>NZ_PGGW01000002.1 GCF_002794255.1 Streptomyces carminius
ACACACCCCTTCCAGGAGTGCTGCACCGGGACCGGCACCGAAGACACCAGCCATACGGCCGTGCCCTCAGACACCCAACAGCGCGCCCGACACCATCACCCCGGAAACCACCGCGTTCCACGCCCACCCCGAAGAGCAGACAGTACTGGCGGTCCTCCCGGACCGATCATGCCGACTAGTCAACGTTCCACCCATGAGCAACCACCGCCGAACGTGCGCCGGCGTAGTGGCCTCTGACCGGCACCCCGCAGGGCCACCG
>NZ_PGGW01000001.1 GCF_002794255.1 Streptomyces carminius
GAGTGCGACGTACGACAGGCTGGTCGACATCCTGGTCGGCCGTTTCGAGGTGGACCGCGCGGAGATCGGTCCCGACACCAGCTTCGAGGACCTCGACATGGACTCGCTGTTCCTGGTGGAGCTGCTGCTGGTGGTCCGCTCCGAGCTCGGTGTCCAGATCGGTGACGACGACGCCTCCCCGGGCGACACCGTCGCGGCCGTCGCCGAGCTGATCGACAGCCGCACCGGCACCTCCGCCGACACCCCCGCCACCTCCTCATGACC
>NZ_PGGW01000003.1 GCF_002794255.1 Streptomyces carminius
CACCGGGACCGGCACCGAAGACACCAGCCATACGGCCGTGCCCTCAGACACCCAACAGCGCGCCCGGCCGACTCCCCGGAGCACCGCACCCTTCCACACCCCACCAGGGGGCAGTACTAAGAGCGGCTCACCAACGAACCGGCCGACTAGTCAACGTTCCACCCATGAGCAACCACCGCCGAACGTGCGCCGGCGTAGTGGCC
>NZ_PGGW01000004.1 GCF_002794255.1 Streptomyces carminius
AAAAAAAAAAAAACGTAAAAAGAGGTGCAACACGAGGACTTCCCAGGAGGTCACCCATCCTAGTACTACTCTCGCCCAAGCACGCTTAACTGCGGAGTTCTGATGGGATCCGGTGCATTAGTGCTGGTATGATCGCACCTGATAAGTATTGCACAATCAATTACTATATTCCTTCTGCCTGCCCGGACGGACCGACTTTCGATCGACTTTCTACACCGAACGAGCCACGGGGCCCACGATACATTTATCTCCCGATCAATCACAAAAATTAGTTAACTTATCGGACCTTTTACTTCGCTTCAAAGAAAAATACTCAGAATAAGGGCAAAAAGAAAAAAAAAAAAA
>NZ_PGGW01000005.1 GCF_002794255.1 Streptomyces carminius
ATCTCCCTGCCCATCGCGCTCGGCCTGCTGATCATGATGTACCCGGTGCTGGCCAAGGTCCGCTACGACCGCCTCGACGCCGTCACCGGCGACAGGAGACTGGTCGTCACCTCACTGGTCGTCAACTGGCTCATCGGCCCGGCCGTGATGTTCGCCCTCGCCTGGATCTTCCTGCCCGACCTGCCCGAGTACCGCACCGGCCTGATCATCGTCGGACTCGCCCGCTGCATCGCCATGGTCATCATCTGGAACGACCTGGCCTGCGGCGACCGCGAGGCCGCCGCCGTCCTGGTCGCCCTCAACTCCGTCTTCCAGGTCCTCGCCTTCGGCCTGCTGGGCTGGTTCTACCTCGACCTGCTCCCCGGCTGGCTCGGCCTGGGCAACGGCGAGGCCCTGGACATCTCCATGTGGGAGATCGCCCTCAACGTCGTCATCTTCCTCGGCATCCCGCTGCTGGCCGGCTTCCTCACCCGCCACCTCGGCGAGAAGAAGATGGGCCGGGAGAACTACGAGCGGCGCTTCCTGCCGAAGATCGGCCCCTGGGCGCTGTACGGCCTGCTGTTCACCATCGTCATCCTCTTCGCCCTCCAGGGGAAGACGATCACCTCCCAGCCCCTCGACGTCGCCCGCATCGCCCTGCCCCTGCTGGTCTACTTCGCGCTGATGTTCTTCGGCACCTTCGCCCTGGGCAAGGCCCTCGGCCTGGCCTACGAACGCACCACCACCCTGGCCTTCACCGCCGCCGGCAACAACTTCGAACTGGCCATCGCCGTCGCCATCGCCACCTTCGGCGTCACCTCCGGCCAGGCCCTGTCCGGCGTCGTCGGCCCCCTCATCGAGGTCCCCGTCCTCATCGCCCTGGTCTACGTCGCCCTCGCCTGGCGCAAGAAGTTCACCGCCCCCGCACGGCCCGCCGCCACCACACCGGCCCGGGACAGCTGATGCCCCACCTGGCTCCCCGCACCCGCGGAGCGGGGTGCGCCCACCGCGCCCGGACCGGCAGCCGCCGTCCGGGCGCGGCCCGTTCCGCGGCGGCGGTCTCCCCGTGACCGGACGGACCGATGTGCTCGTCATCGGCGGCGGCCAGGCCGGGCTCGCCGCCGGCTACCACCTGCGCCGCCTCGGAGTGGACTTCACCATCCTCGACGCGCAGCCCGCGCCCGGCGGCGCCTGGCGCCACATGTGGGACTCCCTGCACCTGTTCTCCCCCGCCGCCCACTCCCGTCTGCCCGGCCACCCCATGCCGCACCAGAGCGGCCGGGAATACCCCGACGCCGCACACGTGGTGGAGTACCTCACCGCCTACGAACAACGCTACGACCTGCCCGTGGCCCGCCCGGTCCGCGTGACGGCCGTACACCGCGACGGGGAGCGGCTGCGGGTAGAGACCGACTCCGGCACCTGGTCGGCACGGACCGTGGTCTCGGCGACCGGCACCTGGTGGCGCCCCTTCCTCCCGGCCGTCCCCGGCCGGGAGACGTTCACCGGGCGGCAGCTGCACACCACCGGCTACCGCAGGCCCGGTGACTTCGCCGGACAGAAAGTGATCGTGGTCGGCGGCGGCAACTCCGGCGCCCAGATCGCCGCCGACCTCGCCCTGGACCGCGGCGCCGACCTGACCTGGGTGACCCGCCGTCCGCCCCGCTTCCTGGCCGACGACATCGACGGCCGCGCCCTGTTCGACACCGCCACCGCCCGCCGCCGCGCACTGGAGGCCGGCCGCCCCGACACCGGCGGGGTCGCCTCCCTGGGCGACATCGTCGCCGTGCCACCGGTGCGCACCGCACGGGACGCCGGGCTGCTCAAGGCCCAGCCCATGTTCACCCGCCTGGCCCCCGCCGGCGCGGTGTGGGCCGACGGCACCACGGCCGGGGCGGACGCGGTCATCTGGTGCACCGGCTTCCGCCCCACCCTGTCCCACCTCGCCCCCCTGCGGCTGCGCACCACCGCCCGCGGCCGCATCCCCACCGAGGGCACCCGCGCCCTGGAGGAACCGCGGCTGCACCTGCTGGGCTACGGCGACTGGACCGGCCCCGCCTCCGCCACCCTCATCGGCGTGGGCCGCCCCGCCCGTGAGGCCGCCGCCCAGATCGCGGACCTCCTCGGCCCCGCTTCCCCGCGCGGATGACACACAGCGCCGGGGATCGCTCCCGGGCGCCGTATGTCATCCATGGCGGCCAGGACCGGTCAGCCGCAGGAACCGCTCGGCCCGCAGGCGACCGCCCCTGCGGCCGGGGCCTCGGCCGCGGAGGCGGTCAGGAAGCGGCGCAGGTAGGGGGACGGGCCACCACGCGAGAGGAAGTCGCCCAACTGCGCACTGCGTGCGGCAACCGCCCGGAGCAGGAAGTCCACCGCGGCGGCCAGAGGCAGGGAGGCATGGTGCGCTCCGCGCCAGGACCACACCCGTGCCTCGGAGTCGTCCGGGTGGGCGGGGCGCAGTTCGGTGCCCGCGGCCCGGAGGGCCGGGGATGCGCGGATGCCGTGCTCGACCGCCTCCTGCCAGGTGGCGACGGTGCGCCGGGTGATGTCCAGGGTGATGCCCAGCTGCGCGGCCAGGGGACGCACAGTGTCGGCCGCACGGGTGAGCGTGGCGAACGTCTCGTCACAGGCGCCGCAGGAGTCCTGGCCTTCCATGGCCACGGTCCAGTAGTCGACGGCGAGCCGTGCGCCGGGCTCGGGTGACGGCGGGCTGCCGGGGGCGGGGGAGGCATCGGTGGCGGTCACTGGGGCTGCTCCTTGCCGTTTCCGGTGGGTGCCGGGCAGGAGGCCGAGGCGGCGAAGTCCTCCCGGGCTCGGTCGAGGGTGTCGGCGATCCCGCGCAGGGCCTCGGCAACAGCGTCGTACTGGATCTCGTACAGCACCGTGCGTCCGGTCTTCGCCGCCCGCAGCACACCGGCCGCCCGCAGCAGCGCCAGATGCCGGGAGACCACGGACAGGTCGACATCCAGGCATTCGGCCAGCTCGGAGACCGAACAGGCCCGGCACCGCCCGGCAAGCAGATCGACAAGCCGGACGCGGGTGGGATCACCCAGGGCACGGAACATCTGGTGGGAGAGAACCGCGCCGAGATCACCGACGACATAATCATTGCTCACTTGCGCAAGTATGCAAGTAAAGCGACCGACGGGCAACCCCACCCGGCGGCTCCACCGGTGACGCCGCACCCGTCAGGCAGCCAGGACAGCGGTACCCACCCACGGGTCGGCCCGCCGAAGCCGCCCACCGCCCAGAGCCTGGTGTTCGAGCAGCCCGGGCGAGGCGGACAGAGTGGACCCTGCCGGCCCGCCTGACGGTTCGACCGGGTGAACATCTCCCGCCGGTCCACTCCGTGTTCGGCCAGGGCGGCACGCCAGTGGCCGTCGTCGAGCACCGAGACCGGCAGCCGGTGAAGCCACCGGCCCAGCGGCGCGATGTCCCCTCCGGTGCGCTTCAGCCACCAGTGCAGATCCCTGCCGAGCCGGCGCCGGGGCAGCCACCCGAGGGGGCGGCGGGTGGCGAGGGCGACCTCGGTGACGGCACCGAGTTCGGCCGCGATCTGGACGGCGGAGTTGCCGCCGCCCACCACCACGGCATCCGCCCTCGCCCCCTCCGCCGGCGCGGCCCTGGCCGCCCCCCGGGTGCCGTGCTGCCGTTCGGCCAAGGCGGACCACCAGTGCACGGGCTCCAGCCCACGCCGCGCTGCCACACCCTGAGCAAAGCCGATAGGGCATCCGCCGACCGTGGGAGTCCTCTGGGACTTCTCTGGGACTTCCGGCCCCGTCAACCGGTACGAACGTGACACAACCGAAAGATCATTCGCGCAGGTCAGCGGCTACCCCTCGCCTGTCGCGGCAGGTCACCGCGTTTGCTGGTCTCTTCTTCGACAACTGATCACTACAGAGCCGGTTGGCGAAACGCCCCGCCCGCGGCAGTCACTCAGCACGCCTATGGCAGCGGCGGTCCTCGTCCCGCCGGCTGCCCGCAGCAACGGCCTCTTTGGGGAGAATCTGGGGAGTATCCGGGCTGCTGGGGAATGCCTGGGGGAGGGTCGGCCGCGTAACACGGCACGCCCCTGGAGAGACGCTGAAAGACTTATCGGTGCAAGCCAGCCATGGGCGTGGTCGCATCTCCGCACGTCGACTCCGTTGGGTGAACAACTTCACGACGAAGCCCTCCAGGCTCAGGCCGACAAATGGCAAGACCCGGCACCACAGCTCTGCCAGCGCAGCCGACAAGCTCTACGGAGTCCCGCTCCGGTCACGTCTCAGCAGAGCTGCGACCTGCCCATCCAGCGACCTGACTCGCCGTCATAGAGCAAGATCAACGAGCGTCAAACGAGCGTCACGAGCGTCATTTCAGCGTCAAGATATCGCCCGTAGCGCCCACACCGCACATAATGCACATCGATAAACCGCAGGTCAGGAGCCCTTCGGCGCGGGCTTGAGGACCGCGACGCACTCCATGTGGTGGGTCATCGGGAACAGGTCGAAGGCCTTCGTGAAGTGCGGGACGTAGCCCTCGGCACGGAAGTACGCCAGGTCGCGGGCCAGGGCCGCCGGGTCGCAGGCGACGTAGGCGATACGGCGCGGACCGAGTGCGGCGATCTGCCGCACCGTCTTCTTCCCCGCGCCGGAGCGGGGCGGGTCCAGGACGACGATGTCGGCCTCGGTGATGCCGGTGCGCGGCAGGACCTTCTCGACCGTGCCGTGCTCGATACGGACCCGGTCGCAGTCGGCGAGGTTGTGGCGGGCGTCCTCCACCGCGCGCTTCGACGCCTCCACGCCGAGCACCGCGCCCTTCTCCCCGACCCGGTCGGCCAGCGCGCCGGCGAACAGCCCGGCGCCGCAGTACAGGTCGAGGGCCATGTCGCCCTTGTGCGGGGTCAGCCCGGTCATCACCGTCCGCACCAGCAGGTCGGCGGCCTGGTGGTGGACCTGCCAGAAACCGCCCGCGCCGATCCGCCAGGTGCGCTCGGCGGCGCGTTCGCGGACGTAGGGGCGGCCGTGGACACGGTGCACCGTCCGCTCCCCGCCCTGGCCGCGGGGCTCCTCCACCCGCAGGACCGAGACCGGGCGGTCCAGTTCCACCAGGGGCAGCCGGCCGTCGGGGCGGGGCGTGATCAGCACCTGGCGGTCGCCGGAGCCGGTGGCGGCGACGGCCTCCACGGAGGCCGTCTGCGGCCAGGCGCGCTTCTCGATGCCCAGCTCGCTCACGCCCGGCGCGGCGATCAGGCAGCGGTCGACGACCTCGATCTCGTGGGAGCGGTGGCGGCGCAGTCCGGCGCGGCCGGAGGCGTCGACGGCGTACTGCACCCGGGTGCGCCAGGCGGGGACCTCGCCCCGGGGGACCTTGTCGCCGGGCGCGGGCTCGACGGTGCCGTCCCAGCCGGCCTCCTCGGCGGTCAGTCCGGCCAGCCGCTGGAGCTGCTCGGCCAGGACGGCCGCCTTCAGCCGGCGCTGGGCGCCCGGTGCGGCGTGCTGCCAGTCGCAGCCGCCGCAGCGGCCGGGGCCGACGAAGGGGCAGGGGGCCTCGACGCGGTCCTTGGAGGAGTCGAGGATCTCCACCGCGTCGGCGCGCAGGAAACGGGAGTCCTCGTGTCCCTCGGTCACCCGCGCGACGACCCGCTCGCCGGGCAGGGCGTGGCGGACGAACAGCACCCGCCCCTCCCCGGTGCGGGCGACGCAGTGGCCGCCGTGGGCGACGGGGCCGATCTCGACCTCGTACTCCTGCCCGGCCAGCGAGGCGGGTGCGGTCTCGGGCGCGGCGGAGGACTCGGCGGGGGGTGTCGCGGGGGGCATGGAAGGGCGCTCCAGGGGACGGCGGGGGCCGGGACGGCAGTCGTCCAGCCTACCGGTCCCGGGGAGGGCTACGGCTCGCGCCCGTTCCCGTTCTCCTCCCCCGGACCGACCGGGCCGCGCCGCACCGCGCCGGGCGCGCTCCACTCCGCGCGGCGGCGCGCCCGCAGCCGGGCCCGCTCGGAGGACTCCAACTGGTACGGCACGGAGGTGACCATCACCCCGGGGGTGAACAGCAGCCGCCCCTTCAGGCGCAGCGCGCTCTGGTTGTGCAGCAGCTGCTCGTACCAGTGCCCGACGACGTACTCGGGGATGTAGACGCTGACCACGGCGCGCGGGTCGGCGCGGCGCAGGCTCTTGACGTACTCCACGACCGGCCGGGTGACCTCGCGGTAGGGCGAGTCGAGGGTCTTGAGGGGGATGTCCATGCCGTGCCGGCTCCACTCCTGGCGCAGGGCGCGGGTCTCCTCCGGGTCCACGTTGACGCTGAGCGCCTCCAGCACGTCGGAGCGCGCCAGCCGGGCGTACGCCAGGGCCCGCAGCGTCGGCTTGTGGATCTTGGAGACGAGGACGATGGAGTGCACCTTCGAGGGACGGGCCAGCAGGTCGCCGCCCGGCTCGGCGGGCGTCGCGAGCTCGTCGGAGACCCGGTCGTAGTGACGGCGGATGGCGGTCATCATCAGATAGAACAGGCCCATGCCGATGAGGGCGACATAGGCGCCGTGGGCGAACTTGGTGACCAGCACCACGATCAGGACCAGCCCGGTGAAGAAGGCGCCGAAGGCGTTGATCGCGCGGGAGCGGATCATGCGGCGGCGGGCGGCGGTGTCCCGCTCCCCGGCCAGCAGGCGGTTCCAGTGCCGGACCATGCCGGTCTGGCTGAAGGTGAAGGAGACGAAGACGCCGACGATGTAGAGCTGGATCAGCCGGGTGGAGTCCGCGTCGTAGACGTAGACCAGGACGGCAGCGGCCACGGCGAGCAGCACGATGCCGTTGGAGAAGGCCAGCCGGTCGCCGCGGGTGTGGAGCTGGCGCGGCAGGTAGCGGTCCTGCGCGAGGATCGAGCCGAGGACCGGGAAGCCGTTGTAGGCGGTGTTGGCGGCCAGGAAGAGAATCAGCGCGGTGGCCCCGGCCAGCAGCAGGAAGGGCACCGAGCCGTCACCGAAGACCGCGGCGGAGACCTGGGCGATGACCGGGTCCTGGTGGTAGTCGGGCCCGGCCGGGCGGCCGTCGATGAGGATGTCGGTGGCCGGGTTCTCGGACATCTTCACGTCCGTGGCCAGGGCCAGGGCGATGACGCCGCAGAACATGGTGGCGGCCAGACCGCCCATGAGCGCCAGGGTGGTGGCGGCGTTGCGGCTCTTGGGGCGGCGGAAGGCCGGGACGCCGTTGCTGATGGCGCCGACCCCGGTGAGGGCGGCGCAGCCGGAGGAGAAGGACCGCAGCAGCAGGAAGACCAGCGCGATCCCGGCCAGTGAGCCGGCCTCGGCGCGGACCTCGTATCCGGCGCTGGGCGCGGTCATGTCGTCGCCCAGGACGAACCAGCGGAAGGCGCCCCAGCCGATGGTGAGCAGCACCCCGGCGACGAAGACGTAGGTGGGGACGGCGAAGACCGTGCCGGACTCCCGTACGCCGCGCAGGTTCATCAGCGTCAGCAGTGCGATGACGGCCATCGCCACGGTGGTCTTGTTGTCGGAGACGAACGGGACCGCCGAGCCGAGGTTCTCCACACCGGCGGCGACCGAGACCGCCACCGTCAGCACGTAGTCCACCAGCAGGGCGCCGGCGACCGCGCGGCCGGCGCGGGGGCCCAGATTGGTGGTGGCGACCTCGTAGTCGCCGCCGCCGGAGGGGTAGGCGCGGACGTTCTGCCGGTAGGACGCCACCACCGCGAACATCAGCACGACGACGGCGAGGGTGATCCACGGCCCGTAGCGGTAGGCGGAGAACCCGGCGATGGAGAGCACCATCAGGACCTCGCCCGGTGCGTAGGCGACCGACGACAGGGGGTCGGAGGCGAAGACCGGCAGGGCGATGCGCTTGGGGAGGAGCGTCTCGGAGAGGCGGTCGCTCCGCATCGCCCGGCCGATCAGGAGCCGCTTGGACACGTCGGTCAGCTTGGACACGCAAGGGATCGTATGCCGCTGTCCGCCAGGGGGACCAACCGCCGTCCCCGAGCGGGGTGCGGCGGGGGGACCGGGCGGCGCGGGTGCCGGGGAGGAGCCCGGGTTGCGGGCCGGGCGGGCGGTGCCGAGCATGACCGTATGGGCGGCGGAACGGGTGGCGGTACGGACGGTGTCACAGGCGACGGCACAGGCGGCGGTACCGGTGGCACGGACGGCGGTACCGGTGGCACGGAGGACGGTACGGCGGCCGGCCCGCCGGTGCGCTGCCTGGTCACCGGGGCGAGCGGTTACCTGGGCGGGCGGCTGGTGCCCGAGTTGCTGGCGGCCGGGTACGCGGTGCGCTGCCTGGCCCGCGACCCGGCCCGGCTGCGCGACCACCCCTGGGCGGGGCGGGCGGAGGTGGTCCGCGGCGACGTGACCGACGCCGCCTCGACGGGCGCGGCCCTGCGCGGCGTGGACGTCGCCTACTACCTGGTGCACTCGCTGGGCGGCGGAAGCGGTTTCGAGGAGACCGACCGGACGGCGGCCCGGATCTTCGGGGAGCGGGCCCGGGCCGCGGGGGTGCGCCGGATCGTCTACCTGGGCGGGCTGACGCCGCGCGGGGTGCCCGAGGAGGAGCTCTCCCCGCACCTGCGCTCCCGGGCGGAGGTGGGGCGGCTGCTGATGGACTCGGGGGTGCCGACGGCGGTCCTGCGGGCGGCGGTGGTGATCGGCTCGGGTTCCGCCTCGTTCGAGATGCTCCGCTACCTGACCGAGCGGCTTCCGGCGATGGTCACCCCGAGCTGGGTGCGGACCCGGCTGCAGCCGATCGCCGTCCGCGACGTGCTGCGCTACCTGGTCGGCTGCGCCACGCTGCCGACCGGGGTGAACCGGACCTTCGACGTCGGCGGCCCGGAGGTGCTGACGTACCAGGAGATGATGCGGCGCTACGCCGAGGTGGCCGGGCTGCGGCGGCGGATCGTGCTGCCGGTGCCGGTCCTGTCCCCCACCCTGTCCAGCCACTGGGTCGGCTGGGTCACCCCGGTGCCCGCCGCGCTGGCCCGGCCGCTGGCGGAGTCGCTGCGGCACGAGGTGGTCTGCGCCGAGCACGACATCGCACGGTACGTGCCGGATCCGCCGGGCGGCCGGACCGGGGTGACGGAGGCGCTGCGGCTGGCCCTGAAGCGGGTGCGGGAGGCGGACGTGGCCACCCGCTGGTCCTCCGCGTCGGTGCCCGGCGCACCCAGCGACCCGCTGCCCACCGACCCGGACTGGGCGGGCGGCAGCCTGTACACCGATGTGCGGCGGCGTGCCGTGGCCGCCTCGCCCGAGGTGCTGTGGCGGGTGGTGGAGGGCATCGGCGGGGAGAACGGCTGGTACTCCCTGCCGCTGGCCTGGACGGTACGGGGCCTGCTGGACCGGCTGGCCGGCGGGGTGGGGCTGGCCCGGGGGCGGCGGGACGCGGCACGGCTGCGGGCGGGCGACGCGCTGGACTTCTGGCGGGTGGAGGAGATCGAGCCCGGGCGGCTGCTGCGGCTGCGGGCGGAGATGCGGCTGCCGGGGCTGGCCTGGCTGGAGCTGTGGGTGGAGCGCGGGCCGGAGGGTGGGACGGTCTACCGGCAGCGCGCGCTGTTCCATCCGCACGGGCTGGCCGGGCAGGCGTACTGGTGGGGGGTTTCGCCTTTCCACGCGGTGGTATTCGGCGGGATGGCCCGCAACATCGCCGAGGCCGCCGAGGCGTCGGAAGCCGCCGGGAGCGCCGGGGTCACGGCGGAGGGGGCGGGTCCCCGTCCGGCCGGCGCGCGGCGGCCAGCTCGTCGTTCATGGCGGCCAGGAAGCGTACGACGACGCGCAGTTCGGCGTCGCTGAAGCGCCGCCGGACGGCGTCGGTGGCCTGCGCCAGCGGGCGGAAGTACTCGCGGGCCACCTCCCGGCCCCGGGAGGCGTAGTGGAGGTGGACGGTTCTGCGGTCGGCCGAGTCCCGGGTGCGCCGGATGTGGCCCGCGCGCTCCAGCCGGTCCAGGCAGGCGGTGACCGCTCCGGAGGTGAGTTGGAGCCGCTCCCGCAGCATGCCCGGCGTCACGGGCCCGTCGTCCGCGTCCAGGATCTCCACCAGGGCCTGCACATCGGTGGGGTGGAGGCCCTGGGAGCGGGCGAAGTCGTGCGCCGTCCGGCTGAACTCGCCGTTCATGCGGCGGAGCAGTACGGCGAACGCTTGCAGACCGGTGGGGTCCTCTGAGCCGTGCACTCCTCCAGAATATACATTCTTGATCATCGACTATCTCAACGGGAAAGATTCCCGTCCACCGGGGTACCCGTCGGTGCGGAGTCCGCGTCCTTCAGCTCAGGGGAGTTCATGAAACCCACACCTCGCGTCCTGCGGTGGCTGGTACCCGCCGCACTGATCGTCGTCTGGCTGGCGGTCGGCGGCCTCTTCGGGCCGTACGCCGGGAAGATCGGCGAAGTCGCCACCAACGACCAGTCCTCCTTCCTGCCCGAGAGCGCCGAGTCGACGAAGGTGACCGAGGAGCAGCAGGCCTTCCAGCGGACCGAGACCGTGCCCGCCATCGTCGTCTGGGAGACGGCGGGGGAGGGCGGGATCGGCGCGGAGCAGCGGCAGCGGGCCACCGCCGTCCTGCGGGAGCTGTCCGGCGCGGAGTGGGCCGCGGGCCGCCCCTCCCCCGCGGTGCCGTCCGAGGACGGCCGGGCCCTGCAGGGGGTGGTGCAGCTCTCCGCCGGTCTGGACGACGAGCTGCCCGGGGTGATCGACTCGATCCTGGAGACCGCCGGGCAGGTGCCGGGGACCGAGGTCCACGTCGCCGGACCGGCCGCCACCCAGGCCGACCTCTCCGAGGCGTTCGCCGGGATCGACGGGCTGCTGCTGGGCGTCGCGCTCAGCGTGGTGCTGCTGATCCTGCTGCTGGTCTACCGCAGCGCGCTGCTCCCGCTGGCCATCATCCTCGGCTCCGTCTTCGCCCTCGCCCTGGCCACCGCGATCGTCTACTTCCTCGCCGACCGGGACCTGGTGCGGGTGGACGGCCAGGTGCAGGGCATCCTGTTCATCCTGGTCATCGGCGCCGCCACCGACTACGGCCTGCTGCTGTCGGCCCGGTTCCGCGAGGAACTGGCCCTGCACGGCGACCGGCTGCAGGCCGGGCGGACCGCGCTGCGCCGCTCCCTGGGCGCGATCCTCGCGAGCGGCTCCACCGTCGCCCTGGCGCTGCTGGTACTGCTGCTGAGCGATCTGCGCAACAACCAGGCCCTCGGGCCGGTCGGCGCCATCGGCATCGCCTGCGCGATGCTCAGCGCCCTGACCTTCCTGCCGGCCGTCCTCGTGGTGCTCGGCCGGACCGCGTACTGGCCCGCCCGGCCCAAACCGCCGCAGGACCCGGACGACCCGGGGGGCGCCCGCGGGGTGTGGGGACGGGTCGCCGCCGTCGTGGACCGCTCCCCGCGCCGGGTGTGGGCGATCTCGCTGGCCTCCCTGGCGGTCGCCGCGGCGTTCTCCCCGATGCTGACCTCCAAGGGGACGCCGCTGGAGGAGCTCTTCGTGGGCGAGACGCAGTCCGTCACCGCCCAGCGGGCGCTGAACGAGCACTTCCCCGGCGGCACCGGCAACCCGGCGGTGATCATCGCCGACGCCGACCGCCTGCGGCAGGTCACCGCCGCCGCGCAGGAGACCGAGGGGGTGTCCTCGGCCGCGCCGGTCACCGAGTCGGGCCGGCCCGGCGGGGGCGAGCCGCTGGTGGTCGACGGGCGGGTGAGCGTCCAGGCGACCCTGGAGGCCGAGAGCGACTCCGACGCCGCCCGGCAGACCGTGGAGCGGCTGCGGGAGTCGGTGCACGCGGTGGACGGCGCGGACGCCCTGGTCGGCGGCTACACCGCCCAGCAGCTGGACACCCTGAACACCGCACGGCACGACCGCGCCCTGATCATCCCCGTCGTCCTGGTGATCATCCTGATCATCATCATGGGGCTGCTGCGCGCGGTGGTGATGCCCGTGCTGCTGGTGGCGACCGTGGCTCTGAACTTCCTGGCCACCCTGGGGATCGCCGCGCTGGTCTTCGAGTACCTCCTGGGCTACAGCGGCACCGACCCCTCCATCCCGCTGTACGGCTTCGTGTTCCTGGTCGCCCTGGGGGTGGACTACAACATCTTCCTGATGACCCGGGTCCGCGAGGAGACGCTGCGGCACGGCACCCGCCTGGGCGTGCTCAAGGGGCTGACCACCACCGGCGGGGTGATCACCTCGGCCGGTGTGGTGCTGGCCGCGACCTTCGCCGCCCTGGTGGTGATCCCGCTGTCCTTCCTGGCCCAGATCGCGTTCATCGTCGCGTTCGGCGTCCTGATGGACACCATCGTCGTGCGGTCCCTGCTGGTGCCCGCCCTCGCCCGGGACATCGGTCCCGCCGTGTGGTGGCCGAGTGCGCTGCGCCACCGGGACGGGGAGCGGTCCGGACAGGCCGGGAAGGGCCGGGAGGAGATCGGTACGCCGGATGCCGGGTAGCGTTACGCCCCGGAACACCTCCGGGCAGCTGCCCCGTCGGGGCGGGAAGGGTGATGCGCGATGCCGGCCAGGGTCGTGACAGCAGGAGAGAGTACGGGGTAGCGGCCTTATGCACGTCGTCATCATGGGGTGCGGGCGGGTCGGTGCCGCGCTCGCGCAGACGCTGGAGCAGCGGGGCCACACGGTCGCGATCATCGACCGGGACCCCACCGCCTTCCGCCGGCTGGGCCCGGCCTTCGGCGGACGCCGCGTGGAGGGCGTCGGTTTCGACCGCGACACCCTGGAGGAGGCGGGGATAACGGAGGCCGGGGCGTTCGCCGCGGTCAGCAGCGGCGACAACTCCAACATCATCGCCGCCCGGGTGGCCCGCGAGACGTTCGGGGTGGAGAACGTGGCGGCCCGTATCTACGACCCCCGCCGCGCCGAGGTCTACCAGCGGCTGGGCATCCCGACCGTCGCCACGGTCCGCTGGACGGCCGACCAGATGCTGCGGCGGCTCCTGCCCTCCGGGGCGGAGCCGCTGTGGCTGGACCCGACCGGCGGCGTCCAGCTCGCCGAGGTGCACGCCGCCGCCGCCTGGGTCGGGCACCGGGTGAGTCGGCTCCAGGAGGAGACGGGCACCCGGGTCGCCTTCATCACCCGGCTGGGCGAGGCCATGCTGCCGACCTCCGACACCGTGATCCAGGAGGGCGACCTGGTGCACGTGGTGATGCGCTGCGACCGGGTCGGCGACGTGGAGGCGGCCTTCTCCAGGGGACCGGAAGGGGACCTGCGATGAGCACGACGGCAGGCGCGCCGGGAAGGGCCGCGTCCGGCCGCCCGGCACTCCGGACGGGCGCGGGGACGACGGGAGGCGTGCGATGAGGGTCGCGATCGCCGGAGCGGGCGCGGTGGGCCGCTCCATCGCCGGTGAACTGCTGGAGAACGGCCACGAGGTGCTGCTCATCGACAAGGCGCCCGGGGCCATCGCGGTGGAGCAGGTGCCGCAGGCCGAGTGGCTGCTGGCCGACGCCTGCGAGATCACCTCGCTGGACGAGGCGGCGCTGCAGCGCTGCCACGTGGTGATCGCCGCGACGGGCGACGACAAGGTCAACCTCGTGGTCTCCCTGCTCGGCAAGACCGAGTACGCCGTGCCCAGGGTGGTGGCCCGGGTGAACAACCCGCGCAACGAGTGGCTGTTCAACGAGTCCTGGGGCGTGGACGTGGCCGTCTCGACCCCGCGGCTGATGTCCGCGCTGGTCGAGGAGGCCGTCAGTGTCGGCGACCTGGTGCGGCTGCTGCGGTTCAGCCAGGGCGACGCCAACCTGGTCGAGCTCACTCTGCCCCCGGAGTCGGCGCTGGCCGGGACCAGGGTGGGCGAGGTGGAGTGGCCCGAGGACACCGCGCTGGTGACGGTGATCCGCGGCAGCCGGGTGCTCACCCCGGGCCCCCAGGAGGCCCTGGAGGCGGGCGACGAGCTGCTGTTCGTCGCGGCGCAGGCCCGCGAGCGGCAGCTGGAGGACCTGCTGTCGGTGCGGCGCGAGACCGAGGAGCCGCGACAGGACGCCGAGGAGGAGCCGGAAGAGGGCTGAAGCTCCCGGCCGGGAACACCGGGACACCGGTACGGCCCGCCCCCGCGCTCGGCGCGGGGGCGGGCCGTACCGGTGTCCGTAGCGATGCCCGTACCGGTTGGACCGAGGGGGCGCCGTACGCCGGGTCAGGGCTCCGCCGGAGCCTCGTCCGGCCGGCCGCGGACCCCGGCGCGTTCGCGCTCCTTCGCCCGCTCGGCCTCCTCCTCGGCCGCCAGTTCCGCCTCCATCTCGGCGATCACGTCGATCGGCGGCGGTGCCTTGGCCAGGAAGACGTAGGTCAGGTAGACGCACAGCAGCAGCGGCGGAATGCTCAGCGCCACCTTCACCCAGCCGAGCTGGGTGGCGTCGCCCCACAGGTAGATCGGGAAGAGGATCGCCGATTTGGCCAGCAGGATCAGCCCCCAGGCCCAGGTCGCCTTGGTGTACGCCTTCAGCCGGCCGGGGTTGCGGGTGCGCCAGGAGAGGTTCTCGCGCAGGATCGGCCCGAGCAGCACCCCGATCAGCGGGAAGCGCAGCATCGCCGAGAGGCAGTACACCACCGCCAGGCCCAGGGTGTAGAGCATGCCCGGCAGGTAGAAGTCCCTCGCGTCGCCCGACATCATCGCGAAGACCGCGCCGAAGGCGACCCCGAAGACCCCGCTGAAGGCGTGCTTGAGGGTCTCGCGCCGCACCAGGCGGACCACCGCGAGCAGCAGGGTCAGGCCCAGGGCGGCGGCGGCCGAGAGGTGGACGTCCCGCTTGACCGTGTAGACCAGGACGAAGACCAGACCGGGCACGGTGGTGTCCACCATGCCGCGCACCCCGCCGAAGGCCTCCAGCACCGCCTTGTCCGAGACCGTCGGCGGTACCGGGGCCGGCGCGGTCCCGGCACCGGCGGTCCCGTCCGGCCGGCCGGGACCGCCGGGCTTGTCGAGAGAGGTCACCCGCTACTCCTGTCCGATGGGTCGCAGCTCGTACTTCGGGTTGAACAGCACCGGACGGCCGTGGTTCATGGCGATCCGTCCGGAGGCGATCAGCCGGCGGCCGGGCTCTATCCCCGCGATGGACCGGCGGCCCAGCCACACCACGTCCAGGGGCGCGGACCCGTCGAACAGCTCCGCCTCCAGGGCGGGCACTCCGGCCCGCGGGCGCTGCGTCACCGTACGCAGCGTACCGGCCACCTTGACGATCTGCCGGTCACCGCAGTCGCAGATGCGTGTGCACCCGCTGTTCTCGGTGTCCTGCCGCAGCTCGGCGGAGAGCAGTTCCTCCTGCGAGGACGACAGTCGTCCCAGCATGCGCCGCAGCCGGCCGCCCCGCTTGTCCCCCCGGGTATCGCCACTCATGCGGCCAGCGTACTCGTGCCCCCCGGCACCGGTAACTCCCCGGCGCCCTGAAGGCCGGTACGGGCCGCGCCGGGCCGGTACGGCCACCCGGTTCAGGGCGGGGTGGGGAGGGCCGGCCGGCTCTCCGGGCCGGTTTCCGGCAGCCGCCCGTCCCGCAGTTCCAGGACCCGGTCGGCCCGGGAGAGCAGCCAGTCGTCCCTCGTGGCCACCACGGTGGTGACCCCCCGGTCGCGCACCAGGGCGTGCAGCAGTTCCAGCAGGGCGGTGCCGGAGGCCGCGTCGAGCTGCGCGGTGGGCTCGTCGGCGACGAGCAGCACGGGGCGGTTGGCCAGGGCCCGGGCGATGGCGACGCGCTGCCGCTGCTCCCCGCTCAGTTCGGCGGGCCGCCGCCCGGCGTGCTCGGCCAGACCGACGTCGGACAGCAGCCGGGCCACCCGCGCGTCGCGTTCGTCCGGCGGCACGTTGCACAACCGCAGCGGCACGCCGACGTTCTCGGCGGCGGTGAGGACCGGCAGCAGCCCGGAGGAGGGGAAGACGGTGCCGATGCGGTCGCGGCGCAGCCTCAGGCGTTCCTGCTCGCCCAGTTCGTCCAGCCGTATGCCGTCGACGGTGATCCGGCCGGCGGCGGGGGTGTCGAGCCCGCCGACGAGTGCGAGGAGCGTGGTCCGGCCGGACCCGGGGCGACCGGTGACCGCCACGAGCTCCCCTCGCCGGACGGTGAGCGACAGGCCGTGCAGGACCCGGCCGGCGGGCTCGTGGCCGTAGGAATGGTGCAGATCCTCGACCTCGACAACGGTCTCGACGGTCTCGACCCCGACGTCCATGCGGCCTCCCCCTTCCGGACCCCCCGGACGGTTCGAGACTAACCCCCCGCGGACCACCGCCGCCGCCGAACGACCGCTCGTTGTCACAAGTGCGAGTGCCCTCGTGGGCAAAGGCCCGGGCGGCGCGCGGACAGCGCACGAACAGCGCGCGGACGGCTCCGGACCGTGAGCACAAGGGCGCGGGGGACCGGAGAGGGGACGAGGGACGACGGCCGACCGGAGAAGGCCGGGAGAACACCGGGGAATCCCGGAGAAGGCCGAGGCCCTGCCGCTCCCCACAGCGGCAGGGCTCTCGCGCCGGATCCGGTCAGCGGACCTCGGTGATCTCCGGACCGCGCTGGAGCTTGTCGATGCCCCCGGCGAAACGGGAACCCTGCTCGTCCTGCTGGTCCTGCTGCACGTCGGGCACCATCTGGGCGTCGTCGGGCAGCTTCAGGGTGATCGGGTCGCGCGGGGCCATCGGGCCGTCGCCGCGCACCACGACGGTGTCGCGGAAGATCTGCTCCAGCAGCCCGGCCGCCCGCGGCTGCACCGCGCCCTGGCCGGAGATGACCCCGCGCAGGAACCAGCGGGGACCGTCCACCCCGACGAAGCGGACGACCTGCATGCCGCTCTTGCCGTCCGGGAGCTGGACCGGCACCTGGGCGCGCAGCTCCCAGCCCAGCGAACCCTCGGTCTCGTCGATGATCCCGCCCTGCTTGGTGATGCCGCCGGCGATCTCCTCGCGCACCTCGTCCCAGATGCCCTCGCGCTTGGGTGCGGCGAACGCCTGGAGCTGGATGGCGCTGTCCTTCAGCACGACGGTCGCGGCGACGATCGACTCGCCCGCGACCTCGACCCGCAGCTCCATTCCCGGCACCCCGGGTACGAACATGCCGCCCAGGTCGACCCGTCCCTCGCCCGGCGCGTGCAGTTCGCTCACGTCCCAGGGGCCGTCCGGCCGGGGGGCCGGGGGCAGCTTCACCCGGTCCCGGGCGCCGTCGGCGGACTCGTCCGACGCGCCGGTGCTCTCGTCGGATCGTTCCGTCTCGAACTCGTCCGAGGCGCCCTCGGGCCCTGCTTCCTTCTTGCGACGACGTCCGAACACGTCACTGTCCCTTCAGGTCCGCGGTCTCGTCGACCGCGTCCGCAGCGTAATGAGCGTACTGATTGTGCTGTGCGGCGTGGCCGCCCGTCGATCCGAAGCCCCCCGCCGCGCGCTCCGACCCGGGCAGCTCGGCCACCTCGTGGAAGCGCACCGTCTCGACTCGCTGGACGACGAGCTGGGCGATGCGGTCGAACCGTTCGAACCGGACGCTCTCGCGCGGGTCCAGGTTGGCCACGATCACCCTGATCTCCCCACGGTACCCGGCATCGATGGTTCCGGGGGCGTTCACCAGACAGACCCCGCAGCGGGCGGCCAGGCCCGAGCGGGGGTGCACGAAGGCGGCGTACCCGTCGGGCAGGGCGAGGGAAACCCCCGTGGGCAGTACGGTCCGCTCCCCCGGCTCCAGTTCGGCGGCCTCGGTGGTGACCAGATCGCATCCCGCGTCGCCGGGACGGGCGTAGGAGGGGACGGGCACCTGGGGGTCGAGACGGCGGAGCAGTACCTCGACGGGAGAGCGGCCGCCGGGACCGGCCGGGCCGGCGGGCCGGCTCACGGGTTCACCTCGAAGGCACGGGCGCGCCGCACCATGTCGGGGTCGGCCATCGCCTCCTCGATCTCCTCCCGGCGGCCGTGGCCGGTGAAGTGCTCCACCCGTACCTCGACGAACAGGGCGTCGGCGCGCACCGCGACCGGTCCGTCCGGGGCGCCGAGGCGTCCCGTGGCGGTGCAGTAGATCTTGCGTCCGTGGCGTGCCAGGACCCGTGCCCGCAGATGCAGCACGGTGCCCACGGGCACGGGCCGGAGGTAGTCGGTCTCCAGCCGCCCGGTGACCGAGATGGTGTGCGTCAGCAGGTTCAGGGCCCCGAGGGTGTCGTCCAGGGCGGTGGCCAGCAGTCCGCCGTGGGCGAGACCGGGCGCCCCCTGGTGTTCGGGCCGGACGGTGAACTCGGCCGTCACGCTGACGTCCTCGCCCGCCCGCACCACCAGGCGCAGCCCGTGCGGCTGCCCGGCGCCGCAGCCGAAGCACCGGTCGTAGTGGGCGCCCAGCGGTTCGCCGGGCGCGGGGGCGTCGGGATGACGCACCGGCGGGACGGCGTCCCGGGGCGGCGTCAGCGATGTCCTGGTGGTACTCACGGGTGCTGACCCTACCGCCGCTCCCTACCGCCGGGTCACCGCCGGGGCACCGCCGAGTCACCGCCGGATCGGGAAGGGCGCCGGGGGCGTGCCAAGCTGGTGGCATGCAACCTCCTGGTCCCTCCCCCGAGGCTTCCGGCGTCCCGCCCCGCGTGCTGTACGACGAGCGGCTGACCGCGCCGCGCTCCTGGTGGCTGATCGCCGCGCTGGCCGGGGTCTCCTGCGGGCTGATCCTGCTCCCGCTGGGCACCCTGCCGCTGCTGGGCGGTCTGGTGGCCGGTACGGCGCTGGTCGCGGTCGGCGTCAGCGCCTACGGGTCGGCCCGCATCCGGGTGGTGGCCGGTTCCCTGGTCGCGGGGGACGCCCGGGTGCCGGTGCGGGCCCTGGGCGAGGCACACGTCCTGGACGCCGAGCAGGCGCGGGCCTGGCGCACCCACCGCGCCGATCCGCGCGCCTACATGCTGCTGCGCGGCTATGTGCCCACGGCGGTCCGGGTCGAGGTCACCGATCCCGGGGACCCGACCCCGTATCTGTATCTGTCCACCCGGCGGCCGCGCGCCCTCGCCGAGGCGCTGGAGGCGGCCCGCGCGTGAACAGCCGGCCGCCGGCGCGGTCCGGGCGGCGGGAGAGGCACGGGAAAGCACGGGAAAGCGCGGGAGGACGGACGCGGAGGGAGGGCGGAGCCGCCTCGGGCGCCGGTCAGTCGCCGGCCTCCAGCGCGCGGTGGCCGCCGGTGCCGTCGGCCTCCGGGGCCGGGAGGGCCTCCCAGAATGTCTGCCGCTTCCGCAGGTCCTCGCGGATCCGCTCGGCGAGTTTCCTGGTCTCGCGCCGGTTCATCAGCGCGCCCGCCACCGCGCCGATCATGAACGGCGCGAGGTTGGGGAAGTTGCGCACGGTGCGTCTGAGGAGCCGCTGGCGCAACTGGCGCCGCAGCTGGCTGCCGAACGCCGCGTTGAGCGAGGCGGCGCTGGTCAGCTCCACGCCGCGCTCCTCCGTCCAGGCCGTGAGGTACGCGGCGGCCCGCTCACGGGCGTTGCCGGGCGGCCGCAGGCCGTAGACCTCGTACAGCTCGGCGATGAGTTTGAGCTCCACCGCGGCCACTCCGACGACCTCGGCCGTCAGCTCGGCGGGCATGGCCGGGGGCACCGGCAGCATCGCCGAGGCGCCCACCCCGGCGCCGACGGCCGCGCTGCCCTTCACCGCACCGGATATCAGCCGGTCGGCGAGCTCCTCGGGCCCCAGCCCGGGGAACTGGCGGCGGAGGGTGTCCAGGTCGCGGACGGGGATGCGGGGAGCGGTCTCGATGATCCGGTCGGCGACCACGCCGAGGAACGCCTTGACCCTGCCGCGCTCGTGCGGCTCCCGCCCGGCCCCGCCGCGCGGCCCGGGCGACCGCCGTCCGCGCAGCAGCCGCGGCCCGCGGCCGCCTTCCGGCGGGATCCCCGCTTCCTCGGTTCCCGCCAGGGGTGCTGGTGCGAGCGAGGCCTCCTGGTCAGGGCCTCGCCCGCCGTCGTGCGCGCCGCTGTGTTCGCCGTTGTACTCGCCATCGACCGCCATCAGCCGGCGCTCCCGCTCAGGCCGCGCAGTCGCGGCAGATGGGGTGGCCGTTCTTCTCCGCCGCCAGCTGCGAGCGGTGGTGGACCAGGAAGCAGCTCATACAGGTGAACTCGTCGGCCTGACGAGGCAGCACCCGCACGGACAGCTCCTCGTTGGAGAGGTCCGCACCGGGCAGCTCGAGGCCCTCGGCCTGCTCGAACTCGTCGACGTCGACGGTCGAGGCGGCCTTGTCGTTCCGCCGGGCCTTCAGCTCCTCGATGCTGTCCTCATTGACATCGTCATCGGTCTTGCGTGGAGTGTCGTAGTCGGTTGCCATGTCGCTCTCCCCCTCTGGGTGTCTGTGGTTTCTCCAGCGCACGTAACGCGCGAGAGGCCGGACTTGTGCCCGACCCGAGGCGGAGATTTTGCCTCACATCAAGCCCTGTTACTCAATCGACACCCAACCGCACCCCTGATGGGGTGACCGGGCCGGCCGCCGATCAGGGCCGGGGGCGGCCCGAATGTCGCACTTTGCGTGCACCGTCTCCCCTCTTTTCCACAATGGAGACCTGCGAAAACATGGATTTTCCGGCATTTTTCGGCGGCTTCTTGATCGGCGGTCGCGGACGGCGGAAAAAATCGCGTGTGTGATCGATCACAACCGGCCGGACGTGCTGCCAGAACCGTCCGAAAACCTCATTTCCCTCTCGCCCGGAGAGCTCCGCCGCCCCTGCCGGATACCCCGTATCCCGCCGTTCACCAGCTCCGGAGCGGGATGCGCGGCACCGTCAGGCGGGCAGGGTGACCCGTACCGTCAGACCGCCCTGCTCCCGGGGGGCGGCGGTGACCGTACCACCGTGTGCGCGCACCACCGACCGCACGATCGACAGCCCCAGGCCGACGCCCTTGTCGCTGCCGGTGCGCTCGGTGCGCAGCCGCCGGAAGGGCTCGAAGAGGTTGTCGACCTCGTACGCGGGCACCACCGGACCGGTGTTCTCCACCTCCAGCACCGCCTGCCCCGGCTGCGCCCGGGTGCCGACCGAGACCCAGCCGTCCGCCGGGACGTTGTGGCGCACGGCGTTCTGCACCAGGTTCAGCGCGACCCTCTCCAGCAGCACTCCGTTGCCGTTCACGTACACCGGCAGCCGGGCGCCGCGCAGCTCCACCCCCTTGGCCCGGGCCTCGCCGCGCGTCTGGTCCAGTGCCCGGTCCGCGACCTCGGCCAGGTCCACGGGCCGGCGGTCGACGATCTCGTTCTCGCTGCGGGCGAGCAGCAGCAGTCCCTCCACCAGCTGCTCGCTGCGCTCGTTCGTGGCGAGCAGGGTCCTGCCCAGCTGGACCACCTCCGGCGACGCCTCGGGGTCGGAGAGCTGCACCTCCAGCAGGGTGCGGTTGATCGCCAGCGGGGTGCGCAGCTCGTGCGAGGCGTTGGCGACGAACCGCTGCTGAGCGGTGAACGCCCGGTCCAGCCGGTCCAGCATCTGGTCGAAGGTGTCGGACAGCTCCTTCAGCTCGTCGTCCGGCCCGTCCAGCTCGATCCGGCGGTGCAGATCGGAGCCCGCGACCCGCTGGGCGGTGCGCGTGATGCGCTCCAGCGGCGACAGCACCCGGCCCGCCATGACGTAGCCGAAGGCGAAGGCGGCCACCGCCAGGCCCAGCAGCGCCAGCAGGGAGCGGTTCAGCAGCTCGTCCAGGGCGAGCTCCCGCTGCAGCTCGACGCACCGCTGGACGGCGGCGGTCAGCTCCTCGGGCGTGAGGCTCCGGCCGTCCTGGGTGGCGGGGAGGCTGCAGACGGTGTCGGAGGTCTGGATCCGCACGCTCAGGATCTGGAACGGCAGCCGGCTGCCGTCCCGCAGCGCCTGGGCCGCCAGCAGATAGATGATCGCCAGCAGCACCATCCCCGCGATCAGGAACATCCCGCCGTACAGCAGGGTCAGCCGGATGCGGATGGTGGGCCGCAGCCAGGGGGAGCGGCCGGGCTGGAAGGGGTCCCAGGTGGGCTTGGGGGGCGGTACGGGGGGCGGTGGGCCGGCGGACGCGGAGGAGGTCATGAGGGCTCGCAGACGGCTCGGGCGGCACGGGTGGGCACGGATGGGCACAGGTGGGCGCAGGTGGGCACGGGCGGCCGGGGGATCACGGGCGGCCGGGGCGGCCGGCGGCTCAGACGCGGTATCCCGAGCCGGGCACGGTGACGATCACCGGCGGCTCGCCGAGCTTGCGGCGCAGGGTCATCACGGTGACCCGCACCACGTTGGTGAAGGGATCGGCGTTCTCGTCCCAGGCCTTCTCCAGTAGCTGCTCGGCCGAGACCACCCGTCCCTCGCTGCGCATCAGCACCTCCAGCACCGCGAACTCCTTGGGTGCCAGCTGGACCTGCCGGCCGTCCCGGAACACCTCCCGGCGGCCCGGGTCCAGCCTGATCCCGGCCCGCTCCAGCACCGGTGGCAGGGCGGCGGTGCTGCGGCGGCCGAGCGCCCGCACCCGGGCGATCAGCTCGCGGAAGGCGAACGGCTTGGGCAGGTAGTCGTCCGCGCCCAGTTCCAGCCCCTCCACCCGGTCGCTGACGTCGCCGGACGCGGTGAGCATCAGCACCCGGGTGGGCAGCCCCAGCTCGATGATCCGGCGGCAGACGTCGTCGCCGTGGACCAGGGGCAGGTCGCGGTCGAGGACCACCACGTCGTAGTCGTTGACCCCGACGCGCTCCAGGGCCGCGGCGCCGTCGTACACCACGTCCACTGCCAGGGCCTCCCGGCGCAGGCCGGTGGCCACGGCGTCGGCGAGCAGCTGCTCGTCCTCGACGACGAGTACGCGCACTGGGGTGTCCTTCCCTTCGGGGCCCGCGGTCGTCCGGGGGCCGGGGTGCTGCCGGGCTGTCTCCATCCTGCCCCCGGCCTCCGTAAACGGGTGGTAAAGCGGGCGGCGGGGCAGGAGGTGAACAGGGGGTGAAACAGAGGGTGGGACGGGGACGGGGGCAGGCCCGCCGCGGTGATCCGCGGAAAATCCGTTTCCGCTGAGGTTTCTCTGAGGTTTCAGATGGGGAAGACGACACCACACCCGCGATCACGTCCTGTAGACGGCAGGTCACGACCCCGTCCCTCGGTTCTCTCGGTTCCCCCGCCTCCTCCCGAGGCTCCTCCCCGAAGCACCGAAGGGGTCGGTCGACCGTTCCGGGGACCACACCGTGATCGTCCCACCCTCGGCACACCCCCGTGCCAACGACCATGACGAGGGGGCGCACCATGGACGCGTTCACCGCAGGCATTCTGCAGCGCATACGGACCACCGAGTCCGATCTGCTCCGCGCTCGCGAGTCGGGCGACGACTTCCTGGCGGACGTCGAGCAGGCGGAGCTCGAGGATCTGCGCCGTCTGGCCGCCGAGTACGGAGTGGAAGTGGAGGCGGGCGCCGCCGGCGTCTGCTCCTGACCTGTCGTTCACCCGACGGCGCCCCGGGATTCTCCCGGGGCGCCGTCGTGCGCACGGCCCGGACCGGGCGCCGGCATGCGCACCGTCCGGGTGGGGCGCTCAGTCGTGCCAGGCCCCCAGTTCCTCCAGCAGCGGCTGCAGGACGGCGAAGACCCCGGGCGAGGCGGCCACCGTCAGGTCGTGGTCCGGCGGGAGACCGGGCCGGCCGCCGGTGAGCGCGCCCCCCTCACGGGCGACCAGGGCGCCCGCGGCGGCGTCCCAGGGGTGCAGTCCGCGCTCGAAGAAGCCGTCCAGCCGGCCTGCCCCGACGTCGCACAGGTCGATGGCCGCCGAGCCGGACCGGCGGATGTCGCGGACCTTCGGCAGCAGGGCGCGGGCCACCTC
Source organism: Streptomyces carminius (assembly GCF_002794255.1). Classification (GTDB taxonomy): domain Bacteria; phylum Actinomycetota; class Actinomycetes; order Streptomycetales; family Streptomycetaceae; genus Streptomyces; species Streptomyces carminius. The sequence continues at coordinate 23,673 of NZ_PGGW01000005.1, forward strand.
CGCCTGGGCGGTACGGATCTCGGTGACGTAGTTGAAGCCGGTGCCGATCAGCGCCTGGTCCAGCGGCGGCGAGGGACGGCAGCGCACCGGCTCCCCGTTCCGCCGGGCGCCCTCCCCCAGCACCGCGTGGTACGTCTCGCCGCGCGGCGGGATCGCCACCACGCCGACGACGGTCTCGCCCTCGCACTCGGCGGCGATGGAGACGGACCAGCCCGGCAGCCCGTAGAGGTAGTTCACGGTGCCGTCGATCGGGTCGATGACCCAGCGCACCCCGCTGCTGCCCTCGCTGGACGCCCCCTCCTCGCCCAGGAAGCCGTCGTCGGGGCGGTGTTCGGCCAGATATCCGGTGATCAGCTTCTCGGAGGCGAGGTCCATCTCGGTGACGACGTCGACGGGGCTGCTCTTGGTGGCGGCCACCCCCAGATCGGCGGGGCGGCCCTCCAGCAGCAGCGCCCCCGCCCGGCGGGCGGCCTCCAGGGCGAGGTCGAGCAGTTCGGTCCTGAGCCTGTCGGTCACGTCTCTCCTCGCTTCTCCCGGGTCTCTCCCGGGTACTGCCGGACGGCGGGTGGGGTACGCGCGGTCACGCGTACGGGCTGTCGGCGCCCGCCGCGGCGGGCCGTTCGGTCCGGCCCGGGCAGCAGCCCGCCGGGCACACGTCGTGGCTGGGCCCCAGCGCGCCCAGCGTGCGGCGCTCGGGGTGTCCGCCCCGCTCGGCGGCGGCGCGCTCCAGCACCAGCTCCCGCACGGCCGCGGCGAACCGCGGGTCCGCGCCGACCGTGGCGGACCGCGCCACCGGCAGGCCGAGTTCCTCCGCCTTCGCCCTCGCCTCGGTGTCCAGGTCGTAGATGACCTCCATGTGGTCCGAGACGAACCCGACGGGGACCAGCACCGCCCCGGGCACCCCCCGCCCGTGCAGGTCCGCCAGGTGGTCGCAGACGTCCGGCTCCAGCCAGGGGATGTGCGGGGCACCGCTGCGGGACTGGTAGACCAGCTCCCAGGGGCGGTCGACGCCGGTCTCCGCGCGCACCGCGTCGGCGATCACCCGCGCCACGTCCAGGTGCTGCGCGACGTACGCGCCGCCGGCGGGGCCGGAGGTCTCGGCCTGGGCGGTGGGGATGGAGTGGGTGGTGAAGACCAGGTGCGCCCCGTCGCGGACGGCGGCGGGCAGTTCGGCGAGCGCGGCCAGCACCCCGTCGGTCACGGGCCGGACGAAGCCGGGGTGGTTGAAGTAGTGCCGCAGCTTGTCCACCCGCGGCGGCGCCAGCCCCTCCCGCTCCAGGGCGGCGAGCGCGTCGGCGAGGTTCTCCCGGTACTGGCGGCAGCCGGAGTACGAGGCGTAGGCGCTGGTGGCCAGCGTCAGGACGCGGCGCCGGCCGTCCTTCGCCATCTCGCGCAGGGTGTCGGTCAGATACGGCGCCCAGTTGCGGTTGCCCCAGTAGACGGGCAGGTCCAGGCCGTGCGCGGCGAAGTCCTCGCGCAGGGCGGCGAGCAGCTCGCGGTTCTGGGCGTTGATCGGACTGACCCCGCCGAAGAGGTGGTAGTGCTGCCCCACCTCCGCCAGACGCTCCCGCGGGATCCCCCGGCCGCGGGTGACGTTCTCCAGGAACGGGACCACGTCCTCGGGGCCCTCCGGCCCTCCGAAGGAGAGCAGCAGCAGGGCGTCGTAGGGACGGGCGTCAAGGACATCGGACATGCTCCCGATCCTGCCATCCGGCTCCGGCGTTCTCTCCCGTGACCCGCTGCGCACCGGTATCCGTCCGGCGGCGGCCGTGAGTATGATCGCCCCCCACCGGCCGGGCCGGCCGGTGGCGGCGGGTCTCCGGCCCGGTGCGGGCGGACCGCGGGAGGCCAGGTGTCGAGGATGACCGTGCGCACGGCCCGCCGGGGCCGCGGCCTCGCGCCGCCGGCCTGGCGCAACTGGGCGGGCACCGCCGAGGTCCGGCCGCTGCGGACCGTCGCTCCCGCCACCACCGGGGCGCTGGCCGAGGTGGTGCGCCGGGCCGCCGAGGACGGGCTGCGGGTCAAGGCCGCCGGGACCGGTCACTCGTTCACGGCCGCGGCCGTCACCGACGGGGTGCTGATACGGCCCGACCGCCTCACCGGCATACGCCGGATCGACCGCGCGGCGGGGACGGTGACCGCCGCCGCCGGGACCACCCTGCGGCACCTCAACCGGGAGCTGGCCGCCGCGGGGCTGTCGCTGACCAACATGGGCGACATCATGGAGCAGACCGTCTCCGGCGCGGTCTCCACCGGCACCCACGGCACCGGCCGCGGCTCCGGCTCGCTCGCCGCCCAGCTCCGTGCCCTGGAACTGGTGCTCGCCGACGGCTCGGTGCTGCGCTGCTCGCCGGAGGAGAACGCCGACGTGTTCGCCGCGGCCCGGACCGGGCTGGGGGCGCTGGGGGTGATCAGCGAGGTCACCCTCGCCGTGGAGCCGCTGTTCCTGCTGACCGCCCGTGAGGAGCCCATGCACCTCGGCGCGGTGCTGGCGGACTTCGAGCACCTGGTGCGCGACAACGAGCACTTCGAGTTCTACTGGTTCCCGCACACCGACCGCTGCGTCACCAAGCGCAACAACCGCAGCCCCGGCCCGGCCGCCCCGCTGCCGCCGTTCGGGGGCTGGCTGACGGACGAGTTCCTCTCCAACGGGGTTTTCCAGGCCGCCTGCTCGCTGGGCCGGGCCGTGCCGCCGGCCGTTCCGGGCATCGCCCGGATCGCCGGCCGGGCGCTGGGGGCCCGTACGTACACCGACATCCCCTACAAGGTGTTCACCTCCCCGCGCCGGGTGCGCTTCGTGGAGATGGAGTACGCCCTGCCGCGCGCGGCCGCGCCGGCGGCACTGCGCGAGCTCGCGGACCTGGTGGAGCGCTCGGACCTGCGGGTGGGTTTCCCCGTGGAGGTACGGGTCACGCCCGCCGACGACATCACGCTCTCCACGGCGTCGGGCCGCGAGACCGCCTACGTCGCGGTGCACCAGTACCGGGGCGTCCCGCACGAGCGGTACTTCACGGCGGCCGAGCGGATCATGACCGCCCACGGGGGACGCCCGCACTGGGGGAAGCTGCACAGCCGCGACGCGGAGTACCTGGCGGGCGTCTACCCCCGCTTCGGGGAGTTCACCGCGCTGCGCGACCGGCTGGACCCCGCCCGGGTGTTCGGCAACGACTACCTGCGGCGCGTGCTGGGGGACTGACGGCCCGGCACGCAGGGCCCGACCGAGCCGCCGATCCGGCCGCCGTCACCCTGCGTCCGCGTCCATCCCCCTCCCGGGACGGTCGCACATATCTTCCCGGCGTCTTCCCGGCAGCCCCGCCGCGCCGCCCCCGCCGAGTGCTCCGGAGGCCGGACGGCGGTTCCGTTCCGGTGGATTCCGTGCGGATCCGGGCCCGTACCGCCCGGCCCCCGGGGTCCGCGTGGTTTTCAACTCACCGCGGCTGTGAGAACTTGGGCGGCGTGCCGATCCCCCGGCATGGCCCCAATGGAGTAGTGTGACGAGCCCTGGCCCTGGTCCCGGTCGGCCAGTATCACACAGGGTGACCACAGTGGTCGCCCTGAGTGGGAAACAGTCAACCGTGCCACAGCGGCGGATCGGGGTGCGGGCCCGACACGCCGGGCAAGTCGGCAAGGTTGTGGCAGGCTGCACCCGGGCACGCCACACTCGTCTAGCGGGAGCAGCGACGCACGTGACGTCGGCAGGCACCACCCGGGAGGTTCCCATGCCCGAACTGCGTGTCGTGGCCGTCAGCAACGACGGCACACGGCTGGTGCTGAAGGCTGCCGACAGCACGGAGTACACACTTCCGATCGACGAGCGGCTGCGCGCCGCCGTCCGGAACGACCGTGCCCGGCTGGGGCAGATCGAGATCGAGGTCGAGAGCCATCTGCGGCCGCGGGACATCCAGGCCCGGATAAGGGCCGGCGCCTCCGCCGAGGAGGTCGCCCAGCTCGCGGGCATCCCCGTGGACCGCGTACGCCGGTTCGAGGGGCCGGTGCTGGCCGAGCGCGCCTTCATGGCCGAGCGGGCCCGCAAGACACCGGTCCGCCGCCCCGGCGAGAGCGCCGGTCCCCAGCTCGGCGAGATCGTCTCCGAGCGGCTGACGCTGCGCGGCGCCGACAAGGACACGGTCCGGTGGGACTCCTGGCGGCGGGACGACGGCACCTGGGAGGTGCTGCTCGTCTACCGGGTGGCCGGCGAACCGCACTCCGCGAGCTGGACGTACGACCCGCCGCGGCGGCTGGTGCAGGCCGTGGACGACGAGGCGCGGACACTCATCGGGGAGAGCGACGACACCCCCGAGCCGAGCTTCCCGTTCGTGCCGCGCATCGCCCGGCTGCCGCGCGACCGCTTCGACCGCGCGGACCGGGGCGAGGCCGAGGAGGACGCCGCCTCCGGGCTGCCGGAGACCGTCGGCCAGGACGGCGAGCGGGACTCCCTGACCAGCCTGCTGGAGGCGGTGCCCAGCTTCCGGGGCGACCTCGTCGTGGCGGACCAGCCCGCCGCGGTGGACGGCGAGCCCGAGGAGGCGGCCGAGGAGGCGGAGCCGGTGGAGCCCCCCGCGCCCGCGGCGAGCGCGGGAAGCGCCTACGCCGATGTGCTGATGCCCCGGTCGGTCGCCGGTCACCGCGACCGTCTCACGGGCACCACCGACCGCCAGGCCGAGGCGGACGGCGTCCGCCCGGGGCGGCGGGCGGCGGTCCCCAGCTGGGACGAGATCGTCTTCGGTACGCGCCGCAAGAAGCAGGGCGAGTGAGCACCGCGGCGTGAGCCGCGCCGGGGCCGGCCGCGCGGGTGGTGTCATGTCCGCACGGCCGGCCCTCCGGCAGCTGTGTCCCGTGTGCCTCGTGGCGCCTCAGCCCGGCCCGGGGCCCGTGGCCACCGGACGGGAGGGGTCGGCGCACCAGTGCGACCAGGAACCCACGTACAGCGCCGCGTCGATGCCCGCGACCGCCAGCGCGAGGACCTCGTGGGCCGCGGAGACGCCCGAACCGCAGTAGACCCCGGTCCTGGTGCCGGGTGTGACGCCCAGGGCGGCGAACCGGGCGGCCAGTTCGGCGGGCGGACGCAGGGTGCCGTCGGCGCGGGCGTTCTCGGTGGTGGGCGCCGGGACCGCGCCCGGGATGTGGCCGGCCACCGGGTCGATCGGCTCGGTCTCGCCCCGGTAGCGCTCGGCCGCGCGGGCGTCCAGCAGCACCCCGGAGCGGGCCAGGGCCGCGGCATCCTCGGCGTCGAGCACCGGGAGCGCCCCGGGCCGGGGGACGAAGTCGCCCTCGGGCGGGTCGGGGACTTCCCGGGTCAGCGGGCCCTCCCAGGCCGCCAGGCCGCCGTCCAGCACCCGTACGTCGCCGTGCCCCGCCCAGCGCAGCAGCCACCAGGCGCGGGCCGCGGCCCAGCCGTGGCCGCCGTCGTGGACCACCACCGGGCGGTCGTGGCGGACCCCGGCCCGGCGCATCGCCGCCCCGAAGTCCGCCGGATCGGGGAGCGGGTGACGCCCCGTCCCCTCCCTCACCGCTCCGGCCAGTTCGGTGTCGAGGTCGACGTACACGGCACCCGGCAGATGGCCCGCCTCGTACGCGGGGCGCCCGAGCCGGGCGCCCTGCTGCCAGCGGACATCGAGCAGCACGGGCGGGGTAGACGTTCCGTTGAGTTCCCGCGCGAGTTGGGTAGGGGAGACGATGACTGCCATGGCCGTATCCTCGCGCGGTCCTGCCCGGATGTCCTCTCCCGCCCCGGCGCGGCGAGGAAGCGGATGAGAGCATGAGCACCGACCGTGCGGGAACGGTCACAAGTGGCCGCGTCGACGACGGTCCCGAGGAGAGAAGTGAAGAGATGACGCAGGCAGCGACCCGGCACGCGCCGGGGGTTCCCAGCTGGGTGAGTCTGCTGGTCCGCGACTCGGACGCGAGCCGGGAGTTCTACCACGAGTTGTTCGGCTGGGAGTACCGGCCGGGGCCCGGGGAGGCCGGGCAGCACTTCCGCGCCGTGCTCGACGGGCGCCAGGTCGCGTGCCTCACCCGCATGCGGCCCGGGGTGCACCGGCTCGCCGGCTGGCTGCCGTATCTGAGGGCCGACGACGCCGACAGGGCGGCCGAGCTGGCCCGGATGTGCGGCGGTACGGTCGGGGTGGGGCCGCTGGGCGCCGAGGGAATGGGCCGGGTGGCGGTCGCCTCGGACCCGGGCGGGGCCACGTTCGGCATCTGGCAGTCGGAGGAGCGTTCCGCCGCGCACATGAACGGTGGACCGGGCACCGTGGTGTGGCACGAGCTGATCACCCCTCGCACCTCGCTGGTGGAGAAGTTCTACGAGACGGTCTTCGGTCTGGAGGCCGAAGCGGTGCGGGAGCCGCCGGCCTCCGTGGAGCCGGCGGGCTCCGCGGAGCCCGTGAGCGCCGCCGGGGCCGGGGAGGAGACCGACTACCTCACCGTGTCCGCGCGCGGCCGGATCGTCGGGGGCATACACGGCGTCGGGGCGGCGCTGCCCCGCGACCGCGGTTCGCACTGGCTGATGTACGTCGAGGTGGCGGACACCGACGCGGCGGTGCGCCGGGTGACCGAGCTGGGCGGCCGGGTGCTGCGGCCGCCGCAGGATACGCCGCGCGGGCGGGTGGCACGGGTCGCCGACCGCGAGGGCGCGCCCTTCGCGGTGATCACGGACCGGTGACGGGCGGCGGCGACGGGCCGCGGGGCCCGTCGCCCGCGTCGTGCCGACGCCCGCCCGGGCGCCCTACGGCCGGGCGGGCGCCGGAGTGTCCGCGCCGCCGTCCACGGGCAGCACGTCCGGGGACAGCGCGCCCGCCCCGGCCGTCGCCGCGGTGAGCCGGCGCCGGTGATGGCGCCGGCACAGCACCTCGTAGCCGATGTCCTCCCCCTGTGCGCCCCCGGGTCCCGCCACGTCCCCGACGACCACCTGGGCGCCCTCGACGACCATCTTCCCGCCGACCGTACGGGCGTTGTGCGTGGCCCGCGCGCCGCACCAGCACAGCGCCTCGACCTGGAGCGACTCGATCCGGTCGGCCAGCTCGATCAGCCGCCGGGAGCCGGGGAAGAGGTGGGTCCTGAAGTCCGTCATGATGCCGAAGGCGAAGACGTCGATGCCCAGGTCGTCGACGACCCGGGCGAGCTGGTCCACCTGCTCGGGCGCGAGGAACTGCGCCTCGTCCGCGATGACGTAGTCGGTGCGGCCGCCCGCCGTCAGATGCCGTACCAGATGGGCGTGGAAGTCGAAGCCCTCGCCCGCCTCGACGGCCTCGGTGACCAGGCCCAGCCGGGAGGACAGCCGTCCCCGCCCCGCCCGGTCGTCGCGGGTGAAGATCATCCCCGACAGACCTCGCGCCGAGCGGTTGTGCTGGATCTGGAGGGCGAGGGTGGACTTCCCGCAGTCCATCGTTCCGGCGAAGAAGACCAGTTCGGGCATGGGCGGTTCGAAGACCTTTCGGCGGGCGGGCAGAACGGACGGACGGGGGCGGGCGGGCGGGCAGGAGGACCCGGGCGGGCACGGCGGCCGGCACCGGATCAGGTGCGGACCTCCAGCAGGGGGACGAACTGCTCGGCAGGCGTCATGGAACCGTGCATGCCGATCAGTTCGGACTCCTTCGGCTCGGTCTCGGTGGCGACGACCGCGACCGGGTCGCTCATCGCGACCACCACGTCGCCGATCCGGGCGAGCACCCGGTCGTCCACCCGCGGGCCGAACCAGCCCAGTTCGACCGCCTCGTCCCGGGCGGCCACCCAGGCCCGCTCCCCCAGGACCTCGCGCCACACGGCCAGGACGTCGCCGGCCGCGCCCGGCACGGCGTACAGATGGCGGGCCCGGCCCTCGCCGCCGAGCCGCGCCACGCCCGCGCGCAGCTCCCAGTCCTCGTCGAAGTCGTAGCGGGACTCCGGCTCCCGGGGGATGTCCACCATGCCGTGGTCGGCGGTGACGTAGAGGACCGAGCGCGGCGGCAGTTGCTCGGCCAGCCGCCGGGCGAGCCGGTCCACGTACCTCAGCTGGCCGCGCCAGGCCTCGGAGTCCACCCCGTGGCGGTGGCCGTTGCCGTCGAGTTCGGCGTAGTACGTGTAGACCAGGGTGCGGTCGGCCGCGCCCAGCCGGTCGGCGGCGAAGTCCATCCGCTCCTCGGCCGGGAGCCTGCCGTGGAAGGTGCCGCCGGAGAGCGCGACCCGGGTGAGCGGGGTGTGCTCGAAGTGCGGCGCGGTGACCTGGCAGACGGCGATCCCGGCGGCGTCGGCGAGCTGGAAGACCGTGGGGTACGGCTGCCAGGCGTGCGGGTCCGTCCACGGCTGCCAGCGGAGCTGGTTCATCAGCCCGCCGGTCGCCGGGTCGAGCACGGTGTAGCCGGGCAGCCCGTGGACGCCGGGGACCTGTCCGGTGCCCACCGAGGCCAGCGAGGTGGCGGTGGTGGACGGGAAGCCCGCGGTGATCGGCTCGCCGGTGCCGCCCCGGGAGGTGGACAGCAGCGAGTGCAGGAAGGGCGCCTCGCCGGGGTGGTCGGCCAGCAGGTCCCAGCCCAGACCGTCCACCAGGAACACGCAGGCCCGGTCGGCGGGCTTCAGGCCGAGCCCGGAGGTCATCCCGGGCACGTCCAGTCCGGCGGCGACGGCGGGCAGCAGGTCGGCCAGCGAGCCCTCGCCGTAGCGCGGCACGGGCGCGCCGCGCGGATCCAGCGGAGCCGCCTCGTCCGGGACTTCACCCGGGACTCCGGGTACGGCCGGTTCCTGCGGAGCCGGACCGTGCGGGGCGGACCGGGCCATCAGCGTGTGCCGCTCGCCGCCGCGGCGGTCGTCGTCGCGGTGGCCGCGGTGGCTTCGGAGAGGGCCTGGGCGAAGGCGAGCGTCTGGCGGACGGTGTCCGGTCCGTCGCCGGTCTCGCTGACCCGCAGCGACAGGTCGTCGGCGGTGAGCGAGCCCGTGTAGCCGTGGTCCGCCTCGCAGTTGGGGTCCCCGCAGTTGGCGGGCTCCATGTCCACCCGGGAGACGGCCCCCCAGCCGATGGTCAGGACGACCTCGCGGGGCAGCGTGCCGGGCGTGTAGGACTCGGGGTTGGCCACCACCCGGCTGAGGACGACCGAGGAGATCCGCTCCAGCTTCACCGACTCGGTGGAGGTCGTGGCGTACGGCGACGGGGAGGTGCCGTCGGCGGGCTGCTCGTCGGTGTGGCTGACGATGAAGCGGTTGCCGGTGAGCACCAGCACCGTGACATGGCGGCGGACCTCGTTGGAGTCGAACGTGGTCTCCTGGTGGACCACGTACGAGGACACCGGCTCACCGCCCACGGCGGACTCGACCGCCTCGGCCACCAGAGCCGGGTAGTAGCCGCTGCGCTCGATCGCCGCGCGCAGCCCCTTGGTCGTCGTACCGGTCTTCGCCATGCGGACCATCCTACGGGGATCGGACGGTCAGTACGCGGGCAGGCGGCGGGGACCCTGGTCGGACCAGGCGGGATAGCCCGTACCGAGGGCGGCGGGCGCGTCGGCGACCCGGACGGCCGCGTCCAGGACGGCCAGGCCCGAAGCGGCGACGACCACCGGTTCCAGGTCGACGGAGACGATCCCGGGATGCTCCTCCACCAGCCGGGACACCCGCAGCAGCAACTCCTCCAGGGCGGCGGTGTCCACCGGCTGGGCTCCGCGCCAGCCGAACAGCACCGGCGCGGAGCGGATGGCGCGCACCAGTTCCGCGGCGTCCCGGTCGGTGACGGGGACGAGCCGGTGGGCGGTGTCGCCCAGCAGCTCGGAGGGTGGCCCGGCGAGCCCGAAGGAGAGCACCGCGCCGATGGCCGGGTCCACGGTGGCCTGGACGACGGTGTCCACCCCGCGCCGGGCCATGGCCTGGACCACGGGCCGCAGTTCGGCGGGGCTGCCGAGCTGCCCGGTCAGCTCGGCCCAGGCGTGCCGCAGGCCGGTCTCGTCGGCGATGTCCAGCCGTACGCCGCCCAGGTCGGCGCGGTGGCGCAGATGCGGGGCGGTGGTCTTCAGCGCCACGGGGTAGCCGAGCCGCCGCGCGGCCGCCGCGGCGGCGTCCGCGTCGGGGGCGGGCAGGGCGGGCCGTACCGCGATGCCGTAGTGCCGCAGCAGTTCGGCCGCCTCCTCGCGGGTCAGCGGTGTGCTGCGGTGCGTCTCGCGGTCCCGCTCCGGGCGGCGGTCCAGGGCGCGGTCCAGTACGGCGGAGGCGGCCGCCGCGTCGATGTCCTCGTACTCGGGGACCCGGCCCGGCGCGGCGGCCTCGCGCCGCCACCGGGCGTAGCGGACGGCCTCCGCCAGGGCGCCCACGGCGCGTTCGGGCGCGGGGTAGGCGGGCAGGCCGTGCTCGGCCAGGGCGGCGTCCAGCCCCTCGATGGCCAGATGGACCACGGCCACCGGCTTGGCGGCAGCGGCGGGGGTCCCGGGGGCGTCGGTGTCGGCGGGAGCGTCGGAGGTCCCGGCGGGGGCGTCGGTGTCGGCGGGGGCCGAGGAGGGCTGGGGGCCGGCCTCGCGCAGCGCCGCGGCCAGCTCGGCCGCCCCCCAGTCCTCCTCGGCCCCCTCCACCCGGGGGATCGCGGCGACCACGACGGCGTCGTTGGCCGGATCGGCGAGCGCGGCGCGCAGGGCGGTGCGGAAGTCCCCGGGGGCGGCCTCGGGGGTCAGACCGGTGGTGAGCCGTGGACGCAGTCCCCGGGCCAGGCAGGCGTCGTAGGTGAGCAGGCACAGCGACTCGGCGTTGCCGAGGATGCCCACCCGCGGGCCCGCGGGCAGCGGCTGGGCGGCCAGCAGCACGCCGGTGTCGATGAGTTCGGTGACGGTGTCGACGCGGATCACCCCGGCCTGCCGCAGCAGCGAGGAGACCGTGGCGTCGGGGGTGCGCCCGGCGGGCACGGCGTGGCCGGGCGGCGGGACGCTGGCGCTGTGCCGGGCGCCCTTGACCACGACGATCGGCTTGCGGGCGGCGGTGCGCCGGGCCAGCCTGTTGAACTTCCGGGGGTTGCCGAAGGACTCCAGGTACATCAGGACGACGTCGGTGTCCGGGTCGTCGTCCCAGTACTGGAGCACGTCGTTGCCGGAGACGTCGGCGCGGTTCCCGGCGGAGACGAAGGTGGAGACGCCCACCAGCCCCCGGCCGCGGCGGTGCAGGGCGTCCAGCACGGCGATGCCGATGGCCCCGGACTGGGTGAACAGCCCGATGCGCCCGGGCTCGGGGGTCCACGGCGACAGGGTGGTGTTGAGCCAGGTACCGGGGGCGGTGTTGATCACCCCGAAGGCGTTGGGCCCGATGATGCGCATGCCGTACGAGCGGGCCTGCCGGACCAGCTCGCGCTGCTCCTCGCGGCCGAAGTCGGCGGAGAGGACGACCAGTCCCCGCACCCCCCGCGCACCGCACTCGGCGACGACCCCGGGCACCTCCTCGGCGGGCACGGCGACGACGGCCAGGTCGACGGGCTCGGGGATCTCGTGCACGAAGCGGTGCGCGGGCACCGAGCCGATCTCGGCGGTCTGGGGCAGGAAGGCGCGGTTGACGGCGTAGACGCGTCCGGTGAAGCCCGCCGCCCGCAGGCTCGCCAGGACGGTGCGCCCGGCGCCGCGGGAGATACGGCTGACACCGATGACGGCGACCGAGTCGGGGGACAGCAGCCGCTGCACGGAGCGGGCCTCGGCACGCTGCTCACGGGCCCGCATGACCGCCAGGGACTGCTCGGTCGGTGTGATGCCGAAGGTGAGGTGGACCGTGCCGTCCTCGAAGGTGCGCTTCTGGGCGTAGCCCGCGTCCGTGAAGACCTTGACCATCCGGATGTTGGCGGGCAGCACCTCGGCGACGAAGCGGCGCACCCCGCGCTCCCGGGCGCAGGCGGCGATGTGCTCCAGGAGGGCGGAGCCCACGCCGCGGCCCTGGTGGTCGTCGCGGACCAGGAAGGCGACCTCGGCCTCGTCGGCGGGCAGTGCGGCGGGACGGCCCAGGTGGTCGATGCGGTCGTAGCGGACGGTGGCGATGAACTCGCCGCCGACGACGGCGGCCAGCCCGACCCGGTCGACGTGGTCGTGGTGGGTGAAGCGGCGTACGTCGCGGTCGGACAGATGCGGGTAGGGGGCGAAGAAGCGGTAGTACTTCGACTGGTCGGAGACCTGCTCGTAGAACCCGACCAGACGGTCGGCGTCCTCGGGGGTGATGGGCCGGATCCGGGCCGTGCCGCCGTCGCGCAGCACCACGTCGGCCTCCCAGTGGGCGGGGTAGGCAGGCTCCTCGGTCGGCGTCCGCATGGGCCCAGCCTAATCACTCGCGCCCCGGGCGTTCCGGTCCGCGGCGGCGGTACGGGTGTGCGGTACCGGGTCCGCGGTACGGGTGTGCGGCACCGGGTCCGCGGCCGCGTTGCGGGGGCGGCCGGCTGTGCGAAGCTGATCCGGACAGCTGCTCCCCACCGAAGGGCGATCACCATGGCCGAGCGCCGTGTCACCGTCGGCTGGGCCGAGGGCCTGCATGCCCGCCCCGCCGCGATCTTCGTACGCGCCGCCGCCTCCGCCGGCGTCCCCGTCACCGTGGCCAGGCCCGGCGGTGAGCCGGTCAGCGCCGCGTCGATGCTCGCCGTGCTGGGGCTGGGCGCACGGGGCGGTGACGAGATCGTGCTGGCCTCCGGTTCCGGGGACGGGAACGGAGAAGGAGGCGGGGACACCGAGGCGGCCCTGGACCGGCTGGCGAAACTGGTTTCCGAAGGGCTCGGGGAACTTCCCGAAACCGTCTGATTCCGGTCCGGGGGCATCGACACGCGAAGGCGGTGGAGTTACCCGCTCCACCGCCTTTTCGGTACACCCGGGAGAATCGGGCAGAAAATTCCCCGGCCTGTTTTCCCGGTGTATACGAAACCTGTTACGGATTATCGCCGGCCGTGTTTACGGTGTGTTTCGTCTTTCTCACGGCACCTTTCTGGCGGGACCGGCGCGCGGCGACCGGCCGCTGCTCGCGGCGGAGGGCGACCGAGCGCTCCACATGCGCGGCCGCCAGCGCCCGCGCCCGTTCCGCGTCGCCGCGGGCCACCGCGTCGACGACGGCGCCGTGCTCCCGCCAGACGGCGGTCGCCCGCAGCGGGGGCTCCGCGGCGTACACCCAGGCGATCTTGCGGCGGAGCTGGGTGAGCAGGGTGGCCAGGGTGGGGCTGCCGCAGGCCTGGGCCAGCGTCTCGTGGTACCAGTCCCCCAGCGCCCGCAGGTCGGACAACTGCCCGCGCTCGGCCCGCTGCTGCCCCAGCCGGACCAGCCCGCGCAGCACCCTCAACTGCGCCTCGGTGCGCCGCTGGGCGGCCCGGGCGGTGCCCAGCGGCTCCAGCAGGGCACGGAGGTCCAGCAGATCGGCGGCCTCCTGCTCGGTGGGCTCGGCGACGCAGGCGCCCGCGTGCCGCCGGGTGGTCACGAAGCCCTCGGACTCCAGAGTGCGCAGTGCCTCGCGCACCGGGACCCGCGAGACGCCGTAGCGTCTGGCGAGCAGTTCCTCGGTGAGCCGCGCCCCGGGCGGAAAAGCACCGGAGACGATGTCGTCGCGGACCGCAGTGCACACCATGTGCGCCGAAATGCGCATGGGCCGACCTCCGCCGTCTTCTCCGCGTTGGCGATGTTCCGCAGAGTCGAACTGTATTCCACCGGAACGGAATTTCCGATGCCCGGTGGAAAACAGGCGTGAAAGAAGCGGCGGAGCGGCCGGAGCGGATCAGACGCCGATGCCCTTGGAACGCAGGTAGGCGATCGGGTCGATGTCCGAGCCGTAGTCGGCGCCGGTGCGCGCCTCGAAGTGCAGGTGCGGACCGGTGGAGTTGCCGGTGCTGCCGGACAGGCCGATCCGGTCCCCGGCGCCGACCGACTGCCCAGGCGCGACGCCCAGCGAGGACAGGTGCGCGTACTGGGTGTAGCGGCCGTCCTTGTGGCGGACGACGACCTGGTTGCCGTACGCGCCGCCCCAGCCGGCCGTCACCACGGTGCCCGGGCCGACGGAGCGGATGGGAGTGCCGGTGGGGACGGGGAAGTCGATGCCGCTGTGGCTGCCGGAGGACCAGGCGGAGCCGGACGCCTTGTACGGGGTGGTGGTGCGCGCGCCCTCGTACGGGGCCGTGTAGCCGCTCGCCACGCGCCGCTGGACGGTGCGGTCGGCGCGGCTGTGGGCCGCCCGCTCCTTCGCGGCGCGCTCCTTCGCGGCCTTCTCGGCGGCGCGCTCCTCGGCGGCCGCGGTCCGGGCGGCCCCGGTGTTCTCGGCGGTCCCGGCCCGCTCGCGGGAGGCGTCGGCCGCGCGCCGCTGGGCCTCGGCCTGGGCCCTGACGTCGTCGGCGATCGTGTCGCCGACGGCCACCGCCTGCACGAAGCCGAGGGCGTAGGTCCTGGGCGTCCCGTCGGACGCGGCGGCGGCCGGGGTGGCGAGGGTGCCGACCACGCCGGTGGTGGCGAGGGCGGCGGCCCCGGCGAGGCCGGCGCCGGTGCGCACGGCACGGGTGGAGAGCGGGGATCCGCCGGCGAGCCTGCCGGTCAGAGTGGTGATCCGCTCGGTGAGCCTGTCGGTGAACTGCCCGGTGGCACGGGTGAACGCCATGGACGGCGTGCTCCTTTCCTTCCTTGTCGCCTACCGGGTTAGCTGACGGGTTCGGAGCAGGAAGGTCTCCTACGGGCGCGTGGCCCGATTCACCCCGGTGGGACACCTCCACACGGTCGGCGCGGAGGGTGGGTCCCCGGCTCCCCCTGGCGGGGGACTCGGCGAGTGCTGGCCGTCGGCCGCGGTCGCGGACGCTTCTGACGGGCAGCGGAAACGACGCTAAACGGACAAGTTTGAGCGAACAAGCAAATCGGTCGCTTTGTCACGCATGACACACCCCGCCTACGCCATAAGAGGTCAAACCAGACACATCGAGGGCCCCTTGTGTGGCAACCACACAAGGGGCCCTCGGCAGATGTCCCGGCCGTCACGGTGCCGCCGGGCGCGGTGCCGCCGGTCACTGGTCCGTGACGACGGTCACCTCCCCGATCCCCAGCTCGCGCACCGGCCCGGCGATCTGCGCGGCGTCTCCCACCAGCACGGTCACCAGACGGTCCGCGGGGAAGGCGGCGACCACCGCCGCCGTGGCCTCCACGGTGCCCGTCTCGGCGAGCCGGGCGTACAGCCGCGCCTGGTAGTCGTCGGGAAGGTGCTGTTCCACCTGGTCGGCGAGGGTCCCGGCGACGGCCGCCGCCGTCTCGTACCGCAGCGGGGCCACCCCCACCAGGTTCTGCACGGCGGTGTCCCGCTCCTCGTCGGTGAGCCCCTCCTCCGCCAGGGTGCGCAGCACCTGCCAGAGGTCGGCCAGCGCGGGCCCGGTCACATCGGTGGCCACCGAGCCGCTGACGGCCAGCAGGGAGGCGCCCGTACCGCCGGGGGCCGAGCACAGCACCTGGGCGAAGGCCCGCACCCCGTAGGTGTAGCCCTTCTCCTCACGCAGCACCCGGTCCAGGCGGGAGGTCAGGGTGCCGCCCAGGCAGTACGTGCCGAGCACCTGGGCGGGCCAGACGCTGTCGTGCCGGTCGGGGCCGGTCCGGCCGATGAGCAGCTGGGTCTGCACCGCGCCGGGACGGTCCACGATCACCACCCGGCCGGTGTCGTCCGCGGTGACCGGCGGCATCGGCCGGGGCTCGGCGGCGGTGCCGGTCCAGGCGCCGACGGTGTCGGCGAGGGCGGCGTCCAGATCCACCCCGGTGAAGTCGCCGACCACCACGGCGGTGGCGGTCGAGGGCCGTACGTGCGCCTCGTAGAAGGCGCGCACCGCCGCGGCGTCGATGCCCTCGATGGTCTCCTGGGAGCCCTGGCGGGGCCGGGAGAGCCGGGACCCCTCCGGGAACAGCTCCTTCGACAGGGCGATGGCCGCCCGGCGGGCGGGGTTGGCCAGCTCGTGCGGGATCTCGTCCAGCCGGTTGCGCACCAGCCGCTCGACCTCGCCGGCGGGGAAGGCGGGGGCGCGCAGCGCGTCGGCGAGCAGGCCGAGTGCCCTGGTCAGCCGGGAGGCCGGGACCTCCAGCGAGACCCGCACCCCGGGGTGGTCGGCGTGCGCGTCCCAAGTGGCCCCGCAGCGCTCCAGCTCGGCGGCGAACTCCTCGGCGCTGTGCTTGTCGGTGCCCTCGCTCAGCGCCCGGGCCATGATCGCGGCGATCCCCTCCCGGTCCCGGGGCTCGGCGTCCAGCGGGGCCGGCAGGCTGACCTCGACCGCGACGACCTTCTGGCCGGGACGGTGGCAGCGCAGCACGGTCAGGCCGTTGGGCAGCTCACCGCGCTCGGGGGCGGGGAAGGCCCAGGGCCTGGGCCGACCGCCGCCGGGCTGCGGGTGGAAGTCCATCGACACGCCGTTCCCGGACTGCTCCGGGGAGGCGTCGGCGGACCGGGCGGGCTGGGCGGTGGCGTCGCTCACTGAGCGGTCTCCTCGTCGGTGGCGGGGTCGGCGGAGGCGGTACCGGCGGCGGACGCGTCGGCGGCGGTACCGGAGACGGTGGCGCCGTCGGCGACCTCCGCCGCGGTGTCGGGCGCGGTCGCCCCGGTGGGTTCGTAGACCAGCACCGCGCGGTTGTCGGGACGCAGCCGGGCGGCGGCCACCTGGCGCACCTCCTCGGCGGTGACCCGCAGCACCCGCTCCACCGCGGTCAGGGCGAGCTGGGGGTCGCCGAACAGCACGGCGTACCGGCACAGCTCGTCGGCGCGGCCGCCGACCGTGGCCAGCCGGTCCAGCCACTCGCGCTCCAGCAGCGCCTGGGCCCGCTCCATCTCCTCCGGGGTGGGGCCCTCGGCGGCGAACCGGGCCAGCTCCTCGTCCACGGCCCGTTCGATGTCGGCGGCCTCCGCGCCGCCGGAGAACTTGACGTCCAGCCAGCCCATCGAGGGGGCGCCCGACAGCCGCAGCATGCCGAAGCCCGCGGTGACGGCGGTGCGGTCCCGGCGGACCAGCCGGTTGTGGAGACGGGAGGACTCGCCTCCGCCGAGCACGGTCAGCGCCAGGTCGGCGGCGTCCGCCTCACGGGTGCCGTCGTGCGGCAGCCGGTAGGCGGCCATCAGCGCCGGGGCGGGCACCTCCTCGCGCACGACCTGCCGGAGCTCGGCGCCGACGACGTCCGGCAGGGTGCCGTCGCGCGGCGGCCGCTTGGCGTCGTGGGAGGGGATGGAGCCGAAGTACTTCTCGATCCAGGCGAGGGTGCGCTCCGGGTCGATGTCGCCGACGACCGCCAGGACGGCGTTGTTCGGCGCGTAGTAGGTGCGGAAGAAGTCCCGGGCGTCCGCCAGGGAGGCGGCGTCCAGATCGGCCATGGAGCCGATCGGGGTGTGGTGGTACGGGTGGCCCTCGGGGTAGACCATCGCGGTCAGCTTCTCGAAGGCGGTGCCGTAGGGCACGTTGTCGTACCGCTGGCGGCGCTCGTTCTTCACCACGTCGCGCTGGTTCTCCATGGACTCCTCGTCCAGGGCGGCCAGCAGCGAGCCCATGCGGTCGGCCTCCAGCCACAGGGCCAGCTCCAGCTGGTGGGCGGGCATCGTCTCGAAGTAGTTGGTGCGCTCGAAGCTGGTGGTGCCGTTGAGCGAACCGCCCGCGCCCTGCACCAGCTCGAAGTGGCCGTTCCCCGTCACCTGGGCCGAACCCTGGAACATCAGGTGCTCGAAGAGGTGCGCCAGACCGGTGCGCCCGGGCACCTCGTGGCGGGAACCGACGTCGTACCAGAGGCACACCGCGGCGACCGGCGTCTGGTGGTCCTCGGAGAGCACCACACGCAGGCCGTTGGTCAGCCGGTGCTCGGTCGCCGTCAGACCGCCGGCGGTGGGCGGGGGCGTGGCCGTGTGACCCATGGGCAGGGAGTCCCTTCGATCGCGGACAGCGTTCTCACAACGCGTGTGTGGTCACTGTATGCAAGCGGCCCGACAAAGCGCGAAGTTCCCGTACGGTTCGGGGCGGGGATCCGGCTGTCACAGCCGAGGTCCACAATGGTCAGCGTCCGCTCCCCGCCCGCCGGGGCGCCGACAGGTCCGCGGCGCCCGAGGGAGAGCGCCCGCGGAGACCCGCGAACACCGGCAAGTACCCACGAGCACGAGCAAGCACGAGCACCAGCAAGCACCGACAGGCACCGAGAAGTACCGAGAAGGAGTCGCAGCCGCGATGGCCCGCCGCAGTACGAAGACCCCGCCGCCCGGGGGAGACTTCGAGGAGCGCATCCTCGACATCGACGTCGTCGACGAGATGCAGGGCTCCTTCCTGGAGTACGCCTACTCGGTCATCTACTCGCGCGCCCTGCCCGACGCGCGGGACGGCCTGAAGCCGGTGCACCGGCGGATCCTCTACCAGATGCACGAGATGGGCCTGCGCCCCGAGCGCGGCTACGTCAAGTGCGCGCGGGTCGTCGGCGAGGTGATGGGCAAACTGCACCCGCACGGCGACAGCGCCATCTACGACGCGCTGGTCCGCATGGCGCAGCCGTTCTCGATGCGGCTGCCGCTGGTGGACGGACACGGCAACTTCGGCTCGCTGGGCAACGACGACCCGCCCGCGGCGATGCGGTACACCGAGTGCCGGTCCGCCCCGGCCGCCGGGCTGATGGCCGAGTCGATCGACGAGGACACCGTCGACTTCGCCCCCAACTACGACGGCAGCGAGAACGAGCCCGTCGTACTGCCGTCCGCCTACCCGAACCTGCTGGTCAACGGCGCCTCGGGAATCGCGGTCGGCATGGCCACCAACATGCCGCCGCACAACCTGGGCGAGGTGGTCGCCGCCGCCCGGCATCTGATCAGGCACCCCGGCGCGGACCTGGAGACGCTGATGCGCTTCGTGCCGGGCCCGGATCTGCCCACGGGCGGCCAGATCGTCGGGCTGGGCGGCATCCGGGACGCGTACGCCAGGGGCCGCGGCACCTTCAAGATCCGCGCCACGGTCTCCGTGGAGAACGTGACCGCGCGGCGCAAGGGCCTGGTCGTCACCGAACTGCCCTTCACCGTGGGCCCGGAGAAGGTCATCGCCAAGATCAAGGACCTGGTCAACGGCAAGAAGATCCAGGGCATCGCCGATGTCAAGGACCTCACCGACCGCGAGCACGGACTGCGGCTGGTCGTCGAGATCAAGAACGGCTTCAACCCCGAGGCGGTGCTGGAGCAGCTCTACAAGCTCACCCCGATGGAGGAGTCCTTCGGCATCAACAACGTCGCCCTGGTCGACGGCCAGCCGCTGACGCTGGGCCTGAAGGAGCTGCTGGAGGTCTACGTCGACCACCGCTTCGAGGTGGTGCGGCGGCGCAGCGAGTTCCGGCGCCGCAAGCGGCGGGACCGGCTGCACCTGGTCGAGGGCCTGCTGGTCGCGCTGCTCGACATCGACGAGGTCATCAGGCTCATCCGGTCCAGCGAGAACGCCGCGCAGGCCAAGGAGGCGCTGATCGCCCGGTTCGACCTGTCCGAGATCCAGACCCAGTACATCCTCGACACCCCGCTGCGCCGGCTGACCAGGTTCGACCGGCTGGAGCTGGAGGCCGAGCGCGACCGGCTGAAGACCGAGATCGAGGAGCTCACCCACATCCTGGAGTCCGACGCCGCCCTGCGGAAGCTGGTCTCCTCGGAACTGGCCACGGTCGCCAAGAAGTACGGCACCCCGCGCCGCACCCGGCTGCTGGCCTCCGCGGAGGCTCCGGCGGCCGTCCCGCTCCAGGTCGCCGACGACCCGTGCCGGGTGCTGCTGTCCTCCACCGGCCTGCTGGCCCGTACCGCCAACGGCGACGCGGCCCTCGACACCGGCGGTCGGCGCCGCAGGCACGACGTGATCATCTCGGCCGTCCCCGCCACGGCCCGGGGCGAGGTGGGGGCGGTGACCTCGGCCGGGCGGCTGCTGCGGCTGTCGGTGATCGACCTGCCCCAGCTGCCGGAGAACTCCCCGCCGAACCTGGCGGGCGGCGCGCGGTTCACGGAGTTCCTGTCCCTGCGGGAGGGCGAGGAACTGCTGTGCCTGACCACTCTGGACGAGTCCTCCCCCGGTCTGGCGCTCGGCACCGAGCAGGGCGTGGTCAAACGGGTGGTGCCGGACTACCCCGCCAACAAGGACGAGCTGGAGGTCATCGGTCTGCGGGAGGGCGACCGTGTCGTCGGCGCGGTGGAGTTGCGCACCGGTGACGAGGATCTGGTCTTCGTCACCGACGAGGCGCAGCTGCTGCGCTTCCCGGCCGGACAGGTGCGGCCGCAGGGCCGCCCGGCGGGCGGGGTGACGGGCGTCAAACTGGGCCAGGGCGCGAAGGTGATCTCCTTCACCGCCGTCGACCCGGCCGCCGACGCGGTGGTGTTCACGGTGGCGAGTTCGCGCGGCGCGCTGGTCGATACGCCGACCGCCAAGCTCACGCCGTTCGACCAGTATCCGCGCAAGGGCCGGGCGACGGGCGGGGTGCGCTGCCAGCGCTTCCTCAAGGGCGAGGACCATCTGGTGTTCGCCTGGGCCGGTGCCGCCCCGGCCCGTGCGGCGGACGCCAAGGGCGCGCCGGCCGAGCTGCCGGAGCCCGACCCGCGCCGCGACGGCTCGGGCACCCCGCTGGCCAAGCCGGTCACGGTGGTCGCCGGGCCGGTGTGACGGACACGGACGCGGACCCGTCCCCGGCCCGTGCCGGGGACGTGAACCCCTGAGCCGGCCCGCCCCGGGCGGCCCGGCTCAGGGCCGTACGTAGCGCAGGACGCCCCACATGCTGTCCGGGCCCGCCTCCCCGGCGGAGCCGGCCGCCGCGCAGGCCGCCAGCTCCCCGCGCACGGTTCCGGCGTCGATGCCGGAGCCGATCAGCACCAGCCGGGTCGTACGCGGCTCGCCGTCCTCCCACGGCCGGGGGCTGAAGCGCAGGAAGCGGCCGACGGTGTGCACCTCGAACTTCTGCCGGTGGCCCGGCACCCCGAAGTACACGAAGCCCTTGATCCGGTACAGACCGTCCGGCCTGCCGTCGAGGAACTCCATGAACCGGCGCGGGTCCACCGGCTCCCCGGCGGTGAACTCCACGCTCTGGTAGGCGGTGTGCGGGTGCCCGGCGTGCCCGCCGTCCTCCGCCGCGCGGAGCTCGGCCCGCAGGTCCTCGAAGGACAACTGCCGTACGGCCGCCGTCTCTGCCGGTTCCGGGCTCCGGTCGAAGAGCAGCTCCGGGTCGATCCGGCCGTGCGAGGTGCGGACCACCGGGGCGCCCCGGCCCAGCCGCCGCAGCTCCGTCTCCAGCCGGGACAGCCCGGCCTCGCCGACGCGGTCGGCCTTGTTGAGCACCACCAGGTCGGCCATGGCCACATGCCGTCCGATCTCGGGGTGCCGGGCCCGGACGGTCCCGAACTCGGCGGCGTCGACGACCTCGACCAGCCCGCCGTAGACGATGTCCTCGTTCGCGCTCGACAGGATCATCCGGATCAGCGTCTCCGGCTCGGCCAGCCCGCTGGCCTCCACCACGATCACGTCGATGCGCGCCGCGGGGCGGGCCAGCCGCTCCAGCATCTCGTCCAGGTCAGCGGTGTCGACGGCACAGCACAGACAGCCGTTGCCCAGGGAGACCATCGAGTCGACCTGCCCGGCCACCGCCATGGCGTCGATCTCGATGCTGCCGAAGTCGTTGACGATCACACCGATCCGGCTGTCTCCGCTGTGCGCGAGGAGGTGGTTGAGCAGCGTGGTCTTCCCCGATCCCAGGAAACCGGCCAGCACCACGACCGGGATCCGCTTCCTGACCAAGCTCACGCCTCCATCGTGCCGGGTGTGCGGGTGGCATCCGTACCGGGACGGCTGCCGATCGTAGCCGACGTCCCGGGCCCGCCCGAGGCCCGGGCGGGCCCGGGACCGGAGGGCTAGGCTCGGCCGTGTGAGTACCTGCTCGGCCTCCTCACGGGCACTGTCCGAACCGCTCGCGGCCACCGCCGCGACGGCGCGCACCTGGCTGTTCGTCGAGCAGCCCGGTCCGTGGGGGCCCAAGGCCGTCACCCAGAGCCACCTCGACCCGGCACTCGGCCGCGCCCTGGAGCGGGCCGCCGCCGGCACCGGGGTGCGCGTCGCCCTGATCCGGCGCCCGGGCCGTCATCCGGACCGTCACCGCCCCGCCCGCCGGCGGGTCTACCTCGCCCACACCCTTCCCGGCCGCTCCTGGGTGCGCACCGCCGTGCTGGACGGCCCGGAGCCGCTGCGGGAACTCGACGCGAGCGCCATGACCGCCCTCGGTGCGGGGGAACACGGCGGCCGGTGGGAGCCGTACGGCGGCGACCCCCTGGCCCTGGTGTGCACCAACGGCAGGCGCGACCGCTGCTGCGCCCTGCTGGGCCGCCCCCTGGCCACCGAACTGGCCGCCGGCGGCACCGGGGAGGTGTGGGAGACCACCCACCTCGGCGGCCACCGCTTCTCCCCCACCCTGCTGGTGCTGCCCCACGGCTACGCGTACGGCCGGCTGGCGGGTCATGCCGTCAAGGGCCTCCTGGACGAGCTGCGCCGCGGCCGGGTCGTCACCGACGGCTGTCGCGGCCGCTCGGCCTGGGACCGCCCGGGGCAGGCCGCCGAGCTGGCGGTGCGGGCGCTGACGGGCGAGAGGGGCGCCGACGCGCTGACGGTCACCGGCGCCGAGGGCACCGCTCCCGAGTGGCGCGTCACGGTGCACGGGCCCGGGGGCCTGAGCTGGTGCGCCACCGTCGTCGCGGACACCGCCGTACCCCCGCTGCCCGCCAGTTGCGGAGGCGTGTCCGAGCCGCTGCCCAGGATGGCGGTCACCGCGGTCGTCCCGCGGTGAGCCGTGCCCGGGCCGCTCCCGGCGCCGGGCTCACCGAGTTCACCGGCTCACCGGACTCCCGCGCCCGTCAGCGCCCGGATCTCCGCCCGGGCGTACCCGGGACCGTCCACCTGTCCCGGGGAGAGCCAGCTGCCCAGCCAGCCCGCCAGGAAACCGAGCGGGACCGAGACCGGCGCCGGGTTGCTGAGCGGGAAGAGGACGAAGTCCCGTTCCGGGAGCAGGGCCTGCGGGCCGCCGGAGACGGCCGGGGAGAACAGCGTCAGGACGGCGACCGACGCCAGACCGCCGTAGACCGCCCACAGGGCGCCGCGGGGAGTGAAGCGGCGCCAGAAGAGGCTGTACAGCAGCACCGGCAGATGGGCGGAGGCGGCGGCCGCGAAGGCCGCTCCGGCCAGGAGGAGGGCGTCCGGGGCGCCGGCGGGGAACACCAGCGCGACGGCCGCCGCCGCCACGGCCACCGCCGTTCTCCGGACTGCCACGGACTCGCTCCGGGGCGTCCGGCCCCGGTCCCGGCGCCGGCCGGCGAAACCGCACAGGTCGTGGACGACCGACACCGAGGCGGCCAGCACCGCCCCCGCTGCCGCCGCCGAGGCGGTGACGAGGACGGCCACCGCGACCGCCACCGCCACCGGCCCGGACGGCACGGCACCCGCCCCCGGGACCGGAACCGGGCCCGGGGGCGGGGTCGCGGCCCCCAGCCCGAGCACGACCGCCGTCAGTACCAGAACGCCGGTCAGTCCGGCCGCCCACACCACGGAGTGCCGCGCCGCGCGGGCCGTGGGAACGGTACGGAGGCGGGCCAGGACGTGCGGCAGCCCGGCGGTGCCCAGGACGAGCGCCAGGGTGAGGCCGAACAGGTCCAGCCGGTCCGGCCACCGGCCCTGTCCCGCGCCGGGCGCCGGAGGGCCGGTGGCCGGACCGGGGCCGCCGGGCCCGGCCGCGGCGGCCAGCAGGGCGGCCGGGTCGGCTCCGTGCCGCAGCAGCACCGGCGAGGCGAGCGCGACGGCCCCCGCCGTCAGCAGGACGGCCGCGGCCATTTGGAGCCGGGTGACCGCGCGCATGCCGCCCAGCAGGACGCAGAGCACCGCGAGCACGCCGGTCGCGGCGGCGGCGCAGCCGCGGACGGCGGCTCCGCCGTCGCCGCCCGGCAGGAGTGCCACCAGAGCGCCCGCGGCGGCCAGCAGGGCGGCCAGGTAGAGGACCGAGACGGTGACGGAGGAGATCCCCGCGGCGATCCGGACCGACCGCCGCCGCGTACGGACGGCGAGCACGTCGGCGAGGGTGCGGCGACCGCGGTTGCGGACGAGCTCGGCGACCAGCAGGACGACCGGCCAGGCGGCGAGGAGGGCCGCGCAGTAGAGCATCCCGTCATGGCCGCGGAGGGCGACCGGTCCGGCCGCGCCGAGGAGGACGGCGGCGGGCAGCTGGGCACCGGCGAGGGCGAGGCCGTTCCGCCCCGCCGGGAGCGGCCGGCCGCTCCGCCGGGACTCCTCCGGCGGGCGCCGGCGGGAGCGGCCCGCCCGGCGCCGGGCCGACAGGACCAGGACGACGGGGACGGCGAGAGCCGCGAGAACCGCGAGGACGGCGGGGACGGCGGGGACGGCGGGGACGGCGGGGACGGCGAGTGAGTACGGCAGCACCGGGGTCAGAGGGCCGGCGGTCACCGGAGCGGCCTCCCGCGGCCCTCGCGCCCACCGGCCGCCGCGCGGGCCGGTTCCGGGGCCCGTTCCGCCGCACGGAGCAGTTCCTCGGTCTGCCAGCGCAGCTCCAGCGCCGTCCCGTCCCGGTACAGCCTCGCGTGCCGGGCGTACGCCCCGGTCGGCACCAGGACGGCGGCGAACTGGACGAACCAGGCGAGCGCCCCCACCGTGAGCGGCCCGCCGCCCAGCGGACGGGCCAGCAGGCCGGGTGCGGTGGCGGCGGTGAGCGCGTAGGCCAGGTGCAGGGGGAGGAAGGCCGCGGCCGTGGCCAGGACGGAGCGGCGGTGGCGGCGGCGCAGCTCCCGGAAGGGGGCGCCGCGGTGGACGGCGAGCCAGGTGGCGGTGTGCGTGTCCGGCCCGGTACCGGGCCGCTCCCCGGTGGACGGGACGGCGGGGGGCGCGGGCTCGTGCCGCTCACCCCAGCCGGAGGCGAGGGCGTCGTACCAGGGGTCGTCGATCCGCATGCCCCAGGATGGGCCGGGCGGCGGGGGCCCGCGGGGGCCGATCCGGAACTCTTCACCCTTTCAGGGGTCCGGCCCGGGAGCCTTGTGGACTCCGCCCCCCGGGGGCGGGGCGGAGTCCACAAGGCGGGACGCGTGCCGGGCGCGTGCCGCGGAGGTGTGCGCCGTCGGCTCAGATGTCGATCCGGGAGCGGTCCATCGTCGCCGCCGAGGTGGAGATGAACTCCTTGCGCGGTGCGACCTCGTTGCCCATCAGCAGGTCGAAGGTCCGCTCGGCGGTCTCCAGGTCACTGATGTTGATACGCCGCAGGGTCCGGTGGCGCGGGTCCATCGTCGTCTCCGCGAGCTGGTCGGCGTCCATCTCGCCCAGTCCCTTGTAGCGCTGGATGGAGTCCTTGAAGCGGACTCCCCTGCCCTGCAGGTCCAGCAGGGTCTGGCGCAGTTCGCTGTCGGAGTACGTGTAGATGTACTTCTCCTGCCCCCGCCTGGGGTTGACCAGCTCGATCCGGTGCAGCGGCGGCACCGCCGAGAAGACCCGGCCCTGTTCGACCATCGGCCGCATGTAGCGCTGGAAGAGCGTCAGCAGCAGGCAGCGGATGTGCGCGCCGTCGACGTCGGCGTCGGCCAGGAAGATCACCTTGCCGTAGCGCGCCTGGTCGATGTCGAAGGTCCGGCCGGACCCGGCCCCTATGACCTGGATGATCGCGCTGCACTCGGTGTTCTTCAGCATGTCCGAGACGGAGGACTTCTGGACGTTGAGGATCTTGCCGCGGATCGGCAGCAGCGCCTGGAACTCCGAGTTGCGGGCGAGTTTGGCGGTGCCCAGGGCCGAGTCGCCCTCGACGATGAACAGCTCGCTGCGCTCCACGTCGTCGCTGCGGCAGTCGGCGAGCTTGGCCGGGAGCGCGGAGGACTCCAGCGCGGTCTTGCGGCGCTGCGCCTCCTTGTGCTGGCGGGCGGCGATACGGGTGCGGGCCGCGGCGACGGTCTTCTCCAGCACCGCGCGGGCCTGCTGCTTGGCATCGCGCCTGGTGGAGGTCAGGAACGCCTTGAGTTCCCTGGAGACCACCTGGGCGACGATCCGGGAGGCCGCCGAGGTGCCCAGCACCTCCTTGGTCTGCCCCTCGAACTGGGGCTCGGCCAGCCGTACGGTCACCACCGCCGTCATGCCTTCCAGGGCGTCGTCCTTGACGACGTCGTCCTCGGCGACGCGCAGCAGCTTGGCGGCGCGCAGCACCTCGTTCACGGTGCGGGTGACCGCCCGTTCGAAGCCGGAGACATGGGTGCCGCCCTTGGGCGTGGCGATGATGTTGACGAACGACCTGACCGTGGTGTCGTAACCCGTCCCCCACCGCAGCGCGATGTCGACGCCCAGCTCACGGCTGACCTCGGTGGGGATCATGTGGCCGCGGTCGTCCAGGACCGGGACGGTCTCCTTGAAGGTGCCCTGGCCGGTCAGCCGCAGCACGTCGCAGATCGGCCGGTCCTGGGCGAGGAACTCGCAGAACTCGCTGATGCCCCCGTCGTAGTGGAAGACCTCCTCCACGGGCGGCGCACCGTCGGTGCCGCGCTCGTCGCGGACGACGATAGTCAGGCCGGGCACCAGGAAGGCTGTCTGGCGGGCGCGGGCGTACAGGTTCTCCAGGGAGAGCCGGGCGTCCTTGAGGAAGATCTGCCGGTCGGCCCAGTACCGCACCCGGGTGCCGGTCCGGGCCCTGGGAAGCTTCTTCCCCTTGCGCAGGCCGCTCGCCGGATCGAAGGGGGCGTCGGGGCCGGACTCGGTGAAGATGCCCGGAACACCGCGCCGGAAGCTGATGGCGTGGGTGCGCCCGTCACGGTCGACCTCGACGTCGAGGCGGGCGGACAGGGCGTTGACGACGGAGGCTCCGACACCGTGCAGACCGCCCGAGGCGGCGTACGAGCCGCCCCCGAACTTGCCGCCGGCGTGCAGCTTGGTCATCACGACCTCGACGCCCGACAGCCCCGTCTTGGGCTCGATGTCGACGGGGATGCCGCGGCCGTTGTCCCGCACCTCGACCGAGCCGTCCTCGTGGAGGATCACCTCGATGTGGTCGCAGTGGCCCCCGAGTGCCTCGTCGACGGAGTTGTCGATGATCTCCCAGAGGCAGTGCATCAGGCCGCGGCTGTCGGTGGATCCGATGTACATGCCGGGCCGCTTGCGCACCGCCTCCAGCCCCTCGAGGACGAGCAGGTGCCGCGCGGTGTAGTTGGAACCGTCACGGTCCGCTCCCGTCAGCAGGGCGGTGGACGGCATGGGTGTTCCCCTGCCGGAGGCCAGGGGAGTCTCGGCGGTCACGCGGTTCGCTCCTCGCTGAATTTCGCTGGGGATGGCTCTGTCTTGCCGGTCAGAGGGTACCGAGGCCCAGGAGAGCCGAGGTGACACCACCCAGGAGACGCCCAGGAGACCCCCGGGAGAGACGTTATGCTAACCCAGTATCGACCAGGTGTTCGATGGATGGCCCTGGTGACGTGTACATCACGTTCCCTTCCGGGCATGAACCCTCTAGGCTCCGGGCACGTCCTCAGGAACAGACCGGGAGACCGGCGCCGGAGGAGACAACCGAACAGACAACATGACGGCAAAGATCAACAAATCTCTGTAAACGGCTCATTCGCCGCCATCCCGGCAACAGTCAGCCACCTCACAGAGAGATTTTTCGAGGAAAAGCCACGAGCGGGAACGTTTTCGGCCTGGTTGGATGTTGACCCTGGTACGACAGCTCGTCGAGCTAGAGAAGAGGCGACGTGACTACTGTTCTGACCCCCGCGAGCCCGCTGACGGCCGCTGACCGCTGTGACCGCTGCGGCGCCCAGGCATACCTGCGCGTAGTGCTCCTCAGCGGTGGAGAGCTGCTGTTCTGCGCCCACCACGGCCGCAAGTTCGAGCCGGAACTGAAGAAGATCGCCGCGGAGATACAGGATGAGACGGAGCGGCTCAACGCCACTCCTGCGACCGCGGACGAAAGCGGGCGCTGACGGCTCATCCGCCGATCCGGCGGCAACCGCGTCTTCATCCATCCGACGAGCCTCAGCCGGTCCAGGGCCGGACGTGACGGGCGGCCACTCCAGACGGAGTGGCCGCCCGCTCCCGTCTTCGGGGAAGGACCGCCCGGCCGCCCGCCCCGTCCAGCGTGGATCACACGGGCGGTTTCCGCATCCGGAGATGTCCCCTGCCCTGTCCGGGGCCCCTGCGGGAAACACAGCCCCGCGGCGCACACACGACGGCGGGCGGGGTGGTACGGGGAACTTCCCCGTACCACCCCGCCCGCCGCCACACGGCCCGGTCCGGCCCCGGCTCAGTCCAGGTAGTCCCGCAGCACCTGCGAGCGGGACGGGTGGCGCAGCTTCGACATCGTCTTGGACTCGATCTGGCGGATCCGCTCCCTGGTCACGCCGTAGACCTTGCCGATCTCGTCCAGGGTCTTGGGCTGGCCGTCGGTGAGACCGAAGCGCATGGAGACCACACCCGCCTCACGCTCACTGAGCGTGTCGAGCACGGAGTGGAGCTGCTCCTGCAGCAGGGTGAAGCTGACCGCGTCGGCCGGGACGACCGCCTCGGAGTCCTCGATGAGGTCACCGAACTCGCTGTCGCCGTCCTCGCCGAGCGGAGTGTGCAGGGAGATCGGCTCGCGGCCGTACTTCTGCACCTCGACGACCTTCTCCGGAGTCATGTCGAGTTCCTTGGCCAGCTCCTCCGGGGTGGGCTCGCGGCCCAGGTCCTGGAGCATCTGGCGCTGGACACGCGCGAGCTTGTTGATCACCTCGACCATGTGCACCGGGATACGGATGGTGCGGGCCTGATCGGCCATGGCCCGGGTGATGGCCTGGCGGATCCACCAGGTCGCGTAGGTCGAGAACTTGTAGCCCTTGGTGTAGTCGAACTTCTCGACGGCACGGATCAGGCCCAGGTTGCCCTCCTGGATCAGGTCCAGGAAGAGCATGCCGCGACCGGTGTAGCGCTTGGCCAGGGAGACCACCAGACGGAGGTTGGCCTCCAGCAGGTGGTTCTTGGCGCGGCGGCCGTCCTCGGCGATGATCTCCAGCTCGCGCTTGAGTTTGGGAGCGAGCTTGTCGCTGTTGGCGAGTTTGTCCTCGGCGAAGAGCCCGGCCTCGATGCGCTTGGCCAGTTCGACCTCCTGCTCGGCGTTGAGCAGGGGGACCTTGCCGATCTGCTTGAGGTAGTCCTTGACCGGGTCGGCGGTGGCACCCGCGGCGGCGACCTGCTGGGCCGGGGCGTCGTCCTCGTCCTCGTCGGACAGGACGAAGCCCTCGTTCTCGCCCTTGGGTTCGACCACGGGGTCGTCGACCGCCTTGCCGCCCTTGGTCGGGGGCTCCTCGAGGATCTCCTCGCCGCCCTCGGCCGGCTCGTCCGCGGCGGTCTTCTTGGCGGTGGTCTTCTTCGCCGCCGTCTTCTTGGCCGCGGTCTTCTTGGCGGTGGTCTTCTTCGCCGCCGTCTTCTTGGCCGCGGTCTTCCTGGCGGGTTTCGCCGAAGCCTCTTCCACGGGCTCCTCCGCATCCCCCGCCGGGCTCTCCGCGGTGGCGGCGACCCTACTGACAGTGGTCTTCTTCGCGGCGACCGTCTTGGTGGCGGTAGTGCGCTTGACGGGGGACTTCGCCGCGACGCTCTTACGGGTGCGCTTGGGCGCCTCGGCGGCGCTCACCATCAGCGTCACCCCCTCCTCGTCGAGGATCTGGTTGAGGCTGCGCAGGACGTTCTTCCACTGGGTCGGCGGAATCTGGTCAGCCTCGAAGGCCCGACGCACATCGTCGCCGGCGATCTGCCCCTCGGCCTTTCCCCGCTCAATGAGCGCCATCACGGATGCGGACTCGGCGATCTCCGCGGGGAGCGTACGGGAAGTGCTGGCCGACACGAACAACCTCTCGGAACGATGGAAACGGCTTCGGCCCCGCTCACGAAGGATCCGGAACCTGCAAACCCCGGTGGGGATGACCGGTGGCTCGGGTGGAGCGATGGAGAAACTACAACGCCGGACACGGCGTCTTTACTCCCCCGGTGGCTGCCACCTCTAGAGTCATCGCGCTGCCACCCGAAGCGTTACGCCTGATTCGAGTGTCCCGAGTCACAGGGCATATCCGGCCGGATCCCCACATTTCCCGACATGCCTCCGAACATGCGCCCCGGGCGCCGACGGGGAGGGGCACCGATCACGAGGCGAGGGCAGGCGTCGCCGGGGCCCGCCCGGAGCGGGCCCCGGCGACGCTCCGCGGTGCGGCCGGCGGCGGGGTCAGTGCTCGCGCGGGGCGGGCACCACATGATCGGAGGAGCCGCCCGGCTGCGGAGCCGCCGGGGTGTCGGACGGCCCGGCGGAGGCGGGGGCTCCCGAAGTCCCCGGGGCGGCGGGGACGGACAGGTCGGAGGAGACCGCGAGCAACTGGCGCACCGCACCCTCGGCGACGGCGGCCTCGCCGGACGCGACGGCTTCGGCGATCCTCCGGTGATGGGCCACCGATGCCTCGGTGGGACGCTCACAGCCCGCCGCCTGAGCCCCGGAGACCCGGAGAGCGGCCCCGACGATGCCGGAGAGGTGTTCCAGCATCCGGTTGCCCGCCGCCTGCAGAAGCAGGGCGTGGAACTCGGCGTCCGCCCGCGAGAAGGTCAGGGCGTCTCCCTGGGCGAGAGTGTGTCCCATGATCCCGACCATGTCGGCAAGGCGCTGCAGGGTCTCGTCATCGCCGCGGTCGGCCGCGAGCCGGGCGGCGAGCGGCTCGATGGCCCAGCGCAGCTCGCACAGTTCACGGCGCTGGTTCTCGCGCTGTGGGCCGAAGGCACGCCACTCGATGATGTCGGGGTCCAGGAGGTTCCAGTCGCTGACCGGACGAACCCGCGTACCGACATTGGGGCGGGCGCTGACCAGCCCCTTGGCCTCAAGGACCCGGAGGGACTCGCGGACGACGGTGCGGGAGACCTCGAAGCGCTGGCCGATCTCCTCGGGGACGAGTGGGCGGTCGGCCCCGATGTCGCCGGAGACGATCATCTGACCCAGTTGCTGCACGAGCTGCCCGTGCAGACCGCGCCCCCGGTTCCCGGCGGCGCGGCGGCCGGCCGCCCTGGCCATGTCCGCCTCCCCGCTGTCCCAGGCGGGAACACTGGTGGCGCGGGGCGCGCCGGTCGACTCGGCGTGGGCGCGGCGGTCCGGCTCGCCCGGACCGGCCGGGCCGGATTCGGCGGAGCGGGCCGAGGTCATCGTGGTGTGCGCAAGGGTAGTCACGCATCCTTTGTCGGCGGTGCTCCGGACGGCCTTGAGGGCTTTGCTGAAAAGCACACGAAAGGGTGATCAGCGACCTCTGCATAATTGACGCCTTATCGGAAGGAAAGGATCTATCGCTCGAATATGTGCCGTGTCCCACATGCGGCGGTGCCCCGACAGCCCTGCGACGGTGCGACGGCGGCGCCACGGCGGGCACGGGGGACTCCCGCGCCCGGTCGTCCGCCCGCGCCTTCCTCCCTCTCCGGTGTTCCCGCCTCTCCGGTGTTCCCGCCTCTCCGGTGCTCCCGCTCAGATCTCCGGGCGCAGCATGGGAGGGTTGAGCAGCGTCGCCCCGCCCGCGCGGAACAGTTGTGCGGGCCGCCCACCCTGACGTGTCGTCGTACCGCCGGTCGGCACCAGGAAGCCCGGGGTACCGGTGACCTTGCGGTGGAAGTTCCGCGGGTCGAGCACGACGCCCCACACCGCCTCGTAGACCCGCCGCAGCTCGCCCACCGTGAACTCCGGCGGGCAGAAGGCGGTGGCGAGCGAGGAGTACTCGATCTTCGACCGGGCCCGCTCCACCCCGTCCGCGAGGATCCGGGTGTGGTCGAAGGCGAGCGGATCGGAGCGTTCACCGCCCGGGGCCAGCAGGGTGTCCACCGGTGCCCAGCGGACGCTGTGCGCGTCACCGCCGGCCGTGGGGGTGGGCAGGTCGGGAGCGAGCACCAGGTGGGCGACACTGACCACTCGCATCCGCGGGTCCCGGTCCGGGGCCCCGTAGGTCGCGAGTTGTTCGAGGTGGGCACCCGCGTGCGGACTGTCCGGGCCCTGGACGTGCAGCCCGGTCTCCTCGTCGAGCTCCCGGGCGGCGGCGGCCTCAAGCCCCTCGTCGACCCGCACGAATCCCCCGGGCAGCGCCCATCTGCCCTGGTGCGGCGGCTCGCCCCGGCGGACCACCAGCGCGCACAACGCGTGTCTGCGCACGGTGAGCACGACCAGATCGACGGTGACGGCGAAGGGCGGGAAGGCCGACGGGTCGTAGGGCATGGCGTGATCATAGTCGTCTGCCTGACGATAAACAGGGTCATGCGCGGCTCCTTCCTCCACCGCGGGCCACCGGAGCGCCGAAGCCGCGTTCGGCCCGCTGCCGCCGCAGGCACTCGCGCAACGGCTCGGGGTCGATCCCGCTGCCGCAGGCACTGTGCAGCAACCGCGCGAAGAGGTACTCCGGATCGGCCTCCAGCGCCCGGCCCAGTGCCACACGCGCTCCCGGCTCGTCGCCACCGGACCAGGCGACCCACCCCGCCAGGGTGAGCGGGGCCGCGGCGTGCTCCGCGTAGGCGCCGACACACCGCCGGGCCAGCGCCCGCCACAGCCTGAGCGCGGGAGCCGCGTCCTCACCCTCCATCCACTCCGCCGCCCAGTCCCGGGTGACCTTGTCCTGGAGTCCGAGGATCAGGGCGGCGGCCTCCTCGTGGGAGAGGAGGCCGTCGTCCCGGGCGTCGGCACGGGCTTCCCCCGTCCCCCGGTCCGCCGCCGACCGGTAGCGGTCCAGCAGTCGCCGGGCGAGCACGATGGTCTCGGTGCGCACGGTCCGCCGGTCCGCGTCACCGAGCAGCCGGGGCACCAGAGCGGTGCCCGCGAGGTCGAGGGCCTGCTCCTGCGGCTCCGCGACGGGCGGGCCGAGCGGCGCCAGTCTGGCCGTCAGCCCCTTCAGGGAGCCCGCCACCCGCACCCCGGCGTAGGCGGCGGCCGCAGCGATGACCGGGGTCCCACGGGAGTCCATCGGGGTGCCCTCGGCCGGGCAGCACCGGGAGTCGGGACAGCAGTAGGACCAGTACCGGCCGCCGGATACGCACAACGCCTCGTACACGGGCATGTCCAGCGCCCCGCAGGCGGTCCTCAGCCGCTGGGCGAGCGGCCTGAGCCGCTCCATCACGCTCCGTCCGTCGCCCCCGTCGGCCGGGTCCTGGCACAGGAAGAGGAGAACCCCGTCGGGAGTACCGCCGCGTGCGGCGGCGCTTCCGCGCAGGCAGTCGGCGAGCTGCCCGGCGGTTTCGGCCCACGTCTCCTCTCCGGCGGGGATGCCCGCCCGGAGCCTGCCCCCGAAACGTCCGCCCGGGCCGTGCAGGCCGACCAGGACGATGGAGTCGTCGGGGTGGTAACCGAGCAGGTAGGGGAGGGACTCGACCAGTTCGGCCGGGCCGCGCAGGGTGACGCGGGTGGCGGCGGAGGGCTGCCGGGCTGATTCGCTGTGCTGTGTCATGCCCCGACAGTGGCCCCGACGGGCAGCCCGCCGCATCCCTTCTGTCCACAGATCCACCCATTACTCATACTCATCACACAACTACTGGATTATCCACAGCCCGTTCGCCCTGTGCCGGTGCGATCGGGTTGCATGGGGGCATGAGCGAGGAGAACCTGCGCGTCGCCGCCGACACCGTCCTGTCCCGCCTCACCGGTGACACCACCGGTGAGGCACGGCTGCGCACCGACCAGTGGCGGGCCGTCGAGGCCCTGGTGGTACGGCGCCGGCGGACCTTGGTGGTGCAGCGCACCGGCTGGGGCAAGTCGGCGGTGTACTTCGTCGCCACCGCCCTGCTGCGCGAGCGCGGCAGTGGACCGACCGTGATCGTCTCTCCCCTGCTGGCGCTGATGCGCAACCAGATCGAGGCCGCGGAGCGGGCCGGCATCCGCGCCCGCACGATCAACTCGGCGAACACCGAGGAGTGGGAGACCGTCCACGGCGAGGTGGCCGCGGGCGAGGTCGACGTACTGCTGGTGAGCCCCGAGCGTCTCAACCACCCGGACTTCCGCGACCAGGTGCTGCCGAAACTGGCCGCCACGACCGGGCTGCTGGTGGTCGACGAGGCGCACTGCATCTCCGACTGGGGCCATGACTTCCGGCCCGACTACCGGCGGCTGCGCACGATGATCGCCGAGCTGCCGCCGGGTGTCCCGGTGCTCGCCACCACCGCGACGGCCAACGCCCGGGTCGCGGCCGACGTGGCCGAGCAGCTGGGCACCGGCGGGGAGTCGGCGGACGCCCTCGTGCTGCGCGGCCCGCTGGAGCGGGACAGCCTCCGGCTGGGGGTGCTGCGCCTGCCGGACGCGGCGCACCGGCTGGCCTGGCTCGACAGTCATCTCGGGGAGCTGCCGGGCTCCGGGATCGTCTACACGCTGACGGTGTCGGCCGCCGAGGAGGTGGCGGCCTTCCTGCGGCAGCGCGGTCACACGGTCTCCTCCTACACCGGGAGGACCGAGAACGCCGACCGGGAGGCGGCCGAGGCGGATCTGCTCGCCAACCGCGTGAAGGCGCTGGTGGCCACCTCCGCACTGGGCATGGGGTTCGACAAGCCGGATCTCGGCTTCGTCGTCCACCTCGGCTCCCCCTCCTCCCCCATCTCCTACTACCAGCAGGTGGGGCGGGCCGGGCGCGGTGTGGAGAGCGCCGAGGTGCTGCTGCTGCCGGGTCCGGAGGACGAGGCGATCTGGCGTTACTTCGCCTCCTTGGCCTTTCCGCCCGAGGAACAGGTGCGCCGCACACTGGAGGCGCTGGCGGCGGCCGACCGGCCGCTGTCGCTGCCCGCCCTGGAACCTCTGGTGGAACTGCGCCGGTCGCGGCTGGAGACGATGCTCAAGGTGCTCGACGTGGACGGCGCGGTACGGCGGGTGCGCGGCGGCTGGACGGCCACCGGCATACCGTGGTCCTACGACGCCGAGCGGTACGCCCGGGTGGCACGGCAGCGCCAGGACGAGCAACGGGCGATGCGGGAGTACGTCACCGTCTCCGGGTGCCGGATGGAGTTCCTGCGGCGGCTGCTGGACGACGAGGCGGCGGCGCCCTGCGGACGCTGCGACAACTGCGCGGGCCCCCGCTTCGGCACCGAGGTCGATCCGGCCTCGCTGGAGGCCGCACGGGGCACCCTGGGACGTCCGGGGGTGGAGGTGGAGCCCCGCAGGATGTGGCCGACGGGCCTGTCCGCGGTCGGACTGGATCTCAAGGGCCGTATTCCGCCCGGGGAACAGGCCGCACCGGGCAGGGCGCTCGGGCGGCTCTCGGACATCGGCTGGGGCAACCGGCTGCGCCCCTTGCTGAGTCCGCAGTCGGCGGACGGGCCGGTGCCGGACGACGTGGCCGGCGCCGTGGTCGCGGTGCTCGCCGACTGGGCGAGGGGGCCCGGCGGCTGGGCCTCCGGCCAGGAGGGGGCCCCGGCCCGGCCGGCGGGAGTGGTGACGATCGACTCACGGACCCGGCCACGGCTGATCCGCTCGCTCGGGGAGCGGATCGCGGCAGTCGGCCGGATACCGCTGCTGGGCACCGTGGAGTACGCCGGCGAGGAGGTGGACACCCGTGTTCCGCGCAGCAACAGCGCCCAGCGGCTCAGGGCGCTGCAGGGGGCGCTGACCGTTCCCGGGCCGCTGGTGGAGGCGGTCGCCGCCGGCGGCGGCCCGGTGCTGCTGGTGGACGACTTCACCGACACCGGCTGGACTCTGGCCGTGGCCGCTCGGCTGCTGCGGCGGGCAGGCGCGGAGGGGGTGCTGCCGCTGGTCCTCGCGGTGCAGGGCTGAGGGCGGAGACGGGCTTCCGCGGCCGCCGGAAGCGGTGCCGCTGTGCGGGGAGTGATCCAGAAGACCGGATGTTCCATTGCCGCGGCCGTCCGCACCGGTGAGAATCGGTCGAAGAACCGGACGAAGAACGAAACCGGACGAAGAACGAAGGGAGAGACCATGGCCTTGACCTTCGGCTTCGCCTCACCGCACACCGATTCCCCGCCCCGGCTGGGCCGCGTCCTCGAACCCGCCGAGTGGGCCGCCGCCGGAGTTCCCCTGCTCCGCGATCCCCGTGAGGTGGTCACCGGTCTGCACGCCCGTCACCGGCCCGGACCGGCCACCACCGTGGTCGCGGTGCTGGGGCCGGACGAACGGCTCGTCGCAAGCGCCTCGTTCACCCGGTCCGACTCCCGGCCCGACGGTTGGGAATGCCGCAACGTCCTGCTGTCCCAGCTGCGCAGGATCATTCCGCACGATCTGCGCCGCCGCAGGCCGGTGCGCACCGCCGTCCTGCTGTGTTCCCGGGAGAGCGGATCCGGCTGGACCGAGGAGGACGGCGCGTGGATGTGGGGACTGCGCGACGCCTGCATGCTGCACGGCCTGCGGTGCGGGGCGTACCTGACGCTGACCCGGGCCGGATGGCAGGTACTCGGCGAGGAACGCTGCGGCCGGCGTCCGGCCGTCGCTCCGGCCGGGCGGAACGGACGGCCGGAAGACGGCGCGCACGGGCGGACGAGCCGGACGGCGGTCCGCTGACCCGCCCAGTGCGCGGCGTTCCGGGGCGGTGGGAGGGCCGCCTTCCGGAGCGGGCGTCCGGGCCGGTTCAGAGAAGGCTGCGCAGGCGCCGCGGATCACCGCAGACGACCAGGCGCGACCCCGTCCTGGCGAGAGCGGCGGGCAGCGCCTCGGCGGCCTGTTCGTCCGTACCTCCGTTGACGGCGAGAACGACGACCGCGCGGCGGCGGGTGCGGCCGGCGGCCGACGCACAGGCGTAGAAGACGTCCTCGCCTTCGGCCTGCTGGCGCCAGTAGGCGTCCTCGCCGAAGGACATCTCGTGCCGGGCCCACGGATGCGGGTCACCGGTGGTGAGCACCAGGACGTCGCCGGGAGGGCAGCCCTCGTCCAGCAGTCCGTCCACCACCTCGTCGGCTGCCCCGACCGCGGTGGTGTCCGTGGCCTCGACGAGTTGGATCTGCGGCGCCGCCCCGGCCTCCGCCGCTCGCGGGGTCTTCCTCCCGCCCGGACCGGGCTGCGGGGGAACCCCGGTGCGCACCGGCGCGGGGCGGCCGGGGACGCCCCGGCCGCGGTCCGCCCGCGGTGGTGCGGACCCCGGCCCGGGCCGGGGAGTGGAGGGGCGTGGGGGCTGGGGAGTCCGGGCGGTGCCCGCCGGGTTGCGGGGGCCGGGGACGTTCGGGCGGATCGTGGGCTCCTCGGAGCTGTGCGGCATGGGTTGTTGTCTATCAAACGCCGGTGCGGAACGATCCGGCGGGTTCGGAGAGAAGTGCGATTCGAACGGCCGCACCCCGGCTCAGAAGAGACCGGTCTGCTCGGTTCGTTCCATACGTGTCCGTTTCAGATGCCGCCAGCGCGGCAGTGCGTCCAGGTACGACCACGACAGCCGGTGGTGCGGGGTGGGCCCCAGTTCCGCCAGGGCGGCACGGTGGACGGGCGAGGGATAGCCGGCGTTGCGGTCGAAGGCGAAGGCCGCGCACTCGTCGCCCAGCCGTGCCATGAGGGCGTCGCGGCGCACCTTGGCGATCACGGAGGCGGCCGCCACGGCGACACAGGACCGATCGCCCTTGACCACCGTGCGGACCCGCCAGGGCGACCCCAGGTAGTCATGGCTGCCGTCGAGGATGACGGCGTCGGGGCGGACCGGCAGCGCCTCCAGCGCGCGCACGGCGGCGAGCCGGAGCGCGGCCGTCATGCCCAGTTCGTCGATCTCCCCGGGGGAGGCGTGGCCCAGGGCATGAGCGGTGACCCAGCCGGTCAGCACCCCGGCCAGTTCGGTCCGGCGACCGGGACTGATGAGCTTGGAGTCCGTGAGCCCCTCGGGCGGTCGCCGCAGACCGGTGACCGCCGCACAGACGGTGACGGGCCCGGCCCAGGCCCCGCGGCCGACCTCGTCGACCCCGGCGACGACCTTGGCCCCGGTGAGGGCCCGCAGGGAACGTTCGACGCGGTGGGTGGGAGGCTCGTACGGCATGGCGCCAGCCAGGTTACGCCCCTCCCGGCGGCGCGCGTCCCGCGGGGAGGGTACGCGCCGGACGGAGGACGGATCCCGCCCGCCCCTCAGCCGGTGCGCGGGCCGAGCAGCGGCATCATCACCCGATCGACGATCTCGGTGATGTCCGACTCCGCCACCGGGGCACCGGTCACCTTGTGGCGGTACAGCATCAGAGCCGGCATCACGTCCGCGACGAGGCACTCGCCCTCCTCGGCGTCGGGCCGGACCTCACCGCGCACGATGCCGCGTCGCACCACCTCGCCGATCATCCGCTTTCCCGGCTCCACCGCCCGGCCGAGGATGATCCCTATGAAACGCTCGGCCTCCGACCGGTCGCACTCGTCGATGAGGGCCCGCAGTGCGCAGCCGCCCGGGGAGTACATCGCCCGCAGCAGCCGTACGCCCAGCTCGATCAAGTCCTCACGCAGGCTGCCGCAGTCCGGCGGTCCCTCCGGATCCGGCAGGGTGGCCCGCAGCGCGTCGGCCACCAGATCACCCTTCGAGGACCAGCGGCGGTAGACGGCAGCCTTGCCGGTACGGGCCCGGGTGGCCACCCCCTCCATCGTCAGGCTCGTCCATCCGACGCTGCCCAGCTGTTCGAGAGCCGCGTCGAGGATCGCGCGCTCCAGCTCGGGACCGCGGCGGCGTGCGCCCGGTGCGCCCGTGCCCGTGTCCGTGTCCGTGTTGCGCGAAGTGGCCATGTCCGTCTCTCCGTTGATTCTCGATAGCCGCTCACCGTCCACCGGACCGCCGGCCGGTGGACGACCGCCACACCCTCTCAGTGAACGCTTGCGTTCACTGAGAGGGTCTTACTAGGGTGATACCCAGTGAACGGCCGCGTTCACTATTTATTCTTGGGGGAATCACCCGTGGCAACCTCTCAGTTGGTCACCGATCAACAGGAAAAGCAAGTATCAGAGCAGCGGAGACGGCGCGGAATCGCGCTGTTCGTGATCGCCGCCTGCCAGCTCATGGTGGTCCTCGACTCCACCATCGTGAACATCGCGCTCCCTCACGTCAGGGAAGCGCTCGGCTTCTCCACCACAGGTCTCTCCTGGGTGGTCACGTCCTACACCCTGACCTTCGGCGGTCTGCTGCTGCTCGGCGGCCGGGCCGGCGACATCCTCGGACGGCGCCGCGTCTTCATCGCCGGTGTCCTGCTGTTCGTCCTGGCCTCCCTGCTGGGCGGGCTGGCGCAGGAACCCTGGCAGCTGCTCCTGGCACGCGCCCTGCAGGGAGTGGGCGGCGCGATCGCCTCGCCGACCTCTCTCGCCCTCGTCGCCACCACCTTTCCGGAGGGGCCCGAGCGCAACCGCGCTTTCGGGGTGTTCGCAGCCGTCTCCGCGGGCGGCGGTGCCATCGGCCTGCTGATGGGCGGCATGCTCACCGAGTGGCTGAGCTGGCGGTGGGTGATGTTCGTCAACGTTCCCATCGGCATCCTGATCGCGGTGCTGGCGCCCGTGTACATCTCGAAGTCGCCGCGCCATCCGGGTCGCTTCGACCTCACCGGTGCGCTGACCTCCACCGCCGGCATGGCCTCCCTGGTGTACGGCTTCATCAGGGCGGCCGAGAAGGGCTGGCGCGACGAGATCACCCTCGGCGCCTTCGGCGCGGCCCTCGTCCTGCTGGCGGCGTTCGTGCTGAACGAGTCGAAGGTCTCCGACCCGATCACCCCCCTGCGGATGTTCACCGACCGGAACCGCTCGGGGACGTACCTGATCATGCTGAGCCTCGCCGCGGCGATGTTCGGGATGTTCTTCTTCATCGTGCTGTTCGTCCAGGACGTGCTGAACTACTCACCGATCGACGCGGGCCTGGCCTTCCTGCCGGTCACCGTCGCCATCGTGGTCGGGGCCGGGCTGTCACAGCGGCTGCTGCCGGTGCTCGGTCCCAAGCCGTTCGTGGTGACCGGCTCCTTCCTCGCCGGTGTCGGCATGGTGTGGCTGACGTTCACCGACCAGCACAGCAGCTACCTGGACGGCGTTCTGGTACCGATGCTGTTCTTCGGCTTCGGCATGGGGCTGAACTTCGTGACCCTGACCCTCACCGCGGTCTCCGGGATCGCCCAGCACGAGGCGGGTGCGGCCTCCGGCCTGCTCAACGCCACACAGCAGGTGGGCGGTTCGCTCGGCCTGGCCATCCTGATGACCGTCTTCGGCACCGCGAGCCGCGACGAGGCCGAGAAGCAGATACCCGACTTCATGGCCGGCGCCTCGCCGGAGCAGCAGGCGGAGTTCGCCCGCGCCCAGGAACTGCCCGGCCGCTGGGGCGACGCGGTGCTGACCCAGGGCATGTCCAGCGCCTTCATGGCGGCGGCCGCGCTGGTCGGGCTGGCCCTGCTCACCGCCCTGGTGGTGATACGGGTCCGCAGGAGTGATCTGGAGGCCCTCAGCGGGACGGCGGGCACGGGGGGACCGGCTGTCTGAACGCGGGGAGACCACGCGGACAGGAGAACCACGGAGCGGGAGGGGCGACCCCGGCCGGCTCGGCGCACGGCGCCGGCCCGTACCCTCCCGCTCCGGCCGCCGGCGGAGGGGCCAAGGCCACCGGCCGGAGCCCCTTCACCGGGACCGGCTCCGGCCGGGCCGCTCGTAGAAGCCGGACAGTCCGCGCCCCTCCATGGACTCCCCCACGTACGGCCCTCCGTACGACTCGGGTGTGGTCCAGCGCTCGAAGGGCCGGTCCAGGTGGTAGCGCCCGTCCGGCCCCAGCAACAGCATCCGGATCTCCCCGTTGCCCGGGTTGGACAGCGACTCGAACTCCGCGACCGTCCAGTGCAGCCACCGCATGCAGAACAGCCGCATGGTCAGCCCGTGGGTCACCAGCAGCACGTTCGGCGGGTGGTCGGGCAGGTCGAAGCTGCGCCACAGACTCTCCAGGAAGGCCCCGACCCGGTCGTAGACGTCCGCGCCGGACTCGCCCTGCGCGAAACGGTAGAAGAAGTGCCCGTACGCGTCACGCGACGCCTTCTGCCGCCGCACGTCCTCCCGGTCCTGCCAGTTCCCCCAGTCCTGCTCGCGCAGCCGGGGCTCCTCGCGCACCCGTACCCGTGTCGGGTCCAGGCGCAGGGCCCGGAAGGTCTGGTGGGTGCGGCGGTACGGCGAGACGTAGGCCGAGACCCGCTCGTCGCCGAAGATCTTCCGCAGCCGCTCGCCCGCCTCCTCGGCCTGCCGGATCCCCCGTTCGGTCAGGCCCAGGGCATGGTCGGGAAGACGTTCGTAGACCGAGTCGTCGTGGTTCCCCTCCGACTCACCGTGCCGGACCAGGACGATACGCCGGGGTCGTGCCATGCGCCCCAGCCTATGCGCTTCCCTCGCGAGTGGCCCAATCCGGTGGGAAGCGCCCCGGCCGGACCCGCCGTCCGGCCCCCGTGTCCGCTCCCCGGGGACCGGACGGTCAGACGGTCCACGCCGGCTCCAGGTCGATCACGTCCCCGGTGACCGCCGTGACGTCGGCTCCGAGCTGGGCACGCAGCGCCAGCCGCTCGATCCGCTCCGCACGGTACTTGCCGTGCTCCGCGGCCGAGTCCCACATCGACAGCACCATGAACTCGTCCTCGCTGTGCGCCTGGGCGAAGACTCCCCGCAGCATGCCGGGGGATCCGGCCATCGCCGGGTTCCACACCTTCTCCTGCATCAGGGTGTAGTGCTCGACGCGCTCCGGGCGCACCCTGCAGTGGGCGACGCGCAGCAGGTCGGCGTCCGTGAACCGGGGCTGGAACCCCACCTTCACGTCGAAGCGGTACTCGAAGAGGCGGACCTGGGCGTCCTTGTACGTACCGCTCTGCGCCGCCGCCAGCCGGTCGTGGGAGCGCGCCATGAACGAGTCGTAGAAGGCACGGCTCTCCCAGAAACCGAAGAGATGCGCCACCGCACCCGGCCGGGAACGGCCCCAGCCGCCGCCCTGCGCGCGGAAGCCGGGCTCGCCGAGCAGCCCCGCCCACTTCCGCTGCCCCCGCTCGAAGCCGCGTCGGTCGACCACCGTGCACCGCATCCACTTGACCAACACCGCGCCATCGTACGGCCATATCGATCGCTGATCGCACGGCTTGCGGCACGGGCGGCGGGCCCGCCCACCGACGCGGACCGGCGACTTCCGCCCGGCCCGGTCCGCCGCGCATGGCACCATGGACAAACGGCTTGAAGCTCCTGGCAGTTGGAGGCGCGGCGGGATGTCCGGCCGCGTTCCGCCGGTGGCTCGACTCCTGTCCGCGGCCGGGTGCGGACAGGTGCCGCGACAGCTCGGTACCAAGGAAGGGGAGCCTGGTGGGCAGTCTCAACAAGGGGGTCGAGAAGATCGAGGTGGCGCTCAGATGGGACCCCGGTCCCTCCGGCACGCCGCCGCACGACCTCGACATCATCGCCGGGGTCTACCCCGCGGACGCCCCGTACGGCGCCCCGGTGTACCTCGTGCACTTCGACCGGCGCTCGCCCGACGGCACCATCACCCTCAACCGGGACAGCAGGACCGGCCTGGGCTTCGGCGACGACGAGGTGATGGTCCTGGAGCTCAACCGGATGGCGTCCTCGTACTCCCGGGTGGTGGTGGGCGTGGCCGTCCAGCAGGGCGGCGGAGCGCTGACGTTCGGCGATGTGCGGAACACCCGGATCCGGATCTGCGAGGGATACACCGAGCTGGCCGGACACGACTTCTCCGCCGTCTCCGGGGCGACGGCCGCGACCGTCGCGGAGTTCACCCGGAATGCCTCGGGCGTCTGGGACTTCCGTGAGGACGTCCGCGGGTTCGACACCGATCCGGACTCCTTCGCACGGACGATGGGCGCTCCCTCCTGACGTGACGAGGCCCCGTCCGCCCCGGGAAAGGGGCGGACGGGGTGCCTGACGCACCGGAGGGTGCCGGCCCGTCGGCCGGCACCCTCCTTCCGTCCACCGGCGCCGTCAGCTGCAGCCGCTGGTCGAGCCGCAGCCCTCGCACAGGTAGCAGCTGCCCGCGCGGCGCATCTTGGTGCCGCAGGAGAAGCACAGCGGGGCGTCGGCGTTGAGGCCGAGCTGCATCTCCACCAGCTCGGTGGAGCTGTGGGCCTCCTTCGGAGCCGGGACCGGAGCCTGCGGCTCGGCGCCGGCGGTCCCGGCCGGCTGGGGGAGGCTCGTCTGCCGCGGCGCCGACTGGGCCAGTCCCTCGACGTCCAGCTCGTCGTCGGTCTGCTCGTAGGAGCCGGTCTCCAGGTGGCGCTGGCGCTCCTCGGCGGAGTGGATGCCCAGCGCCGAGCGGGTCTCGAAGGGCAGGAAGTCCAGTGCCAGCCGGCGGAAGATGTAGTCGACGATCGACTGGGCCATCCGCACGTCCGGGTCGTCCGTCATGCCGGCCGGCTCGAAGCGCATGTTGGTGAACTTGGCGACGTACGTCTCCAGCGGCACACCGTACTGCAGCCCCACCGAGACGGCGATGGAGAAGGCGTCCATCATGCCCGCGAGGGTCGAGCCCTGCTTGGACATCTTCAGGAAGACCTCGCCCAGGCCGTCGTCCGGGTAGGAGTTGGCGGTCATGTAGCCCTCGGCGCCACCGACG
The DNA here is from genome assembly GCF_002794255.1 of Streptomyces carminius. GTDB lineage: Bacteria > Actinomycetota > Actinomycetes > Streptomycetales > Streptomycetaceae > Streptomyces > Streptomyces carminius. Next base: position 67,080 of record NZ_PGGW01000005.1, read on the forward strand.
GTGAAGGAGGTGGTGATGCCGGGGCGGCCCTTGGGCAGCCGCTTGCGCACCGGGCGGTACTCGACGACCTTCTCCGCCTCGGCGCCCTGCTCCCCGGCGCCCTTGGCGGTGTCCCTGTCCCCCTTCTTCTTGGCGGACAGCGGCTGGCCGACCTTGCAGTTGTCGCGGTAGATCGCCAGCGCCTTCAGGCCGAGTTTCCAGCCCTGGAAGTAGATCTCCTCGACTTCCTCGACGGTGGCCGACTCCGGCATGTTGACGGTCTTGGAGATGGCACCGGACAGGAACGGCTGGGCGGCGGCCATCATCCGCACATGTCCCATCGGGGAGATGGAGCGCTCACCCATGGCGCAGTCGAAGACCTCGTAGTGCTCCGGCCTCAGCCCCGGGGCGTCCACGACGTTGCCGTGCTCGGCGATGTGCTCGACGATCGCCTCGACCTGCTCGGGCTGGTAGCCCAGGCGCTTGAGCGCCTTGGGGACGGTGTTGTTGACGATCTGCATGGAGCCGCCGCCGACCAGCTTCTTGAACTTGACCAGGGCCAGGTCGGGCTCGATGCCGGTGGTGTCGCAGTCCATCATCAGACCGATGGTGCCGGTGGGGGCGAGGACGGACGCCTGGGCGTTGCGGAAGCCGTTCTTCCTGCCCAGCCGCAGCACGTCCTGCCAGGCCTCGGTGGCCGCGGTCCACACCGGGGTGTCCAGGTCGTCCACGCGCTTGGCGTCGGCGTTGGCGTCGGCGTGCTGGCGCATCACCCGCTGGTGGGCGTCGGCGTTGCGGGCGTAGCCCTCGTACGGGCCGACGACGGCGGCCAGTTCGGCCGAGCGGCGGTAGGAGGTGCCGGTCATCAGGGAGGTGACCGCACCGGCCAGCGCGCGGCCGCCGTCGGAGTCGTAGGCGTGCCCGGTGGCCATCAGCAGGGCGCCGAGGTTGGCGTAGCCGATGCCGAGCTGGCGGAAGGCGCGGGTGGTCTCGCCGATCTTCTGGGTGGGGAAGTCGGCGAAGCAGATGGAGATGTCCATCGCCGTGATGACCAGCTCGACGACTGCTGCGAAGCGCACGGCGTCGAAGGCCTGGTTGCCCTTGCCGTCGTCGTGCAGGAACTTCATCAGGTTCAGCGAGGCCAGGTTGCACGAGGAGTTGTCCAGGTGCATGTACTCGCTGCAGGGGTTGGAGGCGGTGATGCGGCCGCTCTCCGGCGAGGTGTGCCAGTGGTTGATGGTGTCGTCGTACTGGATGCCGGGGTCGGCGCAGACCCAGGCGGCCTCGGCCATCTTCCGGAACAGCGCCCTGGCCTCGACCTCCTCGATGGTCTCACCGGTCATCCGGGCGCGCAGACCGAACTTCGCGCCCTTCTCCACGGCCTTCATGAAGGCGTCGTTGACGCGCACGGAGTTGTTGGCGTTCTGGTACTGGACGGAGGTGATGTCGTCGCCGCCCAGGTCCATGTCGAAGCCCGCGTCGCGCAGGGCGCGGATCTTCTCCTCCTCCTTGACCTTGGTCTCGATGAACGCCTCGACGTCGGGGTGGTCCACGTCCAGGACGACCATCTTGGCCGCGCGGCGGGTGGCGCCGCCGGACTTGATCGTCCCGGCGGAGGCGTCGGCGCCCCGCATGAAGGAGACCGGACCGGAGGCGTTGCCGCCGGAGGAGAGCAGTTCCTTGGAGGAGCGGATGCGCGAGAGGTTCAGACCCGCGCCGGAGCCACCCTTGAAGATCATCCCCTCTTCCTTGTACCAGTCGAGGATCGACTCCATGGAGTCGTCGACGGAGAGGATGAAGCAGGCCGAGACCTGCTGGGGCTGGGCGGTGCCGACGTTGAACCACACCGGGGAGTTGAACGAGAACACCTGGTGCAGCACGGCGTAGGCCAGCTCGTGCTCGAAGATCTCGGCGTCGGCCGGGGAGGCGAAGTAGCCGTGCTTCTCCCCCGCGGCGCGGTAGGTCTTCACCACCCGGTCGATCAGCTGCCTCAGGCTGGTCTCGCGCTGGGGTGTGCCCAGGGCGCCGCGGAAGTACTTGCTGGTGACGATGTTGGCGGCGTTCACCGACCAGAAGTCGGGGAACTCCACGCCGCGCTGCTCGAAGTTGACCGAGCCGTCACGCCAGTTGGTCATGACGACGTCACGGCGCTCCCAGACCACCTCGTCGTACGGGTGCACCCCCGCGGTGGTGTGGATGCGCTCGATCCGCAGCCCCTTGCCGGCCTTGCTCCCCCTGGACCTGGAGCCTCGCGCCGGCTCGCTCGTCGTCTCTGTCATTCCCGCCTCCCTGTACACAGGCATAACGCCCTGGCGCACCCGGACCATCCCGGGTGCGGTGTTCCGTATCGATGGCCGGAGCGCGCCGGTCTCCCCGGCGGCCCGGCAGTCCGTGTGGGGCCGCTCAGTCCCTGGCGGCCGACGGGACGGGCCCGGCGACGGGGCCTCCGTCGCCCCCGTCGCCGCTGCCGTCTCCCAAGTCCCCGGTTTCCCCCGTGTCCCGGCCGTTTCCGGCACAGCACGGGCCTCTCACCGCTCCGTCCGGGGGTCCGTCCCCGCGCTCCCCGGACCTCGTCCGGCGCAGTTCGGCGATCGCGGCCTCGAAGTCCTCCAGCGAGTCGAACGCCTGGTAGACCGACGCGAAGCGCAGATAGGCCACCAGGTCCAGTTCACGCAGCGGTCCGAGTATGGCCAGACCGACATCGTGCGTGGACAGCTCGGCGCTCCCGGTGGCGCGCACCGCCTCCTCGACGCGCTGCCCCAGCTGGGCCAGCGCGTCCTCGGTGACCGGGCGCCCCTGGCACGCCTTGCGCACCCCGGCGATCACCTTGTCCCGGCTGAAGGGCTCGGTGACGCCGCTCCTCTTGATCACCATCAGTGACGCGTTCTCCACCGTGGTGAAGCGCCGGGAGCAGTGCTGGCACTGGCGGCGCCGGCGGATGGCGGTGCCGTCGTCGGTGGTCCGGCTGTCGACGACGCGGCTGTCGGGGTGCCGGCAGAAGGGGCAGTGCATCGTTCCCACCCTCCTTCACCCTCGCTGGCGCGTTGTGAGCACCACGAACGTCACGGCCGTCACTGACACCACAGGCACCATGAACGGCACGACCGCCACGAACGCAGCATGGACAAGCTTTCGAGTGCCCCTCGCAAGGCCCTCGAAGCGGCCACCAGCATAGGTGATGCCCCGGTCTGCCAGACCCGGTGGACCACAACTTCTGGGTGACTGGCGACTATCTAACCACTACATCTGGGGTCTGACCGACGGACACGCCGCACGCTCCGGAATCCCCGGGGCGGCAAACGTACGAGAGGGTACCGTAGTGATCGACGGCAGCTTCCGGCTCATACACCCGCCCCATTGGTCACGTCAGCTAATCTGCGAAATTTCACTCGAACGTGTGTTTGGCGCAACCTTTCGAAAGCACCTACCGTTGTCCAGCTAGGGAGAACCGCTCGAGAGGGGCCGACGTGACCACCGCAGCAGAGGGCGCCACCATCGCCGCACGGGACCGAGCCGATCATGTGCACGGAGCAAACGCCGCGCCGGGCCGGCCCGGCGCGGCGGACGATTCGGAGACGCCCAAGCCCGGCCGGGCGCTGCCCGGCCGTCCACCGGGAATCCGCGCCGACAGCTCCGGCCTGACAGAACGGCAGCGCCGGGTCATCGAGGTCATCCGCGACTCGGTGCAGCGCCGCGGCTACCCGCCGTCGATGCGGGAGATCGGGCAGGCCGTCGGTCTGTCCTCCACCTCCTCCGTCGCCCACCAGCTGATGGCGCTGGAGCGCAAGGGCTTCCTGCGGCGCGACCCGCACCGGCCGCGCGCGTACGAGGTGCGCGCCTCGGACGCGCCCACCAGCCAGACCACCGACACCACCGGCAAGCCCGCCGCCTCCTACGTCCCCCTGGTGGGCCGGATCGCGGCCGGCGGCCCGATCCTGGCCGAGGAGTCCGTCGAGGACGTCTTCCCGCTGCCCCGTCAGCTCGTCGGGGACGGCGAGCTGTTCGTGCTCAAGGTGGTCGGCGACTCGATGGTCGAGGCGGCGATCTGCGACGGCGACTGGGTGACGGTGCGCCGCCAGCCGGTCGCGGAGAACGGCGACATCGTCGCGGCCATGCTCGACGGCGAGGCGACCGTCAAGCGCTTCAAGCGCGAGGACGGGCATGTGTGGCTGCTCCCCCACAACTCCGCCTACCAGCCGATCCCCGGTGACGAGGCCACCATCCTGGGCAAGGTCGTCGCGGTGCTGCGGCGCGTCTGAGACTGCCGGAAGGACGTGCCCCGGGACCACTCGCCGGTCCCGGGGCCCATCCGTGTCCGCGCAGGGCGTCCCACCGCGCGCCGCGTCACCCCCGGCAGGAAAGCCGCCGCCCGCCTTCATCGCTCAGCCCCGGCGGCGTCACCCCGCCGCCCCGTCATGCCGCCCCGTCACGCCGTCCCGGCGGCGGCGTCGATGGCGGCCAGCGAGCGGCGCACCTGGTTGCGGTCGGTGGTGTACCAGAAGTCGGGCATCGAGGCCCGCAGAAAGCTTCCGTACCGTGCCCGGGCCAGCCGCGGATCCAGCACCGCCACCACACCCCGGTCCCCCGTCGCCCGCACCAGCCGGCCCGCCCCCTGTGCCATCAGCAGCGCCGCGTGGGTGGCCGCGACCGCCATGAAGCCGTTGCCGCCCGCCTCCTCCACCGCCTTCTGCCGGGCACTCATCAGCGGGTCGTCGGGACGCGGGAACGGGATGCGGTCCATCACCACCAGCTGGCAGTTCGGCCCGGGTACGTCCACCCCCTGCCACAGCGACAGCGTCCCGAACAGGCAGGTCCGGGCGTCCGCGGCGAACCGGCGGATCAGCTCGCCCAGCGTCTCCTCGCCCTGCAGCAGGATCGGCACCTCCAGCGTCCCGCGCAGTTCCTCGGCGGCGGCCTGCGCGGCCCGCATCGAGGAGAACAGTCCCAGGGTGCGCCCGCCCGCGGCCTGGACCAGCTCGCCCAGTTCCTCCAGCATGTCGCCGCGGCTGCCCTCCCGGCCGGGCGGGGCGAGATGCTGGGCGACATAGAGGATGCCCTGCCTGCGGTAGTCGAAGGGCGACCCGACGTCCAGCCCCCGCCAGCGGGGAACGGTGTCACCGGTGCCGCCGGTGTCCTCGGTGGCACCGGCGTCCCCGCTCTCCTCCCGGCCGCTCTCTCCCCCGGTCCCCCCGGCGGCGGAATCCCCGGCCGCGAGGCGCCCCTCCGAGGTCAGCCCCAGCGAGGCGCCCACCCCGTCGAAGTCCCCTCCGAGCTTGAGGGTGGCGGAGGTCAGGACCACCGCCCGGTCCTCGAACAGCTTCTCCCGCAGCAGCCCGGAGACCGCCAGCGGGGCGACCCGCAGCGAGGCACCGTAGCGGTCGTGGCGCTCGTACCAGACGACGTCGAACTCCGAGCCCGCCAGGATGCGCTCCGCGACCTGGTGGACGCTCTCCACGGACGCCAGGGCCTGCTTGCGGACCGCGTCCTCGTCCTGGACGGACCGGTCGCGGGTGTTGCCCAGCGCGGTGATCACAGCCCGGGCCGCGTCACGCAGTGCCGCCAGGGCGTACCCCAGGTCCTCGGGGATCTCCTCCAGGCGCCCCGGCAGGGCCAGCTCCATCAGCCGCTCGAAACCCTCCGACGCGGTCTGGAGGCGGTCGGCGTCCTTCTCGTCGACCAGCTTGGCCGCCCGGCGCACCGCGCGGCTCACCCCGCCCGCGGTCAGCTCGCCGGTGGCCACCCCGGTGACCCGGGAGACCAGTTCGTGCGCCTCGTCGACGATCAGTACCTCGTGCCCGGGAAGCACCGGCGCGCCCTCGATGGCGTCGATGGCCAGCAGCGCGTGGTTGGTGACGATCACCTCGGCGAGCTTGGCCCGCTCCCGGGCCGCCTCCGCGAAGCACTCGGCGCCGTAGGCGCACCGGGTGGCCCCCAGGCACTCCCGGGAGGAGACCGAGACCTGTGCCCAGGCGCGGTCGGAGACGCCCGGGGTGAGGCCGTCGCGGTCGCCGGTGTCGGTCTCGTCCGCCCAGTCCCGCAGCCGCAGCAGGTCCTTGCCCAGCCGGCTGGTGGGCGCGGCGGCCTCGAAGGGATCGAACAGGCCGTCCTCGTCGTCCTGCGGCACCCCCTCGTGGAGGCGGTGCAGGCACAGGTAGTTGGAGCGGCCCTTGAGCATGGCGAACTCGGGACGGCGGCGCAGCAGCGGATGCAGGGCGTCGACCGTGCGCGGCAGATCCCGCTCGACCAGCTGCCGCTGCAGGGCGAGCGTCGCGGTCGCGATCACGGTGCGCTCGCCGTGCGCCAGGGCGGGCACCAGATAGCCCAGCGACTTGCCGGTGCCGGTGCCCGCCTGGACCAGCAGGTGGGTGTTGTCGTCGATGGCCTCGGCCACGGCCTCGGCCATGGCGACCTGGCCGGGGCGCTCCGTGCCGCCGACGGCGGTGACGGCGGCATGGAGGAGATCGGTGAGGGCGAGCTTGGTCATAGGGCTGCCACCTTACGCGGCGGCGCCGACAGCCGTGTCCCGTATCGCCCGGCGCACCCGGACGGGACCGCGGGCCGGCCGGCGGGCCGTAAGGCGGGATGTCCCGGGGCCGGCTGCGCCACGGTCCGCGGCACGGCTCACCGGGCGGTCCGCGGGACGTCGCGCGGACTCCGGTCCCGGACCATCAGGGCGGCGCGCTTGCCCGGCAGTTCCACCTCGGCGGCCGGCCGGAAGCCGGCCCCGAGGAAGGCCGCGACGGACCGGACGTTGCGCAGGTCGGGCTCGGCCACGACGCGCTCGCACCGCGGCCGGTGCGCCAGGACCAGGTCCGCCACCGCGCGCAGCAGGACGGTGCCCAGGCCGCGCCCCCGGTCCGCCGCACCGCCGATCAGCAGATGCAGACCGGTGTCGTGCGGGCGCACCGCGCAGTACCGGGCCAGCGGGTCCAGGTCGGCCCGGTAGATCTCCCAGTAGCTCATGGGGACGCCGGAGAGCACCCCCAGGCAGGGCACGCTGCGGCCGTCCCCGCCCAGCTGGGCGCGCAGATGGGCGGCGACGGCCGCGCCGGGACCGGCCAGCCCCCAGAAGGCCGCCACGGCGGGGTCGTTCATCCAGCCCGTGATCAGCCGCAGATCGCGGTCGGGCCGGACGGGGACCAGCCGGAAGACCCCGGCGGTCGTACGGGCCGGCCGCCATCCGGCGATGTCGCCGAGCGGACCCGGCCGCGCCGGGGGGACCGCCGGGGCGGCCGGCGGGACCGCGCGCGGCGGCGTGCCGGGGGCCGGGCGGCCGGTGGCCACGGCGGTGCGCCCGGCCCGCATCAGGGCCTCACCAGGGGGTTGGCGACGGTCACGTAGACGGACTGGGTGTCCACCGGGCCGACCAGTTCGTCCAGGCCGTGCAGCCGGGTGAGGAGGTTGGCCTTGCACCGCAGGGTCGGCGAGTCCAGCAGCAGGGCGGGCAGCGGCGACCGGCGGCCGCCGCCGGCGGGGCGGTCGGCCGCGGCGAGGAAGTGGCGCAGCGCCGCGAGCAGCGTCCGCTCGTCGGCCAGGTGCTGGGAGCCGAACGCGCCGATCAGCCCCAGCACGTTGTTGACGCCCAGGTAGTAGGCGAAGCGCTCGTCCACGACCTCGTCGGCGACGAAGGTGTCGCCGGCCTCCCCGGCGCCCGGCAGCCGCCGCCGCAGCTCCTCGCGGCGGGAGGCCCGGAAGTAGTAGCCCTGGTTGTCGCGGTAGCGCCCGCCCGCCGGCCAGCCGTCGCCGTCCAGCAGGACCACGGTGTTCTGCTGGTGGGCCTCCAGGGCCACGCCCGCCTCGGCGTCCAGCCACAGCACGGGACGCACCACGGTGTGGAGGTAGCGCAGGAACCACTCGGCGGCGATGGTGGCGACCGGCCGCCCGGTGCGGGCCGCGAGGGAGACGACGGCGTCGGCGAGCCGGGAGCGCAGCGCGCCGTCCGGCGCGCCGGGCCACGGCCGCGGTGAGACGAGCCCGGCCAGGCACACCGCCTCCCCGGGGACGCCGCCGGAGGTGAACGGATTGTGGCGGATGACGACGTCCAGTCCGCCGACGGGCTCCCCCCGTTCGTCGTCGACGGCCAGCCAGGCGGGATCGCGCACGACGTCGAACCCGTACCGGCCGGGAAAGGCGGCGCGCCAGCGCTCGCCCAGGCCGGTGCGGAGCAGCCGGTGCGCCTCGACGCCCCGGTGCAGCTCCTTGCGGAGGTTCTCCCGGCGGGAGTTGGTGATCCGCAGCCCCAGTGACAGCTTCAGCATGGCGGGGGTGCCGGGCCGGTGGACGGTGCGCACGGACGAGGTCGGGTACCACCGCCCGCCGTGGGCCCCCAGCTCGTGCAGCAGCCCCGCCTCCAGCAGCGCGGCGACGGCGGGGCGGTGCCGCAGCTCGCGGGCCTGCCAGGGATGCAGCGGCAGCGGGACGGTGCCCTCCGGCCGCCGCGGCCCCTGCCCTCCGCCGCCGGCCAGCCGGCCGGCGAGCAGTTCGGCGGGTACGGTCCGGCCGCGCTCGGTCCAGGCGGAGTCGGCGGCCAGGATCCGGCGGTCGACTGCCATCCAGTGCAGCGGGAAGGAGCCGCGCAGCTCCGGGGACCAGGCCCGCGTCTCGGCGTCGGAGAGTCCCTCGCGGCTCTTGGGCACCGGGTGCAGGGGGTGGCCCAGGAGCAGGGACTGCTCGCCCTCCAGGAACGGGTCCGTGCCGGGCGGTGGCTCGGGCCGGGCCCGGCGGTCGGCGAGGAAGACGGCGGTGTGCCGCAGCGAGTCGGCGACCCGGCCGACCAGTTCCACGGTGCCCGCCACCGCGGTGCCCGGCGCCACGGCGCCGCGGTGCGCGGCCTCCCGTGCCAGCAGGGCGGCCAGCGTCACGGCGTCGAGGGGGACCGTACGGGAGACGCCGGGGGGCATGGCGCCCTCCAGGACGGGCGCGCCGAAGCGGTGCCATCCGGTGGCGGACCAGTGCCTCACCGGCACCCGCAGCACCAGACCGCAGGAGGCCAGGGCGATACGGAGGACCGTCCCGCCGGACCCGCCGGACCGGCCCGACCAGCCGGGACCGCCCGGCCGCGGCAGCCCGTTCTCGCGCACCCAGCAGCGCAGCAGGTTCTCGCGGGCCGCGGCGTCGGCGGCCCGCACCGGGTCGGGGTGCTCCAGCGGGTCGTCGGCGGCCGGGTGCGGCGGTACGGCTGGCCCGGGTGCCGCCGTGCCTGTCCCGTCCCCCGGCGGCGGTACGGCCGGCCCGTCGCCGCGCTGCTGCTGCCGGGGGACGGGCGGGCCGGGAACCGCGGGCCGTTCCCGTGTCTCCCCCGTCGTCCTCCCGTCCGGGCCGGGGCATGCGTTCAAGGAAGTCTCCCTGGGGTGAAGGCACCGCACCGGTGCGTGGTCGTCCGGTTCCCCGCGGCGCGGCGCGGGGCGCCGCGGCTCTGCCCGTACCAACGACGCCGCTCCTGCCTGATCACGGTTCCGGCGCGAGATCCCCGCGCCGTCATGGAACCGGAACCGGGGACCCGGCGGCCGCCGTCCACAGCAGCACCGGCATAGTGGGGCCCGTCCCGCTCTGCGGGATCATGACAAACCAATACGCACAAGCGCTTTTCGGGGGGATTCGCGTCCATGTCAGCTGTGAGCAGAAGGCGGTCCGCACTGGCCGCCGCCGCGGTGGCCGCGGTCCTGGCCACCGCCGCCACCGCGTGCGGTCCGGCGGACGAGGAGGCCGGCGCCCGGCCCGGCGCCTCCGCGCCGGACGAGGGCGGCACCGAGGTTCCCGGCGTCGAGGTTCCCGGCGTCGACGGCCTGCGGCTGCCGGAGAGGCTGCCCGACGCCCTGAAGGACTTCGACCCCGAGAAGTGGAAGAACGGGGAGTGGCGGGACTGGGACAGGGACCGCTGGGTCCGGGAGGCCAAGGACTTCGTCAATCCGATCATCGAGGGCCTGTGGGACCCGGACCGGATGAAGGACGCCGAGGAGAACGACCGCCGGGTCGACGACTCCGGCATCGGCGACGGCGGCAGCGGCGGCGGCGGCGAGGGCGACGAGGGCGTCACCGACCCGGAGCCGCAGCCGGTGGCGGCCGAGCCGGTGGCGGCGCCGTACCGGGAGAAAGCCCCGGCCGTGGGCAAGGTGTTCATGGACACCCCCAAGGGCCCCATGGTCTGCTCCGGCACCGTCGTGCGGGACCCCCGCAGCCCCGGGAAGTCCAATCTCGTCGCCACCGCCGGCCACTGCGTCCACGCCGGGAAGGACGGCGGCTGGTTCCGCAACATCGTCTTCGTGCCCGCGTACAACGACGGGGCCCTGGATCTCGCCGGGCTGGAGAAGGCGTCCCAGCGCGAGGTCGCGCCGCACGGCGTGTACTGGGCCACCTGGAGCCAGACCACCGACCACTGGATCGCCGGCGGCGCCGAGACGGGCGGGGCGGGCGCCTCACAGGACTTCGCCGTGCTGCGGGTGGAGCCCGAGAAGGGCGGCGGCAGGTCGCTGGAGGAGACCGTCGGCACCGCCCTGCCGGTCGACTTCGAGACTCCCTCCACGGCCTCCCTCCCCGCGCTGCGGGCGTACGGCTACCCCGCCGCGCCGCCCTTCGACGGGCTCACCATGCACACCTGCGAGGACCGGCCGGGACGGCTGACCATCGGTCCCGCGGAGTCCACGATGTACCGCATCGGCTGCACCATGACCGGCGGTTCATCCGGCGGCGGCTGGTTCGCCCGGACGTCCTCCGGCGAGCCCGTGCTGGTCTCGGTCACCTCCATCGGCACCCTCGACCACACCTGGCTGGCCGGTCCGCGGCTCGGGGACGAGGCCAGGGCCGTCCACGAGGCGGTCAGCGAGAGGCCCGCGGGCCGGAGCTGACGGCCGGGGCCACGGGCCGGACGCCGCCTGACACCGCCGAACGGCACTGCGCGGGCCCCGCCACCTCCCTCGTCCGGGAGTGACGGGGCCCGCACCGTCCGCGTACGGCCGGCCGAGGCGGGAAAGGCCGCGGGAGGCCGGTCAGACCAGCGCCATCGGACTGCGCCGGGTGTCGCCGCCGGGCACCGGCTCGGACGGGTCGCCGCCCAGGTCCACGATGCGGTTGTCCGCGTCGACGTGGACGACCCGGGGCCGGAAGGCCCGGGCCTCGGCGTCCTCCAGCTGCGCGTAGCTGATGAGGATGACCAGGTCGCCGGGGTGGACGAGGTGCGCGGCGGCGCCGTTGATCCCTATCACCCCGGAGCCGCGCTTCCCCTCGATGACATAGGTCTCCAGGCGGGCGCCGTTGGTGATGTCGACGATGTGCACCAGTTCCCCGGGCAGCAGGTCGGCGGCCTCCATGAGGTCCGCGTCGACCGTGACGGACCCCACGTAGTGGAGGTCCGCCTCGGTGACCGTGGCACGGTGGATCTTCGACTTGAACATGGTACGGAGCACGAGGGCCCTCCCGGATATTGGCTCCCTGCCTGCTTTCTCGCAGGTCAAGTGCGGTTTCCACACCCTACAACGAATCGTGTGCGCGGCAGCTTCCCTGGCTTTCCCCGGCTTTCCCAGGTTTCCCAGGTTTCCCAGGTCGTCCGCCGCCCGTGCCGCCCGGCGGGCAGTGCCCCGGCCCCCCGCGCGGACGGGACCAGGGTACGCACCGTCCCGGCACGGCCCCACCGGGAGATCCATCACCCGGGCCGGGTCCGGCATCCCGCGCACACCCCGTGTCAACCCCCCTGAAGAGGGGGGTGCCCCGGCCTCCCCACCTTCCTTGACACCCACCGGGCACCCCGCGAGCATTCACATGACCCGCGCAAGGATAAACCTCACCCACTCCCGGAATTCGGCAACAACCGGAACAAACCATGCGCACTTCGGCCGCCAGAGCCGCAGGGACCTGACCAGAAGCCTGTGGGCGTGCCGGATGGACCACATGAGGGGGGATCACTCCATGGGCAGCCCCACGCGTGCCGCCTGCGTCTGCACCCTGGGAAGTCCGCGGACTCCCGGCCACGCGCCGGACGAGTTCCCCGGCCGTCACCAGTCGGCCGTCACCCAGTTCTCCGGGGTGACACGCGCGCTGGGGACGGCCGCCGCCGCCAGAGGAGGTGGCATGGTCCCCGCCTCCGCGGAGCACATCGACGAGGTCTTCACCGCGCTGGCCGCGACCGCCCGCCTCGAACTGCTCGAGGTGCGGCCCGAGCCGTCCCGCTCCGGCGGGACGACCGCCCCGCGCACCGTACGGCACCGGGTGATCGTCGCCCCCCGGACGGCGTCCGGCACCGCCGCACCGGCCGGGCGGGACACCGAGACCCGGACCGCGGAACTGCTTCCCGTCCGTATCGCGGTCGGCGACCGGGAGGCGCTGGCCGTGGCCGTCCGGCTGACGGAGGACACCGGTTTCCTGCTCGCCGACCACCGCTCCGGCGCCGCGGCGGAGGTCGCGGCCCGGTTCCTGGACGACTGGTGGCCCCGCGCCCGTCCCTGCGCCCCGGACACCGCCGCCGCGGCGAACCGGGCGATAGCCGAGTCCCCGACCGAGGCCGCCGTGATCGCCGGGCTCGCACAGGGCCTCACCGACGAGAGCGTCGCCCGCCGGGTCGGCGTCACCCCGCGCACCGTACGCCGCCATGTGGCGGCCGTGTCCGCGCGCTTCGGGGTCTCCTCGCGCCTGCAGCTCGGCATCCTGATCGGCCGGACCGCGGGGAGCGCGGCCACCGCCCCGGCCGGCTGCCCGGAGCCGGCGCCCGGGTGCGGGTAGGCAGGGCAGCAGCCGGATGTCCAGGGCACCGGCCCCGGTGGCCGGTCCCGGCCGGCCCGGCTCGTACGGCACCCGGCCGTGGCCCGGACTGCCCCGGCCGGTCGACGGCGACGCGGCCCGGGACATGTTCCGTACCGGCGCAGGTTGACCGCGTCGCGGCGGCTGATGTGGCTCGTCGGCCCGCCGCCGGATGCCGCCGGCCCGGTCGTCGGTTCGTCGGGGCCGTGCAGGCGGAACAGCGCGACGGGCTGCGCGGGGGGACGTGCGCCTCCTGCCCGGAGCGGCGGCCGGGCCGGACGGTGCCCTCCGGGCACCCTGGAACGGCCGCGGCCGGTGGCGGACCGTCAGTCCCCGGCGGGACCGATACCGTCCTCGCGCAGCCGCGAGGCGAGGTCGGTCTTGGTGTAGGCGGGGCGTCCCGCCCGCCGGTACTTGTCCTTGACCCGGTCCAGGTAGTACTTGGCGGTGTGCGGGCTGACGCCCACGCGCCGGGCCGTGGCCTTGAGGGTGAGCCCGGAGGCGTAGCCGCGCAGCACCTCGAGTTCCTTCGGGGACAGCCGGGGGCGGTCCGGTCCCGTGTCGTGGGCCCAGGCGAAGGCGAGTTCCGGGGAGTGCGCGGTGCCGCCCGCGGCCACCGTCTCGACGGCCTCTACGAGGGTCTCCAGCTCGTTGTCCTTGGTGAGGTAGCCGTCGGCGCCGGCCCGGACGGCGGCGATGACACGGGGACGGTCGGCCACGGTGCTGATGATCAGTACCCGGCTGCCGGTCTCCCGCAGCCGGCGGATGTTGTCGGCGGGATCCGAGCCGTCCTTGAGCAGCAGGTCGAGGAGGACGACATCGGCGGGCGGCCGCGCGTCCGGCCCGCTCCGCGCCGCGAGCAGGTCGCCGACCGTGGCCGCCGTCGCCACCAGACTCAGCCGCGGGGTACCGGCCAGCCAGGAGCGCAGGCCCTCCAGGAGCATCCGGTCGTCGTCGACCACCGCCACGCCGATCGGCTCCGCCTTCTCCGCCGTCTCCGTCACCCCGGCCGCCCGGTCACCCGGTCACCCGGGCCAGCGCAGTTCGACGCGGGTGCCCTCGCCGGGCTCGCTGTCGACCTCGGCCGCCCCGCCGGTACCGCGTATCCGGGCGTGTATGGAACCGCGCAGCCCCAGCCCGGCCCCCCCGGCGGTCGCGGCCGGGTCGAACCCGGCACCCCGGTCCACGACGGTCACCAGCAGATGGCCGTCGTCGCCGGCGGCGGTGAGATAGGCCCGGCCGGTACCGGAGTGCCGCAGGACGTTGTTGAGCGCCTCCCGGACGGCGTCGCCGAAGGCTGCCGCGACATCGGGCGGCACGGCGGGCAGATCGTGGTACTGGGCGGTGACGCGCAGACCCAGTTCCTCGGCGTCGCGCACGGCGCACTCCAGGGCGGTGCCCACCTCGGGCCGCGGGGCCGCCGGGTCGCCGGGGCTCTGCTGGACCAGCCGGCGCAGGTAGGCGGCCTCCCGGGCGCAGCGGCGGCGCACCTCGGGGGAGTTGGCGTCGACGGTGCCGTGGGCGATGGTCGTCAGGGTGGCCAGCACCGTGTCGTGGAGGGCCCGGTAGTGGGCGATCCGCTCGGCGTACCGGGCGCGCTGCGCCTCGGCCAGTACCGCCTGTTCGGTGGCGGCGTCCAGCATCCTGCCCTGCCGGCGGAGGTACCACCACAGGATCCGGGCGATGACCGCCGAGAACACCACCGCGTTGAGGTGGCCGCCGGTCACGGCCATTTCGGCGCCGACCATCCGGTAGCCGGTGGCGTGGGTGAGGGCGATGAGCAGGACCGCGCCGACGGCCGTCCAGCGGCGGAGGGCCACCGCGGCCACCGCGCTCGCCGAGCCGCCGAGCACCATGGTCCAGGCGATCGACGGTGCCTCCCGGGCGCCCGCCCAGGCGTACGCCGCGAAGGGCAGGGCGCAGCCCGTGAGGAGCACGTCGAGGGCGACGGTCCACGGGACGAACCGGCCGCGGGAGTACGCGGTGCCGTGCACGAGCACGCTGGTGGACACCGCGGTGACCAGCAGCGCCCATGCGGCGGGCCGGTGGTCGTGGTGCTGGGCGACGGCGGCGACGCCCACCGCGAGATGGCTGGCCCGGTAGAGCAGGGTGGCCAGCCCCAGGAACGCCTGCGCCCGCTGTAAGCCCGAGCCGACGGCCGCCCCACCGCCCCCGTGCGTGTCCCCGCCCCCCATGACTCCTCCGCTGCCTCCTCCGCGGACGGCCGTCCGCCCCCGAGGGGGCCGGAGGGGGATCGTACCAACGGTGCCCGGCCGGGGCCGGTACGGCGGAAGGCGCGCGCCCCGGACGGGACGCGCGCCTTCCGGAGCGGGCCGTGGTTCAGCCGCGGGCCTGGGCCGTGACGTACGCGCCGAGCTCGGCCGCCAGCTCCGCGTGGACCCGGGCCTTCAGCAGGGTGCCGCCCCCGGTGTGCTCCTCGGAGAGCACCTCGCCCTCGGCGTGCGCCCGGGAGACCAGGTCGCCGCGGGTGTAGGGCACCAGTGCCGCCAGCTCCACGCCCGGGCGCGGCAGCTTCTCGTCGATCAGCTCCAGCAGCTCGCCGATGCCCCGGCCGGTGCGGGCCGAGACCGCGACGGCGCCCTTCTCGGCGCGCAGCAGCCGGGCCAGGACCAGCGGATCGGCCGCGTCCGCCTTGTTGACCACCACGATCTCGGGCACGTCGGTCGCGCCCACGTCCCGGATCACCTCGCGCACGGCGGCCAGCTGCTCCTCCGGCGCCGGGTGCGAGCCGTCGACCACATGGAGGATCAGGTCGGCGTCACCGACCTCCTCCATGGTGGAGCGGAACGCCTCGACGAGATGGTGCGGCAGGTGCCGTACGAAGCCGACGGTGTCCGCCAGGGTGTACGCGCGCCCACCGGGCGTCTCGGCGCGGCGCACCGTCGGGTCGAGGGTGGCGAACAGCGCGTTCTCCACCAGGACGCCCGCGCCCGTGAGCCGGTTGAGCAGGGAGGACTTCCCGGCGTTGGTGTATCCGGCGATGGCCACCGAGGGCACCTTGTTGCGGCGCCGCTCCTGCCGTTTGATCTCGCGGCCGGTCTTCATGTCCGCGATCTCCCGGCGCATCTTCGCCATCTTCTCGCGGATCCGCCGCCGGTCCGTCTCGATCTTGGTCTCACCGGGGCCTCGGGTGGCCATGCCGCCCCCCGAGGAACCGGAGCCGCCACCGCCCATCTGCCGGGACAGCGACTGGCCCCAGCCGCGCAGCCTGGGCAGCATGTACTGCATCTGGGCGAGCGCGACCTGCGCCTTGCCCTCCCGGGACTTGGCGTGCTGGGCGAAGATGTCGAGGATCAGGGCGGTGCGGTCCACCACCTTGACCTTGACGACGTCCTCCAGGTGGATCAGCTGGCCGGGGCTGAGCTCACCGTCGCACACGACGGTGTCGGCCGCCGTCTCCAGCACGATGTCGCGCAGTTCCTGCGCCTTGCCGGAGCCGATGTAGGTGGCCGGGTCGGGCTTGTCGCGGCGCTGGATCACCCCGTCGAGGACGACCGCGCCCGCGGTCTCGGCCAGGGCGGCGAGCTCCGCGAGGGAGTTCTCGGCGTCCTGTGCCGTGCCGGAGGTCCACACGCCCACGAGCACCACGCGCTCCAGCCGCAGCTGCCGGTACTCGACCTCGGTGATGTCCTGGAGCTCGGTGGACAGCCCCGCGACCCGGCGGAGGGCGGCGCGTTCGGCGCGGTCGTACTGGTCGCCGTCACGCTCGCCGTCGGTCCCGGGAGTCCAGGCGACGTCCTCCTCCATCAGGGCGTCGGCTCGGCGGTACGACTCGGCGGTGCGCTGGCCGTTCTGCGGAAGGGAGGAAGAGGAGGTCAATTGCGTCCTTACGGTCGTGGAAGCGGGGACACCGGCGACAACGCGCGGCGCCTCCGGGGCATTCCCGGGAGCCTCGGGCGAGGCCCGGCCGCCGGCCCCGGAGCGATCGGCTCCGGAGCGTGTCCGGCTCCATGATGGTGACACGGCCCGGCCGGGCCGTCACCTCATTTGGACGGCGCTTCCCCGCCCCGGGACGGGCGCCGGCCGCGGGTGGCCCGTACCACGTCGTAGACGCCGGGCACCTCCCGCATGGCGCGCATCAGCCGGGGCAGGTCGCCGGCCTCGGGCAGTTCGAGGGTGTACTTGTGCCGCACCCGCTGCTCCCGCGGAGGCTCGACGGCGGCCGAGACCACGGCGACGCCCTCGCCGGCGATGGCCTCGGTGAGGTCGGCGAGCAGATGCGGGCGGCTCAGCGACTCCGCGTACAGCGTCACCCGGCAGCCCGCGCCGGAGGCCTGCCAGCGCACGGGCACTGTCGTGCGCCCGCCCGCGGTCATCCGGGCGACGGTGGGGCAGTTCTCCCGGTGCGCGGTCACCGCGCCGCCGCGTACCGCGAAACCCACCACGTCGTCGGGCGGCACGGGGGTGCAACAGCGGGCCAGCCGTACGGGCGCCCCGCCCGGCGCGGCGACGGCCGCCGGCCGCTCGCGGTGCCGATCCCGCGTGCCGGACACGGCGCCGTCCCCGCCCCGGCACACGTCCCGGCCCGCCGTCCGGGCACCGGGCACCGGGGACGGCCGGCCCGTCCCGTCCGCGCGGTCCGCCCGCCCGTCCTCCTCCGGCCTGGAGTCGATCCAGGTGCGGATGGCGATCCGCGCGGTGGGCGTACGGGCGTACTCCAGCCACTGGGGGGAGGGTCCGGAGGTGCCCGCGGGGGCCATCAGCAGCTGGATCGCGTCGCCGTCGCGCAGCACGGTGCCCAGCGCGGTCAGCCGGCCGTCCACCCGGGCCCCGACCAGGGCGTGCCCGGCCGCCCCGTAGCGGGCGTAGGCGGCGTCCACACAGGTGGCCCCGGCGGGCAGATGGAGGGTGGCCACGGGGGTGGTGCTGCCCGGGTCGGTGCAGAAGACGGTGATCTCGCGGTCCTGGGCGAGGTCGTCGCGCAGCTCGTCCCAGAAGGTGTCCGGGTCGGGGGCGTGGCTCTGCCACTCCAGCAGCCGCTCCAGCCAGCCGGGGCGGGTGGGGTCGACGCGCTCGGCGTCCCCGGCGGCCGCCCCCGCCCCGTCCCGGTCGGCGCCGGGGGCGTGGTGCGGGTCGCCGAGCGCGATCACCCCGGCCTCGGCGACCCGGTGCATCCGGCGGGTGCGGACCAGGACCTCGGCCACCCGTCCGGCCGGGTCGGCGACGGCGGTGTGCAGCGACTGGTAGAGGTTGAACTTGGGGACCGCGATGAAGTCCTTGAACTCCGACATCAGCGGGGTGAAGCAGGTGTGCAGCTCGCCCAGGACCGCGTAGCAGTCCGCGTTCTCCGCGACCAGGATCAGCAGCCGCCCGAAGTCGCAGGGCCCCAGCCCGCCGCGCTTGGCCAGGGCCCGGTGGACGGAGAGGAAGTGCCGCGGCCGGATGTGGACCTCGGCGGCGATGCCCGCCTCGCGCAGCACGCCCCGCACGGCCTCGGCGATCCCGTCGAGCGGGTCGGGTTCCGCGTTGTGCGCGCGGATCAGCTCCCGGGTGCGGGTGTACTCCTCGGGGTGGAGGATGGCGAAGACCAGGTCCTCCAGCTCGGTCTTGAGCGCCTGCACCCCCAGCCGCTCGGCCAGCGGGATCAGCACGTCACGGGTGACCTTGGCGATGCGGGCCTGCTTCTCGGGCCGCATCACGCCGAGGGTGCGCATGTTGTGCAGCCGGTCGGCGAGCTTGATCGACATGACCCGGACGTCGCTGCCGGTGGCGACCAGCATCTTGCGGAAGGTCTCCGGCTCGGCGGCGGCGCCGTAGTCCACCTTCTCCAGTTTGGTGACGCCGTCGACGAGGTAGCTCACCTCCTCGCCGAACTCCTCGCGCACCTGCTCCAGCGTCACCTCGGTGTCCTCCACGGTGTCGTGCAGCAGGGAGGCGGTCAGGGTGGTGGTCTCGGCGCCGAGTTCGGCCAGGATCAGGGTGACGGCGAGCGGGTGGGTGATGTACGGCTCGCCGCTCTTGCGCGTCTGGCCCCGGTGCGAGGACTCCGCCAGGACGTACGCGCGGCGCAGGATGTCGAGATCGGCGCCGGGGTGGTGGGCGCGGTGGGCCTTGGCGAGGTGCTCGATGGCGTGCGGGAGGGCGTGGCGGGGCGAGGGCCCCAGGAGGGCCGCACGGCCGAGCTTGCGAAGGCTCCGTACTGCGCTCAAGGCACCTCCCACGGCGTCGGGGGGTCGATCCTAC
Source organism: Streptomyces carminius (assembly GCF_002794255.1). Classification (GTDB taxonomy): domain Bacteria; phylum Actinomycetota; class Actinomycetes; order Streptomycetales; family Streptomycetaceae; genus Streptomyces; species Streptomyces carminius. The sequence continues at coordinate 85,992 of NZ_PGGW01000005.1, forward strand.
CTACCTCACCGGGTGTCCCGCGCCGTCTCCCGTCCCCAGTGGCCGGGATCACCCGTTCGGGACACCGGCCCCCGGGGAGGCGGTGAGCAGCGCGGGATCGACGGTGCCCTCGGCGACGATCACGGCGGGACCGGTCATCTCGATGCCGCCGTCCGCGTGCTCGGTGATCACCAGCCGTCCGCCGGGGACGTCGACGGTGTAGGTGACCGGGACACCGTCGGCGGCCGGATCGGCGCCGTCGCGGCGGGCGGCGGCGACCATCACGGCGCAGGCGCCCGTACCGCAGGAACGGGTCTCGCCGGAGCCGCGCTCGTGCACCCGCAGGGCGACGTGGCGCGGGCCGCGGTCGACGACGAACTCGACGTTGACGCCCTCGGGGTAGGCGGCGGCCGGGGTGACGGCCGGGGCGGTGCGCAGGTCGCCCGCGTGCGCCAGGTCCGCGACGAAGGCGACGGCGTGCGGATTGCCCATGTTGACGTTGCGGGCGGGCCAGGTGCGCCCGCCGACGGCGACGGTGACGGACGGCTCCGGTCCGGCGGGCAGCCGCGCGGCGCCCATGCGGACGGTGACGTCGCCGTCCTTGGCCAGGTGCACCCGGCGCACACCCGCCCGGGTGGCGACCGCGAGCTCCCCCGCCTCCGCCAGCCCGGCCCGCGCCAGGTGGCGGGCGAAGACCCGCACGCCGTTGCCGCACATCTCGGCGACGCTGCCGTCGGCGTTGCGGTAGTCCATGAACCACTCGGCCTCGCCGGCCATCGCCCGCGCCTCGGGGTGGGCGGCCGAGCGCACCACGCGCAGCAGTCCGTCGCCGCCGATCCCGGCGCGCCGGTCGCACAGCCGGGCCACGGCCGCGGCGGGCAGGTCCAGTGCCCCGTCCGGGTCGGGGATGATCACGAAGTCGTTCTCGGTGCCGTGTCCCTTGAGGAACCGCACGGGTGCCGCGCTGCTCACGGTGCCATCCTACGGTGCCCGCGCGGGAGCGGATTCAGCGCAGCCGGGCGACGCGCCACACGGCCAGCAGCACCAGGACCGCGGCGACCAGCGCGTACAGGGCGACCAGGCGCCAGTCGGGGCGCTCGCCGGAACCACGCGGCGGCAGCCCGGGCCAGCCGAGCCCGGCGCGGCGGGCGGCCATCATGCCCCAGCCGGCGGCGGAGCAGCTCAGCAGCAGCCCGAGCATGGCGACCACCGCTCCCCCGTCACCGAGGCCGAAGGCGAGCGGAAAGGCGAACATCAGCGAGCCCGCGGCCCCCACGGTCACGATCGGGACGAGCTGCCACAACTGCAGCCGCCGGGGCGGGCGGAGCTCGCCGTAGGACTCGCCGTCCGCCGCGGGGGTGTCCAGGTCCGCCAGCTCCGTCAGATCCGCCGCCTCTTCGAGGGCTTTCGGAGCATCGCTGTCCGGATCGTCGGCCCGAAGCGGCTCGACGACCGGCTCGTCACTGCTACGAGGGCCGGCCTCCATCGCCACGCGCCCTCCCAACTCCGGCTCTGCGGCACGTTCGAAGGTCGATGATGGCACGTCCGGGCGGCTGTCCAGGCTCCTCGGGGCGTCCCGATGCCATCACGTGATCAGGCTGTGACCGCTCGTTCGAGCAGGGCCAGAGCGCGCTCGGGAAGGTTCTCGCGGCGGTCGGCGGCGCCGCTGAGCCAGCACACCCGCGGGTCGCGGCGGAACCAGGAGTCCTGGCGCCGTGCGAAGCGTTTGGTGGCGCGCACCGTCGCGGCGCGCGCCTCCTCCTCGGTGCACTCCCCCGCCAGCGCGGCCAGGATCTGCTGGTAGCCCAGGGCACGCGAGGCGGTGAGCCCTTCGCGCAGCCCGGCGCGCTCCAGTTCGCGCACCTCCTCGACCAGCCCGGCCGCCCACATCCGGTCCACCCGGCGGGTGATGCGCTCGTCGAGTTCCGGCCGCTCGACGGCGACGCCGATCTGGAGGGTGTCGTAGACGGGGTCGGGACCGGGCAGGTTGGCGGTGAAGGGGCGCCCGGTGAGTTCGATGACCTCCAGTGCCCGGACGATGCGGCGGCCGTTGCCGGGCAGGATCGCGCGGCCGGCCCCGGGGTCGGCGGCGGCCAGCCTGGCGTGCAGCGCCTCCGGACCCAGTTCGGCCAGTTCGGCCTCCAGCCGGGCCCGTACCGCCGGGTCGGTGCCGGGGAACTCCAGGGCGTCGACGGCGCCGCGCACGTACAGCCCGGAGCCGCCCACCAGCACGGGCGTACGCCCCTGGGACAGCAGGCGGTCGATCACGGCGCGGGCCATCCGCTGGTACTCGGCGACGCTGGCGGTGACGGTGACGTCCCAGACGTCCAGGAGGTGGTGCGGGACGCCCTGCCGCTCGGCGGGCGTGAGCTTGGCGGTGCCGATGTCCATGCCGCGGTAGAGCTGCATGGAGTCGGCGTTGATCACCTCGCCGCCGAGATGCCGGGCGAGGGCGACACCCAGGTCGGACTTCCCGGCGGCGGTGGGGCCGACCACGGTGATGACACGGGGAACGGCGGGGGGCGGGCTGCTCACGGGGCAAGTCTCCCAAACGCCCGGCGGCCGCTCCGGACGGGTCGTGGAACGCCCGCGGCAGGGCCCGCCCGCCACCGCGGACCACCCTTCCGGAAAGCGTGGATTCACCCGAAAGAGTAGGGTTTGGAATGAACAGGGAAGTTTTCAACGTGCTTCCCGCACTGTCCGCGGTCGTCGGCGCGGGGCCGGGAGGCCGGGGAGACGAGGTGACCGCCATGGGGATCATGGGCAGGGTCAAGGACATGATGCACCGGCACGGCGACAGGACCGGCCGGGGCACGGAGAGGGCCGGCGGCACGGCCGACACCAGGACCGGGGGCAGGCACCGGCGCCCCACCGGGACGGGCGGCGGCCGGGCCCGCCGGGCGGCGGAGCGGATCTCCCGCGAGCGCCGGGGCAGGGGCGGTCCCGCCGCCTGACCGGTTCCGTCCCCGGGGGCGGGCCCGGCCGGGCGGCGGGGCGGGGTTACGGCCAGCTCGCGACCAGATAACCGACTCCGTACGGCGCCCGGTCGTACAGCAGCCGTCCCGCCAGGTCCGCGCCCTCCGCCGCCCCGGCCAGCACCTGCCAGCAGGACCGGCCGGACGCGCCCAGCTCGTAGGCCAGTTCCTCGTCCAGGGCCAGCAGCCCGGCGGTGTCGGCGGCGGCCAGGGCACGGGCCGCGGCGGAGTCGAAGGCGGCGGCCCGCTCGTCGAAGTAGCCGGGCGCCTTCACCGTCCGGCAGGTGGTGCCGTCTCCCATGACCAGCAGCGCCACCCGCTCCGGTCCGGCCGCCAGTTCCCGCCCGGCGGCCGCGCACCGCTCACGGGGCAGGGGCTCCCCCACCCCCAGTCCCTCGACGGGCGCGGCGCCCCACCCGGTGCGCTCCAGCAGCCAGGCGCCCACGGCCAGGGACGGCGGCAGCGGGCGGTCGGCGGGCCCGCCCGTCCCGAGACGGACCTCCAGGTCCACGCCGAAGGGCCGGAAGGACCCGGTGGCGCCCGCGGGGTGCCGGCCCCGGCCCGCCGGTTCGGCGGGTCCGACGACCACGAGCCGGTCGGGACGCGCGGCGGCCAGGACGGCGATCGCGTCGTAGCAGGCGGCCCGGGCGTCGTCCATCTCCTGGGCGGCGGCGCCCGCGATCTCGGGCACCAGCAGCGGCGGACAGGGGCATACTGCGGCGGCGGCAAGCATGCCGCCGAGCCTATCGCCGCACCGCCCAACCGCCAGAGGGCGTGCGGGAGACGGCCGGGCGGTCCGTCCGTACGTGCTCAGCCGGCGTGGCAGCCGTCCGGCGCGGCGGGCAGCGGCTCCGGGACGCCGACGGCCGGCAGGCCGAGCAGCACGCTCTTTCCGCCGGACGCTGCCCCCGAGGGCCCCCCGGGCGCGGCGGTGCGCCGCTCCCAGGCGTCGCCGGCGCGGGTGCGCCGCACCCCGAGCACCGGGCCCTCGGCCAGGAGGTGGTGCGGGGCGGCGTAGGTGATCTCCACCGTGGCCATGTCCCCCGGGCGCGGCACGTCCCGCTCGGGACGGGTGAAGTGCACCAGCCGGTTGTCGGGGGCACGGCCGGACAGCCGCCGGGTGGCGCCGTCCTTGCGGCCCTCGCCCTCGGCGACCATGACCTCCAGGGTCCGCCCGGTCTGCTTCCCGTTCTCCGACCAGGAGATCTCCTCCTGAAGGGCGACCAGACGCTCGTACCGCGCCTGCACGACCTCCTTGGGGATCTGCCCGTCCATCTCGGCGGCCGGGGTGCCGGGGCGCTTGGAGTACTGGAAGGTGAACGCCTGGGCGAAGCGCGCCTCGCGGACCACGTGCAGGGTCTGCTCGAAGTCCTCCTCGGTCTCGCCGGGGAAGCCCACGATGATGTCGGTGGAGATCGCCGCGTCGGGGATCGCGGCCCGGACCTTCTCGATGATCCCCAGGTAGCGCTCCTGCCGGTAGGAGCGGCGCATCGCCCGCAGCACCCGGTCGGAGCCGGACTGCAGCGGCATGTGGAGCTGCGGCATCACGTTCTCCGTCTCGGCCATGGCGGCGATGACGTCGTCGGTGAAGTCGCGCGGGTGCGGGGAGGTGAAGCGGACCCGCTCCAGGCCGTCCACCTGCCCGCAGGCGCGCAGCAGCTTGGAGAACGCCTCGCGGTCGCCGATGTCGGACCCGTAGGCGTTCACGTTCTGCCCCAGCAGCGTGATCTCGGTGACGCCCTCGGCGACCAGCGCCTCGACCTCGGCGAGGATGTCGCCGGGCCGGCGGTCCTTCTCCTTGCCGCGCAGCGCCGGGACGATGCAGAAGGTGCAGGTGTTGTTGCAGCCGACCGAGATGGAGACCCAGGCCGCGTACGCGCTCTCCCGCCGGGTCGGCAGCGTGGAGGGGAACGCCTCCAGCGACTCGGCGATCTCGACCTGCGCCTCCTGCTGGACGCGGGCCCGCTCCAGCAGCACCGGCAGGCTGCCGATGTTGTGGGTGCCGAAGACCACGTCGACCCAGGGCGCGCGCCGCACGATGGTGTCGCGGTCCTTCTGCGCCAGGCAGCCGCCGACCGCGATCTGCATGCCCGGCCGGGACGTCTTCTGCGGCGCGAGCCGCCCGAGGTTGCCGTACAGCTTGTTGTCGGCGTTCTCCCGCACCGCGCAGGTGTTGAAGACGACCACGTCGGCGGCCTCGGCGTCCTTGGGCGCCCGGACATAGCCCGCGTCCTCCAGCAGGCCCGACAGGCGCTCGGAGTCGTGGACGTTCATCTGGCACCCGTAGGTGCGCACCTGGTAAGTCTTCGCACTCATCTCAGTCGACAGGGTACGTGTTCGCGTCCCGCCCCCGCCTCCCCCTTCTGTTGTTCCCCGCCGCTGTTCCCGCCGTGCGCCGGCCCTGGCAGGATCGGTGCCATGGTCTCGCCGTCCCTGCGCCGCCCGGGAAGACGCCGGCTGCTGACGGCCGCCGCCGCGGCGGCGGCCGCGCTGGCACTGCTGCTGTGGTGGCTGCCGCCCGGTGGCGGACCGGAGCCCGGCGGGCCGGTGGCCTTCACCACGGGCTCCCGGGGCGGGGTGTACGAGCGCTACGGGCAGATGCTCAAGGAGCAGCTGGAACGCGACCTGCCCGAGGTGGAGGTGACGCTCCAGACCAGCGCGGGCTCCGTGGAGAACCTCGACCGGCTGGTCTCCGGCAAGGCATCGTTCACCATCGCCGCGGCCGACGCGGTCGCGGCCCACCTGGAGTCGGGAAAGCCCGGCGCCGACCGGCTGCGGGCCTGCGCACGGCTGTACGACGACTACATCCAGCTCGTCGTCCCGGCCGACTCGCCGGTGCGCTCCGCCAAGGACCTGGCGGGGCTGCGGGTGGGCATGGGACAGCCGCGCTCGGGGGTCAGCCTGATCGCCGGGCGGCTGCTGCGGGCCGCCGGGCTGGACCCGGCGAAGGACGTCGTACCGGTGCCGGAGGGCATCGGCCGGCTGCCGGACCTGCTGACCCGCGGTGAGCTGGACGCCTTCTTCTGGTCGGGCGGGCTGCCGACCGGCGCGGTCGAGGAACTCGCCGAGGAGACCGAGATCCGGCTCGTGCCCCTCGGCGACCTGGTGCCGGCGCTGCACGCGCAGGAGCCCCGGACCCGCTACTACCGGGCCGCGCTGATGCCCGCCGACGCCTACCCGTCCGTCCAGGACGGCAACGCGGTCGAGACCATCGCGGTGGCCAACCTGCTGGTCGCCACGGAGGGCACGGACGACACACTGACCGAGGAGGTCACCCGCTCGGTGATCAACAGCCGGGACCGCATCGGCCGCGAGGTGCACGCCGCCCAGAAGGTCGATCTGCGCACCGCCATCCACACCCATCCGCTTCCCCTGCACCGGGGCGCCGAGCGCTACTACCGGTCCGTCAAGTCCTGAAGCCGGACCGGCCGGGGGTGCGGGGCGGGGGTGCGAGGCGGGGCCGGGGCCGTCGCGGCTTCTCACTTCTCGTCGTCCTCCGCCGTCCTTCACCGTCCTCCGCACTCCCTGCGTCACTCCTCCTCCGGCGCGTTCCGCGGCAGGCTGATCACCACCCGCAGTCCGTGCGGCTCGTTGGGGGTGAAGGAGATCCCCGCCCCGCCCGCGGCGAGCAGCGCCCGGCAGATGGACAGCCCGAGTCCGGACCCGGAGACGTTCTGGTGGCGGCCGCTGCGCCAGAAGCGGTCCCCGATCCGGCCGAGCTCCTCCTCGGTGAGTCCGGGACCGCGGTCGGCGACCTCGACGGTCACCCGCGCACCGGCGGAGACGACCGCCACGGTGACCGACTCCCCCTCCGGGGTGAACTTCAGCGCGTTGTCCACGACCGCGTCCAGCGCGCTGGACAGCGCGACCGGGTCGGCCCACCCCGTCACCGCGCCGTTGCCCGCCACGCGCAGCGAGACACCCTCGCGGTCGGCGACCGGCCGCCAGGCGGCGACGCGCTCGGCGGCGAGGCCGGCCACGTCGGTCAGCCGCAGGTCGGCACGGGCGTGCTCGGCCAGCGCCAGGCCCAGCAGGTCGTCGAGCACCCTGGCCAGATGCTTGCCCTCGGCCCGTACCGAGGCGATCTCCTCGTTCCCCTCGGGGAGCTCCAGGGCCAGCAGGTCGATGCGCAGCAGCAGGGCGGCGAGCGGATTGCGGAGCTGGTGCGAGGCGTCGGCGACGAAGGCGCGCTGCTGCTCCAGGGCGTTCTCGACGTGGTCGGCCATCTCGTTGAAGGACCGTGCCAGGCGCCGCAGCTCCGGCGGCCCGCTCGAGGCCGCCACCCGGGACGCCATCCGCCCGGTGGCGATGTCGTGGGCGGCCCGGTCCAGCACCCGCACCGGCGCGAGCACCCAGCCGGTCAGCCGGACGGCCACGGCGACCGCCACCAGCATGGCGGCCGCCTCCCCGGCGGCCAGCGGCAGCCAGTCCCGCAGGATGCGGGAGCGCATCGGACCGGTGGGCGAGTCGGTCAGCACGACGGCGACGACATCGCCGTCGCGGACGACCGGCGAGGCGATCGCCAGCCTGCCCCGCTCCCAGGGCCACACCTGGGCCGGGTCGTGGCTGCGGCGCCCGACCAGCGCCTCGGCGAAGGCCCCGGCGCCCTCCTCGTCCGCGGGGACCCGCCAGTGGCCCGGTGCCGCGGCCATCGCGGTGCCGTCGCGGTAGAAGACCCCGGCGCGGATGCCGTACAGCTCGTGGTAGCGCTCCAGCTCGTCGCGGAGCATGGCCAGCCGCTCGTTCTGCTGCCGGGCCTCGGCGGTGGTGGGGCTGTTCGCCGGGGGGCGGATGGTGACGTACTGGGCCAGGGACGCGAAGCGGGCGGTGTCGTCGATGCGGTCCACCACGACACGCTGCTGCTCGGCGGCGGCCATGCTCGCGGCGAGCGGGAAACCGAGGGCGAGCAGCACACCGGCCATCAGCACGATGAGGATGGCGAGCAGACGGGTACGCACGGGAGCGGTCCGAACCTTCCGGGCCTGCCGGTCTCAGCCGGTCGGGGCGATGAGCCGGTAGCCGACGCCGCGCACCGTCTCGATGAGGGCGGGCAGCCTCAGCTTGGCGCGCAGCGAGGCGATGTGCACCTCCAGGGTGCGGCCGGTGCCCTCCCAGCTGGTGCGCCAGACCTCGCTGATGATCTGCTCACGGCGGAAGACGACGCCCGGGCGCTGGGCGAGCAGCGCGAGCAGGTCGAACTCCTTGCGGGTGAGGGTGACCACCTCCCCGTTCACCGCCACCCGGCGGGTGGCGGTCTGGATGGTCAGCGGTCCCAGGCACAGCTCCCGCGCGCCGTCCGGGCCGCCCGTCCCGTCCCGGCCGGTACCGTCGGCCGCCGCGGTGGTGGTGGCGGCGCCGGTGCGGCGGCTGACGGCGTGGATGCGGGCGAGCAGTTCGGCGGTGTCGTACGGCTTGACCACGTAGTCGTCGGCGCCCAGGTTGAGGCCGTGCACCCGGGAGCGCACGTCGGCCCGTGCCGTGACCATGATCACGGGGGTGGTGGTCAGCCGCCGGATGCGTCCGCACACCTCGAAGCCGTCGGTGTCGGGCAGACCGAGGTCGAGCAGCACCACCTCGAAGGGCGCCGCCACGCCGTCGGGCAGCAGGCGCCTGAGGGCCTCCTCACCGCCGCGGGCGTGCACCACGTCGAAGCCGTGCCGGGTGAGCACCGCGGACAGCGCCGCGGCCACCCGGTCGTCGTCCTCGACGAGCAGCAGTCTCATGGCTCCCCCTCCGCCGGCTCTCCCCGGCCTCTCCGGGCCCTCCCCGGCGCCACAGGCATCCACGCCGATCCGGCACGGTACGTCAAGACCGCCCCCGTTCACCCTCACGCTATGCGGTGGATACACCACGCGGTAAGGCATTCGAGCGATACGTCCGGTTGCCACCCGATCGTTATGCTCAATTTCAGCTCAGATGTGATGACGCTGCTCAGCGGCGGTCACTAAGGTCCCCTCAACCGACGAGGACGGAGCGAATGACGCCGATGAGCAACGTATCGGTGACCGAGGACGCCGCGCTGGCGGAGGATCTGGTCGTCCTGAAGAACGTCGACAAGCACTTCGGTGCCCTGCATGTCCTCCAGGACATCAACCTCACCATCGGACGCGGTGAGGTCGTCGTCGTCATCGGGCCCTCGGGATCCGGCAAGTCCACGCTGTGCCGCACCATCAACCGCCTGGAGACGATCGACTCCGGGACCATCCTCATCGATGACAAGCCCCTGCCCGCCGAGGGAAGGGAGCTCGCCCGGCTGCGCGCCGACGTCGGCATGGTGTTCCAGTCCTTCAACCTCTTCGCGCACAAGACGGTGCTGGAGAACGTGACGCTGGGCCAGCTCAAGGTCCGCCGCGTCGGCAAGAAGGAGGCGGAGGAGAAGGCCCGCAGTCTCCTGGACCGGGTCGGGGTGGCCAACCAGGCCGACAAGTACCCCGCCCAGCTCTCCGGCGGCCAGCAGCAGCGCGTGGCCATCGCCCGCGCGCTGGCGATGGACCCGAAGGTGATGCTCTTCGACGAGCCGACCTCCGCGCTCGACCCCGAGATGATCAACGAGGTCCTGGAGGTCATGCAGCAGCTGGCGCAGGGCGGCATGACGATGGTCGTGGTCACCCACGAGATGGGCTTCGCCCGCTCCGCCGCGAACCGGGTCGTCTTCATGGCCGACGGGCGGATCGTCGAGGAGGCCACTCCCGACCAGTTCTTCAGCAACCCGCGCAGCGACCGCGCCAAGGACTTCCTGTCGAAGATCCTTCACCACTGAGCCCGGCTCAGCGGAACCACGTACGACTCGAGATCCCAGGGATGTTCACCATGACTCTCCGCAAAGCCGGCCTCGCGGCCGCCACGGCACTCGCCCTCTCCCTGACCGCCACGGCCTGCGGCGGAGGCGACAGCGGTTCGGGCGGCGACAAGATCAACATCGGTATCAAGTTCGACCAGCCGGGCCTGGGCCTGAAGACCCAGGACGGCGACTACACCGGCTTCGACGTGGACGTGGCCAAGTACGTCGCCAAGGAGCTCGGCCACGAGGAGGGGGACATCACCTGGAAGCAGGCCCCCAGCAACGAGCGCGAGAACATGATCGCCAACGGTGACGTGGACTTCATCGTCGCCACCTACACGATCAACGACGAGCGCAAGGAGCGGGTCAGCTTCGCCGGGCCGTACTTCCTCGCCCACCAGGACCTGCTGGTGCGCGCCGACGACAGCACCGTCCGGAGCGAGGACGACCTGAACACCAGCGAGCTGAAGCTGTGCTCGGTCACCGGCTCCACCTCCGCGCAGAACGTCAAGAACGACTTCGCCCCGAAGGCCAACCTGATCAACTACGGCGGCTACTCGGAGTGCCTGACCGGTCTGGAGAACAAGACCGTCGACGCCCTGACCACCGACGACTCCATCCTGGCCGGCTTCGCCGCGCAGGAGGAGCACCAGGGCAAGTTCAAGCTCGCCGGTCTCAACCTCAGCGACGAGCCCTACGGCATCGGCCTGAAGAAGGGCGACACCGAACTGCAGCAGAAGATCAACGACGCCCTGAAGAAGATGGTCGACGAGGGTGCCTGGGAGGAGGCCGCCAAGAAGCACTTCGGCCCGGCCAACTACGAGTACGAGGCCGCCCCGGAGATCACCGAGAAGAGCTGACCTGGCGGATGTCCGCGGTGCGCCGCCCGATGCGGGCGGCGCACCGCGCCCTCCGACGAGACGCCATCCGACGAGGCGAGAGCGCGGGAGAACGTGTTCGACTTTCTTGATTCCGGGCAGTACGACGTGCTCGGAGCCTTCTGGGTGACGGTGCAGCTCACCTTCTACTCGGCGATCGGCTCCCTGGTCTGGGGAACGGTCCTGGCCGCCATGCGGGTCAGCCCGGTGCCGCTGATGCGCGGCTTCGGCACCACGTATGTCAACCTCGTGCGGAACATTCCGCTGACGGTCATCATCCTGGCCGCCTCCCTGGGGCTGTTCCAGACTCTGGGCATCACGCTGACCGGCAGCGACGACTTCAAGGTGATCGGCTTCCGGCTGGCCGTACTCGGCCTGGCCGCCTACCACGCCACCTTCGTCTGCGAAGCGCTGCGGTCCGGCATCAACACGGTGCCCGTCGGACAGGCCGAGGCCGCCCGCGCCATGGGACTGAGCTTCTTCCAGGTGCTGACGCTCGTCGTCCTCCCGCAGGCCTTCCGCTCCGTGGTGGCGCCACTGGCGAACGTCCTGATCGCCCTGACCAAGAACACCACGGTGGCGGCGGCCATCGGGGTCTCGGAGGCCGCGCTGCTGATGAAGGAGATGATCGAGACCGAGAGCGACGCCCTCTTCCTGATCTCCGCGATGTTCGCCTTCGGATTCGTTGTCCTGACCCTGCCCACCGGCATGTTGCTGGGCTGGGTGAGCAAGCGCGTGGCGGTGAAGCGATGAGCGACATGTCCGTTCTCTACGACGCGCCCGGCCCGCGGGCCAGGGCGCGCAACATCCTCTACTCCGTGGTGTTCCTCGTCCTCCTCGCCCTCGCCCTGTGGTGGGTGCTGGACGCCATGGCCGACAAGGACCAGCTCGACGGGGAGAAGTGGAGCCCGTTCGTCACCGACGGCCGGGTGTGGACGACCTACCTGATCCCGGGTCTGCTCAACACCCTCAAGGCGGCCGCCCTGTCCATCCTCATCGCGCTCCCGCTGGGCGCGCTGTTCGGGGTGGCCAGGCTCTCGGATCGCCGGTGGGTCCGTATGACCGTCGGCGCCGTGGTGGAGTTCTTCCGCGCCATCCCGGTGCTGCTGATGATGTTCTTCGCCAATGCGGCGTACGCGCAGTTCACCGACATCTCCTCCGATCTGCGCCCGCTGTACGCGGTGGTGACGGGTCTGGTGCTCTACAACGCCTCGGTCATCGCCGAGATCGTCCGGGCGGGCATTCTCTCCCTGCCCTCCGGCCAGACCGACGCGGCCAAGGCCATCGGTATGCGCAAGGGCCAGCTCATGGTCTACGTACTGCTGCCGCAGGCGGTCACCGCGATGCTGCCCGCGTTGGTCAGCCAGCTCGTCGTGATCGTCAAGGACACGGCACTGGGCGGTGCGCTGCTGGGCTACGAGGAGCTGCTGAACCAGGTGCGGTTGATCGCGGCCAACTACGGCGCGAACACCATCGCCGCCTTCACGGTGGTCGCGCTGCTCTTCGTGGTGCTGAACTTCCTGCTCACCACCTTCGCGGGCTGGCTCGAGGGCCGGCTCCGGCGCGGCAAGCGGTCGAGCGGCGCGGTGCTCCACGGCGGCGCCGACACGGAGATGGAGTTCGACGAGCCCCATGTCGAGCCCCCCGCCGGGAAGCGGTAACGGCTGGGCAAGGGGCCCGCGCCCGCTCGACGCCCACTGCCTGTGCCCCCGTCGCTTGACGGGGGCACAGGCAGTGGGTTGCATACGTTGTGTGATCGTGCACCGGGCTCCATCGGCTCCACCCCTCTCATTCATCAAGAACCACAAGAACTGCGAGGGCCGGACACCGTGGACCCGGTGATCGTCGTCGGCGCGGGCCCGGTCGGGCTCGCGCTGTCGCTGGCGCTCGCGCGTCACGGTGTTCCGTCGGTGGTGTTCGACGCGGGTGACGGCGAGGTGGAGCCGCGCGCGGCACGTACCTGTGTGCTGCGGCCCGACACCGCCGCCCAGGTCGCCCAGGTGTTCGCCCTGGGTGGTGCCCGGTGGGCGGCCTGGCGCATCGAACGGCGGCGGCAGCCGGTGCGGCGGGTGGAACTGGACGCCGACACCTCACCGGTGCATCTGCAGCAGTACGCCCTGGAGCGGAGCCTGCGGGCCGCGCTGGAGCGGGAGTCGCTGGCCCGGATCGTCACCGGGGCCCGGCTGGACGAGCTGGAGCAGGACGGACGGGGGGTCGCGGCACACACCCGGGGGCCGGACGGCACCTGGTGGCGCGGCAGTTACCTGGTGGGCTGTGACGGGGCCCGCTCCACGGTGCGCAAACTGCTCGGCGTCCGCTTCCCCGGGCGCACCTCGGTGGAGCGGCACGCGGTGGCGGCGCTCCGTGTCGAACTGCCCTGGGACGGTGAGGCGCTGCTGCACCGCGAGGTTCCGGGCCGGGGCGACGAGGCGGTGGCGCGTCCGCTGCCGAACGGGGTGTGGCGGCTGGACTGGCTGCTGCCGCCACGCGGCGAGCTGGTCACCCCGGAGGAACTGCTGGACCGGATACGCGGCACCCTGACCGCCTGGTGCGGCGAGGTGCCGCCGTACGAGCTGCTGGACACCGGCGTGTACACCGCGCACCAGCGGCTGGCCCGGCGCTGGCGTGCGGGGCGCGTCTTCCTGGCCGGGGACGCGGCGCGGCTGCTGGGCGCGCTGGGCACCCAGCCGGTCGACGAGGGGCTGCGGGACGCCGCCAACCTCGCCTGGAAGCTGGCGCTGTGCTGGCACCGCAGGGCACCGGAGGAACTGCTCGACAGCTACGGGGCCGAGCGCCGGGGGGCTGTCGGGGCCCGGCTGCGCGCCCTCGACCAGGCGCTGCCGCTGGTGCGCGGGAGCGGCGGTCTGCGCACCCTGCTGCCCGGGGGCTCCCGGGGCCGGCTCGATCTGCTGACGGACGGGCACCTGGGGCGCGGCCCGCTGGGCGCGCCGCCCCGCTACGAGAGTTCACCGCCGGCACCGGACGAGTACACGGTGCCCGGCGCGGTGGAGGTCGGCACCGCGCCGGGCGCGCCGGTGGTGGACGTACCGGTGACGGCCCTGGACGGCACCCGGGAGCGGCTGTGGCAGCGGTTGGGCCGCGGTCTGCTGGTGCTGCTGGTGGCGCCCGGCACCCAGGTGTGGGACAGCCGCCACTGGCTGTCGGCCGGGCTGATGCCGCAGCTGGCCGCCGTGGTGGAACGGCTGCCGCCGGCCGCCGAACTGCTGGTCGCCGAGAGCTATCCGGGCGCGGCCGCCCACACCGTTCTGGTGATCCGGCCGGACGGGCATCTGGCGGCCGCGCTGCCGGGGGCCCGGACGGACGAGCTGCGTGCCTGCGTCGAGGCGGTCCGCGGGGCGGTGGCCCGGGGGCCCGCCGGGGACGGCAAGGGCGACGAGGGCGGAGAGGGCGGAGAGAAGCGCGGGACCGGCGAAGACGCCACCGGACCCGGTACGGGGCGGAGCGGGCGTCCGGCGGACCGGCCCTGACCCGTACCGCCTCCAACGCTCAGCCGCCCGTTCCCGTTGGGTGGCGGCCCACCCGCTCCCCCAAAGATTTTTTGCAAAAATAGTTTTGCAGAGCACTTCCGGCGCTCTACCCTCCCTCCATGGCCGACGAGAAGACGGACAGGGCACGCACTCGCGTACTGCACCCCGAACGGGACGCGGCGGCGCTGAAGGCGCTCACCCACCCACTGCGCATCCGGCTGCTCGGGCTGCTGCGGGAGGACGGCCCCGCGACCGCGACCGAACTCGCGGAGCGGACCGGCCAGTCCTCCGCCTCCACCAGCTACCACCTGCGAGTACTGGCCAGACATGCCTTCGTCGCCGAGGCCGCGCACCGGGACGGGCGGGAGCGTCGCTGGCGGTCGGTGCACACCGACACCGCCTGGGACAACGCGGCCATGTACGCCTCCCCCGGCGGCCGCACCTCCCTCAGCGCGGTACGCGGCCTCCAGATCGAGCATCTGGAGCGGTCCCTGCACCGTCACGAGGAGGACGTGGCGGCCGGTCGGCTCGGGCCGCAGTGGCTGGAACCAGCCGGCATCAGCGACCGGCTGGACCGGCTGACCCCGGAATCGCTCACCGAGCTGCGGGAGACGCTCCGCCGGAAGGCCGATGAGCTGGCGGCCCGCGACGAGGGCGATCCGCGCGCCGAGAAGACCGTCCTGCTCTGGGCCGGGCTGCCCCTGGCAGCGGCCCGCCCCGGTTCCTCCCCCGGCGGCCCCGGCACGGCCCCGGCCCCGAACGCCGAGCCAGGCACAGACGCAGAAGCAGAAGCAGAAACCGTCGACGGTGGCGGCGATCCCGGCGCCCACGGCCGGAACGGTACCTCGTGACCGCGCCGCTGGACCCGGCAACGGCCCGGCGCCGCTTCGCCTCGGTCACCTTCCTCTTCTGGCTCCCGGTCGGGCTGTACATACCCGCGATGGTCCTGCTTTTCGGCCAGCGCGGTATGAGCCTCACCGCCGTGGCCGGACTGTTCGCCGTGTACTCCCTCACCGTCACCGTGCTGGAGCTGCCCACCGGCGGGCTGTCCGACGTCGTCGGCCGCCGCACCGTACTGGCCGCCGCGGGTGTGCTCACCACGATCGCCCTGGTCCTGCAGGCGCTGGGCACCACGGCCTGGGTCCTCGCCCTGGGCCTGGTCCTGGCGGGCACCGGCCGCGCGCTGTCCAGCGGCCCCGCCGAGGCGTGGTACGTGGACACCGTGCAGGCGCACTCCGGACCCGGCGCGGAACTGCGCACCGGGCTGGCCCGCGGAAACACCGCCTCCGCCACCGCGCTGGCGCTCGGCACCCTGTGCGGCGGCGGCCTGCCCTGGCTGCTGGGCCTCGGCCCGGATCCGGGCGCCCGGCTGGACGAGGCCACCGCCGGGCTGGTCCTCCCGCTGTCGGTCCCGGCGCTGCTGGGAGCGGCCGTCGGGGTGGTCTTCACGGTGTACGTCCTGACCGCGCTGCCCGAACCACCCCGTCCCCCGGTCACACTGCGGGGGACGCTGCGGGGCGTCCCGGCCACCGTGCTGGGCGGACTGCGGCTGGGCGGGCGGAACGCCCTGGTGCGCCGGGTGCTGTTGAGTGCCGCCGCCGCGGGGACCGCGCTGGCCGTCATCGAACTGCTCACCCCGGGGCGCTCCGCCGAGCTGACCGGGGCACCCGAGTCGGGTGCCCTGCTCTTCGCCGCTCTCGCCTGCGGCGGCTTCGTGTGCACCGCCCTCGGCAGCCACTGCGCACCGCCGGCCGCCCGGCTGACCGGCAGCGGGGAACGCGCCGTCCTGGCCGGCCTCGGGACCGGGGCCACGGGCCTGCTGCTGCTCGGGGTGACCGTGCTGTGGTCCGGACCGGCCGTCCTGGCCATGGCCGCCACCGGCTATGCCCTGGTCTACTTCGGCATCGGCGTGGCCGGTCCCAACAAGAACGAGCTGCTGCACCGCCGGGTCGACAGCGCCGGCCGGGCCACCGCGTTGTCAGTCCAGTCCCTGGCCCTGCAGTCCGCCGGGGCCCTCGCCGGCCTGGCCGCCGGCGCCCTGCCACGCGGCCCGCTGCCCTGGCTGCTGGCCGGTGCGGCCCTGCTGGCCGGTGCGCTGCTGTGGGCCCGCCGGGCCGACTCCGGGACCGCGGCAGCCCCGGCCGCACCGGTGCCGCCCGCCAGGGGCGCCGTACTGCCACCGGCCGGGGGCACCTCCCGAGCGGGGTGATCCGGAGGCGCCCATGGACGATCAGGCGAACCGGAACGCCGCCCGGTCCGGCTCCGCCCGGTCCCGCTCAGTCCGTCCCGTACAGGCCGTACTCCGTCACGTCCTCGCCCTCCGCCTCCAGCGCCTCCCGAACGATGCGCAGGGCGAGCCCTTCCGGGTATCCCTTCCGGGCGAGCATCCCGGCGAGGCGGCGCAGCCGCCTGTCCCGGTCGAGTCCTCTGGTGGCGCGCAGCTTGCGTGCCACCAGAGCGCGGGCGGTCTCCTCCTCCCGCTCCGGGTCGAGCCGCCCGACGGCGTCGTCGACCAGACCTGGATCCACCCCCTTGTGCCGCAGTTCCCTGGCGAGGGCACGGCGGGCCAGGCCCCGGCCGCGGTGCCGGGACTCCACCCATGCTTCGGAGAACGCCGCGTCGTCGATCAGCCCGACGTCCTCGAACCTGGACAGCACCGATTCGGCCACGTCCTCGGGGATCTCCCGCTTGCGCAGCGCCTCCGCGAGCTGGCCGCGGGTACGCGGGGTGCCGGTGAGCAGGCGCAGGCAGATCGCCCGCGCCCGCTCCTCCGGATCACCGGCAGGAAGGCCCTCCTGTCGTCCCGCCACGGCTCAGCTCTTGGCCGCGGCGCTCTTGGCCGCCTTGGCCCGGGTGGCCGGCGCGGGCACCGCCTTCGCCGCGGTCCCCGCCTCGGCCGGGACCGCCTCGGCCGCCGGGACGTCCGCACCCGGCTCGTTCTCGGGAGTCTCCTTCTTCGGGCCGATGCCCAGCTTCTCCTTGATCTTCCTCTCGATCTCGTTGGCGAGATCGGGGTTGTCGCGGAGGAAGTTGCGGGCGTTCTCCTTGCCCTGGCCGAGCTGGTCGCCCTCGTAGGTGTACCAGGCGCCGGACTTGCGGATGAAGCCGTGCTCGACGCCCATGTCGATCAGCCCGCCCTCACGGCTGATGCCGATGCCGTAGAGGATGTCGAACTCGGCCTGCTTGAAGGGCGGCGCGACCTTGTTCTTCACGACCTTGACCCGGGTGCGGTTGCCGACCGCGTCGGTGCCGTCCTTGAGGGTCTCGATACGGCGGATGTCGAGCCGGACCGAGGCGTAGAACTTCAGCGCCCGGCCACCGGTGGTGGTCTCCGGAGAGCCGAACATCACGCCGACCTTCTCACGGAGCTGGTTGATGAAGATCGCGGTGGTCTTGGAGTGGTGGAGCGCACCGGTGATCTTCCGCAGCGCCTGACTCATCAGCCGGGCCTGGAGGCCGACGTGGGAGTCGCCCATCTCGCCCTCGATCTCCGCACGCGGCACCAGGGCGGCCACGGAGTCGATCACGATCAGGTCGAGGGCGCCGGAGCGGATCAGCATGTCGGTGATCTCCAGCGCCTGCTCGCCGTTGTCCGGCTGGGACAGGATGAGGGAGTCCACGTCCACGCCCAGCCGCTTGGCGTACTCCGGGTCCAGCGCGTGCTCGGCGTCCACGAAGGCGACC
The DNA here is from genome assembly GCF_002794255.1 of Streptomyces carminius. GTDB lineage: Bacteria > Actinomycetota > Actinomycetes > Streptomycetales > Streptomycetaceae > Streptomyces > Streptomyces carminius. The sequence continues at coordinate 103,777 of NZ_PGGW01000005.1, forward strand.
GTGCCGCCCATCCGCTGGGCGTTGGCCACCGCGTGGAGGGTCAGGGTCGTCTTGCCGGAGGACTCCGGGCCGTAGACCTCGACCACCCGGCCACGCGGCAGACCGCCCACCCCGAGCGCCACGTCGAGAGCGGTCGACCCGGTGGGGATGACCTCGATGGGCTCGTCCGGCCGTTCGCCGAGACGCATCACGGCGCCCTTGCCGAACTGCCGTTCAATCTGTGCGAGCGCGGCGTCGAGCGCCTTCTCGCGGTCGGTTCCTGCCATGGGTGCCACCCGATTTGCTTGAGTCGATCGCTTCACGTCAAACGACGCTAGCGCCTGCCACTGACAATGGGTCCGGACACCGCCCGGTCCGCCCAGCCACTCTATGAGAATAGTTGTTCGATTTTCGTGTCAAGTCACCCCGAAACCCTGTGGAAAAGCAAGAAAACCCCAGGTCAGCGCGGGAAGAAGCACAACACGCCCGGCCGCCGGGGGGCTCACCTCAGCTCGGCGGGGACGTCCACGGCCCGGCAGACCGCGCGCCAGACGTCCTTCGCCTCCCACCCCGCCTCCAGCGCCTGGTGCACCGTTCGCCCGCCGAGCTCGGACATCACATGATCACGTGCGAAGGAGTCGGCGTACGCCGCACCGAAGTGGGCCGCCATCCGCTCCCAGAAGACCGTCAACCGCATACCCCCAGTATCAGCGGTACGCCCCCGGGCACGGGCACGGTCGGAACCGCGCCGGCGCGGGGAGGCGCCCCCCCCACTCGCGCCTCCCCGCCTCCGCCGTCCCGTCAGCCCAGGGCCCGCACTCCCGCGGTGACCAGGACGGCGGCGGCCACCACCACCAGGAAGGGCGCGCGCAGCACCAGGGCGACCGCCGCCGCGGCGACGCCCGCCGCCCGGGCGTCGACCACCAGCGCGCCGCCGTCCCCTCCGAAGGTCTGCTGCGCGGTGAGCGACGCCAGCAGCGCGACCGGCAGCAGGGCCGCCAGCCGCCGGACCAGCGGGCGCTCCAGAGCCCCCGCGGGCACCGACAGTCCCACCAGCTTCACGAGGTAGCAGCCGACCGCCGTCGCCGCCACCGCGGTCCAGACGCTCATCGCGCACCCTCTTCTTCCGGTTCTTCCGGTTCTTCCGGCTTCTCGTCCGGCTTCCCGCCGGGCTCCTCGCGTGTCCCCGCCCGCCGGCCGTGCACCAGCAGCACCAGCGGGGCGGCCAGCGCCGCCACCAGCACCGGCACCCCGGCCGGGAGCACCGGCAGGAACGCCAGGCCCAGCAGCACCGCGAGCCCGGCCGTGGCCCGTTCCACCGCCGTCCGCAGCATGGGGGCGAGCAGCGCCAGGAAGACGGCCGGACCGGCCGCGTCCAGCCCCCAGGCGCCGGTGTCGCCGAGCGCGGCGGCACCCAGCCCGCCGAGCAGCGTGGTCAGGTTCCACAGCAGGTACAGGCTGGCGCCGGTGACCGCGAAGCCGAGCCGGGCCGTACGCGTGTCGCGCTGGGCGAGGGCGACGGCGGAGGTCTCGTCGATGACCCACTGGGCGGCCAGCGGCCGCACCGCGCGCGGCAGCCGCAGCAGAGTGGACAGCCGCAGCCCGTAGAAGGCGTTGCGGACCCCGAGGAAGAAGGCCCCGGCCGCGGCGGTGAGCGGGCTGCCGCCGGCGGCGAGCGCGCCGACGAGGGCGAACTGCGAGGCACCGGTGAACACCAGCAGGCTCAGCGCGCAGGTCTGCGCGAGGCTCAGGCCCGCCCCGGCGGAGGTCACCCCGAAGGCGAAGCCCGAGAGGCCGACGGCGACACCGACCCCCAGCGCGTCCCGGACGACGGCGCGGTCCCCACCACCGGGCGGCACCTCCACCGGCCGCGCGACCGGCCCCGCGACCGGCCCCGCGACCGGTTCCGTCACCGGCCGCACGGCGTCGCCCGCCGCTCCCGCGACGGCATCCGGCGTGTCCGGGATCTTCCGATTGATCCTGTTCTGCTCTGGCACGGAGCGATACTACGGACGCCGCTCCCGCGCGGTCTTGTACGTTCTTGCGCGTTCCCGCTGGTAGGCGCCGGGGGGCACCCCGACGATCCGGCGGAAGTGCCGCCCCAGGTGCGGCTGGTCGGTGAAGCCGACGGCACCGGCCACCTCGGCGGGCGGCACCCCCTCCTCCAGCAGCCGCCGGGCCCGCCGGACCCGGGCGCTGGTGAGCCAGGTGTGCGGCGGCATGCCGTACCGCTCCCGGAAGGCGCGCAGCAGGGCGAACGGGCCGGTGTCCAGCTCCGCGGCGAGCCGTTCCAGGGTGGGCGGATCCGTCATCCGCGCCAGGAGGATCTCGCGGGCGCGCACTGCGGTGCCCACGCCCGCCGTACGGACCGGGCGGGACGGGAGCGGGCCGCCGTACCGCCGCAGCAGCCGGGTGACGACCACCCGCAGCAGGATGTCGGCGGCCAGGGCATCACCCTGCTCGGCCTCCCGGTGCACCTCGGTGATCAGCCGCGCGGCGTACGGATCGTGCGCCAGGGACTCGGTGAACCCCGCGGTGCCCCGCAGGCCGGTGGTCCCGGCGGCGATGGCGGCGACCGTACCGGCCGACGGGTAGAGCGTGGCGTAGGCCCAGCCCTCCGGCACCCCGGCCCGCGCGGTGTGCGCCACCTCGGGATTGATCATGACGACGGAGCCCGGCCCGGCCCGTACGGTGCCCTCCGGCAGCCCGACCTCCTCCACCCCGCCGGTGACGGCGGCGAGCACGTAGCCGCCGTGGGCGTGCGGCGGAAAGGTGTGCCGGACGTAGCGGGCGCGGAGCAGGTCGGTGTCCGGCAGCCGCTCGTACCGCCAGTGCCGCGCCCACTCCTGTGTGCCCATGGCTCCCATTCTGCGGGGGTGCGCGGCGCTGTCAGAGGGCGGGTGCAGGATGGACCCCATGGACCGGGCACCGGCTCTCGACATGTTCTCCCCCGCGACCCGGGCGTGGTTCGCGGGGGCGTTCCACGCGCCCACCGCCGCCCAGGAGGGCACCTGGCGGGCGATCGCCGAGGAGCGGGACGTGCTGGCCGTCGCCCCGACCGGCTCCGGCAAGACGCTGGCCGCCTTCCTGGCCGCCCTGGACCGGCTGGCCGCCGCGCCCCCGCCCGCCGACCCGGTCCGGCGCTGCCGGGTGCTGTACGTCTCACCGCTGAAGGCGCTGGCGGTGGACGTGGAGCGCAATCTGCGCAGCCCGCTGACCGGTATCCGGCAGGAGTCGGTGCGGCTGGGCCTGCCCGAGCCCGACATCCGGGTCGGCATCCGCTCCGGCGACACCCCGGCCGCCGAGCGCCGCGCGCTGGCCCGGCGCCCGCCGGACATCCTGATCACCACACCCGAGTCGCTGTTCCTGATGCTCACCTCCGCCACCCGCGACGCCCTGCGCGGGATCGGGACGGTGATCCTGGACGAGGTGCACGCCGTGGCCGGGACGAAGCGCGGCGCCCATCTGGCGCTCTCCCTGGAGCGGCTGGACGAGCTGCTGGACCGCCCGGCCCGGCGGATCGGCCTGTCGGCGACGGTCCGGCCGGTGGACGAGGTGGCGCGCTTCCTCTCGCCCCGGCGCGGGGCGCGGATCGTGCAGCCGGCCGCGCAGAAGGAGTTCGACCTGTCGGTGGTGGTGCCCGTGCCGGACATGGGCGAGCTGGGCGGCTCCCCGGCGCGGGAGGCGGGCGGCGAGGGCCCCGGCGGGCAGGGCGACCGGCCGTCGATCTGGCCGTCGGTCGAGGAGCGCATCGCCGACCTGGTCCAGGCCCACCGCTCGACGATCGTGTTCGTCAACTCCCGGCGGCTGGCCGAGCGGCTGTGCAACCGGCTGAACGAGATCGCGTACGAGCGGGCCACCGGCGAGCCGCTCCCCGAGGACCACTCCCCGGCCGAGCTGATGGGGGGTGCGGGGTCCGCCGGAGGCGCGCCGCCGGTGCTGGCCCGCGCCCACCACGGCTCGGTCTCCAAGGAGCAGCGGGCCCAGGTGGAGGAGGACCTCAAGGCGGGCCGGCTGCCCGCCGTGGTGGCCACCTCCAGCCTGGAGCTGGGCATCGACATGGGCGCGGTGGATCTGGTGGTCCAGGTGGAGTCCCCGCCCTCGGTCGCCTCCGGGCTGCAGCGGGTGGGCCGCGCCGGGCACCAGGTGGGCGCGGTCTCCTCCGGGGTGGTCCTCCCCAAGTACCGGGGCGATCTGGTGCAGGCGGCGGTGGTCACCGAGCGGATGCGTGAGGGGGCCATCGAGTCCCTGCGGGTGCCCGCCAACCCGCTGGACGTCCTGGCCCAGCAGCTCGTCGCCATGACCGCCCTGGACACCTGGGACGTGGACGAGCTGCTGGTGGTGGTGCGGCGCGCCGCACCCTTCGCCTCGCTGCCGGAGTCGGCGTACACCGCCGTACTGGACATGCTCGCCGGGCGGTATCCGTCCGACGCCTTCGCCGAGCTGCGCCCGCGCCTGGTCTGGGACCGGGTCGCCCACACCGTCGCCGGGCGCCCCGGGGCCCAGCGGCTGGCGGTCACCTCGGGCGGGACGATCCCCGACCGCGGGCTGTTCGGCGTCTTCCTCGCCGGTGCCGACCCGAAGAAGGGCGGCGGCCGGGTCGGGGAGCTGGACGAGGAGATGGTCTACGAGTCCCGGGTGGGCGACGTGTTCACCCTGGGCACCACGAGCTGGCGCATCGAGGACATCACCCGCGACCGCGTCCTGGTCACCCCGGCGCCCGGGGTCCCGGGCCGGCTGCCGTTCTGGAAGGGCGACCAGCTCGGCCGCCCGCTGGAACTGGGCCGGGCGCTGGGCGCGTTCCTGCGCGAGATCGGCGGCCTGTCCGCCGGGGCCGCCCGTGAGCGGCTGGCCGCGGCCGGGCTGGACGAGTGGGCCGCCGACAACGTCCTGGCCTACCTCGGCGAGCAGCGCGAGGCCTGCGGGCACGTCCCCGACGACCGCACGATCGTCGTGGAGCGCTTCCGCGACGAGCTGGGCGACTGGCGGATCGTGGTCCACTCCCCCTTCGGCGCCCAGGTGCACGCCCCCTGGGCGCTGGCGCTGGGGGCGCGGCTGACCGAGCGGTTCGGTCTGGACGCGCAGGTGATGCACGCCGACGACGGCCTGGTGCTGCGCCTGCCCGACGCCGACCTGGCGGGCTTCGGCCTCGACGACGCCTTCGGGGAGGGATTCGGCGACGGCCCCGGCGACGGACCGGGCGGCGGTTTCGGCACGGCGCCCGGTGCCGGGGCAGGTGCCGGTACGGGCCAGGGCCCCGCCGACCCCGACCAGCCGCCGGTCGGCGCCGCCGACGTCCTGTTCGACCGGGACGAGGTGGAGCGGATCGTCACCGACCGGGTCGGCGGCTCGGCCCTGTTCGCCGCGCGGTTCCGCGAGTGCGCCGCCCGCGCCCTGCTGCTCCCCCGCCGCGATCCCGGCAGGCGCACCCCGCTGTGGCAGCAGCGGCAGCGCGCCGCCCAGCTGCTGGAGGTGACCAGCGAGTTCGGTTCCTTCCCCATCGTCCTGGAGGCCGTGCGCGAGTGTCTGCAGGACGTCTTCGACGTCCCCGGGCTCACCGAGCTGATGGGGGACGTCGAGGCGCGCCGGGTGCGTCTGGTGGAGGTCACCACGCCCGAGCCGTCCCCGTTCGCCCGCTCCCTGTTGTTCGGCTATGTGGCGCAGTACCTCTACGAGGGCGACTCGCCGCTCGCCGAGCGCCGGGCCGCCGCGCTGTCGCTGGACTCCCGGCTGCTGGCCGAGCTGCTGGGCCGGGCCGAGCTGCGCGAGCTGCTCGATCCGGAGGTGCTGGCCGAACTGGAGCGCGAGCTGCAGTGGCTCCCCGCGGCGGGAGGGACGGGGGCGGACGGCGGGGTCCGCCGGATCAAGGACGCCGAGGGCGTCGCCGACGCGCTGCGCGTCCTGGGCCCGCTCACCGACGCCGAACTGGCCGGACGAGGTGCCGAGCCGGAGTGGGTACGGGAGCTGGCCCGGGCCCGCCGCGCCATCGAGATCCGTATCGCGGGCCGGGAGCACTGGGCGGCGATCGAGGACGCCGGACGGCTGCGCGACGCCCTCGGCGCGGCACTGCCCGTCGGCGTGCCGGAGGCGTTCACCGAGCCCGTCCCCGATCCGCTGGGCGATCTGCTGGCCCGTTACGCCCGCACCCGCGGCCCGTTCACCACGTCCCGGGCCGCCGGGCGCTTCGGGCTGGGCAGCGCCGTCGCCGACGGCGCGCTGCACCGGCTGGCGGCCGCCGGCCGGCTGGTCCAGGGCGAGTTCCATCCCTCCGGCACCGAGCAGGAGTGGTGCGACGCCGGTGTGCTGCGGAGGTTGCGCCGCCGGTCCCTGGCTGCGCTGCGCCAGGAGCTGGAACCGGTGCCGCCCGCGGCGCTCGCCGCCTTCCTCCCCCAGTGGCAGCAGCTGGGCGAGCAGCCGGGCACGGGCGGTCTGCGCGGCGCGGACGGACTGCTGCGCGCCGTCGAGCAGCTCCAGGGCGCGCCCGTGCCGGCCTCCGCCCTGGAGAAGCTGGTACTGCCTTCCCGGGTCACCGGCTACCACCCGGCGATGCTGGACGAGCTGACCGCCACCGGAGAGGTGGTCTGGGCGGGCGCGGGCGCGCTGCCCGGCAAGGACGGCTGGGTCCGCCTCCTGCTCGCCGACGCAGCTCCCCTGCTGCTGCCGCCCCCGCACCCGCTGGAGACGGGCGAGCTCCACGGGGCCGTGCTGGACACGCTCTCGGGCGGGTACGGGCTGTTCTTCCGGCAGATCGCCGAGCGGGTCCGCGCCGCCGGCCACCAGGCGCCCGACCCGGAACTGGCCGAGGTCCTGTGGGAGCTGGCCTGGTCCGGGCACCTCACCAACGACACTCTCGCCCCGCTGCGCGCCCTGCTCGGTTCCGGCCGCACCGCCGGGGCCACGGCGCACCGCGCCAGGCGGAGCACCCCCCGGGGCCGGTACGGCACCCTGACGGCGCTGTCCTCCCCGGCTTCGTCGGCCTCCCTCTCCGCCCGCCGTCCCACCGCCTCCCGGAGCGGCCCGCCGACCGTGGCGGGCCGCTGGTCGCTGCTGTCCGAGCGGGAGGACGACCCCACTCTCCGCGCCCATGCCCTGGCCCGCACCCTGCTGGACCGGCACGGGGTGGTCACCCGGGGGGCGGTCGCCGCCGAGGGGGTGGAGGGCGGTTTCTCGGCCGCGTACCGCGTGCTGTCGGTCTTCGAGGAGAGCGGCCAGGCCCGGCGCGGCTATGTGGTGGAGGGCCTGGGCGCCGCGCAGTTCGCCGTGGACGGCGCGGTGGACCGGCTGCGCGCGATCGCCGCGGCCCGCGAGAAGCCGGCGGGCGCCCGGCCGCGCGCCGTCGTGCTCGCCGCCGCCGACCCGGCCAACGCCTACGGTGCCGCGCTGCCCTGGCCCGAGCCGCCGTCCGCCGAAGGCACGGCGGGCGGCCGGAGCACTGCCCACAAACCGGGCCGCAAGGCGGGTTCCCTGGTGGTCCTGGTCGACGGCGAGCTGGTCCTCTACCTGGAGCGGGGCGGCAGGACGCTGCTGGCCTGGCGGGACGGGGGCCCGTCGCTGGACGCCGCGGTCGAGGCGCTGGCCGGTGCCGCCCACCGGGGGGTGCTGGGCACCGTCACCGTGGAGCGTGCCAACGGCTCCCCCGTACTGGGCTCACCGCTCGGCCGCGCCCTGGAGGCGGCGGGCTTCCACGCCACCCCGCGCGGGCTGCGGCTGCGCGCCTGACGTCCGCCGGCGGGCCGGGGCGGCAGGCGGCGTGCCACAGTGGGAGCGGCGGGCATACGCCGCGGCCGTACGTCCGGCCCGGTGGCCCGCGGACGAGGACGAGGAGGGAGAGCTCTTCCCATGCCCGAGGGGGACACCGTCTGGCGCACGGCCCGGCAGCTGCACCGCGCGCTGTCGGGAGCCCCACTGGTCCACTGCGATCTACGGGTGCCCCGGCTGGCCACCACCGATCTGGCCGGCCGCGAGGTGCTGGAGACCCTCCCGCGCGGCAAGCACCTCCTGACCCGCTTCGAGGGTGGCCTGACGCTCCACTCCCATCTGCGGATGGACGGCGCCTGGCGCACCTATGCCGCCGGTGGGCGGTGGCGCGGCGGCCCGGGACACCAGATCCGCGCCGTCCTGGCCACCGCGGCGCGGACCGCCGTGGGCTACCGCCTCCCCGTCCTGGAACTGCTGCGCACCACCGAGGAGGACCGGGTGGTGGGCCATCTCGGCCCGGATCTCCTCGGCCCCGACTGGGACCCGGCCGAGGCACTGCGGCGGCTGCTCTCCGACCCCGGCCGACCGCTCGCCGAGGCGCTGCTCGACCAGCGCAACCTGGCCGGGATCGGGAACGTCTTCGCGGCGGAGCTGTGCTTCCTGGTACGGGCCGGCCCCTGGCTTCCGATCGGCGTGCTTCCCTCCCCCGAGCGCCTGCCCGCCCTGGCCAGGAAGCTGCTGGAGGTCAACAAGGACCGGCCCCGGCGCGTCACCACCGGTGGTGTCCCCGGCCGGAGCAGCGGTCTGTGGGTGTACGGCCGTGCGGGGAGTCCGTGTCTGCGCTGCGGCACCACCGTCCGCAGCCGGCTGCCCGACCCGTCCGACGGGCAGCGTCTGGCGTACTGGTGCCCGGGCTGCCAGACGGGGCCCGCCCCGGCCCCGTCCTCCCGCTGACCGCCCGGGGGACACCGCGGGACGGCCCCCGCCGTGCCGTTCCGCGCGCCACCGCGGACCGCGTGGAACGGCACCTGTCCGTACCCCTCGCCAGCCCTTGCCACCCCTTGCCGGGACTGTGCCCACGTGCCGCCCGCTGCCCGCCCGCCGGATCCGGCACACGGGAGAGCACGGACCGCCATGGGCCCGGCCCGGTCTTCTCGACCGGGCCGGGCCCATGGCGGTTTGTTCCGGCGTGTGCTCAGTGCGCGCCGGTCAGGCGGCGACGACGTCGACGGCTTCCGTGGGCGCCTTGATGGTCACCCGCTCCTCCGGGCGGCCCGTGACCGACGTCACGGACACCGGGTTGAGAACGGGGCGGCGCATCGGCGCGGGCACCGTGTCGCTCGCCGCGGACTGCGCCAGCTCCGCGAGCGCCAGTTCGTCACTGACCTCCCGCATCAGCTCGGACATCCGCACGTCCAACGCCTCGCAGATCGACGCGAGCAGTTCGGAGGAAGCCTCCTTCTGCCCCCGCTCGACCTCCGAGAGGTAGCCGAGCGAAACCCGGGCGGATGAGGAGACTTCGCGCAGGGTACGGCCCTGGCGCTGGCGCTGCCGACGCAGCACGTCACCCAGCAGGCGACGGAGCAGAATCATCGGTGGCTCCCTCCTAGGACCGCTGACCCGGATCCTTCATGCCCCACCGTACCGCCTACAACCGCGGCCGTGCGGGGAGCGATGCTGTGTTCACTCAGGGCTGCAAACATCCATTCCCCCCACTGTGTTCCGTATCCTTTGTCGCCGCATTTTCCACAAGTTCGCTCAAGAACAGCCGGATCACCGCGCATACGCTCCCGGCCCGGATTCCCGCCCGGTCCCCTTCCAGGTCCAGGGAAAGCGCCACGGGTGCGGTGTCCGGACCGGCGACCGCCACATGGACCCTGCCGACCGGCTGTCCGTCCTGCGGCTCGGGACCCGCGACCCCGGTCGTCGCCAGGCCCCAGTCCGTGCCCAGCACCCGCCGTACGCCGGCCGCCATCTGGCGGGCCACCTCGGGGTCGACCGCGCCCCGCTCCGCCAGCAGGTCCGCGTCCACGCCCAGCACCCGGTGCTTGACCTCGGTGGCGTAGGCGGTCACCGAACCGCGGACGGTCGCCGAGGCGCCGGGGGCGGCCGTCAGCTCGGCGGCGACCAGCCCGCCGGTGAGCGACTCGGCGGCGGCGACGGTCTGGCCGCGGTCGGCGAGCAGCTTCAGGGCCTGTGCGGTCTCCCCGGTGTCCCCGACGGTCTCGGGCGCCTCGGGGGACTCGGGGGTCTCGGGGGACTCGACGATTCCGGCGCGCTCGTCACTCATGGCCGTCCTCCGCCGCCGTCCCGGCCCGCCGCAGGACCACGGCCTGCCGTACGTAGTCCAGACCGGTGCCCACCGTCAGGACCACGGCCAGGGCCATCACCCACCAGCGCAGGGTGGCCAGCGGCCCGGTCAGCGCCAGGATGTACATGCCCACCGCGATTCCCTGGGCGAGGGTCTTCAGTTTTCCGCCGCGGCTGGCCGGGATGACACCGTGCCGGATCACCCAGAAGCGCATCAGCGTGATGCCGAGTTCCCGGAGGAGGATCACCACCGTCACCCACCAGGGCAGGTCGGAGAGCGCCGAGAGGCAGATCAGCGCCGCGCCCATGATCGCCTTGTCCGCGATCGGATCGGCGATCTTGCCGAAGTCCGTGACCAGGTTGTACCGCCTGGCCAGCTCTCCGTCGAAAAGGTCCGTGATCATGGCGACGGTGAAGGCCGCCCAGGCGAAGGAGCGCCAGGCCGGATCGTGCCCGCCGTCGGCGAGCATCAGGAACACGAAGCCCGGCACCAGCAGCAGCCGGATCATCGTGAGGATGTTGGCGATGTTCCACAGACCCGCCTTGCGGGCGGCCGCCCTCTCCGGTCCCGCCGTTGTTCCGCCCCTCGCCGCAGAGGCCGGGATGTCCGTCATGCAGTACCCGCCTCCTCATTCCGGGGGCGCCCCCGGACGACGTCCGGGAACGGCTCGGCAACGAGATCCACACCCTCGCTCGCCACCACCTTCGCTTCGACCAGTTGTCCCACGGAGAACCCCGAGGAGGCGCCCTGGCCGGTGAGGAACACCTGCCCATCGGTCTCGGGTGCCTGGTGCTCCCCTCGTCCGACCGGCCCGTCCTCCTCGTCCACCGACTCGACCAGCACCCGTACGGTCTCGCCGACGCGCTCCTCCGCGCGCTGCGCGGTCAGCTCCTCGGCCAGCCGGGAGACGCGGTCCAGCCGCTCGGCCACCGTCTCCGGGTCGGTCTTGTCCTCGTAGGTCGCCGCTTCGGTACCTTCCTCGTCCGAGTACCCGAAGACACCGATCGCATCCAGCCTCGCCTCGGTCAGAAAACGCTCCAGCTCGGCCAGGTCCGCCTCGGTCTCACCGGGGAAGCCCACGATGAAGTTCGACCGGACGCCCGCCTGCGGCGCCCCGGCGCGGATGGTCCGGAGCAGTTCCAGGAAGCGCTCGGTGTCGCCGAAGCGGCGCATGGCGCGCAGTACGCCCGGGGCCGAGTGCTGGAAGGACAGGTCGAAGTAGGGGGCGACCTTCTCGGTCCCGGTCAGGACGTCGATCAGGCCGGGGCGCAGCTCGGCGGGCTGCAGGTAGCTGACCCGGATCCGCTCGACGCCGTCCACGGCGGCGAGCTCGGGCAGCAGTGTCTCCAGCAGCCGGATGTCGCCGAGGTCCTTGCCGTAGGAGGTGTTGTTCTCGGAGACCAGCATGATCTCCTTCACCCCCTGCCCGGCCAGCCACCGGGTCTCGGTCAGCACGTCGGAGGGACGGCGGGAGACGAAGGACCCGCGGAAGGAGGGGATGGCGCAGAACGAGCACCGCCGGTCGCAGCCCGAGGCCAGCTTCACCGAGGCGACCGGGCTGCTGCCCAGCCTGCGCCGCAGCGGCGCCCGCGGTCCGGAGGCCGGGGCCAGCCCGTCGGGCAGGTCGGCGGGGGGCGCGGGCACCGCGCCGTGTCCGGGCAGTGCGACATCGGCGCCCTGCCGCTCGGCCGGACTGATCGGCAGCAGTCTGCGCCGGTCACGAGGGGTGTGCGGAACGTGCGACCCTCCGGCGAGGATGGTCTGCAGCCGCTCGGAGATGTCGGTGTAGTCGTCGAAGCCGAGCACTCCGTCGGCCTCGGGCAGCGCCTCGGCGAGCTCCTTGCCGTAGCGCTCCGCCATGCAGCCGACGGCGACCACGGCCCTGGTGCGGCCGCCCGCCTCGGACGCGGCCGTCTTGAGGTCGTTCGCCTCCAGCAGGGCGTCGACGGAGTCCTTCTTGGCGGCCTCGACGAAACCGCAGGTGTTGACGACGGCGACGTCCGCGTCGGCGGCGTCCTCGACGAGTTCCCAGCCGTCCGCCGCCAGACGGCCCGCGAGCTCCTCCGAGTCCACCTCGTTACGGGCGCAGCCAAGGGTGACGAGTGCGACGGTACGGCGTTCAGGCATGGCCTCAGCCTACTTCGTCCCGGTCACGCCCCCCGCCCGCAGGGTTCCTCCGTCCCGCCGCTCAGCCCTGCTCGGGATCGCCCTTGGTGTAGCTGACCCGCTGCACCTGACCGTTCTCGCCGGCCCTGCCGACCTCCTTGCCGTTGACATAGAGGGTGACCGCGCCCGCGTTGCCGAGGACCAGGTTGATCTGCTCGTCGTCGGTGAAGGTCCGCGACTCGCCGTCCTTGAGGACGTTCTCCTCCAGCAGCCGTCCGTCGTGGCCCTCGGCGGAGAACCAGCTCTGTCCGTCCTCGGCCACCAGCTTGACCGTGACCTTGTCCGCCGGGGCGGCGGCGATGGCGCTGTCGGACTCGGTCGGGCCCGGGGCCGGCTTGCGGTCGGCGGGCTTGGCCGGATCCGTGGTCCCGGTGGGTTCGGGGACCTCCTGCCGGGCGGTCGGAGGACGCTCCGCGTCGTCGTCGCCGGTGAACAGGGTGAAGCCGACGAAGCCGACCACCGCCACGATCGCCGCGACCATGGCCGCGGTCCAGTTGGGGCGGGACGGCTCGGGACGGATGCGCTCCGCCTCGAAGAGGGTGGCCGCCGGGGTCGGCTCCGGGCGCCCGCCGTGTTCGGCGTCGTACCGCGCCAGCAGCTCCTCCGGATCGAGACCGACGACCTTGGCCAGGGTGCGGAGATGCCCCCGGGCGTAGACGTCGCCCCCGCACCGGGAGAAGTCGTCCTGCTCGATGGCGTGCACGATCGGGACGCGGATACGGGTGGCGGTACTGACTTCGTCGACCGTCAGCCGTGCGTCGATACGGGCCTGCTGAATCGCCTGACCGACGGAAGGCCGGTCTTCTGGGGAGGAGTTGCCGATGGACACGAGGGCGCCTTTCGAGCGTGAGCCACCTGCTGGGTACTCAGTCTAAAGGGGGTGCTGAAGGGTCGGGCAAGCGGGCGGGAGGAGTCTGTCCGCCATAGGGATGGGCTTGCCCGCCCGCCGGCGGCCACATGCCCCGATCTTCCCCCCGATTGACGCCTTGCCAGGAGAAATGGTTGCCCCTCTCACCCCTGCGGGTGATCCTCTCCCCGGATCATCGCCAGCACCTCGTCCAGTTCGTCGGGCTTGACCAGTACGTCCCTGGCCTTCGACCCCTCGCTCGGGCCCACCACTCCGCGCGACTCCATGAGATCCATCAGCCGGCCCGCCTTGGCGAACCCGACCCGCAGCTTCCGCTGGAGCATCGAGGTGGAACCGAACTGCGTGTTGACCACCAGCTCGGCCGCCTGGCACAGCAGGTCGAGATCGTCACCGATCTCCTCGTCGATCTCCTTCTTCCTGCTCTGTCCGGCGACGACGTCGTCACGGAAGACCGGGGCCATCTGCTTCTTGCAGTGCGCGACGATGCCCTCGACCTCCTCCTCGGTGACATAGGCGCCCTGCATACGGGTGGGCTTGCCCGCCCCCATCGGCAGGAACAGGCCGTCGCCCTTGCCGATCAGCTTCTCGGCACCCGCCTGGTCGAGAATGACCCGGCTGTCGGCGAGCGAGGAGGTGGCGAAGGCGAGCCGGGAGGGCACGTTCGCCTTGATCAGGCCGGTGACGACATCGACGGAGGGGCGCTGGGTGGCCAGCACCAGATGGATTCCCGCGGCACGGGCGAGCTGGGTGATCCGCACGATCGCGTCCTCGACGTCGCGCGGCGCGACCATCATCAGGTCGGCCAGCTCGTCCACGATCACCAGCAGGTACGGGTAGGGGGCGAGCTCCCGCTCGCTGCCCTCGGCCGCCGTCACCTTGCCGGACCGCACCGCCGCGTTGAAGTCGTCGATGTGCCGGAAGCCGTAGGCGGCCAGGTCGTCGTAGCGCAGGTCCATCTCGCGCACGACCCACTGCAGGGCCTCGGCGGCCTTCTTCGGGTTGGTGATGATCGGGGTGATCAGGTGCGGGATGCCCTCGTACGCGGTCAGCTCGACCCGCTTGGGGTCCACCAGCACCATCCGGACGTCCTCGGGAGTGGCGCGCACCATCACCGAGGTGATCAGGCAGTTGATGCAGGAGGACTTTCCGGACCCGGTGGCGCCCGCGACCAGGATGTGCGGCATCTTCGCCAGATTGGCGGTGACGTAGCCCCCCTCGACGTCCTTCCCGAGCCCGACCAGCATCGGATGCTCGTCACCCGCCGCGTCGGCCAACCGCAGCACGTCACCGAGCTTGACCATCTCGCGGTCGGTGTTGGGAATCTCGATACCGACCGCCGACTTCCCCGGAATGGGACTGATGATCCGCACATCCGGGCTGGCGACGGCGTAGGCGATGTTCTTGGCCAGCGCGGTGATCTTCTCGACCTTGACCGCCGGGCCGAGCTCGATCTCGTAGCGGGTGACCGTCGGCCCGCGGGTGAAGCCGGTGACGGCGGCATCCACCTTGAACTCCGCGAACACCGTGGTCAGTGACGCGACGACCGCGTCGTTCGCGGCGCTGCGGGTGCGTCCCGGGCCGCCGCGTTCCAGCAGGTCCAGCGACGGCAGCGCGTAGGTGACGTCCCCCGACAGCTGGAGCTGTTCGGCGCGCGGCGGCAGGGCGTCGGCGGGCTCGGGGGGCGGCGTCCTGGTCAGGTCCGGTACGGCGCCGCCCGCCGCCGACTGCTTCCGGCCCCCGGCCTCCGGGACGGCCGGAGCGGCCGGCGCCTGCGGAGCGGCCGGTCCGGCCGGCGCGGTGCCGGTGCGCTCGTGCTCGTCCCGCTCCGTGCGGACCCCGTTGCTGAGGTCGGCGACCAGCGGCGAGGGCTGCACCCCGTGCAGGACGGCGCCCTCCAGCTGGGCGGCCGCGGCGGCGGCCAGGTCCACGGCGCCCCGGGAGTCCCGGGAACCGTCCGGGGCGGTACGGCGGGAGCGGCGGCCGTCCAGTGCCCGCTTCTCGGCCTGGAAGGCGTCGTCGGCGTCCTTGCGGAGGTTCGCCCGCCGCGGCCGGACGGGCCGGGGCTCGTCGTCGGGGAACTCCTCGTGACCGCCGGCCGCCGGATCGTCCGCCGCCACCAGGCCGAGGCGTATGCCCAACTGCCTCAGCCGCTGCGGAATGGCGTTGACGGGGGTCGCGGTGACGACGAGCAGCCCGAAGACGGTGAGCAGCAACAGCAGGGGCACCGCCAGAACTTCGCTGACGGTGAGGACCAGCGGTTTGGAGGCGGCCCAGCCGATCAGGCCGCCCGCGTCGCGCACCGCCCCGGTGTCCCCGCCTCGTCCGGGTGAGCCGCAGGCGATGTGCACCAGGCCCAGGACGCCGACGGCCAGGGCCGAGAGCCCGATGACGATGCGCCCGTTGGCCTCGGGCTTCTCGGGATGCCGCATCAACCGTACGGCGACGGCGCCCAGCAGTATCGGGACCACCAGGTCGAGACGGCCGAAAGCGCCGGTGACCAGCATCCCGACCAGCTCGCCGACCGGACCCTGCAGATTGGACCAGGTGCCGGCCGCGACCACCAGGGCGATGCCGAGCAGCAGCAGGGCGAGTCCGTCCTTGCGGTGTGCGGGGTCCAGGCCTCTGGCTCCGCGGCCTATGCCCCGCAGCAGGGCGCCGACAGCATGCGCGAGACCGAGCCACAGGGCCCTGACCAGGCGGTAGACGCCGTTCGTGGGTGACGGCGCGGGCTTCGGGGGCGCCTTGGGCGCCGCCTTCTTCGCCGCCGCCCGTCTCGCCGGGGGCTTCCCCGGCGCGGAGGGCCTCGATGCCGGGGCCTTCCTGGCAGCGGCCTTCTTCGCGGGCGCCTTCTTGGCGGCCTTGCCGGACGTACGTGAGGCCATGGTGCCGAGGTTACCCGTGACAGCCCGCCAAGACACGGACCGAAGTGGCGGATGGTACGGGCGCGACCGGTGCGGCGCACCCGACACCCCGTCAGAACGCGGCGGCCGACCGGGAGGCCGCCGGACGGACGGTGGTCAGTTCTGCGAGGGAAGCGAGGCCGGCCGGCCGCCGCTGCCCGGCTCCAGAGCGTCGAGCGCCCGCCGCAGACCGGAGAGTTTGCGCTCCAGGTGGGCGGCCGTGGCGACCGCCGCGGCGTCCGCGGAGTCGTCCAGGTGCTTGGAGAGCGCCTCGGCCTGCTCCTCCACCGCCGCCAGCCGCGCGGAGAGTTCGGCCAGCACGCCCGAGGACGATCCCCCGCCGCCGTCTCCGTCCGCGCCCCGGCCCTCCGTCTGCAGCCGCAGCAACTCGGCCTGCTCGCGCAGTTGGACGTTCTTCATGTACAGCTCGACGAAGACCGAGACCTTCGCCCGCAGCACCCACGGGTCGAACGGCTTGGAGATGTAGTCCACGGCACCGGCCGCGTAGCCGCGGAAGGTGTGGTGCGGACCGTGGTTGATCGCGGTCAGGAAGATGATGGGGATGTCCCGGGTACGCTCGCGCCGCTTGATGTGGGCCGCGGTCTCGAAACCGTCCATGCCCGGCATCTGCACGTCCAGCAGGATGACCGCGAAGTCGTCCGTGAGCAGCGCCTTCAGCGCCTCCTCCCCTGACGATGCCCGCACCAGCGTCTGATCCAGCGCGGAGAGGATCGCCTCCAGCGCCAGCAGATTCTCCGGCCGGTCATCGACCAGGAGGATCTTGGCCTTCTGCACCATGGCCCGTCCTCCTCGCCCGGGCAGCGTCCTCGACGCCACCACCGGGAACGACTCTTTTACGCCGCCCGCCCTTGTGCCGGTCATGGTAGCCCCACCTCGTGGCCCACCACACCCTGTCACCGAGATGTCACTGTGCACGCAGCCAGAACGCCGCGGGCGGTCCGAAGGTTCCCCGATTGCAGCACTTCACACGTAATGCTCTCCGGCCCGCCGCACGTCCCGTGCCCCCGGAACCATCGCACATCACTCCGCCCCCATCCACTGCGCCATGACCGACAGCAGGTGATCGGTGTCCACCGGTTTGGTGACGTAGTCCGACGCCCCGGCCTGGATGCTCTTCTCCCGGTCCCCCTTCATCGCCTTCGCGGTCAGGGCGATGATCGGCAGTCCGGCGAACTGCGGCATCCGCCGGATCGCCGTGGTCGTGGCGTATCCGTCCATCTCCGGCATCATGATGTCCATCAGGACGACCGCCACGTCGTCGTGCTGCTCCAGCATCTCGATGCCCTCGCGCCCGTTCTCGGCGTAGAGCACCTGCAGGCCGTTCTGCTCCAGCACGCTGGTGAGCGCGAAGACGTTGCGGATGTCGTCGTCGACGATGAGCACCTTCTCACCACCGAAGGCGCGGACCGGACGCTCCCGGGCCGGCTGCCGGCCGTTGTCCTGCTGCCAGGCGGGCCCGGCGCCGGGCTCCCCGGAATCACCGCGCTCACCGCGCTCCGTCTCCTGCCGCGTCGGCCGCTTCCCCGGCATCGGCAGGGGAAGCATACGGCGGCGGGAGGCGAGTGCCGCCGCGGCGCGTTCCGCGGCGGGTACGTCCAGCGCGTGGTCCGTCTCCCGGCCCGTGTCCTCCCCGGCACCGGACTCGGCCCCGACCGTCCGGTCGGTCTCCGGGGCACCGGACTGCGGGTGGCCCGCGGAGGCCTGGTCGACCGGGGGCAGAGGCAGGTAGAGGGTGAAGGTCGAGCCTCGGCCCGGCTCGCTGACCGCGTGGATCTCGCCGCCGAGCAGCCGCGCGATCTCCCGGCTGATGGACAGCCCCAGCCCCGTACCACCGTACTTGCGGCTGGTCGTGCCGTCCGCCTGCTTGAACGCCTCGAAGATCACCCGCATCTTGCTCTGCGCGATCCCGATGCCGGTGTCGGTCACCGAGAAGGCGATCAGCTCGGAGTCGGGGTCGCGCAGCGAGCCGTGCTCCAGCATCTGGTCGCGGATCGCCTCCGGCACGTCCGACCCGGCCGAGCGGATCACCAGCTCCACGGCACCGCCGTCGGTGAACTTCACCGCGTTCGACAGCAGGTTGCGCAGCACCTGGAGCAGCCGCTGCTCGTCGGTGTGGAGGGTCGGAGGCAGCTCCGGCGAGACCCGCACCGAGAAGTCGAGCCCCTTCTCCGCGGTGAGCGGCCGGAAGGTCGCCTCGACGTAGTCCACGAGCTGGACCAGCGCGATGCGGGTCGGGCTGACATCCATCTTGCCCGCCTCGACCTTCGACAGGTCCAGGATGTCGTTGATCAGCTGGAGCAGGTCGGAACCCGCACCGTGGATCGTCTCGGCGAACTCCACCTGTTTGGGCGTCAGGTTGCCCTCCGCGTTGTCGGCCAGCAGCTTGGCCAGGATGAGCAGCGAGTTCAGCGGGGTCCGCAGCTCGTGCGACATGTTCGCCAGGAACTCGGACTTGTAGCGCATCGAGACCGCGAGCTGCTCGGCACGCTCCTCCAGGACCTGCCGGGCGTCCTCGATCTCGGAGTTCTTGATCTCGATGTCGCGGTTGGTCTTGGCCAGCAGCGCAGCCTTCTCCTCCAGCTCCTGGTTGGAGTCCTCCAGCGCCTTCTGCCGGCTCTCCAGCTCCACGGAGCGCTCCTGGAGCTGCTCGGCCAGCTCCTGCGACTGCCGCAGCAGCACCTCCGTCTTGGTGTTGACGCTGATGGTGTTGACGCTGGTGGCGATCATCTCGGCGATCTGGTTCAGGAAGTCCTTCTGGATCTGGTTGAAGGGCTGGAAGGAGGCCAGTTCGATGACGCCGAGCACACTGCCCTCGAACAGCAGCGGCAGCACGACCACGTTGGCGGGCGGTGCCTCGCCGAGTCCGGAGGAGATCTTCAGGTAGCCGGGCGGGGCGTGCTCGACCAGGATCGTGCGCTTCTCCTCCGCCGCGGTCCCCACCAGGGACTCGCCCGGCCGGAACATGGTGGGCATGGTGCTCTGGGAGTAGCCGTAGCCGCCGATCATCCGCAGCTCGTACGCGCCGTCCTCACCCGCTCCGACCCCGACCTCCTGGTTCGCGCCGGTGGGGGCGGCCACGAAGAAGGCGCCGTGCTGGGCGGAGACCACCGGGGTCAGCTCGCTCATGATCAACCGCGCCACGTCCGCCAGGTCGCGGCGGCCCTGCATCAGACCGGAGATACGGGCGAGGTTGCCC
Organism: Streptomyces carminius; assembly: GCF_002794255.1. Taxonomy (GTDB): domain Bacteria; phylum Actinomycetota; class Actinomycetes; order Streptomycetales; family Streptomycetaceae; genus Streptomyces; species Streptomyces carminius. The sequence goes on from NZ_PGGW01000005.1 coordinate 122,916, forward strand.
TTGAGCCAGTCCTGCTCCTGGTTGGCGAGCGTGGTCTCGCGCAGGGTGGCGATCATGGTGTTGATGTTGTCCTGGAGCGCCAGGATCTCGCCCGCGGCGTCCACGTCGATCTTCACGTTGTGGTCGCCCCGGGTCACCGCGGCGGCCACCCCGGCGATGCTGCGGACCTGGGCGGTGAGGTTGCCCGCCATCTCGTTCACCGACTCGGTGAGGTCCTTCCAGGTGCCGGAGACGCCGTCGACCCGCGCCTGACCGCCCAGCCGCCCCTCGGTGCCCACCTCACGGGCGACCCTGGTCACCTGCTCCGCGAACGAGGAGAGCTGGTCCACCATCGTGTTGATGGTGGTCTTCAGCTCCAGGATCTCGCCGCGCGCGTCGATGTCGATCTTCTTGGTGAGGTCACCCCGGGCGATCGCGGTGGTGACCTGGGCGATGTTGCGGACCTGGCCGGTGAGGTTGGAGGCCATCGAGTTGACGGACTCCGTCAGGTCCTTCCAGGTACCCGACACCCCGGGCACATGCGCCTGGCCGCCCAGGATGCCCTCCGTACCCACCTCACGCGCCACTCGCGTCACCTGCTCGGCGAACGAGGACAGCGTCTTCACCATGGTGTTGACGGCGTCGGCGAGCTGGGCCACCTCGCCGCTCGCCTCGACGGTCACCTTCTTGGTCAGGTCGCCGTTGGCGACCGCCGTCGCGACCTGGGAGATGTTGCGCACCTGGTTCGTCAGGTTCGACGCCATCAGGTTGACGTTCTCGCTCAGGTCCTTCCAGATGCCCGTGACACCCGGCACGTGCGCCTGGCCGCCGAGCATGCCCTCGGTACCCACCTCGCGGGCCACCCGGGTGACCTGCTCCGCGAACGAGGACAGCTGGTCCACCATCGTGTTCACGGTCGTCACCAGGGCGAGGATCTCGCCCTTGGCGTCGACGGTGATCTTCTTCGACAGGTCGCCCCGGGCGACCGCGGTGGTGACCTCGGCGATGTTGCGCACCTGGGAGGTCAGGTTGTTCGCCATGCCGTTGACGGACTGGGTGAGGTCCTTCCAGGTGCCGGAGACCCCCTCCACCTCCGCCTGGCCGCCCAGGATGCCCTCGGTGCCCACCTCACGGGCCACCCTGGTCACCTGCTCCGCGAACGAGGACAGCTGGTCCACCATCGTGTTCAGGGTGTTCTTCAGCTCCAGGATCTCGCCCCGGGCGTCGACCTCGATCTTCTGCGACAGATCACCGCGCGCCACCGCGGTGGCGACCTGGGCGATGTTGCGGACCTGGCCGGTGAGGTTCCCGGCCATGCCGTTGACCGAGTCGGTCAGATCACGCCACACGCCCGCCACCCCGGGCACCTGCGCCTGGCCCCCCAGCCGCCCCTCGGTGCCCACCTCACGGGCGACCCTGGTCACCTGCTCCGCGAAGGAGGAGAGCTGGTCCACCATCGTGTTCAGGGTGTTCTTCAGCTCCAGGATCTCGCCCCGGGCGTCGACCTCGATCTTCTGCGACAGATCACCGCGCGCCACCGCCGTCGTCACCTGCGCGATGCTGCGGACCTGCGCGGTGAGGTTGCCCGCCATGGAGTTGACGGAGTCCGTCAGGTCCTTCCAGGTGCCGGAGACGCCGTCGACCCGCGCCTGACCGCCCAGCCGGCCCTCGGTGCCCACGTCCCGGGCGACCCTGGTGACCTGCTCCGCGAAGGCCGAGAGCTGGTCGACCATCCGGTTGACGGTGTTCTTCAGCTGGAGCATCTCGCCGGAGACGTCCACGGTGACCTTCTGCGACAGGTCACCGTTCGCCACCGCCGTCGTCACCTGCGCGATGTTGCGGACCTGGCCGGTGAGGTTGCGGAACGCGGTGTTCACCGAGTCCGTCAGGTCCTTCCAGGTGCCCGCCGCGCCCGGCACCTGCGCCTGGCCCCCCAGCTCGCCCTCCACACCGATCTCCCGGGCCACCCGGGTGACCTCGGAGCCGAAGGCGGAGAGCTGGTCCACCATCGTGTTGACGGTGTTCTTCAGCTCCAGCATCTCGCCGGAGACGTCCACGGTGACCTTCTGCGACAGATCTCCGCGCGCCACCGCCGTCGTCACCTGCGCGATGTCCCGCACCTGCGCCGTGAGGTTGCGGAACGCGGTGTTCACCGAGTCCGTCAGGTCCTTCCAGGTGCCCGACGCGCCCGGCACCTGCGCCTGGCCGCCGAGGACACCCTCGGTACCCACCTCGCTGGCCGCCCGCGTCACCTCGTCCGCGAACGTCCGCAGCGTCTCGGTCATCGTGTTGATGGTCTCGGCGAGCTGGGCCACCTCGCCGCGTGCGTTGACCGTGACCTTCTGCGACAGGTCGCCGTTCGCGACGGCGGTCGTCACCCGGGCGATCTCACGCACCTGGGAGGTGAGATTGCCCGCCATCGTGTTGACGGAGTCCGTCAGGTCCTTCCACACTCCCCCGGCGCCCGGCACCCGCGCCTGGCCGCCCAGCTCGCCCTCGGTGCCCACCTCGCGCGCCACCCGCGTCACCTCGGACTGGAAGGCCGAGAGCTGGTCCACCATCGTGTTGACGGTGTTCTTCAGCTCCAGCATCTCCCCGGCCACGTGCACCGTGACCTTGCGCGACAGGTCGCCCTTGGCGACCGCGGTCGTCACCAGCGCGATGTCGCGGACCTGGGCGGTCAGCCGGGAGGCCATGGTGTTGACGGAGTCCGTCAGGTCCTTCCAGGACCCGGACATCCCGCGCACCCGCGCCTGACCGCCCAGCTTGCCCTCGGTACCGACCTCGCTGGCGACCCGTGTCACCTCGTCGGTGAACGTCGAGAGCTGGTCGACCAGCCCGTTGACCGTGCGCCCGACCTTCAGGAACTCGCCCCGCAGCGGCTGAGTCGTCCCGTTCGGGCCCTGGACCCGCAGGTCCATCCGCTGCTCCAGATCGCCCTCGGCCACCGCCGACAGCACCCGGCCGACCTCGGAGACCGGCCGCACCAGATCGTCCACCAGCGCGTTCGACGCGTCGATGGCCGCTTCCCAGGCCCCCTCGCAGGCACCGGTCTCCAGGCGCTCGGTCAGCTTGCCGTCCCGGCCGACCACCCGGCGCACCCGGGCCAGCTCGCTGGTCAGATGGAGGTTCCGCTCCGCGACCTCGTTGAACACGGCCGCGATCTCGGCCATCGGACCGCTGCCGGCGACGGTGAGGCGCTTGCGGAAGTTCCCGTCCCGCATCGCCTCGAGCGCGGTCAGCAGCCGCCGGACCGAGGCCGCGTCCACCTCGACCGTCCCGTCGGCCCGGGATCGTCCGCCTTTCGTGCGCGTGCTGGCACCTCGCACCGCTCCGCCAGACTGCACCGTGTTCCTCCCGCTGGGTCGAACGTTCCGCCCGGGCATTTCACATCGAGCGCTCCCAGTGTTTCACCATGGTGGAACCAGGCGATAACAGTTCGGCAGCATCGCACACCGCCGACCGACCGCCTCAGGGGGGAAACACCCGCATCCGGGGCCCGCTCGCACTGCGAACGTAAGTAACCTGGCATCCGGCTGTCCATCCGTCCCGGTCCACCGGGGCCAGGACCGTGACGGTTATGTGATCACGACGGGTATGCGGAGGGGCGCTGCGGTGAACGAGGCGAGTGCCGGGCAGGGGCTGGCCGCGGTGGCGGTGGGCGCCCAGCGGGCACCTGTGACACCGGCGCGCGCGGGCGGCGGCAACAGCGACGGAACAGCCATGGGGAGAACAGTGATCACGGCGCGAGCTGCGGCTACCTTCGAGCCGGTCGGACGCTCGGTGGCGGCTGCCCGCGCCTTCGTACGCGACACCCTCCAGGGGTGGGGACTGGCCGACATCGTCGACGACGCCGTCGTCCTCACCAGCGAACTCGTCACCAACGCCGTCGTCCACGCCGGGACCGCCGCCGACGTCCGCTGTCTGCGCGACGGGGACAGCGGTGTGCGTGTCGAGGTCGTCGATCGCTACCCGGACCGGGGACTGCCCGTCCAGGATCTCGGCCACCACTACGGCGACCCCGACCGCGAGGGAGGCCGTGGCCTGCTGCTGTGCGCCTCGCTCGCCGACCGCTGGGGAGTGGACTACACCGCCACCGACAAACGCGTCTGGTTCCGGCTCGACCTCCCCGAACGCCCGGTCGGCACCCGCAGCGCCGGGCCGGTGCTCCCCGACAGCGTCCTGCCCGTCACCGACACCCGGGTCCGCGTCGCCGTGGTACAGGTCGACCGGAGCGGCACCGTCTCCTCCTGGAACGACGACGCCCGTGAGCTGTTCGGCTACCCGGCGGAACAGGTCACCGGAAAACCGCTGACCGACCTGGCCGCCTGGCCCCACACCCCCGGCACCGGCACCGGCGTCGCCGAGGCCCTGGCCATGTCCCGCTGGGAGGGCTCGTACGGCATCCGCTGCGCCGACGGCCGCACCATCCCGGTCTACGCCTCCCATCTGCGCGTCCGCGACGCGGACGGCGAACCCTCCACCGTCTGCCTGCTGGTGCGCGACCACGAGCGCGCGGTGCTGCAGTCCCCGTCGCGCGGCGCGGCCTCCGACAGCGCCGGCGCCGCCGAACGCCGGGAACGCGGCGGCACCGACTCCTTCGACGTCTTCATCGGCTCCCCGCCGCCGGACGACCTCGACGGCCTCCTCCAGCGCACCGTCGAACGCGCCCGCGACACGCTCGACGGCGACGCCGCCTTCCTCCTGCTGGCCACCGACGACGAGACCGAACTGGAGGTGCGCGCCACCACCGGTCTGCCCGCCGCCCGCCAGCGCTTCGCCCGCGTCCCCGTCGAGGCGGGCAGCGGCCGCTACGGCTCGGCCCGGATGCCCTCGGTCCACGAGGACCTCAGCGCCGTGCCCGGTGCGGTCCCGCTGCTGGAGGGCACGGGCATGCGCTCGGTCGTCACCGTCCCGCTGAAGGTCGAGGGGCGGCTGACCGGCTCGCTCGGCGTCTCCGCGGAGGCGCCCGGCCGGTACACCAACGAGGAGGCCCTGCGACTGCAGTTCGCCGCGGACCGGATCGCGCTCGCCGTGGAGTCCGCGCGGCTGACCGAGCTGGAGCGGCTGCGCCGCGGCTCGCTGTCCTTCCTCGTCGAGGCCTCCGACCTGCTCGCCGGCACTCTCGACCGGGACCAGACGCTCGCCCTGATGGCCCAGATGACGGTTCCCACCCTCGCCTCCTGGTGCGCCGTCTACACCATCGCCGAGCAGCAGACCGAGCCCGAGCTGTCATACGTCCTGCACGAGGACGAGGAACGCATCGACGGCCTCAAGGCGCTGCTGGCCAAGGTCCCCCCGCCCGACCCGGTGCCCGCCCCGGGCGCCCGGCTGTGGAGCGCCCCCGGTGACGCGGCGCACTCCACCGCGCTGCGCACCTCCCTGCGCAGCCTGGGTCTGGACCACACCGGCCTGTCCGGCAGCCGCTCCACCGGCGGCGGTACCGGCACCACCCTCGCCACCGCCTCCGCGGTCGGCGGAGAGACGGTGGTCCTGCCGCTGGTGGCCCGCAACCGCGTCATCGGCCTGCTGACGCTGGGCAAGCCCTCCGACGAGCGCTTCCGCCAGGAGATCCTGGAGCTCGCCGAGGACCTCTCCCGCCGGGCCGCCCTCGCCCTGGACAACGCCCGCCTCTACAGCGAGCGGACCGCCATCAGCCAGTCCCTCCAGCGCAGTCTGCTGCCGCCCGAACTTCCCGAGGTGCCCGGTGTCGAGGTCGAGGTCATCTACCGTGCCGCGGGCGAGGGCAACGAGGTCGGCGGCGACTTCTACGACCTGTTCCCCATCCGCGACGGCGCGTACGGCTTCGCCATCGGCGACGTCTGCGGCACCGGTCCCGAGGCCGCGGCGGTCACCGGCCTCGCCCGCCACGCACTGCGGCTGCTGGCCCGTGAGGGGCTCGGCGGCCCGGCCGTGCTGGAGCGCCTCAACGCCGCGATCCTCGACGAGGGGGCCCGCAGCCGCTTCCTGACCCTGCTCTACGGCGAGCTGTGGCCGAACCCGCAGGGCGGTGCCACTCTCAAGGTCGTCTGCGCGGGACACCCGCTGCCGCTGCGGCTCCGGCAGAACGGCACCGTCGAGTCGGCCGCCGAGCCGCAGCCACTGCTCGGTGTGCTGGAGGACCTCGAACTTTACGAGGAGACGGTCAGCCTCGACCCGGGCGATGTCCTGCTGTGCGTCACCGACGGGGTGACCGAGCGCCGCGAGGGCGACCGGATGCTGGGAGACGACGGCCTCGCGGAAGTCCTCACCACCTGCACGGGCCTGACGGCGGGCGCCGTCGCCGCGCGCATCATGCGCGCCGTGGAACGCTTCGCGGCGGACGCCCCCTCCGACGACATGGCGATCCTCGCGATGCGCGTCCCGGAGTGACACCGCGGACGAGAACGGAAAAGGAAAGCAACGAAGGCCCCCGCCGTGTGGCGGGGGCCTTCCGATTGTCCGAGCCCCAATACGGAATCGAACCGTAGACCTTCTCCTTACCATGGAGACGCTCTGCCGACTGAGCTATTGGGGCCAGCAGCGGGATAGATCATACCCGACTCGCGGGATCCTTCCGACCACGCGTTCGTCCCGCCCACGGACCGGGATTCCGCCGGAGAACTCCGAGGTGCCCGCGCTGAGGTGCCCGCGCTCAGCAGGCGGGCTCCGCCAGCAGTCCGCCCAGCGCGTTGCAGGCCGAGACGATCCGCTGCAGCTCACGACGGGACATGGCGGCGTCCAGCGGCAGCGCCAGGCACTCCTCCGCCGCCCGCTCGGCCTCGGGCAGCCACACGTCCGTCCGAAACTCCGGCAGCCGGTGCAGCGGCGTCCGCACCGGTACCCGGCACGCCACCCCGCGTGCCCGCAGCGCCTGCTTGAAGGCGTCCCGGTCGGGCCGCCCGTTGCCCGGCACCCGCACCACGTACTGCTCGTAGACATGCCGTACACCGGCTGCCACGAACGGGACGACCACGCCGGTCAGCCGGGAGCTCAGGAACTCCGCATGCTGCCGACGCCGTGCGGCCTCCACCGAGGACACGGCCGCTCCGGCGTCCGGCTCGATCACCTTCAGGCCGTGCTGCTGCGCCAGCGCACGCAGACAGACCATGTCCGCGGGGTGGCCGAAGAGGTGAACGGGAACTATGGCCGCGGTCCGCTCACTCAGTACGGTGGCGGCGGAAGCCGGGTCGAGGCAGAGACTCGCCGGTTCGATGTCCGCGAAGACCGGCAGCGCTCCGGCATTCCGTACCGCGGCCGCGATCTCACCAGTGCAGTAGGCCGACACGACGACCTCGTCCCCGACGCCTATGCGCTGCTCCGCAAGCCTCGACCGCAGTGTGTCGGCCGGTGTCCTCGTCCCCATCACCATGGCGACGATGCTGAAGGTCCCACGTGAACTGCCGGTGACGGGAACAAAAAAGGCTGTGGTCTCCGGAACGAATTCCGGAGACCACAGCCTCGTTCACGATTTGTTCGGCGGCGTCCTACTCTCCCACACGGTCCCCCATGCAGTACCATCGGCGCTGAAGAGCTTAGCTTCCGGGTTCGAAATGTAACCGGGCGTTTCCCCTCCGCCATGACCACCGAAACACGATGAAACCTCACATCAAACCAGCCCCCGAACACGGGGGAACAGGTCGCGGTCTCAGAACCCGCACAGTGGACGCAAGCAGCCATGGACAAGTCCTCGGCCTATTAGTACCAGTCAACTCCACCCCTCACAGGGCTTCCATATCTGGCC
>NZ_PGGW01000006.1 GCF_002794255.1 Streptomyces carminius
TCAGCCATGGATGGTCTCCTCCCAGAAGTGGCAGGCACTGCGGCGCCCGGTCAACTCGGTGCCGTCCGACTCGGTCACCCGGTACAGCGGCGGCACATCCACCCGGCACACCTCCCGCGCCCGCGGACACCGCGGATTGAACGCACACCCGGACGGAATACTCGTCAGACTCGGCGGCAGCCCCTGAATCGCATACAGCTCCCGCCCCTTGTGATCCAGCCGCGGAATCGAATCCAAAAGACCCCGCGTATACGGATGCGCCGGACGCTCGTACAACTCGTGCACCGGAGCCGTCTCCACGATCCGCCCCGCGTACATCACCGCGATCTTGTCCGCCACATCCGCCACCACCCCCAGATCATGCGTGATCAGGATCAGCCCCATGTGATACTCCCGCTGCAACTCCCCCAGCAGCTCCATCACCTGGGCCTGCACCGTCACATCCAGCGCCGTCGTCGGCTCGTCCGCGATGATCAGATCCGGCTCCAGCGCCAACGCCATCGCAATCATGATCCGCTGCCGCATACCACCGGAGAACTGATGCGGATAATCGTTCACCCGCGCCCGCGCCGCCGGAATCCGCACCCGGTCCATCAACTCCACCGCCCTCGCCTTCGCCTCCTTCCGCGAAAGCCCGCGATGGACCCGGAACATCTCCCCCAACTGGAAACCCACGCTGTACACCGGATTCAACGCCGACAACGCGTCCTGGAAGATCATCGCGATCTTCCGTCCCCGCACCCGGCGCCGCTCCTCCTCCGGCAGCTTCAGCAGGTCCCGCCCCTGGAAGAGGACCTCCCCCTTCGGGATCCGGCCCGGCGGCATGTCGAGGATCCCCATGACCGCCTGCGCGGTCACCGACTTCCCCGACCCCGACTCCCCCAGCACCGCCAGCGTCTCGCCCGCGGACACCGAGCAGTCCACCCCGTTGACCGCCCGCACCAGGCCGTCCCGCGAGGTGAACTCCACATGCAGGTCGCGGACCTCCAGCAGCGGCCCGCCGTCTCCACCACCGGTGTCCCTCTCCGGGACCGGGGCGGTCTTGTCGATGGTGGTCACGTACGCCTCCCTCAGCGCAGCTTCGGATCGAGGGCGTCGCGCACCGCGTCGCCGAGCATGATGAACGCCAGCACCGTGACGCTCAGCGCGGCGGCCGGGTAGAGCAGGATGTGGGGCGCGTTGCGGAACTGCATACCGTCGGAGGCGTTGGAGATGGCCACTCCCCAGGAGACGGTCGGCGGCTGGAGTCCGATGCCCAGGAAACTCAGCGTGGCCTCCAGCGCCACGTAGGTGCCCAGCGCGATGGTGGCGACCACGATCACCGGCGCGACGGCGTTCGGCAGCACATGGCGCAGCAGCACCCGCCCGCTGCCGGCGCCCAGCGCCCGGGCGGCCTGCACGTAGTCCGCCTCCTTGACCGAGACCACCGAGCCGCGCGCGATCCGGGCCACCTGCGGCCAGCCCAGCAGCACGATCACCAGGACGACCGGCCAGACCCCCGCGGTCTTGATCATGGCGAGGAAGACCAGGCCGCCGAGGACGATCGGGATGCCGAAGAAGACGTCGGTCAGCCGGGAGAGGAGGCCGTCCGTCCAGCCGCCGAAGAACCCGGCCAGGCCGCCCAGCGTCCCGCCGAGGAGCGCGGTCCCCAGCGTGGCGCACACGGCGACCGCGATGGAGGCACGGGCGCCGTACACGGTGCGGGCGTAGACGTCGCAGCCCTGGGCGTCGAACCCGAACCAGTGGCCCGGGACGGGGCCGCCGAGTGATCTGCCCAGGTCGCAGGAGAGGGGATCGCGGTCGGTGAGCAGGCCGGGCCAGAGGGAGACCGTCACCAGGAAGAGGATCAGCACGGCCGAGACCAGGAAGACCGGGTTGCGGCGCAGATCGTGCCAGGCGTCCGACCACAGGCTGCGGGCCTCGCCCCGGCCACCCGCCCTGCGGTGCGCTCCCCGCTGCCGCCGCCGTCCGCTCCGTCCGCCGCCGCGTCCGCCCGGTCCGCCCGGTCCGTCTCCGGCCGGGAGGCCCGCGGCGGGGTCGGTCCCGGCGGCGCCCGGATCCAGGGTGACGCTCGCGCCGGCGGCGGGCGGGCCGGGCACGGGCGGGCCGTCGGACAGGGGGTCGAAGCGTGGTTCAGGCATACCGGATCCTCGGGTCGAGCACGGCGTACAGGAGGTCCACGAGCAGGTTGGCCAGCAGGAAGACGAGGACGAGGATCGTCACGAAACCGACCACGGTCGGGGAGTTCTGGCGCAGGACGCCCTGGTAGAGCTGATAGCCGACGCCCTGGATGTTGAAGATCCGCTCGGTGACCAGGGCGCCGGCCATCAGGCTGCCGACATCGGCGCCGAGGAAGGTGATCACCGGGATCAGCGAGTTGCGCAGCAGGTGGTGGGTGACCACCCGGCGCTCCGGCAGGCCCTTGGCCCGCGCCGTGCGGACGTGGTCGGCCCGGGTGTTCTCGGCGACCGAGGTGCGGGTGAGCCGGGCGATGTAGGCCAGCGAGACCAGCGCCAGGACCGTGCCCGGCAGCAGCAGTTCGCCGAACGTGGCCTGCGAGCTGACGGCCGGGCTGGTCAGCGGCCACTTCACGCCCAACAGGAACTGCAGGGTGGCACCGGTGACGAAGGTCGGGACGGAGATCACCACCAGGGTCAGCAGCAGCACCGAGGTGTCCACGGCGCGGCCCCGGCGCAGCCCGCACACCACCCCGAGCAGGATGCCCGCCACGATCTCGATGACGATCGCGACCAGCATCAGCCGCATGGTGACCGGAAGCGCGGTGACCATCAGGTCGACGACGGGCCGGCCGTTGAAGGCGGTGCCGAAGTCACCGCTGAAGATCTTGCCGAGGTAGAGCAGGTACTGCTGCCACAGCGGCTTGTCGAGGTGGAACTCGGCGCGCAGCCGGGCGGCGGTGGCCGGGTCGGGGGCCCGGTCGCCGAAGAGGCCGGCGACCGGGTCGCCCAGCGCGTAGACCATCACGAAGATCAACAGGGTCGTCCCGGTGAACACCGGGACCATCTGGAGCAGTCGGCGGATGACGTAGCGCCCCACGGGGGTGCCTCCTCCTCGGGCGGGTCCCGTCGGGCGGATCGCCGGCGGGAGGGAGCGTCAGACGACCTCGATGTCGGTGAAGACGGGGACGGAGAAGGCGTTGAGCTTGACGTCGCGCACCCGGTCGGAGTAGCCGGCGGTGCCGTTCTGGTACCACAGCGGGACGGCCGGGAGGTCCTGGAGCAGGAGCTTCTCCGCCTTCCGGAAGAGGGCGACCGCCTCCTTCCCCTCGACCGCGTTGGCCCGGTCGAGCAGCTCGTCGAACTCCTCGCTGCTGTATCCGGAGTCGTTGGAGGAGGCGTCGGTGTAGTACAGCGGCTGGAGGAAGTTCTGGATCAGCGGGTAGTCCATCTGCCAGCCGGTGCGGAACATGCCGGTCATCTCCTCGGCGACGACGTCCTTGCGGTAGTCGGCGAAGGTGCCCACCGGCTTGACCCGGCAGGCGCCGCGGTCGTCCAGGACGTTCTTGATGCTGTTGCAGACGGCGTCCATCCACTGGCGGTGCGAGCCGGCGTCCACGTTGGAGGTGAGGGTCACGCTCCCGCCGGGCAGCCCGCCCGCCTCCTCGATGAGCTTCCTGGCCCGCCCGGGGTCGTAGGAGCAGGTCTGTCCGCACAGCCCCGCGGCGTAGCCGCCGTCGGGGCCGAGCACGGGCGAGGTGAGGTCGGTGGCCGGGACGCGGGTGCCGTGGTAGATCCGCTCGGTGATCGACTTCCGGTCGATCGCCATGGAGAGGCCCTGACGGACCTTGCGTGCGTCCTCGCCCTGCCACTCCTTGCGGTAGAGGGGGAAGCTGACGGTCTGGATGATCCCGGCGGGCTGGTTGACGTAGCGGCCGTCCAGGTCCCGCTCGGCGTTCCCCAGCTGGGAGGCGGGGATGTCGTCGGCGATGTCGAGGTTGCCGGCCTGGAGGTCGGTGTAGGCGGTGTTGCTGTCGGTGTAGACCCGCAGTTCCACGCCCTCGTTCCGGGCCTTGTCCGTACCGCTGTAGTCCTCGTTCCGGGACAGCCGCATGACCTGTCCCCGGGAGTAGGAGTCGATCTTGTACGGTCCGTTGCCGACCGGTTTCTCCAGCCATGCCTCGCGGTCCTCGAAGAAGGACTCGGGCAGCGGCGCGTAGGCGTTGTAGCCGAGGGTCTGGGGCCACAGGGAGAACTTCTGGTTGAGCCGCACCGTGAAGACGTAGTCGCTCAGCGCCTTCAGCCCGGACATGGTCTCGGCCGTCGGCTTGGCGCCCTCGTCCGCCGGATGGACCTCGTCGTAGCCCTCGATGTACTGGAAGAAGTACGAGTTGATCTGGTTGTTGGTGACCAGGGCGCCGTAGTTCCAGGCATCCACGAAGGAGCTCGCCGTGACCGGTGAGCCGTCACCGAACTTCCAGCCCTTCTTGAGGGTGACCGTGAAGTTCCGCTGGTCCTCGGTCTCGATCGACTCGGCCACGGCGTTCACCGCCTCGCCGGTCTCCGGGTCGTAGCGCTTGAGGCCCCGGAAGATCATGTCGAGGACCTTGCCGCCCTGCACCTCGTTGGTGTTCGCGGGCTCCAGCGGGTGCTGCGGGTCGCCCCACGAGGCGCGTACCACTCCGTTCCCGGAGCTGTCGGCCTCCCCGCTGCCGCAGGCGGTGGCCAGCGCGGCCAGGACCGTCACTGCCGCGATGGCCCCGGTGAACCGCTTGGTTCGGCGCATGAGGTGTCTCCCTGGATCCCGGCTTTTCTTCCCATAAGACCCATATCACCTCATCGACACCATTTTCCCGCACGCCCGGGCGGGTACGCGGAGCGCGCCCGGAGAAACCCCCGGATGCCGGACGGCCCCTCCCGCCGGGAGGGGTGCGCGACTCCGGGGCGCGCACGCATACGCCGGGGCGCCCGGACCGGTTCGGTCCGGGCGCACCGGCGGTGGTTCGGGTGCCGCGCCGTGCCTCAGGCCGCGTGCACCACGTCCTTCTCCTCGGCGAAGTGGCAGGCCGAGGGGTGCGCGGCCGGGGAATCACTGCCCGCGAAGCGTTCGGGCACCGCCAGCAGCGGCACCTCCTGCGCACACCGCTCCTGCGCCTTCCAGCACCGGGTACGGAACCGACACCCCGACGGCGGATCCGCCGGCGAGGGCACATCCCCCGACAAGATGATCCGCTCCCGCCGCTCCCGCCCCCGCGGATCCGGCTGCGGCACCGCCGACAACAACGCCTGCGTATACGGATGCGTCGGATGATCATAGATCTCCGCATCCGAACCGACCTCCGCCATCTTCCCCAGATACATCACCCCCACCCGATCCGAGATATGCCGCACGATCGACAGATCATGCGCAATGAAGATGTACGACAGATCGAACTCCTCCTGCAGCCGCTCCATCAAATTCACCACCTGCGCCTGCACCGACACATCCAGCGCCGAGACCGGCTCATCACAGATGATCACCTCAGGATTCAGCGCCAACCCCCGCGCGATCCCGATCCGCTGCCGCTGCCCACCCGAGAACTGATGCGGATACCGGTTGATGTACTCCGGATTCAACCCCACCACATCCAGCAACTCCCGCACCCGCCGCCGCCGATCCCCCTTCGGCGCCACCTCCGGATGAATATCGAACGGCTCCCCGACGATATCCCCCACCGTCATCCGCGGATTCAACGACGTGTACGGATCCTGGAACACCATCTGAATGTTCCGCCGCACCGCCTTCAACGCCCGACCCGACAACCGCGTGATGTCCTCACCCCTGTACCGGATCTCCCCCGCCGTCGGACGCTCCAGACCCATCAACACCTTCGCCACCGTCGACTTGCCACACCCCGACTCACCGACGATCCCCAGCGTCTCCCCCTGAAACAGCGTGAACGACACATCATCCACCGCCCGCACCGCACCCACCCGACGCCGGAACACCACACCCCGCGTCAGCGGAAAATGCTTCACCAACCCCCGCACCTCAAGAACCGGCTCC
>NZ_PGGW01000007.1 GCF_002794255.1 Streptomyces carminius
GGAGATCACCACGGCGACCAGCACGGAACTCCACCGCACCGTGACAGCGAAAAAGCCCACCACCGCTGTTTGCATCAGGGCAGAGAGCGGAATGCTAGTGTCGGAAAACACCGGAAGCAGGCCAGCCCACTTCCGGTACACGCGTTCGATCAACTCGGTCTCCTTCTCTCAAGGCGGACAGTGCGGACGCGCAAGGGCTTCGAGTCAGGCGACCAACCCCTCGAAGCCCTTCTTGCTGTCCCGACCGCAACTTAGCCACCCGAAAACGTGCACGCCACCGCCTGAAAACCATGAAAACCAGGCACAGCAGCGCCGGCGGGAAACACTCCCGCACCTCCCGGCCCGCAAACCCGGAAGGAAATAACGGACACACGTGACATAAATTCGGCCTGAGACCGAGCAGGAAGGGTGCGGCAACCGGCACAGATTTTCACCGGGCCGATGATCAGAAACTCTCACCCGTCACCCAAAAGGGTGAATCCGGGGTTCACGCTGTCCTCGCCTCTGCAATTTCATCGGACCGGGCCGGTATCCCACCCCGCCCTGCGAGGCAGCCCGAGCGGTGCCTTCCCTCTCTGCGGCGTCCCCACACGCCTCCCACCACAGGCCTACCGCAGAGGCAGACACCGCAAAGGTGGGTGAGGCACCACGCCTCACCCACCGCTACGGCCACCGGCCCACCCGATGCCGCCACACAGCGGCCAGGCGTGGCTGATACCGCCGCTCAGCCAGAAGAAGCTCCAGGGGCCGCCGCGCCGACGGGTTCGGGCGCGCACGATCGGCAGAGGTCAGCGCGTCCAGGCGGTGTAGGCGTCGACCAGGCCGGCGTAGAAGGCCTCCCCCGGCACGGCGCCTGGGTTCTTGCCCGCGTCGTAGAAGGCCGCGTTGGTGAAGGTGGCCGAGGCGGAGGCGTTGAGGTTCTTGTAGAAGGCCAGCTTCCCCCGTCCGAAGCCGACGAAGAGCCAGAAGACGCCCAGGGGGGCCGTGTTCTGCAGCAGGGAGCGGACCTCGGCCTTGTCCCAGGGTTCGTCGCCGACCTGGGTGATGATGAAGGCCGAATCGGTGGCACCGGGGTGCTGGTAGTGCTGGACGGCTGCGCGCATGGCTGCGGCCACGTCTCCCGCTCCCCAGTCGACCTGGGTGTGCAACTGACCGATCCTGCCGCGGTAGTTGTCCAGGCGGATCTCTTCCAGGAACGGCTCTCTTCCGCTGGAGAAGATGACCGGGACGGTGCCGTCGTCGTCCAGGTTCACCGACAGCGCCAGGACCCGCTCGGCGAAGGCCTGGATGGCTAAGGACTCGTACAGCTCCTCCATGTCCCAGCCGTGGTCGAGGATCAGGTACACGGCCGCGCGCCGTTCCGTGGCGCCGGCTCGGGCGAGGGCCTGGCCGGCCTGCCGGGCCGGGGCCACCAGGGCGGGTGCCCGGTTCTCGACCTTGGCCAGGTCCACGCGCCCGCCGGGGGACCCGGTGCCGGGGCGCGGCGGGGTGACCGGGGCCGGGGTGTCGGCTTCGATGTCGACGCCGTAGTCGGTGGCCAGTCCGGAGGCGTAGCCCTGGCCCACGGCGCGGATCTTCCAGCCGCCGCTGCGGCGGTAGAGCTCGGCCAGGACAATGACGGTCTCGCCGGCGGTGAAATCCGGTGGGGTGAAGCCCAGCGAGGTGCCGCCCATCTGGGTGATACTCAGGGCCGGCGCGGTGGTGAACACACCTCCCGGGTGCAGGGGGTCGGCGCTGGCGACCAGGACGACGGTTTCGACGTCGGCGGGGATGTTCGGCAGGCCGAGGACGACCTGCCGGCCGGATACGGTCACGCCGTCCTGCCGGGGGTGGTTGTAGAAGACCAGGTCACTATCGCTGCGGACGGTGCCGCCGGGGCCCAGCAGCAAGGCGGAAACGTCCAGAGGCAGACCCCGGCCGGTGATGGTGGCGGTGACCGTGGTGGTGGCGAGCGCGGCGTTCGCACCCTTGGCCAATGCGGTGGTGTTCATGCGCGGTGATGTCCTTGCGGTGACCGCTCCCCGTCGGCTTGTGGCCGCACCTGGTGCCGTCAGAAGGCGGCGGGGAACGTAGTGCTGGTGAGATGCCCGGCGCGTCTGTGCTGTCCGGCGGCGTCTTTCCTGACCTGGCGCACCCAAGCCCAGGCCCCTTGCGGCATAACCCCCAGGGGAGGCAGGGGGCTGTTTCGTCTCCGCTCGGGCAGGCGCGGGAAGTCCTTCAGACGGCCAGGCAGGGAGAGTGCGCAGCTCCTCGTGCCGCAAAGCTCCGGCCGCGGACGTGCGCAACAAGCCGGCTCCCGGACACCGGAGTGCCGCAGCGGAGAACTGGAGTCACTACTCGCAGCCGACGCCGTCACCATCCCGGTCCAGGTGGCGGCCATAGCCCGGATCACCCCGGCGGACAGGCGCGGCCCCCGCAGCGCGGGCTTCTGAACAGTTGGAGTAGTAGGCCGATCCCCCACCGCTGCCGCCATCGTTCCCGCCCGATGAGGTACCGAAGCCCTCCGCCTGTGGAGCCGGGGCGCTCACGGTGACCTCGACCGTCTCGGTGGCCCGGACGGTGACCGTCGCGGCCGGCTCCGGCTCGACGGCCGGACTGGCGGTGACCTCCCGGGTCTGGGTGACCGTCACCGCCGGCTCCGGGGACGGTGATGCGGCGGAAGCCTTCGCCGTGGTGTCGCTCTCGCTCGCGCCGACACCGATACCGAGGAAGAACGCCAGGGCCAGGGCCGGGAGGACGAACCTCTTGCGGGCCCATCTGGGCGCCGAGCGCGGCGGCGCGGGCTGGGGCTGGGTGTACGGATTGGCCATGATCCCCCTGACGCAACAACTGAAGAGCGACCGTAGTTCGCTGCCGGACCAAGACAGAGCCCCGCAGCCAGAACCTCACCCTTTCGGGTGACAGCTCGCCCAGCACCAACACCCCTATGAACGCCTTCCGCACACCACGACTGAACCGCACCGGGTTCGGTAGGGACTCGATCATTTGAGAGGATCGAGTCATGGCATGTCCCTCCCCGTGCCCGCTTGAGCTGCGCCGTCGTGCGGTGCGCATGGTCGCCGAGGTGCGGCCCGACTACGACACCGAGTGGGCCGCGATGAAAGCGGTCGCCGCAAAGCTCGGCATCGGCACGACCGAGACGCTGCGCAAGTGGGTCCGCCAGGACGAGATCGATGCTGGCACCAGGCCGGGGACGACGACGGAGGAGTCCGCACAGATCAAGGCGATGAAGAAGGAGATCGCCGAGCTGAAGCGGGCCAACGAGATCCTGAAGGCGGCGGCGAGTTTCTTCGCGGCCGAGCTCGACCGGCCACACACACGCTCGTAGCGTTCATCGACGAGCACCGGGACCGCTTCGGCGGAGTCGAGCCGATCTGCCGTGTTCTGACCGAGCACGACTGCAAGATCGCCCCGTCCACCTACTACGCCCACCACAAACGCCTGACGGCGCCCTCGGCCCGCACCGTTCGGGACGCCGAACTGAAGATCTTGATCCAGGAGGCATACGACACCAACTACCGTGTCTACGGCGCGAGGAAGATCTGGCGGCACCTGAATCGCCAGGGCCGGACCGTGGCCCGCTGCACCGTCGAACGCCTCATGCGCGAGCTCGGCATCACCGGCGCCGTCCGCGGCAAGAGAGTGGTCACCACGATCCCGGACCCCTCCGCGCCAAGGGCGCCGGACCTGCTGGACCGCGACTTCGTCGCCAGCGCGCCGAACCGCTGCTGGGTCGCTGACTTCACCCATGTCGCCACGTTCTCCGGCATCGTCTACGTCGCCTTCGTCGTGGACACCTTCTCCCGCCGGATCGTCGGCTGGTCCGCCTCGACCACGAAGCAGACCCGGCTCGTCCTGGACGCCCTGGGCATGGGGCTGTGGCAACGTGATCGCGACCAACATCCACCCTTTCCAGGTGAGTTGGTGCATCACTCGGACGCGGGATCGCAATATACGTCCTTCACGCTGGCCGAGCACTTGGAGAAGGCCGGAATCGCAGCCTCGATCGGATCGGTCGGCGACGCGTACGACAACGCGCTGATGGAGTCCACGATCGGCCTCTTCAAGACCGAGGTGATCAAGCCGCAGCGGCCCTGGAGATCCCTCGCCCAGGTCGAGCTGGCCACCGCCGAATGGACCGACTGGTACAACCACACCCGGCTTCACGGTGAGATAGGGCACATCCCGCCCGCCGAATACGAAGCCAACCACTACCTGGACACCACGAAAGCCCAGGTCACAACCAATATCTGAGATCTCTACCGAACCCGGTGCGGTTCACACCTCCACCCCTACCTCCACCAGCGCAGCAAGGGCTACCTGCGGGCCCTGTCCCACCTCATCGGCCAAGCCGCCCAGAAAGCCATCCTCACCGGCCAGGAACGCATCACCCACGACCTCCTGGACACCCTCACCCTCGGCCGCAGCCTCCACCTCTGAAGCTCACTGCCCTTTCGCCAGGGGCCGCCACTCGCTCAAAGGGATCGTTGTGTACCCATCCCTCAGACGGGTGAGTAGGACCCGAGCCCTCTCCCCGGAGTCCTCGGCAGTGATGCCGGGTGGAGGAGCACCGCTCCTCCACCCGGCATGCGATGGCGCCGCGTCAACAGCCCATCGCGGAGAGGGCCTTGTCCGGGTCATAGACAGAAGATACCTCTGCTGCGCCGTGCTTTGTTCACACTCCACCGACGCTACAAATATTCCTACCAGCCGCCGCCTAACTTCCCGTCGCAAATCCTGACAGAGATGAAGCAAAAGCGGACCCGACCTGCGGGTTTTCCGAACGAAGCCTTTCTTCAAAACATCCTTCAGGCACCATTTTCTGAAGAATCGAGCATCACATATTTCAACTTTCGTCAGAGACGGTGCACACCTGCTGGTGAGGTCGTAGATGATGACTGCATCGGCGGCGGCTGGCGTCAACCGGTCACTACCGACAAGTCCTTGTCCGGGTCTATGGGACCGGGCCGTCCCGCGAGTGACGCCTGTCCCTGCACGAAGAATCGAGAACACATGCGCATCATTTACCCCTGCTCGCACCTGTGGAGCCGGGCCTTCCCCTGGCTCATCTCCTGTCAGTCCGGGTCTTCCCCGGAGTTGTACGCGGTCCGTCCCCCGGCCCCTGTTGCTGTCTTGGCCATCGTGCTGGCGGTGACGGCCGTGCTGGTCATGCTCGGTTGCACGCCGCAGGTGGCCATGGCAACAGTGCTCGCGGGCGGGTTGACCGCCGCCGAGCTGCGCCTGCTTCTGTCCTGACGCCTCCCGCGGGGCACCGGCCCCATCCCGGTGCCCCGCTCTTCCACGGAGAAGGAGACGCCCTGCCATGGCCCGCCCCAGCAACAGGCTTCCCGAGGAACACGACCTTCCGTGCGTCGCGTTCGCCACCGAGCTCCGCGCTCTCAGAGAGCGTGCCGGGCTCACCCTGGCTCAGCTTTCGGCCTTGTCGGGGCTGTCCACAGGGACTCTGTCGACCGCGCAAAACGGCATGAGTGTGCCAAGCGAGAAAACCGTGAAGGCGTTCGTCGAGGCCTGTGGCGAGAGGGACACGGAACCGTGGGTGGCGCAACGAGAAGCCGCCTTGCGTGGGAAGCGCCCTCAGCAGGCATCTGTTTCCTCCCAAGCCATGACAGCCGATGACTGCGGGGAGCGAACGGCGTGGCGCCAGACATGGTCACGCTGGGAGAAGAGCGGCAAACTGACACCTCCCTCCGGTGCCTCGAGCACGAAGGCGCTGGTGTTCTGGCTACGAGGACTACGCGCCTACCGTTCGGTCTCGTTCCGAACCATGGCGCGCAGGAGCGATTACTCGCACACCACGCTTGCCGCGATGGCCAACGGCTTCCATCCCATAACAGTGCGCGGGTTGCTGGCTTTCCTCGAAGGCTGTGGTGTCGCCACGTTCGCCGAGAAGATCGAGTGGCTGGCGCTGCTGGAACGTACCTCAGCCAGTGCCCGCCGCAGCATGGACGCAGCACGTGAACAAGCGCGCATGGGAGCGCTGATATCCGGTGGCGGACAGACCCACGTCTCTCGTTCCGGCGAAGCACTCACCGACGCTTGGCAGCCCGCTGCGGCCCGGCCGAGGCGGGGCCGGTCCGCCTGGCCTCGGCAGCGAGCCGTCCATGTGGACCCCTTCCTGCTGAAGGCCGAACTGCAGACACTCAACAGGTTCTACGGAGCCGGCTTCCTGCCCATCCTCGCCCGGCACACAGGTGTTCCCACCAGGACCCTGCAGCGCTACCTCAAAGACGAGATCCCCTTCCTTGCCGGAGACCACAAGGACCGCCTCGCCGCCGCCTTGGTGCGGATGGGAAGTTCTCCTCCACCGCGGGAGCGCCTAGCGCTCATTCTCCCGCCACTGGCCTACGAGGCCAGCACGACAATCCGTCGATGAGGCGTTGAGCATCCAACACCCGGGTGGTAAGGCACCCGACGGCGACCATGGGTCACTGGCTCCCGATTCCCAGGCGGCCGGAGCAGAGACGCCTCAACGGTGCTGGAGCCCATTTGGCAGCGCCGATCAACAGGGCGTCCCTTGTAAATCCTCCAGACGGACAGTCCCCGGGGTTCATGGGTTATTTCCGTCGCGGGCTGGCACAAGCACGCTCTAGCGTTGTGCCTATGAGTGAACACGTGGCGGTGAAGGACGCGCTGCAGAAGTGGTTGGAGGACCTGCGGACGCACCCACCCCAAGCATGGTCCGCCGCGGAGCTGAGCGGCCGCGCCTCCTGGAAAGCGGTCGACACGGCGGTGACGGACCTGGCTCCGGCCTCCCGCCGCCCGGATTTGTATACGAAGGACGGAACCGCGCTCAGCGGCACCGTAATGATCGACATGACCGGGCTCGGCCGGGTCGCTGAGGCCTTCGCCAGCGGCCTGGAGGTACCGGTCGAGAAGTTGGCCGCTGACATTGCCGCGTTCTGTCTCCGTGACACCCCTCAGGTGCAGACTTGGGTTCTGCTGGACATCGAGCTTCCGGAAGGTACGGAGCTGACGCTAGGCGACTACCGGCTGTGCGCCGCCAGTGCCGATGATCTCGTCCGGCTCATGCCTCTGCCTTCCATGCGGCGCTTCCTGCGGCCGCCGAGCCTGGACCCGGACACTCTGCACGGCGCGGCCTTCCTCCAACTCCTCCGGCCTGACGACTCCCCTTATCGGGGCCACTTCCTTCTGCCCGACCTCGACATGCGGCCCGAACGCCGACACCTGGATGTCCTGCTGACCTTGCAGCTGTGGGACCCCGATCACCCCCTCCACCCCGAGGCGTACTTCCGGGTGGAACCCGGACGCCGTAGTGACCTCCGCTCCGGAGCACCCGTCATCGAACCGCGCCACGATCACTATGGCGAGGAAGTGGGAGAAAGCCATCGCGCGTACGGCTATGTCGTGACGGACTCCGAGCTGCCGACCTTCACCGCGTTCTGCACCACCGTCCATACCCTGGTCGGCGCAGTGCGTTCCCGCGTCGTCATGAAGGGAAACAGGAGGGGAGACCCGACGCCGACCGCTCGTGCGCTGACCAGTGCGGCCAGTCGCCTGATGCGGGCCACCCAACGCACCTGGGGCGGCACCTACGTCGATGAGGCAGAGGCTGACGACGTGCTGCTGGACTACGTCATCGCCATGGAAGCCGTGGCAGCTGCTGACGGGCAGGGGGACAGCCGACGCCGGACTCATCAGCGGGCAGCGGCTCTGTGGGATCAGGACGAGGCCCGCCTGGCCGTAGCCGGGGTGATCAAAAAGGCGTATGAGCTCCGTTCCAAGTATGCCCACGGGGAGAAGGAAGGAGTCATCCACTCCAAGGACGGCACGACCGATACCGAGCGGCTGGCCGACATCCGGCGCACGGCGTTCGGCGTGTTCCTGCGGTGGCTCGTCGCCACCGACACCATGGGTGAGCAGGTGCTGAGCGACCTGGACCGATCCTTGCTGTCGAACCGGGAACGCCATCGCGTGGCCGAGATCCTCAACGCCTTCTTCACGGCCTCCCCGCCCGCGACGACGGCATACGGGAAAAACTGACGAGCCCCGCCTGATCGTCCGGCCAGAGTAGGTGAGGCGGTTCCCGTGGCCGGTCGGCTCGACGGCGGTCCAGCCCCGCCGGGCGGCTCCTTCTACAGGCCCCGTTACCTTCACGGCCCGCAAGGAGGCTCCCGGCCTCTGGCTCCGGCATGACTTGTGCCTCCAGGGGCCGGAACAACCGCGGCGATGCGCGGCTCCCCGTGTTACGAGGTGGGCACGTCGGCAGGATGGTCAGCAGCAGATCGCCATTCGAACACATCGGGGTGTTCAACGTCCGTCCAGTAGCCGTACCGGTCGCCAAGCACCGACAGCAGTGCCTGAGGGTCAAGAGAGCCATGGCGGATGACAAGGCCAAAGCCGCGCGCGGTGCTCACGGCAGCCATAGACAGGTGTGAGCGAAGGGCGTGTTCCGTGAACGCCTCAGCAGGAACAGGAGGGTCGTCGGGATGTTCGGGGGCTTGCATGACGGCGAGGATGCGAGCTCGGTGTTCCTCTGAGTCGTCCGGGGACGGGTGCAGGCCCTGCTGCTGGATGCGATGGTTTCCGACCGCGTTGGCGATGGCGGTCAGCAGGTGCCAGTCGCGCCACCCTTCCTGCCTCAGTTGTGTGACCGTACGCCGGAAGCCGGAGTCTGTGGCCAGGCGAGGAAGGGTGTAGCGCACGATAGGGAGCATGACGGCATAACGGTTGCGGGTGGTCTCGAGGGCTGTCTCATGCTCGTAGCCGGGTCCAGGCCCGGTTCGGGTCGGCAGGGCAGTCGATTTCGCCTGGCCGTGCGGCGTACCTGCTCCGACGGCTGGGCCGGCGAGCGCAGCCATCGTCTGGTAGTCGGCGGGCCGCAGGAAGTCGGCCAGTTCGTCGTAGGGGCGGCCGGCGAGGAGCTTGTGCCAGAGGCCGCCGGCGAGCGCCTGCTCGACGAGGTGCATGAAGGCCTCGTCGGAGAGCAGTGACTGGGAGATCACCACCCTGATCAGGGCAGTGAGCAGGCGGGAGAGCTCTGTTTCCAGGTGTACGGGGTCAGCCGCGGGCAGGCGCAGCCTCCACCGGTTGGTATCCCGGTCGGCGCTCTGCTCACAGACAGCGGGCTGGTCATGAGACAGGGTGGTGTCTGCGCGGATCTCGACGCTCAGGCGTCCGGGAAGGAACAGCGGGTCCTGTGTGGCGAGTTCACCGAGGAACACCTGAAGTGCTGCGGTGTAGCGTTCGGCAGCAAGTACCGACGGCCGTTCGTTCGGGCAGGTGGTCTCCCAGTCGACGCCGAGCGCGTTCCAGGCGTAGCGGCGTGTAGGACCGGCGTCGCTGAAGGGCCGTCCCACGCCTTGGGCATCGGCCTCCTTGGCGTAGGTTTCTTCGGTTGCTGTGGGGGCACCGGTGGTCGGGGCGAGCATCTCGTCGATGACGGTGTCGATGCCCACGGAGGCGGTGATCGCGCGGAGCAGGGGAGTGAAGCCGGGCCGCACCGCGCTAGCCACGCGCAGGGTGAGCGCCTGGTCGGCCATCATCTCCCAGACGTAGGGATAGCGTTCGTGGTTGTACGGCTCGTCGCAGTAGGCGTTCTGCGCCATGAGGCCGATGCAGAACAGGCGGGTGGCAGAGATCCAGTTTCCAGCCTGTCGGTCGTAGCGGGCGGCGAGGATGACGCCGCGAGGGATGAAGCGGCGAAGTTCGGGGTTAGGTGCGGACTTCGCGGCGGTGGCGGCTGCGAGCGCGTGTTGCTTGGCGGCGATGGGCAGGCCGAGTTCGCTGTAGAGGCGCGCGCACAGCAGCAGCATAATCAGGCCGCCCTCGAGGGTGTCGCCGCGCAGCCAGTTGGCTTTGGCTTCGTGGATCTCCTGGAGTGCTTGCGGAAGGCGGCCGCTCTTGATCAGGGCGTGGCCGCGGGACTGGGCGCGTTCGCCGCGTGCGGTCTGGCCGGTGACCCGGTCGGTGGCCTGATCGAGCAGGTCGCGGACCTCCCGGTACAGCGGGTGGTCCACCAGTACGGGTGTGAGGTAGTCGAAGAGGTCGGCGGTGTGCTCGATGGGGAACAACGGCGCGTTGTCCAGGTGGTGGCCCAGCCGGTGCAGGGTGCTCATGGCAGTGTCGAGGTCGGTGAGCGGTGGCCCTGTCTGCAGGGCAGGTATCGGCTCACCGGCTTCTACCGCTTCGACAACGGATGCGGTGACTTCCGCGACGGTCGGCAGGTCCTCGGGCACGGATTCGAGGTCGGCGGTCATGTCGGTGTGCAGGGCCAAGCGGGCCCGCATGGCCAGCAGATGAGCCATGGCGTTGGCGGGCGGTTCCGCCTCCAGCAGGCGGTCGATCTTGTCGGCCAGCAGGTGCTGCCAGCCGCACAGCTCGTCTGTGGATAGCGCGGTAAGGCCGCGCAGCAGCGCCCCGAATGCGTATCCGAGGAGCACGACGGCATCCTCGAGGATTCCCGGATCGGTGAGGGTGTCGTCGGAGATGACCGTGTCGAAGAAGTCACGGGCCAGTTGGTCCGCCGGGCGCATGTCGCCGAGGCCGCGCAGGGTTGCCACGACAATCTCGTAGCGGGCCCGCAGAGCGGTGTGCTCCCCCGCTGCGGCAACCAGCAGGGCACGTACGTGGCCGATCCATTCCGGCAGGTCGGCCCGCGCCTCGTCGTGGAAGGTGGCGTGGCGCAGCGGGCCCCGCAGGTCCACCAGGTCGCCCAGCGTGCGGCCGGGCTCGTCGCTCGCCTGCCACCGCTGGCGGGCCTCGACGTACCAGTCGGGCAGTTCGCCGGCCCCGTCCGGGCGCGGCGGAGCGAGGTCGGAGGACAGGTGGAGGTACTGGACGGCGAGGTAGAACAGGTCGTAGTCGGCGAGGTGGACGGCGAGGGCGGCCGCGTCCCAGATCTCCAACTCGACCTGGTGCGTCCGAGCGGCTTCGTCGATCAGGTCGTGCCGCTTCCTGGTGGGCACAGCGGTCACCGTGAAGTAGATGACGCGATCCACGGGTGTGCCCCGCCCACAGATCGATGCCAGGTCCTTTCGGATCTTGCCCGGCACCTTGGTGCCCTGGATGGTGCAGGCCATCACCACCCGCTTGGTGGAGGCCAGCGCCGCGAACAGAGACGTGCCGGGCAGCTCCTGGGGAATGTTGGTCCAATGGCTTTCGGCGTCCCGGCCCTGGTCCCCGCCGCTGCTGACGGGCCCGGTCGCCGGCAACAGGTTGCTGGTGATCCTCCGGCGCGCCAGGCCCAGGCACAGAGCCTCGAACTCGTGGTGGCTGTTGCTCTCACCGAGAATGCTCAGGGCGAAGCGGATACGCCGCTCAAGCTGGACGGCGTCATCGCTCACGTCGTTCCCCCTGGTCTCACTGCCGCAGTCACGCACGACCAGTGTCCAACACCCCACCGACATCCGTGGCGCGCTCCCCCCCTTTCGGCTGCAGCCCGTCTCCGTTGGCTGATCGGGGTGGTGCGTGTGGGCTTGGCCATCGCCGCCGCAGTCTGCCGGGGTTGTGGTTTCACACAAGGCCGACGTGGCTCAGCAGGCGGCGGGTGCCAGGGGACTTGTCTTCCCAAGTGTGGCCGTGTTCGAGGCTCTTGAAGACGACGGCGCCCTGGGGGACGCGATCAGCGTGGAAGGTGGACCAGGTGCGGCACGTCGGGCAGTCCCGGCCGATCAGGAACGGGCGCAGCAGGTGCAGTGCGCCGTCGGTGTCGCGGAGGTAGAGGCTGCCGGTTTCCAGGTCGTTGTTGGATGGGGTCATGGTGCGGGTCGGGACGACGGGGTGGTCTCCGGCCAGTTCCCGGTATTCCACGCGGGCGCTGCGGGCGAAGGTGTCCCAGCGGACGTCGGTGACCTCCAGCAGGGGCAGGTCGGCCAGGAAGCGGGCCCGTTCGACCAGGCGGGTCAGGTCGGCGAAGGCGACGTCGATGGCGTGGGGCAGGTCGATCGGGTCGACACGCCGCAGGTGGGCTTGATCGTTGCGACGCTCGCTCAGGGCTTGGCGGGCCTTCTCGGCATCCGAATGTGCCAGCAGTGTCCGGATGTCGTTCAGGGGGTGGGCTTCGGGGAGGTTGTTGAGCTGTCGGCTGGTCGCGGCTTCGTTGAGTACGTTCGCCCAGTCGCCAAAGCCCGGGCCACTGCGCCCACCGGCGAGCTTGTCCCGGATCGCCGTCACCGCCCCCAAGGTGATCCGTCTTGCGTGGGTGAGGGCGAGGACGAGTTGGGCGATGTAGCACAGCAGTTCCTCGGCGGTGTCCAGGATCGCGGCGTAGGCGGCCTGGGCGTCGCCTGAGCTGATCCGGGCCTCGGTCTCACGCCAGCGGTAGGCGATGGGGTAGGGGAAGCGGGTGCGGACGCTGTGGCCGAGGTCGTCGAGCAGTGAGGCTGCTTCGACGCGCAGTCTCAGTGCGCGGCCGGAGTCAATGACGCGGGCGCGTGCCCGGGCCGCGGTCTTCTCCAGGAAGACGGACTCGATCACCGAGTCCGCTTCCTGTTCCCACCGTTTGAACTGCTGCTTGGAGGCCGTCAGTTCGTCAAGGGCCTTGGTCAACGCCTCATCAGGCTGTGGGACAGGCAACGCGGACAGCGCTTCCACAGTGGTGACCGGCCGTGGCCCGGCCAGGTTCAGGGCGAGCGGGGTGCGCAGGAACATGGTGATCAAGCGGGCCTGCGGCCGGGAGAGCGGCTTGATGGGCCGCAGGACCACCACATTGTCAGATGCGGCGGCGGGGAGGTTGCCTTCGGTGACCTCGGCGGTGAAGAAGCCGTGTGGGGGCACCGTGACCGGGTCATGCAGGCGGCGGATCGCCAGGTCCCCCGGGGCGAGTTGCAGATCCGCGGCGATGGTCGCCCATAGGGTTTCCTCCGACGGCGGGGCAATCGTGCCGTCCCGGCCGATGTCCCGCGGCCGGACGATGCGCACCGCACCGGGATCCTTCGGTGACGTCAACTGCTTGCCCTTCCTCAGGGCTGCCTCGCTGAAAGTGGTTCGGTGGAAGGTGAAGAGATCACCGAGCGCGTTGACGGCGCCGAATCCGGTCAGGTCCTCGCGGCGCCTAAGGATGTGCGGGTCGAAGCGTTCGAAGTACAGGCCCTGCTCTGGGCTGGGTGTCTCCCGCAGCACGTAGCCGTGTTCTCCCCTGCCACCCTCACGAGCCAGTAGCCGCTCGAAGTCCTTGGCGACGACCTCCTCATCCGGGCGGTACGGCACCCGGAAGACCTTCAGTACCGACCTGGTCTGCGCTCGTGCCCGCAGGAACACGACGATCGATTCCGCTCTCGCGTGCAGATGCGTGAGGGTGCCGAACCCGTAGACGACGAGCAGGGTGTCCCAGTGCTCGGCCACCTTCATGCGCATCTCGGCCGCCCAGGATCGGTCCGAGGCCCACGCCTGCGCCGGAAGCAGCACCGCCATCACGGCGTCGGGTGAAGGTGGGCGGCACGAGGTCATGGCCTCGACGTAGTAGGAGTCGGGATCGGCGGCACGGCGCCTGGCCGGGTTCGCCCTTCGCTCCCACGTCGGCACCAAGAACAACGGCCCATCGGCGAGAAGCTTCCCGGCTCGTGCGGCCAGTTGCTCCCACGACGACTCGCACACGCTCTGCCAGCCCTCCGGCGCCCCGAACGCCAGCTCGCCAGCGAACACGGAGCTGCTCAGCACGGCCGGCACGCCCTGAGCAAGCCGCTCAAACCCGATGGCAACCAGCCGTTCATTCAACGACGACAGCCGCACGGTCTCTGCCACGTCCCCCCCATGCTGCCTTACGGCTCCCCTGCGGTAGGAAGCCTAAGACCCCATGGAGCCCCGGCTCACCTCCGCTCGCGCGGAGAGAACGCCGGGGCCTCCTCGGCGGGGGGGCTCTCCGGCCGGCTCACCTCCGCTCGCGCGGAGAGAACGGCCACGACCGGAACAGGGGAATCGGTCACGACGGCTCACCTCCGCTCGCGCGGAGAGAACGCGCTCGTCATCATCGCCCTCACCGCAGCCGCCGGCTCACCTCCGCTCGCGCGGAGAGAACGGCGGTGGGCCGGACGGTGACGGCCAGTTCCCCGGCTCACCTCCGCTCGCGCGGAGAGAACGCGTCAGCTGGCCCACCCGGGTCACTACATGGCGGCTCACCTCCGCTCGCGCGGAGAGAACGGTCAGGGGGTGGGGCGGGGCAGGGCGCGGCACGGCTCACCTCCGCTCGCGCGGAGAGAACGCGGCCGGGGTGCTCCGTCGTACGCCGGGCTCACCTCCGCTCGCGCGGAGAGAACAGCGACGGTGCCCGCGAGGGCCCATTCCCGCGCGGCTCACCTCCGCTCGCGCGGAGAGAACCTGACGGAGACGTCCGTCAGTCCCAACTTGGCCGGCTCACCTCCGCTCGCGCGGAGAGAACCCGCGGTCCGCGAGCTGCCGACCCTTCCCGTCCGGCTCACCTCCGCTCGCGCGGAGAGAACAGTGATGAAGGGCTTCGCCAGGCCGTGGAACTCGGCTCACCTCCGCTCGCGCGGAGAGAACTTTCGGGTGCACACGAAGGCCGGGAAGCTGATCGGCTCACCTCCGCTCGCGCGGAGAGAACCGCTTCGGGGCCGTCTTCGGGGCCGTCTTCTTCGGCTCACCTCCGCTCGCGCGGAGAGAACCGCGGGGTGCTCCGTTTCCGGCCCGCTGCTGGCGGCTCACCTCCGCTCGCGCGGAGAGAACGGTACGGCAACGACGCCGACGCCGTCCGGGACTGGCTCACCTCCGCTCGCGCGGAGAGAACGCACTCTGACCCGGGATCACGGCCCGGAGGGTAGGCTCACCTCCGCTCGCGCGGAGAGAACACTTTATGACCTGCGCTTCTACGAGGGCTTTGCCGTTTCTTGACTCTCTCTTCGGAAAGCGATCAGGGTGAGGCCGTCGAAGTCGGTCGGTTCTCGGCGGCGGGTGCCGACGGTGCGCAGGACGAAGCCTTGCTCGTTGTCGGCCGGGTGGGCCAGGACTGCCATGCCGTCCCCGGCGCAGGTGGCGACCGAGGTCCACAGTTCATCGCGGACGCGGGCGGAGACGGTGCCGACGTACAGCTCCGGTGTGACTTCCAGCAGCCAGCGGGTCAGGGCTCCTCTGAGGTGGTCGGGGATCGCGGTGGCGGAGATGACGATCATCGAAGACATGGGTGGTGTCCTCGGGGAGTGTGGGTCATGTGTCTGTTCCGTGGTTGGTGCCGCCGGGGATGGCTCCGGCCACCGGGTCCCAGAGGTCCACGAGCTGTTCTTCGGGGTCCGGGGCGTCGTACTCGGTGTTCGGGTCGAGGAGGTGCTGGATGTCGGCGACGATGCGCGGCAGGAGCTTGAACAGGCGCAGGCCGTCGCGGAAGGAGCGGCGGGCTTCGGCTTCGGGGTTGGTGGAGGTGTGGAGGGAGAAGGCCAGCGGGATGGTCAGTTTGGCTTTGTAGAGGTCGGCGATGTCGTAGACGAAGGCCTGTTGGTTGCCGCTGTGGACGAAGCCGAGGGCCGGTGAGCAGCCCAGGGCGAGGATCGCGGCGTGCACGATGCCGTACAGGCAGGTGTTGGCGGATGACAGGGCGAGGTTGACGGGGTCCTGGGTGTCCCAGGCTGCGGGGTCGTAGGCGCGCCGGAAGCGGCCGATCTTGTACTGCTTGGCCAGGATCCGGTAGTGGGCTTTGACGCGCTGGCCTTCCATGCCGCGGAGTTGGGCGAGGGTGGTGCCGGGCGGGGCGGTGCCGGGGCCGAACCTTTTCTCGTACATCGCGGTCGCTACGGCCAGGCGTCGGGTGTCGTCGGCCCAGGCGCGGGTCTGGTGTTCGAGCCAGGTGGTGGTGAGGGAATCAGGGAGGGTGGCGGCGTAGCAGCGTACGCCGCCGGAGCCGGTGATGACGACGGTGGTGCCGTGGCGGGCGAGGGTGGCCAGGGCGCGGGCGGTGATGGAGGTGCCGGGGCCGAGGAGGACGCAGCTGAGGGCGGCGGTGGGGAGGTAGACGGTTTCGGTGCCGCGGTGTTCGGTGGTGATCTCGGCGCAGACTCCGGTGTCGTCCTGGTGGATGCGGACGATGTCCAGGTAGAGGAAGGACAGGGAGTCGGCGATGCGGGGCAGCATGGCGACGGTGGGGGCGGCGAGCCTGCGGCGGGCTTCGGTGGGTGTGCGCTGTGTGCTTGGTGCGGTGGGAGTCATCCGGCGTTCCTGGCGGGGGCGATGCTGAGCAGGCCGCAGCCGTAGGGCTTGCCGCGGCCGATGCCTTCGGTGATCTTCGTGCGGAGCAGGTCGGCGTCGATGATGGCGGCGGTGCCGTCGAAGCGGGTGCGGGCGTGGCGGATGCGCTGGTGGGCGGCTGGGCCGTGGGTGCTTCGCCGGCCGTGGACGGTGTCCAGCGGCTGGGAGTGCAGGGTGAGGGGTTTGATGCCGGCCGCGTCGGCCTGCCGGGTCCACCAGTCGTCGGCGGCGGCCCCGGTGAGGGGAACGACGGCGGGCAGGTCGTACAGGGCTCGGGTGGTGGCGCCGGGTTTGCGGATGGCGTTGGCCACGCACCGGTAGCGGATGGTCAGCCCGGGGCGCAGGGCGTCCAGGAGAGGGTCCAGGGGGCGGGTGAGGGCGGTGGTGCTGTAGCTGTCGGGGAGGCGGTCCAGGTCGGGTTCGTGGGTGCTCTGCAGCAGGATGTGGGGCCCGGTGGGGGTGTCGTCGGTGCGGAAGAGGACGCCGAAGCGGGCGCGCGGGTCGGGGCCGGCGTGGTCGGGGAAGAGGGCCATCAGGCGGCGGTGCAGGTGGATGGCTGCGTCGGTGCCGGTGATGTCGCGGCGGGCGTCGGCCGAGCGCGGGTTGGGGATGATGCGGGTGAGCCAGGCGGTCACCGGTGGCTCCCTTCGGGGTGGGGCAGGTGGTCGGCCAGGTAGGCGCCGAGGCGGGTGAGGTGGCGTGTGCCCAGGCCGGTGTACTGGGTGTGGGGCAGGTGGAGGGTGCGCCGGTACAGGGGGCGGGCCCGGTGGGTGCGGTGGCGTGGGTCGAAAGAGACCGGCTCGTCGTTGACCTCGCCGGCGGGGTGGGTGCCGTCCTCGCCGTCGGCGGTGGTGGGGTGGTCTGGTACCGGGAGCCGGTCCAGGGGCCGGTCGGAGAGGAAGTCGGTGCCGTGCCCTCCGCTGGTGGGTGGGTGGGCGGCCAGGGGCAGGTGGATCAGGTGGTACAGGGCGTCGTCGGCCTCGCCCAGCAGAAGAGGTCCTTCGGGTGGGCAGGAGCGGCGGCCCAGGAACAGGGGCCACTGCGGGGTGCGCAGGGCGCGGGCGCACCGGGCCAGCGTGTCCCCGTCCTCGGTTCTGGTCGTGGTGAGGGCGACGGTGAAGGCCGCGTCGGCGAGGTAGGTGCGGTGGCTGAGCAGCGTGGCGGTGTCTCCGCCGCGTTTCTTGCCTTCGGCCGTGGTGATGGTGGCTTTCGCCGGCAAGCCGCCGCCCACGGTGTGCAGGTCGCGCAGGAGGATGCCAGGCCGGTCGGTGCGTACGGTCAGCGACAGGCGGGCCAGGTCGTCGATGGGCTGGTTTCGGTGTCGGCCCAGGGCGGCGGCCAGCAGGCCGACGACACCCGAGCGGGTGGGGAAAGCCGCGGTGTCGCGTTCGTTGAAGTGGCTGTGTTCGCCCCAGGACTGCAGAGGGCCGGTCAGACGCAGCAGCAGGCCGGGCTCGGGAGCGGGTGCTGTGGGGCTGGTCATGCGGTGGCCTCGGCGTCGTTGCGGGCCAGGGCGACATCCACAGCGGAGGTGATCAGCGCCTCGAAGGAGCCGTACCGTCGGCCGAGGCCGGTCAGGTCCTTGGCGTCCAGGCCGGCCCAGCCGGAGGCGAGGATGCGGCCGGTGCCCAGGAGTGTGTTCGCGGCCTGCGCGTAGGCGTGGAGCTGTTCGATGGAGCGGGCGGCGAAGCCGCCCGTGGCGGCGGCGCGGACGGGCTCTTCGAAAGCGGCCGCGTAGGACAGGGGGCGGTCGGAGCGCACCGCGATGTGCACGAGGCTGGGGATGGTGTGGGCGGCGGTGGAGTTCTTCTTGGCCTGGGGCAGGGACTCGGTGAACGCGGCGAGGAACGCGGCGACCAGTTCGCGGGCCGCCTGCGGCTCGTTCCCGATGTTCGCCGCCAGGTCGCGCAGGTCGACGGTGGCGTATCGGTAGAAGGTGCCGGCGCTGTACTCGGCGTGGCCCATGTGGCCGCTGCCGGTCGCGTCGTTCCAGTTGTCGGTGACGTCGTCGACGGCGGAGAAGTAGTCGAGTTCGACGTCGGTGGCGTGGGTGGTCAGGGCGTGGGCGACCTGTACGGCGCCGTCGACGCCGGCGTCGTCGATCTCGGCGAGCATCCGGCCGAAGAGGTTGATGACGCCGTTGCGGGAGCGGAGCACGGCCTCGATCCGGTCGGTGGGCAGGACACTCTTGTCGGCGGGCTTTTTGATGTCCTTGGCGCTCTCCAGCGTGTCGCGGTGCTGTTCGGCGAGGTCGGCCAGCTCGGTGACCGCGATCTCGGGCACGTACACCATGGCGTTGGTGAGGACCTTGTTGGGGATGATCTGCTTGGAGTCGCCGGGCTGCTTGGCCAGTTCGAACTTGATGCTGCTGCCGGCTGCGATGTGGCCGCCGGCTCGCTGCGCGAGCTCGCTGGGCCAGGCGCGGCTTTCCAGTTCGCGGGTGACGCGCTCACCGATGCGGCGGGTCCGCAGCGCCGCCTGGCCGATCTTTTCCTGGAACTCGGTGCGCATGGCGCGCTTCCAGGACTGGCTGCTGACGCGGGTGCGCAGGGTGTTGCCGTACTGGACGGTCTTGACGGAGTTGGTGTCGTCCCGGTTCAAGTTGGCGAACGGAACGGACTGCACGGCGTGGATGTCGATGAAGCGGGCAGGGGTAGCCATGGGTGGGTGTCTCCTTCGAAGGTCAATGGGTGTTCGGGGGGAAGCGGCGGTGTGCGGCTGTTGCGGGCTCGGGGCTGCGGCGGGGCGGCTTACTCCAGGTCTTCCTGGTCGGCCTGGTTGGCCTTTTCCTGCTCGTCCCTGGCGCGTGCCCGGTAGTAGTCCTGCAGCCAGCGACGGGCGATTCGCCCGGAGTGCACGGGCCAGGCGATCAGGTCGTCCAGTAGCTGGGCCCAGTCGACGGGCACATCGACGCCACGCAGGTAGCGGACGGCGGACGGCAGGTGCCGGTGGAGGCCGTCGATGCTCTGCCGGGTGAGAAGGTTGAGACGGCTTTCCGCCGCGGACTCCCGCATCTCCCTCTCCCGGCCGGGCCCCTGGGTGACCGCCAGCGCGAACGCCGCCCCGAGACTGTCGCCGTACCGGTCCTTGCGGGACGCTGCGGCTTCCGGCGGCGTGGTCTTCTCCTCGCCGTCTGGCTCGCTGTCGGTACCGGTGTCGGTGTCGGGCTTGGCGGCGCTGGCGTAGCTGTTGCGGGGCTGGTCGGCGATCATCGCGGCCACCGCGTAATACGCCCGCTGCTCGGCCTCGGAACAGCCCGCGGGCAGCCAGCGGGCGACCAGGCGGTGCATGCGCGGCACGTTGTCGATACCGCGGCCTACTCCGCTGCGCAGCGCGACACGGGCTCCGGGATCTTCCGCGCAGACCTGTTCGATCCACGAGGTGTAGGCCAGGCGCTGCTTTCGCCGGGTGACGGTCAGGTCGTCGGGTGGTGCCTCAGTGGCCATGAGGGCGTGTCCTTCCAGGGAATGGGGATGGTGACAGTTGTGGCCGGGCCCGGGTGTTCGCCGGGGGCGTTACTTCTTCTTGCGCCGGCCGCCGTACAGCTCCAGGCGTGCGGTGGACACCGCTTTCGCGCCGCGCAGCGTGCGGGTGATGGAAGCGGTGACGGCGTCGAACGCCTCCCGCGCCAGGCTCAGGAAGGCCGCGCGGGTGGCGGCGGGGTCGAGCCCGACGTCCAAGGCGCGACCGGTGCGGTCCAGTTGCCGGAAACGGGCCCAGAACTCGGCCTCGGCGCGCGGCCAGTACCGGGCGGCCGCCTCGGCGGCCCAGGTGTCGGCGTCCGCTTTCGCATCGTCCGTGTACAGCTTCCAGGCAAGCTTGACCGCCCGGTTCAGGCGGTGACCGTGCATCTCGCCGAGCTGCCGCATCCGTGCCACGGCGGGTGCGGTCCGGGGAGCTCGGTCCTCGATGTATCCGAGGACCGGCGGGGTGGAGGCGTCGACGAACTGGGTGTCCTTGGCCTGTCCTTCCTGTTCGAAGCCCAGCGCCCGTACCCGCAGGTCCTCCGACACCTCCGGTGCGGTGTCGAACACCTTGGGGCGTTTGGGCTCGGAGGTGCCGGGCGGTTCCTTCAGCAGCAGGGCGTCCAGGTCGCGCCACAGGGCGCGGCGTGCGTCGGCCGGGCGCGGGTAGCGGTTGTTCTGCTGGCTGATCTGCCAGATCAGGAACGGGTCGTCCCTGGGGATACGGCCGGCGCGGTAGGCCCAGGTGATGAAGGCGTCCCGGACCAGCTCCGGGTCGTGGTCGTCCGGTACCAGCAGCACAGCGTGCTGGGAGCAGGCGGTCAGCCGGGAGCACGGCCCCGAAGGGGTGGGCGGGGCGGCGTCGGGGTCGGGCAGGTCGTCCCACTCCCACGGGCACTGGTCCTCCCCCCGCCGCACGGTGGCCTCCGGGCGGATCAGGCCCGCCAGCAGGGTCTCGAACAGCGTGTCGCCCTCGGGGTGGTAGGACAGCGCGGTCCGCAGCGAGCCCGCCGTCGCGCTCGCGGTCTTGGTGCCGTTGACCTCGCGGGCGGAGCAGCGCCCGGAAGGGCCGTAGTAGTGCCACACCAGCAGGCTGAGGACCGCCTCCGCAGCGGTGGGGAGGTCGGGGTTCGTGTCGCTGCCGTGCCGGAACCAGGCGTGGTTGTTGCCTGCGGGCCGGGTCACGATCAGTTTGTTCACCCCGGCGGTGTTGCCGGCGTCGCACTGTTTGGCCAGCCGCGGATCCTGCATCCAGGGACGGCCGCCGTCGGAGTCGTAGAGGAAGAACCGCGCGCGGTACCGGGTGGCGTACTCCTCGATCCGCTCTTGGGGCAGCCTGCCGTCTTCCAGGACCTCCAGCCGCCGCTGTCCCCAGTCCCCGGGGCCGGCCTCGTCCAGCCCGGTGACCCGGGCGGTGAGCGCGTACAGGATCCGCAGCAGCGCGGAGTGCGCGGGCGGTACAGGGATGGCCAGGGTGGCGATGTCGGTGCTGTGTTCCAGCACGCCCTGCAGCCCGAGCCGGCCGGGCAGCTCCCCCGGAGCGGAGCGCAGCGCCTGGGGAGTCCAGCGGATGGGGATCCACGGTTCGTCGAACAGGTTGTGGTGGGTTGGCATCAAGCTCCTATGGGTGGGCCACAATGAGGTGGGATCCCCGCACCAGAGCAGGGGTGATCCGCCTGTCGCCTATGGCGAGAGCCGGGACCCGCCCCCGTGCCCGCGCAGGCGGGCGTGGAAGACCACGGCCGTGTCCTGCCCAGCGCCCCGGGAAGGGCCGCGACTGTGGCGGCGACTCAACGTAGCAAGCCTGTCGCCTAGGGCGACGGCGTTTTCGGGAAATTGCCTCAGACTGATTCCAGTCCGACCTGCGACATCCGGATCGTCCGGTCCCCATGGCGGCACTTCCAGGCCCCCAGACCGCCCGGCCGCATGCGCAGCAGCACCAGATCCCGCAGCACCGGCTGCTTGCTCCAGCTCTTCGGGGCGGGAACCCCCTCGGTTCCGTGGCGCAGCCATGACCCGGGAACGGACGCGACGTGGGCCATGATCTGTGCGAGCTCCTCCCGCACAAGGCCCTGCCGACCGCCGGCGGGAAGCGGCAGCGTCCCTTCCACATCCAGCGTGAGGGCACCGCCGTTCTGCTCGTACAGGCACAACACCCGCCCGCTGTCCGCGCCCAGGCGGGTGGTCAGCAGTTCCTCGGTGACCCCCGCCTCCCGGCGGGACAGCTGGTGCAGGTCTCCCGCGACGTCCGCGGGCGCGCAGATGCCCACCATGTCGGCCAAGTGCTCCTCGGCCGCCTCCTCCGCACGGCGCTGGGCATCCATGCGCCGCAGCTCCCGGCCGGCGGCATCCTCCAGACCATCGACGAAGTCCTGCGCGTACACCGCGTCGACAAGGCGCTGAACGTCGCCCGGCACCTCGATGCCGGTCTCCGCCTGACCGTGGAGAAGGCGAGCGGTGCGGCGCAGCAGCCCAGGGTCGTAAACCGTGCCCCAGCTACGCGGCGCCTCGGTCTCCTTCCGGTCTCCGACCGGTTCCAGCACCACCAGACGCGGCCGGTCCTCCGGCAACGCCCACCCCGGGCGCCCCTTCTCTCCCCGGGCGTGGCGGCGGCCGCGGCCGGCCCGCTGCAGAAGCTGCGCCAGCGGAGCGAGGTCGCTGACCACCAGATCGAAGTCCAGATCGAGGGACTGCTCAACGACCTGGGTGGCGACCAGAACCGACGCAGGCCGCGGTCGCGTCACCTCACCTGGTGTGCGGGGCTTGCCGTATGCCTTCTCGCACTCGCCGGTGATCCGCTGCCGCACGCCGGCCGGGTAGCGCGAGTGCAGCAGCCGCAGCCCGCCCTCACTCCCGGCAAGCTCGGGGAACGCCTCACGCAGGTCACGGAAGGTCCGCTGGGACTCGGCCACCGTGGTACAGCACACCAGCGCCGTACCCCCCTCCTCCACCACCGGCCGCAGCACCTCACGCAGCGCCGCCCGGCGCCCACCGGCCCGCACGGCCGCCCCAGGCTCCTCGCCGACATCCCACACCACCGGGCGGACCTCGGCCTCCAGCGTGCGGGCACGCCCGCTGCCGACCGCGCGAGGCGCCGCGACCTGCCCCGTGGCGGCATCGGTGAACAGCCACCCCGGATAGCACGGCTCGACAGCCGACGGCTCCACGAACCCGGCCCCCCGCCGGTAAGCATCAACCAGCGATCCCGCGGTACGGCCCGTCAGCGTGGCCGACAGCAGCACCACCGGGACACCGAACGCGCCGAGCCACTCCAACAGCCGCGTCAAAAGCTTGTGCATCCACGGCCCGTACGCGTGGGCCTCGTCGACGACGAAGACCTTCTCCGACAAGGCGAACAACCGCAGCGCATTATGCGTGAGAGGCAGGACAGCGCTGAGCGCCTGGTCGATCGTGCCCGCACCCAGCGGCGCCAGCAGCCCGCGCTTGGCCCCCCGCAGCCAGATACCGGCCTCGGTGGCCGTGGCCTCCTCCGCACTCACCTCACCACCCTGGGGCATGAAGGCGTGCTCGCGCCGGGTGTAGAGCGGGCTGAGCCATGCCATGGAGTGCAGCAGCGTCAGCGCCCGCTCCCCGGCCAGCGCCGCGTCGGCGAACTTCTCCACCCGTGGAAACATCGCATCCGCGGTCGCCATGGTCGGCAGCGCAAAGTACAGACCCCGGGCATCGGCGGCCCGGCCCAGCACCGACGCCGCGAACAAGGCGGCCTCCGTCTTGCCGTCACCGGTCGGCGCGGTCACCAGCAACAGCCCCGGCCCCCGCTCCTCAACCAGCTCGGGCAGAGCCTCGACCAAGTCCTCCTGGAGCGTGTTCGGCGGGAAAGGGAACATCGCCCCGAACTCTTCGGCCGCGAACCTCGCCCGCCCCAGTCGCGCCGCGCTCACCAGCCCTGCGGCGGCCGTCCGCGTCCGCGCCCAGTGTGCGTCCAGCTCCTCGGGGGTGCCCCGCCAGCCCGCAGGAGGCAACAGCGGCTTGATCGCGCCTGTCTGGCTGGCCAGCCAGTCCGCGACCACCACCAGCCCAGCGACCACCACCGCCAGCTCCGCAGGCAGCCCCCGCCCGGGCACCGCACCGGCACCAACAACCCGCCGCACCTCGGCGAAGTGCACCCGCCGCTGCCCGGCCCAGCCCTCCTCTCCCAGACCAGACTGGTAAGCGCTCGCCGAAGCCAGCTGCTTCGACGGCAGAACCTCGCCGAAGCGTCCGTGGTGTCCCCCCAGCAGTTGGGCGATCTGGTGGCTGACGGCCGTCCTCAACAACCGGCGATTGCCGGGGTAACCGATCTCCTCGAACAGCTGAGCCAGCGCCCAGTGCGTCGCCCTCTCATGCCGGAACCCACGCGCACTCTCGGCTCCCGGCGCGAACCAGTACACCGGATCATCCCGCACGGCCGCGAACGCCTCCGGCACCTGAGCCTGAAACGGCGGTGTGATCTTCCCCAGGTCGTGCAGACCTGCCCAGAACGCCCCCACGGCCCGCGCCTCGTCCAAGCTCAGCCCCAGGGCTTGGGCGACCCGCTCCCGCATCCGCCCACCGAGCAGAACATCCCACAAGACCTCGAACACCGCGGCTGTGTCGAGCAGATGGCACACAACCGGATAGGGCCTCGGCAGACCCTTCTCCTTCCCCCACATACAAGAATCCAGCGGGAGGCCCATCCGAGGAAGATCCCTATGCGTCGTCACACAGACACACATAGCAACCGCCACTGACAACAGACCCCAACACCCGCACAGACCAGCAACACTGACAAGCCAGCGCCTACACTCCCCTGCCATGCCACAGCGACACGCAACAACCCCTCCCCGCCTCCCAGCACTCCAGGACGCCAGCAAAGAGACGGCAAAGGGGTTCTAGAAACCCAGGTCAGAAAGGTCCTCTCCGCGCGAGCGGAGGTGAGCCGAAGGCCCACGAGCAGGCCGCCGCCGAAGCCGAGTCCTCTCCGCGCGAGCGGAGGTGAGCCGTTCCGGCCGGCCGTCCTCCGCCGCGACCCCGTGTGCTCTCCGCGCGAGCGGAGGTGAGCCGTACGGCGTGAGGCCCCGCCGTTGATCCGTGTTGTGCTCTCCGCGCGAGCGGAGGTGAGCCGCACGGGTGGAAGCCGTGGGAGGGCCGCATCCTGTGCTCTCCGCGCGAGCGGAGGTGAGCCGCGGATGCGGTCGGCGCGGTGCCGTACGTGGTCGTGCTCTCCGCGCGAGCGGAGGTGAGCCGTCGTGGTCGTTCCGGCCGATGATGGCGACCGCGTGCTCTCCGCGCGAGCGGAGGTGAGCCGCGGATGCGGTCGGCGCGGTGCCGTACGTGGTCGTGCTCTCCGCGCGAGCGGAGGTGAGCCGGCGGCCAGGCCGGGGCGGAGCTTCTCGGACATGTGCTCTCCGCGCGAGCGGAGGTGAGCCGACCCGGCTACCACCCCGGGTCCATATCGACTCGTGCTCTCCGCGCGAGCGGAGGTGAGCCGTTCGGCGAGGACTGGCACGAGCGCCCGCCCACGTCCTCTCCGCACGAGCGGAGGTGAGCTAGCCCGTGCGAAGGCCCTTCTTGTCGGGTCGCTGTCCTCTCCGCGCGAGCGGAGGTGAGCCGCACGCGGACGACTTCGACGGCGACGGCTGGTAGTGCTCTCCGCGCGAGCGGAGGTGAGCCGGGGTAGCCGGTGGTGCACGGGCCGATCAGCTCGTGCTCTCCGCGCGAGCGGAGGTGTCCCGGAGAGGGGTGGCCGTGATGGATGAGTGGCTGCGTCCTCTCCGCGCGAGCGGAGGTGTCCCGCCCCGGGCACAGGCGAAGCCCCCACCGCGATGGTCCTCTCCGCGCGAGCGGAGGTAAGCCGGCGCGGCACGGCTGGGGTCTGGCCGCATGAGCGTGCTCTCCGCGCGAGCGGAGGTGAGCCGCACCCGGGCCGAGCGGCACCCGTCCTGGAGGGGTGCTCTCCGCGCGAGCGGAGGTGAGCCGCGCCCCGGCTACTGCTACCTGTGCGCGAATGGGTGCTCTCCGCGCAAGCGGAGGTAAGCCGTGGGGGAGGACGTGGGCGGCGGTCTCGGGCGGGTCCTCTCCGCGCGAGCGGAGGTGTCCCGCAGATCATCCTCGCCACGGTCCGGATGGGTCAGTCTTCTCCGCGCGAGCGGAGGTATCCCGTAGGCGGTGAACTCGATGCCGCCGTCCCTCACGCCCTCTCCGCGCGAGCGGAGGTGAGCCGTGCGTCCGGGAGGTGCGCACCAGCCACCGCCGTGGCGGCCCGAGGTCCTCTCCGCGCAAGCGGAGGTGAGCCGTACGTCATGCACTTCGGCCATGTCTAGGGTCCGTCCTCTCCGCGCGAGCGGAGGTGAACCGGCAGTCCCTTCACGTGCGGCTTGCCGCAGGGAGTGCTCTCCGCGCGAGCGGAGGTGAGCCCCCCGGCTTCGCGGCCACCCGGGAGCTGCTGCGTGCTCTCCGCGCGAGCGGAGGTGAGCCGCCCGTGGCTGCTGAGGCGCCGGTGGTGGTGGTGCGCTCTCCGCGCGAGCGGAGGTGTCCCGCTGGCACGAGAAGGAGCACGGGACCCGGAGGCGTGCTCTCCGCGCGAGCGGAGGTGAGCCGCAGACGATGGTCAGCGCGATGGACAAGCCAGCGTGCTCTCCGCGCGAGCGGAGGTAAGCCGTGGGGGAGGACGTGGGCGGCGGTCTCGGGCGGGTCCTCTCCGCGCGAGCGGAGGTGAGCCGCCACCACCACCGCATCCCGGCGTGCCCAGCCGGTGCTCTCCGCGCGAGCGGAGGTGAGCCGCCCTGACCGCCATCGAGGAGTCCGAGGCCCGCGTGCTCTCCGCGCGAGCGGAGGTGTCCCGTACACGAAGGCGACGCCGGAGCAGTCTCCGAGGTGCTCTCCGCGCGAGCGGAGGTGAGCCGGCGCCCAGGGCCGTTACGAGGGACTGTTCCGCGTCCTCTCCGCGCGAGCGGAGGTGAGCCGCACATGGTCGCCGAGGGAGTGCTGTACTCGGAGTCTTCTCCGCGCGAGCGGAGGTGAGCCGCTGTCCTCGCGAGCGGAGGCGTACTTCTTCGCGTGCTCTCCGCGCGAGCGGAGGTGAGCCGTCGCCGGGGGCGTAGACGAACACGTGGATGAAGTGCTCTCCGCGCGAGCGGAGGTGTCCCGGTGTGGTCGTCGGCCGCGTTGCGGCAGAGCCGGTCCTCTCCGCACGAGCGGAGGTGAACCGGCCCCTCGTACGGGCACGGTGCGATGGCTGGGGTGCTCTCCGCGCGAGCGGAGGTGAGCCGCGCAGGGCGAGCATGGGGCGCTCTCCCCCGGCGTGCTCTCCGCGCGAGCAGAGGTGAGCCGAGATCGAGCAGCGCGGCGACTACCGCGCCGAAGTGCTCTCCGCGCGAGCGGAGGTGAGCCGCTGGAGAGGCTGCGGAAGGTCAGCAAGGGCGTGTGCTCTCCGCGCGAGCGGAGGTGAGCCGCTGGAGAGGCTGCGGAAGGTCAGCAAGGGCGTGTGCTCTCCGCGCGAGCGGGGGTGTTCCGCCTGGGAGAACCGCCGCCCCGGCTACGCCTACGTGGTCCCCGCGCGAGCGGGGGTGTTCCGATGGTGGCGTAGATGCTCATGCTGCTCCGAGTGTGGTCCCCGCGCGAGCGGGGGTGTTCCGGTTCAGGTGACCGCCGTGACCGGCACGGCGCTGTGGTCCCCGCGCGAGCGGGGGTGTTCCGGTTCAGGTGACCGCCGTGACCGGCACGGCGCTGTGGTCCCCGCGCGAGCGGGGGTGTTCCGCCGGCCGGGTCGGTGGGGTAAGGGGCCGGGGGGTGGTCCCCGCGCGAGCGGGGGTGTTCCGGCGGCCCGGGATCGGGCCGTAG
Organism: Streptomyces carminius; assembly: GCF_002794255.1. Lineage (GTDB taxonomy): Bacteria > Actinomycetota > Actinomycetes > Streptomycetales > Streptomycetaceae > Streptomyces > Streptomyces carminius. Next base: position 27,456 of record NZ_PGGW01000007.1, read on the forward strand.
TCGACGGTGCGTGGTCCCCGCGCGAGCGGGGGTGTTCCGGAATGACCGTCGGCCCTGTCCGCCTGCTTGCCGTGGTCCCCGCGCGAGCGGGGGTGTTCCGACCTTCGCCATCCGCGGCGCCCGCACCAAGACGTGGTCCCTCGGTCCGGGACGTCACCGGCTGGCTCACCCGCCACCCCGACAGCCTGAGCGAGGACGAGTCGAACCAGCTGAAGGAACTACAGGCCCGCTGTCCCGCTCTCGCCCGCACCGCCGAGCACGTCCGCGCCTTCGCCGAACTGATGAACAACCGGCAAGGCCACCGGCTCCACAGATGGATCGCCGACGTCCGAACCGACGACCTACCCGCCCTCCACACCTTCGCAGGCGGCCTCGGCCATGACCTCAACGCCGTCGTCGCCGGGCTCACACTGCCCTACAGCTCAGGAGTCGTCGAAGGTCACAACAACAAGATCAAGATGCTCAAACGGCAGATGTATGGCCGTGCCAGCTTCGACCTCCTCCGCAAACGAGTCCTCCTCGAAGCGGCGGCCGGCCGTTCATGATCGTGGTTTCGGTGACCGTCCGTGGTGCCGGCACGGAAAGTGAGCCAGAACCACGATTCAGCCGTTACCGACACGCGCGAGCGGAGGTGAGCCGGCAGAGGTAGCCGTAGAGGTCGAGGAAAAGGAGTCCTCTCCGCGCGAGCGGAGGTGAGCCGCCATGTCCCGTCCCGGTTGACGCGGATCACGGGTGCTCTCCGCGCGAGCGGAGGTGAGCCGCACTCGGCGCCGACGGCGGTGGCCAGCTCCCGGTGCTCTCCGCACGAGCGGAGGTGTCCCGGCCGGCGTGGTGGAGAACGTGGTCGACGTCCGGTCCTCTCCGCACGAGCGGAGGTGCGCTGGCGTGGCAGGACGGTTCCGATATCGGGTGGCGGTGCTCTCCGCGCGAGCGGAGGTGAGCCGTAGTCGCTGCGGTAGTGCGTGACGACCGTGTGGTGCTCTCCGCGCGAGCGGAGGTGTCCCGTAGATGGCGGCGAAGCGCACAGCGGAGTGCTCGTCCTCTCTGCGCGAGCGGAGGTAAGCCGTCCCGGCAGTACGTCTCCGGGTAGACACTGGAGCCCTCTCCGCGCAAGCGGAGGTGAGCCGCAGGGGTACGGGGCCGACACGGTCACGCTGCTGTCCTCTCCGCGCGAGCGGAGGTGAGCCGCAGAGCGGCCTCGGCGATCAGTTGTGGGTCGCATCCTCTCCGCGCGAGCGGAGGTGAGCCGCCCCCGGTGAGGCCGGGGGCTGGTGGGGTTCTGTGCTCTCCGCGCGAGCGGAGGTAAGCCGAAACCGGCAGGCGGCGTTCCACCGGAAAGAGAGTCGTCTCCGCACGAGCGGAGGTGTCCCGGCCGTGCCCGGCCTCACGGTCCCCGGCAAGGTGTCCTCGCTGGGCGTGAAGCCCGTCCAGCCGCTGTCTCCGACCCCTGCGGCTACGCGTGCGAAGGGTCCAAGCAAGGCGCAGCAGGCGTTCCAGCGGGGCCTGGCGGCCCTCGCGCAGTGGGTGGAGCGGGAAGGTGCTCACCGGCCTGTTCCGCGCGGGCACGCTGAGGAGATGGCGGTCGACGGCGAGACGGAGCCGGTGATCGTCAAGCTCGGCGTACGGACATCGAACACCTGTGCGAGGCTGGACAAGCTCACCCAGGAGCAGCGGGACGTGCTGCGGGAACTGGGTATGGAGTGGGCGTGATGTCCCCCGGCCGACCGCTTCAGGAGGGAACCTCGGCCGGGGCTGCGGTCACCCGCGGCGGCCAGAGGGAGGGTCGCGGCGAAAGCGGTGGCGGGCCGGGCCAGAGCGGCGGGGTAGCCGGCGCCGTCCGGGCGAACGAGCTTGCCCGCGGCGGCAGCTCTGACCCCTGCTTGGTACCGCTGATACCGTAGGTACCATGTCGGATGCCAAGGCAATGAATCTGAGGTTCCCTGATCCGGAGCAGCGGGCCGCGATCGCAGCGGCCGCCCGGGAGGCGGGGGTCAGCATGCAGGAGTACATCCTGTCGGCCGCCTACGATCGCGCCACCGCTGTCGAGCAGAGCTTCCTGGATGGCTTCAAGGCGTCGATGGCCCGCAGCGGCGCGGCGTTCGCCGCCGAGCCCGACGCCGTCGACCCCTCCGCCGAGCAGCGGGCTGCCGAACTGGCTGCCCGGCGCGAGCTGGAGCAGCCCGGGCAGCCGGGGCGGGGCCACGCCGCGTGAGCCAGCCCGACCCGGTCCACCGGCTGGACGTCCCCTTCCTGCTGCACGCCGCCGAGCTGCTCGACGGTGATCCCCAGGTCGACGACTTGGGGCCGCTGTATGCCGCGGTCGCCCGCACAGGTGCCCGGGCCCTGGAGCGCGACGTCTACGGCTCGCTGTATCTCAAGGCCGGCTCGCTGCTGCAGACCCTGGCCAGGCTGCCCTGCCTGGAGCATTCCAACCAGGCCTTTGCCTGGCACTCGGCCGAGGCCTACCTCGCCCTGAACGGTCACCGGCTGGACTACCCGCCCAAGGAGGCCGTCGCCCTGGTGCGGGATGCGGCCTCCGGCGCGCTCGGGGTGGCCGGGATCGCCCGCCAGCTGCGCGCCTGGACCACCAGCGCCTGACCCGCCCGGCCACGGCCTGGGCTGGAACCTGAGCCGGCACCGCAGGCGCCGGGCCCCGGGAAGGTTCGACGTCACCGGCACTTGGCGTCTGCGGTACCCGGGAGCAGCTCTCGCCCTGATGCCGGGTCGGCGGCCCGGTGCCGGAGACCGCGCCCGATCATGCGGTACGGCGGGCCTCGCGCACAGATCACGCAGTGACACAGAGGGCAGGCCTCGCCGCTAGGCCGACGGGGTGGAACAGGTGTACGGCCAGTGGCTGGCCGCAGGTGAGCCGGAGCTGTACGACTACAGCCTCACCCGCACCGAGAGCGAGCAGTGGGCGTGGTGCCACGACGCGGCCACCGGCCCGCGCTGGCCAACCCACGCGGCGACCGCAGACCGCATCCCGCTGGCCGGATAATCCCCGCCCCGGGCGGCCGTCTCTTTGCCTGGCAGGAAAGGGTCCTGGGGCCGCCGACGCGCGCTATGGCCATGGCGGCGCTCGCGGCCGGTGGGGGCGGCACGGCCACCTCCAAACGGTGGAACCGGGTGCGGGTTTGCGGATCAGGTCAGAAGCCGGAGCCCGCGTCGGAGTCCGCATCCCGGCTGAGACGGCACAGCCGGCGGGTGTCAGTCGTGCTGCCACCAGGCCATTGCGAGGCCGGTCAGCAGTGCTCCGATGTGGCGGACGGCTCCGGTCAGGAGCGCTACGGAGACCAGGCGTCGCCACGAAGCGGGGGCGGGCGTCTTCTCGTCCTGCTGCGGGGCGGTGGAGGGGGTGCGGTTCTTCGGCATGGCGGGTGTCTTTCGTTTCGGGCAGGGCGCAGCGGTGCGCCGTGCGGGGTGTGGAGTGGTGCAGCGGGGCGGTGGGCGGGAGACGGCCGGGGTGTTGTGCTGCTGCGTTTGATCGTGGCAGCCGGGCGGTGGGCACTGCATCCCTGGCTGGGCTCCGGCTGGGGGAGGAACGATGTAATTTCCACCCCGTGCACACCTGGGAGAGCATCACCGGTCCCGGCAGCATCGACGATCTCGTCGCGGACGCCCACGCGGCCGGCTACCCGGACATGACCGCCCGCCGGATCCACGACTGGATCGCCAAAGGGCTGCTGGGTCCACCGCGTCTGCGGACCCGGCGGCGCGGCTCGGACAAGGCCGAGCACAGTGCCGACCAGCGTCGGCTGCTGCTGCTCCTGCTGGACAAGCGGCAGCAGGTGGCGCACTTGAACACACTCGCGCAGGTGCCGCTGGCCCTGTGGCTGTGGTGGGACGGCTATGTGTCCACGCGGCAGGCGCAGCGGGCGTGGGTGACCTGGGTGGGGCGTGGCCGGCGCAGCCAGGAGGTGGCGCGTGAGGGCGCCCTTGGTCTGCTGGAGCAGGTCGGGCACCAGCTGGCCACCGAGACGGCGCGGGCCCGGTTCGTGCGGGTCATCACCGAGCTGGGCACCGGCAAGACACTGACGGTGCGCGGGCGGGCCGAGCTGCTGGACGCCGTGCGGGATGTGATGGAACCCGAGTCGGTGTTCGCCGCCAGCGGCCTCGTCCGCGCGCTCGGCCCCGCGCAGGCACCGGTGACCGTGGATGCGGTCGTGACCCGTGTCGAGGCCCTGTGTGCCGCGCTGGGCCGCACCCTGGACGGGAAAGTGGACGACGCGCTGCTGGAACGGGCCCGCGCCGTCTACCGCGCTTCCACGGCCGATTACCTCGCCCAGCGCGGTGACCTTGCCGCCGGAGCCGGGCAACTGGCCGGTCTCTTTTGCGAACCGCCCCTGCAGGAACAGTTCGATCAGGCGGCACGGCAGCTGCTGTTCACTCTCGGCATGCACCTGCTCCACCGGCGTATGCGCCCGCGTCCCTGAACGGTCCCGGTCGCGGTCCTGGTCTCGCTCCAGCGGTGAGCGGCGCCGCGGGAGCGAGGCAGGGAAAGGGGACATGAGACCGCCACCGGCCGGCCGCTGAACCTGGCGCCGGGCAGAGCCTCCCAGGACCGCCAGTGCAGCCGCGCCTCTGCCCGCAGCCAGACTGTGACGGCCCCGCCCCCACGGAACCGCCCCCGCGGCCGCTGCGCGGCCTGAACCGCCCGGAGCGGTCCCGCGGACAGCACCATGAGCCAGTGGCGCGGGCCGCACGCCGCTCAAGGGTCGCCCGGGCCCCCGGGGCGGGTCAGGTTAGGGTCTCGGTCAGGGCCGCGGTCACTGCGGCGGCCAGGGCGAGGGTCGCGGCGAAAGCGGTGGCGGCCCGGGCCAGAGCGGCGGGGTAGTCGGCGCCGTCCAAACGAGCGAGCGTGCCCGCGCCGGCTGCGGCCAGCAGCGCGACGACGACCACGAGCGCGGTGGTGAGCAGAACAACGGCAAGACCAGGCACAACAGGCTCCTGACATGTCGGCGGGAACGATGCTGTGGCCGAAGGTGCCGGAACCGCTGCGCGCCATGGTCCGGCCGGGCGAAGATGAACACCGGCGAACACACACACCAGGGCGCGAGGGGCGGGCGCGTGCACGAGGAGCAGACCGGGCGTGAGGCGGCGCTCGCTGAACTTCGCGCGCGGCTGGCCGATGGGCTGGCCCGTGCCCGGCTGACCAAGACCCGGCTCGCCACCCAGGCAGATTTGGGTCGCACGACCGTGCAGCAGGTGTTCCAGAAGGCCGCGCCCGTGCCGTCGGCCGCCACGGTCGCGGCCTTGGCCCGCGTGCTGCGCCTGCCGGTCGAGGAGCTGCTGGCGCTGCGGCGGGCCGCGGCCGGGCAGGACGGCCCCGAGACCGCTGCCGGGACGGAGCAGGGGCCGGGCCGGCCGATCACCGAGTGGGATCCGCACGATCTGGAGGTCCACCCCGCCGGCACCGCTCCGACGCCCGGTCCGGCGGCGGAGCGGGTGCTGCCCGGCTACGTGCGGCGGGACCACGACCAGGCACTGGACCAGGCAGTGCGGGACGCCGCGGAGGGCTGCAGCCGGATGCTGGTCCTGGTCGGTACCTCCTCCACCGGCAAGACACGGGCCTGCTGGGAAGCCGTCCAGCCACTGGCCGGTGCCGGGTGGCGGCTGTGGCACCCCTTCGACCCCACCCGGGCCCACGCCGCGCTGGAAGACCTGCAGCGCGTGCAGCCGCGGACGGTGGTGTGGCTGAACGAAGCCCAGCACTACCTCGGCGACCCCCGCGTCGGTGAGGAGATCGCGGCCGCCGTCCACGCCCTGCTCACCGGCCCCGGCCGCGCACCGGTCCTGGTGCTGGGCACTCTGTGGCCGCAGTACGCCGACCAGTACACCGCCCTGCCCACCCCCGGGCAGCCGGACCCGCACAGCCGGGCGCGGGAACTCCTGGCCGGGCGCACCCTCACCGTCCCCGACACCTTCACGCCCGAGGCGCTGCGGGCGGCGGCCGCGCTCGCCCACAGTGGTGACGCCCTGCTGGCCGACGCCCTCACCCGCGCCCATGACCACGGACGCCTGGCCCAGGACCTGGCCGGCGCCCCCGAACTACTACGCCGCTACCACCACAGCACCCCCGCAGCCCGGGCGGTACTGGAAGCAGCGATGGACGCCCGCCGCCTCGGCGCAGGCCTCCATCTCCCCCAGAGCTTCCTGATCGACGCGGCCGCCAACTACCTGGACGACCACGACTACGACCAGCTCACCGAGGACTGGGTCGAGCATGCCTTCGCCGACCTCGCTCACCTGGTCCACGGCAGGCAAGCCTGCCTGCGCCGCGCCGCAGTCCGCCCCCGGCGGCGTCCACCCGGCAGTCCGAGGCCGGACGCCGTGCCTGCGTCGGGGGCCGGGCCGGTGTTCCGCCTCGCCGACTACCTCGAACAACACGGCCACACCACCCGCCGACACCTGTGCCCGCCCGCTTCCTTCTGGCACGCCGCCCACACCCACCTCACCCACCCCAACGACCTGCACAACCTCGCCCAGGCTGCCCAGGCCCGACACCGCCTCCAATGGGCCCACTACCTCTACCACCGAGCCGCCCACTACGGCAGCGCCGATTCCCTGACCGCTCTGACGGAGATGCGGGAGGAGGCCGGAGACCACAAGGACGCCGAACAGCTCGCCCACCAAGCCGCCCGCCAGGGCAACTCAAGCGCCCTGGCCACCCTGGCGGAGATACGGGAGGAGGCCGGAGACCGGCAGGACGCCGAACACCTCGCCCACCACGTCGCCGACCACGACGGCCCCTATGCCCTGGCCGAACTGGCGCAGATACGAGAGGAGGTCGGGGACCGACAGGGCGCTGAACACCTCGCCCACCAGGCCGCCGAAGCCGGCCACTCCTTCGCCTTGGCCCTCCTGGCGATGATGCGGGAACAGGCCGGGGATCAGGTGGGCGCCGAGCGGCTGTACCGCATCGCCGCCGACCACGGCGATCCCTACGCCTTGGTCGCCCTGGCGCAGTTGCGGGAGCAGGCCGGGGAAGCAGAAGAAGCCGAACGCCTCGCCCGACAAGCTGCCGAAGCCGGCCACCCCGAGGCCCTGGCCCGTCTGGCGCAGTTGCGGGAGCAGGCCGGGGAAGCAGAAGAAACCGAGCGCCTCGCCCGACAAGCCGCCGACTACGGCCTCGCCCCGGGCTCACGGGACACGGAACTGAGGCAGTGGTGGCCGTACGGGCTGGACCCGGACAGCACGCCCACGCCCCCCTGGCAGTAGGGCACCGTCACCTGCCCCACCACCCGGACGGCGAACCGGAAGAGCGCGCCAGGGGGCCTGTGCGGCGGGGCCAGCAGTTACCTTCACCACGCCCGGTGCGGCCCCGGTAAAGGTAGCTGTGGTGATTTCAGGAGTGCGCGGAAGAAGGTGGTGAACACAGTCCGGGCGCGGTCTCGGTCACACCGCTCCTCGCGGCGCACCCGTACGCCGATCACGGGCCAGAGCTCGCCGGTCGGCACCAGGTGACGGATCTCGTCCTGGGCCACCTGTTCCTCCGCGCGCTCGGATCGGTTATCGCGGTATCGCCGCCAGGGCCCCGCACCGGGGTTGGTCAGTACCCGCCGCGTGGGCGGGCGCAGGGTGCCGTCAGTCATCGGCGCCCGGGGGTGGCCGAGGAGGTTGTGGCGTGCCGGGCGTCAGGGCGGGTGGAGCGGGGAGCCGCGGCGTGGTTGGGCGCACCGTTGGCCGGGTCGCACCGCGTGCCTGCCGGTCCAGTTGACGCCGTTCCGACCGGGGGTAGCGCTGCCTGTACTCTAGCGAGCCCCGCCGGGCCCCTCGCCAGGCTGCTGAAACCGCAGATCCCGGCGTCTTGCCGTACGTCGCAGACCTCAGCGAGGAGGACGGAGAGCGCGAGGAAGCCGAGCGGCTCTACTGCATCGCCATCGACGCCGGGGAGGTCCCGGAACCCGGTCAGTTGCGGAAGGTGGCGAAGCTGTACGGCGAGGTACCGGAAGAGCACCTACTGCGCTATGGCCTGGAAGCGGACGGGACACCAGCCCTGGCCGTGGCCAGAACCACACAACGAACGAGTCCTGAGGGCAGTCGGCCCTGCGGCCTTCTCCAGTGGCTGCTGTGCAGGTCTTTGCGGCAGCCATAAAGAGCAGCTGGGGGTTGCGGCCGCCGGATCCTCAGCGTGTCCGCGATGAGGGACCTGAGAGGTGATCCCTCCCAGATCGAGGCCGCCTCTAACTGCGTCTCGCCTGCTCGGAATCCTCCACCGCTAGCATCCCACCCGTGGACCCTGAATCCCGGTTGAACCTCAAGCCCCTTCTCCCTCCCGGCCGGATGGTCGCGTCCGACGAAGGTGCCGGAGGTGTGCAGCCCCTGTGGCTCAGTGACGGGCCGGTCACGGCTGGGCTGTGGGAACGGATCCACGCCGAACACCCACGCTCCGGCCTGTGGCCACTGCTGCTGGACGCCCTGGACCCGGGCGACGACGACTTCCGCCCGTGGGGCTCGGGTGAGATTTTCCCTAAGCGAATGTCCTCCGCGGCGAGCCATGACCCGGCGGGCGTCCTCGCACAGTGGTGGGCGATGCATACCGCCGTCGACGACGGCATGCTCTCCTCCGAGAGGCGTCTCGCCGTCACGGCCCCCTTCGGGCAGAGCTGGCCTGGTCTCGCGCCCGGCAGAGAGGCGGCAACCAGCGCCGACCAACTGGCTGCCGAGTTCGCGCAGGCGTTCCTCTCCGACCGCCCGCTGTCACGACTGGGGCTGGTCGCCGCCGCATCCGGCGCCGAGGCCCTCTCGGTCGCAGGCTGGGACGGACCCTGCAACTACGACAACGACACCGCGAAGTTCTCAGCGGTCGTCCGCGACTGGGAGCACCGGTTCGGCGCTCGTGTCGTCGCGGTCGGGTTCTCCACCCTGCATCTCAGCGTCGCGGCTCCACCGGTGAACGAGGAGGACGCTCTCTTGGTCGCCGCGGAGCACTTCGCCTTCTGCCCGGACAACGTCTGGCAGGGCCGCTGGCCGTACACCCTGGCCGCGTACGCCGAGCGGATCACCGATGCCCACTCCTGGGACTTCTGGTGGGACTGATCCCATCCGGGAAACGAGCAGCCGCCTGGCGAGAAGCGATCTTCGTTCGCCTCTGAAGCCCCTGCTCACCCCCACCTGTGAACAGCCCTTGAGGAAGCAGCTCACGACCGGCAGGCATTCTCCCTGCGGGGCGTAGCAGATCAGCCCGTGCTCGATGAAAAGATTGAGGCCCGGAAGCAGTTCCTGGGCGACCACGACAAGCCCATCGACGTCCAATTCGACCTGCTCCTCGCCCCGCCACTCCAGCAGCCGCCAACCGACAGCCCGACGATGCAGGACGGTCCAGAGCCCGTCGGCCAGGCGGGAGACGAGCGATGATCAGTCTGCGGGAACACCAGGCGGAGGCCGTCTCGCAGCTCCGCACGTGGGCGGGATTCCCTGTACGCGCGTCTGCTCCCTCTCAAGGGCTCCGTGCGACGGTGGTCTCCGCGACCGGCTCCGGGAAGACGATCACGGCCGCGTGGGCGGCGCTGGAGCGCTTCAGAGGCGGGCGAATCCTCGTCATGGTCCCCACCCTCGACCTGCTCGTGCAGACCGCGCAGGCGTGGCGGAGGGTCGGCCACACGGGGCCGATGGTCGCGGTGTGTTCGCTGGAGAAGGACGACGTCCTGGAGCAGCTGGGCGTACGGACCACCACGAATGCGATCCAGTTGGCGCTGTGGGCGGGGAAGGGGCCGGTGGTCGTGTTCGCCACGTACGCCTCCCTGGTGGATCGCGACGACCCGGAGGACCTGTTGGGTCAGCGGAAGGTCCGCGGGCCGCTGGAGGCTGCTCTGGCAGGCGGAGAGCGGCTGTACGGCCAGACAATGGCCGGCTTCGAACTCGCCGTCGTCGACGAAGCCCACTCAACCACTGGTGATCTTGGGCGGCCGTGGGCGGCGATCCACGACAACACCCGCATCCCCGCTGACTTCCGGCTCTACCTCACCGCCACCCCCCGCATCCTCGCCTCGCCCCGGCCGCAAAGGGGCAGGGACGGCCAGGAGCTGGAGATCGCCACCATGGCGTCCGACCCGGGCGGCCTGTATGGCGAGTGGATCTACGAGCTCGAACTGTCCGAGGCGATCGAACGCGGCATCCTCGCCCGGTTCGAGATCGACGTGCTGGAGATTCACGACCCCTCCCCCGTCCAGGAAGTATCAGAGGAGGCGCAGCGGGGCCGGCGGCTGGCGCTGCTGCAGACTGCGCTCCTGGAGCACGCCGCCGCGCGGAACCTGCGCACGGTCATGACCTTCCACCAGCGGGTGGAGGAGGCGATGGCGTTCGCGGAGAAGATGCCGCAGACGGCCGCCGAGCTGTACGCGGCCGAAGTCTCTGACGAGGCTCTGGCCGACGCGGAGGCCCTGCCGAAGTCGTCGATCGACGCTGAGTTCTACGAGCTGGAGGCCGGCCGTCACGTACCCCCGGATCGGGTGTGGTCGGCATGGCTGTGCGGCGACCACCTCGTCGCTAAGCGACGGGAAGCTCTACGGCAGTTCGCCAACGGCGTCGACGCAGACAACCGCCGCGTACACCGCGCCTTCCTCGCCTCCGTCCGGGTGCTCGGCGAGGGCGTCGACATCGTCGGCGAGCGGGGCGTTGAGGCGGTGTGCTTCGCCGACACCCGCGGCTCCCAAGTCGAGATCGTCCAGAACATCGGCCGCGCCCTGCGGCCCAACCCCGACGGCACGGCCAAGACCGCCAGGATCATCGTCCCCGTCTTCCTCCAGCCCGGCGAGGACCCGACCGACATGGTCGCCTCCGCCTCGTTCGCACCCCTCGTAGCCGTCCTCCAAGGCCTGCGCTCACACTCGGAACGCCTCGTCGAGCAGCTCGCCAGCCGGGCGCTGAGCAGCGGGCGGCGGCAGGTGCACGTGAAGCGGGATGAGGCCGGGCGGATCATCGGCACCGCGGCCGGAGGAGAAGGCGGGCCGGACGAGGCCGAGGGCGCGGTGGAGTCAGCGCTGCTGCACTTCTCCACCCCAAGGGACGCGGCGACGATCGCGGCGTTCTTGCGCACCCGGGTGTACCGGCCCGAGTCGTTGGTGTGGCTGGAGGGTTATCAGGCCCTGCTGCGCTGGCGCCAGCAGAACGAGATCACCGGGCTGTACGCAGTCCCGTACGACACCGAGACCGCAGTCGGCGCCACCAAGGCGTTCCCGCTGGGGCGGTGGGTCCACCAGCAGCGGCGCGTGTACCGCGCGGGCGAACTCGATCCCCACCGCAAGATGCTGCTCGACGAGGCCGGGATGGTGTGGGAACCCGGCGACGAAGCCTGGGAGAACAAACTCGCCGTGCTGCGCTCCTACCGGCGCGCCCACGGGCACCTCGCCCCCAGACGCGACGCCGTATGGGGCGACGCCCACAGTGAACTGGTCCCGGTCGGGAAGCACATGGCCAACCTCCGCCGCAAGGACGGCCTCGGCAAGAACCCCGAACGCGCCGCAACGCGGGCCGCACAGCTCGCCCAGATCGACCCCGACTGGAACTGCCCCTGGCCACTGGACTGGCAACGCCACTACCGCGTCCTCACCGACCTCGCCGCCGACGAACCCCACGGCCGACTCCCCGACATCGCCCCCGGCGTCCTCTACGAAGGAGACGACCTCGGCAAATGGCTCCAGCGACAACGCCGCAGCTGGGCGGAACTCACCGAAGAACAGCAGCAGCGGCTGGCGAGGCTGGGCGTAACGCTTGCCGAGCGGCCCGCCTCGGCCCCGACGGCCAAGGGCGGAGGGAAAGGATCAGCCTTCCAACGCGGCGTCACCGCCCTCGCCCAGTGGATCGAACGGGAAGGCGACCGGCCGGTACCACGCGGCCACAGCGAAGAAATCGCAGTCGACGGCGAGGCCGAGCCGGTGGTCGTGAAACAGGGTGTGTGGGTTTCCAACACCAAGACCCGCCGCCACAAACTCACCCACGGCCAGCGCGCCGCCCTCGCCGAACTCGGAGTCGAGTGGGCGTAGCAGCAGGTCTGTCGGGTTGCTGAAGCGTGGCGTGTCCTGAGGGCGCGCCTGGCGTCCTCAGCGGTTCGTGTTCTCCTCTCGGATCATCCGTCGAAGGCTGGTACGCGCTGCCGCCAGGTCTGTTTCTAGGGTGCCCACGCGGGCGTGGAGCCGGTGGTTGTCGTCGGTGGCCTGTTGGAGGCTGTCTTCGAGCCGTTGGTTGTTCCGGGTCAGTTCGTCGATGCGTTCGGTCAGGTACCTGGTGTCGAGGGTGTCGAGTTGCTGTCCGAGCTGGTGTTGAATGGCCTGCCGCATCCGGTCTCTGTCTTCTTTCAGAGTCCGGATTTCTTGTCTGGCGAGCTCGAGTTCTGTGCGCAACGTGGCGGTGGTGCTGCGGGTACGGGCGTAGGGGGTGGTGGTGTGCTGGCGTTGTTGTGCGGCTTCGATGTGCTCGCGGATGCCTTCGGTGTAGGTGAGCCAGGTGGAGACGCCGGCAGTGCGGGCGACCGCGGCGTGGGTGATTTTCTTGCCCTGCTGTTCCAGGGTGGTGAGTGCGGTCAGGGCTCGCTGGCGTTTGTCGAGGCTGGCGCGGCGGCGGGCCTGGGCGAGGGTGTGCGGGTTGCCGTTGGGGTTCATGCCGGGTCGGTCCTGGAGACGACGGTGAGCGGCAGGAGGGCGTGGGTGTTGCCAGCGCGGGCTTTGCGCAGGATGGTGCTGGCCTCCTCGATCTCCTGGCGTTCTGTGGCGGGCAGTGCGGCGAGGCGGCGGCGCATGCGGTCGGTGACCTGCTCGAAAGCGGTGATCTGGGCGGTGAAGGCGCTGATGACGAACTCGGCGGCGTCCATGGCCTGGGCTGTTTCGCGGTCGGCGCGTAGTTCGTTGATGTGCTGTTCGATCGCCGGGAGGTAGGAAGGATCGGGGCGGTAGAAGCCGCAGCCGGCGCACTGGAAGCGGATGGGGCAGGAGCCGCCTGCGGCTTTGACGTTGCTGGGTTCGGTGCATCCGCCGTAGGGGACGGCGACGGAGCGCAGTTCGTAGGCGGCCTCGGAGCTGGGCCTGGGGCAGCCGTGGTTGTCGACGACGTGGGCGGCGAGCTTCGTGACGGCGTCGCGTTTTCGTTTCAGGGAGACGGTGTAGTAGCGCTGGGTGGTGCTGACCGACTTGTGATCCATCAATTCGCGCAGGACGTCGAGCGGGGTCCCTGCGTCGGCGTGGCGTTGGGCGTAGGAGTGGCGGAAGGCGTACGCGTAGATGAGGGTGCGGTCGAAGGGCAGCGTATTGCCCTGTGCGTCTGTGCCTTCTGCGTGCAGGTGGGGGATGGAGTCGACCCAGTGGCGCAGGGTCTCGCTGAGGTAGCTGGTGTGCAGGTAGGGGCGGGTTGAGAGGTGGGTGAGGGCTGGGAAGAGGTAGTCGGCGCCCGCAGGCGGAAGGCTGGGGTGGAGCTGCTCTCGGCGTTCTTGCCAGGTGCGGATGGCGTGGGCGGTGGGCGTGGTGATGGGCAGACGCCTGCGGTGGCGGCGGGCCTTGTGGTTGTTCCAGACCAGAGAGATCTGGTCGTTGCGGGTTTCCAGGCAGTCGCGGGGCAGAGAGCAGACTTCCAGGGGCCGGCGTCCGGTGTCTTTGAGCAGGATGTACAGCGTGCGGTACATCAACTGTAGGTCGTCGGCGGCGAGGGAGCGCTGGCCGCGGGCCCGCCCCAGGCCGAGGAGGTCGAGGTGGGCATCGAGCTGACGGATCACCGGTTCGGGGATCGCCTTGCCGATCTCGTCCTCGTTGGTTTCCTGTTCGGGGATGCGGTGAAGGGCGGGGTCACGGACGAAGGCGGCCGAGAGGGTGCCAGCGGTGCCTGAGCGTCGGCCGTAGTCGATCAAGGCGAAGAAGTGGCTGGCGATGGACATGCGGTAGTTCCACCCGGCCGGTTCGCCGTCCAGCTTCAGTGCGGTGCGGAACGCTTCGACCACAGCGGTGACGTCGTCGTAGCGCAAGCCGGCAGGGTCGTCGGTTCCGGGCCGTGAAGCGAGAGCCCGGGAGGCAAGCTCGACGCCGCGCAGGGTCCGGCCGAACGCGTCCGCGTCAGGGCGCTGCTGGACGGTCCAGGTGCGCAGCAGGCCGCGCAGCCACGGCTGCCGGATGGTGCGCAGGTCAACGGTCTTGGGGTGGCGGATGCCGGCCGGGGTGCGGGAGCGCTGACCGAGCGCCCGCAGGTCCAGGACGTCGTCCTGCGCCGGCGCGGTGCCGGTGTACTGCGCGTGCCCCGCCTGGACCGCCGTACGCACGCGGCCGAGCATCCGCAAGACCGCGACAGTGGAGCGAGGGCACATCTGCTGGTCCGTGATGTCGCCGATGAGCGTGCCGGTCTTAGCCAGGTCCCGGACCATGCGGCGGACCTGCGGAGGCTCGAAGATCCGCAGCCACGGGTCCACCTGCTGCAGGCCGTAGAGGACCTCCCAGCGCAGCAGCTCGGGCAGCGGTAGAAGGCTGAACTGGTGCGAGGCTAGGTATGGGGGCTGCTGAGCCGCCCACGGCGCCACGTCCGCGTCTGGGTGGGTACGGCGGTGCTCGCGGAAGCGCTGCGCGTGGTGACGGCACAGGCCCCGGCCGTACAGGCCCGGCAGCGGGCAGGCGGGAGCCGGGCAGACGGGAACATCCGTGTAGGGGACGGCGGTGTCCTCCCACCGGCCAGCGGCGTTGCGGGTGGTGTGGGTTTTCCACTTCGTGTAGTGCGTGGCGCACAGTTCTTTGCAGTGGCGGGGCCGGACACAACGCTGCCCGTCCTTCGTGAAGCGGCACTGCTCCGGAACACCGCCGAAAGGGACCCGATTGCGCACCGGTACGAAGGCCCGCGCGAACTCCGCGTCGGGCAACGGTGACCGTTTCTGCTCCTCCTTGCAGAAAGGGCAGAAGATGTTGGCCGGTGAGACCACGGTGTCGCACGCCTCCGTACGGCACAGCGCAACCGAGCTGCGCGGCTCGTGGACGCTGCCGGTGAACAGCCAGCAGTCCTGTCGCCATTCACTCGTCCGCCAGACGGGATCCAGATGGCCTCGCAGCCATGCAGCCCATCCCCCCGTTGCCGAGTTCCTCCGCGTTTTCGGTGCGCGGTGCGGGCAGCCGCGAGAGAGCGGGCACGATGCTCATCGGTACTCCCTCAGGGAGCCGACGCGTTCAACCGCTGCCCGTGCTTCGACGTCGTCGACGTGCCGGTAGCGCTCCATCGACAACGGGGAAGCATGACCAAGGAGCCGCTGGACCACGTCGCGGTCGACGCCGTCGCGCAGCCAGCGGGTCGCCGCCGAGTGACGCAGCATGTGCGGACGGCACGCATGATCGACGGTGCGGGCCAGGCGGTCGAACATCTCCTTGGCATTCGGGTACGACATCGCCCGGCCCAGCGGCTGGCGGAACAGGTTCACGAAGACCATCTCCGACTCCGCAGCCTCGGACACATCGTCGCGTTCGTACTGGTAGTCGGTGTAGAGGGCCACGAGGTCGGCGGTGACCGGCACGAAGCGGTGATGCCGGGACTTCGCCAGAGCATGGTTGGGGTTGTCGGTGCGGCGGCGGACATGCACGTGCGGGCCCTCGATGCCGCAGCCCACAGCGCGGGAGGAGGCCAGCAGGTGCATGTCGCCGCGGTGCAGCCCGAGCGCCTCGCCGATCCGCAGCCCCGTACACGCCAGCAGCGCGATCAGGAAACGGTCCCGGGCACTCGGAGCCGCATCGATCATCCGGCGGATCTGCTCACCGCTGAGGTCCTCATAGCCCGGCTCGGTGACCTTGAAGCGGAACACGCCTACCTCGACCGGGCGCCGCCGGCCCGACTCGCCGGTATCGAAGCCGGGCGGGGTGAAACGCAGCAACTTCGGCTGCGACAGCAGCCCAGCCGTGTCGGCCGGCACCCAGCCGTGCGCAGCGCCGAACCGCAGGAACTCCCCCACTACCGTCATGATCGCGTTCGCCGTTCCCCGGGAGCGGTAACGGGCCGGACCCGGCCGCGCCTGGCCGACCCGGTGCTGGACAGGGGTCTCGACCAGCCACCGCTGCAGCCCGGCCAGATCCAGGAAGCCGGGGATCCGCCAGTCCAGCCGCCGCACCCGGCAGTAACTCAAGTACAGGGCGACCCGCCCCGCATACGCGCGCTCGGTGTTCGGCGAACACCCCCGCGCCCGCAACGACGCCAGGAACGCCACCGCCTCGGTCTGCAGATCAAACGAACCGGCGTCGACCACCACCCACCGCACCACACCGGTCACGGGAGAAACAGCACGCTCCGCCACAAAGTCGGCATCCACGTAACAAACACAACCACCACGCCCAGCGGCGCGTACCGCACTCCGATCAGCACCATCCCCGCAGGCGACAACCAGAACAAACATCCCTCATCCGTGACACTCCCCCGAGATAATGGATGTGTCTGAGCCTGCAGGTAGGCGTGAGCGAGGAGAGCCGCGGTGAGTGAGGCAGCACGGGCAGACGCCGGGGGCAGCGCCGGGGCAGGTGGCTTCGACTACCAGCACCGCGTGGCCGCCTGGCTGGCTGTCGCCGCTGTAGCGGCCTCCGCCTCCCCCGGCGTCCAGGGGCTGTGGACCGGAACTGTGGAACGGATTGCCTGCGAAACCGGCGAACCCGTCGACGACTGCCGAGTGCACACCTCCGATGGCCGGACACTAGCCATCCAAGCTAAGCGATCAATCACGCTGTCTCAGGCGCGGGACAGTGAACTCGGCAAGACCGTCACGCAGTTCGTTCAGCAGCACCTCATGCCGGGCCATGAGCAAGACCGGCTGGTACTCGTCACCTCACGTGATGCCTCAAAGCCGGTGAGGAAGGACCTCGCGGAAGTTCTTGATCGTCTCCGTGACGCTCCTGCCGAGCAAGGCGTGGCGTCGCTTGTCTTCAACGGTGACCAGACTGATGCCTACAACAAGTTCATCGCTCACGCGATGCGGGAGTGGGCGAAGCAGCGCGGCGGCATGCCCTCAGCTGCAGAGCTGAGGACGTTCCTCGCCTGCTGCCACGTATGGGTCCTGGACGTCGAGCAGGGCGGTTTGGAGGAACGGGAGGCCCTCCGGACGCTGCGCGCGTCCGTGATCACTGATCCCGGCCAAGCGGACGCGGCGTGGCACGTGCTGCTCAGTGCCTGTGCGCAGCTGGCCATCAATCATTCCGGTGCCGATATGAGGCAGCTGCAGCAGGCGCTGTCATCAGCTGGCATCGCGCTGGCCACCATCCGAGACTTCACCTCGGATGTTCACTGCCTGGTCAGGACCACGCAGGACACCCTCGATCAGCTGGGCCATGGCCTCACCACCGTCCCCACGCCACAGGGGCCTGTGGCCATTGCACGCACGGTCACAGGCATCGGAGCGACGTCCCAGGAGGACTCGGTCCTCGTGGCTGGCGAGCCGGGTGCGGGAAAGACCGTGGTGATGCACGAGTTGGCCCGGGGGGCCATTGCAGCGGGTCGGCCCGTACTTTTCTTGTCCGTAGCCGGCGTGGATGCCCGGAGTCCTGGCATGCTCCAAGCGGAACTCGACCTGCAGCACCCGCTCGTCGACGTTCTTGAGCAGTGGCAGCCCGGCAGCACCGGTCTCCTGGCTATCG
This sequence comes from Streptomyces carminius, assembly GCF_002794255.1. Taxonomy (GTDB): domain Bacteria; phylum Actinomycetota; class Actinomycetes; order Streptomycetales; family Streptomycetaceae; genus Streptomyces; species Streptomyces carminius. The sequence continues at coordinate 45,023 of NZ_PGGW01000007.1, forward strand.
ACGCCCTGGATGCCGCACGCGTCGATGCCTCCACCGAGCTGTGGCGGTCAATCATCGCGGATGTCAACCGCCGGCTGCCGAACTGGCAGGTGGTCGCCTCCATCCGCACCTGGGACCTACAACACTCCCCCCAGCTGCGCGCCCTCTTTCCAGACGGGTCGGTACAGGTGGGTGATCTGACGGACGAAGAGGTCGCCCAGGTCACCGACCTCTTCCCCGCCTTGCGTGACCTTCTCAGCCAGGCTTTCGACCAACAGCGACGGCTGATGCGCAATCCGTTCAACCTGCGCCTGGCTGCCGAACTCCTGCTGGATGGCGCAGCAGCAACACAGCTACGCACAGTCGACAGCAGATTGGACCTGCTGGAGCGCTACTGGGAGGCGCGCGTCACCCGGGGAACCGAGGGCATCGCGAAAACGGCCCTCCTCGGCCGCTTGTGTGCAGCCGCGGTACAGGAGAGACGACTGGCCGTCCCCGCCCAGAAGATCTTGGAGGGCGACACCGCAGCGTCAGACGTCCTGCGGGCCCTCCTTTCCAGCTCGGTCCTCACGCAAGCTCCGACGATCATGGGTCCGACGGCCAACGGTCCCCTGCAATTCGCGCACCACGTGCTGTTCGACTACGCCGTGGCCGTCACCTACCTCACCCAGCCCCTCGACGGGCTGCAGGAGCGGCTGGACGCCGATCCCGACCTCTTGCTCTTCGCCCGACCCAGCATCGACATGTACCTCCGGACGGCCTGGGCGCGAGACCCCGGCATGTTCTGCTCACTCGCTCTGGCCCTGATGACACTGCCCGCACCCGGGATGGCAGCCACCGCACTCGCAGACGTCGTCACGGACGACTGCGATCAGGCAGCAGACCTGGAACCGCTGCTCTCACCGGCTCCACGCGCCGAGGAAGGAGCGAAGCGAGTACTCGCAGCGATCGCTATCGCCGTCTCCCTCAAGCTGAAGGAAGACAGCCTCCAGCATCCAGGTGTCTGGGCCGAAGTTGCTGAACGCCTCTCCCGGACACCTGCCCGATCCCTCCCGGCGCTGGGTGTTCTGGTGACCGACCTGGCATCCCATCGGGCGGTGCTGAACGAACAGCAGCTGCGACTCTGCGGACTGGCAGCGCGGCGCCTGCTGGAATATCTGTGGACCCAGCCTCCAGCCTCTGCTTCCCGGCTGGCCATCACAGCGGTGATCCAGACTGCAGCGAGTGACCTGACCGCGACCGAGACGCTGCTCAGGCGCGCTGTGGAGTCGCCTCAGCTCGAAGAGCGCGGCTACAACGACCTCCTCTCCCTGACCAGCAAGGTTTCCGAGGTGCTGGATCTCCTGCCTGGCCTCATAGAAGACCTCTACCTGGCCGTGCTGGGCCACACCGAGACGTCCTCGGCCGACACCCAGATGGGCAGCGGCTCCGTGCTGACTCTCGTGTCCAATCGCCGGCAGGACTTCGACGCGGCCAAGTACCCCCTGACCGACCGCTTCCCTACCGTCCTGCGCTCGGATCTCCCACGTGCTCTGGCGATCCTTACCCACCTCACCAGCACTGGCCAAGATCTACCCGAGCATTCGGCTGTCCTGGGGGGCCGCACGTTCGTGGTCATCAAGGACGACTCACGCACGTGGGACTTCGGCTCCAGCTACACGCGCAATGACCCGTCGGCCCTCCTCGACGCGTATCAGGACTTCGCCGCCACTGCCACCGCCACTGAGGCGCAGGCGGTGTGCGAGGCGCTCGCCTCGGCTCCCCAGACGGGTGTCGTATGGCGACGCACCCTGCGTGCGGCGGCCGCCAACCCGGCACTGGCAGCCTCCCTGGTCCGCGAGCCGGCCGACGTCGTGACGCAGTTGCTCATCCCGGATCTGCTCGGGCCCGTCTGCGAGCTGATCGGCGCGCTGCATCCCACACTTGCGCCTGCCGAAGCTGCCCGCCTGGAAGCAGCGATCATCCCGCTCAGGCCAGACACCTCCCAGGAGGGGAGCCAGGCGCAGACCCGCCGGTACCAGCTGCTCGTCGACGCGCTCTCCGTGGAACACGTCACCGATCCATCACTGATGACGGACAAGAATGCACGAGACACCGATGCCGCCGCTGAGCGCCTGCCCTGGCCTGCTGCGGAGCCAACCGAAACCGGGGAGGAGGACCCTGCGGATGCCGAGCTGGGCAAGCTCATCGCGATCCTAAGCAGCTTCGCGAGCACCTACCTCAACGGCATCGCCACACCGGAAGACACAGCATCCGCCGAACGTACTGCTACCAGGCTGGAAGCAGCCCTGCAGCAGACGCAGTCTTCCCTCATCCGTGCGCAGGCGGAGGACGCTCTTGCCCGGGCTGCGGAGATCTGGACCCGCAGTACAGAAACGCCGCCAGCGATCTGGACCCACGCACGCTCCATCCTTCTTGCATCGGCAAAGAGCCCTCGGCCGAAGCCCACCCCGGAGAACGCCAACTTCGACCTGCTCCTCCCCCAGGGCCCCCGAGCCGATGCAGCTCGCGGCCTCGGCCAACTCGCGCACATCCCAGCGCAGTACGGCCCGGAAGTCGCACAAGCGCTGCTCGCACTGGCAGAAGACCCCGTTGGAGCCATCAGGCACACAGTGGCCCGCCTCACCCCGCTCGTAGCGGTCAGCGACACGGATACAGCGTGGGAGATTCTCGAGCGCCTCGCCGCGCAGGACGGCGACGACGCTGTACTCGCCGCCGCAGTCACCACGGCCTGCTTCCGCATGAGTGACCGTCAACGCGGCGCTTCCGTCCTGACCACCGTCATGGAACGTGCAACCCCGCACCCCGGCCGCGAGACCGCCGCCTCCGCGTGCGCCACCGCCGCCGGACTCCTATGGGTCCACCAGGCGATGCCCGAAGCAGGCACGGCCCTCACCAGCATGATCACCAGCTGGCTAGACGACGGCACCTGGGCCGACTGTCTCCACCAACTGCGCGACTCCGGAGCCCTCACCCACGACAACGACACTGTCCGGCAACGTGCCCTCACACTCATGCAGCAACTCACCGAACCAGCCCTCGACAGAACCCGCCACGCTCTGGCTCAGCAACAGGCCTTTACCGACGCTGAGCGGGAGCAACTCAAGAACACTGTCAGGCTCCTTGACAACGTCGCGTCACAGATCTACTTCGCCAGCGGCGGCGGCCCCAACAGCACGCCCCCGACCAAACCGGAGGTCAGACTCGTCGACGAAGCCGAGCCACTGATCAAGCTCCTATCAGCGACCCCAGTCGCGGGCATCGCCCACCACCTCGCCGAGATGTCTGAACGCATGATCGATCAGCGCCCACAGCAGACGCTCCTGACCGTCCGCGACATCGTCACCCAGGTCGGGGCCCAAAGCGGCTACACCGCAGACACCCTCGGCGTGGGAACCTGCGTCACCTTCGTGGAACGCATCCTCGCCGACCACCGCAGCCTCCTCCGCGACCCGGACAACCTCACCGCCCTACGACAGATCTGCGACGCCTTCATCGACGCCGGATGGCCGCAAGCCCACAAACTCGTCTTCGGTATCGAACAGGTCTTCCGGTAATCGCTCCCCCGCACCTTCATGACGGCCGCCCCTGAACCACGCCAAACGTACCCACCGCTTCACCAGCAATAGATAAAGAGCCTGCGCAGCCACGATGAGCGCCTGGTCGAGCAGCTCGCCTCCCGCGCCCTCACCAGCGGCAAGCGCACAGTCCACGTAAGACGCGACGAAGACGGGCGGATCGTCACGGCCGGCGGCCAGAGCGACGGCAAGGACCAGGAGCACGACGACGGCGCAGACACTGCTGCCGAGTCCGCGCTGCTGCACATCCCCAGCCCGCACCACGCCGCAACCATCGCCGCGTTCCTGCGCAACCGGGTCCACCGGCCCGAATCCCTGGCCTGGCCGGAGGGCTACCAGGCCCTGCTGCGCTGGCGCAGGAAGAACGAGATCACCGGCCTGTACGCCGTCCCGTACGACACCGAGACCAAGGTCGGCGTCACCAAGGACTCCCCACTCGGGCGGTGGATCCACCAGCAACGCAAAACCCTGCACACCGACGAACCCGACCCCCACCACAAAGAGCTCCTCGACCCGCCCGAGACCGGCATGGTCTGGGAGCCCGGCGAAGAAACCTGGGAAACCAAACTCGCCGCGCTCAGGTCCTACCGGCGCGCCCACGGGCACCTCGCCCCGCGCAGGACACCGTCTGGGACGAGGGCGAGGCAATGGTGTCTGTCGGGCAGCACATGGCCAACCTCCGCTGGAAGGACGGCCTGGGCAAGGACTCGAAGCGGGCGGAGCAGCGCGCGGCGCAGCTCACCGCGATCGACCCGGACTGGAACTGCGAATGGCCGCTGGACTGGCAGCGGCGCTACCGCGCCCTCGCCAACCTGGTCGAAGCCGACGGCGGCCTGCCCGAGATCCCGCCCGGCGTGCTAATGGATGGCGATGACATGGGCAAGTGGCTCCGGCAGCAGAAGCAGCCGGCCACGTGGGCGCGGCTCCTGCCCGAACAGCAGGAACAGCTGTCCACGCCGGGCGTCAAGCCGCTGGAGGCGCCGTCTCCCGCCCCAGCACCAGGCGTGCGACGAAAAGGGGTTCCGAGCAAGGCGCAGCACGCGTTCCAGCAGGGTCTGACGGCCCTCACGCAGTGGGTGGAGCGGAAAGGCGAGAGGCCGGTGCCGCGCGGCCACGCCGAGGAGATCGCCGTCGACGACGAGACGGAGCCGGTGCCCGTGAAACTGGGCGTATGGGTCTCCAACACCAAGTCCAGGCGCGACAAGCTCGACCAGGAACAACTGGACGCGTTGCGGGAGCTCGGCGTGGAGTGGGCATGACGCTCCCGTCGGCGGGTCGTCGAACCGGTCGGACATCTCAGAGCACAGAAAGACCCCGGGCCGCGGATGCCCGGGGTCTCGTACTGTCTCGCCGCAATGGCGAGAGCTGCCTCCGTTGAGATGATCCACGTTGTCCGCACTGTCGACGAAATGATCGTGCCTGCTTTACGCTGCGTGTGCAGAAGGTTACGAAGCTAAGAGAAGGTCGTTGCCAGCTCTCTCCAGTGGGCCATGAGGGCGCGTGCTTCGCATGTGCGGGCCGCCGGGCGGTCAAGGGGGCAACGGGCCTGAGGGGGATGAATGACAAGCGGATCGCGAATCCGGCGGGCGAGCCGGTGGCAGGACGCGGTGCGCATGCTCTTGCTGATCAATGCGGCGGCTCATGAACCGCGACCCGGTGTGGACGGTGAGGTGCCGACCGGGTGCGTGGGTGTGGTCCGCGCGCAGGTGCGGCTGCAAAAGCTCGATTTCTGGGTGCGCTATCCCGACTACCTGGCCTATGAGCTGATGATGGAGTACGAGAAGGCTCCGGATGAGCCGGCACTGCTTGATCTGGCCGAGGACATCCTCTCCTCCGAGGAGCCAGACCTGCGTCGGTTCCCGATGCTGCGGCACCGCTTCGGCGCCTTCGAGGAACTCGACGACGCTCTCGCGGTACTGGTCGAACGGGGCTTGCTGAAAAAGACGCAGGTATTGCGGGAACGGAAGGTCGCCGAGCACCGCTACTACCTGTTGCAAGCGGGCCGCACGCTTGCCGTGAACATCGTCGTAGAGGCCCCAGCGCTGGCCTGGTACGTGGAGCGGACCAAGCAGGTGGTGGCGTTGGTTGACGGGCTGGGAGGGTCACAGCTGAAGAAACGCCAGTACTTGTTGCGGGACTACGCCGACACCCCCATCGGTTCATACATCACCCCGATCACTGATCAGGCGCGGGCCAGGCTGCGGGCGCTGCGGGCCATCGCCGCACCCCCGCAGGCCATTACACCAGCCGACGGACAGGAGGCGTCGTGACTAGGCCAGACCCTGTGGCTACGCCACCGGTTGTGCCCACCGCCGACGATCTCCTGACCCAAGCCGCCGCCCGACTGGACGTCGCCAAGCACCAGGTCGAGCGGTCCCTTGCCGAGGCCAACATCGCCCTGTCGACGCCAGCACCCGCGGACCGGCGTCTGCGCATTTTGCGCCTGCGAGTCGACGGGACCAAGTACAACGGCGAGCCGTTCACCATCGACTGGCCCTTCGAGCCGGGAGTCTGGGCCATCGTGCACCCGTCGAACAGCGCTGGGAAGACCAGCTTGCTGGAGTTTTTGGTCTGGCCGCTGCGCGGCGCACCGCGCGATCTGCCACCGGGCGTCCAATCCTGGGTGCGCACGCTGCGTCTGGACCTCGTGGTGGCTGGCAAACCCACTCGGATCACTCTTGAACAGATCCCCGGTCTGCTTCCCCCGATCAGCGTCGACATCTTGACCGCCGATACCGTCCAGGCCCTGTTGGCGGCCGCAGATGACAACCCCTTGCGCCTTGTCGCCGAGGGCTCCGGGACCGACGATGTCGAGCGCGTGATCGGCTCCTTCTTCCTGGATGCCCTACGGATGGAGCGGACCAGTCTGTGGAGCGCCACCGGAGGCGCTGACGGAGAGGGAGCGCCCCAGGTTCACGGATGGCCCGCCTACTTCGGAGCGTGCTACCTCAACGCCGGCGGTGACGAACTGCTCCTGGGCGACGTGAGTGCGCCCGGCCTGCCGGCCAAGCTGCTGGAACTGTTCGTCGACATCCCCTACAGCACTGCCCACGCCCAATTGTCCGTCGCGGTGAAGGGCCGGGCAAAAGCCACGCGACAGGCGCAACGCCGGGCAGAAGGAGATCTGCACGCGCGGTCGACCGAGCGTGCCGAGTGGCAGGTCCAGCTGGAGCTGCTGCAGCAGGAGATCCAGGAGCTGCGCGGTGCTCCCGAGGCCGACATCGCCCCGCTGCTGCAGCGGGCGGACCAAGCAGCACAAGAACTGCATCGACTCCGCTTGAGCCTGAACGATGCCGCGCAGAGCCTGGCCGATGCTACTGCTGCACGTGTGAGCGCCGAACAGGCCCAGCTCGACGCTGAGGAGACATGGCAGGCCCGCCGGGTGCTTGGACGTCTCAATCCCAGTTGCTGCCCGCGCTGCGAAGAGCCGGTCAGTGACGAGCGCCGGGCAGCAGAACGGGACCGGGCCACCTGCGCGGTGTGCACACGCCCCCTGCCCGAGGTCGCCGAGGACATCGCCGAAGCCGTACTCGAGCAGCTCACCACCGACATCGCCGCCGCAAAGGAAGCCGAGTCCGCCGCGGCAGCCCACCACATTGCCGTACAGGCCGCCGCGGACGCCGCTGTCACCGCGCACCAGCAGGCCACCGAGGCCGTGAGCAGCGCCCTCGCCGCTTCCCCCGCCCATGTGCGGCTTCGTGAACTTGAGCTGATGGCTGCAGAGCTGAAGGGACGGCTGGCCGCGACCGGCACCGCGCCCCCGGCCACGCCGACAGCCTCCGTCGCCCCAGACGTCCTCAGCACGGTGCACCAGCTCGTGGAGGCGACCGTGAAGGCGTCCGCGGACTACCTCTTCCCGACCATGGACACCGAGATCATCAGCCTCTCCGACCAGTTCGGCGTGCAGCACCTGAACTCCGTCGCGCTCAAGCGCAATGGAAACGTCAACCCCGTCAAAGAAGGCATCAAGCACCCCTTCAAGAAGCTCAGCCGCGGCGACCGCCTGCGCATGCGCGTCGCCACCGTCATCGCCCTGCTGCGGGCCGGCGCCGCCCGGCACATCGACTCCCACCCCGGGATCTTGTTCATCGACTCCATCGCCGCCGAGGAGATGACGGCCGACGCCGCCCGTAGGCTGATCGGCGAACTGCAGACCTTGACGCGCGAACTGCCCGAACTTCAGGTCGTCTTTACTACCGCCCAGCCGGACCTGGTCGAAGGCCTGCTACCCAAGGACCACATCATCACCCACGACAGTGAACACCTGTTCTAAGCTGCTCGCTTTCGGCGCCGCCCAACAGAAAGGAGAGGACAGTGGCTCCGAGCGTGGACCAGGCTCTCCAGGAGTGGGCCAGCCGGGCGAGCGATGAAGAACTAGACGCCGGACCCCGCCTGGAGGACTTCGGTGGAGCAGACGCCGTCGTGGCCGAGGCGGACACGCTGGCCGCCGGGCCTCAGCTGCCCTATCTTCTCACCGCGCTGGCTCACGGCCTCGACACCATCCCGGCCGACCAGGCTGCGCCCCTGCTTACGGCTGCGGCTCGGGGCCTGCGCCAACCCCACTCGGCGTGGGTCCTCGCCGACGCGCTCGACGTCGTGTGTACCCGGCCAGAGCTCGCCGCCCGGCTAGGCAACCGGATCGTACGAGATCTGGCCACGCTCGCAGAGGACGCGCTCGCTGGCGACTGCGACCCCGCCCTCGCCCAGCCCGCGATCGCCGGCCTACTGCGCCTGGCGGTAGCGGGAGGCTCCCCGCACCGTCTGCTCGCGCTGCTCACCGAGATCACCGGCACGGAGCCTGCCGACGCCCTGGACCGTCTGCCGATTCTGATCGGCATCGCCCGCGACCACTTCTCCGATACCGACCACCTCCTCAACGTCCTCAACACCTTGGAGAATCAACCCGACCTGAACCCGGCGACCCGAGCCGACGCGAGCTTCGAACTTGCCATGGCCGACGAGCGAACCGCTCTGGAGGCCGCCGACCGCACCACCGCCGACGAACGACTGCGGCGGGCCCTGATGCGGTTCGCCGAGCTCGACCGCACACACGAGGCACGCCTGGATGCCCGCGCCCACGCCGCCGCCATCGAAGCCGTCCTCGCTTTCGCCGACCTGGAACAGAATCCGACGGGTGACAACAGCGCCCGGCAACGGCTCACCGACGCAGCCGACCAGTTGGACACCACAGCCGCGCACCTCGCCGCCTGGACCAGCCGCATGCACCAGCTCGACTGGCTCAGCGCCCGGAGCCTGACCCAAAGCGCCTGGTCGAAGCTCGTCACCACCCTCAACGCAGCCCAGGCTTACCTGGACCAGCCCAGCTGGTACAACCCCCCCGACGCCCTGAACGACCTCCTGCAGATCTACCTCGCCAGTCGCAGCATCCACGCCCCCGCCAGTGACTCCCCGGGACTCACAGCACTGATCAGTCCGGCCGTGGAAGCGCCGTTCATTCGCAGCCAAGGCCTGCTGCACCAGCTCGAGCAAGCACTCGCCCACGACCCCCAGTTCACCGACCACCCCGACGCCCAGACGCTGTGCGACGCCGTACACCGGCGACGCCAGCAACCGGCTGGTGAAACGGCACGGCAGGAGGCGGTGCCGGGAAAAGCCCTGGAGGGTCGTCCCGCACTTGCCGCGCTCTTCCGTTCTGACGCCACCGGCCTACGCGACGACCTCGACCCTCACCAGCTCGACCGGCTCGAGCAGCTCGCCTACCAACTCGCCAAGGGCTACAGCCCTACGGGCAACGCCCGTGTGGACGCCCACCTGGAGACCCTGCTCGACATCCTGAAGACCAGCCCGGCCTGGAAGCCGCGCGACAGCCACTACTTCACCCCCCTGCTGGAGCACTTTCTGCGATTCCTTTACGACCGGTTCGATGCCCAGGCCAACCTCTATGGCGAGCGCACCGCCTACCTCGGGCCGGCGCGCAAGAACGCGGATGGCACCGTCGCAGCATGGAACGAGAAACACCTCCAGGACGACTTCCACCAGCACATCAGTCCCCTATTCCCGCCAGGCACCGTGACACGGGAGAAGTGGGACGTCGCAGGCGGGCGTGCAGATGTCATCTATACGCCCGATCCCGCGAGCCGCTTCGTCGCTGAAATCAAATGGCGCACCACGCGGTGGAAGACCCATGAGACTGTCGAACGGGACTACCTCGCCCAGGCCGCTAACTACACCGCTACCGGGCCGCCCTTCGCCCTGCTCCTCGTCGGCGACGCCAGTGACCACTCCGCCGGATACCGCGACATTGATGACAGCATTTGGATCATCCGGCACGCCCGGAGCACGACGGAAATCCCCCGCCTGATCGTGGCCGGCGTCCTTCCGACGGCACGACCAACCCCGAGCGCACTACGCGTAACGCGCTCGTCGACGCGTTGACGGGCGGCACAGGCGCGGCAGCCCCGGCCAACCACGCAGCCGACCGAGCATGCCCCGACGGAAGGCAGGGATGGTCAGCCAGACGCTCCGCTCGACGGTGGAGTCGCAGCTACTGGTCCCGGTCTTGGTCTAAAGGGTTTGTGCCCCGATCCAGTTGACGTGGAGATTCCACTGCTGCGCGTCGCTGACGGTGAGCGCTGGCTCCTCCAACGAAAGTTTCCGCAGGTAGACCCGGAATCCCGTCACGGTCGGTGCGTAGACGGATGACGAGCCAGCCAGGTACCACATCCTCTCGTTGCCGCCGAGGGAGATGGTGTACACGGGGGTGCCCAGGGCTGTACTGAAGCCAGCGCTGACAGTGTTGACGTCCAGGTAAATGCCTGGGCCGTCGTTGTAAGTCTGCCAGTTCTGGCCGGGTGCTGTGCTGCCTGCGCCGGTGATGGTCGGCATGTTGCTCCTTGTAGACAGAACTTCTTGCGATTCCAAGCGTCTGCGCCGCACGAGAGGTGCGCTGCTCCATGCAACAGGCCGTCCTACAGGGCCTGCGGGTTCAAACCCATCTATCAAGCGAATCGGCGTGCCTGTCCAGTCGGTGGCCGCGTGCCGCTAGCTTGTGAGGCTCTACGTTTTTCGTGCACGTCACACGGCGAGCAGCTGCCACTGCCGGCTCCTGGCCGAGGTCACCGGCAAGCCTGGACGATTCCCGGGTGCTCGTCGGGCTCGTGGGGCTGCTGTGGTTCTCGTATGTGATGTCTCGCGGGCTTTGGGGTGGCGGGGTTGGTTCCGGGTGGTCCCGTCGGTGGTGCTGGTGGGTTCAGGCGTTCCAGCCGACGGAGGAGACGTAGGAGTAGGCGTCGTAGTCGGAGCCGAGGTCGTGGATGAGGTCGTCCCAGATGGTGTCCAGGGTTTCGTGGTCGTCGGCGAGCCAGGCGTCCACGGCCGCCTCCCAGATGCGGGGGCGCACGGTCAGGCGGCGTACCTGGACGTCCCGGCGGTGGGGGGCGGGGACGCGGGTCTGGTCGGCGGGGTCGATCTCGATGCGGGTGCCGCCGCCGGCCTTCAGGCGGCGTTTGAGATCGGCGGCGACGTTGCGGCGGCGCAGGTCCCAGTACGCGTCGTCGAGTTTGCGGCGGTTGGCGGGGGTGGGGAGGCGTTCTTCGGCCAGCCAGGCGTACAGAGTGCGGGCGGTGACGGCGAGGCCGGCGCGGTCCATGGCGGCGTATCCGGCCGGGGAGGTGGTCAGGTAGCGCAGGCGGGCGGCGACGCCGCGTTGGGTGTCGGGTGGGGAGGTGATGCCGGTGACCATGCGCTCAATGCCCGCCCCGAGGGCGTCGGCGCCGGGGATGCCGTCGGCGCCGTACAGACCCAGGCGCATCCAGCGGCCGGCCATCAGCGACCCCCCGTGGCGGTGACGGTGTAGAGGGCGGGTGCGCCGTCGCGGTCGGTCTTGACCTTCATCTCCCCCAGCCCCCGGCCCTCGCTCCAGAGGTGGTGCCAGTCGCCGCCGGCCAGATGCAGCTCGTCGGTGCCGATGGCGCAGACGACGACCAGGCCGGCCTGGTAGGCCTTGTAGGCGCGGCCCCACAGGTTGGCGAAGGCCTGGGAGCGGATCAGGTGCGCCCAGTCCGGGCGGACGATCTCCCGATTGTGAGGGGACTCCCCCAAGGTGGAGACGAACTTGGCGTACATCGCCTTCACATAGGTAAGCGTGATGTCGTCCCCCACCTGGAGGGCGTCTTCGCGGGCGGCGGCCAGGAGCTGGCGCAGGGCGTCGAGGAAATTCTCCGTCGCGGACGACGTCCAGGACTCGTGAATCTGAGGTGGTTCGCACAGCCGGTGGGCCGGGCCGGAGATCCGCAGCAGCAGCCGCAGGGTCGGCTCGGTCACCCACAGCGGCCCGGTCTCTTCCCGGTCCCCCAGCGGACTGGGCAGATCTCGGTGGTCCCAGGTGGGCGGGGTGATCAGGTGCACCCCGGCGCGCTTGCGGTCGTGCGCGGCGCCGGTGGAGTGCTCCAGCCTGCCGATCGGCAGATGCGTCTTCATCGCCGACAGGTACGCGGCGTTCACATCCAGCGCGGTGACCGTCAGCTCGCCGTCGGGGGTGCGGCGGTAGCCGGGGTGGCGCCAGGACGGGCGGGCCTCCCAGATCAGATCCGGGTCCTTCTTGCTCGGCTTGCGCAACACCGGCGGGAGCGCCGGATAGGCGGTGTACTCATACCGGGCCCCGGCCCGGGTCCGGGCGAACAGGCCCATCACGTCCGGAATCGCCCGCTTGATCAGCGCCTGTGTGGCGGCGTCCGCGTCTCCGCCCGCGCGCTGAAGCTCCGCCTCCACCGTGGCGGCGATGGTCTCCCGCAGCTCGGCGCGCACCTGCTCCGCGGAAGAGGTACGACGGCGAGCCTGCTGGCGGGCATGCCCGGCGCGGGCCGCCTTCGCCACCGGGCTCTCGGTGTACCGCTCCGGCGCAGCGGAGTGCGGGGACAGCCGGGCAGGAGCGCGGCGGGACCCGGCGGAGGCCGGAGACCGTGCGGGCGCGGTGGCCTCCGACTCCGGCACGGGGGCCTGAGCGGGAGCGGTACCGGCAGGCCCCGAGCCAGGGACGGGCCCTGCGGGGGCGGGAGCGGCAGGGGCCGCGGTGACGCCGGACGTGGCGGGGTGGGGGCGGCCGGCGGCCGGTGTCGACGGGGCGGGGTGAATCTGAGCCAGACCCTCCAACAGCCGCAGGTACTTCCCCCTCGACGGCGAGGACGGCATGACACCGCTCTCCCAGTTCGCCACCGTCTGACGCCCCACCCCCACGGCCCTGGCCACCTGCTCCAGCGACAGACCCGCCGCCTTCCGCAGCCGGACACGCTCCGCCGGATCGGCGAAAGCCGCCGCCAACTTCGCCTCCGCCAGCAGGGCTTCCACACCGTCGATGTCCTCAGCCATGGCACCACACTAGCGTTCTCCTGGCTGTGGAAACGACATATACGGGCCGGATTCTGGCATGGTGCGAGAGCGAGGGTATGGTTCCCGCGCGCCGCGCACGGCGCCGAACGGCTCAAGGCGCCCGCTCCCTGCCCAGACGGACCGAGTCCGCGCCCGGGGAGATCAACACCCACCAGCATGGCGCGAGGGTAGTCATGGCCGGCGAAGCTCCGGACCGCATTCGTCAGCAGACCAGACAGCAAGGACCAGAGGAGCCTGCACCACCCCGCCCGACAGCCAGATGCCCCCGGCCCATGCCTCGACGGCCACGTACTCGAACAGGCCCGTGGAGTACTCGAGCGCCACCGTGACGGCATCCTCGTGGGGCACCAGAACGACGTACAACGCGCTACGCGCGACACCCGCTGCGGACACCCACACACCGCGGCCGACACCGCGTAGAGGCCCAGAGCAGGCAGCGGTGTGGTGACCCCGGCGAGCAGCAACATCGGGGAACAGCCCCACCAAGACACCCGGGGGCGACCTCGCCGTACCGCCGCCTTGGAACGCCAGCCTCTCCCCCGGCACCCGGCTCGGCCGGCTCGGTCAACGGCAGTTCCTGGTAATCGAGCGCTACGAAGAGCGCGGCGGTCACCGCGGTGGGGCTGACGTGGTAGGTGACGGTGCTGGTATCGGGCAGGTTTGGAGAAGCCCCGGTGAGCGAGCTGCGGCTAGCGTGATCGTCATGACGTCTTTGGTATCCGTCACCCTCGAGGTGGGTGACCCCGCGGCCGCCGAGCGCTTCTACACCGCCGCCTTCGGGCTGGGCCCGCAGGTGCGCCTGCGGGCCTGTGACGCGCCGACCACCGGCTTCCGCGGATTCTCGATGTCGGTCATCGTCTCCCAGCCCGCCGATGTCGACGGCTTCATCGGCTCCGCCCTTACCGCCGGTGCCACACCGCTGCGGCCGGCGGCGAAGTCCCTGTGGGGCTACGGCGGCATCCTGCAGGCCCCGGACGGCACGATCTGGCAGGTCACCACCTCGTCGAAGAAGAACACCGGCCCCGCCACCAGGAAGATCGACGACCTCGTGCTCCTGCTGGGAGCCGAGGACGTCAAGGCGAGCAGGCAGTTCTACACCGGGCAGGGCCTGTCCGTGACGAAGAGCTTCGGCGGCAAGTACACCGAGTTCGCCGCCGACCGGCCCGGCTCCGTCAAGCTGGCGCTGTACAAGCGCCGGGGCCTGGCCAAGACCCTCGGCGTGCCAGAGGAAGGCGGCGGATCACACCGGATCGTGCTCGGCGGCACCACCGGGACCTTCACCGACCCGGACGGATTCGTCTGGGAACCCGCACCGGCCACACCCACCCCCGCCTAGAACCTGTCCGGCCGATCGTGCGGTGGGCTGGTCACAGCTGCCACCCACCGGGTCCCCGCGGGGCTTTCCAGACGCAGACGTTCTGGATCTTCGGGACGTTCCACGACCACCTCGGCGACCTTGCCGTCCTCGAAGCGGAGCGTGAAGACCGGGTCGGCACCGATGAGGTCGATGAGGAGTCGGAGGTCGTCTCCGGCCCGGCGGCCGAGGTCGGGCAGGATGGTTGCGTTCCAGGCTCCGCCGTCGGGTGCGGTCGTGATCCTGACCGGGGTGCGCACCAGACAGCTTGAGGGGTTGGCCCACCACTCCAGGTGCGCCGGGCTTTCGTGGCCGCTCACGTGAGGAGGGTATGCCCGAGCCGGCGTCCTGCCGGCCGGTGACGTGGTTGGCGGGGCATGACGAGCCGGAGGGCCTCACAGGGGGCTTTTCCTGCTGTGTGGGAGGTGGCGGGATCACCGTCGATCGGCGGCCGTGTCGATCCGCGGCAGGCCCCGTTCGGCCTGTGGGTGAGAGGGTCCGAGACAGGAACCCGGATACCCGGGGAGACAGCATCGTGAAGTACATGCTGATCATGCGCGCCACCGACGAAGCCTTCAGGGACGCTTGTCCCCCGGCGCTGAATCCATGCCCGTCGGGGCGACGGCCTCACTGCTGGAGGATGCCAGCATCGAGGTCGGCGGCCTGGAGGCGCTGCGCGAGCACTACGCGCTGACGCTGCGCGCCTGAGTGGCCACCTCCGGAGGAACACCGGAGCGCGGCGGTACGGCCCGTCGGACCGGTCCGGGCCGGGAGCGGCGGCTGTACCCGGCCACGTCCGCGCCGAGCCAGTGCCGCATCAGGCAACGTTCGCCCTGGACGGTCTGCGACGATGGCGCCATGGACGAGGAAGTCATTCCCATTCTTCGCGTCGAGGACGCTGCTGCGGCGGTCGCGTGGTACGAGCGGCTGTGCTTCACCAAGCAGTGGGAGCACCGATTCGCACCAGGACTTCCCGCGTTCGTCGAGATCGCTCGGGGCGGGGTGCGGTTGTTCTTGTCGGAGCACAAGGGTGACGCCCGCCCCGACACGCTGGTCTACCTCCGCGTTCGTGATGTCGAGGCCATCGCCTCCGAGTTCGGTGTGCAGGCGAGGAACGCTCCGTGGGCGCGTGAGGTCGAGCTGCGCGACCCTGACGGCAACCGGCTTCGGATCGGCACGCCGACGGAATGACACTCGCCGGCAGCGCGCGGCAGGGAAGCTGTGCTGGTGGCTGAGCGAGTACGGGTTCGTGAGACCGATGACGGCGAGGGCCGGCGGCTGCTGCGGATCGCCCGCCGCGGGACCGGGACGGTGGTGACCTGGCGGCGGGCGCAGACGGTACTGCTGTCCGCACAGGGCATGCCGGTGACGAAGACCGCCGAGGTGACCTTCACCAGTCCCGACCGGGTCCGCGACGTGATCCACGACTTCAACACCGACGGCTTCACCTCCCTCTACCCCAAGCACAAGGGCAGCAGGCCGAAGACCTTCACCCGGCCCGACAGGCGCGAGACCGAGAGGATCGCCAAGGCCAGGCCGGCCGAGCATGGCCTTGGCGTTCTCGGCCTGGAGCCTGACCGAACTGGCCGACTTCCTCAATGCCGCCGGCGAACGCGTCATCAGGTTTGCCGCCCCAAGCGCCCTCCAGTCCGCGGCGGACGTAAGACGGACATGCTCGACGCCATCCGCGCGGCCCGCGCGGCGCCGGCCACCGAGCACGTCATCCAGCCCCGCAAACGCGGAGAACGCGAGACCATGCGCGTGCTGCTGGCCACCCGGCAAGGCGCCGTGCACGCCTCCACTGCGGCCGTCAACCAGCTCAAGGCCCTGATCATCTCCGCCCCGGACGACCTCCGCACCGAACTTCGTCGCCTGAGTCGACTACAGCAGGTCACACGCTGCGCCAGCCTCCGCGACCGCCCCGCGCTGTCCACAGAGCACCGCATGACCATCCGCGCCGTGCGATCCACAGCCCAGCGCATCCGGTACCTGCAGACCGAAGCGCGCGAGCTGGGGCACGAGCTTCTCCAGCTCGTCCAGAACCCGCAGGTCCGTGCACCGTAACGATCGTTGCCCGGTACCGGCTGATCGGCTCGGCGTCTGTCCGTAAGAGTCAGGCGCGCCAAGCCCAACGACTTCGGTGCGCTGCCGTCCGTCCGAACTGTCGAGGTCGGAGCGCCGGTCACACTCTCTGCAGGCAGCACCGCCCAACTCTTACGCTCCGTCACCACCGGAAGTAAGACAGGGCCGCTCGTTTGACAGACCCCCTGGCCGGACCCAACGGAAGGACCCACGCATGAGCACCGTCGCTCTGACCGCCACGGACTTCGAGAGGACGGTCAACGAGAACGACATCGTCCTCGTCGACTTCTGGGCCTCCTGGCGCGGTTCGTGCCGGATGTTCGCCCCCGTCTACGAGAAGGTCTCCGAGGCCCACTCCGACATCGTCTTCGGCAAGGTCGACACCGAGGCGGAGCAGGCCCTGGCCGCCGCCGCGGACATCACCTCGATCCCCACGCCGATGGCCTTTCCGCGAGGGTGTCCTCGTCTTCGCCCAGCCCGGCGCCCTGCCCGCCCAGGCCCTGGAACAGGTGATCGACGCCGTCCGCGGGCTGGACATGGAGGAGGTGCACGCCTCCGTCGCCGCCCAGCAGTCCGGCGACGAGGGCTGAGGGGGACTGAGGCGGGGGAAGCACCCGCCCGGCACCCGCCGGGCCCGTACGGACGGCCGGTGCGGTGCCGCACCGGCCGGACCGGACGCTCACCGGTTGTTCAGGTAGGCCAGTACCGCGAGCACCCGGCGGTGGCCGCTGTCGCTCTGGGGCAGGCCGAGCTTCAGGAAGACGTTGCCGATGTGCTTGCTGACCGAGCGCTCCGTAATGACGAGCGTCCTGGCGATGGTGGCGTTGTCGTGCCCCTCGGCCATGAGCTTCAGGACCTCCCTCTCGCGCGGGGTCAGGGAGTCCAGCGGCGAGCCGCGCCGGCGCGTCAGCAACTCGCCGACCACCTCCGAATCCAGGGCCGTGCCGCCGTCCGCGACACGCTCCAGCGCCTCCAGGAACTCGTCCACGCGGCCCACCCGGTCCTTCAGCAGGTAGCCGACCCCGCCGGCGCCGCCCTCCAGCAGCTCGGCGGCGTAGGTCTCCTCCACGTACTGCGAGAGCACCAGCACCGGCAGTCCGGGGATCCTGGCCCTGGCCTCCAGAGCGGCCCGCAGCCCCTCGTCGCGGAAGCCCGGCGGCATCCGCACGTCGAGCACGGCCACGTCCGGGCGGTGCTCCAGCAGGGCCGGCAGGATCTCCGGCCCGGCACCGGCGACGGCCGCCACCTCGTGCCCAGCCGACGCCAGCAGCAGCACCAGCCCCTCCCGGAGCAGGGTGTTGTCCTCGGCGATCACCACGCGCACGGCAGCTCCCTCACGGTCGTGGCCGTCCCGGACGGAAAGTACGGCCGGAAACCGGAACAGGAGGTTACCCGGCCCCGGGCGGCCGGCCCGGGGGCCCGCCGCACCGGGAAACCCGCGCGGTACCGGCGGGCGCCCCGCCAGGCACCCGGCCGCACCGCTGCCGGTGGAGCCCGCTCCACCACCGGCACGGGGGTGTGCTCCCCCGCGGGGGCGGGCCGGTCCCGCCTAGGCTGGGCCGGCATGCGGGAAACCATCGGCAGGGCCGCTTCGGCCACCGGTCATCTGGCGGCGACGGTGACCCTGGTCCTCGGCGCGCAGTTCCTCGGCGGCGTGCTGCTGATCGCGGTCCTGGGCTCCTTCGCGGGGTTCGGGCTGTGGCTGCTGCCCGAGACGGTGCTGCTGGTCCGCCGCGTCGCCGGAGCCAAGCGGATCCAGACGGCCGCCTGGACGGGCCGGAGGATTCCGGAGGCGTACCGGCCGGTCCCCGCCGGGCTGCGGGAGCGCCTGCGGGGCGTGCTCGGCGACCCCGGCACCCGGCGTGACCTGCGCTGGATGGCCGCGCACTCCGGCTACGGCACGCTGCTGTTCGTACTGGCCGTGCCGCTGTGGCCGCTCGGCCTGGCCGTCGACGGGGTGTGGAGCGGTCTGCTGCGCCGGAGGGCGGTGGTGCTGCCGCTGATCGGCCGGCTGGCCGACCTGGACGCCCGGTGGTCGCAGGCGCTGCTCAGGCCCTCCCCGGAGGCGCTGCTCACCGCCCGGGTCGAGGAACTCGCCGAGACGCGGGCGGACGCGATCGCCGCGCACGGCGCCGAACTGCGCCGCATCGAACGCGACCTGCACGACGGCGTCCAGGCGCGGCTGGTCTCGCTGTCCCTGCGTATCGGACTCGTCAAGCGCGCCTACGAGCACGACCCCACCGCCGTGCGCGCGTTCCTGGACGAGGCCCACGTCCACGCGGAGGAGGCGCTGGCCGAACTGCGGCACGTGGTCCGCGGCATCCATCCGCCCATCCTCACCGACCGCGGCCTGGTCGGTGCCGTACGGGCCCTAGCGGCCAGCAGCGGACTCGACGTGACCGTGCGGGCGGACGGGCTGGCGGAGACCGACGGGCGGGCTCCGGCCGCGGTGGAGGCGGCCGCCTACTTCGCGGTGGCCGAGGCACTCACCAACGCGGCCAGGCACAGCGGGTCCGAGCGGGCGACGGTACGGCTGGAGCGCCTGCGCACCGGGCTGCGGGCGGTCGTCGAGGACGAGGGCCGGGGCGGCGCGGACGAGGCGGGCGGCACCGGGCTGCTCGGCATCCGCCGCCGGGCGGCCGCGCTGGACGGCACGGTCGCGGTGACCAGTCCCCCGGGAGGACCGACCACGGTGGTCGTGGAACTCCCGTGCGTGTGGTGAGCGCCGGGGGTTCCGGGGGCGTGCCGTGTGCCACCGGCGTGGACGCGACGGGCACGGCGCTGCCGCCGCACCCGTGCCCTCCCCCGCTCGCGCACCTGTCCGGCAGCGCGCAGCAGCGGCCCGGCAGGATGCCGAGAGCATGCGGGGGACCCGCCGCCGGGCCTCCGGTGGTGTAGCGGACTACACCACCGGTCGGGGAGGGCACTCCCTCGTCGCGGTGTGCGGAGAACGGGATGGTGGAGACCACAGGGGCAGGCCCTCCGGATGTGCGCCGGAGCGGACGGTGACGCCTCTCTTCCCGATCTTTCCGCACCGTTGATGTGGAGGCTTCTCTCCCGCCATGGCAACTTTCCTGTACCGCATGGGCCGTGCGGCCTTCCGCAGGCGCTGGGCGGTCACCCTGCTGTGGGTGGCGGTCCTGGGCGCCGTCGGTTTCGCCGGCGCCACCGCGCCCGCTTCCGAGGACGACGGCTTCGTCATGCCCGGCGTCGAGTCGCAGAGAGCGTTCGATCTGCTGGAGGAGCGCTTTCCGGACACCGCGACCCGCGGGGCGGTGGCGCGGGTCGTCTTCGTCGCCCCGGAGGGGGAGAAGGTCACGGCCGCCGACCACAGGGCCGCCATCGGGCGGTTGGTGGACGAGGCCGCCGACGGCCCCGGGGTGGCCGCCGCGGCCGATCCCTTCCGGACCGGTTCGGTCAGTGCGGACGGCTCGACGGCCTACGCCACCGTCACCTTCCGGGACAGGGCCGCCGACCTCGGCGACGAGAGCAGGGAGCACCTGAAGCACGCCGTCGAACAGGCGCGGGACGCGGGTCTGACCGTCGAGGTCGGCGGGGACGCCCTGGCCACCGAGCCCTCTTCGGGCGGGGAGGCGGAAGCCGTGGGCATGGCCGTGGCCGCGGTGGTCCTGCTGATCACCTTCGGCTCCATGGCCGCAGCCGGGCTGCCGTTGCTGACCGCGCTCCTGGGCGTCGGCGTCAGCATGGCCGCGATCCTCGCGCTGGCCGGCGTCTTCGGCCTGGCCGACACGGCCGGCACGCTCGCCGTGATGCTCGGCCTGGCCTGCGGCATCGACTACGCCCTGTTCATCGTCTCCCGCTACCGGGAGGAACGAGCCGGGGGGCACGCTCCCCGCGAGGCCGCCGGGCTCGCCGCCGGATCCGCCGGATCCGCGGTCGTCTTCGCCGGCCTGACGGTCGTCATCGCCCTGGCGGGACTGTCGGTCGTGAACATCCCGCTGCTCACGGAGATGGGCCTGAGCGCCGCCGGCGCCGTCCTGGTCGCCGTCCTGGTCTGCCTGACCCTGCTTCCGGCCCTGTTCGGATTCTGGCCCGACGCCGTGCTCTCCAGCGCGGTCCGCAAGGGGAGGGGGCGCGACCGCACCGCCGCGGAGGACAACGGCGGCAGCCGCTGGGCCCGCCTGGTGGTCCGCCGTCCGCTGCCCGTGCTGCTGCTGGGCACCGCGGCACTGGGCGCACTCGCCCTCCCGGTGGCGGACCTCCGGCTCGGCATGCCGGGGGACGAGGCCAAGCCCGCCGCCCACACCGAGCGCCGCGCGTACGACGCGCTGGCCGAGGGCTTCGGCCCCGGCTTCAACGGGCCGCTGACCGTCGTCGTGGACGCGAGGGGCACCACGGACCCCCGGCGCGCCGTGTCGGCGATCAGGGACGGGATCGGCGCCACCGACGGGATCGTCTCCGTGTCCCCCGCCGGCTTCAACGAGGCCGGCGACACCGCGGTGTTCTCCGCGGTCCCCTCCACCGGCCCCAACGACAGCAGGACGATCGACCTGGTCAACACCGTCCGCGATAGGCGCCCCGGCATCGAGGCGCGGGCCGGGGCGAGCTTCGAGGTCACCGGCTCCACCGCGATGGACATCGACATCGCGGGGAGGATCCAGTCCGCCCTGGTGCCGTATCTGGCGGTCGTGGTCGGCCTGGCCGTCGTGCTCCTCCTGTTGGTCTTCCGCTCCCTCCTCGTCCCCCTCAAGGCCGCCCTGGGCTACCTGCTCTCCGTCCTCGCGGCCCTGGGCGCCGTCGTCCTGGTCTTCCAGGAGGGCCACGGCGCCGCACTGCTCGGCGTGGAACAGACCGGTCCCATCATGAGCATGATGCCGGTCTTCCTGGTGGGCATCATGTTCGGTCTGGCGATGGACTACGAGGTCTTCCTGGTCTCGCGGATCCGGGAGGCCCACGTCCACGGCGACCGGTCCGGGCAGGCGGTGGTCTCCGGATTCCGCGCCAACGCCCGGGTGGTCACCGCCGCCGCGCTGATCATGACGGCGGTCTTCTCCGGCTTCGTCAGCGCCGAGGACACCATGATCAAGACGCTCGGCTTCGGACTGGCCGTCGCCGTGCTCCTCGACGCCTTCGTCGTCCGCATGGCGCTCGTCCCCGCCGTGCTCGCCCTGCTGGGCGACCGGGCCTGGCACCTGCCGCGCCGGCTCGACCGGATCCTGCCCGGCATCGACGTGGAAGGGAGGGCGCCGGCGCACAGGCACGGCGCCCTCCCCGCCACGGACGTCCGGGAAACCGCGGCCGGCCACCGGTAGGTCACGCGAGTGACCGCCGCCACCGGCGGCCGCGGTCCGGCCCGGCCCCGGCAGCGGGTCCGCGCCGGGGCCCGGTCACCGCCGCTCCCCTCCCCGCTGCCAGTAGGGGGGTGCGGCGACCGGGATGCGCGGCAGGGCGGAGTCCACCCGGCCGAACCGGTCGTCCCGCGCGGCCCAGGAGGCGTGGGCGGCGTCGATCTCCTCCCGGGTGCGGCCGACGAAGTTCCACCACATCAGGATCGGTTCCTCGAACGGTTTCCCGCCCAGCAGGATCGCCCGGGCCGGTTCGCGCGCCTCGACGCGGAGCTCGTCGCGGCCCTCGCCCAGGTAGCCGAGCCTGCCGGGGCGCAGCGGCTGCCCGTGGACGGCGACGGCGCCCGTCAGGACGATCAGCGCGTACTCGAAGCCGGTGCGCAGCGGCACCGTGGCCGGTGCGCGCAGGTCCA
>NZ_PGGW01000008.1 GCF_002794255.1 Streptomyces carminius
CGCGCCGGCCAGCACGACCAGCGCGCCCACGGGGGTGTTCCAGGTGAGCCGCTCGCCCAGCAGCGCGACCCCCGCCGCGGTGGCGATCACCGGGATGAAGTAGGTGACCAGGGTGGCCCTGGTCGGTCCGATCTCGGCCACCAGCCCGTACTGCAGCAGGAAGGCGACCCCGGTGCCCAGTACGCCCAGCGCGGCCACGGCCAGCAGCGGCCCCACCGGGAACGCGGTCGGGAAGGAGGTGAACAGCGGGGTGACGACGGCCAGTTGGGCCGTGCCCAGCAAGAGCTGCGAGGCGGACATCGCCAGGTTCGAACCACCGGTGTTCGCCAGCGTGCGCCGGACGTAGGCCCAGCCGACCGCGTAGCTCGCCGAGGCCACCAGCGCCAGGACCGTTCCGGTGGCGTCGTGCCCGATGCCCTGTCCGGTGAGGCTTCGCCAGGCGCCGAGCACGATCAGGACCCCGGCGAAACCGATGCCGAGTCCGGCGACGCCGCGCCTGGTCGGCCGGTCGTCGGAGAGGGCGGCCAGCGAGAGCAGCATGCTCCACAGCGGGGTGGTGGCGTTGCAGATGCCCGCCAGCGTGGAGGAGACGGTCAGCTCGGCGTAGGCGAAGAGGGTGAACGGCAGCGCGTTCAGCAGGAAGGCGGCGACGGTCAGGTGCCCCCAGGTCCGTGCCCCGCGCGGCAGCCGCTCCCGGCGCAGCAGCAGTACCGCGCCGAGGACCGCCGTGCCGAACACCATCCGGCCCAGGGTGACCTGGAGCGGGGCGTACCCCTGGGTGCCGACCTTGATCAGCAGGAAGCTGAAGCCCCAGATCAGGCAGAGGGTGGTGAAGCGGAGGCGCCAGTCGAGGGCGGGACGGCGGACGGGAGCGGCGGACGAGCGCGCGGGGTGGGCGGGAGGGCCGGCGGCCGGGGCGCCGCGAAGGGGAGCGGTGGCGGACATGTGGCTACGATCGCGCGCTCAACGGTTAAGGACAAGCGAGATTCTCTGCACCCAACCGAGTAGCATCGCTTACATGTTGAACCTGGAGCGGCTCCGTATCCTCTGCGCCGTCGCACGCCACGGATCGGTGAGCGGCGCGGCCGAGGGGCTGCACGTCACCACCTCGGCGGTCTCCCAGCAGATGGCCAAGCTGGAACGGGAGACCGGGCAGCAGCTCCTGGCCAGGAACGGCCGCGGCATCCGGCTCACCGACGCCGGACGGCTGCTGGCCGACCACGCCCGGCGCGTCCTCTCCCAGCTCGAACTCGCCGAGGCCGAGCTGGAGGCCCACCGCGGCCAGGCCGTCGGCGAACTGGTGCTGGGTGCCTTCCCCACCGCCGCCCGCGGGCTGTTCCCCACCGCCCTGGCCGCGCTGCGCGCCGACCACCCCCGGCTGCGTGTCCGTCTGCGGGAGTTGGAGCCCGAGGACTCGGTGCGGACGCTGGTGCGCGGGGACATCGACCTCGCGGTCGTCCTGGACTGGTACAACCGTCCGCTCTCCCTGCCGGGCGGGCTGGCCAAGGCACCGCTGCTGGACGACCTCGCCGATGTGGCCATGCCCGCCGGCCACCCCCGGGCCGGAGCCGAGTGGGTGGAACTGGCGGACTTCGCGGACGACGAGTGGATCTCCTGGCCCGGCGGGGAGTTCTGCCACGACTGGCTGCTGTTCACCCTGCGCGGCCAGGGCATCGAGCCCAAGCTGTGCCACACGGCCGGGGAGCACTCCACCCAGCTCGCCCTGGTGGGCGCCGGGCTCGGCGTCGCCGTCGCCCCGCGGCTGGGCCGCGGACCGCTTCCCCGCGGCATCGCGGTCGCCCCGGTGCGGCACCCGATGAAGCGGCACGTCTACGCGGTCTGGCGCGAGGACGCCGACCGCAGGCCGTCCATCCGGGCCGCGGTGCGGGCGCTGCGCGACGCCGCGGACGGCATCATCGAGGACCGGCTTCCGGTCCGGGGGGAGGGTGCCCGGCTTCCGGTCCGGGGGGAGGGTGCCCGGCTTCCGGCCCGGGGGGAGGGTGCCCGGCTTCCGGTCCCGGAAGAGGGGGACCGGCCGGCGGCCGGCCGGTGAGCGGACCGCCGCCCGCCCGGGTCAGGACGGGCGGGCGGCGGAGCGGGAGCGAAGAGGAGAGACAGGACGGACAGGACGGACAGGACGGACGGGACGGGGAAGCGGCGGCTCAGCCGAGCCGTACGGAACCGCCCTCGACCGAGACGTTCGCCTGCGCCAGCGGCTGGGTGGCGGGGCCGCCCTGCACCGAGCCGTCCGCGATGCTGAACCTGCTGTTGTGGCAGGAGCAGACGATGGCGCCGTCGGCCACCGAACTCACCAGGCACCCCTGGTGCGTGCAGACCGCGGAGAACGCCTTGTACTCACCCGGATTCGGCTGGGTCACCACCACCTTCTGGTCCTTGAACACCGCGCCGCCGCCCTCGGGGATCTCGGAGGCCTGGGCGAGCTCCTGGCCGCCGCCGTCGCCACCGGCCTCGTCGGACCGGTCCTGTCCCGACTGGCCGGACTGCTGGTCGGCGGAGCCTGAGTCGCCGTAACCCGAGCCGTCGTCGGAGTCCGAGCAGGCGGTGAGCGTGGTGGCGAGCGAGACCGCGCCGGCCGCCGCGAGGACGGAGCGCCTGGAGGTCAGTGGAGTTGGTGCGTCGGTCATCTGGGCACTTCCCTGCTTCCTGCTGTGCGAGGACTGTGGGGATGAGGTCACAGGGCCATACGCACCGCGGGGCCGCCGCGTTCAACCGCCGCCGCACGGCGGGGAACACGGTGACGGGCAGGGTGGCGGACGGCCCGGTGAAGCACGCGGCCGAGTGGTGCTCGGCCGCCCATGCACGCCGCCCACCGGGGACACCCGGCCACCGGGTGTCACGGGCGGCGCAACATGCGGCACAGCGGTACCGGGTGCTCGTACCTTTCGGCCATCCGGGCCGAAAGGGCACTCTTCCCCGGTGTCCTGTCGTCCACCGACCCTGAAGGGGAGGGAAGCAGCGCGGGCAGCATGGAGGGGCCGCGATGTCCGAACCGCTCTACGTTCCCGTCCTGCCGGTCCGGCAGCACGCCAGGATGGCCTACGAGCGCATCCGGCCGGACGTACAGGCCGCAACGGCCCCCTTGTGGAACCTCCCGCCGTGCTCCGGGCCGCCCCCGGCGGGGCCGGGGAGAGCTCACTGGCAGAAGGAACTGAGTCGGGTGAGGGGAGCACACCGACGTCATCCCGGCTGGATCGACGCCCCGTTCGCCGAGGAAGCATGTTTACCGGAGCTTTCGGAGATCCTGTCCGAGTGCGCCGGGCTCTCCCGGCTGCTCCGCCCGGTGACCGGTCCCGACCGGAGCGGAGCCCAGCAGTCCGCCGCCCTGGAGACGGCTCGCCGGTACGGCTGCGGGGCCGGCGTCCGGGTGCGTGTACCGGGTGAGTGGGACGGTCGTACCACCGAAGCCGTCGACCATCTCCTGGGCGGAGGCCGCCCCGATGTCCCCGTTGATCTCCTGCTGGACCTGGGCGCCGTCCTGCCGGGCCGTCCCGGCGCGGGCAAGGAGGCGCTGCGGGCCCTGGACGCCCTGCTTCCGCTGGTGGCCTGGCGGACCGTCGCCGTTCTCGGCGGCGGTTTTCCCCAGCTCACGGGCGGCATGCTGGAAACGGGGGAACTCCACGAGGAACCCCGCGGTGACTGGTGCATGTGGCAGGAGGCGCGCGCGAGCGGCCGCGACTACCTGCCGCGGCTGACGTACGGTGACTACGGCGTACAACCCGTCACCGCGCTCGCCCGGGAACAAGGCCGCGGAGGCCCGCCCTGGGGCATCCTCCGCTACACGACCGAGGACTGGTTCGTGCTGTGCAAGGTGCCGAACACCGGGCCCGACCGTACGGCGGGAATCCGGACGGCGGCCCGCCGGATCCGTGAGCTGCCCGGCTTCAGGGGAGCGGCGGCGAGCGCCGGGGAGACCTGGCTGCGTGACTGCGCGGAGGGCCCTCTCACGGCAGGCAGGGGCACAGGACAGGCGGCGGACTGGCTGCGGGCCGGGAACGTCCAGCACATGACATACGTCGTTCGGTGCTCCCGTCCGTACTGACCTGTCCGTGTCCCTCCGGCCGGGCGGTGGCGCCGGTGCGCCCTGTGTCTTCCCGTACTGTCCGGTGCGCCTCGCAGAGGCCGCCATCGTCGGCGGACCACCGGTTTCCGGACCGGCTGAACCGACGACGGCGCGCGGTCCCGCGATGACCTCGCGGTGCTGATCCGGCCGGGGGCCGAGCGCCCGCGCTGCGCGCGGCGTACCCGCGGTCCCAGGCTGCCCGCCTCCGCCCGGGGCCGGGGGAGCGGGGCGCCGGACGGAACTTTCCGAGAGGGATCACGGGTTCTCCCCGGAGCGCGGGGAGCCGGTGGAAAACCGTGCATCGCAAGGCACCTGTGCCGTATAGCCTGGGAAAATGCTCCCCGAAGTCACCGCCACGCGCTATGTGACGCCGCTGCGCGAGGGCGGCTCGCTGCCCGGGCTCGTCGAGGCCGACGACCTGGGCACCTATGTCGTCAAGTTCACCGGTGCCGGCCAGGGCCGCAAGACCCTGGTGGCCGAGGTGCTGTGCGGGCGGCTGGCCCGGTGGCTGGGGCTGCGGGTGCCCGATCTGGTGGGCATCCAGGTCGACCCGGTCATCGGGCTGGGCGAGCCCGACCAGGAGGTCCAGGAACTGCTCAAGGCCAGTGGCGGGCTGAACCTGGGGATGGACTTCCTGCCCGGCTCGATCGGCTTCGACCCGCTCGCCTACCGGGTGGACGCGGCCGAGGCCGGGCGCGTGGTCTGGTTCGACGCGCTGGTGGGCAACGTCGACCGTTCCTGGCGCAACCCCAACATGCTCGTCTGGCACGGCGACCTGTGGCTCATCGACCACGGCGCGACCCTGATCTGGCACCACAACTGGCCCTCCGCGGCGCAGGCGGCCGGCCGGCCGTACGACGCCTCCGACCACGCCCTGGCGCCGGTGGGACCCGACCTCGCCGCCGCGGCGGCGGAGCTGGCGCCGCGGGTGACGGAGGAACTGCTGGCCGAGTGCGCGGCCGGCATCCCCGACGAGTGGCTGGCCGGCGAGCCGGGGTTCGGCACGCCGGACGCGGTGCGCCGCGCCTATGTCGAGGTGCTGGCGGCCCGGGCCGGTACGGTCCACGAGCGGATCACGCTCGGCGTCCCGAGCCAGGACGGGCCGTCGAGGGCGCCGGGCTGGCTGCGGGACTGGGCGGACGCCGTCAGCGGACTGCGGAAGGGCGGACAGGCGCGGTGAGTGGACGCACGGACGGACGGGACGTCTTCGAGTACGCCGTTCTGCGGGTCGTCCCCCGGGTGGAGCGCGGTGAGCTGATCAACGCCGGGGTCGTCGTGTACTGCCGGGCCCGGTCCTATGTCGCGGCCCGTGTCGAGCTGGACGAGGACCGGCTGCGGGCGCTGGACCGGGGCGTTGACGTCGAGGGCGTGCGGGCCGCGCTGCACGCCGTGGAGCGCGTGTGCCGCGGGGGAGAGGCGGCGGGGCAGGCCGCCGCCGACGACGCCGGACGGCGCTTCCGCTGGCTGGTCGCGCCCCGCTCCACCGTCGTCCAGCCCGGTCCGGTGCACACCGGGCTGACCGCCGACCCCGAGGCGGAGACCGAGCGCCTCCTGGACGTACTGGTGCGCTGAGCGCCGGGCGGCCCCTGCCCCGGCCTCCGGAAGCCCCGCAGGAGGGGTCCGGCGCGGGGCGGGGAGTGGGCTGGGACTCACTCGCGCCGTGGGACGTTGACAGGGCCCGTACCTGCTTCTAGCGTCACGTCCACCACAGGTACTAAGCGGTTGCTCAGGCATCGGGGAGCGAGGGAGTCGGCATGTCCACCACCGAACAGCGGGTCGCGATCGTGACGGGCGCGGCACGGGGCATCGGCGCCGCCACCGCCGTCCGGCTGGCCGCCCGGGGGCGGGCCGTCGCCGTGCTCGACCTGGACGAGGCGGCCTGCCGGGGCACCGTGGAGGAGATCACCGCGGCGGGCGGCAGGGCGCTGGCGGTCGGCTGCGACGTGTCGGACGCCGGGCAGGTCGAGGCCGCCGTGGCCCGGGTCGCCGGGGAGCTGGGCGCACCGGTCGTCCTGGTCAACAACGCCGGGGTGCTCCGCGACAACCTGCTGTTCAAGATGAGCGACTCCGACTGGGACACCGTGCTGAACGTGCATCTGCGCGGTGCCTTCCTGATGTCCCGGGCCTGTCAGAAGCACATGGTCGACGCGGGCTTCGGCCGGATCGTCAATCTCTCCTCCAGCTCCGCGCTGGGCAATCGGGGGCAGGCCAACTACTCCGCCGCCAAGGCCGGTCTGCAGGGCTTCACCAAGACCCTCGCCATCGAGCTGGGCAAGTTCGGCGTCACCGCCAACGCGGTGGCCCCCGGTTTCATCGCCACCGAGATGACCGCCGCCACCGCCGCCCGCGTCGGCATGGACTTCGAGGCGTTCCAGCAGGCCGCCGCCTCCCAGATCCCCGTCCAGCGGGTCGGCAGGCCCGAGGACGTCGCGAACGCCATCGCGTTCTTCACCGGTGACGAGGCGGGCTTCGTCTCCGGCCAGGTGCTGTACGTGGCCGGCGGGCCGCTCGACTGACGGCCGGAAGACCCCTCAACCGGCCCACCGGCCCACCGGCCCACCAGGAAACGGAAGAGACATGTCAGTGCGGGACAACGGCAGGGTCGCCATCGTCACCGGGGCGAGCCGCGGCATCGGCTACGGCATCGCCGAGGCGCTCGTCGCCCGCGGCGACCGGGTGTGCGTCACCGGCCGTGACGAGAAGTCCCTGGAAGAGGCCGTCGCGCGGCTCGGCGCGGACCGGGCCCTCGCAGTGGCCGGGAAGGCGCACGACGCGGCCCACCGGGCGGAGGTGGTCGAGCGCACCATGGAGGCGTTCGGCCGGGTGGACCACCTGGTCAACAACGCCGGCACCAACCCGGTCTTCGGCCCCCTGGCCGAACTGGATCTGGCCGTCGCCCGCAAGATCTTCGAGGTCAACGTGCTCTCGGCGCTCGGCTTCGCCCAGCTCACCTGGGCGGCCTGGCAGAAGGAGCACGGCGGCACCGTCGTCAACATCGCCTCCCTGGCCGGGCTGGGCGCCTCGCCCTTCATCGGCGCCTACGGCATGAGCAAGGCCGCGATGGTCAACCTCACCCTCCAGCTCGCGCACGAGATGTCGCCGGGGGTACGGGTCAACGCCATCGCCCCGGCGGTGGTGAGGACGAGGTTCGCCGCCGCGCTCTACGAGGGGCGCGAGGAGGAGGTCGTCGCCGGCTATCCGATGGGGCGGCTCGGCACGCCCGAGGACGTCGCCGGCGCCGCGGCCTTCCTCACCTCCGACGCCTCCGGCTGGATCACCGGCCAGACCCTCGTGATGGACGGCGGCAAACTCCTCAACGCCGGGATCGGCTGACTGCGGACGCCCGGGAAGCCCAGTACGTCCCGGCGTCCACGGGCGCCGCGCAGCGCGCCCGGCCGGCCTGTACCGCCCCGGTGCCGGGCCGCCCGACCGGCGGCCCGGCACCGGGGTCTCCGCTTCCAGCCGCTCTCTCGCCCTCCGCCGCGGACCCGCGCTGCTCCTTGCTCACAAGGGGTGCCGACTCCGTCACATGCTGCGGTATGGTCTGCGGCGTCGTCGACGCGGCAGACCTCAAGGGCCTGCCGGGGGCCTGCCGTACGTGCGGCCGCACGCGCGCCGAAGGCGCGCGTCCCCACCCTTTCCCGTCGGCGGACCACCCCCGCGCACACCCAGGCACCAGTGGCATCGCCGACCGAGGAGCGTTACGAGTGTTCAGCCAGGACAGGCCTCTTCTGAAGGGCACGGCCGCGGTGGCGGCGGCGGCCCTGCTCGCCGGATGCGGCTCGCTGGTCGAGGGAGGCGGACGTGCCGGTGGTGCCGGCAGCGCGCTCACGGTCGGCACCACCGGCGCGCCCACCTCCCTCGACCCGGCCGGTGCCTGGGACGGTTCATGGGAGCTGTTCCGCAACGTCTACCAGACGCTGCTGTACTTCCCCGACTCCAGCGGCACCCCGGAACCCGACGCCGCCCAGCGCTGCGCCTTCACCGACAAGGCCAGCAGCGTCTACCGCTGCGTCCTCAGGGAGGGCCTGACCTTCTCCAACGGCAGCCCGCTGGACGCCGAGGCGGTGAAGTACTCCCTGGAGCGCACCCTCGCCATCAAGGCGGACACCGGTCCCGCCCAGTTGCTGCAGAGCATCGACCGCATCGAGACCTCCGGCGACCGGACGGTCGTCTTCCACCTCAGGCGGCCCGACGCGACCTTCCCGCTGGTGCTCGCCACTCCCGCCGCCTCCCTCGTCGACCCCTCCGCCTATCCGGCCGACCGGCTGCTGGACTCCGCCACGGTCACCGGCTCCGGACCGTACCGGCTGGCGTCGTACGAACGGGGCGAGCGGGCCGAACTGGTCCGGAACAGGGAGTACGAGGGTTCCGCCGAGATCAAGAACGCCGCCGTCACCATCCGGTACTTCGAGGACCCGGCGGAGATGGTCGACGAACTGGGGAAGGGCGGCATCGACCTGACCTACCGGGGGCTGACCCCCGAGCAGATCTCCGACCTCCGGCGGAACCGCGCCGACCACCCGGACATCAAGCTCAGCGAGGTCTACGGCACCGAGATCCGCTACCTGGCGTTCAACCCGGAGCACGAGCCGGCCGGCGAGCGGGCCGTCCGCCGGGCCGTCGCCCAGGTCATCGACCGCGAGGAACTGGTCAGCGAGGTCTACGAGGGCACCGCCGCGCCGCTGTACTCCATGGTCCCCAGCGGGATCACCGGGCACACCAGCGCCTACCACGAGGAGTACGGCGACGAGCCCGGCGCGGAGAAGGCCGAGGCCGCCCTGGAGGAGGCCGGGATCACCGGGAAGGTGCCGCTGACCCTGTGGTACACCACCGACCGCTACGGGGCGGGCACCGAACGGGAGTTCCGCGAGATCGAACGGCAGCTGGAGGAGTCGGGGCTGTTCGAGATCACCCTGGAGGGGCGGAGGTGGCGCGAGTTCCAGAAGGGGGTGGCCGAGGGCGAGTACCAGGTGTTCGGCCGCGGCTGGTTCCCGGACTTCCCGGACGCGGACAACTACATCTCGCCGTTCGTCGGCAAGGAGAACGTCCTGGGCGTGCCGTACGAGGACGCCGACCTGACCGGCGGGCTGCTGCCCCGGTCCCGCAGGCTGGGCGACCGCAGCGCGGCCGGCGACGTCCTGGCCGAGGCCCAGCGGATCCTGGCCGAGGACGCCCGGCTGCTGCCCCTGTGGCAGGGCAAGCTCCACATCGCCGCCCGTGACGACGTCGCCGGTGTGGAGTGGAGCACCGACTCCTCGACGATCATGCGGATGTGGGAGCTCTCCCGCAAGAAGAGCTGGTGACCGCCGGGCTCTCCGTACCGCCGTGCCGTTGTCGGCGGGCCCCGGTACGTTCTGAGGGCGCGTCCGGGAAGGCGCGCGGAACCGACACCGGAGGTTGTCTCACGTGAACGGCATGCTGCCCGAGTCCTGGCACGGGGTCCTCGGTGACGAGCTCGAGAAGCCCTACTTCAAGGAGCTCGTCGAGTTCGTCGAGGAGGAGCGGGCACGCGGACCGGTCTACCCGCCCCGGGAGGAGGTCTTCGCGGCGCTGGACGCCACCCCCTACGACCGGGTCAAGGTGGTGATCCTCGGCCAGGACCCGTACCACGGCGAGGGCCAGGGGCACGGGCTGGCGTTCTCGGTGCGCCCCGGGGTGCGGATCCCGCCGTCCCTGCGGAACATCTACAAGGAACTGCACGCGGAGCTGGGCTGTCCCGTCCCCGACAACGGCTATCTGATGCCCTGGGCCGAGCAGGGCGTGCTGCTGCTCAACGCGGTCCTGACGGTCCGGGCCGGGGAGGCCAACTCCCACAAGGGCAAGGGATGGGAGAGGTTCACGGACGAGGTGATCCGCGCCGTGGCCGCCCGGCCCGACCCGGCCGTCTTCGTGCTGTGGGGGGCCTACGCCAGGAAGAAGCTGCCGCTGATCGACACCGGGCGGCACGCGGTGGTCCAGGGAGCCCACCCCTCGCCGCTGTCCGCGAAGAAGTTCTTCGGCTCCCGCCCCTTCACCCAGATCAACGAGGCGATCACGGCGCAGGGGCACACCCCGGTCGACTGGTGCGTCCCCGACCTCGGGGCCTGACGGCGGCCGGGCCGGCCCGCGGAGCCGGACCGGGGTGGCCCGGCCGGCGCCACGGGGCCGGTCCTCAGGCCAGCTCGTACTCGAAGCTGTAGGGGACGGACGGTTCGCCGTGCACGGCGGTGAAGCCGCCCGTCCCCCGCAGCCCGGCCAGCTCTCCGGTGCCGGAGCCGGGCACCACCTCGAAGACGCAGCGCACGGTCGCCCGCTCGTCGAAGGTGCCGCGCTCGGCGAGGACGAAGCTGCCCTTGCGGCCGCCGACGGTGCCGGTGAGCAGTTCGTGGCCGCTGAAGGACCCGGCCGAAGCCGGATTCCCGGTGGTGTACACGGTGGTGTAGGCGCACGCCGTCCCGGCGGCCTCGATACCGCCGGTGAAGTGGTTGGTGACGGTGGTGGTGGTCAGCCTCGGGCCGTCCTCGGCCGCGGAGAGGACGGTCTCCCGCCAGTCGGCGAAGGTGAAACTGCCGGTGGTGTGCGTGGGCATGGAACTTCCTCCGTAACCGGTGGCGCGGGTCCGTCCCGCGCCCGGTGCCCCCACCCTCGCGCCCGTACCTGACATCTTCTGTCAGGTACGGGCGGCAGACTGGTGCCATGCGCGCCGACCGCCTGCTGCGGATGCTCCTGCTGCTCCAGAACCGGGGCCGGATGACCGCCCCCGAGCTCGCCGCCGAACTGGAGGTCTCGGTCCGGACCGTCTACCGCGACGCGGAGGCGCTCATCGCCTCCGGCGTGCCGCTGGCCGCCGACCGGGGACCGGAGGGCGGCTACCGCCTCATGACGGGCTACCGCACCCGGCTGACCGGGCTCACCGGGGAGGAGGCCGACTCCCTCTGGCTGGCCGGCATGCCCGCCGCCGCGGCCGAGCTCGGGCTGGGCGCCGGACTGGCCACCGCCCAGCTCAAGCTGCGTGCCGCGCTCCCGGACCGGCTGGCCGAGCGCACCCGGCGGATCTCCGAGCGCTTCCACCTCGACGCTCCCGCCTGGTTCCGGGACGCCGACCCGGTACCGCAGTTGGCGCGGGTGGCGGAGGCCGTCTGGGAGCAGCTGGCGGTACGCGTCCACTACCGCCGCTGGCGCGGTGAGGTGCACCGCGAGCTGCACCCGCTCGGGCTCGTGCTCAAGGGAGGCATCTGGTACCTGGTCGCCCGTGCCGCCGCTGCCGCCGCTGCCGCCGCTGCCGCCGCTGCCGCCGCTGCCGCCGGAGTTTCCGGGGACGCCGGGGACTCCGGAGCGGGGGAGCGGGCCGTGCGCACCTACCGGGTCTCGCGCATCCTCGCACTGGACATCCCCGGCGAGCGCTTCGAGAGGCCCGCGGATTTCGACCTCGCGGCGTACTGGGCGGAGGTCTCCGGCCGGATGGAGACCGGGCGCCACCGGGGCGAGGCGCTGCTGCGCCTGTCACCGCGCGGTCTGCGGCTGCTGCCCATGCAGTTCGGCGCGGTGGGCGCGCGGGCGGCGGCGGAGGCGGACGGACCGGACGAGGACGGCTGGGTGCGGGTGCTCCTCCCGGTGGAGAGCACCCCCATGGCGGTGGGCGATCTGCTCCGGCTGGGCACGGAGGCCGAGGTGCTCGGCCCCGCCGAACTGCGCTCGGCGGTGGCGGACGCGGTGGGAACGCTGGCGCGCCGGTACGGGCGCGGCGACGGTGGCGGCCGGCCCCGGGACGGCGGCTGACCGGGCTCCGCCCGGGAGCCCGCCGGTGCCCGCGCCGGAGGCGTCAGCGGAGACTCCGGCAGAACCCGTCCTCCAGCCCGTGCGGGTCCCAGCCGGCGACGGAACCGGCCACATCGCACATGCCGGGGCCGGCGGGGCCGGAGCGCGCCGGTGGCGTGCCGCCTCCGGGAGCGGGTGCAGGCGTGTGGGAGGGGGCACCGCCGGGGGTGCGCCCGGGGGTGTGCGCAGGTGCGGGAAGGGACCGGGGGGTGCGGGAGGGCGTCCGCCCGGCCGGTGGGCGCCGCCGCTCGGGTGCCGGTGCGGCGGTTCGGGCGGGTGGCCCGGTGCGGCGGGCGGGCGGCGCCGCCGAGGTCCCGGGCACGGCCCGCGGACCGGAGGCGGGGCGCGCCGCCCGGCGGGGAGTGTGGGCGGCCCTCCCGCGCGGTGCGGGAGCCGGCCGCACGGCGGAGGGCCCCGGAGCGGACCGGCGGACCGGCTCGGTCCGCCCCGGCTCCCGGCTTCTCACTCCGCTCCCTCCGGCTCCCGTCCCGGCGGCCCGGTCCTTCCGGTCCTTCCCGCGCCTCTCGTCCTTCTTGCCCTTACGGCCCTTCCCGTGGTGCCCGGCCCGCTCCCGTTCCCCCGGGACCTGGGCCAGGTTCTCCCGCGCCGGGCCCGGGCTCTCCCGGGGCCCGGCGTGCCGCTCGGCGGGAAGGGAGGTGGCGGGCCGGGGCGGCGGCGTGCCGCCCGCCGCCCGGGAGCCGCCGGCCACCGTCGTACAGCCCGCCAACGTCACCGCCGTCAGGCAGGCCCCGATCAGTACCAGGGCACCGGTTCCGGTCCTCATGTCTCGCACCTGGACAACTCTGCCGACCGCGGCCGCCACCGGGAAACCTCCACCGGAGTGACACCGGCGGCCCGGCGGCACCCGTACGGCCTACGGAGCGGGGCGTACGGGTGAGCGGGCGGGCGGCGGGCGGTGTCTCATCGCCGCAGCATCCCCGCCAGCAGCTCGCCCAGCCCGGCCCGCAGCTCCTCCAGGGCGGGCACCGTCGAGTGGTAGGAGCCCGCGGTGCAGGAGAACATCATCCCGTCGCACCAGGCGATCAGCGACAGCGCGTGCCGCTCGGGCTCGGCCGACCCGGCGGCGGTCATCATCGCCACCAGCGGCTCCCGGAAGGCGTTGCCGCCCGTCCGGTCGTAGACGGCCCGCAGGGCGGGGCGACGGGTCGCCTCCAGGGCCAGTTCGTAGCGGGCGACCGTCAGGTGGCGGTGGTGGGTCAGATAACGGTGCAGGGTCCGGGCCAGGGCCTCGGCCAGGGCGCCGGCCGGGTCCCCGGAGCCGCCGGGCACCGGTGTCCGCCGCGGTTCCAGCACGCTCGCCTCGCGCACCGCCAGCCGCCGCACCGTCAGCTCCAGCAGTGCCTCGCGGGTGCGGGCGTGGTTGGAGGTGGAGCCCTGCGGCAGGCCGGCCGCCTCGTCCACCGCGCGGTGGGTGAGCCCGCGCAGTCCCCGCTCGGCAAGCAGGCCGATCGCGGTGTCGGCGATCAGTTCGGTACGGGCGGGAGGGCGGGCGGTGCGCGGAGCCATGCGGTCAACCTACCGGCTCCACTACAGCCGTAGTAGGCTGCCGGTGTCACTACAGATGTAGTGACGGTTTCTCCGTAACCGTCCACACCGGGAGGGCACCCCATGCACCAGCCCCGAGCCGTCGTCGTCGGAGCCGGGATCGGAGGCCTTACCGCGGCCGGGGCACTGCACCGGCGCGGCTGGCGGGTCACCGTCCTGGAACGCGCCGCCGAGCTGGAGCCGGTCGGCGCGGGAATCGCGCTGGCCCCCAACGCCCAGCGGGCCCTGGACGTCATCGGGCTCGGCGACGCCGTCCGCGCGATGTCCGCCTGGCAGGGCGAGGGAGGACTGCGCACCCCCTCGGGCCGCTGGCTCTCCCGCACCACCCAGGACGCGGCGGCCGAGCGCTTCGGCGGCCCGGTCGTCGTGGCCCACCGCGCCGACCTCGTCACGCTGCTCGCCGCCCGGCTGCCCCAGGGCGCCGTCCGCACCGGCACCCCCGCCCGGATCACGGACCCGGGGACGGCGGAGCGGCCCGCGACCGTGCGCACCGGGGGCGGCGAGGAACTCGCCGCCGACCTCGTCGTCGCCGCGGACGGCATCCACTCCGCCGCCCGGGAAGTCCTCTTCCCCGGCCACCCCGCGCCCCGCTACGCGGGATTCACCGCCTGGCGGTTCGTCGCCCCCGCGCCCGGGCGGCCCTTCGCCCCCCACGAGACCTGGGGCCGCGGCGCGCTGTGGGGGACCGTCCCGCTGCACGACGGCCGGGTGTACGTCTACGCCACCGCAACCGTCCCCGCCGGGACACGTTTCCCGGCGGGCGAGCGGGCCGAGCTGCTGCGCCGGTTCGGCACCTGGCACCATCCCGTGCCCGAACTCCTCGCCGCCGTACCGCCGGACGCCATCCTGCGCAACGACGTGTACCGCACCGCCGCCGCGCCGCCCGCCTACCACCTGGGCCGCACCGCCCTGCTCGGCGACGCCGCGCACGCCATGGCGCCCAGCCTCGGCCAGGGCGGCTGCCAGGCGATCGAGGACGCCGTCGTCCTGGCCCACCACGCCGCCTCCGCCGACGGAGGCGGCGCGGGGACGGTACGCGCCCTGGCCGCGTACACCCGTGACCGGCTGCCCCGCACCATGGACGTCGTACGCCGCTCCACCCGGGTCGGCCGGCTGTTCACCCTGTCGTCGGCGCCCGCCTGCGCCCTGCGCGACGCCGTGGTCACCGCCGCCAACCGGGTCGGCCCGCGACTGGCCCTGCGCAGCCTCGACGGCATCGCCGACTGGCGGCCGCCGCGGGAGTCGTATGCTGCCGGGACACGGCGGTCGCGCACCGCGCCGGAGTGACGGCGACGGCGGCGGCAGCGGCGGTGAACGACGGCGAGACCGGGGAGGCCCTGTGCGGATCGGTGTGATCGGGCTCGGTGACATCGCACGGAAGGCCTACCTCCCGGTGCTCACCGCCCAGCCGGGCCTGGAGCTCCACCTCAACACCCGCACCCGCGCCACCCTGGACCGGATCGCAGACGCCCACCGGATCCCCGCCGCGCAGCGCCACCCGGACCTCGACGCGCTGCTCGCCGCCCGGCCCGACGCGGCCTTCGTCCACGCCCCCACCGAGACCCACCCGCGGATCGTCACCCGGCTGCTGGAGGCCGGGGTGCCCACGTACGTCGACAAGCCGCTCGCCTACGAGCCGGCCGAGGCCGAGCGGCTGGTCCGCCTCGCCGAGGCGCGGCACACCGCGCTGACCGTCGGCTTCAACCGCCGCCACGCCCCCGGCTACACCCAGTGCCTGGAGCATCCGCGCGAGCTGATCCTGATGCAGAAGAACCGGGTCGGCCTGGCCGCCGACCCGCGCGAGGCGGTCTACGACGACTTCATCCACGTCGTCGACACCCTCCGCTTCCTGCTGCCCGGCCCGGCCGTGCACACCGACGTCCGGGCACGCGTCAGCGGGGGACTGCTGCACCACGTGGTGCTCCAGCTCTCGGGCGACGGCTTCACGGCGATCGGCGTCATGAACCGGATGAGCGGCAGCACCGAGGAGATCCTCGAGGTGGCCGGGCAGGACACCAAACGCCAGGTGCTCAACCTGGCGGAGATCGTCGACCACAAGGGCCAGCCCAGCGTCCGCCGCCGCGGGGACTGGGTGCCGGTGGCCCGTCAGCGCGGCATCGAGCAGATCACCCTCGACTTCCTCGACGCGGTGCGCGCCGGACGGCGGCCGGGCGCCGAGGACGCCCTGCGCACCCACGAGCTGTGCGAGCGGATCGTCACCGCCGTACTGGAGCAGTCCCGCTGACGGACGCCCGCCCCGCCCTCCGGCCCCGCACCCGGCCGGCCGCCGCGACGGCGCCGGCCGCCGACAGCGCTCCCAGCGCGGCGGCCGGCACCCAGTCGCCCAGCCGCACGTACGGGCTGGTGCCCGAGGCCAGCGGCACCTCGTACACCGCCGCCCCGCGGTGGCCGGTGCCCAGCCGCCCGCCCACCGGCCCGCCGCGCGGACCGTGCACCGCGCTCACGCCGGTCAAGGTGGCGTGCACCATCGGCCGCCAGGTCTCCGCCGCCCGCAGCGCCGCCAGGGAGGCGTGCTGCTCCGGTGCCCAGCTCTCCTGGAAGGTCGAGGTCGCCGACTGGGCGACCAGCAGTTCGGCCCCGTCGCGCGCCAGCGCCCGGCTCATGTCGGGGAAGGCGGACTCGAAGCACACCAGCAGGCCGGCGGCCGTGCCGTCCGCGTCCGCCACCACCGGGTTCTTCCCGCGCCGGCGGTCCTCCTCGGCGGCCCGGCCCACCGCGGTGGCCCAGCCCAGCAGGGAACGGGCCGGTATGTACTCGCCGAACGGGACCAGCCGCATCTTGTCGTAGCGGCCGGTGGGACCACCGGGACCCACCAGCACCGAACTCTTGAAGATCCCCGGCCGGTCCGAACGCCGCGCGTCGACGTTGACCAGCAGCGGCGCACCGACCCGCGCGGACAGCCCGGCCAGCCGGTCCCGCAGGCCGGGGCGGTCGCCCAGGTCGTAGCCGACGCTGCTCTCGCCCCACACCACCAGGTCCGCGTCCCGGCCCGCCAGTTCGCGGGTCAGCCGGGCACCGGCCTCGAAGCGCACCTCGGGACCCTCGACCACCCCCGGCTGCACCACCGCGACCCGGACGGTGCCGGACGGCCGGGGCAGCGGCCCCCACGCCCAGACCGCGGCCGGCACCAGCGCGCACACCACGGCCGCGGCCACCGCGGCGGTACGCGCCCGGGGGAGCGCGGCCAGCACCACCAGCACGGTGTTCACCGCCACCAGCCACACCGTCACCAGCCACACCCCGCCCAGCGAGGCCAGCCGCAGCGCGGGCGGCACCTGCCACTGGCTCGCCCCGAGCAGCGCCCACGGCCCGCCCAGGTACTCCCAGGAGCGCACCAGCTCGATCACCAGCCACGCCGACGGCAGCAGCACCACGGCCGCCAGTGCCCGCCCCGGCCCCGGCGTACCGCCCAGCAGGCGCCGGGCCAGCCAGCCCCAGGGCGCCCACAGCAGCCCCAGCAGGGCCGCCACCACGAGGAGGAAGACATGCAGACTCGGTGCCAGCCAGTGGTGCGTGGCCAGCAGGAAACCGGTGCCGCCCAGCCAGCCCTCCACGGCGGCACGGCGCCCGCTGTCCGCCGTCCGCAGCAGCAGCAGCCACGGCACCAGCGCCGCGTAGGCCCACCACCACAGCGACGGCTCGGGGAAGGCCGGGGCGGGCAGCGCGCCCGCCGCCACCGCGAGTACCCCGCGCCGCCACCGCCGTACGCCCGAAGCCGCCCGCATGCCGTGCCTCCTCACCCGGTCCGGAACCGGTGTGCGGGGCCGCCGCCGCACGGACAGGAGACCGTGCCACGGACGGGCCCGGGAGAGGAACCGGTCCCTCCGGGTTTCGCCGGTCCGTTTGCGGGTCACCGTTCCCAGGAAACAGCCGGTCATTGCACCCGGACCCGGGAGGACGGCCGGGAGCGGGAGGCGGGAACGGGGCGCGGCCGGGAGAAGGGCGGTGGAGGAGATGACCACGGCGGAACTGCCCCTGCTGGTGGGCGTCGACGGCTCCGAGTCCAGCATGCACGCGGTGGACTGGGCCGCGGACGAGGCGGCCCGGCACTCGGTGCCGCTGTGCCTGCTCCACGCCGTCACGGAGTGGACGGACACGGAGCACGCCCCGGACGCCCTGGTGGCCGCCGCGGCGGAACGCGCCCGCCGGCACGTCCCCGGAGTCCGGCTGACCACCGAGGTCCGCGCCGAGGAGGCCGCCGACGCCCTGGCCCACGCCGGCCGCAACGCGCTCGCCCTGGTCGTCGGCTCCCGGGGACGGGGCCGGATCGCCGAGCTGCTGCTGGGCTCGGTGAGCCTGACGGTCGCGGGCCGGGCCGACTGCCCGGTCGTCGTCGTACGGGGCCGGGAAGCCGCCCGCCGCGGCGGGCGCGGCCGGGTGGTCCTGGGCGTCGGCGACTCCGTCGACGGCTCACCCGCCGCGCGCTTCGCCTTCCGCGCGGCCGCGGCCCGGCGCTGCGCGCTCCACGCGGTGCGGGCCTGGCACCGGCCGGCCCACGAGGAGCGGGAGCACCCACTGCTCCGGGGCCGCCCCTCCGGGGCCCGCCACCGGGAGGCGATGGACCACTTGGACCAGGTCCTGCGCGGCACCGCCCGCGAGTACTCCGGGGTCGACCTGCACCTGCGGGCCGTGGAGGGCCCCACCCGCGCCGTGCTGCTGGACGAGGCACGCGGCGCGGACCTGCTCGTGGTCGGTGCCCACCGCAGACAGGACCACCTCGGCCTCCAGCTGGGCGCGGTCGGCCACACGGTGCTCCACCACGCCGACTGCCCGGTCGCCCTCGTGCCGGAGCACATCTGACCCGACTCACCGGACGGACCGCACATGCCGCATACCGCCGACGCCGAACCGGCCGAGCCGCACGAGGAGGACCCCGGGAGCGCCGGAGCCCGGGACACCGCCGTACCGGCCCGGTGCCTGCGCGCACTGCGGGCCGTGGTCTTCGACACCGACGGGGTGATCACCGACTCCGCCCGGGTCCACGCCGCCGCCTGGAAGGAGGCGTTCGACGCCTGTCTGCGCCACTGGCGCGAGCGCCCGGAGAACGGCGCGGAGGGAACGGAGGGGCCGGCGGAGGACGGCCGGACGGACCGGTTCCGCCCGTTCGACATCGCCGAGGACTACCGGCG
Source organism: Streptomyces carminius (assembly GCF_002794255.1). Taxonomy (GTDB): domain Bacteria; phylum Actinomycetota; class Actinomycetes; order Streptomycetales; family Streptomycetaceae; genus Streptomyces; species Streptomyces carminius. The sequence continues at coordinate 18,598 of NZ_PGGW01000008.1, forward strand.
CCATGTGGACGGCAGATCCCGCATCGACGGCGCCGCCGCCTTCCTCGCCTCCCGGGGCCTGGACCTGCCGCCGGGCACTCCTTGGGACCCGCCGGGCAACGGCACCGTCCGGGCCGTGGCCGCCCGTAAGGAACAGCTGTTCACCGAGGCGCTCCGGCGGGACGGCGTCGACGCGTGGCCCGGCACGGTGCGGCTGCTGCACGCCCTGCGCCGCGCCGGGACACCCATGGCGGTGATATCGGCCTCCCGGCACGCGAGGGAACTGCTCTCCACGGCCGGGGTGCTGGGGCTGTTCGACGCGGTGGTGGACGGTCACGAGGCGGCCCGGCTCGGCCTGGCCGGCAAACCGGACCCCGCGGTGTTCCTGGAGGCCGCCCGGCGGCTCGGCGTACCCGCGTCCGGGACGGCCGTCGTCGAGGACGCGCTGGCGGGTGTCGAGGCGGGACGCCGGGGCGGCTTCGCCCTGGTCGTCGGGGTGGACCGGACGGCCGGCCCCACCAGCGCGCGGGATCTGCGGGAGCACGGTGCCGACCTGGTCGTACGCGATCTGGCCGAACTGCTGACCGAGCCCGGTGACGGGACCGACGAGGAGGGGGACTGAGCCCGTGGAGCGACCCGAGGAGCAGTGGGAGTGGGGCTACGAGGGCTACGAACCGGCCGAGGAACGGCTGCGCGAGGCCCTGTGCACCCTGGGCAACGGCTACCTCGCGACCCGGGGCGCGGCCCCCGAGACGGACGCCGGCGAGACGCACTACCCGGGCACCTACGTGGCGGGCTGCTACAACCGCCTGGTGTCCGAGGTGGCGGGCCGGCAGGTCGAGAACGAGGACATGGTCAACCTGCCCAACTGGCTGCCCCTGCGCTTCCGGATCCCCGACGGTTCCGACGCGTCCCCCGGCGCGCCCTGGTGGACCCCCGACCAGGACGGGCTGCTGGAGTACCGGCAGGTCCTGGACCTCAGGCAGGGCGTGCTGAACCGGACCCTGCTCCTTCAGGACCCGCGGGGGCGGCGGCTGCGCGTCGAGCAGTCCCGGCTGGTGCACATGGGGCAGCCCCATCTGGCGGCCCTGCGCACCACCTTCACGGCGGAGAACTGGACCGGGACGGTGGAGGTGGAGTCCGCGATCGACGGCTCGGTCACCAACGCGGGCGTCGCCCGCTACCGCGCCCTGAACGGCCGCCACCTGACCGGCCACACCACCGGTGCCGCGGAGCCCGACACCGTCTGGCTGCGCTGCCACACCACCACCTCCGATATCTGCGTGGCCCTGGCCGCCCGCACCCGCCTGGCGGGCACCGGTTCCGAAGGTCCCGAAGGCCCCGACGGGCTCGTCGAGGCCGTCACCGAACCGGCCGGCCCGCGGCCCGCCCGGCGGCTGACCCTGGCGGTACGGCCCGGGGAGCCGGTCACCGTCGACAAGACCGTCGCCCTGCACACCAGCCACGACCTGGCGATCAGCGATCCGCTGCGGGCCGCCCTGGCGGACCTCGCCGACGCGCCCGGCTTCCCCGAACTCCTCGGCTCGCACCGCGCCGCCTGGGCGGAACTGTGGCGGCACGCCGACCTGGAGGTGCCGGGCAAGGCGGGCCACATCCTGCGGGTGCACCTCTTCCACGTCCTGCAGACCCTCTCCCCGCACACCGCGGACCTGGACGTGGGGGTCCCGGCCCGCGGACTGCACGGCGAGGCGTACCGGGGCCACATCTTCTGGGACGAGCTGTTCGTCCTGCCCTACCTCAACGTCCACTTCCCGGAGACCTCCCGCGCCCTGCTGTCCTACCGGCACCGGCGGCTGCCCGAGGCCGTGCGGGCGGCCCGGGAGAAGGGGTACGCCGGGGCGATGTACCCCTGGCAGAGCGGCAGCGACGGCCGGGAGGAGACCCAGACCCTGCACCTGAACCCGCGCTCGGGCCGCTGGCTGCCCGACCACTCCCGGCTCCAGCACCACGTGGGCTCGGCGATCGCCTACAATGTCTGGCAGTACTGCCAGGCCAGCGGCGACACCGACTTCCTGCACACCAGGGGCGCCGAGACGCTGCTGCGGATCGCCCAGTTCTGGGCGAGCAGGGCGGAGTACGACCGCGGACACGAGCGCTACCGCATCCGGGGCGTGGTCGGCCCCGACGAGTACCACGAGGCGTACCCGGGCAGCGACCGGCCCGGTCTGGACGACAACGCCTACACCAACGTCACCGCCGCCTGGGTCCTGGCCCGCGCCCTGGAGCTGCTCGGCACCGTCCCCGAGCCGCGCCGCCGGGAGCTGTGCGAGGACCTGGGCATCGGCGAGGAGGACACCGGGCGCTGGGAGGACGTCTCCCGGCGGCTGCGGGTGCCCTTCCACGACGGGGTCATCAGCCAGTTCGAGGGGTACGGCGACTTGGCCGAACTGGACTGGGAGGGCTACCGGAGGAAGTACGGCGACATCCGGCGGCTGGACCGGATCATGGAGGCCGAGGACGACACCGTCAACCGCTACAAGGCATCCAAGCAGGCCGACGCGCTGATGCTCGGCTACCTGTTCTCACCGGCCGAGCTGGCCGGGCTGTTCCGGCGGCTCGGCCACACCCTGGACGACGAACTGTGGCACCGCACGGTCGACTACTACCTGCGCCGCACCAGCCACGGCTCCACCCTGAGCTCCCTGGTGCACGGCTGGATCCTGGCCCGGGTACGGCGTCCGGACGCCTGGGGCTACGTGCAGGAGGCGCTCGTCAGCGACATCGCCGACATCCAGGGCGGCACCACCGCGGAGGGCATCCACCTGGGCGCCATGGCCGGGACGCTCGACCTCGTACAGCGCGGTCTGACGGGTCTGGAGACCCGTGAGGACGCCCTGTGGCTGGATCCGGTGCCGGTCCCGGAGCTGTCCGAGTTCGGTTTCACCATGCGCTACCGGCACCACTGGGGGGTGGCGGTACGGATGCTGGCGGGCGAGCTGTGCATCGGCCTTCCCGCGTCCGCCGAGGGACCGGTCCGGGTGGTGCTGCCCGACCGGACCGTCACCGTCGACCCCGGGGAGTCGTGCCGGCTGCGGTTGGCCGGAGACTGACCGGAAACCGCCCCGGGGGTGGGAAGACGGGGAACCGTCTTCCCACCCCCGGGGCGGTTTCCGGGTGCCGGACGGATCAGCCGGGTTCCCGGCGGTCCGGGCGGTGGCTGGTCCAGTACGCCGCGCCCATGATCAGGGCGGACAGGAGCAGCAGGGCGCCGACCGCGGGGTGCAGGATCATCAGGACCGGCAGCAGGGCCATGCAGACGGCCGCGAACAACCACGGCCGGGAGGAGCCGCCCGACGGGTCCGGCGGTGGGCCGGGTGGCTGCCCGCCGAAGTCCCGGGCGGTCCACGAGTCCCCGAACTCCCGGAATCGGGCCGTGAGTTCGGCGTCCTCGCGCAGCGCTCGCTCGGTTTCGTTCAGTATGCGGAGTTCTCGGAGGGTGAGGCGGGAATCTTTCATCGTCTCGGTGTCCCGGTTCAACCTGGTGCACGACGGTGGGGTTCGGCTGACGGGTACCCGTTTCCCGCGGGTCATCCTCCTGTTTTCGGCCGGTCCGTGAAGAATTCCCGGGACCGCGGGGCGGAGACGGCCGCGGGCTCGGCGGTCAGCCGCCGCGGTACCGCAGGAGCAGCATGGCCGCGTCGTCGTGCAGCGGCCCTCCGACATGTCTCACCAGGTCACGGCGCAGCGACTCCAGCGCGGAGTCCGGGCTCGCCTCCCGCAGCAGGAAGGAGCGCCGCTGAAGCGGGTAGAAGCGGCCGTCCGGATCGCGGGCCTCGGTGACGCCGTCGGTGTACAGCAGCAGCTGGTCCCCGCGGCCGAGCGCCAGGCAGTACGGCGCGGGCGGCTTGACGTCGAGTCCCAGGCCCAGGGGCGGCGAGGTCTCGGGGGGCTCCGCGAGCCGCGCCGCGCCGTCCGCGCGGACGACCAGCGGTGAGGGGTGGCCGTGGTTGAGCACGGTGACCGTGCGGTCCTCGTGCGTCTCCAGCAGCACGGCCGTGACGAACCGCTCCGCGGGCATGTGCCGGTTGACGGCTCTCTCCAGCCGGGCACTGACCGCCGGCAGGTCCGGCTCGTCGTACGCGGCCTCCCGGAACGCGGCCAGGACCACCGCGGCCGTCTCCACCGCCTCCAGGCCCTTGCCCTGGACGTCCCCCACCAGCACCCGGACGCCGGTGGGCGAGTTGACGACCTCGTACAGGTCCCCGCCGATCCGGGCCTCGGCGACCGCGGAGGTGTAGGACACCGCCACCCGCAGGTGGCCGGCGGCCCGGGGGACCGGGCGCAGCAGCACCCGCTGGGCGACCTCGGCGATGGACCGCACACTGGCCAGCTCGGACTCGTGCCGCTGCCGGACGGCCGCGGCGGCCAGCCCGGCCGCACCCACCCCGATCACCGACACCGTCGCCGTGAAGCCGCGCACCGAGTCCAGCAGACCGTCGAAGGCGGCCAGGGAGAGGCACAGCACCAGGGCCAGCAGCCCGATCAGGGCGGTGCGGCGTATGCCGCCGACGAGGCTGGCGAAGGCGGGACCGAGTGACAGCAGCGGCAGGAAACCCACCTCCGGTCCCGCCGTCAGGTCCACCACGGTGACGAGGGTCATGGCCGCGAAGGGCAGACCGGCCAGCAGTCGGTAGCTGTCGTCGTCGCGCTCGGCCAAGGTGAACTCCGGGATCGGCTGCGGCTGCCCCCTGGCTGCCTCCCCCCAGCTTCCCAGCCGGGGAGAGCACGGGAAAGCGAACGGACCCGGTTGTGCGCACTCCCGCCGTGCGCCCCCGAGCGCGGCCCGCGGGGCGGCGGGCCGCAGTCCGGACCGCCCGGTGTCCCGGCGAGGCGCGGGTACGCCCGCGGTCCCGCCTCACCGCCGGGCCGGCCCGGCCCGGGTCCGCCGGACACGGGCCGGGCGGAGACCACCGGCCCCCGAGGCGTGGGTGCGCCGTCCGGGCGGGCGGCGGCCGCCGGTGCCGGCACCGGATCATCCGGCGGACGCGGCGGCGCGCCGGGCCCGCTGACCCGATCGGCCCAGCCGGACGCCTCCCGTGCTGCCGTCGCGGGCCCGCCGCAGCAGGCTGCGAGCAGGAACCGCCGGCCCCGGACAACCCGGTGGCGGGCAGCCACGTCGGAACAGGTACAGGAGGCAGCCATGAGGCACGGCCGGAGGGGACCAGCGGCACCGCCGCCGGGGGGACAGGGGGAGACCATGCAGGACGGGCGGACGGCGGGCCGCGCACGGGACCGGCGAATACGGGCCGCGCGAATACGGGCCGGGCACATACCGGCCGGGCACATACGGGGCGGGCGGACACCGGCCGCGCACGGCGCACGGCACACGGCCGGCACGGGACCCGGCCGGACCGCGCGAACCCTGGCCGTGGCCCTGCTGGTACTCGGCGCGCTCACGGCGTGCACCGCCCACAGCGGCCCGGAGCCGGGGGAGAGGGACGGGGGAGAGGGGACGGGCGCGCCACGAGCGGCGGCGGAACCGGCCGCCGGCGAGCCGCGCGAGGCGTTCACCGTCGTGGCGACCGGCGACATCATCCCGTACCCGTCGATCATCCGGCAGGCACGGCTGGACGCGGGCGGCGACGGCCACGACTTCACCCGCATCCTGGCGGGCGTGAAACCCGTCGTCGAGACCGCCGGCGTGGCGCTGTGCCACATGGAGACCCCCTACGGCGACAAGGACGGTCCCTTCACCGGCTACCCGCTGTTCCGCTCGCCGCCCGAACTCGCCCGGGCGCTCCGCGCCACCGGCTACGACAGCTGCTCCACCGCCTCCAACCACAGTCTCGACGACGGCTTCGACGGGGTGCGCCGCACCCTCGACGCGCTGGACGCGGCGGGCGTACGGCACTCCGGCACGGCCCGCAGCGCGGCGGAGGCCGCCCGTCCGGCCCGGCTGGCGGCGGGCGGCGCCGAGATCGCCCACCTGTCCTACACCTACGGCACCAACGGCATACCGCTGCCCGGGGACCGTCCGTGGGCGGTCGGCATGCTGGAGGCGGACAAAGTGATCGCCGACGCCCGCGCCGCCCGCCGCGCGGGGGCCGACGTCGTCCTGGTCAGCGTGCACTGGGGCACCGAGTGGCAGCAGGCCCCGGACGCGGAGCAGAAGAGGCTCGCGGAGGAGCTGACCGCCGCGCGCACCGGCGGCCGCAAGGACATCGACCTGGTGATCGGCACCCACAACCACGTACCGCAGCCGTACGAGAAGGTGAACGGCACCTGGGTCGTCTACGGGCTGGGGGACCAGGTCGCCAGCTTCGTCCCGGCGGACAAGCGCAGCGGCAACGAGGGCTCCATGGCGCGCTTCACCTTCACCCCGGAGCCCGCCGGCGGAGGCTGGGACGTCACCCGGGCCGAGTTCCTGGTGAGCCACTCCGACATGGGGCCGCCCTTCCGGGTGGTACGCGCCACCGGGCGGAACTTCCCCGAGGTGCACCGGCGGGTGCGCGAGGCGGTGCTGAGCCGGGGCGCCGCCGAGGACGGTCTCACCGAGGGCCGCTGAGGCGGGACACGAGGCGGGACACGGTACGGGAGCCAGGGAGCCGGGGGGAGCCGCCGGCCGGCGGCTCCCCCCGGTGGTTCAGCGGTTTCTTGCGAGGAACCCCGTGCGTTTACGCATCGGGGGAATCGCATCCTGGGGTTCGCGGCGCGGAGCGCCGCGGTATCACTTCGTGAAGCTCTGCCGTGGTGTCGCACTCAGTCAGGACGCTTCTGGTTCTCGATGTACTCCTTGACCACGGCCGGCGGCGCACCGCCACATGAGCCGGCGAAGTAGGAGGGGGACCAGAGGTGGTTTCCCCACAGGTAGCGGTGGAGGTGGTCGGGGAACTCTCCCCCCTGGCCCTTCGGCCGGGTGGTACCCCCAGGCGGAGGCGTCGGGCGGAGACGCCCTTGAGGCTGCCGACCAGCCGGGACAGCGTGACCTGAGGCGGATAGTGCACCAGAAGGTGCACGTGGTCGGTCTCGCCGTGGAACTCGCGCGGCTCGGCGCCGAAGTCCGTCACACCTCGCGCATGATCTCTTCGCAGCGCTTGAGGATGGTGGCGGTGAAGACGCCGCGCCGGTACTTCGGAGTGAAGGCCAGATGCGGGTGCAGGGGGTGAACGGCGCTTCTTCCCGTGTGTGGCGACCCCCCATTGCAGTGACATACGGTGGTGTTACGATCACTCTGTGAAGCTGGTTGTGCAGGTGAAACTCCTCCCGGACGCGGTGCAGGCACCGGCGCTTGAGTCGACCCTGCACGCGGCCAACAAGGCCGCCACCTGGGTGTCGGCCCTCTCGTTCGAACACTTCGGCCTCACCGGATCGGTCCGTGAGCTGCGGAAGCTGTGCTACGGGGAGCTGAAGGCCCAAGGATTCGGCGCGCAGGCCGCCCAGCACATCATCAAACGCGTCGCCGACGCGTATACGACACTGCGGGCGAACATCAAGGCCGGAAACCTCGGCCCCCCGGGAGCCCAGCGCCGCCGCAAGGCCGAGTCCAGGCCGGTCACCTTCCGCCCCGAGGCGGCGCACACCTACGATGACCGCTGCCTGTCGTGGAACTACGACGCCCAGACGGTGAGCATCTGGACCCTGGACGGCCGCCTCAAACACGTTTCGTTCGCCTGCTCCCCCGGCGCGCTCAAGCAGCTTGCCCAGTCCCGCAAGGGCGAGACGGATTTGATGATGCGGGACGGGAAGCTGTTCCTGGCCGCCACCATCGACGTGCCCGACCCGGAGGTGTCCGAGCCGAAGGGATTCCTCGGGGTGGACCGGGGCCTCACCAACCTCGCCACCACCTCCGACGGAGACAACCACACCGGGCGCCGCCTGGGCCGCTACCGCCGCTGGCAGGCCCGCAAACGGGCCGAACTCCAAGCCAGACAGACCCGCTCCGCCAAGCAACTGCTGAAGAAGCGGGCCCGCCGCGAGGCGCGGCACGCCACCCACATCAACCACATCATCGCCAAGACTGTCGTTGCTGTCGCCCAACGCACCGAGCGCGGCCTTGCCCTGGAGGAACTGCGGGGCATCCGCGAGCGGGTCACGGTTCCGCGCGACCAGCGAGCACGCCAGTCGGCCTGGCCCCCTTCCACCAGCTCGGCGCCTTCGTCGAGTACAAGGCACGCCGAGCCGGCGTGCCGTTCATCGAGGTGGATCCGGCCCACACCTCGCAGCGCTGTCCGCGCTGCGGCCACACCGAGCGCGCCAACCGGCGCACCCGGGACCACTTCTGCTGTCGTCGGTGCGGCCTCGCTGGGCCGGCCGACCACGTCGCCGGGGTCAACATCGCCACGCGAGCGGCCACGGCGTGGGTATTCGTCAACATGCCCGACCCGGCCCCCGCGCAGCGCGGGAACCGGTGGATGTGACCCGTGACCGTCCTGCCGTAGGGGGCAGTCGGGAGCATAAACAGAGCCGCATCGAACCGAGCCAACAAGCCCGGTCGTTCACGGCTGAGTAGTTGACTGCGCCACCTCGCCCGCGTGCGGGGAGACCGCCCCGGCCGCGATGAGCCCGAAGATCAGCAGGCCCAGCAGTATGCGGTAGACCACGAACGGCATGAAGCTCCTGGTGGAGATGAACCTCATGAACCAGGCGATGACCGCGTAGGCCACGAAGAAGGCCAGCACGGTCGCGAAGACCGTCGGGCCCCAGGAGACATGCCCCTCGCCGATCTCCGTCAGCTCGAACAGGCCGGAGGCCAGCACCGCGGGGATGGCCAGCAGGAAGGAGTAGCGGGCGGCGGCCTCCCGACTGTAGTTCATGAACAGCCCGCCGCTGATCGTCGCGCCGGACCGGGAGACCCCCGGGATCAGGGCCATCGCCTGGGCCATGCCGTACAGCAGGCCGTCGCGCACGGTCAGGTGCTCCAGCGTCTTGCGCTCCCGCGCGGCGCGGTGCCGCCCGCCGGCCGTGTCGCGCGCCGCGAGCCGGTCGGCGACGCCGAGCACCACGCCCAGCACGATCAGCGTCGTGGCGATCAGCCGCAGATCACGGAAGGGGCCCTCGATCTGGTCCTTCAGCGTCAGGCCGAGAACGCCGATCGGGATCGAGCCGACGACCACCAGCCAGCCCAGTTTCGCGTCGTGCTCCTGCCGCGCCCGGCGGTCGTACAGCGAGCGGAACCAGGCGGAGACGATCCGCACGATGTCCTTGCGGAAGTAGATCAGCACCGCGGTCTCGGTACCGATCTGGGTCACCGCGGTGAAGGCCGCGCCGGGATCCTCCCAGCCCGCGAAGACCGCGGTCAGCCGCAGATGGGCGCTGGAGGAGATGGGGAGGAACTCGGTCAGCCCCTGGACGAGCCCGAGGATGAACGCTTCGAACCAAGACATGACTGGGGTGTGCTCGTCCCTGTGTTGTTGTGATCATCGGTCAGGTCGGGCAGATGCTATGACCGGTCGGGAAAGGCGGGGGAAACAGCGGACGAACGCAGACTCCCGGTATGTACCGGCCCGGTGACCGTTCCGGCGCATCCGGGCTGTCCGGGCGTCGCCTCCGCCTCCACTCCCGTCTCCACGTCCACCACTGTTCCCCGCAGCCGCGCGCGTCTGCGCCAGGCGACGGCCGCCGCGGTCAGGCCGGGGACCGCTATGAAGGCCGTCGCCGTCAGGAAGACCGGCGAGGTGGGCGTCGCGGCCTGGCTGCCCGCGACGGCGTAGGCGGCGGTGTTGGGCACACAGCCCAGCGCGGTGGCGGCCAGGAAGGCGGGCCAGCGCACCCGGGAGACGGCGGCACCGTAGTTGGAGACGGCGAACGGCATCCCGGGCAGCACCCGTACCACCAGCATCGCCCGGAAACCGTGCCGGCTGAGCTGCCGGTCACCGGCCTTCAGCCAGCGGCCGCGCAGCAGCGGACGCAGCGCCTCCTGCCCCAGCAGCCGCCCCAGTCCGAAGGAGATCCCGGCCCCCAGCACCGTCCCGGCCACCGCCGCGGCCGTGCCCAGGGAGGCGCCGAAGAGCGCGCCCGCCGCCAGGTTCAGCACCGGACGCGGCAGGAGCGCCGCCGTGCACAGCCCGTACGCCGCGGCGAACAGCACCACCGCGGCACCGCCGGAGAGCCGGGGGCGCCAGCCCTCGGTGAGCAGCCGCTGCGGTTCGCAGACCGCCACCGCGGTGGCGGCCGCCACCAGCAGCAGGACGAGCAGGCACAGACGGGACCAGGGGGAGAGCAGCACCGCGGCACACCGGGCGGCGGGGCCGACGGACTGTGGGATGGGGACGGACACCGGTGGAGCGTAACCGACGAAAACGGCCCGTGTCCGGCGTCGCGGGCCGCGCGGAATTCCACGGCACCACCGCCACCAGCGAGAACGACCGGAGAGGCGGGCCCGGAAAACCGTTCGGTGGCGGCCCCCGCCGCGTCCGTTGACCACCGGGTGTTCCCCGGTGCGCCGACCCCGCCCGGTCCGGTGTCCGCGCACCCCGCACAATGGGCGCATGACCGAGCCGGTGGACGAGTCGCTGCCCGTGGTCCGCGCCGTGGACGGGGGCACCGCCCGGTTGCTCCCCGACGTGGACCGCCGCCGGGCCTGGCTGCTCACCGTCGACGACGCGCCCCAGTCGTACGTGGACCTCGACGACCCGACGCACCTGGAGTTCGAGTACGTACGCCGCATCGCCCACGTCCTGGACCATGCCGCGGCGCCCGGCGTCCCGCTGGACGTCCTCCACCTGGGCGGCGGGGGCCTGACCCTGCCCCGCTATCTGGCCGCCACCCGCCCCGGCTCCCGCCAGCGGGTGGTGGACGCCGACCGGGCGCTGCTCGCGCTGGTCGCCGAGCACCTGCCGCTGCCGGAGACCGAAGGAGGCGGGGGGCTCGGCGGGCTCGGCGGAATCACAGTGCGGGCCCAGGACGCCCGCGCCGCCCTGCGGGACCGGCCGCCGGGCTCGCTGGACGTGCTGGTGGCGGACGTCTTCGGCGGCTCCCGCGTCCCGGCGCACCTGACGACCCTGTCCTGCGCGCGGGAGGCCGCCCGGGCGCTGCGCCCCGGCGGGATCTACACCGCCAACCTCGCCGACGCCGCGCCCTTCGCCTTCCTCCGCTCCCAGCTGGCGACCCTCACGGCGGTCTTCGACCGGCTGTGCCTGATCGCCGAGCCCGCCGTGCTGCGCGGCCGCCGCTTCGGCAACACCGTGCTGGTCGCCTCCCGGGCCGAGCTGCCGCTGGCCGAACTGGCGCGGGCGGCGGCGGGCGACCCGTTCCCGGCCCGGGTGGTGCACGGCGGGGAGCTGGCGCGGATCACGGGGGACGCCCGCCCGGTTCAGGAGGCCGACGCGGAGTCCTCGCCGCTGCCGCCGGGCGGTGCCTTCACGGTCGGCTGAGACCCGGCGGCCTCCGGCGGCCCCGCCGCGCCGGGCACTCCGGCGGCCGCCGCCGTCGCGGCGACGGCCGGGGGAGCGGAACCGTCGCGCCGGACCAGGTTCCGTACGTCCGGTACGCACAGCACCGCGGCGGTCAGCAGCACCACCAGGGCCGAGCAGCCCCACAGCGCCGCGGACCGGCCCACCGCCGCCTCCACCGGCCCGGCCGCGGCGGTGGCCACCGGCACCAGCGCCACGGAGCCCAGCCAGTCGTAGGCCGAGACCCGGGAGAACTTCTCCTCCGGCACCTCCTGGTGCAGCGCCAGCATCCAGGTCACCCCGAACACCTCCAGGGCCACCCCGGTGGCGAACATCACCGCGGCCAGCCACCCGGCGGACAGCGGCACCGCCAGCGCCGCCGAGGGCAGCGCCAGCGGGAAGACGCACAGCGCGCCGGTGAGCAGGATGCGGCGCGGCCGCCAGCGGGTCATCAGCAGTCCGCCGAGCACCGTGCCCGCGCCGAAGGCGGCCAGCGCCAGGCCCCAGGGCCGGGCGCCGCCCAGGTGCTCGGCGGCCACCTGCGGTCCGTACACCGCCTCGGCCGCCGCGACCACCGCGTTGACGACGGAGAACTGCGCCACCACCGCCCACAGCCACGGCCGTCCCGCCACCTCGCGCCAGCCGTCCCGCAGATCGCCGAGCAGCCCGCCGCCCGCCTCGCGTTCGGGCATCCCGCGCAGGTCGAGGAAGGCGCGCAGCGCGCCCGCCACCGCGAAGGCGGCGGCGTCCACGGCCAGCACCCAGCCGGGGCCGACGGCGGCGATCAGCGCGCCGCCCAGGGCCGCGCCGCCGATGGCGGCGCCGTTGACACCCATCCGGAACACCGCGAAGGCGCGCGCGGCCTGTCCGCCGCCGACGCTGGCGAGCACCATGCCCTCGGCGGCCGGGGCGAAGAAGGCGTGCCCGGTGCCGCCCAGCGCGGACAGCACCGCCATCTGCCACAGCAGCGCGTCCCCCGAGAGCACCAGCGCCGCGAAGACGCCCTGGGAGGCGCAGTTGAGCACGTTGGCCGCCACCATCACCCGGTGGCGCGGCAGCCGGTCCGCGACGGCCCCGCCGACCAGCAGGAAGGCCACCAGCGGTACGGTGCGGGCCGCGGCCACCAGACCCACGTCGGTGCCGTCGCCGCCCAGGGCGAGCACGGCGAACGCCGCCGCGATCAGCGCCCCGGAGTTGCCCATGCCGGTGACCACGGCGGCGGCCGTCAGCAGGGTGTAGTTGCGACCGGCCCAGGAGGGGCGGGCGGTCATTCCTCCTCGGCGTACGGGCGCAGACTGGCGGTCATCTTGTCGATGACGGCCTGCGGGACCTCGTCCTTGACCCCGGCGTCGCTGACGAGCACCCAGATGCGCAGGTCGTTGGTGCCGTCGATCCAGGACAGGGCCACGGCCTTGCCGTCGGAGTCACACTTGTTGCCCTTCTTCACCCCGGTGGCCGTGGCGGACGCGATGTGCCCCTTGATGCCGTGCGCGTTGGAGAACGGCTTCGCCCTGGTCAGCCTGACGGTGTCCTTCTGCTCGCCGTAGGCGGCGTAGACGAAGTTCTCCGCGGCGAGCTCCGCGCCCTCGACGGTGTCACGGGAGCCCTGGCCGCCCTTGCTGCCGACGACGGACCGGGTGTACTCGCTGTTCCCGGACTTGCACCAGCCCTCCTTGTGGACGGCCGGGGCGCTGAAGGCGACCAGCGGGCCGGAGAAGGGGTCGTCCTTGTCCTTCTGCCCGTAACCGATGATCGTGTCCTCCGACCGCACCTTCCAGTCGGGCGGTACGTCGAAGGCGCTGTGGTGCTTGGCGTTGGTGACCACCTGCCAGCCGGGGACCACCGGATCGGGCTTCTCCGGGGCGAGACCGTCGCGCGGGTTGCTCGGGTCGTCCTCCCGCTTCTCCGGCTCCTCGCTCGGCGTCGCGCCGTCCCCGGTGGAGGGCTCCGCGCTCGGTGACGCGGCCTTGTCGCCGCCCCCGGCGGTCTTCTCCCCGCCGTCGTCCCGCAGGACGAGGACCCCGGTGACCACGGCCGCGGCGATCACCGCGACGGCCACGACGACGGCGATCGCCGCGGTCCTGCCGCCCTTTCCGCCGCCCGGCTGCGGCTGCGGGGCACCGGGCCCGCCGGGCTGCCCCCACGGTCCGCCGGGCTGTGCCTGGTACGGGTTCGGCGCCTGGTACCCGGGCGCCTGGTAGGGGTTCGGCGCCTGGTACCCGGGCGTCTGGTACGGATTGGGCTGCTGCGGGCCCTGCTGGTTCTGCGGGTCGTGCGGGTTCTGCTCGCCCCCGGGCTGCTGTCCTGGCCACATGGCCAGAACCTTAGAGGTGCCCCGCGGCCGCGGCCACGGCCGCCCCCGCTTCGGTACGGAGCCGGTACACGCCGGAGCCGCCCACTCCCTTCACTCCTTGCCGGGCACGTCGGTGAGCGTCTCCCGGTGCGTGCCGGCCAGGTCCTGGTACATGGCCGCGTTCACCCTGATGCCCTCCCGCTCCTCGGCGGTCAGCTCGCGCCTGATCCGGGCGGGCACCCCGGCGACCAGGGAACCGGGCGGGATCACCATGCCCTGCGGGACCAGCGTGTGCGCCGCGACCAGCGAACCGGTGCCGATCCGGGCGCCGTTCAGCACGGTCGCGCCCATCCCGATCAGCACCTCGTCCTCGACCGCACAGCCGTGCAGCACCGCGTTGTGTCCCACCGAGACCCGCTCGCCGACCACGGCGGGGAAGCCCGGATCGGCGTGCACGGTGCAGTTGTCCTGGATGTTGCTGCCCGGGCCGACGGTGATCGCGTCGCAGTCGCCGCGCAGCACCGCGTTGTACCAGACGCTCGCGCCCGCGCCCAGCGACACCTCTCCGACCACCACGGCCGTCGCGGCGAGGTGCGCCTCCGGGTGTACCACCGGTTCCCTGCCGCCCACGCCCGCGACCGTCGCCCGCCGTTCCATCAGCTCTCTCCCGTTCTCCCGGCCCGCTCCGGCTCCCGTCCGCCCCTCCGCCCGCGTGGCGGACGGAGGGCGGGGCAAGGATCACAGCACACTCCGCGGTGCGCCGCACGCCGGGGCGTCTACGGTGAGCGGATGGCCATGCGCAGGAACGTGCTCCCGTCCCCCCTGTCCGGGCTGCCCGCCCGGCTGCTGTCCCGCGCCGTGCACGCGCTGTGGCGCCGGGCGCAGCGGGCCGGCGCCGTCACGGCCGCCCGCCCCGGCCCGTACGCCTTCCGCCGGATCGGCACCGGCACCCGGCTGGCCTTCCCGCAGGGCACGCTGTTCGGCACCCGGTGGATCGAGCTGGGCGACCACTGCGTCATCGGCGCCGAGGTGACGCTGACCGCCGGGATGATGCCGGACCTCGACCTCGGCCCGGAGGCGGTCCTGCGGCTGGGGGACGGTGTGGTCCTCGGCCGCGGCAGCCATGTGGTCGCGGACACCGCCCGGGCGGGCGTGACCATCGGGAACGACGTGTTCTGCGGCCCGTACGTCTACATCACCTCCACCAACCACTCCTACGACGACCCCCACCGGCCGGTCGGCAGGCAGTGGCCGCGCTCGGCCCCCGTGGAGATCGGCGCGGGCAGCTGGCTGGGCACGGGCGCGGTGGTGCTGCCGGGGGCACGGCTGGGCCGGAACACGGTGGTGGCGGCCGGGGCGGTCGTCCGCGGCGAGGTGCCCGACCACGCCGTGGTCGCGGGCGCGCCCGCGCGGGTCGTACGGCGCTGGGACCCCGAGGACGGCTGGTGCCCCCCGCTGCGCACCCCGCCGCCCGTACCGGTCCCCGAGGGCGTCACTTCCGAGCAGTTGCTGGCGCTTGCGGGACCGGACGCGCCGGGGCCCGCGGCGGGCGGACCGGCCGCGGGCCGGGAAACGGGGTAACCGGAGAACGACGGGGAACGAAGGGGAACGACGGAGGAGGTGCGTGGGACCGTGGACAACCGGAATCTCCGACTGCTGCTGCTCATCGCTGTCGCCCTGCACGGCCTGGCACTGGCCCTGTACGTCGCGCGCCGTCACTGGGAACTGTTCTAGTCACTGGGAACTGTTCTAGCGGTCCCCGCCCGGGCTCCGGGACCGGGTCAGCCGGAGGCCAGCAGCAGGGTGCCCGCCATCGCCAGGGCGGCGCCCGCCGTCTGCACCCGGAGCAGCCGCTCCCGCAGCAGACCGCGGGCGGCCAGCGCGGTCACCACGGGGTACAGGGAGGCGAGCACGGCGGCGACGGTGACCGGGCCGGCCCCGGCGGCCAGCGCGTAGGTGCCGTTTGCGGCGACGTCGGCCAGCCCGACGAAGGCGAGCGCGGGCAGTGCGGCGGTCACCGCCGGACGGCCCTGCGGGGGCAGTGCCGCGCCGCCGCGCCGCACCGAGACGTACAGTGCCGCGCCGCCGACGGCGACGTTGCACACCCGCTGGACGAACAGGGCGAGGTACAGCCCGGTGAGGGTGGTGGAGGCCTCCGCGATCAGCGCCAGCACCGTGCCGAAGCCGGCCGCCGCCACCAGGGTGAGCGTCAGGGTCCGCCGCTGCACCGGAGCCCCCTTCAGCTGGGGTCCGCCCGCCAGCACCACCCCGGCGGTGGCGACGGCCATGCCCGCGTACTGCGCCGCGCCGGGCCGTTCGCCGAGTGCCAGCCCGGCCCCGACGGGCACGACGACCGCCAGCGCGGCGAGCGGGGAGACCACCCCCATCGGCCCCAGTGCCAGGGCGCGGTAGAAGCAGAGCATCGCGGCCGGACCCACCACCCCGGCCGCGACGGCGAACCACAGCCGGGCTCCGGCCTCGCTCCAGGCACCGGTGGCCACGACCACCGCCCCCAGCGCGACCGCCGCGAGCGTCTGGGAGACGACCACCACGGTCAGGGCGGGGATGCGCCGGGTCAGCAGTCCGCCGCCGAAGTCGGCCAGTCCCCACAGCAGACTGGTGGTCAGGGCGAACGCGATCATGGCGGGACCTCTCGGTACAGTGTCATGGACTCCCGGGTGCAGTGCACCGTAGTCCATTCCAATGTACTGGGTCATCTCTGATAATGCACCAAGCGGTCCGGGCGGTCCCCGCGGGGGCTCCGGGCCCGGGACAGGAGGCACGTGTGACAGACCTTGACCAGCTCAGCCAGTCACTCGCCCGCAGCCTCAAACGGCTGCGCACCGAGCGCGGCTTCACCCTGGACGCCCTGGCGGCCCGGGCCGGGGTCAGCCGCGGGATGCTCATCCAGATCGAGCAGGCCCGCACCAACCCCAGCCTCGGCACGGTGGTCAAGGTCGCGGACGCGCTCGGCGTGAGCCTGACCGGGCTGCTGGAATCCGACCGGGAACCGGCGGTGAGGCTGGTCCCCGCCGACCGGATGGCGCGGCTGTGGTCCACCGCGGCGGGCAGCCACAGCACCCTGGTGGCCGGGGCGGAGGCGCCCGGCCCGCTGGAGTTGTGGACCTGGCGGCTGATGCCGGGGGAGGGCAGCGCCTCCGATCCCCACCCCACCGGGACCACCGAACTGGTCCATGTCACCGCCGGAGTGCTCACGCTCACCGTCGACGGCACCGACCACGAGGTGCCCGCCGGGGCCTCCGCGGCCTTCGAGTCGAACGTCCCGCACGGCTACCGCAACGACGGCGGCGAGCCCGTGGAGATGACGATGGCGGTCTCGGTACCCCCGGCTCCGCGGGCACCGCACTGAATCGCGCCGGACCGCATTGAATCGCGCCGGACCGCGCCGGATCGCACGGGGCCCCGCCGCACCGGAGCGGTCCCGTGCCCGTGCCCGTACGGCCGGTGGCCGCTAGCGTGTCCGCCATGCGCGCACCCATCGGAGACTTCACCGCCGCCTGGCCGGTCGCGGAGAAACTCGGCCTGCTCGCCCCGCCGGTCGCCGACGCCCTGCGCGGACCCGTGTCCGCGCAGGGCGTCGTCTACGTCGACAGCGACCCGGAGGACGCCGACACCGCCCGCTTCGGCGAGGTCCACGGCATCCCGCCCGAACAGTCCGCCAACTGCGTGGTCGTCGCGGGCCGCCGGGGCCCGGAGACCACCCTCGCCGCCTGTGTCGTCCTCGCCCACACCCGCGCCGACGTCAACCGCCTGGTCCGCCGCGAACTGGGCGCCCGCAAGGCGTCCTTCGCGCCCGTGGAGACCGCCGTCGAGGCCTCGGGCATGGAGTACGGCGGCATCACCCCGGTCGGCCTGCCGGGAAACTGGCCGCTGCTGGTCGACGCGGCCGCCGCCGGCGCTGCGTACGTCGTCGTGGGCAGCGGCCGGCGCCGCGGCAAGCTGCTGGTGCCCGGCGGGCTCCTCGCCCGGCTCCCCGGTGCCCGGGTGCTGGAAGGACTGGGGCTCCCGGCGGACCGGGGCGACTCCCCACCCCCCGGCGGGCGCTAGTCTGCCCGCATGTCGAACCACGATGACCTGCTCGCCGACATCGCCGAGAAGGTGGAGTCCGAGCAGAGCAACCAGATGCCCCTCACCGTGGTGGTGCCCGGCGCCGTGATCACCGGCAGGCTGGCACCCGAGGCCGTCTGGAGGGAACGAGTCGCCGAGGTACTGAGGGACTCCGAGCAGCTCAAGCCGTTCGCCGAACTGTTCGCCGCCACCGGGGCGGACGCCCGGCGCGGAGAGGGCGGCCGTCCTACCCACCTGCACCTGCATGTGGCACGCATCCTCCAGGGGAGCTACGGCCTCCCCGACACCGGGGGGATGTACCGGGTCCCCATCGACCAGGTGTGCGGCTGGACCCTGGGAGAACTCAGCTACTCGGACGCTTAGGGCCTGTCGTCCGGATCAGGTCGCAGGAAAGTGACGGTGCTGTCCAGCGCCGGTGAGCGTGGTCCGGTACGCGCAGCCGCAAGGCGGAGGAGGGAGTCGACGCGGAGCGTCGGCGACCGACGACAACGCCGCAGATGTGCGTACCGGACCACCGGACCACGCGTCTGCGGCGTGAGCCGAACGACAGGCCCTCCAGGTCACGTCCGCTGAGTGACTGGTGCGTCGGTCCGCTCGTGGTGCGTCGTCGAAAGGTGACTGACGCGGGCGGTGATCGAGCCGTTGCGGGCTCCGTCGCGCAGGGGCCTCCCGGTGCGCGATCGCCGGCAGGCGGCCGACCGGGCCGGTTCCGGTGACGGGCCGGCCGCGGAGAGCCACCGTGCCCGCGACGGGCGCGGTCACCCGCCGGCCTCCGGGATCACCGCCGGGATCGTCACCGACTGCACGCACTTCGAGGCTGCGGTGAGCGCTGCCGCAACGAGTTCAAGCACAGCAGAGCCCCGGCCCTCGCCATCGCCTGCCTGCAGCTTCGGCTGCCCCGGCATCGCGAACACCGCCTTGGTGAGGCGCCCAGTAGCCGGGAGAGCGTCCTTTCGGTACGCCGCCGTGGCCGTGCCGCCCGGGCTGGTCAGTCGAGGGCGTGAGCGCGGCAGGTCCGCAGAATCTCGTCGGACAGTTCGGGCTGGACGCGGCGGACCGCTCGGGCGAGCACCATCGCCCCGACCAGCCTGCTGAGCAGCAGCATCGCCCGGTCCCGCGCCTGCTGTGGGGTGATCTCCCCGTCCTGCTCACGGGCGAGTTCCGCGGCGAAGCCCGCGAGGTACCCTTCCACGCCGGCTGCGTACGAGCGCTGGATCGTGTCGTTGTGCCGCCCGGCGTCGGTGACGAGGGAGGCGGAGGGGCAGCCGCCGTCCGGAGCGTCGCGGTGGGCGACCGAGAGATACTCGTCCACCACTCGTCTCAGCGGTGGGCCGGCGGGATCGTCCCCTTCCCCGACGGCCTGCTCCAGGACGCCCAGGGACGCCGCGAACGAGGCGTTGCACACCTCGGCGGCCAGGTCGTCCTTGGACGCGAAGTGGTTGTAGAAGCCGCCGTGGGTCAGGCCCGCTTCCTTCATCAGGTCGGCGATCCCGACGGTGTCGATGCCCTGCGCGCGGAACATGCGCCCGGCCGCCTCGACGATGTTCTGCCGATTCCTGGCCTTGTCTTCCTTGGTGATCCGCGGCATGCCCGCCCTCCCGCCTCGACTGTGATTGACCTTTCCAAGGTTACCCCTCATCATTGTTTTAATGTTGGTCATCATCAATAGGTGAGTGGAGGAGCCATGCGCGCCGTGGTGCACACCCGGCAAGGAGAACCCGCACAGGTACTCACGCTGAGGGAGGAGCCCGGGCGACCGCGTCCCGGCACCGGGCAGGTCCTGGTTCGCATGCGGGTCCGGCCCGTCCATCCGGGCGACCTGGCCGGTGTGGAGGGACTGCCGGGACTCCCGGAACAGCAGTCGGGCGCCCGGACTCCCGGAGTGGAGGGGATGGGCGTCGTCGAGAGCGTCGGGCCGGACGTGCACACACCCGGTCCCGGTCAGCGCGTGGCGGTCTTCCCGGCGCCGGGGACGTGGGCCGAGTACGTCGTGGTCGCGGCCGACCGGGCCGTGCCGGTGCCGGACGAGGTCAGCGACGAGACCGCGGCCCTGATGCTGGTCAATCCCCTGACGCTGCTCATGCTGTACCGCGCGCTGGACAGTGCCCTGCGCGGCCGGCAGGGCTCCGTCCTCCAGACGGCCGCCGGTTCCTCCGTCGGCCGGCTGGTCGGCGCGGCCGCGGTCCGGCACGGCCTGCCCCTGATCAACCTCGTACGCAGCGCATCCGGTGCCCAGAAGATGCGAACGCTGTACCCCACGCTGCCCGTGATCGCGACGTGCGACGACGACTGGCGGGAGCGGGTCCGCCACGAAGCCGGCGAGCAGGGCATCCGGGTCGTCCTCGACTGCGTCGGCGGTGCCATGACCCGGGACCTCGCCGAGCTGCTCGCCGACGGCGGCACCCTCATCTCCTACGGGCAACTGGGCTCCGGCACCACCCCGCTGGAGAGACTGCCACTCATCCAACGGGCGCTGACCGTGCAGGGCGTGACCGTGTTGCAGTGGATGAGCCGCACCCCGAAGGAGCGGGCCCAGGACATCGCCTTCGCCCTGGACCTGGCACGGAACACGCCGGACCTGCTCGAAGTCGCGGCCGGCTACGACCTCGCCGACTTCGAGGCGGCCATCGAACACGCCCGCCGCCCGGCCAGGACCGGGACCGTCCTGCTCACCACACCGCAGGCGGCCGGCCCCGGGCAGGGGGCGGCCTGATGAAGATCGGAACGCTCGGAGCCGGGACCATCGCCCAGGCCATCGCCCGGCACGCGATCCGGCACGGCCACGAGGTCGTGCTCAGCAACAGCCGAGGACCCGACTCCTTGGCTCCGCTGGTGAAGGATCTCGGCGCACGCGCGACGGCCGCAACCCCCGCCGAGGCCGCTGTCGCAGACCTCGTCGTGCTCGCGGTCGGCTGGCCGCAAGTCCCCGACGTCGCCGCCCAACTCCCTCCCCTGGACGGGACCGTCGTCATTGACGCCACCAACCAGTTCGACTCCCCTCCCCCGAACGCGGAGATCGCCGACCTGGGCGATCTCACCGGAAGCGAGTACGTGGCCTCCCTGCTTCCCGGCGCGCGCGTGGTGAAGGCCTTCAACGCCCTCTTCGCGCGGTTCATCGCACCCGATCCCCGCCACGAGGCCGGGCGTCAGGTGCTGTTCCTGGCCGGCGACGACACGGACGCCAAGAACACCGTAATGGGCCTGGCCTCCCAGTTCGGCTTCGCGCCCGTCGACCTCGGAACGCTGCGTGAGGGAGGCCGCCTCACCCAGCTCGGCGGGCCCCTGTCCGGCCTCCACGCCCTCAAGCAGGACTGATCCCACCCAGCCGCTCGTACTCCCCGCGTCCGCGAGGAGCGCCTTCCTTCACGAAAGAGTCCCTCATGTCCGACCCGACTTCGGCATCCGGCACCCAGCCCCTCCTGCAGCCCGTTCGACTGGGCGCGCTCGAACTGCCCAACCGCGTCGTCATGGCTCCCATGACGCGCTCCCGGGCCACCAACGCGGAACTGGCCCCCACCGCCCTGCACGCCACCTACTACACGCAGCGTGCCGGCGCCGGCCTGATCATCAGCGAAGGAACCTGGGTCAGCCCGGACGCGATCGGCTTCATCAACGTCCCCGGCATCTACACGGACGCTCAGACCGCCGGCTGGGCCAAGGTCACCGAATCCGTGCACGCGGCGGGAGGCAGGATCATCTCGCAGATCGGCCACGTCGGCGCCGTCTCCCATCCCGACCACCTCGGTGGCCGCCTCCCCGCCGGTCCCTCGGCGATCAACCCCCGGGATATGTCCTTCACTCCCGACGGCCCGAAGGACACGGTCACGCCCCGCGCCCTGACCGCGGCGGAGATCGCCACCACGATCGACACCTACCGGCGGGCCGCCGCCAACGCTCTGCGCGCCGGCTTCGACGGCCTGGAGATCCACGCGCAGGCATCCCACCTCGTGGCCCAGTTCCTCAACCCCCGCCTGAACCAGCGCACCGACGCCTACGGCGGCAGCAGTGAGAAGCGGGCCCAGTTCCTGTTTGACGTCGTGGACGCCGTCAGCAGCGTGTGGGGCAGCGACCGCGTCGGCGTCAGACTGTCCCCCTACTGGCGTCGCGAGCCGTCCTTCACCGCGGACGACGAGGTGCTGGCCGACTACGACCTGCTCCTCAAGCGCCTCAGCGACACCGACCTGGCCTATCTCCACCTCCTGGGACCGGAACCCCACACGGGCACCGACGACACCTCCACCGCGTTCACCCGCTTCCGAACCCACTACCGCGGTGCCGTCATCGCCAATCTCGGCTTCACGCAGGCGACAGGCAACGAGCTACTCGAACGAGAGTTGGCTGACGCGGTTTCCTTCGGCGCTCCCTTCATCGCCAATCCGGACCTCGTCGATCGGTTCGCCCACGGTCATCCTGTCGCCGCCGGCGACCGCGACACGTACTACGCCGGTGGTGCGGAGGGATACACGGACTACCCCACCGTGACCGGGTCCTAGGTGTACTGACCCGCGAGGTTGGGATCGGCCGGTCGTTGGTCCGGGTGTGCCGTTGAGTGATGCGCAGTGGGCGCGGATCGAGCCGTCGCTCCCGGACCGGACGCCGAGGCGGGGTGGCCGGTGGCGGGACCGTCGTGAGGTGATCGATACGACCGCCTTCGAGTTCCGGACCGGGGCCCGGTGGGTGCGCCTGCCGCAGAAGTACGGCAACTGGCGAGGCGTCTACAACCGGCTGCGGATGTGGGCCGTCGACGGCACGTGGGAGCGGGTGTTCACCGCCCTGGTGGCTCAGGCCGACGCGGACGAGGACGTCGGCTGGGCCGTGTCCGTGGACTGAGACGATCGTGCGGGCTCACCAGCATGCGGCCGGGGCCCGCAGAAAGGGGCCCGGGCCGGCGAGCCGGCCGACCACGCCATCGGCCGGTCCCGCGGCGGACTGACCACGAAGACCCACCTCGCGGCTGACGGCCGGTGCCGGCCACTCGCGTTCGTCCTCACCGCCGGCCAGGCCGGCGACGCACCCGCTTTCACGGACGTCATGGCCCGCTTGCGTGTCCTCCGCCCTCTTGGACAGCCCCGCACCAGGCCGGGCCTGGTCCCGGCCGACAGGGCGTACTCCTCCCGCGCGATCCGCGGCCACCTGCGCAGACGCAGCATCCGCGCGGTGATCCCGGAACGGGCCGGCCAGCAGGCCAACCGGCGGCAGCGCGGACAGGCCGGTGGCAGACCGCCGGCCTTCGACCGCGAGGCACACAAGCAACGCGACACCGCCGAGCGGTGCATCAACCGCCTGAAGCAGTGGCGCGGCATCGCCACCCGCTACGAGAAGACCGCGACCATCCACCTGGCCGGACTCCACATCGCAGGCATCTTCTTCTGGCCCGCCCGCCGACCCGGACGAAACTGCCTGGCACTGTTCCGCATCACCGTTCCGCCCGGCCCACACGGTGTCCGTCCGCCGTGGACCGGGCGGAGCGGCGTCACCCGAATGGCGGTCGCCGAGTGGCCGCTCCCGTGGTGGAGGCCGACCGTGGCAGTCGGGTGGCGTCTTCCGCCACCCGGTCGGCAGAGCACCGATGCGGGAGGATCCCATGCGACTGCGTACCGCCGCCGCGGCATGCGCCCTGGCGGCGCTGACCCCGCTGCCCACGGCCGGGACCGCGTGGTCCCAGCCCGACCTGGACTGTGCGGACTTCGAGTCCCGGGAGGCCGCCCAGCGCGTCCTTGACGGACAGGACGGTGATCCGTACGGCCTGGACGCCGACGACGACGGGCGCGCCTGCGAGTCACTGTCCTCCGAGGGAGGCGACCGGGGCGAGGTCGGTGACCCGCTCACGCCCGAGGACAGGGACGTGGACGAAGACGGAGACGTGGACGGAGACGGAGACGGGGACGGCGGGGCCGGGATCCCGGGCGGTTCCGTCGACGCCGGAGACGGCGGCACGGCCCCCGGCGACATCGGGCCCGCGCTCTCCGTGGCGGCCGGCCTCGGCCTGGCCGCGGGCGGTGCGGTGCTGGTCCGCCGGCGCCGTACGGCGGCCGGCTCCGCGGACCGGGGAGCCTGAGATCCTCCGGCCCACGGGACGGCACCGCCGTCCCCGGCGCCGCCTGGTGCCCCGGCGGGGCGGTGACCTCCGCGCGGCCGCCACAACCGCGGGCACCACCGCCTTCTGCGCACTGGCGCTGACCCTTCCCGGCTGCGGGGACGCCCCGGACTCCGTCCGCGCGGCCGGTACCCGGCCGGAGGCGGGCCGGTTCCCGGACCGGGCCCCGGAGAAGGGGACGAACCGGCCCGGACCGGCGGCGGAGAAAGCCGTTCCGATACGTGTCCGCGTTCCGGCCATCGGTGTGGCGGCGCCCGTCGGGCCCCTGGTGACCGGGCCGGACGGAGTCCTGCCGCCGCCCGAGAGCCCCGGTGCCGCAGGCTGGTGGCGGGACGGCCCCGAACCGGGCGAACCGGGCCCCGCGGTCCTGGTCGGCCACTACGACTCCGCCACCGGCCCGGCCGTCTTCCACCGCCTCGCCGAACTGCGGCCCGGCGACCGGATCGCCGTCGACCGCGCCGACGGCACCACGGTCTCGTTCACCGTGCGCGGTGTGGCCGCGCACCGGCGGGACGCCTTCCCCACCGACCGGGTCTACGGCGGCACCGGTGGCCGTCCGGCCCTCCGGCTGATCACCTGCGCGGGCCGGTACGACCGGGCCGCGGGCCGCTACACCGGGAACCTGGTCGTCCTCGCGGCGACGGTACCGCCGGACGGGCCGCGCGGATGATCAGCCGGACGGCCCGGACGGGCCGTCACCCGGCAGGTGAGGTACGGGAGCCCAGGGCCTCCAGCCGTTGCCGGGCGACGGGCACATGGCGCGGGTCGAGCGCGGGAAGCCGGCCCAGCAGGTCCAGCAGCTCCGGTCCCAGCTCCCGGGCGGCGTCCGGGTCGGTGACATGGTGCCAGCAGTAGTGGGCGCCCTGCGCCGCGGCGAGCAGCTCGGGGGCGTCAGAGGACTGGTGGGCCAGCCGGGAGCGGGCGGCGGCGATCCACAGCCGGGTGGCCTGCGGGTAGTTCTCGGCGATCCGGGCCAGGTCGGCGCGGATCTCCGCCCAGTGGACGGCCTCCGCGGAGTTCGGCCCGTGGCGGCGCATCGCGTGCTGCTCCCAGGCGGCGGCCATGGCCGCCGCCTCGTTGTGCCGTCCGGCCTGTGCGGCCTCCCAGATCACCGGACGGGGATCGGCCTCGGCGGGGAGCTGCCGCGGTACGGCGGGCAGCGTGGCGGCCGGTGCCCGGGCGGGCACCGGGGCCGGCGGCCCCGCCGGAGCGGCCGCGGCCGGCGGGGCCACCGGGGCCGGTCCGGGGTGCGGCGGCGTTCCGGGGGGCCCGGGAGCGTCCGGAGCCGCCGCGGCGGCGGGCGAGGACCGGTCCGCCGCCCGCCGCCGCTGGACCTGGGCGAGCAGGCGCCGGATGTCGGTCCGGGGCTCGCCGGTCCCGGACAGGGCGTCGAGCTGCCCGCTCCGGGGCAGGACCAGGGTGCCCGGCGGCAGAGCGGCGGCGGACACCGCCGCCGAGTGCAGCAGGCTGTTGCCGGGCCGCCCGGCCTCCTGGCGCAACTGCTCGACCAGCTGCCGGGTGTAGGGGCTGACGCCCTCGGTGCCCGCCAGGCCGGGCGGTACGACGACCCCGCACAGCGGCAGTTGCTCGCAGACGGCGTCGGGCCGCTCCTGCAGCCGGGCCCAGGCATGCCGGTCGGCGGCGAGGTCGGCGAACACCACGGTGGTTCCCGCCGGGCGGGTGCGCAGCTCGTTGCGGAGCCAGGACCACGGCAGCGCGCTGTAGCGGACGGTCCCCGGAGTGGTGCCGGTCAGGGCCAGATGCAGCTCACGCCGGCGGCGGTCGGCGGTGAGCCGCCCGGAGAGGTACAGCAGGACCGGCCCGGACGCCGCGACGGCGGCCCGCAGCCGCAGCAGGACCGAGTTGGGGTCGTGGACGCCGTCGAGATGCACCAGGTCGGTGGGGAGGGAGCTGTCCAGCAGCACCGGGGTGGGAACGGTGGCCAGGGCCGCCAGGTTGGCGCTGGGGGTGATCTGCGGGCGCCGCCGGTGCACGGCGCGGTCCCCGGCGACCAGGAGGACGTGTCCGCGCCGCTGATACTGACTTCCGTGTGTCTGCGCCCCGTTGGCATGCATGGATGCACCGTACGCCGGAACCGGGCGGTGTTCTCAGCCGGGCCGCGGATACCGGGGCGAGTGGCCCGGGCGGATGTCCGCAGGGGCAGGTTCCGGGCCTGTCTCCCGCGGTCGCGCGGCTCCGTGTCACGCGTTTCTCCGGCTCTGGCCGGTGAGGCGCCGCAGCAGCCAGGAGGTGCCGTTCAGCCCCCAGATGAGGAGCGCCAGGGCGAGGACGGGCGCGACTGTCAGGCCGATGATGAGAAAGACGCTCTCCGGCATGGTGATCCTCCTGGTCGGACGAGGGGTGCCCGGCCGGGACCGGCCGGATGTTCCACCGTTGCCCCGTCCGGCGCCGGACACTCCTGCCGACCGCGGCACCCGGCCCGTCCGCCCGGTCAGTGGGTGTCGGCGAGTTGTCCGGCGAGTTTGCCGTGCATGGCGGCGCTGGGTTTGTTGAGGCCGATGATGGTGACCTTCTTGCCGCGGGCGGCGTACTTGGTCTCGACGGCGTCCAGGGCGGCGACGGAGGAGGCGTCCCAGATGTGGGCGTCGGTCAGGTCGATGACGACGTCCTCGGGGTCGCCGGTGTAGTCGAACTGGTAGACCAGGTCGTTGGAGGAGGCGAAGAACAGTTCGCCGGTGACGGCGTAGACGACGCTGGTGCCGTCGGGGTCGGTGACGGCGGTGACCTCGGCCAGGTGGGCGACGCGGCGGGCGAAGGCGACCATGGCGGTGAGGACGCCGGTGATGACGCCGATGGCGAGGTTGTGGGTGGCCACCACCACGGCGACGGTGACGGTCATGACGACGGTCTCGCTGAGGGGCAGCCGCTTGAGGGTCCTGGGGTGGACGGAGTGCCAGTCGAAGGTGGCGAAGGCCACCAGGATCATCACCGCGACCAGGGCGGCCATGGGGATGGTGGAGACCACGGGGCCGAGGGTGACGACCAGGATGAGCAGGAAGACGCCGGCCAGGAAGGTGGACAGGCGGGTGCGGGCGCCGGCGGTCTTGACGTTGATCATGGTCTGGCCGATCATGGCGCAGCCGCCCATGCCGCCGAACAGGCCGGTGACGACGTTGGCGATGCCCTGGCCGATGGACTCGCGGGTCTTGCCCGAGTGGGTGTCGGTGATGTCGTCGACCAGCTTGGCCGTCATCAGCGACTCCATCAGCCCCACCAGGGCCAGGGCGAGGGCGTAGGGGGCGATGGTGGTCAGGGTGTCCACGGTGAAGGGAACGTCGGGCAGGCCGGGGGTGGGCAGGGCGGAGGGGAGGTCGCCCTTGTCGCCGACGGTGGGCACCGCGATGCCGGCGGCCACCGTGATCACGGTGAGGATGACGATGGAGACCAGCGGGGCGGGCACCGCCCTGGTCAGGCGGGGGAAGAAGATCATCAGGGCCAGGCCGCCGAGCATGAGCGGGTAGACGGCCCAGGGGACGTCGGTGAACTCGGGCACCTGGGCGAGGAAGATGAGGATGGCCAGGGCGTTGACGAAGCCGACCATCACCGAGCGGGGCACGAAGCGCATCAGCCGGGCCACGCCCAGCGCGCCGAGCGCGATCTGCATCAGGCCGCCCAGGATGACGGCGGCGATCAGGTGGCCCAGGCCGTACTCGTGGTTGAGGGGGGCGATGACCAGGGCGATGGCGCCGGTGGCGGCGGAGATCATCGCGGAGCGGCCGCCGACGACGGCGATGGTCACGGCCATGGTGAAGGAGGCGAACAGGCCCACGGCCGGGTCCACTCCGGCGATGATGGAGAAGGAGATCGCCTCGGGGATCAGGGCCAGGGCGACGACCAGGCCGGCCAGCACCTCGGTGCGGAAGACCTTCGCCGAGGACAGCCACTCGGGGCGGGAGGGGCGGCGGGGCAGGCGCAGCCGCAAGGCTGCGGAGGTGTCAGCGGACATGCATCCGTTTCCATGTCGGGCGCGCGGGCGTTTCGGCGTGCGCGCGCAGTGTGCGTGGCTCCGCGGGGGAGCGGGAGGGACCGGTCGGCCGCGGCCGTCGCCGGTGACGGGGGCGCAACCGGGGATCGGCGGATGTGGGGGGCCGCCGGTCGGGCATCATTGCCCGACGAGGTTCGGGAGGGCGGTGTTCCGCCCATGAACAAAACCCTACCCTGACGTGAGGGATGACTGTGGCCGCTGCCTTGTGAATCGCAGGTGAACCCTGTGTGGGGCCTTGTGATTCATCTCACGCGATAGAGTTTGGTTCAGGAATCCGAAAAGTGTTCGGGCACCGGAGGGGATGGGGCAGTGGCGGAGGAGCAGCGGATGCGGATCGGCGAGGTGGCCGAGCGCACGGGCCTGTCGCTGCGCACCATCCGGCACTACGAGGAGGTCGGCCTGGTGGCCCCCTCCGCCCGCACCAAGGGCGGCTTCCGGCTCTACACCGCCGCCGACGTGGAGCGGCTGATGGTCATCCGCCGGATGAAGCCGCTGGACTTCTCCCTGGAGGAGATGCGCGACCTGCTGGCCATCACCGACCGGCTCTCGGCCGCCGAGCCGCTGGAGGCCGCCGAGCACGAGCGGCTGCGGGAGCGCCTGGACGCCTACCGCAAGGTCGCCGACGCCCGCTGCGAGACCCTGCGCGCCCGGCTGCTGGCCGCCGAGGACTTCGCCGCCACCCTCCGCCGCAAGCTGGATTCCCGGGACTGAACGGGGGCGTCGGGCCACCACCGCCCGGGCGGGGCGGCGCGGGAACGCGACCGGTCCCCCGATCCGGTCGCGTCCCCGCGGGCGAAGGGAGCGGTCACGCGCCGCAGCAGCCGCCGGCCGGGGTCGCGTCGGCGGTCTCGGCCGCCTCGGCCGGGGGGACCGGAGCCTCGGTGCCGAGTCGGATGGGCTGCGGCTCCGGTGCGGCGCAGCAGCCGCCGCCGTCGCCCTCGGCGGCCTCGGGGGCGTCGAACAGTCCGCTGCCGCCGCACACGCCGGTCTCGGGCAGGGTGAGCTCCACGCGGTCGGCGGCGGCGGTGTCGCCGGCGAGGGCGGCGGCCACGGAGCGGACCTGCTCGTAGCCGGTCATGGCCAGGAACGTCGGCGCGCGGCCGTAGGACTTCATCCCCACCAGGTAGACGCCGGTCTCGGGCTGGGACAGCTCGCGGTGGCCGTGCGGGTAGACGGTGCCGCAGGAGTGCTGGTTGGGGTCGATCAGCGGCGCGAGGGCGGCCGGTGCCTGGAGGCGTTCGTCCAGGTTCAGGCGGACCTCGGACAGGAACGACAGGTCGGGGCGGAACCCGGTCAGCACGATGACCTCGTCCACCGGCTCGGTGCGGCGGCCGTCCTCGCCGGTCAGCACCAGGCGTCCGTCGCCGTCGCGTTCGACGGCCGCGGTGCGGAAGCCGGTGACCGCGCTCGCGTGCCCGGCGTCGACGGCCGCCCTGGCCGCCAGGCCGAGGGCGCCGCGGGCGGGGAGCTGGTCGGCCTCTCCACCGCCGAAAGTGGCGCCGGAGATGCCGCGGCGCAGGATCCACAGCGCCTTCGTTCCGGCGCCGTCGGTGGCCCGGGCGAGGTCGGCCAGAGTCGCGAGGGCGGTGAAGGCGGAGGCGCCGGAACCGATGACGGCGGTGCGCCGGCCCGCGTAGCGGGCGCGGACGGCCGGGTCGGACAGGTCGGGGACGCGGTAGGCGATCCGGTCGGCCGCCGCCTGCTCGCCGAGCGCCGGGAGCCCGTCGCCGCCGGCCGGACCTGGGGTGGCCCAGGTGCCGGAGGCGTCGACGACCGCACGCGCCGGGACGCGCTCCTCGTGACCGTCGGTGTGCCGGAGGTGGACGGTGAAGGGCTGGGCGGCGCGGTCGGCGTCCACGACGCGGTCCCGCCCGGCGCGGGCGACGCCGGTGACGGTGGTGCCGTAACGCACCCGGTCGCCCAGGACGCCGGCCAGCGGCTCCAGGTAGTGCTCGGCCCAGTCGGCACCGGAGGGGTAGGTGCCGGGGTCGGGCCGTACCCAGCCGGTGGGGGCCAGCAGCTTCTCGGCGGCCGGGTCGACGACCTCGCCCCAGGTGGAGAACAGCCGTACGTGCGACCACTGGCGCACCGCCGTGCCCGCGCCCGGCCCGGCCTCCACCACCAGCGGCTCCAGGCCGCGTTCGGTCAGGTGCGCGGCGGCGGCCAGGCCGATGGGGCCGGCGCCGATCACGACGACCGGGAGCTGCTGCTCGCTCATGGCGTTCATGGGGATGTTCTCCTTGTGCGGGATGGTCGGCGGCCGTGGGCGGCCGCGGTGCGGCGGGCACGCTCGCGGTACGCGTGGATGCGGAAGGTGACGAGGTGCCCCTTGATTCGATATATGTCGATGTCCGGAGCTTGTCAGTTGCTTCGACGGATGTCAACATAGACGTATGTCGAAGCCAGGAGCCGTGGAACTGCCGGTACTGACGACGTCCGACACCGCGGCGCCGTGCTGCCCGCCGCTGACCGAACGCCCGCTGACCGCCGAGGAGGCGGAGCGGACCGCGGCGATGTTCAAGGCGCTGGGCGACCCGGTCAGACTGCGGCTGTTCTCGCTGGTCGCCTCGCACGCGGGCGGGGAGGCGTGCGTGTGCGACATCTCCGACGTCGGAGTCTCCCAGCCGACCGTCTCCCACCACCTGAAGAAGCTCAGGGAGGCCGGACTGCTCACCTCCGAACGGCGCGGCACCTGGGTCTACTACAAGGTCGCCCCCTCCGTGGTGGCGGCGATGTCCGCCATGCTCGACCCGCGCTGACGGGGCGGCCGGTCACCGTCGCGCCGGCGTCGCCGCATCCGCCGGAGGTTCCGCCCTCACCCGCCGGTGCCGTTCCCTGCCCACTACTTCGATATTCATCGAAATGGAGAATTGACCGAAGGGTCCGGAATCGCATGGATGATCTGATCGTGATCGGTGCCGGGCAGTCCGGCCTGGCCACCGCCGCCCTGGCCCCGCACCACGGCTTCCCCCGCACCCTGGTGCTGGAGGCCGCCGACCGGGCGGGCGGCGCCTGGCCGCACTACTACGACAGCCTCACCCTCTTCTCCCCGGCCCGGTACAGCGCGCTGCCCGGCATGCCCTTCCCCGGCGAGCCCGACCGCTACCCGGGCCGGGACGAGGTGGTGGCCTATCTGCGTGACTGCGCCCGCCGCCTGCCGGTCGAGGTCCGCACCTCCACCACCGTCACCTCCGCCACCCGGCACGACGGCGCCTGGGCGGTGCGCGCGGCGGACGGCAGCCGCTTCACGGCCAGGGCGCTGGTGGCGGCGACCGGCGACTTCGGCACCCCGCACACACCGGAGCTGCCCGGGCGGGCGGAGTACGGCGGACGGCTGCTGCACGCCGCCGGCTACCGCGCCCCCGCACCCTTCGCCGGGCAGCGGATCGTGGTGGTGGGCGGCGGCAACTCCGCCGTCCAGATCGCGGCCGAACTCGGTGCCGTCGCCGAGGTCACCCTCGCCACCCGCCGCCCCCTCAGGTGGCTGCCGCAGCGTCCGCTCGGCAGGGACCTGCACTGGTGGCTGAAGCACACCGGAGGGGACATCGCACCGCTGGGCCGGTGGCTCCACCGGCTGCCTGCCTCGGTGCTTGACGACGGCCACTGGCGCGCCGCCCTGGCCGGACACGGAGTGGACCGGCGGGAGATGTTCACCCGGCTGGCCCCCGACGGCGTGGTGTGGGCGGACGGGACGAAGGAAGCGGTCGACACCGTCGTGCTGGCCACCGGCTACCGCCCCGCCTTCCCCTACCTGGACGGCAGCGGCGCGCTGGACACGGAGGGCCGGCCCCGCCACCGCGGCGGTGTCGCCACCACCGTTCCCGGGCTGGGCTTCGTCGGACTGGAGTTCCAGCGCGGCTTCTCCTCCAAGACCCTGCGCGGGGTCGGCCGCGACGCGCGCCATGTGCTGACCCGGCTGCGCCGGCAACCGTCCTGACGGCCCGGCCGGCCGGGCCGTCAGGACAGGGAAGCGGTGATCTCTGCGGCGGCCCCGCGGGCGGGGCGGGCCCGCTTTCGGCCATGGCCGATCGGCGCCCTTCCCGGCCCGGCCGGCTCCGTCCAGACTGCTGTGCCGGCGAAGAGTGGTGAAGGTGGTGTGGAGGGGGCGGGATGGCTGCTGGGCGTGGGCGCCGACCGACGGCGCGGCGCAGCCGCGAGAGACCGCGCAGGGCGGTCGCGGCAGGCGGCGGAGCGGCGCTGCTCCTGCTGCTGGTGGCATGGTCGGCGGCCCGGCCCTACGTCCTGGGGGCCGCCGTCCTGGCCGGCCTGGGCGTCGCGGGCTGGTGGCTGTGGCGTACGGACCGGGCCGTCCGCGGAGCGGACCGCGGCTGGCGGCAGGCCGAGGCGGTACGGGCGGGGCACCGGACGCTGGCCGAGATCGACACGATGAGCGGCACCGAGTTCGAGGAACTGGTGGCCGCGCTGTGCCGCCGGGACGGCTGCACAGAGGTACGGCGCGTAGGGGGCTCGCACGACAACGGCGCCGATGTGACCGGGCGGCTGCCCGACGGCCGGACGATGGTCGTCCAGTGCAAGCGGTACGCGCCGCGCGGCGCCATCGCCAGCCGTGAAGTGCGCGATCTGCTGGGCGCCCGGGTGCACTTCGGGGCCGAGGTAGCCGTCTTCGTGACGACCACGCGCTTCAGCCGCCCCTCCGAGGCGTTCGTGGTGAAGCACGGCATCCTCGCCGTGCACCGCGACCACCTGGGTCTGTGGAACAACGGCGCATCCCTGCAGTCCCTGCTCGGCGTCAACGGTTCGGGCCAGGGCGACCGGCGGCACCGCACCCGGTGGAAGAAGACCTACGGCACGTGAACAGGGGACGCCCCGGGCGGTGCCTGCCCCGCGCCGCCGCTCAGCCCTCGCCGTCGTAGACGAGCAGGCCGTCCGGGAGGAGGCGCGCTCCCGGAGTCGGGGGGTGCTCCGTCAGGCGGCCGTCGTGCATCAGATGGAGGGCCGGCACCCCGCGGGCGAGGACGGCGAAGTCGGCGATGAGACGGCGGTGGCACCGCCACCACACGGCCTCGCTGCACATCACCGCCGTGCGTTCTCGTGCCGCCCGCGCCAGCAGCTCGTCCATGGCGGCGACGAACTGAGGGGTGCGGGTATGCGCGGCGTAACCGCGGAAGGACGCGTTGCGCCAGACCGTGTCGGGTGAGTCCGGCGCGGGCCTGCGGAAGCCGCCCAGCCGCGGCTCCCAGCGGTAGGCGATGCCCTCCTCCGGCAGCCACCGGGCAAGCCGCTGCCGCGCCAGGTCCGGGTCGCGACGGCTGCCGGGAGCGGTCCTGACGTCCACCACGGCGGCGAGTCCGGCCCGGCGCAGCAACTCCGCCAGCGGTACGCGGCCCGCGGTGCTGTGGCCGAAGGTGAGGAGTTCGAGCCGGGCCATCGGGCACCTCTTCCGGTCTTCCGTGTCATGTCGCCCTCCGCGAGGCCGGCGCCGGCCTCGCGGCCGCGGAACGGAGCCTCGGACCTCGTCTGTCCGCCCACCGCGGACATATTGCCGCCGGTCCGGCGAGGCGCCGCGGGATCTGACCTGTCCGGAAGGGCATCGAAGGAAAAGTGTGCCAAGCGATACGACAAACAGCATGGAACACGCAGATGCGATCCCGGCGCCCCTTCCGGCCGCGATCCCCCGGTGTCGCCGACATGGCCGGGAGACCGCGGCCGAGGCGCCCGTTCCGCCGGGCGGCGGTCGGCGCCGATGTCCTGAGCCGGCCCGCTGACGACCACCCCGGTCGTCAGCGGGCCGTCGCGGGCCGCAGCGCGTCCATGAGGAGGCCGATCAGCCGTCCGGTCCGCTCGGGGGAGTCGTCGACGCTGTCGGCGAGGAAGACTCCCAGCAGCATGACGGTGACATCCCGCGGGTCGACGTCGGCACGGAGTGAGCCGACCTCGGCTCCGGCGGTGAGGATCAGGGCGACGGCGGCGGTGATGCGTTCCCGGGTGGCCGAGGTGGCGATCCGCCCCGAGGCCCAGGCGGCGCGGAGGGTGTCGGCCATACCGCGCTTCGTGGCGACGAAGGCGGCGTAGCGCTCCATCCAGGCGCGGAGCGCCGCGTCCGGCGGAAGCTCCCGGAGCAGGGCGGGAGCGCTACCGGTGATGTCGTCGAACTCGGCGGCGTACACGGCCTCGACCAGGGCCTCCCGGGTCGGGAAGTGGCGGTACAGCGTGCCGATGCCGACGCCGGCCTCGCGGGCGATCCCTTCGAGCGAGACGGCGCCGTCCGAGGTCGCGAACGCGGTGCCGGCGGCCCGGAGGAGCCTGTCCCGGTTGCGCAGCGCGTCGGCGCGGGCGGTGCGCGGCTTCTTCACGGGGCCGGTTCCCGGGGGTGGCGGATCGGTGGGACTCAAAGCGGAGGTTCCTCCGGTAAAGGTGTTACAGTCAGTCAAGCGGAGTGTCCTCCGCTTTCTTTGTCGTCTCATGAGGATAGGGCGTCCCAAATGACCGCGACCAGCAGTCCTTCCCCCCGCCTCACGCCCTCCGGTGTCCCGCACGCAGGAGGGACCGGGACGCTCGGGGACCGCACGGTCTCCCGCATCGGATACGGCGCGATGCAGTTGGAGCGTCCGCACACCGACCGCGACACCGCGATCGCGCTCCTGCGCCGCGCGGTCGAACTCGGCGCCGACCACATCGACACCGCCCAGTTCTACGGAGACGGTTTCGTCAACGGGCTCATTCGCGACGCCTTCCGCCCCGAGGACGGTGTCACGGTCGTCAGCAAGGTCGGTGCCGATCCCAACCCGGGCGGTACCCTTCCGCTGCGTCCGGCCCAGCGGCCCGAGCAGCTGCGGGCGAGTGTCGAGGACAATCTCGGCTCCCTCGGCCTCGACCGGATCCCGGTGGTCAACCTGCGCCGCCTGGATGTCGGGCCGGGTCTGCGGGCCGAGGGCGACCAGGTGGTCGACATCGACGACCAGCTCGCGGTGATGACCGCGCTGCGGGACGAGGGCAAGATCGGCGCGATAGGACTGAGCGGCGTCACCCTCGACGGACTGCGCAGGGCTCTCCCCGCCGATATCGTCTGCGTCCAGAACGCCTACAGCCTGGTCGCACGCGGCGACGAGGAGATGCTCCGGCTCTGCGCCGAGGAGGGGATCGCCTGGGTGCCGTTCTTCCCGCTCGGCGGCGCCTTCCCCGGTCTGCCGAAGGTGACCGGCGAACCGGCCGTCGTCGCCGTCGCCCTGTCCCTTGGCCGTACTCCCGCGCAGGTCGGTCTGGCCTGGCTGCTCCATCACACGCCGAACGTCCTGCTCATCCCAGGGACGGCGGACGCCGCCCACCTGGAGGCGAACATGGCCGTCGGAGCGATCGAACTCGACGAGGCCGCGCTGGCCGCGCTGGCCGCCGTCGAGTCGCGGTCCGTCGACATCGCGCTCGGCTGATCCGTTCGCGGCCGACACGTCCGGGCCGCGCCCACCGTGTGTCACCCGGCCGCGCGGTGCCTGCGTCCGATTCCCGTTCCCGTGCCGCTCTCCCTGTTCCCGGGTCGGCTCCAGGTGACGCGACGACGGGGGAGAGGGGTGTGCCGCCGAACCTGCCGGGCGAAGTGCCGGGCAGGATCCGGCGGTCGTCCGGGCGGGCGGAGCGGCACGCCGACCCGGTGCGCCGGGAACCGTGCGGGCGTGCGCCGGAGCACCGGCGGAGCGGGGCGGGGATCAGCCTCTGTCCAGGCAGAAGGGGTGCCCCGCGGGATCGATGAAGACCCGCCATCTGTCCCCGCCCGGCTGGTGGTACGGCTTGCGGGCGCCCAGCTGCAGCAGCCATGCCTCGGCCTTGTCCAGGTCCTCGACCGCGAAGTCGAGGTGGAACTGCTGGGGGACGGCCGGATCGGGCCAGCTCGGAGCCCGGTAGCCGCCGACCCGCTGGAAGCCGATGAAGAGTCCGTCCGCACGGCGGAGACCGGCGAAGCCGGTGTCCGACTCCGGGTGGAGTTCGAGGCCGGTGATCTGCTGGTAGAACGCCGCCAGAGCCAGCGGATCAGGGCAGTCGAGTGTTATCGCGGTCAGCTTCATCTGCAGGGGCATGGTATCTCCGGGCCGATCGGTGGACCTTCGCGCTCCACACCCTAGTGCCGCGCCGGGCGAGGTTTGCCCGGTGGCGAGGCGTCCTGGTGCGTGTGATCACAAGGCGGCCGGAAGCCGCATGTAGCCGGTCCCACCTGGTTCTTCGGCCGGCGCGGTACTGGACGCGCCGCGGGCCGTCCGAGTGCCGGGCGGCCCGCCGCGACGGCGGCAGCGGTCCCCCGGACACACGGGACGTCCCACGGGCGCCGGTCGTGCTCCGGAGAAGCCCGGAGAGCTCGCGTCACACGGCGCCGCGGCACCGTGCCCGGCGGCCGTGGACCACGCCGTCCCGAGCGGCGGAACGCACAGGGCAGCGGGCGGAACGTCCGAGGCGTCGTGCGTGAGCAGCGCCGGCCCGGCCGGACCGGGCCGGCGCTGCGGTGCCGGTAGGGACCCGGCCTCCGGCACGATCACCGTGTACACGGTCACGGAGCGGCGGTGGCCCGCTGCAGAAGCCCGGCGGGCGGCGGGGGCTCACGGCCGGTTCACGGAGGCGTCGGAGTCCTCGGTGCCGAGGCCGAACAGCCGGCTGTCGCTCCACCACTCCGGTGTCTCGTCGACGACCGGGGTGAGCTCCAACAGCGTCACCTCGTTGCGTCCCAGGACGAGGTCCACGTCGGCGCGCCCGCCGGCGACGGGCACGCTCCGGTGCGAGCGGGCGGGTTCGGCTGCCTCGCGGAGGGCGTCGAGCAGGCGGTTGCCGGGCGCGAGCGGCCGCCCCATCTCGCGCCAGGCGGCCCAGGCGTTGCCGGCGTCCTCGCTCACCCAGCGGCGGCGCGCGAAGGCGGAGCCCCGCGCGTCCGGGGCACCGACGGGCAGGGACAGCCGGACGGTGTGGCCGTCGACGGGCTCGCCGCCGGCCGGGTCGGCCGGCGCCCAGGCCAGCACGGTGACGCGCCCGTCGCCGTGCCGCGTCACCAGGTGGTCCTCGCCCCGGGCGAGCACCTGCTCGCCCATCTCGGCCATGAACGTGTACAGGTGGTAGGTGGGCTTCTTGATCTGGCGGTGCGTCAGCAGTCCGAAGCCGCCGTGGAACGGCGCGGTGGGGATGCCCACCTCCTCGAACACGTCGCTGAACGTCCAGTACGAGAAGGAGTCCGCGATGTCGCCCCCGTTCACCAGCACCGGCGCGAGGTACGCCGCGTGGAACGCGGTGTCGTGGATCGGGTTGTCCGGCCGGTACGAGGAGTTGAACTCGGTGATGTGGACCGGCAGGTCCGCGAGCCCGGTACCCGCCAGTTGCCGACGCGGGGCGCCGAACTGCTCCAGCAGCGCCGACGCCGGCATGAGCGTCTGGTGCGTGCCGAACGGCACGGACTGTTCGGGGCCGGAGGAGTAGGCGTGGCGGCTCACGAAGTCGATCGGCAGGTCGCGGGCCTCGACGAACTCGGCGAAGCGCCGGATCCACCCGTCCTCGTAGCCCGGCGCCAGTGAGGGGCCGCCGACCTGGAGCTCGGCGTCGACCTCCTTGACGGCCAGCGAGGTCACCTCGTAGAGGCGGTGGTAGGCGTCCTGGTCCGCCGCCCAGAAGATCTCCAGGTTGGGCTCGTTCCACACCTCGATCGGCCACCGGCGCACCTGGTCGATGCCGTAGCGGTCGACCAGGTGCCCGATGACGGCGCGGACGAGGTCCGCCCACTCCTTCTCGTCGCGGGGAGGAGTGATGTTGCCCTTCCACCAGAACACGGTGTCGTCGCCGGAGGCGAGCCCGGAGGGCATGAAGCCGAGCTCGAGGAAGGGCGCGATGCCCGTCTCCAGGTAGGCGTCCACCACCTGGTCGACGTACGTGAAGGCGTGGCGCACGCGCCGCTCACCGGCGTGGTCGTAGGGGCGGTGGACGCCCGTCCCGTCGCTGAGCAGGCCGTGCCCCCGGATGTGCCGGAAACCGATCTCCCGCTGGACGAGGCCGAGCGATTCCTGGTAGTCGCGCCGCAGCGCGAGGTCGAACCGGCCCGTGCCGACGCAGTGGCGCCAGGCGTCGGAGAGCTGAGCTGTCGGCTGCCGGGGAACGACGATCCGCATGGTGGAGGTCCCTTTGCTGCGGTGCGGTGCGTGTGAGGTGAGGCTCGCCGGGGACGGGAGGTGGATCAGCGGTGCCCTCGCCTGATGTGTTGCGCACCGTAGGGAGCCGGTGAAAACCGTGTCAAGAGGCGGAGCGGCCCGCCTGCCGGCGCCCGGTGGCCTCCCGGTGCGTGTGCCGGCGGTGCGTGTGCCGGCCGGTCAGGACCGTGGCGAGCATCTCGTACTTCCTTCCCGCTCGGCGACAGCCGTTCCCGGGGCCTGTGCCCCGGAGGAGCGCCAGGGGCGTCCACATGGGAGCCGGCCTCCCCGGATAGGGCCCGGACAGGGCCCGGACAGGGCCCGGAAGCCGGGGCCCGGCCGGGTGTGACTGAGCCCGCCGCCGGCCGTCACCGCGTCCGCTCGTGACCGCGTACGACGGCGGCTGGATCGGTAACGATTGCGCAACTTGCGAAAACTGTTGGTTGCCCCTTGTTCGTTTCTGACTGTACACCTTAGCTTCCGCTTCGCGGATGGCTCATTAGTTTGCGCAAACTAACGGCAGTTGGATCACTGACAACAGATCAGGGAGTTTCCACGATGATGAGGAAAACCCGCAGCGCGACGGCTGCCGCGATCGGCCTGTGCATCGCCGTCGCCGCCACCGGCTGCGCCGGCGGCGGCGACGACAGCGGCGGTTCGTCCGACGGCCAGGCCACGTTGACCATCTGGACGAACGCGATGGAAGGGCGCGGTGCGGAGTACTGGAAGGAGGCCGCGAAGGAGTACCACGCGCTGCACCCGGACGTCACGATCAAGATTCAGTCGGTCCAGAACGAGGACCTCGACGGCAAGCTGCAGAACGCGCTCAACTCGAACTCCGCGCCCGACATCTTCCTGCAGCGTGGTGGCGGCAAGATGCAGGCCATGGTGGACGCCGGTCAGATCCAGGCGCTGGACCTGACCGACACCGACAGGACGAATGTGGGCGAGGCAGCACTCGAGGGGGTCTCGATCGACGGCAAGGTCTACGCGATGCCGCTCGACACGCAGCCCGAGGGCATCTACTACAGCAAGGACCTGTTCGAGAAGGCCGGCATCACCTCGCCGCCGACGACGATGGACGAGCTCAAGGACGCCGTCGCGAAGCTGAAGGCGATCAAGGTCGCGCCGATCGCGGTCGGCGCCAAGGACGCCTGGCCGGCCGCGCACTGGTACTACAACTTCGCCCTGCGCCAGTGCAGCCAGGAGGTCATGCAGGAGGCCGCCAAGTCGCTCACGTTCGACGACGCGTGCTGGACCAAGGCCGGTGAGGACCTGGAGTCGCTCCTGGAGGTCGACCCCTTCCAGAAGGGTTTCCTGACGGCATCGGCGCAGCAGGGCGCCGGGTCCTCGGCGGGCATGCTCGCCAACCACAAGGCGGCCATGGAACTCATGGGCAACTGGAACCCCGGTGTGATCGCCGACCTGACCCCGGACAAGAAGCCGCTCCCCGACCTGGGCTGGTTCCCCTTCCCCGCCGTGCCCGGCGGCAAGGGCGACCCGACCGCCATCATGGGCGGCGCCGGCGGATACTCGCTGTCCAAGAACGCGCCGAAGGAGGCCCTCGGCTTCCTCCAGTTCGTCGTGACCAAGGAGCAGCAGGAGGCCTACGCCGAGGCCTTCGACACGATCCCGGTGAACAAGGAGGCCCAGGGGGTCGTCACCGAGCCCTACAACATCTCGGCCCTGGAGGCCTTCAACAAGGCCGCCTACTCGATGCAGTTCCTCGACACCGTGTACGGCCAGAACGTCGGCAACGCCATGAACATCGCCGTCGTGAACCTGCTGGCCGGCAAGGGTTCTGCCGCCGACATCGTCAAGGACGTCGAAGCTGCCGCCGAGAAGGGCTGAGTAAGCAGACATGAGCAACACCCTGGGTACTGACACGGCCGACGGCCGCCAGTCGCAGGGCACGCCTCGAGCCGGGGACGCGTCCACGTCCGCGTCCCCGGCTCCGCCGCGAGCGGCTGCGCACCGCCGGGGCCGTGCCAGGGTGCGACTGGAGATCGCGGTCCTGTCCGCACCGGCGATCATCACGTTCCTGGCGTTCGTGATCTTCCCGGTCGCGCTCGCCGCGTACTACGGCTTCTACCAGTGGAAGGGCTACGGGGAGCCCACGGACTGGGTCGGCCTGAACAACTACAAGCTGATCCTCACCGACCCCCTGTTCCACGACGCCCTGGGGCACAACGGCCTGATCCTGGTGCTCTCCCTGCTCATCCAGGGTCCGCTGGCGATCGTCCTGGCGCTCCTGCTCAACCAGCGGATCCGCGGCCGCTCGGCCATCCGTGTCCTGATCTTCGTGCCCTACATCATCTCCGAGGTCATCGTCGGCACCGGCTGGGGCCTGATGCTCCAGAGCAACGGAGCCGTCAACGACCTGCTGCACCAGATCGGTCTGGGCTCCCTGGAAGCCGACTGGATCGCCGACCCGGACCTGGCCATCTGGTCGCTGATGGCCATCATCTCGTGGAAGTACATCGGCTTCGCGGTGATCCTGATGCTCGCCGGCCTGCAGTCGATCCCCGACGAGATCTTCGAGGCCGCGCAGATCGACGGTGCCTCCTACTGGCAGATCCAGCGCCGCATCACGCTGCCGCTGCTGGGGCCGACGATCCGCATCTGGGCGTTCCTGTCGATCATCGGCTCGCTGCAGTTGTTCGACCTCGTCTACATCATCTGGGGCCAGTACGTCTCGGGCACCGCGGGCACCTCGACCATGGCGATCTACATGCTCGCCCAGGGCCGCAACGCGGGCAACTACGGCTACGGCAGCGCCGTCGCGGTCGTGATGTTCGTGATCTCGCTCATCGTCGCGCTGATCTACCAGCGCTTCGTCCTGCGCCGCGACCTCAAGGGCGCCGTCACTGAAGGGACCGTGTGATGAGCGCGACGACCGCCACCCCCGGTATGTCCCCCGAGGTGGAACAGAAGGCGCCCACCGGCCGCCGCGGCAACCGCGACAAGCCCCAGAAGTGGGGGAGTCCCGTCACCTACTTCGTCGCGCTGCTCTTCGTCGGCATCTGCGTCGCACCGGTGCTCTACATCGTGATCGGCGGATTCCGCACCAACGCGCAGATCACCACGGACCCGGCCGCCCTGCCGAGCCCCTGGGTGGTCGGCAACTACATCGACATCCTGAAGTCGACGGTGTTCTGGGGCGAGTTCGCCAACTCCCTCATCGTCGCGATCGCGAGCACCGCCGGCACCGTCGTGCTCGGCCTGATGGTGAGCTTCGTGATCGCACGCTACGACTTCAAACTCAAGGGCGCGATGTACTCCCTGTTCGCCGCGGGCCTGATGTTCCCGCTGGTCGTCGCGATCACTCCGCTGTACCTCGTCATCAAGGACCTCGGCCTCGTCGACAACCTGCTCGGTGTGATCATCCCGCAGATCGCCTTCGGACTGCCGGTGACCGTCATCATCCTGGTGCCGTTCCTGCGGGCCATTCCGAACGAGCTCGAGGAGGCCGCCGCGATCGACGGCATGAGCCGGCTCGGGTTCTTCTTCCGCATGGTGGTCCCGCTGTCAGTGCCCGGTGTGGTCACCGTCGGCATCCTCGGGTTCATCGGCAGCTGGAACAACTACATCCTCCCCCTGTACGTCCTCAACACGCAGGCGAACTACACCCTGCCGCTCGGCGTCCAGGTGTTCTCCTCGCAGTACTCCACGGACACCGCGAAGGTCCTCGCGTTCACCTCACTCGCCATGCTGCCCGCACTGATCTTCTTCTCGGTCTTCGAGAAGCGCATCGTCGGCGGCCTCACCGGCGCCGTGAAGGGCTGAGGCCGGCACAGGATCCCAACCGGACCGTCCCACGCCTGCCCCTGCCACGCCTCCGGCGGGGGCGGGCCGCTGACCGACGGCATCGCCCAGCCCGCGGCACGCCCCGTGCCATCCCCTGGAAAGGACCGCCGAATTGCCCCGCGCCCACATCGAGCTCGACAGGCAGGCCGTCATCGCCCCTGTCCGGCGCCGCACCTTCGGCTCGTTCGTCGAGCACCTCGGCCGCTGCGTGTACACCGGGCTCTACGAGCCGGGACACCCGAGCGCGAACGACGAGGGGTTCCGCATGGACGTCGTCGAACTCGTCAGGGAGCTCGGCAGCACCACCATCCGCTATCCGGGCGGCAACTTCGTCTCAGGGTTCCGCTGGGAGGACTCCGTCGGCCCGCGCGAGAAGCGCCCGGTGCGCCGCGACCTCGCCTGGCGCTCGATCGAGTCGAACCAGGTCGGCCTCGACGAGTTCGCCAGGTGGCTCAAGCTCACCGGCTCCGAGCTGATGCTGGCGGTCAACGTCGCCACCCGAGGCATCCTGCCCGCCCTGGACCTGCTCGAGTACGCCAACCACCCGTCCGGCACGGCCCTGTCGGACCTGCGCATCGCCAACGGCACGCCGGACCCGCACAACGTGCGCATGTGGTGCCTCGGCAACGAGATGGACGGCCCCTGGCAGACCGGGTTCATGACGGCGGACGACTACGGAAAGCTCGCCGCCCGTACCGCCGCCGCGATGAAGCGGGCCGACAAGGACCTCGAACTCGTCGTCTGCGGCTCCTCCGGGTCCGACATGCCGACCTTCGGCGACTGGGAGCGCACGGTGCTCGAGCACGCTTACGACCATGTCGACTACGTCTCGTGCCACGCGTACTACCAGGAGCACGACGGCGACCTCGGATCCTTCCTCGCCTCGGCGACCGACATGGACTACTTCATCGACACCGTCGTCGCGACCGCCGACCACGTGGGGCACAAGAAACGCTCCCACAAGAAGATCGACGTCTCCTTCGACGAGTGGAACGTCTGGTACCTCAAGGAACACCAGGAGTCCGAGGAGGCCTACGACGAGTGGCGCCACGCCCCCCGGCAGCTCGAGGACACGTACACGGTGGCGGACGCCGTCGTCGTCGGCAATCTGCTGATGACGCTCCTCAAGCGCAGCGACCGCGTCACCTCGGCATCGCTCGCGCAGCTCGTCAACGTGATCGCTCCGATCATGACCGAGCCCGGCGGCCCGGCCTGGCGGCAGACGACCTTCTACCCGTTCTCGATCAC
The DNA here is from genome assembly GCF_002794255.1 of Streptomyces carminius. Classification (GTDB taxonomy): domain Bacteria; phylum Actinomycetota; class Actinomycetes; order Streptomycetales; family Streptomycetaceae; genus Streptomyces; species Streptomyces carminius. The sequence continues at coordinate 61,577 of NZ_PGGW01000008.1, forward strand.
GAGCCGGCTCGCGTCCGGCGAGGTGATCCGGCCCGTGATCGAGGCGCCGGTGTACGAGACGGCGCGCCACGGCGAGGCATCCGTCATCGACGCCGTCGCGACCGCCGACGAGGACCGGGCCGCGGTCTTCCTCGTCAACCGTGACCTGGCGGAGACCGCGCAGGTCACGATCGACGTGCGCGGCCTCGGCTCGTCACGCATCGACGAGGCGGTCACGCTCGCCGACTCCGACGTGTACGCGAAGAACACGCTCGACAAGCAGGACCGGGTGACCCCCGCCGCGAACCCGAGCGCGACACTCGCCGACGGCCTGCTCACCATCGAGCTGCCGCCGACGTCGTGGACGGCGATCGCCCTCCGGTGAGCGACGACACGGAACCCGGCCGGGAGCCGGCCCGCTCCCGGCACGGCGGCCCGGTCCGGAAACCGCCGGCCTCCGTCGCCGAGCGCCGCGAGGTGGCCTGTGCGCTGCGCGACGGAACACGGCTCCGGACCGTCCTGCTGGTTCCGCACGGGACCGGGCCGTGGCCGGCCCTGCTGACCCGTCACCCCTATGACGTGACCGGTGACGAACACGACGGGATGCTCGACGTCGGGCGCCTGGCCGCCGCCGGATACCTCGTCGCGCTCCAGGACGTGCGGGGGCGCTTCGGCTCCGAAGGCGTCTTCGACCCGTGTGCGCAGGAGGTGGCCGACGGCGCCGACGCCGTGGCCTGGCTCGCGGCACTTCCCGAATGCACCGGCGCCGTCGGAATGTGGGGCGCGTCCTACGCCTCGGAGACCCAGTTCAGCGCTTTTCTGGGGGGCGCCCCGGCGCTGCGGGCGATCGCTCCCGCCCTGACGCCGGCGATGTCGGCGCTCGACGGTTTCCGGTTTCGCGGCGGGGTGCCGGAGATCGGAAGCACCCTCGCGTGGTCGCACTACGCGATCGCCCCGGACCTGATCACGCGCATCGACTCCGCCCGTGAACGGGAGGCCGAGCAGAGGCGGTGGGAGGCGACCGAGCGCGCGATCACGACCCGGGAGGCGTTCCGGGCCGGCACTCTGCGGGCCCGCCCGGATGCCGATCGGGACGCCGAGTCGATCGTCGTGTGGGGTCTGGACCGGCTGCGGGAGCCGCTCGGGTCGGCGCGGCACCGCGCCGGGAAGATCGTCGACCGAATCGACGAGATCGACATCCCGGTCCTCCTGACCGGCGGGTGGTTCGACGTCTTCCTCGGGTCGACCCTGGAGATCTACCGGCGTCTGCTGCGCCGTGCGAAGGACACCGGTGGGCCGGTGCCCCACCTCCTTGTCGGCCCCTGGACGCATGACAACCTGTCGGGCCGGACAGCCGGGGTGGACTTCGGGCCGGGAGCGTCCGCCGACGACCTCGGCGGCAGTGGGGACCTCACCGCGCAGCACGTGCGGTGGTTCGACGCCGTCCTTCGCGCGGGCGCGGCGGACACGCCGCCGGTGCGCGTGTTCCTGATGGGCTCGAACCGGTGGATCGGACTGGAGGAGTTCCCTCCGCGCGACACGCGGACGCTCGAGCTGTACCTGAGCGCCGGGGAGTCACTGACGGCCGAGCCGGCCGGGAGCGGTGAACGGCGGCTGACCAGCGATCCGGCATCCCCGGTGCCGACGTGCGGCGGCGCGGTGCTCCTCGTCGCGCCGTTCGAGGCGGGACCCGCCGACCAGACGGCGATCGAGTCGCGGCAGGACGTGGTCTCGTGGCGCACCGTGCCGCTCGCCGAGGAACTCACGGTGCTGGGCGCGGTCCGTGCCGTCGTCCACCTCGCGACCACGGGAACGGACGCGGACGTGGTCGTGCGGCTGTGCGACGAACACCCGGACGGCAGCAGCCTCGTCATCGCCGACGGGGTGCAGCGAGGGTCGGCGCGGTCCGTCGACCCGGTCACGGGCCGCGGCGACAGGCGACCCGTCGAGCCGCATCAGGTGCAGGAGTTCACCGTGGACCTCTGGTCGACGGCACACACGTTCCTGCCGGGCCACCGGGTACGCGTCGACATCGCACCGAGCTCGTCACCCCGCTGGGATGTCGGATGCAACGCCTTCGACCCGGCCGGGGCGGTCACGGAGCCCGCCGTGGCGGAGTGCACGATCCGCCACGGCGCCGCCCATCCGAGCCGCCTCGTCCTGCAGATGGTGGGGACGGCGCCGCGATGAGAGCGGGCGCCGCGAAGAGAGCGGTCGGCACACGCCTGCCCGCGTCATCGGCGTAGTGCCGCGGTCGCCGGGGCGGACCCGGTGGAGGCACGGACGACCAGCTCGGTGGCCAGCTCCATGCGGACGGGGGACCGGGCACTGCCGTCCTCTCCCCGGGAGAGCTCGATCAGCAGCTTGACCGCCGCGGCACCCAGCTCGGTGCTGGGCTGTCTGACGGTCGTCAGCCCGGGGGTGACGTACTGCGCCTCGGGCAGGTCGTCGAAGCCGATGACGCTGACGTCCTCGGGAATCCGCAGACCCCGAGCGCCCAGCGCGTCGTAGATGCCGAGCGCCATCGGATCCGAGCAGGCGAAGATCCCCGTGATCCGCGGGTCGCCGTCGAGCAGGGCGTGGGTGGCGGTCGTCGCCTTGGTGCGGTTCCACCCGCCGTAGACCACGGACACCGCGGCACCGCCGGCGGTCGCCGTGTCGGCCGCCGCACGGAAACCGTCGACACGCGCCCGGCTGAAGAGATGGCGGGCATGGCCGGCGACAACCCCCATCCGCGCATGGCCGAGGGACAGCAGGTGCTCAGCGGCCATGCGGCCGCCATCCCAGTTCGCCACGCCGATGCTCGCCACCCCTGACGGCGGTGTGCTCATCGGGTCGATCAGCACCACGGGGACGCCCGCGGCGGACAGCGCGTTGAACTGCCGCGAGGTGGGATCGATCAGCGTCCCGATCGTGCCGGCGGTGCGCCTTCTCAGGACCCGCGACACCCAGTCGCTGTGCGGTTCGGCGAGCGTCAGCACGACATCGAGCCCCGCTGCCGCCGCCTCCCGCCCGACCCCGGCTATCAACAGGTTCGCCCATGACCCCTCGAAATGGGTGACCACGAGATCGAGCACGCCGGACAAGCCGCTCTCGTCCCGCACGCTGTCGCTCTTGGACCCGGCCCGGCGGGTGTAGCCGACGGCTCGCACGGCTTCCATGACCTTCGCGCGCGTCTCGGCCGAGACGTCGGTCCCGCCTCGCAGCACCTTGGACACGGTGGGCACGCTCGTACCGGCAGTCTTGGCCACCAAGGACAGGGTGGGGCGCGATCCGGCGGGACGGGGGGGCATGGGGACAGATTAACCGGCGAGGAGGCCGCCCAGGACGCCGGGTCGGCACCGCGGCCGGCCGAGCCGGCCGCGGACGAGGGCTCCGGGGCGGTGCGGGCGGCCCGGGCAGGCGAGGACGGTCGTGAGCAGGGCAGCGGTGCGAGTGGTGCTGCGGAGGTGCTCGCCGCCGGCGCCTGCCGGATCAACACCGCTGCTCCTGGTCCTCAGCGCGTGGTCTCCTGGCATGCCGGGTGCGGCATCCGCACGGACGCAGGTGCCGCACACGGCCGCGCGCCGGGCGTCACGCGGAGGGGGCCGGGGCCGGGGTGTACTCGAACCAGTCGAAGGCGACCGTGCCCTCGGTGGCGTACATGCCGATCACACGGCCGGTGAAGCCGCAGGCGACCTCGGTGGAAAGGTAGCGCCCGTCCAGTTCGGCGAGCGGCCGGGCGTCCGGGGCGCCGGGATCGCCGAGCCAGAAGGCGACGGTGTCGGGGCCCGTGGTCCCGCCGTCGGTGAGTTCGGGTGACGCGGGCACGAGGCCGGACGTCCGGATCGTCACGGTGAGGGTCAGCGGCCCGGCCGGGACCGGCCGGGCCGCCATGGTCTGGCGCAGCGGGCCGATCCGGGCGACGACGCGGACCTCCCCGTTTCCGACCTCCAGTTCGTAGTGGTGGGCCTCGTCCAGGCGCACGCACAGGCCGCCGCGTCCGGTACCCGGGTCGATCGCGGCGGTGACGCGGCAGTCGTGGTGCTGCTGGCGGCGGCCGACGAAGGTGTACCCGGGGCGGTCGAGGGTGGAGCCGGTGGCGTTCAGGACCAGCAGGCCGGGGCGCTCGGTGAGCGACCAGGAGCCCTCCGGGCGGGCGAACGGCGAGACCCAGTGCGGCGCGAGAGCGGCCCCGTCGAAGTCGTCGCGGGCGGGCGGGGCCGGAACGGGATGCCAGGCACCGCCGGGGGCCGCATGGCGCTCGGGAACGGGCGCGACGACGGGCCAGCCGTCCTCGTCCCACTCCACGGGGGTCAGGAACGTCTCGCGGCCGAGCACGTGCACGTCGGGAGTGAAGCCGCGGGGGCGGACGCCGAGCAGCACCATCCACCAGCTGCCGTCGGGAGCCTCCACCAGATCGGCGTGGCCGGTGTTCTGGATGGAGCGGGCGGTACCGCTGTGGGACAGCAGGGGGTTGGCGGGTGCGCCCTCCCAGGGACCGCGCGGCGAACGGCCGCGGGCGACGGACACGCTGTGGCCGCGTTCCGTGCCGCCTTCCGCGATCAGCAGGTACCACCAGTCGCCGATGCGGTAGAGGTGCGGCGCCTCGGGGTACTTCAGGCCACTGCCCGACCAGGTGGCGAAAGGCCCCTCCAGCACCTCGCCCCCGACCGGGTCGATCCTGGCCATGTTGATGCCGCCCTCAGGCCCGGAGAAGGCACACCAGCAGGTGCCGTCCTCCTCCCACGCCAGGTCGGGGTCGATCCCGGACAGGTCGATCCACACCGGGTCGCTCCACGGACCCTCGGGCCGCTCGGCCGAGACGACGAAGTTGCCGCCGCCGTCGATATTGGTGTTGACGACCCAGAAACGGCCGTCGTGGTGGCGGATCGTGGGGGCGTAGAGGCCGCCGGACGCCTTGGCGCCGGGGAGGGGCAGCGGCAGTTGCCCGGGCCGGTCGAGCACGTTGCCGATCTGCTCCCAGTGCACGAGGTCCTTGCTGTGGAAGAGCGGCAGCCCGGGGAAGTACTCGAAACTGGAGCACACCAGGTAGTAGTCGTCGCCGACCCGGCACACGCTCGGATCGGGATGGAACCCGCTGATCACAGGGTTGTCGTACGTATGCACGGAAACGTGCTCCCTCCGAGCCGCCGGGCGCCGTGGAGCGAGTCTAGTGCTGTGACCGGGAACGTTCGCCGGGGGCAGCTCGATCAGTCCGGCCGTGCTGCTTCCCACCTCCATGAGGTCTGGCGGGGGAGCCCGTCGAGTTCTCCGCGGCCGGTGCACCAGAGGAGTACCCGAGTGGCATCTCCGGGCGGGGCGGCGGGGAGGAGCCGGTTGAGTACTGCCGCGCTCAGCGGTGCCGGTGGCAGCCAGTCCACGGACAGTCCCTGCGTGATGTCGTGGGTGTGCAGCAGGATTTCGGCGACGCCCATCGCGGCGAACCCTTCGGGGTCGCACGGGCCCCAGTGCCAGGCCCGCAGGGTCGGGCCGGCTGTGGCCAGGGCGCTGCTGAGCAGTCCGCCGCAGGCGGTGACGGCCTGGAGTACGCCGGCCGACGAGGCGGTGGGACGGATGTTCAGGTCGATGGGAAGGCAGGCGTCGGCGGGCTGTGCCGCCGGCTGCCCTGCGTAGGCCGGCAGGTCGTGGCCGATGTGGGCGGGGATGTTGTCCGGGATGATGCGGATCGGGGCGCCGTCGGGTCGGGCGGCGCGGACCGACTTCAGAGCCGTCAGGCTGTTGCCGGTGCCCTTGCGGCGGCGGTCGACACCCCACAGACGGTCGTCGCCGTCGGAGTTGTGCCGCCCCAGCAGGCGCTCTCGTGGCCGCAGCCGTCCCGGTGCGGCAGGATCGATGCGGGCGGCCCCGGTTTCCGCTTCGTGCGCTGTTCCCGCGACTACGCGGACCACCCCGGCTGGGAGGGTACGGGGTCCGCGCTGTGCCGCCGTTTCCGCGCGTACGACGCCGCCCGCCGGGAGAAACGACGTACCGCCGGAGCGGCCCTGGGGCAGGGCGGTGGCCCGGTGCCGCCGGGCTCCCCCGGCAGGGAGTCGGCGGCGGTACGCCGGTCACACCGTCGCCGGGCCGCCGTCCCGCCGGAACGGGGCGATGATCTTCCGTACGGCCTCCGCGGCCCCCCAGTCGTCGTCGTCATGGGCGATGACGCTCAGGAGTTCCCGGAGATGGAAGAGGTCCATCCGGTCCCGCCAGCCGCCGTTGATCCCGGTGATCTCCTCGTACACGGCGAAGAAGCGGTCCGAGGCGGGCGGGCGCGGGGAGCACCACAGCATGCTGAGGTCGATCTCCGGCCAGTTGTAGGACACGGCGGGATCGATGAGTACGGGCGCGCCGTCGGCGGTGGCGACGATGTTCTCCTGCCACAGATCGCCGTGGGTCAGGCACGGGGGCCGGTCCGGCACGAGTTCGGGCAGGGCGGCGCAGAGCCGTTCCAGGGCCTGCCGTTCCGCGGTGTCGAAGGCCGCCGCGACCAGAGGTTCCGACAGCCAGCGCAGGATGCGCCGCTCCGCGAGGAACGCGTGGCCGTCGCTGTCCCACGTGTTGTCCTGGCGCAGTCGGCCCAGCCAGCCCGGACGATGCCAGCCGAACCGCTCGGCGGTCGTGGAGGTGTGCAGGGTGGCGACCGTGTGGGCGAGCCGCTCCCAGAAAGGCTCGTCGTCGCGGCGTGGCCGCATCCTCTCCAGCACGAGCAGCCGGGGTGAGGCGCACAGCACCTCCGGCGTGATCACCCCGCCGGTCTCGCGGAGCTCCGTCAGGCCGGCGGCTTCGACGGGGAAGATGTCCCGGTCCGGCCCGAGAAGTGTCTTCGCGAATATCTGGGAATCGTCCTCGAGGGTTGCCAGACCGGCGATTGCGACCACTCCGCCGGTGGCTTTCTTCACCTCTCTGGCCGCGTATCCCGCTTCCTGGAGACGCTTGGTGAGTATCTCTTCGTCAGACACCCGGAAATCGCATCATATTTTTCCCGGACACGCCAGGGGACCGTTCCGGTCACATTCATCGGTGGCCGCGGGCCGGGAGCGTGTACAGCTCCGCGTGGGGACCGTCGCGTCACAGCGGTACGGCGCGGTCCCCGGCTTCCGCGATCCGGCCGTCCTCGACCACGACGACGAGGTCGGCCACTCCCGCCGTGGAGAAACGGCGGGAAATCAGCAGCGTGATCCCGCCGTCGGTCGCCGGCCTTTCGGCCCGCACGGCATATTGACCCGAGACCGTTGGGTCTCTGATTCGCTTATCGCCATGAGAGTGAGATGTCGGGGAATGCGCGCCGCTTGTCGCCATCGGCGCAGGAAGCGCTGCGGGCGCGGGCGGTGGCCGCACTGGCCGGAGGAAAAGCGGGTCGGCGAACACCAGGTGCTGTCGGAGGCAGAACAGCAGGCGGTGAGGCAGGCAGTGCTCGACCACCGGCTGTGTGACCTGGGACTTCGGGGTGTTTGTGGGCTCGGGGCCGGATTGGCGCGCTCGTCGCGAAGCTGTATCGGGTGAGGACGACCGAGCCGGGGTGGGTGCGCACCTGCGCCGCTGGGCCCTGTCGTTCCGGCGTCCGGACAAGCGCACGGCCGAGCAGGCTCCGGAAGCGGTCCGCTTCTGGCACGAGCAGACCTGGCCGGAGATCCGGGCCCAGGCAAGGCAGAGGGCCGCGAGGTGCTGTTCGCCGACCAGGTCGGGATCCGCTCGGACCGGGTCACCGGCCGCACCTGGGGCGCCAAGGGGCACTTCATGGTGTTCACCGAATCCCTCGACGCGAAGGTCGTGTGCCGTTTCCCGGACCGGCTCGTCGGACACTTCCATCACAAGATCCGCCTTGTGGTGGACCGGCACTCGGCACACCGCTCCAATCAGACTGAGGCAGGAAAGATCCACCACCCCTGCGGGGTTCCGGTCAGCGACAAGAGGCCGGACATCACTCTTGCACCGCCGTGACCGGCCAGGCCAGGGGCGCCGCATCGGCGGTGCCCCGCTGCCCGGCGGTCCGCTAACGCAGTGACTCGATCTCGATCGCCGGGCAGCGGTCCATCACCATCTCCAGACCGGCCGCGCGGACGCGCTCCCAGGCCGCCTCGTCGACCACGCCGAGCTGGAACCAGACCGCCGAGGCACCGATCTTCACCGCCTCGTCCGCGACACCGCCCGCCGCCTCGGAGTTGACGAACACGTCCACCACGTCCACCGGGAAGGGGATCTCCGACAGGGAGGCGTAGCCCCGCTCGCCGTGGACCGTCTCCGCCTTCGGGTGGACGGGCACGATCCGCTTGCCGAAGCGCTGGAGGACCTGGGCCACGCCGTAGGCCGCCCGGTTCCGGTTGGAGGACAGGCCGACCACCGCCCAGGTGTCGCCGGTGGCGGTCAGGATCCTGCGGACTGTCTCTGCGTCTCCGTACATGTCCGGCTCAACCGGCGGCCCGCCCGGGCCATTCCCGGGCGCACGGCCTAGGGTGGCCGGATGCGGGAGCAGTATGTGACGGTCGCCGGTGAAGGCGTGCACGAGACCGAGGTCAACCGGTCGCGCTTCATCTGCACGCTCGCCCCGGCCGCCACCGAGGAGGAGGCGCAGGCGTTCGTCGCCCGGGTGCGGGCCGGGCACGCGGACGCCACCCACAACTGCTGGGCCTATGTCATCGGCGCCGACGCGGGGGTGCAGCGGGCGAGCGACGACGGTGAGCCCGGCGGCACGGCGGGCGCCCCCATGCTCCAGATGCTGCTGCGCCGCGAGGTGCGCTATGCCGCCGCGGTCGTCACCCGCTACTTCGGAGGGGTGAAACTGGGCGCGGGCGGACTGATCCGCGCCTACGGCGGCGCGGTCGGCGCGGCTCTGGACACGCTGGGCACCGTCACCCGGCGGCGGATGAGGCTGGTCACCGTCACGGTGGACCACCAGCGGGCGGGGCGTGTCGAGAACGAGCTGCGCACCGGCGGCCGGGAGGTGCGGGAGGTGCGCTACGGCGCCGAGGTCACCATCGAGCTCGCGCTGCCCGAGGCCGGGCTCGACGCCTTCCGCGCCTGGCTCGCGGACGCCACCGCGGGAACCGCCCGGCTCCAGCCGGGCGGCGAGGTGTACGGAGCCGCCTAGGCACCGCACCCGCCGGCCGCCACGGGCGGCCGCGGGGCTCTCCTGCCGTCGGTGTCCCGTGGCTTCCGGCGGCTCGTGGGGCGGCGTGTGTGTTTTTGAGACAGTTTCGGCGGCGTGAAGCCCTGTCGAACCCCGCAGGTCGGCGGTGTGACGGCCGGAGCCGGCGGCGGGCGGCCGGCGCCGGCGTGCCGTGATGAGCGCCTGTGGGGCGGGAGCGCCGCCATCGGGTCTTCAACGGTTGCGGGCGAAAACCTGACCAAATGTTCACTGGCGCTTCACGTGTCCTGTGTGAACCGCGCGTCGCAAGTGGTCGCAGCTTGGGTGAACGGCAGCCAAAATCGGCAATTGTGTTCTAGTCTTCACTCTCGGTACGGAGGCGACTGCAAAGCCGACAGTGTCGTCGGCCGAGTGGGGAGGAAGGGGCGCACCACCGAACAGTAGGGGGGCAGGGGATTGTCCGAAGCTGCCGGATCGCGGGTCATCGAGTCACCCGCGGACTTAGCAGAGCCGTTCCGCGTCCGGGTACGCGAGCGGCGGAGAAAGAGGAGACCGAGGGCGGACCGGCGCCTGCCGTTGATGCTGGCGGTGGACCTGCTGGGTGCCGCCGTGCCGGCCGGTGTGCTGTGCGCGATGGCGAATCTGCCGCATCCGCTGTGGACGGGGGCGCTGATCGGCGCGGCCTGGCCGCTGACCGCGGCGCTGCGGAAACGCTACGCCGCCGGTTCGCTGGGCGAGAGCGGCGCGGTACTGCCGGTCGTCCGGGACTGGCTGGTGATGCTGGGCGTACTCGCCGCGGTGTGTGTCGCGGCGCGGATCGAGGTCCCGGTCGCGAGCTGGCTGCTCGCGCTTCTGCCGTGCCTGGTGCTGACCGCCGTCCACCGCAGACTGGTGTTCCGGCGCACCCTGGCCCGGCGGCGCAACGCCCGGGGGCTGCGGCGGGTGCTGGTGGTGGGCGAGGCGGCGGCCGTCGACGGCATCCTGGCGCGGCTGGCCGCCCGCACCGACAACCAGTACCTGGTGGTGGGCAGTTGTGTGACGGGGGGTGGGGCCGCCGGCGCCGGGCTGCCCGCGTCCGTCCGGCTCCCCGGTGGCCCGGGAGGCGGGGAGGACGCCGACACCGTCCTGCGGTGCGCGACGGAACTCGACGCCGAGCTGGTCTTCGTCGCCCCGGGCGGGCGGATCTCCGGGGACTGGCTGCGGCGGCTGTCCTGGACGCTCCACGGCAACGGCCTGGAGCTGGCGGTCCTCCCGGGCCTGTTCGACGTCTCGCGGCACCGGGTGCGGCTGGCCGGGGCCGCGGGGCTGACCGTGCTGCACGTCGCCCCGGCGGCGCGTCACGGGCTGCCGGCACTGCTGAAGCGGGCCACCGACGTGGCGGGAGCGCTGCTGCTGTCCGTGCTGCTGGCACCCCTCCTGCTGGTGGTGGCGGCGGCGGTGCGGCTGTCCTCCCCGGGGCCGGTGCTCTACCGGCACGTCCGTGTCGGCCGGGGCCGGGTGCCGTTCCGGATGTGGAAGTTCCGCACGATGGTGAACGACGCCGACCGGATGCGCCGGGAGAAGGAGGTGCCGAACGAGCACGACGGCGCGATGTTCAAGCTGGAGAGGGACCCCCGGGTCACGCCGCTGGGCCGGTTCCTGCGCCGCTACTCCCTGGACGAGCTGCCGCAGCTGTACAACGTGCTGGCCGGCCACATGTCGCTGGTGGGACCGCGCCCGCCGCTCCCGGACGAGGTGGAGCAGTACGACGACACCGCGCTGCGCCGGCTCGCCGTCAAGCCCGGCATCACCGGGTTATGGCAGGTCAGCGGACGGTCGGACCTGTCGTGGGACGAGACCGTCGCGCTCGACCTGAGCTATGTGGACAACTGGTCCTACGCCCGGGACATCGACGTCCTGGCCCGTACGTTCCGGGCCGTGGTGAGTGGCCGTGGCGCCTACTGACCCCGCGGGCACCGGCCCGGACCGGAGCCCGGGCCCGGCCTCACACCGGCTCCGGGGCGCCCCGCCAGGCCCGGTAGGTCGCGGCGACACCCTCGGCGAGGCCGATCGAGGGGGACCAGCCCAGCTCCCGTATGCGGCCGATGTCCAGCAGCTTGCGCGGGGTGCCGTCGGGCCGGGCCGGGTCGAAGGCGATCCGGCCGCCGTACCCCACCACCGAGGCCACCAGTTCGGCCAGTTCGCGGATGGTGAGATCCTCGCCGCAGCCGACGTTGACGGGCTTGTCGCCGTCATAGCGGCGCAGCAGCACCTCGCACGCCGCGGCCAGGTCGGCCACGTGCAGGAACTCGCGGCGCGGGGTGCCGGTGCCCCACAGCACGACCTCCTCCAGACCCTGCTCCCGCGCCTCGTGGAAGCGGCGGATCAGGGCGGGCAGGACGTGCGAGGTCTCGGGGTCGAAGTTGTCGCCCGGGCCGTAGAGGTTGGTCGGCATCGCCGAGACGAAGGAGGCGCCGAACTGCTGCCGGTAGGACTGGATCTGGACGATGCCGGCGATCTTGGCGAGCGCGTAGGCCCGGTTGGTCGGCTCCAGCGGGCCGGTCAGCAGGGCGTCCTCGGTGATCGGCTGGGCGGCGTGCCGGGGGTAGATGCAACTGGAGCCGAGGAAGAGCAGCCGCCGCACCCCGGCGGCGTGGGCGCCGGAGACCACCGAGAGCTGGATGCGGAGGTTGTCCTCCAGGAACGGGACGGGGTACGTGCTGTTCGCCATGATCCCGCCCACCTTCGCGGCGGCCAGCACCACGGCGTCGGGCCGGGCCTCGCGCAGGTACGCGGCGGTGGCGGCGCCGTCGCGCAGGTCGAGTTCGGCGCGGGTGCGGGTGAGCACCTCGTAGCCGCCGCGGGACAGGTGCCGGGCCACGGCGGAGCCGACCAGGCCGCGGTGCCCCGCGACGAAGACACGGGCGGGCGGAGGCAGCAGATCATCCATGGCGCGGATTCTGCCAGGGACGGACCGCGCCTGTCGTACAAGCCATGAAATATGAGTAGTTATCGCCGCCGGAGACCGCCCGGCGACCACCCGGCCGGACGTCCCGCCGGGCGGCCCTCCACCCGAAACCCCCAGCAGAGGAAGCACATGTCGCGCACCGCTGTGATCACGGGCATCACCGGACAGGACGGCTCCTATCTGGCCGAACTGCTGCTGAGCAAGAACTACACCGTGCACGGCCTGATGAGACGCTCGTCCAGCTTCAACACCGAGCGCATCGACCACATCTACGAGGACCCGCAGACCCCGGACCGGCGGCTGGTCCTGCACCATGTCGACCTGTCCGACGGGGTGGCGCTGGTCAACCTGCTGCGCGACGTGCGGCCGGACGAGGTCTACAACCTCGGGGCGCAGTCCCATGTGCGGGTCTCCTTCGACACCCCGCTGTACACCGGCGACGTGACCGGCCTGGGCGCCTTACGGCTGCTGGAGGCCATCCGCGCCAGCGGGGTGCGCACCCGGGTGTACCAGGCGTCCTCCTCCGAGATGTTCGGCGCCACCCCGCCGCCGCAGAACGAGTCCACGCCCTTCCACCCGCGCAGTCCGTACGGCTGCGCCAAGGTCATGGCGTACTGGAGCACCGTCAACTACCGCGAGGCGTACGGCCTGTACGCGGTGAACGGCATCCTGTTCAACCACGAGAGCCCGCGCCGCGGCGAGACCTTCGTCACCCGCAAGATCACCCGCGCCGTCGCCCGCATCCGGGCCGGCCTGCAGGAGCACCTGTACCTGGGCAACCTCGACGCCGTCCGCGACTGGGGCTACGCGCCCGAGTACGTCGAGGCCATGTGGCGGATGCTCCAGCGCGACGAGCCGGACGACTACGTGGTCGCCACCGGCCGGGCCGCGACCGTCCGGGACTTCCTGCGGACCGCCTTCGGCGCCGCCGGCCTGGACTGGGAGCGGTATGTCCGCCACGACTCCAAGTACGAGCGCCCCACCGAGGTGGACGCCCTGATAGGGGACGCCTCCAAGGCCCGCAGGCTCCTGGACTGGACCCCGGGGACGCACTACGACGAGCTGGCCCGGATCATGGTCGAGGCCGACGTCCAGCAACTGGAGGCCGAGCTGTCCGGCCGCCGGGTGAGGGTGGACCGGTGACCGCCCCGCCGGCGGAGCGCCGGCTGCGCGGCTTCACCGGCGCCGGCTACGACAAGCAGCGCGGTCTGCTGGCGCAGGCCGCCTGGTTCGCCGCGCTCAACGTGCTGTTCGTCAAGTGGTGGTTCCCCGCGCGCTGGCGGCCCGCGCTGCTGCGGGCCTTCGGCGCGCGGGTGGGGGAGCGGGTCCTCATCCGGCACCGGGTGCGGGTGCACTGGCCCTGGAAGCTGACGGTGGGCGACGACGTGTGGATCGGAGAGGGCGCCTGGCTGGTCAATCTGGAACCGGTCACGATCGAGCACGACGTGTGCGTCTCCCAGGAGGCGGTGCTGTGCACCGGCAGCCATCTGCGCACCTCGCCCACCTTCGAGTACGACAACGCCCCGATCCGCCTGGAGCGCGGCTCCTGGGTGGCCGCCCGCGCCCTCGTCCTGCGCGGGGTCACCGTCGGCGCGGGCGCCGTGGTCGGGGCCGGGGCGGTCGCCCACCGCGATCTGCCCCCGGGCGCCGTGCACACCGCCGGAGGCAGCCGGTGAGAGTCGTCCATGTGGTGACCCTGGTCGGCGACGACGGCGCCTACGGCGGCCCGGTGAGCGTGGCCACCGGCCAGCTGGCCGAGCTGGCCGCCCGCGGGCACGGTGCCGAACTGCTGTCGCTGTGGCGCGGCGCCGGCCCGGTGCCGCGCACCGCGGACGGCGTCCCGCTGTACGCCCACCGGGCCCGCACCCTGGTGCCCGGCCAGGGGTTCCTGGGGCTGTTCCACCCCCTGCTGCTGCTCACCCTGTGGCGCCGGGCGGGCCGGGCCGACGTGGTGCACGTCCACGCCGGGCGCGATCTGGTCTCGCTGGCCGCGCTCGCCGTCGCCGTACTGCGCCGCCGGCCCTTCGTGGTGCAGACGCACGGCATGGTCCAGCCCCGCCGCTCGGCCGTGGCCCGGATCTTCGACCGCTGCTACGTACCGCTGCTGCGCCGGGCGCGCGCCGCGCTGGTGCTGACGGAGGAGGAGGAGACCGGACTGCGCCGGGTGCTGGGGCCGTCCGGGCCGGCCCTGGTCCGGCTGCCCAACGGGGTGGCCCCCGGGCCGGCGGACGGCGGTGGACGGGACGGGCGGGAGGACGGGCGGGCGACGGCCGAGGTGCTCTACCTCGCCCGGCTGCACCCGCGCAAGCGCCCCGAGGCCTTCGTGCGCATGGCGGCGCTGGTGCACCGCAAGCACCCCGAGGTCTCCTTCGTCCTGCACGGCGCGGACGAGGGCTGCCTGGAACGGGTGCGCGCGCTGATCGGGAGCGAGGGGCTGGCGGGAGTGGTGGAGTACGGCGGGCCGCTCGGCCACGCCGACGCGGTGCGGCGCCTGGCCCGCGCCACCGTGTACGTCCTGCCCAGCGTCGACGAGCCGTTCCCGATGAGCGTGCTGGAGGCACTGGCCGCGGGTACCCCCGTGGTCTGCACGCGCAGCTGCGGTGTCGCCGCGTCCCTGGAGCGGCGCGGGGCCGCCCGGATCACCGACGGCTCCCCGGAGCAGCTGGCCGACGCGGTGCTGCGGCTGCTGGAGGACCGCCCGCTGCGGGAACGCACCGCGGAGGCGGGGCGGGCCGCGGTGGCGGAGGAGTTCTCCATCGCCTCCGTGGCCGGCCGGCTGGAGGGGCTGTACCGGTCCGCGGTCCGGCCCGGCACGGGGTGAGGTCCGCGCCCGCGGCGGTGGCGGACGGGACGGCGGACGCGGCGGGCCGGCGGCGGCCCACGCCGCCCTCCGACCCGCCACGCGGCCCGTCAGCCGTCGGCCAGCGCCTCCCGCAGCAGCCCCGTGACGCGTTCCAGCCCGGCCCGCCGGCTCAGCCGCCGCTCGGCGTACGCCCGGCCCCGCTCGCCCAGCTCCGCGCAGCGCTCCGGATCGCCCGCCAGCGAGCGGACCGCGGACAGCAGGGCCCCGGGGTCCTCCGGCGGCACCACCACCCCGCCCGCCGAGTGCTCCACCTCCCGCGCGGTGCCGCTGGCGGCGGCCACCGAGGCGAGAACGGGCCGGCCCGCGGTGAAGTACGAGGTCAGCTTGGAGGGCAGGCTCATGTCCAGCACCGACGCCTTCTGGGTGACGGCCAGCACGTCCGCGGCGGCCAGGATCTCGGGGAACTCCTCGTCGCCGGCGGGCGGCAGGAAGGCCAGCGACCGCACCCCCTCGGCCAGCCCCAGCAGCCGCTCGCGCTGGTGGCCGTCACCCATCAGCACGATCCGCACGCCGCCCCGTCCGTCGCCGTCGCTCCCGCCGTCTCCGCCGTCACCGGTGCCTTCGGCGTCGGCGAGCCGGGCGGTCTCCACCAGGACCTCCAGACCCTGCTTGAGCCCCATGTTCCCGGAGTGCAGCACCACCGTGGTGTCGTCGGTCCAGCCCAGCCGGGCCCTGGTCCGCGCGCGGTCGCCGCTGGGGGCGCGCACATGCGTCCAGTTGGGCACCACCCGCACCCGCTCGCGCGGCACGCCCATCGCCGCCACCCGTTCCGTGAACGACTCGTGCACCACCCCGACCAGCGCGGCCGAGCGCAGCACCCGGGCCTCCAGGCCCCCGGCCAGGGCGGCGAACCGGCCGGCGCCGCTCATCCCGCTCTGCCCGGCCGCCGCGCCCATCAGGTCCTGGACGACCACCACGTGCGGCACACCCGCCCGCCGCGCGAGCCGGGCGCCGAGCACACCCCCGGCCAGCGAGGGCAACTGGCTGAGCACCACGTCCGGGCGGACCCGCGGCGGTGCCAGCAGCCCGTGCGTCAGGATGCTCGCCTCGAACAGCCCCCGTCGCACGGCGGTCTGACGGGCCGGTACCGTATGGCGGCGGCGGTGGACGGTGACCCCCTGCCGGGTCTCGCGCAGCCGCCACCTGCCCCGGTAGTCCTCGTGCACACGCCACGCCGGGTAGTGGGGCATCCCGGCGAGCACGTGCGTGTCGGCGCCCGAGGCGGCCAGGTGCTCGGCGATCTGCGTCGAGTACGGGCCGATTCCGGCGTGCTCCGGCGCGTAGTTGGTCGAGACCACGAGCACACGGCGGCCCGCGAAAGAGTCCAGCACTGCTGTTCCCCCTCCGAAATAGCGGTCATCCTAGGCGTCCGCGGACCGGCGCGGTGCCGGATCGGACGGGACACCGGACGGGACACCGGACGGGAGAAGGCACCAGAACACGGCCCCGCCCGCCGCCGTCCCACGGATTGTGGGGCCGGCCGGCGGACGGGGGGAGGAGAACCGGCCATGTCCGACAGGGAACCGGCCCGCGGCGGCGGACCCCCACGACACGCGGAACGGCGCAGCGTGCCCGCACTGTGCCTGTGGACCGTGGTGCTCGTCCTGCTGCTGCCCGCGCTGGTGCTGTACGGGCAGCAGGTGCGCCCCGGTGCCGCGCTCGCCCTGCAGTGCGTGGTCGTCGTCCACACCGGGACGGCGCTGGCCCGGGTGCTGACCGACCCCCGGGTACGGGTCGTGGCCTTCGGCTTCTGGCTCTTCTGCTACGTCTGGCTGGGCCTGGCGGCGCTGGCCATGGTCGCCACCGAGGCCTACCCGTGGGGTTTCGCCGTCGATCCCGGCACCGCCTTCGGCGCGGCCGCCGTGGTGGAGGCCGGGCTGCTCGCCTACAGCGGCGGCGCGGCCCTGGCCGGACGGCGGCCGGGCGCCACCCCCGCCACCCCCGGTGCTTCCGGTGCCCCCGGCGTCCTGGAGCCGCTGCTCGCCCGCCGGGTGACGCCCTTACGGGTCCTGCTGCTGTGCGGGCTCGCGCTGCTGCTGGCCGCCGTCCTGGTGCCCGCCCAGGGCGGCCTGGCGGTGTTCTTCCAGAGCCGCCAGGCCGTCAACGAGGCGGCGGCGCAGAGCGTGCCGGGCGCCGCCGCCGACCAGGCGCTGGCGGCGTGGAGCCTGTCGGTCCCGGCGTTCTGGGCGCTGGTCGCGCTGCTGTACGTGCCCCGGGCCGGGAACGGTGACCGGACCCTGCGCGGACTGCGGTGGATCCTCCTGCCGGTCCTCCTCGCGCTGAACGTGGTGGTGAACAACCCCGTCAGCCAGCCGCGCTTCTGGGCCGGCACGGTACTGCTGACGATCCTGTTCGGCACCTCCCTGCTGCGCCGGCCGCGCGCCTTCCGGATCGGCGCGGTGGCCGTCACCGTCGCGGTGCTCACGGTCTTCCCGTACGGCGACTACTTCCGCCACGACAAGCGCCGGCCGGTCGAGGTCGTCTCACTCGCCGAGCAGTTCACCTCCAACGGCGACTACGACGCCTTCCAGCAGATCGCCACCGGACTGGACCACGTACGGGAGAACGGCCACTCGCCCGGCGCCGCGCCGGGGCCGCCGCTGTTCTTCGTGCCGCGCGCGGTGTGGCCCGACAAGCCCGAGGACAGCGGGATCCTGCTGGCCCGGCACGCGGGCTACTCCTTCGAGAACCTCTCCGCGCCGCTGTGGATCGAGACCTACATGTGGGCCGGGTTCCCCGGCGTCGTCGCCTTCTTCGCCCTCTTCGGCGCCGTGAGCCGGCGGATCGACGGCATCCGCGACCGGCTGCGGGAGCACGGCGGCACCCTGGCGGCGCTGGCCGTGCCCGCGTTCGGCTTCTACCAGCTCATCCTGCTGCGCGGCAGCCTCATGTTCGTCATGGGACCGCTGGCCCTGCTGATCGCCGTGCCCCTGCTCGTCACCGCCGGCGTGCGCCGCCGCCGGCCCGCCCCGCCGCCCGGCGGCGGGTCCGCCGGGGGCCGCGCCGGAACCCCGGCCGGTCCCGCGCCACCGGCGGCGTACGAGCCGCCCGCGCCCGCACGGGTGCCGGTGTCCGCCGCACGGCGCACCGTCCCCTCACCTCCGTCCACGGGAGAAGCACGCACGTGAGCCACACCGACCCCGTCCCGCGCGAGCCCGACCAGCTCCGCGACCAGTTGCGCAGGCTCTTCCGCCACCGCGCCGCCATCGTGCTCGGCCTGCTGCTGGGCGTCCTCGCCGGCGGTGCCTTATCGGCCGCCGGCGGGACGGAGTACACCGCCACCGGCGAGGTCGTCGTGCAGCCCGTCGGCGCCGGCCTCCCGGAGAGCGGCGGGATACCCGCCGACCGGCAGCTCAGCATGGCCACCGAGCGGCAGGTCGCGGGCAGCGCGGCGGTCGCCGCACGGGCCGCGAGGGCCCTGGGCGGCCGGACCGACCCGGCGGGCCTCCGGCGCGGCCTGCGGGTGAGCAACCCGCCCGAGACGCATCTGCTGGAGTTCGCCTACACCGCGGACTCGCCGCGCACGGCCGTCCGGCGGGCCGACGCCTTCGTACGGGCCTACCTCGACCACCGCGAGGAGACCGCCGAGCGCCGTGTCGAGAGCATCCTCACCGGACTCTCCGAGGAACTCGAACCCCTGCTGGCACGGCGCGCCGAACTGGACCGGCGGATCGCGGACGCGGACGGGGCGGTGGCCCGGGAGAGCGCCCGGGCCGAGCGCGAGACCCTGGGCGCCCGGATCGCCGATCTCCAGGGCCGCGTCAGCGCCCTGCGGTCCCTGGACACCTCGCCCGGCGACGTGGTGCGCGAGGGGGAGGTGCCCGAGGCGCCGTCCGGCCCCGGGGCGGCGGCGCTGATCGCCGTGGGGGCGGTCGTCGGGCTGGCCGGCGGGCTGGTGGCAGCCTGGCTCCGTTCCCTGCTCGACCCCCGGGTGCGCTCCGCCGCCGAGGCGCGCGACGCGCTGGGCGCGCCGGTGCTGGGCACCCTGCCGCGGCGGCGGGGCAGCACGGGAACCCTGGAGGTCGGCCCGGTGCGCGGCGGCGAGCGCGCCGAGACGTACCGGGCGATCGCCTTCCGGGTGCTGCGCCATCCGCGGCTGGCGCGGCCCGGCAGCCTGCTGGTCGTCTCCGCGCGGGAGCACGCCGAGGCCGTCTCCACCGCGGTCAACCTCGCCGCCGCCCTGGCGGAGACCGGCAGCGGCGTCCTGCTGGTCGAGGCCGATCCGCGCGCGCCGGAGGTGGCCGGGAGGGTGCCCGTGCGCGGCGGTGCCGGTGAGCGGCCCGGGGCGGACTGGCCCGGCGGGACGCGGCTGACGGTGGACGCGGACACCGCCGGAACCCTCGAACTCGTTCCGGGGCGCGCGGTCCCCGACGCGACCCGGGCGCTGAACTCCCCGGAGCTCGCCCGGCTGCTGACCGGACCGGAGGACGGCGACGGCACCGGGAACGACGGCACCGGGAACGACGGCACTGGGAACGGGACCGCGGGGAGTTCCACCGGAGGGAGATACACGGTGGCCCTCACCAGGCCGCTGCTGTCCCACGCGGACGGCCTGGCCGTCGCCGGTGCCGTACGCGGTGTGCTGGTGGTCTGCGTCCCGGACCGCACCCGCCGGGAGGACCTGGAGCGGGTACGGGAGCTGGTCGCCTCCGTGGGAGGGCACGTCGTGGGCGCGGTGCTGCACCCGGGCGGCGGCGCCCGGCCCGTGGGCGGGCGTACGGGCCGGTGGCCCGTACGCCTGGCGGAACGGCTGCCGCTCCGTCTGCCGGGCCGGGCGCGCCGGGGTCCCGGGTCCGCCGCGGCCGATCCGTCCCCGCGCAGCGCGCCGGGGGAACCGGGGGAGCACCCCACCGTTCCGGCGGACGCCGGGTCCGGTGTGCCCGGCCCGGACGGACCCCGGGCGCGTACCGGTGACGACACCGCCCTGCGCGCATGACCGGCGTCCGTCCCGTCCCGGCCGGCGGCACGGGCGGTACCGGGGCCGGGAGCGACGCCCCGGGGGATGCCCCGGAAGGCGCCGCGCAAGGCACCCCGGGAGGTGCCGGGCCCTCCGGCCGGGGAGTCGCCGCCACGGTGCGCGGCGGCTGGTTCGGCTTCGCGGGCTCGGCGGTGAACGCGCTGTTCGGTTTCGCCCTGGTCGCCGTCGTCACCCGCGGACTCGGCGCGCACGGGGCCGGAGCGGTCTTCGCCGGTGTCGCCGCGTTCACCATCGTGAGCAACGCCTGCAAGCTGGGCGCCGACACCGCGCTGGTGCGCTTCGTCTCCCGCGATCTGGAGCTCACCGGCGGAGCCGGGGTGCCCGCCCTGCTGCGCACCGCCGTGCCGCCCGCCCTGGCCGCTTCCGCGGCGGCCATGGCGGCGGTGCTGCTGGCACCGGGGTCGGCGGCCTGGCTGCTGCCCGGGCTGCCGGACGGCCAGGCGGCGGCGGTGCTGCGGCTGTTCGCGGTCTTCCTGCCGGTGACGACCGTGTCGCTGGTCCTGCTCGGGGCCACCCGGGGCTACGGCTCGGTGGTGCCCTTCGTGGGTGTGGAGCAGATGGGCAAGCCCGTGCTGCGGGTCGCCGTCGCCCTGCCGGTGGCGCTTCTGGCGCCGGGCGTGGTGGCGCTGTCCGCCGCCTGGCTGGCGCCCGCGCTGCCGGCCGCGGCGGTGGTCTGGCTGGCGCTGCGCCGGTCGCGTGCCGCGCACCCCGGCACACCGGGGACGCCACCGGTCACCCCGGGCGAGTTCTGGTCCTTCGCCGGACCGCGCGCCCTGTCCTCGGTCTTCGACATCGCCGCCGTGTGGATCGGGGTGGTCCTGCTGTCGGTGCTGGGCACCAGCGCCGAGGCCGGGATCTACACCGCGGTCGGCCGGCTGGTGACCGCCGGCACCCTGCTCCAGCTCGCCGTCCGGCTGGCGGTCGCCGCCCAGCTCAGCCGGCTGCTCGCGGGCGGCCACCGGCCGGAGGCGGAACGGCTGCACCGGCTGTCCACCCGCTGGATCGTGCTGTTCTCCTGGCCGCTGTTCGTGTATCTGGCGGCCTTCCCCCGCACCGTGCTGTCGCTGTTCGGGGAGGGGTTCGACGACGGCGCCACGGGACTGGTGGTGCTGGCGGCGGCCTGCGCGGTCAACGTCGGGGTCGGCAACGCGCAGACCGTCATCCTGATGGCCGGCCGCAGTGTGTGGAACCTCGCGGTCGCCGGCGCCGGGTTCGCCGTCCAGCTCGGTCTGGGCTTCTGGCTGGTACCGCGGTACGGGGTGGCGGGCGCGGCCGTCGCCTGGGGGCTGGCGATCGTGGTGGACAACGTGGCCTCGGCACTGCTGGTGCGCCACCGGCTGGGCTTCCGCACGGTCGACCGCGGCTATCTGTGCGCCGCCGCCGTCGCCTTCGCGGCCGTCGCCCCCCTCGTGCTCGGTGTGCGGCTGACCGGCGGCGACACCGTACCGGCCGCTTCCCTGGGCATGGCTTTGACGGTTTGTGCCTTCACCGTCACCGTCTGGCGCTATCGTGTGCCGCTGGGGACGGGGGAGTTCTTCCGGGTGCTGCGCAAGGGCGGGAAAGGGAACTCACGGTGAACACGGATGTGGCGTCCGTGTCCGCCGCCGCAGCCGGCGGACACGGCTCCCGCCTCGCCCCACCCGTACTCGCCATGTGCTTCCAGGGGGGAACCATGCGCAGGAGAAGATCCGTCAGAACACTGCTCGCCGCCGTCATGCTCGGCCTGGCCTCGACGGCCCTGGGTGCGGGACCGGCCCAGGCGGCGGGCGAAACCACACTCACCGCCGATCCGCTCAGCACCTGGCAGACCGACGGCATCGTATGGGCGTTGACCTACGCCAAGGGCGTCGTCTACGTGGGAGGCACGTTCGGCAACATCCGGCCGCCCGGCACCTCCCCCGGCAGCTCACGCGAGCTGCCCCGCAGGAACTTCGCGGCGTTCGACGCCGACACCGGTCAGCCGCTGCCGTGCGCGCCGGCCTTCACCGGGGGAAGCGGAACGGTCCGGGCCCTGAAGGCCTCGCCCGACGGGGAGGTCCTCTACATCGGCGGCTCCTTCGGGAGCGCCGGGGGAGTGGGACGCGCCAACACCGCCGCCCTCGACACCGACGACTGCACCATCGACGACGACTGGCGGCCCACCGTATCCTCGACGGTCCGGGCCATCGACGTCACCGACACCACGGTCTACCTCGGTGGCCAGTTCTCCACCGTGCAGGGCCAGCCCCGGGAACGCGTCGCGGCCCTGCGCCGCGACAGCACCCTGCTGCCCTTCCGCGCCGTGATCGAGGGCTCGTCCATCTCCAACGACCCCACCCCGGGTATCAACGCCATCACCGTCGCCCCGCACCTGAACAAGGTCATCATCGGCGGCCGGTTCACCTCGGTGAACGGCAGTCTGTTCAACAGCGTGCACGGGCTGGTCGGCCTGGACGCGACCACCGGCGAGATCGTCCACCGCTTCACCGGCTGGATCCCCCGCCGCTCCGCGGTCAAGGGGCTCGTCAACGACGGCACGAATTTCTACCTCGCCGCCGAGGGCACCGGCGGCGGGGTCTTCGACGGCCGCGCGGCGGGCCGGCTCTCCGACGGCGAACTGCTGTGGAAGGACACCTGCCTGGGCGCCACCCAGGCCGTCGTGCCCTGGCAGGGCGTGCTCTACAGCGGTTCCCACGCGCACAACTGCTCCTCGACGCCGGGCGGCTTCCCGGAGCACAACAACCGCCAGCACCTGCTGGCCCAGTCGATCGCCGACGAGACGATCCTGCCGTGGTTCCCGGACACCAACGACGGCATCGGCGAACAGATCGGCCCGCGTGCCATGGTGATGGCCGAGGCCGAGGGCATCCTGTGGACCGGCGGCGAGTTCACCACCGTCAACGACCGGCCGCAGCAGGGGCTGACCCGCTTCGCGGCGGGACCCGACACCGAGGCCCCGCAGGTGCCGATCCTGAGCGGCACCAGCACCTCCCCGGGGGAGGTCACCCTCAGCTGGCGGGCCTCGTGGGACCGGGACGACGGCACACTGACCTACCGGATCCACCGGGACGGCACTTATCTGACCTCCGTCGAGGCGGAGTCGCGCCACTGGGACCGGCCCGTGATCACCTTCACCGACACCGTGGAGCCGGGTACGACCCACCGGTACTCGCTGGAGGTCACCGACGGCACCAATCTCTCGGGCCGCAACGGCCCCGTGTACGTGACAGCCGGCAACTGACCGCACGCCGAGGAGAACAGCGGATGACACATCGAGTGGGCTACGCGCCCGGGGTCTACGACTTATTCCACATCGGGCACCTCAACATCCTGCGGCACGCCAGGAGCCGGTGCGACTACCTGGTGGCCGGCGTGGTGTCGGACGAGATGGCCCGGGCGGCCAAGGGCCGCTCCCCGGTCGTCCCGCTCACCGAACGGCTGGAGATCGTCCGCAGCATCCGCTTCGTGGACGCGGCGTTCGTGGAGACGGTGCCCGACAAGCTGGAGACCTGGCGGCAGGTCCGCTTCGACGTCATCTTCAAGGGCGACGACTGGCGGGGCACGGAGAAGGGGGAGAGGCTGGAGCGGGACTTCGCCGGAGTCGGCGTCGACGTCGTGTACTTCCCCTACACCGTGCACACCTCCAGCACCCTGCTGCGCCGGGCCCTGGACGGGATCGCGGGCCCCGCCGGGCCGGCGGCGGAGTCGACGGAGTCGGCCTGACCGCCGAAGCGGCCCCGGCCGCCGGGCCGGGTCAGCGGGTCAGGGCGGACAACTCCCGGTACCACTTCACCAGGAACGCCGCCATGAACAGCAGATGGGCGGCGAGCAGCACGCAGTACAGCGCCACGAACAGCCCGCGGACGCCGAGGAAGAGGAACACCGCGCAGAACACCCCGTAGTCCACGGGCAGCAGGGCGACCGAGCGGAGGGTGGAGGGCGGCGCCGCGGGGGCGGGCCGCTCCACCCTCCGCTTCAGCTGCTCGGTGAGGATGCCGCCGAAGAAGACCAGCACGGCGGCGAACTGGAAGGCGACGGGAATGAGCAGGTACACCGGGTCGGAGAAGCCGAAGTACCGGTGGAACGAGACCAGTACCGCCATGTGGAGCGCCAGCATCTTCGCGCAGTCCACCACGTGGTCCAGCCACTCGCCGGCCGGGCTGCCCGTCCCCGTCAGCCGGGCGAGCTGCCCGTCGGCCGAGTCCAGGGCGAAGCCCACCACCAGCGCGGCGAACACCCCGGCCGCCAGGGCGTGCGACGGCGGCAGGGCGGCGATCAGCCCGATCCCGGTGAACGTGGAGACCGCGCTCGCCAGGGTGACCTGGTTGGGCGTCAGGCGCGCGGCGTAGGCGGCCGCGGCCAGTAACCGGCCCGCCGGCCGGTTGACGTACCGCGAGTACAGCGACACCCCCCTGGCTGATTTCTGCGCAGCCGACAACCGCTCCACCGCGTAACCGAACCGGCTCACTTTCCCCCCACTCGACGCACCCGCACCACGGACTTCTCGAAGGAGCATCATCATGGCAGGCGACTCCTTACGGCGGACCGGTACCACCAGCCGCCGCGCGGTGCTGACGGCGGGCACGGCGGGTACGGCCGCCGCGCTGACGGCCGGCCTCGCGGGCTGCGAGACGGCGGGTACCGCGGACGCGGCGGACTCCGCGGCGGACGAGGCCCGCACCCTGTCCGTCGGCGGCCGCAGGCCCAAGGGGAAGGACACCGTCGACGTCGTCGCCGACTTCGGCGCCCGGGGCGACGGCCGGACCGACGACAGCCGGGCCTTCGTCCGCGCCTACCGGCACGCCGTCGACCGGGTGTGGAACGGCACCGGCCGCACCGTCGTCGACATACCGGCGGGCGTCTACCTCATTCGCGAGCCGGACGCGCTGATCGGCGCGGCCGGCGGCCGGCCGAAGGCCAACGGCCTGCGGTTCCGGGGCGCGGGCAAGCGCATGACACAGCTCCTGTTCGCACCCCGCCGGGCCGCGGACTCCTATCTGTGCCGCAACGAGGACGCCTGGGCGAACATCGTGTTCGAGCACCTCGGGTTCCGCTCCGGCACTCCCGGCGCCTCGTTCTTCTACTCGTACTCCACCGGGCAGGCCCAGGACTACCGGTTCACCGACTGCGAGTGGCTGGGGGAGTGGACCTACGGGCTCGCGCTCGACGGCAGCAACACCAACTCCGAGATGCGCTGGGAGGCCTGCCGGGTGGGCGGCGCCTGGCGCCGGGCGTTCCTGTACTCCGGGCTGTCACAGCGGTCGCGGGACCCCGGGCAGCAGGACCAGTTCCTCAACTACTGGTTCAACGACATGAAGGTGGAGTACGAGTGGGGAAACTTCCTGGAGTTCCCCTACGGCGGCTCCGTCACCTGCCGGGGCGGCTCCTACATCGTCACCGGCCGCCGTCCGGAGCGGACGGGAGGGCCCGGGGAGTCCGGGGAGTCCGGGGAGTACGGCCGCACCAGCACCTTCTTCCGCTTCCCGCGCGCCGACCACCACGGCTCCGTGCAGCGCTTCCACGCCGAGGACATCCGCTTCGAGGTGCGCGGCCCGGACACCTTGGTGATCGACTGCGCCTGGGAGAGCGGCACGGTGCACTTCAACGACTGCGACGACACCGCCCACGCCTTCAAGGACTTCGCGCCCGGCTCCCGTCCGCACCGCTACCGCCCCACCGGGCCCGGCCCGCTGGTGCGCTACGACTCCTGCCAGCTCTCGGGGAAGCACACCTACCGGCCCGCCGGGGACGGCGGGGGACCGGCCGCCCGCTACGACATGTGCCTGCTGGCCAACCACGGCCAGGAGGACTTCGCCGAGGGCGCCACGGAGCGGATCCGGTACGTCGACTGCCGGGGGCGCTGACCGGCGGCCCACCGGGCGGACCGCCCAAGGACCGGGAACTCCGGCGGATTCCCCCGCGAGGGGCATGCCGGCGGACGAACCGTGCCACAATCCAGATCTTGACCGACAGGGGCGGGGAGAGGGGACACGTGCGGGACGGAGCGGGCCGTTGAGACTGCTGCACACCTCGGACTGGCACCTGGGACGGAGCTTCCACCGGGTGAACCTGCTGTCCGCCCAGGCGGCCTTCGTCGACCATCTGGTGGAGACGGTGCGCGCCGAGGGCGTCGACGCGGTGCTCGTCGCCGGCGACGTCTACGACCGGGCGGTGCCGCCGCTCGCCGCCGTCGAACTCTTCGACGAGGCCCTGCACCGCCTCGCGGACCTCGGCGTGCCGACCGTCATGATCTCCGGCAACCACGACTCGGCCCGCCGCCTGGGCGTGGGCGCCGGGCTCATCGGCCGGGCGGGTGTCCACCTGCGCACCGACCCCGCCGGCTGCGGCACCCCCGTGGTCCTGGCCGACGCCCACGGCGAGGTCGCCTTCTACGGCCTGCCCTACCTGGAACCGGCTCTGGTCAAGGACGTCCTCGGGGTGGAGCGGGCCGGACACGCCGCGGTGCTGGGCGCCGCCATGGACCGGGTGCGCGCCGATCTGGCCGCCCGCCCGGCGGGCACCCGCTCGGTCGTCCTGGCCCACGCCTTCGTCACCGGGGGCGAGGCGTCCGACAGCGAACGGGACATCACCGTCGGCGGGGTCGCCTCCGTCCCGGCCGCCGTCTTCGACGGGGTGGACTACGTGGCCCTGGGCCATCTGCACGGCTGCCAGACGCTCACCGGGCGGATCCGCTACTCCGGCTCCCCGCTGGCCTACTCCTTCTCGGAGGCCCGCCACCGCAAGTCGATGTGGCTGGTCGACCTCGGGCCCGGCGGCGAGGTGAGCGCCGAGCGGACCGACTGCCCGGTGCCCCGCCCGCTGGCCCGTGTCCGCGGCCGGCTGGCGGACCTGCTCGCCGACCCCGGTCTGGAGCGCCACGAGCAGGCGTGGGTGGAGGCCACCCTCACCGATCCGGTCCGCCCGCGCGAGCCGATGGCCGCCCTCACCGCCCGCTTCCCCCACGTCCTCACCCTCGTCCTGGACCCCGAGCGGCCGCCCGAGGACGCTTCCGTCTCCTACGGGCGGCGGCTGCGCGACCGCACCGACCAAGAGATCCTGGAGGGCTTCGTCGCCCACGTGCGGGGCGGTGCCGGGCCCGACGAGCACGAAAGCGCCCTGCTGGGCGGTGCCCTGGACGCCGTACGCGCCGAAGCGGCCCGCACGGAGGCCCCCCGATGAGACTGCACCGCCTCGCCGTCACCGCCTTCGGCCCGTTCGGCGGCACCCAGACGATCGACTTCGACGCGTTGTCCGCGGCCGGCCTGTTCCTGCTGCACGGACCGACCGGTGCGGGCAAGACCTCGGTGCTGGACGCCGTCTGCTACGCCCTGTACGGCGGGGTGCCCGGCGCCCGCCAGACCTCCGGACCGGCCCGGCTGCGCAGCGACCACGCCGACCCCGGCACCCGTACCGAGGTGGTCCTCGACCTCACCGTCGGCGGCCGGCGGCTGGAGGTCACCCGGCAGCCCGAGCAGCGGCGCCCCAAGAAGCGCGGCACCGGCCTGACCACCGACAAGGCCCAGTCCTGGCTGCGCGAGTACGACGCCGCCACCGGCACCTGGAAGGCGCTCAGCCGCTCCCACCAGGAGATCGGCGAGGAACTCGCCCAACTGCTGGGCATGAGCCGCGAGCAGTTCTGCCAGGTGGTCCTGCTGCCCCAGGGCGAGTTCGCCCGCTTCCTGCGGGCCGGCGCGGAGGACCGGGCCAGACTGCTGGGCCGCCTCTTCGACACCCACCGCTTCGCCGCCGTCGAGCAGCACCTGGCGGAACTGCGCACCGCCGCGCAGCACCGGGTGCGCGGCGGTGACGAGCGGCTGCTCGTGCTGGGCCAGCGCATGCGGCAGGCCGCCGGGGGCGGTCCCGGACCCGGCGGGACACCGCTGGACGGCCTCGCGCCGGGCGATCCGGGCCTGGCCGGTGCCGTGCTGGAGTGGGCGGCCCTGGCCCGCTCCACCGCCCGGGAGCGGCGGGACATCGCCGCGGCGGCGCTCCGGGCCGCGCAGGAGGCCCATGCCGCCGCCGGGCGGCGGCTGGAGGAGGCCCGGGAGCTGGACCGCCGCCGGCGCCGGTACGCCGCCGCCCGGCAGCGCGCCGCCGCCCTGGCCGCGGGGGAGGAGGAGCACCGCCGCGACCGCGCGCGGCTGGAGCGGGCCCGCGCCGCCGAGGTGGTGGCCCCCGTCCTCGACGCCCGGGAACGGGCCGAGGACGAGCGCCGCCGCACGGCGCTCGCCGAGGAGGCCGCCCGCGGCCTGCTGCCCGCCGCGGACGCCCAGGCCCCCGCGGAGCGGCTCGCCGGACTCGAACGTGCCGTCCGCCGGGAGCTGGGCACCCTGGAGGCCGCCCGGCAGGCCGAGGAGCGCGCCACCCGTCTCACCGCCGAACTCGCCCGGCTGGAGAGCGAGTCGGGCGCGGACGAGGAACTGCTGCGGGAGGCGGACGAGTGGCTGGCGGACTGGGAGACCACCCGCGACGCCCACCAGCGGCGCGTCGAGGCCGCCGCGGAGGCCGCGTCCCAGGCCGAACGGCTCGCCCGGCGGCTCGACACACTCCGGCGGAAGCTGGCGGCCGCCCGCCATCGCGACGCCCTCACCGCCGAGGAGAGCGGAGCCCGGGCCGAGCTGACTGAGACGCACGAGCGGGCACTGGCCGCCAAACAGGAGTGGCTGGACGTCAGGGCACGGCGGCTGGACGGCATCGCCGCCGAACTCGCCGCCGAGCTGAGCGACGGCGCACCGTGCATGGTCTGCGGCTCGCCCGAGCACCCCGAGCCGGCCCGGCCCGGCGCGCGGCACGTGGACCGGCGGGCGGAGGAGGCGGCCCTGGACCGCCACCGGGAGGCCGAGGAGGCGCACCGGCGGGCCGAGCGGCGGCTGGACTCCCTGCGGGAGCGGCTGACGGCGGCCGCGGCGGAGGCGGGGGAGACCTCCGCCGCCGAACTCGCCGACGAGGCGGCCGCCCTGGAGACGGAGCACACGGCCGCCCGCCGTACCGCGGCCGGCGCGGCCGACGCCCGCGCGGCCTTCGACCGGCTGCTGCGCGAGCACGACAGCCGCCGGACCGCCCGGCAGGACGCCGGGCGCCGGGCGGCCGCCCGCACCTCCACCCGCGAGGCACTGCTGCGGGAACACACGGAACTGGCGCGGCAGGTGGCCCGGGCCCGGGGCACGGCACCCTCCGTGGCACACCGCGCCGCCGAACTGGAACACCGCGCCGCACTGCTGGCCGCCGCCGCCGAGGCCGCCGGCGCCGCCGAGACCGCCGCGCGGCGGCTCAAGGACGCCGACGCGCGGCTGGCGGACGCCGTCTGGCGCGCCGGGTTCGACACCCCGCGGGCCGCCGCCGGCGCCCGGCTCGCCGAGCTGGAGCAACGCGCGCTGCAGCACCGCCTCGACGAGTGGCAGGCCGAGGAGGCGGCCGTGGCGGCCGAGCTCGCCGACCCCGAACTGGCCGACGCCGCCGAACTGCCGCCCGATCGCCTCACCGGGGCCGAGACAGCGCTGAAGGAGGCCGTCGCCCGGCTGAACGCCGCCTCCGCCGCCCACGCCGAGGCAGACCGGCGGTGCGCCGAACTCGACGGCCTGTCCGCCGACGCCCTGGCCGACGCCCGCCGGCTGGCCCCGCTGCGCGAGGAGTACGACCGGGTGGCCCGTCTGGCGGGCCTGGCGGCCGGGACGTCCACGGAGAACGAGCACCGGATGCGTCTGGAGTCCTACGTCCTGGCCGCCAGGCTGGAGCAGGTGGCCGCCGCGGCCGGTGCCCGGCTGGCGTACATGTCCGGCGGCCGCTACACCCTGGTCCACTCCGACGCGCGCGGCCCCGGGCGGGGCCGCTCCGGTCTGGGACTGCACGTCATCGACGCCTGGACGGGCCGGGAGCGCGACACCGCCACCCTCTCCGGCGGTGAGACCTTCTTCGCCTCCCTCGCCCTCGCCCTGGGCCTGGCCGACGTCGTCACCGAGGAGGCGGGCGGGCTGCGGCTGGACACCCTCTTCATCGACGAGGGGTTCGGCAGCCTGGACGACCAGACCCTCGACGAGGTGCTGGACGTACTGGACTCCCTGCGCGAGCGCGACCGCAGCGTCGGCATCGTCAGTCATGTCCCCGACCTGCGGCAGCGCGTTCCCGTCCAGCTGGAGGTGGTCAAGACCCGCACCGGGTCGGCCGTCCGGCACCGGGGACCGGCGGCCGGGTGAGGGACGCCGGGTGCGCCGGGCAGACGGTACCCGGAGGAAAACCGGGTGACGGCCGGTGTGGCCCGCCGCGATCATCGGATGCCATGAGTCCCGGCACCCCGCACACCCCCGGCACCCCGCACCGCGACCCGCTGCCGCTGCGCGGCCGTACCGCCCTGGTGACCGGGGCGAGCCGCCGGGCCGGAATCGGCTGGGCGATCGCCCGCCGGCTCGTCGCGTACGGCGCCGGTGTCTACCTCCACCACCACGTCCCCCACGACGCCGCCAAGCCCTGGGGCGCCGACCCGGGCGGCCCCGGGGCGCTCGCCGCCGGACTGCGGCCGCTCGCGGCCGACGGCGCGGCCGTCGCCCACGGCCCCGCCGACCTCACCGCCCCCGGCGCTCCGGCGCGGTTGGTCGAGGCGGCCGCCGAGGCCCTCGGCGGGCGACTCGACATCCTGGTCGCCAACCACGCCCTCAGCGGCGAGGACGGCCCGCTGGACGAGATCGACGCGGACATGCTGGACGCCCACTGGGCGGTCAACACCCGCTCCACGGTGCTGCTGGTCCAGGCGTACGCCCGGCGCCGGCAGGCGGCGCGGGAGGGCGGCCGGGTGGTCATGATGACCTCGGGCCAGGACCGGGGCGGCGGTATGCCGGGCGAACTGGCCTACGCCCTGAGCAAGGGGGCGCTGGCCTCCGTCACCCGCTCCCTGGCCACCGCCCTCGCCCCTCGTGGCGTCACCGTGAACACGGTCAACCCCGGTCCGGTGGACACCGGCTACCTCACCGGCGAGGAGCACGCGGCCGTCGCGGCCATGTTCCCCGGCGGACGGTGGGGACAGCCGGACGACCCCGCGCGGCTGGTGGCCTGGCTCGTCACCGACGAGGCGGCCTGGATCACCGGACAGGTCATCGACTCCGAGGGCGGGTTCACCCGCTGACGGCCCGTCCGTTCGCCGGGACGCGTCCGGTCCCGGCGGACGGACGGATGTATTTACGAGACCGGCTTGAGGTGCACCGGCAGCTCCCGGTGCCCGTTGGCGATGAACGACGGCTGGGGGACCAGCTCCTCGGGGGCGACGGCCAGCCGCATCTCGGGGAAGCGGTCGAACAGGGCCGGCAGCGCTATGGCGGCCTCCAGCCGGGCCAGCGGCGCGCCCAGGCAGTAGTGCACGCCGTGGCCGAAGGCCAGGTGCTCCCGCTCGGTCCGGGTGAGGTCGAAGGTGTCGGCGCTCTCCCCGTACAGCGCCGGATCACGGCCGGCGGCACCGAAGCCGAGGATGATGGCGTCGCCCTTGCGGATCGTCACGCCGTCCAGGTCGATGTCCTCCACCGCGTACCGCAGCGGCATGTGCATGATCGGAGCATGGGCGCGCAGGGTCTCCTCGATCACGTCGTCCCAGCCGGCCTGGCCGGACCGGACCAGGGCGAGCTGTTCGGGGAGCGCGAGCAGGGAGCGTACGGCCTCGGCGATGAGGTTGACGGCGGTCTCGCTGCCGGCCCCGATCATCAGGACGAGCGTGCTGATCAGCTGGTGCTCGTCGAGCCGGAAGTCGCCGTCGCGGGCGGCGATGAGCTCACTGGTCATGTCCTCGCCCGGCCGGGCGCGCTTGATGTCGGCCAGCGCCCGCATGCAGGCCCACATCTCGGCGTAGTCGGCGCGGGCCTGTTCGGGGGAGGCCTCGGTGTTCAGCACGGCGTCCATGACCCGGCGGGTCCAGGGGCGCATGTCGGCCGGGACGCCGAACAGCTCGCATATCACCTCGTTGGGGATGACGTAGGCGAACCGGGCGCGCAGGTCCACCGGTTCGCCCGGATCGGCGCTCTCCAGTCCGGTGATCAGGTCGTCGACGATCTCCTGGACGCGGGGGCGCAGCGCCTCGGTGCGGCGGGGGGTGAAGGACGGGGCGATCAGGTTGCGCAGGCGGCGGTGCTCGGCGCCGTAGCTGGTGAAAGCGCTCTCCACCCGCACCCACACGTTGAGGGCCCAGTCCTGGGGTATTCGCTCCAGCTCCGGCCAGTGGCGCCGGGCGTCCCGGGAGACCCGGCGGTCCCCGGCCAGCCGCTTGATGTACTCGTGAGCGGTCACCGACCACGCAACCACGCCACCGGGGAGCTCCACCGGCGTCGCCGGCCCCCGGGAACGGAGTCCGGCCGCCTCTCCGGGACGGTCACGGCCGGTGGGATCGAGGACGGGGACGTCGAGTGGTTCCATGACTGGCCTCCGGAGGTCTGTTCGGACGCGGCGGATGTCTGGACGGGCGTGCTCGCGGGCCCGGGTTCGGGCACGGACTCGGGTACGGGTTCGGATGCGGAGAGTGCCGGGAAGATCACAGGCAGCGCGGCAAGGCTACGGTGAAAGGGTCCCGGCCGCCAGACCAGATCCCCTGCCGGCACGGCCAGTTCCATGTCGGGCAGTACGTCGAGCAGCGTCTCGATCGCCACATCGGCGATGATTTCCGACAGCCCCTGGGCGGGGCACACGTGCGGCCCCCCGCCGAAGGCCAGATGGGCGTGGTTGGAGCGGCGGTCGCCGGCCGTGCCCCGGACGGCGTGGGAGTTGACCGCCTCGTGGCTGATGAGCACCGGGACTCCCGGGGGGATCAGCAGCCCCGCGCCGGAGTCGTCGCGCAGGTCGTACTCGTTCGTCGCGTAGTGGAAGCAGAAGTTCGCCATCGGCGACCGCTTCCACAGGACCTCGTTGAGCGCGTCGGAGACGGTGAGGCTGCCGCCGGAGAGATCACCGGCGAACCGGTCGTCGGTCAGCAGCAGCATGATCGCGCTGGATATCCAGGCGGACTGCGGCACGGTGCCCGCACCGATGAGGACCACCAGCTGGTGGAGCATCTCCTCGTCCGACAGCCGCAGCGGATGGTGCAGCAGCCAGGAGGTCAGGTCGGCGCCGGGGGAACGGCGCTTGTCGGCGATCAGCCCGGCCAGGCAGCGGGCCAGGTCCTCGCTGCCCCGTTGGGCGGTGGCGGGTTCGGCGGCGATCATCTGCGCGCAGGCCCGGGCCATGCGCTCCGTCTGCTCGTCGGAGCAGCCGAACAGCTGGGTGAACACCAGCGGCGGGATGCGGTGGGAGTACTGGCTCACCAGCTCCGCCCTGCCCATCGGGCCGAACTCGCCGATCAGCCGGCCCGCCCCGCGCCGCACGTAGGAGCGCACCCGGTAGGAGTCGACCCGGGCCAGCGCGTCGTCGACGGTCTTGCGCAGCCGCAGATGCCGGTCGCCGTCGGCGAACAGCAGGCTGGGCCGGAAACCCATCATGGGGACGACCTCGTTGTCCATGGGGATCCGCCCCTCCATCAGGGCGGTCCAGCGGCGGGCGTCCTTGCTGAACTGCGAGCTGCGCAGCACCTCCAGGGCCGCGGCGTAGTCGGTGACCACGACGGCGGGCACACCGGGGGCGAGTTCCACCCAGTGGGCCGGGCCCTGGGGGCGGAGCCTGGCGTAGAGGGCGTCCGGGTCGGCGGCGAAGCCGGGCCCGTACAGGGCGGGCAGGCCGCTGCCGGAGCCGGGAGTGCCGCCCGGGGCCGAG
The DNA here is from genome assembly GCF_002794255.1 of Streptomyces carminius. Lineage (GTDB taxonomy): Bacteria > Actinomycetota > Actinomycetes > Streptomycetales > Streptomycetaceae > Streptomyces > Streptomyces carminius. Next base: position 95,106 of record NZ_PGGW01000008.1, read on the forward strand.
TGCGCCGGGCAGCCCGGCGGGGGAGCGGTGTCCGGGCCGGGGGACGGGGTTGTCACGGAAGGTGCTCCTGGTAGTAGGTGTGGACGTGTCCGACCAGGGCGATCAGCGCCCGTGCGGCCGAGGTGCGGTCCCGCGCGTCGCAGCTGACCAAGGGGGTCCCGGGTTTCAGGTCGAGTGCCTCGCGGAGTTCGTCGTCCGGGAAGTGCGGGGCGTCGGGGAAGGAGTTGAGGGCGACCGCGTACGGCAGGCCGTGCCGCTCGACCATCTCCATCGCGTCGAAGGAGGCGTCCAGTCGGCGGGTGTCGGCCAGTACCAGGGCGCCGTAGGCGCCGCGGACCAGCTGCTGCCACACCGGTGCCACCTGGTTGAAACGCCGCTGGCCGGGAGCGCCGAACAGGTACAGCACCAGGTCCGGGGAGAGGGTGAGCCGGCCGAAGTCCATCGCGACGGTGGTGGTCCGCTTGTCCTCGACGCCCCTCAGATCGTCCACCAGCGCGCCGGCCTGTGTCATGACCTCCTCGGTCCGCAGTGGCTCGATCTCGCTGACGGTGCCTATCAGGGTGGTCTTGCCGACCCCGAACGGTCCGACGATCAGCAGTTTCGCGGTGGTCTCGACAGTGTCGCGCACGTAGATCCCGCTGTCGGCGGACCTGTCAGAGGATGTTGTTGAGGCCATCCAGGACCTTCTCCAGGACGTCGAGATCGGTGGGCTGGGCCGCCGGCGGGGGCCTGCGCGCGACCACATGGCCGCTGTCGATCAGGTCCGCCAGCAGGATCGTGGTGACCGCCACGGGCAGCCGCACATGGCCGGCGACCTCCGCGACCGACAGATAGCCGCCCTGGCACACCCGGACCATCCGCTGCTGCTCCGGCTCCAGTTCCGCCACGGGGCGGTCGCCGGTGGCGGTGACCAGGGTGACCAGGTCCAGGGCGTGGGTGTTGCGGCTGGGCTCGTGGCGGCCGCCGGTGATGACGTAGGGGCGGACCAGGTCCATGCGTACGCGGCGGGGTGTCATGTCGGTCCGCCGGCGTCGTGGCGGGGCTCGCTGGTCATCTGCCCGCCGAGCTGGGCCACCAACTGGTGCATCCGGAAGCTGATCGCCTCCACGTCCGCCGTGCCGGAGGTCGCCGCGGTGAGGAAACTGCCGTCGCCCGCCCGGATGGTGAGGACGTATCCGTCGCGGAACTGCGTCAGGCTCTGCTCCCAGGAACCGGGGTCGGACCGGCACAGCCGCGCGCTGGCGCTGGAGGTGGCCTGCACTCCGGCCAGTGCCGCGGCCATCTGCTCCGCGGTGTCCCGGTCCAGCCCCGGAGTACACGCCCGGACCAGGCCGTCTCCCGACACCAGCAGGGCGTCGTAGACGTCCGGCTGGTCCATGAGCTGGGCCAGCATCCAGGCGAGTTTCTCGTTGTCGAAGATCATGGCTTGTTCTCCCCCTCGGGTTCTCCGGACGTCGGCGTGGTGCGCTGGGCGGCCCGTGCCGCACGGGCGAAGCCGCCCAGCGTGGCCGCGGACTGCCGCGGTGAGCGGCCGGTGGCGGTTTCCCCGTCGGAGGGGCCGGCCGGATCGGCCGGTGTGGAGGCCGGTGCCGCGGCGGACGCCTCCGACGTGTACCGCCGCCGCTTGGGCAGCCCGCCCGCGGTCTTCGCCCCCGCCGCCGTCGCCGGACCGGCGGCACCGGACGCGCCGCCCGGGGCGGGGCCGGCCGCGCCGGCCGCGCCGAACAGGGCCACCGGCTGGGTGGGCACGCTGTCGGTGAGCAGCGTGCTGGGCAGGAAGGTCACGGCCCGTACCCCGCTGTAGGGGGACTTGGTCACCGACACCTCGAATCCGTACCGGGCGCTGAGCAGTCCGATCACCGCGAAGCCGAACTTCGGCGGGTCGCCCAGCCGGGTGATGGTGACGGGCCCCTCGCCGGACAGCAGCCGGGTGGCCCGCTCCCGCTCGCCCGGCTGCAGGCCCACGCCCTTGTCGTCCACGACGACGGACAGGCCGTTGTGCGCGCGCTCGAACTGCACCAGCACCTGGGTGTCCGGATGCGAGTAGCGGGTGGCGTTCTCCAGCAGTTCGGCGAGGGCGAGCACCAGCCCCTCCACGGCCCGCCCGACGACGGCGCGTTCGCCCTCGTCGTGGAAGACCTTGACGCGCCGGAAGTCCAGGATGCGGCTGACCGCGCCCCGCACCACGTCGCTCAGCGGGGTGGCGTTGTGCTGCCGCCCCGGGTAGGAGCCGCAGACCACGGTGATCGCCTGGGCACGCCGCAGGATCTGGGCGGTGGCGTGGTCGACCACCTGCAGGTCCCCCAGCACCTGGGGCGAGTCGTGCCTGGCCAGCATGTCGGTGACGGCCATCTGCTGCTTGTTGGCCAGTGCCTGGAGCGTGCGGGCCACGGACAGCAGCGTCGTCTGGGTCATCTGGGCGGTACGCCCCTCGGCGTCGGTGAGGGCTCGTACGACCAGGGTCCGCAGCTCGTGGAGGTGGTGGGCGAACGGCGTTCCGGCCAGTTCGGCGTCCACCGGCGGGGAGGCCGGGACGGGCCGGCGGTCGCCGACGGACTGGACGGCCGCCGGCAGGCTCACCCCGGCCAGCCGGGCCAGTTCGGCGTCCCGGGCGCGGATGCCCGAGCGGGCGCCGGACAACTGCGTCCGCAGCTCACGGATACGTCGGGCCTGACGCACCGCCACTGGTGTGAGGGCCACACCCAGGCCCGAGCCGAGCAGGCTCGCCACGGTCGTTATATCGGTCATCGGCTTTCCTCGCGGACGCGTCGTTGCGGGAAGAAACGGTCAAGCCGGTGCGTGGAGGGCTGACCTGAGGATCACGGTTCGCGTGCCACGACAGCGTAGGGGGCCGAGGAAGGCGGGGGAGGGAAAACGGCCAGGTTGCCGCCACCTCGGTGACTGTCTGGTATGAGTCCGGCACGTTTCGGTATGTGCCTACGGATTATGCTGGTGTCCTGCTTGTGGGAAATTCGTTCTGTACGACCGCAACGTGCGGGAAACGTGGCGGCAACGCCGGGTGAACGCGGAGGCGGTGTGATGGGTTCCGAGGGCTTCCCGCGAACGTGTGATGGGGATCGTGCGGAGTACGCGGCCGGTGTTCTGGGAGCGACGACCGGAAGGAAGTCCGTCTCGTAGGGGCGCGCGAATCAGGCTGCGCGCCCCTACGAGGACCACACGCGGAGCCGGGCAGCCCCGGCCCGTTCAGAGCGCGGAGAGCTCCGCCACCAGGTCGTCCAGACCCAGCGATCCCAGCGACAGCGCCGCCATGTGCCACCGTTTGGCGTCGAAGGCGTCGCCGTGCGCGGCACGGGCCGCCGCGCGGCCCGCCAGCCAGGCGCGTTCGCCCAGCTTGTAGCCGATGGCCTGGCCGGGGAGGCCCAGATACCGGACCAGTTCGCTCGCCACGAAGTCGGCCGGACGTCCGGAGTGCGCACCGAAGAACTCCAGGGCCAGCTCCGGGGTCCACCGCTCCCCGGGGCGGAAGGGGGAGTGGCCCGGGATCTCCAGCCCCAGATGCATGCCGATGTCCACGACGACCCGCAGGGAGCGCATCATCTGCGCGTCCAGATAGCCCAGCCGCAGCTCGGGACTGTCCAGGAAGCCCAGCTCGTCCATGAGCCGTTCCGCGTACAGCGCCCAGCCCTCGGCGTTGGCGCTGACCATGCCGACCGTCGTCTGGTAGCGCGAGAGCCGGTCGGCGACGTACACCCACTGGGCGAGCTGGAGATGGTGGCCGGGCACCCCCTCGTGGTACCAGGTGGTGACCAGGTCGTAGACGGGGAAACGGGTCCGGCCCGCCGTCGGCAGCCAGGTGCGGCCCGGCCGGGAGAAGTCCAGTGACGGCGTGGTGTAGTAGGGCGCGGCGGCGCTGCCGGGCGGAGCGATCATGGCCTCGACGCGCCGGATCGGCCCGGCCAGCTCGAAGTGCGTGCCGTCCAGTCCGTCGATCGCCTCGTCCATCAGGTCCTGGAGCCATGCCCGGACTTCCGCCACCCCCTCGACCGCCCTGCCGTGGTCGTCGAGGTGGCGCAGCGCCTCCCAGGGAGTCGTGGCGCCGGGCAGCACCTTGTCGGCCTCGGCCCGCATCCGGGCGTGGACGCCGTGGTACTCCTCCCAGCCGTACGCGTACGCCTCCTCCAGGTCCAGGGCGGTGCCGTTCCAGTAGCGCGACCAGAGCCGGTACCGCTCGCGGCCCACGGTGTCCGGGGCGTCGGCGACGGCGGGGGCGTAGGTGCCGCGCAGCCAGTCGCGCAGGGCCGCCATGGCGCCGGCGGCCTCGGCGGCCCCCTTGTCCAGCTCGGCGCGCAGGGCGCCGGGCCCGCCGGAGACCAGACCGGCGAACCAGCTCTCCCCGCCGTCCGCGCCGGTCCACTCGCCCAGCTGTCCGATCACCGTGGCGACCTGCCGGGGACCGGCCGGGAGCCCGCCGCGCAGGCCCTCCGCCAGTGCGGCGCGATAGCCCTCCAGCGCCGCCGGGACGGCGCTCAGCCGCCGGGCGAGGGCCGCCCAGTCCTCCTCGCTCCCGAGGGGCATCATGGTGAAGACGTTGCGCACGGAGTGCAGCGGGGAGATGAGGTTGCCGACCGCGCGCAGTTCCTCGCCCGCGTCGTGCACGTCGAGTTCGGCGGTCAGCCGCTCCCGCAGCAGGCGTGCGCAGCGCCGTTCGGCCGCGCTGTCGCCACCGGGGCGCCGCTCGGCCTCCGCGAGCCGCTCCAGGGCGGTGCGGGCCAGGTGGGCCCTGGCCCGCAGGCCGGCCGGGGAGAGGTCGGGCAGCCGTTCCGCGCTCCCGGGAAGACCGAGGTGGGTGCCGAGGACGGGGTCGATTTCGACGAGGGCGTCGACGTACGCGTCGGCGACCTGGCGGGGCAGGGGCGCGTTCTTCGTGGCATCGGACATGGGCCACATCCTCGTACGGCACCGCCCGCCGCGTCACCGGTGGCCGGTCCGCGGCGACGCGCACCGGTCACCGCGGACCGCCGCGGCTCACCGCGGCGGGGCCGGGGGCAGCAACGGACCGCACGTCCACTGCTGGAAGACCAGACGCGTCTCGACCCGGGCCACCTCCCGGCGCGAGGTGAACTCGTCCAGCACCAGCCGCTGGAGATCTGCGGTCCCGGCCACCGCCACATGGACCAGGTAGTCGTCGGGGCCGGTCAGATGGAACAGTGCCCGGGCCTCCGGCAGAGCCCTGATCCGCTCCACGAACGGACCGACCAGTTCCCTGCGGTGGGGCCGCACCTGGACCGACAGCAGGGCTTCGAGGGGCCTTCCGAGTCTGGCCGGATCCAGTCGCAGGGCGTGGCCGAGGATCACTCCGCCGCGGCGCAGCCGCGCCACCCGGTCCAGGCAGGTCGACGGGGCCACGCCGACGGCGGCGGCGAGATCGCGGTACGTGGTCCGGGCGTCGTTCTGCAGCAGCCGCAGGATCTCCAGGTCCACCGGATCGAGTACGACGGATTCCGGCATTCGCCGAACATAACACGGCCTTCCGTCGTCGAATCCCGGGCGATGCCCAGGATTCCCGTATGACTCAGCTGGAAGGCATGGACGTCTCGTCCGCGACCCCACACCGTTCGCCGGACACCGAGGCCGTGCACGCCGGGCGCGAGGACCTCGCAGCCCTGGGCCTGCACGCCGCTCCCCTGGACCTGTCCACCACCTACCCGTCCCACGACAGCCGCGCGGAGGCCGCCCGGCTGGACGAGTTCGCCGCCACCGGCGCCCTGCCGCCGGGCCCGCCGGTGTACGCCCGGCTGGACAACCCCACCGTGGCGCGCTTCGAGCGGGCGCTGGCCCGGCTGGAGGGCACCGGGGCGGCCGTCGCCTTCGCCAGCGGCATGGCGGCCCTGACCGCCGTGGTGCTGGCCCGTGCCGCCCGGGGACTGCGGCATGTCGTGGCGGTGCGCCCGCTGTACGGATGCAGCGACCACCTGCTCGGCGGCGGGCTGCTGGGCACCGAGGTGACCTGGACGGACCCGGCCGGGATCGCCGCCGCCCTCCGCCCCGACACCGGTCTGGTGGTGGTGGAGACCCCGGCCAACCCCACTCTGGCCGAAATCGATCTGAGGGCCGTGGCGGAATCCTGCGGCCCGGCGCCGCTGCTGGCCGACAACACCTTCGCCACCCCGGTGCTGCAGCGTCCCGCCGAGCACGGCGCGCGGTTCGTGCTGCACAGCGCCACCAAGTACCTGGGCGGCCACGGCGACGTCCTCGGCGGCGTCGTCGCCTGCGACGAGGAGACGGCCCGGGAACTGCGGAAGGTGCGCTTCGCCACCGGCGGCGTACTGCACCCGCTGGCGGGCTATCTGCTCCTGCGCGGCCTGGCCACCCTGCCGGTGCGGATGCGGGCGCAGTCCGCCACGGCCGCCGAACTGGCCCGGCGGCTGGCGGACGACCCCCGGGTCGCCCGCGTCCACTACCCCCGGATCGGCGGTGCGATGGTCTCCTTCGAGGTGCACGGGGATCCGCACGAGGTGATCGCGGGGGTGCGGCTGATCACCCCGGCGGTCAGCCTCGGCAGCGTGGACACCCTCATCCAGCACCCCGGATCCATCAGCCACCGGGTCGTCGGCCCGGCCGACCGCCGGGCCGGCGGCATCGGTGAGAAGCTGCTGCGCATGTCGGTCGGCCTGGAGGACGCCGAGGACCTGTGGCACGACCTCGACACCGCGCTCGGCGCCCGCCGCGGCACGGGGGAACGCGCCTCGGCGGGCGCCGGTGAGGCGGACAGCGCCGGGAGCGGCGCCGGTGAGGCGACCGGCGACGGGGAACTCAGTGCCCGCTCGTCGGCTCCGCGGCGGCGGGAACCGGAGCGAGCCGGGCGGTGATCACCAGGGTGCCCTCCTCGACCTGGTAGTCCAGCGGCAGTCCCAGCCCGCGCATCGCCGAGACCATCCCGGTGTTGGCCGCCTTCGTCACGGCGTAGACGCTCTCGCCGCGCGCCTCGGCGGCCATCGCCACCAGGCGGTGCAGCAGTTCGGTGCCGATGCCGCGGCGCTGCCAGACGTCCTCGACGAGGAGGGCCACCTCGGTCTCGTCGCCGTCCCACAGCAGATGGCCGAGCGCCACCAGCTTGCCCGAGGCCGTCTCGGCGGCCAGGGTGCGGCCGAAACGCGGGCTGAGCAGATGGTCCAGGTAGCGGTCGGCGTCCCGTACCGGACCGTGGTAGCGGGAGGACAGCGTCCGTTCGGAGCACCGCCGGTGCAGCGCGCGGGCGGCCTCCAGATCGCGGCTGTCCGCCCGCCGCACGGTGATCTCGTTCCCCTCCGGGAGCGTGAGCCGTTCGCGGCGGCGCGGCGTCCTCGTTCCCGCGCCCTCGGTGGCGGGGACCGTGTCCAGCCGGGCGTCCAGCTCGACCAGGGCGCGTGCCCTGGCGAACTCGGTGGGGGTGAAGGGCAGGCAGGGTCGTTCCACGACGATCGTCCCGCCGTGCGGGTCGGGCAGCTTCATCACCGTCTCCTCCAGTACGCCCCCGGCCGGGACCGGCTCCCCGGGCGGCCGTGCGGCGCCGGACCGCGCGGGCACCGAGCGGATCGTGCAGCGGCCGAGCAACTGCCGCAGGGCGAGCGGGAGCTCCGCGGTGTCCAGTGCGGTACGGGCGGCCAGGCCCAGCACATGGGTGGCGATGTCCACCAGTTCGTGGGCGTCGGCCCGCTCCAGCCAGGTGTCCCGGCCGCCCGCCGCGGCGGCCGCCCGGCGCAGTTCCTCCGGGCCGAGTTCCCGGGGCGCGCGCAGCAGGAACTCGTCCACCGTCACCTCGCCCAGCGGATGGGTCTGCAGGCTGATGACGTCCACCCGGTGCCCGGCCAGCGAGGCGCACAGCGCGGCCAGCGAGCCGGGCTTCTCCCGCACGGTGGTGCGCAGCCGCCACAGCACCGGTGCCTCCGCTCCGGGGGACACGGGTGCGGTGGGCCCGGCGGCCGCCGGGCCGGGCTCGGGGGAACCGATCTTCTTCACACCCTTTCCACGTTCCGCGCCGTCCGCGCGTTCACCGGGTTCGGGCGGCGGATGGTGGGGATGGCGCCTGGCCCACCACAGGTGCAGGCCCGCGGCGCCCAGCAGCGCGGCGGCCGACAGGGCCAGCAGGACGGGACCGTCCGGCCCGTGCGCCACCGTCTTCGCGGCGCTGTCGGCCACGGCCACGGCCGTGAACAGGGCCGCCAGCTCCACCAGGTCCCGCCGCCAGTGGTGGGAACGGGCGCCGGGGGCGAGGGCACGGCGGAGGGCACGGCGGGAGGCGCGGCGCTCGGGGGAGCGGTCCGGCCGATGCGTGGACGATGCAGTCATGCCGTCACTCTCGCCGACCGGTGTTGCGCGCTCACGAACGGTCTGTGACCTGCGGGTTAAGGACATTCCGCAAGGAAAGGGAGGCTATCGCCCCTTCCGGGCGAGCCGCCGCAGCGTCACCCCGCACCACCGGGCGTACAGCCGCTGGAGCGGCGGGACCAGCGGGCCGGCGGCCCGCGTCCACCACACCCCGGGGCGGCTGAACGCCCGCACCTCCAGCCACACCGTCCCGTCGTCCGCCCGCTCCACGACGAACGCCTCCTCGCCGCTCTGCGGGTGTCCCGCCAGCGTCCCGTACCCGAAGCCGGCCCGCCGCCCGCCGTGCTCGGACCACACCACCCGGCACGGGGCGCGCAGCCGCAGCCGCCCCACGCCCAGACCCACCACCACGCGTACCCCGGGGTCGGCGCGCGGCCCGTCCGCGGCGATCTCCACCCCCATGGCCCGGTGCATCCGCCAGGACAGCACCGCCTCGGCGGCGGCCTCGAAGACCGCCGTCCCGGAGCCGAGCCGGGTGCGCACCCGCAGCCGCCCGAAGCCGGGCGGGAAGCGTCCCTCCCGGGTCGCTCCCGCACCGGTGTACGTCAGGGCGGGACCACCGCCGCCGTCCCGGCGGCCGTTCCCGCCGCCGTCGTGCTCGCTCATGGCGCCAGCGTAGGCGCCCGGAACGCTACTGACCGACCAGACCCGGCCGCAGCACCTTCGTGAACAGCACCCCGCCGCCCTCCTCGCGCAGCCGCACCGTCAGCTCGCCGCTGTCGCCGTCGATGTCCACCTGGCCGTAGAACTGGTAGCCCTCGCTCGGCGGGACGTTCCCCCGCTCGGGTGCCTTGACGAAGACCCGCTCGGGACCGAACGTGCCGTCCAGCGCCGAGGCCGGGAAGGCGCCCGCGTTCAGCGGGCCGGTGACGAACTCCCAGAACGGCGCGAAGTCGCCGAACGCCGCCCGCTCCGGGGCGTAGTGCTGGGCCGAGGTGTGGTGCACGTCGGCGGTCAGCCACACCGTGCCGGTGATCCGCCGGTGCCTGACGAACCGCAGCAGCTCGGCGATCTGCAGTTCCCGGCCCAGCGGCGCGCCCGGATCGCCCTGCGCCACCGCCTCGACGTCCGTGCCGTCGGAGACGATCAGGCCCAGCGGCATGTCCGAGGCGATCACCTTCCACACCGCGCGCGAGCGTGCCAGCTCCCGCTTCAGCCAGGCCAGTTGCCCGGCGCCCAGCACACCCTGCGGGTCAGAGGTCTGCGTCCCGGGGGAGTTGGCGTTCCGGTAGGTGCGCATGTCCAGCACGAACACGTCCAGCAGCGGACCGTGGCGCACCACCCGGTGGATCCGCCCGGCGCCGTCGCGCCGGAGGGAGGACTGGGGGAAGTACTCGCCGAAGGCCTGCCGGGCCCGGGCCGCCAGCACGTCCACGCGCCGCTCGGTGTAACGCTCGTCGGCGAGGACCTCGCCCGGGTACCAGTTGTTGGTCACCTCGTGGTCGTCCCACTGCACGACCGAGGGCACCTGGGCGTTGAAGCGGCGCAGCGACTCGGCCAGCAGGTTGTAACGGAAGTTGCCCCGGTACTCCGCCAGGGTCTCGGCGACCTTCGCCTTCTCCTCGGTGACGACGTTGCGCCAGGTCCCGCCGCCGGGCAGCGCCACGGTCTCCGCCAGCGGTCCGTCGGCGTAGACGGTGTCCCCGCTGAACAGGAAGAAGTCCGGGTCCAGCCGGGCCATCTCGTCGAAGACCGGGTAGCCGCCCCGGTCGGGGTTGATGCCCCAGCCCTGCCCGGCCAGGTCCCCCGACCAGAGGAACCGCACCCCGTCCCGGCGCCGTGCCGGGGCGGTGCGGAAGGTGCCGTACACCGGTTCGCCCGTGCGGCGCGGGTCGTCCGGGTCGGCCAGCACCACCCGGTAGTGCACCTGCCGGCCCGGCGGCAGCCCGTGCAGCGCCGTCGTCCCGGTGAAGTCGGTGCCCGGGCCCAGCAGCGGGCCGTACCGGCGCCGGACGTTGCGGAAGGACTCCGTGGCGGCGGTCTCCACCACCATCCGGGCCGGCCGGTCCGAGCGCACCCACACCAGGGCCGAACCGGCCGTCACCTCGCCGGTCTGCACACCCCAGCCCGCCCGCGGCCGGCCCGACAGCGACTGCGCGGGCGCGGCGAACACCGGGCTCGCCGCCGCTCCCGGCAGTGCCAGGGCCGCCGAGGCGGCCAGCGAACCGCGCAGCACCGCCCGCCGCCCGGGTGCCGGGTGGTGGGACGCGTCCCCTCGTGTCATGGGTGAAACCTCCTGGAGAGCTGGAGCCACGGACCGGAGACCGGCGGGAGCCGGCCGCGGAGAGCGCCCATGGTGGCCGCGGAAGGAGAACGCCGGGGAACCGGACCGCCGCCGGAGGGGCTGCGCTGGGTGAACGCCCGTGCCCCGGAGCCGCGGAGCGGGCAAAGAGCGCCGCGAAAATGACAACTCCATTTGCCGCCTGAGCATTACACCGCTTCCGCGAGCAGAATCGTTCAGGTATGCCCGGAACGGGTGACACGTTGCGTAACCTCAGCGTCACTTCCGCACCACAGGTGGGTGCGGCCGCACACTGCGCGGGAGGTGAGCACGCGTGCCCGGAATCGACGAGTGCCTGCTCGAAGTCATGACGCTGCCCGGAGCCCGCGGCGCCGCCGTGGTCGACCGGACCAGCGGGCTCGCACTCGGCACGATCGGCGAACCGGCGGGCGAGGACCACGAGAGCGCGGCCGCCGAGACGGCGGAGCTCGCCCGGGTGGCAGCCGAGCATCCCGCCTTCACCGCGCCCGGGACCGGCGGCCCGGAGGACGGCGGGGAAACCGGCGGGGAAGCGGGCGGCACGGCCTTCGTGGAGGACCTCATCGTCACCACACGCACCGGCTACCACCTGCTGCGCTTCGTCGACCGCGTCCTCGACGACGGTCTCTTCATCTGGTTCCTCCGAGGAGGCCCCCGGCTTCGGCCGGGGGAGGAATCGGACTTCTGCGGGGCAGGACAGGAGGAGCCGGTTCGCCGACGGGGCGGATCGGCGTCCACCCCCCGGACCCCCGCAGAGTGTCACAAGTTGATGTGATAGTTTGTGAGATATGGCCACGTATGTGAAGCGGGCGTATCGGTACCGCTTCCACCCGACCCCGGAGCAGGCGGCCGAGCTTGCCCGGACCTTCGGGTGCGTGCGCAAGGTCTACAACATGGCCCTCGCCGCCCGCACCGAGGCGTGGGCCAGACAGGAGCGGGTCACCTGCAACCAGACCTCGGCGATGCTGACGGCCTGAAAGAAGACCGAGGAACTCGCCTACCTGGGCGAGGTGTCCTCCGTCCCGCTCCAGCAGGCGCTTCGGCACCTGCAGGCGGCGTTTGCGAACTTCTTCGCCCGGCGGGCCAGGTACCCGCGCTTCAAGTCGAAGAAGAAGTCGCGCAAGAGCGCCGAGTACACCAACAGCGCCTTCCGCTTCCGGGACGGCAGGCTCACACTGGCGAAGATGACCGAGCCGCTGGACATCATCTGGTCCAGGCCGCTTCCCGAGGGAGCGAAACCCTCCACGGTGACCGTGACGCAGGACGCGGCCGGGCGCTGGTTCGTGTCCCTGCTGGTGGCCGACCCCGCCGTGCGGCCGCTGCCGGCCACCGATACGGCTGTCGGGGTGGATGTGGGTCTGGACCACCTGCTGACTCTCTCCACGGGGGAGAAGACCGCCAACCCCCGGCACGAGCGCCAGGACCGGGCCCGGCTCGCGAAGGCCCAGCGGGAGCTGTCCCGCAAGGCCAGGGGAGAGGGGGTCAACCGGGCCAAGGCCCGGCGCAGGGTCGCCCGCATCCACGCGAGGATCACCGACCGGCGCCGGGACCTGCTGCACAAGCTGTCCACCCGACTCGTCCGCGAGAACCAAGTGGTCGTGATCGAGGACCTGACCGTCCGGAACATGGTCAGGAACCACACGCTGGCCCGAGCGATCTCGGACGCGGCATGGACCCGGTTCCGGAGCATGCTGGAGTACAAGTGCGCCTGGTATGGGCGGGAACTGGTGGTCGTGGACCGCTTCTTCCCCTCGTCCAGGCTGTGCTCCACCTGCGGCACTCTCGCCAAGGCGATGCCGCTGAACGTCCGCATCTGGACGTGCGACACCTGCGGAACGACCCACGACCGGGACGTGAACGCGGCACGCAACCTTCTGGCCGCCGGGCTGGCGGTGTCTGTCTGTGGAGCCGGTGTAAGACCTCAACGGAGAACTCCGGGCGGGCAGTCGGCGACGAAGCAGAAAACCCCACGGCGCGAGCCGTAGGAATCCCCCTCGGTTCACGAGGGGGAGGAAGTCAACCATCTGTGGCTCGACCGGGACGGCGGCAACATCGCCCTCGCCCGCATCCGGCTGCGGTACCTCGCCGAGCGGCTGGTGCTCGCGTGAGCGCCACCGGAGCGCTGCTGTGGGGAAGCGGAACGCTCTACCTGAGCGGCGGGGAGGTCGTGTACGCCGAGAGCCCCGCCGCTCCCGGCCTCGACGTCCTGCTCGCCAGGGGCGGCTGGCTCCCCGCCGAGGGATGGCGGGAGGCGCTGGACCGGGCTGGGGCCCGCCGGCAGGTCGGCCGCTTCCTGGTGGACAACGGTCGGCTGTCCCACGGCGAGCTGGAGGTCTACCACCTGAGCGCACTGCACGACGCCGCCTTCTTCGTCCTGGCCCCCGGCAGCGGACCGGCCCGCTTCCGCAGCGGCGCCGCCCACTGGCTGGGACCCGTCCGCCCGGTGGGCGCCAGGGCCCTGCAGCGGGAGATCCTGCGCCGCAGGAAGCTGCTGGCGGACCTGTGGCCGCACCCGGAGGTGGACGCCGCGCCCCTGGTCCGCCGGGGCCCCGGCCCCGACCCGGGGGCAGCGTGCCGTACTGGGACTCGCCGACGGCACGCGCACCCCCGCCGACATCGCCCGGCACCTCGGCCGCCCGGCCTTCCACGCGCCGGTCGACGTACGGCGGCTGGCCGCCGCGGGGCACGTCGAGACGCCGCCCGCCCGCCGGCCCCCCCGTCGCCGGCCGGATCCCGGAGGTGTCCGCCGATCCGGACACCGCCCTGCTGCGCGCCAAGGTGCGGACCATGGAGATGCTGGGGCTGAAGGACGAGATCGAGGACATCCTGATCACCCTGGGCGGCCAGTACCACCTGATCCGGCTGCTGAAGGGCCGCGGCAACAACGGCCTCTTCCTGTACCTGGCGCTGGAGAAGTCGCGGGCGAACCTGGCGATGGCCCGGCACCAGCTGCGGAAGATCGAGGCCGGGCTGGAGATCTGACCCGCGGACCCGGCCGGGTTCAGGCCGGCAGGCGGCCCGGACCCGGCCGGGCCGCCTCGGCAAGCAGCCGTACCCCGTGCGCGATCCGGCCCGGCGTCAGATGCGCGTATCCCAGTACCAGCCGGACATGTCCGTCGCCGGGCGGGGAAGCGCCGTAGTGGGACAGCGGACGCACCGCCACCCCCACCCGCGCGGTACGGGCGAGGAAGCGCTCCTCGGGACCGTACCGGGCCGGCAGGGTGACGATGACGTGCAGCCCGGCGGCGATCCCCGTCGTCTCGGCGCCCTCGAAGGATCCGGCCAGCGCCCGCAGCAGCGCGTCGCGCCGCTGCCGGTAGGCGCGTCCGCAGCGGCGCAGCTGCCGGTCGTAGTCGCCGCGGGAGACGAAGTCGGCCAGCAGCGCCTGGTCCAGGACCGGATGGCCCAGGTCCATGGTGCGCTTGCGCTCCACCACCTCCTCGGCCAGCCGGTCCGGCACCACCAGCCACCCCAGCCGGAGCCCGGGGGCCAGGGACTTGCTGACCGAGGAGGTGTAGGCGACATGCCGCGGATCGAGTCCCTGCAAGGCGCTGATGGGCGCCCGGTCGTAGCGGAAGTCGCCGTCGTAGTCGTCCTCGATCAGCAGTCCGCCGGTGGTACGGGCCCACCTCAGCAGGGCGGAGCGGCGCGCGGCGGAGTAGGCGATGCCGGACGGGAACTGGTGGGCGGGGGTGACGACCGCGGCCCGTGCGCCCGAGGCGGTCAGCTCCTGCGGGACGAGGCCCTCCGCGTCCATGCCGACCGGTACGGTCGCCAGCCCGGCCGCCGCGAACAGCGCCGTGTGCTCGGGGCTTCCGGGACTCTCCGCCGCCACCGTCCGGTGCTCCCGCCCGCGCAGGGCCAGCCCCAGGAGCGTCATCGCCTGCGCCACACCCGAACAGACCACCACCCGGTCCGGTTCGGCGACCACACCGCGCCGCCGTGCCAGCAGGGCGGCCAGGGCGGCGCGCAGGGCGGGCAGCCCACGCGGGTCCGGGTAGCCCAGCTCCCGGTACGGCAGCCGGGCCAGGGCACGCCGGTGGGCGGCGGCCCACGCGGCGCGGGGAAACAGCGACGGATCGGGGGAGCCCGGCCGGAAGTCCACCACGGGCTCCGGGGCCCGCTCCCCGGCGGGTGGCGGGTGGGCCGGGGCGGTGCGTGCGGCGTCCCCCACCCAGGTGCCCGCCCCCCGGCTGCTGGTGAGGTACCCCTCGGCGGTCAGCTGCTCGTAGGCCTCCGTCACCAGTCCGCGGGACACCCCCAGATCGGCGGCGAGTTCGCGGCTGGACGGCAGCCGGGTGCCGGGCGCCAGCCGCCCCGAGCGCACCGCCTCGCGCAGCCGCTCCCGGAGGGTGTGGCCGCGCTGTCGCGGCGGTGCCGAGGCCAGCGGCGGCAGCAGCCCCCAGGCCGCGGCCCCGCCGGACTGTCCGCCGGGGCCGGGAGCGGGATCGCCGGGCGGCTCCGGGCCGGAAGTGGTCCTCTTGTCGCCCATGGAAGTGGACCTTAAACCGGACCGCGCGGCCGCCTAGCGTCGGCCCCATGTCCTCCCCGAGATCCGCGCACCCTCCGGTCGTCCCGCCTCCGCCGCCCCGGCCGCCCTCGCGGCCCGCGCCGTCCCCGCCGTTCCCCGCGGCCCGGCGCCGTTCCCGCCGACGCGGCGCCCTGCTCGCGGCGGTCGCCTGCTGCCTGGTCGGCGCGTCGTTCACCGCCAACAGCGTGCTCGGCGACTACCCGCACGCCGGCGGTCAGACACTGCGCTACGGCCTGGCGTGCCTGCTGCTCCTGCCGCTGGCCGGCCGCGGCGCCCGCCACGGCGTCCTCGGCCCGCTGCGCGCCCTGACGGCCCGCCAGTGGATCCGGCTCGCACTGCTGGCCGCCGTCGGCATGGTCGGCTTCAACCTCGCGGTGCTGGCGGCCGAACGCACCGCCGAGCCGGCGGTCCCCGGCGTCCTGGTCGGCTGCGCGCCGGTCGTCGTCGCCGTGATCGTTCCCGCGCTGAACGGCCGCCGGCCCGCCCGGCCGGTGGTGTACGGGGCGCTGCTGGTGGCGGCCGGGGCGCTCGCCGTCCAGGGCTGGGGCCGCACCGATGCCACCGGTCTGCTGTGGTCCGCCGGGGCGCTGGCCGGGGAGGTGGGGTTCGCGGTGATCGCCGTCCCCCTGGTGCGTCCGCTCGGCGCCCGGCTGCTGTCCGCGGCGGCCTGCGGGCTGGCGGCGGTGGAGGCCGCGCTGCTCGGTGCGGTACTGGACGGCGGGGACTGGCTGCGATTCCCGGAGCGGGGCGAGGCGGTGGCGCTGCTGTGGCAGGCGGTCGTCGTCACGGTGGTCGGTTTCGTGTGCTGGTACGCCGGGATCGGACGCATCGGCGCGGAGCGGGCCACGCTCTTCTCCGGGCTGATCCCCGTCAGCGCCGCGCTGACGGCCCCGGTCGTGGGCACCGGCTCGTACGGCTGGGCCCAGGCGGGCGGCAGCCTGCTGGTCGGCCTGGGAGTCGCGGTCGGGGCGGGAGTGCGGGCCCGCCGCCGGCCGGCACCACCCGCACCGGAGGGTGCCGCGGCCGTCCGGCAGGCCGCGGCGCGAGGCCCGGGATGACCCGGGCCGCCGTTCACCGGGTACGGGCGCACGGCCACCGGCGTCCGCCCTAGGATGGTCCCGTGGTCCGGGACGGCACCGGTGCGGGCACCGGCGGAAGCGGGGACGAGGACGCGGCGGAGGTCTTCGAGGAGCACCGTCCGGTCCTGCTCTCGGTGGCCTACCGCATGCTCGGCCGGGTGGCCGACGCCGAGGACGTCGTGCAGGAGACCTGGCTGCGCTGGTACGCGGCCGACCGCCCGGCCGTGCGCGAACCCCGCGCCTATCTGGTGCGCGCCGCCACCCGTCTCGCCGTCGACCGGCTGCGCCGGATCCATGCCCGGCGCGAGGCGTATGTGGGGCCCTGGCTGCCGGAACCGCTGGTCACCGACTACGTCCGCACCGTCCCGGACGGGACCGAGCGGGTGCTGCTCGCCGAGTCGGTCTCCCTGGCGGTGCTGGTCGTCCTGGAGTCGCTCTCCCCGCTGGAGCGGACGGTGTTCGTGCTGCGCGAGGCGTTCGGGCTCCCCTACGGTGAGATCGCCGGGACTCTGGACCGGAGCGAGGCGGCGGTGCGGCAGCTCGCCGTGCGCGCCCGCCGTCATGTCGCCGAGCGCGTCCCGCGCTTCGACGTCGACCCCGCGCAGCGGAGGAAACTGACCGAGCGCTTCCTGGCAGCCGCCCTGGAGGGCGATCTGGAGGGGCTGCTGGCCCTTCTGGCCTCGGACGCGCGGCTGGTGGGCGATGGCGGCGGCCGGGCGAAGGCGCCGCTGCGGACCATCCTCGGCGCCGACAAGGTGGCACGTTTCACGGTCGCGGTCATCCGGACCCCGGTCCGGGACCTGGAGATCGTTCCGCTGGAGGTCAACGGCGGTCCCGCCCTGCTCGCCACCGCCGGCGGCCGCCCGTACGCCGTCCTCGCGCTGGAGACGGCGGGCGGTCTCATCCACTCCGTCCACCTCATCAGCAACCCGGACAAGCTGGCTCACCTGGCCCCTCCGGTCCGCCCGGTCCGCCCGATGCCCTGACCGCGCCGGTGCCGCCGCCGCTCACAGTCCGCCGCTCACCCGCAGCACCGCGCCCGTGGTGTACGAGGCCTCCGGCGACAGCAGCCAGGCGACCGCCCCGGCCACCTCCTCCGCCTCCCCGGGGCGGCCCATCGGGATGACCCCGGCCTTGCGCCACGGACGCTGCGGGTCGCCCATCGTGGCGTGCATGTCGGTGAGGATCGCCCCGGGCTGCACGGAGTTGACCCGCACCCCGTCCGGGCCCAGCTCCTTGGCCAGCCCGACCGTCATGGCGTCCAGCGCCGCCTTCGTCGCGGCGTAGTGGACGTACTCACCGGGGCTGCCGAGGGTGGCCGCGCACGAGGAGACCGTGACGATCGCGCCGCCGTTTCCCCCGTACCGCGTGGACAGCTCGCGCGCGGCCCGCCGCGCGCACAGCAGTGTCCCCATGACGTTGACGTCCACCACCCGGCGCATCACCTCCGTGGCGGTCTCGGTGAACCTGCCCAGCGGACCGGTGATCCCGGCGTTGAGGACCGCGCCCGTGACGGGCCCCAGCCGGGCGGCCGTCTCCTCGAAGAGGGTGTCGACCTCGCTCTCGACACTGGTGTCCAGCTGTACGGCGATCGCCTCGGCGCCCGCGGCCCGTACCTCCTCCACCGTCCGGCCGGCCGCCTCGGCCGACCGCTCGTAGCCGACGGCGACGTCATGTCCGGCCCGCGCCAGCCGCCGGGCGACGGCCGCTCCTATACCGCGGCTCCCGCCGGTGACGATCGTTACCTGCCGTGCCATGCCGTTCTCCCTCGCTCGCCGCCGGACCGCCGGATACGACAGCCGGGGAATATGATCGATCATTCACGGGGAGGGGCGCCAGTGGGCTGATTGGTCTTGACCAAGTGACCGGTGCATCCCTATCGTCGGCATACGCAAGGACCTTTAAAAAACAAGCGCACGTAAAACCGGCAGGACACGGCGACTGCGGAGGCAAGGGTGGGGACCACGCAACTGGAGACGGTGCCGGAGCCGAAGTACTGGCATCTCCGGACGGTGCTGTCGAACGCGCTCGACTCGGAGTTCGAGGTGGGGGAGATCCTGCCGAACGAACGGGAGCTGGCCGCACGCTTCGGCGTCGCCCGGGCCACGCTCCGCCAGGCGCTGGAGCAGCTGGAGCTGGAGGGCCGTCTCCAGCGTCGCCGCGGGGTGGGCACCACCGTCGCGCCGCCGCGTGTGGGCGTGGAGGTGAACCCCACCCGGCACAGCTGGCCCGGTGCCCCGGGGGACGCCTGGCAGACCGAGGGCTGCGCGGAGGACGTGCCGCCCGCCGTGGTGGGCAGGGCGCTCGGCAGGGGCGACGAGAAGGTGTACACCGTGCACCGGGTCCGTACGGTGCACGGCCAGCCGGTCGCCACCGAGCTGCTGTACGTACCGCCGGCCTCCGTGCCGGGGCTGTCCGGCATCGCCGGCCTGGAGACCGACGCGGGTGTCGCCCGAGGCCGGGCCGTTCTGCGCGAGCTGCAGCGCCTCGAACTGGGCGGTCAGGAGCGGACGGTGGAGCTGGGTTCGGCCCGCGCGGAAGACGCCAAGCGGCTCGACCGCCTGCCCGGCGCGCCCGTCCTCGTCCTCACCACCCGCTATCTCGCCGCGGGCGGCACGGCGGCGGTCGCGGTCTCCACCTACCGGGCCGACACCTGCCGGCTGACCTTCGGGGAATCCGCCGGCACCGGTCTGCTGGCGGCGGGCTGACGGCTCACCGGCCGGATCCCGGCGGGGTGCGGGGGCGCCTTCCCTGTCCAGGGAAGGCGCCCCCGCACGTATGTCCGCTGTCCGCGCGGAGCAGGCCTCAGCGGGGCCCGGCGGAGCCCGGCACCCTCGGTGCTCCAGTGCCCTCGGTGCTCCAGCGCCCTCAGCGCCCTCAAAAGGGCCCGGTGCCCTCCACGGTGAACAGTTCCTCCTCGACATGGCCGAGGGCCAGCCGCAGCGCGCCGGTCGTGATGGCCTCGCCGGCCAGCAGGGACAGCTCCACCCGCGGCGGCCGCAGACAGTAGCGGGCCAGTTCG
The DNA here is from genome assembly GCF_002794255.1 of Streptomyces carminius. Lineage (GTDB taxonomy): Bacteria > Actinomycetota > Actinomycetes > Streptomycetales > Streptomycetaceae > Streptomyces > Streptomyces carminius. Next base: position 114,326 of record NZ_PGGW01000008.1, read on the forward strand.
CGGCGGAGCGGATCCAGCACGTCGTCCAGCCCGGTGGCCCAGCCGCCGACGACCACCAGCTCGGGATCCAGGGCCAGCACCAGCGCCGCCACGTCGTGCACCAGCCGCCGGTTGAACCGCTCCACGGCCCGCTGTGCCCGCGCGTCGCCCTCCCGCGCCAGTGCGAACACCTCCGCCACCGCCGCCTCGTCCAGCGGGTGAAGTGGTTCGCCGGTGGTGGACAGCAGTCGCTCCGGAGTGGCCTCACGGCCCAGCAGGTGCAGCGCGCCGATCTCTCCGGCCGCGCCGCCGAACCCGCGGTGCAGGCGTCCGCCGATCAGTGAGCCGGCACCCGGGCTCAGCCCGGCCAGGACGAACACCATGTCGCCGGAACCGGCCGCCACTCCCTTCCAGTGCTCGGCCAGCGCGGCGGCGTTCGCGTCGTTCTCCACCAGCACCGGGCAGCGGAACGAGCGCCGCAGCCGTTCGCCCAGGGGCAGTCCGGTCCAGCCCGGCAGTGCCGTGCACAGCCGTACCGTGCCGTCGGACTCCACGATTCCGGGGCTGCCCACCCCCACCGCCCGCAGAGTGCTGCGCGGCACCTCACAGGTACGCAGCAGTTCGGCGACGGTACCGCGTACCCGCTCCAGCCGCTCGTCGGCGGTGGCATGCTCGGACACCTCCCGCCCGAGCATGCCCAGCCGGTGCCCCGACAGATCGGCGAGGACGGCGGCCACCCGGTGCGGGCCTATCTCGACGCCGAGCAGATGGCCCGCCTCGGCGCGGAAACGGTAGCGGCGCGCCGGCCGGCCCTGTCGCCGGACGTCACCGGGACCCACCGCCGCCTCGGCCACCAGCCCGGCCGTCACCAACTGCTCCACCACGCCCTCGACCGTCGGCCGGGACAACTCCGTGGCCTGGGACAGGTCGGACAGGGTGGGTGCGCCGTCGGCGGCGCGCAGCGCGCGCAGAACGACCGTGGAGTTGATCCTGCGCAGCAGGGAGGGATCCCTGCCGGTGAGCCGCCCCAACGTCCGCCTCCTGGGAAGTGCGCATCTGTGGGCGGATCGTATCCGGTGAGCGGCAGGGCGGCGAGAGCCAGGGCGGGAGAGCCACGGAGGGCCCGGCCCCGGCCCGTCCCGCTCAGCCCGGCACGACGAAGCCCGACTCGTAGGCGGTGATCACCGCCTGAGTTCGGTCGCGCGCTCCCAGCTTCGACAGCACCGAGCTGACGTGCGACTTCACCGTCTCGGTACCCAGTACCAGCCGGCCGGCGATCTCCGCGTTCGACAGCCCTCGTGCCATCAGCCGCAACACCTCCTGTTCCCGCACGGTCAGCGCGGCCCGTTCCAGTACCCGCCGGGACCGTTCGTTGCCGCGTCCGACGGCCAGCCGCCGCAGGGCGGCGGGAAAGAGCAGTGACTCGCCCTCCGCCACCAGCCGCACCGCGTGCGCGATCTCCGCCGGACGCGCCCGCTTCAGCAGGAAGCCGTCCGCCCCGGCACGCAGCGCCTCGTAGACGTAGGCGTCCTCCTCGAAGGTAGTGATCACCAGGATGCCCGGCGGTTCGGGCACCGACCGCAGGACCGCACGGGTCGCCTCGATGCCGTCCAGCAACGGCATCCGCACATCCATGGCCACCACATCCGGCCGCAGCCTGCGCACCAGGGGGACGACCGCCACGCCGTCGGCGGCCTCGCCGACGACCTCGATGTCCGGCTGGGCGTCGAGGATCGCCCGCAGCCCGGCGCGTACCAGTTCCTCGTCGTCGACGAGCAGCACCGTGACAGCCATTCCGTCACCCCCGCGTGTATCCGCCCAGGGGGAGGCGGACCTCCAGCCGCCACTCGTCCCCGGCCGGCCCGGCCTCCGCCGCACCGCCCAGCAGCGCGGCCCGCTCACGGATGCCGCGCAGTCCGCTGCCGGTGCCCGTCGGCGGGGACGGCTCGGGCAGCGGATTGCGCACCGCCAGCCGCAGCTCCTCCCCGGTGGCGGCCACCCGCACCGCCACGGGAACGGGGCCCGCGTGCCGCAGCACATTGGTCAGCGCCTCCTGGAGGATGCGGTAGCCCTCCCGGGAGATCACCGCCGGTACGGCATCCAGCCCGCCGCCGGTCTCCGCGGTGACCAGGGCGCCCGAGGCCCGTGCCGACTCCAGCAGGCGTGAGGCGTCCTCCAGCTTCGGCGGCTTCCCGGCGGTCCGCGCCTCGTCGTCCTCCCGCAGCAGCCGCAGTACCCGCTCCAGGTCCTCCAGGGCCCGCCGGCCGGTCTCCTCTATCGCGGTCAGTGCCCGCTCGGTGAACCGGGCCGACCCGGCGGCCCGGGCCGCACCCGCCTGGACGACGGTGGTGGTCAGGGCGTGGCCGATCGAGTCGTGCAGTTCGCGGGCGAGCCGGTTGTGCTCCAGCAGCCGCTCGGTGCGCTGCTCCAGGGCGGCCAGCCGCTCGGCCGCCGAGGGCGCCAGCAACCGTCTGGCCAGGGCGGCCGTCAGTGCCCCCGACGAGACGACCAGGACCAGCAGGAGCAGCGGCGGCAGCGGTGCCAGCAGGGCGTACCAGCCGCCGAGGACGAAGGCCAGGTGCCATGCCGGTATGAGCAGCCAGACGGACAGCACCGTCAGAGGCAGACCCAGCGCCACTCGCAGCGCCAGCCACAGCGCCGTGCGCCACCGGTCGGGCCAGGAGCCCGAAGGTGTCACCGCGATCCCCGTCTCCGCGGCGGCGGGGCCCAGCGGCTCGCGCTGCCCGGGGACGAGCATCAGACGGGCCTGGATGCCCTCGGCCTGCCGCAGCACCGGCACCCCCAGGCCGAAGACCGCGGCCAGCCCGACGGGCACCGCCATGGCCCGCAGCCACTGCCACGTGGGGGCGTCCTCGAGTCCGGGGAAGACCATCATCACGACCATCGCCACCAGCCCTGCCAGCATCAGATGCAGCCAGCGGGTGTAGGTGACCGTCCGTGCCGATGCCTGCACCAGTGCGCGGAGGGGAGCCGGAAGGCGAAGGGACATACCGCCATCGTGCCAGCGTGCGCGATCACCGCGCCTCCCCCGCACGGGGGAGACCGAACCCACGGACGGGGGAAGCGGCAGGCCTCCGCCGGGCGGCAGCGTGGTGACCATGACCGCGATCGAACTGTGTGAGCTGACCAAGGAGTACGGCAGGGGCGGGAAGGCCGTCCGCGCCCTGGACGGACTCACCGTGACCGTCCGCCCCGGCACTGTCACCGGATTCCTCGGTCCCAACGGCGCCGGCAAGTCCACCACCATGCGCATCGTCCTCGGCCTGGACCGGCCCACCTCGGGCACCGCCCTGCTGGACGGCCGCCCGTACGGGGCGCGCCCCGAACCGCTGCGGCGGGTCGGCGCGCTGCTGGACGCCGGGGCAGCACACCCCGGGCGCACCGCCCGCGACCATCTGCGCGTTCTGGCGAGCAGCAACCGCATCCCCGACCGGCGGGTCGCGCAGGTACTGGAGGAGACGGGGATGGCACCCGCCGCCCGGCGCCGGGTGCGGACCTTCTCCCTGGGCATGCGGCAGCGGCTGGGCATAGCCGCAGCACTGCTGGGGGACCCACCGGTGCTGCTGCTCGACGAACCGGTCAACGGGCTGGATCCCGAGGGGATGGTCTGGCTCCGTGGGCTGGTGAGGCGGCTGGCGGACGAGGGCCGCACGGTGCTGGTCTCCAGCCATCTGATGGGAGAGGTCGCGCGGATCGCCGACCGGGTCGTCGTGCTCGGAGCGGGACGCCTGCTGGCCGACGCGGCGCTGGAGGACTTCCTGCGCGAGCACGGCGATCCGGCGGAGCCGGACTCGCTGGAGGCGGCGTATCTGCGGCTGACCGCCGGCGCCACGCGCCACCGGACGAAGAAGGAGGTGTGAGAGGTGAAGGACACACCGTTCACCGCCGTGCTCCGGTCGGAGTGGCTCAAGGTCCGTACAGCACCCTCGCTGGCGGGCAGCCTTCTGGCCGTCCTGGTCGCCACGGTCGGCGTCGGCGCCCTGATCACCGGCTTTCTCGGTGAGGCCGAGAGCGACAACCCGGGCTTCGAGCCGGTCTCCTTCGCCTTCTTCGGGCTCAACTTCGGACAGGTGGCCGCTATCTGTCTCGGTGTGCTGGCCGTCGCGGGGGAGTACGCACACGGCACCATCCACCTCTCGCTGGCGGCCGTGCCCAACCGGGAGATGTTCTACGGCGCCAAGCTCGCCGTCCTCGGCGGTCTCGCCCTCGCCGTCGGTCTGCCCACCGGTCTGATCACCGTGGTGATCGGCCAGACGCTGCTGGGCGAACACGGAGTCGGGATCGGTGATCCCGGAGTGCTGCGGGCCGGGATCGGCTGCGGGATCTACCTCACCCTGCTGACCTTGCTGGCAGTCGGTGTCACCGCAGTGCTGCGGAGCACGGTGGGTGCTCTGGGAATGCTCGTGCCGCTGATCTTCCTGATATCGCCGGTGGTGGGGCCGGACGTGTGGTTCCTGCCGGACCGGGCCGGGCAGCAGGTGCTGCACCCGGTCCCCGAGGGGCCGTTGGGGGCGTGGAGCGGGATGGCGGTGATGGCCGTCTGGACGGCGGCGGCCCTCTGCGCGGGGCTGGCCGTACTGCGCCGCCGTGACGCCTGAGAGCGTCGGAGGTGGCCGACACCCCCTCGGACACCCCTGTCCGACGCCCGGCTTCTGACGGCGGTGGGGACAGGGACGGAGAGTCCGACGGCGCCGACGGCGGCGGGACCGGGCTGCCGCCGTCAGGAGTGTCAGGAGGGGACGCCGAAGGCGGCCGTCCGCAGTCGGCCGAACTCCTCGGCCATCGTCTCCAGCGTCCAGTGGGCGTTGAGGCCGCTGGGGTTGGGCAGCACCCAGATCCGGGTGCCGCCGATCACCGCCTCCTGCGGGCCGATCCGCGCCTTTCTGTCGCCGAAGGCGGCCCGGTAGGCGGTCACCCCGACCACCGCCAGCCACGCCGGGCGCAGCCGGGTGACCTTCTCGGTCAGCACCCGCCCGCCCTCGGTGTACTCCTCGGCGGTCAGTTCGTCGGCACGGGCGGTGGGCCGGGGCGAGATGTTGGTGATGCCCAGGCCGTACTCCAGCAGCTCACGCTGTTCGGACGGCTTCAGCCGCCTCGGGGTAAAACCCGAGGCGTGCAGCACCGGCCAGAAGCGGTTGCCGGGATGGGCGAAGTGGTGCCCCAGCCGGGCGGTCGTCAGCCCGGGGTTTATCCCGCAGAAGAGCACCCGCAGTTCCTCGGCCACCACATCCGGGACGGTGCGGGCACGCAGCTCCTCCATCTCCTCCCCGGACATCCCCCGCCCCGGGGGCGGCGTCCCGGGGGTCAGAGGATCGCCCCGGGGGTGTAGGCGGCGGCCTCCGGACGCCGCTTGGCGATCTCCTCGATCCGGGCCACCACCGAGGCGACCTGGTCACCGGCGGCACCGGTGAAGGACAACCGGTCGGCCAGCAGGGTGTCCAGTTGCCCCCGGTCCAGCGGGAGGCGCTCGTCGGCGGCGAGCCGGTCCAGCAGTTCGTTGCGCTCGGCTCCCTCGCGGAGTGCCAGCGCCGAGGCGACCGCGTGCTCCTTGATGGCCTCATGGGCACTCTCCCGGCCCACCCCGGCCCGTACCGCGCCCATCAGCACCTTGGTGGTGGCCAGGAACGGCAGATAGCGGTCCAGCTCGCGGGCCACGACCGCAGGGAACGCGCCGAACTCGTCCAGTACCGTCAGGAAGGTCTCCAGCAGGCCGTCAAAGGCGAAGAAGGCGTCCGGCAGGGCGACCCGGCGCACCACCGAGCAGGAGACGTCTCCCTCGTTCCACTGGTCGCCCGCCAGTTCCCCGGCCATGGAGGCGTAGCCGCGCAGGATGACGGCCAGTCCGTTGACGCGCTCGCAGGAGCGGGTGTTCATCTTGTGCGGCATCGCCGAGGAACCGACCTGGCCCGGCTTGAAGCCCTCGGTGACCAGCTCGTGGCCGGCCATCAGCCGGATCGTCCTCGCCAGGGAGGAGGGCGCGGCGGCCAGCTGGACCAGCGCGGTCACCACCTCGTAGTCCAGCGACCGCGGATAGACCTGGCCGACGGAGGTGAAGGTGTGCCCGAAGCCGAGATGGGCGGCGATCCGCCGTTCCAGCTCGGCCAGCTTCTCCCCGTCCCCGCCCAGCAGGTCCAGCATGTCCTGGGCGGTGCCCACCGGGCCCTTGACGCCGCGCAGCGGGTAGCGGGCCAGCAACTCCTCCAGCCGGGCGTGTGCCACCAGCAGCTCGTCGGCGGCGGTCGCGAAGCGCTTGCCCAGCGTGGTGGCCTGCGCGGCGACATTGTGGGACCGGCCGGCCATCACCAGTTCGGAGTGCTCGGCGGCCAGCCTGCCGAGCCGGGCCAGCGCGGCGACGGTGCGGTCGCGCACCAGCTCCAGCGACAGCCGGATCTGCAGCTGCTCGACGTTCTCGGTCAGATCACGGGAGGTCATGCCCTTGTGCACGTGCTCATGCCCGGCCAGCGCGTTGAACTCCTCGATCCGCGCCTTCACATCGTGCCGGGTGACCTTCTCGCGCCCGGCGATCGAGGCGAGGTCGACCTCCTCCAGCACCCGCTCGTAGTCGGCCAGCGCCGCCTCGGGCACCTCGATGCCCAGATCCCGCTGGGCCCGCAGCACGGCCAGCCACAACCGCCGCTCCAGCACCACCTTGTGCTCGGGAGACCACAGGCGGGCCAGTTCCGCGGAGGCGTAGCGGTTGGCCAGGACGTTGGGGATGCGCGGCTTGTCAGTCACACCCGGGGATTCTACGGGGTGTCCTCGCAGGCCAGGGGCATCGGTCCGGACACCGGACGCCCCGCCCGGTCCGGGGCCGCCGCCGCCGGGGCCGGGGCCAGCGGTGCCAGTTCGGGCCGCTTGGGCAGGCGCCCGTCACCCGAGGATCTGCCGGTCAGCCTCCGGCCGATCCACGGCAGCAGATGCTGCCGTGCGAAGCGCAGGTCGGCGGTGCGGCGCCGGTACCAGCCGGGCAGGACGGCCGGTGGCAGGGGCGCGTGCCAGTCCGCCCCGGCCTCGTGCCCCAGCCGCTGCCAGACGGCCTCGGCCACCCGCTCGTGCCCCTCGGAGGACAGATGCAGCCGGTCGTCGGCCCACAGCCGGGGATCACCCAGCGCCTCACAGCCGTACAGGTCCACCACCAGCGCCCCGTGTTCCTCGGCCAGGACGTCGATGAAGTCGAACAGCTGCTCCATACGGACCCGGTACCGCTCCAGCACCGGTCCGCGCCGTCCGGGGCTGTGCATCAGCACCAGACGTCCGCAGTTCGGGGCGAGCTTGGCGACCGACTCCGCCAGCAGCCCGCACACCCGTCCCATGTCGCACTTCGGGCGCAGCACGTCGTTGAGGCCGCCGACCAGTGTCACCAGGTCCGCGCCCAGCGCGGCGGCGGCGTCCACCTGCTCGTCGGCGATCTGCCCGATCAGCTTTCCGCGCACTGCCAGGTTGGCGTACCGGAAGCCCTCGGTGCGGGCGGCCAGCCGGTTGGCGAGCAGATCGGCCCAGCCCCGGTAGCTGCCGTCCGGGAGCAGATCCGACATGCCCTCGGTGAAGGAGTCCCCCAGGGCGGCGAAACTGGTGATGACGGGCGGGGCGGGCACTTCGGGTGTGCTGTCAGTTGAGCTGTTCATGGCGCAGGCCATGGTAACCAACCGCCCGGTACCCGCCCCGGCCAGCCGCCTCCCGTCACCGTCCCGTTCTCACCGCCCGGCTACCTGCCCACCAGCTCGCGCAGCACGTCCTCCATGGTGACCAGCCCGACCGCCCGGCCATCCGTACCGATCACCGCCGCGAGATGCGTACCGCTGCTGCGCATCGCGCCCAGCACGTCGTCCAGCGGGGTGGTCGCCCGCACCCGGGCAATCGGCCGCAACGCGGCGGCCGGGAACGGCACCTCGCGGTGCACGGCGTCGAGCGCGTCCTTGACGTGCAGGTAGCCCAGCGCCCGGCCGCCGTCGTCCACCACCGGGAAACGGGAGAAGCCGCTGCGCGAGGAGAGCTGCTCCAGGCCCTCGGCGGTGACCCCGAGCTGGGCGGAGACCACGCGCTCGGTGGGCCGCACGACCTCGGCCACCGGGCGGCGCCCCAGCTCCAGCGCGTCGCGCAGCCGCTCCGTCGCGCGCTCGTCCAGCAGTCCGGCCTCGCTGGAGTCCGCCACCAGCCGCGCCAGCTCGTCGTCGGAGTACGTCGCGGACACCTCGTCCTTGGGCTCGACCCGCAGCAGCTTCAGCAGGGCGTTCGCCAGCGCGTTGATACCGAAGATCACCGGGCGCAGGGTCCGGGTGAGGCCGACCAGCGGCGGGCCCAGCACCAGCGCGGTGCGCTCGGGCGCCGCCAGCGCGATGTTCTTCGGCACCATCTCGCCGAACAGCATGTGCAGATAGGTCGCCACCGCCAGCGCGATCACGAAGGCGATCGGATGGATGAGGCCGTCCGGTACGCCCGCGAGGTGGAAGGCCGGTTCCAGCAGGTGCGCGATCGCGGGTTCGGCGACCACCCCCAGCACCAGTGTGCACAGGGTGATGCCCAGCTGGGCCGCGGCCATCAGGGCCGACACGTGCTCCAGACCCCACACCACACTGCGCGCCCGCTTCTCGCCCCGTTCGGCGAGCGGCTCGATCTGGCTGCGCCGTACGGAGATCATCGCGAACTCGGCGCCCACGAAGAAGGCGTTGGCGACCAGCGTCAGCAGGCCGATCAGCAGTTGGACGGCGGTCACCGGCGCACCCCCCGGTCGTCACGGGAGCGCTCGCCGCGTTCCCGTTCCCGTTCGTGTTCTTGTTCCCGCTCCTCGCGGTCCCGGCCACCGGAGACGGTGCCGACGGCCTCGGCGCCGTGATGACGGCCGCCGCTGTAGTGGTGTTCGGCGCCGTAGGGGTCGTGGTCCCGCTCGGCCGGAGCGGTCAGCCGCACATGGGCGGCCCGCCGCCCGGACGCGTCCACGACCTGGAGCCGCCAGCCGGCCACCTCCAGAAGGTCGCCCACCACCGGGATCCGCCCCAGTTCGGTGGCGACCAGCCCGGCCAGGGTCTCGTACGGGCCCTCCGGAGCGCGCAGCCCGATGGTCTCGAGCTGGTCGGTACGGGCCGCGCCGTCCGCGTCGTAGACCATGCGGCCCTGCCCGTCCTCGCCCGCCGGGACGAGGTCGGGGGTCTGGAGCGGATCGTGCTCGTCGCGGACCTCCCCCACGACTTCCTCGATGATGTCCTCCAGGGTGGCGACTCCGGCCGTGCCGCCGTACTCGTCGATCACCACGGCGATGCTGTTCTTCCCCGACAGCCGGTCCAGCAGCCGGTCGACGGTCAGCGACTCGGGCACCAGGACCGGCTCGCGCAGCAGCTCCGTGACCGGATGGTGGGGGCGGCGGTCGGCGGGTACGGCGAGCACGTCCTTGAGATGGGCGACGCCGACCACGGTGTCGAGGTTGCCGCGGTAGACGGGGAAGCGGGACAGCCCGGTCGCCCGGGCGGCGTTCGCCACGTCCTGGGCGGTGGTGTGCTCCTCCAGCGCCGTCACCTGCACCCGCGGTGTCATCACGCTCTGCGCGGTCAGCTCGGCCAGCTGGATGGTACGGACGAACAGCTCGGCGGTGTCCGCCTCCAGCGCGCCCTCCTTAGCCGAATGACGGGCGAGCGCGACCAGCTCCTGGGGGGAGCGGGCCGAGGCCAGTTCCTCGGTGGGCTCCAGGTCCAGCCGGTGCAGCACCCGGTTCGCGGTGTTGTTCAGATGGGTGATCAGCGGCCGGAAGGCGGCACTGAAGCCGCGCTGGACCACGGCGACCCTGCGGGCCACCGGCAGCGGCCGGGAGATCGCCCAGTTCTTCGGCACCAGCTCGCCGACGACCATCAGCAGCACGGTGGACAGCGCGGTGCCCAGCACCAGGGCCACCGAGGAGGCCGCCGACTGGGGCAGTCCGGCGGCCCCCAGCGGGCCGGCCAGCAGCCGGGCGGTCGAGGGCTCGGCGAGCATGCCGATGATCAACCCGGTCACGGTGATGCCGAGCTGGGCGCCGGAAAGCTGGAAGGTGAGTGACCGCACCGCCTTGAGGGCGCTGTCCGCGCCCGGCTCGCCGCGCTCGGCGGACCGCTCCAGTTCGCTGCGCTCCACGGTGGTCAGCGAGAACTCGGCCGCGACGAAGACGGCGCACGCCAGGGTCAGCAGCAGGGCCAGCAGCAGGAGGAGGACTTCGGTCATGAGGTCACCCCCGCCCCGTGATCCGAGAACGCGGGGCGCTCCGCGCGGTGGTCGTGGCGGGTTCTACTACTGGGAGGCTCGCCCATGGGCGGACGTTCACACACCTTTCTTTCGCACACGCGGGGCAACGCGCGATGGACTGTCCATCGTAAGCGAGCCGCCGTTCGCTGCCCGGCGCGGCGCCCGGCTCAGTATCCGGCGCGGCCCGGTGGCAGCGGTCTCACCCAGCGGCTCCACCGGTCCTGCCGGGCGTACCCCGCGGCGTGCCACGCCCGGTGGGCCGGTTCGTTGTGGTCGAGCACCATGGCGTCGGCGCGCCGGCCGCCCAGCGCGGCGAACCGCTCCTCGGCCGCGGCCAGCAGCGCCGAGGCCACCCCGCGGCGGCGGTGCGACGGGCGGACCGCGAGCCGGTACAGATGGCACCGCCAGCCGTCGAAGCCCGCGATCACCGTGCCCACCAGGAGTTTCCCGTGCTCGGCCAGCAGCAGTGCCCGGGGATCCCGTTCGAGCAGCCGGGCCACGCCCGCCCGGTCGTCGCTGATGCTCGTCCCCTCGGCGGCCTCCTTCCAGAAGACCAGGACGGTGTCGATGTCCGCCTCGGCGGCCGTACGTATCCGGAGTCCGGAGGTGTGCGGGGAGTCGCTCATGGCGGCATTCCACCACCGGCCGGGGGCGGGACGCACGGAGTTCCGCCGTGCGGACGGCGGGCCGGGGTGGTCAGGCGCCCCGCAGCTCCCTGAGCACCGGGGCGAAGGTCTCCAGCGCCGGTTCGTGCACGCAGAAGTAGGTGAAGCCGTAGCGCTCGCGGTGGACGAGCACCTGATCGGCCATCTCCGCGGTGCTGCCGCAGAGCAGGGCGGGATGCTCCAGGAGTTCGTCCTCGGACAGTCCCATGGCGTGCGGGACCAGCTCGCGGGCCGCAGCACGCCGGTCGTCGGTGACCGTCACCTGCTGGACCAGGAAGTTCAGCTCGGCGGGCGCCTCCCGGTCGGCGGCGAGACGCCGGTAGGCGGCCACCCGCTGCTCCAGCTCGCCGGGGGAGAGCAACCGCAGGACGCCGTCCGGCGCGCCGGGCAGCTGCCGTCCGCCGGTGAAGGCGGCGATGTCCGCGCGGCGGGCGGCCAGCGTCAGCACCCGGTCGCCGTTGCCGCCGATCAGCAGCGGTGGCCGGGGGCGCTGCTCGGGTGCCGGTACGTGCTCGGGGTCGGCCAGCAGCCGTTCCAGTTCGTCGACGGTGTGCTCCAGATGGTCCACCCGCTCGCCCGGCGACCCCCAGGGCAGGCCGGCACGCTCGTACTCGGAGCGTACGTACCCGGTGCCCAGGCCCACCTCCAGACGGCCGCCGGTGAGCCGGTCGCAGGTGGCGATCTCGCGGGCGAGGAGGGCGGGGTTCCAGAAGCCCGCGTTGAGGACGAAGGTGCCCACCCGGGGCCGTTCGGTCGCCTCGGCCGCGGCGGTCAGGGCCGGGAACGGCGCGGGTGCCCCCAGGTGATCGGGCACCAGTAGTACGTCGTAGCCCAGTTCCTCGGCGCGGCGGCACTTGTCGCGCCAGGCGTCGCCGGAGTCGACGACGGCGAGGTTGACGCCGAAGCGGAACGGTCGGGGCATCCGGTTGTCCTCCTCCAGGCCGGGAGTTCGGGGTCAGGGGCCGGGCCGGCGGGCCCGGGCGGAGCCGGTCTCAGGACTGCCGGGTGGGCTCGAAGCGCTTCATGCGCTCCAGGACCGCCTCCGCGCTGGGATCGGGCATCTCGTCGACGATCCGTCCGTCGGCGAGGAAGAGCACCAGATCGGAGTGGGCCGCGGCGCGCGGGTCATGGGTCACCATCACCACCGTCTGCCCCAGTTCGTCCACGGCCCGCCGCAGGAATCGCAGCAGTTCCAGACCGGAGCGCGAGTCGAGGTTCCCGGTCGGCTCGTCCGCGAAGACCAGCCGGGGCCGGGAGGCCAGCGCGCGGGCGCACGCCACCCGCTGCTGCTGGCCGCCGGAGAGCTGCGACGGCCGGTGTCCCAGGCGGTCCCGCAGCCGGAGCGTGTCGATCACCGTCTCCAGCCACTGCGGATCCGGCCGGCGGCCCGCGATGTCCATGGGCAGGGTGATGTTCTCCCTGGCGGTCAGGGTGGGCAGCAGGTTGAACGACTGGAAGACGAAACCGATCTCGTCCCGCCGCAGCTTCGTCAGCGCCCGGTCGCCGAGCCCGGTGATCTCCGTGCCACCGACCCACACCTGCCCGCGGGTGACCGTGTCCAGCCCGGCCAGGCAGTGCATCAGCGTCGACTTCCCCGAACCGGACGGGCCCATCACCGCCGTGAAGCGGCCCTCGGCGATGTCGACGTCCACGTCGTCCAGCGCCACCACGGTCGCCTCACCACCGCCGTACGTCTTGGTCAGGCCACGGCCCCGGGCGGCGACCCGCCCGTTCTCCGGGGCCTGTCGCGCCTTCTCCGCTGCTGTGGACACCGCACCTCCCGGTCTCGCGGGTCTTGAGGTCGGCTCCCCCGCGGGGAGCCGAGACCTGTGCACTACCCGGTGTGCGGACATCCATCCACCGCGCAGGTCCACGGGGCGCGCTCCGCCGTTCCGGCCGTGCCCCTCCGGAGTGTCAGGGACTCAGGGCCGCCGGGCGCGGCCCAGCACGTGTGCCGAGACCGGGGTCGGCACACCGCCCGGCGGTACCCGCAGCCGCCGGTGGGAGAGCGGGGCGAATCCCGCCGCGGTGATCGCGGCGACCGTGTCCCGGCCGGTGTGGCAGCCGCCGAACAACCGCGGCCACACCGTGCGGTCCAGCGCCCGCTGCAGCAGGACCGCCGTCCGTGTCCCGGCCCGGACGTGCTCGTAGAAGCGCAGTTCACCGCCCGGCCGCAGCACCCGCCGCAGCTCCGCCAGAGCACGGTCCGGGTCACCGACCGAGCACAGCACCAGGGACACCACGGCCGCGTCGAACTCGCCGTCCTCCGCCGGCAGCGCCTCCGCCACGCCCGGCACCACCGTGACCGGGACGGCGGCGCGCCGTGCGGCCTCCTCGGCCGACCGCCGCAGCCGGGGCTCCGGCTCGACCGCCACCAGCTCGCGCACGGCCGCCGGGCAGTGGGCGAAGTTCAGACCGCTGCCCGCCCCGACCTCGATCACCCGGCCCGAGAGCCCGGCCAGCAGCTCGGCGCGGTGCGCCCCCAGCCCTGCCCGCTCGTCCAGCGCCGGGGCGAAGCGGGCGTAGTAGCGCGCGAACAGCGGATGGTGCACGGTGTCGCGCCGGGAGCCCCCGTGCCCGAACGGGGTGCTGTCGCCGGGTGCCGTCATGGAAGCCCTCCGGCCGGAACGGGGATCAGGACGGGGATCAGGACGGGGATCAGGACGGGGATCGGGACGGGGATCGGAACAGGAGGGGAGCGTTTCAGCATGTTCCAGTATCGCCCGGGGGCCGGAGCAGTGGCGGCCGCGAGTCCGTCACCGGCCGGCCGGACCCGCCGCGGACGGTTCCGCGCCCGCCCAGGCACCGCCGAGCTCCGGGGCCAGCCAGTGCGCGGCCCGTGCCCGGAAGACCGCGGGCGGCAGGGCACCCGCACCGGCCGGCAGCAGCCCGGCCAGGGGTACGCCCGCCGCCACCGGAAGATCGGTCAGATTGCAGCGGGCCGCCAGATCCGGCTCGCGGGGCCAGCTCCCGACCACCACCCCGGCGCACTCCAGCCGCCGGGACCGCAGCGCCTGTGCCGTCAGCGCCGTGGCGTTCAGCGTGCCCAGCCCGGCCGCGGCGACCACCAGCACCGGCGCACCGAGCAGCTCCGCGACGTCGGCCAGGGTCGCTCCCCGCCCGTCGAAGCGCACCAGCAGCCCGCCCGCGCCCTCGACCAGCACCAGGTCGTGTTCCTTCGCCAGCGTCCGCGCGGCCTCCGCGGCCTCCCCGGGGTCCACCGGGGGCAGGCCGGCGCGGCGTGCCGCGGTCTCGGGCGCCAGCGGATCGGGGTAGCGCGCGAGCTCCACGGCGGTCACCTCCGCACCCGCCAGCCGCCGTACCTCGGCGGCGTCCCCCGGCTCGTCCCCGGCGACCCCGGTCTGCGCGGGTTTGAGCACGGCCACCGAGCGGCCCGCCACCACCGCCGCAGCGGCCAGTGCCGCCACGGTCACGGTCTTGCCGACCTCCGTACCCGTCCCGGTGACGACCAGCACCGACATCTCCCGTGCCTCTCCCGCGCTCCCGATCCGTGTCTCCGACGCATCCGGCCGTGCCTCCGGCGCCTTCGTGGCGCGCTCAGCCCGCGCGCGCCGCCGCGCACACCGCGTCCGCGATCCGCGCCACGTCCTCGTCACCGGTGACGTACGGCGGCATCGTGTACACCAGATCACGGAACGGCCGCAGCCACACACCCGCGCGCACCGCCGCCTCGGTCGCCGCCGCCATGTCGGCCTCGTGGTCGAGCTGGACCACGCCGATGGCGCCCAGCACCCGCACGTCCCGCACGCCCGGCAGCGCGGCCGCCCCGGCCAGACCGGCGCGCAGCCCGGCCTCGATCCGCTTCACCTCGCCCGCCCAGTCCTGGCCGAGCAGCAGGTCGAGGGAGGCGCCCGCCACCGCCGCCGCCAGCGGGTTGCCCATGAACGTCGGACCGTGGGCCAGCACCGGCACCTCGCCCCGCGAGATGCCCTCGGCCACCCGGGCCGTGCACAGTGTCGCGGCCATCGTCAGATAACCGCCGGTCAGCGCCTTGCCGACGCACATCACATCCGGGGTGACCCCGGCGTGGCCGGCCGCGAACAGGGTGCCGGTCCGGCCGAAGCCGGTGGCGATCTCGTCGAACACCAGCAGCACGCCGTGCTCGTCGCACACCTCGCGCAGCACCCGCAGATAGGCGGGGGAGTGGAAGCGCATCCCGCCCGCGCCCTGCACGACGGGTTCCACGATCACCGCCGCCAGTTCCCCGGCGTGGGCGGCGACCAGTTCCCGCAGCCGGGTCTCGTAGGCGGGGTCGGGGCCGGCGCCGAAGCCGTCCGGCGGGGCGTCCGCGAAGACCTGCTCCGGCAGCACCCCCGACCACAGCCGGTGCATGCCGCCGTCCGGATCGCACACCGACATCGGCTGCCAGGTGTCCCCGTGGTAGCCGCCGCGCCAGGTCAGCAGCCGTTGCTTGCCCGGTCTGCCGAGCGAGCGCCAGTACTGCAGGCACATCTTGACGGCCACCTCGACCGACACCGATCCGGAGTCGGCCAGGAAGACGTGCTCCAGCCCCTCGGGGGCGATGTCCACCAGCCGCTTGGCCAGCCGCACGGCCGGCTCGTGGGTGAGCCCGCCGAACATCACATGGCTCATCCGCTCCAGCTGGGCGTGGGCCGCCTCGTTGAGCACCGGGTGGTTGTAGCCGTGGATGGCCGACCACCACGACGACATCCCGTCGACCAGCTCCTCGCGGCCCCAGGCGGGCCGGGCCAGCCGCAGCCGGACCCCGGAGGCGGCGGAGACCACCAGCGGTTCGGTACGGCCCGGCATCGGGCCGTAGGGGTGCCAGACGTGGCGGCGGTCGAGGTCGAGCAGCTCCCCGTGCGGGAGCGGCGCGTCAGGCATTGGGCGGCAGCTCCGTACCCGCGCCCCGCCGCCGTACGGCCACCAGGTCGGTCCGGGCCGCGGAGGGCGGGACGCCGCCACCGGCCTGCCCGCAGGTGTCCGTACCGCCCGCGCAGTCGGATCCGTCCGCGCCGCCGCACGGCCCGCTGCCGCCGCCGGGGGCGGCGAGCGCGCCGGCCCGGTGCTCCGGCAGAGTCCGCTCCCCGGCGCCCTCCACCTCGAAACCGGCGTCGGCGATCATCTCCAGATCGGCCCGGCCCGCCTGGCCCTCACTGGTGAGGTAGTCGCCCAGGAAGACCGAGTTGGCCAGGTGCAGGGCCAGCGGCTGCAGCGACCGCAGATGCACCTCGCGCCCGGCGGCCAGCCGCACCTCCGCGTCGGGGCAGACGAAGCGGACCATCGCCAGGATGCGCAGGCAGCGCTGCGGGGTGAGGTTCCACTCCTTCGCCAGCGGGGTCCCCTCGAAGGGGATGAGGAAGTTCACCGGTACCGAGTCCGGGTCCAGCTCGCGCAGCGCGAAGACCACGTCCACCAGGTCCTCGTCGGACTCGCCCATGCCCGCGATCAGCCCCGAGCAGGCCGACAGGCCGGCGGCCCGCGCCTGTCGCACCGTCTCCACCCGGTCGGCGTAGGTGTGCGTGGTGGTGATCCGGCCGTAGGTCGCCTCGGAGGTGTTGAGGTTGTGGTTGTAGGCGTCCGCGCCCGCCTCGCGCAGCCGCTCGGCCTGGCCGTCGGAGAGCAGTCCGAGACAGGCGCACACCTCCACGTCCTCGTTCTGTTCCCGGATGGCGTCGATGGTCTTCGAGACCCGGTCCACGTCCCGGTCGGTGGGCCCGCGGCCACTGGCCACCAGGCACACCCGCTTGGCGCCGCCGGCCACACCCGCGGAGGCCGCCGCGGCGGCCTCCTCCGGCTTCAGCCAGGTGTACTTCAGGATGCCGGCCTTCGACCCCAGCCGCTGCGAGCAGTACGAGCAGTCCTCGGGGCACAGCCCCGACTTCAGGTTGACCAGGTAGTTGAGCTTCACCCGCCGGCCGAACCAGTGCCGCCGCACCCGTCCGGCCGCAGCCACCACGTCCAGAAGTTCGTCGTCGGACGTGGCCAGTACGGCCAGCGCCTCGTCACGTGTGGGCGGCTCGCGCCGCAGCCCCTTGTCCACCAGCGCGTTCAGCAGGTCCATGGTGCTGATCCTGTCCCATGGCACCGGCCAGGGCCAAGAACGCACCCCCACAACCGGGCGGACGGAGGTCTGTACGGCACCGCACCCGCCGCGGGCCCGTCCACGGTTACCGTCGGGCCTCACCGGCCGGAGCACCGGCAGGGCCGGGGAACAGACGCCACCCGACAGAAGACGCCACCCGACGGAAGACGAGGGACGGCCAGATGCCGCAGGAGCCAGACCGCAGCCCGGATCCGTTCGGCTGGATCGAGGAGCAGCGTGAACGGCGCAGCCGCGCGGGACTGGTGCGCACCCTGCGCCCCCGCCCCGCCGACTCCCCGCTGCTCGACCTGGCGGGCAACGACTACCTGGGACTGGCCCGCCACCCCGTCACGGTCGCCGCCGCCCGGGAGGCCGTACACCGCTGGGGCACGGGCGCCACCGGCTCCCGGCTGGTCACCGGCAGCACCGAACTGCACGCCGAGCTGGAGGCGGAGCTCGCCGACTTCTGCGGCTTCGAGGCCGCCCTGGTGTTCTCCTCCGGCTACACCGCCAATCTCGCCGCCGTCACCGCCCTGACCGGCCGGGACGCGCTGGTGGTCTCGGACGCCGCCAACCACGCCTCGCTGATCGACGGCTGCCGCCTGGCGCGCGCCCGGACCGCGGTCGTCCCGCACGCCGACCCCGGCGCCGTCGGCAGGGCGCTCGACGGTTTCGACGGGCGAGCCCTGGCCGTCACCGACGCCGTCTTCTCCGTCGACGGCGACGCCGCGCCGCTGCCCGGCCTGGCCGCCGTCTGCCGCGCCCACGGTGCCGCGCTGCTGGTGGACGACGCGCACGGGCTCGGCGTCCTCGGTGACGGTGGCCGGGGCGCCCCGTACGCCGCGGGACTGTCCGGGGCGCCGGACGTGGTGGCCACCGTCACCCTCTCCAAGTCCCTGGGCAGCCAGGGCGGTGCCGTCCTCGGGCCGGCCGGGGTGATCGACCACCTGGTCAACACCGCCCGCAGCTTCGTCTTCGACACCGGCCTCGCCCCGGCGGCGGCCGGGGCCGCCCTCGCCGCGCTGCGGCTGCTGCGGGCCGAGCCCGGCCGGGCCGCACGGGTCCGCGAGGCGGCCGGGCGGCTGTACGGGCGGCTGACGGCCGCCGGTCTGGAGGCCACCCGCCCGGACGCCGCCGTGGTCTCGGTGCGCGCCCCCTCCCCGGAGGCCGCCGTCCGCTGGGCCGCCGACTGCCGTGCCGCCGGACTGGCCGTGGGCTGCTTCCGGCCTCCGTCGGTGCCCGACGGGGTCTCCCGGCTGCGGCTGACCGCCCGCGCCGATCTGTCCGTCACCGAGCTCGACGCGGCGGCCGCCACCGTCGCCCGTACCGCGCCCGCCGTCTGACGGGGCGTTCTCCGGGCCGGTGCCTCCGGGGCGGGCCGGGACCGTGCCGCCCGGGGAGCGGTCAGGGCCGGCCCGCGGTCCGGTCCGGGGGCCGGCCCGCCCCGGAGGCACCGGCTCCGGGCACCCTGCGGCGCAGCCCGAAGGGCAGCAGGGCCCACACCGCGCCGCAGAAGGCGAGGACGCCCGCCGCCACCGCGATCCCGGCGGTGCGCCCCAGCACCACGTCCACGACCAGCAGCACCGCCCCGGTCAGGGCGAGGGCGAGCACCACGAGCCCGGCCCCGGCCAGCCGTGAGGAGACCTCGACGATCAGCCGTTTCGCCCCGCGCCGGAACAGCACCCGGTGCAGCGCCGCCGGGGCCGTGAAGAGGATCGAGGAGGCGACGGCGAGCAGCAGCGTGGTGAGGTAGGTGCCGCGCTGCACCGCGTCCAGTTCGGTGAAGCGCTGGGTGAAGGCGAGGGTGAGGAGGAAGGCGAAGAGGATCTGGACCCCCACCTGGATGACCCGCAGTTCCTGCAGCAGTTCGACGAAGTTTCGGTCATCGCGTTCCAGGGGTGTCTCGCGGCGCTCGTCCATACGGATCCGGGTTCCGCGTACGGCGGCCTTCACTCGTCGCCGCACCCGGGACCCGCTCACCGGTACCGGTGGCGGGATCGGTGAGCCCGGTCAGTCCGGCCGGCCTTCCGGTTCCGGCGGGAGCGCCACCAGGGAGGTGCGCCGCGGGCCGTCCAGTACGCGCAGCGCCCGTGCCAGGGTGGCGGCGTGCAGCTCGGACTCCCCGCGCCCGTGCATCACGGCCAGGGCGTCCCGCAGTGCCGCCGCCCGGCCGGCCAGGGCCTGGGCGGCGCGCAGGGCCCCGTAGGTGTCGCGTCCCCGGGCGGGATTGATCCGGCCCAGCAGGTCGACGATCTCCAGATAGCGGTCGATCACCTCGCCCTCCGCCCGGGTCAGGGCGGGCAGCGGCGGCAACTCGGGCGGCAGCACCGGGTACGGCCCCTCTCTCAGCCGGCCGCGCGTGCCGCGCGGGACGCCTTGCGGTCGGCCGTGAGCCGGTCCACGAGTCCGTAGGCCACCGCGGCCCCGGCGTCGAGGAACAGGTCCCGCTCGATGTCCCGCCGGACGCGTTCCAGGGGCTGCCCGGTGTGCTCGGCCAGCAGTTCCTCCAGTTTCCGGCGGGTGCGCAGCATCTCCTGGGACTGGATCTCCAGGTCCCTGACCTGCCCCCGGACGGGTTCGGCCAGGGAAGGCTGGTGGATCATCACCCGCGCGCCGGGCAGGGCCAGCCGCTTGCCGGGGGTGCCCGCGGCGAGCAGGACGGCCGCGGCGGAGGAGGCCTGTCCCAGGCAGACGGTCTCGATGTCGCAGCCGATGAACCGCATCGTGTCGTGGATCGCCGTCATCGCGGTGAAGGAGCCGCCGGGAGAGTTGATGTAGAGCGAGATGTCCCGTCCGGGCGCGGAGTGCTCCAGGTGGAGGAGCTGGGCCATGACGTCGTTGGCCACGGCGTCGTCGATCGGGGTCCCGAGGAGGACGATGCGCTCCTCGAAGAGCCTGGAGTACGGGTCCAGGGCCCGGGAGCCGTAGCCGGCGGACTCGGTGAACTCGGGCAGGACACGGCGGGCGGCGGGTCGGTTCGTCCGGTGCACGGTGTGGTCCCTTCATCGACCGGGAGGGCGCGGTCGGCAGGAGAAACGTACATAAATTGCAGAACGTACGTCTGGTTATGCTGGGAGCATGGCCTACGAAATTCCGGTGACGCAAGCCCGCGCCGAACTCGCCGACCTGATCAACCGTGTGGTGTACGGAGGTGAACGGGTGGTGGTGACGCGGCACGGGAAACCACTGGTGGCCCTGGTGACCGCCGCTGACCTGGAACGACTGGACCAGCTGGGCGAGGCAGGGCAGGACGGGGTGATCAGCACGGTCTCCACCGTGCGGGAGGTGCCGTCCGCTCCCGGCGAACGCGGTCGCTTCGGTATCGCGGCGCACCACCCGGATCCCGCCTCCGGGGAACGACGCCCGGGCCGCGGGGCGTAGGGCGCCGACGCTCGGGGCGGGCGCCGGGCGCGAGGCGGTCCCGGGGGACCGGTGGGAGGCGCGCCGCGGAGCGGTGCCGGGCTCTACGGGGCGGTGCTCACGGCGCGGCGCTTGCGGAGGACGGGCCGGAGCCGTCGCCCTTCTTGCGGGCCTTGGCGTCGGGCGCGTACAGGTCCACGTACTCCTGGCCGGACAGGTTCATGATCGCGTACATGATCTCGTCGGTGACCGCGCGCAGCACCGTGCGGTCTTCGTGCATCCCGGCGAAGCGCGAGAAGTCCAGCGGTTCGCCGAAGCGGATGGTCACCCGCCCGATCCTGGGAAGCTTCCGGCCCGGCGGCTGGAGCTCGAACGTCCCCACCATGGCGCACGGCACCACCGGCGCCTTCGACCGCAGCGCCATGACGGCGACCCCGGTGCGGCCCCGGTACAGCCGTCCGTCGTGGGACCGGGTGCCCTCGGGGTAGATGCCGAGCAGCTCGTCCCGGTCCAGGACCTTCAGCCCCTCCTCGATGGCCGCCCGGCCCGCACCCCTGCCCGACCGGTCCACCGGGATCTGCCCCACGCTGCGGAAGAACGCCGCGGTGAGTCTGCCCTTCACGCCCGGACCGGTGAAGTACTCGGCCTTGGCCAGGAAGGTGATGCGCCGCCTGAGGATCGCGGGCATCAGGAAATGGTCGGAGAAGGACAGATGGTTTCCGGCGACGATCGCCGCACCTTCGTCCGGAACGTGCTCCAGCCCCTCGATCCGGGGCCTGAACAGCAGCCGCAACAGCGGTCCCAGCAGGACGTACTTGAGCACGTAGTAGAACACGGGGCGGCTCCCGTCTGTACCGGGTCGGCTGGCGCGCTGCGTTCCGCGAGGTCACGGGGCAGCGCGAAGGGGATCAGTCTATGTACGGGCGCCGGCGTGCGTGACCGGCTCGGACGGGGGCGGTGCCGGCCGGGTGCCGGCATCTGTACGGGGGTGCCGGGTTCTTCCGTCTCACGTCCGACCTCTACCCGCCGGCCGCCGGGGCAGACGCCGCCCCGCCGCGGACGGTGCGGAACGGCGCTGGGAGTCCGGAAGGGGGCCGGTCCGGCGCCGGCGCGGGAGCGGACGGGGGAGGACGGGGGAGGAACGGTCTGCGGACGCGCTCCCGCGGGTAGCCGTGGGCAATGTTCTTCGACTCCTGGTACGAACTGCTGCGGGTGGCCGTCATGACCACCTGCGCCTACGTCGCCCTGATCGTGGTGGTGCGGCTGTCGGGCAAGCGCACGCTGGCGAAGATGAACGCCTTCGACCTGGTGGTCACCGTGGCCCTGGGCTCGACGCTGGCCACCATCCTCCTGAACCGGACCGTCTCCCTGGCCGAGGGAGTGCTCGCCCTGGCACTCCTGGTGGCCCTGCAGTTCGTCAGCGCGTGGGCGGCGGTGCGCTCCCGCCGCTTCCACCGGCTGATCAAGGCCGAGCCGACACTGCTGCTGAGCGACGGGCGCCTGCTCACCGGGGCGATGGCCCGGCAGCGGGTCACGGCGAGCGAGGTGCACCAGGCGATCCGCTCCCAGGGAGTCGGCGCGATCGAGGACGTCGCCGCGGTGGTCCTGGAGACCGACGGCAAGTTCAGTGTGCTTCCCCGGTCCCAGAAGGGGTCGGGCAGCTCTCTGCGGGAGGTCCGCAACCCGGCGGGCGCGGAACCGGACAGGTGAGGTGACCGGACAGGTGAGGTGACCGGACAGGTGAGGTGACCGGCCGGGCGGCGCGGCACGAGACCGTCACGCCCCGCCCGGCCGGTCGCCCTCCGGCGGCCGCCCCGCGCCGCGCGACTCGAGGAAGTAGGCCCCCAGACTGCCCGCGAGAGTGGCGAAGACGGCGACGGAGTAGACCGCCAGCACGATCTCCAGCACTCTGGCGAAGGCGTCGGGGCGGCCGAGGGGCTCCCCGGTGACCGCGGCCAGCGCGGTCGCGTGCAGAGCCTCCCCCAGGGAGGGGTAGACACCGAACTCGTACAGCAGCTCGGCGCTGCCCAGTACGGTGAGCGCGGAGACGGCCGCCAGCCAGCCGATCCGGTCGCCGAGCACCCGGCGCGCGGAGCGGGAGGAGCGCACCACCGAGGACAGCACCCGGCCGGTGCGCAGCATCCGCACCGAGCGGGCCAGCCGCAGCACCCGCAGGAAGGGCAGAAGCAGGAAGAAGAGCTGCCACCAGTTGCGGCGCAGAAAGGCCCCGGTGTCGGGGGCGACGGCCACCCGGACGAGGAACTCGGCGGCGAACACCGTCCACAGCAGCCAGCCGGCCACGGTCAGCGCCGTACTCAGCGCGCCGTCCGGACGGGCCAGCCGCTCCCCGAGGACGACCAGCAGGAACAGCACCCCCAGCACACTCATCACCGGAGTGGCGCGGTCCAGCAGTTCCTGGGCGAAGCGCTCGCGTTCGTCGCGGGGGCGGGAGGGCAGCTCGGGCACACCGCCGCCCCTACCCGCTGCCGGAACGAACAGTCCCGCGGCGGGAGTGCCCGGTACCGCGCCGCGGGCGTGCGCGTGCCACCGGAATCCGCTGTCGGTGTGCGCCGGTGACAGCGGGGCATGCCGCACTCACCGTCGGGCAGCCGCATGCACATGCTGGATGTGCTGCTGACCGTCGCCGGCCTCCTCGCCCTCGGGGTGGCCGTTCTCTTCCGCCGTATCCAGAGCGCGCCGCTGAGCGGACCGCTGCTGGCCCTGCTGACGGGAATCCTCTTCGGCCCCGGGGTACTGGGTGTCATCGACCTGCCCACCGTGCTGGACGCGCACAAGGAACTGCACGAGTTCTCCCGGCTGCTGCTGGCGGTCTCGGTGATGGCCGTGGCCCTGCGCTATCCGATCCATGACGTACGGGCCCTGGTGAAGCCGGTGTCCGTCCTGCTGGTCGTGGCCATGCTCGGGATGGCACTGCTCACCACGGCGCTGTCGGCCGCCGTCCTCGGCGTCGGCCTCGGCGCCGCCGCGCTGCTGGGTGCGGCCCTGTGCCCGACCGACCCGGTGCTCGCCTCCAGCGTGGTCACCGGCGACCCGGCGGAGAAGAGCGTCGCCGCCCGCACCCGGCAGCTGCTCTCCCTGGAATCGGGGGCCAACGACGGCCTCGCCCTTCCCCTGGTGGTGGCCGCGGTGGCGATCGCCGGGACGCTGTCGGGAACCGACGCGCTGCTGGAGTCCCTGTGGCAGGTCCTGGGCGCGGTCGCCCTCGGAGCGGTGGCGGGGGCGCTGGGCGGCAGGGTGCTGCGTGCCGCCGAGGCCAGGAGGGACGTCGAGGCGGGCCCGCTGCTGGTGTACACCCTGCTGCTGGCCCTCTCCGTCCTGGGCGTGGCCGGGCTGCTCCGCCTGGACGGCATCCTGGCCGTCTTCGTCTCCGGCCTGGCCTTCAACGCGACGAGCTCGGTGAGCGAGCGCGCCGACGAGAACAAGAACGACGAGGCGGTCAACCGCTTCCTGGTGCTGCCGCTGTTCGTGGTGTTCGGGGCCATGATCCCCTGGAGCGAGTGGGGAGAGCTGGGCTGGCGCGGCCTTCTGCTGGTCGTCGGGGTACTCCTGCTGCGCCGTCTGCCGGTCCTGCTCGCCCTCAGGCGCCCCCTGTCCCTGGGGTGGCGGGACGCCGTCTTCCTGGGCTGGTTCGGTCCCATCGGCGTCTCGGCCCTGTTCTACCTGACCATGGAGGCCCACCGGCTCGGCGCCGACCCCACGGTCCTGGCCGCCGGCACGCTGGTCGTCGCCGCCAGCACCGTCGTGCACGGCGCCACCACGGCCCCCGGCCTGGCCCTCTACCGCAGGGCGGGCGAACGCGGCGGGGAGCGGACGGAGGCCGCCGGATGAACGTGCCACTCGCACTCCTGGGCTGCCTCCTGCTCCTCCTCGCGCTCGCCGACGCCTCGATCACGGCCCTGTCCATGGTCAGGGTGACCGGCCCGGTCACCGGATGGGTGACCCGTGGGGTGTGGCGGCTGTTCCTGGCCGCCCACACCAGGAAGCCGGGCGGCGGGCTGCTGCAGTGGAGCGGAACGGTCACCCTCCTGATCACCTTCCTCACCTGGACGCTGCTGCTGTGGGCCGGGTGGCTGTTGTTCTTCGCCTCCCACGAGCGGGCCGTCGTCGGCTCCCTGACCTCCGCCCCCGCCGACGGCTGGTCGCGGGTGTACTTCACCGGCTACACGGTCTTCACGCTGGGCACCGGCGACTACGTCCCCGGCACGGCCCGGGCCCAAGTGGCCACCGCCGTCGCGGCGCTGTCGGGGCTGTTCCTGGTCACCCTGTCCCTCACCTATCTGGTGCAGGTGATCCAGGCGGTGGTCCACAAGCGCTCCGTGGCCGCGCAGGTCCACGCCCTGGGCCCGGACGCCGGGCGCATCGTCGCCGGGGGCTGGACCGGGGACGGATTCAGCTCCATGTTCAACCAGCATCTGGTCTCCCTGACCGAACCCCTGCTGCGGATGGGGGAGCAGCATCTGGCCTTCCCGATCGTCCACTACTTCCACTCGAACGTCCGCGGCAAGGCACCCGCCTGTGCCGTGGCCGACCTCGACGACGCCCTCCTGCTGCTGCGGAGCGGCACGGACCCGCGGGCCCGGCCCGACCCGGCGGCCACCGGCCCGCTGTGGGCCGCCCTCGGACAGGTGCTGGACAACCTGCAGGGCCGGTTCTTCTCCCGGGCGGAGGAGGAACGTCCCGCCCCCGCCCTGTCGGCACTGCGCGAGGCGGGTGTCCCCGCCGTCGACGAGGAGCGGTACGCCGCCCAGGTGCGTGAGCAGGCCCGGCGGAGGCGTGCCGTCCAGGGGTTCCTGTACAGCGACGGATGGCGCGACGGCCGCCCGGACTCCTGAGGACGCCGGGGAACACACCGGACGGAGGCCGGTGCGCGGGAGGGGGGCTCCGCCCGCGGTCCGCCCGCCGTCACTCCGCCGTGCGGCCGGTCCGGCCCGGGACCGCACACGCCGCCGGGACCGCCGGGGAGGACCCGTCCGGCCGGGTGCGCCGCCCCGCCGGGTCGGTGCGCGTGCCGGGCGCGGGAATCTCCCGCCGCCACGGATCATGGCCGAGGGAGGCGAAGACCCGGTGCATCGCCTCGGCGACGTCCGCGGCCCCGCACCGCGCCTCCAGACCGGCGGCCCACCGGACGGCCGCCGTCCAGTTGGGGAGTTCCGCGTCCAGCCAGCCCAGTGCCTTGGTCCGGCCGCCGGGGAAGTACGCGCTCTCTCCCCCCGCCTCGGCCGTTCCCCCGGCGGCCCGGAGCGCGGCGGCGGCACGGTGCAGCAGCGCGTCCGCCATACGGCTCTCGGCCGCCGCCCGGGCGGCCGGGCCGGCCGCCGTGCGCAGCTCCCCGGCCGCGAAGAGCCGCAGCAACTCGGGAAACCGGTACCGGAAGGCGGCCGCGGCGGGCTCCAGCAGCCCGGCGTCGGCCAGTTCCTCCAGTGCCGCTCCGGCGGCGGGGGGCGGCAGCGTGGCCAGCGAGGCGGCGAGCTCGGGACCGAAGTCCGGTCCCGGCACGAGGGCCAGCAGACGGAACAGCCGGCGTGTTCCGGGCGCCAGTTGCCGGTAGGAGGAGGTGTAGGAGGCACGGAGGCGCCGCCCCCCGGGCCCGAGGCGGCCGAGCCGCAGCTCCTCGGGACGCAGCAGGCCGACAAGCTGCCGTACGGGTGCCGCCGGGCCGGGTCGGCCGGCGAGGACCGCGAGACGGTTCCCGGCGGCCCGCAGCGCCGGCGGCAGGCGGCCGCAGAGCCGGGCGAGCTCCTCGGCCGCTCCGGGCTCGGCGGCGACCGTGCCGCCGCCGGCCACCCGGTCCAGCAGCCGTACGGCCTCCGCCGTGGACAGGACGCCCGGCCGGAGCCGCGCGGAGCTCTCCAGACCGGCCAGGGCCCGCCGGCCGGTGACCAGGACCAGACAGCGCGGGCCGCCCGGAAGCAACGGCCTGACCTGCTCCTCGTCGGCCGCGTCGTCCAGGAGCAGCAGCATGCCGCGGCCGTGCGTCACCGACCGGTAGAGATCACCGCGCTCCTCGGTGTCGGACGGGATCCGGGCGGCGGGGACGCCCAGGGCCGACAGCAGCCGGGCGAGGGCGGCTCCGGGGCGCAGCGGCCGTGTGCCGGAACCGCCCAGGGAGAGGTGGAACCGGCCGTCGGGGAAGTGGTCGGCGCACTCCTGCGCGAGCCGGAGCGCCAGCGCGGTCTTCCCCAGCCCCGGCTGCCCGGTGACGAGGGCGATACCGGCGGTGGCCCCCGTACCGCCGGCCGCCGCCGCGGCCAGCGGGCGCAGGGCGGCCAGCTCCGGTCCGCGTCCGGTGAAGTCCGCGGGCGGAGCGGGGAAGGCGGAAGGCGCCCTCCCCGGCGCCGGGGAGGGCGGGGGCGGCCCGGAGCGCCCCCGCCCTCCCCGGCCCGCGGTGGCGGTGCGGTGCAGCTCCGCGCGGAGCCGCGGGGAGACACCGAGCGCGTCCGCGAGCGCCTCGACGGTGGACTGCTGGGGGCCGCGGTTGCGGCCGCTCTCCAGCTCGCTGACCGAGCGGGTGCTGATGCCGGAGGAGGCCGCCAGCTCGCGCTGGGTGAGGCCCGCCGCCGTACGCGCGCCGCGCAGCAGCGGGCCGAGACCCGCGGGAGGTGGGGGGTGTCGGACTGTCATGACCGCCAGGATGTCGAGAGGAACCGGGCAGGTTCCCGGGAATTCGAAGGTGCCGTTTCGCTGCCCTTCCGGGAACTCGTAGAATGATTTCCGTGCAACCCCCAAGTGCACACCTACGGTTACCCGGAAAATCCGCCGATGCGGCCGACGGTACGGCAGTGGCGGGGACGGCCGGCCGGCGAAGTCCGCTGGCGGCGCTGCTCGCCGCCCACCGGGCCGGGGCGGGACTGACCCAGGAGGCACTGGCCGCGGCGGCGGGCATGAGCGTCCGGGCGGTCCGCGACCTGGAGGCGGGCCGGGTCCGCGTACCGCAGCGGCGGTCCGTGGAATCCCTGGTCGGGGCGCTGTCACTGACGGGCGGGAACCGGGAGCGCTTCCTCGGCGCGGTCGCCGAGGCACGCCGGGACCGGACGCGTGGCCGGAACGGCCCGGGGCGGGACACCGGCGGTGCGCCGGGCGACGGGGCCTGCGACGGGACGGGGACACCCGCGCACCCGGTCCCGGCCCAACTCCCTCCGGCGCCGGCGGACTTCACCGGACGGGCGGCCGAGACCACCGCGCTCCACCGGGCGCTCCGGGACGCCCCGCACCGCCCGCCGGGAACGGGGACGGCCGTCCTGGCGGTGACGGGCGGGGCGGGAGCGGGCAAGACCGCACTGGCCCTGCACACCGCCCACCGGCTGCGGGAGACCTTCCCCGACGGGCAGCTGTACCTGGACCTGCGGGCCAGCCGCGGCGGTCCGCCGGACACCGCCAGACTGCTGGCCAGGCTCCTGCGCGGCCTGGGCGTTCCGGCCGGGGCCGTCCCGTGGGGCGAGGAGCCCCGGGCCGCGCTCTACCACCGGATCACGGACGGCCGGCGCCTGCTGGTGGTCCTGGACGACGCCCCGGACGCGGCCGGCGTCCGGCCGCTGCTGCCCCGGACGCCGGCCGGCGCGGTCCTGCTGACCGGCAGGCACCGGTACGGCGGGCGGCTCCGCGGCGCCGAGGAACTGCGGCTGGGCCCCCTCGCCGGGCCGGCGGCCGAGGCCCTGCTCGCCCGGCTGGTGGGCCCGGAGCGGGTGGCCGCGGAACCGGAGGCGGTGGCCGCCGTGCTCGACCGCTGCGCCGGGGTGCCGCTGGCCCTGCGGACGGCCGCGGCATGGCTCGTACGGCATCCCCGGTGGAGCATCACCGCCGTGCTCGGCGGGTCGGCCGGGGGGTGGGCCGTTCCGTGGGGTGGGCCGGAGACTCCTCAGCGACCCGCGGCGCCCGGTCCGCTCTCCACCCCGAGCGAGCGCAGCGTACGGCCGTAGGCGCGGCGGGTGTGCTCCGCGGCGGCGGCGTCGCCGACCCGTTCCCGGGCCGCGACCAGGGTCCGCCACGCCGCGTCCAGGTACGGGTCGAGGGCGAGGGCCCGCTCGGCGGCCGTCGCCGAGGCGCACACCCGGGCCCGCCGCAGCTCGTACTCCGCGAGCGCCGCCCACAGCCGGGCGGCCTGCTCGCGCAGCCGCCGGCGTTCCCACGCCACCCACTCCGAGGCGCCCTCCTCGGGCAGCAGTTCACCGCCGTACCAGCGCAGCGCGGCCCGCAGGCCGGCGATCCGCTCCTCCACCAGCCCCTCGTCCGAGGCCCGCAGACAGTCGGCCAGCCGGTCGAACTCGCGGACGTCGGAGACGAACTCACGCCCCACGGCCAGACCGTAGGAGTGCTCGTTGCGCGGCAGCAGGGTGTCCGCCCCCCGTGCCGCCCCCGCGTCCAGCAGCGACCGCAGCCGGGAGACGGTGACCTGGAGGTTGCGCACCCCGGCCTCGTGGTAGAGGTCCGGCCACAGCGCGGCGAGCAGTGTGTCGCGGTGCACGGACTCGCCGGCCCGCAGCGCCAGCAGCCGCAGCAGACTGCGGGCCTTCGGCCGGACCGCACCGCAGTCCACCAGCACTCCCCGGACGGTGACGCGCAGGCCGCCGAAGCAGCGGATCTCCACCTCGGCCCCGGCCGCCCGGCCGGCCGGTGACGGAGTCCGTGCCCCCGCCGGGTGCGGCCGTGGCGTACCCGCCGTGCAGGACGACAGGCCCTCGGCGTCCTGTAAGCCGGTTCCCCCCTCGGGAATCCTCATCGGCTCGGCGTTACTGGAAGATCCGTACACAGCGCCGCTCCCCTCCGAGCGCGACTCGCCCGGCCCTGACCCACCCCCCGTACCGACGGGCCGCGGGGACCGTGAAGGCCGTCACGCCGCAGCCGCATCCAAGCAGACCATCCGGACCCGTCCGGAAGCGAGGCAGAACAGGTAGCAGAGTTCGGACCGCGGAGCGGACGGCGGGAGCCGGACCGGTTCCCCGGCCGCGGATCAGAAGCGTTTGAAGAACTCCACCTCTCCCAGGGCCACCAGGCGGGACGGACGCTGCCCGTGGACGGTCCGGATCGTCAGCCGCAGCCGGGACACGTCGCTCACGGTCAGCCGGACGGTCTGCTCGCCGGGCCGGTCCTCCAAGGCCACGGTGCGTTCGCCGACCTTCCTGCCGCCCTCGTCCCAGGCGGTGACGGTCAGCGAGGCCGGACGCGCCTGCCGGAGGTACTCGTCGGCCCGGTCCGAACTGCCGGAGTGGAAGAGGAGGTCGGTCAGCCGGAAGGGGGCGGCGAAGGACGCCTCCAGCCACTGGCCGTCCGGTGCCCGGCCCGCGGCCGGGGCCCAGTAGCGGTTCCAGGCGCCGTCCACCGCGAGTTCCGCCGGATGGCCCGCGGCGGAACTGGACGCCCGTACCGACTCCGGGCGCACGGAAGACGGTTTGCTGAACCGGTCCCGCACCGCGTTCACGGCCGAGGGGCCGTAGACGGTGGCGGCCCACCCGAGGGCGGCCAGCGCGAGCAGCAGGACCAGCCAGGTGAGCGGTCGCCGCAGCCGTCCGGCCGGACCGCGCCTGCGGGCCCCGCGGCGCCGCAGCAGCCGCTTCCACCAGGGCGGTTCGGCCAGGGCGGACGGGCTGTCCAGCGGGGTGCCGCAGCGGCGGCAGAACGAGCGTCCGGCCGGGTTCGCGGTACCGCACTCCCGGCACGACACGTCGTCCGCCGCGGCGACATGGTCGTCGACGACCTCCCGCACCCGGGGGCGCCGGACCGCCTCCCGGCCCGGGCGGACCGCCACCGGACGGGCCTCCGGCGGCCCGGACGGGGCCGCGGGGTCCCGCCGCGGCCGTTCGCCGGACCGGGACCGCGGGCGCGGGGTGCCGGCCGGTGCGGGCGCGAGCAGAGCGGCGGCCCGGGCGGCGTCCGCGCCGGGGACGGCCTCCCCGGCGTCGTCACCGGTCTCCCCGGGAGCGGAGCTCCGGTCCTCGCCGGCGTCTCCCGGCGTTCCCCCCGGGGCCCCCGGACCTTCCGTGCCTTCCGGGTTCTTCGGGGTCTGTGAAGCCCGTGCGCCCTCCTCCGGTCCTCCTTCCGGCTCCGCTCCGGAAGGCTCCTCCGGTACGGCGGGAGGCCCTGTCTCCGGCCCCGTCTCCGGCCCCGTCTCCGAAGCCGCCCCGCTCTCGGCGGTGGGCTCCCCTTCCGGTGCGGGACCGGCCTCGGGGGAGGAGCGTGTCGCCGGTGCTCCGGCGGAGGCGGGCGCGGGTGCGGGACCGGCCCCCGGGACCGCGGAACCGTCCGGAGGACCGGCGGCGGGAGGCGGTGACGGGGCCTTCCCGGGCCGGGGCGGTTCCGTCCGCGGATCCGGCAAGGGAGGCGGTGAGGTGTCCGGTGCGCCGTCGGCACCGCCGCTCGTGCCGCCGTCCGGACGCGCCACCGGGCCGGGAGCCGGCTCCGGCTCCGCCTCCGCCGCGGCGGCGGGACGGGAACCGCTCCAGTCCAGGAAGGCCCCGCACTCGCCGCAGAAGGAGTCACCGCCGCCCACCGCCGCGCCGCACTGCTCGCAGGTCGTCATCCGGCCGTCCTCCCCGTCCCGCGGCGCGCTGCCACCGCGCGCCGGTCCCCTCTGCCGTGCCCCGTCCCCGCGGGCGGGGCCTCAGCGCTTCTCACCGTTCCTCATCGCTCCTCAGGGCCCGCCGACTCGATCGTGTAAGGCACATGGGCGGGACGGCCGGCGTCGACGAGGGCCGTCAGCCGTGTCATCGACGGCGCGCCGGGGCCGTCGCCCCGCACCCGCACCCGGAGGAAGGGCTCCGGGGATCCCGGCAGGTCACCGCCCGGCGCCGCCGACCAGGCGGCGCCCCCGCTGTCGGTGACCTCCACCTCCACGCCGAGGGCCTCCCGCACCTGTTCGGCCAGCCCGCGCGCCGTACCGCGCAGCCGGTGCAGTTCCACCGCCCCCGCCACCGCCCGGCGGCGCTCGGCGAGCGGCCGGCTCTCGTCCGCGTCGGCCGCGACCCAGCCCGCCAGCCACCGGAGGAAGTCCTCGGGGGCCAGGCGGGGGTCCCAGTAGGCCTCCAGGCAGTCCAGTACGGCCAGTACGGGCGCCATGACCTCGTCGAAGGCCGAGACGAACCGCTGCGCGAAGGCGTCCTCGGCGTAGGGGGCGGGCAGCCGCGCGCCGAAGGGGTGCGGCGAGAGCAGTCCCTCGGTCCCCAGACGCCGGGAGGTGTGCTCGTCCGGTGCCGGACGGGGATCCCTCGCCGTCTCCGCCGCCTCCGTCACCGCCCCTCCTCCACCCTGATCTGGTGCCGGTAGGAGAAGACCAGCGCGTGGCGTTCCAGGTCGATCCGGTCGCCCACGTCGCTGCGCTCCCCGGTGAGGGGGTTCGCGGCGAAGAGCCGGAGGTCGTCGACCAGCTCCACACCGGGGACGTTCTGCAGCACCGAGTGGGCCTCACCGGTCTGCACGGGCCGGCCGAAGGGCCAGCCGTCGCCGTCGGGGCCGCCCACGACGGGGTTGAGATAGCGGTAGAGGGCGTCCTGCGCCCGTTCCCGCAGCCGGCCCGCCGGGACACCGGGAGCGGCGACGAGCCGTGCCACCACGGTGACGCCCTGGTAGAAGGGCGGCTGGACCAGCAGCCGGGCGCCGATCGCGCGGCGCGCGTCGAGGTGGGCGGCGATGCCCGCGAGCATCTCGTCGGGCGGCACGAGTTGCTCGAAGCGCAGCCGGTCGCCGGTGTCGGCGACCACCTCGGGCACCACGAGCACCCGCACCCCGCCGGCCTCGGCGGCGTCCTCGGCGGGGACACAGCGGATCCGGGCGGCCGACGGGGCGGCCTGGCGGGCGATCAGCTCGTAGTCGGAGGCCGTCACGGCGCGGTCCTGGGCACGCAGCTGGAGCGGGGCGCGCAGCCTGGCGCCCGCCACGGTCTCGCCGTCGACCCCGCCCGCAGCGGCCTGGCGGTTCTCCACCCGGGACACGTACGGGATGGAGGTGCGCAGCACGCTCAGCGTCCCGCGTGCGACGTTCCCGGACCGTCCGCCGCCGGTGCGGTAGCGGCGCACCCGGATCCGCGCTCCCCTGGGCGGCACCGCGCCGTAGTGGCGCAGCGTGCCGTCGGGCTCCCGCACGGCGGGGCCGAAGGACACCTCCCCGGTGGTCGGGTCGAGGCGGATGTGGCGGTCGCCGGGGAGCGAGTCGCCGAAGGAGTCGACCCGGGTCCACTCCTGCCAGCCGGCGCCGTCGGAGACCTCCACCACGAAGGGGGTGCCGTCGGCGACCACGGGGGGCCTGCCCACCGTGAACCGCTGCCCGGGCGTGCCCCCGGAGTCGCCGAGGACCTCCCCGTCCACGGTCTCGGCGTGCACCGCCTGTGTGGTGCCCCCGACGGTGAACGCCTCGACACCGCGGACGGTGGGCGAGGCGGAGTAGAACGGCTGGCCCTCCTCGGCCGGCACCACCCGGCAGCGCAGCCAGCCCGCCCGGCGCCCGGCGAGCGAGGTCCGGGCGTGGCTCGCGGGCACGTGCAGGACCACGTCGCCGGGCCGGTTGAGCCCGCCGGTGGTGTCCTCGTCCACCTCGCAGGGCCGCCACTCGGAGCCGTCGTGGGCCTCCCAGCGCAGCGGGGGCTGGCGCGGGTCGACACCGACGCCCTCGACCCTGCTGTCCAGCCGCAGGACCACGGCGCAGCCGGGCACCGCGGCGGAGAGCCCGACGAGCATGCTGTCCCCGGGGGCGGGGGCCTCGGCGAAGCAGGTGACGTCCTGCCCGTGCAGGACCAGGTCGGTCCGCTCCACGGGCCGTCCGTCCGCCGCCTCGGTGAGGAGGTGGGTGAACTCGCAGGGCACCACGGTGAGGTCGGACGTGGTGGCGAAGACCCGCGCCTCCTCGGTCTCGGTGCGGTCCGTGGCGACCTCGGTCCCCTCGTGGAGCACCACCGGCCCGGGCTGCGGGGCGGAGAGCCAGAACGTGACGTCCGTCCGGGCGGGGGCCGGCGGGAAGAGCGTGATGCCGAGGAGGTCGAGGAAGGCCAGGTGGTTCTTGTCCGGCACCCGGTTGAGCCGGTAGAGGAGCTGGTCCGTCATGTGGGCGAACGCCTCGATGAGGGTGACACCGGGGTCGGAGACATTGTGGTCGGTCCACTCCGGGCAGCGCTGCTGGACGAACCGCTTGGCGTCGTCGACGAGCTGCTGGAAGCGGCGGTCGTCGAGGTTGGGGGAGGGCAGGGCCATCAGCGGGCCTCCTCCCGGCCGTCGGGGCCGTCGGCCCCGTCCGCCGCCCCGGACTCGTGCGAGGGGATCACATAGAAGGGGAACACCAGGTTGCGCGGGTCGTTGGTGCCGCGGTGGACGTAGTGGATGTCGATGTAGAGGGTGCCGGGCCGCCGGGCGTCGGGGACGACGCCGACCTCGGTGACCTCGATCCGCGGCTCCCAGCGGTCCAGGGCCCGGCGCACCTCGTAGGAGAGGGCCCCGGCGGTGTTCTCGTCGGCGGGGGCGAAGACGTACTCGTGGATCCCGCAGCCGAACTCCGGCCGCATGGGGCGTTCGCCCGGCGCGGTGGCCAGGATGAGCCGGACGGACTCGGCGATCTCCCGGTCGCGCGAGACCAGGGCGATGCCCCCGGTGGGTCCGGTACGCAGGGGGAAGGCCCAGCCCGCCCCGATGAACTGCTCGGCCATCAGTTGATCTCCACGATCCTGGCGTTCACCGAACAACTGGTGCCGCCGTTCAGTTCCATGCCTCTTCTGGCGTTCACCGAGACCGACCGGCCGGTCAGCTTCAGCTCACCGCTCCCGGCGTCCAGGGTGATGCCCCGTCCGGTGACCGTGACCTCCTGCTGCGCGGAGACGGTGACCTTGCCGTCGCTGTGCACGGTGATCACCGTGTTCTGCTGGTCCAGATGGACCGAGAGCCGGTCCCGGTGGGTGCGCAGCCGTACGCCGGCGGGGCCGGGCACCGCGTCCAGCAGCTCGACCCGGTGGCCGCCGCGGGAGGCGAAGGACCGCCGGTTGACCTTGCCGCTGCGGCCGTCCACCAGCGCCAGGGAGTCCGGAGTGGGCTTGTCGACCCCGTTGTAGAGCCCGCCGATCACATAGGGCCGGTCGAGCAGCCCCTGTTCGAAGGCGACCAGGACCTCGTCGTTCACCTCCGGGCTGAAGACCCCGCCGCCGCCCGTACCGCCCAGCTGGACGGTACGCACCCAGTCGGTCACGTACGCCTTCTCCCGTCCCGAGTCGTCCGACAGCCAGGGCAGCTTCAGACGCACCCAGCCCTGGTCCCGGTGCTCGCGCGGCGCCTTCACATCGGTGACGACGCCGACGGCGACCCCGGGGACGCGGGGGGAGCGGGCCGGTGCGGACGCGCCCGAGGCCAGCCCGTACGGGGTGCGGTCCTGGCGCCCGCTGACGGTGACCCAGGTCTGGTAGCCGTCGCCCGGCCGGTAGGTGTGCCGGCTCGCGGTGACGGTGTACTTGCCGTCGAAGGGCTTGCCCGCGTGGTCCAGGAGGACCGGCGTGCCGACCCGCAGCCGGGGGTTGCCCAGGACCACTACCTCCAGTTCGGCCACGGAGTCGGCCAGTTCGGCGGCGGCCGCGGTGGACACCGCCTTCACCTCGGCGTCGGTCCGGTACGGGAAGTCGGTCAGCAGCGTCTCGGAGGGCCGGGAGGACTCGAACGGCGCGACGGCCTTCGGAGGGGTGAGGCCGATCCGCAGTCCGTCACCGGCCGTCACCTTCCGCTGGGCGTGCAGGCTCTTCTTCCGTTTGACGTCCCAGCCGCGCACCGCCACCCGGGCGGTCTGGTTCACGGCGGTCACCGCGGAGCGGACGAAGAGCACGTTCTCGCCCATCTTGATGCCGACCGGGCTCTCCTCGACCGCGCCGGAGGGGTTGGGGGCCGAGGCGGCGGGCACCGGAGCGCGGAAGAAGAACTTCCCGTCCTTCACCCCCATCTCGCGGTCGTTCTCCCCGGCGAGTTCGGCGAGGAACTCCCAGTCGGTCACATTGGCCTGGGTCCGCAGCGGATAGGCGGTGGCGGTCGGGTCGATCCGGCCCACCGGGACGCCGGCCGCCGCGGCCACCTCCCGGGCGATCTCGGAGGCCTTCCGGCCGACGAAGCCCCGTACCCGGCGGCCGCGCTGCAGCCGGTGGGAGCGGTCCATCGCCCGTACGGTGGTGAAGCTGCCCACCCCCGCGTCGTACTCGGCCTCCAGCGACACCACCTCGCCGTTGAACAGCGGGAGCTCCCCGGAGCCGTCGCCGGGCTTGACGTGGACCGTGAGCGGTCTGCCGATCTCGATGCGGGTGTCCTCCAGGAGTTTGCGGTGCGGGTCGGGGAAGCGCAGCTGCGCCACGGCCGGCAGGGTGTTGCTCTCCTCGACGTCCACCCGGAGCTGCGTCTCGTCCCAGGGCGGGGGCAGCGGGCCGGGTGCCCGGACGACGAAGGTGTTGGTGTTCTCACCGGTGGCCATCGGTCACCCCGCCCCCGAGTTCGTCCGCCGACGGGACCAGGAGTTCCGCGCCGGGGCGCAGCCGCAGCGGGTCGTCGATCCCGTTGGCCTCGGCGATCACCCGCCAGGCCGTCGGGTCGCCGTACTCCTCGTGGGCGAGGGCCTCCAGCGAGTCGCCCGCCACCAGCCGGTGCGTGCGGTGGGCGCCGGGAGAGCCGGAGGTGGGGTTCTGGCGGGGCGTCGGGTCGCCGGCCTCGGTCAACTGGATGGCACAGGTGGCCCGCAGCGGGGTGCCGTCGGCGTCGAAGAGCGAGTAGGAGGCGTTGACCTCCTCCAGGTAGCCGAAGAAGGACACGCTGTCGAACGACCCCCAGGAGAACTTCACCCGCGGTGCCGACGCCGCCTTGGCCGCGATGCTCCGGGCCGTGGGCACGCACCAGCTCAGCAGGGTCTCCACGGCCTTCTGGACGCTGGTGTCGTGGGTGGCGGTGGCGTCCAGGAACAGCTCCACGCCCAGCCGCCGCGGCAGCGAGCCGGTGAACTCCGGTACGCCCACCTGCCGGGCGCTCCGGGCCCGGTGGCGGATCCACTGCGCGCCCTTGCTCAGGGTGAGGGTCTCGGGGTTGAACTGGAACGAGATCGGGGACCCCAGCATCCCGCCGGGCGGTTTGCCGGGCTTCTTGGGTGGCTCGTACGCCGTCAGCCTGGCACGTGCCCGAGTGGCCATCGCGCGCTTCCTTCCGCTTGTGGTTCCGCTCGTCTCTTCGGGGGCCGGCCGGACGGCCGGGCGGAGGGTCACAGGAAGCCGTGGTGGGCCAGCTCGATGCTCTCGGTCGCCACCTCCGAGCGGGACGGGTCGAAGGAGGGTCCGGTCCAGCCCACCACCACCACGTCCCGCAGGGACCACTGGACGATGGTCTCCTTCAGGTTGGGCCGCAGCGCCGTGATCTGCGCGGTGCCGCGGTTGACCTGCTGCGGCAGCGAGGCGAGGAACCGCATCACCTTGGCCGAGTCGGCGGTCAGGGGCCGGGTGAGGGTGACGGCCGGGTAGGTGATCCTGGACGGGAGCTGCCAGACGAAGTCGTTGTTGCCCCCCTCCACCCGCCGCTCCACCTCGACCTCGACGCCGAGCCCCGTGCAGGTGTTGAACGGACCGAGGTCGATGCCGTCGATCTGCAGCCTGAAGTGGACGCTCGTGCCCGGATCCGTGGTGGACATGGTGCGGTCTCTCCGTCCTCTCGGGCGTTCCGGCCCCTGCGGCCGGTCCGTTCGTCCCGGTGCGGTGCTTCTCGGTGCCGGTGTGCCGACGGGCGCCGGCCGCGGGGGTCACCGGCCACCGTCCAGCAGCCGTCCGGCACGTTCCCGGCCGAGCCGCAGCTCGGCCCGGAACAGCCTGCCCAGCGGGCCGACGAGCCGGTGGGCCAGCGCGTCGATGTGCTGGGGGTCCAGGGCCCGCAGGACCGCGTCACCGTCCGGCGCCGCCGGGGCGCCGCCGTTCCCGTCCCGCCCCGCGGCCCCCGGGACGACGGCGGCGGTGTCCGGGGCCGCGTCGGCGTCCGGCGGGGCCCCGGGGGTGGACGGCCGGTCCGGCGACCCGGGCACGGCACGCTGGACGGCCGTCCGGGCCGTGCGCGGGGAACGGTTCGTGCCTGTCCGGGGAGCGCCGCCGGCCGCCGGGGAGGCAGAGGCAGTGGTGGGGGAGGCGGGCCGGACCGTGCCGGGGCCCGGCCCCGGCACGGCTCTCGCCGGGGGGCCGGTCAGAGTCCGCCGGGCCACGACGACCGTGGACGGCGGCGCACCACCGGAACCGGTCGCCGGTGCGACGGGCCCGCCCGGTGCCGGTGGTGCGGCGCCAGCCGGGCCAGCCGGGCCAGCCGGGCCCGGCGGACGGGCGTTCGGCGGGGACGGCGGGGTCGGTGGCCGGACCGTCGGCGGGTGGGGGACCGTGGCCGGTCCCGCCGTGCGAGGTGCCGCCGGGCCCGGGATCGGTGCGGTGCGGTGCGGGACGGACGGGGACGGGGCCGGCGCAGGACGGACCGGGACGGCGGGCGTACCGAGACGCTGCACGGTGGTGCCGGCCGGGGCGCTGCCGGCCGCGGGGGAGGGCGCTACCGCTGCCTGCGGCGGAGCGGCGGGTGTGCCGGGCCGCCCGGGGCCGGCCGGCTCCCGGCCGGTCGCCGCGGGGCCGTCGGCGGTGGCACGGCGGGGGGCGCGTGGGCCGGTGCGGCGCAGCGCCCGCCGCAGGATCCCCGGACCCCGGCCGCCCGGCGCGGTGCCGGGGGGAGCGGTGGACGGGCCGGTGTCCCCGGCTCCGGCCGGAACCGGAGCCGGGGACACCGGGAGGGCGCCGGGCGGCTCCGCCGCGGCGGTGTTCCGGCCGTCTCCGGAACGGCCGCCCCGCGCGGGCGGCCCCGGGACGTCGGTGTCCGGGCGTTCCGCACCGGGACGCTCCCGGCGCAGGGGGACCACCACCGGGGCGGCCCGCTGGACGGCGGGAGCCGGGCCCGGCGCGGTGTCCGCGCCCAGCACCGGCCGCACCGGCCGGTCGCCGAGGAGCCGGAGCACCCGTACGGGCGCTCCGGGCGACAGCACGCCGCCCGGTACCGGGTGCTTTCCGCCCCGTCCGTCGCCGCCCCGTCCGTCGCCGCTCTGTGCCGCCGGCCTCCCCGGCCGGTCTCCTTCGCTCCCGCCTCCGGCCGCGGTGCGCGGCCGGGGCAGTGGCAGCGCCTCGTCCGCGGCTCCCGGGGCCGGAGCGTCCGG
Source organism: Streptomyces carminius (assembly GCF_002794255.1). GTDB lineage: Bacteria > Actinomycetota > Actinomycetes > Streptomycetales > Streptomycetaceae > Streptomyces > Streptomyces carminius. Next base: position 152,798 of record NZ_PGGW01000008.1, read on the forward strand.
GCCGGGGCCCGGGAGCCGGGTCCGCTGGGGTGTCCCGTGGCCGGTCCGCTGCCCGGGGCCCTCGGCGCCGATGGTCGGACGGACCCGTGCGGCGGGCTCCGCCGCGTCCGTTCCCGGTGCGTCCGGCCCCGCGACGGCGGGCCCGTCCGGTGCCGCCGGCGGGGGCGTGGCGGAGGAGGCGTCCCGGACGGGCCCCGTGCTCCGGGTGTCGCGGGGCGCTCGCTGGACGGCCGGGGGGCCGGACCGTCCGGTCCGGGCCGGTCCCTCCGGCTGCCCCGGAGGCGCGGGAGCCGGCGGCTCCGAGGCGGGAGAAGGAGGAGGGGGAGAGGGGGAGGAGGAGACGGAGTCGGTCCCGGCCGGACCCGGCCGGGGCGGGGAAGGCGGAGACGGTGGTGCCGGCCGACGGGAGCCCGGAGGCGTACCGGCACCGGGCGGTTCGGCCGTCTCCCGCGGTGCGGGGGCGCCGGGCGGTTCCGCACGCCTCCGGGCTCCCGTCGGCCGGGACGTGCCGGGCCGGGCCGCCGTCTCCCCGAGAGGCTCGCCCAGACCGGGGCGTACGGGCCCCTCCCGCCCCGGGGAGAGGGGGAGGGCCGGGGGCTCCGTCCGCTGTGGTGCGGCCGGCGCGGAGGGACGCCTGGCCACCGTCGGGCCGGGCACCGGGCCCGGAGCCGGGGCGGCACCGCCCGGCGTGCCGCCCGGTACTCCGCGCGGCGGCGCGGTCCGCCGGTCGGCCCGCCCGTCCGGCCGGGGCGCGGCGGAGGGCGGCAGCCCGGGCAGGGGAGCGCCGAGGCCCGTCCTGGACTCCGGCGCCGGGGACCCGGTGGTGGCCGGCCCGGACGGTTGTCCGGCGGGCCGGGGCGGACCGGTCTCCGCCGGGCCGGGAGCCGGGCGGGAACGGTCCGGTCCCCTCCGCGTGTTCTCCCCGGCGGGGGGCGTCGGTCCGCCCGCGGCACCGCGGCGGGGAGGCAGGGCCGCGAGCCGGCGGGCCGGCGGTGCCGCCGAGCGGGCCGTGGTCAGCGGGAGCCGGGACGGCCCGGCGGGCCCGGGGGCCGGGGCGCGGCTCACGGTGAACCGCGGAAGCCCGGAGCCGGAAGCCGCCGCCCGTCCGGCGGCGGGACTCCGGCCGGGTCCGGGCACCGGACCGGACGCCTGCCCGGCCTCCACCTCCGTCTCCGCCGTCCGCTGCCCGGCCTCCACCTCCGCCTCCGCCGTACCGCCCCGGCGGTGCGTCAGTTCCGTGTCCGCCGCACGCCGCACGGGCGTGCCGGCCGTCCGCCGGGCGACGGTGTGCACCAGCCCCGAGGGGGCCAGCGGATCGACGAGGTGTCCGAGTTCGGTCCGGAACACCGGTGACCGGTGGGCGGGGAGCCCGGCGCGGAAACCGAGCGGGTCGGACACCAGGGGCTGCTCCGCCGCGGTGCGCCGCGGTGGCGGTACGGCCCGCCACCCGCCGTCCGCCGGGGGCCGGGAAGGCACGTCGGCGGTCCCCGGCGCACCGGTGGTCTCCGGCGCACCCGCGGCGGGAGCCGGGCCGGCCGCCGGGCGCCGGGAGCGCCGGAGACCCAGACGGTGCCGCAGTGCCACGTTCCGTCACTCACCCCTCGTTGACACGTGTGTTGATCCGGGCGATCTCGCGGACCCAGCGGATCCGCTCGGCGTGGGTCAGATCGAGGATCTGCTCCCGCGGCCAGTGGAAGTGGTAGGCGATGTACGCGGCCTCCTCGTAGAGCCGGTCGGCCGCGTACGTCACGATTCCCCCAGGCGCCCACCCGCCAGATCGACCTCGAAGGAGGAGTCGCACTCCGGGCAGGTCACCGCGGCCCGGGTGTGGCCCTCGGCGTTGATCCGCCGGTAGAAGTCCTGGAGGAAGGCCAGGTCCGAGGCGAAGAACTTCTCCACCACGCCGCCGTGCACGTCGGTGACCGTCCCGATCCGGGTGATCACCAGACCGAGCAGCACCACCGACAGATAGGCCGGGTTCTCCTTCACCCGCAGGTCGGCCAGGGGCAGCAGCTCGTCGCGGGCGGTGGCCAGCCGCATCGCGCCGTGCCGGTGGACGGTGCCCGACTCGTCCACGTAGCCGCGCGGCAGCTCGAACTCGAACTCGGTTCTGATCGGTTCCGCGGCCGCCGCCCGCGGCGGGCCGGCCGGTCCGGTACGGAAGGGGTCGGAGTCGGTGCCGCCGGGAGGCGGGGGAGCGGCACCGGAGGCGCTGCGTCGCATCAGTTGAACTCGATGTCCTCGAAGACGACGGTGACCCGCTCGGTGGCCGGCTGGGCGTCACCGGCCTTCAGGCTGGGCCCCTCCCAGCGGTTGGCCCAGGCGTTCTTGAGGTTGATCGTCCGGTCCTGGCCGCCCTTGGCGTCGGTGAAGATGATGCTCAGCTGCTCGCGGGCCGCGCTGATGTCGCCCTGCTGGAAGGTCTTCTTGATCCACTCGGTGAAGGAACTGGCCTGGTCCATGCCCCGGGTGATGGTGACCTCGCCGCCCTTGCGGGCGCCGGGGAGCTTGCGGACCAGCAGCTGGCCCTGCTGGGTGATCTGGACGACGTCGATGCTGTCCAGCTCCATGGACAGTCCGCTGATCTCCTGGACGGTCTCCACCTGGACACCGCCGAGCTGGACCTTGAACGTGTGTGTGGCGAGTGTGTCGCCGGTCTCCTGTGCCATGTGCCGTTACCGCCTTTCCCCGCCGCCGACGGGAGTGCTGGGGAGATGAGGGAAGAGGGGAGGGTTCACTCGTTGACGAGGCTGGTGCTGTCGGAGAACTGGGCCAGCCGGAAGATCACGAACTCGGCGGGTTTCACGGGGCAGACCCCGATCTCGCAGATCACCTGGCCGGAGTCGATGGTCTGCGGGGTGTTGGTCTCGGAGTCGCACTTGACGTAGTACGCCTCGCCGGCGGTGGCGCCGAAGAGCGCCCCGCGGCGCCACTCCTCCATCAGGAAGGCGGAGATGTTGCGGCGGATGGTGCTCCACAGGTACTCGTCGTTGGGCTCGAAGACCACCCACTGGGTGCCCAGCAGGATGGACTCCTCCAGGTAGTTGAAGAGCCGCCGGACGTTGACGTACTTCCAGGCGGGGTCGGAGGACAGGGTGCGGGCGCCCCAGATCCGGATGCCGCGCCCGGGGAACGCCCGGATGCAGTTGACCCCGATCGGGTTGAGCAGGTCCTGCTCGCCCTTGGTGACGAGGGTCTGCAGCTCGACGGCGCCGCGCACCACCTCGTTGGCCGGGGCCTTGTGCACCCCGCGCTCGGTGTCGCTCCTGGACCACACGCCCAGTACGTGACCGCTCGGCGGCATGAAGCGGTTCTGGCCGGTCGCCGGGTCGAAGACCTTGATCCAGGGGTAGTAGAGCGCGGCGTACTTGGAGTCGTAGCCGGCCCCCTCCTGCCGCCACTGACGTACCTGGCGCGGCGTCATCTCGGGCAGCGGGTCGAGCACGGCCAGCCGGTCGCCCATCAGCTCGCAGTGGGAGATCATGGCGAGCTGGACGGTCTTGACGCCCTCCTCGTCGATCAGCCCCGACTGGTAGGCGGCCATCAGGTCGGGCACGGCCAGCATGGTGATCTCGTCGATCGCCTCCAGCCCGCCGAACCCGGTGCGCTCGTCGGCGTCCCCGATGTACTCCCGCGGCCCGACCTCGGCCGGCAGCGCCTCGCCGGTGCCGGGCTCCGGGGCGGCGGCGGGTACGGACACGCTCTGCTTGCGCGGCCGGGCCGCCGTGCCCGTACCGCCCTCGGTGACCACGATCAGGGCGGACTTCTCCCGCACCTGGCCGACCACGTAGTTCTTGGCGTTCTTCCTGGCCGAGACGTCGAACCGCTCGGCCTCCTTGCCGCCCTGCCGGACGACCAGGGCGAAGTGGTCGTCGGCGGCGTCCTCCGCGTCCGGGTCGGTCACCTCGACGGTGAGGTCGGTGCCCGAGCCCGGCCGGGCCGCGACCCGGAAGGAGCCCAGCGCCACCGGTTCCCCGGCGGCAAGCTCCTTGGTCCGGCCTCCGGACCCCCTGGTGCCGCCCGCGCCGCCACCCGCCTTGCCGTCCGTCCCGCCGTCCGCCCGGCCGCCGCGGTCGCCGACCCGGACGACGTAGGCGATGCCGCCGCCGTTGGCGAAGAAGCCGTAGACCGAGTGGGCCAGGTACGACCCGTCGACGAAGTCGCCGAACGTCTGGGTGAACTGGCTCCAGTTCGTCACCAGCGTCGGAGTGTGGAAGGGCCCCTTCTCGGCGAACCCCACGAAGGCGGCGACGGAGGTCCCGACCGACTCGATCGGGCGGGGTCCGCCCGGCGCCTCCTCCACGTAGACGCCGGGTGACAGATACGACGGCATTCCTGCTCCTCTTCGAGGGGGCAAACCGGTTCGCTCCGCAGCCTCGCCCACGCGCGGTCCCGGCGAGAACGGCCGACGGGGCACCTGAACGGCGCAGGGACGGATGCCCGAAGGGGCACGGAGGGCTCCGCACGCGATGGCGGCCCGGCCGGAGCGCCGTCAGCCCTCCTGCCGTCCCACCGGGTACGGGGCGAACTCGCCGGCCAGGACCAGCCGTCCGAGCTTGCGGTACTCGCGCTGCACGGCGGTCACCAGATCGGCCGTGCGCAGCGGCCGGCGGGTCTCCGCCGCCAGATAGGCGGCGGTCACCGCGCAGGCCCGGATCGATCCGCCGGCCAGCTCGAAGCGGGCGCAGAAGTCCAGGTCGAGGTCGTCGGCACGCGGCACGACGGGGCCCAGGCAGCGGTCCCACAGCGTCCGGCGCAGGGGGGCGTCGGGCAGCGGGAAGTCCACGACCACGTCCAGCCGCCGGGTGAAGGCCTCGTCGAGGTTGGCGCGCAGGTTGGTGGTGAGCACGGCGATGCCGTCGAAGGACTCCATCCGCTGGAGCAGGTAGGCGCTCTCCAGGTTGGCGTAGCGGTCCCGGGCGTCGGAGACCTCCGAGCGCTTGCCGAAGACGGCGTCCGCCTCGTCGAAGAGCAGTACCCCGTTGACCTCGGCCGCCTCGGTGAAGATGCGCTCGAGGTTCTTCTCCGTCTCACCGACGTACTTGTCCACCACCGAGGAGAGGTCCACCACGTACAGGTCGAGGCCGAGATCGGCCGCGACCACCTCGGCGGACATGGTCTTGCCGGTGCCCGAATCGCCGGCGAGGAGCGCCATCACCCCCCGGCCCCGCCCGCCGCCCGGACGCATCCGCCAGTCGCCCAGCACCCGGTCGCGGTGCCGGGCGCGCAGCGCCAGCTCGCCGAGCTGCACGGCGGTGTCCCGGGGCAGCACCAGGTCGTCCCAGCCGACGGACGGCTCCACCCGGCGCGCCAGCCGCTCCAGGCCGGCGGCGTTCTGCGCCCGCACACCGGAGAGCAGATGGCGCGCGGAGACCGGACCGCCGTCCTCGGCCAGGGCCTGCCGCCGGGCGGTGCGGGCGGCCCGGCGCACCTGTTCGGGACCGAGCAGGAAGGGGGCGAGTGCCGCGGCCGGTTCGGTGCCGGGGGCGAGCGCGGCGCCGTCCAGCGCGTCCCGCCACAGCGCCGCCCGCTCGGCGGCGGTGAGCGGGGGCGCCGTCAGCGGCAGCGGGCCGTCCTCGGCCCACAGCGGGTCCCAGCCGCACCGGCCGGTCAGCAGGACGGGCACGGGCAGGCCCGCCAGCGTGCGCAGCAGCCCCGCCGGCCCCGGGGGCCCGGCCCCGGATCCCGCACCCGCACCCGCACCGGCGAGGACGTCGACAGGGCCCGCCACCACCCCCGCCCCCCGCAGCCGGGCCTCCCGGGCCAGCGCGCGCAGCGCCGCCTCGGGGTCCGGCCCGGCGGCCAGCGCCGCGAGGTCCAGCCCCAGGGCGGGACGGCCGGCGGCGGCCAGGGCGGCGGCGGCCAGGCAGACCGCGGAGCCGCCGGCCCGTTCCCGCAGGTACACCAGCCGTACGCCGTCCCGCAGCGCGTCGCCCAGCCGGTCGGCCCGCGGCGAGGGCAGCGGGGTCGGCGGGGTGAGCAGTCCGCGCAGCCGGGGATCGGGTGTGTCGTCCCCCAGCAGATGCGCGGTCACCCGGTCGGGTACGCGCAGCGAACGGGAGAGGAAGGGCCGGTCCTCCTCCTCGACCAGCAGCAGTCCGCCGTCCACCAGCGGCGCGCCCGGGGCGAGCCGGGCCCGGGCCGCGGCGTGCAGCGGCCCGGCACCGGCCAGTTCCAGGGCGAGCCCGACGCCGGCGCGGCGCCGGGTGACATCGTCGTTGAGGTAGCCGTACAGCTTCTCGAAGCGGCCGTCGAGGTCCGGGAGCAGGGCGATCAGCAGCAGCTCGACGTCCAGAGGTGTCAGCGCGAAGCCGCGGGCCAGCGCGCGCAGGGGCAGCCGCGCTCCGGCGGCCTCGGCCTCGTCGGCGCGCGCCTCGGCCTCGTCGCGGGCCGCCCCGCCGGGACCGGGTCCGGCGGGGGCCGGGTCCGGCGGGGCCGAGGCGAGGATCCGGTCCACGGCCTCCTCCGACAGGTACAGCCCCCGCATGGGGTCGTCGGGCCGGGGATCGGCGCGGCGGCGTTCCCCGACGGCACGGTGGACCCGCCGCTCGGCCGCCCGCAGCCGGGCGGTGAGATGGAGCAGCCCCGCCGGGGGCCCGCCCCCCGTCTCCTGCGGTTCCGTCCCGGTCTCCGGCCGGTCCTCCGTGGCGGCCGTCACCGGGGCACCGGTCCGGGCGGCGGGCGGCGCGCGGCCTCGCCGCGCACCCGGCGCGTCCCGACCGGGACGGCCGGGGCGCCCGGCTCCTCCCGGTCGCCCTCGTAGCGGGGCCGCCGGACCTCCTCGCGCGCCGGCGTCTCCAGCGGGCCCCCGGAGGCGTCGACGGCGCGCACCAGCAGCGCGTCGGTCACCGGCGGGGCGGCCACCCGGCGGCCGGCGGACAGCGGGGCGGTGACGACCAGGTCCAGGGACGGCTTCAGCTCCCCGCCGAGCGCGCTCCACACATCGGCCAGCGCCCGCCCCTCACCGGGCGGCCGCGCGATGTCGCAGGGGACGGCGAGGCCGAGCGCCCGCAGGGAGCCCGACAGCCGGTCGGCGGGCAGCACCGGATGGGGCAGCAGCCCGGCGAGCAGCACCGACAGCAGCCGGTGCTCGTCCTGGGGCCGCTTGGTCCAGGCGGTGGCGAGGTAGGACAGCGCGAACCAGCGGGGCGGCGAGTGGATCGCGACCGTCGTCCCGTCAGCGTCGTACTCGGGCACCCGGCCCTGCTGCCGGTGGACGACGGACTCGCGGATGTCGTACAGGAAGAGGTTGACGGTGGGCGCGTTGCGCCGGGCCGCCCACTCCCTGGTGGGTGCCTCGAAGACGACCTCCACCCCGGTGCCGGCCAGGACGTCGGCGGTGAGCAGGGACTGCAGGGCGTCGTCCACCTCGTGGATCACACGGTGCCGCCTTCCGTCAGAAGTTCCGGCTGTCGAACAGCGGCGGGTCCGGTGTCCGGTCCACCACCAGGAACTCCGCCGTCGCCGGGGCCAGGGCGGCCGGGCCGGTGGGGCGGGCGTCGGTGGCGGTGACGGTGCGGGGGCCGCGCGCGTCGTTGGGCAGGATCAGCAGCTGCGCGGTGAAGGTGCCGTCGGCCCCCGGGACCGCCGGCCGGGAGGCGGGGGTGATGCCGGGCTCCCAGGTGAGCCGCACCGGCACGCCGGGCGGGAAGTCCCTGCCGCGCACACTGGTGACGAAACCGGGGGGCCCGACCTCGGGCACCACCTCGATGCGCGGCCGCAGCACCCGTACGGTCTCCACCGCGCGGTTGTTGCCCGCTTCGGCGTCGGGCCCGGTGCTGGTGAGCCGGGCGGTCAGGCGCAGGGCCCCGGCGGAGGTGGGGGCGAGGACCACCCGGAGCACCTGTGAGGTCCCGGGCGCCAGGTCACCGACCCGGCACAGCAGCCGCGCGTCGCACTGTGCGGGCCGTCGGGAGACGGGGACGCCGGAGGGCAGCGTCAGCCGCACCCGCACTCCGGCCGCCGGACGCGCGCCGCCGTTGGACACCCGGTAGGTGGCCGTGACCAGGCCGCCGACGTACGCCGGATCGGGGGTGACCGTGAGCCGTACCGCCGGGTCGGCGGACGGGGCGAGCCTGGGCGGACCGGGCGGGAGGAGGGTGGGCGGAGCGGGCGGGGGAGGGGCGGAGGGGCTGCCGGGCGTCGGACCGGGGCTCGGGGGTGCGCTCGGTGACGGAGGAACGCTCGGGGAGGGGGAGGGGGAGGGTGACGGGCTCGGCGGGGGCGAGGTGGGCGGTGCCGGCTCGGTGACCACCACCTGGGTGTCCCCGCGGTTGTCGGGCTCGTAGGGGTCGGGCAGGGTGCCGCCGACCGTCCAGGTGACCGGGAAGGTGCCCGGGGTGTTGCCCGTGAAGGTCAGCTCGACGCGCACCACCTGACCGGACGGCAGGGTGCCCAGGTCGCAGTGGAGGTCCTCGGTGCAGCTGCCGGTGCCGGGCACGGTGCCGGCCGGCCGCAGCTCCTCGGGGACGCCGATCGTCAGCACGGTACCGGGCGAGGGCGCCGGCCCCCGGTTGACGACGGTAACGACGAGGCTCCCGGTCTCGCCCTCGGTCACCGGTTCGGGCGGTACGGCCAGCTCGGTGCCCAGGTCGGAGGTGGGCTGCCAGGTGGGCGCGACCTGCTGCCCGTCCTCGCCCGCGGCGCCGCGGAAGCGCGCGCCCGTGACGCGCCGCGCCTCGCCGGTGACCGGGTCCACCAGCGCGATGTACCGGCGGACGGTCTCGGGGTCGTGGGGGGTGGCGGTCGCCTCCTCCATGCCGCTCGCGGCGATCCGGGTGCCGTCCGGCGACCAGGCGGGATCGCCGCAGCCGTCGCCGTAGCTCTCACTCACCCGGCAGACGCCCTGCGGATCGGGGAGGGGCTGCGGGCCGGTGCCGTCCGCGCCGACCAGGCCGAGCCGCCCGGCGGGGGAGTACGCCAGGGTGGCGCCGTCGGGGGAGTACGCCGGGTGGCTCTCCCGGGTCCGCGCGCCCAGCGGATCGTCCACCGCGGTGAGGTCCCGCTGCCCGCCGCCGTCGGCCGCCGCGGCCGTCCACAGGTGGGAGATGTCCTCCTGCCCCTCCCCGGTGGGCACCTGCCGGGCGAATGCCAGGGTGGCGCCGTCGGGGGACCAGGCGGGCTCGGTCTCGGACTGCTCCTCGGTGGAGGGGACCACGTAGAGCTGCCGTCCGGTGGCCACCTCGAGCACCGCGATCTCGGTGTCGATGCGGCAGGGGATGCAGGACCGGGTGACGGCGATCCGGGTGCCGTCCGGCGACCAGGCGGGGAAGCCGGTGCTGGCCGTCGCCGGGGTGGCCTCGTCGGGCAGCGGCCGGGGGTCGCTGCCGTCGGCACCCGCGAGCCACACCCGGCTGCGCCGCGTGTCGTTCTCGTAGTCCACCCGGGTGAAGGCGATCATGCGGCCGTCCGGCGAGTACTGCTGGCTCACGTCCGCGGGGCTGTAGCCGTAGGCCCGGTCCTGGTTGAGGTCGCGCAGCGGCACCCGGAGGTCCCGCGGGTCCGAGCCGTCGGGGAGCACGTCCATCAGGTTCATGGTCGCGGCGGTCGCGGCCGTGGTACGGCTGACCAGCAGCCCCTGCCCGCCCGGCGGGTACCAGGTGGGGCCGGCGACCAGCCGGTCCTCCGCCAGCCGCAGCAGTGGCGTCCCGGCGCTGCCGTCCGCGCCGACCTCCACGGTGTAGACCCGGTCCGGCGCGCCGGCGCCGGTGGGACCGCCCGGCAGGGAGTTGCTGACGAACGCCACGGAGGTGCCGTCCGGGGACCAGCTGCCCTGGCGGGAGTCCTGGCCGGGCAGGATCTCCACACCGGTGGTGCCGAGTGTTCCGGAGGCGGGGATCACCTTGAGCCGGGCGGGCTCGTCACCCGCACCCTGGGAGTAGCGGCAGGTGACGAGGATGCGGTCGTGCGCCGCGACCGGGTCCCAGGACGGCTGGAGGTTGCCGAGATCCTCGGTCCGGGCCGCCTCCTCGTCCACGGCGTCGTCGGTGAGCTGGTCGATGGCGCCGCCGGCGGCGGGGACGCGGTAGATCTGCCAGTCGCCGCCGGTGCCCCGCTTCCCGCTGAACGCCAGCGATTCGCCGTCCGGGGACCAGGTGGGCCAGACGTTGTCGCCCCTGCCGTCGGTCACCCGCCGCGGGTCGCTCCCGTCGGCGTCCACCACCCAGATGTCGTGGCCGCCGTCCGGGCGGTCCGCCGTCGCCGCGTACGCCACCCGGGAGCCGTCGGGAGACGGCACCGGATGCCGTACGCCCTCGGCGGAGTCGGTGAGCCGGACGACCGGGCCGTCGCCCCTCCTGAGGTACACCTGCGGGCGCGCCGAGTCGCGCAGGCTGGTCCACACGAGGGTGTCGCCCCTGGCCGAGACCTCGTCGTCGTGGTGCTGCGGCCCGTCCGGGAAGAGAGGGCCGCTCCGCCCGGTGTCGCCCGGGTCCACCGTGCCGATGCTGCGGTGCTGGGTCCCGCCGTAGGCGATCCGGCCCGGGGCCGTGGTGCCGTCCGGGCCGGCCTGGGCGGGCGCGGCGGGCAGCTGCACGAGCACGCCGCCCGTGACGAGGAGCAGTAACGCCAGGACGGCGGTGCACAGCCTGCCGCCCGGTCCGCGGTCGAGAGGACGCACCAGCTGGTATCCCATCAGGGGGACGGGGGGCACCCGCCTGCGGTCGGATCGTTCGGGTCGTCGGATTCCCGGGACTTCCGGATCGCCGCCCATCCTCGGTGTCCCCCGTCCGGCGCGCAGTGGCCGCCTGGACGGGGGATGGGGAAGAGCGCGCTGCCCGATGGGGCAGGCCGGTCAGATCAGTCCCTCGCGGATGGCGTACGCCACGGCGTGCGAGCGGTTGCGCAGCTGGAGCCGGTTGGTGACGTCGTACAGGACGTTCTTGACGGTGCGCTCGGAGTAGGCCAGGTGCTCGGCGATCTCCCGGGTGCCGAATCCCTCCGCGACCAGCCTGAGCACCTCGATCTCCCGGGGCTGCAGACCGGAGAAGGCCAGCCCGCGCGGGTCCAGGGTCCGGCGCTGGAGCCGGCCCATCTGCTCCAGCAGCCGGCCCAGCAGGTCGGGCGGCATGCTGCCCCCGCCCCGCGCGGCCGAGACGATCGCCCTGACGAGATTGGCCGGAGTGGCCTCGTTGCGCCGCTCCAGGGCGACCACCCCGCACTCGACGGCCGTGGTCAGCCCCGTGTCGTCCACCCGTGAGACCACCAGGACGAGCTGGGCCGGGGTGGTGCGGCGCAGCCGGCGCAGCAGCGCGGCCGTCGGATCGTCGACGGTGTCGGCCACGACCAGCAGGACCTCCGCGCGGTCCTGCTCCTCCGGAGGCAGGATCCGCAGCTCGGGGCAGGTGCGTAACTGGCTGAGCAGACCCGAACGTGAGATCGGGTCGTCGGTGTGGATGCAGACGGCGACGCGTTCCACGGAACTCCTCGGGGAAGACGGGTGCACGGGAGGGCACGGGAAGGTGTGGAAGAGCGCGGTACGGCCGGGCCCGGGTACGGCGTTCGGCTGCGCCCAGTGTGCGGAACGGCTCCTGCCAGGCCCATAACGGCGGCCTAACAGCCTCCGGGACTGCCCCGATGGGTTCCCTTTCCGGCCCTGCGCGGTGCCCGGCGGCTGCCTACAGTCGGCGGCCATGAGCACCACCGCCCATGTGGACCACTCCTCCGTCTCCGTCGCCCCGGGCGACGAGCGGCACGTCGTCCTGAACGTGCGCAACAGCGGGGACATCGTCGAGTCCTACGGATTCACCGTCGTCGGCGACACCGCGGAGTGGACCGCCGTGGAGCCCCGGACCCTCTCGCTGTACCCGGGGACCGAGGGGACCGTGACGCTGGTCTTCCGGCCGCCGCGCTCCCCGGAGGTGCGCGCCGGGGAGGTGCCGTACGCGGTCCGCGTGCTGCCCTCGGAACGCCCCGGGGGAGCGGTGGTCCCCGAGGGCCGGGTGACGGTGCTGCCGTTCCGCGAACTGGCGGCGGAGGTGCTGCCGGCCCAGCGGAAGCGGCGGCTGCGCGCCCGGTTCCAGTTACGGGTGGCGAACCTCGGCAACACACCGGTGTCGGTGCTGCTCTCCGCCGAGGGGGCCTCCGAGGAGGTGGGCCACTCCCTGTCCGCCGAGACGCTCACCCTCGAACCGGGCGAGGAGACCTTCACCGACCTGACCGCCCGGTCGCGCAAGCTGCTCTGGTTCGGGGCGGCCGTACCGCATCCGTTCGAGGCGCGGGTGCGGGGGGAGGACGAGGAGGAGCCGGTCACCGCCGAGGGCGTGTACGTCCAGCAGCCGGTTCTCCCCTACTGGCTGCTGGCCCTGCTCGCGCTGCTCATCGCGCTGCTCCTGCTGTGGTTCACGCTGGTCCTGCCCTCGGTCCGCTCGGCTGCCCGGGAGCAGGCCGACGCCGCGATCGAGGAGGCCACGGACACCTCGGGTCTGCCGTCTCCCTCCGCGTCCGGCGGCCAGGACGGCGGCCCCGGCGGGGGAGCGGCCGACGGCGGCGCCGGGCCCGGCGGCTCCGGGGGCGAGGGCCAGACGGACGGCGGCGGCAGCACCGGCCGGCAGGGCGGTACGGGGGGCGGGAGCGCCCGGGAGGGCGGCGGGGTGGAGTTCGCCACCGTGCTGGAGACCAGGGTCTCCCCGGGCGGGAGCGACCGGCAGGTCTTCCGGGTGCCCGACGACCGGATGCTGCTGATCACCGACATCGTGGCCGACGCCCCGCAGGGCGACACCGGCACCCTGCGGGTCACCATCGACGACAGGACGGTCACCTCACTGGCGCTGGAGAACTTCCGCAGCTACGACAACCACTGGGTGACGCCCATCGAGGCGCCGCCGGGCAGCGAGATCGTGATGACGGTGACCTGCCGCAGGCCCGGGAGCCCTCCGGACGCCCCGCCGCCCGGCACCTGCGCCGAGTCGGTCTTCGTCAACGGCACCTCGGTCCCGTTCTCCTCGGCGTCGCCCGACGGCGGCTGACCCGTACGGTCCGGGGCCGGGCCGGTGGTTTCCGCCGGTACGGCCCCGGACCGTACGGCGCGGCTCCTAGCCGCCGACCCGGACGCTCCGCTGGCCCGCGTTGACGACCGTGACCATGCCCGACCAGCGGCACACACAGGTCGAGGCGGCGGTGAGCGCGGGCTGCCGGTTGACCCGCACGGTCGGGGAGCCCGGCACCCAGGGGGCGGCGATCGCCGGGACGCAGGGCGCCGGGGTGGGCACCCCCGCCGCCGCCGCGGTGGCCGCCACCACCGCGGGGTTGAGCGGGCTGGCGCACATGCCGAACGTGGGGATGTTCACCACCGGCCGGATGTCCTGGACGGTGGCGACCGGCCGTCTCGCGGAGGTGGTGTTCCGGGGCGGTACGACCAGGACCGCCGGAGCGGCCCCGAACGAGCACCGCAGCATCGCCCCCGCGACGACGAGTTCTCTGCGCACTGTCCCTCCTGGGGAATCGGGTTCGCGGACGCGGAGCCCTCCGGTCACGCGGGGCTGCCCCGCGGGGTGCCCCGGTACTCGTTCCGGGCCGGTCCGTTCTCCAGGACTACGGGACGGGGCGGCGGGGCGGAAGGGGCACCGGGGCATCCCGCGGGGCAGTCCCGCCCCGTACGGCGCGGCGGTGGCCCGGATCCGTCCGGATCCGGGCCACCGCCGCGCCGTCGTGCCGCTGCCCGCCGGGCCGTCAGCGCTCCCGCGCGGTGACCATGCCCAGCGTCACCAGTACCAGGACCACCCAGGCGAACCACACCCATCCGCTGCCGCCCAGCGCCACGGAATAGGCGGTCGCCAGCACCAGAGCGGCCACGGTGGTCACGGTCATGGCCTTCGCCGTGTCCGGCATCGCCCACACCTTCCTCCCGGTCGGCGGACGGTGCCGCGCCGTGCCGTCCCGGCGCGTCACCGTCCGCGTGTCTGCAACGACGCCAGGTAGGCGTTGTAGGCCGCCAGTTCCCGGTCGCCGTTCCGGTCGGCGGCCCGGTCACTGCGCCGGGCCTGCCGTTGTTCGGAGAAGTACCACTGGAAGACGAGGGCAATCAGCACGAGGACCGACGGAATCTCACTGAAGGCCCAGGCGATGCCGCCCGCCGCGTGCTGGTCGGCCAGCGCGTCGACCCCCAGCGAGGCGGGCGGGTCCGCGTACGTGCTCACCATCGGGGCGCTCGCCATCATCAGCGCGATGCCGAAGAAGGCGTGGAAGGGCATGCCGGCGAACAGCTCCAGCATCCGCATCACGTAGCCCGGGCGGTTCGGTCCCGGGTCCACGCCCATGATCGGCCAGAAGAAGACCAGTCCCACCGCGAGGAAGTGCACCATCATCGCGATGTGCCCGGGCCCCGAGCCCATCAGGAAGTCGAACAGCGGGGTGAAGTACAGCGCGTACAGGCTGGCGATGAACATCGGGATGGTGAACGCCGGGTGGGTGATCACCTTCATGTAGCGGCTGTGCAGCACGGCGACCAGCGTCTCGCGCGGACCCCGGCGGCCCCGGCCGGCGGCCGGGAGGGCGCGCAGGGCCAGGGTGACCGGCGCGCCCAGCAGCACCAGGATCGGCGACAGCATGCTGAGCACCATGTGCTGCACCATGTGGACGCTGAACAGCACCATGCCGTAGTCGTTGAGAGCCGTGCACATCACCAGCGCGACCGTCAGCACACCCAGCGCGAAGGCGACCGTGCGGCCCGCCGGCCAGGAGTCGCCGCGCCGCCGCAGCCGCAGCACGCCCCAGCCGTAGAGGGCCAGCGCGAGCAGGCAGCCGACCAGGAAGAACGGCTCGCCGGAGAACTCCAGACCACGCCCGAGAGTGAACGGCGGCAGATCCGTCGCCGTGCCGTGTCCGTCGTGGTCCATCCGCAGCTCTCCCATACCGTGCCGATCCGCTCGAACCAGAGTAGAACCGCCCCCGGCCGGAGCTCCGGCCGGGGGCGGTGTGCGGACGTGCGGGTCAGGCCGGCTGGGTGGCCGCCGCGATCCGCTCGGCGCGCAGTGCCTCGTACCAGCGGTCCTCCACCGGCGGCAGCGCGTTCACGTCCAGCGCCAGCTTGACCAGCAGGTCCGCGATCTGCGGGTTCCTGGCCAGTACCGGCCCGTGCATGTAGGTGCCGAAGACGGTGCCGTTCCAGGCACCCTCGGTGCCGTCGCCGGTGCCGTTCCCCCTGCCCAGCCGGACCCGGGCCAGCGGCCGGGCCGTCGGGCCCAGATGGGTGATGCCCTGGTGGTTCTCGAACCCGGTGAGCTGGGGCAGCCCCAGCCGCTCGTCGATGTCGGCCAGGACGTCACCGACGCACCGCTCGCCCTCGCCGCGGGTGCTGGTCACGTCCAGCAGCCCGAGCCCCGGCTCGCGCTGCCCGAGGTCGTTGACGAACTCGCGGCCCAGGATCTGGTAGCCGGCACACACCGAGAAGACGATCGCGCCGTTGTCCACGGCCCGGTTCAGCCCGCCGTCACGCCGCAGCCGCTCGGCCGCCAGCCGCTGCGGACGGTCCTCGCCGCCGCCGATCAGGTAGATGTCACCGGAGGTGGGGATCGGCTGGTCGGAGCGGACGTCCGTCCGGTGCACCCCCAGCCCGCGCTGCTGGGCGCGCCGCTCCACCACCAGTACGTTGCCCTGGTCGCCGTAGGTGCTCAGCAGGTCCGGGTAGACCCACACCAGCCGAAGGCCGCTCTCGCTCATGTTCGCCGTCCTCGCCGTGCCGGGGTTCGAAGGGATCGGAAGGGATCGAAAGGGGGGTGAAAGAGGGGGTAGGAATCCGGAGGGTGTCCGGGGGGTCAGTTGCCGACAACGCGGCGCAGGTCCTGGAACGCGGTGTAGTTCGCGATCGCCTCGATCCGGCCGGGCGGGCACTGACGTACGGCCTCGGCGGCGTTCTGGCACACCTGGAAGTCGACGCCCGCGACCTCCAGCCGGACCGCCAGGTCCAGCTTGCGGTCGCCGATCACGCAGATGGGGTGCCCGGCCAGCCGGGAGTAGTCCACGTCCCACAGCCAGGAGGTGTCGGTGCCGTCCGCGCCGCGGGCGTTGACCGCCAGGATGACGGGCGAGGGCGGGGCGTCGATCAGCGAGAAGGTCTCCAGCCAGCCGGCCGGGTTCTTGGCCAGCAGCAGCCTGATCTGGCGGCCCTGGTAGGAGACCACGTCGTAGCGGCCCGCCACCGCGGTGACCGAGTACATCCGCTCCAGTGCCACCTGGGGCGGTACGCCGAAGGCGGCGGCGACGGCCGCGGAGGTGGTGGCGTTGGCCTTGTTCGCGCGGCCGGGGAGCTGGAGGTGGATCGGCCAGGCCGAGCCGTGCGGATCCAGCACGTGGTCGCCCGACAGCGCCCAGGTCGGGGTGGGACGGCGGAAACCGCACTCCCCGCAGAACCAGTCGTCGCCCGGCCGCTGCATCACACCGCCGCAGGCCGGGCAGGACCAGGCGTCGTCCTTCCACTCCTGGCCGGCGGCCACCCACACCACGTTGGGGGAGGAGGACGCGGCCCACACCACCAGCGGGTCGTCGGCGTTCGCGATGATCACGGCCTTGGACCCGGACAGGCCCTCACGCCACCGTTCGGCCAGCATCCGGGTCTCGGCGGCGCGGTCGAGCTGGTCCCGGGAGAGGTTGAGCAGGGCGATGGCCTTGGGGGTCACGTCGCGGGCGACCGTCGCCAGGTACTTCTCGTCGACCTCGATGACGCCGTAGCGCGCGTCACCGCTGCCGGCGAGCGCCGCTGTGATGCCCGCGGGCATGTTGGCGCCCAGCGCGTTGGAGACGACCGGGCCCGCGGCCCGCAGGGCCTCGGCGATCAGCCGGGTCGTGGTGGTCTTGCCGTTGGTCGCCGACACCAGGACGACGTCCAGGTTCTGTGCCAGTCGGGCCAGCAGGTCGGGATCGAGTCTGAGCGCCACCTTTCCGCCGATCACCGATCCGCTGCCCCGGCCCGCGGCTCGCGACACCGCCGCAGCGGCCTTGCCGGCCGTCACGGCCAACTTGGACCGTGGCGGCAGCGGTTCCGTGTTCCCTGCCATCGTCCTTGTCCCTCCTTGCCCCTGGATCGGGCCTCAGCCTACCGAGGTCCGCTCCCGTCCCCGAATCGTGCCACCCGGGATGATCACCGCAGTGCGGGACATGACGACCGTGCGGCGCGGCGCAGCCGCGGAGGTTCCGCTTCCGCCCGTCCCGTGCGGCGGTTGCCGGGAGGGGCCGGGGAGGCCCGGCCGGAGGGTCAGAAACCGGGGCCGCCCGCCCGGTCGTCCGCCGTGGCCAGGCCGCCCCACAGCAGGTCCGCCAACTGCCGTACCAGCAGGTCGCGGGGGTAGGGCCGCTCGCGCAGCCACCAGTCCCCGGCCGCGTACATCATGCCGACGATGCCGTGGCCCCAGATCCGGGCCCGCTCTCCGTCCCCGGGGCCCAGGTCGACGCGTTCGGCGATCACCGTGGCCAGTTCCTCGCCGAGCCGCCGCAGCAGCGGGGCCGAGTGCCGGCCGACGTCGAAGCCGCGGTCCCCGCCGGGATGCTCGGCGGGGTGCATCAGGAAGCGGTAGACCTGCGGGCGGGCCTCGATGGCGGACAGATACGTGTCCAGGGCGGCCGCCACCCGCTCGCGCCGGTCACGGGGCGCGTCCAGCGCGGCCCGCAGCGCGTCCACCAGGGCGTCGGTGTGCCGGACGGCCAGGGCCCGGTACAGCCCGCCCTTGTCGCCGAAGTGCCGGTACAGGATGGGCTTGGTGATCCCGGCCTCGGCGGCGATGGCGTTCATCGAGGCGCCGGGTCCGTCCCGGAGCACCACGCGCTCGGCGGCCTCCAGCAGTTCCCTGCGGCGGCGTTCCGTGGCGGTGCGCCGGCCCTCCCGCTGTGTGGTCCCCATGCCCTGGTCTCCCCGTCCGCGGCCGCTCACCGTCACCTGAGCGCAACGTAACACCCCTGGAGCGCGGTGGAGCTGTCCGGAACAGGAGCTTGACAGCGGACCAGTGGGTAACATATCTCTGTTACCGCCAGTAACAACGGATGGAGGGCCTCCATGGGGGAGTTCGCGCTCGACCTCGGCGACGACCAGAAGGCGGTACGGGACTGGGTCCACGGCTTCGCGGCCGATGTCATACGCCCCGCCGCCGCGGAGTGGGACGAGCGCGAGGAGACCCCGTGGCCCGTCATCCAGGAGGCGGCCAAGATCGGCCTGTACTCGCTGGACTTCTACGCACAGCAGTACTTCGACCCCACCGGCCTGGGCATCCCGGTGGTCATGGAGGAACTGTTCTGGGGCGACGCGGGCATCGGTCTGTCGATCGTCGGCACCGCGCTGGCCGCCGTCGGCGTCCTCGCCAACGGCACCGAGGAGCAGATCGGCACCTGGATCCCGCAGATGTACGGCGACGAGAACGACGTGAAGGTCGCCGCCTTCTGCTCCTCCGAGCCGGACGCCGGCTCGGACGTCTCCGCGATGCGCACCCGCGCGGTCTACGACGAGGCCGCGGACGAGTGGGTGCTCAACGGCACCAAGACCTGGGTGACCAACGGCGGCATCGCGGGCGTCCATGTCGTCGTCGCCGTCGTCGATCCCGGACTCGGCGCCAAGGGGCACGCCTCCTTCGTCGTGCCGCCGGGCACCCCCGGCCTGTCCCAGGGGCAGAAGTTCAAGAAGCACGGCATCCGCGCCTCCCACACGGCCGAGGTCGTCCTGGACGGCGTCCGCGTCCCGGGCCACTGCCTGCTGGGCGGCAAGGAGAAGCTCGACGAGCGCCTCGCCCGCGCCCGCGAGCGCGCGAAGCGGGGGAAGGCCGGGGTGGGGGCACCCCCGGCCGAAGGCCGGGGGAGCGTGCGGAACGCCGCGATGGCCACCTTCGAGGCCTCCCGCCCGGCCGTGGGCGCCCAGGCCGTCGGCATCGCCCGCGCCGCGTACGAGGTCGCGCTGGATTACGCCAGGACCCGGGTCCAGTTCGGCCGCCCGATCATCGACAACCAGGGCATCGCCTTCCAGCTCGCCGACATGCGCACCCGCATCGACGCCGCCCGGCTGCTCGTGTGGCGGGCCTCGTGGATGGCGGCGGCGGGCAAGCCCTTCGAGGCCGCCGAGGGCTCGATGTCCAAGCTGTTCGCCGGGGAGACGGCCAAGGCCGTCACCGCCCAGGCGATCCAGATCCTCGGCGGCAACGGCTTCACCCGGGAGTACCCGGTGGAGCGGATGCACCGGGACGCCGCCATCTACTCGATCTTCGAGGGCACCAGCGAGATCCAGCGGCTGGTCGTCGCCCGCACCATCTCGGGCGTGCACATCCGCTGAACTCCGCCGGGCCACCACCGCGGGGCGGCCGCGGCGCGCCGTTCCGGGAGCGGGGCCGGGCCGCATGCGGCCCGGCCCCGTCCGCGTGCGCGCCCGGCGGGCGTGGTGCCCCGGAGCCGGGGCATCCGGGTGGCTCCGTCCGACGGGGTGTCATGCCGCCGCCGGGTGACGGTTCCCGCGCGGAACGGTGCCGGATTCACCCGACACGCGGGCAGCCATTCGGGGTGACGGGGCTCACCCGCGCCGGGCCCGCGCGGGATTCCGCGCACCCTTTCCACGCCTCCGGACAAGGTGTCAAAAGCCCCTGATCAAAGGTCGTTTCATGCGGTAACCAACCGGCCGGTGAAGCGGTTCCGCGGCCGGATTGCGCAGGAGTGAAGAAGTTCACAGAAAGCCTTCAGTCTTCGAAATCGCGCCGTTCTTGACGCAGTATCCGTAAGCGTTGCCAAGTCCCCGTCACACGGCGGGGCGGTCCGGGCGGACGCCGAGTCCTGCCGCCACCCGGGCGAGAGACGAACCACAACGGATCGGCAGGAGCGGGAGACCCGAGCAAGGCGGGCCGTGTCCCACGCGGCCCTTGGGGTGAAGCCACTTCGGTGGCCGGGCAACTTCGCCGGCCCGAACCCGACAGGTCATCTTTCGCAGGCGGATGACGAAGGGTCAGTTCATGTCCGCGTACGCACGTATACCGGGACTCGCCTCCCGGGCCGCCGTCACCTCCGCCGTCACCGTGGCGACGCTGGCGGGGGCGGCACTGGTGCCGAACGCCACTCCCGAGGCCGAGGCCGCCACCCCGGCAGGCAAGGCCCTCAAGGTCGCGGCCGCCAAGAAGGGCGCGCCGTACAAGTACGGCGCCGCGGGGCCGAGGCGCTTCGACTGCTCGGGACTCACCCAGTACTCGTACAAGAAGGCGGGCAAGAAACTGCCGCGCACCGCGGCTGCCCAGTACAACCGCAGCAAGAAGGTCTCCGTCAAGTCGCGCAAGAAGGGCGACCTGGTGTTCTTCCACTCCGGCGGCCGTGTCTACCACGTCGGCATCTATGCCGGCAGCGGAAAGATCTGGCATTCCCCGAAGCCGGGGAAGACCGTCCGGAAGGAAAAGATCTGGACCAAGAGCGTGCGGTACGGGCGGGTGAGGTAAACCGGGCCGGCCCCGGTCCGGCCCGCGAGGCCCGGGTGCCTCCGGGAGCCGGGAACGACGGCGCGCCACGGGAGAACCCCGTGGCGCGCCGTCCGGCTTTCCGGCCCGGCCGCGCCCGCGGTGGTGCCGGGTGCGGGGAGGGAGGCCGCGGACGGACGCATCCCGACTGTGACCATCGCCCGCAGCGGGGTACAGGTAGGGACCATGAGCACTGTGCAGAACGAAGAGAGCGCCAGCCTTGTCGAGATCGAGCTGCCCGACTGCACCGCCTCGGACGCCGCGGCGGTCTTCGCCGTGCTGAGGTCGGCGTTCCCGCGGTCGCCCCAGTTGGGGGACGGCCGGGAGCAGGACGGCGGGGGCGGCGGGGAGAAGCGGAAGTTCTGGGTGGGGACGGTCGACGTCAGCACACACGGGGAGGTCGACTGCGCCCTGGAGCTGAAGGAGTCCACCGAGGCGGACATCAGCGGCAGTCCCGACTCGGTCCGGCAGGTCCAGGAGACGTTGTCCGGCTACTACGACGTCACCGCCGAGCCCCGCGTCTCCGGTGATCAGGAGGTGGAGGTAAGGCTGCGGCTCACCCAGCGGTGACCGGGCCCGGGAACGGCGACACCAGGGTGCCCTCCGGCCGCTGACCCGGCCGGAGGGCACCCTGTCCCGTTCCGCCGCCACCCGGCCGTCGCACCGGACGACGGCGGAACAGGGCGGACGACGGCGCCCTGGTGACGCCGGGGCACTGGCCCGGCGTCACCAGGGGTACCCGGCAGCGAACCTCCCAGCGTATCCCTCCCCCCGGCGCCGGATGCCGGAAGTTGTCCGGTCACGAGTGCCCCTGAGCACCGGGACGGACCGGCCCCGTACCTCCTGGCGGCCGGAGCGTGCGGTGTGGGAGCGGCTCCCGCACCGCACCGCCCCGCTCCGGCACGGACACCAGCACGGCGGCCCGGGCGGCCGTGGGTCCGTACGGCATCCCGGGCCGGTGGCTTCCCGCCGGTCCGCCCGCGCAGTGGAGGTCAGTGAGTTGAGTCACCGACGTGTGAAGAAGCGGACCGGCGCGATGGCAGGGGCGGGGGCGGTGGTCGTCGCGGTCGCGGCGATCGTGCTGCCGAACGCCAGCGCGAGCTGGAACGAGCCCGCCGGGGCCGGGCCGCGGACGCTCACCTTCGCGTCGGCCGCGCAGCTCGGTTCGACTCTCGCGGCGGACCTCGGAACGGACGCCGCGGGCTGGTACTTCGACGACGGCGACGACCGGCTGGTGATGAACGTCCTGGACGAGGAGGCGGCCCGGGCGGCCGAGTCACGGGGCGCCCGGGCGGTGATCGTCGAGAACAGCATGGCGGAGCTGAGGGCCGCCACCCGCACCCTGGGCGACACCGCGTCGATCCCCGGCACCGCCTGGTCGATCGACCCCAGGACCAACAAGGTCGTCGTCCTCGCCGACAGAACGGTCACCGGCGAGCGGATGGCGGAGCTGCGACAGGCCACCGGCGCGCTGGACGGCGTGGTGACCGTCAAACGGTCCGCGGGCGAGTTCCGGCCCTTCACCGGGGACCGCGACGGCCTGGGCCGCGACGGCGACGGTGACGGCTTCGGGGACGACGGGTCCCGGGAGAACGGCACCGACGGCGGCGCTGCCGGAAGCGTGACCGGTGGAGACGAGACGGGCGGTGCCACCGGTGGGGGCGGAGGGACCGAGGCGGCCGGCGGAGTGGACGGCGGCGACGCCATCTTCGGCGGTGGATCACGCTGTTCCCTCGGTTTCAACGTCACTCTCGACGGTGCCCCGGCCTTCCTCACCGCGGGCCACTGCGGCAACGCCTCGCGGGCCTGGACCGCCGACGCCCAGGGCGGAGCGCCGCTGGGCACCGTCGTGGCGTCGCGGTTCCCGGTGAGCGACTTCGCACTCGTCGTCTACGACGACCCCGCCGCCCAGGCCTCCGGCACGGTCGACCTCAAGGACGGCACCGTCCAGGAGATCACCCGGGTCGCCGAGGCGAGCGTCGGCATGCGGGTGCGGCGCAGCGGCAGTACGACCGGCCTCAGCGCGGGCACGGTCACCGGTCTGAACGCCACCGTCAACTACGGCAACGGCGACATCGTCAACGGCCTGATCCAGACCGACGTGTGCGCCGAGCCCGGTGACAGCGGCGGCGCGATGTTCTCCGGCGACGCCGCGGTGGGGCTGACCTCCGGCGGCAGCGGTGACTGCACCCGGGGCGGCGAGACCTTCTTCCAGCCGGTCACCACCGCGCTGGAGGCCACCGGAGCCCAGCTCGGTGGCGGTGGCGGTGGCGGTGGCGGTGGCGGTGGCGGTGGCGGCGGTGGCGACGGCGCCGGCGGTGCGGACGGCGGCATCGACGACGGTGCCGGTGGTGCCGACGGTGGTGCCGGTGGTGCCGGTGGTGCCGGTGGTGCCGACGGTGGTGTCGGCGGCGCGGAGGACGGCGGCGCGACCGCCGGAAACGGTTTCCGCGACCCGCGCCGGAACTGACCGCCCGCACCACCGCCACCTCCCCCTCGCGGACCGGCGGAGCCCGGCCGCCCCCTCAGCACGGCACGCCCCGGGAGCACCCGTCCCGTCTCCCACCCCCGGGGCGTGCCGTACGGCGTGCGGACGCCGACTGAGACCGCCGCGGACGGGTACCCGGCCCCGCGTACGTGACCAGCCGGCCGCGGGCCGCGCCGCCTCCGCCGCCCTTCGAGGAGGGACCTCATGCCCATCGCGACGACCAACCCGGCCACCGGGGAGACCCTGCAGACCTTCGACGCCCTGGGACCCGAGGAGATCGAGACGCGACTGGAGCGGGCCGCCGGGGCCTTCGAGGAGTACCGCACCACCGGCTTCGCCGAGCGCGCCGGACTGCTGCGCCGGGCGGCCGACCTGCTGGAGAAGGACCGGGACGACATCGCCCGCACCATGACCACCGAGATGGGCAAGCCGGTCACCGCGGCCCGGGCCGAGGCCGCCAAGTGCGTGAAGGCGATGCGCTGGTACGCCGAGCACGCCGCGGACCTGCTCGCCGACGAGCACCCCTCGCCCGCCGACGTCGAGGACAGCGGCGGCAGTACCGCGTACGTGCGGTACCGCCCGCTGGGCCCGGTCCTGGCGGTGATGCCGTGGAACTTCCCGCTCTGGCAGGTGGTCCGCTTCGCCGCGCCCGCGCTGATGGCGGGCAACACCGGTCTGCTCAAGCACGCCTCCAACGTGCCGCGGACCGCGCTGTACCTGGAGGACCTGTTCCGCCGCGCCGGTTATCCGCAGGGCTGCTTCCAGACCCTGCTGATCGGCTCCGGCGCGGTCGAGGGCGTCCTGCGGGACCCGCGGGTGGCCGCCGCGACGCTCACCGGCAGTGAGCCCGCCGGACGCTCGGTGGCCTCGGTCGCCGGGGACGAGATCAAGAAGACCGTCCTGGAGCTCGGCGGCAGCGACCCGTTCCTCGTCCTGCCCTCGGCGGACGTGGTGGCGGCGGCCGAGACGGCGGTCACCGCGCGGACCCAGAACAACGGCCAGTCCTGCATCGCGGCCAAGCGGTTCATCGTCCACGAGGAGGTGTACGAGGAGTTCACCCGGCTCTTCACGGACGGTATGCGGGCGCTGCGGGTCGGCGACCCGCTGGACGAGTCCACCGACGTCGGACCGCTGGCCAGTGAGCGGGGCAGGGCGGATCTGGAAGAGCTGGTCGAGGACGCCCGCGAGCGCGGCGCGACCGTGCTGTGCGGCGGACGGCGGCCCGCGAAGCACCCGGCCGGCTGGTTCTACGAGCCGACCGTCCTGGCGGACGTCACATCGGAGATGCGCGTGCACCACGAGGAGACCTTCGGGCCGGTGGCGACCCTGTACCGGGTCGCGGACCTGGAGGGGGCGATCGAGGTCGCCAACGACACCTCCTTCGGCCTGAGCTCCAACGTCTGGACCCGCGACGCGGCGGAGCAGGAGCGCTGTGTGCGCGATCTGCGGGCGGGCGGCGTCTACCTCAACGGCATGACCGCCTCGCACCCGGCGATGCCCTTCGGCGGGGTGAAGCGCTCCGGTTACGGCCGGGAGCTGGCGGGCCACGGCATCCGCGAGTTCTGCAACGCCACCACGGTCTGGTACGGCACGCCCCCGGACATGCCCGCCGCCGAGTAGCGCCGCCGGGGCGGCCGCCCGCCCCGGGACGCGGCGTCACCGGCCGGGGCGTACGGCCCCCGCCGTCAGGCCTCGTCCAGCCTCAGCTCCGCCCACACGACGCGTCCCCGGGAACGGACCGCGGGGATGTCGCCCCAGGCGTCGGCGAGGGTGTCGACCAGTTGGAGTCCGCGTCCGTTGGTCGAGTCCGGACCGGCCTGGCGCGGCGCGAGGCCGACCGGGCCGGTGCCCTGGTCGCACACCTCTATGCGCAGCCGCCGCTCGCCCTGCAGGACACGGCAGACGATCCGGTCGCTGGCGGTGTGCAGGACGGCGTTGGCGGCGAACTCGGATATCACCAGCTGTGCCGTGTCGATGACCCCCCGGGGGCAGTGCCAGCGGCCCAGCCACTCCGTGAGCAGGTGCCGTGCCGTCCCCACGGAGGAACGCTGGGCCGGTACCTCGAACTGCGCCTGTTTCCGGGGGCGGGGGCGGGGGACGTGTACGGCCGCCGGGAACATGGGGACCATGGGCGAGGAGTGGGTGTGCGCGGAGTAGGGGAGAGGAGCCATCACGGGCTCGCCTTTCGCGTGCCGGGGGACGCTCGCCGGCCGGCTGCTGCGTCCAGTGCGCCACGGCAGGGGAGGGTGGTGGGTGTGCGGACCGGGCGGGTGGTGGAGGATGGTCCGCGGACCGGGACGGTTCGACGCCGGCGCGACCGCGTCGTGAACTGGATCACCCGGCTACTATGCTCACTGCTGCACGCAAAAGGCAAGAAGAGTTCTGCAAATTGCAAGATTTAACTTGCACCCTGGCCGCGTCGCCGGTGCCATGGCACACTGCTCTGCCGGCAAGGCGTGGGTGGGGAAGGAGAGGCCATGGGCGAGTCCCGGTCGGCGCCGACAGTGGGACAGATCGTCCTTGGTCTGCGACTGCGCGATCTTCGGGAACGGGCCGGCAAGTCGTTCGACGAGGCCGCCGCGGTGCTGAGCGTGACCACGTCCACGGTCCGCCGCATGGAGAAGGCCGAGGTCGGGCTGCGCCCGCTGTACGTCAAGGCACTGCTGGAGAGCTACGGCGTCGGGAAGGAGGAGGCCGACTCCTTCCTCGCGCTGGTGGAGAAGGCCAACCGGCCCGGCTGGTGGCACCGCTTCCGCAGCGTCCTGCCGGACTGGTTCAGCCTCTACGTCAGCCTGGAGAGCGAGGCGAGCCTCATCCGCTCCTACGAGCCCCACTGCGTTCCCGGTCTGCTCCAGACCGAGGACTACGCCCGGGCCCTGCTGCGGACCGGCTTCCCCGCGGCGGACGAGGAGGAGCTCGACCGCCGGGTCGCGCTGCGCATGGGACGGCAGCAGCTCCTGGCCAAGCCCGGCGCGCCGCGGCTGTGGATGGTCCTGGACGAGCAGGTGCTGCGGCGGCCGGTCGGGAACGCCGCGGTCATGCGGGCCCAGATCGACCGGCTGATCGAGGAGAGCGCCAAGCCGAACGTCAGCCTGCAGGTCATGCCCTTCGAGGCCGGCCCGCACCCCGGCATGTTCGGCCCCTTCCAGCTCTTCCGGTTCAGCTACCCGGAGCTGCCGGACGTCGTCTACAGCGAGAGCCTGACCGGCGCCGTCTACATCGACGAGCGCCCCGAGGTCACCACCTATCTGGAGGCCCTCGACCGCATGGTCACCCAGGCCGTTCCGGTGCAGGAGACCGAGCGGGTGCTGCGCGGGCTGCGCGAGAACTTCTGACGAGAGCTTCCGACGAGAGCTTCTGAGGCGCCCGGACCGCCGGGGCCGGTCCGGCCCGGTACCGCCTCAGCCGCGCGGCGGGCGGCCGGTGCGGAGCATCCGCAGCACGGCCTCCTCGACGGCGCCCCGGGTGGCGGGCGCTCCGAAGGCCGCCCGGTCCCCGAGCCGGTCGAGGACGGGGGCGATGGTCACGCCCTCCTCGTACAGCTCGATGACCCGCGGATTGATGTACGAGGCACGGCACACCGCCGGGGTGTTGCCCAGGTACTCGGCCACCTCCCGCACGGCGCGGGTGACCGCGCGGCGGCGCGCGGTCACGTTCCGGTCGGCGTACCGCGAGACGGCCAGGGCGACGGAGGCCAGCACGGTGGCGTGCCAGGTGCGGAAGTCCTTGGCGGTGATGTCCACTCCGCCCTGCTCCTTCAGATAGGCATTGAGCTCCTCGCCCGTCAGCTCGTGCCAGCCGGGCCGCTCCCGGTAGACGAACAGCCGGTCGCCGCCCGCACGGCGGCGCTTCAGGGCGCGTACGGCACGGCAGACCGCCGGGTCGGCCACGGCGCGGACCTGCTCCCTGCCGTGCTTGGCCGGGTAGCTGAAGGTCACCGCGCCGCTGCCGCAACTGGTGTGCTCGCGCAGCAGGGTGGTCAGGCCGTAGGAGTTGTTCAGCTCCGCGTAGCGCTCCCCGCCGATCCGGAAGAAACCCAGGTCCAGCAGGCGCGCGGCGGTGGCGAGCACCCGCTGCCGGGTCAGCCCGCGCTGCTGCAGGTGCTCCTCGACCGCCGCCCGGATACGGGGCAGCGCCTCGGCCACCTCCAGCACGTGGTCGTGCTTGGCCCGCTCCTGCTCGGCCCGGAACCGCGGGTGGTACAGGTACTGGCGGCGGCCCGCGGCGTCGGTGCCCACGGCCTGGAGGTGGCCGTTGGACCTCGGGCAGATCCACACGTCCCGCCAGGCCGGCGGGATGGCCAGGGCCCGGATCCGGGCCAGCTCCGCCGGATCGCGCAGCGGGTTCCCCGCGGCGTCGAGGTAGCGGAAGCCGCGGCCGTGGCGCCTGCGGGTGTGGCCGGGGTCGTCGGGACGGGTGTGGCGCAGACGCAAGTGATCCTCCAGCCTCACCGGTGCGGCGCAGCTCGTGCGGACGCCGCCGGTACGGCGGGCGCCCGCTCCCGTCCCTTCCGCTTCCCCCTTTCGGTACAACCATGACAGTGCTCGGCCGTACCGCGCGGCGGGCGGCGTACTCCGGCCGGGCCGGGGAAACCGCTGGACGGAACACCCCTTGAGGAGGCTGTGGGATGCGAAGTGTGGGGATCGAGGAAGAACTGCTCCTGGTGGACGCGGACAGCGGTGAGCCGCGGGCCGTCTCGGGGGCGGTGCTGGCCTCCGCGGGGGAGGACGAGGAACTGGAGAAGGAACTGCAGCGGGAGCAGGTGGAGACCGGCACCCGTCCCCGTACCCAGATGGTGGACCTCGCGGTCGAGGTGCGCCGGTGGCGCGGGGCGGCGTCCCAGCGGGCCCGGGCGGCCGGTGCCGAGGTCGCGGCGCTGGCCACCTCGCCGGTGGAGGCCCATCCCTCGCTCAGCCCCGACGAGCGCTACCGGCGGATGGCACGGGAGTACGGCCTGACCGTGCAGGAGCAGCTCACCTGCGGCTGCCATGTCCATGTGGGCGTGGAGTCCGACGAGGAGGGGGTGGCGGTCCTGGACCGGATCCGGCCGTGGCTGTACCCGCTGCTGGCGATGAGTGCCAACTCGCCGTTCTGGCAGGGCACCGACAGCGGCTACGCCAGCTACCGCGGCCGGGTGTGGGGCAGGTGGCCGTCGGCGGGACCGGTGGAGGCCTTCGGCTCGGCCGAGCGCTACCACGAGCAGGTGGGCTCGATGATCGGGACCGGGGCGCTGCTGGACGAGGGGATGATCTACTTCGACGCGCGGCTGTCGCGCAACTACCCCACGGTCGAGGTACGGGTCGCCGACGTGTGCCTGGACGTCCACGACACGGTGGTGATCGCCGCGCTCGTGCGCGGCCTGGTGGAGACCGCGGCACGCGCCTGGCGGGCGGGTGAGCCGCCGTCGCCGGTCGGTGTCGGCCTGCTGCGGCTGGCCGCGTGGCGGGCGAGCCGCTCCGGGCTGATCGGCGATCTGGTGCACCCGGTGACCTTCAAGCCCGCGCCCGCCGAGACCGTCGTGGGAGCCCTGGTGGACCATGTCGCCCCGGCCCTGTCGGACAGCGGGGACCTGACCCTGGTCAGGGAGGGAGTGGAGGAGCTGTTCCGCCGGGGCAACGGCGCCGACGTCCAGCGTGCCGTCATGGAGGAGACGGGCGACCTGGGGGCCGTGGTGCAGGAGGCGGTCCGCAGGACCCTGGCCTGAGTGGCCGGGGCGCTCAGTGTCGAGGACGCGGCCGGGGCGCTCAGCGTTCCGCCGCATCCTTGCCCAGCGCCAGCGCCAGCACCCGCTGCTTGAGCCGGCCGATGCACTCGTCGCAGGCGTGGAAGACGGCCGTCCCGTCCTGGTGCTCCACCTCCGCCAGCAGCGTCACCGGTACGCCCTCGCGCCCGCACCACAGCCAGCAGGCGGCGGTGCGGTGGGCGGGAGGAGTCCGGACCTGCTCCTCCAGGCGGCGTATGCAGTCCTCGCAGGCGTACAGCGGGGCGTGGGTGCCCCAGGAGATCACCGGTCCCAGCCAGGTCACCGCCGTGCCGGTGCGCCCGCACCACAGCCAGCAGTCACCGGTGACCCATGCGCACCAGCCGGCCCCGCCGGCCCCCTCCGGCCGCGGGACGCCGTCCCCTTCCGCGTCTTCCGCGTCCGCGTCGGTGAGCACGGGAGCGGCCCTCCTCTCCTGGCCCCGGGGGCGGCGCCCCCCGGTACGGCCCCGCCGGACCGGTCGGGCCCGCGCTGTCCGGCGCGCTGTCCGGCGCGCCCTGTCATGCGTACCCCGGATCGGTCGGCGGGGACAGCGGAACTCCGGTCAGCTTCCCGGGCTGTCGACGCTCTTTACAACAGACCCCGGGAAACGGGAACCGGCCCGGCTCACCTGCGCGTCCACTGGTCGCGGTCGTCAGGGGGACGGCCTTGGACAGGGGGGTACACCACTGTGTTTCGGACATCCAGCGGAGTTCTGCGCCAGACGGCCGTCGTCGCGGTCCTGGCGGTGGCGGCGCTGACCGGTTGCCAGCCGGAGGACGTGCCGGCCGCGCCGGGCTCCTCCGGGCCCGCCGTGCCGGACGCCTCGCGGTCCGCCACGCCGGGCACCCCGGCGCCGGACGGCGAGCGGGCTCTGGTGGACGCCGAGGAGGCGGGCGGACTGCGCAGGCACATGGGAGACGGAGCGGTCACGGACGTGCCGGTCGACCCGGGGGAGATGCGGGACGGCATGCGGCTGGTCGTCAGCCACTTCGCCGACCCGGACGGCGGCGACCCGATCCTCTTCGAGGGGGTCGACAACGTTCCGGAGGACCCCAACAAGCGTCGTGAGCACCTCTTCCGCGGCATGCTGGAGCACATCCAGTGGGACCCCGAGCTGGGGCAGCCCACGGCCGAGCCGGTGGCCGACCCGGGGCCGCTGGGCGGTTCGGTGGAGTGCCTGCTGGCCTCCCTGGCCGAGAGCGGCAACGTGATCTGCGGCTGGGCGGACGAGAGCACCGCCGCGGTCGCGCTGTTCCCGGACAGCGACCTGGCGGAGGCCGGGAAGCTGTTCGTGGCCATGCGCGGCGACCTGGAACGCTGACCCCGCACACCGGGCCCGCGGCACCCCGTCCGGGGTGCCGCGGGCCCGGCGCGTACCCCGGCGTCTCGTCCCGTCCACGGGACCGCACGGTCCCGCTTCCGGTGTGCGTCGCCTCACACGCCCCACCCCGCGCACCGGTCACTCACCCCGTTCCGCAAAAGACCCAAAGACCCTATGGGTCATCCGATGGTACGAATGGGGCGGATCGGGGTAGAGGCAGTCGGGTGCGGCGGACTCGGAACCACATCCGCACCCGATGTTCGAAGGAGACCAGGACGTGACCGAGACAGCGAAGCGGGGAGCCACCACGGGCGACGACCGGCCGGTACTCACCAACCGGCAGGGGCACCCGATCCACGACAACCAGAACCAGCGCACGGTCGGGGCCCGGGGCCCGGCCACGCTGGAGAACTACCACTTCCTGGAGAAGATCAGCCACTTCGACCGGGAGCGCATCCCCGAGCGCGTGGTGCACGCGCGCGGTGTGACGGCCTTCGGCTTCTTCGAGGCGTACGGCTCCTGGGGCGACGAGCCCATCAGCCGCTACACCCGAGCCAAGCTGTTCCAGGAGCAGGGGAAGCGCACCGACGTGGCCGTCCGCTTCTCCACCGTCATCGGCGGCCGGGACTCCTCGGAGGCCGCCCGCGACCCCCGGGGCTTCGCGGTGAAGTTCTACACCGAGGAGGGCAACTGGGACCTGGTCGGCAACAACCTGGGCGTCTTCTTCATCCGGGACGCGATCAAGTTCCCCGACGTCATCCACGCCCTCAAGCCCGATCCGGTGACGTTCGAGCAGCGGCCCGAGCGGATCTTCGACTTCATGTCGCAGACCCCGGAGTCGATGCACATGCTGGTGAACCTCTTCAGCCCGCGCGGCATCCCCGCCGACTACCGGCACATGCAGGGCTTCGGGGTCAACACCTACAAGTGGGAGAACGCCGACGGCCGCACCATGCTGGTCAAGTACCACTGGATGCCCAGGCAGGGCGTGCGCTCCATGACCGAGGAGGACGCCGCCAACGTCCAGGCCGACAGCCTCGGCCACGCCACCAAGGACCTGTACGAGGCCGTGGGCCGGGGCGAGTACCCGGAGTGGGAGCTCCTGGTGCAGATGATGGACGACCACGAGCACCCGGAGCTGGACTTCGATCCGCTGGACGACACCAAGACCTGGCCGGAGCAGGAGTTCCCGCCCAAGCCGGTGGGCCGGATGGTGCTCGACCGGATGCCGGACGACTTCTTCACCGAGAACGAGCAGATCGCCTTCGGTACCGGCGTGCTGGTCGACGGCCTGGACTTTTCCGACGACAAGATGCTGGTCGGCCGCACCTTCTCCTACAGCGACACCCAGCGCTACCGGGTCGGCCCCAACTACCTCCAGCTGCCGGTGAACCAGGCCAAGGCCCCGGTACACACCAACCAGAACGGCGGCCCGATGGCGTACGCGACCGACCCCCGGGGCGAGAACCGGCACGTCAACTACGAGCCGTCCACCCTCGGCGGACTGCGCGAGGCCGAGGGGCCGGGCTACGGCGAGCAGGGACCGGAACTCCGCGGCCGGCTGACCCGCAGCCGCATCCCCCGGACCAACGACTACCTGCAGGCCGGGCAGCGCTACATGCTGATGGAGGACTGGGAGCGCGACGACCTGGTCAGGAACTTCGTCGACCAGTTCGGGCAGTGCCCCGGGCACATCCAGGAGCGGATGGTGTGGCACTGCCTGCTCGCCGAGAACGAGCTGGGGCTGCGGGTCGGCGACGGCCTCGGCATCTCCCCGCAGGACGTGGCGCACCTGGAGCCCCTGCCGGACCAGCGGCTCACCGACGAGGACCGGGAGCGGCTGGCGAACCTGGGCAAGAACCCGCCGCGTGACGTGGCCGGCCTGACGATGACGCACTGCGTCCCCGACGAGCGGCACGTGGTGACCCGCTGAGCCGGCGGCCCCGGCCGCCGGCCCCGCCGGACCCGGCCCGCCACACGGGCGTACCCGCCCGTGTGGCGGGCCGTTCACGGGGAATCCGGCCAGGGGACCGGGGAGGCGGCCCCCCGGACCGTGACAGGAACACCCGGCAGGAGAGGTCCGGTCGATGAAGAGAAAAAAGCAGAAGATGCTGTACAGGCCGGTGGGCCTCGGGCTCGGCATGCTGAGCGGTGCCATCGCGACCACGGCCTTCAAGCAGGCGTGGAAGTTCGTCAGCGACGAGGACGACGCCCCCGACCCCGGTGACGAGGACCGGAAGCTGAGCGAGATCCTGCTGGCCGCCGCGATCCAGGGAGTGATCTTCTCGGTGGTCAGGGCGGCGGTGGACCGCGGCGGTGCCGTGGTGGTCCGCAGGATGACGGGAAGCTGGCCGGGCTGAGCGTCCCGGACCGGCACCACGGGCCGGCGGGCCGGTGGCGGGAGCCCCCGCCACCGGCCCGCCGGCCCTCATTTCTCCCGCCGGCCGGTGCCGGCCAGGGGGGCCTCCGGCACCAGGAGGCAGACGACCAGCTTGAGGAAGAACAGGGGAGTGAACCAGAGCAGCTCCCGCGGTACCGGGAACCACACCAGGTTCACCAGGACGGCCACCAGGTAGCAGGCCATCGCCACCGGCCTGACCAGGGGGAGGGGCGCGGACTCCACGACCACGGCGGCCGCCGCCAGCAGTGCGGTGTTCACCAGTAGCCACTGCCAGTTCCGTCCCGCGCCGCCGGGCAGCAGCAGGAACGCCACGGCGGCCAGATGCACCAGATGGACGGAGAGCAGGATCCGCCGCCGGCGCGGCGCGCCCGCCGACCGGAGGTGGTACCAGCGCTTGGTGGTGTTGCCGGCGAGGGTCAGCACCCCGCCGACCATGTCGAGCGCGACCACGGCCGCCACCGCCGCCTGGAGGAGGGACCAGCGGCCGTACGCGCCGGTGCGCACCGCGAGGACGGCCAGCAGCGCGCAGCACAGCGCCCCGCCGAGCAGTTCCACGAGACGCTCGCCGCGGCTCATGCCCGGGCCCATGAGGCGGTCCACGTGTCCCGCCCAACCCGCCCGTACGGGCGGAACGGCCCAGTCGATCCGCGCGTCGGCGCACTCCGGGGGACCGTCGGCGGCCCCGTCGCCGTCAGCCATCCCGTTCGCTCCCTCCGGCCGTACGTCCGGCCGTACGCGGCCCCCACAGGCCGGCGAGCAGACTCCAGACCTGTTCGGTGTCGTCGGCGTCATCCGCGCGGAAGCCGCCGACCGGGTCCGTGACCCGCCGCAGGGCCCACCGGTCGGCGGTGTGCATGACCGCCATGGTGGCGGACAGCATCAGCCGCCGGTCGACGTCGTCGCGGACGACCCCGAGGGCCCGCCCGTTGTCGAGCACGGTGGCGAACCAGCCCGTCCACTCCTGTCCGGCGGCCCGGGTGACGGCCGCGTCGGCCAGGGCCAGGTCGTCGGGGTGGGCGGCGAGATGGCGCACCAGCCTGCGCGAGCCCGCGCGCAGGCCGGCCCAGAACTCCTCGGCCGTCCCGGCGTCCCGCCACGGGCCCAGGGCGGTGGTCAGCCGGTCCCGCACCCCGTCGAGCACCGCCGCGAGCAGGTCCTGTCTGCCGTCGAAGTACTGGTAGGCAGCGCTCTTGGAGAGTCCGGCGGCGGCGGTGATCGCGTTGTACGAGGCGTTGTCGGGACCGTCCCGGGCGAAGTGGGACCGGGCCGTCTCCAGGATCTCCCGGCGGCGCTCCGGGGGCAGTCGGTGGAAGCGGGGAAGTGGCATGGACCGATGGTACGCACTGCCGGTCGGAAGGGTGGTCCGGACCGGTGGTCCGCACCGGTGCCACCGGCCCGGTGGCAGATACCGGGTTCCGCTTCCCGCCGCGGCGGGAAGCGGTCTCCCAAGGTGATTTCACGGCCGATCCCGGAGGTGTCCCTTGGCGCTCCCGCACTCCCCGTACCCCCCGCGGTCCGGCGCGGCGCCGGGCCCCGACCCGCTGCGCCGGCTGACCATGGCGGAGCTCAGGCGGCGCACCAGCGCGAAGTGGCGTGCCCACCCCGAGGACGTGCTGCCGCTGTGGGTCGCGGAGATGGACGTTCCCCTCGCCGAGCCCGTCGCCCGGGCGCTCACCGAGACCGTCGCCCTCGGTGACACCGGTTATCCGGCGGGCACGGGATACGCCGAGGCGCTGGCCTCCTTCGCGGAGGAGCGCTGGGACTGGCGGATCGGGACGGAGCGCACCGCGCTCGTGCCCGATGTGATGGTGGGGATCGTGGAGGTGCTCAAGCTGGTCACCGGCCCCGGGGACGCGGTGGTCGTCAACCCGCCGGTGTACCCGCCCTTCTACGCGTTCGTCGAGCACCTGGGCCGCCGGATCGTCGAGGCCCCGCTCGGCGCGGACCACCGGCTGGACCTCCGGACGCTCCGCGGCGCCTTCGGGTCGGCCACCGCGGGCGGGCGGCGCGCCGCCTACCTGCTGTGCAGCCCCCACAACCCGACGGGCACCGTCCACACCCGGGCCGAACTGGAGCGGGTGGCCGCCCTGGCGGGGGAGTACCGGATCCGGGTCGTCTCCGACGAGATCCACGCCCCCCTGGTGCTGCCCGGGGCGGAACACACCCCCTATCCGAGTGTGCGCGGCGCCTCGGACTCCTTCGCCGTGCTGTCGGCCTCCAAGGCGTGGAACCTCGCGGGGCTGAAAGCCGCTCTCGTGGTGGCGGGCCCCGGCGCCGCGGAGGACCTGGCCCGGATGCCCGAGGAGGTCTGGCACGGGGCGAGCCATCTGGGCGTCATCGCCCACAGCGCGGCACTGCGCCACGGCGGCGACTGGCTCGACGCGCTGCTGGCCGGGCTGGACGGCAACCGGCGGCTGCTGGCCGGTCTGCTGGCGGAGCACCTGCCCGCGGTGCGGTACCGCCCGGCCCAGGGCACGTATCTCGCCTGGCTGGACTGCCGGGCCCTCGGGCTGGGCGACGATCCGGCGGCGGTGTTCCTGGAGCGCGGCCGGGTGGCCCTCAACTCCGGACCCGACTTCGGTACGGGGGGTGCCGGGCATGTCCGGCTGAACACGGCCACCTCGCCGGAGGTGCTCACCGAGGCCGTACGGCGGATGGCCGCCGCGCTCTGAGGGGCCCGGTGCCGAGGGGACAAGACGGTATCCGGCCGTACCGGCGTACCGGCGAAAACTTTCGGAGCTCCCGACCGCGAGCTCTTCATTCAGCGGGCTGAACTCCTTTCACATACAAGCAACTTACCGGATACAGACTCTTGACCCGAGCATGCCCCGGTGATTCTCTTTCCGGAACCATTCCGGAAAGATCAGTGCGCCATTCCCTCTCCCGTCCATCACTCGCGGAGACTGAGCAATGAGAAGGCCCAACACCGGCTCGCAGGTTCCCCAGGACGCCAGCAGAAGAACGTTCCTGAGTCTGGTCCCGCTGACCGCCGCCGCCACCACCGTGCCCGCCGTCACCGCCTCCACCGCCTCCACCGCCTCCACCGCCCAGGCCGCGACGGCCAGGGGCGGCAGGCACGGCCGGGGCTCCGAGACCTACATCTCCTTCTCCCGCCGGGGCGGGAGCTTCCCCCTCGTCGCGGGAGGCAGGGCCGCGCCGCTGGTGGTCAGCGGCGCCGACCATCCGGGGGTGATCCGGGCGGTCGGCGACCTGCGCAAGGACACCGGACGGGTCACCGGGGTCGAACCCGCCGTCATGACGGACTGGGTGCCGCGGCGGTCCGAGGTCGTGATCATCGGGACCATCGGCCGGAGCCCGCTGATCGACGGGCTGATCGGCAGCGGCAAGCTCGACGTCTCCGGCATCGCGGGGAAGTGGGAGACCACCCTGGAACAGGTGGTGGAGAACCCGCTGCCGGGTGTCCGCCGGGCCTTCGTGATCGCCGGCAGCGACCAGCGCGGCACCATCTTCGGTATCTACGAGACCACCCGGCAGATGGGCGTCTCGCCCTGGCACTTCTGGGACGACGTGCCGCCGCGCCGCCACGACGAGCTGCACGTCCTGCCCGGACGGCACACCCAGGGCACTCCGGCCGTGAAGTACCGCGGCATCTTCATCAACGACGAGAACCCGGCGCTGGGCACCTGGGCGCCCGAGTACTTCGGCCCCGGCCACGCGCCCGGCTTCCCCAACGGCTTCAACAGCGAGTTCTACGCCCAGGCCTTCGAGACCATGCTCCGGCTCAAGGCCAACTACCTGTGGCCGGCCGTGTGGGGCCGGGCCTTCGCCGAGGACGACCCGGAGAACCACCGGACGGCCAAGGAGTACGGCATCGTGATGGGCACCTCGCACGAGGCGCCCATGATGCGCGGCATCGAGGAGTGGAACCGGCACGCCGTCGCCGCCAAGCGCGACGAGGACGGCAACATCACCGAGCCGGGCAGCGACCCGTACGGCGGCACCGGCGAGTGGAGTTTCCGCCGCAACGGCGAGGCCATCAAGAAGTACTGGGCCGACGGCATCCGCCGCATGCTCGAGGAGGACTTCGAGGGCGTCGTCACGCTCGGCATGCGCGGCAACGGCGACGTCAGCCTGCCCGACGGCGACGGCATCGACCTGATGGAGTCCATCCTCGGCAGCCAGCGCGAGATCCTCCGCGAGGTCACCGGGAAGTCCGACATCACCGGCATCCCGCAGGTCCAGACCCTCTACAAGGAGGTCCAGCGGTACTGGGACAAGGGTCTGCGGCCGCCGGAGGACGTCACCGTCGTCTTCTGCGACGACAACTGGGGCAACATGCGCAAGCTGCCCGACCAGTCGCTCCCCAAGCGCGCCGGCGGCTACGGCATGTACTACCACTTCGACTACGTGGGCGTCGGCCGCAACTACAAGTGGGTCGACACCATCAACCTGGTCAGCACCTGGGAGCAGCTCCACCTGACGTACACCTACGGCGTGGACCGCCTGTGGGTGGTCAACGTGGGCGACTTCAAGGCCGAGGAGATGCCCGCGCAGTTCTTCCTCGACTACGCCTGGGACCCCGAGCGCTGGCCCCTGGAGAAGCTGGAGGAGTGGGAGCGGCGGTACGCCGCGCAGAACTTCGGCCCCCGGCACGCCGAGGAGATCGCCGAGGTGCTGCACACCTACGGCTTCCTCCAGGCCCGCCGCAAGCCCGAGCTGCTCAACCGCCGCATCACCCTGGACCCCGCCAAGGACCTCTCCCAGGACGAGGCGGCGGTGGTCTACGACGACGAGGCCAGCCCGTACCACCTCAACCACTACGGGGAGACGGCCCGGGTCACCGAGGAGTGGCGGAAGCTGGCGAAGAAGGCCGAGGCCGTCGGGCGCAGGCTCCCCCGGGCCGACCAGGACGCCTACTACCAGCTGGTGCTCTACCAGGTGAAGGCGACCGCCAACCTCTACGAGCTGCGCGAGGCGGAGTTCACCAACATCCTCTACGCGCAGCAGGGCCGCGCCGCCACCAACGACTACGCCGATCTCACCGACGCCCGCTTCGCCGCGGACCAGGCGATGTCGGACCACTACAACAACATCCTGGCCGGCGGCAAGTGGAAGGGCTTCCAGACCCAGCCGAAGATCGGCTACGGCGATGTGGAGCGCTACGGCCCCGACGCCTCCTGGCAGCAGCCCCAGACCCCCAACCACGTCGCCCTGCCCGACGAGGTCTATCCGGCGGTCCGGCGCATCGAGGTCCCCGGCCGAGCCGAACTGGGCGTGGCGGTCGACGGCTCCGACCAGTGGTGGCCCGAGGCGGAGGGCAAGGCGGTGCTCCCCGCCTTCAGCCCGTACCAGACCCGCCCCGACCAGTACATCGACGTCTTCAACCGCGGCAGCAGGCCGTTCGACTACCGGATCGTCCCGGCCGAGCCGTGGGTGAGGGTGCGCAAGGCCCGCGGCCGGGTGACCAAGGAGGTGCGCGCCACCGTCCACATCGACTGGGAGCGGGCCCCCGGGGGAGTGACCAGGGTGCCGATCACGGTCCACGGACCGGACGGCGCCACCGTGGAGGTCCAGGCCGTCGTCGAGAAGCCCAGGCTCCCGCGCCGCAGGCTGCGGGGCTTCGTGGAGGCGGGCGGCTACCTCTCCATGGAGGCCGCGCACTACTCCCGGGCGGTCGACAGCGGTGGGGTCCGCTGGAAGCGGCTGCCCGGCATCGGGCGGGCGGAGGACGGCGTGGAGCCGTACCCGGTCACCGCGCCCAGCCGCACCCCCGGCGGCCGCGGCCCGCGCCTGGAGTACGAGATGACCCTCACCACGGCCGGCGAGGCCGAGGTCTGGGTGTACCTGGCGCCCCGCAACAACGTCCTGCCGACGGAGGGCCTGCGGTACGCCGTCTCGATCGACGACGACGAGCCCCAGACCGTCGACGTCATCGCGGCCACGGGCGCGGACGACACCTACATGAACAGGCGGTGGGCGAGGAACACCTCGGACAACGTCAACCGCACCTCCACCCGGCACACGATCGCCAGGGCGGGCACCCACACCCTGAAACTGTGGATGGTGGACCCGACCGTCATCGTCCACCGGATCGTGGTGGACACCGGTGGCCTGGAGCCCAGCTACCTGGGACCGCCGGAGAGTCTGCGGGCCGGCCGGCACCGTTGGTGACCGGCCCGCACCGGCCGTACCGCGGGTGACGGACGGCGGGTGACGGATGACGGATCCGGCCGGGACGGGCCACGGCTCGCGTCCCGGCCGGATCCGGTGGTGGGGCGGGCGGCCGTACGCGCCCGTCCGGTGGGGCCGCCCGCGCCCGTCCCGGCGGTTTTCAGCCGCGGGCGTCGCCCCGGTGCGCGGTGTGCCTGCCGACCGGCCCGCGCTGCCGCGGAAGCGGCACGGACCGGCGGGGCAGCGCGTGCCGCGGCTGGGTGAGGGTGATCTGTCCCACGAGCTGGTGGAAGCAGACCAGGGCGGTGACCGGGGGGAGCCCGACGGCGGCGATCCCGGACAGGGTCCGGGGGGCGTGGGCGACGCAGAGGACCACCGCGACGGTGGAGAAGAGCACCACCACGGCCCAGGAGCGCCGGGCCCGGCGCCGCAGGACGGTGGCGCGCAGGACCGACAGCGAGGCGGCCAGCCAGGGCCCGTAGACCAGCAGGGGCCACCACCGGGCGAGCTCGCCGAGCACATGGGGACCGGCCAGTCGCCGCAGGGGGTCGTAGGAGACCAGCCCGCCCAGGACGCTGACCACCGCCACGACGCAGGCCGTCAGTGCCGCGACGGCGAAGCTGAACACGTGCAGCCACGACAGCTCGGGGTGGTGGGTCCGGCGCCGTCGGCGGCGCCGGACGACCGGGGACCGTTCGTCCCGGGGGGTCTCGGCGGGGATGCCGGACGCCTCGCCCTGAGGGACCGTTTCCGCAGCCGCCTCGAAGCGGCGCAGCACCCAGGTGGCCTCGTCCGTCCCGCCGGGTCCGTCGCCGAGTCCACCGTCCGGGGCGGCGGGTGCCGCGTCCCGCGGCCGCCGGCGCCGGGCCCGCGGCGGGGGAGGGGGGTGGAGCCGGCCGGGGTCACGCAGCAGTTGGGCCAGTTCGGCCTCGAAGTCCCAGGCCGGGCCGAGGAGGTCCGCCTCCGGTGGAGCGGGGGTCCCCTGCTCCGGCACCGCGCCGAACCCGGGGTGGGCACCCGCCCACCGGCCGTCGGGGTCCCCGGGCGCGGGTGCGCCGTACGGCTCGAAGTACTGGTCCTGTTCACGCACGGCCGCCCCGTCCGGAGCGGCGGGGCGCGGATGCGGACAACGGATCTGGTGAAGTCACGTCTTCAACAACGAAGGCGGGACCCGGCCGGACGACCGGCATTCGGGTGAACCGTCAAGGCATACGGTCCTACAAGCGATTGCCTTCGTCGTCGGATTCCTCCCTTCCTTCCTCCCTCCGCCTGCCGTCCTGCCCGTCCGGCGCGGCGCCGGGCGGGTGCCGCGGAGGGCCTCCGGAGCGCGGTTTTCTCCCGCGGGTGTCCCCTGTCCCCTGTCCCCGGACCGGGGCCCGGACATGCCCGACTCCGGTCCGTGGCTTGACTGGTACAGACCAAAGCGCTTAGGTGGTCTTGACCAATCCCCCCACGCAAGAAAGGGACGTTCAGGTGATACGACCACGTGTCATGGCCGGCGTCGCCGCGGCCGCGCTCGCGGGCTCCCTGGCGGTCACCCTCCCCGCCGCTACGGCCTCCGCCGCGGAGTGCACCTCGCCCTGGAACTCCTCGGCCGTCTACCGGAACGGTGACACCGTCTCCCACAACGGCCACAACTGGACCGCCCAGTGGTGGACCCAGAACGAGAAGCCGCCCGGGACCTCCGGGGTCTGGAAGGACAAGGGCACCTGCGGCGGCGGCACCTCCCCCGACCCCGCCGACCCCGACCCGTCGGGATTCGTGGTCAGCGAGGCGCAGTTCAACCAGATGTTCCCGAACCGGAACTCCTTCTACACCTACCAGGGCCTGACGGCGGCCCTGAGTGCCTACCCCGCCTTCGCCAACACCGGCAGCGAGACGGTGAAGAAGCGGGAGGCCGCCGCCTTCCTGGCCAACGTCAACCACGAGACCGGCGGACTGGTCCACATCGTGGAGCAGAACACCGCCAACTACCCGCACTACTGCGACGAGGGCCAGCCGTACGGCTGCCCCGCCGGGGAGGCCGCCTACTACGGGCGCGGTCCGGTCCAGCTGAGCTGGAACTTCAACTACAAGGCGGCGGGCGACGCGCTGGGCATCGACCTGCTGAACAACCCCCACCTGGTGGAGCGGGACGCGGCGGTCGCCTGGAAGACGGCCCTGTGGTACTGGAACACCCAGAGCGGTCCGGGCACCATGACCCCGCACGACGCGATGGTCAACGGCCACGGCTTCGGCGAGACCATCCGCAGCATCAACGGCGCCCTGGAGTGCGGCGGGAAGAACCCCGCCCAGGTGCAGAGCCGGGTCGACAAGTACCGGCAGTTCACCCAGCTCCTGGGCACCACTCCCGGTGACAACCTGACCTGCTGACAGGGCAGTTGACGCGGGTACCCGCGCCGCCGCAGCCGCCGTCCGCACGGCGGGCGGCGGCGCGGGGACTTCTGTTCACAGGAAGGATCGTTCCTACCCCTACCCCTGGACGTATCCGGACGGAATACTGCCGGGCCATGACGCTCACAGACGAACACATCACCGCGGAACGGCTGGCGGAGCTGCTCGCCGACGACTCCATCGCCATGGCACACCGGGCGCTGTGGCTGCTGCTGTGGGAGGGGGATCTGCGGATGCTGGACCTGCTCTCCCTGGAGATCCAGGACATCGACCTGGCGGGGCGGCGGGTGACAGGCGTCTGCGGCCGGGAGGTGCCCGAGGGGGAGGGGGACCTCAGCGAGCGGGCGGTGGAGGTGCTGGGCCTGCTGATCGCGGACCGGCCGGCGGGCCCGCTGTTCGCCGTCGACGGCCGGGCCCTGAGCTGGGAGCAGGTGATGCAGACCGCGGACGAGCAGGGACACCCCGTCCACGCGTTCCGGGCGGGCGGCAGACGCCACCGGCGGCGGTGATCGGACCGGCACCGGAATGAGACGGTGACCGGCGCCGTGCGTAACGGGGGATGTCACCTCTCTCCCACCCAGGAAGGCCAACGATGCGCTTCACGGGACGTACCGCGGTCCGGGCCGCCGCTCTCATCGGTTCACTCGTACTCGCCGCGGGCTGCACCGCGTCCGGTGGCGGCACCGCGGACGGTGGAACGAGCAGGGCGGAGCAGAAGCAGAAGACGCCGAAGACCGCCAGGGGCACCCTGGAACAGCTCGCCGCCCGCACCGAGTGCGAGCCGCGGATGCAGACCGACGCCGAGGAATTGCGACAGGGGGTCTGCACGACCGGCGACGGCCGGTACGTGCTCGCCACGTTCGCCACTGCCGGGGGGCAGCAGAGCTGGCTGGCGGAGGCCAAGCCCTACGGCGGCACCTACCTCGTCGGCGAGAAATGGGTCGCGGTGGGCGAGCCCGGCGTACTGGGAAAGCTGCGCGGCCGGCTCGGCGGTGCAGTGGAGTCCGGGGCGTCGCACTCCGGGGACGGTGGGGGCGACGGCGGCGCGCACTCCGGCGGAGACGGTCACGGGGGACACCGGGGGCACGGCTGAGGCCGGCCGCGCAGCGGATCCGGTGCCCGGACCGGCGTGTTCACCGGTCCGGGACGGGGCCGGGGGCGGAGACGGGGACGGGGTCCGGGCCTTCTCCGCCCGGACCCCGTCCCCGGCGGGTTCAGTCGGGCCGGGCCGGATCAGTGGTGTGCGTTCCGGAGCGTCTCACTGGCAGTCACGACCCTCGTTGATGCAGGAGACCACTTCCGCCATGAGGTCGTCGGACATGACGTTGATGAAGTCGCCGTGGTCGGTGTCGGGCTTGTGGAGCTGCTCGGGGAAGGAGTCGACGGCGAACACCTCGCCCCGGGGCAGGTCGTAGGTGACACGCTGCACCATCTGGGGGATGGCCTGGAAGCCCTCGGGGCAGGAACCGTCCTCGGCCGCGAAGGCGACATGGGTGCGGTGGTTGGCGCTGTCGATGTTCTGGCCGTCCCAGCAGCTCTGGAAGCGGAAGGTGCGCACCACCTCGCTGCCCTCGGGGCACAGGGGGTACTTGTCGCGCAGCTGGCGGTCCTCGAAGCCGGTGCAGGACCAGGAGGCGTTGGCGTTGGCGTCGCCGTTGGTGAAGGCCTTGGCGTCACCGGTGATGATGCGCAGGAAGCGGGGCATGGCCACCACGGGCGAGGCGGGGTTGCCGCGGAAGAAGAGGGTGACCGAGGCAGGGGTCTGGATCTTGCCGACATTGCCCTCGGTGCCGCCGCCGGGCGCGTCGGCGTCCTGCTCGGCCTCGCCGTTCTGCACACGCAGCACGGGCCAGAAGTACCCGGAGCGGTCCTCGGGGTTGGCGCAGCTGGTCTCGGCGGCGGCGAGGGACT
Organism: Streptomyces carminius; assembly: GCF_002794255.1. Taxonomy (GTDB): domain Bacteria; phylum Actinomycetota; class Actinomycetes; order Streptomycetales; family Streptomycetaceae; genus Streptomyces; species Streptomyces carminius. The sequence goes on from NZ_PGGW01000008.1 coordinate 195,590, forward strand.
CGTTGGTGGAGAAGGCGTTGTTGTCCTGGTTGCCGACGTAGTCGTGCATGTGGTGGGCGCCGTTGCTCACGCCGGGGGCGACGATGACGTTGTCGGAGTTGAAGTTGCGGTTCTCGTTGCGGCCGCACTCGGTGGTGAAGGTGCCGCTGGAGCCGTTGCCGAAGTCGGGCTCGGAGAAGTTGGGCCGGACCTTGCGGATGTCGACGAAGTCCTCCGGGGACGGACCGTTCCCGCCCTGCCCAGGGGCGCCGCCCTGGTCGCCGCCCTGGCCGGCGTTCTGGCCCTGGTCGCCGCCCTGGTCCTGGCCGCCGTTGTCCTGCTGCTCGCCGTCCTGGCCGGCGTTCTGGCCTTGGTCGCCGCCCTGGTTCTGGCCGCCGCCCCCGTCCTTGTCGCCGTTGTCCCGCGCCTTGCACGGTGCCAGCCGCTCCAGCCCGCCGGGCCGGTCCCCGAACCGGCCGATCGAGATCTGGATCCGCTCGATCGTCGCGCGCCGCTTGCCCTCCAGCGGGCCGAGGATCGCGTTCTGAAGGAAGCCGGGGTCGTTCGCCACCTGCCTCTTGGAGCGGGCCAGCCGCTGGTAGGCCTCGGCGACCTGGGTGTCCAGCAGCGCCAGGTTGCGGTCCACCTCACGGCGGGACCGGTCGGGCACCTGGCTGAGCTCGTTCACCACTTCCGGGCAGTCGATGGTCGCGACGTTCTGGAAGCGCGGGCCCACCCGCTCCCGTGCACCGTCGTGCTTGGAGCCGGCGCTGGCGTAGACGTTGACGGCGACCAGTCCGCCTCCTCCCAGCAGAAGAGCTGTCGCCGCGGCGATCGCTCTGTTCACCACGGGAGAGCGTTTGTGCGCTTTCTTCTTCATGGGACTCCTCAGCACTCCTCTTGCGTCGTTCCGGCCTATCGGCTTTCCGGATAGGGGGAAGCTCCTGGTACATACGGAGCCCCCCGGAAGGCCGTTCAGGAGTGCTCGGGTTGTGCCAAATAATTCGGCGAACCGCCGGTCGGAGCGGGTGCCCGGGGACGGGGAACCGGTGGCTGCCGCGTGTGGACCCCCGCGTCGGGGGAACCCCCTAGTCCGTGCCAGTACGTAAGCGTTACGCGGTGGCCGCCTCGGGCCAGTGGCGGGACGAGGAGGACAACCTCCGGCTGCCCGCGGGCGAGGTGCACGCCTGGGAGCAGGGCATGAACCAGACCGTGTGCGGGCTGTCCCTCAGCCGCTCCCGGCTCGGGCGCTTCCCCCACGTGGGGTGGACCGACGTCATACCCGAGTCGGGCGGCGCGGCCGACCGCGTCCGGCGTCTGTGCCCGCGGTGCGCCTCGGTGGCGGGCCGGCGGGGCGCCGACGCGCGGCCCCGGTGGCGGCGCGAGAACCCCAGGCCCTGAGCCCCGCCCGCCGCAGGCCGGGCCCCGGACCCGGCCCGCGGCGGGCGGGCGGGCAGCGGCACACCGATGACTTGACCCAGGACGTACCGACAGGAGGAGGAGCCGATGAGCGGTGCCATGGACCAGGCCGCCGAGACCGTGGGCCGGGCCACCGGCGCGGACGAGTACTCCGAGGGAGGGGAGGTCTCGCTCCGCGGACTCGTCACCCTGGCGGGTGTCTACGCGGGCGGGGTCGGGGCGTTCGCCTGGCGGACGCGGGCCTCGGGACGGCAGTTGCCGGAACGGGTGCCGCCCCTGGACCTGCTGCTGATGGGAGTGGCCACCTACCGCAGCTCCCGGCTGCTGACCAAGGACAAGGTCACCAGCTTCCTGCGAGCCCCCTTCACCCGCCGCGCGGGCAGCCTCCACGGCGCCGAGGTCATGGACGAGCCCCGCGGGCACGGGCTGCACAGGTCGGTGGGGGAGTTGCTGGCCTGTCCCTTCTGCGTCGCGATGTGGGTCGCGAGCGGACTGACCATGGGCTATGTCGCCGCCCCGCGCGCCACCCGGCTGGTCGTCTCGTGCCTGAGCACGGTGGCCGTCTCCGACTGGCTGCAGTACGCCTGGAGCCTGACCCAGCAGAAGGCCGAGGACTGACCGGGGACAGGGGCCCGGAAGGACCGGGGAGGAGGTCCGGGACGCACCGGCCGGAGCTGGCCGTCCTGGTGGGGCTCCAGGCCTCGGGGAAGTCCACCTTCCGCGCCCGGCACCTCGCCGCGACCCACGCCGTGGTCAGCAAGGACCTCTTCCCCCGCGCCGCCCGGCACCGGCAGCGGCGGCAGCTGCGCCTGGTGGCCGAGGCGCTGGGGGAGGGCCGCTCGGTGGTCGTGGACAACACCAACCCCTCGCCGGCGGAGTGGGCACCGTTGATCGGGGCGGGGCGCGCGCACGGGGCGCGGGTGGTGGCCTACTGGTTCCCGCCGGACGTGCCGGGCGCCCTGGCCCGCAACGCCGCGCGGCCGGACCGGGAGCGGGTGCCCGGCGTGGGGCTGTACGACACGCTCCGCCGGCTGCGCGAGCCCCGCCGTGCGGACGGGTTCGACGCGGTGTGGGAGGTACGTCTCGACGGACACGGCGGTTTCACCGTCCGGCCGGCCCGCGAAACCCACGAGGGGGCCGGGGGGAGCGGGCCGGCCGCCGCCGGGTGAGGGCGCCCGGGCCCGTCAGCCGGCGGGCGGGCGCACGCCGGCGATGACGAAACCGCTGCGCGGCCGGGCCGGTACGCGCCGCAGCGGAATCGACAGGTCCTGCTCCGGGACCCGGTACTCCAGCCGTGCCAGCCGGACCGACAGCGCCCGCAGCAGCGCGACGGTGATGTCCTCCCCGGGGCAGCGGTGGTTGACCTCCGCACTGCCGCCGCCCTGCGGCACCAGCTCGTCCCGCTCCACCGTCCGGCCGAGGAAGCGCCGGGGGTCGAAGGAGTACGGGTCCTCCCACAGCGCGGCGTCGTGGTTCTGCCCGTACAGGTCGAGCAGGACGAGCGCACCGGCGGGGACCGGCTCGCCGCGCCAGGTCAGGTCCGCCACCGCCCGGCCGCCGATGAAGGGGGCGAAGGGGTAGAAGCGGCGGACCTCATGGGCGAAGGCCTCCGCGTACGGGCCGCCGGAGTTCCCGGCCCCGCCCGTCGGCCCGCCGTCCTGTCCGCTCTCGGCCAGCAGCCGCCCGCGGTTTTCCGGCCAGCGGTGCAGGGCGTGCGCGGCGAAGGCGACGAACCAGCAGACCGCGGTAGTCGGCCGCAGGATGTTGAGGAGCTCCACCGCGGCGGTTCGCGCGTCCAGCTCCGAGCCGTCGACGTCGCGGTGCCGCGCCACCACCGCCACCGCCGAGTCCGCCGGCACCCGGACGGAGCCGTCGCGCACGCCCGCCACCAGAGGGGCCAGCCACTTCTCCCGGCGCCGCCGGGCCGCCCGGGCGCGCCAGTGGCGCGGCCCCGGGGTGGCGAAGCCGTCGACCATGGCCACCAGATCGGCGGCGACCGCGTCCGTCTCCGACCCGCCGAGCGGCACGCCGGTCCATTCGCAGACCGCACGGGCGATCACCCGGCTCGCCTCGTCGAACAGCACCACCCGCGGCTGCCGCGCCCACCGCTCCGCGGCCTCGTCCCAGGCCGCGGTGGTGCGGCCGACCAGCTCGGCCACCCCGTCCGGGTCGGTGAGCAGGGACAGGAACAGGGCCTTGCGCACCCGGTGTGCCTGGCCGTCCAGGGTGTGCACCGCGCCGTGGCCGAACAGGGTGCTCCTGACCGGTTCCGGAACGGCGCCGTGCCGCCGCACATGGTGCTCGTCGTAGACGAACCGCACCGCCTCCGGCCCCCGCAGGGCCACCGCGTGCCGGCCCGTCAGCCGGGTGCGGAGGAAGGGGCCGGAGGTGCGGCGCATGCGGTCGGGCAGCCAGGCGTATCCCCGGGCGAGCAGCGGCAGGGAATGGTCCAGGAAGGGGCGGCGAGGGGAGTCCATGCGGCGCGCGTGCCCGGGGGCGCCGGGAGGGAAACGCGCGGGGACGGGGAGCCGGGCGGCCGCCCCGGGACGCTACCGGCCGCGCTCCTCGTCCTCCCGGTGCGCCCCGCTCGCGGCGCCGTCCTCGTCGACGGTCCCGGCGGGGTCCTCCTCCACCACCGACCTGCCCGGCCGGGCCTGCGCCGGACCGGCGGGCTGCCCGCCGCCGGTGGTGCCGTAGCCGCCGGAGAGGCCCGGCGGCATGTCCGCGTCGGCCTCCTCGCGGCTGATGTGGCGCCTGGCCCGCACGTTGGCGCGGCGTTCGCGGTACGGGTAGTCGAAGGGCCGGGACCGCTCGCGGCGCCGCTCGGCCTCCTGGAACTCCCCGGTCCTCCCCTCCCGCGAGGATCCCTCGTCCTTTTCATCACGGTAGGTACTGTTCTTCTCGTTCTCGTCCGTCATGCGGGGCGGGGTACCCCCGGGCGGCGGAGGGCATGCGCCGCCGTGCCGCGGGTACTCCACCGGCCCGGTGGACGTGCGCACCGGGCACGGAACGGCACCGGAGGAGGGCTGGAGAGGAATGGCCGGGACTGACGGGACACCGGTGCCCGAGAGCACCTATCCCCACACGGCGATCGCGGAGAACGAACCGCACGGCCGGCTCGCCGCCCGGCCGTCCGGCGGTGTCCCCACGGCGGGGGAGCCGGGTACCTACCGGGTGGACGGAGGGGCGCTGCTGCGCGTCCCGCCGTCGGCGGCGGAGGGCCGGGCCCGGCGGTACTGGCTGGCGGTGACCCTGCACGGTGCCGGGGGGACGGCGGAACGGGCGCTGTCCTGGCTGCTTCCGCAGGCCGGCTCCGACTCGCTGCTGCTGCTCGCGCCCCAGGCCGCCGACTCCACCTGGGACGTGATCCGCGGCGGGTACGGGCCGGACGTGTCCCGGCTGGACGCCGCGCTGCGGGACGTCTTCCGGCGCTTCCCGGTGGACCCGGCAGGAGTGGCGGTGGCCGGGTTCTCCGACGGTGCCTCCTACGCGCTCTCACTGGGCCTGGCCAACGGGGACCTGTTCGGGGCGGTGCTCGCCTTCTCGCCCGGCTTCATGGCACCCATGGTCCACCACGGCAACCCCCGGGTCTTCGTCTCCCACGGCCGGGACGACCGCGTCCTGCCGGTCGGCTCCTGCAGCCGCCGGCTGGTGCCCGCGCTGGAGCGCGCCGGCTACGAGGTCACCTACCGGGAGTTCGGCGGTGGTCACGAGGTGCCGCCGGAGCTGGCCACCGCGGCGCTGCGCTGGTGGGTGAACGGTTCGCCGGAGGAGTGAACCCGCCCCTCGGCGGCCCGGGCGCGGGGTGCGACCATGGCGGGGCGCCGCCCGCGGGTTGCGGCCCCGACCCGTGGAGGTGACCGATGACATCCCGCTCCCTGGCGGTGTTCGACCTGGACGGGACACTCGCCGACGTCCGCCACCGGCTGCGCCACATCGACGGCCGTCGGCGCGACTGGGACGCCTTCTTCGCCGCCGCGCCCGGCGATCCGCCGCTGGCCCGGGGAGTGGCCCTGGTGCGCTCCAGCGCGGAGAAGCACGAGGTGGTGTACGTGACCGGGCGCCCCGAGCGGTGCCGCCGCGACACCCTGGAGTGGCTGGCCCGGCACGGCCTGCCGGCCGGGCGGCTGCTGATGCGCGGCGACCGGGACCGCCGCCCGGCCCGGGTCACCAAACCGGAGCTGCTGCGGAGACTGGCCGCGGAGGGCACGGTCGCCCTGGTGGTCGACGACGACCACCAGGTCTGCGACGCCTACGAGGCGGCCGGCTTCCCGGTGGTGCGGGCCGGGTGGATGACGGCGGAGCCCGTACTGGAGGAGGTCCAGGAGCGGGAGGGGCGCACCTGAGGGTCCGCGCGGTGCCGGAGGGACGGGAGCGTACCGCGCACGAGCCGTCCGGGCTGATCGCACACCGGCCGACGCACCCGGCCGGTGTGCGATCAGCCCGGACGGCCCCGGAACCGCGGCGCGGTCACCGGTCGCGCCGCCCGGCGTCCTGCCCGGGCCGCCGCCCCTCCTCCGGTCCGCCCTCCCGGTGCTCCCGCGCCTCAGCCCGTCGCCGCTCCCGGCGGGACCTGGCCAGGCGGATGACGGCGAAGCCCCCGACCGCGAGGACGACGAGCGCTATGACGGCCCTGGAGTACATCCCGGCATAGTCCGAGACGATGTGCCAGTTGTCCCCGAGGGTGTAGCCCAGCAGTACGAAGAGGGTGTTCCACAGCGCGCTGCCGAGCGCGGTGAGGATCAGGAAGGTCCTCATGGGCATACGGGCGACGCCCGCCGGGACCGAGATCAGGCTGCGGAAGACCGGCACCATCCGCCCGAAGAAGACCGCCTTGGTGCCGTGCCGGGCGAACCAGGCCTCCGTCCTCTCGACGTCGGCGGGCTTCAGCAGCGGAACCCGCGAGGCGACCGCCATGATCCGCTCCCTGCCCAGCAGCGCGCCGGCCCAGTAGAGGGCGAGAGCGCCGACCACCGAACCGATGGTGGTCCACAGCAGGGCGGCGAACAGGCTGATGTCGCCGCGGGCGGCGGCGAAGCCGGCCAGCGGCAGGAAGGCCTCGCTCGGCAGGGGAGGGAAGACGTTCTCCAGGGCGATGGCCAGCCCCACCCCGGGGGCGCCGAGCGCCTCCATCAGATCCGTGACCCAGCCGGTGAGCCCGCCGGACGGCTGCGAGGCTGCTGCTTCGATCATCTGTGACCCACCCTGGTGCGAGGGGAACGAACGGTGTGGAACCGGCTACCCGCGGCCTCCGGGGACGAACCGGCCGCCTGCGGGGTGGGCGCGACCGGGAGTTTCGCGCTGTCCGAAAACCGGACGTAAGTGACGTCACGCATTCGTGTCCCGGGGATTTCTTGACCGTGAACGGCGTGGCCGTCTTGAATTCCCTTCCGCCGCACGACAGCAGCACCGCGAGAGGCCCCGTGATGCAGAGCACGTCCCGAGACAGCGCCGAGTGGTGGCGCGAGTCGGTCATATACCAGATCTACGTCCCCAGCTTCGCCGACGCCGACGGGGACGGGATGGGCGACCTGCGGGGGATCACCGGCCGGCTCGGCCACGTGGCCGAGCTGGGCGCGGACGCCGTGTGGCTGACCCCCTTCTACCGCTCTCCCTGGGCCGACGGCGGCTACGACGTGAGCGACTACCGCGACGTCGACCCGCGCCACGGCACCCTGGACGACTTCCGCGAACTGCTGGAGCGGGCACATGCCCTGGGTCTGAAGGTCATCGTCGACATCGTCCCCAACCACTGCTCCAGCGAGCACCCCTGGTTCGCCGAGGCGCTGGCCTCCCCGCCCGGCTCCCCGGCCCGGGACCGCTTCGTGTTCCGGGACGGCCGGGGTCCGGGCGGCGACGAGCCGCCCGCCGACTGGCGGTCCAAGTTCGGCGGCAGCGCCTGGACCCGGGTGCCGGACGGCCAGTGGTACATGCACATCTTCGCCGCCGAGCAGCCCGACCTGAACTGGGAGAACCCCGAGGTCCTCGCCGAGTTCGAGAGCGTCCTGCGGTTCTGGCTGGACCTGGGCGTCGACGGCTTCCGCATCGACGTGGCGCACGGCATGTGCAAAGACCTCACCCCGCCGCTGCGCGACACCCTGGGAGCGGACTCCGCCCCGCTCAACGCCCCGCCCGAGGGGCACGACCACCCCTTCTGGGACCGGGACGAGGTGCACGGCATCCACCGTGCCTGGCGCCGGATCCTGGACGAGTACGACCCGCCCCGCATCGCGGTGGCCGAGGCGGGGGTGAGCGAGTCCAGGCTGCCGCTGTACACCCGGCCCGACGAACTCCACCAGGCGTTCAACTTCCCCTATCTGCGCTGTCCCTGGGACGCCGCGGAGTTCCGCCGGGTGATCGACGCCTCCCTGGACGGCGCCCGTCCGGTCGGCGCGCTGCCCACCTGGGTGCTGTCCAACCACGACGTGGTGCGCCATCTGAGCCGTTACGCCCTGCCCGAGGGCACCGACACGGTCGCCTGGCTGATGGCCGACGGCCGCGAGCCGGCCGCGGACGGGGAACTGGGCCGCCGCCGCGCCCGCGCCGCCGCCCTGCTGACCCTGGCGCTGCCCGGCACCACCTATCTCTACCAGGGGGAGGAGCTGGGCCTGCCGGAGGTGGCCGATCTGCCCCGGGAGGCGCTGCGCGACCCGATGTGGGAGCGGACCGGCCGTGTCCGCAAGGGCCGGGACGGCTGCCGGGTGCCGATGCCCTGGGAGCGCTCGGGCCCGTCGTACGGGTTCGGCCCGGGCGGAAGCTGGCTGCCGCAGCCGGAGAGCTGGGGCGAGCACTCCGCCGAGGCCCAGACCGGCCGGCCCGGCTCCTTCCTGGAGCTGTACCGGGCGGCCCTGAAGGTCCGCCGCTCCTTCACCGGCGACGAGAGCTTCACCTGGCTGCCCGCCCGGGAGGGCGAGCTGGCTTTCCGCAAGGGCGCGCTGGAGTGCCGGGTCAACCTCTCCGGCGCCCCCCTGCCGCTGCCGGCGTCCGCGGGCGAGCCGCTGCTGGCCAGTGGAGAGCTGGGCGGGGGGACCGCCGGGCACCACCTGCCGCCGGACACCGCGGTCTGGCTGGACACCCAGCCGCGCTGACACCGGCCGGGGCAGCCGCACCCGGGCCGCGCCGCGGGCCGCCGGATTCCGGGGTCGCTGAGACGTACGCCGTACGTCTCAGCGACCCCGCGCGCTCCGCGCCGCCACCAGGACCTCGATGCCGTCCAGCAGCCGCGCCAGGCCGAAGGCGAACTCCTCGTCGGGGGCGCCCTCCTCGGTCATGACCCCCGCCCTCAGGACCTCGTTGACCGCCGGGAAGCGCTCCGGGTCGGCGAGCCTGGCCAGCAGCCGGGTGTAGGCGGCCATGGTCTCCTCGACCGTCCTGCCCGAGGCGCGGGCGGCCGAGACGAGGTCCGCCGTCATCGTTGCCTCGCTTCTGACGAAGCCGCTGACCAGCAGGATGGTCTCGATCTTCTCGCCCTCGTCCAGGCCGGTGCCCCGCAGGCAGACCAGGCCCCGCTCCATCCAGGCGAGCGCGCGGGGGGTGGTGGGCGGGGCGGTGATGGGGACGCGGAGCATCCACAGATTGCCGTACAGCACCTCCCGCATCGCCCGGGCCCAGTGCGCCAGGGCGGCCCGCCAGCCCTCCTCCGGCGCGGGGCCCTCCGGCGGCAGCCCGTAGGCCGCGTCCTGCATCAGGACCAGCAGCTCCTCCTTGGAGGACACGTACCGGTACAGGGACATCGTCGAGACACCGAGGGCGGAGGCGATCCGGCCCATGGAGACCGCCGGGAGCCCTTCGGCGTTGGCGAGTCCGACGGCGGTGTCGACGATCCGGCTCACGCTCAGACCCGGCCGGGGGCCCTTGCCGGGGCGTTCGCGCAGCCCCCAGGCGGTTTCGAGACCCGGGGGCAGGCCGGTGTCGCCGTCCTTCGCCATCGTCTTCGCCGCTCCGCTCTCCGCCTTCGGGTTGACCGCCATCCTAGATCTGTGTATGCATTACGCAGTAGCGTGTATGACATACGCAGAAGTGCGCCCCGAAGGGCGGAGACGAGAGGGGGTGGGTCGCATGGCGGAGGAGACGGCGGTCGAGGCGGTCGGGCTGCGGAAGTCGTACGGCCCGGTGACGGTGCTGGACGGGATCGACCTGGAGGTGGCGCGCGGCAGCGTGTTCGCACTGCTCGGTCCCAACGGAGCGGGCAAGACCACGACCGTGCGCATCCTGGCCACACTGGTGCGGCCCGACGCCGGGCGGGTGCGGGTGGCGGGCTTCGACGCGGTGCGGCAACGGCGGGAGGTGCGCCGCCGCATCAGCCTCACCGGGCAGTACGCGGCGCTCGACAAGGAGCAGACCGGAGAGGAGAACCTGGTCATGATGGGCCGGCTGTGCGGTCTGTCGCGCCGCCGGGCCCGCGGGCGGGCCGGGGAACTGCTGGAGCGGTTCGACCTCACCGGTGCGGCCCGCCGCCGGACGGGGACGTACTCCGGCGGCATGCGCCGCCGGCTGGACATCGCCGCGGGCCTCGTCGGCGACCCCGAGGTGGTCTTCCTCGACGAGCCCACGACCGGGCTCGACCCGCGCAGCCGCCAGACGATGTGGGAACTCACCGCCTCCCTGGCCGGAGCCGGGACGACGGTCTTCCTCACCACCCAGTACCTGGAGGAGGCCGACCGGCTCGCCGACCGCATCGCCCTCCTCGACGCCGGGCGGGTGGTCGCCGAGGGCACCGCCGCCGGCCTCAAGCGACGGGTCGCGGACCGGCGCCTGGACCTCACCCTCGCCGGTCCCGCCGCGTACGCGCGCGCTGTGCGGCGGCTCGGCGCAACCGCCGTCCTGCGCGACCCGGACCGCATGGTCGTCGGGGTGCCCACGAACGGCAGCGCGTCCCACATCAGGAGGCTGCTGGACGGAGTCGATCCGGACGGCGACACGGTGGAGCGGTTCACCGTGTACGAGGCGACCCTCGACGACGTCTTCCTGGCCCTCACCGGCCGCCCCGCCGACCGCGCCCGGACCGCCGGGCAGGCCGCCGGAGAGGCGACCGCCCGTGTCTGAGATCTCCGCCGCCCCGGCGGCCCGGGCCGCCGCGCCCGGCGCCCCGGCCCGTGCCGTGACCATGGCCGCCCGCTGCGTACGGCTGTCCGCGCGCAACGTCGACGCGCTGGTCACCTCGCTGCTGCTGCCGGTGATGCTGATGCTGGTGTTCGTCTACCTCTTCGGGGGCGCGATCGAGACCGGAACCCGGTACGTCACATACGTCGTTCCCGGGGTGCTGGTGCTGTGCGCCGGTTACGGGGCGGCCGCGACGGCCGTCAGCGTCAGCGGCGACATGACCGAGGGCGTCGTCGACCGCTTCCGCTCCCTGGATGTCGGCGGGGGCCCCGTCCTGGCCGGGCACGTGGCGGCCAGTGTCGTGCGCAACGCCGTCGCCACCGCCGCGGTGCTCGCCGTCGCCTTCGCCATCGGCTTCCGGCCGGAGGCGGGCGCCGCGGGCCGGCTCGCCGCGGCAGGCGTCCTGGCGGCCTACGTCCTGGCCTTCTCCTGGCTGTCGGCCGCCGTCGGGCTGCTGGCGAGAACCCCCGAGGCCGCGAGCGGCTTCACCTTCCTGGTGCTGTTTCTGCCCTACCCCAGCAGTGCCTTCGTGCCCGTGGAGACCATGCCCGACTGGCTGCACGGCTTCGCCCGGCACCAGCCGGTCACACCCGTCATCGAGGCGCTGCGCGGACTGCTGCTGGACCGGCCGGTGGGCAGCGCCCCCTGGCTGGCGCTGGCCTGGTGCGGCGGAATCCTCGCCGTCTCGGTCGCGGCGTCCGCGGTGCTCTTCCGGCGCCGTACAGCCTGACGGCCCGGCTGACGGCCCGGAGCGGCCGGTCCGCGCGGGGGCGTCGGCTCAGAAGCCGCCGTCCCCGCCGAAACCGCCGCCGCCGAAACCGCCGCCGAAGTCGCCACCGCCGAAACCGCCGCCGAAGTCGCCACCGCCGGAGTAGCCGCCCTCGCCGCCGTAGCCCCAGCCGGGCCCGTAGCCGTAGCCCCAGCCGCCCAGACTGCTGCCCAGTACCGTGCCGAACAGCAGGCCGGGCAGCATCATCGAGCCGTAGGCCCCGTAGTAGCCGCCCATCCATGGTCCGTACGCCGGGCCCGCGTCCCAGTACGGCACCCGTTCACCGGTGGCGGTCGGCACCGTGCGCACCGCCGGGTCCAGACCGTCCTCGATACGGGTGGCGTCGGCCGCGCAGACCGGCACCTCGCGGGGCGAGCCGCCCGGGGGCGTCCACTCCGCGTCCCGTACCGACGGCCCGTGCCGGGGGTCGAAGAAGCACGGCGGCCGCCGCTCGGGCAGCTCCCGGCCCTCCCGCCGGGCGTCCAGGACGGCGAGGGAGAACCGGCCGTCCTCCAGCGCCTCGGTCACCGCCCGCATGTCGTCGGGGCGCCGGGCCGCCCCGGAGGCCTGCTTGGCCTTCTCGTAGGCGTCCAGCGCGTGTTCGTAGTCGGTGAGCATCTCCGGTGTGACACCGGGGGCGGAGGGGGAGAAGTCCAGCCGGTCCAGCCGCTCGCCGTAGGCGGTGATGTCCTCCTCGACCGCGGCCCGCACCTGCTCCAGCTCGGCCCGCTCCTCCTGTTCCTGCCGCTTGCGCGAGCGCCGTGTCAGGAACAGGCCGCCCAGCGCGAACACCGCCAGCACGACCAGGAAGCCCACCAGTACGCCGCCGCCACCGCCGGACCCGCCACCGGCCGGATCACGGTCGCGGTAACCGCCGGCCCCGCCGTCCCGCGCGGCCGACTGCACATCGGTGACGAAGCCGCTGAGGATGCGGTAGGGGTCGTCGGCGTGCTCCCGGAGGTTGCGCTGCGCGAGCGAGCTCGCCGTGGAGCCCCGCAGGACCGCGGAGTCGGACGCCGCGCCGAACCGCGAGCCCAGGGCGACCGCGTACACGCCGGGGCGGCCCACCTCGGAGCGCAGCCGGTCGAAGACGGCGTCGCCGTCGTAGGAGGCGTCGTCGGGCAGCACGGCGACATAGACCGGCACGTCGCCGGCCCGGATCTGCCCGGCGAGCCGGTCGGCCTCGGCGGCGGAGAGCTTGTCCGAGGCGGCGGGATCGACGTAGACCGGTGTCTCCCGGAGCGCCGCGGCCACTTCCTCGATGTCCGTGGCCGCCCGGGCACCGCCCGCGGGGCCCAGCAGGGCGACGGCCACGGCGAGAACGGCGGCCCAGACCAGACTCGCCCGCCGTCCCGGAAACACGAAGGAGAAGGGGCGGTTTGTCCTCATACCGCTCGGCTACCCAGCCCTCGTACCGCCACCCGGGGAAAGCACCCCTGTTCGATGGGAATTTCCGGAAGGCGGGGAACATCCGGATCCGGCCCGATGTTGGAGAGGATGCGGGCGCCATCCCCCGGCGTGCCGCATCCGTACCGGTTCCGGCCGCGGTTCTCCCCCCTCCCGGCCGGGCCGGTACGACCCCGCGGCCGCTCGCCCTCATGCCCCGGGGGTTCCCCGCACGCTCCACGGAGGCCGCCGTTGTCCTCGATCGGAACCGCCCGGCACTTCCAGCCCAGAGGCACCCCGGGTGACGTCTGCCGTGACCACAACCGCGCCGCGCTGGCCACCGTGGTGGCGGCCGAGGCGCGTCGCAAGGGGTACGGGCCGGAGCTGAGCGACGAGCAGATCGACGAGTGCGCCGCACTCGCGGGGCGCAAGCCCCCCTCGGAGAAGTCCCGCGCGGCGATCCGCGCCGCCCTGCGGCCGCCGCTCAGCGCCGCCGACACGCCGGAGGAGGTGGCGGCGGCCGTCTTCGGCGCGCTCCCCTCCCACCCGGTGCGGGTGGTGGGGCGGGACGGCCGGGAGTACTTCCTGGTCCCGCTCCCGGCCACCGGCTGACTCCCCGTGCCGCGGCACGGTTCACTCGGGCCGCGGCTGCCGGGCGCCCGGCTCTCTCCAGTCCAGGACCTCCCGGGTCTCACGCTGTATTCGCTCGGCCACTTCCCGGGTTTCGGCGAGCACGTCGCCGAGCTCCTCGACCAGGCTTCCGTAGATCGGCGGGTGGTCGGCTCGGGTGGCGGTGGTCGTCACAGGACTTTCCCTCTCTGCGCTGCCGGCATCGCCGGCACTTGTGCCTCTTGTGATTCCTGTGTCACGCCGGGCGCCGTGCGGCGGCCGGCCGCGTAGCGTACCGGTGCTGTCACGCGGTGACACATGGCGTCCCCTCTTCGGGGTGCGAAGAAGGGACGAACGGCGGGCGGCTACCCGGTGCGGTGGCGATCATGCCAGTCGATCGCAAATCTGTTCGCGCCTCTTCCGGCGGCGGCGATGAGTTCCGGCCGCCGGGCCGGTCCTCACGGTGTACGCGTCCCCGGGTGTGCGGAGCCGCATGCCCGCGTCAGGAGGAGGAACCAGAGATGACCGCTCCGGCACCGGCATTCCGGCCGCCCGACCTGGAACCGGTGGCCCGCCGGATGATGCGCGCCGTGGCGGGCGTCCCCGGCGACCGGCTCACCGCGCCCACCCCGTGCGAGGGGATGACCGTGGGCGACCTGCTGCACCACGTCCACGGCCTGTCGGTGGCCTTCCGGGACGCCGCGCGCAAGGACCTCGGCGCCGCCACCGGGACCGACCCCGCCGTCCGGCGGCCCTCCGCCGCGCTGTTGCCCGCCGACTGGCGCGAGGACATCCCGCGCCGGCTGCACGAACTCGTCACGGCGTGGCGCGACCCCGGCGCCTGGGAGGGCGTCACTCAGGCGGGCGGTGTCACGCTGCCGGCCGAGGTCGCGGGCCGGGTCGCCCTGAACGAACTCCTCCTCCACGGCTGGGACCTCGCCCGCGCCACCGGCCAGGAGTACCGCTGCGACGAGGCGAGCCTGCGGGTCTCCGCCGGACTGCTGGAGCAGTCGGCGGACGGGACCGGACGGGAGGGGATCTTCGGCCCCGTGGTCGGGGTGCCGCCCGGCGCCCCGCTCCTGGACCGGGTCGTCGGCCTCGGCGGGCGCCGTCCCGACTGGTCGCCGGCCGCGCTCCGGGAGTAGTCCTGGAAGCGGCGGAGGGAACCGGTCCCGGCCGGGACCGGTTGGGCTAACATCGTCCGCAGCCGCTCCCGCGCCCGCGGGCCAGGCGGCGCGGACGCGGGGAGGTGCGGATGCCGTACGGCGGTTCGACCGGCCGTGAGCCCTCCCTCCGTCGGTGGCGGCCGGGCACGGGCCCGCGCTCGCCGCTCCTGCTGGTTCCCCCGGCAGTACTGACCCTGCTGGCGCTCCTGACCGGTCTGCAACCGGGGCAGGGCGGCCTGGCGACCACCGCGGTGGCACTCGCCGCGACCGCCGCCGCGGGTACCGCCCTCGCCGTGGCCGCCCTCCTGGCCGCACGTCTGGCCCGGCCCGCGCCGCCGGCCCGGATCCGGACCGCGCTGCGCGACCGGGAACGCCGTACCGCCTTCCTGCCGCAGCGCGATCCCGACGCCGCGGGCCGGCCCCGGCCCCGGGCTCCCGGCCGTCCCCTCCCGACGGCCGGGTAGCCGCGGCTCTCCTCTCCCGGATCTCCGGACGCCCCGGAGCACCCCGGCCGGGGGCCGTGTCCGCACGGCTCGTCACGCCGAAAAAGCTCCGTCCGGCACGACGAGACCCCGGGAGGGATCCCCTTCATGCGCACTGTCGCCCAGCTTTTCGCGCTGCTCACCGGCGCACTCGAACCACTCTTCGCCACCTCGGCGACCGCCGTCGCGATCGTCGTGGCCACCATGTGCGTACGCACCCTGCTGCACCCCCTGGCACGGGCGGGGGTGCGGGGCGAGAAGGCCCGGGCCCGGCTCGCCCCGGAGACGGCCGGGCTGCGGAAGCGGCATGCCGGGGATCCGGAACGACTCCGGCGGGCCCTGCTGGAACTGCACGTCAGGGAGGGGGTCTCGCCGCTGGCCGGGATCGCCCCGACGCTGCTCCAGCTACCGGTCTTCTTCGTGATGTACCGGCTGTTCACGGCTCCGCGGGTGGGCGGTGAGCCCAACGGACTGCTGGCGGACCGGCTGGGCCCCGCCCCGCTGGGCGGCCGCTGGACCGACGCGCTCGCCGACGGCGGGGTGCTCGGCGCGCCGGGACTGGTGTACCTCGCGCTGTTCGGGGTGCTCGCCGCGGTGGCGCTGTGGTCGTACCGAAGGGCGCGCGCGGCGGTCGACCCGGCACTCGAACAGACGGTGCCGGGGGCGGCGGGGCTGGTGAAGGTGCTGCCGCTGCTGTCCTTCGGGACGCTGGTCACCGCCGCGCTCGTACCGCTGGCCGCCGGGCTCTACCTGGCCACGACCACGGTGTGGACGGCGGTGGAACGGGCGCTGCTGCACCGCGGTCCCACGGCGGCGGCGCGGACCGGCGCGGCGGGAAGGGCGCGGAGGAGCGGGCCGAACAGGAGCTGAACGGAGCGGCGTCCTGTCGCCTTCTCAGCCTTCCCGGGGCCCCGGCGCCCCGGCGCACGGCCGGTGACGGCCGTGCGCCGGGGCTTCTCACCGTGGGGGCGGGAGTGGGGGAGGGCGCAGGGGAGTGGGGCGCGGTGCACGCCCCGGTCAGCAGCCGATGCGGGAGCTGCCGACGGCGACGTCGTCGAACCACAGGGTGTCGGTGTCCCCGCCGTAGCTCTCCCAGCCCACCCGCAGATCGGTGAGGGAGGGGCGCCAGCCGGGCTTGCGCAGCCACTGGCCGTCGATGTCGTGGGTGGGGGTGCCGTCGACGGCCAGGCCCGGCACGGCCTCGCCGTCCACCCAGGTCTCCAGGTGCCCGGTGGAACCGTCGATCCGGAACTCCACGCAGGTCCAGGTGTTGACAGGCAGGGGGCGGCTCATCGCCACGCCGTTGGGGCTCTGCTCGGGCAGGGTGGCGTCGTCGGACTCGCGGTTCCACTGTAGGGCGCTGTTCTGGCCGCCCATGCGCAGGTCCTTGTTCTCGCCCGCGTCGTGCATGGCCGCGAACGTGACGTGGGCGGCGGGCAGCGGGGTGGTGTGCCGCACCTGGAAGCGGGCCCAGAAGGTGCCGGAGGTGTCCACGTCGTCCAGCGGGGTCCCGACGAAGATGTGGTTGCAGTAGCCGCCCCCGCCGTTGATCCGCAGTGACTTGCCGCCGCTGTGGGCCACCGAGGAGTCCACGCTCGCGGTGCCGGTGCCGGAGCAGTTGGGGGCGCCGGCGGTCCAGCGGCCCGAGGGCTGGGAGCCGGTCTGGGACTCGAAGTCGTCGCAGAAGCCGTCGGTCCCGGCGGTCGCGCAGCCTGCCGCGGCGGGGGCATCGGCGCTCTCGGCGGCGGCGGGGGAACCGGCCGGGGAGAACAGCGCCAGGGTCAGCGCGGCGGCGGCCGGGGCGGCCAGTAAGCCGCGGCGGGAAAGGAGCCGTGCGGTGGGGGGCATGTCGATCTCCTTGGGAAGTGCCGGACGGGCGGGGTCCGTGGCGGCGCGGTGCGCCCGCCCACGGGCGCGGACGGTTCCGGCGGTGCCGTGGTGTGGGGGAAGCCGTGCGGCGGGTGCCTTCCGGGCCCGGTCGTGTCCGGTCGCGGTGGCCGCCGGGCCCGGTCGTACCAGGGCCCGGGGAACCGGTCCCGCTCTCGGCCGAGCGGCGTGGGAGCGCTCCCACGCAGAACTGTAACGGCCGTGGGAGCACTTGGAAACCCCGCCTCACGGCCCGGCCACCGGGCACACGGCCAGGCGGATGAACGGGCGGGGCCGCCGCTGCGTACCCCTTCGCGTGCCCTGCGGCGCTCGCGGCGGGGCACGGGCCGTTCCGTCTGCCGCCCACCGTGAGGACATGCCGATGACAGAGCGAAGCAGCCTTCCCCTGCGGGCCCTTCCGTCCGGGAGGGCCGAACTCCACGTGGTGCTCGACCTGGACTGGGCGGACATCGCCGCCCTCGGCGCGGAGGCCGGACGGCTGGCCGACCGGCTCCAGCGTGCCGTCACTCTGGATGAAGCCGTCAGTCACCGGCTGAGCACCGGGTCCGGTACCCGGGCCACCGTTCCGGTCGTGCCCCCCGGCCCTGGTCCGGCCGCGGTCCCCGCGGTAGAGCGGGACCGCTCGAGAAGCGCCGCCCCGGCGTCCGCCGGTTCTCCGGGAGCCGAGGCCGGCCGTCACGCGGCCGGGCGGGACGGCGGCTCCGCGGCCTCCGCCCCGGTCTCCGCCGTCACCCCGATGTCCGGGGCCGCGGCCGGACGGGACCGGGCCGCCTCCCCTGCCGGGCAGCACCCCGCGGAGGAGCGGCGGACGGTGGAGCGCGTCTCCCTGGCCGCGTCACCCGGGAGTGCCGGGCATTCCGGGGCCGCCGACACCGCCGCCGTCCCCGGGGCCTACCGGGCCACCGGGACCGCCGGCTGACCGGCGGCCCGTACCGTCCGGCTCCCGGTGGCGCGCCGGGGAACGTCCGGAGCCGGGACTTTGAACCGGCGCGGGGCGTGGTGCCCCCGCCCGTGAGGAGGGGTGAGGACGTCTCAGGCGGTTCCGGTCAGCCCCTCGCGCTGGAGGATGGTGCGGGCCTGATCGGCGTGTCCGCCGCGCACGATGACGTCGTAGCGGGCGGCGGCCAGGGACCGGGTCGAGGAGAAGTCACGGCGTCCGCCGGTCGCCGCGTGACCGACGAAACCGAAGGCCGCGCCCCACAGCGCGCCGATGAGCAGACCACCGAGGATCAGTCCCAGCCAGGCGGGACCGGGGGTGAACAATCCCACCAGCAGACCGATGAAGAGGCCGAACCAGGCACCGCTGGCGGCGCCGAGCCCAGCCGCGCGGCCCTTGGTCATCCGGCCGGTGACATGCTCGACCAGGCGCAGGTCCGACCCGACGATGTCGATGTGCTCCACGGGGAACTTCTCGTCGGAGAGCCGGTCGACCGCGGCCTGGGCCTCCTCGTAGGCGGAGTAGCTGGCCACCGTGTTCCAGGCATCGCTGACCGGATCCGGGGGGTTCGGGTCGATGTGCGCCATCGTCGCACTCTCCTTCCGTTCGGTGCGCGCTACTGGCCGCCTGCCCGGAGGGTGCCGCTTTATGGCTGGAGAGTCCGGGACGGCGCACGCTCCGGCCGGCCGGGATCCGGGCGGGGGCCACCCCGGCCACCGGTACGGCGAGGCCGACCGGTGGCCGGGGCGGGCGAGGTCAGCCCGCCGGTGTGCCCACGGGCGCCGGCCGGGACAACAGCAGATCGACCAGCGCGAGCAGCAGATCGCGGCCGACATCCTGGCGCCGTACGTCCCCCATCAGCAGCGGGACGCCGGGATCCAGGTCGAGGGCCTCACGGACCTCCTCCGCGGTGCGGTCGCAGTGGCCGTGGAAGCAGTTGACCCCCACCACGAAGGGGATGCCCCGGCTCTCGAAGAAGTCGATGGAGGCGAAGCTGACGTCCAGCCGTCTGGTGTCGACCAGTACGACCGCGCCCAGCGCACCGTTCACCAGGTCGTTCCACATGAACCAGAAGCGCTCCTGGCCCGGTGTGCCGAACAGGTAGACCACCAGTTCGGGGTGGATGGTGATCCGGCCGAAGTCGAGCGCCACCGTCGTGGTGCTCTTGTCCGTCAGTCCCTCGATGTCGTCGACGCCGACACTCGCCTGTGTCAGGTACTCCTCGGTGCGCAGCGGAGACACCTCGCTGACCGCTCCGACCAGGGTCGTCTTGCCCACCCCGAAGCCGCCGGCGATCAGGATCTTGACGGCCGAGGGGGTGGCTGGGCCGTCCCCCCGCCCGGCCGGGTGATCAGAGTTTCCGGAGTCCATCCCTCACCGCCTGCAGAAGAGTCACGTTCAGTCCACCGTTTTCCCGGGCCACCAGCGGTGGCCGGACCGTCACCCTGCCGAGCGACACCAGGTCGTCGATCAGGATCTTCGTCACCGACACGGGCAGGTCGAGCGCCGCGGCGATCTCCGCGACGGCGGCCGACCCGCGGCACTGCTCCACAATGGCCTGGTGCTCCGGCTCCAGCCCTCTGACCGGTGGCTGGTCGCCCTGGAGCTCGACGGTGGTCACCACTGTGATCAGACCGAGGTCACCACGTTCCGGAACAGTCCTGCCACGGGTGATGGCATAAGGCCGGACCAGGGAGTCGTCGGCCTCCTCGTATCCCGGGTCGTCGTCCGTCCAGTGGCCACCCACATCAGCCTCCGTCCGTGACCGTGCCGTCGGTACGGGCCTCGGTGCCCAGCTTCTGGCCGACCTGCTGGACGAGGGTGTGCATGGCGACCGCCATCACCTCGGCGTCGACGTCCTGGGACGCCACGACGGCCAGATGGGTCCCCTTGCCGGCAGCGGTGATGAAGAGCCACAGGTCTGCCAGCTCCACGATGACCTGACGCACCGGCCCGCCGCGGAAGAGTTCGTCCACTCCCCGGGCGAGGCTCTGCTGCCCGGTGGCCACGGCGGCGAGTCGTTCGGCGTCGGTGCGATCGATGGTGCGGGACTGGCTGACGACCAGCCCGTCGTCGGACAGGACGATGGCGTGCCTGGTGCCCGCCACCTGATCGACCAGTCCGTCCAGCAGCCAGTCCAGGTCCTGGTCGGTGGCGGTGGTTCGCTGTGTCATCGTGGGTCTTCCGTCGCGTTCTGGTTACGGCCCGGCGTACTGCCGCCGGTCGGGGGGTGGCCGTCTGGGGAGGACTGTCGGTGTGCGGCGCGGGACTGCCGCTGGAAGGCGCCGATGGCGGCGCCGGAGCGGGCGGGTTGCGGATGCGGTCCGGTTTCCTCCTGGGGGGTGCTGCCGGAAGGCTGCTCCGGCTCCCTGAGTTCGGCGGCGAGACTGGCCCGGCGGACCCGCTTGGGCAGTGGGTGCGCCGCGGCGTCGGGAGAGGGATCCCCGGAGGACCGGGGCCGCGTGCCGGGCCGTGCTTCGTCCCGCGGGGCGGGGACGGAGATTACCGTGCCCATCGCCTGACCGCGCGAGCGGGCCGGCAGTTCGGCGGGTGTCTCCCGGACCGGGTCCGGGACCCCCCGCAGCGGTGTCTGCCCGGTCTCCTCACTTCCCGCCCCGTCCGGACCCGGTCCGTCCGCGATCAGTTCGGCGGGTATGAGCACGATCGCCCGGGTGCCGCCGAAGACCGACGGACGCAGCTCCACGTCCACTCCCAGACCGTGGGCGAGCCGTGCGACCACGTACAGACCGAGCCGGACGTCGTCGACCCGGGACATGATGTCCATCCTGGGCGGCTCGGCCATCAGCCGGTTGATCCGCTCGTACTCCTCGGGCTCCATGCCCAGACCGCGGTCCTCGATCTCCACGGCGAGGCCCCGTCCCACCAGTCCGGCCCGTACCTCCACGGGAGTGGGGGGCTTGGAGAAGGTGGTGGCGTTCTCCATCAGCTCGGCCAGGATGTGGACGGTCGGCCCCACGGCGCGTTCGGACAGCCAGGGCTGCCCCTCGACCTCGATGTGGATGCGGCGGTAGTCCCGTACCTCTCCCAGCGCGGCACGCAGGATGTTCAGCGCCCGCACCGGTCTGCGCCAGCGCCGCTGGGGCTGACCGCCGCCGAGGATGACCAGGTTCTCCTCGTAGCGGCGCAGCCGGGCCGTGAGGTGGTCGAGGTCGAACAGCCCCTCCAGCACCTCGGGGTCCTCGTGCCGGCGTTCCATCTCGTCGAGCTTCTTGAGCTGCAGACCGATGAGCAGCTGGGTGCGGCGGGCGATGCGCTGCAGGAGCCGCTCGAAGCCGCGGTGCTGTTCCGTCTCCCGCACGGCGGTCTCGATGGCGCTGCGGCGGGCGGTGTTGAGGGCCTGGCCGAGCCGGCCGAGGTCGTCGTCACCGTGGCTGACCTCGGAGACCTCGGCGTCGACGTCGATGTTCTCGCCCCGGCGCAGTCGCTCCACGATGCCGGGCAGCTTCTGCTCCAGCTCCAGCGCCTCGTCGCGCAGCGCCAGGACGCGCCGCCGCAGCAGGCTGGTGAGCCAGAGGCTGAGCAGGACGACGACCACCACCGCGCCCAGACCGACGGCGCTCGTGGTGACCAGCCGGTTCAGCAGCGACTCCATGGAGGCGTCGCCCGCCGCCCAGACGAACTCGACCCGTATGCCGGACAGCCTGCCGAGCTGTTCGTGCACCTGGGCGGACGCCTGCTGCCAGCGAGCGGCCCCGCCGTCCTCCAGGACGGTGGAGGCACTGCTGCCGGAGGAACGCAGCAGGGCGTCCTGCATGCCGGCGACGGCCTGCCAGGCATCGCCGTCGACCATCTTCCGGTAAGCCGCGGCCTCGCTGTCGCGGAGGTGGGGCTCGTACCCCTGCTCGACCAGGTACCGCTGGACGCTGACCAGTTCCACGAACTGGTCGTACTCGGCGGGGCCGAACTCGTCCGGGTCTCTGGCCAGCAGGGCGTCCTGGCGGGAGAGCATCTCCTGGGCCCTGGAAAGGTTGTTCAGGGGCCCGCTGAGGACGGTCAGCTCCAGGTCCTCCGTCTGGCCGAGGGACTCGAAGAACCGGAGGCCGGCGGCGGTCAGCCCGTTGAAGCGCTCGTAGACCTGCTGCTGGGTGGCGTCCCCGCCGTCCATGGCCGCGCGGATCTCGCCGAGTTCGCCCAGTTTCCCGCGGATCTCCGTCAGTCCGTCCCGCGTCTGCGGATAGGTGTCGGAGATCTCGATGTCGGAGAGGGACTCGAAGGTGCGCACGGCCCGGTCGGTGCGCTTGCGCTGCTTCTCCAGGGCGGGGCGGCCGGCGCCGGGGTCGTTCAGTGCGAAGGCGCTGATCCCCCGCTCCATCTGCAGGGCGAGGAGGACGTCCGTGGCCGGGTACGCGGCGCGGTTGGCGATGGTGTGCTGGGTGTCCCGGTTCTGCCAGGTGGTCCCGAGCTGCACGGTGCTGACCGTCCACAGGGCGGCCAGTGCCACGCTGGGGACGACGGCCAGGATGAGCAGGGCTGTCCGGAGTGATTCCAGGCGGGACGAGCCCTTCTTCGTCCTTCGCCTCTGCCGTCCCGGCACGGTGACGCGCGGTGCCATGTCTCCCCAGCGGTGGTTGTGGTGATGGGCCGCCGCTGGTGAGGGCGGCGTCGAACGGGGCGATGGTAGCCGTATGGCCGTTCAGAGGGAAACAAGTGTGGACAACTCACCGAGAACGGCGGGCAGAAGCATTTCCCCTGGTGGTGGCGGTGCGCCGGGCTGAGGTGCCGGACGGACCGCTCCGGTGCCGTGCCGGCTTCGGGCTCGTACCGGTGTTTCTTCCGGCGCTCCCCGATGGACGCCCGGTGGGCTCTGCGCGAGCCGGCCCGCGCAGAGCCCACCGGGCGTCCGCTTCCGGTCCCTCAAGACCCGGAATCGCTGTGGTGTTCTCGCCCGCTAATCCCGGTCGGCGGTCCCGCGGCCGCGCAGCCGCTCCAGATCGCGCCGCTCCCGTTTGGTGGGCCGTCCGGCGCCCCGTTCGCGCCGGGCCGCGGGAGCGGTGTACTCGGGCGGTGGCGGCGGCGGGCTGTTGTCGACGAAGCACTCCGCCGCGACGGGCGCGCCGACGCGCTTGCGTACCAGGCGCTTGACGACCACGATCCGCTCATGTCCCGAGTGGCGCAGGCGTACCTCGTCACCGGAGCGCACCGGGGCGGCGGGTTTGGCGCGCTCCCCGTTGATCCGGACATGGCCGGCGCGGCAGGCGGCGGCGGCGGCCGATCGTGTCTTGGTGAGCCGGACGGACCAGATCCAGCTGTCGATCCGTACGCTCCCCTCGGCTGGGGTCATGTCCCCGACTCTAGAGGAGGAGTGCCGCGCGGTGCGGCCGCCGGCCGCCGACGGCTGCGCGGGCATATGCGGAAACCGGCACTGTTGTTCGCCTCCGCAACGGGCCGGCGGTCGGGCGCCGGGTGCCGGGAGCCGTGCCGAAGAAAACCGGGACGGGGGGTCTTGACGCGCGGTCCGGACGGGTAGAAGGTCTGGCAGCGGATATGGGAGCGCTCCCACGAGGGGGACCGACTCGGGGAGTGCTCCGCCGGACCGCTCACGTCAGGAGCCGAAACACGTGCACAGACGGAGAAACAGGCGGGAGAACGGGCGGGGGAGCGCCGCCGTCGCCACCGCCGCGCTGGTGTTGCTCGCGGGGACCACGGGAACGGCCGGCGCCGCGGCCGGCTCGCCGGAGGCGGGGAAGGACGACCGGAGGCCGAGCGGGACACGCCTGTACACACCGCCCGCCAACCCGGACGCGTACGACCAGATCCGGGAGCTGGTGAGGGCCGGGAAGCACAAGGACGCCCTCGCCGTCGCACGGATGGTGCGGACTCCGCAGTCCGTGTGGTTCAACGGCCGGGGCGACGACAGCCTCATCCGCGGCGAGGTCCGCGAGGTCGTGCGGGACGCGGCGCGCAAGCGGGCACTGCCGGTGCTGACCCTCTACAACGTCCCCGGCCGGGACTGCTCGCAGTACTCGGCGGGCGGGGCCGCCGACACCGCCGAGTACCAGGCGTGGATCGACGAGGTCGCCAAGGGCATCGGCAAGAAGAAGGCGCTGGTGATCCTGGAGCCCGACTCCCTGGCCCTGCTGCCCTCCGACTGCGGACAGGACGACGAGGAGGGAACCCTGACCGCCGCCCGCTACGCTGAGGTCGGCTACGCCGTCGACACCCTCACCGCCCTGCCCGGTACCACCGTCTACCTCGACGCCGGCCACAGCGGCTGGCACAGCGTCAACTCCATCGTGCCGCGACTGATCGAGGCGGGGGTCGAGAAGACCCGGGGCTTCTACCTCAACGCCTCCAACTACCGGTCCGACGAGGAGTTGGCCCGCTACGGCGAACTGGTCTCCGGCTGTCTGGAGTACGCCGCAGGCGGCGGTGACCCGGCCGACTGTCCGAACCAGTGGTGGGACCAGGAGGACGCACAGGCCTGGCTGGACGAGAACGTCACCCCTGACCCGGCCGACCAGCCCCACTTCGTCACCGACACCAGCCGCAACGGCCAGGGCCCCTGGACCCCGGACACCGACCAGTACCCCGACCCCCAGGAATGGTGCAACCCGCCGGACCGCGGTCTGGGCAAGCGGCCGACCACCGCCACCGGTGATCCGCTGAACGACGCCCACCTGTGGATCAAGATCCCCGGTGAGTCGGACGGCGAGTGCCTGCGCGGCACGGAAGGACCGGAGGACCCCGCGCGCGGCATGATCGACCCGCCCGCCGGCCAGTGGTTCCCGCAGCAGGTCCTGGAACTGGTGCGCAACGCGGAGCCGCCGCTGCGCCCCTGACCGCCGACCGCCCGTCCGGCCGGCTCGACCGCGCCTGGAGTCCCGGACGGGAACCCCGGTTCGGTGGCGCGATGAGGGCGCGCCACCGAACCGGTCACCCGTCCGGCCCCGGTGTCTCCTCCGCCGGGGCCGGACGGCCCGTACCAGCCCCCGCCGAAGAAGTCACGAGAACCGAAGAGCCACCCGAGACCAGTTCACCGCCGCCGAGGAACTGTCCGGACCGGCCCGGTGGCCGTCGGCCGGACCGGTGAGACACCGGACCGTGTGTTTCCGCCCCCACCGGAAGGACGACGCCGTGACGAGATGGACGACGAGAGGGGCCGGCGGACCAGCCGGCGAACCGGCCGCCGGACGGACCGCGCTGCGCGGCAGGTTACGGAGGTTCACCGCGGGAGCCGCCGTGACCCTCATGGCCGCGTGCACGCTGAACAGCGCACCCGCGGTGGCCTCGGCCGACGCGCCACCGGTCTACGAGGACCCGGCCCTGCCGGTGGACGACCGCGTCGAGGACCTGCTGGCCAGGATGACGCTCGACGACAAGATCGGGCAGATGACCCAGGTCGACCGCGGCGCGCTGGAGGACCAGTCGGACCTGGCGGCCTACCGCATCGGCTCGGTCCTCTCCGGGGGCGGCTCCGCCCCCACCCCCAACACCCCCCAGGCCTGGGCGGAGATGTACGACTCGTTCCAGCGGGCCGCGCTCTCCACCCCGCTGGGCATCCCCCTGATCTACGGCGTGGACGCCGTCCACGGCCACAACAACGTGCGGGGTGCCACGGTCTTCCCCCACAACATCGGCCTCGGCGCCACCCGCGACCCCGAACTGGTGGAGCGGATCGGCCGCGCCACCGCCGAGGAGGTCGCCGGCACCGGTATCGACTGGACCTTCGCGCCCTGCCTGTGCGTGGCCCGCGACGACCGCTGGGGACGCACCTACGAGTCCTACGGCGAGAAGCCCGAACTGCCCGGCGCGATGACCACGCTGATCGACGGCCTCCAGGGCCCCTCCCTGGACGCGCCCGGCTCGATCCTGGCCACCGCCAAGCACTACCTCGGCGACGGCGGCACCACCGGCGGCGTCGACCAGGGGAACACCGAGCTGAGCGAAGCGGAACTGCGCGAGATCCACCTCCCGCCGTTCCGGGCGGCGGTGGAACGCGGGGTGGGTTCGGTGATGGTCTCCTACAGCAGCTGGAACGGCGTGCGGATGCACGGGCACCGCCATCTGATCACCGACGTCCTCAAGGGCGAGCTGGGCTTCACCGGCTTCGTCGTCTCGGACTGGGCGGGCGTCGACCAACTCGACGGCCGGGAGGGCTTCACCGCCGCCGAGGTGCGGGACGCGGTGAACGCCGGCATCGACATGGTCATGGTGCCGTACGACTACCGCAGGTTCACCGAGCTGCTGCGCGGCGAGGTGCGGGCCGGGCGGATCCCGATGGAACGCGTCGACGACGCCAACCGCCGCATCCTGGCGAAGAAGTTCGAACTGGGCCTCTTCGAGAACCCCTACACCGACCGCTCCTACACCGCCACCATCGGCTCCGACGCCCACCGCCGGCTCGCCCGCGAGGCGGTGCGCAAGTCCCAGGTGCTGCTGAAGAACTCCGGCGGCGTCCTGCCGCTGGACAAGTCGGCCAAGGTCTTCGTGGCGGGCAAGAACGCCGACGACATCGGCCACCAGAGCGGTGGCTGGACCATCACCTGGCAGGGCGGAAGCGGGGACATCACCCCGGGGACCACCGTTGTGGAGGGCATGCGGTCACTGGCCTCCGACCCGTCGCGGGTGACCTACGACCGGTACGGCGACGGCGTCGACGGCTCCTACGACGTGGCGGTGGCCGTCGTCGGCGAGACCCCGTACGCGGAGATGGAGGGCGACCGGCGCGGCTCGATGGGCCTGGACCGGGAGGACCTGGCCACCCTGGAGAGGCTGCGGGCCTCCGGGGTGCCGGTCGTGGTCGTGCTCGTCTCCGGCCGTCCGCTGGACATCGCGGAGCGGCTCGACGGCTGGGACGCGCTGCTGGCGGCCTGGCTGCCCGGCACCGAGGGCGCCGGGGTGGCCGATGTGCTCTACGGCGACCACGCGCCGACGGGGAAACTGCCGATGACCTGGATGCGCTCCGTGAGCCAGCAGCCCGTCAACGACGGCGACGGCAAGACTCCGCTGTTCCCCTTCGGCCACGGGCTCACCTACTCCGCCGACCACCGGACCGCGGACCGGCGGACCGGGAGCTTCCGGGCCGAGGTGACGGTGCACGGCAACGTCCCCGCCCCCTCGGAGGGCCGGCGGGCGGCGCCGGTCCCGGCGGACGGGCCGGAGACCGGCAGCGTCCGGTCCGGAACACCGCGCCCATCCGCTCCGGCGGCCCGGTGACCGTGCCGGGCACCGGCCGGAACGCGCGGCCGGACCCCGGCGGACCGGCGGCGTCCGGTTTCACGGCCACCGGCTCCCCGGCCGTCCCCTCCACCCCCCGCACCGGTTCCTGACGCGGACCGGCACGCACCCCGGTGACCGGGGTGCGGCGGTCCCCCCGCCCGCCGCACCCCGCCCGGCCCGCGGGTTTCCGCCCCCTCGGCCCGGGTACCGGAGGGCAGGTCAGCCCGTCCGGGACCGGCCGAGGGACGCGCGGGACGGCCGGTACGGAGGCGGACGGCGGCACAGCGGTGCGGCCACCACGATCGCGCGGCCCGGCACTCCGACCCGCGGGGGCGCCGGGCCGTATCCGCACAGGACGGTGAACGTGTTCGTCTTCTTCTCCAACCGGTCCGGCTGCCTCGGCTCGCTCCTGATCAGCCTGGCCGGCACGGCTCTGCTGTTGCTGGTGCTCTACAGCTGCCGGGGCGCCTGACGCCGGGACCGGCGCGGTTCAACGGTCCGTCGCGGACGGCAGCGGTTCCCCGCACCGCTCGCAGCGGACGGCGCCCGCCGTCTCGTTCATGCGGCCGCAGGCCGGGCAGACCCGGTCCAGCATGCACGGCGGCTCACCGCCGTCCGCCGCGGCCACCGCGTCCGCCGCGGGAGAGGGCGGGCGGGCGCCGACGGTCATGCCCGGCCGCCGCCGGTGAACGGTCAGGTAGACCAGCCCGTCGGGCCCCGCCCGCAGCGACCGCCGCGAGGTGCGCGGCAGCCACACCAGCCGCTGGGGCGCGAGCGCCTGCCGTCCGCCCGCGCCGTCCTCGAGCTCCCCGCCGCCGCCGACCACCAGCAGCAGTACGTCCAGATCGTTCTCGGCGTGCTCGCCGACGGCCGCCCCCGGCGGCAGCCGCACCAGATTGGCGTCGAGCTGCCGGCCGGACTCGGCCAGCCGCCACAGGGCGCCGCCGCGCTCCGCGGGCGCCCGGTCGGCGCGGTCGCCGAGATCGGCCAGAACACGGGGTGTCTCCTGCTCGGACACGGCACCTCCTGGGGACGGGCGGTCCGATCCTATGCCCGGTCCGTACCGCCGGGCCCGTCCCGTTCCGTACCGCCTTCCCGCGTAGGCTTGGGCACCGCGATGAGACGCAGACGCACGGCACCGCCCGCCCCGCTGCCCCAGCGGCACGGCATAGACCCGGTCCGCCTCCGGCTGCCCGGGACCGGTGACTGGGCGACGGTCCGCGACCACCTGGTCGACCGGCTGCCCGCGGTGCCGCCGGAACGGATCGACGCCATGCTGTCCGGCGGCGCGGTGTGGGGCGCCGGCGGGCCGCTCGCCCCGGGAGCCCCGTACACGCCGGGGGCGTACGTGTGGTTCCACCGGGAGCTGCCGGACGAGGTGCCGGTGCCGTACGAGGTGGAGGTGCTGTACCGCGACGACGTCCTGGTCGTGGCGGACAAACCGCACTTCCTGGCCACCACCCCGCGCGGCCGGCATGTCACCGAGACCGCCCTGGCCCGGCTCCGCCGCGATCTGGCACTGCCCGAACTCAGCCCGGCGCACCGGCTGGACCGGCTCACCGCGGGCCTGGTGCTGTTCACCGTCCGCCCCGCACACCGCGCCGCCTACCAGAACCTCTTCCGGGACCGGCGGGTGCACAAGGAGTACGAGGCCGTCGCACCGTACGACCCGGCCCTGGAACTGCCCCGCACGGTGCGCAACCGCATCGTCAAGGAGCGCGGGGTCATCGCCGCGTACGAGGTGCCGGGGGAGCCCAACAGCGTCAGCCGGATCGAGCTGGCCGGGCGCCGCGGCGGACTCGGCCGCTACCGGCTGCTGCCCCGCACCGGCCGCACCCACCAGCTGCGGCTGCACATGAGCGGTCTGGGCGTCCCCATCCTGGGCGACCCGGTCTACCCCCGCCCCGTCGAGCGCGCCCCGGACGACTTCGGCAGCCCGTTGCAGCTGCTGGCCAAGGTCCTGGAGTTCACCGATCCCGTCACCGGCCGCCCCCGGCGGTTCACCAGCCGCCGCGCCCTGTCCGCCTGGAGCGGCCCGGACGGGTGAGGCGCGTCCATGACCGCGGCCCGTCCGGGTACCCGGGCACCTGGAGAACCCGGAGAAGCCGGGTGCGACGGACGGCACGGGCCGGCGGAAGGACAGCACATGAGCGGCGGCGGAACGGGACGGGCGGTGCTCTTCGACGTGGACGGCACCCTGGTGGACACCACCTATCTGCACACCGTGGCCTGGTGGGAGGCGCTGAGGCAGGCGGGCCGCCGGGTGCCGATGTCCCTGATCCACCGGACCATCGGCATGGGCAGCGACCAGCTCCTCGACCGGCTGCTGGGCGAGGACCACGATCCGGCGGAGGCCGGGGCCGTCACCGCCGCCCACCGGACCCTGTACGCCGAGTACTGGCCGCGGCTGGCCCCGCTGGAGGGAGCCGCCGAGCTGCTGCGGGCCTGCGCGGAGCGGGGCTGGACGGTCGTACTGGCCAGCTCTGCGCACGGCGACGAGCTGGCGGTGATGCGGCGGGCGGTGGGCGCGGACGACGTGGTCGCCGGCGCGACCAGCTCCGACGACGTCGAGGCCAGCAAACCGGCACCCGACCTGGTGGTCTCCGCACTCGACCGGGCCGGTGTCGCCCCCGACCGGGCGGTGTTCGTGGGCGACACCGTGTGGGACGTGGCCGCCTGCGAGCGGGCGGGCGTGCCCTGTCTGGGCGTGCTCTCCGGCGGGCTGACCCGGCAGGAGTTGCTGGACGCGGGCGCCGTGGAGGTCTACGAGAACCCGGCGGACCTGCTGGCCCGCCTCGACGACAGCCTGCTGGGCCGCTCGCCGGGCACGGCGTGAGCCCTGGCAGGGCCGTCCACGGCGACCGTCCACGGCGGCCGGGGCCCGCGCCGACGGCGCACCCGGCCCGTGGCGCGGGTCTGCGTCGATCGGGTGGAGACGAGCCGTGAGCCACCGCCGTACACCCCCGCCTGCCAGGGGCGCGGAAGGCCGGCGGCCACAATTCCGGCAGAGGGTCCGCAACGGTTCCACCGGGGTTTCCGGCCACCGAGCGGGGGCACCCGCCCACAACCGTCACAGCGCCCAACGCCCCTGATGGTGACGAGGAAAGGGCCATGATGCTCGCCAGCAGTACCCCGTCCGCGGCCGTGTCCGTACGGCCTGCCACCGCCGGCCCCCGCACCGGGCGGTCCGCGGCGTGAGAAACCCGACTGCCATGATCAGCCCGGGTGCCCCCGGCGGCGCCCACGACGGACAGCCGGAGCCGGCCCGGCCACCCGTACCGCCGGCATCCGCGCCGGCACGGGAAGCACGCGGGGCGGCCGCCTCCGGTACCGACGAGGTCCGCCCCCGGGTGGAGAAGGCCCTGCGCGACTACGTGGCCGAGCGGTGTGCCGAGGCCGAGGACATCGACGGCACCTTCGGTGCCCAGCTGGCCGCCGGGATCTCGCGGTTCGCGCTGCGCGGCGGCAAGCGGACACGGGCCGGCTTCCTGTGGTGGGGCTGGCGGGCCGCCGGCGGCGCCCCGCACGGCACCGGCGCGCCCGCCGTCCTGCGGACCGCCGCGGCCCTGGAACTGCTGCAGACCTGCGCCCTGGTCCACGACGACCTGATGGACGACTCGGCCCTGCGCCGGGGCCGCCCGGCCCTCCACGTCGACTTCGCCCGCCGCCACCGGCAGGACGGCATGGTGGGCCGCCCCGAGACGTACGGGACCTCGGTGGCCGTCCTCGCCGGGGATCTCGCGCTGGCCTGGGCCGACGACCTGTTCACCGAGTCCCTGCCGGACGACGCGGCGCTCCGGCGCGAGGCCCAGCGGGCCTGGCGGGCGATGCGGACCGAGACCGTGGCCGGGCAGTTCCTGGACCTGCACAACCAGGCGGCCGGCCGGCCCTCGGCGTCCGCCGCGCTGCGGGTCGCCTACCTCAAGAGCGCCCTCTACACCGTCGAGCGGCCCCTGCAGCTGGGTGCGGTCCTGGGCGGGGCCGGTCCCGGGCTCGTCGGCGCGCTGCGCTCCGCGGGCCGGGACGCGGGGCTGGCCTTCCAGTTGCGGGACGACCTGCTGGGCGTCTTCGGCGATCCCCGGAGCACCGGCAAGCCCGCGGGGGACGACGTGCGTGAGGGCAAGACCACCTATCTGGTGGCGCTCGCCCTGGAGCGGGCCGAGGCGCTCGGCGACACGTCGGCCCTGGCGGTGCTGCGCGGCAGCCTGGGCGACCGCACGCTGACCCCGAAGCGGCTGGAACGTTTCCGCGGGGTGCTGGCCGGGCTGGGGGTGCGAGCCGCGGTGGAGGAGCGGATCGAACGGCTCGGCGAACTCGCCGAGCGCAGGCTGTACGGCGTCTGCGAGGACCCGGTCGTCGCGGACCGGCTGGCCGCCATGGTCCGCGCCGTGGCCGGAATGGACGGTGCGCACGGTGTCCGGGTTGCCGCCGGACCGGAGACGGAGGCGCGGCGGTGAGACGCGTCCAGGGACGTACCGATCACGTGGTGGTCGTCGGCGCCGGGCTGTCCGGGCTGGCGGCCGCCCTGCACCTCCTCGGCGCCGGACGCCGGGTGACGGTCCTCGAACGCGACCCGGGGCCCGGCGGCCGGGCCGGGCGGCTGGAGCACGGCGGCTACCGCATCGACACCGGGCCGACCGTGCTGACCATGCCGCACCTGCTCGACGAGGCGCTGGCCGCGGTGGGCGAGTCGGTGGAGAAGCGGCTGGAGCTGCTCCCCCTGCACCCGGCCTACCGGGCCCGCTTCGCCGACGGCTCCGCGCTGGACGTCCACACCGGCGCCGAGGCCATGGCCGAGGAGGTGCGCCGTTTCGCCGGACCCGCCGAGGCGGCCGGCTACCTGCGGCTGCGCCGCTGGCTGGAGCGCCTGTACCGGGCCCAGATGGGGCGCTTCATCGACAGCAACATCGACCACCCCCTGCAACTGCTCCACCCGGACCTCGCCCGGCTCGCCGCCCTGGGCGGCTTCGGACGGCTGGAGGGGCAGGTGGGACGGTTCCTGGCCGACGAGCGGCTGCGCCGGGTCTTCACCTTCCAGTCGCTGTACGCCGGGGTGGCGCCCGCCAGGGCGCTGGCCGCCTACGCGGTCATCGCCTACATGGACACCGTCGCCGGGGTCTGGTTCCCCCGCGGCGGCATGCACGCCGTGCCCGCCGCACTGGCCGGCGCCGCCCGCGACGCGGGCGCCGAACTGCGGTACGGGTGCGAGGTGACACGCCTGGAACAGCGGACCGGACGGGTGGTGGCCGTCCACACCGGCGACGGCGACCGCGTCCCCTGCGACGCGGTCGTCCTCACCCCCGACCTGCCCGTCGCCTACCGGCTGCTGGGCCGCGCCCCCCGCCGCCCACTGGCCCTGCGGCACTCGCCCTCGGCGGTGGTGCTGCACGCCGGGGTCCGCCGCACCCGGAACGAACTGGCCCACCACAACCTCTTCTTCGGTGCCGCCTGGCGGCGCACCTTCACCGAGCTCACCTGTACCGGAAGCCTGATGAGTGATCCTTCCCTGCTGGTCACCCGCCCCACGGCCACCGACCCCGCGCTGGCCCCGCCGGGGCGCGAACTGCTCTACGTCCTGGCGCCCTGCCCCAACACCGACACCGGACCGCTGCCCTGGGACGAGTTGGCGCCCCGCTACCGGGACACCCTGGTGGCCGAGCTGGAGAGCCGGGGCCTGACCGGGCTGGACGCGGACATCGAGACGGAGCACCTGGTCACCCCGGTGGACTGGGCCGCGCAGGGGCACGCCGCGGGCACCCCCTTCTCCGCCGCCCACACCTTCTGGCAGACCGGGCCGTTCCGCCCGGGGAACCTGGTGCGCGGCGTGGACAACGCCGTCCTGGCCGGCTGCGGCACCACTCCCGGCGTGGGCGTGCCGACCGTGCTGATCTCCGGGAAGCTGGCCGCCCGGCGCGTCACCGGCCCGCCACCGGCGGCCGGCGCGCCGCGCCGCGCCGGCCGCCGTACCGCCCACCTCCCCGCTGCCGCCGGGGAGGTGGGACAGCCGTGACCGCCCGGGAACTGGACGCCGCGGGCGTCACCGATCCGCGGCTGCGTCACGCCTACACCGTCTGCCGCCGGCTCAACGCCCGGCACGGCAGGACGTACTTCCTGGCCACCCGGCTGCTGCCGGTCGAGCGGCGTCCGGCCGTGCACGCCCTGTACGGCTTCGCCCGCTGGGCGGACGACATCGTCGACGACCTCGGCACCGGCCGCACCCCCGCCGAGCGCGCCGGGGAACTGGACGCGCTGGAGAAGGAGCTGCGCGCCGGACCGAGCGCGGACAGCACCGTCCCCGTGCTGCGCGCGCTGGCCCACACCGCCGCCGCCTACCGCATCGATCCCGGACTGTTCGCCGATTTCATGGCCTCCATGCGGATGGACCTGGACATCTCGGACTACCCCACCTACCGGGACCTGTACGCCTACATGCACGGCTCGGCCGCAGTCATCGGCCTGCAGATGGTGCCCGTGCTGGGCACGGTGGTCCCGCGCGGGGAGGCCGAGCCGCACGCGGCGGCCCTGGGGGTGGCCTTCCAGCTCACCAACTTCCTGCGCGACGTCGGCGAGGACCTGGACCGCGGCCGGGTCTACCTCCCGGGCGAGGTCCTCACCGCCCACGGGGTGGACCGCGAACTGCTGCGCCGGTGCCGCGACACCGGACGCGGCCACCCCCGGGTGCGCGCGGCACTGCGCGAGGTCGCCGCGCACACCCGGTCGGTGTACCGCGAGGCCCGCCCCGGCATCGCCATGCTCGACCCCGTCGCCCGGCCCTGCATCCGTACGGCGTTCACCCTCTACGGCGGCATCCTGGAGCGGATCGAGGACGCCGGCTACGACGTGCTGCACCGCCGGGTCGCCGTGCCCGGCCGCCGCCGGGCCGCCGTCGCCCTGGACGGACTGGCCCGGCTCGCCGCCGCCCGGGCGCGGCACCGCGCCGTACCCGCCGGGCGGCCGGCCGAGGACCCGGAACCCGCCGGCCGCCCGGCCCGCACCGTCTTCCGCAGGAGGGCCCTGCCATGACCCGCGAACCACTCCGCCGAAGCGGCGGCCCGTCCCGCCCCGCTCGCTTTCCCGTCCGCCGTCCCCTCCGCCTCCCCACCCTGCCGCGCCGCGGGCTGCCGCTGCGGCCGGCCGCCCCGGTGGACTGGGCCACACAGCGGCCCACCTGGCGCGACGCCTCACCGGCCGTCATCGCGGCCGCCCTGAAACGGGCCACCGCCCGGCCCTCGGGGAACTGGTACGTGCTGGGACCGTCCGAGCGGATACGGCCCGGCCGCGCCCACGGACGCACCGTCGCGGGCACGGAGGTGGTCGCCTGGCGCGACGAGGCCGGCCGGCTGACCGCGGGACCCGGCGCCTGCCCCCACCTGGGCGCGCCGCTGAAGGACAGCCCCGTGCACTGCGGCCGACTGGTCTGCCACTGGCACGGGCTGGCCCTGGACGGCCGCGGCGGCGCCGGCTGGGAACCGTACCCGGTCCACGACGACGGCGTCCTGGCCTGGGTCCGGCTGGACGCGGCCGGCGGCGAGGAGCCGCTGGAGCGCCCGGTGGTACCCGAACGGCCCGCCCGGGACGCCTCGCTGTGCGCGGTCACCGAGGCCGAGGGCGTCTGCGAACCGGAGGACGTCGTCGCCAACCGCCTCGACCCCTGGCACGGCGCCTGGTTCCACCCCTACTCCTTCACCGGTCTGACGGTGCTCCAGGCACCCGGGACCGGCCCGGAACCCTCCGACCCGGCCGAGGACCGCTTCACCGTCCAGGTCACCTTCCGGGTGGCCTCGCGCGGCGCGGTCCCGGTGCGGGCGGTCTTCACCGCCCCCGAGCCGCGCACCGTGGTGATGCGCATCACCGAGGGGGAGGGGGTGTCGTCGGTGGTGGAGACGCACGCCACCCCGCTGGGCGAGGACGAGCGGGGCCGGCCCCGTACCGTCGTCACCGAGGCGGTGCTCGCCACCTCCGACCGCCCCGGCTTCGCCCTGGCCCGGGCGGCGGCCCCGCTGCTGCGCCCGCTGGTGCGGCGCACCGCGGCCCGGTTGTGGCGCGACGACCTCGCCTACGCCGAACGGCGGTGGCAACTGCGCAGCACGGGCCGTTTTCCCGGCTGAGCCTTCCGGGAGCCGGCATCCGCCCTCCGGCCGGAACCGTTCATTCGAAACAGTGAAAGACCGGGCAGCGCGCACGTGCTGCCCGGCTCCCGGGTTCCCCCCTGATGGGATGTCCGCCATCGGAACGACACCGCGCCGCCGCGCACGGCGCGGCACGCACACCCATGGAGGGACCCGTCGTGAAAACCAGGAAGATCTTCCCCTTGCTCGTCGCCGTGGCCGCCGTGGCGGCCGTGTCCGCGGGAACGGCGGGCGCCGCCCCGCTCCCCGTCGGACAGCCGGTCCCGGCCCCGCAGCGGAATGACGACGCGCAGCGGTACCGGCTCCTCGTCCAGTGCAGCGACGGCCGCCAGTACGGGGGCGAGAGCACGGCCCCGCCCGGGGACCTGAGCGGAGTCCAGGAGCACTGCCCCTCCGGGACGACCGCGACCGGCTGGAGCTGGCAGACCGACTGAGACCCCCGCGGGGCGGCCGGTGCCGCGACCGGAAGGGGCTGCCGGGAAGCGCGCGGCGCCCGGTGCGGTGCGTCGCAGGGCGGAGGACCGCCCGCGTACCGGGCGCACTCGGGCGACTCCGGCGACGCGGCCGGGGCACCTCCCGGCGGCAGCCGGGGGAGTGGTGTGCCCGGGGCGCCTCCGGGCCGCCGGGCCCGGGGGCGCCGCGAGCCGGTTGACCCTCCCGGCCGCAGCGCGCCCCGGGGCCTGGCCGACGGCGGCCCCGGCCTCGCGGGGCAGTACACCTAGTCCCGGGTCCGGCCCCGGTCACCCAGCGCCGCCAGCGCCCGCAGCGGTGCCGAACGCCCGGCGTTGGGCACCGTCCACAGCGTTTGCCCCCGCACCCCCCAGCGCTCCAGCAGCGCGTTCGCCGCCAGGAAGCCGGTGGTGGCCGCCCGCTCCATCAGCGCCACCGGCAGATCCACCCGGACGCAGTCCCCGGCGAGCACCACACCCGGGTCGGGGGTGCGCACCGGGGGGCGGTCGGCGAAGGACCCCACCGCGAACAGCGGGCAGTCCGCCCGCCACTCGTGCACCGCGTCCACCACCCGCGCCGGGCGGGTCTCCGGCCAGAGCCGGTGCAGTTCGGCGAGCAGCGCCTCCTGCACGGCGGCGCGGTCGGCGCCGGGCGGGACGGCGTACGCGTGCAGCTCCACCACCGAACCGCCGGTGCGCCGCGCCCAGCGGGCCGCCTCGCCCTCCCAGCGCTCCAGCACGCTGACGTTGTCCAGCGGACCGTAGCCGCTGGTGCCCAGGAAACCGGGGCGCTCGGGGCGGACGGGGCGGTCCAGCCACAGCCGGGTCACCAGGAAGGGCGGGGCGGTGCGCAGCCGGGCGACACGGTCGCGCCAGGCGGGATCGCCCAGACGAGGGGAGCCGGCCACCACCTGCCGCAGTCCGGCGGTGTCCAGGGCCAGGACCACCGCGTCGTACCGCTGCGGCGCGCCGCCCCCGGCGACCACCTCGTAACCGCCCGACGAGGTGGGGGAGACCGTCTCCACGGCCGTGTCCGTACGCGTCTCGGCGCCGTGGCCGCGCAGGTACTTCGCCAGCGGCTCCCACAGGGCGGTGGGGAAGGGCTCGTTGGCCACGTCGAAGAGCAGTCCCTCGCCGGAGCCCAGGAAGTAGATGTGGAACATCAGCGCCAGCTCGGCGGCCGACAGCTCCCCGGGATCGGCGAAGAAGCTGCGGGAGAAGACCTGGAAGGCCAGATGCCGGGCGCCGGCGGGGAAGCGGACGCGGTCCAGGAAGTCGGCGGCGCTGATCCCGTCGAGCCGCTCGAACACCTGCGGCACCCGTACGTCCAGCAGCGGCAGGGCCGCCACCGGGTCCATGCGCAGCAGCCCCGGCAGTGTGAACGTGGGGCTGAGGGCGGCGAAGCCGAGCGCGTTCCACGGCGGGGTGCGGGGCACCCGGGCGAAGCCGTCCCGGGCGCCGCCGCTGTGGACCAGGGGGTAGTCGGGCAGCCCGGAGAGCATCCCCAGCGAGCCGTCCACCCGGCGCAGCAGCCCGCGCAGGTTGTAGTACTGGCGGAAGAAGGCATGGAAGCCGCGGCTCATCGTCACCGCCGAGCCGTCCGCCAGCGTCACCGGCCAGCCGGCCAGCCGTCCGCCCAGTTGCGGCTCCCGCTCCAGGACGGTGACCCGCGCCCCGCGTTCGGCCAGCGCGGTGGCCGCCGCCAGCCCGGCGATGCCGCCGCCCGCGACGGCGACCCGCGGCGGCTCCCCGGCCACCGCCGGGCGTCCCGGCGCCGGGTGGAGGACGGCCGCGTGGCGGTCGCGCCCGCGCCGGGCGACCGGGCGGCCGGGTACGGCGGCCGGCCGTCGGTGGTGCGGTGGGAGCAGCGGCATGGGGGGAACACTCCTGTCGGACGAGGACGGCGGGGAACGGCGGGGAACACGGGAGCGGGGAACGGAGCGGCACCCGGGAGCGGCGCCGGGACGGCGGGGGAGAGGACGGCTCAGGACACGGCGGCGCGCCGCGGCAGTACGGGCAGTTCCACCGCCGAGCGCAGCATGGGCAGCACCGGAGTGCTCAGCCCGATGGCGAACTCCTCCCACCACCGGGAGCGGCCGTCGAGGAACCGCAGCAGCCGGTCGGGGGGGTTGCGCAGGAAAAGGTCGCTGAAGAACCGCGCCCCCGCCACCCGGCCGGTGTCCACGGCCCGCAGCATGACCGCGTCCATCGCCCGGTGGCGGGCGGCGTGCGCGGCGGGCGGCACCGGGACGCGCCCGCGGCGCCAGGCGTCGGCGATGGCGTCGCTCTGCCGCTGGACGGCGGCGAAGGTGTAGCCGGTGGCGGGCCGGGTGGCGCCGCCGGCCGTTCCGATGCGGAAGACACAGCGCCCGGCGCGGCGCGGGAAGACGGCGTCCGTCATGGGGATGACGCCCTGCTCGGTGCCGGTGACCGTCATTCCCCCCAGGCCCAGCACCCGGCCGGTGTAGTCCCGCAGCGCCCGCTCGTAGCCCTCCGGCGACAGCGGGGTGCGGGAGAACTCGGTGTACTCCACCAGCGCCTCCCGCCGTCCCAGCGGCAGGACGTAGCCGAAGGACAGTCCGTGGGCGGGCTGCGGGGTGCGGAAGTCCATCAGTTCCACGGCCGACGGGTCGAACGCGTCGGCGGAACAGCGCACGAACCAGCCGCGGAAGTGCTGGAGCAGCGTGCTGCGCGCGGGCGGGAGCCGCCGGGGCGGGCGGGAGTCGAACACCCAGCGGGCCCGCACCCGCACCGGGGCCCCCGCGGTGTCGGTGCCGTGGACGACGGCGCCGCCCGCCGGATCGTCCCGCACCCGGTCGACCACCGCGGTCAGCCGCCGTACCCGGGGCAGGGGCGCCAGCCGGGTATCCACCAGGGCGGCGAAGTCGGTGGAGCGGAGCATCTTGTAGCGCGCGGCGCCCAGGTGGGCCTCGGCGGTACGGCCGTCCGGACCGCGCACCCGCAGCCGGTCCCAGCCGGCCCGTACCGCCTCGTCGTACGGGCCCTCGCCGGTCTCCCAGAAGCACCAGGTGCGGGCCGGGGCGCGCACCGGCCCCTCGGGCGCCTCGACGAGGACGACGGTGGGCGCGGTGCCGTCCGGGCCGGGGGTGTAGGCCAGCCGGTGCACCAGGGACAGCCCGGCGGCGCCGGCGCCCACCACGGCGATGTCCGCGGGGGTGTCCGCGGGGGTGTCCGCGCCGGGATCTTCCAGATCGCTCACTCCGGCCGTCTTCCACGCCGTGCCCCCTCGTACACCGTTCGTGTCCGGCAGAACCCCTCGCGGCGGGGGCGGCCCTACCGCGGCACCGGTGCCCAGGGGCTCACGGCGAGCCTGCCGGTGTTGCCGAGGTCGAGGTGGGCGGGTACGGTCCGCGGCTCCCGGTCACCGAGCGGGTCGATCTCCACGGCGCTGCCGGTGGCGGCGGGCACCGTGGGGTCCGTGACGGTGTTGCGCCACACCAGGCGGGCCACCGCCGACTCGCCGGGGTCCAGGGGCACCGGTGCGGGGGCGTCGTCGAGCCCGCCGATGAGGGCGATCTCGGACACCTTGTGGAGGATCTCCACCTCCAGCGGCTCCCCGTCCCCGTCCAGCACCCGCACACCGGGACGGCCGCGGATGGTGCGGGAGGTCTCGCCGCAGTTCACCAGCCGGACGCCCAGCACCCGCAGCCCCATGGCCGCCTCCGCCTCCTCCGCCTGGACGCGCAGGCCCGAGGCCGGGCAGGAGGACGCGGAGGGGGAGGGCCGGGGGGAGGGGGACAAGCCGTACTGCACGTGCCCCTCGGGAAACGAGGAGGCGAGCCGGTCCGGGCGGGGGAAGGCCGAGGGGTGCGGGGAGGAGGCCGACGGGGCGGGCTGGGTGCCGCAGGCGGCCAGCAGGCCGATCACCGGGAGCAGCAGGGCCGGGCGGAGGGCCGGCCGACGCGCCCCGGACGCGGCTGTGGTGGTGTTCATCCGATCATCGTTCCATGGCTTCTTGCCCAAGAGGCAAAGAAATTGCCCGCCAGGCAGGTTTCTGGCTCAATCACCTCTGTGAACTCCTCATCCGAGGGCCCTGCCGAGGCGGCGGCCGGCACCCCGCCCGACGGTCTGCCGCCACGGATCGCCGCCCGGCTGCGCGAGCTGCGCCGGCGGGGCGGCCTGACCCTGGAGACCGCCGCCCGGCGCGCGGACCTGTCACCCGCCCACCTGTCCCGCCTGGAGACGGGCCGCCGCCAGCCCTCGCTGCCGTCGCTGCTCGCGCTCGCCCGGATCTACGGTACGACCGTGTCGGACCTGCTCGGCGAGACGGTGGCCGAACGGGACCCGGTGGTACGGGCCGGCCGTGCGGAGACGGTCACCGCGGACGGCTGGATCTACCGCCCGGCCGGAGGATCGGGCCGGGCGATGCAGGCACTGCGGGTCCACGTCCCCCACCGGCCGCGGCACGATCCGGTCCGGGTGCACCCCGGCGAGGAGTGGATCCACGTGCTCGGCGGCCGGCTGCGGCTGGTGCTGGAGGAGAACGAGCACCTCCTGTGGCCGGGGGACTCGGCGCACTTCGACTCGCTCACCCCGCACCGCATCGCGGCGGCGACCGCCGACGGCGCGGACCTGCTGTTCGTGCACACGTTGCTGCGCAGCACCGTCGCCGAACTGTGCGTCGGCGCGGCGGGGCCGCGTATCACCTGAAGGCTGCGGCCCCGGTTCCCCGTTTCCCGTTCCCGCCGGCTCCGGCCGGTCCGAAAGGCGGCATCACCATGTCCGAACAGCACCCCCGCCCCGCGGCGCCGATGAACGAGGAGCGGAAGTTCCCCCGCGGGCTCGTCGTCCGGCTCTTCGTCTACCTGATCGCCGGCCACCTGGTCGCGGCCTTCCTCTACCTGCTGTTCGAGCTGGGCGGCGGGCGGTGACGGCAGGCCCCGGACCGCGCACCGGCCCGGGGCTCAGCGGCGCATCGGCCCGGGAACGGTCATCCGGAAGGG
This sequence comes from Streptomyces carminius, assembly GCF_002794255.1. Taxonomy (GTDB): domain Bacteria; phylum Actinomycetota; class Actinomycetes; order Streptomycetales; family Streptomycetaceae; genus Streptomyces; species Streptomyces carminius. The sequence continues at coordinate 236,048 of NZ_PGGW01000008.1, forward strand.
GTCCACGGCCACCGCGAGCCGGGTGGTGGTGCGCTCCAGGGCAGGGAGCCGCTCCGGCCACGAGGTGACCGTCAGCGTCCCGGGGCGGAGGGTCCCCCGCAGCCGGCCGGGGACGAACAGCCGCCGCCCGGGCGAACCGGAGAAGCCCGGAAGGGGAAGCGGCACACCCGGCAGGCCCGGCCGCCCGGCCCCGAGGACCAACTCGGCCAGCGGACCGTCCCGGTCGGCGACGCGCACCGCCGTCCGCCCACCGGTGTCCGTCCAGACGAACTCGGCGAGTTCCTTGGGGAGTCCCCAGATGTCCCGCCCGCCGCGCACCGAGACGGCGTCGTCGACCCAGATACGGTCGACCAGCAGCCCGGCACGGCGGCCGCGGCGGACCAGCGGGCCGATGGCCAGCTCGTCGTAGCGCAAGGTGCCCTCCCGGTACCGGACCAGCCCGACGGCCAGCAGGGAGGGGGAGACCAGCGGGCGCAGATCCCCGGGGACGGGCAGTGGGCGGCGGAGCGGCAGGAGGCCGGCCCACAGTTTCCCCCGGAACCTCCAGGGTGCGGGCGGACAGGACGCACGGGTCCCCTCGGGGTCCTCCGGCACGCTGTCCGGAACGGGACCGGGCATGTTCCGTGACTCCTTCCGTGCCGGGCCCCGCCGGGGAGGGCGGGGAAGGGCGGCACCGGCGGTGTGCCCGTCGGCCGAACGACCGTACCCGTCCGTCCGGCACGGCCCCGGCGCGGCACCGCCCGGTGCCGCGCCGGGGCCGTGCCGGACGGACGGCGGCCGCCTCGCACGGGCTCCGGTGCTCCGGGGTGTCCGCCGGTCGGCGGGCGCCCCTCCGCACGGACCCGCCGGGCGGCGCGTCCTCCTCCCCTGAGCCCGGCTTCCTCTTCCAGAGGAACCGGAGTCAGTGGTTCACGGCTCCTCTGGGGGCGGGTCGGGCCGGGGGAGCCGACGGCCGACCGGTTCGGGGACGGACGTGCCGGCCGCCGGCTGTGTCAGCGCCACTGCTCCGCTGACCGCTGTGTGACTCCCTCGCGGGCTGTGTCCTCCGCTTACCCACCGACCGGGTGAACACGCATCCGGAGCACCACCGGGGACCGGGTGCCGCGCGGGAGCGGAACCCCGGACGGCCCGCCGGCCCCGGGCGAGGGCCCGGCCGGTGGCGGCGTACCACTGGACGGCCAGGACCGCGGCCAGGGCCACCTCGACCAAGTCGCCGCCGTAATACATCAGTTGGGCGCCGGTACGCAGATCGGCGCCCGCGAGGCCGGTACCGGGCGGGGGAGCGGCGTACAGGGACTTGGCCAGTACGGCGTGCGCGGCCCCGGCCCCCAGCAGCGCCGCACCGCGCCAGGGCAGACCCCAGCGGCGGCGCACCGGGTCGAGACGGCAGACGGCGAAGGTGAACAGCACACCCGCGGCGAGGACATGCAGGTGCAGCACGGCCGCCAGGAGCGGCCGGCCGTGTGCGGCGGCCCACAGCGGGGTGCGGTACAGCAGCCACAGCCCGCCCACGTCCACGGCCGCGGCCAGCGGCGGGAAGAGCAGCCACCCGGCGGGCCGGGAGTGCGCCGCGGCCAGCAGGGCACGCCGGAGAGGTCCCGGGCCCAGCACCCGCAGGACGAGGGTGAGCGGCCGGGCGAGCACCAGCAGCAGCGGAGCGGCCATGCCGGTGACCAGATGCCCGGCCATGTGCGCGGTGAACGGCCCGCCGGGCGGGTCGAGGACGGCGGCCGCGGCCAGGGCCGTGCCGCCCGCCGCGAAGCACAGGTCCCGCGAGGGTGGCCAGACATCACCGCGGCGGCGCAGCCGTAGGGCCGCGAGCAGGTAGCCGGCGACCACCGCCGCCGCGACCGCCGCGGCGAGCACGGCTGCGGGGGAGGGGCCCGAGCCGGCGGGGTGGAGGTGTTCCGGCGCCACCGGCGTCACCCGGCCTTCGCACGCCGCCGGCCGCGGCCCGCGCGCACGGCCAGGGCGGCGCCCGCGCCCAGCAGCACCAGACCCGCCGCGTTCCAGGCCAGGTCGTAGGGGAGCAGGTCGACGCCGTAACGGACCTGGTGCAGCCGCAGCAGCTTGTGGTCGACGATCCCGTCGAACAGCTGGAAACCGCCCAGCCCCAGGAGCAGCCCGGCCCGGGCGTGGGGGACGGACAGGGCGCGGCGGCGGCGCAGGTCCGCGTAGAGCACGAACCCGGCCACCAGACCCAGCAACTCGGCGGTGTGCAGCAGGCCGTCGGAGAGCAGTCCGACGGCGGGGGTGGCGCGGTCGTAGAAGTGGTGCCAGTTCAGCAGCTGGTGGAAGACGATCTCGTCGACCGCCGCCATGACCGCCGCGCCGATCAGCGCGCAGACGGCCAGCGACCGGCGCGGCCGGCGGCGGGCGTCCGGTGTGGGGGATGGCTGGGATGGCTGGGCCATGGTCTGTGCTGCCCTTCCGGGAGGGTGGGCGTACCGCGTCCGGTACGCCTACCCCGCCGTCCGCCGTGTCACGGCGGACGTCCCCCGGGGGCGCCGGGGGCGGGATCCTGCCGTCGTCAGCCGTGCAGGCCGGCCCGCTCCGCCGCCGGGGCGAAGTCCTCGGCGGAGGGGCCGAGCCACTGGCAGAGCAGGACGGTGGCGTCGTCCTGGAGCCGGCCGCCGTGGTGGTCGAGCACGGAGTGGACCAGCCGGCGCAGGGTCTCGGGGACGGGCAGACCGTCGGAGTGGTGGCGGACGATGAAGTCGACGAAGCGGCTCAGACCGAACTCGCGGTCACCGGGGCTGCGGGCCTCGGTGATGCCGTCGGTGTAGAACACGACGCGGTCGCCCGGTTCCAGCTGCTCCCGGCAGAGGGTGGTCCGCAGGCCCAGACCGGTGCCCAGCGGATGGGCGGGCGGGCAGCGCAGCAGGGTGCTCCAGCGTCCGCCGCGAATGACGACAGGGGGGTGGTGGCCGCGGTTGATCCAGGTGAACTCGCCGGTGCGGGTGTCCAGTTCCGCCAGGATGCCGGTGACATAGCGGCTGTGGCCGAACTGCTCGACCAGGGTCCGTTCGACCGCCTCGCCGGTCTCGGCCAGATCGGCGCCCTGCCGGCGGTGGTTGCGGCAGGCGGCCACGGCGAGGTTGACGGTGAGGCCGGCGGCGGTGTCGTGTCCCATGGCGTCGAACACCGCGAGATGCGCCACGGGCCCGGCGGTGGCGTAGTCGAAGGCGTCGCCGCTGACCTCGTAGGCGGGCTCCAGCGCGGCGCCGATCACCACCCGGCCGTCCGCGTAGGTCAGCGGGGGCATCAACTGCCACTGCATCTCGGCGGCGACCCCCATCGGCCGGGTGCGGACCAGACGGGCGTGGGTGTCGTTGTGGCCGCTCTTGCCGGCCAGGAGCAGCGCCGTCAGGGTGGCCAGCTGCTTCATGTCGTCGTGGGTGCGCTGGTCGTCGCCGGCGGTGGCGACGTGCATGGCGCCCAGCCGCTCGGTGCCGTCCACCAGGGGGACCCACCACCGGTACCCTTCGGGACCGGCTCCGGCGGCGGGCAGGGGCTGCCCGTGCTGGAAGGCCCGTCCGGGCACGGTGCCCTCGATCCTCAGCTCCGCCTCGCCGTCCGCCGCACCCGCCCCGGCCTCCTGCCCGCCCGGGGGCAGCAGGCGCAGTACGTACTGCTGCAGATCGGCCAGGTAGATCCGGATGTCGGTGAATCCCACGGGGGCCGCGTGCTCGGCCACGGCGTCCGGCACCAGCTCCAGGGGCAGCAGGTGACTGGCGGACAACAGGCCGGCGAGCATCTGCCGACTGCGGAGAGCACGTTCCGGCACGGTGGCTCCTTCCTGCTCCTGCTCTCCGGCGGCCGTCCGTGCGTCCGGACCCCCGTTCCGGGCATCATGACAGGTCGCGTGGTCCTGCCGGCGGCCGGCAGGACGGGGGAATCCGCCGGCCGCCGACGAGGAGGCGACCGGGGGCCTGTCATACGACTCCACCTGTCGGCACCCCGGGCGCACCCCCCGCCTACCCGGCACGGCGGGGCGCAAGCCTGCGGCGGCGACCGTTCCGGAACTCATCGGTCCGCTCCCGCCCTCCCCGTACCCGAAGGCGTACCCGGAGGCCGCCGGCCCGCCCGCCCCGGACCCTGCTGCGGCGGAACGCCCCTGCCGGCCGGGGCGCAGGCGGCCGTCTGCGCCCCGTGGAGCTCGTGCGCTCCTCGGCCTTGGCGTCCGGGGCCGGCGGTCACGCGCGGCAGGCCGTCACAGCCCTGGGCTACGGGGCAGCCGGGGGCGGGGCCGAGGACGAGGGGCAGGTCGCGGCCTGGGGGACGTCGTCACCGTGCCGGGTGAGGGAGCACAGCGTGGTGAAGCTGATCTTCCAGGTCCCCTCCTGGCGGACGGCGGTCCCCGTGGCGCCGGTGGCGACCGGGCTGCCCTCCCGGATGAGGGTGTAGCCGACCCTGGCGCGTTCGGGGGAGGTGAAGACCGTCCGGTCCACCCGTACGCGGAGCAGTTCGGCCCGCTCGTCACGGGTGAACCCCTCGATCATCAGCCGGTACAGCTCGCCGTCCTCGACCAGGGCGGCCCTGTCGTCGACCGACGTGGCGGTGAAGAACCCCTCCCAGTTCTCCCGGATCTCCTGGGCGGCCCCGGCCGGGTCCTCCGGTGCGGTGGCGGTCGCCGAAGGAGAGGGGGAGGCGGAAGGCGAGGAGGAAGGGGACGGAACGCCGCCCGGCGGATCGCCGGCGGGACGGGACGGGGCGGTCGCGGAGGAGCTGGGGCTCGGGGCGGGGGAGGGCTCCTCCCCGCCCCCACCACCGCAGGCCGCGGCGGCCAGCAGCGCCGTGAGCGCTGCGAGGACTGCTGTGCGCTGCCGGACGACGCTGGCCATGACCTCACCTCGGACGGATAGGGCGGTGTCCGTTGACTACCCGTGGTCGGGGAGCGCATGCCGGGCGTACGCGGGGCAACGGCACCCCGGCCGGCGGCACGGGGTTTCCGGTTGCCGTCGGCCCGCCCCGTACGGCAGCCTGCCCGGATGACCGAGATCCGGACTCTGACGGCGGACGACTGGCGGACCTGGCGCGAACTGCGGCTGGCGGCGCTCGCGGAGGCGCCCGGCGCGTTCGGATCCCGGCTCGCGGACTGGCAGGGCCCCGGCGACCGGGAGGAGCGCTGGCGCGCCCGGCTGGACCTCCCCGGCGCGTGCCACTTCCTCGCCCTGCTCGACGGCCGGCCCGCCGGGATGGCCGGCGGTGTCCCCGTTCCGGAGCCGGCCGGGGAGGGCGGTACGGCGGAGCTGATCTCGATGTGGGTCGCCCCCGCCGCCCGGGGCCGCGGAACGGGGGACGAACTGGTGCGGGCGGTGGTGCGGTGGGCCGCGGCGGCCGGGAACCGGGCGGTGCGACTGTCGGTCTTCTCCGGCAACACGCACGCGGCGGCCCTCTACCGCCGCCACGGCTTCGTGCCCACCGGGCCGGCCGGCGACCCGCTGCCCGACGGCCGCCGGGAGCACGTCATGGTCAGGACGCTGTCCACCGTCCGGCGGGAGAGCGCCGGTGCGCGGGGCGGGTGACCCGCGGTGTCCGGCCGACGCCGGCCGGACACCGGTCCGGCCCCGCCGGGGGCGCCCGCCGCTTCCGTCACATCGACCGGATCTTCGCGTACCGCCACAGCGCCGGTGCCTCTGCCACCAGTACCGCGACGGCGGCGGCGCCCAGGGCGCCCACGATCAGGCGCACCACGGCCGCGGGAATGCGGATGCCGTTTCTCACGGGGACTTCACCTCCTTCCCGGCGAGGGCCTCTGCGGTGACCGGCTCTCCGGCGGCCAGCCTCACCACCAGGGACTCCACCAGTACGACGGCCGCCGTGACGGCCCTCCGCACGGGCTCGCTGAGACCGACGGCCACATCCGGCTCGTCGCCGCGCATCCGCACCAGCGGCTCGCAGCCGACGACCAGGACCCGGGGGAGCGGCGCGCCGCCGTCGGCCGCCAGCCGCCGGGCCAGGGCCAGTACGCCGACCGGGTCCATGGCATGCGCCGCGGGCATGCCCGGGGACTCCTCCTCCCGGGGGATCTCCGCCTCGATGACCGACAGGGTGCCCGGCGCCCGCCCGCGGGGGACCGCGTCGACCAGCAGGGCGGTGCCGTACCCCTCCAACAGCCGGTAGGCCAGGTCCATGCCGCGGATGCCGAAGTCCGCGACCTGGACGCCCGCGGGCAGCGGGTGCCCGCGCAGCGCGGTGGCGACCTCCGGCCCGAACCCGTCGTCGGCGAGGAAGACGTTGCCGATCCCGGCCACCAGGATCCGGGCGCGGGCCGCCCCCGGCGCCGCGGGCGGCCCGGCCGGTTCCAGCTCCTCGGCGGAGAAGAAGAAGCGGTGGCCGATCTGGCTGCTCGCCCCCAGATCGCGCCCCGGATCGCCCACCAGGACGACCGCGACGTGGCTGCGGCCCTCGAAGTCCTCCTCGACGGCGACGATCTCGGCGGTGCGGCCGGTGAGTGCCAGGTCGAGGATGTCGGCGCCGGGGGACGGCCGCAGCCGCACCCGGTCGCCCCGGCCCAGCCGTACTCCGCCGATCACCGCCGTCCGGGCGGTGCCGGCGCCCGTGGTCCCCGGCTCCGCGGTCCCGGGGTCCGGGTGCGGCCGGCCGCTCATGCGTCCTCCCGGACGGGACGGAACTCGCGGATGGTGCCGTGCAGCGCGAGCAGCTCCTCGGGGCCGAGCCCGGCGCAGCGGTCCAGGATCTCCCGGGCCCGGGGGTCGCAGGCCCGGGCCTCCCGCTGCTCCTCCTCCGTCAGGCTCATCACGCCGAGGATCAGCAGCCGGTCGATCTCCGTGCCGTCGAACAGGTCGCCGGGGCTCTCCGGGGCGACCTCGGGGAAGTCGTAGAGGGTGACGGGGGAGGAGAGCACGGTGCGGGCGGACGACCCGCCGCCGTCCGCCTCCTCGCCCGCCTCCGGGGGAGCGCCGCCGTCGCCGCCGGCGGTCTCGTCGTCCACGAGCACCGGCCAGGTGCCCTGGTTCCCGCAGGCGCCGGCCGCCTCCCGCAGCCGCCGGGGCGGATCGACGAGCGAGACGAAGTACCCGGTGTCGCTGTGCAGCACCGTGTGGGTGGAGACGAAGGCGTACGAGCAGGCCTCCTCCCGGGCACCGCGGGCGTCCGCGTCGGGGACCGGGCACGGGGTGGTGTTCACGATGTCCACGGTCAGCCGGTACACACCGGCCGCACCGGCCGCACCGGCCTCGTCGGGGTCGTCGGCCCCGGCCGCCGCGGCGGGCTCATCGGCCCGGACGGGTTCGGCGGTGATCTCCACGGTGCCGCGCAGCGCCCGCCAGCGGCGCACCACGGCACCCGCGGGACGGCCCGCGCCGTCCCGCAGCGGCTCGCGGTCGGTGCCCGCCGGCACATCGACGGCGGCCCGCACCGGCCCGGGGAGGGCGGCCGCCAGAACCAGGGGGACGGACACCTCGCGCTCGGTCGCCTCCTGCCAGGCGAGGTGGCGCTCGCCGTCCACCGTCAGCTCGTCCACGGCCTCGGGGCCGTCGGGCCCCGCACGTTCCAGGCCGCGGTCCACGACGTGCAGGAACCGCACGCGGACCGACACCCGTGTCCGTCCGGCGGGGCGGCCGGAGGTGTCGAGCAGCACCTGGGTGCGCATCCGGTACGGCTCGCCCAGCGCGGTGGCACAGGTTTGCGGGAAGACCCCGCCGAAGGTCCAGCGTTTGGTGTTCTTCAGCGCGGACCTGCGGTACGGCCAGAGCAGATAACCCTCGTAGAGGCAGGTGCGCACGATTTTCTCGGCCTTCCCGGCGGGCGCGCCCCAGGGGGGTGCCGCGTCCGGGGGCGCTGCCGGTGTCACGTCGTTCATGGTGCTCCGGTGGTCTCAAGGAGTTCTGGAAGTGCCGGAAGGCCCAGGGCTCGCCGGGACGGTGCCGTCCGCCCGGTCGAGCAGGGCGGCGACGGTCTCGTCCCAGGTGCCCAGCACCCGCCGGATCCGGTGGGTGTCGAGCCGGTCGTAGGTCTCCCGGGACAGCCGCAGCCAGGGGCTGCCGCCGAAGTAGCGGTCCAGCAGGCCGTGCCACAGCCCGGCGGGCAGCCGGTAGGCGGCACCCTCGGCCCAGGAGATCTGGGCCGTGCCCAGCCGGCCGTCGGCGGCTTGGAAGAAGACCGTGCCGCCGAAGAGGAAGTCCAGCGGCACCTCCCCGTCCCGTACGGCGAGCAGGTACTTGGTGACGGCCAGTTCGGTGTCGCAGGTGCACGGAAGGGTCAGTTCGGCCACGGTGGTGTCCTCGAACGGGGGCACCACCGTCGTGATCCGGGTCCAGACCAGAGGGCGCAGGGTGGTGCCCCACTGTTCCGGCAGGCCGAACAGCTCGGTCAGGGACCGCTGTTCCCGTTCGCCGTGGCGGCGGCGGGCCACGTCGATCCGGACGGTGGTCGCCAGGCTGACCGAACGGACGGGGCCGCCGCCGGTCCGGGTGATCCGCAGTCCGAACCGCAGGGTGGGCACCGCGGCGAACCGCTCCGGCTCCGCGCCGGTGATCTCGAAGGACAGGGACGGGATGGCGTGCCGGGCGGCCGGGCCGCCCGGCACGGCTCCCGGTGCGCCGGCCGGGGTGCTGCCGGGGCCGGTCACGGCGGGGACAGATTCGGCATCTCGGGCAGGATCGGGTCGCGGCGGCCGGGGTCGATGCCGGTCGACCGGCGGGCCGTGGAGCGGTCGTCGGGCAGATGGCCCGGGGACTTCTCGTAGGAGCCCAACTCGTTGCCCTGCCTGACGCCCCTCACATGGGCCGCCCTGTCGGGCCGCACATCGGGTTTGCCCACGGTGATACCGCTCATGACGCCTCCTTACGGGTCGCTGATCGGGATGCGGTCGGATGCGGCGGGGGAGAAGGACCGGCGGCACGGCCGGCGGGGAGGGAGCGGAAGAAGTCCCCGATGTGCCGCCACACCTCGGGCCCGCCGTTCAGGCCCCTCCAGTGGGCGCGCACCACGGCCGTCAGGCGGTAGCAGTCGTCCAGCGGGACGATCCAGTGCTCCCGGACTCCTTCGGTCCGGTCGACCAGCAGGGCCTCGACGTCGTCGGCCGGTGCCGCGGAGTCCGGGGCGCACGCCGCCAGCCCGCTCTCCACCTCGTGCCAGTGGTGCGGGTCCACGGTGGCGCGCAGCAGCCCCATCGGGCTCGGGTAACCGGCCCGGACCTCGCCGGACTCCCCGGCGCGGGTGAAGAACGCCAGGCCGACGGGGACGCCGAGCCCGGCCCACAGCGCGTCGTCGAGCACCTCTCCGGTCAGCCGGACCCTGCGCAGCGGCAGCAGCCGGTAGTGTGCCCCGCCCGCCTCCCGGCGGTCGAACAGCAGGGCGCAGGCGCGGCAGGCGCAGGAGACGGCGTCCGCGCGGATGTCCAGCAGATGGCGGTGCTCCGACGGCAGGGGCTGGGAGCACAGGTCGCACCGCTCCCCGCCGGGGCCTCCGGGGCCGCCGCCGGGGTTGCCCGGGCCGCTGGGGCTCTCCCGTGTCCCGCTCCGTCCGGCCCGGTGGGCCGGACGGAGCGCCAGCCGGCGGAGCCGGGGCGCGGGGAAGGGCCCGACGGGCGGGGTGGGGGGAGGCACGGAGGCCGGGGTGGGGGGAGGCACGGAGGCCGGAACCGTCTCCGCCACGGCCGCTCACCCGCCCCGCTCGGCGGTGAGCGCGGGTTTGCGGAAGAGGCTGTCCACCGGGATGAGCGCGGCGGGTGCCGTCACGGGAACGGTCTCGACGTCCGGGTGTCCGATCTCGGGCGCGGCGGCGGACACCGCCTCCCGCACGGCCCGCTCCAGCGCCGGTGCCGAGGACGAACAGCCGCGCCCGCCGGCCCGCAGCCGGATCCGTGCCGTCGTGCCGGAGACCTCCAGCAGTTCCGCCTCGCTCCCGTCGAAGGCCGGCCGGCGGCGCAGCGCCTCCAGCGCCCGGCGGACCCGGGTCTCCGGCGGATCCGGGTGCAGGTCGTGCACCAGCAGCAGGTGGCCGACGAGTTCGTCGGCCGCGAGCCGGTGCGCCGGCCCGGTTCCGCCGTCCCCCGCACCGTCGCCTCGGTCCGCGTCACCGGCGTCACCGGAGTCGCCGGAGGCGCACCGGCCGAGGTGGTCCATGATCCGGGCGAGGCACTCGCCGTAGATGTCCACCAGTGTCTCGACCGTCTCGACGGCCCGGGCCGCCGCGGCGCTGTCCGGCAGGGCCTCCAGCCCGGCCAGCAGTTCCTCGGCCCGTGCCACCCGTGCGCGGGCGTACTCGTCGTCCCAGGTCATGGCGGCCGCCCCTACGCGAGTGCGCCGAGGGTCGGCGAGTGGCTCTGGAACAGGGTGCGGCCGCGGCCCAGGTACATGTGCACCCCGCACGGCAGGCACGGGTCGAAGCTGCGCACGGTGCGCATGATGTCGATGCCCTTGAAGTCCTCCGGCCCGTTCTCCTCGAAGATCGGGCAGCCCTGGACGGCGTCCTCGTACGGCCCCGGGGTGCCGTAGAAGTCCCGGGGACTGGCGTTCCAGGGGGTCGGCGGGTACGGGTGGTAGTTGGCGATCTTTTTGTCGCGGATCACCAGGTGGTGGGAGAGCACCCCGCGCACGGCCTCGTGGAAGCCCACGCCGATGCCCTCGTCGGGCACCTCGAAGTCCTCGAAGGTCTTGGTGCGTCCGGCCCGTACCTCCTCCAGCGCCTTGTCCACGAAGTGCAGGGCCATGGCGGCGGCGTAGGCGACGAAGTACATCCGGGCCCGGTTGCGCTCGATGGTGTTGGGGAAGGGCGGGGGCGTCCACTCCAGCCGCGTCTCGGGCATGCCGGGGGTCTTCGGCAGGTCGATCTCGACGCTGTGCCCGGTGGAGCGGACATAGGGGGTGCGCACCTTGCCGGCCAGCGCGGTGGCCCACAGCCGGGCGATCGGGCCGCCCCCGGTGTCCAGGGCGAGGAAGTCGTTCGTACGCCTGTCGTACCAGCGGGGACTCATCACCCAGCTGTACTTGCCGCCCTCCGTCAGCTCGCGCTTCTGCGGGGCCGGGAGGGTGGTCTGGTTCCACGGGTGGCGGGGGTCGACGGGGTTGCCGAGGGGGTCCTTGGCGACGTACGTCTCCTCGCCGATCCAGTCCTCGTAGTACGAGCTGCCCAGCAGGATCCGCATGCCCAGGTTGATGTCGACCAGGTCGGTGGTGACCAGCTCGTTGTCGACGACGATGCCGGGGGTGACGAACATGGCGTTGCCCCACTCGTTCATCGTCCGGTAGTCGTAGTCGACCACCTCGGGATCCTGGAAGGCTCCCCAGCAGCCCAGCAGGGTGCGGCGGCGGCCGACCTCCTCGTAGCCGGGCAGTGCCTCGTAGAAGAAGTCGAAGACGTCGTCGTTGAGGGCGACGGCCCGCTTGACGAAGTCCAGGCAGCGCGTCAGGCGCACCAGGTAGTCGGTGAAGACCTGTGGTGTGGCCACCGTGCCGACGCCGCCGGGGTAGAGCGTGGAGGGGTGGACGTGGCGGCCCTCCATCAGGCAGCACATCTCACGGGTGAGCCGGCTCATGGTGAGGGCTTCCTTGTAGGTGGAGCCCTCGAAGGGGTTGTAGGAGCGCATGATGTCGGCGATCGTCCGCTGGCCGTGCACGTCGCCGCGCGGCGCCGGGGTCCGCTCGGCGCGTTCCAGCACTGCGGGGTTGGTCTCCTTGACCATGCGCTCGCAGTAGTCGACGAAGACCATGTTGTCCTGGAAGATCGTGTGGTCGAACATGTACTCGGCCGCTTCGCCCAGATTGATGATCCAGTCCGCGAGCGGCGGCGGCTTCACCCCGTAGGCCATGTTCTGGGCGTAGATCGAGCAGACGGCGTGGTTGTCCCCGCAGATGCCGCAGATGCGGCTGGTGATGAAGTGCGAGTCGCGGGGGTCCTTGCCCTTCATGAAGACGCTGTAGCCGCGGAAGAGCGAGGAGGTGCTCCGGCACTCGACGACCTCCCGGTTGGGAAAGTCGATCTTCGTGTAGATGCCCAGGTTGCCGATGATCCTGGTGATGGGATCGAACGCCACCTCGGTGAGGGTGCGCTGTTCGGCCGGGACGGTCTGGCTCGTCGTCACGGGGCGGTCCTCTCGGGCGTCTTCGGGGGCTTCGGCGTCCCGGGGAAGGCCGGGGCCATCGTCTTGGCGGGCATCGTCAGTGGCCGGTCCGGCGCGGCTGGTAGCCGGAGGTCAGCTCGGCGCGGTTGTGGCGCCACTTGGGCTCCTTGTTCGCGGTCCGGTTGGTGATGGCGCGCAGCGACCGCACCAGCGGCCCGTAGGCGTTGCTCAGGAACGCGGACGACACGCTGCCGCCGGGGGGCTCGTCCATGAAGGGCATGAACTTGTCGGGGAAGCCGGGCATGGTGCAGGCGATGCAGATGCCGCCGACGTTGGGGCAGCCGCCGATGCCGTCCATCCAGCCCCGCTTGGGGACGTTGCAGTTCACCACCGGGCCCCAGCAGCCGATCTTCACCTGGCATTTGGGGGAGTTGTAGTCCAGCGCGAAGTCGCCCTGCTCGTAGTACGCGGCCCGGTCGCAGCCCTCGTGGACGGTCTTGCCGAACAGCCAGGTCGGCCGCAGCTGGTCGTCCAGCGGGATGGGCGGTGCGTGGCCCGCCGCCTGGTGGAGCACCCACAGCAGGGTCTCCATGAAGTTGTCGGGCTGTACGGGGCAGCCGGGGATGTTGACGATCGGCAGCCCGCCGGCGGAGCGGAAGTCCCAGCCCAGGTAGTCGGCCAGGCCCATGCAGCCGGTGGGGTTGCCCGCCATGGCGTGGATGCCGCCGTAGGTGGCGCAGGTGCCGATCGCCATCACCGCGTAGGCCTTGTGCGCCAGCCGGTCGATCCACTGGTTGAGGGTGATGGGCTCGCCGGTGTCGGGGTCGTTGCCCAGCGAGGTCCAGTAGCCGTCCCCGTTGATGTTCTCGTTGGGCACGGAGCCCTCGATGACGAGGACGAACGGGCCCAGCTCGTCGTCGGCGGCCCGGTGGAAGGCGCGGGTGAAGCCCTCGCCGGTCTCGTAGGCCAGCACCTTGTTGTGCAGGTGCACCTTCGGGATGCCCGGGATGGCGCCGAGGACGACGTCCTCCAGGCTCGGCAGCGTCGCGGCGGTGACCGCGACGGTGTCGCCGTCGCAGCTCATGCCCTCCGAGATCCACAGGACGTGGACCTCCTCGACGCCGCTGGGGGCCGGTGCGTCGGTACTCATGGCGTCTTCCTCCCTGGAGCCTTCGGGACGGGCGGGGACGGGCCCGGTCCGGGGACGGCGTGGGCGAGGGCCCGAGAGCCCCCGGCAGCCGACCGCCTCAGAAGTCTGGCATTGCACGCAAACAACTACAATTCGGACGCGCGGGAGTGGGAGGGCGTCAGCCGGATGCCCCGGCCGGGGCGGGCCGGGGAGACCGGTACCCGTCGCCCCGCCGGGAAGGACGAACCGCACGAGACCCACCGGGCAGTGCTCCGCGTACCGGGCCCCGCTCCGGGTGCGGCGCCCGGCGGGTGGTCGCGGGGGAGCGGGCGCATCGGTCCCGGTGGCGTGGGCCGGACGGGCGAACTCGGTGCCACGCCGTGGCGGCGCCCCCGGCGGACCCGCCGCGGCTGGCTAGCGTGACGCCCCATGCACGAGCTGTCGATCGCCGCCGCCGTCGCCGAGAGCGCCCGGGACGCCGCCCGCCGCCACGGTGCCGCCTCGGTGGAGTCGGTGCGGGTAAGGGTCGGTGAACTGTCCGGGGTGGTTCCCGACGCCCTGCGTTTCTCCTTCGAGGTGGTCACCGAGGACACCGTGCTGGCCGGCGCCGCACTCGTCGTCGAGGACGTGCCCGCCCGGGCCCGCTGCGGGGACTGCGCCGGGCAGTTCGCCCCGGGTACACCACCGCGGCTGTGGTGCCCCCGATGCCGGGGCGCGGCGGTGGAGCTGGTGGCCGGACGGGAACTGGAGATCGTCGATGTGACCCTCCCGGGAGGCGACGGCTGTGCCGGGAACCACCCGGCGCGGCGGGACGCACAGCAGAGGGAGAGCGCGTGATGTGCCGGACCGTCGACCTGAAGCAGGCCGTACTGGCGAAGAACGACCGGCTGGCGGACACGCTGCGCGCGTGGCTGTCCGGCCGCGGGACCGCCGCCGTCAACCTGCTGTCCAGCCCGGGCAGCGGCAAGACCGCCCTGTTGGAGCTCCTGCTGGCGCGGGCCGCCGGGCGCGGTGTGCCGGTCGCCGCGCTCACCGCCGACCTCGCCACCGAGAACGACGCCCGGCGGCTGGCCAGGTCCGGGGCACCGGTGAAGCAGGTACTGACCGGCGGACTGTGCCATCTGGAGGCCGAGCAGCTGCGCGGGCACCTGGCGGACTGGCTGCCGGACGGCACCCGGGTGCTGTTCGTGGAGAACGTCGGCAACCTGGTCTGCCCCGCCGCCTACGACCTGGGCGAGACCCTGCGGGTGGCGCTGATGTCGGTCACCGAGGGCGAGGACAAACCGCTCAAGTACCCGACGGCCTTCGGCCTGGCGAACCTGGTCGTCCTCACCAAGACGGACCTCGCCCGGGCCGCGGGCTTCGACGCGGAGGCGTTCGCCGGGAACGTCCGGCAGGTCAACCCGGGCGTGGCGGTACTGCCCACCTGCGCCCGCACCGGCCGGGGCGCGGACGAGCTCCTGGAGCGAATCCTGGCCGTGTGCGAGGGCGAGCCGCCGCACCGGCCGCCGCTGGCGGCCCGGCATCTGGACGAACACCGGCACGACCACGGGTCCGGCCACGCGCACCCGTACGGCCACGACCACGGGGCCGGCCACGACCACGACCACGGGCACCGGCACGGCCACGCACCCGAGCCGGCCGTCCCGCACTCCGGGACCGGTACCGGTCCCGGTCCCGGTACCGGAGCACCCGTCCGGTGACGGCCCCGCAGGAGAGCGGCGCGGGCGCCACCGGGACGGCCACCGCCGCCCACCGTGACCCGGCGGTCCCCGGCCCCGGCACGGTCCGTCGCCGGGTCACGGTGGGCGGCACCGTCCAGGGCGTGGGGTTCCGCCCCTACGTCCACGCCCTGGCCCGCGAACTGGGCCTGACCGGGCACGTGGCCAACACCGCCGGCGGCGTCGTCGCCGAGGTGGAGGGCGGCGCCGACGCGGTGGAGGCGTTCTGCCGACGCGTCGCGGAGCGGCCCCCGCCCCTGGCCGTGGTCTCCTCGGTGACCTGTGAGACCGTGCCCCCACTGGGCGTCGCGCGGCCGGAGGCGGAGTTCACCATCCGGCCCTCGCGGTACGGCGAGGGCCGCACCCGGATTCCGCCCGACACCGCCACCTGCGCGGACTGCCTGCGCGAGCTGGCCGACCCGGCCGACCGCCGCCACCGCCACCCGTTCATCACCTGCACCCACTGCGGCCCGCGGTTCACCATCGCCACCGCGCTGCCCTACGACCGGGCGGCCACCACCATGGCCGCCTTCCTCCTCTGCCCGGCCTGCGCCCGCGAGTACGCCGACCCCGCCGACCGCCGCTTCCACGCCCAGCCCGTCGCCTGCCACGACTGCGGCCCCCGGCTGCGGCTGACCCCCGCCGGCAGCGCCTCCGGCCCGCCCGGCGCCCCGGGCGGGCCCGCCGCCGAGGGCGCGGCGGCGCTCGCGGCCGCCCGTCTGCTGCTGGCCGACGGCGCGGTCGTTGCCGTCAAGGGCCTCGGCGGCTACCACCTGGCCTGCGACGCCACGAACCCCGCTGCCGTCGCCGCCCTGCGCGAGCGCAAGGCACGCGGGACGAAACCCTTCGCGGTGATGTGCCCCGATCCCGGCGCCGCCGCCCGCCTCGCCCACCTCGGGGCGGCCGAGCGCCGCGTCTTGGCCGGCCGCCACCGCCCCATCGTGCTGCTGCGCCGCCGCACCGACGGCGGGCCGGACCCACTGGCCCCCGGCGTCTGCGACGGCAGCCCCGACGTGGGGGTGCTGCTGCCCTACACCCCGCTGCACCGGCTGCTCCTCGGCCTGCCCGGGGACGCCCCCGGACCGGCGGTGCTGGTGATGACCAGCGGCAACCGCTCCGGTGAGCCCATCGTGACCAGCGACCGCGAGGCGCTGGACCGGCTGGCCGGCATCGCCGACGCCTGGCTGTGGCACGACCGGCCCATCGCGTCCCCCTGCGACGACTCCGTGGTGCGCGTCCGCCCGGACGGCGGCGAGGTCGTGCTCCGCCGCTCCCGCGGGTACGTCCCCGACCCGATCGAACTGCCCGTGCCCCTGCTGCCCGCGCTGGCGGCCGGCGGCGACCTGAAGAACGCGCTGTGCCTGGGCGAGGGCCGAACCGCCTGGTTCGCCCCGCACCTCGGGGACCTGGACGGCCCGGCCGCCCTGCGCGCCCTGGACGGCGCCGAGCGGCGGATGCGGGTCCTGACCGGGGTCGACCCGAAGGTGCTGGCCGCCGACCGCCACCCCGGCTACCGGTCCACACGCTGGGCCCGCGCCCGCGCCCGCGCCGTCGGCGGGCCACCGCCGCGCCTGGTCCAGCACCACCACGCCCACATCGCCTCCGTCATGGCCGAGAACGGGCTGGACGGCAGTGCCCCCGTCATCGGCGTCGCCTTCGACGGCACCGGCCACGGCGACGACGGCGCCGTCTGGGGCGGCGAGGTGCTGCTCGCCGACTACGCCCGCCACCGCCGGCTGGCGCACCTGGCGTACGTACCGCTGCCCGGCGGCGACGCCGGGGTCGCCAACCCCTGCCGGATGGCGCTGTCCCAGCTGCGCTCCGCCGGCCTGCCCTGGGACGCGGACCTGCCGTGCACGGCCGCCTGCCCGCCCGAGGAGCGCCGGGTGCTCGCCCGGCAACTGGAGCGCGGCCTGGCCTGCGTACCGACCTCCAGCATGGGACGGCTGTTCGACGCCATGGCCTCCCTGGCGGGCCTGTGCCACCGGGCCGGCCACGAGGCGCAGGCCGCCGTCGCCCTGGAGGCGGCCGCCGCCCGGGCCTGGGCGGACGGCGGTCCCGGCTACTCCTTCGCGCTGCGCCCCGCACCCGGCGGCGACGGGTTCCCGGCGCTGCTCGACCCGGCCCCCGTCCTGCGCGCCGCCGTCGCCGACCTGCGCTCCGGCACTCCGCCCCCGGTGATCGCCGCCCGCTTCCACCGGGCCGTGGCGGAAGCGGTGGAGGCGGCCTGCCGGCTGGCGCGCCGGCGGACCGGTACGACCGTCGCCGCCCTGACCGGCGGGGTGTTCGCCAACGCGCTGCTGGACCAGGAGTGCGAACGGCGGCTGCGCGCGGCCGGGTTCACGGTGCTGCGGCACCACCGGGTACCGCCCGGGGACGGCGGACTGGCCCTCGGGCAGCTCCTGGTGGCGGCCCGCGCCGGTGCCCCGTGACCCGGCGGGCACCGGATCGCCGGGGACCACCCGGCGGCGGAACCGACCCCACCCCCACGACGACGGACGGAGAACACGTATGTGCCTGGCGGTGCCCGGCAGGGTGACCGGGATCGAGGAACGGGACGGCACGCGCATGGCGCGGGTCGACTTCGGCGGAGTGGAGAAGGACGTGTGCCTGGCCTATCTGCCCGAGGTGGAGACGGGCGAGTACGTGATCGTCCACGTGGGCTTCGCGCTCCAGCGGCTGGACGAGGAGTCGGCCCGGGCCTCGCTGGAACTGTTCGAACAACTCGGGCTCCTGGAGGAGGAGTTCGGCGACGCCTGGGAGCGCGCGGCGGCCGAGGCCGGGGCGGCGGGCCGCCCGGAGCCCGCCCCCGCACCGGCGGTACAGGAGGGCAACCGGTGAAGTACATCGACGAGTTCAACGACCCCGCGCTGGCACGGCGGCTCCTGGAGGACATCCACGCCACCGTCACCCGGCCCTGGACCATGATGGAGGTCTGCGGCGGCCAGACCCACTCGATCATCCGCCACGGCATCGACCAGCTGCTTCCCGGGGCCGTCGAGCTCATCCACGGCCCCGGCTGCCCGGTCTGCGTGACCCCCCTGGAGATGATCGACAAGGCGCTGGAGATCGCCTCCCGCCCCGGGGTGGTCTTCTGCTCCTTCGGCGACATGCTCCGGGTGCCCGGCAGCGAACGCGACCTGTTCCGCGTCAAGGGCGCCGGGGGCGACGTACGGGTGGTCTACTCGCCGCTGGACGCCCTGGACATCGCCCGGCGGCACCCGGAGAAGGAGGTGGTCTTCTTCGGCGTCGGCTTCGAGACCACCGCGCCCGCCAACGCGATGGCCGTCCACGAGGCGCGGCGGCACGGCATCCGCAACTTCAGCGTGCTCATCTCGCATGTGCGCGTGCCGCCCGCCATCGAGGCGATCATGAAAGCGCCGCACTGCCGGGTCCAGGCCTTCCTGGCCGCCGGCCACGTGTGCAGTGTGATGGGCACCGCCGAGTACCCCGGTCTGGCCGAGCGCCACAAGGTCCCCGTGGTGGTCACCGGCTTCGAACCGCTGGACATCCTGGAGGGCGTACGCCGCGCCGTCCACCAGCTCGAACGCGGGGAGCACCGGGTGGAGAACGCCTACCCCCGCGCGGTGCGGGAGGCGGGCAACCCCGCCGCCCGGCGGATGCTCCAGGAGGTCTTCGAGGTCACCGACCGGGCCTGGCGCGGCATCGGGGTGATCCCCGGCAGCGGCTGGCGGCTGTCCAGGGCGTTCCGTGAGTACGACGCCGAACACCGTTTCTCCGTCACGGAGCTGACAGCCCGGGAGTCCGAGGTCTGCCGCAGCGGCGAGGTGCTCCAGGGGCTGATCAAACCCAACGAGTGCGCCGCCTTCGGCACCACCTGCACCCCGCGCAACCCGCTGGGCGCCACCATGGTCTCCAGCGAGGGCGCCTGCGCCGCCTACCACCTCTACCGGCGCCTGGACCGTCCGGCGGGAACGACCGGCGGAACGACGGCCGGGAGCACGGAACGGGAGGCGACCTCCGTTGGCTGACGGCACCGACCCCTACACCGACCCGTACACCGGCCCCTGCGCGCCGGCGTCGGCCGGCGACCCCGCGCCGGCGGACCCGGCGAACTGGTCCTGCCCCGCCCCGCTGCGCGACCACCCGGTGGTCGTCATGGGACACGGCGGGGGAGGGGCGCTCTCCGCCGAACTGGTGGAACACCTCCTCGTCCCCGCCTACGGCAACGAGACGCTTGCCGCGCTCGGCGACTGCGCCCAGGTGACACTGGGCGGCGCCCGGCTGGCGATGTCCACCGACTCCTACGTGGTGCGGCCGATGTTCTTCCCCGGCGGGAGCATCGGCGACCTGGCGGTCAACGGCACGGTCAACGACCTGGCCATGAGCGGCGCGCGGGCCGCCTTCCTGTCGTGCGCGCTCATCGTCGAGGAGGGCACCGACATGACGGTCCTGCGCCGGGTGGCGCAGGCGATCGGCACCGCCGCGGCGGCCGCGGACGTCGCGGTCGTCACCGGTGACACCAAGGTGGTCGACACCGGCCACGGTGACGGCGTCTACGTCAACACCGCCGGGATCGGACTGGTCCCCGAGGGCGTCGACATCCGCCCGCAGCGCGCCGCACCCGGCGACGCGGTGATCGTCAGCGGACCTCTCGGGCTGCACGGGGTGGCCGTCATGAGCGTCCGCGAGGGCCTGGAATTCGGGGTGGAGATCTGCAGTGACACCGCGCCCCTGGGCGGCCTGGTACAGGCGATGCTGGCGGTCACCCCGGACATCCACGCACTGCGCGACCCCACCCGCGGCGGGCTGGGCGCCGTGCTGAACGAGATCGCCGCGGCCTCCGGCACCGGCATCGTCCTGGCCGAACGCGACCTGCCCGTGCCCGAGGCGGTGGCGAACGCCTGCGGGTTCCTCGGTCTGGACCCGTTGTACGTGGCCAACGAAGGACTGCTGGTGGCCTTTGTCCCCCGGGAGCACGCCGACGCCGTCCTCGCCGCGATGCGTGCCCACCCGCACGGCGCCGGCGCCACCCTGATCGGGGAGTGCGTGGCGGACCACCCGGGGATGGTGGTGGCCCGTACCGGACTGGGCGGTACCCGGGTGGTGGACCTGCCGCTGGGCGAGCAGCTGCCCCGCATCTGCTGAGTCCCGCCCGGCACCCCACCGGCCCGGCCGGGCCGCGCGGCCGCCCCTGAAGGCGCCGACCGGGCCGACCGGGCCGGAAACAGGCACTCCCGCGCCCCGAACGGGTACGTTCCGGCAGGTGTCCGGACACGTTCGCCGGTCCCGCGGAGGAGCCGGCGGGCAAGCGGTATGTTCCCGGGCGGGTACCTGTCCCGGGCACCACCGGCGGCACAGCGGGGCGAGGACCCACCGGGCCCGCGGGACGCCGTCCGCGGCCCGGCCGCTCCCGCACACCGACGACCCGCTCCCCCGCCGACGAGGTGCCTGTTGAGAATCGAGATCCTGGGCCGGCCGAAGATCATCGCGGACGACGGCGCGGTCCTGCCGGTGACGGGGACGAAACCGGCACTGCTGGTGACGCTGCTGGCGTTATGGGAGGGCAGGCCGGTCGGAGTCCCCCTGATCGGGGAGTTCCTGTGGGGAGACGGTGCACCGGCCTCCGGCGCGGCCAACATCCAGACCTACGTGTGGCGGATCCGCCGGATCCTGCGGACGGCCACCCCCGGCGGAGACGCCCGGCTGGCGTACGGGCCGGGCGCCTACCGTCTCGGTCTGGCCCCCGAGGAGTGCGACTTCCCGGAGATGATGGATCTCCGGGCCGCCGCCGCCGAGGCACTGCGCGAGGAGGACCTGGTGAGAGCCCTCGAACTGTTCCGCGCGGCCCTGCGGCTCTGGCGGGGGGATCCCCTCCCGGCGGCGGGCACGTCCTCCTCCCTGACGCTGCTCGGCGAGTCACGGCGGATGGCGGAGGTACGTCTCACCCTCCACGAGGGGCGGCTCGCGACGGCCCTGGCCCTGGGCAGGCACCAGGGCGCCGCCGCGGAGCTGCGCGGGCTGCTCACCCGGTACCCGTTGCGGGAGCGCCTGCAGCTGCTGCTGATGTGCGCGCTGTGTCTGGAGGGCGATCCCGGCGCCGCCCTCCGGGCCTACCGCGACATGAGCCTGCGGCTCCGCACCGAACGGGGGGCCGGCCCCGGAGAGGGGCTGCGCCGCGCGCACCGGTCGATCCTGGCGGGCGGGAGCGTCTGCCCGCGCGAGACCCTCCGGGCCGTCGCCCCGCCGCGACCGGCCCCCGGGCCGCGGCCACTGCCGACGGGCCGGTGACCACCCGGCACCGGGGCGCCGGGGCGGCGGCCGGGAACAGGAGGCAGGGCGACAGGGGCCGGTACGGTCCCGCCGCTCACCCGCTCACCCGCTCACCCGCTCACCCGCTCACCCGCTCACCCGCTCACCCGCTCACCCGGGGCTCCGGCCGCCGGACCGGGCCGGCCGATCGCCGCCGCCAGCAGGGCCGCCACCGCGCACAGCAGGGCGGAGCCGAACCAGACGAGGTCGTAGGAGCCGAGGGAGTCCCGCAGCAGGCCGCCGGCGAAGGCCATCAGCCCGGCGCCCACCTGGTGGAAGGCGAGTGTCCAGCCGAACACGATCGCGCCGCTTCGCTCCCCGTAGACCTCCCGGACGGCCGAGAGCGCGATCGTCGGCGGCACGGTGGCCACGTCGAGCAGCCCGAAGAAGACGACGAAGGCAATCAGGGGCCAGTGGGCCTCCGGCCCGAGCAGGTAGGGCAGGCACACCAGCGAGAGCGCGCGCATCCCGTAGTAGCACGAGAGCAGCAGCCGGGGATCGTGGCGGTCGGTGAGCCAGCCGGACAGGACCGTGCCCGCCACGTTGAAGACGCCGATGAGCGAGAGCAGCCCGGCCGCGACCGTGGTCGGCATGCCGTGGTCGTGCGCCGCGGGCACGAAACCGGTCCACATGACGCCGTTGGTCGACGCGCCGCAGATGGCGAAAGTGCCCGCTAGCAGCCAGAACGTACGGGTCCGGGCCGCCGCGCGCAGCACCGCCACCGTACGCCGGGCGGCGCCCGGGACCGGAGCCGGCCGGGGGACGGACCCGCCGCTCCCGTAGGGCCGCAGGCCGAGGTCGGCCGGATGGTCGCGCAGCAGCAGCCACGCGAGCGGGACGAGGGCCAGGGCGGCCAGCGCCACCGTCACCGTGACCGGACGCCACTGGTACCGGTCGACGCCCCAGGACAGCAGCGGCAGGAAGGCGAACTGCCCGAAGACGCCCGCCCCCGTCAGGACACCGGTGACCAGGCCGCGCCGCGCGCCGAACCAGCGCTGGACCACGACCGCCGCGAAGCCCATCGCGACGGAACCGCAGCCCAGACCGACCAGGAACCCCCAGTAGAGCGTCAACTGCCAGGGCTGGGTCATGACCGCCGTCAGCGCCGCGCCGGCGCCGACGGCGACAAGGGCGCCCGCGGCCACCCGGCGGAGCCCCAACCGGTCCATCAGGGCCGTGGCGAAGGGCGCGACCAGCCCGCTGACGGCCATGTTCACCCACACGGCGAAACCGATCGAGCCGCGCGACCAGCCGAGGTCCCGGTGCAGCGGGGTGACCAGCAGACCGGGCATGGTGCCGAAGGCGCCCGCGGCCATGACGGTCAGCGCGGCCGCGGCGGCGATCCACCAGGCCCGGTGCACCCGCCCGCCGCGGGTGGCGGACGGAGTCGTGATCGTCTGTGTCATGTGCCCATGCTGTTCGGCCGCTCCCGCGCCGACGAGTGGCCGGATGGACGACATGTGAAAGGATCTGGCCATGGACGTCTTCACGGAATCCGGGCGGCACCGGGTGGCGGTCCTGGTCCGCCACGGTCTGCTGCCGATGGAACTGGGCCTGGTCCACCAGCTGTTCGGCGCGGCCGCCGGAGCCGACGGCACACCGTTGTACCAGGTCGTCACCTGCGCGCTCGGACCAGGAGAGGTCCGCACCACCGCGGACTTCTCCGTGTACGTCGCGTACGGTCCGGACGCCCTGGCGGAGGCCGACACGGTACTTGTCCCGGCCGCGCACGGAGCGGAGGGGGACGAGGACGGGCAGGTGGGGGAGGGGCGGCTGCCGGGCCCGCTCGCCGACGCCCTCGCGCGCGTCCGGCCGGGCACCCGGATCGCCTCGGTCTGCACCGGTGCCTTCGTGCTCGCGGCCGCCGGGCTGCTCGACGGCCGCCGGGCCACCACCCACTGGAAGTCGGCCGAACGCTTCCGGCGGGTGTATCCGGCGGTCCGGCTCGACCCGGACGTCCTCTACACCGACGAGGGCGAGGTGCTCACCTCCGCCGGGGAGGCGGCCGGGATCGACCTGTGCCTGCACATGATCCGCCGCGACCACGGCGCGGCCGTCGCCAACGCGGTGGCCCGCGCCACGGTCGTACCGCCGCACCGCGACGGGGGACAGGCCCAGTACATCCCGCGGCCCGTGCCCGAGCCGCGGCGGTCCTCCACCGGCGCCGCCCGCGCCTGGGCGCTGGAGAACCTCGACCGCCCCGTCACACTGGAGGAGCTGGCCGCCCGGGAGTCCACGAGCGTGCGGAGCTTCACCCGCCGCTTCCGGGAGGAGACGGGCGTCACCGCCGGGCAGTGGCTCGCCCAGCAGCGCATCGTGCGCGCCCGCCAACTGCTGGAGGAGACCGACCTGTCCGTCGACCGGATCGCCGTCGAGGCGGGCTTCGGCACGGCGGTCTCGCTCCGCCGGCACATGCAGCAGGCGCTCGGTGTGACACCCACCGCCTACCGCGCCACCTTCCGCGGTCCGGCGGCGGGCCCGTCCTGAGGCGGGCGCCCCCGGCTCACCGGCCGCGAACAGGTGCAGGGGGGCGCGGGCATCGTCCGTGCCCGCTGCCGCGGTGCCGTGTCCGGACACCGGCAGGTCCGTAGGGGTGTGCCGCGCGCAGTGCGGTGAACGTGGTCGGCGGGAGGGCGGCCCGCCCTCCCGCCGACCCGGCGTCACCGTGCCCCGCGGCAGACCGCGGGCAGCGGGCGCCCCGGTGCCGGGGACGAGCCGGTGGGGCGCCGGGTGGGCCGGGGCGGTGCCGGGGCAGGCGGCCGGTATCCGTTCCGGAGGGGGAGCACCGCCGTCCCCTCCGCAGGCACCGGGCGGTGACCGGGGCCGTCCGGTACGCGCGGCGGGGACGGACGGTACCGGGCGGCGGGACCTTCGGCTCTCCTGCGATCGATCACCCGGCGGCGAAGCTGGTGGTGCCACAACGGCAGGAGGAGACCATGAACCGATCGCAGACGCGTCCCGTCCCCCCGGTCCGGGTGGAGACCCGCGGTGACATGCCCGGCGGCACGGAGGAGTACGCCCGCACCAAGGTGCTGGCGGCCCTGGGCAAGCTCAGGGAGCCGGTTCTGGACACCCGGGTGAAGCTGAGCCTGGCCTCGGGCACCTCCGTCCGGCAGCCGGCGGTCGCCCAGGTGAACGTGGACGTCAACGGGCACCTGGTGCGGGCCCAGGTCGCCGCGGACACGATGCCCGAGGCGATCGACCTGCTGCGGGACCGGCTGGCCGGCCGGCTGGCCCGGGTGTGCGACCACGGCCGGCCGCACCGCGGCCGGGTGCCGTACGATCTGCCGCGTCCGGTGACCGGCCGCCGGATCGTGCGTCACCGGTCCTTCGGCCTTCCCGGCCGGACACCGGCGGAGGCCGTGGAGGAACTGGAGGCCCTGGAGTACGACTTCCACCTGTTCACCGACGCCGTCTCGGGCGTCGACAGCGTGGTCTACCGGACCGGCGCCGGCGGCTACCGGCTGGCGCGGGCCCACGGGGGACTGCCGGTGCCGCTGCCGGCCGACCACCCGTCGGGCGTGGCGCTGGAGGTCAGCGGGATCCCGGCACCCCGTATGGGAGTGGAGGAGGCGGCCTGGCGACTGGAGGCGACCGGACTGCCGTTCGTGTTCTTCGTCGACATCGCCACCGGGCGCGGCAATCTGCTCCACCACCGCCACGACGGCGACTACGGGCTGATCACCCCGGCGGCCTGAGGACGGAGCCGCCCGCCCGGCCGGACCCGAGGGTCCGGCCGGGCGGGCGGCGGTGGTGCGCCCGCGGCTGTCCGCCCGGCGCTCCGTTGCCCGCGCGAGTGCGTCATCCGGCGGGGGTCAGCACTGCTTCCAGACGATGTCGAAGGAACTGCCCGCGGTGCTCGTCGAGCGCATCGCCATGAAGCTGACCGCGTCCCTCGACGAGGACCCGCTGTACACCCGCAGTTCGGTGTTGATGTTGAGGTTCCGCCGCTGGCCGCACGGCGCCCAGACGAGCTCGTCGCTCCCCAGCGAGTCCGTGCTGCTCCAGGAGCTGCGGTACGGACCGTCGAACTCCTGGGAGGTGGTCACGGTCCCGGCGCTGCCCTGGATGTAGTAGGTCGTCTGCTGGAGGGCGCTGGCCCCCGACTGCAGATAGGCGTAACCGCGGTTCTGCACGCCGGAGATGGCGTAGGTGTAGCCCGCGGGGACCGCGATCTCCAGGCTGATCTGGCAGTTCTTGCGGAACTCGGTGGGCGTGGCGACCGGGCCCACCTGGACGAGGTAGTCGTCGTAGGTCACGGTGAAGGAGTCCCGGCCCGAGACCGTGACTCCGGCCGTCCCGGCCGGGCATCCCGAGCCGTTGACGGTCGCGACCTCGATCGCCGCGCCCGCGGGCGGCGCCGTGGTCTCGGCGGGGGCGGCCTGGGGGGACAGCAGCGAGGCGGATAACGCCGCGACGGTTCC
Organism: Streptomyces carminius; assembly: GCF_002794255.1. Classification (GTDB taxonomy): domain Bacteria; phylum Actinomycetota; class Actinomycetes; order Streptomycetales; family Streptomycetaceae; genus Streptomyces; species Streptomyces carminius. The sequence goes on from NZ_PGGW01000008.1 coordinate 261,626, forward strand.
GCCGGCGGCAAGAACACCGAGCATGGGGTCTCCAATCGGTCGTACGGGTGTGGCGGAGGACCCCGCGCCGTACCGGGGACGCGCTCGGACACGGTGTGCCGGCTCTTCCCGACTCCGCTGGACCACGGCCTTCCCGGAGCCCGGCCGTACGCCGGCTCGCTCGCGGAGAGCACATCCGGAACCGCGTCGCCTCGGGGGAAGGACGCCGTTCCGCGAAGGTGCGGCTGGCGGGGTGGTGATGCGACTCTGCGTGAAGGCTTTTGCGCTCTGAGGTGCGGGCGGCCTTCGGACCCTTGCTGTGGGAGCGCTCCCAGTGTAGGGACGGGTGCCCCGCCCCGACAGGCGTAAACCGGCCTCCCCGGCCCGGGCGGTGACCAGGAGAGAAGGTGCGCGGGGAAGGAGTGGAACGCAGGCGGCGGGTGCTCCATCACCTGTGTCGCGGAGGCGGGCTTCCGGGTGCGGCCGACGTCCCGTGTGTCGGGCACATGCGCGGTGGCTTGAAATGGACGGCGGCCCTCCGCGGCCTCTCCATGGCCGGGTAAGGGGTGTCCGGCCGGACGGTCGCCGGAGGGGTGGCCGGGCCGCCCCGGAAGGAACGATTCCGGCCGCCTACCGCCTACCGCCCGCCGGGGGAGAGCCTGCCGGGAGGCCGGTCTCCAGCGCCGCGACGACGGCGTCGGCACGGTGGTCGCCGCCCGTCCGGTCCGCCGTACCGCCTTCGGCGGTACGGCGGACCCCGGGGCCCGGGCCCATGCCACGATGGCGGCATGACCGACATCCTCACCGGCATCGACATCCGGCCCGCGCGGGCCGGTGAACTGGCCGCCGTCGCCGAGTTGCGCCGGCGGTGGGCGATGGAGAACGGCAGGGAGCCCGCCGGTACCCGCGAGGAGTTCGTGCGTCACTTCACCGACTGGGCACGGCGCAACGCCGCCTCCCACCGCTGCCTGGTCGCGGTCCGCGGCGAGGCGGTGCTCGGCATGGCCTGGCTGGCGCTCGTCCCCCGGGTGCCCACCCCGCACGCGCCGGAGCGGTTCTCGGGCGACGTGCAGAGCGTGTACGTGGTGCCCGGGGAACGGGACGCCGGGCTGGGCGGCCTGCTCGTCGACGCCGTCGTGGACCTCGCCCGCGGGCTCGGGGCCGAACGCGTCACGGTCCACTCCAGCGTCCGGGCCGTCCCGGTCTACACCCGCCACGGCTTCACCGGCTCCCCCCGCCTGCTGCAGACCGAGGCCACGCGGACGCGCCGCTGACCCCGCCGTCCCGGCCGGCTCCGTCACGGAGCCGGACCGGACGGCGGGACCGGACGGTCGCACCGTCCCGGCCGGGTGTCGGGCCGGCCGCGGCCCAGGCGGCCCTGCGCCACTGCTGGTTGACGCCGCCGGTGCAGTCGTACTGGACGACCTCGGCGCCCTCCTTCGGCGACTGGTCCCGCACGTCGGCGCACTTGCCGCTGTGCCGGGCGGCCAGCGTCTCGTAGGGACCCCCGGCCGCCCTGGACGGGCAGCACGAACGTGGTCTGGGAGCCGTAGGCGGTGGAGTCGCCGATGTCGCGCATGCCGCTCCAGCCGCCGGAGAGGGAGGTGGCGTACTTCTGCTGGTTGGGGCGCCAGCCGGTCGCGCCGGAGGTGAGCATGAAGTACACGCCGTCGCACTTGAACAGTGCCGGGGCCTCCCGGTGGCCGCCGGGCCAGGGGTTCTCCTTCCGGCTTCGGACACCGCGGCTCCCGCCGTGCCGGGCGCGGCCGTGTGGGGGAGCCGGGCCGGAACGGGGCGGTGGGGTCGGGGCCTTTCGGACCGCCCGGGGAGCCGGGGCGTGCGCGCACCAGCGTAGCCGGGAGCGCCGCGCGCGGGACCTCTCCCGGCCCGCGCGAGGCCGCCGCCACCGGCCCGCGGTACGTCCGCCGGCCGGGGCGGCTCTCCCGTTCACCGGCCCGTCCCGTCCGCCGTCGGCGCCCCGCCCGCCTCCGTTCCCGCCGCCCCGGTACTCTCCGGTTCTTCCGGGCCGAGCCGGTGCAGGCGCTCCCGGACCTCCTCGGTGTCGGGGTGGTCGAACTCCACCAGGATGTCCAGGGCCCGCCGCCAGGCCGAACGGGCCGCCGGTCGGTCTCCCGCCGCGTGCCGGGTGTCCCCGATGTGGACGAGGGTGTCGGCCTGCAGATAGCGGTCGCCCAGGTCGAGGTAGAGGCGCAGTGCCCGGTCGAAGCAGCCGAGGGCCTCCTGGTACCTCCCCAGGTGGTGCAGTGCGTAGCCGAGGCTGTCCTGCGCGGCGGCCTCCCCGTTGCGGTCGCCCGTCTCCCGGTGCAGTGCGACCGCACGCGCGCACTGCTCCAGCGCCTCCCGGTGCTCGCCGAGCAGGATGTGGGTCCAGCCGACCTCGTTGAGGACGCTGGCCCGGCCGCTGCGGTAACCGGCCGCGCGGTACAGCCCGAGTGCCTGCCGGTAGTGCTCCAGCGCGTCCTGGTGGCGCTTGTCGCGGTTGGCCGCGAAGGCCAGCAGACGGTGTGTCCGGGCCTGTCCGAGGGGCTCGCCGAGCGCGCCGAACGCCTCCAGCGCTCCGTGCAGGTGCCGGGCGGCCTCCTCCTCCCGCTCCAGCCGCATGCAGGCGAAGCCCAGCGCGCGCTCGGCGTACGCCGCCCCGAGCCGGTCCCCGGCGCCGCGGGCGGCGTCCAGCGCGGCCTGCTGGACGGTGTGCTGGGCGTGCCAGTGACCCAGCCGGTCCAGGAACAGGTCGAGGGTGAAGGCGAGCTGCCAGGACTGTGCGGGGAAACCGGTGGCGGCGGCCCGGGAGACGGCGGTGACCAGCACCTGCCGCTCGGCCTCCAGCCAGGCCATGGCCCGGCGCCGGTCGCCGAACACCTCGGGCACGGCCCCGGTCACCGCCCCGGGCAGCTCGATCGTGTCGCGCTGCGGATGGAACAGCGTCAGCACGCCGTACGCGGTGTGCAGACAGTGGTCGAACATCCGGCGCAGCGCCGCCCGCCGCTCGGCCTCGCCGTCGGTCTCGTCCAGTAGCTCGGCGGCGTAGACGCGCAGCAGGTCGTGGCAGGTGTAGCGGCCCGGTGCACGCTGGACCAGCAGATGGGCACCGGTCAGCGCCGCCAGCGGCACCCGGACCCGGCGCGGTTCGAGTCCCGCCAGGGCGGCCGCCGCGGAGACGGAGATCTCCGGGCCGGGATGCAGCGCCAGCAGCCGGAAGAGCCGGGCCGCTTCGGGCGGCAGCGCGCGGTAGGACCAGGAGAAGACCGTCCGGGCGTCGGCGGCCGCCTCGCCGCCGGCGAACGCGTCCAGACCGCCGGGGCCCTCCCGCAGCTCCTCGGCGATGGCGCGCAGCCCGAAGTGCGGATGGGTGGCGGCCCGGGCGGCCACGACGGCCAGCGCCAGCGGCAGCCGCGCGCACCGCCGGACGATCTCCCGCACCGCCTCCGGTTCGGCCGCCGTCCGCTCCCGCCCGATCCGGCGGGCCAGGAGCTGCTCGGCCTCCTCGTCGGAGAGCAGGTCCAGGGGCACCGGATGCGCGCCCTCGGCCGCGACCAGCCCCGCCAGCTGGTCCCGGCTGGTGACGATGACCAGGCAGCCGGCCGTACCCGGCAGCAGGGGCCGGACCTGCCGGGAGTCCCGGGCGTTGTCCAGGACGATCAGCACCCTGCGGTCGGCCAGCATGCTGCGGTAGAGCGCGGTCTGCGCGGCGGCGTCGGCGGGGAGGCGCTGCGGCGGGACCCCGAGGGCGACGAGGAACGCGCGGACGGCCTCGGCGGGATCCAGCGCGGCGCCGCCGGGATCGAAGCCCCGGAGGTTGATGTAGAGCTGCCCGTCGGGGAAGCGGTCCGCGATCCGGTGGGCGAAGTGCACGGCCAGTGTCGTCTTGCCGATTCCGGCCATCCCGCCGATGGCGCTGATGACCACGGTGGACGGCTCCCGGCCCGCCGGGAGCAGCGCGTGGACCCGGGCCAGCTCGGCCTCCCGGCCCGCGAACGTGGTGAGCGCGGCGGGCAGCTGGCAGGGGCGCGCCGCGCCGGCCGTCCCGGCGCGGCCGTCCGGGGCCGGCCCGCGGCCGGCCGGCCGGGCCGTACCGCCGGTGTGCCCGGCCTCCGGACCGACGGCCGCGGACCCGGCCGGGGCGGACCCGGCCGGTGCCCGGGAGGCGGCCAGCAGCCCGGCGTACGTACGGCGCAGCGCGGGACCCGGCTCGGCGCCGAGTTCGGCGGCCAGGGCGCGCCGGAGGTCCTGGTAGCTCTCCAGCGCCTCCGCCCGCCGTCCGCAGCGGTACAGGGCCAGGATCAGCAGTTCCCACAGCCCCTCCCGCAGCGGATGGTCGGCGCACAGTGCCCGCAGCCGGGCCACCAGCTCGTGGTGGCGGCCCAGTTCCAGATCCACCCCGAGCGAGGTCTCCAGCACCGTCAGGCGCCGCTCGTCGAGCCGGGCGCGCTCGGTGTGGGCCAGCGGTCCGGGCACTCCCGCCAGCGGGGTGCCCGGCCAGGACTCCAGGGCCTCGCGCAGCAGCTCCCCGGCCCCGGCCGGATCGCCTTCGGAACGCAGTCGCCGGGCGTGTGCCACCCGCTGCTCGAACACCTCCAGGTCCACGGCGGAGGGCGGGACGTCCAGCACGTAACCGGCGGGGGTGGAGACCAGCAGTGCCGGGGGCCGACCGGCGGGCCGGCGCGGCTCCAGTGCCGTGCGCAACCGGGACAGGTAGGCCCGCAGGGTCGCGGCCGCGCCCGGCGGCGGACGGTGGCCCCACAGCGCCTCCGCCAGTCTCCCGGCGGTGACCGGGCGTCCCCGCCGCAGCAGCAGCGCGGCCAGCACCGCCCGCTGCTGGGGCGGGCCGAGTCCGAGCTCCGTACCGCCGCGCCACGCCCGCACCGGCCCCAGAAGACGAAACGTCACTTCATCGGTGCTGTGTGCCTCCACGCGCCGGACCCTAGCGGCTCCCGGCGCCCTCCGCCGGGGCTCCTTTTGCGCCATGTCGCCCCGAAGCTGTCCGATTACCGTTGTTCCGGGCAACCATGACGCCCTGTCAGGTGTCCCACCGTATACAGCCGTACACGGACGATCACGGGGGGTAGGACATGCGACTGCTGAGAACGGCGGCCGCGGTGCTCGCGCTGGCGGGCACCGCGGTGACGGGGACGGCCGGGACGGCCTGGGCCGCGGACGGCCGGACGGGAGCGTCCGCCGCGGTCTGCTCGACCGGGTGGGGCAGCGGCCTGAAGTCGGCCGGCCACTCGCAGGCCGAGCCGCTGAAGAACATCAGGACCGGTGCGCACGAGTGCTACGACCGCATGGTCTTCGACGTCACCGGCACGACGGAGGAGCTCGGCTACCACGTCGGCTACGTCGACGTCTTCCACCAGGACGGCTCCGGCAAGCCGATCCCGGTCAAGGGCGGTGCCATCCTGCAGATCCATGTGACCGCGCCCAGCTACGACCCGGAGACGGGCGAGGCCGTCTACGCCGCGAGGGCCGGACAGCCGCTCCCGGGGGTGGACCTCACCGGGTACCGGACCTTCCGGGACACCAGGTTCGGGGCCAGCTTCGAGGGGCAGACCCAGGTGGGTCTGGGCGTACGCGCCAGACTGCCGTTCCGGGTGTTCCAGACCGGTGACCGCCTGGTCGTGGACGTCGCACACACCTGGTGACGTCCCACGGCCCGCACGGGATCTCCGGCTGAGCACCCGCTCCGCCCGGCGGACGCGCCCCGCCCACCGCACCGCCGTGCGGTGGGCGGGGCGCGTCCGCCGCTCCGCCCCGGTCAGGAACGTCCCCGGTCAGGGATGCATCCGGGCGCCCTTGAGGACCTTGTCGACGGCGTTGCGCGGCCCGTACACCGCGAGTCCCACCAGATCGAGCAGGCCCGCCGGGACCGCCCGCACCGCCGCCCGGTTGTCGTCGTCGTTGCCGGTGGAGAACAGGTCCGAGGTGAAGACGGACAGCGGCAGACGGCGGCCGAGGGCACGGGTGTGCGCGGACCCCAGGACCTCCTTCGTGCCCTCGAAGACGAGCACGGGCTGCCGGAACATCGGCAGATAGGCGGTGCCGTCGGCGTCGGCGTACGGCTCGCCCACCACCTCGGGGTACCCCGTGCCGAGTCCGCTGACCAGGAACGCGGTCACGTTGAGGCGCTGCCATACGGCGAGGTCTTCGCGGAGGAGTACGGCGATCTTGGTGTCGAAGCGGACGGCGGGCGGGGCCGGGGTGCCGTCCCCGGTGTCCGTGCCGCCGGTCCTCCCGTGCTGAGTTTCCATGGCCCGCAGCCTCCCGCGCACGGCGCGGCGCGGTCTTGTACGTTCCTTGCATGGCCGAGATCCATGCCTGGCGTCCGTCCGTGGCGGGCGTCGCGGAGGTCTTCCACGCGCGCTTCACCGACCACGCCTACCCGATGCACGTGCACGGCACCTGGACCCTGCTGATCGTGGACGACGGAGTGGTCCGCTACGACCTGGACCGGCACGAGCACGGCGCCCCCGGCGACATCGTCACCCTGCTCCCGCCGCACGTCCCCCACAACGGGACGGCCGCCACCGCGCACGGCTTCCGCAAGCGCGTCGTCTACCTGGACGGGGACCGGCTCGACGAGCGTCTGATCGGTACGGCGGTGGACCGGCCCGAACTGCGCGACCCGCTGCTGCGGCGCCGTGTGCACGGCCTGCATACCGCGCTGACGCTGCCCGGTGAGGAACTGGAGGCGGAGAGCAGGCTGGTGCTGATCTGCGAGCGGCTGGAGGGCCACCTGCGCCGGACGGCCGGCGCGGTGCCGGACCGGCGGGACGCGGGGCTCGCCCACCGGCTGCGCGACCTGCTGGACGCCAGGGTCACGGCGGGCCTGACCCTGGCCGAGGCGGCGCGGCTGCTCCACGCCCACCCCTCGCACCTGGTGCGGGCCTTCGGCCGGGAGTACGGCATGCCGCCGCACCGGTACCTGACCACGCGCCGGGTGGACCTGGCACGCGGGCTGCTGCTGGCCGGTCTGCCGGTGCCGGAGGCGGCGGTGGCCGCCGGGTTCTGCGACCAGTCGCACCTGACCCGCCACTTCCGGCGGGTGGTCGGGGTCGGCCCCGGGCGGTACGCGCGCCGCGGCCGCCCGGAGCCCGCCGGCGGCCCGGCTCAGAGCAGGCGCCTGATGTCGCCACGGGCCCGGTAGAAGTCGCCGCGGGCGGCCACATGGACCTCGGAGACGACGTACCGGGCGCCGGGAACGCGGATGTCCTTGGGGAACTGGACGCGCCAGGCGGGGTCGTAGCCGGGGGAGACGACCCGCACCCGGGTGCGGGGGCCCTCCTGGACGCACTCCACGACCACACCGTCCACCGGTGCGCCGGCGGAGACGTGGACCGTCTCCACCTCCTGCGAGGGCGTGACGCGTTCCCACCCGGTGGCCTTGACGTCGGCGGTGCGGGGCAACTGCCCGCCCTCGGCCCGGCGGACCGCGCTCTCGGAGGCGTCGACGCAGGCCAGTGAGCCGTCGGTGGTGACGAGGTAGAGACGCTCGTCGCGGTACTGCATGGAGTAGGCCGAACCGCACCCGGTGCCCAGCTTCCACAGCCGGGTGCCGTCGGCGGTGAAGCAGTACACGGAGGAGTGGTTGTCGCCGGCGAAGACGTACCGGCCGTCGGGCGAGGCGGCGCAGGAGAACACCGCGGCGTCGCAGCGGTAGCGGGCCCGCACCGCGCCGTCGTCCTTGGCCAGCCGGTAGACCTGGCCCCGACCGGTGCCGGCGAAGACCTCGTCGGCCTCCTGCCAGCCGAACAGCACCGGCCCCTGGGTGGGAACCGACCACAGGGGCGCGCCGTCGCGGGCCGCGTACCGGGCCACGCCGCGGGAGTCGCCGTGGAAGACCCCGTCCTCGTCGCAGCGGACCATCCAGGCGTGGGTGCCGGTGCCCGAGCGGCGCCACTGGAAGTCGTCCTCGTGGTCGACGGTGGTGACACCGCCCTGGGCGTCGGAGACGCCCAGGAGCCCGTCGTGGATGTCCAGCCAGTAGATGTCGACGTCGGCGGCTATCTCGTAGGCCACGTGCGGGACCTTGCCGCCCAGGTCGTAGACGCGGCCGTCGTCGCAGCCGGCGTAGATCCAGAAGTCGTCGGCGACGATGCACTTGACGCCGTCGGGAAGGCCGAAACGGCTGGTGACCTCGCCGTCGTGGGTGAGGGTGAACACGTCCCCGTCCTGGTTGCCGACCCAGGCGTGGTCGTCGTCGACGAAGACGCCGAAGGCCGGTGCCCCGGAACGGAACCGCCACAGCACCGGCGCCTGCCGGGCCGTGGAACGGCTGCTGGCGATCTCGCGCCGGGTGACCGGGCGGCGCCCGCGCACCCCGCGCACCGCCGGGGCGTAGCCCTTCCGGACCTTCTCGCCGACCTTGCGGGCGGCCACCGCCGCGGCCTTCTCGGCGCTGGCGTAACCGGTGGTGCGGGTCTGGCCCTGCTCGCCGATCCGGCCGAAGGAGATGGTCACCTCGGTGCCGTGGTGCCGCACCTCGTAGAACTTGTGCGCGCCCGCGCCCTCCTCGGACAGCTCCAGATAGGTGGTCGACTCGGTGGCAACGGACATGACGGGCCTTTCTCCGGGCGCGAGCAGGGAAGGGTGTTGGGTGTGACCGGCTGCCGTGCGGCCGGTCCGGCGATGTGAGGAACATAGGCGCGGGCACTGACAGCCCGGCCCCGGCAGCGGGTGATCCGGCCTCCCGTTCTTCTTGGAATCCCGGACGATCACCGTGCCGACCGGACCGATCCGGGTACGCGCGGCTCATGAACGCATCATGGGAAGTGCTGCCCGAGTCCACCCTCCGGGAAGCCGTCGACCTGCTGGTGAGACTGGTGGAGGCGGCCGGTGCGGTGATCATCTTCGTGGGCGCGGTCTGGGCGTTCGGACGTTTCCTGCTGGCGGGGGTGCGCGGCGGCGGCGGGGTGGAGCGTCAGTTCACCAGGATCCGGCTCTCCCTGGGCCGGTTCCTGGTACTGGGCCTGGAGTTCCAGCTCGCCGGGGACGTGCTGCGCACGGCGATCGCGCCGAGCTTCACCGAGATCGGACAGCTCGCCGCGATCGCCGCGATCCGTACCGCCCTGAACTTCTTCCTCGGCCGTGAGATCGCCAGCGAGCGTGCCGAGATCGAGCGGGACGGCCGCGGGGAGAAGGGAAAGGAAGGGGCCGGCGGCTCCCGCGCCGCGGTGCCGTCATGACCACCGCGACGCACTGGGCCGCCCTGGCGGTCACGGCCTTCGGCCTGGTGTCGGCCGCGGTGGTCCTCGTGGCGGCCCGGCGGCTCATGCCCGCACTGGCCGTCCTGCTGGACTTCCTGATCGCGGCGGGACTGCTGCGGCTGGCCGGCGACCCGGCCTGGGACACCGTCGCCGCGGCCGCGGCCGTGGTCGCCGTCCGCAAGCTGGTCACCGCGGGCCTGCGCCTGTCCCCGCCGCGCTGAACGGGCGGGCACGCGCTGCCCGTCCGGCCCCGCTCTCCGCCGGCCGCCCCGTGAGCGACAATGGTGCGCGCGTTCGGGCCGGAACGGGAAGCGGGTTCTCATGGCGGGGCACCGGTACCACTGGGCGGGAAGCGGGGAGAACGGACGGAACGGGCAGGGCGAGGAGGACGAGGAGGGATGGGATCCGCAGTGGTCCGGGGACGGCGGGTCCCGGCTGCGGTTCACCGGCACCGGCACCGGCACCGTCCCGGCCGCGGCGCCGGACCCCGCGCGGCCGCTGGTGAGAACCCGCCGGGAAGCCCTCGAGGACGACGTGGTGACCCTGGTCAACCAGGAACGCGCCGAGCGCGGTCTGGTACGGCTGCGCACCGAGGAGCGGCTGCGGCTGTCCTCCCGCGCGCACAGCCGGGACATGGCGGAGCGGGCCTTCTTCAGCCACCTCACCCCCGAGGGCGTGGCCCCCGACGAGCGCATGTCGGCGGCCGGCTACCCGTATCCCGCCGCCGAGAACATCGCCGTGCTCGACCCGAACGCCATGGCGGTGGTGGTGGCCTGGATGAACAGCCCCGGGCACCGGGTGAACATCCTCAACCCGCTGTTCCGCGCGATCGGCGTGGGCGTGTTCCTGGCCCCGGGCGCACCGGTGGCCTGGTGGACACAGAACTTCGGATACCGGTGAGACGGGACGGGACCGCCTCCGCCCGGGCCCCGCGGCACCCCGGCGGCACGGGAAGCGGGTGTCCGCCGGTGGACACGGGGCAGACGGTGTTCACACCGAGTCATCACTCGAACAGGGGAGAGTCCATGCTGGGCATCGTGGCGGCCGTGCTGTTCTTCATCGCGTTCCTGATCAACGCGGCGGAGCTCTCGACGAACGACGTGTTCTCGTCCACCAACCTCATGCTCCTGGGACTGGGTCTGCTGGCCCTGCACGTGGCAGGGGTCGGAGGCGGCTGGACCGCCCGCAGCCGCAGGCGCTGACGAACGGAGCGGCCGGCGCCGGACGGGTGCCTCCCCGTGCCCGGGCAGGGGCCGCGCGGCCGGGAGGTGACAGTGGCGGAGACGGGGGTACCCGGCCGGACATGACGGAACAGAATCCGGACAAGGACGTCGACGACTGGGTCACGGGAGAGGAACCGGCGACCGGCCCGCAACTGAGCTATCTGCGGACACTCGCCCGGGAGGCGGGGGAGGATGTCCCCGAGGACCTGACGAAGGCCCGGGCGTCGCAGATGATCGACCGCCTCCAGGGAAAGTCTCCCAGGACGGCCGGCCGGGAGGACGGCGGAGACCAGGCCTCCTGACCTCCGCCCGTCACCGGCCCGGCCGCTCCGCACCGCCGGCGGACGGCCGCGGCGGTGGTGCCGGTGGTGCCGGTGGTGCCATGGCCCAGCGGATCGTCCTGGTCAGGGTCCGGCCCGCCGGGCGTACGGCGGCCTCCTCCACGAAGGGGAGGTACGGCAGCCGCAGCGGGCCGCGGGCCCAGCGGGGGAGCAGGGTCACGGCACCGGCGGCGAGCACGGCGTACGGCGGGCGCGCGGCCCAGGGCAGCGGAGGCCGCAGGAGCAGGAACCGGGCGGCGTCCCGGGCCTGCGCCGTGGCCCGCAGCTCGGGACGGTAGCTCTCCAGCCGGGCGGCGAGCCCGGCCTGGTCGGTGGGCGGATCCGGGACCCCGAGCGCGGCGGCCACCCGGGCGGCGTCCGCGACGTACCCGTCGTAGGCGGCCTCCTCCAGCGGCCGGGCACCGTAGCGCCGGTGGGCCCGCAGGAAGCTGTCGACCTCGGCCGCGTGCACCCAGCCGAGCAGCCGTGGATCGCAGGCCGCGTACTCCTGGCCGTCCGGAGTGCGGCCGCGCACCCGCCGGTGCGCCGCCCTGACCCGTGCCACCGCCCGGTGGGCGTCCTCGGCGGTGCCGAAGGTCGTCACCGCCAGGAAGGTGCTGGTGCGCTGGAGCCGGCCCCAGGGATCGCCCCGGTATCCCGAGTGGGCCGCGACCGCGGCCATGGCCAGTGGGTGCAGGGACTGCAGCAGCAGCGCCCGCAGGCCTCCCGCGAACATGGCGGCGTCACCGTGCACCGTCCGGATCGGCCGGCCGGGTCCGAACCACCGGGAACCGGGCGACTCGTGGATACGGATCCGGTTCGCCGGCCCCTCCGGTCCCGCCACCCGGGCGAACAGCTCCGCGCCCAGCCGGTGCCGCACCGCCTCCAGACCGGGGATCCCCGGTATGCCGGTCGCCATGCCCGCCACTGTACGCCGCGCGGCCGGTCCGGCCGGAATCAGCCCGGCCGGCGCGTGATCAGAGGCCGATGGGACTCCTGCAGTCCCCCGGGGAGGTCGTCGGGCGGGAACCACCTCGCCTCCAGGATCTCCCGGGGGTCGATCCGGAGGGTGCCGCCGACGAGTTCGGCCTCGTAGGCCGCCTCCATCCGCAGCCGGTACCCGCTTCTGAGACGGACGAGTTCGCCGACGCGGACCTCGAGCCCGGTCTCCTCGCGCACCTCGCGCACGACCGTGTCCTGGAAGGTCTCGCCCCTGGCGGCGTACCCCGTCGGGAGACCCCACGGACGGTCCCGGTGCCACAGGCGGTGTCTGAGGAGGAGCACCCTGCCCTCCGCGTCCCGCACGACGCCGGTGACACCGGCCATGAACTTGGCGTGCGCGAGCCACTGGAGGCGCCACTGCAGCGGCCCGCCCAGGAGATGCCACAGCCGGGCGGCCAGTTCTGTCACGCTGTGTTCCTCCGGACATGGGGAGCGGACCCGGCACCGGTACGCCGGTCGGCCGGTACCGGGAACCGCGGCGGTCCGTTCGACGGCTGTCCCGCCGAGGCTACCCGCACCCGGAGCGGGGGAGTCGGCCGGGCGTTCCGGGCCCGTACACCGCTGTTCCTTCATGCCCGGGGCGCGGGCGGTGCTCCAGGCGTCCAGGGTCCAGGGGCAGACGCCGTCGAACCGCGGAAGGCGCCGTGCGGCTCGGCCGTGGACCCGTCCGGACTGAGGGAGAGCCAGGCGGCACCCGCGGCGTGCACGGTGCGCAGCCGCTCCCCGGTGAGGGCGGGAATGCCGGAGGGGGAGACGGCGGCGTGGACGCCGGTCCCTTGCCGTGGACGACTGGCGTGGTCGGGGCGCTGGAACGGGTCTCCGCCGGTGATGACGGACAGCGAGGTGGGCTTGCCCGAAGGCGGCCATCTGCCGTATGAGGTCCTGCGCCGCGGCGTTGTCCGGCTCCCGCGGGTCGCGGTCGGGTACGGCCTCGGCACGGCAGTGCCGGAAGGCCGGCGGACAGGCCCGGGTGGGCTCCCGGATGACGATGAACGGCCGCCGGCCGGCGTCGTGCCGCTGTCGGCGGGCCGCGCGGACCGCGGCGTTCACCGGCGTGTTCCTCCCCGTGCCCCGGAGCCGTGCCCGGCCCTTCGGGAGGTGCCGGTCAGAGATCAGGCGGGGTGGGCTTCTTCCCAGGCCCGGATGATCGGTGCGGGGATGCGTCCGCGGTCGGGCAGGTCGTAGCCGTTGGCGCGGGCCCATGCGCGGACGGCCCGGGAGTCGATGTACCTCCCACGGCTGGGGGGTGACACCGGTACGGGGCTGGTGGGGATGGGGGACGGGGTGAAGGAGGGGCCCGCGTCGAGGAGGCCGACGGGGAAGGCGGGGACCTGTACCCGCCTGCTGAGGGTAGCGGTGAGGAACTCGGTGAGGGTGCCGTCGAAGGTGTACCAGGTGTGGCCGCGGGCCTCGTTGACGGTGATACGCCAGGTGTCGGGGGCGGTCTGGGGGGTGGTGACCCAGAACAGGTGGTTGCCGTTGTCGGTCACCCCGATGGCGAACAAGGTCTCGGGGTTGTGGGGGACGGGGAATGTGTCCTGGTCGCGGCCCTGGGCGAGCTGGGCACGCAGGGTGGTCGGCATGGGTCCGGTGAGGTCGGCCCACGGGGTGGGTGCGTGGGGGTGGTGGAGGTGGAGGAAGTCGCAGAACGCGCCGGGTCCGTAGGCGGCGGCCAGGTGTTTGTAGTCGTCGGGCAGGCGCATGCCCAGGGTGGTCTCCACGGTCGGCCAGTCCACGGCTGGGACGTCGGCGGGTGGGGGGCAGAGCCGGGTCAGGTCGTCGAGGCCGGTCATGATCGCTCCGGGATTGGTGGAGGCTCTGGTGTGCTCCGAGGCTGGTGGTCCTGGCAGTCGGTTCGTGTTCGGCGGGCGGGATGTCGCCGAACACGGTGTGCGGGCGGCCGTCTGTCCGGGTCCCGGCGGGATGTCCACCGCGCCCCGCAGTCGGTGCGCGAGGCCGGGTCCACCAGTTGGAAGACGGGCCGGAGCTCCCGCGCCCGGTCCTTGAGGTGGCCGGTGCCTCAGATGAACATCGGGTTGCGGTGCACGGGCGTGTCCGGGTCGGTGGACCACACCAGGCGCAGCTCCAGGTTGTCCTCACCGACCAGCTCGCGCAGCAGGTCGGCCGCCCAGCCGTGCCAGTAGGTCCCGTGGGGAAAGGCGGGGATCCGGAAGGCGGGCAGGTGGAAGGGGAGGGTCTCGGGGTGGAAGACGGCCCTTTCGATGAGTCCGGTGGGTTCGGCCGGTGGGGAGGACTTCTCCTGGTCGAGGCAGTCGACCACGCGCAGCGGCACGTACAGCTCGTAGGCGCCTTCCGGTGTTCCGGGCAGGTTCAGGGGGAGGAAACGGCCGCCGGTGGTGAAGCGGTCCCGGACGCGGTCGGCGACGCGTCGGCTCAGCACCGGGGCCTCGACGCTGCTGGAGGGGTAGTCGATCTCTTCCCATCCCGGTGGGCCCTGCCAGTCGGCCTCGACGCGCTCGGGGAAGTCGGCGGGGTCGCCTCCCAGCTGCCAGCGGATCAGTTGTGCGCTGTCGACGATGACGGTGCGCAGACCGTCCCGGAAGGGAGGCAGGATGCGGTACACGGCCAGTGGTGTGGTGCGCGTGTCGGTTTCCTGGGTCATGGTCAATGAATCCTGCCGGGTTCCCAACGTCCGGTCCGCCGCGCCGTGAGAAGAGCGTGACGTTCGCCCCTCTCACGGCGCGGTCGTTGTTCCTGGGTGTGGTGGCGGTTCCGGGATCACTGGAACCGCCACCGTCGCGTCCGCGGTGTTCAGACTCGATCCACCGCGCGATAGTCGGCCTGTGGACGGAGAAAGAGAAAGAGGTTCCTGCTGACCTGCGATGCCGGGAGGTCCTGCGTTTCCAGCACGCACGATCGGCAAGGCACCTCTGAAGTGGAAGTCTCCCACAGGCCCGCGGGGCTGTTCGCCGCATTCGACGACCCCGACCTGATCGCGCATGCCGGGCTGGTCCCCACGTGAACCGCCCCGGCCAGGTCCAGCGACTCAAGCAGCGGGTGGAACGCGGCCGTCTCGTTCGGCCTGGCGGCCGTCCAGGCCGCCAGGCCGGGGCGGCGTTACGCGGGGACGCCGAGCGGCGGGTGCTCGAGCACGCGGGGCTTGTACTCGACCAGCTGGATGCGGCCGTCGAAGGTGCGGTGCTCGGTCATCTCGAGGGCGACGTCCGGATAGCCGTCGTAGATGCGTTCCTCGCCCGTGGCCCCGGTGATCACCGGGAACATCACGACCCGGAAGCGGTCGACGAGGCCGGCTCGTAGCAGGGACCGGCACAGGCTGAGGCTGCCGATCGTGCTGAGGAGCCCCGAGCCACTGGACTTCATGGCGCGGACCGCCTCGACGGCGTCGTCGCGGACGAGCGTGGAGTTGGCCCACGTCAGTGGCTCCTCGAGCGAGGAGGAGAACACCACCTTGGACGCTTGCGTGAGCTCGTCGACGGACGCCTCTTCCTCAGGCCTGAACTCGTCTTGGCCATCGGGGACCTCGCCTGCGGCGAAGCCCGACATCAGGCGGTAGGTGTTCGCTCCCATCAGGTAGGTGGCCTCGGGCTGCTCGCCGAGCCATGCGAGGTACTCCGGGCCCTCCAGGCCCCAGAACCCGGGCCACCCCTCTCCCGATGCGTGGCCGTCGAGGGAGGTGATGAAGTCGACGAGAAGCTCCGACATGGCGGTGTCCTTTCCTGGGGTGTCACGAGCTTGGACCGGCCGGGAGCCACGAACTCATCGGCCGCGCTGTGGAGTGACGAGAAGACCCATGACGCCGCAGCCGGTCAGGCCGGCGGAGCGGCACCGCTTCGGAGGGTCTGGAGCCCTGCGTGATTGCGCTGTGCACGCAGTCGGGCAATGATCTCCACGCGACGGGGAACGGCGGTTCGAGTTCTGTCAAAGCCCTCTCAGCCCCACCTGCGAACGGCCTCGGCGGGCTACGCGATCCCGGAACCTGAAGCCGCCCTGTGCGCAGCGGTACTGGCGTGGAGCACGTGTTCCGTGGCTGTCGTACTCCTGGGCAAGGGGATCCGTCAGACCTCTCGTACGTGACCCCGGGCCGTGCGAACGCGCTGGCCGAGAGAGGGTCCGTACGGAATGCTGTATGCGTGATCGAGCGAGAGGCCGCCGTTCGGGCTGTCGAGGAACAGCTGGAGCGCGACTATCAGCAGTGGCGGGCTGCGGGTGTGGACGCGATGCGGATGGCTGTGGTCGACGTCGAGGAGCACGAGCTGGTGTGGGTCGTCTCCTGGACCTCCGAGGAGTTCGTACGCACTCGGGACCCGGAGTTCATGCTGGCCGGCAACGGACCGTACCTGATCGACCGTGTCGACGGCGGACTGCACCAGATCGGCGTCGTCTCTGCGATGACCGGGGAGTGGGAGGCCGACTATCGAGCCCGGATACGTGGGCTGCCGGTACGCACCGCAGTGGACGACCTGCACGATGCGCTGTGCGGTGTCGCCGCTGCGCGCGGACGCATGCACGCTGTGCGGGCGCTGCGCCAGAAGCTTCCGGTGCTCTCGCCTGCGGAGGCCATCGAATACGTGAGCGCGTTGCTGGACGGTGATGTACCCGCGCGTCTTGTGGCCGTCGCCGCCAGAGAGCTCGTGGAGCCTCTCAACCCGGTACTTGCGGTGAAGACGATTCTGAGCGGAGCGGAGATCCGAGCCGGTCAGAGACCCGGGGGATGACGGGAGAGCCAGTCGGCATGCCGATCGCGCATCCGGTCCCGTTCCCCCGACGTGGTGAGGAAGACGTCGGTGCCACCGTCGTAGGGGTGGTGGCTGCGCTGCATCCGGGCGTCGGTGACGAGGCTCCCGCCACCTTGTCGTCGGCGATGTCTCGGAGCGACTCGTCGAGGCAGCCACGCCGCCGGGGTCGGCCGGCGGCGAAGAAGTGGCAGTACGTGCGGAACTCGGGGGCAGGGCCGTCGCTCCACCAGCCAGCAGGCTCTGCCAGTGCCCCGTGGCGGGTTGCAATGACGGAACCTCGGCTTCGGTCATCCGGAGCGGAGTGACCACCTACACGTCCGCACCAGCGGGCAGCTCATCGAGGACGGCGTCGTAACGCTCCGGGACGACGGTGTACGCGCTCTCTTGGCTGTCGCTTCGCCGGCTGTTGATGTGGCCGGGCGGTCTGGGGGAGTCGAGGGACCGGCCGACCACTTGGCGCGAGTAGGTGTCCAGGACGGCCGCGCAGTACACCTCTCCCTCCCGGGTGGGGTGCTCGGTGATGTCGGGGTACGGGCCAATGTGCACAGCCGGGTGCGGCTGAAGGCGCACAGCGTCTTGCAGGGGAGGCGGTGACCTGTAAGCGGTGCCGGCGCCACCGGGTCCTCCCGGCTGACGGACTTGCGGGCACGGGAAACCGGGGCACCGCCCGTCATGATCGGTAGCTGACAGTGGCCCACCCTCGACGAAGCAGGTATCCGCATCCGCCGAGGAGCGTGGCCCGTCAAGTGCGGCCGCCAACGCTGCCGGCGCCGGGCCGGCAAACAGGGGGCCGCCTGCGGACGAGACTGCGCTACGGTGAGCCGGTCTTCGGACCCGTACGCATGGGGGCGCAGCAGTGACGACCGACGTGACGCCCGAACTGGCCGAGGCGATCCAGCGCGGCCACGACCAGCGCGACCGGGCGGACATGGCGCCGACGATCGCCTACTTCCAGGCGCTGCTCGCCGAACACCCCGGTCACCCGGTCCTCACCTACGAGGTGGGTGGCGCCTACGACACCGCGGGCCAGGAGGAAACCGCCCGCGGCTACTACGAGCGGGCGCTCGCCCTCGGCCTCGACGGTGACGTCCTGCGGCGGTGCCTGTGCCAGTACGCCAGCACCCTGAGGTGGCTGGGCGAGTTGGACGAGTCGTTGGCGGTGCTCGACCGGGCCCGCAGGGAGTTTCCCGGCTCGGACTCCGTACGCGTCTTCCGCGCCCTGACACTCAACGACGCCCAGCGGCCGGACGAGGCGGTGGCCGAGTTGCTCACCGTCGTCACCGGGCACGCCGAGGTCACCGACCTCGGGCGGTGGGCGGCCGGACTGCGTGGCCTCGCCCAGTGGCTCGCCGACGGCCGTCCCGAATAGGAAGCATCCACCCCGCACATGGCCGGCGCAGGAGGGCCTTGGCCGGTGGGCGTGTCGTGCCGGGGAGTCGTCGGCCTGCCGGGCGGTTGCCAAGCGGCACCGCCCGGCAGGCCGACGACTCCCCACAAGGACAACCGAAGCGTCAGTCGGGCGGGGAGCCGGACCTCCGGGCGGTGCCCTGGTCAATCCTCGCTGTCAGGCGAGGCGGAGCAGGGCGGTGAGGACGCGGCGGAGGGTGGCCTCGGGATCGGCGGCGGGGCCGGGATGGCGCCAGGCGGTGAAGCCGTCGGGGCGGACGAGGACGGCGCCGTGGGAGGTGATGCCGTGCGGACCGGCCCAGTCGGAGGTGTCGGTGGGGGCCAGATCGGCGTGCGCGGCGGTGCCGACGCGATAGGAGGCGAGCGGCACGGACAGTTCCCGGGAGACGCGGGCGGCCGCGTCGTGCCAGGGGGTGTCGGGGTGGCTGAGGAGGACGGGAGTGCGCTCGTAGAGGTCGAGGGTGGAGACCGGCTCCTCCTGTCCGGGCCGGCGGAGCCACAGGTGGGGGGCGCGGGTGCCGGGCTCGCCCGTCAGCTCCAGGGTGTGGGGGAGGACGGGGGCGGCGGGGTCGGTGCCGAGGACGGCGCCGTCCGGGTAGCGGTAGCCGAGCGCGGCGGCGAGGATGCCCGCCTGCGGGTCCCCGCCGCCGGGGCCCGGCCGGCCGGGGCCGGGACGGTCCGCCGGGGGAGTGGGGGCGGGTTCGGGGACGTAGCCGGGGTGGTGGTGCTCGGCGGCACGGTCGGAGGCGCGGGCGGCGGTGGCCTGGGCGACGGGACGGCGTTCGGTGTCGTAGGTGTCCAGCAGGGCGGCGCCGGCCCAGCCGTGGTGGACGGCGGCGATCTTCCAGGCGAGGTTGTGGGCGTCCTGGATGCCGGTGTTGGCGCCGAAGGCACCGGTGGGGGACATCTCGTGGGCCGCGTCGCCGGCGAGGAGGACGCGGCCGGCGCGGTAGGACAGGGCGACGCGTTCGGCGGCGTGCCAGGGGACCCGGCCGGTGACCGCCACGTCCAGACCGGGGTCACCGACGGCGCGGCGGATGTGGTCGGCACAGCGGCTGTCGGTGAAGTCCTCCAGGGTCTCGCCCCGCCCGGGCTGCCAGGGGAGGTGGAAGACCCACCGCTCGCGGTTGTCGACCGGCAGGAGCGTGCCGTCGGCCCCGGGGCCGGTGAGGTAGCACATCAGGAAACGGCGGTCGCCGACGAGGCCGGCCAGCGCGCGGGAGCGGAAGGCGACGCTGACGTTGTGGAACAGTTCGCCCGGTCCGCTGTGGCCGATGCCGAGTTGTTCGCGGACCGGGCTGCGGGGGCCGTCGGCGGCCACCAGGTAGTCGGCGCGAATGGTGCCGTGCTCGCCGGTGCGCAGGTCCTTGACGGTGGCGGTGACGCCGTCCGCACCGGGGGCGAGGCTGAGCAGTTCGGTGGAGAAGCGCAGGTCGCCGCCGAGTGCCCGGGCGCTTTCCAGCAGGACGGGCTCGAGGTCGTTCTGGCTGCACAGGCACCAGGAGCTGGGGCTGACGCGGGCGAGACGGCCGTCGGGGTCCATCCGCTGGAACAGCCACCGTCCGGCGGCGGGGTCGGACAGGGCCGGGGTCCGGAGAATGCCGTGGTTGCCGGCCAGGACGGCGGCGGCCCGGCGGACGGCCGGTTCGATTCCGGCGGTGCGGAACACCTCCATGGTGCGGACGTTGTTGCCGCGCCCGCGGGGATGGGCGGAGGTGCCCGGGCGGCGTTCGACCAGGATGTGCCGCACCCCGAGGCGGCCCAGGAAGAGAGAGGTGGACAGGCCCACCAGGGACCCGCCGACGACGAGTACCGGGACCTGCGGATCGGCTTCCGTGTGCATCTGCCCTCCAGGGCGTCGACCCGGTGCCCGCGCCCGCGGGCACCGCGATGATGCATGCCACCCCCGGCCGTGGTCCGGCGCTGTTTCACCCGGATGAGCCCACCGGGCCGCCGGGGACCCGGCCGGGAACGGACGGGCTGAGGTCCGGTCACATGCCGCGCCGGGCATGGACCTGTCGGGGCGTCACCTGAT
Organism: Streptomyces carminius; assembly: GCF_002794255.1. Classification (GTDB taxonomy): domain Bacteria; phylum Actinomycetota; class Actinomycetes; order Streptomycetales; family Streptomycetaceae; genus Streptomyces; species Streptomyces carminius. The sequence goes on from NZ_PGGW01000008.1 coordinate 281,531, forward strand.
TGAGCCGCAGGAATTGCGGGGCGGACGGAGCCGTCACACGATCAGGAATCGTGGTGGGCGTTCCCCGGGTGAGCGGGCGCCGGTCTCCTTGCCTCCGGGGCCTTCGTTCGCCCGGGGCCGAATCCTTCCTGGTCGATGAGAGAGGTGCGCCGGATGACAGCCTCGGGCCGTGTGTCCCCGGTGTCGGGCCGTGTTTCCCAGTCGGTGTTCGACGGCACCCGGCTACGGGTGGTGCTGCTGCTGGAGGTGGCCGACGAGGACCGGCGGCGTTTCCTGGACGCCTACGAACGGATGTGCCGCCAGGTGGCGTCCACACCGGGGCACATCCAGGACCAGGTGTGCCAGTCGGTGGAGGACCCCTCCCAGTGGCTGATCACCAGCGAGTGGGAGAGCGCCCCGCCGTTCCTGGCCTGGGTGAACAGCGAGGAGCATCTGGAGATGGTCCGCCCGCTGCGTGCCTGCGTCCGCAGCATGCGGTCGCTGCGCTTCGGTGTACTGCGGCAGACCGGGCGCGGGTCCGTCGCCGGCCCGCCGGCGGAGCCCCGCGCGGGGGACGTGGCGGTGCGGCACGCGGTGACCTACACCGTCACTCCCGGCAGCGAGTCGAAGGTGGCCGAGATCCTGTCCGGCCATCCCCTGCCGGAAGCGGAGGAGGGGGTGGGACTGTGCGGCACCGCCCTGTTCCTGCACGGCAACCGCGTCGTCCAGACCTTCGAACTGCGGCAGTTGGACGGTGATGTGCTCACCAGTCTGCTCCGGGTGGCCGCCCGGCCCGAGGTACGGGCGGTGGAGGAGGCCCTGGCCCCGTATCTGGAGCGGGAGCGGGAACTGGGCGAGGTGTCCGCCGCCCGGGCCTTCTTCACCCGGGCGGCACTGCCGGCCGTGCACCACACGGTCTTCGCCCGGCCCGCCCCGCCGCGGGTACGGCGGCACGCCCTGTGCTACCCGGCCCGGGCCGGCCGCGGGGAGGAACTGGCGCGGCTGCTGGCCGGGCAGGACGGCACGAGCGCTGCCGATCCCGGAAGCCCGGTGTGCGCCGCCACCGTCTTCCACCGCGACGACCTGGTGGTACGTCTGGTGGAGATGGACGGCGAGGCGGACACCGCCCCCGCCGCCGTCACGGGCCTGGCCGAGCCCGCGGCCGCCGCCGAGGCCGGACGCCTGCTCGACGGCGAGGCCCTTGGGCTGTGCGGCGACCCGGCCGCCGCACACCCCCCGGCCGTCGAGAACCGGCTCCTGCGTCTGCTCGCACGCTCCGGCATGCGGCTCCTGGCCGACCGCAGAGCCCCCGGCCTGTGAACACCGAAGGCCGCGGACAGCCGCCCGGCCGGTGCCCGGCACTCCGCCTCGTCCGCCGTTTCCCGCCACCCTTCCTCACCCACTGGGAGTGATCGATCGTGACCGAGCAAGGCCCCCGCATCGTGGCCCTCGACCGGATTCCGCCCAACCGCCGCCGCGGCGGTGACCTACGAGCGCTGCTCACCCCCACCACGGCCGGTGCCACCAGCGGTTTCATGGGACTGGCCACCGTGGATCCGGGAGACCGGATCGGGGAGCACTACCACCCGTACTCCGAGGAGTTCGTCTACGTCGTCGCCGGTGACCTGGAGGTGGACCTGGACGGTGTCCCGCACGTTCTGGGACCTGACCAGGGAGTGTTCATCCCGGCTCGTGTGCGGCACCGTTTCCGCAACACCGGCAGCACGCAGGCCCGGCTGGTGTTCCACCTGGGGCCGCTGGCCCCGCGGCCCGAGCTCGGGCACGTCGACACCGAGGAGACCCCCGCCGAGCCGACGGCCGAACCGTCCGGAGTGGTGGCGTGACCCGTTGCGTGGCCGTCACCGGCATCGGTGTGGTGGCTCCGGGCGGGATCGGCGCGGACGCGTTCTGGGAACTGCTGGCCGCCGGCCGGACAGCCACCCGGCGCATCACCCTGTTCGACCCGGCGGGTCTGCGGTCGCAGATCGCGGCCGAGTGCGACTTCGACCCGCTCGCGCACGGTCTGACCGAGCAGCAGAGCCGAAGCTGCGACCGGTACGTGCAGTTCGCGCTGGTGGCCGCCGCCGAGGCGATCGCCGACGCCGGACTGGAGCCGGGCCGGGAGGACCCGTGGCGGACGGGTGTGTTCCTGGGGACCGCGGTGGGCGGCACCACCCGGCTGGAACACGACTACGTGGCCGTCAGCGACCGCGGCCGGCGCTGGGACGTGGACCACCGCCGGGCCGGGCCCCACCTGCACCGGGCCTTCACCCCCGCCACCCTCGCCTCGGCCGTCGCCGAACAGGCGGGGGCCCGCGGCCCGGTGCAGGCGGTCTCCACCGGCTGCACCTCGGGCCTGGACGCCGTCGGCCACGCCTTCCACGCCATCACCGAGGGCCGCGCGGACATCTGCCTCGCCGGTGCCTCCGACTCGCCGATCTCCCCGATCTCCATGGCCTGCTTCGACGCGATCAGGGCCACCTCCCCCAACAACGACGATCCCGCGCACGCCTCCCGGCCCTTCGACGCGGACCGGGACGGGTTCGTGATGGGGGAGGGCGGCGCGGTCCTGGTGCTGGAGGAGGCCGGGCACGCCCGGGCCCGCGGTGCGCGGGTGTACGCCGAGATCGCCGGTTACGCCACCTTCGGCAACGCGTACCACATGACCGGCCTGACCCGGGAGGGCCTGGAGATGGCCCGCGCCATCGACGCCGCCCTGGCGGCGGCCCGCCTGAACGGTTCGGACGTCGACTACGTCAACGCCCACGGCTCGGGCACCCGGCAGAACGACCGCCACGAGACCGCGGCGGTGAAACGTTCCCTCGGCGCCCATGCCCACCGGACACCGATGAGTTCGATCAAGTCCATGGTCGGGCACTCCCTGGGCGCCATCGGCTCCATCGAACTCGCCGCCTGTGTGCTCGCCCTGACCCACCAGACGGTTCCCCCGACGGCGAACTACACCACCCCCGACCCCGAGTGCGACCTGGACTACGTGCCCCGCCAGGCCCGCGAACACCGGCTGCGCAGCGTGCTGTCGGTCGGCAGCGGCTTCGGCGGCTTCCAGTCCGCCGTCGTCCTCACCCTGCCCCGCGGGGGAACACGGTGACCCCCCGCCGGGCCGCGCGGCGCGCGGTCGTCACCGGTGTCGGCGTGGTGGCGCCCGGCGGCATCGGGACGGAGACGTTCTGGAAGAACACCGCGGACGGCGCGGTGGCCCTGGAACGGATCACCCGGGAGGGCTGTACCCATCTGCCGGTGCGGGTGGCCGGCCAGGTGAACGGCTTCGACCCGGAGACCGCGGTGGAGCCCGCCTTCCTGGTGCAGACCGACCGGTTCACCCACTTCGCGCTGGCCGCGGCGGCCTGGGCGCTGGAGGACGCCCGACTGGCCCCCGCCGACCTCGCCTCTCCCTACGACGCCGGGGTGGTCACCGCCGCCGGATCCGGCGGCGGCGAGTTCGGACAGCGCGAACTGCAGAAACTGTGGGGGCAGGGCTCCCGGTACGTGGGGCCCTACCAGTCCATCGCCTGGTTCTACGCCGCCAGCACCGGCCAGCTCTCCATCCGCGGCGGCTTCAAGGGGCCCTGCGCGGTGGTGGCCGGCGACGAGACCGGCGGCCTGGAGGCGCTGGCGCACGCCGCCCGCACCGTCGCCCGCGGCACCACCGCCGTCCTGGCCGGGGCGACCGAGGCCCCCCTGGCCCCGTACTCGATGGTCTGCCAGCTGGGCTATCCGGGCATCAGCACCGAGGACGACCCCGGCCGTGCCTACCGCCCCTTCACCTCCACGGCCTGCGGCTTCGCCCCCGCCGAGGGGGGCGCCATGTTCGTGGTGGAGGACCAGGCGACCGCCGAGCGGCGCGGTGCCACCGTGCGTGCCGTCCTCGCCGGGCACGCCACTACCTTCACCGGGGCCGGCCGGTGGGAGGACTCCCGCGCGGGCCTGGCCCGCGCGATCGGAGGCGCGCTGGCCGAGGCCGGCTGCGCCCCGGAGGAGGTCGACGTGGTCTTCGCCGACGCCCTGGGCACCCCGGCGGCGGACCGGGCCGAAGCCGGCGCCGTCACCGACGCCCTCGGCCCGCATGCCGCGCGGGTACCGGTCACCGCGCCGAAGGCCGGGACCGGCCGGGCCTACTGCGCCGCCTCCGCCCTGGACGCCGCAGCCGCCGTCCTGGCCCTCGAACACGGCGTCGTCCCCCCCACCCCCGACGCCGGCGACGTCCGCTGCGATCTGGACCTGGTCACCGGCCGGGCCCGGCCCGCCGCCTTGCGCAGCGCCCTGGTCCTCAGCCGGGGACTGATGGGCACCAACGCCGCCCTCGTGCTGCGCCGCCCCGCCGGACCGTCCCGCTGACCCCTCACCGATCCCCTCTGGAAGGAGCCACCCATGACCACCCAGGCAACCGGCCGGGTGACCGTACCGGAACTGGCCGCGCTGATGAAGCAGACCGCGGGAGTCACCGTCGATCCCGGTGATCTGGCGGCCCGCGCCGACACCGCCTTCGGCGTCTTCGGCCTGGACTCGCTGGGCTTGCTGGGCATCGTCGGCGAACTGGAGAAACGCCACGCCCGGAACCTGCCGGTCGACGCCGAGCGGTGCGAGACCCCGCGGGAGTTCCTCGACTGTGTCAACACCGCGCTCGCGGCGGGGGTGTGACATGCCCGGACACACCGAGAACGAGATCACCATCGCCGCACCGCTGGACCTGGTGTGGGAGATGACCAACGACGTCGAGAACTGGCCGGACCTGTTCAGCGAGTACGCGTCCGCCGAGATCCTCTCCCGCGACGGCGACACCGTCACCTTCCGCCTGACCATGCACCCGGACGACGACGGCACCGTCTGGAGCTGGGTGTCCGAACGCACCGCCGACCGCGACGCCCTCACCGTACGGGCCCGGCGCGTCGAGACCGGGCCCTTCGCGCACATGGACATCCACTGGACCTACACCGACACCCCCCGGGGAGTGCGGATGCGGTGGGTGCAGGACTTCGCGATGAAACCCGACGCCCCCGTCGACGACGCCTGGATGACCGGCAACATCAACCGCAACTCCCGCGTCCAGTTGGCCCTCATCCGTGACCGCGTCGAACAGGCCGCCCGTGAACGCCGCACCGCCGCGGCGGCGGCCGACCAGCCGGGAAAGGGCACCCTTCCGTGCACCACGCCCTGATCGTCGCCCGGCTGGAACCGGGGACCGCACCCGACGTCGCCAGGATCTTCGCCACTTCCGACCGGGGAGAACTGCCCCAACTGGTCGGCGTGACCCGCCGCCGTCTCTTCCACTTCGGTGACGACCTCTACCTGCACCTGATCGAAAGTGACCGGGATCCTGCCCCGGCCATCGCCCGCGTGGCCCGCCATCCCGAGTTCCGCGCGGTCAGCGACCAGTTGTCCTCCTGCGTCAGACCCTACGACCCGGCCACCTGGCGCGGCCCGAAGGACGCCATGGCCCGGTGCTTCTACCGCTGGGACAATCCCGCCGTCCGCACCTGACCACCCGGCCCCCCCGGTCCCCGGCCCTCGGCACGACCGGGCCGGGGAACAGAAACAGCCGGAGTGTCCGGGCCCGGCGGGCCCGGACACTCCGGCTGTCCGACGGTGGCGCCGGTCAGGCGGCGGTGCCGGTGACCGAGGTACCGGACCTGGTGACGTGGTAGGTCACCGTCGTCCCGCTCCAGTAGTGGAAGGTGAGCGTCACCGGGGCGCCGTCCTCGACCTCGGCGAAGAAGTCGGGGGTCAGGGTGGTGACGCCGGCGGCGTAGTCGGGCGCGAACGCGCGGTCGTACTCCTTGTAAGGCGTCCAGCCGTGCGGGCCGGCGTTGGTGCCGTCGGCGTAGGTGGCCTCCATCGTGGCGAGTCTGTCACCGCGGAAGTCGGTGGGGACGGCGAAGGAGTCGGTCGTTCCGGTGGCGCTCCGCAGGACCGGTGTGTCGTGGGTGACCAGGTCGATCCGCCAGGGGACGCCGTGCGAGAACCGCGCGTGCAGCACCGCGTTGGTCCCGTAGGCCCGTGATCCGCTCAGCCGGGTGAGCGCGGAGGCGGTGATCGTGAGCCGGTCGTCCTGGACGGTGTAGTCCGTGCCGCGTACCAGGTCGCCGGCGCCGTGGCGCAGCCCCGTGAACGAGGTGCCGTTGAGGTTCAGGGTGAGCGTCTTGTCGGTGACGGCCGCCGCGCGGGCGCTGAACACCTGGTCGGAGGAGGCCGTGCCGGACCGGGTCGTCCAACTGGACTCGATCTGCGCGAACAGCTCCGGATCGTTCCACCGGAAACCGGTGCGCTGGAAGTGCTGGCCGTTGTCCCACAGCATGGTGGTGAGCTGCCGGATGCGGGCGTGGTGGCCCAGGGACTCGAAGAACTTCAGTTTCTCACCCTGCTGGATGGTACCGGTGTGCCGGTCGAATCCCAGGAGGCCGTATTCGCCGAGGATCACCGGGATTCCCCGGGCCACGAAGGTGTTGTGGACGCGGTCGAACGTGTCGGTCAGGTCCTTCTGAGCAGTGGCGTCGAAACGCGTCCCGCCCGCGACGTTCACGCTGAACGGCCAGTAGCCGTAGTAGTGCACCGTCGCGGCGAGATTGGGGTCGCCGAGGGTGTCGAAGGTGGCGGTCAGTTCGTCCAGCCGCGCCTGATCGGCCGAGGTGTGCAGGGTGGGCAGGACGAGGAGCCGGGTCGTGTTGTTGCCGCCGGAGCCGCGCACGATGCGGTGGAACGAGGTGTTGAGCTCGTTCAGCAACTCCGCGTTCCGGGCGTCGTCGGCGCCGCCGGTGAACTGCGGCTCGTTGACGCTCTCGAAGACGAGCCGGGGCGAGGAGTCCCGGAACGCGGCGGCCACCTGCCGCCAGGTGGCGTCGTAGCGGGCGAGCACCCCGGCGCGGTCGGCCGGCATGTCCGCGATCCACTGCCAGGAGTCGTGATGCACGTCGATCATCACGTGGAAGCCGTCCGCGAGCGCCCAGTCGACCACTTCCCTGACACGGTCCAGGTGGGCCGGGTCGATGGTGTGGTCCGGGGCCGGCCCCTGGTGCCGGCCCCAGGTCACCGGGATGCGGACGCTGTTGAACCCCTGGGCTCTGATGTTGTCGAGAAGCGCCTCGGTGACGCGCGGATTGCCCCACGAGGTCTCGTCTTCGCCGGTGGCGTCGAGGGAGTTGCCCAGGTTCCACCCGGGCTGCATCGCGGCGACCTGCGCCATCGCGCCGTCCGGGGCCGGGGCCGGGGTGCCGTGTGTGGTGGTGGAGGGGGCAACCGGGACGGCCGCCCCGGCGGTGCCGGGGACCGCCAGGCTCAGTCCGGCGAGCAGCGTGACGACGCCGATCGCCGGCATGCGGAATCCCCGTCGAATCGTTCTCATGTGGTCCCGTAAACCGGACATGGCGCTCCTTGTGACTGCGGACCGCGGCGGGAGGAAAGAGCTGGAGAGCGATCGCGGCCCGCTGGAGCCGCGTGTTCGGGCGCCGCTTCGCCGTGATGCTGACAGCGACACACCGGCGGCGCAAGGGATTCGCCGGGAAACCGGTAAATCCTGCGGCTTGTCGATGTGGACTTCGGGGAAGAACGAGACGTTCCGCCATCAACTTCGACCACTGAATGAAGTGTCGAATGGAATTCGACGGCGGATCGCCGAGTTCGGTTTCCCGCGGCGCCGTCCGGCGGTATTCCACCGCCCTGTCCGGCGCGGAGCGCGTCGGTGCGGCCCGGACAGGGCGGGCCGCGGCCGCGACATGGCGGCGCTCCCTGTCCTCCTCCGGCTGCGGCGGCGGGTGGGTCCGTTCGTGTCGCCCGGAGTGTCCGGTGCTCCGCGTCGTCGAGCGCGGTGCCGGCTGCCCTGCGGGCCCCGTCGCGCCGCCGGAGGGCGGGCGGGCTCCCGGGCGGGCCGTGGTCGAATGACCGGGAGAACCGGCCGGGACTTTGAATGATCATGCAGTCTGGCGCATACTCTTCCCATGTCCAAGGTTCTCACCTCACTGCCCACCGGCGAGCGTGTCGGCATCGCCTTCTCCGGCGGCCTCGACACCTCGGTCGCCGTCGCCTGGATGCGCGACAAGGGCGCCGTCCCGTGCACCTACACCGCCGACATCGGCCAGTACGACGAGCCCGACATCGCCTCGGTGCCGGGCCGCGCGAAGACGTACGGCGCCGAGATCGCGCGCCTGGTCGACTGCCGTGCGGCCCTGGTCGAGGAGGGTCTCGCCGCGCTCGCCTGCGGCGCCTTCCACATCCGCTCGGGCGGACGCGCCTATTTCAACACCACGCCGCTCGGCCGCGCCGTCACCGGCACCCTGCTGGTCCGGGCGATGCTCGAGGACGACGTGCAGATCTGGGGCGACGGTTCGACGTTCAAGGGCAACGACATCGAGCGGTTCTACCGCTACGGCCTGCTCGCCAACCCCCACCTGCGCATCTACAAGCCCTGGCTGGACGCGGACTTCGTCTCCGAACTCGGCGGCCGCAAGGAGATGTCGGAGTGGCTGCTCGCCCACGGACTGCCCTACCGCGACAGCACCGAGAAGGCGTACTCGACCGACGCCAACATCTGGGGCGCCACCCACGAGGCCAAGACCCTGGAGCACCTGGACACGGGCGTCGAGGCCGTGGAACCGATCATGGGCGTACGGTTCTGGGACCCCGGGGTGGAGATCCCCGCCGAGGACGTGACGATCGGCTTCGACCAGGGCCGGCCGGTGACGATCAACGGCAAGGAGTTCACCTCCCCGGTCGACCTGGTGATGGAGGCGAACGCGATCGGCGGCCGCCACGGCATGGGCATGTCCGACCAGATCGAGAACCGGATCATCGAGGCCAAGAGCCGCGGCATCTACGAGGCACCCGGCATGGCGCTGCTGCACACGGCGTACGAACGCCTCGTCAACGCGATCCACAACGAGGACACCCTCGCCCAGTACCACAACGAGGGGCGGCGCCTGGGCCGGCTGATGTACGAGGGCCGCTGGCTCGACCCGCAGGCGCTGATGGTGCGTGAGTCGCTGCAGCGCTGGGTCGGCTCGGCGGTCACCGGCGAGGTGACGCTGCGGCTGCGGCGCGGTGAGGACTACTCCATCCTCGACACCACCGGCCCGGCCTTCAGCTACCACCCGGACAAGCTGTCGATGGAGCGCACCGAGGACTCGGCCTTCGGCCCGGTGGACCGGATCGGCCAGCTCACCATGCGCAACCTCGACATCGCCGACTCGCGCGCCAGGCTCGAGCAGTACGCGGGCATGGGCATGGTCGGCACCGGCCAGGCCGCGCTCGTCGGCGCCGCCCAGGCGGCCTCGACCGGGCTGATCGGCGCGATGCCGCAGGGCGGTGCCGAGGCCATCGCCTCACGCGGTGAGGTCTCCGGCGACGAGGAGCTGCTCGACCGCGCCGCGATGGAGTTCGGCACCGACTGAACACAACGCCCGGGGCACACAGGCCGCGCGCGGATCAGTGCCCACCGGGTGCCGCCGGGCCGCACCTGCCCCCTGTGGGGGAGAGGGCCGGGACTCCTCCGGTTCTCTCTCCTCACCGGAACGACGCGCAAGCGGAGATCCGTGAGGACGGACGGGAACCGGGGCGGCCGTGTCCGGTGACCTCCGGCAGTCACCGAGGACCGGCCGACGGCCGCCCGCCCGCCACCGCCAGGGCCGGACACGCCCCCGGACCGGTCGGCTTCCCGTTCGTCCCGCGGTTGCTGCCGCGGACCGGAATTCCAGCGGGACAAACCGGTGCGGAGAGCCGGCGCGGTGAACCCCGGCGGTGCCCCACCACCGTCACCGTCCCACCCGGCCCGTCGCCCGGCCGTCGACGGGGATGTCCAGCCGGCCGGCCACGGTGGTGAGGGTCGCCCCCAAGGGGAGCGCGACCCGGGTGAGAGCGTGCCGGTCGCCCCGGGTCGGGTCCCGGTTGACGATCAGCACCGGCTTCCCCGCCCGGGCTGCCTGGCGGACGAACCGGAGTCCGGACATCACCGTCAGCGAGGAGCCCAGGACCAGCAAGGAGGCCGCCTGACGGACCAGCGTGCGGCAGTGCTCGACCCGCTGTGGCGGGACGGCCTCGCCGAAGAACACCACGTCCGGTTTGAGGATGCCGCCGCAGATCGTGCAGGGCACCACGCGGAAGTCCCCGACCTGTTCGTCGGTGAGGTCGGCGTCACCGTCCGGGTTGATTCCCGCGGCCACCGGCTCGAAGTCCGCATTGGCCTTTGCCAGCCGCCGGGCGAGTTCGCCGCGCGGGCTGGAGGCACCGCAGGAGAGGCAGACCACCCGGCTCAGGCTTCCGTGGAGTTCCACGACATCCTCGCTGCCGGCGGCCTGGTGCAGGCTGTCGACGTTCTGGGTGATCACACCCGAGAGCAGACCGTGCCGCCCGAACGCGGCCACGGCCAGGTGCCCGGCGTTGGGGCGGGCGCGGCCGAAGGTGCGCCAGCCCAGGTGGCTGCGCGCCCAGTACCGGCGCCGGGCCCGCGGGTCGGCGGTGAACTCCTGGTAGGTCATCGGGGTGTGCCGCCCCAGGCTCCCGCCCTCGCCCCGGTAGTCGGGGATGCCCGACTCCGTGGAGATGCCCGCTCCGCTGAGCACCAGCACGCCGCCGGTACGGAGCGCGTCGGCGACCGGCCCCGGATCCGTGGTGCCCGGCGGCAGGTCCTCGGTGGGGGTCCAGCTCAGTGTGGGACGCACGCGCATGCCGCAAGGGTACGGAACAAGCCGCGTTCAGCCGCTCCCGCCGGTCAGCGGAACGGCGGACCGTGCCGGTGCGGTGCGGTGCGGTGCGGTGCGGCGCGCTGCGGGCGGAAGCGGCGCGGCGACCGCGCGGTGAGACACAACCACGGCCGTGCCCCATCGGCCCGGGCGGCTGTGGCGGGTAGGTTCCCACGGTCCGCGTTCACGGGGAACGCACGAGCCCGATGGACACCCCCGTCGCGGACCCCTGTCAGCCGCTCCTGCGAGGAGAGAACCCGAGAGATGTCTGTACACCAGCTTGCGCACCACCCACCCCAGCGCATCGGCGTAGTGGCCGAGTCGGCTTCCGAGGAGACGCGGGTCGCGGCGACCCCGGCGACGGTACGGCTGCTGCTGGGCCTCGGCTACGAGGTCGTCGTCGCATCAGGGGCCGGCGAGGCCTCCGGTTTCGCCGACCAGGCCTACCTCGATGCCGGCGCGGAGATCGGCACGGCCTGGGACGCGGATGTCGTGTTGAAGGTGAACGCCCCCTCCGACGCGGAGATCACCCGGCTGCGTGAGGGCGCGACCGTGGTCGCCCTGCTGTCCCCGGCACAGAGACCCGGACTGCTCCGGGCGCTCGCCGACGCCGGTGTGACCGCCCTGGCGCTGGACGCGGTGCCGCGCATCTCGCGTGCGCAGTCGATGGACGTGCTGTCCTCGATGGCGAACATCGCCGGCTACCGGGCGGTCATCGAGGCCGCCCACGTCTTCGGACGGTTCTTCACCGGCCAGGTCACCGCGGCGGGTAAGGTGCCGCCGGCGAAGGTGCTGGTGGCCGGAGCGGGTGTGGCCGGTCTGGCGGCGATCGGCGCCGCCTCCAGCCTCGGCGCGATCGTGCGCGCCACCGATCCGCGGCCGGAGGTCGCCGACCAGGTGAAGTCGCTGGGCGGCGAGTACCTCCCGGTGCGCGTCGCACAGGAGGCGGGCACCGACGGCTACGCCAGGGCGACCTCCGCCGACTACGACCGTGCCGCGGCCGAGCTCTACCGCGAGCAGGCCGGGGACGTGGACGTCGTGATCACCACCGCGCTGATCCCGGGCCGGCCGGCACCGCGCCTGCTGACGGCGGGAGACGTGGCCGTCATGAAACCGGGCAGTGTCATCGTCGACATGGCCGCCGCCCAGGGCGGCAACGTCGAGGGCACCGTGCCGGGGCGCGTGGTGGTCACCGGCAACGGCGTCACCATCATCGGCCACACCGACCTCGCCTCCCGGCTGCCCGCACAGGCCTCGCAGCTGTTCGGCACCAATCTGGCGAACCTGGTCAAGCTGCTCACACCCGGCGGGGACGGGCGGCTGGCGATCGACTTCGACGACGCCGTGCAGCGGGCCGTGACCGTGGTGCGCGACGGCGAGGTCACCTGGCCGCCGCCGCCCGTCGCGGTCTCCGCCGTGCCTGCCGAGCAACCCGCGGCCGCGCCCGCCGCCCCGGAACCCGAACGGCCCGAACGGCCCGGGCCGGCGCCCGCGGGACGCTTCGGGCTGATCACGCTCGGCATGGCCGCGGTGTTCGGGCTGGTGGCCTTCGCCCCCGCGCAGCTCGCGGAGAACTTCACGGTGTTCACGCTGGCGGTGGTGATCGGCTACTACGTCATCGGAAAGGTGCACCACGCGCTGCACACGCCGCTGATGTCGGTGACCAACGCGATCTCCGGGATCGTCGTGATCGGCGCCCTGCTGCAGATCGGGCACGGCAGCCGGATCGTCACCGCGCTGTCCTTCGCGGCGATCCTGCTGACGAGCGTCAACATCTTCGGAGGCTTCGCCGTCACCCGCCGCATGCTGTCCATGTTCTCGAAAGGTTGAGCCGAGATGACCCCCATGACGGCCTCCCACGCGGCCGACCTGGTCGCCGCCCTGCTGTTCGTCCTCAGCCTGGCCGGCCTGTCCCAGCACCGCACCTCCCGTGCCGGCATCGTCTACGGCATCGCCGGCATGGCCCTCGCGCTGGCCGCCACGGTTGTGGTGGCGGCGCGCAGTATCACCGCCGGCGCGGTGGCGCTGATCGTGTCGGCCATGGCACTCGGTGCGGTGATCGGCCTGTGGCGGGCCCGCCGGGTCGAGATGACGCAGATGCCCGAACTGATCGCGATGCTGCACAGCTTCGTCGGCCTGGCCGCGGTACTGGTGGGCTGGAACAGCTACCTGGAGGTGGAGGCGCACGGCACGGCGCAGGCCCGGATCGGCGCCGGCCTGCTGGGCATCCACCGCGCCGAGGTGTCCATCGGCGTCTTCATCGGCGCGGTCACCTTCACCGGCTCGATCGTCGCGTTCCTGAAACTCTCGGCACGGATCGACTCCCGCCCGCTGGCGCTGCCGGGCAGGAACGCGCTGAACCTCGGCGCGCTCGGCGCCTTCGCCGCACTGACCGCCTGGTTCACGATCAGCCCGAGCCTGCCGCTGATGATCGCGGTGACCGTGCTCGCGCTGGCGCTGGGCTGGCACCTGGTCGCCTCGATCGGCGGCGGCGACATGCCCGTCGTCGTCTCCATGCTGAACAGCTACTCGGGCTGGGCGGCGGCCGCGGCCGGCTTCCTGCTCGACAACAACCTGCTCATCGTCACGGGCGCGCTCGTCGGCTCCTCCGGCGCCTACCTGTCCTACATCATGTGCAAGGCGATGAACCGCTCCTTCCTCTCCGTCATCGCGGGCGGTTTCGGCGTCGAGGCGCCGGCCGGTGGTGGGGAGGCGCGGGGTGAGTACCGCGAGGTGCGCGCCGCGGAGGTGGCCGGGATGCTCGCCCGGGCCCGCTCGGTGGTCATCACCCCCGGCTACGGCATGGCCGTCGCCCAGGCCCAGCATCCGGTCGCGGAGCTGGCGCGGCGGCTGCGCGAGCGGGGCGTGGAGGTCCGCTTCGGTGTCCACCCCGTCGCCGGCCGTCTGCCCGGGCACATGAACGTGCTGCTGGCCGAGGCGAAGGTGCCCTACGACATCGTCCTGGAGATGGACGAGATCAACGACGACTTCGCCGACACCTCGGTCGTGCTGGTCATCGGGGCGAACGACACCGTCAACCCGGCCGCGACGGAGGACCCGGACAGTCCGATCGCCGGCATGCCGGTGCTGCGGGTCTGGGAGGCCGGACAGGTCGTCGTCTTCAAGCGGTCCATGGCCTCCGGCTACGCGGGCGTGCAGAACCCGCTGTTCTTCCGTGAGAACAGTGCCATGCTCTTCGGCGACGCCAGGCAGAGCGCGGAGGAGATCCTGCACGCGCTGGGCACCGGCAAGCGTCACGAGGCGGCCCCGGCCGCGCGCCAGGCGACAGGCGCCGACCGGTGATCCGGCCCCGGGCTCGTCCACCGTCCCGCAGGCCGTGACCCGGATCGACGTGACGGTCCGGCCGCGCGGGCCCGGCCGGCTGCGGTGCCCGGCGATACGGGGCGCAACCGGCCGGAGCCGCGCGCTGTTCGAGGACGACTCCTTCGCCGGTCCCGAGCCGCCGGCAGTGGCGGCCCTCCGGACCACAGCGTGCCGGCCTCCGTGCGGACGGGCCCCGGCACGCGCTCACCGCCGACCGGGCGCGGTGTTCGGTGCCCTGCGTCTTGACGTCACGTTCCCGGCGGCGGGCGGTCCACAGGTGGAGGATCCTCGCCCGTGGACCGCGTGGTGCCGTGCGAATCAGCCCAGGCACAGGGCGAACAGGCAGATCTCCGCCGGTGGCGACGTCGGCCCCGGCGGGGAGGCAGACCGCGAGGCTCCCGGGGCCGCGGTGCCGTCGGCCCCGGGAGCGGACGGCTGCTCCGGGGCCGTACCGGAGCCGTCGGGAGTCGTCGCGCCGGGGGTTGATGGCACGGCTCCCGACGGAGGAGCCGTCGTGGTCGCCGGGTGCGGGGAGACCGCGGGATCCGGCATGAGGACGTCCCCCATACCCCACTGCGCACGGGGCGCCACCACCAGAGGTCCCCGGCGCGGGGTACCGGCCGTCGGTGACGGTGACGGTGCGGGGGAGACGGGGCGGGCGGGCCGGAGCGTCTCCTCCGTTGCCCGCGCCTTCGCGGTGTCCATGCCGTCGTCCGGCGCCGCCGCCTGCACCCGGCCGGTGGAGGGCCGTTCCACCGTCGCGACGGCCAGGCCGCCTCCGACGAGTGCGACGGCGGTGGCGACCACGGCCCGGCGCCGGGTCTTCTTCCACCGGGGCGGCAGGCCTCGACACACCGTAGGGCCCTGCCGGGCAGGGGGTGCTCCCCCGACGCCGCCGGATGTTCCGGGGGGAGGGCCCTCCTCCCCGCCGGCCCCGGGCAGTGCCTCCTCACGCGGCGGGCCGTCGCGCCGGGCGGCCGGCGCCGTGGCCCCCCGCGCCCCCGTCTCGCCCGACGCGTCGTCCTTCACCGCAGAGGCGGCGGGCCGGGCCGGGAGGATGCCGCTGTCGGTGATACGCGGGGCGATGTCCGGTGCGTAGGCGGCGCACCCGGGACACACCAGGGCCCCGTCGAGATGGCGGCGGCACGAGGAGCAGTAGTCCATCTGCGGTCTTCCTGGGTCGGCTTCACCGTCGGCCTGCCCGGGCCACGGCCTGGTCACGTCCGTACCTGCGTGAACGGCCAGCAAGGCTATCGGGGCGTTCGAAAAGGTACGTGCAGCGTGTGTGGCATTCCTGCGCAGATTCTCCGGGCACTTCGCGCCCGCCGTACGTGGCCGCGTGCCGGGGGCGGCTGAAAAGCGGTTCCGGACCGGGAGGGCCGGGGTCGGCTTCCCGAGCGTGTGCGCCGTCTCGGGACTCGCCCGCCCGGTGTCCGTCCGGGATGCCGGTGCGCGGTCAGGGCGTGAGCGGGGTCACCTGCACCAGCCCTGTCTGGTAGGCGATGACGACCAGTTGGGCGCGGTCGCGGGCGCCCAGCTTCGCCATCGCCCGGTAGATGTGGGTGCGTACGGTCAGCGGGCTGAGGGTGAGTGTCTCGGCGATCTCGGTGTTGGACTTGCCCTCGGCGGCCATGGCCATCGTCTCGCGTTCGCGAGCGGTGAGTTCCGACAGGTGCTGTGCGGACACGGGCTGTGCGCCGGGGGCGGGTGTCACGAGGAAGTTCGCGATGAGGGTGCGGGTCGCGGTGGGGGACAGGAGGGCCTCGCCGGAGGCCACCGTGCGCAGGCCGGCCAGCAGGGTGTCGGTGGTGACGTCCTTGCCGAGGAATCCGCTGGCGCCGGCGCGCAGCGCCTGGGCGACGTAGTCCTCGGTCTCGAACGTCGTCAGGATGAGGACGCGGGTGGCGGACAGCTCCGGGTCGGCGCAGATCGCGGAGGTGGCGGCGAGGCCGTCCGTGCCCGGCATCCGGATGTCCATGAGGACGATGTCGGGGCGGTGGGTGCGGGCCAGGTACACCGCCTCCGCGCCGTCGGAGGCCTCACCGACCACGGTCATGTCCTCACAGGAGTCGACCAGCATCCGGAAGGTTGCCCGTAGCAAGGTCTGGTCGTCGGCGAGCAGCACCCTGATGGTCATGCTTTTTCTCCTGTTGGATTGTCTGCGGCTTCCGAAGGCGCTTCGGGTGTGGCGGTCGGAAGCGGCAGGCTGGCCGCGACTTCGAAGCCGCCTCCTGGACGGGGTCCCGCGCGGAGTTCACCGCCTGCGGTGTGGGCGCGTTCCCGCATGCCCATGATGCCGAAGCCCCGGACCGGCGCGGCTGCGGCAACGGTACTGCCGGACGGCCCGTCGTTGGTGACCGTGATCAGCAAACGGGATTCCTGGTAGGTGAGATGTACGCGCGCCGAGTCCGCGGCGGCGTGCTTGGTGACGTTGGTGAGCGCCTCCTGCACGATCCGGAACGCGGTCAGGTCCACTCCGGAGGTGAGCGGACGGAACTCGCCCGTCGTGGTGACCGTGACGGCGAGCCCCGCGGACGCGCACGCCGAGACCAGTTCGGGCAGACGGGCGAGGCCGGGAGAGGGTTCCAGCGGGGCGGCGGCCGGGGCGCTGCTGTGGCGCAGCACTCCCAGCGTGGCTTTCAACTCGCGCAGTGCGGAGGACGTGGTGTCGGTCAAGCTGGTGAGAATCTTCTTCGTCTGTTGCGGATTGGTGAGGGCGAAGTGCGAGGCCGTGCCTGCCTGGGCGTTGGCCAGGGCCAGGTGATGAGCCACGACGTCGTGCAGCTCGCGGGCGATGCGCATGCGTTCCTCGGTGGCACGCCGCCGTGCCTCCTCCTCCCGGGTCCGCTCGGCGTGTTCGGCACGGGCCTGCACCGACGCCAGGTAGGCGCGCCGCAGTCTGGTCATGCTGCCGGCGGCGAGCGGCAGGAGCAGCCAGAAGCAGTAGCCGATGGACCGTGGTACGGGGGAGGAAGCGTAAGTGGGGTCGAAGACCGCTGACGCGGCCATCAGAGCCGCTGCCGTGGTGACGCTGTAGAAGCGTGCGGTCCTGAGGCCGGTATGCGTGGTCAACCAGTACATCGCCGCCATGACGGGGGCCAGCAGCAAAGGGGTCAGCACGTACTCCAGCGCGGTGACGACCACGATGCACACCGCGTTCACGACGGTGACGGTCCGCGGATGGCTTCGGTGTTTGAACAGGGCGAGACACGAGACTCCCATGACGACCAGGACGGTGGTGTCCCGCTGAGGCGGGGCGGCGCCCGGCCTGGTGAGACCACTGCCCACGATCGCGCAGGCCGTCACCACAAGGACCAGGACCGCGTCGACGACGCGAGGATGGCGGTCGGCGTATCGCTCGAAACGGTCGGTGTAACGCTCAGGGCTGGTACTCATACGGTTCTCCGGTCGGTGCTCTGGAACACGTCGCCGTCCGCCTCCACGGACGGCCGCCGGGGCCCCGTGTCATCCAACACGGGACCCCGGCGGAAAAGAAGCGGCCGTGTCAGGTGCGGGATACCTCCCGGCCGGTCGTCGTCCCGGCCGATCGCGGGTCTGCCGCGGCGGGCCGCTGGTCGAGTGCCTCGCCCTCCACGTCGACGCGGGGCAGCAGCCTGTCCAGCCGGCCCGGCAGCCACCAGGCCCTGTGCCCCAGAAGGGCGAGGACGGCGGGCACGATCGCCATCCGCACGACGAAGGCGTCGAACAGGATGGCCGAGGCGAGTCCGAACCCGATCATTTTGATCATGGAGTCGCTCTCGCCGATGAATCCGGCGAAGACCGCGACCATGATCAGTGCGGCGGCCACGACGACCCGGGCACTGTGCCGGAACCCGCTGATGACCGCCTGGTGGGGCGATTCGCCGTGGACGTACGCCTCGCGCATCCGGGAGACGAGGAAGACCTCGTAGTCCATGGCCAGGCCGAAGACGATGCCCACCAGGAAGATCGGCATCAAACTCATGATCGGGCCCGTGTGCTCGGCTCCCAGCAGTTCGGCGCCGTGGCCCTGCTGGAAGACGAGGACGACCACGCCCAGGGAGGCCAGCACCGACAGCAGGTATCCCAGGGCCGCCTTCAGCGGGACGAGCAGGGACCGGAAGACCAGCAGCAGCAGTACGACCGCAAGGCCCACGACAACGATCAGGTAGGGGACCAGAGCGGACTGCACCTTCTCGGCGATGTCGATGTCGACAGCGGTGGTGCCGGTGACGGCGAACGTCACCCCGGTCCGGGACTCGATCGCGGGCCGGTCGTTCCGGATGGACGTGACCAGGTCCTTGGTCTTCTCGTCGGTCGGTGCCGTGGACGGCACGGCCTGGAAGACAGCCGTGTCCCCTGCCTTGTTGAAGCGGGGCGAGGAGACGGAGACGACCCCCTCGGTGCCGCCGATCCGCTGTGCGACAGACTCGACGGCGCTCTTCGCGCCGGCGGTGCCCTTCGCGTCCACGACGATGGTCAAGGGTCCGTTGAAGCCCGGCCCGAAAGCCTCGGCCAGCGCGTCGTAGGCCCGGCGCTCGGTGGTGGAGGTCGGTTTGGCCTCGTCCCCGGGGTTGCCGAGCTGCAGGTCCATGGCCGGCAGCGCGAGAGTCCCCAGCCCCGCCACGCCGAGCAGCAGCACGGGCAGCGGGCGCCGCAGGACGAACCGCGCCCAGCGGGTGCCCCCGTTGTTCCGGGTGTCCTGTTCCTCGGCCTGTCCGCCCTTGCGGGCCCGCCGCGTGAGCACGGCGTTCGGCCAGAAACCGAGGAACGCCGGGACCAGCGTCAGCGCGATCAGCACGGCGACGACGACCGCGCCCGCCGCGGCCAGCCCCATCTTGGTGAGCATCGGGACGCCGACCACCGCGAGTCCGGCCAGCGCGATGACGACGGTGAGCCCGGCGAACACCACCGCGGAACCGGCCGTGCCGACCGCCAGCCCGACCGCCTCCTGCGGCGCACGGCCC
>NZ_PGGW01000009.1 GCF_002794255.1 Streptomyces carminius
CCCAGGGTCTTTGCGTGTAGTCGATCTGTCTGATTGATCATGTGATGCCGAGCGTGGTGAGTGCTCGTCGGGGGTCACGGCTGGTGTGGCGGCAGGCAGCGGCGATGTTGGTGTGGCCGTCCTGGCGGAACACGCTGATGGCGAGGTTCCGCAAGGTGGCCATGGCGCGGGGCAAGCTGCCGCTGCGGATCCTTGAGGCGTCCTCGGCGAACGTGGCGTCGCGGACGTGATGGAGCTGGTTCTCGATCTTCCAGTGGCCGCGGATCCAGCCGGCCAGCTCGGTGCCGGTGGCGGCGCCGGCGGGGAGGCTGGTGACGAAGTAGAGACGCTGGATCGACAGCTTTCCGCTGGTCAGGTCCTTGCGCCAGCGGACGACCTGAAGGGCCTGGCGGGCGTCGGGATAGTCAAGGTGCCGGAATGCCGCGGTCTTGAGCCGCCGGATCTCGACCCGGTGGTGCCGTGTCGCCTTGTCGTAGTGGTCGAGGCGGATGTCCTTCCATGGCAGCTGTTTCAGCCGGTCCAGCAGACCGGGGTGGTTGGCCTTCACCACGGCGACGTAGTGCGCGTTCTGTTCGCGCAGCCAGGCGCCGTTCGCGTGCTGGGTGTGCGCCGCGTCCGCCGTGACCACGGTGTTCTCCAGATCGATGCCGGTCATCAGCGGGATGAACGAGGGGGTCTCGTTGCTCTTGTCCGCGATCTGTCGCTGCCCCAGGACGGTGCCGGAGTGGTCCATGGCGGCCAGCAGCCACACGGCCTTCCGGCCGGGGAGGCGGGATCCGCGCAGGACCTTTCCGTCCACCGACACAGCCCGCCACCGTGTCCCGGCCTGGCGAGAGTCGTCCCTGGACCGGAGGAACGCGCAGACTGCGGCGTCGAAGGCGTCGCCGTCGAGACGGCTGAGCAGCCGCATCACCGTGGTCGGGTGGGGCACCGGGATCGTCTTGCTGAACGGGTCGGTCCTGAACCCGACAGCGGTGAGGACCCAGCGGGGCGCGTCCGCGATCCACTCGGCGATCGCGGTCAGGGACCGGGCGCCGGCCAGCACACCGGCGGCAGCCGCCGACACGAGGGCGACCAGCGGGAAACGCCGGCCACGGCGGTCACGCGGATCGGGCAGTCCGGACAGGAAACGGGCCAGGCAGACCGCGTCGGGCAGCGGCTGCGGCGAGCGGGTACGGGCCAGTTGCTCCAGCCCTCGAGGCATGGGAGAAGATAGGGACGCAGGCACGGTCTTCGGTTGTGGTCATGCGGATTCGACACCTACATGATCACCGAAGTCGTGCCTGCACCTGCATCCGCCCTCCGCACCGGGCGATCTCGGACCTCGCGGGACAAGCCCACCCAAGCCCCAAACATGCAATGCCCCTGGCCCGGGGCCACTGCACCGGAACGGACCACGGCACGGCTGCCGTGGAGCCCACCGTCGCGGTGGCGCGCGGCCCCGCTACCGGCGCAGGCCCTCGAAGGCGAGCCGGACGACCGTCTCGGTGATCCGCTCGCCGTCCGGGGACCCGGAGGAGGCGTCCGAGGGGACGTCCGGCTGGGGCCGGTACCACTCCACGACGGAGTTGATCATCCCGAAGAGCAGCCGGGTGGCCAGCCGGGCGTCGAGGTCGGCCCGCAGGTCGCCCTCGGCGACGGCCTCCCGCAGCAGGGCCGCGACCCGGCGGTCGAACTCGCGGCGGCGCTCCAGCGCCCAGCGCTCGGTGCGGGTGTTGCCCCGCACCCGCAGCAGCAGCGTGACGTAGGGCAGCTCGGCCAGCAGCACCTCGGCGGTGCGGCGGATGACGTGCTCCAGCCGCTCGACCGCCCGGCCGCGGCGGGCCGCCGGCTCGGCCAGGACGGCGAAGAGGCCGTCCAGGGCGCGGGCGGTGGCCCGGCGCAGCAGTTCCTCCTTGCCGCGCACATGGTGGTAGATGGACGACTTCGATATCCCCGCGGCCCGGGAGAGGTGCTCCATGGAGGTGCCGTCGTAGCCGCGCTCGATGAAGACCTCCACGGCGACCGCGAGGAGCGACTCGGGCGTGTAGGTGTCGCGCCCGGACGGGCGGGGGGACCGCTTGGCGGCCGGCTCGGCGGGAACGGCCTCGGCTGGCATGGCCCCGATGGTAGTCGCAGCCGCGCCGCTCCCCTTGCCCCGACCGATCGTTCGGTTGCAGTATCTCCCCATACCGCCATACCGCCATACCGCCATACCCGTCATACCCGCCGTACCGGCCCGTCCGCCCGACGAGGAGTTGGTTCCGTTGACCGCAGCAGAGCTCGTGGAGAGGCACCGCCCGGTGCTGGACCGGGCGCTGGAGGCGATCCGCACCCGGGAGTACTGGTCCCCGTACCCCGAGCACCCGAAGGCGTACGGCACCGAGCACGGCTCCCCGGACGCCGCCGCCGGGAAGGCCGCCTTCGAGGCGCTGCTCGGCCGCCGCTTCGAGCTGGACCAGCCCGGCACCGACGGCTGGGTGCCCGGCGAGGTCTCGCCGTACGGCATCGGGCTGGGCACCGAGTACCCGCACGCCGACCCGGACGTGCTGCTGCCCGCCATGCGCGCCGCGCTGCCCGCCTGGCGGGACGCCGGTCCCGGAGTGCGGGCGGCGGTCTGCCTGGAGATCCTGGCCCGGATCAACGCGCGCACCCACGAGTTCGCCCACGCGGTGATGCACACCAGCGGGCAGGCGTACCTGATGGCGCTCCAGGCCGGCGGCCCGCACGCCCAGGACCGCGGTCTGGAGGCGGTGGCGTACGCGTACGCCGAGCAGACCCGCCTGCCGGGGGCAGCCGAGTGGACCAAGCCGCAGGGCAGGCGGGACCCGCTGCGGCTGCGCAAGGAGTTCACGGCGGTGCCGCGCGGCGTCGCGCTGCTGGTCGGCTGCAACACCTTCCCGACCTGGAACGGCTACCCGGGTCTGTTCGCCTCGCTGGCCACCGGAAACCCGGTGCTGGTCAAGCCGCATCCGCGCGCCGTGCTGCCGCTGGCGCTGACCGTGCGCACCGCCCGGGAGGTCCTCGCCGAGGCCGGCTTCGACCCGGACCTGGTGGCGCTGGCCGCCGAGCGGGACGGCGAGGGTGTCGCGAAGGAGCTGGCCGTCCGCCCGGAGATCCGGATCGTCGACTACACCGGCTCCACGGCCTTCGGCGACTGGCTGGAGGCCAACGCCCGGCAGGCGGTGGTCTTCACCGAGAAGGCCGGGGTCAACACGGTGCTGGTCGACTCCACCGACGACTACCGCGGCATGCTCGGCAACCTGGCCTTCTCACTGTCCCTCTACAGCGGCCAGATGTGCACCACCCCGCAGAACCTGCTGATCCCCCGGGGCGGCATCGACACCGACACCGGCCACAGGTCCTACGACGAGGTGGTCTCCGACCTGGCGGGCGCGGTGGACAAGCTGCTCGGCGACGACCGGCGGGCGGTGGCGCTGCTGGGCGCGATCGTCAACCCGGGGGTGCTGGAGCGGCTGGAGGCGGCCGCCGGGCCGGACGGGCCGGGGGAGCTCGCGCTGGTCTCCCGCGCGGTCGCGCACCCGGAGTTCCCCGAGGCCACCGTCCGCACCCCGCTGGTCGTGAAGCTGGACGGCGACCGGCCGGAGTCGGAGCCGGTGCTGCTGGAGGAGTGCTTCGGCCCGGTGTCCTTCGCGGTGGCCGTGGACTCCACCGCCCGCGCGGTGGAGCTGCTGCGCCGCACCGTGCGGGAGCGGGGCGCGATGACGGTCGGCGCGTACACCACCTCGCCGCAGGTGGAGCGCCTGGTGACGGAGGCCTGTCTGGAGGAGTGCGCCCAGCTCTCGCTGAACCTCACCGGCGGGGTGTACGTCAACCAGACCGCGGCGTTCTCCGACCTGCACGGCTCCGGCGGCAATCCGGCGGCCAGCGCGGCACTGTGCGACGCCGCCTTCGTGGCGGACCGCTTCCGGACGGTGGAGGTGCGCCGGCCGGCCTGACGCACCGCGTCCGGACGCGGGTGGGGTGCCGGGGCCCTCGGCCCGGTTGCCGCAGACCGCCGCCGGACACCGGCGCCGCGGACCTCGTGGCTCACCGCACGGACGGCGGTGATCAGCCGGGTGACGGTGTCCTGGGTGGCGAAGCATGGTCGTCTCCACCGGATCAGCCTGCTACCTGTCACCGGCGGCGGGCCTGCGGGTGTCCATGGCGAGAGGGTCACCGGTGTCGGCTCCGGCTTGCGTGTGCCGACCGCCGGGGCCGGGACCGTGCCAGTCCAGGCACAGAACGGTGGCATCGTCGGCGAGTTGGCCGTGGCAGGCGTCCATCACGGCACCGACCAGCGCGCGGACGGTTTCGCGGGGGTGCTGGTAACGGGTCTTGGAGAGGAGAGCCGACAGGTCGACGGTTCCGGCCGCACGTTCCTGTACGCCGTCGGTGTAGAGCATGAGCCGGTCGCCGGGGCGCAGATCGAGGTCCTGGACGCGGTGGGGGCGGGGTGCGGGGACACCGAAGGGCAGGTTGACGTCCAGGGGCACCTCCCGCACGGCTCCGTCGCGCAGGAGCAGCGGCCAGGGGTGGCCGGCGTTGACCAACTGGGCGCCGGTCCCGTCCAGGCTCACGCGCAGCAACTGGCCGGTGGCCAGGGTGCCCCGGCCGTGGTCGAGGAGCGCCTGGTGGGTCTGGCGGGCCTGTTCTGCCAGGTCGCAACCGGCGCGGCGGGCGCCGCGGGAGGCGTTGACCAGGAGGGTGGCCAGCAGGGCGGAGTCGACGTTGTGGCCCATGGCGTCGGTGACGGACAGGTGGAGGGTTTCGCGGTCCAGGGCGTAGTCGAAGGTGTCACCGCCGATGTCCTCGGCGGGCGCCAGGGCGCCGGCGAGGGTGAACTGGGCGGCTTCGCAGCAGGAGGCCGTGGGCAGCAGCTGGTGCTGGATCTCGGCGGCCAGGCTCACGGCGGTGGTGCGCTGACCCCAGAGGTAGAGATCGGTGAAGCGCCGGTCGGTGACGATGATGTATGCCAGCGCGTGCGCGGCCTGGCCGACCTGCTCCAGCACGTCCTCGCCGGCGTGGGGCAGGGTCAGTTCCAGCACGCCGATGGTGTCACCGCGGTTCGTCACCGGGGCGATCACCTGCTGCCCGCCTCTGCCGTCCGGGGTCACGATGAGCCGCTGGGTGCGCAGCACCTCGTCGTGGACGCTGTCGCGCAACCCGATCCGGTCGGCGCCGCGCCCGCCGTGGGGCTCGCCTTCCTCCGTCAGCCGCACCAGTTCCCGCCCCACCAGGTCCAGGAACAAGAACGACACGGCGACCGCGCCGAACCGGTCGCGCAGGTTGCGCGCGATCACATCGATGGACTCCACCGGCGCGGCGTCCTCCGCTGCCGCGAGGATCTCCCCCAGTCCGAACCGCTCATCCGCCACATCGGCCTCCTTGGTCCGTGCGTCCCTCCCCGAGTACCCCGGACACTGGTGGCGCGAAGCCGGCCACGGCACACCGACCGCGGAGACAGCACTGCGCCGTCCGTCCCTGTGACACCGGGCCGGCCCTCGTGGCGGCTGCCGCGCCGCGGCACACCCGAGGTGGAGGACGCCGGGTGGAGAGGTGACGCGGGCATCGCCGGGCACAGGGTACCGGGCTCTCGCGCGGTGCGGGCCGTGCCGCGGGGCCGTACGGGGCGGAACGGCGCGGACAGGGTGTCCGGCGACCGAGGCCGAGAGGACGGTGCAGGGCGGGGTACGGCAGCCGCCGACGCTGCGGGCGAGCGCGGGCTGCGGCGGGGTGTGGTGAAGTCCCGGCCACTGGGCGCCTGGTGGCCGGTTTCCCGGCCCGGGTCCGGGGCGAGCACGGTGTGCCGGTCACCGACGTCCCGGGGCGGCACACCTAGACCCCGGCGTGCGCGCGTATCCAGGTGTGCATGGCGATGGCCGCCGCCGCGCCCGCGTTGATGGAGCGGGTGGAGCCGAACTGGGCGATGGAGCACACCCGTTCGGCGTGCTTCCAGGCATCCCCGGTCAGCCCCGGCCCCTCCTGCCCGAAGAGCAGCACACAGCGGCGCGGCAGTTCGGTGGTCTCCAGCGGGACGGCGCCGGGGAGATTGTCGATGCCGACGATCGGCAGTCCCTCGGCGCGGGCCCAGTCGGCGAGGGCGGCCACGTCCGGGTGGTGGACGATGTGCTGGTAGCGGTCGGTGACCATCGCCCCGCGCCGGTTCCAGCGGCGCCTGCCGACGATGTGGACCTTCGCGGCGAGGAAGGCGTTGGCGGTGCGGACGACGCTGCCGATGTTGAAGTCGTGGGTCCAGTTCTCGACCGCGACGTGGAAGTCGTGCCGCCGGGTGTCGAGATCGGCGACGATCGCCTCGCGCCGCCAGTAGCGGTAGCGGTCGACGACGTTGCGCCGGTCGCCGCCCGCCAGCAGCTCCGGGTCGTACCGCTCGTCGTCCGGCCACGGCCCCGGGTGGGGACCGACCCCCACCTGAAGGCCGTGGCCCTCGTCGTACTGCAACGCTTCCGGTTCCGGTTCCGGTTCCGGTCCCGGGTCCCGTGTCTCGCCCTCGTTCACCCCACGAGAGTACGCGGGGAGTCCGCGCCGGACCCGGTGCCGCCGTCCGGTCCGGCGGGCTCCCCGGCCGCCCCGTCCCGCTCCCCGCGGCGGGCGAACCGCCGCAGCCGTCCGGTGTTCCGCGCCGTCCGGGCACCCAGCCACACCAGGAAGGCCGTCGGCAGGAAGACGGCGTCGGCGGCGATCATGGCGAGCGAGAAGAACGGCAGCCCCAGGACGACGGCGATGGAGGCGTGTTCCAGCATCATCACGGCGAGCAGCACGTTCTTCACCCGGCGGTTGAAGAGGGTGAAGGGGAAGGCGACCTGGACGATCACCGTGCCGTAGGTGATCAGCATGACCAGCACCCCGTTGGAGCCCAGGGCCTCGGAGAGGGCGGGCCAGGGGGTGAAGTAGTCCAGGTTCAGGGGGTAGTGGAGGGCGGTGCCGTCCTGCCAGCGCGAGCCCTGGATCTTGTACCAGCCCGCGGTCGCGTAGATGAAGCAGACCTCGACCATGATCACCAGCAGGGCGGCGTTGTGGACCACGTTGGTGAGGACGTCCAGGAAGCGGCGGGCGTCCGTCCGGCGGTCCCGGCCGCCCGGGCGGTCCTCGCCCTCCGGTGCCGGGCCGGCGGTGTCCGCCGGTCCGGTGTCCGCCGCTTCGGACGGGGCCGCGGCGGCCTCGGCGGGCCGGGGCCGCACGGCCCACCACAGCGCGTGCGCCAGCCACAGCCCCCACAGCACGGTCGCCCAGCCGAGGAAGGGCACCGGTCCGGTCCCGCCGAACCAGTCGAGATCGCCGCGCACGGTGATCCCCAGCAGGACGGCGCCCAGGACCGACCACAGCGCCACACCGACCGGGTCGCCGCCCGGACCGTCCGGCCCCGCCTCCGGCCGCCGGGCGCGGCGGCGGGCGTCGAGGGACCAGACCCGGCCGCAGCGGGTGAACACCAGGTAGATCGCCATCAGATGGATGACGTTGTCACCGCCGTCCCCCATGAAGACGCTGCGGTTCTGCAGCGACAGCACCCCGAGCATGAACAGGACCGACATGGTCCGGGTGCGCCAGCCGACCAGCAGGGCGGCGCCGGAGAGCACGGCGACGGCGTAGACGATCTCGAACCAGACGGTGCTGTCGGACCACATCAGCGCCGTGAAGGCGTTGTTGGTCTCGATCAGCCGACGGCCCAGCTCCCAGCTCCACGGGCCGTCCGGGCCGTACAGCTCGTGCCGGTTCGGCCACTCGAACAGCAGGTAGAGCAGCCAGGCGAGGGCGAACCCGATGCGGACGACCGCACTCTGGTACGGGCCCAGCGGCCGGGCGGTGATCTTCACGATGCCGCCGACCATCGCCCGGTCGGCGGCCTCGGCGGACCGCCGCAGCACGGCCCGGAGCGGAGCGGCGGACGGCTCGGGGGACGGACCAGGGGATGCCTCGGTGGGCGGCTCGGCGGACGGCTCGGCGGGCGACGGGCCGGCCGGGTCCCGGTCGGTTTCGGACTTCATCACTCGCCCTCCGGGACGTCCGTGCGGTCGACCGACCACCAGGGCAGCTCCTGGTAGGTGGTCTCGGTGCTGGTGCTCTCGTCGCTCCAGGGCGGTGACGCAACCGGAGTCGTCGCCGACCGCACCTGGACGCGGGTGATCTCGCCGCCGTTGAGCTCCGGCCCGAACCGCAGCATCACGATCCGCTTCAGGTACTCCTCGGAGAGCTCGCCGCGCACCCCGTTGGGCTGGTGCCGGTCGTCGTGCGAGCCGGTGAAGAAGTCCCAGGCCCGGCGGAGTTCGTTCTGGGCGGTGTGGCTGGGGAAGAGGTTGCCGCGGATCTCCTCGACGTCCATGGCCGTCAGGTCCACCCAGCCGGTCGTCTCGGTGGCGCCGTCCGGCTTGCGCACCTCGGCCCGCGCGTGGACGGCGACGTTCTGCTGGAGGGGGTTGGGCGCGAACAGTTTCCAGTTCTGCTCGAACTCCGGGTAGACGTACTCCTCCACCACCTCGCCGTGCTGCCTGCTGAGCGTGTTCGACGGCGCGATGTGCAGGAAGACCATCGCCAGATGGACGGCGACGAACACGCCGACGGCCCCCAGCGCAATCGCGACGGCGATCCTGGCCGGGGGCGGCAGCGCCATCACCCCCTGCCGGGACACGTCCTCCCGGCTCTCCGCGTCCTCCCGGCCGTCCGGGCGCTCCCGGTCCCCCCGGCGCGGCTGTGCTGCTGGCTCCATGCCCTCCCCGATCCGATGTCCGCGTGTGCGCAGGCCTGCGTGTTCGTGTGCTCGCGTGTCCGGCGCCCCGCGTGTGATCTGTCCGTTCGCGGCCCCCGCGCCCCAGCACCGGCCGGCCGCACCCCCGTGGACGGCCCTACGAGACTAGCCACAGCCTTGACACCTTGGGGACCACTCGACCACCATTGAACCGAACGATCGGTCGGTAGGTTCTCGTCCAGGGCACGGAGAGCACGCGGAACGAGGGAGCCGGACATGACGACGCTGCTGCCGGAGACGGAACGGGGCGGCGGAGGCGGCAGGGACGACGGGGACGGCGCGGCGTACGAGCGGGCCTTCGAGGCGGCCGTCGCCGCCGAGGAGCGGATCGAGCCGCGCGACTGGATGCCCGACGCCTACCGCGCCACGCTGATCCGCCAGATCGCCCAGCACGCCCACTCCGAGATCATCGGCATGCAGCCGGAGGCCAACTGGATCACCCGGGCGCCCTCCCTGCGCCGCAAGGCGATCCTGCTGGCCAAGGTGCAGGACGAGGCCGGGCACGGGCTGTATCTCTACGGCGCCGCCGAGACCCTCGGCGTCAGCCGCGAGGAGCTGCTCGACAAACTGCACTCCGGCCGCCAGAAGTACTCCTCGATCTTCAACTACCCCACCCTCACCTGGGCCGACGTCGGCGCCATCGGCTGGCTGGTGGACGGCGCCGCGATCACCAACCAGGTGCCGCTGTGCCGCTGCTCCTACGGGCCGTACGCCCGCGCCATGGTCCGGATCTGCAAGGAGGAGTCCTTCCACCAGCGCCAGGGGTACGAGCTGCTGCTCGCACTCAGCCGCGGCACACCGGCCCAGCACGCCATGGCCCAGGACGCCGTGGACCGCTGGTGGTGGCCGTCGCTGATGATGTTCGGGCCGCCCGACGGCGAGTCCGCGCACTCCGCGCGCTCCATGGCCTGGAGGATCAAGCGGCACTCCAACGACGAGCTGCGCCAGCGCTTCGTGGACATCTGCGTCCCCCAGGCCGCCTCCCTCGGCCTGACCCTGCCCGACCCGGAGCTGCGCTGGAACGAGGAGCGCGGGCACCACGACTTCGGCCCGGTCGACTGGGACGAGTTCCACCGGGTGCTGCGCGGCGAGGGCCCCTGCAACGAGCAGCGGCTGGAGCGGCGGCGCCGGGCCCACGAGGAGGGCGCCTGGGTGCGCGAGGCCGCGGCGGCGTACGCCCGCAGGCACGCGGGCGGCCGCGGCGGCGACCGTACGGCGGAAGGCGGGACGGCATGAGCACCGGCGGTACGGGCGGCGGCGGTACGGGCGGCGCCGAGTGGCCCCTGTGGGAGGTCTTCGTCCGCGACCGGCGCGGCCTGTCCCACACCCACGCCGGCAGCCTGCACGCCCCCGACGCCGAGCTGGCCCTGCGCAACGCGCGCGACCTGTACACCAGGCGCTCGGAGGGCGTCTCGATCTGGGTGGTGCCCTCGGCGGCGGTCACCGCCTCCTCACCCGACGAGAAGGACCCGTTCTTCGCCCCCGCCGCCGACAAGCCGTACCGCCATCCCACCTTCTACACGGTCCCGGAGGGGGTGGAGCACCTGTGAGCGCGCCCCGGACGGATCTCCGCACCGCCGCGCTGGCCCTCGGCGACGACGCCCTGGTCCTCTCCCACCGGCTCGCCGAGTGGACCGGGCACGCGCCCGCGCTGGAGGAGGAGGTGGCCCTCGCCAACATCGCGCTGGACCTGCTCGGCCAGGCCCGTGTCCTGCTGTCGCTGGCGGGTGGCGGGGAGCGCACCGAGGACGAGCTGGCGTACCTGCGCGAGGAGCGGGAGTTCACCAACGTCCAGCTGGTGGAGCAGCCGAACGGCGACTTCGCGCACACCATCGCCCGCCAGCTCTACTTCTCCGTCTGGCAGGAGCTGCTGTACGAGCGGCTGGCCGACGGCTCCGGCGCCCCGGACGGACTGGGCGCGCTGGCCGCCAAGGCGGTCAAGGAGACCGCCTACCACCGCGACCACGCCGAGCACTGGACGCTGCGCCTGGGCGACGGCACCGAGCTCAGCCGCGCGCGGATGCGCCGCGCGCTGGACACCCTGTGGCGGTACACCGGCGAGCTGTTCCAGCCGGTGCCCGGTCTGACGGTGGACCGGGACGCGCTGCGCGCCCAGTGGACGCGGCGCGTCACCGCCGTGCTGGAGCGCGCCGGGCTCGCCCCGCCCGAAGGCCCGCAGAGCCTGCCCTGGGCCGCGGGCGCCGGGCGTCAGGGCGTGCACACCGAGCCGTTCGGCCGGATGCTCGCCGAGATGCAGCATCTGCACCGCAGCCACCCGGGAGCCTCCTGGTGACCGGGCACGCCCCGGCGGGCCCCAGGGAGCGGGAGACCGGGCTGTACGAGGTCGCGGGCGCCGTCCCGGACCCGGAGCTGCCGGTGGTGTCGCTGGCCGAGCTGGGGGTGCTGCGCGCGCTGCGGGTGACGGGGGAGGGCCGGGTGGAGGTCGAGCTGACCCCCACCTACACCGGCTGCCCGGCGATGGAGGCCATGGCGGCCGACATCGAGCGGGCACTGCGCGCGCACGGGGTGGCCGAGGTGACCGTCCGCACCGTCCTGGCACCGCCCTGGACGACGGACGCGATCACCGCCGAGGGCCGCCGCAAGCTGGCCGCCGCCGGGATCGCCCCGCCCCGGCCGGGCACGGTGTGCGGCCCGGTCGCGGTGGACCTGGCCGTCCGCTGCCCGCAGTGCGGCTCCACCGACACCGTCCTGCTCAGCCGCTTCTCCTCCACCGCATGCAAGGCGCTGCGCCGCTGCGCCGCCTGCCGGGAGCCGTTCGACCACTTCAAGGAGCTGACGTGAGGTTCCATCCGCTCCGGGTCCGCGCGGTCGAACCGGTGGCGGAGGACGCGGTGGCCGTGACCTTCGAGGTGCCGCCCGGGCTGTACGGGGTCTTCCGCCACACGCCCGGCCAGCACGTCACCCTGCGGCGCGCCGCCGCCGACGGCACGGGCGGTACGGGCGGTACGGGCGGTACGGAGGTGCGCCGTACGTACTCGGTCTGCGCCCCGGCCGTGGCACCGCCCGCCGCGCCGGTGCTGCGGATCGGCGTCCGGCTGGTGGCGGGCGGCGTGTTCTCCGCCTACGCGGTCAAGGAGCTGGCCGCCGGGGACACCGTGGAGGTGTCGCCGCCCACCGGGCGCTTCACCCTGCGCCCGCGCCCCGGACGCTTCGCGGCGGTCGTCGGCGGCAGCGGGATCACCCCGGTGCTGTCCATGGCCGCCACCCTGCTCGCCGAGCGACCGGACGCCCGGTTCCACCTGGTGCGCTGCGACCGCACGGCGGCCTCGGCGATGTTCCTGGACGAGGCCGCCGAGCTGAAGGACCGCCACCCGGACCGCTTCCAGCTCGTGCACCTCCTCTCCCGCGAGGAGCGGCGGACGGGCCCGCCCACCGGGCGGCCCGACACCGGCCGGCTGACGGCGCTGCTGCCCGCCCTGCTGCCGGTGGCGGACGTGGGCGGCTGGTTCCTGTGCGGGCCGCACGGGCTGGTGCGCGCCGCCGAGCGCGCCCTGGCCGCGCTCGGGGTGCCCGCCGCCGCGGTCCACCAGGAGATCTTCCACGTGGACGAGCCGGCGGACGGCACGGACGGCACGGGTGCCGCGGACACGGCCGTCCGGCAGGCTGTTCCCGCCCCCGCCCCCGCCCCCGCGCCCGGCGGCACGGAGCTCACCGCGGTGCTCGGCGGCCGGCGGGGGAGCTGGACCGCCGGGGCGGGCGAGACGCTCCTGGAGACCGTGCTGCGCCACCGTCCCGACGCCCCGTACGCCTGCCGGGGCGGGGTGTGCGGCACCTGCCGGGCGAGGCTGGTCTCCGGTGAGGTGCGGATGGACCGCCACTTCGCCCTGGAAGCGGGGGAGGTCTCGGCCGGTTACGTGCTGACCTGCCAGTCGCACCCGGTGACCGGGGCCGTCGAGGTGGACTTCGACTCCTGAGGAGCGTCCGGGCCGTCGCCGGACGTTGTCGGCCCACGCCGGCCACGCGCCCGGCCGAGGCCGGGAGCCACGCCCGGCCCCGGGCGGGCCGGTCCGCGAGCGGCCCGCCCGTCCCGGCGGGCAACCGGACCACCCCGGGAAGCCCAGGGCGGATCACAGCCCCGGCAGCGGCCCGAGGGCCCACGCCCTCCCGGGGCCCGCCACAGCCGGGCGGAAGCTCGGCACACCCGGCCGACGGCGGCCGCGCCCCCGGCGGACACCGGACGCCCCGGTGTCCGCACGGGCCGGCCCCGCGCACGGCCTGCACGTCCCGGCGAGCGGGACGGGGACACACCCGGCGGGCACTCCGCGGCCGCCGTGGAAAGCCCGGGACGGCGCGGACCAGGGCGGACCGCGGGCCTGGCGAACACCCGAGAACCCGGGCCCTCCGGGCCCCGGGGCCGGTCGGGCCCGCCACAGCCGGGCGGCGGCCCGGCGCGCACCGCACGCCGCGCCGGGGGCGTCACACCACCTGGGCCGGTTCCCGCCCGTCGGTCACCAGCGGCCGTCCGGCCGCCGCCCAGGCCAGCATGCCGCCGTCGACGTTCACCGCGTCGATCCCCTGCCCCAGCAGGTACTGGGTGACCTGCGCGGACCGGCCACCGACCCGGCAGACCACGTACACCTTCCGGTCCGCGGCCAGCTCCGCCACCTCGCCGAACCGCGCCACGAAGGCGCTCATCGGGACGTGTACGGCGCCCTCCGCGTGCCCGGCCGCCCACTCGTCGTCCTCCCGGACGTCGAGCAGCAGCCCGTCGGACGGCACCGCCGCGACGTCCACCTCCGGAATCCGGCCGTACGGCATCGGGTCACACCCCTTCGTTCGCGTTCACTCGCGTTCACTCACGTTCACTCGCGCTCGCCGCTTCCCGCCGTCCGCTCCCCGGCGTCGCTTCCGTCCGGCCCGTCTGCCTCGCCTGCCCCGTCCGGCTGTCCGGTCAGCTCCGCGAGCCGGGCCTCCCGCTCGGCGATCCTCGCACGCAGCCCCTCGGCGATCTCCGCCAGCAGCCCGTCCGGGTCGTCGTGGGCCAGCCTGAGCATGTTGCCTATCGCGCTCTCCTCCAGCTCCGCGGCGTGGCGGGCCAGCAGCTCCTTGCGGCGCGCCAGCCACTCCAGCCGCGCGTACAGCTCCTCGCCGCGCAGCACCGCCCGCTCCGCCGGGTCGGGCGGGCCCGCGGCCCACTCCGCGGCCAGCTCTTCGAGCAGCTTCTCGTCCCCGTCGGCGTACGCGCGGTTGACCCGGACCAGGAACTCCTCGCGCCGCTCGCGCTCGGCCTCGTCCCGCGTCAGGTCGGGGTGCGCGGTGCGGACCAGGTCGCGGTACAGGCGCCGGACCCGCTCGCTGGGCCGCACCCGCTCCGGCGGCCGCACCCGCTGCCCGGTGAGCATGGCGGTGGCCTCCGGGGGCAGCCCGCCGGAGTCCATCCAGCCCTGGTACAGCTCCTCCACGGCGGGCATCGGCAGGAGGGCGGCCCGCGCCTCCCGCGCCCGGCGCGCGTCCTCGGGGTCGCCGGTGCGCGCGGCCTCCGCCTCCGCGATCAGGACGTCCAGTTCCTCGATCCGGCCGTACAGCGGGCCGAGCCGCTGCTCGTGCAGCCGGGAGAAGTTCTCCACCTCCACCCGGAAGGTCTCCACGGCGATCTCGAACTCGATCAGCGCGGTCTCGGCCGAGCGGACGGCGCGCTCAAGACGTTCGACACCCTCGTCCTGGGCATCCTGGGTCTGCTGGGCTTCCGGTTTCACGGGCTTCCTCGCGGCCTCTGGTTGACGCGTACGCGCCGGTCCACCGCGCCCCGGCCGGGGCTCCGGTACGGCGGGCGCCCCGCGGACGCCCGCTGCGGGAGGCATCCGGAAGGCGCGCTTCACCCCGCCACCCTACGGCGCCGGAACCCGGTGCCGTCACCCCCGGCTCCGCACCCGGCCACGGCGCCCGGCCCCGCGCCTCACACGCCGTGCTCGGCCGCCAGCCGCCCGGCGCGCACCGCGGCCACCAGCTCCGCGTGGTCCTTCTCGGTACGGTCCGCGTACGCCACGGCGAAGGCGGCCACCGCCTCCTCCAGCTCCTCCGACTTGCCGCAGTAGCCCGCCAGGACGCGCGGATCGGCGCTGTGCGCGTGCGCGCGGGCCAGCAGGGCGCCGGTCATCCGCCCGTAGTCGTCGAGTTCGTCGGGGGCCAGCGCCGCCGGGTCCACGCTGCCCTTGCGGTTGCGGAACTGCCGCACCTGGTAGGGCCGCCCCTCGACGGTCGTCCAGCCCAGCAGGGTGTCGGAGACCACCTGCATCCGCAGCTGCCCCAGCACCACCCGGCGCCCCTCGTGCGCCGGTTCCGGCTCGGCGAACCCGGCCGCAGCCGCGTGCGGGCGCAGCACCGAGGGCCGGGCCTCCTTCACCTGGAGGACCAGGGGCTTGCCCCGGTGGTCCAGGAGCAGCACCACGTACGAGCGGGTGCCCACACTGCCGGTGCCCACGACGCGGAACGCCACGTCGTGGATCGCGTACCGGGCCAGCAGCGGACGGCGGTCCTCGGGCAGGGTGTCCAGGTACTGGGCCAGCGAGGCGGCCACGGCCGCCGCCTCCGCGTCGGTCGCCCGGCGCAGCACCGGCGGGGCGTCCACGAAGGCCCGGCCGCCGTCCCCGGTCTCCCGGGTGGACCTGGCCGCGAAGCGGGCGCTGGTGTTGCGCCGCGCCTTGTCGGAGACCCGCCGCAGGGTGCCCAGCAGGTCGTGGGCGTCGGCGTGCGAGACGAGCTCCTCGTCGGCGACGGCGTTCCAGGCGTCCGCCGCGGACATCCCCGCCAGCAGCCGCACGGTGCGCCGGTACGCCCCGGCCGCGTCGTACGCCGCCGCCCGGCAGACGTCCTCGGCCGCCCCGGTCAGGCGGCCGGCCAGTACCAGGGAGGCCGCCAGCCGTTTGAGGTCCCACTCCCAGGGGCCGTGCGCGGTCTCGTCGAAGTCGTTGAGGTCGATGATCAGCCCGCCGCGGGCGTCGCCGTAGAGGCCGAAGTTCGCGGCGTGCGCGTCCCCGCAGAGCTGCGCGCCGATCCCGGTGGCGGGCGTGCCGTGCGCCAGGTCGTACGCCATCAGCCCGGCCGAGCCGCGCAGGAAGGCGAAGGGGGTGGCGGCCATCCGCCCGACCCGGATCGGGACCAGCTCGCCGATCCGGCCCCGGTTGGACTCCTCGACGGCGGCCACCGCGTCCGGCCGGTCCGGCGCCTCGGCGAAGTCCGCGTGCGCCCGCCTGGGCACCGCCTCCCGCCGGGCCCGGCCCGCCGCCTTGGGCGACACCTCGCTCCACCGGTCCGCGAAGCCCGGCACCCTCGGCAGCCGCTCGGCCACGGCACCCACCCCCTGTGTACTGTCCCCGCGCCCGGCAGCGGCCGGCGGATCACCACAGGAAGGTACCCGCCTACCGCTGTGCGCGTCAGGCCCCCGCGTGGCGACCGCGTCACATCCGCGCCGCCCCCCACAGGTGAACCCGCGCCCCGCGCGGACCGGGTGGACCGGGTGGACCGGACGGACAGCACAAAGCCGGGCGGGTCTCTCGCAGTGATCTTCATCACCGCGAGAGACCCGCCCGGCGTTCCCTCTGTGCGCGAGGGGGGAGTTGAACCCCCACGCCCTTTCGGGCACTGGAACCTGAATCCAGCGCGTCTGCCTATTCCGCCACCCGCGCATGGGTGTTGCCGCTTCGATTCTCCCACACTCCCCGGACGGCTTCCGTCCGGGCCGCCGGGAGCGCCTGGCGACATCTGAAGATTAGCACGCTGCCCGGGGTGGTCTCACACCCGTATCGACCCCCCGCGGTTTGGGACACTGGTCCCCAGGCACCTCTACGATCCGTGTGAGGGGTGACACCACACGCGTCGGACCCAGGTGGGGAACCAGCCGTTTTCCTCGCGCGTGGATACGATCAGTAAGCAGTATCGGAGGCGACACGCCGTGTGCGCCCAGCACGCTAGAGCCGAGGGCATCGGGGAAGGAGGTGCACCGTGGGAGTAATGAAGCGCTTCGAGCAGCGTCTCGAGGGTCTCGTCAACGGCACCTTCGCCAAGGTGTTCAAGTCCGAGGTGCAGCCCGTGGAGATCGCGGGCGCCCTCCAGCGGGAGTGCGACAACAACGCGACCATCTGGAACCGTGAGCGCACCGTCGTGCCCAACGACTTCATCGTCGAGCTCAGCACCCCGGACTTCGAGCGCCTCAGCCCCTACTCCGGCCAGCTCGGCGACGAGCTGGCCGGCATGGTGCGCGAGTACGCCAAACAGCAGCGCTACACCTTCATGGGGTCGGTCAAGGTCCATCTGGAGCAGGCGGGTGACCTCGACACCGGCCTGTACCGGGTCCGCAGCCGCACCCTGGCCGCCAGTACCTCCCAGTCCCAGCACCAGCCCCAGCACCAGCCGCCGGCCCAGCAGCCCCCGTACGGCGGCTCCCCCGGCGCTGCCCCCGGCGGCTACGGATATCCGCCCCAGCGTCCCGGCGGTGTGCCCCCCATGCCGCCCGCGCCGCCCCCGGGGGCGCCCGGCGCCCCGGCCGGTGCCGCTCCGCCGCCGGCCGGCCGCGCCCGCCAGTGGATCGAGATCAACGGCACCCGCCACCAGATCTCCCGTCCCACCATGGTGCTGGGCCGCTCCACCGAGACCGACGTGCGGATCGACGACCCGGGCGTCTCCCGGCGGCACTGCGAGATCCGGCCCGGAAACCCGCCCACGGTCCAGGATCTGGGCTCCACCAACGGCATCGTGGTGGACGGACAGCACACCACGCGCGCTACGCTCCGCGACGGCTCACGCATCGTCGTGGGCAGCACCACGATCATTTACCGGCAAGCCGAAGGGTGAAGCGGGGGCAATGTCAGAGCTGACCCTGACGGTCATGCGGCTGGGTTTTCTCGCCGTACTGTGGCTGTTCGTCATCGTGACCGTGCAGGTCATCAGGAGCGACCTCTTCGGTACCCGGGTGACCCAGCGCGCGGCCCGGCGCAACGAGGCCCAGCGCCCGCCCCAGCCGCGCCAGGCGCCGCAGCCGGCCGCCCGCGGCGGCGGCCGGCGCCGGGGCGCCCCGACCAAACTCGTGGTGTCCGAGGGCTCGCTCACCGGCACCACCGTGGCCCTGCAGGGGCAGACCATCACCCTCGGCCGGGCCCACGACTCGACGATCGTGCTGGACGACGACTACGCCTCCAGCCGCCACGCCCGGATCTACCCGGACCGCGACGGCCAGTGGATCGTCGAGGACCTCGGCTCCACCAACGGCACGTACCTCGACCGGACCCGGCTGACCACACCGAC
Source organism: Streptomyces carminius (assembly GCF_002794255.1). Taxonomy (GTDB): domain Bacteria; phylum Actinomycetota; class Actinomycetes; order Streptomycetales; family Streptomycetaceae; genus Streptomyces; species Streptomyces carminius. The sequence goes on from NZ_PGGW01000009.1 coordinate 18,005, forward strand.
GCCGATCCCGCCCGGCGCGCCGATCCGCATCGGCAAGACGGTCATCGAGCTGCGGAAGTAGTGAACGCGACCATGACGACCGGAGGGTGGGCACCGTGCGGATGTACCCGGAGCCGACGGGCGAGGTGCGCATGAGTCTGGCACTGCGCTTCGCCGCCGGATCGCACAAAGGCATGATCCGCGAGGGCAACGAGGACTCCGGTTACGCCGGTCCCCGGCTGCTGGCCGTCGCCGACGGCATGGGCGGCCAGGCCGCCGGCGAGGTCGCCAGCTCCGAGGTGATCTCCATCCTCGTCCAGCTCGACGACGACGTCCCCGGCTCCGACCTCCTCACCTCGCTGGGCACCGCCGTGCAGCGCGCCAACGAGCAGTTGCGCGTCATGGTCGAGGAGGACTCCCAGCTCGAGGGCATGGGCACCACCCTCACCGCCCTGCTGTGGACCGGCCGGCGGCTCGGTCTGGTGCACGTCGGCGACTCCCGCGCGTACCTGCTGCGCGACGGCCGGCTCAGCCAGATCACCCAGGACCACACCTGGGTGCAGCGCCTGGTGGACGAGGGCCGGATCACCGAGGAGGAGGCCACCACCCACCCGCAGCGCTCCCTGCTGATGCGCGCGCTGGGCAGCGGCGACCGCGTCGAGCCCGACCTGTCCATCCGCGAGGTGCGGGCCGGGGACCGCTACCTGCTGTGCTCCGACGGCCTGTCCGGTGTCGTCAGCCACCAGACGATGGAGGAGACCCTCGCCGGCTACCAGGGGCCGCAGGAGACGGTGCAGGAGCTGATCCAGCTCGCCCTGCGCGGCGGCGGGCCGGACAACATCACCTGCATCGTCGCCGACGTCCTCGACGTCGAGGGCGGCGACACCCTCGCCGGGCAGCTCAACGACACCCCGGTCATCGTGGGCGCCGTCGCCGAGAACCAGCACCAGCTCGGCGACCCCGGCACCCTCCAGACCCCGGCCGCCCGCGCGGCCGAACTCGGCCGCGGCGGCCGGGGCGACCACGGACAAGTGCCCCAGCAGCAGTCGCCCGAGGGCTCCGCCGGGGGGTTCGGCCCGCCCGGCAGCGGTGGCCACGGGAACACGCCGCAGGAGGGGTCCTTCGACGCGTACGCCGGGGGCGACCTCAGCAAGCCCCGCGGGGGCTGGAGATGGTTCAGACGGTCCCTGTACCTCGTGCTGGTGCTCGGCCTGATCGGCGGCGGCCTGTACGGCGGCTGGCGCTGGGTCCAGACGCAGTACTACGTCGGGGCCGAGGGCGACCGGGTCGCGATCTACCGCGGCATCAGCCAGAAGCTCGGCTGGATCGAGCTGAGCGAGGTCGAGGAGCGTTCCCCGGTCGAGCTCAGGTACCTCCCGGCCTACCAGCGCAACGAGGTGCGGACCGGGATCTCCATGGACAGCCTCGAACAGGCCGAGGCCCGGCTGGCGAGGCTGGCGGAGCAGGCCGAGGTCTGCGAGCTCGTCGCCCGGCAGCGGCAGGAGCGGGAACGCGCCGAGGAGTCCCAGGACGCCGCACCGGGGGACACCGGGCGGGACGGCTCCGTCCGGGAGGGCGGCGCCGGAGCGGGCGAGGAGGCCGGGAACTCCCCGTCCTCCGCCGCCGTTCAGCCCTCCGCCGTCGAGTCCCCCGCCGCCGGGTCCCCCGGCACCCCGGCCGGCGGCACCGCCCGTACCGGCCGCACCGGTCATGTCATCCACGCCAGCGACAGCACCCAGAGCTCCACCGCTCCGACTCCCGGCCCCAGCCTTCCGGAGGAACAGCAGAAGCTCGCCAAGCAGTGCACCACGCCATAGGGGGCCGCACTCCATGAGCACCAGTCACACCACCGGCAGCAACACGACCATCTCCCCCGGAGGGCTGCCCAGCCGCCGCAACACCGAGCTGGTGATGCTCGTCTTCGCCGTGCTCATCCCGGTGTTCGCCTACGCCAACGTGGGCCTGGCCATCGACGGCGAGATGCCCGCCGGGATGCTCGGCTACGGTCTCGGCATCGGGCTGCTCGCGGCCGTCGCCCACCTGGTGGTGCGCAGGTTCGCGCCGTACGCCGACCCGCTGATGCTGCCCATCGCGACCCTCCTCAACGGACTGGGCCTGGTCCTCATCTGGCGGCTCGACCAGTCCGAGAGACTCGCCCTGCGCGGCGAGGGGGCCGCCGCGCCCAACCAGCTGATGTGGTCCGCGCTGGGGATAGCGCTCTTCCTGGGGGTGCTGATCTTCCTCAAGGACCACCGCATCCTGCAGCGCTACACCTACATCTCCATGGTCGTCGCGCTGGTCCTGCTGATCCTGCCGATGTTCTTCCCGGCCAGGAACGGCGCCAAGATCTGGATCAGCATCGGCGGCATGTCCCTCCAGCCCGGCGAGTTCGCGAAGATCATCATCGCGGTGTTCTTCGCCGGCTACCTGATGGTCAAGAGGGACGCCCTGGCCCTGGCCAGCCGCCGCTTCATGGGCGTGTACCTGCCGCGCGGCCGCGACCTCGGACCGATCCTGGCGATCTGGGGCCTGAGCGTCCTCATCCTCGTCTTCGAGACCGACCTGGGCACCTCGCTGCTGTTCTTCGGCCTCTTCGTCGTCATGCTGTACGTGGCCACCGAGCGGACCAGCTGGATCCTGTTCGGCCTCACCCTGGCCGCCGTGGGCGCGGTGGCCGTGGCCAGCTTCGAGCCGCACGTGCAGAGCCGGGTCCAGGACTGGCTGGACCCCTTCCACGTCGTCCGCGAGACCGGCAACGTCAACCAGCCCGCGGCCGCCCTGTGGGCCTTCGGCTCCGGCGGCATGCTCGGGGCCGGGCTGGGCCAGGGCCACTCCGACCTGATCGGCTTCGCCGCCAAGAGCGACTACATCTTCGCCACCGTCGGCGAGGAGCTGGGCCTGACCGGGGTCATGGCGATCATCCTGCTGTACGGCCTGCTCGTCGAGCGGGGCATCCGCACCGCGCTGGCCGCCCGCGACCCGTTCGGCAAGCTGCTGGCCGTCGGCCTGTCGGCGGCCTTCGCCATCCAGGTCTTCGTGGTGGCGGGCGGTGTCATGGCCCTCATCCCGCTGACCGGTATGACCATGCCCTTCATCGCGCAGGGCGGTTCGTCCGTCATCGCCAACTGGGCACTCGTCGCGATCCTGCTGAAGATCAGCGACACCGCCCGGCGGCCCGCACCCGCCCCCGCGCCCTCCCCCGATGCCGAGATGACCCAGGTGGTCCGATCATGAACAAGCCCCTGCGCCGTATCGCCATCTTCTGCGGACTGCTGATGGTCGCCCTGATGGTCCGGGGCAACTGGGTCCAGTTCGCCCAGGGCGAGGAGCTGAAGAACGACCCGAAGAACCGCCGGGTGGCCATCGAGCGCTACGGCCAGCCGCGCGGCAACATCATCGTCGACGGCAAGGCCATCACCGGCTCCACCGAGACCGAGGGCACCGACTTCAAGTACAAGCGGACCTACAAGAACGGCGAGATGTGGGCGCCGGTCACCGGCTACGCCTCCCAGGCGTACGGCGCCACCCAGCTGGAACACATCTACGACGGCATCCTCACCGGCGACGACGACCGGCTGTTCTTCAACCGCACCATCGACATGCTCACCGGCGAGGACCAGAAGGGCGGCAACGTCGTCACGACGCTGAACGCCGAGGTCCAGAAGGCCGGCTTCGAGGCCATGGGCGACAAGAAGGGCGCGGCCGTGGCGATCGACCCGGAGACCGGCGCCATCCTCGGCCTGATCAGCAAGCCCTCCTACGACCCGTCCGCCTTCGCCGGGAACTCCGCCAAGGACGAGAAGGCCTGGGGGGCCCTGCAGAAGGAGAACAACGAGGACGAGCCGATGCTCAACCGGGCGCTGCGGCAGACCTACCCGCCCGGCTCGACGTACAAGGTCGTCACGGCCGCCGCGGCCCTGGAGAGCGGCCTGTACGACGACATCGACGAGAAGACCGACAGCCCGGACCCGTACCGGCTGCCGCAGTCCACCACCGACCTGCCCAACGACGGCAACCACCCCTGTGAGGACGCCTCGCTGCGGGTGGCCCTGCAGTGGTCCTGCAACACCGTCTTCGCCAAGATCAGCGACGAGGTCGGCAACGAGGAGATGATCGAGTACTCCGAGAAGTTCGGCTACAACGAGGAGCACTTCGTCCCGGTCCGCGCCGCGGAGTCGGTCTACCCCGAGGACAACCGGCCGCAGAACGCCATGGCCGGCATCGGCCAGGCCTCCAACCGCGCCACCCCGCTCCAGATGGCCATGGTCGCCGCCGCCGTCGCCAACGACGGCAAGCTGATGGAGCCGTACATGATGGACCGGCTCGTCGCGCCGGGCCTCAACGTCGTCGAGGAGCGCAAGCCCAAGGAACTGGGCGAGGCGGTCTCCGCGGAGAACGCCCAGAAGCTCCAGGAGATGATGGAGACGGTCGTCGAGAAGGGCACCGGAACCACCGCGCAGATCGACGGCGTCACCGTCGGCGGCAAGACCGGCACCGCGCAGCACGGCGAGAACAACGAGAAGAACCCGTACGCCTGGTTCATCTCCTACGCCAAGGCCGACGACGGCTCCTCGCCGGTCGCGGTCGCGGTCGTCGTCGAGAGCGCCGACGTCCTCCGCGACGACATCGCGGGCAGCAGGCTGGCCGCCCCGGTGGCGAAGGCCATGATGGAGGCCGCGCTCGAAGGGGGGAGGTGACCGGCGGACGCCGGTCGCATCCGCAGTCACGTCCCGGCCTCCCGCACGGTCCGGGTACCGTATGGCGAGCAGCACCGCCGGGCCGCGAGGAAGACGGCCGGGACGAACGGAGAGGGCTGGACTATGGAAGAGCCGCGTCGCCTCGGCGGCCGGTACGAGCTGGGCTCGGTGCTCGGCCGGGGTGGCATGGCCGAGGTCTACCTCGCCCACGACACCCGGCTGGGACGCACCGTCGCGGTGAAGACGCTCCGGGTGGACCTCGCCCGGGACCCCACGTTCCAGGCCCGCTTCCGCCGCGAGGCCCAGTCCGCCGCCTCGCTCAACCACCCGGCGATCGTCGCCGTCTACGACACCGGCGAGGACTACGTCGACGGGATCTCCATCCCGTACATCGTCATGGAGTACGTCGACGGCTCGACCCTGCGCGAGCTGCTGCACTCCGGGCGCAAGCTGCTGCCCGAGCGCACCCTGGAGATGTGCGTGGGCATCCTCCAGGCCCTGGAGTACTCGCACCGCAACGGCATCGTCCACCGCGACATCAAGCCGGCGAACGTCATGCTGACGCGCACCGGCCAGGTCAAGGTGATGGACTTCGGCATCGCCCGCGCCATGGGCGACTCCGGCATGACCATGACCCAGACCGCGGCCGTCATCGGCACCGCCCAGTACCTCTCCCCGGAGCAGGCCAAGGGCGAGACGGTGGACGCCCGCTCCGACCTGTACTCCACCGGCTGCCTGCTGTACGAGCTGCTGACCGTGCGGCCGCCCTTCGTGGGCGACTCCCCCGTCGCGGTCGCCTACCAGCACGTACGGGAGGAACCGCAGCCGCCGAGCATCTACGATCCCGAGATCACGCCCGAGATGGACGCCATCGTCCTCAAGGCGCTGGAGAAGGACCCGGACTACCGCTACCAGTCCGCCGACGAGATGCGCGCCGACATCGAGGCGGCCCTCGACGGCCAGCCGGTGGGCGCCGCGGCGGCGATGGGCATGGGCGGTGCGGCGGCGTACAACGGCGGCTACCACCCCGACGACCAGCCCACCACCGCCCTGCGCGCGGCGGCCCCGCCGTCCGACCGGACGTCCATGCTGCCGCCGATGCGCGAGGACGACGGCGGCTACGGCTACGACGAGCGGCCCGACCGGCGGCGCCAGAGCCAGAAGAACCACCTGTCCACCGTCCTGCTGGTGCTCGGCGGCATCCTGGTGCTGGTCGGCGCCGTCTTCATCGGCAAGGTGATCTTCAGTCCCAGCGACAGCGACCCGACCGTGCCCAACCTGGCCGGACGCACCTTCAGCGAGGCCGAGCAGACGGCCGCCAACGCCAGGCTCAAGGTCAGCAAGGGACCGGAGGAGTTCTGCGCACAGGAGAAGGGCACGGTCTGCAAGACCGACCCGGCGGAGGGCGAGGAGGTCCCGGAGGGCAGCACGATCACGCTGATCATGTCCAAGGGCCCCGCCGAGGTCGAGGTCCCCGATGTGGTCGGTGAGGAGTTCGACGAGGCCCGGCAGGAGCTGGAGAACGCGAACTTCGAGGTCAAGCGCGAGACGGAAGTCTCCGAGCAGCCGGCCGGCACGGTCATCGAGCAGGACCCGGCGGGCGGCGGCAAGGCCAAGCCCGGCACCGAGATCACCCTGACCGTCGCCGAGGAGGACGAGCGGCCGACCGTGCCGAACGTGGTCGACCAGAACTTCGAGGCGGCCAAGAACCAACTGGAGGAGCTGGGCTTCACCGTCGTCCGGACCGACCAGGAGGACACCTCCAGGGAGCCGGACACGGTCATCTCGCAGAGCATCACGCCCAACACCAAGGCCGCGCCCAACTCGACGATCACCCTGACCGTCGCCAAGGCGCCCGAGCAGCCCGAGGCGGAGCCGGCCACCGTGCCGAACGTCCAGGGGCAGCGGCTCGGGGAGGCCCAGCAGGCGCTGCAGGGCGCCGGCTTCCAGGTCCAGGTGCAGGGGCCCCAGGACGAGAACGCCAGGGTCCTCAGGACCGACCCGGGAGCGGGCACCCAGGGCAAGAAGGGCGACACGGTCACCGTGTTCACCTTCTCCGCCGGCGGTCCGGGCGGCAACGGCGGTCCGGGCGGCAACGGGGGGAACGGCGAACCGGGCGGGTTCTTCGACTTCGACTGACGTCCCGTTCCTGCCCGGTGCGTTCTCCGTCCGCGGGGAGCCCGCGCCGAGAGGGCCCGACCGGCACCGGCCGGTCGGGCCCTCTCGGCGTGTACGGGGGGCGTGCCGCCGGCGGACGCGGCGGGCGGCGGTACGGCCCCGCCGGCGCGGCGCTAGCGGATCTCCGCGGGCGGGGTGCGCTCGGCGTCCACCTTCTCGGTGCGCACCAGTTCGCCCCAGACGATGTAGCGGTAGTCGGAGGTGAGGATGGGGGTGCAGGTGGTCAGGGTGATGTACCGGCCCGGCTCGTCCCGGCCCGAGACCTCCGGGACGCCGGCCAGCACCTCGACGTTGTACTTGGAGGTCTTCGGCAGGATCTCGTAGACCTTGTAGACGTACCAGGTGTCCTCGGTCTCCACGACGACCGGATCGCCCTTCTCCATCCGGTGGATGTCGTGGAACTTGGCGCCGTGCCCGTCGCGGTGCGCGGCCAGCGAGAAGTTGCCCTCGCCCTTCCAGGGCGGCACGGCCTTCACCGGCTCGGTGTAGTAGCCCGCGACGCCCTTGTTCAGCTCGTCGGTGTCGGTGCCCTTCTTGATCAGCACCTCCCCGCCCATCGACGGGACGTGCAGGAAGCCGACGCCCTCCCCGGCGTCGTACGTCCGGTCCTCCGCCGCGCCGCCCGGGCCGTCCTGCGCCCAGTTCTCCCGCACCTCGGCGCTGTCGCGCTCGGCCTCGCGGTTGGCGAGCACGTTCGTCCACCACAGCGAGTAGACGACGAAGAGGCCCAGCAGCACACCGGTGGTGATCAGCAGCTCGCCCAGTACGCTGACGACCGCGGCGATCCGGCCGCGGCGGCCGCGCCGGTGTCCGGGCCCGGGGGCCGAAGCCGTCCGCGCGTCATCTCCCTGGTCGACCACCGACATCCGACGCACCGCCCGCTCTCCTCAACTGGCCACGGAGCGCAGGCTATCGGACGAGCGCGTCCGGCTTTCCCTCGCTCCGGGGACGTTCCTCGACCATTCTGCCCCAGACGATCATCCGGTACTTCGAGGTGAACTCGGGGGTGCAGGTGGTCAGGGTGATGTACCGGCCCGGCTCGGTGAAGCCCGACCCGGGCGGGACCGGGCCGATGACACCGACGTTCGACGGCGGGGTCGAGTCCAGCCGACTGGCCATCTCGTAGATGTAGTAGGTGTCCTGGGTCTCCACCACGATCGGGTCGCCCTTGTCGAGCTTGTTGATGTAGCGGAACGGCTCGCCGTGGGTGTTGCGGTGCCCGGCCACCGCGAAGTTGCCCTGCTCGTCCCAGGGCATCGCGGTCTTCAGCGGCTCGTCGGAGTAGTGGCCGACCATGCCGCGGTCCAGGACACCGTCCTCCTCGGTGCCCTCGGCGATGGGCACCTTCACGTCCAGCTTGGGAATGTGCATGATCGCGAAGCCCTGGCCCGCGGAGAAGGCGCCGGGGTCGCGTTCGTCGCTCTTCTCCCCGTCCTGCCACTGCTGTTCGAGCTTCTTCGTCTCGCTGCCCGCCTGGCGGTCGGCTATCACGTTCGTCCACCACAACTGGTACGACACGAACAGCAGCATCACCACGCCGAGGGTGATGAACAGCTCGCCGAGGACCCGGCTGGCCACCACCATCGGGCTCTCCTGCCGCGCCCGCTGGGCCCGGCGCCGCGCGGCGCGGCCGCCGTCCGACGGTGCGACGGCGGGCTCGGCGGTGGGCTCGGCAGTGGGCTCGGCAGTGGGCTCGGCGGCGGACGGCGCGCCGTCGGCGGCCGGGCCGGGGCGCACCGGGGGGACGTCCCGCACCTGCCGCAGCGTCATCGTCTCGTCCGACGGCGGCTCGGCGGGCGGGCCGGCCGGCGGCGGATCCGCCGGCAGCGTCACCTGGCGCAGGGCCACCGTCTCGTCGTCCAGTGCACCGCCGGGGACGCCGGCGCCCGGGGCCGGTGCGGCGGGGGCCGTGCGCGGCCGTCCGTGCCGACCCTGGGGTGCCTGGGGTGCCTGGGGTGCCTGGGGTGCCCGGGGTGGCCGCGGCATGCCAGCCGCCCTCCGCCGTCCCCCCGACCCCGCCACGGGCCCGGCGGCCAGGCCGGTCGTCAGCCCGGCCGGCGGACCGCTCGGCGGTACGGGCGGCGGGTCGTCCGGGAGGAGGGCCGGGGAATCGGCCGGGGAGTCCGGCAGGGGGTCGCTCAGCGGGTCGGCGAGCCGTCCCACCGCGGCCTCGAACACGTCCCGCCCGGCGTACGGGTCCGCGGCGGCACGGTGGCGCCCGGTGGGCGGGCGCTCCCCGTGGGTGCCCTCCGGACGCAGCGCCGTCACGCCCCGACCACCGGGGCCAACCCACTGGAGCGCGCCACGGCTTCGGCGTCGCCGCACCGGACGAGCCAGTTGGCGAGCATCCGGTGGCCCCACTCGGTGAGTACCGACTCGGGGTGGAACTGCACGCCCTCCACCGGCAGTTCACGGTGGCGCAGCCCCATCACGACATCCGTCTCCGTCCACGCGGTGACCTCCAGCTCCGCGGGCACCGTGCCGGGCTCGACGGCGAGCGAGTGGTAGCGGGTCGCGGTGAAGGGGGAGGGCAGCCCGGCGAAGACGCCCGTGCCCTCGTGGTGGACGGTCGAGGTCTTGCCGTGCAGTAGTTCCGGCGCCCGGCCCACCACCCCGCCGTAGGCGACGGCCATCGACTGCATCCCCAGGCAGACCCCGAAGACCGGCAGTCCGGTCGAGGCACAGTGCCGGACCATGTCGACGCAGACCCCGGCCTCCTCGGGCGTACCGGGGCCGGGGGAGAGCAGCACCCCGTCGAACCCTCCCCGCTCCGTCCCGGAGGCTCCCGGCACGTGCTCGGGGCGGATCTCGTCGTTGCGGACCATCTCGCACTCGGCGCCGAGCTGGTAGAGGTACTGGACGAGGTTGAAGACGAAGCTGTCGTAGTTGTCGACGACGAGGATGCGTGCGCTCATCGGTCCTGTCCCGTCTGCTCCGGCTGTCCCGCCCGCCCCTCGTCGACCGTCACGTCGCCGAACGGCAGGAGCGGCTCGGCCCAGGGGAAGACGTACTCGAAGAGCGTGTAGACAACCGCGAGCACCAGCATGAGTGAGAGCAGCGCGCGTACCAGCGTGTTGCCCGGCAGGTGCCGCCAGATCCAGCCGTACATGCCGTGTTGCCGTCCCTTCTGTTCCTGCGGACCCCAGGGTACGGGTACGCGGGCCCGCCGGGGGCCCCAAGCGGCCCAATGCGTCCGAGACCACTCGGAGACCGGGCGGAGATCATTCGGAGATCGTTCGGAGACCACACGGGGACCGGGCGGGAGGCAGCCGGGGAGCGCCGGGCCGTCCCGCTCAGTCCTCCACCGGCCCGGAGTGGCGCAGGTCCACCGAGCCGGTGTAGCCGGGCAGGGTCACCCTGTCGCGCTCGTCCACCGACCAGCCGAGGCCGTAGGCGTCGACGTACTCGCGGTAGTTCCGCACGGCGGGCGCCGCGTCCAGCGCCTCGCGCAGCTCACCGGTGTCGCCGACGGCGGTGATCGTGTAGGGCGGGGAGTACAGCCGGCCCTGGAGGATCAGGGTGTTGCCGACGCAGCGCACCGCGCTGGTGGAGATCAGCCGCTGGTCCATGACCTTTATCCCCCGGGCGCCGCCCGCCCACAGGGCGTTGACGACGGCCTGGAGGTCCTGCTGGTGGACGACCAGGTCGTTGGGCTGCGGCTCGGGCAGGCCGGGCATCCTGGCGGTGGCGTCCGGCGGGGCGTCGTCGAGGGTGACGGTGAGGCCGGAGCCGGTCAGCGGCCGGGTGCCCGCCGTCCTCGCCAGTTCCTCGAAGGCGCGCTTCTCGGCCTCGGTGTCGCCGCTGTCGCGCCGGGCGAGATCCTCGACCTCGCCGCGGAGCCGGCTCACGGAGGACTCCAGTTCCTGGTTGCCGTGGCTGCGCTCCTGGATGAGGTCGGACAGCCGCAGCATCGAGTCGTCGCTGCGCAGATCGGCGCCCTGGGCGGTATTGAAGCTCACCCAGAAGAGGAACCCCGCCAGGGCGAAGATGCCCCCGGTGGCGAGCCGCACGGGCCGGAAACGGGAAATTCTCACCTTACCCACGTCTCCCTCCGGCGCGTCGAGGTACTACGCTAGCGGAACCAAGCAGCGTCTCCTTCCCGGGCCTCCGCCCGGAGCCGCCGGGGAGGACCTCACAGGCGGGCCAGCGCGGTCACGCAGCGCATCGACAGGAGAGTCCCTCGTGCCGAAGTCACGGATCCGCAAGAAGGACCAGTTCACGCCGCCGGCGAAGAAGCAGACCACGGACATCAAGTTCGGCTCGGGGCGGAACTGGGTCGCCCCGCTGATGCTGGCGCTGTTCCTGGTCGGCCTCGCCTGGATCGTCGTCTTCTACGTGACGACGGGCGACCTGCCGGTCGAGTCCCTGGGCAACTGGAACATCGTGGTGGGCTTCGGCTTCATCGCGGCGGGGTTCGTCGTCTCCACCCAGTGGAAGTAACCGGTCGGCCGAGTTATCCACAGGTCTTCCACAGCCCTGGGAAAACCTCAGAAGGTCTGTGGATAACTTCATCGGTCCATCTGTCGTTATGACTGGTGACTCGCGGTAGGCGAACCTCTTCGCCCCCGCTGGACAGGGAAAACGCGGTTTTCGCACAACCGTCCGCCTCCCCGCCGACGCCATGCACAAGATCCGTCACCTGCTGTGGATAACCTATGGCCACAGCTCTGCGGCTGTCTCTGTGACTGTCTCCGACCGTCTCCGCGGCCGGTGCCACGGCCGGTGCCACGGCCGGTTCCGCGGCCAGTGGATCAGCCGAGGAGTTCGGCGGTACGGACCGCGCAGATGACGAGGATCACCAGCAGCATGGCCGCGAGGGTCCCGTACTGCACCGCCGCCCGCCGTGCGCGGGGGGCGTGGACCAGCGCGTAGGCGATGACCACGCCCGTGACCAGTCCGCCGATGTGGGCCTCCCAGGAGATGTTGGGGAGCCTGAAGGTGATGAACAGGTTGATCGCCAGCAGCACCAGGATCGGGCGCATGTCGTAGTTCATGCGCCGGGCCAGTACGGCCGTCGCCCCGAACAGCCCGTAGATCGCCCCCGAGGCGCCCAGCGACCCCTGGTTCTGCGCGGCGACCAGGTACGTCAGCGCGCTGCCGCCCAGCGCGGACAGCAGGTACAGGGCCAGATACCGCCAGCGGCCCAGCGCGGCCTCCAGCTGCGGACCGAGCCACCACAGCGCCAGCATGTTGAAGCCGATGTGCCAGACCTCCTGATGGAGGAAGGCGGAACTCAGCATCCGGTACCACTCGCCGGCCGCCACCCCGACCCACTGGGAGATCTCCGGGTCGTAGGCGTAGCCCACCATCGACAGCGCCTCGACCAGCCGGTCGCCGGACGTGAGCACCGCGAGGAACATCACCAGGTTGAGCCCGAGGAGCACCTTGGTGACCAGCCGGGTGTCGGCGACGACGGCGCCGCCCGCCAGGGTGCGCGGTCGCACGGCACCCGGTGCGCCGCCCCCGCCGGGGCCGTCCTTGCCGGAGCCGCCGCGGACGCATTCGGGACACTGGAAGCCCACGGACGCCGGGATCATGCAGTCGGGGCAGATCGGCCGGTCACAGCGGACGCAGGAGATGCCCGTCTCCCGGTCCGGATGCCGGTAGCAGCACGCCGGCGCGGGCCGCCGGCCCTGCTCGTCCTCCATCGCCACCCCTCAACGCCCCTCGGATCCTGCTGCCGGACGACCCGGCGTACCGCGTGGACCGCCGGTGCGGTCCACGCGTGGCGGACACCGTCCCACCTGTCCTACGGCCAGGCGGGACGGTGGGTTCCCCGGTCCCGTGATCCGGCGGTCCGCGCTCCGGGCGCCGCGGAACCGGCGGACCGGCGGACCGGCGGATCAGCGGCGCTCGACGACGACCGACTCGATCACGACGTCCTCCAGCGGACGGTCGGTGCGCTGATTGGTCCGGACCGCCGCGACGGCGTCCACGACCTTCTGGCTCGCCGGGTCGGCGACCTCGCCGAAGATGGTGTGCTTGCCGGTCAGCCAGGCGGTCGGGGAGACGGTGATGAAGAACTGCGACCCGTTGGTGCCCGGGCCGGCGTTGGCCATCGCCAGCAGGTACGGCCGGTTGAACGCCAGGTCCGGGTGGAACTCGTCGGCGAACTCGTAGCCCGGGCCGCCGGTGCCGTTCCCCAGGGGGTCGCCGCCCTGGATCATGAAGCCGCTGATCACCCGGTGGAAGACCGTGCCGTCGTACAGCCTGTCGGTCGACTTCTTGCCGGTGGCGGGGTGGGTCCACTCCCGCTTGCCCTCGGCGAGCTCGACGAAGTTCTTGACCGTCTTCGGCGCGTGGTCCGGGAAGAGCCGGATGACGATGTCGCCGTGGTTGGTCCTCAGGGTGGCGTGGAGCTGCTCGGCCACGATCTACCTTCCATCTGTCTGTTCGGACCCCCCGATCCTCGCACAGCCGCGGTGTCCGGCACCCGGTGCGCGGCACCGTCCGGGGCGCACTCCGCGCCACGGCGCCTCCCACCGGAGCGCGCCGCGGTCCGCCGACACGCTCCCCGTAGCCCGGATGCCCGCGGGAGCATGCCCCGACACCGCCGGACAGGCATGATCTCGACCATGAGTGGAAGGCGGAAGAAACACACCACCGACGAGGAGGAGATCCCGTGACCCGCATGAAAAGCGTGCGCAGCGCCACAGACAACGCGAGGGACAGCGTGCGCCACGCCGCGGAGGTGGTGGCGCCGAAGGTGGCCCTCGCGGCCGACCAGGCCCGGTCCACCGTGCGGGGGCAGTACGTCTCGCACGTCGCGCCGCGGCTGGAGCAGGTGCGCGAGGTGATCCCCCCGGCGGTCGACACGGCAGCCGTCCGGGCGGCCCAGCGCACCCGTGAGGCGGCCCGGACGGCGAACGAGTTCGCCGGTCCCCGGGTCGAGGCGGCCCGCGCCGCGGCCGGTCCGGCCCGGGAGGCCGCGCTGGCCCGGTCCGCCGCCGCCGTCGCCGCCCTGCGCGGCGAACTGACCGCGGACGACATCCGACGCCTCGCACGGCGCAAGGCCCGCCGGGCCCGTACCGGCCGGGCCGTCAAGGGCATGCTGGTGTTCGGCCTGCTGGCCGGCGGCGCGACGGCCGTCTTCAAGTGGTGGGAGCGGCAGTCCAACCCCGACTGGCTGGTCGAGCCCCCGGACGCCACCGAGGTCGGCAGCGGCGCCACCGTCTCCGAGGCCGCCACGAACGGTTCCTCCCCGGCCTCCGCGAAGGCCGGGCCGGAGTCCGCCGAGACCGACACCCAGGGCGTCTCGTCCGAGGCCGCTCCGCGGTCGGAGTCACGGTCGGAGTCCCGTTCGGACGAGGAACGCTGACGGCGCCCGGCGCCCGTCCTCCGCGCCCTCGCGACCTTCACTTCCCTCCTCACCGGCGTGCATCGGCACGTGTCGGCGCGGCGGGGAGGAAACAGGAACAGGCCCGGTGCCGCGGACCCAGGAGGTCCGCCGGCACCGGGCCTGTGCGGCGTGGAGCTTAGGGGAGTCGAACCCCTGACATCTGCCATGCAAAGACAGCGCTCTACCAACTGAGCTAAAGCCCCGCCGACGACCAGAGTACCCAATGTCCCGGGTTGCTTCCGACCGGGTATCGCCCCCTGTCCGCCGTCTCCGTAGGATGCTCCGCAAGTTCGCTCCAGCGAAGCGGACACGGGGAGACATGGAGAGAGCAATGGACGCAACACAGCAGGAGGCGACCGCGAGGGCAAGGGAACTGCAGAGTCAGTGGTACGGCGAGCCCCTGGGCACCCTCTTCCGGCGGCTCATCGACGATCTGGGCCTCAACCAGGCGAGACTGGCGACTGTCCTCGGTCTGTCCGCGCCCATGCTCTCCCAGCTGATGAGCGGTCAGCGCGCGAAGATCGGCAACCCCGCCGTCGTCCAGCGGGTGCAGGCCCTGCAGGAACTGGCCGGCGAGGTCAGCAGGGGCACCGTCACCGCCGCCGAGGCCACCCGGCGGATGGAGGAGATCCGCCGCACCGCCGGGGGGAACGTGCTGAACACCACCAACCACGGCACCTCCTCCAGCGGCCAGGCGACGACCGTCAAGCGGGTGGTGCGCGAGATCCAGGCCCTGCTGCGCTCGGTCGCGGACGCGGCCGACATCATCGACGCGGCGGGCACCCTGGCGCCCAGCCACCCGGAACTGGCCGAGTTCCTGCGGGTGTACGGGGCCGGGAAGACCTCCGACGCGGTCCGGCACTACGAGGCTCACCAGGCCTGACCGGAACGGGCGCGTGAGGGACAGGGCGGACACGGGGACGCGGGGACGGGAGCGGGCGCGGCGCGATGGGTGAGATCTTCGGCGGCCGGTACGAGCTGGTCGACCCGATCGGACGCGGCGGGGTGGGCGCGGTCTGGCGCACCTGGGACCACCGGCGCAGGCGCTACGTGGCCGCGAAGGTCCTCCAGCAGCGCGACGCGCACACCCTGCTGCGGTTCGTCCGCGAACAGGCACTGCGCATCGACCACCCCCACGTCCTGGCCCCGACGAGCTGGGCCGCCGACGACGACAAGGTCCTGTTCACCATGGACCTGGTCCGCGGCGGCTCACTCGCCCATCTCATCGGTGACTACGGTCCGCTGCCGCCCGGCTATGTGTGCGTCCTGCTCGACCAGTTGCTGTCCGGGCTGGCGGCGGTACACGCCGAGGACGTGGTGCACCGCGACGTCAAACCCGCCAACATCCTGCTGGACGCGACCGGCACCCGCCGGCCCCATCTGCGGCTGTCGGACTTCGGGGTCGCGATGCGCAAGGGCGAACCACGGCTGACCGAGGCGGACTACGTCGTCGGCACCCCGGGTTACTTCGCACCCGAACAGCTACTGGGCGCCGAACCGGACTTCCCGGCCGACCTGTACGCGGCCGGTCTGGTGGCGGTGTACCTGCTCACCGGCCGGAAACCGGACTCCGAAGGGCTGGTGGAGGCGTACCTGGACGGGACGCCGCCGGCGCCCGAGGGCGTACCGGAGCCGCTGTGGGAGGTGCTCGGCAACCTGCTGAACCCCGATCCGGACAGCCGCTTCCGGACGGCGACGGGGGTGCGCAGGGCGCTGGCGGCCGCCGTGGAACTGCTTCCGGAGGAGACCGGGGCGGAGCACGAGGCGGTGGAGGTCTTCGACCACATCGGGCCGCTGCCGCCGGGATTCGGGCCGGAGGGACCGGTGGGACCGGTGGACGGCCGGGGCGCGGCGGCGGGCGGGCACGCACCGCTCTCGCCCTCGGACACCGGCAGCTTCCATCTGGCGCCCCCGACGGGGGGAGTGCCGCTGCCCCGGCGGCCGGAGCCGTCCACCGGGCAGTCCGTACGGCCGCCGGACCCGCAGTGGCCGGCCACTCCGCCGACGGCTCCGGCCGCCCCCGACCGGCCTCCGCAGCCGTACTCCCCTCCGCAGCCGCAACCACAGCCACAGCCACCGGCGTACGGGTATCCGTACCCGGCGCACCCCCACACCGGGGCCCGGCCCCACACCGGGACACCCCCGACGGGGCCCTACACCGAGGGCTACCGGCCCGCTCCGGCCTCCGAGGCGTCCCACCACGTACCACCGGCACCACCGGCACCACAGGACCCGGCTCCACCCGCCCGCGCACGGCGTCCCGGCCCGCCGCCCAGGGTGGCGGTCCCGGTCCTGGTGCTCGCCCTGCTCTGCCTCGCCGTCGGTCTCTGGGCGCTGTCCCAGACCTGACGCAGACCTGACGCAGACCTGACGCAGACCTGACGTGCTCCCTCCCGGGCGGAGCCCGCCCGGGAGCGGCCTCACCGGGAGGGGGCCGCGTGCCTCCCGCCACCGGTCGTTCCCGTCCCGCCGCGGCGGGCGACGGCCGTCCACAGTCCGAGGCCGAGGAGCAGCGCGCTGCCGGTCCCGATCCCGGCCCAGGCGAGGATCAGCATGTGTCCGTCACGCCGCGCGTCGGCCGCGGGCCTCCCCTGCTCCGGTCTCCCCCGCCCCAGCGGCGCCTGCCCGTCCTCGGCGGTGCCGAAGCCCGCGGCCCGGAGGTCGCCGTCGTACTCGGGTCCCTCGGCGGCCTCACCCTCGACGTTCACCCGCAGGGTGACGTCGGCGCCGTCGGGGAAGAACCGCTCCAGGTCCCGGTGGAGGGTCAGCTCCAGGTAGTACCAGCCCGGCACGCTCGCCTCGTCGGCACCGGTGCCGTAGCGGTTGCCGTAGTCCACCGGGGGAGTGCCCAGCGAGGCCGTGGTCAGCCCGCCGTCGTAGGGCTTGAAGTTCCCGCCGACGACGGAGCCCCTCGCCGGGTTGTACAACTGCAGGCCGAGCGCGCCCGGGACGAACGCGTACGTCCCCCGTGCCGCGGGCAGTTCGGCCGCGGCGGACAGCCGCTGCCCCCACTCCAGCGGCACCCGGTAGAAACGGGTCTCGCCCGGTCGCAGCCGGTCCCGCCACGCCCCGGTGCGGATCGCGGCGGCGTCGTTGGGGCCGCTGCCGCCGTCGGCCTGCCGCACCTCACCGCCGGGCGGCGCGGACGGTTCGGGCGGCTCGGTGCCTCCGGCGTCCCCGGCGGGCGGCTGCGGAGCCGCGCCCGTCAGGCCGGGCTCGGACATGTGGCGGATCTCGACCGGCCACTCACCGCCGGCCTCCCCGCCCACGCGGCCGACCGAGAACAGGTACCGCCCGGCCTTCCGGCACCGGGCGTCCACCCTCCCGCCCGTGCGGCGGGTCGTGTGGTCGCCGATGGGGTAGGCCGTCCCGTTCCCGGCGAAGGTCACCCTGGCGGTGTCGCACTCCTTGCCCTCGGCGGTGGTCAGCCGCAGCGCCAGGCCGTCGCCGCGGACGGCCACGGCGGTACCGGGTCCGGGGGCGGCCATCGCGGAGAGGTAGGCGGTCGAGGCGGCGTCCAGCTCGACCGCGTAGAGCCGCTCCTCGCCCGGGCCGATGCGGTCGGTGTAGATGCCCGGTGCGAGTTCCGGGGCCTCCGCGCCGCTCGTCGCGCCCCGGACGGGCTCGGCGTCCGGGGCCGTCCGGTAGCCGGGCGGCTCGTCCGGGCCCGCCGCCACCGCTCCCGGCAGTGCGGCGACCGCGCACAGTGCCGCCACGGCGGCCAGCCCTCTCAGCGCCGTGCGCCCCGTGCGCCCCATCCCCACGCGCCACTCCTCGTCGTCTCGGTCGTGCCGCTGCCCCGCCCCCGGGTGCCCGGCGGCCCGTCCCCCGCGCCGGCGGCGGCCGTACGCCGGACCATCCTGCACCGCCGCACCCCCGCCGCGGTACGGCGCCGTGCTGCATCACGGGCACCGTGCGGCGCCACAGGCACCCTCGCACCGCCCGCCACTCCTGGCGCACGGATCCGGGCGCCCCCGACAGACAACGGACAGGCACCGGACAAGCACCGGGCAAGCACCGGGCAAGCACCGGGCAAGCACCGTATGAACGCACCGGCCCGCACCTCAAGAGGGGCGCGGCGGGAGGGCGCGGCGGGTTCTCCGGACGCGGGCCCTCCGGGCCGGTGTCCACCGGTGGCAACGGCGAAGCCCCGGCCGACGGCCGGGGCTTCGTACCGAAAGTACACCGAAAGTACTGGAGTTCCGCTCTCAGACGCCGGAACCCGCGGACACGGAGTCGGTCGCCTCCGTCCACAGATCCTGCTCGGCGCGGTCCGCCTGGATCTGGCGGTACACGAGGAGCCCGCCCACGGCGGCCAGTGCGATCAGGAGAAGCTTCTTCACCGCGCTACCTCGTCCTTCATAGACGTTGGGACCTACTGGCGCCGATGATACCCGGGCGGCACCGGCCGTCCGGTGATCGACCCGGGGCGGCCGCTCCACCGCCCCGGTGACGCCGGAAGCCCGGAATCCCTGGGGGATTCCGGGCTTCCTTTCTGCGGTTCCGTGCTCCGCGCTGTGGGGCTAACAGGACTTGAACCTGTGGCCTCTTCCTTATCAGGGAAGCGCTCTAACCGTCTGAGCTATAGCCCCGTGCCGCACGGAAAGATTAGCGCACTTCAGTCGCCGTCCCAAATCCGTATCCCGGCATGCCGCCCGGTGCCGGGAAGGCCGCCGGGAGCGTTCCGGGGACACCTGACCGTCACTCGTCCTCCGCGAGCGTCACCTCGACACCGCCGACGATTCCGGCCGAGAGGTTGTAGATGAACGCCCCCAGCGTGGCCAGGGCCGTCATCAGCACCACGTCGATCACCGCGACTATCGAGGTGAACGCCAGCACCCGCGACAGGGACAGGAAGCCCTCCAGGTCGAAGCCGCCGCCGTCGTCCGTGGAGGTCGCCTCGCTGACCGTCCCGCCGACCGCGGCGAACACGCCCATGGCGTCCATCACCATCCACAGCACCGCCACCGCGGCGATCGTGCAGACGCCCAGCGCGATCGACAGCAGGAAGCTGACCTTCATCACCGACCACGGGTCGGTCTTGGCCACCCGCAGCCGCGCCTTGCGGGTCCTGGGCACCGTACGGGCGCCCGTACGCGACCTGCGTATGACGTCCATGTCCTGCTGCTGGTGGCCGGGCTGCGGGACCGCCTGCTGGTCCGCTCCCGGCTGGTGCGGCCGGCCGGAGTGCGGCGGCGGGGTGCCGCCCGGCGGGGACGGGTAGGCCTGCGGCGGCTGGTGCGGCTGCGGCGCACCGGCCTGGGGCTGGGCCGGCGGTTGCGGCTGCGGCTGCGGGTGGGCACTGGTCACGGTTGTTCCCCCACTGTGGGACTCGCCCTTGCGGCGAGTGTCGTCAGCGGCAGGCCCACGGGCGCCGCCATCGTCTTTGTCGCCTCTGGCGGCGCCCGCGGTTCCACTCACGATCTGTCTACTCCTCGTCGTCCGAAGCCGTCTCGGCGGCCGCGGAGACGGCCGCCTCCGGGAAAGACGCGTCCGGGGCCGTCTCGGTGCCGTCGCCCTCGGCCTCGACCTCCTCGGCCTCCCGGCCGGCCTCGGCGTTGCGCGCGATGCCGACCACGGCGTCGCGCTTGCCGAGGTTGATCAGTTGGACGCCCATCGTGTCACGGCCCGTCTCCCTGACCTCGTCGACCCGGGTGCGGATCACGCCGCCGCCGAGGGTGATGGCGAGGATCTCGTCGGTCTCCTCCACCACCAGGGCCCCCACCAGCGAACCGCGATCCTCCACGATCTTGGCCGCCTTGATGCCCAGACCGCCACGGCCCTGCACACGGTACTCGTCCACGGCCGTGCGCTTCGCGTACCCACCATCGGTGGCGGTGAAAACGAACGTACCGGCCCGTACGACGTTCATCGAGAGCAGTTCGTCTCCCTCCCGGAAGCTCATGCCCTTCACACCCGAGGTGGCGCGGCCCATCGGACGCAGCGAGTCGTCGGTGGCGGTGAACCGGATCGACTGCGCCTTGCGGCTGATCAGCAGCAGGTCGTCGTCCGGCGAGACCAGCTCGGCACCGATCAGCTCGTCCTCGCCGCCGCCCTCCAGCTCGCGGAGGTTGACGGCGATGACACCGCCGGAGCGCGGCGAGTCGTAGTCCTTCAGCGGGGTCTTCTTCACCAGGCCCGACTTGGTGGCCAGTACCAGGTACGGTGCGGCCGCGTAGTCCCGGACGGCCAGGATCCGGGCGATCTTCTCGTCCGGCTGGAAGGCCAGCAGGTTCGCCACGTGCTGGCCGCGCGCGTCCCGGCCGGCGTCCGGCAGCTCGTACGCCTTGGCCCGGTACACCCGGCCCTTGTTGGTGAAGAACAGCAGCCAGTTGTGCGTGGTGGTGACGAAGAAGTGGTCGACGATGTCGTCTTCCTTGAGCTTCGTGCCGCGCACGCCCTTGCCGCCGCGCTTCTGGGAGCGGTAGTCGTCGGTCTTCGTGCGCTTGACGTAGCCGCCGCGTGTGATGGTGACGACGATGTCCTCCTCGGCGATGAGGTCCTCGATGGACATGTCGCCGTCGAAGGGCACCAGTTTGCTGCGCCGGTCGTCGCCGTACTTGTCGACGATCGCGGCCAGCTCCTCGTCGATGATCTGCCGCTGCCGCTCGGGCGAGGCCAGGATCGCGTTGTACTCGTCGATCTTCGTCTGGAGTTCGTCGTGCTCGGCGGTGATCTTCTGCCGCTCCAGGGCCGCCAGCCGCCGCAGCTGCATCTCCAGGATCGCGTTCGCCTGGATCTCGTCGATGGCGAGCAGCTCCATCAGGCCGCCGCGCGCCACCTCCACGGTGTTGCTGCGCCGGATCAGCGCGATGACCTCGTCGATCGCGTCCAGTGCCTTGAGCAGGCCGCGCAGGATGTGGGCGCGCTCCTCGGCCTTGCGCAGCCGGTAGCGGGTACGGCGGACGATGACGTCCACCTGGTGGGTGACCCAGTTGCGGATGAACGCGTCCAGCGACAGCGTCCGGGGCACCCCGTCCACCAGGGCCAGCATGTTGGCGCCGAAGTTGGTCTGCAGATCGGTGTGCTTGTAGAGGTTGTTGAGCACGACCTTGGCGACCGCGTCCCGCTTGAGGACGATCACCAGCCGCTGCCCGGTGCGCGAGGAGGTCTCGTCGCGGACGTCCGCGATGCCGGCGACCCGGCCGTCCTTGACCAGCTCGGCGATCTTCAGCGCCAGGTTGTCCGGGTTCACCTGGTACGGCAGCTCGGTGACGACCAGGCACTGCCGCCCCTGGATCTCCTCCACCGCCACCACCGCGCGCATGGTGATCGAGCCGCGGCCGGTGCGGTACGCCTCCTCGATGCCCTTGCGGCCCACCACCAGCGCGCCGGAGGGGAAGTCGGGGCCCTTGATCCGCTCCAGCAGCGCGTCCAGCAGCTCCTCGTTGGACGCCTCCGGGTGCTCCAGGTACCAGCGGGCGCCGGCGGCCACCTCGCGCAGGTTGTGCGGCGGGATGTTGGTGGCCATACCGACCGCGATGCCCGCCGAGCCGTTGACCAGCAGGTTGGGGATGCGCGACGGCAGGACCGTCGGCTCCTGGTTGCGGCCGTCGTAGTTGTCCTGGAAGTCGACGGTCTCCTCGTCGATGTCCCGGAGCATCTCCATGGCCAGCGGCGCCATCTTGCACTCGGTGTACCGCATGGCCGCCGCCGGGTCGTTGCCCGGCGAGCCGAAGTTCCCGTTGGAGTCCACCAGCGGCATCCGCATCGACCACGGCTGGGCGAGGCGGACCAGGGCGTCGTAGATGGAGGTGTCACCGTGCGGGTGGTAGGTGCCCATCACGTCGCCGACGACGCGGGCGCACTTGTAGAAGCCCTTCTCGGGCCGGTAGCCGCCGTCGTACATCGCGTACAGCACCCGGCGGTGCACCGGCTTGAGCCCGTCGCGGACGTCGGGCAGCGCACGCGAGACGATCACGCTCATCGCGTAGTCGAGGTACGAGCGCTGCATCTCGGTCTCGAGGCTCACCGGTTCCACGCGGTTCCCGGCGCTCTCGTCCACCACGGGGATGCCCGGGGCGGGGGAGAGGGGCCCGGGGGCGCCCCCCTCGATGGGGGTGGGGGAAATCTCGTCGGCCATGGGTGTGGTCAGTCCTTGTGGTCGTCGTCGTGCGGCGTGCGGCGTACGGCCGACTCCGGTCAGATGTCGAGGAAGCGGACGTCCTTGGCGTTGCGCTGGATGAAGGAGCGCCGCGCCTCGACGTCCTCGCCCATCAGGATCGAGAACAGGTCGTCGGCGGCGGCCGCGTCGTCCAGCGTCACCTGGCGCAGCACCCGGTGGGCCGGGTCCATGGTGGTGATGCGCAGCTCCTCGGCGTTCATCTCGCCCAGACCCTTGAAGCGCTGCACCGAGTCGTCCCTGATCCGCTTGCCCTGCTCGCGGCCGAGCCGGATCAGGCTGTCGCGCTCCCGGTCGGAGTACGCGTACTCGAACTCGTCCCGCGACCACTTGATCTTGTAGAGCGGCGGCTGGGACAGGAAGACGTGACCGGCCTCCACCAGCGGCCGCATGAAGCGGAACAGCAGCGTCAGCAGCAGGGTGTTGATGTGCTGGCCGTCGACGTCGGCGTCCGCCATCAGGATGATCTTGTGATAGCGGAGCCTGGCGATGTCGAAGTCCTCGTGGATCCCGGTGCCGAACGCCGAGATCAGCGCCTGGACCTCCTGGTTCTGCAGGACCTTGTCGATCCGTGCCTTCTCCACGTTCAGGATCTTGCCGCGGATCGGCAGGATGGCCTGGTACTGCGGGTTGCGGCCGGACTTGGCGCTGCCGCCCGCGGAGTCGCCCTCGACGATGAAGATCTCGCACTTGACCGGGTCGTTGGACTGGCAGTCGCTCAGCTTGCCCGGCAGCGAGGCCGTCTCCAGCAGACCCTTGCGCCGGGTCAGGTCCCGCGCCTTGCGGGCCGCCACGCGCGCGGTGGCCGCCTGGATGCCCTTGCGGATGATGTCGGCGGCCTCGTTGGGGTTGCGGTCCAGCCAGTCGCCGAGGTGCTCGTGCACGATCTTCTGGACGAAGGTCTTCGCCTCGGTGTTGCCCAGCTTCGTCTTCGTCTGGCCCTCGAACTGCGGCTCGCCCAGCTTCACCGAGATGATCGCCGTCAGGCCCTCGCGGATGTCCTCGCCCGTGAGGTTGTCGTCCTTCTCCCGCAGCAGCTTCTTGTCCCGGGCGTAGCGGTTGACCAGACCGGTCAGCGCCGCCCGGAAACCCTCCTCGTGGGTGCCGCCCTCGTGGGTGTGGATGGTGTTGGCGAAGCTGTAGACACCCTCGGTGTACTGGGTGTTCCACTGCATCGCGATCTCCACCGAGATCTTCCGCTCCTTGTCCTCCGCCTCGATGTCGATCACCGAGGGGTGGACGGGCTCGCCCTTGCGGGAGTTGAGGTGGCGGACGAAGTCCGAGATGCCGCCCTCGTAGTGGTAGCGCACGAAACGCGGCTTGTCGTCCTCCGCCGTGTCCGTGGTGTCGGCGCCCGCCGTCTGCTTGGCCGCCTCCCGCTCGTCGGTCAGAGTGATCGTCAGACCGCGGTTGAGGAACGCCATCTCCTGGAAGCGGCGCGAGAGCGTCTCGAAGGAGTAGTCGGTCGTGTCGAAGATGTCGCCGTCGGCCCAGAAGGTGACCGTCGTACCGGTCTCGTCGGTGGCCTCGTTGCGCTGGAGGGGCGCGGTGGGCGCACCCATCTTGTACTCCTGCGTCCAGCGGTAGCCGTCCCGCTTGACCTCGACCGAGACCTTGGTCGACAGCGCGTTGACCACCGAGACGCCCACACCGTGCAGACCGCCGGAGACGGCGTAGCCGCCCCCGCCGAACTTGCCGCCCGCGTGCAGCACCGTCAGCACGACCTCGACCGCGGGCCTGCCCTCCGAGGGCACGATGCCGACCGGGATGCCGCGGCCGTTGTCGACGACCCGGACACCGCCGTCGGCCAGCAGCGTCACGTCGATGGTGTCCGCGTGGCCGGCCAGCGCCTCGTCGACGGAGTTGTCCACCACTTCCTGCACGAGGTGGTGGAGGCCGCGCTCACCGGTGGAGCCGATGTACATGCCGGGCCGCTTGCGGACCGCGTCCAGTCCCTCCAGGACCGTGATCGCACTGGCGTCGTACGACGGCTCGCCGACGCCGGCACCCGGAGCGGGCGGGGTCGCGGACGGCTCGGGGGACTCCCCGCCGGTGGCAGGGAAGGTTTCGTTGGAGTTGCCGGAATCGGCCACGAAGCGCCCTTTCTGGCACAGCACAAGCCTTCCCCTGCGATCGGATGGAGAACCCCGTCCGGGCGGGCAGGAGCGGCTGCGTCGTTCGACTTTTTCCGCAGTGAGGCGGATGTGGCTCCAGTCTACCGGCATCACTGACAACGATGGGGGTTTGCCGGTACCTGAGACCGCATGTGCCGCCCTGAACCGGCCTCATCCGACTCCCCATATGCGGCCCGGGCCCTCAGGGCGCTCACAAGGGCACTCAGCGCTTCGGGATGTCAAGGCCTCATCACTGTGAGCGCTCATACGGAATGAGAAGGTCCACATCGCCTCCCCGGGCCTTCCCCGGGCCCTTCGCCCCGGGCTTCCGGCGGGGCTTCCGGCAGTGCTCTCGGCGGGGCCCGGGGCGGTGCCGGGAGCCGGGCCGCGAGGCCCGGGACGTCACCCGTAGGTGTCCCCCGGGCCCCGGCTCCCCGGGGCGCGCAGCCGGCCGTGCCGGGTGTCCGGCGCCTCCGGCCCGCGGACCCTGATCACCTTCACCGTCCCCTGCCCCAGGTCCGCGTTCAGCCGCGCCACCAGCTGCGGCGCCAGCAGCCGTACCTGCGTCGCCCACGCGGTGGAGTCGCACCGCACCGACAGCACCCGCTCCTGCTCGTCGTACGACCCCGGTACGCAGTGCCGCGCCAGGTCCGGACCCACCAACTCCGGCCAGCGGCCCATCACGCCGCCCACCGCCATCGGCATCTCCCAGCCGCGCTCGGTCTTCAGCCGCTCGATCGCCGCACCCAGCGGCAGCGGATCACGGCCGTCCCGCCGCGCGCCCGACAGCGTCCCCGTGGTCCGGGAACGGCGCTTCTGCCGCGTCAGCGCACCGCGGGCCCGCGCCTGCTCCCGGGCCGCCCGCAGCGCCACCCGCGCCAGGTCCACCCCCGTCGGTTCCGCCGAAGGAGCCGGGATCCGCACCTCGGCGCCCTCCCCCGCGCCCTCTCCCGGGGCCGGCCCGGGGACGCCGCCGAGGTCCCGTTCCCTGTCCGGCCCGGCGCCCGGCTTCGCGTTCCGCCCCCCGCTCACAGCCGGGTCACCTCCCCGCCGCCGACCGTGTACCGCGTCCCCGCCAGCGCCTTCGGCACGTCCTCCTCGACCGCCGCCGTCACCAGCACCTGCTCACCGGGTGCCACCAGCTCGGCCAGCCGCTCCCGCCGCCGCACGTCCAGCTCGGCGAAGACGTCGTCGAGCACCAGCACCGGCTCGTTGCCCTCGCTCCGCAGCAGGTCGTACGAGGCCAGCCGCAGCGCCAGGGCGTACGACCAGGACTCGCCGTGGCTCGCGTACCCCTTCGCGGGCAACTCCCCCAGCCGCAGCACCAGATCGTCCCGGTGCGGACCCACCAGCGTCACGCCCCGCTCGATCTCCTGGCGGCGCGCGGCGGCCAGCTCCGCCAGCAGCCGCTGGTGCAGTTCCTCCCGGCTGCCGGCCGCCACCGGCGAGCGGTACTCCAGCACCACCGGGCCCCCGCCGGGCGCCAGCCGCTCGTACGCCTTGTCCGTCAGCGGGCCCAGCGCGGCCACCAGCGCCATCCGCTGGGCCAGGAGCTCCGCGCCGGCCCGGGCCAGATGCTGGTCCCACACGTCCAGGGTGGACAGCGCCCCGCCCCCGCCGGAGCCTGAGCCACCGGAACCGCCACCGGAACCGGAGCCGTGGCGGCGGGCCATCGCCGCCGTCTTCAGCAGGGTGTTGCGCTGCTTGAGCACCCGCTCGTAGTCCGCCCGCACCCCTGCCATCCGCGGCGCGCGCGCGGTGACCAGCTCGTCCAGGAAGCGCCGCCGCTCCCCCGGATCGCCCTTCACCAGCGCCAGGTCCTCCGGCGCGAACAGCACCGTGCGCACGATGCCCAGCACGTCCCTCGGCCTGACCTGCGAGGAGCGGTTGATCCGGGCGCGGTTGGCCCGGCCCGGATTCAGCTCGAGCTCCACCAGCTGCTGCCGGTCCCCCTGCCGCACCGCCGCGCGTATCACCGCCCGGTCGGCGCCCGAGCGCACCAGCGGGGCGTCGGAGGCCACCCGGTGGCTGCCCAGCGTCGCCAGATAGCCGACGGCCTCCACCAGGTTCGTCTTGCCCTGGCCGTTCGGTCCGACGAAGGCGGTGACGCCCGGATCGAGCGGGACCTCGACCCGGGTATACGACCGGAAGTCGGCGAGCGACAGATGCGTGACGTGCATCGGACCCGATCCGCCGCGACCGGTCAGCCGCCGGCCGGCGGGGTGACGTCCGCGCCCGGCGCGTCGGCGCCCTTCTCGCCGCCGGCCGCGGCGGTCACCGCGTGGCCGCCGAACTGGTTGCGCAGCGCGGCGATCATCTTCATCTGCGGGGAGTCGTCCTGCCGGGAGGAGAACCGGGCGAACAGCGACGCGGTGATCGCGGGCAGCGGCACCGCGTGGTCGATCGCCGCCTCCACCGTCCAGCGGCCCTCGCCGGAGTCGGCCGCGTAGCCGCGCAGCGCCCCCAGGTGCTCGTCGTCGTCCAGCGCGCGGACGGCCAGGTCCAGCAGCCAGGAGCGGATGACCGTGCCCTCGCGCCAGGAGCGGAAGATCTCGCGGACGTCGGTGACCGCCTCGGCAGCCTCCAGCAGCTCCCAGCCCTCGGCGAAGGCCTGCATCATCGCGTACTCGATGCCGTTGTGGACCATCTTCGCGAAGTGGCCCGCGCCCACCTTCCCGGCGTGCACGGAGCCGAACTCGCCCTCCGGCTTGAGCGCGTCGAAGACCGGCTGCACCTTCGCGACGTGCTCGGCCTCGCCGCCGTACATCAGCGCGTAGCCGTTCTCCAGACCCCACACGCCGCCGGAGACGCCGCAGTCCACGAAGCCGATGCCCCGGGCGGCCAGCTGCTCGGCGTGCTTCTCGTCGTCGGTCCAGCGGGAGTTGCCGCCGTCCACGACCACGTCGCCGGGGGAGAGCAGCTCGGCCAGCGCGTCGACGGTCGCCTGCGTCGGGCCGCCGGCCGGGACCATGACCCACACCACCCGCGGGGCCTTCAGCGAGTCCACGAGCTCCTCAAGGCTGTGGACGTCGGCGAGGTCCGGGTTGCGGTCGTATCCGACGACGGTGTGGCCGGCGCGGCGGATGCGCTCGCGCATGTTGCCGCCCATCTTGCCGAGACCGACGAGACCGAGCTCCATCAGAGGCCTTTCCTTCGGTTTTCCAGCGTTCGTACCCGGTGACGAGCCTACGCCGGGGAGGTGACGCACAGCTGTGGGCACACCCCGCTCGAATGCGCGGCGGACCCGGCCGCCCCGGCGGGCCACACCGGACCGAGGGGCCCGGCAGGGCCCGCGTCCCGGCTCAGCCCGACAGCCGCACCGGCATGCTGCGGTCCGTGCGAGGGACGACCCTCGCGCTCCCGCCCGCGCCGGACCGCCCGTGCCCCGGCTCAGCCCGACAGCCGCACCGGCATGATCAGGTACTTGTACGACTCGTCCGCCTCCGCGTCCACCGCGGGCCTGCCGCTCAGCAGCGCCGGCTTGGTGGAGGTGGTGAAGGACAGCTGGGCCACCGGGGAGTCGATGGCGCTCAGGCCCTCCAGCAGGAAGCCGGGGTTGAAGGCGATCGAGATGTCGTCGCCCTCCAGCTGCGCGTCCACCCGCTCCACAGCCTGTGCGTCGTCGCTGGAGCCCGCCTCCAGGATCAGCACGCCCTGCTCGAAGGTGAGCCGTACCGGGGTGTTCCGCTCGGCCACCAGCGACACGCGCTTGACCGCCTCCACGAAGGGCGCCGTCTCGATCACCGCCACCGAGTTGAACTCCGTCGGGAAGAGCGTCCGGTACTTCGGCAGATCGCCCTCCAGCAGACGCGTCGTGGTCCGCCGGCCGTTGCCCTCGAAGCCGATCAGGCCCTCGCCCGCGCCCGAGCCCGACAGCGCCAGCGTCACGTCGTCCCCGCCGTTGAGCGACTTGGCGGTGTCCAGCAGCGTCTTGGCGGGCACCAGGGCCACCGCGGAGGCGTCCGGTGTCTCCGGCTTCCACAGGAACTCCCGGACCGCGAAGCGGTAGCGGTCGGTGGACGCCAGGGTGACCGTGTCGCCCTCGATCTCGATGCGCACACCGGTGAGCACCGGCAGTGTGTCGTCGCGGCCGGCGGCGATGGCGACCTGGGCGGCGGCGGCGGCGAAGACCTCGCCCGGGACCGTGCCGGTCGCGCTCGGCATCTGGGGCAGCGCCGGGTACTCCTCCACAGGCAGTGTGTGGAGTGTGAACCGCGAGGAGCCGCAGACGACGGTCACCCGTACACCGTCTGTGGAGATCTCCACGGGACGGTTGGGGAGCGCGCGGGAGATGTCCGCCAGGAGGCGGCCGGAGACGAGGACCGTCCCGCTCTCCTCCACATCGGCCTCCACCGAGACCCGTGCCGAGACCTCGTAGTCGAAGCCGGACAGGCTCAGTGAGCCCTCCTCGGCCTTCAGCAGCAGCCCCGCGAGGACCGGCACCGGGGGCCGGGCCGGGAGGCTGCGGGCCGCCCAGGCCACCGCCTCCGCGAGGACATCGCGCTCCACCCGGATCTTCACTTCAGCCGCCTCCTGCTGTTGCTGGCTGCTCGCCCTGCTGATCTTCGTTGTCGGCTTGTCGCCGGAGACCAGTCTGACGCACCCGGCTGACAGCCGGGGCGGGTCGGGGTCAAGTCGGGCGGAGCGGCGTGCGCGGCGTCCGGGCCGAGTTGTGCACAGGGCCCGTTTCCGAGCGAAGTTCCCGCTTTATATCCGTGGTCGTAGTAGTAGGGCCTGTGGAAACCGTGGATAACCCGGTTCACGCAGGTCACGGCGGATATTTTGTCCACCGGCCCTGTGGGCGGAGCGGTGGACGGAGAGGGGGTGGCTGTGGACACCGGAAAGTTCTGCACACCCGATGCACAGGGATCCCGGAGTTCTCCCCAGGGTCGCCCACAGTTTTACCCGACTTCTCAACAGGCCAACCGGGCCTGCCGGTGTGACGCCTTTCACACGGATCGGTGACATGGCGCGTCACGTTGCCGAACAGTGGACAACGCTGTGGAGAAGCTGTGCACAACACGGCTCCGCCTGTGGGCGGGCGGTGGACAACTCGACTCGTCCGCCGCGGCCCCATCGGTCGTCCACACCCTGTGGACAACTGTTGACAACAGATCCCCAGGGTCCTGACCTGCTCCATCCGATCACAGCCGGGCGTTCCTGTGGACACACTCGGGAAAACTCGGCGGTCCCCAGCGTGTGGACGGCGGGGAGGCGGCACAGCTGTGGACCGGGCACCGTTCCGGCCCGTGGAATCGAACAGCGAGAAGCCCCCCGGAGGTCCCGGGGGCTCGGCGTGAGTGCGTGTGGACGCGTGTGCGCGGCCGCGCGGTGAGGCGGGCGGCGTGAGGCGGGCGGCGTGATGCGGGCGGCGTGATGCGGGCGGGGTGAGGAGACGGCTCCGGGAGGGCGGACGGGCTCCGTCCGCCCTCCCGGAGCCGTCCGTCGCCCGTCAGGCGTTCTTGATGCGGTTGGTCAGCTCGGTGACCTGGTTGTAGATGGACCGGCGCTCGGCCATCAGCGCGCGGATCTTGCGATCGGCGTGCATCACGGTGGTGTGGTCCCGGCCGCCGAACTGGGCGCCGATCTTCGGCAGCGACAGATCGGTCAGCTCCCGGCACAGGTACATGGCGATCTGCCGCGCGGTGACCAGGACCCGGCTGCGCGAGGAGCCGCACAGGTCGTCCACCGTCAGCCCGAAGTAGTCGGCCGTGGACGCCATGATGTTGGCCGCGGTGATCTCCGGGGCGGCGTTCTCGCCGCCGGGGATGAGGTCCTTCAGGACGATCTCCGTCAGGCCCAGGTCGACGGGCTGCCGGTTGAGGCTGGCGAAGGCGGTGACCCGGATCAGCGCCCCCTCCAGCTCGCGGATGTTGCGCGAGATCCGCGAGGCGATGAACTCCAGCACCTCCGGAGGCGCGTTCAGCTGCTCCTGCACCGCCTTCTTCCGCAGGATCGCGATGCGCGTCTCCAGCTCGGGCGGCTGGACGTCGGTGATCAGCCCCCACTCGAAGCGGTTGCGCAGCCGGTCCTCCAGGGTGACCAGCTGCTTGGGCGGCCGGTCGGAGGAGAGCACGATCTGCTTGTTGGCGTTGTGGAGTGTGTTGAAGGTGTGGAAGAACTCCTCCTGCGTCGACTCCTTGCTCGCCAGGAACTGGATGTCGTCGACCAGCAGGATGTCCATGTCGCGGTAGCGCTTGCGGAACGCGTCCGCCTTGCCGTCGCGGATGGAGTTGATGAACTCGTTGGTGAACTCCTCCGAGCTCACGTACCGCACCCGGGTGCCCGGGTAGAGGCTGCGGGCGTAGTGGCCGATGGCGTGCAGCAGGTGCGTCTTGCCCAGCCCGGACTCGCCGTAGATGAACAGCGGGTTGTATGCCTTGGCCGGCGCCTCGGCGACGGCGACCGCGGCGGCGTGCGCGAAGCGGTTGGAGGCGCCGATGACGAAGGTGTCGAAGAGGTACTTCGGGTTCAGCCGGGCCGTCGGCTCGCCGGGACCGGTCGCGGGCGCCGGCTGTGCGGCGAGCGGGCCGGGCGCGCCGCTG
Organism: Streptomyces carminius; assembly: GCF_002794255.1. Classification (GTDB taxonomy): domain Bacteria; phylum Actinomycetota; class Actinomycetes; order Streptomycetales; family Streptomycetaceae; genus Streptomyces; species Streptomyces carminius. The sequence continues at coordinate 48,979 of NZ_PGGW01000009.1, forward strand.
GGCGCCGGCAGCTGCGGGGAGTCGCCCCGTCCCATGGCGCCGGGGCCGTCGTAGCGCGGCCTCGGGGGCTGGTCGTAGGGGGAGGCCCGGCGCCGGTCGTAGGAGGGGGGCTCGTACGGCGGGGCCTGCGGCGGGTACGGATCGCGGGACGGCTGCCAGGCCTCGGGCTCCTGCGGCCGGGGCCAGGCGCCCGGCTGCTGGTGCTGCTGGTGCTGCTGGCTGTGCGGGTAGTCCGGGTACGCGGGGCGTGCGTTCGGCAGCTCGGGCCGTTCGTCATGGCGCGCACCGTGCTGGGAACCGTGCCGGTCGCCGTGCTGCCGGTGGTGCGCGTCGTAGCGCGGCTCGTCGAAGCGGAGAGACTGCTGGTGCGGAGGGGACTGGTGGTGCTGCGGAGGCTCCGGGGCCGCGGGCGCGGGGGGCGGCGGGGCCGGCGGGGAGGGATCGGGCACCGGGCCGGTGACGGTGATCGCCAGACGGATGGGCTGCTGGCACTCACGGCTGAGCGTGTCGGTGATCAGCGGGGAGAGCCGCCCCTCCAGTACACCTTTGGCGTACTCGTTGGGCACGCCGAGCAGCGCGGTGCCGGACACCAGTACCAGGGGCTGGCAGTCTCTGAGCCACCGCTGGTCCTTGGCCTCGACGCCCTGGCCGTCGGCGAGGAGCTGTTCCAGCACGCGTGGCCACACTGCGGCAAGATCGGCAGGCAGGTCGGCCACAGGACACGCTCTCTCACTCGCTGGGGGGCGTTTTCGGGGGGTGCGGGACCGGTCGGGCGGCCGGTCCGCGTCGGTGGTCCGGTTCCGCCCGGGTGTGCTTCTCGGGACGGCTGGGAGGAAACGGAAGTTCGGCCACGGTAGTCAGCGCGGTGTGCGCGGTTCAAGTCGTTGTCCACAGGCTGTGTACAGAACCCCCCGGCCGGCCCTGGTTTGACCGGACGGCTCGGGCGCGCGTACCGTAACCAGGTCGAGTTGTCGATGGCTGCTGCCGCCTGCCTCCGATGGGCAAGATCCTGGCGATCACAGAAGCGGTGCACTCGGGCGTTGCGAGCTACTCGTGGGCGCACGGTGACAGCCAGCAGGCACCCCACACGTCTCTTCGAGACACGAACATCCCTGGAGCCCTCGAGTGAGCAAGCGCACCTTCCAGCCGAACAACCGCCGCCGCGCGAAGACCCACGGTTTCCGGCTGCGTATGCGGACCCGTGCGGGCCGTGCGATCGTCGCGGCCCGCCGCGGCAAGGGCCGCGCCCGTCTGTCGGCCTGACCAGTTCAGCCCGCGGGTCCGTGTCGTGCTGCCCACCGAGAACCGGCTGAGGCGGCGCGAGGACTTCGCGGCCGCGGTACGACGGGGACGCCGGGCCGGGCGTCCGCTTCTCGTCGTCCATCTGCGCAGGGGGTCCCCCCACTCCGGTGCCGGGGGACATTCGGACCCGCACGCCGCCGAGGGAGGCGCTCTCCCGGCGCGTGCGGGTTTCGTCGTGAGCAAGGCCGTCGGCAACGCGGTGGTCCGTAACCGTGTGAAGCGGCGGCTTCGCCATCTGGTCCGGGAGAGGATTACCGAACTGCCGCCCGGTAGCCTGATGGTCATACGGGCGCTGCCCGGTGCGGGTGAGGCGGACCACGAGAAGTTGGCCCGGGATCTGGACACCGCACTGCAGCGGCTGCTTGGAGGGCCGTCGTGAAGTACCCGCTGCTGTGGTTGATCAAGCTGTACCAGTGGACCATCAGCCCCATGCTCGGTCCGGTGTGCAGGTACTACCCGTCGTGTTCGCACTACGGCTATGAGGCCGTCAACCGGCACGGCGCGGTGAAAGGGACGGCACTGACCGCCTGGCGCATTCTGCGCTGCAACCCATGGTCGCCCGGTGGGGTGGATCACGTTCCTGCCCGGAAGCACCCGGTCTGGCATCAGCGACTGCGCAGCCGCTGGCAGCACCGGACCCAGTCCAATGCCCAAGGAGCCTGACTCGTGGACACGATCGACACGATCTTCGGTCCTCTCTATACCGCTGTTTCCTGGATCATCGTCCAGTTCCACAAGCTGTACAGCCTCGTGTTCGACGAGGACAGCGGCTGGGCTTGGGGTCTGTCCATCGTCTCGCTGGTGATCGTCCTCCGTATCGCCCTGATCCCGCTCTTCGTGAAGCAGATCAAGGCGACGCGGAACATGCAGGCGCTCCAGCCGAGGATGAAGAAGATCCAGGAGCGCTACAAGAACGACCGGCAGCGCCAGTCGGAAGAGATGATGAAGCTGTACAAGGAGACGGGTACCAACCCGCTCTCCAGCTGCCTTCCGATTCTGGCGCAGTCACCGTTCTTCCTGGCGCTCTACCAGGTGCTGAACAAGATCGCCATGGGCCGCGAGGTCGGTGTCCTCGACCAGGGACTGGTGGACAGCGCCCGTAACGCGCACATCTTCGGCGCTCCGATCGCCGCCCGGTTCATGGACAGCGCGGACAAGGTGGAGGCGCTGGGCGCCACGCTGGTCAACGTCCGCGTGGTCACGGTCATCATGATCCTGCTGATGTCCGCCTCGCAGTTCTACACGCAGCGCCAGCTGATGACGAAGAACGTCGACCTGACGGTGAAGACACCGTTCATGCAGCAGCAGAAGATGCTGATGTACGTCTTCCCGATCATCTTCGCCGTCTTCGGTATCAACTTCCCCGTCGGTGTCCTCGTCTACTGGCTGACCACCAACGTGTGGACCCTCGGCCAGCAGATGTACATCATCAAGCGCAACCCGACGCCGGGCTCGCTGGCCTACAAGCAGCGCCAGGAGAAGCTGCGTGCCAAGGGCAAGCTCAAGGAGGACCCGGCGGAGGTCGAGACGAAGAAGGCCGTCGAGACCGCCCGTGCCAACCGGCAGCAGCCCAGGCGTATGACCAAGGCACAGCGCCAGGCCGCCGCGGCACAGGCCGAGGCGAAGCAGGCCGAGGCCGAGGCCGAGGCGAACGAGGCGCGGACCGAGGCCGGGGCCGAGACGGAGAAGGCGGCCGGCCAGAAGCCGTCGATGACCAAGGAGACCCCCGAGGGCGGGCGGCCGGCGCGTACCGGACAACAGTCGAAGAAGAAGCCCGGACAGCGCAAGGGCTCGCAGCGCCCCAAGCACCCGTCCAAGAAGTAAAGAAGGAGTCCACTCGTGACGGACACGACCGCAGAGGGCGCCGACACCCTGACCCGCCTTGAGCAGGAGGGTGAGATCGCGGCCGACTATCTCGAGGGGCTCCTCGACATCGCCGATCTCGACGGTGATATCGACATGGACGTCGAGGCCGACCGCGCAGCCGTGTCGATCGTCAGCGATGTCGAGAGCCGTGATCTGCAGAAGCTGGTCGGCCGGGACGGCGAGGTGCTGGAGGCACTGCAGGAGCTGACCCGGCTCGCGGTGCACCGGGAGACCGGAGACCGCAGCCGGCTGATGCTGGACATCGCCGGCTACCGGGCCCGCAAGCGTGATGAGCTGACCGAGCTGGGCGACAGGACGGCCGAAGAGGTGAAGCGCACCGGCGAGCCGGTGAAGCTCAGGCCGATGACGCCCTTCGAGCGCAAGGTGGTGCACGACGCGGTGGCTGCGGCCGGCCTGCGCAGCGAGTCCGAGGGCGAGGAACCACAGCGCTGCGTGGTCGTACTGCCGTGACGGAGCCCGCGTCGTCCGTCCTTCCTCCCGCGCCCGAGGTGGCGCGGGAGGTTTTCGGTGCTCGCTTCGCCGACGCGGTCCGCTATGCGGAGCTGCTGGCGGAGGTGGGCGTCAGACGCGGACTGATCGGACCGCGTGAGGTGCCGCGGCTGTGGGAGCGCCATCTGCTGAACTGCGCGGTGCTCTCGGAGGTCGTTCCCGAGGGCGTGACGGTCTGCGATGTGGGGTCGGGAGCCGGGCTGCCGGGAGTTCCGCTGGCGCTGGTACGTCCCGATCTGCGGATCACCCTGCTGGAGCCGCTGCTGCGGCGGACGAACTTCCTTCAGGAAGTCGTCGAGACGCTGGGGCTGGACCATGTGTCCGTGGTGCGGGGCCGGGCCGAGGAAGTGCTCGGCTCGCTGCCGCCGGTGCACGTGGTGACGGCCCGGGCGGTGGCCCCTCTGGACCGGTTGGCCGGATGGGGCATCCCGCTGCTGCGGCCGTACGGCGAGATGCTCGCTCTCAAGGGCGACACCGCCGAGGAAGAGCTGAGGAGTGCGCGTGCCGCGCTCCAGAAGCTCGGGGTGGTGGAGTCCTCAGTGCTCCGGGTTGGCCAGGGGCTGGTGGAGCCGTCGGCCACCGTGGTGCGGGCCGAGGTCGGGGAGAGCCCCGGCGGAGTGCGTTTCGCCGCGAAGAAAGCGAAGGCCGCACGGAGCGGGCGTCCCCGGGGAGCGCGGCGCAGGCGCTGACCGTGCCTACTCCCCGCGTGCCTACTCCCCGAGCGGGGTTGCCGGTTACTCCGTAAAGCCGCCATAGAGGCTGCTTGCGGAGTGTCGCCGTGTCCGGCGGTACGTATGGATGCATCGTGCTTCACGTGAAACGTCGCTTTCTGCTGTCCGGCTTCATCCATCGTGGGCGTTCGACTACACCGCGTTCATCAGAACCCCGCTCGGAGGTGGATTCATCCACAGGTGAGCGGGGTTCGCTGGTTCCCGACCCCGGTGACATGGCAGGCTCTCCTCATCGCGAGCCTGACGTCGAGGAGAGTGAACCGTTGCGGTCCGACGGCCATATTGCGGGACCGATGACCGACCCGGTCCCGGGTCCCCGTTCTGAAACGGCGGATGTTTCACGTGAAACGATGAGTGAGACTCCGCCCCCGATGGACGCTTCCCCCAGGTATGACGGGGATGTCTCCGCGCCGGTCGGCCGCGCTGCCCAACAGGCGGTCGAGGCGATGAACCGTACCGGTGAGGGTCTTCCCAGGCCCGATGAGACCCGGGTGATGGTGGTCGCCAATCAGAAGGGCGGGGTCGGCAAGACCACGACCACGGTCAATCTGGCCGCTTCGCTGGCACTGCACGGGGCCCGGGTGCTGGTGATCGACCTCGATCCGCAGGGGAACGCGTCCACGGCCCTGGGGATAGACCACCATGCCGAGGTGCCCTCGATCTACAACGTCCTGGTGGACGGAAAGCCGCTGTCGGACGTGGTGCAACCCGTACGGGACGTGGAGGGCCTCTTCTGTGCTCCGGCCACGATCGATCTCGCCGGTGCCGAGATCGAGCTGGTGTCCCTGGTGGCCCGGGAGAGCCGGCTGCAGAAGGCGATCGTCGCCTATGAGCAGCCGCTGGACTACATCTTCATCGACTGCCCGCCCTCGCTCGGTCTGCTGACCGTCAATGCACTGGTCGCCGGTGCCGAGGTGGTCATTCCGATCCAATGTGAGTACTACGCCTTGGAAGGGCTGGGACAGCTGCTGCGGAACGTCGAACTGGTGAGGGGGCATCTCAACCCCGAGCTTCATGTCTCGACGATTCTGCTGACGATGTACGACGGCCGGACCCGGCTCGCCTCCCAGGTGGCGGAGGAGGTACGCGGGCACTTCGGCAAGGAGGTCCTGCGGACCAATATTCCGCGATCGGTGCGCATCTCCGAGGCGCCCAGTTACGGGCAGACGGTTCTCACTTACGACCCGGGTTCCAGTGGTTCGCTCTCCTATCTGGAGGCAGCCCGGGAGATCGCGCTGCGCGGCGCGGGCAAGCAGCAGGGACAGCACACGGTGGAGGGGACTCAGTGACGGAACGACGTAGAGGGCTGGGTCGAGGACTCGGCGCGCTGATTCCCGCGGCGCCAACGGGAGCGGACGACCAGATCAGTCCGGTGGTGGGAGAGAACGGTGCGCTGTCGCCGACCGCGGTCCCGGTGCTGACACCCGGACGTGGGCTGTCGACTTCCAGGGTGGCCTCGCCGGCGGAGAACGAGGATCGGTACGGGAGTGCCGTTTCACGTGAAACCGAGTCCGCTGTGGACGCTGAACCGGCGGGAGCCCACTTCGCCGAGGTGCCGATCGATGCCATCACTCCCAACCCTCGGCAGCCGCGGGAGGTGTTCGACGAGGACGCCCTGGCGGAACTGGTCACCTCCATTCAGGAGGTCGGTCTGCTCCAGCCGGTCGTTGTACGCCGACTGGGCCCGGAGCGCTATGAGCTCGTCATGGGGGAGCGGCGCTGGCGGGCCTGCCGGGAGGCGGGGCTGGAGAGAATCCCGGCGATCATCCGGGCCACGGAGGACGAGAAGCTTCTGCTGGACGCCCTGCTGGAGAACCTTCACCGGGCCCAGTTGAATCCTCTGGAGGAGGCGGCGGCGTACGACCAGCTGCTGAAGGACTTCAACTGCACGCATGACCAGTTGGCCGACCGTATCGGCCGCTCGCGTCCTCAGGTGTCGAACACACTGCGGCTGCTGAAGCTCTCGCCATCGGTGCAGCGACGGGTGGCGGCCGGTGTGCTGTCCGCAGGGCATGCGCGTGCGCTGCTGTCGGTGGAGGACTCCGAGGAGCAGGACCGGCTCGCGCACCGCATCGTGGCCGAGGGGCTGTCGGTGCGGGCGGTCGAGGAGATCGTGACCCTGATGGACACGAAGCCCAAGAGCCGGAACAAGCCCAAGCCGCGGGCCGGTAAGCGGGTCTCCCCCGCGCTCGACCATTTGGCGACTCGACTCTCGGACCGTTTCGAAACCAGAGTGAAGGTGGATCTGGGACAGAGGAAGGGCAAGATCGTCGTCGAGTTCGCCTCGATGGAGGATCTGGAGAGGATTCTGAGCCAGTTCGCGCCCGGCGAGGACCAACTACTGGAACAGCAGCTCTCCCGGGGAGACGACGACAGCGACGAGTAGATCCAAGACAGGGACAAGCGGCGCCCCATGGATACGATGTCTCCATGGGGCGCCGACTCGTTCCTCTCACGCTGGACAACCTGCCGGATCTTCCCAAGCGCTGCCGCAGGTGTGTCTTCTGGGAACTCGATCCTGTCAGCGGTGACGCCGCGGTGCAGGCGGGACGCCCGGAACTGGAGAAGGAAGCCTGGATATCGGCGGTGCTGCTGGAGTGGGGCTCCTGCGGACGGGTGGTCTACGTCGACAATGTGCCGGTGGGCTTCGTGCTGTACGCCCCACCCGCCTATGTGCCGCGCTCGGCGGCTTTCCCCACCAGCCCGGTGTCCTCGGACGCGGTGCAACTGATCACTGCCTGGCTGATGCCGGGCTACCAGGGACAGGGGCTGGGCCGGGTGATGGTGCAGGCGGTGGCGAAGGATGTGCTGCGGCGAGGGTTCAAGGCGATCGAGGCGTTCGGAGACGCGCGCTGGAAGGAACCCGCATGTGTGCTCCCTGCGGATCATCTTCTCGCGGTCGGCTTCAAGACGGTGCGACCGCACCATGCCCATCCCCGGCTGAGGCTGGAGCTGCGGACGACTCTGTCCTGGAAGCAGGATGTCGAGCTGGCGATCGACCGGCTGTTGGGAGCGGTACACAAGGAGCCCGCGCTCAGGCCGTTGTAACCGTCTTCTTGAGCATGTCTCCATGGGCCATGTCTCCGTGTTGGGCATACGGCCCGCCACGACGACATGACAACAGGCCCGCCTCCGGGTGGAGGCGGGCCTGTTTCACGTGAAACGTCAGCCGATGAAGTCGGCCAGGTCGCGCTCGATGGCGGCCTTGGGCTTGGCCCCGACGATGGTCTTGACGACTTCGCCGCCCTTGTAGATGTTCATGGTCGGGATGGACATGATCCCGTACTTGGCGGCGGTGGCCGGGTTCTCGTCGATGTTGAGCTTGACGACAGTGATCCTGTCGGCCTGCTCCTCCGAGATCGCTTCCAGCGAGGGAGCGATCTGCCGGCACGGACCGCACCAGGCCGCCCAGAAGTCGACCAGGACGGGCTTGTCGCTCTTGAGGACGACATCCTCGAAGTCGGCGTCAGTGGCGGTCACGGTGGCCATGGTGATCTCCTTGCTTCTCTGGTGTTCTGCGGTGGATGGGAACGGACGGCGATCGTTGGAGACGGTTCAGAGTGCGGCGGCTGCTGCTGCCTCGTCGGTCTTCTCCGGTTCGGCGACGTGCTTCTCGGGGGCGTCGACCAGGGCGGCGAGGTAGCGTTCGGCGTCCAGGGCGGCGGAGCAGCCGGTGCCGGCGGCGGTGATGGCCTGGCGGTAGGTGTGGTCGACGACATCCCCGGCGGCGAAGACTCCGGGGATGCTGGTGCGGGTGGAGGGCGCGTCCACCGTCAGGTAGCCCTCCTCGTCCAGGGTGAGCACGCCCTTGAACAGCTCGGTGCGCGGGTCGTGGCCGATGGCGACGAACAGTCCGGTGGCCGGCAGGTGGGAGGTGGCGCCGGTGACGGTGTCGCGCAGGGTCAGCCCCGACAGCTTGCCGCCGTCCTCGTGGAGCTCGGCGACCTCGCTGTTCCAGGCAAAGGTGATCTTCGGGTCGGCGAAGGCGCGCTCCTGCATCGCCTTGGAGGCCCGCAGGGTGTCACGGCGGTGGACGATGGTCACCTTCTCGGCGAACCGGGAGAGGAAGGTGGCCTCCTCCATGGCGGTGTCACCGCCGCCGACCACGGCGATGTGCTGGCCGCGGAAGAAGAAGCCGTCACAGGTGGCGCAGTAGGACACCCCGCGGCCGGACAGCTCGTCCTCTCTGGGCAGGCCGAGCCGACGGTGCTGGGAGCCGGTGGCGATGATGACCGTCCGGGCGCGGTGCACGGCACCGGCGGAGTCGGTGACCGACTTGACCTCGCTCTCCAGGTCGACCGCGGTGATGTCGTCGGCGATCAGCTCGGCTCCGAACCGCTCGGCCTGGGCGCGCATGTTGTCCATCAGGTCCGGGCCCATGATGCCGTCGCGGAAACCGGGGAAGTTCTCCACCTCGGTGGTGTTCATCAGTGCACCGCCCGCGGTCACCGAGCC
>NZ_PGGW01000010.1 GCF_002794255.1 Streptomyces carminius
CCAGGGGCATTGCATGTTTGGGGCTTGGGTGGGCTTGTCCCGCGAGGTCCGAGATCGCCCGGTGCGGAGGGCGGATGCAGGTGCAGGCACGACTTCGGTGATCATGTAGGTGTCGAATCCGCATGACCACAACCGAAGACCGTGCCTGCGTCCCTATCTTCTCCCATGCCTCGAGGGCTGGAGCAACTGGCCCGTACCCGCTCGCCGCAGCCGCTGCCCGACGCGGTCTGCCTGGCCCGTTTCCTGTCCGGACTGCCCGATCCGCGTGACCGCCGTGGCCGGCGTTTCCCGCTGGTCGCCCTCGTGTCGGCGGCTGCCGCCGGTGTGCTGGCCGGCGCCCGGTCCCTGACCGCGATCGCCGAGTGGATCGCGGACGCGCCCCGCTGGGTCCTCACCGCTGTCGGGTTCAGGACCGACCCGTTCAGCAAGACGATCCCGGTGCCCCACCCGACCACGGTGATGCGGCTGCTCAGCCGTCTCGACGGCGACGCCTTCGACGCCGCAGTCTGCGCGTTCCTCCGGTCCAGGGACGACTCTCGCCAGGCCGGGACACGGTGGCGGGCTGTGTCGGTGGACGGAAAGGTCCTGCGCGGATCCCGCCTCCCCGGCCGGAAGGCCGTGTGGCTGCTGGCCGCCATGGACCACTCCGGCACCGTCCTGGGGCAGCGACAGATCGCGGACAAGAGCAACGAGACCCCCTCGTTCATCCCGCTGATGACCGGCATCGATCTGGAGAACACCGTGGTCACGGCGGACGCGGCGCACACCCAGCACGCGAACGGCGCCTGGCTGCGCGAACAGAACGCGCACTACGTCGCCGTGGTGAAGGCCAACCACCCCGGTCTGCTGGACCGGCTGAAACAGCTGCCATGGAAGGACATCCGCCTCGACCACTACGACAAGGCGACACGGCACCACCGGGTCGAGATCCGGCGGCTCAAGACCGCGGCATTCCGGCACCTTGACTATCCCGACGCCCGCCAGGCCCTTCAGGTCGTCCGCTGGCGCAAGGACCTGACCAGCGGAAAGCTGTCGATCCAGCGTCTCTACTTCGTCACCAGCCTCCCCGCCGGCGCCGCCACCGGCACCGAGCTGGCCGGCTGGATCCGCGGCCACTGGAAGATCGAGAACCAGCTCCATCACGTCCGCGACGCCACGTTCGCCGAGGACGCCTCAAGGATCCGCAGCGGCAGCTTGCCCCGCGCCATGGCCACCTTGCGGAACCTCGCCATCAGCGTGTTCCGCCAGGACGGCCACACCAACATCGCCGCTGCCTGCCGCCACACCAGCCGTGACCCCCGACGAGCACTCACCACGCTCGGCATCACATGATCAATCAGACAGATCGACTACACGCAAAGACCCTGGGCCCCGGGCGCGGTCAGTTCAGCGACTTCTCGATGGCTTCAAAGATGTCCGCGTCGGTCTCTTTCTGCCACTCGGGCAGGTCGGGCCAGTCGGCCACGTATCCCGGCTTCGGGTTCTCGAAGTGCTGGAACATCTGGGCGATCCAGCAGATGGCGACATACCGCCCCTTCTGCTCCCGGGTCAGGCGCGCGGCGTGTCCGCCGCTGAGTTCGAGGAACTGCCGCACCTGCTCGTAGACGGCTCCGGCGGCCTCCCGTTCCCACTGCGGGGTCTCCTCCCAGGGAGTCACATAGCCGGGCTTGGGCTCACCGGGGAAGTGCTCGTGAACGCCTGCGATCCAGGACTCACGGAACAGCCGTGCACCCTCGGCCTGGGTCATATCCGTCCTTTCCCTCACGCCATGCTCAACGTGCCGATTTCGGCCTTCAGTTCGGCGACACGTGTGTCCCGAGACAGTGGACCGAGGCCATACCCCAGAGTCTGGAGTCTACGGGCGATGTAGCCGGAGGAAGATTCCCGTGCCAGGCGCAGGGCTTCTCCGGCGTACGTGATGACTTGGTCCGGGTCCTTGCGCTTTGCTCCGATGGCCGCCAGGTTCACCAGGACAGAGCCTCGCCGTCGGAACGATCGGCCTTCTGTGAGGTCTCCTTGGCCAAGAGCGTTCCGAAGGGCGTGCTCTGCCAGGTCGAGCCGTCCGAGCTGCACGTACCGGGCGCCGCGCTCCTCCGCAAGCCGGGCGCCGTCGAAGCGGAGCCAGCCGCCGTTCTGCACCGTCCCGACCAGACTCACGACCTTCTCCGCTTCGCCGAGCGCACGCTCACACGCTGTGAGGTCTCCAAGGCCGGCGAACGCCTCGGCCTGCACTGCCGCGACCCAATGCCGTGTCGAGAGGGTGCTGTCTCCACGCCGGGCAATGCATTCAGCCGCCGACAGCGTGTCGACAGCTTCTCGGTAACGCCCCTCATACACGTCCACGTAGGCGTGGCGAGTGAGGGAGCAGGCCCACAGATCGAACGACTCGGCGTCTTTGCTGGCCGATGCGGCAAGTGTGTACGCGGCTGCTGCGTCCAGATACCGGTTACGGTCGAAGGCCAGTTCACCCGCCAGTTGGAAGAGGTCTCCCGCCGCGCCGCAGAGGACCCGTACCTCCCTGCCCGAGCGGCTCTCCAGGGCTTTGGTGAGGGACGAGAGCTGATCGCGGACTACGGGGTATACCGAATCCTTGGCCCGGGCGAGCTGGTACACCTGCCATAGATGTCCGTTTATGCGGATGAAGTCGTCGAAAGTCTGTCGCCGGACACCCTCCGCCAGAGCCTCCGCCTCATCGGCGGGCAGACTGGTCCAGGCCCCGGCGACAGTAAGTGTGCGTAAGAACTCGCGTCGGATCATGTCGTCAATGTTCCTCGGGCCGTAGTCGTCGTCTGAAGACGGTCCTGCGGGCTCTGGGGGCGTACCCGGAGACTTGGCGACCAGGACGTCCAGTTCGGCGAGGTCGAGTTGCAGTGCCGCTGCGTACTTCTGGCGCAGTGAGGGCTGGATTTCGGTCTTTCCGCTCTCCCATCGGCCGACTGTTGTGCGGTCAACGCCAATGACGTGGGCAAGTCCTTCCTGACTGTAACCCAGCGTTTTTCTCCGCTCAGCAAGGCCCACCGTCTTCTCCTTCCCCGCATGGTCGGCGCGCACGCGAGAGCGCTTCCGTGCACTGTTCTGCATCAAGGCTGCCGCACTGGTGCCGTGGAGTCTGCCTGTTCGGAGCGATTCCCTTGAACGGTCAGCATCGAGTGACTGCCGGTGAGGAGTCGAAGTCGCCGTGGCAACGACCGTCATTCGTCCATGTCTCCCTTCTGGGCGCGAGGGTTACCGGCCTGTGCGGGATCGGCGAAGTCATATGCCGAGGAGAGTGAGGAGCATGTCCGTTGAGGAGCCCGTCAGGGGTGAGGTGTTCTACGACGAGGCCCGGGGGACCGTGGGCGAGTTCCAGGACCGGGATGCCGGGTGCTACTTCCTGCGCCCCGTCGGCGGGGGCCGGGAGTGGACGGCCCGGCCCGGGGCGCTGCGCCCGGCCACGCAGGCCGAATCGCTCAGTGCCCGGGTGGCGGCGGCGAACCATGCGGCGGGCCGGGGACGGTGAGGTGGGACGGCGCCCGGGTGCGCTTCTGGTGCGAGCTGTCGGCGAGCTATCCCGGCCGCCCTTCCCGGATCGTGCTGGGGCGGTACCTGGCTCCCACGCCACGGCTCGCGGTGCGGTGGATGTGCGCGCAGGCCGACCGCGTCGCCCGGGCCCTCGACCCCGGGCCCGGCACCCCCTGGCTGCCCCCGGCCGCCCTGCGCCTTGTCCCGGCGCAGGACGGACCGGACCCCGCCTCGGTGCTGCGGGAGTGGGCGCACACCGAGGCGGTCCGGGAAGAGGCCATGGACGTGCTGCGGGAGGGCTGGCCCTACACCGTCACCGCCCACGACGAGACGGCCTGCTACACCCTGACCGCCGGACCCCTGGCACTGCCGGCCGCCGGAGAGCCGCGGGTGTACCGGCGCAGCCGCACGACCGCGTGAACCGCCACCCGCCTCCCCCGCCCCGCGCCGTACCGGGTGTGCGCCCTTGCGTCGCCCGGCAGGCAGGAATTTTCAGGAACGAGAACCCTCGACAAGGAGTGCCATGTCCCTTCCCGTGTCTTTCGTCTCCCCGCCGGGCCGGCGGTACGGGTGCCTCGCCCTGTGCCTGGCCCGGGACGGTGCGGTCCTCATGCTCGACCCCGTCCACAAGCCGGGCTGGATCCTGCCGGGCGGGCTCGCCGAGGCCGGACAGTGGCCCCACGACGCCTGCGTGCGGATCGTGGAGGAGGAGACCGGCCTGCGTGTCGAGCCCGAGCACCTCGCGGCGCTGGACCTCATCCCCGCCGATCCGCTCAACGGGGCGGTCGAGGGAGTGAACTTCGTCTTCGACTGCGGAGTGTTCCCCGACGGCACCGAGGTCGAAGTTCCCCAGGCCTTCCGGGGAAGCCGGTGGGTGCCACCGGCCGAGCTGGAGAACTTCGCCGCTCCCTACCAGGCCCGCCGCATCCGGCAGGCACTGACCGCGACCGCCAGGGGCAGGACCGCGTACCTGGTGAAGGGCACTCCCGTGCTTCCCGGCCTGAGCGGGCGCATCGGTGCATAGGGGCCCGGCATGACCGAGGAGAGCACGGCAGCGCCCGCGGACAGCGAACCGCCGGACCTGTGCCAGTTGAGGAACGACCTGCTCAGCGCCGTGAGCAGTGCCGCCGGAAGGCCGGACATCCGGTGCCGACCGTGCATGACCGGGCTCCGGTCCTGCTCCGCCCAGCCGAGGTGGCGGACGGGGACTGTTCCTGGCCCACGAACAGATGCCACCCAGACGATGCGCCACCAAGGAGTAACAGTATGACTACACTCCGTCCGATGGTCACTCACACTCCCGATCCCGCCCGTATCGACGCCCTGCGCGAGGAGATGATCGCCGAGCTGCGCAAGCTGGGTGCGATCCGTACCGAAGCGGTCGAGAAGGCGATCCGTGCTGTCGGCCGGCATCTGTTCATGCCCGAGGAGACGCCGGAGAAGGCGTACGCCGCCGAGCATGCTCTGATCACGAAGAGGGACGAGAACGGAGTGTCCCTCAGTTCGGTCAGCGCTGCCCGCATCCAGGCGTTCATGCTGGAACAGGCCGACATCCGCCCCGGTACGCGGGTGCTGGAGATCGGCAGCGGCGGCTACAACGCGGCCCTGATCGCCGAACTGGTCGGCCCTGGCGGCGAGGTCACCACGATCGACATCGACCCGGACGTCATCGACCGCGCCAAGAAGCTGCTGCCCGTCGCCGGATACGGCCGCGTGCACGCCCTGGTCGCTGACGGCGCCGAAGGCGAGCCGACCCGCGCCCCGTACGACCGGATCGTGGTCACCGTCGAGGCGGCCGACCTCGCCCCGGCCTGGGCGGACCAGCTCGCCCCGGGCGGGCGGATCGTGGTACCGCTCAGGCTGCGGGGCCTGACCTGGTCGGTCGCCTTCCAGCGTGAGAACGACGACCTGGTGGCGCGGGACTTCGAGGTCTGCGGGTTCGTCCCGATGCGCGGGGCCGGGGCTCGCGACGAGCATCTGGTCGTGCTGCATGACGGCGAGGGCGAAGAGGTCGGCCTGCGTCTGGATGAGGGCCAGGTCGACGCCGGCCAGATGCGCAAGGCCCTGGTCGGCCCCGGTGCCGAGGCATGGTCGGGGGTGACGCTCGGGCTGGGGCTGCCCTACGACGACTTGGAGCTGTGGCTGGTCTCCGCACTGCCCGAGTTCGCACTGCTGGCCGCCACCCGCGCTGCCCGCGACCGCGGTGTGGTCGCCTCCTGGTCTCGTCGCGGGGTCGCCACGCTTCTCGATCGCGGCGCCTGCTCCTTCGCCTACCTGACGATGCGCCCGACCACGCCCGAGCGGAAGGTGTTCGAGTTCGGCGCCGTCGGCCACGGCCCCAAGGCGGCCAGGGTCGCCGAGCAACTGGTCACACAGGTCCGTGCCTGGGACCGTGATCACCGCGGACACAAGCCCGAGCTGCGGGCCTTCCCCGTTGGCACCGGTGACCGGCGGCTGCCTGCCGGGACGGTGCTGGAGTCGTCCGCCTTCCGCTTCACGATCTCCTGGCCCGTCGGACGCTGACACCTTCCGTGCGGGCCAGGTGCAAGTGCACATCTATCCCCAACTCCTGGAGGCAACAGTGGACACCGCTGAAGTGAGCACGACCAGCAGCGATTTCGACCTGGACGTGACCTTCGCCGAGAAGGGCACGGTCATCGCGGAGCTGATGAACAAGACCAGCGACAACTGCGGCAGCACCAGCGAGAGCGCCTGCGCCGGCTGCATCACCGACTGATCAAGGGTGCGACCAAGCCCGGTGCCGCGATCCCTGCTCCATGAGGGCCGGCACCGGTCCGGTCCCGTCGCCAAGAGGGAGCTGCGGATGTACCGGTACGTGGACGCGGCCCTGCTGAGGGCCACTGTCTGTCCGAGCGGCCTGACCACCATCCCGCCGAGGCCCGAGCCGACTGGCGAGGCGGCCACGGACAGCGTGCGGTGGCGGGAGTGGATCAGCCAGGTGTGGGCGATCCCTTCAGTCGCCGAGGCGGTCGAGGTGGCCAGCCCCGCCCTCGCCCGCCGTATCATGGAGATTCAGGCTGGTGGGGCGCGGCGGCACCAGCAGATCCGGCGGGCCGCTGCCGCGCTGGCCCGCTACGTGCTGCGGTACACGTACCGCTCCACCCCGTTCGGCTTGTTCGCGGGGATCGCCCCCGTCCGCATCGCCGACACGCTCACCCTCGACTGGACGGACGAGCACCGGCCTACCGCCCGCGTGGACGCCGTCTGGCTCGCGGACGTCATCCGCGGCCTGGAGGCGATCCCTGAACTGCTGTCGCGCCTGCTGGTGGTGGCGGACACCACCGTCTTTGTCCGCGACGACCGTCTGGTGGTGCCGTGCTGGCGGCCCGACCACGACAGCGACCGCGGGCCCGGCGAGATGAGCGTGCGGCACACCAGCGCGGTGCGGACGGTCATGGCCGCCGCCAAGGCGCCCGTCGCGTTCGGCGACCTGGTGGCCAAGCTCGCCGCTGAGTACCCCGACGCCCCCGCCCACGTTGTCTGGGCCCTGCCGGCCGAGCTGGTGGCGCGCCGCGTCATGCTCACCGCTCTGCGTCCGCCGATGACCGCGACCGACCCGGTAGGGCATGTGATCGCCGCGCTGGAGACCGCGGGGGCCGAGCACGTCGAGACCGTGCGGCCCACGCTGACCGCGCTCAGGAATATCCGGGCCATACTGACCCGGCACGATGCGGCTCCCACAGCGCAGCGGCGGAGCCTGCGGGCCTCGGCCACCGCTGCGATGACGGTCCTCGCCCGCCATGAGGCGCCCCTGGCCGTCGATCTGCGCCTGGGGGCATCGCTGACTCTGCCCCGCCTGGTGGCCCGCGAAGCGGAGAAAGCCGCTGACGTGCTGGTCCGCTTGGCGCCGTTCCCGTCCGGTTCGGCCCCGTGGCAGGAGTTCCACGCCCGGTCCCTGGAGAGGTACGGGCCTGGTGCCCTGGTCCCCGTCGGCCGGCTCACCGACCCCGATACCGGGCTGGACTTCCCCGCCGGATACCGCGGCTCCCTGAATGCCCGGCCCGTGACGGCCCTGACCGGTCGCGACGAACAGCTCCTCGCGCTCGCTCAGCACGCCGCCCTGGACGGGGCCCGCGAGGTCCACCTCACCGACACGATGCTGAACGCCCTGGCACACCACCCGGCCGGCACGCCTCTGCCGCACATCGACCTTCGCTTCCACCTGCAGGCCCCCACCCGCCAGGCCGTCGAGAACGGCGACTTCACTCTTCACACAGGGGGCATGGTCCCGGCCGCAGGGGCCACCGCAGGCCGCTTCCTCGACCTCCTCGACGCCGCCGACCGCGACCGCATGACCACCGCGTACGCAACCCTGCCCACCCTCACCACTGACGCGATCCGGGCCCAGGTCTCCAGTCCGCCGCTGCACACCCGCACGGAGAACGTCAGCCGTGCCCCCGCCGTGCAACCGGACGTCTTATCCCTCGCTGAGCACCACGAAGGGACCACCCTGCGGCTGGATGACCTGGCAGTCACCGTGGACGCCACCGGCTTCCGCCTGATCCAGCTCTCCACCGGCCGGCCCGTCGAGCCGTTTGCGCTCAACGCGGTGGACTTGGGCACCTTCACCCACCCGCTGGCCCGCTTCCTGATCGAGCTGCCCCGGGCCCGCGCCACCGCCTTCGGACCGTTCGCCTGGGGCGCCGCCGCCCGCCTGCCGTTCCTGCCCCGCATCCGCTACGGCCGTAGCGTCCTCGCCCCTGCCACCTGGCGTCTCACCGCCGCCGACCTCCCCGGAACCGGCGCCGAGTCCGCCGCATGGACCGAGCAGTTGAACCTGTGGCGGCAGCGAATCGGCGTCCCGGCCGCCGTACACCTCGGCAACGACGACCAGCGCCTGCGCCTGGACCTCGAACAGGGCGCCGACGCGATGCTGCTGCGGGGCGAGTTGAACCGCACCGGGCACGCCGTCTTGCGCGAAGCCGACGACGGCACGGCCCAGGGGTGGATCGACGGGCGACCCCACGAGATCACCCTTGCACTGGCCTCGACCGCCCGCCCCGCCCCGCACCGGCCGACGGCGCAATCGACGACAGCCGTCGGCCGGGACCACGCCCACCTGCCCGGCACCTCGACCTGGGCCTCCCTCAAGCTGTACGGGCATCCCGACCGCGCCGACGATGTCCTCACCCGCCACCTGCCCCACCTCCTCGGCAGCCTCGACCAGGGGAGCGAGTGGTGGTTCGTGCGCTACCGCGACCCGCACGACCACTTGCGGCTACGACTGCGCCTGGCCCACCCGGACGCGTTCGGCGACATCGCCACCAAGGCCGCGGCCTGGGCGGTCGGCCTGCGCCACCGCAGACTGCTCGGCCGCCTCCAGTGGGACACCTACTACCCCGAGACCGGCCGCTACGGCACCGGGCGGGCCATGGCCGCCGCCGAGGCGGTGTTCGCCGCCGACTCCACCGCCACCCTCGCGCATCTTGACTGTGCGACCAGCAGTGGCGCTCATCCGCATGCCCTGGCCACCGCCGGTCTCCTCGACCTGGTCACCGCCTTCACCGGCGACATGTCCGCCGCGATGCGCTGGCTGCTCGATCACATCACCACCCGTACCGCCGGGCATCCCGCCCGCCCACTCCACCAGGAAGCGATGCGCCTGGCCGACCCGACGGACGGCTTCGCCGTCGTACGCGCCCTGCCCGGCGGCCACGCGCTCACCACCGCCTGGACGGCCCGCCGCCAGGCCCTGACGCACTACCGCACCACCCTGGCGGCCACCGGAACGAGGCCGGAGACGGTGCTGCCGTCCCTCATGCACCTCACCTTCCTGCGCATGGCCGGGATCGACCGCCACGGCGAGGACATCTGCTCGCGGCTGGTCCGCTCCGCCGCCCTGACCTGGACCGCCCGAACCCGAGGAGCCCCCGCGTGAACACCCCGCTGACCACTGGACACGGTCCCGCCGCCAATGCCCTACGAGCCCAGTCCCTCGCCCACGGCACCGTCGGCACCGCACTGCTGCACATCGAACGCGCCCACCGCAGCCTCGCCCCATGGGCCGACGCCCACACCGTCCTCGCGTCCTGCACCCACCAGCTCGTTGCCGACGAGACCGCCTCGCTGTATGCCGGGGCCCCGGCCGTCGCCTTCGCCCTGCACACCGCGGCGAAGGGCACTTGCCGCTACACCAGCGCACTTGAGGCCCTCGATGCCCAGATCACCCAGCTCACCCGACGGCGCCTGGTCGCGGCGCACGCCCGCATCGACCGCGGCGCACGACCCCACTTCCATGAGTTCGATCTCTTCTACGGCCTCACCGGCCTGGGCTCCTACCTCCTCAGCCGCGAGACGGCCGCCCCCGTCCTGCGCGAGGTCTTCACCTACCTGGTGCGGCTGACGCACCCCCTCGACGGCGACCCGGACCAACTTCCCGGCTGGTGGACGCAGTCCGACCCCTCGGGCCGCCGCACGCAGGAGTTCGCAGGAGGTCACGGCAACCTCGGAATGGCTCACGGCGTCGCCGGGATTCTGTCTCTGCTGGCCATCGGCGCTCGGGCGGGAGTCGTCATGGACGGCCAGATCACGGCGATGAAGCGGATCTGCGACTGGCTGGACGGCTGGCGGCAGGACACCGGCAGCGGTCCGTGGTGGCCGCAGTGGATCACCCTGGCCGAGCATCGCACCGGCACGGTGACGCAGCCCGGACCATTCCGGCCGAGCTGGTGCTACGGCACCCCCGGCCTGGCCCGTGCCCAGCAACTCGCCGCCCTGGCCCTCGGCGACACCAACCGCCGGCACCTTGCCGAACGCGCTCTCCTCGCCTGTCTGAGCGATTCCGGTCAGCTCGGCCGCATCCGCGATGCCGGGATCTGTCATGGCGCCGCCGGTCTGCTGCACACCACCCACCGCGTCGCCCACGACGCCGCCATGAACGGCTTCGACATCCATCTGCCCCGCCTGCACATCCTGATCCAAGGGCTTCAGGCCGCCGATGGGGACGGGTTCCTCGACGGCGAGAGCGGGCGCGCTCTCGCCGAGCTGACCGCCGAGACGAACGGCACGACGGTCTCCGGCTGGGACGCCTGCCTGCTGTCCGGCTGAAACCGCCGACCACCCGTGGTCCCCCGCTGCCCGGCTCGTTGAGAAAGAAGATCCCATGCCCCCGAACGTCCAGGTCACAGAGGCTCACGTCCTGGCCGTCCTGGCAGGAACGCCTATGGAACAGGCCGCCGCCCAGGTCCCCATGGAGGTCAGCGACCTCGCCGAGGCCGTCGCGGCGTACAAGGCGGCCGGACGCGCCGCTCTCGATGCCCAGGCCCGCACCCGCGACTGGTATCAGGTCCGCATCCGGTTCACCGACTGGAACACCGCCGAACGGGCCGCCGCCGCCCATCTCGGCCCCCGCCTGCAGCAGGCCCAGGACGCCGGGACCATCGCCGACTGGTGGTTCCTGCGCAAACACCCCTGCTGGAGACTGCGTTGCCGCCCAGGCCCCACGACCACCAGGGCCGAGACGACCGCCGCCGTCGGCGCCGCGCTGGGTGCCATGACTGCTCACGGCACGGTCGAGAAGTGGCGGGAATGCCTCTACGAACCCGAAGTCCTCGCCTTCGGCGGACCGGTGGGCATGGACATCACCCATGACCTCTTCCATGCCGACAGCCACCAAACCCTCGCCTTCCTGCGGCACACCCCCGGACGGCTGGACCAATCCACCGTCGGTAGGCGCGAGTTGTCCGTCCTGCTGTGCACCACTCTGTTTCGCGGTGCCCGCCAGGACGCGGGCGAACAGGCCGACGTCTGGCACCGCGTCGTGAGCGAGCGCCCCCTGGCCGTCGAACCCTCACCGGACAAGCTGCGCGGCATGATCCCCGACCTGAGGCGGCTCATCAGCCTGGATACCTCACCCACCGGCACCCTCTTCGCCGCCCACGGTCCCCTCTCCCTCGGGGCCAGGTGGTCCGAGGCATTCGCCACCGCCGGCAGGCGCCTAGCCGACGCCGCCCGCGACGGTGCTCTCGAACGGGGGTTGCGCGACATCCTCGCCGGCCAAGTGATCTTTCACTGGAACCGCCTCGGTCTGCCCGCCGCCACTCAGGCCGTCCTCGCACGGGCCGCCCGGGCGGCCCTGATTACCCGCCCACCAACGCCACCCGCCCGTGACGCACCCTGAACCCCACGGCCCCGCCGTCGTCGCCCGGATGCGGACTGCCCACCACCGGGCCCGCACCGCTCTGAACGTCACCCTCAGCCCGGACGAGCACGAGGCATGGGGCTGGCGCGGGCGAACCCTCGGCGGGGCCGTCACCTCCTCCGACGGGCCCGCCTGGCTCCGTGTAGCCGCCGCACCCAGCGAACAGACCATCACCACCTTCTGGAACGGCTCGATCGATGCCAAGGACGCCATCCCCAGTTCCGTGCCCCGCCCCCGGCTCCGCGAGATCCACGACTGGACCGAGCACACCTGGCGGTATCGCGCGGAACTGTACGACTATGTCGGCGAACGTCCCGTCGCCGTTTCCGCGACCCTGACGACGGCCCCCGCCTTGCCGCCATCCTGGTGGACCGCCTTGCGTACCACTCTCGACGCCGTCACCACGGTCTCCACCGGCCGCTATACCACTGACCAGCAGTACCTCGACTGGGCTATGCCCCGCTTCCTGGGGGCCCCCGTCGACACACGAGTACTGTCCTGGTCCACCGCCCACGGAGACCTTCACTGGGCCAACCTGTGTGCACCTCGGCTCGCGGTGCTCGACTGGGAGGGATGGGGCATGGCACCGACCGGCTACGACGCCGCCACGCTCTACATCTACAGCCTCCTCGTCCCTGAGGTGGCCGCCAGTGTCCGCAGTGAGTTCGCCGACACGCTCGACACCCCGACCGGCCGGTTCGCCGAACTCGCTGTCATCACTGAACTGCTGGAGAGCACCACCTACGGTGACAACCTCCTGCTGGACCGTCCCCTCCGTAACCGGGCAGCACACTTGCTGGGATGCCGCATCCCTTCGTGAACACCGAGAATCCACCCCGGCGGCTTCTCGGTGCGGGACAACGCCGCTCCCGGCCTCCGCGCCACGAGAAGAGGTGCGGTGGAACAGGTGGCGGACCGGAGCGACGGGAGTCACCAGCCCGTGACCGGACTTCCGCTCAGGGCTCCGGTTCGAGGTCGGTCTCCTCGAAGACCAGCAGCGTGCGGGTGCCCAGCACCTCGGGGATCGACTGGATGCGGGTGAGCACCAGTTCCCGCAGCGCCCGGTTGTCGGGGGTGTGCACCAGCAGCAGGACGTCGAAGTCGCCACTGACCAGCGCGATGTGCGCGGCGCCCGGGAGGGCCCGGAGTTTGGCGCGCACCGTGCGCCAGGAGTTCTGCACGATCTTCAGCTCCACGTACGCCGAGGCCCCCTGCCCGGCCCGCTCGTGGTCCACCCGGGCCGCGAAGCCGCGTATCACCCCGTCCTCGACGAGCCGGTTGATGCGGGCGTACGCGTTCGCCCGCGACACGTGCACCCGCTCGGCCACCGACCGCACCGACGCGCGGCCGTCCAGCTGGAGCATCCGCAGGATGGCGCGGTCGACCGGGTCCAGCGGGCGGGCCGGCGGCCGGTGGTCGCCGTCGGTGTCCGGTACGGAGGCCGAACCGGCGTCCTGCCCCGTCCCCGGTGCCGCCCCGGGCGGCGGCTCCGCCGTCCCCGGAGCCGACTCCGGTGCGGGTCTGGAGGCCATCTGTCCTTCCGGCATGCCGCACTGTCTCCCCTCGCTGGACGCCCTGCCGCCATCCCACGCGCCCCGGAACCGTTTGTCCACAGGGCGATGCCGCCCATAGCCAGAATGCGACGGCGACCGAACAATCGGTAGGGGGAGTCCCTCACCCTCGCGGCTCCCGGCACGCCACGCCCCCTACCGGAGGTGCCCCGCATGACCGTCCTGCAGCAGTCCGGCGCCCACCGTCCCGCATCCGCCCCCGCGCCCCACACCACCCCCGCGACCCGCCGCCCGCGCACCGACCCCGGGCCGCTGCTGCCGGAGAGCGAGCCGTACCGACTGCTGGGCACCGGCGCCGATCTGGACCCCGGGCTGCTGCGGCGGCTCTACCGGCACCTCGTGGCGGGCCGCCGCTACAACCGGCAGGCCACCGCGCTCACCCGGCAGGGGCGGCTCGCCGTCTACCCCTCCTCCACCGGGCAGGAGGCCTGCCAGGTGGCCGCGGCGCTGGTCCTGCAGGAGCGGGACTGGCTCTTTCCCAGCTACCGCGACACCCTCGCCGCCGTCGCCCGCGGGGTGGACCCGGTACAGGCGCTGGGGCTGCTGCGCGGCGACCGGCACACCGGCTACGACCCCCGCACCCACCGCGTCGCACCGCTGTGCACCCCGCTGGCCACCCACCTTCCGCACGCCGTCGGGCTGGCCCGGGCCGCCCGCCTCAAGGGCGAGGACGTGGTGGCGCTGGCCCTGACCGGCGACGGCGGCACCAGCGAGGGCGACTTCCACGAGGCGATGAACTTCGCCGCCGTCTGGCGCGCACCGGTCGTCTTCCTCGTCCAGAACAACGGCTACGCGATCTCCGTGCCGCTGGCGAAGCAGACCGCCGCCCCCTCGCTGGCCCACAAGGCCGTCGGCTACGGGATGCCCGGCCGGCTGGTGGACGGCAACGACGCCGCCGCCGTCCACCGGGTGCTCGCCGAGGCCGTCGCCCGCGCCCGGCGCGGCGACGGCCCCACCCTGGTGGAGGCCGTCACCTACCGGCTGGACGCCCACACCAACGCCGACGACGCCACCCGCTACCGGGACGAGGCGGAGGTGGCGGCGTGGCGCGAGCACGATCCCGTGGGGCTGCTGGAGCGCGAGCTGGACGCCCGCGGCTGGCTCGACGACGAGCTGCGGTCCGGGGCCGAGCACGAGGCCGAGGCGCTGGCCGCCCGGCTGCGCGAGGAGCTGCACCGGGATCCGGTGCTCGACCCGGCGGACCTCTTCGCCCACGTCTACGCGGAGCCGACCGCGCAACTGCGGGAGCAGTCCGCCCGGCTGCGTGCCGAACTGGCGGCCGAGCGCGAGGCCGAGCGGGCCGCCGAGGGGAAGCGGGGAGGCGAGGGACGGTGACGACCACCACGGCCGGGACCGCGGGCGGGCCCGGCGGCACCGGGGCGGCCGTCCGCACGACCGCCACCATGGCCCAGGCCCTGAACCGCGCGCTGCGCGACGCCATGGCCGAGGACCCGGCCGTCCACGTCCTCGGCGAGGACGTCGGCACGCTCGGCGGCGTCTTCCGGATCACCGACGGGCTGGCGGCCGAGTTCGGCGACGACCGCTGCGCCGACACCCCGCTGGCCGAGGCCGGCATCCTGGGCACGGCCGTCGGGATGGCGATGTACGGGCTGCGGCCGGTGGTGGAGATGCAGTTCGACGCCTTCGCCTACCCGGCGTTCGAGCAGCTCCTCAGCCATGTCGCCAAGATGCGCAACCGCACCCGGGGCGCGCTGCCGCTGCCGATCACCGTCCGGGTGCCCTACGGCGGCGGGATCGGCGGCGTGGAGCACCACAGCGACTCCTCCGAGGCGTACTACCTGGCCACCCCCGGTCTGCACGTGGTGACCCCGGCGACCGTCGCCGACGCCTACGGGCTGCTGCGGGCCGCCGTCGCCTCCGACGACCCGGTGATCTTCCTGGAGCCCAAGCGGCTGTACTGGTCGAAGGCCGACTGGTCGCCCGCGGCGCCCGAGCCGGTGCCGCCCGTCGGACGTGCCGTCGTCCGCCGCGCCGGCACGTCCGCGACGCTGGTCACCTACGGGCCCTCGCTGCCGGTCTGTCTGGCGGTGGCCGAGGCCGCCCGCGCGGAGGGCTGGGACCTGGAGGTCGTGGACCTGCGCTCGCTGGTCCCCCTGGACGACGAGACGGTCTGCGCCTCGGTGCGGCGCACCGGGCGGGCCGTCGTCGTCCACGAGTCCGGGGAGTTCGGCGGGCCCGGCGGCGAGCTGGCCGCCCGGATCACCGAACGCTGCTTCCATCACCTTCAGGCTCCGGTGCTGCGGGTGGCCGGCTTCGACATCCCCTACCCGCCGCCCATGCTGGAGCGCCACCACCTGCCCGGGGTGGACCGGGTGCTGGACGCGGTCGCCCGGCTGCAGTGGGAGTCGGAGTGGACGGAGACCGGGAACGCCGGGGCCTTCGAGGGGGGTGGCCGGTGATGCCGGAGGTCCGCGAGTTCGCCCTGCCCGATCTGGGCGAGGGGCTGACGGAGGCCGAGATCGTCCGCTGGCTGGTGGCGGTGGGGGAGGTCGTCGCCGTGGACCAGCCGGTGGTGGAGGTGGAGACGGCCAAGGCGGTGGTCGAGGTGCCCTGCCCGTACGGCGGGGTGGTCACCGCCCGGTTCGGCGCGGAAGGGGACGAGGTGCCCGTCGGGGCGCCGCTGGTCACGGTGGCCGTCGGGGCGTCGGCGGCGTCCGCCGTGCACGGGGCGGCCGGTGCGGACGAGGCCGGGGAGCCCGAGCGGTCGGGGAACGTGCTGGTGGGCTACGGCACGGCCGCCCCCGCGGTACGCCGCCGCCGGCTCCGGCCGGCCCCGGTCCCCTCCGGCTCCGCGCTCGGGGACGGACATGGGGACGGGCTCGGGGACGGGCCCGTCCCCGCCACCGGTCCCGCGCCGGTGTCCACCGCACCCGAGCCGGGGACGGTGCCCGTGATCTCGCCGCTGGTGCGGCGGCTCGCCCGGGAGCACGGGATCGACCTGCGCCGCGTCCCCGGCTCCGGGCCGCGGGGCCTGATCCTGCGGGCAGACGTCGAGCGGGCGGTACGGGCGGCCCGGACGGCCGCCCCGGCCCCCGCGCCGCAGGGCGAGCGGATCCCGCTGCGCGGACTGCGGGGCGCGGTCGCCGACAAGCTGACCGTCTCCCGGCGCGAGATCCCCGACGCGACCTGCTGGGTGGACGCGGACGCCACCGAGCTGCTCGCCGCCCGCCGGGCCATGAACGAGCACGGCGGCGGCCCGGAGATCTCCCTGCTCGCGCTCCTCGCCCGGATCTGCACCGCCGCCCTGGCCCGCTTCCCCGAGCTGAACGCCACCGTGGACACCGCCGCCCGGGAGATCGTCCGGCTGCCCGCCGCCCACCTGGGCTTCGCCGCCCAGACCGAACGGGGGCTGGTGGTGCCCGTGGTCCGCGACGCCCACGCCCGGGACACGGCCGCGCTGAGCGCGGAGATCGCCCGGCTCACCGCGGCCGCCCGGGCGGGAAGGCTGAAACCGGCCGAGCTGACCGGCGGCACCTTCACCCTCAACAACTACGGCGTCTTCGGGGTGGACGGCTCGACCCCGATCGTCAACCATCCCGAGGCCGCGATGCTCGGCGTCGGCCGTATCGCCCCCAAGCCGTGGGTGCACGGCGGCGAGCTGGCCGTACGCCGGGTCGTGCAGCTCTCGCTCACCTTCGACCACCGGGTGTGCGACGGCGGCACGGCGGGCGGTTTCCTGCGGTACGTGGCCGACCGCGTCGAGCACCCGGCCGTGCTGCTGCGCGAGATGTGATCCGTGATCCCGCGGGCGTGGCCTGCCCCGCAGGGCGGGCCTGTGCGTCCTCGGCGTCCGTCCGCCCGGTTCCCGGGTCCGGAGGTCCTCGTCGCCCGATCTCCCGCCGGGCGGCCGGCAGCGGGGCTCCGCCGCCCGGCACCGCGGAGCACCCCGGGCAACCGCGCTCCCGATGACCGGACCGCCCGGTTACTCCCGGGCCGAGCCGACCGCGGCGAGCTGCGCGAGTTGGTCTTCGGGCAGCCGCAGTGCCGCAAGCCGGGCGAGGTGGTCGTCGGAGAGCCGCAGCGAGGACGCGGCGACGTTCTCCTCAAGGTGGGCGATCGACGACGTGCCGGGGATGGGGCAGAGTACGTCCGACCGGGCCAGGAGCCATGCGAGGGCCACCTGCGCGGGTGTGGAGTCCAGCTCGGCTGCGACTTCCGCGACGACTCCCTCGGGTGCGGCCAGTCCGCCGCTCAGGATCGGGAACCACGCGACGAACGGTATGCGCTCCTGCTCGCAGTGGTCGAGGACGTCTTCTCCCATGCGGGCCGCCACGTTGAAGATGTTCTGCACGGCGGCCACATCGATGACTCTCCGAGCCTGTTCGATCTGCTCGACGGTGACGCTCGACAATCCGAAGTGAGCGATCTTCCCCTCTTCCTGGAGCTCCTTCATCGCACCGAGCTGGTCGTCGAACGGCACTTGCGGGTCGACGCGGTGAAGATAGAAGAGGCCGATCCGTTCCACGCGCAGGCGGCGCAGGCTCGCCTCGCACTGCTGGCGCAGGTAGGAGGGGCGCCCGACGGGCGCCCACTCCCCCGGCCGCACCTGCGTCTGGCCTGCTTTCGTCGCGATCAGCAGGTCGTCGGGGTAGGGATGAAGCGCCTCGCGCAGGATCTCCTCGGTGACGCCGAACGCGTAACTGTCCGCGGTGTCGATGTGATCGATTCCGAGATCGACCGCGCGGCGTGCGACACGAATCGAGTTCTCCCGGTCCGCGGGCGGTCCCCAGATTTCCTTGTCGGCGAGGCGCATCGCACCGAAGGACATGCGGTGAACTGTCCGATCGCCGATCCGGACGGTGCCCGACCGCTCGATCCGCTTCTGGCCATCAGTCATGTCCCCATGGTGGGCGCGCCGGTCCGGCGCGAGCCACCAAGCACCGGACACGGAAGTTGAACATCACGCCATGGTGGTCGGCCTCGGGCGCCGCCCGCGCGCCAGGCCGAACACGCGGCGGTAGTGGCCGGGCGGCATCGCCGCGATCCGGGCGAAGTGGTACCGCATCGCCGCTTCCGAGCCGAAGCCGCTGGCGTCGGCGACCCGGCCGATGGTCCAGGTGGTGCGCTGCAGTAGTTCCTGCGCCCGGCGCACCTTGGCGCGCTGCAGCCATTCCATCGGTGGGATGCCGACCACCTCGCGGAACCGGCGGGAGAAGGTACGAGGACTCATGCAGGCGTGTTCCGCGAGTTCGGCGATCGTGGATATCCCGTCGAGCCGCTCCTCCGCCCACCGCAGGGTGTCCTGTATGGGGCGCGGCCGGCCGGGGACATTGAACCTCGCGTACTGGGACTGGTCACCGTCGCGGCGGAGCGGTGCGACCATGAACCGCGATATCTCCGCTGCCAGCGCCGATCCGTGGTCCCGTTCGATCAGGTGCAGGGCGAGATCCAGGGCCGCCGTACCGCCTCCCGACGAGAAGAGCCCGCCGTCCTCGACGAAGAGGCGTTCCGGGGAGACCCGCACCATCGGGTGACGCGTTGCGAGTTCGTCGGCCCAGTGCCAGTGGGTCGTGGCTTCCAGACCGTCGAGGAGGCCCGTCGCCGCGACCGCGAAGGTTCCCAGGCACAGCGCCACGACGCGGGTACCTCCCGCGTGCGCTCGACGGACTGTCTCGAGGAGCGCGGCCGGCGGGCTGAGGTATTCGGGGTACGCGGGCACGACCAGGGTGTGTGCCGACTCCGCCCACTCCAGGGCGCGATCGGGCAGGACACCGAAGCTTGTGGCGTAACCGGTCCGCGTGACGACGGTGCGTTCGGGCCCGGCCACGGCGACTTCGTACAGCGCGGTGCGGGCGTGATCGTTCGCCGCGGCGAACACCTGCACGGCCAGCGCCACCTCGAAGATCCCGACGCCGTCGTGGGCCAGAACGGCCACCCGATGCGGCGCCGGGTGGCTGATACCGGTAGAGACAGTGCGGACTGTCAAGCCGTTCTCCCGTCGTGGGCGTTGGCACTGCCGGGGGACGGCCGCGACCCGCATGCGGCCCGACCCCGCTGTCGGAACGAGCACCGTCGGACCGGGTGGCCACTCCTCCTCGGCCGCCACGCGCCCTCTGCCCGCCCTGTTGACCCGGAACACGCCCCGCACGGTGTCACCGGAGGAGGCGGGCACCGAACGACAGCACCTCCGAGAGGAGTGACGGCTCAAGCGGCCGGGCGGTTCACCCGGGGGAGGCGGGCCGGCGATCCCGGGGAGCCGACCGTACCGCCCCGGTCGGCAGGGCTTCGTCCGGCCCCGGCTCCCCCTCGGTGCCCGGATTCGGCAGCCGTCGACGGCTGCCCGGGAGGGGCTCAGGGCGTTCGCGCCCCGGAGCCCGGCGGGGGGACTGCCGTGCGGCCGGGGCCACCTGTCGGCCTCGGTCCACTCGGCCGGCTGACGCCGGCAGGTCGGGCCCGGCCCGGAGCCGGGCTCCCGCGGCAGACGTTCCCGGGGGATCCCGGCGTGCGGCACGGGCCGACGCTCCGGAACGCCGGCCGGTCCGGATGCCGCCCGTCTCCCGAGTGCCGAGTCCGGCGCCCGGTCCCGGGCGGCAGCGGCTCGGCCACCACCCCGGCTCGTCACCGGCTTCCCACGGCCTCGAACGCGTCGTCCGCACTCCCGGATCATCGGTCCCGGAGCGGTCCGGCCACCTCGGGGATCACTTCGTGAGGGGTTTCCCGGAGCGGGGAGGAGGTCAGGCCGAGGCCATACTCGTGGCATGAGCCACGCCTACGACGCCGTCGTCATCGCGGGCGGCGCGGCCCGCCGGCTCGGCGGGACGGACAAACCGGCCCTCACCGTGGGGGGCCGGTCCCTGCTCGACCGGGTGCTGCACGCCTGCGCGGGCGCGGCGCGGACCGTGGTCGTCGGCCCCCGGCGGCCCACGTACCGCCCGGTGGACTGGGCGCGCGAGCAGCCGCCCGGCGGCGGGCCGCTGGCCGCGCTCGACGCCGGGCTGCGCCGGGTCGAGCGGGACACGGTGCTGCTGCTCTCCGCCGATCTGCCGTTCCTGACGGCCGCCACCGTACGGGCCCTGCTGGACGGTCTCGACGGCGCCACCGGTCCCGCCACCGCCACCGCCACCGTCACCGACGACGGAGTGATCGTGTCCGACGGCCGTGACCAGCCCCTGCTGGGTGCCTACCGGACCGAGTCGCTCCGCCGTGAGCTGGCCCTGCTCGCCGCCGAGCACGGCCGCCCGGCCAACCTCCCGCTGCGCCTGCTCACCGACGAGCTGACGCTGCGCCGCGTCGTGCCCGCCGACCCCGAGGCGGCCCGGGACTGCGACACCTGGGGGGACCTCGCGTCGGCCCGCTCCCGGATCAGGGAGCATGGGCGTGTGCTGAACGAATGGATGACCGCGGCCAAGACCGAACTCGGCATCGACCTCGACGTCGACAACGCCCTCCTGCTCGATCTGGCGCGCGACGCCGCACACGGTGTGGCCCGCCCCGCCGCCCCGCTGACGACCTTCCTGGTCGGCTACGCGGCGGCCCGCGCGGGCGGCAGCGCCGAGGACGTCGCCGAGACCGCCCGCCGGGCCGCCGAACTCGCCCGGCGCTGGGCGGCGGAGACGCAGGCGGGGCCGGAGTCGGAGCCGGGGGCCGCGGGGACCACCGAGCGGGGGCCGGACGCCGGATGAGCGGTGACGAACTGGCCGACGCCCTCGCCCTGGCCGACGGCCGCCGCCACCCCGCCGCCGTACCCGGCCCCGGCCCCGGCCCGGAATCCGGGAGGGCACCGGGTCACCCGGAGGAGGAGGCCGGTGCCGGACACCGCCGGGGCCACACCGACTGGCCCCGGGCCCGGGCCGCCGCCGCGGCGGCCGGCGCGTCCCGCCGGCCGCCCGAGTCCGTCACCGTTTCCCTGGCCGAAGCGCTCGGCCACCGGCTCGCCGCTCCCCTGACCGCGCTCACCGACCTGCCGGCGTTCGACACCTCCGCCATGGACGGCTGGGCCGTCTCCGGCCCCGGGCCGTGGGAGCTCGCCGCGGACGGCGGCCCCGGGGTGCTGGCCGGCACCGACGACCCGGCCCCGCTGCCGGACGGCCGCGCCGTCCCCATCGCCACCGGCGCCCGGGTGCCGCCGGGCACCACCGCCGTACTGCGCTCCGAGTACGGCGAGGTCGTCGGGCGGCGGCTGTGCCTGCCCCGGGGCACGTCCCGGGACTCCTCCCGGGTGCCGTCGCACGGCACCGACATCCGCCCGCGCGGCCAGGAGTGCCGGACGGGCGACGAGCTGCTGCCCGCCGGGACGCCGGTCACCCCGGCCGTGCTGGGGCTGGCCGCCGCCGCGGGCCGGGACGGGCTGCCGGTCGCCCGCCGTCCCCGCGCCGAGGTGCTGGTGCTGGGCGACGAGCTGCTGACCTCCGGCCCGCCCCGGGGCGGGCGGGTCCGCGACGCGCTCGGCCCCATGGTCGGTCCCTGGCTGACGGCCCTGGGCGCCGAGGTCACGGCCGTGCGCCGGCTCGGCGACGACGCCGCCGCGCTGGACGCCGCGCTGGCCGGCACCGCGGCCGACGTGGTGGTCACCACCGGCGGTACGGCCACCGGGCCGGTCGACCACGTCCACCCGGCGCTGCGCCGCCTGGGCGCGGAGCTGCTGGTGGACGGGGTGGCCGTACGCCCCGGCCATCCGATGCTGCTGGCCCGGCTGCCCGGCGGGGCGCTGCTGGTCGGGCTGCCGGGCAACCCGCTGGCGGCCGTCTCCGGACTGCTCACCCTCGCCGAGCCGCTGCTGCGCGCCGTCCCCGGCACCGCGCCCGGCACCGCGCCCGGCGACCGGCCCGCGGACCCGCCGCCCCGGAACACCACCGCGGACACCACCGCGGACACCGCCCTCCCCACCGCCCCGCTCCTGGAGGAGGTGCACGGCCACCCCCGTGACACCCGGCTGGTGCCGGTCGTGCAGGATGGCCGCGGCGTACGTCCCCTGCGCTTCGCCGGTCCCGCGATGCTCCGCGGCATCGCCACGGCCACGGCGCTGGCGGCCGTACCGCCCGGCGGTGCCGCCACCGGCGCCGGCGTACCCCTTCTGAGACTCCCGTGGGCGTGAGTGACGGCATGAAGGACATCTCCCCGCCCGATGAGCAGCAGCACCGGGTGCTGCTCCCCGAGCCCGTCGCCGGGCCGCTGCGCCAGGTGCTGCGGCGGCTGCTGGCGGCGGCGTTCGTCCTGCTGGCGACGGTCCTGCTGGTGTACCTCGAACGCGAGTCCTACACGGACAACGCGGACGGCGAGGTGTCCCTGCTGGACGCCTTCTACTACGCCACCGTCACGCTCTCCACCACCGGATACGGCGACATCACCCCGGTCAGCGACGGCGCCCGCCTGGTCAACGTCCTGGTCGTCACCCCGCTGCGCGTGCTGTTCCTGATCATCCTGATCGGCACCACCCTGGAGGTGCTGGCCGAACGGACCCGCGAGCAGATCCGCCTGGCCCGTTGGAGGTACTCCTTGCGCGACCACACGGTCATCGTCGGTTTCGGCACCAAGGGGCGTTCCGCCGCCGAGACGCTGATCTCCAGCGGCACCCCCCAGGACCGCATAGTGATCGTCGACCCGAGCCGGAAGGTCATCGACGCGGCCAACGCCGACGGCTACACGGGCGTCATCGGCGACGCCACCCGCAGCGACGTGCTGCTCAAGGCGGAGACACAGCGCGCGACCCAGGTCGTCATCGCCACCCAGCGGGACGACACCGCGGTCCTGGTGACGCTCACCGCCCGCCAGCTCAACCGCAACCTGCGCATCGTCGCGGCGGTGCGGGAGGAGGAGAACGCACCGCTGCTGCGGCAGTCCGGCGCCGACTCCGTGATCACCAGCGCCAGCGCCGCGGGCCGTCTGCTCGGCATGTCGATGCTCAGCCCGAGCGCGGGCGCGGTCATGGAGGACCTGATCCACCAGGGCACCGGCCTGAACCTGACCGAGCGGCCGGTCACCAAGGCCGAGGCCGGGCACTCCCCGCGCGAGTGCAGGGACCTGGTGGTCTCCGTGGTGCGCGGCCACCGGGTACTGGGCTTCGACGACCCGGACGCGGCCACCCTGGAACTCACCGACCGCCTCGTCGTCATCCGCCGCGCCTCGCCCTCCTCCACCACCGTCATCCCCCAGGAACCGCGGAGGTAGTACCGCACCGTGCACGCGATCACCGTCACCGAACCCGGCGGCCCCGACGTCCTGACCTGGACCGAGGTCGACGATCCCGAGCCCGGCGCGGGCGAGGTGCTCGTCGAGGTGGTGGCCGCCGGCGTCAACCGGGCCGACCTCCTCCAGCGCCAGGGCCACTACGACCCGCCGCCCGGCGCCCCGCCGTACCCCGGGCTGGAGTGCTCCGGGCGGATCGCCGCCCTCGGCCCCGACGCGGCCGGCACCGGATGGCGGGTCGGCGACGAGGTGTGCGCGCTGCTGGCCGGCGGCGGGTACGCGGAGAAGGTCGCGGTGCCGGCCGGGCAACTGCTGCCGCTGCCCGGCACCCCCGGCGGACCGCTCGACCTCGTCACCGCCGCCGCGCTCCCCGAGGTCGCCTGCACGGTCTGGTCGAACGTCTTCATGCTCGCCGGGCTGCGGGCCGGGGAGACCCTGCTGGTGCACGGCGGGGCGAGCGGCATCGGCACCATGGCGATCCAGCTCGCGAAGGCGGCCGGGGCCACGGTGGCGGTCACCGCGGGGAGCCCGGAGAAGCTGGCGCGCTGCGCCGAGCTGGGCGCGGACATCCTGGTCGACTACCGCGAGCAGGACTTCGCCGCCGAGGTGAAGGAGGCCACCGGCGGGAAGGGCGCCGACGTCGTCCTGGACATCATCGGCGCGAAGTACCTGGAGCGGAACGTGCGGGTGCTCGCCACCGGCGGCCGGATCGTCGTCATCGGCCTCCAGGGCGGGGTGAAGGGCGAACTGCACCTGGGAGCGCTGCTCGCCAAGCGCGGCACGGTCGCGGCCACCTCCCTGCGGGCCCGCCCGGCGGCGGAGAAGGCGGAGATCGTCGCGGCCGTGCGCGAGCACGTCTGGCCGCTGCTCGCGGACGGGCGGGTGCGTCCCGTCGTGGACCGGACACTGCCGATGAGTAATGCATCCGGGGCTCACCGGGTACTCGGAGGAAGCGGTCACGTGGGGAAGGTCGTTCTCACGGTCTGAGTTCGCCGGTCCCGTTCTCCGGGATGCCGGGACCACGTGCCCGTGTGACGCTTGTCACGCGATCGGATGTCTGGTACGTGAGGGGGCAAGGCGGTGCGAACAGCCGCGATCAGCCTGCTGGTCTGCGCGACGGTGCTGCTCTCCGCGCCCGTCGCCGCGGCCGCCCAGCAACCGGCGGCCGTGCCGAACCTCGGTCAGAGCGCGGTGGACCCCAGATCCGTGCCCCCCTCCTCCGAGACCTCGCGGTCCTCCGGACCCTCCAGGTCCTCGAAGCCGTCCTCGTCGTCCTCGGAGCAGTCCTCACCGTCGTCGTCGTCGTCCTCGACGTCCTCGTCGTCCTCGACGTCCTCGAAGCCGACCTCGAAGCCGCCCTCGTCGTCCTCGTCGGCCTCCCGGTCCGCCGAGCCCTCCGCGTCCGCGCCCTCCGACGAAGAGGAGTCCGGCAGCCCTCGGCCCTCGTCGCCGGGACGGCCCGGCTCGCCGTCGTGGCCGTCGGAGGAGTCCGGCACCCCCGGACCGTCCTCGCCGTCGGCCACCCTGACCCCCGCTCCCCCTTCCGGCCCGGAGACGGAGACCGGTGAACCCTCCGGCGAACCGTCCGGCAGGGAGTCGGAGCGGGAGACCGGGGGCGCGTCCGAGGAGAGCCGGACCCCGGAGCGGCGGTCCGCGCCCGCCGAGCCGGCGCGGCACCCCCGGCAGCCCCTGCCCGAGCAGGTCGGCCACCGGGAGAACGGCACCGGCGCCGAACGGCTCTACGACGACTACCAGTACGAAGACGGGGCCGGGGACGGGCGGAACACCGACCGCACCCGGAACGCCGCCGCGTCCGCCACCGAGCAGTTGCTGCCCGTGCTGCCGCTCGGCGCCGGTATGGCCTTCATCGGTCTCGGGCTCGCCTCCCTGGCCCTGCGCCTGCGCCGCTGAGCGTCGCCGAGCGGTGCGACGCCGCCCGGCCCCGGTCGCTCCGTCCGTGCGGCGATCCCCGGGGATCGCCGCACGGACGGAGCAGCCGGGCGTGCAGAATGGAGGTATGACACAGCCTATGAACGAACGGCCGCAGGAGGGTCAGCACGTCCTGGTCGTCGGTCCGGACGGAATGGCCCTCGGCAGCACCGGCCGCACGGGCGGTGAAGGGGAGGCCGACGAGGAGCCGCGTGAGCTCCCGGTGACGGAGATGGTCGAGCAGCCCGCGAAGGTCATGCGGATCGGCAGCATGATCAAGCAGCTCCTGGAGGAGGTCAAGTCGGCCCCGCTGGACGAGGCCAGCCGGGCCCGCCTCAAGGAGATCCACGCCAGCTCGGTCAAGGAGCTGGAGGACGGTCTGGCCCCCGAGCTGATCGAGGAGCTGGAGCGGATCTCGCTGCCGTTCACCGACGAGGCGCTGCCCTCCGAGGCGGAGCTGCGCATCGCGCAGGCCCAGCTGGTGGGCTGGCTGGAGGGGCTGTTCCACGGCATCCAGACGGCGTTGTTCGCCCAGCAGATGGCCGCCCGTGCCCAGCTGGAGCAGATGCGCCGGGCCCTCCCGGCCGGTGTGCTGCCCGACGACAAGGACAGCGAGGGGCGCGGCCAGCAGATCCGCTCGGGCCCCTATCTCTGATACCTCTGATACCTCTGCACCCCTGTATCTCTGCCATATCCGACCGTCCCCGACCGCTTCCGACCACCTCCGCCCGTCTCCGGAGCGGACGGACTCAACGGTGAACAGCCGTACACACCCACGGGCCGGGCCCGGTACGCGGTCGATCGCGTACCGGGCCCGGCCCGTGACCGCTGCCGCGTGTCCTGGATGCCGGGGCCCGGAACCCGGGGCCCGGGTCAGGAGGCCGGCTTGCCCGTGGAGACGGTCAGGGTGATCCGGTCCTTCTTCGGGTCGAGGGCGCCGTACGCCGTCGGGGTCTGCTTGAGGACGGTGTTCTTGCCGTAGAGGTTCTCGTCCTCGTACTCCACGTCGCCCAGGATCCAGCCCGCCTTGCGGATGCAGTCCTTCACCGAGTCCAGGTGCTTGAAGGTCAGGTCGGGCATGCTCTTCTTGCCCTTCTCGATGAAGCTGTCCGAGGCGTCCGTGCACTTGGCCGGGTCGATGGTCTTGGACGGGTCCTCTTCCTTGAAGCCGTCGTCACCACCGTCGTCACCACCGTCGTCGGGGTCGTCGTCGCCACCGTCGGTCTGCTGCCCGCCGGTCTCGCCGCCGGTGCCCGCGGGCTGCTCCGTGGTCCGGTCGGGCTTGGGGTCGCCGCCGGCCTGCTTCCCGCCCTCGTCGCCGTTGTTGCTGAGGGCTATCGCGACGATCACGGCGGAGACGACGATGATCGCCGCGACGGCCGAGCCGACGATCATGCTCGTGTTCTTCCGGCCGCCCCCGCCGCCCGGCTGCGGCGAGATGGTGTACGGCGGCGGGGTGGCCGCACCGGCCTGGGGGTGGCCGTACGGGCCCGGCGTCGGGGTCTGGTACCCCTGCTGCGGATAGCCGTAGTTCTGCGGCTGCGGCTGCGGCTGGTACGGCTGCACGCTCGGCGGCGGCGGGGTACGGCCCGCGTCCACCGGCGGGAAGACCGACTGGGCGACAGCCGCCCCGCTCTGCCCGCCCGGCACCCCTCCGACGATCGTCGGGGTGGTGTTCGTGGCCGCCACCGCGTTCCGGACGCGCTCGCACTCCTCGCGCATCGCCTCGGCCGTCGGGAACCGCTCGTCGGGGTTCTTCCGCAGGGCCCGGGCGAGCAGCGCGTCCACCGCCGGCGGCAGCGAGCGGTTGATGGCGGACGGGACGGGCGGCTCCTCCTGGACGTGCGCGTAGGCGATGGCCAGCGGCGAGTCCGCGTCGAAGGGGAGCCGTCCGGTGAGCAGCTCGAAGAGCATGACGCCCACCGAGTACAGGTCGGAGCGGGCGTCCACGCCGCGCCCCAGCGCCTGCTCGGGGGAGAGGTACTGCGGGGTGCCGACGACCATGCCGGTCTGGGTCATCGAGGTGACCCCGGACTGCATCGCGCGGGCGATGCCGAAGTCCATCACCTTGACGAC
The DNA here is from genome assembly GCF_002794255.1 of Streptomyces carminius. Classification (GTDB taxonomy): domain Bacteria; phylum Actinomycetota; class Actinomycetes; order Streptomycetales; family Streptomycetaceae; genus Streptomyces; species Streptomyces carminius. The sequence goes on from NZ_PGGW01000010.1 coordinate 27,385, forward strand.
GCCGCGCCGGTTCAGCATCACGTTGCCCGGCTTGATGTCCCGGTGCACCAGGCCCATCTCGTGGCTGACCTCCAGGGCGGCCAGCACCTCGGAGACGATCTTCAGCGCCTTGTCGCTCGGCATCGCGCCGAACCGCGCCACGTCCTCGTCGAGCGCGTTGCGCAGCGGCTCGCCCTCGATGTACTCCATGACGATGTACGGCACCGGGGCGCCGTCCAGTACGTCCTCGCCGGAGTCGAAGACCGAGACGATGTTGGTGTGCGTCAGCTTGGCGACCGACTGGGCCTCGCGGCGGAAGCGCTCCCGGAAGGAGGCCTCGCGGCCCAGCTCGGTGTGGAGGGTCTTGACCGCGACCGGGCGGTCGAGCACGGAGTCGTGTGCGAGGTGGACCGAGGCCATGCCGCCCTCGCCGAGCAGTGTGCGGAGCTGGTAGCGTCCGCCGCCTACCGTACGGCCCCGGTGCTGACCGGCCTGTGCGCCGTCGTCGCTCATCTGACTGCTTCCCCCTCGGCGCCGCGACTGCCGCTGTGGGCCTGCGCGTGTACGGTTGTTCTGTCGCTGCCCTTCGGCGCCCGGGCCCGTGTGCTTGACCTGGACACGCGAATTCACCCGCAAGTCTGCCCCAGCGCACCGACACGTCAAGCCGCTTGCCCGTTCCGTGACCGGATGCGCGCATACGTGTCGCCGGTGCCGGGCCGGGGCGTCCGACATCGTAACTTGCCAGTTCGCGGCCCGAACCGGTTGGATGGCCCGTTACCGGCACACCGCTCTCCGCACCGTCACCCGCACCGCTCTCCTCGCTCCGCCGAGGGGTTCGGTACCCGGACCCTGTTAGCGTGCACAAGGAGCAGAGCGTACGGATCCGCGTTCAGGCGGACCTGATCTACGGCGAGGACTGATGGCACAGACACAAGCCGCCGGAGGGCCTTCGGAGCCCGATGAGACAGCTGGTGGGGTGTCCAACACATCTGGTTCGTCGAAATCTCCTGGTTCGTCCGGCTTCTCGGGATCGTCGGACTCCCCGGAGTACTGGCCCAGCGGCGGTGTGGTGGGCGACGGACGCTACCGGCTCACCCACCGGCTCGGCCGCGGCGGCATGGCGGAGGTGTTCGCCGCCGAGGACGTGCGCCTCGGCCGGATAGTCGCCGTCAAGCTGCTCCGCTCCGACCTCGCCGAGGACCCGGTGTCCAAGGCGCGCTTCACCCGCGAGGCGCAGTCCGTCGCCGGGCTCAACCACCATGCCGTGGTGGCCGTCTACGACTCCGGCGAGGACACGGTCGGCGGCAGCACCGTGCCGTACATCGTCATGGAGCTGGTCGAGGGCCGCACCATCCGCGACATCCTCCTGAACGCCGAGGCGCCGCCGCCCGACCAGGGACTGGTCATCGTCTCCGGGGTGCTGGAGGCGCTCGCCTACAGCCACCAGCACGGCATCGTGCACCGCGACATCAAGCCCGCCAACGTCATCATCACGGACGCCGGCGCCGTGAAGGTGATGGACTTCGGCATCGCCCGCGCCCTGCACGGCGCGTCCACCACCATGACCCAGACCGGCATGGTCATGGGCACCCCGCAGTACCTCTCCCCCGAGCAGGCGCTCGGCAAGGCGGTGGACGCCCGCTCCGACCTGTACGCGGTGGGCTGCCTCCTGTACGAACTGCTCGCGCTGCGCCCGCCGTTCACCGGCGAGACCCCGCTGTCGGTGGTCTACCAGCACGTCCAGGACGACCCGGTGCCGCCGTCGCAGGTCACCGACGCGGTGCCGCCGGAGCTCGACGGCCTGGTGATGCGCGCGCTCGCCAAGGACCCGGACGACCGTTTCCAGACCGCCGAGGAGATGCGCGGCCTGGTGCAGTACGCGCTGCGCATGCTCCAGGAGCAGGGCGGCCACACCGGCGGGCTGTGGAACACCGGCGCGGTACTCGCCGCCGGCGCCACGCCCGCCATGGGCGCCCCCGCCGCGTACGCGGCACAGGGCGACGCCGGCTACGGCGGCGGAGCCGGTGGCGACGCCACCCGGATCGGCCCGCCGCTGGTGATGGGCAACCCCGGCGGCGGCTCGTACGACACCCCTCCCTACGGCTCGGGCGGCGGACACGGTGACGGAGGCCGGGGCGGCAGCGGGCTGAAGTACGGACTGATCGCCTTCTTCTCCGTCCTCGCCATCGCCACCGGCATCTTCCTCGCCGCCCAGGGCGGCGAGGACGGGGGAGGCAGTCCGCAGAAACCGAGCGAGAGCCCCACCGCGCCGACCCAGCGGGAGAGCTCCGGGGAGCCCACGCCCGAGGAGAGGACGGAGGAGCCCACCCGGGAGGAGCAGACCAACCCCGGCGGCTCCAGCGGCGGTCAGTACGAGAACAGCGGCGGCGGCAACTGGACCCCCGAACGGCCGCCCACCTCCGAGCCCCCGCAGACGGACGCCCCCACCAACGGCGCCGACGAGGGCGGCACCGAGGGCGACGGCGGCCAGGACGACGGCACCGAGAACGGCGGCACCGACGAGGGCACGGAACAGGGCACCACGGAGGGCGCGGAGCAGGGCGGCACCGAGGGCACCACGGAGAGCGGCGGTCAGGACGGTGGCGGCAACGCCAACGGCGACCAGCAGGGCGCCGCGAACCAGGGCGCCCAGGCGGGCACGGGCGAGGAGGCCGGCGGCGCCGGCGGTGCCTGATCCCCGGCCCTTTACCACGTCCCGCGATCCGTCGCACACCGTGACGACGGGTATCTTTGTGTGACCTACGATGCGCGGCGTGCAGTCGTCTCCTCACCTCCCCGGCACCACCCTCACCACGCTGGTGCGCCGCTTCGGCGCCGGGGAGCCGCTCTCCTGCGAACCGGTGGCCCAGGGGCTGCTGAACAGGGGCTACCGGCTGTCCACCACCCGTGGCCGGTTCTTCCTCAAGCACCACCTCGACGGCGATTCCGGGGCCCCCGCTCGCATCGAGCACCAGCACCGGGTCACCGAGCGCCTCGGCGACGTCGGTCTGCCGGTCGTCCCGCCGTTCCGGGACACCGCCGGGCGGACCGTCGCCGTCGTGGCGGGCGGCTGCTACGCCCTGCACCCCTGGGTGGACGGCCGGCACCGGGACGGCGGTGAGCTGTCCCGCGCCCAGTCCCGCCGGCTCGGGGCGCTGCTGGGGCTGGTGCACGTACGGCTGGGCCAGGTCATAACCGCCGCGCCCGGGGCCGGACGCGCCGGTGAGCCCGCCGCCGGGCCCGCCGCCGAATCCGCCGCCGAGCCCGGTGCCGAGCCCAGTGCCGATCCCGAGGACACCTTCGCGCTCATCGGCGAACTGCTCGCCAGGATCCGCGCCCGTCCGCGGCGCGACTGCTTCGACGAACTGGCCGAGCACCGGCTGCGCGAGCGCCGCGCCCTGCTGCGCCGCCACGCCCACCGCCGCCCGCCCGCCGGGACCGAACCGGTGGCGGGCTGGGTGCACGGCGACTTCCACCCGTTCAACCTGCTCTACCGGAACCGGGAGCCCGCGGAGCCGGTCGCGATCGTGGACTGGGACCGGCTCGCCGTCCGGCCCCGTGCCGAGGAGGCCGTACGGGCCGCCGCCATCTTCTTCCTGCGGCCGGACGGCGCCCTGGACCTGGCCAAGATCCGCGCCTACGCCGCCGCCTACCGGGCCGCCACCGGGGCGGGCGCGGACGAGATGGCCGCGGCCGTGCACCGGGTGTGGTGGGAGCGGCTCAACGACTTCTGGATGCTGCGCTGGCGCTACCGGCTCCGGGACCGCCGCACCGATCCGCAGTTCCCGGCGGCGGCCGCGCTGGTGGTGTGGTGGACCGACCGGTACCCGGCGGTCCGTGACGCCTTCTGCCGCTGAGACACCGGATGGGCCCGGGCCGGCTCAGTCCGGCCCGGCCCGGATCGCCCGCCGGTGCGCCCTTGGCCGGGTTGGCGGGCCTTCATCCTTTTCGTGTACCGATCGGCTCACCGTTCGGCCTCACTCGGCCGTGGCTCTTCCCGTGATCTGCGTACCGGGATACCGTGCGCTTGTCCCAGCGGCTCGCGAGGCTGTGACCAGTGGTGTTCCGAAAATCCGGCAGTTACTTGGATTTCCAAGAAAAATTGCAGGTCAGCGCACCTTCGCGGATATGCGGGGGTACTGGGTAACGTGCTTGCAGCGGGCCGTCGAACGGGACACCTGTCACCACTCGGTTCCGTCCGCGCCGCACCCAACCCCGTGGGGCCGTACGGGCCGGGTGAGCCTCTCCCCACCGGACGTGGGGAGTCCCCAGGCTCCCGGCGACCCCGGGGGCCGGACAACGGAGGAGCACACGTGACCGTGGAGAGCACTGCCGCGCGCAGCAAGCCGCGTCGCAGCAGCGGAAAGCGCACGACGGCGGGCGGCACCAGGAAACGCGCGCAGTCGGCGAACGCGCGCCCCGAGCTCGTACAGCTGCTGACCCCGGAGGGCGAGCGGATCGAGCACCCGGACTACTCCCTGGATCCGACCCCCGACGAGCTGCGCGGCCTGTACCGCGACATGGTCCTCACCCGCCGCTTCGACGCCGAGGCCACCGCCCTGCAACGGCAGGGCGAGCTGGGCCTGTGGGCCTCGCTGCTGGGCCAGGAGGCCGCCCAGATCGGCTCCGGCCGGGCCCTGCGGGACGACGACTACGTCTTCCCCACCTACCGCGAGCACGGCGTCGCCTGGTGCCGCGGGGTGGATCCGACCAACCTGCTGGGGATGTTCCGCGGCGTCAACCACGGCGGCTGGGATCCGAACAGCAACAACTTCCACCTCTACACCATCGTGATCGGCTCCCAGGTGCTGCACGCCACGGGCTACGCGATGGGGGTGGCCAAGGACGGCGCGGACAGCGCGGTGATCGCCTACTTCGGCGACGGCGCGTCCAGCCAGGGCGACGTGGCCGAGGCCTTCACCTTCTCGGCCGTCTACAACGCGCCCGTGGTGTTCTTCTGCCAGAACAACCAGTGGGCGATCTCCGAGCCGGCCGAGCGCCAGTCGCGGGTGCCGATCTACCAGCGGGCCGCCGGGTTCGGCTTCCCCGGGGTGCGGGTGGACGGCAACGACGTGCTGGCGGTGCTGGCCGTCACCCGGGCCGCGCTGGAGCGCGCCCGGGCCGGCGAGGGCCCCACCCTGGTCGAGGCGTTCACCTACCGCATGGGCGCCCACACCACCTCCGACGACCCCACCCGCTACCGCAAGGACGCCGAGCGCGAGGCGTGGGAGGCCAAGGACCCGCTGCTGCGGCTGCGCACCCACCTGGAGAAGGAGGGCCTGGCCGACGCCGGCTGGCTGGCCGGGCTCGACGAGGAGAGCGACGCGCTGGCCGTCCGGGTGCGCGAGGCGATCCGGTCCATGCCGGACCCGGACACCATGGCCGTGTTCGACCACGTCTACGCGGACGGGCACGCGCTGGTGGACGAGGAGCGCGCCCGGTTCGCCGAGTACCAGGCGTCCTTCGCCGACGAGGAGGGCCGCTGAGATGACCGCGACCACCACCCCCGCGACCACCACCGCGAGGACCGTGCCCATGGCCAAGGCGCTCAACGAGTCGCTGCGCACGGCCCTGGAGAACGACCCCAAGGTCCTGATCATGGGCGAGGACGTCGGCAAGCTCGGCGGCGTCTTCCGCATCACCGACGGACTGCAGAAGGACTTCGGCGAGGACCGGGTCATCGACACCCCGCTGGCCGAGTCCGGCATCGTCGGCACCGCGATCGGCCTGGCCCTGCGCGGCTACCGCCCGGTCGTGGAGATCCAGTTCGACGGCTTCGTCTTCCCCGCCTACGACCAGATCGTCACCCAGCTCGCCAAGATGCACGCCCGCGCACTGGGCAAGATCAGGCTGCCGGTCGTCATCCGCATCCCCTACGGCGGCGGCATCGGCGCGGTGGAGCACCACAGCGAGTCCCCCGAGGCGCTGTTCGCGCACGTCGCCGGACTCAAGTGCGTCTCGCCGTCCAACGCCTCGGACGCGTACTGGATGCTCCAGCAGGCCATCTCCTGCGACGACCCGGTGATCTTCTTCGAGCCCAAGCGGCGCTACTGGGACAAGGGCGAGATCGATCCCGGAGCCATCCCCGGCCCGCTGCACAAGGCGGTCACCGTCCGCTCCGGCGAGGACCTGACGCTGGTGGCGTACGGGCCGATGGTCAAGACCTGTCTGCAGGTCGCGGCCGCCGCCGCGGAGGAGGGCCGCTCGCTGGAGGTGATCGACCTGCGGTCGGTCTCCCCGATCGACTTCGACACCGTGCAGGCCTCGGTGGAGCGCACCGGCCGGCTGGTCGTGGTGCACGAGGCGCCGGTGTTCTTCGGCTCGGGCGCCGAGCTGGCCGCCCGGATCACCGAGCGGTGCTTCTACCACCTGGAGGCGCCGGTGCTGCGGGTCGGCGGCTTCCACGCGCCGTATCCGCCGGCCCGGCTGGAGGACGAGTACCTGCCCGGTCTGGACCGGGTGCTCGAAGCCGTCGACCGCGCGCTGGCGTACTGAGAACAGGGCTGAGGAGAGTCGTGACGATGACCGATACAGCTGCTGCCGAGGCGACGCGCATCCGCGAGTTCCGGATGCCGGACGTGGGCGAGGGGCTCACCGAGGCCGAGATCCTCACCTGGCACGTGCGGCCCGGGGACGAGGTGACCGACGGGCAGGTGGTGTGCGAGGTCGAGACGGCCAAGGCCGCCGTCGAGCTGCCGATCCCGTTCACCGGGGTGGTGCACGAGCTGCGCTTCGCCGAGGGCACCACCGTGGATGTGGGCACCCCCATCATCACGGTGGACACCGACCCGGCCGCCGGACCCGCCGACGACGCACCGGCCACCGCCGCCGCCCCGGGCGGGGACGAGGGCGAGCCGGAGGACGGGGCCGGGGAGGGCGGCGGCAAGCGCCAGCCGGTGCTGGTGGGATACGGGGTCGCCACCGGCCCGACGAAGCGCCGCCCGCGCCGGCAGCCCGCCGCGGCGGACTCCGCCGCCGACCGGGCACCGGCCGCCGCGCAGTCCGCCGTACAGGCGGAGCTGAACGGCACCGCCACCCCGCCCGCCGCCGCCCCCGCGGTGCCGGCCGCCGACGAACCGTCGGGGAAACGGCCGCTGGCCAAGCCGCCGGTGCGCAAGCTCGCCAAGGACCTGGGCATCGACCTGGCCGCGGTGGTGCCCACCGGCGAGGGCGGGATCATCACCCGCGAGGACGTGCACGCCGCCGCGGCCGAGCGCACCAGGGCCGTCCCGGCGACCGAGCCCGAGCCCGCGGCCGGACCCGCGGCCGGGCCCGCGGCCGGGCCCGCGGCCGGACCGGTCCCTTCCCCGGCCGCCGAACCGGTGGGGGCGGGGCAGCGGGAGCGCCGGGTGCCGGTCAAGGGAGTGCGCCGGGCGACCGCGCAGGCGATGGTCTCCAGCGCCTTCACCGCCCCGCACGTCACCGAGTTCGTGACCGTCGACGTCACCCGGACCATGAAGCTGGTGCAGGAGCTCAAGCAGGACCCGGACCTGGCCGGGCTGCGGGTCAACCCGCTGCTGCTGGTGGCCAGGGCGTTCCTGACGGCCATCCGCCGCCACCCGGAGGTCAACGCCTCCTGGGACGAGGAGCGGCAGGAGATCGTCTACAAGGACTACGTCAACCTGGGCATCGCCGCGGCCACCCCGCGCGGTCTGATCGTGCCGAACATCAAGGACGCGCACGCGAAGACCCTGCCCGAGCTGGCGAAGGCGCTGGGCGAGCTGGTGGCCACCGCCAAGGAGGGCCGGACCCCGCCGGGGGACATGGCCGGCGGCACGGTGACCATCACCAACGTCGGCGTCTTCGGCGTCGACACCGGCACGCCGATCCTGAATCCCGGTGAGTCGGCGATCCTGGCCTTCGGACAGGTCAGGCTCCAGCCCTGGGTCCACAAGGGCAAGGTCAAGCCGCGTCAGGTCACCACCCTGGCGCTCTCCTTCGACCACCGCCTGGTCGACGGCGAGCTGGGCTCCAGGGTGCTGGCCGACACCGCGGCCGTGCTGGAGCATCCCCGGCGTCTGATCACCTGGAACTGATCCGGCACCGTACGGGCCCGGCGCACACCATGTGCGCCGGGCCCGTACGTCACCCGTCCCGCCCGTCCCCTCCGTCCCACTCGTCCCGTCCGTCCCGCATCGCGGACGCGGGCTGGGAACGCATCCCTGTTGTATCTATGGTGTGGACATGCATTCCGTCCCGCCGACCACCGCCTCGACCGCTGCCCCGACCACCGCCTCGACCGGCACCTCGACCGGCATCTCGACCGGCACGGCCAAGCCGCCGCCCGCCGCCGAACGCGTCTACGCCCACGTCAAGCAGGGCGTCCTGGAGCGCCGCTACGAGGGCGGGGTCCTCCTCACCGAGGGCGAGCTGGCCGACGCGGTCGGGGTCTCCCGCACCCCCGTGCGCGAGGCGCTGCTGCGGCTGGAGGCGGAGGGCCTGCTCCGGCTCTACCCGAAGAAGGGCGCGCTCGTCCTGCCGGTCTCCGCCCAGGAGATCGGCGATGTGGTCGAGACCCGGCTGCTGGTCGAGGAGCACGCCGTGCGCAAGGTCGTGCCCGTACCGCCCGGACTGCTGGAGCGGCTCACCGAACTGCTGGAGCAGCAGCGGCGCCAGGCCGCCACCGGCGATCTGGCGGCCGTGGCCGCCACCGACCGCTGCTTCCACGCCACCATCGTGCGGGCCGCCGGGAACCAGATCCTGGAGCGCCTCTACGACCAGCTCCGCGACCGCCAGCTCCGGATGGGCGTCGCCGTGATGCACTCCCACCCCGACCGCGTCGACCGGAACATCACCGAGCACGCCGAGATCCACCGCACCCTGTGCTCCGGGGACGCCGAGGCCGCCGCCGAGGCGGTACGCCGCCATGTCGGCTCGGTACGGCACCTGCTGCGCGGTGAGGTCCGGTGAGCGACACACCCCGGTCCGGCGCGTACCGGCTCGGTGGCCCGAGGGCCGCCCTCATGTGGGGCATCGGCGTCGCCGTCTACTTCGCCGCCGTCACCTTCCGCACCAGCCTGGGCGTCGCCGGCATCGACGCGGCCGAGCGCTTCGACATCAACGCCTCCGCCCTGTCGTCCTTCTCGATACTCCAGTTGCTGGTCTACGCCGGGATGCAGATACCCGTCGGCCTGCTGGTGGACCGCTGGGGCACCCGGAAGGTGCTCCTCCTGGGCATCGTGCTGTTCACCAGCGGCCAGTTCGCCTTCGCGCTGTCCGAGTCGTACGCCATGGCGCTCGCCGCCCGGGGGCTGCTGGGCTGCGGTGACGCGATGACGTTCATCAGCGTGCTGCGGCTGGGTTCCAGCTGGTTCCCGGCCCGGCGCGGGCCGCTGGTCGCGCAGATCGCGGCGCTGTGCGGGATGGCGGGCAACCTGCTGACCACCCTGGTGCTGGCCCGGGTGCTGGCCGCCGTCGGCTGGACGCCGACCTTCGCGGGCAGCGCCGTGCTCGGCGTGGTGGCGCTGGTGCTGGTCCTGTTCTTCCTGAAGGAGCGGCCCGACGGTGCCCCGGTCCCGTCCCCCGCCCCCGCCCCGTCCCCGGACGAGCACGGGCACCGGCACGGCTACGTGCGCCGCCAGCTCGCCGCCGCCTGGCGGGAGCCGGGCACCCGGCTGGGCATGTGGGTGCACTTCACCACCCAGTTCCCGGGCATGGTCTTCCTGCTGCTGTGGGGACTGCCGTACCTGGTCGAGGCCCAGGGCCGCACCCGGGCCGAGGCCAGTACCCTGCTGACCCTGGTGGTGCTCGCCAACATGGCGATCGGGCTGGTCTACGGCCAGGTCATCGCCCGGTACCACGGCGCGCGGACCCCGATCGCGCTGGGCACCGTACTGGCCACCGCGGGCGCCTGGGCGATGGTGCTGGTCTGGCCGGGCCGGGCGCCGCTGGCGGTGCTGGTGGTGCTGTGCGTGGTCCTCGGGGCCTGCGGCCCGGGCTCGATGATCGGCTTCGACTTCGCCCGCCCCGCCAACCCGCCCGAACGCCAGGGCACGGCCTCGGGCATCGTCAACATCGGCGGCTTCACCGCCTCCATGACCACCCTGCTGGCGGTGGGCGTGCTGCTGGACGTCACCGGCGGCGACTACCGGATCGCGTTCGCCTCCGTCTTCGCCCTCCAGGCGCTGGGCGTCACACAGATCCTCCGGCTGCGCGGCCGGGCGCACCGCCGGGAGCGCGAGCGGGTGGTGGCCAGCCGCGTCGAGACGGTGCACGTACCGGCCTGACACCCCCGCCCCACCGCCCCGCCCCGCCCCGCCCCGCCGCCCCGGACACCGACCGGCCCGGGGCGGGGCGCCCTACGGCCTCACGGGGTGACGGCGAAGTGGGCGAGGACCGCGTCCGCGAGCTCCTGGTCACCCTCGGTCTTGATGATGTCGCGCACCGCGGCGGGCCGCACCCGGCCGCAGGCCAGCCGGAAGTAGACCTCCCAGTCCATGGCCATGGTCAGCGCCGGTCCCAGCGAGACACTGGCGTCCACCGTGCCCCGGCCCTCGCCGTCGACACGGACCGTGCGCATGAACTCCACCGGCCCGCTCACATCGAAGACGACCGCCGAGTTCGGCGGCGCCCCGGCGTCCTTGGCGACCACCTTGGGCAGCCGCTCCAGCAGCACGTCCCGGGCGACGAGCGCGCCCGGGGAGTCCAGGTTCCCCGGCTTCCCCAGCGCCCGCCGCAGATCCTGCTCGTGCACCCACACGTCGAACGCCCGCATCCGCAGCGCGTTCTCCAGCGTCATCTCCACCCCGAGCGGGGACATGACCATCTTCGACGGGTCGCGCTTCTCGTTCCGCAGCTGGCGCGACCGGCGGATGATCGTGTACTCCAGCTCGCTGGTCATCTCCGGCGCCGTGTGGCAGCGCCGCACGTCCACCTGCACCTCGATACGGCGGCTGAGCTCGTCCTTCACGTGGAACAGGTCGCGCGGCAGGCTGTGGATCGGCCGGGGGTCGCCCAGCATCTCGCACTCCATGCCGATGATGTGCGAGACGACATCGCGGACCGACCACCCGGGGCAGGGGGTCGCGCGGTTCCACTCGCCCTCGACGAGCGGCATGACCAGCTCGGAAACCGCCTCGATGGAATGGGTCCAGGCGTCGGCGTAGGGCTGAAGGCTCGGGTGGTCGGTCAACGGGACCCCTCGGTACGTGCGGCAGGTGTGGGTTCGCGGACTTGGGGACTCTCAAGTTACGCTGCGCGCGGGCGGCGCGGCAGCAGTTTCGAAGGACGATCGTAGGCTGTTTTCACCCGGGTTTTCCGCCCGGGTTTGCCCCCTCGACCCCATGGACGGTGGTACCGTGCGCGCCTCCCTCATCCAGATCGCGGTGAACCAGGACGAAACGGCCGAAGACCGCCGGGTGCGGGCCGCGGCCCTCGTCCGCGAGCAGTCCGCCGCCGACCTGGTCGTCCTGCCCGAACTGTGGACGGTCGGCGCCTTCGACTTCGACTCCTTCGCCGCCGGGGCCGAGCCGCTGCGCGGACCCGCCGCGAAGACGGTCGCGGCGATGTCCGGGGCGGCCCGCGAGGCACGGGTGTGGCTGCACGCCGGCTCCGTGATCGAGCGCGCCGACGAGCCCGCCGCCGAGCCCGCCGGTGATCCTTCCGGCACCCCCGCCCTCTACAACACCTCGCTGGTCTTCTCCCCCGAGGGCGCCCTGGTGCGCACCTACCGCAAGATCCACCGCTTCGGCTTCGACCGCGGCGAGGCCACCCTGCTGTCCGCCGGCACCGAACCGGTCACCGCCGTCCTGCCCGACACCACCCTGGGCCTGGCCACCTGCTACGACCTGCGCTTCCCCGAACTGTTCCGGGCCCTGACCGAGGCCGGCGCCCGCACGCTGGTGATCCCGGCGGGCTGGCCCGACCGCCGCGCCGCCCACTGGAGCCTGCTGGCCCGCGCCCGCGCCGTGGAGAACCAGTGCTACGTCCTGGCCTGCGGCACCGCGGGCACCCACGCGGGCGTGCCCCAGGCCGGCCGCAGCGCGGTCATCGACCCCTGGGGCGAGACCCTGGCCGAGGCGTCGGACGCGGAGGAGCAGGTCGTCATGGCCGAGTTCGACCCCGCGTACGCGGACGAGGTCCGCGCGGACTTCCCGGTGCTGCGGGACCGCGTCCTGCGCTGAGCCGGGCGCACCGGCCCCGCACCCGCCCTCACCACCGCTGAGTAGCCGTACTCATGTGGTTCCGGCCGGCCCGCGCCACTCTGTGGACATGACAGCACCACAGGTACAGCGGCCCATGACCGCCGCGTTCTTCGTCCAGTCCGTGCTCTCCTTCGGCCTCTCCCTGCTGGCCGTCGGCCTCGGTGTCGCCTATCTGCCGCTGGGGCCGTGGGAGCGGGGCTTCCTGGCGCTCGGGGTCCTGTTCCTGGTCTCCTCCTCCTTCAACCTGGCCAAGGTCGTCCGGGACCGGCAGGAGTTGCAGGAGGTCACCACCCGGGTGGACAAGGCCCGCATCGACAAGCTGATCAACGAGCACGACCCGTTCGACCCCAGGAACGTCTGAGCCGTCGTCGCGCCGTCGCCGCGCGTCATGCCGGCGGTGGATCCCGGCGCCGCCTGTCTGTCGCCGGGATCCACCGGAGCGGGCACGTCAGCCGAGGGCGACCTCGTTGGAGCGGGACTCGACGGCGTCGAGGGTGGCCAGGGTCGCGGCGTCGAAGGCGATCTCGGCGGCCGCCATGTTGTCCTCCAGGTGGGCGACGTCGGCGGTGCCGGGGATGGGCAGCACGTGCGGGGCGTGGTGCAGCAGCCAGGCGAGGGCGACCTGGGCGGGTGTGACGCCCAGGGACTCGGCCACGGCGCGCACCGTCGGCTCGTCGGTGACCTTGGGCACGCCCGGGAAGGCACCGCCGATCGGGAAGAACGGTACCCAGGCGATGCCCTCGGCCGCGCACAGCTCCAGCATGTCCTCGTCGCCGCGGGAGATGAGGCTGTAGGCGTTCTGCACGCAGACGATGCCGGCCGGCAGGGCGCGGCGCAGGACGTCGAGGGTGACGCAGCTCAGGCCGATCGCCCCGATCTTGCCCTCGTCGCGCAGGGCGGTCAGCACCGCGAGCTGGTCCTCGAGATCGACGACCTGGTCGCCCTCGGGACGCAGTCCGGGGCCGGAGTCCAGGCGGCGGAGGTTGACCACCGGGAGCCGGTCGAGGCCGAGGCCGCGCAGGTTCTCCTCGACGCCGGCGCGCAGTTGCTCGGGCCGCTGCGCCAGGCGCAGCGGCAGGGGCCCGTCCGGGTCGGGGGCGGCGCCGACCTTCGTGACCACCAGCACGTCGTCCTCGGGGCGCAGCACCTCGCGGATCACGTCGTTGGCGAAACCGAAGCCGTAGAACTCGGCGGTGTCCACATGGTCGACGCCCAGTTCGACCGCGCGGCGCAGCAGCGCGACGGCGTCGTCGCGGCGGTCGCGCAGGCGCTCGAGCTGCAGCGCGCCGTAGCCGATCCGCAGGACGGTGCGGCCGGCGAGCGCGGCGGTCGGGGTGGCGGGGGTGGCAGGGGTGTTCAAGACACTGTCTCCTCGGTGGTGGAACGCAGGGCGGTGTGCAGCAGTTCGGCCAGGTAGAGCGACAGCACCCGGTGGGCGATCGGGGCGGCGTGCTCCCGGGCCCCGGCCGGCTCGTGGTGCCCGACCTTGACCAGCCATGCCGTGACGCAGTCGTGCAGCATCGCGCGCATCCGTTCCGTCATGTCGGCGACGACCTCGCGGATGGCCGGGTCGGTCGTCGCCTCGCCCCAGGTCTGCACGCCGACCCGGGCGGCCACGGGGTCGATCGCGGCGACGAGGCGGGCCAGCAGTTCGTCGGGGTCGGGCGGGGTGTCGGCGGCCGCGTACTCGCCGAGGACCTCGGCGTGCCTGGCGAGCACCACCCGGGTGGCGGCCCGGACCAGATCGGCCTTGTTGCGGTAGTGCGTGTAGATCGATCCGGCCGAGAGCCCGGACTCGGCCGTGATCTCGGCGATCGAGGTCCGCTCCAGCCCGTTGCGGCTGAAGCAGCGCACGGCGGCGTCGGCGATCTGGGCGCGCCTGAGCTCCTTGCGTGCGTCAGTGAGCCGTGGCACCACGCCTCCCGTAAAAAGAACGGCTGCTCTCCTTGCCGACAGCCTATAGCAGAACTCCCGTTCTTTTTACGGCGGTTGTGCCGTGCACGGACAGGTCGGAGAGGGAGGGAACCGCCCGCCCGCCGCCGTACGTCATGCTGGCGGCGAGCGGCGAAAGGAAGCACGTGGCACGGGTACGGCGGGTCCGCGCGGCCCTGCGGCGGCGCTGGGGCACGGGCGGCCGGGGCCGGACGGCCTGGACGCGCGGCCGGATCACCGCCGCGCTCGCCGCGGCGGTCGCCGCCGTGACGGCACTGCACTCCCTCGTCCCGAACGCCCTGCTCGGCCTGGGCAGCCTGCTGGAGACCTTCCTGCCCTGGACGGGCCTGGCCGTCCCCGTCCTGCTGGCCGTGGCGCTGCTGCGCCGCTCGGCCCTCGCCCTGGTGGCGCTGCTGCTGCCGTCGGCCGTCTGGCTCGGCCTCTTCCACGGGGCCCTGGCGGGCACCGCCCCGGAGGCGGCGCCCGGGGCCGCCCGCCTCACCGTCGTCCAGCACAACGTGAGCGACGTGAACCCCGACCCCCGCGCCGCCGCCCGCACCCTGGCCGGGGCCGAACCGGACCTCGTCGCCCTCCAGGAGGTCGTCCCCGCCACCCGCCGCGCCTACGAGGCGGAGCTGGCCCCGGACCTCCCGCACCACGCGGTCGTCGGCACCGTCGGCCTGTGGTCGCGGTATCCGCTGACGGACGTCCGGCGGCTCGACATCCGCCCTGCGGGCATCGGCCCCGACTGGAACCGGGGCCTGCGCGCCACCGTCCGCACCCCGCACGGCGAGATCGCCGTCCACGTCGTCCACCTGCCCTCGGTCCGCGTCCGGGCGGGCGGCTTCGACACCGCCCGGCGCGACGAGAGCGCGAAGCTGCTCGGCGCGGCCCTGCGCGCGGAGGAGTCGCCCCGGGTTCTCGTGCTCGGCGACCTCAACGGCACCCTGGACGACCGCGGTCTGGACCCCGTGCTGCGCCACGTCGACCCGCCGGAC
This sequence comes from Streptomyces carminius, assembly GCF_002794255.1. Classification (GTDB taxonomy): domain Bacteria; phylum Actinomycetota; class Actinomycetes; order Streptomycetales; family Streptomycetaceae; genus Streptomyces; species Streptomyces carminius. Next base: position 42,437 of record NZ_PGGW01000010.1, read on the forward strand.
GCGGGCGCCGCGGACGGCTTCTCCTTCAGCTGGCCCGCGTCCTTCCCCGCCGCCCGCATCGACCACGTCCTGACCCGCGGCGCGACGGTCACCCGCCTGCGCACCCTGCCCGCCACCGGTAGCGACCACCTTCCGGTGGTGGCGCGGATCGCACTCCCGTCCTGACGCCCCGGGGCGGGGACCGGTCAGTGGCCTCCCTGGTTCCTGACGCACGGGCCCGTGCCGGGCTGCGGCTCGATGTAGCGGCCGTGCACCCTGACGGTCAGCTCGTCCTCCGACACGTTCCCCGACACGCACGCGTCCCCGGTGTACACGCTGTAGAACCCGTGGCCGATGTGGACGCCGTGCTCCTCTCCGCAGCCGAGTCGGCGCAGCGCCGCCGTGATCCGTTCGTCGCCGAGGTCGCCCTCCTCCCGGACCTTCTCCAGCTCCTTGCGGACGAGTCCGGCCGACGCCTCGCCCCGGGCGCGGTTCTCGGGACTCAGCGGCGCCTGCCTGCGGTAGGCGTGGTTGTCGAGGTAGTTGGGCGGCATGTCCTCGCGGACCTCCGGCCGACCGCCGTCCGCGCCCGGCGCGGAGGTGGACGGGGACGGCGGAACCGCGGGCGGCTCGGCGGCCTGTGCGCACTTCGGCGTGGGCGGGGCAGAGGAGGAGGCCGAGGGGGGCGGCAGGGACGGCGAGGGACCCGCCGACCCCGCCTGCCCGGCCCGCTCGTCGCCGCACGCGGCCACGGTGAGCGCGAGGAGGACGGCTGCCGCAGTCGTACGTCCGACGGGCGTGAGTACGGATGAACGCATGGGCAGGAGTCTCCCGGCCCGGCCCGCGGGCGTCATGAGCGCGGGTACTCACTCCCGGCCGCCCCGCGGGGACGCCGGACGACCGGTCATCCCCTCGTGGGCGGCTGGTCCTTGTAGGGAAGGACCCAGAGGTTCCAGTACGGGGCCTCCCACTTGCAGTAGAAGTTCTGCCAGCCCTGGGAGAGGTAGTACAGGCCGTCCTGCTCGCACGCCCGGTAGTCCCGCCACCCGCCGACCTGGCGGTAGCCCCAGTGGTCGACCTCGTCGGCGGACGCCGAGCCCGCGGCCAGCGGGATGACGACTGCCGCGATGCCGGCAGCGGCGGCGACACGGGAACGCCACGACTTCATGCGTCTCTCCTTGTACGGACGGAGCCGGGACCCGGGACGCCGGCCATCGGCCCTCCTGTCGGTGCAGTGGTGTACAGGGAGGAGGACGGAAGAACCATGCCGCCGGTTCATCGCGCGCGAGGGATTCGGCGGGCACGCGCCGGGCCGAAGTGCGCCCGTCGTGAGCGCGGATGCACGTCTCCGGCTCTCCGGCTCCCCGGCCGCTCACGTCGGCGAGCCGTGTGGTGATGCGGGAACGGGCTGGTCCGATTGCGTTCCGGTGAGTCGGGCTCCCGCGGTGCCCCGCTCATGAGGATGCCGAGCAGTTGACGCGATCACCGGGCCGGTGGGGCACGGCCGGGCGGAGTCGCCGTGGACTCACCGGCCACGGGGAGGAGTCGGCAGGCCCGCTGTTCGCCGAAACGGTGCCCGGGGGGAGCGTCGGCTGACCCGAGCAGCCGCCACCGCCTCTCAGCCGGAGGGACTCAGGGCGGTGTCGAGGAGCTCGACGAGCTGGTCGCGGTGTTCCGGACCGAGCCGGCTTGTCATGGGCGCCAGTGCGCGCCGGACCTCGTCGTACACCTGCTCCGCCAGTTCCAGGCCGGCCGGAGTGATGACCACGTCGACGACGCGGCGGTCCTCGGGGTTCCTGTCCCTGGCGACAAGCCCTCGGCGTTCGGCACGGTCGATCAGGCCGGACATGGTCGACTTGTCCAGGCCGAGGAACTCGGCGAGCTCGGTCATGCGCGGACGACGGTCACGGAGGAGGCCGAGCACCCGCAGTTGGGTGAGCGAGAGGTCGTACTTGGCTCCGATGCGGGTGAGCACGCCCGCCACCTGGAAGGTGCTGCGCACGAGGGCGTCCACGAGGGCGTCGGAAGTCATGTCCCCATCATACGAGCAGTGCTTTGTACTCCAAATAAACGTGGACTTGCCAGTATCGCGGACAAGCTTCCCGGGCCGCCCTGCGCGCTGCCGTCAACACCGCGTCCGACAGGCCGCCCGTACCACCCGGATGCGGTGCCTCACCCGTACGCGGCGGTGAGACCCAAGGCCGCACGAGCCGGGATCCACCGCCACGGACGAGGTGTCACCGGGGACTAGGGGCGCCAGGTGCCGTTCAGCTCGACGTAGGTCTCACCACGGACCTTCTTGCCGTCGTACGTGCCGTCGAAGGCCGCGGTGGCTTCCATGTAACCCCCATCGGGGGTCTGGCTCCTGACCTCCTGTTCCGGGGTGCCGGTGACCTCCACGGCAAGCTCCGTGCGCAGCTGGGGAATGCGGACCTGCCAGCGGGTGGGATACCTCTGACCCGTTTCCGGGCTGGTCCACGGCTTGGAGGCGCCTCGCGCGAGCGGTTCGACCTCGACCACGTCGTAGGAACCGTCCGGGTGGAGAACCGTCGCCCAACTGTGCTGGGACTCCTCCCCCACCGCGTCCCAGAGGGCGATCTTGTCGCCGTTGGGCATGCTGAGGTTCATCCACGACCACCGTTTCAGGGACAGGGGCATCTCGCCCCACTGCCTGTCCAGCCAGGAGGTTCCCCTGATCGCGTGCTTCTCATCGTCGATGACGAGCGTTCCGGACGTCCGCATCTCCGGAAGCGCGAACTCGTAGGCCGGTACGTCGACCAGTTCGAAGACGCCGGTCGACCCGTAGTTCAGGGCGGGACCGGTGGACTCCAGCCGGACGTCGAGGGACCCGAAGGGCGTGGTGACGCTTACCTTCTGGCGGGCCGGGTCACCCGTCCAGCTCAGGCCCGGTGCCTTGATGTCGAGCTTGCCCTCGGTCCACCGGTAGTCGTCCGGCTCGACGACGGCCTCGTAGTCCTTGTGCCATCCGGTGGTCTTGTCGGTCACCGCGAACGTCCAGCGGTATCCGAGCTCGCCCATGTTCGGGAGAACGCGCGTGTGCACCTGAATCCCGAAGTCGTGACCGTTCGCCTTCACCGAACTGGTGAAGTAGACCGAGTCGAACCAGGTCCGTTCCGTTCCGGGCGCATGCCGTCCCAGGTCCGTCGCGGGATCGACCATCGCCGCGATTCCCGACGACGGGGCGGAGGCCGGGGCGGAGTGGGCCTTCGGTGTCGCCGGCGGGCTCGTCGCCTGCGCCGAGTAACCGGCGAGCGTGCCGAGCACCAGTGCTCCTGCGGTGGCCAGGCCCGCCGCTCGGCGTCTGTTCCGGGACATGGTCATGGGGTTCCTCCTTGGGGCAGGGGTGGGCGAGGGCGTCGCCCACCCTGGTTCCGTCGTGTCGGTCTGCGATGCCGCGGGCATTCCGCACGCCGCCGCCGGCCGGTCGTCACACGGCCGTGTGCTCCCGAGCTCCGGCCGCGGCGACGGCCGGGCCGTCGTCAGCCGCTGCGAAAGCTCCGAGCGCGCCGGACAAGCCGGCGGAGCCGCAGACGGCCGCCGTCGTCCGCGGCGCCATCCCGTCATTGGTTTGGATTACCAACATCTTCATCTTGATTGGTAACCCAAACAATGTCAAGGAGTTCCGGCCGGGCGCGGTCCCGTCACCGGTGAGGAGGTCCGGCGGACACGCGCCGGGGCGGTGCGCACTCGCCGTGAGCAGGCCGCACGGATGAGCGCATGCGGCGAGCCGCTCGCGCCGGGCCGTGAGCGTCCGTGAGCGCGGATGCCCGTCTCCGGCCGCTGGTGGCCCGTCGGCTCCCTCGCCGGCGGTGTTCTTGGAGCTGAACCCGGAACGCCGAGGCCGGGCGGTAGCAGTATCGGCAGGATGGAGAGCATGAGTGAGGCCACCGGAAAGTACTCCATGCCGCGTGACATCGCGGAGGCGGCTCGTGCCCGCAGCGGTCCGTCCGGGTTCTCCGCCTATGTGGCCGCGGCTGTCGCCCGTCAGATCGAGAGGGACAACCTCAACGAACTCATCGCCGTCGCGGAGGCCGAGCACGGCCTCGTCACCGATGAGGAGATCCAGCAGAAGCGCGACGAGCTGACGCGTCTCCGCCGGGAACAGGCCACCGGAGCGGACTCCGTGTGACGCGTACCTCCGCCACACCGGGTGGGACTCTGGTGCTGGACGGCGAAGGTCTCGCCAAGGCGGTACTGCGGGACCGGGACGTGACGAGGTGGCCGGCTCTCGCGGCCGCGGACGACATGCGTGTGATCACCAGCGCCGCGACCCTTGTGGAGGTCGTGCATCCGCGGATCAGGCGTCCGGCACTGGAGTGGACCCTGTCACGCATGGTCGTTGAGCTGGTGACCATCCTCACCTCGGACCCCGACGATCTGATGACTCTGTGCGGCAGTCGCGCCGCAGTCGCCAAGGTCTGAGCCGAGGGCGCGTGGGTCCTCGCGACCTCCCGCTCAGGGCGCCTCGACGCCCGACGCCCGGTACTTCGCGACCTGCGCCTCGCGGATCGCGGCCGTCTGGGCCGGGGCCGGACCGGAGCCGCGGAAGCGGTGCAGGTCCTCGTCGGACTCCCAGCGCTCGTAGACGTTGATCCGCCCGGCGTCCAGCGGGTCGGCCGACAGTGCGAAGTCCAGGCAGCCGGGCGTGCTCCGGGCCTGTTCGACGACGGCCCGGCAGCCGTCCAGATAGCCGTCGCGGACCTCGGGGTCCACATGAATCGAGCCGGACACGATGAGCATGCCGTCCTCCAGGGAGTGTGCGGTTCTGCTCCCGGTAGGACGGGCGGGCGGCCGGGAAGTCATCGGCCGACCCGGTGACGGCTGCGCAGGCTCCGGCGCTTACTCGTCCGTGTCGTCATCCGGCTTCCACGCGACGAACGTTCCGCGCGCGGGCATCGTGACCAGCACGCCCTGTTCGCGGAGCAGAGCGATCGCTCGCCGTGCAGTGCCGATGGCTGCGCCGTACTCCTCTGCCATGGCGCGCTCGCCTGCCAGGCGGGCGCCCAGGGGAAGCCTGCCCGAGTTGATATCGGCCACGATCGCGGCTGCCACCTGCCGGTGGATGTACTCCGGCGACATGTGGTCGATGGGGCTCCGCTCACGCATGGTCATCCATCCGCGTCGGTCACGAATGATCCCTTGTGCGGCAACGTCTCGATGAGCCCGCGCTCGCGGAGATCGCGCAACGCCCGCCGGACGGTCCGGTCGGCGACGCCGTACATCTCCGCGAGCCGAATGATGCTCGGCAGCGCTCCACCAGGCGGGATGCGTCCGGACTCGATGTCCTGCTCGATCTCCCGTGCTACCCGCTGCCACTCGTACTCGGCCATGTCTCCAGCGTTGCGCGGTCCACCGAAGGCTGCATCGGCGGACCGTGGTGCGCCGCGAACGCCCGTGGTCTACCGTGGTACATAGAAAAGAGACCCCGGCGCCGCTGGCACGGCCCGGGGCGTGGCCGATCGCTGCAAAGGAGCGACCAGCATGAGGCATCGTATTCGCCGCCTCGTCGAAATGTTCGGCCCCGGAAACGGGAAGCACCGCCGGACGCCGAGTCACTGCCCGCCACGGCTGGCGACCATCGAGTTCCCGCCGCCGCTGCCACCGGTCATGGGCGGTCGCCCGCGTCCCGCCGCAGTGGTCGACTCCCCGCTGGTGCGGCCGTGGGCGCCCGCGCCCAGGCGGCGCCGTCTGGTGGTGGTCGGCCGGTGACCGCCGTGAATCCGCCCGCCGCGCCCACCGAACCCGCCGCGGCCGACGACATCCGTATGACGCTGCGGGTGTCACGCGACGGCGGACGTACCTGGGGGCCGGTGACCGTGGTCCGGAGCGGCGGCGGCGTACCGGCGCTGGACACCATGGCGTACCCGCCGTGCGCGTGCCCGCGCTGCGCGCCGGACCGGGCCCGTGACCGTCGCGTCACGGCGGCCCTGCGCCGCGTCAACCGGCGCTTCCACCGTTGAGGCGCCCGACACCGCTCCGGCCACCGCGCCCACGGACTCCGCCGGGCGCGGTGGCAGGATGGATGGATGGCGAAACGCGTACGTGTCCGGGCTCCCGAGCTGGTCGGGGCGGGTGGCTGGCTCAACACCGGCGGTAAGGAACTGTCCCTGGCGGACCTCCGAGGTCGTGTCACCGTGCTCGACTTCTGGACGTTCTGCTGCATCAACTGCCTGCACGTCATCGACGAGCTGCGCGAGCTGGAGGAGAAGTACAAGGACACCGTCGTGGTGATCGGCGTCCACTCGCCGAAGTTCGTCCACGAGGCCGACCACGCGGCCGTCGTGGACGCCGTCGAGCGCTACGGGGTGCACCACCCCGTGCTGGACGACCCCGAGCTGGCCACCTGGAAGCAGTACGCGGTACGCGCCTGGCCGACCCTCGTCGTCATCGACCCCGAGGGCTACGTCGTCGCCCAGCACGCGGGCGAGGGCCATGTCCACGCCATCGAGAAGCTGGTGACGGAGTTGGAAGCCGAGCACGCCGCCAAGGGCACGCTGCGGCGCGGCGAGGGCCCGTACGTGCCGCCGGAGCCGGAGCCCACCGATCTGCGCTTCCCCGGCAAGGCGCTCGTCCTGCCGACCGGGAACGTGCTGGTCAGCGATACCACCCGGCACCAGTTGGTGGAGCTGGAGCCGGACGGCGAGACCGTCGTGCGGCGGATCGGCGACGGCACGCGCGGGCTGGTGGACGGCCCGGCGGGCACGGCGCGGTTCAGCGAGCCGCAGGGCCTGGCCCTGCTCCCGGACGGCCGGGTCGCCGTCGCCGACACCGTCAACCACGCGCTGCGGGCGTACGACCCGGCCGGCGGCGGGGTGAGCACACTGGCCGGGACGGGCCGCCAGTGGTGGCAGGGCTCGTCCGTCTCCGGCCCGGCGCGCGAGACGGACCTGTCCTCGCCGTGGGACGTGGCCTGGTGGGCGGACCGGCTGTGGATCGCGATGGCCGGGGTGCACCAGCTCTGGGCGTACGACCCGGCCGCCGGCACCGTGTCCGTCGCGGCGGGCACCACCAACGAGGGCCTGGTGGACGGCCCGTCGGGCGAGGCGTGGTTCGCGCAGCCGTCCGGGCTGGCGGCGGACGGCGACCGGCTGTGGGTGGCCGACTCCGAGACCTCGGCCCTGCGGTGGGTCGAGCGTGACGGCGACACCGACGGCTTCACGGTCCGTACGGCCGTCGGCACCGGACTGTTCGACTTCGGCCACCGGGACGGCCCGGCCGGGCAGGCGCTGCTCCAGCACCCCCTGGGCGTCACCGTCCTGCCCGACCGGAGCGTGGCGGTGTGCGACACCTACAACCACGCGCTGCGCCGCTACGACCCGGCCACCGGCGAGGTCACCACGCTCGCCACGGACCTGCGCGAGCCCTCGGGAGCGGCCCTCGTCGGGGACGACATCCTGGTCGTGGAGTCCGCCCGGCACCGGCTGACCCGGCTGCGGCTGCCGGAGGAGGCGGTACGCGTCGAGGCCGTCGCCCACCGCACCCGGCGCGAGGCGACCGAGGTGGCGCCGGGGCGGCTGCGGCTGGACGTGGTCTTCCAGGCCCCGCCCGGCCAGAAGCTCGACGTCCGGTACGGCCCGGCCACCCGGCTGCTGGTCAGCGCCACCCCGCCGGAGCTGCTGGCGGACGGCGCGGGTCAGGGCACCGAGCTGACCCGCGAACTGGTGCTCGCGGACACCCTCGACGGTGGTGCGGCCGAGGGCGTGCTGCACGTCTCGGCGATGGCGGCGTCCTGCGACGACGACCCGGACATCGAATACCCGGCCTGCCACGTCCACCAGCAGGACTGGGGCGTGCCGGTCCGTGTCACCCCGGCCGGTGCCGAACGGCTGCCGCTGGTCCTGGCGGGGCTGGACGGCGAGGAGGCGAGGGGGAATCAGGAGTAGGGGATCCGGCGGCCACGGCGCCGTACCGCCCGGCGCGAGAGGCGCCCTGAACCGCCGTCAGGCGGGCGCCGGGCAGGCGCGCACACGCCGATGCGGCCCGGTCGTCCTCTCGGTGACCGGGCCGCATCGGGATTCCGAATCCGCTTCCTGCTCCGCTGTGCCCGTTCCCGGGCCGGGGAGTGCCGCTCCCCGGGGCGTCAGGTGTACCACTCGTGGCGGTGCGCCTCCTCGACGACCGGGGCCGCCGGACTCGGCGGCTGCATGCGGCGGCGCTTGAAGATGCTCACGTATGACGCCAGTCCGATGAAGCCGACTGCCATCAGGATCAGACCGACCACATCGAGGTTGACCCCCGAGATGTCCAGGCTCACTGCGAAGGTGAGGATCGCGCCCACTGCGATCAGTACGATGGTCAGTGCCATCCCCATGGGTAACCGCCTCCGTCCGGCTGGCTGTTGATGGCTCGTTCAATCAGCCGGATACCCCCGTACGGCCTGGGCATTCAGAGCACGTTCCGCGCCGCCCGCCGGTCAGCCGGTGAGGAAGGCCGTCAGGGCGTTCGCCAGCAGGTGCGGGTCGTCGGCGCCGCACAGCTCCCGGGCGGAGTGCATCGACAGGATCGCCACCCCGATGTCCACGGTGGTGATGCCGTGCCGGGCGGCGGTGATGGGGCCGATGGTGGTGCCGCAGGGCATGGCGTTGTTGGAGACGAAGGACTGCCAGGGCACCCCGGCCCGCTCGCAGGCCGCCGCGAAGATCGCGCGGCCGGTGCCGTCGGTGGCGTAGCGCTGGTTGACGTTGACCTTGAGGATCGGACCGCGGTTGGGCATCGGGTGGTGCCCCGGGTCGTGGCGCTCGGCGTAGTTGGGGTGCACGGCGTGGCCGGTGTCCGAGGACATGCACACGGTGTCGGCGTACGCCCGCGCGCGGTCCTCCGGGGTGCCGCCGCGCGTCAGGACCGAGCGTTCCAGCACGGTGCCCAGCAGCGGGCCCTCGGCGCCGGTGTCGGACTGGCTGCCGTTCTCCTCGTGGTCGAAGGCGGCCAGCACCGGGACGTACGGCAGGGCGCCGCCCGTCTCCCGGTCGTGTGCCGCGGCGGCCGTCAGCGCCGCCGTACCGGCGTGGACGGACAGCAGGTTGTCCATGCGCGGCCCGGCGAGCAGCTCGCGGTCGCGGCCGAGGTAGGCGGGCGGTTCGACGGGGTGGACCATCAGGTCCCAGCCGGTGACGTCCGCGGCGTCCGCTCCGGCCTCGGCGGCGAGGAAGTCGATCAGCTCGCCCTCGCGCGGCTCGCCCAGGCCCCACACGGGGGTCATGTGGCGCTGCCGGTCCAGCTTCAGGCCGCTGTTGGCCTCCCGGTCCAGGTGGATGGCGAGCTGCGGGACGCGCAGCAGCGGGCGGTCCACGTTCACCAGGCGGGTGGTGCCGTCGCGCAGGACCAGCCGGCCGGCCAGGCCCAGGTCGCGGTCGAGCCAGGTGTTGAGCAGGGTGCCGCCGTAGATCTCGACGGCCACCTGGCGCCAGCCGGACGAGCCGGTGTCCGGGACGGGCTTGACCCGCAGGGTCGGGGAGTCGGTGTGCGCGCCGACGATCCGGAAGGGGGTGGCGGGGGAGGAGCCCCCGGGCACGTACCAGGCGATGATCGCGCCGCCGCGCAGCACGTACCTCCCGCCGGTCCCGCCGTCCCAGGCGTCGCTCTCGGCGAGCCGCCGGAAACCGGCCTTCTCCAGCCGCTCGGCGGCGGTCGCCACCGCGTGGTACGGGGTGGGCGAGGCCGTCAGGAAGGACACCAGGTCGTCGGTGTGTCCACGGTCGAAGCGGCGGGAAGTGCTCATGGGCCACAGCATACGAACGGGGCCGTGCGGACGCGCAGGGGACCGGGACCCGGGCGGGGCGGGCCGGACATGGGTGCGGGGCGTCGTTCCCCCCTGACCTGGGAACGACGCCCCGCACCGCCGGGTGCCTCCCCCGGCGGGGGCGGCACCCGGAGACCGGTCCGGCCGGCCCGCGCGGCGGGCCGGCGGCTCAGTGGCTCAGAAGGCGGACTCGTCCAGCTCCATCACCGACAGGTCGGTGGCCTCGGTGATCTGCCGCTGGACCGCGACGCCCGGCAGGACGTTCGCCGCGAAGAACTTCGCCGCGGCGATCTTGCCCGTGTAGAACGCCTTGTCCCTGGCGGAGGCGTCCGGCAGCTTGTCGGCGGCCACGGCGGCGCCCTTGAGCAGCAGGTAGCCGACGACGACGTCACCGGAGGCCATCAGCAGCCCGGTGGTGTTCAGGCCGACCTTGTAGATGGACTTCACGTCCTTCTCGGTGGCGGCCAGGTCGGTCAGCATGGTGCCGACGATGGCCTCCAGGTCGCCCGCGGCCCTGGCGAGCCGGTCGCGGGCGTCGGCGAGCTCCTCGCCGCCGGCGGCCTCCGCCAGGAACTTCTTGATCTCCTCGGACAGGGCGGTCAGCGCCTGGCCCTGGTCGCGGACGATCTTGCGGAAGAAGTAGTCCTGGCCCTGGATCGCCGTGGTGCCCTCGTAGAGGGTGTCGATCTTGGCGTCCCGGATGTACTGCTCGATCGGGTACTCCTGCAGGTAGCCGGAGCCGCCGAAGGTCTGCAGGGACTGGGCGAGCTGCTCGTAGGACTTCTCCGAGCCGTAGCCCTTGACGATCGGCAGCAGCAGGTCGTTGAGGCGCTTGGCTTCGGTGGCGTCCTCGCCGTTCGCCTCCTTGACCTGCACCGCGTCCTGGACGGCTGCGGTGTAGAGCACCAGGGAGCGCATGCCCTCGGCGTACGCCTTCTGCAGCATCAGCGAGCGGCGCACGTCGGGGTGGTGGGTGATGGTGACGCGCGGGGCGGTCTTGTCCGTGGACCGGGTCAGGTCGGCGCCCTGGACGCGCTCCTTCGCGTACTCCAGCGCGTTGAGGTAGCCGGTGGAGAGGGTGGCGATGGCCTTCGTGCCGACCATCATCCGCGCGAACTCGATGATCTTGAACATCTGGCGGATGCCGTCGTGCTTCTCGCCCATCAGCCAGCCCTTGGCGGGGGCGTTGGCGCCGAAGGTCAGCTCGCAGGTGTTGGAGGCCTTCAGGCCCATCTTGTGCTCGACGTTGGTGGCGTGGACGCCGTTGCGCCCGCCGAGCTCACCGGTGGACCAGTCGAAGTCGTACTTCGGCACGATGAACAGCGACAGGCCCTTGGTGCCCGGGCCGTGGCCCTCGGGGCGGGCGAGGACGAAGTGCACGATGTTCTCGGACATGTCGTGCTCGCCCGAGGTGATGAAGCGCTTGACGCCCTCGATGTGCCAGCTGCCGTCGTCCTGCCGGACCGCCTTCGTACGGCCGGCGCCGACGTCGGAGCCGGCGTCGGGCTCGGTGAGCACCATGGTGGAGCCCCACTGCCGGTCCACCATCAGCTGCGCTATCTTCCGCTGCTCCTCGGTGCCCTCCTCGTGCAGGACACCGGCGAAGGCCGGCCCGGACGCGTACATCCACACCGCCGGGTTGGCGCCGAGGATGGTCTCGGCGAAGGCCCACAGCAGGGAGCGCGGGGCGTTGGTGCCGCCGATGCCCTCCGGGATGCCCAGCCGCCACCACTCGGCGTCCATGTATGCCTGGTAGCTCTTCCTGAAGGTGGCCGGGACCGGCGCGGTGCCGGTCTCCGGGTCGAACACCGGCGGGTTGCGGTCGGCGTCCTCGAAGGAGGCGGCCAGCTCGTTCTCGGCCAGCCGCGCGACCTCGGACAGCACGCTCCTGGCGGTCTCGACGTCCATCTCCGCGAACGGGCCGGTGCCGTACACCGTGTCACGGCCGAGGACCTCGAAGAGGTTGAACTCGAGGTCGCGGAGATTCGACTTGTAGTGCCCCATGGCGACGGCTCCGTAGTGGGATAGACAGGGAGGAGGGGAGTCCTCTTCACAGACGCGTACCGATAAGTAGCTCCCATCATGCTACCCGCCGGTAATAAGAATCAACCCCATACCTCCCGACTGTGACCCAACTCCCCGTGCGGCTCGTCCCCCGGACCGTACCGGGCCGCCGCGCCGCTGTCCGGGCAGATCGCGAAGCCGGGGCCGGAAGCCGCCGGTACGGGCATGGGGCGGCCGGGGAGTCAGTACTCTTGCGTCCATGTACGGCTACGACCAGACCGGGAACGCGGGCCGGCACGCCGGTCATCCGGGCCACGGCGGCCACCCGGGGCACTCCGGGCACTCTGGCCACGGCGCGCACGGTGCGCACGCCGGACAGCAGCAGCACTACGCCCAGCAGCAGCCGCCCTACGGCGAGCAGCCGCTCTACCCCGAGCCGTCGCCGCCCTCGCTGGCCGAGGCGGTGAAGGCCTTCACCACGGGCGTGCTGACCCCGGAGGACTTCCAGGCGGTCTTCGCCACCTCCAAGGTGTACTGCCCGCGCGGTGACACCCCCGGCTTTCTGGCGCTGCACAGCACCCAGCAGCCGGTGATCCCGATGTTCACCACGCTCAAGGAACTGCGCGCGTACGCGGGCAAGGAGTCCAAGTACTTCGTCATCACCGGCGCGGAGGTGCTCGACCTGCTGCCGTCCGGCTACGGCTTCGTGCTGGACATGGAGGGCGAGCACCGGATCGTCTTCGACGCCAAGGCGGTGGAGGAGATGGTCGACTTCGCGATGCGCCGGATGTACGGCTGACGCCGGGCGCGACCGGCCGCGCGGCCGGAGCGGGGCACTGGTCTTCGGCGGGGCACTGGCCTTCGGTTGAACATTGAAATATCCTGGGTGTCCCAAGACCTCCCGAGGAGATCCCGATGCCCGCGATCACTGCCGAGAACCCGCTCGCGCTGCCGCGTGTCACAGTTCCCGTGGGCGCCCGGCCACGCCGCGTCCTGCAGCTGGTCACGGCACCCTCCGGTTTCGAGGGGGAGGGCTTCCCGGTACGGCGGGCGTTCGCCGCGATCGACCACAGGTATCTGGACCCGTTCATCATGATGGACCAGATGGGCGAGGTGGACTACGGGGCCGGCGAGCCCAAGGGGACCCCCTGGCATCCGCACCGCGGCTTCGAGACCGTCACGTACATCATCGACGGCACCTTCATCCACCGGGACTCGCACGGTGGCGGCGGCACCATCACCGACGGCGACACCCAGTGGATGACCGCGGGCTCCGGCCTCCTGCACATCGAGACCCCGCCCGAGGAACTGGTCATGTCCGGCGGCCTCTTCCACGGCCTGCAGCTGTGGGTCAACCTGCCGGCCAAGGACAAGATGACCGACCCCCGCTACCAGGACATCCGCGGCGGCAGCGTCAAGCTGCTGGCGTCCAGTGACGGCGGTGCGCTCCTGCGGGTCATCGCGGGTGAGATGAACGGTCACGAAGGGCCGGGCGTCACGCACACACCGATAACGATGATCCATGCCTCGGTCAGTCCCGGTGCGGAGGTCACGCTGCCCTGGCGACCGGACTTCAACGCCCTCGCGTACGGCCTCGCGGGCCAGGGATTCGCCGGCGGGGAGCGGCAGCCCTTCGGCACGGGGCAGTCGGTCGTCTTCGGCGACGGCGACGCGCTCACCGTCCGGGCCGCCGGGAACCAGGACTCCCGTAGCGCGAACTTCGAGGTGGTCCTGCTCGGCGGTCTGCCGATCCGTGAGCCGGTGGCACACTACGGGCCGTTCGTGATGAACAGCCACGCCGAGCTGGCCCAGGCGTTCGACGACTTCAAGGCGGGACGGCTGGGGAAGATTCCGGCCGATCTCCTCTGACGGCGGTCCCGCGCGAGGCCGTCGGTCACGTCTGCCGCGGTACGGGCTTGGGCAGCAGCGCGATCAGGGCGGTACCGGCCAGCAGGAAGACCACGCCGATTCGGAAGGCGAGCGAGTAACCCGAGGCGAGCGCCTCCTCGGCACCGGCCGGCCCCGGGAGCGAGGAGATCCGGTCGGCCGCCGCCGTGACGAGGACCGTCAAGCCGAGCGCACCGCCCAGCTGGCTGGAGGTGTTGAGCAGTCCGGAGACGACTCCCTGGTCGGCGGCCGGCACTCCGGAGGTGGCCGCCGTGGTGATCGGCGTCATCAGCAGCCCCGCGCCGGTCATCATCAGGATGCCCGGTCCCAGGATCGTGCCGACGAAAGTGCCATGCGCGGTGAGCGTACTCTGCCAGGCCATGCCGACGGCCGCCAACAGGCCGCCGGCCGCGCCGATCAGCCGTCCGTCCACGTGGCTCATCAGCCGGGGCGCCAGCTTGGAGCCCACGATGACGGCGACGGTGTGCGGAAGGAAGCAGAGGCCGGTGCGTACGGGACTGTAGTGAAGCACGTTCTGCATGTACAGGGAAAGGAAGTACCAGACGCAGAAGGTCGCCGCGCCGATGGCGAGCAGGACCGTGTTCGCGGTGGACACCGAGCGGATGAGGAAGAGGCGCGGCGGGATGAGGGGCTCGGCGGCACGCGACTGGAGTCGGCCGAAGAGCACGAGACCGGCCAGGGCCGCGGCGATCGGCAGCGTCGAGCGACCGGAGCCCCAGCCGTGCGACTCGCTCGCCGCGATGCCGTACGCCAGCGCGGCGACACCAACGGTGACCAGCAGGGCGCCGAACACGTCGAGCCGCCGGGAGAGACCGCCGCGGTTCGTGGGGAGACAGAGCACGGCGCCCACCAGCAGCACCGCTCCGACCGGCACGTTGACCAGCAGTACCCAGCGCCAGGAGAGGAAGTCGGTGAGCACCCCGCCGACCAGGCCGCCCGCGGCTCCGCCGCCGGCGCCGACCGCGGTCCAGGTGCCGATGGCCCGGGTGCGTCTGACGCCCTCGGGAAACGAGGTGGTGATGATCGACAACGTGGCCGGCGCGAGCACTGCGGCGCCGAGACCCTGTACGGCGCGGGCGGTCACCAGCATCCAGGGACCCTGGGCGAGGCCGCCGACGAGACTGGCCGCCGTGAACAGGCCGAGGCCGAAAAGGAAGGTCCTCTCGCGGCCGAAGAGATCGGCGATCCTGCCGCCCAGCAGCAGGAAACCGGCGAAGGTGAGGGTGTAGGCGTTGACCACCCACTGCAGTCCGGTCTCGCCGAGCCCCAGATCGGAGCGTATGGACGGCAGTGCCACATTGACCACGGAGATGTCGAGCACGATGAGGAACTGTCCACCGCACACCACGGTGAGCACCGCCCAGGCCGGGACTGCCCGCCCGGTCCTGTTCCGGACCGTGTGCTCCCGTGCTTTCGTTAAGCGACTCATCCGTTCTCTTCCTGTGTGATCGGCTGCGGGGCGTCACGATTCCGGCCGGTGGCCCCGTGGCGGACGGTTCTCCGCACCGGTGTGTGGCGGGCGTGGATCGGACCGGTGGGGTGTCGGGGCAGGCGCAGTCCGCAGGCGCGTGTCCGGCCGACGGCGGGGTGGCGACTGGTGGCCGGGCTCTGGGACGCGCGGGCCGGTAGGAGTATTGAACACCATGGCAACGAACGAGTCCCCTGTATTAATCTCCGCTGGAGATGGCCTGCTGGAGCCGGGCAGCCAGCACTTACGGATCGCCGAAGCAGTACACGGGGTACACGCAGTTCGTGCTCGGAGGAACGAGTGCGGGGGAGGCGGGCCGGACGGTCGTGACGGAGTACCGGCCGGTCCTCGGTGCCTCGCCGGATCCCCCCACGACCTGGTGGAGGGAGACGGCCGTGGAGCCGTCTCCGCCTCGGAGCACATCGAGTGGTGCCTCGGCGGTCACCCGATCTGGGAGTGATGCGATGGGTGAGTCCGCACCTGCCTCGATACCTGCCTCGATACCGCTGACCGTCTCCGGTGCGGGAAGCGAGGACGGGATCGTCGCCGACGAGAAGAGGAACAAGAGGGGGGCGGGGGTTTCCGCCGGCCTCGACGACGAGCGTCCCGGGCCGGGGGCCGCCGCCGATCGAGGGCAGACCGCTCTGGAGCTGAGCGGGGTCACCAAACACTTCCCACTGAGACGCCGTGTCACCGTGGCACTCGACGGCGTGGATCTCACCGTCGGGAAGGGCGAGTTCGTGAGTCTGCTCGGACCGTCCGGCTGCGGGAAGTCCACCGTGCTGCGGCTGCTCGCCGGTCTTGAGGAGCCCACCGCGGGCCAGGTCCGGGTGGATGGCCGCCCGCCTGCCGCGCTGGTCGGGGAGCACCGGCTCAGCGTCGCCTTCCAGCAGCACGCGTTGCTGCCCTGGGCGAGCGTGGCCGAGAACATCGCACTGCCCTTCAGGGTCGCAGGCCGACCGGTCGACCGCGCCAGAATCGCCGAACTTCTCCGGCTGACCGGACTGACGGACTTCGCCGAGGCGCGTCCCCGCCAGTTGTCGGGAGGCATGTGCCAGCGGGCCGCCGTCGCCCGGGCGCTCGCGCTCGACCCCGAAGTGTTGCTTCTGGACGAACCGTTCGGCTCGCTGGACGCGGTGACGCGGCGCCGCCTCAACTTCGAGCTGGCCCGCATCTGGACGGAGCGGCGCATCACCACCCTCCTGGTGACCCATGACGTGGCGGAGGCGGTGCTGCTCGCCGACCGCGTGGTGGTCCTGACCGGCCGGCCGGGCCGGGTGCGGCACGTGGAAGAGGTCGGCCTGAGCCGTCCGCGCAGCGGCCGGCTGACGCGGGAAGCGGCGTTCCACGACATCGTCGACAGGCTCACGGCACTGCTGGACGGCGACCTCGAGAGCGGCGCCTTCCCCGAGGAGGACGGCGACACGCGGTCGGGCCGGCGTCTGCTGCCAAGGCGTGCGCGATGAGGCCGGGACGGACCGGCGGGGTGCGCGACGCCCTGCCGGTGGCGGCGGGCGCCGTACTGGCGGTCGCCCTGATGGAGGCCGTCGGACGGCTGGAGGTGTTCGGCGGCAGCTGGCCGCCGCTCAGCCGTGTGCTGGACCTCCTGTGGGTCCCCGCCACCCGCGAACTGCTCGTGAGGTCGCTGGGCACCACCGCCGGCGAGGCCGGGATCGGGCTGCTGGCGGGGACACTGGCAGCGGTCGCCGTCGCGGTGCTCGGTGTGCTGCTGCCCGTGCTCAGGGCGGGTCTGGACCGGCTGGCCGCCGTCGTCAACGCCATTCCGCTGATCGCACTCGGCCCTCTGCTGATCGCCGGCGTGGGCCGCGAGGACAGCCCTGCCGTGGTCGCGGCGCTGGCGGTCGGGTTCGTCATGTTCGTCTCCATGACGTCCGGGCTCGACGCGGCGAGCGGAGCGCACCACGACGTGCTGGCGGCGCTCGGCGCGTCACGGACCACCACACTGCTGCGGCTGCGGCTGCCCGCCTCGGTGCCGATGGCACTCGACGGCCTCACCCAGGCGGCCCCGGCGGCCGTTCTCGGTGCCATCGTGGGCGAGTGGCTCGGCGCGCCGCGCGGGCTGGGCACGCTCCTGGTCAGCACGATGCAGAACCACCAGACACTGCTGTTGTGGGCGGCCGGCATGGCCGCCGCGCTGCTGGCCATGGCCTCCTACGCGGTGGTGTGCGCCCTGCGCTCCCAGCTCGTCTGGAGGTTCCAGTGAGTACCTCCGGCACGCCGCTCCGGCGCCTGACGGCGGCACTGGGGGCGGTGCTCAGCAGGTACTGGACAGTGCTGGCGCTGGTGCTCGCCTGGGAGACATGGGTCCGTGTCCGGAACCTCAACGAGATCGTGGTGCCCGCGCCGTACTCGGTGGTGAGCGACGTCGTCGGCAATCCCTCCGCCTATACGGACGCTCTCGCGCACACGCTGCTGAACTCGGTCGTCGGGCTGAGTCTCGGTATGGGGCTCGGGGTGTGCTGCGCCGTCGCCGTCTGGTCCTCGCGGCTGCTGGAGGGCCTGTTGACGCCTCTGATGCTGATCATGCGGTCGGTCCCCGTCGTGGCGATGATCCCGGTGATCGCCTTCGTGACCGGGTACGGCGCCGCCGCGGTGACCACGGTCACCACCCTGGTCTCGTTCTTTCCCACCTTCGTGATGGTCCTGTCGGGACTGCGATCGGCGCCGGCTGCCATGACCGACATGTTCGCCGTCCTCGGCGCCTCCCGCCCGATGGTGCTGCGCAGACTGCTGCTGCCGCACGCGGTCCCCCGACTCCTTGTCGCCCTGCGGCTCACGGCCCCCACGGCGGTGCTCGCCGCGATGCTGGCGGAGTACCTGCTCGGCCGGGACGGTCTGGGCACTCTCTTCGCCGAGGCGACGATCTTCATGGCGCCGCAGCGCGCCTGGGGCGGCGCACTGATCGCCACCGTGGTCTCCGTCGCCTCCTTCGTGGCCGCCCGTGGTGTCGAGCAGCGCTACTCCGTCCTGTTCCGTTGACCTCTCCGGGCCGGTGGTCTGTCCCGCACCGTCCCGCCCCGTGCCGTTGTTCTCCCCACCTCACACGAGAAAGCCGTACCTCATGCCTGCAGACCGTATTTCCCGGCAGAACGAGTCCGCGCCCGCCTGGTCCCGCAGGCGCTTACTGAAGGTGGCCGGCGCCGCGGGGGGCGTGGCCCTCGGGGGTGGCCTGCTCGCCGGATGCGGCGACGACGGCGGTGCCCGGGCGTCATCGTCGGCCGACAGGGTCCGCGTGGCGCTCGGCTGGCTCAACGACATCGAGTTCGCCGGTTTCTGGAACGCGGACGCAGCCGGTTACTACGCGGAGGAAAACCTCAGCGTCGAATTCCAGGAGGGCGGGCCGAACGCCCCGGACACCACCATCCTGCTGGCCAACGGCCAGGCTGACATCGGCGTGCACGCCAACATGCAGATATTGCTGCAGGCCATTGCCAAGGGCAACGACTTCAGGATGGTGGGGGCCGCCCTCCAGACGAACCCGGGTGGGCTGCTCTCTCTGGCGTCCGACCCGGTACGGGAGCCCCGGGACCTGACAGGGGCCAGGATCCTGGGCCAGGTCGGGGCCAAACCGCAGATCAACGCGATCTTCGACCTGGCGGGGCTGAAGAAGGACTACGAGTTCGTCCCCGCCGGTTCCAGCGTCGATCCGCTCCTGGAGAAGAAGGGCAAGGTCCTCACCTGCTATATGACAAGTGAGCCGATCACCCTGAGGGTCAAGCACGGGATGAAGCCCGGCAAGGACTTCGTCACCGTCACCTACGAATCGCTGGGACTGCCCGCCTACGCGACCATCGTGTACTGCGGGCGGAAGTTCCTGAGGCAGCGGGGGAACGTCATGGAGCGGTTCATGCGCGCCACCCTTCGGGGCTGGCAGGACAACTTCGAGGACCCCGAGCACGCGGCACGCCTGGTGGTCGGGAAGTACGGTGCCGATCTCGGCCTGGACCTCACGGAGCAGACGCGCGGGAACGAGGTCCAGATCTCGTTCATGGAGAACGATCTGACACGCAGGAAGGGCCTGTTCCGCATGGACGCCGGGCGGCTGGGCGGACCCATGTACGCCGGGCTCCGTGCCGCGGGCGTCAAGGATCTGCCGGAGGCGGACGAGGTCGTCGACAACAGCGTTCTCGACGCCGTCTACCGGGGGCGTACCCGCGTGTGACGATGCCCGTCGTCCACGGGAGGCGGGAACACGGGTGCTCGTCCCGCTCCCCGTCCCCCGCCCCGCCCCGCGGGGCGGGGCGGGGCGGGGCGGCCGTCCGGGCGTCAGCGACCGTCCAGGGCCGCTCGCAGCTCGTCCTCGACCTGCTCGGGGGACGGCTGGGGATCGCCGAGCGCACGGTAGAGGACCTGGAGCGTGCGCTCGTAGTAGTGGTGGTCCAGGGGAACGCCCGCCTCGAGCCTGGCGTACGCCATCTGGTACATGACCGGCATGAACCGGCGCACCTGCTGTGCGCGCTCGGTGGTGGCCGGCCAGCGTTCGCAGATCAGGTGCCAGTTGTCCTCGTAGGTCTTCAGGGCCGCGATGTCGTCGGAGGTCGGCGTCGTCAGGCTGTCGACACCGGGGATCCGGTGCAGGGCGATGGCGACCTGAGGCTGGTGCACCACCCGGTAACCGTGCCCGTGCGCCAGCTTCAGGAAGAAGTCCCAGTCCTCCTCGACGGACAGCGCGGTGTCGAAGAACGCCCCGGCGGACCGGGGGGAACGGCACACCACGGCCGACGGCGCGAAGTGGTTGGTGACGTCCAGGAGCCCGCGGTCGAAGGGGAAGTCGAGCCGGACGAAGACCTCGGCGTCGTCGATCGTCGTGCCGGTGACCCGTGTCCGCGCGATGTTGATGTTGACGTAGACGAGGTCGGCCCCGTCCCGCAGCAGGGGGAGGGTGCCGGCCAGGTGCTGCGGGCTGAAGACGTCGTCGTCGTCGAGGAAGGCGACGAACTCGCCCCGGGCGACCTCCAGTCCGCGGTTGCGCGCCGCCGAAGGGCCGCTCTGGGAAGGCTGGTCGATGAGCTGCACGTTCATGTACCGGCCCGCTTCCTCGACCACGTCGTCGACGGGGGAACCATGGTCGTTGACGACGATGACCTCGAGCTGCCGACTGTCGAAGTCCAGGGTCCGCACGCTCTGCAGCGCGACGGCCAGCCGTTCCGGGCGGTTGTGGGTGGGAATGATGACACTGACCAGCACGGGGGTTCCTCTCAGGACTTCGGGGCGGTGGCGGAAGAGTTCTGTGGACGAACTGCGGTCGGTCCCGGTGTGTCCGGAGAACAGCGCCGTCGGCCGAACTCGGGAGCGCCGGCCGTCGGCGGGCGGCACCGGTCGGCGGACGGTCCCGGCGAACCACTCGCGAGGTCCTGCGGGACGGCGCGGCTCTTCCCGTGCCGGGATCACCTCGGAACGCGTCCCGAAGACAGGCCGCGGCGGACGACCGACCGGGTATGTGGCGGGGGTTGAGTCTATAGCTTCGGTGCTCCCTCCGCCTCCGCATCGGCCCCGGCGGCACGGGCCTGATCCGCCGGCTGCGGGTCGGCCGACCGGTGCAGGATGCCCGTGAGGCAACCGAGTGCGCCGGCCGCCCGGACGTACTCGCCGACATCCACCACCCGGGTCCGGACACCGGCTGCCTCCAGCCGCCGGCGGGTGCGCGGGCATCCGTCCGGCATGAGGACCCGCCCGGGAGCGAGCGTGACGAGATTGAGACTGCGGGAGCGCACCACCTCGTCGTCGGGCTCGAACTCGATCAGCTCGTAGTCCCGGGCGCGCAGGGCGGCCCGCACTTCCTCCCCCACGGTGGCCGAGTGCAGGACCGCCTGTCGCGGGCCGACCGGAACCAGCGAGCCGAGCAGGTGCTGCACCCCGGGGCCGAGCGGTACGGGGAGCACCGTCACGCCCTGTTCGCCCAGTACCTGCCGCAGCGCGAGAACCCCGGCCGCGTTCGTACGGAACCCCGAGCCGACCAGCACCGTTTCGTCGTCGATCCACAGTGCGTCGGCTCCCTCGAACGAGGCCGTCCCCCGGACGGTGTGCAGGATCGGGATGCCGAGCCGGGCCAGTGCGAGCGCCGCGTGGCGCTCCTCCCCGGCCCGCTGCGCCGACGCGGTCCGCCCCAGCACCACTCCCTCGGGAGTGGCCAGGAACAGGTCGCGCAGGAACACCACGTTGGGCGGGGCGTCCGGCGGTGGGTGGGACACATGGACCGTGACGCCCTCCGCCCGGAACACCTCGGCCACCGCGTCCGTCTGGGCCCGCAGTCGTCCGAGGTCGACCCGGTCCGTCATCAGGTGCCCGCGGGCGTCGCTCACCGCTTCGAGGCTGTCGGGCGGCCGGGCGAGGAGTACGGCCCGCAGGGGATCGGTCTCCGAGCGGTAGCCGCAGCGTGTCCAGATCCGGCCCGCGGCGATCTCCGCGGCGTGGCTGCCGGACCGTGGCACCCAGCCGGGCCCGCCCAGGGTGCTGGGCCGGTCCGGCCGAGGGGAGGACGTGGTGTCCATGTCCGGGAGCCGCTCAGACCGAGTAGCCGAGAGAGCGGAGCTGGCCGCGCATCTCGTCGGTGACCATGGTCTGCTCGGGCTCCCGCAGGGCGGTGCGGTAGTCGTCGAGCATGGCCAGGAGGTCGGCGCCGTCGTCGTCCGGGGCCGGCCGGGGCACGCCGTCGGCATCGAACCGTTCGACGCGCACGTCGTCGCACGGTGTGGCGCGCCGGAGCGCGTCGGAGTAGCGCCGGACCATCCGTACCACCCTGCGGTCTCCCAGGTAGGCGGCGTGCCCGACCAGGAAGTGCGGCAGCGGCCCCGGGGGCCGGCCACTGAGCTGCCGCTCCTGGAAGGCGATGAAGTCGTTCAGCTCGACGTTGTAGGACTCGGCGAGGGCGGGCGCGTCCCCGTCGAGGAGTTCCTCGCCGCGTGCCACGGAGGCAAGGGAACGTCCGTCGAAGCCCCTCGTCGCGGGGACGGGGACGCCGGCCAGCTCCAGCACGGTGGGCGCGATGTCGACCGTACGGATGCGCCGTTCGTGGATGCCCGGCCGGACCCCGTCCCCGACGATGATCAGCGGGACCCGCAGCACGCCCTCGGACATGGAGTTGAAGTGCCCGTTGGTCTGCTCGTCGAACTCCTCGCCGTGGTCGGCGAACAGGACCAGCAGCATCCGCCTGCCGGTGGCGGCGACCCGTTCCGTGAGCCGCTCCAGGAAGGTGCTCAGACGCGTGGCGAGGAAGTGCTCCACGCCGTCGAGGTACAGCTGGAAGAGCCGGTCGTAGGCGCCCTGTTGGTGCAGATACGTGACGACACGCTTGTACCGCATCAGCAGGTCCGCGTCCTCGGGGTCACGGTACGTCTCCACCAGGCGGTCGACGAAGGGCAGCTCGTCCGGGAGCCCGGCCTCCAGTTCGGCCACCTTCGCCCGGTAGACGTCGCCTCCCAGTGTCAGGTTGTGGAATCCGTACGGGACATGAACACCGCCGAAGTGGGCGAGTGCGACGGTGCGGTCCGCCGATGCCACGGCCTCGACAAAGGCGTCGTCATCCTCCGTGAGATATGTGTCGATGTCCCGGGTGAAGCCGAGTTCTTTACCGAGAATGATGGGGAAATCAACCTTCATCACCGTACGGCGGCCGTCGCGCCGGCCGTAGGTGAATACCGAAGGCGCCCTCAGGGAGCCGTTGTAGAATTCGTGCAGGCCGTTGTGGAGCGGGTACTGGCCGGTGAATATCGCACCGTGCGAGGCCGCGGTGTAGGGCGCGGCGCTGATCATGTTCGGGAAGTACGCCCCCTGGGAGGCCAGTGTGTCCAGCACCGTGGTGCGCACCGGGCGGATGTTCCGGTAGGTGTGCGGCCACAGCGGCTTCGGGTGCGCGGACATCGCGTCGCTGCGCAGTGTGTCGACGGACACGAGGACGACGTGGTCGTAGTGGCTCGGCTCATGCACGGGGTGCACCTCCAGCGGGGCCTTCGGCGGACTGCGACGGGCGGGGAGATCGTGTTCGACTGGGGAACGCCCCCGGTTGAAGGGCGTGTGAAGGGCCGTGTCGCGGCGGGCCGGCCGGAGCCGTCAGTCCCCGGCCGGACTCTCCGCACCGCCCTTCTCCGTTTGCGCGGGATAGATCTCCGGGTCGTCCAGGGGCAGCTTCAGCCAGGAGAGCATCTGCCGGAGCTGGTCGTACGCGGCGAGCCGCGCCTCGTCGGTGCCGGCGCTCTCGGCCCGGGCGACGGGCTCCCAGAGCCGCCGGACCATCACCGGGCCGATCTCGAGCAGGCCGCCGCTGCCGCCGGTGGCCCACCGCGCCAGGACGTACCGGGCGATGGCCCCGACGGGGATGTCCAGGTTGCGGGACATGCCGCGCACGGTGTGCAGCGGGTCGAGCAGGCCGTAGGCCACGACGTCCGACTTGAAGTTGGCGTGCGGGTCGTCCTGCGGCCAGGTGCCCCGCCAGCGGCGCAGGCACACCACGTCCTGACCGTCCTCACTGGTCCATGTATCCGTCCCGGAGGATTCACTCGCCATCCGGATCTCCCTTCCGGATTCCGACAGGTCGGGGTGAGTATTGCTGTGGACACACGGCCGCGCAACGTTCCCGTTTCCGGAGCGACCGGAGGTCCGTCCCGCCGGGAAAGTGCGAGTGACTCGCATTCGGCCCGCCGCGCTGGTCCCGAACCGACCCATGGCCGGTTTTCACCCGGCTGTTCGGCTTTCTGTCCTATCCTTCGAGTAACGGCATGCGAACGACCGCTCGGTCCTGAGTGACACGAGGATGGTGTCCGCCGCACGAGCCTGGCGCGGCAGCGGGAGTAGGGAAGGCCTGCAGTATGGCGCACGGTGTTCGTTTCGTCCTGCTGGGAGAGTTTCGGTCCTGCCGAGGTGACACCGAGGCCTCCGTGGGTCCACCGCAGCAGCAAGCCGTACTCGCCACACTGCTCCTGTACCAGGGGCGCGCGGTGTCCATGACCACGCTCATCAGGGCGCTGTGGGGGGAGAGACCTCCGGCCCGGGCCGTGACGACCGTGCGGACCTACGTCTGGCAGTTGCGCAGGCTGCTGGAGCCCGGCCGCGCGGAACCGCGGATTCTCGTGTCGGTGGGGGACGGTTACCGGACGAAGGTATCCGAGACGGCCCTGGACACCTGGCACGCCGAGTCGTTGTTCCGTGCGGCGACGCAGGCCCGTGCCTCCGGGCACCGGGAGAAGGCGGCCGGTCTGCTGGAGCAGGCCCTGCGGCTGTGGCGCGGCGACCCGTTGGCCGGTGTGCCGGGCCCCTTCGCACAGCGGCAGCGCGCGAGGCTGGAGGAACTGCGGATCGCCATCCAGGAGGAGTGGTTCGACCTCGCGCTGGTCAGGGGGCAGCATGGCGCGGCCATCCCCGCCCTGATCGAGTTGGCGGCCTCTCACCCCCTGCACGAGGGCCCGCACGCACTGCTGATGCGGGCGCTGTACGCGGCCGGGAGGAAAGCGGACGCCCTGGCCGTGTTCAGCGATTTCAGGAACAGGCTCGTGGCGGAACAGGGCATCGACCCCGGAGCCGACCTGCTGATGTTGCAGCGCAGGATCCTGGAGAGCGGTCCGGGGCGGCCGGCGGGGGATCCGCCCCCCGGGCGGCGCACCGGGTGGAGGCCCGGCACGCGTCCGGGCCGTCCGCGGGAGGGGAGCCGCCCCGCGGTGCCGGTCCCGGCACAGCTGCCGCCCGGCCTGCCGGACTTCACCGGGCGGTCGTCCGACGTCGCCGAGCTGTACGACCTGCTCACCGCGCCGCGCGGTGGAGCGGCGCTCTCGGTGGCGATCAACGGCATGGGCGGTATCGGCAAAACCGCCCTGGCGCTCCACGTCGCGCACCGTGTACGTCACGCCTACCCGGACGGGCAGCTGTTCGCGGACCTGCGCGGTGACGGCGACACCCCCGCCGATCCCGGTGCGGTGCTGGCCGGCTTCCTCGCCGCGCTTGGCGTTCCGGCCGGGGAAGTCCCCGACACGCCCGGCGAACGCGGCAAGCTGTTCCGGTCCGTGCTTTCCGGTCGGCGGGTGCTCCTGGTGCTGGACAACGTGCGCGACACGGCCCAGGTAAGGGACCTGCTGCCCGGAACGGACGGGTGCGGTGTCATCGTGACCAGCCGGTCCCTCCTGTCCGGGGCTCCTGTGGTCTACCAGTTCGGCCTGAGGCCCTTCTCCTCCGAAGAGGCGCTCGAGCTGCTCGGCACGGTGATCGGGCGGCGGCGCCTCGCGGCGGAACGGGAACAGGCCCAGGAGCTCGTCGAGGTCTGCGCTTTCCTGCCGCTGGCCGTCCGGATCGCCGCCGGCCGGCTGTCCGCCCGGCCCCTGTGGTCGATCGCCGTGCTCCTGGCCCGTCTCCGCGACGAGGAGCACAGGATCGCCGAGCTGCGCGTCGGGGAGGTCTCCGTCGGTGCCGTGCTCGGGACGGGCTACCGGCGGCTCACGCCCGAGCAGGCACGGGCCTTCCACCTGCTGGCGGTGGCGCGGCTGCCCGAGGTCGGGGTGCCGGCGGCCGCCGCGCTGCTGGCGCTGGACGAGGGCGCGGCGGAGGAACTGCTGGAGTCGCTGGTCGACGCGGCCATGCTGGAGTCGCCCGGTCCCGGGCGTTACCGCCACCACGACCTGCTCGGCGTCTTCGCCCGGCAGCGGGAGCAGGACGACGGCACGGACGGCGAGGTGATCCGGCTCCCCGGCCCGCTGCC
This sequence comes from Streptomyces carminius, assembly GCF_002794255.1. Lineage (GTDB taxonomy): Bacteria > Actinomycetota > Actinomycetes > Streptomycetales > Streptomycetaceae > Streptomyces > Streptomyces carminius. The sequence goes on from NZ_PGGW01000010.1 coordinate 68,258, forward strand.
CGCCCCGGATCCGCGCTTCCCCGACGTGTACGCGGCACAGCGCCGGAACGTCGAGGAACCCGGCAAGGTCCCGCACCCCGCGCGGCCGGCCGACGTCCGGCGCGCCGGGCCGAGTTGCTGTGTCTCGCCGTGGACCTGCTCATCGCCGTTGGCCCGTTTCACGGGGACGTGCGCGAGGGGAAGCCTGGTTCGCGACGGCTGCCCGCGTACCGCCACGGAGGGCCGGGCAGGCCGGTGACCCTGTCGCCGGCCGGGCGCGGCGGTCGCGGAGCACACGGCGGAGCACGCGGCGCGGTCACGCACCGGGCGTGCGGATCAGGCCGTTCCCGTTCGTTCCGCCTCCTGTCGAACCGGCCGCGCCGACACCTCACCGGGCCGGGGGATCCGACCGGCGGCCACCGCGACGGCGGCCGCCGCCAGACAGCCCCACAGCAGCAGGATCCCCGGCGTGGCAGTGTGCACCGACCCCGCGATGGCAACGGCCGCCAAGGGGCCGAAACTGGCTGCCGTCGCGCCGAGCTGGTACGTCACCGCAAGGGCCGAGTACCGGTGCTCGGGCGGGAACATGTCGATCAGGAACGCCGAGATGGCGCCGTAGACCGCGGCGTGCCCGATTCCCATGGCCAGCAGGAAGGTCAGAACGATCAGGGTCTGGTCGCCCGAGAGCAGCCATTGCGGCGCCACCAGGCTCACCAGCGCGCACACCGTGTACCCGAAGAGGAGAACGGGACGGCGCCCCAGGAGGTCGGACAGCAGACCGGCGACCGGCAGGAGCACCGCCTCCGCCAGCGCACCGATCAGCAGCCCGTTCAGCACTTTCGCGCCCTGCCCGTCATGCGGCCCCGAGGAGGCGAAGGACAGCAGGTAGACCGAGTAGATGCTGACTATCATGGCCAGTCCGAGAGAGGCGAACGCACCGCGCAGAACGGGCGCCCAGCCCTGCTGGAACACACCGGTCAACGGCACCCTGCTCCGCCCTCCCGTCTCCCGGACGTGCACGAACTCCGGCGACTCCGTCACCCCGAGCCGGACGAACACGCCCACGAACACCAGGACGATGGAGGCGAGGAACGGCAGCCGCCAGCCCCAGGTCATGAGCTGGTCCTCCGGCAGCTGGGAGACCAACCGGAACACCACGGCGCTTCCGAACAGTCCGAGGGGGAAGCCGCTCGCGGGGAAACTGGCGAACAGACCGCGGCGGTTGAGGGGCGCGTGCTCGCCGCTCATGAGCACGCCCCCGCCCCACTCGCCGCCGAGACCGATGCCCTGCAGCACCCGCAGGAGCACCAGGAGGATCGGGGCCAGGACACCTGCCTGTTCGTACGTCGGCAGCACGCCCACGAGGAAGGTGGCCGTACCCATGATGATCAGGGTGAGGACCAGCATGGACTTGCGGCCGATCCGGTCCCCGAAGTGCCCGAAGATGACGCCGCCCAGAGGCCGGGCGACGAATCCGGCGGCATATGTGGCGAAGGAGGCGAGTACGCCCGCGGTGGGTGACTGGTTGGGGAAGAAGAGCGGCCCGAGAACCAGAGCCGAAGCCGTCGAGTAGAGGTAGAAGTCGTACCACTCGATGGCGCTGCCGATGGTGCTTCCCACCAGGACTCTGCGGGACACCGTACGGTCGGCACGCGTGGGTCCCGTCTCCGCGACTTCAACGCTTTCGGCGACCTTCAACTCCGGCTCCGGGGGTTCGCGTCTTCAACCACAGTGCATCCTTTCCGTCGTCCTCCGGCGACCGGTCGGCCGCGGTGCGAAGAGACCTGGTGGGGCGGGTGCGCGCGGCTCCTGGCCGGTCCTCGCCGGCCGTCCTCCGCGGACCGGGTCACCGGGGCCGGGCACAGCTGACGCCGGAACCCGCACGCGCGTCACCGGCCCCGGCGCGGCCCCGCCGCACCGCGGTTCCGGGCATGCGGCGGAGGGAGTTCCCCACCCGGACGCGCCGTCCGGCGTTCGGCCGCGGTCAGGGCCGCGGGGTCACCGGGGACGACAGGGTCTGCCCGTTGTGCTCGTCCGGGTCGGACCGCAGGTCGTAGAGCTCCACCGTGTCCGTGCCGATCTCCCAGACCACCTTCGTCCGGCCGCCCTGGTCGTCGTCCTGCAGCCGTACCGCGGCCAGCGGAGCCAAGCCGGGGTACTCCCCGCCGGCCCGGCGCTCCTCCGGGTAGTAGGTCTCGCTGTACGCGGGTCGTGAGGTGCCCCCGCCCTCGGGGCGGAAGAACTCGGTGAGCGACAGACCGTCGAAGTCGTCCCCGGCCATGCCCAGCAGATCCAGCACGGTCGGTGCGATGTCCACCAGCCGCACCTGGCAATCGACTTCGACACCGGCCGGCAGTCCGGGGCCGCCGATGACGAGCGGCACGTGCTGGGTGGTGTCGAACAGCAGACAGCCGTGGCCCTCCTCGTAGGGGTGCCCGAGGGGGCCCGCGTGATCGTTGGGGTACCACCCCGCCAAGTCCTCGCCGTGATCGGAGAAGCACACGATCAGAGTGTCCGCCGGCGAGTGGCCCAGCTCCTCGATGCCCCGCAGCAGGACCTGGAGGTAGTGGTCGCTGTAGGCCACCTCGCCCTCATAGGGGTTGGCCGCCTCGGGGCAGAAGTCCTCAGGGGGCTCGTACGGCCAGTGGGCGTCGAAGAAGTGGGCGAAGAGGAAGAACGGCCCGTCCTGACGTCCCAGCCAGTCCAGGGCGCGCTCCACCACCAGGGGTGCTCGTTTCAGGGCCAGGCCGCGCTTCTTGACGTCCGGAGTCGTCAGCGGGTCGCTCCCGTCGGGCAGAAGCGGGATCTCGTCGTCGTAGTGGTCGAACCCGCGGTTCATTCCGTACCACTTGTTCAGTCCCGGACAGGAGACCACCGCCCCGGTGGCGTAACCGGCGGATTTCAGCCGCTCGGCCAGTGTGGTGGCCTGTGGGGCGAGCTGCTCGCGCAGGAGGTGGCGGATGCCGTGCCGGGCGGGCTGCAGCCCGGTGAAGACGCTCGCGTGGCTGCTGGGGGTGAACGGCGCCGACGAGATGGCCTGGCGGAAGGTTATGCCGTTGCGCCGGAGGGACTCTATGCCCGGCATCTTGCCCGAGTAGGCGACATCGGCTCGGACGGTGTCCAGGGAGACGAACAGAATGTTCCGCACTTGTTGCCCTTCCATCCGCTATTGATCGACCATTGATCGGATATTGACCGCCGGCTCATACCCTGTCGGATGGGGGTTCCGCTGTGCCCCGCCAGCCGACTTTTTCACTGTGAATCCGCAAGTGGAGGCCCGTTGTCGCCCGAGGGAGAAAGAAAAATTGACACACCGGAAGATCCGGTGCACCTGGTTCCGGTCGACTCCCTGTCCGTGGCGGACTGCCCCCGCCTCGAAGGAGAGGACCTGAAGCATGTTCAGGTCCTCATGGAGTCCGAAGAAGAACTGCCTCCCATCCTCGTCCACCGCCCCACCATGCGGGTGATAGACGGAATGCACCGGTTGCGGGTCGCCGTGCTGCGCGGTCGGCCGGAAATCGCCGTCCGGTTCTTCGACGGGTCGGAGTCGGACGCCTTCATCCTGGCGGTACAGAGCAATGCGAGGCACGGACTGCCGCTGACGCAGTCGGACCGTACCGCGGCGGCCACCCGCATAGTCAGGTCCCACCCGCACTGGTCGGATCGCGCCATCGCGCGGGTCAGCGGTCTGTCGCCGAAGACAGTAGCCGCCATCCGCCGGTGTTCGACCGGGGACATTCTTCCCTTGAACCATCGCGTCGGCCAGGACGGCCGGGTGCGCCCGATCAGCGCCGCGGCCGGCCGGGAGCGGGCCGGCCGGCTGATCGCCGCCAATCCCGGCATGCCGTTACGCCTCGTCGCCAAGGAGGCCCGGGTCTCCGTCGGCACCGCCCACGACGTGCGCGAGAGGCTGGCCTCGGGGCGTGACCCGGTGCCCGACCGGGAGCGGCGGCGGAGCGCCGACGCCCGGAAAGGCGGGCCCGCCAAGACGGACGAGCGGCAGCCGCCCTCCCCCGGCGAGCTGCGGGACCGGGCCCGGAACCCGGCGATCCTCGTGCAGCGGTTGCTCAGGGACCCGTCCCTGCGTTCCACGGAGACCGGCCGCACCCTGCTGAGGTTGCTCGACGCGCAGGCTCAAGTCGTGCAAAGGTGGGATCGGCTCGTCGATGGCGTCCCTCAGCACTGTTCCGAGATCATCGCTGATCTCGCGGGCGAGTATGCCAAGTTCTGGCACGAGTTCGCGACGCAATCGCACACTGTCGCATATGACGGTGACCGGCGGATCAGCGGCTGAAAGCGTAAGGAAAGCCAGCCGAACTAGGAGCGTCCCGTGGCACCCAAATCCCTTGCCCTGGAGCTGTACGCGAACGCCGATGAACTGGTCGACCATCACTTCATGACCCAGATGCGTGAGCAGGACGCGACGCCAGTCCCGACCGATCCGTCGAAGCCCCGCTTCACGCTGGTCGTCGGCCCGTCACCGTTCACCATGCCGCGTGGCTGGGAGTTCTTCCTCACCTCGCCCTACGAGGGCGCGAGCTACATCTCCACGGTGTTGTTCAACGCCGGCTACCCGGTGAAGATCGTCGACGTCCGCTACGCCCTCGATCCCCTGAAGACGGCGTACGACCAGATCATCGGGGAGACCGATGTGCTGGGCGTGTGCACGTTCGAGGACAACTTCCCCTTCTGCCGCGAACTGATGGCGAAGGTCCGGGCGTCGGCACCCGACATGCCCATCATCGCCGGTGGTTCACTGGCCACCTCCGTCCCGCACGTGTTCATGAAGCACACCGCGGCGGACATCGTCGTCGTCAGCGAGGGTGAGGTCACCATCCTCGAACTGATGGAGAGCTACACCGCCGGCAAGTGGACCCGCGACCTCCCCAACATCCGCGGCATCTGCTACCGCACCCCGGAGGGCGAGCCGAAGCGCACCCGGCCGAGGGGCCAGATGATGGACCTCGACGCGCTGCCGAGGATGCGGCTCGACCTGTGGCCGCAGTACCACAGCCCGATGGGCATGCAGCCGCAGGTGATCTCCTCCTACAGCCGCGGCTGCAAGATGGACTGCTCCTTCTGCTACCGAACGACGCCCCAGGTCAGGGCGAAGTCACAGGAGAAGATGGACAGGGACATGGACTGGCTCAAGAGCCGGTACGGGATCGACTTCTGCTTCTTCGTCGACCTGACGTTCAGTTCGCACCGCAAGCAGACCATCGAGATGTGCGATGTCATCAAGGACTACGACATCCGGTGGACGTGCCTCACCCGCTGCGCCGACATGGATGTTCCCAGGATCAACGCGATGCGGGACTCCGGCTGCGACATCATCCTCTACGGCGTGGAGTCGCTCGGCACCGAGGTGCTGCGCGAGGCGCGCAAGGGCAGCAGCGAGAACCTGACCGTGCGGGCGATGCGCACCACCTTCGACGCCGGGGTGCGGTTCGGCTCCCTGCTCATCGTGGGTCTTCCCAACGAGAGCGTGGAGTCGCTCAACCACATGGTCGAGTTCGCCGAGACCTACAACCACGTGACACGGGTGAAGTACCTCTCGGCCATGCCCGGCACCACCGTCTACAAGCAGGCCCTCGGTTCGGGACAGATCCGCTCCGAGATCGACCACCTCAACTGGCTGTCCGTGGAGCAGGCCCTGCACGAGGACGAGTTCCTCAACGTCAGCGGTCTGCCGGAGAGTGCCTGCCGGGACGCCTACAAGCGCATCTACGACTCCTACCAGCCCGGCCCGGTCATGGAGTTCCGCCACTACCCGGAACACTTCCAGTACTTCCACCCGCAGCCCTACGACGGCCAGGAGCGCTCCACCTCCTACGCCGGCCCGGGGTGGCGCAGCGAGTTCAGCTCCGCGGCGGGCCCGCTGGTTCCCGGCTCCGACCGGTTCACCCTCGACAAATGCGCGGCCCCGGAGGTCGCGGCGGCGGGCAGCAGTCTGATGGAGTGCGGCGCCAAGAGGATGGAGAAGCTGACCACCGTCGGTGAGGCATGACAGCTCCAGGAGCCGAGCACCCCGTCCTGATCGTGGGCACCGAGCGGTCCGGTTCGAACCTGCTGCGACTCATCCTGGAGTCGCACTCACGGATCACCGTTCCGCACCCGCCGCATTTCATGAGGTACCTCGCGCCACTCGCCGGGTCCTACGGGGATCTGACGCAGGAGCGGAACCGTGCGCGGGCCGTCGGCGACGCCCTCGGCCTGCTGCGCCGGCACATCCACCCGTGGCCCCACCCGATCCGCGCCGACCGGATCATCGCCGAGCCGGCCGGGCCGGGACTGTTCGGGATCGTCGCGGCGATCTACGAGCAGCACCGGGCCGCCACGGGCAAGGCGCGGTGGGGGTGCAAGAGCACGTTCATGGTCGCCCACGTCGCGGATGTGCTGCGGGTCTTCCCCGACGCCCGGTTCGTCTGGCTGGTCCGGGACCCGTGCGACGTCGCGTCGTCGGCGAAGCGCGCGGTCTTCGGGCCCAGCCACCCCTACCGGATGGCCCGGCTGTGGCGGGCGCAGCAGGAGAAGGCGCGGGCCGCGCTCGACTCCTGGGGCCCCGGCGTGGTGCACCTGCTGCGCTACGAGGACCTGGTGTCGCGTCCGGAGGAGGAGATCGGCAGACTCTGCGACTTCCTCGGGGAGAAGCCGGAGCCGGCCATGTTGCGGCACCACACGTCCGCCGCCGCGCGGCAGACGGCCGCTCTCGCCGACGCGTGGCGCAGGGCGGGGCAACCGGTCAGTACCGACCGGATCGGAGCCGGTCGGCAGGGCCTGAGCACCCGTGAGCGCCTGTGGGTGGACAAGGTGACCGGGCCGGTGAAGCAGTCGCTCGGCTATCCGGTCGACGCCCGGGCCGGCACCGTCCGCGATCCGAGGCCGTCGGCGGTGGCGCTGCGCTCGGTGTCGCTGCGCGCCCGGATCGAGTACCGCTCGATGCGGAAGGACGGCAATCACCGCGCCCGGCTCCGCCGGGACGTCTACGTCAGGTGGCTGCGGTTCAGAGCCTGGAAGAGAGGCGGGTTGCGCCCTCCCGTCCGCGGCCCGGCTCCGGCCGCGCGGCGCGGGTCGCTCTGAGGCCGGCCCCGCCCGCCTCCGCCGGGTCCTTCTCCCCTCGTCCCACCGGGACACCGGGGGTGCCGGGATGCCGGGGGACACCACCACGAGTCGACCGCTTGGAGTCGCTTTGACGATCAGCCGACACGACGTCACCCATCACTTCGCTCTGCGGGCCGCCACCTATGACCGGTCGAGTTCCTGGTGCACCGACAGCGCACTCGGTGAGCTCCTCCTGGACATGACCGCGCCCCGGCAGGGGGACCGAGTGCTCGATGTGGCCTGCGGCACCGGACTGGTCTCACGACTCTTCACCGGACGGGTCGCGGAAGTGGTCGGGGTCGATGTCACCGAGGAGATGGCCGAGCAGGCCGGGCCCCACCTCAGCCGGCTGGTGGTGGCGTCGGCCGAGGACCTGCCCTTCGAGGACGACGAGTTCGACCTGGTCGTGTGCCGCCAGGGTGTGCAGTTCATGGATCTTCCCGCGGCGGTGGAGGAGATGGTCCGGGTCGTGCGGCCCGGCGGCCGTGTCGTGATCATCAACCTGTGCGCGTACGACGAGCGGGACCGCGCCGAGTACTTCGAGATCCTGCGGCTGCGCAACCCCGTGCGGCGGCACTTCTTCCTCCCCGCTGACCTGACGGACCTGCTCCGCGAGGCGGGTTGCGAACCGGAGGAGGCCCGGTCGTACGTGTCCGTGGAGGACGTCGACGTCTGGTCGGACAACGGCGCCATCGAGGAGGAGCGCCGGGAGGCGATCCGCGCTGTCTACCGCGACGCCTCCCCCGATTTCCGAGAGCTGCACGCCGTCCGCGAGGACGACGGCCGGTTCGTCGACCACATGCTGTTCGTCCTGGCGGCCGGGATCAAACCGTCCCTCCCCCGTTCCGGCCCCGCGGACTCCTAGCACCGGGCTTCCGCCTGCCCCGCGCCGTGCACGGCGCGGGGCAGGCGGAAGGAGCCGGAGCGCCGCCGCCTCGAGACGGCGCCGGGGGAAACACACGAATCGCGCCCGGCCTGCGGGCCGCCTGACAAGGTACGGAGATCCATGGCACATATGAGTGACGCCCTTGCCGCCGACCTCCGCTCAGCCCTCATGGCGGAGGCGACAGCCATGCTGCGGTACACCTATTTCGCCCAGATCGCCGAGGTCGAGGGCCACACCGAGGTCGCCCGGCTCTTCACGGAGCTGGCCCAGAGCATCGGCTGCGCCGTCCACGGCCACCTGGATGTGCTGCGTGAAGCCGTCACCCCCGACGGGCAGAGCGACATCGGGGAGACGCAGCTGAACGTGGCCTCGTCGGTGGCCGGTGCGCTCCGGGACGCGGGTGAGTTCTACCCCCGGCTGACGGCCACCGCCCACGCGGAGGGCCACGCGGACATGGCGAGCTGGTTCACCACCCTGACCGCGCTGAAGAAGCGGCACACCGCCCGGTTCGACGAGGCGCTCGTGAGCCTGACGGGTACCTCGGACACCGCCTCCCCCCGACGCCCCCCGGAGTGACCGATGACTGACGACCTCCTCGCGGCCACTCCGCCGGACGCGGGATCGCGGTACGACGCCTCCGCGATCGTGGTGTTCTCCGGACTGCAGGCCGTACGCCGCAACCCCTCCATGTACATCGGCTCCACCGACGCGGACGGCCTGCACCACCTGGTGTACGAACTGCTCGACAACGCCGTGGACGAGTACGAGGCCGGCCACTGCCGTGAGCTGTCGGTGACACTGGGCGCGGACGGCTCGTGCGCGGTCGGGGACGACGGCCGGGGCATTCCGGTCGGCCCTCACCCGGACACCGGCCGGCCCGCCTGCGAGGTGGTGCTCACCACGCTGCACGCCGGCGGCAAGTTCGGCGGCGGCACCTACGTCCGCTCCGCCGGCCTGCACGGTGTCGGCCTGTCCTGCGTCAACGCGCTCGCCCAGTGGCTCCGGGTGGACATCCGGCGCGACGGCGTCCACCACACACAGGAGTACGTCCGGGGCGAACCGCGCACGGAGCTGACCGATGCCGGCGTCACACGGAGCCGGGGCACCACCGTCACCTTCCGCCCGGACCCGGAGATCTTCGACACCTGCCGGTTCTCCGCGCGGATCATCGGCGAGCGCCTCCAGGAGATCGCGTTCCTGCACAGCGGGCTCACCGCCCGGCTGGTGGACGAGCGCAGTGGCACGGTGGCCGAGTACAGCTTCGACGGCGGGGTCCGGGCCTTCCTCGGCCACCTCAACTCCGACACCGCGACCGTCCATCCCGAACCGGTGGTGGTGTCCTACGCCGGTGACACGGTCTCGTTCGACCTCGCCTTCCAGTGGACCGAGGGCTACACCGAGGACCTGCGCGGTTTCGTCAACGGGGTCCGCACCGACCAGGGCGGCGCCCACGTGGACGGCATCCGGGCCGCCCTCGCCACGGTGATCAACCGGTACGCGACGGCCCACCGCCTGTTGGACTCCCGCACCGGTGAGCGGATCACCACCGTCGACATCCTCGAAGGGCTCACCGCGGTGGTGTCGTTGCGGATGGTGGGCCCCAAGTTCGACGGGCAGACCAAGAAGCGGCTGCAGAACCCCGAGATCAGAAGACTCGTACAGGATGTCGTGGACGCGGGATTCACCCGGGCCGTGGAGACCGACGAGACCCTCGGCCACCGTGTGGTGGGGCGCGCACTGGACGCCACCCGGGCCCGGCTCGCCGCCCGGCTCGCCAGCCGGACCGCCCGCCACCAGCGACGTGAGCTGGACATCGACTACGGGGTCTACCAACGGCAGTTCGGCATCCGGTCGAAGAACTGGCACGACTCGTGCGCCTGGCTGACCGACGAGGAACTGCTCGCCAAGCACGCCGAGCTGTGCGACGTGCCCCCGGACGCCCGCCTGCTCGACGTCTGTTGCGGCAGCGGCGTTGTCGGCGCTTCGTTCCGGGACCGGGTCGGGGAGACGATCGGTCTGGACCTCACACCGGAGATGGTCGCGCTGGCCTCGACCCGGCTGGACCGTGTCGATCAGGGCACCGTCTACGACCTGCCCTACCCCGACGACTCCTTCGACCTCGTGGTCACCCGCGAGGTGCTGCATCTGCTGCCCCAGCCCGAGCGCCCGGTGTCGGAGATCTTCCGTGTGCTGCGGCCCGGCGGGCAGTTCATCGTCGGCCAGATCGTCCCCTTCGCCGACGAGGACGCCTTCTGGATGTACCGCGTCTTCAAGAAGAAACAGCCGCTGCTGTACCAGATGTTCCGCGAGGAGGACTTCCGCTCCCTGCTGGTCGACGCCGGCTTCACCGGCGTACGGATGACGGAGTACCTGCTGTGGGAGTCCATCGACCAGTGGATCGACACCCATGAGACGACCCCCGCGCACCGCAGGGAGATCCAGCGGTTGTTCTACGAGGCACCGCGTGAGGTCAGGGAAGTGCATCCGTTCGAAATCCTGCCCGACGGTTCCATCCGTGACCAATGGCGGTGGTGCGTCTACTCTCTGAGGAAGCCGTGGTGAGAACTGTATGACCCTGCCCGTGCACACCGGCGATGTACCCGGCGTGCTCCACACACTGCACGACCGGCTCGCACGGTTGCGTACCCTGCGCCACAGCGATGTGCGGCGGTTCTCCGCACAGGTGCGCTCCGTCCTGGTGGTCGCCTCCAGTTCACGGGGCGGCTCCAGCATGGTCACCGAGATCCTGCGCGCCTCACGGGCTCTCGTGCACCTCCAGGCGGAGATCAACCCGTTCCTCCGGCTGGCCGGACTGGGCTTCGCCGACAGCGGGACCGGTTCGGACCGGCTCGACGCCTCCCATGCGACGGCGCTCACGTCGGCCGCACGGGAACTGCTCGACGAGGAGCTGGCCAGGGACGCGGGCACGGCGGCCGACCTCCCCGACCCGGAGCAGTTCTCGCTCGACGTGGCGTGGCGACTCGCGGTGCAGTGGCCGGAGCTGCCGCTCAGCCCGCTCGCCGTGGCCGACCGGGTGCGTCACCTGCTGCTGCGCGACACACCGTCGTGGGACCCCGCGGTGGTCACCATGACCGTGCTGCGCGAGCTGCACCGGCAGGGCGTACCGGTCAGCCCGTGGTACTACGACCTGCCGCGGGAGCTGTTGCGCCGCGAGGGGTTCGGCAGCCCCTCACCCTGCGCACCCGGCCGGCTCCTCGTCGAGGAGCCGCCCTTCGTGCTGGCCCGGCCCTGGCGCAGGGCGTCCCCGGCCGATCTGCGCGACAAGACACTGGTGATCAAAACCCCCAGCAACGCCTACCGGCTGGATTTCCTGCGCGCGTTCTTCCCCAACGCCCGGCTGCGCGTCCTGCATCTGACCCGCAACCCGGCCGCCGCGGTGAACGGTCTGTACGACGGCTGGCTGCACAACGGCTTCCACGCCCACCGGATGACAGCACCCCTGGCGATCGCCGACTACGTCGAACAGTGTCCGGACAACCGGTGGTGGTGGAAGTTCGACCTGCCGCCCGGCTGGCAGCACTACACCGGCGCACCATTGCCGCGCGTGTGCGCCTTCCAGTGGCGCAGCAGCCATCAGGCAGTGCTCGACGACCTCGACCGCACCCGCACCGACAGTCTCACCCTGCACTTCGAGGACCTCATCAGCGGACCGGACCGCCGCGTCACGTCCTTCGAGCGTCTGTGCGACTGGCTCGGCATCCCGCTGGACGGAGAGTTCCGGCACGCCGTCCACCACGGCATCGCTCCCGTGGTCGCCACCGCGCGACCCCGGGCCGGCCGCTGGCAGGACCGGGCGGATCTGATCGGGCGCAGTCTGGACACGGCCACCCTTCAGGTGGCCGACCGGCTCGGATACGCCGACACCGGCGACTGGATCTGACACCGGCCGCTCAGCACACGCCGTCACCCGAAGGCGCGCCCCGCCGGCGGGCCCGGCACGCCCACCAGCGGCCCGGGAGGTGACGGCGGCGCCACCGAACGCCTAGCCCACGGGCTCCGCGGGGGAGGGGGCGCTCTCGCGGGCGTCCTCGCGGAGCTCGAACCAGATGGTCTTGCCCCGGCCCACCGGCACCACCCCCCAGGACTCCGCCAGCATCTCCAGCAGCAGCAGGCCGCGGCCGCGGGCGGCCAGCTCGCCGGGGTCGCGGCGGTGGGGCAGTTCCTCGCTGCTGTCGGTGACCTCCACGCGCAGCACGCGCGAGCCGGGCGGCCCGGTCATCTCGACGGTCACCGCGGCGTCCCCCTCGGTGTGCAGCAGGGCGTTGGTCAGCAGCTCCGACAGCAGCAGGACGGCGCCCTCCGCCTGCTCGTCGGCCGCCCAGTCGTACAGCAGCTCGCGCAGCTGGTGGCGGGCGTCCGCGACCCGGACCGGCTCGCTCTGGGCGACGGTCAGCACGTTCCGGCGGACGGTGCCCCGGCGCGGCCGCGCGCCCTCGCCCCGGTGCAGCAGCAGCAGCGCGATGTCGTCCTCCCGGCCGCCGCTCCGCCAGGTGCCCGGCCCGGCGGCCAGGCCGGTGCCGGTCATGTGGCGCGGCGGCGAGCCGTGCATCGTACGGATCAGCTCGTCGGCCAGTTTCTCCATCGAGTCGGGCCGCAGGCTCCCCAGGGCCTCGCGCAGCCGCTCCCAGCCGGTCCCGTAGTCGTGTCCGCCCGTCTCCACCAGCCCGTCGGTGAACAGCAGCAGCGTGTCGCCCCGGCCCAGCACCAGCCGGGTGGTCGGGTAGTCCGCCGCCGGGTCCACTCCCAGCGGCGGTCCGGCGGGCACCGAGGGGGACAGCACCGTGCCGTCGGCCATGCGCACCAGTGGGTCCGGGTGGCCCGCGCGGGCGAGGTCGAGGGTGCCCGTGGCCGGGTCGGTCTCCACGTACAGGCAGGTCGCGAAACGGTGGTCGTCGAGGCGGTCCGCCGCGTCCCGGGCGGTGGACGACAGCAGGTCCTCGGCCTCCAGCTCGGCCAGGAAGCGGCCGGCCCGGGAGAGCACCGCGTCGGGCCGGTGCCCCTCCAGGGCGTAGGCGCGCAGCGCGATCCGCAGCTGGGTCATGACGCCCGCGGCCCGCACGTCGTGTCCCTGCACGTCACCGATGACCAGCGCGGTGTGCCCCGAGGGCAGCGGGATCACGTCGTACCAGTCGCCGCCCACCTGGAGGCCGCCACCGGTCGGCAGGTACCGGCTGGCCAGCGACATGCCGGGGACGTCCGTCGCGCGGGCGGGCCGCATGGCGCGCCGGAGGCTGTCGGCCAGCTCCCGCTGGGACTCCTGGATGTGCACCCGGGACAGCGCCTGGGCGAGCAGCCGGGCCACCGTCGTCAGGACGTACCGCTCGTCCGGGGTGAAGGGGGCCGGCTCGCGGTAGGTGATCATCCAGGAGCCGATGGTCCGCCCGCCCACCGCCAGCGGCAGGTACGCCCAGGAGCGGCGGTCGTACGGCTGGACCGCGGGCCAGGCGGCGGGGAAGCGGCGGCGGTACTCGTCGGGGGAGCCGAGGTAGAGGGCCCGGCCGGTGCGGGCCACCACGGCGCCCGGGTAGTCGCTGTCCAGCGGCACGTCGCCGAAGAACCGGTGGGAGGCGGAGGGCATCCCGTAGTAGCCGAGCGGGACCAGCCGGTCGCCGCGGACCCCGAAGAGGACGAAGTCGGCGGCCGGCAGGCCGGCCATCAGCTCCGCCGCGGTCCGTATCACGTCCGCCGTGGTCTCGGCCTCGGCCAGCACCTGCCCCGCGCCCATCAGGAACTCCTCGCGGGAGCGCCGCCGGTCGCCGGCGGCCGGTGCCTGCCCGGCGGGGGTGTCCACGGGATCGCCGAGCTCCACCCTGGGCCCGGCGGGGAGGGCGGCGGAGTGGTCCTCCTCGGCCCCGGACGGCGCGGCCGTGGACGTCTCGGCCATCAGGCCGTACAGCACCAGGTCCGAGGTGTCCTGCTGCTCCAGCGCCTGGTCGGCGAGGGCCGCCCGGAGACGCAGGGTCCGTACGACGGTGCCGTCCTCCGCCACGGTCCGCAGCAGCGCCTCGGCGACGGTCCCCTCGGTGACGGCCAGTGCCGCGATGTTGTACAGCTCGGTGTAGTCGAACGAGTGAATGCGGGGACGCAGGGCCTCCAGGGGGACGGTGGTCTCCTCGGGAGCCAGCCCGAACAGACGGGCCGCGGTGGCGTCCAGCGTGCACAGACCGGTGCTGTTGTCCCAGACGAAGCAGCCGGTGCCGATGGCCGAGAGGATATCCGCTATGCGCACTTTTCCACTTTATGTGGTTCTTGGTGACGGCACCCGGCGGAAGGGGGCCGGACGGTACGCTGAGGCGTGCGTGCCCGCGTACCGCGGCCGGTGCGCCGCTCCCCCGAAAGGGGCGGGTCCCCCCGGTGGACGGCGCCTTCCCGACAGGGACGGACGGAGCGGCCGGGCATCGCACCGTGCGACGCCGTGCGACGCCGTGCGGCACAGCAGGACACCGCGCGGCACCGTGCGGCACAGTGACCCGACAACCTGACGACTTGGACGAATGATGCATCGGTACCGGTCCCACACCTGCGGCGAGCTCCGTGCCGCGGACATCGACACGGATGTCCGCCTCTCCGGCTGGCTGCACAACCGCCGGAACCTGGGCGGCATCCTCTTCATCGATCTGCGGGACCACCACGGCATCGTCCAGCTCGTCGTCCGCCCGGACACCGCGCCCTACGAGGCGCTGAGCTCGATCTCCAAGGAGTCCGTCGTCCGCGTCGACGGCCGGGTCATCGCCCGCGGCGCGGAGAACGTCAACCCCGAGCTGCCCACCGGCGGGATCGAGGTCGAGGTCGGCGCCGTCGAGGTGCTCGGCGCCGCCGACCCGCTGCCCTTCACGGTCAACACCGAGGACGGCGTCAACGAGGAGCGGCGCCTGGAGTACCGCTTCCTCGACCTGCGCAAGGAGCGCATGCACCGCAACATCATGCTGCGCTCGGCGGTCATCGCCGCCATCCGGCAGAAGATGACGGCGCAGGGCTTCAACGAGCTGGCCACCCCGATCCTGTCGGCCACCTCCCCCGAGGGCGCCCGCGACTTCCTGGTGCCCTCCCGGCTCCACGCGGGGAAGTTCTACGCGCTGCCGCAGGCCCCGCAGCAGTTCAAGCAGCTGCTGATGATCGCGGGCTTCGACCGCTACTTCCAGATCGCACCCTGCTTCCGCGACGAGGACGCCCGCGCCGACCGCTCGCCGGGCGAGTTCTACCAGCTCGACGTCGAGATGAGCTTCGTCGAGCAGGAGGACGTCTTCGGCGTCATCGAGAAGGTGATGACCGAGCTGTTCGAGGAGTTCGGCGGCGGCCGCCACGTCACCTCGCCCTTCCCGCGCATCCCGTTCCGCGAGGCGATGCTCAAGTACGGCTCCGACAAGCCGGACCTGCGGGTGCCGCTGGAACTGGTGGACGTCACGGAGGTCTTCGCCGGCTCCGGCTTCAAGGCCTTCGCCGGCAGGCACGTCCGCGCCCTGGCCGTGCCGGACACCGCCGACCAGCCGCGCAGGTTCTTCGACCAGCTCGGCGAGTTCGCCGTCGAGCAGGGCGCCAAGGGCCTGGCCTGGGTGCGCGTCGGCGACGACAACAAGCTGACCGGCCCGATCGCCAAGTTCCTCACCGAGGAGGACACCGCCGCGCTGCTGTCCCGGCTCGGCGCCAAGCCGGGCACGGCGGTCTTCTTCGGCGCGGGCGAGTTCGACGAGGTCTCGAAGATCATGGGCGCGGTCCGCGTCGAGGCCGGACGGCGCACCGGGCACTTCGCCGAGGACGTCTTCCGCTTCTGCTGGATCGTCGACTTCCCGATGTTCGAGAAGGACGAGGACACCGGGGCGGTCGAGTTCTCCCACAACCCGTTCTCCATGCCACAGGGCGGTCTGGAGGCGCTGGAGACCAAGGACCCGCTGGACATCCTCGCCTGGCAGTACGACATCGTCTGCAACGGCGTCGAGCTGTCCTCCGGCGCGATCCGGAACCACGAGCCGGAGGTCATGTTCAAGGCGTTCGAGATCGCCGGCTACAGCCGCGAGGAGGTCGAGCGCGAGTTCGGCGGCATGCTGCGCGCCTTCCACTTCGGCGCCCCGCCGCACGGCGGCATCGCCCCGGGCGTGGACCGCATCGTGATGCTCCTGGCGGACGAGCCCAACATCCGCGAGACCATCGCCTTCCCGCTCAACGGCAACGCCCAGGACCTGCTGATGGGCGCCCCGAGCGAGGTCGACGAGGCCCGGCTGAAGGAGCTGCACCTGTCGCTGCGGAAGCCGCCGCAGGCGAAGGAGAAGTAACCCGCCCGCACCACCCGCACGCGCCCGGGGCCCGGCACCGTACGGAGACGGTGCCGGGCCCCGGGCGCGCGCTCCGGCTCTCGCACCGGGCGGCTCCTCCCGCCGGAGTCCGCAGCCTCCGCGGCGGCGTACGGCCGGTGTCCGGGGAGCGAACCGTGCGGCAGGGCGGCGCCGGCGCGGGCGTGTCCGTGGTGCACGGCGGTCAGAGGAAGCGGCGGATCGGCACCACCGCCAGCTCCCGCGCCCGCTGCGACACCGGGCGCTTGCTCCACCGGTGGCCCTCGATGCCGACGCTGCGCTTGACGTCCTCGTCGAAGTGCCCGTCCAGCATCGCGGTGAAGTCCTCGTCCAGCACGACGAGCATGACCTCCTCGTCGTGCTCCAGGGACCGCCGGTTGAGGTTGGTGGAGCCCACCAGTGAGGCGGTCCCGTCCACCGTGACGATCTTGGCGTGCATCATCGTCGGCTGGTACTCCCAGATCCGCACCCCGCACGCGGTCAGGGCCTCGTAGTGGTTCTGCCCGGCCAGTCGGCAGACCCGCTGGTCCGTGTACTTCCCCGGCACGAGGATCTCCACCTCCACCCCGCGCCGCGCGGTGGCGCACAGCAGGTCCACGAAGTACGAGTCGGGCGCGAAGTACGCGGTGGACAGCCGCACCCGTCTCTGTGCCGTCTCCAGCACCACCCGCAGCAGGGTCTGCATGTCCTGCCAGCCGAAGCTGGCCGACCCCCGCACCACCTGCACCACCGCGCCGCCGGCCGGCTCGTGCTCGACGAAGCGGTCCCGCTCGTCGAACAGGATGTCGGCGCACTCGGCCCAGTTCTGCGCGAACGCGGCGGCGATGCCGTCCACGGCCGGGCCGCGCACCTGCACATGGGTGTCGCGCCACTCGCCGGGGTTCCGGGCGTCGCCGCACCACTCCTCGGCTATCCCCACCCCGCCGGTGAAGGCGGTCCGCTCGTCCACCACCAGCACCTTGCGGTGGCAGCGGTGGTTCTGCTTCAGGGGGGAGAGCCACAGCGGCTTGCGGAACCAGGCGATCCGCACCCCGGCCCGGTCCATCATCTCCAGCAGGTCGCCCTCTATGAGCCGGCTGCCGAAGCCGTCCAGCAGCAGCCGCACCCGTACGCCCGCCCGGGCCCGCTCGGCCATGGCCTCGGCGAACTCCCGGGCTATGGCACCGCGCCAGTAGACGAACGTCATCATGTCGATGGTGTGCTCGGCGGACCGGATGCTCTCCAGCATCGCCGGGAAGATCTCGTCTCCGTTGCGCAGCGGGACCAGGCAGTTGCCCTCGGTCGCGGCGATCCCTATCAGCCGTTCCAGCCGCCGCCGGAGCCGCCGTCTGTTGTCCTCCGCGCTTCTTTCCTCCGTGCTTCTTTCCTCCGCGCTGTCCGTGCTGTCCGCGGTGTCCGCGGTGCGGCCCTCGCGCTGGTCCTGGCCGACGTTCATGGCACCTTCCCGAGGGGGATCGAACACGTCAAAAACCTGTCGGAGTCCGTATGCCCCGTATTCCTCTCGTTCCGCACTCCCGGCGCACTTCGCCCGGCAGGGATGGACCGCGCGACCGGGGGCAGACGACGGAACACCCGGAGCGGTGACGAATCCGACGCCGGGGGGAACAGAGCGTCACAAGCCGACCTGAGGAGTCACCGTGGTGGTTGCCGGTGTGATAGCCGTCTGTGTGGTACTTGCCGTACTGGCCTTCGTGGTGCCGCGCCTGTCCCGGCACCCCGAGCGCGGTACCCAGCGCTCCCTGGGACTGGGGGCCCGCGCGGGCCACAAGGCGCCCGGGCCGCTGGGCCGACTGCTGAGCAAGCCGTTCCACAGCAGTTCCCGCGCGGTCTCCCGCAGCGGCTCGGCGGGGCGCCGCACCCGCCGCCGTCTGCCGTTCTGAGCCCGCCCGTCCCCCGGCCCGTTCCGGCACTTCGGACCCTGACAGGACCCCCGGACAGGAATCCCGACAGGACCCCACCCCGACAAGACCCCGGCCGAGACCCGAAGGGAGACAGCAGTGAGCCGGTATGCCGACGCCGCCCGGGGCGGCGAAGCGGTGACCCTCGCCCAGAGCGGGAGCGTCACCGGCGGCCTGACCATAGGCCTGGTGTTCCTCGCCATCCTGGTGGCCTGCCTGACCGCCGCCTACGTCATCAAGCGGAAGGTGTGACCGCGGAGCCGGACGACGTCCGGAACCGGGAGCACGGTGGCGCACCTCGGCGCACCCGGGCACACCGTGCTCCCGGCCGGTAGCGTGACCGCATGGAACGTACACAGCGTGCCGCCGGAGCGGTCGTCGGTTCGGTGGTGGGGGACGCGCTGGGCGCGCCGTTCGAGTTCGGGCCCGCCGGGGCGTTCTCCGCCCGCTTCCCGCACCCGGGCGGTGCCCCCGGAGACGGCGACGAGATGTGCGGGGGCGGCGGCTGGGACCCGGGCGAGGCCACGGACGACACGCAGATGGCCGTCCTCACCGCCGAGTCACTGCTCGAGCGCGGCGGACTGGACCCGGCGGACCTCTTCGACCGCTTCCGGCGGTGGGCCGTGTCCGACCCCAAGGACATCGGGATCCAGACCGAGACCGTCCTCACCGGCGGCCTGCCCTGGGACCGCGCCGCCGCGGCCCACGCCGAGACCACCCTGTACGCCGCCGGCAACGGCGCGCTGATGCGGGCGGCGACCTCCGCCGTGTACTTCGCGCCCGCCGGCCGCGAGGCCACCATGGACGCCGCCCGCCGGCTGTCCGCCCTCACCCACGGGGACCCGGCCGCCTGGGAGGGGACCGCAGTCCTCCACGAACTGGTCCGCCTGGCGCTGGACGGCACCGACCCCCTCGGCCACCTCCCCGACGTCCTCGCCGCGCTCCGCCCCGAGCACCGCGAGCGGTACGCCGCCGTCCTCGCCCCCGCCTGGCACCCCGGCGAGGCCACCGAGCCCAACGGCGCGGTCTGGCCCTGTCTGGGCTCCGCCGTCTGGGCCCTGCGCACCACCTCCTCCTACGAGGACGCGGTACGCGCCGCGGTCGACCTCGGCGGCGACACCGACACCGTCGCCGCGGTCACCGGCACCCTCGCGGGCGCCGTCCACGGTCTGTCCGCGATCCCCGCGCGCTGGACCGGTCCGCTGCACGTCCCGCTGCCCGGCTTCGGCGGACGGGTGCTGCGCCTGCCGGACCTGCTCGCCCTCGCCGAACGCCTCGCGGCGGGCGGCCGGGGTCTCTGAGGGCCGGGGCGCGGGGCCGCGAATCTGTCCGGTCCGGCCGTCGCACCGGGCCGGTGCGCGTTGCTAGCCTCCGCCGTGTCATCCGCAGACCACGTCCGAGGAGGCGTGCGCCATGAGAGACACAGCACGAGGGAAAGCGCGAGAGGCAGCACGAGAGACAGCGCGGGGGAGAACCCGTGAGACGTCCCGCCGCGGATCCCCGTTACGACCGCTCGCCGCCACGGCCCTGGCCACCGTCCTGGCCGCCCTGCCGGCGACCGCGGCCGCGGCCGAACCCGCCGGTGGGCCCGGCCCCGAACCGGGGGCGTCGCTGACGCTGACCTCCGTCCCCGACGACCCCGAGTCGACCTGGACCCGGCCCGTCACCGTCACCCTGGAGTGCGACCCGGTGGGCGGCACCCACCCCTGGGCCGAGGACGCCTGCGCGGCACTCACCAAGGCCAAGGGGCACTTCGAGGACATCGAGCGGACCAGCAACATGTGCCTGCCCTACTGGGACCCGGTCACCATCACCGCCACCGGCCACTGGCACGGCCGTGAGATCTCCTTCCGGGACCGGCACAGCAACAACGACTGCGCCGCGATGCTCACCGGCGGCGTCTTCGGTTTCCGCGGCCCCGCTCCCACCGGCTGATCCGCTCCGGTTCCCGGGCGGTCCGCTCCCCGGCGGACCGCCGTCCGGCCTGGCCCGGCTCCCGTCAGGACCGGTCGGCTCCGTCGGCGAAGGCCCGCTCGAAGGCGGCCCGCACCGGCGCGCCGGGACGGTGGTCGAGGACGGCGAGGACCACGTGCGCGAAGCGGCCGGCGAACCGCCCGCCGCCGGTCAGACGGGTACGGAAGGCGTCCGCGACGGCCGCCGGGTCGTTCCGGAACACCCCGCAGCCCCAGGCCCCCAGCACCAGCGTGCGGTAGCCGTGCGCCGCGGCCACCTCCAGTACCCGTTCGGCCCGTACGCGCAGCGCGCCCGGGATGCGGTCCGCCTCCTCGGGGGTGCGGCGCACGACGACACCGGCGTTGGGCGCGGGCGAGGTGAGGAACCCGGCCTCGAACGGCTCGTCCAGCAGCGCCCCGCGCTCGTCGCGGAACACCGGGACGCCCGGCGAGTGGATGACGCGGTCGCTGTAGAAGGCGCTGCGTTCCGCCCGGTGGTGCGCGTAGTACTCGGGGGCGCGCAGCAGACAGGTGTACAGCGCGGACGCCCGGCACAGCGCCTCCTCCTGCGCCTGAGCGCCGTTGAGGTAGCCGCCGCCCGGGTTGCGTGCGGAGGCGAAGTTGAGGACCGCGACCGGGCGCGGGCCCTCGTCCGGGCCGCCGGCGACGAGCCGGCGGGCGGCCTCCAGACTGCTCTCCCCGGTCACCTCGAACACGGTGGTGGACGCGTCCCCGGGCCCCGGAGCGTTCGGCACCGGCACCGGATCCGGCCCGAACAGCGCGGTCCCGTCCGCCGCCGCGGCGACGGCCGCCGCGATGGACACCTCCCGTCCGCCGGGCGCCGTGTAGCGGCCCCGCCCGACGATCTCCTCGGTCTCCTTCGCGATGGCGCGCAGCCGTGCGCTCATGGCCCTGCCTCCCCGTGTGGTGCGTGAGGTGATCGTCGGCGACCGTCCGCACCGGACGCAACGTGGTTTCCGGGGACGCCGTTCCTGCCGCCCCTACACCCCGAAGAGCGCCCGGCAGGGCGCCAGTCCGCGAACCTCCACCGGGACCGTGCGGTGCGCCTCCCACGCCGCGCGGTCCAGCCGCAGCCGCCGGACGGTGCGGGCCTCGCCCCGTACCGCCACCGTGACCAGGCCGTCCGGCGCGTAGCCGAGCTTCCGCGACACCGCGAGCGAGGCCGGGTTGTCCGTCATCGCGGCCGAGGTCACACAGCGCGCGCCGAGCCCGGCGAAGGCCAGGTGCAGTACCGCCGCCCGCATCTCGGTGCCGATGCCCCGCCCCTGGTGGGCCAGGCCCAGCCAGGAGCCGGTCTCCGCCTCCCGGGTCACGGCGAAGTCGGTGGCGCCCAGGTCCTGCCGGCCGACGATCCTGCCGCCGTCCCCGTCCCCGTCCCCGTCCCCGTCCCCGCTGCCGTACCGGACCGCCAGGCTCAGCATCCACTCCTCCGGGCGCCAGTTCGCGACGGTCCCCAGGACGTGCTGGAACGTGGTCCGGGCCCGCGCCTCGGGACCGCCGTCGGTCCACGGCACGGTGAACGGCATGCGTGCCTCGTCGTGCACGCCGTCCGCGGCGACCGCGGCCAGCCCGGCCAGGGCCGCCAGGTCGGGCAGCCGCAGTTCGAGGCGCGGTGTGGTGACGCGCAGCCCGTACAGGGGCCAGATGTGCTCCTCCGCCATCAATCCTCCTAGCAAGGGGACCACCGGCTTTAGCCGGTGGGGGAATTGCTTCTTTGGCCCGCTCTGACCTCGACTGTGTGCACGTATCTGCACTGTTCACCTCGGCCACGGCGCGACCTCCCTGTTAGACACGCGCCGCATATATAATCGACGCGTGACCGTGACCAGGAAGGTTCGCCGGTTCTCCGGCGGCGTGTACGACCTCGGGCTCCACATCGTGTGGTGTCCGAAGTACCGCCGCCCGGTCCTCGGCGGACGGGTCGCGGCACGCCTGGATGAACTGATCCGCCAGAAGGCCGATGAACGGGGGTGGGAGATCGTGGCACTCGAAGTCATGCCCGACCACGTGCACCTGTTCGTCAAGCACGACCCGAAGTCCTCGGCGTCATAC
Organism: Streptomyces carminius; assembly: GCF_002794255.1. GTDB lineage: Bacteria > Actinomycetota > Actinomycetes > Streptomycetales > Streptomycetaceae > Streptomyces > Streptomyces carminius. The sequence goes on from NZ_PGGW01000010.1 coordinate 90,456, forward strand.
GTCGCGAACCAGTTCAAGGGCTTCACCTCGCGCGTCCTGCGCGCGGAGTTCCCGCACCTCAAGACACAGCTGCCCACGCTGTGGTCGTCGTCGTACTTCGCGGCGTCGGTCGGCGCTGTCTCGGCAGACACTGTTCGCCGGTACATCGACACCCAGTGGGAACGCCCGTGGAAGAAGCAGAAGGGGGACGGCTCGTGATCCGGGCGTACAAGTTCCTCCTGCGGCCCACGAACCGCCAGGCAGTTGCGCTCGGCGAGATGCTGGCCGACCACTGCTCCCTGTACAACGGCGCGTTGCAGGAGCGCAGGGACGCCTACCGGCACGTGTCGAAGACGTCCGTGCGCCACGGCGACCAGTCCGCCCAGCTCAAGGAGATCCGGGCGTTCGACCCGGAGCGTCAGGGCCGCTGGTCGTTCTCCTCCCAGCAGGCCACCCTGCGGCGCCTGGACAAGGCGTTCCAGGCGTTCTTCAAGCGCGTCAAGGCCGGCCAGAGTCCGGGCTACCCGCGGTTCAAGGGCGTCGGTCACTTCGACACCGTCACCTTCCCCAAGGACGGCGACGGCTGTCGCTGGAACTCCACCCCGCACGACCGGCAGACCCGCGTCCGTCTCCAAGGTGTCGGGCACGTCCGCGTGCACCAGCACCGGCCCGTACAGGGCCGCGTCAAGACGATCACCGTCAAGCGCGAAGGGAACCGCTGGTACGTCGTCCTCGCCTGCGACAACGTGCCTGCCGAGGAGCTGCCGCCCACCGGGGCGATCATCGGCGTCGACATGGGCGTTACGCACTTCCTCACCACGTCCGAGGGTGAGCACACGCCGAACCCGCGCTTCCTTGGCACCGTGGCTGAGGAGCTGGCCGCCGCACAGCAGCACCTGGCGACGTTCCCCAAGCGCACCCGGCAGCGCACCAAGGCCCACCGGGCCGCCGCCCGTAAGGTCGCCAAGCTGCACGCCAAGGTGCGGCGGCAGCGCCTGGACTTCCACCACAAGACCGCCCGCGCGCTCGTCGCCGACAACGACGTGATCGCACACGAGCGGCTGAACACCGCCGGGATGACCAAGAGCCCGGCACCCAAGCCCGGCCCCAGCACCGACGGCGCGTTCCTCCCGAACGGTGCCGCCGCCAAGGCCGGGCTGAATCGAAGCATCCTCGACGCGGGTTGGGGACAGTTCTTCGCGATCCTGGCGAACAAGGCTGAGAGTGCCGGTCGCCTCGTGATCCCGGTGGACCCCCGCAACACCTCCCGCACGTGCCCGCCCAGCCTTGGCGGCTGCGGACACGTGAACGGCAAGAGCCGCCTCACCCAAGCGAAGTTCCAGTGCACGGCGTGTGGGTTCACCGCGAACGCGGACCACGTCGGCGCCTCGAACATCTCCGACAGGGCCGGGCTGGCCCTCTGCGCGGCGGCTTAGCCACCGACGCAGGAAGCCCGCGCGTTTACGCGTGGGTGGAGTCACG
>NZ_PGGW01000011.1 GCF_002794255.1 Streptomyces carminius
CCATCAATCCTCCTAGCAAGGGGACCACCGGCTTTAGCCGGTGGGGGAATTGCTTCTTTGGCCCGCTCTGACCTCGACTGTGTGCACGTATCTGCACTGTTCACCTCGGCCACGGCGCGACCTCCCTGTTAGACACGCGCCGCATATATAATCGACGCGTGACCGTGACCAGGAAGGTTCGCCGGTTCTCCGGCGGCGTGTACGACCTCGGGCTCCACATCGTGTGGTGTCCGAAGTACCGCCGCCCGGTCCTCGGCGGACGGGTCGCGGCACGCCTGGATGAACTGATCCGCCAGAAGGCCGATGAACGGGGGTGGGAGATCGTGGCACTCGAAGTCATGCCCGACCACGTGCACCTGTTCGTCAAGCACGACCCGAAGTCCTCGGCGTCATACGTCGCGAACCAGTTCAAGGGCTTCACCTCGCGCGTCCTGCGCGCGGAGTTCCCGCACCTCAAGACACAGCTGCCCACGCTGTGGTCGTCGTCGTACTTCGCGGCGTCGGTCGGCGCTGTCTCGGCAGACACTGTTCGCCGGTACATCGACACCCAGTGGGAACGCCCGTGGAAGAAGCAGAAGGGGGACGGCTCGTGATCCGGGCGTACAAGTTCCTCCTGCGGCCCACGAACCGCCAGGCAGTTGCGCTCGGCGAGATGCTGGCCGACCACTGCTCCCTGTACAACGGCGCGTTGCAGGAGCGCAGGGACGCCTACCGGCACGTGTCGAAGACGTCCGTGCGCCACGGCGACCAGTCCGCCCAGCTCAAGGAGATCCGGGCGTTCGACCCGGAGCGTCAGGGCCGCTGGTCGTTCTCCTCCCAGCAGGCCACCCTGCGGCGCCTGGACAAGGCGTTCCAGGCGTTCTTCAAGCGCGTCAAGGCCGGCCAGAGTCCGGGCTACCCGCGGTTCAAGGGCGTCGGTCACTTCGACACCGTCACCTTCCCCAAGGACGGCGACGGCTGTCGCTGGAACTCCACCCCGCACGACCGGCAGACCCGCGTCCGTCTCCAAGGTGTCGGGCACGTCCGCGTGCACCAGCACCGGCCCGTACAGGGCCGCGTCAAGACGATCACCGTCAAGCGCGAAGGGAACCGCTGGTACGTCGTCCTCGCCTGCGACAACGTGCCTGCCGAGGAGCTGCCGCCCACCGGGGCGATCATCGGCGTCGACATGGGCGTTACGCACTTCCTCACCACGTCCGAGGGTGAGCACACGCCGAACCCGCGCTTCCTTGGCACCGTGGCTGAGGAGCTGGCCGCCGCACAGCAGCACCTGGCGACGTTCCCCAAGCGCACCCGGCAGCGCACCAAGGCCCACCGGGCCGCCGCCCGTAAGGTCGCCAAGCTGCACGCCAAGGTGCGGCGGCAGCGCCTGGACTTCCACCACAAGACCGCCCGCGCGCTCGTCGCCGACAACGACGTGATCGCACACGAGCGGCTGAACACCGCCGGGATGACCAAGAGCCCGGCACCCAAGCCCGGCCCCAGCACCGACGGCGCGTTCCTCCCGAACGGTGCCGCCGCCAAGGCCGGGCTGAATCGAAGCATCCTCGACGCGGGTTGGGGACAGTTCTTCGCGATCCTGGCGAACAAGGCTGAGAGTGCCGGTCGCCTCGTGATCCCGGTGGACCCCCGCAACACCTCCCGCACGTGCCCGCCCAGCCTTGGCGGCTGCGGACACGTGAACGGCAAGAGCCGCCTCACCCAAGCGAAGTTCCAGTGCACGGCGTGTGGGTTCACCGCGAACGCGGACCACGTCGGCGCCTCGAACATCTCCGACAGGGCCGGGCTGGCCCTCTGCGCGGCGGCTTAGCCACCGACGCAGGAAGCCCGCGCGTTTACGCGTGGGTGGAGTCACGGCTACGTGGTTCATCACCGGCGCCTCCCGCGGACTCGGCGCGGAGATCGCCCGCGCCGCCCTGGCCGACGGCAACGACGTCGTGGTCGCCGCACGAGACCCCGAACGCGTCCCGGACGATCTGCGGAAATCCGACAGGGTCCTGCCGGTCGCCCTGGACGTCACGGACAACGACGGCATCCCGCGCGCGGTCGGCGCCGCCGTGGAGCGGTTCGGCGGCATCGACGTCCTGGTGAACAACGCGGGCCGCGGTCTGCTCGGCGCGCTGGAGGAGATCACCGACGCGGAGACCCGGTCGCTGTTCGACCTCAACGTCTTCGGCCTGATCGACGTCACCCGCGCCGTGCTGCCCGTCATGCGGAAGCAGGGCTCCGGCAGGCTGGTGCACATCGGTTCCCGTTCCGGCTTCGAGGGCGAGCCCGGCGTCAGCCTGTACTCCGCCTCGAAGTTCGCGGTCGCCGGTGTCAGCGAGGCGCTCTCCGCCGAGCTGGCCCCGTTCGGCATCCAGTCGATGGTCGTCGAACCGGGCGTCCTCCGCACCGACTTCCTCGACGCCAGTTCCCTGTCGGTCGCCGCGAACCACATCCCCGACTACGACGACACCCCCGCCCATGTGACGGTGGACTGGGCCGGCCAGGCCAACCACACCCAGCTCGGCGACCCCGTCAAGGGCGCCGCCCTCATCGTCGAGGTCACCTCCGGCGAGAAGCTGCCCACGCACCTCTACCTGGGGCGCGACACCCTGGAGCGGCTGGAGGTCAAGTACCGGCAGGTGCGGGACGACCTCGCCCCGTGGCGTGAGAAGTCCGCCGCCACCGCCCACGACGCCGCCGCCTGACACCGCCCGGGGCGTCCGCGGCCCCCACCAGCGGCTCGGCCGGTCAGGAGGAACCGGCCGGGCCGCCGTTCCTCCCCCACCGGCTATGTCCCGCGGCCTAGGCGGTGTTCCTCCCGGTGGCCGACGCCCCGGCGGGCCCCGCGGCGGGACGATCGACGCATGGACAGAACCGCTGTCATCACCGCCCTGGTCGCCTTCCTGAGCCTTGCCGTCACCGTGTGGGCCAAGCCGCTGGAGAGGCTGCCGTTCTGGCTCGTCGTCATCCTGTGTGCCGCCTTCTACCCCGTGGGCAGGGAGCTGTTCCCGGCGGTGGAGTCGGCCGGGGGCGAGGACAGCGCGTGGGCCGAGTGGATCTTCATGGTCAGCGCGAGCCTCCTGTTCGCCGCGCTCGCCGCGTCGGCCTTCCGGAAGTTCAGGTCCGTCGGGGACACCGCACGCACCGGCCGACAGCCCTGCCACGACCACGGCCATGACATTGACGCCTGAGTGTCCCCCTCTTCACCGCCACCGTCACCGACCTCAGATGGGCATGACCATGTCTTCGCACCACCACTCGTCCCGGACCCGGGGCACCACCGTCCTGACTCCGCTCGCCGTGCTGGCCGTACTGACGGCCGCCACGGTCACGGCCTGCGACCCCGGCGCCGACGCCGGCGGAGCCACCGCGAGACCCGCGATGTCCGGGGTGCCCACCGCTCTCGCCGAACAGCGGCCGGACTGGAGCGCGTGCCCCGCCCCGTCCATCGCCCAGGGCGGCGGCGACAAGCCCGAGAACCTGCCGGACGGAACGAAGTGGGAGTGCGGCACCCTGAAGGCACCCCTGGACTACGCGGACCCCGACGGCGAGACGATCGACATCGCCCTGATCCGGGCCAAGGCCGCGCCGGACTCCGGCGACAAGCACCTCGGCTCCCTGGTCTTCAACTTCGGCGGCCCCGGCGGCTCCGGGGTGTCGACGCTGCCCCTCCTCGCGGCCGACGACTACCTGAAGCTGCACAAGCGCTACGACCTGGTCAGCTTCGACCCGCGCGGCGTCGGGAACAGCGCCGGTGTGACGTGCCTGGACAGGAAGGCCACGGACGCCTGGCTGGCCTCGGACTCGACCCCGGACGACGCCGCGGAGGAGAAGGCCCGCACTCTCGGGGTGCGCGCGTACGCCCGGTCCTGCGAGAAGAACTCGGGCGCGGTGCTGGACCACGTCGGCACCCGGCAGGCCGCACGCGATCTCGACCTGCTGCGCCACGTCCTCGGCGAGGAGAGACTGAACTACTTCGGCATCTCCTACGGAACACAGCTCGGCGGCGTCTACGCGCACCTCTTCCCGGAGAACACCGGACGCATGGTCTTCGACGCCGTGGTCGACCCCACCGAGGACTACCTGGCGGCGGTACGCGGCCAGACGAAGGGATTCCAGGGCGCGCTGCGGAGCTTCCTCGAGGACTGCGCGAAGCAGGACGAGTGCTTCTTCGAGGGCGAGGACCCGGCGCGGGGCGAGAAGGAGATCATCGCGCTGCTCAGGAGCCTGGACGGCAAGCCGCTGTCCACGGAGTTCGGCCGCACCCTCACCCAGAGCCTCGCGTTCGACGGCCTCGCCGCCGCCCTCTACAGCGAGGAGGGCTGGATACTGCTCGGCATGGCACTGGCCGAGGCCGAGAAGGGGAACGGCACCACGCTGCTGGTGCTCGCCGACGCCTTCAGCGAGCGCATCGACGACAGCGGGTACGCCAACATCAACGCCGCCAACACGGCAGTGAACTGCGCCGACCACCAGGACCGCTTCACCGCCGAGGACGTGCGCCGGCACCTTCCCGAACTCCGCGAGGCGTCCCCCGTGTTCGGCGACTGGATGGCCTGGGGACTGCTCCAGTGCACCGGCTGGCCCGTGGCCGGCCACGCGTCCGACGCCGAGGTGGCGGCCGACGGCGCGAACCCGATCCTCGTCATCGGCAACACCGGCGACCCCGCCACCCCCTACGAGGGCGCCAGGAGGATGGCGGACGAGCTGGGCGGGGGAGTGGGCGTCCACCTCACCGTCGAAGGGGAGGGGCACGGCACCTACGGCGTCAACGACTGCCTGACCGCGCTGGTCGACACGTACCTGCTCGACGGGACGGTCCCGGAGAACGACACCGTCTGCTCCTGACGGACGCCCCCTCGTCCGGTGCACCGGGTGGCCCGCCGCCGCTGTCGTGGGCCCTCCCTAGGATCAGGGCTCCTGCCCGAGAGACCACACCTGGGGGAACCATGGGACTCGTCGAACTCGACCTGCCCGCACCGGCGGAGATGCGCGGCCGCTGGGCCGCGCTGGCCGCCGTCCGGGAGACGAGGGGATGGGGCGACGGGTGCCGCGCGGAAGGCCCCGTGTGGCACTACGACGACGGCGGCGGCAACTGGCTGGACCTCCACCACCTCGGCGACGGGCGCGCCGTCCTGGTGGGGAACGACCACGAGTGCTCGCCCGATCCGGAGGAGCTTCCCGACCTGTCGGCTGAGGTCCCCGACTGGTGGCGGCCGACGCTGAGGGAGGCCGTACGGAAGAACGAGCACGTGGCCGTCGTCTACGGCTTCGACGGCACGGTGTGGTGGCGCGTGGACTACGGCATGGACGACGGCTTCTCCGCCGTGGACCTCCCCGCACTGACCCGGGAGAGGACCCGGGAACGGATTTCCGGCACCTGCTCGTACAGCCCCTCCGGCGCGCACGACCCCACGCTCCCCGAGCCGTCGGACGAGGCGGTCGACGCGCTGATCGCTGCGGACGCCGACCTCACGGAGGAACTGGTCGCCGCGGTCGTCGGCACCGAGGGCCGCGAACCGGCGGCGGCCGCCGCGGCACACGCCCGCCGGTTCCTGGAGGCGTGACCCCGGAACCGGCCGGGCGAAGGGCGCGATGAGGCCCTCTGCCACCGGCACCGCGTGCCGGCCGTCGGGACCGGTCGGGAGGCAGGCCGACCCGGGGACACCGGCCTGTGTGCTCCCGACCGCACCTGGCCGGAAGAGCGCGGCGATGACGGACTGTTGCCGAACCACTCCGGCGAGGCACCTCTGTCCGACATCATGGCTCTTATGGGGAGAGAGCGCTGGACGGTGTACGGGGGAGTCTTCGTCTGCCTCGTCGCGCTGTTGGGGGCGGTGGCGGTCGGCCTGCGAGCCCTGTCGTCGGGGACGCCGCTCGGGGACGTCGATCCGCTGGGAGCCGTCGTCGGGCTCGCCTCGCTGACGGTGGGGCTCGTCGCCGGGTGGCTGGCTTTGCGGGCGCTGCGCATGCAGCAGGCGGTGCTGGCCGATGCGGTCGAGAACCTCGCCGGTCAGGTCCGGGAGGCGGAGCGGAGTGCCTGGAGCCAGCTCATGGGCAACGGCAGCGAGCCGATCGACCTGCGCTTCGTCCTGCGGCCGGACCCGCCCCACGATGCCGCCGGGGCCCCTCCGAGCGGGAGCCTCGCCCGGATCGCCGAGTTGTACCGGGGACTGGAGCCCCGGCGGCTGGTCGTCACGGGAGGCCCCGGCGCCGGGAAGACCGCGCTCGCGGTCTATCTCATGCTCGAACTCCTCAGTGGCGACCGTGCGCCGGAGGCGCCTGTGCCCGTTCGGCTCTCCCTGTCGAGCTGGGACACCGAGCAACCGCTGGAGGACTGGCTGGTCCGTCATCTCACGGGCACCTACGGTGTCCCTTCCGCCGCGGCCGTGAAACTGGTCAGCACGCGGCGGGTGATTCCGGTGCTCGACGGGCTGGACGAGATGGACGCGGACGGTCGCCTCGGCTACTCCTCCCGCGCGGGAAGGGCACTGCGAGCCCTGAACGCCTACCAGGACACCCACCGGCGGGCCGAACTCGTGCTGACCTGCCGGACCACGGCCTACCGGAAGCTGACACGGCGGGCACGACTGCGGGTCAGGGACGCCGTCCGGATCGAGATCCGGCCTGTGGGAATCCCTTCGGCGCGGAGGTTCCTCACCGACCGCACCGAGGCCGTCGGCCGCTGGGAGCCGGTGCTGCGCGAGATGGAGCGGCACCGCTACGGGGCGCTGGCCAGGGAACTGTCCACACCATGGCGGCTGTGCCTGGCCACGGTGGTCTACGAGCAGCGGGACGAGGAGACCGGCGACTACCTCAAGGATCCCGCGGACCTGCTCGACCCGACGCTGCGCAGACCCGGTGCACTGCGGGACCACCTGCTCGGTTCCTTCCTCCGAACGGCTGTGGAGTCCTACGGAGGAAGCGGGGGGAGCAGGGGGAGAGACAGGCGCACCTATCCGCTCGACCGGGTGCGCACCTCCCTCACCGCGCTGGCCTCCTATCTGGCCCGGCACGAGCGGACGGGCCGGGAGGCGGGCGGGGCCACACTGTCCGGTTCCGACATCGTGCCGCACCAGTTGTGGCCGATCGCGGGGGTGCGGCGGCCGATCACCGTGGTGCTCGGGGTGTTCCTCGCGGTCATGATCGCCTGCGTCGCGGTGGTCGGGAACAGCATGCCGGAGGGGTACAACCGTCTCCGGCCGGCGCTTCCCCTCATCACGGCCAATCTGATGGCCTTCAGCGTCTCGCACCGGCTCTGGCCGAAGGCGGAGAACCTGACCTGGCGGCTGCGCGGAACCACCGGCTCCGCGCGCCGGGCTTCGGTGGGCATGTCCATCGGGCTGCTGTGGGGCGCGTCGCTCGGGGGCCTGGCGTGGTTCCATCTCGGCCCCGGGTGGGGCGCGGTGATCGCGGCGGTGACGGGAGTCCTGATGGGTGTGGCCCTCGCCCTTGGCGCGGCCAACATGGGCACCACTCCTCCCGAACCCACCGAGCCCGGCGTGGTACTGCGCAGCGAGTTCGCGTTCGGCCTCCTGGGCGGGCTTGCGACCGGTGCCCTCCTGTGGGGGACCTACCGTCTACAGGGAGGCGCCACCATGGCCCTGGGCATGGGCGTGCTCATGGGGTTCGCCGTCCTGGTGTCCTCGGCTCCGCTGGCCACGCGGTACGCCGCCATGCTGGTGCTCACCCACGGCAGCCTTCTTCCCTGGCGGGTGGGCCGCTTCCTGCGCTGGTGCGGCGATGCCGGTCTGCTCCGGCGCTCGGGAGCCGCCTACCAGTTCCGGCACCGGGAGTTGCAGGAGTACCTCGCCCGCCGGGATCCGGACTCTTCGGGAGACGGCGGACCGCCCGTGCCGGCCGGCTGAGGGCGGTGCCGGTCCACTGAGGAGAACCCCACCGCGTCGGTGGCTGATGTGCGGTTCCACCGGGAGCGATCACGAGTGCTTGCCCGGCCCGGGGCCTGTGCCTCGGTGCACGCCCGCCGCTTCCTGGCGGTGCGACCCCGGAACGGAAGCGGACGCCGAGCGCCCGGCCGGGCGCTCGGCGTCCGGTGTGTGCGGGGATCAGCCCCGGGCCGCGTAGGACAGGAAGCGGCGCCAGGACTCCGGGGCCACGGCGAGCTGCGGGCCGGTCTTGTCCTTGGAGTCCCGGACGTGGACGGTGCCGGGGCAGGCGGCGACCTCGACGCAGTCGTCGCCGGAACCGCTGCTGTGGCTGGACTTGTGCCAGGAGAGAGCGACCTCGACGCAGTCGCCGGAGCCGCTGCTGCTGTAGCTGCTCTTGAACCAGGTCAGTTCCGTGCTGCTCATGCTGCTCCTCGCATCCGCTCCAACAGGCTCACGGAGTCTTCGAGTGAGAGAGCCTGTGAGCGCATCCTGGCATACCGCATCTGGAGCGTACTGAGCACTTTCGAGACGGAACTGAACTGGCCGCTCTCCTGCCCCTCGCAGTAGCTGAACCACCGGTTGTCCGGGGTCTCCAGCAGTTGCATGGGGCCGTGCAGACCCGCATGCATCCGGTCCAGCGGCATCACCTGGATCTCCACGTTGCGCAGCTCCGCGAACTCCAGCACACGGCCGATCTGCTCGCGCATCGCCTCCGGCCCGCCCACCGGGCGCAGGAACAGGTGCTCCTCCAGAATGAAGCTGAACGCGGTGTTGGGGCGCTCCCGCAGCAGTCGCTGCCGCTCCTCGCGCGCCGCCCACTGCGTCTCGATCTGCTCGTCGTTCAGTGGCGGAAGCTGATCCATGAACAGCGTCCGGGCGTACGCCTCCGTCTGGAGCAGGCCCGGGATCAGGCGGCACTCGTACGTGGAGAGGCTGATCGCCTCCTGCTCCAACTGAGCCCACTCGCGGAACCAGCGCGCCAGCCCCGGCTTGCGCGACAGGTGGCGGGACGCACCGCGCAGGGTGCCGAACGCGTCCAGGACGTCCTCGGCCCGCTCGACGAAGTCGTGCGGCGGGAAGCGGCGGCCCTGCTCGACGGAGGCGACCGTGGGGAGCGAGTACCGCACCTGCGGCGCCAGTTCCTCCTGCGTCAGGCCGGCCCGCTTGCGGAACGACTTGACGACCTCGCCGAACACCTTGAGGCTCTCCGAGGTCTCCGGCTCGTGGTTGCCGCCGCCCTTCCTGCCGTTGCCCGGCGCGGGCTTCGCGGTCTCGTCCCCTCCCGCGTCCTCGGTGTCGCCCGTGTTCTCTTCCGTACCGTCGACCATGGCGGCTCCCTCCCGTACGCGCGTCCGGCGTATCCGTCGCGTGCCTTAATCGTCACGGGGGGTAACATCCTCTGTCTACCGAAAGTGCTGGTACGGGTGCGGAGCGTATGAGCGGCTGAGCTGGTGAAACGCTCTCAGGACCGGTCGGATGAGGGCCATGGCACAGCCCTTCACCCCTCAGAGTGCGGTCACCGTACGTGTGTTCACCCAGCGGTTCAGCTCCACCCCGCGCGGCGCCCGGCTCGCCCGGCGCCTGGCCGCGCACCGGCTGCACGAGTGGGGCGTCCCGTACGGCTCCGCGCTCTCCGACTCCGTCGTGTCGATCGTCGCCGAGCTGGCGGCGAACGCCGCCACCCACGGCCGCGTGCCCGGCCGGGACTTCGAGCTGCGGCTCGGCCTCGGGCCGCGCACCCTCCTGATCGACGTCTCGGACGCCCGGGGCGAGTGCCGCCCGGCCGCCGGGGTGTCGGCGCCGCCGCCGGACGCGGACGGCGGACGCGGGCTGCTGCTGGTGGACGCGCTGGCCGACCGCTGGGAGGTGCGCGACCGTGAGCCGTCCGGCAAGACCGTCCACGCCGAACTGGACCTGCCGCCGCACTGACGCCCGCCGCCGGGCCGGGCTGGAGACGGGGGGCGAACCGGTCCGTAACACGGGGAACCGGCGCATAACGGCAGACATGCCCGTCGTGCATCAGTCCGGGTGAGGGGAAAAGCATTCTGCGCTCCCGGCCGAGCGGCGCGGGCCGAGGATGGGCGGCGCCGTTATCCGGCGATCACAAGGAGAGAAACGTCCATGACCAAGACGACCGTCCTCCGCCTCCTGGGCCCTGCCGCGCTGGCGGGCATCACCGCTCTGATGCCCGCCACGGCGGTCGCGGCCCCGTCCGTGTACGTTCCCACCGGTCAGGAGGTCTTCATCGACCACGTCCAGACCGGGGAGCACATCACCCCCAACGGCTTCGCCCAGAACCCCACGGCGTTCGTGGACATCTGGGAGGACCACAACAACGTCGTCCTCGACACCGAGAAGTGGACCTACCAGTCCGTGAACGGCAGCGGCACCACGTTCCTGATCAAGAACGTGGGCGGCAACGACATCTGCCTGCAGCCCGCGAACGTGGAGAACCGTCAGATCATCTCCACCAAGACCTGCTCGGCCACCAACAAGCAGCAGTGGTGGCACCTGTACGGCACCGACACCGGCGTCGAGCGGGGCTTCACCCTCCGCCCCTACAACGAGACGTCCCTGGCCATCACCCCCGTCACCGTCCCCAGCCACAATGACCAGTACCTGGTCCTCTCGCCCGCGGGCGACTACCTCAACCAGGTCTTCCGCAACCGCCTGGCCTGACCTCGCCCCGGGTGAGACCGGGGACCGCCGAACGGTGACCGGGGCCCGGGCCGACCCGAGCCCCGGTCACCACCCCCGCCCGGGCGCTGCCCGCGCGAGCTCGAGTGCGTACGGGGGCGCGATCGGCAGTGGGCAGGCCCGAGGTGCCCGTGTGCCGGGCGGAACGGCGGGTTCCTGCGGTGTGACGGCTGATACGGCTGATGCGGAAGTGGCTGTTCCGGGATGCGGTTTCAGACGCCTGTGCCGGGAAACGGGAGCGCTGATCACGCCCCGGACAGGTCGGACGGCCGCGTCGTCGCTGTCCATCGGTGTGTGTGCCACGCACGGAGACTGTCTTTTTCCGGCCCGCGCGCAGGAGTGACTTTGCGGGAACAGTCGTGCGATTCGTGAGGCGGTTGTGTCAGCGTGTGGGCGCCACGGCGGCCAGGGGAGCCGCCGGGCGTCTTCTTCCCAGGGGGGAAAGATGCAGCACACGCGTGCCTGGGGCACGCCTTCTCGGCGTGCCCGCAGACCGTTCAGGACCTCGCTGGTGGCGGCGGTGGCCGTCGCGGCGGTCACCGCCACGGCGTTACCGGCCGTCGCCGCACCCGGGGACGAGCGGCCGGAACCGGCCTCGGCCTGGGGCCGGGACGGCGCGGCGGGCAAGGTGAAGGCCCCGCCGGTCAAGGCGGGGAAGAACCGGCCGCCGAAGTCGGCCCGCTCGGCGGAGCCGACCGGGGAGCAGCGGGCCTGGTCCAAGGCCCAGCGGGAACGCCTCTCGGGCGCCGGTGCCGAAGGCGGCGAGCCGGCCGTGCTGAGCTGGGTGCCCGAGGGGCAGGGGGAGGTGCCCTGGCATGAGATCTCCGACCTCCGCCTGACCGATGCGCTGGTGGCCCGGGTCAACTACTCCAACGGCAACCTGATGCTGGCCGCCACCGACTTCGACATCGCCGGCGTCGGGCACAAGCTTCAGCTCACCCGCACCTACAACTCGCTGGACGCGCCGTTCGGCTCGCTCTCCGAGCCGTGGTGGACCGGTTACGAGCGCCAACTGAGCGACTTCTACACCGACATGGTGCTCCTGTACGACGACACCGGAGCCGCGGTGCAGTTCGAGGAGAGTGACGACGGGACCTTCACCACGCCCGACGGGTACTCGCTGGACCTGGAGAAGGACGAGGACGGCACCTATACCCTCACCGACCGCAAGGCCGGCTCCACGGACCACTTCTCCGCGGACGGCGACCTGACCGAGGTGGTCGACCGCAACGGCGGCACGATCAGTGTGGAGCAGCACGAGGCGGACGGGGAGAGCGCCGGTTTCAAGCTGACCGAGACCCGCTCCGACCGCTGGATCGACCTGCGCAAGGTCGACGGCGACTCCTGGACGGCGACCGATTCCGCCGGCCGCACGGTGGAGTACCACCTCGACGGCGACAGGCGGCTGATCCAGACGGTCGACACCGAGGGCGGTGACACCCTGTTCGGCTATGACGCCGACGGCCGCATCACCGAGGTGACCACCCCGGCGGGGCGGAAGGTTTCCTTCACCTACGACGAGGCCAACCGGGTCACCTCCCTCACCCGCGGCGGACCCGGCGGCCCGACGTGGACCTACACCCACTCCGCGGACACCCCCTGGCAGGAAGGCACCACCACGGTGGCCGACCCGGACGGGGACGAGACCGTCTACCGCCACAACGACGACGGCGAGGTCACGAAGGTCACCGATCCGCTGGGCAACTCCCGCTCTCGCACCTACGACGCCCACAACCTCGCCTCGGCCACCGACGCGATGGGCACCGGCAACACCTCGGGCAACACCACCACCTACGGCTGGGACTCCCGCAACAACCCCACCTCCGTCTCCCTGCCCACCGGGGCGACGGCGTCCCTGACCGGCTACCAGACCATTGCCGGTACCGACCTGCCCGGCACTCTCACCACGCCGGACGGCCACGAGAGCGACTACGACTACGACGCCAAGGGCAACACCCTGTCCGTGGCCGTCATCGGGAACGAGGGCGGCACCCGGGAGTTCACCTACAACGACGCCACGCCCGACTGCGGCGGCTTCGAGGGCCAGCGCTGCACCGCCAAGGACGCGCGCGGCAAGACCACCGAGTTCACCTACGACGCCAAGGGCAACCTGACCAAGGCCGCCCCGCCGTCCCCGCAGGGGGCCACCACCTACCGCTACGACGGCCTCGGCCGCCCCACCGATGTGGTCGACGGCCGCGGCACCACCACCCACCACACCTACGACAAGCGCGACCGGATCACCCGGACCGACACCTCCGCCTACGACGTCGTCACCTACACCTACGACGCCGACGGCAACCTCACCACCCGTACCGACGCCACCGGCACCACCACCTGGCGCTACGACGCGCTGGGCCGCGAGACGGTCCGCATCCTGCCCGACGGCTCCGCCACGGTCCTGGCCTACACCGCCGACGGCAGCGTGGACACCTACACCGACCCCACCGGAACCGTCGACTACACCTGGGACCCGGCCGGTCGGCTGACCGAACTGACCGACCCGGCCGGGGCGAAGACCACCTACGCCTACAACAACAACGGCGAACGCACCAAGACCAGCTACCCGGGCGGCACCACCCAGACCGTGGACCTGGACGACTCCGGCCGCCCCACCCGCGTCACCGCCACCTCCGGCGATGACACCCTGATCGACCTGGCCTACACCTACGACTACACCTCCGGTTCGGCCAAGGTCGACGGCACCAAGATCCGCACCCGCACCGACCACACCACCGGCAAACGCATCACCTACCGCTACGACTCCGCCGCCCGCCTCCAGTACGCCCTGGAAACCAGCGACGGCGAACGCACCGCCTCCTGGCTGTACTGCTTCGACCCGGCCGGCAACCTCACCGCCCAGTCCGGCCAGTCCTCCGCCTGCCCGGCCGGAAACCGCTTCACCTACGACGACGCCTCCCAACTCACCGCCCGCAACGGCGACTCCACCGGCTGGTCCTACGACAAGGCCGGCAACGAGCTCGCGGCCGCAGCCGCTTCCACCGTCACCCGCACCGACGAGAAGTGGAACGCCTTCTCCCAGCTCACCGAACTCACCGTCAACGGCCAAACCCACACCGCCGAATACGCCGACACCACGAACGCCGAACGCGTCCGGCTCGGTGACACCCGCTTCCACCACGGCCCCCTGGGTCTGGCCGCCCAGAGCACCGCGGGCAAGGACACCGGATTCGTCCGCGAACCGTCGGGCACCCTCCACTCCATGAGGACCGGGGGGAAGAGCCACTACTACCTCACCGACGCCCTCGGCTCGGTCATGGGCCTGACCGACGAGAACGGCAAGCGCACCCACACCTACGACTACGGCCCCACCGGCCTGCCCCGCACCACCCCCACCGAGACCGTCCCCCAGCCCTACCGCTTCGCCGGCACTTACCTCGACCCGACGGGGCTGTACAAGATGGGCGCCCGCTACTACGACCCCCACCTGGGCCGCTTCACCCAACCCGACCCATCGGGCCAGGAAACCAACCTCTACCTCTACGCGAGTGGCGACCCCATCAACCACACCGACCCCACCGGACTGTGGACGGGGTGGGACACCGTGGCAACCGTCATGACCGGCGTAGCCCTCGTGGCGGCCATCCCCACGGGAGGAGCATCTTTGACCGTGGCAGGTGGCATAGGCCTGGCACTCGCCCAGACCAGCTTTGTCGCGGCAGTTGCCTGCGGCGTGTACGACGACAACGCCTGCTGAGTGACACGTTCCCATCGGCTTAGACAGCAATAAAAAACTGAAGGACCCCTTCCGGAGTGTTACTCCGGAAGGGGTCCTTCGAAGACCCTACTCTCAAGGAGTCCAGTGCGCCAGTTCTTTGAGTCTTCAGGAGTAATCCTGATCTTTGCTCTCTCAGCTCTCTCTCTTATAGTGTTCTCGCCTAACGCGCTGGATGTTCCGGCCGTGTGGTGGTCGGCGCTCGTCGTCTGCTGTCTTTCCATCATCGCGATTCTAGTGATTCGAAAGGGAAGAAGGCGCATCGATTAGCGCTGCGGCTGCTTCGCTCACTCCGGCCTGCCCAGCCGGAATGCCACGGCGTGCCCCACTCTCTTGGTGGGGCGCGCCGTTCCAACTGGAGGGCAGTGTGCAGAAAAAATCTTTCCTTCTATGGCTTCTGCTCGTATTCGCCGTCATTCTCCTGATGATGTACCCGTGGCAAGCTGGCTGGGAGGGTTCTCATGCGGTGATATGGATGCTGAGTGTGGCAGCGATCGTCATTGCAGTGCGAGGAGTCGCATACTGGAAGCGTGAATGAAACCGAAGGAGCTGCTGAGGTTTTCTCGGCCCCTCACCTGGGTCGCTTCACTCAGCCCGACCTCTCCGGAAAGGAAACCAGCTCCTACCTCTATGCCACCGGCGACCCCGTCAACCACACCGACCCCACCGGGTTGAGTTGTTCCGCTGCGGTGATCGGCGCAATGGCTGGTGTCGGAGGGTTTCTCATCGGCACAGCAGGGATGCTCACCACTCCCATGACAGGCGGTGCATCATCAGCTGTAGCCTTCTGGGGATATCAAGTGGCTGCTGTCGGGCTGGGGCCGTCTATAGGAGGGCTGTTCAGTGAGTGCTGACAGAGCCGGACTCGGCATGACGCTCGGTGCGATTGCGGCGGGGCTGACCTGTGTGAGTTCTGGGGTGGCCGCTGTGCTGGCCTGGCAGGACGGTGCGTCATTCGGGGAAGCGGCTCTCATACTGCCGTTGGCGATCTTCGCGGCAGGGCTGACTGTCTGCATGTTCGCTGTTGCGGCTTTCGTGCAGCGAGGAAAGGGAAGAGGCCGATGAGGCGGCGAAAAGCGGCCGATTCGGTGCGCTGTTTTCCTTCTCTGTGTGCCGATATTCCGATCGGAATAGAAGCAGCGGTACTCGCTTCAGAAGCGATATCGGGTGACCGTCTTCTCTGATCTGTAGCACTTCTCGGCGAGGTCGAGAATCCTCAATTCAGCAAGATGCCCCGGTGGGGCCCCGATGCCATCGGGGCCCCACCGGCCTGCCCCGCGCCACCCCGACCGAGACGGTACCCCAGCCCTACTCTTCACCCAACCCGACCCCACCGGGCTGGCAAGTGCGGGTGAAATCACCTTGGCGACTTTGGAAGGAATCAGCATGGTGGCTGGTGTAACTGCCGCTGTGGCGACAGGCCCTGTTCTGACCCCTGCGGCGGGTGGAATCAGTCCCGCCACCGGCATCACAGGAGGAGTCGGCGGCGTCTCGTTTCTGTTCTCGGAGAACTGCTGACATGCAAGAGCTGTCCTATACTTTGCTGGCATTTTCTCTCATCGCCATAGCTGTAGGAGCCGGGGTGATGCTGTCCTCCGCCGAAGGAAGCGTCAGGCGGGAAAGGGCCATATGGGCCATTCTGGCCGCAGCGCCACTTGTCGCGATCAGCATCGTGCTGATGCTTGGCACGTGATGTACCAACCTGACAGAAGAGACCACTGAAGTACTGTCTGTGGACTCTGCCGTAGTACATAGCGCGGCAGAGCCCACAGCGCGCAGTCTGTTAAAGAATGAGGTCGATTACTACGCCCCCCATCTGGGCCGCTTCACCCAACCCGACCCCTCGGGCCAGGAGACCAACCCCTACCTCTACGCCACCGGCGACCCCGTCAACCACACCGACCCCACCGGACTGTATTCCTGGGACGACTTCACCGGCGACATCACAGTGATCTCCGGACTCGCCGGTACGGGCGCCGCGGTTGGGGGTGGCATCGGATGCCTGGTCGGTGCTGTTGGTGGTCCCCCTGGCTGTGGCGCCGCCGGAGGTGTCGGAGTGCTGATAGGAGGTGCCTACGGCGCTACCGCAGGGATTGGCCTGGTGATCGGCAGGCATATGTAGTGCGTCGGTTATGACTTCTGGAAGGGGATCGCCCCTCCGGGTGGTCGGGGAGGAACTCGATTCCGCCCCGACCGCACTCATGGCTCACGTCGGTTCCGCCCAGTCATCCGAGAATGTGAGTGGCAACTTGAGAAGGAGGTGGATGTTCGATGGATTCGAGAGTCCTGGTAATCCTTGCCAATTTCCTCGTGTTCTTGTTCGCGGCAAGTCTTATTGTTTTATTGCTTGACTCAGATTGGCTTATGGCGGCATTCAGTCTCGCCGCCTTGATGGCATTTCTGTTTGTCAGGGGGAAGGTTGTCAAGGGCAGGTCATGGGCGACTCGGCGACCCGCGCGGTCAGGCAGGCGTAGAAGTCGGTTCTGAGCTGAGTTTGGCTCCCGTCCATCGCCGACGGACTTTCGTGGGCGTGACTTCGGGCCCGGTTGCGACGGGCCTTGATTCTCGTGCGGGTGCCGAACGGCGCTCCGGAGAGAAGTACCGTGGTACCACATCCCTCCCGAAGATGACGACCACAGTACGACGAAACAGGACGGAATCGAGCCTAGCGTTCAGGCTATGACGAAACCTGGAAGTCCACTGCGGAGGTTCGGGGCGGCCACCATCGCGCTGGCGACGGCGTTCGCTGTCGTCGCCTGCGGGTCGGACGCCGACAACAGTGCGGCGCCCGCCACGGCCGACTCGCACAGCGCGCACGCGGGCGGGTCATCGGCTCCACCGCAGCCGCTGCGCGACGGCGAGCGGTTCGTCGACCTGAAGATGGCCGAGGCCTACACGCCCGCGCCGCCGGACGGCGCCGTGGACGAGTACCGGTGCCAGGTGCTCGATCCGGGCCTGACCAAGGAGACGTTCCTGACCGGAACCCAGGTCATGCCGGACAACGACGCCATCGCGCACCACGGCATCGTGTACGCGGTGCCGCCGGGCGCCGCTGCCGCGGTGCACGAGCAGGACGCGAAGACTCCCGGCCTCGGCTGGCAGTGTTTCGGCGGGACCGGCGTGGACGGCGCCGACGTGGAGGGCGACGACGAGGGCGCCGACCCGGGCGCGGCGTGGGTGGACACCTGGGCGCCGGGCGCCACGGAGACGCTGCTCGACCAGGACGCCGGCTTCAAGCTGGAGCCGGGCAGCCTGATCATCCTCCAGATGCACTACAACCTGCTCGCGACCGACGGCAAGCCGGGCGGGTCGGACCGCTCGGCGGTGCGGCTGCGGCTGACGGACGGCACGCCGCAGACCCGGGAACTCGAGACGTGGTCGCTCGACGCGCCGATCGACCTGCCCTGTACCGCCGACGAGTCGGGTCCGCTCTGTGACCGGGCGGCCTCGATCGCGGACGTGACGAAGCGGTTCGGGCCGGAGGTCGGCGAATTCGCGGACCGTCAGGTGGAGGAGTGCAACGAGGGCGGCGTGCCGAAGCCCGGTGACACCCAGTCCTGCGACCACGAGGTGGAGGAGCCGGTGACGGTGTTCGCCGGTTTCGGTCACATGCACATGCTCGGGCGGTCCATGAAGGTCGAACTCAACCCGGGCACGCCGAAGGCCAAGGTCCTGCTGGACGTGCCGCAGTTCGACTTCGACAACCAGCGGATGGTGAAGCTGCCGTCGCCGGTGGAGGCCGGCCCGGGGGACACGCTGCGGGTGACGTGTACGCACGACGCGGGGCTGCGCAAACAGCTGCCGCAGCTGAAGAAGCTGCCGCCGCGCTACGTTGTGTGGGGCGACGGCACCGGCGACGAGATGTGCATTGGCATCATGACGGTCTCCCCCCGCAAGTCCTGACGAAGCGTCGAACGTGTGTGAGCTCACTGAGGTCAACAAGCCGAAAAACACCACTGTTTGCGCTCAGGAGGCATCGTCTTGCCAGATTCAACACGCCGCACGGTTGTCTGCGGCCTGCTAGCCGGTCTGGTCGCACCGGTTTCCCTGGCCGCCTGCTCGTCCGAGACACCCGCCGCCGACCCGCCCGCCGGAGGATCCTCCGGCTCCGGTGGCACGCCGTTGGCCAAGCTGGCCGACGTCCCGGTCGGCAGCGGGACGATCGTGGACGGACCGTCAGGCAAAGTCCTGATCGTCCGGCCGTCGGAGAACGAGGTCAAAGGGCTCAACCCGACCTGCCCGCACGCGGGCGTCACCGTTTCCCGACCGGCGGGCGGCACCATCACATGCCCCGGCCACGGCAGCGTCTTCGACGCCGCGACCGGTGACAGGAAGAAAGGGCCGGCGACCACCGGCCTGATCCCGATCCCGGTGAAGATCAGCGGCGACTCAGTCGTGACCGCCTAGAAAGGTGTCGGCGGCCCGCCGGAACTCGGCGGGCCGTTCGACCCGGGGACAGTGGCCGCACTGGTCGATCAGCACGACATCGCCGTTCGGGAAAAGCCTCGCCAGCGCCTTCACCGGCCGCACACCCGTCAGACAGTCCTGACTGCAGGCGGACCCGGCAGCGGAGCGGTCGATCACGCCGAGCGGATCGGCCCGGAGCGGTGCGGCTGGGAACTACGGTCGCGCCCCCGACGGACGCGCGAGACGAAGCGCTAAATCGGCCGGGTGAGTCTCAGGTCGTAGGCGAGGATGACGGCCTGGATCCGGTCCCGTGCGCCGATCTTGGCGAGGACCCGCCCGACGTGGGTCTTCACCGTCGACTCCGACAGCGTGAACCGTTGCGCGATCTCGCCGTTGGTGAGGCCGTGGCCGATGGCGACGAGGATCTCGCGCTCGCGGCCGGTCAGGGAGTCCAGCCGGGGATCCTCCCGCACGGGCCCGCGGAGGTCATCGCCGAGCCGGTCGGAGAACGCGTCGAGCAGCCGCCGAGTCAGCGCCGGCGCGATCACCGCGGCCCCGGCGGCGACGGCCCGGATGCCGGCGAGCAGCTCCTCCGGGCGGATGTCCTTCAGCAGGAAACCGCTCGCCCCGGCCCGCAGCGCGGCGAGCGCGTACCGGTCCACGTCGGACGTCGTCAGCACCAGGATCCGCGAACGCCCACCGGCGGCGACGATGCGCCGGATGGTCTCGATCCCGTCGACGCCCGGCATGCGGATGTCCATCAGCACCACGTCGGGATGCAGCTTGGTGGTCCACCGAACGGCCTCGGCGCCGTTCTCGGCCTCGCCGACGATCTCGGTGTCGGGGGTGCTCTCCAGCAGCATGCGAAACCCGAAGCGCTGCAGCGGCTGGGCGTCCATCACAAGCACAGAGATCATGAATGGCTGCCTTCAGGGTCGCGTGGACGGTCCAGCCGTCCGACGCGGGGCCGACGCTGACCGTGCCGCCGTAGAGCGCGGCGCGTTCGGCCATGCCGGCGAGGCCGGGACCCGCGTCGCCCGGCGATGCCTACTTCATACCGAGCGAACCTGAGACGACTGTTAGAACGGTGCTCAGGCCGGTTGGCCGCCGGCGCGGGTTCGTCGTCGGGCGGGCCGCCGTCGTGCACGACGATGCGGATCTGGCAGGAGTCGGCCGCCAGGCTCAGGTCGACGGTGGTGCGCGGGCCGGCGTGCTTGAGTGCGTTGGTCAGGGCCTCCTGCACGATGCGGAAGGCGGCCAGTCGCATGCCGAGGTCCAGCCGGTCGGGGCTGCCGGACCGCAATCACTGCAACAGCCGATTTCGCAGCGCTCGGATCTCGTTCTCCAGGGCGACGTTCGACTCCTTGCGGTGCTCGATGATCACGCTTGTCTCGACCGGGGCCGGGAGACACTCAGGTTTTCTCAGCGAAGTTCACCGCCATGCATTGTTGAGGGCGAGGGCGGCCTGGGCGATGGCGCCGATCCGGTTGGGGCTGACCGTCACATGCTGCAGGGCACGCCAGCGCTGTTTGAGCTCGGCCGCGGCACGCTCGCCGATCGCGCGGATGCCGCGCAGCAGCCGGTTGTGGGGCCGGGTGTCTACCGCCAGGGGCGAGGCGATGTCGGGGTGGGGACCAGGGTCTCTTGCAGGGTTGGGCTTCGTTCGGTTTGCCGGAGTGGCGTGGAAGCGGGTGGATCATCCCGGTTCGGGTGGGGAGTGAACGCGGTACAGGCACGGTCTCAGTGATCATGCGAGTGTCGAAGTCCCATGAACACTTGGCGAGTCCGTGCCTGCTCCTGCATCTTCCCTCATGCCCGTCGGTCTGGGCCAACTGGCCCGAGTCTCCGCCCCGGCCCCGCTGGTGGACGCGGTCCGTCTGTCCGGATTCCCGGGCCTGGTGCCTGATCCACGAGATGTTCGGGGCCGTCGCTGTCGGTTGTCCGCGCTGGTGGCCGCTGCCGCGGCCGGTGTGCCGACCGGTGCCCGGTCGCTGACCGCGATCACCGAGTGGATGTCCGACGCTCCCGCATGGGCCTGCCGAGCCCTCGGCTTCCCGGTCGGCCCGCTGACCGGCACGGTGCCCGTCCCGCACCCCCACACCCTGCGCCGCCTCCTGGTCCAACTCGACGGCGACGCCCTGGACCGGGCGGTGGGCGCCTTCCTCACCGCCCGCGCCGCGCCGGACAGCCGTGGACTGCGGGCCATCGCGGTCGACGGGAAAGTGCTGCGCGGCTCGCGCACCGCCACCGCCCCGGCAGTCGCTCTGCTCGCCGCGATGGACCACGCCGGAAGCGTCCTCGCCCAACGGCAGGTCGCCGACAAGAGCAACGAGATCCGGAGCCTTCGCCCCGCTGCTGGACAGCATCGACCTGGCCGGTACGGTCATCACCGCCGACGCCCTGCACACCCAGCACGCCCACGGCACCTACCTCCGAGGCCGCGGCGCCCACCACATCGCCCAGGTCAAAGCCAACCACCCCACGTCGTTCGACACGGTCCGACGTCTGCCCTGGCGCGATGTCGGACTCGGCCACTACGACCGCACCCGGTCCCACCACCGCCACGAGATCCGGCGCCTGAAGACCGTTGCTTTCGCGCACCTCGACTACCCCGAAGCCCGCCAGGCCCTCCAGGTCGTGCGCCGGAGACAGGACCTCACCACCGGCAAGCTCACCATCGAGCGCGTCTGTCTGATCACCAGCCTGCCGCCCGGCACCGCTACCGGTGCCCAGCCCGCCGCCTGGATCCGCGGCCACTGGAAGATCGAAAATCTTCTCCACCACGTCCGCGACCGCACCTTCCGCGAGGACGACTCCACAATCCGCACCGGCCGTCTCCCCCAGGGCATGGCCGGACTGCGCAACCTCGCCATCGGCGTCCACCGCCAGGACGGCCGCACCAACATCGCCGCCGCCCTACGTCACACCGCACGCGACTGGCGAAGACCCCTGGCCGCCCTCGGACTGACCGGATGAACCCGGACAGACCTCAATCACGCAAAGGACCCTGTTCCGCGCTCAGGGGCTGGGTCCGGGGGTTGTTCCGGGCTGTCGATTTTCCGGTAGAAAGCGAGAAGGGCGTTCGCGAGCCGTTCGGGTGCTTCCATCGCCACGTAGTGGCCGATGCCGTCGAGAGATGCGGAACTTACGTCCTTGGCGACTTGGCGTAGCGTCGCCGGCGTGAAGTCTCCCGACCCGCCGCCGATGGCGAGCACGGGCATGGTGAGCTGCCCGGAGGCCAGTTCTCGGATTTCCTCGCCTTCGCGGAGCATCGACCGGTAGAGCCCGGCTGCACCCTTGAACGCGTCGGGTCGCGTGTAGGAGCGGGTGAGCTCGTCGATGTCCTGGTCGGTGAACGCGTCAGGGGTGGCGCTGAGGGAGGGCAGGGCGTACTCGGAGAGGAATGCGCGCTCTCGTCCGGCGAGCAGCATCTCCGGGATGCCGGGGGCGGCGAGGACGCCGATGTGCCAGGCACCGCCGTGGGTGACGTCCGCGAGTGTTTCCAGGCCGAACCCGGGCAGACCGGTCTCGATCGCCGTATAGCTGCGCACCAGGTCGGGGTGTGCGGCCGCGACACGGAATGTGGTGGGACCGCTGATGTCCTGGCCCGTCAGGTGAACGGGGCCGAGGTCGAGCAGGGTGATCAGTTCGCTCAGGTCTCGGGCTGCGGTCGCGCTGTCGTGCTCTCCGGTGGCGGTGGCGGAGTCGCCGAAACCGCGCAGGTCGGGAGCGAACACGCGGTGGTGCGCGCTGAGCAGGGGGATCAGCTTGTGGAAGACCCACCAGGTCTCCGGGAAGCCGTGGACCAGCATGACGGGGGATCCGGCGGTTCCCGCCGAGACGTAGTGAAGCTCTGTGCCGTTGAGGCTGACGCGGTGGTGTTCGAGGGCCGGAAGGGTGGCGCCGGGGGGCGTGGGGGCCATTGGTTTCCTCCATTTGATCGACAACCTGGTTGTCAGTCTATGGATAGACAGCCAGGTTGTCGACCCCGACGGGTTCTCGTATGATGCGCCTTATGGCACGGTCACCAGGCGCCGAGCTTGCGCTGCTGCTGCTCGGCGGCTTCCAGTCGATGGTGGACGACGTGGTCGGCGAACTGGCAAGCCGCGGACACGAAGGCGTGCGTGCATCCCACGAGTTCGCCCTGCGCGCCATCGAGGAGGGAGCGGACACGGCCACGGAACTCGGCCGCCGGTTGTCGGTGTCCAAGCAGGCCGCCGCCAAGACGGTCGCCGCCCTCGAGCGGCTCGGATACGTCGAGCGGGAGACCGACCCAAGCGACGCACGCGTCAAGCGACTTCGCGTCACGGCCCGCGGCCACGACATGATGACTCTCGGCGCGGCGCTCTTCACCGAGGTGCGTGACCGCTGGGCGGCGCAGATCGGAGCCGAGCAGCTCGACGTCCTCGAAGCGCACTTGGCCCAGCTCACCAAGGGCCGGCCGGCGGGCGCGGCGGGCCTCGCACGACTCGGCGGGGATCTCGGTGAGGCGATCTGACAACGCGGGCTGAAGGTCACCTTCCAGGCCCTGTGCCGGGTCAGCCTCGACCCTGCGGCCATCACCCGGATCGCCCGCGCCGCCCTCGTCGTGCTCCGGCTCGAACACGGCCGCACCACCAAGATCACAACGCGTCACGAAGCGTTACCGAGAAAAGTCCAGCAGGGCCTGACGGTCGCGCCGTTTCCGCTCCTGGCCCTTCTGCGGCTTGGTCCCCGTCGCCGGACCGGCTTCCTCCTCCGCCGGTTCGGTCCTGCGCCGCTTCCCGCCCTTGTCGGTGTTCTGGGGAGACGCCGGCCGCTTGCCCCTGCCCTTCGCGGTGGGCACGATCTCGGACTCGGACTCGGACTCGGACGCCGACTCGGTGTCGCTCTCGCCGCTTTCCGCCGCGTCGTCGTCCGAGTCGTGGTCCGGACGCCGAAGTCCTTCGTCATCAGCTTCTGGAGACCCTCGCCGCCCTCCAGGTCCTCCTCCCCGCCCGCCTCGCCGCTCAGCTCCTTGAGCAGCTCGTGGAGCCGGAACATGGACTGGTTGCAGTTGCTGGCGAAGACCAGATGGCCGTTGACCAGCGCTGCCTGGATCTCCTGCTCCTTGACCGGTTCGGTCTCCTTCTTCCCCGACCCGCCCGCCGGAGCCGCCGTGCCCTCCCGCGCCTTCCGCTCCTCGTCGGCCATGGCGTTGAGCATCTGGCGCGTGAGGTGCCGGAGGCTCTGCCCGTCCCGGTCGTCCTTGTAGTCACGGGCGTAACGGATCACCACGTCCTTGGTGATCCGGCCCCACTGCTTCTTGCTCTGCTTGCAGGTGCAGGCCTTGGCGAGCCTGTCGACCTCGGCGATGATCTCCTCACGGCCGGGGAGCTGCCCGCTCACCGCGCCCTTCCCCTTGCCGCCCGGAGTGCTCTTCACCCGGGCCACGACCGGTCCGCCGCCCCCGCCGCCACCGGTCCGGGGCGCCGTCGGGCTTCCCGCCGACGGCGCGCGGCCCGCGCCCGCGGCGAACGCCGTGCCGTCCGTCTCCGCCCGCTGCTCGGAGTCCTGCCGCGGGTCGGTGACGGTGACCCCCGCGCCGTTGGTGTCACCCGTCTCCCGCACCCCGGCGAGGTTGCTGCTGGCATGGCTCAGCTCGTGCCCGACGACCGACTTGTCGCCCGCGGCCTTCGGCGGGAGGAAGATGTGGGAACCGACGGTCATCGCCCGGGCGCCCAGCGCCGCGGTGGCCCGCTGGGCCACCGCGTCGTCGTGGACGCGCACGGGCGACAGGTCGTTCTGGTAGAAGGTCTCCGCTTCCCTGCGGAGATCGGCGGGCAGCGGGCGGCCCGGGGAGGCCATGGCGGCATCGAGCAGCGCGCGCTGAGCGCCGGGTTCGCCGTCCCCGCCCCTGTCCGTCTCCAGGTGCCCGTCCGTGTGCCCGCAGCCGGCGCCGTGGACGTGCCGTTCCTCCTCGGCTGGGCGCGCGACCCCCCGGTTGCCCACCAGGGACTGGAGCCTGGCGAGTCTCCCGGGGGTCAGCGGCCCGGGCCTCGGGCTGCTCCCGGTACGCGCGCATGGCGGTCCCCTCTCGGTCCGGCCGGCCGGGGCCCGCGCCCCGTGTCCGCTGATCCAGTCACCGGATCCCCGATGTGTACAGGGTCATGCGGGCGTCGTCGAGGGCACTGAGGAGGGCTGAGAGGGCGCTGAGGGCCCGGGGGGATCCCGGACCCGCACACGTTCGGCCCCCGGCCGTTCCGACGTCGGTGTGCCGCCCCGGTCCGGGTCAGGGCCGGGTCACCGGATGTCGTGGCCGGGGTGGGCCCGGTCGTACCGGCTCCGTGCCTCGGCGATGGCGGCGCGGTGGGTGAGGGACCACTCGGCGAGCGCCTTGACCAGATGGGTCAGACCGGCCCCGGTCCCGGTCAGACGGTAGTCGACCCGGGCCGGGACGGTCGGGTACACGGTGCGCAGGACGAGTCCGTCGCGCTCCAGCCTGCGCACGGTGAGGGTGAGCATCCGCTGGGAGATGCCGTCGATCGCGCGCTGCAGTTCCCGGAAGCGGCGCGGCCCGCCGGCGAGTTCGACGATGACGAGCACCGACCACTTGTCGCCGATGCGGTCCAGGACGTCCCGGATCCCGCAGTCCGGGTGGTCCTCGCGCCCGCAGGGATCGAGGTCGGCGGGTACGGCGGTCGCCCCGGCGGTTCCCCCGGTGTGCGTGGGTGACATCGAACTGCCTCCTTGTGGCCGGTACACGGGCCGATCAGGATCAAGCGTAGTTACCGAAGAGAACCACGACGGAGGACTGTGACCGACATGATCCTGGTGACCGGAGCGAGCGGGAACCTCGGCTCGGCCGTACTCACGGCGCTGCGCGCCCGCGGCGCGAACGCGACGGGCGGCAGCCGTACCCCGAAGGACGGGATGCGGCGGCTCGACTTCGACGACCCCGCCACCATCGACCTCGCCGGGGTGTCGACGCTGGTGCTGGTCTCCGCCGGCTACGCCGAGGACGACCGGGTCGTCGGGCGGCACGCGGCCGTCCTGGACGCCGCCGCCCGGGACGGCGTCCGGCATGTCGTCTACACGAGCCTGACCGGCGCCGGCGACCACCTCGCCTTCGCACTGGCGCACCGGGCGACCGAACGGCTGGTGCGGGCCCGCGGCATACCGTGGACGATCCTGCGCAACGGCCTGTACGCCGAACTCTTCGGCGCGCTGCTGATGTGGACCGGCGACGGGGTGGAGTCCGCGTTCGGCGACGGTGCCCTGGCCGCGGTCGCCCGCGCGGACCTCGCCGAGGCCGCGGCCGTCGTCGCGGCCGGCCCGGCGCCCCACGGCGGGCGCACCTACGACCTGACCGGCACGCCGGTCACGGCGGCGCGGGTGGCCGGCCGGCTCGGCGTCCCGCACCGGACCATCGGCCTGGGCGAGTACCGGCGCAGAATCCTCCACGAGACGCCGGGACTGCTGCCGTTCCAGCCGCCCATGCTCGCCTCGATCGCGACCGGCGTCCGGCACGGCTTCCTGGACGGCACCGGCCCCGACCTCGCCGGCCTCCTCGGCCGCCCGGCCCGGGACCCCCTGGCCACGGCTGCCGCTGCCGCGTCCGCCACGAGGCCGCCGACGGCCGGATGACGGGTCCTCTTGTCCGGGGTCCTACCGCCGTAGTTCGAGCGAGAGGTGCGCGGACAGGGCACGGAGGAAGTCGGACGCGTCGAAGAGCGCGCCGGCGGAGGCGACACCGACTGTCCTGGTCCGTCCCGTGAGGATCCGGTGGACCGCTTCCACCGCGAGCGGCGCGCTGACGGCGTAGATGTCCCGGCCGCTCGCCACCGCGCGCCGTTCCGCGCCGCCGGAGCGCACGACGACGTCGACGAGGAAGGTCTGCGCGGACCGCCCGTGCTCGTCCACCGCGGTCGGCGCCGGGGTGTCCGGATCCGACAGTCCGCCGGCCGCCTCGACCGTCATGTAGGTGCGCACCTCGGGGACGGCCAGATGGCTGGGGACGGTGACGACGTCGGCCATGGTGAACTCCCCGATCACGGTCCGGTCCCCCAGCGGGGCGGGGAAGGGCCACGTCAGGGTCGGCGGCGCGTCGTCGCGGTACTCCAGCCGCCCGCGGCTGTAGCGGACGCGGCGGCCGCCCCGGCGCTCCCGGGAGACCCGGCCCGCGGCACGGGTCCCGGCCGTGGGGTGCCAGCCGCTCAGCCCGTACGCGATGTGCGCCTCGTCGGCCGCCGTCCAGTCGCCCATCGCCGCGGTGACCAGCAGGTCGCCGAGACCGCCGTAGAAGGCCATCGCGGGGACCACCACGGTGCCCGCGGCGCGGGCGCGGTCCGCGAAGTGCGCGAACGTGTCGAGATTGGCCTCGATCTCGGCCGCCACGTCCACGTACGGGATCCCGGCGCGCAGGGCCGCCTCGATCACCGGGGCGGCGGTCGTCGCGAAGGGCCCGGCGCAGTTGACCACGGCGGCCGCGCCGTCCAGCGCACGGTCGAGCGAGGCCGGGTCGTCGACCGAGGCCGGGCGGGCCCCGGTCCCCGGGCGGGACGCCGCGAGGGCCCGCAGCCGGTCCGCGTCGCGTCCGGACAGCAGCGGAGTGAACCCGCGCCTCCGCAGCTCCGCCACCACGAAGCGCCCGGTGTGCCCGTAGGCGCCGAACACCGCCACCGTGCGACCTGAATCCACCATGTCTCCCGCCCCGCTCGAACGACTCGAATGATCAGTTGTCAGCATCCTGGCGTGGGCGGTGGACCCGTACGAGTGTCCGGAGCGACACGACCCGTACAGTTCCGGACATGGGCACTGTCGCGCTGGCCGTCACCGACGGGATGCTGCACTTCGAGCTGTCCGTGGCGCACGAGGTCTTCGCCACCGCCCCGGCCGGTGTGGCCGCACCCTGGTACGGCGTCACCGTCTGCGGCCCGCGCGCCGTGCGGGTCGGCCGGTTCCACCTGGAGCCCGACCACGGGCTCGGCCGACTCCCGTACGCCGACACGGTGATCGTCCCCGGCTGGGCCGACGTCGACGAGGACCCGCCCGCCGAACTGGTCGACGCGGTGCGCGCGGCCCACGAGGCGGGCGCGCGGGTGGCCTCCCTGTGCACGGGCGCTTTCGTGCTGGCCGCCGCCGGTCTGCTGGACGGCCGGCGTGCGACCACGCACTGGGCGCACACCCGGGACCTGGCCGCCCGCCACCCCCGGGTGGAGGTCGATCCGGACGTCCTCTACGTGGACGGCGGCAGCGTGTTCACCTCCGCGGGCAAGGCCGCCGCGCTGGACCTGTGCCTGCATCTGGTCCGCCTCGACCACGGCTCGGCGGTCGCCAACACGGTCGCCCGCCGCCTGGTCGTGCCCCCGCACCGGGCCGGCGGCCAGGCCCAGTTCGTCACCGCCCCGGTGCCCGTCCGGGACGACCACCCGCTCGCCGAGCTGCTCCCCTGGGCGGTCGAACGGCTCGACCGGCCGCTGACCGTGGAGGACCTGGCCCGCCGGGCGAACATGAGCTCGCGCCACCTGGGCCGTCACTTCAGGTCGGTGACCGGCACCACACCGCTGCAGTGGCTGCTGACCCAGCGGATCCGGCGTGCCCAGGAGTTGCTGGAGACCACCGGCGACAGCGTCGACGCCGTCGCGGCGGCGGTCGGCATGGGCACCGCCACGACGCTGCGCCGGCACTTCCACCGCACCGTCGGCGTGCCCCCGGACACCTACCGCCGCACCTTCCGCAGCGCGCGGTCCGGCACCCGGTGACGAGCCGTCACCCGGGCGGCGGGGGCCGCCGCCCGGGCGCGGGCGCGGCCCGCCGGAGGCCGACCGGTCCGGTTCAGGCGCGGGCGCTCCGGGTGACGGTGAGCAGGAGCGGTGAACGGACCCCGAGGTGGGCGGTGAGGTCGGCGATCACCTCGGCCAGCGAGCCGACCGCGTCCAGCGACCACTCGCAGAGCTCTCCCCGCAGGGTCACCCCGTGCAGGGGCGGGCCGTTCCAGAAACCGTCGTGGAACGGGGGAGCGGGAGCGGTTCGCGGACTGCCCGCCTCGTACGACGCGCACACGAAGACGTCCTGGTTCAGTTGCCCGAGGGCGTCCGTGAGCTGCCCGGCGACAGCGGGAACCCGCGGGTTCCGGCCGCTGTCGACGCCGACCTCCACCCGGGCCCGGGACCGGGGACCGCTCTCCCGGAACCAGGAGACCGAATGCATCGACGGCAGGAAGGCGCCGGACGGACGCGAGGAGGGGGCGAGACCCTGGACCGGCAGCAGCAGTTGCACGGCCGCAAGGCGCAGCGTGCCGAAGCGGGCCACCGAGTCCCCGGCGCACCGCAGGAACGGCTGCACCGGCAGCGGCCGGTCGCGGGCCACGGCCTGCGCCTCGACCTGGAACCACGCCGCCGGTGCCGACCGCGCCGTGCCGGGCGCGAGCGGCCGTCCCCACCCGGCGTCGTTCATGGCCCACAGCCCCTCCGCGCCGGCGGCCCGGCCCCCGGGCGCGCCGCCGCCGACCACCGTCCCCACGTCGTCGAGCCAGCCCATGGCCAGCGAACGGTGGTAGAAGAGCGAGTACGCGTCGTTCTCCGGCTCGGGGCCGAGCCAGTCGTGCGGGACCAGGTCCCCGTACAGGGCGGCGAACATGGTCCCGGCGGTCCGCCGTGAGCCGGGGGCCACACCGGGCCGCGCCGTGTCCGCCGGTTCCGTACTCATCCGGGCTCCTCCCGACCGTCGCCGGCCGCGTCCGTTCCGGAGGTCAGCCGGGCGCGCCGGTGCGCGGCGATCCCCTCCTCCGCGGCACCGCCCTCGTACGCGGGTGAGACGAGCGGCTCGGCCCCCAGCACCCGCACCAGGACGGCGGAGCCGACGGGCGCCGGGTCGGTGCCGCGCTTCCGCCCGAAGCGGCGGACGATCCGGTCGTACGGTTCCCCTCGCGTGAACACCTCGCCCGCTCCGCGGAAGCGGTATCCCCTGCGCCGGACCGGGTCCACGACGTTGACCTCCACCGCGGGATTCCCGGCGAGGTCGGCGACCGTGCCCGGCGAGTACAGGTCCGGGAAGACCAGGTGCTCGTCGTCCCACACCTCCGTCGTTCCCCCGGGGGACAGGTTCGGGATGCCGTCCGGGCGGACCGTGGCGACGAAGCCCCGTCCCTGTGCCGCGACCAGGCGGCGCGTGTCGTCGTCCGGCATCGCTGTCGAGCCACCTCCGTACCGGGGCGTCCGCGGTTGCGCGTCTCTCCGGGCCGGAAGCCCTCGCGGCCGCGGGCCGGTGTCCGGAAGCCGTCGGCACCGCGTCGGGCGGCCCCTTGCGGACCGGAGTCCCTTCATACAACCAGCCCTGGGCGCGCCCGTGTCGTAGGACGCGGGGAAACGGCCGGATCGAAGCGGTGCTCCTCCTGCCGCGCTCCGGCCGTCGCCGTCGACCGGCACCCCGCGACCGGACCGGGGCGGCTCGGGCACTCCTCCGGGGCGCCCTTCCGCCGGTCGGCGCGTCCTCTGGCGACAGAGCGGCGGGAGTGGGGAGACGTGGGACACGGACCCCGGCGTGTGCCGCCGGGAGCCGTGTCCCGCTGGATCGGGCGGTGCTGGTCAGCGACAGCAGGAGTCGGAACAGCAGGAGTGGACCCTGACATCGTCGATGACGGGACCGCGGGCGCTGTTCGGGGTGGTACTGGCGAAGCCGAGGGTGGTGGTGGGGTTGTTGGCGACGAAGGTGAACCGCCGGGTCACGTATCCCATGTCGGTCAGGGTCCTGCCGGTGGTGTCGAAGGAGAAGCCCTGGAAGTTCTGGCCGTCGACGAGGGCCCTGCCGGTCTTCACCGGTGATACGGCGTCGGGGTTGCCGGCCAGGGAGTACGTCACCGTGTAGGCCGTTCCCGGTGTGGTGGTGAAGGTCTGCGCCACGGCCCCCGGGACGGTGGCGTTGAGGTCGACGGACTGGTCGCCCTCGGCGGCCTGCCAGTACCCGGCGCCGATCAGGTCGACGGCGCCGGAGGTGACCTTCCACGGGCCCGTGGCGGCGCCCGCCCCGAGGGTCCGGAACGTACCGGCCGCGACCGCGGGGTACTCGAAGCTGCCGTCGTCGAACCTGCTGACGGTGGGGGCGGCCACCGCGGTCCCGGCGACGCCGAACAG
This sequence comes from Streptomyces carminius, assembly GCF_002794255.1. Classification (GTDB taxonomy): domain Bacteria; phylum Actinomycetota; class Actinomycetes; order Streptomycetales; family Streptomycetaceae; genus Streptomyces; species Streptomyces carminius. Next base: position 30,810 of record NZ_PGGW01000011.1, read on the forward strand.
ACCGGCGGCGACGACCGCGGTGACACAGGAACGCGTGAGCAGCATGGGACTCCTCCTGAAAGGAATTGGGGGGGTGGGAGCCGTTGTCGGCTTGGCGGGACAAATCTCCTCTCCGTCCGGGAGACACGCCAAGGCCGGAACACCGGCGTACCGGGGCGCGGGACGGGGACATCCGTCCGCGCCGCGCCGACCGGCCGGCTCGCAATCCCTTGCACAGTGCCGTCCCACCTGGTGGGGCGCCCCCCGCGCCGGGAGCCGGAGGGCAGCGGAGAAGGCGTCCACGCGGAGTCCGTCACCCGGCGGGCCCCTCTCCGGCGAGTCCGCGGCCGGCCGGGCGCGCTGTGTGCGGAGCGGGGCGGCGGCTCCCGGAAGGCCCGTGTCCCGCGTGTCCGCCACCGCGTGTTCCTCCCACCGGCGCGGACCACTTCGCCCACGACCGCCCACCACCCGGAAGCGGCCGGTGGCCGACCCCGGCCCGGACCGCCCGGCGGATCAGCGCGGCCCGGCCCGCCGGGCGACCCGCGTCGCGGTGAACCGCTCGGCGGCGTCCCACAGTTCGCGCTCGCGCTCCGGGTCGTAGGACTCCCCGGAGGAGCGGGCCACCCGGTCGCGGTCGACGTAGGACCCGGAGGGCGCCTCGACGGTACCGAGGACGACGTCGGCGAGGTGGCGGCCCGCGGCATCGCGGCCGGAGGCGAAGGGGGTGAGGGTCAGCGCGGGCAGGAGGCGCCGCATCGCGAACCGGGCGGCGGCCCCCGCGTTGCGGGCCAGCCCGGTGCCGGGGACGAACCCCGGGTTGTAGGCGACGGCGTCGATCCCGGCCGGGAGCCGGCGCGCGTACTCGTGCACGAGGTGGATCGCGGCCAGCTTGCTCGTCGAGTACGCGGTGCGTCCGGCGCCGGCGCTCTCCGGCCGGGGGAAGGCGCCGGTGCGGGCCAGGACGTCCGGGGACCGCCAGACCGGGCCGGGCACCAGGCCCATGTTGTGCCGCAGATCGCCGAAGTGGGTGTCGCTGACGGTGATCACGATGCGGGCGGGGGCGGTGAAGCGGTCCTGGAGCAGGCGCACGAACAGGTGGTTGGCGAGGACGTTGACGGCGAAGGTGGCCTCGAACCCGTCGGCCGACTCGGTCAGCACGTTCGTGTACTGGATGCCCGCGTTGCCCGTGAAGCCCGTCAGCGGCGGGAGGTCGCCGGCGTCGAGCCGGTCGCGGATCGCGGTGGCGGCCGTGCGGACGCTCTCCAGCGAGCCGAGGTCCGCCGGAACGTGCGAGACCGTCCGCCCGCCCGCGGCGAGTTCCGCGGTGAGCCGCTCACCGGAGGAGCCGCGGGCGACGACGAGGAGGTGGGTGTCCGGCGACCGGCGCAGGATCTCCTCCGCGGCGACGCGGCCGATGCCGCGGCTCGCGCCGGTCATCACGATGGTGTGCTGCATGGGAAGGCTCCCTGGCTGGTCGGGGCGGTGGCGCCCGGCTCGGGCGCGTTTCCACGGTCGCCGCTCCCGCCGGTGCCAGCCAGAGCCCTCCCCGTCACTGGGACCGGCAGTACCCAGGCTGATGCGGCGCCGCGCGGCGACAATGGGCCCATGGCTCCCTCCCGCCCCGCTCCCCGCCCCGCGTTCGCCGCGCTCCTGCGTGCCTGGCGCGACCGGCTCTCCCCGGCCGACGCCGGCTTCACCGTGACGGCCGGGCGCCGCGCCCCGGGGCTGCGCCGCGAGGAGCTCGCGCAGCTGGCCGGGCTCTCCGTGGACTACGTCCTGCGCCTGGAGCAGGGGCGGGCGAGGAACCCCTCGCCCCAGGTGGTCGGCGCCCTCGCCCGGGCCCTCCAGCTCTCCCGGGCCGAGCGCGACCAGCTCTACCGCGGCGCCGGGCTCCTGCCGCCCCGGGACGGGACGGTCAGCGACCACGTGCCCGCGGGGATCCAGCGGCTGACCGCCCGGCTGGGCGACGTCCCGATCGGGGTGTTCGCCGCCGACTGGACCCTGGTGTGGTGGAACGCCATGTGGAGCGCCCTGCACGGCGACCCCGCCGTCCTCCCGGCCGCCGAGCGGAACCTGGCCCGCGCGCTGTTCGGGGACGGCGCCGGGCACGCCCTGATGCGCCCGGTACGGCTCGAGCGCGGGCGGGACGCCTTCGAGGCGTCGATCGTCGCCGACCTCAGGGACGCGGTCTCCCGCTATCCCGGGGACACCCGGCTCGACCGCCTGGTGCGGGAGCTGCGCGGCACCTCCGAGGCCTTCGCCCGCCACTGGGCCGCGCGGACGTCCGCCGCCCCGCACACGGGCGACCGGAAGACGGTCCGGCATCCGGAGGTAGGCGACGTCCTGCTCGACTGCGACGTGCTCGTCGTCCCCGGCGCGGACCTGCGCGTGGTCACCTACACGGCGGCGGCCGGGAGCGGCGACGCGGACCGGCTCGACCTGCTGCGCGTCACCGGCGGCCGCACCGCCACCGCGATCCCCTGACCGCTGAGGGGACCGGAGCACTCGGACAGGCGGCCAGTCCGCCGGGCGGGATGACGGCGGCTCTCGTCCGGAGAGGGCGCATGGGAGGACGCGACTACCCCGGTTCCGATTCCGACTCCGATCCTATTTCCGGGACCTCCACGCCTCGCTTCGTCACTGTCACGTACGTGTACTCGACTGCTTTGTTTATCCTTTGGAACATCCTCTCCGCACTGGCCTTCTCGTTCCCCAGGTCGCTGTGGTCGTATTCGGGGAAGCCGATGTTGAAAACGTCGTCGGACTGGAATATTCCCGGGTGGACTCCTGGCCCTCCCTCGGGGTAGAGGGCGGTGGCACATGAGGCGCAGGGCCGCTTGGTTCCGCCCAGGTGGTCCGGGGTGATGCCGTCGTTGTGTGCGACGATCCGCCGTTCCGCGTGCATTCCGGGAGGTCCGGCCACCGCCACCGTGACCCCCGAGTTCAGCGCACTCTGGATCCCCGGGAAGCTCGGGGGCGAGGCGGCTTCGGGTTTCGCCTTGGTGTGCTGCCTGATTTCCCTGTCGTGTATCTCCTGCTGGTTTCTGGGTTCGGCGGGAAATCCCTTTCCGCGGGTCTGCTCCATCATGCCTGCCAGGACCTGGGTGCCGTCTCCCCTGTTGAACAGGTCCCGCAGGTGAGCATTCGACTTGACGTCGTTTGCCGCGATGAGAAGCCGGCCGCTCCGGCCGATCGCCGCCTGCACTTCCACAGGGTTCATCCCCTGGTTCTTGAGGTATGTCCTGACGACCGTCGACACCCGTCGAAGGTCTTTGACCTCCGGTGTTTCCGTGAAGGGCCTCGGCCGCGACTGTTTCTTCGGCCGCTTCGCCGCTGTGAAGCGGGTGACGGATCCATCACTGCCCTGCGTGGCGCTCAGATCCCACTGATTGGATTTCGCGAACTCTCCGTGGAGAGCGGTGAGGAATGCCGCGCGCCTGGCCGCAAGGAGATCCTGCTCGCTGATCCCGCCGTCGTCGAACTCGTCGGAGGAACTTCCTGGGGCACGCTGGACACTGGGCGGCCGTCCCGCCGGGGGCCGTGCGGCCGGTTCCGCCGGTCGCGGGCTCCCGCCCCGTTCGGTCAGGATTCCGGCCACAGCGGCATTGCCGACGCTGCGCTGCAGCGCCTGTAACGTAGCCGGTGACAGCGGCCCCGGACGTAAGGCCGGTCCCTCCGCCTCCGTGTCCTCGGCCCTCCTGGTCACGCGCCGGGAAGAATGCGAAGGCTTCTGCTCGTTCGCCCTGTTGTGCGAGGAAATGATCCGGCCCCCTGTCTGGCGCACCGTCACCCGGCGACCCGGGGCAGACAGGTTACAAACCTTCATTCCGGCCTTGTCAAGTGATTGCATGTGATCGTTCATTTTCTTCGGTGGAATAACCCGCGTGAATCCGGATGAGGACTCGGTGGCGGACAGAGGCAAGGTCCCTGGTGGGGCGGCTCCCACGAGATCGTCCGCCACGAAGCCAAAGACCCCTCACGTCGGTTGTCCGCGCCGTGCCGCGCCGGATCGCGGCTGCCGCACCGGCCGCCGGCGGGATGGCCGGGGAACACCGTGCCGCGGTCGCGGCGCCCTCGGCACTTGACCTTGCAGCCGCTGCAGGGACGAGCATGGGGCCATGCTCTCCATCGGCGAATTCAGCGACATGTGCCAACTGCCCCCGCAGACGCTGCGGTTCTACCACTCCGAGGGCCTGCTCGTCCCGGCCGACGTCGACGAGCGGACCGGCTACCGCTCGTACCGGTTCGACCAGGTCGAGCAGGCCATGCTGATCACCGTGCTGCGCGGTACGGGGATGAGCGTCGAACTCGTCCGGCGCGCTCTGGCCGAGCCCGACACGGCGCTCGCCCTGCTGCGGGAGCACCGTGCGCAGGTGCGGCGCCGGCGGCAGGCCCAGGACGAGGCGCTCGAGGACGCCCTCCGCTTCTTCGGCACGCGGCCGGAGGTGACCCTGCGCCGCGCGCCCGGGGCGAGGGTGGTGACGAAGCCGGTGCCCGACGGGGCCGCCGGGGACGGGCAGTACGACTGGGAGGCGGTCGAGACCGCCGTCGCCGCCGCCGTCCGGGAGGTGACCGGGGCCGTGGCGGCGTGCGGGGCCGCGGTGGCGGGCGTCCCGTGGCGGACCTGGGACGCGGGGACCCTGAAGTGGGAGGGGCAGGGCGTCACCGCAGAGGGGACGCACTGGCTGGTGCACGTCCCCGTCGCGGCGGAGGGGGAGACGGCGGAGGCCCTGCGCGGCGCGCTGCCCGGCGACGCCGAGGTGCGGGACTTCGAGGCCAGGGACGAACTGTCGATATTCCTTCCGGGCAGAAGCTCGATGGCCAAGTACGGCACCGCGCTCTCCCGGCTGCTCGCGCACCCCCTCGACGGCGCCTACCCCGACCTCGCCGGCATGCGCCAACTGCTGCACGAGGACGGCGTCGAGACCGCCGTGCCGATCAGCAGGCTCGACGGGAGCGGCGGGGAGTGAACCGTGCGGCGGGGCGGCACCGGCCGGCAGCCCCGCCCGCCCGTGCCGCGGCGGCCGGGGCGGGGTACCGCGCGGGCGTCCCCTCGGCTATTTCGTGGCGGCGGCTGCGGCGGCTGCGGCGGCCGCGGCGGTGCGGCGGGCACCGCCCACCACGAACAGCGCCGAGGCCGTGAGCCCGGCGCCGAGCCACAGCACGCCGGCGGTGCCGACACCGTCCACGGTGAAGCCGCCGAGGAGCGCGCCGAGCGCGATGGACAGGTTGAACGTGGAGACGTACAGCGAGGAGGCGGCCTCGGTCGCGTCCGGCGCGGCCTCCAGGAACCAGGTCTGGAAGGTGACCGGCACCGCGCCGTAGCCCAGGCCCCACAGGACCAGGAGGGCGCCCGCGGTGAAGGCGCCGGTGTCGATGAGCGCGACGAGCACCAGGGCTGTGGTGAGGACCACCGAGATGCCCAGGACGGTCTGCCGCAGCCGTCTGCCGATGAGCGCTCCGGCGACGAAGTTGCCGCAGACGCCGGCGACACCGAAGACGAGCAGCAACGCGCCGATCACGCCGCCGTCGACGCCGTCGTCCTGGAGGACCGGCCGGACGAACGTGTAGGCCAGGAAGTGGCCGGTGATCACCAGGAAGGTGACGGCGACGCCGGTCCGGACGCCCGCGTTGCCCTTCCAGACCCTCGGCAGGTCGGCGAAGGCGATGGTCTCCCTGGCAGGCACCTTCGGCATCAGGAGGAGGACGCAGGCCAGGGAGACCAGTCCGAGGACGCCCACGGCGGCGAACGCGGTGCGCCAGCCGCTGAGGTCGCCGAGAACGGTGCCGGTGGGGACACCCAGGACGGACGCGGTCTCGACGCCGCCGAAGACGACGGCGGTGGCGCGGGGGACGTGCTTCTCCGGCACCAGCCGCAGCGCGATGCCCCCGGCGATGGACCAGAAGCCGCCGACGCTGACGCCGATCAGGAAACGGGCGGCCAGGACGAGGGCGAAGCCGGTCGCGAACGCGGAGACCAGATTGGCCGCGCCCACCAGGCCGATCAGGACCGCCAGTACGGCACGGCGGTCGAGGTGGCCGGTGGCCACGGTCACCAGGGGTGCCGAGACGGCGGCGACCAGACCGGGCACGGTCACCATCAGTCCCGCGGTGCCCTCGGAGACGTCCAGCGCGGTGCCGACCGGGGTGAGCAGGCCCACGGGCAGCAGTTCGGAGGTCATCAGGGAGAAGATGCCCAGGGTCACCGCCAGGACGGCGAGCCAGCCCCTGACGGGCGAACGGCCGGGGGCGGCGGGCACCGGTGTGCCGGTGGTGGTCACGGCTGCGTCAGCCCTTCGTCGGAAACGGGATCACGGCATGCCGTGGGCGGTGGCCCGGGGAGAGGGGGAACGGGCCACCGCCCGCGGGGATGTGGCGGCTACGCGGTGCCGGGGGTCCTGCGCGTGGCGACGTTCATCCGGTTCCACGTGTTGACGGTGAAGACGAGCGCGATGAGCTGGGCGAGCCCCTTCTCGCCGAAGTGCTTCGCGGCCTCCTCGTAGACCTCGTCCGGCACACCCCGCGGCAGCAGGGTGACGGCCTCGGCCAGCGCCAGGGCGGCCCGCTCCTTCCCGGTGTAGAGGCTCGACTCCTCCCATGCGGAGAGCTGGTGGAGCCGCTCCTCCGTCTCACCGGCCTTGCGGGCGTCGGAGGTGTGGTAGTCGATGCAGTACGCACAGCGGTTGAGCTGCGAGGCGCGGACCTGCACCAGTTCGAGCAGGACGGGGTCGAGGCCCTCGCGGGCCGCGGCGTCGAGGGCCAGTACGGCCTTGAAGACCTTGGGGGCGGCAGTGGGGAAGTCCATGCGCTGGGGCACCTGAAACGTCGTCATATGCCGAGGCTAGGTGCGGAAAGGACCCGGGGTAGGGTGCATTTCCATGGCGGAAGCATGGGCCAATTCCCCGGAGCCGGAACCGGAATCCTTCGGGAGCCGGCCGGGACAGGCCGCGGGAGCCGACCTCCATCTGGAGCTCTCCGGGGAGGGGAGCCTGCGCGGTCAGCTCATGCACGCCCTGCGCGAGGCCATCCGCTCCGGCCGGTTCGCCCCCGGTACCCGGCTGCCCCCCTACCGCGGTCTCGCCCGGGATCTGGGCATCGCCCGCAACACCGTCGCCGCCGCCTACGCCGAGCTCGCCGAGGAGGGCTGGCTCTCCGCCCGCCAGGGCTCCGGCACCCGGGTCGCCCGGCGTACCGCGCCGCTCCACCCGGACCAGGTGCGCGGCCCGCGGCACCGGCCCCGCCGGCGGCCCCCGCACGACCTGATGCCGAGCTCTCCCGACGCGGCCGCCTTCCCGCGTTCCGCCTGGCTCACCTCCGCGCGGCGGGCCCTCGCGGCGGCCCCCAGCGAGGCCTTCGGCGTGGGCGACGCGCGCGGCAGGCCCGAGCTGCGCGAGGCGCTCGCGGAGTACCTGGCGCGCGCCAGGGGGGTGCGCACCGAGCCCGACCGCATCGTGGTCTGCTCCGGTTTCGCCCACGCGCTGAAGCTGCTGTGCGGCGTACTGACGGGCGCGGTCGCGGTGGAGTCCTACGGGCTGGGCTTCCACCGGGACCTGATAGGGGGGACGGGGCTGCGGACCGTTCCGCTCACCGTCGACTCCCACGGGGCCCGGGTCGACGAGTTGCCCGCCACCGGCGCCGAGGCCGTACTGCTCACACCCGCGCACCAGTTCCCCACCGGCGGCCCGCTGCGTCCGGAGCGCAGGGCGGCGGTCGTCGACTGGGCCCGCTCCCACGGCGGACTGCTCATCGAGGACGACTACGACGGGGAGTTCCGCTACGACCGGCAGCCGGTCGGGGCGGTCCAGGGACTCGACCCCGAGCGGGTCGTCTACCTCGGCTCCGCCAGCAAAAGCCTGTCACCGGCGCTGCGGCTCGGCTGGATGGCGGTGCCGGGCCGGCTCGTCGACGACATCCTCGCCGCCAAGGGGGAGCGGGAGATGTGGTCGGGCGTCGTCGACCAGCTTACCCTGGCCGACTTCATCGCCCGCGGCGCCTACGACCGGCATCTGCGCCGTATGCGGCAGCAGTACCGGCGCAGGCGCGACCAACTGGTCGGCACGCTCGCCGAACGCGCCCCGCACATCGGGGTCAGCGGCATGGCGGCCGGGCTGCACGCGGTCCTCGAACTGCCGGCGGGCACCGAGGAGGCGGCCCTGCGCGCGGCCCGCCGCCAGGGGCTGGCCCTCGACGGGCTGCGGTCCTACCGCCACCCCGACAGCACGATGCCGCCGCGCGACGGCCTGGTCATCGGCTACGGCACCCCGCCGGAGCACGCCTTCGCGGCGGCCCTGGAGGCGCTGTGCCTGGCCCTGCCCGATGCGCCGCGGGAAGGCCGCTGACCCGCGCCCGGGCGCGTCGGCGGCCGGACATCCGGCGCCACCCGGCCCGGGGTCCGTGCCGTGACCGGTACCGCTTCCCGCCCTGCCCGGGGCTTGTGGGGAAGCGAACACGTTCCTAGCATCGCCGGTGTTACATCATTGGTGTCACATGGTCGCGACGGTGCGGCCACAACGGCGGCCGGAGGTCCGGATGGGTGCGGAGGGCGGCGGGCGCGGCGGCCCGCTCGCCGGGGTGCGGGTGGTGGAGCCGGCGGGCATCGGGGCCGGCCCGTTCGCCGCCGTGCTCCTGGCCGACCTGGGCGCCGACGCCGTGCGCGTCGACCGGCCCGGCGGCCAGGCCGCCCTGCCGATCGACCCGGCCCTGGACGTCACCGGCCGCGGCAAGCGCTCCGTGGTGGTGGACCTGAAGGCCGAGGACGGCCCCGCCGCACCGCCCCGACCGCCCGCCCCGCCCGCCCCGCTCGGCGCGGACGCGGCCTCGGCGGCCCGCGACCGGGATCCGCCGTCCCCGCCTGAGCCCGCCTCCGCCCCCGCGTCCGCCTCCCCGGAACGGGACGGGAGCGGGACCATGGACGACGGGGGCGGTGAGGATGACGGCGGACGACGGCGGACGACCCCGCCGGCCGCCCGGCGTCCCCGGACCGTCCCCGGCCGACTGCCCCGTCCCACCCTCCCGAAGGCTCCCGAAAGGCTCCGATACCGTGACCCGTGACGCGAGCAACGACGCGTACCTCTACGACGCCATCCGCACCCCGCGCGGGCGCGGCAAGGCCGGCGGTGCCCTGTACGGGACCAAGCCGATCGACCTGGTCGTCGGCCTGATCCACGAACTGCGCCGCCGCTTCCCCGGGCTGGACCCGGCCGCGATCGACGACATCGTGCTCGGCGTCGTCACCCCGGTCGGCGACCAGGGCGCCGACATCGCCCGCACCGCCGCCACCGCCGCCGGACTGCCGGAGTCGGTGGCGGGCGTCCAGGAGAACCGCTTCTGCGCCTCCGGCCTGGAGGCCGTCAACCTGGCCGCCGCCAAGATCCGCTCCGGCTGGGAGGACCTCGTCCTGGCCGGCGGCGTGGAGTCGATGTCCCGGGTGCCGATGGGCTCCGACGGCGGCGCCTGGGCCATGGACCCGATGACCGCCTACGAGACCTCCTTCGTCCCGCAGGGCATCGGCGCCGACCTGATCGCCACCATCGAGGGCTTCTCCCGCCGCGACGTGGACGAGTACGCCGCCCTGTCCCAGGAGCGCGCCGCGCAGGCGTGGAAGGAGGGCCGCTTCGACCGCTCGGTCGTCCCCGTCACCGACCGCGCCGGCCTGACCGTCCTCGACCGCGACGAGCACCCGCGCCCCGGCACCACCGCCGACTCCCTGGCCGCCCTCAAGCCGTCCTTCGCCGCGATCGGCGAGGCGGGCGGCTTCGACGCGGTGGCGCTGCAGAAGTACCACTGGGTGGAGAGGATCGACCACGTCCACCACGCGGGCAACTCCTCCGGCATCGTGGACGGCGCCGCGCTGGTGGCGATCGGCAGCCGCGAGGTGGGGGAGCGGTACGGGCTCACCCCGCGGGCCCGGATCGTCTCGGCCGCCGTCTCCGGCTCCGAGCCGACCATCATGCTCACCGGCCCGGCCCCCGCCTCCCGCAAGGCGCTCGCCAGGGCGGGCCTGACGATCGACGACATCGACCTGGTGGAGATCAACGAGGCGTTCGCGGCCGTCGTGCTGCGCTTCGTCAAGGACATGGGCCTGCCGATGGACAAGGTCAACGTCAACGGCGGCGCCATCGCCCTGGGACACCCGCTGGGCGCCACCGGCGCGATGATCCTGGGCACCCTCGTCGACGAACTCGAGCGCCGGGACGAGCGCTACGGCCTGGCCACCCTGTGCGTCGGCGGCGGCATGGGCATCGCCACCGTCGTCGAGCGGCTGTGAGCCACGGCGACCCCACCCCCCGGACACAGCGACCCGCGACACGCAACGGAGACCGAGTAACCGCCATGGCAGCCCCCGCCCCGTCCGCCATCCGCTGGGAGCAGGACGACACCGGTGTCGTCACCCTCACCCTGGACGACCCGGACCAGTCCGCCAACACCATGAACGCCGCGTTCACCGCCTCGCTGGCGGCCGTCGCCGACCGGCTGGAGAAGGAGAGGGACACCGTCCGCGGTGTCGTCGTCACCTCCGCCAAGAAGACCTTCTTCGCCGGCGGCGACCTGCACGACCTGCTCGCCGTCCGCCCCGAGCAGGCGCAGGAGCTCTTCGACCGCGGCATGGCCGTCAAACGGAACCTGCGCCGCGTCGAGACCCTGGGCGTCCCCGTCGTCGCCGCGCTCAACGGCGCCGCGCTCGGCGGCGGTCTGGAGATCGCGCTGGCCTGCCACCACCGTGTCGCGCTCGACGCCCCCGGATCCCGCATCGGCCTGCCCGAGGCCACCCTCGGCCTGCTGCCCGGCGGCGGGGGAGTGGTGCGCACCGTGCGGCTGCTGGGCATCGCCGACGCCCTGCTGAACGTACTGCTCTCCGGGCAGCGGTACGCCCCCCGCGCCGCCCTGGACAAGGGCCTGGTCCACGAGGTCGTGGACACCCCCGAGGAGCTGTACGCCCGGGCGCGGGCGTACATCGAGGACCGTCCGGAGTCCGCCCAGCCCTGGGACACCCCGGGCTACCGGATCCCCGGCGGCACCCCCGCGCACCCGAAGCTCGCCGGGCACCTCCCGTCGTTCCCCGCCAACCTGGCCAAGCGGCTCGGCGGTGCCCCCTACCCGGCCCAGCGCGACATCCTGGCCGCCGCCGTCGAGGGCGCCCAGGTGGACTTCGACACCGCCCAGGTGATCGAGTCCCGCTACTTCACCTCGCTGGCCACCGGGCAGACCGCCAAGAACATGATCCAGGCGTTCTTCTTCGATCTCCAGGCGGTCAACTCCGGACGCAGCCGTCCGCGGGGCATCGAGCCCCGCGAGGTGCGGAAGGTCGCGGTGCTCGGCGCGGGCATGATGGGCGCGGGTATCGCGTACGCCTGCGCCAGGGCCGGGATCGAGGTCGTCCTGAAGGACGTGACGGCGGAGGCCGCCGAGAAGGGCAAGGCGCACTCCGCCGGCCTCCTCGACAAGGCGCTGGCCAAGGGCCGCACCACGCCGCAGGAGCGCGACGCCCTGCTGGCCCGTATCACCCCCACCGCCGGGACGGCCGCACTCGCCGGCTGCGACGCGGTGATCGAGGCGGTCTTCGAGGACACCGCGCTCAAGCACAAGGTCCTCGCCGAGATCGAGGGCGCCGTGGCGCCCGGCGCCCTGCTGTGCTCCAACACCTCCACCATCCCGATCACCACCCTGGCCGAGGGCGTGCGCGGACAGCGCGACTTCATCGGACTGCACTTCTTCTCGCCGGTCGAGAAGATGCCGCTGGTGGAGATCGTCCGGGGCGGGGAGACCGGCGACGAGGCGGTGGCCCGCGCCTTCGACCTGGTGCGGCAGCTCGGCAAGACCCCGATCGTGGTGCGCGACTCCCGGGGCTTCTTCACCTCCCGGGTGATCGGCCGGTTCATCGAGGAGGGCATGGCCCTGGTCGCCGAGGGTGTCGAGCCCGCCTCGGTGGAGCAGGCCGCCGCCCAGGCCGGCTACCCGGCGAAGGTGCTGGCCCTGGTGGACGAACTGGCCCTCACCCTGCCGCGCAGGATCCGCGAGGAGACCCGGCGCGCGGTCGAGGCCGCGGGCGGCACCTGGGAGCCGCACCCGGCCGACACCGTCCTGGACCGGATGATCGACGAGTTCGGCCGCACCGGCCGCGGCGGCGGCGCGGGCTTCTACGACTACGGCCCGGACGGGAGGCGCGCGGGCCTGTGGCCCGGGCTGCGCGAGCACTTCACCCGGCCCGGCACCGACATCCCCTTCGAGGACATGAAGGAGCGGATGCTCTTCGCCGAGGCACTGGACTCCGTCCGCTGCCTGGAGGAGGGCGTGCTGACCTCGGTCGCCGACGCCAACATCGGCTCGCTCCTGGGCATCGGCTTCCCCGGCTGGACCGGCGGCGTCCTGCAGTACGTCAACGGCTACGAGGGGGGCCTGCCCGGTTTCGTCGCCCGCGCCCGCGAACTCGCCGAACGCTACGGCGACCGGTTCGCGCCGCCGGAACCGCTGCTGGAGAAGGCGGCGAAGGGCGAGACCTTCACCGATTCCCGCTGACCCGGTGAGTGCGCGGCCGGGCCGTCACGGGTGCCGGACGTCCCCGCCCGGCACCCGGGGCGAGCCGGCCCCGTGAACGGCCCGCCCGGGCGGCGGGACAGGGACGCCCGGCACGTCCGGTGCGCCGGACGACCGGAGGCCGGGCGGCGGACATACCCGCCATCCGGCCTCCGGCGCCGGGAGCCGCAGCCTGCCGTTCCCCGGGCGGTCCGGACCGCCCGTCGCCGGGATCACCCCTCGCCGGGGAAGGAGGCCCGCAGCTCCTCGCGCATCGACCGCTGGAAGGCGGTCACCAGCGCCTGCACCACCACCGGCTGCATATGGGCCGACAGCTCCCGCACGGTCTCCACCCGCTCCGGGTCCTCCTCCCGCAACCGGTAGGGATCCCACACCTCCTCCTTGAACAGCCTGCTCAGCTCGCGGGCCGCGGCCCGGCTGTGCGCCAGGACGACCGAGCGCGCCGCGCGGAGCGTCTCCAGCGGAACGGGCAGCTCCAGCAGCCGCACCCCCAGCTCCAGGGTGCCGGGATCGACCCGGAAGACGTCCGGGTCCCCGGTGCGGGTGAGGACCCCCGTCACCGCCAGCCGGTCGATGTCGTCCTCGGTCAGCTCCCGCCCGGCCCGCCGCTCCAGCGCCTCCCGGGTGGTCTCCCGCTCGGTGTCCGGCGCCCAGGAGGCCACCCGGGCCCGGTGGACGGCCAGCTCCTCCGGACCGAGGCCGGGCGGCAGCCGCCGCAGGTAACGCTCGACGGCCGCCAGCGTCATCCCCTGCCGCCGCAGCTCCGCTATCAGCGCCAGCCGGGCCAGATGGCCGGGGCCGTAGCGCCCCACCCGGCGGGGCCCGATCTCGGGCGGCGGCAGCAGTCCCCGGGTGGAGTAGAAGCGGACCGTGCGGACGGTCACCCCGGCGCGGGCGGCCAGCTCGTCGACGGTCAGGGAGGCAGCCGTGTCCATCATGTGCGTCAGTATCGCTGTCGCACCGGTGTTGTGAAACCGGCCGCCGCCGGGTCAGGGGCGGATGGCGGTGATCCAGTGGGCCAGGGGACGAACCCGGCCCCGGGCCGGGTCCGTGAAGCCCGCCGCGGTGATCATCTCCTCGTAGTGCCCGGCGTGGGCGCGGAAGTCGGCCACCAGCAGCCGCCCTCCGGGGCGCAGCACGCGGAACATCTCGGCGAAGGCGCGCCCGCGCGCGTCCCGGCGGACGTGGTGGACGGCGAAGCTGGTGACGACGGCGTCGAACGAGCCGTCCGCGGCGTCGATCTCCTGGGCCGCGCCCACGGTGAACTCGCTGTGCTCGCCCCGGCGTGCCGCGCGGCGGCGGGCGTACTCCACCATCTGCGGTGCCGGGTCCAGCCCCAGCACGCCGCCGCCGGGTGTGACGGTCGCGGCGACCGCGCGGGTCAGCGCGCCCGTGCCGCAGCCGATGTCCAGGACACGGTCGCCGGGCTCCGTCCCGGCCCGTTCGGCGAGCCGGGCGAACAGCCGGCGGCGCACCAGCGGCAGGGCGAGAGAGCTGAACAGCTCGTAGCGCCGGGGATGGGTGATGAGGAGACCGGGGCTGTCGCCTCCGGTGCGGTTCCCGGTGCGGGTCATGGTGTTCCCCCAATAACTTAGTGATGACTAAGAACACTGCCGAGCTTAGTCGCCGCTAAGTTGTCGGGCAAGGCGGCGGCTACGATGAGGCGGTGCAACAGCAGGAACCCGCCGCCGCGCCCCGCCGTACCCGGCTGAACGCGGCCGACCGCAGGGCGTCGATCCTGGACGCCGCCACCGCCGTCTTCGCCGACGCCGGCTACCGCCGCGGCCGGACGGCCGAGATCGCCGCCCGGGTCGGGGTGAGCGAACCGGTGGTCTTCCAGAACTTCGGTTCCAAGGCCGCGCTGTACGCAGCCGTGCTCGACCGGGCCGCGGAACGGCTGGGCGCCACCGTGCGCGAGGAACTGGTGACCTGCTGCCAGGGCTCGGCGGCCACCCTCCTGGAGCACCTCCTGGCCCCCGGCCACTTCGACCGGATGCACGAGCGCGGCACCCTGGGCGCCCTGCTGGCCGACGCCGCCGCGCTCACCGAGGAACCCCGCATCGCCGAGGCGTACCGGCACGGCACCCGGCGTATCGCCGCGGAACTGGCGGCGGTCCTGGCCGAGGGCCGGCGGGCGGGGGAGATCGACCCGGCCGTCGATCCTGCCACCGGCGCCTGGTGGCTGCTCTCGCTGCTCTCCTCGCACCGCTTCCGCCGCACCGCCGTCCCCGAGGAGGACCGGGCGCGGACGGAGGACGGGCTCGGGGAGCTGACCCGCCGGCTGCTCACGGTGCCCGAAAGGACCGAACGCCCCTGAAGGGGCCCGCCCGGGCCGGCCGGGGGCATAAGCTTCTGCCGCACCCCTGACGGGCCGTCGGCTCCGTCCCCCGAGTCCACCCGACCCGACAAGGAGACCCCGTGGCGGGCATCCCGACCTCCGAACCCACCGGTTCCCCCGAAGACGCCGCGGACGCCGCGCACTCCCGGATCGACACGACCGTCGCGCACTCGGCCCGGATATGGGACTACTGGCTGGGGGGCAAGAACCACTACGGGGTCGACCAGGCCGCCGGCGACCACATCCGCACCATCCACCCCGGCATCACCGACTACGCCCGCGCGGACCGGGCGTTCCTGGGCCGCGCGGTGACCCATCTGACGGGCGAGGTCGGCATCCGGCAGTTCCTCGACATCGGCACCGGGCTGCCGACCACCGACAACACCCACGAGGTCGCCCAGCGCATCGCCCCGGAATCCCGCATCGTCTACACCGACAACGACCCCATCGTGCTGGCCCACGCCCGCGCCCTGCTCACCTCCACCCCCGAGGGCGCCACCGACTACCTCGACGCCGACCTGCACGACCCCGACACCATCCTGCGCGAGGCGGCCAGGACGCTGGACCTCACCCGGCCCACCGCGGTCATGCTGCTGGGCATCGTGATGTTCGTCCACGACGACGACCGGGCCCGCGCGATCGTGCGGCAGCTCATGGACGCGGTGCCCTCCGGCAGCTACCTGGTGCTGTCGCACACCGTCACCGCGCCCGGCATGGAGCACATGGACGCGGCGGTCGAGTACTGGAACAGCGTCGGCACACCGAAGCTGCTCCAGCGCACCCCTGGGGAGATCGCGCGGTTCTTCGACGGGCTGGAGGTGCTGGAACCGGGCATCGTGTCCTGCTCGCGGTGGCGGCCGGAGCCCACCCCGACGGGGGAGCCGCCCGAGGAGGTCGCCCTCTACTGCGGCGTGGGCCGCAAACCGTAGCCCGGCCGCCCGCCGTACCGCCGACGGGCGCGGAGGGAGGAGGGCACCCCGGTGCGGCATGGCGGGAACCGCCGGTGCCCCGCTACCGTCGTGCCATGGACGTCGAGACGGCCCTCGCCCTCGCCACCGCCGCCGCCTCCGCCGCGGTCGGGGGAGCCGCCACCGAGGCGGCGCGGCGCGCCTGGGAATCCCTGGCCGACCTGGTGCGGCGGGCCACGGGACGCGGTGCCGCCGACGGTGCCGATGGCGGTGCCGAGGACGACGCCCCCGACGACGCCGTCCTCCCCGCCGACCCCGAGGCACTCACCGGCCGGATCGTCCGTCTCGCCCGCACCGACGAGGAGTTCGCCGACCGGCTGTGCCGCTGGGCCGCCACCCACGGGGACGGCGTCCGGGCGGACGTACGGCTGACCGGCACCGACCGGTCCCGCACCGTCCACAACACCGTCTCCGGCGGCGCCACGGTCGGCGGCCCGGTCGTCCAGGCCGACGAGATCCACGGCGGCATCACCTTCAACTGACCGCTCGCCCGGGTGAGTTCACAACGGGCCGGCTCACAGTGGATCGACCTCCCGCAGCTCCCCGTCCGCCAACCGCAGCCAGCGCGTGATCCCGATGTCCCGCAGGAACGGGATGTCGTGGCCGGCCACGATCAGCGCGCCCTCGTACCCCGCCAGCGCACCGGTGAGCTGCCGGACACTGGCCAGGTCCAGGTTGTTGGTCGGTTCGTCCAGCATCAGGAGCTGCGGCGCCGGCTCGGCCAGCAGCAGTGCCGCCAGCGCCGCCCGGAAGCGCTCGCCGCCGGAGAGCGTCCCGGCCCGCTGCTCCGCCCGCGCCCCCCGGAACAGGAAGCGCGCCAGCCGGGCCCGGATGTGGTTGTCGGTCGCCCGGGGGGCGAACCGGGCGACGTTCTGCGCGATCGTCAGATCGTCGTCCAGCACGTCCAGCCGCTGCGGCAGGTACCGCACCGGGACATGGGCCACCGCCTCGCCTGCCACCGGCGTCAGCTCCCCGGCGACCGTGCGCAACAGTGTGGTCTTGCCCGCCCCGTTCGGCCCGACCAGGGCGATACGCTCCGGCCCGTGCAGGTCCAGCCCGGCGCGGACCCCGCAGCGCAGCTCCACCCCGCGCAGGGTCAGCACGGTACGGCCGCGCGGCACGGCGGTGCGCGGCAGGTCGATCCGGATCTCGTCGTCGTCCCGCACCGCCCCGGCGGCCTCGTCCAGCCGCTCCCGGGCCTCCTTCAGCCGCTCCTCGTGCAGGATGCGGTGCTTGCCCGCCGACACCTGCGCCGCGCGTTTGCGGGCGCCCATCACGATCTTCGGTTCGCGCTTGGCGGCGTACATCCTGTCGCCGTAGCGCACCCGTTTGGCCAGCTTCTCGTGCGCCTCGGCCAGCTCGCGCCTCTGCCGCCGCAGATCGGCCCCGGCCGCGCGGACCGTCCGCTCGGCAGCCTCCTGCTCCACCTCCAGCGCCGCCTCGTAGTCGTCGATGTTCCCGCCGTACCAGCGGACCTCGCCGTCGCGCAGCTCGGCGATCCGGTCGACCCGGCGCAGCAGCTCGCGGTCGTGGCTGACCACGATCAGCACCCCGGGCCAGGTGTCGACGGCGGCGTACAGCCGGTGGCGCGCGGCCAGGTCGAGGTTGTTGGTCGGCTCGTCCAGCAGCAGGATCTCCGGCCGGGCCAGCAGCAGCGCGGCCAGCCGCAGCAGGACGGCCTCCCCGCCGGAGACCTCGCCGAGGGCGCGGTCCAGCCCGATGTGCTCCAGGCCGAGCTGGTCCAGGACGGCTCGGGAGCGTTCCTCGACGTCCCAGTCGTCGCCGACGGCGGTGAAGTTCTCCTCGCTCGCGTCGCCGTTCTCGATGGCGTGCAGCGCGGCCCGGGCCTCGGCGACACCCAGGACCTGCTCCACCCGCAGTTCGGCGGAGTGCCGGACGTTCTGCGGCAGGTGGCCGAACTCGCCGGTGGTGCGCACCGACCCCCGCGCCGGGGTCAGTTCGCCCGCGATGAGCTTCAGCAGCGTGGACTTCCCGGCGCCGTTGAGGCCCACCAGACCGGTGCGGCCGGGCGTGACGGACAGGTGGAAGTCGGTCAGGACACGGGTGCCGTCGGGCCAGGCGAAGTGCACTCCGGCGCAGACGACGGACGCGGCGGACGGGGCGGGGGAGGGGGAGGAAAGTGGCATGCGGGTCTCCGGCTGCTCTCGGGGGGAGGGAGGGGGCAACACGTGGAGACACCGGGACGCCGTGCGGCGACCGGACCCCGAGGGCAGTCGGCGGGCGGGGCGGCGGGCGCGGGGCCCGGCGGAAACGGAGAAGCCCCGGAGCGGACGCGTCAGGTCCGGAAGGGCGGCTCACAGCCCGAGGTCGTCGCACAGGCGGACAGCGCGCGGAGCATGGTCTCCCGCGGTCCGGTGTCTCATGACCTCAGACGAGCAACGGCCTTCTCCGATCGACGACGACAGGGCCGACGACGACGCTACGAGGCCCACCGGGAACCCGCAAACGGTTTTCCGGCCGTCCCGCCCTCCACCTCCTCACCGTCCTCGCCCTCCCAGTCCTCCCAGCCCTCCTCGCCCTCTTCCACCGGATGTGCTGTGCTGCCCTCATGACCGACCGCGCCCGCCCCGGCTTCCGCCCCGTCACCTGGCCCCGGCTGACCGACGCCCTCGCCGACCGCGTCACGGCCACCGCCACGCACGACGGTTCGCCCTGGCCGCGGGTGGCGCTCGACGGGGCCCCGGCCGCCCGGCCCGGGGAGCGGGCGGACGCCCTCGCCGATGCGCTGCGGCTGCGCGGCCGCCCGGTGCACCGGGTGAGCGCGCACGGCTTCCTGCGGCCCGCCTCGCTGCGTCTGGAGTACGGCCGGCGGGACCCGGACGCCTACTACGACCTGTGGCTGGACGACGGCGCCCTGTGGCGGGAGGTGTTCGGGCCGCTCGGCCCGGACGGCACCGGGCGGGTGCTGCCCGACCTGTGGGACCCGGCCACCGACCGCGCCACCCGCAGCCCGTACACCACCCTGCCGCCCGGCGGCGTCCTGCTGCTCGACGGGCCGCTGCTGCTGGGCCGCGGCTTCCCGCTGGACCTGGCGGTCCACCTGCGGCTCACCCCCGCCGCCCTGGCCCGCCGCACCCCGGAGGCGGAGCGGTGGACGCTGCCGGCGTTCGCCCGCTACGAGGACGAGACGCGGCCGGGCGAGACGGCCGACGTGGTGGTCCGCACCGACGACCCCCGCCACCCCGCCTGGAACGGGTAGGCGGGGCGGGTCACCGGCCCCGCTCGGCCGGCACACCGCTCCCGGTGGGCGCGCGCGGTGCTCGGTGTCTCACCGCCGTGGAACGAGGTGCCGGGGTGCCGGGGTGCCGCAGCCATGGTGCGGGGGCGCTCTTCGAGTGGAACCCTGTTGTCACGAAGAAAAAGAAAAGAACAACCAGAGAGTGTTGGCTGACCCTTTTCTTGCACATATTGATCGCATCGGAAATTTCAGTTCATTCTTCGCGCGGATCGTTCCTTTCGGGTTTCCGGGTGGTGATGATGGCTGATTATGTGCCTACATCGGACAACTTGAGAAAAGGGGCGAATTCTTGGTTTCCGAGGCTGCTTCCGGCACAGGGGCGGGAGTCCGCCGCGTCGCGGGCGGGGGCTGGGCCGCCGGTACCCTGCTGGCCGAGCTGGAGCGGACGGAGGCGGGGCCCTCCGGCCCGGCCCGGCTGGCCCTGGAGCGGGCCGGGACCGCGCGGGTCTGCGCACGGGACGAGCTCATGTACCTGAGCGGGGCCCCCGGCACCTTCGTCGTGCTGCTGCTCGACGGCTTCGCCAAGATCACCACGGCGGACGCCGAGGGCCTCCCCCTGCTGGTGGACGTCCGGGCGCCCGGGGATGTGGTGGGGGAGACCTCCGCGTTCGACGGCGGGCCCCGGTCCGCCACGGTCACCGCGGCCCAGCAGATGCTCGTCCGGCGGATATCGCAGGAGGAGTGGCTGCGCTGGGTCGCCGGGCACCCGGCCGCCGCGCCGGCCGTCCACCGGACCCTGGCCCATCGCCACCGCACCGCGATCCGGCGCACCCGCCTCGTGCGCGGGCCGGTGGTCGCCCGCCTCGCCCGCGCCGTACTGGACCTGGTCGAGCGGTACGGGACACCCGGTCCGGACGGACTGGTGGTCAGGCCGGCGCTGACCCAGGCGGAGTGGAGCGGACTGGTCGGGGCGCGGGAGCGCAGGGTGCACCACGCGCTCCGGGAACTCTCGGAGGCAGGCGTCATCACCTCCGGCCGCCGCCGGATCACCGTGCGCTCGGTCCCCGGCCTGCGGGAGATCGCCGACCGGGACGGGGAGGAGGAGGGAGCGGCGGTACGGCCGGCCCGCGTCGTACGGACCGCTCACCCCCGGCCGGGCGTTCCGGACCGCGTCCCGCGGAAGATCCGGTGAACCCGCACTGGGACGGGATTCGCCCGGCGCCGGGACGCTCTACTGGTCCAGGGGGTAATCCGGGAGACCGCCGTTCGGCGGCCTCCCGGCTCTCCGGTGGGAAGAGGAAGCACCGCCACAGCAGTGAGGCAGCACATGACAGCCATTCCTGTCACCGTCGTCGGACCGAAGGAATCGGGGAAGACCGTCTATCTCGCCAGTCTGTTCCGGCGACTGGCCATGCAGCGCGACGACGTCGGTTTCTTCGTCCAGGTCTCGCCGGAGCAGGCGAAGAAACTGAACAACATCTACCAGGAGATCGTCGCCCCGGACACCTGGCCGGAGGCCACCCTGCTGGCCCACACCCCCGAGTGGGAGTTCGCCTGCTCGGTGCGGACCGGCCAGGGGCGGGTGTTCAGCCCGTTCACCGTCAGCTACCTGGACTTCGCCGGCGAGCACCTGACCGGGAGCGGGGAAACGGAGACCGGCAAGCACGTCTGGGAGCGCATCAGGAAGTCGGAGTTCCTCCTGGTGCTGCTGGACGGGGTCAAGGTGCTGCGGTGCTTCGACGGCGACTACCGGCTCGTCGACGAACTCGTCCCGGTGTTCAACGCGTTGCAGAGCAACAACGCCGTCGTGCACTTCGTGGTCACCAAGTGGGACCTGCTGGAGGCGGCCGGGCACACCGTCGGCACCGTCCTGGACCGCCTGCAGGAGCACGACGACTTCAGGGCCTGCTTCGAGGACCGGCTCCGCCGTGCGGGGGAGGCCGGGGCGCTGCGCCTCATCCCCGTCAGCTCCCTGGGCGCCGGCTTCGCCGTACCGGGCCCCGACGGGGAGACGATGATCAAGAAGGGCCGGTTCCCCAGGCCGCAGAACGTCGAGGTGCCGATGATGGCGGTCCTGGTCGATCTCTTCGACAAGACCCTCAAGGACATGGAGCGGGCCCAGCCGGGACGACCGGACGACGACGCGCTGCGCCGCCGCACCAGCCAGCTCGACCGGCTCAGGACGTTCCGGAAGAGGATCCCGGCGGTACGCGCGTTCCTCCAGGCCAGGGCCGCGACATCGCCGGCGGCGCGGGTGGTCCGGGACACCATGCTGGACGCCCTGGTGGACTACGTGGACCGGCAGGTGTCCGAGTACGACCGGAAGATCGAGCACGATGTCGCCCGGCTGCGCGGGCGGGTGACGCAGGCCCGTACCGAGAAGGAGGCGCTGATCGGTCTGGTCAGGTCCTTCCGGGCGACACTGGCCGATTTCGAGGTGGCGCACCCGGGGTCGAGCGTGTTGGGGAAGGCGTCATGACGGCGGACACCGCCGCCTCCGGTCCGCGGGTCTGGCCTTTCGTCATCACCCGCTCGGTCCGCACCGGCTTCCGGATCGTGGTCGCCCCCGACTTCCTGCTGGACGTCGGCCAGCACCACCTGCTGGCCGACGTCGCGAGCGGGGAGGTCTCGGACGAGGTCGTCTACCTGCGGGAGTACCGGGACAAGGGCGATGACTCACTCTGGCTGCTCTACCGCATCGGCTACCTCAGGGGAGCCGACATCGGGAGGGAGGAGGAGTACGTCCTGCACGGCTCGCGCCGCACCCCGCTGATCGAGGGTGTGGTCTGCCGGACCAGGCCGGACTTCGACGCCACCGGGGAACTTCTCACCCGGGTGCACCGTACCTGCGCCGAGGCCGTGCGGTCGTTCTTCGAGGCGGACTCGGAGGACCACCCGGTGCACGGCGGTGCCGAGTTCGGGGTCCCCGAGGCGGGCCGGGGGGCAGGGCGTGCCCTGCCGGTGGAGGAGCAGGGTCCCTACCACTCGGGAAGGAACATCCAGGCGGCCCTTCAGGGCCGCCACCCACGGCCCTGTTCCCCGAAGCTCACCCCCGTCCCCCTCCCCGGCACGGCACCGGGCACGGCCGTACCGTCCGGTGCCGGACAGCGCACTGCGGCGGGAGGCCCGGGCGGTGGCCGGCTGGACGCTGCACCTGATGGGGACGGGACTGTGCCGGGCGGGGGAGAAGATGCTCGAACAGGCCAGGACCCTGTCCGACTCCCTGCCGCCCCCTTCACCCCCCTCGGGGGACGCCGGGGCGCGGCGGGCTGGGCCGTCGCTGTCCTGCTCGCCGCCGCGCTGATCACCGTGCTCCTGAGGTGAACCCGCGGCTTCCGTCCACGGCCCGCCCATGAGCCGTACGCGTTCCCGTCCCCCGGCCGGCTACCGGCCGCCGGGGGGCGGGAACGCCCTGCGATGCTGATGTCATGGCCTCCGCACCACGTGACCCGGAACCGGACCCGGAACCGATAACGGCCGATCCGGCCGGCTCCGTCGCCCGTCCGCTGCTCACCCAGTCCTGGCTCGACCTGGCCTTCCTGCACTGGGTCGCGGACCCGGCGGACGTGGCGCCGCTGCTGCCGCCCGGCACCGTGCCCGACACCCTCGACGGGACCACCTACGTCGGTCTCGTCGCCTTCCGCATGCACAAGGTCGGCTGGTTCCGGCTCCCCGGCATTCCGTATCTGGGCAGCTTCCCCGAGACCAACGTCCGCCTGTACTCGGTGGACGGACGCGGCCGCCGCGGCGTCGTCTTCCGCTCGCTGGACGCCTCCCGGCTGATCCCGGTGGTGGCCGGACGGTTCCTCTTCGGACTGCCGTACGTGTGGTCCCGGATGAGTGTCCGGCGCGAGGGCGACACCGTCTCCTACACCGGCACCCGGCGCCGGCCGGGCCCGCGCGGCGCGCACAGCGCGATCACCGTCGAGGTGGGCGAGGCGATCCGCGAGCCCACCGCGCTGGAGCACTTCCTCACCGCCCGCTGGGGGCTGCACACCACCTTCTTCGGGCGCGGGACGTACCTGCCGAACGTCCACCCGCGCTGGCCCCTGCACCGGGCCCGGCTGATCCGCTGCGAGGAGGACCTGATCGCCGCCGCGGGGTTGCCCGCTCCGGAGGGAGACCCGGTGAGCGTGCTGTACTCGCCCGGCGTCCCCGTGCGCTTCGGCCGCCCGGCCCGCCCCGCGGGCCTCCCCACGCACTGAGGGCCGGAAACCGGGACCGCCGGGTCGGTGCCGGGGTCAGCCCCGGTGCCAGCGGGCCAGCGCGAACATCAGCAGCCCGTACAGCGCCAGCCCCACGGCGACCGCCGCCAGCAGCCACGGGCCGGCCGGGGTCCCTGCGAGGGTGCGCAGGGAGTCGTCCAGGCCCTTCACCTCGTCCGCGTCGTACCGCACCGCCGCCACCACCACGAAGCCGCCCGCCACGGCGAAGACGATCCCGCGCGCGATGCCGCCCGCCACGCCCAGCACGTCCACGGGGCGCCGCATGCGCGCCGGCACCGGACCCAGCTCCTTGCGGTACTCCCGGCGAAGCGCCCGCACCCCGCTCCACACCCCGAGCACGACGGTCGCCAGGCCCACCGCGCCGACCAGCCAGCGGCCCGCCGGCAGTTCGAACACCCGGGCGGTGAGGTCCTCGGACCGCCGGTCGGACGAGCCGCCGCCACCGCTGCCCGCGGCGAAGGCGAGCGCGGACGCGGACAGCACGGCGAGCACCAGGAACCGTCCGGTGGACCGCAGCCGTTCCTCCGTCTTGTGACCACCGGGGCGCGCCGCGCCCAGCACCGCCTCCGACAGCCGCCACAGCGCCAGCGCGGCCAGCCCGACGCCGACCGCCCACACCAGGAAGTTCCCGAACGGCTGCTGGGCCAGCGCCCGCAGCGCGCCGCCGCTGTCCGCCTGGCTCTCCGGGTCGCCGAGGGCGATCCGCAGCGCTATCAGGCCGACCAGCAGATAGATCACGCCGTAGGCGACCAGCCCGCCGCGGGCGGCGGCCGTCATCGCGGAGCTGTTCGCGGCCCGTCGCGCGCCGCCGCGCACGGACGCCGGAGTCGGTGTTCTCGCAGTCCTCATACCGCACCGTCTGCCCGGTGCGGGCGCGGTGACGCACCACCGGAAATCGTTTGCCGCGTCCGGCCCGGGTCGGGCAGCCTCGTGCGGGCCACGACGGACGGAGACGCCTTGACAACGCCGCCAGGCAACCCGGACACGACCGACGGGATAGTCGCCCGAGGACTGACCAGGACCTTCCGGACCACCGTCCGGCGGCCGGGGCTCACCGGCGCCCTGCGGTCCCTGGTCGACCCGCTGCGGGAGGAGAAGACCGCCGTACGGGACGTCTCCTTCGAGGTGGGACGCGGTCAACTGCTCGCCCTTCTCGGGCCGAACGGCGCCGGCAAGTCCACCACGATCAAGATGCTCACCGGCATCCTCACCCCCACCTCGGGCGAGGCGCGGGTCGCGGGCGTGGTCCCGTACCGGCAGCGGGAGCGCAACGCCCGCAACATCGGCGCCGTCTTCGGCCAGCGCACCCAGCTGTGGTGGGATCTGCCCGCCCGCGAGTCGTTCGCGATCCTGCGGGACATCTACGGCGTGCCGGAGGGCGAACACCGCACCCGGCTCGCCGAGTTCGATTCCCTGCTGGAGTTGTCGGAGTTCTGGGACACCCGGGTGCGGCACCTCTCGCTCGGCCAGCGGGTGCGCTGCGACCTGGCCGCCGCGCTGCTGCACGACCCGCCGGTGGTCTTCCTGGACGAGCCGACCATCGGCATGGACGTGGTGGTCAAGGAGCAGGTCCGCACCTTCCTGCGGCACCAGGTGGAGCAGCGCGGCCGCACCGTCCTGCTCACCACCCACGACACGACCGAGGTGGCCCGGCTCGCGGAACGGGTCGTGCTGATCAACCACGGCCGCATCGTGCTGGACGGGACGCTGGCGGAGATCCGCCGCCGCTATGGCGGCACCTGGCAGGTGCACGCGACGCTGGACCCGGTGGAGGCGGAGGCCGCCGGGACCGCGGGGGCCGCCCTGCCGCCCGGCGTCCGGCTGGTGCGCCGGGAGGGGCCGCGCGTGGTGTTCGGCCCCGACGACCCGGGCGGGACCGGCGGTGCCGCGCCGCCCACCGTCCACCAGGCGCTGCGGGCGATCGTCGAGCGCTACCGGGTGACGGACCTGGCGCTGGAGGAGAACGATCTGGAGGACGTGATGCGCGCCGCCTACCTGCGGCAGGACGGGCCGGACCAGCAGGACGGGCGGGACGGGCACCGGGACGGCGCCGCCGCCCAGCCCGCCGGACGGGGCGCGGCCCGGTGACGGCCCCACTTCCGGACCCGCTTCCGGCCCCCGCCCGCGCCCCCGCCCGCCACGCCTGGCGGGCGGCCCGCATCACCCCGCTGGGCGAGCTGAGCTCCCCGCCCCGGCTCACCGCCACCGCCGTCCGGCTGACCGTCCAGATCTTCCTGGTGGTCTTCCTGTGGCGGGGGCTGTACGCGCAGACCGACGGCGCCGTCGCCGGACTCGACCGCGAACAGGCCGTGGCCTACGCGGTCCTGGCCGTGCTCGCCACCCGCGTGAGGGACCTGAACCGGCACCTCGGACGGGACACCGTCCAGCAGCACCTGCACTTCGGCACCATCGCCTACTGGTTCCTGCGACCGGTGCCGCCGCACCGCTACCACGCGCTGCGCGCGCTGGGCGACCAGCTCTACGGCTTCGCCTGGGTGATCGCCGGCTATCTGGTCTGCCGCGCCGCCGGGGTCCTGCCCCCGCCCGCCTCCGCCGCCGCGGCGGCCGCCTTCGCCGCCGGAGTGCTGCTGGGGCAGACCGTCCTGTACTTCGTCATGGCGCTCACCGACCTGCTGTGCTTCTGGACACTGCGCGACGACGCCGCCCTGCAGATCGTGCAGTTCGCGCAGAATCTGCTCTCCGGCGCCTTCGCGCCGCTGTGGTTCTTCCCCGGGTGGTTCCGCACGATGAGCGACCTCCTGCCGTTCCAGGCGACGCTGAACACCCCGCTCTCCCTCTACATCGGCCGCATCCCGCCCGCCGAGGCACCGCGGGCGCTGCTGGTGCAGGTGATGTGGGTGGTCGTCCTGGCCGCGCTCACCCGGTGGCTGTGGCACCGGGCCGCCCTCCGCGTCGTCCCCCAGGGAGGGTGACCGGCCGTGTCCCTCACCACCGGACCCCGCACCACCGGGCCCGCCCCCACCGGGCCCGCGCTCGCCGCCTTGCCGCGCCGCTGGGCCCGCGCCTGGTATCTCGTCTGGCGGATCACCCTGCTCAACCTCCGCGCGCAACTGGAGTACCGCGCCGAGTTCCTGATGTCGATCGGCTTCGGCATCGCCTGGCAGTCGTCCGTCATCGTCTTCGCGACGGTGCTGCTCCAGCGGTTCCCCGGCATGGGCGGCTGGAGCAGCGCGGACGTGCTGCTGATCGTCGGCACGCGGATGCTGGCCCACGCCCTGTACGTGCTGTTCTTCGGCCGGACCCACCGACTGCCGTTCCTGGTGCAGGAGGGGCTGATCGACGCCTGCCTGCTGCGGCCGATGCCCGTCTTCCGGCAGGTCCAGCTCGCCGTCTTCCCCACCCACGGCCTCGGCGACCTGCTGGTGGGCGCCACCATGTTCGCCTTCGCCGTCCAGCAGGCGGCCGAGCCGTGGACGGCCGGGCGGGCGGCGTTCCTGGCCGCCGCCGTGGTGGGCGGGATGCTGGTGGAGTCGGCGGTGTTCATCGCCCTCTCCAGCGCCGCGCTGCGCTTCCCGGCCACCTTCTACTGGAGCACCTGGGTGGACGAGCTGATGGCCACCTTCGGCAGCTATCCGCTGTCGATCCTGCCCCGGGCGGTGGGCGCGGTGTTCACCTTCGTCCTGCCGCTGGCGTTCATCGCCTACTTCCCGGCCGGGGTGCTGACCGGCCACGGCTCCGCGCTCGGCGTCCCGCTGTGGTTGGCGGCGGCCTCCCCGCTGGTCGGCCTGGCGGCCTTCGTGGCGGCACGGCTGCTGTGGAACTGGAGCCTGCGGCACTACACGGGGGTCAACGGCTGACGGACCGGGCCGGGGCCGCCCGGTCCGGCCCGCGTACGGCCCGTGCCCGCTCAGCCCTCGGCGGTGAGGGTGAGGAAGTCGGCCCACTCACGGCGGGTGAAGGTGAGCTGGGGGCCCTGGAGATCCTTGGAGTCCCGAACGTGGATGCCGTCGGAAGCGGCGGCTATCTCGACGCAGTTGCCGCCCTCGTTGTCGCTGTGGCTGCTCTTGATCCAGGTCAGGTCGGTGTTCACATCTCTCCCAGAAGCTGCTCGACGAACGCCGTGGACTCACGCGGGGTGAGAGCCTGCGCGCGGATCGTCCCATAGCGAGCCTCGAACACGCGCACATCCGCCCGCTCCGTGAACCATGCACTACGCCCCTGGGATTCTGTATAGGCGACTTTGGGACTATCCGGCGTCTCCAGCAGGGCCAGCGAGCCGACCAGCCCGGCGTGTTCCTCGACCGCCAGCGGCATGACCTGGAGGTCCACATGGTGCAGCCGGGCGACGCCGAGCAGGTGCTCCAACTGCCCGCGCAGCACTCGACGGCCGCCCAGCGGGCGGCGCAGCGCCGTCTCCTCCACGACGAAGCTCATCAGCGGCGCAGGATGCCGCTCGAAGACCGCGCGCCGCGCCAGCCGCGCGGCGACATGGCCCTCGATGGTCTCCTCGTCCAGGCCCGGACGGCGCATCAGATACATGGCGCGGGCGTACTCCTCGGTCTGGAGCGGACCCGGCACGACCATGGGGTCGTACATGTGGATCTCGACCGCCTCGCGCTCCAGCTTCGCGAACTCCCGGAAGCGCGCCGGGTAGCGCGTCTCCTCGATGTCCTCCCGTACGGCGTGGAAGATCCCACGCCCGTCCAGCTCCCGCTCCGCGCCTTCGATGAACTGGTCCTTGGGCGGGCGCCTGCCCCGCTCGACCGAGGAGACCTGGTCGACGCCGTAACCGATGCGCTTGCCGAACTCCGGCTGGGTCAGTCCGGCACGCTCTCGGAGGACCTTGATCTGCTTGCCGATCACCTTCAGAACGGGGTCGACCTTCTCGGCCTCCTCCGTCCCCTCACCGTCGACCGCCGTCTGCCACTGTCGTTCCACGTCTGCCACGCTGCTTCCCTCCCGGTGCGCTCCCGTGCTCACCGGGACCAACGGCCGAATCCGGCCGCCGTCACTGCCGGGCCGCCGGACGGCACGCCCGGCGGCCCGGACAGATACGCCTTGTACGGGTCGGCGGACGTGCCGTGTCCGTCGCCGCGGGGAGAACGGGGCGGGCGCCCGGACGGACCCACTCGGCCCTCACCCAGCTCTCGCCCCGGCCCCGTCCGGCCTCCGGCCTGCGCCGTACGGCATCTGACGCACCGTCGGACGAGGTTGCCCGTACCGGGGGCGTAGCTGGCCGGAAAGCGACGGCCCAGCCACTCTCGGTGAGGTGACAGCGCATATCGCACCCACCGAACTCCCCGCCCCCACCCACACCTTCACGCAGCTCTTCGGCGCGACGCCGCGCGGCGCGCGGGTCGCCCGGCTGATGACGGTCCGGCAGCTCGCCCTGTGGGGCTGGCCGCACGGGCACGAGGTGTCGGAGGCCGTGACCGCGATCGTGGCCGAGCTCGCCGCGAACGCGGCGACCCACGGCAGGGCCGGCGGGCACGCCTTCCAGCTCCGGCTGGTCGTCGGGCCGGGGCTGCTGCAACCCGACGTGCTCCGCGTCGAGGTCGCCGACGCGTGCGGCGGTGCACGGCCGGACCCGTCCGAGCCCGTGAGGGTGCCGGGGCCGGAGGAGGAGTCCGGGCGCGGGCTGCTGCTGGTGGAGACCTTCGCCGCCCGGTGGGGCGTGACCGACCGGCTGTACTGCGGCAAGACCGTCTGGGCCGAACTGGACCTGACCGCGGGTCCGGCGAATCCCGCGCGACCGGCGGCCGGAAGGTGACGGCCGTGGTTCCGCTTCCCGGGAGCGGCCGAGCCCGTGCCTGCCCGATGACCGCAGGGCGGGCACGGTGCCGGCTCCCGGGCGGTGCCGGGCCGCCCCGGTGGCCGGGACTACTCGGAGACCGCGACGTAGCGCCAGGTCTCGCCGTTGTACTCCTCGGGCTTCTCCTGCTCGGAGAGGTCCACGTCCACCCCGGCGTCCTCCAGCTCCTCGCGGATCCGTTCCATCATGGCGTCGCTGAGGAAGTGGTGGCTCAGGTCGAGCTTCGTCAGGTGGGTGAGGGGCTGGCCGCTGAGCAGGGCCTCGGCGCCGGTGTCGGTGAGGGTGCCCATGGACAGGTCCAGGGTGTGCAGCCGGGCCACCACCGGGGCGCTCGCGACGGCCGCGGCGATCTCGTCCTGGAGCTCGCTGTCCGTCAGCCCCAGGCCGCGCAGTGCGGGCAGGCGCTCACCGGCCAGGATCGGCGCCAGGTCCGCCACCGTGGCGTCGCCGCCGTAGTCGGTGACGCCCAGCCACAGCTCCAGTTCCTCCAGCGCGGGCAGGTCACTGGCGGCGACCCCGCGCACCACGCCGCCGGGCAGGCCGCCGGACTCGAACCGCAGGACGCGCAGGTGCTCGTGGCGGACGGGGCGGAACACCAGGCCGGTGCCGCCGCGCACCCCGAACTCGCGCAGCTTGGGGTATGCCTCCAGCACCGGGGTGACGTCGGACTGCTGGATCCAGGAGATCTCCGCATCCTCGAACGTCATGTCTCCGATGAAGACGGTCTCCAGGGACGGGAAGCGGTCGGCGTTCGAGGTGAGCATCTCGACGACGGGGCCGGAGTTATCCTCCTCCTCCGCGACCTCGCCCCACATCCCGATGACCAGCCCGCGGACCGCGGTGGTGTCCACGGCCTCCAGGAAGCTGTGCCACAGGCCCTCGAAACCACCCTTCGGGTAGTCGTCGATGTAGGGGTTGAAGGACAGGCGCCAGACCACGGATCCGGCCGCCGGCAGGTCACCGGCAGGGGTCCCCGACGCGAAGTCGTGGACGGGCAGTCCGTGCAGCTCCGTCAGATGATGGGCCATGGTGCTCTCTCCTGATCTCGGGGGATGGTGCGGAACGTTCTATCAACTCCCACTGACACGGCCTCCGTCGGGCTGTCCGACCGCTCCATGGCGTGCTGTCACATGCCACGGGCCCTTTCGGGGATGATGGCCACGCCTTTCACCCCTTCGGGTGCTTCTTGTGTGCTTGTGAAGAGGAATGCCGGATTCTTCGTGAGGATGGCGGTGACCGCTTCACCGAAACCTGTCACCGAGCCGGGCCGCCGCCCGCGGCGGCCCGGTGACGGAAGGGGGAACAACCATGCGCAAGCGTGCAGCACGACTCCTGGGTGCCGCGATCGCCGTGGCGGGACTGCTCGCGGCGGCCCCGTCCACCGGCGCCGCGGAGTTCTCACCGGCCGCCGGCCCCGCACCGGCCGCACCCGCCGCGAAGTCCGCTCCGGCCGGGGCGGTGGCCCGGTACGAGGGGCGGGAGATCAACCTGGCGGAGGGCTGGCAGGGCGCCCATACCTGCGTCGTCCACACCCGACAGGACATCCGCTGCCACTCCGACGCCGCCGATGCCGACGCCGCCCTCGGCTACCGGCGGGCCGCCGATCCCCTCGTCCGCCGCGCCGCCTCCCCGCGGGCCGCGGTAGCCGTCCCGGCCTGCGCCGGGGGCTGGCTGTGCCTCTACGAGCACGCCAACGGGCAGGGGCGCCGGCTGATCTTCAACGACGAGTACTGGCACAACCTCTACGACTACGGTTTCCAGAACCAGACCAGCTCTTGGCGGAACACCCAGTCCCGGGGCGACTCCGGCGGGCTGCGCATGTCGGACACCCAGCAGCAGATCTGGCTGGGTGCCCCCGGCTACGTCTCCTACATCGGCATCTACAACGACAAGGCGTACATGGTCCACGGCTGATGGGCGGCGGTGATCCCGTACACCCACGGGGGGAGGGGCCGGGCCCCGGTGAGCCGAACCGGGCCCGGTCCCGCCCCCGCCACGGGAAGTCAGCGGGGGAGCGTGGTGGAGTCGATGTACGCACTGGTCTCGACCTGCGGCCGCTGGGTGGCCGGGCCGTCCAGCGGGTCCCACGAGTCGGTGTGCCAGACGTTCTGCATGAACGCGCCCGGCTTGTCGGGGATACGGGAGGCCGGTCCCCGGTAGTCCCACAGGATCTTCTTGTCGCCGTCGTCGTCGTAGGTCCAGAAGACCACCGAGTCCGGCTGCCAGTCGAACATGTAGGTGTGGAACTGGGCGGACGAGTCGAAGTCCGGGTCGGGCTCGATGCTCGCGGGCACGTTCTCGCCCGGCCGCTCCTTCACGCACTCGCCGCCGAGCTGCTCGTTGTAGCAGTTGTAGAGGACCTTGCCGGTGCGCATGTCGATCGCGCGGGCGATCTTGCGGACGGCGTTGGTGGACTCCTCGTAGTCGGTCCAGAGGGTCAGCCAGACGACGTGCGGCTGGGCGCAGAGCACCTCGACGTCGATCTCGTCGTTGTCCGGCAGCCCGTTGCCGTTGTCGTCGCCGTGGTCGCCGGAGTAGGTGAAGGTGCCGGTGATGACGCCGACGCGGCCCTGTCCGCTGCAGTCCGCCGTCTTGATGCGGGTGCCGTAGGTGCCGTACTGGTACGTGCGGTCGTCACTGCTGATCTCCACGCCCTGCCACGGGCCGACGCCGGGCCTGGCGTTCAGGGTGAGCCGCAGGGCGCTGCCGTCCTCGGCGCCGTCGGCGGAGACGACCGCGGTGGTGCCGCCGGAGGCCCCGGTCTTGGAGAAGTGGGGGGAGTCACCGGTCCAGTTCTCGGTCACGGGGGCGGCCGTGGCCGTGGTGGCGAGGAGGGCGCCGGCCGTGGCGGCCGCCGCGCCCGCCGTGAGCCAGCGCAGGCTCCGGACGCCGCGGCGCTTCCTGGAGTGCTGTGGGGGGTGGGGCACGTTCTCTCCCTTACGGGGGTGGTACGGACTCGTGCGGGAAGCTGCCCGGCGCGGCGGGTGCGTTGCCCGGAGCGCCGGACGAAGTCGTGAGAGCGCTCTCACGATCCTCCGTGGCGGGAGGGTACCAATGTCCTGACCGGATGGGGGTGTTGGAGGACTCCGGGGAAGACGAACGGCCCGGCGGCGCCCGAGGGCACCTCCGGGCCGTGGCGTACGCCCGGCGGCCGGGTCAGGAACCGGCCGCCTCCTTGCGGGCCTCGATGCGGGCGCGGCGGGCGGCCAGGCGCTCGTCGAGCTTGCGGGCCTCGCCGTCCAGGCCGTCCATGTACAGGCCCAGTTCCTCCTGCGCCTTCAGCCCGTCGGGGCCGAGGCCGCCGATCTCCATGATCTTCAGGAAGCGCAGCACCGGCTGGAGCACGTCGTCGTGGTGGATGCGCAGGTTGTAGATCCCGCCGATGGCCATCTGCGCGGCGGCCCGCTCGAAGCCGGGCATGCCGTGGCCGGGCATCCGGAAGTCGACCACCACGTCGCGGACCGCCTGCATGGTCTGGTCCGGGGCGATCTCGAAGGCCGCCCGCAGCAGGTTGCGGTAGAAGACCATGTGCAGGTTCTCGTCGGTGGCGATCCGGGCGAGCATCCGGTCACAGACCGGGTCGCCGGACTGGTGGCCGGTGTTGCGGTGCGAGATACGGGTGGCCAGCTCCTGGAAGGAGACGTAGGCGACCGAGTGGAGCATCGACTGCCAGCCGTCGGACTCGTAGCCCTCCGACATGTGCGTCATCCGGAGCCTCTCCAGCCGCACCGGGTCCACGGCGCGGGAGGTCAGCAGGTAGTCGCGCATCACGATGCCGTGCCGCCCCTCCTCGGCGGTCCAGCGGTGCACCCAGGTGCCCCAGGCGCCGTCGCGGCCGAAGCGGGTGGCGATCTCGCGGTGGTAGCTGGGGAGGTTGTCCTCCGTCAGGAGGTTGACCACCAGGGCGATGCGGCCGATGTCGGTGACCTTGGACTGCTCGGGCGCCCAGGGGTCGCCGTCCAGCGGGCCGTCGAAGTTCCGGCCGTCGCTCCAGGGCACGTACTCGTGCGGCATCCACTCCTGGGCAACCTTCAGGTGCCGGTTCAGCTCCTTCTCGACCACCTCCTCCAGGGCGTACAGCAGGCGGGCGTCCGTCCACTGTCCGGAACCGGGAACGGGAGGGGTGGCAAGGGTCATCAATGCTCCAAGGGCGGGACGTGCACAGGATCTACCTACGGCGCCGTAGGTTACGAAACCGTAAGTTATAGGGCTGCCAAAAGGCAAGGCCGCCTCTGTGAACAGGGGGTACACCGGGGGTTCCCGTTCACCCGAGAGGGTGCGGCGGGCCGGTGACCGGCGGATGGCGAGGCCCGGGCACGGCGGGGAACACCCGGCGGACGGCATCGGCGTGACGTGCGGTCGGCAAAAGCGGAACGCCGGGATCGCGGGTGCCGGGCCGTCTCAGGCGGGGGCGGGGACGACGCCCCGCCCCCGCCCCGTACGCCGGAGGACGTCAGGCCAGGCCCGCGCGGCGCAGCGCCTCCGCCATCTCGCTGTTGGCCGGGGCCGGGGCCGTGCCGCGGCTGTCGCGGCGCTGCCCGCCCTGGCGCTCACCCTGGCGCTGGCGTGGAGCGCCGGACCGCTGTCCGCCCTGCTGTCCGCTCTGTCCGCCGCGCTGCCCGCGCCCGGAACGGCCGCCGTCGCGTCCGCCCCCGCCGCCCGGGGCCGCCTCGTCGTCCAGCCGCATCGTCAGCGAGATCCGTTTGCGCGGCACGTCCACGTCCAGGACCTTGACCTTCACGATGTCGCCCGGCTTGGCCACCTCGCGCGGGTCCTTCACGAAGGACCGCGACATCGCCGAGACATGGACCAGCCCGTCCTGGTGGACGCCGACGTCCACGAAGGCGCCAAACGCGGCGACGTTGGTCACCACGCCCTCCAGGACCATCCCCGGGGCCAGGTCGCCGATCTTCTCCACACCCTCCTTGAAGGTGGCGGTGCGGAAGGCCGGGCGCGGGTCGCGGCCGGGCTTCTCCAGCTCCTTCAGGATGTCGGTGACCGTCGGCAGACCGAAGGTGTCGTCCACGAACTCCTGGGGCCGCAGGCTGCGCAGCACCTTCGTGTTGCCGATGAGGGCGGCGACGTCCTCGCCGGTGGTCTTCACCATCCGGCGTACCACCGGGTACGCCTCGGGGTGGACGGACGAGGCGTCCAGCGGGTCGTCGCCGCCGCGGATGCGCAGGAAGCCCGCGCACTGCTCGTACGCCTTGGGGCCCAGCCGGGGGACGTCCTTGAGGGCCTTGCGGCTGCGGAAGGGGCCGTTGGCGTCGCGGTGGGCGACGATGTTCTCCGCGAGGCCCGCGCCGATGCCCGACACCCTCGACAGCAGCGGCGCCGAGGCGGTGTTGACGTCCACACCGACACCGTTGACGCAGTCCTCGACGACCGCGTCCAGCGAACGGGACAGCTTCACCTCGGACACGTCGTGCTGGTACTGGCCGACCCCGATCGACTTGGGGTCGATCTTGACCAGCTCGGCCAGCGGGTCCTGCAGGCGCCGGGCGATGGAGACCGCGCCGCGCAGCGAGACGTCCAGCTCCGGCAGTTCACGGGAGGCGAAGGCCGATGCGGAGTACACCGAGGCGCCCGCCTCGGAGACCAGCACCTTGGTCAGCTTCAGCTCCGGGTGCGCCTCGCACAGCTCGGCCGCCAGCCTGTCCGTCTCCCGGGAAGCGGTGCCGTTGCCGATGGCGATCAGCTCGACGCGGTGCTCCTTCGCCAGCCGCGCCAGGGTCGCCAGCGCCTCCTTCCAGCGGTTCTGCGGGACGTGCGGGTAGATCGTGGCGGTGGCGGCGACCTTGCCGGTGGCGTCGACGACGGCGACCTTCACACCGGTGCGGTAGCCCGGGTCCAGGCCCATGGTGGCGCGGGTGCCGGCCGGGGCGGCCAGCAGCAGGTCGCGCAGGTTGGCGGCGAACACCGCGACCGCGTCGTCCTCGGCGGCGGTGCGCAGCCGCAGCCGCAGGTCGATGCCGAGATGGACCAGGATGCGGGTGCGCCAGGCCCAGCGGACGGTGTCGGCCAGCCACTTGTCGGCGGGACGACCCCGGTCCCGGATACCGAACCGGTGGGCGACGGCGCGCTCGTACTCGGACGGGACGGCCGTTCCCGGGGAGGAGGCGCCCTCGGCGGCGTCCGCCGGCTCCGGGTCCAGGGTGAGGTCGAGGACGTCCTCCTTCTCGCCCCGCAGCAGTGCCAGCACCCGGTGCGAGGGAAGCCGCTCGAAGGGCTCGGCGAAGTCGAAGTAGTCGGCGAACTTGGCGCCCTGCTCCTCCTTGCCCTCCCGCACCCTCGAGACCAGCCGGCCGCGCCGCCACATCCGCTCGCGCAGCTCGCCGAGGAGGTCGGCGTCCTCACCGAAGCGCTCGGTGAGGATCGCCCGCGCGCCCTCCAGCGCGGCGGCGGTGTCCGCCACGCCCTTGCCGGGGTCGACGAACGCGGCCGCGGCGGCGGACGGCTCCACGGCGGGGTCGTCCAGCAGCCCGTCGGCCAGCGGCTCCAGACCCGCCTCGCGGGCGATCTGCGCCTTGGTGCGCCGCTTGGGCTTGTAGGGGAGGTAGATGTCCTCCAGCCGCGCCTTGGAGTCGGCGGCGCGGATACGGGCCGCCAGCTCGTCGTCGAGCTTCCCCTGGGCGCGTACGGACTCCAGGATCGCGGCGCGCCGCTCCTCCAGCTCCCGCAGATAGCGCAGCCGCTCCTCGAGGGTGCGCAGCTGCGCGTCGTCGAGGCCGCCGGTGGCCTCCTTGCGGTAGCGCGCGACGAACGGCACGGTGGAGCCGCCGTCGAGCAGGTCGACGGCGGCTCTGATCTGCCGTTCCGGTACGCCGAGTTCCTCGGCGATCCTGCCCTCGACGGACGCCGCGGGCGGCGCCCCGTTCTCGACGGGCATCTCTCCGATGGACTGTGTCACGATCCGTTCCGCCTTCTCGGTGCTGGGTGCTCCCCCTGGTAGCCCGCATTGTGGCAGGCGGCACCGACGGGCGGACGGTCAGACGCGGCGACCGGCGTGGGACGCTCCGCCGAAGAGGCGGGCGAGGAGTCGGAAGGGCAGGGTCACCACGGTCGCGATGGCGCCGCCCACGGTACGGAGTGCGTCTGCTATTGCTCGGAACATGCATAACGGATGGCCGCTGCCGCGCCGGACAAACCTCCCCGGTTTCGCGGGGATTGGTGCCGGGCCGCTCCGGGAGGCGGCCCGGCGCGGCCCGGGGCGGGTCAGCCCCTGCCGAAGACGTCCGGGGGGAAGGCGCCCGCGCCGACGGCCGCCGTGGTGAAGGCGCCGCACAGTTCGGTCAGCCGCGCGGTGCCCGCCGCGCCGAGGTGCTCGTACGGCGCGGCGTCGAGCCGGTCGGTCTCCGCCTCCAACTCCTTGCGCAGGGCGGTGCCGGCCTCGGTCGGCTCGCCCGTGGCGTCCAGCAGCCCGCGCCCGCGCAGCCGGTCCCGGGCCGCGTCCCAGTCGCCGCGGTGCCAGCCGCGGGTGGCCAGCACCCACTTCGGGCTCATGCCGTGGCCGCTGGCGGTGTGGCTGACCAGGGCCTCCACCGGGTCCAGCCCGGCGTGCTGGAGGACGGCCAGATGGCCGTCGCCGCGGTGCTCGCGCAGCAGCGTGGCCGCGTGCCACAGGGCCAGGTGCGGCGCCTCGGGCACCGGGAGGTCGGCGTGCGCGGCGTACAGCGGACGGCCCGGCCGTACGCACCCCTCGGCGGCGCGCAGCGCCAGCCGGGCCGCCTCGGTCATCTCCCCGGACTCCACGGCCTCCTCGCCCAGCAGCCGCCGCAGCATCGAGTCGGCGGCGCGCAGCCGCGCGGCGATCACGGCGCCGGGGGCCGCCGACTCCCAGACGGCCGGCAGATGGCGGGCGACGAGGTCGTGGTGGAAGCTGTGGAAGACCGCGGTGACGACCCCCGGTCCGACCCGGCCCAGCGGTGCGGCCCGGCCGGCCAGATAGACCGCGGTGGGGTCCTCGATGCCGTACGGGGCCAGTTCCCGGGCCAGGTCGGGGGCGAAGTAGAGCGCCGAGTGCAGGGGGTTGAGGACGGCGTGGCAGCGCCGTCCGGCACGTGCGGGGAGCGACGAGGTGGTCATGCCCGGAACGCTACCGGCTGGTAATGCGCCAGGTGAAGACCGGGTCCCGCCGCTGGAGGAAGGCGGCGACCCCCTCGGCCGCCTCGCCGCTCTCCCGTGCCCGGCGCTCCCAGTACGCGACCCGCTCCGGGGCCGGCGCGCCGTCCGCGGCGCCGTCGGCGAACTCCTTGGCCGCGGCCTGGGTCAGCAGCGACCGGGAGGCCAGCAGCCGGGCGAACCGGCGCACCCGGGCGTCCAGCTCGCCGGCCGGGTGCACCTCGTCGACCAGCCCGGTGCGCAGGGCGCGCCCGGCGTCGATCAGCTCGCCGGAGAACAGCAGGTACTTGGTGGTGGCCGGGCCCACCAGGGAGACCAGCCGCCGGGTGGAGGAGGCCGCGTAGACGATGCCGAGCTTCGCCGGGGTGACGCCGAAGAGGGTCCCCTCGGCGGCGAAGCGCAGATCGCAGGCGGCGGCGAGCTGGCAGCCGCCGCCCACGCAGTGCCCGCGCACGGCGGCCAGGGTGGGCAGGGGGAAGGCGGCCAGCGCCTCCTCGGCGGTCACCGCCAGCCCGCGCGACTCCTCGCCGCCGTCGCGCAGGGCACCGATGTCGGCGCCCGCGCAGAAGGTCTCGCCCCAGCCGGTGAGGACGAGCACCCGTACCGCGGGGTCGGCGGCGAGCCGCTCCAGCGCGGCGGGCACCTCGCGCCACATCTGCGGGGTCATGGCGTTGCGTTTGGCCGGGTTGTGGACGGTGAGGGTGGCGACCCCGTCGGTGACGTCGGTGAGCAGGGCCGGCCGGTAGACCGGCGGCTGGGTGTGCCGGGACATGTACCGGATGGTAACCGCCCCGGCGGCCGATGCCGGGGCGGGCGCGGAGAGGGCGCGGGGCGGGGGAGCGTGGGCGGACGGAAGGGGGCGCCCCCGGCCGGGCGCGCAGGAACAGTCGCACGCGCGAGCGCTGTGTAAAAGCATCTGTCATTTGCCATCGATAAGTGCCGACTTGCGGTCACCCTCCCGGAAGCCCCCTTCCACCGGCGAACACTCGACGGAAGCAGCGGCCCGGCACCGGGCCGCCCGGGTACGGCGGGAGAACGCCGTTGCGCAGCCGGGAACACAACCGAGGCGACACGGTCGAGAGCGGGGTACGGCAGATGGGGACATGCGGGGGCACCTCCGCCGACGCGGGCACGGCTGCGGCTGCGGCTGCGGCGGGCACGGCGGGCACGGCGGGCACGGCCGTGCCGGGGAGCGGGACCGTACGGTCGCGGCCGTACGAGGGGACCTGGCGGTTCACCGCCCCCGTCCAGGACTCCTCCGTCCCCCGGGCGCGGCACACGGTGCGGGACATCATCGGCCGCGCGGGCGTCCCGGTCCACGGGGAGCTGCTGCACGCCCTGCTGCTGGTCCTGTCCGAACTGGTCACCAACGCCGTGCGGCACGCGGCGCTGCTCTCCCCGGAGGTGGGTGTGGAGATCCGTGTCGGCGCGGGCCGGGTGCGGGTCGGGGTCGAGGACGGCCATCCCTACCGGCCCGCGGCCCTGGCCGCCGACCCGGCGCACGAGCACACCGGTGGGCGCGGGCTGCTGCTGGTCAGGGCCGTCACCGCCGAGGCGGGCGGGAGCTGCGGGGTCGAGCGGACCGCGTCCGGCGGCAAGGTGGTGTGGGCCGCCCTGCCGCTGCCGCCGCAGGCCGGGCCGTCACCAGCCCGCTGACGTCCCGGCCACCTCGCGGATGCCGGGGCGCGCCGCGTCCAGCACCGTCATGAACCAGGCCGAGAACGGCTCCACCGCGTGCCGCTTGAGCAGCTCCTCGGGAGTCACGAAGGCCGTCTCGGCGATCTCGTCCGGATCCGGCCGCGGCGACTCGCGGACCAGCCCCGCGAAGAGGTGGTTGTACTCCTGCTCCACCAGCCCCGAGGCCGGGTCCGGGTGGTTGTAGCGCACCGTGCCCGCCTCCCGCAGCAGCGCGGGCGCCACCCCCAGCTCCTCGCCCACCCGGCGCACGGCGGCGGCGAAGGGCGCCTCGCCGGGGTAGGGGTGGCCGCAGCAGGTGTTGGACCACACGCCGGGGGAGTGGTACTTCCCCAGTGCCCTGCGCTGGAGCAGCAGCCGGCCCATCTCGTCGAAGAGGAAGACGGAGAACGCCCGGTGCAGCCGGCCCGGGGCCAGATGGGCGGAGAGTTTCTCCGCGGTACCGACGGTCGTGCCCTCCTCGTCGACCAGTTCGAGCATGATCGGGTCAGCTGTGCTGTGCGGCATGTCCGCCTTTCGTCAGGATGTGCCGGAACAGTGGTTCGCCCGGTGGTCCGACCGTCCGTACCAGTGTGCCGCACACCATCCGGTGCCGCGCGCCGGACATACGCGGGGGCACCGGGAACGCCGGGAACGCCGAGAACCCGGTGCCGCGCACCGGGTTCGTTCAGTGGCACACCCGCCCCTCGTGCTCCGCGTGCCCGCGCGGTTCGAGCTGGAAGGTGCAGTGTTCGACGTCGAAGTGCCGGCCCAGGCAGTTCCGCAGGTCGTGCAGGACCCTGTCGTGGCCCCCGGACTCCAGCGTCCCCCGGTCGACCACCACATGCGCGGAGAGCACCGGCATACCGGAGGTGATGGTCCACACGTGCAGGTCGTGCAGGCCCTCCACGCCGGGCACGGCCAGGATGTGCTTCCGCACCCGGGCCACGTCCACGTTCCGGGGCGCCGCCTCCAGCAGCACCTCCAGCGCCTCGCGCGCCAGCTTCACCGTGCGCGGCACGATCAGCACCGCGATCAGCAGTGAGGCCAGCGGGTCGGCCCGCTGCCAGCCGGTCACCACGATCACCAGCGCCGCGATGATCACGGCGAGGGAGCCGAGGGCGTCCGCCGCCACCTCCAGGAAGGCGCCGCGCACATTGAGGCTCTCGCGCTGCCCGCGCATCAGCAGCGCCAGGGACACCCCGTTGAGGGCCAGGCCGATCACGCCGAAGAGGACCGTCGTCCCGCCGGGCACCTCCGCCGGGTGCCGCAGCCGCTCGACGGCCTCCAGCAGGATGTAGCCGCCGACCCCGAGCAGCAGCAGGCAGTTGAGCAGCGCGGCGAGGATCTCGGCCCGCGCGAGGCCGAAGGTGCGGCGCTCGCTGCCGGGCCGGTTGGCGATCCGGACCGCCAGCAGCGCCATCCCGATGCCGACCGCGTCGGTCGCGACATGGCCGGCGTCCGCCAGCAGCGCCAGCGAACCGGTCAGCGCCGCACCCACCAGCTCGGCGACCAGCAGGACGACCGCGATGCCCAGCGCGGCGAGCAGCCGCCCCCGGTGCGCGGCGCCCGCCGTCACCGGCCCGCCGTGGTGGTGCCCTGCGCCCATGAGTGGTGCCTCCGCAAAGTCGCGCCGATCGGTCGGACGACCTCAGTGAACTACGGGAGGGGGGTATGGGGCAACGCGGCACTGAACACCGTTGTCATCCCCGTGACCTGGGACTTCTCCCAGAGATCGCGGGGCGCGACCGCCGGGTGTCAGCTCGGGGCGGACCGCCGTGCACCCCAGCCCTCCCAGGCCGAGGCCACCATCTCGGGTACCCCGTGGCGGGGGGACCAGCCCAGCTCCCGGCCGATCCGCTCGGCCGAGGCGACCACCCGGGCCGGATCACCCGGCCGGCGGGGCACCACCAGCGGGGCGGGCTCGCGGATGCCGGTGATCTCGGCGACCAGGTCGGCCAGCTCCCGCACCGACACGCCCCGGCCGGTGCCGACGTTCACGGTCAGGTCCGTTCCGGCCGGTCCCGCCGCGGACCGCTCCGCCAGCCGGCGGGCGGCGGCCAGGTGCGCCTCGGCCAGGTCCTCCACATGGATGTAGTCCCGGACACAGGTGCCGTCGGGCGTGGGGTAGTCGTCGCCGAAGATCCGCGGGGCCGCCCCGCGGGTGAGGGCGTCGAAGAACATCGGGACGACGTTGGACACCCCGGTGTCGGCCAGCTCCGGGCGCGCCGCCCCCGCCACGTTGAAGTAGCGCAGACAGGCGGTGGACAGCCCGTGCGCCCGTCCCGCGGCGCGCACCAGCCACTCGCCCGCGAGCTTGGTCTCGCCGTACGGGTTCAGCGGCACGCACGGGGTGTCCTCCGTGACCAGGTCCGCCTCCGGCATGCCGTAGACGGCGGCCGAGGAGGAGAACACGAAGCGCCGCACGCCCGCCCCGACCACCGCCTCCAGCAGTACCCGCAGGCCCGTCACGTTCTCCCGGTAGTACAGCAGCGGCTCCGCCATGGACTCGTCCACCCGCTTGCGCGCCGCCAGATGCACCACACCGGTGACGCCGTGGCCGGCGATCACCCTGTCCAGCAGCGCGCGGTCCGCGACCGTGCCGCGCTCCAGGGGCGTCCCGGGCGGCAGCCGCTCCGGCAGCCCGGCCGAGAGGTCGTCGAGCACGACGACCCGCTCCCCGGCCGCCGGCAGGGCCCGCACCACATGCGCGCCGATGTACCCGGCTCCTCCTGTGACCAGCCATGTCATGGCGGCAGCCTAGGGCCCGCCGGGCGGACGGCGACCGCCGCCCCCGGGAATGCCCTACCGGGGCCACCGGGAGCGCCGCCCCTGCTCCCGGGTGAACGTGTGGTGAACGGTCCCTCCCGCCGATCCGATAACCTCTGGCCACGTGCCGCCCGCCCGATCGGGTGAGGCCGCACGGTGACCGCTGCCCGGATGCCGCCCCTGTGGACCGCGCGCCGCGGACAGCACGGCTTCCGAGGAGTGAGTTCGTTCTTGTCGACCGCCATTCTCACCGGCCCGCCGGTCGCGGGGGCTCCCCTGGAGAGCGATCTGCGGTCGCTGGGCTTCGACGTACGGGTGGCGGCCGACGCCGCCGAGGTGGGCGAGGTGCTGGCCGCCGTCCCCGCCGGGGAGCGCGTCGCCCTCGTCGACCCCCGCTTCGTCGGCCATCTCCACAGCCTGCGGCTGGCCCTGACCGACCCGCGCTTCCCCGCCGCCGCCGTCCCCGGCGCCCTCACCGCCCAGCCCGCCGCCCGCGCCGCGCTGGCCCGGGCGGTGCCGGCCGCGGCCGGCGCGGTCAGCGGCGCCGCGGTGCCCGCCGGCCAGGGCGGTACGGACCCAGGGGGCGGCCCGGCCGCCTCCTCCGGCCTGCCCGACCGGGTGGCCGCCGCGCTGGCGGAGGACCCGGACGCACCGGCGGTGCACCGGCCCGAGCTGGGCGTGCTCGTCGCCGCCGTGCCCGCCGGCGAGGCGGCCCGTACCGAGGCGCTGCGCGCCGTGGCGGAGACCGACGAGGAGGACGTGCGGCTGCGCTCGGCAGTGAAGTCCCGGGACGGCTTCTTCACGACCTTCTTCATCAGCCCCTACTCCCGCCATCTGGCCCGCTGGTGCGCCCGGCGCGGCCTGACCCCCAACCAGGTGACCACCGCCTCGCTGCTGACCGCGCTGGTCGCGGCGGCCTGCGCGGCCACCGGCACCCGGGGCGGCTTCGTCGCCGCCGGGGTGCTGCTGATCGCCTCGTTCGTCCTGGACTGCGCCGACGGCCAGCTCGCCCGCTACTCCCTCCGCTACTCCACGCTCGGCGCCTGGCTGGACGCCACCTTCGACCGGGCCAAGGAGTACGCCTACTACGCGGGCCTGGCGCTCGGCGCGGCCCGCGGCGGCGATGACGTATGGGCGCTGGCGTTGGGCGCGATGGTGCTCCAGACCTGCCGGCACGTGGTGGACTTCGCCTTCAACGAGGCCAATCACTACGAACACGAAGGGGAAGCGGCGGCCAACACCAGCCCCACCGCCGCGCTGTCCGGACGGCTGGACAGCGTCGGCTGGACGGTGTGGGTCCGCCGCATGATCGTCCTGCCGATCGGTGAGCGCTGGGCGCTGATCGCGGTCCTCACCGCGCTCACCACCCCCCGCACCACCCTCACCGTGCTGCTGATCGGCTGCGCGTTCGCCGCCTGCTACACCACCGCCGGACGGGTGCTGCGCTCGCTCACCCGGAAGGCGGCGCGCACCGACCGCGCCGCGGCTGCGCTGGCCGACCTCGCCGACTCCGGCCCGCTCGCCGAGGCGGTGGCCGCCGCCTTCCGCGGGGTACGGCTGCCGCGCCCGGCCGCCCCGGCGCTCGCCCTGCTCGGCTCGGCCGCCCTGGTGGCCACCGCGCTGTGGACACCGTCCGGCTCCCCCTGGCCCCCGGCCGCCGCGCTCGGGTACGCCGTGCTGTCCGGCATCGCCGTCGCCCGGCCGCTGAAGGGCGCGCTGGACTGGCTGGTGCCGCCCTTCCTGCGGGCCGCGGAGTACACCACCGTCCTGGTGCTGGCCGCCCGCGCGGAGTCGCCCGCCGCCCTGCCTGTTGCGTTCGGGCTGGTGGCGGCGGTCGCCTACCATCACTACGACACGGTGTACCGCATCCGCGGAGGCACCGGCGCCCCTCCGCACTGGCTGGTGCGGGCGGCCGGCGGACACGAGGGGCGCGTGCTGCTGGTCACGGCCGCCGCCGCCCTGTGGCCGCAGGGCCGCGGTTTCCCGGCCGCACTCACAGTCCTGGCCGGCGCTCTGGCGCTCACGGTGCTGGCCGAGAGCATCCGCTTCTGGATGTCCTCACGGGCACCGGCAGTACACGACGAAACAGGAGAACCCACATGATCGGCCTCGTACTGGCAGCAGGCGCCGGGCGGCGTCTGCGCCCCTACACCGACACCCTGCCCAAGGCCCTGGTGCCGGTGGACCCCGCGGGTGAGGGCACCACGACCGTGCTCGACCTGACCCTGGCCAACTTCCGCGAGGTCGGGCTGACCGAGGCCGCCGTGGTCGTGGGATACCGCAAGGAGGCCGTGTACGAGCGGAAGGCCGCCCTGGAGCGCGCGTACGGCCTCACCCTCCACCTGGTGGAGAACGACAAGGCGGAGGAGTGGAACAACGCCTACTCCCTGTGGTGTGCCCGGGACGTGATCCGGGAGGGCGTGATCCTGGCCAACGGCGACACCGTGCACCCGGTCTCGGTCGAGGAGACCCTGCTGGGGGCCCGCGGCCGGGGGCAGCGGATCATCCTCGCCCTGGACACCGTCAAGAAGCTCGCCGACGAGGAGATGAAGGTCGTCACCGAGCCCGGCCGGGGCGTGCGCAGGATCACCAAGCTGATGGATCCGGCCGAGGCCACCGGCGAGTACATCGGGGTGACCCTCATCGAGGGCGAGGCCGCCCACGACCTGGCCGACGCGCTGCGGGCCACCTACGAGCGCGACCCGCAGCTGTACTACGAGGACGGCTACCAGGAGCTGGTGGACCGCGGTCACACCGTCGACACCGCCCCGATCGGCGAGGTGAGCTGGGTCGAGATCGACAACCACGACGACCTGGAGAAGGCCCGGGAGATCGTGTGCCGGTACTGACTCGCCTCATTCCCTCGCCGGCCGTCGTCGACATCCGTCCCGGTGCACTGGACGGCCTGGCGGATCTCCTGGCCGATCAGCGGATCTCCTCCGCCGGCAAGCTGGCCATCGCCATCAGCAGCGGCTCGGGAGTCGGCCTGCGCGAGCGGCTGCTCCCCATGCTGCCCGGCGCCGACTGGTACGAGGTCGGCGGCGGCACCCTCGATGACGCGATCAGGCTCGCGGACGCCATGAAGTCCGGCCATTACGACGCGGTCGTCGGCATGGGCGGCGGCAAGATCATCGACTGTGCCAAGTTCGCCGCCGCCCGCATCGGGCTGCCGAC
Source organism: Streptomyces carminius (assembly GCF_002794255.1). Classification (GTDB taxonomy): domain Bacteria; phylum Actinomycetota; class Actinomycetes; order Streptomycetales; family Streptomycetaceae; genus Streptomyces; species Streptomyces carminius. The sequence continues at coordinate 75,565 of NZ_PGGW01000011.1, forward strand.
AGTGGCCGTGGCCACCAACCTCAGCCACGACGGCCTGTGCTCCCCGGTCGCCACTCTCGACAACGACGCCGGCCGCGGCTCGTACGGGGTACCGAACCCCATCGCGATCGTCATCGACCTCGACGTCATCCGCGAGGCCCCGATCCGCTTCGTCCGCTCCGGCATCGGGGACGTCATCTCCAACATCTCCGCCGTCGCCGACTGGGAGCTGTCCCACCGGGTGACCGGCGAACGGATCGACGGCCTGGCCGCCGCCATGGCCCGCCAGTCCGGCGAGGCCGTGCTGCGCCACCCGGGCGGCTGCGGTGACGACGAGTTCCTCACCGTGCTGGCCGAGGGGCTGGTGCTGACCGGCATCTCCATGTCCGTGGCCGGCGACAGCCGTCCGGCCTCGGGCGCCTGCCACGAGATCAACCACGCCTTCGACCTGCTCCACCCCCGGCGCGCCGCCGCCCATGGCGAGCAGTGCGGGCTCGGGGCCGCCTTCGCCATGCACCTGCGTGGGGCGGAGGAGCAGTCCGCCCTGATGACCGAGGCGCTGCGGCGGCACGGACTGCCCGTGCTGCCCGGCGAGATCGGCTTCAGCGACGAGGAGTTCGTGAAGGTGGTGGAGTACGCGCCGCAGACCCGGCCCGGGCGCTACACGATCATCGAGCACCTGGACCTGTCCACCGACCAGATCAGGGACGCGTACGCCGACTATGTCAAATCTGTCAAAGCCGTCTGTGGCTGAACTCCGGCCGGTCGTCCATCCGGTGGGAGTGAAGGACCGGCGCAGTGGCGAGCACTGGGCCGGGCGCCTGTACATGCGGGAGATCTCGCTGCGCTGGACCCGGCACCTGGTGAACACCTCCATAACCCCCAACCAGCTCACCCATCTCATGGTGGTCGCCGGGCTGGCCGCCGGGGCCGTACTGCTGGTGCCGGGCCTGGCCGGGGCGCTGCTGGCCGCCCTCCTGATCCAGCTCTACCTGCTGCTGGACTGCGTGGACGGCGAGGTCGCCCGCTGGCGGAAGCAGACCTCCATCACCGGTGTCTACCTCGACCGGGTGGGCCACTACCTGGCCGAGGCCGCCCTGCTGGTCGGCTTCGGCGTCCGGGCCGCGGACGTGTTCCGCACCGAGGGCGCCACGAACTGGATGTGGGCCTTCCTGGGGACGGTGGCGGCGCTGGGCGCCATCCTGATCAAGGCCGAGACCGACCTGGTGGACGTGGCCCGGGCCCGCAGCGGACTGCCCGCGGTCAAGGACGAGGCCGCGGTGCCCCGCTCCTCGGGGCTGGCGCTGGCCCGCCGGGCCGCGGCGGCGCTGAAGTTCCACCGGCTGGTCGGCGGCGTCGAGGCGTCCTTGTTCATCCTGCTGGTGGCGGTGGCCGACACGGCGCGCGGCGACCTGTTCTTCACCCGGCTCGGCGTCGCGGTACTGGCGGGCGTCGCGGTGCTGCAGACCCTGCTGCACCTGGTGTCCATCCTGGCGTCGAGCAGGCTGCGGTGACCCGGCGGCCGGTGGGGGCGTGGGAACGGTGAGTGACGTGAGAGACCCCGAGGGGACCGGGAGCGCGCCCGGCGGCGGACACCTGACCGTGGGCGCGGTCGTCCTGACGATGGGCAACCGCCCCGAGGAGCTGCGTGCCCTGCTCGACTCGGTCGCCAAGCAGGACGGCGCCCCGGTACGGGTCGTGGTCGTCGGCAACGGCGCCCCGCTGCCCGAGCTGCCCGACGGGGTGCGGACGGTGGAGCTGCCGGAGAACCTCGGCATCCCCGGTGGCCGCAACGTCGGCATCGAGGCGTTCGGGCCGGGCGGCAGCGAGGTGGACGTCCTGCTCTTCCTCGACGACGACGGGCTGCTGCCGAACAACGACACCGCCGAGCTGGTCCGGCAGGCGTTCGCCGCCGACCCCGGACTGGGCATCATCAGCTTCCGCATCGCCGACCCGGACACCGGCGTCACCCAGCGCCGCCACGTACCGCGGCTGCGGGCCTCGGACCCGATGCGCTCCTCGCGCGTGACGACCTTCCTGGGCGGCGCCAACGCGGTGCGCACCAAGGTATTCCAGCAGGTCGGCGGACTGCCGGACGAGTTCTTCTACGCCCACGAGGAGACCGACCTGGCCTGGCGGGCGCTGGACGCGGGGTGGATGATCGACTACCGCGCCGACCTGGTGCTCCACCACCCCACCACCCTCCCCAGCCGGCACGCGGTCTACCACCGGATGGTGGCCCGCAACCGCGTCTGGCTGGCGCGGCGGAACCTGCCGCTGCCGCTGATTCCGCTCTATCTGGGGATCTGGCTGCTGCTGACGCTGGCCCGGCGTCCCTCCCGTCCGGCGCTCCGCGCCTGGCTGGGCGGCTTCCGCGAGGGCTGGACCACCCCGTGCGGCCCCCGACGCCCCATGAAGTGGCGTACGGTGTGGCGCCTGACCCGGCTGGGTCGGCCGCCTGTCGTCTGACAAGCTTTGTCTGAGAGCATCGGACCCGGTGACGGGTCCCCTGCTTGTCCCATCCCGGCTGTGCACTGTGAGGACGAAAGTTTCAACGTGAGCGAGACAACGCACGACGGTGCGATCGCGACGAGCGGACCCCCGCGCCACCCCGACGACGGTCTTTCCCCGGCCGAACTCGCCGCCAAGTACGGCCTGTCGGCCAGCGGGGCGCGGCCCTCCCTGGTGCAGTACGTCCGGCAGCTCTGGGCGCGGCGGCACTTCATCCTCTCCTTCTCCCGGGCCAAGCTGCACGCCCAGTACGGCCAGGCAAGGCTCGGCCAGATCTGGCAGGTCCTCACCCCCCTGCTGAACGCGGCCGTCTACTACTTCATCTTCGGCGAGCTGCTCGGCGGGCGCGGCGGGATGGAGAACGAGGAGTACATCCCGTTCCTGGTGACCGGGGTGTTCATCTTCACGTTCACCCAGACCTCGGTGATGTCCGGGGTCCGCGCCATATCCGGGAACCTGGGCCTGGTGCGGGCCCTGCACTTCCCCCGGGCCTCGCTGCCGATCTCCTTCTCCCTGCAGCAGCTCCAGCAACTGCTGTACTCGATGATCGTCCTGGTCGTCATCCTGGTGGCCCTGGGGCACTACCCCGGTCCGCTGTGGCTGCTGGTGGCCCCGGCCCTGGTGCTCCAGTTCCTGTTCAACACCGGACTGGCGATGATCATGGCCCGGCTGGGCAGCAGGACCCCGGACCTGGCCCAGCTGATGCCGTTCGTGCTGCGCACCTGGATGTACGCCTCCGGGGTGATGTTCCCGCTGGGCTACATGCTGGAGCAGACGGACCTGCCGTCCTGGGTGGCCACCGTGCTGGAGGCCAACCCGGCGGCCGTCTACATGGAGCTGGTGCGCTACGCGCTGATCGACGGGCCGCACCACCAGAGCCTGCCCGGACACGTCTGGCTGCTGGGCGTCGGCTGGGCCCTGCTGATCGGAATCGGCGGGTTCGTTTACTTCTGGAAGGCTGAGGAACGATATGGCCGTGGCTGAGAAGAGCGCTGCCGTCGAGTCCGGGCAGGACAGCGCCGGTGCGGCGGCCGCCGCCGAGCGGCGGCCGACCGTGATCGCCGACGACGTGCACGTCGTCTACCGCGTCTACGGGGGAGGCACCCGCGGCAGGGGCAGCGCCACCGCCGCCCTCAACCGGATCATCCGGCGCAAGCCGAGCGGGCGGGTGCGCGAGGTGCACGCCGTGAAGGGTGTGAGCTTCACCGCCTACCGCGGCGAGGCCATCGGGCTGATCGGCTCCAACGGCTCGGGCAAGTCGACGCTGCTGCGGACCATCGCGGGCCTGCTGCCCGTGGAGAGCGGCCGGGTCTACACCGACGGCCAGCCCTCCCTGCTGGGCGTCAACGCCGCCCTGATGAACGACCTGACCGGGGAGCGCAACGTGATGCTGGGCGGACTGGCGATGGGCATGTCGCTGGCCCAGGTCCGCGAGCGCTACCAGGACATCGTCGACTTCTCCGGGATCAACGAGAAGGGCGACTTCATCAGCCTGCCGATGCGCACCTACTCCTCGGGCATGGCGGCCCGGCTGCGGTTCTCCATCGCCGCCGCCAAGGACCACGACGTGCTGATGATCGACGAGGCGCTGGCCACGGGTGACGGGAAGTTCCGCAAGCGCTCCGAGGCGCGCATCCGGGAGCTGCGCAAGGAGGCCGGAACGGTCTTCCTGGTCAGTCACAGCAACAAGTCGATCCGGGACACCTGCAACCGGGTGCTGTGGCTGGAGCGCGGCGAGCTGCGCATGGACGGCCCGACCGAAGAGGTGCTCAAGGCGTACGAGGAGTTCACCGGCAAGTAGGGCGAGCGGGGCAGGCGGTACGCCGCTCCGGCTGCCCGCCTGCCACGCATCCGGCTGTACGGCCGTACGGCCCGGCCCCCGCACCCTCAAGGGTGCGGGGGCCGGGCCGTCCTTTGGGGCGCCCAGGCCTCCCCGGCCGCCCTCCGGGCCCGGCCCGCGGCGGCTCCGGACCCCCGTACCGGGGACGCCACGGGTCTGTTCCCCGGAGGAGGCCCGGGGTCAGACCCCGGCGGTCTCGCGCTCCGGCCCGGCCGGGGGCGGGGTGCCCGGCAGAGCGGGGGAGTCCGGCCGGGCGGCGGCCGGTCCCTCGGTCAGCCCCACCCGGCGGTGCAGCCGGCGCAGTGCCTCCGGCGCGTACCAGGCGCCGCGGCCCAGCAGCCGCATCGCGGCCGGGACCAGCACCCCGCGCACCGCCACCGCGTCGATCAGGATGGCCAGCCCGCTGCCGAGGCCGAACATCTGGATGAAGCTGACCTCGCTGGTGGCGAAGGCGAAGAAGCTGACCGCCAGCAGACCCGCGGCCATGGTCACGATCCGTCCGGTCCGGGACAGTCCGCGGGTGACGGCGGTGGCGTTGTCCTCGCCCGCGTCGCGCAGTTCCTTGATCCGGCTGGTGACGAAGACCTCGTAGTCCATCGACAGCCCGAAGACGACACAGAACAGCAGCACGGTCATCGAGGTGTTCATGGGCATCGGCGTGAAGCCCAGCACCGAGGACAGGTGCCCGTCCTGGAAGATCCAGACCATCGCGCCGATCGCCGCCGTCAGGCTGACGGCGTTGAGCAGCAGCGCGCGCAGCGGCTGGACGAGGCTCCCGGTGAACAGGAACAGCAGGACGAAGGTGGTCACGGCGACCCAGGCGACCGCGGCCGGCAGCCGGTCGCCGATGGCGGCCCTGGTGTCCACCAGCCGGGCGTCCGGGCCGCCGACCAGGGCCTCCACGCCGTCCGGTGCGGGCACCGCGCGAACGGCGCCCACCAGGTCCTGGGCGGCGCTCGAACCGGACTCCGGCTCGGTGGTGACCGTGAGCCGCTGGGCGTCGGCACGGCCGAGCGCCGCGTTCGCCGGGCCGGGCGGGGCGGCCTCGCCCGCGCGGTAGGTGCCGGAGGCGGCCTGGACGCGGGTGACGCCGTCGAGCCGGGAGAGGGCGGTGGCGTACGCGCCGAGCCCGGCGGTGTCCACCGGCCCGGTGGTGACGATCTGGACGGCGGAGGCGTCGTCGCCCTCGAAGTGCTCGTCCACGGCGGCGGCCACCCGGCGGCTGTCCGCGTCCCGCGGCAGCACCCGCTCGTCCGGGTTGCCGAAGGAGGCGCCCAGCAGCGGGCTCGCGGCGAGCAGCAGCACGGCGAGGACCGGCAGCGCGGTGAGGGCCGGACGGCGCATCACGAACGCGGCCAGGCGGCCCCACACCGGTGCGTCGGGACGGCGTACGGCCTTCGCCCAGGGCAGCCGGCCGTTGTTGACGCGGTGGCCCAGCAGGGCCAGCAGGGCGGGGACGACCACCAGTGCGGCGACCGCGGCGATCGTCACCACGCCGATCCCGGCGTAGGCGAAGGAGCGCAGGAAGAAGGGCGGGAAGAGCAGCAGGGCGGCGAGCGCGGCGATGACGACGGCGGCGGAGAAGGCGATGGTGCGGCCCGCGGTGGTGACGGTGGTGCGCAGCGCGTCGGGGACCGGATCCCCTTCGGTCAGGCGTTCGCGGAACCGGCTGACCAGCAGCAGCCCGTAGTCGATGCCCAGTCCGAGGCCGAGGGCGGTGGTGAGGTTGACCGAGAAGACCGACACGTCGGTGAGGCTGCCGAGTACGAAGAGCTCGGCGAAGGTGCCCATGACCGCGATCAGTCCGATGGCCAGCGGCAGCAGGGCGGCGAGGACGCTGCCGAAGGCGATCACCAGCAGGACGAGGGTGACGGGCACGGCGATCGCCTCGGCGAGGGCGAGGTCGGCGGAGACCTGGGAGGTGATGTCGTGGCCGACGGCCGCCTGACCGCCGGCGCGCACCGTGACGGCGCCCCGGTCGCCGGCCCACTCCTCGGCCTTCGCGGCGATTTCGCCGGCGCGGTCGGTGCGTTCGGTGCTGTTCCCCTCGACGTGGGCGAGGATCAGCGCCCGGCCGCCGTCGCGCGAGGTGAGCGCGGAGCCGGCGGCGTCCCAGTGTGACAGGACGCCGGACACGTCCGGGTCGGCCTTGAGGCCCGCGGTGATCTCCCGCCCGGCCCGTTCGACGGCGGGGGAGTCCAGCCGGGCCCCCTCCCGGGGCTCCACCAGCAGCACGAGGTTGGTCTCGCCGCCGAACCGCTCCTCGATCAGGGCGGCGGCCCGGCTGGAGGGCGCGTCGGGGTCCTCGAACCCGCCGCTCTGGAGTTTGCCGAACGCCCCGAGGCCGACGGCGGCCATGGCGAGCACGGCGACGAGCGAGGCCAGCAGTACCGCGCGGGTGTGGCGCAGCACCAGGCCGGCGATCCAGGACAGCATGGTCTTTTCCCCCTCGGGTGTGGCGCCGCAGATGTTTACGGCGTTCACATGGACTGTGGCAGAGGATGTTAATGCCGTCAACATCAGGCAGTATCGAATGATGCGAACCGACGGGACCGGCAAGAGCGGCTACCACCACGGCGATCTGCGCAACGCGCTCATCGAGGCGGCGACCGAGCTCGCCCGCGCCGGCGGCCCCGAGGCCGTCGTGCTGCGGGCCGCCGCCCGCCGGGTGGGGGTCTCCCCGACCGCCGCCTACCGCCACTTCACCGGCCAGGGCGATCTGCTGCGCGCGGTCAAGGCGCGGGGTCAGCGGTGGCTGGCGGACACCATGGAGGAGGTCGTCGGGGAACTGGTCCGCGGTGACGGGTGCGACGGGGACGCCGGAGCCGCGGCGGAGGAGCGCGTCCGCGCCATGGGGCTGGGCTATCTCCGCTTCGCCCTCGCCGAACCGGGCCTGTTCCGCGCGGCCTTCTGCCGCCTTCCGCTGCCCGAGGAGGAGACGACGGGGAAAAGGGCGGGGAAAGCGACGGGGAAAGCGGTGGAGGGGGAGGCCGGAGGGGACGCCGGAGGGGACGCCGGAGGGTTCGGCCCGGACGGGCCCCGGGACACCCGGGCCGCGAGCGCCTACGGACTGCTCGGTGAGGCGCTGGACGCCCTCGCCGCCACCGGCCGGATGCCCGCCGGGCGGCGCCCCGGCGCGGAGTTCGCGGCCTGGAGCGCGGTGCACGGTCTGGCCGTGCTCACTCTGGACGGCCCGCTCTCCCGGCTCCCCGGGGAGCAGCGGGACGCCGTCGTCGAAGGGGTGCTGGCCTCGGTGCTGCGCGGGCTGACCGCCCCGGCGTGACCTCCCGCCGGGGCGGCCCACCGGACCCGTGCCGCGGGACGAGCCGGAGCACGACGTAAGCTGAGCCGGGTGCCGGTGGACGGCATGCCGGGTGGCCCCGTCCCCGGTCGGCGGATCGGCTCATGGTACGTCCGAAACCGCTGAAATAGGATGTTCCGGGCGACGGATGCCGGGGGAGAGGTGCCGTCGGCGCCCCGGACACCGCCGGTGCTCCGAACTTCTGCGGTGCCCCGGCCGTTCCAGGGGAACAAGGTGCCGGTCGCGGTGGGCGCGGGCGTGGTGAGCTGAGGAGGCGGAAGAGGATGACGGCGATGGCCGGGACCGGCTGGACGGGCGTTCCGTGGTGACCTCGCGGGACGCGGGGGCACCCGCCGTACACGCCGTCCTGGACAAGGCCGCGCACGAGAACTTCCCCGTCGCCCCCCGCTTCCTCCCGCGTGCCTGGCGGGAGGACCTGACCGCCGTCTACGGCTGCGTCCGGCTGGTGGACGACATCGGCGACGGCGATCTCGCCCCCGGCGGCCGGGACGCCGCGGCGCTGGGCGTGGACCCCGGCCGGGCCGCCGACCGTGCCGCGCTGCTCGACGCCTTCGAGGCCGACCTGCGGCGCGCCTTCCGCGCCGCCGAGGCCGGCGCCGCGTCCGGAACCGATGCCCCCTCCGGGACCGGGCGCGCGAGCGCGGACCGGGACTTCCCGGAGGGCCCCCGCCACCCCCTGCTGCGCGCCCTGGTGCCGACCGTGCGCCGCCGCGGGCTGACACCGGACCCGTTCCTCGCCCTGGTCGAGGCCAACCGGCGGGACCAGCTGGTCCACCGGTACGGGACGTGGGAGGAACTGCTCGGCTACTGCGCGCTGTCCGCCGATCCGGTCGGCCGGATCGTCCTGGCCGTCACCGGCACCACCACCCCCGAACGAGTCCGCCGCTCCGACGCCGTGTGCACCGCCCTGCAGGTGATCGAGCACCTCCAGGACGTCGCCGAGGACCTGGCCCGCCAGAACCGGATCTACCTGCCCGCCGAGGACCTGGAGCGCTTCCGGGTCACCGAGTCCGACCTCGCCGCCCCCACCGCGAACGCCTCGGTGCGTGCGCTGGTCGCCTACCAGGCGCGGCGTGCCCATGATCTGCTGAACGAAGGAGTCCCGCTGGTGGCGAGTCTTCCCGGAGTGCCCAAACTCCTCGTCGCCGGATTCACCGGCGGCGGACGGGCGGCCCTGCGCGCCGTCCGGTCCGCCCGGTACGACGTACTGGCCGGCACCCCGCGCCCCACCCGCGCCGGTGTGCTGCGCGAGACCGCGGCGGTCCTGGGACAGGCCAGGTGAGCGGGGCCGTGGCACGTACGGCCCGGGCGGCACAGCCCCCGCAGGTCTTCGCGGCCTACCGCTACTGCGAGGCCGTCACCGCCCACCAGGCCCGCAACTTCGCCTACGGCATCCGGCTGCTGCCCCCGGACCGGCGGCAGGCGATGTCCGCCCTGTACGCCTTCTCCCGGCGCGTCGACGACATCGGCGACGGCACCCTGGACCCGGCGGTCAAGAAGGACCGGCTGGAGGAGACCCGCCGGCTGCTCGGCCTGGTGAAGGACGGGAAGCTCCCCGAGGACGCCACCGACCCGGTCGCCGTCGCCCTGGCCGACGCCGCCCGCCGCTTCCCGATCCCGCTGAACGGGCTCGACGAGCTGATCGACGGCGTCCTGATGGACGTGACCGGCCGGACGTACGAGACCTGGGAGGAGCTGCGGGAGTACTGCCGCTGTGTCGCCGGTGCCATCGGACGGCTCTCCCTGGGCGTCTTCGGCACCGCACCGAGCACACCCGGCGCCGAGCACGCACCCCACTACGCCGACACCCTGGGCCTGGCCCTCCAGCTGACCAACATCCTCCGCGATGTGCGCGAGGACGCCGCGGAGGGCCGCACCTACCTGCCCCGCGAGGACCTCGAGGCCTTCGGCTGCGCCACCGCGCCGCTAGACCAGGCCCCGCCGCCCGGCGCCGACTTCGCCGGGCTGGTCCGCTTCGAGGTGCGGCGCGCCCGCGGCCTGTTCGCCGAGGGGCTGCGGCTGCTGCCGCTGCTCGACCGCCGCTCCGCCGCCTGCGTGTCGGCGATGGCCGGGATCTACCACCGCCTGCTCACCCGTATCGCCCGCGACCCCCATGCCGTGCTGCGGGGCCGGGTCTCCCTGCCGGCCCGGGAGAAGGCGTACGTCGCCGTGCGCGGGCTGGCCGGGCTCGACACCCGCCGGGCGGCCCGCGCGGACCACACCGGCCCGGGGAAGGCCCGGTGACCGCTCCGGAGGCGGCCGTGCCGACGGTTCCGGAGCCGGCCGGCTCCCGGGCCGTGGTCGTCGGCGGCGGACTGGCGGGCATCACCGCGGCGTTGCGCCTGGCCGAGGCCGGAGTCGGCACCACCCTGGTGGAGGCCCGGCCCCGGCTGGGCGGCCTCGCCTTCTCCTTCCGGCGCACCGGCGGCGCCGGTGAACTGACCGTGGACAACGGCCACCACGTCTACCTGCGGTGCTGCACCGCCTACCGCTGGTTCCTGGAGCGGATCGGGGCGAGCGCGCTCGCCCCGATCCAGCGGCGGCTGGACATCCCCGTGCTGGACGCCGCCCGCGGCAGAGTGGGGCGGCTGCGCCGCACCGCCCTGCCCGTCCCCCTGCACCTGGCGGCCGGGCTCGCCCGCTATCCGCACCTCTCCCCGGCCGAGCGGCTGCGGGCCGGGCGGGCCGCGCTCGCCCTCAAGCGCCTGGGGACGGTCGACCCGGCCGACCCCGCGCTGGACGGGACGGACTTCGCGAGCTGGCTGCACCGCCACGGCCAGTCGCCGCGCGCGGTACGGGCGCTGTGGGACCTCGTCGGCGTCGCCACCCTCAACGCCCGCGCCCCGCAGGTCTCGCTCGGACTGGCCGCGATGGTCTTCAGCACCGGACTGCTCACCGACCCCGGTGCGGCGGACCTCGGCTGGTCCCGGGTCCCGCTGGGGCGGCTGCACGACACCCTGGCCGGCGAGGCGCTGGAGCGGGCGGGGGTACGTGTGGTCCGGCGGGCCCGGGTCCGCGAGCTCGTCCCGGAGCCGGACGGCACCTGGCGGATCACGGTGGGCTCCGGCTCCGGCTCCGGCACCGGCGGGGGCGACGGGGGCGGGACGCTCACCGCCGGCACGGTCGTCCTCGCCGTCCCCCAGCGTGACGCGCACCGGCTGCTGCCCCCCGGCGCGCTGCCGGAACCGGACCGACTGCTGCGCATCGGCACCGCGCCGATCCTGAACGTCCACGTGGTCTACGACCGCCGGGTGCTGCACCGGCCCTTCCTGGCCGCGCTGGGCACCCCCGTGCAGTGGATCTTCGACCGGACCGAGGCGTCCGGGCTGCGCGCCCCGGGCGGCGCGGACGGGAACGCGGAAGGCAGCGCCGAGGGCAGCGCGGGGGACGGCCCGCAGTACCTGGCGCTGTCCCAGTCCGCCGCCGGGGACGAGATCGACCTGCCCGTCGCCGTCCTGCGCGAGCGCTACCTGGCCGAACTGGCCCGGCTGCTGCCCGCCGCCCGCACCGCGCGGGTGCGGGACTTCTTCGTCACCCGGGAGCGTGCCGCCACCTTCGCCCCCGCGCCCGGCGTCGGGCGGCTGCGGCCCGCGGCACGCACCGACACGCCGGGGGTCTGGCTGGCGGGGTCATGGACCGCCACCGGCTGGCCCGCGACGATGGAGGGCGCCGTGCGCAGCGGGCTGACCGCCGCCCGGGAGGCGCTGGCCGCCCTCGGCCGCCCGTACGAGGACCCGTACGGCGGCCCGCATGACGGCGTCTTTTCGGAGGCGGCGTGAGCACGACACCCACGACAGAGGAGACCCTGTGACCCCGGCGACCCCCAGGACCCAGACGGGCACGGCCGACGACACCGCGGGTATCGCCGCGCTGCTGGAGCGCGGCCGTACGCTCGCCGCGCCGCTGCTGCGGTCCGCCGTGGCGCGGCTCGCCCCGCCCATGGACACCGTTGCCGCGTACCACTTCGGCTGGATCGACGCCCAGGGCCGGCCGGCCGACGGCGACGGGGGCAAGGCCGTGCGTCCCGCCCTCGCCCTGCTGTCGGCCGAGGCCGCGGGTGCCGCGCCCGAGACGGGGGTGCCCGGCGCGGTCGCCGTCGAACTGGTCCACAACTTCTCCCTGCTCCACGACGACCTGATGGACGGCGACGAGCAGCGGCGCCACCGCGACACCGTCTGGAAGGTGCACGGTCCCGCGCAGGCCGTCCTGGTGGGGGACGCCCTGTTCGCGCTGGCGGGCGAGGTGCTGCTGGAACTGGACACGGCCGAGGCGGCCCGGGCCACCAGGCGGCTGACCCTGGCCACCCGCAGACTCATCGACGGCCAGGCGCAGGACATCTCCTACGAGCACCGCGAGAAGGTCACCGTCGCCGAGTGCCTGGAGATGGAGGGCAACAAGACCGGCGCCCTGCTGGCCTGCGCCAGCTCCGTCGGCGCGGTCCTCGGCGGCGCGGACGACGCCACCGCGGACGCCCTGGAGTCCTACGGCTACCACCTGGGGCTGGCCTTCCAGGCCGTCGACGACCTGCTGGGCATCTGGGGCGACCCGGCGGTGACCGGCAAGCGGACCTGGAGCGATCTGCGGCAGCGCAAGAAGTCCCTGCCGGTCGTCGCGGCCCTGGCGGGCGGCGGTCCGGCCGCGGGACGGCTCGGGGAGCTGCTGGCCGCGGACGCCACCAAGGACCAGGCGGAGTTCGAGGACTTCAGCGAGGCGGAGTTCGCGGCGCGGGCGGAGCTGATCGAGGAGGCCGGCGGCCGTGAGTGGACCTCGGAGGAGGCCCGCCGCCAGCACGCCACCGCCCTCGCCGCCCTGGACGGCGTCACCGGGATGCCGGACGGGATCCGCGACCAGTTCGCGGCCCTCGCGGACTTCGTCGTGGTCCGCGAGGGCTGAGCGGGGCGAGGGTGGGCGCGCGCGGCGGGCGGCCCGGGATCATCCCTCCAGCAGGCGCTCCCGCAGCCGCTCGCGGAGGGCGGGGGTGAGGCCGAGCCCCTCGGTGAGGTATCCCTCCACCCCGCCCCAGTGGCTCTCGATGGTGTCGAACGCCGTGTGCAGATAGGCCGGGCGGGCGTCGAAGAGCGGAGCGAGCAGCTCCCGCACCTCCGGGGACATCCCCTCGGCCGCCTCCGGGGATCTGTACATCCGGTAGCGGCGGTGCGGGGAGTTGGACTCCAGGTAGTCCGCCTCGATCGCCTCCCGCTCCACACCCAGGGCCAGCAGCGTCACGGCGATCGACAGTCCGGCCCGGTCCTTGCCCGCCGCGCAGTGCATCAGGGCCGGGACGCTGTCCTCGGCCAGCGCCCGCAGCACCCGGCCGTGCTCGGCGGTGCGGTCCGTGATGATCGCCCGGTAGGACTCGGCCATCCGGGCCGCCGCCCGCCCGCCGGAGAGCGCGGCCCGCAACTGGGCCAGGTCGCCCTCGCGCACCATCGTCCAGAACTCGGCGCCGTCGGCGGGGTCCGACAGCGGGATGTTCACGTTCCGCACCCCCGGCAGCGCCACGTCGGGGCCCTCCAGGGCCTGGTCGGCGGCGTTGCGGAAGTCGAAGACGGTGTGGAGCCCGAGCCGGGCGAGGAAGGCGGTGTCCTCCTCGGTGGCGTGGGCCAGATGCCCGCTGCGGTAGAGCAGGCCCGGCCGCACCCGCCGTCCGCCGGCGGCAGGCAGCCCGCCGACGTCCCGGAAGTTGCGCACGCCGGTCAGTACGGGTTCCACGGTCTCGAACGTCACGGCCACTCCTCGTCCTCGGGCCCTCCCGGGCCGTCTCCGGTGCTCCCGGAGCTCTGCGCGTCCTTCTCCCCCCGGGGCGGCGCCCCGGCGCGCCGCTGTCCCGTGCACGGCCCCGCGGCGACCACTGCGACCATACGGCATGGTCCCGCGGCCGGACCGGTGTGCGGACGGCCCGGCGGCACCCGGGGCGGGGACGGACGCCGAGGGCCGGGGACCGGGGGGACCGGGAGGAAAAGGAGGAACAGGAGGGCAGGCGGCAGGACATGGACGACGGACTGTTCCGGCTGCCGCCCGTGGCGGTGGCACCGGGCGCGGTGCACCTGCCCGGCCATCTGGACCCGGCCGCGCAGCGGGAACTGCTGGCCGCCTGCCGGCGGTGGGCACGGCCGCCCGCCGGGCTGCGCACCGTACGGATGCCCGGTGGCGGCGAGATGTCGGCACGGCAGGTCGGCCTCGGCTGGCACTGGCACCCCTACGGTTACTCCCGGACCGCGGTGGACGGCGACGGGTCGCCGGTCAAGCCGTTCCCCGACTGGCTGGGGGAGTGGGCCCGGCGGGTGCTGGAGGAGGCGTACGGGCGGGCTCCGGGCGCTTCCCGGCCCGGCACCCCGCATGGCCCCCCGTACGACATCCCGTACGACACCCCGTACGACATCGGGCTGGTGAACTTCTACGACGACCGGGCGCGGATGGGGATGCACCGCGACCGCGACGAGGAGTCGGACGCCCCCGTGGTCTCCTTCAGCCTCGGCGACACCTGCGTCTTCCGCTTCGGCCACACGGGCGGCCGCGGCCGCCCGTGGACAGACGTCGAACTGCGCAGCGGGGACGCCTTCGTGTTCGGCGGCCCCGCGCGGTGGGCCTACCACGGTGTCCCGCGGATCCGGCCCGGTACGGCGCCACCCGCGCTCGGGCTGCGGGGGCGGGTCAGCGTCACGGTCCGGCGGCGCTGACCGGACCGGTGGCCCTCCCGGTGCCGGAGCCCGGAGCCCGGGGGCCGGTGGTGAAGATCCCGGATGTGGTCCGCACGGATTTCTTCATATGCGGGGCCGTCGTGTGAAACACCTCCGGACGCCGTCCGGCGCGTTTTCAGGAACGACACCGGCCGGCGGACCCGGTGACCGTCGCCGGAACGCGGTTGCGGACGGGGTGTTCCCCTCGCGCGGCCGGAGAGAAGGACCCGGACACTCCCGGCGGAAACCGGCCGCGCCCGGTGATCTCCGGATTCGAGGGGAAAACGCCCGGGTGCGGCTCCGGAATGCCGGGGTACGCCGGATCCGGTATCCGGATTTCCCGGTTCTTTCCGGACGCCGGGGCCGGGTCCCGCGGCGCGGCGCGGTGCCGGCCCGGCGGACGCGCCGGCCGGGGACGGGACGGCGTCCACGCACCGCGGCGGGCCGGAACGGGCAGTGTGCGGCGGCCTGTTGCCCGCCGGACGGGCGCGGGTCCAACTGGACAGATCGGTGGTGGATGGGTAGACAGACACCCGAAGCTTCCGGCCGGGCGGACCGGCGTCGTCCGACGCCTCGCCGACCGGGGACTTCGCCGTCTCGTACGGCCCGGCCCCGCACCCGTGCGAGCCGTCCGGGCCGAGAAGCCCGTCTGCTGCGGAGGTGACGTGTCCTCGTGGGCGCGTTCGTTTGTCCGAGTTCCCAAGTGGCCACCGGCGGACTTCCGTTGCGCAACACCGGTCCAACAGAATTCTGAGGGCGAACGGGATGCGATCCGGCCGTCGGCGCGGTAGGAGGCACGAAGGCGCGCAGCCGGCCGCCGGTCGAGTTGTTCCTGTCTTTTCTCCTCGACTTCACGAGAGAACCAGATGAAATACGAGATAGCCCAGGCGCAGTTAGCAGTGGCCGGCCTCGTCTTCGCCGGCGTGGTGGCGCTGGCCGTCCACTGGGCGCTGGCGGCTCGACGGTGGCGCGCACGTGCCCAGGAGAGACAGGAGGCCCGGGACGCCGCGCTGGAGGAGATGGTCATCACCGCCCTGCCCGCGGTGCGGGAGTCCATGCGGCGGCCCGACGCGGCGGTGACGGAACTCCCCCTGCCGGAATCCCTGCGGGGGACGGTGTTCGCCGGACGTCTGCGGATCCTCGCCGAGCGGTACGCCACCGATCTGCGGCAGGTGCAGGCGGAGGCCGAGCGGGCGACGCGCGGAAAGGTCCGGGAGGAGTCGCGCGCGGCCATCCGGGGAGCGGTGCGCTCGGTGGTCTCGACGCTGGTGAGCACGGGCGCGGACGTGGGCAAGGTCGTCGGGGACGCGCTGGACCGGCATCCGGAGATGTCGCGGACCCTGTTCGACATCGACCACGCGGTGCAGCAGCTCCTCCGGCAGGCGCAGTCCCTGGCCGTGGTCTGCGGGGGATCACCGGGGCGGCGGTGGCCGCCCACGAAACTGACCGATGTGGTGGGCGGCGCGGTGGGCCGGCTCAGGGACTACCGCCGCGTGCGGTACCAGGAACTCGACCGCGTCGTGGCCAGCAGGTTCGTGGAACCGCTCATCCTCCTGCTGGCGACACTGCTGGACAACGCCACCCGCTACTCGCCCCCGAAGTCGTACGTCGAGGTCTCGTTCCAGGAGGGGCACCACGGTGTGACCGTGGTCATCGACGACGCCGGGAAGCGGATGGCCCCCGGCCAGCTGCGGCAGGCGCAGCGGATCCTGGCCGGTGAGGAACCGGCCGATCTCTACAAGATGGGCCCGCACCCCCAGATCGGGTTCCACGTGGTCGCCGTGCTGGCGCACCGGCACCGGCTGGACGTCTGCGTCCACGAGGGGCCGAGCCCCTACGGCGGTACGCGGGTGACGGTGTTCGTACCCGAGGCGGCGTTCACCACCGCGGCCGACGAGGCGCGGCCCGAACCGGAGCCGGAGCGACAGCCGGAGTCGGAACCGGAGCGGCGGCCGGACCGGGAGCCGGAAGCCGCTCCGCAGCCGGCGGGGCCGGCGCAGACCCCCGGCGGGCTCCCCCGCCGCCGTCGGCGGCAGCGCACGGCGGCAGCGGCCGAGGCGGACGCTTCCACGGTGATCCAGCCGGGGCGCCCCGAGGCGGCAGCGGCCTGGTGGCAGGCCGGGCGTTCGAACCGTACCGACTCTCCAGTCGACTGACGAAAAGGACATCACCGCATGAGCTTCCCGAGTCACCCCTCCGAGGAAGTGCGCAGCGACATCAGCTGGATGCTGCAGGGCCTGGCCGACACACCGGGTGTGCAGTCGGCCATCGTGCTGACCACGGACGGCCTCCTCATGGCCCACTCCGAGAGCCTCGGCAGGGACGAGGCCGACCGGTTCGCCGCCGCCGTGGCCGGAGCGCACGGGGTGAGCACGGCCATGCGCGAGTTCTGCGCCGGCGCCCGCGCGGTACGGCAGAACATGGTCGAGTTCGACGCGGGCTTCATCGCGTTCACGGCGGGCGGCGAGAACACCCTGCTGGCGGTGGCCACGGACGCCGACGCCGACCTGAACGTGATCCCGTACCGCATGAACGACCTGGCGGTACGGGTGGGGGAGCAGCTCAGCAGCCAGTCGCGGCAGCCGACCGGGGGCACGGGGGGAACCGGGGGAACCGGGGGAACCGGGGAAAGCAGCCGGTCATGACGGACGAATGGGGTGACCGGCAGGTGGTGCGCGCGTATGTGCGCACCGGCGGGCGGTCGAGCCCCACCAGGGAACTGGACCTCACGACCCTGGTCGTGGCCGCGAACTCCCCGGTCCACGGGCTGCAGCGGGAGCACCGCCGGATCATGGACCTGTGCCGTCAGGGGGCCTTGTCCGTCGCCGAGGTCGCGGCCCACCTGGAGTTGCCCCTCATCGTCGTCAAGGTGGTGGTGTCCGATCTGATGGACACCGGCCACCTCACCACACCCGCCCCCGTGGTCTCCCTGTCGGATGTCGCGCTCCTCAGAAGGATTCTCGATGGCCTCCACCGTCATGCCGGCTGACTCCGCCTACCTGCCCTCCACCGTGAGACGCACCGCGAAACTGCTGGTGGCCGGGCACTTCGGGGTGGGGAAGACCACGCTGGTGGGCAGCGTCTCGGAGATCGCGCCGCTGCGTACCGAGGAGGCGATCACCGAGGAGAGCGTGGGCATCGACGACCTGGCGGGACTGCCGGGCAAGACCAGGACCACCGTGGCCCTGGACTTCGGCCGCATCTCCGTGGACGAGGAGCTGGTGCTGTACCTGTTCGGCACGCCCGGACAGCGGCGCTTCGTGTCGCTGTGGGAGAACCTCGCCCGCGGCGCCCTGGGCGCCCTGGTGCTGGTCGACACCCGCCGTCTGGAGCAGTCCCACGACGTACTGGGCTGGCTGGAGGAACGCGGCCTGCCCTACGCGGTCGCGGTCAACGAGTTCGACGGTGCCCACCGCTATCCCCCGGAGGAGATCCGCGACGCCCTCGACCTGGCTCCGACGACACCGCTGACGACCTGCGACGCCCGCGACCGGACCTCCAGTGTCCACGCCCTGATCACGCTTGCCGCCCATGTGCTGCACTGCCTGGAGTCCCGCCCGTGACCTTCGAGCCGCCCCCCGTCCCCCCGTCCTCCGCCTCGTCCTCCGCCTCGCCCTCCGCACCGCCGCCGGGCCACCCGGTGAACGCCCCGGCGTCCCGCGTACCGCTGCACGCGCCCGAGTTCGCGGCCGATCCCCACCGGGCCTACGCCGAGATGCGCGCGACCCACGGACCGCTGGTGCCGGTGGAGCTGGCGCCGGGGGTGCCCGCCACCCTGGTGATCGGCTACCAGGCCGCGGTGCGGATCCTCAACGACCCCGAGAACTTCCCCGCCGACCCCCGTGCCTGGCAGCAGGACCTCCCGCCCGACTGCCCCGTCAAACCGATGCTGGAATGGCGTCCCAACGCCCTGCGTTCGTCCGGTGACGCGCACACCCGCTACCGGGCGGCCAACGTCGCCAGCCTCGAAGCGATCGACCTGCACGTCCTGCGCTCCACCGTGGCGCGGCTCGCCGTCGCACAGATCAACACCTTCTGCGCGTCCGGTGAGGCGGACGTGCTCACCCAGTACGCCTGGCCGCTGACCTTCCAGACGCTCAACGCCCTGCTGGGCTGCCCGCCCGAACTGGGGGAGCGGGTCGCCCGGGGAATGGCCGCGATCTTCGAGGGCGTCGACGCCGAACGCGGCAACGACCTGCTCGTCCAGGCCCTGACCGAACTGGTCACCCTCAAGGGGCGGCAGCTCGCCGAGGGGCAGCCCACCGACGACGTCACCACTCGGCTGCTGGCCCACGAGGTCGGCCTGAACGGCACCGAGATGATCCACCAGCTGGTGACCCTCTACGGAGCCGGCATCGAGCCGATGACCAACCTCGTCACCAACACCCTGCGGCTGATGCTCAGCGACCCCCGGTTCTCCGGTGACGTCCGCAGCGGCACCCTGAGCGTCCGGGACGCGCTGGAGGAGGTCCTGCTGCAGGACCCCCCGATGGCCAACTACTGCGTGAGCTATCCGCCCCGGCCGGTCCGGTTCGAGGACGTCCTGCTGCCGGCCCACCAGCCGGTCGTCATCAGCATGGCGGCGGCCAACAACGATCCCGCCGTCACCGAGCCCGGCCGGTACGCCGGGAACCGCGCACACCTGTCCTGGAGCACCGGCCCGCACACCTGCCCCGCCCAGTCGCCGGCCTATCTGATCGCCTACGAGGCCGTCGAGCTGATCCTCGACGCCCTGCCGGAGATGCGGCTGGCCGTCCCGGCCGACCGGCTCACCTGGCGGCCCGGTCCCTTCCACCGCGCCCTGACCGGTCTGCCCGTCGTCTTCTCCCCGTCCCAGCCCATCCCCGCCCCGCACTGAGGAGACCAACCACCGTGGAGCAGCAGATCCTCGTACTCGACCCCAGCGGCGCCGACCACCACGCGCAGAATGCCGAACTGCGCGAACGCGGTCCCGCGGCGCTGGTGGACCTCCTGGGAATACCGGCCTGGGCCGTCACCGACCCGGAGGTCCTCAGGGACCTCCTGACCGACCCCCGGGTCTCCAAGGACGCCTATCTGCACTGGCCGCTGTTCCCCGGGGAGGCCGTCGACCGGTGGCCGCTGAAGCTGTGGGTGGCGGTGCGGAACATGTTCACCGCCTACGGGGAGGAGCACCGGCGGCTGCGCCGCCTGGTCAGCCCGGCGTTCACCGCCCGCCGCATGGACGCGATGGTGCCGCGGATCGCGGAGATCACCGCCGAACTGCTCGACGACCTCGCCGCCACCCCGCCCGGCGGGACGGTGGACCTGCGCGACCGGTTCGCCCATCCGCTGCCGATGCGGGTCATCAGCGAACTGATGGGCCTGCCCGAGCACTCCCGCCCCGGCTTCCGCCGCACCGTCGAGGGGGTCTTCGACACCACCCTCACCGCCGAGCAGGCGACCGCCAACACGCAGGAGCTGTACGGCATCCTGAAGGACCTCGTCGCCGCCAAGCGCGCCGAGCCCGGCGACGACATGACCTCGGTCCTGATCGCGGCACGCGACGAGGAGGGCGACGGGTCCGCCCTCACCGAGGAGGAGCTCGTCGACACCCTGCTGCTGGTCATCAGCGCCGGTTTCGAGACCACCGTCAACCTTCTGGACCAGGCCGTCACCGCCCTGCTGACCCACCCCGAGCAGCTCGGCCACGTCCGGGCCGGACGCGCCGGCTGGAGCGACGTCGTCGAGGAGGCCCTCCGGTTCGAGGCGCCCGTCGCCCACCTGCCCCTGCGGTACGCCGTCGAGGACATCGCCCTTCCCGGCGGCCCGACCATCCGCAGGGGCGAGGCGATCATCGCCTCCTTCGCGGCCGCCAACCGCCACGAGAAGTGGCACGGCGACACCGCCGAGGTCTTCGACGTCACCCGGTCCTCCAAGAAGCACCTCTCCTTCGGCCACGGCGTCCACGTCTGCCTGGGGGCGGCACTCGCCCGGGCCGAGGCCACCACCGCGCTCCCGGCACTCTTCGACCGCTTCCCGGACCTGCGGCTCGCCGTGCCCGCCGGAGAACTGCGCCCCACGCCCGGCCTGATCGCCAACGGCCACCAGAGCCTCCCCGTCCGGCTGGCCTGATTCCGCCGTTCCCGGCCGTCCCGGACCGGGCCGGCACGGCCGGGGACGGCCGCTGGGGTGCCGGTGCCCGCGGCGCCCCGCGCCCGGCCCGGGCCCTCCCCCTTCCTCAGCTCCGCCGGGCCGGGGCTGCGGCGGAGGCGGGGGTGAAGGAGGCGAAGGAGGTGATCCGCGCCCGCAGCGAGCGCGGGTCCAGGCCGTGGGCCGCCAGATGCTCCCCGACCGTGCCGTAGCGGCGCAGCTCGGCGCGCCGGACGCCCAGTCCCAGCACCCGGTGCGGGACGTGGGACAGGGCCTCCCCCGCCGCCCGGGCGGAGGTGCCCGCCAGGTACGGCTCGACGAGGACGACCTCGGCGCCGGTCGCGGCGGGCGCGTCCGCGACCGCCGCCCGCAGGGCGGCGCCGTCGAAGGGGCGGACGGTGGCGGTGTACAGGACCGTCGCGTCCAGCCCCTCGACCGCGGTGAGGACGGCGTCCAGCAGCGGGCCGACCGCGACCACCACCGGTGCGCCCGCCCGGCCGCGCCGGACGGCCGAGAAGCCCTCGCCGCTGACCGGCCGGGGACGGGCGTTGCGCTGCGCCGACAACCGGACGTACACCTTCTCGTCCCCGGCCGCGTACGCGTGCCGCAGCAGGGCCTCGGCCTCGTCGGGATGGCCGGGGACGTGGACGGTCCAGCCGTCCAGGGTGTCCAGCAGCGCCACGTCCCCCGGCGCCAGGTGGGTGAAGCCGCCGGCGGGCCAGTCGTAGGAGCCCCCGGCGCTCACCAGCACCCCGCCCGTCCCCTGATACCCGAAGTCCAGCTTCAGCTGCTCGAAGGGGCGCTCGACCAGGAAGGAGGCGAAGGTGTGCAGCACCGGGCGCAGCCCGGCCAGGGCCAGCCCGCCGCCCACCCCGACCAGCAGCTGCTCCCGGATGCCGACGTTGACCACCCGGTCCGGGTGGCGCCCGGCCGCCTGCCGGAAGCCGTCCGTGCCGATGTCGGCGAGGACGACCGCGAGCCGCGGGTCCTCGTCCAGCAGGCGGGAGGTGACGGAGGCGAAGCGCTCGCGCATGGTGTCCACGGCAGGTGTTCCTTCTCTTCTCGGCGGCCTCCGGGGCGGTTTCCGGGGCGGCAGGGCACAGGACGGGAAAACGGGAAGGACGGGAAGAACGGGAAAGGGGCCGTCAGGAGCCCTTGGGCTCGACGCGGGCGATCACGGCGCGCGGGCGCCCCGGGTGCGGCCGGGTGTACGCGCCGTACAGCGCCTCGTGGTCGCGGCCGTCCACGGTCGCCACGGACCAGCCCGCGGCGGTGAGGCGGGCGGCGATGCCCCCGGGCAGGGCGTGGCTCGCCGAGGCGTTGTCGACGATCAGGGCGTGCAGCCGTTCCAGCCCGGTCGCACCCGCGTAGTCGATCGCTTCGTGGTTGCTGCCCTCGTCCAGTTCGGCGTCTCCGACCAGCACCCACACCCGCGCACCGGTCTCACCGCGGGCGTGCAGCCCGAGTGCGGTCCCCACGGCCAGCGGCAGCCCGTGCCCGAGCGACCCGCTGCCGATCTCCGCACCGGGCACCAGCGTCCGGTCCGGGTGGTGCCCCAGCGGGGAGCCGTAGCCGCCGAAGCCGGGCAGCCAGTCGACGGGGAAGAAGCCCTTGGCGGCGAGGACGGCGTAGTACGCCATGGGGCCGTGCCCCTTGGAGAGCAGGAATCGGTCCCGGCCGGGGGCGTCGGCGGTGGCGGGGGAGACCCGCAGCACCCGGTCGTAGAGCACCCACAGGGCGTCCAGGGTGGAGGTGGCGGCCGCGCCGTGCTTCTCGTCGCCGGTCATCAGGGACATCAGCGCCGGCAGGTCGCCGTGGCCGTACGCGCCGTGCGGCGGGGGGACGGCGGCGGTGTGCGAGGTGGTCGTGGTGGTTGTGGTGGTCGTGGTGGTCGTCATGGGAGAAGGCTGCAACCTCAAGTCGGCTTGAGGTCAAGCGCTATGCTCGGCGCCATGACCGACCGAGACGGACGCCTTTCCATCGGCGAGCTGGCCGCCCGCTCCGGCCTGGCTCCCTCCGCCCTGCGCTACTACGAGGAGCTCGGGCTGATCCACTCCGAGCGGACCTCCGGCAACCAGCGCCGCTACCCCCGCACCGCGCTGCGCCGGGTCGCCTTCGTACGGGCCGCCCAGCGGGTCGGCCTGTCCCTGGAGGAGGCCCGTGCCGCCCTGGACCGGCTGCCCGTGGACCGGGCACCCAGCGCCGCCGAGTGGAACGCGGTGGCCCGCACCTGGCAGCGGCGGATCGACCGGCGGATCGCCGAGCTGGAGCGGCTCAGGGAGCGGCTGACCGGCTGCATCGGCTGCGGCTGCCTGAGCCTGCGCAAGTGCGGTCTGTACAACCCGAGCGACATCGCCGGGACGCACGGCCCGGGCGCCCGCTACCTGGTGGAGGAGGACCGGCCGGAGCCGGAGCCCGCCCGCTGAGCCGCGCGGTGTCCCGCAGCGCCCCGCCGGGTTTCCCCGGCCGCCGTGCGGGCACTCGCGGCCGCGAGATTCGGGAGGTGGAAGACGATGGCCGACATCTCGGCACCGGAGCCGGACGCCCTGTGGGACGAGTTCCACAGCGTGGTGAACATGACGTCGAACGAGCTGGAGGCCTGGCTCAGGACGAGCGGCGCCGGCGAGCGCGGCGAGGAGCTTCCCGAGCGGGCCGGGCCCGAGCGCGGGCGGCAGGTGCTCGCGGTGCTGCGGAAACGGCGCACCGACCTCGACGACACGGACGTCGAGGTGATGCGCGAGGTGGTGGACACCGTGACCGCCGAGTTCGAGCGGGTGCGGATCGCGGACGCCGTGCGGGACCAGGACTGGCGGCACCGGATGATGTCGCTGGGGCACGACCCGGTCAAGGACACCTGACCCGCCGCCGGGCGGCCCCGCTGCTCCCGCTGCTCCCGCTGCTCCGGCGCTCCCGTCCGGGGGCACCGGAGCAGCGTCACTGGCCGGCCGCCATGGGCATCGCGCACACCAGGCTCTCCGGCGGTCCCGGCCGCGCGTAGTACCAGCCCTGGGCGGAGTCGCAGCCCAGCCGGCGCAGCTGTGCGGCCTGGGCCGCCGTCTCCACGCCCTCGACCGTCACGGCCAGGTCGAGGGCGTGGGCCAGCGAGACGATGCCGTCGACGACCTTGAGGTCGACGGGATCGGCCGGATCCTGCTGGAGCCCCTGGGTGAAGGAGCGGTCCAGCTTCAGCGTGCTCGCGGGCAGCCTGCGCAGACTCGCCAGGTTGGAGTAGCCGGTGCCGAAGTCGTCCAGGGCGATGCGCACCCCCAGGTCGGCGAGCCGCCTTAAAGGCTTCAGCTCGTCGTCGTCGGCCCGGATCAGGGCGCTCTCGGTGACCTCCAGACACAGTGAGGACGGATCGAGCCCGGCGTCCCGCAGGACCGCCACCGTCTCCGAGACCAGTTCCTGGTGGCGCAACTGCCGCGGCGAGAGGTTGACGTTCACCCGCAGCGGCCGGGTGCCGCCGATGCCCCGCACCTGCCACTCGCACGCCTGCCGCACCGCCTGTTCCAGCACCCAGCGGCCCAGCGGGACGATCAGCCCGGTGTGCTCGGCCAGCGGGATGAAGCGGTCCGGGCCCAGCACCCCGTGGCGCGGATGGGCCCAGCGCACCAGGGCCTCGGCGCCCTCCACGCTGCCGTCCGCCATCCGCACCAGCGGCTGGTACTCGATGAAGAACTCCTCGTTCTCCAGGGCGGCGGGCAGATGGGTGGTCAGCGTGTGGCGGCTGATGGTGCGGGCGTCGGAGTCGGGGTCGGCCAGTTCGTAGCGGTTGCCGCCCCTGGCCTTGGCCCGGTACATGGTGATGTCGGCGCTGCGCAGCACCTCCGCCGGGGTCAGCTCGGTGACCGGCCCCTCGACGATGCCGATGCTGGCGCGCACCGTCAGCTCCCGGTCGCCCAGGCAGATCGGGGAGGACAGCGCCTCCAGCGCCCGCCGGGCCAGATCGGTCACCTCCGAGCGTGCCACCGGGTCGCTGATCAGGGCGACGAACTCGTCGCCGCCGATCCTGGCGACCAGATGGCGCTGCGAGGCCACACAGTTCTGCAGCCGCTCGGCCACGTTCACCAGCAGCCGGTCGCCCGTGGCGTGACCGAGGCTGTCGTTGACCGCCTTGAACCCGTCCAGGTCCAGATAGCACAGGCCGATCCGGGTGGCGCCGGAGCCGGGGGAGAGGGTTTTCTCCAGACGCTCGAAGAACATCGTGCGGTTGGGCAGGTCCGTCAGCGCGTCGTGGGTGGCCTCGTAGCGCAGCCGCAGGTTCAGCAGCCGCCGCTCGGTGATGTCCTCCATCAGCGCCAGCATGTACCGCGGCTCGCCGTCGGGGTCGCGCAGCAGCGAGACGTTCAGGTTGGTCCACAGCACCGTGCCGTCGCTGCGGGTGTACGGCTTCTCCATCCGGTAGTGGTCGCGTTCGCCGCGCACCAGCTCCTCGTGGATCCGCCAGACGCTCGGTGAGTCGTCGGGGTGGACCCAGTCGGAGACCTTGCGGCTGCGCACATGGTGTTCCGAGCCGCCGAACATCCGCGCGAGCGCGCCGTTGACGTCGAGGATCCGCCCGTCCATGTCGGCGATCCCGATACCGATCGTGGCGCCCTCGAAGACCGCCTTGAACCGGGTCTCGCTCTCGTGGAGGGCCTTCTCCACGGCCTCCCGGGCGGCGAGTGCCGCACGGGAGAGGGCCTCCTGCTCGGAGCGGGTGCGCTCCTGCAGCGCCTGGGCGAACCCGGCCGAGACCGCGTGCTGGAGCCGGGCGCAGCGCGCGCGTCCGTCCTCGGTGGGCAGCACGGCCGGATCGCTGCAGTACAGCAGCAGGTAGGCGTCCACCACGCCGAGCACCTGCGGCAGCGAGTCGGGGGACGTGCAGTGCGCCTCGACCAGCGCCGCCCCCACCTCGCGGCCCGGGGAGGGGTCGAAGGGCCGGCCGTGCAGGGCCTCGCCGAGCAGGTGCGCCAGCGGGAGCAGGAACTCCTCGAACTCGGCGCGGGTCATCGACGTGGCCGTGGCGGGGTAGACCGCGCGGCTCCAGATCCGCGCGAAGCGGCGGTACCCGTCGTTCCGGTCTGCGGAGCCGTCCGGCGCGGGAGCGCGGCCGGACCCGGAGAGCTCCTGGGAGGACGCGGTCACGCCTTGCGTCCCACGCCGCCGAAACCGGTGTAGGCCACTGGGTCCTCCTCCTGGTCGGCCGGTCCCTCCGGGCGCCAGTCGGGCATGGAGACCAGACCGGGCTCGACCATCTCGAAGCCGTCGAAGAACCGTTCCACCTCGGAACGGGAGCGCATGATCAGCGGTGAACCGATGGTGCGGTAGACGCCCTCCACCCGGTCCCCCTGCTCCGACCGGCGCGGGCTGCCCTCGACCGAGGCGTGGGTGAGGATCAGCAGACTGCCGGGGGCGAGCTCGTCGCGCAGTTCGGCGACCCTCCCCCACGGGTCGTCGCCGTCCTGCAGGAAGTGCAGCAGCGCCACCAGCAGCAGGGCCACCGGCCGTTCCAGGTCGAGCAGCCGGCCGACCTCGTCGCTGCCGAGGATGTCCTTGGGGTCCCGGAAGTCGGCGGCGACGACCCCGGTGCGGTCCTCGTCGCCCGTCAGGACGGCCCGGCTGTGGGCGACGGCCACCGGGTCGTTGTCCACGTAGACGACCCGGGCCGCGGGGTCGGCGGCCCGGGCGATCTCGTGGACGTTGCCGAAGGTCGGTATCCCCGAGCCGATGTCCAGGAACTGGGTCACCCCCTCCCGGACGGCGAAGCGGACCGCCCGGCGCATGAAGGCCCGGTTGGCCTGCATGATCTTGGGAAGTCCGGGGAACGCCTCGATCGCCCGCCGCGCGGCCTCCCGGTCGGCCTCGAAGTTGTGCGATCCGCCCAGGTAGTAGTCGTAGATGCGGGACACGCTCGGCACGGACAGGTCGATGCCCTGCGGAGCCCAGGCGGGACGCTCCATCAAAGTCTCCAACTGATCGCTGAATATGACAATGGGACTCCAGAGGCTACTGATCCCAGACGGACAGGTACACGGAAACGAGCCGACGACGTTCCGGTCGCAACCCGCTACGTATAGCTTGCCCCGGTTCTTCCGTCCGGTTAATCGCGGGGACGGCTGTGTTTTTCGCCGACCGTCGGGGATACCCGGCGGGAATGAGCACCAACGACCACAGCGAACTCCCCTTGCCCGACTACGACCATCTGTCCGTGGGCGAACTGGAGCACCGCGTCCGGTCCCTTCCGCATGAGGCTCTGGAACGACTGCTCCATTACGAACGCGAACATGCGGACCGCGCCCATGTGACCGCGGTGCTGACGGCCCGTCTCCACCAGCTGGAGGAGGGCAGCCCGCAGTCTCCCGGCAGCAGCGTGCCGCCCTCCGGCCCCAAGGGCGAGCCCGGTGGCTCCCCCGTCAGCCCGGCGACCTCGCCGGAACCGTACAACCCGCCGCCGCACGGCACCCCCGACCAGCCCGCCAGGCCGGTGGGCAACCGCTTCCGCTGAGGCGGTGACCGGGGAGGCTCCCCGGCTCGCGATGTTTCCCGGGGCCGCCGGCCCCGGGAAACATCGCGGTGCTTTCCCGGCAGCCCGGTACGAGGTGCCCCCGCGCCGCGGGGGCACCTCGTACCGGGCTGCCGGGGCGCGTCGGCCGAGGTTCGCCCCGCTCGCCGCGTCGGCCGGGAGCCTCCCCGGGCAGGACACTGCCTGCGGCCTCCGAGGGCCTGGGGACACCCAGGCCCTCGGAGACCGGGGCCCGGGGAGGCGCCGGGACCGGGCGCGGATGCCGTCGGCTTTCCGGCGAACCCTCCCGGTCACCGCGTCGGCGGTCCGGCCCGCGGTGTCCGTGAGGTCCGCGGGGCCCTCGACGGGCGCCCGCCTCCGGAGGCGCTCCCTCCGGAGGGCTTCCGTGGCCGGATGCCGGTTCTCCGTGATGTCAGTCCTCCGTGGCGCGGGCGGTGGGCAGCAGCCGGCGGATGTCCGGCGGCAGGACATGGCAGACCTTGAGCATCAGTTCGGGGGAGACCGCCGCGTCCAGCACTTCCAGCACCGCCGTCGCCTCCCGTATCGCGACGTCCTCCGAGGACCGGGACCGCCAGGCGACCCGTCCGGCGAAGGCGGTCAGGTCGAACGGTTCGCCGCGGGTGCGGGACTCGGTCCGCTGCCGCGGGGACGCCTCGTGCCCGGCCACCACTTCGCGCAGGGGCTCCGCCGCCTCCGTGGGGAGCTGGGCGGCGAGATGGTCGGCCACCCCGTCCGGCACGCGTTCGGCCAGCGTCTCCAGGGTGGCCCGCAGCGCGCGTTCCGCCGCCTGCCGGTCGGGCAGGCCCGCGTGCGCCTGGACCTGGCCGGTGAGTTCCTCGTAGCGCATGGTGGGCACCTCTCCTCTGGTTCCTCTGGTTCCTCTGGTTCTCTTCCGGTCTTTTCCGGGTCTCCCGGTCCTCCTCCCGGGCGGGTGACCGCCCGGAGGGGCGCCGACACCTGCCGTTTTCCGGACGGCGTATCGGGCACGCGTTACGAATCCGACCAAACGGAGGTGAGAGACGTGCCGGGACGGAAGGAGCTCCCCTCGACCCTGGAGCGCTCCCCGGAGGAGGCGCAGCGCACCTGGATCAAGGCCCATGACTCCGCGGTCAAGGAGTACGGCGAGGGCCGCCGCGCCCATCAGACCGCCTACGGCGCCCTCAAGCACAAGTACGAGAAGGTGGGCGACCACTGGGAGCGCAAGGAGGGCGGCCGCAAGGGCCCGTCCGACGAGCGGGCCGCCACTCCGCGCGGGAAGGGCGGACACAGCGGTGAGGGCGTCGACGAGAACGCCAGCAAGGAGCATCTGTACTCCATCGCCCAGCGGCTGGACATCAACGGCCGTTCCCGGATGACGAAGGACGAACTCCTGCGGGCCATCCGCAAGGCCAACCGCTCCAGGACCCGCCAGGCGCGCTCCTGAGCTCCTGACCCGCCGGTCCGCCGGCACCCGCCCCGACGCTCCCGACGCCCCTCGGCGGGAGCGTCGGGGCGGTCCGTGCGGTCGGCGGTCCGCGCGGCCGCCGGCGGCCGCGGGGCACGGTGGCCGTGACCGCGCCGGGGAGAGGGCCACGCCGACGGGGAACGCGCGGACCACCGCCGGCGGCAGCACCGTCCGCGCCGGCCCGCCACCGAGCGGCGGGGACTCCGCGCGGAGCACGGGCTCCTCCGCGTTCCGGCCGCGGCGGAGCCCGGCCCGCGGCGGCGGCCCCGCGGCCGATCGGCCCACGTATCAGCCCATGTATCAGCCCACGTACCGGCGGGCGTTGGAACGGCGCTGCTCCGTCTCCAGCAGCCGCAGCCGCCCCTCGACCTCCGCAGGCACCACCCGGCGCTCGCGCAGCACCCAGGGCAGACCCGCCAGCGCCCGCCCGAACGCCCGCGCCGAGGCCGCGTCGCGCGGCACCGTACGGGCCAGGTACCAGGTACGGCGCAGCGCCGCGGACAGCGGGCGGCGCAGCCAGGTGAACCACAGCGTGTTCCGCAGTCCGTCCACCCGGCGCCCCGTGGCGTCCCGGGCGGCCGAGGGCGCGTGGTGGACCGTCAGCTCCCCGGCGTAGGCCAGCCACCAGCCCCGTACCGCCAGATCGGTGGCCAGCAGTTCCTCCTCGCCGCCCAGCCACAGCCGGGGCGAGAAGCCGCCCGCCGTGCGGAACGCGTCGGTGCGCAGTACCGTCGCGGCGGCGAGGAAGGAGCCCAGCGCCGGGCCGGGCAGCCAGTCGGGGCCGGACAGCGGGGAGTCGCGCAGCTCGGCGACGATCGGGTCCTCGGTGCCCTCCGGTTCCACCACGATGCGTGCCGTGACCGCCGCCAGGTCCGGGTGCCGGTCCAGCAGGTCGGCCGCCGCGGCCAGCGAGCCCGGCTCCCACCAGGAGTCGTCGTCGCAGAAGGCCACATAGGGGGTGGTGACCCGGGCCACCGCCACGTTGCGGCCCACCGCCCCCAGGTTCCGCTCCGCCCGCAGCAGCCGCACCCACGGATGGACGCGGGCCACGGTCTCGCAGGTCCCGTCCGTGGAGGCGTTGTCGACGACGAACACGGCGGGCCGCTCGGGGAGCCGGGCCAGCCGGCCGAGGGTGTGCAGCAGTTCCGCGCGCCGGTTGTGGGTGATCACCACGACCGAGACCCGGGGGTCGGGGCCGGACGCCCCGGCGGTGTCCGGGGCGGGGGCGGTCTCCGGCGTCCCGGGCGTCCCGGGCACCTCGGAGGGCAGGGGCTTCGCGGTGGGCTCGGAGGTCACGGGACGGGCTGTCCTTCCAGCAGACGGGCGGCTTCCTCGACGTACGGCGGCAGTGGCCGGCGGGCGCGCAGCGCCACGGGCAGCCGGGCCAGCGCGCCGCGCAGGGCCTCCCGGGCCACCGGGTCGCGGCGGGCCCGGTCGGCCAGCGCGAGGGTGCGGCGCGCGGCCAGCGGCAGCGGGCGGCGCAGCCAGCAGGTCAGCAGCTCGTTGCGGAGCTGCAGCGCGCCGCGCCCGGAGCGCGGCGCCGGGTCGGGATGGTGGTGGGCGACGACCTCGGGGCAGTGGCTGACCCCCCAGCCGCGGGCGGACAGGTCGTACGCCAGCAGGGTCTCCTCGGCTCCGATGAACAGCAGCGGATGGAACCCCCCGGCGTCCAGGAACGCCTTCCGGCGCACCACCGAGGCGCAGGCGAGGAAGCCCAGCACCTGGGGACCGGGCAGATCCCCGGCCGGCCCCAGCGGGGAGGCGGCCATGACCTCGTTGAGCGGGTCGGGTTCCTGCTCGGGCCCCACCAGGGTGCGGGCGGCCACCAGGCCCAGCCGGGGATGCGCCGCCAGCAGTTCGGCGGCCCTCGCCAGCGAGCCCGGCTCCCACCAGGAGTCGTCGTCGCTGAAGGCCACGTAAGGGGTGTCCAGCTCGGCGACCCCCCGGTTGCGGGCGGACGCCCCCCGGTTGGCGGCCAGCGCCAGCAGCCGCACCTGGGGGAACAGCACCGGGACCATGGTCCGGGTGTGGTCGGTGGAGCCGTTGTCGACCACCAGCACCCGGGGACGCTCGGGCAGCTCCGTCAGCCGCCGCAGGGTCCGGGCGAGACGGTCGGCGCGGTTGCGGGTGGCGATGACCACGCCGATCGGCGAGTCCGTCATACGGTGCGCACCTCCGGCAGACGGGACAGCGCAGCCAGCACCTCCTCGGGCCGGATGCGCAGCAGCAGCGGATCGGGACGGCGGGCGTGCGGATCGCCCGGCGGGCCGGGGTACCACAGCGCCCGGTGGCGCTCGGTGCGCGGCGGCCCCCACAGCCGGGGCGCCACCGGACCGAAGAGGGTGACCGACGGGATGCCCAGGGCCACCGCCAGATGGGCGATGCCGGTGTCGCCGCTCACCACGGCCGAGGCGTCGGCGACCAGCGCGGCCAGCCCGTCCAGGGAGGCCGGGCGGTGAACGCCGCCGGGGGGCAGCCCGGCCAGCTCCGCCAGCCGCGCCGTCAGCTCCCGCTCGTCCGGTCCGCCGGTGACCGCCACCCGGTGCCCGGCCCGGCACAGCTCCCGGGCGACGGCCGCGTACCGCTCCACGGGCCAGCAGCGCGACGGTGATCCGGCGCCCGGGTGGAGCAGCACCGCGCCGGGGGCGGGGGACGGCTCCACCGCGGGATCCGGGGGCGGCAGCCGCAGGTCGGCCGGGTCGGCGGGGATGCCGTAGCAGCGCAGGAAGCGGCACCAGCGGTCCCGTTCGTGCTCCTGGGCGTACCACGGCGGCCCGTCGGGCGCGGCGAAGGCCAGCAGCCGGCCCGGCCCGAGCTTCTCCAGCGGGCGCATGCTCTCCGGGCCGTTGCCGTGCAGGTCCACGGCGATATCCGGCGGCGGGCCGGACCAGTCGAGCTCCTCCGGCACGGCGCGGCCCGGCGCCGCGGCGGGCAGCAGGGTGTCCACGGCACCGGTGCGCTCCACCAGCGGCGCCAGCCCGGCGGGCGCGGCCAGCACGGTCTCGTGCCCGGGGAAGGCCCGGCGCAGCGCCCGCAGCGCGGGCACGCCGGCCAGCAGGTCGCCCAGGCCGAGCGCGCGCAGCACCAGCACCCGGGGGCGGTACGCGCGGCGCGCGGCGTCCGGCGAACCGGTCACGGACGGGCCCGCGGGCCGCTCGGCGGGGCCGTTCACCGGGCTCCGTTCCGGGACGCGGAGCGCCGGGACGCGGAGTTCCGGGCCAGTGCCGCGCGTTCCGCGATGCCGGTGCTGGAGCGGCCGTCCAGGTACGGCAGCAGCACCGCCTGCCCGCCCCAGCTCTCCACCAGCCTCGCCTCGGGCAGGTCGGCGAGCGCGTAGTCGCCGCCCTTGACCCACACGTCCGGGCGGAGCCGCCCCAGGATCTCCTCGGGGGTGTCCTCGTCGAACACCGCCACCGCGTCCACGCACTCCAGCGCGCGCAGCACCCGGACCCGGTCGGCCAGCGGGTTGATGGGACGGCCCGGTCCCTTGCGGCGCCGCACCGAGTCGTCGGAGTTGAGGCAGACCACCAGGCAGTCGCCGGTGCGGCGGGCCTCCTGGAGCAGCCCCACGTGTCCGGCGTGCAGCAGGTCGAAGCAGCCGCCGGTGGCCACCACCGTGCCGCCCGCCGCCCGCACCCGGGCCACGAGCCGTTCGGCGTCCTCCTCCGGTGCGGGCGGGGACGGGGGCGCCGAACGGCGGGGGAAGGACAGCGCTCCCGCGCCCCCGGCCGCGACGTAGCCGGTGGCGGCCGCCACCGCGCCCCGTACGGCCGTCTCGGGGAGCGCGCCGTCGGCGAGCAGTCCGGCGGCGGCCGCCGCGAACTGGTCGCCCGCGCCGCAGGAGTCGCCGCTGTGCCGGGCGGGGGCGGGCACCAGCAGCGGGTGGTCCCCGTAGGACAGCAGCGCGCCCCGCTCGCCCAGGGTGATGGACACCGAGCCCGCCCCCCAGGCGTCGGCCAGCAGCCGGGCGTGCCGGGCGGCGGTGTGCAGGTTCTCCGGATCGTCCGGCCCGCCCCGCCGGCCGTCCGGCGCGGACGGCGGACGGCGGGGGCCGCCGCCGGCGAGCCGGTCGGCGAACAGCTTCGCCTCCTTCGCCGTCGGGGTCGCCAGCCGGGTGCCGGGCACCGGCTCCCGGCCGCGCGGATGCGGGTCCCACACCAGCGGGACGCGTCCGGCCCGCTCGGCCAGCAGCGCGCGCACGGCGTCCGCGGTGCCCCGCCCGTAGTCGGAGACCAGCAGGGCGGGGGCCGCGGCGAGCGCCGCGCGGACCTCCTCGGGGACCGGGGCGTCCGAGGCGGCCCGGCCGTCCCCGCGGTCCATCCGGACCACCGGACGGTTCCCGGCCAGCACCCGGGTCTTCTCCGACAGGGTGCCCGCCAGCGGCAGTGCCACCACCGTCACCCAGGGGTCCAGCAGTTCGCGCAGCCGCCGGCTCGCCGGGTCCTCGCCCAGCGCGGTCACCAGGGTGACCCGGCGGCCGCCGAGGGCGGCCGCACAGGCGGCCAGGGCGGCACCGCCCGGCCGCAGCCGCTCCTCGCAGTCGTCCAGCACCGGCACCGGGGCGTCCGGCGCCATCCGTTCGGCCCGGCCCACCAGATCACGGTCCAGCAGGGCGTCGCCGACCACGACGAGCGGCGCGGCGGCGGACGGCCCGGCGGTGCCGGGAACGCCGGAAACGCCGGGAACGGGATCAGGCCTCCTCGGCGGCGCCATCGGCATTCCCCCCTTCCGGCAGATCCTCCAGGGCGGCGTCGAAGGCGGCGCACAGCATGTGCACGGCCACCAGATGAAGCTCCTGCACCGTGGCGGTGGCCTCCGCGCGGACGCACAGCGCCTCGTCGCCGCCCGCGGCCAGCGGGTTGGGCGCGGGACCGGTGAGCGCCCACACCGTCATGCCCGCCTCACGCCCGGCCTCGGCGGCCGACAGCAGGTTGGCGCTGGCGCCGCTGGTGGACAGCAGCACCAGCACGTCGCCCTTGCGGCCGTGCGCCCGCACCTGCCGGGCGAACAGCTCGTCCACGCCGTAGTCGTTGGCGATGGCGGTGGTGGAGGAGGTGTCGGCGTGCAGGGCGATGGCGGAGAACGGCGGGCGGTCGTCGCGGTAGCGGCCGACCAGCTCGGCGGTCAGGTGCTGGGCCTGGGCGGCGCTGCCGCCGTTCCCGGCCGCCAGCAGCCGGCCGCCGCCGGCCAGTACCCCCGCCAGCCGCCGCCCCCAGTCCCCGACGGCGTCGGCCTGCTCGTCGCGGAAGCGCACCAGCGCCTCCAGCAGGTCGTCGCAGTGGCCGCTGAGCGGACCCGCGGAACCCGCCGCCTCCGGGGCGGCCGTACCGCGCGGCGCCGGAGCGCCCGCCCGGCCCGCGGCCCCGGCCGTGGTCTTGGCTGCGCTCTTGGCTGCGCTCTTGGCTGCGCTCTTGGCCGCGGCCCTGGTCTTGGACGCGGTCCTGGGTGTCGTCATCGGGTCGCCCCCGTCGGAACACGGTGGCGCGAGGCCACCTGGGTGTACACCTGTTGAGCGCCGTCGGCGACCCGCCGCCAGGAGAAGCGGGCAAGGGCGCGTTTCCGGCCGGCCGCGCCGTAGCGCCGCAGCAGTTCCGGCGAACCGGTCAGTTCGTTGACGGCACGGGCGAGCGCGCCGGGGTCCCCGGGCGGCACCAGACGGCCGGTCACCCGGTCGGCGACCGAGTCCAGATGGCCGCCGACCCCGGTGGCGACGACCGGCACCCCGCAGGCCATGGCCTCCAGCGGGACGATGCCGAACGGCTCGTACCGCGGCGTGGACAGCACCAGATCGGCACCGCGGATCAGGGCGGGCATCCGCTCGTGCGGTACGGCGCCCAGCAGCCGCACCCGCTCCGCCACCCCCAGCTCCTCCGCCAGCCCGCGCAGCCGCCGGGCCTCGGGGTCGTCGTCCAGCAGCGCGGGCTCCGGGCCGCCGGCGATCAGCAGTTCGGCGCCGGGGACGTCCGCCAGCGCGGCGATCGCCTGGTCGAAGCCCTTGCGCGGCACCAGCCGGCCGATCGCCAGCAGCCGGTGCGCCGGCCGCGCCGCGCCGCCGTGCCCCCGGGGCGGGGCACCGGCGGTGTCCCCGGCGGGACCGAACTCCTCGGTGTCCACCCCGCACGGCACCACCGAGGTCCGCTCCGGCGGCACGCCCATGGCGCCCAGCTCGAACACCTCGTCGGTGCAGGTGGCCAGGACGCGGTCGCACTCGCGCCCGATCCGCCGCTCCGCCCCGATCCGCTCCGGCGGGCTGGTGTCGGCCGCGCCCTGGTGGCGCCGC
Source organism: Streptomyces carminius (assembly GCF_002794255.1). Classification (GTDB taxonomy): domain Bacteria; phylum Actinomycetota; class Actinomycetes; order Streptomycetales; family Streptomycetaceae; genus Streptomyces; species Streptomyces carminius. Next base: position 110,237 of record NZ_PGGW01000011.1, read on the forward strand.
TTGACGGTGCCCAGGGCGTGGTACGTCTGGATGACGGGGACACCCGTGGCCCGGGCGCCGTCCAGCGCCGCCAGCCCCGACATCCAGAAGTGCGCGTGCGCCACGTCCGGCGGCCGTTCGGCCCACCGGCGCGCCAGGTGGGCGCCGAAGGCGGACATGTGCGGCAGCAGCTCGTCCTTGGGCACCGCGCGCGGCGGGCCGGCGGGCACGTGCTCGACGGTGACACCGGGGCACAGCTCCACCCGGTCGGGCGGTTCCGCGCTGTCACGGCGGGTGTGGACGGTGACGGTGTGACCCCGCCGGGCCAGCTCCCGCGACAACTGCGCGACGTACACGTTCTGGCCCCCGGCGTCGGGGCCGCCGAGCGGGGCGAGCGGACTCGCGTGCTCGGACACCATGGCGATCCTCAACGGGCCACCTCCTTGATCAGCCGCTCCCAGTCCTCCAGGAAGCGCGGCAGCCCGTAACGGGCCAGTGCGGCCGTCCGGGCCTGCTCGCCGACGTGGCGCGCGTAGGCGGGGTCGGCGATGAAGCCGCGGACGGCGTCGGTCAGTACGTCGAGCCGGTTGGAGAGGACTCCGGCTCCCTCGGGCACGGCCGCGGACGCCTCGGTGGTGTCGAGGGCGATCACGGGCATGCCCAGGTGCATGGCCTCCAGCAGGGACAGGCCGAGCGAGGTCCAGCGGATCGGGTGCACGTACACCCGGCGCCTGGCCATCTCCCGGTGCATCTCCCTCTGGGGCAGGTCCTGCGAGCGGCAGCGGTCCGCGGGGACGCCCAGCTCCCCGGCCAGCCCCTCGGTCCGCATCCCGAAGACGTCCAGCGGGGCCGCGGCGGCGAACCGGGGCAGCAGGTCGGTGCCGGTGGTGCGGCCGCGCCGCAGCGGCTCGTTGACCACCACGGCCGCCCGCGCCAGCTCACCGGTCCACAGCGGCCCGGGATCGACGATCCCGTGCTCGACGACGGCGGTGGGGGAGGAGCCGCAGTCCCAGAACAGCCGGTTGAAGTGGGTGACGTGGACGATCGTCAGGCCCGGGACGTCCGCCATCGGATGGCGGGTGTCGGGCACGTTCCCGTCCGGCGCGTTGTGCTCCAGGTAGACGGCCGGGACGTCGCGGCCCGGCCGCCTGCCGCCCAGCCACTCCTCGGCCAGTTCCCTCTCGTGCGGCCGCTGGAGCACCACCAGGTCGACGTCCGTCTCCCGCAGCTCCTCGGGCGTCAGTTCCACCACGCTGCCGGGCCAGTCGAAGGTGACGGCCCGGCCGAGCCCGTCGGGGCCGCGGTCGGGGGTCACGGGCACCAGGTAGGTGTGCGGGCCCTGGACGAACGCGGTGGTCCAGGAGCCGTGTACGTGCCACAGCAGGATCCTCATGCGGCTCCTCCCTCCGGGCCGCCGCGCTCGGCGACCGTGCTCTGTCGTCCGCCTTCGGCGAAGACCTTCTCCACGGCGGTGACCACGTCCTGCGCGGTCACCCGGTCCAGACAGGGGTGCCCGGGGACGGGGCAGACGCGGGCCCGGCTGTCCGCGCACGGGGCCCGCTGGTCGCCCAGCAGCACCAGCGGCACCCGGAACGGCGCCCAGCGTTCGGCCGGGACCACCGGGGCGAACAGCGAGACCACCGGGGCGCCCACGGCGGCGGCCAGATGGGCCGGTCCGGTGTTTCCGGTGACCACGGCCGCCGCTCCGGCCAGTACCCCGGCCAGTTCGGCGGGCGAGGTGCGCCCGCCCAGGTCGAGGGCGTCGTCGCCGGCCACGTACGCGGTCAGTTCGCGCTCCTCGGGCACTCCGGTGACCACCACCCGGTGCCCGGCGGCGGCCAGGGCCCGTACCGCCTCGGCGGACCGCTCGGGGCTCCAGCGGCGGGCGGGCACGCTCGCTCCCGGGTGCAGCACGACGTACCCCGGCGGCCCGGCCAGCCCCGCCGCGGGCGGCGGGGGCAGCACCCGCAGCCGCCCGTCGTCGCCGTCGGGCAGCGGGAAGCCCGCCGCCTCGGCCAGCGCGAGGGCCGCCTCGGCCTCGTGGGCGTGCGGGTCCCGTTTGTGGCGTACGTCCAGCAGCGAACCGGGGTAGTGCACGCTGTCCGCGGCGACGCGCGCGATCCCCGCCATCCGCAGCACCAGCGCCGTCGGCAGCGGGCTCTGGTGGGCCGAGGCCAGGATCAGCGCGACCTCGCAGCGCTGCCCGGCGATCTCGGCCACCGCCCGCTCGACGTCCGCGCGGTCGGTGGGGGGCGGGTCGAAGCCCACCCAGGGGGCGTCCCAGACCAGGACCTCGTCCACCCCGGGCAGCATCCGCCCGGCGGGCGCCCCGCGCGGGCCGCACAGCAGCGTCACCCGCTCGGCGCGGGCCGCCACGGCCCGTACCGCGGGGCCCGCCAGCAGCACGTCCCCGAAGCTGTCCAGCCGTGCGACGAGCGCCCTCATGACGGCCTCCGGGCGGTACCGGCGGTACGGGCGGCGCCGGTACCGCGGGTGCGGGCGCGGGCGGTGGTGCGGACGGGCGCCGGAGCGCGGTCCGCGCCGCCGTGCGGGGCGCCCGCGGCGCCGGCCGGGTCGTCGCCCGTACCGCCGTCCAGACAGCGGCGCACCGCGGTGAGCAGATCGGGGGCCACCGAGGGGGCGTCCCGGATCTCCCGGGGCAGCGTCACGGGGGTGGGGACGAGGACGCCCCGGGCACCCGCGGCCCGGGCCGCGCCCATGTCCGCGCCGATGTCGCCGATCACCACGCACTCGGCGGGAGTCACGCCCAGCCGCCGGGCGGCGTCCAGCACCAGCCCGGGGGCGGGCTTGCGGCAGGCGCAGCCGTCACCGGGGCCGTGCGGGCAGACGGCCCAGACGTTCACCGGGCCCAGCAGCTCGTCGATCCGGGCGTGCACCCGGCCCATGTCGTCCCAGCCGAACAGGCCGCGGGCGATGCCGGACTGGTTGGTGACCACCGCGGTCGGCACCCCGCGGGAGCGCAGCAGGGCCATGGCCTCGACGGCACCCGGCATGGGGCGCACCAGTTCCGGGTCGCCGTTGTAGGGGACGTCCTCGACCAGGGTGCCGTCCCGGTCCAGCAGCACCGCGCGCACCATCGTCATGTCCCGGCCTCCGGTACGGTCTCCGGCACGGCCTCCGGGGCCGGACCCTCCGCCGCGGCGGCCGCGCCGTCCCAGGGGGCGGCACGGCGGTGGCGCAGCGTCCCGGCCAGCCGGTGGTACGCCGCCAGCGGCGGTATGAGCGCGCTGGTCGCCAGCATGGCCAGCACCTCCTCGCGGGTCCGGGGTCCGGGGGCGATCCGGGCCCGGGCGAACTCGGCGGTGCCCAGCAGCCAGCCCGCCCCGGCCAGCGCGGCGGCCCGCCGCCGTCCGGCGGCGGCCAGGACGAGCGCCGCGGCACCGGCGGCGGCGGTCGCCGTGTGGCGGCGGATCCGGCCTTTCGGCGCGGCGGCCCGCTGCCACCAGGTGGGGCCGTGCAGCCGCAGCATCAGCGCGTCGTCGGCGTTGCCGCGCTGCATGCGCAGCGACACCCAGCGGTCCGCGGGCCGTACCGGGTGGGTGGTCAGCCGGCTGCCGCGCCGGATGCGCCAGCCGTCGTCCAGCACCCGCAGCGCCAGGTCGGCGTCCTCGCGGAAGGCGCGGGGGAAGCGTTCGTCGAAGCCGCCGACGGCCTTGAGCGCCTCGGTGCGGTAGGCCATGTCGGCCGTCGCCCACTGGGCACGGGCCAGCCCGGCGGTGTTGCGCTCCCAGTCGGTGGGGCGCCGCCCGGTGGGCAGCGGCACGTCCAGGGCGCCCTGCACCCCGGCGACGGTGGGGTCGGCCTCGCCCAGATCGCGGGCCAGGTCCTCGCACCAGCGGGCGCCGACCCGTACGTCGTCGTCGAGGAAGGCCACCCAGGGGGCGGTGACCAGCCGCCAGCCGGCGTTGCGGGCGCCGGCCGGACCGCGCCCGCCGGTCTGCACCACGACGGCGCGCTCCCGCAGCGGCCCGAGTGCGTCCAGCGGCAGGTCGTCGCGGAGCGGCTCGGGCTGCGGCCGGTCGTCCACGAGCACGATCTCGCGCGGCTCGGGGCCGAGCGACCCGGCGAGCGAGGCGAGGCAGTCGGTCAGACAGGGGCGCCCGACGGTGGGTATGACCACCGAGTAGCCGGCCGCCGCCCGGTTGGATCCGGTCATGCGAAGAACCTCCCGCGGCGGACGGCGAACGGGCCGATGGCCAGCAGGTCCACGGGCGAGGAGCCGAAGCACTCCAGCGCGTCGCGCGGGGTGTCCACCATCGGCCGTCCGGCGGTGTTGAGACTGGTGTTGACCACCACGGGCAGTCCGGTGCGCCGTTCGAAGGCGTCCAGCATCCGGGCCACCAGCGGCTCGTCCTCCGGCGCGACGGTCTGGACGCGGGCGGTGCCGTCCACGTGCACCACGGCCGGGATGCGGTCCCGCCACTGCCGGGCCACCTCGTGCACGAACAGCATGTACGGGCTGGGGACCGGACCGTCGAAGATCTCGGCGGCGCGGTGCTCGGCGACCATGGGGGCCACCGGGCGGAACTCCTCGCGTCCCTTCACCCGGTTGAGCCGGTCCAGGTTCTCCGCCCGGCCGGGGTGGGCCAGCAGCGAGCGGTGGCCCAGCGCCCGCGGGCCGTACTCGCTGCGGCCCTGGAACCAGGCGACGATCCCGTCGTCGGCCAGCGTCCCGGCGACCGTTTCGGCGATGTCGGCGGGCCGCTCGTAGGGGACGGCGGCCTCCTTCAGGAAGCCCTCGATCTCCGTCTCCGACCAGCCGCGGCCCAGGTCGGCGCCGGGCATCGGCGCCGGGGAGAGGCCCTCGGCGGCGGCCACGTGCAGGGCCGCGCCCAGCGCGGTGCCCGCGTCCCCGGCGGCCGGCTGCACCCACACCCGGCGGTAGGGGCCCTCGGCGGCGATCCGGGAGTTGGCCACGCAGTTGAGGGCGACGCCGCCGGCCATGGTCAGCTCCTCGCCGCCGCCCTCGGCGTGCAGCCAGCTCACCAGGTCCAGCAGCGCCTCCTCCAGCACCTCCTGGGCGCTGGCGGCCAGGTCGGCGTGGTCCTGGGTCCACTCGGTGCCCGGTTTGCGGGCCGGGGCCAGCGCGGCCCACTCCACCCCGTGCGCCCGGAAGCCGCCGTCGCCGGTGGAGTGCACCCACCGGCGCAGTTCGGGCAGGAAGCGCGGCTTGCCGTAGGAGGCCAGCGCCATCACCTTGTACTCGTCCGAGGAGCGCAGGAAGCCCAGGTGCTCGGTCAGCTCCTCGTAGACCAGGCCGAGCGAGTGGGGCAGCCGCTGGGAGGACAGCACCTGGAGCTGGTCGCCGTGGTAGCGCCCGGACAGGTGCGAGGCGGCCTCGCCGCGCCCGTCGAGCACCAGCACCGCGGTGTCGCGGCGCGGTCCGGCGATCCCGGCGGAGGCGGCGTGCGCCACGTGGTGGGGCACGAAGCGGACGATGGACGGGTCCAGGCCCGGCAGCGCCTCGGCCAGGAAGGACGGGGCGAGCCGGGCGTACTCCCGGCGCAGGTGGTCCCAGGGGTCGTTCAGGCCGAGGGACTCGGCGGGTTCGGTCAGGGCCGGGTCGAAGGAGTAGGCGACGGCGTCCAGGTCGGCGGGGGTCAGCCCGGCCTGCCGCAGGCACCAGGCGGCGGAGAGCCCGGGCATCTCCCAGGCGGAGAAGGGCACCGGACGCTTGCCGTGCTTGCGGCGGCTGAACCGTTCCTCCTCCGCCGCCGCGACCGTCCGGCCGTCGATCACGAGCGCCGCCGCCGGGTCGTGGAAGACGGCGTTGATGCCGAGGATGCGCATAAGGGGAGTCCTCCGTGTGTCGGTCCCGGCTGGCCCTGGCGGCTCCCGCCCGGTGCGGGAGCGATGGCCTCCGTGGTTACCGTCAGCAGTTGGGACAAACTTTTTTTATCGACTCTTTAGGGGGGAACTGACTCCCGAACGTGACGGCGGAGGGCCCCGGAGGGCCCTCCGCCGCAGGGGTGGAGAGGGGTCAGGCGCCGGCCCGGCGGGCGAACCAGCCGATGGTCCGCTCCAGGCCCTCCTGCCAGCCGACCCGGGGCTCCCAGCCCAGCTTCTCCCTGGCCAGCGTGGTGTCCGGGCAGCGCCGGGCGGGGTCGTCGCCGGGGCGTTCGACGAAGGCGACCGGGGACGCGGAGCCGGTCAGTTTGATGATCCGGCGGGCGATGTCGAGGACCGTGGTCTCCTCCTCGCCGCCGATGTTGACCGGTCCGTCGATGTCACTCTCCGCAAGCGCGAGGACACCCGCCACCGTGTCGTCCACGTAGCACAGCGAACGGGTCTGGCTGCCGTCCCCGGCCACCGTCAGCGGCTCGCCGGCCAGTGCCTGCCGGACGAAGGTCGGCACCGCGCGGCCGTCCCCGGCCCGCATCCGGGGACCGTAGGAGTTGAAGATCCGCACGATCGCGGCATCGGTGCCGCGGGTGTTCCGGTGCGCGGTGACCAGCGCCTCGGCGTACCGCTTGGCCTCGTCGTAGACGCTGCGCGGGCCGACGGGGTTGACGTGCCCCCAGTAGTCCTCGCGCTGCGGGTGCACCTGCGGGTCGCCGTACACCTCGGAGGTGGAGGCCAGCACCATCCGGGCGCCGTCCCGGGCGGCGAGCTCCAGCGCGTTGCGGGTGCCGCTGCTGCCGGTCTCCAGGGTCTCCAGCGGCAGCCGCAGGTAGTCCGCGGGGGAGGCCGGGCAGGCCAGGTGGAACACCAGGCCGAAGGGGCCGCCCGGCAGGTCCGCCAGGGCGCCCGGGGCGCACACGTCGTGGCGCAGGAAGGTGAAGCCCGGACGGCCGAGCAGCCCGGTGAGGTTGCGCTCGGTGCCCGAGAGCAGATTGTCCACGGCGACCACCTCGCGGCCGTCGTCCAGCAGCCTCTCGCACAGGTGCGAGCCGAGGAAGCCGGCCCCGCCGGTCACCACGGCCCGGCGCCGGTCACGTCCACCGTTCATCGAGCAACCTCTTCCTTCTCTACTCCGGCATCTCCGGTCGGCCCGGATCGCTCATTGGTGCCCTCCGGCTGGTGTAAGAGGGCGGTTCGCCGTGCACTCGGGAGGCATGGACAACACGCATCCGGACCCCGACCCCCGCCGGACACCGGGCCTCGAGGGTGGCGGCGGGGTGCCGCCGGGCGAGACACCGCCCGGTGAGAGCAGCACCCCCGCGGGGGCTCCCGACCAGAACGCCAACACGCCGAGCGGCTGGGGGCCGCTGCCACTGGTCCTGCTGCTGGTACTGGGGGCCGTTGTCGCTGCGTTCTTCCTCGCCTACGCAGTGGCACTGTGACCCCGAGTCCCCTGACGGCGGCGCGGAAAACACGGGAGAAGACGGCAACCACGGCGGAAACGGTGGCAACAGCAGTGAGAACGGCGGCAGCCGCACGGAACCCGAGAGCCCTGCTCACCGGCTGGTTCACCTTCCTGCACGGCGAGGTCACCGCCGGCGACGAACTGGCGCTGCGCCGTGTCCAGGAGGTCCTGGACCGGGCCGGCATCCCGTACGACACCGCCTGGAGCCCGGGCTTCCGGCCGGACGCGCTCCACCTGGAGGACGCCGCCCCCGAGCGGTACAGCCATGTGGTCTTCCTCTGCGGCCCCCTGCACGGCTCCCAGGTCGCCGCCCTCCACGAGCGCTACCCCCACTGCGCACGCCTCGCCGTGGGGGTGTCCGTCCCCGACCCGGACGACCCGGCCGTGACGGGCTTCCACCGCGTACTGGCGCGCGACGCCCCCGGCACGGCACCGGCCGCCGACCTGGCCGCCGCCGCGCCCGGGACGCCCGCGGTCCCGGTGGCCGGGGTGGTCCTCACCCACGGGCAGGGGGAGTACGGGCCGCGCCGCCGCCACGAGGAGGTGGCCCGCCGGGTGACCGGCTGGCTGGCCGGTACCGACTGCGCCCGGCTGGAGCTGGACACCCGGCTGGCCCGCGACGACTGGCGGCTGTGCGGCACCCCCGCCCAGCTCCAGTCCGTCCTCGCCCGGCTCGACGTGGTGGTCACCGACCGGCTGCACGGCCTGGTCCTCGCGCTGCGCGCGGGGGTACCGGCACTGGCCGTGGACCCGGTGGCGGGCGGCGCGAAGGTGACGGCCCAGGCGCGGGTGCACCGGTGGCCCGCCCTGATACCGGCCGAACGGCTCACGGAGGAGGAACTGGACCACTGGTGGCGGTGGTGCCTGGGACCGGGCCGGGCCGCGGCCCGGCGGCGGCGGGCCCTCCAGCGCCGCCACGGGCGCGACGGGCACGACCTGGCCGACGAGGTGGTGGCGGCCCTGCGGGCCGAACCGGCGGGCACCTCCGGCTGACGGCCGGGTCCCGGCCGGACCGGGGCCAGCCCGGTGGCGGGTCCGCCGCGCCGAGCGCGCGGGCCCCGGCCGCCGGTCCGGCTCGTATCCGGCCCGGACATGGGTGTCCGGCCCGGCCGCGGGAGCGTGCCGGACCGCTCCGGCGGGTGCGTACGGCCGACGGCCGGGGTACCGCCGTGCCGTCGGCCCGTCCCGGCGGGTTCACCCGGCCGTCCGCTTCGCCCCCGGGACACCGGTGATGCCGCCGTGCCGTCGGCCCGCTTCCACATCCCGGCCGGCGGCGCGCCGGGGTTTCGCCTGCTGCCTGTCGTGGCACCGGGGCCGGCCCACGTCCGGCCCGGATGTGGGCCGCGGGCTGCGGCCGCGGGAGTGGCGCGCCGGGACGCACCGGTGATCGCCGCGGGCCGTCCCGGTGGCGGGTCGGCCCGGTCGAGGGGTTCGGCTGCCGGTCGCCGGTCAGGGGCGCCGGGTCCGGCTCGTGTCCGGCTCTGCCGGTCCGTGGGCGGCAGCTGCGGAGCGGCGCGCCGAGCGGCGCCGGTGGACGGGCGCGGCCGACGGATCGCGGTCCGGCCAGACCGGGGCGGCCCCCCGCCCCGGTGGCCCCGGCCGCCGGTCAGGGCCGCCGGCCCACCCCGGTGGCGAGCTCGCCCAGCCGTCCGCCCCGGATCCGGGACACCAGCGGCGGGGTCGGTCCGCCGACCCCTTCCCGCATGCCGGTCAGCAGCGCGCCGAAGGTCTCGGCAGCCGACCTCCGGGGCGCCCAGCCCAGTTCCTGCCCGGCCCGGCCGCAGTCCATCAGCGGCAGCCGCAGGAACGCGTCGAACAGTTCCGGCGAGGCGGGCGCCAGCCGCAGCCGCCAGGCGGCCGTCACCGCGGCCCGCACCGGTCCCAGGGGCAGCCGCACCACCCGGGCGCCCAGCACCCCGGCCAGCACCTCGGCGTCGACCACCGGGTCGGCGGCCAGGTTGAAGGCGCCGTGCACCGGCTGGGTGACCGCGAGCCGGTACGCCTCGGCGGCGTCGTCGGTGTGCAGCACCTGGAAGCGCAGCCCCGGCAGGTCCGGGACCACGGGCACCAGACCGGGCCGTAGCAGCCGCTGGGGCACCAGCGGACCGGCGAACAACCGCCGCTGCTCGCTCGCCGCCGCCTCCTTGAACAGGAAACCGGGCCGCATCCGCACGACCCGCACCTCGGGCCGGTCGTGCTCGAAGCCGTCCAGCAGCCGCTCCACGTACGCTTTCTCCCGGCAGTACGCGGTGTCCGGCCGGCCGCCGTGGGTCGGCCAGGTCTCGTCCACGGCGCGGTCCTTCGGACCGGGGGAGTAGGCGCCCACCGAGGACGCGTACACCAGCGCGGGCACCTCGGCCGCCACCACCGCGCGCAGCACCCGGGCGGTGCCCAGCACGTTGGTGCGCCAGGTGGTCAGCGGATCGCGCAGCGGCTGGATCAGCCAGGCCAGGTGCACCACGGCGTCGGCGCCCCGGAAGAGATCGGTCAGCCGCTCCTCGACCAGCCGGCCGGCGCGGTCCTCGTCGCCGTCCGCTCCATGCTCCCCGCCGTCCCCGCCGAGGTCCACGCTCGCCCACTCGGTCTTCGCGGGACTCCATCCGGGGGTACGGCGGGCGAGGCCCAGTACCGAGGCGACGTGCGGATCGGCGGCCAGCCGCTCCACCACGGAGGTGCCCACGTTGCCGGTGGCGCCCAGGACCACCACCCGCAGCCCGTCGCCACCGGTCCCCGTGCCGCCGTCCACCGCTGTGCCCATCTCGTCCCTCTCCTCGCACGTCCTGTCGCCGCACCGCCGGGCCGCGTCCGCCGCCCGGTTCCGCGCCGTCCCGGTACCCGCCGGGCGGAGGGCGGAGTACCCCCGCGCACAGGGGGGAAACGGCGCGCCCGGCGGGCTCCGGCGGCCTGCCCACCGGATGCACCCGTTTGGTCACCGTGCGGCGGGTTACGCGGTACCCGGCCACGGGACAGCGGGACAGCGGGCAGGAGAGTGCGGAAAGCCATGACCGATGTGGACGAGGTACGGGGAGGAGAGGGGACCCGCACGCCGGCGGGGGGCACCGGCACGGGGTTCGGCCGGGCGCTGCTGCGCTGGCTGACGACCACCGACCACAAGGTGATCGGCAACCTGTACATCACCACCGCCTTCGGCTTCTTCCTGGCCGGCGGGGTGATGGCCCTGCTGATGCGGGCCGAGCTGGCCGCGCCCGGACTCCAGATGCTGAACAACCACCAGTACAACCAGCTCGTCACCATCCACGGCACGGTCATGATGCTGCTGTTCGCGACCCCGATGTTCGCGGGGTTCGCCAACGCCGTCATGCCGCTGCAGATCGGCGCCCCCGACGTGGCCTTCCCCCGGGTGAACGCCCTCACCTACTGGCTGTTCCTCTTCGGCGGGCTGCTGGTCCTCTCCGGTTTCCTCACCCCCGCCGGCGCCGCGAACTTCGGCTGGTTCGCCTACGCCCCGCTCAACCGGGAGGAGTACACCCCGACCCTCGGCGCCGACCTGTGGGCCATGGGACTGGTGGTGGCCGGGCTGGGCACGGTGCTGGGCGCGGTCAACTTCATCGCCACGATCATCTGCCTGCGCGCCCCCGGCATGACGATGTTCCGGATGCCGATCTTCACCTGGAACGTGCTGTTCACCTCGATCCTGGTACTGATCGCCTTCCCCGTGCTGACCGCCGCGCTACTGGCCCTGCAGGCCGACCGCACCCTCGGCTCGCACATCTTCGACCCCGCCAACGGCGGGGCGATCCTGTGGCAGCACCTGTTCTGGTTCTTCGGCCACCCGGAGGTCTACATCGTCGCCCTGCCGTTCTTCGGGATCATCACCGAGATCATCCCGGTCTTCAGCCGCAAGCCGATCTTCGGCTACATCGGCCTGATCGGCGCGACCATCGCGATCACCATGCTCTCGGCGGTGGTGTGGGCGCACCACATGTTCGCCACCGGAGCGGTGCTGCTGCCGTTCTTCTCCCTGATGTCCTTCCTGATCGCGGTGCCCACCGGAGTGAAGTTCTTCAACTGGATCGGCACCATGTGGAAGGGCTCCCTCAGCTTCGAGACGCCGATGCTGTGGGCGCTGGGCTTCCTGGTCACCTTCCTGCTCGGCGGCCTCACCGGTGTCATCGTGGCCTCCCCGCCGCTGGACTGGCACACCACCGACACCTACTTCGTGGTGGCGCACCTGCACTACGTGCTGTTCGGCACCGTCGTGTTCGCCATGTTCGGCGGCTTCTACTTCTGGTGGCCCAAGTTCACCGGGCGGATGCTGAACGAGCGGCTGGGGAAGATCCACTTCGCGCTGACGCTGGTGGGGTTCCAGATCACCTTCCTGGTCCAGCACTGGCTGGGCCAGTTCGGCATGCCGCGCCGCTACTCCGACTACCTGGAGGCCGACGGCTTCACCGCCCTCCACCTGGTCTCCACGGTCGGCTCGGCGATCCTGGGAGTGTCCACCCTGGTGTTCCTCTACAACGTGTGGTGGACCGCCCGGTACGGGGACAAGGCCCCCGGTGACGACCCCTGGGGGTACGGCCGTTCACTGGAGTGGGCCACCTCGTGCCCGCCGCCCCGGCACAACTTCACCACCCTGCCGCGCGTCCGCTCCGAGTCCCCGGCCTTCCACCTGCACCATCCGGGGATCGCCTCGCAGGAGCAGCGCAAGCCGCTGGAGCCGCCGGACGCGGGCGGACAGTGACACGGCGGCACGAACGGCACACACGGCACGGCGGGAGGCAGGAGGAACGATGAAGGCCGAGACCTATCTCTTCGGCGGTGTGGCGCTGTTCTTCGCGCTGATCTCCGTCGGCTACGGGCTGCTCTCCGACGACGCGGCCGGGACCGCCGCCCTGGTCGTCGCCTTCCTGATGGCCGCCATGGTCGCCCTCTTCCTCGGTGTCCAGCACCGCAGGCACGGCGGGCGCCCGGAGGACCGGCGCGACGGTGAGATCGCCGACCGGGCGGGACCGCTGGACTTCTTCCCCGACGGCAGCCCCTGGCCGGTCGTCACCGCGCTCGGGGCCACCCTGCTGGGGGCCGGGGTGGTGTTCGGGCTGTGGCTGTTCCTGATGGGCTTCGGGGTGCTGGCGGCCGGGGTGTTCGGGTTCGTCTTCCAGTACGCCAGGAGGGGCTGAGCGCGGGCCGGAGGCCGGGAGGGGTGCCGTCACCGCGCGTCTCCCGCGTGGCTTCCGCCCCCGGTCCCGTCCGCCTCCGGTCCGCTCAGTCCCGGGAGGAGGCCCCGGGCTCGTACGGGTCCAGTTCCCCCGGGGCGTGCGGCGGCAGTTCGCGCACCTCCCGCTCCTCGCGGGCCAGCCGCTGCCGGTACGCGTCCCGGTAGTACCAGTGGTTCAGCCGCGTCCGCAGCCGCCGTACCGGCCCGGCGTCCCCGTCGGCCGCCATCGGCCGCGGCAACTCCCGGGCCCGGGCCAGCAGCGTGTAGCGCTCCTGCTCGGGCAGCGGCCGGTGGCCCGGGTGGAAGGCGCCCTCGACCGACTGGACGACCTCCCCGGTCGGCTCGCCCTCGGCCAGCCGCTCGGCGTCCCGGTCCCGCAGCGCCAGGCAGAGCCGCTTGGTGACCAGGAACGCGAGCACGGGGGCGACCACCAGGGCCACCCGGGTCACCCACACCAGCCCGTTCAGGGAGACGTGGAGCACATGGGCGATCACGTCGTCGCCCCCGGCGAGGAGCAGGACCGCGTAGAAGGTGGCGCCGGCGGCCCCCAGACCGGTGCGCACCGGCCGGTCGCGGGGCCGGTCGCACAGGTGGTGCTCCCGGCTGTCGCCGGTCACCCACCTCTCGAAGAACGGGTACAGGTACAGCAGCAGGAACAGCACGGCGGGCAGCACCACGGCGGGCAGCAGCACGCTCCACGCGATCGTGTGGCCCCACAGCGTGGTCTCCATCGCCGGCACCAGCCGCAGCGACCCCTCCAGGAAGCCGATGTACCAGTCGGGCTGGGAGCCGAAGGAGATCTTGTCGGTGCGGTAGGGGCCGTACGCCCACACCGGATTGATCTGGAACAGGCCGGCGACGAGCACCAGCACCCCGGTGACGAGGAAGAACAGACCGGTGGACTTGGTGGCGAACTGGGGGACCATCGGCTGTCCGACGACGTTGCGGCCGGTGCGGCCCGGACCGGCCCACTGGGTGTGCTTGTGGTAGACCACCAGGATCAGATGGAGGGTGATCAGCCCGACCAGCAGCCCCGGCACCAGCAGGATGTGCAGCGAGTACAGCCGGGGGATGATCTCCTCCCCGGGGTACTCGCCGCCGAAGGCGAAGAAGGCCAGATAGGTGCCGACGACCGGGATGGACAGCATGATCCCGTGGGCGATCCGCAGCCCCGTCCCCGACAGCAGGTCGTCGGGGAGCGAGTAGCCGCTGAAGCCCTCCACCATCGCCAGCACGAACAGGGTCACCCCGATCACCCAGTTGACCTCGCGCGGCCTGCGGAACGCCCCGGTGAGGAAGACCCGCAGCATGTGCACGGCGGCCGAGGCGACGAAGAGCAGCGCCGCCCAGTGGTGCACCTGCCGCACCAGCAGCCCGCCGCGCACGTCGAAGCTGATGTCCAGCGTGGAGGCGTACGCCTCGGACATCCGGGTACCCCGCAGCGGCTCGTAGGAGCCGGTGTACGTGGTCTGGGCCATGCTCGGGTCGAAGAACAGCGTGAGGTAGACCCCGGTGAGCAGCAGCACCGCGAAGCTGTACAGGGCCAACTCCCCCAGCAGGAACGACCAGTGGTCGGGGAAGGGCTTGCGCAGCAGTCCCCGGGCGGCCTCGGAGACCGGCAGCCGTCCGTCCACCGAGCCGTAGCCGCGCCACTCCGCCTTCCGTACCTTCGCCCTCCAGCGTGCTCGTCTTCTCGACAGGAACATGAACAGCCCTCTCCACCGCGGGACATCACGCGGTGTGCGCCAGTGCCCGCAGCATGCCGCGCCAAACGCCGGGCACCCGGCGGCGGAGACGAAGCACCGCAAGGAGCGACCGGAAGGAGGGCCGAATGCCCGCGACAGCGCAGGAGGGCGGCGGGCCGCCGGTGGAGGAGGTCCGCACCCGCGTCTGGACGGTCCCCACCGACCGCCCGGAGTCCGACGGCACCCTGGAGTGGGACTCCACCACCGTCGTCCTGGTGGAGGCGCGTGCCGCCGGGCACACCGGCACGGGCTGGACCTACGCCCAGCGGGCCACCGCCGAACTGATCGACACCCGGCTCGCGCCGCTGGTGACGGGCGCCGACGCGCTGCGGCCCGGGCACGTCTGGTCGGTGCTGCACCGCTCGCTGCGCAACGCCGGCTACCCGGGGATGGGCGCGCTGGCGGTCTCGGCCGTGGACACCGCCCTGTGGGACCTCAAGAGCAGGCTGCTGGGCGTCTCCCTGGCCACCGCCCTGGACGCGGTGCACGAGGCCGTTCCCGTCTACGGCAGCGGCGGTTTCACCTCCTACGGTCCGGCCGAGGTCGCCGAGCAGCTCGCCGGCTGGGTCGAGGAGGGGGTCACCCGGGTGAAGATGAAGGTCGGACGCGACGACGCGGCGGACGCCGAGCGGGTGCGCGCGGCCCGTGCCGCGATCGGCGACTCGGCCGAGCTGTACGCGGACGCCAACGGCGCCTGGACCCGCAAGCAGGCCCTGGACCACGCCGGGCGCCTCCGCGACGCGGGCGTCACCTGGCTGGAGGAACCGGTCTCCTCCGACGACCTGGAAGGGCTGCGGCTGCTGCGCGACCGCGGTCCGGCGGGCCTGGACATCGCGGCGGGGGAGTACGGCTTCACCCTGCCGTACTTCCGCCGCATGCTCGAAGCGGGGGCGGTGGACTGCCTCCAGGCCGACGTCACCCGCTGCGGCGGGTTCACCGGCTTCCGTGCCGTCGCCGCGCTGTGCGACGCCCACGGCATCGGCCTGTCGGCGCACTGCGCGCCGCAGTTGAGCGCGCACGCGTGCGCCGCCGCGCCCCGGCTGCGGCACCTGGAGTACTTCCACGACCATGTGCGCATCGAGGAGGCGCTCTTCGACGGCGTGCTCGCCCCCGGCCCCGGCGGTGCCCTGCGCCCGGACCGCTCCCGCTCCGGGCACGGGCTGACACTGCGCGCCGACCGGCTGGAACGCCACCGGGTGCGGTGACGGGCCGCGGCGGCACCGCTGCGGCCCGGCCCGCACTCCGGCCGCCGGGTTCGTCCCGGGGTACCCCGGCCGGGGTGCTGCGGCGGCCGGGGCGGTGCGCGCCCGCAGGGGCGTCGCGGGGCGTCCGGCGGGTGCGGTTCAGCGGGCGCGGCCCGCGGTGCCGCGCAGCGCCCGCCGTACGGCCGCCGCCGCCGAGACCGCGCCCGCCACCGCGCCCGCCACCGCGCCCGCCACCGCGCCCGCCGACACCACTGCCGCCGCCGCGACCGTCGCCGCGGCCCGTGCCCGGGACGGCGGCGCGGTCCGTTCCGGTTCCGGCGCCGCACTGCTTCTCGTGCCCGCCGCGTCGACCGTGCCGCACCGCTCCCGCAGCCCGGCGGCCAGCGCCTCCGCCAGGTGCAGCGGGGCGCGGCCGGTGTCCGACTGCTCGGTCTGGGTGCGGCAGCTGAAGCCGTCGGCGAGGACCAGGGCACCGGCGTCCGCCTCGCGCACCGCGGGCAGCAGCGCGTGCTCGGCGCAGGCGGCGGAGACCTCGTAGTGGCCGCGCTCGAAACCGAAGTTGCCCGCCAGACCGCAGCAGCCCTCCACCACCGACGCGTCCACCCCGGCGCGCTCCAGCAGTGCCCGGTCGGCGTCGAAGCCGAGGACGGCGTGCTGGTGGCAGTGCGGCTGGACCACGGCGGAGCGGTCCAGGCGGGGCGGCTCCCAGTCGGGCGCGCGTTCGGTCAGCACCTCGGCCAGGGTGCGGGTCTGCCGCTTCAGCCGTCCGATGTCCGGGTCGTCCGGGAGCAGCTCGGGGCCGTCCGCCCGGAAGACGGCCGTACAGCTCGGTTCCAGGCCGACCACCGGGACGCCGCGCCGCAGATCCTCCCGGAGCACCTGAGCGGTGTGCCGCAGCACTCGCTTGGCGACCGTCAGCTGGCCGGTGGAGATCCAGGTCAGCCCGCAGCAGACCGCCGCGTCCGGGACCCTCACATGGAAGCCGGCGTCCTCCAGGACCTCCACCGCGGCCCGTCCGACCGCCGGGTGGAAGAAGTTGGTGAAGGTGTCGGGCCACACCACCACCTCGCCCCGCCGGCCGCCGCCGCGGGTCCCGCCGCGGGCCCGCCACCAGTCGGTGAACGTCTCGTCGGCGAAGACCGGCAGCTCGCGCTCGGGGGCGATGCCGCCCAGCCGTTTGGCGGCCCGCTCCAGCAGCGGCGTGCGGGTGACGGCGTTGACCAGACCGGACAGCCGGGCCGCCGGCCGGGCCAGGGCGGGCAGCCAGCCCATGGAGTAGTGCGCGGCCGGCCGCAGGCGGCCCGCGTAGTGGTGGTGCAGGAACTCGGCCTTGTAGGTCGCCATGTCGACATTGACCGGGCAGTCGCTCTTGCAGCCCTTGCAGGCCAGACAGAGGTCGAGGGCGTCGTGCGCCTCCTTCGAGCGCCAGCCGTCCCCGATCGGCCCGGAGTTGTCCACCATCTCGAACAGCAGCCGGGCCCGGCCACGGGTGGAGTGCTCCTCCTCGCGGGTGGCCCGGTAGCTGGGGCACATCACCCCGCCCTCCAGCGAGCGGCACTTGCCGACCCCGACGCAGCGCAGGGCGGCCCCGCTGAACTTTCCCTCGTCGTGCGGGTAGGAGAAGGCGGTCTCCGGCTCACGGGGCCGGAAGTCCGCGCCCAGCCGCAGATGCTGGTCCAGCTTCGCGGGAAAGACCACCTTTCCCGGGTTCATCCGGTTGCCCGGGTCGAGGATCCCCTTCAGCTCCTCGAAGGCCCGGACGACCTCGGGGCCGAACATCCTCTCCAGCAGCTCGCCGCGGGCCTGTCCGTCGCCGTGTTCGCCGGAGAGCGAGCCCCCGTACGACACCACGAGGTCGGCGGCGCGTTCGACGAAGGCGCGCATGGTGGCGACGCCCTCGGCGGAGGTGAGGTCGAAGGGGATGCGGGTGTGCAGGCAGCCGTGCCCGTAGTGCCCGTAGACGGCCGGATCGCCGTAGCCGAACTCCCGGAACAGCTCGCTGAGGTCCCGCAGGTAGTCGCCGACGCGGTCGGGCGGTACGGCCGAGTCCTCCCAGCCCTCCCAGGTGTCGGGGAGCCCCGGTACGTGCGCGGTCGCGCCGAGCCCGGCCTCGCGGACCTTCCACAGTGCGTGCTTGGGCCCGCTCCCGTGGTACCAGGTGGCGTCGGTCGCCTCGGGGAAGGCGTCGACCAGGGACCGGGCCCGGCGGGCCGCCTCCTCCCGGGTGTCGGCGGCGAACTCCGCCATCAGCCAGGAGCCGCCGCCGGGCAGCATCTCGCGGCCGGCCGGGTTGAGCCCCTTGAGCTCCTCGAACCACACCAGCCGGTCGTCGACGCCCTCCAGCGCGTGCGGTCCGTGCTCCGAGACGGCCGGTACGTGGTCGGCGGCCGTCGCCGCGTCGGGGAAGCCGAGCACCGCCATGGCGGTGTGCCCGGGCACGTCGGCCAGTTCCAGCTCGGCCCGCAGCACGGTGACGAGCGTGGACTCCGAACCGACGAGCAGCCCGGCGACGTCGAAGCCGTTCTCCGGCAGCAGCGCGTCCAGGTTGTAGCCCGACACCCGCCGGGGGATGTCGGGGAAGCGCTCGCGGGTCAGCCCGGCGTAGCGGTCGCGCAGCGCTACCAGCCCCCGGTAGACCTCCCCCCGGCGTCCCGGCTCGGCGCACAGCCGTGCCAGCTCCTCCTCGCCGGTGGGGCCCACCCACATCCGCAGCCCGTCGTAGGTGAGCACCTCCAGGCGCCGGATGTTGTCCGAGACCTTGCCGTACCACTGGGCCGTCGAGCCGCAGGAGTTGTTGCCGATCATCCCGCCCAGCGTGCAGTTGGGATGGGTCGCGGGGCGCGGCCCGTACTGCAGCCCGTGGGGCGCGAGCAGCCGGTTCAGCTCGTCCAGCACGATCCCCGGCTCCACCACGCAGGTGCGGCTGCCGGGGTCGACGGAGACCAGCCGCCGGCAGTACTTGCTCCAGTCGAGTACGACACCGGTGTTGCAGCACTGGCCGGCCAGGCTGGTGCCGCCGCCCCGGGAGAGCACCGGCACGTCGTGCTCCCGGCACACCTCCAGCGCGGCCACGGCGTCGTCCACCGCTTCGGGCAGCACCACCCCCAGCGGTGTCTGCCGGTAGTTCGACGCGTCGGTGGCGTAGGTGGCCCGGGTACCGGCATCGAACCGGACCTCGCCCTTCACTCTTCTCCGCAGTTCCTTCTCCAGGGCAAGCACGCGCGTCGGTTACCTCATCCGGGTGCATCGAAACCGGACACAACCGGTGTTTCCGTCCCTCCGTCACGGGTACCGCGAAGAACCGGAAGGAGGGAGGAACGGCATGCTGGTCAGCCTCCTGGTGCTGTTGCTGATGTTCCTGGGCTATCTGACGGTGGCCCTGCTGACGGCCCGTGTGGCGTACGGCATGGAACGCGCCCGGATCATCGAGCAGGAGCGCGACTGGCACACCGACGAGGACCCGGTGGAGCGTTTCCGCGAGCAGGGCCAGTCGGTGGCCGCCACCACGGGCTTCCTGTACGGGTTCGCCTGGCCCGTCGTCATACCCGGTTACCTCTTCTACCGTTGCGCCACCCTGGTGATCACCCGGCGTCCCTCGCCCACCCCGTACGAGCGCGCGCTCCGGGCCGAACGGCTCGACGAGCGCATCCGGGAACTGGAGGAGTCGCTGGGAATGCGCGGGCAGGCGCACGGGCAGGCGGATCACTGACGGCGCGTCGCGGGCGGAGGCATGAACCGCGCGATGTGGGTACCGTTCTGTGCGCATCCGCGTGGTTACGTCAGGAGTGCCCTTGTTGGTTCTGATCGCCGCCCATGCCGTCGTGGCCGCCGTCCTCCCCGTTCTCGCCAGGCGGATCGGCCGCGCCGTCTGGGCGGTCGCGGCGGTGGTGCCGCTGGCGGCGCTGGCCTGGGCCGCGGCGCGGGCGCCCGGCGTCCTGGACGGCGACGCGCCCGTCGAGCGCTTCGGCTGGGCGCCCTCACTGGGACTGGAGGTGGTCCTCCGGCTGGACGCCCTCTCCCTGCTGATGGTGTGTGTCGTCGCCGGGGTCGGAGCCGCCGTGCTGGTCTACGGCGCCCGCTACACCGAGGAGGGGCACGGCCGCGAGTCCGGGCTGCTGCTCGTCTTCGCCGGGGTGATGCTCGGCCTGGTCACCGCTGACAACCTGCTGGTCCTGTATGTCTTCTGGGAACTGACCACCGTGGTGTCGTTCCTGCTGATCGCGGGCCGCGGGCGGAGCCGGGAGCACCGCGCGGCGGCCGAGCAGGCCCTGGTGGTCACCACCGGCGGCGGACTGGCGATGCTGCTCGGCTTCGTGATGCTGGGCGAGTCCGCGGGCACCTACCGGATCTCGGAACTGGTCGCCGACCCCCCGAGCGGGGGGTACGTGCCCGCCGCGCTGGTGCTCGTCCTGCTCGGGGCGTTCACCAAGTCGGCGCAGCTTCCGCTGCACGGCTGGCTGCCCGCCGCGATGGTGGCGCCCACCACCGTGAGCGCCTATCTGCACGCCGCCGCCATGGTCAAGGCGGGCGTGTACCTGGTGGCCCGGCTCGCCCCGGGCTTCGCCGAGACCGTGCCCTGGCGGCCCCTGGTCCTGACCGTCGGCCTGGCCTCCCTGCTGTTCGGCGCCTGGCGGGCGCTGTGGGAGAAGGACCTCAAACGGGTGCTGGCGTACGGCACCATCAGCGAACTCGGCCTGCTCATCGCCCTGTTCGGCTACGGCACCCGCAACGCCGCGCTGGCCGGCGCGGTGATGCTGCTGGCACACGCCACCTTCAAGTCGGCGCTGTTCCTCACCACCGGACTGGTGGAGCACCACACCGGCACCCGCGAGATCGACCGGCTGTCCGGGGTGGGCCGGCGCAGGCCGGTGCTGCTGACGCTCGCCGCGCTCGCCGCCGCCTCCATGGCCGGGCTGCCGCCACTGGCCGGCTATCTGGGGCACGAGACGTATCTGCACACCTTCTGGGAGGCGGCCCGGCACGGTTCCGGAGCGGGCGGGGCATGGATCCTGGCCGCCCTGCTCGCCGGCTCGGCGCTCACCGTGACGTACTCCGCCCGCTATCTGTGGGGCGCCTTCGCCGCCAAGCCCGGGGTGCCGGCCACCCCGGCCGGCGATCCGGCCGCCGAACGGGCCCTGGGCATGGCGGTGCCCATCGCGGCCCTGGTGTCGGCCGCCCTGGCGCTGGGCGTGTGGTATCCCGGCACCACCGCGCTCACCGAGCCCTACGCCGACACCCTGACGGCGGAACAGAAGCCGTACCACCTGGCGCTCTGGCACGGCCTGACCCCCTCCCTGGCGCTGACCGCCGTCACCCTGGCCGCCGGGCTCCTCCTGTACCGCGCGCTCCCCGCCCTCGGCCGGGCCGGGGACCGGCTGCCCGCCCGGCGGCCCGACGCCCAGGAGGGCTACGCCCGCGCGGTACGCGGCCTGGACCGGACCGCCGTGGGGTTCACCCGCCGCACCCAGGTCGGCTCCCTGCCGGTCTACCTCACCGTGCTGCTGGTGACCGTGCTGGCGGTGCCCGGCACCGCCCTGCTGCTGCGGGACGTCACGGTGCCCGCCCCGCCGCTGTGGGCCTCGGCCGTCCAGGTGCCGCTGGGCGTGGTGGTGCTGGCCGCAGCCGTGGTGCTGACCCGGGTACGGCGCAGGCTCTCCGCCGCCCTGCTGGTCGGCGCGGTCGGCTACGGGGTCGCCGGACTCTTCCTGGTGCAGGGGGCACCGGACCTGGCGCTCACCCAGTTCCTCGTCGAGACACTGACCCTGGTGATCATCGTGCTGGTACTGCGCGGGCTGCCGGCCGACTTCGGCTTCCGGCCCGGCACCCGCCGTGCCCGCCGGCTGCGGCTGGTGGTGGCCTCGGCCACCGGCGTGCTGGTCGGACTGCTCACCATGGCCGCCTCGGCGGCCCGCCGGGATCCGGCGGTGTCCGCCTACTACACGGAGCACGTGAAGGAGGCGGGCTCCCACAACATCGTCAACGCGATCATCGTCGACTTCCGCGCGCTGGACACCCTGGGCGAGATCGCCGTGCTGATGGTGACGGCGATCGGGGTGGGCGCGCTGATCGCCGTCCCGGCCCGGAAGGGGAAGACCGGTCCGCCGGAGCCCGGGGCCAGACCGCCCGCCGCGGACCGCCATCCGCTCACCGCCCGCTGGGGCGTGCCGCGCGAGCGGTGGCTGCCGGAGGCGGAGGAACTGCCCGACCACGACCGCTCGATACTGCTGGAGGTCGTCACCCGGCTGCTGTTCCCGTCCGTCCTGGTGCTCTCGGTCTACCTGCTCTACTCCGGGCACCTGCGCCCCGGCGGCGGCTTCGCCGGGGGACTGGTGGCCGGGCAGGCCTTCGCCCTGCGCTACCTGGTGGGCGGCCGGGCCGACACCGCCTTCGCCGCGCCGGTCGACCCCCGGGTCCTGGCGGGTGCCGGGCTGGCCCTGGCCGCCACCGCCGGGCTGGCCCCGGTCGCCTTCGGTGGCGCGCCGCTGTCCGCCGCGCCCCTGGCCGGGACGCTGCCGCTGCTCGGCCATCTGGAGACGGCCACCAGCGTGTTCTTCGACACCGGCGTCTACCTGCTGGTCCTCGGTGTGTGTCTGAAACTGCTGTCCGCCGTCGGACCGGCCCAGGTTTCCCTCCAGGAGGCCACCCGGGAACCGGACAACGCGCCCGACGCGCCCGATGCCCCCGCCACCGAGTCCACCACCGAGTCCACCGCCTCCGCCCACGACGACCACGGGAGCCGCGACCGATGACGACCCTCGACCTGACGAGCGCCGTGGTGGTGGGCGGGCTGTTCGCCGTCGGCCTCCATCTGCTGCTGCAGCGCTCCCTGATGCGCCTGCTGTTCGGCTTCCTGGTACTCGGACACGCCACCAACCTGCTGGTGCTGCTGGCCGCGGGCCCACCGGGCAGGCCACCGATCACCGGAGCCGGGGACGGCGGCGCCGGGGCGTTCGCCGACCCGCTGCCGCAGGCCATGGCACTGACCGCCATCGTCATCACCTTCGGCGTCACCGTGCTGCTGCTCGCCCTGGTCTACCGCGGCTGGCAACTGCGCGGCCACGACGAGGTGCGCGACGACGTCGAGGACCGCAGGCTGGGGAAGCGGACGCGGTGGACGGAACGGCACGAGGAGGCGCGGCGGTGACCGGCTGGCTGCTCGTCGCCCCCGTCCTGCTGCCGGTACTGGCGGCCGGACTGTCCCTGGCCGTGTGGCGCAGCGCCGGTGCCCAGCGGCTGCTGGGCACCGGCGCGCTCGTGGCCGTCCTGGCCGACGCCGTGGTCCTGCTGGTGCTCGCCGACCGCCGCGGCCCGCTGGTGCTGGAGGTCGGCGGCTGGCCGGCTCCCGCCGGGATCGCCCTGGTGGCCGACCGGCTGTCGACGCTGCTGCTCACGGTGGCGCTGGCGGTGTCGCTGGCGGTGCTGGTCTTCGCCATCGGGCAGGGCACCGCCGAGGGCGGCGACCCGATCCACGCGCCCTTCCACCCCTCCTACCTGCTGCTGGTGGCCGGGGTGGGCCTGGCGTTCCTGTCCGGCGACCTGTTCAACCTCTTCGTGGCCTTCGAGCTGATGCTCGCCGCCTCCTACGTGCTGATCAACCTGGACGCCGACGAGGGCCGCATCCGGGCCGGGATGACGTACACCATCACCAGCCTGCTGTCGTCGCTGCTCTTCCTCACCACCGTGGGACTGGTCTACGCGGCCACCGGCACGGTCAACCTGGCCGACCTCGCCGAGCGCATACCCGCTCTGCCGGACGGTCTGCGGACCGTGTTCAGCCTGCTGCTGCTGATCGTGTTCGGCATCAAGGCGGCCGTGGTGCCGCTGCACTTCTGGCTGCCGGACAGCTATCCGACGGCACCGGCGCCCATCACCGCGGTGCTGGCCGCACTGCTGACCAAGGTCGGCCTGTACGCCATGGTGCGCACCCAGACGCTACTCTTCCCGCGCACCGAGCCCTGGACCCCGCTGCTGATCGCGGGAGCGCTCACCCTCCTGGTGGGCGTGCTGGGCGCGGTCGCCCAGCAGGACCTCAACCGGCTGCTGTCCTTCGTGCTGGTCAGCCACATCGGCTACATGCTCTTCGGGCTCTCGCTGTACACCGTCGCCGGGCTGGCCGGCACCATCCTCTACGCCATGCACCACATCGCCGTGCAGGCCGCGCTGTTCCTGATCGCCGGCCTGGTGGCGGACTGGAGCGGCACCGCCGCACTGTCGAGACTGGCCCGGGCCGCCCCGCCCCCGGGGCTGCTGGCGGCGCTCTTCCTGGTGTCCGGCCTCAGCATCGCCGGAATCCCCCCGCTCTCCGGCTTCGTCGCGAAACTCGCCCTGCTGCGCGCCGGGGTGGAGCTCGGCGGCGCGGCCGTCCTCGCCCTGCTGGCCGCCGCCCTGGTCACCAGTCTGCTGACGCTGTACGCGATGGCCCGGGTGTGGCGGGCGGCGTTCGCCGCCGGCCCCGACAAGCCGCCCGCCCGGCACCGGCGGGGCACCGGCATCCGGCTGATGCTCGGCGCCACGACCGGCGCGGTGCTGACCGGTGTGCTGGTCGCGGTGTGCGCCGGGCCGCTGGCCCGGGTCAGCGAACGTGCCGCGGCGGACCTCCTGGAGCGGGACGCCTACCGGGAGGCCGTGCTGGGGGAGAGCGCCGGCAAAGACAGCGAGCGGGACCGGGAGGACCGATGACACCGGTACGGGAAGGGCGGTCGCCGGGTACCGCTTCCGCCGGACTGTGGCACCAGGCGTGGCTCCGCTGGCCGGTGGCCGGCTGGCTGTGGCTGCTGTGGGTCGTGCTGTGGGGATCGGTGAGCCCCGTCGTGATCCTCGGTGGGCTGCTGGTGGCCTTGCTGGTGGTCCTCCTCTTCCCGCTGCCGCCGATCACCCACCGGCTGGCGGTGCACCCGCTGTGGGTGGTCGCCATGGCCGGCCATCTGCTGGTGGACCTGACCGGCTCGGCCCTCATCGTGGCGCGGGAGGCGGTGCTGCGCGGTCCGCGGGTGCGGGCGGCGGTGCTGGAGGCGCCGCTGCGGGTGGACACCGACCTGCTGATCACCGCCGCGTCCCATCTGACCACGATGACACCGGGGTCGATGGTGCTGGAGATCGACCGCGGGGAACGGCTTTTCTACATCCACTCGCTGCCCGTGCGCGACGCGGCGGAGGCCGAGGCGCAGCGCGGGGACGTCGCGAGTGCCGAACGCCGGGTGAGGCGCGCCCTGGCCCCCGGCGGGCGGGGCGGAGGCGCCCCGGACGGGGACGTACACGACGGGAAGGAGCAGCGGTGAACGTCGTCGCGGTCATCGCCCTGGCACTGCTCTCGGCTGCCGGGCTGCTGGTGCTGGTCCGGCTGGCCCGCGGACCGCGGGCCCTGGACCGGATCGTGGCGGTGGAGGTCCTGGTGACCCTGGTCATCGCCGGTACCTGTGTGGCCGTGGCCGTATGGGACTACGTCATGTTCGTGCCCGTGCTGATCGTGCTGGCGCTGCTGGGATTCGTCGGCTCGATGACGGCCGCCCGGCTTGTCGAGGAGCGGGAGGACCTGCGATGAGGACGCTGCCGGCCACGTCTTCGGACATGTCCTCGGTCATGCTGTCGGCCGGGGTGCCGGAGACCGTGCTGGAGACCGTCTCGGCCGTCCTGCTGCTGGCCGGGGCCGCCTTCTGCCTGCTGGGCGCCGTCGGGCTGCTGCGCTTCCCGGACACCGCCACCCGGCTGCACGCCTCCTCCAAGGCCCAGACCCTGGGGGTGCTGCTGAGCCTGCTCGGCGCGGCCCTCCGGGTGCCCGCCCCGTACGCGGGCCTGCTGCTGCTCATCGCCTTCTTCCAGCTGTTCACCGTACCCGTCACCGGTCAGGTCATCGGCCGGGTCGCCTACCGCACCGGCGCGGTGGACCGGCGCACCCTGTTCACCGACGAGCTGGCCGGACGGCTCGCGCTCCCGGACCCGGACCCGGACCCCGGATCCCCCACCGGGGAGCCGGAGGACCGCGGGGACGCCGGGAACGGCCGGGGACACGAGCCGTGAACGGCTGAGCGGGGAGCTCAGCGGCGGGCCGGACGCAGTACCACCGCCGAGCCCCCGCCGCGCCGCTCGGGCTCGGCGACGGCCTGGTACCGGCCGCCGCCCAGCACCTCCAGCGCGGCGACCGCCCCGATCTCCGGCGCGGGGGTGAAGGCCTGCGGCGGCAGGACGAACCGGTGGCCCAGTGCCTCCAGCGCCGCGCGCTCGGGAGCGGAGTCCAGGAAGTCCGGCTCGGCCAGGGTGTCGGCGGTGTTGCGCTGCGAGAGCCGGGGCGCGGCCACCGCCTCCGGCAGCGTCATGCCCAGGTCGAGCCGGTTCACCAGGGTCTGCAGCACGGTGGTGATGATGGTGGACCCGCCCGGCGTGCCCAGCGCGAGCAGCGGGCGGCCGTCGTCCAGCACGATCGTGGGCGCCATGCTGCTGCGCGGCCGCTTGCCCGGACCGGGCAGGTTCGGCCCGTCCACCTCCTGCGACAGCGGAGTGAAGTCGAAGTCGGTGAGCTCGTTGTTGAGGAGGAAGCCCCGGCCGGGCACGGTGATCGCCGAGCCGCCGGTCTGCTCGATGGTCAGCGTGTAGGACACCACGTTCCCCCAGCGGTCCGCCGTCACCAGATGCGTGGTGGACGGGCCCTCGTACGGCTCGGGGCCGCCGGGTCCGGCCGCGCACTCCCCGGAGCCGGGAGCCCTCGGGTCGGCGGGCGCCACCGGGCCGGGCAGCGCCCGGTCCGGGTCGACCAGACAGGCCCGCTCCTTGGCGAACCGGTCCGAGAGCAGCTCCTCGGTCGGCACCTCGGAGAACGCCGGATCGCCCACCCACCGGTTGCGGTCGGCGTACGCGAGCCGGCTCGCCTCCAGGTAGTGGTGGAGCGCCCCGGCGCGGTCCATCCCGGCCAGGTCGAAGTTCTCCAGGATGTTCAGCGCCTCGCCGACCGTGGTGCCGCCGGAGGAGGACGGGGCCATGGAGTACACCTCCACACCCCGGTAGTCCACCTTCGTCGGCTCCTGGAACAGCACGCGGTAGCGGTCCAGGTCGGCGGCGGTCATCAGCCCGGGCCGCACCGTGCGGTCCGCGTCCGGCGCGACGGGCGGGTGCTGCACCGTACGGGTGATCTCGCGGGCCAGCGGCCCCTCGTAGAGTGCGTCGGTGCCCTTGCGGGCCAGCAGCCGGTAGGTGCCGGCCAGATCGGGGTTGCGGAACACCGAGCCGACCTCGGGCGGCTCCCCGCCGGGCAGGAACAGCTCGGCGGTGGGGGTGAAGTCCCGGAAGCGGTCCTCGTTCAGCTCGGTCTGGGCCCGGAACTCCGGGCTGACGGTGAAGCCGCGCTCGGCGATCCGGGTGGCCGGCCGCAGCGCCGCCGCCAGCGGGACGGTGCCCCAGCGCTCCAGGGCCACCTCCCAGGTGGCGGGCGTACCCGGCACCCCCACCGACAGGCCCGAGTTCACCGCCTCGCCGAAGGGGATCGGCTCGCCGGTGGCCGGGTCGAGGAAGGCGTCCGGCCGCATGGCGGCCGGGGCGGTCTCCCGCCCGTCGAGGGTGTGCACCCGTCCGGTGCGGGCCTGGTAGTGGACGAGGTAGCCGCCGCCCCCGATGCCCGCCGAGTAGGGCTCGACGACACCGAGCGCCGCCGCGGTCGCGACCGCGGCGTCCACCGCGTTGCCGCCCGCGCGCAACACCTCCAGACCGGCCCGGGACGCGTAGGGGTTGACGCTGGCGACGGCGCCGCCGTGGCCGGTGGCGACGGGGACGGCGGGCGGTCTGCGGCCCGCGTCGGTCGCGGTGCCGGCCGTCGCGGACGGTGGCAGCAGCAGGGCCAGGGCGAGGGCCAGGACCACTGCCGCCGTCAGGACCGGGGCCGGGCCGCGGCGGAACGGGACGGGAAAGGCGGGGAAGGAGCGAGGAGGGAAAAGGGATCGGGCGGGCATGGAGCCTCCGTGGTCTCCCGGGGACGCTCAGACGACGGGAAACCCTGTCAGCCGCGGCGGGCCGGGGCAACGGTGCCGCGCCGGTCCGGGCGGAGGCGGGCACGGACGGGCATGACGGGATGCCGGGCCGGGTACCCGGCCCGGCATCCCGTCAGGAGGTGCGCCGACCATGCAGATCCCCGGCCGGTCCCGGACCGGCACCGAGCCCGTGACCGCCCGCAGCGCCCTGGGACTGCGGCTGCTGCTGTCCCTGGTGTACACCCCGGTGTTCCTGGCCGGGACGGTGTTCTTCGCCGTCTGGGCCTCCCGGGCCGATCCGGGCGACGCGCCGGCCCCGGACTCACTGCGCACGCTGGCCTGGATCTGCGCGGTGCTGACCGTGCTGGGGCTGGTGGATCTGCTGGTCGTACTCGCCCGCCGCAGGCGCGAACGGGCCGGGGCACCGGGGCGGGGAAGCAGGCGGTCCTGATCCCCGCCCCGGCACCGCCCGGACGGCGCCGGGGCACCGGGGCGGGGATCAGGGCTGGAAGACGACCTTCACCGCGCCGTCGGTCTTCTTCTGGAACATCTCGTACGCCTCCGGGGCCTTGGCCAGCGGCACGTGGTGGGTGGCGAAGCCGTCCACGCCCAGCACGTCCTCGTCCGTCAGCAGCGGCAGGACGTCCGGCACCCAGCGCCGCACGTTGGCCTGCCCCATGCGCAACTGGATCTGCTTGTCGAACAGGGTGAGCATCGGCAGCGGATCGGACATCCCGCCGTAGACACCGCTGAGCGAGATCGTGCCGCCGCGCCGCACGGCGTCGACGGCGAGCTGGAACGCGGCGAGCCGGTCCACCCCCGCCGTGGTCATCAGCTTCTCGGCGAGTTTCTTCGGCAGCAGCTTGGTCGACTTCTGCGCCGCCTCGGCCACCGCGCTGCCATGGGCCTCCATGCCCACCGCGTCGATCACCGCGTCGGTGCCGCGCCCGCCGGTCCGGTCGCGGATGACGTCGGCGACCCCCTCGGCGCCGTGCTCGGTGAGGTCCAGCACCTCCACGCCGCGCGCCCGGGCCCGCTCCAGGCGCTCGGGCACCAGGTCGACGCCGATCACCTTCGAGGCACCCCGGTGCAGCGCGATCCGGCACGCCATGTCACCGATGGGACCCAGGCCCAGCACCGTCAGGGTGCCGCCCTCGGGGACGTCCGCGTACGCCACCGCCTGCCAGGCCGTCGGCAGCACGTCCGACAGGTACAGGAAGCGGTCGTCCGCCGGTCCCTCGGGCACCTTGACCGGCCCGTAGTGGGCCTGCGGCACCCGCAGGTACTCGGCCTGGCCGCCGGGCACCTGCCCGTAGAGCTTGGTGTAGCCGAAGAGCGAGCCGCCCGTGCCGTACTCGCGGTTCTGGGTGGTCTCGCACTGGGTCTGCAGGTTCTGGGAGCACATGAAGCACGAGCCGCAGGCGATCTGGAAGGGCATCACCACCCGGTCGCCGGGGGAGAGGTTCGGCACCTCCGGCCCGACCTCCTCCACCACACCCATCGGCTCGTGCCCGAGGATGTCACCCTCCGTCATGAAGGGGGTGAGCGGGTCGTACAGATGCAGGTCCGAGCCGCACAGCCCGGACGAGGTGACGCGCACGATCGCGTCCGTGGGCTCCTGGATCACCGGATCGGGCACCTCGTCCACCCGTACGTCGCCCCGACCGTGCCAGACCACTGCCTTCATCAGACTTCACCTCCGGGTAGGGAACCGGACGGGTACCCGCGAGCGGGGCGGCCAGTCCCGTGGCGTCACCACACCCGACCACACCCGCGGTCGTGTTAGCTCTGCGGCAAACGAGGTATTCGGTGGCCATGTTCTTGCTCAGGCCCCCCGGGGTTTACGCGCCGCAGGACGACACCTGGCTGCTGCGGCAGGCGCTGCGGGACGCCGCACTGGCCCCCCGCGCCCGCGTGCTCGATCTGTGCACGGGCACCGGAGTGCTCGCCATGTCCGCCCTGCGGATGGGCGCCGCCGAGGCGGTGGCGCTGGACGCCTCGCCCCGCGCGGTGCTCGCCGCCCGCTGCAACGCCCGGCTGCACCGGCTGCCGCTGCGGGTGCGGCGCGGCGACCTCGCCGACGCCGTGACCGAGGCGGCCCGGGGCGGACGCTTCGACGTGGTCCTCGCCAACCCGCCGTACGTGCCCTCGCCGAACGCGGAGCTGCCCCGCCGGGGCCCCGCCCTGTGCTGGGACGCCGGCCCGGACGGCCGCACCGTGCTGGACCGGCTGTGCGGGAGCGCGCCGGAGCTGCTGGTGCCGGGCGGGGCGCTGCTGCTGGTCCACTCCGGGCTGTGCGGCACCGAGACCACCCTGGCCATGCTGCGCGAGCGGGGGATGAAGTCCTCGGTGGTGGCCCGGGCCGTCATCCCCTTCGGCCCGGTGCTGCGCCGACGCGCCGCCTGGCTGGAGGAACGGGGGCTGATCGCCCCGGGGCAGCGCACCGAGGAGCTGGTGGTGGTCCGTGGCGACCTCCCCTGAGGCCCGTGACCCGGCGGAGGAGACGGTGGTGGAACCCGTGGCGGAGCCCGCGGACCGGCGTGCCCGGCGTGTGGTGGTCGACCCCGAGGGGCCGGTGCTGATCGAGGGGCCGGTGGAGGTCGAGCTCCCCGACGGCCGTACCGCCCGCTCGGACCGCTTCGTGGTGGCCGTGTGCGTCTGCCGCCGCAGCCAGCGCTACCCGTGGTGCGACACCAGCCACCGCCGCCGGGAGCGCCGTCCCCGTCCGGCCGCCGCGGGGAAGGAGCAGGACGTGGAACCGGGCCGGGACACCTGACGGCGCCGGCTGCCGCGCCGGTCCGCCGCACCCCTCCCGGCGCCCCTCCCGGCGCAGCACCCGCCGCAGCGCGGCGGCCCGCGCCAGCCGGGTCTCCCGGGACTCCTCGGCCAGTTCCGGCTCCGGGATCCGGAACGCGTCGCCCGCGAAGCGCGGGATCACCGATACGTGCAGGTGGTGGAAGACCTGGCCGGGCGCGGTGCTGTTCTGCGCGACCGTGCTGCCCACCGCCCCGTACGCCTCGCGCACGGCGGACGCCACGCGGCGACGGCTCCGAAGAGCTCGGCGAGGAGGGCGGGCGGCGCCTCGTACAGCGCGGTCACATGGGCCACCGGCAGGACCACGGTGTGGCCGGGGTTGTTCTCCCGCCGCATGAGGTTCGGGACGGCGCGGACGTTCCCCGAGCGGTACCCGACCAGCTCCGTGTCGGCCTCGTCCCGGCCGATGAGGCAGAAGGCGCAGTCCGCCACCGGAGCGTCCCCGGGGACAGGGCGCGGGGCGGACGGTGTGCTCATGGGGGGACTCCTCACCGGGACCGGCGGACGGCTTGGCGGCATCCCGCTCAGCGTGCCGGACCGGCCCAGTCCCGGGTGTGCCGGTGCCGCCCCAGCCCCACCGCCGCGAACTCGTCGAAGGACTCCGCGTCGCACACCGCCCCCAGCCGCCGCAGGGCCTGGGAGAGCGGACTGCCCGCGGCGGGGAACGGGTCGCCCTCGGCCGTGTGCAGCGGCCCCAGCACCAGAGCGCCGGCGTCCCACACGGCGGCGCGCTGCTCGCCGTCACCACCGAAGAAATCGGCCTCGGCGTAGGCGACGGGACCGGTGGCGGACCAGCGGGTGAGGGTGCGGTCGAAGCCGCCGGGCAGCTTGCGGAAGCCCGGCGGACGGGCTTCCGGACCCGCGGTGCCGCCGGGGGAGAGGACGCCGAAGAGCTCGTCCGTCATGGGCAGCAGCGCCAGCCCCTGACGCAGCGGCACCGTCCGCGCGGCGGCGATGCCCGCCGCCGCGGCCCGCAGTGGCTCCTCGCGGGCGACCACCGCTTCCAGCACGTACCCCATGGATGTCCTCCGCCTCCGTGTCCGGGCTCTCCGGCGAGAGGCATTCTGGCAGCGGCCCGCGTTCCCGGCACCGGGTTTTCCGGCGCCGGGAGCGCGGGGCGGCCTCAGCCCGCAGGCGGCGCGTCCAGCGGGCGCCGCAGCGAGGAGTCGCCGCCGCGCCAGGCGCCCAGCAGGTGCTCCGCCAGCCGCTCCTCCAGCAGCTCGGTGGCCCTGATCCCGAACACCACGTCGGCGGCCAGGTGCGGCTCACGGGCCAGCAGATCGCCGATGACGTCCCGGCGCATCACCTGCTCGTGGACGGCGTCCGCCTCGATGTGCTCGGTGAAGAACAGCACGCACCGCTCGTCGGCACCCAGCCGCTCCAGCACCCGGGCCATCTTCCGGGCGCTGGGCGCGGTGCTGATCTCGGCGGCGGCGAAGTGGCCCACCAGCGCGCCGCGCAGCGACCGGTGCAGCCCGCACAGCGACATCAGGTTCACCGTGGCCAGCGCCGGGGCGGGCACCCGGTCCAGGTAGCCCAGATAGGACGGGTCCAGCCCGGCGCCCGCCAGCAGGTCGGCGAAGAGCCGCGCGTGCACCCGCTCGCCGCGGCCACCGCCGTACTCGTCGTACTCCACCGCCACCAGCGACGCCTTGGCCTGGCCGTCGAGGCGGGGGATGGCGAAGGCGTGCGGATCGGCCTCCTTGAGGTGGTAGACCGAGCGGTGTGCGAAGTACTCGCGCATCTGCCACCACTGGCCCTCGCGCAGCAGGAAGTCCGACACCCCGCCGCCCTCGGCGGGCTGTATCAGCAGCGGGTCCAGCGCGGCGGCCACATCGGAGTCGGAGGAGGTGCCGCTGCCGCCGTCGCCGTCGCCGTCGCCGTCGCTGCCGGTGTCGCGGCGCAGCGCGGCCAGGAAGACCCGCTCCAGGGCGGCGCGCAGCCGCAGCAGGTCCGGGTCCCACTCCCAGTCGGGTGACACGTCCGCGAAGCCCCGGTAGTGCAGCTCGTAGCAGAGGTACAGGGCCAGCTGCAGATCATCGCCGTACGGATCGGCGTCCGCCACCGCCGGGTCCTGGACGGAGGGAAAACCCACCGGCCCGCCGCCCGCGCCCGGCGGGCCGGTCAGGGCGTCCAGCACCGCGGCGCTCAGCGCGCCGCGCGCCTCGGGGAGCGCCGCGGTGTCGGCGCTGGTCAGGGCGCTGTCCACGGCGGTCGTGGGGCTCGGGGAAAGAGAACCGGTCGTCATGCCTGGTCGTGTGCCCGCGCGTCGGTCAGTGAAGCCAGCAGCTCCACCACCGCCCGCGGCCCGCCCCGCGCCCAGGCCCGCCGCTGCCGCTCGGCACCGGTGCCGTCCCGGCGCACCGCGTCCAGCAGCCGCCGTACGGTCCCGGTGTCGCCGGTCTCCTCCAGGGCGGGCGCGACATGCCGCAGCAGGGCGCCGACCAGGTCGGCGGCCGGCACCCGGGTGCGGGTGACGGGATCCACCCCGTCGCCCGCCGTCCCGTACCGCGCCGCGGACCACACCGCGGCGCGGGCCGTCCCCTCGTCCAGTTCCGGCTCGGGCAGCCCCGCCGCCAGCTCGGCCAGGGCCCGGCGCACCAGGGCCCGCCCGAGCGCGGCCTGCAGCACGGCGTCGTCGACGGTGGCCGCCGCGTCCGCGACCCGGAACTCCACGGTGGGCAGCCAGGGGGAGGGGCGCATCAGCCAGAAGCTCATCCGGTCGTCGATGAGCGCACCGCAGGACACCAGCCGCCCGACCGCGGCGTCATGGGCGGCGGCGTCGGGGAAGCGGGGCGGGATGCCCGCGGCGGGGAAGCGGAACTGCTCCATCATGCGCCAACTGGCGTATCCGCGGTCCAGACCGTGCGAGAAGGGCGAGTTCACCGACAGCGCCAGCAGGGTCGGCAGCCAGGGACGAACCCGGTTGACCACGGCCACCGCGGTCTCCCGGTCGGGCACCCCCACATGGACGTGGCAGCCGCAGACCTGGTAGTCGTCCACGATGTCGGCGAACCGCTCCGAGATGCGCCGGAACCGCTCCCCGTCGGCCACCGGGACGCGCCCGTCGCTGAGCGGTGCCGAGCCGGCGGACAGCAGGTACAGGCCCTCCTCCCGGGCGGCGTCCACCAGCCGGGCGCGGTCCGCCGCCAGCACGTGGCGCAGCTCCTCCAGCGAGGTGCACACCCGAGTGGCGGACTCCACCTGGCTGGCGAGGAACTCGGCCTTGCACCCGGAGCCGTCGGCCGGGGACGCCTCCTGGTGGGCGCGGCGCAGCACCGCCTGTGCGGCGGGCACGGTGCGTGCGGTGGTCGGGTCGGTCAGGAGGAACTCCTCCTCGACCCCCATGGTCAGTCCTCCGGCGCTTCCGTCCCTGGTCACGGCAGTGTGCGTACCCCCGGACCGGGTGGTGAAACGAGCGGCCGGGTTTTCCGGGGCGGACCCACGGGTACCGCGAGCGGCCGCACCGGCGACGTCCGGCGGACACCGACTCACGAAGGGAACCCACGTGGCGGAACGGCAGCAGGAACTGGGCGGGATCAGCGGCGACGGCAGCGGCGGGAACGGCGGGAACGAAGAAAACGCAGTGGCGCTGCTGATGCGGCAGCACGGCGAGATCAGGAACCTCTTCGACGAGGTGGAGGCGACCGAGGGCGATGCCCGGCGGGACGCCTTCCACCGTCTGGTGCGCCTGCTGGCGGTGCACGAGACCGCCGAGGAGGAGGTGATCCACCCCTACGCCCGGCGCAGCATCGACGGTGGTGAGGCGGTGGTGGAGGACCGCCTGGCGGAGGAGAAGAAGGCCAAGGAGACGCTGAAGGACATGGAGGACATGGACCCGGACAGCCCGGAGTTCATGCCCCGGCTGGCGGCACTGCGGCACGACGTGGAGTCGCACGCGCGCGCCGAGGAGCGCTACGAGTTCATCCAGATCAGCCGCAACACCGAACCCGAGCGGCTCCGCACCATGGCGAAGGCGCTCAGGGCGGCGGAGGCGACGGCCCCCACCCGTCCGCATCCCGGTGCGGAGACCGCCGCGGAGAACCTGGCGGTCGGTCCGCTCGCCGCCGTGGCCGACCGTGCCCGGGACGCCGTGCGCAAGGTCATGGGCGGGCACTGAGGGCGGGTGCTGCCAGGCGCGGTACGGCACCCGCGTCCGGTGCCGTACCGCGGCCGGGGCCGCCGCCCTCCCGGAGGGCGGCGGCCCCGGCGTGTCGGGGGCGTGGGGCGCCGGAGGCCAGGTGAGGGGTCAGGTCCGCTGGTGCTCGCGCAGCGCCGGGTCCGGGTGCTCGCCCTCGGTGCTCAGCCGGTACTCGCCCCCGAACATCTCCCGGTGCCGGTCGATGACCTGCTCGCTCGGCGGCTCCTCACCGCCGTGGATCTGCTCCTGCATCCGCTCGAAGCGCTCGTGGGCCTCGCGCACGTAGCCCGCGCCCAGCGTCGTCAGGTCCAGTTGGGTGTCCAGCAGCTCCCGGAGGTACTGCTTGTTGGGCTCGAAGGTCAGGACGTTGGGCAGGGCGGGCGCCAGGACCTCCTCGGGTTCACGTCCGTCGTGCCGCCGCATCAGGTCGCAGGCGATGTGCAGGTGCTCCAGCTCCATGTTCAGGTGCAGTTCCCAGATCGCCTTGACCTTCGGGTCGCTCTCCTGCTGCATGAAGGAGTAGTACAGGTAGCACTCGTTGTACTCGTGGTTGACCAGCCGCTCCCACCAGGTCTCGCCCGGGTCCACCAGGGACTCGTAGTGCGTGACGTGCTCCTCCTCGATGAGTCCGATCTCCTGGTAGAGCTGCCGGGCGATCGGCTCCATGTACTGGGGGCCGACGTTCATGTAGAAGTTCATGGTCTGCTGCTCCGCCGACATGATCGTCAGGGCGTGCAGCTTGGAGAGCGGGTCGGCCCGCTGCCGGTCGTAGGGCTCGCGGACGTTGTCGGCCGGGTGCCGGTGGTGGTACTTCGTCGGCCGGCCCGGGATGACCTCGGTGAGCTGGTCGACGATCTTCTCGGCCTTGCGGTGCTCGATCATCTCGTACAGGTTCGAGTACCGGTACAGATGGTCGAAGTCCTCCAGGACGCCGAACTGGTACGCCTGCTTGAGGTACGGGTCGGGCTCCATCCGGGCGACCCAGGCGGTGAGGTCGACGGCCACCTGCTCGTAGGCGATCGTCGTCTCCAGCACCGAGGACAACCCCGGCAGCAGCCAGTTGACGGTCTTCTGCTGCTGCTGCTCGGTGTACCGGACCTCCGCCAGCTTCCGCTTCACCTCCATGTCCGGGCACACCCGGGCGAAGTGGTGACTGAACATGATCGCTTCGACCTCGATGCCGTTCATGGTGATGATGCGGCAGCGGGTGTAGGGGTCGGCGTGGTTGGGGTCGATCGGCTCGACGTTCAGTTCGCGCCAGTTGCGGATCTGCCGGTCCAGCGGGATACCGCGCTGTTCCAGGGGGTTGAAGGTCACCTGGGTCCTCCTGCTCGTGTACGGCTGGCCGCGCCCGGCTCGCTGCTCCGTGCTCTCCACCGGCCTCCACCGGCCTTCCCCCGTGTCGGGCGCAGGCGCCGGGGTACCCCTGACCCCACCCCCGAAACGGGGCGAACGGGTGTGGCCGGGGCACGGGGCGCGTTTCCGCCGGGAGTCGGCGGGTACCGGCGGGGCGATGAGAACCAACCGGATCACCGACGTGTCCACGCCCCTGACCTGCACCGGGACCCGGAGGGAGAAGGACCATGGCTGACGAGAACGAGCCCATCGAGACAGACGAGACCGGGCCCGGGCCGAGCGAGGAAGGCGCCACCGCCACCGACGACGAGACCCCCGGTCTCGCGCCCGACGACACCCCCGCCACCGGTCCCAGCCCGGGCGACTCCGCGCTGTCCGGCCCCGACGACCCGGGCGCCGCCCCGGAGGACGAGGGCATCCCCGACCTGCAGAACGGCACGCCCGAGCAGGAGTGGATGAGCGACCCGCAGCAGATGCCCGTCCCCGGTGAACGCCCGGTGGCCGCCGACAAGTGGGGCACCACCTACGCCGAGCAGGTCGAGGGCGAGCCCCTGGACGAGCGGCTGGCCGAGGAGGAGCCCGACATCGGCGAGGACGTCGCCTACGGCGCCCCGGCCGAGGAGGCGGGCCAGCTCAGCGACGACCCGCTCGGGGAGCGGCCCGCCAACCAGGACGTGTTCTCCCACGAGTCCCCGGCCGAGGGGCTGGGGCCTGAGGAGACGGCCGTCCACATCGTCGACGACGACCGCGACGTCGGGCAGCTGCGCGGCGAGGAGGACGCGGACCAGTCCGGCCCGCCCGAGGGTGTGGGAGAGGTCGGCGAGTCCGGCCGGGGCGAGGGCACCGGAGTGCGCCCGGAGGGAAGGGGAACACGGAACCCGTGAGCGAACTCCCCTCCGACCACGAGTCGTACTGGCTGGCATCCGCCCCCGTCACCCCGGAGACGTCCCACCCGCCGCTGGAACCCGGCAGCGAGACCGACACCGAGGTGGTGGTGGTCGGCGGCGGCATCGCGGGCCTGTGCACCGCCTGGGAACTGGCCCGGGCCGGCCGCGCGGTCACCGTCGTCGAGGCCGACCGGATCGCCGCCGGGGTGACGGGACACACCACCGCCAAGGTCACCGCCCAGCACTCGCTGATCTACGACGAGCTGCGGAGCAAGCACGGCGCCGAGGGCGCCCGGCACTACGCCCGCTCCCAGCAGGCGGCCCTGGAGCACCTCGTCGCCGTGGTGGACGAACTGGGCGTCGACTGCGAACTGGAGCGGGTGGCGGCCTACACCTGGGCCGAGTCCGAGGAACAGGACGAGAAGGTGCGCGCCGAGGCCGAGGCAGCCGCCGAGGCCGGGCTGCCCGCCTCCTACGTCACCGAGACCGGGCTGCCCTTCCCGGTGCGCGGCGCGGTGCGGGTGGCCGACCAGGCGCAGTTCCACCCCCGCAGGTACCTGCTGGCGCTCGCCGCGGACCTGCTGCGGCACGGCGGGCGGATCGCCGAACGCACCCGGGTGGTCGGGCTGGAGGAGGGCGAGCCCTGCCGGGTGACCGCCGAGAACGGTGCGGTGGTCACCGCCCGGGAGGTGGTCGTCGCCACCCACTACCCGGTCTTCGACCGGGCGATGCTCTTCTCCCGGCTGGAACCGCACCGGGAGCTGGTCGTCGCCGCCGCGATCCCCGCCGACCAGGATCCGGCCGGGATGTACATCACCCCCGAGGACAACACCCGCTCGGTGCGCACCGCGCCGTACGGTGACGGGCAGCGGCTGCTCATCGTCACCGGTGAGAGTTTCCTGCCGGGCACCGCGGACGTCCCCGAGCGCTTCGCGCGGCTGGCCGGCTGGACGGCCGAGCGCTTCCCCGACGCCCGGATCGTCCACCGCTGGGCCACCCAGGACAACGGCTCCACCGACCGGGTCCCCTACATCGGCCCCTTCCACCCCGGGGCGCGGCACACCTACGTCGCCACCGGCTTCGGCGGCTGGGGGATGACCAGCGGGGTGCTCGCCGGGCAACTGCTCACCGCGTACCTCACCGAGAGTGAACTGCCGCCGTGGGCGGGCCTGTACGACCCCAGGCGGCTGCCGGGGGTGCGGGAGGCACCCGCGCTGCTGGGCCTGCAGGCCACCGTCGCCAAGCACTTCGTCGGCGACCGGCTGGGCGGCTCCACCCACGCGGACTCCGTGGAGGACATCGATCCCGGGAGCGGTGCGCTGGTGCGGATCGGCGGCCGCCGCTGCGCCGTTCACCGGGACGCCCAGGGGCAACTGCACGCCGTCTCGGCCCGCTGCACACACCTGGGCTGCCTGGTCCACTTCAACGACGCGGAACTGGCCTGGGAGTGCCCGTGCCACGGCTCGCGCTTCGCCCCCGACGGCTCGGTGCTCCAGGGCCCGGCCGTCCGCCCCCTGGAACGGCGTGACCTCGGCGGGGCGGGGACCGGGGAAGCGGAGGGGGACGGAGCCGAGGAGTGAAAGCGTTCCCGCGGGCGGCGCGCGTGCCGCCCGCGGGAACGCGGGGAGAAACGAGGGGAACGGAAGCGGGGCCGGGACTCAGATCCGGACGCCGTGGTTGCGCAGGTAGGCCAGCGGGTCTATGTCGGAGCCGTAGCCGGGGCCGGTGCGGATCTCGAAGTGCAGGTGCGGGCCGGTGCTGTTGCCGGTGGAGCCGGAACGTCCGATCCGCTGGCCGCCGGAGACCTGCTGCCCGGCGCGTACGGAGATCGCCGACAGATGGGCGTACTGGCTGTAGCGGCCGTCGGAGTGCCGGATGACGACCTCGTAGCCGTACGCGCCGGCCCAGCCGGCCGAGACGATCTCGCCGCGGCCGACGGACTTCACCGGGGTGCCGGTGGAGACGGGGAAGTCGACACCGGTGTGGTAGCCGCTGGACCAGCTGCCGCCCGACTGCCGGTAGGCCGTGCTGGGGCCCGCTCCGGAGACGGGAGCGTAGAAGGACGTACCGCTCTCCGCCTTCGGGGCCGTCCGCGAGGCGGCCTTCGGGGGCTTGCGGTCCTCCTGCGGCTTGGCCTGGGCCCTGACCTCCTTGCGGGCCTCGGGCTTGGCCTGGGCCTTCGGCTTCTCCTGGGCCCGGTGCCGGCCCTCGGTCTTCTCCGGAGTCTCGGCCTTCTTCTGCGCCTCGGCCTTCTGCGGGGCCTTCGGCTCCGCGGCGGGCTGCTCCGCCCGGCGCTCGGACTTCTCCGGCGCCCGCACACTCTGCTGGAGCTGGAGCCGCTGACCGGGGAAGATCAGATCCGGGTCGTCACCGACGACCGTGCGGTTGCTCTCGTACAGCGCCTGCCAGCCGCCGCGAACCTGGTGCTCGTCCGCGATCCCCGACAGGGTGTCACCGCTGGCCACCTGGTACGCCCGGCCCGCGTCGGCGGGCGCGGCGGCGGGTGAGGTCCGCGGCGCCTCCGGGGCGGTCTGCCGGGGTCTGGTCTGCTGGGGTCTGACCTGCCGCTCGGCCCGCTCCTCGGCCGGCCCGGCCTGCTGCGCGGTGCTGCGCTCGGACGTCCGCTCGGGTGCCCGGTCCCCGGAGGAGCCGCGGTGCTCCCAGGTCAGCCCGGCCCGGGACGAGCACACCGGCCAGGCGGTCGGGCCCTGCCCGTCCAGCACCCGCTCGGCGACGGCGATCTGCTCCTGCCTGGTCGCCTGGTCGGCGCGCGGGGCGTAGGCGGTGCCGCCGAATTCCTGCCAGGTGCTCTGCTTGAACTGCAGGCCGCCGTAATAGCCGTTGCCGGTGTTGATATTCCAGTTGCCGCTGCTCTCGCACTCGGCGACCTTGTCCCAGATCTCCTGGGGCGCCGCCTGGGCCGCGGTGGCGCCGACCAGGGGGATGGCGATTCCCGCGCCTCCCGCGGTGACGGTCAGCGATGCCCGGGAAACCGCGTTGGGCTTGTAGCGGCGATGACGACCACGTCCGGCCACAGCCGGTCCCTCCCCTTACGCCGAAACCCGGCGCTCCGTCAGTTGAGCTTTCAGAGAAAGCTGTTGGTGAGCGCGCCAAAGATAAACACCCCCGTTGCAATCCGGCAAGGGCCGCCTTTGAGATGTGGAAAACCCCCGGGGTGCGCCGGAGGCGGCGCACGACCGCGCGAAACGTCCTTCCGGACAGCTCGGAAAGGAAAGCGGAACCATCGATTCCGCAGTGGTGGCGCGCACTTCGCCGGCCGTCTTCCGGGTGGGTCCGGCGCGTGCCGGACCCCCCGCGGGGCACGGCGACGACTCCCGGCGCGCCGGTCGCCCGGCGCCGGCGGGCCACCGGCGGGCGAGGTGCTGTACGAGCTCCGGTCGGACGGCCCGCGGCCAACCGGGAAGAGGTCCGCCCCGGCCCTCCCGGCGCAGGTCGCGACCCTCCCGGCGCCGCAGCGGCCCCGTGCCGTCGCCGGGTCGGGAGCCGCTGCGGCGGCGGGTGCGCCCACCCGCTCCCGCCGGGTCGTTCCGGCCGTTCACCGGGTGCTTCCGGCCCGGCGCCGGACGGCGCGCGGGCCGCCGCCGGGGCGCCGGGCGTGTCGCGCGGCCGGACACCCGCCCGCCCGTTCGCGGGCGCGGCCGCGGTGTGCCGGCGGTACGCGCACCGTGGCGGCGTTCCGGGACCTCCCGCTCCTCGTCCGGCACCGTCCGTCCGCGGTCCGTCCGCGGTCCGTCCGCCGTTCCGCCACGATCCGCTCGGCCCGATCCCCTGCCGGGAGCTCAGGCCAGCAGGCGGTCCATGGTCTCGGCGGCGCCGACCGCCGCGTCGCCGCAGCAGTTGTTGAACAGGACGTGGACCTGCTCGGTGCGCTCCGCCAGCGCCCGGATCCGCGGGACCCACTCCATGAGTTCCTCCTTGGCGTACCGGTGCCGGTAGGCGTCCTCCTTGCCGCCGGTGCCCCAGTGCGGGCTGCGGCCGTGGAACCGGACCACCGACAGCTCCGGGACGGTCGCCACGGCCACCGGCGGCACGGAGGCGGGCAGGCCCCGGGCGGTGTCCACCGCCACCAGGGCGGACCGGTACCGTCCGGCGAGCGCCACCGTCCGCGCGGACCGCTCCGGTCCGTACCACCCCGGGTCCCGGAACTCCACCGCCGTACGCCAGCCCAGCGCGCCCGCGCGTTCCAGGCAGCGCGCCACGAACTCCTCCGCCCCGGGGCCGGGGCGGAGCGACGGCGGGAACTGCATCAGCACCGCCCCCAGCCGTCCCGCCGCGCGCAGCGGCTCCAGGGCGTCCGCGAAGCGCTGCCAGACCTCCTCCACGGCCGCCGGGGGCAGCGCCCCGGGCCGTACCCAAGCCCGCTCCGAACCGGCCGGACGCAGTTGCCGCGGCAGCGCGCCGATCCGCGTGGAGTGGCCGGTGAGCAGGGAGAACGCCTTGACGTCGAAGACGAAGCCGGGCGGGGTGCGGGCCGCCCACAGTTCGCTGTTGCGGGTGCTGGGCAGCCCGTAGTACGTGGCGTCCACCTCCACCACTGCGAACCGCCCGGCGTAGTACCGCAGTCTGCCCTCCGCGTCCCGGGCGTCCGGCGGATACCAGCCGCCGGCGACCAGCGCGGGATCCGTCCACGAGCAGGTGCCCACCAGAATGCTTCCCATGGTCGCGGGGTACCCGCGCGGCGTCGGCGCGATCCGCCGTCAGGAGGCACCGGCGGCATCCGGAGGCACACGGGATGCCGGGTGCCTCCCGGAACACTCAGGAAGGAGCGAGCCATGACCGGCGCGGACAGGGACAGGCACGGCGACCGGGACAGCGGAACGGGCGGCGCGGACCGGGAGCGGCGCGCCCGGGAGATCGCCGAAGAGGCCGAGCGGACCCGGAACCCGGGGAACGCCGTCCCCGGGATGAGCGGGGAGGACCCGGGAACGGGTGAGCGCCACTGGCCCGACCGGAGCGGCTCGGAGCCGCCCCGTCCCTCCCCGCAGGGGAAGGGCGACGTCCACGCGGTGTCGGGCCCCGACATCGGGCAGCCCGAGATCGCCGAGGGGCCGGTTCCCGGCATGCAGCCGGGCGAGAAGGTGGAGCGCGGTCCCTGGATCCCGCCGGTGGAGGTGGATCCGCCCAAGGGCGGCGATCTGCCCCGGGACGCGGCGGGCGAACGGGACGCGGTGCGGCGGCAGAAAGAGGAGGGCGGTCCCTGACGTCCTCCGGGATGCGGCGGGCGGTCCCTGACGTCCTCCGGGATGCGGCGGGCGGTCCCTGACGTCCTCCGGGGTGCGGCGGGCGGTCCCTGAGCCCTCCGGGGGTGTACGGCGCGTCCGGCGGCGCTCCGCGCACCCCGTCGCGCGGCGGGGTGCGCGGGACGCGGCGGCCGGTCAGCCGCCCTCGGACTCCGGACGCTCGCCCTTGGGCCCCAGACCGCGTTCGGTCCGCGGCCCGGA
Organism: Streptomyces carminius; assembly: GCF_002794255.1. GTDB lineage: Bacteria > Actinomycetota > Actinomycetes > Streptomycetales > Streptomycetaceae > Streptomyces > Streptomyces carminius. The sequence continues at coordinate 152,286 of NZ_PGGW01000011.1, forward strand.
GGAGCGCCAGTGCGGGTCCTCCTGCAGCGACCGGTTGGCCTCCTCGTTCGCGTGCCGGTCGGGGATGCCGTTCTGCTCGGCGTCCTTGCGGCGCCGGGCGCGCTGCTTGTCGTACTCCTTGCTGCCTGGTTCGGGCATGTCCGTTCACCTCCGCGACCGCGGGTTCCCGGGCCTTTTCGGGTGAAACGGGCGTGGTGACCTCTTCCGGGCGGTTTCCCGTGTCCGCCGCTGTGGCACCCGAGGAGGCCGACCGTCCCGGAACGGAGCACGGTAAACCTCTGGAACAGGAGCCGCCGATGCCGCCCCGCACACCGGTCAGGGCCCTTGCGGTCGGAACGCTGGCCGCCCTCCTCCTCGGCGGATGCGCACTGCCCGAGAGCTACAACCAGCCGGGCGCCAACGGGGAGGTGGGTTTCGTCGACGTGCGGTACGCGCACCTGGCGGAGCCGCGGGACGGCGACCCGTGGCGGGAGGGCGACGACGTCCCGCTGTACCTGTGGGTCTACAACGACAACGAACCGGGCGGGGAGGCCGCCCGGCTGGTCGGCGCGGAGTCCCCGGTGGCCGCGTCGGTGGACATCGTCGCGCCGGAGGGGGAGGACGCGCCGCAGGCGGTGACCGTGCCGCCGGACGGCTTCCGGGAACTGGAGCGCGACCGGGTGCACCTGGTGCTGCGCGATGTGGAACAGACCATCAGGGGCGGTGACTTCGTCCCGGTCACGTTCGAGTTCGACCCCGTGGGCTCCCTGGAGCTGAACGTCCAGGCGCAGCCGCCCACTTACGGTGAGTCCCCCGAGGAGATCCTGCCCGAGGAGACCGAGGAGGTCGTCCCCGAGGAGCCCCGGGAGGACATGGCCCCGCCCCCGGCCTTCGGCTGAGGAGGGCGAGGACGGCCGGCACGGGGCCGGGCCCGGCGGGGAGGGGATCCCCGCCGGGCCCGGCCGGTCTCCGCCCGCGTGGGCGGCGGGAGGAGGAGTGGCGGCGGCCGCCACTCCGGGTCACGCGTTGAGGCAGGTGTTCCCGAAGGACGGGTTCAGCAGGCCGATGACGCTCACGGTGTTGCCGCAGACGTTGACCGGCGCATGGACCGGGACCTGGACCACGTTGCCGCTCGCGATGCCGCCGGAACCGACGGTCGCCCCCTGGGCGTGGGCACCGTCGCTGGCGGCCGCGGCTCCCGCGCCGCCGAGGACGAGGGCGCAGCCCGCCGCGGTGAGGGTGGCGGCCTTGGCGATACGGATCATCGCCGTACTCCTTTCAGGTGGTGAATGGGACACCCTCACAACGCCGGTCCGGAGAGAAGAGATACGCATGATCACTCGATAGGCTTATTTGTCCGCCGTTCCGGCCCGTGGCAGGCCGGAAGGTGCTCGGGACGGAAGGGTCCGCGGACCGTTTCCGCACCTTCTCCCGGCCCATCGGAGTGATCACACACCCGGCGCAATCCCCGCGCGTCTCTCCGGCGGAAAGCCGGTTCTCTGCCATGGTTTGCTCCGGTTTGATCGGTATCGATCGGAGAAGATCCATGCGTTTTTCCGTGGGGTTCACCGGCCGCGGCGTGGTGTGCGCACTGACGTCCGTGGCCCTGGCGATGACGCTGTCGCCGTCCGCGGCCGCGCCGGCGCCGACACCGGGTGAGGCACCGCGCGTCCCGTTCGCCGAGCGCTACCGCGCCACCCAGCACGGCGGCATCGTGCGCGCCGCCAACTCCGCGGCCACCTGCGCCTCGCCCGTCAGCGCCGGGGTGCCCTCCTGCGCGGCGGTCCGGCGGGGTACCGGCACGGGGACCAACGGCGACTACGAGATGACGTACGTCGACGTCGACGACGACCCCAACACCTACAACTCCAGCCGTGCCGAGCTGCGGCTGCCCGCCGGTGCGCGGGTCACCTACGCCCGGCTGTACTGGGGCGGCAACCTCCGGGTCGGCGAGCAGAAGCCCCCCGCGGACAACGGGCGGGTACTGGTGGCCGAACCGGGCGGCCGGTACAAGGAGGTCCTCGCCGACACCCTCGTCGGCCACCGCCGCACCCGGCTCACCGACGGCTACACCGCCTCGGCCGACGTCACCGGCCTCGTCGCACGGTCGGGCGGCGGCCTCTACACCGTCGCCCAGCTCAACGTCGCCCGGGGGCACTCGCCCGCCGGGGCCTGGGGCGGCTGGACACTGGTGACCGCCTACGAGCACCGGCGGGAGCCGCTGCGCCATCTGGTGGTCATGGACGGCTACGAGGCCACCACCACCGCCCGGAACACCCTCCGGTTCACCGCCGGCGACCTGCCGGTGCCGCCGGGGGCCGCGGGCTCGGTGGGTGTGGTGGCCTACAACGGCGACCGGGGCAGGGGCGGCGAGTCGCTGGCCGTACGCGCGGGCACCGGGCCGGAGGCGGGGGTGCGCGACCGGGCCAACCCCGTCGGCGACCTGATGAACTCCACGATCACCGACCACGGGCGACCGGGGCCCCGCCGGGTCCCGTCCCATGCCAACACCCTCGGCTACGACTCCGACGTCTACGACATCGCGCCCGCGCTGCGGGGCGGCGGCGACTCGGTGACGCTCCGCTTCACCGACCGCGGCGAGGGCTACCAGCTCGGCGCGGTCTTCCTGCAGACCGACGCGCGCCGGTGAGGCGCGGCCCGGCGCCCTCGGGCGCCGGGCCGGAGCGGCGTCGGACCGGAATCGTGTGGGGAGTTGTCGCATGCCTGGGAACAGAACAGAGACGGAGCCGCGGACGGCGCGGACGGTGCTGCACCTGTCCCAGCCCGCCGGGAGCGGCGTGGCCCGGGTCGTCACCGACCTGGTGCGCGCCCAGACCGCCGCGGGACTGCGCGCCGTGGTGGCCTGCCCGCCCGGCGGCACACTGGGCCGGGACGCCGCCGCGGCCGGCGCCGAGGTGCTGGACTGGCCCGCGCGGCGCGCCCCGGGCCCGGACCTGTACCGGGAGACCGCCCGGGCCGCGCACCTGGTCCGGCACACCGCCCCCGACCTGGTGCACACGCACAGCGCCAAGGCAGGACTGGCCGGCCGGCTGGCCGTCCGCGGCCGGATCCCCACCGTCCACCAGCCGCACGCCTGGTCCTTCGAGGCGGTCGGCGGTACCACCGCCCTCCTCGCCCGGCGCTGGGAGCGGCTGGCGGCCCGCTGGGCGGACCGGGTGCTGTGCGTCAGCGAGGACGAGCGGCGGCGCGGTGCCGCGACGGGTGTGCGCGCCCGCTGGGCGGTGGTGCCCAACGGCGTGGACACCGAGCGCTTCCACCCGGCGGACGGTCCCGCCGGGGATGTCCGGGCCGCCGCCCGGGCCGTCCTGCCCGGGCTCGACGGGCTGCCGCCGGACGCCCCGCTGGTGGTCTGCGTCGGCCGGCTGTGCCGTCAGAAGGGCCAGGACGTCCTGCTGCGGGCCTGGCCCGAGGTGGCCGCCCGGGTCCCCGGCGCCCGGCTGGTCCTGGTCGGCGACGGCCCGGCCCGGCGGGCACTGGGCGCGGCGGCACCCGGAGGGGTGCTGTTCGCCGGGGCCGCCGCCGACCCGGCGCCCTGGTACGCGGCGGCCGACGCGGTGGTGCTGCCCTCCCGCTGGGAGGGCATGGCCCTCGTCCCGCTGGAGGCGATGGCCTGCGGACGCCCGGTGGTGGTGACCGACGTGGCCGGCGCCGCCGAGAGCCTTCCGCCGGGCGGTGCCGACCACTGCCTGGTCCCCCCGGACGACCCCGGCGCCCTGGCCGGCGCGCTGGCCGCCCTGCTGGCCGATCCGGAGCTGTGCGGCGGCCTGGGACGGCGGGCCCGCGAACACGTACGGGCCGCGCACGACGTACGGCGGACGGCGGCGCGGGTCATGGAGCTGTACGACGAGGTGCTGGCCGGACGGGCGGGCGGGCGGTCCGCCGCCCCGCCCGCCCGCCGGCCCCACCCCCGATCCCATTCCCAGTCCGCACCCATGGAGCGCACCAGGCGATGACCGCGGAGAGCACCGGGACATCCCATCCGAGCGGGGTCCTCACCCCGCCACCGTCCGCCGCCCGTCCGGCGGTGTCCGCGACCCCGCGGCGCGGCCCGTTCCCGGGGCGGATGCCGCCCCGGCCGCGCGGGCTCCGCCGCGGACACCGCACCGCCGCCCCCCTCGCGGCGGCCGACTGCCTGGCGGCGGTCGCGGCGGTCGCAGTGGTCGCGGCGGCCTCCGCCACGCCGGTCGCGCCGGTCCTGTGGGCCGCGCTGCCGGCGGCCGCGGTCGCGCTCAACGCGCACGGCGGCCTGTACCGCACGGCTCCGGCCGCCGTCGCGCTCGACGAACTGCCCGCCCTGTTCGGCAGGGCGGTGCTCGCCTGGTGCGTGGCGGCGGCGCTGCTCGCCGCCACCGCCCCCGGCCAGGCCCTGGACTGGGCGGCCCTGACGGTCGCGGTGTCGGCCCATACAGCGCTGGCCTGCGCGGCGCGCGGTACGGTCCGGTCGGCGCTGCGCCGGGCCGGCCGCCGCAGGCCCCGCTCCACCCTGGTGGTGGGCACCGGCCGGGCCGCCCGGCGGATCACCGCCGCCCTGCACGCCCACCCCGAATACGGCATGCGCCCGGTGGGCCTGGCCGATCCCGGCGGCGAGCCGGGCGCCGACTCCCTCCCGGACTCGCTCCCCGACTCCCTCCCCGACTCCCTCACCGATCCCTTTCCCGGGCCGGACGCCGGACCGGGCGCCGGACCGGACGGCGACATCCCCGTGCCGGTGCTCACCGGACAGGAGGACGTCGTCCGGGCCGCCGTCCAGAACGCCGTGCGGGACGTGGTGCTCACCCACGACCCCCGTTCCGACCCGGCGACCGCGGAACTCGTACCGCTCCTGGCGGCACTGGACTGCACCGTGTGGCTGGCCGGCCCGCCCGCCCTGCGCACCACCGGGCGGCTCCGCGGCGGCGACCACCTGTGGGGCTTCGCCTGCCGCCGGCTGGACCCGCCGCCCCGGCACCGCACCGGCACACCGCGCCGCAAACGCGCCCTGGACGTGGTGGTCGCCGCCGCCGCCCTGGTCGCCCTCGCGCCGCTGCTGCTGGCCTGCGCGCTCGCCGTGCGGATCGCCGACGGCCCCGGGGTGCTCTTCCGCCAGGAGCGTGTCGGACTGGCGGGCCGTCCGATCACCGTGCTGAAGTTCCGCACCCTGCGCCCGCGCGACGAGCACGAGTCGGCGACCCGGTGGTCCGTCGCCGACGACCGGCGGATGAGCCCGGTCGGCCGGGCGCTGCGCCGCACCTCGCTCGACGAGCTCCCGCAGCTGTGGAACGTCCTGCGCGGCGACATGAGCCTGGTCGGCCCGCGGCCCGAACGCCCTTACTTCGTCCAGCGGTTCAGCCGGCTCCATCCCGGCTACGCGGCCCGCCACCGGATGCCCGCCGGGATCACCGGGCTGGCCCAGGTGCACGGGCTGCGCGGCGACACCTCCATCGAGGACCGGGCGCGGTTCGACAACCACTACATCGACACCTGGTCGCTGTGGCAGGACGTCGGGCTCCTGCTGCGCACCGCCGGCTCCGTGCTCCGCCTGGGAGGGCGCTGAGGTGCCCCCGGCCACTCCGGCCGCTCCGGCCGCTCCGGCCGTGTACGGCCGGACTCGGGACGGGCTGCGGGACGAGCGGCGGGAAGGGCGGCCGGACCGATGGGGCAGCACCCCGGCCGGAGCACCGGGCCGGCTCCGGGCGGCCGCCGCCGCCCACTGGCCGGTGCTGCCCGTCCTCGCCACCGTCGCGCTGGTGTGCGTACCCGCCGGTACCGGGCCCGCCCCCGCCCCCGGTACCGCGGGTACGGGGGCCACCGCCGCGGACGCCGCCTCGGGGCTGCTGGTGCTGTGCTGCGCGCTGTCGGCGCTGCGCACCCGGAGCCGGCCCCTGGACCGTACGGCCGTCGTCGTGCTGGCGGTCCCCGCCGCGGCGTTCGCGCTGTCGGCCGTCACCGCCCGCGATCCGGTGGCCGCGCTGCCCGGCCTCGTACGGCTGCTCCAGGTCTTCGTGCTGGTGCCGGCCGCCCTGGTGCTGGTGCTGCGGTCGCGCCGGTGCGCCCGGCTGGTCCTCGCCGCCCTGGTGGCGGTCGCCCTGGTGCAGGGCGCGGTCGGCGTCCACCAGTACCTCACCGGGACCGGCGCCTCCTACCAGGGGGAGAACATCCGGGCCGTCGGCACCTTCGGGCCGCTGGACGTCATGGGGATGTCCTCGGCCGTCTCCTGCGGTGTCGTCGCGGCCCTGGCCCTCGGTCTGGCCCCGCCGCCCGGCACGTCCCGCCGGCTGCGGACCGCGGCGCTCGCGTCCTCGGCCGTCCTGCTGGTGCCGCTGGCGCTCTCCTTCAGCCGGGGGGCGTGGCTGTCCACCGCGGTGGCCGGTACGGCGGTGCTGTTCCTGGCGGGGACGCGGACGGCACTGCGCACCCTGGCCGCACTGCTGCTGGTGGTACTGCTGGCGGTGTCGCCGGCCGCCGGAGCGCTCCTGGCCGACGGCACGGGGACGGGCGGCGGGCAGCTCGCCCGGCGGGCGGGCAGCATCACCGAGGTGGCCGACGCCCCCGACAGTTCGGTGACCGACCGCTACACCCTGTGGGCCGCTTCCGTGGCGATGTGGCGCGCGGACCCGGTGACCGGGGTGGGGCCCCGGGGTTTCGCCGGACACCGCGACACCCATGCCTCCCTCGCGCTGTCCTCGGCGAGCGACACCGCCGGGGCCGGGCAGGACTTCCACCGCCAGCCGCTGCTCTCCCCGCACAACATGTACCTGCTCGTCCTGGCCGAGCAGGGGCTGGCCGGCGCCACCGCCGTCCTCGGCGGCTGGGCGGCGCTGCTGGTGCTCGGGGTGCGGCGGCTGCGCCGGGCCCGTGCGGTGGGCCCCGGACCGGGCGGCGGACCGGGCGGCGACCGGGGCACCGACTGCGGGCTGGCCGCGGTCGGCCTGCTGGTCCTGCACCTCACCGACTTCCTGTACGCCGACATCGGCGGTCCCTCCACCGTGCTGACCGCCGTGGCCTTCGGACTGGCCGCCTGGTGGGCCCTGGCGCCCGGCCGGGCGACCCGGGCGGTCCGGGGCGGCGGGGAACCCGCCGGGACGGGGGCGGACGCCAGGTGACCACCGCACCCACCGCGCCACCGCCGCCCCCCGGCCCGCACGCGGCGCCGGACCGGACACCGGGCGGGCGGTTCGTCGCCCGGGCCGCCGGCGCCACCGCCGTCCTGACGGCGGCGGGCTCCTTCCTCGGCCTGGTGCGGGACCAGACCGTCGCCCACCTGTTCGGGGCGGGCAGCGACACGGACGCGTTCCTGGTGTCCTGGACGGTTCCGGAGTTCGCCGCGACCCTCCTCATCGAGGACGCCATGGCGCTGGTGCTGATCCCCGCGTTCAGCCTCGCGCTCTCCCGCCGGGCCGCGGCACACGGCGGCGGACCGGCACCCGTTCCCGGCCCCGGCCCTGTTTGCGGCCCCGCCCCCGATCCCGTACGGAACCTGCTGGCGGCGACGCTGCCCCGGCTGCTGCTGGCACTGGCGTGCGCCGCCGGGACGGCCGCGCTCCTGGCCCCCCTGCTGGTGCGCGGCCTCGCGCCCGGACTGGCCGATCCCGCCCTGGCGGTGGAGTGCACCCGGCTGACCGCCCTGACCGTGCTGGGCTTCGGCACGGCCGGGTACTTCAGCGCGGCGCTGCGCGCCCACCGCAGCTTCGTTCCCCCGGCAGCCGTCTATCTGGCCTACAACCTGACGATCATTACCGCCGTCCTCGTCCTGCACGCCCGGTGGGGAGTGCGCGCCGCCGCGCTCGGGGTGGCCGCGGGCAGTGCCGCGATGGTCCTCGTCCAGCTCCCGGCGTTCTGGCGGCGGCTGCCCGTGCGCCCGGTCGTACGGCTGCCCGTGCGCCCGCGCCCGCGCCGCGGCGGGCGGCGGCGCGGCACCGGCCCGCGCGCGGCGGCGCTGGTGGGCGGCGCGGTGCTCGCGCCGGTGGCCGTCTTCGCCCTCTCCCGCCAGTCCCAGGTGCTCGTCGAGCGCTTCCTGGCCTCCTCGCTGCCGCCCGGCGCCATCTCGCACCTGAACTACGCCCAGAAGGTCGCCCAACTGCCCATGACCTTCTCCCTGCTGCTGTGCACCGTCACCTTCCCGCTGGTCGCCCGGGCCATGGCCGACGGCCGGACGGAACGGGCCAGGGCCCGGGTGGAGCGGGACCTGGTGCTGGCCGCCCTGGTGGTGCTGCTCGGCGCCGCGTACGTGGTCGCCTATGCCCCCCAGATCATCGGACTCCTCTTCCAGCGCGGGGCGTTCGGCGCGGCGGACACCGCCGCCACGGCCTCGGTCATGCGGGTGTACGCCCTCGGCCTGCTCGGCCACTGTCTGGCCGGTGCCCTGGTGCGGCCGTTCTTCGCCGCCGCCCGGCCCGTCTGGTACCCGGCCGGGGCGATGGCCGCCGGCCTGCTGCTGACGGTCGTGGCCGGGGCGCTGGCCGCTCCCCGCTGGGGTGTCCACGGCATCGCCGCGGCCAACGCCGCCGGGATCACCGTCACCGCGCTGCTGCTCCTGTACGGCCTGGGCGCCCGGGTGCTCCCCGTCCGGGTGGGCCGGGTGGCGTCCGGCCTGGGCCGGCTGGTCCTGGCCGCCGCGGCCGCCTGCGCGGCCGGCTGGACCGCGGCCCCGCTCGTCCCCGCCCCGCTCCCCACCGCCCTGGCCGGCTGTCTGCTCGTCCCGGCCGTCTTCACCGCCGTGGCGCTCGCCGTCCGCGCCCCCGAAGTACCCCAGCTGCTCACCGCCGTCACACGAAGGTTCCGACATGTCCGCTGACCCGACGTCCGTACCCGCCCCGTTCGCCACCCCGTACGCCGTGCGGTCCGCCACTCCGGGCCGGCCCCGCCCGGCACGCCCCTGGCTGCTGATGTACCACTCGGTGGCCGAGCACACCGAGGACCCCTACGGTGTCACCGTCTCGCCGGACCGGCTGGACCGCCAGCTGCGCTGGCTGCGGCGGCGCGGCCTGCGCGGCGTGGGGGTGGGCGAGCTGCTGCGCGAGCGCGCCGCCGGACGGGGCGCCCGGCTGGTCGGCCTGACCTTCGACGACGGCTACGCCGACTTCATCGGGGAGGCCGTGCCGCTGCTGCGCCGCCACGACTGCACCGCGACCGTGTTCGTCCTGCCCGGCCGGCTCGGCGGCGGCAACGAGTGGGACCCGCTCGGTCCCCGCAAGCCGCTGCTGACCGAGGCCGGCGTCCGGGCCGCGGTCGGCGCCGGAATGGAGATCGGCTCCCACGGGATGCTCCACATCGAGCTGACCGGGATCGGCGACGAGGCCCTGCGGCGCGAGACCGAGGGCAGCCGACGGCTGCTGGAGGAGCTCACCGGACGCCCCGTACCGGGTTTCTGCTACCCCTACGGCACCGTCGACCGCCGGGTGGCGCGGGCCGTGCGCGCGGCGGGTTACGAATACGCCTGCGCCATCGACCCCGGCCCGCTGACCGGGACGTACGCCCTGCCCCGGGTGCACGTCGGCGAGGCGGACACCGCCTGGCGGCTGTACGCCAAACGGCTGCTGCACCCGCTGCGCCGCCGCCCCGTGCCCGGCCCCGCCGCCCCGTCGGCCGCCGGCGGCTTCCGCACCGGGCTCACCGGGGCCGGCCGATGAGGGTGCTGCACGTCATCACCGGGCTGGGCGCGGGCGGCGCCGAACAGCAACTGCGGCTGCTGCTGCGCCGGCTGCCGATCTGCTGCGACGTCGTCACCCTCACCAACCCCGGCGCGGTCGCCGCCGGCATCGAGGCCGACGGCACCGCGGTCACCTGTCTGGGCATGCGCGGCAACCGCGATCTGGCCGCCCTGCCCCGGCTGGTGGAGCTGATCCGCGCCGGGCGCTACGACATCGTCCACACCCATCTGTACCGGGCCTGTGTCTACGGCCGTCTCGCCGCCCGGCTGGCCGGGGTGCGGACCGTGGTCGCCACCGAGCACTCGCTGGGCGAGCGGCTGATCGAGGGCCGCCCGCTCACCCCTGGGGTACGCGCCCTGTACCTGGCCACCGAGCGGCTGGGCAGCACCACCGTCGCGGTCTCCGCCACCGTCGCCGCCCGGCTGCGGTGCTGGGGTGTGCCCGGCTCCCGGATCCGGGTCGTCCCCAACGGCATCGACGCCGCGCGCTTCCGCTTCGACCCCATCGCGCGGGCGGCCGTGCGCACCCGGCTGGAACTGCCCGCCCACGCCCTGGTGGTCGGCGGTGTCGGCCGACTGGTGCCCGGCAAGCGCTTCGACGTGGCGCTCCGGGCCGTCGCGCGGCTGCCCGGGGCCCATCTGGTCCTGGCCGGCGACGGCCCGGAGCGGTCCCGGCTGTGGCGGCTGGCCCACCGGCTCGGCATCGCCGAGCGCGTCCGGCTGCTGGGGGAGTGCGGGGGAGCGGTGGGGGGCGGGGACGGCGCCGGACCGGGCGCCGGGCCGGACATCCCCGGGCTGCTCAGCGCCATGGACGTCTTCGTCTCGCCGTCCGCCGAGGAGTCCTTCGGGCTGGCCGTGCTGGAGGCGCTGGCGGCCGGGCTGCCCGTACTCCATGTGACCTGCCCGGCGATCGACGAACTGCCCGCCGGCCAGGCGCCCGGGGCGCACCGTGTGCGGCCGGGGGCGGAGAGCCTGGCGGCGGCGCTGCGGGAGCCGTCGTCGGTACCGGCCGGGCGGCGCCGCGCGCCGGTCTGCGAGGCCGTGCGCCGCTACGACGCCGCGCGCGGTGCCGATCTGCTCATGGACCTGTACGAGGACCTCCACGGGCGCAGCGCCGAGCGCACGCTCACCCTGCGCCTGCCCGTCCTGCCCGCACCGGCGAACCCGGCGAGAACCCCGCCGAAGACACCGAAGACACCGAAGACACCGCCGAAGACGACGACGAGGACGAAGAGGTGAGCACCGCATTGACCGGACGGCCCACTGCCCAGCCCACGGAGCCCGCGGACCGGCCCACGGAGCCCGCCCGGTACGCCGGCCCGTCACGGCTCCCACGCCCCGCCTGGTGGCCACTGGCGCTGGGCGCCCTGCTGGGGCTGCTCGGCGGGGCGGCCTACGGGACGCTCGCCACCCCCCGGTACACCGCGACCAGCTACGTGGTCGTCGTCCCCGGTGAGCGGTCCGACGCGACGGCGGCCCTCGGCTTCGCCCAGGCGTACGGCCGGGTCGCCACCGAGGGCACCGTCCTGGCGGCGGCGGGGGAGAAGGCGGGGACGCCGCCGCACGAACTGCGGAGCGCCGTACGGGCGGTGACCTCACCGGACGCCCCCATGGTGGAGATCACCGGGACCGCCTCCCACCCCGACCGCGCCGCGGCCGTCGCCAACGCGGTGGCCGACGCACTGACCCGAACCGGCAACCGGGCCGCCGACGGCACCGGGGTGCGGTTGTCGTCGTTCTCCTCGGCGTTCGCCCCCGACGAGCCCACCTCGCCCTCCCCGTCGCTCGCCGCCGCCGTGGGCGGCTGCGCCGGAGGGCTCGTCGGAGCCCTCGCCCTCCTCGCCGCGCCGCGCCCCCGCCGGCCGGCGGCGCTCCCCGGCGTACCGGCCCCGGCCCCCGGCCCCGACCACCGCGGGACCGTACCGCCGGTGCCCGCCGCGGCGCGCACCGATACGCGCACCGGCACCGCGGCGGACCGGAACGGGGCGGACCGGGGCACGGCGGGTGACCCCGTACCCGCCACCGCCTCCACCACAGCCGCATCCGCCGCCGCACCCGCCGCACCCGCCGCCGCGTCCGCGGCGAAAGCGCGGGGCGGAAGCGGGCAGCGCACCCGCCGGACCGTCCGGTGACCGGCTCGGCACCCCCCGCGGCGGCCCTGCCCGCGAACGCCCCGCCCGCGCACGGTCCGGAACCGTCCGCCGCCCTGTCCGCGACCCTGTGCCGCGACCCGGCGCGCTTCGCGGCCCTGGGTCCGCGGTGGGCGGACCTGTACCGGCGCTGCCGCGCCGCGACCCCCTTCCAGACACACCCCTGGCTGCACTCGTGGTGGCTGTCCTACGGCCTGCCCGGGCGGCTGCGCCTGGTGCTGGTGCACCGGGCCGGACAACTGGTCGGCGCCGCGCCGCTGATGCTGGCCTTCCGGCCGTTCCCCGTCCTGGTTCCGCTGGGCACGGGCATCTCCGACCACTGCGACGTGCTGCTGGACGACTCCTGCGCCGACGCCGCGGCCGCCGCGCTCGCCGCGGGGCTGCGCCGGGCGGCCCGTACCGCCGTGGTGGATCTGCGGGAGGTGCGTCCCGGGGGCTGTGCCGAGCGGCTGTACCGGCACTGGTCCGGCCCCCGGCGCGAACTGGCGGACTCGGTGTGCCTGGAGCTCCCCGGCCTCCCCCCGGACGGGCTGCTCGCCCGGCTGCCCCGCACCAGTGCCCGCAGGCTGCGCCGCAAGGTCCGCCGGCTCGACCGCGCGGGCGTCGAACACCGGGCGGTGCCCGCCGGGGAGGTGCCCGCCGCGGTCGCCGGGCTGCTGCGGCTGCACGTCCTGCAGTGGCGGGGCCGCGGGATCACCCCCGAGCATCTCAGAGCGCGCTTCGCGGGGCATCTGGTCCGGGCCCTGACCGCGATGGTGCGCGACGGCACGGCCCGGGTCACCGAGTACCGGCTGGACGGCAGGGTGGTGGCCGCCGACGCCGTCCTGCTCTCGGGGGACTTCCTGGGCGGCTACCTCCACGGCGCCCACCCCGGGCTGCGCGCCCGGGTCGACGTCTCCGCCATGCTGCTGCGGCACGACGCGGAGTACGCCGCCGCGACCGGCCGCGGGGTGATCGGCCTGCTGCGCGGCACCGAACCGTACAAGCTCCACTGGCGGCCCGAGGCCGTCACCAACCGGCGGCTGCTGCTGGCCCGTCCCGTCATGGCCCCGGCCCTGCGGCTCCGCGCCGCCGGGCGGGCCGCCCGCGTCCGGCTGGCCGGGGCGGTACGCGGCCGGGGCCCGGTGCCGGGCGTCTGGTGGGTCCGGCTGAACCGCTGGCGCGCGCTCCTGGCCGGGGCGCGGTGAGGGCGGTACGCGCCCCGGCGTCCGGGCGGCCCGGCGGGCGGGCCACCCGGACGGGCGCCCTCGTCAGGCGGCCGGAAGCCGTACGCGGCCGTCCCCGCCCGGGCCCGCGGCCGGGGCGGCCGGCGGGCGTGCCGGGGCGGCGAGCGGTACGCGCCCCGGTCGGCACGTCACCGGCCGCCTTCCCGCGAGAGGATCACGCACAGCCGCCGTCCGCCGAACCAGGCGCCCAGCCAGTCCTCCAGGTCCAGGCAGTACTCCGGCCGGCCGGGCCGGGGCGGCCTACCGGGCCCCGGCCGCAGCGCCGACCGGAACACCGCGGCGGACCGCGGATGCTCCGCGCAGCGCCACACCCCGTGCGGGCAGTAGTCGCTGATGGTGTGGTAGAGCGGCTTCTGCTCCTCGATCCACTCCAGCATGCGGCGCATGTACTCGGGATTGTCGCCCCGGCGGAACAGCCCCCACTCGGGGTAGGAGACCGGCTTCCCGCGCGCGGCGGCGAACTCCACCTGGTGCCGCAGACCGTAGGGCTGGTTCACCTGGTCGTCGAAGGTCTCGCCGGGCGGCTGGTCGTAGGAGTCCATTCCGACGATGTCCACCACGTCGTCCCCCGGGTAGCACTCCGTCCAGCCGACGGCGTCCCTCCCGCGGCTGGGAGCGAAGTCGAAACGGAACTCCTGCCCGGGCACCGACCGCATGGCGGTGACGACGCGCCGCCAGTACGCCTTCCACGCCTTCGGGTCCGGCGCGCAGCGGTGGGTGTAGGTGGTGCCGTTCATCTCCCAGCCCAGCACGATCACCGTGTCGGGCACGCCCAGCGAGACCAGCCGCCCGGCCAGGGTGCGGAAGTGGTGGTCGAAGTCGCCCCCGGCCCCCCTGGCGAGCAGCCGGCGCACCTCGTGGTCGGGCACGTTCTCCTCGTTGCGCTCCTGCATCGGCACGTTGAGCACGAACAGCCGGTCGTCCTCGGCCCGCCGCCACTGCGCCCAGGGCCGCAGGAAGCCGGGCCGGCCCTCGATGTTCACCCAGCGGTCGCCCGGCAGGTAGGTGTGCCCCACGCGCAGGCGCGTGCCGCCGAGCCACTTCTGCAGTCCGGCGATCCGCCGGACCCCTTCGGAGTCCGAGCCGAGGAAGGCGCCCACGGCGGTGCCGGACGACGCCCGCGGCGGGCGGGGCCGCGGGCCGTCCTCCCGCAGCACGTCGGTCGCCAGGGCGCCGCCCGCGACGAGCGCTCCGGCGACGGCGGCCCCGACGCAGGCGGTCGTCAGCCTCCGGCGCCGCGCGGGTGCCGCCGGCCTGCGGTGCCGTCCGGCCCCGCGCGGTCCGCCGTGTCGTTGGCGCATGGTGTCTCCTTGCCGCTTCACCGGAACCCTTCTCGCGCCCTCCCCGCCCCCGCGCGAATTCCCCCCGGAATTCAGACACTAATCGGAGGATCTGCGGAATCGGCCGCCCGACTGCTTTCTGATAACCCGTTCGCTGTTTTCGTCGCCCGCTCGGACCAGTGGGCCGGAGAAGCTCCGGGGCGCCACCGGCGTCCCGCCGGAAAACCGTCCGGAAACCACCAGGGAGAACCGAGGAATTCCCGTGTCCATGCCGCCACCGCTCGACACCGACGTACCCGTACTGCTGCTGAGACTGGATCAGAACCCCTTTCACCACGGCACCCTGGGGGCCATCAGGTCCCTGGGCCGGGCCGGTGCCGAGGTGCACGCCGTCGTGGAGTCCCCGTACGGCCCCATCAGCCGCTCCCGCCATCTGAGCCGGGGGCACCGGCTGCCGGTGGACGGCGGGTACGGCGACCGCCTCCCGTCCGGCACCGGCACCGGTGGTGCGGTGCCGGTGCCGGACGGGAGGCTCGAGCAGACGCTCCGCCGGATCTCCGACCGCATCGGCCGGCCGGCCGCCCTGATCCCGATGGACGATCTGGGTGCCATCGCCGCCGCCCGGCTCGCCGCTCGGCTCGCCGGGCGCTTCCTGCTGCCCGCCCAGCCGCCCGGACTGCCGCGACGGGTGGCCGACAAGGCGGAACTCGCCCGGCTGTGCCGGGAGTTGGGCGTACCGCACCCGCCGACCGTGGTGCCGCGCAGCGCCGGTGAGGCGGCCGCCGCCGCGGCGGAACTGGGGCTGCCCCTGGTGGCCAAGTGGAGCCGCCCCTGGCTGCTGCCCGGCGGCAGCGGACTGCGCAGCACCACCGTGGTCACCACGGCCGGCCAGGCCCGTGACCTGTACACGCGTACCGCGCAGGCGGGCTGTCCGCTGCTGCTCCAGCGGCGGGTGCCCGGCGGCCGGGGCACCGACTGGTTCTTCCACGGCTGCTTCACCGGTGACGGGAACTGCCCGGTCGGTGGCGCCGGTCGCAAGGAACGGGCCTGGCCGGTGGACGCGGGGCTGACGGCCGTCGGACGGTGGCTGCCGAACCCCGAGGTGGAACGGGCCGCCCACCGGCTGGCCCGGCACCTGGGCTACCGGGGCATCCTCGATCTGGACTTCCGGTTCGACGCCGCCACCGGCACCTACCAGCTGCTCGACTTCAATCCGCGCCCCGGCGCCCAGTTCCGGCTGTTCGCCGACCGGTCCGGGCTGGACGTCGTACGGGCCCTGCACCTGGATCTCACCGGGCGGCCCGTTCCCCCGATCGACCCCGTGCCGGGCCGGACGTTCGTGGTGGAGAACTACGCCCTGCTGTCCTCGCTGTCCTCACAGCCGGGGCCGCCCGCCGCCCGGCGCGCCCGTACGCACCCGGACGGGAACGCCCGCCGGGACACGGAGACCGCCTGGTTCGCCCCCGACGACCCGGCTCCCTTCCTGGCCATGACCGCCGCCTGGCTCGGACAGGGCGGCTGGAAGGCGTTGCGGCGCACCCGGCAGCGCGTACTGCGCCCGCCCCGGCAGCGCCCGGCCGTGCCGGAGCCGTCCTGACGCCGCCGCCGGAGCCGGCGGCCCCGGTGCCCCCAACGACACCCTCCCGCACGACAAGAGAGCAGGAACGACCATGTACGACCTGGTAGTGGTGGGCGCGGGCCCCTACGGACTGTCGATCGCGGCCCACGCGGCGGCGGCCGGACTCACCGTGCGCACGTTCGGCAGGCCGATGGCCTCCTGGCGGGACCACATGCCCGAGGGGATGTTCCTGAAGTCCGAGCCCTGGTCCTCCAACCTGTCCGACCCGGCCGGGAAGCACACCCTGGCCGCCTACTGCGCCGGGCGGGGGCTGCGCGCCGAGCACGGCAGGCCGCTGCCGCTCGACGTCTTCACCGACTACGGACTGTGGTTCGGCGAGCGGGCCGTACCACGGGTCGACGAGGAGCGGGTCGTCTGCGTGCGGCGCGGACCGGACGGCTTCCTGGTGGAGACGGCGGAGGGCGTCGCGCACGGGGCGCGGACCGTCGCCCTGGCGGTCGGGGTGATGCCGTTCGTCCACGTCCCCGGGACGCTGGGCGCGCTGCCCCGCGAGCTGGCCACGCACAGCAGCCACCACCGCGACCTGTCCGTCTTCCGGGGCCGGGACGTCACGGTGCTCGGTGCCGGGCAGGCGGCCCTGGAGACCGCCGCGCTGCTGGCCGAGTGCGGTGCCCACCCCCGGGTGGTGGCCCGCGCGGACCACGTCGACTGGAACACCCCGCCGCAGCCCCTGCGGCGGGGCCCGCTGCGCTCGCTGCGCGATCCGCACAGCGGGCTGGGTACCGGCTGGTCCAGCTGGGTGTGGGCCGAGCTGCCCTGGGCGGTGCGCCGGCTGCCCGGCGGGCTGCGGGCGCGGATCGCCGGCACGGCCCTGGGCCCGGCCGGGGCCTGGTGGCTGCGCGACCGCGTCGAGAGCAGGATCCCGGTACTGCTCGGGCACCGGCTGCGGGCGGCGGCGGAGACCGGCGGGACGGTGCGGCTGACCCTGGAGAGCAGCCGGGGGACGGTCACCGAGCTGGAGACCGACCATGTGGTGGCCGCCACCGGCTTCCGGCCGGACGTCGGACGGCTGGAGCTGCTGGACCCGGCCGTCCGCGATGTACTGCGGACGGCGGGCACGAGCCGGGCGCCGGAGGTGGGCGGCTGCTTCGAGTCCTCCCTGCCGGGGCTGTTCTTCGCCGGGCTGCTCACGGCGCCGTCCTTCGGCCCCGCCATGCGGTTCGTCCACGGGGCCGGTTTCACGGCGGAGCGGCTGGTGCGCGGAGTGCGGCGGCGGCTGGCCGCGCGGCCGCCCGCCACCCGGCTTCCCGTGCCCGGCACCCGCACCCGCCACTCCCGCGCCGCCGCCCCGCTGGGCTGAGGTCCTCCGCGGGAGGCCGCGGGCCCGGCCGCCGTACGGCGCCGTACGGCGGCCGGGCCCGCGGCCGGTCACAGCCGGAGCGGTGGGACGGTGGACCGACCGGCGCGCGGATCTGTTCGTGCCGTCGCGCATCTTGACGCCCCGTGCCGCGCACCCCACGATGCATGGGAGCGCTCCCACCCCCCACGTCGGAGCGCTGTCCCGGCATGTTGTCGCACCGTTCCCTGCCCGTTCCCCCACGCCGGAAGGACCGAACTGTGACATCCCATCCGTCCCGTCAGCCCCATGCGTCGGGCCCGCCACGCCGCGGCAGGCGCCGCGCGCCGGTCGTGCTGGCCGTCGCCGGACTGCTGGCCGGCGCCTTGTCCGTGCCCGTCCTCGCGGCCGAGTCGGCGCCCGGCCCCGAGCTGATCACCAACGGCGACTTCGCCGCCGGCACCACCGGATGGTGGTCCACGGAGAACAGCCCCGCGGACGTCGTCGACGGGCGGCTGTGCGCCGAGGTCCCCGCCGGCACCCAGAACCCGTGGGACGCCATCGTCGGACAGAACGACCTCCCCCTCACCCTCGGTGAGGGCTACGAGCTGTCCTACACCGCGAGCGCCACCTCGCCGGTCACCATCCGCACCAACGTGCAGATGGCCGTCGAACCGTGGTCCACGGAGCTCGCCGCGCCGGACCAGATCACCGCGGAGGCCCAGACCTTCACCCACGTCTTCACCGCCAAGGCCGACCACGAGGCCGCCCAGCTGGCCTTCCAGATCGGCGGCAGCGACGAGGCGTACACCTTCTGCGTGGACGACGTCTCGCTGCGCGGCGGCGCCGAGCCGCCCAGGTACGAGCCCGACACCGGCTCACCGGTGCGGGTCAACCAGGTCGGCTACCTCACCGAGGGCCCCAAGAGCGGCACCTTCGTGACGGAGAAGACCGAGCCGCTGACCTGGACCCTGAAGGACGCCGACGGCGAGGAGCAGGCGTCCGGGACCACCGAGCCCCAGGGCACCGACCCGACCTCGTTCCAGAACGTCCACACCTTCGACTTCGATGACTTCACCGAGGCCGGCGAGGGCTACACGGTCAGCGTCGACGGCGAGACCAGCGAGCCGTTCGACATCGGGAACGACCTGTACTCGTCGCTGCGCTCGGACGCGCTCGCGTACTTCTACCACAACCGCAGCGGCATCGAGATCGAGGCCGATCTCGTCGGCGAGGAGTACGCCCGCCCGGCCGGCCACGTGGGCGTGGAGCCCAACCAGGGCGACCTCGAGGTGCCCTGCCAGGAGGGCGTGTGTGACTACACCCTCGATGTCTCCGGCGGCTGGTACGACGCCGGTGACCACGGCAAGTACGTCGTCAACGGCGGCATCTCCGTGGCGCAGGTGATGTCCAACTTCGAGCGCACCCTCACCGCCGAGAACGCCGACGGCAGCGCCCTCGGCGACGGTGAGCTGCGGGTGCCCGAGCGCGGCAACGGCGTCCCGGACGTCCTGGACGAGGCCCGCTGGCAGATGGACTTCCTGATGAAGATGATGGTGCCCGAGGGCGAGGAGCTCGCCGGCATGGCGCACCACAAGATCCACGACCGGGAGTGGACGGGTCTGCCGCTGCTGCCGCACGAGGACCCGCAGCCCCGCGAACTGCACCCGCCGTCCACCGCCGCCACCTTGAACGTGGCCGCCTCCGCCGCGCAGTGCGCCCGCCTGTTCGAGGAGTACGACGCGGACTTCGCCGCCCGCTGCCTGGAGGCGGCCGAGACCGCCTGGGCCGCCGCCAAGGCGAACCCGGACATGCTCGCCGACCCCAACGACGGCACCGGCGGCGGCGCCTACAGCGACAACGAGGTCAGCGACGAGTTCTACTGGGCCGCGGCCGAGCTGTTCGTCACCACCGGCAAGGACACCTACCGCCAGGAGGTCCTGAACTCCGAGCTGCACGGCGACGCCGAGGCCGTCTTCCCGCGCGGCGGCATGTCCTGGGGCGCGACCGCCGGTCTGGGCGCCCTGAGCCTGGCCACCGTGCCCAACGACCTCACCGACGCCCAGCTGCGGCAGGTGCGCGGGATGGTCACCGAGGCCGCCGACGGTTACGCCGCCGACTCCCGCGGTGCCGCCTACGGCGTGCCCTACGCCCCGGAGGGCAACCACTACGTGTGGGGCTCCAACAGCCAGGTGCTCAACAACATGATCGTCCTGGCCACCGCGCACGACCTGACCGGCGAGACCGCCTACCGCGACGCGGTGCTGCGCGGCCTGGACTACCTGCTGGGCCGCAACCCGCTCAACCAGTCCTACGTCACCGGCTACGGCGAGCGCGACTCCCGCAACCAGCACCACCGGTTCTGGGCCAACCAGCTCGACGCCGACCTGCCCAACCCGGCACCCGGCTCGGTCGCGGGCGGCCCGAACGTCGAGATCCAGGACCCGGTCGCCCAGGACAAGCTCCAGGGCTGCGCCCCGGCGATGTGCTACATCGACCACATCGAGTCCTGGGCCACCAACGAGATCACCATCAACTGGAACGCCCCGCTGGCCTGGATCGCCTCCTACGTGGACGACCTCGGCCAGGGCGGCGACCAGGGCGGGAACCCCGGTGAGGAGCCGGGCGAGGACCCGGACGAGACGGCCTCCTGCGAGGTCGAGTACGCCTCGAACCGCTGGGGCGGCGGCTTCAGCAGCACGGTGACCGTGCGGAACACCGGTGTCGCCACGCTCAGCGGCTGGGAGCTGGCCTGGGCCTTCCCCGACGACCAGAAGATCACCCAGGCCTGGAGCGCCGAGGTGACCCAGACGGGCCGTGACGTCGTGGCCAAGCCCGCGCAGTGGAACACCAGCATCCCGATGGGCACGACCGTGAGCTTCGGCTTCAACGGCACGGCCGGCGGCCAGGCGGCCGACCCGGCGTCCTTCTCCCTGAACGGGCAGAAGTGCACGGTGAAGTGAGGTGACCTGACACACCGCACCGCACCGCCGGAACCGCTCCGGACCGCCTGACAGGAGGGCCGGGACACCCTGCGAGGGGTGTCCCGGCCCTCCGCCGTGCCCGGTCGGCCGTGCCCGGTCATCCCGCGCCGGCCGGCCGGGTGCCGACGACGACGGTGGCCTCCAGTTCCTCGCAGCCGGCCACCTCGGGGACCAGTCCGCCGCGGGCGACGGCCGCCGCCGTCCGGGCCGCCTGGTGCCCGCCCGTCTCGACCAGCAGCCGTCCGCCCGGTGCCAGCCACCGCCGGGCGGCGGCGATCACCCGCCGCTGCACGGCCAGCCCGTCCGTACCGCCGTCGAGCGCCGTACGGGGCTCGTGCACCCGGGCCTCCGGGGGCAGCAGCCCGAGCTCCCCGGTGGGCACGTAGGGGGCGTTGGCGATCAGCACCCCGACCCGGCCGCGCAGCGTGGCCGGCAGCGGGGCGTACAGGTCCCCCTCGTACACCCGGCCGCCGAAGGGGGCGACGTTGCGGCGGGCGCACCGCACCGCGGCCGGATCGATGTCGGCGGCGTGCAGTCCGACGGGCACCCCGTCCCG
This sequence comes from Streptomyces carminius, assembly GCF_002794255.1. Lineage (GTDB taxonomy): Bacteria > Actinomycetota > Actinomycetes > Streptomycetales > Streptomycetaceae > Streptomyces > Streptomyces carminius. The sequence goes on from NZ_PGGW01000011.1 coordinate 173,025, forward strand.
CTTCAGCACGGCGGCCAGTGCGGCGCCCAGCGCGCCGGAGCCGCAACACAGGTCGACCACGACGGCGCGGGCCGGACCGGAGGACCCGCCGGAGTCCCGGCGGGTCAGGGCGGCGGCGGTACGGACGAGGAACTCGGTGCGGCGCCGGGGCACGAACACCCCCGGATCCACGGCGATCCGCAGCCCGCAGAACTCCGCCCACCCCAGCACGTGCTCCAGCGGCAGGCCGGCGACCCGCCGCTCCACCATGGCTGCCAGTTCGTCCGGGGTGCGGGCCGCGGCGATCAGCAGCCGCGCCTCCTCCTCGGCGAAGACACAGCCCCCGGCCCGGAGCCGGCCGACGACGGCGGACGGGGACAGCGGGGAAGGTGGGGATGGTGGGGACAACGGGGAAGCGGGGGAGGAGGAAGAGGAAGACGACACGGTGGCCTTTCGGGATGCCGAAGGGCGCTCTCCGGGCCGCCTACGCCGAGGGGGCCGCGGGGGAGGGAGACGGGAGCGCCCGGTTGGACCTGGCGTTGATGGGTCTCACCTCCCGGTGCTGTGCGTCCACTGCGGTTGACCCGATCACCCTAACCGACGGGAGACGGGGACGTCACCGTGCGGAACACCGGGCCGCGGACGTCCCCCTCCGGTACCTCCCCGGCCTTCTCGTACGGCCGTACCCGCGCGGGCGGCGGGACCGTCCCGGCCGCTGTCCGGTGGTGGCCGCCGAAGCCGGCCGGCGCGTACGCTGCCGACACGGCGCCGGTACCCCCGGGCCCGCAGGGCGCGCCGCACGGCGGACTCGCCGATGTCCTCGGGCGGTACCTCCCAGGCGGCCAGACGGCCGAACCTGTCCGGTCCGGCCGGTTCCCCCGCCCGGGGACCGGACCCGCCGCGCGGCGGGTCGGCGGAAGCGGTCCGGGGTAACGATGCAGGGCACCCGGCCACCCGGGGAGCCGTCCGGGCGGCGGGCCGAAGACCACAGGAGAGGCAGCACAGACGTGTCACAGAAGGTGCGGGCGGTCATCGCCCGGGGCAAGAACCAGCCGGTCACCGTCGAGACGATCTCCGTGCCGGACCCCGGCCCGGGGGAGGCGGTGGTGAAGGTGCAGGCGTGCGGGGTGTGCCACACCGACCTGCACTACCGCGAGGGCGGGATCTCGGACGACTTCCCGTTCCTGCTGGGGCACGAGGCGGCGGGAGTGGTGGAGGCGGTCGGCGAGGGCGTGGACGAGGTGGCGCCCGGCGACTTCGTGATCCTCAACTGGCGCGCGGTGTGCGGGCAGTGCCGCGCCTGCCGCCGGGGGAGGCCGTGGTACTGCTTCGACACCCACAACGCCGCGCGGAAGATGACCCTTGAGGACGGCACGGAACTGACCGCCGCGCTGGGCATCGGGGCGTTCGCGGAGAAGACCCTGGTCCACGCCGGGCAGTGCACCAAGGTCGACCCGTCCGTCTCCCCGGCGGTGGCCGGGCTGCTGGGCTGCGGGGTGATGGCCGGACTGGGCGCCGCCCTCAACACCGGAGGTGTGGCCCGGGGCGACTCGGTGGCCGTGATCGGCTGCGGCGGGGTCGGCGGAGCCGCGGTGATGGGCGCCGACCTGGCCGGTGCGGCACGGATCGTCGCGGTCGACATCGACGAGCGCAAACTGGAGACGGCGCGGAAGCTGGGCGCCACCCACACCGTCGACTCCCGCGCCACCGACCCGGTCGAGGCGATCCGCGAGCTGACCGGCGGCTTCGGCGCCGACGTCGTCATCGACGCGGTGGGCCGCCCGGAGACCTACCGGCAGGCCTTCTACGCCCGCGACCTGGCCGGGACCGTGGTCCTGGTGGGGGTGCCCACCCCCGAGATGAAGCTGGAGCTGCCGCTGCTGGACGTCTTCGGCCGGGGCGGCGCGCTGAAGTCCTCCTGGTACGGCGACTGCCTGCCCTCCCGGGACTTCCCCATGCTGGTCGACCTCCATCTCCAGGGCCGTCTGGACCTGGACGCGTTCGTCACCGAGACCATCGGGCTCGACCAGGTGGAGGAGGCCTTCGGCAAGATGCACCACGGCGACGTCCTGCGCTCGGTGGTGGTCCTGTGACCGCCCGCGTGGACCACCTGGTCACCTCCGGCACCTTCTCGCTGGACGGCGGCACCTGGGAGGTGGACAACAACGTCTGGATCGTCGGCGACGAGAGCGAGGCGGTCGTCATCGACGCCGCCCACGACGCCGACGCCATCGCCGCGGCGCTCGCCGGCCGCGCCCTGCGCGCGATCGTGTGCACTCACGCCCACGACGACCACATCGACGCCGCCCCCGCCCTGGCCGAGGCCACCGGCGCACCCGTCCTGCTCCACCCGGACGATCTGCCGCTGTGGCGGCTGACCCACCCGGACCGCGCCCCCGACGGGGAACTGTCCGACGGGCAGACGATCACCGTGGCCGGGGTCGAACTGACCGTGCTGCACACCCCCGGACACGCCCCCGGCGCCGTCTGCCTCCACGCCCCCGCCCTGGGCACGGTCTTCACCGGCGACACCCTCTTCTCCGGCGGCCCGGGCGCCACCGGGCGGTCCTTCTCCCACTTCCCGACGATCGTCGAGTCCATCCGCACCCGGCTGCTGACCCTCCCGCCGGAGACGGTGGTGCGCACCGGCCACGGCGACTCCACCACCGTCGGCGAGGAGGCCCCCCACCTTCAGGAGTGGATCGACCGAGGCCACTGAGCCGGTCCGCCGGACGGACCGTCCGGCGGACCCTTGGGCAGGGGCTCCGGAGCGGGTACGCGCCCGGGCGGCACCGGCGGGAGGAGCCCGTACCCGGCCGCGGACACGACCTGCGGTCCGGGCCGTTCCTCATTTCCGTGAACCCCCGTGAACCCCCGTGAACCCCCGTGGCCGGCGGGCAGCGGCCGGTGGCAGCGGTCAGCGGCGGACGATACGGGCCACCAGGTCCAGCCAGCCGTCCTCCAGGCGCCCCAGCGCCATGCCGCGCTGCCGGGTGAGGTGACTGATGAGCGTCACGTCCAGATAGGCCGCGAGGGTATGGGCGAGCAGTTCGGTGTCGCCGCCCGCCCCGGCCTCCCGCAGCAGCATGGCGAGGTGGGTGTGGCGTACGTGGCGGGGCGGGAGGTCGTGGCGTCTGGACGCCTCCTGCTCGACGGCCAGCAGTAGATCCCGATGGGTCGCCAGGTGGCGGAGCGTGGTGATCCCGAACGCCTCCAGGCGCCGTACGGGGGGCGCACCGGGCCCCAGCGGCGGGGGGCCGAAGAGGAATGCCTCCTGGTAGCGGCGCTCGGAGTGGTCGATGAGGGCCATGAGCAGGCCGGCGCGGTCGCCGAAGCGCCGGAAGACGGTGCCCTTGCCGACCGACGCGGCGGCGGCGACGGCCTCCATCGTCAGATGCTCGGGACCGCACTCGGCCACCAGCCGGGCGGCGGCCTCCAGCAGGCGCGTCCGGTTGCGGGCCGCGTCCGCCCGCTCGGGCGGCCGCGGGCCGACCAGCGGCAGCAGCGGTCGTTCCGGACGGACGCCGTCCGTGTCGTCGGTGGGTGTGGCTGGGGTCACGGACATCAGCCTACCGGGACGGGAAGAAAGCGGACCACGGTCCGGTTATCGTGGGACAGTAAGCGGACCGCGGTCCGCTTACTGTCCCGATCCGAGTTGACCCGACCTGTGGAGAGACCATGACCGTTCGCATCCTCGGCCTCGTCGGCAGCCTTCGCGCCGGTTCGCACAACCGCCAGCTCGCCGAGGCGGCGGTGAAGCTCGCCCCCGAGGGCGTCGACCTCGTCCTCTACGAGGGCCTGGCGGACGTCCCCTTCTACAACGAGGACATCGACGCCGAGGGCTCGGTGCCCGCGGCTGCCGCCCGGCTGCGCGAGGCGGCCGGGGAGGCCGACGCGTTCCTGCTGTTCTCGCCCGAGTACAACGGCACCATTCCGGCCGTACTGAAGAACGCGATCGACTGGCTCTCCCGCCCCTTCGGCGCCGGCGCGCTCTCCGGCAGGCCGGTGGCCGTCATCGGCACCGCCTTCGGCCGGTACGGCGGCGAGTGGGCGCAGAACGAGGCCCGCAAGGCCGTGGGGATCGCGGGCGGCACCGTCCTGGAGGACGTCAGGCTGTCCGTTCCCGACTCGGTCAACCGCTTCGCCGAACTCCACCCGGCCGACGACGCCGAGGTCGCCGGGCAGCTTGCCGGAGTCCTCACCGGCCTCTCGGCCGCGGTGCCCGCCAGGGTCTGAACCGGTACGGCGCCGTGCGAGGAGACCCCCCGGACCGGCCCGGGGGGTCTCCTCGCACGGCGCCGGAGAGCGCTACGGCCGTTCCGCCACGACCTCGAGGTTGACGAAGCGGGGGTCTTCCTCGCACAGGCCGCGGATCCGCTCGGAGATGCTGCGGGTCTCGGGCAGTTCGCTGTTCCTCATGGCCTCCTCGTAGGAGGGGAACTCGACGATGTCCACGTAGTGCGTGGGGCGGTCGCGGTCCTTCCCGTGCATCTCGCGGGAGAGGGTCCGCTTGCCCTCGGTGGCCCGCAGCCATTCGTCCCACAGGCCTGTCATCTCTTCGTCCCGGGTGGTCTCGTACTCGATCAGCTGCACGAACGTCATGGGAACGGCCCTCCTGTCGGTCTGCTTCCGCCGGGTGTTTCATGCCTGATGTCCAGGATGGTCCCAAATGGGAAATATGTGAAAGGGAGGCGGAAAGCAGATGGAACGCCTACCACGGCAGGAAGACGTGGATCTCCTTGCCGTCCGGCCGGGGGAGTACCTCGACCCGGTGGGCGAGGCGCCGGACGATGGACCAGCCGAAACCGCCCGTGCCGCCGTTCAGGTCGGAGGGGCGGGGCCGGGGCGGGTCGGGACTGCCGTCGCGGACGGTGATCTGGACGCCGTCGGGGGCGGGCGCCAGGCACAGGGTGAGCGGACCGGGGGCGTGCCGTACCGCATTGGTGACCAGTTCGGAGACCACCAGCAGCACATCGTCGCGGGAGCGCTCCCGGCCGGGGGGTGTGTCCTCCGAGAGAGTGGTGAGGAACGCGTCGGCGGCGTCCCGGGCCTGGGCGATGGTGCCGCTGTGGCCGTCGAAGTCGGCGCGCAGATGGGGCGCGCCCAGGCCTTCCGTCAGCACTTCCATCGCCGGTCCCCCAAACACAGCGGTATATGTGTCTCGTCTGCCCGCTGGCGCGCACAACATACGCCGCTTTCCAGCACCGCGCGCCGGTGTCCGCCCCGCTGTGGCGACCGGCCGCAGCAGGCACAGTAACCGGGCGGGGTGCGCGGGCGCGCGGGTGGTCCGGTCAGCGGATGATGCTGAAGTGCCCGGTCAGCCCCACCAGGTCCAGCAGCCGGGCGGGCTGGTCGCGTACCCCGGTCAGGATCAGCCGGGCGCCACGGGCCCGGCAGCGGCGCTCCAGGAAGAGCAGTGCGTGCAGTCCGGCGGAGTCCATGAAGGGGACCTGGGACAGGTCCACGGCCAGACTCCGGCACGGCTGCTCCAGCTTCTCCAGGGCTCCCGTCAGGGTGGGAGCGTTGTCCTGGTCGACATCGCCGTGCGGGCGCAGGACGACGGTTCCTTGGTTGTGGCTGACGGCGACAGACAGGGTGCGCATGGCCGTTCGACCCCCTTCCGGGGTTGATCAGCCCGTGTCGACCGGTGCGTCCGTGTGCCGCCGGGCTCCGGTCGTGGTGGGCGAGCGAGCAGCCCCGGCCAGATGGCGGGACGGCTTCCTCCCACCGTCACACACCCCGCTGCGTCGCGCCACCATCCCTGCCCCAAATTACGGACGGCGTGTACGCCCGGTGGGGGAGGTACGGCCGTCCCGGCCCGCCCGCCGGACGCGGCACCGACCCGGTGCCCGGTACCCGGTACCCGCCGGCCGGGCGGGCACACTGGGCGGTGCGGCACCGCCCGGCACGGCGGTCCGCCGCACCGGGGCGCCGCACCGAACGGAGGAAGCCGCCAGTGACCAGTGAGCAGGCCGGCCGGCAGGCAGGTCAGAAGGAACGCATGCTCGCCGGAGAGCTCTATCTCGCCGACGACCCCGAGCTGGCCGCCGACCTGCAGCGCGCGGCCGAACTGAGCGAGCGGTTCAACACCTGGCCGGCCGCCGACCCCGCCGGGCGCCGGGCTGCGCTCGCCGAGCTGCTGGGCGGGCTGGGGGAGGGCGCCGAGGTGCGGCCGCCGCTGCACGTCGACTACGGCTACCAGATCACTCTGGGACCCGGCACGTTCGTCAACTTCGGCGCGGTCATGCTCGACGTCGCCGCCATCACCGTCGGCGCCGACGTCCAGATCGGCCCGAACGTCCAGCTCCTGACCCCGACCCACCCGGTCGATCCCGAGCCGCGCCGCGCCAAGTGGGAGGCGGCCAGGCCCATCACCATCGGGGACAACGTGTGGCTCGGGGGCGGTGTCGTCGTCTGCCCCGGCGTGACGATCGGGGAGAACACCGTCGTCGGCGCGGGCGCCGTCGTCACCGGGGACCTGCCCGCGAACGTCGTCGCGGTCGGCAACCCGGCCCGGGTCGTCCGCGAGATCTGACCTCCGGCCGCGGCCGCCCGGCCCACCCGGTCCTACGGCAGTGGCGGCCCGCCGGCCGGCGGGCCGGGCTGCCCGCCGCGACGGCTCGCGGCCCAGCTCCGCAGCTCGCTCGCGGCCACCGCCTCCACCTCCTCCAGCAGCCGGCGGCGGGCCTCCTCGTCCCGGCCGGCCCCGGGGACGAGCCGGTAGCGCCGGATCGCCGCCCGCAGTCTCGACCAGGCCTCCGCGGCCAGCACATAGCGCTCCGCGTGGTTGAAGACCTGTCGGAAGCCGCCGATGAAGACCGCCGCCCCGGCCAGACAGGCGGTGACGGCGGCGGGGGCGCGCAGACCCGCGGCCACCACGGTGGCGGCCCCGGCGAGCAGGGCCGTCAGCTCGACGGCCCAGTGCCAGCGGCGGGAGCGGTCGCGTATGCGCGCGTACCAGGCCAGTTCCGCCAGGGCGTGTTCCAGCAGCGGGTCGTTGTCCGCTCCGGGCTCCGGCGGTGTCGCTCCATGTGTCAGCACGGGGCCATGCTGCCCGATGCCGGACGGCGCCGGGCGACCGGTCAGATGTCGCTCCCACCGCCGCTCCCACCGCCACCGCCACCGCCACCGCGGAGGCGGGCGAGTGCCTCCTCGGTGCCGGCGTCGACGACCAGGATCTGGTCGAGCCCGGTCATGCGCAGCAGCCGGGCCAGCCGGTCGGACACGGCGGCCAGGGTCAGGGACCCGCCGGCCGCCCGTGCCCGGTGCCAGAGGCCGACCAGGGTGCTCAGTCCGGAGGAGTCGCAGAAGGAGACCCCCGACATGTCCAGGACCAGATGGTGATGCCCCTCCGCGATCAGTTCGCCGACACCGGTCCGCAGGACGGGGGAGGAGTGGTAGTCGATCTCACCGGTGACGGCCACCACGGTGCCGGTGTCGCCGACGTGCTCAACGGCCAACTGCGGTTCGTCGCTCACTGGTGGTGCTCCTGGGGTGGACGGATCCGGGCCGGCGCCCGTCCCCGGATCCGCCGGAGGACGCGGCCTGCCGCGGCCGGCGGGTCTCCGCCGCCTCGCGCGCGCCGGCGCCCGGATGAGTGCCGACACCCCGCAGCGTAGACGGCTGCCCGGACAATCCGGGCGGAAACGCTGTCCGGGCGGTCGGCGCCGGGGCGCCCCCGGGCGGGGAGTGACGGGACGGTTCGCGCCTGCGGCCTGTCTTGTCATGGACGCGTGATGCTCATAGAGTCCGCCGCGCAGTCCATGGGAGCGCTCCCAGAAGCCTCTGCCCCGCTCCTCCGAAAGGAAGCCATGAAGCTCTCCGCATCCTCCCCCTCCCGTCCTCCCTCCCGGACACACGCCGCACTCCTGGCCCTGCTGCTGGTCGCCGGGGTCTTATCGGCACTCGCGGGCACCGCCTCGTCCGCCCGGGCCGACGAGCAGATCTGCGACAGGTACGGGACCACCACCGTCCAGGGCCGGTACGTGGTGCAGAACAACCGCTGGGGCACCTCCGCCACCCAGTGCATCAACGTGACCGACAGCGGATTCCGGATCACCCAGGCCGACGGCTCCGTCCCGACCAACGGGGCCCCGAAGTCGTACCCGTCGATCTACGTCGGCTGTCACTACACCAACTGCTCCCCGGGCACCAACCTGCCGGCGCGGGTCGACTCGATCGGCAGCGCGCCCACCGGCATCTCCTACAACTACGTCAGCAACGCGGTCTACAACGCCTCGTACGACATCTGGCTGGACCCGGAGCCGAGGACGAACGGGGTCAACCGGACCGAGATCATGATCTGGCTGAACCGGGTGGGCCCGATCCAGCCCATCGGCTCGCAGAGCGGCACCGCGAACGTCGGCGGCCGCACCTGGGAGGTGTGGACCGGCAGCAACGGGGCCAACAACGTCATCTCCTTCGTCGCCCCCTCGGCGATCGCGAGCCTGAACTTCGACGTGATGGACTTCGTCGACGAGACGGTCAACCGCGGCATGGCCCAGCGCTCCTGGTACCTGACCAGCATCCAGGCCGGCTTCGAGCCCTGGGAGGGCGGCGCCGGGCTGGGCGTGAACTCCTTCTCCGCCGCCGTCAACACCGGCGGCGGGAGCGGCGGCGGCAACCCGCAGCCGGGCGGGCAGCCCGGGGACTGCGAGGTGACCTACGGCACCAACTCCTGGCCGGGCGGCTTCACCGCCGAGGCCACCGTGCGGAACACCGGCTCCGCCCCGGTCGAGGGCTGGGAACTGAGCTTCGCCCTGCCCGACGGCCAGTCCGTCACCAACTCCTGGAACGCCTCGGTCACCACCAGCGGAAGCACGGTGACGGCCCGGGGCACCGGCCCCGACGCGGCCATCGCGCCGGGTGCCACGCGGTCGTTCGGCTTCCAGGGCACCTACTCGGGCGGCACGTTCGGCGAACCCGCCCGGTTCACCCTGAACGAAACGGTCTGCACCCTGAAGTGACCACCCGGCCCGGAGCGCGGCCCGGAGCGACTCCGGGCCGGGACATCACCGGGCGGCCCCGCCGTGCGGGGCCGCCCGCCGCCGGTCCGGGACGGACGCGTACGGGACACGGACGCGGCGGAGAACGCGTCGGCATGCCGGGCGGCGGTGCGGGCATCAGGGCTCTATGCGTCTGGCGGTAGTGGATGTGGGGTCCAACACGGTGCGGCTCGCGGTGGCCGACGGCGACGGCGACGTGCCGCTGCCGGTGCACACCGCCAAGCACCGGCTGCGGCTCGCCGAGCACGTCGGGCCCGACCGGCGGCTCGGCGAGCGGGCGGTGAAGGAGCTGGTGACGGCGGTCGCGTCGGTGAAGGAGGAGGCCGGCCGCTGGGGGGTGCGCGACCCCTTCGCCTTCGGCACCGCGGTCATCCGCGACGCGCCCAACCGCCACCAGGTCCTGGAGACCGTCCACCGCGAGACGGGGCTGCCCCTGTACGTCATGTCGGGGGTGACGGAGGGGGAGCTGACCTTCCTGGCGGCCCGGCAGTGGATGGGCTGGCGGGCCGGCCCGATGGTGCTGCTGGACATCGGCGGGGGATCGCTGGAGGTGGCCTTCGGCCGCAGCCGGACCCCGGACTACGTGGCCTCGCTGCCGCTGGGCGCGGGCCGTATGACACGGGAGTACCTCACCGAGTCCGACCCCCCGCCGGCCCGGGCGGTCCGGGAGCTGCGCCGCCGGGTGCGCCACGAGCTGCGGGACGTGGCGGTCCGGATGCGCTGGGAGAGCCCCCGTACGGCCGTCGCGACCTCCCGCACGTTCCAGCAGCTGGCCCGGCTGTGCGGGGCCGCCCCGGGGAAGGAGGGCCCCTTCGTCACTCGCCGTCTCACCCGCGCGGACCTCGGGGCGGCCGTGGAGCGGCTCGCGTCCCTCCCCGCGGCGGCCCGCGCCGACCTGCCCGGCATCTCCCCGGCCCGCGCCCGGCAGTCCCTGGCCGGGGCCGTGATCGCGCACACCGCCATGCGCTGTCTGGAGATCGAGTCCGTCACCCTCTCCCCCTGGGCGCTGCGCGAGGGCGTGATGCTCAGGCAGCTGCGCGAACAGGTGCCGCTGTGGCGCGGTACGGCGGGCGCGGTGACCGGACCGTACCGGGCGGCGGCCGCCGGTGCCGGGCCGTGCCCCCCGTCCCGCGTCCGGGAGGAGGTCCGCGGGGCGGAGGCGGACGGCACCGGCCGGCCCTCCGCCGCGGTGCCGGAAGTCCGCCGCACCCCCTGAGCCCCGCCGGACCCCGCGGTCACCGGCGCCGACGGCTCCGTCCACGACCGTGCACACGGCTCCGCGGTGCCGGCCGTGCGCGGCGCGGCGCGGCACGGGTGCGGACCGGGCGGACCACCGTCCGCCCCTGGTACGGCCCCCGGTCCCGCTCCGGGCCTTTCCGCGGTACGGCACGGAACGGCCGGGGCAGGGCTCGATGGATCGATCCCGCTGCCCTCCGATAGCGTCGGGGTATGAGCCATCCGCACCCTGAGCTGAAGTCTCCACCCACCCTGCCCAAGGGGGGCCTGCGCGTCACCCCGCTGGGCGGCCTGGGGGAGATCGGCCGCAACATGACCGTCTTCGAGTACGGCGGCAAGCTTCTGATCGTCGACTGCGGCGTGCTGTTCCCCGAGGAGACCCAGCCCGGCGTGGACGTGATCCTGCCGGACTTCACCTCCATCCGGGACCGTCTGGACGACGTGGTGGCCGTGGTGCTGACCCACGGCCACGAGGACCACATCGGGGGTGTGCCGTACCTGCTGCGCGAGCGGGCGGACATCCCCGTCGTCGGGTCCAGGCTGACGCTGGCGTTCCTGGAGGCCAAGCTCAAGGAACACGGCATCAAGCCGCGCACCGTGCGAGTGCGCGAGGGCGACCGGCGCGGGCTGGGCCCCTTCGACTGCGAGTTCGTCGCGGTCAACCACTCCATCCCGGACGGGCTCGCCGTCGCGATCCGCACCGGCGCCGGGCTCGTGCTGCACACCGGCGACTTCAAGATGGACCAGTTCCCGCTGGACGGCCGCATCACCGACCTGCGGGCCTTCGCCCGTCTCGGTGAGGAGGGCGTCGACCTGTTCCTCACCGACTCCACCAACGCGGAGGTGCCCGGCTTCACCACCGCCGAGAAGGACCTGAACCCGGCGATCGAGCAGGTCATGCGCACCGCGCCCCGGCGGGTCATCGTCTCCAGCTTCGCCAGCCACGTGCACCGTATCCAGCAGGTGCTGGACGCCGCCCACCAGCACGGCCGCAAGGTCGCCTTCGTGGGCCGCTCGATGGTCCGGAACATGGGCATCGCCCGCGAGCTGGGCTATCTGAAGGTGCCGTCCGGACTGGTGGTCGGCATGAAGGAGATGGAGAAACTGCCCGACCACCAGGTCGCACTGGTGTGCACCGGGTCGCAGGGCGAGCCGATGGCGGCACTGTCCCGGATGGCCAACCGAGACCACATGATCCGCATCGGCAAGGGCGACACGGTCCTGATGGCCAGCTCCCTCATCCCCGGCAACGAGAGCGCCATCTACCGGGTGATCAACGGGCTGACCAGGTGGGGCGCGAACGTCGTCCACAAGGGCAACGCCAAGGTGCACGTCTCCGGCCACGCCAGCGCAGGCGAGCTCGTCTACTGCTACAACATCGTCAGGCCCCGCAACGTCATGCCGGTGCACGGCGAGTGGAAGCACCTCAAGGCCAACGCCGATCTCGCCGTCCGCACCGGGGTCGACCCCGACCGGGTGGTCATCGCCGAGGACGGCGTCGTGGTCGACCTCGTCGACGGGCGCGCCGCCATCGCCGGCAAGGTGCCCGCGGGCAACGTCTACGTCGACGGCATGGAGGTCGGCGGTGCCACCGAGGCCTCCCTGAAGGACCGGCGCACCCTCGCCGCCGAGGGCGTGGTGACGGTCGTGGCCATCGTCGACGCCGACACCGGGGCGCTGGCCGAGCCCCCGGACTTCCTGGCCCGCGGTTTCGTCCACGACGAGGCGACCTTCGAGCCGGTCGTCCCGGTGATCGAGAAGACCCTGGCCGCCGCGGCCGAGGAGGGTGTCGGGGACGCGCACCAGCTCGAACAGCTCATCACCCGTGCCGTGGCCTCCTGGGCCTTCCGGACCTACCGCCGCAAGCCGCTGATCATTCCCGTCATCATCGATGCCTGACCGGTTCCGGCGAGTGGAGCGCCGTACCGCCGGCGGTGGAAGGGCGACCGCATGAGCCCGCGTTTCGAGGAGATCGACTGGCGCCCGACGCCGATGGGCGACATCAGCCTGCGCCGCCGCCGGGACCCGGCGACCGGCGAGGACGTGTACGAGGTGAAACTCGGTGACGAGTTCCTCATGTCCAGCCTCTTCACGGCCGGTGAGATCGCACTCGCCCGGCTCGGCCTGGCGGCCCTCCCGGACTCCGGTGCCGGGGTCGGAGTCGACACCGATCCCGGTGCCGGCACCGGCACCGGCACCGGACTGGACGTCGCGGTGGGCGGCCTCGGCCTCGGCTACACCGCGCGGGCGGCGCTGGACGATCCGCGGGTGCGCTCGCTGATCGTCATCGACGCCCTTCCCGACGTCATCCGGTGGCACCAGGAGAAACTGGTGCCCCTGGGGGCCGGCCTGACGGCGGACCGGCGCTGCCGGCTGGTCCAGGGTGACTTCTTCGCGCTGGCCGGTGATCCCCGCGGGCTGGACCCCGCCCGGCCGGACCGCCGTTTCCACGCGATCCTGCTGGACATCGACCACTCGCCGCGCCATGTGCTGCACCCGCGGCACGCGGCGCTCTACCGGAGCGGGGGAATGCGGGCCCTGGCCGGGCAACTCCATCCCGGTGGTGTCTTCGCCCTGTGGTCCAACGATCCGCCGGACGAGGAGTTCACCGCCGTCCTGGCGGAGGTCTTCGACGCGGCGGAGGCCCATGTCGTCGCCTTCGACAACCCCCTCCAGGACGGGACGGCGGCCAACACCGTCTATGTCGCCAGGAAGGGGCCCGGCACGTGAGGGGGCGGCCGTACGGCCGGTGAGGGCCGCCGCCGGTGGCGGGCCGTCCGACCGGCGAGCGGCCGCACCCTGACGCGACGGGAGTCCCCGGTGGTGTGGCTCCGGCGGGTCGGGGAGTGAGGCCCCGGACTCAGCCAGGGGCTTTCCCCGCCGAGCCGGGCGAGTTTCGGCGCGGACCGTTACGTAACGGTAGGGTGTCTCCGGGGGAGGGCGGTCGCGGCCCGGTGGCTCGCCGTCCGTGAACCCCGGAGTCCCCGCGCTTCCGGGACGCGTACCGCCGGTACGGCACGGCCTCCCGGTGGCCGAGGCGAGGAGGCGGGCCGCGGGGCCGCGGATGAGAGGCTGACGCGTATCGGCCGGGTTCCCGGGGGTACACGCGGAGCCGGTCCCGCGCGCGATCCGCCCCCGGGGGGAGATCCGGTGCCGGTACGCCGGACACGTCCCCCGGGCTCCCGGCCGGAGGACGTCCGGGCGCTGCCGGGGAAGCGGGAGAGTCGGGAGCGGTCGCCGGGCGGCGAGGAGCCACTGCCGGGGGCCGACGAGCGAGCACACGAGGAACTGGTGAGACGGTTGCGCAGGTACTGGGTCGAGGCGGACGCGCGGTGCGAGGGTCCGCGGTGAGCGGGGCCGGCGGGCAGGCGGCCGGTGGTGCGGCCGGTGAGGCGGTGCGGCGGCGGACGTTCGCGGTGATCAGTCATCCGGATGCGGGGAAGTCGACGCTGACCGAGGCGCTGGCGCTGCACGCGCGGGCGATCACTTCGGCGGGTGCGGTGCACGGCAAGGCCGGGCGGCGCGGGGTCTCCTCGGACTGGATGGAGATGGAGAAGGCCCGGGGGATCTCGGTGACCTCGGCGGTGCTGCAGTTCGCCTACCGCGATCATGTGCTGAACCTGCTGGACACGCCGGGGCACGCGGACTTCTCCGAGGACACCTACCGGGTGCTGGCGGCGGTGGACTGCGCGGTGATGCTCATCGACGCGGCCAAGGGGCTGGAGGAGCAGACCCGCAAGCTGTTCGACGTGTGCCGGCACCGCGGCGTCCCGGTGATCACGTTCGTCAACAAGTGGGACCGGCCCGGCCGCGAGGCGCTGGAACTGCTGGACGAGATCGAGTCCGAGTTCGCTCTCAAGCCCACGCCGGTGACGTGGCCGGTGGGGGAGGCCGGTCATCTGCGGGGGCTGGTCGATGTGCGCGAGCCGGAGCGGATGCTGCGTTACAGCCGCGCCCCGGGCGGGGCGCGGGCGGCGGCCGAGGAGGCGGTCGCGGCCGGGCGGGCGGCGGCGGAGGAGAGCGCCGACTGGGAGCGGGCGGTGGAGGAGCTGGAGCTGCTGCGGGCCGACGGCGCCGAGCACGACCGGTCCGCGTTCCTGGCGGGGAAGTCCACGCCGGTGTTCTTCGGCGCGGCGGTGTCCAACATCGGGGTACGGCTGCTGCTGGACGCGCTGGTGGACCTGGCCCCGGCGCCCGGTGCGCGGGAGCTGGCCGGCGGCGGGCACCGCCCCGTGGGCGCACCCTTCTCCGGGCTGGTGTTCAAGGTGCAGGCCAACATGGACCGCTCCCACCGGGACCGGATCGCGTTCGTGCGGGTGTGCTCGGGGGTCTTCGAGCGCGGCATGACGGTGATCCATGCCGCGTCGGGGCGGCCGTTCGCCACCAAGTACGCGCACAGCGTCTTCGGCCAGGACCGCTCCTCGGTGGACCTGGCCTATCCCGGCGATGTGGTCGGGCTGGTCAACGCCGCCGCCCTGCGGGTGGGCGACACCCTCTACAGCGGAAAGCCGGCCGTCTTCCCGCCGATGCCGACCTTCGCGCCCGAGCACTTCGCGGTGGCCCGGCCGGCCGACATCGGCCGTTCCAAGCAGTTCCGGCGCGGGATCGCGCAGCTGGACGAGGAGGGTGTGGTGCAGGTGCTGGTCTCCGACCGGCGCGGGGAGCAGGCGCCGGTGCTGGCGGCGGTCGGGCCGATGCAGTTCGAGGTGGTCACCCACCGGATGGAGCACGAGTTCTCCTCCCCGGTGCGGCTGGAGCCGCTGCCCTACCACCTGGCCCGGGCCACCGACGCGTCCGGCGCCGACAAGCTGGACCGCACCCGGCTGGTGAAGGGGGAGCCCTTCACCCGGCTGCGGGACAGGGCGCACCTGGCGCTCTTCCCCAGCCGGTGGCAGGCCGACTCCTTCGCCCGGGAGTTCCCCGGCACCCGTCTGGAGACCCTCATCGCCGCCCACGAATGACCGGCGGAGCCCGAGGCGGGCCGGGCACCGGCTGCCCGGCACCCGTACGGCCGGGCCGGACGCCAGGCCGGTCCGGCTCAGGCGTGCCCAGGTGTCGGCGACGGTACGCCGGTCGGTGGCGGCAGCGGTGAGGCCGGCGTCGGCCAGGTCGTCCCCGTCGGCCGGGCAGGGCAGGACGAGCGCGGGGTCGGCGGCGGTGACGACACCGGTGAGTTCCAGGGTGTCGCCGCCGTGTGCGGCGATCACCTCGGCCGTGCCCTTCGGCTCGACGGAGTCCCACAGTTCGACCACCGCCACCCGGGCCGTACCGCCGTCGGCCGACCGCTCCGGTTCGGGGACGAGGTCCTCGCGCAGCGCGCAGCACGCGCAGGCGTGGACCAGCGGCACCGAGGCGGAGCCCAGTTCGCCGGAGGCGTCGCGCACGGTGCGCCGTACCGTGCCGTCGGCGGCGCCGGACAGTTCGTGGTGGAGCGGGGGACTGCCCGGCAGGGCGCGCAGCGGCCCCTCCACGGTCTCGCGACGGGCGTCGGCGTGCGGCCCGGCGACGATCACCACGGGGAGCGCGCGGTCCGCCGTCGTCAGCGCGCCCCGCGTGTTCCGTAGCGGCGTTCGAATCGCTCGACGCGTCCGGCGGTGTCCAGGACCCGCTGGGTGCCGGTGTAGAACGGGTGGCTGGCCGAGGAGACCTCGACGTCGACCACGGGGTAGGTGTTGCCGTCCTCCCACTCGATCGTCTTGTCGCTGCCCATGGTGGAGCGGGTGAGGAAGGCGAAGCCGGCGCTCTTGTCGCGGAAGACGACGGGGCGGTACGGGGGGTGGATTCCGGGTTTCACGGTGGTGTTCCTCCGGTCGTGCGGTTCGGGGTGGGGGCCGGGGGTCAGCGTTCCTCGCGGAAGTCGGCATGTCGCCGTGCGACGGGGTCGTACTTGCGCAGCGCCATGCGGTCGGGGTCGTTGCGTCGGTTCTTGCGGGTGACGTAGGTGTAGCCGGTCCCCGCGGTGGAGCGGAGCTTGATGACCGGGCGCAGTTCGTCGCGTGCCATGCCCGCTAGTATATGACAATGGTTTCCATTACCGAAAAGGGAGCCGTCCCCCGCGAGAGAGGACCCGCCTTGTCCGCCCACTGCCAGCTGACCGGCGCCGTGCCGGGCTTCGGCAAGAAGATCTCCCATTCCCACCGGCGCACCTCCCGCCGCTTCGACCCCAACATCCAGCGCAAGCGGTACTGGCTGCCGAGCGAGGGCCGCCATGTCCGGCTCACGCTGAGCACGAAGGGCATCAAGACCGTCGACGTCATCGGGATCGAGGCCGCCGTGGCCCGTATCCGGGCGCGGGGAGGGAAGGTCTGATGGCGAAGAAGAGCAAGATCGTCAAGAACGACAGGCGCCGGGCGACCGTCGAGCGGTACGCGGTCCGGCGCGCGGAGCTGAAGGAGATCATCCGCCGCCCGTCCGCCACCGAGGACGAACGCGCCGCCGCCCTGGCCGAGTTGCGGCGCCAGCCGCGCGACGCGAGCGCGACCCGGGTGCGCAACCGCGACGCCGTGGACGGCCGGCCGCGCGGCCATCTGCGCAAGTTCGGGCTGTCCCGGGTGCGGATGCGCGAGCAGGCGCACGCCGGCTTCCTGCCCGGGGTGACCAAGTCCTCCTGGTGACATGTCCCCGGGCGGCGGATTGTCGCGCCGCCGCCCGGTCCGGAGCCCGTCGCACCGCCGTCAGCGGCCGCGGAAGGCTGTGTCCGCGGGGGTCGCCGACGTCGTGGGCGGTCCCGCGGATGGAACGGGGCGCGTTGAGCGTCGTTGTGAGTGAGGACCGGGGGTGAGCTCCTGGTGCGGTGGCCGGGAAGGCCTGCGGGGAGGCTCACGGCGTCCGGTGCCGCTTCCCCCGCCGGAGTCGGGGGAAGCGGCACGAGGCGGAGGACCACCCCCGTACCGGGCGTGCCCGGGCGACTCCGGGAACGCGGCGAGGTGCCGTGCCGGGCATCGCGGGCCGGTGAGCCTTCCCGGGCCGCCGCGCCTGGGTTCCGGTCCGCTTCTCCTCGCGGGTGCCGCGCGGAAGGGTGGCGGCCATCGTGTCGCTGGGAGCGTCCAGTGCGAGGCGGTGCCGTCGCCCGCGCGGCACGACGGTTGCGGTTCCAGCGTCCAACTTGATCTCCTCCTCCTCGCCTCCCGGCTGTTCCGGACGGAGGGTGAGGCGTGTTCCGCCGGTGAGGCAGGAGACGAACTCGCCCGCTTAGGTGTGGACTTCCCAGCGGTCGCCGTGGATGTCGGCGTCGGTCTCCGCACGGGCGACCATCAGCAGCCGGCCGTCCCGCTCGAGTTCGGTGTCCGCTGTGGACCGCTCGGTGCGCACCTGGCCGCCTGGGTGAAGGTGGACCAGGGAGCCGAAGAGTTCGATCCGGGTGGCAGCCATGTCAGGACATCCTTCCTGCAAGGGCCTTTCATCGGGTGGGGTGGTGGGCGTGGGTGCCCCGTGCTTGCCGGGGCGACCGCGACGACGTCACTCGGCCAGGGCACGGCGCAGGGCTGCGGCGAGTTCGGCGATCTGCCGCTGCGACACCTCGGCGGACAGGACCGCCTGTGACCCGTGGAACGTGCCGGGCCACTGGTGCAGCTCGACCGACACGCCGGCCTGCAGCAGGCGCAGGGCGTAGTCGATGCCCTCCTCACGCAGCGGGTCGAACTCCGCGGTGGCGATGTAGGCCGGTGGCAGGCCGGACAGGTCGGTGGCCCGGGCCGGGGCGGCGTACGGTGTGGCGGGCCGGGAACCCAGGTAGTGCCGCCACACGGCGGTGATTGTGTCGCGATCATGCCAGGGTGTGCCGGTGAAGTTCCGCTGCGACCACGTCTCCTGGCGGTCGTCGAGCAAGGGCTGGTTGAGCAGCTGGAAGCGGATCGAGGGCCCCTGCCGGTCGCGGGCCCGCAGCGCCACCGCGGCCGCGAGACCCGCGCCTGCGCTGTGCCCCCCCCGACAGCGATCCGTTCGGGGTCGATGCCGAGTTCGGCCGCGTGCTCGGCCGCCCAGGCCAGTGCGGCGTACGCGTCGTCCAGGGCTGCCGGGAACCGGTTCTCGGGGGACCGCCGGTAGTCCACCGAGACCACCAACGCGTCGGCCCCGTCGGCGAGCCGGGCGGCCCAGGGGTGGTCGGTGTCCAGGTCGCCGAAGACGAATCCGCCGCCGCGCAGCCAGATGAGGGCGCCCTGTGCGTCGTGCGGGCGGTAGACCCGTACCGGCACGTCCGGATCGGCGCGCACCGTACGGTCCTCGATCTCCAAGTTCACGGTGTCCGGTGCCGGCCTCGCGGCTGCCGCGCGCTCGGCGAAGTCCCTGCGCGCGGTGACCGGGTCGTTCAGATCGGCTTTCGGGAAGAACGGGACGAACGCTTCGAGTTCGGGATCCATGACGCCCATCCTCGCGGCCGCCCCCCGCGAGGTCGCCCGCCGTCCGTCGCGCGTTCGGCCCCGGCCGCGCACCGATCGGCGCACTTTCTCCTCCTGTCCTTCCTCCATGGAGGCTCTGGCCGTACGGCTGTCGAAACTGGATCCGTACTCAGAAGGAGCCATCCGCGTCGTCGCGTTCTACGACACGCTGATGCGCCGACGGGTGGATCTCCCAGCCCTCGCCCGGGCCTCGGCGGGCCTGGCCGAGTGCGTGGCCGGGATCCGGCTCCACGGCACGGGGCGGGCGGTCCGCGTCTCGCCCGACGGCGGAGAAGCGCCCGTCCCGCCGTCGCCTGCGTCCACCACGGCGCCGATCACCCTCGACGAGGAGGAGATCGGCACGGTGTGGCTGGAACGCCCCGGTACTCCCGGCCCGCTCGACGAGGTGCTGCTGGACCGGCTCGCCCTCGCCGCTGCGGCGACCGTCGAGCGGTACGGTCCGGCCCGCACCACCATGGCCGACCCCGCCCTCCTCGAACTGGCGATCAGCCCCAACGGCGACGAGGCGGCCAGAGCCCGCGCACTACGGCTCCTGGGCTTCGCCGCCGACCGGCCGGTCCACGCCGTCGCCGTGCGGTCACGGCTTCCGCTCGACCAGGTCGGCGCCCTGATCTGTCCGGCCCGCCCGGTCAAGGCGGCACTGCTCGCCGACGTGGGTGTCATCCTGGCCACCACCGTGGGCCGGGCCCGGTTCCCGGCAGGCGTACGCGCCGGCATCGGCACCGCAGGCAGCCCCGACCGGTCCTGGCAGCAGGCCCGCACCGCCCTCCGCTTCACCACCTCACGCCGACCGGTTGTCCACCACGAGGACCTGGGGGCGTTGGCGCTCCTCGCACAGGTGCCCCGGGAGATCGCGCGAGAGAACGGCGACGTGGCCGCGATCGCACGCCTCGCCGGTAATCCGGACGATCTGGAGACGCTGGACGCCTACTGCGCCACCGGCTCGCTACGCCGGGCCGCCGATCTTCTCCACCTCCACCACAGCAGCGTCGCCCGCCGACTCGAACAGATCGCAAGCACCCTCGGTATCGAACTCACCGAACCCGCCGGCCTGATACGGGCCGCCCTCGCCCTCACCACATGGCGGCTGCTCAACGGCTGAGGAGGTCCCGCCGCGCCGCCGGGGCGTCCCGACAAGAAGGGACGCCCCGGCGGCGCGGCGGTGACACGGGTCGGCTGTCGAGCCGCCTCAGTCCGTCAGCCGTCCCCGTATCCGGCGGGAGGGTGTGAAGGCGTGGAGGTCGAGGATGCCGGGTGGATCGGCGAGGCCGGGGCCGCCCCGCTCGACCCAGGCCGTGATGTCGGCGATGTCGTCGGCGGGGCCGGGGTCGTTGACCAGGCCGAGCCAGACCGGTCGTCCGCCTGCCGCGCGTCCGGCGGGGGAGGGCTGGACGACGATGACGTTGGCCTGCTCGCAGGCGTCCAGGCAGTCGGTGACCCGTACCGTCGCGGTGCCCTCCAGGGCCCGGCGCAGATCGCGTAGCTGGGCGGCGTGGTCGAGTCCGGGGACCTTGGCGCTGCCGCAGCAGCAACCGCGGCAGACGGTGACGGTGCACCGTTCCGTCCCCGGTCCCGATCCCGCGGGCGAAGTGGTGGCGGTACGGCGGTTGCGCCTGCTCATCGAGGTCCTTCCGCGGAGGCGTTCTTCCAGGCGGCCTCGCGCAACAGGCGCAGACCGTTGAGGCCGACCACGACGGTGGACCCCTCGTGCCCGGCGACCCCGAGGGGCAGGGGAAGGGTACCGATCAGGTCCCAGGCCACCAGGACGGCGATGAACGTGCCGGCGATGACGAGGTTCTGGACCACCAGCCGGCGGGCGGCCCGGGACAGCTCCACCACGGCGGGCACGGCGGCGAGTTCGTCGCGGACCACGATGGCGTCGGCGGTCTCCAGGGCGAGGTCGGAACCGGCCCCGCCCATCGCGACCCCGCAGTGCGCGGCGGCCAGCGCGGGGGCGTCGTTGACGCCGTCCCCGACGAGCAGCACCTTCCTGCCCTGCCGCTCCCACGCCTGGACGGCTGAGGCCTTGTCCTGCGGGAGGACCCCGGCGCGGACGTCGGTGATGCCGACCTGCGCGGCCAGCCGCCTCGCGGCGCGCTCGTTGTCACCGGTCAGCAGTGCCGGCGGCCGGCCGGTCGACTCGGCCAGCGCCGCGACGGCGGCCGCGGCGTCCGGTCGCGGCCGGTCGGCGATCCCCAGCACACCGACCGGGGCCCCGTCGCGGAGCACCACGATCGCGGTCCGCCCGGCCTCCTCCAACTCCCGCACGGTGGCGTGGACCGGGCCGGTGCCGGGCGGCAGGAGCCGGGCGGGGGAGCCGACCCGGACGGTACGGCCGCCGACGACGGCGCTCACCCCCCGGCCGGGGGCGGCGGTGAAGCCGGTCGCCTCGGCGAGGGGGAGACCGCGTTCGCGGGCCGCGCCGGTGACGGCGCGGGCCAGCGGATGCTCGCCGGGGCGCTCGGCCGCGGCCGCCAGGGCCAGCAGCCCGTCCTCCGTCAGACCGCTGCCGGGCAGCGGACGCAGCTCGGTGACACGCGGGGTGCCCTCGGTGAGGGTGCCGGTCTTGTCGAACGCGACCGTGTCGATCTGCCCGAGGCGCTCCATGACGACCGCGGACTTGACCAGCACGCCGTGGCGGCCCGCGTTCGCGATGGCCGACAGCAGTGGCGGCATCGTGGACAGCACCACCGCGCACGGGGAGGCCACGATCATGAAGGTCATCGCGCGCAGCAGTGCCGACCGCAGTTCGTCGCCGAACAGGAGCGGGACACCGAAGACCGCCAGCGTCGCGATCACCATGCCGATGGAGTACCGCTGTTCCACCTTCTCGATGAAGAGCTGGGTGGGGGCCTTGGTCTCGGAGGCCGCCTCGACCATCCGCACGATCCGGGCGATCACCGTCTGCGACGGATCCCGTTCCACCCGCACCGTGAGCGCTCCCGTGCCGTTCATCGTGCCGGCGAACACCTCGTCCCCGGCCCGCCTGCCCACCGGCAGCGGCTCGCCGGTGATGGTGGCCTGGTCCACCTCGCTCTCCCCGGCCACGACCCGGCCGTCCGCCCCGATCCGCTCGCCGGGCCGGACCAGGACGGTGTCCCCGACCGTCAGTTCCCCGGCCGGGACCTCCTCCTCCGCCCCGCCGGGCAGCAGCCGGGTGGCGGTGGCCGGGGCGAGATCGAGCAGGCCGCGTACGGAGTCCGCGGTGCGGGCGGTCGCCACCGCCTCCAGGGCGCCGGAGGTGGCGAAGATGACGATCAGCAGTGCCCCGTCGAGGACCTGGCCGAGGGCGGCGGCGCCGAGCGCGGCGGCCACCATGAGCAGGTCCACGTCGAGGGTCCTGTCCCTGAGCGCTCTCAGCCCCTCCCGGCCCGGTTCCCAGCCGCCGGTGACGTAGACGGCGGCGAACAGCGGCCCCCACAGCCAGGCGGGCGCTCCCAGCAGGTACGGAGGGAGGGCGGCCAGGAACAGTGCCAGGGCCGCGAGTGCCCAGCGGGCCTCGGGCAGGGCCAGGATCCGGGTACGCCGGTGCGGCGCGGCACCGGCGGCGCGCTCTCCCGGTGGCGCCGAAGTGGCCGGTGCGGTCGGCGTGGTCGGTGCGGTGGTCATCGGCGGAGGGCCTTCCGGTGGAACGAACGGGATTCCGGGCCCTCACCATACAGGAACAGTTGAACAGCCTTTCATGTATTGGGTTCCGTAGGATGGCTCCATGGGCCATGGCGCGAGACCTCCCGAGAACAGCGCGGTTCCGCGTGCCCGGCTGACCGCGCGGAACGCGCCGAAGGTCGCCGAGACCCTCCAGGCCCTGGCCACCCCCTCCCGGCTGCTGATCCTGGCCCGGCTGCGCGAGGGACCCTGCCCCGCCACCGAGCTGGCCGCCGCCGTCGGCATGGAGCAGTCCGCCTGCTCCCACCAGCTGCGCGTCCTGCGCACCCTCGGCCTGGTCACCGGCACCCGCCAGGGGCGCTCCGTC
Organism: Streptomyces carminius; assembly: GCF_002794255.1. Taxonomy (GTDB): domain Bacteria; phylum Actinomycetota; class Actinomycetes; order Streptomycetales; family Streptomycetaceae; genus Streptomyces; species Streptomyces carminius. Next base: position 195,617 of record NZ_PGGW01000011.1, read on the forward strand.
GTCTACGCCCTGCACGACGACCATGTCGCCGAACTCCTCGACCAGGCCCTCTACCACGTGGAACACCTGCGGCTCGGTCTCGCCGATCCTCCCGCCGGGGCGGACGCGCCGACCGCCGCCTCCTGAACGGCCGCGCCGCTGTCCGAGCCGGGTGCGGCCACTCGAACGGACCGGGAAAGGAGTGGCCCGGACATGTCCGGGACGTTCGCCGGGTACCCCTGGCCCGCCGGCGGTGCGAGCCGCCGGGCCGTTCCGCGAGTCGCCCGGAGGAAACGATGGCCCAGCAGATCAACGAGATCATGACGGCCGACCCCACCACCGTCACACCGCAGACCCCGATCGTGGAGGTCGCCCGGCTGATGCGGGAGGAGGACATCGGCGAGGTGCTGATCGCCGAGGACGACCACCTGCGCGGCCTGGTCACCGACCGTGACCTGGTCGTGCGGGCCGTGGCGGACGCCCGCGACGTCGAGGCCACCGCGGCGCAGGACGTGGGCAGCACCGATCTGGTCACCTGCTCCCCCCACGACGACGTCTCCGAGGCGGTCCGGCTGATGCGGGAGCACGCGCTGCGCCGACTGCCGGTGCTGGACGGCGACGTCCTGGTGGGAGTGGTCAGCCTCGGCGACCTCGCAGTGGAGCGGGACCGCGGCTCCGCACTGGGCGACATCAGCGTCGCCGAGCCGAACCGCTGACCACGGCCACCGGTTGCCGGCCGGTGGCCGTGCGCCGAACACGCCGCGGAAACCCGGTGTCCCGGCCGGCCCGCTGCCGGGGCCGCCTCGCCCGGTCCCGGGTTCGGCCGGGGCGGCGCCGGGGACGGGCCGGGCAGGTACCGGCCGACGCCGGTGGAGCCCCGGCGGGCGCTTCACCGGTTCGCCGGGGTGGCCGAGGAGGAGGTGGTCGGCACCGGTGTGCCCCGGGCCGCGGTTCACGGCCACGGGGACGGATGCGCCACCGGGCGGAGCCACCGGCACGGGGAGCCGGGGAGCCGGGGAGCCGGGGACGACGGGTCTGGTCCCGGCCGCGGGCGGTAGCCCTTCCGGAGGGGACGGGAAGGGAGCGCATCGGTGCCGGACGGCCGACGACAGCCGTACCGCCGGCGATGGGACGGCGGGGTGCGGAGCCTGGAGGCGGGCCAGGACCACGCCCGGGGCCTGACCGTGGTCCTGGTACCGGGGCTCGGGGCGCTGGGCTGCCTGCTGGACACACTGGCCGGATGCGCCGGCTGGGCACGCTCCTTCCTGCTCGACGTGCCCGGTTTCGGGCACCGGCCGCCGCGCCCCTGTGCTGCCGGGACACCCGCGATCGCCGACACGGTGTCGGGGTGGCGGGACGCGGTGGTCGGTGACGCGCCGGTCGTTCTCGTCGGCCACTCCACCGGAGCCCGGGCCGCCCTCCGGGTCGCCGCCCGGGAGTCCGGTCGAGTACGGGCCCTGGTGCTGATGGGGCCGACGTTCCCGCCGGAGCAGCGGCGGCTCCCCGGCCTGCTGCGCGGCTCCGTCCGCGACCTCCGGCGCGAACCGCTCGGACTGCTCCCGGCGACCGTGCCGTACTACCTGCGCGGCGGCCGCCGCGAGCTGACCCGGCTGATCCGCTCCGCCCGGCGCGACGAGCCCGAACGGACCATCACCGAGGTCCGCTGCCCGACGTTGCTGGTCCGGGGCGAGCACGACGCGTTCGCGCCGCGGGAATGGGTGCAGCGGCTCGCGGCGGCCGCACCCCACGCGTGGTCCGCCACCGTGCCGGGCGCGCACAACTTCCCGTTCCGGCGCGGCGGGCCGACTGCCGCGCTGGTCGCACAGGCGGCCCGCCGGGCCGGTCGCACCGGCTGAGGGCACGCGGGCCGGGGACCACCGACGCCCGGGCGCGGGACTGTGACGCGGGTCACTCGGGAGTGAGAACCCGTGCGCCGGGCCGGGCGTCTGGCAGGTGTGAGATCACGCAGGAGAGCACTGCACGAGCTGGATGAGGAGCGCCTCCTCCGGCTGGTGGCACGGGGCGACCGCGGTGCGTTCGACGAGCTGTACCGGCGCACGTCGCCGTGGCTGGCGGTGCGGCTGCGCCGCCGCTGCGCGGACGAGCAGATCGTCGCCGAGGTCATGCAGGAGACGTATCTGGCGGTGTGGCGCGCGGCGGGCGCGTTCGCCGGGAGCGCGGTCGGCGGTACGGCCGTCGGGTGGCTCTGGACGATCGCGGCACGCCGCCTCGTCGACGCGTTCCGGCGCCGCGCCCACCACGCCGAGCCGCCGGTCGCCGCCGCCGAGCGGACGCCGGTACCCGCCGCCGAGGAGGTGGCGCTGGCCGGGGCGGTCGACGGAGACGTCGGCGACGCCCTGCGGCGGCTGGCACCGGAACTGCGGCAGGTGCTGCAGGCCACGGTCCTCGACGGACTCTCCGTCAGGGAGGCCGCCGTCCTGCTCGGGCTGCCCGAGGGCACGGTCAAGACCCGTGCCCGCCGGGCCCGGATCGCGATGCGAAAGGCACTGACATGAGCGGGGAGCACGCCTCGGCGCGACTCGTCCACGGCTATGTACGCGGTGACAGCGGCATCGCCGCCGACGAGGTCTGGGCCCTGGAGGCCCACCTGGAGACCTGCGGGACCTGCCGCGGCCGACTGGCCGAGGCGGTGGCCGCCGAGGCGCCCGCGGTCACCTCCCTCCTGGACACCGTGCGGTCCGGCCTGGACGCGCGGCTGGACGCCGTGGCACCGGTGCCGTCGCGCCGGCGCCGCCGGACGCGGCTGTCGCTCTGGATGACACCGGCGATGGCCCCGTGGCTGGCCATGGCCGTCGGCCTGACCCTGATCGCGCTGCTGCTGGACCTCGCCGTCCCTGACGCCGGCGAGATGTCGCCGGTGCTGCTGCTGGCTCCCGTGCTGCCGCTGCTCGGTGTCGCCGGGGCCTGGTCGCGCGGCCTGGACCCGGCGCACGAACTGACGGCCTCCGCCCCGCGGGCGGGGCTGCACCTGCTGCTGTGCCGCACCGCGTCCGTGCTGGCCGTCCTCGTTCCCGCGCTGCTGGTGAGCGGCTGGCTGACCGGGGTGATGGTCGCGCAGTGGCTGCTGCCCGCCCTGGCCTTCACCGCGGCGGCCCTGGCGCTGGGCGGCGTCATCGGCGTCGACCGCGCCGTCCTCACGCTGGGAGGCGGGTGGGCGGCCGTGATCCTGGCGCCGGCCCTGGCCGCCGGCCGCACTCCGTTCGCCCTGCAGCCGGACCGGCTGCCCGCCTGGGGACTGCTCCTCGCCCTCGGGGCCGCCGTGGTGATCGCCCGCAGGAGCGCGTACTCGGAGCTGGGGAGCTCTCGTTGACCACCGGAAAGGACCATCGCATGACGCCTGCGCCGAGCGCGGCCGACATCGCGCCCAAGACCTGTGCCTGGGAGATCCGGGCCACCGACCTGAAGGTACGGGCCGGACGGAGGAAGACGGCCGTCGACGGGCTCAGCCTCTCGCTGGGCACCGGCGCCCACGGCCTCCTGGGGCCCAACGGGGCGGGGAAGACCACGCTGATCCGGGCACTGGCCACCGTGCTGCGTCCCGCCGCGGGCGAACTGGAGCTGTTCGGCACCTCCGTGGACGGGGCGGGCGACCTGCGGTCCGTGCGACGCCGGATCGGCTACCTGCCGCAGGAGTTCGGCTACTACAAGCGCTTCACGGTGCGCGAGTTCGTCGAGTACATGGCCTGGCTGAAGGAGGTGCCGAAGGCGGACATCCCCGCGGCCGTCCAGCGGGCCGTGGAACGGGTGGGCCTGGCGGACCGCGCCGACGAGCGGATGAAGGCCCTGTCCGGCGGCATGGTGCGGCGGGCCGGAATCGCCCAGGCCATCGTCAACGACCCGGCGGTGCTGCTGCTGGACGAGCCGACGGTCGGCCTGGACCCGGCCCAGCGGATGCGGTTCCGCGAACTGCTGCAGGAGTTGGGCCGCGACACCTGCGTGGTGGTCTCCACCCATCTGGTCGAGGACGTCGCGGCCGCCTGCTCCGACGTGGTGGTCTTCGCCGACGGCCGGCTCGTCTACCAGGGCACCCCGCGGGACCTGGCCGCGGCGGGTGGCCCCGAGGACCCGGGCGACAGCCCGCTGGAACGCGGCTACTCGGCGCTGCTCAGCGGCTCCGGGCAGGAGAGGGGCGCCTGGTGAACGGTCGTGTGCTGGGCATCGAGCTCAGGCGTTCCGCCGCCCCGTGGGCCGGTGCCGTCATAGCGGGGGGCGCCCTGGCGTTCCTCCACCTGATCGACGGGATGTGGTGGAACGGCACCGCCCGGTGGACGGCGCAGTGGACGCCGATGGCGCTGACGACCCGCGCCATGCTGTTCTACCTGTGGCCGGTCGCGGTGGGCATCGGGGCGCTGCAGGGGCTGCGCGACTCCCGCTCGCGGATGACCGAACTGCTGACGACCACCCCGCGGCCGGCCTGGAGCCGCGCGGCGCTGCCCGCGGGTGCCACGGCGATCACGCTGGCGGCGGGTTTCGGTCTCCTCGTCCTGTGGGGCGGAGTCCAGGTGGCCCTGGGCCCCACCGCCTACCCGCACCTCGGCTGGCTGCCGATCTCCCTGGTGGGGGCGCTGGCCCTGGTCGCGGGCGCCCTGTTCGGCATGGGCGTCGCGCGGGCGCTGCCCTCGGCCCTCACCCCGCCGGCCCTGGTGATCGCCGCTCTGGCGGCGACCGTCCTGCTGGCGCGGCACGCGGACGACCGGTTGCCGTCGGGACTCGCCCCGAACCGGCTCTCCCTGCTGTCACCGGCGACCCCGGAGCCCCGGCAGGTGCTGCTGACCCTCTCCGGCACCGCGCACCTCGGCCAGACGCTCTGGCTGCTCGGCCTGCTCGCCACCGGCTTCGCGCTGCTGGTGGCCGCCGCCCCCAGGACGCGCCTGCTCGCGACGGTTCCCGTGCTGGCCGGTGCGGCCCTGGCGCTGCTCGTCCTCCCGGCACACGCGCGCGAGACCTATGTCGTCGACCGGACCGCCGCCGCCCCGGTCTGTGACGGCCCGGTGTGCGTGGCGCGGATCCACCAGTCGCGCTTGCCCGGACTCGCGCCGCGCGGCAAGGAGGCACTGCGCGTCCTGCGCGACGCCCTCGGCGACCGGGCGCCGGACGCGGTGCGGGAGGAGACCGCGCTGCGCGCGACCGGCGAGAAACGCGCACTCCCCGGCGACACGGTGCTCGTCAGCTTCGACGACCCGCTGATCGCCGGCGCGGACGGTGAGCGGCTCACCCGCGTCCTGGTCGCCCAGGGCCTGGCACCCCACTGCTACCCGCGCAGTGCCCGGGAGAGCGGGACACAGTACGAGGTGGTCGTGCAGAGCGTCGCCGCGAGCTGGGCCCTCGGCGAGTCCGGGATGAAGCCGCTGGAGAAGCCCGCGGCCGACGAGTACTCGCGCAAGGCCTGGCAGGAGGCCGAAGTCGCCTGGCAGCGGCTGACGGCGCTGCCGCCGGGCGAGCAGCGCGCCCGGATGGCCCGGGTGCGCGGCGCCGCCCTGTCCTGCTCGTACGACCAGCTCGACATCCTGAAGGGAGAGACGTCCCGGTGAGATGGCTGATGCTGTACGCGCGTTCCCGGCAGGTGCCGGCGTCGGCCGCCGCCGTCGTGCTCACCGCCTCGACGGCGTGGGCCCTCACCGGGGGCGAGGGAGAGGAACCGGTGGACCCGCGCCTCCCGGCCCTGATCCTCGCCGCGGGGGTGGCGGCCGCCGCCGTGGGGCTCGGCGGACAGGACACCGCCCTGGACCGGACGGCCGCGATCCGGTGGGCGCCCCGCCGGGCGGCACACGTCCTGGCGATCGGCGGGGCCGTCGCCGCGGTGCTGCTGGCCGTGCACGCGCTGGGGGCGGAACTCGCCCCGGCCGCGTTCGTCGTCCGGGACAGCGCGGGCCTGGCGGGTCTGGCCGCGATCGGGGCGGCGGCCTTCGGGGCGGCGTACGCGTGGACCCTGCCGGTCGGCTGGCTCGCGTTCACCCTCTTCGCCCCGCCCCCGACCGGCGTTGCGGGGCAGGTGAGCGGCTGGCTGCTCCTGCCGCCCGGCACGGCGGCGGCCACCTGGACCGCGCTGGCCCTGACGGTGACCGGCACCCTGCTCTACGCGGCGGCGGGGCCGAACGGCCCGGGAACCGGTCGCTGACCGTCCCCGCGGCGAGCGGAAAGCCGATGCCCACGGCACTGGCGAGCCGGTGGGCGACCGGTGGCGGCGCGGGACCGTCCGGACGGTCCCGGGCACCCTCACCCGATCCTCCTGTCGCCGCGCCGGTCCGCCGGTTCCTCCGCCGGCCGCCCATATCGGTCTACAGCAGTGCAGAAGGTTTGCGAGTGCCGATCCGGCTGCCACTCGCCTACGATGTACGGCCGACCCGGCCGAGGCGACGGGGGCGTGGCTGGAAGGAGACGGCATGGTGGACGAGGGCGTGACCGGACAGTCCCGGCGGTCCCGTGCGCGTCGGCGCGGTCAGGGCGAGCTGGAGGTGCAGGTGCTGTCGGCGCTGGGCGAGGCGCCGGGGCCGGTGGACACCGCCTGGGTGCGGGAGCGGCTCGGCGGCGACCTGGCGTACACCACGGTGATCACCATTCTGACCCGGCTGCTGGCCAAGGGCGCCGTGGTGCGGGAGAAGTCGGGGCGCTCCTTTCTGTGGTCGCCGACGGCGGACGAGGCGGGGCTGGCGGCGCTGCGCATGAGGCGGGTCCTGGACGGGGAGAGTGACCGTGAGGCGGTGCTGGCGAGCTTTGTGACCTCCCTGCCACCGGGGGACGAGCGGCTGCTGCGGGAACTGCTGGAGCGTGCCGAAGATCCGGAGGAATGACACGGTCATGGGAGTCTTCGTCTTCCTGCCGTTGGTCCTGCCGCTGACCGCCTGGCCGATCGCCCGGCTGGCCGAGCAGCATCTGCATCCGCGCACCGCCACCGTCCTGCTCTCGGCCGCGACGGGGGCGCTGGCGGTGTGCAGCACGGTGTGCCTGGTGCTGCTGATGGTGGTGGGCACCGCGCAACTGCCGGGCAATCCGCTGCCGGACGGCTGGTCGGACGAGGAGGTGCGCGAGGCGGTCCCCTACGACGAGGTGGCGGGCCGGGCGGCCATCCCCGCCCTCCTCGCCGTCCTCGTGGCCGGCGCGCGGACGCTGTGGACGCACCGCCGGGTGGGGCGCCGGGCCCTGCGGGCGCTGGCGGGTGCGCGCGGCTCGGAGGTGGCCGTCCTGCCCGATCCGGAGCCCTACGCGTACGCGCTGCCCGCCGGTCCGGGCCGGGTCGTGGTGTCCACGGGAATGCTGGCGTGTCTGGAGGGCGGGGAGCGGCGGGCACTGTTCGCGCACGAGCGGGCGCATCTGCGCGGAGGGCACCACCGCTTCCTGCTTCTGGTGCGGCTGGCGGCGGGGGCGAACCCCTTCCTGCGGCCGCTGCGGACCGCGGTGGTCTACACCGTGGAACGGTGGGCGGACGAGGAGGCGGCGGCCGCGGTCGGCAGCCGGCGGGCGGTGGCCCGGGCGGTCGGGAAGGCGGCGCTGGTCTCCCGCGGCACCGGCCCGGCCGCGCCGCTGGCCCATCTCGCCGCGGCCGGGCCGGTGCCGCGGCGGGTGGCGGCGCTGCTGGGTCCGGCTCCGGCGGTGCGCAGCTGGCCGCCGGTGTTCACCACGGCCGGTCTCGCGGCCTGGACGGCCGCGGCGGGTACCACCGTCTCGGCCCTGTCCTCGGCGAACTCCGCCGTCACCCTGTTCCTCGTCCTGAAGGCCGCCACCCCGCTGTAGTGGCTGCTGTGGTGGATACGGCGCGCAGTGGAGTCAGCGGCCCTTGAGACGTTCGACGAGCGCGATGCCACCGGCGGCCAGGGTGACCTGGACGGCCAGTTCGATCCAGTCGACGCCGTCCGTGTCCGCCACTCCCACCCCCGTGGCGACGGCGGTGCCGACCAGGGCGGCGAGGACGCCGACGCCGATGGTCAGCGGTACGCCGGTGCGCTGGCGGCCCGGCAGGGCCGGTCTTCCCAGGATGCCGATGACGATACCGATCGCAACCGCGCTGATGAGGCCGGAGATCTCCATGCCGTTCCTTCCGCGGTGTGCCGTGGTTCCGTGGTTCCCGTGGCGCAGTGGGTGCCCGTCTCCCGGTCCGCCGAGGAGCCCGGACCGGGAGACGGGAACGACCGCTTACAGGTCGAATTCGTGGGGTGCCAGGTCCAGGGCGTAGCAGGCGTCACGGACCACGGTCCGCTCGGTGGCGTCGAAGTCGCCGTCGGCACCGCCGATGACGATGCCGATCTGGATCACGGCGCGGGCCTCGGCCGGCTTCTTCCTCGCCTTGGCGACTTCCTGCATCACGCTGACTCTGCCGAGTTCGAAATCGGCGGTCAGCGTTTCCAGATGGGCGTCGAAGCGGCGCTGCAGATCGGCGGCCGGGAAGTTCCGCAATACCTCGTTGTTGGTGATCAGATGGGCGACGCGTCGGCGCTCGGCCGGGTCGATCGTGCCGTCCGCCGCCGCGACGAGGGCGCACATCGCCATGGACGCGTCGCGGAACGCGCCGCTCTTGAGGTCGTTCCTCTTCGCCTCCAGTTGGGCCTGCATCGTCTGGGCGGATTCCTTGAGGCGGTCCCACAGGGCCATGGCAACTCCGTCTGTCGTCGGGGGTCCGGGCCGCGCCTTCGCGGCCCGGACCCGGATTTCCTGTCACGAGGGTGCGGGGACGAGGGGCGGGCGGATCCCGTTACCCCTCTTCGCCGCCTTCGCCGCCTTCGCCGCCCTCGTCCTCGAAGGCGTCGCCGATCTCGTCGACGACCTCGGCCGCCACCAGTCCGCCCGCGACACCGACGGCGAGCCCGGCGGCGCCCGCCGCGACGGCGGTGCCCATGCCGGGGCCGGAGCGGTGACCGTCGTGGTGGTCACCGTGGTGCCCGTCGTGGGGAGCGGGGTGGCCGTACGGCGCCGGGGCGCCGTACGCGGCACGGTTGTCCACCAGCTGCCGGATCCAGCCGTCGACCTCGGTGTTCCAGTCGCGGACGTCCTGGTGGCCGACGGTGAAACGGGTGAGGGCGTCGTGGCCGCCGGAGAAGAGGCCGCCGCGCTTGTCCGCCTCCAGCACCACCTCCGTCCCGCCGGGGTTGGCCAGGAAGGTCACCTCGATCTCGCTGAACGCGTGCGCGTACTGCGGGGCGGGGGAGAGCTCGATCTCCTGGTAGAAGGGGAGGGTCTGGCCGGTACCGCCGATGTGGCCGTACTCCAGGTCGGCCGACCTGAAGCCGAAACCGAGCTGCCCCAGGGCCGTCAGAACCGCGTCCTGCGCCGGCAGCGGGCCGACGCTCAGCGGGTCGAGGTCCCCCTTGTCCTTCGCGCCGGCCACCCCCAGCTCGGTGCGCACCCCCAGGACGATGCCCAGCGGCTGGCCGTGCAGCTCGGTGACGGGGGTCTCCCACGGCAGCGCGACGGTGAACGGAACGCTGTGTTCCTCCCCCTCGGCCAGCCGGAAGCCGCCGCCGACGGTGAAGCGCTCGAAGGCGATCCCGCCCTCGGACTCGCCTTCCTCGTGCTCGACCTCGACCCGGGCGACCAGCTCCAGGGAGATGTGGTCGATGTCGAAGTCGGCGCTGCCGCCCTTGAGGTGAACCTGACCGGTGAGGGCACCGCCGGGCAGGAAGGGACCGGGGTCGAGGACCGTGTCCACGGTGGGTCCGCCCACGCCGAGCGAGCCGAGCAGCCGTTTGAACACCATGATGGCGTTCTCCTTACCTTTCGTGTGTGCGTGCGAAGGGAGCGTGGCGCCGCACCGGCGGAGGAAGGGAAGGTGCCGGTGCGGTGCCACGGCGGTCTCCGCCGGGTTACCCGGCCGTGGTGTCCAGCACGGCCAGGGCCTGGGCCCAGCGGACGTACTTCAGCTCGGCCAGGTCGGCCACGGTCTTCACGCCGAACGCCTCGTCCAGCAGCTCGCCGTCGCGGTCCGAGACGCCCTTCAGGGCGGAGACGGGTGCCTGGAGTATCTCCGGCAGGGACTTGTCCGCCCACGCCTTGTCCAGCACCTTGTCCAGATCGATCGAAGCCACGCATGCCCTCCCAGGCTGATTGGTGTGCGAGCGGGGTGCCGGGGCCCGGCTCGTCGCGCCGTGCCCGCTACCGTGGGACGCGCGCCTGCGGACGACCGGGAGCTTCCTGGTCGCCCCTCGCTCTTTCTACACGTCTGTAGAATCATAAGGGGCGGGAACACCCGTCCGTGACGCCTCGGAAGGATCCGGACGTGAAAGTCCGAAAACAGTCGGCGATACCGGCACGCCGTCCCACGCCGACCGCCCGGACCCACCCGGTCCCGCCGGAGCGCCGGGCGGGGAAACGTGCCCGTCACCGGCCTGCGCGGCAACCGCGGAGCACGGCCGTGTCGCTTCCCGTACAGTCCGCCGAAACCGAGGAGCCGTTCTTGCCAGCCCTTCCACAGGGTGAGATCCGCCGTATCCAACCCGTCGCCTGTCCGGGAGGTGGTGAGCGGTGACCGCCTGGTTCGGTCTGCTCGCCGTCCTCGTCCTCACCTTCGGCACCGGGTACTTCGTCGCCCAGGAGTTCGCCTACGTCGCCGCCGACCGGCTCGCGCTGGAGCGGCAGGCCGCCGCGGGCGACAGACGCGCCGCCCGGGCGGTGAAGGTGCTGAGCCGGCTGTCGTTCATGCTCTCCGGAGCCCAGCTGGGCATCACCGTCACCGGCCTGGTCGTCGGCTTCCTCGCGGAACCGGCGCTCGCCGAGCTGCTGCGTCCGGTCCTGACAGGCGCCGGAGTCCCGGAGGCCGCCGTGGGCGGGGTGGCGCTGACGGTCGCGTTCGTCCTGGCCATCGTGCTGCAGATGGTCATCGGCGAACTCGCGCCCAAGAACCTGGCCCTGGCCGTCCCGGACCGGCTCGCCAAATCCCTTGCCTCCTCCACCCTGGTCTATCTGAAGGTGGCCGGCCCGGCGATCCACGTCTTCGACAGCACCGCCAACAGGCTGCTGCGCCGGGTCGGCATCGAGCCGGTGGAGGAACTCCACCACGGCGCGACGCTGGAGGAGGTCGGACACCTCATCGAGGCCGCGCACGAGCGGGGCCACCTCCCGCGGCACACGGCCGACCTCGTCGACCACGCCCTGGAGTTCGGCGACCGCAACACCGGCACGGTCATGGTGCCCCGGGTGGAGACCGCCTTCGTCGCGGCGACCGCCCCGGCGACCGAGGTGATCGAGCTGATCGCGGCCCACGGCCACTCCACCTACCCCGTGCTCGGCGACCGCCCCGACGACGTCGTGGGCGTCATCGGCGTGCGCGACCTGATGGGCCAGGAGGAGGCCGCCGTCGCGGCGGCGACCGCGGGCGAGCTGGCCCGCCCCGCACTGCTGCTGCCCGAGACCCAGCCGCTGCCGGACGCTGTCGACCAGATGCGTGAGCGGGGTGAGGAGTTCGCCGTCGTCCTGGACGAGCACGGCGGTCTCGCCGGGATCATCACCTTCGAGGACATCGCCGAGGAACTGGTCGGCGAGATCGCCGACGAGACCGACCGCCTGGCCGAGACGGCGGTGCCCGACGGCGACGGCTGGCTGGTGGACGCCGGTCGCCGGCTGGACGAGGTCGCCCAGGCCACCGGCATCCACCTGCCCGAGGCCGAGGACTACGAGACGGTCGCCGGGCTGGTCATCGACCACCTCGGCCGCTTCCCCACCGTCGGTGACCGCATCACCCTCGACCTGCCGACGCAGAACGGGCACGCGGCCGTCGAGGTGCTGTCCCTGGACCGGCACGTGCCCAAGAGGGTACGGCTGGTCCGTACCACCGACCCCGATCCCGACCCCGACACCGCGCAGGCCGGCCGGGGAGAGAACGCATGAGCCCGTGGACCGCCTTGCTGGTCACCGTCCTGCTGCTGATCGCCAGCGGCTTCTTCGTCGCCGCCGAGTTCGCTCTCGTCGCGGCCAAGCACCACCGCATGGAACGCTACGCCGACCAGGGCCGCAGAGGGGCGAAGTCGGCGCTGGCCGGAATGCGGGAGCTGTCGCTGATGCTCGCCGGCGCCCAGCTCGGCATCACCGTGGCCACCCTCGGTCTGGGCAGCATCTCCAAACCGGCGATCTCCTACCGAGTCGAACCCCTGCTGGAGTCCCTGGGGCTGCCGGGCGGGCTGTCGTACGGCATCGCGTTCCTCTTCGCCATGACGGTCGTGGTCTTCCTCCACATGGTCGTCGGGGAGATGGCGCCCAAGTCCTGGGCGATCGCCCACCCGGAGAGCTCCGCGATGCTGCTGGCACCGGCCTTCCGCGGCATCACCCTGTTCGTGCGGCCGCTGCTCTGGGTGCTCAACAAGATCAGCAACGGGCTGGTGCGGCTGTGCCGGGTCACCCCGCGCGAGGAGCTGACCTCGGTGCACAACCGGGAGCAGCTCACCCATCTCATCGTCGAGTCGCAGCGCCTGGGCCTGATCACCGAGAGCGACTCCGGCCTCCTGACCCGCACGCTCACCGCTCCGCAGGAGCAGGTCGGCGCACTGATGGTCCCCGCCGACCGTGTCGTCGCCGTTCCCGCCGACGCGGACGCGGACACCGTCCTCGCCACCACCTCCCGGCACGACCGCACCCGGCTGCTGGTGCTGGACGGCACGCGGGTTCTCGGCTCGGTCCACGCACGTGACGCGCTGGTGGCCCGTGCCCGCGGCCGCGCCACCACGGCTCGTGCCCTGGCCCGCCCGGTACCGGAACTGGAACCGCACAACACCGTCGCGGACGGCATCGAGCTGCTCCGGCAGCGCCGCGCGACACTCGCCGTCATCCGGGACGACCAAGGCGGCCTGGCCGGGATCGTGAGTCTGGACGATCTGATCGCCCGCCTGACCCACGCGGCGTGACCGGGCCGGGCGCCTCGCGGTCGGCACATCCGCCGCGAGGCGCCCAGGCGTCGGTACGTCAGGTAAGCCGCCGGGGCGACGTGGGCCGGGACGACACCCGGAGCCTCAAGCGGAATCGTGTGCGCCGCCCGACGGCGGCCGGCCGAGCAGCCGAAGGGGCGGAACGCCGACTCCGCCGAACCCTGTCCGCCGCGCCACCGCGGCTCCTCTCCGCCGACGACTTGGTAGGGTGCGTGGGCTCACCGGCTGGGGAGCCACGGCAGTGCTCAGGGAGAGGGGCCGGGCAGCGGTGCAGGCGTCAGAGGTGCCGCGTGCGGTGGCCGCGGCTTTGTCGGTCGCCTCGTCACTCGGTCTGGCAGCCGAGGACGCGGCCGTTCTGCAGAACTCGAACAAGCTCACTTTGCGGCTGCTGCCCGGTGATGTCGTGGCCCGGGTGGCGCCTGTGGCGGATCAGATCGCCCGGTTCGAGGTCGAGCTCGCTCGTCGGCTCGCCGGGGCCGGGTGTCCGGTGGCCGCTCTCGAGCCGCGCGTGGAGCCACGCGTCCATGAGCGGGACGGCTTCACGGTCACGCTGTGGACCTACCACGCACCCGTGACACCCGGGGAGATCTCACCGGCCGACTACGCCGACGCGCTCGGGCGGCTGCACGCCGGCATGCGCGAGATCGATGTTCCGGTGCCGCGCTTCACGGACCGGGTCGGGCAGGCCCGGCGACTCGTGGCGGACCGCGACCGCACTCCGGCGCTCGCCGACGCGGACCGGGAACTGCTCGGCGACACACTGCGGAGCCTGGGGCGGGCGATCGGCGGGCACGGCGGCGCCGAGCAGTTGCTGCACGGCGAGCCGCATCCGGGCAACGTGCTCGCCACGGAGAACGGGCCGCTGTTCATCGACCTCGAGACGTGCTGCCGCGGGCCCGTCGAGTTCGATCTCGCCCATGCGCCCGAAGAAGTCGGCGAGCACTGTCCGGGGGCTGATCAGGACATGCTGCGCCAGTGCCGGATCCTCGTACTGGCGATGATCACGGCTTGGCGCTGGGACCGGGACGACCAACTCCCCGACGGGCGCCGGCTGGGCACACAGTGGCTCGGCCGGCTCCGGGCGGCACTCGACCGCGACGGCCTGGACACCCGTGGCTGACCGCAGGCCTCCGAGGGCGTAGCCGGCCGGCTGCCGATGTCCGGGTGCCATCGGGCCACCGTGCCCGCAGAGCCCGATCACCCACGCCGCCCGATCACCACGCCCAGGACCCGGCTTCCGTGGCAGAGCATCCGCAGCGCTGCCCTCCGGCCAGGGCACAAGTCCCCGTGTCCCGGGCCTCACCGTGAGGTCAGGTGTGGGCCGGGCCGACCGGCTGGCGGAGAATGGTGCGCAGCCGCTCCGGTGCCGTCCTGCGGGCGTCGGAGAGGTAGATCTCGTGGTGGTGCCCGCGAGGGACCAGCTTCTCGGCGGGCAGGAACTCCTCGTGCATCCGCGCGATGGTGGGAGCCTCCTCGTCGTACGGTCCGACATGGAGGATCTGCACGCACCGCCCCTCGCTGTAGTCGTCGAATCTCACACGGTGGCCGGCGCTGAGCTTCTTCGCCCTCTCGACGTGCTCCATCGCCTCGCCGACCATGGCGGAGGTGACCCCGCCCGGCTGAACGATCATGAGCGTCCAGAGCCACTCGTCATGGTCACGGGTCCTGAAGGCGTCGAGGTCCTCCGCGGACCACAGTCCCTCCAGCGGACCGACGGTGTGCGTCCGGCCCAGCTCCCTCCCGGCGACCGCGCGCACGGCGTAGGCGGTCGCGTACAGGGCCTGGACCGCCGCGCGGTAGTCGGCCGATGTGTTGGGATCGCCGCGGCCGTCCACCATCAGGAAGCTCATGCGCGGCACATCGACGATCTGGAACCGGTCACGTCCGGCCGAGTAGAGGTCCCGCCGTTCCTTCTTGATGTCGTAGTTCCGCATGAGGACGTCCTTTCCGGCGTGCTCGGCATGCCTTTCCACGCCTCAGGTCTACATCCGGGGGAGGGTTTCACGACTCCCCTCTCGGCCTGCTCGGCACCGCCCTGAAACGGGCCCGCCGCGAGAACGTCCCGGCCGCGAGCCCCGGGCCGTCAGACAGTGGGGGACCCTTCAGGCGCCGGCCCGTTCCGCCCGGCCGGAGCGCTCGCCCTCCGGGAGGGGCCGGGTCAGATCACACGGAACGGATCGGCGGTGGCGCGGACGTCCGTGAGATCGTCGACGGCGGTCGGTGATCCGGTCGATCGCGGCAGTGGAACGGCCGGCGTTCGCCGCCTCCCCGCGCAGTCTCTCCAGGCGCTTGCCCGTCATGGCGAGATTGTGGTGGGCGTTCTTGATGACCCACTCGCTCAGCGACTCGCGGGACTGCCCGGCCATGGCGTCGAGCTGGGTCTCCAGTTCCTCGATGGCGTCGGCCAGGTCGAGCGCCTCCTTCGCGTCCGGGTCGACCAGGTTCAGGACCTCCCGCTCGACGGTCGGGCGTTGGGCGGGGGAGTCCCACAGCACATGGGTCAGCACCGACAGGTCGGTCTCCGCCACCGCCTCACGCCCGTCGACGTACGCGGATGCCTGGAGCAGCCCCGCCGTCACCCCGCCACCGGCGGCCGACGCCGTCTCCCTCGTTCCCTCCGGTCGGCTCCGCCTCTTCGCGCGGAGCACCAACACTGTATGGACGGTGAGCCGACAGCCGAGCCGTTCCAGGCGATTCGGCCCCGGTGCCTGCACGACCGGGCCACGTTTCGAGGGCGCGCCGAGATGATCTCGGGCCGGCCACCCGGCTGCTCCGGCCACGCGGCGTGTACGTCTGTGACGCGGAGCCCGGCGTGTGCCCGGGGCTGACGCGTTCCCGCTCGGCGGGACGTGCTGATTGCGGCTGCCTGCGGCGGGATGTACGGGACATCCGGGTCGGAGAGGGTGGACGCGACCCCTGGTGATCAGGGTTCTCGAAGTCTTTGATCGCGAACAGGGAGTGCGTTCGCGCGTCGTCCCCCTGATCGGTGTCCTGCGGTGCCACCGCGGGCCCATCGGCCCATGCCGCCCGCCCGGGGAACTCGCCTCGCTCCGCGAGACGCCGGACCGGCCCCGGGTCCGAGGTGGGTGCGGGGCCGCCGTTACCGACCGGGTTCTCTGCTCTCCCCGTGCCTGCTCGCGGTCCTGGGTGGGGCGATCGGCCCGGCCGGCACCGCCCGGCTGTTCGCCGGGCCGCGCGGTGGGCGGATCACCACCGCGGTGTTGCGGGACGCCACCCGCTGGGACGAGGTCGTCGCCCGGCTCGGCTACGAGCACCTGCGCCGCCACGACCTGCGGCACACCGGGCTGACGTGGATGACCGACGCCGGGGTCCCGCTGCATGTGCTGCGGAAGATCGCCGGGCATGGATCACTGGCCACCACCCAGCGCTATCTGCATCCGGATCTGCGGTCGATCACCGAGGCGGGCCGCTCGCTCAGCGCCCACCTGTCGGTGGCGGCCGGCCCGCCTAAGCCGCCGGGGGCGGTGCGCCGGGTGCTGTAGGCATCCCACAACCGGACAGAGAAGCCGGATGATCTTGGTCCCCGAGGAAACGTGCTCTGATCTGCGGTTTCTTCCCGCTGCTGGTCCCCAGGTGGTCCCCGCAGGGGTGGCGGCGTCCCGGTCGGCCTGGTGTGCCGTCAGGCGACGGAAGGCGCTCCGACCTGGGATTTCTCCCCGGTTGAAGCGCCTTCCGAAACTGTCGGGACGACAGGATTTGAACCTGCGACCCCTTGACCCCCAGGCGCGTGCCGACCACTGATCGCTGCACGGGTGCTGTGCTGGGGCGGCCTAGATCCCGTCCTCCGTGACACGGACGTCTGCCGACGTGCGTGCCTGTTGATGTCAACTGCTGATGTCACAACGTTGATTTTCCGCGTACGGTGCGCGGTGACTGTGTGCTCAGCAAGAAATCTATGTGTTGGTCAGTGCGTTGACGGTTGCCACGACCGAGGCAAGTTTAGACAGAATGGTGAGGGTTGGCCACTGGGAGAAAATATGCCGGATGGGGATGAGCCAAACGCTCCATTGAAGTCGACGGTGCCGCCATTGAAAGCCGCATTATCGAAACTGACTGTTTCGCCGTTGAATCCTGCGTCGGTGAAGCTAATTTCACCACTGCTGAATACTGCATAACCAAAGTCGACGAACCCGTCAAAGAAGGTCACTTGATTGAAGTTGGTTGTGCTGCCCGAGAACGCTGCATAAGTGAAAATTACTACGCCGCCAGATATTGTTGTGTCATCGAATTCGATCGTGCCGCCATTGAAGCTAGCGCGATCAAAATTTACTATGCTGCCATCAAAAGAAGCATCCCTAAAGGCCAGTTTTCCACCATTGATGCTTGCGCCTTCAAAGTGGATGGCGCCGCCGTTGAATCCTGCATCGTTGAATCTAAGTACGCCGCCGTTGATGGCGGCATGACTAAAGGTGATCGAATCTCTGCTAATGGTTGCATGATTGAAGTCGATTCCGCCATTGTTGATTTCTGCATGTTCGAAGTTAACTGTGCCGCCGTTAAAGTTTGCGTAATCAAATCGAACGGTGCTGCCGTTGAATTCTGCTCCATTGAAGTTGACTGTGCCGTTAGAGAATGTTGCGTGGTTGAAGTTGACTGTGCCGTCAAGGAACTTCGTATGGTTGAAGTTGACTGTGCTGCCGGAGAATGTGGTGTTGTTGAAATCGACCATGCTGCCGGAGAATGTCGCGTTGCTGAAATCGACCATTCCGCTGCGGAAAGATGCTCCGGAGAAATCCCCGCCGTCGAAGACGACACCGGTGAAGTCCAGGTCGTGCCCCTCCCAGGAACGAGGGTGTTCGGGTGGGAGGCTGAGGTGGTCGCGGATGAGGCGGATCACAGTATGCCGGACCTCTCGCAGAGCCAAGTAGGTGTGTCGGGCGCCTGCGTCTTCCGATGGAAAGTCAGTCTGGGAAGTGTAGGGGAGGCGGAGGTAGGCGCACAGAACGTCGATGCAGGTCTGGCGCAAGTCACGGGTGGGGGCATCGTCAGCTAGGCCAGCCAGGGCGTGAACGCCGCCCAAGCGTACTGCGGCTGATTCTTCGCCGAGTTGGGAGACGGCGGTGGTGAACCGCTCGGTGTGTAGGCGGGTGGCGTCCCGTAGGGCGCCATCCTCGTCGATACGTTGGCGCCGGTAGGCCACCACTAGAGCTACTAGGGCACCGGCTCCAGCGACCACTCCGAAGGACAACTTCACCAGGTCGAACAGAGTTTTGGAGGTGAGCTGCCGCTCAGGCTTGAGATTCTGCACATCCAGTAGACCCCATCCGGTGAGGAACACCGCAGCGGCCACGGTGATCGCCGTACTAAAGGTCAAGGCAAGCGCGGTCCCTACGGGCCACAGGCGCAAGCCGCGTGATTCATCCTGACGTCGGGGCAAGTTTGGTCTCACCCATCACAAGACCACGTAGACGCCCGGTCGGTTGCAGACAGCCTCGGTGTCAGAGAATCAAGCGTGTCCGATCGGCACTTCGGCCACGACTTCCCACTCGTAGACCCTGCGGTCCCGGTGAAGCTCGATCAGGGAGGCGGTGGGCACGTCTAGCCGTACCGACTGCTCGCCAGCCACAGTGATCGCTTCCACGACGGGAGCCGCATCCTGGGTGCGATTGCTGTACGCGATGCTCACGTGTGGCCTGTAGTGGCTGCTGTTCTCGGGGACCCCGTCAACGCCCCAGACTGAACCGATCCCCGAACGGATCGCCGCCCGAACGGCGCGGATCGCCTTCTCTCCCTCCTCGTCCGGCGGAAGGACAACGGCCTCATCAGCGACGACGACTTGCCCGAAGGTGGGAGTTGGAACAGAGAGAACGGCCAACCGCTCACGCACCGCTGTTTCGATACGTGCAACATCTGCGGGAGCTACACCGGACGTGAAGCCGATTCCCTGCATGGTCAGGTGCAGCCACGAGACGGGAACGGGCTCCAGCCCGGGGAATCGGGCTAGCACTCGTTGGTACCCCTCGACCAACCGATGAAAGGCCGTTTGCCCCTCGAAGGTCAGGTGCCAGGTGAGCGCACGCTGACCCACTTGCCAACCGGGGCGCCACCACCAGTGGTCCCGCATCTCTTTCGCGTGCTGGCCCGGCGGCAAGTCCGCGAAGCCCATCAGACCTCCGAAGGGGAGTCGGTCTCAGTCGGTTCCTGGTCTACGTCGTACTCATCCACGACGACGATGCGATCGGCCGGCCAGGTGGACTCCGAGATCTCCAACACCGTGCCGTCGGTCGCACGTGCCGTGTGCACCACGTTCAGGACCGGCGCGCCGTGCGGGAGCTCCAGAAGAGCAACCTCTTCCGGAGTCGGCATCCGGCTTCGCCATAGGTCTCTCACCGTCGCATAGCGCTGACCTGATAGGTCTTCGACACAGAGGAAGAGGGCTTTGGGTACCACGGTCGGCTCTTCTAGGAAGGTACCGCCCGCGATGGCTACCGGGATGTAGCTGGCTCCTACCTCCTCGGGGCGCCCGCTCTTCTTGTCGAGAAGGCGCCGTCGCCTGACCACGACTTCCGTTCCCGGGGGCACGCCCATGGCTTCCGCAATGTGGGCGGGGACCGGCGCCCGACCGGCGAACCCGATCTCGTGCTGTAGGTCGCTGGTCAGAAGCCGCTCGTCCTTGCGGGCACGCCCGTACCGGTGGCGCGACCGCCGCTGACGGGGGCGGTCGCGCTTCACGAACGTCCCACGCCCGTGCCGCGACTCGATCAGCCCTTCGGCCCGTAGCACCCCAAGCCCCTGCCGCAAGGTAGGCAGGCTCACGCCGAACCGCTTCGCCAGTTCGGTTTCAGCAGGTAGGCGGCCCTCCCGCTCATCGAACGCCCCTTCCCGGATCTCAGCACGCAACGCGTTCGCCACCCGGTGATACTTCGCCACCCCAGCCACCGCATCAGTCACGTTCGTCCTCCTTCTCGCTCCCAGCATGCCCCCGGGAGCCGTCATGGTCCAACACAGGACTACAACTCAGGTCCTCAACTCCTCTTGATGAGTCGCGAGCAAGGGGCTATGGTCTTCTCAAGTCCTAAAGAGGACCTGAGCTCAGGTCTCCCTTAGGCCTGTTTGAGCACGTCAGCAGACACGCCGCAAGACCGCTCCAAAGCGCCTGGAGGGCCCGTGACACGGGCTCGAAGGAAGCGCTCGGTCTTTGAGAACTCCATAGAGCGATGAGGTCGCCGCCTCCTCCGATAAGGCGGTCGGCGCGGCACAGGATCGCGCACCTGTACGACTTCAACCTCTTCCGCAGCGCCTCGGATGTGCTGCGGCCGGTTGCCTCCGCTGCTCGTCTCGTACGAGCAGCGCCGAGGGGAGCCGGATGTTCCTGCTCTACGGCCGCAGCCCCGGTGGTGCAACACCGGGGCCGCCTTGCTGGGCCGTTCCTCGTTGAAGGGATCCACGACCCATGAAGCACAGTGTTCCACTTCGGGCGGTTGGTGCCGCCGATCCGGCCGGCGGGGAGCCGTCGGCCGCCGAGCTGGACGCGATCGAGCGGGAGCTCCCGCTCATCGTGGCGGAAGTCGAGTTGCTGGACGCGCAGATCACGGTGCTGGACCGGCCGGTGTCCGAGTTGGACGCGCGCCGGATCCGGCGGGCGCGGCGCCGGGTGCTGGCCGCCCGGCGGGCCCTGACCAACCGGCGCGGCGCCGGGGTGTCGGGGGTGGGCGCATGACTCCCTTGACCTTCGGGGACCTGGATGCCGCTCTGCGGGCGCTGCGCCTGCTGGCGGTGGAGTACCCGCACCTTCCCGCCCCGTGCGTGACCATCTCCACCGTCTACCCCGACCGGCTGGAGCTGGCGCTCCACGACGACCTGGCCGCGTTCGAGGAGTGGCGGGAAGTCCTGGGCATCGCCCCCGGCGCCGTCGGCTACGGCGAGCAGCGCGACGGCCGCACTCGGGTGCTGACCGCCTCGGTCGACTACGCCGGCGCCCGCGTCCGGCTGGTCGGCTACGGCACGGTGGCCACCGTAGGGGAGGCGGCATGATGCCCGCACCCAGGACGCTGACCACGGCACAGAAGGTCGTACTGACCGCCGCGTTCCTGCCCATGCTGGCTACGGGCGTGGCCGGGGGGATCGGCACGTACAGCAACATCAGCCGCGCCTACGGCTCCGGCACCGCCCTCGGAGCGGTCGCGGCCGGGGAAGGCGCCACCGCGGTGCTGGCCCTGGTCCTGCTCGGGTTGACGATGCTGGGCCAGTCCTCCCCCTGGCCGGTCCGGGCCGGACTGTGGGCGCTGCCCGCCGCCGCCTCGGTGATGGCGGCCATGGCCGCCGACGGACCGGCCCTGACGGTCATCTACGCCATCACCCCGATGGGCATGTGCGTGGCCGCCGAAGGCATGGCGTTCTTGGCCCGCCGTATCGTGGTCCACGCCGACGGCCGCGACGCCGAGGCCGAGGCGCGGGCCGCCGCTGTGGTGCGGGAGCTGGCCTATCACCGCGCGGTCGCCGCCAACCACCCGGACGAGAAGGCGCGGGCCAAGGCCGAGCGCACCGCGTGGAAGCTGGCCCGCACCGTCGGCGCCAAAGACGCCGCACTGGGCGGGCGGCTGCTGGACATCCAGCGCGACCGCCTCACCACCGGCGCCGACGCCGCCCTGGCGGAAATGTTCTCCACCCCCGCCCCGGGCCCCGTCGCGCTGGCCGTGGAGCCCGTGACGCCTCCCGTCACACCGGCCGTGATGGCGGGTGTGACGCCGCTCCCGCAGCGGGACGGCGAGCCCGCCGGGGACACGGGCGTCACGGGTGGGTGTGACGCCGAAGACACGCAGGTCAGCGACACCCCCGAGCAGGACGGGCCGCCCGAGCCGGAGCCCGTGACGCTCCCCGTCACACCGGCCGTGACGCCCGTGACGCCTCCCGGTGCGCCATCTTCCGATGAGGTGCTGTGGTGGCCGGTGGAGCAGGCCGTGACGCTGGACGAGGTGGCCGCCGTCGCCGGCGTGCCGACCCCGCAGCCGGGCGAGCCGCTGAGCGATGAGCAACTGATCGTGGTGCTGCGGCACCTGCGCTACTCGGTGGACCCGCCGCTGTCCTACCGGCAGGCCGTGGCCGCCTTCCGGGAGGCCGGATACGTCGGCGGTGAGCAGCGGGTGCGCACCGCCTGGGGCGCGGTGATGTCCCAGGAGGAGAACACCCCATGACGCTGCCGGTCTACTCCTGGCGCTTGGCCCCGGGCGGGCTGGCCACCCGCCGCCAACTGCGCGCCATGGGACTGCGGCCCGGTGGGCAGGACGTGGCCGCGGTACTGCGGCGCCCGCGCCGTCGCCGCGGCCCGCTGGTCGCCTACCTCTACCACGTCGACCGCGCGAAGCCGGTCCGTCTCATGACGGCGGCCAGGTGGGCGGCGCTCGCCAAGGCGAACGCCGCGCGCCGCACCTGCCCAGTGTGTGGGCGGGACGCCGGATACGTCATCCCCGTCTCGCTCGGGATGTGCGTGCCCTGCGCCGACGCCCCTGCGGCACTGGCCGCCTGAAAACCCCTGCTCGACCTGACCGGGCGTTGTCCCGGCGCGGCCCCTTGCCTGCCAGCACGGCCGCGCCGGTCCCCACCTAGATGGAGGACTCCAGCATGACGGAAACCACGATCCCCCCGACACCCCCACCCGAGACCGACCCCACACCTGCCCCTGCGGCTCCTGCTCCGGCCCCGGTGGTCGAGCAGGCACCGCCCTCCGACGCCGCCGCCGACAACACGGGGCACGCCCCGGGTGGGTGGCCGGTGGTGCCGCTGGCGCTGTCGGGGGCGAACACCACCGTCGGTGCGGTTTCGGCTGCCGCGCTGGCTGCTGGGCCGCTGGCTGCGGTGGTGGCCGCGACCGGGGCGGTGGTGCTGGGCACGGCCGCCGCCACCCGCGCCCGCCGCACCACTCCGAAGCGGGAAGCCCGGCGGGCAGCCGCCCGGACGGCCGGACGGAACGCGGCTGCTGCGGCGGCCCGGCGCACCGGCCACCGGAGCCTCCCTGTGGCTGCGGGCCGGTCCGGTGGTGCGGCCAAGCCCGGTCGCGCGGGCGGCCGGACGCGCCGCGGCAACGGCGCGTCTGGCAGTGCAGCGTCCCGGCACCGCAGCACTCCCGCCGCGGTGGCTGGGGCCGGGAAGCACTTCGGCAAGCACCACCGGCCCGGCAGCAAGCCGGGTGGTGGTGCGGCCGGCCGTTCTGGGGCCGGGCGCGGCGGTGGGCTGCTGAACCGGGCCGCTGCGGCGCGGTCTGGGCAGCGGGCCGCCGCGCCCACGCGGGCACAGCGGCGGGCGCAGACGGCTGCGGCGCGGCGGGCGGTGGCCGATGCCCGCCGCGCGCACGGCCCGGCCGCCCGTACCGCCGCCCGGCTCGCCGCCAAGAACCACAAGCAGCAGAAGCAGCAGAAGGCCGGTGGGCGGGGGCTGGCCGCCGCCCTGAACCGGGCCCGCACCGCCCGGGACCAGGCCGCCCGCCGGGGCCGGGCGGCCCGCGACGCCCGCACCGCCGGTGCGGTGGCAGCTCGCCGTTCGGCGCTGCGCAAGGCACCGGCCCGGCGGGCGGCGCGGCGGGCGCTGTGGCGCTCCGCGGCCCGCTCCTACGGCCGCTGCCTGCTCGCCGGGCTGCTGGCCGCCCCGCTCGGGCTGCTCGGCATGGCCACCACGCCCCTGGGCCGCCGGCTCGGGTGGGCGTGGCTGATGTATCCCGGCCGCCGCCTGTTCTGGCGCCTGGTCGGCCGGGCCCGCACCGAGCGCGAGCAGCGCGACACCGCGATCCGTGACCGGCTCGCCGCCGAGGAAGCCGCCGCCGACACCACGGCCGAGGAGAACGCGCACGAGGTGGGGGACCGCGTGCGGCGGCCCACCCACCTGCTCCCCACCCACCCCGATGCCACCCGCTCTGTGGAGGTTGTGAACGTGTCTGGTTTCCGCTTCGAAGAGGCCGCCGCCGAGATGGAAGAGGCGGCCCGCACCTACACCCCCGACGGCGCCATGGAAATCCTGGCCATGATCGAGAACCTGCCCGCCGCGATGACCTCGGTGGCCAACACCTTCCGCATCCTGGCCGAGCGCTCCGACGACGAATTCCCGCTGGAGAAGGAGGTCGCCGCCGGGTTCGAGGACATCTACGCCGCGCTGGTGGCCGCCATCGACAAGGCCGAGGAGATGGGCCCGCTCTTCCGCCGGGTCCACGAAGCCGACATCGCCCGCCACGAGGACCCCCGCAACGGCACCGAAGCTGAGAAGGGCTGGAACGTCTGATGACCACCAACACCGCCAACACCGCAAGTGGTGGGCCGGTGCTGGATTGGGCGGCCGGTCACGGACCCGTGACCGGCGCCCTGTCCGCCACCACCGGCGCCTTCGCCGCCGCCACCACCGGCGCCGCCACCGGTATGCCGCCCGGCTGGGCCCTGGCGGTCGGCGCCGCCGGGGCCCTGGGCCACACCATCGCCGGACTCCGAGTGCGCAACGCCGGGCGCACGGTCGCCACCCGGGCCGCCTGCTGGCTGCTCGGGGCCGGGTGGACCACCTGGGCCATGGCCACTGGACCGCTCACCTGGACGGCGCTGGGCTCGCTGGCCGCGCTCGGGGTGGGCATCGGGACCGCCAACCGGTCCGCCGACCTCTACGAAGAAGCCCGCGAGGAGGAGGCGATCGCAGCGGCCGAGCGGCAGGTGGCCGCCGAGCTGTCCGCCGAGCGGCGCGCGATCGCCGCCGAGTGGGCCGACCGCATCCAGCGGGTGTGCGGCATCACGGTGCGGGTGCTGGCGGTGGAGATGTGGCCCACCGGTACCGGCTTCTCCCTCGACGCCGAACTCCCCCCGGGCGGCGCCACCTACGACAAAGTCGCCAAGGAGGCGCCGCGGCTGTCGGCGGACGCCAGGCTGCCGCACGGCTGCACCGCCACCGCCTCCCCCGGCATCGACCAGGGCCGGGTCATCCTCGATGTGACCACCGTCAATGTGCTGGCCGAGGAGCGCACCTACCCCGACGACTACGGCCCGCTGTCGGTGCTCACGGGGATTCCGTGGGGGTACCGGACCAACGCCGAGGAGATCCGCACCTACCTGCGCGAACAGTGCGCCCTGGTCGTGGGCCCGACCGGGTCGGGCAAGACCAACATGGTGCACGTCATCCTGGCCGGGTTCGCCCGCGCAGACGACGTGCTCACCTTCGTCATCGACCTCAACGCCGGATCCGCCGGCCTCCCGTGGGTGCTCCCCGCCCTGTCCGGAGACCTGCGGGGCCCGGACGGGGCGCCGGTGCGGCCCGGGATCGACTGGCTGGCCGCCACCCACGAAGAGGCCACCATCATGCTGGATGCGGTGCTGCGCATCGCCCGGCACCGCAAGACCGTCTATCAGGACCTGATGGCCCGCGCGAACACCGACCTGCTCCCGATCAGCGCGCGGATTCCGCAGATCATGCTGGTGGTCGACGAGGGTGCGGAGATCCTGACCAGCACCGACCGCGCCATGCGCCAGCTCGCGGCCAAGATCCTGGAGGTCATCCGCATCGCCCGCGCCATGGGCGTGCGCACCGTCCTGACCGCGCTGGGGGCCACCGGCTCAGTGCTGGGGAACCTGATGATCCGCCGGGAAGCCAAAGTCCGGGTGGCGCTGACGGGCGGGGAGACCGAGGGCATGGACCTGTCCAAGATGTTCCCCGGCACCCGCGGCCTGCGCACCGACCAGGCCCCGTACAAGGGCTCGGGGTTCCTGGGCACCCCCGAGGAGACGGCCGGACTGTTCAAGGCGTGGCGGATCCTGCCCAACCAGATCCGCGACATCACCACCGCCACCACCGACCGCCACCCGGTCTTGGACGCCCCGTCCAAGGAGGCGGCCGGAGACGCCTACACCCGCCGCTGGGACCCCGACCGCACCGCATGGATGCGCGACACCACCAGCGGGTCGGACACGAGCACCGGCACCGGCACCACCGCGGCGCAGACCACCGGCAGCGGGCGGGACGGACTGAACCTCTCCGCCCTACGCAACGAGCAGCCGGAGCAGGGCCCGGAGCCGGACGCCGATGCACTGGCCGCCCGGTTCATGGCCGAGATCGACAAGACGTTCGGCACCACCGCCGAACCCGGCACCCCGGACCGGCCCGAGCAGCGGGACGACAAGCCGCCCACGGCACCCCGGCCGGGGCTGAACCTCTCCGCCCTACGCGGACAGGGAGAGCAGGCGCCGGAGGCCGGTCCGGCATGGCTGGCCGACGCGATCGACGCGATCGCCTCCGCCGGCGCCGCAGGGATGAAGCCGTCCGCGATCGCGGAACTGGTCGGCAAGGACCGCAAGACCGTCCGCGCCGCCCTGCGGGCCGCGGCCGAGCGCGGGGAGCTGGTCTACCGGGACAACGGGCCGCACTCGGTCTACCTCCACCCCGACCACGCCTGACACCAGTTACACACAGCTACTGCGTAGTGGGTAGTGGGGCACACCCCACTACCCACTACGCATGCCCCAACGGCCCACACGGGCCGTCTGACCGGTGCTTCCCCACTGGGGACCCCAGTACCCACTAGCCACCCCACTACCGGCACACACCGTGACCGACACCCACCGTACAAGGAGGCAGTCATGACCCGCCGCACCCCGCACCCGCCCCCCACCGGGGGCCACCTCCCGCACCTGCCCGCCGAGGTCTACCGGCAGTTAGGCGATCGCCCGGTCGTCATCATCCACGCACCCGCCCCGCGGCGCCCGGCCGCCGCCTACGCGGTGCCGCTCGCCATCGGACTGGCCGCCGGATTCGGCTTCATCGGCCTGGTCGCCGCGGGCATCGCGCTGTTCGAGTTCGCCGCCCGCACCGCCGCCCTGCTCGGCACCCTGGCCGGCCCGATCGGCATCGGCACCTTCTTCCAACTCGCCCGCCCCAAGCACAAGTGACGCCCGGAGCGGACCGCCCACTCTCGCCAAAGAAGCGCGGTCCGCTCCGGCACTCCCAGCCTCAGCAAGAGACTCAGGAGGTCCCAGCATGACCCATCCTCCCGACCCGGTGCGCATTGGTTCGGTGTGCACCGGCTACGGCGGCCTGGACATGGCCGTCCAAGCCGTGTTCGGCGGCTCCCTGGCGTGGGTGGCCGACAACGACCCCGGCGCCGCCCGGATCCTGGCCCACCACTGGCCGCAGGTACCCAACCTCGCAGACATCACCGCCGTGGACTGGCGCGCGGTGGAGCCGGTGGACATCGTGTGCGGCGGCTACCCCTGTCAGCCGTTCAGCACCGCCGGCAAACGGAAGGGAGTCACCGATGACCGCCACATCTGGCCGCACATCGCCCGTGCCCTTGGCGTACTACGACCCCGGTACGCGGTCTTTGAGAACGTCGCAGGGCACCTTTCCCTCGGATTCGACACCGTCCTCACCGACCTTGCCGCCCTCGGGTTCGATGCGCGGTGGTGCACTCTTCGCGCATCCGATGTCGGTGCTCCCCACCGGCGCAACCGCCTGTTCCTCCTCGCCTGGCCTGCCCACCCCCCGCGCGAGGGACGCCAAGGGCCGCGGCTACCGCGATGGCCTGCCGACGGTGGCCGCGCTGCTGCCCACTCCCTCGACCTCGGAGGCGACCGGGACCGGGCACGCGGCACAGGGCGGGATGAACCTGCGGCACGCCGTCTCCCTGCTGCCCACCCCGGTGGCCGGGGACGCCCGGGGAGCCCGGCAGGCCACCGCGCCGAACCCGCGCAGCACCTCACCGACCCTGACCGACCTGACCCACAGTGGCACCCTGCTGCCCACTCCGCGGGCGACGGACGGGACCAAGGGCGGTCCGAACCAGCGCGGCAGCAAGGGGGATCTGACCCTGCCCTCGGCAGCCCACCGGATTGGGGCCCCTACACCCCGGCCGTCCGGCGCTGGGAAGCCGTCCTCGGCCGCCCCGCCCCGGGGCCAGTTGACGCTCTGGGACGGCTGAACCCGCTCCTGGTGGAGTGGCTGATGGGCCTGCCCGCCGGCCACGTCACCGACGTGCCCGGGCTGTCCCGCACCGCCCAGCTCAAGGCCCTGGGCAACGGCGTCGTTCCCCACCAGGCCACCACCGCCCTGCGGCTACTGGCCACTGCGGAGACCGACACCGCCCACGCGGCCTGACAAGCGCCCGGGGCGGTCGCCTCATCTCGCCAAAGATCCGCGACCGCCCCGGCCAACCAGCCCACTACAGACCCGTTGGAGGTCCCAGCATGACCCATGACGCACGCTCCGCGCTGCTGGCCGCGGCCCTGGCCGCCGCCGGGCGCGGCTGGCACGTCTTCCCCTTGCGGCCCGGCAGCAAGGTGCCCGCCCTGCACGGTGCGAAGGCGTGTTCCCGTACCGGGCCCTGTGCGGGCGGGCACGTGAAGTGGGAGCAGCGCGCCACCACCGACCCCGGCCGCATCCGGGCCGCGTGGGCACAGGCGCCGTACAACGTCGGCATCGCCACCGGCCCGTCCGGGCTGGTCGTCATCGACCTGGACACCCCGGAGCACAAAGGCAAGAGGGACGCGCCTTGCGGCGCGACGACCTTTGCGGCGCTCTGCGAGCGCGCCGGGCACGCCGTCCCGGCCACCTACCGCACCCGGACCGCGAGCGGCGGCACCCACCTGTACTTCACCGCCCCGCCCGGTGTGCGGCTGCCCAACACCGCGGGAACCATTGCCGCTTCGGTCGACACCCGGGCGTGGGGCGGATACGTGGTCGCCACCGGCAGCATCACCCCGGGCGGGCGGTACGAGGCTCTGTGCGCCGCTGAGACGGCCGCGGTGCCCGGATGGCTGCTCAGCATCCTCCGCCCGGCTCCCGCGCGCGCTGCGGGGCCGCTGCGGCTGCCTGCGGTGGACGGCAGCCGCGCCGCCGTGGCCGCGCTGGAAGCCGAATGCGCCGTGGTGGCCGCGGCTCCCGAGGGCGGGCGGAACGTCGCCTTGAACCGCAGCGCGTTCAAGGTGGGGCGGTTCGTCGCATGGGGCGACATCCCCCGTCACATGGTGGAGGTGGCCTTCCAAGAGGCTGGAGAGGCGGCAGGACTCACCGCTGTCGAGTGCCGCGCCACGATCCGCAGTGCCCTGGACAGCTCCCTGCGCACCGCCCGCCCCCGGGAGGCGGCATGACCGCCCCCATCACCCCCCGCTTGGAAGGCCACCCCGCACCCCCGGCCGGCCTGTGCACCGCCCGGCCGCCCGCACCCCCGGCGGCCGGAGGCGACCCGAAGGACGCCGCCCGTCAGGGCGTCCGCTCTGTTCCTCGTTCGAACCCGCGCCGTGGCAATGGCCGGTACCCGATCGCGTGGCTGCACATCACCGCACCCGGTCGCGGCGCGGTGCCCACGGCCCGGTCGTGGTGCGAGTGCGGCCACGACCGCAGCGCCGTCGGCACCGCCCGCGTGCTGGCCCTGATCGACGCGCACGCCGCGCACCGGGACCGCTGCCCGCTCCGCACCCCCCAGGAAGGGAGGGCCGCCGCATGACCACACCCCAGACAACCACCACCGCATCCGCCGTCGACGGGGCCGCGCTGCTGGACGAGGTGGAGCGCTTCCACCGGCGCTTCAACGTCTTCCCCACCGAGGCCGCTTACGTCGCCGTGACCCTGTGGGATGCTCACGCGCACCTGCTCGACTGCTTCGACTCCACCCCGCGGCTCGCCTTCCTCTCCCCGGAGCCCGGTTCGGGGAAGTCCCGGGCGCTGGAAGTGGTCGAAACGCTCGTGCCGCGTTCCATGGCCGCCGTGGACGCTTCGGCCGCGGCCCTGTTCCGGTCGGTGGCCGGGCTGGACGGCGGGCGTCCCACGATCCTGTTCGACGAGATTGACACCGTCTTCGGGCCGAAAGCCGGGGAGAACGAGCAGCTTCGCGGGTTCCTCAACGCCGGGCACACCCGCGGGCGGGTGATGTACCGGTGCGTGGGGGACGGCTCCAACCAGCAGGTACAGGGCTTCCCCTCGTTCTGCGCGGTGGCGGTGGCCGGACTCGGCTCGCTGCCGGACACGATCCTGACCCGCTCGGTCATCATCCGCATGCGCCGCCGCGCCCGGAACGAGAAGGTGGAGCCCTTCCGCACCCGCATCCACGTCGCCGAGGGCAACGCCCTGCGCGACCAACTCGCTGCCTGGGCCGAAGCCATCCAGGAGCAGGTGGCCGACGCCTACCCGCAGATGCCCGAGGGGGTCACCGACCGGCCCGCCGACGTGTGGGAACCGCTAATCGCGGTGGCGGACGCCGCCGGGGGCGACTGGCCGCGCCGGGCCCGGGAAGCCTGCCTGACGCTGGTCAAGGCATCCCAGGTGAACGACAAGGCCAGCATTGGTATCCGGCTGCTGACCGACCTGCGCGACCACGTGCTGATCGGGGTGGACAAGCTGCCCACCGTCGCCATCCTCGACCGGCTCAACGCCCTGGACGACGCCCCTTGGGCCGATCTGGACGGCCGGCCGCTGGACTCCCGGCGGCTCTCCCGGATGCTGGGCCAGTACGTCACCGCCGACGGTGACCCGATCGCCTCCCGCAACATCCGCACCGCCGGAGGAGTCCTCAAGGGCTACCACGCCGAGGACCTGCACGACGCTTGGCAGCGCTACTGCCCGCCCCCTCCGGAAACTCCGCTACCTCCGCTCCAGCCGCTACAGCCCAGCTCACACCCCCTGCCCGCGTAGCGGACCCCGCCCGATGTAGCGGCTACACCCGGCCGCCCCGGACCCACCCGCCCGGGGCGGCCGGACCGCTCCCGAGGACGGCCGTAGCCGCTACACGCCGCCCTGCCGCTACACCAAACCCGCCGCTGACCTGCGCTGTAGCGGCGTGGCGGATGTAGCGGACCCCGGAAAGCCGAGACCAGCCCTCTGCGGAGGAGGCATGCCCGCATGAGCCCAGCACTGCCCCCGACCCACCAGGCGCTCACGGTCCCCGAAGTCATGGCAGCGCTCCGGATGAGCCGCCCCAAGGTCTACGACCTCATCCGGTCCGGCGCCCTGCCCAGCTACACCGAGGGCCGTTCCCGGCGCATCCCTGCCGAATCGCTCCGCACGTACATCCAAGCCAAGCTCCAGGAGGCTGCCTGATGGCCAAGCGCCGTGCCAATGGCGAAGGCACCATCACCAAACGGACGGACGGCCGATACCAGGCAGCCGCGTACGTCTACCGCCCGGACGGCACCCGCGTCCGCAAGTTCGTCTACGGCAAGACCCGTGCTGAGGTGGCACAGAAGCTCACCGAGATGCAGGAGAAGACCCGGCAGGGCATCCCGGCCGCCACGTCCGCGATGCCCTTCGGGGACTACCTCGCCTACTGGCTCGCGACCGTGGCCGCCGCGCGGCTCAAGCCCTCCACCTTCATGAGCTACGAGGTGATGGCACGCCTGTACATTGCTCCCTCACTCGGCCGGAAGAAGCTCAACCGGCTCAGCCCCGCCGACGTACGGCGCTTCCTCGCGGAGTTCCGCGACGGCTGTCTGTGTTGCCTGCGAGGGCTGGACGCGAACCGCGCCGAGGACGAGCGGAAGTGCTGCGCCAAGGGACGGTGCTGCCACCGCCATCCGTCCGCGCGCACCGTGCAGTACGTCCATGCCGTACTGCGGTCCGCCCTGCAGCAAGCGATGCGGGAAGAACTCATCGCGCGCAACGTGGCACGCATCGTGGAGACGCCCACCGTCGTCCGGCAGGAGGTACGGCCGCTGGACCGGACCGAAGTGCGGATGCTGCTGAAAGCGGCTCGCTCGCACCGGCTGTACGCGCTGTGGCTGCTGCTGGTCTCCACGGGCCTGCGCCGCGGGGAAGTGCTCGCGCTCACCTGGGATGACATCGACCTCGGCCGGGGGCAACTGCGGGTGCGCCGGAATCTCCAGCGCATCAAGAAAGAGCTGGTCTTCGGCACCCCGAAGACGGCCCGTTCTCAGCGCACCGTCTCCCTGCCCCGGCGGTGTGCGGCTGCTCTCAGGGAGCACCAGAGCGCGCAGCGCGCGGAGCGGGCCGCGGCCGGGTTGAAGTGGGACCCGCTGCCGCACCAGCCGAGCGGGCTGGTCTTCACCACACCCACCGGCCGGCCGACCGATCCGCGGAGCCTGAACCGGATGCTCACCGTTCTCTGCCGCAACGCGAAGGTGCGCAGGGTGCGGGTGCACGACCTCCGGCACACCTGCGCCTCACTCCTGCTGGCTCAGGGAGTGGATGCCCGGACCATCATGGAGACGCTGGGGCACAGCACGATCACCATGACGCTGGACACCTACGCGCACGTGATGGACACGACGCTCAGAGCAGCCGCCGAGCGGATGGAGGACGCGTTGGGCCCGGAGGGCGGGGGAGAGGGCGAGGAAGCCGCTCAGCCGCCCGGGTGACCCCGGTTGATGTCAGCCGCTGATGTCAGAAGCCCCCTGGGAAGATCCCAGGGGGCTTCTGACCAGTGTCGGGACGACAGGATTTGAACCTGCGACCCCTTGACCCCCAGTCAAGTGCGCTACCAAGCTGCGCCACGTCCCGATGCCCTCCCGGCTCGGGGCTGGCCCCTCGCCGATCGCGCACGGAAACCATACCGCACTCCGAGGGGTGGATGCGCACGCCGGGTGCCGGGACAGTGGCGGATGGGCAGGGCTTTCCGGCGGTGCTCCACCCGGCTCCACCGGTCCCGCGCGGGGTGCGCACCGCCCCGGTAAACCCTTCTGTAACATTAGTGTCACTCACCGTGTGAAGCGGAATCCGGTCCGCCACTCTGGTGCCATGCACGCACGACTCACCCCTCGCGCCCTGGCAGCCCTCGTCTGTCTCTTCCTCCTCCCCGCCACCGCCTGCCAGCAGAGCAACGGCAGCGCGGCCAGTGAACCCTCCCCCACCGAGATGCCCCTCTACTCCGTCATCGAGGAGGAGGAGAGCGGACCGTCGCGGAGCATCGTCGTCGAGGTCAGTACCACCGAGGGCCTGCGGCTCGTCTTCGACGACGTGGCCACGCGTCTGACCGACGAGGCGGGCTACGTCGTCCGGATCAACTGCGCCGGCAGCTATCCGGAGAACCGCCTCGCCACCGGCCGGTACGCGGTCGG
The DNA here is from genome assembly GCF_002794255.1 of Streptomyces carminius. Classification (GTDB taxonomy): domain Bacteria; phylum Actinomycetota; class Actinomycetes; order Streptomycetales; family Streptomycetaceae; genus Streptomyces; species Streptomyces carminius. The sequence continues at coordinate 228,444 of NZ_PGGW01000011.1, forward strand.
TGACACCGGCGCGACCGTCACCGGGCTGAAGCGGAACCAGAAGGAGTTCAAGCCCGTCCCCGGGGCGGAGTGCCCGCGTGAGTGATCCCGGTCGGAGGGAGTGAGTGCGGCGGCGTCGCGCAGGGTGGATATCCGGTCCTGGTTTGTCCGGGCCCTGGCGGGAAACGCGGTCTCCCTGGCCGTTGGTCCCGAGGACTGGAGTAGCACGTGAGCCGTTCGCGGATAGTGATCGTCGGTGCGGGGTTCGCCGGATACCAGACCGCCAGGACGCTGTCGCGCAAGCTCCGGGGAGCGGCCGAGATCGTCCTGGTGAACCCGAACGACTACTTCCTGTATCTGCCGCTGCTGCCCGAGGTGTCGGCGGGCCTGCTGGAGGCCCGCCGGGTCTCGGTGTCGCTGGCCGGGACGCTGCCGAGGGTGCGGCTGGTGCTCGGCGAGGTGCACGGGGTGGACCTGGACGGGCAGGCGATCTCGTACACCGACCCCGAGGGGCGTGAGAAGCGGCTGGGGTACGACCGGCTGGTCCTCACCGTCGGCAGCGTGAACAAGCTGCTGCCCATCCCGGGCGTGGCCGAGCACGCGGTCGGGTTCCGGGGCATGCCCGAGGCGCTGTACCTGCGCGACCACATCAGCCGGCAGATCGCCCTGGCCGCCAACGCCGAGGACCCCGAGGAGTGCCGGGCGCGCTGCACCTTCGTGGTGGTCGGGGCCGGCTACACGGGGACCGAGGTGGCCGCGCACGGCAAGATGTTCACCGACTCGCTCGCCCGCCAGCACGCCCGCAGCGCCGGCGGGCTGCGGGCCGACGCCCGGCCCCGCTGGATGCTGATCGACGTCGCGGACCGGGTGCTGCCCGGGCTGGACGAGAAGCTGTCCCGGACGGCGGACCGGGTGCTGCGCAAACGCGGGGTGGAGATCCGCACCGGGACCTCCGTGAAGGAGGCCACCCGGGACGGGGTGCTGCTGAACACCGGCGAGTGCGTTCCCACCCGCTCACTCATCTGGTGCGTCGGGGTACGGCCCGACCCGTTGGTGGAGCAGCTCGGGCTGCCCACCGAGAAGGGGCGGCTGGTGGTCGACGAGTACCTCAACGTCCCCGGTCACCCGAAGGTGTTCGCCTGCGGTGACGCCGCGGCGGTGCCGGACCTGACCAAGCCGGGGGAGTACACGCCGATGACCGCCCAGCACGCCCACCGGCAGGGCAGGACGGCCGCCAACAACATCATGGCCTCCTACGGCATCGGCACCCGCCGCCCCTACAAACACAGCGACCTGGGCTTCGTCGTCGACCTCGGCGGACTGCAGGCCGCGGCCAACCCCTTCAACATCCCGCTGTCCGGGCCGGTCGCCAACCTCGTCACCCGCGGCTACCACCTCGCCGCGATGCCCGGGAACCGGATCCGGGTGGCCGCCGACTGGGCGCTGGACGCCGTGCTGCGGCGGCAGGCCGTCCAGCTCGGGGTGCTGGACGCCTGGTCGGTGCCGCTGGACACCGCCTCGCCCGAGACGGCACGGCTGCGGGGTGAGCAGGAGACCGCCGGGCAGCGCGGGTAGCGCGCGTACGGGGCGCTCCGCCCCGCCGAACGGATGCCCGTGGCGGGCCGAAAGCGGCCCGCCACGGGCATCCGTGTGTGCCGCTGTGGCACGGATTCGGGTGGACAACGGGCAGTCGTCGACGGCCCTTCGGGCACGCCCGGGCACGCCCGGGCGCCGTACAAGGCTTCGAGCAGCGCCTTCCCCCGCCCGGAAGTCCCCGGAAGCGGGCCCAAGCGGTCATGATCCCTGCCGGGAAGAACCTGGCCAGACCTCCCCCCGGACGGTAGAAATCTCCCCACGCATCCGAACGGGCATGTTCGGGCGCCCGGAACTGGAACGACCGGCACAGGGAGGAGCGGCGATTGAACGCCGAGGAGCGGCAGCGAGAGATCCTCGCCATGGCCCGCCGGCTGGGCTCGGTCGAGGTCGTCGCGCTCGCCGAGAAACTGTCCGTCGCCAAGGAGACGGTCCGCCGCGATCTGCGGGTCCTGGAGGACCACGGCCTGGTGCGGCGCACGCACGGAGGCGCCTACCCGGTGGAGAGTGCCGGCTTCGAGACGACCCTCGCCGTCCGCACGACCCGGCACGTTCCGGAGAAGCGGCGGATCGCCGCCGCCGCGGTCGACCTGCTCGGTGACGCCGAGACGCTCTTCGTCGACGAGGGCTTCACCCCCCAGCTCATCGCCGAGGGACTGCCGCGCGACCGGCCGCTGACCGTCGTCACCACCTCGCTGGCCACCGCCGGAATACTGGCCAAGGCGGACAACTTCACCGTGCTTCTCCTCGGCGGCCGGGTACGGGGCGGGACGCTGGCCACGGTCGACCACTGGGCCACCCGCATGCTCTCCGGGTTCGTCATCGACCTGGCGTACGTGGGGGCCAACGGCATCTCCCGCGACCACGGGCTCACCACACCCGACCCGGCGGTCGGCGAGGTGAAGGCCGCGGCCGTACGGGCCGCGCGCCGCAGGATCTTCGCGGGGACGCACACCAAGTTCGGGGCGGTCAGCTTCTGCCGGTTCGCGGAGGTGTCCGACTTCGAGACGATCGTCACCGGCAACGCGCTGCCCTTCGCCGAGGCGCACCGCTACTCGCTCCGGGGGCCGCACGTCATCCGGGTGTAGGGCCCCGCGGCCGGACCGCACCGGCACACCGCCTCACCGGCCGGTCCTCCACACCGTGAACGAACACCGCCCGCCGACGGCACGGCACCGCATGCCCGCGGACGCCGTCCCACCCGACTTCAGGCGACAACAGGCAACACCAGGCAACAGGCAACACCAGGCAAGGAGCCCGACATGTACAGAAGGACCCGGCACACCGCACGTGCCCTGATCGCCGCGACAGCGGCCGGAACCCTCCTCGCGTCCTGCAGCGGAGCCGGCGGCACCGCCTCCTCCGACGGTGACTCCATCAACGTCCTGATGGTGAACAACCCGCCGATGGCCGAGCTGCAGAAGCTGACCGCCGAGCACTTCACCAAGGAGACCGGCATCGAGGTCAACTTCACCGTCCTGCCGGAGAACGACGTCCGCGACAAGATCAGCCAGGACTTCTCCAACCAGGCCGGGCAGTACGACGTCGCCACCATCAGCAACTACGAGACGCCCATCTACGCCAAGAACGGCTGGCTGCACGCCCTCGACGAGTACATCCAGGACGACGCGGAGTACGACCACGACGACATCCTGCCCTCGATGCGGCAGTCGCTCACCGGCGGGGACGGCAAGCTCTACGCCCAGCCGTTCTACGGCGAGTCGTCCTTCCTGATGTACCGCAAGGACGTCTTCGACAAGCACGGCCTGGAGATGCCCGACAAGCCCACCTGGCAGCAGGTCGCCGACCTCGCCGAGAAGGTGGACACCGCCGAGAAGGACATGAAGGGCATCTGCCTGCGCGGCCTGCCTGGCTGGGGCGAGGTGATCGCCCCGCTGACCACGGTCATCAACACCTTCGGCGGCACCTGGTTCGACGAGGACTGGAACGCGAAGCTGACCTCGCCCGAGACCACCGAGGCCGTGAAGTTCTACGTCGACCTGGTGCGCGAGCACGGCGAGGCGGGCGCCGCCCAGGCCGGGTACGCCGAGTGCCTGAACAACATGACCCAGGGCAAGACCGCCATGTGGTACGACGCCACCGCCGGCGCCGGGTCGCTGGAGGCCGGCGGCTCACCGGTGAAGGGGAAGATCGGTTACGTCCCCGCCCCGGTGGAGGAGACCGAGAGCTCCGGCTGGCTCTACACCTGGGCCTGGGGCATGCAGAAGGCCTCCAAGAACGCCGACAACGCCTGGAAGTTCATCTCCTGGGCCTCCGGCAAGGAGTACGAGCAGCTCGTCGGCGAGGAGATCGGCTGGGCCAGCGTCCCGGCCGGCAAGCGCACCTCCACCTACGAGATCCCCGAGTACCTCGAGGAGGCCGGCGCCTTCGCCGACATCACCCGGGACGCCATCGCCTCGGCCGACCCGAAGTCCCCGGGCACGCAGAAGCGGCCCGCGCCCGGCATCCAGTTCGTCGGCATCCCGGAGTTCACCGACCTGGGCACCAAGGTCTCCCAGCAGATCAGCGCGGCCATCGCCGGAAGCAAGTCCGTCGAGGAGGCGCTCAAGGCGTCGCAGCGGCTGGCCGAGAAGGTCGGCGAGGAGTACCGGAACCGATGACCGTACAGCTCACGGCGGAGTCCCCGCCGCCCACCGCGCCTCCCTCCCGGGCCCCCGCGCGGCCCGCAGCCGCCCAGCCACCCGGCCGGCTGCGGGCCTGGGCCACCCGCGCCCCTCTGCTGCCCGCGCTGGTCTTCCTGATCGCCGTCACCCAGCTGCCGTTCGCGGCGACACTGGTGATCTCCCTCTTCGACTGGTACGCCCTGAACCCCGACGCCCGTGAGTTCACGGGGCTGTCCAACTACGGTTCGGTGCTCTCCGATCCGGCCATGCGGTCCTCGGTGGTCACCACGGCGGTGCTGACCGCCACCGTGGTCCTGGCCAGCCTCGTCCTCGGGCTCGTCCTGGCGCTGCTGCTGAACCGCTCCTTCCGGGGACGGGGCCTGGTGCGCACCATGCTCATCGCGCCCTTCCTGATCGTCCCCGTGGCCGCCGCGCTGCTGTGGAAGCACGCCCTGTTCAACCCGGAGTACGGGCTCTTCAACGGCGCCCTGAACTGGCTGGGCTCACTGGTGGGGATGGAGGAGGTCATCCAGCCCGACTGGATCTCCGAGATGCCGCTGCTCGCGGTGGAGGCCTCGCTGGTGTGGCAGTGGACGCCGTTCATGATGCTCATCGTGCTGGCCGGGCTGCAGAGTTTCCCGACGGAGACGCTGGAGGCCGCCCGGCTGGACGGCGCCGGCGGCTGGCAGATCTTCCGCCATCTGACGCTGCCGCACCTGCGGCGCTATCTGGAGCTGGGCGGGCTGCTGGGCTCGATCTACATCGTGCAGCACTTCGACGCGGTGTTCACGATCACCGCCGGTTCGCTGGGCACCGCCAACCTGCCGTACACGATCTACCACACCTTCTACCGGGCGCACGAGTACGGGCTGGCCTCCGCCGCGGGTGTCCTCGTCGTCATCGGCTCGATCGTCATCGCCACCTTCGCCCTGCGGGTGGTCTCGTCCCTGTTCAGTGAGGAGGTGTCCCGATGACGTCCACCGCGCCCTCCCCGGCCGTACCGGGCACCGCGCCGGCCCGCCCGGCGCCGCGTCCGGCGGAGCACCCGGACCTGCGCCGCACCCGGCGCCGCAACGCCGCCCTGAGCCTGCTGGCCTGGGTGATGGGGCTCGCCTTCTTCCTGCCGGTCGCCTGGATGGTGCTCACCTCGCTGCACTCCGAGGCCGACGCCGCCACCAACCCGCCCTCGCTCGCCGCGCCCCTCACCCTGGAGAGCTACCGGGAGTTCTTCGGCGCCGGGGGCGGGGCGAGCCCCTGGCCGCCGCTGATCAACTCGGCCATGGCGTCGGTCTTCTCCACGGTCTTCGTGCTGCTGCTGGCGTTCCCGGCGGCGTACGCCCTGTCCATCCGGCCGGTGCGCAAGTGGCGGGACGTGCTGTTCTTCTTCCTGTCCACCAAGATGCTGCCGATCGTGGCCGGACTGCTGCCGATCTACCTGTTCGCGAAGAACACCGGCATGCTCGACAACATCTGGCTGCTGGTCATCCTCTACACCTCGATGAACCTGCCGATCGCCGTGTGGATGATGCAGTCCTTCCTCGCCGAGGTGCCCACCGCGCTCATCGAGGCCGCCCAGCTCGACGGGGCGCGGCTGCCCACCGTCCTGGCCAGGGTCATCGCGCCGGTGGTGGGGCCCGGTATCGCCGCCACCGCGCTGATCTGCTTCATCTTCAGCTGGAACGAGATGCTGTTCGCCCGGGTGCTGACCTCGGTGACCGCGCAGACCGCGCCCGTGTTCCTGACCGGGTTCATCACCAGCCAGGGGCTGTTCCTGGCCCAGGTGTGCGCCGCCTCGGTCGTCATCTCCCTGCCGGTGCTCGCCGCGGGGTTCGCCGCCCAGGACAAACTGGTCCAGGGCCTGTCGCTAGGAGCCGTGAAGTGAGAGCCGCCGTCATCGAGTCCGTCGGCAAGGCCGTCCTGACCACCGTGCCCGATCCCACGCCCGGGCCGCGCGAGGTGGTCGTGAAGGTCGCCGCCTGCGGGCTGTGCGGTACGGACCTGCACATCATGCAGGGGGAGTTCGCGCCCACGCTCCCCATCGTGCCCGGGCACGAGTTCGCCGGCGAGGTCGTCGCCGTCGGGGGCGGGGTCACCGAGCTGGCCGCCGGTGACCGGGTGGCGGTGGATCCCTCGCTGTACTGCCACGAGTGCCGCTACTGCCGCGTCGGCCACAACAACATGTGCGAGCGCTGGGCGGCCATCGGCGTCACCGTGGCGGGCGGCGCCGCCGAGTACGCCGTCGCCCCGGTGGCCAACTGCGTGAAGCTGCCCGAGCACGTCGATGTCCAGGACGCGGCGCTGATCGAGCCGCTGTCCTGCGCGGTGCGGGGCTACGACGTGCTCGCCGCGCGGATGGGCGCCAACGTCCTGGTCTACGGCTCGGGGACGATGGGCCTGATGATGCTGGAACTGGCCAAGCGCACGGGCGCGGCGCGGGTCGACGTGGTCGACATCAATGCCGGGCGCCTGGCCACCGCCAAGGAACTGGGCTGCACCGCCGCGGCCGCCGCGGCCGACGAACTCGACCGCCCGCAGGGCTGGGACGTGGTCATCGACGCCACCGGCAACGCCAAGGCGATCCAGGACGGGCTGGGCCGGGTGGCCAAGGCCGGAACGTTTCTGCAGTTCGGTGTCTCCGACTACGCCACGAAGGTGACCATCGAGCCGTACCGCATCTACAACCAGGAGATCACCATCACCGGCTCCATGGCGGTGCTCCACAGCTACGAGCGCGCCGCCGACCTCTTCGCGACGGGGATCATCGACCCGAAGGTCTTCATCAGCGACCGGCTTCCGCTGGACAGCTACCCGGACGCGCTGGAGCGGTTCGCGGCGGGGGTGGGACGGAAGATCGTGGTGGTGCCGTGAGGGCGTGCCCGCTGTAAGGGGCGTCACGGCGTGTCAGGAGTGCCGGGAGTGCCGGAGGCGTCCGCGGGCGGCCGGGAGACCGGCTGCCCGTACGGGCCGACCAGCTCCCGGTCCCACCAGGCGCCCGTGGAACGCAACTCCCGCCAGGTGGTGAAGCGGTAGCGGTACAGCAGGGCGCGCACCTGGGCGGGCGGGTGGTCGGGGAAGGGGTTGGTGCGCAACAGGCGCAGCGTGTCCGGGTCGTTCTCCAGCAGCCGGTGCAGCAGCCGGGTGAACCAGGGCGCGGCGTAGGAGGGCGAGAGCGCGGCGAACCACAGCAGCCAGTCCAGCCGCAGGTGGTACGGCGCGTACTGCCGGGGCAGCCGCCGCAGGTCGCCCGGCTTGCCCCGGAACCCGTACTCCCGCCACCGGGTGCTCTCGGTGGTCCGCTCCTCGTCGGTGCCCTCGATCACCACCTCGTGGCGCAGCCGGGTGACGCTGCCGAAGGCGCCGTAGGTGTTCACCAGGTGCAGGGGGTTGAAGGAGCGGTTCATCTGCTGACGGCGGGTGAGCAGGTTGCGCACCGGCCACCAGCTGAGCACCAGCACCAGTACCGTCACCCCGATGACGGCGGCCACGTACCACGGCGGCACCTGGCCGTACTCCCGCGTCCCGGCGACGGGGGAGCTGTCCACGGCCGCCAGGGCGAGCACGACCGTCAGCCAGTTGAGCCAGGCGAAGTTGCCGGAGGCCACCAGCCACAGCTGGGTGGCGATCACGGCCAGCCCGGCCGCGCTCGCCACCGGCTGCGGGAAGAACAGCAGGAAGGGGACGACGAGCTGGGTGAGGTGGTTGGCCGCCACCTCCACCCGGTGCACCGGCTTCGGGAGGTGGTGGAAGAACCAGCTCAGCGGCCCCGGCATCGGCTGCGTCTCGTGGTGGTAGTCCAGACAGGTCAGGTTCCGCCAGCAGGGGTCGCCGCGCCACTTGATCAGGCCCGCGCCGAACTCCAGCCGGAACAGCAGCCACCGCAGCAGCAGGAGCACCAGCATCGGCGGGGCCACGTCCGCGTTGCCGAGGAAGACCACCAGGAAACCGGCCTCCAGCAGCAGCGACTCCCAGCCGAAGGCGTACCAGGTCTGCCCGACGTTGACGATCGACAGGTACAGCACCCACAGCAGGGCCCACATCAGCATGGCCACCGCCAGCGGCACCCGGTCGGCGGCGCCCAGCAGGACCGCGGCCGACAGCGCCGCGCCCGACCAGGCCACGGCCGCGAAGAAGCGGTCGGAGTAGTGCCGGTGGAACAGCGACGGCGAGGCGCGGAAGGGCACCCGGCGCAGGAAGTCCGGCACCGGGGTCAGCCCGCGCTCGCCGAGCAGCGCCCGGAACTGCAGGGCCGCCGAGACGAACGCGACCAGATAGAGGGCGGCCACGGCCCGCTGCAGGACCAGGCGGCTCAGCCAGTACTCGGGTGCCTCGAACCACTCCATGGCGCCCATGGGTACCACCGGTGGCCGCCGCCATGCGGCAGCCCCGGGCGGGAGCGGGGCCGTACGGGTGACGGGCGGGTACCGCGGAAGCCGGGCGGCGGTCCTTACGGATCGCTGACGTGCCGTCCTCCCGGCGCCCGTGGCGCCCGCCGGGTCCCTAGCGTGGCGGCATGCGCGTACTGGTCACCGGAGGGGCGGGCTTCATCGGCTCGCACATCGTCGACGCCCTGCGGACGGCGGGCCACGAGCCCTTCGTCCTGGACACCGCCCCCGCCCCCGCCGCCGGGGGCACCGGGGTGCGGGCCGACGTCCGCGACGGGCAGGCGGTGGCCCGCGCCCTGCGCGGGGTGGACGCGGTCTGCCACCAGGCCGCGATGGTCGGCCTCGGCCGGGACTTCGCCGACGCCCCCGCCTATGTGGGCGCCAACGACCTGGGCACCGCCGTGCTGCTGGCCGCGATGGCGGACGCGGGGGTACGGCGCCTGGTGCTCGCCGGGTCGATGGTCGTGTACGGCGAGGGCCGGTACGACTGTCCCCGCCACGGCACGGTGCGGCCCGGCCCCCGCCGCCCGGCGGACCTGGCGGCGGGCCGCTTCGAGCCGCCCTGCCCGCACTGCGGCGCCGAACTGGCCCCCTGCGCGGTCGGCGAGGACGCCCCGGCCGACCCGCGCAACGTCTACGCCGCCACCAAGCTGGCGCAGGAGCACCTGAGCGCGGCCTGGGCCCGGGCCACCGGCGGACGGGCCGTCAGTCTGCGCTACCACAACGTGTACGGGCCCGGGATGCCGCGCGACACCCCCTACGCCGGGGTGGCCTCCTTCTTCCGCTCAGCGCTGGAACGCGGCGAGCCGCCCCGGGTGTACGAGGACGGGGCGCAGCGCCGCGACTTCGTCCATGTGGCGGACGTCGCCGCGGCCAACCTCGCGGCCCTGGACGCGGTCGGCGGACTGCCGGAGGGCACCCTGCGGGCGTACAACACCGGCAGCGGCGAGCCGCACACCGTCGGCGAGACGGCCCGTGCGCTGGCGGCGGCCTTCGGCGGGCCCGGGCCGGTGGTGACGGGGGAGTACCGGCTGGGGGACGTACGGCACATCACCGCCTCCTCGGCGCGGCTGCGCCGGGAGCTGGGCTGGCGGCCGGCGGTCGGCTTCAGTGAGGGGATGGCGCGCTTCGCGAAGGAGCCCCTGCGGGAGCGGGCACCGGAGCCGTCCCCGTCCCCGCCCCCGTCCCCGCCCCCGTCCCCGTCCCCGTCTCCGGCGGGGGAGTGGGGGCCGCCGCGGGCAGGATGACCTCGAAGCGGCAGCCGCCGGGCACGTTCCGCACCGAGGCCCGCCCGGCGTGCGCCTCGACGATGCCGCGCACGATGGCCAGTCCCAGCCCGGCACCGGCCGGGGGCGTACGGGCGTCGCTGCCGCGCCAGCCGGTGTCGAAGACGCGCGGCAGGTCCTCGGCGGGGATGCCGCCGCAGCCGTCGGTCACCGACAGCACCACCGCGTCCCCCGGTCCCCCAGCGCTTCCCACGCCCTCCGCGCGGCGGGCGGCGACGGCCACCGTGCCGTCGGCCGGGGTCCGGTGGATGGCGTTGACCAGCAGGTTCGCCAGGACCCGGGTCATCTCCCGGCCGTCCACCTCCACGGGCACGGTGTCCACACCGTCGTCGGCCAGCCGCACGCCGCGCTCGGCGGCCAGCGGTCCGGCGCCCGCGATGGCGTCGCTGACCAGGTCGTACACCGACATCCGGGTGGGGGACAGGGCCAGCGAACCGGCCTGGATGCGGGAGAGCTCGAACAGGTCGCCGACCATGGCGCTGAGCCGCTCGACCTCGGAGCGGATCTGCCGGTGGTAGCGGTCGGGGTCCTCGGCGATGCCGTCCTCCAGCGCCTCGGCCATGGCGCGCAGCCCGGCCAGCGGGGAGCGCAGATCGTGACTGATCCAGGCGACCAGCTCGCGCCGGGAGGACTCCAGGGCGCGTTCCCGCTCCCGGGCGTCGGCCAGTGAGGCACTGGCCTCGGCCAGCCGCCGGGCCAGGGAGGCCAGTTCGGCGGGGGCGGGGGAGTCCGGCGGGATGAAGCCGCCCTCCCGGCCGAGGGTGCGGGCGGCCCGCTCCAGCGCGCGGTGCCCGGCGATGAGCCGGCTGCCCAGCAGCAGCGCGGTCAGGGCGGACGCGGCGGCGGCCACCGCGCACACCACCGTCACCACCGTCAGGTCGTGCCGGTTGAGGAACATCGCCCAGGCCACCGAGAGCGTCCCGGCCAGCATCGCACCGACCGTGACGGCGGTCAGGACGGCCAGCGAGACGGCCACCGAGCGGCGGCGCAGCGCGCGCAGCGCCAGCGCGCCCGCCGCGCCCACGGCGGCGGCCCCGGCCCCGGCGTACAGGGCGATGAGCAGCAGATCGGAGACGGGCGGCATCAGTCCTCCTCCTCCCGGGCGCCGCGGGGCGCGCCCGCCGGGGTGCCGTCCGCGGCGCCGTCCGGGATGCCGTCGAAGCGGTAGCCCACCCCCCACACGGTGACGATCAGCCGGGGACGGGCCGGGTCGGCCTCCACCTTGTGGCGCAGCCGCCGCACGTGCACGGTCACGGTCGACAGATCGCCGAAGTCCCAGCCCCACACCGCCGACATCAGCTCCGCGCGGCCGAAGGCCCGGCCCGGGTGGCGCAGGAAGTGCGCCAGCAGGTCGAACTCGCGCAGTGTCAGGGAGAGCGGTCCGCGCGCGTCGCGCACGGACCGCGCCACCGGGTCCAGGGTGATGCCGCCGCCGTGCAGCAGTGGTCCGGCGGCGGGCCCCTGCCGCACGGCGGCGGCCCGGCGCAGCACCGACGCCACCCGCAGCACCAGCTCGCGCGGGCTGAACGGTTTGGTGACGTAGTCGTCCGCGCCGACCTCCAGGCCCAGGACCCGGTCCTCCTCGTCACCGCGGGCGGTGAGCATCACCACCGGCACCGGGCCGCTCTCGCGCAGCCGGCGGCACACCTCCAGGCCGTCCAGACCGGGCAGCATCAGGTCCAGCACCACCAGGTCGGGCGGCGCCTGCCGGGCGCGGGCGAGCGCCTCGGGACCGTCGGCGGCCCGGTCCACGACGAAGCCCGCCCGGTCCAGATAGCCGGCCACGACCTCGGTGACGGTCGGGTCGTCGTCGACGACGAGCACCCGGCGGGACGGGGCGGGGGGCGGCGGGGGGACGGTCATGAAAAGGAGTCTGACACCCGCCCCGGCCGGTGTCCCCGGGCCGGGACGGGGGGCGGGGAGGCGTCCGCGTTTCGTAAGACCGCCAAGTCCGTTACGCCCTTTATGTGTCCGTAGGGTGAGGGGAATGACCGACCCCATGACCCCCCGCGGGGAGATAGTGCTGCCCTGTCTGAACGAGGCCCGGGCGCTGCCCTGGGTGCTGTCCAGGATCCCGGACGGCTGGCGGGCTGTCGTCGTCGACAACGGCTCGACGGACGGCTCGGCCGGTCTCGCCCGCGAACTCGGCGCCCGGGTGGTGTCCGAACCGCGCCGCGGCTTCGGCGCGGCCTGCCATGCCGGACTGCTGGCCGCCGAGGCGGAGCTCGTCGCCTTCTGCGACTGCGACGCCTCGCTCGATCCCGGCGCGGTGGAACGGGTCGCCGCCCCCGTCCGGGCCGGCACCGCCGACCTCGTCCTGGCCCGCCGCCGGCCCACCGGGCGCGGGGCCTGGCCGCTGCACGCCCGGGCCGGGAACCTGGCCCTGACCCGCATGGTGCGCCGCCGCACCGGACTGCGCCTGCACGATCTGGGGCCGCTGCGGGCGGCCCGGCGCCGGGCGCTGCTGGAGCTGGGGCTGACCGACCGGCGCAGCGGCTACCCGCTGCAGATGGTGGTGCGCGCCGCCGACGCCGGCTGGCGGGTGGCCGAGACCGAGGTGCTCTACCGGCCGCGCACCGGCCGCTCCAAGGTGACCGGCACCTGGCGCGGCACCTGGCAGGCCGTCCACGACATGCGCGGGGTGCTGCGGTGAGCGCCCCGGGCCCCCGGGACGGGCTCACGCTGCTGGTGATCGCCAAGGAGCCGGTGCCGGGCCGGGTCAAGACCCGGCTCACCCCGCCCTTCACCCCCGCCGAGGCGGCCGCGCTGGCCGCGGCGGCGCTCGCCGACACCCTGGCCGCCGTCTCGGCGCTGCCCGCCCGCCGCCGGGTGCTGGTCCTCGACGGACGGCCCGGCCCCTGGCTGCCGGACGGCTGGGAGGTGCTGCCCCAGTGCCCCGGGGGTCTGGACGAGCGGATCGCCCACGCCTTCGCCCGGTGCGACGGTCCCGCCCTGCTGGTGGGCATGGACACCCCGCAGCTCACCGGCGCCCTGCCGGCCCCGGTACTCGCCCCGGGCGCCTGGGCCGGGCGCACCGCCTGGTTCGGCCCGGCGGCCGACGGCGGGTTCTGGGCGCTGGGCCTGGCCGAACCCGCCCCGGACCTGGTGCGCGGTGTGCCGATGTCCACCACGCGCACCGGCGCCGTCCAGCGGAGGCGGCTGCTGGACGCCGGACTGACCGTACGGGACCTGCCGGTGCTGCGGGACGTGGACACCGCCGCCGACGCGGCCCACGTCGCCGCCGAGTGCGCCGCGCGGCCGGGCGGCCGCTTCGCCGCCGAGTACGCGCGGTGCGCCCGGCGGGTACGGGACGGGGCCCGGGTGGGGCGGGCGGTGGTCCGGTGACCGCCCCGCCGTACCCGCTGCCGCACCCGCCGCCGTACCCACCCCCGTATCCGCGGCGGCACCCGGCACCGTCCCCGGCGCCGGACGGCCTCCCCTGGCGCGCCGGTCCGTACGCCCGCGCGCTGCGCACCGGGCGCGGCCCCCTGTACCTGCGGCGCTCCGACGACGGTCGGCTGCTGCCGCTGGAGGTCGAGCGGTGGTGCGCCGGGGCGGACGAGGCCGACCGCACGGTGCTGCGGCGCTGTACCGGCCCGGTGCTCGACATCGGCTGCGGGCCGGGCCGGCTGGTCGCCGCCCTGGCCGCGCTGGGCCGTCCGGTGCTGGGCATCGACACCGCGCCGGAAGCCGTCGCCCGCACCCGTGCCCTGGGCGGAGCGGCGCTGTGCCGTTCGGTGTTCGGCCCGCTGCCGGGCGAGGGGCGCTGGGGCAGCGCCCTGCTGCTCGACGGCAACATCGGGATAGGCGGCGACCCGGCCGTCCTGCTGGAGCGGGTGCGCGGTCTGCTGGCCCCCGGCGGGCTGCTGCTGGCCGAGGCGGCGCCGGAGGAGGTCGAGGAACGAGTGGAGGTCCGGCTGGACGACGGCGGCGGCGACGGTGGTGGTACGCAGCCCTGGTTCCCGTGGGCCCGGCTGGGCCGGACGGCCCTGCGGCGGCGGGCCAGGGCGGGCGGCTGGACGGTGGTGGCCCAGTGGAGCGCCTACGGGCGTTCCTTCCTCGCCCTGCGCGGCCCGGCCGAACGCGCCGGCCGGGCCGAACGCGCCGACAGCCGTGCCGACACCCCGCGCACCACGGGGGCACCGGCCGCCACCGCGGCCGTCACCAGCGCCGTCACCGACACCGCCAGCAGCCAGGAACGCGGATAGTCCAGCGGCAGCAGCGACGGGTGGCGGGGGCCGGGCCGCAGCAGTACCGGCAGCGCCACCAGTGTCAGGCACCCGGCCACCACCAGCCCGCCCCGCCACACCGGCCGGGCGGGCGCCCGCCGCAGCACCCGTCCGGCCGCCAGCACCAGCGGGACCAGCAGCAGGTCGTGCACCGCGACCGCACCCGCCAGCCACACCACCACCGCCGCCGGGGTGCCCGCGCGGGTGCCGGTCAGCAGCAGCCAGACGCCGGCCGCCAGCAGCCCTCCGCCCGCGATGCCCAGCAGCGTCCGTACCGTCCACATCACAGCACCTCCAGCCGGGTGACCCACTTGGTCTGGAGCACTCCCGGCCGGTTGGGGGCGATGATCCGCGCCGGATGGCCGTGGTCGGGGTGCAGCGCCTCGCCGTCGATCCGCAGCGCCAGCAGCGTCAGCGGGTCACGGGCGTAGGAGGGGCCCAGCTCCGTCACGGCGAAGGCGCCCCGGCGCTGGAGCGAGACCACCCGCACCCGGCTGCCGTCCGGCGCCCCGGCCCGCCGCAGCAGGTCACGGACCCGCACCCCGCCCCAGCGGGCCGACGCGCTCCAGCCCTCCACGCAGGCGATCGGCAGCCGCTCCTCGTGCTGCTCCAGCTCCGCGAGCCCGTCCAGGGTCAGCGCGTACGGCCGGGGCCCGTCGACGACCAGCCGCCAGTCGCGCAGCGCCTCGCCGGTGACGCCCGCGGCGGCGGCCGTACGGTTGACCGGCAGGCCCTGCGGGCCGTGCCCGGGATGGCGCGGGGCGAGCAGCAGCAGCGGCCGCAGCGGGGCGAGGGTCTGGCCCGCCGTCACCGCCGTCACCGCGCCGGCCGCCGCGCCCACGCCCAGCAGCAGCGACCGGCGGTCGGGGGCGTCGGCGGCGGGCAGCGCCCGGGTGCCCGCCGAGCGGCGCCGCCAGTGCGCGGCGATCACCGGCGCCCTGACGGCCAGATGCAGCAGCAGGGAGCCCGCCAGCACCCAGGCCAGCGCCCAGTGCACCCGCCGGAACGAGAACGGCCAGACGTACCACTGCACGGTGTTCAGCAGCCCGAGGAACACCTCCAGCAGCGCCGCGCCCACCAGCAGCCCCACCGACAGCCGCTCCAGGGCGTGCAGCGGCGAGCGGGCCACGGGCCGGGCGAACAGCCGCGGATAGACCGCCCACAGCTTGGCCAGCAGCAGCGGGACCGCGGCGAGGCCCGTCGCCACGTGCAGTCCCTGGGTGAGGCGGTAGCCCCACACCGGGCGGGACGGCAGCCGCGGGGCCGCCCAGGTGGGCGGCTCCTGGAGCACATGGCTGACCAGGCCGGTGCCGAAGCACACCAGGACCGCCGCGCCCAGCCACCGGCCCAGGACGGTCGCGGTGCGCGGATCGTGCAGGGCGCCGCGGAAGCGCGGCCACCACGACGGGACGCGGGGGGATCCGGCGGGCACGTTCCTCACCACCCGGTGATCAGCAGATGGTTGACGGCCAGCGCCACGGCCGCCTGCGCGGCCAGCCACCGGCGGTGGTGCCGGGCCGGCAGCAGCGCGGCGGCCGGGAGCAGCCACAGCGTGAACGGCAGCCAGATGCGCTCGGTCTCGGCCTTGCTCATCCCCGACAGGTCCGCCGCCAGCACGGCGCACAGCGCGCCCGCCAGCAGCACCGCCGGCGCCACCGGCACACCGGCCCCGGCGACCCGGGCGGCGCCACCGCGCCCGAGTGCCGCCGCCCGCCGCAGCCCGGCGGCCGTGGCCGGTCCCACCACGGCGACCTGCGCGGCGAGGTTGGCCCACACATAGTACGCGTACGGCCGCACCCCGCCCGCGCCCTGGTGGTAGCGCTCGACCAGCGTGGTGTAGCCCGCGTACCACCAGAAGCCGCCCGCGGTGAACGCCACCGCCCACGGCGCGATCCCCAGCAGCACGTACGGCACCGGCCGCGCGGTACGGGCCGCCACCAGCACCGCCGCCGCGAGCGGCGCCAGCAGCACCAGCCCGTAGGACAGGTACAGCGCCCAGCCCAGGAGGAGGCCCGCGCCCAGCGCGGCGGCGCGCGGCGCGCGCACCGCGCCGGTGGCGGACAGGGCCAGCAGGGCCAGACCCCAGGCGGCGACGGCGGCGAAGTAGCCGTCCGCCGAGACGCCGACCCACACCGCGGCCGGGGACAGGACGAGGAAGGGCGCCGCCCGCCGCGCGGCCCGCTCGGCGCCCAGCGCCCGCAGCGCCACCAGCACCGCCACCACCGCGGAGGTGCCGGTGGTCACGCACCAGGCCGCCGCCCAGCCGCCGCCCGCCAGCCCGATCCGGTCCAGCCCGGCGAAGGTCAGCACCGCGCCCGGCGGATGCCCGGCGACATGGGCCGGCCAGTTGCCGGGGGACTGGAGCAGGATGCGGTCGGTGAAGGTGCTCAGGAACTCCCCGAGGCCGTGGACCTCGCCGACCGACCGCAGGTACTCGTGCTTCGAGGTCAGTTGCCCGGCGGCCCCCCGCCGCCAGCCGTCGACCAGCGCCAGCGACCACGTCCAGGCCAGCGCGGCCGCCCAGGACGCCGCCAGCAGCGGCCGCCAGCGCAGCCGCCGGGCCAGGACGGGGCCGTACGCGACGGTCAGGGCGGCCAGGACGAGGGCGGCGGGGGTGCCCGGACCGGCGTGCGGCAGCCACCGCGCGAGCAGCGGTGGCCAGGGCACCCGCAGCGTCTCGCGGGGGTCGTACGCGGACCAGCCGACGAGCGCGGCCAGGGCGAACAGCGCGCAGGCGGCGCCCGCGGCGTACAGGTCGTACCGGACCCGGCGGGACTCCCGGCGCGGCTCCGGGCGTGGCTCCGGGCGCGGTGCGCGGCGGGGCCGCCCGCGGGTCTTCGGGCGGGGAGCCGTACGGGGAGGCCGGGGCGGGCGTAGTGGCGGAGTGCTCACCCGCCTCACGCTAGGCCGGTACGCGGCCGCCGGTGCCCCGGAGCGGCCGGACGTCACCGGGCCGTCAGATCCGTCCCGCCCCGCCTCCGCCGGGGCGTCGTTGACCGGGGCGGGAAGCGGACCGTAGCTTTCCGGGAAGCGCTTGCCGCGACGAGGGGACGCACACATGCCGCTGACCGACCTGCCGCTGGACCAACTGCGCGCCTACCGGCCCGAGGTGGCCGAGCCGGAGGACTTCGACGACTTCTGGGCCAAGACCCTGGCGGCGGCCCGGGCGGCGGAGTCCGGCCCGGCGGAGTACCGGCGGATCGCCGACGCCCCGCTGACCGGTGTGGAGGTGTACGACGCGCGCTTCCCCGGCTGGGCCGGCCAGCCCGTCGCGGCCTGGCTGATCCTGCCGCGCGGCGCCCGCGGCCCGCTGCCCGTGGTGGTCAACTACATCGGCTACAGCGGCGGCCGCGGCCTGTACATCGAGCACCTGCTGTGGAGCGCGGCCGGATACGCCACCCTCGTCGTCGACAGCCGGGGCCAGGGCCACGACACCCCCGATCCGCACCAGGAGACCAGCCCGCAGTACGTGGGCGGCTTCATGACCCGCGGTCTGGACGACCCCGCGAACCACTACTACCGGCGGCTGATGACCGACTGCGTGCGCGCGGTGGACGCGATGCGCGGGCACCCGGCGGTGGATCCGGACCGGGTGGTGGCCGCCGGTGCCAGCCAGGGCGGCGGACTGGCCCTGGCGGTGGCCGCGCTGGCCCCGGAGAAGGTGGCGGCGGCCCTGGTGGACGTGCCGTTCCTGTGCCACTTCCGGCGCGGCGCGGAACTGGCCACGACCGGTCCGTACCCGGAGATCGCCCACTACCTGGGGGTCCACCGGCGCACCGACCCCGACGCCGTCTTCGCCGTCCTGAACTACTTCGACGGACTGCACTTCGCGCCCCGCGCCACCGCTCCCGCGCTGTTCAGCGTCGGTCTGATGGACCCGATCTGCCCGCCCTCGACGGTCTTCGCGGCCTACCACCGCTACGCGGGCGCGCAGAAGGACATCCGGGTGTGGCACTTCGCCGACCACGGCGGGGGCCGTGCCTCGCAGCCGTACGAGCAGTTGCTGTGGCTGCGCGGACGCGGTCTGGCGGCGGACGGATGAGCCGGTCCGCCGGGCGCTCCGGCCGGCGGGGCGCTCCTCCCCGGGCGTGGTGTCAGTCGCCGCGGCCGCGGCGGCCGGCGAGGATCTCGGTGATCTCCTCGGAGGTCTCGCGCGCCGCGGTGGCCGGATCGGCGCCGCGCAGCACGGCCGTCTGGTAGTCCTTGACCGGGTTGTCCGCCTCCAGCTCGCCCCACCGGGGCGAGTTGGGGGTGGCGTGGCCGTTCCGCGAGCCCTCGGCCATCGCCGCCGTACCGGGGTCGCCGCGCAGTTCGCCGACCAGTTCGGTGCTGTTGGGCACCACGCTCATCGTCCGGGCCAGCTTCCGCTGCCACTTCTCGCCGGTCAGCAGTTTGACGAAGGCGTAGGCCGGGTCCCAGTCGTCCGTCCGCTCGGGGACGATCAGCACCGAGCCGCCGGTGAACACCGCCCCCGGCTCGCCCTCGCGCTTGCCGGGTACGGGGAAGAAGCCGAGCCTGCCCGTCAGCCCAGGGTTGGTCTCGGTGATCAGCTCCGCGGCGCCGGGCACGTCGATGATCTGGGCCACCTCGCCCGCCGCGAAGACCTCGCGCTGGTCGGGCTCGGCCTCGTCGGCGTCGGCGGGGCCGGCGCCGTGGGAGTGGAGTTCGCGGTAGAACTCCATGCCGCGCAGCGCCTCGGGGGTGTGGAGGGTGCCCGACCACCGGCCGCTGCGCTCGACGGCGAGATCGCCGCCCTCGTCCCAGACGAAGCCCGCCAGGACGTACCAGTTCCGGCCGGGGAGGTAGATGCCCTGCTGCCCGGGCCGGTCGAGCCGGTCGGTGGCCTCGATCCACTCCTCGCGGTCGGCGGGCGGCTCGGTGATCCCGGCCTGCTCGAAGAGGTCCCTGCGGTAGATGACGACGCGGTTGGCGGCGTAGAAGGGGACGCCGTACTGGAAGCCGCCGATCTTCCCCGGCTCCTTCAGACCGGGGATCCAGTAGTCGCCGCCGAGGTCGTACACCCAGTTGGTGAGGTTCCGGACGCCGCCCGCGGCCACGTACCGGGCCACCTGGGTGTTCCCCACCTCGATCACGTCCGGCGGGTCGTCCGAGGCCAGGGCGTCGGCGACCTTGTCACCGATGCCGGACCAGTCCTGGACGGCGACCTCCACCTCCACTTCGGGGTTGCTCCGCTCGTAGTCCCGCACGACGGCCGCGGTGAGGCCCTCGGAGAGGCTGCCCCGCATCAGCCAGACCCGCAGGGTCCGGTTCGGGTCGCCGGAGCCCGGCAGGGTGCCGCAGCCGCCGACGGGCAGCAGGACGGCCAGGGCGGTGAGGAGCGTGGCAAGGCGCTGGCGGACGGGCATGGCGGGCCCCCGGGGGGTGGTGCGGATACGACGGGGTGAGACGTCCACAGGCTTGGTGTATACCAAGCATCTGTCAAGGTCCAGACCGTTGCGATGATGGAGGGAGCGCCCCTCCGAGCCGATCCGTGATCACCCGGTGACCGGAGAGCGATGTGAACGGCGTTCCCCGGGCCCGCCGTACGCGCCGCCCCGGCCGCTCACGGCTGCCCGCCGGGCTCGTCCACCGAGGGAGGCGGGCACATCTCCTCGCCCGGTGTGACGCGCGCATCCGGTGCCCGGGCCTCCAGCTCTCCGCGTCCTTTCCCGCGCCTCTCCGTCCTTTCACCGGAAAGGACCAAGAGGCGCCTCCGGAGGTTCTCCGCGGCGACGGCGAACGGCATTGCGGTGGGAAATCCCCGCCGCTAGGCTGCACGTCGTGACTGCCGGGTCGGCCATGGGCCACACACGAGCGGGGCGCCCGGCCTCGACATGAGGCCGAGGCGGGCGAGAGGCCCGCCCCCGCACACCTCGATCCCCTTTCTTCCACAGCGCGTTCGCGCGCTGTTCCCGCGTGCCCGGCGATCCGCCGCGGCCCTCGCCGTTCCCTGCCGCCGGCCGTACGAGCGCCGGTCCGGCGAGTGAGCCGCGGACCGGGTGAATTCCGGCACGCCTCCCGCCACCGACACGCCCGGGCGAAAGCGCCGAGGCGTGGGTCCGCCATGCCCGCGGACATTTCACGGGCTTTTTCCCGAGCAGAGAGCAGAGAATGCCGAACGATTTCAACCAGCAGGTCATCGAGGAATTCCGTGCCAACAACGGACGGGTCGGAGGACCTTTCGAAGGCGCCCGGCTGATCCTCCTGACGACCACCGGGGTCCGCTCCGGCACCCCCCACACCACCCCGGTCGGTTGTCTCCCGGACGGCGACCGCATCCTGGTCATCGGCTCGGCCGGGGGAGCACCCCGCCATCCGGACTGGTACCGCAACCTGGTGGCCGAACCGCGGGTCACCGTCGAGGACGGCGTCTTCACCTACGCGGCGGAGGCCACCGTCCTGACCGGTGCCGAACGCGACCGCCTCTTCGCCCGGGCCGCCGAGGCCGACCCCGGCTGGGCCGAGTA
Organism: Streptomyces carminius; assembly: GCF_002794255.1. Lineage (GTDB taxonomy): Bacteria > Actinomycetota > Actinomycetes > Streptomycetales > Streptomycetaceae > Streptomyces > Streptomyces carminius. The sequence continues at coordinate 249,004 of NZ_PGGW01000011.1, forward strand.
CCAGGCCCGGACGGAGCGAGTCCTCCCGGTGGTCGCCCTCCGGGAGATCCCGGGGCCCCCGGACCTGGGCACGGCGTCGATGGGGGAGGCGCTGAAGCTCGTACACGACGCGTTCCGGCGCGAACTCGCCCTGATCCGTGCGGAGGTCGCCGCGTCGGGCCCCGGGCTGGGCGCCCAGCTGAAGGTCAACTGCCTGACCTTCTGCGGAGGACTGCAGCACCACCACACCATGGAGGACACCGGGATGTTCCCGGCCCTCGCCGGGCAGCGCCCCGAACTCGCCCCGGTCGTGGAGCGGCTGCACGAGGAGCACCGGAACATCGCGGCCCTGGTGGCGGAGCTGCGCGAGGCCGTCTCCGCCGACGGCGCGGACCGCGCCCGTACGCTCGCCGAGGTCGAGCGGCTCACGGCCGAGCTGGAGGGCCATCTGGCGTACGAGGAGGAGCAGTTGATCCCCGTCCTCGACGCCGGGACGCCGGCCCCCTGACCGGACGCCCGCGGAGGTCCGGGGCGGGGGAGCCGCAGGCGGGACCCGGGCCCCGGGCTTCGGACCTCGAGCCGCTCCGCGACCCCGACCACCGCGATCCCGCCGATGCCCTGGGCGGTCAGTGGGAAGGCCGGGAGATCCAGGAGCTTCCGCATGCCCGCAGACCAGGGACGCCGCCCGGCCGCGGACGACCGACCGGAGTGTGCGGCCGGGCGACTTCGGTATCCGGCCGGACGGCGCCGGGCGCGGGCGGGGCCGCTCCAACGCCGAGATCGCCGCCGTGCTCCGTCTGGCCGCCCCCACGGTGAAGACGCACGTCTCGCGGATCCTCACCGGGCTCGGTCCGAACAGCCGGGTCCGGATCACTTTGCTGGTCCACGACGCCGGACCGCTGGGGGCCGGGGGCCGGGGGCCAGGGGGTCGGGGGAGCCGGAGGAGCCGGGAGGCCCCGGGGGGCCGGGCGGCGGTATCCGGGCGGCGCTGACGGCCCCGTACGGGACCCCGGGAATCCCGTACGTCCCGCGGTGTTGAACGGTGCATGGTCGCCGATCCCCTGAGCACCGTCCGGCTCTCCGTCCTCGACCGCTCCCTGATCCGGCGGGGCGAGGGGGCGGACGGGGCGCTGCGCGCCACCGTGCGCTTCGCCCGGGAGATCGAGGCGCTGGGCTACCACCGCTTCTGGGTCGCCGAGCACCACGGGGTGCCCGGGGTGGCCGGTTCCGCGCCGACGGTGCTGGCCGCGGCCGTCGCCTCGGCCACCACCCGTATCCGGGTCGGCACCGGCGGGGTGATGCTGCCCAACCACCGGCCGCTGGTGGTCGCCGAGCAGTTCGGGGTGCTGGCCTCGCTCTTCCCGGGCCGGATCGACATGGGTCTGGGCCGCTCGGTCGGCTTCACCGGTGCCGTCCGCCGGGCTCTGGGAGCGGAGAAGGACGCCGCCGAGCGGTTCGGCGCCGATCTGGCCGAACTGCTGGGGTGGTTCTCCGGCGGTCACTCCCGGGGGGTGACCGCGGTGCCCGCCGAGGGGCTGCGGGTGCCGGTGTTCCTGCTGGCCACCGGAGCGGGCGCGGCGCTCGCCGCCGAGCACGGGCTGCCGCTGGTGATCGCCCAGGTCCGCGGCGAGGAGCGGATGCTGCGCGCGATCGACGGCTACCGCGCGGCCTTCCGGCCCTCCGCCCTCCCGGGAACGTCCCCGGAACCCCGGGTGATCGTCTCGGTGAACGCGGCGGTCGGCGCCACCGCCGAGGAGGCGGCGCTGACCCAGTTGTCCGAGGCGTGGGCGACGGTGGTCTCCCGGATCCGGGGTGTCTTCCCGCCGCTCGAACCGCCCGGGGAGGTGGCGGCCCGGGAGATGACCGGACGCGAGCGCACCCTGCTGACCGAGGCCCGTTCCGCGCAGGTCCACGGGACGGAGGAGGAGGTGGCGGCGGCGCTCACCGGTCTGGTGGAACGCACCGGTGCCGACGAGCTGCTGCTCACCCTCAGCGCCCACGACCACGGCCGGCGGCTGGACTCCTACCGCCGGCTGGCCCGGCTGGCCCGGCTGGCGGTCCCGGCCCCCGGCGCCGGGACCGGGCCGTCACGACCCGGCCGCTGACCGGTCCGGGCCCGCGGGCCGGTCCGTCACGGCCCCACGACGCCGCGGACGACGCCCAGCTCCACCAGGTCCTGCGGGCGCAGCCGCAGCGCGTCGGCGGTGGCGCGCACCTGGTCCGGGCCGCGTTTGAGGATGGCAGCCGCCGACTCCGGCGCGATGACGGAGAAGTAGCCGTCCGGGGTGATCCAGGTGTTCCCCGGTGCCGCCAGCGCCAGGGCGCCGCCCGAACCGCCCTCCCCGATCACCAGGGTCGTCACCGGTACCCGGGCCTCGGCGAGGGCCGCGAAGGCCTCCGCGACGGCCGGGCCCGCGCCGGAGCGTTCGGCCGCCGCGTCGTTGGCCGCGCCCGGGGTGTCCACCAGGGTGAGCACCGGGATGCCGAGCCGGTCGGCCAGCCGGATCAGCCGGGCGGCGGTGCGGAAGCCCGCGGGCGTCGTCGGCGTGCCGCACTGGGCGGCGTAGGCGACCGTACGGCCGTCCCGCCGCCGTCCGAAACCGCAGCGCGTCCCCGGGTCGGTGCCGCCGCAGCGGTCGCCGGAGAGCTCCTCGCGGAACTCGAAGTACGCCTCCAGATAGGCGTCGGCGCGCGGCCGGTACGGCGAGCGGGCCCGCTCCACCGCCGCCCAGCCGGACTGAGGCGGCTCCGCCGTGCCCCCCGGGGTACCGAGCGCGCGCGGCGGCTCGGCCGGTGCGGTCTGCGGACCGGTGGCCGGGGAGGTGCCCGGCGGGGCTCCCGGCGGGGCGAGCAGGGACAGCCAGCGGCCCAGAACGCCCCGCAGCTCGCCGGGCGGCACGATCCGGTCCACCTGTCCGGCCGCCAGCTTCTCCCCGGCGCCGTACGCGGCCGGGTCGGCGTCCGGGGGCCGCACCCGGGAGCCCGCGAAGGCGAGCTGCGCTCCCGGCAGCGCCAGCACCACGTCCGAGCCCGCGCCCAGTGTCGCCCAGCCGCCGCCGGTCGTCGGATCGCGGGCCACGGCGAGCTGCGGCAGGCCCGCCGCACGGGTCAGGGCGGACTGCCGGGCCACGCGCTGGAGCTGGGTCAGGGCCACCATGCCCTCCTGCATCCGGCTGCCGCCGGTGGCGATCAGCGACACCACCGGCAGCCGCCGCTCGCGGGCGCACCGGTGGGCGGTCTCGATCCGGTCGCCGGCGCGCCGCCCGAGGGAGCCGCCGAGGAAGGCGAACTCGAAGGCGATCAGCACCGCCGGGGTGCCGTCCACCGTGCCGGTGCCGCACAGCACCGACTCTCCCTCGCCGGTCAGCGCGCGGGCCCGGGCGCGGGCCGCGCCGTAGCCCGGCCAGTCGAGCGGACCGTCGGCGGTGCCGTCCGCGCCGTCCGCACCGCCGCCGGCGGGAAGTTCGGTGAAGTCGCCGGCCAGCGCGTCGAGCACCGCGCGGACTGGGAGCCGGTCAGCCATGGGACAGCTCCCGCTTCATCACCTTGCCCATGTCGTTGCGGGGCAGGGCCGCCAGGAACCGCACGGTCCGGGGCCGCTTGTGCGGGGCGAGCCGCTCGGCGACGTACCCGGCCAGCTCCTCGGCGGTGGGCCGCGACCCGTCCGCCGCCGGGACGACCCAGGCCACGATCCGCTCGCCCAGGTCCGGATCGGGCTCGCCGGTGACGGCGGCCTCGGCCACCGCGGGGTGTGCCAGCAGGCAGTCCTCGATCTCCCCGGCGCCGATCTTGTAGCCGCCGCTCTTGATCAGGTCGGTCGATTTGCGGCCCACGATCCGGTAGTGGCCGTCGGCGTCCCGGACCGCCATGTCGCCGGTGCGGAACCAGCCGCCCGCGAAGGCGTCCGCGGTGGCGTCCGGACGGCCCAGGTACTCGGTGAACAGGTTCGGCCCGCGTACCTGGACCTCGCCGACGGTCTCCCCGTCGCTCTCCTCGATCCGTTCCCCCTGCTCGTCGACCAGCCGTACGTCCACGCTGCGCAGCGGGGTGCCCACCGTGCCGGGGCGGCTCGCGCCGTCCGGCCGGACACTGGTGATCATCAGCGTCTCGGTCATCCCGTAGCGCTCGACGACGCGCCGCCCGGTGGCGGCCCCGATCCGTTCGTGGTCGTGCCGGGGCAGCGCGGCCGAGCCGGAGACCAGCAGCCGGGCGCCGCGCAGGGCCGAGGCCAGCCGGGCGTCCCCGCCGTCCAGGGACTCGGCCAGCCGGTGGTACATCGTCGGCACCCCGAACAGCATGCTGCCGCCCGCCTCCAGCGCGGCGGTGACGCCCCCGGGCGAGAACCGGCCCAGGTGGTGGAGGGTCCCGCCGTGCCGCAGCGGCCCCAGCACGCCCAGGATCAGTCCGTGCACGTGGAACAGCGGCAGGGCGTGCACCAGTACGTCGTCCCCGGTCCACCCCCAGGCGTCGGCCAGGTCGTCCAGGGTGACCGCGACGGCCCGGCGCGGCAGGACCACGCCCTTGGGCGGGCCGGTGGTGCCGGAGGTGTAGACGATCAGGGCGGGGCTGTTCTCGTCGGGCTCCGTGGCGTCCGCGGGATACCGGATCCCCGTACCGGGCTCCCCCGCTTCTCCGGCCTCCAGCGGGACATCGGCGCGGGGGAGCGCGGCCAGTGCCCCGGGCAGGTCGTCGCCGGGGGCGGCCAGCACCGTCGAGGGTGTGCTGTCGGAGATGATGTGGGCCAGTTCGCCGTCGCCGATCCGCGGGTTGACGGGGACGGCGGGCACCCCGGCCAGCAGCGCGGCCAGGACGCCGACACAGGTGTGCGGGGAGGGCGTCGCCCACACCGCGACCCGCCCGGCACCGGCGATCCGCAGGGCGAGCGAGTGGGCGGCACCGGCCAGCCGGCCGTAGTCGATCACCTCGTCCGCCTCGCCGCCGGAGTCGCCGGAGTCACCGCGGCCGCCGAAGCGGAGCGCGGGCCTGGCCGGCGCCTTGTACAGCTGGGGGAAGAGTGTGGGCACCTGGTGGCTCCTCTTTCCTGGGTCCGTCCGTGGTCCGTCTCGGGTCCGTCCTGCCGGCCGCTGGTCTCCAGGGTGGCCCACGCACCGGGTGGCGCGCAGCCCGGGGTGATCTCCGCCGCCGCGCGGTGGCGCGTACCGTCCGGAACGATCCCTCCCCGGGCGGTACGCGCCGTGCGGTGTCCCGGCTCAGCCGAACGTGAGAACGCGCCGGGCCAGGCCCGGACGGCGGGCGGCGAAGCGCAGTTGGCCGACGGTGGAGCGCACCACCTGCTCCTTGATCCAGGCGGCCCGGCGGCCGGTGACGATCCTCTCGCGGGGGGAGTCGTCGCGGCGGACGAACTGGATCAGCCCGTCCTCGCGCCCCAGGCTCACGCACTGCAGCAGGTAGCGGAAGCGCAGCGGCCGCGGCTGTGCGCCGCGGGCCTCCGCGAGGACGGTCTCCGCCGCCCGTACACCGGTGGGCATCGCGGTGGCGCAGGACATGCGCAGCCCGGCGGCGGCGTCCCCGGCGACCAGGATCTCCGGGTGCGTCACCGAGCGGAGGGCCGCGTCGACGCTCAGCCGCCCGGTGTCCTCCTCGACGGCGAGCCCGGCGTCCGCCGCGAGCTGTGTGTTCGGCACCATCGAGGCCGCCCAGACGACGGCGTCGGCGTCCACCTCGGCGGCGGACGACAGGTGCCGTCCCTCCGCCACGGACACCCCCAGCGCCGTCAGGACCGCGCGGACATGGGCGCGCCCGGGGCCGGAGAGCCCGCCGCCCAGCTCCCCGGCGGTGACCAGGCGCACCCGCCAGTCCGGATGGCGCTGCGCGATCTCGGCGGCCGTCTCGATGCCGGTGAGACCACCGCCCACCACGGTGAGCGCGCCGGGTCCGCCGCGCAGCCGCTCGCGGAGCGCGGCGGCCGTCTCGGGGGTGTGGAACCGCTCGTCGCCGGACGCGCCGCCGGGCGTCCGGGTGCGGCTGCCGAGCGCGTAGACGAGCCGGTCGTAGCCGAGGACGTCCCCGCCGTCCGTGGTGACCTCGCGGGTGGCCGTGTCGAGTGCCGTGGCACGGGCGGGGACATGCCGGACCCCGGTGCCGGCCAGGAGCCGGGACAGGGGGTGGCCGACGGACTCGCGTCCTCCGGCGGCGAGCTCGTGGAGCCGCACCCGCTCGGTGAAGTCACCCCCCGGCGCCACGAGGACCACCCGGTGGTGCGGTGCCAGCCGCAGGGCCGCCGAGAGGCCGGCGTACCCCGCGCCGAGCACCACGATCCGCTGCCCGCCGTACCGGCTGCCGTTCCTTCTGCTGATGTCGGTAGCTGTCATGCAAGGGGGACGGCACGGCCCCGGCGAGTGTGACAGTGAGGTGCCTCACACCGGTTCAAGGCAGGAAGCGGGGCGCGACATGCCGCAGCTTGTCGGGGTTGACGACGAGGTCGACACGGGTGATCCGGCCCTCGTGCACGGTGAGGGCGAAGACGCCGACCAGCCCCCGGGACCGGTCGGCGAAGACCAGCCCCGGTGCGCCGTTGACGTCCCGCGGCAGCAGGCTCGCGGTCTTCGGGTCGTACTGCCTGGCGATCCCTGTCAGGAGGAGCAGGACCCGCTCCGCGCCGACCACCGGGACGCGGGCCGCGGTCACCCGGCCGCCGCCGTCGGAGTGCCACACCACGTCCGGGTCGAGAATACGTGCCAGGGCCGCGAGGTCACCGCCGGCCGCGGCCGTCAGGAAGGCGTCGACGACCCGGCGGTGCTCGGCGCGGTCCGCGGACCGGTGCGGGGCCCGGTCCCGGACCCGTCCGCGCGCCCGGGAGGCCAGTTGCCGTACCGCCTGCGGACTTCTCCCCACCACCTCGGCGATCTGCGGGAACGGGACGGCGAAGACGTCGTGCAGGACGAACGCCGTGCGTTCGGCGGGAGTGAGCCGCTCCAGGACCGCGAGCAGGGCGAGCCCCACCGACTCGTCCAGGGCGGCCCGCTCCTCGGGGCCGGGGTCGGTGACGACCGGCTCGGGGAGCCAGGGCCCCGGATACGTCTCCCGGCGGGCCCGCGCGGAGCCGAGCCGGTCGTAGCAGATGCGGCTGACGACGGTCGTGAGATACGCCCGGGGGTCCTCCGCCGCCCCGTCCGGCAGCGCCTGCCAGCGCAGCCACGCCTCCTGGACGGCGTCGTCGGCGTCCATCACCGAACCGGTCAGCCGGTACGCGATGCCCCACAGCCGTCCGCGCTGCTCCTCGAACGCCGCCAGTTCAGCCATGGGGGGACTTTCCCACACCGGCCCCGCGCGATCCGCCGGGGCCCGGCGCCCCGGCCCGTCAGACGCGGTGGGCCAGCGGATCGTCCAGGACCGCCCGCACCACCGAGTGGGCCGCGCCCCGCAGCGGGCCCTCCGGGCCGAGCCGGGAGACCGTCACCGGCGGCGGGCCGGCCAGCCGCCGGCCCAGCTCCCTCTCCAGGGCGGGCAGCAGCCAGGGCGCCAGCCGGGCGAGGGCGCCGCCGAGGACCACGGTGCTGGGGTCCAGCAGGTTGACCGCGCCGGTCAGCGCGGTGCCCAGGGCCGTCCCGGCCTCGCGCAGTGCCCGGCGCACCGCCCGGTCGCCGTCCCCCGCGCGGGCCAGCAGCAGATCGATGCGGGCACCGGGGCCCGGGTGGCGGGCGGCGATGGCCGCCGGGTCGAAACCGGCGGCCCGCAGGACCGCCTCCTCGCCCGCGTACTGCTCCAGACAGCCGATCCCGCCGCAGGCGCACGGGCGGCCCTCCGGGCGTACCGGAACGTGGCCCAGCTCGCCGGCGAACCCGCGCGTACCGCGCAGCAGCTCGCCGTCCACCACGACCGCGGCGCCGATGCCGATCTCCGCCGAGACATGCACGAAGTCGCCGGGCGCCGGGGTGTGGCCGCCCAGCCACAGCTCGGCCAGGGCGCCGAGGTTGGCCTCGTTGTCGACGGCGCACACCGCGCCGGCCCCCGGCACCGCCGGGCCGAGCAGGGGAGCGAGGTCGAGATCCGTCCAGCCCAGGTTGGGGGCGCGTACGACGGTGGTGGTGCCGCGGGCGACCAGGCCCGGCACGGCCACGGTGAGCCCGGCCGGCCGCAGCCCCAGCCCGCGGACCTCCTCCGCCGTCTCCCGCACCAGGCCGGCGAGCTGCCGCAGCACCGGGACCGGATCGCTGTCGCGGTTCGCCGCGTCCACCGCCGTTTTGACGCGGACCCTGCCGCGCAGGTCGACGGCGCACACGGCGAGGTGGTCGACGCCGATCTCGGCGCCGACGCCGCAGGGACCGCGGTCGCTGAGGGCCAGCACGGTGCCGGGCCGGCCCACCGCGCCGGACCGGCCCGGTCCCAGTTCCGTGAGCAGCCCGGCCCCGAGGAGCTCGTCCACCAGGGTGGAGACGGCGGCGCGGGTGAGCCCTATCCGCGCCGCCACCCCGGCCCGCGACAGCCGGCCCCCGTCGGCCACCGCGTGCAGCACGCGTGCCAGGTTCCGCTGCCGCATCTCCTGCTGGGTGGTGGGCGCGGGGGCTGCCATCGGTCCTTTGCTCCTTCTTGAGTTCTCCGGTGCCGTGCCGTGCCGGGTCGTGCCGTGCCGTGCCGGGTCGGGTTGGCGACGGGCGCCGTCAGTGCCGGTGCAGCAGCGGGCCCGCGCCCTCCAGAACGGCGGCGAGCCGGGCCAGCGCCTCCTCGTCGCGCTCCACCGCCTCGTGGGCCGGACCGTCGGCGGTGGACCAGCGCCGGGCCACCGCGGCCGCGTCCTCGCCCAGCAGCAGGGCGGCGGCCTGCGCCGCGGCGCCGAGCGCGACCAGCTCCTGGGCCCGCGGCACCTGCACCGGGCGGCCGGACAGCCGCCGGACGGTCTCGCGCCAGGCCGTGCCCCTGGCGCCGCCGCCGATCAGCAGGATCGGGGTGTCGGGGGCGGCGTCGGCGTCCAGCACCAGGTCCAGGGCGGCCAGCAGCGCGTAGACCGCGCCGTCGTAGGTGGCCTGGAGGATCTGGCCGGGGGTGGTGTCGTGCCGCAGCCCGGTCAGGGTGCCGGAGGCGTAGGGCAGGTTGGGGGTGCGCTCGCCGTCCAGGAAGGGCAGCACGGTGACGCCGCCGCCCGGCTCGACCGCCTCGCGGTCCAGGCCGAACAGGGCCGCGAGGCGGTCCACGGCCAGAGTGCAGTTCAGGGTGCAGGCCAGCGGCAGCCAGTCGGTACGGGCGTCGGCGAAGCCGGCGACGGTGCCGGTGGGGTCGGCGGGGCGGCGGGTGGTCACGGCGTAGACCGTGCCGGAGGTGCCCAGGCTCAGCACCGGCTGGCCCGGGCGCAGACCCAGCCCCAGCGCGGCGGCCATGTTGTCGCCGGTGCCGGCGGCGACCAGCGCGCCCTGCGGCAGCGGCAGGCCGTCCAGCGGCCGTACGGTGCCGGCCGCCTCGCCGTGGCCCAGTACCCTGGGCAGGGCGTCGGAGGAGAGGCCGACATGCTCCAGAATCCCCTGGTCGTAGGACTCGGTGGCCGTCGACCACCAGCCGGTGCCCGAGGCGTCGCCGCGGTCGGTGGTGCCCTGGCCGGTCAGCCGCCCGGTCAGGTAGTCGTGCGGCAGCCGTACCGCGCGGACGGCCGCGGCGTTCTCCGGCTCCATCTCGCGCAGCCAGGCCCACTTGGTGACGGTGAAGGACGCCGCCGGGACGCTGCCGAAGCGCTCGGCCCACACCTCGGGGCCGCCCAGCTCCGCCACCAGGCGGTCGCGCTGCGGGGCGGAGCGCACGTCGTTCCACAGCAGGGCGGGGCGGACCGGACGGCCCTGCCCGTCCAGGGTCACCAGGCCGTGCTGCTGCCCGCCGACGGAGACCGCGGCGGCCTGGTGGACGACCGGGCCGCACTGCTCCAGCGCGGCGCACAGCGCCTCCCACCACTGCTCGGGATCGCTCTCGTGGTCGGGCGTCACGGTGTGCGGTGCCTGGCCGCGCGCGATCACCTCACCGGTGGCCGCGTCGACGACCAGCGCTTTCGTGGACTGCGTCGAGCTGTCCACACCGACAACGAGCGGACCTTCGGGTGCGGCCATGTCGCCTCTTCCTCTCTGCGGCTTCTGGGCGCATACTAATTTGTAAACGGCCCTGACGAAATACCCGAGAGGCATGCCATGAGTTACGAGCCGGCACCGGAGCACAAGTTCACCTTCGGTCTGTGGACCGTCGGCTGGCAGGGGCGCGACCCCTTCGGCGACGCCACCCGCCCCGCCCTCGACCCGGTCGAGTCCGTCCAGAAGCTCTCCGAGCTGGGCGCCTACGGCGTCACCTTCCACGACGACGACCTGATCCCCTTCGGCTCCTCCGACACCGAGCGCGAGGGCATCGTCAAGCGCTTCCGCCAGGCGCTGGACGCCACCGGCATGAAGGTGCCGATGGCGACCACCAACCTCTTCACCCACCCGGTCTTCAAGGACGGCGCCTTCACCGCCAACGACCGGGACGTGCGCCGCTACGCGCTGCGCAAGACCATGCGCAACATCGACCTGGCCGTGGAGCTGGGCGCCACCACCTACGTCGCCTGGGGCGGCCGCGAGGGCGCCGAGTCGGGTGCCGCCAAGGACGTGCGGGTCGCGCTGGACCGCCTCAAGGAGGCCTTCGACTTCCTCGGCGACTACGTCGTCTCGCAGGGCTACGACCTGCGCTTCGCCATCGAGCCCAAGCCCAACGAGCCGCGCGGCGACATCCTGCTGCCGACTGTCGGACACGCCCTGGCGTTCATCAACGAGCTGGAGCACGCCGACCGGGTGGGCCTCAACCCCGAGGTCGGCCACGAGCAGATGGCCGGGCTGAACTTCCCGCACGGCATCGCCCAGGCGCTGTGGCACGGCAAGCTGTTCCACATCGACCTCAACGGCCAGTCCGGGATCAAGTACGACCAGGACTTCCGCTTCGGCGCCGGCGACCTGCGCCAGGCGTTCTGGCTGGTGGACCTGCTGGAGTCGGCCGGCTACGACGGCTCGCGGCACTTCGACTTCAAGCCGCCGCGCACCGAGGACTTCGACGGCGTGTGGGCCTCGGCCGCCGGCTGCATGCGCAACTACCTGATCCTCAAGGAGAAGGCGCTCGCCTTCCGCGCCGACCCGGAGGTCCAGGAGGCGCTGCGCGCCTCGCGGCTGGACGAGCTGGCCAGGCCCACCCTGAACGAGGGGGAGACCCCCGCCGACCTGCTGGCCGACACCGGCGCGTTCGAGTCGTTCGACGCGGACGCGGCGGCGAAGCGCGGCATGGCCTTCGAGAAGCTGGACCAGCTGGCGATGGACCACCTGCTGGGCGTCCGCGGCTGACGCGGCCGGTACGGCCGGCGGCCGGTGCCGCCGGCCCGGCCGGTGCGCGCGGGGGTACGGGCAACACGCCCGTGCCCCCGCGCGGCGCGTGCGGGACGGCGCGCACGGCCGTGTCCGGGGGCTGTTCCGCGGGCTCACCCCTTGCGGCGCCGCCACCACCGCCCCCTGCGGCGCCTTCCGGGCTCGGGCCCGAGCCCGCCGGCCGGGGGCCCGTCCGCCCGCCACGGCTGCGGCTCGGGGGGCTCGCCCTGCCAGCGGGCCCGCAGCATCCGGGTGCGCGCCGCGGGTTCGTTCACCCGGGCGTCGCGTATGAACTCCTCATCGAGGACGAGCTCGTCCCAGGGATCCCGGGCTTCCTCGCCGTCCCCCTGGCGTACCGGTTCAGTGCCCATGGGGTACCTCCTGGTGCGGCAAACGAGCGATGCGGGCGGTGAGTTCCGGGAATTTCCGGGAGAGTGCCGGGGACGCGGTCCGGGCCGGGCGGCCGCGGCGTCGAACAGGTCGCGCGGGACCTGCTTGTCCGTGGTGGGCCCCGCGCACAGCGAACCGCCGGGGCCGAGCCGGGGGGCGTCCGCGCTCACCCGCGGCTCACAGGATCCGGGGCGCCACGGGCGGGACCGCGAACAGGGGGAAGCGCTCACCGCGTATCTGTGGCCCGGCTCCGTGGCCCGGTCCGGAGGACGGGGAGAAGTACAAGGGGGGCGGTGTTTCCGGCGCCGTGGCGCCGGAAACACCGCCCCCGGTGCGCGCCCACCCCCCGTGGGCGCGCGGCGGGACCCCCGGCCTCCCCCGCCCAGGGCCGGTCCGTCCCGCGTCTACACGACGGGCCGCGCGCAGCGCAGCTCCGCCCAGACCATGTGCCCCCTGCCGATGCCCGGCCGTACACCCCACTCCTCGACCAGCGCGCCGACCAGCAGCAGCCCGCGACCGCTCTCCCCCTCGGCGTCGACGGTGCCGGCCGCGCACCGGGCCCGGGGCCGGGCGGGCCCGGCGCCCCGGTCGGTGACCTCCAGCCGCAGCCGACGACCCGTGAACCGCAGCTCGCAGTCGACCTTGTCGCTGTCGGTGTGCCGGACGGCGTTGGTGAAGAGCTCGGAGACGACCAGTTGCGCGTTGTCGCGGACCATGGCCCCGATGCCCCACTCGGTGAGCCGGGCGCGCACCCTTCTGCGGGCCTCGGCCACGGAGGCGCCGATGGCGGGGAGGTGGAACGCGTCCCGCAGGCTCCCGTCGAGGTTCCCGGTGACGGGGCCGCGGCGGTCCTCTAACGGGCGAACATCGGGAAAGGAAGCCACGCCCATAGTGTGGGGTGCGTCGGCAACATCTGGCAAGGATCAATCTGTTGTTTGCAGAAACGCGCATCCCACCCTGTCGGAGCAAGCCGACGGCGTGACAGACTGCGGCGGCACAGCGGTGGTTCGGAGGATCGGGCGGTCGGGAAGGGGACGGCAGTGGTGGACTCCCGGGCGGGAGGCGCCCCGACGGTGCTGCGGGTGGTCCTCGGCAAGCGGCTGCGGGAACTGCGTCTCAGGGCGGGGCTCACCTACGAGAAGGCCGCTGCGGCGCTCGATGTCACCCATGCCACCGTCCGCCGGATGGAACGGGCCGAGGTCGGCCTGAAGGTTCCCTATGTCGAGAAGCTGCTGCGCACCTACGGGATCACCGAGCAGTCGGAGATCGACAGCTTCCTCGCCCTCACCCGGGAGGCGAACCGGCCCGGCTGGTGGCACCGCTACCGTGACGTGCTGCCCGAGTGGTTCAGCGCCTTCGTCGCCCTGGAGAGCGAGTCCCAGGTCATCCGCGCCTACGAGCCGCACTACGTGCCCGGCCTGCTCCAGACCGAGGACTACGTACGGGCGGTGCTGCGGGCGGGCATGCCGCACGCCGCCGAGGAGGAGGTGGAGCGCGGTGTCGGCCTGCGGCTGGAGCGCCAGCGGCTGCTGACCCGTGCGGAGCCGCCGCTGCTGTGGGTGGTGATGGACGAGACCGTGCTGCGCAGGCCCATCGGCAGCCGGGAGATCATGCAGGCACAGGTCTCCCGGCTGATCGAGGCGTGCTCGATGCCGAACGTGCGGCTGCAGGTCATGCCCTTCTCCGCCGGCCCGCACTCCGCCATGTACGGGCCCTTCCACATCTTCCGCTTCCCCCTGCCGGAACTGCCCGATGTCGCCTACAGCGAGAGCCTGGTGGGTGCCGTGTACTTCGACCAGCGCGACGACGTGTCGGCCTTTCAGGAGGCACTGGACCGGATGTGCGCGCAAGCCGCGCCGGTACGGCGGACCGAGGCCGTTCTCGACGGCCTCCGCAAGGAGCTGTGAGAGAAAGGGCTGATGAAACGTATCTACAACGGCATGCCGGCCGGGCTCCTGGGGAGCGAGGGCTGGCACAAGCCGTGGAGCGGCGGCAACGGGGGAAGCTGTGTGGAGGTCATGAGACTGGCGGACGGCAGGATCGCGCTGCGCCAGTCCACCGACCCCGACGGGCCCGCCCTCGTCTACGCCCATCAGGCGATCGTGAAGTTCATCCAGGGCGCCAAGGCGGGGAAGGCCGACTTCCTGCTCACCCGGGAGACGGCGTAGCCCGCGTGCAGAGGGCCGGAAAACCACGACGGAGGACGGTATGACCGACCAGTCCCATCAGTTCCACCGGGGCTTCACGCCCGAGCAGATCGACACCAGCAGACCGCACCCCGCCCGCATGTACGACTACTACCTGGGGGGAAGCGACAACTACGAGGTCGACCGCGAGGCCGCCGAGCGGCTGATGTCGATGACCCCGGACGTACGGATAAGCGCCCGCGCCAACCGTGACTTCCTCGGACGGGCGGTGCGGACGGTGGTGCGGGAGCACGGCATCCGCCAGATCATCGACGTCGGCACCGGCATCCCCACCTCTCCCAACACCCATGAGCTGGCCCGGTCCGTGTCCCCGGACGTCCGGGTGGTGTACGTGGACAACGACCCCATCGTGGCCGCCCACGCGGACGCCAAGCTCCTCAACTCGGGCAACGCCGAGTTCGTTCTGGCCGACATCCGCAGGCCCGAGGAGATCCTCGAGGCACCGGCGGTCCGCGAACTGATCGACTTCGACCAGCCGGTGGCCCTGCTGCTGATCGCGGTCCTGCACTTCGTCGGCGACGCGGAGGACCCGGCGGGCGTGGTGGCGGCCCTGAGCGGTGCCCTGCCGTCCGGCAGTTGCCTCGTCCTCACCCATGCCACCCTCGACTTCCACGACGAGTGGGAGGTGGACGGGCGCGCCGACGTCTACAAGAACGCCACCGCCCAGCTGAGCCTGCGCGGCCGGGACGGGATACTGCCGTTCTTCGACGGCTTCGACCTGGTCGACCCCGGGCTGGTGCAGTTGTCGCGGTGGCGGCCGGACGACCCGCCGCGCGATGCCGAGCCGGGCCGGGTCGCGCTCTACGGCGGGGTCGGCGTCAAGCCCTGAGCCGACGCCGAACCCTGGACCGGCGCCAGGGCCCGGGTCGGCGCCAGGCTCCGGGCCCGGGCCGGTGTCAGGCTCCGGACGGGGACGGGCCCCGGCCCGGCAGCGGGATGTGGACCGGTACCGGTGCCGCGGGTATCCGCTCCAGCACACCGCCCGCGAAGACGTCGTACAGCGGCAGCGACTCCAGGTGCACATAGCCGATGTGGCAGTCGCAGACCGCCAGCGGACAGGTCCTGGGCCGCAGCGCCGCCCGCCAGGAGCCGTCGTAGAGGTTGCCCAGCGGCTCGGGGACGAAGTGGCAGCGCCGTACCGTTCCCTCGCCGTCCACGGAGACCACCGACTCGCCGGTGCGGCAGGGCAGCCCGGCACTGCGGTGCGGATACCGGCTGTACGGGAAGAGGGGGTCGACCGCCGTCCAGCGGTCGGCCTCCTCGTCCGGGTAGGCGCGCCCCTCGGCGGCGTTCACCCACAGGTACACGTGCTCGGGCAGGTCGGCGCGGAGCCGCCGGGCGCGGTCGAGGTGCTCGGGCAGGCCGACGATCCCGACGCTGTACCGCACGCCCCGCTCCGCCAGCTCCCGGCACCTGCCCAGGAAGCGGTCGTAGGAGGTCTGGCCGGGGTGGTGGGTGCACCACAGCGCCAGGGTGGACAGGTCGGCCCCGGCCAGCCAGTCGGTGCGGCAGCTCAGGTTCGTCTGGATGGCCACCCGGCGCACCTGCGGCAGCCGGCTCAGCTCGACCAGCGCGCGCCGGTACCAGGACCGCACCAGGCCCTCGCCCCACGGTGTGAACAGCACCGACAGCCGGTCGTCGCGCCGCTCGGCGACCCAGCCGGTGAAGCGCTCCAGCGCCGCCCGGTCGGCGCGCAGCCGCTCCGGGGGGTCGCGCCGCTTGGCGAACGGGCAGTACGGGCAGTCGTAGTCGCACGAGGCCAGCGGCCCGCGGTACAGCAGGGTCAGCTCCACTCCCGCCCCCGTCATCTGAGGTCGTACCCGGCCATGGCGGCGCGCACCGCCGGGGAGAACAGCGCGGGGCCGACCGCGTCGGAGTGGGCCAGGCCCTCCGCGGACAGCCGCAGCCGCTCCGGCGCGGCGCCGGTGTCCAGCCAGCCCCGCCCGGCGAACGCGGCCAGCTCGGCGGGGAAGTGCTCACCGGGCGGGGCGCCGAACCGGGCCGTGTAGGCGGCCGTCTCCAGCCCCTCGGCCTGGAGCAGGGACTGCAGCAGGTGCCTGCGCCGGGCCTCGTCGGCGCCGTCGGGGCCGTCGGTGTCCATCCACCGGCCGTGCTCCGCGTGGGCGAAGTCCCGTGCGGGCCGGGAGACGTAGTCGTCGATGATCCCGCGTATCCGGCGCATGTCCACGGCGTAGTCGAAGGAGTAGTGCAGGCGCGCGGTGTAGGAGCGGGCGCCGCAGCCCAGGCCCACCATGCCGTCGGTCTGGCAGGCGTGGTCGCAGGCGGTGGCGGGCCCCCCGGCGCGGCGGAACATCCGCATCGACACCTGCTCGTAGCCGTGGGCGAGCAGATGGTCGCGGCCCAGGCGGTAGAGGGTCAGCCGCTGCGTGTCCCACTCCGGATCGGGGGCCGGACCGGACTCCGGCGGGGTGCCGCCGCGGCCCAGACCCGTCAGCGGCCGGACGTACAGCGGGTAGAGGTACAGCTCCTCCGGCTCCCAGGCGAGAGCGGCGTCCAGCGACTGCCGCCAGGTGGTGGCGGTCTGCCCCGCGATGCCGTAGATCAGGTCGATGTTGAGCACCGGGAAACCCGCCTCGCGGATACGGGCGAGGGCGGCCTCGACGTCCGAGCGCCGCTGGGGACGCACCGCGGCGCGCGCCTCGTCGTCGACGAAGCTCTGCACGCCCAGACTCAGCCGGGTGGTGCCGCGCCCGGCGAGGACCGCCAGCCGGTCGGCGGTGGCGGTCGCGGGAGAGGCCTCCACCGACAGCGGCACCGCGCGCAGGTCCGCGCCCATGCGCTCCTCGGCGATGTCGCACAACCGCTCCAGCTCGGCGGCGGTCAGGAAGGTGGGGGTGCCACCGCCGAAGGCCGCGGTGGCGAACCGGGCGTCCTCGCCCAGCGCCTCGCGCACCGGCCCGGACTGGCGCTCCAGCGCGTCCAGATACGCGCCGGTCAGCCCGCCGGGCGCGCCGATGCGGGTGAACAGGTTGCAGAAGCCGCAGCGCACCTCGCAGAAGGGGATGTGCAGATAGAGCGAGAGCGCGTCGGTCCTCTCCTCGGCCCACAGCTCGCGCAGCGCCGGCCGCTCCGGCAGCGGCCGGTAGGCCGTCTTGTGCGGATAGGCGTACACATAGCTCTGATAGGGGCTCCGGTACGGGTCCGGGCCGGTGGTGGCGGGCACGGCCGCCGGTGCTGTGCTCATGTTTTCTCGCAGTGGTCGAGGATGAAGTGGGCGTACGGCACCGTCCAGACGGTCTCGTGGCCGATCCGGTGACCGGTGTGGCCGTCCTCGCCGTAGGCCGTGCCGTGGTCGGAGCAGACGACGGCGAAGCACGGCCGGCGGCTGCTCGCGGCGGCGAACAGCCGCCCGATGTGCCGGTCGACGTAGCGGAGCGCCGCGGCGTGGGTGGCGCGCGAGTCGCCGGACCCGGCCGTGGCACCCGGCAGATGGAACCAGTTGGGCTGGTGCAGCGCCGAGACGTTGACGAACAGGAACAGGCGTCGCCCGGCGGGCAGCGCGGCCACCACCTCCTCGGCCCGGGCGACCTGCGCCTCGAAGGAGACGGGGGAGGTCACCCCGAACTCCGGCTCCCAGTGGCTCTCGGTGAACAGGCCGGGCAGTACCGATCCCAGGGCGCCGCGCTTGTTGAAGAAACCCACGCCACCTATGCACACGGTGTGGTACCCGGCGCCGGCCAGTCCGGTCACCAGATCCGGCGCGTCGAAGACCCAGGTGCCCTCCGCGGTGCTCTCACTGCCCTCGAAGCGCGCCGCGAACAGCCGCGGATGCGGCCCCGGGGAGGCGGGGGTGGGCAGGAATCCGGCGAAGAACGCCTGGTGGGCGGCGTAGGTGAAGCTGCCGGGAGAGTGCCGCATCTCCCACCACCCGCCCGGCAGGTGCCGCGCCAGGTTGGGCAGGGCGCCCTCGTCGGCCAGTTCCCGGGCCACGTCGTACCGCAGGGTGTCCAGGGTGACCAGCAGCAGGTCGTGGCTGCCCACGATCCGGTTCATGTCCGGCGGGACGGGACCCGTCCGGGCGGCGTCAGACCGCGGCATGCCGATGCTCCCTCCGCCGCACCGGCCCGCCCGGCACCGCACCGCGCGCGACGGCCGCCACCTGGGCGGCGTAGGTGTCCCGCCCCTCGGCGCTGCTGCCGGGCAGGCCCGTCAGCCGCGGCAGCAGGTCACCGAAGGCGTTCACCTCGCCGACGGCGAACCGCCGCCAGCCGGTCGCCGGGAGCAGGTCCACCCCCACGCACAGGGTGCCCGGGAAGTGGGCCGCGGCCCGCTCGCAGATCTCCAGCGCCTCCGTCCAGGACGCCCCCGCCGCCCGTACCGCGGCGCGGACCCGCTCCAGATCGCCGCGGACGCCGCCGAGATGGAGGTTCGTCATGGGGGAGCGGCTGGTGCGCACCAGGGCGTGGGTGGCCTCCCCGGCCACCACGACCACTCGCAGGTCGGCCGCCCGGCCGTCCTGGGAGGCCTTGGGCAGCCAGCGCTCGATGTGCAGACCGTCCGGCGCCAGGGCGTCCACCACGGCCGCGATCTCCCGCTCGTCGGTGTGGCGCCGCACCCGCAGGGAGTTGAACAGCCGGCCGTCCGCGGTCCGCTCCACGGAGGTCACCGCGCGCCACCGGTCGCGGCCGCCCCGCTCCACGGCCAGTACCCCGGAGGCGGAGGAGGCGTGGGCGGGCTTGACGAAGATCCGGTGCATGCCCGGCTCGTGCAGCACCGCGCGCACGTCCGCCCAGCCCGTCACCGGCGCGGCGCCGGGACCGGAGGTGGGGGAGGGCGGCACCGGCACACCGGCCTCGCGCAGCACCCCGTGGCACAGCCGCTTGTCGAAGAGGACCGCCAGCTCCTCCGGGTCGTCCAGCAGGGCGGCGCCGGCGGACCGGGCGGCACCGGCAACCTGCCGTACGGCCGCGGTGAACCGTGCGTACCAGCGGCCGGTGCCCTCCACCCGGGTGGGATCGGCCACGCCGCGCAGCAGGTGTTCGACGGCCGGGTCCTCACCGGGGGAGTCGATCCGCACGGTCTCGTCCGGGGCGAACGACGCACCACGGGTGAGGAGTTCCGTCCAGGGCAGCACCCGGGGCGCGGGCAGCCCGGCGTCGGCGACGGCCGCCGTGAACAGGGTCGTGCGGCGGTTGCCGGGGTTGCCGACGAGGGCGAACCGCGGAGGCGGGGACACGGGGGACACCGTGCCGTTCCGGGGGCGGGGGCTATTCGGAGACCGCGACATAGCGCCAGGTCTCGCCGTTGTGCTCCTCGGGCTTCTCCTGGTCGGAGAGGTCCACGTCCACTCCGGCGCCTTCCAGTTCCTCGCGGATCCGCGCCATCATGGCGTCGCTGAGGAAGTGGTGGCTCAGGTCGAGCTTCGTCAGGTGGGTCAGCGGCTGGCCGCTGAGCAGGGCTTCGGCGCCGGTGTCGGTGAGGGTGCCCATGGACAGGTCCAGGGTGTGCAGCCGGGCCACCACCGGGGCGCTCGCGACCGCGGCGGCGATCTCGTCCTGGAGCTCGCTGTCCGTCAGGCCCAGGCTGCGCAGTGCGGGCAGGCGCTCGCCGGTCAGGATCGGCGCCAGGTCCGCCACCGTGGCGTCGCCGCCGTAGTCGGTGACGCCCAGCCACAGCTCCAGTTCCTCCAGGGCGGGCAGGTCACTGGCGGCGACCCCGCGCACCACGCCGCCGGGCAGGCCGCCGGACTCGAACCTCAGGGTGCGCAGGTGCTCGTGGCGGACGGGGCGGAACACCAGGCCGGTGCCGCCGCGCACCCCGAACTCGCGCAGTCGCGGGTAGGCCTCCAGCACCGGGGTGACGTCGGACTGCTCGATCCAGGAGATCTCCGCCTCCTCGAACGTCACGTCCCCGATGAAGACGGCCTCCAGGGACGGAAAGCGCTCGGTGTCCGAGGTGAGCATTTCGACGACGAAGTCGGGGCCGTACTCGGACACCTCGCCCCACTGGCCTATGACCAGAGCGCGGACCGCCGCGGTGTCCACGGTCTCCGTGAACATCCGCCAGAGACCCTCGAAGCCGCCCTTCGGGCCGTCGTCGACGTAGGGGTTGAAGGACAGGCGCCAGGCCACGGAGCCGGCTGGGGGCAGGTCACCGGCAGGGGCGTCCGGCGCGAAGTCGTGGACGGGCAGCCCGTGCAACTCACTCAGATGACCGACCATGGCGCTCTCTCCTGATCTCGGGGGATGGTGCGGAACGTTCTATCAACTCCCACTGACACGGCTTGTGCGGGGGCGGCCGGGCCCCTGCTGACGAGCCGTCGGACCGCCGCCTGTCAGACCCCCGCCCTAGCGTCTTCGATCACCGCCGCCGGACGGACCGGCGCGGGAGACGGAGGGAGAGTGCCGTGTATCGGCAGGGAGATGTGTTGATCATGCCGGTGGCCGAGGAGGCGGTGTCGGAGCGGGCGGCCGGGCAGCCCGGTCTGCCCCGGGACGCGCGGGGGCGGTTGGTGCTGGCTCTGGGCGAGGTCACCGGGCACGCGCACGCCGTGGTGGGACCGGGGAAGCTCGTGCGGGAGCCGGGGCCGTCCACGGCGACACTGCTCCATCTCCCGGACGGAGGACGGGTGGTGCACGAGGAGCATGCCGCGATACCGCTGCCCAGGGGCTGGTATCGGGTGGTGCGGCAGCGGGAGTACGTCCCGGGCGCCGTCCGGGTCGTCGCGGACTGAGCGCGGAAGGGACGGAAGGGCAGTGACGGAGGCAGTGACTGTGCACATGGTGGCGGACCCGGTGGCGGACCCGGTGGCGGCGGGGGCCGAGCGCTGGCGCCGGACGGCCGCGGAGACGGGACGGGCCGACCGGGCCGCCGCGGAGAAGGGGGTGCGGCTGGCGTACCGCGCGGCCGGGCTCGCCGAGCCGGAGCGGATCGTGTGGGCCGGCTCGCCGCGGGCGGCCGTGGCCGCCGTACGGGAGTTGGAGGGAGCGGGCCGCAGCGTACGGCGGGAGGTGCGCACCCTGCCGTGGGCGGCGGAGCGGGAGCGGCTGCACGCGCGGCTGGGCCCGGCGGGCTGGGCGGAGCACTGGGCGCGCACCGGTGCTCCACTGTGGGGGACCACGCGGGCCCTCGTGGAGCGCATACGCACCGGGGTCGTCGAGGAGTCGGCCGGCTCGCCGGCGGAGGAGCCCGCGGTACGGCTGGTCCTGTTGGACGCGGTGCTCGGCCAGCACGACGCACCCTGGCTGGCCGCCCTCGGCGCCGGTGGCGGAGCGGAGGCCGGACCGCTCGGCGGACTCGCGGCGGTTGCCCGCGCGGCCGGCTGGTGGTGGCCCTACGAGCGGGTGGTCGTCGTCACCGAGCGCCCCCTGGAGCTTCACCGCGACGAGGCCGGGCGGCTGGACAGGGGTGACGGTCCGGCACTGGTCTTTCCCGACGGCTTCGCCCTGCACGCCTGGAAGGGCATGCCCGTTCCGGCCGACTTCCTCACCTCCCTGGGCACCCTCACCCCCGAGCGGATACGCGCGGAGGAGAACGCCGAGCTGCGCCGGGTGATGCTGGAGCACTACGGATACGACCGCTATCTCGCCGAGTCCGGGGCGCGGCCGGTCCACCGGGACTCCACCGGGGTGCTGTGGCGGATCGACCTGGAGAACGACGAACCCGTGCTGACCGTGGAGGTCGTCAACTCCACTCCGGAGCCGGACGGCAGCCACCGTACGTACTGGCTGCGGGTGCCGCCGTCGGTCCGGACGGCCCGGGAGGGGGTCGCCTGGACGTTCGGTCTGGAGGCCGACGGCTACGAGCCGGTGGTGCAGACCTGACGGGGCGTCGGCCGGGAATGTGAGGGGCGAAGCAGAGGCGGCGGCCATCCGGGTGGGACCGCTGTACCCGGATGGCCTGCCATGTGATCATTCGTCAGGAAAAGCGGCGTCGCTCGGGACGGCGCTCGCCGGGACGCGTGCCAGAAGGCGCGTCATTTTTGGCATGAACACTTCCGCAAAGTGTTCCGCGCTGCTACTACCTAGTAGGCGCAGATCCCCCCACCCGTCCTCCCCGCTCCAGGAGGTTTCATGAAGTTGTCCCGCCTTGCCACGGTGGCGGCCGCCCTCGCCGGACTCGGTCTCGGCGGCGCGGGCGTCGCCGCCGCCCAGGAGGCAGCCGCCACCTCCTACGTCGCACTCGGTGACTCGTACTCCTCGGGGGTCGGTGCCGGGAGCTACGACAGTGCCAGCGGCTCCTGCAAGCGCAGCCTCAACGCCTATCCGGTGCTGTGGAAGAACGCCAACTCGCCCGCCTCCTTCCACTTCACCGCCTGCTCCGGTGCGAAGACCACCGATGTCGTCAACAACCAGCTCGGCCCGCTGAACTCGGGCACCTCCCTGGTCAGCGTCACCGTCGGAGGCAACGACGCCGGATTCGCCGACACCATGATCGCCTGCGTACTGGGTGGCGAGAGCACCTGCGTGTCACGAGTCGCCCAGGCCCGCGAGTACATCGCCAACACCCTGCCCGGGCGCCTCGACGCGGTCTACGACGCCATTCGTGCCAAGGCGCCCAACGCCGAGGTCGCCGTACTCAACTACCCGCGCTTCTACGAACTCGACGGCAGCTGCCTGGTGGGACTGAGCGAGAGGTCGCGCGCCGCCATCAATGCCGCCGCCGACCACCTCAGCGATGTCATCGCCAAGCGCGCCGCGGATCACGGCTTCATTTTCGGCGATGTGCGCGGACCGTTCACCGGGCACGAGATCTGCTCCGGTGACTCCTGGCTGCACAGCGTCGACTGGCTCAACATCACCAACTCGTACCACCCGAAGGCGGCAGGCCAGTCCGGGGGCTACTATCCCGTGCTGGAGCGGCTCGCCTGACACGGCCTGACACGGCCCGGCCGGGACGGCGGCCGGTGGCGGCCCACGGGCCGCCACCGGCCCTCTCCTCCCGGGTGCGCCTCCGGTGTCGCCGCGCCCGGGACGGAACCGGCGGCCCGGGTACCGCCCGCCCCGCCCTCCTGGGGCGCCGGGCCGGGACGCGACGGCCGTCTCCCGGGCGCCCGCCGCTTCCCCGGGGCGTGGCGGGCGCCGCTCCTCCAGCCTCTCGGGCCCGCCCGGAGTTCCCGCCGCTTACGGCCGGAGGGAACCCGGTGGCCCGCCGGAGCGTTCCCGTAGTGCACGGCGGCCGTACCGCCGTACGAGGGAGGCGTGGAAGATGACCAACCGGGGAAAGGCCGCGGTCGGCGGCGTGGCCGCAGGTCTGCTTCTGTGGTGGCTGACCGGCAGCTTCCTGATCGCGATGGCGGTGGTGGTCGGTGTTCCGGCGATCGCCTACCTGACACTCGATCCTTCACAGCGGCGCCGGGTGCGCCGGATCAGCCGCAAGGAGCTCGGCCGCTGAGCAGTGCCGGGCGCTCCCGGGCGGACGGGCGGAGGGCGCGCCGTGCCGTGCGGCTTCCGGCCCGCCCGGGCCCGTGTCGGCCCGGCCGCCTCAGACGGCCGCGTCCGGGCGGACGGCCAGCTCGTCCAGCGCCTTGAGCAGGCCGGGCAGCTCCGGACCGCGGCCGACCGGAAGGATCTCGCCCGGTTCCTCGTCCAGCAGGACGAACGCGATGTCGTCGGTCCGTGCCACCAGGCTCCAGCCGGGCCCGTCCGCGCGCACCGTCCGGGCCTGCTCGGTGGCGAAGGCCGAGCGGACGCGGCCGGGGGGCGGCGGCGAGTCCAGATAGGCGCGGGCCTCCGCCAGGACATGACGCACCCGGCCGTCCGGCTGCTCGCCGGGCTCGACGAACGTCACGTCCGCGTCGACCCGAGCACGCCAGTGGGCCCACTGCAGGGCGACCTCGTCCGCGCCCAGCCGCCGCTGTGCCGGCCCCCAGTCCGTGGTGTCCGGCGGCGACAGCGGCGCGCGACCGCCGTCCAGCTCCGGTTCCGGCCCGGGGTCGTGGGGGGCGGGGACACCCGGTGCGGCCACCGCCACGGCCAGCGGCCACCCGGGGAGCACGGCGGCGACCGTACGCTCGCCCGGGGAGAGGTCGTACTCCATGCCGCAGTCCCAGGCGGCGATCGCGCACGCCACGAGGGAGACGTCCTCGGTGGCCACCGTCCAGCGCGCGCCCTGCCCGTCCTGGCCGAGGACGAGCCCGTAGCCCTCGGCGTACGGCTCCAGCCCGAGCGCGGCGCACGCCTCGGGATAGTCGTCGCCGAGGACGCTCGGGAACTGCGCGGGTGTGAGCAGTACGGCGGTCAGCACGTACAGCGCGTCGTCGTACCCGCCGTCCACGCCGTTCCCGCTTCCGCTCTCCTTCTCCGCCACGCCGCCCTCCTTTCGACCAATTGTCCGCGAACCCTAACCAGGTGGTGGGCGCGCCGTCGAGAGACCGGGAACACACCGGGACACGGCCCTTCTCCCTCTCCGCTCCGCCCGCTTCCGTCCCGGGGGCCGTCGCACGGCTTTCCGGATCTGTCTCCCGCGGCCGGATCGGTGGTTGCCCGGGCGACCGTCGTGGGTAAGGCTGGCACGGCATTGACCATGAGACAGGGGGAACCGGGGATGGCGCTGAACAGTGAGCTGGACTGGCTGCTGGACGATCTGACACAGCGGGTGTCGGCGGTGCGGCACGCGATGGTGCTCTCGAACGACGGGCTGGTCACGGGGGCCAGCCAGGGACTGGAGAGAAGCGAGGCGGAACATCTCGCCGCCGTGTCCTCGGGCCTGCACAGCCTGGCCCGGGGGACGGGAGAGCGCTTCCGGATGGGCCGGGCGTGCCAGACGATGATCGAGTTCGATGAGGGGATGCTTTTCGTGACGGCGGCGGGGGAGGGCAGCTGTCTGTGCGTGCTCGCCGCCGCGGACGCCGACATGGGCCTGGTCGCGTACGAGATGACCCTGCTGGTGAACCGGGTCGGTGAGCATCTGGGCGTGGCCATGCGCAACGGCGGCTGAACGGTCGTCCGCAGGCCCCCTTCCGGAGACTTCCGACGGGCCGCAGGGCGCCCCCGGGAGGCCTCCGGGCGCTGCCCGGTCTCCGGCCGAGTGTGCCCGGCCGGCCTCGCCGGCCACCGCCCGGACACAGCACGACCTGGCGTTTCTCCGGGTTTTCCACAGGCTCCGCGCGGCGGGTCGACTGCGGGCTACGGTCGTCGCACACAGTGATCGGATTACCGCGGAGAGGATCGGCCATGTCGATGGGACCGGCAGGGGCGGACACGGTGGAGTCGGTGAGAGCGGCGGTGGGCGCCGCGCCCACGGGGGACTCCGTGTCCCTGGTGGAGGCGCGTCGCGGGCTGGAGCTGCGGCCGCGTGAGCTGGAGCTGGCCGTCCGGCTCGGGGAGGTGGCGACGGTGCCCGCCGCGGTGCCGGGGCGGGAGCGGCCCGGCCGCCGGGTGCCGGTGGCGGAGCTGGCCCGGTTGCGGGCCGAGGAGGGATTTCCGGCCACCCTGCGGGCCCGGCTGCGGCTGGTCGGCGCCCGGGAGGGCGCCGGGCTGCTGGGCGTCTGCCCGGCACGCTTCACCCGGCTGGCCCGCGCGGGGTGCTTCGGCCCGGTGCGCTTCTCGCTCAACCGCTACCGGCGGGTGGTCTGGTTCTACCGGGCCGACGAGCTGCGGGACGTAGCCGCGCAGCAGCCGGAGCTGCTCGGCGGCTCCCTGCCGGAAGGGCTGCGGCTCCTGCTGGCCGAAGGAGCGGACTGGCGTCCGAGGCACTGGCGCAGTCGCCGTGTCGCCCAGGTGCTGCGGACGGCGGACGGCCCGTGGGAGGCCGCCGCCGCCCACGCCGCGGTCCTCCCCCCGGAGGTGTTGGCGGAGGCCGTGCCGGATCCGGCCGAGCGGCTCCGGCTGGCACGGCTGCGCCCCGATCTGGCGCCCACCCGGCCGGACTCGCCCGCCGCCCGCGAGGTCGTCCGGGGCCTGCTCACCACCCGCGACGAGGAGGAGACGCTCTGGCACCGGCTGGTGCTGGAACTGGCCCTGGACGCGGCACGGTCGGTGTGCCCCGCGGCTCTGCCCAGGCCGCCGGACGGAGCGGCCTCAGCCGTCCGTCTTCCGGAACAGGCCCTCCTGCATCACGGAGACGATCAGCCGGCCCCGGCGGTCGTAGAGCTGCCCGCGGGCGAGCCCGCGGGCACCGGTCGCGACGGGTGACTCCTGCTGGTAGAGGAACCACTCGTCGGCGCGGAACGGGCGGTGGAACCACATCGCGTGGTCCAGGGAGGCCATGTCGAAGCCCCTCGGTCCCCACAGCGGCTCGATCGGCAGGCGCACCGCGTCGAGCAGCGTCATGTCGCTGGCATAGGTGATCGCGCAGGTGTGCACGAGCGGATCGTCGCCTAGCGGCCCCACCGCCCGCATCCACACCGCAGTGCGCGGCTCCACACCCGCCAGTTCCCGGGACGTCCACCGCAGCCGGTCCACATAGCGGATGTCGAACGGCTGGCGGTGCGCCATGTGCTCCAGCGGCTCGGGCAGCGCCCCGAGGTGCTCCCGGATCTCGTCGGCCAGCCTCGGCAGTGACTCGGGATCCGGCACCCGGGGCATCGGCAGCTGATGTTCGAAACCCGGTTCGTCCCGGTGGAAGGAGGCGGTCAGATTGAAGATCGTCCGACCCTGTTGTACGGCCACCACCCGCCGGGTGGTGAAGGACCGTCCGTCGCGCACCCGCTCGACCTGGTACACGATCGGCACCCCGGGCACTCCCGGGCGCAGGAAGTACGCGTGCAGCGAGTGCACCGGGCGCCCACCGTCGGTGGTGCGCCCCGCCGCGACCAGAGCCTGTCCGGCGACCTGGCCGCCGAAGACGCGCTGCAGCGGTTCGTGGGGGCTGTGCCCGCGGAAGATGTTCTCCTCGATCCGTTCCAGGTCGAGCAGATCCACCAGACGCTCGGCCGGACTGCCCGGACTGCCCGGACTGCCCGGACTGCCCGGACTGCCCGGGGTGGCCGGGGGTGCCGGCCGGGTGGACTCGGTCATCGTCCGTGCTCCTTCGTGTGTTCCGGCGCGGCCGTCACAGCCGTCCGACATCGATGACCTTGATCACCGCGCGGCCCTCCTCGTCGGAGGCCGTGAGGTCGACCTCGGCGGAGATACCCCAGTCCCGGTCGCCGGCCGGATCGTGGAAGGTCTGCCGGACCTTCCACAGACCGTCCTCGGGACGCTCCTCGATCTGCAGAAGCCTGGGCCCGCGGGCGTCCGGGCCGGTGCCCAGCTCGTCGTACTCCTCCCAGTACGCGTCCAGGGCGGACGCCCAGGCGTCGGCGTCCCAGCCGGCGTCGCCGTCCAGTTCGCCCAGCTCCCCGACCTTGTCCAGCGCGGCCAGCTCCACCCTGCGGAACATCGCGTTGCGCACCAGGACGCGGAAGGCGCGGGGGTTGGCGGTGACGGGCCTGACCTGGTCGGCGCGGTCCTGGGCCTCCTCGGCCGTCTCGTTCTCGGGATTGGCCAGCTGCTCCCACTCGTCCAGCAGGCTGGAGTCGACCTGGCGGACCATCTCGCCGAGCCAGGCGACGATGTCCTGGAAGTCCTCGGACTTCAGGTCGTCCGGCACGGTGTGCTCCAGTGCCTTGTAGGCACTGGCCAGGTAGCGCAGCACGATGCCCTCGGTGCGGGCCAGCTCGTAGTGCGAGACGAACTCGCCGAAGGTCATCGCCCGCTCGTACATGTCGCGGACGACGGACTTCGGCGACAGGGGGTGGTCGCCGACCCAGGGGTGGCTCTTGCGGTAGACGCCGTAGGCGTGGAAGAGCAGCTCCTCCAGCGGCTTGGGATGGCCGATGTCGGCCAGCCGCTCCATGCGCTCCTCGTACTCGACGCCGTCCGCCTTCATCTGCGCCACGGCCTCCCCCCGGGCCTTGTTCTGCTGGGCGGCCAGGATCTGCCGGGGATCGTCCAGCGTGGACTCCACGACGGAGACCATGTCCAGCGCGTACGAGGGCGACTCGGGGTCCAGCAGTTCGAAGGC
Organism: Streptomyces carminius; assembly: GCF_002794255.1. GTDB lineage: Bacteria > Actinomycetota > Actinomycetes > Streptomycetales > Streptomycetaceae > Streptomyces > Streptomyces carminius. Next base: position 276,809 of record NZ_PGGW01000011.1, read on the forward strand.
GGCCAGCGCGAAGGTGGACAGCGGCTGGTTGAGCGCGAAGTCCTGCTGGAGGTCGACGGTCAGCCGGATGCGGCGTCCCGTCCCTCCCCCTCCTTCGGCGGCCGGGGCATCGAACTGCTCGACGACACCGCCGTCCAGCAGCGAGCGGTAGATGGCGATCGCCCGCCGGATGTGGCGCAGCTGGCTGCGCCGGTCCTCGTGGTTGTCCTCCAGCAGCTTGCGCATCGCCCGGAAGGGGTCGCCGGGCCGCGCGATGACGGACAGCAGCATCGCGTGGGTCACCCTGAAGCGGGAGGTGAGCGGCTCCGGCTCGGAGGCGATCAGCTTCTCGAAGGTCTTCTCGCTCCAGTTGACGAAGCCCTCCGGTGCCTTCTTCCGGACCACCTTGCGGCGCTTCTTCGGATCGTCACCGGCCTTGGCCAGGGCCTTCTCGTTCTCGACGACGTGCTCGGGCGCCTGGGCCACCACCAGACCCGCCGTGTCGAAGCCCGCCCGCCCGGCACGGCCGGCGATCTGGTGGAACTCCCGGGCCCGCAGCACGCGCACCCGGCTGCCGTCGTACTTGGCCAGCGCGGTGAACAGCACCGTGCGGATGGGCACGTTGACGCCCACACCGAGGGTGTCGGTGCCGCAGATGACCTTCAGCAGTCCCGCCTGGGCCAGTCTCTCCACCAGCCGCCGGTACTTCGGCAGCATCCCGGCGTGGTGCACCCCGATCCCGTGCCGGACGTAGCGCGAGAGGTTCCGCCCGAACCGGGTGGTGAAGCGGAAGTTGCCGATCAGTTTGGCGATCTCGTCCTTCTCCGCGCGCGAGCACATGTTGATGCTCATGAGCGCCTGGGCCCGCTCCACCGCCTGCGCCTGGGTGAAGTGCACGATGTACACCGGTGCCTGGCGGGTCTCGAGCAACTCGGTCAGCGTCTCGGTCAGACCGGTCGTGCGGTACTCGTAGCTCAGCGGGACCGGACGGGTGGCGGAGCGCACCACGGCGGTCGGCCGCCCGGTGCGGCGGGTCAGATCCTCCTCGAAGCGGCTGACGTCACCGAGCGTCGCCGACATCAGGACGAACTGCGCGTGCTCCAGCTCCAGCAGGGGGATCTGCCAGGCCCAGCCCCGGTCCGGCTCGGCGTAGAAGTGGAACTCGTCCATCACGACCTGGCCGATGTCGGCGTCCGGGCCGTCCCGCAGCGCGATGGAGGCGAGCACCTCGGCGGTGCAGCAGATCACGGGCGCGTCGGCGTTGACCGAGGCGTCACCGGTGAGCATGCCGACGTTCTCGGTGCCGAAGATCTTGCACAGGTCGAAGAACTTCTCCGACACCAGCGCCTTGATGGGGGCGGTGTAGAAGGTGACCTTGTCCTGGGCGAGCGCGGCGAAGTGCGCTCCGGCCGCGACCAGGCTCTTGCCGGAGCCCGTCGGGGTGGACAGGATGACGTTCGCCCCGGAGACCACTTCGATCAGTGCCTCCTCCTGGGCGGGATAGAGCGTGATGCCCCGTCCCTCGGCCCAGGAGGAGAAGGCGTCGTAGAGAGCGTCGGGGTCTGCGGTGCTCGGCATCTGATCGATAAGGGTCACGCACTCCATACTGCCTTCCGCGACCGCCTCGGGGGGAACCGGCCGACGGTACGAAGATCACCGGCGCTACGCTGTGTCGCCGGCAGGGCGGTGGAACGAGCACGAGGGGTGGGGGGCGCACATGATGGGACCGGCGCATTCGCTGTCGGGAGCGGCGGCATGGCTGCTGGTGGGGGCGGTGACGTACAGCCTGGACCGGCCGATGCCCTGGCCGGTGCTGCTGGTCGGTGCGCTGATCTGCGCGGGCGCGGCGCTGGCCCCCGACCTCGACCACAAGTCGGCGACGATCTCCCGGGCCTTCGGCCCGTTCTCCAAATGGCTGTGCGTGGTGATCGAGCGGCTGTCGTGCGCGGTCTACAAGGCCACCCGCAAGTCCGGGGACCCCAGCCGGGCGGGCGGCCACCGCACCCTCACCCACACCTGGCTGTGGGCGGTGGCGGTGGGGGCGGGCTTCTCGGCGCTGGCGGTGCTGGGCGGCCGCTGGGCGGTCCTGGGCATTCTCTTCGTCCACCTGGTGCTGGCCGTCGAGGGGCTGCTGTGGCGGGCGGCACGGGTCTCCAGCGATGTCCTGGTCTGGCTGCTGGGTGCGACCAGCGCCTGGATACTGGCCGGCGTCCTGGACAGGCCGGGCAACGGGGCGGACTGGCTGTTCACCGGAGCCGGACAGGAGTACCTGTGGCTCGGGCTGCCGATCGTGCTCGGTTCCCTGGTCCACAACGTCGGCGACTCCATCACCGTCTCCGGCTGCCCGATACTGTGGCCGATCCCCGTGGGAAGCAGGCGCTGGTATCCGCTGGGCCCGCCCAAGCCGGTGCGCTTCAAGGCGGGCAGCTGGGTGGAGCTGAAGATCCTGATGCCGGGATTCATGCTGACCGGCGCGCTGAGCGGGCTGTGGGCCCTGGGGTTCGCCGGCTGAACCCGTCCGGCCCTCCCCGCGCCGCCGGCGCGCTCCGGCGAGGAGGGGCCGGCGGTGCGGGTGGTCCGGGCGGTGCCCGGACGGGCTCAGCCGTGCCAGGAGCGCCACAGCGCCGCGTAGGCGCCGTCCGCGGCGACCAGGTCGTCGTGGCTGCCCAGCTCGCTGATCCTGCCGTTCTCCACCACCGCGATCAGGTCCGCGTCGTGCGCGGTGTGCAGCCGGTGGGCGATCGCCACCACGGTGCGTCCCCGGAGCACCCGGGCGAGCGAGCGCTCCAGCCGCCGGGCGGCACGCGGGTCCAGCAGCGAGGTCGCCTCGTCCAGCACGAGGGTGTGCGGATCGGCCAGCACCAGCCGGGCCAGCGCGATCTGCTGGGCCCGGGCAGGGGTGACCGCCAGTCCGCCGGAACCGACCTCACTGTCCAGGCCGTCCACCAGACCACGTGCCCAGCCGTCGGCGTCCACCGCCGCCAGCGCGCTCCACAGTTCGGTGTCGGAGGCGTCCGCCCTCGCCAGCCGCAGGTTGTCGCGCAGCGAACCGACGAAGACATGGTGCTCCTGGTTGACCAGCGCCACATGCTCGCGCACCCGCTCCGCGGGCATCCGGGCGAGCTCGGCGCCGCCGAGGGTGACCGAGCCCGTCCGCGGGGCGTAGACGCCGGCCAGCAGCCGCCCCAGCGTCGACTTGCCCGCGCCCGACGGACCGACCAGCGCGACCCGGGTACCGGGCGCCACGTCCAGCGACACACCGTGCAGTACGTCGTCGCCGGCCCGGTAGCCGAACCGCACCTCGTCGGCCCGCACCTCGCGGCCCGCGGGCTCCACCGTGCCGTCACCGGTGTCCGGGTCGATCTCCCGTACCCCGACCAGCCGGGCGAGGGAGACCTGGGCCACCTGGAGCTCGTCGTACCAGCGCAGGATCATGCCGATCGGCTCGACCAGCATCTGGGCGAGCAGCGCACCGGTGGTCAGCTCGCCCACCGAGATCCAGCCCTCCAGCACGAAGAGACCGCCGAGCATCAGCACCAAACCCAGGATCAGCACGTTGAACGCGTTGACCACGGGAAAGATCACGGTCCGCAGCCACAGAGTGCGCCTCTCCCAGGCGGTCCACTCGCGGATACGGCGTTCGGACAGGGCCACCCGGCGAGTGCCCAGCCGGTGGGCCTCCACGGTCCGTCCCGCGTCCACGGTCTCGGCCAGTGCCGCGGCGACGGCGGCGTAGCCCGCCGCCTCGGAGCGGTAGGCACCCGGCGCCCGCCGGTAGTACCAGCGGCAGCCCACCAGCAGCACCGGCAGGGCGACCACCACGGCCACCGCCAGCGGCGGCGCGGTGAACGTGAGCGCCCCCAGCAGCAGCCCCGCCCAGACGACACCGATGGACAGCTGCGGCACCGCCTCCCGCATGGCGCCCGCCAGCCGGTCGATGTCGGTGGTGATCCGGGACAGCAGATCTCCGGTCCCGGCCCGCTCCAGCACGCCCGGCGGCAGCCCCACCGAGCGGACGAGGAAGTCCTCGCGCAGATCCGCCAGCATGCGCTCGCCCAGCACGGCCCCGCGCAGCCGTACCTGCCGCACGAACAGGGCCTGGACGGCCAGGGCGACGGCGAACAGGACGACGGTACGTTCCAGGTGCAGCTCGCGGGCCCCGGCGGCGAGATCCTCCACCACACGCCCCAGCAGCTGGGGGCCGACCATGGAGGCCACCACCGCCACCGTGTTCACCGCCACCAGCGCCGCGAACGCGCCGCGGTGCCGCCGCAGCAGCTCACCGGTGTAGGCGCGCACGGTCCGCGGGGCGCCGACCGGCAGGGTCGTGGCCGACTCCGGCGCGGCCGGATCGTACTCGGGGGGCGGGACTCCGATCATGCCCTCTCCTCCATCCGCTCGCGCCCGCGCTCCCGCGGCCGCCGGACCTCTCCGGCCGCACCGCCGGTACCGCCGTCATCCCTGTCGTCACCGTCACCGGCGCCGATGCCATCGCCGCCACCGCCACCGCCACCGCCACCACCCGCCACATCGCCGGTGTCGCGGGTGACCACCGCGCGGTACTCCGCTCCGTTCGCCAGCAGTTCCCGGTGGGTGCCGACGGCGGCCACCGCACCGCCCCGGACGAACACCACCCGGTCGGCCCGGTCCAGCAGCGGCGGGCTGGCGGAGAACACCACCGTGGTGCGGCCTGCGCGGATCTGCCGCAGTGCGTCGGCGATCCGGGCCTCGGTGTGCGAGTCCACCGCGCTGGTCGGCTCGTCCAGCACCAGCACCCCGGGGTCGGCGACCAGTGACCGGGCCAGTGCCAGCCGCTGGCGCTGGCCACCCGACAGGGACCTGCCGCGCTCGGTGATCCGCGCCTCCATCGGGTCCCCGTCCGGGCCGCCGGTGCCGCCGCGGGCCAGGGCGTCGAGCACATCGCCGCACTGGGCGGCCTCCAGCGCCCGCCGGGGGGTGACCGAGCCGGGCGAGGGCACGTCGAGCAGTTCCCGCAGCGTGCCCGACAGCAGTACCGGATCCTTGTCCTGCACCAGTACGGCGGTACGGGCCGCCGCCGGCGGCACCTCGTCCAGGGGTACCCCGCCCAGCAGCACCGACGGCGCCTCCTCGTCCCGGGCGGTGCCGTGCCCGCCCAGCCGTTCGGCGAGCCGTCCGGCCGAATCCGGGTCGCCGCACACCACCGCGGTGAGCCGTCCGTCCGGTGCGAGCAGCCCGCTCACCGGGTCGTACAGATCACCGCGGGGCACCTCGGTGACTCCGTGCCCGGCGTGCCCGGCGTGCCCGGCGTGCCCGGTTCCCGACCGGCGCCGCAGTGCCAGGATCCGGGCCGCCCGTTTCGCCGAGGGCCGGGCGAAGGAGCAGGCCATGGCGAACTCCTGGAACAGCCGCAGCGGGAAGAGCAGGAAGGTCACCGCGCCGTACACCGCCACCAGCTCGCCCACGGCGATCCGGCCGTCCAGCACCAGCCGGGCACCGAACCACACCACCGAGATCAGCAGCAGCCCGGACAGGGCCACCTGCACGGCGTCGATCAGCGACCACATCCGCGCGGTGCGCACCGCCGCCCGCCGCACCTCCTGCGAGGCCCGCCGGTACCGGGCCAGGAACAGCTCCTCCCCACCGATGCCGCGCAGCACCCGCAGCCCGGCGACGGTGTCCGCGGCCAGCTCGGTGGCCCGGCCCGCCTTCGCGCGCTGCGCGTCGGCGCGCCGGGTCGCGGGTGGCAGCAACGGCAGCACGGCCAGTACCAGTACCAGCACGCCCAGGGCCACCAGGCCGCCCAGCAGCGGTTCGTACACCACCAGGGCCGTGCACACCCCGACCGTGCCCAGCAGCGCCGCGCCGAAGCGGGAGGCGCTCTCCACACACCAGCCGATCTTCTCGATGTCGCCGGTGGAGACGGCGACGACCTCCCCGGCCGCCACCCGCCGGGTCAGGGCGGCCCCCAGTTCCGCGGTCCGCCGTACCAGCAGTTGCTGTATCCGGGCCGCCGCGGTGACCCAGTTGGTGACGGCGGTGCGGTGCAGCATGGTGTCGCCGACCGTGACCGCCAGCCCCAGTACCGTCATCAGCGCGCCCGCCGTGGTGAGCCCTCTCCCGGAGCGGTCGGCGGCGGCCTGCACGGCCAGCCCCACGGCCAGCGGGAAGGCGGCGACCGCCGTCATGTGGAGAGTGCCCCAGGCCAGGGATCTGAGCTGGCCGCCGAGCTGCGCGCGGTACAGCCAGAGCATGAGACGGAGTCCGGACCGGGTGTCGGGATCACCGGGATCGGAGTACGGAAGATCGCGAATCTGCATGGCGTCCCAGGGGCGGTCTCGGCGGCGGGGCAACCGTGCAAGGCTCCTCCGGTATCCGTCGGCGGGGCAAAGGATTTTCCGCATGGCCGCGCACGGCCGCGCACGACCGGCCCCCACCGCACTCCTCCGATCTTCCCGCGCCGCCCCTGCACCGCTCCGTCGCCTCCGCCGGGCCGGCCCGCGGGTGCCGCCGGTGCGCCCGGGCGGCCGTGACGGACGGCCGGGAGAGCCCGGTCCGCCGGGCCGCCCGGCCCACCGCTCCCGGCCGTAGGCTGGTGAACCGGCCGCCCCTCATCGACCCTCCACCGCCGAAGGAGTGCGTTGCACCACGACGAACCCGCCTGGACCCCGCCGCCCCGGGAGAAGGGCGCACCGCAGCCGCCCGCCCAGCTGAGCCGCATCCTGCGGCTGTTCCGTCCCTACCGGGGGCGGCTGGCAGTGGTCGGCCTGCTCGTCGGAGCGTCCTCGCTGGTCTCGGTCGCCTCCCCGTTCCTGCTGCGCGAGATCCTCGACGTGGCGATCCCGCAGCAGCGCACCGGCCTGCTGTCCCTGCTCGCCCTCGGCATGATCGCCACAGCGGTGCTGACCAGTGTCTTCAACGTCCTCCAGACGCTGATCAGCACCACGGTCGGCCAGCGTGTCATGCACGATCTGCGCACCGGCGTCTACGCCAAGCTCCAGCGGATGCCCCTGGCGTTCTTCACCCGCACCCGCACCGGCGAGGTCCAGTCCCGCATCGCCAACGACATCGGCGGCATGCAGGCCACCGTCACCTCCACCGCGACCTCCCTGGTGTCCAACCTCACCAGCGTGGTGGCGACCCTCGTCGCCATGCTGGCGCTGGACTGGCGGCTGACGATCGTCTCGCTGGTGCTGCTGCCGCTGTTCGTCTGGATCAGCCGCCGGGTCGGCCGCGAGCGCAAGACGATCGCCACCCGGCGGCAGCGGCAGATGGCCGCGATGTCGGCGATGGTGACCGAGTCGCTGTCGGTCAGCGGCATCCTGCTGGGCCGCACCATGGGCCGCGCCGACTCCCTGACCCGGGTCTTCGCCGACGAGTCCGACCGCCTGGCGGACCTGGAGGTCCGCGCCAACATGGCCGGGCGCTGGCGCATGTCGGTCATCGGCATCGTGATGGCCGCCATCCCGGCGCTGCTGTACTGGACGGCCGGGCTGCTCCTCCAGCTCGGCGGCCCGGCCTTCTCCATCGGGACGCTGGTCGCCTTCGTCACCCTCCAGCAGGGCCTGCTGCGGCCGACCGTCTCGCTGCTGAACACCGGCGTGCAGATACAGACCTCACTGGCCCTCTTCCAGCGCATCTTCGAGTACCTGGACCTGCCGGTGGACATCACCGAGCCCGCTCGGCCCGTACGGCTGGCCCGGGCACGCGGCGAGGTCCGCTTCGAGGACGTCTCCTTCTCCTACGATCCGGCCGCCGGCTCCCCCACCCTCAGCGGCATCGACCTGACCGTCCCCGCGGGCGGCAGCCTCGCCGTCGTCGGCCCCACCGGCTCCGGCAAGAGCACGCTGAGCTATCTGGTGCCCCGGCTGTACGACGTCACCTCCGGCCGGGTCACCATCGACGGGATCGACGTACGGGACCTGGACTTCGACTCCCTGGCCCGGGCGGTGGGCGTGGTCTCCCAGGAGACCTATCTCTTCCACGCCTCCGTCGCGGACAACCTCCGCTTCGCCCGGCCCGGTGCCACGGACGCCGAGCTGGAGGCTGCGGCGCGCGCCGCCCAGATCCACGACCACATCGCCTCGCTGCCCCAGGGGTACGACACCCTCGTCGGCGAGCGCGGTTACCGCTTCTCGGGCGGTGAGAAGCAGCGGCTGGCCATCGCCCGGACGATCCTGCGCGATCCGCCCGTCCTCATCCTCGACGAGGCCACCAGTGCCCTGGACACCCGTACCGAGCAGGCGGTCCAGCGGGCGATCGACGCCCTGTCCTCGGGACGTACGACGCTGACGATCGCCCACCGGCTGTCGACGATCCGCGACGCCGACCAGATCCTCGTCCTCGACGGCGGCCGGATCGCCGAGCGCGGCACCCACGAAGAGCTCCTCGCCCGCGACGGACGCTACGCGGCCCTGCTGCGCCGTGACGCCGTCCTGCCCGCCGCTCCGGAGCCGGCCGCTCCGGAGCCCGGAGCGACGGAGCCGGCCTCCGCCTGAGCCGTCCGGACACCGGCCCGGACATCGCTGTCGGTGCCATGGGGCAGAATCCGGCGGCATGACTGGTGACTGGACTACCCGAGCGGTGATCGAACGGTACTGGTCCGCGGCGCAGGCCAGGGACTGGGACGCCTTCGGAGCCCTGCTGGCGCCCGGTGTCGTCTACGAGCTGCCCCAGACCCGCGAACGGGTCCGCGGCCGGGAGGCCTACGTGCGTTTCAACGCCGAGTACCCCGGCGCCTGGCGGGTGACCGTGGAGCGCGTCGTGGCCGAGGAGCGCCGGGGCGTGAGCTGGACGAGCTTCACCGTGGACGGCGACACCGTGCCCGGACTGTGCTTCTTCACCCTGGACGGCGACGGGCTGATCGACACCGTCACCGACTTCTGGCCCGAGCCGTACGAGCCGCCCGCCGGCCGGGAGCACCTGGTCGAGCGCTACTGAGCCGGTCGCCCCGGTCGCCCGGCCGGCAGCCCGGTCACGACAGCTCGCCCGCCGCGCGCAGCTCGTCGAAGACCAGCTGGTCCACCGGCGGCACCCGGCCGCGGTCGGCGTAGGACAGCCAGGCGATCTCCTCGATCTCGCTGCTGGCGGCGAGCGTGCCGCGGTGGTCGCCGGTGTAGCAGGCCATCCTGACCACGACATCCGGTGTGCGGCGGTCGACCGGCGCCTCGTAGGTGCCCACATGGGCGACGCTGCCGGGGACGATCGCCACGGTCAGTTCCTCCTCGACCTCCCGCAGCAGGGTCTGGACGTCGCTCTCGCCGTCGTGGCGCTTGCCGCCGGGAATGTAGAAGAGTTCCTTGCCGCGGGTCCGGGTGCCCAGGATCCTGCCGTCGCGCAGGTGGATCCACGCCACCGTGTCGATCAGCCGTGTCCCCGGTCCCGTCACGGCGTCCGTCGTGGCGTCCGTCACCGGCCCTCGCTCCCGCCCGGTCCGAGGGAGCCCGGCCTGCGCGGGGTGAACACGCAGAACTCGTTCCCCTCCGGGTCGGCCAGGACGTCCCACTCGATCTCCCGATCGCGCCGCCGCACCAGGGTGGCGCCCAGCGCGAGCAGCTCCTCGGTGTCGCCCCAGACGTCGAAGTGCACCCGGTTCTTGCCGGTCTTCGGCTCGGGCACCGAATGGAACCAGATCACCGGAGCGGCGTCCTGCGGGTGGTGGATGGCCACCGGCCACTCGGGCGGGGGCGGCGGGTGCCCCATCGGCCTGCGGCGTTCGTATCCCAGCGCGGCGCACCACCAGTCGGCGAGCGCCTGGTGGTCACCGGCGTCCACGACGAGATCCTTCAAACGGGCTGCGGGCATGTCCCCGAGCGTAGTGGCCGGAGACCCGAGGTGTCCCCGGCCACGCCGACCGCCCGCCACCGGGGCGGAACGGGGAACATGGAGTCATGAGTTCCCCTCGGATCCTCGTCTTCACCCGGACCACCGACTACCGGCACGACTCCATCCCGGACGGCGCCGACGCCTTCCGGGCCCTCGGTGACGAGCACGGCTTCGCCGTCACCGCCACCGAGGAACCCGGTGAGCTCGCCACCGCCCTGGCGGACGGCTGCCGGGCGGTGGTGTTCCTCTCCACCAGCGGTGAGGTGCTCACCTCCGACAGCCGTGCCGCCCTGCGGGCGTACGTGGAGGGCGGCGGCGCGTTCGTCGGCGTCCACGCCGCCACCACCACCGAGTACGACTGGCCCTGGTACGGGGAACTGGTGGGGGCCCGCTTCGAGCGGCACCCCGATCTCCAGCCGGGGGTCGCGGTGGTGGAGGACCGCGATCACCCGGCCACCGCGCACCTGGACACCGTATGGCCGTTCACCGACGAGTGGTACGACTTCCGGGCCAGTCCGCGCGGCCGGGTGCGGGTGCTGCTCTCCGCCGACGAGAGCACGTACGAGGGCGGTGGGATGGGGGAGGACCACCCGCTGGCCTGGTGCCACGAGAACACCGGGGGCCGCTCCTTCTACACCGCCCTGGGCCACACCCGCGAGTCCTACTCCGATCCGGCCTTCCGCCGTCATCTGCTCGGCGGGCTGGTCTGGGCGGCGCGGCTTGCGGTGCGGCTTCCGGCGCGGCCGTGAGCACGGTGGCGGGAAACGGCCGTCCGGAGACGGGGCCGCGGCCATGGGAGGGGGCCCGCCGGGAGTGCCGGAGGGAGGCGGGGGAAGGCAGGGAGAGGCGGAAGGGAAGCTCCGTCGAGTGGGTCGGCCCGATGGCAGGATGACTGTATGGTCACAATCCACCTCATCCCGGGAGATATCACCGAGCAGTCCGTCGACGCGGTGGTGAACGCCGCCAACTCCGCACTGCTGGGCGGCGGAGGTGTCGACGGGGCGATCCACCGCAGGGGAGGTCCGGAGATCCTCGCCGAGTGCCGTGCCCTGCGCGCCTCCCACTATCCGGGAGGACTGCCGACCGGCCGGGCGGTGGCCACCACGGCCGGACGGCTGCCCGCGCGCTGGGTGATCCACACGGTGGGACCGGTCTGGTCCGCCACCGAGGACCGCTCGGAGCAACTCGCCTCCTGCTACCGGGAGTCGCTGCGTGTGGCGCGCGAACTGGGCGCCCGTACCGTCGCCTTCCCCGCCATCTCCACCGGCGTCTACGGCTGGCCGATGGACGACGGGGCCCGTATCGCGCTGCGCGCGGTGCGGGAGGAGGCGGGGAAAGGCGCCGGAGCCGCCGAGGACTCCGGGGACATCGGGAACGTCGAGAGGGAGGCCTTCGAGGAGATCCGCTTCGTCCTGTTCGGGCGGGAGGCCTACGAGGCCTTCACCGCCCAACTGTGACCGGCACCGCGTTCCGCTCCGCACCCGGGCCGGCCGGCGGATCCGGTACGGCGCGGTCACAGGTCACCTGGACGGTGTACAGGTCGTCGGGGCCACCGCCGGCCAGGGTGTAGCGCCAGCCGTGGCCGGGGTGTGACAGAACCCCGGCCGGGGCCTCCGGCCGGTCCTCCTCCGCGGGTTCGGCCAGGGCGAGAAGCACCAGGGGCAGGGTGGTGAGCGGCGTGACGATGCGCAGCACGGGGGACTCCTTCTCGCGGGTTCACACGGAATCGAGGGGTGTGACGTACTCAGACCCTCCCGCCCCCGCGATACAGACCGACGACTCGTGCGAGAACACGGCGTTACGTCTGCCGTGCGGCGGCGGCCCGGCGGACACGTCCGGGGTCCGCCGCGGTCGGCTTCCCGCGGAGAAACCTGTTTTCTGCCGGAAAATCCCTCCCCCGGACCGCGGCCGTGCGCTAGAACGGGACGGCACAGCCGGGTGACGGGGGGTAGGAAGACATGGACGCACAGTCAGGAACGCGGCCGGAGACACCGGTCCGGGCGCGTGACCGCGGAGCCGTCCTGCCGCGGGGCACCGGGGTGTTCCTCGAACTGATCGCACTGCTGGTGCGGCGTCCCCGCCGTACGGAGTCCCCGCTGCCGCTCCTGTGGCTCACCGGTGCGCGGGGGGAGGCGGTGCTCGACGCGGTGGAGGAAGGCCTGAACGGTGCCTCGGCCGTGCGGCGCCAGGTGCCCCACGCTCGGATCCGGGTCGGCCGGCCGGGCGACGGTGCCACCGTCGGTGATCTGCTGACGAGGATGAGCGCGGCGCTGTCGGGGCGGAGTTCCGCCGCCGGACGGCTGTGGTTCCGGCACCTGGGGCTGCTGCGGTGGCTGCTGGAGCAGCGCCTGTCGGGGTACCCGGCGGACGAGATCCCCGCCGAGCTCGTCCGCCGCCTCCACGAGCGCCGGCGCCCCTCCCGGACGGGCCAGGGGGATCCCGGCGCCGTCGGCCAGCTCGGACTGGTCCCCTACCTGCTGTGGCGCCTGGCCCACGGGGTGCTCCCGGCGGTGCTGTTCCGGGCCGCGGTCTCCGACCGGATCCCGGGCCCGGGCCGCACCTACCGGTGGTTCGCGCGTCAGCGCTACCCGGAGCCGAAGCCGCCCGGCACCTTCCTGGCCCTGGCCGAGCGGCTCACCACGGAGGCCCGGGACGACACGGACCCCGAGCAGATCGACCGGCTGCAGGTCCATGCCTTCCTGGAGGACCTCCGCCAGGCGTACGCCCGCTCGCTCCGCCACGGCCGGGGATGGCGGCGCACCGCCCATCCCGTGGTGCTGCTCCAGGGGCCCGCCCGGCGGGAGACGGAGGACACCGGCGGCACCGGGGACGGTGGAGGCGGCGGAGGCGGCGGAGACGGCGGAGACGGGGAGGATCTGGGCGAGAGGCTGCTCGGTCTGGTCAACGACGTACGTGTCGAAACGGGGGAGTGGGATCCCCTGCTGCTGGTGTACGCCGGGCCCCGGCCGCCCCGCCGGATCGCCGGACAGGCCCCGGAGGACTCCCGCACCGTCCTGCTGGAGGAACTCGCCGACGGCGGCGAGGACTGGCGGAGGTGGCGCCAGACGCTGCGCCGCAGGCGGCTGACGCAGCCGCGCACGGCCTGGTACCTGCCCGTGCGGCTGCCCGGACCGGACGCCACCGAGCGGACCGGCCGGACCAGGGGCATCGAGGCGCCCCGTCCGCCGTGGTTCACCCACCGGGCGTTCGCCGCGGCGGTGTGCCTGGCGCTCCTTCTCCCGCTCCTCGGCTGGACGGGACGGGAACTGGGCTGGCCGGGCTGCACCCACCGGCCCTTCGCCGGGCAGATCTCGGTGCGCGGCATGGACGGCGAGTGCATCGGCTACAGCGACAGCGCCGCCTTCAGGTTCAACGACGAACCGGGCCAGGAGAGGCTGCAGGGAGTCCAGCGGACGATCTTCGACCAGAACCGGGAGGTGCGCGAGCTGTGGGAGCGCAGCGACCGGCGCCGCCCCTACGTCACCCTCGTCTACCTGGGGTCGCTGACGGGCCGTTCCACCAAGGAGAACGAGGAGGCCTACGCCGCCGAGCGGGAGGAGCTGGAGGGCCTGGCCGTCGCCCAGTACGAGGGGATGCAGCAGCCCGCCGACGCCCATGACGTCCCCCTGGTCCGGGTCGTCGTCGCCAACGCCGGGTTCCAGATGAGACACGCCGACACCCTGGTGGACATGATCGCGGAGCTGGCGCGGGAGGGCGGGGACGCGCCCGTCGTGGGCGTGGTCGGCCTGGTCGAGAGCCGCCGGAGCACGGCGGCGGCGCTGCGGGAGCTCAACCGGGCGGGGCTGCCCGCGGTCGCCCCCACGCTCTCCGCCGACGGCATGTACGACAACTCCCGGCTCTACCTCCAGCTCGCCCCGCCCAACAGGGACCAGGCCGAGCTCGTCGCGGCGTACGCCCGGGACGAGCTCGGCGTCCGGAAGAGCCGCGTCTACCACACCTTCGGCGAACGCTCCTCCCGCGAGGAGGACCTGTACGTCTCGACCCTCCTGGACGGGCTGGGCGAAAGTCTGAACGGCATCGAGTACAGCAAGCCCTTCGAGGCCGGCGACAACCTGGCCGGGGAGTGCGGCTACGGCGGCATGCTCTTCTTCGCCGGGCGCTGGTCCGAGTTCGACGACTTCCTGCGGGCGCTGGGCAACTCCTGCGGGGACGACCAGCCGCGCCATCTGGTGGCCAACGACTCGGTCAACCGCTACATGGCCAACCCCTCGCTGCGCAGGAGCGCGCCGGGCGGCCTGTCGCTGGTCTACGTCTCGAAGGCGGCGTACGCCACCTGCGGCGCCCTGCGCTCCCGGATACGGGGCGGCAGGGACGAGGCGGGGGAGCGGTTCCTGAGGTGGATCAGCGAGGAGGGCCCGGACGCGGTGCTCGACCCGCCGCGCTGCGGGGGCGGGGACGGGGACGAACCGGTGGGCGAGCGCGTCGGCCTCGCGTACGACTCGGCCGCCCTGCTGCTGCGGGCCGTCCAGACGCTGACCGCGCGCGTTCGGGTCAACGGCCAGTCCTGGGACCCGCGCTCCATCACCCCGGCGGCGGTCCACGCCGAGGTGCTGTACCAGAACCGGGTGCGGCCCTTCTCCGGCGCCACGGGCGTCGTCCGTTTCCCCGAGGACCGGGGCGAGCCGGTCGGCCGGCGGATCTCCCTCATGCGGGTCGGGGACATCGCCGACACCGGCACCCGGCCCGAGGAGGTGTTCCACTGCGGTGCCGCCCGGAAGGACGACGATCCCGGCTGCGCACGGCCGCGCCGCTGACCCGTCCGCCCGGAGCCGTCCGGCGGAGCGGTGCTCAGCCGTAGAGCAGGTACGCGCGCCGGGTCCGCTCGAAGGCGCGGACCTCCTCCCGCCAGGCGGCCACCACGGCTCCGGCGTCCTCGCCCGCGTCGATCATCTCGCGCAGCCGGGGCGAGCCGGAGAGCTTGTCGATCCAGAACGGGCGCGCGGCGTCCCAGGAGTCCTGCCGCCAGGCGAAGCCCTCGTGGCGGCGGGCCTCCACCAGCATCGCCACCGCCGTGGGGATCGGCTCGTAGCGGCGCGGATCGGTGACGTGGAGCTGCACGCCCGCGCAGAGGACACCGGTGTGCTTGCCGGAGGTGGGGGTGAACCAGGCCTCCCGGAACCGCACCCCGGGCAGTTTCCGGGCGTTCAGCCGGTCGCCGTAGCGGTGGTCCAGGTACGGCGCGCCGATGAACTCGAACGGCCGGGTGGTGCCGCGTCCCTCCGAGAGGTTGGTGCCCTCGAAGTACCCCGTCCCGGCGTAGACGGCGGCGGTGTCGGGGGTCGGCATGTTCGGGGAGGGCGGTACCCACGGCAGGCCGTGCTCGTGCGCGGTGGAGTACGGGTCCCAGCCCCGCAGCCGTACGACCTCCAGTTCCACCGCGCCCCCGCCCTCCCGGGGCAGCAGCTCCCCGTTGAAGTAGCCGGCCAGCTCGCCCACCGTCATCCCGTGCTGCTGGACGATCACCCCGGCGCCCACCCCGGAGGTGAACTCCGGGGTCATCAGGGGGCCGTCGGCACGTCGCCCGATCGGGTTGGGGCGGTCCAGCACCACGAAGCGGGCACCGGTGGAGCGGGCGGCGGCCATCGCGGCGTACATCGTCCAGATGTAGGTGTAGAAGCGGACGCCGACGTCCTGGATGTCGAAGACGACCGTGTCCGCGCCGGCCTCCGTGAACAGCGCGGCCAGCTTCGCCGCGCCCGCACCGTAGGCGTCGTACACCGTCAGCCCGGTGCGCGGGTCGGTGGACTCCGGCTCGGAGGAGCCCGCCTGCGCGCTGCCCCGGAAGCCGTGCTCGGGGCCGAAGATCCCGGCGATCTCCAGTGAGCCGTGCGCGGCCATGGAGTCCACGATGTGGGTGGTGTCGCGCAGGACGCCGGTGGGGTTGCTGATCACCCCGATCCGGCGGCCGCGCAGCACGGACCACCCCCGGGCGGCCGCGGCGTCGGCGCCGGGGACGACACCGTGCCGGCGGGACCGTCCCGGCGCGGCGGCGGCCGCGGGGGCGCCGGGGGCGGCGGAGGAGAGGAGGGGCGCGGTCAGCGCGGCGGACGCACCGCCGGCGAGGAGGGAACGGCGGGAGGGCATGCCGGGAAGCTAACCGCGTGTGCCGTGCGCGACAAGGGGCCACGCACGGTGACAGGGACGCGGAGCGACGACGGAGCAACCCGGCTCCGCCGGTGGGGCGACGGCGCCGGGGCCGGTCACCCGGCCAGGAGGACCACCTCCAGGGTGCGCGGCCCGTGGACGCCCTCGACCCGGTCCAGCTCGATGTCGCTGGTGGCCGACGGACCGGAGATCCAGGTCAGCGGACGGGTGGGGACGAGCCGCTCCAGGGCCTGCGGTACGGACGCCACCACCTGGCCGGGCACCTCGACCACGCAGACGTGGTGGTCCGGGATCAGGGTGATACGGCGGCGTCCCTGGCCGGGACCGCCGTCCAGGACGACGGTCCCGGTCTCCGCGACCGCCACCGCGCACCCGGTCACCACGCTGTCCACCGCGTCCAGCTCGCGCGCCGCGGCACCGGCCCGGTCGTGGACGCGGGCAGGTCCGCCGGGTCCGCCGGGTCCGCCGGGATCCGCCGCCGTCAGCCACCACGGCGGCAGACCGGACGGCACCAGCACCGTGCGGCTGCCGCGCTCCGCCAGCAGCCGGCGCAGCAGCGGGGGCAGCCCGCCGGCGTCCGTGCGGTGCACCCGGGCGCGGTAGTCGGCCAGGTTCCTCGCCAGCAGGTCCGTCAGTGCTCCGGCGTCCCCGGCAGCCCCGGAGCCCCCGGTGCCGTCCGGGACATGGGCACGGGCGTACTCCCGGGCCACGGGTACGTCCTCGGGTGCCTCGGAGCGCGGTACGTCCCGCAGGGCCCGGCGGATCCGGCCCAGCACCACCTCGCGGTCGCTCATCGCCCGTCCTCCCCTTCCCCGGCTTCCCCGGCTTCCCCGGCTTCCCCGGCGCTCCCTGCGCTCTCGGCGTCCCGGGTGCGCAGCCACCAGGCGCGGAACGACTCCTCGGGCACCCCGGGCAGCTCGCGGCTCGCCGTCCAGGCCCGGCCCGGCCCCGGCAGCCGCCGCGGATGGAGCCGGCGGGTGCGGGAGGCCAGCCGCTGACCCGCCAGCAGCGCCCGGGGACGGTCGAGGGCCCAGCGGGCGGCGCGCATCGCGGCCCGCTCGGCCGCGTGCCCCCGCGCGGGCCGCACCGTCACCCGCTTCCCGCGCACCGTCACCTCGCCGCCCTCGGCGACGCGTTCGCGCAGGTGCACCAGGATCCGGGGGATGTCGATGGCTACCGGACAGACCTCGTAGCAGGCGCCGCACAGCGAGGAGGCGTACGGCAGCGAGGCGTCCAGCTCCGTCGCGGTGCCCCGCAGCTGCGGGGTGAGGACCGCGCCGATCGGGCCCGGGTAGGCCGAGCCGTAGGCGTGCCCGCCCGCCCGCTCGTAGACCGGGCACACGTTCAGACAGGCCGAGCAGCGGATACAGCGCAGCACCTGGCGGCCGACGGTGTCGGCGAGCGCGTCGGTGCGGCCGTTGTCCAGCAGCACCAGGTGGAAGACGCGCGGGCCGTCGGCGGTCTCCGGATCCGTCCCGGTGCCCGCGGTGCCGGTCCACATCGAGGTGTAGGGGTTCATCCGCTCCGCGGTGGCGGAGCGCGGCAGCAACTGGAGGAAGATCTCCAGGTCCCGCCAGGTGGGCACCACCTTCTCGATGCCGACCACCGAGATCAGCGTCTCGGGCAGGGTCAGGCACATCCGCCCGTTGCCCTCCGACTCCACTACCACCAGGGTGCCGGTCTCGGCGACCATGAAGTTGGCCCCCGAGACGCCGACCTTCGCCCGCAGGAACTTCTCCCGCAGGTGCAGCCGGGCGGCCTCGGCCAGCCGGGCCGGTTCGTCGGTCAGGTCCTCCGGTGCCGGAAGCCCCCACTCGCCCATCCGCTCGCGGAAGATGTCGCGGATCTCGCCCCGGTTGCGGTGGATGGCCGGGACCAGGATGTGCGAGGGCAGGTCGTCGCCGAGCTGGACGATCAGCTCGGCCAGATCCGTCTCGCAGACGCGGATCCCGGCCTCGGCCAGGGCGCCGTTGAGGCCGGTCTCCTGGGTGACCATCGACTTGACCTTGACGACCTCCCGCTCACCGGTGGCCGCCACCAGGGCGGTGACGATCCGGTTGGCCTCGGCCGCGTCGGCCGCCCAGTGGACGGTGCCCCCCGCGGCGGTGACGGCCGCCTCCAACTGCTCCAGATAGTGGTCGAGGTGTCGCAGCGTACGGTCCTTGACCGCGGCGCCGGCCGCCCGCAGCGCCGCCCAGTCGTCCAGCTCGGCCACCGCCCGCGCGCGCCTGGCGCGGATGATGCCGGTGGCGTGCCGCAGATTGCCGCGCAGCCGCGTGTCCCGGACGGCCTCGGCGGCGGCCTCGGGGAAGGCGGGCATGCCCAGGTGGGTACGGTCGCCCGTCATGTGCCGCCTCCGGCGGTGTCCTCGGTGGCGGCCAGGATCTCGGCGAGGTGGACCGTCCGGGCCGCCGAACCGCGCCGGGCCAGGGTGCCGCCGAGGTGCGTCAGACAGGAGTCGTCCACCGCGCACACCGCCGCGGCGCCGGTGCCCTCGACCGCGCGCGCCTTGTCCGCCCCCATCGCCGCCGACACCGCCGCGTTCTTCACCGCGAAGGTCCCGCCGAAACCGCAGCACTCCTCCGCGCCCGGCAGCTCCACCAGCTCCAGCCCGCGCACCCGCTCCAGCAGCCGCCGGGGCCGGTCGCCCAGCCCCAGCGTCCGCAGCCCGTGACAGGTCGGGTGGTAGGTGACGGTGTGCGGGTAGTACGCCCCCACGTCCGTCACCCCCAGCACGTCCACCAGGAACTCGCTCAGTTCGTACGTCCGCGCCGCCACCTCGGCCGCGGCCCGTTCCAGGGCGGCGTCGCCGGCGTCGTCGGCGCCGGCGGCGACGCGGACGTGGTTCTCCCGCACCATGGCCGCGCAGGAGGCGGACGGGGTGACGATGTGCTCGTACCCGCGGAACGCCCGGGCGTGGCGGCGCACCAGCGGTTCGGCCTGGCGCCGGTACCCGGTGTTGAACTGCGGTTGCCCGCAGCAGCTCTGGGCCAGGGGGAAGTCCACCGTCACCCCCAGCCGCTCCAGCAGCGCGACGGTGGCCCGCCCGGTGCCCGGGTGGAGCGCGTCGGTCACACACGTCACGAACAGCGCTACCCGCATACCGCGGCCTCCGCCCGCCGCCAGGCGTCCCGGTCACCCATGGGCCCATGGTGCCGCAGCGGCTGGGTGGACCGCACCAGCGACCGCAGTCCGGCCAGGCCGCCGTGGAGGGCACCGGCGGCCCGGGCCTGCACCAGGACGTTCCCCAGGGCCGCGGCCTCGGCCGGTCCGGCGACCACCGGCAGCCCGCAGGCGTCGGCGGTCAGCCGGCACAGCAGTTCGTTGCGGGCCCCGCCGCCGACGAGGTGCACCACCGCCACCTCCCGGTCCGACAGCCGTCGCGCGTCGGCGACCGCCCGTCGGTGGGCCAGGGCCAGGGAGTCCAGTACGCAGCGGACCGTCTCGGCCGGATCGCGGGGAACCGGCTGACCGGTACGGCGGCAGGCCTCGGCGACGCGCTCGGGCATCCGGCCCGGGGCCAGGAAGCCCGGGTCGCCCGCGTCCACCACCGAGCGCAGCGGGGGCGCCTTCGCCGCCCGGCGCAGCAGCGTCTCCAGCCGCGGGCCCCGGCCCCCGGCCCCGGACTCCCAGGCGCGCAGGCATTCCTGGAGGGGCCACAGGCCCATGACGTTGCGCAGATGGCGGACCGTGCCGTCCACCCCCAGCTCGTTGGTGAAGTTGGCGGCCCGGGACGCCTCGGTGAGCACGGGTGCGTCCAGCTCCACACCGGCCAGCGACCAGGTGCCGGTGGCGACGTACGCGAACCGCCCGTCGCCGCGGCCCTGTGCCGGGACGGCGGCCACGGCGGAGGCGGTGTCGTGCGAGCCGACGGCCGTGACCGGCACCGGCCCGGTCAGCCCGCACTCCCGGAGCACCTCCGCCGACAGCTCGCCCGCCGGGTCGCCCGGCCGGCGCAGCGGCGGGAACAGCGACAGGTCGACGCCGAACGCCTCCGCGACCGGCCGTGACCAGTCGCCGGTGCGCGGGTCGACCAGCTGGGTGGTGGAGGCGTTCGTCAGCTCGGTGCCCATCTCGCCCGTCAGCCAGTACGCGATCAGGTCGGGGATCAGCAGCAGATGCCGGGCGGCGGCCAGCACGGGTGTGCCCCGCGCGGCGAGAAGCTGGTGGAGGGTGTTGAACGGCTGGTGCTGCAGGCCGGTGGCGGCGTACAGCTCCTCGGCCGGCATGACGGCCGCGGCCCGCTCGGCGGCTCCCGCGGTGCGTCCGTCCCGGTAGTGCACCGGATTGCCCAGCAGCGTGCCCGAGGCGTCCAGCAGGCCGTGGTCCACCGCCCAGGAGTCGATGCCGACCGAGGCCAGGCGCCCCGGCCCGGGCAGGAGCCGCCCCGCCGCCCGCAGCCCGTCCAGCACGCCCCGGTACAGGGCGAGGACGTCCCAGTACAGGGTCCCGCCCACCCGGACCGGGCGGTTGGGGAAGCGGTGCGCCTCACGCAGCCGGAGGGTGCCGGGTCCGGCCGTGCCCACCATGACGCGCCCGCTGGAGGCGCCCAGGTCGACGGCGGCGAAGAACAGGGCTCCGGACGCAGGGGACGCAGGGGACGCAGGGGACGCAGGGGACGCAGGGGACACGGGAACCTCGCGGGAGCGGGACTGGGCCGGACGGGTGGCGGGGATCAGCGCAGGAACGCCGCGGCGACCCCGGCGTCCACCGGGACGAGCAGCCCGGTGGTGTGTGACAGCTCGCCGCCGACCAGGGCGAACACCGCGTTCGCCACATGCTCGGGCAGCACCTCGCGCTTGAGGAGGGTGCGCCGGGCGTAGAACGCGCCGAGCTCCTCCTCCGGCACCCCGTGGAGGGCCGCGCGCCGCGCGCCCCAGCCGCCCGCGAAGATGCCGGAGCCGCGCACCACCCCGTCGGGGTTGACGCCGTTGACCCGGATGCCCAGCCCGCCCAGCTCGGCCGCCAGCAGCCGCACCTGGTGGGCCTGGTCGGCCTTGGCGGCGCCGTAGGCGATGTTGTCCGGACCGGCGAACACCGCGTTCTTGGAGGCGATGTAGACGATGTCGCCGCCCAGCCCCTGCGCGGCCATGACCCGGGCGGCCTCCCGGGAGACCAGGAAGGAGCCGCGGGGCATGATCGCGTGCTGCCGGTCCCAGTCCGCGGCGGTGGTCTCCAGCAGCGGTTTCGACACGGAGACGCCCGCGTTGTTGACGACCAGGTCCACTCCGCCGAAGGCGAGGACGGCCGCGTCGAAGGCCGCCCCGATCCGCTCCTCGTCGGTGACGTCCACGGCCACGGCCACGGCCCGGTCGGGACCGCCGAGTTCGTCCGCCACCGCCTCGGCCGCCGCCGTGTCGACGTCCGCGACCACCACACAGGCGCCCTCGGCGGCCAGCCGGTGCGCGATGGCCCGCCCGATCCCCGAACCCGCGCCGGTGACCAGCGCGACCCGGGTGGCCAGCGGCGCCGGCGCGGGCATCCGGCGCAGCTTGGCCTCCTCCAGCTCCCAGTACTCGATGCGGAACTTCTCCGACTCCTCGATGGGGGAGTACGCGGAGACCGCCTCCGCGCCGCGCATCACATTGATCGCGTTGACGTAGAACTCGCCCGCCACCCGCGCGGTCTGCCCGTCCCGGCCGAAGGAGAACATCCCCACCCCGGGGACGAGGACGACCGCCGGATCCGCGCCGCGCATCGCGGGGGAGTCCGGCCGCGCGTGACGCTCGTAGTAGGCCCGGTACTCCGCGCGGTACTCCTCGTGCAGCTCCTTCAGCCGCGCCACCGCGTCCGCCAGGGGCGCGGTCGGCGGCAGGTCCAGCACCAGCGGGCGGACCTTGGTGCGCAGGAAGTGGTCCGGGCAGGAGGTGCCCAGGGCGGCCAGCCGCGGGTGTTCGGCGCGGGAGAGGAAGTCCAGCACCACCCCGGCGTCGGTGAAGTGCCCGACCTGCGGCCGGTCGGCGGAGGCGGCGGCGCGCACGTACGGGGCCAGCGCGGCGGCGCGGGCGCGGCGCTCGTCCGACGGCAGCGGCTCGTACCCCTCGATCACCGGGCCGAACGGCCTGGGCCGGCCGCGCTCGGCCAGGAACGCCCCGGCGGTGCGGATGATCTCCAGGGAGTTGCGTTCGCACTCCCCGGAGCTCCCGCCCCAGGCGGTGATGCCGTGCCCGCCCAGCACGCAGCCGATCGCCTGCGGGTCGGTCTTTCTGACCGCGGCGATGTCCAGGCCGAGCTGGAAGCCGGGGCGGCGCCAGGGCACCCACGCCACGCGGCCGCCGAAGCACTCGGCGGTCAGCCTCTCGCCGTCGGCCGCGCAGGCCAGCGCGGTGCCGGAGTCGGGATGGAGGTGGTCGACGTGCGCGGCGTCCACCAGACCGTGCATCGCGGTGTCGATGGACGGGGCCGCGCCGCCCCGGCCGTGCAGGCAGTGGTCGAACGCGGCGACCATCTCGTCCTCGCGCTCCGCCCCGGGGTAGACCTCCCGCAGGGCGCGCAGCCGGTCCAGGCGCAGTACCGCCAGGCCCTGCCCGGTGAGCGTGCCCAGATCGCCGCCGGAGCCCTTGACCCACAGCAGCTCCACCTCGCCGCCGGTGACGGGGTCGGTGGCGGTGCCCTTGGCGGAGGTGTTGCCGCCCGCGTAGTTGGTGTTGCGCGGATCGGCGCCGAGCCGGCGGGAGCGGGCCAGCAGCTCCCCGACCGCCGCGCCGTTCCCCTCGGTGTCTTCCGTGCTGTGCTCCGTCACGGTTCTCCTCACGCCCCCCAGCCGGCCTGCTGTCCGCTCCTGCGCTCCGCCGCGATCCGCCCGGCCCACCCCGAGCGGTGGTAGGCCGCGACCGGGTCCGGCTCCAGGCCCGTCTCCTCACGCACCTCGGCCAGCAGTGGCCGTACGTCGGTGCTGTAGGCGTCCATCAGGACGGCGTTCGCGGCGAGCACGTCGCCGTCCCGCTGGGCCGCCGCCAGTGCCTCGCGGTCGACCAGCAGCGCCTTGGCGGTGGCCTCCTGGACGTTCAGCACCGAGCGGATGATCGCCGGGATCTTGGGCTCGACGTTGTGGCACTGGTCGAGCATGAACGCGGTCCGCGGCCCGTAGCCGCCGCCGCGCACCACCTCGTACATGATCCGGAAGAGCTGGAAGGGATCGGCCGCGCCGGCCATCAGGTCGTCGTCGGCGTAGAAGCGGGAGTTGAAGTCGAAACCGCCCAGCTTCCCCTCGCGCAGCAGCACCGCCACGATGAACTCGATGTTGGTGCCCGGCGCGTGGTGACCGGTGTCCACGACCACCTGCGCCTTCTCGCCCAGCCGCAGGCAGTGCGCGTAGGCGGTGCCCCAGTCGGGGACGTCGGTGGTGTAGAAGGACGGCTCGAACAGCTTGTACTCCAGCAGCACGCGCTGCCCGTCGCCCAGCCGTCCGTACACCTCCGCCAGTGCCTCGGCCAGCCGGTCCTGGCGGGCGCGGACGTCGTCCTGGCCGGGGTAGTTGGTGCCGTCGGCGAACCACAGCTTCAGGTCGGCCGAGCCGGTGGCCTCCATGATGTCGACGCACTCCAGCAGGTGGTCCAGCGCCTTGCGCCGCACGGCCGGGTCGGGGTGGCAGACGCTGCCGAGCCGGTAGTCGTCGTCCTGGAAGACGTTGGCGTTGATCGTCCCGAGCCGCAGCCCCAGCCCCTCGGCGTATCCGGCCAGCGCCGCGTAGTCGTCCACCCGGTCCCAGGGGATGTGCAGGGCCACGGTCGGCGCGACACCGGTGTGCGCGTGCACCCGGGCCGCGTCGTCGAGCTTCTCGCGCGGGGTGCGCGGGACGCCGGGCTGGGCGAAGACCTTGAAACGCGTCCCGGAGTTGCCGTAGGCCCACGAGGGGGTCTCGATGGACTGCTCCTTGAGGGCCGCCTTCACTGCGGCCGTGGCGGCGGTCATGCGTCAGGGCTCCTGACTGCCGGAGGTGTTGTGAATCGTTTCACCAAGGGAAAGCTAGGGGTGCCCGGTGGGGGTGTCAAGAGGGCGGGATTCCGGCGCTCCCGCCGCTCCGTCCGCGGTCACCGGGCAGGTCGTCCGGGCGTCCGCGCCCGTTGACGCGCCCCGGGTGCCGCCCTGCTGCCCGAATGCCTGCTGAAACCATTCATGCCGACCGCGGATGCCGGGCCCGCCGACCGGTCCGCACGGCGGGCGGTGCCGGGGCCCCGGTCGGCCCGCGCCCGCCGTGCGGTGCCGTGCCGCCGCCGCGGATGCGTAGCATGGGCCCGCGGCCCGGGCAGGAGCCGCGGACGACACAGGTCAGGGGACGGTCGGGGCTCGTGGCGCGCATGGTGGGGATCAAGGACGTGGCACGTCGGGCGGGGGTGTCGGTCGGCACCGTGTCCAACGTCATCAACCGCCCGGAGATGGTCGCCGAGGAGACCCGGACCAGGGTGCAGGCGGTGATCACCCAACTGGGTTACGTGCGCAGCGAGTCGGCACGGCAACTGCGCGCGGGCCACAGCCGGATCATCGCGCTGCTGGTGCTCGACATGGCCAACCCCTTCTTCGCCGACGTCGCCACCGGCGCCGAGCGCGCGGCACGGGAGGAGGGGCTGAGGGTGATGCTGTGCAACAGCGCCCAGAGCCCGGCCGAGGAGGCCGACTACCTCTCCCTCTTCGCCGAGCAGCGGGTGCGCGGTGTCCTGATCACCCCGGCCGACATCACCGGCCGCAGCCTGGCCGACTTCCGGCGGCACGGCATCCCCTACGTCATGGTCGACCGGCTGGTCTCCGGCGACGACTGCTGCTCGGTCTCCGTCGACGACGTCACCGGCGGCACGCTGGCCGCACGGCACCTGCTCGCCCAGGGACACCGCGAACTGGTCTATGTGAGCGGGCCGATGCAGCTCTCCCAGTGCCGCGACCGCCACACCGGGGTCCTGGCGGCCCTGCACGAGGCCGGACTGCCCCCGGAGGCCCTGACCCTGGTCGAGGGCGAGCGGCTGGACGTGGCGGCGGGACGGGACGCCGGGGCGCGGCTGCTGGGCATGACACCGCGCCCGACGGCGGTGTTCTGCGCGAACGACCTGCTGACCCTGGGGGTGCTGCAGGCACTGTTCGCGGCCGGGGTCCCGGTGCCGGACGGCATGGCGCTGGTCGGCTACGACGACATCGAGTTCGCCGCGGCGGCGGCCGTCCCTCTCACCTCGGTGCGGCAGCCCGCCTACCGGATGGGCCGGACGGCCGCCGACCTGCTCATCGAGGAGACCGGCGAGGACGCCGCGCGGCACCGGCACCAGAAGATCGTGCTCCAGCCCGAACTGGTCGTACGCGACTCCAGTATCTCCGCCGCCCACCGCTGACCCGCCACCGCGGCGGTACGCGCACCGGGCGTACGTGTCTCAGGCCGCCTCCGCCGCCTCCTCCGGCGTCGGTGCCGGTCCGCGGACGCTCCCGGACGACAGCAGCGCGCGGAGGCCGCGGACCGCGGCCCGGCCGGCCCGGTTGGCGCCGACGGTGCTCGCCGAGGGGCCGTAACCGACCAGGTGGATCCGTGGATCACGGACCACCCGGGTGCCCTCCAACCGGATGCCGCCGCCCGCCTCGCGCAGCCCCAGCGGCGCCAGATGACCGAGCGCGGCGCGGAAGCCGGTGGCCCACACGATGCTGTCGGCCGCCACCGCGCGGCCGTCGTCCCACACCACGCCCCCCGGCGTGATCCGGTCGAACATCGGCAGCCGCCGCAGCACCCCGCTCTCCCGGGCGCGCCGCATCTCCTCGGTCAGGGGCAGACCCGTCACGGAGACCACGCTGCGCGGGGGCAGCCCGTCCCGCACCCGCTCCGCCACCAGGGCGACTGCGGCGCGGCCCTGCTCCTCGTCGAACGGGCCGTCGGTGAAGACCGGTTCCCGGCGGGTCACCCAGGTGGTCGCGGCGGCCACCCGCGAGATCTCCAGCAGGTGCTGGACGGCGGAGGTGCCGCCGCCCACGACGACCACCCGTTCGCCCGCGAAGGACTCCGGCCCGCGGTACCGGGAGGTGTGCAACTGGCGGCCCGTGAAAGCCTCCTGGCCCGGCACCCGGGGCCAGAACGGCCGCTCCCAGGTGCCGGTGGCGTTGATCAGCGCCCGGGCGGTCCACACGCCCGCGTCGGTCTCCACCCGCAGCCGCCCGTTCCCGGCCTCGCGCACCGCGCGCACCCGTACCGGGCGCCGCACCCGCAGGCCGAAGGCGCGCTCGTAGGCGGCGAAGTACTCCCCGATCACCTCGGCGGACGGGCGTTCGGGATCGGCACCGGTCAGCGCCATGCCCGGCAGCGCGTTCATGGCGTGCACCCGGCCGTAGGTGAGGGTGGGCCAGCGGAACTGCCAGGCCCCGCCGGGATGCGGGGAGCCGTCCAGGACGACGAAGTCCCGGCCGGGCTCCCAGCCGGCCCGCCGCAGGTGGTACGCGCCGGACAGGCCCGCCTGCCCGGCGCCGACGACCACGACCTCGACCTCGTGTCCGGGCTCCGAGAACTTCATGTCCGGGCCAACCACCGGGGCGGTCCGGAACTTCCCGCCCGGTCGCCCGGAAACCGGTGGGACGGTGCACGGCGGCGGACCACGAGGCGTCAGGATGGACACATGAGCGATCGCTTCACGACCCGAGTCCTCCGGGTGACCACCGGTTCGCACGAGACCGTCGCCGACCTCACCCGTGACTGCGAG
Organism: Streptomyces carminius; assembly: GCF_002794255.1. GTDB lineage: Bacteria > Actinomycetota > Actinomycetes > Streptomycetales > Streptomycetaceae > Streptomyces > Streptomyces carminius. The sequence goes on from NZ_PGGW01000011.1 coordinate 303,382, forward strand.
AGGTTCCTCGCCGAGGTGGCCGACGGCCGCGACGGCCTGCTCAACGTCTTCGTGCCGCACGCCACCGCCGGTGTGGCCGTCCTCGAGACCGGCGCCGGCAGCGACGAGGACCTGCTCGCCGCGCTGCGCGACCTGCTGCCCGCCGACGACCGCTGGCGCCACCGGCACGGCAGTCCCGGGCACGGCCGCGACCACGTCCTGCCCGCCCTCGTCCCGCCGCACGCCACCCTGCCGGTGGTCGGCGGCCGGCTGGAGCTGGGCACCTGGCAGTCGGTCTGCCTGGTGGACACCAACGGGGACAACCCCGAACGCCGGGTGCGGCTGTCCTTCCTGGCCTGACGGCCCGGAACGGCCGCCCGGATCCTCCCGGCGGGGCGCCCGTGCGGCGCCCCGCCGAGAGGATGGAAGCGCTCCCAGCGATCCGGGGCCGGGTGCTACGGTCGCCCGGGAACTGATCGCCGGGCACGACACGGCGCAGCACAGCACAGCACGGAGGGTGGAGCGGTGAGCGGAACGGACAGCGGGCGGCGGGCGTACCTGGGGTCCTACACCTCGGCGGGGGGACGCGGCATCACCACGGCCGCCGTCGACCCGGACACCGGCGCACTGACCGTGACTGGGCACACCGACGCGGTGGCCGACCCCTCCTACCTCGCGCTCGGACCGGGCGCGGGCATGCTCTACGCGGTCAGCGAGACCGAGGACGGCCATGCCGTCGCGCTCTCCCTGGCCGACCCCGACCGGCCGGCCCCGGCCGGCCCCGCGGTGTCCGTCGAGGGGGCCGGTCCCACCCATCTGACCTGCGCGGCCGGACAGCTGATCACCGCCAACTACACCTCCGGCAGCATCAGCTGCCTGCCGCTGCGCCCCGACGGCACCCTCGGGGCACGGCCGGCCGTACTGCCGCACGAGGGCTCCGGTCCGGTACGGGAGAGGCAGGAGGGGCCGCACGCCCACGCGGTGGTGGCCGACGCATCCTGGCGCTGGCTGCTGGCGGTCGACCTCGGTGCCGACGCGGTGTGGGTCTACCGGCTCGACCACGCCGGGGCCGCTCCGCGCCACCACGCCCGGACACCGCTGCGGCCCGGCAGCGGGCCGCGGCATCTGGCCTTCCACCCGCGCGGCGACCGGGCCTATGTGATCAACGAGCTGGACTCCACCGTGACCTGCTGCCGCTGGGACCGGGACACCGGCACCCTGGAGCCGGCCGGGACGGTCGGCACCCTGCCGGGGGACGCCGGGGGCACCGGGGGAGGGGCGAAGGAGAACTACCCCTCGGAGCTGGTGGTCTCCGCCGACGGCCGGTGGGCCTGGGCCGCCAACCGCGGACACGACAGCATCGCCGTGCTCGCCCTGGACCCGGACGGCGAGGGCATGGAACCGGTCACGACCGTCCCGTGCGGGGGGCACTGGCCGCGCGACCTCGCCCTCGACCCGGCCGGACGCAGGCTCTACGCCGCCAACGAGCGTTCGGGCGACGTGACCTGGTTCGACCTCGACCCGGACACCGGTGTGCCGCACCGGGCGGGCTCGGTCGGGGTACCCGCCGCCACCTGCGTCGTCTTCGGCTGACGGGCCGGCCGGAGTCCCGGGGCCCCGGGGCCCACCGGGGCCGACGGGCGGACGGAGTCCGGCACGGGCCCGGCGGGCGGGCGGCGCTGACCGCGGTCAGCCGGCCGGCGTCCCCTGCTGCGGGCGCTGGGGGATACCCAGCTTGGCGGCGTAGGTGGAGGCGACCAGCCTGCCCACCGCGGTGTAGGAGCCCAGCGGCTCCGCGACGGGGCAGTCCGCCTCCTTCGACGCGGACTCCAGCAGGCCCTCGGGGACCTCGGGGCCGATCAGACAGGGCGCCAGCGCCAACTGCTGGGCACCGGCCTCGCGCAGCTGTGCGGCGGCCCGTGTGACGGAGCCGTCCTCGTCCAGACCGGCGGCCAGCACCGGCACCGCCAGCCGGGCGGCCAGCAGCATGCCGGTGATCCCGGCCGCCTGCACCGCCTCCTCGCCGCCCATGGCGGCCAGGATGATGCCGTCCGCGGCGGTCGCCACGGTGAACAGCCGGGCGCGGTCGGCCCGGGCCAGTCCGGCCTCCGACAGCCGTACGTGGACGCCCTCGGCGAGCAGCGGGTGCGGACCGAGCACATCGGTCAGCTCGGCACCGGAGCCGCCGGCGAGCACGGCCTGGCGTATGCGGCGCAGCTGCGCGCTGTCCGGACCGGCCAGCAGGGGGACGACGACGGCGGGCGGGGCGTCCTGGAGCCGGGGCCGCGGGGGCTGTTCGGCGTTCTCCTCCGAGGCGCCCTCCTCGTCGGCCGTCCGCGCCGCGGCGGCGGAGACACGGGCGGAGTGCTCGTCGGCCGTCCGGGCCAGCACGCTCCGCAGCGCGGGGAACTCCTCGTCGTCACCGTCCACATAGCCGATGCGGGCGTCCAGTCCGGGCAGTTCGGAGCGGGCTATGCTCACGACCTCCTCGGCGAGGCCGCGGGTGGTGCCGGAGGGCACCCCGGGGACGGCCAGTACCAGCGCGGGCGCACCCTCGGGCGCGACGACGGGCTCCGGCCGGCGGTGCCGTCCGGGCTGGCGGGGACGCGGCATTCGTACAGGCAGGCCATTCGCGGGCCCAGTGGGGGTGCTCATGGCGCCGCATGCTAATGCCTTGCGGGGTCCGGCTGTTCGGGCGGGGCGCGGCATTTCCGTTCTGTCCGCCTTCCTCCCGCGAGTCGTGGTCACGGACCGGGGTGTACCGGTCACATTGCTCACCCGGTGTGCACTACACCGAGAAGTCCCGGACCGGTGGGCAGCCGCAGTGCGCCCCGGGACAGCCGGCCGGCGACGAGCAGCGCCCCGGCCAGCGGCCCGCCCGCCGCGGGCACGGTCCGGACCCGCGGCAGCCGGGCCGCCAGCTCCCGGCGGAGCGGGGCGAGGAGCGGCTCACCGAGCCGCAGCAGGCCCCCGGTCAGGGCGACGCGGCCGCCGGCCGCGGGGTCGCCGGCCGCCGGGCAGACGGCGGCGGCGCTCATGGCGATCTCGGCGGCGGCCTCGTCCAGCACGCGCGCCGCGACCGGGTCCTCCCCGGCGAGCCGGGCCACCTCGGGCGCGAACGAGGCCAGTACGGCCGGGCGGTCGGTGCGCGGATACAGCTTCCCCGGCAGCGCGGTCACCGGGCCGAAGACGGCTTCGGCCCGGGCGAGCAGGGCGGCCGAGCCGCCCGGCCGCCCGTCGTGGGCGCGCAGCGCGGCCTCCAGACCGGCCCGGCCGATCCAGGCACCGCCGCCGCAGTCGCCCAGCAGGTGGCCCCAGCCGTCGGCCCGCCGCCAGGTGCGCAGGTCGGTGCCGGTGGCGACCATCCCGGTGCCCGCGGCGACCACCGCGCCGGGCCGTTCGCCCAGTGCCCCGGCGTACGCGGTCACGGCGTCGGCGGCCAGTGCCGTGCGCCGGGTGCCGAACTCCCCGGCGAACGCCTCGGGCAGTACGGCCCGCAGCCCGCCGCCGAGCGTCGCCATGCCCGCCGCGCCCACGCACACGGCGTCGATCACCGTCCCGGTCCCGCCGTCCCGTCCCGCCGCGGCCGTCAGCAGGTTCCGGGCCCGCGGCAGCACCAGCTCCAGCAGGTGGTGCGGGTCGATGCCCGCGGAGCCGGTGCGCACCGGCTCGTCCACCGTGTCGGTGCCCGCCGGCACCGGCGCCGTACCGCCGCCGTCCCCGCCGGTCGTGCCGTCACCGGTGCCGTCACCGGACCGGGCCAGGGCGAGGCGCAGCCCGGAGCCGCCCGAGTCGACCCCCAGGACCCACCGGGTCACGGCAGGCGCCAGTCCACCGGCTCCGCGCCCTGCCGGGCCAGCAGCTCGTTGGCCCGGCTGAACGGACGTGAGCCGAAGAACCCGCGGTCCGCCGACATGGGGGAGGGGTGCGCCGACTCCACCGCCGGGAACGGCCCCAGCAGCGGACGCAGGTTCCGCGCGTCCCGCCCCCACAGGACGGCCACCAGCGGCTTGCCGCGCTCCACCAGGGCCCGGATCGCCTGCTCGGTGACCTCCTCCCAGCCCTTGCCCCGGTGCGCGGCGGGCCTGCGCGGCGCGGTGGTCAGCGCCCTGTTGAGCAGCAGCACCCCCTGCTCCGTCCACGGCGTGAGGTCACCGCTGGAGGGGCGGGGCAGCCCGAGGTCGCTCCGCAGCTCCCGGAAGATGTTCTCCAGGCTGCCGGGCAGCGGGTGCACCTCGGGGGCCACCGCGAAGCTCAGACCGATGGCGTGCCCCGGGGTGGGATAGGGGTCCTGGCCCACGATGAGGACCCGGACGTCGTCGAAGGGCTGCTGGAAGGCCCGCAGCACGTTCGGTCCGGCCGGCAGGTAGGTGCGTCCCGCGGCGATCTCCGCGCGCAGGAAGTCGCCCATCGCGGCGATACGTCCGGCCACGGGCTCCAGCGCCCCGGCCCAGCCCGCTTCCACGATCTCGTTCAGGGGTCGTGCTGTTCGTGCTGCCACGGGCGGTCACTCTACTGGCTCGGCGCGCCGCTCACCGCCCGGTCCGCCGATCATCCGACGGCCCGTCAGCCGGGCCCCGGCGGGCCGGCCGGTCCTGTCCGGCCGGCCCGCCACCGTTCAGCCCAGGACCGCCGCCCGTACGCACAGCACGTCGGGCAGCTGGGCGGCCAGCCGGCGCCAGGTGTCGCCCTCGTCGGCACTGGCGAACACCTCGCCGTTGCGGTTGCCGAAGTAGACCCCCGCCGGGTCGGCGTCGTCCGTGCACAGGGCGTCCCGCAGCACCGGCCCGTGGTGGTCCGTCCCCGGCAGCCCGGCGGAGAGGGGGTGCCAGCTCGCGCCCGCGTCCTCGGTGCGGTACACCCGGCAGCGCCGCCCGGCCGGCACCCGGTCGCTGTCGGCGTTGAGCGGGAACAGGTACGCCACCCCGCCGCGCCGGGGGTGCGCGGCGACGGGGAAGCCGAAGGTGGAGGGCAGCCCGCCGGCGATCGGGGACCAGGTAGCGCCCGCGTCGTCGCTGCGGTACACACCCCAGTGGTTCTGCAGGTACAGCCGGTCCGGATCGGCCGCGTCCCGGGCGATCTTGTGCACGCACTGCCCGAACTCCGGGAACGGGTCCGGCAGGAACACGGCCTCCACCCCGGTGTTGGACGGTGTCCAGCTCCTCCCGCCGTCCCCGGAGCGGTAGACGCCGCCGGCGGAGACGGCCACCGTGAGCGAGTCCTCGTCGCGCGGATCGGTCAGGATCGTGTGCAGCCCCAGCCCGCCGCCGCCCGGCTGCCACTTCTCCCGGGTGGGGTGCTCCCACAGCCCGCGGACCAGTTCGAAGGTCTCCCCGCCGTCCTCCGAGCGGAACAGCGCCCCCGGCTCCGTCCCCGCGTACACCACACCGGGCGCGCCGCGGCCGGCGGGCCGGAGCTGCCAGACGCGCTCCAGTGAGGCGCCGGTGTCCGCACCGAACCGGATCGCGGGCCGCTTCGGCTCGTGCCAGGTGGCCCCCAGATCGTCGGAGTGGAGGACCGACGGACCCCAGTGGGCGCTGTCGGCCCCGGCCAGCAGCCGGGGCGCCGGCCCCCGGGTGTCGATCGCGACGGAGTAGACCGCCTGCGCGGTGAAGAGCGGATCGCCGAACTCCCAGTCGCCACCGCGCCGGCGGGCCAGGAACAGTCCCTTGCGCGTGCCCACCGCGAGCAGTACGTCGGTCATGCCACTACCTCCGGGACGCCGTTGTCTGTCGGGGCGTCAGTCTGCACCCCGGCACTGACACCGGCCGGTGGCGAGCGGGCCCCGGAGGTGCTCCGGTCCGCCGCGGGAGACCGGGGCGGGAGGTCAGAGCGCCCAGGCGTACTGGTCCGGCAGCCGGGCCGGTGCCGTGCCCGGCGTCCGCGCCGCGCGGTGCGGCCAGTACGGGTCGCGCAGCAGCTCCCGGCCCAGCAGCACCGCGTCCGCCTCGCCGTTCGCGACGATCTTGTCGGCCTGCTCCGGCTCGGTGATCAGACCGACCGCCGCCACCGGCAGTCCGGTCTCCGCCCGCACCCGTGCGGCGAAGGGCACCTGGTAGCCCGGCCCGGACGGGATGCGCGCCCCGGGCGCGACACCGCCGGTGGAGACGTCCAGCAGGTCCACGCCGTGCTCCCGCAGCAGGGCGGCGAGCCGTACGGTCTCGTCGGCGCTCCAGCCGTCCGCCAGCCAGTCGGTGGCCGAGACACGGAAGAACAGCGGCAGCTCCTCGGGCCACACCTCGCGGACGGCGGCCACCACCCGCAGCGGGAAGCGGACGCGGTTCTCGAAGCTCCCGCCGTAGGCGTCGGTGCGCCGGTTGGCGAGCGGGGAGAGGAACTCGTGGAGCAGATAGCCGTGCGCGCCGTGGACCTCGGCGACCTCGAAACCGGCGGCCAGCGCCCGGCGCGCGGCGTCGGCGAACTGCCCCACCACCTCCTCCAGCCGCTCCTCCGACAGCTCCAGGGGGACCGGGTGCCCCTCGGCGAAGGGCACCTCGCTCGGTGCGAGGGGGCGCCAGCCGCCCTGCCCGGCACCCAGCGGCCCGCCGCCGCGCCAGGGGGCGTCGGTGGACGCCTTGCGCCCGGCGTGGGCGAGCTGGATGCCCGCCGTGGTGCCCCGCTCCTTCAGGAAGCCGGTGATCCGCCGCAGTGCCGCCGTCTGCCGGTCGTTCCAGACGCCCAGGTCGCCGGGGGTGATGCGGCCCTCGGGGGAGACGGCGGTGGCCTCCACCAGGATCAGCCCCGCCCCGCCGACCGCCCGGGCCGCGTAGTGGGCGAAGTGCCAGTCGCCGGCCGTGCCCGCCTCCGGACCGGTGGGCTGGGCGGAGTACTGGCACATCGGGGACATCCAGACACGGTTGGGCACGGTCAGCGACCGCAGGCTGAAGGGCTCGAAGAGAGCGCTCACGGCAGGCTCCTCAGGGATCGGTGGTCTCGGCCGGTCGGCGTTCATACGATAGACGTCGTATTACGGTGGATGTCAAACTACGAGAGTTCTCGTACTATGGAGCCGTGACGCCCCGCTCCCCGAACCCGCCCGCCGCCCGGGAACTGGACCATCCGGCCCCCGGTGAGATCCGGCTGGAGGGCGTCCTGCACGCCCTCTCCGACCCCGTACGCCTCCAGATCGTCCGTACGATGGCGGCGACGGAGGAGGAACTGGCCTGCTCGGTCTTCGAGGTGCCGGTCAGCAAGTCCACGACCACCCACCACTTCCGGGTGCTGCGCGAGAGCGGGGTGATCCGCCAGTGCTACCGGGGCACCGCGAAGGTGAGCGCCCTGCGCCGCGGTGACCTGGACCTGCTCTTCCCGGGCCTGCTGGAGAGCGTGCTCACCGCGGCGGCCCGGCAGGCGGACCGGACCGGCGGGTGAGCCGGGCGCGGAGGCTCCGGCCCCGCCGGGGCCGGTGAGCGGGCGCGGGAACGCCACCGGGCGTGACCAGGGGGCCGTACGGAAGCCCGGTCTTCCGGACGATCGGCGCCGCGCGGGGCGCCGGAAGGCCCTCTTCTCCCGTGGAGCGGGCCGGTCGGCTGTCGGCGGCGTCCGGTTGATGACGAACGGCCGTCGCAGGGGTGCGGAGGGACTCGGGGGAAGGCGAGCCGGCCGGGGCGGAACCCCCGTCCCGGCGGTCAGAGCCCCCGCAGCAGTGCGCGCATCCGGCCGATCTCGGCGGTCTGCTGGACGGCCACCTCGCCGGCCATCTCCTCGACCTGGGTCTCCCGGCCCTCGGTCACGGCGTCCTTCGCCATCGTGACGGCACCCTCGTGGTGGGCGATCATCAGCTCCAGGAACAGCCGGTCGAAGTCCTCGCCGCGTGCCGTCCGCAACCGTGCCAGCTCCGCCTCGGTGGCCATGCCCGGCATCGGCGCGCCGCCGTGCTCGCCGTGGCCGCCGTGCTCGCCGTGGGTGTCGCCGCCCTCCGTGCCGCCGTGGCGCTTGAGCCAGGTGCGCATCACCGAGATCTCCGGCCGCTGGGCCGCGTCGATCCGCTCGGCGAGCCGGCGCACCCCGCCGGAACGGGCGTGCTCACCGGCCAGCTCGGTCATCACCAGCGCCTGCCCGTGATGCTCGATCATCCTGGAGACATACGAGAAGTCCGCCGCGTTGGGTTCGGCCCGGCCGCGTTCGCCCGCCTTCGAGGCCTCCTCGGCGGAGAGCGTCTCGGCGGCCTCTCCCGGCCTCCCGGGAGCGATCACGGAAGGCCTCCCGCCGGGTGCCGTTCTTCCGGAGTCCCCCGATTCCCCGGAGCCGTCGCAGCCGGCCAGCCCCGTCAGGACGGCCAGGGCGGCCAGGGCGGCCGGGAGCGCACGGCCGGAACTCCGGGGCATGTGACGGTCGGTCACCGTTCCTCCTGCGACACGGGATACGCCGGTCCCCCGATCCTGGCACGGACGGACGTGTTCCGGCCCGCCGTTTCGGCAGCATGTTCGTTTCCCACTGTCGGTACGGACCTGGGAAGGGTCATACTGCCCGGGTCCGCGGCCGTTCAACTCGGAGCGGGGGAACGCGGGTTGAGAGGGAACTGAGACGGAGGAGCGCAGTGACGTCGTTGACGGGACACAGCACACGGCGCAGACGCCTCGGAGCGACAGCGGCCGCATTCGGCCTGCTGGCCACGCTCCTCGCCGCCGGACCGGCGGCGGCCGTCCCCGACCCCGGTGAACCGCCGGCGAAGTCGGGGAAGGCGTCGGAGCAGGACCGGACGGCGGCCGGGACCGCCGCCCGGAGCGGGAAGACGCCCGCCGTGGACGAGATCGTCCACAGCAGGAACATCTCCCACCTGGCCAATCTGCCCAAGGGGGACCTGAAGAGCTTCAACACCGACCTGGCCTTCCAGGGCCGTTACGCCTTCGCGGGCAACTACGACGGCTTCACCGTCTACGACATCAGCCGCCCGAAGTCGCCGAGGATCGTGAGCCAGGTCCTCTGCCCCGGCTCGCAGAACGACATATCCGTCTCCGGTGACCTGCTCTTCCTCTCCACCGACTCCTCGCGCAGTGACGACTCCTGCAGCAGTACCGCGCAACCGGCCACGGAGAAGAGCTCCTGGGAGGGCATCAAGGTCTTCGACATCAGCGACAAGCGGAACCCGCGCTACGTCTCCTCCGTCGAGACCGCCTGCGGCTCGCACACCCACACGCTGATGCCCGAGCGCAAGAACGTCTACGTCTACGTCTCGTCCTACTTCCCGGACGAGACCTTCCCCGACTGCAAGCCGCCGCACGACGGCATCTCCATCGTCAAGGTGCCGCGCAGGGCACCGGAGAAGGCGTCCGTGGTCGACTTCCCCGTCCTCTTCCCGGACGGCGGCAACCCGGGCCCGCCCGAGAACCCGAGCGCCATGGTGCCGACCACGGGCTGCCACGACCTCACCGTCTTCCCGAAGCTGAGGCTCGCCGCGGGCGCCTGCATGGGCGACGGCATCCTGATGGACGTCTCCGACCCCGCCGCGCCCCGGGTCGTCGACCGGGTCCAGGACAACGAGAACTTCGCGTTCTGGCACTCGGCGACCTTCAGCGAGAACGGCAGGAAGGTCGTCTTCACCGACGAGCTCGGCGGTGGCGCCGGTGCCACCTGCAACGCCGAGGTGGGCGACAAGCGCGGTGCCAACGGCATCTACCACATCACCGGCCGGGGCGACCAGCGCGAGCTGGTGTTCAAGAGCTACTTCAAGATCCCCCGGCACCAGGCCGACACCGAGAACTGCGTCGCCCACAACGGCTCGCTGATCCCGGTCAGGGGCCGCGACATCATGGTCCAGGCCTGGTACCAGGGCGGAGTGTCCGTCTGGGAGTTCACCGACTCCACCCGGCCGAGGGAGATCGGCTACTTCGAGCGGGGCCCGCTCGCCGACCCCGAGGCCATCGGCGGCTCCTGGTCGGCGTACTACTACAACGGCCACATCTACTCGAACGACATCCAGAAGGGCTTCGACGTCCTGAAGATCCGGGACCGGCGCACCGCCGGTGCCGAGCGCGTCCGGCTGGGGGAGCTCAACGCCCAGACCCAGCCCGACTACCGCTGACGCACCACCGCGGGCACGCTACCGCCGGCCGTCCGGCGGTGGTGTGCCGCTCCCGCCGGACGGCCCGGGCTCCGGGACGTCCGGCGGGAACCCCAGTTCCCAGTCCAGCCCGTACCGCCCGAACAGCTCGGCGCGCAGCCGGGCCGGCGGCATCGGCGCCCCGGGCAGCAGTACGGCCACGACGGCGCCCATGAGCAGCGCGCGCAGCAGCGGGTAGTCGGTGTCCGGATCGCGCGACCCGTGGCGGACGACGACCTCGCGCAGCAGCGCGGCCAGCCGCTGCTGCTCCTCGCACCGGACGAACCCCTCCTGCTGCAGGATCCCCGCCATGTGCGTGCGCATCAGGGTCGGCCGGTCGCGGGCGAGAGCGAGGACGGCGTCGACCGCGCGGGCCAGCAGCTCCCGTCCGGCGTCCGGGCCCGCCGGGCGCGGTTCGCGCTCCAGCGCCTCGGCCAGGGTGCGGTGCATCAGCCGGTGCACGGCCGACTGCAGCAGCTGCCGCTTGCCCGGGAAGTAGTAGGACACCAGCCCCCGCGCCGACCCGGCACGGTCGGCGATGTCCCCCAGTGTGGTCGCCTCGTAGCCCCGCTCGTCGACGAGCTCCACCGTCGCCTGCAGCAGCCTCTCCCGGGAACGCCTGCGCATCTCCTCATTGACCGACGCGCTGCGAGGGGACATCCTGAGAACTCCTGTGTTGACTGGCTGCTGGCCAATATACTCAGTGACCCCCGGGCGGGCGGCGAGTCGGCCCCGCCCGGGCGAACGCCGGTCTCGGGCGACGCGGGGGATCGCCCGAGACCGGCCCTTGCGCGTCCGGCCCCCTCCCTACTCGGCCCGGGCGTGCCGGCACCGGTCGCGGCGGGGCTCGGAGAAGTCGAAGAGCACACCCATGACGGCCATGGGGGAGGGGATCACCCCGGCCGGGACTCCCGCGGCTCCCGCGGCCGGGCGCGCCGGACGGCACGGGGCCGCCACAGCCCGGCCGAGGCCGCGGCCACGGCGATGCCCAGCAGCCAGCCGGTGACGACGTCGGTGGGCCAGTGCACCCCCAGGTAGACCCGGGTGAAGCCCACGCCCGCCACGGTGACCGCACAGCCCCACAGCACGGCCCGGCGCACCCCGGGCCGGACTCCGCGCAGCCGCACCAGCCACAGCAGCAGTGCGCAGGTGAGCGCCGCCGTCATGGCGTGCCCGGAGGGCAGCGCCGCGAACTGGGCGGAGTCCACCGGCTGTTCCCACCGGGGCCGGTCGCGGTCGAAGAGCGCCTTCAGCGCCTGCTGGAGAAGGGCGCCGGCGAGTCCGGTGCCCGCGACCCAGGCCGCCAGCCGGGCCGCGCCGCGCAGCAGCAGCCACAGGCACACCGCGGCCAGCAGGGCCCGCATGGTCCAGGTGTCCCAGACCCAGTCGGACAGCAGGCGGTTGAGCCGGGTCCAGCCGGGCTCGGCGAGCGCCGTGCGGTGCAGTTCGGAGGCGACATGGGCGTCGAACGCCAGCAGCGGGTCCCAGCCCCCCACCACGAGGAGCGCGAGGACGGCGGACACCGTGGTGCACACCAGGGCGGTGGAGCGGAGGGAGGGGGAGGCCATGGTTCCGATCGTCGCCGAGACAGGGGCTTCCGGACCACCCGGCGTGCCGTGCGGGTGGTCACCCGTCTACCCCTCCGCGGCCGGGGCTAACCCAGGGCCCGCAGCCCGGGGACGAAGGCCACCACCAGCGGGACCAGCGGCACCAGGGAGGCCAGCGCGGTCAGCCGCACCCGCCGCGGGACCGACAGCCGCGGCGCGGCCGCCAGCAGCCGGTCGACCCGCTGCGGCACCTGGGCGTGGTGCGGGGCGTACGGGCCGAAGGCCCCGCGTTCCTCGTTCAGCCCGACCAGCGCCAGGGCCACGGTCAGCCGGCCGCAGCGACGCGAGGCCACGTCGTCGGCCGCCAGTTCCACCAGCCGGTGCACCTGGTCCCGGAACGCCCGGAAGACCGGCACCCGGGAGAAGCCGGCCGCGAGGGCGGCCGAGCAGTTCAGCAGCCAGTCGTGCCGGGCCCGCAGATGCCCCTGCTCGTGGGCGAGGACCGCGTCCAGTTGCCGCCCGCCCAGCCGCCGCAGCGCCGCGGTGGTGACCACCAGACGGGGCGTGCTCCCCGGCAGCCACCAGGCGTCCGGGCGCTCGCCCTCCAGCACCACCAGCCGTTCCCCGGCGCCGGGCTCCTCACCCGGCAGCACCGGGGCGCGGGCGAGGAGTTCGGCCCGCCGCCTGCGGCGTCCGGCGCGCGCGGCACGGATCTCCCGGGCGAGCATCGCGGCGCTCCACAGGCCGCCGCAGGCGAGCACCACCGCCACCACCGCGGGCCAGGACTCGCCGAACATGCTCAGCCCGTACGCCTCGACGACCCGGCTGGGCGCGGGGGCGAAGACATGCCCGCGCACCGCCTGCCAGGCCGCCGCCGCGGACAGGGACATGGCGAGCACACAGCACAGCAGTACGGCGACCACCACGCACTGCCACGCCCACAGGGCCAGCACCGGCTCGCGGTCGGGCCAGGAGGCGCGGGCCAGTACGCGCGGCGCCGTTGCCGCGAGCAGTGCGCCCAGGACGAGCAGGGCGAGCGCGACCATCATGGCAACAGCCTATGAGCCCGCGGCTACGGTACGCCCGGCCGGAGACGGGAAGTGACGCACACCTCATCTCACGGGGCGAGCAGCATGGTGAACATCCCGATGCCCATCGCCACCCGGCAGGCGGCCGCCACCTCCGGCAGCCGCAGCAGCGCGGCCCCCGTGCCCCTGATCCCCACCGCACCGCCGCACGGGCCGGGGACACCCCCGCACGGGCCGCAGCCGTCCGGTCCGTGCCCCGGGAGCAGCCGGGCGCCCGTGCGCAGCACGTACCCCGCGAAGTAGGCCAGCAGCACCCAGCCGGCCACCGGCGTCCCGGCCGGGTGGGAACCGTGCTCCCCGTGCTGCCCGGCCGGCGCGGCGGCCAGGGGGAGCACCATGTGGACCATGGCCAGCGCACCGACGGCATGGTGCAGGTGGTGGGCCGGAGCGTGCCGGACCAGCAGCAGTTCCCGCCCCGCCACGGCGCCGAAGAACACCGCGAGGACCACCGGCGGCAGCGGCGCCACCGGGACGGGCAGCACCATCACCGCCATGCCGAAGCCCATCAGTGCCTCGCCCGCGGCCGTCCGCCGCTGCCCGGGCCCGCCGTCGCGCATCCGCAGCAGGCAGTACGCGCCCACCGCGGCGCACAGCGCCGCCAGCGGCCAGCCGACCGTTTCCGGACCGTGCACCGCGCGCCTCCCCCGACCGCCCCGAGCGCCCCGACCGCCCCGACCGCCCCGGCCACTTCCGGCCGGTCCCGCCGGGAGGATGCCCGGTGCCGTGTTCCGGCACGGGAGCGCGCGGGAGTACCCGGGGAGCGTGCCCGGGGCACGCCGCGGACGTGGCACGGGCGGGGCACGGGCGGGGCGCGGCGGTCCGGGACCGGTTCAGATCCCGGGCCGGTAGCGCAGTGGATGGTCCCCGGGGATCTCGACGAGCACGATCCGCACCCCGTCCGGATCGCTGATCCACATCTCCACCAGCCCCCACGGCTCCCGCCGGGGCTCCCGGAGCACCGTCGCCCCGCGGGAGCGGAGCTCCTCGTGGGCCGCGGCGACGTCGGCCACCTGGAGCCACAGGCACAGCCCGGGAGCGGGCGGCCGGTCGGACCGCCCGGAGACCTCCAGGAAGCCGCCGCCGAGGAAGTAGACGGTCCCGCGCTCCGGCCCGGTGCCGAACTCCCGGTGGACGGCCAGCCCCAGCGTTCCGCCGTAGAAGGCGCGCGAGCGGTCGGGGTCGGTGGGACGCAGCAGCGTCCGGCTGCTCAGTACGTGCACCATGGTGCGGAGCCTAACGCCCCCGCCCCCGCGGGCCGGGGGGCGAACCGGCCGATTAGGCTCCTGTCCATGCACTCCCCGGACGCCCTGAACGCCCCGTGTGTCCCGGCCTCCCCGGACACCGTCCCGCCGTCCCCGGACTTCCGTGCCGCCGCCCGGGCCGACGTCCCCGCGCTGGTGGCCCTGGTGGAGTCGGCCTACCGGGGAGAGGCCAGCCGGGCGGGCTGGACCACCGAGGCCGACCTGCTGGACGGGCAGCGCACCGACCCCGAGGGCGTCGCCGGGCTCATCGCGGCCCCCGGCAGCCGGATCCTGCTGGCCGAGCGGGACGCCGAGCTCCTCGCCTGCTGCCATCTGGAGCGCCGTACGGACGGGACGGGGCGGACCGTGGCGTACTTCGGGATGTTCGCCGTGCGGCCCGGGCTCCAGGGCGCGGGGCTGGGCAGGAGGGTCCTGGCCGAGGCCGAGCGGCTGGCGCGGGCCGAGTGGGGGGCCCGGGAGATGCAGATGACCGTGATCACCGCCCGGGAGGACCTGATCGCCTGGTACGAGCGCCGCGGTTACGCCCGCACCGGGCAGCGCAGTCCCTTCCCGTACGGGGACGAGCGCTTCGGCATCCCGCGGCGGCCCGGCCTGGAGTTCGAGCTGCTGGTCAAACCTCTTCGCTGACGGCTTTCCGGGCGATGGCGGGCAGATCGGTGACCACCCCGTCCAGGCCCAGCTCACGGGCACGGGCCAGTTCCGCGTCGGTGTTGACCGTCCAGGAGATCACCTCGACGCCGGCCGCGTGACAGCGCTCGACGACCTCGGCCGCCAGCCACCGGAACTCGCAGGAGACCATCTCCGCGCCCAGCTCCCGGGCGCGCTCGGGAGCGGTGGAGGTGGATCTGCCGGTGACCAGCGCGACGGGGATGTCCGGCAGCAGCCCGCGGATCTCGCGCAGGGCGTCGTCGTGGAACGAGATCACCCGGACGCGCTCGTGCAGCCCGCGCCGCTCGATGGCCCCGGCGAGCACCCGGGCCGCGGCGCGGTCCTTGATCTCGGCCTGGAGCGGGGCGGAGACCGCGTCCACGACCTCCTCGAAGACCGGTACCCGCTCGCCCAGGCCCGCGTTCAGGGCGCGCAGCTCGGCCAGCGTCATCCCGGCCACGGGGCCGGTGCCGTCGGTGGTGCGGTCCACCTCCGCGTCGTGCATCACCACCAGCGCGCCGTCCCGGCTCAGATGGAGGTCCAGTTCGATGACGTCCAGGCCCTCGCGCTCGGCCCGGACGAAGGAGCGCAGGGTGTTCTCCGGTTCGACACCCATCACCCCGCGGTGCCCGACGGTGAGCAGTGGCACGGCGTGTTACTCGCTTTCCTGCGGTGCCCGCGGCGGTGCCGCGGACGGGTACGGACGGCAGTGTGGACGACGGGTGTGAACGGTGGGGGGACGGCGGGTGAGCGCCGCCAGGGTAGCCCGCCGGACCGGAGCCGTCGGCGCGGGCCCCGGCGAGGGGCTCTTCCGTAACGACGGCTGAGGGCGGCGGTTACGGCAGTCCCGGCAAGTACGGGCATCTCTTCTGTTTCGGTGCACGCAAGCAGGAAAACCGTCGGCGTTGGAGGCGTATCGCGGAAGGATTTGCTTCCCGCCGAGTTGATTGAAGAGATCTTCGTGACTACGGTGCTGGGGCAAGAGTTTCTCCAGTGAAGGGGGTAGTGATGACGGAAATCCTTTCGCCCGCGGTGGCGACGGACGAGGACCGGGCCGCCGACGGCCCGTTCGCCGAGCGTGTTGTGGACCACCCCGCCTGGACGGTGCTCAAGGAGGCCGTCGAGGCCATCCGCCCTGCCCAGCGCAAGGACGGCTCCATCGACTTCGGCGCCGAGGGAGTCCCCCCGCGCGCCGAGATCGAGCACCTGTTGGAAAAGGCCGTGTCGGCGGTCGAGGAGCTCGCCCCGCTGCTGCCGCACGACGCGGCGTACCACCGGGCGCTGGTGACCGACCTGCGCCGCTGGGCCGACGGCGGCTTCGGCGTACCCGACTTCCTGGACTCCCTGCTCGCCTTCCAGCCCGCCGCCCACCGCGTCGACGGCCGCCGGCATCTGGTCGTCTTCCCCATGTACACGCAGAACGGCAACCCGGACCGCAATCTGGAGGCCGTCGTCCTGCGCGTGGTCTGGCCGGACTGGCTGGCCGAGCTGGAGCGCACCCGCTACGACAACCCGCTCTTCCTCGGCATCGCCTTCGAGGACTTCACCAGCGGCTACGACACCCACTCCGCGGTCCTCTTCCCCGAGACCGTCGCGGTGCGCGAGGCGCCGGAGCGGTTCAGCTGGGGCGGCATCTTCTGCGACCGCGAGGCGGCCCGCTTCCGCCGGGTGGTCGAGGCCGCCTGCGAGGTCACCGAGCTGGAACTGCCCGAGGACGCCCGCGGCCTGCTGACCGACCAGCGCCGCGCCCAGCAGACCTTCGTACTGTGGGACATGATCCACGACCGCACCCACAGCCACGGCGACCTGCCCTTCGACCCGTTCATGATCAAGCAGCGCCAGCCGTTCTGGATGTACGGCATCGAGGAGCTGCGCTGCGACCTCACCGCCTTCCACGAGGCCGGGAAGCTGGCCGCGGACGGCTTCCCGCAGGGCCGCGACGTGCAGTACGCCGTACTGCTGGAGCGCCTGTTCCGCTTCCCCGTCACCGGCGAGCGCAACCGCAACTACGACGGGCTGGGCGGCCAGCTGCTGTTCGCCTACCTCCACAGGCACGACGCGCTGCGCTGGCGGGACAACCGGCTCGCCGTCGACTGGGAGCGGGCCCGCGAGGTGACCGCGCGGCTGCGCGAGGAGATCGAGACCCTCTACCGGGAGGGCATCGACCGCCCGAAGCTGGTCCACTGGTTCAAGGCGTACGAGCTGGTGTCGGCCTACCTGGCCCCGCACCCCGGCTCGACCTGGGCCAAGGGCCCCGACGCCCTGGACCTCAGCCTCCCGCCGCGCAAACTGGTGGACGAGGTGCTCCCGGACGAGTTCCCGCTGAGCATGTTCTACGAGGCGCTGGCCAGGAAGCTGCGGAAGGTGATCGCCTCGACGAAGGGCATCACCGCCGAGTCCGGCCTCCCGGCGGCGGCGTGAGCCCCGCGGACGGGGGAACCCCGAAGCCGCCGGGTCACGGGCCGGAAGAACCGGACCGGGAACACACCGGGGAGCACGACCGCACGACCGGGAGCACAGAGGGGCGAGCACCATGACCACAATCTCCGGCAACGGCAACGGCAACGGCGGTCCGCTGGAGGGCGCCGTCGTGGCCGTCGCCGGCGCGGCGGGACCGGCCGGGCAGGCCGCGCTGCTGCGGCTGGCCGAGCGGGGGGCCACGGTCGTGGCCGCCGACTATGACGCCGAACGGCTGGCCGCCGCGGTGGACCGGGCCCGCTTCGCGCACGGCGGAGCCACCGTCACCGGCGACATCATCGATCTGCTGGACCTGGACGCCACCCGGGAGTGGGCCACCCGGACCGAGAAGGAGTACGGCCGGATCGACGGCCTGGTGCACCTGGTGGGCGGCTGGCGCGGCTCGGCGGCCTTCGCGGAGACCGACCTGTCCCACTGGGAACTGCTGGAGAAGCTGCTGGTGCGGACCGTGCAGCACACCTCCCTGGCCTTCGAGGGGGCCCTGCGCCGCAGCGGCCGGGGCCGCTACGTGCTGATCAGCGCCTCCGGCGCCACCCGGCCCACCGCGGGCAACGCCGCCTACGCGGCGGCCAAGTCCGCGGCCGAGGCGTGGACCCTGGCCCTGGCCGACTCCTTCCGCAAGGCGGGCCGGGGGGCGGTCGCGGGGCCGCCCGCCGCGGCTGCCATCCTGGTGGTCAAGGCGCTGGTGGACGACACGATGCGCGCCGAGCGCCCGAACGCGAAGTTCGCGGGCTTCACCGACGTCCGGGAGCTGGCCGAGGCCATCACCGGACTGTGGGACGAGCCCGCCGAGGAAGTGAACGGACACCGCCTGTGGCTGACCCCGCAACCGTAGCGACCCACCCGACCGAGACACCGGTGAGGAGGCCGGGGGAGGCACCGGTGACGGCGGCCCGCCGCCGTCACGACCCGCGGGCACGCGGCTTCGCCAGCGACAACTACGCCGGCGCGCACCCGGAGATCCTGGCGGCGCTCGCCCTCGCCAACGGCGGCCACCAGACCGCCTACGGCGGTGACGAGTACACCGCCCACCTCCAGGAGGTCTTCCGCGCCCACTTCGGGCCCGCCGCGGAGGTCTTCCCGGTCTTCAACGGCACCGGCGCCAACGTGGTGGCCCTCCAGGCGCTCACCGACCGCCGGGGCGCGGTGATCTGCGCCGACAGCGCCCACATCAACGTGGACGAGTGCGGCGCGCCCGAGCGCGTGGGCGGGCTGAAGCTGCTCCCCGTGCCCGCCGAGCACGGCAAGCTCACCCCCGCCCTGGTCGGGCGGGAGGCGTACGGCTTCGACGACGAGCACCGCGCGACGCCCCAGGTCGTCTCGATCACCCAGAACACCGAGCTGGGCACCGTCTACACCCCCGAGGAGATCCGGGCGATCTGCGAGACCGCCCACGAGCACGGCATGACCGTCCACCTCGACGGCGCCCGCATCGCCAACGCCGCCGCCGCGCTGGACGTCCCCCTGCGGGCGTTCACCACGGACGCGGGCGTGGACGTGCTCTCCTTCGGCGGCACCAAGAACGGCATGCTCTTCGGCGAGGCCGTCGTCGTGCTGAACCCCGGCGCGGTGCGGGCCATGAAGCACCTGCGCAAGCTGTCGATGCAGCTCGCCTCCAAGATGCGCTTCGTCTCGGTGCAGTTCGAGGCGCTGCTCGCCGGCGATCTGTGGCTGCGCGGCGCCGCCCACGCCAACGCCATGGCGCGGCGGCTGGCCGAGGGGGTGCGCACCGTCGAGGGCGTGGAGATCCTCCACCCCGTGCAGGCCAACGCCGTCTTCGCCCGGCTCCCGCGCGAGGCGGGCGAGCGGCTGCGCAAGCGCCACCGCTTCTACTTCTGGGACGAGGCGGCCGGGGACGTGCGCTGGATGTGCGCCTTCGACACCACCGAGGAGGACGTGGACGCCTTCGTCGCCGCCCTGCGGGAGGAAATGGGGAGGTGAGCCGGTCCGCGCCCGGCTAGGGTGCCGGGCCATGGAGCTGACCCAGCAGGCCCTGGAGCTGTCCGCCTACCTCGCCGCCGACGAGGCCGTCGACCACCGGCATCCGCTGGTCGCGCGGACGGCCGCGCGGCTGCGGTCCTCGGCCGGTGCGGAGCCCGAGTCCTATGCCCGGGCCGCCTACGAGTTCGTGCGCGACGCCGTCCCGCACTCCTACGACAGCGGCGACCCGCGGGTGGCCTGGCGCGCCTCGGACGTGCTGGCCACCCGCAACGGCATCTGCTACGCCAAGTCGCACGCGCTGGCCGCGCTGCTCCGCCACGCGGGGATCCCGGCCGCCTTGTGCTACCAGAAGCTGGAAGTCGTGCACGGCCTGGTCGCGGTGAAGCTGCCCGGCCGCCCCTGGGCCCGCCAGGACCCGAGGGGCAACAGGCCCGGCGTGGACGCGCGCTTCTCCCTCGACGGCGAACGCCTCGCGTACACCCCGGACCCGGCGGCGGGGCAGTACGACATCCCCGTCCTGTACGCCGCTCCGCCCGCCCCTGTCCTCGACGCGCTGCGGCGGTCGGCCGACCGGACGGAGCTGGACCGGCTGCTGCCGGTGTCCCTGTGACGGCGGGCGCGGGGGCACCGGGCCTGGGTACCGGGCCTACCGCGCCTGGGCCTGGGCCGGTGCCGTACCGCCCAGGTGGGCGGGGACCCACCAGGTGTCGTCCGGGCCCTGGGGCCGCACCGGGTACGCCCGCTGCGCCGCCTCCAGCAGCTCCTGCACCCGGTCGCGCAGCCGCTCGGTGAGCTGGGCCACCGACTCGCCCGCCGCGGCCCGCAGCGGCTCGCCCACCCGGATGGTGATCGGGAAGTGGTTGCGGCCGAAGTCCCGCTTGCGGCCCTTGGTCCACAGCCGCTGGGTGCCCCACAGGGCGACCGGCAGCAGCGGGACGCCCGCCTCCTGCGCCATCCGGGCCGCACCCGTCTTGAACCGCTTGAGGGTGAAGGACTCCGAGATCGTCGCCTCGGGGAAGACCCCGACGATCTCGCCGGAGCGCAGTGAATCCACCGCGTGGCGGTAGGCGTGCTCGCCCTGGGCGCGGTCCACCGGGATGTGCTTCATGGCGCGCATCAGCGGTCCGGAGACCTTGTGCCGGAAGACCGACTCCTTCGCCATGAAGCGCACCAGCCGCTTGGCGGGCCGGGCGGTCAGCCCGGCGAAGACGAAGTCGAGGTAGCCGATGTGGTTGCTGGCCAGCACGGCACCGCCGTGCCGCGGGATGTTCTCGGTGCCCTCGATGTCGAAGCGCAGGTCGAGGGACTTGAACAGGGCGCGCGCCGCGCCGATGACGGGTGGATACACCAGTTCTGCCATGCGGGGAGGACCCTTCTGTGAGCTGCCTGGGGAGGGTTCTCCCGGCTGGTCTACCCGAACCTACGTGTGCGTAACTTCTCTGCCCAGTGCCGGGCGCGGCGGGCCGGAGAGATCTTCGTCACGTCGCCGGGGCGGTCCGGGCGCCGGGGTGCCGGGGGCCTGCGGGCGCGGGTGCGGTGGGTGGGGGGTGCGGGGCCGGTCCGGGGCGGGTACTCCGGACGGCATTATTTACGGCCGTGGACGTGTCACGTTTCCTGAGCCGCTCATTGGCCGCAAATAACGCTTGAGTGTCCGGAGCACCCGCCCCTCCCCGTCCCCTCCCGGCCATCGTCGGGCGCGCCACCGCTGTGTCTGTGGTCCCTGGGGCCGTTCGCTCGTGCACGCGGTGGCCGGATCCGGGAATGACGGGGGCGGTGGCGGGTGCTGCGGAAGGCGGTGCCGGAGTCGGCACCTCAGGAATGCCGCGTGGGCAACACGGGAGGACGGCGATGCGGGGACGGGGCGCGGGGGAGTGGCTGACCGCCGGGGAGATCGGTGCGGAACGGCTGGGGGAGCGGGCCACCCTGGTCCAGTTCTCCAGTGCCTTCTGCCGGCCCTGCCAGGCCACCCGGCGTGTCCTGGCGGAGGTCTCCGGCATGGTGGGGGGCGTCGCCCATGTCGAGGTCGACGCCGAGTCCCGGCTGGAGCTGGTGCGCGCGCTGGGGATCACGAGCACTCCCACCGTCCTGGTGCTGGACGCGCGGGGGAGGGTGGTGCGGCGGGCGGCCGGTCTGCCGCGCAAGGTCGACATCATCGCGGCGCTCGGCGAGGCGGTGTGAGGGGGCGGCGCTCGGCGAGGCGGTGTGAGGGGGCGGCGCTCGGCGAGGCGGTGTGAGCCGTTGGGAAGGTCACAGTTCACCGGTCCGGGAGGTGGGTAGGGGAAAAGTATACTGACGAGTAATATCCTGGATGGAGAGCCGGCCCCACCGGACCGGAATCCGCCCGACCAGGCGCCTATGCTGCCTGTGAGGACGAGGCTGCCAGTAATCGACGCAAGTAGGAGAGCCGGCGTGAGCTTGAGGATCGTTGTCTGTGTGAAGTACGTGCCCGACGCCACCGGCGACCGGCGTTTCGCCGACGACCTGACCGTCGACCGCGAGGACGTGGACGGCCTGCTGTCGGAGCTCGACGAGTACGCCGTCGAGCAGGCGCTCCAGATCGCCGAGGGTGCCGATGACGCCGAGGTCACGGTGTTGACGGTGGGGCCCGAGGACGCCCGGGACGCGCTGCGCAAGGCGCTGTCCATGGGAGCGGACAAGGCCGTCCACGTCGAGGACGACGACCTGCACGGCACCGACGCCGTCGGCACCTCCCTGGTGCTGGCCAAGGCGGTCGAGAAGACCGGCTACGACCTGGTCGTCTGCGGCATGGCCTCCACCGACGGCACCATGGGCGTGCTGCCCGCGCTGCTGTCCGAGCGCCTGGGCGTGCCGCAGGTGACGCTGCTGTCCGAGGTCTCCGTGGCCGACGGCAAGGTCACCGGCCGCCGCGACGGCGACGCCGCGACCGAGCAGCTGGAGGCGTCCCTCCCGGCCGTGGTCTCGGTGACCGACCAGTCCGGCGAGGCGCGCTACCCCTCCTTCAAGGGCATCATGGCCGCCAAGAAGAAGCCGGTTCAGTCGCTGGACCTGGACGACCTGGACATCGACGCGGACGAGGTCGGTCTCGGGGGCTCCTGGACGAAGGTCGAGGACGCCACGGAGCGCCCGGCCCGCACCGCGGGCACGATCGTCACCGACGAGGGCGAGGGCGCCAAGCAGCTCGCCGAGTTCCTCGCGGGCCAGAAGTTCATCTGACCCCCCGATCCTCCTCAACCGTCCTCGCAACTCCCGCAGGAGCACTCCCATGGCTGAAGTCCTTGTCTACGTCGACCACACGGACGGCGCCGTCCGCAAGCCCACCCTCGAACTGCTGACCCTGGCCCGCCGTATCGGCGACCCGGTCGCCGTGCACCTGGGCGGCGGTGCCGACAAGGCCGCCCCGACGCTGGCCGAGTACGGCGCGGTGAAGGTGCTCGCCGCCGACGCGCCGGAGTTCGCCGACTACCTCGTCGTGCCGAAGGTGGACGCGCTCCGGGCCGCGGTCGAGGCCGTCTCCCCGGCCGCCGTCCTGCTGCCCTCCTCCACGGAGGGCAAGGAGATCGCGGCCCGCCTGGCGCTGCGCATCGGCTCGGGCATCATCACCGACGTCGTCGACCTGGAGGCCGGTGACGAGGGCCCGGTGGCGACCCAGTCGGTCTTCGCCGCCTCCTTCACCACGAAGTCCCGGGTCAGCAAGGGCGTCCCGGTCATCACCGTCAAGCCCAACTCCGCCGCCCCCGAGACCGCCCCGGCCGCGGGCGAGGTGGAGCAGCTCGCCGTGACCTTCGGCGAGACCGCCACCGGCACTCGGGTCGTCTCCCGCACCCCGCGCGAGTCCACCGGCCGCCCCGAGCTGACCGAGGCCGCGATCGTGGTCTCCGGCGGCCGCGGCGTCAACGGCGCCGAGAACTTCGCGGTCATCGAGGACCTGGCCGACGCGCTCGGCGCGGCCGTGGGCGCCTCGCGCGCCGCGGTGGACGCCGGCTGGTACCCGCACACCCATCAGGTCGGCCAGACCGGCAAGACCGTCTCGCCGCAGCTGTACGTCGCGGCGGGCATCTCCGGCGCCATCCAGCACCGGGCGGGCATGCAGACCTCGAAGACCATCGTGGCCGTCAACAAGGACGCCGAGGCCCCGATCTTCGACCTGGTCGACTACGGCGTCGTCGGTGATCTCTTCCAGGTCGTTCCGCAGCTGACCGAGGAGGTCAAGGCCCGC
The DNA here is from genome assembly GCF_002794255.1 of Streptomyces carminius. GTDB lineage: Bacteria > Actinomycetota > Actinomycetes > Streptomycetales > Streptomycetaceae > Streptomyces > Streptomyces carminius. Next base: position 326,565 of record NZ_PGGW01000011.1, read on the forward strand.
AAGGGCTGACCGGCAGAAGCAGGACGGCACCACACGGCGGGGCCGCGCGACCGGGGAGGGCCGCGCGGCCCCGCCGCGTGCGGTCCCGGTGGTGGTGCGGAGGGAGCCGCCGGGGTCACGGCTGCGGCGGTATCTCCCCCGAGCCGCGCGGGATCAGCCGGGTGGGCAGTGTCACGCGGCGTGGCGGGTCGGCGGCACCGTCCAGCCGCCGGAAGAGCAGCTCGGCGGCTCTGCGGCCCAGCAGGGCGGGCTCCTGGGCGATGACGGTGACCGGCGGGGTCAGCAGGTCGGCCAGCTCGAAGTCGTCGAAGCCCACCAGCGCGACGCGCCGGGGGAGAGCGGCCAGCACCCGTACCACGGTGACGGTGATCCGGTTGTTGCCCGTCAGCAGTGCGGTGACCGGCTCGGCCGGGCCGCCCCCGGCCAGCATGCGCTCGGTGTCGGCCCGTACCCGTGCCGGGTCGGTCGGGCCGAGCGCGATCCAGGACCCGTCCACCGGCAGCCCGGCCCCGGCCATCGCGGCGCGGTAGCCGCGCAGCCGCTCGGCGGCGGTGTGGATGTGCGGCAGGTCGCCCACGAAGCCGATCCTGCGGTGGCCGTGGGCGATGAGGTGGGCGACGCCGTCCCGGGCTCCGGCGAAGCTCTCGGAGAGCACCGCGTCGGCCTCGATGCGCGCGGCCGGGCGGTCCACGAAGACCGTGGCGATCCCGGCGGCGATCTCCGGCTCCAGATAGCGGTGGTCGTCGCCGGCGGGGATGACCACCAGCCCGTCCACGCGCCGGGCGCACAGGGCGAGCACCAGCTCCCGCTCGCGGTCGCCGTCCTCGGCGCTGGATCCGTTGATCAGCAGCGCTCCGTGGTCCCGGGCGACCTCCTCGACGGCACGGCTGAGCGGGGCGTAGAAGGGGTCGGCGAGGTCCTCCAGAACCAGGCCGACACTCGCGGTGCGGCCCTTGCGCAGGACGCGGGCGCTGTCGTTGCGGCGGAAACCCAGCGCGGTGATGGCCTCCTGCACCCGGCGCTCGGTGTCGGGGGTGACGCCCGGCTCGCCGTTGACGACCCGGGAGACGGTCTTGAGCCCGACTCCGGCGCGCGCCGCCACGTCCTTCATCGTGGGCCGCAGACCGTAGCGGCGTCGGTGGGATCGTGCCGGCTGTGCGGTGTCGGTCACTGAGGTCCTGTTCTGTCGGCATGGCGGGCGGCGAAGCGGCCGCGGGTTGTGGGACCGCGGGGGACGTGCCGTCGCCGCTGAGCATGATGCCGCAGAACACCATGCCCGGCCAGGGCCGGCAGCGGAGTGGACAACGTTGTCAGGAATGGGTGAGACTTGCCGCTCATGGACCAGGACCTTCTCGCTGCCCTCGACATCGGCGGCACCAAGATCGCGGGCGCGCTGGTGGACGGTGAGGGCCGGGTGCTGCTGCGGGCCAGGCGGCCGACCCCGGCCCGGGAGCCGGGCGGCACCGTGATGGGTGCGGTGGCCGAGGTGCTCGGCGAACTGCGGGCCGCGCCCCAGTGGGGGCGGGTGGCGGCCGTGGGCGTCGGCAGCGCCGGGCCGGTGAACGCCGGGCGGGGCACGGTGAGCCCGGTCAACATCCCCGGCTGGCGGGACTATCCCCTGGTCGCCGGGGTGCGCGAGCGGGTGGGGGAGCTGCCCGTGACCCTGGTCGGGGACGGGGTGGCGATCACCGCCGCCGAACACTGGCAGGGCGCGGCGCGCGGCCGGGACAACGTCCTGTGCATGGTGGTCTCCACCGGCGTGGGCGGAGGGCTGGTCCTGGGCGGCCGGCTGCACCCCGGACCGACCGGCAACGCCGGCCACATCGGCCACCTCAGCGTGGAACTCGGCGGCGAGCCCTGCCCGTGCGGGGCGCGCGGCTGTGTGGAGGGCTTCGCCAGCGGGCCCAACATCGCGCGCCGGGCCCTGGCGGACGGCTGGCGGCCGGGACCGGACGGCGCGGCCGGCGCCGCCGCGGTGGCCGCCGCCGCCCGGGCGGGCGACCCGGTGGCCACCGCCTCCTTCGAGCGCGCCGCGCGGGCGCTGGCGGCCTCGATCGCCGCGACCGCGGCCCTGGTCGAGATCGACCTCGCGGTGATCGGCGGGGGAGTGGCCCAGGCGGGAGAGGTGCTGTTCGCGCCGCTGCGCCGGACGCTGAAGGAGTACGCCACGCTCTCCTTCGTCCGGCACCTGGAGGTCGTACCGGCCGGGACGGGCACGGACGCCGGACTGGTGGGGGCCGCGGCGGCCTGCCGGGAGGTGCTGGGCCGCCCGGAGTGACGGGAGCGGCGGCGGCCTTCCGGTGCCGCCGTGCGTTTCCGGGACGGTGCCGAGCGGGCAAGTGAACCGGGACGACGGAGGAGGGGGACCGTGATCGTCTGGTTGAACGGCGCCTGTGGTGCCGGCAAGACCGCCGTGGCCCGCGAGCTGGCCGAGCTGTTCCCGGGAGGTGCCCTGTTCGACCCCGGGCGGATCGCCGGCGAACTGCGCGCGGTCCTGCCGCGCAAGCGGCTGGAGGAGGTGGCCGACCACCAGGACCTGCCCGTCTGGCGGCGGCTGGTGGTGGAGACGGCCGCCGCTCTCCACGACGAGGTGGGCGGCACCCTGGTGGTCCCGATGACACTGCTGCGGCAGGAGTACCGCGACGAGATCTTCGGCGGGCTGGCGGCCCGCCGTGTCCCGGTGTGCCATGTACTGCTGCACACAGATGAAACGATCCTGCGAAGACCTGTCGCCCCGGGCGGGGAGACCCCGCCCGGGGACCGGTCGGCGGAGTACCGGCGGGCGCTGTCCTGGCTCCGGGACGACGCGTACACCGTCGACGCCTCGGCGCTGACGCCCCGGCAGACCGCCGAGCGGGTCGCCCGGGCGGTGCTCGCCGGCGCCGGTGCCTGCGACATCGTCCAGACCCCGGCGCCGACCGCGCAGACCGTGGCGGCCGGGGTCCTGCTCTTCGACGAGCGGGACCGGGTGCTGCTCGTCGACCCGACCTACAAACCCGGCTGGGAGTTCCCCGGCGGCGTCGTCGAGCCCGGCGAGCCGCCCGCCCGGGCCGGGATGCGCGAGGTGGCGGAGGAACTGGGGCTGCGGCTGGACACCGAGCCGCGGCTGCTGGTCGTCGACTGGGAGCCGCCGGTGCCGCCGGGCCACGGCGGCCTGCGGCTCCTCTTCGACGGCGGAGTGCTGACCGGGAGCGCGGCCCGCGGCATGCTGCTGCCCGGCGCGGAACTGCGCGGCTGGCGCTTCGTCACCGAGCGGGAGGCGGCCGGACTGCTGCCCCCGGTGCGCCGGGACCGGCTGCACTGGGCACTGCGGGCCCGGGAGCGGGGCACCGCCCTCAACCTGGAGGCGGGTGTCCCGGTCGGCGGATGAGGCCCGTCCGGCCGGCCGCCGGACGGGCGGGACCCGGTCCGGAGGCTCGGGCTCCCGGACCGGGGACCGGCTCAGCCGCGTCCGGCCTCGGCGTACCCGCGCAGGAACAGCGCCTCGGCGACCGACAGCCGCCGCAGCTCCTCGGGGCAGACGCTCTCGTTGGGGGCGTGGATCTGCGCCTCCGGCTCGCTCAGCCCGATCAGCAGGATCTCCGCCTCCGGGTAGAGCGCGGCCAGGGTGCCGCACAGCGGGATCGAGCCGCCCTGCCCGGCGATCCGCATCTCGGCACCGTCGTACGCCTCGCGCAGCGCCTCGGCCATCACGGTGTACGCCGGGCCGGTGGTGTCCGCGCGGAACGGCTGCCCCCGGCCCACCTGCTCCACCCGTACCCGGGCGCCCCAGGGGACGTGGGCCTCCAGATGGGCGGTGAGCAGCGCGGTGGCCTCGTCGGGGGAGACGCCCGGCGGGATCCGCAGGCTGACCAGCGCCCGCGCGCTCGCCTGCACCGACGGGGTGGCGCCGACCACCGGCGGACAGTCGATGCCGAGCACGGTGACGGCGGGCCGGGCCCAGACGCGGTCGGCGACGGTGCCCGAGCCGGTCAGCTCCACCCCGTCGAGCACCCTGGCGTCCGCGCGGAAGTCCTCCTCGGGATATTCCAGGCCGTCCCAGGAGGTGTCCGAGGACAGCCCGTCGACGGTGGTCGAGCCGTCCTCGGCGCGCAGCGAGTCCAGGGTGCGGATCAGCGCCGCCAGCGCGTCCGGGGCGGCGCCGCCGAACTGCCCGGAGTGCAGGTTGCCCGCCAGGGTGTCCACCCGCACCGTCACCATGGTCATGCCGCGCAGCGCCGCGGTGACGGTGGGCACCCCGCGGCGGAAGTTGCCGGTGTCCCCGATGACGACGCAGTCGGCGGCCAGCAGCTCCGGATGCTCCTCGGCGTAGCGCTCCAGACCGCCGGTGCCCTGCTCCTCCGAGCCCTCGACGATCACCTTGACGCCGACCGGGACCCCGCCGTTCGCCTTCAGCGCGCGCAGTGCGAGCAGATGCATGACGAAGCCGCCCTTGCAGTCCGCGGCGCCGCGCCCGTACCAGCGTCCCTGCCGCTCGGTCAGGACGAACGGCGGGGACAGCCAGGCCTCTTCGTCCAGCGGCGGCTGCACGTCGTAGTGGGCGTAGAGCAGCACGGTCGGTGCGCCGGCCGGGCCGGGCAGGTACCCGTACACGGAGCGCGTGCCGTCCGGGGTGTCGAGCAGGGCCACGTCCGTGAAGCCCTCGGAACGCAGCGCGTCCGCCACCCAGCGGGCCGCCGCCTCGCACTCCTCGGGCGGGTACTGCGCCGGGTCGGCCACCGACCTGAAGGCCACCAGCTCGGTGAGCTCGGTGCGGGCCAGCGGCATCAGCGAGGCGACGGTGGCCGCCACACCGGGCGCGTCGGTACCGGGCCGGGTGGAGGGGACAGCGGCGTCCTGCGCCATGGAGCGCTCCTTCGGGTGTCGCGTCGTGTGCCCGGGGACGGGATCACCGGCCGTGCGGGCGGGAGGTTCGGGAATACCCGCCGCCGATACTCCCACAGCACTCCCACAGCACTCCCACAGCGGACCGGGAGGTCCGCGGTCCGGTACCGCGTCAGTCAGCCGGGGTACGCCCGGCGGCGAGACGCCCTGGTGCCGTGGTCCTCCCGGGCTTCCGGGGCCGGGAGGAGGCGGTCGCGACCGGGAGCCGCATGCGGCGCTCCCGCCCGGGGTTCCGGCCGACGCGGCACTAGGGAATGAGCAGTACCTTGCCCACGGTCGCGCGGGCGGTGAGTGCCTCGTGTGCCCGAGGGGCCTCCTCCAGCGGGAAGCACTGCCCGACGACGGGCCTGAGACGCCCCACGGCGGCCTCGGCCAGGGCGCGGGCCTGGAGCGCGTGGCGCCGTGAGTGGTCGATGACGGGGTTGCCGGCGCCGTAGCCGATGACGGTCAGGCCCCGTCCGTAGACCAGGGCGCCGGGGATCTCGGTACCGCTGCCGGAGGCGATGCCGTAGACGACGAACCGGCCGCCCGGGGCGAGGGTCTCCACGGCCCGACGGCCGACCGCACCGCCCACCGAGTCCCACACCACGTCCACCCCGCGCCCGCCCGCGGCCCGCCGCGCCCGGTCGGCCCAGCCTTCCACGCCGTAGTCCACCGTGGCGTCCGCGCCCAGCTCCTCGGCCAGCGCCAGCTTCTTCCGGCCCCGTGCCGCCCCGATCACCCGTGCTCCGGCGATCTTCGCCAGCTGCACCAGCAGACTGCCGACCCCGCCCGCCGCCGCCTCCACCAGGACGGTCTCCCCGGCGCGCACCCGGGCCGCCTCCACCAGGCTCACCGCGGTGAGTCCCGGGCCCAGCAGGCAGGTGGCGTCGCGGAGCGACACACTCCCGGGCAGCGGGTGCAGCGAGTGGCGGGGCAGGACCGCGCGCTCCGCGTACCCTCCGCCGGAACTCGCCGTCTGGCCGGAGACCCGGGTGCCCACCAGCGCGGGATCCACGCCGGGGCCCACCGCGCGGACCACTCCCGCGACGTCCCGGCCGGGCGTGTACGGACGGGGCACGGCGGCCGACCGCCCCGCCCGCACCAGTGTCTCGACGAACTGGACGCCGGCCGCGGCCACGTCGACCAGCACCTCGTCGTGGCCCGGCACCGGATCCGGCACCTCCGCCACCCGCAGTACCTCGGGCGGACCGAACTCGGCGACCCGGACAGCGCGCATGCCGTGGACTCCTCCTGCTGCGGCGGCGGCCCTCCCGGCCGCCGCGGGACCCGTTCCCACAGCGCTCTACGGACCCGGGGCCCGTTTCCCTCACCCGTCTCCCCGCCGCGGCCCGCTTCCGCCGCGGCCGCGGAGTCCGGCGGGCGCTCAGCGGACCCGCAGCCCCAGCGACTCGGCGACGGCGGCGGCCTGTGCCGCGTCTATCCGGGCGCCCGTCAGCCGCACGGCGGCCGGATTCAGGACGGGCAGCTCACTGCCGCGCAGATCGGCACCCTCCAGCCGGGCACCGTGCAGTACCGCCCCGGACAGATCCGTCCCCCGTACGACCGCCTCCTCCAGCCGGGCCCCGGTCAGGTCGGCCCGGCTCATCCCGACGCCGCATAAGGACGCCCCGCGCAGATCCGCTCCCGGCAGGCCGACGGACGACCAGTCGCCGCGCACCACCTCCAGCAGGGTGAACGTCGACCGGTGGAACACGCTGCCCCGCAGGGTGCAGTCGGTGAAGCCGACGTCGAAGAAGGTGCACCGGTGGAAGACGCAGTCGGTGAACACCGCACCGGTGTGCCGGGAGCCGTTGAAGCGCACCCCGGTGAAGACGCACCCGTCGAAGACGGCACCCCGGTTCACGACCTCCGTCCAGTCCGTGCCGGAGAACGTGTGTCCGGTGTGGACGTGCCGGTCCGACAGGACGCGGCCGTACCAGTTCTCCTCCCGGACCGTCCGGTCCTCCGCGGAGCCGGGTAGGGGACCGGGACGCGGGTGGGTGCGGTCGCTTGTCATGTCCCCAATTCAACACCGTGTCACGGGTGCTGACACACCGTCATCCCGGAAGGCGGACAGCGGCGGCGACCACCGGCCGGCGGCGGACCGGCCGGTGGTCAGAGCGCGTCCGGGAGGGGTTGTTCGGTCCAGATGGTCTTGCCGGAGGCGGTGTAGCGGCTGCCCCAGCGGTGGGCGAGCTGGGCGACGAGGAACAGGCCGCGGCCGCCCTCGTCGGTGAGGCGGGCGCGGCGCAGGTGGGGCTGGGTCTGGCTGGGGTCGGAGACCTCGCAGATCAGTGTCTTGTCGCGGATCAGGCGCAGTTCGACGGGCGAGCCGGCGTAGCGGACGGCGTTGGTGACCAGTTCGCTGACGATGAGCTCGGTGGTGAAGGTCAGTTCCTCCAGTCCCCAGCCGGTGAGCCGGTCGGTGGCCAGTTGGCGGGCGCGGGCGACGACGGTGGGGTCGGCGGTGAACCGCCAGGCGGCGGTGGCCCCCTCGGGCAGGGCCCGCACCCGGGCCACCAGCAGGGCCACGTCGTCGGCCGG
>NZ_PGGW01000012.1 GCF_002794255.1 Streptomyces carminius
GGCAGGCTTGAGGAGTTCACCGAGCTGGGCGGGGTGGAGCTGCGGATCCGGCATCAGCCTCCGTACCGGGTGGTCACCGTCACCCGCGGACACGACCTGCCCGGCCCGGGCACCGAGCCGGCGCCCGCGGCCACCGATACCGCCGGTGAGAGCTCCCGGGAGCCGGCCTTCCCAGGGCTGGACGCGGCGTGGAATTCTCCGGATTCGGGTCCGGTGCTGGTGGCCTTCGATGAGTCGGGTGAGGGGCGGGAGGTCACGTGGGCGGAGGTCACCTCGTCGCCGTGGTTCGCGGAGCTGTCTGACGAGCATCGTGAGCGGTTGCGGGGGGTGGAGGAGTACACGCCGGTCGCGGATGCTCTGGAGCAGACGCGTAACACGGTGGTGGCGGCGGTCGATGGTGGTGCGGCGCGGGAGGATGTGGCGCTGCTGGCGGATCTGCATGGGCTGCGGGGGAATGTCACCGCGTTCGATCCGGTGATGTTGCCGTTCCTGGAGCGTCAGGTGGGTGCCGCTTTGGGTGCGGGCAGTGCGGCGTTGGTGCGGGGTTCGGTGACGGGGTTCGGCCGTCATGTGCCGTACACGGATCTGGTGGTTCCGCATCCGGGTCCGTGGGCGCAGGACCGTGGTCCATCGGGGCTGGCGCACAGTCTTGAGTTCGTGCTGGGGCATCACAGCACGGCGCACATTCTGCTGGACAACGAGGATCTTCCCGTCGAGACGCGGCAGTCGGCGTTGCTGCTGGCGGGGATCGAGGAGATCAACGAGCTGTACCGGGATGTGCCGGGGTATGTGCCGCTGCGGGTGGAGCTGTCCACTCCGGCGGTACGGGCCAGGGTGAGTGACAACGGCAGGCTTGAGGAGTTCACCGAGTTGGGCGGGGTGGAGCTGCGGGTCCGGCACCGGCTTCCGGTCACGGTGGTCACCGTCACCCGCGGGCACGAGCTTCCTCTCACAGGTACCACGCCCGCCCCCACGACCACCGACACCTCCCCAGCGCCGGCCTTCCCTGGGGCGAACGCCGCGTGGAATTCCCCGGGTTCCGATGGTGGTGGGTCGGGTCCGGTGTTGGTGGCGTTCGATGAGTCGGGTGAGGGGCGGGAGGTCACTTGGGCGGAGGTC
>NZ_PGGW01000013.1 GCF_002794255.1 Streptomyces carminius
GTTCAGAGTGCGGCGGCTGCTGCTGCCTCGTCGGTCTTCTCCGGTTCGGCGACGTGCTTCTCGGGGGCGTCGACCAGGGCGGCGAGGTAGCGTTCGGCGTCCAGGGCGGCGGAGCAGCCGGTGCCGGCGGCGGTGATGGCCTGGCGGTAGGTGTGGTCGACGACATCCCCGGCGGCGAAGACTCCGGGGATGCTGGTGCGGGTGGAGGGCGCGTCCACCGTCAGGTAGCCCTCCTCGTCCAGGGTGAGCACGCCCTTGAACAGCTCGGTGCGCGGGTCGTGGCCGATGGCGACGAACAGTCCGGTGGCCGGCAGGTGGGAGGTGGCGCCGGTGACGGTGTCGCGCAGGGTCAGCCCCGACAGCTTGCCGCCGTCCTCGTGGAGCTCGGCGACCTCGCTGTTCCAGGCAAAGGTGATCTTCGGGTCGGCGAAGGCGCGCTCCTGCATCGCCTTGGAGGCCCGCAGGGTGTCACGGCGGTGGACGATGGTCACCTTCTCGGCGAACCGGGAGAGGAAGGTGGCCTCCTCCATGGCGGTGTCACCGCCGCCGACCACGGCGATGTGCTGGCCGCGGAAGAAGAAGCCGTCACAGGTGGCGCAGTAGGACACCCCGCGGCCGGACAGCTCGTCCTCTCTGGGCAGGCCGAGCCGACGGTGCTGGGAGCCGGTGGCGATGATGACCGTCCGGGCGCGGTGCACGGCACCGGCGGAGTCGGTGACCGACTTGACCTCGCTCTCCAGGTCGACCGCGGTGATGTCGTCGGCGATCAGCTCGGCTCCGAACCGCTCGGCCTGGGCGCGCATGTTGTCCATCAGGTCCGGGCCCATGATGCCGTCGCGGAAACCGGGGAAGTTCTCCACCTCGGTGGTGTTCATCAGTGCACCGCCCGCGGTCACCGAGCCCTCGAAGACCAGGGGTGCCAGCGAGGCGCGTGCGGTGTAAAGCGCCGCGGTATAGCCCGCGGGCCCGGAACCAATGATGATCACGTTGCGGATGCCGTCGTTCGTCATGGCGCTCACGCCTCCGCCCGGGCGGTCTCGGCGTCGATCTCGGTGATCAGCGCTTCGATGTGGGCCTTGATCTCGTCGCGGATCGGGCGGACCGCCTCGACGCCCTGTCCCGCGGGGTCCTCCAGCTTCCAGTCGAGGTAGCGCTTGCCGGGGAAGACCGGGCAGGTGTCCCCGCACCCCATGGTGATCACGACATCAGACGCCTGGACGGCCTCGACCGTCAGCACCTTGGGCACCTCGGCCGACATGTCGATGCCAGCCTCCTTCATCGCCTCCACCGCGGCGGGATTGACCTCGCCGGCCGGCGCGGACCCGGCCGAGCGGACCTCCACGCGGTCACCGGCCAGGTGGGTCAGCCATGCGGCGGCCATCTGGGAGCGGCCGGCGTTGTGAACGCACACGAACAGCACGGACGGCTTGTCGGACATCACAGGTCTCTCTCACCTCTCGACGGAACCGGGGTGGCATCACCTCCGGCTGATGTGACAGTATCAGCACATGATGACGTCAGTCGACACTGACCTGATCCGGGTGCTCGCCGATCCGCTCAGGATGAGAATCGTGACCCTGCTGGCCACCGAGACGCTGTGCACCACCCACCTGGTGGCCGAGACCGGGGCCAAGCAGACCAACCTCTCCAACCATCTGCGGGTGCTGCGCGAGGCGGGTGTGGTGGAGACCGATCCCTGCGGCCGGTTCACCTACTACCGGCTGCGCCCGGACGTCATCGAATGCCTGGGCCGCTCCTTCACGGAACTGGCCCGCACCGCCCGGACCACCCGCGCCGCCGAGACGAAGAGGCCCTGCCCGTGACCACCGCCGAACCCGCCACCCAGCCCCCCACCGGAAGACCCACCGCAGCGGACGACTCGATCGTCAAGAAGCTCTCCACCCTGGACCGCTTCCTGGCGGTGTGGATCCTGCTCGCCATGGCCGCCGGCCTGGGCCTGGGACGCATGACCCCCGGCCTGAACGACGCCCTGGCCAAGGTCGAGATCGGCGGAATCTCCCTGCCCATCGCGCTCGGCCTGCTGATCATGATGTACCCGGTGCTGGCCAAGGTCCGCTACGACCGCCTCGACGCCGTCACCGGCGACAGGAGACTGGTCGTCACCTCACTGGTCGTCAACTGGCTCATCGGCCCGGCCGTGATGTTCGCCCTCGCCTGGATCTTCCTGCCCGACCTGCCCGAGTACCGCACCGGCCTGATCATCGTCGGACTCGCCCGCTGCATCGCCATGGTCATCATCTGGAACGACCTGGCCTGCGGCGACCGCGAGGCCGCCGCCGTCCTGGTCGCCCTCAACTCCGTCTTCCAGGTCCTCGCCTTCGGCCTGCTGGGCTGGTTCTACCTCGACCTGCTCCCCGGCTGGCTCGGCCTGGGCAACGGCGAGGCCCTGGACATCTCCATGTGGGAGATCGCCCTCAACGTCGTCATCTTCCTCGGCATCCCGCTGCTGGCCGGCTTCCTCACCCGCCACCTCGGCGAGAAGAAGATGGGCCGGGAGAACTACGAGCGGCGCTTCCTGCCGAAGATCGGCCCCTGGGCGCTGTACGGCCTGCTGTTCACCATCGTCATCCTCTTCGCCCTCCAGGGGAAGACGATCACCTCCCAGCCCCTCGACGTCGCCCGCATCGCCCTGCCCCTGCTGGTCTACTTCGCGCTGATGTTCTTCGGCACCTTCGCCCTGGGCAAGGCCCTCGGCCTGGCCTACGAACGCACCACCACCCTGGCCTTCACCGCCGCCGGCAACAACTTCGAACTGGCCATCGCCGTCGCCATCGCCACCTTCGGCGTCACCTCCGGCCAGGCCCTGTCCGGCGTCGTCGGCCCCCTCATCGAGGTCCCCGTCCTCATCGCCCTGGTCTACGTCGCCCTCGCCTGGCGCAAGAAGTTCACC
>NZ_PGGW01000014.1 GCF_002794255.1 Streptomyces carminius
GTTCAGAGTGCGGCGGCTGCTGCTGCCTCGTCGGTCTTCTCCGGTTCGGCGACGTGCTTCTCGGGGGCGTCGACCAGGGCGGCGAGGTAGCGTTCGGCGTCCAGGGCGGCGGAGCAGCCGGTGCCGGCGGCGGTGATGGCCTGGCGGTAGGTGTGGTCGACGACATCCCCGGCGGCGAAGACTCCGGGGATGCTGGTGCGGGTGGAGGGCGCGTCCACCGTCAGGTAGCCCTCCTCGTCCAGGGTGAGCACGCCCTTGAACAGCTCGGTGCGCGGGTCGTGGCCGATGGCGACGAACAGTCCGGTGGCCGGCAGGTGGGAGGTGGCGCCGGTGACGGTGTCGCGCAGGGTCAGCCCCGACAGCTTGCCGCCGTCCTCGTGGAGCTCGGCGACCTCGCTGTTCCAGGCAAAGGTGATCTTCGGGTCGGCGAAGGCGCGCTCCTGCATCGCCTTGGAGGCCCGCAGGGTGTCACGGCGGTGGACGATGGTCACCTTCTCGGCGAACCGGGAGAGGAAGGTGGCCTCCTCCATGGCGGTGTCACCGCCGCCGACCACGGCGATGTGCTGGCCGCGGAAGAAGAAGCCGTCACAGGTGGCGCAGTAGGACACCCCGCGGCCGGACAGCTCGTCCTCTCTGGGCAGGCCGAGCCGACGGTGCTGGGAGCCGGTGGCGATGATGACCGTCCGGGCGCGGTGCACGGCACCGGCGGAGTCGGTGACCGACTTGACCTCGCTCTCCAGGTCGACCGCGGTGATGTCGTCGGCGATCAGCTCGGCTCCGAACCGCTCGGCCTGGGCGCGCATGTTGTCCATCAGGTCCGGGCCCATGATGCCGTCGCGGAAACCGGGGAAGTTCTCCACCTCGGTGGTGTTCATCAGTGCACCGCCCGCGGTCACCGAGCCTTCGAAGACCAGGGGCTTGAGCGAGGCACGTGCGGTGTAGAGCGCCGCGGTGTAGCCCGCCGGCCCGGAGCCAATGATGATCACGTTGCGGACGTCGCTCACGGAGTCTTCCTTGTCTGCCGATGGGTCTGCCGTTGGATGTCTGGGCGTGGCCCCAAAGAGGCTCACCCCACCCAACGAATCCTATGAGGCAGGCATTCCCACCCGGTGGCAGCGCCGCGGAGTGCCCTCTCAGCGCTCGTATGTGCGGACAGTGAGCACCGTGCCCGGGGAGGGCGGTGTACTCCCGACGCAGTCCGCGTCGACCACGTAGGCGTCCACCCGCGCACCGTCTGTCTCGTCCGGCAGGACCACGAGATACGTCTGCCGCTCTTCGTGGACGTACCTGTCGGCGGCCAGCGGCGCCTCAGCACGGCCGATGCCTTCTCTGACGCACATCGGTACCGTGACCGCTTCGCCGCGCAGGGGTGTGCTGGGATCGCTTTCGGCACTGAACTCGGAGGCGCCCTCCTTCTCGGCCCCTCTCCGCGCTCCCTGCTTCCTGGGCTCTCCACCGCCCTCCAGCAGCGATCGCACCCGCGCCTCCAGGCCGTCATCCGCCGGGGTGTTCTCGGAGCGGGCGGCAGCGTCCCCGGTGTCTCCGGCATCCGCCGCGGACTGCTCGCCGGCGGTGGTCGAGGACCCCGCGCCCAGCCCGGGAAGGAACAGCGCGGCGAAACCGAGGACGGCCACCGCGCCCGCGGTGGCGAGCAGCACCCTCCTGCGTCGGCGGAAAGGATGGTGAGCTTTTCTTCCTGGACCGGTCGTCCCGCGGGCGTGTCCGGCGGGGCGGGGCGGGGGGCTGGTTTCACGTGAAACACCCACCGGAACCCCAGCAGGAAGGACCGAGGAGGAAGAGGCCGCCTCCCGGCCTGCGGGAGTGGTGGCGTCCAGCAGGGCCTCCGCGGCGAGTGCGGCGTCGATACGGCCCGCGACATCGGACGGCATCCGGGCGGGCCCCGGCAGGGTGCCCAGAGCGTCACGGATCTCCTCCAGGGAAGTCCGCACATCCGTGCACAGTTCGCAGCCGGACAGATGGGCGCGCACATCGGCCGAGCGCTCCGGTGGAAGCAGTCCTTCGGTAAGAGCGGAAATCTCGTTGATCTCGGGGTGCCCGTCCGTGTCGAACGACGCGGAAGACGCGGTCGTCATGCGTGTTCACCTCCGCCCTTCACAGACCCGGTGCCCGGCTTTCCTCTTGCCGGTGGGACGGGTGCCCCTTGCGTCCGGTTCCTTCCCCCACTGCCTGCCGGGCTATCCCCCGGCGGTGCATCGGAGCGCAGGTGGTTGACCAGCGGCAGCAGCCGGGCACGGCCGCGGGCACAGCGGCTCTTGATGGTGCCGACGGCGACATCGAGGATGCGGGCGGCCTCGGCGACCGGATAGCCCTGCATGTCGACGAGGACGAGCGCGGCCCGCTGCTCGGGCGGCAGCCGGGAGAGCGCGGCGACGAGCTCACGGTGAAGATCCCTGCGCTCGGCGGGCATCGCTGCCGACTCGTGCGGTTCCAGGAGCTGTTCCAGCCGTTCGGGTTCGGCGACGGGCGAGGTGCGCCGGCCGGCGGCCCGCCGGGCGCGGTCCAGACAGGCGTTGACGGTGATGCGGTGCAGCCAGGTGGTGACGGCGGACCGGCCCTGGAAGGTGTGGGCGGCCCGGTAGGCGGAGACGAAGGCGTCCTGGACCGCGTCGGCGGCTTCCTCACGGTCCCCCAGAACGCGTAGGGCGACCGCCCACAGCCGGTCGCGGTGCCGGCGCACTATCTCACCGAAGGCATCCGGGTCACCCGCGACGTGACGGGCGAGGAGTTCATGGTCGCCGGGGACGGGGCCGGCACCGCGGCGGGCTGTTTCCCCGGCTGTCTCCCCAGCTGTCTCTCCGGCGGCGGTGCCGTCCGTCATCTCGTCGTCCACCCTCCGCCCCGTTCCAGAGAAACCGCTGTCGTACACCGGGGGCCGGTCAGCTGAGGACCTCCACCTCCGCGATGCGGCCGCGGTAGTTGCCCTCCTGGGTCAGGGGCAGATCGGTGAGCCACAGCAGGATGTACTGCGTCCTGATGGGCTTCTCGGCCCTCAGCTCCACCTTGCTGCCGGAGTCGCTGCTGACCTTGCTGAAGTCACCCGGGGAGGTGGGCATGTCCGTGGTGTTCCTCGGAGCGGCCAGGAAGTCGACGGAGGTGTCTCCCACGAAGTCGATCCTGACGCTGCTGACCTGCTGCTGCTTGCCGAGGTCGATGATGAGCCCGACCCCGTTCTTGAGATTGCCGAACTTCGCGTTGGCGTAGTGCGAGGTCTGCCAGTAGGTGTCCGGGTCGCCGTCGACGGCGGCGGGAACCCGGTCACTGTTCTCCGTGCCGTCGCTGCCGAGCGGATCGAAGTCCTTGACGAGGGAGATCTCGACGGGCTTGCCCGTGGGCTCGGTCTGCGGCGCCTTCTGCTGTGCGATCGGGCTCCGCCCGGGAGCCGACGGCGAGGAGTCGCCCTTCATCAGGGCGTCGGCGAGCTGCCAGCTCCCCAGTCCCAGCGCGGCGATGAGAAGCGCGGAGACGCTCCACTTCAGGGCCTTGCCGGTACGGCCGGGCAGCGCGGGAGGCGCGGGAGGTACGGCCGCCGCGGGCGGTCCGCCCGCGGCGAGAGGAGGCCGTGCGGCGGGAGCGCCGTAGCTCCCCTGGGGCCGGACGGGACGCTGGTACGGCGGTGGTACGGCGAAGTCGGGCTCCGGAGGACGGATGCGCGGCAGCGCGGCGACGGCCTTGGTCAGTTCCTCCGGTGTGGCACAGGGCTGCTCCTGACGGGAGGCGGTGGCGCCGTCGTTGACCAGCGCACGCATGGCCAGCTCGGAGAGCCCTCGGTGCACCCCGGCGCGCACCTGGTCCGGAGGGACCAGGGAGTCGCCGGTCAGCTCGGCCATGCCGCTGAGCCCATAGGCGTCCTCGCGGTACGGCCAGCGCCGGGTGAGGGAGGCGTAGAGCAGCGCGCCGATCGCCTCGGTGTCGGTGCGCTGGGGATGGTCGGAGGCGATGCCGCGCAGCGCGGCGTTCACGGCGAGACCGCGGATGCGGTACTGGCCGGCGGCGGTGCGCAGGACGCAGCCGGGGGTCAGGCGCAGATGGGACAGCCCTTCGCGGTGGGCGGCGGCCATGGCCTGGGCGATCTGGCTGACGAGCTGGTACGCCTCATGGGTGGGCAGCGGACCGGAGGCGAGGAGGGTGGCGAGGGAGGTGGCGTCCGGGAGCCACTCGTGGACGACGTAGACGAGGCTGTTCTCCTCGACCGCGTCCAGGACCTGCACGAAGCGGGGGTCGCCGAGGAGGGCCGCGGAGCGGGCCGCGGCGAGGACGGGGCGAGCGCGCGGATGGTCGGATGCCAGCAGATGGACGCCGACGGCGCGGCGCAGTTTCTCGTCGACGGCACGCCAGCTGCTGAAGCCGTCCAGGCGGGTGATGCACTCCTCCAGGCGGTAGCGCCGGGCGAGCTTGTGACCACTGTGCAGTTCGGGCGGCTGGGGTGGCTGGGCCGGCTGGGCTGCTCTGGAGGGCGGGGGTGCCGTCGGCACCGGTTCGGTGGGCTCCTCGGTGGGCTCCTCGGTGGGTTCTTCGGCGGGCTGTGTTCCGGAGCCCTCGGTATCCGCGGTCCGGACACCGTCCGCCGCGTCGCAGTCATCGCTGTCCTGGGCCTTTGCACCGTCGGCCGTGGCCTTCTCCGCCTCGTCGGCGGGCGGTTTCTGCTCGTCGCCCGGTCCGCCGCTGTTGTCGGCCACGTCGACGGCAGCCGTGCTCCGTTCCGCCACCGTCGCTCCTGCCTCCCCATCCGTTGCAGCCTGTTGTCAACACAGCCAGAGGTAATTGTGCCCACAGACCGCCGCTATGCACGACACACGGGGGTGGCCAATGGTTGTGCGGCGGTCGCCGGGCGGTCGTTCACGCCGGCCGTCAGCGGCCCAGCCTGGCGCGCACCATACCCACCATGGCGTTCAGCTCCGCCACCCGCATACGTTTGGCGGCCAGTACGAACACCGCGGCCAGCACCGGGCCGCCGACGACCAGGGCCACGGCACCGCCGGTGAACCCGGTACCGAGCGCCCGCAGGAGGGCGTAGGCGACCCCGCCGCCGATGAGGGCGGCCGGGATGCCGGCGCCGCAGAGCCGGGCGTAGGTGCGGACGATCCGGGGGCCGTCCAGGTCGCCACCGAGCCGCCGGCTCAGCCGCTTCCAGGCGACACCGACACCGACCGTGTAGGCGAGGCCGTACGCGCCGGCCATACCGACGACCGCCCAGCGGCTGGGCAGCAGCAGGAAGCACAGCACGGCGCCTGCGGCGTTGCAGGCGGCAACGATGACCGTGTTGTAGAAGGGGGTGCGGGTGTCCTCGTAGGCGTAGAACCCGCGGAGGACGACGTACTGCACGGAGTAGGGGATCAGGCCCAGACCGAAGGCCATCAGGGTGTAGCCCATCGAGATGGCCGCGTCGACGGTTGCCGAGGAGTACATCAGCAGGCACATCGGCACACCGAGGGCCACGAAGGCGAAGGCGACGGGGACGATGGCGACGGCCGAGGTGCGCAGTCCGTGCGAGATGTCGTCGCGGACGGCGCCCGGGTCGCCGTCGTGGGCGGCTCGGGAGATCCTCGGCAGCAGCGCGGCCATCACCGAGACGGTGATGATGGCCTGCGGCATCTGCCAGATCAGCTGGGCGTTGCTGTAGGCCAGGATGCCGGAGCCGGGGTGGCCGTCGCCTGCGGCGGCCTCACCGGCCCAGGTGGCGAGCTGGGTGACGACCAGTACGCCCGCCTGGTTGGCCAGCACGAACAGGAACGTCCACTTGGCGAGGCGGGCGGCCTTGCCCAGCCCGTGGCCGCGCCAGTCGAAGCGCAGCCGGACGCGGAAGCCGGAGGCGCGCAGATACGGGATCATCGCCAGTGACTGGACGACCAGGCCCAGCAGGGTGCCGACGCCGAGCAGCCGGACGCCCTCCGGCGGAATCGTCTCCACGGCCATCCCGGAGGTGCGGGCCGTGCCGTAGACCCAGATGAACAGGCCGAAGGTGGTGATGATGACGATGTTGTTCAGGACCGGGGTCCACATCATCGCGCCGAAGCGGCCGCGGGCGTTGAGGATCTGGCCCATCACGACATGGACGCCCATGAAGAAGATGGTCGGCAGGCAGTAGCGGGCGAAGGTGACCGCCACGTTGTTGGTCTCGGGGTCGCCGGCGATGGACACCGACATCAGCCGTACCAGCAGCGGTGCGCCGAGCACGGTGAGCGCGACCAGTGCGCCGAGTACCACCGTGACCAGGGTGAGGAGGCGGTTGGCGTAGGCCTCGCCACCGTCGGCGTCGTTCTTCATGGCGCGCACGAGCTGCGGCACGAAGACGGAGTTCAGACCGCCGCCGATGGAGAGGATGTAGATCATCGTCGGCAGCGTGTAGGCCACGGTGTAGGCGTCGCCGAGGACGGCGGCGCCGAGCGCGGCGGTGATCACCAGGGTGCGCAGGAAGCCCGTGAGCCGGGAGACCATGGTGCCCGCGGCCATGATGGCGCTGGACTTGAGGATGCCGCCGCCGCGGCGGGCGGATCCGCCCGCGGGAGCGGGAACCGGGGCTGTGGCGCCCTCCGGCTCCGGGGTCGCCTGCGGCTGGGGCGGGGGCTGGGGGGCGGAGCCGGGGAACGGCGGCTGCTGTCCCGGCCCCGCGGGCTGTGCTGCGGGCCCACCGGCCGCGCCAGGCCCGTACGGCGGTCTCGGGGGAGCCGGGGCGCCGTACGGCGCGCTCCGAGGGCTCTCCTGGCGGTTCAGGGGCTCGTACGCCTCCGGTGGCTCCTGAGGGCCCTGCTGAGGGTACGGGGCGGGCCGGGGGGGCGGGGCCTGCCGGGCGGCGTACGGATCCGGTGCCCCGTGCGGCTGCTCGTACGTGCCGTGGGGGTCCGGCTGCCGCGGGGGCGACGCGGGCTGCTGCTGGTCGCGGAAGAGGTGGGCGAAGGCGTCGTCGCGCGCCCGCCCGCCGTCCTCGCCCGGTGCCCGGCTGAGGATGTCGTCCACGCCGGTGAAGCGCACGGTCGTCGGATCGTCGCCGTAGGGCAGCCGCCGGGAGGGGCCTTCCGGCTCAGGTGGGGGTGTCGGGGCCCAGTGCTGCGGATCGGGGGCATGACGGGCCGGCGGCGGCTGTCGGTAGAGGTGCTCGGCGCCGGGGGGGTGGGGGTCCTGGGCGTACGGATCCCGGCCGTACGGATCCCGGCCGTACGGATCCTGTCCGTCCGGGACGGCCGGATCCCCGTCGCCCGGCGTTTCGCCGTGGTCACGGTCGTACGGCGCGTTCATCGCTGCAACCCCACCTCATCGTTCACGGCCACTCCCGGCCGTCCCGACAGCTCGCTCAACGGTCCACCTTCTCACCCACACCGGTCGGGCCGCGCCGTCCGGGCCCGGCGTCCGCGGCCCGGTCACCCGCCTGCTCCTGTCCGGCATCCTTCCCGGTGCCGTCCGCGGGCCTGTCACCGGTACCCCCGTCGGGGCCCGTCTCCTCTTCCTCGGGCTCCTCGGGCTCCTCGGGCTCGCCGGAGGCGGCCGGCGGTGCCAACGGGGCGTCCGGGTCCGGCCGGTCGCCGGCGCGTTTGCGCTGGGTGTACATCCGTACCCCGGCCAGGACCACCAGGAGGACACCACCGGAGATCACCAGCATCACCGCGGAGGTGATCTCGGTGACCTCCACCTGGAACCTCATCGGGTCGCCCCAGCGCTCGCCGTCCGCGGTGTAGAGCTGGGCCTCCACCCAGGTGCGTCCGTTGGCCTTGGCTGTGGTGGGGACCTTCACGGACTGGCTGTGCCCGCCCGCCACCGTCACCGGCTGTGCCTCACCGACGTCCAGGCCGATCCGGCGGCCGGAGACCAGCCGGAGCTCCAGCCCTTCCACCCCCTGGAGGAGGTTGTTCTGCACGGTCACCGGGATGGTGGCGCTGCGGCCGGACAGCTTCATGTCCGACTTCTCGACCAGCCGGACCTCTCCCATCAGCCCCCGCAGATAGTCGTGCGCCGAGGCGCGGTAGCGTGCCGCGGTCTCGGGAGCGCCGCGCCAGGAGACGGACATCGAGCGGTGCAGCGCGTTGCTGAAGGGGGTCCGCACCCGCTCGGGCTGGGACAGGATGCTCTGGAAGTCGTCGAGGTCGTTCCGGATGGCGCGGATCTGCTGGAAGGCCTGAGTGGGGATCTCGTGCTTGCGCAGTTCGGCGGGGTATGCGCGCCCGCCGGGCACCTTGCGCCTGGCCGCCGGGTCCGGCTTGGCGCTCGCGGCCTCGGTCAGACCGGTGAACTCCGCCCAGCGGCCGTCGAGCCGGAGTGCCCGGACGGCTTTGGCCATCGCCTGGGCCTGACTGGCGGTGGGTGTCCGCTGCGGGGCCACCACGATGCTGCGCTGCCGGTCCGGCAGCTGGGCGTTGATCGCCTGGGTGTGGGCCAGGAACTGCTGTACGGCGTCCACCGTGTTCTCCGCCCGGGTCAGATCGCCCCGGAAGAGTTTCGACAGCCGGGAGTCCGCGACGATCGCCGTGGTGCCGCCGCCGATGGGCCGGGCGGCGGTGGGGGTGTGGTTCAGACCGTCGGGTTCGCGCAGGCTGTCGCTGCGGGTGATGACGTTGCGGGCGCCGGCCGAGGTGGCCACGGAGACGATCGAGGGATCGATGGCGCCCTCCACCGGCCAGGCGAAGTCGGTGCTGGGTTCGACGGGCAGCACCGTCTCCACGGTGAGTCGGCCCAGCTCGGTGGCCGGCCCGAGATGGCTGAGGACGCCGGCGACGTTCTTGCCGCGGTGGGCGATGGAGGCCAGATCGGGGTCGCCGAAGGGCAGGGCGACGACCTCTTCGCCCTCCACCGCCCGGGTGAGATCGGCCAGCCACTGGCGGGCGTGGTTCCGTCCCTTGCCGGGGACCGTCTCGCCGTTCTCGCCCAGCACCTTGTACGGCTTGGTGGCCATCGCCTCGACCGAGGCCAGCAGATCCGGGTCGACCACCCAGGTGACCGGCAGGTCCGATCCGAGGGCGACCAACTGCTGGAGCCGCCCGCCGGGCGCTATCTCGGCGGCGAGTTCGTCGTCCCGCAGGATCGGGGTCTGATCCCGGCGGCCGGACTCGGTGAGAGCGGTGACATGGGAGGAGGAGATCAGCGGCCACAGGAAGGCCAGCTGTGTCGCGGTGTCGGGCGCGGAGGGCTGCCAGGGCAGGAAGGTGCGGTCGATGCCCAGCACATGGTCGTACGGTTCGTCGCGCGTCCGGCCCGACAGCGACACCCCGAGCTGGTACACCCCGGCCTCGTCGAGCGACAGCTCCTCGACCGGCACGCTGAGGGTGAAGGAACGGTCGGTGCCCGCCGGGATGTCGCCGATCTCCGCGCTGCCCTCGCCGTCGAGCTCGGCTCCGTCGACACCGGGAACGGAGCCGGTGCGCGAGGCGGCCTCGCTGATCGCGCTGCGTGCGGACAGCCGGGCACCGGGGCGCAGCGCGACCCGGGCATCGGTGACGGCCGTCCGGCTCCTGTTGCTGACCCGGCCGGAGACGGTCACCGTACCGCCCTTCTCCGGGACCGAGGGGGTGAGCCGGTTGATGGAGACCGAGGTCTTCTCCGCTTCGTCGGCCGCGGGGGCGGCGGGGGCGGCGGGGCGCACGGCCTGCGCGGCGGGCCGCACGGTGGTGTCCGCGGCGGTGGCCGGAAGGGTCTGGACGACCCCGGCCAGTACCGGTACGGCGGTCAGGACGGCCACCCAGCGTCCCGTTCGGCGGCGCCGGGCAGGAGCGGTGGGGGTCGTCCCTGGGGTCTTAGCCGCCTCGGCCACGTACTCGTCCATCCTGTCTGCGGTCGTTCGGGTGCCGGACCTGCCGCTTGCGGCCGCTGGTCTGACGCACCCAGATGCTAACGATCCCAGGCCTCCCCGAGTGCCGCGGAGCCGTCCGGGTGCCGGACCGGCCCGGCACCCGGACGGCTCCGCGGCACTCGGGGAGGACGACGGGTGACGGCCGGGCGGTGATCGGGGAGGAGCGGAGGGAGGAGGGCAACGTACCCTGTTCTGCTGTGCCGAACGCCAACACTGACAGCCATCCCCAGCAGCCCGCTCCCGGCCTCTCCCGGGGAGCCCCCTCGGCGGAGCTGGGGGAGGTGCAGCGCAGAGCCGTGAGCGAGCTGCTACGGGTCTCCCCCGTCGCGGACGACCTCGCCCACCGCTTCCAGGATGCCGGGTTCACCCTGGCCCTGGTGGGCGGGTCCGTACGCGACGCGCTGCTGGGCAGGCTCGGCAATGACCTGGACTTCACCACCGATGCCCGGCCGCAGGACATTCTCGCCCTGGTCAGGCCGTGGGCGGACGCGGTATGGGAGGTGGGTATCGCCTTCGGCACGGTGGGCTGCCGCAAGGACGACTACCAGATCGAGGTGACGACATACCGGTCGGAGGCGTACGACCGCACCTCGCGCAAACCCGAGGTCGCCTACGGCGACTCCATCGAGGAGGATCTCGTACGCCGTGACTTCACCGTCAACGCCATGGCGGTCGTGCTGCCCGGGAAGACCTTCGTCGACCCGCATGACGGTCTGGGGGACCTGGCGCGCCGGGTACTGCGCACTCCGGGCACTCCTGAGGAGTCCTTCTCCGACGATCCGCTGCGGATGATGCGCGCCGCCCGCTTCGCCGCCCAGCTCGGCTTCGAGCCGGCGGGCGAGGTGGTCGCCGCGATGACGGCCATGGCCGACCGAATCGGGATCGTCTCGGCGGAGCGGGTGCGCGACGAGCTGAACAAGCTGGTGCTGGCCGACCACCCCCGCCGGGGACTGGAGCTGCTGGTGGACACCGGCCTCGCCGACCGGGTGCTGCCCGAACTGCCCGCCCTGCGGCTGGAGCGTGACGAGCACCACCGGCACAAGGACGTCTACCAGCACACTCTGACCGTGCTGGAGCAGGCCATCGACCTGGAGGACGACGGCCCGGACCTCACTCTGCGGCTGGCCGCCCTCCTCCACGACATCGGCAAGCCGAGGACACGGCGTTTCGAGAAGGACGGGCGGGTCTCCTTCCACCACCATGAGGTGGTCGGCGCCAAGATGACCAGGTCGCGGATGACCAAGCTCAAGTATCCGGGTGAGATGATCAAGGACGTCTCCCGCCTGGTGGAGCTCCATCTGCGCTTCCATGGCTACGGCACCGGTGAGTGGACCGACTCGGCGGTGCGGCGCTACGTCCGTGACGCGGGCCCCCTGCTGGAGCGGCTGCACAAACTCACCCGTTCGGACTGCACCACCCGCAACAAGCGCAAGGCGAACGCCTTGGCACGCGCGTACGACAGCCTGGAGAAGCGGATCGCGCGGCTGAAGGAGCAGGAGGAGCTCGACGCCATCCGGCCGGACCTCGACGGCAACGAGATCATGGAGATCCTGGGGCTGCGCCCCGGTCCCGAGGTGGGTGAGGCATACCGCCATCTGCTGGAGCTGCGGCTGGAACACGGCCCGCTGGGGCGGGACGCGGCGGCCGATGCCCTCAGGCAGTGGTGGGCCGCTCGGACGTGACGGTGCCGCTGACGTCGTCCTGGTGGTCGTCGCTCGGTTTCACGTGAAACATGGCGGCGGCCACCATCGCGTACAGCACCGTCACCAACGCCACCAGGGCGGTCGACCGGCCGTCCGGAGGGAGCATCAGGGCGGCCACTCCCGCCGCACCGACGAAAGCGGTGTTGAAGAGCATGTCGTACAGCGAGAACACCCGCCCCCGATAGGCGTCGTCCACCGAGGACTGCACGATCGTGTCCGTGGCGATCTTGGCTCCCTGGGTGACCAGGCCCACGGAGAAGGCGGCTGCCAGGACCGGCAGGGGGTCGAAGGGCGGGATGAGCGAGGGGACCAGCAGTGCCGCCCCTGTCGCACACACCGTGATCCAGCCGAACCGCCCGGTCCGCCTCACGGCCCAGGGGGTGACGACGGCCGCCGTGAAGAACCCCACACCCGAGACGACCACGGCCAGGCCGAGCAGCGTCATGCCGCCCAGGGCACCGCTTCCGCCACCGGACGTGCCGTTGCCGTCCACACCGCTGTCGCCGTCCCAGGCGTAGCGGCACAACATCAGCACCATCACCGTCAGTGCGCCGTAGCAGAAGCGCAGCACGGCCATCGACGCGAGGGCCTGCGCGGCCCTGCGCCGCCGGGCCAGATGGCGCAGCCCGGCGGCCAGCCCGCGTGCCGTGTCGGCGACGGCCTCGGCCAGCCGGGGCCGCTCCCCGGACGGATCAGGGCCGAGCAGCCCGCGGCTCATCCGCAGCGTGGCCAGCGCCGCCAGCAGGTAGATCCCGGCGCCCAGGGCCACCACCACCGCGTCCGCGGCCGCTCCCGCCGGCGCGGGGATCCGTACGGCGAAGGCGAGACCGCCGCCCGCGGTGGCGGCCAGGGTGCCGGCGGTGGGTGACAGGGAATTCGCGATCACCAGCCGTTCACCGTCCACCACCCGCGGCAGCGCGGCCGAGAGCCCGGCGAGAACGAAGCGGTTGACGGCCGTGACCGACAGTGCGGCCAGGTAGAACAGCCACAACGGCACCGAGGCCAGCACCAGGGCGGCGGTGGTCAGCGCCAGTACGGCGCGCAGCAGGTTTCCGTGGAGCAGTACCTGCCGCCGCTGCCAGCGGTCGAGCAGTACACCGGCGAACGGGCCGAGCAGTGAATACGGCAGCAGCAGGACGGCCATCGCGGAGGCGATGGCCGCGGGGGAGGTCTGCTGCTCGGGGGAGAAGACCACATAAGAGGCGAGCGCGACCTGAAAGACGCCGTCGGCCGACTGGGACAGCAGGCGTACGGCCAGCAGCCGGCGGAAACCGGGGAAGCGCAGCAGCACCCGCAGATCACGCACAACAGCCATGCGCTCAGCCTCACACATCCGGAGGCGCCGTATGCGGAACCCCCCTCCCCGAAGGCCGGAGTACGGCCGGACGCGGTCGGACAGGTGCTTGGGCAGGTGCCCGTGCAGGCACTCGGAAAAAGGCTGGGGCAGTGGCGCTCGGCGAAACGCGACGTGTCACGGAGGAGGGTGTTTCACGTGAAACACCGTTTCACGTGAAACAGGTCAGTTCGTACGAGGGCGCGGGTCCCGTCCTGGCGAGGTCTCCTGACCGGCGGGAGCGGGAGTCTCCTGGTAGGGGTCTCGCCAGGGGTCTCCGTAAGCCCCGCCATGCGTTTCGCCGTGGAGTGCCCTCGGAGCGCTTCGGCCGGCACCGAGGACGAAGGCGTCGGGCGCGTGGTCGAGCACACCTCCCGAGGGGTCGTCGGAGCCGTCCCGCCGGACCACGTCGTGTCCGGGCGCGAGGATGTCCCGTACGACCACGGCACACAGATACAGCGTGCCCAGCAGGTGGATCACGATGGCGAGCTGGTAGCCCTCGGTGGGCAGACCGTGCTGGTTGTCGTCACTGCCGGTATAGGCGAGGTAGTACCAGATACCGAGGTAGTACATGACCTCGCAGGCCTGCCAGATCAGGAAGTCGCGCCAGCGCGGCCGGGCCAGCGCCGCCAGCGGAATGAGCCACAGCACGTACTGCGGCGAGTAGACCTTGTTGGTCACGATGAACAGAGCGACGACCAGAAAGGCGAGCTGGGCGTACCGCGGACGCCGGGGCGCGCTCAGGGTGAGCGCGCACAGCGCCGCGCATCCCAGCAGCATCAGGACGACGGCATAGGTGTTGGCGCCGTCCAGCGGGTCACCGGTGCGCTGCGAGATGATCAGCCAGAACGAACCGAAGTCGACTCCCCGCTCCTGGCTGAAGGTGTAGAACTTCCCCCAGCCCTCCGACGCCGGCAGCATGACGGGCAGGTTCACCGCCAGCCAGGCGGCCACGGCCCCGCCCAGCGCCACGCCGAAGGCCCGCCACCGGCCCGCCCGCCAGCACAGCAGCAGCAGCGGTCCCAGCAGCAGGAACGGGTAGAACTTGGCGGCGGTCGCGAGTCCGAGCAGCACCCCGGAGGCCAGCGGGCGGCTCCGCGACCACATCAGCATCGATGCGGCGGTCAGGGCCACGGCCAGCAGGTCCCAGTTGATGGTCGCGGTCAGCGCCAGGGCCGGAGCCAGGGCCACCAGCAGCGCGTCCCAGGGGCGGCGCCGGTGGGTACGGGCCACGCACACCGCCAGGACGGCGGCGCACGCCATCAGCATCCCGGCATTGACCATCCAGTAGATCTGCTGCCGGTACATCATCTCGCCGGCGTGCGGGGTGAGCCAGGAGGCTGCCTCCATGAACACCCCGGTCAGCACCGGGTACTCCAGATACTCCATCCCGCCGGAGATGTCCTGCGGGATACGGTCGAAGTACGGGGTGAGATCAGCGGCGAAACCGCGTCCGGTGTAGAGGTGCGGGATGTCGGAGTAGCAGGCGTGCACGTACTGGCTGGTGGCCCCGCGGAACCAGCCGCCGTCGTAGCAGGGCAGCTTCTGCACCATGCCGAGTGCGAACATCCCCACCGCCACCAGCAGGACCACCCGTACCGGTGTCCACCGGGACCGGCCGGTCAGCGCCCGCCTGCCGACCGGTCCGCCGATCAGCTCGCTGCCCGCGGCGGCGACCTCGTCCTGCTCGGTGGGCCGTACCGGTGCCGGTGGGGGGTCATGGCGCGCGATGGTCATGTGGGCCATCCTGCCGTATGACGGGGCCGGGCCCGCGGCCCCGCGGAACGACGGGTTTCCGCCTTCCGCGGGCCACGGGCCCGGTTCCCGGTTACGGGAGGTGCGGCCGGTCTCCCGGCCGGCGACGGTCAGCCGCCGTTGTCGTCGCCCCAGTTTCCGCCTGGGAAGCCGCCGTTGCCGCCGCCATTGGCGTTCCCGTTGGTGTCGCCGGTGCCTTCCGTGCTGCCCTCGGTCTCGCCGCCGGTGCCTTCCGTGCTGCCCTCGGTCTCGCCGCCGGTGCCTTCCGTGCCGCCCTCGGTCCCGCCGGTGTCCTCACAGAAGAAGTCACCGGGCCGGCAGCTCTCCTCGCCGCCGGGGGGCGGCGTCGTCATCGGAGGCCGGGAGGTCTCCGGCTGCTTGCTGGGCTCCTTCTCCTTCTCCTCCTCCGACTCGGTCTCGGATGGAGTGGACTCGGGCTCCTCGCTCTGGGACGGCGTCGAGGACGGTACGCCGGACTGGTCGACCTTCTTCCCGACCGGCTTGGCCTTGGGGAAGTTCTTCTTGGGTTCGCCCTTGTGGGCGTCTTTCATGTACGCCGTCCACACCTCGGTGGGCAGCTTGCCACCGTTGATGGAGTCGAAGCCACCGGCGCCCTTCATCGAGAGCAGCGTGCCCTGGTCCGGGTCCGTGCGGAACATCGTGACCGCGGTGGAGAGCTGCGGGGTGTACCCCACCCACCAGGCGGACTTGTTCTCGTCGGTGGTACCGGTCTTGCCTGCCGCGGGACGGCCCAGGGCACGGGCGTCCTTACCGGTGCCGTGGCCCTTCTCGATGACACCGCGCAGCACGTCGGTGACGTTGTTGGCGATGTTGGCGTCGATCGAGGTCTCCTTGGCGGGCTTCTCGAAGCCCGGCTGCTCCTCGCCGTTGTGCTGCACCTTCGTCACCGAGTAGGTGTCGACCTTGGTACCGGAGGCGGAGAAGGTCGCGTAGGAGTTGGCCATCTCGATGGCACCGGGGGTGGAGGTGCCCAGGGCGAAGGACGGGTTGAGGTTGGGGTCGAAGCTGTCCTCCTCGATACCCGCGGCCGTCGCCGTGGCCTTCACCTTGTCCATGCCGACGTCCATGCCGAGCTGGACGAACGGGGTGTTGGCCGAGACCTCCATGGCCCGGCGCAGCGTGACGTAGCCGTGGTCCTCGTCGGCGTTGTTGACCTGGTAGAAGGGGTTGCCCTCCTTGTCCAGGTAGTCGGTGCCGTCCTGCTTCTTGATCTTGAGTTTGTTGTCGCCGTTGTATTCGCTGCTCGGCGAGACGCCCACGCCGTCGCTCTTGTACGTGCCGTGCTCCATGGCCGCGGCCAGTACGAACGGCTTCCAGACGGAGCCGACCGGGACACCGAGGGTGTTCGCGTTGTTGGTGAAGTGCCCCTTGTCGAAGCCCGGGCCGCCGTAGAGCGCGACGATCTTCCCGGTGCCCGGCTCCACCGAAGCGGCACCGAACTGGACGAACTTGTCCGTGTCCGGGCGCTTCTCGGCGTCGATGTACTCCTTCTCGACCTTGCTGACCGACTTGACCATCGCGGCGGTCTTCTTCTTGTCGAAGGTCGTGTGGACCTGGTAGCCGCCCTTGTCGAACGTCGGCTTGTCGATGCCCAGGGTCTTCTTCACCTCGGCTGCGGCGATGTCCACCAGATAGCCGGTCTGGCCGGTCAGCCCGGCCTGCGCCTTGCGGGGCGCGGGGTCGGGGAACTCGGTGTACTTGTCCCGCTCGGTCTGGCTCATCAGCCCCACCTCGACCTGGCGGTCGAGGATCCACTCCCAGCGCTCCACGGCCCGCTCGCGGTTCTCCTTGGGGCTGGACTTCGGCCCCACCCCGCCGGCCGGGTCGTACAGGTCGGCGCCCTTGAGCACCGTGGCGAGCAGGGCGCTCTCCGCCGGGTCGAGCTCGGCGGCGTCCTTCTCGAAGTACGCCTGGGCGGCGGCCTGGATGCCGTAGGCGTTCCGCCCGTAGTAGCTGGTGTTGAGGTAGCCCTGGAGGATGTCCGGCTTCTCCATCTCGGTGTTGACCTTGATGGAGATGAACAGTTCCTTCGCCTTGCGGGTGATGGTCTGGTCCTGGGACAGGTAGTTGTTCTTCACGAACTGCTGGGTGATGGTCGAACCGCTCTGGGTGCTGCCACCCGTGGCCATGTTGATCACCGCGCGGCCGATGCCCACCACGTCGAAGCCGGGGTCGTCCCAGAAGGTGGCGTTCTCCGCGGCGATGACCGCGTTCTGCATCGACTGCGGGATGTCCCCGATCTCGACGTTCTGCCGGTTGGTGTCACCGACCCGGGCCATCACCGTGCCGTCGGACCAGTAGTAGACGTTGTTCTGCTGGGCCGCCGCGGCGTTCGCCTCGCTGGGGACCTCCACCATGTACAGCGCCAGGCCCACCAGTCCGACGAGCATGCCCAGGAAGGCCACGGAGAGCCCGCTGACCAGTTTCCAGGAGGGCATCCAGCGCCGCCAGCCGTGTTTGCCCGCCCGTGGATAGTCGACGATGCGCTTCCGGCCCGGTGGGGCGGACCGTGCCCGGCCCCCCCGGCCGGTGTCGGCCCCGGTGGAGCCGTGCGCGGTCCGGCGTCTTCCTCCGGCGGCGCGCTGCGTCGTCCGGCGGGCCTCGGCCCGGCCGCCCTGGGGACGGTCCGGGGACATGTCGTGGGAGCTGGGGGCGGCGCCGCCGTGCGGCGACGCGGCGCGCCGTCCGCCGGACGGCGGCTGCGCGGCACGCCGGCCACGTGACTGGGACGGTTTGCGACGGTGCTCACTCATTGGAACAACTACTCCTCGGGCAGGCGCTCACGCCTGAAGGCGGCAGTGTACTTCCGGTCCCCCGACGTGCGGCCCGCCCACGTTCCCAGAACTGGCCGCACTGCACCCGGGACGAGGACGCGTTCAAGCACTGGTTGGTTCCCGGTGACGTTCTGCACAGCGGACAGACTACGCAGCTCCAAAACCCTCCAATGCCGTTATTCGGTGGAAAGAGGACGGGCGAGCTGCTCCGAAACGGCGATGTGAGACCGCTCACTCTCTCCTCACCCGTCCCCCTCTTGTCGCGAACATCCCGGCGTTCTATCGTCTGCACTATCGCTACGATGTATCGACTCGATACATCGGCGAGAGATAAGCTGAGAGACGACGGGAGACCCGCGCACCGGCCCGCCCGCCGGTGGGCGGAACGACGCGCGAGCCGAAGCGGCAGGAAGCGGCAAGGGGGTGACGGCGATGGGGAGACGTTCGGGCATCCTGGAGTTCGCCGTCCTCGGGCTGCTCCGCGAGTCCCCGATGCACGGTTACGAGCTGCGCAAACGGCTCAACACCTCGTTGGGGGTCTTCCGCGCCTTCAGCTACGGCTCCCTCTACCCCTGTCTGAAGACGCTGGTCCAGCGGGGATGGTTGGCCGAGGAGCCCGGTGAGGCGTCCGAGGAGTCCCTCGCGGCACTCGCCGGCCGCAGAGCAAAGATCGTCTACCGGCTGACGGCCGAGGGCAAGGAGCACTTCGAGGAGCTCCTCGCCCAGACCGGACCGGACACCTGGGAGGACGAGCACTTCGGCGTCCGCTTCGCCTTCTTCGGCCAGACCTCGCGGGACGTACGGATGCGGGTGCTGGAAGGCCGCCGCAGCCGCCTGGAGGAACGCCTGGCCAGGATGCGTGCCTCCCTGGCCCGTACGGGCGAGCGCCTGGACGACTACACCCTCGAACTCCAGCGACATGGCATGGAGTCCGTGGAGCGCGAGGTCCGCTGGCTCAACGAACTCATCGAGAGCGAGCGGGTGGGGCGCGATCAGCACCGGGGGGACACCCCGCCCGATCCGTCCGACGACACCACCAAGTGAGGGTCCGCAGCGCCGCGGGTCCTCGTCGAGAATCACTGAGAAAACACAGGGAGCAACCGCCAATGGGTTCGGTTCGCGTAGCCATCGTCGGCGTGGGCAACTGCGCCGCCTCGCTGGTGCAGGGCGTCGAGTACTACAAGGACGCCGACCCGAAGAGCCGCGTGCCGGGTCTGATGCACGTGCAGTTCGGTGACTACCACGTCTCGGACATCGAGTTCGTGGCCGCGTTCGACGTGGACGCCAAGAAGGTCGGCCTGGACCTGGCCGACGCCATCGGTGCCAGCGAGAACAACACCATCAAGATCTGCGACGTGCCCAGGACCGGGATCACCGTCCAGCGCGGTCACACCCTGGACGGGCTGGGCAAGTACTACCGCGAGACGATCGAGGAGTCCGCCGAGGAGCCGGTCGACATCGTCCAGATCCTCCGCGAGCGCCAGGTCGACGTCCTGGTCTGCTACCTGCCGGTGGGGTCCGAGGACGCCGCGAAGTTCTACGCGCAGTGCGCCATCGACGCCAAGGTGGCCTTCGTCAACGCCCTGCCGGTCTTCATCGCCGGCACCAAGGAGTGGGCGGACAAGTTCACCGAGGCCGGTGTCCCGATCGTCGGTGACGACATCAAGTCCCAGGTGGGCGCCACCATCACGCACCGCGTGATGGCCAAGCTCTTCGAGGACCGCGGTGTCGTCCTGGACCGCACGATGCAGCTCAACGTCGGCGGCAACATGGACTTCAAGAACATGCTGGAGCGCGACCGCCTGGAGTCCAAGAAGATCTCCAAGACCCAGGCCGTCACCTCCCAGATCCCCGACCGCGACCTGGGCGCGGACAACGTCCACATCGGCCCGTCGGACTACGTGGCCTGGCTGGACGACCGCAAGTGGGCCTACGTCCGGCTGGAGGGCCGTGCCTTCGGCGACGTCCCGCTGAGCCTGGAGTACAAGCTGGAGGTCTGGGACTCCCCCAACTCCGCCGGTGTCATCATCGACGCCCTGCGCGCCGCGAAGATCGCCAAGGACCGCGGTGTGGGCGGCCCGGTGCTCTCCGCCTCCTCGTACTTCATGAAGTCCCCGCCGGTCCAGTACTTCGACGACCAGGCCCGGGAGAACGTGGAGAAGTTCATCCGCGGCGAGGTCGACCACTGACGGCAGCGCGGACCACTGACGGAACGCGGGACACGGCCGCCGGACACCGGCGGCACGCGGCGCCGCGTGCCGTACGGCCGGGGCGGTCGCACCACGGCCGTGGGTGACCGCCGGTGAACGGCGAGGGGCCCGGACATCGTGTCCGGGCCCCTCGCCGTGTCGTGCGCCGTACGGGCGCGCGGCGGGGCGCGTACGGGACGCGTACGGGATGGGTACGGACGGCTCAGTGCTCGACCAGCCGGTCGTACAGCGTCGTGGTGTGCCGCAGGGTCGCCGGCAGCTCGTCGCCGACCTGCGGCTCCGCAGCCTCCTCCGGCACGAACAGGATCGACACCTGCATGTGCGGCGGCTCCGCGAACCAGCGCTGCTTGCCGTCCCACAGGAACGGCGACAGATGGCGGTTGACCGTCGCCAGCCCGGCCCGCGCCACCCCCTTGGCCCGCGGTGTCACCCCGTGCAGGTTCCTCGGGGCCTCCAGGCCCACCCCGTGCGAGGTGCCGCCCGCCACCACCACCAGCCAGCCGTCCCCCGGCGTCTTCTGCTGGCGGTAGCCGAACCGGTCGCCCCGGACCACCCGCGTCACGTCCAGCACCGAGCCCCGGTACTGGGTCGCCCCGTGGTCCCCCAGCCACAGCCGCGTCCCGATCCGGGCCCGGAACCGGGTCTGGGGGAACTGCAGCCGCAGCCGCTCGAACTCCTCCGGCCTCAGATGGCTGACGTACATCGTCTCCAGCGGCAGCCGGGCGGCCCGCAGCCGGTCCATCCAGCCGATGACCTCGTCCACCGCGTCGGTGCCGTCGGTGCGGTCCAGCGGCAGGTGGATCGCGAAGCCCTCCAGCCGGACGTCGTCGATCGCGGCGCGCAGCTTGCCGAGATCCTCCGCCAGCACCCCGTGCCGCTTCATCGAGCTCATCACCTCGATGACGACCCGCGCCCCCACCAGCGCGTTCACCCCGTCCACCGAGGAGACCGTGCGGATCGCCCGGCTCGGCAGCGGCACCGGTTCCTCACCGCGCCGGAAGGGGGTCAGCACCAGCAGGTCACCGCTGAAGAAGTCCTTCATGCGGGCGGCCTCGTAGGTCGTGCCCACCGCGATGACGTCCGAGTCGAACCGGATGACCTCCTCGGCCAGCCGCTCGTGGCCGAAGCCGTACCCGTTGCCCTTGCAGACCGGCACCAGGCCCGGGAACTGCTGCAGCACCGTCCGCTGGTGCGCCCGCCAGCGTTCGGTGTCGACGTAGAGGGAGAGCGCCATGGACGTAGGGAACCTTTCTCGTCGGCCCGGCGTGCCCTCCCGGAGGGGGCCCGCCGGACACACGGGGGAGTCGGGCGTCAGCGGCGCGACATGTAGATGTCGAGCGCCTTGTGCAGCAGCTTATTGAGCGGAAAGTCCCACTCGCCGAGATACTCCGCGGCCTGCCCGCCGGTGCCCACCTTGAACTGGATCAGACCGAAGAGGTGGTCGCTGTCGTCCAGCGAGTCGCTGATGCCGCGCAGGTCGTACACGCTCGCCCCGAGCGCGTAGGCGTCCTGGAGCATCCGCCACTGCATGGCGTTCGACGGGCGGACCTCCCGCTTGTGGTTCGCCGACGCGCCGTAGGAGTACCACACGTGCCCGCCCACGATCAGCATGGTGGCCGCGGCCACCGCCTCGCCCTCGTGCATGGCGAAGTACAGGCGCATCCGGTTGGGGTCCTCGGCGTTCAGCGCCTTCCACATCCGCTCGAAGTACGCCAGCGGGCGGGGCCGGAACCGGTCGCGCTCGGCGGTGACCTCGTACAGCCGCTGCCAGGCGGGCAGATCGTCGTAGCCGCCCTGGACGACGTCGACGCCCGCCTTCTCGGCCTTCTTGATGTTGCGCCGCCACAACTGGTTGAAGCCCTTGTGCACCTCGTCGAGCGTCCGGCCCTCCAGCGGCACCTGGAAGACGTAGCGCGGCTGTACGTCGCCGAAGCCGGCGCCGCCGTCCTCGCCCTGCTGCCAGCCCATGCGGCGCAGCCGGTCGGAGACCTCGAAGGCGCGCGGCTCGATGTGGGTGGCCTCCACGTCCCGCAGCCGTTTGACGTCCGGGTTCTGGATGCCCGACTTGACCGCGGCGGCGTCCCAGCGCCGGATCACCACCGGCGGGCCCATCTTCACCGAGAACGCGCCCTTGGCCTTCAGATGCGCCAGCATCGGGCGCAGCCACTCCTCCAGGTTCGGCGCGAACCAGTTGATCACCGGCCCCTCGGGCAGATAGGCCAGATAGCGTTTGACCTTGGGCAACTGCCGGTACAGCACCAGGCCGGCCCCGACCAGCTCACCGTTCGCGTCGAACCAGCCGAGGTTCTCCGAGCCCCACTCGGCCTTCACGTCCGCCCACGCCGGGACCTGCATGTGGCTGGCCGAGGGCAGGCTCCGGATATACGCCAGGTGCTGCTCACGACTGATCGTCCTCAGGGTCAGGCTCATACGGGGCGCTCCTCCGGCGTACTTCGCAGGGTCTGGCGCGAAGCCTACTGCGGCCGGAAGGACCCCCGCTGCGGTCCGGCGGACGCGGGCCGGAGGCCGGAAGGACGCCTTCCGCCCGCCCGGCCACCGTCCCGCGGATGCCCGCCGGGCGTCCGCGGGCCGGGTGTCAGCCGCCGAACAGACCGCCGTTCCACATTCCGACGAAGAACCCGAGTGCCGCCGCCACCATCCCGACGACCAGGACGAACCGCTCCTCGGTGGTCGCCGAGATCATCTGGCCCCGGCCGCCGGCGACCACGCCCAGCAGTCCGGCCCAGGACGTGATGACGTGCAGCCCCGGGAAGAAGGCCGTGACCACCGCCACCAGGGCGAGCACCGCCGTCGCCGCGACGAGGCGGTTCTCGACCGGATGGGCCCGGCCGTCGCTGTTGAGGGCCGAGGAGAGCGCGGAGAGCGGGCTCCTCCGCCGTGCCGTCTGTGCCATGGGGCACCTCCTGCCGACGCGTCCCCCGGGATCGCCCGGAGAGCCCGGATCGTGCGTGTGCGGGACGCGGCGCCGGGTGACGCCGTTCACATCCCCTCTGTCCAGATTGCGGCTGATGTCCACCGGATTTCAACCGGAGTCCCGCGGCGGGTACTGTGTACTGTCCGCGCGGTGTCCGCCCGGCTCGTGACCGGCTCCGGGGAAGCCCCCGGGAATGTCGGTGCCGGCCGGTACCGTGTCGGACGGTTTCACGCATCGAGACCCTCCTGCCACGGAACGACCGTGGCCGCCGAGTCCAGAGGAGGTGGGTTCCACATGCGTCACTACGAGGTGATGGTCATCCTCGACCCCGATCTCGAGGAGCGCGCTGTCTCCCCGCTGATCGAGAACTTCCTTTCCGTCGTCCGCGAGGGCAACGGGAAGGTCGAGAAGGTCGACACCTGGGGCCGTCGTCGTCTCTCGTACGAGATCAACAAGAAGCCCGAGGGCATCTACTCGGTCATCGACCTGCGGGCCGAGCCCGCGGTCGTCAAGGAGCTCGACCGTCAGATGAACCTGAACGAGTCGGTTCTGCGGACCAAGGTCCTCCGCCCCGAGACCCACTGAGCACCCGCCCGGCGGGCTCAGCGGATCCGGACGGGAACCGGTAGCCGACCAGAGCCGAGGGCGTCGGAACCCTGTGGCGCCCTCCCCGTAGCACCAGCAGCCAGCACCACCAGCAGCCAGCAGCACCCCGCCGAGAGGTTCACCCATGGCAGGCGAGACCGTCATCACGGTCGTCGGCAATCTCGTCGACGACCCCGAGCTGCGCTTCACCCCCTCCGGTGCGGCGGTCGCGAAGTTCCGCGTCGCGTCCACCCCCCGCACCTTCGACCGCCAGACCAACGAGTGGAAGGACGGCGAGAGCCTCTTCCTGACCTGCTCGGTCTGGCGGCAGGCGGCCGAGAACGTCGCCGAGTCCCTCACCCGGGGCACCCGCGTCATCGTGCAGGGCCGTCTCAAGCAGCGCTCGTACGAGGACCGCGAGGGCGTCAAGCGCACGGTCTACGAGCTGGACGTCGACGAGGTCGGCGCCAGCCTGCGCAACGCCACGGCCAAGGTCACCAAGACCACCGGCCGCGGTGGTCAGGGTGGCGGCGGCTGGGGCGGCGGTCCCGCCGGCCCCGGCGGTCAGCAGGGCGGCGGCGGCCAGGGCCAGGGCGGTGGCGCCCCCGCGGGCGACCCGTGGGCCACGGGCGCCCCGGCCGGCGGCGGCCAGGGCCAGGGCGGTGGCGGCGGCTGGGGCGGCGGCTCCGGCGGCTCCGGTGGCGGCTACTCGGACGAGCCGCCCTTCTGACCGGTCCGCGAGGGCCGGGGGAGGGCTGTGCTCACCGGTGTCCACCGGCACAGAACTTCTTGAATCAAACGGAGAGAGACAATGGCGAAGCCGCCTGCTCGCAAGCCGAAGAAGAAGGTTTGCGTGTTCTGCAAGGACAAGATCAAGTACGTCGACTACAAGGACACGAACCTGCTGCGGAAGTTCATTTCCGACCGCGGCAAGATCCGTGCCCGCCGGGTCACCGGCAACTGCACCCAGCACCAGCGCGATGTCGCCACGGCCGTGAAGAACAGCCGTGAGATGGCGCTGCTGCCCTACACCTCGACCGCTCGCTAAGGAAGGGATGACCGAATCATGAAGATCATCCTGACCAACGAGGTCTCCGGTCTCGGTACCGCGGGCGACGTCGTCGAGGTGAAGGACGGGTACGCCCGCAACTACCTGCTCCCCCGCGGTTTCGCGATCCGCTGGACCAAGGGCGGGGAGAAGGACGTCGAGCAGATCCGCCGCGCCCGCAAGATCCACGAGATCGCCACGATCGAGCAGGCCAACGAGATCAAGGGCCGGATCGAGGGCCTCACGGTGCGGCTGAAGGTCCGCGCCGGGGACCAGGGCCGGCTGTTCGGCTCCGTCACCCCGGCCGACATCGCCTCGGCGGTGAAGAGCGCGGGCGGCCCGGACGTCGACAAGCGCCGCATCGAGCTCGGCTCGCCGATCAAGACCCTGGGCTCGCACCAGGTGACGGTCCGCCTCCACCCGGAGGTCAGTGCCAAGGTCGGCGTCGAGGTCGGCGCCGCCTGACGGCCGCTCCGGATCCGCGGCACCCGCGGACCGGCGGGCGGTACCGAGCGGTACGTACACAGGGCCGCGATCCCCGCACGGGGATCGCGGCCCTGCGGCGTCCCCCGCCGGTTCCCCCGCGGCGCTGCACCGCCGGCCGTCAGGTCAGGCCCGTACCGCCCCGGTGACGACCCAGCGGCCCGAGCGGACCCGCGGCCACAGGGTGGCCAGCCGGACCGCCATCGCCAGCCCGCCCACCGCCCACCACAGCGTGGTCAGCCCGCCGCCCAGCGCCGGCACGGCCAGCGCCACCGGCGCGAACAGCACCAGCGTCAGCAGCATCGCCCAGGCCAGGTACGGCCCGTCGCCCGCGCCCAGCAGCACTCCGTCCAGCACGAACACCACCCCCGCCACCGGCGCGGTCACCGCCACCACCAGCAGGGCGGGCGTCAGCCGGTCGTGCACGGAGGTGTCCGGGGTGAACAGCGGCAGCAGCAGTGGCCGTACGGCGATCAGCAGCACCCCCAGCACCACCCCGGACACCACGCCCCACCGCACCATCCGGCGGCAGGCCGCCCGTGCTCCGGCCGCGTCCCCCGCGCCCAGGTACCGGCCGATGATCGCCTGCCCGGCGATGGCGATCGCGTCGAGGGCGAGGGCGAGCAGTGTCCACAGGGTCAGCACGATCTGGTGGGCGGCCACCTCGGCGTCCCCCAGCCGCGCCGCCACGGCGGTCGCGATCACCAGCACGGCGCGCAGCGACAGGGTGCGGACCAGCAGCGGCACTCCGGCCCGGCCACCGGCCCGGATCCCGGCGGCGTCCGGCCGCAGCGAGGCCCCGTGCCGCCGGGCCCCCCGGACCACCACGGTCAGATAGACGGCCGCCATCGCGCACTGGGCGAGCACCGTGCCCCAGGCCGAGCCGGCGATGCCCAGTCCGGCGCCGTAGACCAGCACCACGTTGAGCACGGCGTTGGCGGAGAAGCCGCCGACGGCCACGTACAGCGGGGTCCGGGTGTCCTGGAGCCCGCGCAGCACCCCGGTGGCCGCGAGCACGACGAGCATCGCCGGAATGCCCAGCGCGCTGATCCGCAGATAGGTGACGGCGTACGGCGAGGCGGTGTCCGACGTCCCGAACGCGCCGACCAGCGCGGGAGCGGTCGGCAGCACGGCGGCCACCACCACCGCGCCGAGCAGCAGCGCCAGCCAGATTCCGTCCATGCCCTGGCGGATCGCGGCGGACAGGTCCCCGGCCCCGAGCCGGCGGGCGACGGCGGCGGTGGTGCCGTAGGCGAGGAAGACGAAGATGTTCACGCCCGTCGTCAGCAGGGTGGCGGCGACTCCGAGCCCGGCGAGCTGCGGGGTGCCCAGATGGCCGACGATCGCGCTGTCGGCCATGACGAACAGGGGCTCCGCGACGAGCGCGCCGAGGGCGGGGAGCGCCAGCGAGACGATCTCGCGGTCGTGGCGGCGTGCCGCGGTGCGGCCGGCGGCGGGCGGCGCTTGTGTCATGGTCCGATCCAAACATCCACAAGTAATAGTTGCAAGCTGCTCTGGACTCTTACAGATGCTTACCCCGGGTGAGGTCCTCCGCGCAGTTTGTCGCCACCTCACCCCCAAGGGGAAAGTTTTTCTCCTGCACAGCCGGTGGATGACGAAACAGCAGCTCAGAGGCTGTGTACAAGAGAGGCGACCAACTTCTCCACAGCTTCGTCCCCCGCCTCGTGCACAGGAATCGCCGACTTCTCCACAGGCTCCGCCGAGTCATCCACATGGTCTGTGGATAACCGAGTTGGCTCCGCTCCTCCACAGCCCTACCGTGGTCCGGCGCCCGCCCCGCGTTCTCCCCCGCTTCGCCGTGTGTTCGGCGTATCCGGCGTGTTCGGCGTGCCTCCGGCGTGCCGTGACCGCCGACAGCCGGGAGAGGGACCGGTCCGGGACCGACTGTCAGAGCCGTGCCGTAGGAATGAGAGGCACGGCGAGAGGAACGGGAGGAGGTGGCGGGATGACGCAGCCCGAGCACGTCGAGAGCCCGGCACCCGGTTACGCGCCCGACATGGCGGGCGCCGGACCGGGGGACCACCTGCCCGCCTCCCGCCGGCACCGCGGCCCGGCGCCGGACGGCGACCGCCACGACCGCGGTTCCGACACCTGGCCGGCGGGCCCGTCCGGTGCGGCGGGCCCGATGGGCTCCTTCGAGCGCCTGCCCCCGCAGGACCTCGACGCCGAGCAGTCCGTCCTCGGCGGCATGCTGCTGTCCAAGGACGCCATCGCGGACGTGGTGGAGACCCTCCAGGGCCAGGACTTCTACAAGCCGGCCCACGAGACGATCTACCAGGCCGTCCTCGACCTGTACGCCAAGGGCGAGCCCGCCGACCCCATCACGGTCGCCGCCGAGCTGACCAGACGCGGCGAGATCTCCAGAGCCGGCGGCCCCGGCTACCTCCACTCCCTGGTGCAGACGGTCCCCACCGCCGCCAACGCCCAGTACTACGCGGAGATCGTCCACGAGCGCGCCGTCCTGCGCCGGCTGGTCGAGGCGGGCACCCGCATCACCCAGATGGGATACGCGGCCGACGGCGACGTCGACGAGATCGTCAACTCCGCCCAGGCGGAGATCTACGCCGTCACCGAGCAGCGCACCGCGGAGGACTACCTCCCGCTGGCCGACATCATGGAGGGCGCGCTCGACGAGATCGAGGCGATCGGCTCGCGCAGCGGGCAGATGTCGGGCGTCCCGACGGGCTTCACCGATCTGGACTCCCTCACCAACGGGCTCCACCCGGGCCAGATGATCGTCATCGCGGCGCGGCCCGCGATGGGGAAGTCGACGCTGGCCCTGGACTTCGCCCGGGCCTGTTCCATCAGGAACAACCTGCCCAGTGTGATCTTCTCGCTGGAGATGGGGCGCAACGAGATCGCGATGCGCCTGCTGTCGGCCGAGGCGCGGGTGGCGCTGCACCACATGCGGTCGGGCAGCATGACGGACGAGGACTGGAACCGGCTGGCGCGCCAGATGCCGGAGGTCACGGGCGCGCCGCTGTACATCGACGACTCACCCAACCTGACGATGATGGAGATCCGCGCCAAGTGCCGCCGGCTGAAGCAGCGGAACGATCTGCGGCTGGTCGTCATCGACTACCTCCAGCTGATGCAGTCGGGCGGCTCGCGCCGTCCCGAGAGTCGGCAACAGGAGGTCTCGGAGATGTCCCGGAACCTCAAGCTGCTGGCCAAGGAGCTGGAGGTGCCGGTGATCGCGCTCTCCCAGCTCAACCGTGGCCCCGAGCAGCGCACGGACAAGAAGCCGATGGTCTCGGACCTGCGTGAATCCGGTTCGATCGAACAAGATGCCGATATGGTCATTCTCCTGCACCGTGAGGACGCCTACGAGAAGGAGTCCCCGCGGGCGGGCGAGGCGGACCTGATCGTGGCCAAGCACCGCAACGGCCCGACGGCGACGATCACGGTGGCGTTCCAGGGGCACTACTCGCGCTTCGTGGACATGGCCCAGACCTGACCGGCGTCGTTGTAGAGTCTCAAATCTCGTGGCACGGTCTCGATCGCGACGGCACGACGGCACGACGGTGGTACTTATGCCGCAGTTGTGAGCCTCCCTGGTCGGAGCTTTGGCCCTTGAAACAGAGCAGAGAAGGTCGGTGCGTCTCGGCCGAGCTGCCGAAGAGGCTCCAGGCGTGGTTCGCCGAGCACGAGGAACGCTTGCAGTCCTGCGGAATTACCGGTGATGTCCAGCGGTCGCCCGAGGACGGCCGTACCAAGACCAGTACCTGGATGACGCTCGAGACCGATGACTGCGTTGCCGTGCTCATCGTCTGGAGCAGCGGTGAAGCCGAACTCGAGTACGGGGACGTGGCAACCGGCCAGGTCCGACGACAGCATCGTGATCTCTGCACCTCTCAGGACCTCCTCGACGCCATCGAGACCATCCGCGCGTGGACCCGGACGGAGGGTGGGCGGCTCCCGGACTGGTGATCTGATCAGCCGGGTTGCTGATCGCGCAGATTGCTGGCGGTGCCGACGACGGACTCGTCGCTCAGCACCGCATCCAGGTCGGAACCCTGCTCGGCAGCTGCCGGCTCCAGGGCACCTCGCTGCGGAAGCGGTGCACCACCTGTTCCCGACACTCGTGTCGCCAAGCCGATTCTGTGTTGCCGGCCGTGACGCCGTTCCCGTCCGTCCCGGCCGCCCCCATCCGTCCCGGCCGTGGTGGGCCCGGGGTCCGGGATGGCAGGAAGGGTGGGTTGTTCGTCATTGCGGCCACCGCGGCCGGGGCGAAGGATGGCTGTCATGACGCGGAAAACCGTGCTGGTCGTCCTCTTCGACGGCGTGCAGAGCCTCGATGTGACCGGCCCCGTGGAGGTGTTCACGGGTGCCGGGCGCCACAGCGGGGATCCCTACGAGATCCGCACCGCTTCGCCCGACGGTGCTCCCGTCCGTGCCTCGAGCGGTCTCACCCTCGTCCCGGACGGCGCGCTGTCCGGGACTGCCGGGGCCGGGGTGCCGCACACCCTGCTCGTCCCGGGCGGCAGCGGCACCCGCCGCCCCGCCCCCCGGCTGGTCGACTGGCTGCGGGAGCACGCCCGGCACGCCGAGCGCATCGTCTCCGTGTGCAGCGGCGCGCTGCTGCTGGCCGAGGCCGGACTGCTCGACGGTCGCCGGGCGACGACCCACTGGTCGCTCTGCGACCGCCTGGCCAGGAACTATCCGGCCGTGGACGTCGATCCGGACCCGATCTTCGTACGCGACGGGAAGATCGCCACCTCGGCCGGCGTCACCGCGGGCATCGATCTGGCGCTCGCCCTGGTCGAGGAGGACCACGGCAGGGACACCGCGCTCGCCGTCGCCCGCCATCTCGTCGTCTTCCTCCGGCGCCCGGGCAACCAGGCCCAGTTCAGCGTCCAGCTCGCCGCCCAGACGGCCCGGCGCGAACCCCTGCGCGAGGTTCAGCGGTGGATCACCGAGCACCCGGACGCGGACCTGTCCGTGGAGAGCCTCGCGGAACGTGCCCGCCTCTCCCCCCGCCACTTCGCCCGCGCCTTCCAGCTGGAGACCGGTACCACACCGGGCAGATACGTCGAGGGCGTGCGGCTGGAGCACGCCCGGCGGCTCCTGGAGGACACCACCGACGGCGTCGAGCGGATCTCCCGCGC
This sequence comes from Streptomyces carminius, assembly GCF_002794255.1. GTDB lineage: Bacteria > Actinomycetota > Actinomycetes > Streptomycetales > Streptomycetaceae > Streptomyces > Streptomyces carminius. The sequence goes on from NZ_PGGW01000014.1 coordinate 29,773, forward strand.
CTGCGGCTACGGCACCCCGGAGGCGATGCGCCGCGCCTTCGTGAAGGCGCTGGGCACCGCTCCGGCCGAGTACCGGCGCCGCTTCCGCCCTTGTCCCTCACCCGAGCTCACCCACTGAAAGGCAGATCATGCAGATCGCGATCGTCCTCTTCGACCGCTTCACCGCGCTGGACGCGGTCGGCCCCTACGAGATGCTCTGCCGCCTGCCCGGCGCCGAGACGGTCTTCGTCGCACAGCGGCCGGGCCCGGTGCGCGGCGACCGCGGCAGCCTCACGCTCGTCGCGGACAAGGGGTTCGACGAGGTGCCGGCCCCCGACATCGTGGTGGTGCCCGGCGGCCCGGGGCAGTCCGCCCAGATGGAGAACGAGACGCTGCTCGGCTGGCTGCGCACCGCCAGTGCCACCAGCACCTGGACGACCTCGGTGTGCACCGGCTCGCTCCTGCTCGCGGCGGCCGGACTGCTGGAGGGCCGCCGTGCCACCTCGCACTGGCTGACGCTCGACGGCCTCGCCGCGTTCGGCGCCGAACCGACCGGCGAACGCGTCGTCGTGGACGGCAGGTTCATCACCGCGGCCGGGGTCTCGTCCGGGATCGACATGGGTCTCACCCTGGTCGGCAGGATCGCCGGCGACGAGCACGCGCAGGCCGTCCAGCTGATGACCGAGTACGACCCCCGGCCGCCGTACGACGCGGGCTCGCCGGAGAAGGCCCCCGCCGCGCTCGTCGACAGGCTCCGGGCCGAGAGCCGGCTCGTCCTCCGGTAGCCGGGGCAGCCCGGGTAGCCGGTCCGGTGCCGGGGGCCACGGCACCGGACCGGGCTTCCGGGAGGAAGCGATGCCCGCGTGGGGCACCATGAGGAGCACGTCCGACAACACCGAGCGCCCGAGGAGGCGACGTGTCCCCGCCGCGGAACCGTCCTCCGGACAAGACCGGCGGATCGCCTGCTCCGGCGCCGGGAGCCACCTTCTGGCCTGCGGTACTGCTCACGGAGCGGCTCGTGCTGCGGCCGGCCGCGCGGGCCGACGCCGCGGCCATGTCGAGGCTGTGGACGGACGCCGGGGTCCGCCGGTATCTCGGCGGTCCCGTGCGCGGCGAGGCGCTCCGCTCCCGGGAGCGGGGATACGCGGGCGCCGTCGGCCTGTTCGCCGCCGTCCTGGGTGCGGACGACGGCCCGGTGGTCGGCTCGCTGCTGGTCGAGCCGGAGTCGCGCCGGGACGGGCGGACGGAGGTGTCGTACCAGCTGCTGCCCGAGCGCTGGGGCCGCGGATACGGCCGTGAGGCGGTCGCCGCCGTGGTCTCCTGGGCGCTGGCGGAGGTCACCCCGGAGCGGCCCGAGGTGGTCGCGGTGACCCAGGAGGCCAACGTCCGCTCCCGCCGCCTGCTGGAGGCCGTCGGCATGCGGCGGGTGGCGGCCTTCACGGAGTGGGGCGCCCCGCAGGTGCTGTACTCCACCGGCCCGGGCGGCACGGGAGGGGCGCGGCCTTGAGGCCGGTGGGGTGGGGGAGTGTCAGTGGCCGGTGCCATGCTGCCGGAATGACGTCGCACCCGGAGAACCCGGAAACCCCGTGGACTCTCGCCGATCTCGACCGTGCCCTGCGTGCTAGTTGGGCCGCCGACACCTGCTGTCCCTCGGACATCACCCGTGTCGAGTGGCGTCCGGACAACCCGGCCTGGGGCCACTGCGACATCACCGCCCTGGTCGTCCACGACCTGTTCGGCGGTGAGCTGGTGGTCGGTGAGGTGTTCCACGAGGGCCGGCAGGAGGGGTACCACTGGTGGAACCGGCTGCCGAGCGGTGTGGAGTTCGATCTGACCCGTGAGCAGTTCCGCCGGGGCGAGACGGTGACCGGTGGGCGGGGCGTCGAGCGGCCCGTGGGGTCCTCGCACCGCCGCCGGGCGGAGTACCTGCTGCTGCGCGGCCGGGTCGCGGAGCGGCTCGGTCCGCTGCCGGAGACACCGGGGTCACCGGAGACGCCGTCGGAGCCGGTGCCGTCGGCCGGGTGAGCGGGCCGCCGCAGTACGAGACGCGGAGGGAGACGCCGGCGGGGTGTACGAGGAGTGGCTTTCGCGGCGGGTGGCCGGTGCGGTGGTGTGGCGCCGGGAGGCGCTGCCGGACGCCCGCCGGACGCGGGTGCTGCCGGACGGGTGCACGGATCTGATCTGGACCGCCGGCGGGCTGCTGGTGGCCGGTCCCGACACCCGGGCCCAGCTGACCGACGAGTCCCCCGGCACCGGCTATGTGGGCCTGCGCTTCGCGCCCGGCACCGGGCCGCGGGTGCTGGGCGTACCGGCGCACGAGCTGCGTGACGCGCGGGTGCCGCTGGACTCCCTCTGGCCGGAGCGCGAGGTGCGGGAGCTGGCCGAACGGGTGGCCGGGGCGCCGGACCCGGCCCGGGTGCTGGAGGAAGTGGCCGGGGGACGGCTGCGCCGGACGCCGGACGACCCGCCGGTGCGGGCGGTGGTGGAGCGGCTGCGGGCCGGTGCGGGGGTCGCGGCGGTGGCGGACGCGGTCGGGTTGAGCGAGCGGCAGCTGTACCGCCGCTCGCTGGCGGCCTTCGGGTACGGGCCCAAGACGCTGGCCCGGGTGCTGCGGCTGGACGGTGCGCTGCGCCTGGCCCGCGCCGGGGTGCCGGCGGCGTCGGTCGCGGCCCGGGCCGGGTACGCCGACCAGGCGCATCTGTCACGTGAGGTCAGGGCGCTGGCCGGGGTTCAGCTCTCGGCGCTGCTGGCTGACTGAGTGCCGGTCCCGGCGTCCGGCAGGGGCGCGAAGAGGGAGACGGCGTTGCCGTCGGGGTCGAGGACGACGGCGTAGCGCTGCCCCCACACGGCGTTCCAGGGAGCCAGGTGCCCGGGGTGCCCGGCCCGGACCAGCCCGGCGTACTGCTCGTCGACGTCGGCGGGGTCGTCGCAGCGAAAGGCCAGTTCGACACGGCCGCCGCCGTCGGGCGGGGTCCAGCCGGGGTCGAAGGAGCGGACGGTCTCCTCGGTGTCCCAGGCGATGCGCGGTCCGCCGGGCAGCGCGACCTCCACATGGGGGAGGCCGTCGGCGTCGGCGGGGATGTCCAGGCCGAGGCGGCGGTAGAACGCCAGCGAGGCGGTCAGATCGGTGGTGACCAGGCCGATGAGGTCGAATCGAGGTGCCATGCCGCCATGGTGGACGCCGGAGCGGCCGGAGGTCTTGAAGGAATCGGACATTCGGCGGAACCGGTGAACTCGGTGAGACCGGCCGGTCCGGCGGACCCGGGCCGGGTCACCACACCGGGCGCAGCGGGGGCGGCCCCTCCGGGGCCATCTCGCGGATCAGCCGGGCCAGGTACCCGCGCATGGCGGTCAGCTCCTCGCCCCGCGCACCCATCCGGTCGGCCAGTTCGGCCTCCAGCCGGTGGAGGACGCGTCCGGCGACGGCCAGGTGCTCCTGGGCCCGGTCGGTCGGTGTCACCAGTTTCCGCCGCCCGCCGGCCGGGTGGGGTTCGCGGCGCAGATAGCCGCGCCGTTCCAGGTCGTCGACGATCTGGCCCGCGGCCTGTTTGGACACCCCCAGCCGTTCGGCCAGCTCGCTGCTGGTGGCGCCGCGCCGGCCCAGTGCCTGGAAGGTGAGGCCGTGGATGGGGCGGAGGTCGGCGTACCCCGCTTCTGCCAACTGCTGGTTGAACTCGGCCAGCAGGAGCTGGAAGGCCATACCGAACAGGTAGAGCAGTTCCGCTCGGGCGAGGGGATCGTCGCTGTTGTCCACGGAAAACATGGTGACACACGCGAGTCAAGACGCTTTACTCTCCATGCGGTTCGAGTAAAGCAACTTGACCCACTTGTCGTCGAACACAGGAACCGAGGAGCAGCCGTGCACATCACCGCTCCCTCCCCCGGGCTGGACGTCACCACCGCCAACGCCACCATGACGAGACTCGCCGCCCCCAGCCTGGGCAGCGCCGAGCTGAGCGTCTGGCGGGTGCGGATGACGCCCGGCGCCCAGGGTCCCGTCCACACCGTCGACCGCGAACAGGTGTGGACGGTGACCTCCGGAGTCCTGGAGTTCACCGTCGGCGAGCGCACCGGGACCGCCGCCGCCGGGCAGGCGGTGACCGTGCCGGCCGGTGCCGTACGGCGGATCCGTGCGGCCAGGGGCGCGGCCAAAGGCGCGGCCGGGACCGGGGACGCCGGTACGGAGGCCGAGGCACTGGTGGCCATGGCCTGCGGTGCCACCGTCGAGGTGGCGGGGAGCGGGGAGCGCATCCGGCTGCCCTGGGCCGAATGACGTCCGCCGTGGAAGGGGCGGCGGACGTAGGGTGCCGGTCATGAGCGACATCGCCATACGGCCCGCCGCGGCGGACGATCTGCGCGCCATCGTGGACATGCTCGCCGACGACCCGCTGGGTGCCCGGCGGGAGTCGCCCGGCGACCTGGCCCCGTACCGCGCCGCCTGGGAGCGCATCGCCGCCGACCCGCAGCAGCATCTGGTCGTCGCGGAGCGTGCCGGTGACGGCCGGGTCGTCGGTACGCTCCAGCTCACCGTCATCCCCGGACTGTCGCGGTGCGGGGCGAGCCGCGCCCTCGTCGAGGCCGTCCGCGTCCACGCCGACGAGCGCGGTTCCGGGCTGGGCACCCGGTTGGTCGGGTGGGCCGTCGAGGAGGCTCGCCGGCAGGGTTGCGCCACGGTCCAGCTCACCTCCGACGCCACCCGCACCGACGCCCACCGCTTCTACGAGCGACTGGGGTTCACCGCCTCGCACGTCGGGTTCAAGCTGGTGTTCTGAGTGTTATGCGCGTTCCGCCGTTCTGGGCGTTCCGGGTGCGCCGGACGTCCGGCCGCCGCTAGGCTGCACGAGCCCGAAGCCGCAACCTTTTCTTGCGACTTCGGGCTTTCGCGCGGTGCCGCGGCGGTGTCGCGGTGGTGCCGCGGCCGGCGGGCCGTCAGAGCAGCACCCGGAGCGTCGCCCCGGCGCTCCACGCCTCCAGCAGCTCGCGGTGCACGGTGGTGATCCCATGACGGGCGGCCGACTCCAGTGCGGCGGGAGTGAAGGCGGAGGCCGTGACGGACAGGCGGACCTCCGCCCCGTACCGCGCCCTCGCCGTTTCGGCGAACCTCCGCATCTCCTCGCCTCCCACTGCCCGGTGCGGGACGGGGTGCTCGCACCGCACCGCCAGCCGCCGCCCGCCGGCGGTGTGGCCGACGAGGTCCGCGCCCAGGTGGCTGCCGCTGTCGTCGGCGCCGAGCACGGTGCAGCCGTCGCGGCGGCACAGCCCGGCCACCTGGTCCGTGAACTCCCGCCGGTCCATCGCGTCCAGGGCCGCCGCCGTGACCACCGGCCGCCGTCCGCGCAGGGTGCGCCTGACGTCGTCGAGGTCCTCGCGGATCCCGGCCAGTTCGCGGCGCTGCTCGCCGAAGGCGTCGATGAGGTGGTTCAGCATGGGGACGACCGTTCGGCCGATGATCCGGCCCGTGGTCTCCGCGCTGATGCGGGTGATGCGCTCGTCCAGGGCGGCGAGATCGATGTCGGCGTGGACGCGCACCAGGTTGTCCACAGGCTGTGGATTGTTTTCCCGCTCCGCGTCCAACAGGTAGGAACGCACCTGACGTGCGACGATGCTGTCGCGCAGCAGCATCGCGACGTTGAGGACGGCCCGCCGGGGGAAGACCGCCTGCGCTCTTGTGCGTGACTGAACCTGACAGACCTCCTTAAAGAAGGTCAGTTCTGTACCTGTCAAAACCCGGTAGCCATTGCTCTCCAGTTCCTCCCTGTGGTCCGCCACCAGGGACTCGATGGTCTTGAGGCCCACCTCGAAGTAGTCGGCCACCATCTGTGTCGTGACGTGAAACCCGTCCGGCAGGACGGAGAGCACCTTGACCTTGTCGAGTGTCTCCGTGCGGTCCACCACGCTCTCACGCAGCGACCTCGACTCCAGCAGGACGCTCTCGTTCAGCATCGCTTTCTCCTCCGGTCGGGCGTCGCCCCGGTGGCGGCGCCTCCTCACCGGGAAAACGAGGGAGAAAATGTGAAGACACGATCTGAGGATGTGAGGCGCCGGTGAAGCAGCGCTGTGGAGAGCGCTTCCGGTGAGTGGAATCCACCGGGGTTCTTCCAGGACCTCGGTGCCGGACCGGCCACCGGCGCGTCCGTCACAGCCCTCCTTACAGGAGGGCCGTGGGCGTCCTCGCGCGGTTCCGTCCACAGGCGGTGCCCGGTCCACCGGGCCGCCCGCCGTCCTGGGCGGCCCGGTGGAAAGCGGTGGTGCCCCGGTGCCGGTGCCGGGTAGGAGTGGCCGCATGGTCACAACCAGTGGAGAACCGGACGGAGAGCTGCTGCCCACCACCCGCCGTGCGCTCCTGCACCGGCTGGCCACCGTCCAGTCCGGGGGACGGCTGCCCTCGGTGGTCGGTGCCGTGGTGCGGGACGGGCGGACGGTGTGGACCGGCGCGCGCGGCACCCTCGACGGCGGAGACGGCGGAGACGGCGGGTACGGCGGCGGCGCGGCGGCCGGGGCGCCCACCGCCGACACCCAGTACCGCATCGGGTCGATCACCAAGACGTTCGTCGCCGTGCTGGTGATGCGGCTGCGCGACGAGGGGCTGCTGGACCTCGCCGACCCGCTCGGCGCCCACCTGGACGTCCCCGCCGACATCCCCGTCGAGGCCAGGAGCCTGACGGTCGCCCAACTGCTGTCCCACTCCGCCGGTCTGGCCGCCGAGCCGCGCGGCCCCTGGTGGGAGCGGACCCCCGGTGAGCTGCGGCCCGAACCGGCGGACCTGTTCGGTGAGCGGCCGCTGCGGCACCCCGCCGGGCGGCGGCACCACTACTCCAATCTCGGCTATGCCCTGCTGGGCGCCCTGGTCGCGCGGCTGCGCGGCGCGCCCTGGGACGCGGTGCTGCGCGCGGAGGTGCTCGAGCCGCTGGGCATGCGCCGCACCACGCTCCGTCCGGTGGAGCCGTACGCCCGCGGCTGGGCCGTGCACCCGTGGGCGGACGCGGTGCTGCCCGAGCCGCTCGCCGACACCGGGCGGATGGCGCCCGCCGGGCAGCTGTGGTCCACCGTCGATGACCTGTGCCGTTTCGCGGCGTTCCTGTCGGCGGGTGACACGCGGGTGCTCGGGGCGGAGAGCCTCGCCGAGATGCGGGCCCCGGCGGTGGCGCCGGAGGCGGCCTCCTGGGAGCGGTCGTACGGGCTGGGAACGCAGTTGCTGCGCTCCGGGGGACGGCTGCTGGCCGGGCACAGCGGTTCCATGCCGGGCTTCCTCGCCGACCTGTGGACGGCTCCCGGGGAGCGGCTGGCGGGTGTGGTGCTGGCCAACGCGACCTCCGGCCTGCCGCCGGCCTCGGCCGCCGGGCTCCTGGGGATCGTGGCCGAGCGCGAGCCGTCCCTCCCCGAGCCGTGGCGGGCTCGTTCGGCGGCCGATCCGGAGCTGCTGGCGCTGACCGGCCCCTGGTACTGGGGGCCGGCGGCGTTCGTGCTGCGACTGTGCGAGGGGCGTGTGCTGGAACTGGCGCCGGTCGGCGGCGCCGGCCGGGCCTCCCGCTTCCGCCCGGCGGCCGGCGCCGACGGTGACGGTGACGGCACCTGGACGGGACTGGACGGCTACTACGCGGGCGAGACGCTGCGCGTGGTGCGCGGTGCGGACGGCTCGGTGAGCCATCTCGACCTGGGCACGTTCGTCTTCACCCGCCGCCCGTACGATCCGGCGGCCCCGGTGCCGGGCGGAGTGGCGCCGGAGGGCTGGCGCGCGGACGCGGAGTGAGCGGGCAGCGGGAGTGCGGAGCGCGGAGTGCGGAGAGTGCCGCCGGGACGGTGTCAGCCCAGTGATCCCAGGTACGGCGCGAAGCGGCGGCCGGGGTCGCCGGGGAGTCCGGGCGTGCCGTGGACCATCAGGGTGTGGGTGGCGCGCTCGGTCAGGCCGTGAGCGCGCAGCCAGGCCCGTAGTCCGGGGTGCCGGGCGTCGGTGTCGAGGCGGACGGGGCCGTCGGCGCGGGTGGCCAGTTCGGTGATCAGGGCCCGGGCGGTGGGCTCGTCCTCGGCGATCACGGGGCCGATGACGGCGGTGTCCCCGCCCGGCCAGAGGGCGGCGTAACCGGTGAGTCCCGTGTTCGGGGTGCCGGGGGCGGCGACGGCGAAGTGGTCGGCGAGGGAGGGCAGCCGGACGATGAGATGGGCGCGGTCGGCGCCGAAGACCGGCGCGTCCAGGGCGAGTACGGCGGGCAGGTCGGCGGCGGTGGCGTCGCGTACGCGCAGGTACGCCCGGGGACCGGCGCGGTGATCGGCGGTGCGGTCGGCGGCGCGGGCGCCGGTGAACTCGCCGGTGAGCCGGACGACGGTGCCGACGGTGGTGAAGCCGAGCTTCTCGTAGAGCGGTCTGCCGCTGTCGTTGGCGGTCAGGAAGACCGTGGCGTCACCGGCCTCGGCCAGCGCGTGCCGCACCAGCAGGCGGCCCAGGCCCCGGCGGGCGTGGCGGCCGGCGACGAGCACCATGACGACGGAGGCGCTGGGGCGGTCCCGCGGGGCGTGCGGGGGCGGTCCGTAGGGGACGAGGACGCAGACGCCGATCAGACCCCGGCCCTCTCCGGGGCCGTGGTCCCCGGGCCCGGAGAGGGCCGGGGTCTCCTGGGCTCCGGGGGACTCCGGGGACTCCGCGGCCCCCGGAGCCTTGGGGGGAGAGACCTCGTCCGCCGGGGCGTCGATGCCGTAGCCCTGCCCGGCGGTGAGCAGCAGCCGCCACTTGCGCTCCCGGCGTGCCCAGCCGCGGTCGGCGGCCAGGTCGAGGCAGGCGGGCAGATCGTCGAGAGTGAGACGGCGGACGACCGGACCGGGGGAGAAGCGGGAAGAAGGTGAGGGGGACGAGGGGGGTGAGGGTGGTGAGGAGGAGGTCACGGACGGTCAGCTTGGCCGATCGAGTGGCGGGACGGCCAGGGGTTTACCTTTTTGCATCCGTACGTTCCCCCGTCCCGGGAGTGCCGTGCGCGTCCGGCACCCCCGGGACGGCGGGGTTCCGGCGTTTTCGGCCGATGACCCCGGTATGCCGGAGGTGCGCCGGGAGCGCGCCACCGGATATCGCCGGGGAGTGCGCCGCCGGTCAGCCCGCCCGGATTCCGGATCGGCGGACGGGAAGCGAGCGGCGAAGCGGTGGTAAGCGACGGTAAGCGGTGGAAAAAGAGAGGCGCCCGTAATGGGAAAGTGCGGACAGACCGTTCACACCGGATTTCCCGCGGAGTGGTGGAGAAGTGAAGATCGCGCGAAGGAGATGTGACCGAATCGGGGTGTCCGGCCTGTCCGGAAGCCACCGGGAAGTCAGGTGTGGTACGCCGATCCCCTTGGCCACCCGCCTGTTGGGAGCGGGTGGCCGGGAGGGCCGGTGGTGCGTGGAGGAGGATCTTCCGGGTGTGGCCGCCGGGCTGTCCGCGGTGATCGGCGGAGTCGCGGAATTCGCCGGGAACGCTGACGGTGCTTGTATATCGGCGGTGCGCCGGTATGGTCGGGACCGCAGTGCGACCACAATCCGCGACAGCTGACTCGGGGTCTCGAATACGAGTGATTCCGCCTTTGTAAGCGACCGGACCGATCGGAAGATGTTCGAGGCGAGACATACCATGGCCACCACGTCGGCGGACAACGGAATCCCTCAGAGTGCGGCAGGCGGGCCCCCCGCCGCCGGCCGCGGCGGTGACGGAGACGGCGGCGGGGAGTGGGGCTGGTTCGCCCCGGCGGGCGGTGAGCGAACGGCGGAACAGTCGGCCCGGCCCGGCCCGGACGTCGGGAGTGCCGGGAGTGCCGGGAGCGCCGAGAGCGCCGAGAGCGCCGAGCCGGCGTACCCCGCGAATCCCGGCTACGGCAGGTTCGAGCCGTCCCGCGACGCGGAGCTGATACGCCGCACCCTGGAGGAGATAGAACCGATCTCCCAGGCCGTCACCTCGTACTTCTACGCGCTGCTCTTCCTCCAGCACCCCGGGCTGCGCGAGCTCTTCCCGGCTTCCATGGACAGCCAGCGCGACCGGCTGTTCAAGGCGCTGCTCACCGCCGCCAAGCTGGTCGACGAGCGGCGCGTCCTGGTGGAGTTCCTCTCCCACCTGGGCCGCGGCCACCGCAAGTACGGCACCCGGCCCGAGCACTACCCGGCGGTCGGCGAGTGCCTGATCGCCGCGCTCACCCGTTACGCCACCCGCACCTGGAGCGCGGAGACCGAGGCGGCCTGGGTGCGTGCCTACACCGCCATCTCCCAGATCATGATCGACGCGGCGGCCGAGGACGAGCGGCGCGCCCCGGCCTGGTGGCGGGCCGAGGTGGTCGCGCACGAGCTGCGCACCCCGGACATCGCCGTCCTCACCCTGCGTCCCGACCAGCCCTACCCCTTCCGGGCCGGGCAGTACACCAGCATCGAGACGCCCTGGTGGCCGAAGGTGTGGCGGCACTACTCACTGGCCTGCGCCCCGCGCCCGGACGGTCTGCTGGTCCTCCACGTCAAGGTGGTGCCCGCGGGCTGGGTCTCCACCGCGCTCGTCCACCGGGCCCGTCCCGGCGACGTGCTGCGGCTGGGCGCCGCGGCCGGGTCGATGGCGGTGGACCACTCCTCGGACGCCGGGCTGCTGTGCCTGGGCGGCGGGACCGGCATCGCGCCGGTCAAGGCGCTGGTCGAGGAGGTCGCCAGAGGGGGCCGGGCCCGTTCGGTGGAGGTCTTCTACGGTGCCCGCGCCGGCCGCGACCTGTACGACCTGGAGGCCATGCGGGAACTGGACCGGCGGTACCCGTGGCTGACGGTCCGCCCGGTGGCCGCCGAAGGGCCGCCGGACGGGGGCGGGCTCACCGGTCGGCTGCCGGACGTGGTCCGGGAGCACGGGCCGTGGCAGGGGTACGACGGCTATCTGTCCGGTCCGCCCGGGATGGTCCGCAGCGGGGTGGAGGCGCTGGTGGCGGCCGGAGTCCCGGCCCACCGCATACGGCACGATTCCCTCGACGCCCTCGGTGCGGCGGGGGCGTCGAGGGACTGAGCGCGGTGGCGGAGACGACGGCGGCGGAACAGTGGAACAGGACGTGAACCACCATGGGGAGCGGGGCATGGACGCGGCGGGGCGAATCGATTCGGCCGGCCCGGGCGGTGCGGCCGATGCGGCCGAGGCGACCATGATGATCAGACTGCCCCGGCAGCCGGACGGCACGGACGACATGAACGGCATGAGCGGCATGAACGGCACGGACGGCGCGAACGGCATGAGCGGAACGAGCGGCCCCGACGCGGCGGCGGAGCACCGGCGGGCGGCCCCGGCGGTGCCGGTACGGCCGGGCAGCGACGGCGAGCACGCGGTGCAGCGGCGGCTGGGCACGGCCGAGCGCGCGGACCGCTTCTACGACGAGCAGCTGCTGGACCACCTCAACGAGCGGATGCGGGAGTTCGTCGCCCAGCAGGAGATGTTCTTCCTGGCCACGGCCGACCGGCACGGCGAGTGCGACAACACCTTCCGGGCCGGTCCGCCCGGCTTCCTGCACGTGGTGGACGAGCGGACCCTGGTCTACCCCGAGTACCGGGGCAACGGGGTGCACGCCAGCCTGGGCAACATCCAGGAGAACCCGCATCTGGGCATCCTGCTGGTCGACTTCCTCCGCGCCCGGATCGGCCTGCACATCAACGGCCGTGCCGAGATCGTCGAGGACGCCGAGATCCGCCGGGTCCTTCCCGGGCTGCCGGCGGACCCGGTGCCCGGGCGGCGGGCACAGGTGTGGGTGCGGGTGACGGTCGAGGAGGCGTACATCCACTGCGCCAAGCACATCCCGCATCTGCAGAAGGCACCCAAGGGCACGCCGCGCGACTGGGGCACGGACGACCAGCGGCGCAAGGGCGGCGACTTCTTCGGGGCGGCGCGTGCGGCGCGCGACCGCGGGCCCGTCGAGCGCCCGCCGCGCGAGCACGCCCCGGAGCCGGTACGGCCGGTGCGGGTGGACGCGGCACCCCCGGCGCCTCCGACGCCCCCGGCACCTGCGATCCCGGCGCCGGCCCGGGAACCGGTTCCCGAACCGGTGCCGTCCATCGACGATCCGGCCGCCTGGCGCGCCCATGCCGAACAGCTGCTGGCCCGGGCCCGCAGCCGCCGCATGGGGCAGCAGGGGGAGAGGACGCCCTTCACCGGCTGGTTCGGCTGAGCGCCCCGCCCCGGCCCCGGGCTCCCCGGGCCGCCGTCCCTACCCCAGGTCGGGTGCCAGCAGGGCCCGTACGCCCTCGATGTTGACGTCCAGGTAGGCGCGGAGCGAGGGCGGCACCACCCCCACCGAGGCGATGCCCGCGCGGGTGAAGGGAACGCGGACGACCTCGTACTCGCCGCGCGGCTCGTCCACCTCCGGGCCGTGGCGGCGCGCGAGGTCCATCGAGGCCAGCCGGCAGACGAAGAAGTGCTGGACCTTCACGCCCGGCGCGCCGTGCGGATCGGCGGCGTCGGGATCCTCGGCCGGGTCGTAGGGGACGGTGTCCACGAAGGCCGGGACCACGTCGGTCACCTTCGCCCCGAGCTCCTCGTCCATCTCCCGGTGGAGGGCGTCGACGACGGTCGCGTCCCCCGGTTCGACACCGCCGCCCGGGGTGATCCAGTACGGCTCGCGGCCGGGCTTGGTGCGCTTGATCAGAATCAGCCGGTCGTCATCGAAGAGGATGGCCCGTGCGGTGCGCTTGACCACGGGGCGCGCGTCGGCGGTCATGGGGAAGATCTGGCCCGGCACCGGGAGCGCGAAACCTCACCGTGCGTCTCCCGCCCGGCGGTTCACCAGCCGGTGGCCGCCCGCAGCAGCCACTCGTGCGCCCGTGCGAGGTGCGGCCGCGTCAGCGTTCCGGCCCGTACGGCGAGGAAGTAGGTGCGCAGCGGCGGCACCGGGGGGTCCAGCAGGGCGGTGAGCTGCCCGCTCTCCAGCGCGTCCTGGCACAGCCGGCGCGGCAGCACGGCCAGTCCGGCGCCCGCGACGACGCACTCCAGCACCGCCCGCGGGTCGGGGACGACGACGGTGCCGGAGCGCGGCGCGGGGCTCTCGCCGAAGACGGTGGTCCAGTAGTGGGTCAGCAGCGGCAGGCTCTCGTGGACGCACAGCGCGGGCACGCCCTCCAGCGCGGCCGCTCCCCTGGCCCGCACCACGGCCGGGCCGCCGGTGCGGGCGGCCCAGCGCGGGGCGGCCACCAGCACGTCCTCCTCGTCGCACAGCGGGGTGGCGGTCAGCGGGGACGGCGGGGAGCCGCGCGGCCGGGAGGCGACGACGGCCAGGTCGTGGAGGCCGGCGGCCAGGGCGCGCAGGCTCTCCTCGTCGTCGCCGAAGGAGGCGCGGACGGTCAGGCCCCGGCGGACCAGCGGGACGAGGGCGGGCATGACCCGCCGGGAGACGAACTCCGGCGGCCCGGTGAGATGGAGGGCGCGGCCCGCCGCGGAGCCGTCCGGACCGTCACGGGTGATCTCCTGGAGGGCGTCCAGATGCGGGGCGACCCGGTGGGCCAGTTCGTCACCGAAGCCGGTGGGGGTGACGCCGCGGGCGCCGCGCAGGAACAGCGGGCGGCCCACCTGCTGTTCGAGGGCGCGGATCTGCCCGGTGACGGCGGGCTGGGAGAGACCGAGCAGCGCGGCGGCACCGGTGAGCGAGCCGGCCCGGTGCACGGCGAGGAACGTGCGCAGCAGGGACAGGTCCATGTGGTCCTCCGTCTCCTCCTGTCCGTCTCTTCAGCCGTTTCCCCGCCCGTCCCCCGACCCCGACCCCGATCTCGTCCCCGGCCTTCGTGGCCCGTACGCCCGCCGCCGCCCCGCTGCCGTGTGACGCGGCGGGCACGGGCCGTGAGGGAACGATAAGCAGCCCGATGGAAGGGTGTCGATATGGTGATTGGACAATGACACTCGGTCAACTAACCTTGACTGTGAGCTGTCCACGCGCGTCACACGGACGGCATGCCGCCGCGCGGGAGGGCTTGAGGCAGGAGGGGGGAGCTTCAAGCCTCCCGTGCGGATCGCCGCCCCGGGGCCTCTCCCGGTTCTCGCCCGGCTCCAACGCCCGGCTCCAACGGCCGGGCCCTCGCCCGGCCCCCGCAGCCCTCACCCCGTGGCCCGCTCCAGGGCCGCCCGGACGTCGGCGACGAGGTCCGCCGCGTCCTCCACCCCCACCGACAGCCGCACGAAGCCCTCCGGCACCGCGTCCCCGCCCCACCGGCCGCGCCGCTCCGCCGTGGAGCGCACCCCGCCGAAGCTCGTCGCCTCGCCCACCAGCCGCAGCGCGGCCAGGAAACGCTCGGCGAACCCCTTGTCCGGCAGGGTGAAGGAGACCACGCACCCGAAGCGCCGCATCTGCCGCGCCGCCGCCTCGTGCGCCGGGTCGTCCGGCAGCCCCGGGTGCCGCACGTCGCTCACCCCGGGGTGTTCGCGCAGCGCCTCGGCGACGGCCAGCGCGTTCGCCGCCTGCCGGGCGGTGCGCAGCTCCAGGGTGGCCAGCGAGCGGTGCGCCAGCCAGGACTCCATCGGCCCCGGGATCGCCCCGACGGTCTTGCGCCACAGCCGCACCGGCTCCGCCAGCTCCTCGTCCCGGCAGACCACATAGCCCAGCAGCACGTCGCCGTGGCCGGTGAGCGCCTTGGTGCCGCTGGCCACCGCGTAGTCGGCGCCCAGCGCCAGGGGGCGCTGGCCCAGCGGGGTGGCCAGGGTGTTGTCCACGGCGACCAGCGCGCCCCGCTCATGGGCGGCGTCGGCCAGCCGCCGGATGTCGCACACGTCCAGGCCCGGGTTGGAGGGTGTCTCCAGCCACAGCAGCGCCGCGCCGTCCAGCACGCCGAGCTGCGCGTCGCCCGCGGTGGGGGCGGTACGGACCTCCACCCCCCAGCCGCGCAGCCGCTCGCCGACCGAGGCCAGCAGGTTGTAGCCGTCCGAGGGCAGCACCACCGCGTCGCCCGGCCCGACCCGGGACAGCAGCACCGCGGAGATCGCGGCCATGCCGGAGGCGAAGACGGTGGCGGTCGCCGCCGGATCACCGGGCGCCTCCAGCTCGGCGACGGCCCGCTCCAGGGCGGTCCAGGTGGGGTTGGCGTCGCGGCCGTAGGCGTAGGGCGCCCCGGCCACGTCGCCGGGCAGGTGGTAGTGCGCGGTCAGGGCCGGGCCCGGCAGCGGGGGCGCGTACGGCTCCTCCGCGGGCAGCCCGGCCCGCACCACCCGGGTCCCGTCACCGTCTCGCAGGTCGTCCGCCATGTGCCGCTCCCGTTCTCGCAGGTGACCGGCCTACGAGCGTACGCGGGCCCGGTCAGACCGCCGACGCCGCCCGGGCCGCCGCGCCGCACCGGGCGCCGTAGCCGGAACCGAACAGCACGGCGTGCACCAGCAGCGGCAGGAGCTGGTGCAGGGGGACGCGGGAACGGCGGCCGGGAACGGGCCGCACCTCCTCGTACGCGGCCAGCAGCCGCTCCAGGTGCGGGCAGCCGAACAGCTCCAGCATGGCCAGGTCGGCCTCCGGGTGCCCGCCCTGCACGGCCGGGTCGATCAGGTGGGCGCGGCCGCCGGCCGACCACAGGACGTTGCCGGACCACAGGTCGCCGTGGATCACGGCGGGGGGTTGCGGCGGTCCGATGAGCTCCGCCGCGTCCGTACCGCCGCCGGCCAGCCGCTCGCACAGCCGCGCCACCGCGCGGGCGTCGTCCCCGCCGATGTCGCCGCCGTCCACGGCCCGCCGCAGCAGGGGCAGCAGCCGCCACTCGGCGTGGAAGGCGGGCCAGTCCGCGGCCCGGACCGGCGGTTCCGCGGGGTTGGGCAGCGGCAGGGAGCCGAGGTGGGCCGGGCGGCCGGGGTCGGGATTGCCCCAGGCGGGGGCCCGTACCGAGTGCAGGGCGGCCAGCTCGCGGCCGAGGTGCTCGGCCCGCTCCGGGCTCGCCGGGCCCGGCTCGATCCACTCCAGCACCAGGACGTCCGGCTCGGCGGCCAGCACCCGGGGCACGGCCACCGTCCCGGTGCCGGCCAGCAGTTCCAGACCGGCGGCCTCGGCGGCGAAGAAGCCCTCGGGCGCGGGCCGGAGGGTCTTGGCGAAGACGGTGCGGCCGTCCGCCGGTCCGATCCGGTACGCGGCGCAGATGTCGCCGCCGCCCACCGGCCGTACGGGGCCGGCCGCCGTCCCGGTCAGGGTGGCCACCCGGGCGGCCACCCGGTTCTCCGGTGCCGCCCCGGTCACCGGTGCGCCGTCCGCTCGCCGCCGCCGCCCGGGGAGTCCGCGGACTCCCCGGCCGCCAGGGCCGTCCGCACTTCGGCCAGCAGCCCCGGCACGGCCTCCTCCACCAGGGCCAGGCACTCCTCGAAGCCCTCCGGGCCGCCGTAGTACGGGTCGGGCACGTCCAGGTCGCAGCCGCCGTCGCCGCCGTCCCCGCTGCCGCCGCCGGGGGCGTACGAGCGCAGCAGCCGGATCTTCGCCCGGTCCCCGGCGGTGGGGGCCATCGCCCGCAGCTCCCGCAGATGCCCCTCGTCCAGGGCGACCACCAGATCCAGCCGCGCGAACCAGTCGTGCCGGAACTGCCGCGCGGTGTGCTCCAGCGGATAGCCGGCCGCGGTGAGCACGGCGAGGGTGCGGGAGTCGGCGTCGTCACCGGCGTGCCAGCCGCCGGTCCCCGCGCTGCTCACCTCCACCAGCTCCGCCGGCCCCTCCTCCGCGAGACGGGCGCGGAGGACGGCCTCGGCCATGGGGGAACGGCAGATGTTGCCGGTGCAGACGAAACAGACGCGGTAGGGCGTACGGGCGGTGCCGGACGGGTCGTTGCTCATGTGTCCCATCTTCGGCGACGGGCCGGTCCGCCGTCTCCCGCCGTCTCCCGCCGTTCTCCGGCGCCCGCCCCGTGCGTCAGTCCCCCTCGGGCAGTGCCATGTTCACCGCCCACGACACGATGGCGATGATCAGGCCGCCGAGCACCGCCGTCCAGAAGCCCTCCACGTGGAAGGCCAGGTCGAACTTGTCGGCCAGCCAGGAGGTCAGCATCAGCATCAGCGCGTTGATCACCAGGGTGAACAGGCCGAGCGTGAGGATCAGCACCGGAAAGGAGAGCAGTGTCGCGATCGGCTTGACCACGAGGTTCACCAGACCGAAGATCAGCGCGACGAGAATCAGCGTGAGAGTCTTGTCGCCGGTGTCGTCCCCGGTGAGAGTGATGTCGTCCAGCAGCCAGACGGCGGCGGCCAGGGCCACGGCATTGGCGATCGTCTTGACGAGAAAGGTCACCATGGCCGTGATCGTCCCAGAAACGGGCGCGGCCGCCTACCGGTGAGGGGATGAGGGCGTGTGAAGGCGTTCCGGCTGGAGGAACTGGAGGCGGAGCGGGCCGCCAACGAGGGTGCCTATCTGCAGTTCCTGCGCGAGCGGCACATGTCGGTGGGCCTGTACGCCCTGGACCGGGGCCAGCTCGACCCGCAGCAGCCGCACCGCCAGGACGAGGTGTACTTCGTCGCCAGCGGCCGGGCACTGATCACCGTCGGGGACGAGACCACCCAGGTGGCGCGGGGCAGCGTGGTCTACGTGCCGGCCGGGGTGCCGCACCGGTTCCACCACATCTCCGAGGATCTGCGAGTCCTGGTGGTCTTCGCTCCCCCGGAGGGCTGAGGGCCGGGCTCGGGGTTCCGTAGGGGGCCGTTCAGGGAAGGACCGGGGCCGGACGGCCTCCCGCCGCGGGGCGGGCGCGCCTAGCATCATGAGTGCGGTAGGAATCCCGGTACGGGGTTCCGGCAGTGGGAAGCGAGCCCCGGCGCGCCGCGCCGGGCAGAAGGAGACGGGTGAGCGGGATGGACGTCAAGGGAATCTTCGCGGCACTGCCCTGGTGGGTGAAGTGGGTCGCGATCCCGGTCATCGCGCTCCTCGTCTTCGGCGGCCTGATCATGAACGTGGTGGGCTTCCTGGTCGGGCTGCTGTTCAAGCTGCTGCTCTTCGCCGCGCTGGTCGGCGGTCTGGTGTACGTGGTGCGGAAGTTCACCTCGTCGGGCACCTGAGCACCCGGGCATCCCGGGCCCCCGCGGGTCCGCCGCTCAGCGCGGCGCCCGCCGCCGTCCCCGTCCCCGGCCCGGCATCCGGCCCGGGGGCTTCGGGCCCGGAGCCTGCTCCGGAGCCTGTTCCGGCACCTCCCGGCCCGGCACCCGACCCGGTTCCGGGGCCCGCCCGGCCGGGGCTCCCGGGCCCGCCCGGTCCGCGACCGCCACCAGCGCCGCGAGCGCCGTCGTCACCGGCACCGAGGCGACCAGCCCGATCGAGCCGATCAGCGTCCGCACGATCTCCTGGGCCACCAGTTCGCTGGTGGCCACCTGGCCGACCCCGCTCTCCGCTATCGAGAACAGCAGCAGCAGCGGCAGCGCGGCACCGGCGTACGCCAGCACCAGGGTGTTGACCACCGACGCGATGTGGTCGCGCCCGATGCGCATGGCCGCGCCGTAGAGCCGCCGCCAGCCCGCCGCCGGATCGGCCTGCCGCAGCTCCCACACCGCCGAGGTCTGGGTCACCGTCACGTCGTCCAGGACGCCCAGCGAACCGATCAGCACCCCGGCCAGCAGCAGGCCCTGGATCTCGATGTCCGGGTAGAGGCCGTGCACCAGGCCGGTCTGGTCGTCGGTGTTGCCCGTCAGATGCGCCCAGCCGATGAACGCCGAGCCCAGCACCCCGATCAGCAGCAGCGACACCAGGGTGCCCAGCACGGCCACGGAGGTGCGGGCGTTGACGCCGTGGCACAGGTAGAGCGTCGCCAGCATGATCGCGCTGCCGCCGACCACCGCCACCAGCAGCGGATTGGAGCCCTGGAGGATCGCGGGCAGGATGAACAGCGTCAGCACCCCGAAGCTGACCGCCAGTCCGACCAGGGCCAGCACCCCGCGCAGCCGTCCGACGACCACCACCGCCAGCGCGAAGAGCGCGGCCAGCACCACCATGGGGACGCCGCGCTGCACGTCCACCACGCTGTACTGCAGCTCGCGCGGGGCCTGCGGCGCGTACGCGGCCACCACCTCCTGACCGGTGCCCAGCCGGCGGGTGGCGTCCGGAGTGACGATCTCGGTGAAGGTGTGGCCGGCGTCCTTGCCCTCGGTGATCTCGACGGTCGCCCGCAGACAGGCCCCGCCGTCCGCTCCGCTCCCGCTCTCCGCGCCGGGCTCCCCGGGTCCTCCGCCGCCCGCCCCCTCCTCCCCGCCGGGCGGCCGCACGGCGGCGTTCACGTCCTCGCAGCTCACCTCCTCCACCGCGGTGACGCGGGCGCCGAACGTCTGCCGGTCGAAGCCGACGCCGCTCTCCCCCTTCTCCCCCTCGGGAGCACCGCCGGGCCACAGCGCCACCAGCCCGGCGAGCACCGCCACGGCGAACGGCACCAGCACCGCCGCGATGACCCGCCGCAGCCGTGCCGAGACGGGCGCGACGGGACCGTGGCCGTGCGCGTGGCTGTGGCCGTGCGCGTTGCCGTGCCCGTGCGCACGGCCGGGATCGGGACCGGCGGGCGGGGCCGCGGGGGGCGGCGGTACGTGCGGCGGTTCGTGCGGCGGACGGGGGACCGGCGGCCGGGAAGTGGGTTCCACCCTCCGATCATCCCAGGCCCGCCACGCCGGGCGCTCTGGCGCGCGGAAGCGGTCAGGCACTAGCGTGGGGGCGCTTTTGCACATCGCGGGAGCTCCGAGCACGGGGCTGAGAGGGCGCTGACCTTCCGTGACCGATCACGGAAGCACGCTGCGTCGACCGCCGAACCTGTTACCGGGTAATGCCGGCGTAGGGAGTTGGGTCTCATGACCACGCAGGATGCACGCACGCCCGAAACCACCGGGACCGCCGCAGACACCACCGGCCGGCGCGAGATCGGCTGGCACAAGGGTTATCTGAGCGGTTCGCGCCCCGACATCCGGGTGCCCGTCCGCCGGGTGCACCTCACCAACGGCCGCGACGTGACGCTGTACGACACGTCCGGCCCGTACACCGATCCGAACGTCGACACCGACGTCCGCCGCGGTCTGCCACCGCTGCGCGCGGACTGGATCACCGCCAGGGGCGACACCGAGGAGTACGCGGGCCGCGCGGTGCGGCCCGAGGACGACGGCCTCAAGCCCGCCGCGGGGGGGCTGCGCAACCTGGACGCCGTCTTCCCCGGCGGCGCGCGCGCCCCGCGCCGCGGCCGGGGCGGCACCACGTCCGTCACCCAGCTCGCGTACGCCCGGCGCGGCGAGATCACGCCCGAGATGGAGTACGTGGCCGTCCGCGAGGGCCGGGCACCGGAGTTCGTCCGCGACGAGATCGCCGCGGGCCGCGCCGTGCTCCCGGCGAACGTCAACCACCCGGAGTCCGAGCCGATGATCATCGGCAAGAACTTCCTGGTGAAGGTCAACGCCAACATCGGCAACTCCGCCGTCACCTCCTCCATCGAGGAGGAGGTGGAGAAGATGACCTGGGCGACCCGCTGGGGCGCCGACACGGTGATGGACCTCTCCACCGGCCGCAACATCCACACCACCCGCGAGTGGGTGCTGCGCAACTCCCCCGTGCCCATCGGCACCGTCCCCCTCTACCAGGCGCTGGAGAAGGTCGACGGCCGGGCCGAGGAGCTGAGCTGGGAGATCTACAAGGACACCGTCATCGAGCAGTGCGAGCAGGGCGTGGACTACATGACCGTCCACGCCGGCGTCCTGCTGCGCTACGTCCCGCTGACCGCGCGCCGCAAGACGGGCATCGTCTCGCGCGGCGGTTCGATCATGGCGGCCTGGTGCCTGGCCCACCACAAGGAGAGCTTCCTCTACACCCACTTCGAGGAGCTCTGCGAGATCCTGCGCGCCTACGACGTCACCTTCTCCCTCGGTGACGGTCTGCGGCCCGGCTCGATCGCGGACGCCAACGACGAGGCGCAGTTCGCCGAACTGCGCACGCTGGGCGAGCTGAACCGGATCGCCAAGGCGCACGACGTGCAGACGATGATCGAGGGCCCGGGCCATGTCCCGATGCACAAGATCAAGGAGAACATCGACCTCCAGCAGGAGATCTGCGAGGAGGCGCCGTTCTACACGCTGGGCCCGCTCACCACCGACGTCGCCCCGGGGTACGACCACATCACCTCCGGCATCGGCGCCGCGATGATCGCCTGGTGGGGCACGGCGATGCTCTGCTACGTCACGCCGAAGGAGCACCTGGGCCTGCCGAACCGGGACGACGTCAAGACCGGCGTCATCACGTACAAGATCGCCGCCCACGCCGCCGACCTGGCCAAGGGTCATCCCGGGGTCCAGGAGTGGGACGACGCCCTGTCCGACGCCCGTTTCGAGTTCCGCTGGGAGGACCAGTTCAACCTGGCCCTCGACCCGGACACGGCCCGCGCCTTCCACGACGAGACGCTTCCGGCCGAACCGGCGAAGACGGCGCACTTCTGCTCGATGTGCGGCCCGAAATTCTGTTCGATGAAGATCTCCCAGGACATCCGCCGGGAGCACGGCGGCGGGCTGTCGGCCGGGTCCCTGGACCCGGAGGAGGGCATGCGCCGCAAGTCCGAGGAGTTCGCGGCGGCGGGCAATCGCGTCTACCTCCCGATCGCCGACTGATCCCACCGTCCCGTCCCGGTGCCCCCGCCCCGCCGCCCGGCGGAGCGGGGGCACCGCCGTCTCCCGTCAGTCCGGGGCGTCCCCGGCGAGGTACCGCTGCAGGACCGGGCCGATCCACTCGACGACCTCCCGGCGGCTCATGGCGGCCAGGGGCGGGAAGGCCAGCACGTACCGGCACAGGGCCATGCCGAGTACCTGGGCGGCGGCCAGTCCGGCCCGGGCGGGCGCGGTGGAGGGGTCGCCGGACAGCCGGGCCACGACCGGGACGAGCTGGTCGGTGAAGACCGCCCGCATGCGCTCGGCGGCGCCCTGGTTGGTGGCCCCGGCCCGCAGCAGGACGGCGAGCGCCTCGTCGTCCTCCCAGCGGTCCAGGAAGTGGGCGGCCAGTGTGGTCCCGGCCTGCTCGCGGGGGACGCCGGACAGGTCGGGGAGCTTCAGGTCGAACTCGGCCGCGGCCGCGAACAGCTTCTCCTTGGAGCCGAAGTACCGCATGACCATGGACGGGTCGATGGCGGCGTCGGCCGCGACGGCCCGGATCGTGGTCCGGTCGTATCCGTCGGCGGCGAACCGCTCCCGGGCGGCGGTCATGATGGCCGACTTCGTCTCCTGTGAGGATCTCCGCACGTCGACGAGTGTAGGCCAACGAGCGTTGACCTACCGGACGCGGCGGACTACCGTTATGCCAACAAACGTTGGCCAACGCGCGTTGGCTCCGCTCTGGCACCAACGCACCGACCCGGCACAGGAAGGCGGACGACCGTGGAACTCGTCAACGACCACCTCGCCGTCGAGGCCCGTCTGGTGCCTCCCGGTGACAGCGGATACCTCCTGCTGGCCGCCGAGGTCGGCAGGTGGTGCGGTCCCCTCCCGCTGCCCAGCCGCACCCGGCGGAGCCTGCTCGGTCGGCTCACCGCCGCGGCAGGCCGGCTTGCCGCCCGGGACGGCGTCGAGGAGGTGACCGTGTTCCGCGCCGTCCTGCGCCCGCCGGGGGAGGGCACGGGGCTGCTCCGCCGGCGCGGCGTCCGGCCCGCCCGCTACGACGTCGCCGTCCTGGTCCGCACCGCCGGCCCCGGCGCCGCCGCCGCACTGCGGGAGGAGACCGGCGACGGGGAGCTCGGCGCGGCCCTGGCCGCCGCGGCCCGCCGCGTCCACCGGGTCGCCGCCCGGGTGGCGGCCCGTATCGACGACGTCGACCACCGGCCCGACCACCGCTTCCTGTTCAACTACTTCCATGCCGAGGACACCGGCGCCCTGCTGCGGGTCTGGAGGTACACCGCGGGCTGGTTCCAGGCCGCGACCGGGCTGTCCGACTCCGTCCTCCTGCGGCCCCTCGACGGGGAGCCCGCCGACTACGGCGTGATCAACCACGCGAGCTGGCCCGCCCTCCGCTCCTTCCTGCCGGCCCTCGTCCTGCGCCCCGGCTTCCGCCGTTTCGTGCTGGCCAACTTCAGGGCGAACGGGGTGGCCGCCCAGCCCGTCGTCTACCGCCGCCTGCCGGGATGAGCGGGGTGACCGGAGTGGCTCAGGCGACTCAGGTGACCGAGGTGACTCAGGTGGCCGGTAACGATCTTCTGGACGGAGCGCCGGGCCGGTAGCGTGGTGGCCGTGAGCGGGCCGACACGGGGGTGCCCGCGCCAGGGGAGGCCGAGTTGACCGCGCGTCCGTACGTTCTGCTGACCTGGGCCATGTCGCTGGACGGCTATCTGGACGACGCCAGTGACGAGCGGCTGATCCTGTCCAGTCCGCAGGACGCCGAACGGGTCGACGCCGAGCGGGCCACCGTGGACGCGATCCTCGTCGGCGCCACCACCGTCCGGCGGGACAACCCGCGGCTGATGGTGCGCTCCCCCGAGGCGCGGGCCGCGCGGGTGGCCCGGGGGCTGCCCCCGACGCCCGCCAAGGTGACGATCAGCGCCGGCGGGGACCTGGACCCCTCGGTGCCGTTCTTCACCACCGGGGAGACGGAGAAGTTCGTCTACACCGCCGACGCGGCCCTGGACAAGGCGCGCGAGCGGCTGTCCGGGGTGGCGCGGGTGTGCGGGGCCGGCGATCCGGTGGCGCTGCCCGCGGTCCTGGCCGATCTGCACGCCCGGGGCGTACGGCGGCTGATGGTCGAGGGCGGCGGCAGCGTCCACACCCAGTTCCTGGAGCAGGGGCTGGCGGACGAGGCGCAGGTGTGCGTCGCGCCGTTCCTCGTCGGGGACGGCGCCGCGCCGCGCTTCGTGGGGGACGGGGTCTTCCCGTTCGGTCCGGGGCGGCGGATGCGGCTGGCGGAGGTCTCGCGGTACGGCGACTGCGCGTACCTGCGGTACGCCCTCACCGACCGGTTCCGGGAGTAGCCGCGCGGCGGGAACGGCCGGCGGGTACCCGGGCGGCGGAGACATCGAAAGAGGACGGCGGAGATGGCGGAAACGGGAACGGGACGAGCGGACGGGGCGGACGGAACGGACCGGGGCGGGGCGTCCCGTGCCGACGACACGAGGTGGCTGCGCCGGGCGATCGAGCTCTCGCGCCGCTGTCCCGAGGTGCCGTCCGCGTACAGCGTCGGCGCCGTCGTCGTGTCGGCGGACGGCCGGGTGCTGGCCGAGGGGTACTCGCGGGACGTGGACGACACGGTCCACGCGGAGGAGTCGGCCCTCGCCCGGCTGGCCGCGGCGAACGGCGCCCCCGGTGGTGTTCCGGGTGGTGTCCCCGGTGGCGGCACGGCGCGGGAGCTGCGGGACGCCACCGTCTACTCCAGTCTGGAGCCGTGCTCCAGCCGCCGGTCACGGCCGCGCAGCTGCACCGAGCTGATCCTGGACGCGGGGATCGGCCGGGTGGTGTTCGCCTACCGGGAGCCGCCGCTGCTGGCCCGGTGCGAGGGGGCGGCACTGCTGTCCTCGGCCGGGGTCGAGGTGGTGGAACTGCCGGAGCTGGCCGGTGAGGTGGCCGAGGTCAACGCCCACATCCTGCGGACGGAGTGAGCCGTGCCCGGGCCGGTCCGCCGACGGCGGACCGGCCCGGGCACGGCAGCGCGGCGGGCGTCAGGCCCTGGCCCGCTTGAGCTCGCTGAAGGCGGTGACGCCGGCCAGCGCCGCCACCCCGTCGTAGAGGCGCGCCGCTTCCTCCCCGGTGGGGACGGAACCGATGATCGGCCCGAAGAAGCCGGGGTGGTCGCCGAAGGCGACCACCGGAGTGCCCGACTCCTGGCCGACGCGGGCCTGCCCCTCCTCGTGGGAGGCCCGTACGGCCTGGTCGCGGCTCTCGTCGTCGGCCGCGGCGGCCAGTTCGGCGGGCAGCCCGGCGGCGGCCAGCGCCTCGGTGATGGTCTTCTCGTCGTACTGGCCGCCCTCGTCGTGGCGGCGGGTGCCCAGCTCGGTGTAGAGGTCGCCGACCGCCCGGCTGCCGCCGTGCTCCTGCGCGGCGGCCAGGACGCGCAGCGCCCGGGCCCCCTGCCGGTGGCTCTCGCGGAACTGCTCGGGGACCTCCCGGCCCTCGTTGAGGACGGCGAGGCTCATCAGCCGCCAGGTCACCTGCTCGCCGCGGGACTCCGCCTGGGACCGCAGCCAGCGCGAGGTGCGCCAGGTGAAGGGGCAGGCGGGGTCGAACCACATCGTCACACTCATGCCGGGCCTCTCTCGTTCCTTTGTTCTCTCGGGGATCTCGCTGGTCTCACAGGTCTCACTGGGCTCACAGGCCGTAACGGACCTGCCGGTCCCGTCTGTTCCGGGGTGCTCACCGTCTCCTACCGGAAACCCGCCCGGACGGGGGAACCCGCCCCGGCCGAGGCGCCCGTGAAGGCGGCCACCTGCCGTTCGACCCCGGTGCGGGACAGATGGTGCTCCTCCACCGAGGCGCGTGCGGCCGCGCTCCAGCGGGCGCGCCCGGGGCCGTCGGTCAGCGAGCGCAGCACCGTGTCGGCCCAGGGCCCGGCGTCCCCGGCGGAACCTCCGGGGCGGCCCTCGGTGAAGGGGGCGAGGAGGCCGTTGGCCTCGTGCCGGATCTGCCCGCGGATGCCGTCGACGTCCGCGCCGACGACCACCGCGCCCTGCCACATCGCCTCGGCGACGGTGAGGCCGAAGCTCTCCCGGCTGCTGTTCTGCACCACGGTGCGGGCCCTGCGCCGCAGCAGGTTGAGGGCGATGTCCTCGCCGGTGCGCCGCACCGGGCCGAAGCGCCAGATGTGCACCCGCTCGCGCACCGGGGTGGGGAGTTCCGCGCGGGCGTCCATCAGGCCCTGCCACACCCGGCGGTTCGCCGGGTAGTTCTCCCGGTCGTCGATGTGGGGGCCGACGAGGACGAGTTCCACGTCCGCGTCCCGGTGGGCGAGGCTCTCGAAGGCCCGGACCACCCCCAGTTGCCCCTTGAGGGGGTCCCAGCGGGACACCTGGAGGACGAAGGGGGAGTCGGGCGCCCGCAGCCCGCCGGTGCCGAAGTCGCGCACCTCGACGACGGCGTCGTCCTCACCGGTGAGCTCTGCCACGGACACCCCGCGGGCCGCGTGCAGGTACGGCCAGACCGCGGCGCGCACCTCCTCGGACAGCTCGCGGTTCTTCCACGACCCCGGGTCGATGCCCGGCGGTACGACGGTGACGCGCGGGTCGTCCTCCCAGCCCGACCAGACCAGGTCGCGGTGCGAGAACACCAGGTGGTCCACGGCGTCGAGCTGCGGGCGGAGGAAGTCGACCGCGGCGCGGTCGATCGTCTCCAGGTGCTCGGAGCCGACATGGCAGCGCCAGACGATCACCGGGGCCGCGGATCCGGGGGCGCTCCGGACGGTGTCCCGGATGGCGGTCGCCAGGTTGAGCATCATCGCGTCGTGCAGGACGACCACGTCGGCCTCCCGGGCGGCGGCCGCGGCCCGCTCGGCGTTGGCGGCCAGGAACCGCTCGACGCCCTGGCGCACCGTCGCCGCCGGGAAGTCGCCCACCGGCACCCCGTACAGGGCGTTGTGCAGGACGAAGGCGGCGTCGTGCGCCTCGTCCAGGTCGTTCGCCGCGATCCAGCGGGCCCGCCAGCCCAGCTCCGCCAGATAGGGCAGTTCGCTGCGGATGACCTCGCTGACGCCGCCGAGCTTGGTGGTGGGACTGATGTGGAGGATGCGCGGTCCGCCCGGGGCGGGGTCCCGGTTCATGTGTCGCCTTTCTGTGCCTCGGAGTGCAGGACGTGTGCCGGGAACCGTCTCTCGCAGGCCAGGAAGCCCAGCCCGCCCAGGCCGACGAGCGTGCCCAGCACCAGCCACAGCCCCAGGCTGTGCCACTGCAGGAGCGCGCCGGCGATGGCGGGGCCGCCGACGTTGGAGATGGTCCACGAGGTCTGGAAGACCGATGAGTACCTGCCGCGCAGGGGTACCGGCGCGGCCTCGATCGACAGGGACTGCGCGGGCGGCCCGGCGGACATCTCGCCGAGGGAGAACAGCACGATGCCGGCCAGCGCCAGCACCACCGCGGCCGCCCGGGGCACCGCGTCGGCGCCCGCGAAGACGGCGAACGCCAGCAGGAAGGCGCAGGCCCCGGCGAGCACCGCCCGGGTGCGGCGCAGGGTGCCCAGGGAGCGGGTGACCGTGGTCTGCAGCAGCACGATCATGGCGGTGTTCAGCGCGAAGGACACCGAGGGCAGCCACGGCGGCAGGCCGAGGGTGTCGACGAAGTACACCGGCAGGACGACGCTGGGCAGCAGCCAGGCGAAGGTCAGGGCGGTGTGCGCGGCGGTCATCGCGACGTACGGGCGGTCCCGCAGCACGGTGCGCCACCCGCCGTCCGCGCCGTCCGCGCCGTCCTTGCGGCCGGTGCCGGTGCCGTCCGCGCCGCCGGTGTGCTCCGTGCCGCCGGGGCCGACGGGTCCGGCCGCGGCGGCGTCCGTGCCCCCGTCCTTACCACTGCCCGCCGCACCGTCCCGCGGGTTCATCCGCAGCCGGAAGAACACCGCGGCCGACAGGAAGGAGGCGAGGACGGCGGCGATCAGGAACATCCGCATCGTGCCGGTGTCGCCGACCGCCAGGATGACGGCCGCGGCCCCCGCGCCGATGCCGAGCGCGGCGCTCTTGAAGGCGTTGACGACCGCGAACCAGCGGTCCAGGGTCTCCCCCTCGGCGACCTGCTCGGAGACGAACACCGGCCAGCCGACCCAGTACAGCCGCTGGGACAGCGAGATGAGGGAGACCGCCAGGACCAGTTGCGGCCAGCCGTGGATGTCGACCAGCCCCAGATAGCCCAGCCCGCACAGGAGGTTGGCCAGCACGATGGTGCGCTGGGCGCCCCAGCGGTCGGCCGCGCTGCCCGCCAGCGGGTTCAGGGCCAGGGCGACGACGCCGCCCCCGGTGAGGATGAGGCCGATCTGCCCGACCGGCAGCTCGGTGCTGAGCTTGAGGTAGAGGAAGGTGAGCGGGTAGAAGGCCCCGGCGGCGATCGTGTCGACGAGCAGGACCGCGAGCATGATCTTCCGCTGCGGGGTGGCGGCCAGCGAGGTCCGCCGGACCGGCGGTGCGGTTTTCGTCACGGCCGCCCGCCGTCCGCCGCCGCTGCCGCTGCCGCCGCCCCGGTGGCGTCCCCGGCGTCCCCGGGGTTCTCGCCGAAGGCCACCCGCACCGTGCCGCCGAGCCGCCCGGCCTCCGCCAGCAGGTCGCCGGACCAGCGCTCCCACAGTCCGCGCAGCCGGGAGGTCAGCACGACCAGGTCGGCGGAGCCGGACTCCAGCACGGTGCGCAGACCGACCGCGTGCACGGTGGCGGCGCCGTCCGCGGCGGGTACGTCCGCCAGCAGCCGCTCGTCGAAGTCGACCAGCGTGTACGAGGGCCCGCCGGGCAGCCCGCCGTGGGCGCCGCCCGCGCCCAGGACCACCACCCGGGCGGGCCGCCGGCCGTCCGGCAGCGGCCTCGCCACCAGCGCGGCCACCTCCTCGCGCACGTCGGTGCCGCGCGCCTTCTCCGTCCACTCCAGCAGCCGCCGGTACTCGTACTCCAGCGGCGGGTCGTAGTGGTTGCGCGAGTACATCGCGCCGTAGAGCTCCATGACCGGCTCGGGGTGCCGCTCCCACAGCCGCCAGGCGTTGGCGCAGTTGCTGGCGCGGTTGGCGTCCAGGTCGCGCTCGTGAGGGCTCTCCACCGCCCAGGCCCGCCGGGACAGGGCGATCGGCATGCCGTGCCGGTGCACGCGGTAGCCGAACTCCAGGTCCTCGCCGCCCCAGGAGCGGTAGTCCTCGTCGAAGCCGCCGACCGCGTGGAAGGCCTCGGTCGGCAGGGACATGTTCAGCGCCCACACCGCCATCCACGGGGCGGCGAGCCGGCCGAGGTCGAGGTCCTCGCCGAAGCCGGCCAGCTCCCGGGCGCGCAGGTCCTGGAAGCCCGGCTCGTGGCCGTGGGCGCGGACCACCTCCTCGGGTTCGGCGGCGGCCAGCGCCTCGGCGAGCCCGGGGAACGGCTGGTACGGGTTGTAGCCGTAGGTGTAGCCCAGCACGAGCCGGTCACCCCGGCTGCCCCGGCCGCCGGCCGGCCCGTCCTCCCCGCCCTGCTCCTCCCCCTGGTGCTCGGCCAGGTGCTCGGCGAGGAAGTCCGGGCCGATCAGCACCCCGGTGTCCAGGAAGACCAGCAGCGGGGCCGTGGCCATCCGGGCGCCGCCGTTGCGGGCGGCGGCGGCCCGGAAGCCCAGGTCCTCCTGGAAGTGGTAGCCGATCCGCAGCCGCCCGGAGAACGACCTGACCACCTCGGCGGTGTGGTCCGACGACCCGTCGTCGGCGACGACCACCTCGAACCGCTCCGGCGCGAGCCGCTGCCGGGTCAGTTCCGTCAGTTGCCGCCGCAGCAGATCCGCCCGGTTGTAGGTGGGTATCACCACGCAGACCTGCGGGTCGGACGAGTGTGTCATCGGATTCCTCCGTGTCGGACGGGTGGGGGCTGGGGACCGGCCGGGGATCAGGCCGGTACCGGGACCGGGGTGTCGGGCAGCACCGGTCCGAAGACCCCGTCGGGGTCCAGCCGCCGTCTGACGGCCTGGAGGGCCCGGTGCGTCTCCCCCGGTGCCCGGCCGGGACGGCCGCGTTCGGCCGGTTCGCTGGCGTAGTTGACGTAGTCGACGTGCTGGTCCCCGTCGAGCGACCAGGGACGGGCGGCCCGGACGATGCCGCGCGCCCACTCCCGGCCGGCGTCGTCCCGGGCGGGGTCGCGCCAGATGCCCATGGCCAGCACGGTGTAGGCGGCGTCGCGGAAGGCGATGGCGCCCGGTTCCTCCGGGGTGGCCACCGCCCCGCCGAGCGGGGTGACGATGACGATGTCCTCCGCACCCTCGGCACCTCCGCAGCCGCCCGCCGCGTAGCGCTCCACGAGTTCCCCGGCCAGCTCCTCGGGGAAGGCGGTGACGGAGCAGGTGCTCCAGTAGTGCCGCAGCCCGAAGTCGGTCTCGCCCAGCGACGCCTGCATGGACGGGTAGGAGCGGGGCGCGAACTCGCACGCGGTCGGCGGGGCGCAGGACATCACGCGCCGGACGCGGTCCACGACGGCCGGGTCGTCGCCCGTGTAGCAGACGTTGGCCACGACGGACCGGACGGGCGGGTCGCCCCACGGTTCGAGCAGGAGCAGGCAGGTGAGCTCCGGCGGGGCGCCGGCCATCAGCTCGGTGAAGGCGGCCGTGACCCGGGAGGCGTACCGCAGCGGGTAGACGAACCGGCCGCCGTGCACCCGGGACACGGGCGCGAGGCGGAAGGTGAACTCCTCGACGGCGCCGAGTCCGTGGCCCGCGCCGCGCAGCAGCCGGTTCAGCTCCGGATCGCGTTCGGCGTCGACCTCGCGCCGCTGTCCGTCGCCGGTGACCAGGCGGTAGGAGCGCACCAGGTCGCAGGTCAGGCCGAGGGAGCGGGACAGGTAGCCCAGTCCGCCGCCCAGGGTGAGTCCGGCCACCCCGGTGGAGCCCACGGTGCCGCCGGTGGTGGCCAGCCCGTACCGGGCGGTGGCCTCGTCGACGTCGTTCCAGGTGGCGCCGCCCTGGACGCGGGCCAGGCGCAGGCCCGGATCGACCGTCACCCGGCGCATCAGCCGCAGGTCGATCACCAGTCCGCCGTCGTTCGAGGCCGACCCCGCGACGTTGTGCCCGCCGCCCCGGACCGTGACGCGTAAGCCCGCGTCGCGGCCGGCGTCGACGGCGGCCGCGATCTCGCGGCCGTCCAGCGGCAGGAAGATCACCGCCGGCCGGCGGTCGTGCGCGCCGTTGAACAGGGACCGGAGCGTGTCGTAGCGGGGATGGCCGGGGGTGACGACCCGCTCGGGAGCCAGGGACTCCAGACGTTTCCGCAGTGCGGTGGTCACGACAGCGCTCCCTCCCCGACGGTTCCGACGGTTCCGACTGCTTCGACGACTCCGGCGGTCCCGGCGGCCTCGACGGCGATCCGGTGCCCGGCCTGGTCGACCTTCGCCCGAAGGTACCGGTCGTTGAAGGGATTGACGTGGCAACCGGTCGGCACGGCCTCCACCACCGTGATGCCGTGCTCGGTGAGCTGTCGCTGTTTGTCGGGGTTGTTCGACACCAGGGCGACCTCGGTGTGGCCCAGGGCCTGCAGGGCCGCCGCCGCGACCCAGTAGTCCCGCGCGTCGTCGGGCAGGTCGAGCATCCGGTTGGCCTCGAAGGTGTCGGCGCCGGTGTCCTGGAGGGCGTAGGCGTCCAGCTTGTTGTACAGGCCGATGCCCCGGCCCTCCTGGCGGAGGTAGAGGAGGATCCCGCCCTCGTCGGCGAATCTGGCCATCGCCTCCGCGAGCTGCGGGCCGCAGTCGCAGCGCAGCGAGCCGAAGACGTCGCCGGTGAGGCACTCGGAGTGCACGCGGACCAGCGGCACGGGGCCGGGGGTGCCGAACACCAGGGCCAGCGGCTCCTTGTCCACGGGCCAGCCGGCCGGCAGCCCGTGGAAGGAGACGACGGAGGGGGTGGTCTCGCGTCCGTCCCGGAGCCTGACGGGCACGCTCACCGAGGTCCGGACGCTCAGCCGCGGACGCTCCCGGCCGGTGTCCGGCATCAGCATCTCCTGGGTCATCTGTGTCTCCTCTGTTGTGTGGGGTTCCGCGCCCGCCGGGCACCCGGAGGTGCGGGCAGGCGGAGGCGGCGCCGGGCACGGGCATGTCCGGGCCGTCCCGTCCGCCGGGCATGACGGCGGAGCGCGGATACGGGTGGGAGGGGCAGGGGCGGCGCGGCCGGAGGCGGTGCGGGCACCGCCGGCTCCACGGTGCGGCCGGAGGGCCGGGAGCGGAGCAGGGGAAGTCCTGTCCGGAGCCGGCCCGCGGGCCGGCGAACGGGTGGGGCCCTGCGCTCAGCTCAGGATCCGTGCCGCGGCCGTCTGGCGGAGAGGGCACGGAACCGCCCGGAAGGCGGTCTTATCCGGAGCATGGCAAAAGCCGGGCCGCCGCGCAGGCGGCATGGTTCACAGAACCCGATTGAATTCATGGCAGTGCTTTCCCCCGTTTGCGTCCGGAGACGGTTGGTCAGCCGTCCCGGAAGAGCCGTCAGCCATGTGATGGTCGCCGTTTCCGCCATGCGGCGGGAACGCTCCCAAGAAGATGGCATGCCCTTCCGGGCCCGTCAACAGGGTTCATGTAAGAGCATTACGCACCTTATGCGTGGAATGTGGGAGAGGTTTCGCTGTTTTGCCCCGATGGCCCGTGAAGGAGATTTCGGGGCGATTGCCGGGGATAGTGGGGCGTCTGTGTGGGAGCGCTCCCGTAAAAGGCCGGACCGAAAAGTAAGCGTAAAAAACCGGCCTTCTATGGCTGAAAACAGATAGCGGAACCAAATCCTCCGTGATTCATTCTCCCCTTGGGTGTTCCCGGCTCCCGGCCGGCCCGCCGCCCGGCGGCCGGATCCGCCGGTGCACCGCGCACCGACGATCGCCATGTCTCCGGTTCCTCCCGCCGGCCGGTCCGCCGGCCGCCCGATCCGACTGCCCGCCCGTCTCGGGTTCCGCCCGATGTCACCCGTACCGCCCGCGCGCCGCCCGGCGCCGGACCGCACCGGACGGTGCCCGCCGGATCACCGGCACCACACGACACGAGAGGAAGGCACGTGATCCGTCACTCCAGCCCCATCAGCGGAGTCGCCGCGTACGGCGACTCGTACGTGGCCACCGCCGGATACGACAACCGGGTCGTCCTGTGGGACCAGCACACCCGCACCCCGCTGACCCGGGTGGTCCACGACCACCTGGCCAACCAGTGCGCCTTCAGCCCCGACGGCCGCCATCTGGTGACCTCCTCCAGCGACTACACCGCCCGGCTGTGGTCGGTGCCCCGGCTGCGGCTGCTGGCCGTCCTGGGCGACCACGAGGACGACGTGGAGATGTCGGTCTTCCACCCCGCCGAGGAGAAGATCGCCACCGCCTCGCGCGACCACCGGGTGCGGGTCTTCGACTTCTCCGGACGGCTGCTCCACCGCTTCGAGGGCCACCGCGCCGACGTGATCTCGGTGGAGTGGAGCCACGACGGCCGGGAACTGATCAGCTCCAGCGACGACGGCACCATCAAGCGCTGGTCCCTGGAGACCGGGGGCATGGTCGAGGACCTCGACATGGGCGGCGTGGAGACCGACACCGTCGCCATCGGCGCCGACGGCACCGTCTACGCGGGCAACGACGAGGGCGAGCTGATCATCGTCCGCGGCGCGGACCGCCGCCGGGTGCCCGCCCACGACGCCGGCATCAAACGCGTGGTGCTGGGCGCCGCCCGGCAGCTCCTGATCACCCTCAGCTACGACCGGACGATGCGGCTGTGGGACGTGTCGGGCGACACCCCGCAACTGCGCGACAGCGTCGGCCTGCCGCCCGTCGTCTGGCCGCGCACCTGCGCGTTCGCCGGGGAGTCGGGCATCGTCTTCGGCAGCTTCGGGGACAGCTACCACCGCTACGACTTCGAGAGCCGCGCCTGGTCCGAGGAGCCCATAGCGCCCACCTACGGCCTCAACGCCGTCGCCGTGCACGGCGACGGTTCCGTCCTCACCATCGGCGACGCGGGCATCCTGTGGCGGGACGGCACGGTGCACGCCGAGCCCGGCAGCCTGTGCAACTTCCTCACCCCCGTCGGCGACACCGTCGTCACCGGCGGCCAGCTCGGCACCGTCTTCGACGCGCTGACGGGCAAGCCCGTCCACCAGCACCGCTCGCCCCTCAACTGCGGCGCCGCCTTCGAGCGGGAGGGCCGGCGGCACGTGGTGGTCGGCGCGTACACCGGCGAGGGCATCGTGCTGCGCGAGGGCGAGGGCGGCGCCCTGGAGCACCTGACGGACCTGCGGCTGCACGACAACGCCGTCAAGAGCGTGGCCGTCTCCGGCGATCTGCTCTTCTCGGTCTCCGCCGACGGCGGCGCGGCCTGGCAGGACATCCGCACCCTGGAGACCCGCCACGTCCTGCCCGACGCCCACACCAGGATCGCCAACAGCTGCGCCGGGCTGGGCGGCGGCTGGTTCGCCAGCGTCTCCCGCGATCTGCGGCTGCGCGTGTGGTCCCCGGACTTCTCCGTGGAGGAGATCGCCACCCCGCACCGCCACTCGCTCAAGTGCGTCAGCGCCGACGACACCGGGCGGTACATCGCCGTCGGCGCGTACAACGGGCGGGTCACGGTGTACGACCGGGAGACCGGGCGGTGGTCGACCGACGTACGGCCGACGCCCTCCGGGATCTCCTCGCTGACCCACGACCCCGGGCGCGGCCTGTTCCTGGCCTCGTCCTATGACGGCTCGGTGTACGAGATCCGCCCGGACGGCCCGGTCGTCCCGCAGTGAGGCGGTGCGGGGTGCCGGGGCCGGTGGTGTCCCGGCGCCCCGCACCGGCGCGCTCTTTCCGCTCCGCTCACTCGGCTCACTCGGCGAAGTGGTCGAACTCGCCCGCCTTGACGCCGAGGAGGAACGCTTCGAGCTTGGCGGGCGTGGTGACGACGACCTTGTCGGGGTTGTTGCTCTCCCGCATGAGGACGCGGTCACCGTCCCGGGCGATCTCGATGCAGTTGTTGCCGCCTCCGCCGCAGGACGCCCTGTGCCACTCGATGGGTGCGGACATACGGGTCCTCGCTCTCTGGAAGTGGTGAGGTGGGGTGGGTCAGCGCGTGAGGTGGTCGAACTCGCCCGCCTTGGCGCCCAGGATCAGTGCCCGGAGCACGTCCGGGGTGGCGGTGACGATCTGCTCGGGCCGTTCGCTCTCCCGTAGCTGCACCGCTCCGGCACCGGAGCGGACCTCTATGCAGTTGTTGCCACCGTTTCCGCCGCAAAAAGAGGACGTCTGCCACTCGGTTTCCAGCATGTTTATTCCTCTCACAGGTCGTGGATGATGTTTCTGACGAGTTCCCGTGAACTCCTGATACTCAGAGCGCGCTTTTCCATCCTGGAGAACATGGTCCGGTAGACCTCCAGATGCTCCTCTGTGTCGAGGAAGACGGGCTCGAGCATCGAGTCCAGGTGCACTGTGTCGAGTTGTGGCACCGGGCCGCCTGCGTAGAGCACGGCCTGGCCGGAGCCAGCGAAGCCGTCCGTGCTGAAGGGGACCACTCGTAGCGCAAAATTCGGGCGCTCCGTCATTCCCAGTAGATGCTCAAGCTGCGCTCGAGCTACGTCCCTGCCGCCGAACCTCATGCGTAGCGCGGCCTCATGTACCAGGGCTTTGTAGTCGAAAGGCTCATCCCGGTCGAGGATCTTCACTCGCTGGACGCGATGTTCGACCCGGGCTTCCGCCTCTCGCTTGGTCATCCGGGGATGGTTACCGAATCTGAAAACCGCGTATGCGTATGCCTCAGTCTGGGCGATTCCCGGGACGTGCGCGATTTGGTACGTGTGCAGGTATCTGGAGTGGTGTTCCAGCTCTGCGACATCGAGAAGGCCGGGATGTAGAACACCCCGATACTCCTCCCACCAGCCCTTGGACCGATCCGTGGCCATGGCTGCGAGTGCTTCGACGTACGCCTGGTCGTCGCACTTGTAGGCGTTGGCGAGGGTGCGCACTCGCTCCGCGCTGACGCCGAAGCGTGCGGTCTCGACCTGGCTGATCTTCGTGTGGTCGATGCTGAGGAGTGCAGCCGCCTCGCGTGCGTTGTGCCCCGCTGCCTCCCTCATCTTGCGCAGCTCAGCGCCAAGTCGCCGCTGGCGAGCAGTCGTCACTGTCCTCGGTGGCATGGCCCACAGTCTGCCTCTTACGGGTGAAACGGTCCAAGCGGATCCACATGGATCCTATCGAATCGGTAGTCATGTTTATCCCGAGTGCCCTATGGTCCTCGGTAGCGCAGCGTGAACACCAGTGAACCCGCAGTGCAGTTGCCCTTCCCTGTCCGCGTATCGGTGCGGGCGGGGAGTGGGTGGCCGAGCCACGGTGGTGGGCGCGCGTGCCCGGCAACCGGAGCGCGTTGGGAGACGCAGATGACCGTGACCACCGTGGACAGACCCGCCACCGCCGTCTACCGGCTGACCGCGCCCGCCATAGTGACCACCCCCAGAGTCGCCCGCGAGGCGGTGGTGGCGTGGCTGCGGGCCGCCGGGCACGGTGACGCACTGCGGGAGGACGCCCGGGTGCTGGTCAGCGAGGTGGTGACGAACGCGGTCGTGCACACGGCCGCGCCCCGGCTGACGCTGGAGGCCGAGATCACGGACGCGGGTGTGCGGGTCCGCGTCTGGGACGGTGATCAGCGCGGCATCCCGCGCCCGCGCCAGAGGTGCGCGGACGACGACGAGGAGAGCGGGCGCGGGCTGCGCCTGGTCGAAGCGCTCAGCCACACCTGGGGCGTGACCTGGACCGGCGGGGTGGAGCCGGCCGGGAAACGGGTCTGGTTCGAGCTGCGCGCCGCCCCGCGCGGTGCGGGGACGTGAGGCGCGGTATGAACTTCACCGCCGTCTGCCTCGGCGCGCTGATCATGACCGTCAGCGCCGCCCTGACCGGCTTCACCCTGGCCGCCGCCCACCGCCCACCCCACGGGGTGTGGTGCGAGGTGGCCGTCGTGGAGGAGCACACCCACCGCGAGTGGTTCCTCGGCGGCCACCGCGCCCGCGACCCGGAGCGGGCGCTGCGCTGGCTGCGGGCGCAGGCGCCGTACCTGGCCGACCGCATCGACCCGCCCCCGCACGCCCCCTGGGCCGCCCCCGGCACCCTCCACCCCCACCAGGACAACGGCACCGGCCCGGACGCCGCCGCCGTCCTGCGCCACTGGCGGCACGACACCGCCGCCCACCGCGCCGCCCTGCGGGCGCTCGGCGAGCGCGGGCGCCACACCGTGTCCGTCCCCGACGGGGACGGACTGCGCTACCGCCTGTCCGCGCAACTCCTCGACGCCGACCGCGCGATGGCCGGAAACCCGGCTCCCGGACGCCGCCGGGCGGAGAAACCCGGCAGGAGGGCGCCCCGCCGTACCGGGCCCGGCCGAGGCCGCGCGGCAGGCGGCGGGCACCGGGGCGGTCACCGCGGTGCCGCGGGCTCCTCGGTGAGGGAGCGCGCGTAGTGGGTCAGTGAGCGGCCGTACTCCGGCAGGTGGGGGGCGAGCGCGGTGAGCGTCAAGGCCAGCCCCTCCCGTTCCCGCCCGGTGTCGGCGAGTGCCAGGGCGAGGAACGCGACGACCGCGTCGTCCAGTTCGTCGGACGCCGCCTCCCGTTCGGCCATCAGCAGGTCGACGCTCTCCCCGGCCCGGCCGAGGTTGCGCAGCGTGCTGGACCACGGCGCGGCGCCGCCGTATGGCGGGCAGACCGGCGGCCAGGGCCCGGCGGTAGAGGGCGGCGGCCTCCTCCTCGTGGTCGGTGGCGTCATGGGCCGAGGCCAGCTCGGACAGGGCGGTCGCGTCGCCCGCCGGACGCTCGGCGGCCAGTGCCTCGGCCCTTCGGAGGAAGCCATCCGGCTCGTGCTCGTCGAAGGAGGCCCACAGCGCCTCGACCCGCCGCTCCCAGTCGTGCCCGGATGTCGTCATGGCCCCAGCGTCCCAGCCGGACGGGTACGGGCCGTGCCCCGGCCGCGTCGGCGGCCGGGGCACGGCCCGGGGGAGGGGGGAGTCAGGCTTTGGGTGTCACTCGCACAGGGCGCGGTCGAGCATCCGCTGGGTGGCGTCGTCCTGGGCGACGTTCTTCTCCGTGTCGTCGAAGTTGATGGTGAAGGCGGCCGAGGCGCCGGAGCGGCGGCCGTCGTCGGTCACGGCCGTTCCGGAGACCGTGCCGAACACCTTCCCGCCGTGGAACCACACGCCCTTGTCGCAGCCCTCGGCCGGGCGCCAGGCTATGCCGAGCCCGTAGGTCGTGCCGGGCCTGCTGGGGAAGCCCTCGGCGGGCACGGTCCGCTTCATCTCGGCGAGCTGCCCGGCCGGGAGGAGCCGGCCGCCCAGCAGGGCGCGCAGGAAGGTGTTCATGTCGGCGGTGGTACTGATGACGGCGCCGTCGGACCAGGCGTTCGCCTGCTCGGTGGTCTCGGTGAGCCTCTTCTCGCCGGGGAACTTCGTGTAGGCGGTGGCGGTCGGTCGCGGGATACGGGCGGAGGTGCCGGGGGCGAAGGTGTCCTTGAGCCGCAGCGGCTTGACGATGCGGTCGCGCACCTCCCGCTCCCAGGAGTTGCCGGTGATCTTCTCGATGATCATCCCGGCCAGGACGTAGTTGGTGTTGGAGTAGCTCCACCGGGTCTCCGACCCGGGATCGGCGGCGTCCGGCAGCCACTCGGGCGCGACGGTCATGGCGAGCTTCACGCGCTCCTCGGGAGCGAGCGAGGTGTAGCGGTTCGCGAGGAAGTCCTGCTTCATGGTCTCCAGGCTCTGGAACTGGAGGTTGGTGTAGTTGGCCAGTCCGCTGGTCTGCTGGAGGAGGTTGCGGACGGTGATACGGCTGCCGTCGTTGCCGTTGCCCTGCACCAGGCCGGGCAGCCACTGCTCGACGGTGTCGTCGAGGTCCAGCTTCCCCTCGGCGACGAGCTGGAGGACGAGGACGGCGGTGAACGTCTTGGTGTCGCTGCCGATGCGGTAGTGCGCGTCATACGGCACCGGCCGGTTGCCGCGCAGGTCGGCGACTCCGGCCCGGACGGTGGTGGAGCGGCGCCGCTCGTCCTGGACCCGGACGGTCAGGCCGGTGACCCCGGTCTCCAGCACGGCCCGCGCGTCCTTCCGGAGCTGGGCCCGCTCACCGTGGTGCGCGGCGGCACCCGCCTTCGCCGTACGCTCCCCGGTCGCCATGGCGTCGGTGCTCAGACCCGTGAGCGTCGTGGCGCCGATCGCGCCGACGCCCGCCAGCGCGAGCCCCGCCCGCACGCTCGTCGCCCGGCTCCACCTGGTGTTCTTCCGCGTCTTCCGCTGCCTCGTCGTCATACCCGAAACGCTATGGACCGGCGGCGGCGCGGGATAACCGGCTGAGCGGTGAAACGGGGGTACAGGCTGC
>NZ_PGGW01000015.1 GCF_002794255.1 Streptomyces carminius
GGCTCGGTGACCGCGGGCGGTGCACTGATGAACACCACCGAGGTGGAGAACTTCCCCGGTTTCCGCGACGGCATCATGGGCCCGGACCTGATGGACAACATGCGCGCCCAGGCCGAGCGGTTCGGAGCCGAGCTGATCGCCGACGACATCACCGCGGTCGACCTGGAGAGCGAGGTCAAGTCGGTCACCGACTCCGCCGGTGCCGTGCACCGCGCCCGGACGGTCATCATCGCCACCGGCTCCCAGCACCGTCGGCTCGGCCTGCCCAGAGAGGACGAGCTGTCCGGCCGCGGGGTGTCCTACTGCGCCACCTGTGACGGCTTCTTCTTCCGCGGCCAGCACATCGCCGTGGTCGGCGGCGGTGACACCGCCATGGAGGAGGCCACCTTCCTCTCCCGGTTCGCCGAGAAGGTGACCATCGTCCACCGCCGTGACACCCTGCGGGCCTCCAAGGCGATGCAGGAGCGCGCCTTCGCCGACCCGAAGATCACCTTTGCCTGGAACAGCGAGGTCGCCGAGCTCCACGAGGACGGCGGCAAGCTGTCGGGGCTGACCCTGCGCGACACCGTCACCGGCGCCACCTCCCACCTGCCGGCCACCGGACTGTTCGTCGCCATCGGCCACGACCCGCGCACCGAGCTGTTCAAGGGCGTGCTCACCCTGGACGAGGAGGGCTACCTGACGGTGGACGCGCCCTCCACCCGCACCAGCATCCCCGGAGTCTTCGCCGCCGGGGATGTCGTCGACCACACCTACCGCCAGGCCATCACCGCCGCCGGCACCGGCTGCTCCGCCGCCCTGGACGCCGAACGCTACCTCGCCGCCCTGGTCGACGCCCCCGAGAAGCACGTCGCCGAACCGGAGAAGACCGACGAGGCAGCAGCAGCCGCCGCACTCTGAACGGCCGCGGGGTACGGAACGGACCGCGTACGCGCGCCGGCTGCTCGTGAAGCGCGTCCGGGTGACTGGCGGGTGCGTCGCCGACCGGCGGCGTAGGGCCCAGCCGCTGAGACTCGTCCCTCAGCGCTCGGACAGGGCGGCGAGGCCGTCGTCCTTGGTGGGGGTGAGGATCTCCCGCAGGCTGCGGAGACCCTCCTGGTTCACCGAGTACCACACCCAGGTGCCTCGTCGCTCGCGGTTGAGCAGGCCGGCGTTGGTCATGAGCTTCAGATGGTGGCTGATCGTCGGCTGGCGCAGACCGAGGCACTCGGTCAGATCGCACACGCATGCCTCGCCCGTGGGTGAGGACTGGATCGGGCCTATCCCTGGTTTGGACCACGGTCCGGTCGCTGCCGAGAGCCTTGGGAGTCGCCGCCCATCCCGCCCTGCCCGATCCGGCCGAGCAGTTCGTATCCGCCCAGCTCGCAAGGGTCGTCGGGGCTGAGGGGCGCGATGTGCACGAAGGGCCTCACAATCGGGCGGAACCGGTGTCCACGATCACACCAGACCACTGCCCGCCCCCACGGGAGGCCGGTCACCGCTCATTCCCCGGCAGGCCGGGGCGCACACCCCTCTTCCGGGACAGGGCCCGTGGTCTCGGTGCCGCCCTCTACGGTGGAGAACGCCGATACCGCAGGGCAGGTGGGGAGGGACGACAGGCGTGCGCAGGGTGCCACCGGAGATGTTCCGGTTCACGACAGGGGAGAAGGCCGATCTGTACGGGGCGGTGCTGGACGCCTTCGGTGTGGCCGGCGAGCACCTCGAAACCACCCTGGGCCCCGACGCGGTGCGCGAGCGACTGCGTCTGGTGGGCTGGGTGGCGGACGTCGGCGACGGGGAACTGCACGACGCGCTCGCCCGGCTGGTGAAGTGGGAGCTCCTCGACGTCGTGCACAACCACGCGGAGAACTACCGCACGGCCGAGGAGTACGAGCGGCGCAACCTCCAGTACTCGCTGACCCGCCGGGGTGAGGCGGCTCTCGCCGGAGTGCGGCACGCGCTGGAAGTGCTGGCCTCCACGGGGGCGTTGCAGACGGCCGTGCTGGAGGCCATCGCCGACCGCTTGGACGACCTGTGCCTGCTGTCCGGCGAACCCGCCTCCGCCGACCGGCGGATCTTCAGCACGCTGCGCGAGCTGGAGGCGCATCTGGAAGCCCTGGTGGAGAACACCAAGGCGTTCAACGGCGAACTGCAGCGCCTCCTGCGTGCCGAGGGCGCGGACCTGGAGGTGTTCCGCGAGGTCAAGGCCGCCACCGTCGCCTATCTCCAGGAGTTCCTGGTCAACCTCGACCGGCGCGGACAGGCGGTCGCCGCAGCCGTGGCCCGGGTGGAGGAGCGGGGGACCGCCGTGCTGCGCGAGCGGGCTCTCCGCGGGGCCGAACTGCCCCCGGTCGCCGGTGAGGACCCCGCGGCCGGCTGGCTGGAGAGCAGGCGGGCGCGCTGGGCGGGTCTGAGGGCGTGGTTCCTGCCGGACGACGGGGCACGGCCCCGGATCGAGCAGCTGCACGACATCGCCCGGCGCGCCATCGTCTCGCTGCTGCAGGTCCTGGAGCGGATCAACGAGTCACGGCGCCGCTCCTCCAGCGCTGTACAGGACCTCCGGGAGCTGGCGCGCTGGTTCGCCGCGGCCCCCACGGAGGAGGACCTGCACCGGCTGTGGTCGACCGCCTTCGGACTCGCCCCGGCGCGCCACGCCCACCTCGCGCACCCCGACCCCGAGTTGATCCCGTCGTCCCGTTCCTGGTCCGAGGCCCCGCCCGTGGAGGTGTCGGCGCTGCTGCGGACCAGCGGACGGACGGAGCGCTTCACCCGCACGGCCAAGGTGCGGGACGTCACGGCGGTCAGGGCCGAGCGCGCGGAACGGGCCCGTACGGAGCGGGCGGAACTCGCGCGTGCCTGGCAGGCGCTGGAGACGGACGGCCCAGTGCGCCTGTCCTCCTTCGGCACCCTCGATCCCGCCGTTTTCGAGCGGCTGCTCGACCTGGTGGGCCGGGCCCTGGCTGCCCGGCCGGACACGACCGGCTCGCGGCGCGCCACGACGGGGGACGGCCGGGTGGAGATCGCGCTGTTCCCATCTCCCGACGAGCGCACCGCCGTACTGCGCACGACGAAGGGCACATTCGCCGGACCGGACTACGTCGTGCTCATCACAGCGGCCGACGCAGCGAGCCCCCTCCCACGGCCGGGCGCCGCGCGCCGGGAGGCAGCCGGATGAGCACCCTCGCCAACCAACTCGCCGCCGCGGAACGGGAGCAGGTCGCCCGCGCCATCCGTCTCCTGCTGGCCCGGCCCCTGCTGACCGAGGCCACCGACCCGGCCGGCTTCGAACTGGTACGCCGCCGTCGCGAGCCGCTGGCCCAGTGGTTCGACTACACCTGCGGCTGGAGCCTGGTGGTGGAACCGCGCCGCGGCTACGCCCGCCTCACCAAGGTCCGCGCCGACCCGGACGGCTCCCGGCCGGCCCGCCGGGCGCGTTCCGGCCGGGCCCCGTTCGACCGCCGGCGTTACGTGCTGCTGTGCGTGACCGCCGCC
The DNA here is from genome assembly GCF_002794255.1 of Streptomyces carminius. Taxonomy (GTDB): domain Bacteria; phylum Actinomycetota; class Actinomycetes; order Streptomycetales; family Streptomycetaceae; genus Streptomyces; species Streptomyces carminius. The sequence goes on from NZ_PGGW01000015.1 coordinate 3,472, forward strand.
GAGCTGCTGTCCATGCCGATGACGACCATCGGCATGCTCGCCGACCGGGTCGTGCAGGCCACGTCGGCCGACCGGGCGCTGGCCGCGTTCGACCCGGTGCACAAGCCGGAGCGAATGGCGTTCGTCGATATCCTGAAACTGCTGGAGTCGTACGACGTGCTGCGCGCCGTCGACGGGACCACCGAGGCGTACGTCGAGTCCGCCGAGGCGAAGGTCCTCTACCGGGTGGACACCACACTGCTGATGCGGCTGCCCGCCGCGCCCGTCGGCGCCTCCCGGCTCGCCGTACCCCCGGACGAGGTGCCCGCGCGGTTCGGGGAACTCCTCACCGGTCTGGTGCGCGAGCGCCGTTACGGCGGCACGGTCGCCGACGGCACGGCGAACGAGGTGCACGGCGAGCGGGCGGCCACGGACGCGCAACGCAACCTGAGGCTGCGCCACTCGGTGCTGCGTCGCCTCTTCGACGACCCCGTGCTGTACCGGACGGACCTCACCGACGACGAGCTGGCGTACGTCACCTCCCTGACCGGACGCCAGATCCTACGCCGCTCGGTCGAGCAGGCCGGTTTCCTCCTGGAGGAACGAGCCGAGGGCTTCCTGCTCGTGGACCCGGACGGCCTCGCCACCGATGTCCGCTTCCCCGACGACACGTCCACCGCCCGGGTTGCCGCGCTGCTCCTCCTGGAGCCGCTGTGCGCCGCGCCCAGCGGACTGCTGCCCGAGCAGGTCGCCGAGGCCGGCGCGGACCTGCTGCGCCGCTTCCCGCGGTGGGCCAGGGCGTACCAGTCCGAGGACGGTGCCGCCCGGCTGTCCGACGACGCCGTACGCGTACTGCGTGACGTCGGCCTGGCCCACCGTACCGGGGGGCGTGTCGTCGCGTGCCCTGCCGCATACCGCTACCGCCTGACGGAGACGACGAGCCCGAACCGGGACGACAAGCCCGAACCGGGAGGGGACGCCGCCTCCCCCGGGGCCGCGGGCGGCACGGCTGCCGAGGGCGACGTGGAAGAAGGAGACGAGCAGTGAGCGTGACAGAGCTTCCCTCCCCCCGGCGGCCGGAGCCCACCGAACCGGCTCTGGCAGGGGCCGCCCGAGCGGCGGACGCCGCCGGCAGCCGTTGGCAGCCCCACCGCGCCGGCATCCTCAACGTCTGGCGCTACTACGACGAGACGTTCACCTTCCACCAGGGCCGCCTGCTGCTCCGCGGCCAGAACGGCTCGGGCAAGTCCAAGGCCCTGGAACTGCTGCTGCCGTTCCTCTTCGACGCCAGCCTCCGCCCCAACCGCCTGTCCACGTTCGGCGGTTCGGAACGCACCATGCACTGGAACCTGCTGGGCGAGGGCGCCTCCGGCAAGACCCGCGTCGGCTACGTGTGGATGGAGTTCCGCCGAGTCGGCGACGACGGCACCGAGCGGTGGTTCGGCTGCGGGGCGCGCCTGCAGGCCAGCGTGCACACCACCACGGTGCACGCCGACTACTTCACCACCGGCTCCAGAATCGCCCACCCTGGCGGTGTGCTCCTCGTCAACGACGCGGGACAGCCACTGACCCGGGCCGCCCTCGCCGAAGCCCTGCGCGACCGAGGCGACGTCCATGCCTCGGCCCCCGACTATCGCACGGCCGTACGGCGTGAACTCTTCGCGGGGATGGGGGAGCAACGCTACGAGTCGCTGCTGTCCGCGCTGCTCCAGCTGCGTCAGCCCAAACTGTCGGAGCGGCTCGACCCGTCCCTGCTCTCCACCCTGCTGTCCCGTGCCCTGCCCCCGCTGGGCGAGGCGGAGATCGCCGAACTCGCCGAGGGCTTCGAGCGGCTCGACCGGCAGCGCGAACACCTCAAGCGGCTGGACGACGAGGTGACGGCCGCCGAGACCGTCGCGTCCCGGCAGCGTGCCTACGCGCGGCGGGTCCTGCGCGCGGGTTCCGCCGCGCTCATCTCGGCCACGACCGAGCTGGACAACCTCACCCGCGTCGCCCGCCAGAGCGCCGAGGAACTCGAACAGGCGCTGGCGGAACGCAGGTCGACCCAGACCCGACGCGAGAAACTGGAGTTGCGCGCGCACGCGATGGACGAGACCGTCGAGGGCCTGCGCGAGAGTGACGCGTACCGGCAGGGCGAGGAACTCGACCGGCTCCGCCGCCGCGCCGAAGACGTGGCAGCCGCCGCCGGGAGGCAGCGATCCGCCGCTCAGGCCGCTCAGGTCCGGTCGCAGGAGGACCAGCGGCACGCCGAGGAGGCGGCGGACCACGCCCGCACACTAGGCGAGCACGCGCGCGAAGCCGCCGGGGAAGCACACCGGGCGGCTCGGGCAGCAGGGCTGGAGTCCATCCACCACGAGGTGAGGACGGTCCTCGACGCCGCGGAGCCCGCGGTGGCCCTCCCCCGCACCCCGGGACGCGACCAGGGCGGCGTCCCGCGCACGACAGCCGGGAACGGAGCGCGACAGGCCCGTCGACTGATGCGCGGCGCGGACACCGCCCGACGGCAGCAGGTCACCCTCGTCACCGAGGCGATCGACGAGCACGATCGCGCCGTACGCGACCGGGGCGCCGCCGAGGAACTGCTGGACGAGGCCCGCACCCGTCTCGCGGAGGCGATCGCCCGGCGGGACGAGGCGTCCGTCGCCTGGGACGACGCCCTCGCCGTACAGGTGGAACGCCTGCTCGCCTGGGCCGAGAACTGCACGGAACTGCGCATCACCGACCTCGACCAACTTGCTGCCACAGCAGCGGCGGAGGCCGAGGTGACGGCCCTGACCGAAGCCGCCGCACGCCCGCTGGAACAGGAGATCGCCACGGCGGAGGCCACCACCCGGGCCGCATGCCAAGGTCTGCGGGACGAGCGGAGCCGACTGGAGGAGCAGCGACGGCGGCTGAGCGGTGAAACCGACCTGCCGCCTGCGCCCCCGCCCACCCGCACCGCCGTCCGTACGGCGACGGCGGGAGCGCCCCTGTGGCGATTGGTCGCTTTCCGGGAAGGGGTCCCGCTCCCCGTTCAGTCCGCGGTGGAGGCCGCACTGGAGGCGTCGGGTCTCCTGGACGCCTGGGTCAGTCCCTACGACGGAATCACGCTGCCGGGCCACGACACGCGCGCCGAGGCCGCCCTGGCCGCGACCGCCCCGGAGCCCAGCCTGCTGGAGGTGCTGAGGCCCGAGGAGGACATCCCCGTCCCGGCCGACACCGTGACCCGCATCCTCGCAGGCATCGCCTACGGCCCCACTCTGCCGGGCGGGCACCCCGCGGCCGTCTCCGCCGACGGCGCCTGGCGTCTCGCGCTCGCCACTGGCACCTGGAGCAAACCGGAGCCGGCCCACATCGGCGCCCTGGCACGTCAGCGCGCCCGGCAGCGCATGATCGGCGAACTGACCGACCGTATCGGCGAGACGAACGCCTCCCTCGCCGCACTCGACGACCGGCTGCGCGGCCTCGCCGCTCGCCGCGCCCGGCTGGAAGCCGACCGCGCCGCCCGACCCGACCACCGGGAACTCGACGCCCGGCGGCGTGACCGGGACCGCGCGGAAGACACCGTGGCGGCTCGGGACGACGCCGTGCGTGACGTCGCCGGACGACTGGCGCGGTGCGAGAGGGAGGTGGCGGTCGCTCTGCGCACGCTCCACCGCCGAGCCGCCGAACACGGACTGCCCACCGACCGCGCCCGGTTGCGTACGCTCTCCGACGCCATCGACAGGTTCCGGGACACCGCCGACAGTTGGGTGGACGCCCGGCTCGCCGCGACCGCCGCCACCGACCGGGCCCGCCAGCGGGCCGCCCAGGCGGACCGATCGCGCCGGACCGCAGAGGAACGCGCCGAGGAAGCAGCCGCCACCGAAGCGGAGGCAACGGGGCTGAAGGCGCGCCTGGAGGCAGTGGAAGCCACCGTCGGCGCGGACTACCGGCAGATCGTCGCGCGCCTCGCCGAGGCGCGCGCCGAGCTGCGCCGCTGCCGTGAGGAGGCCGGCCGGGCCGCCGAACTCCTGCTGCGCCTGGAAGGACAGGTCGGAGAACTGCGTGCCACCAGCGGCCAGGACGCCGAACGACGGGAACAGGCCGTCGCGACCAGGGACGCAGCGGCGCGCCGGTTCCGGCACCTGTGTCTGGCCGGGCTGGCCGAGGACGCCGGCATCCCACCGGCACTCGACGCCGGGGACGGCATCAAGGTCACCCTGGAGGCCGCCCGCGCCACAGCGACGAAGTGGCCGGACCTCCCGCACGCTCCACGCAACCTGGGCGACGCCGCGACCCGCCTGTCCGAAGCGGTCCACGAGGCCCGCCAGCGCCTCGGCACCCGTGCCGACCTGGATCTGGAACCGGACGACGACATCCAGCTCTTCACCGCCACCCTGGACGGCGTACGCGTGGGGGCGACGGGCCTGCTCAGCACGCTCACCCAGGAGCGGGACCGCAGCCGGGACGACATCACGGCCGCCGAACGGCACCTGTTCGACCAGATCCTCACCGGCGACATCCGCCGCCACCTCGCGGCCCGCATCCGCCAGGCCGGCGAACTCGTCGACCGCATGAACGGGCACCTGGAGCGGGTCCGCACCGCCTCCAACGTCGCCGTCCAACTCGTCTGGGACGTCCGCCCGGACCTTCCGGACAGCACCCGCACCGCCCGTCAGCTGCTGCTCAAGGACCCCGGCCGGGTCACCGAGAGCGACCGGGAGGCGCTGCACGTCTTCTTCCGCGCCCGCATCGAGGAGGCCAAGGGCAGTGAGACGGCCGCGAGCTGGGAGGAACAGCTCGGTGAGGTGCTCGACTACACCGCCTGGCACCGCTTCACCGTCCGCCTCGACCGGGCGAACGGGACCGGCTGGCAGCCGCTGACCAAGAAGCTGCACGGCGCGCTCTCCGGCGGAGAGAAGGCCATCGCACTGCACCTGCCCCTCTTCGCCGCCGTCGCCGCCCACTACGAGGCCGTACCCATGGCACCCCGGCCGATCCTGCTGGACGAGGTCTTCGTCGGAGTCGACACGGTCAACCGCGGACAGGTCTTCGCGCTGCTCACCGCCCTCGACCTGGACCTCATGGTCACCTCCGACCATGAATGGTGCACCTACGGCGAACTGCCCGGCATCGCCGTCCACCAACTCCTCACCGGCGGGGACGACGACGCGGTAACCAGCGCCCGCTTCGTCTGGAACGGCGTCGACCTGGAGGTGGAATGACCAGCACCGAAGCGACGATCCCCACGGAACCGGCCCCGGGCGAGGCCACCCTGCGCCGACCCGAACTCCGCCCCCTATGGGACACGCTCCACAGCCGCCTCTCCTCCGGCCGCCCCGTCACACGGGTGCGCCTCGGACCGCTCGACGACACCCAGCGCGAGGCGCTCGCCGACCTCCTGGGCCTCGACCGCCTGCCGGACGCACGTCCCTCCGTCCCCCTGGCCCGCCTGGAGGAGGCCGTCACCGAACTCTCCGGCCGCACAGTACGAGAAATCGTCAGCGAACTGGTCGGCCCTCTCGGCGACAGAGCCGGCGAGCGGCGCCGCCAGAGGGACGAGCGGGCCGAGCTGTGGACCTGGCTGGCCGAGCACGAGACGGTGAGGGCCCAGCCGGCGCTCTCCGACTGGGCCGCCACCTGCCGGGCAGCCGGCGTGGTCGCCGGCTCGGTGGAGCACACCCGTACGCTGCTCACGGACGCGCTCAAGGTGCTCGCCGAACTGCCCGGCCAGGCAGAACCCCTGCCCGTCTTCGCCGCCCGGGTCCTGAGCGGCCAGACGCACGCACTCGACGACGGCACACCCCTGTCCGCACTTGTCCTGCGCGCCCTGGCGACCCTGTACGACACCGTCCCTCCGCAGTCCGCCGCGCAGCGGCGCGCCCTGTGGACCCGCGCGGGAGTCGCCGACGACGAGCTGTCCGCCACCGTCCTCGTCGGCGGTCTTCGCCCGGCCGGCGACGGACTGCTCGCCCGGGTGGCCACGGCGTGCGCGGAGGCCGGCCAGGCCGCCTGTCTGACCCTCGCCCACGTCCGGTACCCGGGCGAGTTCATCCTTTCCAAGGCCCCTGTACCCGTCGTCCACGTCGTGGAGAACCCCAGCGTCCTGGCACTGGCCCTACGCCGCTTCGGGCCCTGCTGCCCGCCGCTCGTCTGTACGTCCGGCTGGCCCAACAGCGCCGCTATCCAGCTCCTGCGCATGCTCGCGGACCACGGCGCGGCTCTTCGCTACCACGGCGACTTCGACGGAGAAGGCGTCCGCATCGCCGCCTACGTCCTGGACAAGACGCCGGCGCGTCCCTGGCGCATGACGGCAGCGGACTATCGTGCCGCGGTCGCCCTCAACCCACGCGGTCCTCAGCCGGGACGCATCACCGAAGCGCCCTGGGATTTCGACCTGGCCGAGGCCATGGCGGAGCACGGCATCGCCGTGGTCGAGGAACTGGTGGCGGAAGTGTTGTTGAAAGATCTCGCTGGTACGGCTCAACAGAGGCGTCGCCCTGGCTGGTCGTGACGCTCCTTTGACGCTCAGGTGGCCGAGTAGCCGTTCGGAGCGGCCGCAGACACACGCTGACCTGCGATTATTCGTCTCACTTTTCATGTGACGTCATTTCGATGACCCACCACATGGAGTGCGTCGCGGTCCTCAAGCCCGCCGAGAAGGGCTCCTGACCTGCTCTTCACCGAACCGGGAACCACGTTCGACCTGTTCCCGGCCATCCACCGGGTGGAACGGCCGCTTCACCCACGAAAGCGGCCTGACCTGCGGTTCTGTAGCGAAGCGCCCCTAGTGCCCACCGCGGTACGAGGGTCTCGCCCGGAGTCCTGACGCCCGTGTGACGCCCGGCTCCCCACGGTGGGACCGACGGAAGCGGTGTGCCGTGATGTGAGTGACGGCCTTGCCGCGGAGTCGCCGGGACGGCTCCGCGACCCTCGTTCCGACGGTGCTCCCAGCCGATCTCGACCAAGCAGGGTCGTACGGAATGCGTCTAAGTACACTTAGACGCATTCCGTCGTAGTGGGGCAGGATGGTGGAGGTTCCGGTGAGCGGGAGCATGCTGACCAAGCCCGAGGACGTGGTCGACCGCGATCGTGAGTGGGACCTGCTCACCGAGTTCGTCACGGACCCGGACCCGGCGATGCGTCTGGGGATCGTGTCGGGGCGCAGGCGGCATGGGAAGTCGTACCTCCTGCAGGCTCTGTCGCAGCGGATCGGCGGCCTGTACATCACGGCGGTGCGTGAGGAGGGACGACTGCCGGCGATACAGAGGTTCAGCGACGCAATCGCGGTCCACGCCGGACTGCGACCGGGCACGCTGCGACTGACCGACTGGCGCGAAGTCCTGGCCAACGCCCTGGACGTCACCGTGCGCTCGAAAACGCCGCTGCTGGTGATCGACGAGTTGCCGTACCTCCTCCAGCACTCTCCGGAAATCCCCGGCCTGCTCCAGCAGCTCTACGACGAGCGCCAGCGCGGCACCGGAGCCGATCCCGGACCACGGGTGATCCTCTGCGGGTCGGCGATGAGCGTGATGCACGAACTGCTGTCGGGGACGAAGCCGTTGCGCGGCCGCGCGGTGGTCGACCTGCGGCTGGGCGCCTTCGACTACCGGGCGGCAAGGAAGTTCTGGCAGATCGACGACCCGCTGACCGCCCTACAGGTGCACGCCGTCCTCGGCGGGGCGCCCGGCTACCGGCCGGTGGCCGCCCGTCCGCACCCGAACGACGGCTTCGCCGCCTGGCTCTCCCGGACGCTTCTGGACCCCGGGCGAGCCGTGTACTCACGCACGGAGACGGAGTACCTGCTGCGCGAGGACCCGCGCATCACCCATCACACCCTGTACTACGACATCCTCACCGCCATCGCACAGGGCGCCACCACACCCACCAGAATCGGCGCGGCCCTGGAACGGCAGCGCAACGCCGTCACCCACCCGCTCGATGTCCTCGAGTCCACCGGTTACATTCAGCGCGAGCAGGACATCCTCCGCCCCCGCCACCCGGTGATCACCCTGGCCGACCCGGTGATCCGCTTCAACCAGCTGGTCACACTGCCGCAGGCGGCCACCGTCGAGCAGGGTTTCGCCGAGCAGGCGTGGCAGGCAGCCGCTCCCACCTTCAACTCCAAGATCCTCGGCCCGCACTTCGAGGACCTCGCCCGCACCTTCACCCGCCGCTACGCCCACACCCTGCTCCCCGGCGGTCTGCCCGGTCCGGTCGGTACCACCGAGGTCGCCGACCCGGCGGCCCGCACCAAGCACGAGGTCGACGTCATCGCCCTCGCCCTGGGCGAGCGTCCGCAGGCGCCGCGCGCCCGGATCGCCCTGATCGGCGAGGCCAAGGCCACCGCCGCCCGCCGCGGCACCGGTGACCTGCAACGCCTGGAGCACATCCGCGGCCTGCTCACCGACCAGGGCTACGACACGACGGGCACCACGCTGGCCCTGTTCTCCCTCCACGGTTTCTATCCCGATCTGGTCGACGCAGCGGCTCGCCGCGATGATCTCCTGCTGGTCGACCTGCCGGGTCTTTACGGGATCGGGTAGCCCAGCGACTTCATGGAGACTCGCCCCAGCCCTTCCGACCGGCACGTTCGGAGATCGCGAACGCTCACCGCTGCTGCGAGGTGGCCGGGGAGTAGGAGTTCACCTTCGGCCTGTTCTTCACGCTGCGACCGCGGGTGCGTACGGCCCGTTCGCGGGGCGTTTCGTCGCTCGTTTCGAATCCCAGCATGACGCTGTATCCCTCGTGGGCACGCTGCAACCCGAAGTTCCTCAACTGCTCGACGCTGGTCCCCACGGTTCCGACTCGGCCGAGCTTCACGAGCTCCGCGAACTCCGCGAACTCCGAGCCGACGAGGTAGCCGGCCGCCCTCTCGTAGCTGAAGATGCGCCCACCCCTGGGTCCGAGCGTGCAGTCGTCCTCCAAGAGGACTCGGGCGTAGGAGAGAGGAATATACATGCCGTGGGCCAGTTCGGTGCTGGAAGCCGCCCCGTTCCGCCAGTGTGCGAACTTCAGGAAGCACGCGTCCGGGGAGAGGCGCCACTCGTGGGAGCGAGCGGGTTTCGAACTGAGCCGTGAAACCTGTTCCAAGCGGTCCATCTGGTCCAAGAGCTGTTTGTTCACCCGGTATTCCTTGTACCGGGATTCCAAGCGCTTGTACTGGACAAGGACGAAGCTGTGCGTGGGGTGGTGGTAGTAGATCATGTCCGTGCCCAACCGGCTCTCGACCGGGGTGGCGTTGACGTTGACGACCTCGAGACGACGTCCTGTGGAGTCTTCCAGCACGTGGATGTCGCATCGCACGTCACCGCGTTGTCGCCAGTCATCGAAAAGGGGCGCTTCGCCGCCCAGCCCGACTCGTGCGTCGTGGTCGATCAGGCTGTTCTCCACTGGATCCGGAATGAGTCCCGCCAGGTATGGCTCGTCCCGGGACGAGGGGCGTCCCCAGGCCGACAGTGCGGAGTGCGGGAAATCGGTCACGCGAGTGAGGGTCTGAGCCGCGTCCTTCTGTTCCTGCCACGCACGGTCCGCTGCGTCCTCGACGTTGAAGACGAGCGGGTTGAGACGGGCGAGCAACCAGCGACCTTCGGCATAGCGCTTCCGCAGTTCACCGCCCTGTTCGGCTACACAGAGATCGGTAGCACGAACCCATCCCGACCCGACCGAGGAACGGCTCGGACCTCTGAGGCCGTTGCCTGGTGGACGCAGGGACAGGTCACGTATGTCGATTGGCTGTGCGAGCGCGTCTTCGTCGAGACCGCCGACAGCGGTGGCACCGCGAAGTGGACGGCCTTGGGGCAGCCCCTCGGGATTGAGGCGATGCGACAGGTTCGCGTGACGCTCATTTGGCGCTCCCCACTCGGAAGACCATCGCGCAGGATGCAGAACACCCTTCTGACCTGCGGGTTATTCGGCAGCAAGGATTCGCACGCGTTCCCGATGACCCACCACATGGAGTGCGTCGCGGTCCTCAAGCCCGCCGATAAGGGCGTCTGACCCGCGGTTCCGCCAGTGCGCATTATGCGCGTTGTGGGTGTTACGGGCGATGCCTTGACGCCGAAGTGACGCTCGTTGATCCTGCTGGCCGGTGGTGGGTCAGGTCACTGGAGGGGAAGGCTGCGGCTCTGCCGAGGCTGGGACTGCAAGACGTTCGGCTCTGTCTCACTTCCGGTGGTGACGGACAGCGAGAACTGGGCGCATCTGCCTTGTGGAGAGGGTGGCCGGTGCTCTGGCCCTGATGTTTCAAAGCGGGTGGCAGCACGCCGGGCCGCTGGGCTTGTGCGCTGAACTCCCGCGGACAGACACCGAGCCGATCGGCCGCCTCCCAGAGGATGACCGTTGTACTGCGCGGACCTGCGGGTTCGTGATCGACACCCCTTCGGTGCTCCCGTGTCCGCACCACGGGGGCACTCCGTCTTGAACCGCTCCTCCGGGCTCGGCGAAGGTGGGCGACGGGTGGGGCGGGCGGTGGGTGTCCCGGCGGCACGCTCCGCGTAGCCTCTTGCTGTGTCCTTGCCCCCTCTGCGTCGTGTCGCCGTCCTGGTGCTGGAGGGCGCGAAGCCGCTCGATGTCGGCATTCCCGCGCAGGTTTTCACGACCCGCGCGAGCATGCCGTACGAGGTGCGGATGTGCGGGGCGGCGCCCGGTCCGGTGACCGGCGGCGACGGTCTGGCGTACCACGTCGCCCACGGCCTGGACGCGCTGGTGTGGGCCGACATCGTCTTCGTCCCCGGCTACCGGTTCCCGGACCGCGACGACCCGCCGCGGGCCGTCGTCGACGCGCTGGTCGCCGCCCACGACCGGGGTGCGCGGCTCGCCGCCATCTCGACGGGCGCCTTCGCGCTGGCCGCCACCGGTCTGCTCGACGGCCTGCGCGCCACCACGCACTGGCACTACACGCGGGCGCTCAAGGCCAGGCATCCGCTCGTCCGGGTCGACGAGAACGTGCTGTTCGTCGATGCGGGCAGGGTGCTCACCTCGGCCGGCGCCGCCTCCGGCATCGACCTGTGCCTGCACATCCTGCGCGGCGACCTCGGGGTGGCCGCGTCCAACCACGCGGCCCGGCGTCTGGTCGCGGCCCCCTACCGCAGCGGCGGCCAGGCCCAGTACGTGCCGCGCAGCGTCCCCGAGCCGCTGGGCGAGCGGTTCGCCGCCACCCGCGAGTGGGCGCTGCACCGGCTCGGCGAGCCCCTCACCCTCGGCACACTGGCGCGGCAGGCGGGGGTCTCGCCGCGCACGTTCTCCCGGCGCTTCGTCCAGGAGACCGGCTGCACGCCGATGCAGTGGGTGACGCGCGCCCGCATCGACCTGGCCCGCGAACTGCTCGAGCGCTCGCAGCGCGGCGTCGAACAGATCGCCGCCGACGTCGGGCTGGGCACCGGCGCGAACCTGCGGCTGCACTTCCAGCGCATCCTGGGCACCACACCGAGCGAGTACCGGCGCACCTTCACCCGGGGCGAATGACCCGCCCGGTGCCGTGTGGCGGGATCCTTGTGGACCGTGGCGGTGGCGCCGCTGTCGGCGGCACCGGCCGCGGGCGAGCCTGGAGTGGAAGGGAAAACGGAGGGGAAAGGGACCTCACTCATGACTCGCATCGCCGTCAACGGATTCGGCCGTATCGGCCGCAATGTGCTGCGTGCCCTGCTGGAGCGCGACAGCGCCCTGGAGATCGTCGCCGTCAACGACCTCACCGAGCCCGCCGCGCTGGCCCGGCTGCTCGCCTACGACAGCACCGCCGGCCGGCTCGGGCGTCCGGTGACCGTCGACGGGGACGCCCTGGTCGTGGACGGCCGCCGGATCACGGTGCTGGCCGAGCGCGAACCGGCGCGGCTGCCGTGGGCCGAACTCGGCGTCGACATCGTCCTGGAGGCCACCGGCCGCTTCACCTCGGCCACGGACGCCCGTGCCCACCTGGCCGCGGGCGCGCGCAAGGTGCTCGTCGGCGCGCCGTCGGACGGCGCCGACGTCACGCTCGCGTTCGGGGTCAACACCGACGCCTACGACCCGGCCGCGCACACGATCGTCTCCAACGCCTCCTGCACCACCAACGCGCTCGCGCCGCTGGCCAGGGTGCTCGACGAACTCGCCGGTATCGAGCACGGGTTCATGACGACGGTGCACGCCTACACCCAGGAGCAGAACCTGCAGGACGGTCCGCACCGCGACGCCCGCCGCGCCCGGGCCGCCGGCGTCAACATCGTGCCGACCACGACCGGCGCCGCCAAGGCGATCGGCCTGGTGCTGCCCAACCTCGGCGGCAGGTTGTCGGGCGACTCGATCCGCGTCCCGGTGCCGGTGGGCTCGCTCGTCGAACTCAACACGACCGTAGCCCGCGACGTGACACGCGATGAGGTGCTGGCGGCGTACCGCGCCGCGGCCGGGGGACCGCTCGCCGGCATCCTGGAGTACTCCGAGGACCCGCTCGTCTCCTCCGACATCACGGGCAACCCCGCCTCGTCGATCTTCGACTCGGCCCTCACCCGCGTCGACGGCCGCCACATCAAGGTGGTCGCCTGGTACGACAACGAGTGGGGCTTCTCGAACCGCGTGATCGACACACTCGAACTCCTCGCCACCGGCTGACCGCGCACCGGGGCCGGCACCCCGACCGCCGGCGACCGCACCGGCCGGAGCGCCCCCGGGCGGTGCCGGCACTCGTCGAGCGTCGCCCTGCGACGGCCGGTGGCCGCCCCTGACGGTCCGCGACGCCCCTCGAACCCGGCGGCTGTCGGACGGACCCGCCCCCTGGCCAGGCCCACGACCAGGGCGGGACGAGGAGCGGGGCCGGGAATCCTCGAGGAGATCCAGCAGCACCGGGCGGTTCTTCATCCCCTCATGCGGTGGATGCGCCGACGCCGCGGTACCGAGCCGACTTCGCGGACTCCGGCGGCACCGAACGGTTGGAGTGAGGGAGGGAACGGGGAATCCGCAGCCCGGCGTGCGCGGGCCGCACACCATGAGCCGGTGTGCGGCCCGCGGCCGTCCTGGTCCGCGGCCGGACGGCAGAAGACCTCGCCGTGTTCGTGACCCGGCCCCGGACGACCGGCTCGACGACTGTCGCCGGCCACGTCCCAGGACTCCTGCCGACCGGGCTGCCGGCGTTGGAGTCAGCCCGAACCCTGCTGCTCGGGCTCGGGCTCGGGAGGCGGCAGGGCGGCAGGGCGGCAGGGCGGCAGGAGTCGGTCCGGCCCCGATGATGTCGCCGCCGAACACGAGGCGGTCGACGACGGCCGCGCGGAGACGGGGATCGGTGAACGTCCTGGTCCGGCCGGGGAACGACGCGTCCGGGGCGATGGTGAAGCTGTTCTTCTCCGCACGTTCGGTGGTCGGGGAAGACCCCGGGAACGACCCGGCGCCCGCTGCCGGAACTCCGCGGGCGCTTCCACGTCGGCAGGCTCCGACTACAGCCACCCGCCACAACGCTCGGTGCGCGCCGGATGCGTTCCCGTTCGGGCGGAGCGGCCCCCGGCACGGTCGCACCGGTCGGGGCCGGGTGCGGAAGGGAGTACGGTTGCGTCACCGGGCGCACCTCGTATGCCGTCGTCCGTGGCGGCGTCGCACCCGGAGAACGGCAATGGCCGGCGTGTGACGAAGCCGGCCGGAAACGAGCCGCGCGATGGCTTCCGGCTCGTACGGTCCCACCGTCTTCCGCGACCACTCTCGCGTCCGGCGGCAGTGGACCCCCAGCTCTCCATATGCCGCGGCGGTCACCCCGAACCGACCGCCGGGACGCTCTCCGGGCCGGCCCGTCTGACGCGCGGCACCGGCTGCCGGAGGCGCCCGGCTCCGAAGCGGTGGTCGTCCCCCGCGGTGACGGCGGGCAGGTGCCCGCCTGTCCCGGGAGGCGTACGTACGGCGTACAGGCCGGTCGACGACTCGGGTTTCCCCGGCAGCCGCACCACCTACCACGACAACGAACAAAGAAGGACGTGCATGAGTCTGCTGAGTATCGGAGTACCCGCCTCCTCCCTCAAGGAGAACGAGTTCCGGCTGCCGTTGCACCCCGATCACCTCGACCGGATCGCCCCCGACGTACGTGCGAGGGTCTTCCTCGAGGAGGGCTACGGCGAGCGGTTCGGTGTCGCTGACGACGCGCTGCGTCCGCTGGTGGGCGGACTGCGCTCCCGCGGGCAGCTCCTCGCCGAGTGCGATGTGCTGATGCTGCCCAAGCCGATGCCCGAGGACGTCGCCCGACTGCGCGAGGGCCAGGTGCTGTGGGGCTGGCCGCACTGCGTGCAGGACGAGCGGATGACCCAGCTCGCCATCGACCGGCGCCTGACCCTCATCGCCTGGGAGGCCATGAACCACTGGACCTCCACGGGCGCCTTCAGCGTCCACGTCCTCCACAAGAACAACGAACTCGCCGGCTACTCCTCCGTGCTGCACGCCCTGCAGCTCGGCGGACTGACCGGCAGCTACGGCCGCCGGATGCGCGCGGTGGTCATCAGCTTCGGTGCCACCGGCCGCGGGGCGGTCACCGGGCTGGGCGCCATGGGGGTCTCCGACGTCACGGTACTCACCCAGCGGGCCGCCGCCGCGGTGGCCTCGCCGATGCCGTCGGTCGCGATGGGCCACTTCGCGGAGCGGGCGGACGACCCGTCCCGTCTGGAGGTGTCCACCGGACTGGGGCCCGTGCCGCTCGCGGAACATCTGGCCGGGTTCGACATCGTCGTCAACTGCGTGCGGCAGGACACCGACGCACCTCTGACGTTCGTCACCACCGAGGAACTCGCCCTGTTCCGGCCCGGGACCTTCTTCGTCGACGTCTCCTGTGACGAGGGCATGGGCTTCGAATGGTCCCGGCCGACCACCTTCGACGACCCGATGACCGTGGTGGGCCCCGGCTGTCACTACTACGGGGTGGACCACAGCCCGTCACACCTGTGGAACTCCGCCACCTGGGAGATCAGTGAGGCACTGCTGCCCTATCTGCGCAAGGTCATGAGCGGCCCCGCGTCCTGGGACGGCGACGCCACGATCAGGAACGCCGTCGAGATCCGCGACGGAGTCGTCCTCAACCCCAAGATCCTCTCCTTCCAGGGCCGGGCCGCCGAGTACCCGCACCTCCCGGCTCCGGCCCACGACCCGGCCCCGGATTTCTCCGCGCAGTCGGTCTGACACCCGGTGTCACGGCGGGAACCGATCCCGGTGTCGGCGGTGACGCCCGCTGATCCTGTTCTCCGGTGACAGGGCAGTTCGCCGGACGGGCAGGTCGGCGCCCCGCCGACCGCCCCGCGGGGGTACGCCGTCCTGGGCGGCGCTCCCCGGTGCCGGCCGTTGGCGGCCCGCCCGCCCCCGGACGACGGCTTGGCCGCCCGGCTGACGCGCCCGCTCCCGGTTCCGGGGCGGCCGGACTCCGGTGGTGCGGGGACGCGGCCGTCCCCGCGGGGGCGACGGCGGCAAGTGGTGGTGCGAACAGGTCGTCTGACGGTGCGATGGGCGCCGCTTCGCGCACGGGCCCTACGAGACGTTCCGGCGTTGATGGCGGCGTACGCGAGAGGCATTGACGCCGTCCACCGTTTCCTTATCATTCAGGATGCTCGACACTTCGACCGTCGTCCGATATACCGAACACTCCGGAGTCGCTCCTTCGCGCAGCAGGGCCTCTCCGGGGTGCGCCCCCGAACGCCGAGCCGTAAGGAGCCCGCCGCATGCGCATGCCGGGGCCTCGCGAATCCTTCCCCCGCCGCCGGCGCGGCCCTCCCGCTGACGGGAGTCCTCCGCGCCGCGGCCGCTTCCGCCCGGGGGACGGCCCGCGTCACCGCCGGTGGGTACGCGAACCCGGTGATCCGGCAGGGCTTCGCAGACATCGATGTCATCCGCGTCGAGAACACCTGTGACGTCTCGGCCTCGGCCATGCGCTGCTCGCCGTACGCGCCCGCCCCGCGCGCGTACGACCTGAACGGGGCCCGTGGCCGTGTCAGAGGGATCCGGGCGTCACCGCCGGCCGACCGGCCACCGCACCGGCCGTACGAGGAGAAGCATGAACCCGCTCCGACGCCTCGGACGTCGCCGAGCCCCGGTCCCGGGACTGCCGGCCGCGGCAGCCCTGATGGCGCCCGGGGCGCCCACGCGGCCCGGAGACGCCGGGCGCCGCCGGGCCTTCCGGAGGCCGCGAAGGACCAGGACGCACGAGCGGTCCGCCGTGGTGCTCGCGGACCGCTGCACACCGCACGACACCGACAGTCCGGACACCCTCTGACGAGGCCGGCCGGAACCGCCCACTCAAGGTTGGGAAAGTCCCCATGCACAGAGGAAGTTCCATCCGCAGGCATCCGTCCGCGGCGCTCGCCGCCGTGGTCGCGGCCCTGGCCACGCTGGCGGCGATGCTCGTCGCACCCTCGGCTCAGGCGGCCACCAGTGGCACTTTACGCAGCGTCGCTTCGAACCGGTGTCTCGACGTGCCGGGCGCCAGCCGGACCGACGGCACGTACCTGCAGATCCACGACTGCTGGGACGGGACCAACCAGCAGTGGACGCTGACGGACGGCAATGAGCTGACCGTGTACGGCGACAAGTGCCTGGACGTCCCGGGCCACGCCACCGCGGCCGGTACCCGGGTGCACATCTGGACCTGCACCGGCGGTGCGAACCAGCAGTGGCGGGTGAACTCCGACGGCACGGTCGTCGGAGTGGAGTCCGGGCTGTGCCTGGAGGCGGCGGGCGCCGGTACGGCCAACGGCACGGCGGTGCAGATCGGGACGTGCGACGGCGGCAGCGGCCAGAAGTGGACGGGCCTGTCCGGGACGCCGCCGACGGACGGCGAGACGTGTTCCCTTCCGTCGACGTACCGGTGGACGTCGACGGGTGTGCTGGCGCAGCCGGCGCACGGGTGGGCCGCGGTGAAGGACTTCACCACCGCGAGGCACAACGGCAGGCACCTGGTCTACGCGACGAACTACTCGGGATCGTCGTACGGCTCGATGATGTTCAGTCCCTTCACGAACTGGTCGGACATGGCGTCGGCCGGCCAGACCGGGATGAACCAGGCCGCGGTGGCGCCCACCCTGTTCCACTTCGCGCCCAAGGACATCTGGGTGCTGGCCTATCAGTGGGGTCAGTGGCCCTTCATCTACCGCACGTCGAGCGACCCCACCAACCCCAACGGCTGGTCCTCCCCGCAGCCGCTGTTCACCGGGAGCATCTCCGACTCCGACACCGGCCCGATCGACCAGACCCTGATCGCCGACGACCAGAACATGTACCTGTTCTTCGCCGGTGACAACGGCAGGATCTACCGGGCGAGCATGCCGATCGGGAACTTCCCGGGCAACTTCGGCTCGTCGTACACGACGATCATGAGCGACACGAAGGCCAACCTGTTCGAGGGCGTACAGGTCTACAAGGTTCAGGGCCAGAACCAGTACCTCATGATCGTCGAGGCGATGGGTGCGAACGGGCGCTACTTCCGCTCCTTCACGTCCTCCAGCCTGAACGGCTCGTGGACCCCGCAGGCCGCCAGTGAGAGCAACCCCTTCGCGGGCAGGGCCAACAGCGGCGCCACCTGGACCAACGACATCAGCCACGGTGACCTGATCCGCGACAACCCCGACCAGACCATGACCATCGACCCCTGCAACCTGCAGTTCCTCTACCAGGGCAAGGACCCCAACGCGGGCGGCGAGTACAACCGGCTGCCGTGGCGGCCGGGCCTCCTCACCCTGCAGCGCTGACCTTCCCGCTTCCCGGTGACCGCGGCGTGGCGCGGTCACCGGGGGGTGGGCGAGCGGTTCGCGGCGTGGGTGGTTCCACCCGCTGACCGGCACTCACCGCATCGAGGGACCCCGGCCGTACGGCGGCCGGGGTCCCTCCCGTCTCCGGCGCACGGGCCGTCATGGAGGGCGCAACCGGGCGCGCCGGCCGTTCCCGGCGGTGGAACGCGAAGGCGCCCCCGGCCACCGCCCGGTGAGGCTTAGCGGCGGATGCGGGTGGAAACGACTACTTCCGAGCGATCGCCGCAGCGGCGGTCGGCCGACGCGGGAGGGGTCTCACGTGGATGTGCCCTTATATCTGAGGCCGCGAGTGGAGCCGCCGCTCGCCTCACTGCTGAGGGCCGAATCGTTCCTGCACTCGCTCGCCGACGCGCTGGGGTCTCCGCTCAACGTCCTGCTCCCCGAGGTCGTCGCCGAGAACGCCGCGCGCTTCCGCGCCGTCTACCGGCGCCACCGTCTCGCCGGACGCGTGTACTTCGCGCACAAGGCGAACCGGTCCGCCGCCCTGGTGCGGCGGCTGGCGGCCGAGGACGCCGCCGTCGGCGTCGACGTCGCCTCCCTGGGAGAGCTGAGACACGCGCTGAGCTGCGGCTTCACCGGGGAGCGGATCATGGCCACCGGCCCCAAGGACGCGGAGTTCCTCTGGCTGGCGGCCCGGGTGGGGGCGACGGTGAACCTCGACTCGCCGGGCGAGCTGGAACGGCTCTCCGGCCTGGTGCGCACGCACGGTCTCGGCCGGGTCGCCGTACTGGTGCGCCTGTCCCGGTTCGAGTCGGCCGCCGCACACGGCGGGGCGGGCACCAGACTGCTCTCGCGGCGCAGCCGTTTCGGCACCCCGCTGCGGGACGCCGGGGAGCTGGTGGCCGCCCTGGAACGGCACGCGGACGCCGTCGAACTGACCGGTGCCGCCTACCACCTGGACACCACCGGCCTGGAGGAGAAGGTCCGGGCCCTGGAGCAGTGCGTGCTGTTCCTGGACGAGTGCCGGGCGCGGGGGCTCGCGCCGCGCGCCGTGGACATCGGCGGCGGGTTCGGCGCCGGGTACGTCGCCGACGCGGGGGAGTGGGAACGCTGGACCACCGCGCTGAGCGAGGCGGTGCTCGGCGTCCGCCCGCCCCTGACCTGGCGCGGCCACGGCTACGGGCTGCGCAACGAGGGCGGCACGGTGCGCGGGACGGCCGCGCTGTACCCCGGCCACCGTCCCGTCGCCGGTCCCGGCTACCTCGACGAACTGCTGTCGCTGCCCGCACCGGTCCTGGGCCGCCCGCCGGCCACGCTCCTGCTGGAGCACCTCCACGACCTGCACGTCGAGCCCGGCCGGTCCCTGGTGGACCAGTGCGGGCTGTCGCTGGCGCGGGTGCTGGACGTGCGGCCCGCGGACGCGGACTCCGGGCGGTACCTGGTGCGCCTGGGCATGAACGCGGGGGACGTGAGCCTCGAGGAGCACGGTGTGCTCGTGGACCCCGTACTGCTGCCGCGCGGCGGACCGGGGGGGAACGGTGCGGGCGGCGAGAGCGGCGAGAGCGGTGAGGGCGGGGAGGGCCCGGTCGGGGTCTTCCTCGCCGGCAACCTGTGCCTGGAGGCCGATCTGATCACCCGGCGCCTGGTCTTCCTCCCGCGGCTGCCGCGCGCGGGCGATCTGCTGGCCTTCGCCAACACCGCCGGCTACGCGATGGACTTCCACGCGCACCGCGCGCAGCGGCAACCGCTCGCGCGGACGGTCGCGGTGGAGCGGGAGGGCGGCTCCTGGCGCTGGCGCCCGGACGAGGACTACTGGCCGATCACACATCCGGGGGGGATGTCCGCATGAGGTACGACAGCATCACGGAAGCCATCGGCAACACACCGCTGGTGCGCATCGATCCCGCCGTGCACGGGCTGCGCAACACCGATCTCTACGCGAAACTGGAGATGCTCAACCCGTTCGGCTCCGTCAAGGACCGGCCCGCCTGGCACATGGCCCGCCCCCATCTGGAGGGCACGGCCGGCGGGGACGGGGCGGCGTCCACGGTGGTGGAACTCTCCAGCGGCAACACGGCCAAGGCCCTCGCGCTGCTGGCCGGCCTGCACGGGCTGGGGTTCAAGAGCGTCACCAACCGGATGCGCGTCCCCGAGATCAAGGAGCTGCTCCTGCTCCTCGGCGCCGAGATCGAGGAACTGCCGGGACGCAGCGAGTGCCTGGACCCGACGGACACGGACGACCCGCTGACCCACTTCCACCGGGCCCTCTCCGATCCCGGCAGCACCTATCTGCACACCGACCAGTACTTCAACCCGCGCAACGTCGAGGCGCACGCGGCGGGCACCGGGCCGGAGATAGTGAAGGACCTGGACGGGCGGGCGCCGGACTGGTTCATCGCCTGTGTCGGCACGGCCGGTTCGTCGACCGGTGTCGCCAGGGTGCTGCGCGAGCACGACCCGCGGGTGCGGGTCCTCGGCCTGGTCGCCGACAAGTCGGACTTCATCCCCGGCATCCGCACCATCGACGAGGTCCACCAGGTCGGCCTGTTCGACCCGGCGACGTACGACGCCATCGAGCCGGTGACCTCCGGCGAGGCCATCGACGGGATGGTCAGCCTCATCCGCCGCTGCGGAATGCTGTCGGGGCCGACCGGGGGCGCCGCCTACCAGGGGGCGGTACGGCACCTGCGGGAGGCCGACGCGGAGCTGGCGGGGTCGGGGCGCCGCCAGACGGCGGTCTTCATCGTGTGCGACCGGGCCGAGAGCTATCTCAGCTATGTGCGCCGGCGGCGCCCGGAGCTCCTGGGCCGGGCCGGCCGTGGCCCCGCCGAGCCGTCCCTCACCGACGCCGAGGCCCGCGCGCAGGCCCGCGTCATCGGCGTCGGTGAGGCACGGGGCTGGATCGCGGAGGGCGACCCCCGGCCGCTCGTCGTGGACCTGCGCGGCCCGCACGCCTACGCCGCCCTGCACATCGAGGGCTCGGTCAACATCGCCGACGAACTGTTCGGGGAACTGCTCCGGGGCGGGCTCCCCTTCGACAGGCGGACGCCGGTGCTGCTGGCCTGCCCCGTCGGCGAGAAGTCCCTGCGCCACGCCGCCGCGCTGACCCGGATGGGGCACCCCGACGTCCGCAGCCTGGCGGGCGGTGTCGTCGCCTGGCGGGACGCGGGCGCACCGCTGGTGCGCGCATGAGCGGGACGCGGCCGCCCGCCGCGCCGGAGCCCGGCGGGGAGGCGCGCTGGCAGCGGGAGCTGAGGGAGCAGTTCCCGATCGTCACCGCCCATCCGGAGCTGGCGTACCTCGACAGCGCGGCCACCTCCCAGAAGCCGCGGGCCGTGCTGGAGGCCGTCCAGACCTACCTCACGACGTCGAACGCCAACGCGGGCCGCGGCACCTACCCCTGGGCCAACCGGACCACGGAGCTGGTGGAGTCGGCCCGGGCGCGGGTCGGGGAGTTCCTCCGCGACCCCGACCCGGAGCGTTCCGGCGTCCACTTCACCAGCGGCACCACCGAGGGGCTGCGCACCGTCGCCCGCGACTGGCTCGTCCCGTACCTCGGGGACGGGAACGGGAACGGGGATGGGGGCGAGATCCTCGTGCCGTTCGCCGACCACCGCGCCAATCTGGACCCCTGGCTGGAGGCGCGGCGACTGCTGGCCGAACGCGGCGTCGACGTGCGCGTACGGGCGCTGCCGTACCAGGAGGTCTCCGGCGACTACGAGCACCGCGCCCTCGCGGACGCGGTGGGCCCGCGGACCCGCTTCGTGGCCGCCACCCATGTCCACCACGTCTACGGCGGTGACATGAACGTGCACCGCATCCGGGCGGCGGTCGGTCCGGACGTGCCGATCTGCCTCGACGCCGCGCAGAGCGTCGGCCATCTGCCCGTCCACCTCGACGATCCCGCCCTGGACGTCGACTTCGTGGTCTTCTCGGGGCACAAGGCGATGGCCCTGCCCGGGACGGGGGCGGTGTGGGCCCGCAACGCGCGGGGGCCGGTGTTCCGTCCGGCCGGCTGGCAGGGCACGCCCAACACGGTGGGCATCGTCTCGCTGCGGGCTGCGCTCGACTGGCTCGACGCGGCCGGCCCGGACCGGATCGCCCGCTGGACGGCAGGCCTGGCGCTCCGGCTGACCGACCGGCTGCGGCACCTCGGTCCGTACGAGATCCTCGGCTGCCCCGCCGGCCTGGCGGTCGGCTCCCCGCTCCCGGCCGCCCAGCGGCGGCACGGCATCGTCACCTTCCGGCACCGCGACATCCCGTCCGACGACCTGGGGTTCATCCTCCACAGCCACGGTTTCATGGTGCGGGCCGACGGCCTCTGCCAGGCCGGTGCGGACCCGGAGGAGGGGGCCGTGCGGGTGAGCCTGCACGTGTACAACACGGCGGAGGAGATCGACCGCCTGCTGGCCGTCCTCGCGTCACTGACGTGAGAAGCAAGTGATAACCGTTTCCACCGGTAGATTCGGAGGCGTCCGCGGACCGGAGCAGAGACGGAAGAGGTGACGCACGGTGGGCGTGAGCATGGAGACGGCCCGGGCGTGGGTGGAGCGCTGGGAGCGGCAGCAGGAGCGCTACGCGGTGGACCGCGAGGAGCGGTTCACCGTGATCGCGGACGTCGTCGAGCACGCCACGGCCGACCGCTCCCGGCCGCTCCTGCTCGACCTGGGCTGCGGCCCCGGCTCCCTGGCCGCCAGGCTCGCCGGGCGGCTGCCGGCCGCGGAGATCGTCGGCGTCGACATGGACCCCCTGCTGCTGGAACTGGGGCGCACCCACCACGCGGACGCCGCCCGCTACGTCGACGCGGTGATCGGCGAGGAGGGCTGGACCGAGTCCCTCGGGCTGGAGCGCCCGCTGGACGCCGCCGTCTCGACGACCGCCCTGCACTACCTCCCCGAACCGGTGCTGCTGCGCACGTACCGGCGGCTCGCCGCCCTGCTGCGCCCCGGTGGCGTCCTCGTCAACGGGGACCACTTCCCGCCGGACGGGGAGCCGTGCGCGGGCCTCACCGCGTACGTGGGGCGCCGCCGCGCCGAGCGGACGGGCGGCCTCGGCCGCGAGACCTGGCAGTCCTGGTGGGCCGCGGCGGCCCGGGACCCGGAACTGGCCGACCTGTTCGCGGAGCGCGAGCGGCGCCGGGCGGCCTCCGGCGGGGGCGGGCGCGACGCGGGCCTGACGGCGGGCCGCCACGCCGAGCTGCTGCGGCGGGCGGGGTTCGGTCATGTCGCGTCCGTCTGGCAGTGCGGTGACAGCGCCGTGCTGGTGGCGGTCGCGGGTGACGTGCCCGGGGGCGCCGCCGCCGGCGGGTCCTGAGTCCGGCGCGCCGGGGGCCGCCCGGCAGGAGGGCCGGGCACGGGAGCGTGCGCCGGCTCCTCGCCGGGGCGTACGGCTCGACGCCTTCCCGTTCCTGTCCACCGAGGCCGTCCGGCCGGCCCGTGCCACGGGGCCCGGGACGGGGCGGCGGGCGCACTCGACCCCCGCGCGTCACCGAGGACCCGGTGGCCGACGGGGCGGCGGAGTTCAGGGTGCTGTGCACGCCCGCCCGCCGCACGGGCGGCGCGGGCGGTGAGCGCGAAGGGCGCGCGGCATCCGCCGGAAGCTCCCGGGTCCCGGGGCGGCACCCGGCCTGTCCTTCACCGGCTCGGCTACCGACTACCGGCCGCCGTCCGCGGGGCGGTCGTAGCGGTGGTAGGTCGCGGCCATCCTGCCGTGGGGGTCCAGCCTGTGCAGGACGGCGTCACCGATCGCGGTCAGCTGGGCGACCTGCTCGGGGGTCAGGGCGTCCATGACGTGCTGCCGCACGGTGGCGGCGTGCCCCGGCGCGGCCTCGCGCACCTTGTCCCAGCCGGCCGGTGTCAGCCGGGCATTGGTGGCACGGGCGTCCTCGGGGCAGGGGAGCCGCTCCACCAGGCCCCGGTCCTCCAGCCGCCGCACCACGTGGGAGAGCCGCGGCAGAGTGGCGTTGGTCTGCAGTGCCAGCGCGGTCATCCGCAGGGTGCGCCGGGGTGCTTCCGACAGCATCGCCAGGACGTAGTACTCGAAGTGCGTCAGCTCGGCGTCCCGGCGCAGTTGCGAGTCGAGCACTCCGGGCAGCAGTTCGAGTACGGCCGCCAGGCGTACCCAGGCCGCCAGCTCCGTGTCGTCCAGCCATCGTGTGTCCATGGTGTGCATCCTCCCAGGGAAACCCGTGCCACTTCCAGGAAAAACTTGTCGCTACAACTTTTCCGGGGTAGGGTGATTGTTGTAGTGACAACTATTTGGTTCCTTCGATCCCCGGGAGTCCTCATGGCGCACCTCGACATCATCGGCACCGGCAACATGGCCCAGGCCATCTCCGGCATCGCCGCCAAGGGTGGGAGCACCGTCGAGCTGTTCGGCAGGGCCGACGCCGGCAAGCCCGTCACCGGCGACATCGTCGTCCTCGCCGTCCCCCACCCGGCCGTCGCCGACATCCTCGCCGAGCGCGCCGACCAGCTGGCGGGCAAGGTCGTCGTCGACATCACCAACCCGCTGGACTTCGAGACCTTCGACTCCCTCGTGGTGCCCTCCGACAGCTCCGCGGCAGCCGGGATCGCCGCCGCACTGCCCCGGTCGCGGGTGTTGAAGGCGTTCAACACCAACTTCGCCGCCACACTGGCCGCCGGCAGCGTCGGTGAGCTTCCCGCCACCGTCCTCGTCGCGGGCGACGACGCCGACGCCAAGTCGCTGCTGGCCGGTGTGGTCACCGCCGGCGGCCTGCGCGCCGCCGACGCCGGCTCCCTCGAGCGCGCCCGCGAGCTGGAGGCGATCGGCTTCCTCCAGCTCACCCTGGCCGCGAACGAGAAGATCTCCTGGACCGGCGGCTTCGCCGTCGTGGACTGACCCCTCGGCCGCCGGCCGACCCGCCCCCGCCGCCCCGGGCACCGGCACACGGGGCGGCGGCCCACCGTCACCCGCAACCGCGTCACCGACCCGGAGACCCGGAGACCCGGACGCCGGACCCGCCGGCACGGTCCCCAGCGCGAGGAGGAACCCGCATGACACCCCCCGCCCCCGGCGGCACCACCGCCGCCGCCGACGCCCGCATACCCGCCCGGCACCCCTTCGCCGCGCACCTGCGCCGCGCCGCGGCCGCCGAGCGGTCCGCCCCGCACGCACCGTGGACCCCCCAGGACGGGCCGCTGCCGGCCCTGTACCTCAGCCACGGCGCCCCGATGCTGTTCGAGATGACCGGCTGGATGACCGAGCTCCACGACTGGGCGCGGGCGCTGCCCAGGCCCAGGGCCGTCCTCATCGTCTCCGCGCACTGGGAGTCCGCCCCGCTGAGCATCAGCGGCAGCGAGCCGGCCGAGCTCGTCCACGACTTCGGCGGCTTCGACCCGATGTACTACCGGATGCGCTACGACACCCCGGCCGCCACCGAACTCGCACGGCAGGTCGCCGGACTGATGCCGCACACCGAACCGGTCCACGAACACCGCGACCGGGGCCTGGACCACGGCGCATGGGTGCCGCTGAAGATCATGTACCCCGGCGCCGACATCCCGGTGCTGCAGCTCAGCATGCCCACCCACGACCCCGGGCGGCTCCTGGACCTGGGCCGGCGGCTGCGGTCGCTGCGCGAGACGGGGGTGCTCGTCATCGGATCCGGCTACATGACCCACGGGCTGCCGTTCCTCGACTGGTCCCGTCCCGAGCAGGTGCCCGGCTGGTCCTCGGAGTTCGACGCCTGGGCCGCCGAGGCGCTGCACAGGGGCGACATCGACGAACTCGCCGACTTCCGCAACCGGGCACCCGGCATGCCCTACGCGCACCCCACCGTGGAGCACTTCACACCGCTCTTCGTCACCCTCGGCGCCGCCACCGACCCGACGGCACCGCCCACCACGGCCATCGACGGCTACGCCCTCGGCCTGGCCAGGCGGTCCTTCCAGACCGCCTGACAGCTCCCGGGCCCCGGACCCGGGTGCGTGGGCCGAACAGGCAGGGCAGGCCGCCGCACCGGCCGTCAACTCCGGGATCCCCGGCGGCGAGGGTGCTGAGCGAGGGGCCTCGGCACGCCGTTCGGCCGGTGCGCCGCGTGCGAGGATGGCCTACGTGACCGAATCGTCCTCCCCGCCCGCCGCCGAGGGCCCGCCCCGCGGCCGCGGCCTGGGCCCCCGTGCCGCCGCCGTGCTCGTGTTCGGGGCCTCGGCCGCGGTCCTGGTGGTCGAGATCGTCGCTCTGCGGCTGCTGGCCCCCTACCTCGGCCTCACCCTCGAGACCAGCACCCTGGTGATCGGCATCGCCCTCACCGCGATCGCCCTCGGCTCCTGGCTGGGCGGGCGCGTCGCCGACCGGATCGATCCGCGCCGGCTCCTGGGCCCCGCGCTCGGGGTGTCGGGAGCGGTCGTGGCGCTCACCCCCGCCGTGCTGCGCACCACCGCGGAGTGGGTGCCGCCGCTGCTCCTGTCGATCGCGTCACTGACCATCCTCGTACCGGGCGCGCTGCTCTCCGCGGTGACGCCGATCGTGACCAAGCTGCGGCTCACCAGCCTCGCCGAGACCGGGACGGTGGTCGGCCGGCTGTCCGGCGTCGGCACCGTCGGTGCCATCGTCGGCACCGTCCTGACCGGCTTCGTCCTCGTGTCGCGGTTGCCGGTCAGCGGCATACTGATCGGCCTCGGCACCCTGCTGGTGGCCGGCTCGGCGCTGGTCGAGTGGCGGACGCGCGGGTGGAGCGGCGTCCCCGCCCTGGCGCTCGTGGTCGTCGCCGGCGGTCTGGCCGCCGCGGTCGCGCCCGGTGACTGCGACGCGGAGACCAGGTACCACTGCGCACGGGTCGTCGCCGACCCCGACCGGGACAGCGGCCGGACACTCGTTCTGGACGGCCTGCGGCACTCCTACGTCGACCTGGCGGACCCGACCTTCCTGGAGTTCACCTACGTGCGCGCCATCGCGTCGGTGGTCGACGCCGCCTTTCCCGAAGGCGAGCCACTCGACGCCCACCACCTGGGCGGCGGCGGGCTCACCTTCCCCCGCTACCTCGCGGCCACCCGGCCCGGGACGCGCAGCGTCGTGTCCGAGATCGACGGCGGGGTCGTGCGCATCGACCGCGACCGGCTCGGGCTGAGGCCCGGAACCGGTGTCGAGGTACGCGTCGAGGACGGCAGGCTCGGCCTGCGGCGGCTGGACACCGGCAGTCGCGACCTCGTCGTCGGCGACGCCTTCGGGGGCGTCAGCGTGCCGTGGCACCTCACCACGGCGGAGGCGATGACCGACGTACGGCGGGTGCTCGACGAGGACGGCCTGTACGTCGCCAACCTCATCGATCACGGCGAACTGGCCTTCGCACGCGCCGAAGCGGCCACCCTGGACGAAGTCTTCGAGCACGTCGCCCTCCTCGGCGAACCCGCCGACATCGGCCTCGACCCGGCCGCCGCCTCCAGGGGCGGCAACATGGTGCTGCTCGCCTCCGACCGCCCGGTCGACCCGCGCGCGGTCCAGGAAGCACTGGACGCCCGGCGGACCGGCTGGAGGATCGCCACCGGCGACGACCTCGCCTCCTGGATCGGCGACGCCCGGCCGCTCACCGACGACTACGCGCCCGTCGACCAGCTCCTCCAGGCCCACGGCCCGCGGAGCGGCCGGTGACAGGACGCGTCTTTGGGTCCCGGTACGCCGTCGCCTCCGCCAGAGCCCGCGGGGTCACGGCGCGCAGGAACGGAACGACCACCAGGAGGGCGGCCCCGGCGAACACGGCGAACGCCGCGCGCAGCCCGAACCACTGGGCGAGCACACCCGCCAGCCCGGCGCCCAGCGGCATCGCGCCCCAGCTGAACAGGCGCGCGGCGGCGTTGTAGCGGCCCATCAGCTCGGTCGCCACCATGCGCTGGCCGATGGTCCGGGAGTTCACCGTCCACAGCACGCCGCCCATGCCGCCGACGAAGGCGCTCGCCGCCACCGGCCACAGGTTGGTGGTGAGTACCGGAGCGGCCATCATGGCGGCGGTGCCCAGCAGATCGGCGAACATGACCCGGCGCCGGCCGAGGAGCCGGTTGAGCGGACCCACGGTGAGGGCGCCGACCAGGCCGCCGGCCCCGAGAGAGCTGAGCAGCATGCCGTACTGCTGGGCGCTCAGCCCCATCGGCCCGGTCGCCATCAGCGGCATCAGGGCGAACCAGCCGCCCCAGCAGGCGCACAGCACGGTCAGGGCGAGCGCCGTCATCCGCAGCAGCCGCTGATGCCACAGGAGGTGCAGACCCTCGGCGATCCGCTGGTTCACCGAGCCGGCGGGCCGGTCCCCGGCGGCGCGCGGCGCGAACCGGCCGGCCAGCAGGAGCAGCACCGCCATGCCGGTCACGTACGCCGCGCCGGTGGCGCCCAGGGCGACGCTCGCGCCCGCCGCCACCAGCAGTCCGCCGACGAAGGGGCCGCAGAACTCGTTGCACACCGTCTCGGCGCCGGCCACCCAGGCGTTGGCCCGCTCCAGCTTTCCCGGGGCGATCGCCATGGGCACCAGGGCGGTGGCCGAGGTGAGGGCGACGACCTCGGCGACGCCCAGGGCGATGCCGCCCAGGTAGAGGGCGGAGAGGGTGGTCGTGCCGGTGACGGTGGTGCCCAGGAGCGCCGCGACGGCCGCCAGCCGGACGGTGTTGGCGATCCACAGCAGTCGCCGGCGGTCGTAGCGGTCGACCAGCACGCCGACGTGCAGAGCGGCCAGTAACCACGGGAGCGTGAGGGTGAGCGCCACGGCCGAGACCAGGACCGGGGACCGGGTGAACCGGGTCGCCAGCAGCGGCAGTGCCACCTTGGTGACGCCGTCCGCGAGGTTGGTGAGGGAGGTGAACAGCACCAGCACGGTGGTGTTCCGCGTGCTCACGGCGTCCGGCGGGCGGCCCGGCGGGCACCCCGGCGGGTACCCCGGTGGTGCCTTCGGCGGCGGTCCGGTGGCCGGCTCGGCGGCGGCCTTCTCCATCGCATAACTCCCTAACACATGTAGATGGTTACCCCAGTGTCGGCTTACCCCTGGCGCCGAGGAGACTGTTAACCTGCTAATCGAAATGGCTGGTTAGGAGTCTTCGGTTGGCCGGAACGAGGAGGGTGCATGTCCGAACCGCCCGCGGTGGCCGGGCTGATCATGAGCTTCACCAACACCGTCGATCTGGAGAGCGGACGGGAGGAGCTGTCCACGCCCGCCGGGCTCGCCCGCTGGCTGACCGGCGCAGGGCTCGCCGAGCGGTCACCCGATGTCACGGAAACCGATCTCCGGGCCTGTCTGGACCTGCGCACCGGTATGCGGGAGGCACTGGAGGACGGCGGCGCGCCCGCGTCGCCGCACCGGCTGGCACTCGCCGACGCCGTACTGGCCCGGCTGCCGGTCATGATCACCCTGACCGCGGCCACCGCGCCACCGGGCGGCGGACGGCCGCCCGCCGTCCTCGTGCCGTCCCCCGACCTCACCGGCGTGTCCCGGGCCGTGGCGCGACTGGCCGTCGCCTGGGCCGAGCTGGTACTGACCGGGCAGGTGCGGCGGCTGAAGCGGTGCGCGGAGCGGCGGTGCGGCGAGGTGTTCTGGGACACCTCCCGCAACCACAGCCGCCGCTGGTGCTCCATGCAGGTGTGCGGAAACCGGGCCAAGGCCCGGCGGCACACCGCCCGCCGGACCGGGACCGGCCCGACCGGCTGAGCCGGCCGGGCCGCCGGTGACCGGCGGCCCGGCCGACTGCGGGCTGCGTCCCCTCGGCTCCCGGTACCGGCGGGCACCGCCGGAGTCCGCCGGGTGCGCGGTCACGGTCGTGACCGCGCACCCCCGGTCGGGGCGGCGGAGAGCTGCGGATCGCGTCCCCGGCCGGTGGACGTCATCCCTGCGCCGTGCGCAGGCCCCGGTCGGCGAAGGCGATCAGCCACTCGAAGCTCTCGTCGACGTCGGTGCCCCACTGGAAGCCGTCGGCCGCCTGCAGAGTGGCGAAGCCGTGGCAGAGGCTGCGGAGCGTGCGCAGGGCGTGGTCGGTGTCGGACTCCGCGAGGTGGTAGCCGCGCAGGACCGCCGTGAACGCGTCGAGCAGCCGCCGCCCCGCGGCGGCCAGTGGATCGTCCGGGCCGGACGGCTCCACGCCGATCGTCGCGGCGTACCGGCCGGGGTGCGCCAGGACGAAGGCGCGGAAGGCGCGCGCGGCGGCCGCCAGGGCGTCGCGGCCCGCGTACCCCTGGACCGCGCCGCCGACGGCGTCGGCGGCCTCGCCCAGCGCCAGGGCCGCGATGCGCCGGTTGAGGTCCTCCTGACCGCCCACGTGCTTGTACAGGGACGGGGTGCGCACGCCCAGCCGCTCGGCCAGCAGGCCCATCGTCAGATGGGCGAGACCCACCTCGTCGGCGAGGGCGGCACCGGCCGCGACCACGGCCGCCGGGGTCAGACCGGGCCTAGGCACGGGCGGCGTCCGACCGGAGGAAGGCGAGCACGAGCGGGACCACCCGCTCGGGGAACTGGTGATGCGGATAGTGCCCGGCGCCCTCGATCATCTCCAGGCGGCCGAGGCCGGGCGGCAGGGCGTCGACGATCGCCGAACCCTCGGCGTGCGGATCGGCCCAGTCGGGGTCCAGCGTGCCCATCAACACCAGGACCGGGCAGCGGACGTCGCCGAGCCGTGCGCCCGCGTCGGTGGGAGCGCTGCGGCCCATGCCCCGCAGGGCCGCCATCCGGCCCGGCTCGCGCAGCAGGGCGTCGACGCGGCCGAGCCGTTCGGCCCAGTCGGCCGGTTTCGCGCCGGGGTAGGCCACGTCGAGGTACGAGCGCCACAGCCGCACACTGCCGAACGCGCCCGCGCCGAGCAGCCGCAGCATGCCCTGCCGGAAGCGCCTGACCCGCAGGTCGCCGGGGCGGAGCGCCTGCCTGCGGGTGAACGGCGCCAACTCGACGACCGCGGTGACCAGCGAGGGCTCCCGCGCCGCGGCGATGGTGGCGGCGCCGCCGGAGAAGGAGTGGCCGACGAGCACGGCAGGGCCGCCCAGGTGGCGGATCACGGCGAGCAGGTCGCCGGCGACGGCGGTGCGGCTCCAGTCCGGCCAGCCGGTGCTGGACTCGCCGCAGCCGCGCAGATCGACCGCGGCGACCCGGTGGCCCGCCGCCACCAGCGGCGGGATCACGGCACGGTACGCGGCGCGGCTGTCGCCCATGCCGTGCGCGAGGACGACCAGCGGGCCGGACCCGGTCACCTCGTAGGCGATCGTGCCGCCGTCGACGGCAAGGTGTTCGGGCATGGCGTCCTCCGGGATTGGTTAATGGCGTTAGCTAAACGCTAATATCATTAGCCGAACCTGTCAACGGTGAGCCCCCAGGTGCGGCCGGGGAGGGCGCCGGGGACGCCGTCGCCGGCCCGGACCTCTCGGCGGGCGGGCGCGGTCCGCGCCGACGGGGCCGTCCGGTCCGGCCCGGGGTGGGACGCTCCCTCAGCCGGCCCGGTAGCGGCCGGAGAGTTCGGGGCGCTGGATGCCGAAGGCCGCGAGTTCCGCCCGGGAGGCGGCGTCGGCGAGGCCGGCCGGGAGGGGGCACCGGTGTCCGTCCGAACCGGGCGGCGCCGGTCTGGTCCGCCCAGTGCGCGGATGCGGGCGTGGGAGTGGTTGTGGACCGGTTGCCCGGCCGCCCTCCCCGCCGCCTCGAGTGGCTCCGCCGTCTTGTCCAGGTCCGGCTGGCCGGCGTCAACGCCGCTTCGACGGTCGGTGCTTGAACCACGTTCAAGAGCGTCAGTGGACCAGAGGTCTGATGATTGACCCTTCAACATTTTCGCTGTTAACGTCAAAACGGCCTCTCAGGAACGGAGTTCTTCCATGCGTGCACGGATGATCACTCTCGCGGCGGTGCCCGTAGCCTTCTTGGGTGTCATGGCCTCCGCGCCCAGCGCGTCGGCGGCGGTCCCCGGAAACTGTCCGGAAGACACAGTCTGCGTCTGGTCCAATTGGTGGTACGGCGATACCGATGTGCCTCCGTCGCTGGCGACCGAAAGTGAGTGGTCCGGCAGCGTTCCCGGGCGCCAGTTCTACAACAACACGGCCCGGGACATCACGATGACGTACGTCCTCGTCCAGGACGAGGGGCGGGGGCCTGTGCACACGGCATGTGTCAACAGGAAACAAGGCAGTTATTTCACTGTGCCTGTGTCCGTCACGAAAGTGACCTGGGAGGAGACCACCGGCCGCTGTTGACGAACGCCCCCGGCGGCGCCCTCGAACAGTCGCTTCTTGGGCCGCCGTGGTGTGTCACTTGGTCGGCCCCGGTCTTGCGTGGCGGTCCGTCGGCGGAGTCGGCGGACCGTTTCGCGTTCCGTTTCGGCCGGTGACGGCGGCGGCGTGGGCCCGAGTCCGGAGCCGGCCGAGGGCGCGGGTGAACACACCCTCCGACGCGTGGTGGCGGGAGCGGGTGTGAACCGTTTTCCGGGGCCTGTAGCGCTCTGGCAGCCGAGCGGACACCGGAATCGACGCAGAGATCCGTACACGATCTCCGGATCGGTGCGGAGGAACGCGTCGTAGCGGTTCCTGTCGGTGGCCGCGTCGTTCACGGCGGGCCTGATTTCGTGGCTGACCTCGGCGTTCTGAGTCGCGGTCACTCATCCTGCGCCTGTTGGAGGAAGTGCCGTGCAACCCGTCGACCTGAGTGCGGTGGCCTGGCGCAAGAGCGGTCACAGGTGACCCTCCCGGCCGGGCCGGCCGGACTGGGACGCGGCGCTGGCGGTGTACGAGGCGGTCCGTGTCGAGCACTGCCGCCGGGTGCTGACCACCGCCCGCACCTGGGGCGAGCTGTGGCACCTCGACGGGGACGAACGGCTGCGGCGCAACGCGGTCATGCGCGCGGGACACCTACGACTACTCCTTCACCGACTGGATCTACGGACCCACCGCGCTGACCCCGGACGAGGAACCTTCCATGTTCACCTCTGTTCCGCTGGACTCGGTGACAGCCGATGATCTGGCGGAGGAAGAGACCCGGGAGCCGCGGGAAGCGGCGACGACGGCAGGAGGCCGCACACCGTGAACGACGCCTACCTCTACACGGCCGCCCGCACACCGTTCGGCCGGTTCAACGGAGCCCTGGCCGGGGTGCGCCCCGACGACCTCGCCGCCACCGCGCTGACCGGCCTGCTGGCCAAGGCACCCGCCCTGGACCGTGCCGCGATCGGTGAGGTGGTGTGGGGCAACGCCAACGGCGCCGGCGAGGACAACCGCAACGTCGGCCGGATGGCGGTGCTGCTGGCCGGGCTGCCGGTGAGCGTGCCCGCCACCACCGTCAACCGGTTGTGCGGCTCCGGTCTGGACGCGGCGATCACCGCCTCGCGCGCCCTGGAGACCGGTGACGCCGACATCGCGGTCGCCGGGGGAGTGGAGTCCATGACCCGCGCGCCCTGGGTGCTGCCCAAGCCGGACCGAGCCTTCCCCGCCGGCGACACCGCGGCCGTCTCCACCACCCTGGGCTGGCGGCTGGTCAACCCGGCGATGCCGAAGGAGTGGACGGTCTCGCTGGGGGAGGGCAACGAGCAGCTCCGGGAGAGGTTCGGCATCTCCCGCGAACGGCAGGACGCGTTCGCGGCGCGCTCCCACCACCTGGCGGCCCGGGCCTGGGACGAGGGCTTCTACGAGGACCTGGTCCTCCCCGTCGAGGGGCTGGACCGGGACGAGGGCATCCGCCCCGACACCGGCCCGGAGAAGCTGGCGGTCCTCAAGCCGTCGTTCCGGCCGGACGGGACGATCACGGCCGGCAACGCCTCCCCGCTCAGCGACGGCGCGTCCGCCGTACTGCTGGGCACCGGCGCGGCGGCCGACCGGATCGGGCTGGCGCCCGTCGCCCGGATCGCCGGACGTGGAGCGCACGCCGTAGAGCCGCAGGCGTTCGGCTACGCACCGGTGGAGGCCGCCGGGAAGGCGCTGCGCCGCGCGGGCATCGGCTGGGACGACGTCGGCGCGGTCGAGCTGAACGAGGCGTTCGCGGTGCAGTCGCTGGCCTGTGTGGACGCCTGGGGCATCGACCCGGAGACCGTCAACGTCCGGGGCGGGGCCATCGCCCTCGGGCATCCGCTGGGCGCCTCGGGCGGCCGGCTGCTGGGCACCCTGGCGAAGGTCCTGCGCGAGCGGCGGGAGCGCTGGGGTGTGGCGGCCATCTGTATCGGTGTGGGGCAGGCCCTCGCCGTGGTCCTGGAGAACGTCACCGGCGAGGTGAGCGGCGGGTGAGCGCGACGACCATCGCCGCCACGGCCGACGTGGGACGAGGCGCCCGGCGGCAGGCGGCGGCTCATCACCAGCGGCTGCCTCAAGGCCTCCCACCGCGAGCTCGACGAGGGGCGCACCACTGAGGGCGACCCCTACCACCCGCACACCCGCGCGGTGCCGGTGGAGCCCGGGAGGACCGAGGAGTACGTGCTACAGCTCTACCCGTTCGCCGTCGTCTTCCGGCCCGGCCACCGTCTGGTGGCGGAGCTGTCCAACGACGAGCCGCTGGCCGACGCGCACGACGCGCTGCTGCCGCCGGACGCTTTCCACCTGCCGGTGGGCCGCCCCGTCACTCACAGGATCTACCGCGACGCCGCCCACCCCTCCCGCCTCGTCCTGCCGTTCACGGCGCGCGGGGCGGCGGGGAGGGAGTAGCCCGGGGCGGCCCGCCCGGCCGTCTCCTCAGTCCAGGTCGGACATGTCGAGCACGAAGCGGTAGCGGACGTCGTTGCGCCGGAGGCGGTCGAGCGCGGTGTCCACCTGTGACGACGGGAGCACCTCGACATCGGCGGCGATGCCGTGGTCGGCGCAGAACCGGAGCATCTCGGCCGTCGCGGGACGGCCTCCGCTGCCCGCGGAACTGAGCCTCTTGCGGCCGACGAGCAGGTCCATGGCCTCGACGGTGACCGGGCCCAGGTGTCCGAGGAGGCTGAGGGTGCCGTCCATCGCCACCATCCTCAGATACGGGGCGAGGTCGTGGGGTGCGGAGACGGTGTCGACGACGACGTCGAAGCTGTCGCGCGCCGCGGCCGTCCGCCGGGTGTCCGTGGAGTCGACGAAGTCGTGGGCGCCGAGCCGGTGGGCGTCGTCGCGCTTGTCCCGGGTGCGGCTGAAGACGGCCGTGGTGGCGCCGAGCGCCACGGCCATCCTGACCGCGAGGTGGCCCAGACCGCCGAGCCCGGCCACGGCGACGCGGCTGCCGGGGCCCACACCCAGGGAGCGCAGGGGCTCCCAGACGGTGACGCCGGCGCACATCAGCGGGGCGGCCGCGGCCGGGTCGAGGCCGGCGGGGAGCGGGTAGGCGAACGCCTCGCGCACGACGTACTCGCGGGAGTAGCCGCCCAGGGTGGTCGAGCCGTCCCGCCGGTCGGTGCCGCCGTAGGTCAGGGTCGGGAAGGAGTGGCAGAAGTTCTCCTGTCCTGCCTCGCACATGGCGCACGCGCCGCAGGAGTCGACGATGTTGCCCACCGCGACGCGGTCGCCGGCCGAGAAGGCGGTCACCTCGGGGCCGGTCCCGGTCACCACGCCGGTGAACTCGTGGCCGGGCACCAGGGGCGCGTCCGTGTGCGGGTCGTGGTCGTGCAGGGCGTGCAGGTCGGTGTGGCACACGCCGCAGTGGTCGACCCGCACCGCGATGTCGTCCGGGCGCAGGTCCCGGCGCTCCAGCGAGGTGCGCCGCAGCGCCGTCGGGCCGGTCGCCCGCCATCCGGTGGTCGTTCGCACAGCTGACTCCTCAAACAGACTGTTCGGTCTGTTGGAGAGTAAGCATGACGGCGCGACAAGGCAAACAAACCGTTCTGTTTGGTAGGCTGGGTGCATGCCGGAACAGCCCCAGACCTCACGAGGCGCCGCGACGTACCAGCGCATCCTGGACGCGGCCACCGAGGAGTTCTCCCGGCACGGCATCGCCGGGGCGCGCATCGAGCGCGTCGTGACGGCGGCGCGCACCAACAAGGCCCAGCTCTACGCCTACTTCGGCGACAAGGACCGGCTCTTCGACGCGATCTTCCTCAGCTCGCTGGAGCGCATCACCAACGTCGTGCCCATCGACGCCGACGATCTGGCGGACTGGGCCGTGCGTCTCTACGACGAGTACCTGCGCCGCCCCGACCTCATCCGGCTGGCGACCTGGACACGGCTGGAGCGCCGGCCCGCCGGGCACCTCGTCGAGACCCACCAGCACTACGACGACCGCAAGCTCACGGCCATCGCCGAGGCCCAGGCCGCCGGGCGGGTCCGCGCGGGCGACCCGTTCGACATCATGGCCGTGGTCATCGCCATGTCCATGGCCTGGTCGCCGGTCAGCAACGTGTACGCGGCCAGTGACCAGGAGCCCGAGGACGTGCACGACCGGCGCCGCGCCCTGCTCCGCGACTGCGTCCGCAGGGCCACGGCGCCCGACGGAGATGCCGCACCCCCCTCCTGACCGCCGCGAACGGCCCTGGCGACCGGCTCCTCGGAGCGTCGCCGGCAGCGGGCACCCAGATATGGCATTTTCTATGCCACAATCGGGTCATGGCTGACGACGTCGAGTTCCTCCCCGGAGAAGGTCCCAGCAACGGGATCTCCGTCACGCTGACCGCCGGCACCCTGCAGGCCATCCGTGAACGGGTCGGCAGGCGTGGTGTCTCCGCGTACCTGGAGCGGGCCGCTCAGCGCCAGATAGAGCGGGACAATCTGGATGAACTCATCGCCGACTTCGAGGAGATCCACGGCCCGGCGGACCCGGAAGCCGTGGCGGTGAAGAGGGCCCGGCTCACCGGCCGGACCTCCGATACCGGGGCCGCCGCGTGAGCGGTGCCCTCGTCCTGGACAGCGAGGGGCTCGCCAAGGCGGTGGACCGGGACCGGGAGGTCCACGAGTGGCTGACGGCGGCCCGTGACACGGATCTCCCGGTGGTCACCTCGACTGCGGTACTGGTCGAGGTCATCCACCCGAAGGTCAACGACGCCGCCCTGCGGTGGACCCTCTCCCGCCTCCGGGTGGAGCCCGTCACCCAGGCTCTCGCCCAGGCCGCCGCCGCTCTGCTGCGGAGCGCCGGGCTGCACGGCCACAAGTACGCCATCGACGCCATGCTGTGCGCGACCGCCCTGGCCCTGCCGGGCCGGGTGACGATCCTGACCTCGGATCCGGAGGACATCCGGATGCTCGCCGTCGAACAGGCCCGGGTGGCGGTCGAGAGGGTCTGAGGAGGGCTCCGGCCGTGCCGGTCGTGGCGGACACCGGCGGCGCGCCCCGTGCCGCCGTCGGTGTCGTCGTCAGAGCTCGATCTCGTCCAGCAGTTCCGCCGCCGCCCGTGCGCCCGGGGCGGCGGACCGGTTTCCGGGAGGCTCGACAGGGGGCTGCGGAGGCATCTTCTCTTCTCGCAGGGCCTCCTGGCACGGCGTCGCGGCGGTGTCCACTGGACCGCGCGCCCGGTCGAGCAGCACCGTCGGCAACTTCACGCCCAGACGGCGGCGGCCCCGCCGGGGGCCGCCGCCGGAGCCCGTGACGACGGCCCTCAACGCGCCGCCGTCGCCGTCAGCGGCAGCCGCTGCCGCAGGTCGTCGAAGAGGGCAGCGTAGTCCTCTTCCTCCGAGACCTGGCCGAAGACGTAGAAGTCGGGGCGGACCAGCACCGCGCGGGCGTCCGCTTCGGCCAGGTACGGCAGATACCTGCCGTCCACGTCGGCCACGACGTCCGCGCCGGTGGCTCCGGCGTCACCGGGTACGACCGTCACCAGGCGGACGTCCAGGCTCTTCAGGAACTCCGTGGTGCGGGCGTCGAGGAACGGGCGGGGGTCCTCCCTGGACAGCAGGACGAAGCCGGTCCCGACGAGTTCGTCGAACAGCCCCGTCTCGGTGCCGCGCCGCACCCGTGCCTGAGGGCTGAGCCCGCCCGTCAGCCGACCGCCGGCCGCCCCGCCGCCGCGGTACAGCAGTCCGTTGCGCAGGGGGTGCACCGGCGCCTGCGGAGCACCCGTGCCCACTCCGCGGTCCCGTGCGGCCAGCATCGCCACGTCCCGGTCGGCCGCGGCGGCCGGGTCGAGCTGGCAGATCACCTTGCCGAGGTCCACCGACATCCGGATCGCGTGCTGTACGTGCCGGGAGCGCTCGGCGACGTAGGTGTCGAGCACCGTGTCGTCGGCCTGGCCGCGGAGGACCAGGTCGAGCTTCCAGGCCAGGTTCGCGGCGTCCCGGATGCCGGAGCACATGCCCTGCCCGGCGAACGGAGGCATGACGTGGGCCGCGTCGCCCGCGATCAGCATCCGCCCGGAACGCCAGCGCTCCGCCCACCGGGACCTGAAGGTGTAGACGGCGTGCCGCAGCAGGGTCGCGTTCTCCGGTGTGAGGTCGAACATCCCCAGCAGCCGCCAGGCGCTCTCCGGGGTGTCGAGCTCCTCCACCGACTCGCCCTCGAGCCGCATGAACTCCCAGCGCCGGTGGCCCGGCCCGGCCGAGGCCGCGGTCCGGGGCCGGGCCGGGTCGCAGATCTGCAGGTTGTTCGGGTCGAAGGCGCGCTTCTCGTGCAGCACCACATCGCAGATCAGCCAGTCGCGTGAGAAGTCCAGATCGTGCATCGTGGTGCCGATCCGCTCACGGACGAAGCTGTTCGCCCCGTCGCAGCCGATGAGCCAGCGGGCCGAGAGCGCCCGCCGCTCGCCCGCTCGGTCGACGCAGACCAGCTCGACGTGGCTGCCGTGGTCGGTGGCCTCGACGGCCTCGTGTCCGCGCAGCACCCGCAGCGTCGGCAGCCGTGCGCCGCGCGCGGACAGCGCGTTCTCCAGGCCGGGCTGGTACATCGAGGCCGAGTCGGGCCAGTGGCACCAGCCTCTGACCGACCCCTGGATGTCGAGCAGGATCTTTCCGTCCGCGTTCTGCCAGGAGTACCGGCCCGAGGGCTCGGTCTCCGCGGCGATGTACTCGGTCAGCCCGAGCGAGGCCAGTACGCGGGCCGCCTCGCTGTCGAAGGCGACGGCCCGCGACAGGGTGTACGGCTCGGGCCAGCGGTCCACCACGGTGACCTGCCAGCCCTGCCGGGCCATCAGAACCGCCAGCGTCTGGCCGACCGGGCCGTCGCCGACGATCAGCACATCCGTGTCGACGCTCATGGTCGCATCACCCTCAGGCCTTCTGGAGGAGGATGTGGCGGATGGCGGCCTGGTACTCGTCCGTCTTCGCCAGCACCCGTGTCTCGTCCCGGCCGTCCTCCGCCTTGAGGTGGCGCCGCCCGACCAGCAGGAGCTGGCCGTTCTCGTAGGCGCGGCCGTAGATCAGGGTGCCGGCGGCGATCATCTCGCCTGCCCAGTGCCAGAACGGGTCGTCGTTCTCGCCGGCGGCGATGGCCTTCCACTCGGTCAGCTCCCGCTCCTGCAGCATGAAGCGGTAGACGGCCAGCCATTCGCCGCCCCGGGTGCGCCGTTCCAGCACCAGGTAGGGGGCGTTCTCGACGACCCGGTAGTCGAATCCGCACTGGCTCTGCACGTCCTGTGACACCCGCACCGGTTCGATGAACGAGGGACCGGCGAAGCCGACGTCGGCGAGCCAGAGCTCGTCGCCGATGCGCACCACGCTGAGCATGTGTTCCAGGTCGTGGCCGAACTCGCCGTTCGCGCCCCGCACTCCGGAGGAGATGATGTCGACGTCGTAGCCGAACTCGGTCAGCACCGCGCGGAACAGACCGCAGTGCTCGTGGCAGATGCCGCCGCGGCGCTCGACGACGAGCGCCTCGTAGAACACGTCCGCCCCGGCGTCGACGTCGTCCCATATCGCCAGTCCCTTGGGGGCGTTGCGGGAGTTGTCGAAAGGCACCGTCATCATGTGCTTCTTGTGCAGCTCGCGGAGGTTCTCCGCGGTCGGCTCCCTCGTGCCCGTGTAGCCGATGTGCTTCAGATACGTGTCAATGTCGAACATGTCTCGTTCCGCCTCCGGGTCAGTGGCTCTGGGGGGTGAAGAGGAGCTCGTCCAGGTGCTCCGCGAGCATCAGGGGGGTCGGGTAGTCGAACAGCAGCATCGGGGTCGTCTCCAGACCGCAGATCTCGTTGATCTTGTTGCGGACCTCGACCGCGGTCAGGGAACTGAAGCCGACGTCGAAGAAGCCGGTCTCCTCGTCGAACTCGTCGGTGCCGTCATGGCCCAGCGCCGCGGCGGCCAGCTCGATGACGAGGCCGACCAACTCCTTCCGGCGCTCTTCGGAGGGCCGCTCGGAGAGCCCGGCCACCAGAGTCCGCGCCGACTCCTCGGCGGTCTCCGGAACGGGCGGTTCTTGTGGGGCGAGGGTCTGCTCTTCCCGGGGCATGGGGGTCCTCTCCAGCCAGTAGCGCTTGCGTTCGAAGGGGTAGGTGGGCAGGGGGATGTGGACGGGGTGCCGCGGCACGGCGAGAGCGCTGCCGCGGACGTGCAGCCGGGCCAGCGCGGTGAGCAGCGAGAGGGACTCGTCGTCTCCGCGGCGTACGACCGGTACCGCCTCGGTGGGAGTGGTGAGGCCCTCGTGGACCATCGCGGTGAGAGTGTCGCCGGGGCCCACCTCGAGGAAGGTGCGGACCCTCTCGGACTCGAGGGTGCGGACGGTGGCGTGGAACCGGACGGCCGCGCGCACGTGCCGGACCCAGTACTCGGGCGTCACCAGGTCGCCCCCCTCGGCGAGCCGCCCGGTGACGTTGGAGACCACCGGGACGCGCGGCGCGGAGTAGGACAGTTCGCGGGCGACCCTGCCGAACTCCTCCTGCATGGGCTCCACGAGCGGGGAATGGAACGCGTGGCTGACCCGGAGCCGCTTCGTGCGGTGGCCGAGGGCGCGCAGCCGGCCGACGATCTCGAGCAGGGGCTCCTCCGAACCGGAGAGCACGACCGAGGCGGGGCCGTTGACCGCGGCGATGCTCACCTCGTGCTCGTGTCCGGCCAGCAGCTCGGCGACCTCCTCCTCACCGGTGCCGACCGCGGCCATGGCCCCGCCCGGGGGCAGCGCCTGCATGAGCCGGGCACGGGCGCAGACCAGAGTGGCCGCGTCCCCCAGGGAGAGCACCCCGGCCACGTGCGCCGCGACGATCTCGCCGACGGAGTGCCCGGCGACGATGTCCGGTCGGATCCCCCAGGAGGCGAGCAGCCGTACGGTGGCCACCTCGAACGCGAACAGGGCCGGCTGGGTGAACTCCGTCCGGTCCAGCAGCTGCGCCTCCTCGGAGGCGGGGTCCGCGAAGACGGCCGTGCGCACGGGGCGCGCCAGCCGGGCGTCCAGTTCCTCGCACACCGAGTCGAAGGCCTCGGCGAACGCCGGGTGGCGCGCGTGGAGTTCCCGGCCCATGCCGAGGCGCTGGCTGCCCTGACCGGAGAAGAGGAACGCGAGGGGACCCGTGGCGGCCTTGCCGGTCACCACGCGGGGAGACGGCCTTCCCTCCGCGAGGCGCCGGGCGGCGTCGAGCAGCTTGTTGCGGTCGGTGCCGACGAGGGCCGCCCGGTGCTCCAGACTGGCCCGGGTCGTCGCCAGCGCGCGGCCGAGAGTGTCGGCGTCCAGCTCCGGATGCGCTTCGACGTGCGCCACCAGTTGCCGTGCCCGGGCGGTCAGGGCGGTGGGGGTGCGGGCGGAGAGGAGCCAGGGGATGTGGGTGTCGGGGTGGGGTTCGGGTGTTTCTTCTTTTTCGTGGGGGGTGGGGTGGGGCGGGGGTTGTTCGATGATGGCGTGGGCGTTGGTGCCGCTGACGCCGAAGGCTGAGATGCCGATGCGGCGGGGGTGGCCGGTGTGGGGCCA
>NZ_PGGW01000016.1 GCF_002794255.1 Streptomyces carminius
TGCTCCTTAGAAAGGAGGTGATCCAGCCGCACCTTCCGGTACGGCTACCTTGTTACGACTTCGTCCCAATCGCCAGTCCCACCTTCGACGATTCCCTCCCACAAGGGGTTGGGCCACCGGCTTCGGGTGTTACCGACTTTCGTGACGTGACGGGCGGTGTGTACAAGGCCCGGGAACGTATTCACCGCAGCAGTGCTGATCTGCGATTACTAGCGACTCCGACTTCATGGGGTCGAGTTGCAGACCCCAATCCGAACTGAGACCGGCTTTTTGAGATTCGCTCCACCTCACGGCATCGCAGCTCATTGTACCGGCCATTGTAGCACGTGTGCAGCCCAAGACATAAGGGGCATGATGACTTGACGTCGTCCCCACCTTCCTCCGAGTTGACCCCGGCAGTTTCCCGTGAGTCCCCAACCGCCCGAAGACGTTGCTGGCAACACAGGACAAGGGTTGCGCTCGTTGCGGGACTTAACCCAACATCTCACGACACGAGCTGACGACAGCCATGCACCACCTGTACACCGACCACAAGGGGGCACGTGTCTCCACGTGTTTCCGGTGTATGTCAAGCCTTGGTAAGGTTCTTCGCGTTGCGTCGAATTAAGCCACATGCTCCGCCGCTTGTGCGGGCCCCCGTCAATTCCTTTGAGTTTTAGCCTTGCGGCCGTACTCCCCAGGCGGGGCACTTAATGCGTTAGCTGCGGCACGGACGACGTGGAATGTCGCCCACACCTAGTGCCCAACGTTTACGGCGTGGACTACCAGGGTATCTAATCCTGTTCGCTCCCCACGCTTTCGCTCCTCAGCGTCAGTATCGGCCCAGAGATCCGCCTTCGCCACCGGTGTTCCTCCTGATATCTGCGCATTTCACCGCTACACCAGGAATTCCGATCTCCCCTACCGAACTCTAGCCTGCCCGTATCGAATGCAGACCCGGGGTTAAGCCCCGGGCTTTCACATCCGACGCGACAAGCCGCCTACGAGCTCTTTACGCCCAATAATTCCGGACAACGCTCGCACCCTACGTATTACCGCGGCTGCTGGCACGTAGTTAGCCGGTGCTTCTTCTGCAGGTACCGTCACTTGCGCTTCTTCCCTGCTGAAAGAGGTTTACAACCCGAAGGCCGTCATCCCTCACGCGGCGTCGCTGCATCAGGCTTGCGCCCATTGTGCAATATTCCCCACTGCTGCCTCCCGTAGGAGTCTGGGCCGTGTCTCAGTCCCAGTGTGGCCGGTCGCCCTCTCAGGCCGGCTACCCGTCGTCGCCTTGGTGGGCCACTACCCCACCAACAAGCTGATAGGCCGCGGGCTCATCCTGCACCGCCGGAGCTTTCCACCACCACGGATGCCCGCGATGGTCGTATCCGGTATTAGCTCCGGTTTCCCGGAGTTATCCCAGAGTGCAGGGCAGATTGCCCACGTGTTACTCACCCGTTCGCCACTAATCCCCTCCCGAAGGAGGTTCATCGTTCGACTTGCATGTGTTAAGCACGCCGCCAGCGTTCGTCCTGAGCCAGGATCAAACTCTCCGTGAATGCTTCCCGGGTCATCCCGGTGACACGCACGAGAGCGGCACCCC
The DNA here is from genome assembly GCF_002794255.1 of Streptomyces carminius. Classification (GTDB taxonomy): domain Bacteria; phylum Actinomycetota; class Actinomycetes; order Streptomycetales; family Streptomycetaceae; genus Streptomyces; species Streptomyces carminius. Next base: position 1,583 of record NZ_PGGW01000016.1, read on the forward strand.
CGGAAGGAATAATCCCAAGGGTGCACAGCGTCCTCGCTGTGTGTATCAAAGGAACCACATCCACCCGGCCGACAAACCGGCCCGGCAGACGGGGTATCAACATATCTGGCGTTGACTTTTGGCACGCTGTTGAGTTCTCAAGGAACGGACGCTTCCTTCGGAACCTCTCCCGAGGCCCCTCCGGGCGCTTCCCTTCGGTGTTTCCGACTTTACCAGCCTTCCCGCGAAGTCCGAAATTCGCTCCCCACCGCCCGCAGAAGCACGGGCAAGCGGAACCGAACCGGATACGGGAGGAGGTTTGGTTGGACACGCCTCTGACGCTGTCGGCGTCGGACGGAAGTACGAGGGTACATGGGGGCAGGAACGGAAGCAAATCGATTCGGCGGGCGCCGGACAGGCCGTCGTACGCGCGCTCACGGAACCGGACGTCCCGGTGTCCTACGCTTCTGATCAGTGTGCCGGTCACGGACACACAGTGACGGCGACCGCACGATCCCCGCTCTCCGGGAGGCACCCATGACCACCGTGACGTCCCCACTGGCCGGACGCGCCATCGGCCTCGCGGCCGTACCCGATCCGGTGTTCTCCGACGTGATGGTGGGCCCGGGAACCGCTGTGGACCCGGTCCGCGAACCGTCCGTCGTCGTGGCTCCCGTGGACGGCATCATCGTCTCGCTGCATCCGCACGCCTTCGTCGTCGTGGACGACGAGGGCCACGGCGTACTGACACACCTGGGCATCGACACGGTGCAGCTGAACGGTCAGGGCTTCGAGCTGCTGGCCGCCAAGGGCGACACCGTGCGCCGCGGTGATCCGGTCGTCCGGTGGGATCCGTCCGAGGTGGAGGCCTCGGGAAAGTCGCCGGTGTGCCCGGTCGTGGCGCTCGAGGCCACTCCCGACGCGCTGGCCGACGTGGCCGAGGAAGCCGATGTGCCGGCCGGGGGCACTCTGTTCACCTGGCGGTGACCCCGGCTCGCCCGACCGCCGCGAGTGCCGGGAGGGCCGAGAGCGAGACACCCGCTCACGCATCCGCCGAGACGAGACCGACCGGGGACGGTGATGTGACTCCACTCCTCACCTGAAGGAGGGGCTTCCAACCCGAAGGTTGCGATCCAGCCCGAACCGATCCTTTTCGGGACGAGCGGAAAACACCACAAGCCACGGAAGCGATTCTCCCCTTGGCTACGCCAGGGGCAACCCCACCACCGGCTGAAGCCGGTGGTCCCCTCGCTAGGAGACTGATGGAGACGACGCTTCGAGGTGTCGGCGTGAGCCACGGGGTGGCGATCGGTGAGGTACGGCACATGGGCACGGCGGTGCTGGAGCCGCCTCCCGGGCAGACCTCCCCGGAACAGGTGCCGCACGAGCAGGGCCGGGTACGCCAGGCAGTGGAGGCCGTGGCCGCCGATCTGGTGGCGAGGGGACACCTCGCGGGCGGAGAGGCCCAGGCCGTGCTGGAGGCCCAGGCCATGATGGCCCGGGACCCCGAGCTGATGGCCGACGTGGAGCGGCGCATCGCCGTGGGCGGCACCGCCGAGCGTGCGGTGCACGACGCCTTCGCCGCCTACCGGGCGCTGCTCGCCGGGGCGGGCGAGTACCTCGCCGGGCGGGTCGCCGATCTGGACGACGTGCGGAACCGCGTCGTCGCCCGGCTGCTGGGGGTGCCGATGCCGGGGGTGCCGGACAGCGCCGAGCCGTATGTCCTCGCCGCACGCGATCTGGCGCCCGCCGACACCGCGCTGCTCGATCCCGCGCTCGTCCTCGGCTTCGTCACCGAGGAGGGTGGCCCCACCAGTCACACCGCCATCCTGGCCCGGTCGCTGGGAGTGCCCGCGGTGGTGGCGCTGACGGGTGCCGTGGAGCTGGCCGAGGGCACGGTCGTCGCGGTGGACGGCAGTACGGGCGAGGTCGTGGTGGAGCCGGGCCCGGAGCGCCGGGCGGAGCTGAGCCGGGCCGCCGAGGAGCGGAAGGCGTCGTTGGCGGCGGCGACCGGGCCCGGCGTGACGTCCGACGGCCACCGGGTGCCGTTGCTGGCGAACGTGGGCGGGCCGGCCGACGTGGCGGCGGCGGTCCGGGCCGGTGCTGAGGGGGTCGGCCTGTTCCGCACGGAGTTCCTGTTCCTCGACGACGGCCGGGGCGGCGGTACGGCCGCGCCGTCGGAGGAACGGCAGGCGGCGGCGTACCGGCAGGTGCTGGAGGCCTTCCCGGAGGGACGCGTGGTGGTGCGGGTGCTGGACGCCGGCGCGGACAAGCCGCTGGCGTTCCTCACCCCGGCCGACGAGCCCAATCCGGCGCTGGGGGTACGCGGACTGCGGACGCTGCTCGATCACCCCGAGGTGCTGCGGACCCAGTTGCGCGCACTCGCCCGGGCCGCCGCGGGACTGCCGGTGCATCTGGGGGTCATGGCGCCGATGGTGGCCGACCGGGCCGACGCCGGGGCGTTCGCCGACGCCTGCCGGGAGGCGGGGCTGCGTGCCGACGTGGGGGCCATGGTGGAGGTGCCCTCGGCGGCGCTGCGGGCCCGGTCGGTGCTGCGGGAGGTGGAGTTCCTGTCGCTGGGCACCAACGATCTGGCGCAGTACGCCTTCGCCGCCGACCGGCAGGTCGGCGCCCTTTCGCGCTACCAGGATCCCTGGCAGCCCGCGCTGCTGGACCTGGTCGCCATGGCGGCGGAGGCGGCCCGCACCGAGGGCAAGAGCTGCGGTGTCTGCGGTGAGGCGGCCTCCGAGCCGCTGCTCGCCTGTGTGCTGACCGGGCTGGGGGTCACGAGCCTGTCCATGGGGGCCTCGGCCATCCCCTATGTGCGGGCAGTGCTGGCCAGGCACACCCTGGCGCAGTGCGAGCGGGCGGCGGCCGCCGCCCGCGCCTCGGAGAGCGGTGCGGAGGCGCGGGCGGCCGCGCGGTCGGTACTGTCCGGGGAGTGACCGTGACCGGCCGGGCGGGAAGCCGCTCGCCCCGCCTGGCGGGCCGGGGCTCCCCCGCGCCCTCACCCTTCTCGGTTCTTCTCCTCTCCCGGCCCGTCAGGCCCGTCACCGTCAGATCCGTCCGTCTCCGGTCCGTCCGCCGTTCCGGGGCGGGAGAGCGGGAAACCCGCGCGGTACACGAGGCCCGGTTCGGGCGGGACCGGCTCCCCCGTGCGGGCGTCGGTGCAGTAGGCCGAGAAGACCTCCGCCTCGGAGAGCGGACGGAGCCGGCCGCCGGTCAGACTCCAGCCGCGGACCTCCTCCTCCCCTCCTCGTACGGTGCGCATCACCACCCCGCCGGGGCGCTCGGTGGCGATGCCCGCGGCGAGCACCGCGCGGAAGACGAGCTCCTCGGCCGCGTTCCCGGCGGCGGCCGGTGCCGGGCCGGCGGGCGCGCCCCGCGGTGCGCTTCCGGTGTGGAGCACCGCGACCAGGGGGCCGGTGTTCCCGGTGACGCTGCACACCAGATGGTGGGCGCCCGGTCCGGCGGAAGCGGTGATCCCCGCCAGGAGCCGGGCGGCCTCGTCGAGCGCCGCGGCGCCGATGTCCTCCCCGCAGTCGGCGCAGGGACCGAGACCGGCGAGCAGCTCTGTGGCGCGTTCCCAGGTGTCCTGCCGTTCCCAGCCGTCGAGCAGCAGGGGCAGCAGCCGGCCGATGGACTGGCCGCGGTATCGCACGGTGGAGCCGGTCGCGGCGAGCTCCGCGACGTAGCGGGCACGGCTGTCCGGGGTGTCGGGGTCGATGTGCTCCTGGGCGCAGAAGTGCTCGTAGTCCGCCGGGTCGAAGAGGCCGACACGGGTGTGGATGCCCTGGGCCGTGAGCGAGCGCAGCAGTCCCTCCGTCTGCCGCAGGTAGGTGTGGTGGTCGGCGAAGGCGAACGTGCGGTACCGCCGCATGGCGGCGAAGCCGGTCGCGTCGGCCACGACGGCGACCGTGCTGGGTGCCTCCCTGCGCAGGGCCCGGCGGGTGGCCGCCGGGCCGTGCCCGCCCGGTCCGGCGGGACGGCGCCCGCTCCCCCTCCTGCCCGTCCGGTCGCGGCGGTCCCGGTCATCGGTGTGTGCCATGTCTCCCCCTGGGCAATGTGTCCATGTTGTCACTCAACGTAACGGGAGGGTCTGACAGCGGGCCGGAAGACGGTCGGGCGGGCGGTACGGGCAGGCGGCCGGATCAGACGGTGCGGCGTTCGCGGGCGAGGCGTTCGTAGAAGCGGAGGAGCTCCACGTCGTCGACCGAGCCCGGGTTGACCGCCCTGTCCAGCTCGGTGCCCTGCAGCAGCCGCTTGACCGGGACCTCGAGCCGCTTGCCGGTAAGGGTGTGGGGAATGCCCCGCACCTCGATGATCTCGTCGGGCACGTGCCGCGGGGAGAGGTGCTCGCGGATGGTCCGCCTGACGCGGTCGCGCAGCCCGTCGTCGAGGACGGCTCCCCCGGCGAGCTGGACGAACAGCGGCATCCAGTAGCCGCCGCCGGCCTGTTCGACTCCGATGACGAGGGACTCGCGGATCTCCGGGAGGCGTTCGACGACCTCGTAGATGTCGGCGGAACCCATGCGGACGCCCTGCCGGTTGAGGGTGGAGTCGGAGCGGCCGTGGATGACGACGGTGCCGTGCGAGGTGAGGGTGGTCCAGTCGCCGTGCCGCCACACGCCGGGGTAGGTGTCGAAGTAGCTGTCGTGGTAGCGGGAGCCGTCGGGGTCGTTCCAGAAGCCCACCGGCATGGACGGCATGGGGTTGGTGACGACCAGTTCGCCGACCTCGTCGACCAGGGGCCTGCCGTGCGGGTCCCAGGACTGCAGATCGGTGCCCAGGCAGGGGGCCTGGAGCTCGCCGGTGTACACCGGGAGGGTGGGCACGGCGCCCGCGAAGCAGCTGCACACGTCGGTGCCGCCGCTGACGGAGGCGATCCACATGTCCTCGGCGATCTCGTCGTGGATCCAGCGGAACCCGTCGGGAGGAAGCGGTGAGCCGGTGGTGGCCACGCACCTGACGCGGGAGAGGTCGAGGTCGCGCCCCGGGTGGACGCCGGCCTTGCGGCAGGCCATGACGTACGCGGCGGAGGTGCCGTACAGGGTGGTGCCGGTGCGTTCGGCCACCCGCCACTGGGCGTCGGTGCCGGGATGGCCGGGGCTGCCGTCGTACAGGACGACGGTGGCGCCGGTCAGCAGGCCGGAGACCAGGAAGTTCCACATCATCCAGCCGGTGGAGGTGTACCAGAAGAAGCGGTCGCCGGGGCCCAGGTCGCAGTGCAGGCCGAGCTGCTTGAGGTGTTCGAGCAGGATGCCGCCCTGGGACTGGACGATGGCCTTGGGCAGCCCGGTGGTGCCCGAGGAGTACAGCACCCACAGCGGGTGGTCGAAGGGAACGTGCTCGAAGACCGGTTCGGCCGACGGGCCGTCGGCGGCGGTGAGGCCCTCCCACTCCAGGGCGCCGTCGGGGGCGGGGCCGCCGAGCAGCGGGATGTGGACGACGGCGCGCAGGGAGGGCAGCTCTCGGCGCAGTTCGGCGACGGTCTCCGTGCGGTCGTGTTCCTTTCCGCCGTAGCGGTAGCCGTCGACGGTGAACAGCACGACGGGCTCGACCTGCCGGAAGCGGTCCAGGACGCCGCGGGCACCGAAGTCGGGGGCGCAGGAGGTCCACACCCCGCCGACGGCGGCGGTGGCCAGGAGGGCGACGACGGCTTCGGGGATGTTGGGCAGGTAGCCGCTGACGCGGTCGCCGGGGCGTACCCCGAGGCGGCGCAGTCCGGCCGCGAGGGAGCCGACCTGGCGGCGCAGCTCCGTCCAGGTGACGGGAACGGGTTCCTGTGTCTCGTCGACGTACAGCAGGGCGGTGTCGCCGGCGCGGGCCGGGTCCTTCCCGGCACGCAGCGCGTGTTCGGCGTAGTTGAGGGTGGCGCCGGGGAACCAGCGGGCGCCGGGCATGGCGCGGTCGGCGAGGACGGTTTCGTACGGGGTGGCGAAGTCCACGTCGAACCACTCGGCGACCGCCTGCCAGAAGACGGGCAGTTCCGTCACGGACCAGCGGTGCAGCGCCGCGTAGCCCGCCGCCGGATCGCCGGGCACGGCCGCCGGGGCTCCGAAGCGTCCGGCGGCCCAGGCCTGGAAGCGGGTGAGCCGGGCGGCGTCGATCCGGTCGGGGGCGGGCCGCCAGAGGGGTTCCGGGCGGTCCGGGGGTTCCAAGGCGGTCGGTACGGCGCTGTGCTCGTCGGTCATGGCTGGCTCCCGGGCTTCTCTCCACGCGTCGTGTGCGTCGCCTCCGCGCACCGTCCGGTCCCCGGGGTGGTGGCCGGGGGGTGCGGGTGCGCGTCGGCTGTTCAGGACGATGCCATGTGATCGGGTTCCGCACCAGGGCGGGCGGTCCGCACCGGCCCCCGGGGGAGGTGATCCAACCACGGGGGGACACCGGGTGAACGGTGGTTGAACGCGGCACCGGCCGCGGACCGGTGATGGCAGGCTGCGGCAGCATGGATGCACGTGGCCTGGTGCGGTCGGTGAGGGTGGTCGGTGCGGTGCGGGGGCTGCGGACGGTGCGGTCGGCCTGGCGGGGGTGGCGTACGGACGCCCGGGAGCTGCCGCGCGGGGTCCGGGAGCGGGCGCGGATGCCGGGTGAGGTGGTGGGTGCCGAGCCGCGGCCGGGCGGCGGGGTGGTGCGTTTCGAGAGGTCGTCGCTGCGGGTGCGGGTGACGGCCGGCGGGGTGGTCTTCTGCGGCTGGGACGGTGCCGCGCCGGAGCCGTCGTACGCGCTGGTGGGCTCGTATCCGCAGGCGGACGCGCGGGCGGTGCTGGAACCGGACAAGGACGGCGGCTGGCGGGTGGTCTCCGAGCGGGTGCTGGTGACCGTGACGCGGTTGGGCGCGGTGGAGGTGCGCACCCCGGGTGGTGTGGTGCTGCGGCGGGACCTGCCCCCGCGCTGGTGGGAGCCGGTGGACGGTGGCACGGACGGCGGCAGCGGCACGGACGGCGGGCCCGGCGGTGCGCGGGGCCGCTGGACGCAGCGCTCGGAGGTACCGGCGGACGCGCGTTTCTTCGGCCTGGGCGGGCGGGCGCCGGGGCCCCGGCTGCGCGACGGCGCGTACCGCCTGTGGAACGCCTCCCCCGGCGCGCTGCCCGGCTCCTCCGGCCCCGGGCACGACGCGCGGTCGTTGACGGCGCCCGTGCTGTGGGCGGTGGCGGACGCGGGCAGCCATCTGGTCTTCCACGACAACTCCTGGGACGGCCTGGTGACACTGCGCGAGGGTCTGGAGGGGGCGGGCTCGGGCCATGACCGGCCGGGCCGGTGCGAGATACGGATGTCGGGCGGTCCGCTGCGCTACTGGGTGCTGACCGGCGCGCCGTCTCGGGTGATGCAGGGCTGGCGGACGCTGACGGGTTCGCCGGTGGTGCCGCCGCGGTGGGCACTGGGCCACCAGCACGTCCTGTGGGGCGCGGAGGGCGAGCCCGGGGTCCGGCGGGTGGTGGCGGGGTACACCGGACGCGGGCTGCCGCTGCGCGCCGTCCAGCTGGGCGCCGGGCACCAGCGGCGCTGCCGGGGTTTCACGGTGGACCGGCGGTTCCCGGACCTGCCCGCCCTGGCGTCCGCCCTGCGGGAGGACGGGGTGCGGCTGGTGTCGGTGGTCGAGCCGGCGGTACGGGCCCGGACCGGGGAGCCGGTGTACGACGCCGGCCGGGCCGAGGACGTCTTCGTGCGGGACGCCCGGGGCGTCCCGGTGCGCGGGGCGGGCCGGGCGGGCGGGGTGGTCTTCCCGGACTTCACCGCCCCGCGGACGCGCACGTGGTGGGGCGGGCTGTACGCCGAGCGGCTGGAGCGGGGCTTCGCCGGGTTCTGCCACGAGATGGACGTGCCGGTCTCGCCGGCCGCCTTCGGCGACCCGACGCTGCCCCGGTCCGCCCGGCACGAGCTGGAGGGCCGCGGCGGCGACCACCGGGAGGCGCACAACGTCTACGCGCTCCAGATGGCCCGGGCGGCCTTCGAGGGGCTGCGCGGACTGCGGCCCCATGAGCGGCCGTTCCTGCTGGCGGGCTCGGGCTGGGCGGGGCTGCAGCGCTACGGCGGCACCTTCACGGACCAGGGCGCGGCCGGCTGGGCGGGGTTGCGGGCCGCGCTCGCCCAGGTGGTCGGCCTGGGGCTGTGCGGGGTGCCGTACTGCGGCACGGACGTCGGGGGCCCGGCGGGTTCGCCGCCGCCGTCGCCGGAGCTGTACCTGCGCTGGTTCCAGCTGGCCGCCTACCTGCCGCTGTTCCGTACGCACAGCACGCCGGGCGGCGGGCGGCGCGAGCCGTGGGAGTTCGGGCCCGAGGTACTGGAGCACGCCCGGGCGGCGCTGCGGGAGCGGGAGCGGCTGCTGCCGTACTTCGTGACGCTGGCCCGGCTGGCGCACCGCTCCGGCGCCCCGTACGTGCGGCCGCTGTGGTGGGGCGCGCCGAAGGACCGGATGCTGCGGGAGTGCGAGGACGCCTTCCTGCTGGGGGACGCGCTGCTGGTGGCGCCGGTGCTGGCGGCGGGGGTGACGCGCCGCACCGTGCGGCTGCCGCGCGGCCGGTGGTACGACACGGCCACGGAGGAGGTGTACGAGGGGCCGGGGCAGGTGGTCGTCGAGGCTCCGCCGGCGCGGATCCCGGTGCTGGCGCGGGCGGGCGCGGTGCTGCCGGTGACCGGGCCGGGCGGCGGGATCGAGCTGGAGGTGTGGGCCCCGCCGCGCGGGCGGACCGGCGGCGGGGTGGTGATCGCGGATCCGGGGGACGGCTGGGGCCGTGCGGAGCCCGAGCGATTCTCCGTGCGGCTGCTGGGCCGGGAGGCGGTGGTGGCGCGGGAGGGCGGGTCGGAGACCGGCTATCCGGTGCGGGTCCGCGGAACGGCCGGGTGAGACGGCCCGGGGGCGCCCCGGCGGAAGCGGCTGTCCCGCCCGGTACGGGTACGGGCACGGGGCCGACGGCGGTACGGGACCACCCCCGTCGGTCCCGTACCGCCGTCTTCGCGGACGTGGACGTCCTCCTGGCCGGAAATGGTTCAGCGGTCCGTGCGCTGTCACCCGTTCGCGACACTTACCGGACGGTTTCCCGACGTTCGCCGGGGCGGAGCGGGTTCCGGGCGTGCCGGTGCTCCGGGTCGAGGACGCCGCGGGGCTGATACCCGGTCACCCGGACGCCGCCCCGGGGGACGGGCCGAGCCGTCCGGCGGGCCGTCAGTCCGTCCGGCCCGTACGGCTTCGGCACCTCCCCGCACATCCCGCGGTCCGGTCGCGGGATGTGCCGCCGGCCGGACCACTCCTCCGCGCCGGTGACCTTGACGCCTCCGTTACCCGGGTGAACACTTCCGATCATCGGACGGTATCGCCGCACACCGGTCCCGCAGCCGGTTGCCCCGCCGGGTGGTTCCGCCGGATACGCACGCTCGTCACGGCTGCCGGGCGGAGCGCGGGGTGCGGGTCCGTGCCCGTCGCCGGCACCGCGGAACACCCCCTGCGGAAACACCCGGGGTCACCGCCCCGGGCGAGGGCAAGAGGAGCGGCATGAACTTCTCCCACGGCGACATCCTCATCGGCGAGATCATCGGAACGGCGATCCTGCTCCTGTTCGGCACGGGCGTCTGCGCCGCCGTCACGCTCAACCACTCCAAGGCGAGGGCCTCGGGGTGGATCGTCATCGCCTTCGGCTGGGGCTTCGGTGTGATGGCGGGCGCGTACACCGCGGCACCGCTGTCCGGCGGGCACATCAACCCGGCGGTGACCCTCGGCATCGCCGTGGAGGGCGGCCAGGGCTGGGACAAGGTGCCCACCTACGTCGCGGGGCAGCTGATCGGCGCGATGCTCGGCAGCACACTGGCCTGGCTGGCCTACTACTCGCAGTTCGCGGCGAACGCCGACCGGGACGGCGCGATGCCGACGCTGGGGATCTTCTCGACCATCCCCGAGGTCCGCGCCCCGGCGCTCAACCTCCTCACCGAAATCATCGCGACCATCGCCCTGGTGCTGCCGATCCTGGCCTTCGGGCTCACCAGGGGGCTGGGCGAGTCCGGCACCCAGGTGCTGGTCGTGGCGCTGCTGGTGGTCGGTATCGGCCTGTCGCTGGGCGGCCCGACCGGCTACGCCATCAATCCCGCCCGCGACCTGGGCCCGCGTGTCGTCCACGCCCTGCTGCCCATTCCCAACAAGGGCACCTCCGACTGGGGGTACTCCTGGGTCCCGGTGGTCGGACCGGTCATCGGCGGTGTGCTGGGGGCGGGGATCTACAACCTCGCCTTCTGAGTGGGGAAACGGCGGACGGCGGGGAACCCGCCGGGAGACGCACCGGGCCGCGGGAGCGGCGCGGGACGAGAGGCCGGGAAGGACCACGGGACCGGGAACGGCAGGAACAGCAGGAACCGCGAGAACCGCGAGAACCAGAAGAAGGGGCCGGAGGACACCGACATGGCGGACAACTCAGCCACCCACGTCGCCGCGATCGACCAGGGCACCACGTCGAGCCGCTGCATCATCTTCGACCGCGACGGCACGGTCGTCGCCGTCGACCAGCGGGAGCACCGGCAGATCTTCCCCCGGCCCGGCTGGGTGGAACACGACGCGACCGAGATCTGGTCCAAGGTCCAGGCGGTGGTCGCGGGTGCGCTCGCCAGGGCGGGGCTGCGCGCCCGCGACCTGGCCGCGCTGGGCATCACCAACCAGCGCGAGACGACCGTGCTGTGGGACCGGACCACCGGGCGGCCCGTCCACAACGCCATCGTCTGGCAGGACACCCGCACCTCCGCGCTCTGCCGGAAACTGGGCGGCGACGAGGGGCCAGACCGCTTCCGGGACCGTACCGGGCTGCCGCTGGCCAGCTACTTCTCCGGGCCGAAGGCCGTGTGGCTGCTGGAGAACGTGCCCGGGCTGCGCGAGCGCGCCGAGGCGGGCGAGATCGCCTTCGGCACCATGGACTCCTGGCTGATCTGGAACCTCACCGGCGGCACCGAGGGCGGGGTCCACGTCACGGACGTCACCAACGCCGGGCGGACCATGCTGATGAACCTGGAGACCCTGCAGTGGGACTCCTCGGTGCTGGGCGCCATGGGCATCCCCGAGGCGATGCTGCCCGAGATCCGCTCCTCCGCCGAGGTGTACGGCACCACCGCGGTCGGGACGTCCACCGGGGTCCCGGTGGCCTCGGCGCTCGGCGACCAGCAGGCGGCCGTCTTCGGACAGACCTGTTACGACGTCGGTGACGCCAAGAACACCTACGGCACCGGCTCGTTCCTGCTGCTGAACACCGGCCGGCGCCCGGTGCCGTCCAGGAGCGGGCTGCTGACCACGATGGGCTACCAGCTCGGCGGCGAGCGGCCCGTCTACTGCCTGGAGGGCTCGATCGCCATCACCGGCGCACTGGTGCAGTGGTTCCGGGACCAGCTCGGGATCATCAAGGAGGCCGCCGACATCGAGCCCCTGGCGGCGAGTGTGGAGGACAACGGCGGCGCGTACGTCGTCCCGGCCTTCTCCGGTCTGTACGCCCCGTACTGGCGCTCGGACGCGCGTGGCGTCATCACCGGCCTGACCCGCTACGTCACCAAGGCCCATCTGGCCCGGGCCGTGCTGGAGGCCACCAGCTGGCAGACGCGCGAGGTCGTGGACGCGATGCGGCAGGACTCCGGCGTGGAGATCACCAGCCTCAAGGTGGACGGCGGCATGACCGCGAACGGACTCCTGATGCAGCACCAGTCGGACGTGCTCGGGGTGCCGGTGATCCGGCCGGTGGTCTCCGAGACCACCTGTCTGGGCGCGGCCTACGCGGCCGGGCTGGCCACCGGGGTCTGGTCGGACCTGGACGAGCTGCGGGCGCACTGGAGGCAGGACGCCGAGTGGACCCCGCGGATGGACGAGGAGGTCCGGGAGCGGGAGCACCGCAACTGGCGCAAGGCCGTCGAGCGCAGCTTCGGCTGGGAGGAGGACGGCGACTGATCCCCGGGTGCCGGCGCGGGCGAGGGCCCGGCCCTGCCACCTCGGTGGGCCGTTTACCGCCCTCGCCCGCCGGGAACCGGGCGGTATGCCTGTTTACCAGAACATCCGTGACACCCTCTCGGCCGCCCGCTCCGCGCTCCCCGATCCCGAACGCCCCGGACGGGTGCTGACCGCGGTCGAACGGCTGGAGAGCTCCACACGTCTGGACGGCGCGCTCGGCCCACTGCGGCGCGCCGTGCGCGCGCTGCCGCTGGGCGGCGCCCGGGACGCCCTGCACGGCCGCTGGCTGGGGCACGCGGTGCATCCGCTGCTGGTGCAGGTGCCCATCGGCACCTGGCTGTCCGCCGCCGTGCTGGACCTGATGCCCGGCCAGCGCCGCGGCGCCGACACCCTGGTGGGAATCGGCCTGGCGGCCGCCGCCCCGGCCGCCCTGTCGGGCTGGGTGGACTGGGCCGAGCTGCGCAAGCCCCAGATGCGGGTGGGGCTGGTGCACGCGGCGGCGAACGTCACGGCGGTCGGTCTGTACGCGGCGTCGCTGAGCGCCCGGCTGCGCGGCAGGCGCGGCCGGGGGCGCGCGCTGGCGTTCGCGGGGCTGACCGCGGTGAGCGCGGGCGGCGCGCTGGGCGGCCATCTGGCCTACCGTCAGGCCGCCGCCGTCAACCACGCCGAGCACGTCCCGGCCGTGGTGGAACCCGGCTGGCACCCGATCGGCGATGTCGCGGACCTGCCGGTGGGCGAGCCGGTACGGCGCCAGGTGGGCGAGACCCCGCTGGTCGTCGTCCGGGAGGCCGGGGGCGCGGTGCGCGCGCTGGCCGACCGGTGCAGCCACATGGCCGGGCCGCTGTCCGGGGGCGAGGTGGCCGACGGCTGTGTGCGGTGCCCGTGGCACGGCAGTGTCTTCCGGCTGTCGGACGGCTGGAACGTGCGCGGTCCCGCGACGGCTCCCCAGCCGGTGTTCGAGACCCGGGTGGTCGACGGCCGGGTGGAGGCGCGCCTGGTCACCGGGCCGCACGCGGCGCACCGCGCGGCCGCGTCGGCGTGAGGCGGGACCGGCGGCGGGACGGCCGGCGCCGGTCCCGGTGCGGGGAACCGCTCACAGCGCTCGCAGACCGGCGATCACATCGCGCAGGACACGCTCGTCCGGCGGCTCGGCCCGCGGCACGGGGCGGGTGACCCGGGCCAGCCGGGCCTCGACGAGGTCACCGACGAGCACCCGGACGACGCCCACCGGCAGATCCAGCCCGTCCGCCAGGGAGGCGACCGGCTGGGGGGACCGCAGACACCGGGCGAGGATGGCGAGGTGCTCCGGTTCCAGTACGCCCGGGGCCCGGCCGGCGGGTACGTGGCCGCCGCGGACGTCGACGGCGGGGACGGGCAGGCCGGACGGGTCCGCCCCGGCACCCGGATCGACGACCACCAGGGCGACCGGGTCGATGCGGTCCCCGCCGGCGCTGTGGGTGCGGCCGCGCGTCATGGCGTACGGCCGCACCACCGGGCCGGCCGCGTCGTCGAACCACCGGTCCGTCATGACGGCGCGCCGCTCGTGTCCGGGGGGCGGGCCCGTTCACCCGTCCTGCGGACGGTGCCGTCCCCCGTGCCGTGCGGTGCGGTCATCGGCCGCTTCCCTCCAGTGCGTCGTTCCCGGTGCGTCGTTCCCGGTGCGGTCCGCGCCGCCCGTGCCGTTCGCCCCCGCGCCGTTCACGGGGACACCGCCCGGGTCCCCGGTGCGCGTACCGCGGCCGTCGGGGCCCGTGCCGTCCGGGAGGCCCGCGTTCCGCCGCCGACCGTGCCGCAGCCCTCGCTGGAGCGAACCCATCCGGTCGCGCACCTCGGCCGCGTCCCGCCGCCGTTCTCCGCCCTCCCGCGCCCCGTCCGCCCACTGCCGGGGCCGGGGCCGCGGCCGGGATCCGGGCTCCCGTACGGGGCTCTCCTGCCGTACCCGTCCCGGCAGGCCACCCGCCGTGGCCGGATCCGGCTCACCGGGTGCGGCGCCGGCCCCGGCCGGACGCCCGTGCTCGGTGTCCGGGGAGGACCGCGGCGGGAACCGGCCGGCCTCCAGTTCGACGGGGCCGTCCCGGGCCGTTCCGAGGACGGGCCGCGCGCCCCGCAGGGGCAGTCCCGCGGCGGTCCGGGGAGTGCTCCCGGCATCCCCGGCGCGGAGCTCGCCCGTGCCCGGCGCGTCCCCGCCCCGCCCGGCCCGCTCCGGCGCGGTGAGCAGCGCGCCCGGAATGAGCACGACGGCGGTGGTGCCCCCGTACGGGGAGGGCTGCAGGGAGACCCGCACACCCCGGCGCCGCGCGAGCCGGGACACCACGAACAGACCGAGCCGGTCGGTGTCGGAGAGCTGGAAGTCGGAGGTCTCGGCGAGCCGGAGGTTGGCCTCCAGCAGCGCCTCGGGGGGCATGCCCAGGCCCCGGTCGTGGATCTCCAGCGCGAAGCCGCTGGGCACCCGCTCGCCGAGCACCTGGACAGCGGTGTGCGGCGGGGAGAAGACCGTGGCGTTCTCCAGGAGTTCCGCGACGAGGTGGGTCAGGTCGGCGATGGCGGCGCCGTCGACCGCGAGCCGGGGCAATCGCCGCACCTCGACGCGGTCGTAGTCCTCCACCTCGGACACGGCGGCGCGGACGACGTCCATCAGCGGAACGGGCCGGCGCCACTGCCGCGAGGGGGCGGCGCCGGAGAGGATGACCAGCCCCTCGGCGTGGCGGCGCATCCGGGTGGTGAGGTGGTCGAGCCGGAAGAGGTCGGACAGCACCTCGGGGTCGTCGGTGCGCCGCTCCATGGCGTCCAGCAGGGTGAGCTGCCGGTGCAGCAGCACCTGGCTGCGGCGGGCGAGGTTGACGAAGACCTCGGAGACGCCGCGGCGCATGTCCGCCTGCTTCACGGCCGCCTCGACGGCGGCCCGCTGGAGCGTGTTGAGCGCCTGGCCGACCTGTCCCATCTCGTCACGCCCGTACGCCAGGCGCGGCACCTCGGTCCCGGCGTCGATCCGCTCGCCCGCGGCGAGCCGCCGCATGACGCCGGGCAGCCGTACGCCCGCCGCCTCGTTGGCCTCCCGGCGCAGCGCGCCGAGGTCGCGGATCAGACCGCGGCCGACGCGGAAGGAGACGATCACGGAGAGCAGGACGGCGGCGAAGCCCAGGATGCCGGCCACCCCGGCGCGGACCAGCACCGCGGTGGCCTCGGGCGCCACCCGCCGGTGGTGGCGGTCGACCGCCTTCCCCTCCAGTCTCCGCAGCTCCTCCAGGACTCCGGTGACGTTCTTCCGCCAGCGTTCGGCGTTGACGGCCCCGGCCGCCGCCGGGGCTCCGGCGGCGATGATCCGGTCCTCGGCGGCGCGCAGGGTACGCCCGTCGGAACCGGACCAGAAGGCCCGGTGCTCGTCCCGGTCGTCGGCGGGGAGCATCGGGAGGTGGGTGCGGTAGGTGAGTTCGCGTTCGGCCACCCGGTCGGAGAAGGCGCGCAACTCCTCCCCGGTCATCCGGCCCGCGGCGAGGGCCGCTGCCAGCAGGGCGTCCTCGCGGGCGAGGTGCTCGCGGGCGAGGGACAGGCCGATGACGGCGCGGCCCTCCCTGTCGAGCCGGGTGTCGTCCACGGCCCGCAGGGTGGCGACGAAGCCGTGGCAGGAGTCGACGACCGCGCTGTAGGCCTCGTAGGCGTCCCGGCGTTCGGCGGTGTTCTCCAGGACCTGGGCGCGTAACCTCCGGAGCCGGTCGAGGTCTTCGAGGAGGTCGTCCAGCCGTCCGCGGGAGTCCTCCGCCAGTCCGTCGCGGACCCGTTCACCGGCCGCGTGCCTGCGTAACGCCGCCACCGCCGCGTCGGTGGCGCGCTGTCCCTCGCGCAGGGCGGGCAGGGAGTCGGCGCTGCGCGGGTCGGCGAGGTGGACGAGGGCCCGGCGGCGCTCCCGCTGCACGGTCCGGACGGTCTCCTGCACCGGGCCGCCGAGCTCCTCCAGGACCGCGGACACCTCGAGGAGCTGGTCCGCCTCGCGGCTGGTGATCACGGTTGCGAACGTCCAGATGGAGGTGAGCGCCACCAGGGGGACCAGCAGCAGCGCCACGATCTTCCGGCGGATCGACTTGCCGCGAAAGCGCATGGCCTCCCCTGTGTCCGGTGTGTCCGGCCCTCGCACGGGTGCGTGGGTTCCGTCGGCAAACGGCGCGAGCCTACTACTGGAAACGGGTGGTCCGTAGGCGCGTCCACGCCATCACAAGCCGGTCGGGACGGGTGTTCTGCGTGGTTGTGATGCCGTGTTGTGATACGCCGGATGTCCGGCGGGGCGCGGGGAACGCGAACGGAGCGCGGTTCGTGGAGAACACATGGGGCTGAGCAGGGCCGACTGGGGACCGGGCGGGTTCGACCAGTTCCGGTCGGACCGGGCTGAGGACACGGTGTACGGAGAGGGTGGAGATTACGTGGACGCCGGATCCGGGCTGCCCGGCCCGGTGCGGACGGCCGCCGTACGGGCGGTCATCCTCGTTGCGGTGACCCTGGTACTGGTCATGGTCGCAGTGCTGTGCTCGCTGGCGAAGGTGTGGCTCGCCCTTCCGATGGTGCTGGTCGCGGTGGCCGGCACGGTGATCACCACCTGGGGGGTGCTGGACGTGTGGGTGACCCGGCAGATGTGGGTCCAGCGGCACGGGGTGGTCTCCACGCCCAGCAGCGTGGCGCGTGAGCGCGCGCTCCGCCGCGGACGGTAGGGCCCGCCCCCGGAGGGTGACCCCCGACAGGTGTCCCCGGGGTTGCGCCGGCCGTCCCCGGCGGAAGCCGGGGACGGTGCTCCTCCCCGGTGACGATCCCTCATCTCCGGGCGGCCGCCAGGGTGTGGTGCACCGCACAGACCTCGACGGACTCCCGGAGGAACCGATGAGACCACGCACCCGTACCGCCCTGACCACCGCCCTCGCCCTCGGAGTTCTCGGGCTCGGCGCGGGGCCGCTGACCGGCCCCGCCCTGGCCCGGCCCGGCTCCCCCGCCGGGGCCGGCACCAAGGTGTGCGCGGCCGAGCGGCCCGGCACCGCCGGGCCCGACGCCGCCGCGCTGTGCGCCGCGCTCGACGGACTGCCGGACGGGATCGCGACCGCGGCGCTCGTACGGGTCGGGGGCGACGGATCCTGGCACGGCGCGGCCGGGGTGCGCGACCTCAGGACCGGCTCCGGGGTCCTGGAGCACGGCCGGTTCCGGGCCGGGTCCGTCACGAAGGTGGTGACCGCCTCCGTGGTGCTGCAGCTCGCCGCCGAGGGGCGGATCGATCTCGACGCCCCCGTGGAGACCTACCTCCCGGATCTGCTGCCGCCCTCCTTCACCGAACCCGTCACCGTACGGCACCTGCTGGACTTCACCAGCGGGCTCCAGCCGGGCGCCTCGACCGGTGCCACCGTGGAGGAGGGGTACCCGCGCCGCTTCGAGACCACCACGCCGCAGGAGGTCGTGGCCACGGCCGTCGCCAAGGGACCCGCGTACTCCCCCGGCGCCCGGCAGACGTACGGCAACATCGGCTACACGGTGCTGGCCATGCTGATCGAGGAGGTCACCGGCGACACCTACGCGCACCAGGCCCGGGTGCGGATCCTGAAGCCGCTGGGCATGCGGCACACCTCCTTCCCCACCGGTTCCGACCCGCGCGTCCACGGCCCGCACAACCGCGGCTACGACTGGATCGACGGCAGGCTGGTGGACGTCACCGAGTGGAACGTGGCGGACCGCTGGGCCGCCGGCGACATGATCTCCACGACCGCGGATCTGGAGCGGCTCGTCGTCGCCCTGTTCGGCGGCAGGATCGTCCCGCGGCCGCAACTCGCGGAGTTCTTCACCGTCCCGGACGTGCCCGGGGCGACCGTGGCCGCGGGCGGCATGGCGCCGCACACCGTGAACGGCCGGGAGATATGGGGCAAGACGGGCTCGCGCCCCGGCTACCAGACCGTCGTCGCCGCGACGCGCGATCTGTCCCGGACGCTCGTCTTCTCCGTCAACAGCACCGACGCCAAGGGCGACCAGATGGGCAACGTCCAGCGCTTCGCCGTCCCGGCCTTCAGCCGCTGAGCCCCGCCGTCCCGCCGCCGTGTCCGGCCGACCCCGTACCGGTCAGCCGGGCACGGCGTCGGCGCGGGGCTCCGGCGGCCGTCCGGGGCGCTCCGGGCGGCGGAACATCCGGGTGGCCGTGACCTCGCCGTGCACCGGTTCGCCGCCGGGGTCCCGCCGGGGCAGACCGGGCCGCAGATGTTCCTCGACACTGATGTACTTCAGGCCCGCTCGCAGATCCGCGTCATTGCGCAGCCGGACGACCAGCGGGAACTCCGCGAGTGCCGTGGTGTCGAACAGCCCGGTGGTGTAGAGGAGCTGGACGCCCAGCGCGTCGGCGACCGCCCGCTGGAGTTCCAGCAGGTAGGTGGCGTTGGCCCGGCCGATGGGGTTGTCCAGGAAGAGCGTCCCGGCGTGCCGGTGCCGGTCACGGCCCCGGTCGTTGCTGCGCAGCGCCGCCATCGTGCAGTACAGGGCGATGGCGGCGGTCAGCAGCTGGCCGCCGGAGAAGACGTCGCCCATCTGTCCGACCGGTACCCGCTCGGCGCGCAGCACGGCGTCGGGCTTGAGGATCTCCACGGCCACTCCGCGCGGCTGGAGCGCGGCGTGGACACCGCGCAGCAGCAGCGTCATGCCGTCCCGGCGCAGGTCGGAGTTGCGGCGGACGGCCGCCCGGGTGGCCTCGTCGATCACCTCGCCCAGCCGCTCGGCGAGGACTGCCTGGTCCGGGTCCTCGAAGCGGATGCGCAGGAACTCCTGACCGGACCACTCCCCCAGCCCCTCCGGCAGCCGGGAGAGCCGCTGGGCGGAGCGGAGGGTGGCCAGCGCGGACTCCACCAGGCCGCGCAACCGGTCGACGATGCTGTCGCGGTTGCGTTCCAGCTGCTCCAGCTCGTCGGTCAGCACCCGCAGCCGGGGCTCGAAGGCGGCGGCCCAGGCGGCCGCGTGGTCGGGCAGGGCCGCGGCGGGCAGCTCGCGGATCTGCTGGCGGGCAGGGGTGCGCACCTGCTCGTAGCGGGTGGCGTTGGCGTGCCGCACCAGCACGTCGCTCGCCTCGCGCACGGCCGCCTCGGCGGCGGTGAGGTCGGCGGCGCAGCCGCGCAGGGAGCGGCGGGCCTCGGCGGCGGCGCGCCGGGCCGCGTCCAGGGTGTCGGCGTACGGCTCGGTGGGCTCGTCGCCCTGCTCGGGGCCCGTACCGCCCGTGCCGTGGGGGTCGCGCAGCAGGTCGCGGAGCATGGCCGCCAGTTCGTCGAAGGCGCCGGCGGCGTCCTCGGCGACGCGGTGGGCACGCACCAGCTCGGTGTGGGCGGCGCGGGCGGCCTCCAGCGCGTCGGTGCGGTCGGCCAGTTCCGCGTTGGCCTGGCGCAGCAGGGCCTGGGCGCGCTCCGCGTCGGCGGGTACCAGCTCTCCGGGCAGCTCGGTGTGGGCCCCGCCGCCGGGCGGGGCCAGCCGTTCCGCCTCGCCGCGCAGCCGGCCGAGCTGCTCGCTGGCGGCCGCGGCGCGCGACTCCAGCAGGTGGACCAGTGCCTCGGCGCGGGCGGCGGCGGCCTGCCGGGAGGGGCCGTCGGCGCCGTCGGGCCCCTGGAGGAGCTGGGCGGCGCGGGTGCGGACCTTGTTGCTGAGCCGGTCCAGGGCGGCGCGGGCGGCGCTCTCGTCGCCCTCGGCGCGGGCCTGCTCGGCGCGCAGGTCGGCGCCGACGCCCACCTTCTCGTACAGCCGGGAGGCGGCGCGGTAGGCCTCGCGCAGGTCCGGCAGGGAGGCCGGCGGCTCGGCCGGCGGTTCCGAGCTCCCCGGGGCGCCGGGCCCGTCGGGCCCGTCGGGCCCGTCGGGGACGCCCGCGATCTCGGCGCGTTCGGCGCGGAGCGCACGGGCGGTGCGGCGGGCGTCGTCGGCCGCGCGCTGGGCGGCCCGGCGGTCCTCGTCGGCGGCGCGGGCCCGTTCCAGACAGGCGGCGGCACGCTCCCCGGCCTCGGCGGCCTCGGCCGCCAGCTCCCGCAGTCCGCTCTGCCACCTGGCGCGCTCCCGCAGTCGGAAGGCGAGTCCGGCCAGGGCGTCGGCGGCGCGGCGGGCCTGCTGGGCGTGCTCCTGGCGCTCCTCGCGCGCCCGGCCCGCCTCAGCCGCGGTCTCGGCGGCCTCGGCGGCGGCCTGCCGGGCCTCCTCAAGGTGCCGCCGGGCGGTCTCGGCGGCCTCCGCGGCGGCCCGGGCGCCGGCGGCCAGTTCGGCCAGCCGGCCGGGCGGGCAGCCGGTGCGCCAGGAGGCGAGCCGGGCGGCCAGGGCACGGTCGGCGGCCAGCCGGGCCGCCAGGGCACGGATCTCCGTGTCCCGGGCGGCGGCGCGCTCGCGCAGCTGGCGGCGTTCGGCGTCGGCGGCGCGCTCGTCGTGCATGGCCGGGTTGGGCGGCACGAGGAACACGCCGGACGCGCCGTGGACGCCGCCCTCCCCGGTGCCGGGGGCGGGCACGGGGGCCAGCAGCGCGGCGGCGGTGCCGACGGCGACGGCGGAACGGGGCAGCAGGGCGGCGTCCGCCAGGATCTCCCGGGCCCGGGCGTGGCTGGCCGGGTCGGTGATGACGACCCCGTCGACCAGTTCGGGCCGGGCGGCGAGCACGGCGGCGTGGTCGGCCGGGTCCACGGCCTGGGCGAGGTAGCGCCAGCCGGGGAGGGCCGGGACGCCGTGCTCGCCCAGGTACTCGACGGTGGCCAGGACGTCGGGGCCGGGCGGCAGCAGTCCGCCGTCGCCGAGGGCGCCGAGGATGCGGGAGTCGTCGGCGGCGGCGGTACGCAGCTCGAACAGCCTGCGCTCGGCGGTGGCGACGGTCTCGTCCAGCAGGTCGCGCAGCGTCTCCGCGCCGCGGTCCAGCTCCTCGGCGCCCAGCGGGCCCGGGCCCTCCGCGCCGGCGGGCGTCGTCGCGGCCGCCCCGTCCCCGGCGCGCGGGCCGGGCACCGGGGAGCCGGTGCCCGGCGGCAGGCCGAGCAGTTCGGCCAGCCGCTCCTCGGCGCCCAGCGCCTCGGCGGCACGGCGGTCGGCGGCGTACGCGGCCCCGGCCGCCTCGGCGGCGTCGGCGGCACGGGCCGCGGCCAGTTCGGCGCGGTTCAGGGCCTCGGCGGTCCCCCGGGCCCGCTCGGCGGTACGGCCGGCGGTCTCCTTCGCCGTCTCCCAGGCGGCCACGGCGGCCTTCTCGGCGTCGCTGGCGGCCAGCGCGGCGCGGGCCGGGTCGGCGTCGGGCGCGGAGTCGTCCAGCCAGCCGGCCCGTACCGCCTCGGCCGTCTCCTGCTCGACCTCGGCCAGCCGCTGGCGCAGGTGGTCGCTCTCGCTGCGGGCGCGCTGGGCCTCGGTGGCGGCGGTGGTGGCGTCGCGGTGGGCGGCCTCGCCCGCGGCCTGCAGGGCGGCGGAGCGCTCCTCCTCCCCGGCGGCGAGGTGCTCGGCCTGCCCGGCGGCGGAGTGCAGGGCGCGTACCAGGTCGGTGGCGGCGCGGGCGCGGGCCGCCAGGGCCGGGGCGGCGTCCCGCTCGGCCTCCCGGATGGCGGCGGCGACCCGGGCCGCGCGGTCGGCGGCGGCGCGGTGCGCCAGTACCGTCTCGGTGGCCTGCCAGGCGGCGTGCAGCGTACGGGCGTCGCCCAGCTCCCGGCGCTGGGCGGCGGCGTCCTTCTCGGCCGCGGCCAGCGCCAGTGAGGCGTGGCGGTAGGCGAGCTCGGCGGCGACGAGCGCGGCGCGCTCCCGGCCTCGTTCGGCACCGGCGGCGCCGGCGGCGGCGTGGTCGGCCCGCTCGGCGAGTTCGGCGGCGCGGCCGCGCTCCTCGGTGCCGCGGGCGGTCAGCCGCCGGGCGAGGGCGCGGGTGCGCTGTTCGGCCCCGGCGTGGACGGCCCGGGCGCTCTCGCGTCCCCGCGCGGCCTCGTCGATGCGCCGCAGCAGGTCCAGGGACCCGGCGGTGAAGTCCCGCTCGGCGGTCAGCTCGGCGCGCCGGCCGAGCTTGTGGGCGAAGCCGTGCACCAGGTCGGCCAGCCCGTCGGTGTCGCGGGTGTCGGTGACGGCGCGCAGCAGCAGGTCGGTGAAGTCGGAGTCGTTCTTGACGGCGAACAGACCGGCGGCCTCGCCCTCGTCGGCGTTCATCTCCCGCTGGTAGCGGAAGAGCTCCGGGTCCAGGCCGAGATGGCCCAGGTGCTCGTTCCAGCGCTCGTGGATCTCCTCCCAGACCACGTCCAGGTTGGGGTAGGCCCGGCCCGTCTCGACCAGGACGTCCCGGAAGCCCTTCATGGTGCGGCGCCGGCCGCGGGCGGCGGAGGTCCCCTCGGGGACGGGGCCGACCGCGGCGGACTCGGCGACCGGAAGGGAGTCCAGGCTCATGCCGGGACCGGGCCGGAAGCTGTACCAGGCCTCGGCGAACCTCCGCGGGTCGCTGGAGACCTGCCGGCCGCGCCACTCGCTGACCTTGCCGACGACGACGGTCTCGCCGGTGAGGGTGTGCTGCCACTCCAGGGCGACGTGCCCGCAGTCGTCGGCCAGCAGGAACTTGCGCAGCACGCCGGAGCTGGCCCCGCCGAGGGTGTTGCGGTGGCCGGGCAGCATCACCGAGAAGATCAGCTTGAGCAGGACGGACTTGCCTCCGCCGTTCTCCAGGAAGAGCACGCCCGCGGGCGCGGGACGGCACGGCGGGCCGGCCGGCTCGTCCTCGAAGAAGTCGCCCTGGGCGGGGGCCGGGCTGGGCACCGGCTCGCCGACCCCGCGCAGGTCCAGCACGGTGTCGGCGTAGCGCGCACCGGCGGGCCCGATGGAGTAGAGGCGGATCCGGGACAGCTCGTACATGGCGGGGCTCTCGTCGTTGGGCGGGGTCGTTCTGCGGAGTCGTCCGGCGGAGTCGTCCGGCGGGGGTCGTTCTGTTGTCGGCCGGGGCCTCGGCGGCTGCCCCGGCCCTCAGCCGTGGAAGGGCAGCCCGGCGTCGGGCGCCAGTTCGGCGGCGTCGGCGTCGGGAGGCGGCAGCAGGGTGGCGCTGCCGTCACTGACCGGGACGACGCCCAGCTCCAGCAGCTCGGCCAGGGCGGCGCCGCCCGCCATGTCGCGCACCTGGAGCTGGTAGCGGGCGGTGGTGCGGTAGGTGCCGCCGGAGTCGTCCCCGGTGCGTTGCAGGAAGCCGGAGTCGGCGAGGAAGGCGGCGGCCTTGGCGACGATCCCGGTGGTGGAGCCGGCCAGCCGCCGGGCGTCCTTGGTGGCGCCGGTGGCGCTGCGCCTGGCGTACACCCGCCAGGCGGCCTCCAGGCCGGGGGCCTCGCTGGCCGGATCGGTGTTCTCCCCCTCCCGCTCGGCGCGTTCCTCCAGGCGGCGACACGCCTGGCGGACGAAGGCGTCCACCCCGTTGACGGTGATCCGGCCGACGTAACCGTCGTCGGCCAGGTCCTCGGGGCGGGGGAAGGCCAGGGCGGCGACGGCCAGATGGGCCAGACCGTGCAGGAAGCGGTCGGCGGAGTCGGCCGTGGCGCGGCGGGCGTAGTCGCCCATGCGCACGGCGAAGACGGAGTCCTCGGCGGCGGTGACGGCCATCCCGGCGCGCGGGGAGACCTCCAGCACGACCAGCCCGAGGCCGGTGGCGACGGCGTCGGCCAGCCGGGCGAAGGCCGGGTCCTCCCGGTAGCGGCGCAGCAGGTCGGCGTACTCGGCGTCGCGGGCGGGCAGCAGTTTGGGCTGGAGCCCGAAGGAGACCAGCCGGGCGGCGTCGGCGGCGTCCGCGGGGGTCACCGGGGCCGCCGGGGCCACCGAGTGGCCGGCGCCGGGCCGCTCACCGGCCGCGGGGGCGCCCTCCCCGGAGTACCCGGGCCGGTCGCCCGGCCCCTGCGGGGCGCCGAAGGCGCCGTACCGGCCGTACTCGTCCGCGGTGCTCACGACGCCACCTCCGTACGGTCCGCGGCCATGCCCGCCGCGTCCAGCAGTGCGGTGCCCACGACGAGGTCGGCGCCACCGAACTCCGGGTCGTGCAGTTCGGTGCCGTCGTCCGCGGCGAACAGCAGCCGCCGCTCGCCCTGCCGGTAGGCGGTGCCGACCGGCGGACTGGCGGCGTGCACCGCCAGCAGGGCCACCAGGTACGGCAGGTCCGGGTCCTCAGGGGCACGGCGGCGGGCCTCGGCCAGCAGGCCCGACAGCCGGCGCGGCGCGTCGTGGGGCAGGTCCAGCAGTTCCCGGGCGGCCGCCAGCTGCTCCTCGCTGAACCGGCTGTCGTCGGGGGTGGCCACCAGATCCGGTTCGGGCATCTCGGCGCCCAGGTGCTCGCGGGGGGCGGGCGGGGTGAGCAGCAGCCCGGTGAGATCCCCCAGCCGGACGGCGGCGGGCACGCGCAGCCCGGTGCCGCGGGCGAAGAAGGCGTCGGTGACCTTCGTCGCCCGCTCCACCGGCAGCGGCAGTACCGGGGCGAGCAGCTGCCCGTACAGATCCAGTCCGGCGCGGACGGCGGGCGGGGCGAAGGCCTGCCGGTCCTGCTCGGCGCGGAAGAGCGGCCCGGCCTCCAGCAGCCGGGACTGGAGCTGGGTGTGGCGCCGGATGCAGTCCTTGACGATGTCGATCAGCTCGGCGGCGCGCAGCTTGTGGTCCGGGCTCCGGTCGGCGGGGGCCTCGTCCCGGGCCCGGCGGATGTTGGTGAGGATCGCGTTCTCGTGGCGGTAGCGGTCGGCGACGTGGTCGAGCGCCTCGGCGATCAGGTCGGGGACGGCGTTGAGCCAGTCCACCGCGCGGACGTTGCGCCGGGTGGCCTCCAGGGCGCGGCGCAGCGTCTCCGCGTACTGGACGGTGCGGTAGCGGGCCTGCTCGGCGGCGAGCTGGGCGTCGGCGAGCCGGCCGCGGCTGACCAGCACCTCCAGCTTGACCTCGGCGGCGATCTGCGCGCTGGTGACGTCCGTGTCGAGGGCCCCGACCAGGACGTTGACCGCCTCGTCGGTGGTGCGCAGGTAGACGCCCCCGCCCGGGCCGGGGACCTCCTCGATCAGCTTGAAGTCGTAGTCGCGCCGCACGTACTCGCCGTCGGGGCCGAAGGTGCCGTAGACGGCGCGGAAGCCGCGGTCGACGCTGCCGACGTTGATCAGATTCTCCAGGACCCAGCGGGCGACCCGCTCGTGCTCGGCGGCGGGCCGCCGCGGCGCCTGGGCGGCGACGCGGGGCAGCAGCCGGGCCACTATCTCCTCGTGGTCGGCGCCGGTGTCGAAGTCCATGTGCAGGGTGACCAGGTCGATGGCGGCCAGCGCCACCTCCGCCATGGCGTACGTGCTGTACTCCCCGGCCAGATTGGCCTTGCGCACGTCCAGGTCGTGCAGGGGCGCGGTGCAGGCCAGCGCCCGCAGACGGCGGGCCAGGCCCTCGTCGGCGGCCGGACCCGGCGCGGGCCGGGGGGCGCCGGGCGGCGAGGCGGATACGGCTGTGGTCACACGGCACAGATTAGGCGCTGCCGGTGACAGGGACCGAAACGGCGAGGGCGCGGCGGCCCGCGGTGCCCGGGCGGCCTCCCTGCGGGGCCCTGGCCGGCATCGGCCCGGCCCGGCCCGTCGGCCGGCGGTTCGACCGGGGCGGGCGGTACGGCGGTTCGTCCGGCCCCCGTACACGTCCGCGCGAGTCGCGTGGGTGACGGCCGCCCGGCCGGAGACGGCAGCGGTGCATGCCGTGGGTCCCGGGCCGGGTGGGCGGCCGGGACGGTCCCGGCCGGGGGGAACGAACCGGAGGCTCAGCGGGCCGGTTCGCCGGGGCCGAGTCTGCCGCGCACGGCGCTCTGCACGCCCTCCTCCTCGGCCGGGTCGGCGGCGAGCCGCCGCAGGCGTTCGACGACCCGCGCGTCGCCGGTCGCGGCGTGCCGGGCGGCGAGCTCCCGGGTGGACTCCTCGCAGTCCCACAGGCACTCGACGGCGCAGCCCGCGGCGAAGGACGGATCGGTGACGGCCAGGGCCCTGGCCGCCCGGCCGCGGAGCTGGGAGGAGGCGGTCTCCCGGTAGACGT
Organism: Streptomyces carminius; assembly: GCF_002794255.1. Taxonomy (GTDB): domain Bacteria; phylum Actinomycetota; class Actinomycetes; order Streptomycetales; family Streptomycetaceae; genus Streptomyces; species Streptomyces carminius. Next base: position 27,456 of record NZ_PGGW01000016.1, read on the forward strand.
ACCGCACGACGGGTGCGGCACAGTGCACGGTCAGCCTCGCGGTCCCGTCGAGCAGCGGCCCCAGCGCCCCGGAGTCCGGCCCCTGGGTGCGGACGGCGCGGCGCAGCCCGGTCAGCACCAGCGGGCCGTCCTGCCGGCCGCCGCGGACGGCGAGCATCGCGGCCGCGGCGGCGCCCAGGCCGTCCTCGCGCCGCGCCCACCGGCGGGCCCGGTCCACGGCGGCGGTGGTGCGCATCCGGGAGAAGGCGGCCAGCGCGGCCCGGGCGACGGTCTCACCGGGGCCGTCCGCCGGATCGGGACCGTCCGCCGGATCGGCCGGCACCGCGCAGGACGCCGGGGAGTGGGCCGCGGCCGCCTCGATCAGGTCGAGGACGTCCGCGTCGCCCCGTTCGGCCAGATGGCGCAGGGCGACGGCACGGGCGGTGCCGGGGCCGCCGCGGGCGGCGGCGAGCAGTTCGGGGCGGTCCTCGGGACCGGCGACGGCGGCCAGACAGCGCGCGGCGGCGGCCTCGCGCTGCTGCGGGGTCCGGCCTCCGGCTTCCGGGGAGCCGGAGGGTTCCGGGGAGCCGGAGGGTTCCGGGGAGCCGGAGGGTTCCGGGGAGCCGTCCTGGGCCCACTCCAGCACCGCGCGCACGCTCCAGCCGGGGCGCGGCCCGGTGGGCCGCAGCTGGCGCTGCCAGCGGTCGAAGGAACCGGCCTCCCCGGCCTTCCCGATGCGTTCGGCCTGCCCCGGCCGGCCGGGGTCCTCGGCCCACAGCCGCCAGGGGCGGGGTTCGAAGGCGTCCCGGACGGCCGCGGCCAGCTCGGCGTCGCCCTCGGGGGTGCGCGGGAAGCGGGCCAGGACGGCGGGGCCGAGCGAGCGCAGTCCGGCGTCGTCGTCCCGCACGGCCAGCTCGTCCAGGGCCCACCGCCAGTTGGCTCCCCGCGCGGCGTAGCGGCGCAGCAGCAGCAGCGCGCCGCGGTCGCCGTAGGAGGTCAGGTGGCCCAGGACGGAGAGGGCCAGGCCGGTGCGCTCCTCGCCGGTGTCGACGAGGTCGGCGGGGTCGAACAGATGGTCCTCGAGGTCGTCGAGTCCGGCGTCCAGGTCCCGGTGGAGCCGGGCGTAGTACAGGGAACGGTGTTCGAGCCGCCAGTCCCTCCGGGGGTCGTGCCGCAGGCACTGTCCCAGCGCCGCGAGCGCCTCGGCGCGCGGCGCCGCGAGGGCGTGCAGCGTCCCGTCGCCGCGGCCCCGCTGGAGGAGGCCGAGCAGCGTGCCGCTGGGCGCTATGTCGGAATCGACGGAATCGGCGAACATAGGGTCAGCATCCGGTGCGGGGTGTGGGGCTGGCAACGGGATTTCCGCTGTCGGACGGTGTCGCCGGTGGTCGTGGGTCCTTCTCCTGTTCGTCCTGCGCTCTCCCCGCGGCTCCGTGCCGTTCACGGCCGGGAGCGCGGGCTCCGGTCGCCGAAGGATACCGGAGCCCGCGGCTCCGCCGGGGCCCTGCGGACCGCCGCCCGGGAACGGGGGGCCGGGAACCGGGAGCCGGGAGCGCCGCGGGACGCGTACGAGCTCCCGTACCGTACGCGTCCCGCCGGGACGTCCCCGGTTCCGGGCTGCCCCCTCCCCGGCTCCCGGACCGCTAGACGCCCAGGCTGCCGGCCGTCCACCGCGGCGCGGTCACCGGGCCGCTCCGGGGCGCCCTCGGGGCCGAGGGCAGGGTGTGCTCGATCTCCTCGCGCAGGTCCGCCACCCCGGTGGAGCCGGCGTAGCGCCCGGTGAGGCGGTACATCTCCCGCAGCCGGTGCCAGGTGCGGTGCGAGGAGGTGCTGCCGATCGAGACCAGGGCCAGCCGCGCGTAGCGGTCCGCCTGCTCGGGGTCGTCGGCGATGAAGCAGGCCGACGCGAGGGAGAGGTAGTCGAGGATCCTCGACCGGTCGCGGCCGTCCTTCCGCAGCCGCAGCGCCTCCTTGGCGTGTCCCTCGGCGGTCCTCGCCGCCGAGGGGTCGTGCTCGGCGAGCGTGCGGTACGCCAGTGCCTGCATCCCGTGCAGGTCGGCCTCGTCGAACAGCTGCATCCAGCTGGGCGGCGGTACGTCCCGCCGGTCCGAGACGAACAGCTCCTCGGCCTCACCGAGCGTGCGCCGCATCGCCTGCCCGCGCCCCATGGACGCCTGCGCCCACGCCTCGACGGTGTGGAGCATCGCCCGGGTGCGCGGCAGGGTCTCCTCGCCGCAGCCGGAGTGGGCGAGCTTCATCAGGTCCAGGGCGTCCCCGGGCCGCCCCAGATGCACCATCTGGCGGGCGGCCCGGGACAGCGCCTCGCCGGCCCGCGGCCGGTCGCCGCCCTCGCGGGCCGCGTGCGCGGCGATGACGAAGTACTTCTGGGCGGTGGGCTCCAGGCCGACGTCGTGGGACATCCAGCCCGCCAGCACCGCCAGGTTGGCCGCCACCCCCCACAACCGCCGCTGGATGTGCGGCGGGTGGCGGTAGGCGAGCATGCCGCCCACCTCGTTGAGCTGGCCCACCACCGCCTTGCGCTGGAGCCCTCCGCCGCGGGACGCGTCCCAGGTGCGGAACACCTCCACGGAGCGCTCCAGCGACTCGACCTCCCCGGCGCCCACCGGGGCCGCCTCGTAGCGGTCGGCGGAGACCGGGTCGGTGACGAAGGCGCCGCCGGGTCCGCCCAGGGCCGGGGCCGGGTCGGTCCGGAGCCAGTCGTACATGGCGCTGCTGAGCGCCGATCCTGCGGTGAGCGCGGCGCCCGCGCCCACCAAGCCGCGTCGGTTGAGCATGAGGTCCATTCCCGTGAATTCGGTGAGGACCGCGGCGGTCTGTTCGGGAGCCCACGGCAGTCCGTGGACGGACTCCCGTCTCCTCCCGGCCGGCCCTGACCGGCTGAACCCGAGGTCCTCGATGGTCACGACACGGCCGAGTCGCTCGGTGAACAGGTTCGCCAGCACCTTCGGCACCGGATCGCGCGGGGTCTCCCCCATACCGATCCAGCGCCTCACCCGGGAGGTGTCGGTCGCCAGCTGCGGGTGGCCCATGGCCGCCGCCTGCCGGTTCACGAGCCGGGCGAGTTCGCCCTTGGACCAGCCGGTGAGGCCGAACAGGTCCGCGAGACGGGTGTTGGGTCCCTTTGTCACGTGCAAGCCCCCAGGTTCTCGGCTGAGTTGACAGTAGCCACCGCCCGAAGGGCCCCGCGAGCATTCGCCATGGTTCGCCAGGGTTCGCCAGATGGTGTGCCACCCGTACCCGGGTGTGCTGTAGAACCGCGCCACCCCGTCCGGCCGAAGGCTCCGGCATTCCCCAGGGTGCTCCCCGGCCCCGGCCGGGTGGGTGGCGCGACAACCTGTCGGCGCACGAAGGGATCCGGCTCGTCCATGTACCCAACCCCGTCCCCCGTGTCAGCCCTGCCCCAGCAGCGCCAGCGCCGGCCGTACGGCACCGCTCTCCACCCCGAGCAGACGCGCACGCCCGCGTCCGGGCCGCCGGCCGGCGTGGTCCGGCAGCGCCGCGCGCACGGCATCGGAGGGCCGCCGGCCGGGGGGAGGCTCGACCTGTCCGGCCCGCAGGGCGCGCGGCTGCGTGCCGCCGTCGCCTCGGTGCACCGGGTCTGCCCGGAGTTCCAGCCGGTGCAGGTGATGCGCCGCGGCGGGCACTCGGTGGTATTGGTGGGCACCGTCGGCCGCAGTCCCGCGGTCGCCAAGTGCCTGCTGGAGCACTCACCCGAGCGGGTCGAGCGGTTCCGGCACGAGGCAGAGGTCTACCGCACCTTCGTGCGCCACCGCCCGCCGGTGCGGGTGCCCCGGCTCATCGCCGCCGACCCGGAGTCGTGCGCCCTGGTCGCCGAGCGGGCGCCGGGCCGCCCGGTGTCGCTCCGGCGTCATCCGGCGGAGCCTCCGACCCCCTCCGAACTGCGTGCGGCGCTGGACGCGGTCTGCCGGCTGAACGCCTGGCAGCCGCCCGCGGGCCGGTTCGGGGCGCAACTCGACTACGGTCCGCTGATCGCGCGCTACCACGAGCTGGGCCTGCTGACCGACCGCGACCTGGGCGATCTGCGCAAGCTGCTGCACGGCCTGGCGCGGGGCCCCCGGGGGAGCGGTCGCGGGCAGTTCTGCCACGGGGACGCCCTGCTGTCCAACGTGCTGCTGTCCCCGGCCGGCGCGGTGCTGGTGGACTGGGAACGGGCCGGCTGGTACCTGCCCGGCTACGACCTCGCCACCCTGTGGTCGGTGCTCGGCGACTGCCCGGCGGCGCGCCGCCGGATCAGCCGGCTCGCCCAGGCCCCGGGGCGGGACGCGCGGGACGCCTTCCTGGTGAATCTGATGCTGGTCCTCACCCGGGAGGTCCGCTTCTGCGAGGCGGCCGTGCAGCGGACCATGCGGGAACCGGCCCCGGTACCGGGCCTCGACCGGCCCGGCCGGCCGACCTCGGGCGAGGAGCAGCGACTGCTGCTGCGCAGGCTGCACGACGACTGTGTGACGGTCCGGCGCGCGGTACGGGCGGCGGTCGGCACCCGCTGAGCCGTCCCGCGCGCCGGCGGCCGGCACGTCCGTCCGGTGGCCCGCGGGGTGCCACCGGCTCCGCCCGGGGCGGTGCGCGCGGCCGGGAAGTCCGTACGGGAACCCGTCCTTCGTGGGCCTGTGACGGGTCGTCGGGGCCCGCCCGGGGTCGGCCGGCCTGCCGCGGGGCGCGAGGCCTCGACGGTCGGCCGGCGGCACACGTGGCCGGGCCGGCCACCGGACCGGGTGGCGGGGCGGTACGGGGCGGCGCGGCGGGTACGGCCGGCGTCGGGCGGCCTCAGCCGGGACCGCGGGACCACGGTGCGGAGCGCACGCCGGTGACGGCGCCGTCCGCCCGGACCGTCACTGCCTGAACATCTCCGCCGGCAGCGGCTTCAGCAGCTGGTAGAGGTCCTCGGTGATCGGCCGGTCCCAGCTGGCGATGGTGACCAGCACGCCGTCGCTGCGGTCGAACTGGACGCAGGAGATCCGGGTCTCGGAGCAGATGACCCGGCGCACGATGAGCAGGTTGTCGTCCAGCATCACCGGGCTCTCCTCCGCTCCGGTGACGGTGACCTCCTCGTCGTTCTCCAGGGCCGCCAGCAGCTGGGCCACCTCGAAGGGAACCTGGTCGTCGGCCCGTTCACGGGCCGGGGACCCCTCCGGCAGATTGCCGATGATCATGGCGGGTCCGCGTCCGCCGAACAGGTCGTACCGCAGGAACACCCCCTGGCAGCTCCCGTCCGGCGCGGGCAGCAGTCCGGCGCCGAGGTTGCCCGGCCAGTCCCCGGGGTCCATGGCCAGCACGTCGAAGTCGGGTCCGGCGGGGATGGGGGCACTGCGGCGGCGGAGAAAGGACATGCGGCCATGGTACGGGGACCGGTGGTTCCGCGGGCCGGCTGTCCGCGCGCCCGCGGTACCACCTCCCCGCGCCGGCCGCCACCGCCTCCGGCGGGTACGGCGGCCCCCTCCACCCGGCGCTCCCGCCCGGGACGGCCGGTACGGTGGCCGCCATGGCGGCGGAGTCGGTGGCGGAACCCGTGCTGAACCTGTGGCGGACGGGGATCGAGCGGGTGCCCGAGGAGGTGTGGGAACGTCGGGACCTGCGGGTCCTGATCCTGGCGGACAACGCGCTGACCGAACTGCCGCCGCGGATCAAACGGCTGCGGCGGCTGCACACCCTCGACCTCGGCCACAACGCGCTCGGTGAGCTCCCTGCGGAGCTCGGGGAGCTCACCGGGCTGGACCGCTGTCTGTACCTGCACGACAACCGGCTCACCGCGCTGCCCCGCTCACTGGGGCGGCTGCGCCGGCTGGCGTATCTGAACGTCGGCGACAACCCGCTGGGGCGGCTCCCGGCGGAGCTCGGTTCGATGACCTCGCTGGTCGAGCTGCGGGCGCAGCGGTGCGGGCTGCGGGAGCTGCCCGGATCCCTGGGCGGGCTCACCGCGCTGCGGGAGCTGTGGCTGCGGGGCAACGCGCTGACCGGCCTGCCGGCCTCCCTGGGCGGGCTCACCGCGCTGCGCGAGGTGGAGCTGCGGGAGAACGCGCTGGAGCGGGTGCCCGGGACGCTGCGCGGGCTGCCCCGGCTGCGGCGCCTGGATCTGCGGGCCAACCGGCTGCGGGAGGTACCCCACTGGCTCGCGGAGCTGCCCGCGCTGGAGAAGCTGGATCTGCGGTGGAACCCGGTCGAGGTGCCGCCGCGCCTGTCGGCGGCGCTGGCACGGCGCGACTGCGTGGTGCTCCGGTAGGCGGAGGCGGGACGGACCGGGGTTGACGTGCGGGAGTCCCGGGAAGGGATTCCCCGCCTCCGCCCGGTGCGCCGGGCGGTGCTCCGTCAGCTCTCGTTCCCCGGCTCTCCCGAGGAGGTCGCGGCATGACCGGTTCCGCACCGGCCCCGGCACCCGGTCCCGTACCCGGCCGGGGCATCGGCCGGCGGCGGTTCGGAGCCCGGACGCTCGCGCTCGGCGGCGGCCTGGTGCTCGCCACGGCACCCGTCGCCGCCTCCGCCCCTCTCTCCGGCGACCGGGCACCCGTGCTGCGCCGCGGCACCGCGCGGCGGGCCGGACTGCTGGAGCCGCACCTGCGGGGGCTGGTGGCCGACGCCGCGTCCTTCCTCGCGCCCCCCACCGGCCGGCCCTGGTACGCGGGCGCGGTGCTGCTGGCCGGGCGCGGCTCCACCGTCGCGCTCCACGAAGCCATCGGGTACGCGGTGCGCTACGCGGCCTACGACGAGGCGGGCGACACCGGTGTCGAACTCCCCGCCGCGCGGCGGATCCCCGCCCGTCCCGGGACGGTCTACGACCTGGCCTCCCTCTCCAAGCTGTTCACCGCGATCCTGGCGGTGCGGCAGATCGAGCGCGGCGCCCTGGCGCTGGAAGCGCCCGCCGCCCGTTACCTGCCGGAGTTCGGCGCGGCGGGCAAGGCCGGGATCACCGTACGGCAGCTGCTCACCCACACCTCGGGGCTGACCGCCTGGCTGCCGCTGTACGCCGAACCCTCCCGGGACGCGGTGCTCCGGCGGCTGTGGCGCGAGGCCCCACTGGATCCGCCCGGCAGCGTCTACCGCTACTCCGACCTCAACCTCATCACCCTCCAGCTGGTGCTGGAGGAGGTCACCGGCGAGCCCCTCGACGTGCTGCTGCGCCGGGACGTCACCGGGCCGCTGGGGCTGCGCCGGACCCGCTACAACCCGCCCGCCTCCTGGCGGCCGCGCATCGCCGCCACCGAGGACGCCCGGCCCCCCTGGTCGGGTCTGGACCGCGGCATGGTGTGGGGCGAGGTCCACGACGAGAACGCCCACGCCCTGGGCGGGGTGGCGGGACACGCCGGGGTCTTCTCCTGCGCCTGGGACCTGGCCGTGCTGTGCCGGACACTGCTGAACGGCGGCGCGTACGGCACCGCCCGCGTCCTGGCACCGGAGTCGGTGGAGCTGCTCTTCCACGACTTCAACACCGGCTTCCCCGGCGACGGGCACGGGCTGGGCTTCGAGCTGTACCAGCACTGGTTCATGGGCGCCATGGCCACCCCGCGCACCGCCGGGCACACCGGTTTCACCGGTACGTCCCTGGTGCTGGACCCCACCACCGACACCTTTCTGGTGCTGCTGGGCAACTCGGTGCACCCGGTGCGCTCCTGGCGCTCCGGCAGCGCCCCGCGGGTGGCCGCCGCCGACCGGCTGGCCCGGGCCGTTCCGGTGCGGCCCGCGACGGGGCGCACCGCCTGGTTCTCCGGGATGGCCCCCGGCGCCTCGGCCACCCTCGCCCTGCCCGGGGTGGTGCCGCGCGGCGCGGACGCCCGGCTGCGCTTCCGGGTGTGGTGGGACACCGAGCCGGCCGACGGCGCGCTCCGGCTGGAGGCGGCGTCCGACCGGGCGTCCGGCCGGGTGCCCGCGGACGGCGGGGCGGGCTGGGAGCCGGTGCCGTTCACCGTCTCGCGGTCCGGCACCGGGCCGGTGGAGCGCCCGGACGGGACGCTGTCCGGTTTCTCCGGCCGCGTCTGGTACGGGGCCGACGCCTCCCTGGCCCGCTGGCGGGGCCGGGCGGTACGGCTGCGCTGGCGGTACACCACCGGCGGCCGTTACGTGGGGCGCGGCGCGTACGTCGACGGGATCCGGGTCGAGGACGGCGGGCGGGTGCTGTTCGACGACTCCCGCCGCCGGGACGCGCGCCGGGTCGCCGCGGACGGCTGGACGGCGTCGGCCGACTGACCGCCGGTCACCTCCCGAGTACCGCCATCGCCGCGTTGTGCCCGGGGACACCGCTCACTCCCCCGCCGCGCACGGCACCCGACCCGCACAGCAGGACGTTGGGCAGCCCGGTGGCCACCCCCCACCGGGCTGCCGGGTCGCCCGGATCGGCCGCGGTGCCGTCGCCGTACGGGTCGGCGTGGGGGAAGGCCAGGTCGCCGTGGAAGATGTGCCCGCCGGGCAGCCGCAGCTCGCGCTCCAGGTCCACCGGGGTCCGTGCCTCGACGCAGGGCCGTCCCTCGGCGTCGCGGGCCAGGCAGCCGGCGATCGGCTCGTCCAGCTGGGCGTCGAGCTGGGCGAGGGCGGCGGTCAGCAGGTCCTCGCGGAGCCGCTCGTCGCGGTCGGCGCCCCCGCCGAACAGCCTCGCGGGGACGTGCAGCCCGAACAGGGTCAGCGTGTGGTGCCCGGTACGGGCCAGGTCCGGTCCCAGGACCGACGGGTCGGTCAGGGAGTGGCAGTAGATCTCCGAGGGCGGGGCGGCGGGCAACCGTCCCGCGGCGGCCTGCCGGTAGGCGGTCTCCAGTTGCCGGTAGCCCTCGGCGACGTGGAAGGTCCCGGCGAACGCCTCGCGCGGGTCGGCCGAGCGGTCGCGCAGGGCCGGCAGCCGTCGCAGCAGCATGTTGACCTTCAGCTGGGCCCCCTCGGCGCGGGCCCGCGGCGGCGGTTCCTCCCCCAGCAGGACCGCCAGCTCCCGGGGCGAGGCGTTCACCAGGACATGGCGTGCGGAGACCGTGCCCTCGGTGTCGGCGGTGCGGTAGCGGACCTCTGCGGTGCGGCCGTCGGCGGCGATCGAGACGGCCTCGTGCCCGGTGGCGATCCGCGCGCCCGCGGCGCGGGCGGCTCCGGCGAGGGCGTCGGTCAGCGCGCCCATGCCGCCCACCGGCACGTTCCAGTCGCCGGTGCCGCCGCCGATCACGTGGTAGAGGAAGCAGCGGTTCTGGCGCAGCGAGGGATCGTGGGCGGAGGCGAAGGTCCCGATCAGGGCGTCGGTGAGCACCACGCCGCGGACCAGGTCGTCGGCGAGGTGCTCCTCGATCGCCTCGCCGAGCGGCCGCTCGAACACCGCGCGCCAGGCGGTCTCGTCGCCGACCCTGGCCCGCAGTTCCTCCCGGGTCGGCAGGGGCTCGGTGAGGGTGGGGAAGACCCGCTCGGCCAGGCGCCGTGTCATGCCGTGGAAGCGCCGCCAGCCGGCGTACTCCCGTTCCGATCCGGTCAGCCGCGCGAAGGCCGCCCGGTCGCGGGACTCCTCACCGGTGACCAGCAGCCCGGTGTCCCGGCCGCCGCGCCGTACCGGGGTGTAGGAGGAGACGGGCCGGGACCGCACCGCGAAGCGCAGGCCCAGGTCCGCCACGATGCTCCGCGGCAGCAGGCTCACCAGGTACGAGTAGCGCGACAGGCGGGCGTCCACTCCGGCGAAGACCCGGGCGGAGACGGCCGCGCCGCCGGTGTGGTCCAGACGTTCGAGCACCAGGACGCCGAGTCCGGCGCGGGCGAGGTAGGCGGCGGCCACCAGTCCGTTGTGGCCGCCGCCCACGATCACGACGTCCGGCGTGTCGCGGCCGGTGCCGCCGAGGGGGTGGCCGGAGTGCGGGTCGGGCATGGTCCTTGGTAGCACGTGCGGTCCGGCCGGGCGAGGGCACCGCGCCCGGCGTCCCGCGCGGCCGGGCGCCGCGGGGCGGGCGGGGCCCGCGGGCGGCGGAGGCCGTCAGCCGGAGCCCGGGCCGGGTTTCTCCCCCTGCCCGCACGGCGCCGCCACTAGGCGGTACAGCTCGGCCGCCTCGGTGCTGCGGCCGAGCCGCTCCAGGCAGTGGGCCTCCTCGTTGCGGCTGGTCAGCGTGTCGGGGTGGCGCGGTCCCAGCACCCGCAGCCGGGCGGCGGCGACCGCGCGGGCCTCGTCCAGCGCCTCTTCCCAGCGGCCCAGCCGCCCCAGCGCGTGCGCGACCTCGTGGCGGCTGGCCAGGGTGTCCGGATGCTCCGGTCCCAGCACCCGCCCGCGTTCGGCGGCGACCGCGCGGTGCGCCTCGGCCGCCTCCTCCCAGCGGCCCAGCCGTCCCAGGCTCAGCCCCGCGCTGTGCCGGCTGGCGAGCGCGGCCGGCAGGTCGGGCCCGGGTCGCCCGCCGGCGGACGGGGCCGTGCCCCCGCCGGTGGGGACCGGCCCGGTCCAGGGGCCGCTGAGGACGCTCGGATAGCCGGCGAACGCGGGGCGCAGCGACCAGGTGGCGGCCTTGCCGCCGGGGCTCATGTCCCGGGCCCACGGCGGCACCCGGTGGGCCTGGGGCGGCTGCGGCCCGGCCGGCGCGGCCGCCCGGGCCCGGGACAGCCGCGCAGCGGCGATGCGGTGGCCGAGTTCGGCGGCGTCCGAGGGTCGGTCGGCGGGCTCCTTGGCGAGCAGATCGAGGATGATCCGCTCCAGCTCGGCCGGGAGCTCGCCGCGCAGCTCGCGGGGCGGTCGCGGCGGGGTGTCGCGGTGGCCGACGAGGACGCCCCAGGTGTCGCCGAGGTCGAAGGGCGGCACACCGGTGGCGATCTCGTACAGCACGCAGCCGAGCGAGTACAGGTCGCTGCGGTGGTCCAGGGGGGCGCCCGCGATCTGCTCGGGCGACATGTAGTGCGGGGTGCCCATGGCGTCGCCGCCACCGGTGAGCTTGGCGGTGAAGCCGATGTCGTGGCCGAGCCGGGCGATGCCGAAGTCGCAGATCTTCACCGTGCCGTCGGCGGTGCGCATCACGTTGGCGGGCTTGAGGTCGCGGTGCACGATGCCCTGGTCGTGGGTGTAGGCCAGGGCGGCGGCCACCTGCTCGGCTATGTCGAACAGGTCGGGCACGGGCAGCGGCCGGTGGCCGTCCCGCTCCAGGAGCTGGCTGAGGTTGTGCCCGCTGAGCAGTTCCATCACCAGGTAGAGCACTCCGTCGTGCTCGCCGAAGTCGTGGACCACGGTCACCCCGCGGTGCTGGAGGGACGCGGCGACCCGCGCCTCACGGCGGAAGCGCTCCCGCAGCACCCGCATGAAGGGCGGGTCGGTCTCCCGTCCCAGCGGCTTGAGGCACTTGACGGCGACCACCCGTCCCAGCGACTCGTCCTGGGCCCGCCACACCTGCCCCATGCCGCCGCGTCCGACGAGTTCGAGCAGCCGGTACCGGCCCTGGATCAGCGTGCTCTCCTTCATCGCGCGCCGCCGCCCCCCTCTCACCCGTTGCCGCCCCCCGGCCCGCCCAGTATGAGCCCTCCCCCGGCCGGGCGGTAAGGCGGTGGAGCCGTGTCGGTGCGTGCCGCCGTACGCCGGGCCCCGGGAGGCCCCCGGAGCCCCTGAAGACAGTGCGCGGGTTTCGGCGGGGGCGGTCCGGCAACTGGGAGCGGTGGGGGCACCGGCCGGCCCGGAAGAGACCGGTGACGGGCCCCGGGGAGCTGTGACCAGAGTCGAGGAGAGCCGGATGTCCGATTCCCTGCGCGCCCGCGGTGCCCGGACGGGATTCCGGCTGCTCGCCCGGCTGCGCCGCGCCCCCGCCTTCCACCCCCGCGGACTGACCTGCACGGGAGAGCTGACAGTGGTGGGCGGGAACGGCGCGGCCTGGGGTGTGCCCTGGCTGGAGCGCTCCGGCCGCCACGAGTGCGCGGTACGGCTGTCACGGGGCGTCGGGCTGCCCGGCCCGCTGCCCGACTGGCTCGGGCTCGCCGTCCGGGTGGTGGACGCGGGCGGCCCCGGACGCCATCTCGACCTGCTGCTGACCACCAGCGCCCGGCCTCCCCTGCTCCGCCACCTCCCCCTGCCGCGCGGGAACGCGCTGGGCGGCCCCTACTCAGGCCTGCTGCCCTACCGGGTCGGCGGGCGCCGCATGCTGCTGGCGGCCTTCCCGCGCCGTCGGCTGCGCCCGGTGCCCGGCAGTCCGTCCGGGCTGCGGCGGACGCTGGCCGAACGGCCGCTGGTGTTCGACCTGCGGGCCGCCGAACCGCTGGGCCGCTGGCGGACGTTCGCGGTGCTCACGGTCCGCGCGCCGCTGCCCGAACCGCCCGACTCCACCCCGGGGTACGACGTCTACGGTCACAGCCTGCCGGGGCTGGCGCCGGGGCCGCTGATCGCGACGGTGCGGCGCGCGGCCTACCAGGGCTCCCGGGAGGGCCGCCGCTGAACGATTCCTCCCATCGGCCGCATACAGGCTGTTTCCAACCCGGACACAGGGGTACTCCGAACCGGCCGCTACCCCCTCCACACAGGAGATGATGATGATGGCCAGGACAGGTCCGAACACCACGGGCATGGCACGCCGATCGGCGGTGAGCACCGCCGCCATGGTGGTGTCGGCGGTCTTCCTGCTGGTGGGAATTCTGGGGTTCATCCCCGGCGTCACCACGGACTACGGCGAGATGCAGTTCGCGGGACACGAGTCGGAGGCCAAACTGCTCGGCATTTTCCAGGTGTCCATCCTGCACAACCTCGTCCACCTCGCCTTCGGTGTCGTCGGGCTGGCGATGGCCCGCAGCGCCGCCGGGGCCAAGGCCTTCCTGATCGGCGGCGGTCTGATCTACGGACTGCTGTGGCTCTACGGCCTGATCGTGGGCGAGGAGAGCGACGCCAACTTCGTGCCGCTGAACACCGCTGACGACTGGCTGCACTTCCTCCTGTTCGTGGGCATGGTCGCCCTCGGTGTGATCCTGGGCCGCCGTCCGTCGAACCCCTGAGCGGACAAGGCCGGACACGGGCCCGGTGGAGTGACCGCTGACCGCGTCGCTCCACCGGGCAGCACCGGACCACGGCCGTGCCCGGCGAGGACAAGGAGCTTCCCACCGTGCCGTCCGCACCGCCCACGGGTGCCGCCGAGATCCTCTTCGTCGGCAACGCCACCCTGCTCATCCGCTACGGCGACCTCACTCTGCTGACCGACCCCAACTTCCTGCACCGCGGCCAGTACGCCTATCTGGGCAAGGGGCTGCTGTCGAAACGGCTGACCGATCCGGCGCTGGGCGCCGACCAGCTCCCGGCGGACCTGGACGCGGTGATCCTGTCCCATCTGCACGGTGACCACTGGGACCGGGTGGCCCGCCGCAGGCTGCCCCGTTCGCTGCCGGTCATCACCACTCCGCAGGCCTCCCGGCGGCTGCAGGGACTGCACGGGTTCAGCCGGGCCACGGGCCTGCCCGTCTGGCACGACCACGTCCTGCTCCGCGGCGGCAGCCAGGTCCGCGTCACCGCGCTGCCCGGCCGCCACGGCCCCGGCCCCGCCCGCTTCCTGCTGCCGCCGGTGATGGGCTCCCTGCTGGAGTTCGGCGACGCGGGCGGGGACGTCCGGCTGCGGCTGTACATCTCGGGCGACACCCTGATGTTCCCCGGCATCCACGAGATCGCGCGCCGCTGCCCCGGCATCCACCTGGCCGTGGTCCACCTGGGCGGCACCACCCTCCCCGGCGGGCTGCTGGTCACCATGGACGCGCTCCAGGGCGCGGACCTGGTCTCCGTGCTGCGTCCGGGGCACGTCCTGCCCGTGCACTACGACGACTACGGCGTCATGAAGTCCCCCCTGTCGGACTTCCTCCGCGAGACCGGACGGCCGGACTTCCCCTCGGGCGTGGTGCGCTGCGCCCGAGGGGAGCGGGTCACCGTGGACGCGAACGGGCCGGTGGGGCGGGCCGGGGGCTGAGGGCCGCGGCCCGGGGTACCGGCCGCGTCCCGGAGAGACCCGGAGAGACCCGGAGAGACCCGGAGAGACCCGGAGAGACCTGCAGAGATCACAGGAGAGGAAGGCGCACCGGTGCCGAGCACGATCACCGCCGAACACGTACGGGAGCTGCTCAGCTCCACCGACCCGGACCCCCGGCTGGTCCTCCTGGCGGGCCGGGCCCGGGTCGTTCCCGCCGCCGAGACGGACACGGACCGCTACCGCGGGGCCGTGGAGATCGTCTCCCGGGACGAGCTCACCGCCCGGCTGGGCTCCCGGGGGCAGGACGGGCCGGAGCCGTCCGACCGGGAACTGACGGAACTGGCGGCCCGGCTGGAGGCGGTGGTCACCGGGCTGGGCGCCTGACGGCCGCCCGCCTCCTCGCCGCCCCTCAGTCGCGGCGCGGTCTGCGCACCGCCAGGGCCAGCGTGTCGTCGGGGTGCAGGATGATCGTGTGCATGTCCTCGGCGACGGCGCCGGGGATCTCCGCGATGGGCCTGTCGGCGTGCCGCCGGACCGCCTCGGCCAGCCGTCTCTCCCCCTCCCGGGGGTCCCGGCGGCTCTCGGTGAGTCCGTCGGTGTAGAGGACGAGCAGATCGCCGGGTTCGACACGGGTGTGCAGCAGACGCTCGCTGCCCGCCAGCGGGTAGCCGACGCCGCGCCCGCGCACCTCCAGGTATCTCGGCTCGCCCTCCGCGGGCAGCAGCAGCGCGGGCGGGTGGCTGCCGTTGGCCAGGTACAGGTCGCCGGTGCCCGGATCGATCCGGGCGAGCAGCACGGTGGACATCAGCTCGCTGTCGAAGGGCATCAGGATCTCGGCGGTCCGGGCGATGATCGACTCCAGCGGATGCCCCTCCAGGGCCAGGGTCCGTACCGCGTGGGTGACGTTGAGGGCACCGCGGGTGCTGGTCACACCGTGGCCGAGCGCGTCGACGACGGTGATGTGGACGGTGCCGTCGGGCAGTTGCAGCCAGTCGTAGAGGTCTCCGCCGGTGGGCGCGTCGGTGCCGGCCGGGGCGTAGTGCACGGCCAGCTCCAGTCCCGGCACCTCGATCGGCGGCGGCCGCAGGGCGTCCTCCAGCTCGCGCAGGGTCTGGCCGTGGGCGTTGCGCAGCTGCTCGTCCCGCTCCTCCAGCTGGACGTAGAGCGCGAGGGTGCCCCGGTTGGTCTCGGCGAGCTCGTGCTTGAGCTGCCGGTGCTCGGCGGTGAGGGTGTCTATCCGGGCCAGCGCCGCCCGCAGTTCCTGCTCCATGGCCTGGAGTTCGGACGGCCCGTGGTCCTCCCCCGTCTCCGGCCCGCCGCCGTTCCGCGAGGACGGGACGGCGGTGCGGGCGTTGTGCCCCCCGGGCAGCGGCAGCCGCCAGACGGCCGAGCCGTCCGGGGTGAACTCCGCCGGCAGGGGCAGGTCCGCCGGCCCCCCGTGCCGGTCCGCGCCCAGTTTCTCGAGGGCGTCGAGGGTGACGACGAGCTGCCGCGGTCGCCCGCCCGGACCGCCGTCCGGGGAGACCGGGCACTTCCGGGACTCCGGGCACTCCGGGAACACGGCCAGCCGGACGGGCCGCCCCGCCTCGATCTCCCGGCGCGCCAGGTCCGCCGCGGACATCACCAGCCGGGCCCGCAGTTCGGCCGGCAGCCGGTGGGCACGGGCGGCACCGCGCACCGCCTGCCGCAGGCTCGGCAGTGTGTAGTGGGGTCTGTCGTTGTCGGTCATGGCACCTCTACGCCTCTACGCCGCCTGGGCGGCGAGCACGGTGGCGTCGTCGCGGAACCGCCGGTGGCCGTGGGCCAGGGCGGCGGCCAGCAGGGGCGGGGGAAGACGCGGCAGGAAGGAGGACGGGTCGCGGTCCCAGTGGGACTCCACCCCGTCGCTGTGCAGGACGATCGTCGTCCCGGGACGCAGCGTCAGGGTGCGGGTTCGCGGGGTGGGGACGTTCCAGCCGACGATGCCTGGCTGGCCGGTCAGCCGGTGATCCACCCCGCCGCCCGAGAGCAGCGCGGCACGGATGTTGCCGATCCCGCAGTACTCGGCGCGGTCGGAGTGCAGCCGCAGCACACCGGCGGCCGCGCCGCGGGTGTGGCGCAGCGCCCGGTGCAGCGAAGTGATGATCTCGGTCAGGGGGCGGTCGGGGGCGGTCCGGAAGGAGCGCAGCGCGGAGCGGGCCGCCTCCGCGGCCGACGCGCCGTGTCCCAGACCGTCGACGACCAGCGCGGTGAGCGCGTCGCCGGTGGCGGCGACGGCGTGGGCGTCCCCGCAGTGCTTCTCGCCCCGGGCGGGCAGCCGCACGGCTCCGACGTCCCAGTGCCCGGGCCGCGGCACCCCGGACACCGCCAGCCGGGCGCAGACCAGGGTCCCGGTCCCCCTCCGGGTGCGGATGGTGAACTCGGTGGCGATCCGGCGCACCGCGCCGAGCCCCGCTCCCAGCGAGCCGGTGGTGGTGTAGCCGTCGGCCAGGGAGCGGTCGAGGTCGCGGATGCCGGGACCGCTGTCGACAGCGAGGATCTCCATCCCCTCGCCGTACGGAAGCCGCTGGACGTACACCGTGCCGTCGACGGCGTGCTTGACCAGGTTGCTGGCCAGCTCGCTGGCGAGGACCGCCGCCTGGTCCGGCATGGCACCGGGCAGCTCGCACCGCAGCGCGCAGTCGCGTGCGGCGGTGGCCGCCAGATGGATCGCGCTCTCGTGATCGATGCGGATCTCGTCGGTCAGCCCCTCGATGGCCGCGGTCTGCCGGCTCACTGCGTGGTCCATCGAGTCACCCGGATCGTGGTGCCCTTCCCCGGCACGGTGTCCACCTCGAACTCGTGCATCAGGCGGCGGGCGCCGCCCAGACCGTGGCCCAGCCCAGCGCCGGTGGTGAAGCCGTCGACCAGGGCCTGCTCCAGGTCGGGAATGCCGGGTCCCTCGTCCCGCACCGTCAGCCGGATCCCGCGGCGGCCCGCGTTCCGCGGGAACTCGATGGTCACCGTGCCCCCGCCGCCGTGGATGTAGGCGTTGCGGGCCAGCTCGCTGGCGGCGGTGACGACCCGGGTCTGGTCGACGAGCCCGAACCCGGCCTCCACGGTGGCCGCCCGTACCGCGTGCCGGACCGTGATGAGGTCCTCGTCGGTGCGGACGGGGTGGGTGGCCGGAGCTGCGGCGGGGCTGCCGCCCCGTCCACCGCTCGCCTGGCCGGAACCTGTGCCGTTCATGAGAACCGCCGGGATGTCGACTGTCCGCTCACCCGAGGGTTTCACGTCGGGTCCCCCCTTCCGGGGGCCGCGGGGCGTGGTGCCAGCCGAGGACGGTCATCCCCTGCTCGGCGTTGAGAGCGGTCTCCACTCCGGTGAGCTGGAGTCCGAGTTCGGCGAGGGTGATCGCCACGGGCGGTTGCATGCCCGCCACGATCACCCGTGCGCCCAGCAACCGTGCCATGGTGCTCAGCTCCGTCAGGGTGCGTGCCACGAAGGAGTCGACGATCTCCAGCCGGGAAATGTCGACGAGCACGCCCCTCGCCCGCTCGGCGGCGATGCGTTCGGTCAGCTCCTCCGCGAAGACGGTCGCCGTCTTGTCGTCGAGCTCGTTGGCGAGGCCGGTGACCAGTACGTCGCCGAGCCTGACGATGGGCACATCCATGGTCCGGCGCCTGGTCATCGGTTCGTCGGTACCTTGGCGGACGGCGACTCCTGGTCGGTCATCTCGACCGCGGCGGCCAGGGCG
This sequence comes from Streptomyces carminius, assembly GCF_002794255.1. Taxonomy (GTDB): domain Bacteria; phylum Actinomycetota; class Actinomycetes; order Streptomycetales; family Streptomycetaceae; genus Streptomyces; species Streptomyces carminius. The sequence goes on from NZ_PGGW01000016.1 coordinate 45,036, forward strand.
TCGGAGAGGGTCGCCCGGGTGAGGATGGTGGACAGATCGATACCGAGCTGGGCGATGGTCTGGGCGATGGAGGGCCGGATACCGCTGATGAAGCAGTCCGCGCCCATCAGCCGGACCGCGTTGACGGTCTGGATCAGGTGCTGGGCGACCGCGGTGTCCACCGTCGGCACACCGGTGATGTCGATGATCACCACCCGGGCCTCATTGGTCTGAATGGACTGGAGCAGGTTCTCCATCACCACCTGGGTGCGCGCGGTGTCCAGGGTGCCGATCAGCGGCACGGCCAGGATCTGCTGCCACAGGTGCACCACGGGGGTCGACATCTCCAGCAGCTGGCGGCTCTGCCGCTGGATGATCTCCTCGCGGCGCTCGACGTACGCGTTGAAGGACAGCGCGGCCGCCTCGTCCAGCAGCCGGTTGATCGACAGCGCGACGGGGAACAGCTCCCGCGGGTCCTGGTTGTCCCGCTCCACGGCCTCCAGCAGCGCGTCCTTGAGCGCCAGGATGGCCAGGGAGGTGGCGGTGGGGTCGGCGCCGGCGCGCTCCCTGCGCAGGGACAGCTCCGCCAGCGCGTCGCGCAGCTCGCCGTGGGTGTCGAGCACGTTGTCCACCGCGCGGTCGCTGTTCAGCGCCCCGCCCAGCAGGACCAGCAGTGCGTCGGCCTCCTCGCGGAGCTCACTCTCGCCGATGCCGATGGCCGCGCGTTGCTGCTGCAACTGCACCCACCGGTCGGCGACCTCGTCGCCGCGCTCCCGCAGGGCGGTCGTCAACCGGTCTCGTACGGCCGCGTCGCTGGCGTTCACCACAGTCCCTCTCAGAGTCCCCCACCGCCGGGCGCCCGTCGCTCGGACCGGTCGGTGTCACCGGTCGGCGGGCCAGTACCCACCGCCCGTTTTGTTGCTGTCCGGCAGATGTTAGCAGCGGCCCGGAAGCCGGAAAGATCCCAACTCGAGCCGCTTCGGGGGCCGGTTCTGGTTCCGGCCCCTCCCTGGCCTTCCCGTAAACCGGCGCCTGATGCCTCCCGGTGACGGTTTCCTTCCACAGATCGTCCACGACCGCCGGGACAGGGCCGGGAACGGCCGGGGACAGGGTCCTGACCAGGTGTCTTCACACCCCCGGGGAGCCGGACGACCACTGCCGCTGTACTGTTCTTGCTGCTTTCCCCCTGCTTTCCCGCTGATTCACCCTGCTCTTCCCCCGCACCGGAGCCGGCCTCCGTGTCCTCCCCGCGGAGAACCCCGCCGGCTCCCGTTCCCTTGGGGAGGCGCAAAAAGACCGTGTGCGCGCGCTCCTCCTGGGCACACGCACCCTGGAGCAGAGCCGAGGACCGAGTGGAGGTGTTCACCGACGTACCGTTGTCGGCATCGCGACGGTGCCTCCGGCGTGCCCTCCCCGCCGGTACGGCCACCGGGGCGGACGCACCGACGTGTCGGCCCCCGGCCCGGACCGGGCCACCGACACCCGCGGCCGGTTCTCTCCCGCATACCCTCGCCACACCAGAGGTGGTCCCTCCGTGACCGAAACCGCTTGTTCCCCCACCGGGCGGGACGGCCTGGATCCTTTCGTCCACCCCGCGCTGTTCTACCGGACCCCGCAGGAATACCTCACCGGTGTGGGCGGCTTCGTCGACAGCGCGCTGAAGGCCGACGAACCCGTACTCGTCGCCGTTCCCGGACCACGGCTGCGGTTGCTGCGCGGGCATCTGGGGGCGGCCGCCGATTCCGGTCGCATCACCCTCGCGGACATGACCGAGTTCGGCCGCAACCCCGGCCGCATCCTGTCCGCCCTCCGCGACTTCGCCGACCGGCACACCGGCCGCCCCGTCCGGATCGTCGGGGAACCCATCTGGCCCCGGCGGTCCCGGGCCGAGATGGTGGAGGCCACCCGGCACGAGGCGCTCATCAACGCCTCCTTCGCCGGCCGTGACGCGACCATCCTGTGCCCCTACGACACGGCCGGGCTGCCCGCCGACGTGTGCGCCGAGGCCCACCGCACCCACCCGGTCCTGTGGGAGAACGGCATGGAGTGGCCCAGCCCGCACTACGCCGGACCGGAGGCCGTCAACGCGGACTGCGACGCCCTCCCCCTTCCCCCTCCGCCCGCGGACGCCCGGCTTCTGACGTTCGTCTCCGGCGACCTGGGCGAGGTCCGCCATCACGCCGACCGGCTGGCCCACGAGACCGGCCTGGACGTCCGGCGCCGGGGCGACTTCGTCCTCGCCGTCGGCGAGGCCGCCGCCAACTCCCTCGCGCACGGAGGCGGCCGCGGCACCCTGCTCCTGTGGGCCGAAGGGCCCTCGTGCCTGGCGGAGGTCCGCGACAGCGGGCGGTTCACCGATCCGCTGGCCGGCCGCCGCCGCCCGACGCTCGACTCCGCCGACGGCGGACGCGGCCTGTGGATGATGCACCAGCTCTGCGACCTGGTCGAGACCCGCTCCGCCGCCACCGGCCTGACCGTGCGGCTGCACATGACGCGTCCGGACGGCCTTTCCCGGCCGTAGCGCCGTCCGGTCCCCGCAGACCCGTTCGCGGTCCCCGTTCCCCGTGGGCCGCCCCGTCCGCATCCGGACATCGTCCGAGAGCACTGCCACCTCCGCCACCGGGTGGCTCCGGATCCGCCTGCCTCGCGGTCACGTTGCCCCACCTGCTCCCGGAGCGGCTCGCCGGGGCGGGGGCGGCGGCACCCCGCCTGCCTGCGGTGTGGGCGAGGACTTCACCCGGTGCCACCGGCCGACGAAGGCACGTCCGACGACGCGACGTCACGGCATACCGGGCAGTTGTGACCCGAACTTCTTCCACTGTCCTTCGGAGACCACCTCGACGGAGCCATCGACGACCTTGACAGCCGTCTGCTCGTCGATGGCGTAGGCCGGGACGCCGATGTCGGCGGCCCACCGCTCCGCGTCGGCCAGGGTGTTCTGCGGGAAGGCGTCCAGGTGCGGGAAGAGCGAGAAGTCGACGACTCCCAGGGTGCGGTCGTCCGGCGCGGACGGCCACTCGACGAAGTACGTTCCGATCCGGGGCGTCATCACCATGCTTCCGGCACTCACTCCCACCCAGACCTTGTCGGGCAGCGACGGCAGCAGGCCGGCCAGTCCGGACTCCCGCATCCAGTGGCACAGGTATGTCGCGTCACCGCCGTCCACCAACAGCAGGTCGGCCTCCCGGACCCACGGCACCCACCGCTCCGCGCCGATGGTGGGCAGCGCCGTGAGCTCGAGGACGCCGACCGACGCCCAGCCCAGGCCGGACAGGTGCCGCCATGCGGGACCACCGGCGATGAGGCCCCGTACCGATGCCGGTCCGCACTTCGGGTGGCCCCACTGTGCCGTCGGGACGCACAGGGCGTGGCACTCGGCGATCGGCTTGCCGAGGAGCCGCACGAGCGCCGCGTGGATGCTCGGGTTGGTGATGCCGCCTGACGTGAGCAAGAGCTTCAAGGTTCCTCCAGGTTCGCGCGGTGGGTGGACGCAACTGAAGACCCGGGACCACGCCGGAACTCATCGCCCGGGACCGGGACCGGGCCCCGGTCCCCTGGTCCTGTCGCCAGGAGCCGCTCACCTTCGCCGACTCGCTCGGGACACCGGCTCACGTGACCTTCACCACCGCAAGGCCGATACTGCCTCTCGTGGGACTCCGGTCGGCATGCCGTCGAACCGTCACAGGGTCCTGACACAGCCTCACAGAAGCCAGCACTGAATCGGCATCGATACCGTCACAACCCGCTTCCGGCCCCTGTGGACCACCCGGATCGAAACTGTCCAGACATGCTCTGACCAGCAAGAACGCAGACCGACGACCCGCCCGCTAGGTTTACTGGAGGCACCCGTGAAGATGCTGATCAACGTGCCGGAGACCGTGGTGGCGGACGCGCTGCGCGGCATGGCCGCGGCGCATCCCGAGCTGACGGTCGACGTCGAGCGCCGGATCGTGGTGCGGCGGGACGCGCCCGTCGCGGACAAGGTCGGCCTGGTGTCCGGGGGCGGTTCGGGGCACGAGCCGCTGCACGGCGGCTTCGTCGGGCCCGGGATGCTGGACGCCGCCTGCCCCGGCGAGATCTTCACCTCCCCCGTCCCCGACCAGATGGCACGGGCGGCGGCGGCCGTGGACAGCGGCCGGGGCGTGCTGTTCGTGGTGAAGAACTACACCGGTGACGTGCTGAACTTCGACATGGCCGCCGAGCTGGCCGAGGACGAGGGGGTGCAGGTCGCCAGGGTGCTCGTCGACGACGACGTGGCGGTGACCGACAGCACCCACACCGCCGGGCGGCGCGGCACCGGCGCCACGCTGTTCGTGGAGAAGCTGGCGGGCGCCGCGGCGGAGGAGGGCGCTCCCCTGGAGCGGGTGGCGGCGGTCGCCCGGCAGGTCGGCGAGTCCTCGCGCAGCTTCGGCGTCGCGCTGAGCGCCTGCTCGACCCCGGCCGTCGGCGGCCCCACCTTCGACCTGCCGCCCGGTGAGCTGGAGCTGGGGGTGGGCATCCACGGCGAGCCCGGACGGGAACGGCGGGGCATGATGACCTCCGGGGAGATCGCCGACTTCGCGGTGGACGCGGTACTGACGGACCTGCGCCCCGGCGGCCCCGTCCTGGCGCTGGTCAACGGCATGGGCGGCACTCCGCTGGTGGAGCTGTACGGGTTCGCCGCCGAGGTGCACCGGGTACTGGCCGAGCGCGGGGTGGCCGTGGCGCGCACCCTCGTCGGCAACTACGTCACCTCCCTCGACATGGCCGGCTGCTCCGTGACGCTGTGCCGGGCGGACGAGGACCTGCTGCGGCTGTGGGACGCACCCGTACGCACCCCCGCGCTGCGCTGGGGCATGTGAGCGGGATCCGGCGGGAAGGACATCCGGGCGTGCCGCGGTCCCGGACAGCCGGCCGGGAGCCGGGCACCGGCAGGAACGACGCGAGGAGACCGTGGTGACCGTCGCACTGGACGCCGACTTCTTCCGCCGCTGGATGTCCGCGGCGGCGGCCGCCGTGGCCCGGGAGGAGCGGCGGCTGACCGAACTGGACTCCGCCATCGGCGACGCCGACCACGGCGGCAACCTGCGGCGCGGCTTCACCGCCGTCCTCGCCGCCCTGGACGAGGAGAAGCCCGCCGCCCCCGGCGCCGTACTCGCCCTCGCCGGGCGGCGGCTGATCTCCACCGTCGGCGGCGCCTCCGGCCCGCTGTACGGGACGCTGCTGCGGCGCACGGGCAAGGCGCTGGGCGACACCGCGGGCGTGGACGTCCTCCGGTTGCGGGACGCGCTGCGGGAGGGGGTGGACGCGGTGGCCCGGCTGGGCTCGGCGGCCCGGGGCGACAAGACGATGCTGGACGCGCTGTACCCGGCGGTCGAGGCGCTGGACGGCTCCGCCGGGTCGTTCCGGGCGGCACGTACGGCGGCCGAGGAGGGTGCCGCCGCCACCGTGCCGATGCGGGCCCGCAGGGGGCGGGCGAGCTATCTGGGCGAGCGCAGCGTCGGCCACCAGGATCCCGGCGCCACCTCCGCCGCGCTGCTGTTCGCCACGCTCGCCGAGACCGCGGACACCGTTCCCGGGCACGCCGGGCGCACCCGGGATTCCGGGGATTCCGGGGATTCCGGGGAGGCGGCATGAGCGGCACGGAGAGCGGCACCGGCCCGGTCGGTATCGTGCTGGTCTCGCACAGCAGGCAGGTGGCCGAATCCGTCGCCCGGCTCGCCCTCGGGCTCGCCGGCCGCGTCGTCGCGCTCCCGGTGGAGGCCGCCGGCGGGACCGAGGACGGGGCGCTGGGCACCAGTTCCGAACTGATCGCCGAGGCGGTCCGCCGGGCCGACCGGGGCGCGGGGGTGGCGGTGCTGGCCGATCTGGGCAGCGCGGTGCTGACGGTACGCACCCTGCTGGCCGAGGAGGGCGAGCTGCCCGAGGGCACCCGCCTGGTGGACGCGCCCTTCGTGGAGGGCGCGGTCGCGGCCGTGGTCACCGCCTCCACCGGCGCGGACCTGGACGCGGTGGCGGCGGCCGCGGCGGAGGCGTACGGCTACCGCAAGCTCTGATCGGCGGCCGGCGCCGTTGTACCCGGGTGTCAGCGGGCATGCCTCCTGACACCCGGTCCGGGGCGCGTGAACCCCACCGGGGCTGATCGGAACCGGACTGTTCTGCTCGTTCGTGTTCGGAAGGGTTGACCGCGGCGGCCCGCTCCGCATGCTGGCGCGCATCGCCTCCGGCCGCTGGACCATGTCCACCGGCCACGAACTGCCCGCCTCCCCCGGCACGGCACCGTCGTCCCCGTCGGCCGGGCCGAGTACGACCGGCTCGCCACCCGGTAGGCCGCCCACCGCCGTCCCGCCCGCCCCGGTGAGAGGGGGTGCGCCGGCCGTGGACGGCCGCCCCCTCGGGACGGTTCCGCCTCCCCCGGTTCACCGCCCGGGCGGGTGCCCCCGTCTGCCGTCACCGGACCGTGCGGGCCCCGGGCGTCCGAACCGCGCCGCCGGGCCCTCCGGGTCCGCGGGGCGCCGGGCGGGCGGCACCGGGCCGGGGACGCGTGTCCCGTTCATCCCGAGTGGGTCCCGGGGCTGATGATCTCGTCCAGCACCGCGCGGACCGCCGCGAAGGCGGCACGGCGCCCGTCCGCCGGTTCCCCCGGTCCGCCGCCCTCGCCGGGACCGGCCTCCTGTTCGGCGGCCCAGTCCCGTGCGACCCGGATACGGCGGAGAAGTTCGTCTGCGTCCACGACATCGGCCATGAACGGAACCTACCCGCCCCGGGCACATCGCAGCCGGGGGAGAACCGGGAAAGCCGGGGCAGGCGGAACGAGCGGTGCCGGACCGCTCAGCGGCTCGACACGGGAAAGACGTCCACCGGACTGCTGTCCCCCCAGTCCGGGCGGATGCCCACGGCGCTGCACAGCGCGATGTAGAGCATGACGGGATGGGTGTACGGCACGTCGTCGTCGGGCCAGTGGGTCAGCCGCGGCCCCGGGTGCCCGGCCCCGGGGCCGGTGACGAAGGCGCCGACCGAGTAGCGCGCCACCGCCGACCAGGCGATGCCGATGTCGGCCTGCGCGGGCACGATCCACCACCACCGCTCGGCGTCGGTGAAGACGCAGCCCGTCCGGGGCAGGGCGCGCCTGACCCGGAGGCCGAGACCGGCGCTCACCCCTACGGCGTCGTACCCGAGTGGGGCGGACAGGGCGGGCGGCAGCCGCAGACGTTCCCCGCGCTGTCCCGCCCGGGCCCCGCGGCCCGGCCCGGACAGACCGGGCAGACCACGGGTGAACCTGGCCAGCAGGCCGGGGCCGCGGTGCGGCCTCAGCACGGCACGCCGGGGGCTAACGGCACCGGACCGCCGCGGTGCGGCGGCGCGGGGACCGCGCGTCCGGTCCCTCCGCCCCTTCCGTTCCCTCTCCTTGCTTCCGCCACGCCCGCTCCCGCCACGCCCGCTCCCGCCACGCCCGCTCCCGCGGCCCCCGTCGGTCGCGCACCCACCGGCTGTCCGTACATCAACGGCCCCCTTCCACTGCCAGCGGCAGACGGGCCCACACCGACCAGCCGCGGCCGGGCCCCCCGTCGCGGATTCCCCATGCGGTGCTCACGGCCTCCACCAGGAGCAGCCCGCGGCCGTGCTCCTCCTCCGGTAATCGGGTGCACGGATCCGGACTGCCCGGACCATGGCCGCACACCTCGATGTGCACCGATCCCTCTCCCCCGCCCGCAGCGCGCTCCTCGCGCACCTCGCACGCCACCGATTCGCTGTCCGTGTGCACCACCACGTTGGTGAACAGTTCCGACACCACCAGCACGGCCGTGTCGCGGGTCCCCTCGCCCACCCCCCGGCGGCCCAGCAGCCCGCGGAGCCGGCGGCGCGCCTCCCCCGCCGACTCCGCGCGGGCCGGCAGGACGAAGCCGTCCCGCCACGGCGGGAGGCCGACGGATCCCGGGACGGGGAGTTCGGTGTCGTCGGATGCCACGGCCGGTCCTGTGGGGCGGGGAAGGCGGCAGTCACGGGGCGCGAAGACCACCCCGGACCGCGGCGAAGTGAACCCTGTCACAACATCACTATGCTTCCGGGCCACCGCAGTTGGCAAGGGACACTATGAAGAGTGCATAGTTTCGGATGCAGGGTGTTCGCACTGCGGACGGCATGGCACACTGCGGGACATGGCCAGGAGAGAAGCAAGGTGAGTGAGCCCCGCTCCGCCCCGACCGTGGGCCAGCTCGTACTGGGCAGAAGGCTGCAGGACCTGCGCGAGAAGGCCGGCCTCAAGCGCGACGAGGCAGCGCGGATCCTCCATGTCACCTCCGCCACCGTCCGCAGGATGGAGACGGCGGAGGTCGCCCTGAAGATCCCGTACGTGAAGCTGCTGCTGGAAGCGTACGGAGTGACCGGGACCGACGCCGAGGCGTTCGTCGCGCTCGCCGAGGAGGCCAACAGGCCCGGCTGGTGGCAGCGGTTCCGCGACGTCCTGCCGGACTGGTTCAGCGTCCACGTCAGCCTGGAGAGCGCGGCGAAGGTCATCCGGGCCTACGAGCCGCAGGTGGTACCCGGCCTCTTCCAGACCGAGGAGTACGCCCGGCACATCCTGCGCGCCGGAGCCGTGGGCCGCTCCGACCCGCGCGAGGTCGAGCGGCTCGTGGCGCTGCGGATGGAGCGTCAGCACCTGCTCGCCAGGCACGACGCCCCGCACCTGTGGATCCTGGTGGACGAGACCGCGCTGCGCCGCCCAGTCGGTTCCCCGGCCGTCATGCGCGCCCAGGTCGACCGGCTGCTGGCGGACGCCGAGCGGCCGAACGTCACCCTGCAGATCGCCGAGTTCTCCTCGGGGTTCCACCCGGGCACCTACGGGCCCTTCGTCCTGTTCCGCTTCGGTCTTCCCGAACTCCCGGACATGGTCTACGTGGAGTACCTGACCGGAGCCGTGTACCTGGACGAGCGCAACGAGGTGGCCTCCCACCTCGAACTGCTGGACCGCATGTCGGCCCAGGCCGCGACCGCGCGCCGTACCAAGGAGATCCTCCGGGGTTTCCGCGAGGAGCTGTGATGGACCGCATATACAACGGCATGCGAGCCAGCGACCTCGGCACCGAGGGCTGGCGGAGGCCGTGGAGCGGCGGCAACGGCGGCAACTGCGTCGAGGTCAGGAAACTTCCCGACGGGCGGGTCGCGTTCCGCCAGTCCACCGATCCCGACGGTCCGGCGCTGATCTACACCCTCGGGGAGATCAGCGCGTTCATCCGGGGCGCCAAGGCCGGACAGGCGGATTTCCTGCTCTCCTGACGCTCCCGGAGGGGCACCGCGGCGGGTGCCAGGCCTGCCCGCCGCGGGGCCCCGCCACCGACGGCCGCCGGTGGCGGAAACCGGACCCGGTGGCCGTGCACGGCCCGCATACTGACGTTCACTCACACGAGCCGGAGGAGCACTGCGCATGGCCGAAGACATGAGCTGGACCCGGAGTCCGTCGGGACAGGAGCCGGTGGAGATCGACACCTCCGTCCCCAGTATCGCCCGGGTCTACGACGCCTTCCTGGGCGGCAAGGACCACTACCCGGTGGACCAGGAGATCGCCGACCAGGCGGCCAAGGCCTTCCCCGACGGCGGGGAGGGCGCGCGGACCAACCGCAGACTGCTGGTCCGCGCCGTCCGCTATCTGGCCCGTCAGGGCATCGACCAGTTCCTCGACATCGGCTCGGGGCTGCCCACCGCGCAGAACACCCACCAGGTGGCCCAGGAGATCAACCCGGAGGCGAGGGTCGTCTACGTCGACAACGACCCGATAGTCCTCGCCCACGGCCGGGCGCTGCTGGAGAACGACGACCGCACCGTCGTGGTCACCGCCGACATCCGGGAACCCGACTTCCTGCTGAACCACCCCGACGTGGCCGGGATGCTGGACACCACCCGCCCGGTGGGCCTGATCATGAACGCCGTGATCCACCACCTCCTCGACGAGGAGAATCCCGACGGCCTGGTGGAGACCTACAAGAAGTGGCTGCCGCCGGGCGGTTACCTGCTGCTGACCCACTTCTGCTCCTCCACGCCCGAGGCCCGCGGCCTGGAGTCGGTGCTGCGCCAGGCCCTCGGCCGGGGACGACTGCGGAGCATGGCGCAGATCGCCGGCTTCTTCGAGGGACTGGAGATGGTCGAGCCGGGCGTGGTCTACCTGCCCTACTGGCACCCCGACGAGCCGGTGAAGGCCCCGCTGGACATCGCCGGGCTGCTGGTCGCCGGCGGCCTGGGCCGCAAGCCCTCGGGCGAGTAGGCCCGCGGCGGCGCACGCCGCCGCGTGAGGAGGCCACCGCGTCCCTACGGGGCGCCGAGCCGTACGGCCGCGGATCCGCGGGCCCCGTCGTCCCCCACACGGCGGGGCCCGCCCCTCCTCGCCCTTCCGTCCCGGTCCTGCTCCTTCCGGCTCCGCCCGTCCGCCGGGTCACCTGCCCGGCCGTATGCCCGGACGTTGGCCCGTTTGGCACACTTTTCTTAGGTGGCGGCGCTTTCTCGCGTGGTGGCGCCCCGCGCGGCGGGGCCCCGCCGGTTCCGCGCGCTCAGCGCGGTCGCGCCCTGGCCAGTTCCCCGGGCAGTCCGGGCGCGGGTTGGGGGATCTCACCGAAGTCCTCGTCCTCGCCGGTGACGCGCAGCCGGTTGAGGACGGCCTCCACCGCGGCGGGCAGCCGCGGGTGGCGCCCCCGGTGGCACTGCCTGAGGAGGTCCCGGCGGATGCCGTCGGGCAGGAGGAGGTCGCACCGCGGGGCGGGCCCGGTGGCGGGGGTACGGAGCGGGCGGGGAGTGCGCGCCAGCCGGGCGGCCTGTTCGCGCCAGTGGTCGGCGTCCCGGAACTCCGCCAGGCTCCGGTGGTACAGGCACAGACAGAAGGCCGCGGTACGGCTGCCGCCGCCGGCCGCGAACTGCCACCAGAACTGGGCGGCCTCCCGGTGACCGGTCAGATGGAGCAGACAGGCGAAGACCAGGGCGCCCTCGGGGTCCGCGCGCCGCCGGTCGGCCAGGCCCGCCAGGACGGCCGCCGCCTCGGGCGCTCCCACGATCAGGGCGATGGCCAGGTCGAGGTCGTGGACGGCCTGCTCCCGGGCGGTGCGGTACCGCCATCCACGGGCCGCCGTCGGCGGCCACGCCGGCGGCTCGGGGACCGCGTGGCCGCGGGTCACGGCGCAGCCGTGGCCGGAGGGCGCCTCGCCCGGGATCTCCGCCTCCGCCAGCAGGGTGTCGATCGTCCGGTGTCCTTCGGTGCCGCGCACGTTACCGCTCCCCCGCCCTCTCGCCGCCGTGCAGGTTCATCCTGGCCGCCAGTTTCCGCTTGGCCTGCCGTGCCTGCGAGCGCACCGTGGCCCGGACCGTGCCCAGGTGCTCGGCCACCTCCTCGTCGGTGCAGCCCAGAACGTAGCGCAGAACGATGACGTCGTGCTGCCGTTCGGGAAGCCGGGTGATGGCCGAGTACAGGCTCATCCCGCTCTCCAGGACCTCGAACTCGTCCCGCAGTTCGGGCAGCAGCCGTCCGCGGCAGACGGCGTCGAAGGAGGCCGTCTCCGCCAGGGCCGGTTCCCGGCCGTGCTCGTCCAGCCAGTCCCGTATCCGCTCCTTGAGCACCGACCAGGCGTAGGCGGAGACCGACTCCTGCGCCAGCGCGTGGGTCCAGTTGTGCAGCAGGTGGCTGCAGGTGGCGTCCACCACCGCCTCGGCGCCGGCGCGCAGGCCCACCTGTGTGCGGGCATAGCGCAGCCAGAGGCCGTGGTGGCGTTCGTGGAAGGCGTCGAAGGTCAGGGCCATCCGGCGGCGGGGCTCCGGGGTGTGCGGGCAGTCGTCGTCCAGTCCGAGGGGTGTGTCGTCAGAGGTGTTCACCACGGGTTGTTCCCGGCTTCGTGAGGGGGTCCGTCGGGATCGTCTGTCGCGGGCGTCCGGTACCGGCCGGGCACCGCGGACTCCGCCGTGCGGGACGGCCGCCGGCGCGCGGGGTTCTGGTTCTCCTCCGTCAGCCAATCCGATCGCGGGGCTCGCTGCATACCGGTTTCCGAAAAAAGAGCCGAGAGTAATAGTGTGACTACCGTTACGGCAGGTGAAGGAGGACGGTACAGTACGTCCCCCTCCCCAACCACCCCCGGTACGCGGTGCGTTGGGGCGGACCGCGGACTTCCCGGACCTCCGGTCGGGACGGCGGCGGGACGAGACGGCGAGACGAAGGGCAGGCTGCGTATGTCCGAGACGGTCGGCGACGGTCCGGTCGATCTGGAGGTCGATCTGGAGCTGGACCGGGCGCACTCCGCCCGCATGTACGACTACTACCTCGGCGGCCACACCAACTTCCCCGCCGACCGGGAGGCCGCCGGCCGGGCCGTCGCGGTCTTTCCCGCCGCACTGTCGGCCGCCCGCGTCAACCGGCGGTTCATGCAGCGCGCCACCCGCCGCCTGGCCACCGCGGGCATGCGCCAGTTCCTCGACGTCGGCACCGGCATCCCCACCTCGCCGAACCTCCACGAGATAGCCCAGGAGGTGGCGCCGGAGGCCCGGGTGGTCTACGCGGACAACGACCCCATCGTCCTCGCCCACGCCCAGGCCCTCCTGCGCGGCCATCCCGCCGGACGCACCGCCTACTGCCAGGCCGATGTCACCGACCCGGCCGCCCTGCTGGCCGCGCCCGAGGTGCGCGGGACCCTCGACCTGGACCGGCCGGTGGCGCTCAGCCTCATCGCGGTCCTGCACTTCGTGCCGGGCGAGCACCGGGCGCACGAGATCGTCGAGCACTTCAAGGCGGCCCTGCCCGCGGGCAGCACCCTGGCCGTCAGCCATGTCACCGCCGAGTTCGACCCGGAGGGCGTCACCCGCGCCACCGAGGCCTACCGGGCCGCCGGAACACCGGCGCAGGCCCGTACCAAAGAGGAGTTCACCCGCTTCTTCGACGGCTGGGAACTGCTGGAACCGGGTGTCGTCCCCTCCCACCGCTGGCGCCCCGACCCCGTCGACGGAGCAGGCAACATCACCGACGCCGAGGCCGCCTGCTACGCCGCGGTGGCCCGCAAGCCCTGAGCGCGCCCGTATCCGGACGCGGTGTGGTGAGTACGGGTACTCAGGCGCCGGCGGGCGTCCGGCGGCGACGATGGGGGCGCCGCCCCCCGTCGGGCCCGCACACCTCGGAGGGACCTCTCGTGCTCAGTACCGTCGCCCGTACCGTCGTTCCCGTACTCGGCCGTCTGCGGGTCACCACCGACCCGGACGCCGACATCGCCCCCGGCAGCATCATCGCCGCGAACCACACCTCGCTCGTCGACCCCGGGGTCGTCCTGGCCGCCCTCCACCGGCTGGACACCGAGCCGGTCGTCCTGGCGACCGCCGGGCTGTGGCGGGTGCCGGTGCTGCGCCGGATACTGACCCGCGGGGGTCATGTGCCGGTGCACCGGGGCACCGAGCGGGCCGTCCTGTCACTGCGGGACGCCGCCGAGGCGCTGGAGGCCGGGAGGACGGTCCTGATCTACGGCGAGGGGGGACTGCCGCGCCGCCCGGACGCGGCCGAGGCGGAGCCCGGTCCGTTCCGCAGCGGACTGGCCCGGCTGGCACTGGCCACCGGCGCCGCGGTCGTCCCGCTCGGGCAGGCCGGCTCCCGCCGGATCAGTTCCGGGTCCGCGGCCAAGCAGGTCGCCGGATTCGTCACCGCGCCGCTGCGGCGCCCCGACGTCCATGTGCACGTCGGGGCACCGCTGCGGCTGTCCGGCGATGTCGTCACCGCCACCGTGCGGGCCCGCCGCGCGGTCGTCCAGGCCTGGCGGACCGCGGCGGACCGGGCCGCCTGACCGGCCGGGCCCGCCGCGCCCGCCCCGGGTCGCCCGGCCCCCCCGGCGGCCCGGAGCCCTCAGCGGGCCAGCAGTCTCCGCAGCGCTCCGGCGACCTCGCCGGGGGCCTCCTCGGCCATGAAGTGGCCGCAGGTGACGGTGGTGTGGACCAGATCGGGTGCCCAGGCCCGCCACAACGCGGCGGCGTCGTAGCCCAGCGCGGCGCCCCAGTCCTGCTGGAGCACCGTGACCGGCATTCCCAGCCGGCGGCCGGCGGCGCGGTCGGCCAGGTCGTGTTCGACGTCGATGCCGGCGGAGGCCCGGTAGTCGGCCGTGATCGAGGGCACCGCGGCCCGGCAGGCGTCCAGGTAGGCGGCGCGCACCTCGGCGGGGATCGCGCGCGCGTCGCCGGTCCAGGCGTCGAGGAAGTGGCCGAAGAACCCGTCCGCGCAGGCGGTGATCATCCGCTCGGGCAGTCCGGGGGGCTGGGCCATCAGGTAGAGGTGGAAGCCCACGGCGGCGGTGACACCGTGCATGACGTCCCACATGTCCGCGGTGGGGAGCACGTCGAGACAGGCGAGGTGGGTGATCCGGCCGGGGTGGTCGAGTCCGGCGCGGAAGGCCACCAGGGCGCCGCGGTCGTGCCCGGCCAGCGCGAAGCGGTCGTGCCCCAGTTCGCGGGCCAGGGCGACGATGTCGGCGGCCATGGTGCGCTTGGCGTAAGCGGTCCCGTCGGTCTCGGCGGGTTTGTCGCTGGCCCCGTAGCCGCGCAGGTCGGGGCAGATCACGGTGTGCCCGGTCGCGAGGTCGGCGGCGACGTGCCGCCACATCAGATGCGTCTGCGGAAAGCCGTGCAGCAGCACCACCGGGGTGCCCGAGCCGCCGACGGCCGCGTTGAGGGACACTCCGTCGGCGACGGGGACGCGCCGCTGGTCGAAACCGGGGATGGCAGGCGACATGGTCCGCCCTTCCGTGCTGGATCGAGTGGTTCGGGTGGTTCGGGGCCGCTCCGGAGTGCCCGGGGCCGCCGGGTGCCCCAGCCTGCCGGGCGCGGATGAGCACCGGATGAGCGCGCTACCGTGACCTGGGAGGATGCTCCGGAACGGCGGACCGGCCGGGAGGGGTCCGGAGACCGGGAAGACCGGGAAGACCGGGAAGGGAGCCTGCGGTGCGGGTCTCGTTCGGCGTGCTGGGGCCGGTGGCGGCCTGGGAGGAGGGCACCGGGAACGCCCTCGCCCTGCGAGGCCCCCGGCACCGCGCGGTACTGGCCCGGCTGCTCGTCGCCCGTCGCCGCGTCGTCCCGGTCACCCGCCTGGTGGAGGATCTGTGGGCGGAGCCGCCCGCCGACGCGGTGGGCGCGGTGCGCACCTTCGTGGCCGCGCTGCGCCGCGCACTGGAGCCGGAGCGGCCGCCCCGCTCCCCGGCCCGGCTGCTGGTCACCGAGGGCCCTGGGTACGCGCTGCGCGCCGCACCGGAGACGGTGGACGCCTGGTGCTTCGAGCAGGCGGTGGCCGCCGCCGCGGCGCTGCCGCCCGGGGACGCCGCCGCCCGGCTGAGCCAGGCGCTGGACCGGTGGCGCGGCCCCGCCTACGCCGGGCTCTCCGGCCATCCCTGGGCCCGTGCGGAGCGCTCCCGCCTCACCGGGCTGCGGCTGCACGCCGTCGAGCGGCTGGCCGAGGCCCGGCTGTCCCTGGGGCTGGCGGCCGAGGCGGCGGCGGACCTGGACGCGCACACCGCCGGGCATCCCTGGCGCGAGGACGCCTGGCGGCTGCTGGCCCTGGCCCTGTACCGGTCGGGCCGCCAGGGCGACGCGCTGGCCGTCCTGCGCCGGGCCCGCACGCTGCTGGCCGAGCAACTGGGCGTGGATCCGGGTCCCGGGCTGCGCGCCCTGGAGGCGGACATCCTCCACCACGCCGACCGGCTGGACCCCGGCCGGGGCGGCGCGGCGGAACGGGTGTGGGAGCGGGCGGCGGCCGCGTACGACCGCGCCGTGCCGGCCGGGTCACGGGGCCGGCTGGAGTCGGCGGTGGTGCTGCTGCGCGGGCTGGCGGTGACCGGGGGCGGGGGCCTGCCCGCGGCCCGCCGGCACCGGGTGGCGGCGATCGAGGCGGCCGAGGAGCTGGGCGATCCGGAACTGACCGCCCGGGTGATCGGCGCCTACGACGTCCCGGCGGTCTGGACCCGGCTGGACGATCCGGAGCAGGCCGCGCGGGTGGTCACGGCAGCCGAGCGCGCCCTGGCCGCCCTGCCGGCCACGGGCCATGCGGCGGCCCGGGCCCGGCTGCTGGCCACGATCGCCCTGGAGTCGCGCGGCACCGGGGGCGCCCGCGGCCCGCAGGCCGCCCGGCAGGCGGAGGAGCTCGCGCGCCGGCTGGACGATCCGGCCCTGCTGGCGTTCGCCCTGAACGCGGTGTTCATGCAGACCTTCCACCGGACCGGCCTGGCGCCGCGCCGGGACGCGGTCGGCGCCGAGCTGGTCACCCTGTCCGCCCGGCACGGTCTGGTGACGTACGAGGTGCTCGGCCGGCTCGTCCGCCTCCAGGCGCGCTGCGCGCTGGCGGACTTCGCCGGGGCCGACCGCCACGCGGCCGCCGCCGACCGGCTGGCCGAACGCCATGAACTGCCGCTGGTGGGGGTGTTCACCCGGTGGTACGGCGCGCTGCGGCTCGCCGCGACCGGCGGTACGGTGCGGCGGGCCGAGGCGGCCTACCGGGACGCGGCCGCCACTTTGGCGGGCTGCGGCATGCCCGGGCTGGAGCAGGGCCTGCTGCCGCTCGCGCTGCTGTGCCTGCGCGTACAGCACGGGCTGCCCGCTCGGGGCGGCGCGCCGGACGGGCCGGACGACGGGCCGGACGGCTTCGGCCCGTACACCCCCTGGGCTCGTCCGCTGGTGCTGCTGGCCGCGGGGGACCGCGCGGCGGCCGGCGCCGCGCTGCGCGAGGTCCCGGACCCGCCGCGCGGTCTGTTGCTGGAGGCCCTGTGGTGCCTCGTCGCACGGGCCGCCGTCACCCTCGGGGACCGGGCGGCGGCGGAGCGGGCGCGGGACGCGCTCGCCCCGGCGGCGGCGGAGCTGGCCGGGGCGGGCAGCGGTCTGCTCACCGCGGGGCCGGTCGCGGGTTTCCTGGACGAGCTCGCCGCCGCGCTGCGCCGTGCTCCCCGAGGGGACGGAGAGAGCGGGCCGCCGCCCGGAAACACACCAGTGACGTAGATCACACCTGTTTGCACCGCGAGGGACGGAATGCCCGGTACGGGATGACCGTTGAACCCTTCGCGGGTGCCGGTGGCGGGACAGTGTCCCCGGGCCTCACCCACCGCCTGCAGGGAAGATCGTTCGGCTGAAGCCCCGCAGCGCCCTCCGCCGCGAAGGCGACCGCCGCCACCGCGCCCGCACCCATGGACCGGCGCCGGCCAGGACTCCCCCGACCTGGCCGGCGCCTCGCCGTGTCCGGCGGCAGCGGAACGCCGAAGTGCGTTTCGCCATGGATCGCTGTATTTTTTATGTGTATGTGCGTTCCGCAGGCTCGCGAAGAACGACGTCGCGGGCGCGTCGTCCTCCTCCGGGTCTTCTGGGGAGCCGCGTCCAGGACCGGCCCGGACCCGCGTGGTGCGGGGTCCGTGCCCACCGCTGTGAGGAGCGAGAGATGACTCAGGGAACCGTGAAGTGGTTCAACCCGGACAAGGGCTTCGGCTTCATCGCCCGCGAGGACGGACCGGACGTCTTCGTGCACTACTCCGAGATCGAGGGCGGCGGCTTCCGCAACCTGGAGGAGAACCAGCGGGTGGAGTTCGAGGTGGTGCAGGGCCCCAAGGGCCCGCAGGCCACCGGCGTCCGGCCGCTCTGAGCCCGGCCGGTCCCGGCGGCCGGGCTCAGAGCGGCCGCCGGGGAGGCGGCAGGGGCCGGCACCCTCGGGTGCCGGCCCCTGCCGTGTCCTGTCCCGTGGCTCAGCCCAGCGTCTCCAGGGCCTGGTTGAAGGTCTTCGACGGACGCATGACCGCCGAGGCCCTGGCCGGGTCGGGCCGGTAGTAGCCGCCGATGTCGGCCGGCGAGCCCTGCACCGCGACCAGCTCGTCAACGATCGTCCGCTCGTTCTCGGCCAGCGTCGCGGCCAGCGGCCCGAACGCCTCGGCGAGCCGGGGGTCGTCGGTCTGCCGCGCCAGCTCCTGCGCCCAGTACAGGGCCAGGTAGAAGTGGCTGCCGCGGTTGTCGATGCCGCCCAGGCGGCGGCTGGGCGACTTGTCCTCGTTGAGGAAGGTGGCGGTGGCGCGGTCGAGGGTGTCGGCGAGCACCTGGGCGCCCGCGTTGCCCGTGGTCTGCGCGTAGTGCTCGAAGCTGACCGCCAGCGCGAGGAACTCGCCCAGGCTGTCCCAGCGCAGGTAGTTCTCCTTGACGAGCTGCTGGACGTGCTTGGGCGCCGAACCGCCGGCCCCGGTCTCGAACAGGCCGCCGCCGTTCATCAGCGGGACGACGGAGAGCATCTTGGCGCTGGTGCCCAGCTCCAGGATCGGGAACAGGTCGGTCAGGTAGTCGCGCAGCACGTTGCCGGTGACCGAGATGGTGTCCTCGCCTCGGCGGATGCGCTCCAGGGAGAACCTGATCGCGTCGACCGGGGCCATGATCTCGATCCGCAGGCCCTCGGTGTCGTGCTCGGCCAGGTATGTCCGGACCTTCTCGATCAGCTTGGCGTCGTGGGCGCGGGTCTCGTCCAGCCAGAACACCGCCGGGTCGCCGGTGGCGCGGGCGCGGGTGACGGCGAGCTTGACCCAGTCGCGGATCGGGGCGTCCTTGGTCTGGCACATGCGGAAGATGTCGCCGGCGCCGGCCTCCTGCTCCAGGAGCGTGTTGCCCGCCTGGTCGACCACCCGCACCGTGCCGGTGGCGGGGATCTCGAAGGTCTTGTCGTGGCTGCCGTACTCCTCGGCCTTCTGCGCCATCAGCCCGACGTTGGGCACCGAGCCCATCGTCGCGGGGTCGAAGGCGCCATTGGCGCGGCAGTCGTCGACGACGGCCTGGTAGATGCCCGCGTAGGAGCTGTCGGGCAGGACCGCGAGGGTGTCGTGCTCCTGGCCGTCCGGGCCCCACATGTGGCCGGAGGTGCGGATCATGGCCGGCATGGAGGCGTCGACGATGACGTCGCTGGGGACGTGCAGGTTGGTGATGCCGCGATCGGAGTCGACCATCGCCAGGGCCGGGCCCTCGGCCAGCTCGGCCTCGAAGGACTCCTTGATCCTCGCGCCCTCGGGCAGCGACTCCAGGCCCTTGAGGATGCCGCCGAGCCCGTCGTTCGGGGTCAGGCCGGCCCGGCTGAGCGTCTCGCCGTACTCGGCGAAGGTCTTCGGGAAGAAGGCGCGCACGGCGTGACCGAAGATGATCGGGTCGGAGACCTTCATCATGGTGGCCTTCAGGTGCACGGAGAACAGCACGTCCTCGGCCTTGGCCCGGGCCACCTGCGCCTTGAGGAACTCGCGCAGCGCCGCCACCCGCATGACGGCCGCGTCCACGACCTCGCCCGCCAGCACCGGCACCGACTCGCGCAGGACGGTGGTGGTGCCGTCGTCGCCGACCAGCTCGATGCGGAGCGAGCCGTCCTGGGCGATGACCGCGGATTTCTCGGTGGAGCGGAAGTCGTCCTGGCCCATGGTGGCGACGTTCGTCTTCGACTCGGCGGTCCAGGCGCCCATGCGGTGCGGGTTCGTCCTGGCGTAGTTCTTCACCGAGGCGGGGGCGCGGCGGTCGGAGTTGCCCTCGCGCAGCACCGGGTTGACGGCGCTGCCCTTGACCTTGTCGTAGCGGGCGCGGATCTCGCGCTCCTCGTCGGTCTTCGGGTCGTCCGGGTAGTCCGGGAGCGCGTAGCCCTGCTCCTGCAGCTCGGCGACGGCCGCCTTCAGCTGCGGGATGGAGGCCGAGATGTTCGGCAGCTTGATGATGTTCGCCTCGGGCGTCTTCGCCAGTTCGCCGAGCTCGGCGAGCGCGTCGCCGATCCGCTGGTCCTCCCTGAGGTACTCGGGGAAGACCGCGATGATCCGCCCGGACAGGGAGATGTCCCGGGTGTCCACCGTGACCCCGGCCTTCGAGGCGTACGCCTGGACCACGGGCAGGAACGAATACGTCGCCAGGGCAGGGGCCTCGTCGGTGTGCGTGTAGATGATGGTCGAGTCAGTCACCGGGTGCTCTCCGCTCCACGTCTGCAACATTGCTCGACATCAAGATATCTCGTGGACCCCGCTCCCCTCGACTCTCCCCTCCGCTCCTCCGCGGTCCTCACCCGATCCCCCTCCCGGCGGGGAGCCGCCCGCCGGGAGAGGAATCGGTCCGGACACGCGGCGGGGGCCGCCGGGACGGGCCGGTGCGGTCAGTACGGTCCGTTGACGTTGTCGATCGACCCGTAGCGGTCGGCCGCGTAGTTGCAGGCGGCGACGATGTTGGCGACCGGGTCGTACTGGCTGTTGGCGGTGCCCGGCACGTGGTAGGCGTCGAAGGTCGGCTTGATGACCTGCAGCAGCCCGATGGAGGGGGTGCCGCGCTGGGCGTTGATGTCCCAGTTGTTGACGGCGTTCGGGTTGCCGCTGGACTCCCGCATGATGTTGCGGTGGATGCCCTGGTAGCTGCCGGGGATGCCGTGGGCCCGCATGATGTCCAGGGCCTCGCGGATCCAGCCGTCCAGGTTGTCGGAGTAGGCCTTCGCCGACTGCGGCTGCGCGGACTGCCGGGCCTGCGCGGCGGGCCGGGCCTGGTCCTGCTTCGGCGCGGCCTTCTTCGGCGCGGCGCTCGGCGTGGCACCGGACCGGGAGGACCGGTCGGTGTCGAGGGTCAGCCGCTGGCCGGGGAAGATCCGGTTCGGGTCGTCGCCCACCGTCTTCCGGTTGGCCTCGTAGACCGCCTCCCAGCCGCCCTCGACGTCATGGCCGGTGGCGATGCCGTAGAGCGTGTCACCGCTGAGGACGGTGTAGGCGGCGGGGCCGGCGGACTTCCGCTCGGCCGCGGCGGCTCTCCCGCCCTGCCGGCTCTGCTGGGCCTGCTGGGTCTTTCCGGTCTGGGTGCGGACCTCGGAGCGCTGCCGGTCGGCGGATCCGGCGTCCGGCGTACCGCCGTCCCGGCTGAGGCCGGCCGCGGGCCCGCAGGTGGGCCAGGCGCCCGGGCCCTGCATGTCGAGCAGCTTCTCGGCGGCGGCGATCTGCTCCGCCTTGCCGGCCAGGTCGGCGCGCGGCGCGTACCGGGTGCCGCCCGCGGCCTCCCAGCTGGACTGCGAGAACTGCAGCCCGCCGTAGTAGCCGTTGCCGGTGTTGATGGACCAGTTGCCGCCGCTCTCGCACTCGGCGACCTCGTCCCACACGGCGGCGGGGGCGGCGTTCGCACTGCCCGCGGTGAGCAGCGGCGCGGCCACGCCCGCGCCACCGGCGGTGAGGACGACGGAGAGGCGGGAGAACTGACGGGAGATCACGGGTGTGCGCGGACGGCGGTGTCGGCCTCGAGACATGGGGGGATGTCCTCTCCTACGCCTGCGAGGTTAGCTGTCGGATTCGGGCTGGAGTTGCCCGGCCGTTCCCGGTGCGCCGAGGCGCGCCGGGGAGTGGCTTCACCCCGAGCCGTACCGGCGGAAGGCACGGTACGGCGGATATGTGGTTTCCCCGCTCCTGCCGCGTTCGACTGTGGTCCGTCCCCCGACCGGGCGGCAGGATTCGGCGTACCGGCGGTGGGGCCTCCGCCCTGGGACCGGAGGCCAGGAAACATAAACACAACCAATTCCCGGAAACAAGGGACCAAAAATTCACCGGGCCACACGATCACCGCAGGCCGGTAAAGGGCGGCCACGGTACGTGGCCGGTCTCCTCCCGTGAGTGAGAGGCCGCCCGGCCCACCGGTCGGCCCAAAGCCCTCCGGAAATCGGGGAATCGGGAACGGGAGGCGGGGTTTCCCGCCGGAAGGCGCCCGCCGGGAAAACGGGGAAGTGATTCACGACACACCCGCCGGCCGGATTTCTTTACATCACCCGATCAGGCACTTTGCGTACCTCTCCGGAGAATACCGGAGAACAACCGCACCCTTTCCGGGAATTATTTCACCTTTCAGCCCACCGTGCCCCTTTCAAGGGATCCGGGCCTTTCGTCCGCTTCCGGGAGGCCGGCCGGGGCCCCGACCCGCGCACCCGGCGGTGGCCGACCGCCCGTCAGGCACGGGTCAGTTCCGCCGCACCGAAGGAGACGTCGAAGCGGTCGCACCAGATGCTCACACTGGTGAACCCGGCCGGATCGACGTCGTCGGGCAGCGGGTAGTTCTGGTCGCCCCTGTTCCCCTTGAGCCTGCCGAGGCTGACGTACTTCCCGTCGTCGAAGACGCTCCAGCCGGCCCGGCCCTCCTTCACCGGCGCGTCGGTCAGCCAGACGTACAGGTCCGGGCCGTTGCTGGTGTCGAGACCCTCCAGGCGCAGGACGTGGGAGCCGTCCGCCAGCCGGAGCAGCCGTACGGAACCGGAGGTGGTGTGCTCATGGCTGATCAGATCACCGCCCGCCAGCGTCCGCGGCCCTCGCGGTGCGGACGGCGCGGACGGCGCGGACGGCGCGGACGGCGACGGCACCGGGGAGGCGTCCCCGGGCGGCGCGGAGGCCGTCGGTGGAGCCGCCGTGTCCGCGGCGACGGGCAGGGCCTCCTGGACGGTCTCGTCCTGCCACAGCTTCCACGGCTGGAACCAGTACAGCCCCACTCCGGCCGCCACGACGGCCAGCACCACCACTCCCGCGACCACCGGCCTGCCCAGCGCCTGGCGCACACGTCCCATCCCGCTCCCCTCCTCCTGGCCCGTACCTCGGTCCGGCACACCATTCAACGCGGCCGGCGGCACCCGCGGGCCGTTCGGAGGATGACGGAACCCTTACGTCTCCCCGGCGCTCCGGCCGCTCCGGGGGCACGCCGGAGGCAGGACGCGACCGCGTCCCGGCGGGCCGCACACGACGGTCACCGGCCGGGCTCCGGGGCGATCTCGGCGATCAGGCCCTCGATACGGGTCCTGATCTCGTCGCGGATCGGGCGGACCGCCTCGACCCCCTGCCCGGCGGGGTCCTCCAGCTTCCAGTCGAGGTAACGCTTGCCGGGGAAGACCGGGCAGGTGTCCCCGCACCCCATGGTGATCACGACATCGGACGCCTGGACGGCCTCGACCGTCAGCACCTTGGGCACCTCGGCCGACATGTCGACGCCGGCCTCGCGCATGGCCTCCACCGCGGCGGGGTTGACCTGCTCGGCCGGGGCGGACCCGGCCGAGCGGACCTCCACGCGGTCGCCGGCCAGGTGGGTCAGCCAGGCGGCGGCCATCTGGGAGCGGCCGGCGTTGTGAACGCACACGAACAGCACGGACGGCTTGTCGGACATCACGGACTCCCTGCCTCACGACGACTCCCGGGAGTGGCATCATCCCCGGCTGATGTGAGAGTATCAGCGCATGATGACGTCAGTCGACACTGACCTGATCCGGGTGCTCGCCGACCCGCTCCGCATGCGGATCGTGACCCTGCTCGCCACCGAGACGCTGTGCACCACGCATCTGGTGGCCGAGACCGGGGCCAAGCAGACCAATCTCTCCAACCATCTGCGGGTGCTGCGCGAGGCGGGTGTGGTGGAGACCGAGCCCTGTGGCCGGTTCACCTACTACCGGCTGCGCCCGGACATCATCGAATCGCTGGGCCGCTCCCTGCAGGAGCTGTCCCGTACCGCCCGGACCACCCGCGCCGCCGAGACGAAGAGGCCCTGCCCATGACCACCGCCGAAGAGACCACCAGACCGGCGGACGAAGCCGGCGGCATCGTCACCAGGCTCTCCACCCTGGACCGCTTCCTGGCGGTGTGGATCCTGCTCGCCATGGCCGTCGGCCTCGGGCTGGGACGCATGACCCCCGGCCTGAACGACGCCCTGGCCAAGGTCGAGATCGGCGGGATCTCCCTGCCCATCGCGCTCGGCCTGCTGATCATGATGTACCCGGTGCTGGCCAAGGTCCGCTACGACCGCCTCGACGCCGTCACCGGCGACAGGAGACTGGTCGTCACCTCACTGGTCGTCAACTGGCTCATCGGCCCGGCCGTGATGTTCGCCCTCGCCTGGATCTTCCTGCCCGACCTGCCCGAGTACCGCACCGGCCTGATCATCGTCGGACTCGCCCGCTGCATCGCCATGGTCATCATCTGGAACGACCTGGCCTGCGGCGACCGCGAGGCCGCCGCCGTCCTGGTCGCCCTCAACTCCGTCTTCCAGGTCCTCGCCTTCGGCCTGCTGGGCTGGTTCTACCTCGACCTGCTCCCCGGCTGGCTCGGCCTGGGCAACGGCGAGGCCCTGGACATCTCCATGTGGGAGATCGCCCTCAACGTCGTCATCTTCCTCGGCATCCCGCTGCTGGCCGGCTTCCTCACCCGCCACCTCGGCGAGAAGAAGATGGGCCGGGAGAACTACGAGCGGCGCTTCCTGCCGAAGATCGGCCCCTGGGCGCTGTACGGCCTGCTGTTCACCATCGTCATCCTCTTCGCCCTCCAGGGGAAGACGATCACCTCCCAGCCCCTCGACGTCGCCCGCATCGCCCTGCCCCTGCTGGTCTACTTCGCGCTGATGTTCTTCGGCACCTTCGCCCTGGGCAAGGCCCTCGGCCTGGCCTACGAACGCACCACCACCCTGGCCTTCACCGCCGCCGGCAACAACTTCGAACTGGCCATCGCCGTCGCCATCGCCACCTTCGGCGTCACCTCCGGCCAGGCCCTGTCCGGCGTCGTCGGCCCCCTCATCGAGGTCCCCGTCCTCATCGCCCTGGTCTACGTCGCCCTCGCCTGGCGCAAGAAGTTCACC
>NZ_PGGW01000017.1:2500-151523 GCF_002794255.1 Streptomyces carminius
CGGCCGAGGCATGGCCGGACACATGGACCTTGGCGTTGCCCTTGTGGACGACGTCGGCGCCCCACCGGGTCAGCCCGTTGATCACCCGGTAGACCGCGTTCTCGTTTCCCGGGATCAGCGAGGAGGCGAGGATCACCGTGTCGCCCGGGACGATGCGGATCTGGTGGTCCCGGTTGGCCATGCGCGACAGCGCGGCCATCGGCTCGCCCTGCGAGCCCGTGCAGACGAGCACCACCTCGTCGTCCGGCAGGTCGTCCAGTGTCTTCACGTCCACCACCAGGCCGGCCGGGACCCTGAGGTAACCCAGGTCGCGGGCGATTCCCATGTTGCGGACCATCGACCGGCCGACGAAGGCGACCCGCCGTCCGTACTCGTGGGCCGCGTCGAGGACCTGCTGGATGCGGTGGACGTGACTGGCGAAGCTGGCCACGATGATGCGTTTCCGGGCGCCCGCGAAGACCTGGCGCAGCACCTGTGAGATGTCCCGCTCGTGCGGGGTGAAGCCGGGCACCTCGGCGTTGGTGGAGTCCGCCAGCAGCAGGTCGATGCCCTCCTCGCCCAGCCGCGCGAAGGCGCGCAGGTCGGTGAGGCGGCGGTCCAGCGGAAGCTGGTCCATCTTGAAGTCACCGGTGTGGACGACCAGGCCCGCGGGAGTGCGGACGGCGACCGCGAGCGCGTCCGGGATGGAGTGGTTGACCGCCACGAACTCGCAGTCGAAGGGGCCGATGCGTTCGCGGTGCCCCTCGGCCACCTCCAGGGTGTACGGCCTGATGCGGTGCTCCTGGAGCTTGGCCTCGATCAGGGCCAGCGTGAGCTTGGATCCGATCAGCGGGATGTCGGGCTTCTCCCGCAGCAGGAACGGGACGCCGCCGATGTGGTCCTCGTGTCCGTGCGTCAGGACGATGCCGTCGATGTCGTCCAGGCGGTCCCGTACGGAGCTGAAGTCCGGGAGGATCAGGTCGACGCCGGGCTGCTCCTCCTCCGGGAAGAGGACACCGCAGTCGACGATCAGCAGCCGGCCGCCGTATTCGAAGACGGTCATGTTGCGGCCGATCTCGCCGAGCCCGCCCAGCGGGGTGACGCGCAGACCCCCCTCGGGCAGCGCCGGCGGGGAGCCGAGTTCGGGATGCGGGTGGCTCAAAAGTGTCTCCTCACCACGCGCGCCACGCGCCCTGACGGGGCACGTGGCGCGCGGTCGTCGTGCACTTGCGGTTGTCGGTCCTTATGTAGTTGTGAAGTCTGTTTCAGAGCTGTACCCCGCCGGCCGCGAGATCGCGCCTGAGCTGTTCCGTCTCCTCCGGGGACAGCTCGACGAGCGGCAGACGCAGCGGACCTCCCGGCAGGCCCTGGAGGGCGAGGGCCGCCTTGCTGGTGATCACGCCCTGGGTGCGGAACATCCCGGTGAAGACCGGCAGCAGCTTCTGGTGGATCTCCGTCGCCTTGGTGACGTCACCACTCAGATGTGCCTCCAGCATCGCCCGCAGCTCGGGGGTGACCACGTGGCCGACAACCGAGACGAAACCGATGGCGCCGACGGACAGCAGCGGGAGGTTGAGCATGTCGTCGCCGCTGTACCAGGCGAGGCCACTGGTGGCGATGGCCCAGCTGGCACGCCCCAGGTCGCCCTTGGCGTCCTTGTTGGCGACGATCCGCGGGTGCTCGGCCAGCCGGACGATGGTCTCCGTGTTGATCGGGACACCGCTGCGCCCGGGAATGTCGTAGAGCATGACCGGCAGGCCGGTGGCGTCGGCGATGGCGGTGAAGTGCCGGTACAGGCCCTCCTGCGGGGGCTTGCTGTAGTACGGCGTGACGGCCAGCAGGCCGTGGGCACCGGCCCGTTCGG
This sequence comes from Streptomyces carminius, assembly GCF_002794255.1. Taxonomy (GTDB): domain Bacteria; phylum Actinomycetota; class Actinomycetes; order Streptomycetales; family Streptomycetaceae; genus Streptomyces; species Streptomyces carminius. Next base: position 4,344 of record NZ_PGGW01000017.1, read on the forward strand.
CCGCGCGGGCCAGCTCGACGCTGTGCCGGGTGTCGTTGGTGCCGGCTCCGGCGACGATGTGGGCACGGTCCCCGACCGCCTCGACCACGGCCCGTACGAGCTGGGCTTTCTCCTCGTCACTGGTGGTCGGGGACTCACCGGTGGTGCCGTTGACGACGATGCCGTCGTTGCCGGCGTTCACCAGCTGGGCGGCGAGCTGCTGCGCGCCGTCGAGGTCGAGGTCGCCGTCCGCGGTGAACGGCGTGACCATCGCGGTCAGAACCCGCCCGAAGGGCGTCTGCGGTGTCGAGGTCGGAGCCATGGGTCCCACGCTACTCGCAGCCTGCGGTGCGACGCTCCCTCGGGAGGCCGGTTGCGGAGCCCGACACTGCCCGCTCGGGGGTTCAGACAGTGCCGGGTCCGTAGAACGAGCCTAGACGAACCATTCCCAATGCCGCAATTCGGACTGAGTGTGGGAGGCCGGCGTCCAGTCCGGCACGGCACGCCTCCCCTTCCACCCCGCCGGCGGCGGAAACGGGCGCGGTCCCCCGCGGCAGACTCCGGAGCCGGACGCTCCGCCGGAGGTCCGGGTGCTCTCCGCGGGAGAGCACGGACCACCGTCGGACCCCGCCCGAGGGGCCGCGCCGGACGGTCCGCGACGAGTCCGCGCCCTTCACCTCCATGGCCGTGCCGGGCCTCCGCGTCCGGGGGTACCGGCCCCGGAGACACCGGGCCCGCCCGGTGGGCGGGCAGGACCGGCCCGCCACCGCCGAAAGCCGCTGATAACCTCCTGCCTCACAGGCCCCACCGACCGTGCCCGTGAGCGAGGATCCCGTGCCCCTGCACTTTCTGACGGCCGACGGAGAACCGGACACCGCCCCCTCGGACGCACCCCTGCCCCACGAGGAACTCGAGCGGTGGCGGCGTCCGTACCGGCCCGGTCCCTGGCGGGTCGCCGGAGCGGCCCTGCTCCTGCTTCTCGCCTCCTACATGCTGCTCTCCACCCTGATCATCGCCATGGCCGGCACCCTCGCGGCGGCGGGCGTGTCCGTGCTCGTCTCCGCGCTGGTGATCGCGTACGCACTGCGCCTGCTGCGGGTGGGGGTGTGGGTCAGCACCCAGGGGATACGCCAGGTCGGTCTGTTCATGACGGTGACACTGGACTGGAAGGACGTGGCGGTCGTACGGACCGTCCAGCAGCCGGTGAAGTGGCTGGGCACGCCGCGCTCCGTACAGGGCCAGGCGCTGGTCGTCGAGCCGCGGGGCCGTGAGGCCCTGCGCACGGTCCTCACCGACCACAACGCCGACTTCCTGGCCCGGCCCGAGGCCTTCGACCGGGCCGCGGACGTGGTGGAGGGCTGGGCCGCGGAGTACCACCGCCCGTAGGTGCGGGAGGGGCCTCGGTGCGGGACGCCCCGGTCCTGCGGAGGTCCGCGGTACCCGCCGGGTGCCCCGACGCTCCCTTCCCGACGGCGCGCCGGGGGCACATCAGGGCGGTTCCGGGGGCAGAACACGGGATTGGTTCTCGGGTCTCGGGACCCTCCGGCCGGACCCGGCCCGTCCGGCGGGTCCTCCGCCCCGGCCCGGGCTCCCTTGAGCCCGGGCTCCTTCGACCGGTCCCCGGCCGGGGTGGCCGGGGTGTGGTCGGATCCTGCCCGAGCCGTCGCTCAGGCGGCGGTCTTCCCGGTCTCACGCACCGGTTTGCCGTCGTGCAGCGCGATGGCCCGCTGCATGGCCCGGCGGGCGCGCGGGGTGTCCCGGGCGTCGTGGTAGGCGACGGCCAGCCGGAACCAGCAGCGCCAGTCGTCCGGCGACTCCTCCGTCTCCTTCCGGCGCCGGGCGAAGACCGCGTCCGCCGCCTCGCGGTCGACGCGCCCGCCAGGAGTCCGGGGAAGGTCGTCCGCCGGCAGCCCGCCCTCCGCCTCCAACTCCCTGACCAGTCGGCCCGCGTTCCGGGCGAACAGGGTGTTGTGCCACAGGAACCAGGCACCGACACACGGCAGCACGAGGGCCGCCACGCCCATTCCCACCCCGGCGGGCTCGCCGGTCCTCAGCAGCAGCACGCCCTGCACGGCCACCACGGCGAAGACGACGACCAGCGCGATGGCGAGGAAGGCGTAGGTGATCTTTCCGCCCATGTCCGTCGGCCCGCCCGTCAGTCCAGGTCCAGGAAGTGCTCCAGCCCCACGGTGAGGCCGGGGGTGCCGACCACCCGCCGCACGCCCAGCAGGATGCCCGGCATGAAGCAGCTGTGGTGCAGCGAGTCGTGGCGGATGGTGAGGGTCTCCCCGGCGTCGCCGAGCAGCACCTCCTGGTGGGCGAGCAGCCCGCGCAGCCGCACCGCGTGCACCGGCACCCCGTCCACGTTCGCGCCGCGGGCGCCGTCGAGGGCGGAGGTGGTGGCGTCCGGCTGCGCCGGGCAGCCCGCCTCGGCCCGCGCGGCGGCGATGAGCTGCGCGGTGCGGGTGGCGGTGCCCGACGGCGCGTCGGCCTTGCCGGGGTGGTGCAGCTCGACGACCTCGACCGACTCGAAGAAGCGGGCCGCCTGCCGCGCGAAACGCATGGTGAGGACCGCTCCGATGGAGAAGTTCGGCGCGACCAGCACTCCGGTGCCGGGTGAGGCGTCCAGCCAGCCGCGCAGCCGGTCGAAGCGCTCGTCGGTCCAGCCGGTGGTGCCGACGACGCCGTGGATGCCGTGGCCGACGCAGTACTCGAGGTTGCCCAGCACCGCGTCGGGGTGGGTGAGGTCCACCGCGACCTGGGCGCCCGCCCCGGTCAGCGCCTCCAGGCTGTCGTCCTTGTCCAGGGCCGCGACGAGCTCCAGGTCGTCGGCGCCCGCCACGGCGCGTACGGCCTCGGAGCCGATCCGGCCGCCGGCGCCGAGGACTGCTACACGGAGCTTGCTCATGTGCGTGTTTCCTTCACGGGTGCGGAAGTACGGGGGTACGGCCGGGTCCGGGCCGGACGGCGTCAGACGACGGCCTCGTCCAGCCGGGCGGCCTGCTTGTCGGTCAGCGGGCCGATGACCGACAGCGAGGGCCGCTGTCCCAGGATCTCGCGGGCCACCGAGCGGACGTCGTCCGGGGTGACGGAGGCGATCCTCGCCAGCATGCCGTCCACCGACAACTGCTCCCCCCAGCACAGCTCGCCCTTGCCGATGTGGTTCATCAGCGCCCCGGTGTCCTCCAGACCGAGGACCGTGGAGCCGGAGAGCTGGCCTATGGCCCGCCGCAGCTCCTCGTCGTCCAGACCGTGCTCGGCGACGTGGTCGAGCTCGTCGCGGCAGATCTTCAGCACGTCGTGCACCAGGTTCGGACGGCAGCCCACGTACACGCCGAACAGGCCGCAGTCGGCGAAGCCGGAGGTGTAGGAGTACACGCTGTAGGCCAGTCCGCGTTTCTCCCGCACCTCCTGGAACAGCCGGGAGCTCATGCCGCCGCCGAGAGCCGCGCTGAGCACCCCGAGCGCCCAGCGGCGCTCGTCCGTGCGGGACAGCCCGGGCACGCCGAGGACCACATGGGCCTGCTCGGTGCCCCGGTCCAGCAGGTCGACGCGGCCCGCGGTGCGCACCCGGCGCGCGCCGGTGCGGGGGCCGATGGGCTCGGCGTCGGTGCGGGTCAGCGCGCCGGCCTCCTCGAAGGCCCGGTGCACCTGGCGTACGACCTCGTCGTGGTCGAGGTTGCCCGCGGCGGCGACGACCAGATGGGTCGGGTCGTAGTGGCGGCGGTAGAAGCGGGCGAGGCGGTCGCGGGTGAGGGCGCCGACCGTCTCGTTCGTACCCAGCACCGGACGGCCCAGCGGGGTGTCGCCGAGCATGGTCTTCGCGAACAGGTCGTGGACGCAGTCCCCGGGATCGTCCTCGGTCATGGCGATCTCCTCCAGGACCACCCCCCGCTCGGCCTCGACGTCCTCGGCCCGGATCAGCGAGCCGGTCAGCATGTCGCAGACGACGTCGACGGCCAGCGGCAGGTCGGTGTCCAGGACCCGGGCGTAGTAGCAGGTGAACTCCTTCGCCGTGAAGGCGTTCATCTCGCCGCCGACCGCGTCGAGCTCCGCGGAGATGTCCAGGGCGCTGCGCCGCCTGGTGCCCTTGAACAGCAGGTGTTCCAGATAGTGGGTGGCGCCGCCCAGGGCGGGTGTCTCGTCCCGGGAACCGACCCGGGCCCAGATGCCGAAGGTCGCGGAGCGGACGTCCGGCACGGACTGGGTGACGACCCGCAGGCCGCCGGGGAGCACGGTCCTGCGTACGGCCCCCGAGCCGCTCGCGGCCCCGGCCGGGACCGCGGCCCCTCCCCGGGCGCGATCGGAGGGGCCGGACGGGCGGGAGGCGGGATGGTGATGGGCGACGGCCCGCCCCACCGTGGCGGTGGGGCGGGCCGTCGTACGGGGCTTGCGCGTCACTTGGTCGCAGCGTCCTTCGCGTCGGCGGCCTCGGCGGACGCACCGTCGGCGCCCTTGCCGTCTTCCTCGTCCACGACGGGGATCAGCGAGAGCTTGCCCCGCTGGTCGATCTCGGCGATCTCGACCTGGACCTTCTGTCCGACCCCCAGCACGTCCTCGACGTTCTCCACGCGCTTGCCGCCGGCGAGCTTGCGGATCTGCGAGATGTGCAGCAGGCCGTCCTTGCCCGGCAGCAGGGAGACGAAGGCGCCGAAGGTCGTGGTCTTCACGACCGTGCCCAGGTAGCGCTCGCCGACCTCGGGCATCGTCGGGTTGGCGATGGCGTTGACGGCGGCCCGGGCGGCCTCGGCGGACGTACCGTCGGCGGCACCGATGTAGATGGTGCCGTCGTCCTCGATGGTGATGTCGGCGCCGGTGTCCTCCTGGATCTGGTTGATCATCTTGCCCTTGGGGCCGATGACCTCGCCGATCTTGTCCACCGGGATCTTCACGGTGATGATCCGCGGCGCGTTGGGGGACATCTCGTCCGGGACGTCGATGGCCTCGCTCATCACGTCCAGGATGTGCAGCCGGGCGTCGCGGGCCTGCTTGAGGGCCGCGGCCAGCACGGAGGCCGGGATGCCGTCCAGCTTGGTGTCGAGCTGGAGGGCGGTGACGAACTGGCGGGTGCCGGCGACCTTGAAGTCCATGTCGCCGAAGGCGTCCTCCGCACCGAGGATGTCGGTGAGGGTGACGTAGTGGGTCTCCCCCTCGATCTCCTGGGAGATCAGGCCCATGGCGATGCCGGCGACCGGCGCCTTGAGGGGCACACCGGCGTTCAGCAGCGACATGGTGGAGGCGCAGACCGACCCCATGGAGGTCGAGCCGTTGGAACCCAGCGCCTCGGAGACCTGCCGGATGGCGTAGGGGAACTCCTCGCGCGCGGGCAGCACCGGGACGATCGCCCGCTCGGCCAGCGCGCCGTGGCCGATCTCGCGGCGCTTGGGGGAGCCGACGCGGCCGGTCTCGCCGGTGGAGTACGGCGGGAAGTTGTAGTTGTGCATGTAGCGCTTGCGCGTCACCGGGGAGAGGGTGTCGAGCATCTGCTCCATACGGAGCATGTTGAGGGTGGTGACGCCCAGGATCTGGGTCTCGCCGCGCTCGAACAGCGCCGAGCCGTGCACCCGCGGGATCGCCTCGACCTCGGCGGCCAGGGTGCGGATGTCGGTCAGACCGCGGCCGTCGATGCGCTTCTTCTCCTTGATGACGCGCTCGCGCACCAGGGACTTCGTCAGCGCGCGGTAGGCGGCGGAGATCTCCTTCTCGCGGCCCTCGAACTGCGGCAGCAGCTTTTCGGCGGCCAGCGCCTTGACCCGGTCCAGCTCGCTCTCGCGCTCCTGCTTGGCGGCGATGGTGAGTGCCTGGGACAGCTCGTCGCGAACCGCCTGGGACAGCGCCTCGTACACGTCGTCCTGGTAGTCCAGGAAGATCGGGAACTCGCCGACCGGCTTGGCCGCCTTGGCGGCGAGGTCGGACTGGGCCCTGCACAGGTTCTTGATGAAGGGCTTGGCGGCCTCCAGACCGGCGGCGACGACCTCCTCGGTCGGTGCCTCGGCTCCGCCGGCGACCAGCTCGACGGTCTTCTCGGTGGCCTCGGCCTCGACCATCATGATCGCGACATCGCCGTCGGGCAGGACCCGGCCGGCGACGACCATGTCGAAGACGGCCTCCTCCAGCTCGCTGTGGGTGGGGAAGGCCACCCACTGGCCGCGGATCAGGGCGACGCGGGTGCCGCCGATCGGGCCCGAGAAGGGCAGGCCGGCCAGCTGCGTGGAGCAGGAGGCGGCGTTGATCGCGACCACGTCGTACAGGTGGTCGGGGTTGAGCGCCATGATCGTCTCGACGATCTGGATCTCGTTGCGCAGGCCCTTGCGGAAGGACGGGCGCAGCGGCCGGTCGATCAGGCGGCAGGTGAGGATGGCGTCCTCACTGGGGCGGCCCTCGCGGCGGAAGAAGGAGCCGGGGATCTTGCCGGCGGCGTACATCCGCTCCTCGACGTCGACCGTCAGGGGGAAGAAGTCCAGCTGGTCCTTCGGCTGCTTCGAGGCGGTGGTGGCCGACAGCACCATGGTGTCGTCGTCCAGGTAGGCCACGGCGGAGCCGGCGGCCTGACGGGCCAGCCGGCCCGTCTCGAAGCGGATGGTGCGGGTGCCGAAGGAACCGTTGTCGATGACGGCCTCGGCGTAGTGGGTCTCGTTCTCCACCAGGAAAATCTCCTCGTCTGCGTCCCTGCCCGGGTGGCGGGGACGGTGGTGGTGGAGCGTCTTCCCGTACGGGCCGGTCTTCGATCGAAGCTCCCGGGGCGAGTGCCCGGGGGCCACTACCGAGGACCGGCGGCGTGAAGGCGCTCCGCCTCGTCGGTATGTCGTTGTGGAACCAGACTACAAAGCTTCCGCCTGCCGCGGCTCCCGTTGAGCACGGCAGGTCTCCGGCGAGTACGGCAAAGGGAGCGGTCCCTGTCTCCGGGACCGCTCCCTCTCACCGGAACTACCGGGCGCCCGCGGCTCCGCGGCGGATGCCCAGCCGCTCGACCAGGGCGCGGAAGCGCTGGATGTCCTTGCGTGCCAGGTACTGCAGCAGGCGGCGGCGCTGGCCGACCAGGAGCAGCAGGCCACGGCGGGAGTGGTGGTCGTGCTTGTGGGTCTTCAGGTGCTCGGTGAGGTCCGAGATGCGGCGGGAGAGCATCGCGACCTGGACCTCGGGGGAGCCGGTGTCGCCCTCCTTGGTGGCGAACTCGGCCATGATCTGCTTCTTTGTAGCGGCGTCGAGCGACACGCGTACTCCTCTTGATTCTTCTCGTCGATGCCACCGAGTGCCCCTGGTCCGCTGCGCAGGGGGTCTTCCACGACTCGGGAGGCGAGGTCCGCTGGGCGCTGCTTCCAGTGGTGGTCCCGGCACGGCCCCCTGGGGGCTCCCCGGGAGGCCGGGGTGCGGTGCCACCGCGCTCCGGAAACGCGTACGCAAACGGCCACCGGCCAGCCTACCAGCCCCGCGACGGCCCGCTCACCGCCGACCGCCGGCCCGCTGCCGGCCCACTGCCGGTCCACTACCGGTCAGCTGCTGGTCATGCTCCGGGCCGCGGCGTAGACGTCCAGTACGGCCAGGCACAGCGGGACCAGCGACAGGAGCACGAAGCCCTCGGCGATGTCCAGGAAGCGGCCCCAGAAGGGGGTGACGCCGCGCCGCGGCACGATCAGCCCGATGGCGGTGAGCAGGGCCGCCGCGGCGGCGAGGGCGGCGGACAGCCAGATCGTCCGCAGGTCCAGGGCACCGTCGTCCCCCGCCAGCAGCTTCTGCAGCAGCTCGGCGGGCGGGTTGAGGGCCAGTCCGAGGGCGAGCAGGGCGAGGGCGGCCAGACCGGCGCCGAGAGTGCAGGCGACCTGGGCGGTGTACGGGAAGAGCCGTGCCCGCATCAGCGTTCCCAGCCCCGCGGCCAGCGCCAGGAGCAGGCCCCAGCCCGAGTCGGAGAAGCCCAGGACGGCGGCCGCGGCGACGACGACGGCCGCGCAGCCGCCGACGAGGCCGAGCAGCGTCTCGTGCCCGCGGCGGGCCTGCGCGGCGATGCGGTCGGCGTCGACGGGACCACCGGTGTCGGGCGCGGCGTCCGGGTCCTCGTCGTAGCGCAGGGCACCGGTGCGCGGTGCGGTGTAGCCGATGGGCAGCCGGGCGAAACGGGCCGACAGGCCCGGCAGGAAGGCCACGGTGCCGACCGCCACCGGTACGCACAGGGCCGCGGTCTCCACCGGGGAGAACTCGGCCAGGATGCCGGTGAAGGTGGCCAGGGTGCCCACCGTCGCGGCGAAGGCCGCGGCGACGAACGGGGCGTCGCCGCCGGGCGCGGCGGCGATCAGGGCGACGGAGGCGACCAGGACCGCCACGCAGCCGAGCAGGAACTGCAGCCTGCCGATGCCGCTCCCCTCCGCCAGGGGCAGCAGCCCGGAACCGGCGATCATGACGTGCGGCAGGGCGGCCAGGCCGAGGGCGACCGCGCACGTCCGGTCGTCGTACACCCGGGCCCGTACGGCCGCGAAGGCGATCAGCAGCACCCCGGTCACGGCGGCGATGATCCCCGGCAGACCGTGCATGTCGTGGCGGACCGGGTCGGCGAACCACAGTACGAAGGCCATCAGCGCCAGCAGCACCACGCCACCCACCAGCCCGGCGCCGCGCATCAGGTCGTCGCTCCACATCCTGCGGTCGCGGCTGACGGCGGAGGCGACCGCGTCGGAGACGTCGTCGAAGACGGCCGGCGGCAGCGACTCGGCGAACGGGCGCAGGCTGAGGACCTCGCCGTCCAGGATGCGCTGGGCGGCGAAGGAGCGGGCGCTGTCCAGTACGCCGCCGTCGCGGCGCACCAGGTGGTAGCCGACGGGCGCCCCCTCGGCGGGAGTCTGGCCGCTGAGCCGGAGGATCTCGGGGTAGAGGTCGGCGACCGGGACGTCCTCGGGGAGGGCCACGTCGATACGGCTGTCGGGCGCGACGATGGTGACCCGGCAGAAGCCGGTGGCGGCAGCCGGTGCGGTCGTACTCACCTCGGTATCCCCCTTGTGTGCTGCTCACTGGTTCCACACCGCGCCGGGACCGCCGCGTGGGCCGTTCCCGGCCCCGTGACCCGCCGCGGTTTCCGCCTGCGGCTGTGTCCTCGCGGTTCCGCGGCTTCCGCGGTTCTCGCAACTCTCGCGGTTTCCGCGGTACTCGCGCGGTCCTCTTCCGGCTGCGCGTGTGTCGCGCGCCACCCTACCGCCCCCCGCCCTCCGGCACTCCCAGTAGGATCGCCCCCCGCGGACGGAGTCCGTCGCCACGGGGGCGTCGGCAGGAACTGTCCCGTCCATCCGAGGGATTGATGCGCCGTGAGTCAGATCGTCGTCAAGCGACCGCCACGGGTTCTGCCGCCCGGTGTGCCCGGCGAGGATCTGCAGCTCCAGCCGCCCCCCGAACTGCCGCGCGGGCAGCAGGAGGGCGTGCTGATGCAGCTGCTGCCGATGCTCGGCATGGGCGGGTCGGTGGTGTTCTTCTTCATGCCGAACGCCCACCCGTTCATGCGCATCATGGGCATGGTGATGATCGCCTCCACGATCGCCATGCTCATCGCCACCCTGGTGCGTTTCCGCAGGGGCACCCAGGGCGAGATGGCGCAGTTGCGCCGGGACTACCTCAAGTACCTCGCGCAGATGCGCCGCAGGGTCCGCAGGACGGCGCACCGGCAGCGCGACGCCCAGTTCTACCTGCACCCCGCGCCGGACCAGCTGTGGGCCCTGGTCGCCGAGGGCGGCCGGGTGTGGGAACGGCGTGCCGGCGACGACGACTTCGTGCACGTGCGCGTCGGGCTGGGCACCCAGCGGCTCGCCACCGCGCTGGTGGCGCCCGAGACGGCTCCGGTGGACGAGCTGGAGCCGCTGACGGCCGGGGCGATGCACCAGTTCCTGCAGACGCACGGCACCGTCGACGGCCTTCCGATGGCCGTGTCGCTGCGCGCCTTCTACCACATGACGGTGAGCGGGGAGGCGGAGTCCGTGCACGGCGCCGTCCGCGCGATGGCGGCCTCCCTGGTGGCCCTGCACTCCCCCGACGACCTGGTGGTCGGGGTGGTGACCGGGCGCGGCGCGGAGGAGCGCTGGGAGTGGGCCAAGTGGCTGCCGCACACGCAGGCCGCCGGGACCGCGGACGGCGCCGGCACCCGGCGGCTGATCACCGGTGACGTGGCGGAGCTGGAGGGGCTGCTGGGCGCGAAGCTGGAGGGCCGCTCGCGGTTCAACTCCGCCGGGCAGCCCCTGCTGGACCAGCCGCACGTGCTGATCGTGCTGGACGGCGGCGCGACGGTGCCCCCGGGCTCGATGCTGGCCTCCGCCGAGGGGTTGCAGGGCGTGACGGTCGTCGAGGTGGTGCCCGGTGAGATCGGCAGCCCGCGCGGCGGCCTGTCGGTGGTCGTACGTCCTGACCGGTTGCGGCTGGAGTCGGGGCACGGCGCGGTGTACGAGGGCCGGCCCGACACGCTGTCCCCCGAGGCGGCCGAGGCACTGGCCCGGCAGCTCGCCCCGCTGCGCATGGGGACGGGCGGCGACGGCGACGAACCACTGCTGGCGAACCTGGAGTTCACCGACCTGCTGAACCTGGGTGACGCCGCGTCGGTCGACGTGCGCCGCACCTGGCGGCCGCGTTCGACGGCCGAACGGCTGCGCGTCCCGATCGGGGTCGGCGAGGACGGCCAGCCGGTCATGCTGGACCTGAAGGAGGCCGCGCAGGACGGCATGGGCCCGCACGGCCTGTGCGTCGGCGCGACCGGCTCCGGCAAGTCGGAGCTGCTGCGCACCCTCGTCCTGGGCCTGGCGGTCACCCACACCTCGGAGACCCTGAACTTCGTCCTGGCGGACTTCAAGGGCGGCGCCACCTTCGCCGGGATGTCGCAGATGCCGCACGTGGCGGCCGTCATCACCAACCTGGCCGACGACCTCTCGCTGGTCGACCGCATGGGCGACTCGATCCGCGGCGAGCTCAACCGCCGCCAGGAGCTGCTGCGCGACGCGGGCAACTACGCCAACATCCACGACTACGAGCGGGCCCGCGCGGCGGGCGCCCCGCTGGTCCCGATCCCCTCGCTGGTGCTGGTCATCGACGAGTTCAGCGAGTTGCTGACGGCCAAGCCCGACTTCATCGACATGTTCATCCAGATCGGCCGCATCGGCCGTTCGCTGGGCGTGCACCTGCTGCTGGCCTCGCAGCGGCTGGAGGAGGGCCGGCTGCGCGGTCTGGAGACGTACCTGTCGTACCGCATCGGTCTGCGGACCTTCTCCGCCTCCGAGTCCCGCGCGGCGCTCGGCGTGCCGGACGCGTACCACCTGCCGTCGGTGCCCGGTTCGGGCTACCTGAAGTTCGGCACCGAGGAGATGCTCCGCTTCAAGGCCGCCTACGTCTCGGGCGTCTACCGGCCGAGCACCGCCGGGTCCGGTGTCCCCGCCGGGCCGCTGCCCGCCGACCGCCGGCCGGTGCTGTTCACCGCCGCTCCGGTGCCGGTGCGGCACGCCGAGCCCGCCCGGCGGCCCGCACCGGAACCGGAGCCCGCCGCCGGTCCGGACGACGACGCGCTGGCGGACACCGTCCTGGACGTCGTCGTGCGCCGGCTGGAGAACCAGGGCCCGGCCGCCCACCAGGTGTGGCTGCCGCCGCTGGACGAGGCACCGCCGCTGGACGAGCTGCTGCCCGGTCTGACGGCCGTGGCCGGCCGCGGTCTGACCCAGCCCGACTACCCGCACGCGGGGCGGCTGACCGTACCGCTGGGCCTGGTGGACAAGCCCTACGAGCAGCGGCGCGAGACGCTGCTGCGCGACTTCTCCGGCGCCGCGGGACACATGCTGGTGGTCGGCGGCCCGCAGTCCGGCAAGTCCACCCTGCTGCGCACCCTGGTCTCCGCCTTCGCCCTCACCCACACTCCGCAGGAGGTCCAGTTCTACGGGCTGGACTTCGGCGGCGGCGGTCTGACCGCCGTGGCCGGTCTGCCGCACGTGGGCGGGATCGCCTCCCGGCTCGACCCGGAGCGGGTCCGGCGGACCGTGGCGGAGGTCGCCGGGATCCTCGCCCAGCGCGAGGAGTACTTCCGGGCGAACGGCATCGACTCCATCGCCACCTACCGGCGCCGCCGCGCCCGCGGGGAGATCACCGACCAGCCGTGGGGCGACGTCTTCCTCGTCGTCGACGGCTGGGGCGCCTTCCGGCAGGAGTACGACATGCTGGAGGAGACCGTCACCGCCGTCGCCGCGCGCGGTCTGGGCTACGGCATCCACGTCGTCATCAGCGCCGCCCGCTACATGGAGGTGCGCCCGGCGCTCAAGGACCAGCTGATGAACCGCCTGGAGCTGCGGCTCGGCGACACCATGGACTCGGAGTTCGACCGCAAGGTCGCCGCGAACGTCCCGGCGGACACGGCCGGCCGCGGCCAGACCCCGGAGAAGCTGCACTTCATGACCGCGGTGCCGCGCATCGACGGCGTCTGTTCGGACGAGGAGCTCTCCGAGGCCACCGCCGCGCTGAACCGCGCGGTGGCCGACGCCTGGCACGGCCCGTCGGCGCCGCAGGTCCGGCTCCTGCCCCGCGAGCTCCCCGCCCACCAGCTGCCCAAGGGCAGCGACTACCCGCAGCACGGCGTCGCGTTCGGCATCGATGAGAGCACCCTGCAGCCCGTCTTCGTCGACTTCGAGACCGATCCGTTCTTCCTCGTCTTCGGGGAGAGCGAGTCCGGCAAGACGGCCCTGCTGCGGCTGCTGGCCAAGCAGATCACCGAGCGCTACACGCCCGACGAGGCGCGCATCGTCGTCGCCGACTACCGGCGCGCCCTGCTGGGCAACATCCCGGACTCGCACCTGATCGTGTACGCGGCCATGTCGAACGCCATGGACTCGCACATGGCCGCGATGAAGGAGCTGATGGAGAAGCGCACCCCGCCGGAGGACGTCACCCCGCAGCAGCTGCGCGACCGCAGCTGGTGGGCCGGGCCGAAGATGTTCCTGATCGTGGACGACTACGAGCTGGTCTCCACCTCCAGCGGCAATCCGCTCGCCACGTTCACCGAGCTGCTGCCCTTCGCCCGCGACATCGGCGTCTGCCTCATCATCGCCCGCAACTCCGCCGGTGCCTCCCGCAGCTCCTTCGAGCCCTTCATGCAGCGCGTCAAGGAGCTCGGCGCCCAGGGCGTGGTCCTCTCCGGCGACCCGTCCGAGGGCGATCTCCTCGGCAACGCCCGCCCCCGGCCCATGCCGCCGGGCCGCGGCTACTACGTCTCCCGCCGGCGGGGGACGCCGCTGGTGCAGGTGGGCTGGCTGCCGGCGCGCTGACACCCGCCGGGGGTGGTCGTGTCCGGCACCGGCGCGACCACCCCCGGTGCCCCGCCTTCCAGGAGATCGGAGATATGAGCGGTCGTCTGCACGTCGAACAGCAGGAGCTGGACCGGCTCCTGAAGCAGCTGAACACCAGCCGGGATCAGATGCGCAAGGCGCTGGACGCCCTTCGGGACATCGGCCCGAAGAGCACGGGAAGCCAGGCTCTGGACAACGCGTGCGAGGAGATTCACGACAGCTGGGACGACGCCATCGGCAAGATCGCCGACGGCACGGACGCGATCGAGAAGATGCTCAGATCGACCAGGAATAACTACGAGGCGACCGAACAGGCCATCCGGGATGCCTTCGAGAAGGCCACCCCCGACTCCTCCCGTCCCGCGAAGCGCCCAGCGGAGGAACGCCCGTGAGCGACGACTACCCGACCATCGGCTTCGACCCGGCCCCGGGCAGGCTGAGCAGTATCGACGATCTGGCGGAAAAGCTGTCGAGAACCGCCGGCGGGCTGAAGAAGGCGCACGACGTCCTGACGGAGATCGGCAGGAGCGGAGCGCCGGGGCGCACGGCCTGGGAGGGCGAGGCCGCCACCGCCTTCGCCCGGGAAGGTCGGCGAGCTGCCCAGGTACCTCGACGACAGCCATGACGCGCTGAGCACCGCCGAGAAACAGCTGAGGGGCTGGCGCACCCAGCTCGCGAAGTACCAGGACAAGGCCCGCGACTACGAGGAGCAGGCCAAGGACGCCAAGGTCAGGAAGACGGCCGCCGAGTCCGAACACGCCAAGGCCACCACCGCGTACGACACCGCGGCGGCCGATCCTGCGCTGGGCCACGCGGGGCGTGTCTTCGCCGACCGGGCCGCCCTGGACAGCGCCCAGGCCCAGTACGACGCCGCCGCGGACCGGCTTCGCAGGGCGGGCCGGGCACTGGACACCGCCGCCGGGAAGATCGACACGGCCCGGGACGAACTGGAAGCCGTCATCAAGAAGGCCCGGGACCTCCTGGAGGAGCACCAGGACCACGCACGGACGGTTGCCTCCCGGCTCAGGAAGGCCAACGACAAGGCTCCGGACACCGGTTTCTTCGAAGGCATCGCCGACGCCTTCAAGAAGCTCGGCAGCAGGATCCAGGAGTGGTGCGCGGAACACGCCGACCTGCTCAAGGAGATCGGCGACTGGCTGGGCATCGCCTCCACGGTGCTGGGTGTCCTGGCGCTGGCCACGGTCTGGTGCCCGCCGCTGTCCGGCGGTCTGGCGCTGGCGAGCGCCGGCGTCTCCGCAGCCGCCTTCGTCTCGCACGGTGCCGCGAAGATCGGCGGAGCCGATGTGAGCGCGATGGACCTGATTGGCGACGGCCTGGGCGTCATCCCCATCGGCAAGGTGGGCGTGGTGGCCGCTCGCGGCGTCAGGGTCCCGATGAAACTCCACAAAGTGGACGGCCAGACGGTCGCATCAATCGACAGGGTGAACAAGATCCGGGGTCTGCGCGGCGCCGGCTTCGGATCCACGAAACTGGAGAAGGGCATGTTCGGACAGTCCTTGGCGCCGGGGAGCAAGCAGTTCAGCACCAGAGACATGGGCTTCGGTGACCGAATGAAGCTGGCCTGGGACAGTCATGTGCTGGACACTGTCGGATCCAGCGGTAAGGAGCGGGCGATGAGTTGGGTGGTCGAGAAAGTCGCACCACAGCGATTCAAGGACTCCCTGGGAGATGCCATCCGCGCAGACGGGACGCTGGATCCCAACTCCTGGTGGTCACGAGGCCCGCAGATTACCCAGCAGGCACCAGGCATCGCCATTGGCATGTACAACATGTTCACGGGAAGCGACACACCAGCAGCAGGCAAGCAGTGATTCTCCATTAACTCCCCGATGCAGTCAGATTCCAGGCGGTCGACACATCGTCACGAAAACCACGACATTCAAAGTTCGAGCGGCTTCCCGGGTCGAGGACAAGGGGGTACGCTACAGGCCCCGATATGTCATTACGCCGGCTCGGCGGGGCATCGCCCCTCTCTATGTTGTTCGTGGATTTCCCTCACATGCGGGCGAGCCTCCCACCGGTCTCCGACCGCGCTTCACCATCTACGAGGACATGGAGTGTGAAGAGCCGCTCTGCGTCGTGGCTCGCCGACCCGGCAAAGGCTCCGACGAGAGAAGGCTACTGGTACTGACTCCGTCGTTCGAGGAGTTCGGTTACCTCGCCAAGCCACCTCGAGGCAGAAGGTGGCGGCCGGCGTGGCAGGCAGAATCAGTCGACGGTGAAACCTTTACGGGGCACGGTGGCACCGTCCCTGCTTGGCTGCTCTTTGTCCTACTGTCACCTTTTTGGCTCATCATCAACCTAGCATGGCTGGCCAGCGGGTCCGGCGATTGGGTTTTCTCACCGCCTTCCCGGACAGCTTGGAAAAAAGTGGCACTTTTCCCCTCATTCTCACACCCCTGAAGTACCATGGCGTCGCCAAAAATTACAAAATGCGAACCAAGAGAATCGATATTCGCCTGGGATACGCACAAAGTGTCGTACACTGGGAAACGCACAACCCTGCATGATTGCACAGTTCATATCAAGGTCTTTCTCATTCGCCGCTCCGAACCAACTCGGACTTGGCGCTCCGGCACTGGGAGTCCTGCCACCTCCAGGCTGTCTGCCGCTCCCTTCCTGGAGAAGGACCATCGGGCAGCGACATCACATGCATGCAGATCCCCTGAAGCCATACGATCAGAAATCGGTTCCCCCTATGCCCGAGGATGATTTCTTCGCGTCTCCCGCCACATCCACCCCGGGTGGACCTGTGGAAGCAGACGGACCGGACTTCTTCCGGACAGCGCCGGAGGAGTTCCGCTCCCTCGGTGTGGAGCACACCGACGAGGAGCGCGAGGAGTGTCTCGTGCGGCTCGCGGACGACATCTGGCCCGGCGGGACGGACGAACAGCGGGAGCAGCTCCTCGCCTGGTATCGCGATGCCGCCGTCGCGGCAGCCGAGGACGGCGCCGCCTACACGGGTGTCTGCCTGCTGGGCACCGAGGACGACCGGGTCAGCACCGCCTCGCTGACGGTGCGCTGCGAGCCCATGGCGGGCAACGACGCGGATCTGGCGGCACGGGCGCTGCTGGAGGCGCTCTCCGTCGACGAACACCAGGACGTGCACCGGGTCGAAGCCGCGTGTGACCCGGCCGTACTCGTCCTCTCCGGCTTCGAGGTCACTCCCGGCGGCGACGCGGTCAGCACGGCTGCTCCGCCCTCCACCGCCTCCGTGTCCCCCCCTCGTGTTCGCCCGGGCCGATGTCTACTGTCCGTTGCCCATGGTGTCGCGGCTCCTGGTCCTCAGCCTCACCACTCCGTCCCTGCCGGACCTTCCCTGGTACGTCCGCAGACTGTCGGAGATCGCCGACAGCATCGAGTTCCCGTCGCTCTCCCCCACCGCCGACAGGTCACCGGACTCCGGTCCTGCGCCCCGCGGCGGTGCCGGCAAGAGCCCCATTTCGGCTTTCATTCCCTGACGCTCCTTCGGTCCGTCCTCGGTGGGGATCTCACGGAACGCGTGCGCGGAGCGGCTCGGGTGCGCGCCGCTCCGGGCCGGTCCCGCCGTCGAGGCCCCGGTGTTGTACGACGGGCATCCGAACCGCGACGGACTGTTATCTTGAGACCTCGGCAGACACGGAGCCGCACAGACACCGTGCGGCGCGGGAACGCCTCCGCCGCCGGCCACGAAGGGGAGAATCGCTGATGGGGACTCAGCAGGAGAAGGACGAGCTCTACGCCATGGACATCTCCGGCGCCGTGTGGGAGAGCGCGCCCGGCGGCCCGGAGGACGAGCGGGTGGAGATCGCCCACCTGCCGGGCGGAGCCGTGGCCATGCGCAACTCCAAGGACCCGGACACCGTGCTGCGCTACACCGCCGCGGAGTGGCGGGCCTTCGTACTCGGTGTGCGCGACGGGGAGTTCGACCTCAGGTCCTGAGGGCCCCGGCGCCGCAGGAGCACAGAAACGGGCGGGCGCCCGGCCGGTGGGCCGGGCGCCCGTCTGACGCGTTCGGTGGGAGTTCACTCCCGGGGAGTCCGGGGACTCAGAACTGGAACTGCTGCGCCGCCTTGTTGTCCGTGCGCTTGTAGCCGGAGGCCGCGCCCTCCAGTCCCTGGGAGATCTTGATGAGCGTGTCGCGCAGACCGGTGACGTTGTCGCTCCAGCCCCGGTGCTTGGCGTAGAAGGCCGCCTTGGCCTCACCGTCCCAGGTGTCCACCGTGGCCTTGACCTTGCCCTCCAGCGCGTTCAGCTGGCTCTCCAGGGTGGTGGCGACCCCCCTGATGTCCTCCGCGGCGGCGTGGACGGTCGCATACGTGATCTTGATGGTCATGTCTCCCCTTCCCTTCTTCCGTGTGGTCGTTACTTGGCGGTCGGGGTGACGCCCACGCCCGTGAAGTCGCTGATCGGGCTTGCCTTGGCGATCTGGTTGAAGCTCTCCATCTGGTCGATCTCGTTCGCGGTGAAGCCGTCCTTGCTCGCCCGGAGCGCCTCCTCCATCATCTGGAGCTTGCCGTCCAGGGCCCGCGCGAAGTCGTTGGCCTGACGCTGGAGGGTGTCGTAGGACCGGTGCGCCTCGCCCTTCCAGGCCCCCTCGATCGTGTCCACCACGGCGTTCAGGTTGGCGATCTTGGTCTTCAGCGTGGACTGCATCGACTGCACTTCAGAGATCAACTGCTGGAGCTGAGCGTCATCTGACTGGAAGTTTCCGCCGCTGCCGCCTTCTCCGGACATACCGTTCTCTCCTTGTTGGATATGAGTTGCTGCTTTTCACGGACCGGTCTGTGCCGGGCGCACGCCGAACGCGCCACCCGTTATGTGCGGCGCGTTCTCCGCACGAGAACAAAGGCACCGGCCGCCACCACGGCCGCCGCGGCACCCGCTCCCAGGTAGATCCACAGATCGTTGTCGCTCTCTTCGGCCGCCGCCTCGGAACTCGCCTTTTCTACCCGGTCGGCCCCGGCCTTGTCACCGCTTTTCGCGTCTTCCGAGCCGTCCCCCTCCGGGGAGGGGGACGCGGGCGGCGACGCGTCCAGTTCCACCGTCTCGATCGGGTTCTTGTCCGGGTCTCCCGGGTCGCCCTCGCCCTCGAGGAGGTGGATGCGCGGCCGGACGGCACCATAGCCGATGTACCTGCTGCGCACCTCGCTTTTCTCCTTACGGCCCGCAGTGTCGACCAGGACGCGGAGGACCTGGTTGGCCGTCCAGTCGGGGTGCTTCGACCAGATCAGGGCCGCGGAGGCGGAGGCGATGGCGGTGGCGGTGCTGGTGCCTCCGCCGTTCGGGCAGTACGACTGCATTTTCTCGTCGCACCATTTGGGGAGGTCGACTCCGGGAGCGGCCAGGTCGATGTAGTCACCCTTCTGAGAAAACTTCGCGACTTCTCCGTCCTTCCCGCTCGCGGCGACTGCGACGACGCCCGGGTAAGCGGCCGGGTAACTGACCAGATTGTGTTCCTGCCTTTCGTTCCCTGCGGCCGCAAAGACGAGTTTCCCCCGGGATATCGCATGTCTGATCGCGTCTTCCTCACCCGCGGCAGGAGGCCCACCGACGGAAAGGTTGATGATCTGCGCATCACTCCGTGCGGCGGCCCAGAGGGCCTTGCTCGTCGGAGCCCATTTCTCCGCGTCCTTCAGCCCCTCGATGCTCCCTCGGACGGGGAGCACCTTCGCCCCAGGAGCAAGTCCCTGGACCCCACCGTTCTTTCCAGTCCCCACGATGTACTCGGCCATGGTTGTGCCATGGCCCGTGTAGTCGTCGGAAGCCTCTCCAGGAGCCCCGGAAGCATCTATGCCCGGCAGGACCTGACCTTGCAGGGAGTCCGTGGTGGGATCGACACCACTGTCGACGACCGCGATCGTGATGCCCGCCCCTGTGCTGACCTCCCACATTTTCTCGGCCTGCATGGCATCCAGATGCCACAGTTGCGAACGAACGTCATCCGCCTGGGCCGCCGGTACCGGTCCCACCAGACAGGCGGCCCACACACCGGCCACCGCCAGCGCCGAAAGCAGGCGTCGCCACGTCGTACGCCGCGGCGGCGCCCCGCTCTCTTCGAGGTTGAGTCCTGCCGTCATCGTCGCTCTCTCGTGGGAATCAGTCGACCACGGGGGGAACTGTGTTGTTCCTCCCCGCCGTCCATGTCTCTTCGTCTTCGGTCAGATAGTCGGGGCGCCGGGCTTCGTTTCCGGATTCTTCCTGAGAGCTGGACGGCCTCCCGGCACGCGGCGGCACACCCATCGGGCTCCGGCCGCCGTCCGCCGCGCCGCTTCGGGCGAGGCCGGTGCCACCGGGTGTGAACGGGCGGGCCGCGCCCCCCTGCGCGGGAGTGTGCCGGGGGGTGCCGACAACGCCGCCAGGCGCCGATGCAGTCTGTCTGCGACCGGGCCCGTTGTTTCCCGCACCGATCGCGGACGCCCCCGTGGCACCGCCCACCGGAGGCCGACCCGTCGTCCCGTGTTCCGCTCCGACCACGGTTCCACGCGGGATGTGAGGGCTACCGGACCCACCGCGCTGGGGTTGCGAGGTACCACCGAAGACGCCGGTGCCCGGACGGCCGACCGGTGGCTGTGAGGCGTGAGGAGCACCGCTGATCGGTCCCGCGCCCGTGACGGGGCGTGCCAGGCCGTTACCCTTCCCCGGCGGGATGTTGGACGTACCTCCCGACGGCCCCTGCGTACCGCCACGGACTCCCTGGTACGGGCCCGCGTTCCTGGGGCCTCCGCCTCCGCCCGACCGGCTGCTGCTCAGCGGACCGTTGTGCGCGGGCGGAAGAGGAGCGATCGGACCGGGTCCGGTACCGCCTCCGCCGGTGGCGGGAAGCGGGGTGCGTGGCCCGGGGTCGGTTGCCGGCGGAGCCACCGGGGCCACAGTGTTGAGATCGGTCCGTACGTCCTGTCCGGGGACGGGTGCACCGTCCGGGACCAGCACGGTGTGCTTCTCCTCAGGTGCCGTGCCCCGCACCATGGTGCTCTCTCGGCGCTCCTGGGCCTGCGGCAGGGGCTCCGCCGTCCGGTACTCCTCCGCCGGAACGGAGGCGGTTCTCCTGCCAGGAGACTCGTACGGATCACCCGGTGCTCTCGGCGGCATCCCGACACTCGGCATCGGGCCGAACCTCGGCTCCTCCGAGGCCCGCATGTTGTCGTGCGAGACCGTGTAGTAGGAGGCCAGGCGGTTCATCTGGTTGATGGCCTCCTGTCGGTCCTCCTCCTTCTTCTTCGCGAGCTTGTACCGCTCGTTGGTCTCGACCCGCTCCTCGGCCGGGATCGCCTCCACCTTCGGGGCACCCAGGACGCTCGCGTCGCGCTTGGGCATGGCGCTCCGCACCGTGGCGAGACCGGCTCCGGCGGCCTTCAGGTGGATGCTCGCCTGTTCGGTGTAGTCGGCCAGGACGAGGGTGTTCTTGCTGAGATCACGCCCCCACGCCCGGAAGTTGTCGCCGAACTCGCCCTCCCAGTCGACCCTGTCGATGTGCGTTCTGAGGTCGTCGCCGATTTCCTTGATCTTGCCCGCGGCGTCCCAGAGCGCGTTCGCGGCGTTCTCGATCTCCCCGGGCCTGGCGTCCTCGACCAGGTCGAGCATCTCCTCGAGGTCCTTGCCCTCGAAGTCCGTGGAGCCCATGACACCGGCGCGCATCGCGCCGCCGAGGCCGAACGGGAGGAACATCCCGTTCCGCCGCAGGTCCGTGAAGACCAGCAGCGGAGCGACGTTCGGCTCGTCCGGTCTCTCCTGCTGCTCGTCGCTCATGGTCTCGTCTCCCCCGTCAGTAGGTCGTCTGGGTGTCGCCCTTGGTCGTCGGTTGCTCTTCCGTCTCCCGCTGGTGCTGCTGCGCCTGTTGCTGAAGCTGCCAGAAGCGCCGCTTCAGGTCGTCCTCCAGGTTGCCGAAGCCGATGTTCGCGCCGTGGACGGCGATGCCCATGGCCTCGATCTGGGCTCCCAGCACCCGGGAGAGCCCGGTGAGATGGGTGTGGACCCGGGTGTACTCGCGGTAGACGCCGTCGGCCTCGGCGAACTCCCCGCCGAAGGCGGCCCGGCTGACCTCCTGCTGCCCGACTTTGGTCGGGGAGGCCGGTGACTTCTCCAGGTCGCCGAGGATCCCGTCGACCCGCTTCTTGAACTCCTTGAGGGATTCGAGTTCGCCCTTGAGTCCCCCGGAGTCGGCCGGCAGCACCATAAGGTTCCCCCTCCGCCCGTTGGCCGTGTGCACGTTCCCTCGCGCACGGTCAACACTCTAGCCATCGCGTATGACGACACCAACTGTCATTCGGCCGAGGGCGGTTGGAACACGCCTCCGGAACGGTGCGCGGGGCCGGCCGGGATCTCCGTGTCAACCCGTCTTCCGCAACAGGAGTGCACCAGCCCGCCGGGCCGGCCGCCGTGGCGCGGCCCCGGGCGGGCGGTACGTCCGGTTCCGGTGACCGTTGTAAGGGTTCTGTAACCGTCGGCCGGGCGGTGAACCCCGGGTCCCGTCACCGCACCGGCCACCGTGCGCGCCGGCGGCGCCAGTCCCGGTGGACCAGGGAACCGCCCGCGATCACCGACACCAGGACGCCCCCGCCGAGCACCGTGTACGTGCCCAGGCGCTCGTCGCGCTCCTGGGGCGTCTCGCCGAGGTGGAGTTCCGCCGGGGTGGGCGGCTCGCCCCGGTCGATGTTCTCCGCCACCGGCTCGTCGATCCGCCGGTCGTCCTCGGTGAGCGCGCGGACGGGGTCGATGACCCCCCAGCCCACATGGCGGTCGTGCCCGGAGATGGAGCGCTCCGCCGTCTGCATGAGCTGGGCGGCGACATGGTGCGGTTTCCAGTCCGGGTGCTCGGCCACCAGCAGCGCCGCGACGCCCGCGACGTACGGAGCCGAGAAGCTGGTGCCGTTGTCGGCGCAGTGGCCGCCGCCGGGGACGGTGGAGATCATGTCGACGCCCGGGGCGGCGATGTCCACGAAGTCCCCGGACTGGGAGAAGGGAGCCCGTTCGTTGTTGCGGTCGGAGGACGCGACGGCGATGACGTTCTCGTACGAGGCCGGGTAGGTCTCCTTGACGTTGCCGCCGAGGCCGTCGTTGCCCGCCGAGGCCACGATGACGACTCCGGCCGCCACCGCCGCGTCGACCGCCCTCTCCAGCGCGGAGTCGGGCTCAAGGGCCTTGGCGGTGTCCTGGGAGATGTTGATGACCTTCGCCCCGGCTTCCACCGCGTAGTTGATGGACTCGGCCATGGTCCCCGTGTCGCCGTTGCCCTCGGCGTCGTTCTGCTGGATCGGGATGACGGTGGCCTCCGGCGCGATGCCGACGAAGCCGGTGTCGTCCGCCGGACGCGCGGCGATGATGCCGGCGACCTTGGTGCCGTGGCCGACGACGTCCTCCGTGCCGTTCTTCGCCAGCGGCTTGGGCTTGTTGCCGTACTTGTCCTTCTTGGGGTCCGGCAGGGTCCGCCGGCCCGACTTGGCGTCGACCGCGTCCTTCAGCTGGGGATGGTTGTCGTCCACCCCGGTGTCGATGACCGCGACCTTGACCCCCTTGCCCCTGGTCTTCTCCCAGAGCTGGTCCAGAAGCACTCGTTTGAGTGACCACGGCCGGCCCTCGTAGGGCTTGGCCGGGAAGGTGCACTGGCCCACCTCGGCCGCCGCGGGCGGGGCCCAGGCCAGGGGTACGGCGAGGGTGGCCAGGGCCGTCAGGCCGACCGCCGCGGCCGTGGGCGGCGCCGCCCACCGGCGGAGCCGGTCCGCGGCACGGACGCGCCGCGCGGTGGCTGTGACTGTCCTCATCGTGTGTCTCCCCGTCGTCAGGAACCCTGCGGCTGCCTGGCCGCGCTCTCGCTCAGCCGCGGCCCCGTCGGCAGGAAGCCGGACCAGGCGGCGGGTACCGGTACGGGCCGGGCGTTCTCGTAGCCGAGCCGGATCTGCGCCCGGTTGCCCTCCTGCGCCTCCTCCTGCGGGTCCTTCTTGCCGTCCGTGCCGATCCCGGCGTCGTCCTGGCCGCTGTCGGTGTTCGCCTGCACCGCGTAGCGCAGACCCGTGTCGGTCACCAGGAAGACGCCGCCGGAGCCGGTCTCCCGGCCCTTGATCTGCCGGAAGAGCAGTCCGGAGCCGGGGGTGACGTAGGAGTTGGTGGCCCTGTTGGGGAGGGTCGCGGGGTAGTCGCCGGCGGCCCAGGTGCTGAGCGTGGTGGTGCCCTTCTCCTCGTCCACGTCGCGCAGCACGTTGCACAGGGTGTCCCGGCCGCTGTCGGCGGTGTTGACCGGCCGGGCCTCCGGCTCGGGCCACTTCAGCTCGCTGCCGTAGAAGGTCCCCTCGGGCCGGATGGCGCCGGCGCTGACCTCCCTCGCCTTCCCCTGCTGGCCGAGCGTGGTGGCCTCCGGGGAGTTCAGCAGGAGCTTGGCCATGAAGTCGGTGACCGGCCGCACCGCGCCCCTGAGCACCACGTAGTGCTGGAGGCCGGTACCGGAGGGCGCGCGCAGCACCGTGCCGATCCGGTTGGCCTCGGCGTCCAGGTTCCCGGGGGCGCCGGCCGGGGTGCCGATGCCCTCGATGCCCCCGGGGAACCGGATCGGGCTGCCCGTCTTGAGGGTCTTCAGCCAGTCCTCGGTGACGTCCTGCGGCTCGGTGCTGCCGACGACGGTGCGCAGCAGTGTGTCGTCGGCCTCGATCTCGTAGGCGGTGCCGGTGCCGTCGACGATGTGCAGCTTCCCGCCGAGGCGCACGTACATCACGTCGCCGCCGCTCAGCCGGTTCTTCCCCTCGACCTTGTCCCTGTCCCGGTCGGCGAGGACGAACACGGCCTTCTGCGGCCCGTCGTCGCCGGGCCGGGTGCACACGGCCCAGCGCTTGGCCTTCACCGCCTCCTTGTCCCCCGGCAGCCGGTCGGGGGCGTAGGGGATGCCGATGGTGGCGCCGTGCGGGATCTTCCCGCTGTCCAGGACCTTCTCGTCGACCTTGACGATCTTGAGCTTGCTCGGGTCGAGGAGGAGTTTGGCGGAGGCCAGGTTGAGCACCGGGTGGAGCTGCTTCTTCCCGTCGGTCTCCAGGACGACGTACCGCGTGGTGGAGTCGCTGGCGATGATGACCCTCTCACCGGGGTTGTCCCAGCCTTTGGGCGCCTTCGGTTTGAACATGCCCCAGGCCCCGAAGCCCGCCAGGATCAGGACCCCGACGATCACACTGGGGAGCACCGCCCGCAGCGGACGCGGCGCCCCCTCCTCGGTGCCGCTCGGAGAAGGCTGGAGGAATGCCGAGACCAGCCTCTTCTTGGCGAAGGTGTAGGCGTTGAGCTCGTCCCGCCGTGATGCCATGACTCGATGCTTCTCCCCACTGGTCGGCACCGGCCGGCCCGCGTCCCCCCGGAAAAGGCCGGGCATCGCCGTCGGTGCCGATTGTCGGACCGGGCCCCTACTATGCCTGTTGGGGCTCACCCGCCGCCGCTCCGGTAGGGTGATCGCCCTGCCAACGCCCCTTTACGCCGGGGCGATTACGGACACAGGGGGATTTTCAGGGGATGGGGACCGCCACGCGGGCCCGGACCACCACGTCCGCGCCCGACACCTCGGCGCCGGACACCGCGCGCCGTGCGCCCGCCGGGCCGCGTCCGGCGCGTACGGCCGTGTTGCGCGCGGAGGCCCGCCGGCGTCGCCTGGGGCCTTTCCGGCTGGGGCAGTTGGTGCTGGTGGAGCTGGCCGCCGCGGTGGTGGTGGCGGCCGCCGCCGTCGACCGGATGCTGGTGGTCCCGGCCGCCGTGGTGGCCGTCCTCCTGTTGCTGCTCGCGGTTCTGCGACGGCGCGGCCGCCCGCTGCCCGAGTGGCTGGGCACCGCGGTGGCCCTGCGCCGGCGCCGCCGGCGGGCCGCGGCCGAGGTCCTGCCGCCGGACACCGATCCGGGGCTGGCGCCGGCCGCCGAGTGTGAGCCGGCGCTGCGCAGCCTGTCCTACACCGACCGGGAGCGGCGCGGCATCGGGATGGTCGGGGACGGCACGTTCCTGACCGCCGTGCTGCGCGTCGAGCCGCGCCCCGCGGCGCTGCGTTCCGGTCCCGCCGAACGTCCGCTGCCGCTGCGGCTGCTGGCCGACGTCCTGGAGGTGGACGGCATACGGCTGGAGTCGGTGCAGGCGGTGCAGTACACCCAGCCCGCGCCCGCCCCCCATCTGCCCGAGCGGTCGGTGGCCGCGACGAGTTACGGTCCCCTGCAGGCCACCAGCGGCACCCCCGCGGTACGGGTGACCTGGGTGGCGCTCAAGCTCGATCCGGAGCTGTGCCGGGAGGCGGTCCGGGCCCGCGGTGACGGTCTGGAGGGCGCCCAGCGATGCCTGGTGCGGACCGCGGACCAGCTGGCGAGCCGGCTGACCGGGGCGGGTTTCCGGGCGACGCTGCTGTCGGAACAGGAGCTGGTCACGGCGCTGGCGACGGCGTCCGGGGCCAGCCCCATGGCCACGGCACGGGCCGGACGGCCCGACTCCGCGCCCGCGCGGCGTACCGAGGAGCGGGCGCGCGCCTGGCGGTGCGACGACCGCTGGCACACCACGTACGGGGTGTCCCGCTGGCCCGAGTTGGGGCCGGGCGCCACCCCGCTGCCGTCGCTGGTGGCGCTGCTGACGGGGGTGCCCGCGCTGGCCACCGTGTTCAGCCTGACGTTGAGCCGGGGCGAGCGGCGTTCCGTGGCGGTGCGCGGGCATCTGCGGATCACCGCGCGCAGCGACGGCGAGCTGGTCGCGGCCCGGCACACCGTGGAGCGGCTGGCGCGCGAGCGGCGCACCGGGCTCATCCGGCTGGACCGCGAGCAGGTGCCCGGAGTGCTGGCGACACTGCCACTGGGAGGGACACGCTGATGCCCGGTTCCGCGGACTCCGCGGCCGCCGCCGTACGGCCGCGGCTGGGGTTCGGGCTGCGCGGGCCCCGGACGGCCCGTCAGATGCTGCCCGTCGAGCAGTTGGACGCGCTCGCGCTGCCGGTCGGCGACGACGGTGTGGTCGCCGGTGTGGATGTGCAGGAGCGCCCGGCGGTGCTCGGACTGCACCACCCGGTGCCGCACGACGTGGTGCTGGTGGGCGGGTTGTGGACGGCCCAGGTGCTGGCGCTGCGCGCGGCCGGCACGGGGGCGCGGGTGGCCGTCGAGACCGGCCGCCCGCAGGTGTGGACGAACCTGGCCCGGGCCGCGGGCGGCGACCAGCAGTGCATGACGCTCCACGACGTCGGCCGGGTGCCGCCGATGGGTGCGACGGCCGTCTCCCCGGTGGTGGTGATACGGGACTGCGGGATGAGGCCGCCGCGTGGCCGGGTCTCCGCCGGGCCCTGGCAGTCGGTGCTGACCCTGCTGCCGTATCTGAGCCCGGTGGCGCCCCGGTTGCTGCGGGGGGCCTCGCTCGCGGGCATCCAGCAGGTCTCCCCGGAGGAGGCCCGGCAGGTCGGGCGCATCCTGTCCCTGACCCGGCAGGAGACCGAGGCGCTGTCCACCCTCGCCGACGGCGTGACACTGTGGTGCGCGGGGCGGGACCGGCAGTTCGTGCTGACCCGGCCCACCGACGCGGAGGCCGGCCTGCTGGGCGCCGCCCGGCGGCTGGACTGATCCGCGCGCTCGGCCGCACTCCGGCGTACTCCGTCCCGGTCGTCATCCGTCCGTTGTCCGAGTGGGACGGGCCCGGCATGCCGTATCCGCGCCCATGGCGATTAGGGTGGGTCTGCGCGCGTGCGGGACAGTCCCGGGGAACCGGCCGGAGACCGTGGCGGCGGAGTGCCGGACACCGGCGTCCCCGGAGGCGAGGACGGTCCGCGCGGCCTGACCGGGTTGCTCGACCAGATCAGCAGGAGGCATTGTGAACAGCGACCGGGACGAGGTCCGCGTCGACGGGATCCCACCCGGCGACGACCTGCCCGAGGACGAGCTCGACGCCACGGGCGAGTTCACCATCGACTACACGCCGCCTGCCTGGTACACGCGGAACTCCGAGCCCGCCGCGCAGCCACCGGCGACCGCCGGCGGCGCAGACGCGGGTACGGGTGCCGGGGCGCCGCCCGCGTTCCCGCCGTCGGTGCCCGCACCGGCGCCCGCGCCCGACGCGCCGTCGGTGGGCGGCCGGAGTGGGCCCGGCGGGTCCGGAGGGCAGGACACCCGGAACGACCAGGAGGAGCAGTCCGGGAGCGGGGACGTGGTCAGTGGCGCCACCATGCGCTTCTCCGCCGCGGCGCTGCGCCGGGAGTTCGCCGAGCGGGACGCCGCCCGGGCGGCGGAGGACAGTGAGGCCCACGCCGGGGAGACCGGCCGTGAGCCGTCCGGTACCGTCCCGGACGATGCGGAGACTCCCGGGACAGCCGGGACACCCGCGGCCCACGACGAGCCCGGGGATGCGCCCGGGCCTCAGGAGTCCGCCGACTCCCCGGCGGCGCCGGAGCCGGACGGTGAGCCGCACGGCGCCGAACCGCAGCCGCCCGTCCCCCAGTCCCCGCCCGTGTCGCCGCCCGCCGCACCGCAGCAGCCGCCCACGCCCCCCTCGACGCCGTGGCCGCCCGTCCCGGAGGGCGGTACGCCGGCCGGACTGCCGCCGCTGCCGCCGCACTTCCAGCCCGCCGCACCGACCGAGGCCCAGCAGCCTCCGGCACCGCCCGCGCCCGAGGCGCCCGGGGCCCCCGCACCGAACCCCACCGCGCCACAGGGTGGTTACGGCTTCCCCCACCACCAGCCCCCGGCACACCCCCACCAGCCCCCGCAGCCGTCCGGACCCGCACAGGCGGAGACCCCCGTGTCACCGCCTCCGGTGCCACCCGAGGCCCCCGCGCCGAACCCCGCCACGCCGCAAAGCGGCTACGGCTTCCCCCACCACCAGCCCCCCGCACACCCCCAACAACCCCCGCAGCCGCAGCAACTCTCGGCACCTCCCGCGCCCGAGGCCGCCGCACCGAACTCCGCCATGCCGCAGGGTGGTTACGGCTTCCCCCACCACCAGCAGGCACCACCCGCACCGAACCCCGCCGCGCCACAAGGCGGCTACGGCTTCCCCCACCACCAGCCCCCGGCACACCCCCAACAACCCCCGCAGGCCCAGCAGCTCCCGCAGCCGCCGGACCCGCGTTCCGGCACCGGCTGGCCCGCCGACCCGCGACAGCAGCCGCCGAGCCAGCCCGGCGCGCTGGGCTACAACGCGTCGGTGGAGCTGTCCTCGGACCGGCTGCTGAACCAGAAGCGCAAGCCGCGGCCGCAGAGCAGCCGTGGCGGCGGCGGTTCCCGGTTCCGGCTCGGCGCGCGGAAGGAGGAGGCCGAGCGGCAGCGGAAGCTGCAGCTCATCCGCACGCCGGTGCTGTCCTGCTACCGCATCGCGGTGATCAGCCTCAAGGGCGGTGTCGGCAAGACGACGACCACCACCGCCCTCGGCGCGACACTCGCCACCGAGCGGCAGGACAAGGTCATCGCGATCGACGCCAACCCGGACGCGGGCACGCTCGGCCGCCGGGTGCGGCGCGAGACGGGCGCGACGATCCGCGACCTGGTGTCGGCGATTCCGTACCTCAACAGCTACATGGACATCCGCCGGTTCACCTCGCAGGCGCCCTCCGGTCTGGAGATCCTCGCCAACGACGTCGATCCGGCGATCTCGACGACCTTCAACGACGAGGACTACCGCCGTGTCATCGGCGTGCTGGGCCAGCAGTATCCGATCATCCTCACCGACTCGGGCACCGGTCTGCTCTACAGCGCGATGCGCGGCGTCCTCGATCTCGCCGATCAGCTGATCGTCATCTCCACCCCGTCCGTGGACGGCGCCAGCAGCGCCAGCACGACGCTGGACTGGCTGTCCGCACACGGCTACGGCGATCTGGTGCAGCGCAGCGTCACGGTCATCTCCGGGGTTCGCGAGACCGGAAAGATGATCAAGGTGGACGACATCGTGGCGCACTTCAAGACCCGCTGCCGCGATGTAGTGGTGGTCCCGTTCGACGAGCATCTGGCCGCGGGCGCGGAACTGGACCTCGACATGATGCGGCCCAGGACACGGGAGGCGTACTTCAACCTCGCCGCGCTGATCGCCGAGGACTTCGCGCGCCACCAGCAGGAGCAGGGCCTGTGGTCGCCGGGCGGGAACCCGCCGCACGTGGCACCGCCGATGCCCGGCCACTCCGCCCCGCCGCAGCCCCATCCTCAGCAGGCACAGCCCGGTGGGGTCCCGCCGCAGGTCCCGTATCCGCCGCAGCCGGGGCAGCCGTACGCGCAGCCTGACCGGCCGCCCCACCCGGGGCAGCCCGGTCAGGCACAGCCCGGCGGCTGGCAACCCGCTCCGCCCCCGCCCGCCGGGGCACCGGCCCCGCCCGCACCCGGCCAGCAGTGGCAGCAGCAGCCGCCCGAGCAGTGACGGCGGCATGACCCGGACGGCCGTCGGCCCCTGTCGTCACCCGACCGGGGCCGACGGCCGTCCGTGTGCCCGGGTGCCCGGGTGCTCAGCCCAGCAGGCCCTTGGCCATCCGCACGTCCTCGGCCATGCGCTCCAGTAGCCCCTCCAGCGTGGCGAACTTCTCCTGACCGCGGATGTAGGCCAGGAAGTCCACGGCGACATGGAGCCCGTAGAGCTCCAGGTCCACCCGGTCGATGGCGTACGCCTCCACCGTCCGCTCGGTGCCGTTGAACTGCGGGTTGGTGCCGACGGAGATCGCGGCGGGCATCGACTCGCCCGCCACGACCAGCCACCCCGCGTAGACGCCGTCCGCCGGAACCGCGGTGTGCGGCAGGGTCTCGACGTTCGCCGTCGGATAGCCCAGCTCGCGTCCGCGCTGGGCGCCGCGCACGACCACGCCCTCCACCCGGTGCGGACGGCCCAGCACCTCCGCGGCGCCCGCCACGTCGCCCTCGGCGACCAGCCTGCGGATGAGGGTGGAGGAGAAGGGCTCGCCGCCGCCGGCCGCGCCGCGCACGAACAGGTCGACGACCCGCACGTCGTAGTCGTACGTCCGGCCCAGTTCGGCCAGGGTCTCCACGGTGCCGGCGGCCCGGTGGCCGAAGCGGAAGTTGGGCCCCTCGACGACGGTGCGGGCATGGAGCCTGTCGACCAGTACCTTCACCACGAACTCGGCCGGTGACAGCCGGGAGAACTCCTCGGTGAAGGGGAGGACCAGGACCGCGTCCACTCCGAGTCCGGCCATCAGTTCCGCGCGCCGGTGGTGCGGGGCGAGCAGCGGCGGATGGCTGCCGGGCCGCACGACCTCGCTCGGGTGCGGGTCGAAGGTGACGACGACGGCGGGCAGGCCGAGTTCCCGGGCACGCTCCACCGTCCTGCCGATGATCACCTGGTGCCCGCGGTGCACCCCGTCGTAGGAGCCGATGGTGACGACGCTGCGCCCCCAGTCCTCGGGGATGTCCTCCAAGCCACGCCAGCGCTGCACAGTGCCCGCTCCTCGCCGAATGCCAGTTGGATGGTGCCGGTCCAAGGGTGCCATGACATCCCCGGCTCCCCGCACGGGACCCGCGCCCGCCGTGCGGGGTCCGGCCGTCGGAGGTACCGGGCGGACCGGGCGGGAGAGCACCGGGGACGGAGCGCCCCCGTGCGCGCCATGACTCACTCCGCGCGCCCGGGAAACGAGGTGAGTCCCGGTCCCCGAGTGGACAGGGAAACAGATGCGCACAGGAGGGGGATCGTGGGGCGCGCACCGGCCGGGTGCGCGCCCCACGGTGCGTCCGTCCCGTGGGGGCAGGTACGCGGCGGAGGGCCCGTGGCGTTCTCAGACGAAGACGGCCAGGCTTCTCGCCCTGCCGCCGTGTTCCTCGACCAGGGCCAGGAAGTCCCCGTCGGGGCCGAAGACGGCGACCGGGCCGGCCGGGCCGGTTCCGTCGCCGGGCGGCATGGCGATCCGCGCGCCGTTGGCCAGCAGCCGGGCCTGCTTCCCGTCCACGTCCCAGCGGGGGAAGGCGGCGGCCGCCGCCTCGCCGATGGGCATGACGGCCAGTTCCTCCTGGTGCTGGTCCAGGGTGCGCGCCACGTCCAGCCCGTAGGGGCCCACCCGGGTGCGGCGCAGCGCGGTGAGATGGCCGCCGACCTCCAGCGCGGCGCCCAGGTCGCGGGCGAGGGCCCGGATGTAGGTGCCGGAGGAGCAGACGACCGAGACCAGCAGGTCCGTCACGGGGGTGCCGTCCTCGGCGGTCTCCTCGCGCACGTCGTGCACGGTGAAGGAGGAGACGGTCACCGGCCGGGCGGCCAGCTCGACGTCCTCTCCCTCGCGAACCCGGGCGTACGCCCGCTTCCCGTCGATCTTGACGGCGCTGACCTTGGACGGCACCTGGAGGATGTCGCCGGTCAGCTCGGCGATCCGGGTGTCGACAGCCTCGCGCGGCAGGCCGCGGGCCGGGGTGGCGGCGGTGGTCTCGCCCTCCGCGTCGTCGGTGACCGTGCTCTGGCCGAGGCGGATGGTCCCGACGTACTCCTTGTCGGTCAGCGCCAGGTGCCCGAGCAGCCGGGTCGCCCTGCCGGTGCCCAGGACGAGGAGGCCGGTGGCCATCGGGTCCAGTGTGCCCGCGTGCCCCACCCGGCGGGTGCGGGCGATGCCGCGCATCTTGGCGACGACATCGTGGGAGGTGAAGCCGGCGGGCTTGTCGACGAAGACCAGCCCGCCGGGCTCCCGGTTGTCCGTGCGTGCCACTGGTCAGGCGTCCTTGCCGTCCGGGTCGCCCCCGGACTTTCCGGCCCCGTCCCCGGTGGCCGCGTCATCAGCGGCCTCGGCGGCCGCGTCATCGGTGTCCGCGGCGTCGGCGTCCGCGTCGTCGGTGTCCGCGGTGTCCTCGTCGACGGGTTTGCGGTACGGGTCGGCCTCACCGGCGTAGGTGGCGCCCGAGGACACCTGGCGTACCTGGGCGTCCGACGCCCTGGCCTTCTCCAGCAGGTCGTCGATGGTCCGGGCGTTCTCGGGGAGGGCGTCCGGGACGAACGTCAGGGACGGCGTGAAGCGCACGCCGGTCTGCCGTCCGACCTCCGAACGCAGTACGCCCTTGGCGCTCTCCAGCGCCGCGGCGGAGGCCGCCCGGTCCTCGTCGTCGCCGTAGACCGTGTAGAAGACGGTCGCCTCCCGCAGGTCACCGGTGACCCGGGTGTCGGTGATCGTCACATAGCCGAGCCGCGGGTCCTTGATCCGCCGCTGGAGGGTCTCCGCGACCACGACCCGGATGCGGTCGGCGAGTTTGCGTGCCCGCGCGGTATCGGTCATGTGTCTGCTTCTTTCTGTTTCGGGTGCGTTCGGTTCGGATGCTGCCCGGGACCGGTCGGGTGCGGTCCGGACGGGCTCAGTCCTCCTCGCCGTGGAACCGCCGCCGCACCGACAGCAGCTCCACCTCCGGCCGCCCGGCCACCAGCCGTTCGCACCGGTCGAGCACGTCCGTGACATGCGCCGCGTCCCCGGAGACCGCC
This sequence comes from Streptomyces carminius, assembly GCF_002794255.1. Classification (GTDB taxonomy): domain Bacteria; phylum Actinomycetota; class Actinomycetes; order Streptomycetales; family Streptomycetaceae; genus Streptomyces; species Streptomyces carminius. The sequence continues at coordinate 36,968 of NZ_PGGW01000017.1, forward strand.
GCGAGACCGATCAGGGCCCTGCGGTGAAGGTTCTGTTCCCCCACTTCCGCGACGCTCACCGCGTACTTGCGCTGCAGCTCGGCGACGATGGGACGGATGACCGACCGCTTCTCCTTGAGCGACCGTACGTCGCCGAGGAGCAGGTCGAAGGAGAGTGTGCCTACGTACATGCGTTGCGGGTCCAGCCGACCCGTGAGGCCTCGTCCGTGAGCCCTGCCGACGCCCGGCAGGGTCATGAGAACCGTACACGCAACGGCCCTCGCCGATCGACGGATATATCGGTGTACGCGCGACCGCCCGGCCGGCCCGGCGAACACGGCCGGGAGCCTCCCGCGAGCGGGAGGCTCCCTGTCCGTCACCTGCTGTGCTCACCGGCGGAGATCAGGCGCGGGGCTTCTCCCGCATCTCGTACGTCGCGATGACGTCGTCGACCTTGATGTCGTTGAAGTTTCCGAGGTTGATACCGCCCTCGAAGCCCTCGCGGATCTCGGTGACATCGTCCTTGAAGCGACGCAGTCCCTCGATGTTGAGGTTCTCCGCGACGACCTTGCCGTCGCGGATGAGACGCGCCTTGGTGTTCCGCTTGACCAGGCCGGAGCGGATGAGGACACCCGCGATGTTGCCGAGCTTGGAGGAGCGGAAGACCTCGCGGATCTCCGCGGTGCCCAGCTCCACCTCCTCGTACTCCGGCTTGAGCATGCCCTTGAGGGCCGCCTCGATCTCCTCGATCACCTGGTAGATGACCGAGTAGTAGCGGACGTCCACACCCTCGCGCTCGGCCAGCTGCGTGGCACGCCCCTCGGCGCGCACGTTGAAGCCGATGACGATGGCGTCGGAGCCGGTCGCCAGGTCGATGTCGGTCTCGGTGACCGCACCCACACCGCGGTGCAGGACGCGCAGGTCGACCTCCTCGCCGACGTCGAGCTGGAGCAGGGAGGACTCCAGTGCCTCCACCGAACCGGACGCGTCGCCCTTGATGATGAGGTTGAGCTGCTGCACCTCGCCCGCCTTGAGCACCTTGTCCAGGTCCTCCAGGGAGACCCGGCGGGTGCGCTTGGCGAAGGTGGCGTTGCGCTCCCGGGCGGCTCGCTTCTCGGCGATCTGGCGGGCCGTACGGTCCTCCTCGACCACCAGGAAGTTGTCGCCCGCGCCCGGGACGCTGGTCAGACCCAGCACCTGGACGGGGGTCGACGGGGTCGCCTCCTGGAGGTTGCCGCCCTTGTCGTCGAGCATCGCCCGGACCCGGCCGTACGCGTCGCCGACGACCATCGTCTCGCCGACCCGCAGTGTGCCGCGCTGGACCAGCACGGTGGCCACGGCGCCGCGGCCGCGGTCGAGGTGGGCCTCGATCGCGATGCCCTGGGCGGGCTGGTCCGGGTTGGCGCGCAGGTCGAGCGTGGCGTCCGCGGTCAGGACCACGGCCTCCAGCAGCTTGTCGATGTTCAGGCCGGGCTTGGCCGCCACGTCCACGAACATCGTGTCGCCGCCGTACTCCTCGGCCACCAGACCGTACTCGGTGAGCTGGCCGCGCACCTTCTGCGGGTCCGCGCCCTCGACGTCGATCTTGTTGACCGCGACCACGATCGGCACCTCGGCCGCCTTGGCGTGGTTCAGCGCCTCGATCGTCTGGGGCATCACACCGTCGTTGGCCGCCACCACGAGGATCGCGATGTCGGTCGACTTGGCACCGCGGGCACGCATGGCGGTGAACGCCTCGTGACCGGGGGTGTCGATGAAGGTGATCCTGCGCTCTTCGTCGTTGACCTCGGTCGCGACCTGGTAGGCGCCGATGTGCTGGGTGATGCCGCCGGCCTCGGTGTCGATGACGTTGGTCTTGCGGATCGCGTCCAGCAGACGCGTCTTTCCGTGGTCGACGTGACCCATGACGGTCACCACCGGCGGACGCGCCGTCAGGGCCTCGTCACCGCCCTCGTCCTCGCCGAACTCGATGTCGAAGGACTCGAGCAGCTCGCGGTCCTCCTCCTCCGGGCTGACGATCTGGACGGTGTAGTTCATCTCCTCGCCGAGGAGATGAAGCGTCTCGTCGGAGACCGACTGGGTCGCGGTGACCATCTCACCCAGGTTGAACATGACCTGGACCAGCGACGCCGGGTTGGCGTTGATCTTCTCCGCGAAGTCGGTGAGCGACGCACCGCGCGACAGCCGGACGGTCTCGCCCTTGCCGCGCGGCAGCATCACACCGCCGATGGACGGGGCCTGCATGGCCTCGTACTCCTGGCGGCGCTGCCGCTTCGACTTGCGGCCGCGCCGGGCCGGACCGCCGGGACGGCCGAAGGCTCCCTGCGTACCGCCGCGGCCACCGGGGCCGCCGGGGCGGCCGCCGAAACCGGGACGGCCGGCGAAACCGCCGCCACCGCCACCGGGACGACCGGCGAAACCACCGCCGCCACCGCCGCCGCCGGGACGCCCGGGACCACTCGGACGGCCGGCGAAGCCGCCGCCACCGCCACCGGGACGACCGGCACCGCCCGGACGGCCACCGCCGCCGGGACCGCGGCCGCCGGGACCCGGACGCGGGCCGGCCGCCGGACGCTGCGGCATCATGCCCGGGTTGGGACGGTTTCCGCCGCCCGGACGCGGGCCGGCCGAGCCGCCCTGGGCGCCCTGCGGGCGCGGCATGTTGCCCGGGCTGGGAGCACGGTTGCCACCGGGGGCCTGCGGCCGGGGGCCGCCGCCCTGGGCGCCGCCGCGGCCACCGGGACCGCCGGGGCCACCGGGACCCGGACGGGGGGCGCCGCCCGGCCGGGGCGTCTGCGGGCGCGCCATGCCGGTGGAGCCGCCGGAGGTGAAGGGGTTGTTGCCCGGCCGCGGGCCCGCCGGACGGCCGCCCGGCTTGGGGGCACCCGGACGGGAACCGCCCTGGCCGCGGCCGCCCTGCTGCCCCGAGGGACCGGGACGGGTGCCGCCCGGCTTCGGGGCACCCGGACGGGGCGCGCCCGGGCCTGCCGGGGGCGCGGTGAACTCCGGCTTGGCCGGAGCCGGGGGCTGCGCCGGCCCGGGCCTGGCCGGGGCCGGACGCTGCCCGGGTGCCGGGGTGTTCCGGGCGGCGGGGCCCGGAGCGGGGGTGTTCCTGGGGGTGGGGGGCGCGCTCTTGGCCGCGTCGGCCTTGGCCGCGTCGGCGGCTGGCTGGGCCGGCGGCTTGGGCGCACCGGGCTTGGGGGCGCCCGGACGGGGCGCCGCGCCGGCGGCCGGCTTGGGGGCGCCCGGCTTGGGCGCCGCCTGCCGCGGCGCCGCGGGCTTCGCCGCGGAACGGCCGGCGCCGCCGGCGCCGTTTCCGTTGCCCGCGTCGAATGCGTTGGTCAGCTTGCGTACGACCGGCGCCTCGATGGTCGAGGATGCCGAACGGACGAATTCACCGAGTTCCTGGAGCTTGGCCATGACGACCTTGCTCTCGACTCCAAGCTCCTTGGCGAGCTCGTATACCCGGACCTTAGCCACTTCGCTCCTTACGGTCCGGGGGGATCGTCCGCCGGACCTTCGCTACTGCATGGGCGTACTCATCGCGTACTCATCGAGTGCTCATCGCAATCTCGACCTACTTCCGACTCGCGAGGTACCTCTCCCGTGCGGCGGGTCGCCGTACGGGCCTTGTGCTTGCTTGCTGTCCTGCGCCGCTCACGTTCACCTACGTCGCCCGCGGCACCGCCTGTCGCAGTTCCGCGGTGTCGAGCGGCCCGGGGACCCGGAAGGCCCTCTGGAACGCCCGGCGGCGAATCGCCAGGTCGACACAGGCCGGTACGGGGTGCAGATAAGCACCCCGGCCGGGCAGCGTACCGCGATGATCGGGAACACAGCGGTCCCCGGCCAACACCACACGCAGCAGACCGGCCTTGCCCGACCGCTCCCGGCAGCCCACGCAGGTGCGTTCAGGGCATGCACGGGCATGTGTCCGGCCGGACATTCTTCAGTCTACCTCCTCGTGCCGACCGCGCCGCGGGCGGGTACGGACCGTGACCGGATCGCGGCCGGCCGTCAACCGGGCTCGGTGCGCTGTTCGGTTCGCTGCCCGGTGTTCTGCCCGGCGCTCTGCTCGGTGTCCGGCCGGATGTCGATCCGCCAGCCGGTCAGCCGGGCGGCGAGCCGGGCGTTCTGCCCTTCCTTGCCGATCGCCAGCGAAAGCTGGTAGTCGGGCACGGTGACCCGCGCCGACCGGGCGGCGGCGTCGACGACGTCGACCCTGCTCACCCGGGCCGGGGAGAGGGCGTTGGCCACCATATCGGCCGGGTCGTCCGACCAGTCCACGATGTCGATCTTCTCACCCTGCAGTTCGGCCATGACGTTGCGCACCCGGCCGCCCATCGGGCCGATGCACGCCCCCTTGGCGTTCAGCCCCGACCGGGTGGACCGTACCGCGATCTTGGTGCGGTGCCCGGCCTCCCGGGCGATGGCGGCGATCTCCACCGAGCCGTCCGCGATCTCCGGGACCTCCAGGGCGAAGAGCTTCTTCACCAGGTTGGGATGGGTGCGCGAGAGCGTCACCGACGGCCCGCGCATGCCCTTGGCGACCCGGACCACATACGTCCGCAGCCGGGTGCCGTGCGAGTAGTCCTCGCCCGGCACCTGTTCCTGCGGTGGCAGGATCGCCTCCAGCCTGCCGATGTCAACGAGAACGCTGCGCGGATCCTTCCCCTGCTGGACGACCCCGGTGACGATGTCGCCCTCCCGCCCGGCGTACTCGCCGAAGGTGATCTCCTCCTCGGCGTCCCGCAGCCGCTGCAGGATGACCTGCTTGGCGGTGGTCGCCGCGATCCGGCCGAACCCCGAGGGGGTGTCGTCGAACTCACGCGGCTCGGCACCTTCGGGCAGATCGGCCGGGTCCTCCTTCGCCCACACCGTCACGTGCCCGGTGGAGCGGTCCAGCTCGACCCGGGCCTGGCGGCGGCTTCCCTCGGTACGGTGGTAGGCGATCAGGAGAGCGGCCTCGATCGCCTCCACCAGCAGGTCGAAGGAGATCTCCTTCTCCCTCACCAGGCCCCGCAGGGCACTCATGTCGATGTCCACGGCTACGCCTCCTCCTGGCTCTCGTCGTCAGAGGCCTCAGCCCGACGTGCCTCTCCGGTCTTCTCCGCGGTCTTCCCGGCGCTCTTCTCGGCGCTCTTCTCTACGGCTCTCTCCGCGGCCTTGCGGTTGAACTCGACCTCCACCCGGGCCCGGGCGATCTCGCCGAAGGCGAGCCGGCGGGTGCTGGGCCTGCGGCCCTTGACGCCGGGCACCTCCACCTCCACGCCGTCCTCGTCCACACCGAGGACCCGGGCGAGGAGCTCGCCGCCGCCCGCCTCCTCACTCAGGTGCGCCTTCACCAGACGGCCGGTGGCACGGCGGTAGTGCCGCGGCGCGGTCAGTGGCCGGTCGGTGCCGGGCGAGGTCACCTCCAGCACGTACGGGGCGCCGCCCATCACGTCCGCGGCGTCCAGCGCCTCGGACGCCGCGCGGCTCAGTTCGGCGCAGGTGTCGAGCTGCACGCCCTCGTCGGAGTCCACCACAACGCGCAGGACGCGCCGCCTCCCGGCCGGGGTCACGGTGACCTCTTCCAGATCCAGGCCCCTGTCGGTGACGAGCGGCTCCAGCAGTCCTCGCAGCCTCTCGCTCTGGGTGGTACTCATCCGGGTGACTCCTCGGCCGCGTGTGCTGTTGTGGGAAACATCCAGTCCAGTGGGTCCGGGTGCCAAGCCTATCGTCTGCGGCGGACCGCGCCGACCGGATGATCCACGGGTGCTCCGCCGGGCGGCCGCCCCCCGTACGGGCCATGCCCGGGGCTCGGCGGCGCCCCGCCTCGGGGGACCTCACGAACACAGGTACGCTCGCAGGGCGGTGATCCCGCTGTCCCCGCCTCACAGAACCATCTCCCCAGGGAGCATCCGTGCCCATCGACTCGCGCCCGCGCCGGCGGAGCCTGCTGGCCGGCGGGGTGACGGGAGCCGCCGCACTGCTGCTGACCGGCTGCTCCGACAGTCCCCGGGACGCCGCCGCGCGCGAGCGCGCCTCCCGTGCGGGGCGGCTGCTGCGCCGCGCGGCCCGCGACAGCGCCCGGCTGCTGGACCGCTACGACCGGACCGGCGCCGCGCATCCCGCGCTCGCCGGACGGCTGGAACCGCTCCGGTCGGACGTGGCCCGGCAGCTGGCGGCCCTCGGCGGCACCGGGAGCACCGGCACCCCGGCGGGTACCGGCACCCCGGCGGACCCGGGCACCGCACGGGCCGGCGGCACGGACGTGCCCGCCGGGGCCGAGGCCGCGCTGAAGGCGCTGGCGGACGCCGAGCGCGCGGTGGCCGACGCCCGTACCCGTGCCCTCGTGGACGCCCCGCCCGAACCGGCCCGGCTGCTCGCCTCGGTCGCGGCGGCTGGGGCGGTGCACGTGTACCTGCTCACGGCTCCGCTCCCCCACCCGGCGGAGGAGGAGCCTCCGGTCCGGCGGCCGGGGTCCGGCCCGGGCCGGACCCCGTCGGGGCGGTCTCCCTCGGGACAGGCCGGGGACGGTAAGGACGTCTCCCCGGGGGCGGCCCCGGCCCCCGCCGGTTCCGGCGGCGGTGCGCTCCCGGCCGTCCGGGCCGCGCTCGCCGCCGAGCACGCCGCCGTCTACGGCTACGGTGTCGTCGGCGGCCGTGCCGACGAGGACCGGCGCGCCGAGGCACGCCAGGCGTACGACGCGCACCGCGCACGCCGGGAGGTCCTGCGCCGGGCGGTGCGGAAGCTGGGCGGGGTGCCCGAGCCCGCCGCCGCGGCGTACGCCCTGCCGTTCGAGGTCCCGGACGGCGCCGCCGCGGTACGGCTCGCCGCGGAGCTGGAGGAGCGGGTGGCGGCCGTCTACGCCGACCTGGTCCGGGCCGGTACGGGCGGGCTGCGGCGGGACGCCGCGGGCGCGCTGCGGGAGGCGGCGGTCCGCGCGGTGCGCTGGCGCGGCACGGGCGTACCCTTCCCTGGTCTCCCCGAGCGTTCCGCGCAGGCGCCCCCCGGGTCCTCCGGGGACCGCTGACGGCGGGGCGCCGGAGGACCGGGGAAACCGGGGAACCGGACAAGAAGGACCGCGACGGACCGCCGGAGAACCGCTGACACAAGGAAAGGCACGGCTCGGGCATGGCATCGGCTCCGCACCTCGACCCCCCGCAGCGGCTGGTGCGCGCCCTGGGCGCGGACTCCCCCTGGCTGGCGGCCCTCCCCTCCCTGGCGCGTGACGCCCTGGACCGCTGGGAGCTGACGGCCGAGCGGGTGGTGGCACCCGGCGGACGCGGCAGTCTGGTCGTCCTGGTGCGCCGGGCGGACGGCACCCCGGCCGCCCTGAAACTGCGCGCGGCCGGCGCCGGGGCGGAGGCGGCGGCCCTGGCCCGCTGGGACGGGCACGGCGCGGTGCGGCTGCTGGAGGCCGCGCCCGAGGCGGACGCGCTGCTGCTGGAACGGCTGCACGCGGAGGTGTCGCTGCGCTCGCTGCCGGAGGCGAAGGCCAATCTGGAGGCGGTCTCGGCACTGCGCCGGCTGTGGGTGCCCCCGGCGTCCGGCGGCGTTCCGGGCGCCCCGGGCTCCCCCGGCACCGGCTCCGCCCCGCCGGTCCCGGCGCCGTTCACCACCGTGGAGCGGCACACCGGCCGGGCCGTGGACCGGATCCGCCGGCACACGCCGCCACAGGCCCGCTCCCTGGCGGAGGAGGCCCTGGCGGTGCGTTCCGGGCTGCTGGCCGACACTCCCGAGAACCTGCTGCTGCACGGCGACTTCCGGCAGGGCGCGGTGCTCTCCGCGGACCCGGGGCGGGCGCACTGGCTGGCGGCCGGCCCGGATCCGCTGGTGGGCGAGCGGGCCTACGACCTGGCCCGGCTGATCCGCGACCGGCTGCACGACCTGATGGCCGGCTCCGGCGGCGCCGCCCGGACCCGGCGCCGGATCGCCAAACTGGCGGACTCCCTGGAGGTGGACCGCGACCGGCTGCGCGGCTGGAGCCTGTACCGGGCGGTCGAGTCGGGCACCCGGCAGCTCGCCGCCGGCAACCGCGCGGACGGCGAGCTCCTGCTGGAGTTCGCGAGCTGGCTCCGGGACTGAGGCCCGGACCCCTGCCCCGCGGCCCGGGCCTCAGCCGGCCAGTCGCTCCACCGCCGCCTCCACCGGCACCTCCTCGCGCTCGCCGGTACGCCGGTCCCGCAGTTCCACCAGGCCCTGCGCCGCGCCACGGCCCACCACCAGGATCCGCGGCACCCCGATCAGCTCCGCGTCGGTGAACTTCACTCCGGGCGAGACGCCCGTGCGGTCGTCCACCAGTACGCGCACCCCGGCCGCGGCCAGCCGGTCCGCCAGTTCCAGGGCCAGCTCGGTCTGGGCGCCCCTGCCCGCCGCGACGAGGTGGACGTCGGCCGGAGCCACCTCGTCCGGCCAGCACAGCCCCTTGTCGTCGGCCGTCTGCTCGGCGAGCGCGGCCACCGCGCGCGAGACGCCGATGCCGTAGGAGCCCATGGTGACGCGGACGGGTTTGCCGTCCCGGCCCAGCACGTCCAGCCCGAAGGCGTCGGCGTACTTGCGGCCGAGCTGGAAGATGTGGCCGATCTCGATGGCCCGGTCCAGCCGCAGCCCGGCGCCGCAGGACGGGCAGGGGTCGCCCGGCTCGACGGTGGCCACGTCCAGGTACTCGTCGACCTCGAAGTCCCGGCCGCACACCACGTTGCGGGCATGGGTGTCGGGCTTGTTGGCACCGGTGATCCAGGAGGTGCCGGGGGCCACGCGCGGGTCGGCGAGATAGCGGAGGGCGATCCCCGCCAGCCCCTGCGGGCCGACGTAGCCGCGTACCAGGGCGGGGCGGCCGGTGAAGTCCTCGGCGGTGACCAGCTCCACGGTGGCGGGCGCGAGGTGCTCGGCGAGTTTGCCGAGGTCCACCTCGCGGTCGCCGGGCACGCCGACGGCGGTGATCTCCCCGTCCACCTTGACCAGGAGGTTCTTCAGGGTGGCGGAGGCGGGTACGCCCAGGTGCTCGGCGAGGGTCTCGATGGTGGGGGTGCCGGGGGTGTCCAGCTCCTGGAGCGGGGGGTGGCCCAGAGGGTTCCCGGCGGGCTTCAGGGGGAAGGTGACGGCCTCGGTGTTGGCCGCGTAGCCGCAGGAGGGGCAGTCGGCGAAGGTGTCCTCGCCCGCGGCGGCCGGGGCGAGGAACTCCTCGGAGGCCGAGCCGCCCATCGCGCCGGAGACGGCGGAGACGATCCGGTGGTCCAGGCCGAGCCGGGTGAAGATCCGCACGTACGCCTCGCGGTGCAGCCGGTAGGACTCGGCCAGCTCCTCGTCGGAGGTGTCGAAGGAGTAGGAGTCCTTCATCAGGAACTCCCGGCCACGCAGGACGCCCGAGCGCGGCCGGGCCTCGTCCCGGTACTTGGTCTGGATCTGGTAGAGCATCACCGGCAGGTCCTTGTAGGAGGTGCACTGGTCCTTGACGACCTGGGTGAAGATCTCCTCGTGGGTGGGGCCCAGGAGGTAGTCGGCGCCCTTGCGGTCCGTCAGCCGGAACAGCAGCTCGCCGTACTCCGTCCAGCGCCCGGTGGTCTCGTAGGGCTCCCTCGGCAGCAGGGCCGGCAGCAGCACCTCCTGGGCGCCGGCGGCGTCCATCTCCTCGCGGACGATCCGGGTGACGTTCTCCAGGACCTGTTTTCCCAGCGGCAGCCAGGTCCAGATGCCGGCCGCGGTGCGGCGGACGTAGCCGGCGCGGACCAGGAGCCGGTGGCTGAGGGTCTCGGCGTCGGCCGGGTCCTCGCGCAGCGTCTTCAGCATCAGACGGGACATGCGCTGGAGGCGGGCTGCCATGGGGGTCTCCTGCGGACGGAACGGTCGTGCGGGGCGCGTGGGGTGCGCACGGTCCCCGCGGGGTCTGTGTCTTCTCGGCCTTCTCGGCCTTCTCGGTTCTTCTGTGCCTTCGCGGTCCTCGCGGTCCTCGCGGTCCTCGCGGTCCTCGCAGGAGACTACCGGCGCCGCAGCGGCAGCGGCGCACCCATCACCGCGTACGGGCTCGACGCGCTCGGGAACAGCACATGGCGGGCCAGGTCGCGGTAGCCCAGCGAGCGGTACAGGCCGCGGGCCGGGCTCTCGGTGTCGATGGCGGACAGGAGCGAGCGCGGCTCGACGGCCTCGTCGGTGATCCTGGTGATCAGCTCCCGGCCGATGCCGCGCTTCTGGTACGCCGGGTGGACGTGCAGTTCGGTGATGACGAACGCGTCGTCGAGCCACCCCTGGTGCCCGCCCCGCCGCAGATACGGTTCGACGACCGTGGACCACCACTGGGTGCGGTCGTTGGGCATTCCGTACACGAAGCCCACCAGCCGTCCGTCCGGCGCGACGGCGCCCAGGGAGCGGGCGTCGGGGGAGGCCAGGTGCCGCAGCACGATATGGCGGCGCACGCCGATCTCGTCGTCGGTCAGCCCGAAGGCGACCGCCTGGACGGCCAGCGCATCGTCGACCCGGGCGGTGAGGTCAAGGGGGCCCACCACGACGTCATCCATGGTCGTCGACCCTACTGGAGAGCGGCGGAGGAATCAGTGATCATCCCCGCGCCGGGGTCGTCGGTCCGGCCCGGCCCGGCCCGGTTCAGAACAGCACGCTCATGAAGGCCCCGACCTCGCGGAAGCCCACCCGCCGGTACGCGGCGCGGGCCGCGGTGTTGTAGTCGTTGACGTAGAGGCTGACGACCGGGGAGACCTCGGTCAGCGCGTAGCGCAGCACCGCCGCCATGCCGGTGACGGACAGTCCCTCGCCGCGGCGCTCCGGAGCGACCCACACGCCCTGGATCTGGCACGCCTGCGGGGTGACGGCGCCGATCTCGGCCTTGAAGACCACCCGGCCGTCCTCGATGCGGGCGAAGGCCCGCCCGGCGCCGACCAGTTCGGCGACCCGGGCCTGGTAGATCAGCCCGCCGTCCCCGGTGAGCGGGGAGACGCCGACCTCCTCGGTGAACATCGCCACACAGGCCGGCATCAGCACGTCCATCTCGTCCTTGCGGACACGCCGCACGTACGGATCGGGGCGTATGCCCTCGGGCAGCCGGTCGGTGGCCATCAGCGGCTGATGTGCGCGGATCTCGCGGGCGGGCCCCCAGTGCGGTTCCAGCCGGGACCACAGGGCGGCAGTGGGCCCGGCGGGCCCGACGACGGACGAGCAGCGGCGGCCCTGGCGGCGGGCCCGCTCGGCGAAGGCCCGCACCGCCTCCGGGCCGGCGCAGACGGGGACCAGGTTGGCCCCGGAGTAGCACAGTGCCTCCAGCCGGCCGCGGTGGTACCAGCCCCACATCTCGCCGCCGAGCCGCCAGGGGTCCAGGCCGGATCCCCGGACGCGGGCGGCGACGAAGGCGTTGTCGACGGGCTGGCGGTCGAGTACCGCGAGGGCGTCGTCGAGCTCGTGGGGTCCGACGGCGCGGGTGGTGGTCGTCGTCAACACGTGGGGTGCCTCACCATGCGGCCTGGAGGGGTGCGGGAACGATTTCCCGACTGTACCTCCAGGCCGCCGCGGCACCGGAACACCGGCGGAAGTCCGGTCAGCCGACGGAGACCTCCGGCGGCCCGGAGAGCGCGCCGTCCTTCTCCATCTGCTCGGCGATCTTCATCGCCTCGTCGATGAGGGTCTCGACGATCTTCGACTCGGGCACCGTCTTGATGACCTCGCCCTTGACGAAGATCTGGCCCTTGCCGTTGCCCGAGGCGACACCCAGGTCGGCCTCCCGGGCCTCGCCGGGACCGTTGACGACACAACCCATCACGGCCACCCGCAGCGGAACCTCCATGCCCTCCAGTCCCGCGGTGACCTCGTCGGCGAGCTTGTAGACGTCCACCTGGGCCCGGCCGCAGGAGGGGCAGGAGACGATCTCCAGCCGGCGCTGCCGCAGCCCGAGGGACTCCAGGATCTGGATGCCGACCTTGATCTCCTCCACCGGCGGTGCCGACAGGGAGACCCGGATGGTGTCGCCGATGCCCTCGCTCAGCAGGGCGCCGAAGGCGACCGCCGACTTGATGGTGCCCTGGAAGGCCGGACCGGCCTCGGTCACCCCCAGGTGCAGGGGGTAGTCGCAGCGCGCCGCGAGCTGCCGGTAGGCGTTGACCATCACGACCGGGTCGTTGTGCTTGACCGAGATCTTGATGTCGCGGAAGCCGTGCTCCTCGAACAGGGAGCACTCCCACAGCGCGGACTCCACCAGCGCCTCGGGGGTGGCCTTGCCGTACTTGGCCAGCAGCCGCTTGTCCAGCGAGCCGGCGTTGACCCCAATGCGGATGGGGACGCCCGCGTCCGCGGCGGCCCTGGCGATCTCCTTGACCTTGTCGTCGAACTGCCGGATGTTGCCCGGGTTGACCCGCACCGCGGCGCAGCCGGCGTCGATGGCCGCGAAGACGTACTTGGGCTGGAAGTGGATGTCCGCGATCACCGGGATCTGGGACTTCCTCGCGATGACGGGCAGGGCGTCGGCGTCGTCCTGGGAAGGGCAGGCCACCCGCACGATCTGGCAGCCGGACGCGGTCAGCTCGGCGATCTGCTGGAGGGTGGCACCGACGTCCGCGGTGACCGTGGTGGTCATCGACTGCACCGAGACCGGGGCGTCGCCCCCGACGGCCACGGAACCGACCTGGATCTTCCGGCTGGCCCGCCGTTCGGCCAGCTTCGTCGGTACGGACGGCATTCCGAGCGAAATCGCTGTCATCTGGTGTGCAACCCCAAGGTGTGGTTCGAATGCCCCGATCGGCCGCGGGCTCCGGCCTCTGAGATTACGGCACCCGGGAGGGCCCGGGCACATCGTGGTCCGCCTCCCGGCACGGCGTACCGCCTCCCGGCACGGCGGGCCGGGAGGCGGTACGGCGGCGGGTGAACGGACGGCGAACACGGCGCGGCCGGACGCCGCCGCCCCGGCGGTCAGCCGGCGAGGCGGACCGGGTTGACGATGTCGGCGATGAGCACCAGCAGCGTGAAGCAGACGAAGACGCCCGCCACCACGTACGCCACCGGCATCAGCCTGGCCACGTCGAACGGACCGGGGTCGGGGCGTCGCAGGACCCTGGCCAGGCCCCGCCGCACCGACTCCCACAGGGCGCCCGCGATGTGCCCGCCGTCCAGCGGCAGCAGGGGCAGCATGTTGAACAGGAACAGCGACAGGTTGAAGCCCGCGACCAGGAAGAGCATCACCGCCACCCGCTGCTCCGCCGGGATCTCCAGGGCGAAGACCTCGCCGCCGACCCGGGCCGCGCCGACCACGCCCATCGGGGAGTCCTGCTCGCGCTCGGCCCCGGCGAAGGCGGCGTTCCACAGGCCGGGGATCTTCTCCGGCAGCCGCAGCAGGGCCTCCACACCACTGGCCATCATGTCGCCCATCCGGTCGACGGCCTGTGGGAAGGACTGCTGGACGACCCCGGTGGCCGGGGAGAAGCCGAGGAAGCCGGTGGTGACGTACTCGCCCTCGACGTAGCCGCCGCGTCCGTCGGACTTGGCGACCTCGTTCCTCACCAGCTCCGCCTGGAGGACCAGGCGCTCGCCGTCGCGCTCGACGGTCACGGTGGCCGGGCCGATGGTGTCGCGGATGCGCTGCTGGAGCTCGCCCCACTCGGCGACCTCCTCCCCGTCGAACGCGACGATGGTGTCGCCGGGCTCGAGGCCGGCGGCCTTGGCCGGGGAGTCCGGGGCGCTCCCGGGACAGGTGTCGGTCCGCTCCGAGACCCTGATCACGCAGTCGGAGACGGTGGAGACGGTGGTGGTCGTGGTGTTGATGCCGAAGGTCATCAGCGTGGCCACGAAGATCACCACGGCCAGGATCAGGTTCATGAAGGGGCCGGCGAACATCACGATCACGCGCTTCCAGGGCTTGCGCGTGTAGAACAGCCGCTTCTCGTCGCCCGGCTTCAGCTCCTCGAAGGCCGCCGCGCGGGCGTCCTCGATCATGCCCCGGAAGGGCGAGGTGGAGCGTTGCCGGATGGCGCCGTCCTCACCGGGCGGGAACATTCCGATCATGCGGATGTAGCCGCCGAGCGGGATCGCCTTGAGGCCGTACTCCGTCTCGCCCTTCCGCCTCGACCAGATGGTGGGGCCGAAGCCGACCATGTACTGCGGCACGCGGACACCGAACATCTTGGCCGTGGACAGGTGGCCCAGCTCGTGCCAGGCGATGGAGAACAGCAGGCCGAAGACGAAGACGGCTATGCCGAGAAGGGTCATCACCATCGTCATGCGCGTGCCTCCGCTGTCGCCGTGCCGCCTGTGCCGCCTGTGCTGCCTGCCGCGTCCGTCCCGGATGCGGTACGTGCGGCGCGTGCCGCCAGTTCACGGGCCCGGGCGCGGGCCCAGCCCTCGGCGTCGAGGACCTCCTCCAGGGTCAGGCCGGTTCCCTTGGGGGTGCCGTGCTCTCCGACCACTGCGGCGACGGTGTCCACTATGCCGTTGAACGGCAGTCTGCCGGAGAGGAACGCCTCGACGCACTCCTCGTTGGCGGCGTTGAACACCGCGGGGGCGGTGCCGCCCAGCGCGCCGACGTGGCAGGCCAGGGAGACGGCGGGGAAGGCCTTCTCGTCCAGGGGGAAGAACTCCCAGTTCATCGCCTTCGACCAGTCGAAGGCGGGGCCGGCCTCGGGCACCCGGTGCGGCCAGCCCAGGCCGAGCGCGATGGGCAGCCGCATGTCGGGCGGGCCGCACTGGGCGAGGGTGGAGCCGTCGGTGAACTCCACCATCGAGTGAATGTAGGACTGCGGGTGGACGACGACCTCGATGCGCTCGAAGGGGATGTCGTAGAGCAGGTGGGCCTCGATGACCTCCAGGCCCTTGTTGACCAGGGTCGCCGAGTTGACCGTGATGACCGGGCCCATCGCCCAGGTCGGGTGGGCCAGGGCAGCGGTGGGGGTGACGTCCGCCAGCTCCTCGCGGGTGCGGCCCCGGAAGGGACCGCCGGAGGCGGTCACCAGCAGTTTGCGGACCTCGGCCCGGGTGCCGCCCATCAGCGCCTGGAACAGGGCCGAGTGCTCGGAGTCGACGGGGACGATCTGGCCGGGCCGGGCCAGGGCCCGCACCAGCGGACCGCCCACGATCAGCGACTCCTTGTTGGCCAGCGCCAGGGCGCGGCCCGCCGCCAGCGCGGCGAGGGTGGGGCGCAGTCCGATGGAGCCGGTGATGCCGTTGAGGACGGTGTGGCACTGGGAGGCGGCCAGTTCGGTGGCCGCCTCCGGTCCGGCCAGCACCTCGGGCAGCGGCCGCCCCGCCCCGTACCGGGCGCGCAGCGCCGTGCGCAGTTCGCCGGTCCGCGCCGGGTCGAAGACCGCGACGGTGGCCACGTCCAGCCGGTGGGCCTGCTCGGCCAGCAGCTCCACCCGGCCGCCCGCGGCGGACAGCCCGGTGACCCGGAAGCGGTCGGGATTGCTCAGCACCACGTCGACGGCCTGGGTGCCGATCGATCCGGTGGAGCCCAGGATGACGATGTCGCGCGGTCCGTCGGCGGGGGCGGCACCGTCGGGAGCGTCGGCCGGGTGGCTCAGATGCGGGTCGGCCAGCGGGGCGGGGCTTTCGGTCATTCCCCCATTGTGTCCGGTCCGCGGGACGGACGGTGCCGCCCCCGCCCGTCCCGCGCGGCGTCACCCGGTGCGCAGTTCCTCCACCGCCGTGGCGGAGCGCAGGAACAGCAGGGCGAGACCGGTCGCGGCCAGGACCAGTGCCAGCACGCCCGCGCCCTGGAGCGCGAGGTGGTCCAGGGGCACGGGAACGGCGCGTGTGACCCCGGGGACCTCGACGAACCGGCCGTGCTCCTCGAAGGAGGCCAGGTCGTCGCAGACGCCGGGGTCGGCGGCCTCGCACACCCACCGCCCGCCGGCACCCTCGGTCACCTCGGTGCCGAACAGCCCTCGGCCCAGCACGGCGCCCACGGCCGTCGCCAGCAGCACGGCCGGGACCAGCGGGGCCAGCGTCTGCCAGGCCACCGCCCGGCCCAGCACGGAGCGGGGCACACCGGCGGCCGTCAGGGCCGCGTGGGTGCGGCGGCGGGCGACGACGGCCTCCGCCACGGCGACCAGCAGCCCGGCGGCGGCGATCACCAGCGCCACGGCGACGGCCGCGTCCACCAGGTCCATGGTCCTCAGGTAGAAGGGGTCCCCCTCGTACTCGCCCGGTTCCGCCTCACCGGCCGCCCCGGCATCGCGGCGCCACACCTCCGCCCGTGCCCGGTCCACGGCCACGAAGTAGGCGCGCAGTGCCGCCGCTCCCGCTCCGAAGACCACGCAGACCAGCAGCGCGGCCTGGGTGCGGCTGCCGTGCCAGGGGTCGGCGAGCAGCCGCCGGGCGGCCAGCAGCGGGGCCGGGCGCCGGGCGAGGCGGTGCAGCACCCGGCCGGTGGTGTGGGAGATCCAGCCGGCGCCGAGCACCACGCCCAGGGCGGCGAGGAGGCCGCTCGCGAAGAGCAGGAGGGGCACCGCCTCGTCGGGGAGGACATCGGCGCGCAGTCCCGCCCCGGTGGCGAGGAACGCGCCGGTGCCGAGCATCAGCAGGATCCCGGACCACGGCCGCGGGGCCCGCTCCCGCCTCGCCTGCCGGACCACCCCGAACGGGCTCACCACCACGTGGCGCAGCATCGCCGCGGCGACGAGCGCCGCCAGCAGCGGCAGCCCGAGGACGGCGGCGGCCAGCGCGGGGACGGGCGGCAGGACGTCGGTCGGCAGCGGCAGCCTGCCCTGCGCGTCCGGCAGGTGCAGTACCTCGTGTGCGGCCAGGTAGACGGCGAGCGCCGCGGAGGAGCCCAGCAGGCTCGCCACGCCCGTCTCGGCGGCGGCGACGGCCACCGCCTGGCGCGGGGTGGCCCCGGCCAGCCGGATCGCGGCGAGCCGCCGGTCGCGGGCGGGCGCGCCGAGCCGGGCGCACTGCCCGGCCAGGGCCAGCACCGGGATGGTGAGCATCAGCAGGGCGGCGACCACGCCGGGCCGCAGCCCCGGCTCCTGGAGGATCTGCTTGTTGTACTGGTTGTTCAGGGAGACGCCCGCGTCGGCCCGGGGCCCCGGTTCGGGGATGGCCAGCACGTTCAGCG
The DNA here is from genome assembly GCF_002794255.1 of Streptomyces carminius. Taxonomy (GTDB): domain Bacteria; phylum Actinomycetota; class Actinomycetes; order Streptomycetales; family Streptomycetaceae; genus Streptomyces; species Streptomyces carminius. The sequence continues at coordinate 53,973 of NZ_PGGW01000017.1, forward strand.
CGGCGTACACCGCCAGGGCGGCGAGCGCGGCGCTGAGCGCGGTGAGCACCACCCGCAGGGCGTCGGTGCGCGTCCCGGCCAGGGCCAGGCGCAGCAGCGCGGCGGGCCTCACCGGCGACCCCCTGCCGTACCGGCCGATATGTCGGCACCGAGGCCGGTGACGTCCACGGTGCCGTCCCGCAGGACGATCTCACGGTCGGCGTAGGCGGCGACCGCGGGCTCGTGGGTGACGAGGACGACGCTGGTGTGCTGCTCCCGGGCGACCCTGGTGAGCTGGCCGAGCAGCCGCTCGCCGGCCAGCGCGTCCAGCGCACCGGTGGGCTCGTCGGCGAAGAGCACCCTCGGCTCGGTGACCAGGGCCCGCGCCGCGGCGCACCGCTGCTGCTGGCCGCCGGACATCGCACCGGGCCTCACGTCGGCGACGTCCGCCACGTCCAGCCGCTCCAGCCAGTTCAGCGCGGCGGTGCGGGCCTCGCGCCGGCCCTTCCCGGCCAGCAGCAGCGGCAGGGCGACGTTCTCGGCCGCCGTCAGCTCCGCGACGAGCTGCCCGAACTGGAACAGCACCCCGAACTCGGTGCGCCGCAGCCGGGAGCGGTCCGCCTCCGAGCGGGCGTCGAGGCGCTGCCCCCCGTACAGCACCTCACCCGCGTCGGGGCGGAGGATGCCCGCCAGGCAGTGCAGCAGCGTGGACTTGCCGCAGCCGCTGGGACCGGTGACGGCGAGGATCTCCGCCTCGGCGAGTTCCAGGGTGACGCCGCGGAGTGCGGGCGTGGGTCCGTAGGACCTCACGAGGCCACGGGCCTGTAGGAGCGTCATGAGCGCACCTCCCGGTGCAGGTCGGCGACGCGCTCCAGCGTGGTCCGCAGCCAGCGCAGGTCGGCGTCGAGGTGGGCGATGGCGAAGTCGGCGGCGACCACGTCGGCCAGGGATGCCTCCGGGTCGGTCTTGACGGCGGTCAGCTCGCGCAGCCGGTCGGTGTGCGCCTGCCGCTGGGCGGTGAGGTAGCCGCGGGCCTGGTCGACGCCGTCCACCAGGAGGGCGACGACGACCTTGGCGAGCAGGGTGCTGCTGACGTACGGGGCCGGGGTCTCGACCGCTCCCAGCCACTCGCGGAGCCTGGCCCGTCCGGTGTCGGTGAGGGCGAACTCGGTGCGGTCCGGCCCGCCCTCGCGGCTCTGGCCCCGCCGCTCCACCAGGCCGTCGCGTTCCAGGCGGCCGAGCGTGCCGTAGACCTGGCCGAAGGCGAGCGGCCTGGCCCTGGGGAAGCGCTGGTCGTGCGTCTTCTTCAAGTCGTAGCCGTGCAGCGGCCCGGCGGCCAGCAGTGCGAGCAGGACATGGGCGGCGGGCGACATGACGCCGACTATTCCCTGAAAGAATAGCCGGCGTCAAGCCGCTCAGCCCGGCGGGCCCGTGCGGCAGGACCGCGGGAAACCCCGTTGCCGCCCCGCCGGGGACGCGCCAGACTGCCGCGGTGCTGATCCGACGCGAGCGCCCCGACGACCTCCCCGCCGTGACCGCCGTGACCGGCGCGGCCTTCGCCGGCCGGGCCCGGACGCCCGTTCCGGTGGAGGTCACCCTGCTGGACGAACTGCGCGGCTGTGACGGGTGGCTGCCCGCGCTGTCGCTGGTGGCCGAGGGCGCGGACGGGAAGGTGACCGGGCATGTGGTGTGCACCCGCGGCCGCGTCGGGGAGCGGCCCGCACTGGGTCTGGGGCCGCTGAGCGTGCACCCCGGTCACCAGCGGCGCGGCGTCGGCTCGGCGCTGGTCCACACCGTGCTGGGTGCGGCCGACGCTCTCGGCGAGCCGCTGGTGGCGCTGCTGGGCGAGCCCGCGTACTACGGCCGGTTCGGCTTCCGGGCGGCCGCGGAGTACGGCATCACCCCGCCCGATCCCGCCTGGGGGCGGTACTTCCAGGTCCGTACGCTGACCGCGTACGGTCCGGAGGACCCCGCACCGCGCGGCACCTTCGCCTACGCCGAGCCCTTCGGCCGGGTGTGAGCGGAAGCACCGTGATCGAGACGCGAAGCGCCCCGTACCACGAGGCCGGCGGCGAACTGCTGGACGTCCACCGGCCCGCCCGTCCGCCGGGCCACGGCGCCGCCCCCACCGTCCCGCCGTGGCACGGCAGAGGCCCGGGCGAGCGGGACGTGCTCGCGCCGCTCGCCCGGGAGGCCGCCGCCCCGGGGCTGGTGGTCGTGGTGCCCGACTGGCGCCCGGACGCGCCCGACGGCGGCTGGGGGCATCCGCGGGCGTCGGTACGGTTCGTCCGGGAGCGGGCGGGCGACTTCGGTGGCGACACCGGCCGGATCGTGCCGACGGGCTGGTCACTGGGCGCGTACCCCGCGCCGAGCGCTGCGGTCCGGCCCGGACTGGTGGACGGGTGGCGGCCCGCGGCGGCCGCCGGGATCGCGGGCCGGTACCTCTGGGAGCGCCCGGAGACGGGCCTGCGGGACCTGCGGGAGGAACTGGCGGCGGAATCGGTCCCCCGGTCCCCGTCCAACTGGTGCACGGCGGCGCCGACGGCATCGCGGCCGTCCACCACTCGCGGGACTTCGTGCCCGTCCTCCGCGGCCGGGGCTGGCCGGTGGCCTGTACCGAGACCGGGTCCGACCACGCGGGCGTGGTGCTGACCGAGTACGACCCCGCTCTGGGGCGCCGCGTCCCGGCCCGGAGCGCGGCGGCCCCGGCCGCCCGTCAGCCGATGCGGCGGTGGACGTCCGGGGCGGTGGACGGGCCCGGAGCGGCCTCGGCGATCCAGGGGCCGGGGACGGACGGGTCCAGAACGCCTTCCTCCAGCCAGGTGTAGACACCGCCGAGCACGCCGCGGACGACCTGGCGGTCGACGTCGTCGGTGTTGGCCCACAGTCGGCCGAAGAGCTCCTCGGCGCGGAGGCGGGCCTGACGGCAGAAGGCGTCGGCGAGCTGGTAGGCGGCACGGCCGTCGGCACCGTCGGCACGCAGCATCTCCGCCCGCACGCAGGCGGCGCTCATCGCGAACAGCTCGGCGCCGATGTCCACGATCCGCCCCAGGAAGGCCTGCCTGCGTTCCAGGCCGCCCTGCCAGCGGGCCATGCCGGCGAAGGTGGCGCGGGCCAGCCGGCGGCAGGCGCGCTCCACGTAGCGCAGATGGACCGCCAGGTCGCGGTGGCCGGCCGGCCGGAACTCCCGGTAGCTGCCGGGCAGCTGCCCCGGACCGGCGAGCAGTGTCGGCAGCCAGCGGGCGTAGAAACCGCCGGCCCGGGCGGCGGCCCGGGCCTTGTCGGCCGGGGAGGCGTCCGGATCGACCAGGTCGCCGGCGACCGACAGATGGGCGTCGACGGCCTCCCGGGCGATGAACAGCCGCATGATCTCCGAGGACCCCTCGAAGATCCGGTTGATGCGCAGATCGCGCAGCAGCTGCTCGGCCGGTACGCCGCGCTCGCCCCGGGCGGCGAGGGAGTCGGCGGTCTCGAAGCCGCGCCCGCCCCGGATCTGGACCAGTTCGTCGGCCATCCGGTACGCCGCCTCCGAGGCGTGGAGCTTGGCGAGGGCGGCCTCGATGCGGATGTCGTTGCGGTCGTCGTCGGCCAGCTGGGAGGAGAGTTCGAGAACGGCCTCCAGGGCGAAGGTGGTCGCGGCGATGAAGGAGATCTTGGTGCCGACGGCCTCGTGGCGGGCGATCGGCCTGCCCCACTGCTCACGGGCCGCGGACCACTCGCGGGCGATCCTCAGGCACCACTTGCCCGCGCCGGCGCACATCGCGGGCAGGGAGAGACGTCCGGTGTTGAGGGTGGTCAGCGCGATCCGCAGGCCGGCGCCCTCGGGGCCGACGCGGTTGGCCGCCGGGACGCGGACCCGGTGGAATCGGGTGACCCCGTTCTCGATGCCGCGCAGGCCCATGAAGGCGTTGCGCCGCTCCACGGTGATGCCCGCGGAGCCGGCCTCGACGACGAAGGCGGTGATGCCGCCGGGGTGCCCCTCACAGGCCGGCACGCGCGCCATGACGACGAGCAGGTCGGCGATGACGCCGTTGGTGGTCCACAGCTTCACGCCGTCCAGGACGTAGCTGTCGCCCTCGGGCACGGCGGTGGTGGCCAGCCGGGCCGGGTCGGAGCCGACGTCCGGTTCGGTGAGCAGGAAGGCGGAGATGTCGGTGGTGGCGCAGCGCGGCAGGAAGGCCTCCCTCTGCTCCTCGGTGCCGAACCGCGCCAGCGGCTGGGGGACGCCGATGGACTGGTGGGCCGAGAGCAGCGCGCCGAGGGCGGGGCTGGCGGAGGCGACCAGGGCCAGTGCCCGGTTGTAGTGGAGCTGGCTCAGCCCCAGGCCGCCGTAGCGCCGGTCGATCTTCATGCCGAGCGCGCCGATGGCCTTGAGTCCCTTGATCACCTCGTCGGGGACGCGGCCCTCGCGTTCGATGCGGGGGCCGTCCACCGAGGTCTCGCAGAACTCCCGCAGCCCGGCGAGGAACTCCTCGCCGCGGCGGGCGGCCGTGGCCCCGGGCCGGGGGTGGGGGTGCACCAGGTCGAGGCGGAGACGGCCCAGGAAAAGCTCCCTGGCGAAGCTCGGCCTGCGCCAGTGCTGCTCCCGGGCGGCCTCGGCCACCTGTCGTGCCTCACGCTCGGAGACGGTCATCTCGGGCTCACCTCGCACTGCCGACGGATGCCGGTCAGCCCTGTTTACCCGTTTGAGGGCTTATGTAACTCATGTCGCTTATCGTAGAACCGGTTACTACCGGCCAGTTGAAGCGCTTCGACGCCCCGACGCGCTGCATCTGGACAGCTAGTGGGGGCCGGTCTAGGGTCGGTCCGCAGATCCACTGTCGAAGCGCTTCACCAATCGCTCCCGCACCGCCTGGAGGACCCGTGGTCACTCTCGCCGAGGTCGCCCGGCACGCCGGGGTCTCCGCCAGCACCGTGAGCTACGTCCTCAGCGGCAAGCGTTCCATCTCGGCCGCCACCCGGGAGCGGGTCGAGGAGAGCATCAGGGAACTGGGCTACCACCCCAACGCGGGCGCGCGGGCGCTGGCCAGCAGCAGGTCGAACATCATCGCGCTGATGATGCCGCTGCGCACCGACATGTACGTGCCGGTGATGATGGAGATCGCGCTGGCCGTCGCCACCACCGCACGCTCCCACGACCACGACGTGCTGCTGCTGACCGGCGAGGAGGGCACGGCCGCGGTACGCCGGGTGGCGGGCAGCGGACTGGCCGACGCGATGATCCTGATGGACGTCGAGCTGGACGACGCCCGGCTGCCGCTGCTGCGCGAGACCGGGCGTCCGGCCGTACTGATCGGCGTCCCCACCGACGCCACCGGGCTCACCTGCGTCGACCTGGACTTCACCGCCACCGGCGCGCTGTGCGTGGAGCACCTGGCCGAACTGGGCCACCGCGATGTCGCGGTCGTCGGCGAGGCGGCCGCCGTCTACGAGCGGCACACCGGCTTCGCCGAGCGGACCCGGGACGGGCTGCGCACCCGCGCCGCCGAGCTGGGCGTGCGGCTGCTGCACCGCCCCTGCGAGGGCAGCTACGCGGCGATGGCCGGGACCCTCGCCCGCATCCTCGACGAGCGGCCCGGCACCACCGGCTTCGTCGTGCAGAACGAGGCCGCCATCGACCCGCTGCTGAGCCTGCTGCGCCGGCAGGGCAGGGCCGTCCCCGAGGACGTCTCGGTGATCGCCGTCTGCCCCGACCAGGTGGCCGCCCAGGCGTCCGTACGGCTGACCTCGGTGGCCATACCGGCTCACGAGATGGGGCGCCGGGCGGTGGAGCTGGTGATGGCCAAGGTGCGCGGCGAGCGGGAGGAGCGGCTCGAGCTGCTGCCGCCCCGGCTGACCGTGCGGGCCAGCTCGGGCCCGGCCCCCGGCCGGCCCTGACCCCCGCCCGTCCCCGCCCGGCACGCCCCGTCCTCCGCCACCAGCCGCAGGAGCACCGTGTCCGCCTCCCCCTCCCTCCCCTCCGCCTCTCCCGTCGGCACCTCCCCCTCCGCCGCCCCGTCCGTCCCGTCCGCCGGGTTCGCCCCGCCGCCCTCGTCGCCGGCGCAGCCCTCCCCCACCCGCGGCACCTTCCGGGTGCTCGGCGGCGCGCTGGAGTGGCGCGGGCGGCAGGAGACCCTGCGGCTGGAGCCCTGGGGGCCGGACGCCGTACGGGTACGGGCCCGGCTGGGCGGCCCCGTCCTGGCCGGGCTGCCGGGCGCGCTGCTGGCCGAACCGCCGCCGGGGGCCGCGGCCGAGATCCGGACCGAGCCCGGGTACGCCGTGCTGACCTGCGGCGCGATCACCGCCGTGGTGAGCGCCGAGGGCATGGTCCGCTTCCTGCGCACCGACGGCGGCGCCGAGCTGCTGACGGAGGACCGCGCCCACTTCTGGTGGCCCGGCTCCCGGCTGCACACCGCCACCGGCAACGGCTACCACCGTCTGGAGCAGCGCTTCGCCGCGTACTCCGGCGAGCGGCTGTACGGCCTGGGCCGGCACCAGCACGGGCTGCTGGACCAGAAGGGCACGGTGCTCGACCTCGTCCAGCGCAACGCCGAGGTCTCCATCCCGGTCCTGACCTCCTCCCGCGACTACACCCTGCTGTGGAACAGCCCGGCCGTCGGCCGGGTGGAGCTGGCGCACAACGGCACCCGCTGGGTCGCCGACTCCGCCCGCCAGATCGACTACTGGATCACCGCCGGGAACCCGGCCGACGCCCAGCGCCGCTACTCCGCGGCCACCGGCCGCACCCCGAGGCTGCCGGAGTGGGCGGCCGGCTTCTGGCAGTGCAAGCTGCGCTACCGCACCCAGGAGGAGCTGCTGTCGGTGGCCCGCGAGTACCGGCGGCGCGGCCTGCCCCTCTCGGCGATCGTCTGCGACTTCTTCCGCTGGACGCACCTGGGCGAGTGGCGGTTCGACCCGGAGCAGTGGCCCGATCCGGCGGCGATGGTCAAGGAACTGGACGAGCTGGGGGTCAAGCTGGTGGTCTCGGTGTGGCCGTCGGTCTCCCCGCTGAGCGAGAACCACGGGCCGATGGAGCACGCCGGGCTGTTCATCGGCACCGAGTACGGGCCGCTGGCCCACGCCGACTGGCCCGACAAGGGGGTGGCCGAGCCCGTCCAGGTCGCCTTCTACGACGCCACCGACCCCGAGGCCCGCGACTTCGTGTGGTCCCGTCTCCGGGAGAACTACCTCGCGCACGGCGTCACGGCCTTCTGGCTGGACGCCGGCGAACCGGAGCTGCGGCCCGGCTTCTCCGCCAATCTCCGCTACCACGCCGGCCCGGGCCTGGAGGTGGGCAACCTCTACCCGCGCGAGAACGCCCGCACCGTCCACGACGGCCTGGCCGCCGAGGGGGAAACGGAGATCATCACCCTCAACCGGTCGGTCCGGGCCGGGGCCCAGCGCTACGGCGCCGCCCTGTGGTCCGGTGACATCGGCACCGACTTCGCCACCCTGCGCCGCCAGCTCGCGGCCGGGCTCAACACCGCGCTGTCCGGCATCCCCTGGTGGAACACCGACATCGGCGGCTTCCACGGCGGCGATCCCGGGGACCCGGCGTACCGCGAGGTGATGGTGCGCTGGTTCCAGTTCGGCGCGTTCTCCCCGCTGATGCGGCTGCACGGCTTCCGCGAGCCCGGCACGCCGCTGGGGCCGGAGATGACGGGCGGCCCCAACGAGGTGTGGTCCTACGGGGCGGAGGCCGGGGAGATCATGGCGGCGTATCTGCGGCTGCGCGAGCGGCTCCGGCCGTATGTGCTGGCGCAGATGCGCACCGCGCACACCGAGGGGCTGCCGCCGATGCGGCCGCTGTTCCTGGAGTTCCCCGGTGACCCGGCCGCCTGGGAGGTGGCCGACGCCTTCCTGCTCGGGCCGGACCTGCTGGTGGCGCCGGTGCTGGAGGCGGGCGCCCGGGAGCGCACCGTCCACCTTCCGTCGGGCGCGGAGTGGGCGGACGCCTGGACCGGCGAGGCGTACCCGGGGGGGCGGGCCCGTCACCGTGCCCGCCCCGCTGGAGCGGATCCCGCTGTTCCTGCGGGACGGCGCCCGGCTGCCGGTCCGGGAGGACGCGCCGGCGCGGCACCAGCGGCACTAGGTGTGCCGTCCGCGGGGGGACGGCACGAGGGCGCCCGGATTGATAGGCAAGCGCCCACTTGCCTATCGTGGGGGTCATGGCGGAGGATGTCTTCAAGGCGCTGGCCGACCCCACCCGTCGGCGCATCCTCGACGAGCTGGTGGAACGGGACGGCCAGTCGCTGTTCGAGATCTGCGCGCGGCTGGCGGCCAAGCACGGTCTGGGGCTCTCCCGTCAGGCGGTCAGCCAGCACCTCGCCGTACTGGAGGCCGCGGACCTGGTCCGCACCCGGCGCCAGGGCCGCTACAAGTTCCACGACCTGAACACCGAACCGCTTGAGCGCATCGTGACCCGGTGGCTCAGGCCCGAATCGCCGGAGAGCGGCCCATGAGAATCCATCTGTCCAGTGTCCACGTCGACGACCAGGACAAGGCCCTGCGCTTCTACACGGAGGTGCTGGGTTTCCGGAAGAAGACCGAGGTCCCGCTCGGCGAGCACCGGTGGCTGACCGTCGTCTCGCCGGAGGACCCCGACGGCACCGAGCTGTCGCTGGAGCCCGACGACCACCCCGCCGTCGGGCCGTACAAGACGGCGCTGGCCGGCGACGGCATCCCGGTCACCTCCTTCGCCGTGGAGGACGTGCACGCCGAGTTCGACCGCCTGCGGGGGCTCGGGGTGCGCTTCACTCAGGAGCCGCTGGAGATGGGCCCGGTCACCACCGCGGTACTGGACGACACCTGCGGCAACCTGATCCAGATCGCCCACTACGCGTGAGCCCCGCCCGTCGGGGGCCTTCCGCCGCTGTCCGCCACGGGGGCGGGTTCAGCCCTTGACGGCGCCGGTGGGCATCCCCTTGCGGAAGTGCTTCTGGACGAAGGGCGAGAGCACGGCGACCGGCAGCAGGGCCAGCACCATGACCGCCGTCTGCACCGACGGGGCATGGAGCTGGCCGGTGTTGACGGTCTGGGACATGCCCACCGGCCGCTGGCCCTCCAGGACGATCTGGTTGAGCACCACCTGGAGCGGCATCTTCGTCCGGTCGTCGAGGTAGATGGCGGCAACCCTTCGTGGCGACACGTCGGTGGGGGTGTCGGTGGGGGCGTCGCGGCGGCACGAGGGGGCGCGGGGTGGCACGGGGTGGCGCGGGACGACGGGAGAGTAGACGGCGGTGTTCCACCGGCCGGGCATGTCGGTCGAAGCGCTTCGATACTGCGCCGAGATCAGGTGGGAGGGGTGCACCGCGCAAGAGTCGGCGCGGAGAAACGCCGGGCCCTCATATGCCTTGCGGAAGCAGGCAGTCGAGCGGCACAACCGGTTGTTGCCGTTCGGTGTCTTGACACCCACTCTTACTCGCCACAGCATCGAAGCGCTTCGAATAGTGGACCGCTCAACCGCCGCGCCCGGAGGGACCCGCCACCCGTGAGCACCCACCAGCCGCTCTTCCGCGACCCCCGGGCGCCCGTCCGCGAGCGCGCCCGGGACCTGCTGGAGCGGCTCACCCCGGACGAGCGCGTCGCGATGCTGCACCAGTTCGCCCCCGCGGTGGAACGCCTCGGCCTGGCCGCCTTCCGCACCGGTCAGGAGGCGCTGCACGGGGTGGCGTGGGCGGGTCCGGCGACCGTCTTCCCGCAGGCGGTGGGGCTGGGCGCGACCTGGAACGACGAGCTGGTGCGGCGGGTCGGCGAGGCGGTGGGCCGCGAGGCGCGCGCGATGCGGGCCCGCGATCCGCGTGTCGGGCTCAACATCTGGTCCCCCACCGTCAACCTGCTGCGCCACCCGCTGTGGGGCCGCAACGAGGAGGGCTACTCCGAGGACCCGCGCCTGACCGCCGCGCTGGCCACCGCGTACACCCGCGGTCTGCGGGGCGACGACCCGGTGCGCTGGCGCACCGCCCCGGTGCTCAAGCACTGGCTGGCGCACAACAGCGAAACCGAACGGGACACCTCCTCGGTGTCGGTGCGGCCCCGGGTGCTGCACGAGTACGAGCTGCCCGCCTTCCGCGGCCCGGTCGCCGCGGGCGCGGTGGCCGGGGTGATGCCCGCGTACAACCTGGTCAACGGCCGGCCCAACCATCTCTCCCCGCTGCTGGCCGAGCAGTTGCGCACCTGGTGCGACCACGACCTGGTGATCTGCTCGGACGCGGGCGCCCCCGGCAACCTGGCCGGCTCCCAGGGGTACTGCGGCACCCACGAGGAGGCCGTCGCCGCCGCCCTGCGCGCCGGGGTGGACAGCTTCACCGACCACGGCGAGGACCCCGCCCCCACCCTCGCCCGGGTGCGCGGCGCGCTGGAGCGCGGGCTGCTGAAACAGGACGACGTCGACACGGCGGTGCTGCGGCTGCTGGCGATGCGCTGCGCGCTGGGCGAGTTCGACCCGGAGCCGCCCGGCGGCGAGGATGCCGGGACCGCCGGGACCGCCGGAAACACAGCCGGAGCCGCGTTCGACACCCCCGGACACCGTGCGCTGGCCCGCGAGGCCGCCGAGCAGGCGGTCGTCCTGCTGAAGAACGACGGCCTGCTGCCGCTGGCCGGGGGCACCCGGGTGGCGGTCGTCGGGCTGCTGGCCGACGAGTGCAAGCTGGACTGGTACAGCGGCACCCTGCTGCGCCGCTCCACCCCGCTGGACGGGCTCCGCGAACGGTTCGGCGCCGACCGGGTGACGTACGCCGAGGGCTCCGACCGGGTGCGGCTGCGCTGCCGGGACGGCTGGCTGTCCGTACCGCCCTCCCCGCCGGGGCCGGCCGGCGGGGAGGGCGGTGACGGCGGTACGGCGGCGGGGACGCTGGACCCGGCACTGCGGCGGGGCCGCACCGATCTGCCGCCCCTGACGGTGACCGCCGAGCCCGGGGCGGCCGCGGAGTTCGCCCTGGCGGACTGGGGCGGCGGGGTGCTGACCCTGCGCGCGGCGGACGGCCGCTGTCTGTCGGTCGCCGAGGACGGCCTGCTGCGCGCCTCGGCGGAGCAGCCGGGCGGCTGGGTGGTCCGGGAGACCTTCGAGCTGCGCCCGTACCGCGGCGGGCGGCTGCTCTGGCACCGGGGCACGGGCCGGTACGTGACGGCCCCCGCGGACGGTGCCCGCCTCGCCCGGGACCGCGAGGCGGGCACCACCTTCACCCTGGAGACCGTCGAACGCGGCACGGACGCGGTGGCGGACACCGCCCGGGACGCCGACGTGGTCCTCGTCGTCGCGGGCAACGACCCGCACATCGGCGGCCGGGAGACCGAGGACCGCACCACCCTCGCCCTCCCTCCGCAGCAGGACCGGCTGTGGCGGGCGGCCCGCGCCGCCAATCCGCGCACCGCCCTGGTGCTCGTCTCCTCCTACCCGTACGCGGTGCGGGAGGCCGACGCCGCCCTGCCCGCCCTGCTGTGGACGGCCCACGGCGGGCAGGCCGCCGGGCAGGCCCTGGCCGCCGTGCTGACCGGCGACGTCCCACCGGGCGGGCGGCTGCCGCAGACCTGGTACGCCCGCGACGCGGACCTTCCCGGGCTGCTGGACTACGACATCATCGGCGCCCGCACCACCTACCTGTACTTCGGCGGCACCCCGCTCTACCCCTTCGGCCACGGCCTGTCGTACACCTCCTTCGCCTACGGCCCGCTGACGGCCGGACACGACGGCGGGACGCTGACCGCCCGCTGCGCGGTGACCAACACCGGGCACGCGGCCGGCGACGAGGTCGTTCAGCTCTACACCCGGGCGGTCGGGGTGGCCGGGCCCGAGCTGCCCCGCCCCCGCCGCGCCCTGGCCGCCCACCGCCGGATCCGCCTGGCCCCCGGGCAGACGGCACAGGTGGAGTTCGCCGTCCCGCTCGCCGACGCGCTCGGCTGCTGGGACGTCGCCCACGGCCGCTGGACGGTGACCCCGGGCACCTACGGGATCGACGCCGGCTCCTCCAGCACCGACCTGCGCACCACGGCGGTCGTCCGGGTGGACGGGGAGCCGCCACGGCCGCGGTCGGTGGCGGACCTGCGGGCCGCCGACTACGACGAGCAGCACGGCACCGAACTGGTGGACCTGACCCGGGAACGCGGCGACGCGGTCGCCACGGCCGGCCTGGGCCCGGGTGAACTGGTCTTCCACGCGTGCGACTTCCGCTCCCGCCCCACCACCGTCACCGTGACGGCCGCCCGCGCGGAGCCGGGCGAGGCGGAGATCGCCCTGCACCTGGACGACCCGGGCGGCGACCGGCTGCTGGCCTCGCTCACCGTCCCCGCCACCGGCGACCGCCACGCGTACACCACCGTGCGGGCCGAACTGCCCGATCCCCCCACGGGCGTACGCGGCCTGCTGGCCGTCCTGCACGGCCCCGTCAGACTGGCCCGCCTGGGCTTCGGCGGCCCCTCGTCCGCCGAATCCCCCTGACGACAGGCGGACCACGCCGCGTCCCGGCCCGATGGGGGCCGGCCGGGCCGCGGCGGCCCTTCCGGGCACGCCGCACGCCCCGCCGTCACACCGGCCGGATACGGTTCGGGGCACCGTCCGCCGCCCCGTGGAGGCGCCCATGAGCCGGGACGTCCCTCTGCTGCCCGTGCCCGCGCGCCTCGGTCCGCTCGCCGAACTGCCCGACTGGTCGCCCGGCCCGGTCGGCGGCGTACACCGCGAACAGGCAGGCGACGGCGGGCATGTCGGAACCGGCCGTCCTGGCCGCCACCGAGCACAGCCCGGTGGCGGCCAGGACGGTGTGGCCGGGGCCCGGCGGCCCGGGGCGCTGGTGGCGGGGCCGGCCGGCACGGCCCCCGGCGGGCCGGCCCCGGCCCGCCCGTCAGAGCCTCACAGTTCCAGGCCGGTGAGGACCATCACCCGCTCGTAGGTGTAGTCCTCCATGGCGAACCGCACGCCCTCGCGCCCGGTGCCGGACTCCTTGGTGCCGCCGTAGGGCATCTGGTCCGCCCGGTAGGAGGGCACGTCGCCGATGATCACGCCGCCGACCTCCAGGGCTCGGTGGGCGCGGAAGGCGGCCTGCACGTCGTGGGTGAACACGCCCGCCTGCAGGCCGTACTTCGAGTCGTTGACCGCCGCGAAGGCGGCCTCCTCGTCCTCGGCGGAGGCGAGGGTCAGCACCGGGCCGAAGACCTCCTCGCAGGAGATCCGCACGTCGGCGGGCACGTCGGCGAGGACGGTGGGCGCGTACGCGGCACCGTCCCGCTTGCCGCCGGTCAGCAGCTTCGCCCCGGCGGCGACCGCCTCCTCCACCCAGGACTCCACCCGCCGGGCGGCGTCCTCGCTGATCAGCGGGCCGACGTCGGTGGCCTCGTCCGAGGGGTCGCCGGTGACCTGCGCCTCGACCGCCTCGATCACCCTGGGCACCAGCCGGTCGTACACCGAGGCGTCGGCGACGACGCGCTGGACGGAGATGCAGGACTGGCCGCCCTGGTAGTTGGAGAAGGCGGCGATGCGCCGCGCGGCGAAGTCCAGGTCCTCGTCCGAGGACCAGTCGGCCAGCACCACGGCCGCGCCGTTGCCGCCCAGTTCCAGGGTGACACGCTTGCGGGGCACGGAGTCCAGGATGGACCAGCCGACCGGCCCGGAGCCGGTGAAGGAGATCACCGGCAGCCGCTCGTCGGCCACCAGGGACGGCATGCGGTCGTTGGGGACGGGCAGCACCGACCAGGAGCCGGCGGGCAGGCCGGTCTCGGCCAGCAGTTCGCCGATGAGCAGCCCCGACAGCGGGGTGGCCGGGGCGGGCTTGAGGATGATCGGTGTGCCGACGGCGATGGCCGGGGCGACCTTGTGGGCGCACAGGTTGAGGGGGAAGTTGAACGGCGCGATGCCCAGCACCGGTCCGCGCGGGAAACGGCGGGTCAGGGCGAGGCGTCCGGTGCCGCCCGCGTCGGAGTCCAGCCGCTGGGCGGTGCCGCCGTTGAAGCGGCGGGCCTCCTCGGCGGCCCAGCGGAAGACCGAGACACAGCGGCCGACCTCGCCGCGGGCCCACTTGACGGGCTTGCCGTTCTCGGCGGAGATCAGCCGCGCGATCTCCTCGGTGCGCTCGGTCAGCCGCCGCGTGACATGGTCCAGGGCCGCGGCGCGTACGTGCGCGGGGGTGGCGGCGAACTCGGCGGCCACCGAAGCGGCGGCGGCCACGGCCTGCTCGACCTGGTCCTCGGTGGGGACGGCGACGGTGCCGACGGTGCGGCCGTCCCAGGGCGAGGTGACCGTGAGGGTCTCGTCGCCGGTCGCCTCGCGGCCGGCGAGCCAGAACGCGTGCGGAGAGGTGGCTGTGGTCACTGCGTATCCCGGCCCTTCCGAGGTGGTGGTCCGACGTGGTGGTCCGTCGTGTGGAGCGGCGAAGGTGTGGAGGCGCGCGGTCGGGACGCGCCGGGAACCGGCGGTGGCGCACGGGTGCACGGTCGGCGCTCCCGCCTCCACCGTAGGGGCCGTACCTGCGCGGGGCTGTTGTCCAGCGTGTAGCAGTGGGGTGTTTCCCCGCTACGTTTCGGCGGGGCGGGCGCGGCCGATTCCCGCGAGCGCCATTGCCGTCGGCCCTTCTTGCCGCGATCATGACACGGCACGCAACCCCACCCGTCGAACTGGACACCCCAGGAGACGCGATGCGCATACGTACCAGAGGCCGGCGGTCCACCACCGCGGCCGTCCTCCTCACCCTCGCACTGGCCGTTCCGCTCGGGGCGCAGGCCACCGCCGCGCCCGGCGACGGCGGCCCGCGGGCCGCCACCGCGGGCGAACGGCAGTACGAGATCACCGGTGTCACCGGTGCCCCGCAGCGCACGGCCATCGCCCGCACCGGCGTGTCCGTGGACGCCGTGCGCGAGCACTCGGTGGTGGTCACCGCCGACGCCGCCCAGGCCGAGCGGCTCCGGAAGGCGGGCCACCGCCTGGCCGCGCTGCCCGCTCCCTGGGCCCGCGTGCCCGGAAGCGCCCCCGAGAAAGGTGAGGCGGGCGTCCTGGACTTCCCTTCCAGGGACTCCCGCTACCACAACTACGCCGAGATGACGGCCGCCATCGACGGCCATGTCGCCGAGCACCCGGACATCATGACCAAGCGGGTCATCGGCACCTCCCACCAGGGCCGCGACATCGTGGCCATCAAGATCAGCGACAACGCCCGCACCGACGAGGCCGAACCGGAGGTGCTCTTCACACACCACCAGCACGCCCGCGAGCACCTGACCGTCGAGATGGCGCTCTACATCATCCGGGAATTCGGCCGGCAGTACGGCTCGGACTCCCGCATCACCCGGATGGTGAACCAGCGGGAGCTGTGGATCATCCCCGATCTCAATCCCGACGGCGGCGAGTACGACATCGCGACCGGCGACTACCGCAGCTGGCGCAAGAACCGTCAGCCCACCCCCGGCTCCCGGTACGTCGGCACCGACCTCAACCGCAACTGGCCCTACAAGTGGGGCTGCTGCGGCGGCTCCTCGGGCAGCCCCTCCGACATCACCTACCGCGGCCCGTCCGCCGGTTCCGCCCCCGAGGTGCGGACCGTGATGGACTTCGTCGCCGGCCGGGTCGTCGGCGGTGAGCAGCAGATCACCGCACACATCGACTTCCACACCTACAGCGAACTGGTGCTGTGGCCGTACGGCTACACCTACGACGACACCGCCCCCGGGCTCACCCGGGACGACCACGACGCCTTCGCGGCCGTGGGCCGGGCGATGGCCGACAGCAACGGCTACACCCCGCAGCAGTCCAGCGACCTGTACGTCACCGACGGAAGCGTCAACGACTGGATGTGGGGCGAGCACGGCATCTTCAGCTACACCTTCGAGATGTACCCCGGGCCCAACGGCTCGGAGGGCTTCTACCCGCCCGACGAGGTGATCGAGCGGGAGACCAGCCGCAACGAGGACGCGGTGCTCCTGCTGCTGGAGAACGCCGACTGCATGTACCGCTCGATCGGCAAGGAGGAGCAGTACTGCGCCGCGTGAGCGGCGCCGCCGGCCGGTGAGGCCGAGCCGGTGAGGTCAGACCTGCGCCGCCCGGTCCGCTCCCTCGGCGGGCCGGGCCGGCGGCACGGCCGTCGTCGCCTTGAGCGCCAGCCACAGCTCCATCCGCGCGTCCGGATCGTCCAGCGACCGGCCGAGGATCTCCTCGACCCGCCGCATCCGGTAGCGGAGGGTGTGCCGGTGGACGCCGAGGTCGGCGGCGGCCGCGTCCCACTGCCCGTGCCGGGAGAGCCAGGCGTGCAGGGAGGCGACCAGATCGCCGCGGCCGTGCGCGTCGTGCTCGCGCAGCGCCCGCAGCATGCCGTCCGCGAAGGCCCGTACTGCGTCGTCGGCCAGCAGCGGGAGCACCGAGCCGGAGGCGACGTCCTCGTGCTCGACGAGTGTCCGGCCGCGGCGGCGGGCCACCGACAGCGCCTGCTCGGCCTGTTTGAGGGCGACGGTCACGGCGGCCAGCCCGGCGGGGGCCGAGAGGCCGATGACCACCCCGTGCTCCGGGCCGCCCGCTCCCTCGCCCGCGCCTGCGGTGCCGCCCTCGGCGGCGAAGTCCGCACAGGCGGCGGCCGCGGCCCCGCCGTCGGTCACCAGTCCCACCAACCGGTCGCCGTGCGGGACCAGCAGGACCGACTCCCCGGCCCGGGCCGCGGCCGCCTCGGTCCTGGCGGCCAGGGCCTCCACCGCCGGGGGCAGCCCGGCGTCCGCCGCCGCGGGTGGTGACGGCGGACCGCCCGTGCCGCCCTCCCGGTCCCGGTCCCGGGTGCCGGACGGCCGCCGGGCCGCCGGTACGGGTATGCCCTCCGCCACCACCACCCGCAGCGGCGCGTCCAGCAGTCCGCCGTAGAGGGTGCCCGCGACGGCCCGGGCGTGGTCGCCCTCCCCTGCCAGCAGCATCCGCAGCACCGCGGCGCCCAGCCGCTGCTCGGCCTCCCGCAGGGCGCGCGACCGCTCGGTGGCCAGGGTCAGCAGGGCGACGGCGGAGTTGACGGCGTAGCGCTCGGCGGTGCCCGGCGGGGCGTCCGTGCCGACGGCGAGTACGGCCCGCGCCCGCCGCCCGGAGCCGATCGACTGCAGTTCCACCCGGTCGGCCGCCGGGTTCCCGGGTCCGCCGTCCGGGCCGCCGTCCGGCCGGCCGGACGCACCGGCGGGCGGGCCGCCCACCACGGCGCTGGCGGGTGCGGGCCGGTCGCGCAGCCGCTCCACGTCGCCGGTCAGCCGCGCGGCGCGGCGGGCCGCCCAGGCCGGGGCGGCGGCGACCAGCGCGCCGGAGGCGTCGTAGAGGGCGGCCCAGCCGTCGATGTGGGCGGCCAGTTTCGCCAGCAGGGCGGCCGGGCCGCGCGCGGACTGCGCGGCCCGGGTCAGCTCGCGCTGGGCCTCGAAGCCCGCGGTGACCGCGCGGTACTGTTCGGCGGCGTTGGCCGCCGAGACCGCCTTGCTGATCGCCAGGAACGGGGTGCGCCGGGGCACCTCCAGCAGCGGGAAACCGGCCTCCCGGGCGGCCGTGAGCAGCGCCTGGGGCACCGTCTCGTAGGCGACCCCGGCGGCGAAGCCCAGACCGACCACCCCGGCGGCGGCCAGCCGCCCGACGTAGCGGCGCATCGCGTCGCCGTCCTCGACGTCCAGCTTCATCGCCGTGACCAGCAGCAGCTCCCCGCCCTCCAGGTACGGCACGGGGTCGGCCAGTTCGCTCACATGCGCCCAGCGCACGGGTACGTCCAGCCGGTCCTCACCCGCGCGCACGGTGAGTTTCAGTGAGGAGTGCTGGACCAGCGAGGCGAGGGTGAGCGGCATGGCTGATCGGAAGCCCTTTCCGGCGGCCGACCGCTTCGTCGGCGGTTTCCGGCAGACGGGGTGGTGACGCGAGACGGCGGTTTTTGGCCACACGGTAGTGACAGCAAGCCCGGACCATTACCAACCGTACAACCGCATGCGCCGTGGTGCACCGCCGTGTCCGGTTCGTCCCGCGTGTTTCCTCAGGTCTTCGGGGGCGCAGTCATTCCCCGAGTCTGGTCAGCACCGGCGGGCTCGTCTCGCCGCGGACCGTGGTGAGCGACACCACCGCGTGCCCCGGCGGCACCTCGTGGGCGAGGTCGGAGGCGGACCACCGCTCCCGCTGGACGGTGCGCACGGTCACCGACCTCGTGGTCGCCCGCACCCCCGTGAACAGGGTGCGCACTCCCCGGGCGGCGCGCCGGAGCGGCCCACCGGAGAAGTCGGGGTTGTGGGTGACGTCCTCGGTCTTGACCCACTCCCGGCCCCAGGCCTGCGCGAACACCTCACCGTCCCAGGTGCTCACCCCGGACAGCACCACCCGGCAGCCGACCGCCCCGACGGCCGCCGCGCGCAGCGGCTCGGGCAGTTCGTCCAGGCTGCGCAGCGCCAGCACCACGCCCGCGTTGGCGGTCCGCAGCCGCTGCACCGCCCGTACGGAGGCGGGGGTGAGGGTCTGCTCGGCGTCGTCGAGCACCAGGCAGGCGAACAGCGAGCGCTCGTCACGGTTGCGGGCACCGGCGGTGAACTGGGCGAGGAGCAGCCGGGCCAGCAGCCGGGACGCCTCGGCGTGCCCGCGTTCGGGCAGGTCGATCCGCACCCGCAGCGGATGCTCCAGATCGCGCATGGCGAAGGGGCGGGTGGTGCCGCCGGTGTCGAAGAACCCGGCGAACGCGGGCCGGTCCAGCAGCGCGATCCGGTCGGCCAGCAGCGGGCCGGGATCACCGGGGCGCCCCGACTGGCGCTCGCGGGCGTCCAGTTCGCGCAGGGCGGCACCGTCCCCGGCCGCCTCGCACGCCTGGCGCAGCGCGGCGAGCGCCACCGGCACCCCGTCGAGCAGTTCGCGCAGCTCGGGCACGGACGGGAAGCGGCCGTGCGCCGCCCGGTGGGGGCCGATCAGCTGGGCGAGGACGGTGGCGGCACGGCGGGTGTCGGCCTCGCTGCCGGGAACGCCGGGGCCGCCGGGCGCGTCCCCGACCAGCGCCTCGGCCAGTACGGCGGCGGCCTCGTCGGGGTCCTCGGTGCCGCCGTAGAGGTCGAGGTCGTGGGCGGAACCGGGGCTGCCGAGCCGGATCACCACGTCGTAGGCCTCGTCGGGACCGAGCCCGGCACCCGGCGCGCCCACGGCGACCACCGCGGCCCGCCCGGCGAGCGCCTGGAGCGCGAGGGACTCCACCGCCGGCCGCACCACCCGGCTGGTCTTGCCCGCCGCGGACGGCCCCACCACCAGCAGGGACGTACTCAGCAGCGCCGGTTCGAGAGCGAGGCGGACGCCCCGGTAGGCGTACGGATTGCGCTCCTCGTCGGGCGCGGCACCCAGCCGTACCTGACCGGTCAGCAGATCGTGGCGGGCCGCCCGTACGGGCAGGTCGCGGGCGCCGGAGGGGTGGGTGAAGGCGGCGGCGCCCCGCTCGAGCACCTCCCGGGCGAACTCCGGCTGCCGGGCGGGTTCGGCCCGCACCGACTGCCAGGCGCGCTCGATCCGGGCGTAGTCCACGTCGGTCATCCGCCCGGCGTGGATCTCGGCGGTCAGCCGGTCGGCGGCGGCGTGCTCGC
The DNA here is from genome assembly GCF_002794255.1 of Streptomyces carminius. Taxonomy (GTDB): domain Bacteria; phylum Actinomycetota; class Actinomycetes; order Streptomycetales; family Streptomycetaceae; genus Streptomyces; species Streptomyces carminius. The sequence goes on from NZ_PGGW01000017.1 coordinate 73,458, forward strand.
CGGCGGCCCGCAGCCGGGGCCACAGAACCGGATCGGCGGGTCCGCCCCCGGACACGGCCGCGGGGGTGGTCCCGGCGCCGTCCCGGTCCGCCGGCCGGGGGCGGACATGGCGCCGCCAGACCTCGTCCCAGCGGCCGAGGCGGCCGAAGACATACGCCAGCAGGAGTGCGAGCACGACCCGGTAGACGTGGATGAGGTTCACGGCCTTCCCGGTGCCCCGCCAGGAGTCGGGCATGATCCAGCCCAGCGGCCACATCAGCGGGGGGAGGTAGCCGTTGTAGGCCAGCGACCAGACCAGCAGCCCGCCCAGCAGCGCCAGCGCCGCACCGCCCAGCAGCTGCCGGTCGTCCAGCCGGTCGGGGTCCTCCGGGGGTTTGGGCCGGTGCCCGTACCGCCACACGCCCGGCTCCGCCTCGGGGCGCGCGGTGCGCAGCCACTCCGTCAGGGCGGGCCCGGCGGCGGGTGCCTGACGCGGCATCGGGGGCACCGGCGGGGGCGGGGGCATCGCCGGTACGGCCCCCGGACCGCCGTGCGCCCACCGCAGCTCCCGCGGGTCCCGCGCGTCCCGTGCCCCGTGCGTCCCGTCGCCCACCATGCCCCGCTCTGCTCCTCGTCCGGTGCGCCCTCGCCCGTCCACCGCCCCAATCTAGTGCCCGGTCCGGGCGGTGTGCCGCCCCGCGGAGCCGGTCCTGTCCACCACGGCCAACACGACACGGCCACTTCTCCGCGGCGGTGCATGTCCGCCTCCCCCTCCTCCCCCTAGCCTGCGAGGAGCGGCACCGCCCTTTCGTACCGGTTTCCCACCGAATTCCGCGCCGACACCGCGCCGGACCACACCGCGACACCCACACACCGAGACACATCGAGACACACCGAGGAGCCCGACATGACCGGACCGTCCCGAGGCCCCGCCCTCCCCCAGGAGCGCCGTCTCGTCACCGAGATCCCCGGACCGAGGTCCCGGGAGCTGATGGCCCGCAAGCAGGCGGCCGTGGCGCAGGGCGTGGGGACCGTCATGCCCGTGTTCGCGGCCCGCGCCGGGGGCGGGGTGCTGCAGGACGTGGACGGCAACTCCTTCATCGACCTCGGTTCCGGCATCGCCGTGACCACGGTCGGCAACAGCGCCGAGGCCGTGGTGCGCCGCGCCGCCGCGCAGCTGGAGCGGTTCACCCACACCTGCGCGATGGTGACCCCGTACGAGGGGTACGTGGAGGTCTGCGAGGAGCTGGCACGGCTGACCCCCGGCGACCACGAGAAGCGCTCGGTGCTGCTCAACTCGGGCGCCGAGGCGGTCGAGAACGCCGTGAAGATCGCCCGCGTGTACACCGGGCGGCAGGCCGTGGTCGTCTTCGACCACGCCTACCACGGCCGCACCAACCTCACCATGGCGCTGACCGCGAAGAACATGCCGTACAAGCACGGCTTCGGGCCGTTCGCGCCGGAGGTCCACCGGGTGCCGGTGGCCTACCCCTTCCGCTGGCCGACCGGTCCGGACAACTGCGCCGAGGAGGCCGCGGCCCAGGTGATCGACCAGATCACCAAGCAGGTCGGCGCGGACAACGTCGCCGCGATCGTCGTCGAGCCGATCCTGGGCGAGGGCGGGTTCATCGAGCCGGCGAAGGGCTTCCTGCCGCGCGTCGAGCGGTTCGCGAGGGACAACGGCATCGTCCTCGTCGCGGACGAGATCCAGTCCGGTTTCTGCCGCACCGGCCGGTGGTTCGCCTGTGAGGACGAGGGCGTCGTCCCGGACCTGATCACCACCGCCAAGGGCATCGCGGGCGGTCTGCCGCTGGCGGCCGTCACCGGCCGGGCCGAGATGATGGACGCCGTGCACTCCGGCGGGCTGGGCGGCACCTACGGCGGCAACCCGGTGGCCTGCGCCGCCGCGCTGGGTGCCATCGAGACGATGCGCGAGCTGGACCTCAACGCGCGGGCCCGCCGCATCGAGGAGATCATGAAGGGCCGGCTGACCGCGCTGCAGGAGAAGTTCGGCGTCATCGGCGAGGTCCGCGGCCGGGGGGCGATGCTCGCGGTCGAGCTGGTGCGGCCGGGCACGAAGGAGCCCGACCCCGAGTCCACCGCCGCCGTCGCGCGCCACTGCCACCGCTCCGGTGTGCTGGTGCTGACCACCGGCACCTACGGCAACGTGGTCCGCTTCCTTCCGCCGCTGGTCATCGGCGAGGATCTGCTGAACGAGGGACTGGACGTGCTGGCGGAGGCCTTCGCCGGGCTCGGCTGAACGGGGACGGGTGAGGGCGTGGGGAGCGGCGTGAAGAATGTGTGCGAGGGCCATGGCCTTGCGGTGACACGGCTGTCCACCGCCCGGAGCCTGCCGTACGGTCTTTCTCGGAAGAACGCAGTACCCGGCCCGCGGGCGACCGCGGACGGTGCCGAGCCGGTGATTCCCCTCATCCGGCCCGGTGGTGCCCTCGCGCACACTCCTCACCGATCGGACGGCCGCCCGCCCCACACCCCCCGGGGCGCGCGGTGACCGGTCGTCACGGCGGCCCCGGAACTCTCCCCCCTGTTCCGGGGTCGCCGTCTCGCTTCCCCCGGCTCGCCCGGCCCCCCGGGCGCCTGCGGGACGTCCGCCGGCCCGCCGCCCGGGCCGTCTCCGCCGCGCTGCTTCTGCCGCTGCTGCTCCTGGCCGCCGTCGCCTGGCAGGTGACGGCCGGCGGACCGCTGGCGGCGGCGGACGGGCGGCTGGCCCGGGTGCTGCGGGCGAACGCCCCGCCGGCCGGTCCCGCCGAGTTCCTCGCCGACCTGGGCAACGTGGAGGTGGCGCTGCCCGTCCTGGCGGCGGCGCTGGGGTACGTGTGGCTGCGCGGACGCCGGCATCCGCGCGGCCCGCGGCCGATGGTGCCGGCAGTGGTACCGGCGACGGTACTGGCGATGGCCGCCGTACCGGCCCTGGTGGTGCCGCTGAAGGCACTGACCGACCGGCCCGGACCGTTCGGCGGCACGGGGTACTTCCCGTCCGGTCACGCGGTCACGGCCCTGGTCGCCTACGGTGCCGCCGCGCTGGTGGTGCTGCCGTACGTCCGCGCGGCGCTGCGCCGCACGCTGCCCGCGGCCGCCGTGCTGCTGTGCGCCGGGGTCGGCGCGGGACTGGTGTGGCGGGGCTACCACTGGCCGCTGGACGTGCTGGGCGGCTGGTGCCTGGGGGTGCCGCTGCTGGCCGCCGTCCGGTGGGCCGCCCGCCGCACACCCGGGCCGCCGGCACCGCCGCGCCCGCCCGAGGCGTGCGGCGGAGCACATCACGGCCCGGCGGCCGCGCTCCCGGAGCGGGGACGGGCCCGCCGGTGACCCGGATGCGCGGTGCTCCCGGCGTGCCTACGATGGCCGCGCATCCGTCCGTCTGGAGGAACCTTGTCTGTTTCCGGAGCTGGTTCCGGATCCGTCCCCGGGGCCCGGTCCGGCTCCGGCGACCTGTCCGCCTTCATCGCCGGTCTGCCCAAGGCCGAACTGCACGTCCACCATGTCGGTTCCGCGTCCCCGCGCATCGTCGCCGAGCTGGCCGCCCGGCACCCGGACTCGTCCGTCCCCGCCGACGCCGACGCGCTCGCGGAGTACTTCACCTTCCGTGACTTCGCGCACTTCATCGAGGTCTACCTGTCCGTGGTGGACCTGATCCGCGACGCCGGGGACGTCCGGCTGCTGACGTACGAGATCGCCCGGGACATGGCCCGGCAGAACATCCGCTACGCCGAGCTGACCGTCACCCCGTACAGCTCGACGCGGCGCGGCATCCCCGCCGAGGCCTTCATGGAGGCCATCGAGGACGCCCGCCGGGCCGCGTCCGCCGAGCTGGGCGTCACCCTGCGGTGGTGCTTCGACATCCCCGGCGAGGCCGGCCTGGAGTCCGCCGAGGAGACCTGCCGGATGGCCTGCGAGCTGCGCCCGGAGGGGCTGGTCTCCTTCGGGCTGGGCGGACCGGAGATCGGGGTGCCGCGCCCGCAGTTCAAGCCGTACTTCGACCGGGCGATCGCCGAGGGCCTGCACAGCGTCCCGCACGCCGGCGAGACCACCGGCCCGGAGACGATCTGGGACGCCCTGACCTCGCTGCGCGCCGAGCGCATCGGCCACGGCACCAGCGCCACGCGCGACCCGCGGCTGCTGGAGCACCTGGTGGAGCACCGGATCCCGCTGGAGGTCTGCCCGACCTCCAACCTGGCCACCCGGGCGGTGGCCTCCCTGGCGGAGCACCCGGTCGTGGAGATGGCCAAGGCGGGGGTCCTGGTCACCGTCAACAGCGACGACCCGCCGATGTTCGGCACCGACCTGTGCGCCGAGTACGGCATCGCCGCCCGGCTGCTGGGCCTGGACGCGGCCGGGGTGGCGGCCCTGGCGCGCGACGCCGTGACCGCCTCCTTCGCCCCCGACCAGGTCAGGGCGGAGCTGCTCGCCGGGATCGACGCCCACCTGGCCGCGTGGTCGTCCTGACCGGGCCCGCGCCCCTGCCGTACGTCACGGCGGTCGCCCACCGCGGCCACCCGTACCTGGAGCGGGAGAACACCCTGGCCTCCGTCCGCGCGGCGCTCGCGGCGGGCGCGGACGCGGTGGAGGTGGACGTCCGGCTCACCGCCGACGGCACCCCGGTGCTGCTCCACGACGCGACGCTGGAGCGCCTGTGGGGGGTGGACCGCCCGCTGGCCGCCGTCCGCGACCGCGACCTCCCTGCGGGCGTCCCCGCGCTGGGCGAGGCGCTGGCGGCGGTGGCCACCGCGCCCGGCACCCGGCTGCTGGTGGACCTGCCGGACCCGGCGGCCGTCCCCGCCGCCGTGGCCGAGGTCCGTGCGGCGGGCGCGCCGGAGTGCGTGTACTGGTGCGGCGGCCCGGCGGCGCTGCTCGCCGTGCGGGCGGCGGAGCCCGGCGCGGAGCTCGCCCTGACCTGGCAGCGGGCGGCACCCGTCCGCCCCACCCTGCTGGCGTCCCTGCGCCCGGCCTGGCTCAACTACCGCTTCGGACTGCTGGGCCCGGCCCTGGTGGCACGGGCGCGCCGGGACGGGGTGCGGGTGTCGTGCTGGACGCCGGACACCGGCCGCGCCATGCGGCGGCTGGTCGCGCTGGGCGTGGAATCGATCACCACCAACCGTGTCGACGTCCTGCGCGCGGTGCTGGACCGGCGGCGCTGAGCGCCGCTGCGGATCCGGGAACCGCACGCTCCGGTCCGGCACCGTACGCGCGCGTCCGCGCTGTCCGGCCGCCACCCGGCGGACGGACAGCGCGGCGGCCGGACCCCGTCGGCGTCTTTGACGGCGCCCCGGCTCGGTCCGAGGCCCCGGGGACACCGTCACCGGGCCGTGCGTGCGGCAGGGGCCGGGACGTGCCGGGCCCGGAAACCGCCGGCCCTCTTCCGTCCCCGCCGCGGTCACGGCGTCACGGCGTCACAGCGCAGTCATCACGTGCTTGACGCGGGTGTAGTCCTCCATGCCGTAGGCGGAGAGGTCCTTTCCGTAGCCGGACTTCTTGAAGCCGCCGTGCGGCATCTCGGCGACCAGCGGGATGTGGGTGTTGATCCACACACAGCCGAAGTCCAGCGCCCGGGAGGCGCGCATGGCGCGGGCGTGGTCCTTCGTCCACACCGAGGACGCCAGGCCGTACTCGACACCGTTGGCCCAGGCGAGGGCCTGCTCCTCGCCCGTGAACCGCTGGACGGTGATGACCGGGCCGAAGACCTCCTCCTGCACGATCTCGTCGTCCTGCCGCAGACCGGAGACGACGGTCGGGGCGAAGAACCAGCCCCGCTCCCCGACCCGGTGGCCGCCGGTCTCCACCCTGGCGTGGCCGGGCAGGCGCTCGATGAAGCCGGTGACCTTCGCCAGGTGGGCGGCGCTGTTCAGCGGCCCGTAGAAGCAGTCCTCGTCGCCGAGGTCGCCGGTCCGCACCTCGGCGGCGGCCTTGGTCAGCGCCGCGACGAACTCGTCGTGGACCGACTCGTGCACCAGGACGCGGGTGGCGGCGGTGCAGTCCTGGCCCGCGTTGAAGAAGCCGCCGTCGCGGATGCCCTCGACCGCCGCGGCGATGTCGGCGTCCTCGAAGACCACGCAGGGGGCCTTGCCGCCCAGTTCCAGATGGACCCGCTTGACGTCCCTGGCGGCGCTGCCGGCGACCTCCGTGCCCGCGCGGACCGAGCCGGTGATGGAGGCCATGGCCGGGACGGGGTGCTCGACCAGCAGCCGGCCGGTGTCGCGGTCGCCGCAGACGACGTTGAAGATACCGGCGGGCAGGTCCATCTCCGCCAGCACCCCGCCGATGATCTCCGCCAGCAGCACGGTGGAGGCCGGGGTGGTGTCCGAGGGCTTGAGGACGACGGTGTTGCCCGCGGCCAGGGCCGGGGCGAACTTCCACACGGCCATCATCATCGGGTAGTTCCAGGGGGTCACCTGGGCGCAGACGCCGACCGGCTCGCGCCGCACGAAGGACGTCATGCCCGCCATGTACTCGCCCGCGGAGCGGCCCTCCAGCAGCCGGGCGGCGCCCGCGAAGAAGCGCACCTGGTCGATCATCACCGGCAGTTCCTCCTGCCGGGTCAGTTCCAGTGGCTTGCCGGTGTTCTCGCACTCGGCCGCCAGCAGTTCCCCGCCCCGGCGCTCCATCGCGTCGGCCACCTTCAGCAGGAGTGTCTGCCGGGTGCCGGGGGTGGCGTCGCGCCAGACGGGGAAGGCGGACTCGGCGGCGGCCATGGCCGCGTCGACGTCGGCGGCGGCCGACAGCGGGGCGGTCGCGTACGCCTCACCGGTCGCCGGGTTGACGACCTCGGTGGTGCGCCCGTCGGCGGCGTCCCGGTACTCCCCGCCGATGTGGTTGCGGAGCCGGCGCAGTTCGGTGGCCACTTCGCACCCTCCTGCTCTGTTGTCCGATGAATGAGACACCCACCCTAACCACCGGAGAACCTGTTGGGCACACCCTCCGGCCCGGGATTTCTTCCTGCCCAAACACTCTAACGGCGCAAGACCCGACGTACTCCTCGATGGCGATCCATGCGAGGACCCCCTCCTCGCGGCATGCCGCTGCCCCGGCCGTGAGCCCGCCCCCGCGGAGTCTCCCGCCGACCCGCCGACCCGCCGACCCGCCGACCCGCCGTCACACCCCGGCCCGGACGGGATGCTTGACCTCAAGCGCGGTTGAGGTGCCAGGCTCGGACCATGACCACGACCACACAGGACGACACGACCCTCCTCTTCCGCAACACCATGCGCATCGCCGACGGCCGTCTGGAGGACTTCCGCGACGCCGTCGTCCGGGCCGTGGAGTTCGCGCGGCGGCACGGACCGCAGCTGATGGTGGAGACCTTCATCGACGAGGAGCGGATGCTCGCCCACAGCTTCCAGCTCTACCGGGACTCCGACGCGGTCCGCGCGCACTGGAGGCTCGCGGACCCGTACATCCGGGAGGTGATGGAGCACTGCCGGGTGGAGCGCTTCGAGGTGTTCGGCGAGCCGGACGACGAGGTGGCGGCGGGCGTGCGTGCGGCACTCGGCGGGCAGTGCCCGCTCACGTTCGCCCCCCGGGCCGCCGGCTTCGTGCGCTTCGCCGCGACGGCCCGGGGGTAGCCGCGGCACCGCACCGCACCGGGTCCGTGACCGGAGTGCTCCGGCACCGGCGCCGGGGACCATTCGGAGGAAACCGCGCGGCACCGGCGTCCGGTGCCGCCCGTGCCGCGGCCGGGGTCCGTACCGTGCCAGTGACCGATGTCCCCGGTGCTCGTTCCCCGTCGGGGGAAGACACGATGCCGGACGCGAGCGGAGGTGCCCGTCATGATGGACGCACCCGAGGACCTCCTCTGGGCGCGCGGACTGCACTACGAGCACGAGGGGTCGCCCGCGCTGCTGGACGTCTCCGTCGGGGTTCGTGAGGGCGAGGTCCTGGCCGTCACCGGAGCACGCGGCTGCGGCAAGTCCACCCTGCTGGACTGCCTGTCGGGACGGCTGGTGCCCGGCCGCGGCGAGGTGTGGTTCGACGGCGTCCCCCTGCACACCCTGCCCGCCCCCGCCCGCGAGCGGCTGCGCCGCCGCCGCTTCGGCTGGGTCGGCGACGAGCCGCGGCTCCTGCCGGAGCTGACCGCCTGGGAGAACGCGGCGCTGCCGCTGCTGCTGGCGGGCCGCGGGCGCCGCGCCGCCCGCCGCGCCGCGTACGAGTGGCTGGACCGGCTGGACGTCGGCGGGTGCGCCCGCAGCCTGCCGGGCGCGCTGCCGCAGTCGCAGCGGCAGCGGGTGGCCGTCGCACGGGCCCTGGCGCACTCCCCTGCCGTGGTCTTCGCCGACGAGCCGACCGCGCCGCTGCACCGGGCCGACCGGGCCCAGGTGCTGCGCGCCCTGACCGCCGCGGCCCGCACCCACCGGATCGCCGTCGTGCTGGCCGGCCACGACGAGCAGACCGCCCGGGTGGCGGACCGCCGGATCACGCTCGTGGACGGCCGCCGGACAGACGCCGGGGAGCCGGCCGGGGAGCCGGCCGGGGTGTTCGGCGGTACGGCGTCCGGAACCGCGGGACCGGAGGGCAGGACGGCGTGCTCGCTCTCCGTCTAGTGCGCACCGCCGGTCCGGCGGCCCTGGGGTGCCGGGCCCTGGTGACCGTGGTCGCCGGAGCCGTGGGCCTGCTGCTGCTGGGCGCCCTGGAGCACGCCGCCGCGCGCCCCGCGGACCCCGGGGCGGCGCTGGTCCGGCTGCTGTGGTGCGTGGTACCGCTGGCCGCCGGGACGCAGCTCGCCGTCGCGGCGGCCCGTGTCGACCCGTGCGCGCGGCCCCGCGCGGGGCTCGACGCGGTCGGGGTGGGCCCGGCTCGGCTGGCGCTGCTGGCCGCGGTGTGCACGGCACTGTGCTGTACGGCGGGCAGCGTGCTGGCCCTGGCCGTCTTCCTCCAGCTGCGCGGCGGAACGGCCGACGGGCTGCCATGGGCCGCCGCGCTGACCCTGCTGGCGCTGCCGCCGCTGGCCGCGACCGGGGCGAGCACGGTGGCGCTGCGGCGGCGCGGCCGTACCGCCCCGGGCACCGCCCCGGCGGCGCTCCCCCACCGGCCGCCGCCCCTGTCGGCGGAGCTGCCGTGGGGGGTGGCGGTCACCGCGGTCGGGCTGACCGCGGTGGCCTACGCCGCCGACCGGGCCGGCGGCGCGGTCGGCGGCCGGGTGCCGCTGCCCGGCTCACCGGACGGCCCGGCCCCGGGTGTGCTCGGCGGCTGGCTGATCGTCGCCGCGGGCCTGACGCTGGCCGGGCCCGGACTGGTCCAGCTGTGCGGACTGCTGCTGGCGACGGGACGGCCGGGCGCGCTGCGGCTGCTGGCGGGCCGGACGCTGCGGGCCCAGGCGCCGCAGCTGGGCCGGCCGCTGGGGATCCTGTGCGCGGTGACGGCGGTCGCGCTGGCGGCGGGACGGCTGTACCCGCCCGGCGCCGGGAAGCCGGGCGGCGGACCGGCGGTGGCGCTGGGCGCCGCGGTGGTCCTGGTGTGCGCGGTGGGCAGCGCCCTGGGCTCGGCGGCGGAGGCCGGCGCCGTCCGCGCCCCGCTCACGGACGGTCTGCGCCGGCTGGGCGTCTCCGCCGGACAGCTGCGCGCCGTGGCGGCGCTGCGGGTGGCGGCGCTGCTGGCCGTACTGGGCCCGCTGGTGTGGCTGGTCGCGGAGCTGGCCGTACTGCCGCTGACCCGGTGAGAGTGCCCGGGTGGGGCCGGGCGAGTGCCCGGCGCGCGTCACTCCGGGCCCGCGGCGGCACCCAGGACGACCATCTCGCCGGGGTCGAAGGAGACACCGACGGCCGTACCCGGCTCCGGCGCCGCGGGCAGCGGGCAGGACGCCTCCAGGTCCGGCCCGGAGCCGGGCCGCAGCAGCAGCGCGAGCTCCGAGGAACCGCCGCCGCGCAGGGTGCGGGCGACCACGGTGCAGGGCAGGCCCCGGGCCGGGGCGGGTGTCAGCCGCACCCCGGCGGGCCGGATCAGCAGGGTGTGCGCCCCGGGCGGGGTGCCGGGCGGCACGGGCACCGTCCCCCAGGGGGTGTCGGCCGCCGTACCGCGCACGGTCGCGGCGGCGATGTTGGTGAAGCCCAGGAAACGGGCGACGGACTCGGAGACGGGACGCCGCCACACCTCCACCGGGCCGCCGGTCTGGGCAACGCGTCCTTCCTCCATCACCACCACCCGGTCGGCCAGCGCGAACGCCTCGCCCTGGTCGTGGGTGACCGCCAGCACGGTGGTGCCCAGCCGGCGGAAGAGCTGCCGCAGCTCGACCACCAGCCGCTCGCGCAGGGAACGGTCGAGCTGGCCGAGCGGCTCGTCCAGCATCAGCAGCCCGGGACCGGGGGCGAGCGCGCGGGCGAGCGCGACGCGCTGCTGCTCGCCGCCGGAGAGCTCGGTCACCCGGCGGCGTGCGGCACCGGGCAGTCCGACGAGGTCCAGCAGCCCGGCGACCCGCTCCTCGGCCCGCGCGCGGGACTCGCCGCGCATCCGCGGGCCGAAGGCGATGTTGCCCCCGACATCGCGGGTGGGGAAGAGCTGGTGGTCCTGGAACATCAGGCCCACCCCGCGCCGGTGCGGCGCCACCCCCCGCTGGTCGCGGCCGGCGAGCAGCACCCGTCCGGCGTCCGGCTCCGCCAGCCCGGCGACGGTCCGCAGCAGGGTGGACTTGCCGCTGCCGGAGGGGCCCAGCACGCAGACGATCTCGTGCTCGGCGACGTCCAGGTCGACGGCGTCCAGGGCGGTGCGGCCGCCGAACCGGACGGTGACCGACTCCAGGCGCAGCGCGGCCATCCCTACAACTCCCCGTGTCGTTCGGTGCGAATGCCCTCCAGCACCAGCAGGACGGCCGCGCACACCACCATCAGAATGGTGCTGAGGGCCATCGCCTGGCCGTAGTTTTCCGGACCGGCCCGGCCCAGCAGCCGGGCGACGGCGACGGGCAGGGTGGGGGCGTCGGCTCGGGCGATGAAGACGGTGGCGCCGAACTCCCCGAGGGAGACGGCGAACGCGAAGCCCGCCGCGACCAGCAGCGACCGCCGGACCAGCGGCAGGTCGACCTCGCGCCACACCCGGGCCGGCGAGGCGCCCAGCACGGCGGCGGCCTCGCGCAGCCGGTGGTCCACGGCCCGCAGCACCGGCAGCAGGCCCCGCACCACGAACGGCACCCCGACCAGCGCCTGGGCCAGCGGGACCAGGATCCACGAGGAGCGCAGGTCCAGCGGGGGCTCGTCCAGGGCGATCAGGAAGCCGAAGCCGACGGTGACCGCCGAGGTGCCCAGCGGCAGCATCAGCAGCGCGTCCAGGCCGCGCACCAGATGCCCGGCGCTCCCGCCCGGCCCGCGCAGGGTGAGTGCGACGGCGGCCGGGACACCGACGGCCAGGGCGATCGCGGTGGCGACGGCGGCGTAGGACAGCGAGTTGCCGACCGCCTCCAGCGGGGCGACGGTGAAGGTCCCGCCGGAGGCGTCGGCCGAGGCCAGGGCGCGGTAGTGGGCCAGTCCGTAGCCGTCGGGCCCGCTCAGGGAGCGCTCGACGAGCACGGCGAGCGGGGTCAGGAGCAGCACGGCGACCTGGGCCACGACGGCGGCCAGCAGCGTCCACTGGCGCGGCCCGCGCGGGCGGCGGGCGGTGCCGGCGGCGTCGACCAGCCCCGAGGTGCCCCGGTGGCGGCGGACGGTGCGGGCGTGGACGGCCAGCAGGACGGCGACCGCGGCGAACTGCACCAGGGTCAGCACGGCGGCGGTGGGCAGGTCCAGCAGCTGGGCGGTCTGCCGGTAGATCTCCACCTCCAGGGTGGCGTAGCGGGGGCCGCCGAGGATCTGGACGACGCCGAAGGAGGTGAAGGTGAACAGGAAGACCATCAGCGCGGCGGCGGCCGCGGCCGGGGCGAGCGCCGGGAGCGTCACGGTGCGCCAGGCCGCGAGGCGGCCCGCGCCGAGCACCCGGGCGGCCTCCTCCTGCCGGGGGTCGAGCTGCGCCCACAGCCCGCCGACGATCCGGACCACCACGGCGTAGTTGAAGAAGACGTGGGCGAGCAGGATCGCGGCGGGGCCGGTGACCGGCGGCACGCCCCACTGCGCCAGCAGCCCGCCGCGGCCCAGCAGTCCCAGGAACGCGGAGCCGACGACGACGGTGGGCAGCACGAACGGTACGGTGACCGCCGCGCGCAGCAGCCGCCGGCCGGGGAAGTCGTACCGGGCCAGGACGTAGGCGCCGGGCAGCGCCAGCAGCAGGGTCAAGGCGGTGGAGGCCGCCGCCTGCCACAGCGTGAACCACAGCACGCCCAGGATGCCGGGATCGGTGAGCACCTCGGCGAACCGCTCCGGGTGCCATCGCCCGCCCTCGTACAGGCCGCGGGCGGTGATGGCGGCGACCGGGTAGGCGAAGAACAGCGCGAGGAAGACGGCGGGCGGGACCGTCAGGGCGAGCCGCGGCACCGCCGACCGGAGGGTGCCGCTCCCCCTTCCCGCCTTCCTCTCCTCCCCTGCCTCCCTCGTCTCCCCTGCCTCCCTCGCCTCGCGGCGGGTCACCTCACGACGAGCGAGGTCCACGTGTCGATCCACGCCTCGCGGTTCTCGGCGATCCTGCCGGGGGCCATGGTGTACGGGTCCTCGATCCTCTCGCCGTACTTCGTGAACACCTCGGGCAGTTCGGTGCCCTCACGGACGGGGTTGACGAACATCTGCAGCGGCATGTCCTCCTGGAAGGTCTCGCTCACCAGGAAGTCCAGCAGCGCCTTGCCGCCGGCGGGGTTGTCCGCGCCCTTCAGCAGCCCGGCGAACTCGATCTGCCGGAAGCAGGTGCCGGTCGCCACCCCGGTGGGGGCCCGCTCGGGCGCGGGGTCGGCGTCGAGGACCTCGGCGGGCGGGCTGGAGGCGTAGGAGACGACCAGCGGCCGGTCACCGCCGCCCTCGCCGCCGGCGGAGCCGGAGAAGCGGTCGTAGTAGGCCTGCTCCCAGCCGTCGACGACCTCGACCCCGTTGGCCTCCAGCTTCTTCCAGTACTCGGCCCACTCCTCGCCGTACTCGGCGACGGTGGCCAGCAGGAAGCCCAAGCCGGGCGAGGAGGAGGCGGCGTTCTCGGTGACCAGCAGGCCCTTGTAGCGGGGTTCGGTCAGGTCGTCCAGGGTCTTCGGCGGTTCGATGTCCCGCTCGGCGAACCAGGCGCGGTCGTAGTTGACGCAGACGTCGCCGGTGTCGACGGGGGTGACGCGGTGCTTCTCGCCGTCCAGGCGGTACTCGGCGGGTATCTTCTCCAGGCCCTGTGCCTCGTAGGGCGTGAACAGGCCGTTGTCCAGGGCCCGGGAGAGCAGGGTGTTGTCCACGCCGAAGAAGACGTCGCCCTGCGGGTTGTCCTTGGACAGGACGGCCTGGTTGAGGGCCGATCCGGCGTCGCCGCCGCGCAGCACCCGCACCTTGTGGCCGGTCCGCTCGGTGAACTCCTTCAGCACCTCCTCGGAGGCCGCGAAGGAGTCGTGGCTGACGAGGGTGACGGTGCTGCCCTTCTTCCCGTCCCCGCCTTCCGCGCCGGGGCCGTCCCCCGAGCCGCCGCAGGCGGCCAGGGCGGAGGCGGTGAGCGTGCCGAGGACGGCGACACCGAGGGCACGCCGGAATGTGGTGACCATGCTGTGCTGACTCCCTACGCCGGTGCTAACCGGATCAGGTTCGAGGGTCTGCGGCCCACCGGCCGGGCTCCTCGCCCGGGCGGCGGCACCGCACTCTCAGCGCTGTGCGCGCTCCCCTGTCGGTACTTGCTGTTCCGTTGTCCGCTGTTCGACCGCTTCGGCACCGTGTGCGAACGTCGCGGCCGCCGCCACGGTACCAGCCGCCGCCCGTACCGCCGGCGCCCGGTGTCAGCGCTCGCGTCAGCGTTCGGTGGCGGCGAGCTGGCCGCAGGCCCCGTCGATCTCCTGCCCCCGGGTGTCGCGGACGGTGACCGGCACGCCGTGGGCCTCCAGGGCGGCGACGAAGGCGCGCTCGTCCTCGGGCCGGGAGGCGGTCCACTTGGAGCCGGGGGTGGGGTTGAGGGGGATGAGGTTGACGTGTGCCCGCTTCCCGGCCAGCAGCCGCCCCAGCAGGTCACCGCGCCACGCCTGGTCGTTGATGTCGCGGATCATGGCGTACTCGATCGAGACCCGGCGCCCGGACCGCTCGGTGTACTCCCAGGCGGCGTCGAGGACCTCGCGGACCTTCCAGCGGGTGTTGACCGGCACCAGGGTGTCGCGCAGTTCGTCGTCGGGGGCGTGCAGGGAGACCGCCAGCCGGCACTTGAGGCCCTCGTCGGCGAGCCGGCGCATCGCCGGTACCAGGCCGACGGTGGAGACGGTGATGCCGCGCTGGGACAGGCCCAGTCCGTCGGGCTCGGGGTCGGTGAGGCGGCGGACGGCGCCGATGACCCGGTTGTAGTTGGCCAGCGGTTCGCCCATGCCCATGAACACGATGTTCGACAGCCTGGCCGGGCCCCCGGGCACCTCCCCGTCTCGCAGGGCGCGCATGCCCTCGACGATCTGGTGGACGATCTCGGCGGTGGACAGGTTTCGGTCCAGTCCGGCCTGCCCGGTGGCGCAGAAGGGACAGTTCATGCCACAGCCGGCCTGCGAGCTGACGCACATGGTGACCCGGTCCGGGTAGCGCATCAGCACGGACTCCACCAGCGTTCCGTCGTGCAGCCGCCACAGGGTCTTGCGGGTGGCGCCGTCGTCACAGGTGACGTGCCGCACCACGGTCATCAGCTCGGGCAGCAGCGCGTCCGCGAGCCTGCCGCGCGCGGCGGCCGGGATGTCGGTCCAGGCGGCCGGTTCGGCGGCGTACCGGGCGAAGTAGTGCCGGGACAGCTGCTGGGCGCGGAACGGCTTCTCGCCGATCGCGGCGACCGCCTCCCGCCGCTCGGCGGGATCGAGGTCGGCGAGATGCCGCGGCGGCTTGGTGGCTCCGCGCGGCGCGACAAAGGTGAGTTCTCCGGGTGCAGGCATAACCCCTCCAGTGTCGCAGACCGGCGGCGGCGTCCCGGCCCGGAGCGGTGCGACCGTGGTCACCCCCGGCCGTCCTCCGCCGTCGCCGGCCACGGCGCACCCGGCGGTCGGTGCGCCCGGTGAGGCCCGGGGGTCCGTCGCCGGAACGGGTGCGGTCAGCCTTCTCCCTGCCCGGCGTCCCGGCCGAGGGCGAGGCCGATGACTTCGGCCCGACGGGCCCTCCCCCACCGGGCAGCCCCATGCCCTGCCGTGGCCGAACGTCACCGGTGGCCAGGAGGGCCGGCCCGCCGTCACGTCCGGTTCCGGCCCGGACGGTCTCCCGGCGGCCGGATCCGCGATCGGCTCCGCCGTCCGGTAACCCCGGCACCTGACACGGCAGGGGCCCGCCGCTGGGGCAGCGGCGGGCCCCTGCCCCGCGACGGGGCGGGCGGGCGGTCAGCCCGTGCCGGTGAAGACGGTCAGCAGCAGCCAGACCACGGGGGCGGTCGGCAGCAGGGAGTCGAGGCGGTCCATGATGCCGCCGTGGCCGGGCAGCAGGCTGCCCATGTCCTTGATGCCCAGATCGCGTTTGATCACGGACTCGCCGAGGTCGCCCAGCGTGGCGCTGACAGCCACGGCCAGTCCCAGCAGCAGGCCCTGCCACCAGGCACCGCCGTCGATGAGGAAGTGCACGGACAGCGCGCCGGCGGCCATGGCGAAGACCATGGCCCCCAGCAGTCCCTCACGGGTCTTGCCGGGGCTGATGCGCGGGGCGAGCTTGCGCCGCCCGAAGCGCCAGCCGACGGCGTACGCCCCGGTGTCGCTGACGACGGTGAGCAGCAGGAAGACCAGCACCCGCCACGGGCCGTCGTCGGCCGCGAGCATCATGGTCACGAAGGTGGCCAGGAAGGGGACGTAGAAGGCGGCGAAGACGCCCGCCGTGGCGTCCCGCAGGTACTCCCGGGGGTCGTCCGTCATCCGCCACACCAGTACGGCCGGCACGGTGAGGGACATCGCCACCCAGGCGCCCTCGGCGCCGCGGACGTATCCGGCGACGACCATGGCGGCGCCGCCGACGGCCAGCGGCACCAGGGGCACCCGGATCTGCTTGCGCTCGGCGAGCCGGGAGGTCAGCTCCCAGAGCCCGACCACGACCGCGACCACGACCACGCCGACGAAGACGGGCTTGTAGACGAACAGGGAGAGGGCGACGGTGGCGCCCAGGGCCAGGCCGACCCCTATCGCGGCGCGCAGGTCGCGGCCCGCCCGCTTCCGGCCCGCCGCGCGGCCCCGCCGGCCGGGGACGGCCGGTGCTCCGGACGGGCCGGCGCCGGGGGTCGGAGGTTCGCCGGGCGGGCGCCCTGCCGCCCGGTCGTCACGGCCTTCCTGGTCACCGCCGGAGTTTTCGGGCACGTTGGGCATGTGCCGAGTCTGCGGCGCGTCACCGCCCTCGTACACATAACCCGCCGGGGCCGGGGGCACCTCCGCGCGGAGCGAGGAGGCGGGGCCCTGCCCGGGAGGGCCCCAGTAGCCGGGGTGGCCGGTGTTGCCGGGGTGTCCGGCGCCCGGCGGCGCTCCCCAGGATGAGTCGTTCACGGGAATCGCAGCCTCTAGACCTCGAGCAGCTCGGCTTCCTTGTGCTTGAGCAGCTCGTCCACCTGCGCCACGTACTTGGCGGTGGTGTCGTCGAGCTCCTTCTCGGCGCGGCGTCCCTCGTCCTCGCCGATGTCGCCGTCCTTGATGGCCTTGTCGATGGTCTCCTTGGCCTTGCGGCGGACGCTGCGGATGGAGATCTTGGCGTCCTCGGCCTTGCTCTTGGCGACCTTGATGTACTCCCTGCGGCGCTCCTCGGTCAGCTCCGGGAAGACGACCCGGATGATGTTGCCGTCGTTGGAGGGGTTGACGCCGAGGTCGGAGTCGCGGATGGCCTGTTCGATGTTGCGCAGCGCGCTCTTGTCGAAGGGGGTGACCACGGCCATGCGCGGCTCGGGCACCGAGAACGACGCGAGCTGGTTGATCGGGGTCATCGCGCCGTAGTAGTCGGCCACGATCTTGTTGAACATCGCCGGGTGCGCACGGCCGGTGCGGATCGCGGCGAAGTCCTCCTTGGCGACGACGACCGCCTTCTCCATCTTCTCCTCGGCTTCGAGGAGGGTCTCTTCGATCACCACGTGCTCCTGGTTAGATGAATTGAGCCGGAAAGCCCTGGTTCCTGCACGGTGTCCGACCGGCAGGCCGTTGTCCATCCCCGCGCCGTGCCCTTCGTGCGGCACGGTGTTGCCGCGCGGTGTCCGCGCCGGGGCGCGCGTACCCGGACGCCGCGTCGTGCCGGTGAGGGCCTCAGGTGCGGGAGCCCTGATCGTTCACGAGCGTGCCGATCTTCTCACCCTTCACCGCTCGTGCGATATTCCCCTCGACCAGCAGCTCGAAGACGAGGATCGGGAGTTTGTTGTCGCGGCAGAGGGTGATGGCGGTGGCGTCGGCCACCCGCAG
The DNA here is from genome assembly GCF_002794255.1 of Streptomyces carminius. GTDB lineage: Bacteria > Actinomycetota > Actinomycetes > Streptomycetales > Streptomycetaceae > Streptomyces > Streptomyces carminius. The sequence goes on from NZ_PGGW01000017.1 coordinate 90,847, forward strand.
GTCGCGGGTGATGACCTCGCCGTACTCCAGCGCGTCGAACTTCACCGCGCCGGGGTTCCGCGCCGGGTCCGAGTCGTAGACGCCGTCGACCCCGTTCTTGCCCATCAGCAGCGCCTCGGCGTCGATCTCCAGGGCACGCTGGGCGGCGGTGGTGTCGGTGGAGAAGTAGGGCATGCCCATCCCGGCGCCGAAGATGACCACCCGGCCCTTCTCCAGGTGCCGTACCGCCCGCAGCGGAATGTAGGGCTCGGCGACCTGGCCCATGGTGATGGCCGTCTGGACCCGGGAGTCGATGCCCTCCTTCTCCAGGAAGTCCTGCAGCGCGAGGCAGTTCATGACCGTGCCGAGCATGCCCATGTAGTCGGAGCGGGCCCGGTCCATGCCGCGCTGCTGGAGTTCGGCGCCGCGGAAGAAGTTGCCGCCGCCGATGACTACGGCGATCTCGGCGCCGCCCCGGACCACCGCGGCGATCTCGCGGGCGACCTTGTGCACGACGTCCGGGTCGACACCGAGCCCTCCGCCGCCGGCGAACGCCTCGCCGGAGAGCTTCAGCAGGAAGCGGCGGCGGTCGTGGTGTTTCCCGGAAGCACTGCCTCCGGAGTCGGTGTCCTGTTTCATGCGGATCTCCTCGTGCACATGCGGAGGAGGCCATCGCCGGTGGTCCCTCACGGTCCCCGAAAGCGGCAATGGCCTCCTCGTCACAACTGCGGTCGTCCGGTCCGTGCGGCGACGGACCGGGACGGCCCCCGTACCCGGCCCTGGCCGGGCATCGCCGGTCCGCCGTGGAAGTTACGGCGGGCCGGTCAGGCGCCGACGCGGAAGCGGGCGAAGTGCCTCAGCGTGACACCGGCCTCGTCCAGCACCTTCTTGACGGTCTTCTTGTTGTCCTTCGCGAAGGGCTGGTCCAGGAGGCAGTTCTCCTTGAAGAAGCCGTTCACGCGGCCCTCGACGATCTTCGGGAGGGCCTGCTCGGGCTTGCCCTCCTCGCGCGCGGTGGCCTCGGCGACCCGGCGCTCGTTCTCGACCGTCTCGGCGGGGACCTCCTCACGGGAGAGGAACTTCGGGCCGAACGCGGCGATGTGCTGCGCGACGTCCTTGGCGACCTCGGCGTTCTCCTGCTCCAGCTCGACCAGGACACCGACCTGCGGGGGCAGGTCCGGGCTGGTGCGGTGCATGTAGGCGGCCACGTAGCCGTCGGAGAACCGCGCGAAGCGGTCGAGGACGATCTTCTCGCCGAGGGTGGCGTTGGCCTCGTCCACGTACGCCTGGACGGTCTTGCCGGGCTCGACCTCGGAGGCCAGCAGCGCCTCGATGTCGGCCGGGGAGGTGGCGGCGACATGGGCGGCGATGGTGTCGGCGACGGCGAGGAACTTCTCGCCCTTGGCGACGAAGTCGGTCTCGCACTTGAGCTCGACCAGCACACCGGACTTGCGGTCGTCGGCGAGCAGGGAGACGACGGCGCCGTTCTCGGCGGTGCGGGACTCGCGCTTGGCGACGCCCTTCTGGCCCTTGATCCGCAGGATCTCGACGGCCTTGTCGACGTTGCCCTCGGCCTCGTCCAGCGCCTTCTTGCAGTCCATCATGCCGGCGCCGGTGAGCTCACGGAGCTTTTTGACGTCGGCGGCGGTGTAGTTCGCCATGGTCGGTGAATCTCTTCTCGGAAAGTCGGTGAGGATGGGTCGGTCGGCGGGTGCGCGGCCGGGGGCGGTGCTCCTGGCACCACCCCCGGCCGTACCCACCGTGCGGCTTTCTCAGGCCTGCTGCTCGGCCGGCTTCTCGCTCTCGCCCTCGGCGGGGGCGGCCTGCTCCTCGGCGGTGGCCGGGGCCTCGGACGCCTCCTCGGCGGTGGCCGGGGCCTCGGACGCGTCCTCCGTGGCGGCCGGGGCCTCGGACGCGTCCTTGGTCTCGGCGGCCTTCTGGGCGTCGCCCTCGAGCAGCTCGCGCTCCCACTCGGCGAGCGGCTCGCCGGCGGTCTTCTCGCCCTTGCCCTCGCCGGCACCGCCGGAGCGGGCGATGAGGCCCTCGGCGACCGCGTCCGCGATCACCCGGGTGAGGAGGGTGACGGAGCGGATCGCGTCGTCGTTGCCCGGGATCTTGTAGTCGACCTCGTCCGGGTCACAGTTGGTGTCCAGGATCGCGACGACCGGGATGTTGAGCTTGCGCGCCTCACCGACGGCGATGTGCTCCTTCTTGGTGTCCACGATCCAGACGGCGCTGGGCACCTTCTGCATGTCCCGGATACCACCGAGCGTCTTCTCCAGCTTGGCCTTCTCGCGGGAGAGGACCAGCAGCTCCTTCTTGGTGAGGCCGGAGGCGGCCACGTCCTCGAAGTCGATCTGCTCGAGTTCCTTCAGACGCTGGAGACGCTTGTGGACGGTCGAGAAGTTGGTCAGCATGCCGCCGAGCCAGCGCTGGTTCACGTAGGGCATGCCCACGCGGGTGGCCTGCTCGGCGATGGCCTCCTGGGCCTGCTTCTTGGTGCCGACGAACATGATGGAGCCGCCGTGGGCGACGGTCTCCTTGACGAACTCGTAGGCGCGGTCGATGTACGACAGCGACTGGAGCAGGTCGATGATGTAGATGCCATTGCGCTCGGTGAAGATGAAGCGCTTCATCTTCGGGTTCCAGCGGCGGGTCTGGTGCCCGAAGTGGACGCCGCTCTCCAGCAGCTCCCGCATCGTGACGACGGCCATGGCCGTATCTCCTCGGGGTACTCGGTTGTACGCGGCGGCCGGACGGCCGCCGCTCCTGACGCCCCGGCGCGCTGTGCCTGCGAAGTACCGGCCTGGGGACGGTGTCCTTCGAGGACCGAGATGCGCGGCCACCGGTGAGGGTGGCGGGGCGTGCGAAGTCGACCCGGTGACCCGGATCGCACCAGAAGTGTACGGGACCGGGGAACCGGCAGGCGACACGCACGGGACCGGCGGCGGCCGTACCGGGCCCTGCCCGGCGGCGACGGGCCGCCGCGGGCCGCCGCGGGAGCGGGCGGACCGCCCTATCGGGTGACGGACTTGTCCACAACCGGCCGGTGGTCCACACTTTCCGGCCCGGATCCCCGCCACACCCTCTCCTCCGTCACGCTGCACCCGTGAACCGCCGAATCCTCGCCCTGCTGCTGTGCTGCCCGTCGCTTCTCGTCCCGGCCGCCGCCCCGGCCCGGGCCGCCCCCGGGGACGGTCCGGACGGTGGCCGGCCGCCCGCCGCCCGGATCCGGCCGGTACCGGGAGCGGTGGAGCACGGCTGGAGGCCGCCGCCCGCGCGGTGGGCGGCCGGCCACCGGGGTGTGGACCTGGCGGCCCGGCCGGGGGACCCGGTGCGGGCGGTGGCGCCGGGGCGGGTCTCGTTCGCGGGGACGGTCGCCGGGCGCGGGGTGGTCTCGGTGGAACTGGCGGGCACGGGCGCCCCGCCGCTGCGCACCACGTACGAGCCGGTCGGGGCCCGGGTCCGGGAGGGCGACCGGGTCGCGGCGGGGGATGTGGTGGGTGTGCTGGAAGCGGACGGCTTCCACTGCCCGGCCGGGTGCCTGCACTGGGGGCTGCGCCGCGGCGAGGTCTACCTGGACCCGCTCTCCCTGCTGGGGCCGGGCCGCTCCCGGCTGCTTCCGGTGCTGGGCGTCCCGCTTCCGCGCGGGCCGGGGTCGGGGAGCGGCCCGGAGGACACGGCGCGGTCGGCGCCGGTGGCCGCCACCGGGAGGCCGCCCGCGCAGGAGGCTGCCGCGGGAGCCGTGGCGCTGGCCCTGGCTGCGGCCGCGGTCTGGGCCCACCGCCGCCATGTCAGGTCACGCGCCGGGCGGGCGACCGGGTAGCCGGGGCGGCCGGTGCGCGGGACACTCCGGCGTCCGCGGGCACCGCCCGGCGACGGAGCGGCGCGCGCCCACGGCGGTCCGGCACGCACGGGCCGAAGGCGGCGCGGAGACGCGGTGGGCGGAACGCGGTGCCCTGGACGCGAGGACCGTACGGCAGTGGGAGGCGGGAGGCGGGAGGCGGGAGGCGGGAGGCGGGAGGCGGGAGGGGAGGGGAGGGGTCACCCCCCGACACCGTGAAGCGCCATGGCCACGGCGGCCTGTGCGATCTTCTCCGGATCCTCCGCGGCCCCCAGTTCGATACGGCGGACCGCCGCGTCCACGACGCCCTGCAGCAGGGTGGCCGTCAGGCGGGGCTCGCCGTGGCCGAGGGCCCCGAGGGCGTCCACGACCATGGTGATCAGCCCGCCGTGGGCGGCGCGGATCTTCTCCCGGGCACCTGTGTCCAGTTCGCCGGCCGAGATGGCGACGACGGCCCGGTGGCGGCGGTCCCCGGCCAGGGCCAGCTGTCGCCGTATGTAGGCCTCGACCTTCGCCTCGGGGGTGCCGGCCCGTTCCATGGCGGTCTCCACCTCGGCTGCCCAGACGGGGAAGTCGACGGCGCACAACTCCTCGACGACGGCGGCGCGGGAGCGGAAGTACTCGTAGACGGAGGAACGGGCCAGTCCCGTGCGTGCGGCCAGGGCGGGAAAGGTCAGCGCTTCCGTACCGCCCTCGGACAGCAGGGACCGGGCCGCCTCCAGCAGTGCGTCGCGCTGCATCGTACGGTGTTCGGCCACCGAGGCCGCTCGAATCCTGGGCACGTGTCCCACTGTAGGGAGAGCGGCACCGGTTCAGCGACCCACATCGGCAAGCTTGGTCCTCAGCTGCAGTACCGACTTGGTGTGGATCTGGCTGACCCGGCTCTCGGTGACCCCGAGCACCTGCCCGATCTCGGCGAGGGTGAGCCCCTCGTAGTAGTAGAGGATCACCACGGTCCTCTCCCGCTCCGGCAGGGTGTTGACCGCGCGGGCCAGCAGCCGCCGCAGCTCGCGGTCCTCCGCGACCTCGACGGGGTTGTCGGCGGCCGTGTCCTCCAGGGTGTCCACGAGGCGGTCCCCGCCGTCGCTGCCGGCGTGGAGCACCTCCTCGAGGGCGACCATGTTGGTCAGAGGCAGCTGGCTGAAGATGCCGTGAAGCTCCTCCAGGGGGATGCCCATCTCGTCCGCGACCTCGGCCTCCGACGGAGTGCGCCGCAGCGTGGCCTCCAGGGCGGCGTGGGCCCGCTCGAATGCCCGGGCCTTCTGCCGCAGGGAGCGGGGGATCCAGTCCAGTGCCCGCAGTTCGTCGATCATGGCTCCGCGGATGCGGGTGATGGCGTATGTCTCGAACTTGATCGAGCGGTCCGGGTCGAACTTCTCGATGGCGTCGATCAGGCCGAAGACCCCGGAGGAGACGAAGTCGGCCTGCTCCACGTTGGTGGGCAGGCCGACACTGACCCGCCCGGCCACGTATTTGACCAGGGGCGAGTAGTGGAGGATCAGTTGTTCCCGCAGCCGCTCGTCGCCCGTGCACTTGTACGACCGCCACAGTTCGTCGAGCGATCTGGGAGGGGCAGGGCGTGCAGCGGCATCGGCTGCAATCGGTTCTGCCGTGGCCGTGCGGTCGGGCCCGGAGGTGTGGTGGGGCATGCGTCGTCTTGAGCCGTTCTGCCGTGGTCTGCGCGCTGACGCTGGTGGGACCGGTGGGACGGAATCCTTGGGAGCGTAGCGTGACTGGAGCATCGCTCAGTGCGAGGAGTGGTCGATCAGATATACGCAGATACGTTCCGCTGACCGCACCCCGGGGTTACCCGGGAGGTCGGGCCGGGGCAGCCGCGCGGCGTGGGGTGGCCTGTTCGGCGGGCCTGCCCGCCGCCCTTTCACCCGATCGCCCCGGGGCGGGGATCGGGCCGTCACCTGTTGGGGTGTTGGTTCGCGTACCGCGCCAGCCGCCAGTGGCCGCCGTCGTGTTCGACGAAACCGAGTGACCGGAGTTCCCGGAGACGGGTGAGTGCGCGGTCCTCCGTGAGGGCGGCGCCCCGTGCCGCCGCGGCGGTGTCGAACCCGCCTCTGGCCGGCAGCGCCTCCAGAACGCGCGCCGCTTCCGGCGCCAGCAGGTCGCGTGGCAGCATCGGCCCGCGCCGTTCGGGGGCGAGCTCCCCGATGCCGCCGACCAGTTCGATGATCTCGGCCGCGTCGGTGACGACGAGGCCCTCGCCGCGCAGAAGCTGGTGGACGCCCGCGGACAGCCCGCTGCTCACCGGCCCGGGCACCCCCATGGTGACCCTGCCGAGCGAGATCGCCCGCCGGGCGGTCACCAGCGAGCCGCTGCGCAGTTCCGCCTCCACCACGACGGTGCCGCGGGTGAGGGCCGCGATCACCCGGTTGCGCAGTACGAACCGGCTGCGGGTCGGATGGTCGCCGGGCGGCAGTTCGGCCACCAGCAGTCCCTGCTCCCCGATACGCCGGATCAGTCCCCTGTTGCCCGGCGGATAGGCGACATCGACTCCGCACGCCAGAACACCGACGGTCGCCCCGTCCACCACGAGGGCCCCGTTGTGGGCGGCGGCGTCCACGCCGTACGCCGCACCGGAGACCACTGTCCAGCCGCGTACGGCCAGGCTGGAGCCGAGTGTCGCCGCGACGTGGGAGCCGTAGTCCGTGCAGGCCCGGGCGCCCACGAGGGCGACGGAGCGCAGTGCCCACAGCCGCAGTGAGGCCCGCCCTCTCACCCACAGCCCGACGGGGCGGCCGTCTCCCAGGTCGTCCAACTGGCTCGGCCACTCGGCGTCCCCGGGGCAGACGAAGCGCCCGCCCAGTGCGGTGACGGCCGCCAGGTCGGCCTCGGGGGTGAGGTCGCGGGTGCGCTGCCGCAGTCCGGCCCAGCGGGCCGGGGAGGCGCCGGGCAGCGGGGGGCCGGAACCGAGGGCACGGAGGGTCTCCACGGCCCCGTACCGGTCGATCCATCTGTTCATCGCCTCGTCGCCCGGCTCGCCGACCCTGGTGAGCGCCGCCCTGGCCGTGCGCTCCTCCTGGCCGGTCATGCCCGGCCACCGGTGAGTGCCGTACCGCGCCGCACGCCGGTGCGCAGTTCCAGCGCGCCGTCCACGTCGCCGGCGGTGGGCCGGTCGTGTCCGGCGAGGTCGGCCAGTGTCCAGGCGACCCGCAGAACGCGGTCCAGGCCGCGTGCGGTGAGCAGTCCGCGTTCCATGTCCTCCTCGGCCCGGCCCAGCGCGCCGGGCGTTGCCGGCCATCTGGTCCGCAGTTCGTGTCCGGGGACTTCGCTGTTGGTGTGCCAGGGTGTGTCGGCGTACCGGGCGGCGGCGCGCTCCCGGGCGGCGCGTACGCGGGCCGCCACGGTGGCGGTGGATTCAGCGCCGCCGCCGGGGGAGACCAGCTCGGAGCGGGTGACGGGCTCGACGGTGACTCTCAGGTCGACGCGGTCCAGCAGCGGGCCGGAGAGACGTGCGCGGTAGCGCCTGACCGAGGAGGGCCGGCACTCGCAGCCGCCGCCCCGGGAGCCGTGCCGGCCGCAGGGGCAGGGGTTGGCGGCGAGGACGAGCAGGAAGCGGGCGGGCATGCGCATCATGCCCTGGGCCCGGGCCACCACGACCTGCCCGGATTCCAGCGGCTGGCGCAGCGCGTCGAGCACCCGGGCACTGCACTCGGCCGCCTCGTCAAGGAAGAGCACCCCGTGGTGGGCGAGGGAGACGGCTCCGGGCCGGGGCAGCCCGGTGCCGCCGCCGACGAGGGAGGCCATGGTGGCCGAGTGGTGGGGCGCGCAGTACGGGGGCCGTTCGACCAGCGGCTGCCCGGGTGGCAGCACCCCCGCCACGGAGTGGACGGCGCTGACCTCCAGCGCCTCCTGCGGGGCGAGCGGCGGCAGCAGTCCGGGGAGCCGTTCGGCGAGCATCGTCTTGCCCGCGCCGGGCGGGCCCTTGAGGAAGATGTGGTGGCGCCCCGCGGAGGCGACCTCCAGGGCGCGCCGGGCCGTGGTCTGGCCGGCGACCTCCCGCAGGTCGACGGTGCGCTCGCCGCCGATCCCCGTGATGCCTCCCCCGGCCCCGGGGACGGCGAGTCCGGCGAGCATCGCGGCCGTGGTGCCGTCCTCGACCTGGTCCTCGTCGGGGACGGGCTCATCGGTCAGGACGGCGACGAGCTGCCGCAGGGAGCGGACACCGAGCACGGAGACGCCGGGGACCAGGGCGGCCTCGGCGGCGGTCTGCTCGGCGACGACGACCTGCCGGTACCCGGCGTCGGCGGCGGCCAGAACGGCGGGCAGGACACCGCGGACCGGCCGGACGCGGCCGTCGAGTCCCAGCTCTCCGATCATGACCAGCTCGGTGAGCTCCCGGGGGTCGATCCGCTCCGCGGCGCCGAGGACCGCGCAGGCCACGGCCAGGTCGAAGCCGCTTCCGCTCTTGGGCACCGAGGCGGGGCTGAGTCCCACGGTGAGCTTCTTCTGCGGCCAGTCGATTCCGGAGTTGACGACGGCGGCCCGGACCCGGTCGCGGCTCTCGACCAGGCTCTTGTCGGGCAGTCCCACCAGGGTGAAGGTGGCCACTCCCGGTTCGAGGTCGGCCTGGACCTCGACGACCACGCCCTCGACGCCGACGAGCGCGACCGAGCAGGTGCGGGCGAATCCCATGTCAGGCCACCCCCCGGAGGTGCTCCACCCGGGGCGCGCCGCGCTCGGGCAGGACGATGCCGACGAGGTCGATGCGGACTCCGCCGGTGGGCGGGCGGCCGTACCGGGCGATCCAGCGCTCGGTGAGCCAGTGGGAGGCGAGTCTGCGCAGCCGTTCGGCCTTGCGCGGGGTGATGGCCGCCGCCGGGTGTCCGTAGGGACCGGTTCTACGTGTCTTGACCTCGCAGACGACGAGTGCGTCGGCGTCCCGGGCGACGATGTCGATCTCGCCGTCCCGGCAGCGCCAGTTGCGTTCCAGGACGGCCATGCCGGCCTGGCGCAGCCGTCTGGCGGCCAGGTCCTCGCCGTAGCGTCCGAGTGCGTCTCTGCCGTTCATCGGTACCACCTCCGGGTCCGACTCTGACGGCTGCGGAGACGGTCGGCCGATCATGGTCCGTTTCTGTGGACGGCAGACCGGTTGTGGATATCTCGCTCACCCGTGCGGGTGAGGCGCGGGTACGGCCGCACACCCGGGCCCCGGGCTCACCGCTTGAAGCCGGAGTCCTCGGGCAGGTCGAGATCGCTCTTGTTGAGCTCCTCGATGTTCACGTCCTTGAAGGTGAGTACTCTGACCTGCTTGACGAAGCGGGCCGGGCGGTACATGTCCCACACCCAGGCGTCGGCCATCGAGACCTCGAAGAAGACCTCGCCCTGGACCGAGTGCACCTGCATCTCGTAGTCGTTGGTGAGGTAGAAACGCCGTTCGGTCTCGATCACGTACTTGAACAGGCCGACGACGTCCCGGTACTCCCGGTAGAGCTTCAGCTCCATCTCGGTCTCGTACTTCTCGAGGTCCTCGGCGCTCATGACGTGTTCCCCTTCAGGCGTGCGTCCCTCCATTGTGCGCCAGGCTCCTGCGCCGTTCGCGGAGCGCGGCGAGGGGGCCGTACGCTGCGCCGCCGAAGATCAGCACGGCTCCGGCGGCGATCGCCACCAGGAGGGGCCCCAGCGGGCCGGGCCGGGAGATCCCTCCGGGGAGGTCCGCGAAACTTCCGGGGCGATCCACCATGCCCGCGCCGGACAGCGGCCACACGGTGGCGTCGACCCGGCCGGTCACCGCCTCCCGCTCCACGGAGCCGTTGTCGGCGTCCTGCAGATGCGTCCGGGAGTCGAGGGATTCGGAGCGGTGGTCGCCGAGGAGGAAGAGCCGTCCTTCGGGCACGGTCGCCTCGAAGGCGGTGAAGGAGGCCCGGTCCTGCCCCCGTACGTACGGCTCGTCGACCGGTGTGCCGTTGACGGCCAGTCTTCCCCGTCCGTCGCAGCACTCGACGGTGTCGCCGCCGACGCCGACGACCCGCTTGGTCACCGGCACCCCACCCCAGACCGAGTCCCGGAAGACGACTATGTCACCGCGTCTGACCTGGTCGCCGTCGATGCGCTGGGCCAGCACCCGGTCCCCGGCGTCCACGGTGGGGGCCATGGAGCCGGTCGGCACGGTGTAGGGCTGGTAGAGAACGGCCGCCCAGACGAAACCGCCGAGGAAGAGCACGCAGCCGATCGCCGTGGCCACCGACGACAGGACATGGCCCAGTCGGCCGCGGCGTCTTCCGGTACGTCCCGCTCTGCTCACTGCGCGCTCTCCGGAAGGTCTGGGTCCACCGACGGTCTCGCCGCACCCTACCTCCGGAGAGGCCCGCTGGTCAGCCCACGTCCCGCCGGGCCGGTCCGCCGGGAGGGCCGCCCGCCGCCGGTGCCCTCAGCCGCCTGCGCAGCAGCACCAGCGGTACCGCGCCCACCAGCCCCAGGGCGGCCGGTGCCATGGCCAGGCCCTGCTTCTCGAAGGTGTCCGGCACCGGCAGGGTGCCCCAGCGGTCGACCGGCCATGCCCTGACGACGGCCCGCCCCACGACCTCGTCCACGGGGACCGTCCCCTTGCCGGGGAGCTCCTGGTGGAAGCGGGAGTCCAGGGAGTTCTGGCGGTTGTCGCCCATCACCCACAGCCGGTCCTCGGGGACCTCGACCGGGCCGAAGCCCTCACTGCCGCACGGGGTGCTCCCGGGGTAGATGTAGGACTCCTCGTCCAGGGCCTTGCCGTTGACCGTGACCGGGCCGTTCTTCTCGCAGGCCACGGTGTCGCCGCCCACCGCGATGACCCGTTTGATCAGGTCCTGCTCCTCGGCGGAGGGCAGCAGACCGATGAAGCTCATGAACTCCTGGAAGGCGGCGCCGATCCCGCCGGAGCCGTCCGGCGCGTCGTCCAGCCAGCCCCCCGGATCGCCGAAGACGACGACCTCGCCGCGTTCGGGCTCGGCCCCGAACCAGGGGGTCAGCTTGTCCACCAGGACCCGGTCGCCGCGCTGCAGGGTGTTCTGCATCGAGTCGGAGGGGATGGAGAACGCCTGGATCAGGAAGGTCTTGATCAGCAGCGCCAGGATCAGTGCGATTCCGACCAGCAGGGGGAGTTCCTTCAGGAAGGAGCGCTGTTTCTTGCCTGTCACGCTCTCCCCGCCGTCCGGGCTCGCACCATCCGGATGCCCGCTGTCCGGATGCCCGCTGTCCGGGCTCCCGCTGTCCGGTTCGGCGGCCGGCCTCTCACCCCGCTCCTCCTGCGCCTTGCCGGTCCGCCGCCTGTCCGGCCCGTCCGCGTCGGAGCGCGCTCCGATCGCCACGTCCCCCACATCCACTCCTCACACTGCTCGTACGGTGTCCTCGCCCGCGCCTCAGCCGCCGCAGGCCCACAACACCCATAACGAGCGGGAGTTCCACAGGGCTCGGGAACTGCACCATGTCATTGTCGCCGCCCGCGGCGGCCGAGGCGGGCTCGCCGCGCGGGTCCGGTACCGACGCGTAGGTCTCGGGCTCCTCCAGTCGCCGCCAGTGGGAGTACGGCCAGGCGATCACCACGGCCTTGCCCACCACGAGGTCCTCCGGAATGGTTCCCTTCCCCGGTTCCTCCAGGTGGTAACGGGAGTCGGCGGAGTTGGCCCGGTGATCACCCATCACGAAGATCCGGTTCTGGGGGACCCGCACCTCGAAGGTCATCTGTGAGGGGGCGTTCCCGGGGTGGAGATACGGCTCGTTCAGCGGTGTGCCGTTGACCGTCACCCGGCCGTCCTCGTCGCAGCACCTGACGGTGTCGCCGCCCACCGCGACGACCCGTTTGATCAGGTCCTGCTCGTCGTCCGAGGGCAGCAGACCGATGAACGTCAGGAGCTGTCTGCCCTGCTTGATCCCCACCGGGTCGTTCCGGTCGGGCTTGTCCTCGGGCGGCAGCCAGCCGCCGGGGTCCTTGAAGACGACCACGTCGCCGCGTTCGGGGCGGGCGCCGAACCAGGGGGTCAGTTTGTCCACCAGGACCCGGTCGTCGATCCGGATCGTCTGCTCCATCGAACCGGAGGGGATGACGAACGCCTGGACCAGGAAGGTCTTGAGGACCAGGGCGATGAGCAGCGCCACGCCCACCAGGATGGGTATCTCCTTGGTCACCGACAGCCGGCGCCGGCGCCTGATCCGCCTGGCCGCGCGCCGCCGGTCCGCCCGTCCTTCGCCGGGGCCGCGCAGCGTCGTGCGGGAGTCCTGGTCCGCGTACGCGTACGCGCCGCCCGCCCGGCCTCCTCCCCGGGGCCGTCCTCGTCTACCCATGGCGGCCCCGCAGGGAGGTCCAGCGGCCGGCCGGCCAGACGATCCGGTCGGCCCGGCCGATCACCCGGTCCACCGGTACGGTGCCGCCGCCGGGGCTGCCGAGGTGGTCCCGCGAGTCCCGGGAGCGGGAGCGGTGGTCGCCCATCACCCACAGCCGCCCCCCGGGGACCTCGATGTCGAACGGCACGGCCGAGGGCCGGTCGTCGGGATGCAGGTACGTCTCGTCCACCGGTTGGCCGTTCACCTCGATCCTTCCCCGCGCGTCGCAGCACCTGACCCTGTCCCCGCCGACGCCGACGACCCGTTTGACGTAGTCGGCCCCGTCCCGCGTTCCCCGGTCGAAGGAACCCGCGCCGTCGAACACCACAACGTCCCCGCGCCGCGGATGGTTGCCGAAACGGTAGGCCAGCTTGTTCACCAGTACACGGTCGCCGACTTGGAGCGTGTTCCCCATGGAGTCGCTGGAGATGCGGAAGGGTTCCGCCACGAACGCCTCGGCCGCCGACAGGGCCAGGAGCGCCGCGGCGACCGCCACCACCGCCATACGCACGGAGCGCGACCGGCGTCCCCGCCCCGTGCAAGGGGCGGGGACGCGGTCGCGCTCCGTGGGCTGTGCGTCGGTGTCCATCGAGCCGAGAGCCTAACCCGACGGCCCGGTGCTCCGCGGCGAAGGCGGTACGGGCCCGGCACCGCGGGTACGTCCCGAGGACACCGCGGGCCGCCGCGCGGCCCCGGCCGCGGATCAGCGCTCGCGCTTCTCCTTGATCTTCGCGGCCTTGCCGCGCAGCTCGCGCAGGTAGTAGAGCTTGGCGCGGCGGACGTCACCGCGGGTGACGACATCGATCTTCTCGACGACCGGGGTGTGCACCGGGAAGGTGCGCTCCACGCCGACGCCGAAGCTGACCTTGCGGACGGTGAAGGTCTCGCGGATGCCGGCGCCCTGGCGGCGGATGACGACGCCCTTGAACTGCTGCACTCGGGAGCGGTTGCCCTCGATGACGCGCACGTGGACGTTGACGGTGTCGCCCGGGCGGAAGGCCGGGATGTCGCTGCGCAGCGAGGCGGCGTCGACGCTGTCGAGCAGGTGCATGACGGTCTGCTTTCCTCGCCGATGCCACAGGTCATCGGCGGAACGATTCGTTGGGTGGTCTGGCGGCCCCGGTGCCGGGCCGGCGTCGGTCCCCCTGTGGCAGGGTCGCGGGCCGGGCGTGGGGCAGCGGCCTATTCTTCCACGCCTTTGGCGGTGCGCCCAAATCGGCCGTCCGGCAGCTCGGTCCAGCCCAGTTCCGCGAGGAGTTCGCGGTCCTGGGCCCCCAGTGCCGCGGGATCGCAGCGTTCGACGAGGTCCGGCCGGTACCGCGCGGTGCGGCGGAACGCCTGGTCGCGGCGCCAGCGGGCGATCCGTCCGTGGTGACCGCTGAGCAGCACCTCCGGAATGCCCCGGCCGCGCCACAGCGGCGGCTTGGTGTAGACGGGGCCCTCCAGGAGGCTTGCCATGGCGCCGGGGGCGAAGGAGTCGTCGCGGTGGGACTCGGCGTTGCCCAGGACCCCGGGCAGCAGCCGGGCGACGGCCTCGACCATGACCAGGACGGGGGCCTCTCCCCCGGCCAGCACGTAGTCGCCGATGGACAGCTCCCGCACCCGCAGGCGCTCGCCGTACTCCTCGATGACGCGGCGGTCGATGCCCTCGTAGCGGGCGGGGGTGAAGACCAGCCAGGATTCGGCCGCCAGCTCGACGGCCGTCCGCTGGGTGAAGGGGCTGCCGCTGGGGGTGGGGACGACGAGGACCGGTTCCCTCCCGTCCTCGTCCGAGGCGAGGATCGTGTCCAGTGCCTCGCCCCACGGTTCGGGCTTCATCACCATGCCGGGGCCGCCGCCGTAGGGGGTGTCGTCGACGGTGTTGTGCCGGTCGTGCGTCCAGCGCCGCAGGTCGTGGACGCGTACGTCGAGCACGCCGCGGGCGCGGGCCTTGCCGACGAGGGAGACGTTCAGCGGCTCCAGGTACTCGGGGAAGATCGTGACGATGTCGAGCCTCACCGGGCCGCGCCCCCGTCGTCCCCGGTCCCGGCCCCCTCATTGCCGCCGCCGTTCCCGGAGCCCCGCGGAGTCCGGCCCGCGGTCTCGGCCCGGTCGTCCAGCAGACCCGGCGGGGGATCGACCACCGCCCGCTGCGCCGCCAGGTCGACCTCCGGCACGATCTCGCCGACGAAGGGGATCAGCACCTCGCCGCCGTCCGCCCTCCGCACCACCAGCAGGTCCTGGTACGGCAGATGGGCGATCTCCTCGATCCGTCCGACGGCCGTCCCGTCCCGGGTGACGACCTCGAGGTCGACCAGCTGGTGGTCGTAGTACTCGTCGGGGTCCTCGGGGCTCTCCTCCGGGTCCACCTCGGCAATCAGCAGGGTGTTCCGCAGTGCCTCGGCGGCCGTGCGGTCCCGCACCCCCTCGAAACGCAGGAGCAGCCGCCCGCTGTGGACGCGGCCCTCGGCGATGGTCAGCGGGCCCGCGGAGGCCGGGTCGGTGGCCAGGACGGCGCCGGGGGCGAGCCGCACCTCGGGCTCGTCCGTCCGCACCTCCACCGTGACCTCGCCCCTGATGCCGTGTGCGCGGCCGACGCGCGCGACTACCAGCTGCACTGCTCACAAACTCCAGATGGTCCGGTCACCGGCACGGGCCGGGGGCGGTGGGATGCCGCCCCCGGCCCGTGCCGGTGTCTCGTGCTGTCTGCCGCCGTCCCCGGTGGCCCCGGTCAGCGGATCTGGTCCGCGTCGACGAGGTCGACGCGGATGCCCCTGCCGCCGAGAGCTCCCACGACGGTGCGGAGCGCGCGTGCCGTCCGGCCGTTGCGGCCGATGACCTTGCCGAGGTCCTCGGGGTGCACCCGGACCTCCAGCACACGTCCGCGGCGCAGGTTGCGGGAGGCGACCTCCACCTCGTCGGGGTGGTCGACGATGCCCTTCACCAGATGGTCGAGGGCTTCTTCCAGCATGGTCACGCCTCGGTCGACCCGGCGGCGCCGGTCTCGGCCTCGTCCGCCTTCTTGTCGGCCTTGTCGGCCTTCTTCGCCTTCGGGGTGATGGCCTCGCCCCCGGGCTCGTCCGCCGACTGCTTGGCGGCCGCCTCGAAGACGGCGCGCTTGTCGGCCTTGGGCTCGGGGACCTTCATCGGCTCCGGGGCCGGCAGGCCCTTGAACTTCTGCCAGTCGCCGGTGACCTTCAGGATGGCCTGCACCGGCTCGGTCGGCTGCGCGCCGACACCCAGCCAGTACTGGACGCGCTCCGAGTCGACCTCGATGCGCGAGGGGTTCTGCACCGGGTGGTACAGACCGATCTCCTCGATGGCCCGGCCGTCACGGCGCGTACGGGAGTCGGCGACGATGATGCGGTAGTGAGGCGAACGGATCTTGCCCAGTCGCTTCAGCTTGATCTTGACTGCCACGGCTGTGGTGTCTCCTGGTCTCTGACGTGGTGGGACACGGCGGGATGCCACGTGGGGTTGTGGTACCCGGGTGCCCGATGGACGCGTCAGCCGGAGGAGAGAGGGGTCCTGTGCGGCTGCCGAGTACAGCCGCCCATTGTGCCACACCTCGCGGGGGGAACCGGTCTCCCCCCGGCTCCCCCGGCTCTCCGGCCGACCGCGTCCCTTCAACCCACCGCGACCACCTCCGGGATGCGGAACGGCTGTCCGCAGGCCCCGCACATGATCGGCGCCTGCGCCAGCACGGACGGGACGACCCGTACGTTGCGCCCGCAGTCGCAGACCGCCTTGACCCGCACCCCTCCCCCCGAGGAGCCGTGCCGCGCGGCGGGTCCCCGGAAGGTGTGCGAGGTGTCGGTGGCGGTGGCGGCACTGTGGGCGCGCAGGGCCCGCTGCAGCCGCTCGATCGTCGGCCGGTAGCGCTTTCTGGCCTCGGGCGTCATGACGACCAGCGAGAAACCGCTGCTGGGGTGTGGTTCGTCGGAGTGCTCCAGACCCAGATCCTCGGCGATCGCCAGGAAGCGGCGGTTGTGGTAGCGGCCCGCGCGCGAAGTGTCCCGGACACCGCGGGCGGCGGCGATCCCGTGGACGGCCTCGTGCAGCAGCCGTTCGAAGGAGAGCTCGGCGCCACAGGCGGACGACGACTCCCCGATCAGCGATTCGGGCGCGGCCAGGTCGGGCAGCTCGGGGTGGTGCCGTTGAATGTCGGCCCACGCGAGCGCCAGTTCGGCGGCAAGAACAGGTGGTGTCGTGCTCACGTCGTACACAACGAGCCGGGGTGTCCCGGTGTTCCGATTCCGGGGCATCCCAAATAATTTGCGCCTACTCGTCAGTTGCCGGTCGTTGTCGCCCTGACCCGGGCGGGTGGGGCCGATCCGGGGAGGACCGGCCCCACCCGCCCCAAGCCGGGACGTACTGACCCGTCAGTACGGTCGTTCCGCCCGGCCGGCCGCGGGACCGGCGGGCCGCCCCCGCCGCCGCCCTCGCGGGTCAGTAGGCGCGGGCGACCACGGCCACCGTTCCCGGGGCGTCGTCGGCCCGCGGCACCGATCCGTCCTCGGCCACCAGGCACCGCACCGTGGCGGCCTGCTCGGCCAGTGCCGCCTCGCCCTCCGGGCCGAGGTCGGCCCACGGGATGCGGGCCCAGTTCCCGGCGGCGGCCGCCTCGGCCGCCTCGGCGGTGGTCCGCACCTCCACCGT
The DNA here is from genome assembly GCF_002794255.1 of Streptomyces carminius. Lineage (GTDB taxonomy): Bacteria > Actinomycetota > Actinomycetes > Streptomycetales > Streptomycetaceae > Streptomyces > Streptomyces carminius. The sequence continues at coordinate 107,615 of NZ_PGGW01000017.1, forward strand.
GCGGGACTCGCGGCGCTCACGGGACTGGCGCAGCAGCAGCGCCTGGTCCTCCTCCAGCAGCTTGGGGCACAGCCCGGGCAGCGCGTCGAGCGCCACTGGCTCCTTGCCGCCCGCGATGCGGCGGACCAGCATCGCGGTGCCGTTCTCCAGGTCGCGCGGGCCGATCTCGACACGCAGCGGCACGCCCTTGAGCTCCCAGTCCACGGCTCGGCGGCCGAAGGGGGTGTCGGTGCGGTCGTCCACCTTCACCCGGACGCCGGCCGCGGCGAGCTTCTCGCCGACCTCGCGGACCCTGGCGAGCACCGCCTCGTCGCCCTTGATGGCCAGGACGACGGCCTGGACGGGTGCCAGGCGCGGCGGGACGCGCAGACCGTTGTCGTCGCCGTGCGTCATGATCAGGCCGCCGACCATCCGGGTGGAGGTGCCCCAGGAGGTCTGCCAGACCAGTTCCCGCTCGCCGTCCTTCGACAGGTAGCGGGTGTCGAAGGCCTTGGCGAAGTTCTGGCCCAGCTCGTGGCTGGTGCCCATCTGGAGGGCCTTGCCGTCGCCCATCATGCCCTCCAGGGTGAGGGTGTTGATGGCGCCCGCGAAGCGCTCCCGGGGGGTCTTGCGGCCCAGGACGACGTCCATGGCCAGGACGTTCACCATGAAATCGGCGTAGACCTCCCGGTGGATCCGGGCGGCGTAGTCGCGCGCGTCCTCGTAGGTGGCGTGGGCGGTGTGCCCTTCCTGCCACAGGAACTCACTCGTTCGCAGGAAGACACGCGGACGCATTTCCCAGCGCACCACGTTGGCCCACTGGTTGATCAGCAGGGGCAGGTCGCGGTAGCTCTGCACCCACTTGGAGAAGTAGTCGTTGATGATCGTCTCGGAGGTCGGCCGGACGACCACCGGCTCCTCCAGCTCCTTGCCGCCGCCGTGCGTGACCACGGCCAGCTCGGGGGCGAAGCCCTCGACGTGCTCGGCCTCCCTGGTCAGGTACGACTGCGGGATGAACAGGGGAAAGTAGGCGTTGTCGGCGCCCGCGGCCTTGATCCGGGCGTCCATCTCGCGCTGCATCCGCTCCCACAGCCCGTACCCGTACGGCCGGATGACCATGGTGCCGCGCACCGGTCCGTTGTCGGCCAGTTCGGCCTTGCTGATCACGTCCTGGTACCAGCGCGGGAAGTCGTCCGCCCGGGGGGTGAGTACGGGAGCCTTTGCCATGTCGCGCATGTTACGGCGCCCTGCTGCGGATGCGTGAATCAGGTTGTCGGGAGAACGTAGGAGTGCGCTCGGCGGACGCGGATGTGAACACTCCGGCCCGCCCTCTGGACTCGGGGACAGAAGCGCAGTTCCCTGGCATTCGGGGACTTTGGACCTCTCGGGGGACGAGACGGCGGCCGGGTATCCGGCGATCCTTCCACGGAATGGGGATGTTGCGATGGCACCCACGCTCGCACAGCGGCACCTCCCGCGGCCCGCCCGGGACTGGGCGGAGATTCAGGAACGGATGCTGGTTCCGCTCTACGAGGCGGTCTACGAGCGGTTCGAGGTCGGACGGCACGCGCACGTCCTGGGCCTGGGCTGCGGTTCGGGGCTGGCACTGGTGCTGGCCGCCGCCCGCGGCGCGACCGTCACGGGCACGGACAGCGACGAGGCCCGTCTGGAACTGGCCCGGCAGCGGCTGCTGCCGGAGCCGCAGTGGGGCGCGCGGCACTGGGCCGCGCGGGTGCTGCCGAGCGAGCCGGACGGCGGGCCGGACGCCGCCGCGCTGCGCGAGGGGCCGCCGCCGACCCTGGTGACCGCCTTCGACGCCCTGCCCGACGCCGCCGTGCTCACCCGGGTGGCCCAGGTGACCGGGCGGGGCACCCCGGTGGTGCTGGCGGGCTGGGGCCCGGTCGAGCGCTGTGCCGCCGCCCCCGCGCTGCGGGTGGCCGAGCGGCTGGCCGAGCCGCGGCTCCCGGTGGGCCGGTGCTGGCGGCCGGGCGGCCGGGACGATCTGGAGGACCTGGCCCGGCGGGCCGGGCTGCGCCTGGACGGCTCGGGACGGGTGGCGTGCCCCTTCGGGTACGCCGACCTGGAGAGCGCCGTACGGGGCCTGGTCTCCACGGGGCTGTACGACGCGGCCGTCCGGGCGACGGACGAGGGGCAGGTCACCAAGGAGCTGACGGAGGCGCTGCGCCCCCATGTCCGCCCCGACGGCACGGTGTGGATGCAGAACCTGTTCCGCTACGTGGTCGCCATGACGTGACGGCGCCGCCGCTCCCCCGCCGGACCGGCGGTGCGCGCCTGCCGGTCCGGCGGGGGAGCCGGCCGGGTCACTTCGGAGGCAGCAGGTCCCGGAACTCCTGGGGCAGCTCGAAGTCCTCCGCGTCCGCCCCCGCGCCGGGCAGCCCGAAGGCGCCGCCCTGGCCCGCGGCACGGCGCTCGGCGACGGCCTGCTCCTCGGCCCTGCGCTTCATCGGGTTGCCCGAGCGCTGCTTGCCCTTGGCCTTCTTCTGCTGCTTGCCCTTCTTCCGGCTGCCGCCGCCCGCCCCGGGCATCCCCGGCATCCCGGGCATTCCCGGCATGCCGCCGCCCTGGGCCATCTTCGACATCATCTTGCGGGCCTCGAAGAAGCGCTCCACCAGGTTCTTCACCGCGCTGACGTCCACGCCCGAACCGCGGGCGATACGGGCCCGCCGCGAACCGTTGATGATCGTGGGATCGGTGCGCTCGGCCGGGGTCATCGACTTGATGATCGCGGCGGTGCGGTCCACGTCACGTTCGTCGATGCTGTTGATCTGCTCCCGGATCTGCCCCATGCCGGGCATCATCCCCAGCAGTTTGGAGAGGGAGCCCATCTTGCGGACCTGCTCCATCTGGGACAGGAAGTCGTCGAGGGTGAACTCCTTGGGCCCCTTCGCCAGCTTCTCGGCCATCTTCTCGGCCTCTTGCCGGCTGAAGGTCTGCTCGGCCTTCTCGATGAGGCTGAGGACGTCGCCCATGCCCAGGATGCGGGACGCCATGCGGTCCGGGTGGAAGGCGTCGAAGTCGTCCAGCTTCTCGCCGTTGGAGGCGAACATGATCCGGCGGCCGGTGACGTGCGCGACCGACAGGGCCGCGCCGCCGCGGGCGTCGCCGTCGAGCTTGGTCAGCACCACGCCGTCGAAGCCGACGCCGTCGCGGAACGCCTCGGCGGTGTTGACCGCGTCCTGGCCGATCATGGCGTCCACGACGAAGAGGGTCTCGTCGGGACGGACCGCGTCGCGGATGTCGGCGGCCTGCCGCATCATCTCCTCGTCGATGCCCAGCCGGCCGGCGGTGTCGACGACGACCACGTCGTACTGCTTGGTGCGGGCGTACTCGATCGAGTCGCGGGCGACCTTGACCGGGTCGCCGGTGCCGTTGCCCGGCTCGGGCGCGTAGATCCCCACCCCCGCGCGCTCGGCCACGACGGTGAGCTGGTTGACGGCGTTGGGGCGCTGCAGGTCGCAGGCGACCAGCAGCGGGGTGTGACCCTGGGCCTTGAGCCAGCGGCCCAGCTTGCCCGCCAGGGTGGTCTTGCCCGCGCCCTGCAGGCCGGCCAGCATGATCACCGTGGGCGGGTTCTTGGCGAACCGCACCCGGCGGGTCTCGCCGCCGAGGATGCCGACGAGCTCCTCGTTGACGATCTTGACGACCTGCTGGGCGGGGTTCAGCGCCTTGGAGACCTCGGCGCCGAGTGCGCGCTCCTTGACCTGCTTGATGAAGGCCCGCACCACGGGCAGCGCGACATCCGCCTCCAGCAGGGCGATGCGGATCTCGCGCGCCGTGGCGTCGATGTCCGCCTCGCTCAGCCGGCCCTTGCCCCTGAGGTTCTTGAACGTCGCCGTGAGGCGATCGGAGAGAGTGTCGAACACGTCGGTCGCGGATCCTTCGCGTTGGCGGCGGTGGCGGTCGACCTCCAAGAGTATCCGCCCGCCGCCGCCTCGGTCAGCCGCCCAGGGTCCGCCCCAGATCCCGGGCGAGCTCGGCGGCCTCCTCCGCCGGCAGCGGGGCGCCGTCCGGCCCGGTGACGTAGAAGGCGTCCACCGCGTTGGCGCCGAGCGTGCTGACGTGCGCGCTGCGCACCGCGACACCCGCGTCCTCCAGTGCCCGCCCGATCCGGTAGAGCAGACCGGGGGCGTCCTGGGCACGTACCTCCAGCACGGTGGCCAGCCGCGATCCCGCCGGGGCGACCGTCACCCGCGGCGGCGGGGCCCCGGCGCCGCGGCGGTGGCGGGGCGTGCCGCGGTAGGCCCGCTCCCGCTCGGCGAGCCGGGCGGGGATGTCGAGGGAGCCGTCCAGGGCGCGCACCAGGTCGGCGCGGAGCCGGGCGGCCTGCGGCAGCGAGCCGTACTCGGCGGCGACCCGCCAGCTCAGCAGCAGAACGGCGCCCTCGCCGGACGGGCCCGTGCCGGAGGGTCCCCCGCCGGGCGGGGCCACGGCACGCAGGTCGGCGGTGCGCACGGTGAGCCGGTGCAGGGCCAGGACGCCGGCGGCGGCGGGCAGGGCACCGGGCTGGTCGGGCAGGGCGATGAGGAGTTCGACGCCGACCGGTTCCGGGTCCGTCTCCGGGGCCGCGTCCGCGACCGCTTCCACGGCCGTGTCCGCAGTGCCGTCCGCAGTGCCGTCCGTGGAGCGGACGCCGGGGGGCGCCGGCTCTGTCCGGGTGCGCAGGGACAGCACCGGACCGCCGGTGCGCCGGGCCTCGGCGGCCAGCCGTTCGGCCCCGGCGGGAGGCCGGAAGGTGTCCCGCCCCGGGCCGCCTTCCTCGCCCGTCAGCACCGCGCCGACCCGTTCGACCAGGTCGGACACCAGTCCCGCACGCCATGCCGACCAGGCGGCGGGCCCGGTGGCCTTCGCGTCGGCCTCGGTGAGGGCGTGGAGCAGTTCCAGGGTGCCCGCGCCGCGGACGGCCCCGGCCACCGCGGTCACGGTCGCCGGGTCGTCCAGATCGCGCCGGGTGGCGGTCTCGACCAGCAGCAGATGGTGCCGCACCAGGGTGGCGAGGGTATCGGCGTCCTCGGCCCCGAAGCCCATCCTGGCGGCCATGTCGCGGGCGATGGTCTCACCGGTGACGCTGTGGTCACCGGGCCAGCCCTTGCCGATGTCGTGCAGCAGCGCTCCGACCAGCAGCAGGTCGGGGCGGCCGACCCGGCGCAGGTGGGCGCGGGCCCGCACCGCGGTCTCGATCAGATGACGGTCCACCGTCCAGCGGTGCACGGCGTTGCGCTGCGGGCGGCAGCGCACCCGTTCCCAGTCCGGAAGCAGCGCGGTGACCAGGCCCTCGGCCTCCAGCGCCTCCCACACCCCGATCAGGGGCTCGCCGGCACCGAGCAGCGTGACGAACGCCTCGCGGGCCTCGGCGGGCCAGGGCACCGGCAGCGGCGGTACGTCGGCGGCCATCGCGCGCACCGCCGGCCGGGCCAGCGGCAGTCCGGCCTGGGCCGCGGCCGCCGCGGCGCGCAGCGTCAGGACGGGGTCGCGTCCGGGCCGGGCGGTACGGGCGAGCACCACCTCGCCGTCCTGCTCGACGACGTTCTCGGCGAGCGGGGTGCGCGGACCGGGGCGGGCGGCGGGGCGGGCCCGCGAGCGCAGCACCCGGCCGACCTCGCGCCAGGTGACGTCACCGGCGTAGGAGATCACCCGGGCGGCCTCGTACACCCGGCGCAGCAGGGCGTCCGCGTCGGGCAGCGCGAGGTCTTCGGCGATCTGGTCCTGCTCCTGCAGGGCCAGCCGGTCGGTGGCGCGGCCGGTGGCCAGTTGGAGGGCGTCACGGATGTCGAGCAGGGTACGGCGGGCCTCGTCCAGCCCTTCGCGGGGGGCGTCGGCCAGCCAGGAGGCGGCCACCGCGCGCAGGGCGGTGGCGTCGCGCAACCCGCCGCGGGCCTCCTTCAGGTCGGGTTCGAGGAGGAAGCGCAGTTCACCGTGGCGCCGGGCGCGTTCCCCGATCGCCTCGCGCAGTTCGGCCAGCCGCCGGGGTGCGTCGGCGCGCCACCGGGCGAGCAGCTCGGTGCGCAGGCCGGCGGTGAGCTCCGCGTCACCGGCGACATGCCGGGCGTCCAGCAGTCCGAGCTGCACCCTGAGGTCCTCGGCGGCGGCCCGCCGGGTCTCCTCGGGGGTGCGCACCGAGTGGTCCAGGGCGATGCCCAGGTCCCACACGGGGTACCAGAGGCGGTCGGCGAGGGCGGTGATCTCGCCGATGTCCCGTCCGGTGTGCACCAGCAGCAGGTCCAGGTCGCTGCGCGGGGAGAGCTCCCCGCGGCCGTAGCCGCCGACGGCGACCAGGGCGACTCCGTCTCCCGGGTCGCCGAGCAGTCCGGCGAGCCAGGCGTCGGTCAGCTCCGCCAGGGCCCTGCGGCGCGGCGGCCCGGGCCGCCCCTCCCCGGTGAGGAGGCGCAGCCGGGCCGCCGCGTAGGTGCCGGGCTCCGCCCCGGTCTCCCCGGCCCCGCCGGCGGGGCCGGCGGGGTCCGGGGAGACCGGCGGGGGTGCCGCGCTCATGTGGCTTCCCGTTCCGTCACAGGGCGTCCGGACCGCGTTCGCCGGTCCGGACCCGCACCGCGGTGTCCACCGGCACGCTCCAGACCTTGCCGTCGCCGATCTTCCCGGTGCGGGCGGCCTTGACGACCACGTCGAGGAGCTGCTCGGCGTCGTCGTCCTCGACGAGGACCTCGATGCGGATCTTGGGGACCAGGTCGACGGTGTACTCCGCGCCCCGGTAGACCTCGGTGTGACCGCGCTGCCGGCCGTATCCGCTGGCCTCGGTGACGGTGAGGCCCTGGACGCCGAACGCCTGCAGTGCCTCCTTCACCTCGTCGAGACGGTGCGGCTTGATGACTGCGGTGATGAGCTTCACGCGTCCACCTTCTTTCCGGGCTCCCCGGACGGGGGAGCCGTCACGCTGTCGGTCTGGCTGCCGGTGGCCCCGGCCGTGCCGCGGGAGCCGGGCGCACCGCCCACCGCGCTGAAGTCGTAGGCGGTCTCGGCGTGGTACGCCTGGTCCAGACCGGCGGTCTCGTCGTCCTCACCGGCGCGGAAGCCGATGGTGACGTCGATCAGCTTGGCCAGGATCCAGGAGACCACGAAGGAGAAGGCCATGACCGAGAAGGCGCCGACGGCCTGCTTGCCGAACTGCTCCACGCCGCCCACGCCGTCGATGGCCAGGAAGCCGACCAGCAGGGTGCCGACGACACCGCCGACCAGGTGGACGCCGACGACGTCCAGGGAGTCGTCGTAGCCGAGCTTGTACTTCAGGCTGACCGCCCAGGAGCAGACCAGGCCGGCGACCAGACCGATGGCGATCGCGCCGACGGCGTTGACGTGCGCGCCGGCGGGGGTGATGGCGACCAGGCCGGCGATGGCGCCGGAGGCCGCGCCCAGGGTGGTGAAGGCGCCGTGCCGGACGCGCTCGTAGATCAGCCAGCCCAGGATGGCGGCGGCGGTGGCCACCTGCGTGTTCAGGGCCATGGTGGCGCTGGTGCCGTTGGCGCCCAGCGCGGAGCCGGCGTTGAAGCCGAACCAGCCGAACCACAGCAGGGCGGCGCCCAGGACCACCAGGGGGAGGCTGTGGGGGCGCATCGGCTCCTTCTTGAACCCGATGCGCTTGCCCACCACCAGGACGGCGGCCAGCGCGCCGACGCCGGCGTTGATGTGGACGGCCGTGCCGCCGGCGAAGTCGATGACCTCCAGCTCGAACAGCCAGCCGCCCTCGGCCCAGACCCAGTGGGCGACGGGGAAGTAGACGACCGTGGCCCACAGGGCGATGAACACCGCCCAGGCGCTGAACTTCACCCGGTCGGCCAGCGCACCGCTCATCAGGGCGGGCGTCAGGACGGCGAACATGAGCTGGAAGAGGACGAAGGCGAAGACCGGGATGCCCTCGTCACCGCCGGTGAGCGTCTCGACGCCGATGCCCTTCAGGCCGATGAACTCGAAGTTGCCGATCACACCTCCGGTGTCGGTGCCGAAGGCGAGCGAGTATCCGTAGAGGACCCACAGGACACTCACGATGCCCAGCGAGATGAAGGACATCATGAGCATGTTGAGGGCGCTCTTGACCCGCACCATGCCGCCGTAGAACAGCGCCAGGCCGGGTGTCATCAACATGACCAGCGCAGCGCTGATCAGTACAAAAGCGGTATCCGCGCCGTTCAATGCGGGCGCCTCCTCGCGTCGCGACCCGTGGGGGCGGATCTGGGGATCAGGATGCGCCACAGATTCGCGAAGCCCCGTTTCCTCCGATGCCGTGCGGTGTTTCGCGGCCGTGACGAAGGCACGTGTCGTGTTACGGCCGGATGAACGCGCCCCCTGGCCGGAACCGTTCGGTCATCCTTCCCCCTCCGGCCGGTCCCCGGCCCCACCACGCCGAACGGCCGTGACGGCCGCCCCGCGCGGACCGGATGCGCGGGGCGGCCGTCACGGCCGTATAACAACCGGGAATCGGCCCGGCGACGACGGGCCGGACGGCCGGCTCAGACCGCGAGGGCCACCTCGCCTCCCTCCGGCAGTTCGCCGGCGAGCCGCTCGGCGACCTCGGCGACCTCGGCGACATGCCCGAACTCGCGGGCCGCGCCCGCCACGGTCTTGCGGATGCGGTTGTTGACCCGCTCCGAGCGGAGCCGCTTGGCCACCCCGAGTGCCTGCCCGGCCAGGGCGGCGCACTGCTCGGGCTCCCGCTGCAGCAGGTGGACGGTGGCCATCCCCGCGAGGTTGAGCGCGTACGACCGCTGGTGGCCGCCGCCGTCCTCCCCGCACTCCCGGCCGAACAGCTCCACCGCCTTCCCCATGGCGGGCTGCGCGAGCGAGGTGTACGCCGGGCTGCGGCCCGCCACGTAGGCGAGGTCGCGGTAGGAGTGGGCGTTCTCGGCGTGCAGTTCGGCCTCGGAGAAGAACGTGATCCAGCCCGGGTCGGTGTCGTCCCGTCCGGCGTCGGAGAAGGCGTCCTCGGCCATCCGCACCGCTCGGTGACACTTGTCGGGCTTGCCCAGGTTCGCGTACGCGCGTGCCTCCATCGCGTACAGCATGGCCTGGGTGCGGGGCGTGGCTCCGGCCCGGCCGCCGTACTGCGCGAGGTGGATCAGCTCCAGCGCGTCCTCGGGGCGGCCCAGGTGGATCATCTGGCGGCTCATGTTGGACAGCACGTACGAGCCCAGCGGCCGGTCACCGGCCTCCTTGGCCGCGTGCAGGGCGAGGACGAAGTACTTCTGGGCAGTCGGCTGGAGCCCGATGTCGTAGCTCATCCAGCCGGCCAGTTCCGACAGCTCGGCGGTGACCCGGAACAGCCGCCGCCGCACCGGCTCGGGGTGGGAGTCCTGGAGCAGGTCGGTGACCTCGTGGAGCTGGCCCACGACGGCCTTGCGCCGCAGCCCTCCGCCGCACTGGGCGTCCCACCCGCGGAACATCACGACGGTCTGCTCCAGCAGTTCCAGCTCCGGGCCGGACAGCCGGGGCGCACGGCGCCCTCCCCGGTCGGCCGCCGGCGGGGCGGGGGCGTCCGGTCCGCCGGGCGCGGGCACCAGCCAGCGCTGCATCGGCTCGATCAGGGCGGGACCGGCCGCCATCACCAGGGAGGTGCCGAGGAAGCCGCGGCGGGCCAGCATCAGGTCGCTGCGGGAGAACTCGCCGATCATCTCCACCGTCTGCGGCCCCGTCCAGGGCAGGTCGACGCCGTCGGCGGAGGCGGTCCGGCGGCAGGCGCGCAGCCCCAGGTCCTCGGCGGAGACCACACAGCCGAAGCGTTCGGAGAACAGCTCGGAGAGGATACGCGGGATCGGTTCGCGGGGCTGCTCGCCGTCCAGCCAGCGGCGTACCCGGGAGGTGTCGGTGCTGATGTGGTGCGCGCCCAGCCGGCGTGCGCGGCGGTTCACCTGCCGGGCCAGCTCCCCCTTGGACCAGCCGCTGCGCACGAACCACGAGGCCAGCAGCTCGTTCGGGCGCTTGCCGGCGGCACCGCCGCTGCTGTCGTTGCCGCTCACTGGAAAGCCCCCATTCCGACCCGTGCACGGTCCTCGGACCGGACCGCGTGCCGTGGAGCGGACATGCGGGCGGTGCGGATGCGCGCCGGGCGTCTTCCGTGTGGTTCCGTCCTTGCGTGAACCGAAAGTAATCCTACGATCACTGATCCGGCGAGTGAAATTGCAAAACCGCCACCATTCGCCACCCCTTCGGGTGAACCGCAACCCCGGTCCCCCGGGGTTCACTTGGTCGTGGAGAGGAGTACGACCGCCGAAGGGAACGTACGGCCGGCACCGGGCCGCCGCATCGCGTACCGGTGCACAGCCGCCTCGTGACCGACCGCGCACAGGACCCGTTGGAGGGGGCATGGGTTTCACCATCGGCAGCATCCGGGAGAGGCGGGGGCCGCGGGAACCACGGCCCGGCGCCAGGCGCCGGGAACGCGCCCCGGTGTACACGGCCGTCGCCGAGTACACCGGTCTGTGGGGCTGGGATGTCGTCCCCGGCGCCCGCGCCGTGCGCGGCGGGGGCCGCGTCCGGTGTTCCTGCGGAGCCGTCCGCTGCCCCTCCCCCGGTGCCCATCCGCTGACGGGAACGCCCGGGGTACCGGCGGGTGCCGGTCTCGACGAGGCCGCCCGGGTGTGGGAGCGGGTCCCCGGCGCCGCGCTGCTGCTGCCGGTGGGCCGGGCGTTCGACGTGATCGAGGTGCCCGAGGACGCCGGACGTCGCGCGCTGACCCGGCTGGAGCGGATGGGCCTGCCGGCCGGACCGGTCGCCGTCACCCCGCACGGCCGCGCCTGGTTCCTCGTGGCTCCCGGCGCCGCGGCCGGGCTCCCCCGGCTGCTGTACCGGATGGGCTGGGACGACGCCGTACTGGATCTGCGCGGCCTCGGCCCCGGCGACCACATCACCGCCCCGCCCTCCGACCTGGGCGGCCTCGGCCCGGTCCGGTGGCTGCGGCCCCCCGCCCCGGAGACGGCGGAACGCCCCCCGCAGGCCCGGCTCCTGCTGGGGACCCTGGCGTACGTCTGCCACCGCGAGTTCCCCCCGGGCTGAGACCGGGGGCCGGCGGGCCGGGGCGGCGGGCGCGAGCGGCGGGCGGTCAGTCCCCGATCAGGGCGTCCACGAACGCCTCCGGCTCGAACGGGGCCAGGTCGTCCGCGCCCTCTCCCAGGCCCACCAGCTTGACCGGCACCTTCAGCTCGCGCTGGACCGCGATGACGATGCCGCCCTTGGCCGTGCCGTCGAGCTTGGTGAGCACGATGCCGGTGACGTCCACGACCTCGGCGAAGACCCGTGCCTGGATCAGGCCGTTCTGGCCGGTGGTGGCGTCCAGGACCAGGAGCACCTCGTCCACCGGGCCGTGCTTCTCCACCACCCGCTTGACCTTGCCCAGCTCGTCCATCAGGCCGGCCTTGGTGTGCAACCGTCCCGCCGTGTCGACCAGCACCACGTCGGCGCTGGCGGCGATGCCCTCCTTGACCGCGTCGAAGGCGACCGACGCCGGGTCGCCCGCCTCCGGGCCGCGGACGGTACGGGCGCCCACCCGCTCGCCCCAGGTCTGGAGCTGGTCGGCGGCGGCGGCGCGGAAGGTGTCGGCCGCGCCGAGCACCACCGACTTGCCGTCGGCGACCAGCACCCGGGCGAGCTTGCCGGTGGTGGTGGTCTTGCCGGTGCCGTTGACGCCCACGACCAGCACCACGCCCGGCCGCACCACGCCCTCGGCCGAGACGCCGCCCTCGGTGTGGACCGTGCGGTCCAGGTCGGTGCCCACCAGGGCCAGCAGTTCCTCGCGCAGCAGGGCGCGCAGTTCGGCGGTGGTGCGGGTGCCGAGCACCCGCACCCGTTCGCGCAGCCGCTCGACCAGCTCCTGGGTGGGGGCGACGCCGACGTCGGCGGTGAGCAGGGTGTCCTCGATCTCCTCCCAGGTGTCCTCGTCGAGATGGTCGCGGGAGAGCAGCGTGAGCAGGCCGCGGCCCAGGGTGTTCTGGGAGCGCGACAGGCGTTCGCGCAGCCGCACCAGCCGTCCGGCGGCGGGCTCGGGGGTCTCGATCCCGGGCACCTCGGGCGGGGCGGGGGCGCCGGCCTCCTCCACCACGGCGGCGTCCGTGGCGCCGGCGGGGGGCAGGTCGACCTCTTCAATGGTGCGCCGCCCCTCGTCACCGGGAGGCTCGGCCTCCTCGCCGACCCGGGGTTCGGAGGGGGGCGGCGCGGTGACGGTCGGAGGGGCCGGGCGGCCCGGCGGCGGTGTCTTCTTCCGGCGGGTGGCGGTGACCACCAGGCCGCTGACGGCGGCGACGGCGACCACGGCGATGACTACGGCAAGGATGACGATGTCCATAACGTGACCCAGTATCGGCCACGGTCGGCCGTCGCACGGTGCGGTCGGCCCCGGCCGGGTCAGCGCAGCCGCTGGCTGATGACCTTCGACACCCCGTCGCCCTGCATGGAGACGCCGTAGAGCGCGTCCGCGACCTCCATGGTCCGCTTCTGGTGGGTGATCACGATGAGCTGGGAGCTCTCCTGAAGTTCCCGCATGATCCCGATGAGCCGCTGGAGGTTGGTGTCGTCCAGGGCGGCCTCGACCTCGTCCATGACGTAGAACGGGCTGGGCCGGGCCTTGAAGATCGACACCAGCAGGGCCACCGCCGTCAGCGAGCGCTCCCCGCCCGACAGCAGCGACAGCCGTTTGACCTTCTTGCCCGGCGGCCGGGCCTCGACGTCCACCCCGGTGGTGAGCATGTTCTCCGGGTCGGTGAGGACCAGCCGTCCGTCACCGCCGGGGAAGAGCCGGGAGAAGACGCCCTCGAACTCGCGGGCCGTGTCGTGGTACGCCTCGGTGAAGACCTGCTCGACCCGCTCGTCCACCTCCCTGACGACCTGCAGCAGGTCCGCGCGGGTCTTCTTCAGGTCCTCCAGCTGCTCGCCGAGGAAGCGGTGCCGTTCCTCCAGGGCGGCGAACTCCTCCAGGGCCAGCGGGTTCACCTTGCCGAGCTGCCGGTAGGCCCGTTCGGCCGCCCGCAGCCGCTTCTCCTGCTCGGCGCGGACGAAGGGGACCGGACGGTCGCGCGAGGGGCCGCCCGCGGCGGGGCCGCCGCCGTCCGCCGTCCCATCCGCCATCCCGGGCTCCGTCCCGTCCGCCGTCCCGTCCGCCGTCCCGTCCGCAGCCCCGGGCGGCTGCTCGCCCCCGACGGGCGGGGAGGGCGGTACGGGCTGGTCGGGGCCGTACTCACGGACCAGCACCGCCGGCTCCACGCCCAGCTCCTCCAGGGCTCTGGTCTCCAGCTGCTCGATCCGCAGCCGCTTCTCGGCGCCGAGCACCTCGCCGCGGTGCACGGAGTCGGTGAGCTTGTCCAGCTCGTCCTTCAGCTCCCGGCCCCGGTCCCGTTCGGCGGCCAGTTCGCGTTCCCGTTCGGCCTTCGCCCGCCGGGCGGCCTCCCGTTCCTCCCCGGCCCGGACCAGCGACACCTCCAGATGCGCCAGCAGTTGCCGGGCTCCGGCGGCGACGGCCGAGGCGACCTCGGCCTCGTGCCGCAGCCGGGCGCGGCGGCGTTCGGCGCGGGCCCGGGCCTCCCGCTCGGCACGGGCGGCGCGGTCCAGCGAGTCGGCCCGGCCGGTGAGGCCCTTGACGCGCTCCTCGTGGGTGCGGACCTGAAGACGGGCCTCCATCTCCGTCTGCCGGGCGTTGGCGCCGTCGGCGGCCAGCCGGTCCCGTACGGAGGTGTCCGGTTCCTCCTCGCCGGGCTGCTCCTCGGCCACCGCCAGCCGCTCGGCCAGTTCCCCGGCCTCCTGCCGGGCCCGCTCCAGCACCTCCTCGGCGCGGGCGACGGCCGCCGCCGCGCGCTCGGCCTCGCCGGCCGCGGCCCGGGCCTGCCCGCCCAGCCGGCCGAGCCGGCCGGCGATCTGCGACTTCTCCCTCTCGGCGGCGCTGCGCCGGGCGCCCAGCTCCTCGACCCGGGCGGCGCACTCCCGGTGCCGTTCCCGGGCCCGCTCCCGCTGCCCGGTCAGTTCCGCGACCCGGTCGTCCAGCTCCGCCAGTTCGGCGGCGGCCTCGTCCACCGACGCCCGGACCTCCAGCAGCGACGGCACGCCCGCGGAGCCGCCCTGCGCGAAGTGGGCGCCGAGCAGATCGCCGTCGGCGGTGACGGCGGTCACCTCCGGATGCGCGGTCACCGTCTCCACCGCGTCCCGCAGGGTGCCGACCACCACCACGCCGCGCAGCAGCCGCCGCAGGGCGGGCAGCAGGGCGTCCGGGCCCGACACCAGCTCCGCCGCCCGCCGTGTGCCCGGGATCTCCGGGATGCCGGGGGCCGGCTGCTCGGGGGCGCCGCCCAGGACCAGCGCCGCGCGGCCCGCGTCGTGCTCGCGCAGCAGCCGCAGGGCGTCGGCCGCGGCGGCGGGGCCGTCCACGGCGACGGCGTCCGCTGCCGCGCCGAGGGCGGCGGCGACGGGGAGCTCGAAGCCGGGGGTGACGGTGAGGAGCTCGGCGGCCGGGCCGAGCAGTCCGGCGAGCCGGTCCCCGGCGCCGAGCAGCGCGCCGGTGCCGTCCTTGCGGCGGAGTCCCAGGGCCAGGGCGTCGCGCCGGGCGGAGACCGCGGCCCGTTCCCGTTCCGCGGCGGCCAGCGCCTCGCGGGCCGCGCCCAGCTCCGTCTCCGCCCCGGCCAGTTCGCGTCTGGCGGTCTCGTGCTCCCCGGCCAGCTCGGCGTCGTCGGCGTCCAGGCCGTCCACCTCGGCCCGCAGCGTCTCGTACTCCTCCTGGGCCGCCGCGGCGCGCTCGGCGGCCTCCTGACGGGCGGCGGCCAGCCGGTCGATCTCGGCCTGGGCGGAGGCCGCCCGGCCGCGGGCGGCGGTGGCCTGGCCGTGCAGCCGGGCGAGTCCCTCCCGGCGGTCGGCGATGGCCCGGGCGGCGTCCTTGAGCCGGCGCTCCTCCGCGGCCAGGGCCCGTTCCAGCTCGGCCCGGTGCGCGACGGTGTCCTCCAGTGCCCGGCCGGCCGCCTCCAGCGCCGCGGTCAGCTCCGCCTCCTGCTCGCGGATCCGGGCGGCCTCGCGCTCCATGTCCTCCGGATCGCGTCCCCGGCGCTCCTCGGCGGGTTCGGCGGCGGCGCTTCTGATCCGGGCCTCGGCCAGGCTCTCGGTGCCGCGCACCCGTTCGGCGAGCTGGGAGAGCTCGTACCAGGTCTGCTGGGCCCGTTCCAGGCGCGGCGCGAGGTCCCCCACCCGCCGCTCCAGCTCGGTCTCGCGGCGCAGCGCCTCCCGCAGTTCGCCCTCCGCGGTCTCCTTGCGTTCCTTGAGGGCGGCCTCGTCGGCGAGTTCGGCCCGCAGGGCCGCGCGCAGGGTGACCAGGTCGTCGGCGAGCAGCCGCAGCCGGGCGTCGCGCAGGTCGGCCTGGATCACCGCGGCGCGGCGGGCGACGGCCGCCTGCCGCCCCAGGGGCTTGAGCTGGCGGCGCAGTTCGTCGGTGAGGTCCTGGACGCGGGCGAGGTTGGCCTGCATCGCGTCCAGCTTCCGCAGGGCCTTCTCCTTGCGTCTGCGGTGCTTGAGGACGCCGGCCGCCTCCTCGATGAAGGCGCGGCGGCCCGCCGGGTCGGCGTGCAGGACGGAGTCGAGCTGGCCCTGTCCGACGATGACGTGCATCTCGCGGCCGATGCCGGAGTCGGAGAGCAGTTCCTGGATGTCCAGCAGCCGGCAGGTGTCGCCGTTGAGCTGGTACTCGCTGCCGCCGTTGCGGAACATGATCCGCGTGATGGTGACCTCGGAGTACTCGATGGGCAGCGCGCCGTCGGAGTTGTCGATGGTGAGGGAGACCTCGGCGCGGCCCAGCGGCGGACGCCCGGCCGGTCCCGCGGTCCCGGCGAAGATGACGTCCTCCATCTTGCCGCCGCGCAGGGACTTGGCACCCTGCTCGCCCATCACCCACGACAGCGCGTCCACCACGTTGGACTTGCCGGATCCGTTGGGCCCCACGACGCAGGTGATACCCGGCTCGAACCGCAGTGTGGTGGCCGATGCGAAGGACTTGAACCCGCGCAGGGTCAGGCTCTTGAGGTGCACGTACCGGGACTTTACTCCCCGGTGCCGGTTTCCCGGCCGAGGTGAGTTTCACCGCTGATCGAGTGGGGCACATCACACGGTAAGCGCCACGCCGGGGCCGGAAACGACGAAGGGACGCCGAAGCGTCCCTTGCAGTTTTCTTCCAGCGGTTCGGCGCTGCGATCCTCTGTTCCGGCTGGCCGGTCAGGTGAGCGCAGGCTCCGCCTTGGATACGTCGATGCTGTCCAGCAGCGAGTCGCCGTGCCGTGCCGCGGCGGCCGACAGCGCGTCGTTCTCGGCCTGGATCCGTACGAGCTCGGATTCCAGGTCCTGAACACGCTGCTGCAGCCGTCGCATCTCGGCGAGGACTCGGGGGTCAGGGCCGCCGACGTAACCGAGAAGCGCCTTTGCCATGATGGATGGTCCTCCGCACTGAGTGACCGACCGATAACGGTGGTGGGTCGTGAGGGATTCGCAATCCGCGACACCTGTCGTACCTTCATTCCCAAGGCAGAACAGTTGCGGTGCGCGGGCTTCCAGCGTCTCACCAAAACTTTTTACGGTCAACACGATCACGCCACGCGCCCCGCAGCCTTGACTCGACGGCACTCAACTTGCCGGAGGGCTGACGGGGTCCTCTGGGATCACCGATGGCCGCAGCCTTGCACGTCGCAGGGCGAAAGGCAACAAGTTCCGATCACCTGACGGCAAAGCCCCGGTACTCGCCGCGAGGGCGGCCCCACATCTCGGTAACCCCCTCCACCCGGCCCGGCGTATCACCCGTACGGAGCCACTCCAGCAGCAGTTCGCAGCGGTCCCGCGGTCCCTCGGCGACCACCTGGACACGGCCGTCCCCGAGGTTGAGCACGAAACCGTCCAGGCCGCCGATCCGCAGCGCGTTGGCACGGGTGAACCAGCGGAAGCCGACTCCCTGCACCCGTCCGCGCACCCAGGCCGTCATCCGTACGGCGTCTCCGGCGGCCGCGCGCTCCCTCCTCTCCACCGCGTCCCCCGCCGTCCCGCCCGCTTCTCCCGCCGTCCTCCCGGTCATGAACGCACGCTATCCGGACGGAGACCCCGGGCGCCCGCCCGCTGTGCGCTTTCTCATGCTCCGATCATGCTCATGTTTACGCCGTCCCGACCCCCGTACCGCCATGGATGCCGTACAGTCCGCGACAACGGGTCTCACTCGTTCGAGTGATGCAAGTGACGCCGATCATGTAGAGGACTGCAGTAGATGGGACGCCACCGACGCGCCAACCCAGCCCCCGCACCGGCCCCCGTCCCCGCCGCGCGTGCGGCGGGCGGCCGACACCGCGGCCCGCAGCGCAAGCGGAGCGCGGCCCCCGTGCGCACCGGGCTCCTGGGTGCATCGGCCGCCATGGCGATGGGCGCCGTGGCTGTCGCCTCCGGTCTGATCCCCGGGCCGAACGGCACCTACACCGTCGGCGGTCCCGGCAACAGCTCCGACATACGCACCGGTGGCCTGCCAGACCTGCAGACCCAGGGAGCATCCACGCCCCCGGCGGCCGGCCCCGCCGGAGCGGAGTCCCCCTCCTCCCCGGGCCGCGGCGGTGACCGCAGCTCCGCCCCCGGCTCCGGCAGCCCCTCCTCGCGGGGTTCCGAGAAGCCGGAGAAGACGCCCTCGGGCAAGCCGAGCGAATCGCGGTCGGCACCGGAGTCGGCTCCCCCGCGCGCCGACGCCCCGCCCTCGGCCGCCGGGAACGACGCCTCCAGGACACCGCCCGCCCGGTCTCCCGAGACACCCCGGAAGCCGCCCGCCGAGGAGACGGGGGACACCGTCCCCAGCAGCCCCTCCGGCAGTGACGCGGCGAAGACCGCCGAGGCCGAGGTGCTGAAGCTGGTCAACCTGGAGCGGGCCAAGGCCGGCTGCCGCCCGGTCACCGCCGACCCCGAACTGGCCGAACTGGCCGGGGAGTTCAGCGAGGACATGGCTGTGCAGGGCTTCTTCTCCCACACCAGCCCCAACGGCGACACCCCCTGGGACCGCGCCGAGGCCGCGGGCATCGACAACCTCGGCGGCGAGAACATAGCCCGGGGCCAGACCGATCCCGAGGCCGTGGTGGAGGCCTGGATGAACAGCCCGGGCCACCGCGCCAACATCCTCAACTGCGACTACCGGACCCTGGGCGTGGGCGCGCACTTCGCCGAGGGCGGCCCGTGGTGGACGCAGAACTTCGGCTTCTGACACAGCGGTGACCGGCGCGCTCCGGCCCCGGCCCGGTCTCCGGGCCGGGGCCGGAGCGCGTGAGCGGCGGGCGGATCGGGTGATCAGCGGGGCGGGCGCTGGCAGCGGGGACAGAAGTAGCTGGAGCGGTTCATCCAGGGGCTGCGGCGCAGCGGGGTGGTGCAGCGGTGGCAGGGCAGCCCTTCGCGGCCGTAGGCGTCCAGGGAGCGGTCGAAGTATCCCGACTCCCCGTTGACGTTGACGTAGAGGCTGTCGAAGCTGGTGCCGCCCACCGCGAGGGCCGCGTTCATGACATCGCGGACGTGTCCCAGCAACTCGGCCGTGCGCGGGCGGGTCAGGCCGGCGGTGGGGCGGTCGTAGTGGAGACGGGAGCGCCACAGCGCCTCGTCGGCGTAGATGTTGCCGACCCCGCTGATGAGCGACTGGTCGAGCAGGGCACGCTTGACGGTGCTGCGGCGGCGGCGCAGGGCGGCGTGGAAAGCCGCCTCGTCGAAGGCCGGGTCCAGCGGATCGCGGGCGATGTGGGAGATGACCTCGGGCAGGCCTTCGGCGGTGGTGCGATGCAGCGACAGCCCGCCGAAGGTGCGCTGGTCCACGAAGCGCAGTTCGGTGCCCGCCCCGTCCGCGAAGCGGATCCGTACCCGCAGGTGCTTCTCGCCGGGCGCCTCGCGGGGCTGGACGAGCAGTTGTCCGCTCATGCCGAGGTGTGCCAGGACGCAGTGGCCGGTGCCCTCCAGCGGCAGCCACAGGTACTTGCCCCGGCGCAGCGGCGTCCCGACGCGCGCACCGCGCAGCCGGGCGGCGAAGTCCGCCGCTCCGGCGAGATGGCGGCGGACCGCGCGCGGGTGCAGCACCTCGGTCTCGGCGACCGTACGGCCGGCGATCCAGCGCTCCAGTCCGCGCCGGACGACCTCGACCTCGGGCAGCTCGGGCAATGACGGCTCCTCGTCACGAAGGCGGAGTCCGGGACGCACGGCGGCGGGTGCCGCGGTGCACACCCCGCCGCCCACCCGCCCCGGACGGAGGCGGGTGGGCGGTGGGTGGACGGCGGACGGACGGCGGGCGAAAAGGGGACGGGCAGGGAAAACGCGGGTGAGCCGCGCGCACGGCCGGGGCCGGACGGGGTCAGGACACCTTCTCGGTGGCCTGGCCCGCCTTCTGGTCGGCCGCGCTCCGGATCGCGCGCCAGGCGGCCTCGGCCGCCTGCTGCTCGGCCTCCTTCTTGCTGCGGCCGGTGCCGGTGCCGTACGCGACACCACCGACGCGGGCGGCAGCCGTGAAGGTCTTCTCGTGGTCGGGACCGGTCTCGGAGACCACGTACTCGGGAACCCCGAGCCCTTCGGCCGCGGTCAGCTCCTGGAGGCTGGTCTTCCAGTCCAGCCCGGCGCCCAGGCTGGAGGACTCCTCGATCAGTGGATCGAAGAGCCGGTGCACCAGTTCGCCCGCCGCGTCCAGTCCCTGGTCGAGGTAGACCGCGCCGATGACGGCTTCCAGGGTGTCCGCGAGGATCGACGCCTTGTCCCGGCCGCCCGTGCCCTCCTCGCCCCGGCCGAGCCGGACGAAGGCGCCCAGGTCGAGACCGCGGGCGACACCGGCGAGCGCACGGGAGTTGACCACCGCGGCACGCAGCTTGGCGAGCTGCCCCTCGGGGAGCTCGGGATGAGTGCGGTAGAGCGTGTCGGTGACCACCAGACCGAGGACGGAGTCCCCCAGGAACTCCAGCCGCTCGTTGGTCGGAAGCCCACCGTTCTCGTACGCGTAGCTGCGGTGCGTCAGCGCACGCGTCAGAAGGGCGGACTCGAGCCGGTACCCGAGCCGCCCCTCCAGCAGCGTGTGGGACGAGGCCGCATCCACCAGACCCGCCTGCGCCTCGGATTCGCTCCCGCCGCGGCGGGAGGAGGAGCCAGGCGTCGTGGCGTCTGACATGGAGCCCGTCACCCGCCGATCAGACCTCGAGGACCTGGCGGCGGTTGTAGGTGCCGCAGTTCGGACAGGCGATGTGCTGCAGCCTGGGCTCCTGGCAGCGCTCGCACTTGACCAGGGTGGGGACCGCAGCCTTCCACTGCGACCGGCGGTGGCGCGTGTTGCTGCGCGACATCTTCCGCTTCGGAACAGCCACGGCTATTTCTCCTGTGGATCGTCCCCGTCGCTGCGGGGTTCGTTGTCTTCGTCCTTCTCGCCGTTCCCCATGGAACCGGCGAGTCCTTCGAGTGCCGCCCACCTGATGTCGACGGCCTCGTTGTGGTCGTGACCGGGATCGTCCGCGAGCCGCGCCCCGCATCGGGGGCACAGTCCGGGGCAGTCCTCCCGGCACACCGGCTGCAGCGGCAGTGACAGCACCACCGCGTCCCGCAGCACGGGCTCGAGGTCGAGCAGGTCACCCTCGAGCCGGAACATCTCCTCGTCCTCGGCGTCGTCGCCGGCGTCCGCGTAGCGGCTCCGGTCGTCGGCGTCGGGGTAGGAGAACATCTCCTGGAAATCCGCTTCGCCCTCCTGCTCCAGCGGCTCCAGACACCTTACGCACTCCCCCGTCAGCGGCGCACGGACGGTGCCCGTGACGAGCACTCCCTCCATGACCGACTCCAGGCGGAGGTCGAGTTCCATGGCCGCGCCCTCCGGCACCCCCACGACCTCGGTGCCCAGGTCCTTGGGGGCCGGAACCGTGCGGGAGAGCCGTTTGAGCGCACCCGGACGACGCCCCAGCTCGCGCGTGTCGAACACGAGGGGGGAACGGGAGTCGAGGGGGGCTTTCAGGGCTTCCTGCTTTCTACGGTCTGACACCGGAGGACTCCGTCCCGCTCCGCTTGCGGCGGGCGGTCCGGGCAGCCGGACGTCGCGGGCGAGCCACGACCGAAGAGCCAGGATACTGGACAGGCCGCTTTGCTCCCAATCCGGCCCGGCCGGGGTGGTTACCGGTCCTGCTCGTACTGCTTCAGCTGCGCCATGTCGATCATGCCGGTGTCGAAGAAGCTGGTCTCGTCGAGCGCCGCGGGCTGCTGCTGGGGCTGGTACTGCGGCGGGGCGGGGACGGCGTCCTGCGGGTAGCCGTAGCCTCCGCCCTGCTGCTGGTCCTGCGGATAGCCGTAGCCTCCGCCCTGCTGCTGGTAACCGTACGGATCGGCCGCCGGCTGCGGCTCGTAACCGGCCTGCTGCGACTGCCGGGCGTAGTACGGATCCGGCTCCTGCGGGTAGCCCTCCTGCGGGTAGCCGTAGCCTCCGCCCTGCTGCTGGTCCTGCGGATAGCCGTAGCCTCCGCCCTGCTGCTGGTAACCGTACGGATCGGCCGCCGGCTGCGGCTCGTAACCGGCCTGCTGCGACTGCCGGACCGCCGCGGGGGCGGGGGACGCCTGGGCGGCGGCGAGGTCGGCGAAGTAGTCGGCGTCGGACTGCTGGTCCTGACCGTCCTGGGCGGCCAGATGCGCGGCCAGGTCGTCGATGGGACGGTGGCCGGTGAGCTTCTGCCGGCCCCGGCCGACCGCCTCCAGGGTCTTGGTGAGCACCGCTTCGAACGCCCGGAACTGGGTCTCCACGTACGCGTCGGCGCGCTCCCGCAGCTCGGCGGGATCGGCGGAGCGCTCCGGGATGTCCTCGTCGGACTCCCCGCCGCCCTCGCTTCCGTAGCCGTCGGCCCCCGGGCCGCGGCCCAGGAGCTTCTCGCGGCCCCGGTCGACCGAGCCGATGGTCTTGCTCAGGACCACCTCGAAGTTGGCGAGCTTGCTGTCGACGTAGTCGTCCGCCTCGGCGCGGATCTCCTCGGCCTCCCGGCGGGCCTGGACCAGGATGCGGTCGGCCTCCTCCTGGGAGCGGCGGGCGACCTCGGTGCCGGAGATCAGCGCGTTGCGTTCGGCCTGTGCGGACTCGATGATCCGCTGGGCCTCCTGCCGGGCCCCGGCGATCGTCTGCTCCCGGTCGCCGAGCAGTTCCTGTGCCTGGGCGAGCGAGCCGGGCAGTGCCTGCCGCACCTCCTCCAGCATGCCCAGCAACTCCGCGCGGTTGACCACGCAGGAGGCCGACATGGGCATGGATCGGGCGCCTTCGACCGCCGCGACGATGTCGTCGAGTTTCTGCTGTACGTCCACGGAAGCGACTGTACGGGCAGTGGCCGCCGGCGCGACAGCGGATGCCGCGAGGAGCCGCCGCCGGCGGCGGCTCAGGGCCGGGGGAGGCGTTCGCGCAGGACCGACAGGACCGCGGGCGGCACCAGGTGGGAGACGTCGCCGCCCCAGGCGGCGACCTCCTTGACCAGGCTGGAGGAGAGGAAGCTGTAGGTCGGGTTGGTCGGCACGAACAGCGTCTCCACGCCGGAGAGCCCGTTGTTCATCTGGGCCATCTGCAGCTCGTAGTCGAAGTCGCTGACCGCCCGCAGGCCCTTGACGATGGCGGGGATGTCGCGCTGCTTGCAGAAGTCCACCAGCAGCCCGTGGAAGGACTCGACCCGCACGTTGCCGTACTCGCCGGTGACCTGGCGGATCAGGTCGATGCGCTCCTCGACGGCGAACAGGCCCTGCTTCGACTTGTTGATCATCACCGCGACGTAGACCTCGTCGTAGAGCTTGGCGGCGCGGGCGATGATGTCGAGGTGTCCGTTGGTGATGGGGTCGAAGGACCCCGGACAGACGGCGCGGCGCACTGCTGTTTCCTCGCTCTCCGTACGGGTCATGACGCGTCGGTGGCTTCTTCGCGGGCGGCGCGACCGTACCAGAGCGTGCCCTCGCCGTAGCGGCGGGACCGCAGCCCCTCGTAACCGGCGGGCCAGCGAAACTCGCCGCCTCTCGTGCCGCGCTCCACGGTGACGAGGGCATCGGCCGCGAGCCACCCCCTCAGCCGGAGTGTGAGAAGGATCTCGCGGAGCTCGTCGTCCCCGACGGCGTACGGCGGGTCAAGGAAGACCGCGTCGTACGGCGCCCCGGGGGCCGGTCCGCGCACCACCTGCTCGGCACGGCCGGCCCGGACCTCGGCGCCGGGCAGGCCGAGAACGCGGACGTTCTGCCGGATGGTGCGTACGGCCCGGGCGTCGGACTCGACCAGCAGGACGTGCCCGGCCCCGCGCGAGAGCGCCTCCAGGCCGACCGCGCCCGAGCCGCCGTACAGGTCGAGCACCCGCAGGCCGAGCAGCGGGCCGAGCAGTGACTCCCAGGTGGAGAACAGGCCCTCGCGCGCCCGGTCGGAGGTCGGCCGGGTGCCCTGGCCGGGCGGTACCGCCAGCCGTCGTCCACCGGCCGTGCCGGCGATCACGCGGGTCATCGCTTCGTCGTCCCCCGGGTCCTGTCAGCTCGGGCAGTGGGAGCGGCGGCACCGGACCGCCGCCCCCACGATAAGTGCCCGGTGCCGGATCAGCCCGCCGCCCTGTCCTCGCCCGGTTCCGGCGCGGCGGCGCCCACCAGGGCGGGCGAGACGTAGCGCGACCAGGACAGGCAGCCGTCCGGCGGGCAGTACTCCGGGCGGCGCGGGTCGTGGCCGAGCTCGCGCAGCTTGGTGCGGACCGAATCCGGGGTACGGCCGAAACGGGCGGCTATCCGGGCGATGGTCTCGCCGGCGTGGAACCGCTGGGTGAGGTCCTCCTCGTGCTGGGGCACCCAGGGGGCGCCGTGGCCCGGGAACAGCTCACGCAGCACGTCGCGGTCGGGGATGGGCTCGGCGACATCGGCCACGAGGGCGAGGGCGCGCAGCGCGCGGTTGAGCGCGATCCGCAGCGCGGGGACCTCGGTGAGCGGCAGGGTGAGGCTGCCGGAGGCCAGCGGCTCCCGCGGGGCGTCCTCCTGCCAGCCGGTCAGGGAGAGGGTCACGGTGGAGTCGTCGTCGCTGGCGAGCTCGATGCGGAAGACCTTGTCGCCCAGCGGCAGTTCGTTGAGATGCCGGAATGCCATGAAGCAACCCCCAGTGGTCCAGGCCGACCGGTCTCCGTACGGACCGGTCCGGAACACACTCAGTCTTCCACCCGGCACTGACAGTGACGCTCCGTGACCGGGCCCGCCGGGCGGTTCCCCCGGCCCCCCGGCCGTCCCGGTTCTCCGGGCTCCTCCCACCGGCCGTTCGCCTCGTCAGCCCTTGTCGAGGTACTCCTCACGCTCGGCGTCCAGCAGGGCGTCCAGGGCGGCGCGCAGCTCGGGCAGTCCCTCCAGCTCCGGGTCCGCGGCGACGACCTCGGTCGCCCTCGCCCGGGCGGCCTCGATGACCTCCTCGTCGTCGATGACGGCGAGCATCCGCAGGGAGGACCTGGTGCCGGACTGGGCCTGGCCCAGTACGTCCCCCTCCCGGCGCTGCTCCAGGTCGATGCGGGACAGTTCGAAGCCGTCCAGCGTGGTGGCGACCGCCGCCAGCCGGGCGCGGGCGGGGCTGCCCTCCGGGGCCTCGCTGACCAGCAGGCACAGCCCCGGCGCGGTGCCGCGCCCGACCCGGCCGCGCAGCTGGTGGAGCTGCGAGACGCCGAACCGGTCCGCGTCCATGATCACCATCACGGTGGCGTTGGGCACGTTCACCCCGACCTCGATGACGGTCGTGGCGACCAGGACGTCCACCTCGCCCGCGGCGAAGCGGCGCATCACCTCGTCCTTGGCGTCCGGCTGCATCCGGCCGTGCAGCGCCGCCACCCGCAGCCCGGCCAGCGGCCCGTCCGCGAGCTGTCCGGCGACGTCCAGGACGGCCAGCGGCGGGCGCCGCTCGCCGTCGGCGCCCCCGTCCTCCCCGGCTCCCCCGGCTCCTCCACCGTTTCCGCCGTTCCCGCCGCTCCCGCCGCCGTCGTCCTTCCGGGAGCCGGCCTTCCGGGAGCCGGCGGGCTCCTCCTCGTCCCCGATGCGGGGGCAGACGACATACGCCTGGTGCCCGGCCGCCACCTCCTCGCGCACCCGTTCCCAGGCCCGTGCCAGGAAGTGGGGTTTCTCCGCGGCGGGCACCACATGGCTGGCGATGGGCGAGCGCCCGGCCGGAAGCTGGTCCAGCACGGAGGTCTCCAGGTCCCCGAAGACCGTCATCGCCACCGTGCGGGGGATCGGGGTCGCGGTCATCACCAGCAGGTGCGGGGGCTGCTTCCCCTTGGAGCGCAGCGCGTCGCGCTGCTCGACGCCGAAGCGGTGCTGTTCGTCCACCACCACCAGGCCCAGGTCGTGGAAGCGCACCTTGTCCTCGATCAGGGCGTGGGTGCCGATGACGACGCCGGCCTCGCCGGTGGCCAGGTCCAGCAGCGCCCGCCGCCGGGCGGCGGTGCCCATCGAGCCGGTGAGCAGCACCACCTTGGTGCCCTGGTCGCTGCCGCCGAGCATGCCGCCCTCGGCCAGCTCGCCCATCATCTCGGTGACCGAGCGGTGGTGCTGCTGGGCCAGCACCTCGGTCGGGGCGAGCAGCGCGGCCTGCCCGCCCGTGTCGACGACGGCGAGCATGGCCCGCAACGCCACCAGCGTCTTGCCGGAGCCGACCTCGCCCTGGAGCAGCCGGTGCATGGGGTGCTCGGTGGCCAGATCGTCGAAGATCTCCCGGCTGACCGTCCGCTGCCCCTCGGTGAGGGTGAACGGCAGCCGGGCGTCGAAGGCGTCCAGCAGCCCACCCTCGCGGGGCTTGCGCGGCACGGCGGGCAGCTGGCCCTCGGCGAGACGGCGGCGGGCCAGGGCGACCTGGAGGACGAACGCCTCGTCCCACTTCAGCCTCGTCCGCGCCTGCTCCAGGTCCGCCCTGTGCCGCGGCTGGTGGACCTTCTCCAACGCCTCCGGCAGGGCGGGCAGCCCGTACTCCTCGCGCAGCGCGGGCGGCAGTGGGTCGGCGACGCCCGCCCAGCCGGTGGCGCCCAGCGAGTCCAGGACGGTGGTGACGGCCTTGGCGAGCTTCCAGGACTCCAGCTGCCTGCAGGCCGGGTAGAGGGGGATCAGCCGTCCGGCGAAGGCGTCCGCCGCGTCCGGGTCGCTGTCGGCGCCCAGCAGCTCGTAGGCGGGGTGGGAGAGCTGGAGCTTCCGGTTGAAGACCCCCACCTTGCCGGCGAACATCCCGCGCCGGCCGGGCAGCAGCTCCCGGTGGTGATGGTGGACGGAGCGGCCGAAGAAGACCAGCTGCAGCCGGCCGCTGCCGTCGGTGACGGTGACCTCCAGCCGCTTGCCGCGCCCCTGGTTGAACGTGTGCACCCGGGCGTCGGCGACCTGGGCGACGACGGTGACGTGCTCGTCCGGCGGCAGGTCGGAGAGCCTCGTCAGCTCACCGCGCTCGGCGTACCGCCGCGGGTAGTGGTGGAGCAGGTCGCCGACGGTGTGCAGGCCGAGGTGCTCGGCCATCACCTTCGCGGTGGTGCCGCCGAGCGTTCTGCGCAGCGGTTCCGCCAGGGGGTCGGTCCCGGGCTCCCCCGGCTGCTTCGGTTCGGTCTCTCGCGCGGGCACGCCCCCTATTGCACACCACGGCACCGACAACCCCGGTACGCGACCCGGTTCCGGGTCCGGCCGCGGTCACTCCACACCGATCAGCAGCGGCCCGCTCTGCCGCCCCTCGTAGACGAGGGTGTCCACGGCCAGGTGGGTCCGCCGTACGTGCCGCTCCAGGCGTCCCGCCAGGCCCTCGGGCGCGTCCGCGCCGACCACCAGTGTCACCAGTTCGCCGCCCGCCGAGAGCATCCGGTCCAGCACCGCGGCGGCCACCCGTTCCGGTTCCGCGCCGATCAGCGCCACGTCCCCGTCGATGAGTCCGAGCACGTCCCCGGCCTGGCAGACCCCGGCGGTGGTCCACGACTGCCGCTCGGCGACGCACAGCTCGCCGTACCGGGTGGCCCCGGCGGCCGAGGTCATGGCGACGACGTCCTCGTCGAAGCGGCGGGCGGGCTCGTGCACGGCGAGCGCGGCCAGGCCCTGCACCGGGGAGCGGGTGGGGATGATGGCGACCCGCAGCCCCTCGGCACGGGCCTGCTCGGCCGCCGCGGCGGCGGTGTGCCGCAGCTCCGGGTCGTTGGGCAGCAGGACGACCTCACCGGTCCCCACCCGCCGCAGCGCCTGCGCCAGTTCGCCACTGGCGGGCGGCTCACCGGGGCGTACGGTCACGGCCGCCGCACCCGCCGCCGCGCACAGGGCGGCCAGCCCGTCGCCGGGCACCACCGCCACCACGGCACGGGAGACGGTGCCGTCGGCGGCGCGGTCGCGGGCGCGGTGTGCCGGCCGGCCGCCGCCGAAGTGCGTGATCCGGATGCGGAACGGGCGGCCCGCCTCGATGCCGGCCTCCACCGCGGCGCCGGGGTCGTCCACATGGACATGGACGTTCCACAGTCCGTCGCCGCCGACCACCACCAGGGAGTCGCCCAGTGCGTCGAGCCGGGACCGCAGGGCGGCGACGGCCTCGTCGCCGGCCTCCAGCAGGTAGATGACCTCGTAGGCCGGTCCGCCGTCCGGTGCCGGTCCGCCCGCCTCCGGACCGGTCGCGGTGTCCGCCCCGGCGTCGGGGCCCTCCCCGGTCCCGGCCGCGGGGCCGCAGGCGGCCGGTTCGGCGACCGGGTCCGCCGGGCGCTCCCCGGAGAGCGCCCCGACCAGTGCGCCCAGGACCGTGACCAGGCCGTAGCCGCCCGCGTCCACCACACCGGCGCGGGACAGTTCCGCCAGCTGCCGGGGAGTCTCCCGGAGCGCGGCGCGGGCCGCCGACCAGGCGGCCCGCGCCACCGCCGCGCAGTCCCCGGCCGAGACCGTGGCGGCGGCCGCGGCGGCCGCGGCCACGGTGAGCACGGTGCCCTCCACCGGATGCGCCACCGCCGCCCGGGCCGACACGGCGGCCCGCTCCAGGGCACGCCGCAGCAGTTCGGCACCGTCCGGCCCGCCCGCCGTCCGGCCCCCTTCCGGGCTCTCCGCCCTCCGTTCCACCCCCTGCTCCGCCGCCTCCTCCGCCTCCTCCGCCGCGCCGATCTCCTCGGCCATACCGCGCAGCAACTGCGCCAGGATCGTCCCGGAGTTGCCGCGCGCGCCGATCAGCGCGCCGTGGGCCATGGCCCGTACGGCCTGAGCCGGGGTGGGCTCCCCGGCCCAGGCCGCCTCCACCGCCCGGGCGGCCGACTCCATGGTCAGGTAGAGATTGGTGCCGGTGTCCGCGTCCGCCACCGGATAGACGTTGATCGCGTCGATCGTCTCGCGGGCCCGGCCCAGTGCGTCGAGCGCCCGGACACACCAGTCGCGTACCGCGGCGGCGTCGAGCGGATGCGGCACGGGTGGCCTCCTCGGGGGTGGTCTGCGGGCGGTGGCCGGTGGCCGGTGTGCGACGGCCGAAGGCTAGTGCGGTGGCGGGGCCGGTCCGCCCCGGGGGCCGGGGTAAGGCCGGGAAGAGCCGGGGAAAGCCGGGAGAACGGCGCCGGCCGGCCATGGTGATTTCGTGGTCCGGATACGGCCGGGGTATGCTGCTCCGGTTGCCTGACCCCAGTCGGGCTCATCCCATTCCCTGGCGGTGCCGGTCATCCGTGATCCTGCCCGTGCCGGGATTTCACCGTAAGTGCATCTGAAGTCTTTGGAGTGACCCGTGGCTGCCAACTGCGACGTCTGCGGCAAGGGGCCGGGCTTCGGCAACAACATCTCGCACTCGCACCGCCGTACGTCCCGCCGTTGGAACCCCAACATCCAGCGGGTGCGTGCGATGGTCGGTCGGACGCCGAAGCGGCTCAACGTGTGCACCTCGTGCATCAAGGCCGGCAAGGTCTCGCGCTGAAAGCGCGCCTGAACCGTCCCCGCCGCGGCGGGGACGGTCCGGTCCCGCGCTGACGCGACCCCCGGCGAGCCGCCTCGGCCGGCGCCCCGCCGGCTGCCCGCAGGCCGGTCCACCCCCGGTGGACCGGCTTTTCGGCATGCCCGGGTACGGAACGCCGGTGCCGGCGGCTCAGCCGCCCCGGCCCGGGCGCCAGCCGTGGTCCACCGGCCCGATGCCCCCGCCCAGTGCGAACCCCGCGGCGATGGCACCCGTCACGTACTCCTTGGCCGCACCGGCCGCCTCGGGGACGGAGCGCCCCTTGGCCAGTTCGGCGGCGACCGCGGCGGCGAGGGTGCAGCCGGTGCCGTGGGTGTGGCGGTTGTCGTGACGCGGTGCGCGCAGCCAGTGCTCGTCGGTGCCGTCGGTGAGCAGGTCCACGGCTTCCCCGTCCTTGAGGTGGCCGCCCTTGATCAGCGTCCAGCGCGGTCCGTACGCCAGGACCGCCGCCGCGGCGCGCGGCAGATCGGCCTCGGTCTCCACCCGTACACCGGTGAGCTGGGCGACCTCGTCGAGGTTGGGGGTGGCCACGGTGGCCTTCGGCAGCAGCGCGGTGCGCACCGCGTGGAGGGCGTCGGCGGCCAGCAGCGGGTCACCGTGCTTGGAGACGCCCACGGGGTCGACGACCACCGGTACCGGCAGGCCGTCCAGCAGTTCGGCGACCGTCTCGACCAGCTCGGCGGTCGCCAGCATGCCGGTCTTGACCGCCTGTGTCCCGATGTCGTCCACGACACTGCGGAACTGCTGCCGCACGGCCTCGGCGGGAAGCTCCCAGGCGCCCTGGACGCCCAGGGAGTTCTGCGCGGTGACGGCGGTGAGCACGCTCATCCCGTGAGTGCCCAGCGCCAGCATGGTCTTCAGGTCGGCCTGGATGCCCGCCCCGCCGCCCGAGTCGGATCCGGCGACGGTGAGCACCCGCGGTGGTGGTGTACGCATGCCCGCAGCCTACGGCCGGATCGCCCGGCCGCCCCTGCCCGGTCCTGGGGCCGGGAACCCGCCGGCGGCTCAGTCCCCGAAGTGGTCCCAGCCGCTCGCCCCGGTCCAGGTGGCACCGTCCACCGTCACCTGCGGTGCCGCGGAGGGATGGAGCACCTCGCCGATGCGGCTCCAGCGGGCGGGCAGTTTGGTGCCGGGCGGGAAGGTGGCGACGATCGCGTGGTCCTCTCCCCCGGTGAGCACCCACTGCAGCGGGTCGACGCCCACCGCCTGACCGATGTCGGACATCTGGGCGGGGATGTCCAGCGCGGCCGAGCGCACGTCGATGCGGACCTTGCTGGCCTCGGCGATGTGCCCGAGGTCGGCGACGAGCCCGTCGCTGACGTCGGTCATCGCGGTCGCGCCCAGACCGGCCGCCGCGGGACCCGCCTGGTACGGCGGCTCGGGACGGCGGTGGGCCTCGACGAAGGCGCGCGGGGAGCGGAACCCGCGGGCCAGCACGGTGTACCCGGCCGCCGACCAGCCCAGCCAGCCGGTCACCGCGACGACGTCACCGGGCCGGGCGCCGCCGCGAGTGACCGGCTCGCGGCCCTGCAGGTCCCCCAGCGCGGTGATCGCCACGGTGATGGTGTCACCGCGCACCAGATCGCCGCCGACCACGGCCGCGCCCGCCACCCGGCACTCGTCGTGCAGCCCGTCCATCAGTTCGGTGGGCCAGGTGGCCGGCAGTTCGGCGGGGACGACCAGGCCGAGCAGCAGCGCGGTGGGCTCGGCTCCCATGGCCGCGATGTCGGCCAGGTTCTGCGCCGCCGCCTTGCGGCCGACGTCGTAGGCGGTGGACCAGTCGCGCCGGAAGTGCCGACCCTCCAGCAACAGGTCCGTGCTGGCCACGACACGCCGGTCGGGCGCGGCGACCACGGCCGCGTCGTCACCCGGGCCGATCCGTACGGCCGGGGTGGGGGTGATCCGCGCGGTGAGTTCCCGGATCAGCCCGAACTCCCCGAGCTCCCCCACGGTCCGGCCGGGGGTCCTGGGGGCGTCCGAGGAGGAGAATCGGGGGAGAGGGTGCCCACCGGGAGAGCTCAGCATCGTCGTGCCCCTTCGTCAGTGCGCTCGAACGGTACCGCCGCGGCCGGCCCGCCGGTCCGCCGCCCCACGGACCTGCCGCGCCCGCCCGCGGTGCGGGTCTCCCCGGTGGCGTCGGCCACGCGGTACCGTGGCGTCCCTTCTTCCCCCATGATCCTCGTAGCCGCCCTGGAGGTTCCGTGGTACAGGCGTACATCCTGATCCAGACAGAGGTCGGCAAGGCGTCGACCGTCGCCGAGACGGTCGGCGGGATTCCGGGGGTGATCCAGGCCGAGGACGTGACCGGTCCCTACGACGTGATCGTGCGCGCGCAGGCCGACACCGTGGACGACCTCGGCCGTATGGTGGTGGCCCGGATCCAGCGGGTGGAGGGCATCACACGGACCCTGACCTGCCCGGTCGTGCATCTGTAACCCCTCGTATGCTCGTCCGGTGAGCTTCTCGCCCCGCCGGTGCCTCCCGCTGTCCGCGGCGTCGGCCGCCAAGGCCGCCGTCTCACTGAGCGCCGCGGCCGCCGCGTTCATCACGCTGGCCGGCTGTACGTCCGCCGGTGACGCGCCCCGTCCGCCCGTGCCGACGCCCACCGGCCCGGCCGCGGCGGCCTGCCGCGCGCTGTACGAGGCGCTGCCGGAACGGGTGGACGGGCAGCGTCGGGTCACGCTCACGCCCGGTACGCGGTACGCCGCCGTATGGGGTGATCCCGCGATCGAGCTGGGCTGCGGGGTGCCGCGGCCCGAGGTGCTCACACCCGGCAGTGAACACTACAACCCGACCGCCGAGGCGGTGGAGGTCGACGGCGTCTCCTGGCTGCTGGAGAAGCAGGACGGCGGCTACCGGTTCACCACCACCGGCCGTGAGGCCTTCGTACGGGTGACGGTGCCCGACGCGTACCGGCCCGAGATCAACGCCCTGGTCGATCTCGCGGACGCGGTGCGCGGCGCGGTCCCCGAGCAGCCGCTGTGACGGCGGCGGCCGCCGCCGACGGCCGCCGGGAACGCCGTCGCCCCGGTCCGGTGGACCGGGGCGACGGCGTTCCCGGCGGTTCCTCCGGCCCTTCCGGCCCGCTCAGCGCAGTCCGGTCGAGCGGCTCAGCGCGGCCCGGATGAGCCGGTCGACCAGTTCGGGGTAGCCGACACCGCTCGCCTCCCACATGCGCGGGTACATGGAGATGGGGGTGAAGCCGGGCATCGTGTTGATCTCGTTGATGACGAACTCGCCGTCCTCCGTCAGGAAGAAGTCCGCGCGGACCAGTCCCTCGCAGGAGGCCGCCTCGAAGGCGCGCACCGCCAGCGCCTGCACCCGGCCGGTCTGCTCGCCGGTCAGCGGGGCGGGCACGACGCCCTCGGCGGAGTCGATGTACTTGGCCTCGAAGTCGTAGAAGTCGTGGGCGGCGGCCGGCGGGATCTCGGCGGGGAGGCTGGCGCGCGGCCCGTCCTCGAACTCCAGGACACCGCACTCGATCTCACGGCCGCGCAGCAGCGACTCCACGATGACCTTGGGGTCGTGCCGGCGGGCCTCGGTGATCGCCTCGTCCAGTGCGGAGAGGTCGCCGACCTTGGTGATGCCCATGGAGGAACCGGCCCGGGCGGGCTTCACGAAGACCGGCCAGCCGTGCTCGTCCGCGAAGTCCGCGACCCGCCCGCGGACGGCCGCCTCGTCCCTTTCCCACTCGCGCGGCCGGATCACCGTGTACGGGCCGACGGGCAGCCCGAAGGAGGTGAAGACCCGCTTCATGTACTCCTTGTCCATGCCGACCGCCGAGGCGAGCACACCCGAGCCGACGTAGGGCACTCCGGCGAGTTCCAGCAGTCCCTGGAGCGTGCCGTCCTCGCCGTACGGGCCGTGCAGCACGGGGAAGACGACATCGACCTCGCCGAGCGCCTTGGGCACCGAGCCGGGCTCGGTGTAGACCACCTCCCGGCTGGCCGGCTCGACGGGCAGCAGGACCGAGCCGGTGTCGGACTCGGCGAGCTGCTCCACACTGGGCAGCTCCCGGCCGGAGATCGCCATCCGGTCGGGCTCGTCGGCGGTCAGCGCCCAGCGGCCGTCCGCGGTGATGCCGATGGGCAGGACGTCGTACGCGGTGCGGTCGATGGCCCGCAGTACGGCGCCCGCGGTGACCACGGAGATCGCGTGCTCCGAGCTGCGGCCGCCGAAGACGACGGCGACGCGCGGCCGCCGGGGGTTCTGGGAAGAGGACTGGCTGCTCATATCCGGCTGAGACTACCTAACGCGGTGGTGTCGGGGCGGTCAGCGGCGCTCGGGCTTGGCGCTGCGCGACATCAGTTCCTTCAGGGCGACCAGTGGCGGCTTCCCCTCGTGGACGATGTCGACGACGGTCTCGGTGATGGGCATGTCGACGCCGTGCCGCCGGGCCAGGTCCAGCACGGACTCGCAGGACTTGACGCCCTCGGCGGTCTGCCGGGTGACCGCGATGGTCTCCGCCAGGGTCATGCCCTTGCCGAGGTTGTGGCCGAAGGTGTTGTTGCGCGACAGCGGCGAGGAGCAGGTGGCGACCAGGTCGCCCAGGCCCGCCAGCCCGGCGAAGGTGTGC
Organism: Streptomyces carminius; assembly: GCF_002794255.1. GTDB lineage: Bacteria > Actinomycetota > Actinomycetes > Streptomycetales > Streptomycetaceae > Streptomyces > Streptomyces carminius. The sequence goes on from NZ_PGGW01000017.1 coordinate 141,052, forward strand.
GCGTCGGCGCCCATGGCCAGGCCGAGCCGGGTGGTCTCGGCCAGGCCGCGGGTGATCAGCGAGGCCTTGGCGTTGTCGCCCAGGCCCATGCCGTCGGCGATGCCGACGGCCAGCGCGATGACGTTCTTCACGGCTCCGCCCAGCTCGCAGCCGACGACGTCGGTGTTGGTGTACGGGCGGAAGTACGGGGTGTGGCAGGCGGTCTGCAGCCGCCGGGCCACCTCCTCGTCGCGGCAGGCGACGACACTGGCGGCCGGCTGCCGCTCGGCGATCTCCCGGGCGAGGTTGGGGCCGGACAGCACCGCGATCCGGTCCGGGCCGGCCCCGGCGACCTCCGCGATGACCTCGCTCATCCGCTTGGCGGTGCCGAGTTCGACGCCCTTCATCAGGGAGACGAGCACGGTGTCGGGCGGCAGCAGCGGCGCCCACTCCGAGAGGTTGCCGCGCAGGGTCTGGGAGGGTACGGCCAGCACCGCGAACCGGACGCCGTCGGCCGCCTCGGCCGGGTCGGTGGTGGCGCGGACGGCGTCGGGGAGGGTGATGTCCGGCAGGTAGTCGGGGTTGGCGCGGGTGGTGTTGACCGCCTCGGCCAGCTCCGCGCGGCGGCCCCACAAGGTCACCTCGCAGCCCGCGTCGGCGAGCACCATCGCGAAGGCGGTGCCCCAGGATCCGGTGCCGTAGACGGCGACTCGCGTCACGCGCTCTCTCCCTCGGCGGCCGCGGGGCCGGCGGCGGTGTCGTTCCTGGCGGCGGTCTTCCCGCCGGTCGTGCCGGTGTTCTTCGTGGTGCTCTCCGCGGTGTTCCCCGCGCCGGTCCGCCCGGCGGTCCCGCGCCGGTCCGCGGCGAGTGCCGCGCGGCGGCCCCAGCGCTGGAGGGGCGCCGGTTCGCCGCGCAGCTCGGCCAGCTGTTCCGTGACGGCGTCCATGATGACGTCGGTGGCCTCGTCCAGCAGTTCCGCGGTGGGTTCCCGGCCGTGGAACCGCGACAGGTCGACGGGCGGTCCGGCCAGCACCCTGAGGGTCTTGCGGGGGAAGAGCCGGATCCTCTTCCGCCTGGCGTACGGCGGCACGGCCTCGTGGGCTCCCCACTGGGCGACGGGGACGACGGGCGCCTTGGTGAGCAGGGCGACGCGGGCGGCGCCCGTCTTGCCCTCCATCGGCCACAGGGCGGGGTCGCGGGTGAGGGTGCCCTCCGGGTAGAAGGCCACGCACTCGCCCTTGTTGATCGCCTCGACGGCGGCCCGGAAGGCGGCCGCGGCGTCGGCGGTGTCCCGGTAGACGGGAATCTGGCCGGTGCCGCGCATCACCCGGCCCACGAATCCGCCCCGGAAAAGGGACTCCTTGGCCAGGAACCGGGGGACGCGTCCGGTGTTGTACTGGAAGTGGGCGTAGGAGAGCGGGTCGAGATAGGAGTTGTGATTCACCGCGGTGATGAATCCCCCCTCGGCCGGAATATGCTCCGTTCCACGCCAGTCCCGCTTGAACAGCACCACCAGGGGCGGTTTCACCAAAGCCGCGGCCAAGCGGTACCAGAAGCCGATTCTGCGGCGGGACACCCGGACACCATCTCCTCTTGCCTGCTTCGGCGCACGCGCCGCCGGGAACAACCGCACAAGTGTCACCCCGGGTCGTCGCCCTGTCGAGCACACCGTAACCCCGGTGGCGGCGGACGGCTCCGGCGGTGCTCGGGAAACGGGGAGCGAGGAACGGGGGCCGGACGGGAGGCCGGACGGGAGGCCGGGGACACCGGAGAGGCCATGGACACCGAGGACGCCGGGAGCGGGGACCGATGACGGAGACGGAACGGTGCGGCGGCGGGCCGGGGAACGTGCCCGGCTGGACACTGCTCGTGCCCCTCAAGCCCCTGGCACGGGCGAAGAGCAGGCTCGCCGCGGCGGCCGGTGACCGGCTGCGGTCCCGGCTGGCACTGGCCTTCGCCCAGGACACGGTGGCCGCCGCGGCGGCCTGCCCTACGGTGTCGGGTGTGGTGGTCGTCACCGACGACCCGCGGGCGGGGGCGGAACTGGCCCTGCTGGGGGCCCGGATCGTGCCGGACGTGCCGGGCGCGGGGCTGAACGCCGCGCTGGAGCACGGCGAGGCGGCCGTACGGGCGCGGTGCCCGGGCGCCGCGGTGGCCGCGCTGAACGCGGACCTCCCCGCACTGCGGCCGGACGAGCTGGCCCGGGTGCTCGGCGCGGCGCGGGAGTACCCGCGGGCCTTCCTGGCCGACGCCGCCGGAGTCGGCACCACCGTGCTCACCGCGGTCGGCGGCACCCCGCTGGCACCGGCCTTCGGCGGCCCCTCGCGGGCGCGTCATCTGCGGTCCGGCGCGGTGGAGATCGTCCTGCCCGGGGTGGAGAGCGTACGGCGGGACGTGGACACCGGCGCGGACCTGGCCGCGGCACTGGTGCTGGGGGTGGGCCCGCACACCCTCAGAACGTCTGCAGTGTCACCAGCGTGATCCGCCGCTCCGCCGCCCCGTCACCGGTGCCGGGGCCGGGGCCCGGGTCGGTGCCCGGGCCGGCGGCGACCTCGATCCGCACCCGCTGGCCCGGGCGCAGCAGCCGCAGACCGCCCGCGTCGAAGGCGGCGGTGTCGAAGGGGAGGGGCGTGCCGTCGTCGAGGAGCACGCTGCCGCTGCGGGTCTCGGGGTCGTAGGTGTACGCGGTGGCCTGCATGGCCACGAGCCTAGCCGTTCCGGGCCCGAAGGTCCGGGGTCCGGACGGGTCACGGGCCGGGCTCCCCGGGAGCCCGGCCCGGCGCGGTCGGACGGGTACGCCTCACTTCCGGCGGGCGGCGGCCCGCTTGGCGGTGGTCTTGCGCGCCGGGTTCCGGCGGGCGGGGGCCTTCTTGGCGGTGGACTTCTTGGCCGGGGCCTTCTTGGCGGCGGACTTCTTCGCCGCCGCCTTCTTCGTGGTGGACTTCTTCGCCGGAGCGGCCTTCTTGGTGGCGGCGGCAGTGGCGGTGGACTTCTTCACCGGGGTGGTCTTCTTGGCCGCTGCCCGCTTCGCCGGGGCCGTCTTCTTGGCGGCGGCCTTCTTGGCGGTCGCCTTGCGGGTGGCGGTGCCGCCCGAGAGGCTGCCCTTGGGCGCCTTCTTCACGGCCACGTCGTTCTTGGGGAGCTTCTTCGCGCCGCTGACCAGGTCCTTGAAGCCCTGGCCGGCCCGGAAGCGGGGGACGGAGGTCTTCTTGACCCTGACGCGCTCGCCGGTCTGGGGGTTGCGGGCGTAGCGAGCCGGCCGCTCCACCTTCTCGAAAGAGCCGAAGCCGGTGACCGAGACCCGGTCACCGGCGACGACCGCGCGGACGATCGCGTCCAGCACGATGTCGACCGCGTCGGCGGCCTGCTGGCGTCCGCCGAGCTTGTCGGCGATTGCTTCAACGAGCTGCGCCTTGTTCACGTCTTCCCCTTCGGAGGCATTGCCGGAACGAATCTGTCCAAGCTTTTTCGCACGCTAGGCTGATATTTACCGCAAATCAAACCAGAAACGGGCGAATCACCCTTGTGTCGCAACAGAATCGGCCGTCACACGCTTCCGTCCGCGCGCGGGTCTTCTCCGTGCCGGGGGAGCACTCCCGCGTCGAGGTCCGCCACCAGACGCTCCAGACGCCGTGCCGCGCCTGCCGGATCGTGCCTGGCGGCGGCCGTGATGACGAGGAGTCGCCGGGCGAGTCCCACCCGTACGTCCTCGGGGGCCCGCAGTGTGCGCACCGCGGTGTGCGCCTCCTTCAGCCGGGCGGCGACGAGCTGGTGGAGCGGCAGTTGACCGTCGCGTTCCATGCCTCGATTGTGTCATTGGGGGCGAGTTGTCGTGCCCGCAGCCGCCGCCCCACCGGTGGGGCGGCGGCTGCGGGTGTCCCGACTCCGCGCCGCCACCGGCGACTTCGCGGCCCCGCCCGGGTCCACGCGCACGAGCGCCCCCGGCGGGGATGCCGGGGGCGCTCCAGGGCTTTGCGGGCCGGCCGCCGGTGCCCGCCCGCGAGGCCGGGCACCGGACCGGTCAGGCCGTGAGGGTCCGCGGCTTGTAGGCGGGCCGCTCCGCCTCGTACGCGGCGATGCCGTCCTCGTGCCGCAGCGTGATGCTGATGTCGTCCAGCCCTTCCAGCAGCCGCCAGCGGGCGTTCTCGTCCAGCTCGAAGGCGGCCTCGACGCCGGGTGCGGTGACCTTGCGCCCGACGAGGTCCACGGTGATCTCGACCGCCGGGTCGGCCTCGGTGAGCTCCCACAGCGCGTCCACGTCCTCCTGCGGCAGGACGACCGTCAGCAGGCCGTTCTTGAGCGAGTTGCCGCGGAAGATGTCGGCGAAGCGGGCGGAGATCACGGTCTTGAAACCGTAGTTCTGCAGCGCCCAGACGGCGTGTTCACGGGAGGAGCCGGTGCCGAAGTCCGGGCCGGCCACCAGCACGGTGGCGCCCTGCCGCTCGGGTCGGTTGAGCACGAACTCGGGTTCCTTGCGCCAGGCCTCGAACAGCCCGTCCTCGAAACCGTCGCGGGTGACCTTCTTCAGCCAGTGCGCGGGGATGATCTGGTCGGTGTCGACGTTGCCGCGGCGCAGCGGAACGGCCCGGCCGGTGTGTGTGGTGAAGGCTTCCATGGCTTGGTCCTCAGACTCCCGCGGGCTCGCGTACGTCGGACAGATCGGTGGGCGAGGCCAGCCGGCCCAGCACCGCGGTGGCGGCGGCGACCTGCGGGGAGACCAGATGGGTACGGCCGCCCTTGCCCTGCCTGCCCTCGAAGTTGCGGTTGGAGGTGGACGCGGCGCGCTCCCCCGGCTTGAGCTGGTCGGGGTTCATGCCCAGACACATCGAGCAGCCCGCGTGCCGCCATTCGGCGCCGGCGGCGGTGAACACCTTGTCCAGCCCTTCCTCCACGGCCTGCAGGGCGACCCGCACCGAGCCGGGTACGACCAGCATCCGTACTCCGTCGGCGACCCTCCGGCCCGCCAGGACGGCGGCGGCCGAGCGCAGGTCCTCGATGCGGCCGTTGGTGCAGGAGCCGACGAAGACGGTGTCCACCGCGATCTCGCGCAGCGGCGTCCCGGCCTCGAGGCCCATGTACTCCAGCGCCTTGACGGCGGCCAGCTTCTCACTGGGATCGGCGATGGACGCCGGGTCCGGCACCGTCTCGCTCAGCGGCGCGCCCTGGCCGGGGTTGGTGCCCCAGGTGACGAACGGCGCCAGCCCGGCGGCGTCGATGACGACCTCGTGGTCGAAGACCGCGTCGTCGTCGGTGCGCAGCGTCCGCCAGTACTCCACCGCGGCGTCCCAGTCGGCGCCCTCGGGCGCGTGGTCGCGGCCCTTGAGGTACGCGAAGGTCGTCTCGTCCGGGGCGATCATCCCGGCCCGGGCGCCGGCCTCGATGGACATGTTGCAGATGGTCATCCGGGCCTCCATCGACAGCTTCTCGATGGTCGGGCCCCGGTACTCGATCACATAGCCCTGGCCGCCGCCGGTGCCGATCCGCGCGATGATCGCCAGGATCAGGTCCTTGGCGGTCACCTCCTCGGGCAACTCGCCGTCGACCGTGATCGCCATGGTTCTGAACGGCGCCATCGGCAGGGTCTGGGTGGCCAGGACGTGCTCGACCTGGCTGGTGCCGATGCCGAACGCCAGCGCCCCGAAGGCGCCGTGCGTGGAGGTGTGGCTGTCGCCGCAGACCACCGTCATGCCCGGCTGGGTCAGTCCCAGCTGCGGCCCCACCACGTGGACGACGCCCTGCTCGACGTCGCCCAGCGGGTGCAGCCGCACCCCGAACTCCGCGCAGTTCTTGCGCAGCGTCTCCAGCTGGGTGCGGGAGACGGGGTCGGCGATGGGCTTGTCGATGTCGAGGGTGGGGGTGTTGTGGTCCTCGGTGGCGATGGTGAGGTCGGTCCGCCGCACCCGGCGTCCGCTCTTGCGCAGCCCGTCGAACGCCTGCGGGCTGGTCACCTCGTGCAGCAGGTGCAGGTCGATGTAGAGGAGGTCGGGCTCGCCTTCCGCGCGCCGGACGACGTGATCGTCCCAGACCTTCTCCGCGAGTGTCCGTCCCATCGCTTTCCCTCCGGCCGGCAGCACCGCCGGCCACGTCTCGACGTCCATGCCGCCCGCTCCGGGTGAGCCGGGGTGGCGACTGTCACCCAAGCTTGGCGGCTGACGGGGGGATTTGAACTTGCGTTTCGTAATGTGAGACGCGAGTATCGTTGCATGGACAACTCTAGCGGCGTCGGCGTACTCGACAAAGCGGCTCTGGTCTTGAGCGCTCTGGAGTCCGGTCCGGCCACCCTCGCCGGACTGGTCGGAGCGACCGGGCTCGCGCGCCCCACGGCGCACCGGCTCGCGGTGGCACTCGAACACCACCGCTTCGTGGCCCGTGACATGCAGGGCCGGTTCATCCTGGGGCCGCGGCTGGCCGAACTGGCCGCCGCCGCGGGCGAGGACCGGCTGCTCGCCTCGGCCGGCCCGATCCTCACCCATCTGCGCGATGTGACCGGGGAGAGCGCCCAGCTCTACCGCCGCCAGGGGGACATGCGGATCTGTGTGGCCGCGGCGGAGCGGCTGTCCGGACTGCGGGACACCGTGCCGGTCGGTTCCACACTGCCGATGAAGGCGGGTTCGGCCGCCCAGATCCTGATGGCCTGGGAGGAGCCCGAGCGGCTGCACCGCGGGTTGCAGGGCGCCCGTTTCACGGCGACGGCCCTGTCGGGCGTACGGCGGCGCGGCTGGGCCCAGTCCATCGGCGAGCGCGAACCCGGCGTCGCCTCCGTCTCCGCCCCCGTACGCGGCCCCTCCAACCGCGTGGTGGCGGCCGTGTCGGTCTCCGGGCCGATCGAGCGGCTGACCCGTCACCCGGGCCGGATGCACGCCCAGGCGATCGTGGAGGCCGCCAACCGGCTGTCCGAGGCTCTGCGCCGCGGCGCCTGACCCGCCCCGCCGCCCAGTCCGCACAGCGCCGTGCGGACCCCGGCGGACGGCGGCAGAACGGCGACGGCAGAACGACGCGGTGACAGGAACCACGCGGTGACAGAACGCCGTAGGGGCCCTCCGCCTGAGCGGAGGACCCCTACCGTCTTTCCCGTACCCCCGACCGGATTCGAACCGGCGCTACCGCCTTGAGAGGGCGGCGTGCTAGGCCGCTACACAACGGGGGCCCCAGCTACGGTCCCGAGGGACCGAGTACCCCCGACCGGATTCGAACCGGCGCTACCGCCTTGAGAGGGCGGCGTGCTAGGCCGCTACACAACGGGGGCGTGGGATCTCGCTGGGAAGATCACGCTGGGGTACCAGGACTCGAACCTAGACTAAGTGAACCAGAATCACTCGTGCTGCCAATTACACCATACCCCACCAAAACTCAACCCCTTCACTGGGGTTTTGTCCGGGTGGCCGCTCCGCGAGGGCCTGGCTTTTTTGCCCGCCCCGCTCGGCGACAGGAAGAACACTACCTGATCGTGGTCCGTGCTCCAAAACGAGTTCCCGCTGCGGGCCCGCGGCGCCGCGGGCCCGCAGCGGGAGGCTCAGGCGCCCCCCGCCGGCGCCGCCGCCCTCGCCAGGGCGGCGTCCACCCGGGCCAGGGTGCGCTCGCGGCCCAGGACCTCCAGGGACTCGAAGAGCGGCAGGCCGACGGTGCGGCCGGTGACCGCGACCCGGACCGGGGCCTGGGCCTTGCCCAGCTTCAGGCCGTGCTCCTCCCCCGCCGCCAGGACCGCCTCCTTGAGCGCCTCGGCGTTCCAGGCGGCCTCGGCGAGTTTCGCGCGCGCGGTGCGCAGCAGGGCGTCCGCGCCCGGCTTCATCGCCTTGTTCCAGGAGGTCTCGTCCCACACCGGCTCCGGCAGGAAGAGGAAGTCGACGTTGGCGGTGATGTCGGACAGGACGGTCAGCCGGGTCTGGGCCAGCGGGGCGAGTGCCTCGAAAGCGGCCCGGTCGAAGTCCTCCGGCCGCCACGGGGCGTGCGGCGCGGTGAGCCAGGGCTCACAGCGGGCGACGAAGTCCTTGGTGTCCAGTTCGCGGATGTGCGTGGCGTTGATCGCCTCGCACTTCTTGAGGTCGAAGCGCGCCGGGTTGGCGTTGACGTTCCCGATCTCGAAGGCGGCGACCATCTCCTCCAGCGAGAAGACGTCCCGGTCCTCGGCGATCGACCAGCCCAGCAGGGCAAGGTAGTTGAGCAGGCCCTCGGGGAGGAAGCCACGCTCACGGTAGAGGTTGAGCGAGGCCTGCGGGTCGCGCTTGGAGAGTTTCTTGTTGCCCTCCCCCATCACGTACGGCAGGTGCCCGAACTCCGGGACCGTCCCGCTCCCCACCCCGACCTCGGCCAGTGCCCGGTACAGGGCGATCTGCCGGGGGGTGGAGGAGAGCAGGTCCTCGCCGCGCAGTACGTGGGTGATCTCCATGAGCGCGTCGTCGACCGGGTTGACCAGTGTGTACAGCGGGGCCCCGTTGGCCCGGACGATGCCGTAGTCGGGGACGTTCTCCGGTGCGAAGGTCAGTTCGCCGCGCACCAGGTCGGTGAAGGTGATCGGCTCCTCCGGCATCCGGAAGCGGACGATCGAGGGGCGCTCCTCGCTCCGGTACGCGGCGAGCTGCTCCCCGGTGAGGGTGCGGCACTTCCCGTCGTAGCCCGAGGGCCTCCCGGCCGCCCGGGCGGCCTCGCGGCGCTCCTCCAGCTCCTCGGCGGTGCAGTAGCAGCGGTAGGCGTGGCCGGCCTCCTCCAGCCGGCGTGCGACGTCGGCGTAGATCTCCGTGCGCCGCGACTGACGGTACGGGGCGTGCGGCCCGACCTCCGCGCCGGAGGCGCCGTCGAACGCCGCCGGGCCCTCGTCCCAGGTCAGCCCCAGCCAGCGCATCGAGTCCAGCAACTGCCCGTAGGACTCCTCGGAGTCGCGGGCGGCGTCGGTGTCCTCGATCCGGAAGACGAAGGTGCCGCCGTGGTGCCGGGCGAACGCCCAGTTGAACAGGGCGGTGCGGACCAGACCCACATGCGGGTTGCCGGTCGGCGAGGGACAGAACCGTACGCGTACGTCAGATGCGCTAGCCACGCTTGATCACCTTGTTGGTGAGAGTGCCGATGCCTTCGATGGTGACGGCGACCTCGTCGCCGACGGTGAGGGGGCCGACCCCCGCCGGGGTGCCGGTGAGGACGACGTCGCCGGGGAGCAGCGTCATGGCCTCGGTGATGTGGACGACCAGGTCCTCGACGGAGCGCACCATCTGGCCGGTGCGGCCCAGCTGCCGCTGCTCCCCGTTGACGGTGCACATGATCGCCAGGTCCGCGGGGTCGACGTCGGTGACGACCCACGGGCCCAGCGGACAGGAGCTGTCGAAGCCCTTGGCCCGGGCCCACTGGTCCTCGGTGCGCTGGACGTCGCGGGCGGTGACGTCGTTGGCGCAGGTGTAGCCCAGGATGACGTCCGCCACCCGTTCGCGGGGCACCTGGCTGCACATGCGGCCGATCACCACGGCGAGCTCGGCCTCGTGGTGCAGTTCGCGGGAGAAGGACGGGTAGACGATGGGGTCGCCGGGCCCGACCACCGAGGTGGAGGGCTTGAAGAAGGCGGTCGGGACGTCGGGGACCTCGTTGCCCAGTTCCGCGGCGTGCTCGGCGTAGTTCCGGCCGATCGCCACCACCTTGTTCGGCAGGACGGGCGGCAGCAGCCGGACCTTGTCCACCGGGACGCGCCGGCCCGAGCGCTCGAACTCGGCGAAGGGGTGGCCCTTGATGATGTCGAGGACGAGGTCGCCGCCGGCCTGGTCGTCCCCTTCCACGACTCCGAACGCGACGTTGCCGTCGACGGAGAATCTGGCGATGCGCACGGGTGGTGCTGCCCCTCGTTGCTCACGGGTGGGAGTTGACACTCAAGGGTAAGCCCCCGCACACCGGGAGTGTGGGGGGCCTTGCCGTGCGCCGCCGGGGCGGGAGGCCACCGGCACGGCGGCCGTACGCGGGCGGCCGTGCGGGGATGCTCAGCGCAGCCGTGCCATGAGGGCGTGCTCGACCAGGGTGATCAGGGCGCTCTTGGCCTCCGCCCGCTGCCGGGCGTCGGTGGTGATGATCGGCGCGTCCGGACCGATCTGCAGCGCCTCGCGCACCTCCTCCGGCGTGTAGGGCTGGTGGCCGTCGAAGCCGTTCAGCGCGATCACGAACGGCAGACCCGAGTTCTCGAAGTAGTCCACCGCCGGGAAGCAGTCCGCCAGCCGCCTGGTGTCCACCAGCACCACCGCGCCGATCGCGCCGCGCACCAGGTCGTCCCACATGAACCAGAACCGGTCCTGCCCGGGGGTGCCGAACAGGTACAGAATCAGGTCCTGGTCCAGCGTGATCCGGCCGAAGTCCATCGCCACCGTCGTGGTGGTCTTGTCCGCGGTGTGGGTCAGGTCGTCGATCCCCGCCGACGCGGCGGTCATCACGGCCTCGGTACGCAGCGGGTTGATCTCCGACACGGCGCCCACGAAGGTCGTCTTGCCCACGCCGAACCCGCCCGCCACCACGATCTTCGCGGA
>NZ_PGGW01000018.1:2500-66370 GCF_002794255.1 Streptomyces carminius
CACCCAGGTCGTGCAGTTCCGCCGGGAAGCGCCAACTGGCCAGGACTCCGGAGGCGAAGGCGCGGGCCCGGGGCGCGGCCTCGTTGCCGCCGAGGAGGTCGAGCGCGGCGTTGTGGAAGAGCTCCGCGTCATGACCGGTGCGGACCGGGTGCTGGAGGACGAGGAGGGCCACGTCGTCGTCGTGTTCCGCGGTGATGCCCAGGGCCCGCTGGAGCCGGTCGCAGACGATCTGCGGGGTGCCGGTGGCTCCGGCGAAGGCTCCTTCCAGGGCGTCGATGCCCTGGTCGATGTCGGCGTCGCGCCGCTCCACCAGGCCGTCGGTGTAGAGCACGGCGGCGGAGCCGGGGCCGAAGGCGACCGGGGCGGAGGTGTGCAGCCAGCCGCCGGTGCCCAGCGGGGGGCCGGTGGCGGCCTCGGCGCGGTGGACGGTGCCGTCCGGGTCGCGGACGAGGATCGGCATGTGGCCGGCGGAGGCGTACACCAGACGGCCCTCGTTGGGGTCGTGGACGGCGTAGACGCAGGTGGCGATCTGGTTGGGGTCGATCTCGGCGGCGAGTCCGTCGAGGAGCTGGAGCACCTCGTGGGGCGGCAGGTCCAGCCGGGCGTACGCGCGGACGGCGGTGCGCAGCTGGCCCATGACGGCGGCGGCCCGTACCCCGCGGCCCATCACATCGCCGATGACGAGGGCGGTGCGGCCCGCGCCGAGGGTGATGACGTCGTACCAGTCGCCGCCGACCGCCGCCTCCGTGCCGCCCGGCTGGTAGGCGGCGGCGACCCGCAGGTCGTCGGGCTGTTCCAGCTGCTGCGGCAGCAGGCTGCGCTGGAGGGTGACGGCGGCCTCGCGCTGGCGCCGCTCGCTGGCGCGCAGCCGTTCGGCGACCTCGATCTGGTCGGTCACCTCGGCCGCGAAGACGAGGACGCCCCGCTCCGGCTCCGGGCCGGGCAGTTCGATGGGGGTGCAGGTGAAGGTGTAGTAGCCCGGACGGGTGCGGCCGGGACGGGCGGGGACGCGGCGGGACTTGACCGTGCGGGGTCTGCCGCTGCGCAGGACCTGGTCCATCAGCGGGAGCAGGCCCAGCTCGGCCAGTTCGGGAAGGGCCTCGGCGGCGGGCGCGCCGGGGGTGCGCGGGCCGAAGACGTCGGTGTAGGCGCCGTTGACGAACGCGACACGGTGGCCGGGGCCGTGAACGAGGGCGACCAGCGCCGGGAGGTGTCCGAGCAGGTCCTGCACGGACAGGGCGCCGATGCCGCGGCCGGCCGCGGTCGTCGCGGCTGCCCCGGCCGTGACCGCCGTGACGGCGGCCGTCGTACCGATCCGGTCCGGCGCCTCCGCCCCGTCGGTCTCCGGGGCGGAGGCGCCGTCCTGCTCGTTCCGGGTTTCGTTCCGGGCGGCCGGTACGGCGCCGGGCGGGCCGGCCGGTGCCTGGGGCCTGCGCCGTACCGCCCGGGCGGCGGCGATACGCCGCGGTGTGCCGGGCAGCCGGGCGCTCCAGCGCGTGAAGTTCACTGCGTGCGGTCCGATCCAAGTTCCGATGAGTCTGCGTATGCGTCTGTGTCTGCTGCTGCGATGCGTGTGGGTGCCGGTGGGATCCGCTCGCGGGAACGTCCGCGGAGCCGTGCGCCGTTCCGCCCGGGCGTCCGTCCGTGTGACGGCCGGACCGGCGCCGGCCGGCTGCCCTTCACCGGCGCGGGCCCGCCCATCGTCACACGCACAGTGTGGCCGACGGGGCCGACATCCGTCAGGATCCCCTGGGACGGCGGTCGGTGCCCGCGGCGAGCTCGAACTCGGCACGCGGATGTTCCAGCGACCCGAGCGAGACGATCTCACGTTTGAACAGTCCGGCCAGCGTCCATTCGGCGAGGATGCGCGTTTTCCGGTTGGCGGTCGGCATCCGGTTCAGGTGGTACATACGGTGCAGCCACCAGGCGGGGTAGCCCTTGAGCTTGCGGCCGTAGACATGCGCGACACCCTTGTGGAGGCCGAGCGACGCGACGGACCCGGCAAGGGCGTGCCGGTACTCCCCGAGCTCCTCGCCGCGCAGCGACGCCACCAGGTTGTCGGCCAGGACACGGGCCTGGCGCAGGGCGTGCTGGGCGTTGGGGGCGCACATCCGGGCCGGCTCCCCCTCACCGTCCCCCACGCCTCCGGTCCGGGGGGCGTCCTCCGCCGCCAGGTCCGGGACGGCGGCGGCGTCTCCGGCGGCCCAGACGTGCTCGGTCCCCTCGACGCGCAACCGGGCGGTGCAGCGCAGCCGGCCGCGGTCGTCGCGGGGGAGGTCGGTGGCGGCGAGCACGGGATGGGGTTTGACGCCCGCCGTCCACACGAGGGTGCGACAGGGGTGGCGGGAGCCGTCGCTCAGTACGGCGACCCGGTTCGCACAGCTCTCCAGCCGGGTCCGGAGGCGTACGTCGATGTTGCGGCCGCGCAGCTCGCGGACGGCGTACCGGCCCAGTGCCCCGCCGACCTCGGGGAGGATGCGATCGGCCGCCTCGACCAGGATCCACTTCTGGTCCCGGGGGCGGATGTTGTGGTAATAGCGGCAGGCGTAGCGGGCCATGTCCTCCAGTTCGGCGAGGGCCTCCACCCCCGCGTAGCCGCCGCCGACGAAGACAAAGGTGAGGGCGGCGGCGCGGATGCCGGGGTCGCGGGTGGAGGAGGCGATGTCGAGCTGTTCGAGGACGTGGTTGCGCAGGCCGATGGCCTCCTCGATGGTCTTGAAGCCGATGCCGTGGTCGGCGAGGCCGGGGACCGGGAGGGCACGGGAGACGGAGCCCGGGGCGAGGACGAGTTCGTCGTAGGGCAGCTCGACGGGGCCGGCGCCGGCCTCCCCGGTGGCGGGGGTCTCGGCGGTGACGACGCGCCTGGCGTGGTCGACGGCCTTCGCCTCGCCCACCAGGACCCGGCAGTGCGGCAGCACCCGGCGCAGGGGCACGACGACATGGCGAGGCGAGATGGACCCGGCGGCCGCCTCGGGCAGGAACGGCTGGTAGGTCATGTACGGCTCGGGGCCGAGGACGGTGATCTCCACGCCGCCGTTCCCGTCCCGCGCGCGTCTCAGTTCCTTCTTCAGGCGCCGCTGGAGGCGCAGGGCGGTGTACATGCCTACGTAGCCGCCGCCGACCACGAGAATGCGCGCGGGTTCCTTCGTCACCTGTCCATGACGCACCCGCGGACGCACGTTTGTCCACAGGTCGGGAGAATCGTATGACCGTCGGAAGGGCGGGGCCCGGACTGTTCCCTTCGCCTGCCCGGCGAGTGAAACCGCAGGTGGAGGCAGGAATGCGCATATGCCGGCGCGGTGCCGGAGGAGGCGGTCGCGACGTACTCCGATCAGAGTGGGGACGTGGCGGAACAACGCTCTTTCTCTGGTGACCGGGCCTCAACTATGTTCGTAGGACGCCGGGGCGGAGTCATGACCGTAGCCCCGGCGGCAAGGGCGGGGAGTCTCCGGGGGGAGACTGCTCATTACCGGGGGAACACAACATGCATATTCAGGGCATTCAGGGCTCTCGTTGGTCGACCGCCGTCGTCTCGGACTCGTCCGCGGAGAGCGGCGCCACTCACGCGGTCGGCGGAGGGAGCGTCGGGGGAGGCGGGCGCACGACCCCGCTGCGGGTCGACGCCCAGCGCAATCTGGAGCACGTTCTGCGTGCCGCGCGCGAGGTCTTCGGCGAGTCGGGATACGGCGCTCCGATGGAGGACGTGGCGCGTCGGGCTCGGGTCGGAGTCGGCACGGTCTACCGGCGTTTTCCCAGCAAGGACGTACTGGTGCGGCGGATCGCCGAGGAGGAGACGGCGCGGCTGACCGAGCAGGCGCGGACGGCGCTGCGGCAGGAGGAGGAGCCGTGGCCGGCGCTCTCCCGGTTCCTGCGCACCTCGGTGGCCTCGGGTGCGGGGCGGCTGCTGCCGCCCCGAATACTGCGGGTCGACTCGTCGGACGACGAGTCGGCCGAAGGCAGCGGTGGTGAACGCGGCGGGTCGCGGACACCGCGGGGCAGCGGGCACGGGCAGCCGGGGCTTCGGCTGGTGGACGACCGGATGGCCTCGGGGGCGGGGCCGGAGACGGCCGGCCGGCGGGACGACGAGGACGACGCGGGGGCGGCGGCGCTGCTCGACGTGGTCGGACAGTTGGTGGAGCGGGCCCAGGCGGCCGGTGAGCTGCGCTCCGACGTGACCGTCTCGGACGTACTGCTGGTGATAGCGACGGCGGCGCCTTCCCTGCCGAACGCGGCGCAGCAGGCGGCGGCCTCGGAACGGCTGCTCGACATCCTGCTGGAGGGACTGAGGCCGCGGACCGGCAGGCCCGCGAAGGCCGGACGAGTCGGCGGGACCGACTTCTGAGGTTCCCGAGGCTCCGCGGGTTTCCGGGGTTCCCGGGGTTTCCGGGGTTTCCGGGGTTTCCCGGGCGCCTGCGGTCGTCCGCCGTGACCGGGCCGGACGGGGCGGAGCAGGGGGCGGCCGGGCCGGAGACCACCTGACCGGAGGGCTGGGGCGAGCCGGGGGACGGCCCGGAGCCGGTCGACGGGGGTCGGGGCGGGCCGGGCGCTGTCGGAACGGAAGGATCCCTCCTGTGGCGGTCGGCCGAGGCCGGCCGCCACAGGGCCGGGACGATCCGGGCGGTGCGGTCGGGCGGTGCGGTCGGGCGGTGCGGTCGGGCGGTGCGGTCGGGCGGAGTATCCGTAACAGCCCTTCGGAGTGCTCGTTTCCCCGCTGTGGTCAGCCGGAACGGTCCTTCGGGGTGGCCGGAGGTGTTGGAGGGGCGGCGCGGAAGCGGACTCGCCGCAGGGGCTTCGGTTGCCCGTTTGCGGCGTGCCGGTCGCTCCCGGCTCGCTTTCCGGGCCCTTATCGGCCACCTTCTGCCCGTTGCCGATCCGTTGGGTCCGGCAGCAGACCGCTGTAGAGATGCTTTCCGGCCAACTTCGGTCGGGCGCCGGTAGGTCCCGACCGACCCCGCGCTCCGTGGGAGCGCTCCTATACAGCGTGGAGGCCGTTCATACCCGCCACTTCGCGGTTCGCCGCCCCGGACGGGTGATTGAGAAGCTTCCTCGAAGCCCGCGCCACCACCGTTGTGACACGCTTTGCCGGTGTTCGGTGGCAACGGTGTGTACGGGGGTCCTCGCTGTGGGTGTTGACGAGTGGGAGGAGTCGCACGGTCCGGGGAGCGCGCACGGAACGGACGGGCCGGACGAGGCGGGCGGACCTGTGCCGCGGCGGCGTTCGGAGAACTCCGAACGTCCTGCGAGCGGAGGGAACCCAGCGAGCGCAGAGGACCCGGATGATCCGGATGGCGGAGAGGGCAGGGGGAGCGGGGAGGACGGGGAGGAGGTGTCACCGAGCGACACCGAGTTGGTGTCGCGGATGCGCGGCGGGGACACCACCGCGTACGAGGAGTTCCGTCGGCGGCACTACGGCGCGGTGCGCCGCTACACCGGCCACTGCTGCCGGACCTCGTCCGCCGCGGACGCCCTGGCCGACGAGGTCTTCGCGCGGACACTGCTGACCGTGCGCGACGGCACGGGCCCGGACACGGCGATGCGCGTCCAGCTGCTGACGGTCGTCCGGCAGGTGGCGGCGGCCTGGGGACGTACGGCCTGCTGGGAGCAGTTGGCCGAGGAGTTCGCGGTGTTCGCCGTGGCGGCCGACTCGCCGGGCAGCGGTGAGTCCTTCGAGTCGGACGCGGACGTACGGGCCATGTGGCGGGCCGAGCGCTCGACGGTGGTGGACGCCTTCCGCCGCCTGCCCGAGCGCTGGCAGGTGGTGCTGTGGCACACCGTCGTCGAGAACGAGCCGCCGCGCGGGGCCGCGCCGCTGCTGGGGCTGACGGCACGGGCGGCGGAGCGGCTCGCCCACCGGGCCGAGGAGGGACTGCGGCAGGCGTACCTGCACGCGCACATCGGCCGGGCGCGGGCGGCGGGCGGGGACTGCGCACGCCATGTCGACCGGCTGGGCGCGTACACCCGCCGGAGCCGGCGGACGCGGCCGGGGCGGGGAGTGCACAGGCACCTGGAGCAGTGCGTGGACTGCCGGTCGGCCGCGTGGGACGCCGGGGACGTCCGCGAACGGCTGCGGTTGCTGCTGCCGGTGGCGGTCATGGGCTGGGGCGCGGCCGAGTACTCGGCGCACCCGGGGTACTCGGCCCGCTCGGCGTACTCGGCCGCGGGTGAGTACGGCTTCCACCGGATGGGGCCGTACCCGCGTCCGGCGGAGACGGCCGGTGCGGCGGGCTACGCGGTGGTGGGCGTCCTGGACGAGGGTGCCGTGCCGGGGTCGGCGGGCGAAGTGGGGTGGGCCGGCCCGCCGGGGTCGGCGAGGGCCGCCCGCGGAAAGGGTCCGGCCGGCCGGGGGTGCCTGCTCGACGCACCGGGCGGCCGGCCGGGCGCGGACGGCACGACGGTGTCCGACGGCCTGGGTGCCACCGCGAAGGCCGGTGTCACCGCGGGTGTGATGGCCGCCGCGGTGGCCACCGCGCTGACGCTGGCGCTGGTCGGCGACGGCCAGCGGCCCCGCGGACCGCAGCCGGGCACGGGAAGCCCGGGTCCCGCCGCGACTCTGCCCGACACCGCGGACGGCGCGGGTACGGGCGCGGAGGTGAAGGGCTCCCGGTTACGTGATCTGGAGGTGGCGGCCGCGGAGCCGGACGCGGATGCGGTGGTGGGTGCGGGAGTGGCGGGTCCGGGGCGACGGGCCGGTGCGCCCGCCGGCCGGGCGGACCGGCCCGGTGATCCGGCGGGGAACGCGTCCGTCCCCCCGGCTGCGCCGGGTTCCCCGGGCCGGGGCGTCGTTCCGGACGTTCCGGGGTCCGTCCGGCCGGATGTCGGCAGCCCGCTGGTCTCCCCGCCGCCCGCGCCGTCCGCACGGCCTCCGGCGCGCTCCGGGCCCGCCGTCCACCGGCTGGAGCGGCTGTACCGGGACGGGCCCGGTGCCGGTGGGCCCGATGTCCGCAGGGACGAGAGCGGCTGGCTGTGGCCCCGTTCCCACCTGTACGTCGACGGGCGGGACCGCGGCCCCGGCGTGACGGTGCGCGCCGGTTCGTCGGTGGTGGTCGAGGTGGGCGGGGCCTGCACCGTGTTCGAGGCGCTGGCCGGGGTGGACGATCTGACGTTGGGCCGGGGCGCGGTCCGCTTCGCCGTCCACGCCGACGGGGTCCGGCTGTGGCGGTCGGACCTCCTCCGCAGGGGTGACGCGCCGGTGCCGGTACGGGTGCCGCTCACCGGGCGGCGCACGGTCCGGCTGGTGGTCGAGGCGCCCACCGTTGTGGACCAGGCGGTCCTGGCGGACTGGGCCCGGGCGCGGTTCCACTGCCGCTGACCGTCCCGTCCGGTCGCACCGCACGCGCCCGTGGCACCCCGGGCACCGCGGAAAGGGACCGCCGGATCGCGGGAAACGCGGGAAACGCGGGAAACGCGGGAAACGCGGGAAACGCGGGAAATACGGGAAACGCGGGAAAGGTGCCGGGCCGGACGCCGGACACCGTCCGGTGTCCGGCGGGACGTCACAGGCTCGGACGCTGCGGCACCCCGCCGGCCACCGCCCGCTGACGCGGCGCGGCGGTGCCCGTCCAGCAGCTCCCCCGGCGGGCCAGCAGCCGCCGCAGCCAGACCTCGGTGGAGACCAGTTCCGCCAGCCCGTCCAGCGGCAGCGGCTCGCCCTCGGCGGCCGCCCGCAGTGCCCGGCGGACGACCCGGGCCTCCACCAGTCCGGCGTCGGCGAGCAGCGGGGCGTCGAAGAGGTCGATGAGCTCACCGACCCGGCTCCGCAGCCCGGTCCGTGCCGCCGCCGTGTCCGTGACCTGGGAGGGAACGCCCCAGCCGGGCGGCAGTTCGCGGATGCCCGCCCCGGTCAGGACGGCGCGCAGCACCGAGGCCCGCGCCCCCGGCTGGACGCGCAGGGCCTCGGGCAGGGCCCGGCAGGCGCGTACGACCTGGTTGTCCAGGAAGGGCGCGTGCAGCCGCTGGCTGCGCACCTCGGCGGCCTGCTCCAGCAGGCGGTGGTCGGCGGCCAGCCGGCCCAGTGCGGCGCGCGCCCGCCGCTCCCCCGGCCGGGTGCCGGTCTCGTCGGGCACCGGGCGGAGCGCGGCCTGCTCCAGCCGAATCGATACTTCCGCCAGCACCTCACCCGTCAGCCAGCGCGCGGCCGGTCCCGGCCGGCACCAGGCGAGGGCGGCCAGCGAGGCGTCGAGCGCTCCGTACGCGCCGGCCCCGTTACCGGTCCCGCCACCCGCGCTCGCGCCCGCGCCCGCACCGGCGCCCGCGCCGTCCGGTCCGGCGCCGTACGCCCCGACCACGGCCGGTTCGTGCTCGCGCAGCCGCCGCGCGGCGTCCAGCATCCCGTCCCGGTACGGGGTGCGGGCCAGCCGCCGCGCCGCCCGGTAGACGGTGAGCGGCACGAGCACCGACCGTCCGGGCGGGCCCTCCGCCCTGGCCAGCGCCGTGACGGGCCGCAGCAGGTGGCGGCGGCGCCGGTCCAGCAGCAGGTCGGCCAGCCGGGCCGGGTGCCCGTCGAGCACCTGCCGGGCGCCGTAGCCGCCGAGCTGGTCGGCGCTGCCCGCGGCCAGCCGCCGCCGGTGCCGTTCGGCGGTGATCAGCGAGGGGCCCGGTTCGTCGGTGAGCGGCCCGTCGACGAGCGGGCCGCCGTCCGGTCCGGCGTACGGCAGGGCCTCCTCGCCGAGCGCCACGACGACATGGTGCAGCCGCGGGTTCTCGGCGATGCTGCGGGCCCGCTCCAGTTCGGCCGCGCGGCCCGCGGGCAGCCCCTGGGTGCCGGGCGCGCCGAGGGTGTCGAGGGGGTCGAGGGCGCCGAGGGTGAGGTCGTTGAAGGTGACGGCGAGCAGCCGTTCGCCGGCCGCCGTCCCCGCCGTGCCGAAGACGGTGCCCGGCATGCCCGGCAGTCCGGCGGCCAGCAGCGCGAGTGTCGCGGAGGCGCTGCCGCCGGACAGGTCGGCGCCGATGCCGGGCGCGGGGCCGCGCGGCGGGCGGCCCGCGCGGCGCTGGGCGGGGCCCATGCCGGGGACCGGGCCGGGGTCGAGGTCGTCGAGGTCGGGCACGGGGGCGTGGCGCGGGGCGGCCAGCCGTACCCGTACCGCCTCCACCAGGGCGTCGCGGATGCCCGCGATCGCGTCGTCGGCGTCGACCGGGGTGGCGGCGACGACGGTGGGGACGGCGGGTTCGTAGCCGACGGTCTCCCGGCTGCTGCCGTCGCGCAGGATCAGGGCGTGGCCGGGCGGTACGCGCCGCACCCCGGCGTACGGGGTGCCGTCGCCCAGTGCCTCGGGCACGTCGGGGCAGGCCAGCAGGGCGGCGAGGTGTCCGACGTCGAGCTGGGCCTCGATCAGGTCGGCCAGCGGCAGGGCCGCGGTGGCGTAGGCGGTGCCGCCCGCCCACGGGGTGTGGAAGACGGGCCGGGCGCCGGCGAGGTCGGTGGTGACGGTGATACGGCGGCCGATGCGCACCACGGCGGTGTAGCTGCCGGGCCAGGCGGTCAGATGGCGCAGGGCGCCGCCGCGGGCGGCGAACAGCCCGACGCGCAGCTGTTCGTCGGAGGCGCCGCAACAGCCCAGTACCGCGAGCCGGTTGCCGCCGTCGACCTCGACGACGCGCACCTCGTCGGGGCGCCAGTCACCGACCGCCCACAGCGGGTCGGGGCCGTCCCACAGCTGCTGCGCGCCGACCGGCCGGATCTCCCGCCCGGGCCGCGGCACGGTGCCCGAGCCGCGCGCGTTGTCCGCGGCCCATCCCACCAACCACCGCATCCCCGCCTCCGCATGGGCCCAGAGCCGCCGGCGGCCGGCCGGCCGCCGGCTGTCAACTGCCGTCGCTGCGGACCATGCTGCCACGGGATGGGCGCGCGGGAGACGTACCGGTGCGCGGACGCGCGGATGTCGGGCGTCGGTCGTCGACGCCCTTACCGGTTGCCGAACGGTCGCATCGCAAACAGCGTCATTCGGCCAAATATTTGCCGTGAAATATGCCGCACGAAATTTCGTGCGAACGTCCTCGGCAGTCCGGGAGGCATCGTCGCCTCCCGGACCGTACCGCCGCCCGCGGGGAATGGGGCGACGGCTTTCCCCCAGCCCACTGTGTCCAGTTCAGCGGGCCGACCCACGCAGCACCCATGGAAGCGCTTCCCCTCCGCGCCGCACAGAGCGCACGGACCGGCGCACCGGCACACACCCGGAGCACACGCCGCACGTGCATGCCCGACCGGGCCCGGACGCTCCCGAACCCGCCCCGCGGCGGCCCGGAAAGCGTTCGCACATTGCCGATCGCGTACTCCCGCACGGAGTCGAATCCCGCCATCCCCTCGGACGCCCCTTAACGGTAGGGATGCGGCGAACTACGCTGGGTTGACGGAATGCCCCGTGCGCGGCACGGGGCGGCCGTCGGCTGTGGGTCAGGGGTGCGCGCATGTCCAGGGAGCCACGCGGTCCGAACGAGAAACTCGGCGCCGTTCTCGCCCTCGCGGGAATCAGCAACGCCGGACTCGCCCGCCGGGTCAACGACCTCGGCGCACAGCGGGGGTTGAGCCTCCGGTACGACAAGACTTCGGTCGCCCGGTGGGTGTCCAAGGGCATGGTGCCCCAGGGCGCCGCGCCGCACCTCATCGCCGCCGCGATCGGCAGCAAACTGGGACGTCCCGTTCCGCTGCACGAGATCGGGCTGGCGGACGCCGACCCGACCCCGGAGGTGGGCCTGGCCTTCCCGCGCGACGTGGGCGCGGCGGTGCGCTCGGCGACGGAGCTGTACCGGCTCGACCCGGCCGGCCGGCGGGGTGGCGGCGGCGGCGTCTGGCAGTCCCTGGCGGGCTCGTTCTCGGTGAACGCCTACGCCCTCCCCACCTCCCGCTGGCTGATAACCCCGGCCGACAGCTCGGTCGCGCGGGACGCGGCGGCCCTGGCGAAGGCCGCGGAGCGGGACCGGCGGCGGACCAGGTCCTCGTCGGATCCCCCGTGCCCGGGCTCCTCCCTCCCACCGCCCGCCCCGGCGCATCTGCGCGTCGGCCACAGCGATGTGGCCAAACTGCGGGAGGCCGCCCAGGAGGCGCGCCGCTGGGACTCCAAGTACGGCGGCGGCGACTGGCGTTCGTCGATGGTGCCCGAGTGCCTGCGGGTGGACGCCACCCCGCTGCTGCTGGGCTCCTACAGCGACGAGGTGGGCCGCGCGCTGTTCGGCGCCACCGCCGAACTGACCCGGCTGGCCGGGTGGATGGCCTTCGACACCGGCCAGCAGGAGGCCGCGCAGCGCTACTACATCCAGGCGCTGCGGCTGGCCCGGGCGGCGGCCGACGTACCGCTGGGCGGCTACGTCCTGGCGTCGATGTCGCTGCAGGCGACGTACCGCGGCTTCGCCGACGAGGGCGTGGACCTGGCGCAGGCCGCGCTGGAGCGCAACCGGGGCCTGGCCACGGCCCGCACGATGAGCTTCTTCCACCTGGTCGAGGCCCGGGCCCACGCCAAGGCGGACGACGAGGCGGCCTGCGGTACGGCGCTGGCGGCGGCCGAGGGCTGGCTGGAGCGCTCCCGGGACGGCGATCCGGACCCGTCCTGGCTGGAGTTCTACTCCTACGACCGGCTCGCCGCCGACGCCGCCGAGTGCTACCGCGACCTGAAGGCGCCGGGCCAGGTGCGCCGCTTCACCGCGCAGGCGCTGTCGCGGCCGACGGAGGAGTACGCCCGCTCGCACGGACTGCGGCTGGTGGTCTCGGCGGTCGCGGAGCTGGAGTCGGGCAATCTGGACGCGGCCTGTGCGGCGGGCACCCGGGCGGTGGAGGTCGCCGGGCGGATCTCCTCGGCACGGACGAACGAGTACGTGCGGGACCTGATGCACCGGCTGGAGCCGTACGGCCACGAGCCGCGGGTGGCGGAGCTGCGGGAGCGGGCGCGCCCGCTGCTGGCGGCGCAGGCGTGACGGGTGCCGTGACGGGTGCCGTGGCGAGGACGGCTGCACCGGGCGGCTGCACCGGGCGGCGGGTGATCCGGGGCGTCCGGTGAGGGTTGCCTGTCAGTGCCACGGGCCATGATGGAAGACGTGTCCACTGTCTCCTCGGCGTTCACGGTCTCCCCCGGCTCCCCGGCGGCCCCCGCGCGGCGCGCCGCGTACGACTGCGACGTGCTGGTGGTCGGCGGCGGCATCGTCGGGCTGGCGGCGGCGTACGCGCTCACCCGGCTCCGGCCCGGCCTCAAGGTGGTGGTCCTGGAGAAGGAGCCCGGCCCGGCCCGGCACCAGACCGGCCGCAACAGCGGAGTGATCCACAGCGGCGTCTACTACCGGCCCGGCTCGCTCAAGGCGCGGTTCGCGGTGCGGGGCGCGGCGGAGACGGTGAAGTTCTGCGCCGAGCACGGCATCCCGCACCGGATCACGGGCAAGCTGATCGTCGCCACCGAGCGGGCGGAGCTGCCCCGGCTGCACGCCCTGGTGCAGCGCGGCCGGAAGAACGGCATCCCGGTGCGGGAGCTGGGCCCGGCCCAGATCATCGAGTACGAGCCGCATGTGCGCGGCCTGGCGGCGATCCACGTGGGCACCACCGGCGTCTGCGACTTCGGCGCGGTCGCCGCCGAGCTGGCCCGGCTGGTGTCGGCGGCCGGGGGCGAGGTGCGCTGCGGCGCCGAGGTGGCGGCCGTGGACCGCCGCCCGGGGCTCGGCGTGGCCGTCCGTACGGCGGCGGGCGCGGTGGTGCGGGCCCGGGCCATGGTGAACTGCGCGGGGCTGCACTGCGACCGCGTCGCCGCCCTGGCGGGCGACGTACCGCCGGTGCGGATCGTGCCGTTCCGGGGCGAGTACCACGAACTGGCCCCGGAGCGTGCCGGGCTGGTGCGGGGCCTGGTCTATCCGGTGCCGGATCCGGCGTTCCCGTTCCTGGGCGTGCATCTCACGCGCGGGGTGGACGGCTCGGTCCACCTCGGGCCCAACGCCGTGCCGGCCCTGGCCCGGGAGGGCTACGGCCGGGGCACCCTCCGCCCCCGCGAGCTGGCCGGGACGCTGGCCTGGCCTGGCACCTGGCGCGTCGCCCGCCGCCACTGGCGGTACGGCGCGGGCGAGTTGCGCCGCTCGCTGTCGAAGACGGCCTTCACCGAGGCGGTGCGGCGGCTGCTGCCGGAGGTGGACGCGGCGGATCTGCGTCCGGCCCCGTCGGGCGTGCGGGCCCAGGCGGTCGGGCCGGACGGCGCGCTGGTGGACGACTTCCTGATCACCGGGGGTCCGCACACCGTCCATGTCCTCAACGCCCCGTCCCCGGCGGCGACGGCCGCCCTGCCGATCGGCCGCGAGGTGGCGCGCCGGGCCCTGGCGGAGCTGGACGCGGCGGTGCGCTGACCCGGCCCCCGGCCCCGGGCGGTTCCGCCCACGCCCGCGCTCCGGCCGCCGGTGCCGGGTCTCCCGGCCGCGGGTACCGCGCCGTCCCCCTTCCCCCGCGGAAACCCCCAGGTCAGTGTCTGCGGCTCCCCGGGATGCCCCGTCGGGGCGCCGCTGCTTGCCGGGACGGCGGGTGAGCTGCGAGCCTGGGGCCGCCGGCCGATCATGGCCGAGACAGCAGGACAGACCGGGGGCGGGATCGTGGAGGGGGCCTGACGTCCGTGCTGACCGAGACGGTGTTCCGGACCGAGGACCTGGGGCGGGCGGAGCGGTTCGACGCCTGGCGGGAGTGCATGCGCCGCACCGTCGCGCCGATGGAGGTCACCAGCCACCGCCTCGCCGACTTCGCGGCCTCCCAGCGTCTGCTGCACCTCGGCCGGCTGTCCGTGTGGGCGAGCACCGTCCAGCCGTGCCGCTACCGGCGAGGCCCCCGGGACATACGGAGCTCCGACCCGGAGCTGTACCACCTCACCCTGGTCCTGCCCGGCAGCGGGACCCTGGCCACCGCGCAGGCGGGCAACAGCGACGCGAGCCACGGCCGTGACATCTACCTGATCGACACCTCGCGGCCGTGCGAGGTGTGGTCACCGCCCGGCGGCTCGCCGGTCGTGGGCATCGGCATGGAGATCCCCAAACCACTGGTACCGCTGTCGCCGCTCCTCCGCCCGCACGTCGACCGGCTGCTCGGGCGGCAGATCTCCGGGCGGCGCGGTTTCGGTCTGCTGCTCGCGCAGACCCTGGTCCAGCTCGTCGGCGGGGAGCCCGGCTACCGCCCCTCGGACGTCCCGCGCCTGAACGCCCTGCTGGCCGATCTGGTGGCCGGGATGCTGGCCCAGGAGTCCGAGACCACGGCCGGGCTTCCGGCCGGGACCCGCGACCGCACCCTGGTGCTCCGCGTCCGTGAGTACGTCCGGCAGAACCTGCGTGACCCCGGGCTGTCCCCGGTCACCGTCGCCGCCGCCCACCACCTCTCCACCCGCCAGCTCCACCGCCTCTTCGAGGCCGAGGAGGAGACGGTGGCGGGCCTGATCCGCGCCGGCCGCCTGGAGGCCGCCCGCCGGGCCCTCACCGACCCGGCCCGGCGGGCGGTCCCCGTCCATGCCGTCGCCGCCGACTGGGGCTTCACGTCCCCGGCTCACTTCAGCAGGGCCTTCCGTGCCGCCTACGGTGCCCCGCCGGGCGACTACCGGCGTCGGGCGTTCGCCCCGCGGCCGGACACCGGGAGGCGGGGCACGGCCCGCGGCGGGGCCCTGTCGCGGAAGGGGGACGAGCGCCTGCCCGGGCCGGGCCGCCGGGCCCGGCCCGGGCAGGCGTCGGCCGGAGGTCAGGCGCGGCCCGAGTAGACGGCCCGGACCAGGTCCGTGCCGTTGCCGTCGTACAGCCTGACCACCACGCCCGCGCCCTCGGCGATGTTCAGGTCGACGGTGCGGATGTCGATCCTCTTCGCGGTGCCCGGAGCCTTGTAGGGCCCCTTGGTGATCTTGTTGCCGCCGGAGTAGTACTCCACGGTGGCGTAGAGGGCGTCCCCGTCGTTCTTCGTGTCGTAGATCCAGAGCTTCTCGCCCAGGGGGTGGAACTCGACCTTGCCCAGGATGTCGGAGGAGGAGTTCGGCGACGTCGCCAGGATCTTGACGCCCTTGCCGCCCGCGTCCTTCTGGAAGTAGGTCCCGTCGATCAGGTCCCCGTAGGTGCAGGGGCAGTTGTCCGTCGGGACCACGTTGACATACGCGGCCGGGTTGGGGTTGTACGCCTGGGCGGGGGCCGCGACGGTGGCGAGCAGCGCCCCGGCCGCGAGAGCCGTTCCGGTGGTGAGTGCCGCTGTCCTTCGCCGTATGCGCATACGTGTGCTCTCCGCGTTCTCGGTCGCCGGCGACGGCCGTCGTGCCGTGCCCCGCGACCGGCTTGGTCGGTCGTTGACAACGCCATGGTGGCTGGGCGGCGGACCGTGCGGCGCTCCGGTCGGGGCCCTCGGCGCGGATCGTCAATTCCCGGCGCCTTCCTGTCGCCGATCGGCAATGAAGGAGCCGGACGGCGCGGTCCGCGTGGTCCGCCGCCGGCCGACCGCTCCGCCGGTGGAACCCTCGTGGAAGCGCGGGCGAACCCGGCAACCGGCGCCCGGCTGTCCCCCGGGCAGGACGAAATGGGACACTGACCCGCACACTCCCGACCCCAACGGAGACCGTCTTGCGCCCCGTCGAACCCGAGATCCGCCTGATCGCCCGCCCCAGCCTCGACTACGGCGAGGTCGCGGCCTACCTGGCCGAGGTCGGCGGCGAGAGCTGGCTGGAGCGCCTGGACCGCGGCGACCTGGACGACGCGCAGAACCTCGCCGAGTTCGCCGGCCGCATCTGCTACCGCTCCTGGGAGCCGGGCCTGAACCCGAACGTCACCCGCATCCGCACCGAGCAGGACAAGTACCTGTCCAACATCCTGGCCTCCGCGCACGGCTCGGTGCTGGAGCACCTCAGCTTCTCCTTCGTGCTGCACAACGTGAGCCGGGTGGCCACCCACGAGCTCGTGCGGCACCGCGCCGGTACGGCCGTCTCGCAGGAGTCGCTGCGCTTCGTCCGCCTGGACGACCTGCCCTTCTGGTTCCCGGAGTGGGCCCGCCAGGACGAGGAGCTGATGGAGCGCGCCACCGACCTGCTGGGCCGGATGGAGGAGTTCCAGGGCTGGATGGCCGGGCACTTCGGACTGGACGAGGAGGGCGTGAAGTTCTCCGAGAAGAAGGCGAAGACCTCCTTCATGCGCCGCTTCGCCCCCGAGGGCGTGGCGACGGGCCTGGTGTGGACGGCGAACGTCCGCACCCTGCGGCACGTCATCGAGAACCGCACCGCGCCGGGCGCCGAGGAGGAGATCCGGCTGGTCTTCGCCAAGGTGGGCGAGCTGATGCGGCGCGAGGCCCCGGCGCTGTTCGGGGACTACACGGTCACCGACGGCGCCTGGGTGCCGGGCTGGCGCAAGGTCTGACCGTCCCCCGTCCCCCGTCGCCGTCCGCCGGGGCCCGGGTGGGGACAGCCCCACCCGGGCCCTGGTGAAGGCCCTGTTCCGGAATGCCGGATTCCGTCCGAGGATCACCCCCATGACGGAAACCGACGAGCGAGCCGACGCCACCGTCCCGCCCCGGCCGACCGCGCGCATCCGGCGCGTACGCCATCCACGCCGCGGCGCGGTGGCCGCCGCCACCGCGCTCCTGCTGTCCCTGTCCGCCGCCCCCGCCCTGGCGGCCTCCCCCGCCGCGCCCCCGCAGAACACCGCACCGCGGGCCGCCGCGCCGCACACCGCCGCGGACCACCCCCGGGGCGCGCTGCTGTCCGTCACGCCCCTGGCCGAGTGGACCGCCGCGGAGCTGAGCGAGTTCGTCGCGGCCAACGGCGCGGACGCCGCCGCCGTACGCCACGGCGTCACCACCCACCGCGTCACCTACGCCACCATCACCCCGGACGGCGCCCCGACGACCGCCTCCGCCCTCCTCGCCCTGCCCGACGGCGGCGGCGCACACCTGGCCACCGTCGCCGAACTCCACGGCACCACCGCCCACCGCGACAACGCGCCCTCCACCGGCGAGAACGTCTCCGTCCTGGGCGCCCTGCTGTACGCCTCCGGCGGCCGGGCCGCCGTCGCCCCCGACTACCTGGGCCTGGGCACCGGCCCGGGCACCCACCCGTACGTGGACAACCGCTCCTCCGTCTCCGCCTCCCTGGACGCGCTGCGCGCCGCCCGGCCCGCCGCCGCCCGGCACGGCAGGCACCTGACCGGCGAGGTGTACGTCACCGGCTTCTCGCAGGGCGGCCAGGTCGCCATGGCGCTGGGCGAGGAGCTGTCCCGGGGCGCGGACCGGCACTGGCGGCTGCGGGCGCTGGCCCCCGTCGCCGGGCCGTACGACCTGCTGGGCGAGGAGCTGCCCGCGCTCTTCGACGGGCGGATCGACGGCCGGTCCGGGGTGTTCTACCTCACCTACTTCCTCGTCGCCCAGAACCGGCTGCACCCGCTCTACGCCGATCCGCGCGAGGTCTTCCGCGAGCCGTACGCCGGCCGCGTCGAGGAGCTCTTCGACAACGACCACCAGGACCGGGAGATCGTCGGGCAGCTCCCCGCCACGGTGGCGGAGCTGCTGACCGACGAGTGGTACGAGCGGGTGCGGCACCCCACCGGCACCCTCGCGGAGGTGCTCCGGCTCAACGACGGCGTCTGCGAGTGGGCGCCGCGCGTACCGGTGAAGCTCCACACCTCCGACGGCGACCGCGACGTGCCCGTCGGCAACACCGTGAGCTGCGTACGGGAGCTGGCCGAGCGCGGGGTGCGCGCCAGGGTCGTGAACCACGGCGACGCCGGGCACGGCGCCACGTACCGGGCGGCGATCGGGCACAACGCGCGCTGGTTCGCCCGCCTGGACGCCCCGGGGCACGGCCGCCCGGTCCGCTGACCGTCCCGCCGCCCACGGCGTACGGCCGCCCGCCCGCCCGTCCCGGCGGGCGGGCGGCCGTAGACTCGTAGCCACTGTGTCCGAGAAAGCACCAGAGACCACCGCAGACACCGCTGCGGACACCACCGCAGAGACCGCCGCGCCCGGGCCGGTGCCCGCCCCGCGCCGCGGGCGGATGTTCCCCGACGGCGACGGCCCCGCCGCCGACCCCGCCGGGGACCGCCACGAGCGCCGCATCCGCAGCTTCCAGCCGCGCCGCAGCCGGGTCACCGTCAACCAGCGCAAGGCCCTGCTGAAGCTGTGGCCGCAGTGGGGCGTGGAGATCGACGGCGACCGCCGGCTGGACCTGGACGAGCTCTTCGACACCCTCCCGCCGGGCGCCCCGGTCGTGCTGGAGATCGGCTTCGGGATGGGCGAGGCCACCGCCGCGATGGCCGCCGCCGATCCGGGCACCGGCATCCTCGCCGCCGACGTCCACACCCCGGGGCAGGGCAATCTGCTGGCGCTGGCGGAGCGGGACGGGCTGACGAACGTCCGGGTCGCCAACGGGGACGCGATCATCCTGCTGCGCGAGATGCTCGGCCCGGGCGTCCTCGCCGGGATCCGCGTCTTCTTCCCCGACCCGTGGCCCAAGAAGCGGCACCACAAGCGGCGCATCGTCCAGCCGGAGTTCGTGTCGCTGGCCGCCTCCCGGCTGCGGCCGGGCGGGCTGCTGCACTGCGCCACCGACTGGGAGCCGTACGCGGAGCGGATGCTTCAGGTGCTGTCCGGCTGCCCGGAGCTGGAGAACACGGAGCCGGGCGGCGGCTACGCGCCCCGGCCGGACTTCCGGCCGCCGACCCGCTTCGAGCGGCAGGGCCTGGCGAAGGGGCACGTCGTCCGCGACCTGCTCTTCCGCCGCGTCCCGGCACCCGGAACACCCGGAACTGATGCAGCAGGTCCTGGCCGAGCCGGTCTGGGCAAAGAATCTGAGCGACGAGGACCGGCGCGGCCTGACCGCGCTGTTCTGGTCCAACGTCAACCCGTACGGCACCTTCCGCCTGGACATGGACAATCGGCTCGGCCTGGGACTGACCGCTGCCGTGCCCCCGTCCCCGCACCCCGGCGGACACCGCCGACCGATCGAGTACGGGGACACGATGAGGGCTTCGCTGATCTTCACCGACCCCCGGACGAACGAGGCCGTGTGGCGGACGCTCGACCCGGCGGCCCTCGGTTCCAAGGTGCTGTCTTGGCCGAATGACGGCCGGTGCGGTCAGGCGTCGCTGGTGTCGGTCGGTGTCGCCTCGCCGAGCATGGCGAGGGTCAGCACGTTGCCGGAGATGCCCCAGCCGCCGTCGGCGACCTCTTCGACCAGAACCATGGTGTTGTTGCGGGCGCGCTCGCCGTAGATCTCGACGTACAGCTCGGTGGTGCGGGTGACGATCTCCTCCTTCTGCTTCGGGGTGAGGGTCTTCTCGGGGACCTTGAAGTTCGCGAAAGGCATGGCTGGTTGTTCCTTCTCTCAGTGGGGTGTTACAGGGAGCTGCCTGCGGTGAGCAGGCGGTCCAGTCCGATGCGGCGGAAGAAGTCGGTGCGGAGGCGGTCGGCGACCGCGGAGACGACTTCGCTGCCGTCCCGGCTGGGGTCTGTGTGGGTGCGCAGGGGCCGGGTGCCGTGCTTCATCGCGACCAGTCGCGCGACGGCTTCAGCGACGCTGGGCGGGCGGTTCAGATGATTCCGCCGTTGGCGCGGACGACCTGTCCGTTGATCCAGTGGCCGACCGGGGAGGCCAGGAACGCGACGACCTCGGCGATGTCGGCCGGGGTACCGAGTCGCTCCAGCGGGGGCTGGGCGGCCAGGCGGGCGATGGTCTCCTCGTCCTTGCCGTCCAAAAAAAGGTCGGTGGCCGTGGGGCCGGGCGCGACGGCGTTGGCGGTGACGTCCCGGCCCCGCAGCTCCCGGGCCAGGATCATCGTCAGCGCCTCGACCGCGCCCTTGCTGGCGGAGTACGCGCCGTAGCCCGGGAAGGCCAGCCCCACCACGGACGTGGAGAACGTCACGATCGCGCCGCCGGGGCGCACCCGACGGGCGGCCTGCTGGACGACGACGAACGTGCCGCGGATGTTGGTACGGTGCAGGTCGTCCAGGACGGCCAGGTCCAGCTGGGCGATCGGCGCCATGTGTGCCCGCCCGGCCGCGTGCACGACGACGTCGACACCGCCGAACTCTGCTTCGGCCGCGTCGAACAGGGCCGCGACGGCGTGTTCGTCGGCGACGTCGGCACGCACCGCGATCGCCCGGCCACCGCCGGTGACGGCCTCCTTCGCGGCGGCTTCGGCCTCGTCCCGGTTGCCGGCGTAGCCGACCACGACGGCGTACCCGTCGGCGGCCAGCCGGCCGACGGTCCGGCGGCCGATGCCGCGCGAGCCACCGGTGACGATCGCGACACGGGGTGAGGCGGAGGGCTGAGCCGGGGCAGCGGTCCCGTCGAGGGAAGTGGAGATGGGCATAACTGACTCCTGTGGTGGATGCGGGTCGGGCCGCGGTCTCGCCGTCGCCCTGCTGCGTCATCCACGATCGGCCGGTCCCCCACCCCTAGCCAGGGCTGCGATTACCCAGGGGATGCCACCCTCTGGCTACGGCTCGGCGCGCGCGCGACCATGAAGGGGTGAACCTTCCAGAACTCGGCGCCTTCCTCAGGACACGCCGCGACCGCATCCGCCCCGCCGAGGTCGGTCTCCCCCAAGGCCCGCGCCGGCGCGTCCCCGGGCTGCGCCGCGAGGAAGTCGCCCAGCTGGCAGGGCTGTCAGCCGACTACTACACCGAGCTGGAACGCGGCAGCGCGAAGAACGGCGTGCAGCCTTCGGCCCAGACCCTGGCCGCCCTCGCCCGAGCCCTGCGCCTGAACGGCGACGAGCGCGACCACCTGTTTCACCTGGCCGAACGGCCGGTCCCCCCGTCAGTACACGGACCGTCGGCACACGTGCAGCCCGCGCTCCTCGGACTCCTGGACCGGCTGTCCAACACCCCCGCGCGCGTCATCACCGACCTGCACGAAACCCTGGTGGAAAACGACCTGGCCCTGACCCTGCTCGGCAAGTCCCCGGCACACCGCGGCCCGGCGGGGAGCTTCGTGTACCGCTGGTTCACCGACCCGCAGGCGCGCGAGAGGTACCCGTCCGAGGACCACCCGCACCACTCCCGGGTGTTCGTGGCCGACCTCCAAGCAGCGGCCGCCAGGCGCGGCCGGGACGCGGAGGTCACGAAGATGATCGCCGTGCTACGCCACCGCAGCCAGGAGTTCGCAGCCCTCTGGGACACCCACGACGTCGCGGTGCGCCGCATGGACCACAAGAAGATCATCCACCCCACGCTCGGCGTCATCGAACTCGACTGCCACAACCTCCTCAGCGAAGACGGACGCCAACGCCTGCTGTGGTTCACCGCCCCGCCCGGAAGCCCGGGAGCCGAGCAACTGGAACTGCTGTCCGTCATAGGGACCCAGAACCTGGGCGTCACGGAGGGCACGGCACCGGAGGGGGCGTCCGCGGCGGAATCCGGATCGCAGCCCTGACCCGCGCCGCCGAGGGGGGACCGCCTTCCCGGCAAGGCGTGGCGGCCCCTACCCCCACAGGGGCCCGGGCCACCACCCGTACCTGGACACCCGCTCCGCCGTCTCCGCCGCCCTGGACGCGCTGCGCGCCGCCCGCTCCGCCGCGCGGCGGCTCGGCAGGCAGCTGACCGGCGAGGTGTACGCCACCGGCTTCTCCCGGGGCGGGCAGGTCGCCATGGCGCCGGGCCGGGCCCCCACTCCCCCGCCGGACCACCAAAGAACGCCGGAGGCCACCGGAGACACGGCGCAGCCCCCGGTCGATACCCGGCCGATACTCATCCGATCCGGAGTGGAGTCTGGCAATCCGCCCCCGGGTGGGCTCATCCTCGTCGGGTGCACCATGAGCTCCCGGCGGCAACGACGACGGCGGACGGAGCGCGGCGCGGCGCCGCCGCGCGCCGCGTCCTGCCCGCCGCGGCCCTCACCGTGCTGCTGGGGCTGTGCGGGGCGGTGATCCTCGCGCTCGTCCACGAGCAGACCGGCTCCCACGGCTTCCTCGTCGGGCTGAGCCTGGCCCTGGTGCCCGTACCGCTGCTGCTGGCCGGCTTCCGCTGGCTGGACCGGGCCGCGCCCACCCCGCTGCGCAACCTGCTCTTCGCCTTCGGCTGGGGCGCCTGCGCGGCCACCCTGGTGGCGATCACCGTGAACGGCTTCGCGACCGAGTGGCTGGCCTCCTCCGTCCTGCCCCGCGCCCCGGACCGGGCCGACACCCTCGGCACCACCGTCGTCGCGCCCGTGGTGGAGGAGACGGCGAAGGCGGGCGCGGTGCTGCTGCTGTACCTGCACCGGCCGCGGGACTTCGGCGGGCTCCTCTCCGGCGTCGTCACGGCGGGGATCACCGCCACCGGCTTCGCCTTCACCGAGAACATCCTCTACCTGGGGCGGGCCTTCGGCGAGGACCTGGCGTTCGGGCAGACGGGCCTGGAGTCGACGACGCTGGACACCTTCGTCCAGCGGGTGGTGCTGGGGCCGCTGGCGCACCCGCTGTTCACGGTGCTGGTGGGGCTGGGCTTCGGCGCGGCGGCCCTGGCCGCCCGGCACCGGCGCGTACTGCGCACGGCGCTGCCGCTGCTGGGGCTGGTGGCGGCCGTCCTGCTGCACGCGGTGTGGAACGGCGCGGCGTCCCGGGACATGGACGTCTTCCTCACGGTCTACGGCGCCTTCATGGCGCCGGTGCTGGGGGTGGTGGCCGCGGTGGCGCTGTGGGCACGGCGGCGCGTGCTGCGCACCGTACGGGCCACGCTGCCGCGGTACGCGGCGGCCGGGTGGCTCGCCGATCCCGAGCCGCACGCCCTGGGCTGCCTGCGCGCCCGCGCCCTGGCCCGCGACCTCGCCCGCCGCGGCGGCGGCCGGCGGGCCGCCCGCGCGGTGGCCGAGTACCACCGCGCGGCCACGTCCCTGGCGCTGCTCCGCGCCCGCGCGGAGCGCGGCGCCCCGCCCCCGGGCTTCCCCGACCACGAACGCGCCCTGCTCCACACCCTCTGGCACCGCCGCCCGGTGGCGAGCCCCCCGACCGCCTCGGCGGCCCGGGCCGCCGTCCGGCCCCGTGGAGCCCACGGGGCCGGGGGCCAGGCGTATCAGCGCTGACGCCGGTGTGGTGTCCGGTCAGGAGAAGAAACCGGGCACCTTGTCGTCGGGGGTACCGACCAGCAGGGCACGGTCGAGGAAGATGTTGTTCATCTCGCAGCTCGTCTCGGGCAGCAGAACGCACGCGTGGCAGGCCGCGAGGTTGAGGCTGTTCACACCACTGGCGTCGGACTCCATGCACAGCGGATCGGCGGAGCACCACGAAATCCGTTCGAGCGCCGACTTCAGTGAATCAGCCAGGCTCTGTGGTTCGCCCTGGGCGACGATGCCACCGAGACTTCCCGCCGAGTCGCTGGTGGCGGTGTAGAGAAGCACACCGGCCATGTCCTCGTTGACGTAGAGGCGCTCACGAATCGCGGAGGCGGGGTAACCGCAGTCCAGGCTCCACTCGTTGATCAGAGCGTGTGCCAGGGTGTGAAGAAGGACGAAACGCGAGGTCAGCGAGGAATCCACCGGAACCTTGCGGTCCTTCACCCGTCTGCGGAGATGGCTCTCATGGTTCCGGCGCAACCGCTGCGCACGGGCTTCCGGGGAGTCGGGGCCGGTGAGTGCCTCCCACGTCGCCAGTTTTTCCGGGTCCAGGGAGAGGAAAACCCCTTCTCCGATGACCTCGATGGCGGGAAGCCAGTTGACTTCCTCCTTGTTCAGCGCGAGGTCGACCGCGCGTTCCCGGTCCTCCTTGACGCGCATGAGGGGCTCGATACGGGTGAAGCTGTGGAGCGCCCGCACCTCGCGGAGGCGTTTGACGAGCATGACCTGGTCAATTCCAGGCACTTCCACCTTTCCGGCGTTCTTCGGAGGGAGGCAGACGAAGTGCTGGTTGTCCGGGTGCTCCGGGGTCTCCCTGCGTAGCTGCCGGTACTCCTCCTGCCGGATCCTGCTCGCGGCCTCGAAAGCGGTTTCGTCCTCGGGTTCCTCCTGCGGCTGCTCGCCCGCGCTCTCCAACGTCCGGACGGTCTGAATCACCTCCTCCTCGCTGTAGCGGTCGAGCCACCCCTCATCTTGCGCGTACTCACCGATGCGTTCGTCGCTCTTGCCGACCAGATGTTTCCTGCTCTGGTTCACGAGCTGCATCAGTTTGCGGTGCCAGGGCGGGATGGACAGTGCGGAGGCGACGTTGGGGAACCATGCGGCGGAAGAACCACGCTGCAGTACGCGGAGAGGGCTGGTGCAGTTGGCCTCACGCGCACCCCGGCCGAACCAGGGACGACCCCCCCGGCAGGTGATCCCCAACGCGGCCATGGCATCCCGGCCGAAGGCACCCTCCAGCGATCCGCTCTCGCCGCAGTCGCATGTGACCACGATGCCCCGCAGGCTGGCTGTGCGCCCCTCACTGTGGAGGGACAACCGGGCTTTCGCCGGATCACAGCCGCGGCGAGCCCTGCGCTCATCGCCACGCCGGGCGTGCAGCCACTGCCAGTACGGGAACTCGTCCAGGTGGCCATGGGCGCAGGCGACGACGAAGCGAGAGGGTACGAGGGGAACCTCGCAGTCACCGCAGTTGTTGTCGTTGCGCCGGCCGCCGAAGTCCCGGAACCTTTTCAGGGCGGAGCACTTGGGGCAGGAGTACGTCTCCGGGAAGCGACGCACCTTCACACCGTTGCCGCTCGGGGCCGGGGCGGCGGGCGGCAGTCGGAAGCCGTTCACCTTCAAGCACTCCTGCAGGCGCGGCTCAAACAGGATGTCGTCGGCCCGAGTGCCCCAGGTGTCCAAACCGCTGACGATGAACGACTGGTCGCCAATGGCGATCATCGCCCCGACACCGTACGTAGTGATCTGCTGAGCGCGTCGGACCGCGCCCAACGGCGACTTGCGGACCTTCTCCTGCCGCGCCGCGTTGCCGGCACCACCGGCCGTGGATCGACGTGCCATCTCAGCTCTCCAGGTACAGGTCGGACTCGACATCGACGTCGCGGAGGCTCCACAGCGTGGGATACGCCTCTTCCAGGTCGAGGTCGGCGTGAGTGCGGAGCAGTGCGGTGTCGGGGTGGCGGTCCGGGTTCGGGCTGTACGAGTACGGTGCCTCGTACAGCAGTCCGCCGTTCTCCTCCGCGAGCCGGTTCCAGTCGTCGATGAACGCCTCCAACTCCGCGTCGGTGGCGTCTGCCTCTTCCTTCTCAATGCCGCGTACCCGGGTGACAAGGGCGGTGCGCAGATCGTGCAGATCCCGCTCGAAGGCATGCACATTGGCCGCGGCCTTGTTGGGGCGGGCGATCGGCAGCATCAGACGGGCCAGCCCGACGAAGACCGCGTGCAGGGCCCGATCGCGGGCGCGGGCGGAGTACGGGGTGACGCTGGTCGACTCCACTTGCTTGTAGAGGGCCGAGTGATACGGGACGAAGTCCTCGTAGTGCGACAGGTCGCGGGAGCGGGCGGAGTTGAACAGGGTGACCACCAGTCCGGGGTGTTGCCGTCCCACTCGGCTGGTGGCCTGGATGTACTCGGCTGTCGTCTGCGGCTGCCCCAGCACAGCCATCAGGCCGAGCCGATCGATGTCCACGCCCACCGAGATCATGTTGGTGGCGAGCACGACGTCCACTGCGGCACCGGAGGCGAGAGTGCGTCCCAGTTCCCCGAGCCGGTCGGGGATCTCGCTGGAGGGAACACGGCTCGTCAGTTCCTTCGGGACGACCTCACGAGGGGCCACGTCGCCGTCCCGCCGGGCATGGTTCTTCAGTCGCTCGTTGACGTCGGCGTGCACCTGCAGTTCGGCTGCCGCGAGCAGACGGAGACTGTTGAAGTAACCGACCAGGGTCCAGTAGGCGTCACGGACCGCGTCATCGCCGTCGATCCTGCTCGCGTGGTGCAGGAGCGAGGCATAGGCGCGGATCAACAGGGTCGCCTGGGAGATTCCCGGGGCGAGCAGCCCGACGTAGCGGCGTGACGCCTTGCGCTCGGCAGAGGCCTGGACTGCGAACCACGAATCGCGGGCATCGAGGCCCGCCGGTGGGAACTGCGCGACCTCCCGGTCGAAGAGGGCTCTGCCCTGATGCATCGCCCGGCGGATGGTCGCCGTGGACGCGATGACCTTCGGACGGTCCGCAGCGATGTCGACCGCCGCCTCGTACAGGCCGGTGAGCGTGCCGAGCGGTCCGGAGATGAGGTGCAGTTCGTCCTGGACGATCAGCTCGGGCGGCGGTGTGCCCTTGGGCGCCTTGGTCACCCGATTGAACAGGGCGGCCACGTCCTCACGCCATGCCACCCGCGCGAACTTGTCGACCGTGGCGATGACCAGTGTGGGGCGTACTCGGTAGAGCTCGGTGTCCACCACATGCACCGGCAACCCGTCGCCGTAGTCGCAGCCCCTGCCCGGGCAGTCGATCGACATGTGATCGCGGTCCACGTCGACCGTGTAGTCCCCCGCCCGCAAGGCTGTACCGCACCAGGGGCAGTCCCGGAGCTGCACCGGGTTCTGCTCCTGCAACGTCTCGCCCTTGTTCATTTTCCGCAGCGCGGTCTTGGCCTCTTCCAGGTTGTTCGGAGTGGCCGCCCGTCCCACCCACATGCCGACGGAGATCGGCTCGTGGCCCAAGCGGTCGGGGTCCTCGGCGCGGACACGGTCCATGGCACACATCAGTCGGGCGGCGCGCTCGAACTGCTGCAGGGTGAGCAGTCGGAGGGTGTAGCGCATGAAGACGGTGACGCCGCCGCCCGCCTCACCGAGACGGAGGCGACGGTGGAACACCGTGAAGGCGATCAGGCCGAGGTACGCCTCGGTCTTGCCACCACCGGTGGGGAACCACAGCAGGTCCACGATGTCGCGGTCGTCGTGGTTCGGGTCGACGATCCCTTTCAGGCAGAGCAGCATGAAGCCGATCTGGAAGGGACGCCAGACGCCCTGCGGCTCGGGTTGCCCCTGGCGACCGCCCTTGATCCACAGGCCGCGGCCGAGCTGTAGCGCCATGGCTCTGTTGGCCGTCCGGAAGGCTTCCATCGCCCGCTCGTCGCGCTCCAGCAGGCGGATGCCGGCCGTCATGCGCTTCTGGGCCACGCGGCACAGCCGCATCTGCTCACGGGCGAGGTCAAGGTACTCGGTGCTGCCGTACGGCCCGCCGCGCAGAGCCTCGACGTTTGCCTCTCGTGCGTCGATCCAGCGTCCATATGCCTCGACCAGATCACCGAGCCAGGTCGTGACCTGCTCCGGTGTCGCCTCGGCCAGTGTCCGCATCCCGAGCCGGCTCACGTCGATGTCCGGGTTGGAGTCGGTGAGCAGCACCTCGTACGTCGGAACGAACTCCGTCCAAACAGAGGACACCCCGGCAGATCCGGTCCCCGCGGGGAACTCGCCGACGGTGGGCGGGGTCCAGTTCCAGTCGGCGGCGCAACCATGGCCGGTGGCGAAGGCGGGGACGTGGCGGTGGAGCAGCCGGTTGAGCCTGACTTCCGCGTCCACTCCGCCCTCCGTCGGGCGCTCGACCAGGGCGGGAACCTCGCCGGGGACATCGACGCGCAGGCCGACCTGGAAGAAGCAGTGAGTGTCGCGGATGTCCTGCTTCCCGACGAGGTGGGTGTTCACCAGGGTCGCGGTGATGCTCACTGTGCCCCGGGGGCCGCTCGGACGACGGACCCGCACCCTCAGCTCCAGACCCGGGACCAGCTTCTTCGGTTCCTGGTGAAGCTCGGTGACGTCGACCGAAACAGCGGGCAGATCCAGCGGGCGCCGTCGCCAGTGGAGATCCTGCGCCTCAACGGCGCGCCGCTCGGCCCGCGCGGGCACGGTGGGATTCCCCTGGCCGTCCACCGGGTCGTACACGGCGGCGGTGGGAGTGATCCGTACGGTGCGGCTGCGGGAGGGGTCCACGGCGAAGGTGATGCCTGTCGCCGAGGGGCGCTGGATACTCGCCAGGTTGACACCGGTGTCCGGCACCTCGTCGACGGTCAGTGTCGAGCTCGCGTCGTCGTAGTCGTTCTCGTCCGCGTCCTCACGGGCGAGTTCCTCGTCCTCGGTTCGGGGAAAGAGCACGCCGGTGGAGTAGGACGTCACGGGCCAGTCGTCCAGCACCTCCGCGGACTCGGCTCGCGCACCGGTCGGTCCGAGGAGGTCGGCCTTGAGCCGGTCCACCAGTTCGGCACGGAAGCGGTAGTGCTCCTCGATGTCGGGCATCGTCGCCATCAGTCCTTTCCCTTCTCGGTACGGTCGTAGTGGAAGCGCCCGAGGCCGACCGGGCGGGGGGCGAGCCACACACCGAGTTCACCGAGGCCGGCGTGGACAGCGGCGGCGCGCTCGCCGGCGATGGTCTCCACGTTGTCGATGCGCAGGTCCGTGATGCGGCGGGGCCAGTTTCGAGGCTGGTAGCTCCTGGACTGCTGCATATGGCGGTAGAGGTCGCGACGGAATCTCTCCGAGGCCACGCCGACGGCATGCTCCCCATGGGTCAGCGCATAGCCGGGACCGAGTCGCTCCTCATGGTCCTCATGCACGTCATCGATCCGCTCCAGCACCACCGAGTCGCCCGGAGCAGTCCGGCTGCGGAGGTGTTCCTGCAACGAGACCGGATCACCGTCGATCTGATGGCTGCCCGCCGGGTGATGGGGGTGAATGTCGCCACCGAGGAGTTCCAGGCCCGAGCGTTTCCAGTACTGGTAGCCGAAGCGCGCCCAGCGCCCCGTCCTCCTGTCCTTGCGGACCAGCCGAAAGCCGTTCTCCACGGGTCGGGCACCCGGTGGAGGTTCGAGACGGTACAACTCCTTGCGCGGCCGGGTCATGGCCACGTACAGCGCACGTGCGCGGTCGGCCACGTCGGCGGACAGATCATCCTTCTCCACGGTGATCTGTCCGGGGTCCACCACCAGGACGCGATCGAACTCCAGGCCCTTGGCTCGATGGAAGGTGGAGATCACCAGGTGATGTGGAGGTTGGGCGGTCAGTTCGTCCGGCAGTCGACCGGCGGAGATGGCCTCACGCAGCCGCGACAGATCAACGGAGCGCCCCGCCCGCTCCCGGGTACTGGCGCACAACAGGCGCCACACCCGTTCGGGATCGTTCTCCCTGCCGGCGCCGGCAGGGAGTGACGGGTACAGCTCGTCGAAGCGCTGTCGGGCCAGGGTCAGTGCTCCCTGGTCGGCGTGCATCAGCTCGTTCAGCCAAGCCGGGACGGCACGGTCCTGGGCCGCACGACGCAACTGGTGCGGGATACCCGCGTCGTGCAGCCACTCGGAGATCAGCAACGCCTCGCCGTTGGTGCGGCACAGCACGGCCGTGGTGATGTCGGTGACGCACAGGGAGTCCCGGATGAACGGCACGGTGATGTCGCCGAAGTCCATCCGCGTCGCGAGTTCCAGTCTCAGTTCCTCATGTGCCCGCTCGGCGTCGGCGAGAGTCCGGCACCCGCGCATCGTGCTCTCGAACGACAGGGCCGAGCACGCTTCCTCCGTGGACGCCCGGAAGTTGCGCGTGAGTGAGAGCTCGACCAGGTCGTCCACGAAGTAGCTACGGAGCCAGTCGAAGAAGCGGTTGGTCTCGATCGTGCGCTCGTCCGGGTCGGTGACCTGGTAGCCGTAGATCGCCTGGGCAGGGTCCCCGACGATGGTGAAGCCGCAGTCGTAGGACTCCAGCAGCACCTCGATCAGCTCGCGACGATCACCGACCAGATCCTGCACCTCGTCGATCACGACATGACGCAGCTCGTCGAGCCACTCCGGTGCCCTGTTCTCGTCGGCCACCACCTTCGTGGCTTCTCGAATGCGCTCGTCGAAGGAACGGGTCTTCCACTCGATGTCCGCCGCGACCTCGTTGAGGATCTCCAACGCCCAAGAGTCGAAGGTCGTCACCCTGACGTGTCGGGAACGGTCGCCGTGCCGTGACAGCCGCTCCCGCAGTTCCCGCACCGCGGCGCGGGAGAAGGTGAGCACCAGGATATCTCCGGTGGCCAGCCCCTCGTCGGATACCAGGCTCTCGACGCGGCGCACCAGGGTGTGGGTCTTCCCGGCTCCCGCGCCTGCGGTGACCAGCACCATGGCGTCTGCAGGCTGCTCCACGATCACGCGTTGTTCCTCGGTCAGCGGTGGGCTGTCCAGGTATGGGCCGGCAGTCATGCTTTCCCCTCCCACAGGTACTCGAACTCGGTGTAGGCGAGGTCCCTGCCGAAGTTCTCGATGTTGTCCTTGACGTTGAGGATCAGGCAGCTCTCCTTGCCACCGTTGAGGGGACCGCGCAGACCGCGCCCGATCATCTGGATATAAGTGTTCGGGCTGAAGGTGGGCCGGGCCACGACCACCGCCCGGACCGCAGGGGCATCGAAGCCCTGGGTGAGCACGTTGTAGTTGGTCAGAACCTGGATCTTTCCCTTGCGGAAGGCGTCGATCCGCCGGTTGCGAATGCCGACCGGGGTCTTGGCGTCCACGGAGGCAGCGGCAATACCGCTCTCATTGAGCAGCGCGGACAGGACATGGGCGTGCTCGACCGAGGTGGCGAAGACCAGAACGGGCCAGTGCTGCGGCAGCCGCTCAATTTCCTCGATGATGCGCTTCGTACGGCTGACGTCCTGCGCCAACCGCGCGGTCACTGCGGCGGGCAGCGTCATGCTGTTGCTGCTCGCGACCTGTGCGACCTGCTCCTGGGTGAGGGTGTACT
The DNA here is from genome assembly GCF_002794255.1 of Streptomyces carminius. Taxonomy (GTDB): domain Bacteria; phylum Actinomycetota; class Actinomycetes; order Streptomycetales; family Streptomycetaceae; genus Streptomyces; species Streptomyces carminius. Next base: position 33,029 of record NZ_PGGW01000018.1, read on the forward strand.
TGCCGCCCGTAAGAACACGCTGCTCCACTCGGGAGAGCACCCCGAGTTCCTGAAGGTGCGGATACGGGTCATCGCCCTCGAAGACGCCATGGTCCAGTCGCTTGTGACCGAACCGGGCCGCCAGCCGGCGGGTCTCCTCCTCACTGCTGCCGCGGAACGCGGTGGCGGTGAGGCCGACGAGGTGCCGTGCGGTGCGGTACTGGTCGATGCCGAGCGCGTCCAGAATCCTGGTGTACGTCTTGGGCACGGCGAAGTGTGCCTCGTCGACCACGACCACGGACGCCTCGCGCAGCCAGGCGTACTGCTCGGTGGCCATGTGGCGGGAGAGGGTGTCGTCGATCGCCACGACGACCTGAGGGCCACCGGGTGCCGGCTCCGCCGCCATGCCACCCCACATGCGGCTGATCCGCAGGCTCTGTTCGGGCCCGGTCTGGGACCAGACGAACTTCCACGTCTCGATGGCCTGCTCGCAGAGTTCCGCACTCTGCGCGATCCACAGAACCGGTGCCCTGACGACCCCGTCGGCAATCGCCTGGACGGTCGCCTCCACCGCGATACGGGTCTTGCCCGCGCCGGTGGGGATCTGCAGCATCGCCCGCTTCTCGTCCACCTGAACCAGGTGCTGATACATGTTGGCGACCAGCCGCATCTGGTACGGGTGCAGCGGCAGCGGCTTGCGCGGACCGGCCACGGTCTCGAACGGCGGTGGGGCCTGACTCGTCTCCTGGTCACCCGCCCACTCGGCCGGAAAGCCGTAGGTCTTCACGAAGGCCCGTGCGGCATGCCCTCCAGCCCACCGCTTCGGTGCGTCGAAGCCCTCCTTCACCAGGGCAGGAGCGAGCTGACGCAGCACCTCCTCGCCATGGGTGGCGATGACGAGTTGGGCGATGCGCAGGTCGCCCGGTGCCTCACCGTTCAGTTCCTCATCGGCGATCAACAACCCGGGGGGAAGCTCCTCGCGCAGCCTTTCGGCCCCCAGCGCCAGCAGCAGCTTGCGTGCGGGGTCCGGCTCCCGGCGCACCTTGAGGAAGCGCTCGTCCTCCTTGTCCTTTTCCTGCTGCCGCAGCAGGGCTTCACAGCCGGACCTGCCCAGCCGAAGCTCCAGCACTCGGTCGACAGCGCACAGCACATCCAGTGCACCGTCCGGTCCGCACAGCAGGACGGTGTCGCCGTCCCGGGCCTCGGTGAGCGGCTCCTCCCGCCGGCCCTCCGGGGTGCGCACCACCTTGGCCAGGTCGGAGCAGTGCGTGAGCTGCCAGTCCGTGCCGTGCGGGAGCCGCTGCCGCAGTCGCGGGTAGAGATCGGTGAGTTGGGTCGGCGTTCCCAGCGCGACGAAGGTGAGTTCTTCCTGGAGCAGCTCGGAGGGCGCCCGCAACGGCCACTCCTCGACCATGCGTTCCGCGTCCTCGGCGGTGGGCACCAGCATGGCCGGCACCTTCTCCCGCTGAAGGATGCGGTACTGCTCGGGGTCCGCAGTGACCGCGATCTCATCGTCGGATCGGGTCGTCCACTCCTCACCCACTTGACAGCGGGTGAGGGTGTCCTCGGGCCACGGGATCTCCTCGACGTCGAAACGAGTCAACAGGGCGTAAGCGCTGCCGACGAATTCGGCGTCCTGGCTGTCGAGCACGCGGATGATGAGTTCCGCCCACAGTGCCTCCGGCACAGAGTCGAAGTCCGATGTCAGGCGGAGGGCACGGACCGTCTCCATACCGATTTCCGCCACGGGCAACAGTCTGCGGTCGACCCGGAGTGCCGGGCTGACACACTCACGCGGCCTGCGAATACCGAGCGAGGTGGGTACCACCCCCTCTTGGCGCAGCATCCACACGATGGGTGAGGGCATCGGATCCTGGGTGCTGCGGTTGGCACCCACCTGCAGGGTCCAGTTCTCCACCAGGCCGTGCCGAGGCAGATGCTCGACAAATGCGGCACGACCTTCCCTGGACAGTCTGGACAGCAGATGCAGAGGGCCGGCGGGGTTGGCTCCGTCCACATGAACGGTCTTGAAGCTGGGACGGCGTGCAGTGCTCGGCAGTCTCCGGAGGTACGCCTTGTACACCTTGTCGCGATACTCCTGGAACCAGTCGTCCTCACGCGGGTCGTAGTTGAGGACGGGCCTGTCGGTGGCGCCGAGGTCCCGTAGCAGAGCGACGTCGACACGGTGGAAATCGGGGTCGATGAGCAGCTCACGGTCCCGGGCGCCATCGGCCGGCACCACCGGTCCACCGAGAAAGGCGTCACGGATCGGCCGGAACACACCATCAGCCGTACGGATCTTGATGGTCCGGCCGGGATCCTCAACCTTGAACTTGATCACTACCGAGGCCCGGCCTCCGCCCGCCCTCCGCGTCAGTTGCCAGAACTCCTCCCACTCCGCGTTGCCGTAGTGGTCGAAACCGAGGTCCAGAATGGCCTTGAGACGCCCCTCGGCGTCCGCCTCCGGAATGCCCAGCATCTCCAGCGCATGCCGTGCCTGGTCGTCCGCGGCGACGTCCGGGTGCACATAAATGGTGTTGTCCCGCAGGCCACCGCCGTCGATCGCGCTGCGTCGGTAGATCTTGCCGCGCGCCGGCGCCACCAGATCACCGCGCTCAGTGAGAAGAACACGCGCGGTGACCGCCTCGGCGGCGTGCTCGGACCCGATAGCCTCCATGTCGGCGACAATGCGCAGGGCAAAGGCCGAAGCGGCGGGAATACGGTCCGCGACCAGGGCTTCCAGCCACTCGACCACCGAGGCCGGGCGCACGCCGGCGATCTCCATGATGTCGCGGACACGGGAACGCCGCTCCCGGCTCTCCACTGAGTGGTGGCACCAGTTGACGGGGCTGCCGGGGTGCTCGGCCCACAGGTTCAGCCAGTTCTCCCGGAGGCCTTCGGGGTGCAGGCGGAGCTCTCCGGGCTTGCGCAGGACACCGCGCTGATCGGGCAGCGACGGCTCGCGGGCGGCGACCCGCAGCACCTCCTTGCTGAGCATCTCGTCGCCCCACTGGGAGGCCTCGCGGCCACGCGCGGTGAGCAAGTTCAAGTAGGAGCCGGGGTCGTCAGCTTCCATGAGACGTGGCAGCGACGCAATGATCAGCTTCGCGGCCGCTTGGACGAGATCGGCGTTGAAGTCGCTCTTGGTCAGGTTCTGCCGGTCCTCGGGCGTCTTCCACGGCGCGTTGAGGATGCCGGTGAGCGTGGTGTCGTAGTGGGTGGGGAAGAAGGCCCAGAAGTTCCCCCTCCTCTTCCGTGCCTCGACGCCCTTGCCGGGAACGGCCCAGGAGACCCTGATCACCGGGCGTTCGTGCAGTTCGCCGGCCGTCTTCTGCGCCTCGGTGGACGGCTGGTGGTCGACGTGGAAGACGTCCCACCGCTCGTTGCGCTCCCGCCTCCCGTCGATCTCCTCGATGACCTGGTGCTCGGTGTCGTGCGTGGTCTGCCGCAGCACCCTTTGCAGGCGATGTCCCTTCCGGCGATCCTCTAGAACGACCGAGGCGACATGGGGCGAGAACAGCATGAAGTGTGCCGGGAACCTGCGCAGGTCCCGGCCCAGGCGCTGGTCCGCGCCGACGTGCAGGGGCAGCACGACCGTGGTGGACGCCCATCCCATCAACTCGTCCAGCACCGGGTCCTGAGCACGGTCCGCGGCCAGGTCGAGCGGCTGTGCCATGCGCAGCACCGGCGTCTCGTCCCGGTCCGAGAGCTGGGGTACGACCTCACGGATACGTGTGGCGGACCATGCCTTGTCGAAGCCGAAACAGCCCGAGGTGCTGTAGAAGCGGGGGGTGTCGGTGACACTGAGCACCGATTTCACACCGACGCCGAAGCGGCCGATCTGTCCGCCCCTCTTCCGGGACACGGCCATCCGCAGGATGGTGTCCGCCCCTTCGGGCGAGACCGGGTTCCCGGTGTTGGCGCAGTACAGGCGTGTGTCGGTGAGCAGGACATGGATACGTCCGCCGCCGGCATAGTCCTGGTTCTCGTCGACCCCGTTCTGCACCAGCTCGTAGATCTGTCGCTCACCGTATCCCCCCTGGGTGATACGGCGTTCGTTGTTCGCGTGCTCCTGCACATGGCCGGGATCGGCCCGGTACACCTCGAGAATGCGGCGGGACTGGGCGAGGACGGTCTCGATGACGTCCGTGGCTTCGGACATAGAACTGCTCATCGTGCTGCTGGCTCCCGAGGTGCTTGGTGAACGAGCGAGGGCAGCGTGGGGGGCGCCCTCGAATATATCCATGGTTTCCTGTCCACGACCCCGCGTTACACAAAAGAAACCATCTTCTTCGCCAAGTCGACGGACATGCTCAAGGGCCCGGAATCTCTCCGAACTCCCCCTTGACCCACGCCTCCGCCTGGAGTCAGCCCAACTACTGACCCCAGGCGGAGACAGCACGGAGACACTTCCTCTCGGTCAGGCCACAGTTCGACCGTGAGGAATTAAAGGAGGCAGGGGAACCGACGGCTTCCTGTCGTGCGAGGGACGCGCAATCGCCGCACCTCTCGCTTCCATGGCAGAAAACCTTCACAGCCTGCGCCCGCTGCCTGCCCGACGATCCTGCCCTCTTTTATCCGAGAATCACCTGCGCTTCCCACAGCGGCAGCATCGACGGCGGCTGTAGCAGGTGCAGAAAGCACAGTTTCGCGTGCGGGAACCAGACCCCCCCACCGGGCGCCTTCCCGTGCAGGGAGTTCCCCTCCTCCTGGCCGAGGTGCGCCCTGCCGTGTGGCAGTACAGGTGCACCCAGCGCCTGATCGAGGACTCCGAGGTCCCGCAGACGTCCGCCGCTTCCCTCACCCCGACCGCCCCAGCCAGAACGAACATCGCGATGATCAACTTGCAGTCCTCGCTGTACTGACGACGCATGACCCCTCCCCGAAATCAATGAAACAACTCGTGCCATCCGGCATGATGACACCCCCCTCAGTTCGACGCAATCCTCGGAAGGAAGCATTCGGAACTTGAGCGATAATGAGAGTACAGCACCTTCCGCCGAGGTTTTCCGGAAAATCGTGCTGCAGGCGACATGGAAGCGCCCCACACCTTCAGCATGTACCGCATGAAGGCATACGAATACCCCTGCTTCGAGAGCACTCCTCGAAGTGAACTCGCCGATCGGCCACACGAAGATTACCTGCCGATCACCCTGAAGGCAAGCCCTCTCTCATTCCTAGCACACAAATTCGAGACCCTTGAGACAAGCCGGTCCATTGCTCGTTCTACCGAGCAATCGCGACACGTACCCCGCTTCCGTTCCGAAATGCACCGCGCGGAAGTCGCACGGGAACGAGCGCGGCAGGTCATCCCTCCGACAGGCGGTCGAGAGCCACCTTTCTTCGGGAGTCGCGCGCCACAGACAGGAGGGCGGGATTCCGCATGTCGGCGCCACAGGGTCGCAGCGACGGGCCCCGCCCGTCCAATCGCTCGACGCGCGAGCAAACGCCCGACGAAGGCGTCACGCACTGGAACACCGGAAGGACATCGAATCGAGTCGCACCGAACCTGCGTCTCGGTTGGGGGCCAACCGGTACACCGGTTGGCCCCCAACCGAGACGCAGGTTCGGTCACGGCAAGTCGGCGACTCGACAGGAGTCAGCATCCCGAACCACCGGGCCACGAGTCCGCACCGTCCGCTCCTCACATCCCCATAGAGGAGTCCTCTGGCAGGGTCGGCAAACAAAATTATCCATCTAGCTCACCTGTCAAAAGACCTTGTATGCTGCTGGCACCCGCGAAGGAGGAGCCGGTGGAAGCGAACGACGAGCGAGCCGACAGCTTCGGCGTGTGGTTGTCACGCCAGTTGCGGCGCCGTGGCATGACCCAGGCCGAGCTGGCCGAGGCGCTCGGCATCACCCGTGCCGGAGTGTCCGCCTGGATCACCGGGCGGGCCGAGCCGCGCGAGGAGAAGAAACGGGCTATCGCGCAGGTCCTCGGCACGGACGAGGCAACTGTGTACCTGCGTACCTCGGATGCCCCGTCCGAGAGGCCCGTCGTCTGGTATCACCGTCCCGCCCACGCCGACGGTGGCCGTGAGTTCGGGAACGCCGCGGCCTTCGCCTTTGACGCCGATGTCTCGGTGCTCGCCCGTGAGGCCACCCAGAACAGCCTCGACGAGCGTCACCTCGACTCCGAGCCCGTACGTGTCCGGTACGTCCTGCACGAGCTGAGTGGGGAACACCTGCGGAGGTTCCTGGAGGCGCTGCACTGGGACGAGCTTCTGCCGCACTACGAGACGGCAGCCGCCCAGGAACAGAAGGTCGGCCGGACGCTCGCCGAGGGCCTGCGGGAACTGCGCGAGACGGACACCCTGCTTCTGCTGCGGGTCGACGACTACAACGCCTCCGGCCTCACCGGCCCCGAGTACGAGGACGGACGGTTCGCCGCCGTGGTGCGGCGCCAGCTGGACAGTCACAAGACCAAGCGGCACGCGAGCGGTTCGTACGGCCTGGGCAAGGTCACCCTGTGGGCGACGAGCCGACTCGGGCTCGTCCTGATCAACAGCACCCTCTCCGAGCCCCACGAGGGCCGTACCGAACGCCGGGTGATCGGCCGGTTGGACCTGCCCTGGCGCGAGGTGGACGGTGAGGCCTTCGCCGGACCGGCCTGGTTGGGCGAGGAGGACAGCGAACCCGAGTACGAGGGTGTGGCCCGCTCCTGGTGGGCGGACGAGGAGACCACCGATCGGCTGCACCTCACCCGGACCGGTTCCGATCCGGGCACGTCCTTCCTCGTCGTCGGTGCGCACGACGCGGCCGGTGACGCCGAGACCGTCCAGGAGATGCACGAGAAGCTCGTCCGCTCGTTGGCGGAGAACTTCTGGGCGGCCATGACCTACGGCGAGTCGTCCGCCGCCTTCCTGGAGGCCTCGGTCACCACACTGCGCAACGGACAGGTCCTGATCAAGGAGGAGCGGGTCGATCCCCACGCCTACGAACCCGCACGCTCCCGCGCTCTGAAGGCGTACCTGGACGGGAGAACCGTCGACCGGCTCGCCGGCCTCGACCAGGTCGCCCTCGCTCATGTACCTCTCACCGTTCCGCCGCTGCGCGGCGAGAAGGGGCCCGTCACAGAACATCGCGCCGTGCTGCTGGTGACTCCCGCCGACGACAAGGACACCAGGCCCAACCAGTTGGTGTGCATGCGCGGTAGCCGTATGACCATCAGCACCCGACGTGTCCCGGACCTGCCGTTGGGCACCAATCCCTTCCAGGCCGTTCTCCTGGCCGGTCGTGCCACGGGAAGCGTCACCGACGACACCGACCTCGCCGAGGCGTTCCTGCGAACCTCCGAGCCGCCCGAGCACAACGACTGGACCAAGACGGAGGAGCTGTCCTCCCGGTACGCCCGCGGAGCACGCCAACGGATCCTCGACTTCCGTCGCGACATGAACGTCACGGTCCGGCAGTTGGTGGCCCGTCGGGAGGAGAAGCTCCAGGGCGGTCCGACCGTGCTGCGCGAGCTGCTGCGGCTCGACGGGGGCGGCAGTGCCGGCCGGCGGACCGACGGCCACCCGACGATCCGCAACGTCGACGGTGAACTGACCTCGTCCGGTGCCTGGCGGGTGCAGGTCGAGGTGAAGCTGCCCCAACGCGACGACCCCTGGCTGATGACCCCGGTGGCGAAGTTCGACGTCCGCTCCGGAGGCAGGCCCACTGTTCGGTGGTCCGAACTGGTTGCCGGGGAGAACTGCCATGTGGAGAACGGGCATCTCCACTTCCGTCCCGGTGCACGCACCGCGTCCTTCAACGGCGTCACCGATGTCGGGAGTCATCCGGTGACTGCCGGTATGGCGCGCCTGATCATCGATCTGCAGAAGGCAAGAGGGGAAGCGGCATGAGGATCCTGGTGCCGTACTCGACTCTCGTCGGTGAGGTGACGTTCAAGGTCACCGCCGCCAAACTGGACGGGCGAGAACTGCCGCTGGAGATGATCTCCCAGCAGGAACGGGTCGTCGCCGTCCACCAGGCCGAGCGACGGACCTGGGACGAGGCCCGGCTGGAACTGCGTGCCGAACTCCCGGATTCCGAGCTGGCCTCGGACCGATGGACAGACGTCACCTGTGTCGCCGTACTCACCGAAGGGGTCACCAACTCTCGCACCGTGACGCGACTGCACCGCTCGTCCGCCGGCGATTGGAACGGCAGCATCACGCTCGCTCGCGACTCCTACCGCAACAGGGCCGAGCTGTCGGTGAACGTCGTCGCCACGGTGGACGGCGTGGCCGGCCGCGTCATCGGAAGCTCCGAGGACGACTGGATCGTCGATCTGGTCGCCCGCACACCGGTACGCCAGCGGGAAATCAACTTCAACGAGGTCGACTTCCGCGACGGCGAGGAGGACTGGCTCCGCCCGTTCAAGGACGCGCCCTGGCTCGTCGAGACCTCCGGTGACATGCCCACCGTGCACCTCAACACCGGTTTCGAGGGTGTTGTCGAACTCCTCGACTCCAACGGCAGTCCGTTGGAGAAGGCCGTGCGCGGCGTACTCGCCGCGCAGATCGCCACCGACACCTGGACGGCGATGTTCCACGCGGCGGTGAGCGATCTGGAGACGGACGAAGACGGCACCCCACAGTGGCCCTCCGGTTGGCGTGACTCGGTACTGCGCGGCATGCTGCCCGACGTCCTGCCCGACGTCTCCGCCGCCGACGCCCTGTGGGACATCCACGCGCGGCGCGCGGAGAGCGTCGGCTGGAGTGAGCTCCAGTCGCGCATCCAGTACGCGGCGTCCCGCAGGGCGAGAGTCGCCAGGAACCTGGGCACCGCGATCCGCGTACTCGACCGCTCCGACGAGAGGGCCTCCTGATGAGCCGCGACATCGACGACCTCCCCGAGCGTCTCGGTCTGCTGCGTGACGCCGTGGCGACCAAGAACCTCACCCGGAGTGTGCTCACCGGTCAGGAGGCTCCGCCACCGGTGGCTCTCGTCCGCTCCTCCGAGCCCGTCGACAAGCCCGGTTCGCGCTGGAGCACCCGACCGCTGCGGGAGCTCTTCGACGACGCGATGCGACTGCACTCCGACGACCGCACCCATGCCGACGCCTGGCTCGCCCCGCGGCTGCACGCCACCCTGCGGCTGACGCGCGCAGAGGCCGCGGAAAGCGCCCTGTGGAACTTCATCGCGTTGGTGGTGGCCCCCGACTACGTTGTCTGGCGCCATCTTCCGAGAAGCAGAGGAGACAAGAAGGCGGCGGTCACGGCCGACCGCTTCTGCGGCCCGCACTACAAGCAGGCGTTCGCGCGCCTGTGGTGGGCGGCCGAGCTCTTCCGCGACGGCGAGGACTACCGCCCCGCCGTCACCGCGTGTCGCAACCAGGACGTCCTCAACACGGTGCTGCGGCTCGATGTCATCGACCACCGGCCCACCGCACGGGCGGTGACCCGGCTCATCGAGCAGGGCGCCGTCACCACGGGCCGCGAGGTCAACGCACTGGCCACCGTGATCAACGCCGCAGGCAGCACACTGATGTATGACGTTCTCGCCCCGGACGAGGGCCCGGATGTGGAAGCACTGCGCTACTGGATCAGCGAGGGGGACATGGCTCCGCCCGTCTCCCCGGAATCCCTGCCGGACGGTCCCGACGACGGGGAGATCCCGCGCGACTCGGTGGGCGTGCTGGTCGAGCAGTTCGAAAAGCTTTTCGCGGGCGCACCCGTGCGCGGCAAGGAGTCAATCAACGAAGAGTCCGAGGTTTTCGACTGATCCGCCTCGGAGTCACCAACAGCATCAGGGACGGGGGTGAGGGGCTCACGACTCGCACAATCACGAACCCACTGTAAGGGGATCAAGGGAGAAAACCACTCGAAGCACCGGTCGAGGAGATCTACGAGATCACTCGATCAATCAGTTTCCTTCTGTCGCGAAGCCTCGTTCCGCAGTCGAGAACTCTCCTACGAACGCTGCGGAATCATTCTCGGGGGGAATTATCGTGGCGCGTTGCGAAGCGGCCTTCTTCAACGCCTTGTCACGGGAATCGAATCCAAGCCCGAGAGCGGCGACCAGAACATGGATTCCGAGAACAGGAGGAACCGCGTTCCCGATCTGCTGGGCGATGTCACTGCCACACCACTGATAATCCACGGGAAAACTCTGCAGCTGCCCCGCCTCGGCATGAGAGAAGCGCGAATCGGGCCGGCCGGGCGCCACCACCCGGTTGCGGCTGATCTTGCCGGTGACCGTGAAGGCCGGCTGGTCGTGCGTACGTCGGCCACGGGCCTTGGGGTCCCCGCCGGTGCCGTAGTTGGAGATCACCTCGAACGGCTTTGGCCGTTCGAGCACATCCCCCATGGTGACCCATGGGTGCAGGCGCCGGTCTCCCTCCTCACGGCCAGTACCTTTTCGATACCAGCGGTGAGTCACTCCCGGTAGATTCGCCGGGCCACTGCGGCGGGCGATCAGGACGGCACGACGCCGTGTCTGCGGAACGCCGAACTGCTCGGCACGCAGAATGCCGTAGTCCACGGAATAGCCCTTCTCGTACAGGACGGCGCCTATCACCTCCCAGACCGGCAGGACGGCCTGTACCTGTTCCAACACGATCGCCTCATAAGGCCGTCCGTCCTCAAGCGCGGCCAGAGCCCACCGCAAAGGTTCGAGAACCAGCACGGTCCGTTGGTCCGTCGCCACCTCGGAAAGCTCTGCTGCGACATCCTCGGCCTTGCCTTTGGCCATACGCCTGGCGAAGGCAATGATTTGACGGAGAGCGCGACGCCCGTCCCCGTTTCCGGCGACGGTATAGGTCTGGCAGGGCGGGCCCCCCGCGAGGACGGTGGCGTCGGGAAAGTCCGAGGGTCCGAAATCACGCACGTCGCCCTGTTTGGTGGCCAGCCCGGCCGCATCCCGAGTGGCACAGGCGTTCGAGTCCAGCTCGACCCCCGTGGCGGGCACCTCCAGCCAGCGTGCCGCGACATCCAACCCCCCCGGCCCTGCGAACAGATCCACAATCCGGTGGGCTGGCACGTGATCTCCTGGCTTTCGAGAGCGGTGAGGGCAGCGACCGGGACGTTGTGAACGCGATGGCCCCACTTCACCCGTCGGTGGGTCGCCGATGCCGATCGGACAGAATAGCTGTGCTCAAAGTGGCTGACCACGGCGGCCCACATACGCAGAACGATTCATGAGGACGCTCCTCCGAGTGGGCTCAGGGCCGCTGCCACTCGTTCCCCCAGTGCCTGGGCCACGGGAGGTGGGGTCGCGTGCCCCAACTGTCTGTACCGAGCGGTCTTGCCGCCTTGCAGCATCCACTGTGGGGGGAAGCCCTGGAGGATCGCGACCTGTTCGACAGTGAGCTTCGGCAGATCCTTCACAGCCCCGTCCGGATCCCACCGGTAGTCGGCGTCGGGCACCTCGTCGCCTATGCCTCCACCGTTGATCCCCATCCGCGCCCATGCGTTCTTGGTCCCGGTGGGTCCCAGATCCGCACCGCCTCGACGCTCCGAACCTCCGACGATCGCGGGGGCGAGCCGGTCGGCCCGGGCCGCCCAGGTGACCGCGTCGCGCCAGCCACGCGCGGCCATGGACTTCCACAGCACGGCGCCCGCTGTCGGGGCGGGGGCACGCGATGGTTCCGGCCATCGGAAGCGCGCCGCCGACTCGGCTTCCATGGCGACCAGCAGGCCCATTTTTCGGTCCTGTGCGAGCCCGAAGTCGCACGCGTTGAGCATCCGCCAGTGCAGCACGTATCCGAGGTGTTCCAGTTCGGCCCCGACGAACTCTCGAAGTTCGGCAAACGCGCCGTCGTTCACCAGGGCGGGAACGTTCTCGATCAGCACCGCACGTGGCCGTACTTCGGTGGTCAGCCACACGGCCGCCTCCAGCAGTTTCCTCTCGTGGAGATCCTCAGCACGTCTGACCGCGGCCAGGGACTTGACCCGCGGAAGCCCGGCCGAGAGCAGATCCACGTCGTACGTGTACGGGTGCTCCTGAGCGACGAAGCCCAGCAGATCCATCTCCAGGACCCGCCACCCGAGACGATTGGCCTTCAAAGTGGCGCACGCGTGTCGGTTGTTCTCGATCAGCGCCACCGGGTCGAACCCGGCCGCCTCCAACCCCATCGCCAGCCCTCCGGCTCCCGCGCAGATCTCCAGCGATGTCAGGCGAGCGGAGTTCAAGGTCGCGTTCTCCCCTGTGTGCTGCCCCTGTTCGACAGGCACCGACCCTACTCGGAAGGGACATCGCACACGCAGGGCCAGTCGATGACCACGGGATCCCGTCAGGAACGCGCTCGGCGTTCCGTCACCACCTGGACGACTCGGTCGACCACCGCGTCCGGTGACTCGTGCTCCCAGAAGCGCAGTACCGTCCAGCCTTCTTTCGTGAGCTGTTCCGTCGTCTCCAGGTCGCGGCTCACGTTCTTGTCCAGTTTCTGGCGCCACCAGTCCTTGTTCGCCTTGGGCTGGGTGGCGTGCTCGGGGCAGCCGTGCCAGAAGCAGCCGTCCAGGAAGACCGCCACCTTGAGGCCGGGGAAGGCGATGTCGATGGTCCGGCGGGGCATGCCCGGAACCGGCCGATGCAGTCGGTAGCGGTAACCGGCCGCATACAGCAGGCGGCGAACCGCCACCTCCGGGCTGGTGTCGCGGTTGGCTTGGCGGCTCATCCGGGCCGACACATCTGCAGAGGAGGGAGCAGGCATGCAGCCATCGTGCCGCAGAGCGAAGGGGTGTTGCAGCCAGGGCAGAATGCCCGAGCTTACGCAACGCCTGTCTCCTCTCCATGACTCGTTCGAGCCCGGTTGAGGACATCGTCCGGGTCACGTCCTTGCTTTGCCAGCCAGTGAAGAAGATCAGTGATGAGATCTGTCGCCGATCCTTCAAGCGCCGCGAGACTGCGCACACCGACCGGTGTCAACCGGCCGGCAAGGCAGCCGTAGGTCTCCAGAGCGCTCACCGCTCGCCGGAGCCGTAGACACTCCTCGCCCGTTCCCAGCAGGAACTCGCACCACACAGCCTTACCGGAAGCAGTGAGGAGCGTCCCCCAGCCGGCGGTCACCGCCGCGAGCAGACGCAGACCGCGGCCGCTCTCGTCGCGGTCTGCGGGATGGCGCAGCGTGGGGACCGCATAGCACTCGTCGTGGACCTCGAGCCGGAGCCGACCGTCGCCCATCATCAGGACGAGCGACGCAGTGGCTCCCTCTCCCACGTGTCTGTAGACGTTGGCGGCGAGTTCACCCGTGACCAGTTCCGCATCGTTCAACAAGTCGGTCAATCCCCAGAGCCCCAACTGCTCCCTGACCGCCGACCGCAGCCTGCCCAGTTCCTCGGGGACCGCCCTGAAAGGCAGTACCGAGCGCAACCGGGGCTCCCTGATGCCGTATGCGTCCATCGGAACGCACTCCCCTCTTGTCACCTCAGCCTGCGCCTGCCGCTCCCTGCGACTCCGCTGAGTGACTGACTGATTGCGAGTATGGCATGGGATATCTCTTCGTGTAACTTCTCACAGAACTCGATCGAGTGATTCCACGGAGCGTCGGCTTAGACCGCTCATAGCCTGGGTGACCGCGCGCGGGCAGTCGCCCGCAGATCAGGAAGGGTGCCGTTATGCCGTCGAGGGTCACGACCCGACGCCGCCAACTCGGCGTGATGATGCGGAAGTTCCGCGCCCAGTCGGGGATGACGCTTGAGGAGGCGGGTCGGCTCGTCGGAGTCTCGAAGGCCACCGTCAGCCGGTACGAGACGCAGGAGGGGCCGGTGCGGTGGCTCGTCGTGGACGCTCTCTGCCGGCACTACGGAGTGACGGATGCCGAGCGGGAGGCAGCCGTCAGACTCGCCAAAGACGCCAAGCGGCAAGGCTGGTGGGACCCGATCGCGGACAAGCTCCCCGAGACCATGAACCTGCTGCTCACCCTTGAGGACGAGGCGGTACGCGAGGACCACTTCGCCTGCCTGTACGTCCCCGGCCTTCTGCAGACCCGCAGATACACGGAAGCCGTGCAGCACGCTTCCGAAATGCGGCTCACGGAAGAGGAGATCGAGCGGCTCGTCGACCTGCGCATGAGGCGGCAGGAAATTCTCACCCGGGACCGGCCGCCTCATCTGTGGGCCGTGCTCGACGAGTCGGTCGTCCGGAGGGTCGTGGGATCACCGGAGGTGATGCGCGAGCAGCTCGGGCATCTGCTGGAAGTGGGCAAGTCTCCCAACATCACTCTTCAGGTGCTCCCCTTCGCCAAGGGAGCGCACTCCGCCGCCCTGGGCAGCTTCGTGATCATCGGTGGCGCCGAGCCCTCGCTGGATGTCGTGTACGTGGACATCCATGTGGGATCGATCTTCCTGGAGAAGGAGGAGGAGTTGGACCGGTACCGGCTTGCGTTCGACTACCTTCGCGCTCAAGCGTTGGACATGGCGGCCTCTGCCGACCTGATCGAACGCGTCCGTGAGGAGATGTGATGCGCCCAGCCATACCGGGGATCCCGGAGGCCTCCTGGTTCAAGTCCTCGTACAGCGGCGCGGGAGCGACGGAATGCGTCGAGACCGCGCTCATCCGGGACGGCGTGGCCGTGCGGGACAGCAAGGAGCCGGGTAGAGGGCTGGTGACGTTCACGGCAGATGCATGGCAGGCGTTCGCCGGTGACATACGAGCGGGAGCGGAGGAGACGTGATGCGGCAGCCGAAGACCAATGACGTCCACTGGTTCAAGTCCTCCCACAGTGGTGGGCAGGGGCTGGAATGCGTGGAGGCGGCGTTCCTCGGGGCCGGGCGGACCGGGATACGGGACAGCAAGGAGCACGGCGGGCCGGTGCTGACGTTCGGCGCCGGGGCGTGGGGCGCCTTCCTCGGTGCGGTGAAGGAGCCCGACGGACGCTGAGGCGCTGAGGCGGTACGCCGGTGGCCGCGCCCCCGTCGTGGGGCGCGGCCACCGGTGCGGGCGCGGGCGGGGAGCGCGGGCGGGGGAGCCTCAGTGCGTGGGGAACTTCGCCGTCCGGCGGCGGACGCGCGGGCGGTGGAGCCGGCCGGTGCGGGCGTCGGTGAGGCCGAGGGCCAGGGCGAGCCGTATGCGCAGGCTCCGCCGGGGCCGGGCGCGGCCGGCGGCCGGGTGCGGGGACGCCTCGCCGTGGGGCCGTTGGGCGGGGTGGTCCTGCGGGGCGTTCGCCAGCTCGCACCACACCACCTTGGCGTCCTCGCGCAGGACGAGCCCCCAGCGGTCCGCCAGGGCGTCCAGCAGCACCAGCCCGCGCCCCGACTCCCTTTCGGCGGACTCACCGGGGAAGGCGGGCAGCGCCCGTACGCCCGGGTCGGTCAGTTCGACGCGGAGCCGCCGCCGGCTCGCCGAGACCGCCAGGGTGACCGGTGTGCCGGTGCCGATGTGCCGGATGACGTTGGCGACGAGTTCGCTCACGCACAACTGGGCCGCGTCGACGTGTTCGGGGAAGCCCCAGAGCGTCAGCTGCTTCCGGAGGGCGCGGCGGAGTTCGGCCACCCGCTGCGGCTCTGCCGGAAAGGAAAGCTCCCACCGTTTCCTGACCAGACAGTGCCTGAGGCGCATGCATGCCGTCCCTTCGAGCCCGGGCGAGGACCCACCGGTGAGAGTGACCGATCAGGTGCGCTGAGTGATAACGCAGCGTGAGTATGACACGGGACACACTGTCATGAGCTGCTTGAATATGGAACCTTCACAAACCTTCCTACCCAGGACGCCTTCTGTTAAGAAGTTCCTGACCTGGGGGAATCGGTAGAACGTTCGGTACGGGGTGGGGAGTTGGGGAAATGCCCGCCCGGGGTGGGGGAATTCACGGCGGCCGGGGGGTGCGCTCTCTGTTAGACAGGGGGTTATGAGCCTCTACGACATTCCCCTGCGCACCCTCTCCGGCGAGCCCACCTCCCTCGCCGAGTACCGCGGCAAGGTCCTGCTGATCGTCAACGTCGCCTCCCGCTGCGGGCTGACCCCGCAGTACGAGGGCCTGGAGCGGCTGCAGAAGCAGTACGCCGACCGCGGCTTCACCGTGCTGGGCGTGCCCTGCAACCAGTTCGCGGGCCAGGAGCCCGGCACCGCCGAGGAGATCGGCACCTTCTGCTCCGCCACCTACGGCGTCACCTTCCCGCTGCTGGAGAAGGCCGAGGTCAACGGGGACGGCCGGCACCCCCTCTACGCCGAGCTGACCGAGCTGGCCGACGCCGGGGGGCAGGCCGGGGACGTCCAGTGGAACTTCGAGAAGTTCCTGGTCGCGGCGGACGGTACGCCCGTCGCCCGGTTCCGGCCCCGCACCGACCCGGAGGCGGCGGAGGTCACCGCCGCGATCGAGGAGCAGCTGCCCGCCTGAGGAGCCGCGGACGCGGGCGCGGCGCCCCGGACCGGTGGTCCGGGGCGCCGCGCCGCGCCGCGCCGCGCCGGCGCGGGGTACGGCTCACCCCCGCAGTCCGGCGAAGAACGCGCGCAGATCGGCGGTGAGCAGTTCGGGCTGCTCCATCGCCGGGAAGTGGCCGCCCCGCTCGAAGCTCGACCAGTGCGCGGTGACGCCGTCCGGATCGACCAGGGGACGCACCGCCGGGTCGGCCGCGAACTCCGCGACACCGAGCGGCACACCGGCGGTGGCCGGGTTGCCGGGTCCGGGCGGCACCGCGGCCAGGCCCGCCAGCTCGCGGCGGGACTCGCAGGTGAAGTGGGCGGTGGAGGCGCCCAGGGCGCCGAGCCAGTAGAGCGTCACCTTCGTCAGGAGCTGGTCGCGGTCGACGGCGTCCTCGGGGAGTTCGGCGGCCGGGTCGGTCCACTCGTGGAACTTCTCCACGATCCAGGCGAGCTGCGCGACCGGGGAGTCGGCCAGCCCGTAGCCGAGGGTCTGCGGGCGGGTGGACTGGAGCTGGTACGAGCCCATGCCGTCCACCCCGAAGGCCGGGCCGGGGCGGACGCCGACCGTTCCCCCGGCGGAGAGCACCCCCAGCATGTCGTCGCTCCCGGCGAGCGCGAGGTGGACGCCGGCCAGGCGTTCGGGGACGGTGCGGCGCAGGGTGTCGGCGACGCCGCTGCCGACGTCGAAGGCGTGGACGCCGTACCGGTCGTGGCCCAGGCGGCGCATCAGCCCGTCGAAGGCGGCGGCGGTGCGGTGCACGCCCCAGCCCGGCCCGGACAGCGGCGTGGAGAAGCCGAAGCCGGGCATGGACGGGGCGACGAGGTGGAAGGCGTCGGCCGGGTCGCCGCCGTGGGCGCGGGGGTCGGCCAGCGCGTCGGCGATCAGCAGGAAGTCCACCGGGGAACCGGGCCAGCCGTGGCACAGCAGCAGCGGCAGGGCGCCGGGCTCGGGCGAGCGGCGGTGGAGGAAGTGGAAGGTCTGCCCGTCGATGTCGGTGGTGAACTGCGGGACGGCGTTCAGCTCTGCCTCCCGGGCCCGCCAGTCGTAGCCGGTGCGCCAGTACTCGGCCAGCTCCCGCAGGTACGGCAGGGGCACGCCGCGGCCCCAGCCGGGCTCGGGGGAGTCGGCAGGCCAGCGGGTGCGGGCCAGCCGCCCACGCAGGTCGGCCAGTTCGGCGTCGGGGATCTCGACGCGGAACGGGCGGAGGGAAGGGGGGTCGGTGGTTGCGGCTGTCCTGTTCGCTGCCATGTCCGGCACGCTACGGAGCCTTGCGGAAAGGTTCTGTCCTCGTTGGCCGATCAACCTGCTTGACCTCAAGCGTACTTGAGGCGTGAGGGTGGGCGCGTACGGACGAGGACCACCGCTTCAGCGAGGAGGCATCCCGCCATGCCCGGAACCAGGCCGCTCACCCACCCCGACCCCGCCCGCCCCGGTGTCGGCGCCCCGTTCTTCAGCTTCTGGGACGTGGGCACGCCCGAGCGGCAGCGCGCCGCCGTCGCGGCGATCGAGGCCGTCTGGACGGGGCGGCCCTGGCCGCTGCCGGGGCTGCTGTCGTACAGCGTGTACGCCGGGACCGACGGCCGGACGCTGCTGCACTACTCCCAGTGGGCCGACGAGCGGGCGTACGAGGACTTCGTGCGCGACCGGCGCGCGCACCGCAACGACGAGATCGACCGCGCGGTGCCGGGCATCGAGCGGCTCGACCTGGTCCGCACCCGGTACTACCGCGGCTTCGGGACGGCCGGGGACGCGGACGGGAGCGGGCACGGGCACGGGGAACGGCCCGAGCCGGGCTGCGTGGTGATCGTGGACGTGACGTTCGACGGTCCCGACGAGGCGCGGCAGCGGGCCTGGGTGGACGCCGTCGGCGAGGCACTGGCCACCGATCCCGCCCCGCCGGCCGGCGGCATCTCCGGGCACTTCCACCTCTCCACCGACGGCACCCGCGTCGTCAACTACGCGGAGTGGGTCAGCGAGCGGGCCCACCTCGACGCCCTGGCGGCGGCGGGCGAGGGGGTCGGCTCGCCCACCCCGCAGTGGCACCGGGTCCGGAACTTCCCCGGACTGGTGCGCAGCGACGTACGGCGCTACCGGCTCGCGTTCACCGCCGAACGGCCCGCGGGCCGGGAATGACCGGGGCGCCGGGGCTGTTGGGACGGGTGTGACAGCAGGGACGGCCGTGGCAGGGCGGGGGCGCGGACCGGCGGGCCGCGGCGCGGGGAGGACCGACGGCCCTGGTGTCGGGGGGTGGATCACCAGGGCCGCCGGGGCAGGTGGGCAGGTGCGGTGCCCGTACGCCGCCGCCTCGTCCCCTCCTGGGCCGGCCGACGTGCACACCGGCGGTGTGCGAGGCGGCGGCGCTGGTGGTGGGGGGTGGTCGAAAAGGAGGGGAGGAGGAGGGGAAGGAGCGGAAGGACCCGCGCCGGGTCCGGAACGGTTGCGGTTCCGGAACCGGTCGGCTCAGATCTTGAGGCCCTTGCCGCGCAGCCAGGTCAGCGGGTCGATCGGGTCGCCGCCGCCGGGACGGACCTCCAGGTGGAGGTGCGGGCCGGAGGAGTTGCCGGTGGAGCCGACGCGGCCGATCACGTCGCCGGTGGTCACCTTGCCGCTGGTCTTGGTCATCGAGGACAGGTGGCAGTACCAGATCTCGGTGCCGTCGTCGAGCCGGAGGATGATGCGGTAGCCGTAGGAGCCGGCCCAGCCCGCCTCGACGATCTCGCCGGTGTGCACCGCCTTGACCGGGGTGCCGGACGGGGCGGCCATGTCCAGGCCGGTGTGGTTGTTCGCCCACATCGAGCCGGAGGCGCCGAACTGGGAGGAGAGCTGGAACGAGGAGAGCGGGAGGGTGTGGCTGGCGGCGAGCTTGGCCAGGCGCTCGGCCTCGGCCTTGCGCTTGGCCTCCTCGGCGGCCTTGCGCTTCGCCTCGGCCTCGGCCTCGGCGGCCTCCTCGGCGGCGGTGGCCGCGGCCTGGTCGGCGGCGGCCTGGAGGGCGACCTGGGTGGCGCCCGTCTGCTGCTGGTCGACCTGCTGGAGGATGCGGGCCCGGAGCGCCTCGCCGGCGTCCGTCGTCAGGCTCGCGGTGGTGACGACCGGCGCGTCCTGGTCGGCGTCCCTGGTGCCCAGCGGCGAAGCCTGGTCGAGGTCGAGGGGGTTGGCGGTGCTCTCCTCGGAGACCGGGACGGTGTCGGTGCCGGTGTCGTCACCGTCTATCAGCGCGCCGACGCCGGGAACGGAGTCCAGGTCCAGGTCGGGCATGGCGATGGCGGCCGGGGACTTCACCTTGGCCGTGGCCATGCCGCCCGCGCCGACCGCCGCGATCATGCCGACGCCGAGGACCGCGCCACTGCGCGCCATGCCGTTGCGCTGCTTGACGACACGGTGCCGGCCGCGGACCGGGCGGACCGACTCCTCGGTGGGGTTCCACACCCGCCGCTCCTCGTCGCCGTCCGGGCCGAACGGGGTGAAGGTGCCGCTGTGCGGGTCGTACGAGACCTCGGGGGCCGGGCTGCTGGACGCCACGGAGGCGCTCTCCTTTCCTTCCTTCTCGCCTACCGGGTTAGCTGACGGGTTCGGAGCAGGAAGGTCTCCTACGGGCTCGCACATGCGGATGCACGTGCACGCGCTTGCCCGATTCACCCCAATAAGTGGTTCCCCGGTTCCCTGGGCGCGGGCTCCGCGGTGGCGGAGTCGCACGGTCAGGATTCGGCGACGGCGCACGGTGCCGCCTCTTTCGACGGCAGTGACGACCGCGCTGCGTTATCGAACGTTAATAGAGGGGCAGCCGGGATTCCAAGTCCCTCCTTCACATGGTGAGTAATTTCGACAGGGATTTAACGGGGCATCTCCCGCCCAAATCGGGCGAGTTGCCACCCCCTGCGGATCGAAGAGACGTAAGTCACTCGCCTGAGGGTCGGTCAGATGGTACGGATGTGTGCACGACGGGGATACGCAGCGTGACCGTCGGCGCCGCGACCGATGGCACCGAGGGTCACCGGGTTCACGTGATTCACGGGGTCACCCGGGTTCGCCGGAGCGGGGCGGGGACGGGGGCGGCGCGGGGCCGCGCATGACCGCCAGCAGCGCCATGTCGTCGTCCGTGCGGCCGTCCGCGTGCGCGTGGACATCCGCGACGAGGGCGTCCAGCAGGGCGCCCGGGCCGGGGAAGCGGCGGCCGCGCAGCCGGGCCACCGGGTCGTAGAAGACGCCCTCGGCGTTCCGGGCCTCGGTCACCCCGTCGGTGTGGAGCAGCAGCAGCGCGCCGGGCGGGAAGGGGACCGGGCCCGTACCGCCGTCCGGGCCCTCCGGTGGCACGGCCGCCGGGCCCGCCATGTCCCCCAGCCCCAGCGGCAGCGCGTACGAGTCCGGTTCCAGGGTCCGTACCGGGGCCCCGCCGGCGGACAGCAGCAGCGGGGGCGGATGGCCCCGGCTGACGATCCGCACGCTCTCCGGCTCCCCGGCCGGCCCCGGCGGGAGTTCGGCCAGCACGGCCGTGACGAACTCCACGGACCGCCCGGCGTCCCCGCCCGGGAGGCAGTCCGGCTGCCCGGCCCGCTGGGACCGCTCCCGCAGGAGGGCGTGGTCGATCCGGTCCGCGACCGCCGCCAGCTCCGGCTCGGTCTCGGCCGCCTCCCGGAAGGCGCCGAGCACCACGGTGACCGTGGCCACCGCGTCCAGCCCCTTGCCGCACACGTCGCCCACCAGCAGCCGCACCCCGTACGGGGTGCGCTGCGCGCCGTACAGGTCGCCGCCGATCCGGGCGTAGGCGTGGGCCGCCTCGTAGCGCACCGCGAGCGTCAGTCCGTCGATCCGGCCGGGCGGCACCGGCAGCACGGCGAACTGGACCGCCTCGGCCACCTGGCGGACCGAGGCGAACCGCTGCTCGCCGTGGCGCAGGGCGTGGTTGACGGCGAGGGCCAGTACACCGAAGGCGACGACCGCGCCCAGTCTCAGCAGCCCCTCCGTCCAGCCGGGGCCGCCCCGCAGCAGCACGGCGGCGTACGCCAGCACCGCCGCGATCCCGGTGAGCAGGGTGCCGCGCGCCGTCCACAGCGCCGCCGCGGCCAGGGGCGCGGCACCGAACGCCGTTCCCAGCAGCAGACTGGGCGACGTCGCCAGGTTGACGGCCAGCCCGGCCACCAGCAGCACCAGCGGCAGCAGCCACGGCGGGCGGCCGACACCCGGAATGGCGCGGGCCCGTTCCCGGCCGCTGTCCGTCGCATGCCGTCGATCGCCGTGCACCTCTCCCACTCTTCCCGACCCGCCGCGGCCCGGCGAGTCGATCAGTACGGGCAGGCGCCGGGCGGTGCCGGCCGGAGCGGCCCGGAGCGGTCAGCGCCGCCGGGCGGCGGCCGTACGGCGCACCCCGTACACCGCGGCACCGGCGGCCAGCACCGCCGCGCCCGAGAGCACCGAGACCGCGGGCAGGGCCAGGGCCAGCACCGCGCACCCGGCCAGCCCGACGACGGGGACGATCCGGGCCGGGCGGCCCTCGGCGGGGGTGAGGGTCCGGGCGGAGGCGTTGGCGATCGCGTAGTAGGCGAGCACCCCGAAGGAGGAGAAGCCGATCGCGCCGCGCACGTCCGCCGTGACCGCCACCACCGCCACCACCGCGCCGACCGCCAGCTCGGCGCGGTGCGGCACACCGAAGCGCGGGTGGACGGCGGCCAGCACGGGCGGCAGGTGCCGGTCGCGGGCCATCGCCAGGGTGGTGCGGGAGACCCCCAGGATCAGCGCCAGCAGCGAACCGAGCGCGGCCACCGCCGCGCCCACCCGTACCACCGGCACCAGCCAGTCGGCGTCCGCGGCGCGCACCGCGTCGGCCAGCGGCGCGGTGGCCCCGCCCAGGGCGGCGCTGCCCAGCACGCTCAGCACGGCCACCGCGACGGCGGCGTAGACGGCCAGGGTGATGCCCAGCGCCAGCGGGATCGCCCGCGGAATGGTGCGCTCCGGATCGCGCACCTCCTCCCCCAGGGTGGCGATGCGCGCGTAACCGGCGAAGGCGAAGAACAGCAGTCCGGCCGCCTGGAGAACCCCGCCGGGCGTCATGCCCGCGCCGTCGTCCGCGCCGTCCGCGTTCAGCGAGAGCCGGGCCGCGTCCGCCGCGCCGGAGGCGAGGGAGGCGACCACCACGGCGGCCAGCACCGCCAGCACCACCGCCACGATCGCCCTGGTCAGCCAGGCGGTCTTCCGCATCCCCGCGTAGTTGACGGCGACCAGCGCCACCACCGCGGCCACCGCGACCGCGTGCGCCCGCTCGGGCCACGCGTACAGGCCCACCGTCAGGGCCATCGCCGCGCACGAGGCTGTCTTGCCGACCACGAAGGCCCAGCCGGCCAGATAGCCCCAGAACTCGCCCAGCCGCTCGCGGCCGTAGACGTAGGTGCCGCCGGAGTCCGGGTAACGGGCGGCCAGCCGGGCCGAGGAGGTGGCGTTGCAGTACGCCACCACCGCCGCCAGCGCCAGACCGAGCAGCAGCCCGGAGCCGGCCGCGCGGGCCGCCGGGGCGAAGGCCGCGAAGACGCCCGCGCCGATCATGGAGCCGAGGCCGACGACCACCGCGTCGCCGGTGCCCAGCCGCCGCCGCAGCCGGGGGGACGGGCCGTCCGGCGGGCCCGGCGCTCCCGGTGCTCCCGGTGCCCCGGCCGGCACCGCCGGTGATTCGCCCATCGCCCGCTCCTCCTCGCGTCCGCGCTCCCGTCGGCAGGACCGTACCCGCCCCCGGTGAACGGCATCCGGCCCGCACCGTACGCCGCACACCGGGCGCCGCGCGCCGGGCGCCGGGCGCCGGGCGCCGGGCGCCGGGCGCCGGGCGCCGGGCGCCGGGCCGTCAGGGCACGGCCGGACCGCGGTCCAGCGGACGGCCCAGACAGGGCGCCATCAGACGCCGGAACTCGGCGGACGGCGCCAGCCCCAGCTCCCTGCGCAGCAGCAGCCGGAAGAACTCGTAGTGCCGCAGCGCCTCGGCGGCGTTGCCCTCCGCCAGGTGCACCCGGACGACATGGCGGTGCGCGCTCTCCCGCAGCGGCTCGGCCTCCACCGCGGCCATGGCCGCCTCCATGGCCGCGGTGCGCAGGCCGGCGCGCAGCAGCCGTCGGCACACCGCCTCCAGCGCGTGCAGCCGGGTCTGGCGGAAGTGCTCCCGGGCGATCAGCAGCCAGTCCTCGGTCCAGTCCGGCAACAGGTCCTCCCCGAGGCAGTCGAGCGTGTACCGCGGCACCGGACCGGCGGCCCGCGCGTCACCGCCGGCGTCACCACCGCCGGGCGGCGCGGTGAGACGGGCCGCGCTCCGCTCCGCCAGGTGCAGGTCGACGCCGACCCGGGGGGCGAGGGAGAGGGTCGCGTCGCCGGGGCGGACCAGCTCGCACGGTCCGCTGCACCGGGACAGCCGCCACAGCGTGGAGCGCAGGCTCGCCCCGGCGCGCCGGACGGCCAGGTCGGGCCAGAGGGTCTCGGCCACGACCGGCCTGGCCACCCCCTCGCGGTGCAGCGCCAGGAAGGCCAACAGCCGCTGCACGGACGGGCTGAGGACCACGCGCCGGGAACGTATCTCCAGGTGGAAGCGGCCCAGCAGGGTCAGCCAGACCTCCCGGTCCACCGGGTCCGGGTGCGGCTGCCAGGAGGTGAGGGTGAAGGAAGTCGTCATGGTGGGGGCTCTCCGGGTGGGGGCGCCGGCCCGGCCGGTCTCCGGATCGGTCGGACGCGGAGGTTCCCGTCCGGCGATTTGTCACACTCTCTGCTGCCATGTTCTGACATATCCCTCGCCCCGTTCCGCGGAGACGGCGCGGTGACGGGCGCTCCCTAGCGTCCGGAGGGACGGAGCGCACCGGCGTTCCGTGCGCAACGGACCTGCGTACACAGCGCGTTCCGACCCTCCGAAGGCCGGGCCCGACCCGGCCGGGAAGCGAGAGCACCGATGTTCCGACACACCCAGCGGCTGCAGTTCGACGCCAAGCCGGAGAAGCCCGACCCCGTTCTCGCCCGCAAGCTCCAGGAACTCGTCGGCGGCGCGTACGGCGAGATGACCGTGTCGATGCAGTACCTCTTCCAGGGCTGGAACTGCCGCGTCAAGGGCAAGTACAAGGACCTGATCATGGACATCGCCACCGAGGAGATCGGCCATGTGGAGATGCTCGCCACCATGGTCGCCCGGCTCCTGGAGGGCGCTCCCAACACCGAGACCACCAAGGTCGCCGTCTCCGACCCCGCCGTGGGCGCCGTCATGGGCGGCATGGACCCGCAGCAGGCGATCATCGCGGGCGGCGCGGCCCTCCCCTCGGACAGCAACGGCTACCCGTGGAACGGCCGTTACGCGGTGGCCAGCGGCAACCTGCTGGCCGACTTCTACGCCAACGTCGCCGCCGAGGCGCAGAGCCGGCTCCAGGCCGCGCGCATCTACAACATGACCGACGACCCCGGTGTGAAGGACATGCTGAAGTTCAACCTCGCCCGGGACACCTACCACCAGAACCTGTGGCTGGCCGCCATCGAGCAGCTCCGCGAGGACAACCTGGAGGACGTCGTCGTCCCCGGCACCCTCACGGACGAGGAGCACCGCGAGCACGCCGCGAGCCTGTGGCACCTGTCCGACGGCGACGCCGCCGCGGCCGGGCTGTGGGCCTCCGGCCCGACCCCGGACGGTGACCACGAGTTCACCGTGCTCTCCGACCCCGAGCCGCTGGGCGAGAAGGCTTCGCCCCCGCCGCCCGACCCGAAGCTCTTCGCCACCTACGACGGCTCCTACGGCGAGCCCAAGAGCCCGGCCCTGGGCACCGAGGTGGGCCTGAAGGGCAAGATCAGGGGCGCGCTCTCGCCCGACGAGTGAGGCGGGGCGGGCCCGTCCCGCGCGGGACGGGCCCGCCCCCGTTCCACCCCGCGGACCGCGGGTCCGCGGGCCGCCCGCGAGGAGAGAGCGAAACAGATCATGGGCACACGCGACTCCGCGGTACGCGATCCCGCGGACCGGGCGGCCCCGGCGACGGCCGTCCGGCACACCCCGGGTCCGGTCACCGCGGCGCTCCTGGCGCTGTACGCCGCGGCCGCGGCCGTCGGCGCCGGCGCCGGGGGGACGGCCGAGCGCCTGCTGGCAGCCGTCCTGCTCGCCGCCGTCGTCCTGCGGCTGCTCGCCCTGCGGCCGCCCGTCCCGCGGCGGTGGCCCGGGACACGGCCGCGGCCCGGGACACGGCGGAGGACCGCCCCGCCGCCCGCCGTCCGGGGCGGCTCCACCGGGAGCGGGAACGGGGGCGGTACCGGTGCTTGACCCGCGCCAGCCCCGCGACCGCCTCCGGGGCGCCCCTCCCGCCGCCGCGCCGCTGCTCGACCCGCCGGACACTCCCGGCCCCGACCCGGCACCGGCTGCGGCACCGGCTGCGGCGGACACCGCGCCCCCCGCCGCACCGTCCACCACGCGGCCTCTTCCGGACGCTCCCGGCCCGGGCCCGGGCCCCGGTTCCGGTGACCGGTCGCCCCGCCCCGGCGCGCGGACCGTGGTCGCGATGCTCGGCCCGGCGTTCGTGGTGTCGGTCGCCTACGTCGACCCGGGGAACTTCGCCACCAACATGTCCGCGGGCGCCCTGTACGGCCCCCTGCTGCTGTGGGTCATCGCCCTGGCGAACGTGGTGGCGATCTTCGTCCAGTACCTGGCCTGCAAGGTCGGCGTCGCCACCGGCCGCGACCTGCCGGAGCTGTGCCGCGAGCACACCCCCCGGCCGGTGTGCCGGGGCCTGTGGGTCCAGGCCGAGCTGGTCGCCATGGCGACCGACCTGGCCGAGTTCGTCGGCGGCGCGGTGGCCCTGTACCTGCTGTTCGGCATCCCCCTGGTGCCCGCCGCTTTCATCGTCGGGGCCGCCTCCCTGGTGCTGCTGGCCCTCGCCCCCGAGGGCAGGCGGCGCTTCGAGCTGGTGATCGGTGGCTTCCTCCTGGTGATCCTCGCCGGGTTCCTCTACCAGAGCCTGCGGGCGGGATCGTGGAGCGGAGCGCTGACCGGGCTGCGGCCCCGGTTCGCCGACACCCAGAGCGTCCTGCTGACCACCGGCATGGTCGGCGCCACCGTGATGCCGCACGTGATCTACCTGCACTCCTCCCTCAGCCGCGGGTACGGCCGCGCGACGCCGGAGCGCAAGCGGACGGTGCTGCGGGCCAACCGCACCGCCATCCTGATCGCCCTGGGCACCGCCGGCCTGGTCAACGCGACCATGCTCACCGTCGCCGCCGCGGCCTTCCACGGCGGGTCCGGCACCTACGAGACCCTGGAGCAGTTCCACCACGGCCTGGGCGCCACCCTCGGCACCGGCGCGGCGCTGGCGTTCGCCCTGGCCCTGCTGGCCTCGGGGCTGGCCTCCGCGGGGGTGGGCACCTTCGCGGGGCAGATCATCATGCGCGGCTTCCTGCGCCGCCGCATCCCGCTGACGCTGCGGCGCCTGATCACCATGGGCCCGCCCCTGGCCGTGCTCGCCCTGGGCGTCGATCCCACCCAGGCCCTGGTCCTCAGCCAGGTGGTGCTGTCCTTCGGCATCCCCTTCGCCCTGATCCCGCTGGTGGTCTTCACCGCGCGGCGGAGCATCATGGGCGCCCTGGTGAACCGGCCCGTCACCACCGCCCTGGGCACGGTCGTGGCCCTGGCGATCACCGGGCTGAACCTCTTCCTGGTCCAGGACGTGCTGCTGGGCTGAACCGTCCGGCACGGCACGGCACGGCCCGGCACGGAGGGGCCGGACCGGGCCGGCGGCCGTCAGCGGGCCAGCCGGAAGGCCAGCTCCACCTCCCACCGGCTCATGTCGGGCTCCACCCGCGGATCGGTCAGGTAGCTCTCCAGCCGGCATCCCCACCGCTGCCCCGCGGCCGTCTCCGCCATGTCCCACTCCAGGCCCCGCCCGGCGGCCCAGTCCAGCAGTCCGGCGGTGACCTCGATCAGTTCGTCGGGATGGCCGCGGTGGGTGAGGACGGCGTACCGCCCGGCGGGCAGCGTCCCGTTGAACAGTTCGGCGCCGATGCCGCCGGTGCCGGCGGTGCCGCCGTC
Source organism: Streptomyces carminius (assembly GCF_002794255.1). Lineage (GTDB taxonomy): Bacteria > Actinomycetota > Actinomycetes > Streptomycetales > Streptomycetaceae > Streptomyces > Streptomyces carminius. Next base: position 60,307 of record NZ_PGGW01000018.1, read on the forward strand.
ACCGCCGTCTCCGCCGCCGACCGGCTGGGGGGCGGCCACCGGCACCCCCGCCTCGACCTCCAGCTCCCCCGCCATGTCGATCACGCGGTACCGGAAGAACGGCGGCCCCGCGGGTGCGGCGCCCCGTTCCGCCAGCCATCCGATGATCTCCGGCAGCCGGTCGCCGGCCACGGCGAACGTGTCCATGGTGACGGTGCGCCGCACCCCCACGTACGGCTGCCCGGCCCGCTCCTCGACGGCCGGTCCGGCCGGTCTCCGTGTACTCATGCCTGTGGTCATACCCGGGTGGACCGGCCTGCGGCGCGGAACTCATCGGTGCGCGCCGGGCGTCCGGAGAGCCACCGCACGCCGATGGGAAGGTACCCGTACGGCGGGTACACGGCGGGTGCGAGGCGCTCCCGCTCCCCACCCCTGTCTCCGCCACACCCCGCCGCACGGGCCCGCGGAAGGGCTCCAGGCCATTCCCCGCCTTTGACAACCGCCCCGGAATAGAGGACAAATGGAAAGTAAGGACCTCCGGCCCATGCCATGAAGGATTGACATGCGCGATCTCCTCGATCGGCTGCGCACCATAGAGACCCGCCAGCGGGAGCTCCGCGAGGAGCACGCGACGGTGGTCCGCGCGATCGTGGTGAGAGCGGGCGGAGTCAGCCAGGCCGCCGCCCTCCTGGGCCTGGACCCCAAGACCGTACGGGCCCGTGAACGCGCCGCCGGGGTGGCCATGGTCGTCTACCGCGGCTCCCACACGGCGAGGACCGCTCCGGACGGGCGGCTCCACGGCGAGACCGGCCAGGGCGAGGACAGCCCCGCCCAGCGGGACGCGGACCGCATGTGGTTCGCCGTCGCCCGGGACCGGCGCCCGCTCCTGCGGGCCGTCGTCTACGTCGTCGACGGCCGGGTCGCCCGGGTCCGCGAGGTCGGGGGCGGCCAGTGGCAGGAGAACCCCGAAGGCAGGGTCGCCCTGCCGCTCGGCCCCCCGCTCACCCCCGCCGACCTGGCCGAACGCCTCCCCACCATGCCCCTGGCCGTCGGCGATTCCAGGCCGATGGTGCGGGGCAGGATCCGCGAGTACATCGCGCTGTGAGGGCGGGCCGCACCCCCGCGGCCCCCACCGTCCCCGGCCCCGGCCCCGGGACCCACCCGGAAGCGCCACCGACAGCCCAGAAACGGAAGCACCGCATGACCACGCACACCGCATCCCGGCCCCCGTCGCCGCCCCCGCCTCCGTCCGGCAGCGACTTCGCCCGGCTGTCGAGGAAGATCTCCGAGGCCGGGCTCATGGACCGCCGCCCCGGCTACTACGTGGTCCGGATCACGGTGGTGGCCCTGCTCTACGCCGGCGGCTGGGCCGCCTTCGCCCTCGTCGGCCAGAGCTGGTGGACGCTCGCCGTCGCCGCCTTCCTCGCCCTGATGTTCGGCCAGGTCGCCCTGGTCGCGCACGATGTCGCCCACCGCCAGGTGTTCCGGCTGCGCGGGCCCAGCGAGACCGCCGGACGGGTGGCCGGGGCCTGCATCGGGATGGGCTACGGGTGGTGGCAGGACAAGCACACCCGGCACCACGCCAACCCCAACCACGAGGAGCTCGACCCCGACGTCAGCCCGGATCTGCTGGTCTGGTCCCAGAAGCAGGCCCGTGCCGCCAGGGGGGTGGCCCGGCTGATAGGCCGCGCGCAGGCCTTCCTGTTCTTCCCGCTGCTCACCATGGAGGGCTTCAACCTGCACGTGGCCAGCGCGCGGGCACTGGCCAACCGCTCCCTCAAGCACCGCGCGCTGGAGGGCGCGCTGCTGTTCGGGCACTTCGCGGTCTACCTGACCGCGCTGTTCTGGGTGCTGCCGCCCGGTATGGCGGTCGCCTTCCTCCTCGTCCACCAGTGCCTGTTCGGCGTCTACCTGGGCGCCATCTTCGCCCCCAACCACAAGGGCATGCCCACCCTGACCGGCGACGACCGCCCGGACTTCCTGCGCCGCCAGGTGCTCACCTCGCGCAACGTGCGCGGCGGCCGCTTCACCGACGTCATGCTGGGCGGACTGAACTACCAGATCGAGCACCACCTCTTCCCCAGCATGCCCAGCCCCAACCTGCGCAGGGCCCAGCCCCTCGTCCGCCGCCACTGCGCGGAACTGGGCGTGAGCTATCTGGAGACCGGGCTGCTCACCTCCTACCGGCAGGCGCTGGCCAGTCTCCACCGGGCCGGTGCCCCCCTCCGCTCCGCCCGGCCCGCCGGGCAGGACGGCTGACCAGCGGCTGACCGCCGGCCCCGGCACCCACTCCGGCAGCCGCCCCGGCACCGGGCCGGACGGTGGCACCGGGAGCCGGGACGCGCAGGGCGAGCAGGGCGATGTCGTCGGTGCTGCCGGAGGCCATCCGGCCGATGATCCGGTCGCAGAACTCGTCCAGGGGCCGGCCGGCGAGCGCGGCGGCGTGGCGGCGGAGCCGGCCCAGTCCGGTGTCCAGATCGCTGCCGGGCACCTCGATCAGACCGTCGGTGTAGAGCAGCAGGGTGGAGCCGGGCGGCAGGGGCACGGTGGCGTCCGTACGGCCGCCGCCGCCGAGACGGGAGCCGAGGAGGAGGTTCTGCCCCTGCTCGAGGTACTCGACGTGCCCGTCCGCGGTGACCAGGAGGGGCGGGGGGTGGCCCGCACTGGTCCACCGCAGGTGCCAGGGGCCGCCCTCGGGGCCCTCGACCCGGGCCAGTACGAGAGTGGCCATGGGGACGTTGGTGATGGCGGGGATGGCGTCGTCGAGCCGGTCGACGATCGCGCCGGGCGGTCCGGTGTGGTCCCAGGCCAGGGAGCGGAGCATGCCGTGCAGTTGGGCCATGCCCGCGGCGGCGGTCAGGTCGTGGCCGACCACGTCCCCGATGACCAGCGCGGTGGCGCCGTCGCGCAGGAGGAAGGCGTCGTACCAGTCGCCGCCGACCTGGGAGCCGACGGGGGCGGGCTGGTAGCGGGCGGTCAGCCGCAGCGGGCCGGGCTGGGGCGGGGTGATGAGCAGGTTGTGCTGCATGGCCTCGGCGATCTCGCGCTGCCGTCCGAAGAGCCGGGCGTTGTTGACGGCCAGGCCGACGCGGCGGCCGATGTCGCCGACCAGCGCCAGGTCCGCGGCGTCGAACGGCCGGGCGGGATCGGTGCGGACCAGGGTGAGGGCACCGATGATCTGCCGGGCGGTGCCCAGCGGCGCGGTGATGGCGGAGGCGGCACCCAGGGACCGGAGGAATCCGCTCTGCACGGCGGCCAGGGACGAGTCGGGCGGGGCGGCGATCTCCCCGGCCCCCAGGAGGACGGGCTCACCGCCGTGCAGGACGCGCACCAGCGGGGAGCGGGAGCGCGCGGCCGCCGCCGGGAGGGGTTCCTGCCACACCTCCCGGCCGGTGTCCCGGCCCTCGGGACCGGTCACCGCGACCCTGCGGACCTCGTCCCCGGTGACGTTCTCGACCCGCAGGTCGACGGCTGCCCAGTCGGCCAGCCGGGGCACCAGGAGACGTCCCAGCCGGCCGAGGGCCTCCTCGGTGTCCAGGGTCTGGGCCAGCGCCGAGGTGATCTCCGCGACCAGGGCCATCCGGTCGGTGAAGTCCTCCAGGGCGATCATGTGCGTCGGCGGGCCCCCGTGCGGCCGCCGGCCGGCGGTGCCGCCGGTGAGCAGCACCGTCATGCCCAGCAGACGGCCGTCCCTGACCACGGGTACGCCGGACCAGGCGACCGGGACCAGCTGTCCGTCGCCGCGCAGCAGACTGCCCCGCTCGCCGTGCGCCGGGGTGCGGTGGGCGAGGGCCGTGAGCAGGGGACACCGCTCGCGCGGGGGTGCCGAGCCGTCGGCGCGGCGGTGCAGCAGCTCGTGGAAGTCCTCCCCGGTCATCTCCGCGGCGGTACGGCCCAGCAATTCCTCGGCGGCGGGATTGACCGCGGCGATCAGCCCGGCGGCGTCCACCACGGCCAGACCGGCACCCAGATGGTCGGACACCTCCCGCCAGAACCCCGGCTCCGCCGCCCATCCTCGGGCCCCGCTCCCGCCACCGGCCACGTTGTCGGCCACACCATCTCCTCCGGTCGGTAGATGTTCTCACCGGTCGCCGCCCGCCGGTGGCGGTCCGGCCGGCGGCGGACCGGCCCGGAGCCGTGCCGGAGAACGGTGGCCGAAGCCGCCGGCCTCGCTTCCCCGTTCCTCCGGTGTCCCCGCGGGGACACCGCTGTCTCCCCTCGACGTCCTTTCGCGTGCCCCCGAGATCCCCCCGGTCCCGTCCGGGGACCACACGTCCCGGAGCCCTCGTACCCCCGCGCACCGGCCCGCCACACGGCCCACCGGCATGCGCGCCGGACCCGGCCGGGGTTGAATGACCGGGTAGGTCGCACTTCGTACTCCCCGGGGTGAGACAGCCGAGTGAACCCGACCGCGTACCCCCACGGCACCGGCGGCCGGCCGCCGGACGGCGCCGCCGTGTTCGTGCTGGACGCGGCCGGGACCGTGCTGGAGTGCACGGCCGCGGCGCAGACGCTGACCGGCCGCTCCGGCGAGGAGCTCCGCGGCCGTCCCTTCGCGGACCTCACCGCCGACCCCGCAGCCTGGACCGCAGCCTGGCCCGGACCACCCGGCGGCACCCCCGCGGGGCCGTGGACGGTCCGCACCGTCCTGCCGCGCCGGGACGACCCCGCGGCCGGGGCGGACGCCGGGGCGGACGCCGAGGTGGACGCCGAGGTGGACGCCGAGGTGGACGTCGAGGTGCTGCCACTGCCCGCCGCGGGCGAGGCCCGTTTCCTGCTCTGCGCCGTCCCCTCCGGGGCCGGGCGCCGCTGGTCGGAGGACCAGGCGCTGCTGCGCACACTGTTCACCCAGAGCCGCATCGGACTGGCGATCCACGACACCGGGATGCGCACCATCCGGGCGAACCTCGGGCCGGAGCACTTCGGCGCCCCCCGGACGGCGGACACCTGGGCACACGCGCCCGGCAGGCACCTGCGCGCGATCCTGGTGCCGGAGGACGCCGCGGCCATCGAGGAGCGGTGGCGGCGGGTGATGGAGACCGGTGAGGCGGTCATCGACTGGGAGCACTCCGCACGGCGGCTGTACGCCCCCGGGCGGGAAAGGATGCTGTCCTCCTCGGCCTTCCGGCTGGAGGACTCCCACGGCCGCACCGTCGGAGTCGTGGCGGTCTTCACCGACATCACCGAGCAGTACACCGCACGACGGCGGCTGGCACTCCTGCACGCCGCCGCCTCCCGGCTGGGCCGGACCCTGGACGTCATCCGCAACGCCGAGGAACTGACCGGGGTCCTCGTACCCGCCTTCGCGGACCTGGCGAGTGTGGACCTGTCCGACGCGGTGACCCAGGGCCGCGAGTCCGACGTCTTCCTCCCCGGGACGGTGCTGCGCCGGGTGGCGGTGGCGTCGGCGGACGGCGGCTGGCCCGCCGACACGTACCGCCTCGGTGACACCGTCCGCGCCCGGGAGGCGGAGAGCGACGCCCTCCGCGAGGGGGGAACCGTCCTGGTGGACGACATGACCGCCTGGCGCGAGCAACTGCCGATCGACCCCGAACGGCTGCGGCTGCTGTTCCCCGGCCGGGCGGCCTCGGCGCTGTTCGTCCCGCTGTGGGCCCGGGGCCACGTGCTGGGCGTCGTGGGCCTGTGGCGCACCCGCGACCGCCCGCCCTTCGCCGAGAGCGACGTGCCACTGGCCGAGGAGATCGCCTCCCGGGCCGCGCTGAGCCTGGAGAACGCCCGGCGCTACACCGCCGAGCTGCGCACCGTCGAGAGCCTCCAGCGCAGCCTGCTGCCCCCGGAGGGCGCGGACCTCGGCGCGGCCGAGTCGGCGGGCAGCTACGTCCCGGCCGGCACCGCGGCGGGACTGGGCGGCTGCTGGTACGACGTCATCCCGCTGTCCTCCGCCCGGGTCGCCTTCGTCATCGGCGACGTGGCCGGACACGGACTGGCCGCCACCGCCACCATGGGCCGGCTGCGCACCGCCGTGCAGACCCTGGCCGACCTGGACCTCTCCCCCGAGGAACTCCTCACCCACCTGGACGACCTCGTCGTCCGCCTCTCCGCCACCGAACCGCAGCCGGACCGG
>NZ_PGGW01000019.1:2500-328247 GCF_002794255.1 Streptomyces carminius
GTCAGGCGGAGTTCGACCGGATCGTCCTCGGTCGTACGGACCAGGATCCGGCCGAGCAGGTCCGGGGCGACCTCCAGGACGGGGCGGTGGAAGAAGGCGCGGGGCAGGGGCTTACGGTCGTGGTCGGCAATCACGCCGGTCGAGCGTACTGCAGCCATCGGGTGACGGCTGTCGGCAGTGGGTCCGGCACCGTGGAACCGTAGGGCAGGCTGCCGGCGTATGTAGAGCCAGTGGACACACAGGCCAGGGCCTGGGGGAGGAAGAACATGGGCTTCAAGAAGCTGTTCGCGAGCGTGGGCATCGGCGGCGCGTCGGTGGAGACGGTGCTGACCGAGCCGAACGTGGTGCCGGGCGGCGTCGTCCAGGGGGAGGTCCGGATCCAGGGCGGCTCGGTCGCGCAGGAGATCCAGGGGCTTTCCGTCGGTCTCCAGGCGAAGGTCGAGGTCGAGAGCGGCGAGGAGGAGTACAACAAGAACGTCGAGTTCCACCGGCAGCAGCTCGGTGGTGCCTTCGAGCTCCAGCCGGGCTCGGTGCACACGGTGCCGTTCGGGCTGGAGGTGCCGTGGGAGACCCCGATCACCACGTTCATGGGACAGCACCTGACGGGGATGAACATCGGAGTGAAGACGGAGCTGGCGATCGCCAAGGCCGTGGACTCCGGTGACCTCGACCCGGTGAGCGTCCACCCGCTCCCCGCCCAGCAGGCGATCCTCGACGCGTTCGGGGCGCTGGGCTTCCGCTTCAAGAACGCGGACATGGAGCAGGGCCACATCCGCGGCACGCGGCAGAAGCTGCCCTTCTACCAGGAGATCGAGTTCCTGGCACCGCAGCAGTACCGCGGACTGAGCCAGGTCGAACTGAGCTTCGTCGCGGACGAGCGCGAGATGGACGTCGTTCTGGAGATGGACAAGAAGCCCGGCCTGTTCAGCGACGGCAGTGACACGTACCGGTCCTTCGTCGTGGACCTGGCGAACTTCCAGCAGAACGACTGGGTCGCCTACCTCAACCAGTGGCTGGCCGAGGTCGGCAGCAGGCGCAACTGGTTCTGAGGCTTCCGTCCCGGAGCTCCTGGGACGGACGGGGATCTTACGCGGGGTGCGGCCCGGGAACGGGCCGCACCCCGCGTCCGCTGTCCACACGGTGCCCTCCTACCGCGCCGCCGACCCGTACCGCCCGGCCGTTCCCCGCGCCGGCGTCCGGCGGCTGCGCCTCCGGCTTTCGCGGCGCGCGGCTCGTTAGGCTGGCCGCCGCAGCGATGTCGCGCTACCGAGGAGGTTTCCGACGTGACCGAGCAGAAGCGGCGCCCGCTCCCCCACGACTTCCATCCTTCGGTGCCGTCGTTCACGGTCGTCAGTGACGACGTGTCCGAGGGTGCCCGGCTGAAGACCGACCAGGTGCACGCCGAGGGCAACACCTCGCCGCACCTGCGCTGGGAGGGTTTCCCGGAGGAGACGAAGAGCTTCGCCGTCACCTGCTTCGATCCGGACGCGCCGACCGGCAGTGGCTTCTGGCACTGGTCGGTCTTCGACATCCCGGCGACCGTGACGGAACTGCCCGCGGGCGCCGGCACCGGTGAGATGAGAGGGCTTCCCGCGGGCGCGGTGCACGTGCGCAACGACTACGGCACCAGGGACTTCGGCGGGGCCGCACCGCCGCCCGGGGACGGTCCGCACCGCTATGTGTTCACGGTCTACGCCGTGGACACCGAGCGGCTGGGGGTGGACGCGGACGCGTCCCCCGCCGTGGTCGGCTTCAACCTGCGCTTCCACACCCTGGCACGGGCACAGCTGATCGGTGAGTACGAGGTGCCCGCGCGGGACTGATCCGGCCGGGCCCCGGAAAAGGCTTTGCGCCCCGTCCTCCCCGGATCGCACAGTGGTGGCCGGCAGTCGGCACCGCAGCAGCGGGGGTGGCGGGGCGCATGTGCGCCCGCCGCCTGCCGGAGTCCGGCGGGGGCCGGACGACCGCGCCGGCTGCCTCTCGCCCCTCCGCCGCCTGCCCGTCGCTCCGTGCCTTTCGGGCCCGGTGCTCCCCGCTGCCTCCCTCCGGCCTTCTCCCGCCGGCACACCACCGTCACCTGGACGCCCGTCCGCCGGCATCTTCCGTACGGCGCCGTGAAATTGCGTTGTTCACCGCGCGGGGCAACGGCACAGTTGGTCCCACCTCGCCACGGGGGCGGGGACGGGTCCGGAGGTGGGTGAGATGCGCGAGGCGCTGGTGCTCAACGCGAGCTTCGAGCCGCTGTCGACGGTGTCGCTGCGGCGTGCCGTGGTGCTGGTGATGCGGGACAAGGCCGTCGTCGAACAGTCCCACCCCGGGCTGCGGCTTCGGGCGGCGCACCTCGACATTCCGGTGCCGCAGGTGGTCAGGCTCCGCAGATACGTACGGGTGCCGTTCCGACAACGCGCGCCGTGGTCGCGGCGCGGTGTGCTGGTGCGGGACCGGCACCGGTGCGCCTACTGCGGCCGGCGGGCGACCACGGTGGACCACATCGTGCCGCGTTCGCACGGCGGCGGCGACACCTGGCTGAACACCGTGGCGGCGTGCGCGCAGGACAACCACCGCAAGGCGGACCGGACGCCCGCGCAGGCGGGGATGCGGCTGCTCACCCGGCCGTTCGAACCGACTCCGGCGGACGCGCTGGTCCTCGCGCTGGGGCTGCGGGACGGTACGGCGCTGCCGGAGTGGCTGGCGGTGCCCGGTCCGGCGGCCGGCTCCGCGGCCGTCCCGGTGCCCGCGTCCGCCTGAGCGATCCGGCGGTCAGCCCAGCAGGAGCTGGAGGATCGCCGCCACGCCGACGGTGACGATGACCGCGCGGAGGGCGGTCGGCGGCAGTCTGCGCCCGAGCCGGGCGCCGAGCTGGCCGCCGACCGCCGAGCCCACGGCGATGAGCAGGACGGCGGTCCAGTCGAAGTCCGCGACGAAGAGGAAGAACAGCGCGGCGGTGCCGTTGACGACGGCACCGAGGATGTTCTTGACCGCGTTGAGGCGCTGGAGGTCGTCGGGGATGAGCAGGCCCATCAGGGCGAGGTAGATGACGCCCTGGGCCGCGCCGAAGTAGCCGCCGTACGCGCTGGACAGGGTGATGCCGCCGAGGAGGACGGGGCCGCCGTGGCGGTGGGTGGCGGTGCCGCCGCCGCGAGCGCGGCGGCGGCGGATCGCTCCGGCCAGGCGCGGCTGGGCCACGACGAGGACCAGGGCCAGCGCGATGAGCACCGGGACGATCATGTCGAACGCCTCGGACGGCAGGGTGACCAGCAGGGCCGCTCCGGCCAGTGCCCCGACGAAGGCCGCGCCGCTCAGCCGCAGCACCCGGTCGCGCTGTCCGCGCAGTTCGCGGCGGTAGCCGATGGCGCCGCTGACGGACCCGGGCACCAGGCCCAGCGCGTTGGAGACGTTCGCCGTGACGGGCGGCAGTCCGACCGCGAGCAGCACCGGGAAGGTGAGGAGGGTCCCGGAGCCGACGATCGTGTTGATGGTGCCCGCGCCGACACCCGCGGCGCAGACGGCCAGCGCCTCCCAGATGCTCACGTACGACGCCCCTCAGTCGACCGGTCCGTGGACGACCGATCATGCCTGAGGGGCGTGGGCCCGGTGGACCGGGGTGGGGTGGTGCGGGTGGTGCGGGGAGGCCACGGCGGTACGCCGGACCGGACGCTACTCGATCGGCGGCTGCTCGCGGCGCTTGGCCAGATCGGTGCGGCTGTCCCCGGAGGAGGAGCCGCCGGAGGGGCCGGGACCGAAGTTGCCCAGTGCGCCGCCGAGTCCCTTGAGCGCGTCGCCGATCTCGCTGGGCACGATCCACAGCTTGTTGGCGTCACCCTCGGCGATCTTCGGCAGCATCTGGAGGTACTGGTAGGACAGCAGCTTCTGGTCCGGGTCGCCGGCGTGGATGGACTCGAAGACGGTGCGGATGGCCTGTGCCTCGCCCTCGGCGCGCAGCGCGGCGGCCTTGGCCTCACCCTCGGCGCGCAGGATGGCGGACTGCTTCTCGCCCTCGGCGGTGAGGATCTGCGACTGCCGCACACCCTCGGCCTGGAGGATCGCGGCGCGCTTGTCGCGGTCGGCGCGCATCTGCTTCTCCATCGAGTCCTGGATGGAGGTGGGCGGCTCGATCGCCTTGAGTTCGACGCGGTTGACGCGGATGCCCCACTTGCCGGTGGCCTCGTCCAGGACGCCGCGCAGCGCGGCGTTGATCTCCTCGCGGGAGGTCAGGGTGCGCTCCAGGTCCATGCCGCCGATGATGTTGCGCAGGGTGGTGACGGTGAGCTGCTCGATGGCCTGGATGTAACTGGCGACCTCGTACGTGGCGGCCCGGGCGTCGGTGACCTGGTAGTAGATGACCGTGTCGATGTTCACCACCAGGTTGTCCTGGGTGATCACCGGCTGCGGCGGGAAGGGGACGACCTGTTCGCGGAGATCGACCCGGTTGCGGATGGTGTCGATGAACGGGACCACGATGTTGAGGCCGGCGTTCAGTGTCCGGGTGTAGCGGCCGAAGCGCTCGACGATCGCGGCGCTGGCCTGTGGAATGACCTGGATCGTCTTGATGAGTGCGATGAAGACCAGCACCACCAGGATGATCAGCACGATGATGATGGCGTCCATCGTCTCTCCCCCTGCGTTCCTAGGATTTCGCGCTGACTGCGGTGACCGGCGCGGGCGTTGACGCGGGCCGTCGGCGTGACCGTGCGGTCACCCGACATCACATCACGACGGCGGTGGCCCCGTCGATCTCCACCACGTCCACCTGCGCCCCGGGGTCGAAGGACAGGCTCGAGTCGAGGGCTCGCGCGGACCAGACCTCGCCCGCGAGCTTGATGCGGCCCCCCGTGCCGTCCACCCGCTCCAGGACGACGGCCTGGCGGCCCGTCAGGGCGTCGACCCCGGTTCTCAGATCGGGACGCTGGGCCCGCCGGGCAAGGGGACGTACGACGAGGACCAGCGCGGTCGAGACCAGCACGAAGACCACCACCTGGGCGACCAGCCCTCCCCCCAGGCCGGCCACGACGGCCCCGGCGATGGCGCCCACCGCGAACATGCCGAACTCGGGCATGGCGGTCATGACGAGCGGGATTCCGAGTCCTACGGCGGCGATCAGCCACCACACCCATGCGTCCACACCGTCATGGTAGGGCCGCGGTCAGCCGAGCGGGAGACCCTGAGCCGTCCAGCGGTCGCCGACGCGCTCCACGACCAGCGGCAGACCGAAGCAGCGCGAGAGGTTGGCGGACGTCAGTTCGGTCTCGACGGGCCCGGCTGTCAGCACCTTCCCCTGGCGGATCATCAGGACATGGGTGAAGCCGGGGGCGATCTCCTCGACATGGTGGGTCACCATGATCATCGAGGGTGCGTACGGGTCGCGGGCGAGCCGTCCCAGCCGGCGGACCAGGTCCTCGCGGCCGCCGAGGTCCAGTCCGGCGGCGGGCTCGTCCAGGAGGAGCAGTTCGGGGTCGGTCATCATGGCTCGGGCGATCTGGGTGCGCTTGCGCTCGCCCTCGGAGAGGGTGCCGAACTTCCGGTCCAGGTAGTCGTTCATCCCGAGCCGGTCGAGGAAGGCCAGCGCCCGGTCCCGGTCGATCTGGTCGTACTGCTCCCGCCAGCCGGCGGTCATGCCGTAGGCGGCGGTGAGGACGGTCTGGAGGACGGTCTGGCCCGGTGGTAGCTTCTCGGCGAGCGCGTGGCCGGACATGCCGATGCGCGGGCGCAGTTCGAAGACGTCGACCCGGCCGAGCCGTTCGCCGAGGACGGTGGCGGTGCCGGAGGTCGGGAAGAGGTAACTGGAGGCGAGGTTGAGCAGAGTGGTCTTGCCCGCGCCGTTGGGGCCGAGGATCACCCAGCGTTCGCCCTCCTTGACCGACCAGGAGACGTCCTCCACCAGAGCCCGGCCCTCGCGGACCACCGATACGTCCACCAGCTCCAGTACATCGCTCATGGCGTGGCGTCTCCCAATGCAGTCGCGGCTGTGGCCTGTGTCTGTGCCTGTGGGCACAGTCCCCAGGGAAAACCTACGCCACCCCTCCCCCGTCGCTGTCCTTAGGCTGGGGGCATGCTCGAAGAACCTCGTTCCGGGCGGCTGACCGCCTGGGGAAATGCCCTGTTCGCCGGAGTGGTGGCGCCGGACGACGCCGTGTCGCGCGTCGTGGGCGACGACGCGGTGCACCGGGTGGCGGACCTGCCCGGTGAGTCCGGGGAGGTCGGTCTGACCCTCGCGCTCGGCCGGCTGCGCGCGCTGGGCGTGTCGGGACTGCGGCTCGCGCTGCCCGCGCCGGGGCATCCGCTGGGGCTGAGCGGCCCCGCGGAGTTCAACGCCGCGGCGCTGGACGCCGGGGAGGCGGTGGTCGCGGTGGGGGCGGCGCTGGGGCTGGTGCCGGAGGTCGCCGAGGCCGGCCCGGAGGGTGATGTGCACACCGAGGTGGTGTGGCGCTGCCTGGCGGTGCGCGACGCGCCGCCGGCGGACGTGCCCTCGCTCGGGGAGGCCGAGCGGGAGCTGGCGGAGGCGCTGCGGGAGGCGACCGAGGCACTGACCCGGCTGGACGTGGCCGGGTCGGGACCGGTGGCAGAGGCGGCGCTCCGGGCGTACCGGGCACGGGCGGAGGCCGGGCGCCGGCTGCTGGCACCGGGCTATCCGCCGCGTGCGGTGCGGGTGCTGGAGCTGGCGCAGCGGGTGGGGGCGCTGGTGGACATCGCGTACGGGCCGGAGCACGGCGGTGCGGTGAGCGCCGGGGCGATGGCGGTACGGGCGGAGGCGCTGCGGCCGGTGGAGCGCACCGCGCGGCGGGCGAAGGTGGCGGCGTACAACGCCTACGTGGAGGAGCGGGAGCGGCGCTGAGAGGCCGAGCGGAGACGGCGCCGAGCCGGCCCCGGGTGCGGAACCGGACGGGGCGCGGCGGACGTCGGCGAGCCGCTGCGGGGTGGCGTCGCGCAGCGTGGCGGCGGGAACGCCGTGCTGGCGGGGCAGTGGCCCGATCGCCTTCCACTGCTCGTCGCCGCCCCGGCCACGACGAACCGTGTGAAGCCTCCGTGGTCGTCGGGGACGCCGAGCGCGGCGTCCCCGGCGTCCGGGAGCTCACGGGCGGAGGAAGGTGTTCGTCTGCAGGACGTCGCGGACCTCCAGGCGGCGGTTCATCGCGAGCAGGGCGGCGCTGACGGCCGTCGGCCCGGTTCCGGGGAGCATGCGGCCACGGTACCGGCGCGGGCGGGCGGGGGTGACCGGTCCGCTGCCGTGGCGGGATCCGGCGGTGGTCGTAGGACCCGGGGGCCGCTCACCCCGCTCACCACGGCGGGTCGACCGGTGCCAGGACGCCCACCGGGGCCCGGCTGCCGGTGCCGTCCTCGGTGACCACCGTGTAGCGGTCGCCGGCGACCCACAGATCCGCCACCCGCAGGGGGGCCAGGTGGTGCAGGTACAGGTCGGTGGCCAGGGTGCCGGCCGCGGGGCCGACGCGGGCCAGCCGGTCACCGCTGAGGACCCAGATGTCGTCGCCGTCCACCGCCACCCCCTCCACCCTGCGGTCGAGCTCCCTGGTCCACAGGTGGCGGCCGTCGGTCAGGGAGTAGGCGACCAGCCGGCCCTCGTGGATCCGGTAGCCCCCGTTCTTGTTGCCCTTCTCCACCCAGCGCCGGTCGTCGGGCCGGGCGCCCGAGGCGATCAGGGTGTCGCCGGTGACCAGGGCCGTGCGGACGGGCCGGGCGGCGAAGACGGTCCGCACGGTGCCGCCCTCGCCCGGCATGACCCGGATCTCGTGGCCCGGCATGTTGACGGGCACGGTGACGGCCGGGCGGCCGGTGTCGTCGTACCGGACGACGGCCCGGGTGCCGCGGACGCCTTTCTCGTGCACCCAGACGGTGAGCGGGTCGGTGGCGAGCACCGCGGTGTGCCGCGGCCGGCCGGCCGCGGGCAGTTCCGCCCGTACGCCCGCGCTTCCGTCGGCCGCGGCGAGGAGGCGCAGCACCGGAGGCTCTTCCGGGCCGCAGTCGGCGACGGCGGCCACGGTGCCCTCGTCCCGGTGACCGGTGCCCGCCAGGAGCGGGACGCAGCCCGGTTCCGTCGCGGCCCGCCAGCGTTCCCGGCCGTCGGCGAGGCCCACCGCCCGCCAGCCGCCGCGCTCGGGAAGAACGGCGACCCCGCCGGAGACCGCCACGAGGTCGGCCACCGCACCGCCCGCGCCGCCCGGTGCGGTGACACGGGCGGACCAGCGGATCTCGCCGGTGGTCAGGTCGAGGGCCGCCGCGGTGGCGCAGGGGGCGTCCCCGGGTGCGTGGCCGAGTACTCCGGTGCCGCCGGAGGTGTTCCGGCTCATGGCGCACACCGTGTCCCGGCCGGGCGGTGTCCACTCCCATACGACGGTGCCGTCGGTGACGCGGTAGCCGGTGACCGCGTCCGGCCGGGCGCGGACCACGACCTTCCCGTCCTGCCAGCTGCCCACGGCCGCGGCGTCGGCGGGACGGTCGGGGGCGGCGGCCCAGACCCGTGCGGCGGAGTCGCCCTGGGCGGCCGTCCCCAGCGCGGCCGCCAGGGCTCCGCCGGTGAGCAGGCCGGTCCAGACCCGGCCGAGACCGGCCTGCCTGGCCATGATGACCAGGACGAAGGTGAAGACCGTACCGAGGAAGCCGCCGAAGGCCCACCAGAAGGAGCCGCGTCCACCCAGGTTCAGGAGGGTCACCAGTCCGCCGAGGAGCAGGCTGGTGACGGAGGCGCCCAGAGGCATGGAGAGCAGGACCGCCACCGGACCGCTGATGTGCCACGCCTCCGGTCGCCGGGCCGGCGGACGGGCCGCCCCGCCGCGCTCAGTGGTTCCGGTCATGTCCGTCTCCCCTCGTGGTACCGGTGCGGCCGGACGGGCCGCCGGGAGAGGCTACGGCGGGGAGCGGAAGAGATCACTGCCCGGTCCCGGCAGGGTCCGCGGCGTGCTGCCTTCCCCGGAGTTCCGGGACGTCCGGGACGCCTGTGTCCCGCCGGACGGGTCCGGCGGGACACAGGCGTGGTCACGGGAGCCGTGCCGGGCGCGGTTACCCGCGCATGACCTCCGGCTCGTGGCGGCGCAGCAGCCGGGCCACCGCGAAACCGCAGGCCACGCCCATGGCGAGCAGTATCAGCAGGTCCATCACCCATACGCCCGTGCTGTGCTCCCACAGCGGGTCGAGGTTGGTGGGGTTCTCCCGGTCCCAGGGGGCCATGGTGCGGGACAGGTCCACGGTCGCGCCGAGCACGCCGACCGCCCAGCGGGAGGGCATCAGCCAGGCGAGCTGCTCGATGCCGGGCGAGTCGAAGACCTGGAAGAGCACACCGGTGAAGACGAGCTGGACGATCGCGAAGCCCACCAGCAGGGGCATGGTCATCTCGGAGGTCTTCACCAGGGAGGAGATCACCAGGCCGATCATCATGGAGGTGAGGCCGAAGGCGATGATCCCCACGCACAGCTCGACGTTCGCGGGCAGGATCAGCCCCTCGTCGGGCAGCTCCCGCGTCGAGAAGCCGATCACGGATATGATCACGCCCTGGAAGGCCGTGATCACCCCGAGGACGATCACCTTGGACATCAGGTACGCCGACCGGGACAGTCCGGTGGCCCGTTCCCGTTCGTAGATGACCCGTTCCTTGACCAGCTCGCGTACGGAGTTGGCCGCGCCGGCCAGACACATGCCGACCGCGAGGATCAGCAGGATCGTGCCCGCGTGCTGGTTGAAGCCGTTGGGATTGCGGGTGATGCCGTACTCGGTGGGGATCACCGTGCTGACCGTGCCCAGGATCACCGGCAGGATGACCATGAGCGCCAGGAAACCCTTGTCGGAGGCGATCACCGAGGTGTAGCGCCGGGTCAGGGTCCACAGCTGGGAGCCCCAGCTCTGCGGTTTGGGGGGCCGGGCGGCCGGCCCGGCGTACTGGGCGTACTGGTACGCCTGGGGGGCCGGGGCGTCGATGTCCGCGGCATAGCGCCGGTAGTGCTGCGAGCCCTGCCAGCGGCCGATCCAGTCGTAGTCGCGGTAGTTCTCGAACGCGGAGAAGACGTCCGCCCAGCTTTCGTAGCCGAAGAAGTTGAGCGCCTCGTCCGGCGGGCCGAAGTAAGCCACGCCACCGCCCGGCGCCATCACCAGGAGCCGGTCGCACAGCGCCAGCTCGGCCACCGAGTGGGTGACCACCAGGACGGTGCGGCCGTCGTCGGCCAGACCGCGGAGCAACTGCATCACATCCCGGTCCATGCCCGGGTCCAGGCCGGAGGTCGGCTCGTCCAGGAAGATCAGCGACGGCTTGGTGAGCAGCTCCAGGGCGACCGAGACGCGCTTGCGCTGGCCGCCGGAGAGGGAGGTGATCTTCTTGGCGGCGTGGATGTCCAGCTTGAGCTCGGCCAGTACCTCCTCCACCCGTGCGTTGCGCTCGGCCCCGGCGACGTCGCCGGGGAAGCGCAGCTTGGCGGCGTAGCGCAGGGCGGTGCGGACGGTCAGTTCCTTGTGGAGGATGTCGTCCTGCGGGACCAGGCCGATGCGCTGGCGCAGCTCGGCGAACTGCTTGTAGAGGTTCCGGTTGTCGTAGAGGACCTCGCCGATGTCGGCCGGGCGGTAGCCGGTGAGGGCACGCAGCAGGGTGGACTTGCCGGAGCCGGACGGGCCGATCACGGCGACCAGGGACTTCTCGGGGACGCCGAAGCTGACGTTGTTCAGGATCACCTTGCCGCCGTCGACCTTGACGGTCAGGTGCCGGGCCGAGAAGGAGACCTCGCCGGTGTCGACGAACTCCTCCAGCCGGTCGCCGACCACCCGGAAGGCCGAGTGGCCGACACCGACGACGTCGTCGGGTCCGATGACCGCCGAGCCCGACTTGGGCAGCGGCTGGCCGTTGACGTAGGTGCCGTTGTGGCTGCCGAGGTCGCGGATCTCGAAACGGCCGTCGGGGGTGGACCGGAACTCCGCGTGGTGCCGGGAGACCTGCAGGTCGGAGACGACCAGCTCGTTCTCCAGCGCGCGGCCGATCCGCATGACCCGGCCCAGCGCGAACTGGTGGAACGTGGTCGGACTGCGGTGGTCGCCGTGCAGGGGCGCGCCGCTCTGCGGGGACATGCCCTCCTGGTCGGGCCGCGGCGTGTGCTGCGGCGGCACCTGCTGCTGCGGGGCCGGGGCGGCCGGTGGCTGTCCCGGGCCGGGGCCGGGGCCGCCGCCGTACTGCTGCGGCTGCCGGGCGGGTGCCTGCGGTGCGGCCACCGCGGCCGGGGCTCCGGCCGCGGGTACCCCGGCGGCCGCGGCGGAGAACTCCAGAAGGGGGCCGTCAGCCGCGTTGCCCAGGTGCACGACCGAGCCCGCGCCGACCTCCAGCCGCCGCACCCGGCCGCCCCGCGCGTACGTACCGTTGGTGCTGCCCTGGTCCTCGACGGTCCAGGCCGTCCCGCTCCAGCTCAGCGTGGCGTGCCGCCAGGAGACCCTGGCGTCGTCGACCACCAGATCCCCCTGCGGGTCCCGCCCCAGGGTGTAGGACCGGGACGGGTCGAGCGTCCAGGTCCTTCCGTTCAGTTGCACTACGAGTTCCGACACTCCATGCCCCACAAAGTTGTCCCCCGAGCTACCCCCTCCTACGAGGAGGCGGGGATGGCGAATGATCGTGGAGGCACTATTCCAGGCCACACGTCCCCGCAGACAGCCACCCCGGTGGATGGTTGCGGAACCGCTACGGTCCGCGCCCCTCCCGGGGGCCGGTGGCGGGAGGCACCGGAGGAATCCGCGGACCAGGGGGTACCCGGGACGGTGGACACCCCTGATGGACAGCGCGCACCGCGGCGGGCGGGGCGGATCCCCCGGCCGTCTCCGCGTCGGCCGCCGACCGGGTGTCCGGGGTACGGACGGCGCGTACGGAACCGCACCGGTGCTCGATACCGTAGGGATCATCATGAGCGCTTCGCAGACTCCGCCGGCTGTTCCCTCCGCCGCCGAGGACACCCCCACCCTCCTGGTGAAGATCTTCGGCAGGGACCGGCCCGGCATCACCGCCGGCCTCTTCGAGGTCCTGTCCGCCTACTCCCTCGATGTCGTCGACATCGAGCAGGTCGTCACCCGGGGCCGGATAACCCTGTGCGCCCTGGTCACCACGCCGGGCGGGGGCGGCGCGGAGGGAGAGCTGCGGGCCCGGGTGCACACCTGGGCGGAGTCGGTGAAGCTCCAGGCGGAGATCATCTCCGGCCGGGGCGACAACCGGCCGCGCGGCACCGGCCGCTCCCATGTCACCGTCCTGGGCAATCCGCTGACCGCCGAGGCGACGGCCTCCATCACCGCCCGGATAACCGGGGTCGGCGGCAACATCGACCGCATCTTCCGGCTGGCGAAGTACCCGGTCACGGCCGTGGAGTTCGCCGTCTCGGGTGCGGCGACCGGGCCGCTGCGCACCGCGCTGGCCACCGAGTCGGCGGCGCTGGGGGTGGATGTCGCCGTCGTCGCCTCCGGGCTGCACCGGCGGGCGCAGCGCCTGGTCGTGATGGACGTGGACTCCACGCTCATCCAGGACGAGGTGATCGAGCTGTTCGCGGCGCACGCGGGCTGCGGGGCGAAGGTCGCGGAGGTCACGGCCGCCGCGATGCGCGGCGAGCTGGACTTCGAGCAGTCACTGCACGCCCGGGTGGCGCTGCTGGAGGGGCTGGACGAGTCGGTCGTCGACAAAGTGCGCACCGAGGTCCGGCTCACTCCGGGCGCCCGCACCCTCATCCGCACCCTCAAGCGGCTGGGCTACCAGGTGGGGGTGGTCTCGGGCGGATTCACCCAGGTCACCGACGACCTGCGGGAGCGGCTGGGACTGGACTTCGCCTCGGCCAACACCCTGGAGATCGTGGACGGGAAACTGACCGGCCGGGTCGTCGGCGAGGTCGTGGACCGGGCGGGCAAGGCACGGCTGCTGCGCCGTTTCGCGGCCGAGGCCGGAGTCCCGCTGTCCCAGACCGTGGCGATCGGCGACGGCGCCAACGATCTGGACATGCTCAACACCGCGGGGCTCGGAGTGGCGTTCAACGCCAAGCCGGTGGTGCAGGAGGCCGCGCACACGGCGGTGAACGTGCCGTTCCTGGACACCGTGCTCTATCTGCTGGGCATCACCCGCGAGGAGGTCGAGGCGGCCGACGCCGCCCAGGCGTGAGAACGTCCCGGCCCGTCCGGGACGGGACGCACCCCGCCCCGGACGGGCCGGGGTGCGCGGACGCGTGCCCGCCCGTGCCGTCCGTCAGTCGCGCGGCGACCAGTGCGCCTCAAGGCGGCCGACACCGTGCTCGACGGACTTCCAGGGGCCGGTGAAGGAGATCACCGCGATGGCGGAGGTGGGGAAGCCGACGCGGTCCAGCCTGGTCCGGGCGTCCTCCTCGGCCTCACCCGCGAGGGCGTCGGCCAGTGCGTGCGTCCCGGGGTTGTGGCCGATGAGCAGCAGGTCCCGGATCTCGTCCGGGGTCTCGTTGACCACCGCGATCAGTTCACCGAGCGTAGCCTCGTAGAGCCGCTCCTCGTAGACCGTCTTCGGGCGGCTGGGCAGTTCGTGGGCGAACAGCTTCCAGGTCTCGCGGGTACGGACTGCGGTGGAGCAGAGGGTGAGATCGGGAAGGATGCCGCTCGCGGCGAGCCAGCGGCCGGCGACCGGGGCGTCCTTGCGGCCCCGCTCCGCGAGCGGCCTGTCGTGGTCGGCCACCTGGGGCCAGTCTGCTTTGGCGTGTCGGAGGATGACGATCCTGCGGGGCACTTCGACGCTCATGTGTCCAGCTTCGCACGAATGGCGGCGTGTGGCGCGGGGAGTTGGGCGCCTGCGCGGCCGGCCGGCCGCGTGCCCGCCGGGCCGCCGCCGGTGCGGTCACCGGTGTGTCGCGCGGACCGCGGATCAGCCCGTCAGGAGCCGCCAGAAGTGCTCCAGCAACCGGAGGAGGTGTGCGGAGGGCTCGGCCGCCTCGGCATCGCCGCCGCCGGCGGTCAGCGACAGCAGTACGACGAAGGCCAGCGCGGGAAGCGCCACGGCCCACCACGGCAGCCGGGTGGCCGCACTGCGGCCCGCGGTGCGCCGGGAGGGCCGGCCGGGGGGTGCGTGGGCGGTCATCGGGCTCGCCTCCGTCGTGTGTCGCGTGGCCTCGTCTGCCTTGTCCACGACGCTACGGGCTCCGAGGCGGCGATCCCATCCGGTGATCCACCCATTGCCCCCTGAGCCTGACCCCCTAGGGGGTGGTGGGGACAGCCCCACCACCCGGTGCCCGTCCGGCCGGCCGGCCGGGCCTACGGGGCGATGACGGTGGCGGCGAGGGCGATGACGACGGTGATGCCGAGCATCGCGCCGAGGACGACGAGCAGTTTCTTCCGGCCGTCGGGCGGATCGGGTTCGAGCACTGGCATGCGTCCAGTGTCCCACTCAGTGTCCGTCCTCGACACAGCGGTCCCGGCCCGCCACCGTGCCCACCGCGAGCTGGGCGGCCATCAGGGCCGCCAGCAGGAGCAGGGGGGCGTGCCAGCCCCCGGTGTGCTGGTGGAGGACACCGACCAGCAGCGGCCCGGGGATGGCGATCAGGTAGCCGGTGCCCTGCGCGAAGGCGGAGAGCGCGGCCACCCCGGCACCGGTCCGCGCCCGCATGCCGATCATGGTGAGGACGAGCGGGAAGGCGCAGTTGGAGACCCCCAGCAGCAGTGCCCAGGCCCAGGCACCGGCCGCCGGGGCGAGCCACAGCCCGGCGTACCCGCCGAGCCCGCAGACGGCCAGGACGGCCGCCAGGGGCCCCTGGTGGCCGAGCCGAGCGGCGATCCGCGGCAGGACGAAGGCCAGCGGGATACCCAGGCCCATGGCGACCGCGAGCAGCAGGCCGGCGGTGGCGGCGGGGACCCCGGCATCCCGGAGGATCTGCGGAAGCCAGCCCATGGTGACGTAGGCGGCGGTGGCCTGGAGGCCGAAGAAGACACCCAGTGCCCAGGCGGTGGGCGAGCGGGTGACGCGCACCGGAGGCGTCCCGCCGACCGCACCGGTACCGCCGCCGGCCCGGTCCGCGGACCCGGCGCGCGTGCGGCAGGTACGGGCGACCGGCAGCCAGACCAGCAGGGCCAGCGCCCCGAGCAGCGCCCACATCCCCAGTCCCAGGCGCCAGCCGCCGCCCAGCGCGCCGGTCAGCGGGACGGTGAACGCGGCGGCGGCCGCGGTGCCCAGCGAGAGTGCCATGGAGTACAGGCCGGTCATCGGGCCCACCCGGTCCGGGAACCAGCGCTTGACGACCACGGGCATCAGGACGTTGCCGGTCGCTATGCCCGCCAGCGCCAGCACGCTGGCGGCCAGGAACGCCGCCGTGCCGCCCGCCAGCGGGCGCAGCGCCAGACCGGTGGTGACGGCGGCCAGCGCGCCGGCCAGCACGGCGGCCGGCCCCCAGCGGCGGGCCAGCCGGGGCGCGGCACCACCGAACACGGCGAAGCACAGCGCGGGCGCGGAGGTGAGCAGTCCGGCGACGGTGCCGCTCATCCCCAGGCCGTCGCGGACCTCCGCCAGCAGAGGGCCGAGCCCGCCGATGGCGGGACGGAGATTGAGCGCCGCCAGGACGAGGCCGACGGCCAGCAGCCCCCGTGTCCGCCGGGAGAGCGCGGCGGACACGGGAAGCGCGGCTGCCGTACCGGCTTCCCGGGAAGGACGGCCGCCGGCCCCCGGCGGACGGCTTCCGTCCGGCCGGTGGTCGCTGCTCACGGGATCGTCGGCCATGGCAGGCAGCATATTCACCGGACGGTCCGGGGCCGGCCGGGGCGTCGCGACGCCGCTTCGCGGACACCCGGCGCGTCTGAGCCAGGCGCCCACATCCCGTCTCCGCTCCCCACTCCCCCACCGTGCCGACACGCCCCCCGCGCGCTGCCCCGAACGCGTGAAGACGGAGACCCGGAAGACGGAGATGCGGTTTGCTCCGGCCCGGCGGACGGGATGGCCCTCTTGCCCCTTTTCATCCCCAAGTGGAGGAGGCCCGCATGTTCGGCACGAAAACCCGGAGGACGGCGGCCAGGACCGCCGGCGCACTGCTGACCGCCGCGCTGCTCGGCGGTACGGTCCTGACCGGCACCGCCCAGGCACACCCCGCCCTGCCGTACGGGACCGTCACCGCGCCCAGCGGCGTCTACGAGCGTCAGTACCCCAGCACCGACTCCCACATCCTGGGCGGCCTGGCCTACCGGGCCCAGGTCGGCCTGAAGTGCAAGGTGCGCGCCCAGAACATCGACGGCAACCCCGTCTGGTACCTGCTGCGCGACCGCCAGGCCTGGGTGGCGGCCCGCTATGTCGCCAACACCGGCAGCGTGCCGTACTGCAACCAGGTCTGAGGCGGCCCCCGCCGGTCCGCGGGACGCCCCGGCGCCCGGCGTGCTGCACGCCGGGCGCCGGGTGGTACACCGCCGTCAGGCCCCCATCATGTGGACGCCGCCGTCCACGTGCACGATCTCGCCCGTCGTCCTGGGGAACCAGTCCGAGAGCAGTGCGACCACACCGCGCGCCGCGGGCTCGGGATCGGCGAGGTCCCAGCCGATCGGGGCACGGGTGTTCCACACGTCCGCCAGTTCCTCGAAGCCCGGGATGGACTTGGCGGCCATGGACTTGATGGGGCCGGCCGACACCAGGTTGCAGCGGATGTTCCTGGGCCCCAGGTCACGGGCGAGGTAGCGGGAGGTGGACTCCAGCGCCGCCTTGGCCACCCCCATCCAGTCGTACTTGGGCCAGGCCACCTGCGCGTCGAAGTCCATGCCGACGACCGAGCCGCCGCGCTTCTCGAGCAGCGGGAGCAGGGCCATGGTCAGGGACTTCAGCGAGTACGCCGAGACCTCCACCGCCGTGGCGACCGACTCCCAGCCGGTGTTGAGGAAGTTGCCGCCGAGCGCGTCCTGCGGCGCGAAACCGATGGAGTGCACGACACCGTCCAGCCCGACGCCCTCGCCGAGGTGCTCGGTGACTCGGTCGGCCAGGGTGTCCAGGTGCTCCTTGTTCTGCACGTCCAGTTCGATCACCGGCGCCTCCTTCGGCAGCCGCCTGGCGATCCGCTGCACCAGGGTCAGCCGCCCGAAGCCGGTGAGGACGACCTCCGCGCCTTCCTCCTGGGCGAGCCTGGCGACGTGGAAGGCGATCGAGGACTCGGTGAGCACCCCGGTGACGAGAACGCGCTTTCCGGCGAGAAGTCCACTCATGACGTTCAGTGCCCCATGCCCAATCCGCCGTCCACGGGAATGACGGCTCCGGTGATGTAAGCGGCCTCCTCCGAGGCCAGGAAGCGCACCGTGGAGGCGACCTCCTCGGGCCGGGCGTAACGGCCCAGCGGTACCTGTCCGACGATCTTCCCGCGCTGCTCCTCGGAGAGCGCACGCGTCATGTCGGTGTCCACGAACCCCGGCGCGACCACGTTGCAGGTGATGCTGCGGGAACCCAGTTCCCGGGCGATCGAGCGGGCGAAGCCGACCAGCCCCGCCTTGGAGGCGGCGTAGTTCGCCTGTCCGGCCGAGCCCAGCAGGCCGACGACGGAGGAAATCAGCACGATGCGTCCGGAGCGGGCGCGGAGCATGCCCCTGCTCGCCCGCTTCACGACCCGGAAGGTGCCGGTGAGGTTGGTCTCCAGCACGGAGGTGAAGTCCTCCTCGGACATCCGCAGCAGCAACTGGTCGCGGGTGATACCGGCGTTGGCGACCAGCACCTCGACCGGACCCTGCCGCTCCTCGATCTCCTTGTAGGCCTGCTCCACCTGCTCGGCGTCGGTGATGTCGCACCTGACGGCGCAGAAGCCCTCCGGGGGCTCACCGGACCGGTAGGTGACGGCGACCTTGTCGCCTGCGTCGGCGAAGGCGCGGGCAATGGCCAGGCCGATGCCGCGGTTGCCTCCGATGACGAGAACCGAGCGGCTCAAGGGAACACCCTTCCGTTGGTAGCGGTACTCCTGGAGAAGCTATCGCCAGGTCCGCCTCTTCGGAGAACCGGGGGCCGACAGGGGCTTTGCCGGGACACTGTGGGGTTTCTACAGAGAGCCGCACGGGGAGGGCGCCCGGGGAGTTCGTACGACGGTCGGCTGTACGGGAATCGGGTTATTACCGGGCGCCTCCGACCCGCTACGCTGAGTCGCGTATGGTGCGAGAGCGCGAGGAGGCGCATCATGACAGTGATGCTCGAACGACCGACGGCCATAGACGTTCCCTTCGGCACAGCCCGCTTCCGGAAGCTGTGCCGCACGCTGCTGAGCATGGAGGTGCCCGACGGTTACCGGGCGGAGATCGTCGGGGGGAACATCGTCATGTCGCCGTGGTCGAAGGGCTACTACCTGCCGGTCATGCAGTCCCTACGGACTCAGTTGGGACCGCATCTGCCCCCCGGCCACACAGTCGACCACGCACCTTTCCTGTTCGCTTTTCCAGGGGTCGAGCGTGCCTACGGGCCGGATGTGTTTGTCGCCGACATGGCAGCCTTCCGGACCCGGAAGCGATACATCGACGGTGACGCACTGTCCTTCGTCGCCGAGCTGACGTCCGACTCCACGCGCGAGGTGGACTGGAACGACAAGGTCTCGGTGTACGGCCGCTGCGGTGTGCCGGTGTACCTGCTGCTCGACATGCGCGAGCAGGCCGCCACGGTGTTCTGGCGGCCGTCCGAGCGGGGTTACAACGCACGGCTGACCACGCCGTTCGGGGAGCCGCTGCGCATTCCCGAGCCCTTCGGCTGCGACCTGGACACCTCGGAGTTCAAGACCTCCGCCGAGGAAGGCGGGGAGCCGGACGGCGCGGAGGACTGACCTCCGCCCGCCGGCCGGCCGCGCCTACTCCCCGGGCCCCCCGCTCCCCTGCTCGCTCTCCGCACCGGACCGGCCGTGTTCCGGCTCCGCCGGGCGGTCTTCCCGCTCGGTGCCCGTCGTACCGGTGGGGAGCCGGTCCTTCTTCTCTTCGCCGCCCTTCGCCCTGTCCCTCGCCTCGGTGTCCGCCATCTCGGACGGATCGTGGTCGACGCCGTAGGGACCGGAGTAGTCGCTCATGTCCGCGCACCTCCCGCGTGGTGGGCTTCCCTGTCACGGAAGCCGGGGCGGCGGCGGGTACCCCCGATGCCCGTGCGGACACCCCGCCGGATCAGCCGCGGCGGGGGTGTCCCCGGCGGCCCCGCCGGTCCCGCCGGTCCCGTACCGCCGCCACCAGCACCGGCACCACGCTTGCCGACCCCACTGCCAGGAGCACGACGGGAAACCAGCCGGGAACGTGCGAGGCCGGTTCGGTACGCCACATCACCGTGCAGCTCAGGGCGATGAGCAGTCCGATCAGCGCGTTCGTCAGCAGTACCGCCCGGCCGGTCCGCAGCGCCGAGACCCGGGTGGCGGGCCGGTTGACCAGCCCCGAGGTCCGCTCCCCCGGGTCGAGCTCATCGGCAGGGCGGATGCGCGGCGCCGCCGCACAGACGGCCGTCATCACCACGGTGACCCCGGCGTAGAGGAAGACGGGGAGGAAGACCGCGCCGACGGACTTGTCCGTCCAGGCGTCGACGCCGTCGGGGCCCACATGCTGCGGCACCCGCTCCGGCAGCTCCGGATAGACCCCGATCCCCCAGGCCGTCAGCCCCAGCAGAACGGCCAGGGAGGGCAGCAGCCACGGCCAGGGGAAGCCCGGCCGGTCCGTGTCGTCCATTCCCGCCCCCTTCTGCCCCAGCCCGCCGCACCCGGTTCCCGCGTGCCGTGCCGTCCTGACAGGGTAGGCCCGTACGGGCACGGTCCGGAGCCCGCGAAACCCGCCGCGTCCGGCCAATCCGGCATGGTTGACTTCGATCATGCGTCGACAAGGAGGAGCGTCCGTGGTGCACGAGATCGATGAGTCCTTCCTCGCGCTGCCGCTGCGCGGGCTCGCCGACGCGGCGCTCGCGCGGGCCCGGTCGCTGGGGGCCGAGCACGCCGACTTCCGCCTCGAAAGGATCCGCAGCGCCTCCTGGCGGCTGCGGGACGCCCGGCCGGCCGGGTCCTCGGACATCACCGACAACGGTTACGCGGTGCGGGTGGTGCACGGCGGGGCCTGGGGATTCGCCTCGGGCGTGGACATGACGGCGGACGCCGCCGCCCGGGTGGCGGAGCAGGCCGTGGCGATGGCGGAGCTGTCGGCGCGGGTGATCGAGGCCGCGGGCTCCGACGAGCGGGTGGAGCTGGCCGAGGAGCCGGTGCACGGCGAGCGGACCTGGGTCTCGTCCTACGAGATCAACCCGTTCGACGTGCCGGACACGGAGAAGACGGGGCTACTGGCGCAGTGGAGCGAGCGGCTGCTGGCCGCGGAGGGGGTCTCGCACACGGACGCCTCACTCCTGACCGTGCAGGAGAACAAGTTCTACGCGGACACCGCCGGCACCGTCACCACCCAGCAGCGGGTACGGCTCCACCCGGAGGTGACGGCCGTCTCGGTCGCCGACTCCGGCGAGTTCGACTCGATGCGCACCCTGGCCCCGCCGGTGGGGCGCGGCTGGGAGTACCTGACCGGCACCGGCTGGGACTGGGACGGGGAACTGGACCGGATCCCGGAGCTGCTGGCCGGCAAGATGCGCGCGCCCGGCGTCGAACCCGGCACGTACGACCTGGTGATCGACCCCTCCAACCTCTGGCTGACCATTCACGAGTCCGTCGGCCACGCCACCGAGCTGGACCGGGCGCTGGGATACGAGGCGGCGTACGCGGGCACCTCCTTCGCCACCTTCGACAAGCTGGGCACGCTGAGCTACGGCTCGCCGGTCATGAACGTCACCGGCGACCGCACCGCCGAGCACGGACTGGCCACGATCGGCTACGACGACGAGGGCGTGGCGGCCCAGTCCTGGGACCTGGTGCGGGACGGCGTCCTGGTCGGCTACCAGCTCGACCGGCGGATCGCGAGGCTGACCGGTCTGGGGCGCTCCAACGGCTGCGCCTTCGCCGACTCCCCCGGCCACGTCCCCGTGCAGCGGATGGCGAACGTCTCGCTCCGGGCCGACCCGGACGGGCCGGACACCGAGGAGCTGATCTCCCGGGTGGAGCGGGGGATCTACGTGGTCGGTGACCGCTCGTGGTCGATCGACATGCAGCGCCACAACTTCCAGTTCACCGGACAGCGCTTCTTCCGGATCGAGAACGGGCGGCTCGCCGGGCAGCTGCGCGACGTGGCCTATCAGGCGACCACCACCGACTTCTGGGGCTCGCTGGAGGCCGTCGGCGGGCCGGGCACCTACGTGCTCGGCGGCGCCTTCAACTGCGGCAAGGCCCAGCCGGGCCAGGTCGCCGCCGTCTCGCACGGCTGCCCCTCCGCGCTCTTCCGCGGCGTCAACATCCTCAACACCGCCCAGGAGGCCGGTCGATGACTGCACTCTCGGTACCTTCGGCGTCCCCCGCCCCGCACGAGGTCGTCGAGCGCGCGCTGGAGCTGTCCCGGGCGGACGGCTGTGTGGTCATCGCCGACGAGGAGTCCGCCGCCAACCTGCGGTGGGCGGGCAACGCGCTGACCACCAACGGTGTCACCCGGGGCCGTACTCTTACCGTCATCGCGACCGTCGACGGGGCCGAGGGCACGGCCTCGGGGGTGGTCTCCCGCGCGGCCGTCACCGACGCGGACATCGAGCCGCTGGTGCGGGCCGCGGAGGAGGCAGCGCGGTCCGCGGGCCCGGCGGAGGACGCCCAGCCGCTGGTGACCGGCGGGCCGGCCTCCACCGGTTTCACCGAGGCACCGGCCGAGACCTCCTCGGCGGTCTTCGCGTCCTTCGCCCCGGCGCTGGGTGAGTCCTTCGCCCGGGCCCGGGCCGAGGGCCGCGAGCTGTACGGCTTCGCCCACCACCGGATGGTCTCCACCTATCTGGGGACGTCCACCGGTCTGCGGCTCCGGCACGACCAGCCCACCGGCACGCTGGAGATCAACGCCAAGTCCCCGGACCGTGGCCGCTCGGCATGGGCGGGACGGGCGACCCGCGACTTCGCGGACGTCGATCCGCAGGCGCTGGACGCCGAGCTGGCGCGGCGGCTGGGATGGGCCGGCCGGCAGGTGGAGCTGCCGGCCGGGCGGTACGAGACGCTGCTGCCGCCCAGTGCCGTGGCGGACCTGCTGATCTACCAGCTGTGGTCGTCCGCCGGGCGCGACGCCGCCGAGGGCCGGACGGTGTTCAGCAGGCCCGGGGGCGGCACCCGGGTCGGGGAGCGGCTGTCGGAGCTGCCGCTGACGCTGCGCAGCGACCCGGGCGCGCCCGGCCTGGAGGCGGCGCCGTTCGTCATCGCGCACTCCTCCGGCGACGACGCGTCGGTCTTCGACAACGGCCTGCCGCTGGCGGCCACCGACTGGATCCGCGACGGCGAGCTGCGGCGGCTGCTGACCACCCGGCACTCGGCGGGGCTGACGGGTCTGCCGGTGGCACCCGGGATCGACAACCTGCTCCTGGACGCCGGCGGCACCGCCTCACTGGAGGAGATGGTGGCCGGCGCCGGACACGACGGTCCCGCCCTGCTGCTGACCTGTCTGTGGTACATCCGCGAGGTCGATCCGGCGACCCTGCTGCTGACCGGGCTGACCCGGGACGGTGTCTACCTGGTGGAGAAGGGCGAGGTCACGGGCGCGGTGAACAACTTCCGGTTCAACGAGTCGCCGGTCGACCTGCTGGGCCGGGCCGCCGAGGCGGGGCGCAGCGAACGCACGCTGCCGCGTGAGTGGTCGGACTGGTTCACCCGGGCCGCGATGCCCCCGCTGCGCGTGCCCGACTTCAACATGAGCTCCGTCAGCCGGGGGGTGTGAGCGGTACGGACTTCCGCCCGGGCGACGGCCGCGCACGGGACGGGGGCCGGCGCGCGCGGTGTGCGCGCCGACCCCCGTCCGGCTGTGCGGAGCGGCCCCGCGGGGCCGCGGTCGGGTCCTGTCAGGCGGTACGCCTGCTGCCTCCCCTGAGCTTGGCGTACAGGGGAGTGCCCAGTGCCACGATCAGTACGGCTCCGGCGAGCTGGAGCAGGTGCCGGATCCAGTCGATGCCCGCGGTGTTGCCCACACCGACCCAGCCCGCCACGGCGTTGCCCAGGAGAGCGCCGAGGATTCCGAAGATGGCCGTCAGCCACAGAGGGATGTCCTGCTTGCCCGGCAGGATGGCGCGGGCCAGCACACCCAGTACCAGACCCACGATGATCGCCCACAACCAGCTCATGTCGCCTCCTCGTGCGACGCACGATGCGCCCTGTGCGTTCGGCTTGTGCCGGACGACACCCGTACCGGGCGGTCGGGGGACCGTCCGGATGGGAGTCGTCCCTGGCGGTTCGGATGCCCTCTCCCCGGCCTCGTATGCGGCGCAGCCGGGGCGTAGTGTGGAAAAAGCCGGGAACCCGGCGCGGACATCCCCGGTTACCGGCCGTACGAGCAGGTGGTGGAGTGTGGTGGAGTCGTGAGGCACAGGCAGCACGGGCCACAGGTCTTCCGGATCACCGGAGCGCGACAGGGTCTTGACGAGGACGTACGCGGCCGTCAGCGGCGCTATGTGGCGGCGATGCTGGTGCGGACCGCGGCGGTCCTGCTGACCGTGCTGCTGTGGAACGTGCAGCGTCCGCTCGCCGTGCTGGCCCTGGTGCTCGGGGCGCTCCTGCCCTACGTGGCGGTGGTGGTCGCCAACGCGGGACGGGAGAACGCGCCCCCCGCCCCGGCCTCGCTGCTCCCCGCACCGCCGCGGACGGCCCTGGGGCACACCGAGCACACCGAGTACACCGAGCCCCCGGAGCCGCGGTCCGCCGGGGAGCAGCCTTACGGGCGGGAGGCCGGCGGCACGGCGCGGGAGACGACGCACCGGCAGGAGCCGAGCCGGCCGGGGCCCGAGCGGCGGGAATGAACTGCTCCGGGACACCGGACATGGGAAACTCTCATCAATCGCGCTGTTCCGGTGCCGGGAGGATGGGTGCACGTGCCATACTGCGTACACGCTCCGCATCCCCCGTCGGAGCGACAGACCGACGCCGGGCGGCTCCCCCCGTGGCTGCCCGGCGTCGTTTTTTCGCGGCCGGGTCGCCTCCGGGTCCGTCACCTTCCGTGACCGTGTTCTCATGAGACCTGTGACCGATCCCATGAGCGCCCCCGCGTCCGAGAACTCCGGCAGCCACGACAGTCCCGGCGACACGGCGGTCTGCTCCGCCAAGGGATGCCGGGAGCCCGCCGTGTGGGTGCTGGCCTGGAACAACCCGAAGCTGCACACCCCGGAGCGCCGCAAGACCTGGCTGGCCTGCGAGGAGCACCGTGAGCACCTGTCGCGGTTCCTGGGGGCGCGCGACTTCCTCAAGGACGTGGTGGCCCTGGACGTCTGGGAGGGCCGGGGGGACGGCGGGGGCCGGGGCGGCTCAGCCGCCGATCGCTGACATCGGGCGGTCGGGCTGGAGGAAGGCGGGGTCGTCCAGCCCGGAGCCCGCCTTCTTCCCCCACATCGCCGTCCTCCACAGCCCGGCGATCTCCTCGTCCTCCGCGCCCGCGCGCAGCGCCCCGCGCAGATCCGACTCCTCCCGCGCGAACAGGCAGGTGCGGACCTGGCCGTCGGCGGTCAGCCGGGTGCGGTCGCAGGCGCGGCAGAAGGGCCGGGTGACGGAGGCGATCACACCGACGCGGTGCGGACCGCCGTCGACGAGCCAGCGCTCGGCGGGTGCGGATCCCCGGCTGTCCTCCCCCTCGGGGGTGAGGGTGAACCGGGTGCGCAGCGAGGCCAGGATATCGCCCGCGGTGACCATGTCCCGGCGCCGCCAGCCGTGCTGGGCGTCGAGCGGCATCTGCTCGATGAACCGCAGCTCGTAGTCGTGCTCGACGGCCCAGGAGAGCAGCTCGGGCGCCTCGGTGTCGTTGACGCCGGGCATCAGCACGGCGTTCACCTTGACGGGGGTGAGTCCCGCCGCGCGGGCGGCCGCCAGACCGCGCAGCACGTCGGCGTGGCGCTTGCGGCGGGTCATCCGCTCGAACACCTCGGGGTCGATGGTGTCGAGGGAGACGTTGACCCGGTCCAGCCCGGCCTCGCGCAGCGCCCCGGCGGTGCGCTCCAGTCCGATGCCGTTGGTGGTCAGCGACAGCTTCGGCCGCGGGTCGAGGGCGGCGCAGCGCCCGACGATGCCCACCAGCCCCGGGCGCAGCAGTGGCTCACCGCCGGTGAAACGCACCTCCCGCACCCCGAGCCGGGTCACGGCTATCGTCACGAGGCGGACGATCTCGTCATCCGTGAGCAGATCGGGTTTGGCGAGCCACTGGAGCCCTTCCTCGGGCATGCAGTAGGTGCACCGCAGATTGCACCGGTCGGTGAGCGACACACGCAGATCGGTGGCCACCCGGCCGTAGGTGTCCAGCAGCATGCCGACAGCCCTTCCCACGGTTGGACATCTCCAGGCAGCGTACGCGACGCCGCTGTCGTCCGGTGGGCAGCGGGCATCCGCGCCGTCCGGAGAGCCCGGACGGGCGGGACCCTGGCGCGTCGGAACCGGCCTCACCGGGAAGCCCTCCGGCGCCGGGCGGAGCCCGCCGTCCGGCGGGTCCGGCCCATTGCCGCCTCGCCGGTAAGGGCGTTAACTTCCATCGTCGTACATCCGCACATTCAAGTCCGTTATGCGGACGCGAGGTTGCGGGTTCCACGTTCCCACAGACATGGAGAACCCATGGCATCGAGACCCTCCCGCCGACGCCGCGCCGTCGCGGTGCCGACCGGACTGGCCGTGGCCGCTTCCCTGGCCCTGCTGCCGGGCGCCGGTACGGCACTGGCGCAGGAAGCGGCGCCCGCGGCCGCGGCACCGGCGGCCGCGGACGGCGAGCAGTTGTCGTACGTGGTCAACACCTCCTCCCACCCCGGCACGATCAAGCGGGTCGAGAGGGCGGTGGCCGGGGCGGGCGGCACGGTCGTCGTCACGCACCGGAAGATCGGCGTGATCGTCGCCCACTCCGCGAACCCGGACTTCGCCGAGGAGATGCGCGAGGTGCGCGGCGTGCGGTCCGCCGGCGCCACCCGCACCGCACCGCTGCGGTCCGCGGCGACGACCGAGGTGGGCGTTCCCCAGTACGTGTCGCAGGAGGCCGGGACGAGCGCCGCCGAAACGGCCGACGTCCCCGACGCCGAGCCGCTGGAGGCCGACCTGTGGGGTCTGCGCTCCATACGCGCGGACGAGGCGAGCAAGGTCAACCCGGGCAGCGGCAAGGTCACCGTCGCGGTCATCGACACCGGGGTCGACGACACCCACCCGGACCTGGCCCCGAACTTCTCGGCGGGCCAGTCCGCGAACTGCGTCGGCGGCGTCGCCGACACCAGCGAGGGCGCCTGGCGGCCGTACACCGCGGACGACTACCACGGCACGCATGTCGC
Organism: Streptomyces carminius; assembly: GCF_002794255.1. Taxonomy (GTDB): domain Bacteria; phylum Actinomycetota; class Actinomycetes; order Streptomycetales; family Streptomycetaceae; genus Streptomyces; species Streptomyces carminius. The sequence goes on from NZ_PGGW01000019.1 coordinate 28,764, forward strand.
GGGCACCATAGCCGCCGCCCGCAACGGCGTCGGCGTGGCGGGGGTCGCGCCGGGCGTGAAGGTCTCCTCCATCAAGGTGAGCGAACCCGACACCAGCCTCTTCTACCCGGAGGCGGTGATCTGCGCCTTCGTCTTCGCGGCCGACAAGGGCGTGGAGATCACCAACAACAGTTACTACGTCGACCCCTACCTCTACAACTGCAAGGACGACCCGGACCAGGGCGCGGTCGTGGAGGCCGTGAACCGGGCCGCCCGCTACGCGGAGCGCAAGGGGACCCTGCACGTCGCCTCGGCGGGCAACTCCAACGACGACCTCTCCGCCGACGAGATCGTCGACGACTCCAGCCCCAACGACACCAAGCCGGTCCCGCGCACCGTCGACCCGTCCGAGTGCCTGGACCTGCCCACCCAGCTGCCGGGCGTGGTGACGGTCACCGCGACGGGCGTGCAGGACCTGAAGTCGTACTACTCCAGCTACGGCTACAAGGTCGCCGACGTGGCGGCGCCCGGCGGCGACCGGTTCCAGATCCCGGACACCCCCTCGGGGAACGGCCGGATCCTGTCGACCATGCCGAACGAGTCCTACGCGTTCCTGCAGGGCACCTCGATGGCCAGCCCGCACGTCGCGGGCGTGGCGGCGCTGCTCAAGAGCGAGCACCCCTGGGCGAGCCCGGCCGCCCTCCAGTGGATGCTGAAGGCGCAGGCGGACAACCCCGGCTGCCCGGAGTTCTACGACCCGGACGGCAACGGGACCGAGGACTCCACCTGTGAGGGCGGCAGGCACGTCAACGGCTTCTACGGCCACGGCATCGTCGACGCCCTGGACGCCGTGGAGTAACCACCGCACCGGACGGTCCGCGCCGCCGGGACCCCGGCCGCCGGGGTCCCGGTGGCCGGGCCCGGCGGTGGCCGACGGCCCGTCAGTACTCCGGTGTCCGGTGCGACCAGCGGTGATGCGGAGGTGTCAGTTGAGCCCCGTATCCTCTGGGACCATGCTCGAAGACCAGTCGGCCCCCCGCCTGCGGCCCACGGCGCGACCCACCGCGCGGCACGCGGCGCGACCCAGCACCCCGGCCTGGCCCGTCGAATACCCCGAGAGCTACGCGGTGGTGGACGTGGAGACCACGGGGCTCGCCCGGGACGACCGCATCGTCTCCGCCGCCGTCTACCGGCTGGACGCCCGGGGGGACGTGATCGACCACTGGTACACCCCGGTCAATCCCCAGCGGGATCCGGGACCGGTCTGGATACACGGCCTGACGAGCGAGATGCTGGCCGACGCCCCCGTCTTCGCGGAGGTCGCCGAGGAGTTCGCCGAGCGGCTGCGGGACCGGGTGCTGGTCGCGCACAACGCCGTCTTCGACTGGTCGATGATCGCCCGTGAGTACGCCCGGGCCCGGCTGACGCCCCCCGTACGGCAGCGGCTGTGCACCATCGCCCTGTCCAAGGAGCTGGGCCTGCCCCTGGCCAACCACCGGCTGGAGACCCTCGCCGCGCACTACGGCGTCGTCCAGCACCGGGCACACCACGCGCTGGACGACGCCCGGGTACTGGCAGAGGCGTTCCGGCCGAGTCTGCGGCTGGCCGCCGCCGACGGCATACGGCTGCCCCTGCTGGCCTGCCAGCCGCTGACCGAGTGGACCGACAGCGTCACCGCCCCGGACGCCCACGGCGGACGCCCGCGGTCCTACGCGGGGAGCTGGCGCCCCTCGCGCAGACGGCCGGCCTGCCCCTATCCCAATCCCGGACGGTACGAGCCGGGCGGGCCGCTGGTCCAGGGCATGCGGGTGGCGATCTCCGGCGACACCTCCACCGACCGGGAGCTGCTGGAGGACCGCGCCGTCGAGGCCGGCCTCCACATCGCGACCAGTGTGTCCCGGCTCACCAGCCTGCTGGTCACCAACGACCCCGACTCGGGCACCTCCAAGATCGTCAAGGCGCGTGCCCACGGCACCCCGGTGATCGACGAGGCCGCCTTCACCCAGCTCCTGCGGGATGTGGCCCCGGCCGCCGAGCCCCCCGCCCCCCGGGAGTGACGCCCGGCGGGGTACCGTCGAAGCCGTGTCGTCAGTGTCCTCAGACCCACCGGGACCGCCGGGATCACCGGGATCACCGGCGCTCCCGGAACCGCCGGAGTCCTCCCCGTACCGCTTCCTGCTCTCCCGGCAGTGGGTGATCCTCACCCTTGTCGCGCTCCTGCTGATCCCGGCGATGGTCCGGCTGGGCTTCTGGCAGTGGAACCGGCACGAGGAGCGGGTGGCGCGCAACGAGCTGATCGCCGCCAGCCTGGCCGCCGACCCGGTGCCCGTGGACGGACTGACCGCCCCGGGCCGCGGCCCGGCCGACGGCGACCGGTACCGCCCGGTGACCGCGACCGGCACCTACGACACCCGCGGCGAGGTGGTCGTACGGCAGCGGACCGGTACCGGCAAGCGGATCGGATACCACGTGCTCACCCCGCTGGTCCGCGCGGACGGCACCGCCGTGCTGGTCAACCGCGGCTGGATCCCGACGGGCGAGGACCTGACGAGGTTCCCCGACGTACCGCCGGCCCCCGCCGGTGAGGTCACCGTGACCGGGCGGCTGATGCCGGACGAGAGGACGGGCGAGGGGGTCAAGGAGAAGGAGGGGCTGCCGCCCCGCCAGGTGATGCTGATCGACAGCGGGCGGCTGGCCCGGGAACTGGACCGGCCGGTCCTGGGCGGTTACCTCGCCCTGGCCGAGACCTCGCCGGAACCCCCGGGCGAGCAGCCCGAGCTCCTCCCCGAGCCGGACCACAACGGCATCGGCGCGCATCTGGCGTACGCCTTCCAGTGGTGGCTGTTCGCGGCGGCGGTCCCGGTGGGCTGGGCGGTCCTGGTCCGCCGCGAGCGCCGGGACCGCGCGGCGGAGGCGGAGCGGGCCGGGAACGGGGCCGGCGGCGGCCCCGGTGACGGCCCCGGCGGCGGCTCCCGGGAGGATGCCGAAGGCGCCCGGACTGCCGGACATCCCGTTCCCCCCTCCGCCCGTCCCGTCCCCGCGGCTCCCGGGACGGCGGACCGGCGGGCAGACTGAGCACCATGGATCTCGGACTGCAGGACAGGGTGTATCTCGTCACCGGCGCCACTCGCGGCCTGGGCTTCGCCGCCGCACGGGAACTCGCCGTCGACGGCGCGAAGGTGATCGTCACCGGCCGCACCGGGGAGTCGGCGGCCGGGGCCGCCGCCCGGTTGGGCGGGGACGCCACCGGCATCGCGGCGGACAACGCCGACCCGTCCGCCGCCGACCGGCTGGTGACGGCGGCGTACGAGCGGCACGGCCGGCTCGACGGGGTGCTGATCAGTGTCGGCGGGCCGCCCGCCGGCTCCTTCGAGACGGTCACCGACGACCAGTGGCGGTCGTCGTTCGAGACGGTCTTCCTCGGTGCGGTGCGGCTGGCCCGCACCGCCGCCGGGCGGCTGGGCGAGGGCGGGGTGATCGGCTTCGTGCTGTCCGGCTCGGTGCACGAGCCGATCGCCGGTCTGACGGTCTCCAACGGACTGCGGCCCGGGCTGGCGGGCTTCGCCAAGTCGCTCGCGAACGAGGTGGGGCCGCGCGGCATCCGGGTCGTCGGGCTGCTGCCGGGGCGCATCGACACCGACCGGGTGCGTGAGCTGGACGCGCTCACCGGGGACGCCGAGGCCGCCCGGGAGCGCGGCTCGGCCGCCGTCCCACTGCGCCGCTACGGCAGCCCGGAGGAGTTCGGCCGGGCGGCGGCCTTCCTCCTGTCCCCCGCCGCCTCCTATCTCACCGGCGTGCTGCTCCCGGTGGACGGCGGCGCCCGGCACGGCTTCTGACCCGCCACGGCGTCCGCCGGGGCCGGACGGTCACCCGGTCCCGGCGTGCCCCGGCCTCCCCACCGGGCCGGTGGGGAGGCCGGGGCACGCCGTCAGCTCACCCGTTCGGCGCGATGCCGCGCCGAACGCATCCGGACGTCCGCCGAGAGCTTGTCCAGCCCCGCCGAGGTGCGGGCGTGTTCCAGTGCCTCGTCCCGCAGGCCCGCCAAGGTCCCGGCGGGCCCCGCGTGCGCGGCCAGCGCCACCGCGACCCGGGCGCGCGTCCCGGTGCGGCGGCGGCTCAGGGCCACTTTGGCCCGTTCCACTCCCGGCATGGTCCCGGCCTCGGCTGCGACCGCGTCCTCCAGGGTCCTCGCCCGGAGCAGGGCCCCGTAGCCGTCGCCGCTGTCGACCAGTACCGCGTCCGCCCGCTGCCGCCGGAGCTGGACCGCCAGCCACCACAGGGCAAGCAGCAGCAGGAGGGCCGGCACACCGATCACCACCAGCCAGCGCCACCAGCCGGCGTCCTGCCACCAGGCCGGGCTCCCGCGGCCGAGCAGCACCTCGTCCGGTCCGTTCCAGGGCCATCCCGAGGGCGGGTCGAGTTCCCAGCGCCGCCACAGGTCGAGGCCACCCGCCAGCGCGGCCAGACCCAGTACCAGCAGCGCCAGTCCGGCCAGTCCCAGCAGGACCCGGTTCACCGCCTTGAGCATCCGGCCCACCTCACCCTCTCCGCTATTCCTTCTTCGGACGGCGTACCCGGGTCGACAGCCTCGGCCGCCGGGCGAGTCCGAGCAGCCGGACACCGTCCTCCAGAGTCCGGTCCACGTCCCCCCGTACCTCCTCCAGCGGCCGGAAGTGCGCCCGCACCCGTGTGCTGATCCGGTGCCGTCCGACGCGCACCCGGGCCGACCGCACCCCCGGAACCTCCAGCAGCCGGTCACGGAGCACCAGTTCGGCGGCGGACCGCTCCAGCCAGGCGCGCACCCGGATCCCGCCGCTGCCGCCGCCGCTGCCGCGCATCGGCAGCAGTCCGCGCAGTCCGGGGGTGAGCGCCAGGACGAGCAGCCACAGCCCCAGCAGGGCGGTGAGCACCGCACCGGCGATCACCCAGAGGTCGTCCAGCGGCCGGGTGGCCAGCTCATCGGTGACCTCGCGCCGCCACGGGGCGGCGGACTTGTCGATGCTCGCGGCGACGGCCTCGTACAGCAGTACGGCCGCCACGACGGCCAGGATCAGGGCCAGGACCGCGGCGGGCACCCGGCGCGCGGACCAGAGACGTCCGGTGGCCCGTCCTCCCCCGTTCCCCTCCGCGCCGCCTCCCGGGCCGTCCGGAGGGGAAGCCGTGGCCGAGGTGTCGGCGGAGGTGTCGGGGGCGGGCCGCTCCTCGCCGTCCTCCGGGGTGGCGCCGGCGGCCTTCCCCGGGGTCGGCGGCTGCCGGGCGGCGTCATGGCTCATCGCTCCCTCACCGCACCCTTCCGGTGTCCCCGGCGTCGAGCGGCGCCGAGTGCAGCCGTGTCACCTCGACGGTCACCTGCCGGACCGTCATACCGGCCAGTTCCCGCACCCGAGAGACGACCCGGCGCCGCACCGCACCGCACCGCGCCCCGATGTCACAGGGATAGGGGAGTTCGACGGCGACCCGCACCCGGGCCTCACCGTTCAGCCCGTCGCGGTCGGGGGGCCGGTGGACGTCGATCGTCGTCCGCGGGTCCGACTCCGGGCCGTAAGGCACTCCAGTCACTTCCGGCTCCGCCTCCAGCGCCTCGCGGGCGGCCCGCGCGGCGATCCTGGCGACGGCCCGGTCGGCGATTCTCGTCGCTCCCCGCTCTGCGGCCGGCACCAGGGAGACCCCGGCCGTACGGAACTCCTGTGCCACCGGTCACCGCCGCCGTTCGCCGCGGTCGCCGGAACCGAGGAACTGCCCCGGATCCAGGTCGCCGTCGAGGAACCGGCCGACGGCCAGGCCGACGGCTCCCAGCACCGCCACCAGCAGAAAGGCCCAGAAACCGCCGAAGTACCCGGCGAAGCCCAGCGCCATGCCGGCGGCCAGACCAACCACGGCCATGCTCATCGTGCGCTCCTTCCCTCATGCTTCGCCGAGCCCCTGCGGCCCGTCGTCCTACTGCAGTCGCGGCCTGTCGGACGACTGCTCCTCCTCGTCCTCCTCGTCGGGCAGCTTGACGTCACCGACCGCGATGTTGACCTCGACGACCTCCAGCCCGGTCATCCGCTCGATCGCGTTGATCACGCTCTCCCGCACATCGCGGGCCACCTCGGTGATCGACACCCCGTACTCGACGACGATGTCCAGGTCCACCGCCGTCTGCACCTCGCCGACCTCGACCTTCACCCCTCGGGTGACGGTCTTGCCGCCGCCGGGGACCCGGTCGCGCACCGCGCCGAAGGTACGGGCCGCCCCGCTTCCCATGGCGTGGACGCCGTCGACGTCCCGGGCCGCCATACCGGCGATCTTCTCCACCACGCCGTCGGCGATCGTGGTCTTCCCCCGGGCGCCCGGGTCGCTCGCGCCACGCCCCTCACCGAGCTGCCTGCCCTTGCTCAGCTCGGTGGACTCCTTGGTGGCACCGGAGGGACCCGTGCGGTTCTGCTGTGTGGTCTCCGTCATCGTCCTCATCCTTACCTGCGTGAAGGGATATTTTCATGCCTTTAGCCACGTTAGGCATGCTTTGATTTCAAAGCCCCCTACGGGTACCGCCAATCGGAGGAAGCATGCAGCCGCAACGGCTCCGATACGGAAAGCTGGCGCCCGGGACGGTGCGGAGGAGGTCCCGGGGAAGACGACGGAACAGACACGCAGACACATCGGAGAACACCAAAGGACACCGGGGAACCGCCGGAGGCACACGGCGGGTACCGGCGGACTGCGGGAGAGGAGCGCGGACCCATGGTCGCGGACCGGTTGACCCAGGCCGTACGCCGACAGCTCGGTCTCGGCCGGCTGCTTCCCCTGGGCGAGGCGGCGGACGGCGCCTGGCTCACGGAACGGGCCGCGGCCGGCGTGCTGCGGCGGGCGGTGGACGGACTGCCGGGGGTGCGGCCCGGCAGGCTGCGGCTCGCCCCGGCCGGCGCGGACACGGCCTCACCGGCCGTGCCCGCGCCCCCCAGCGCACTGCCGCCCGGCCCGGTGCGGATCGAGGCGGACTTCGCGGCCGGTCCGGACGAGCCGCTGCCGGTGGCCGCCGAGCGGCTTCGTACGGCACTGGCCGAGGCCGCGGACAGTCTGCTGGGGCTGGCGGTGGCAGCGGTCGACCTGCGGGTCACCGGGCTGCTGGAGGAGCCGGACGACACTGCCGCGCCGGAGGACCCGTCCGAGGCGGATCCCGGCGACGATTCCCCCGGCGACGGGGACACCACCGGAGCGGAGGCGGCGGAGAGGGAGACGGCGGCCACCGCGGAAGCGACGGGGGGCCCGGAGGCCGCGGTACGCGCCGCCGCGCTGGCCGTCCCGGGGGTGGCGCGTCTCGCGCCCGTGCCGGTAGGTGCGGCACGGCCTGTGCGGATCACGGAGACGGACCCCGGCGGCACCAGTGGCCCCGCCGGCCGCCATGTGCAGATCCAGCTGGCGGTCGCCGGGGACCACCGCGTCCTCGACGTGGTGCGCGAGGTCCGCGACGCGGTGACGCGGGCGGCGGGCGGCGCGCCCGGCCCGGCGACGGTCGCGGTCGTGGTGACGGAGGTGACGGAGGTGACGGAGGTGACGGAGGTGACGGAGGTGACGGAGCCCCCGGCGGACCCGCCGAACGAGCGGTGACGAAAGGCGGCCGGGGTCAGTCGCCGAGACCGGCCAGCTCGCGCAGCCTGCGCGCCTGAGCCGCGCGTTCGGCCGCGCGCTGCTCCTCGTAGGTGCGCCCGGCCGCGCCGCGCAGCAGTGCCTTGGTCTCGATCACCGCGTCGCGCGGTGCCGCGAGCAGCGCCGCCGCCAGGTCCGCGGTGGCACCGTCGAGCTCGGCGCGGGGCACCACGAGATTGGCCAGACCGGTCCGCTCCGCCTCCTCGGCCTGCACGAAGCGGCCCGTGGCGCAGATCTCCAGCGCGCGGGCGTAGCCGACGAGGGCGACGAGCGGATGGGTGCCGGTGAGGTCGGGCACCAGGCCGAGAGAGGTCTCGCGCATGGCGAACCGGGCGTCGTCGGCGCACACCCGCAGATCGCAGGCGAGCGCGAGCTGGAAGCCGGCGCCGACGGCATGCCCCTGGACGGCCGCGATGCTCACCAGGTCGTTCCGCCGCCACCAGGTGAAGGCCTCCTGGTAGCCGGCGATGGCCGCGTCGAGCTCGGCGTCGGAACCGCGGGCCAGGTCGACGAAGGACGGCTCGCCCTCGAAGCCCTCCGGGGTGAGCGCCTGCCGGTCCAGACCGGCGGAGAAGGACGGCCCCTCGGCGCGCAGCACGGCGACCCGTACATCACCGGGCAGCAGCCGCCCGGCCTCGGCCAGGGCACGCCACATGGCGAAGGTCTGGGCGTTGCGTTTGGCCGGGCGGTCGAGCGTGACCGTGGCCACGGCGCCGTCGACGGCGAGCCGTACGCCGTCCTTGTCGAGCAGGGTCATGCAGGTCTCCCGGGGCTTCCACAGTCAAGTGACTGAAGAGTAACCACCCAGCCGGTCGGATGGCCGACCGGGTGGCGCCCCTTGCGGACACCCTGGGTCTCAGGACGTCGTCGCGGTCTTCTTGCCCCGTGTGGCACCGCCGCGACCACGCAGGGTCACGCCGGACTCACTGAGCATCCGATGCACGAATCCGTAGGAACGGCCGGTCTCCTCGGCCAGTGCCCGGATGCTCGCACCGGAGTCGTACTTCTTCTTGAGGTCAGCCGCGAGCTTCTCGCGCGCGGCGCCGGTCACCCGGCTGCCCTTCTTCAGAGTCTCGGCCACCCGTGCCTCCTCATGGGAAGTGCGCTCTGGACTCTCATGATCACCCCTTGCCGGTCTTCTGGCCACCCATTCGACAAGGTCCGTACGACGACCTTGGCCGCCGGGCAAGGGACGAGAAGCACCGGAGTGCCTGATTCCGGTGCGCCGACGCCGGGCACACAGCCGGGCGGATACGGAAAGGCGCAGGTCAGTCCGGTGCGGAGGGGGTAAACCGGTGTCGCGTGAGGCCCATGCCACACCGTGCGCGCTCTCGACGTCCGACCGCGCCGCGATACGAGCCGGTCTCACACAGATGATGGATCACGCGTCGGCCGAATGATCCAGAAAGATATGATCAACACGGCCGCCGCGTACTCAGGCCAGCGCGACGAGGTCCGCGTACTCCTCGCCCCACAGGTCCTCCACCCCGTCCGGCAGCAGGATGATCCGCTCCGGCTGGAGCGCGTCCACCGCGCCCTCGTCGTGCGTGACCAGCACCACCGCGCCCGTGAAGGTGCGCAGGGCGCCCAGGATCTCCTCACGGCTGGCGGGGTCGAGGTTGTTGGTCGGCTCGTCCAGGAGCAGCACGTTGGCCGAGGAGACCACCAGCGTGGCCAGCGCCAGCCGGGTCTTCTCGCCGCCGGAGAGCACCCGCGCGGGCTTGTCCACGTCGTCGCCGGAGAACAGGAACGATCCCAGCGTCTTGCGGACCTCGACCAGATCCAGGTCGGGGGCGGCGGAACGCATGTTCTCCAGGACCGTGCGGTCCGGGTCGAGCGTCTCGTGCTCCTGCGCGTAGTAGCCCAGCTTCAGCCCGTGCCCGGGGACGACCCGGCCGGTGTCGGGCTTCTCCACTCCGGCCAGCAGCCGCAGCAGGGTCGTCTTGCCCGCGCCGTTGAGGCCGAGGATGACCACCCGGGAGCCCTTGTCGATGGCGAGCGAGAGATCGGTGAAGATCTCCAGCGAGCCGTAGGACTTGGACAGTTCCTCCGCCATCAGCGGGGTCTTGCCGCAGGGGGCGGGGTCGGGGAAGCGCAGCCTGGCGACCTTGTCGGCCTGCCGCTCCCCCTCCAGCCCGGCCAGCAGTCGCTCGGCACGGCGGGCCATGTTCTGCGCGGCCACCGTCTTGGTGGCCTTGGCGCGCATCTTGTCGGCCTGGGCGTTGAGCGCGGCGGCCTTCTTCTCCGCGTTGGCCCGCTCGCGCCTGCGCCGCTTCTCGTCCGCCTCGCGCTGGGTCAGGTACTGCTTCCAGCCCATGTTGTAGATGTCGATGTGGGAGCGGTTGGCGTCGAGGTAGAAGACCTTGTTGACGACCGTCTCCACGAGGTCGACGTCGTGGGAGATGACCACGAAGCCGCCGCGGTAGGTCTTGAGGAAGTCGCGCAGCCAGGCGATCGAGTCGGCGTCGAGGTGGTTGGTCGGCTCGTCCAGCAGGAGGGTGTCGGCGTCCGAGAAGAGGATGCGGGCCAGCTCCACCCTGCGCCGCTGACCGCCGGAGAGGGTGTGCAGGGGCTGGCCGAGCACCCGGTCGGGCAGCCCGAGGCTGGCGGCGATGGTGGCGGCCTCGGCCTCGGCGGCGTAGCCGCCCCTGGTGAGGAACTCCGTCTCCAGCCGCTCGTACTTCTTCATCGCCTTCTCGCGGGTGGCACCGCGGCCGTTGGCCATCCGGTCCTCGTTCTCCCGCATCCCGCGCAGCACGGTGTCCAGACCGCGGGCGGAGAGGATGCGGTCCCGGGCGAGCGCGTCGAGATCACCGGTTCGGGGGTCCTGGGGCAGGTAGCCGACCTCGCCGGTGCGGGTGATGGTCCCGCCGGCGGGGGCGCCCTCACCGGCCAGACAGCGGGTGAGGGTCGTCTTGCCTGCTCCGTTGCGGCCGACCAGGCCGATGCGGTCTCCCCGGGCGACACGGAAGGAGGCGGACTCGATGAGGACCCGGGCGCCGGCGCGCAGCTCTACTCCGGTGGCGGTGATCACGGAAACTCTCCAGGGCAGGGTGGACGCGCGTACGTCATGGTCAGGGACTTCTCGGGACGGGCGTACGCCGCTAGTGCACGAGGAGGATCGCCATGCCGCCAGTCTAACGGCGGCACGCAACCCGGTTTCCGCGCCGGGCACGGCCCGGGCCGTGACACACCGCACGGGCGCCGGCTCCCGGCACCGTCGGCCGGCCGGGAGAGGACCGCGGGTGCCGTCACCTCTCGCCGGTGTGGACCTGGAACGCCGCGCGGCGCACCGCCTTGGCAAGCGCGGGGTCGGGATGGGCGGCGGCGAGCGCGACCAGCACCTGGACCGTACGCGGGTGGCCGGTGGCCCTGACCTCCTCCAGCAGCGCGGGGACGCTGCCCTGCACGGCGGAGCCCAGATGTTCCACCAGCAGGTGTCCCTCACCGTGGTCGGCGACGGCCGCGGCGGTGTCCACCCACAGCCAGGTGGCCTCCTCACGGGTCAGCACCCCCGGGGCCCCGCTCCCCGGCTCCCCGGGATCGGCACCCTCGTGCTCGGCGAGCCAGAGCAGGGCGTAGGGGCGCAGGGTGGGCTCGGCGGACGCCGCCCGGACGGCGGGTTCGGCGGGAGCGCCGACGACCCGGAGCGCGTCGAAGGCCAGCCCGCGTATGAGGGCGTCCTCCCCGCGGGCGGCGTCCAGCAGTTCGGCGACGGCCGGGCCGGTGGTACGGGCGGCGAGCCAGGCCCGGTACTCGGCACGGGCCTCCCCCGGCGAGAGCCGGGCGCAGCCGCGCAGCATGTCCTCGGCCGGGTGCTCTATGTTCCCGGCGGGGCTCTGGGCGGCCACGCAGATCTGCTCCAGCTTCACCCACACCGCCCAGTTGCCCAGCGGGGTGAGCACCGCCTGCCCGGGGCGCCCCTCGGCGTCCGCCGCGCAGCGGGTGAGGGCGCCGACCGAGGCGAGACCGTCGAGCGCCCAGTCGAGCAGCGCGGGCAGGTCCAGATCGGCGTCCACGGCGGCGGTGTCGGCGGCGGTGTCGGCGGCGGCGGTGTCGGCGGCGGCGGCGGTGTCCGGGGATGCGTCACCGCGCTCCGCGAAGTCCCTTCCGCGCTCCGCGAAGTCCCTTCCGCGCTCCGCGAAGTCCCTTCCGCGCTCCGCGAAGTCCCTTCCGCGCTCCGCGCGGAGTTCCGCGATCCGCTGCCGCAGCAGGTCCAGCAGGGCCGGCACGGTCACCGGTCCCGAGGACAGATGCATCACGGACAGGAACTGCGGAGCGGCCACCACGACCTCGCCGACCGCCGCCGGACCGACGTCGGCGGGCGCCGGGTGGGCGAGCGACCAGGCGTCGAAGAGGGCCACCCAGCCGCGCAGCACGGCGGAGTCGTCCCGGTCCCAGGCCCGCAGCCGCCAGCCGGGCAGGGCGGTGTCGCCGTGCAGTTCGATGAGGCCCGCCAGCCGGGCGCGGTCCCACTGGACGGACACCTGCTCCACCGGTATCCGCAGGTCCGCGGCGGCCCGCTCGGCCGCCGTCACCGGCGACAGCCCGGTGCGCTCCGCCCAGCGGGCCAGGCGTACGGCGTCACCGAGGCAGGCCCGCGCCTGCCGGGCCAGCTGGTCGCGGGGAGGCACCCCCGCCGGGGGCCGGGGTGCGCTCCGCCGGCGGCGCGCACCCTCTGATCGGTGCGCGGCGGCGAGAGGCTGACGGGGGACAAGGCGCAGCCGGGTGTCTCGCGGGATACGGGACGTCACGGGAGCAGTGTTGTTGATGACGGCCCGAAAGCCCAAACGCCCGTGTAACGGCCTCATATGAGCACCCCGCGCCCGCGGGGGTGCGAAGGGCTACAGCAGCGGTGTCAGGAAGCGGCGCAGCGCTTCCTCGTAGCCCTCCGGACCGGCGTTCCACATGGCCGCGTGCGGAGCCTGCCGGACGGCGTGGAGCGACACCAGACCGGGACACCGTTCGGCCATCTCCCGGGAGAGGCCCCAGGGGGCGATGTCGTCGTCGGGACCGTGCAGGAGCAGAGTGGGAACTCCCGGGTCCGCCGGACGGGGCAGCTCGCCGGAGGACTCCGGACGCGCACGGGCGCGGCCCTGGGCGGCCCGTACCGCCAGCGGCAGTAGCGGACGGGGGACCCGGCGGCTGCCGGCCAGGGCCCGCAGGGTCGCCCGCCAGTCGAGCACGGGCGAGTCCAGCACCAGCCCTCCGATCCGGTCCCGCAGCGGGGAGTACTCGGCGGTGCGCAGCGCCATGGTGGCTCCCGTGGACCAGCCGTACAGCACGACGCTGCGGGCGCCGTGGTCCAGGGCGTGGCGGACCGCCGAGTCCAGATCCCGCCACTCGGCGCCGCCCAGGTGCCCGGTCCCGTCGGACAGCCGGGGCGCCCCGGGATCGCCGCGGTAGGCGGGGACGAGCACCGGGAGGTCCATGGCGTGCAGGAACGGCAGCAGGTTCATGGCGTGCTCGCGGGTGGTGCCCAGCCCGTGCACGGCGACCACCCACACGTCGCGGAGGGCCGGCAGGTACCAGGCCGGCAGCGCGCCGAGCTCGCCGGGCAGGGTCACGTCCGTGTACTCCAGACCGAGGGCGCCGCGCGGGTCGCCGAAGTGCAGCTGCGGGGACAGCCGTACCCGGTCGCCGGGGGCGAGCAGGCCGCGGTCGACCCGCTCCAGACGCCGTACGACGGTGTCCGGGGCGGAGGGCACGTCCAGCACGGCACCGACGACCGCGTGCCGGCCGGGACCGGTGAGTGCGTAGGTGCCGGGCCACCGGGAGGCGAGCGAGCGGGTCAGGGTGATCTGTCCCGCGGCGGTGGCGTGGACCGTCAGCGGCGGTCCCTCGAAACCGGCGGGCCGCGCACGGCCGCCGGGCGGCTTCAGGGCGACGTCGGCCGCGTACCGCCCGGCCACGACCGCGGCCGCGCCGGCACCCAGCATCGTGGTGGCGGCCACGGCCGCCGTTCTGCGCAGGCTCATCACGTCCAGGATGACGGTGTCACGCCACCGGGGCCAGTGGGCCGGGTCCGGCGAGTGGGCGGGCCGGGTACTCCGGGGTCCTCCGCCGCCTCCTCCGCCGCGGTCTCCGTGATGGTCTCCGCCGCGGTCTCCGTGATGGCCTCCGCGGTGGTGGCCTCCGCCGCCCGGGCCCGCTGCCCGTAGCCGCGCAGCTTCTCCGCGACCCGGTCCAGCTCCCCGGACGGCAGCAGCGCGGGCGTACGGCCGGGCACGGCGGCGGCGGCGAGCCAGACGCGGCACATCCACTCCAGCTGGGCGGTGTCGTCGTACGCCCGGCCGAGGCTGCCGCCGTACACGAGCGTGCCGTGGTTGCGCAGCAGACAGCCGCTGCGGTCGCGCAGCGCCGCCAGGGCGTGGGCGGCCAGTTCCTCGCTGCCGTAGGTGGCGTACGGGGCGACCCGTACCGGGCCGCCCAGAGCCGCGGCCATGTAGTGGACCGCCGGAAGTTCGTCGACGAGGGTGGAGACGGCGGTGGCGTGCACGGCGTGGGTGTGTACGATCGCCGCCGCGCCGGTGGCCCGGTAGACCGCCAGATGCATCGGCAGCTCGCTGGTGGGGACCGTCCGGCCGGCCACCTGCCGCCCGTCCAGACCGACGGCGCACAGGTCGTCCGGCCCGAGCTCGTCGTAGGGGACGCCGCTGGGAGTGACCAGCACGGTGTCACCGACCCGTACCGAGACGTTTCCGGAGGTGCCCACGACCAGCCCGTCCGTCACCGTACGGCGGGCCGTGGCCACCAGTTCACGCCAGGCCCGGGCCCACTCCGGGGGCCGGTCCCGAGTGCTCCGCCGCATGCGTGCCACCTCCGGCGGAGCACTGTAGCGCCGCGGCGCATTCGGAGGGCGCGAACCGGACGGCGAGGGCCGGGGAGCGCACTCCGCGCACAACCGCGCACCACCCTGCGTACACAGCTCCCGGGAGATACTCCGATGCCGTCCTCAGTTCACCTAGCGTTCACCCTGAAACCCTACGTTCACCGCGTATCCGCCTCCCCTTCGACTGATTGCCTGGGTGAATGGAAAACATCACGCTTCTCATCGGGATCGTGATCGTCACAGCCTTGGTGTTCGACTTCACCAACGGCTTCCACGACACGGCCAACGCCATGGCCACCACCATTTCCACCGGGGCACTCAAGCCCAAGACGGCGGTGGCGATGTCGGCGGTCCTCAACCTCGTCGGCGCCTTCATATCCGTCGAGGTCGCGGCCACCATCTCCAAAGGGCTCATCAACGAGGACGCCGGCGTGGATCCCGCGGTGGTGCTCGCGGGGCTGGTCGGAGCGATCATCTGGAACCTGCTGACCTGGCTGGCCGGTCTCCCCTCCAGTTCCTCGCACGCCCTCATGGGCGGTCTGATCGGCGCGACCATCGCCTCCGTCGGCATCGGCGCCGTCTCCATGGGCGCGGTCTTCTCGAAGGTCCTGCTCCCGGCCGTCGTCGCCCCGCTGGTCGCCGGCATCGCGGCGATGCTCGCCACCAGGCTGACCTACCGGATCAGCCGCGGCACCGAGGAGAAGGACGTCGCCAAGGGCTACCGCGGCGGGCAGATCGCCTCGGCCGCCCTGGTCTCCCTCGCCCACGGCACCAACGACGCGCAGAAGACGATGGGCGTCATCACCCTCGCCCTGATCTCCGGCGGGGTGCTGGGCGCCGACGCCGACCCGCCGCTGTGGGTCATCGCCTCCGCGGGCATCGCCATCGCGCTGGGCACCTACCTGGGCGGCTGGCGGATCATCCGCACCATGGGCAAGGGCCTCACCGACATCCGGCCGGCCCAGGGCTTCTCCGCCCAGACCAGTTCCGCCGTCACCATCCTGGCCTCCTCCCACCTGGGCTTCGCGCTCTCCACCACCCAGGTCTGCTCCGGCTCCATCATGGGCTCCGGCCTGGGCCGCAAGGGCGGCGTGGTGCGGTGGAGCACCGCGGGCCGCATGTTCGCCGCCTGGGGGCTGACCCTCCCGGCCGCCGGCCTGGTGGCCGCGGGCGCCGCGTTCCTGACGACCCGCGGCGACTGGGGCGTCACCGCCGTCATGGTTCTCACCGTGGCGGCCTGCGTGGCGATCTGGATCGCCTCGCGCCGGGAGCCGGTGAACCACACCAACGTCAACGACGTCGAGACGGACACCGCCGGAGAGCCGGACGTGCTCACCACGGCCGCGCAGGCCGTCTCCCCGCCCCCGGTGGGCGCCGAGGAGACCGAGCGGACGGAGCACGCGGAGAAGGCCTCCGCTCCCGCCTCCTGAGCGTCCCGCAGCCCCTCTCAGCCCCCGCGGGCCCTGTTCATGAGCCCCTCATAGACCTCATGAACAGGGCCCCGCAGAGAAGGAAACCCCACTCGTGACTCCGCTCCCCCGCCTGAAGGAGGGGGGCTTCCAACCCGAAGGTCGCGGTCCAGCCCGAACCGATCCCTTTCGGGACGAACGAAAAGTTATCAGATATCAGGGAAGCGATTCCCCCACCGGCTGAAGCCGGTGATCCCCTCGCTAGGAGACTGATGGACATCCACTGGGCCGCACTCGGCCAGGTCTTCGTGGTCAGCCTCGTGATGACGATCGGCCTGGTGGCCGTCTTCACCCTCGGCATCGTCGGCAACCGCGCCAACCAGCGGGCGGAGGGCGGCACCGCCCTCCTCGCCCGCACCGGCGCCTGGGCCAGCTACGCCCTGTGCGCGGCCGCCGTGGCGTACGGCATCTACATCATCGCCTCCTGAATCCACCTCTCCCGTCGGCCGACGGGACCGGGACCGGCCGGCGGGACCGGCCGGCGGGAGAGGTGGCGCCTTTCGGCGCCGGGCACTGTCCGCCCGGCGCCTTCCGGCGTTCGAGGGCGCGCAACCGCTGTGCGCTTGCGCACAGCGCGCCGTCGCAGGTCATCGCCGAGTTGACGCGTCCGGTCGGCCGTGGTGGACTGCCCGTTGCCAAACGGCGGCAGGAGAGGAAGCCGGTGCGAATCCGGCGCGGTCCCGCCACTGTCACCGGGGAGCGCTCCCCCACTCGGCGTCACGGCCCGCACATCGGGCTGGAAGACCGGGGGCAGCGCCGATCCGGGAGCCAGGAGACTCTCACCGCCGGTCACGTCGAGCCAGGGCGCGGACCCTGAGTGAGGACATACCGCCATGCCGGGCACCCTGCCTTCCCCGTTGCCGCCCCCGCTCCGCACCACCGGCACCGTACGAGGTGTGACGGCCGGCTGACGCGATGCGCGCCGACCACACCACCCGTCGCACCGGCACCCTTCCCACCGGCACCCTTCCCACCGGCTCCACCGGTACGGCCGCCGTCGCGGCCCGGGTCCCCGCAGCGGCGCTCGGCCTGTCGGCCGGGTACCTGTTCGACCTGATCGCCGGTGACCCGCGCCGGGGCCATCCCGTGGCCGCCTTCGGGCGCGCCGCCTCGGCCGCCGAGCGACTGCTCTGGCGCGACCACCGCGGCGCGGGCGCGCTCTACACCGGCGTGTGCGCGGGGGGCGCCGTGGCCGCCGCCGCGGCGCTGGAGAGGGCCGTGCGCCGCTCCCCCGCCGCCCGTACCGCCCTGGCCGCCGCCGCGACCTGGTCGGTGGTGGGCGGCACGTCGCTGGCACGCGAGGCCCGGACGATCGCCGCCGCCCTCCGGGCGGATGACCTCGGCACGGCCCGCGCCCGGCTGCCCCACCTGTGCGGACGCGACCCGCGGGACCTGGACGCGGACGGCATCGCCCGGGCGGTGGTGGAGTCCGTCGCCGAGAACACCTCGGACGCCGTGGTCGGCGCCCTGGTGTGGGGCGCGGCCTGCGGGGTGCCGGGGCTGGCGGGGTTCCGGGCCGTCAACACCCTGGACGCGATGGTCGGCCACCGCTCACCGCGCCACCGCCGCTTCGGTTGGGCCTCGGCCCGGCTGGACGACGCGGCGGGGTGGCCCGGTGCCCGGCTGACCGCGCTGCTGGCGGCCCTCGCCGGTCCCGGCCCGCGCGGCGCGCTCCGCGCCTGGCACACCGACGCCCACCGCCACCCCAGCCCCAACGCCGGGGTGGTCGAGGCGGCCTTCGCGGGGGCGCTGGGTGTACGGCTGGGTGGGACGCTGTCGTACGGCGGCCGCGTCGAGCACCGCCCGGTGCTGAACGCCGGCGGCCGTCCGGTGCGGACCGCGGACATCGAGCGGGCGGTACGGCTGTCGCGCCGCGTGAGCGCGCTGGCGCTGGTGGTGTGCGCCGCCGCCGGGACGGTGCGGGAGAAGTGGTTCGACGGCCGGCACGGAAGGGGAGTCCGGTGACGGGCGGCGGACTGCTGGTCGCGGGAACCACCTCGGACGCGGGCAAGAGCGTCGTCACGGCGGGCGTCTGCCGCTGGCTGGCCCGCAAGGGGGTGAAGGTGGCGCCGTTCAAGGCGCAGAACATGTCGCTGAACTCCTTCGTCACCCGCGACGGCGCCGAGATCGGCCGCGCCCAGGCCATGCAGGCCGCCGCCGCCCGGGTGGAGCCCACCGCGCTGATGAACCCGGTGCTGCTCAAGCCCGGTGGCGACCGCACCAGCCAGGTCGTGCTGCTGGGCAGGCCGGTGGGCGAGCTGGACGCGCGCGGCTGGCACGCCGGGCGGCGGGAGCGGCTGCTGGGCACGGTCACCGACTGCCTGGCCGAACTGCGGCGCGCCCATGACGCGGTGATATGCGAGGGCGCCGGCAGCCCGGCCGAGATCAACCTGCGGCACGGCGACATCGTCAACATGGGCCTGGCCCGGGCCGCGCGACTGCCGGTCGTGGTGGTCGGCGACATCGACCGCGGCGGTGTCTTCGCCTCCTTCTTCGGCACCACCGCCCTGCTGTCCCCCGAGGACCAGGCGCTGGTGGCGGGCTACGTCGTCAACAAGTTCCGCGGCGACGTGACGCTGCTGGAGCCCGGCCTGGAGATGCTGCGGGGACTGACCGGGCGGCCGGTACTGGGGGTCCTGCCGTACGCGCACGGGCTCGGCATCGACGAGGAGGACGGGCTGCGCGTCTCGCTGCGCGGCACCGTGCGCGAGTCGGCCGTCGCGCCGCCGCACGGGCGCGACGTGCTGCGGGTGGCGGTGGTGCCGGTGCCGCTGATGTCGAACTTCACGGACGTGGACGCGCTGGCGGCGGAGCCGGGTGTGGCGGTGCGGTTCACCGACCGGCCCGAGGAACTGGCCGACGCCGACCTGGCCGTGGTGCCCGGCACCCGCGGCACCGTGAAGGCGCTGGCCTGGCTGCGCGAGCGCGGGCTGGCCGACGCCCTGGTCCGCCGGGCCGCCGAGGGGCGCCCGGTGCTGGGGATCTGCGGCGGCTTCCAGATGCTGGGCGAGCGGATCGAGGACGAGGTGGAGTCCCGCGCCGGGACGGTGGCGGGTCTGGGGCTGCTGCCGGTGCGGGTGCGCTTCGCGGCGGAGAAGACCCTGGCCCGGCCGGCCGGCGAGGCGCTGGGCGAGCCCGTGACGGGCTACGAGATCCACCACGGCGTGGCCGAGGTGGCCGGCGGGGACGAGCCGTTCCTGGACGGCTGCCGGACGGGCGCGGTGTGGGGCACGCACTGGCACGGGTCGCTGGAGAGCGACGGCTTCCGGCGCGCCTTCCTGCGGCGGGTGGCCGCCGACGCGGGCCGGGCGTTCGTGCCCGCGCCCGGCACCTCCTTCGCCGCGCTGCGCGAGGAGCAGCTCGACCGGCTGGGCGATCTGGTCGAGGAGCACGCCGACACCGGCGCGCTGCTGCGGCTGATCGAGAACGGCGCACCGGCCGGCCTGCCGTTCGTGCCGCCGGGTGCACCGTGAACGGTGGATCCGGCGGCACGAGCGGCGGCCCCGGCATGAACGACACGACCGATCCGAGGGACGTACGGACCGATGGGAGCTCGATGAGCACGGTACTGCTGCTGTCCACCGCCGACACCGACCTGCTGGCGGCCCGCGCCTGTGGCGCCCCGTACCGCATCGCCAACCCGGCGCGCGTCGACGCCGTGGAGGACTTGCCCGGCCTGCTCCAGGGCACGGACCTCGCCGTCGTACGCCTGCTGGGCGGCCGGCGCGCCTGGGAGGACGGACTGGAGGCGCTGCGTGCCTCCGGGATCCCGACGGTGCTGCTGGGCGGCGAGTCGGTGCCGGACGCCGAGCTGATGGCCCTGTCCACCGTCCCGGCGGGGGTGGTCGCCGAGGCACTGAGGTACCTGGTCGCGGGCGGCCCGGAGAACCTCGCGGAGCTGGCCCGCTTCCTGTCCGACACCGTGCTGCTGACCGGCCACGGCTTCGCCGCGCCGCGTCCGATGCCCGAATGGGGGGTGCACGGCGACCGGAGCTCCGACCCGTCCCGGCCGACCGTGGGCGTGCTGTTCTACCGGGCGCACGAGCTGTCGGGGAACACCGCCTTCGTCGACGTGCTGTGCGACGCGATCGAGGAGCACGGCGCCAACGCACTGCCGGTGTACTGCGGTTCACTGCGGGGCGTAGCCGAGGCGAGGCGGAGGGTGGGGGACGGGAGCGAGGAACGAGCGACCGGCACCCGCCCGCAGCCGAGCCGAGACGAAGCCCGCACGGCGGAGGAGCGGGGCGTAGCCGAGGCGAGGCGGAGGGTGGGGGACGGGAGCGAGGAACGAGCGACCGGCACCCGCCCGCAGCCGAGCCGAGACGAAGCCCGCACGGCGGAGCAGAGCTCCGGGCCGGGCTTGTACGAGCTGCTGGGCCGCGCCGACGTGCTGATCACCACCGTGCTGGCGGCGGGCGGCGCCCGGGCGGCCGACGCGAGCGCCGGCGGCGACGAGGAGGCATGGGACGTCGGTGCCCTGGCCGCCCTGGACGTCCCCGTGCTCCAGGGCCTGTGCCTGACCGGCTCGCGCGCCGCCTGGGAGGCGTCGGACGCCGCCCTGTCACCGATGGACGCGGCGATGCAGGTGGCGATCCCGGAGTTCGACGGGCGGCTGGTCACCGTGCCGTTCTCCTTCAAGGAGGAGGGCCCCGACGGGGTGCCCGTCTACGTCGCCGATCCCGAGCGGGCCCGGCGGGTGGCCGGGATCGCGGCCCGGCACGCCGCCCTGCGGCACAAGCCCAACGCCGGCAAGCGCCTCGCCCTGGTCTTCACCGCCTACCCGACCAAGCACTCCCGGGTGGGCAACGCGGTCGGCCTGGACACCCCCGCCTCGGCGGTGGAGCTGCTGCGGGCCCTGAAGGCCGCCGGCTACGAGACCGGTGAACTCCCCGAGACGGGCGACGAGCTGATTCACCGGCTGATCGCCGCCGGCGGCCACGACGTGGAGTGGCTGACGGAGGAGCAGCTCGCCGCCGCCCCGGCCCGAGTGCCGCTGGCGGACTACCGGCGCTGGTTCGCCGCGCTCGACCCCGAGCTGCGTGCGGCCGTGTGCGAGCACTGGGGCGAGCCGCCCGGTTCGCTGTACGTGACCGGGGAGGGCGAGAACGCCGAGATCGTGCTGGCCTCGCTGCGGTTCGGCAACGTGGTGGTGATGATCCAGCCGCCGCGCGGTTTCGGCGAGAATCCGATCGCGATCTACCACGACCCCGACATGCCGCCCTCCCACCACTACCTGGCGGCCTACCGCTGGCTGGCCGCCGCCGAGCCGGAGGGGGGCTTCGGCGCCGACGCCGTGGTCCACATGGGCAAGCACGGCACGATGGAGTGGCTGCCGGGCAAGGGGCTCGGCCTGTCGGCCGGGTGCGCGCCGGACGCGGTGCTCGGCGATCTTCCGCTGGTCTACCCGTTCATCGTCAACGACCCCGGCGAGGGCACCCAGGCCAAGCGCCGCGGCCACGCCACCGTCGTCGACCACCTGGTGCCGCCGATGGCGCGGGCCGACTCCTACGGCGACCTGGCGAAGCTGGAACAGCTCCTGGACGAGTACGCGCTGGTGTCCGACCTGGATCCGGCCAAGGCCCCGGCGGTGCGCGGCCAGATCTGGACCCTGGTGCGGGCCGCCGAGCTCCACCGCGACCTGCACGTCGAGGAGCAGCCGGACGAGGACGAGTTCGACGAGTTCGTCATGCACATCGACGGCTGGCTCTGCGAGATCAAGGACGTGCAGATCCGCGACGGACTGCACGTCCTCGGCGGCGGGCCGGTGGGCGAGCCGCGCGTCAACCTGGTGCTGGCCGTGCTGCGCTCGGCGCAGATGTGGGGCGGTGTCGGCGGCGCGCTGCCGGGGCTGCGGGCGGTGCTGGCCGAGCACGTGGGTCTGACGGAGGCCGGGCTGCTGGCCGAGCCGGGCGCCCGTATCGAGGTGCCGAAGGCCCTGACGGCGCTCGCGGACGGGCCCTCCCGCACCGCCTCCGACGCGGTCGACCTGCTGGAGCACCTGGCGCGGCGGCTGGTGGCGGGCATGGAGGCGCGCGGCTGGGCGCGGGAGGCGATCGGCGAGGTGACCGCCGAGGTGCTGGGCGAGCGGGTGCCGGGGGCGGTGCGGGCCCTGGAGTTCGCGGCGGACGAGGTCGTGCCCCGGCTGGCGCGTACGGCGGACGAGATCGGCAACGTGCTGCACGCGCTGGACGGCGGTTACGTACCGGCCGGTCCCTCCGGGTCCCCGACCCGCGGTCTGGTCAACGTCCTGCCGACCGGCCGCAACTTCTACTCCGTGGACCCCAAGGCGATCCCGTCCCGGCTCTCCTGGGAGGTCGGCGCCGCGCTGGCGGACTCCCTGCTGGCCCGCCATCTGGCCGACCACGGCGCGTACCCGCGGTCGGTGGGCCTGACGGTGTGGGGCACCTCCTGCATGCGCACCCAGGGCGACGACATCGCGGAGATCCTGGCGCTGCTGGGCTGCCGCCCGGTGTGGGACGACGCCTCGCGCCGGGTGACGGGCTTCGAGGTCGTGCCCCTGGAGGAGCTGGGCCGGCCGCGCATCGATGTCACCGTCCGCATCTCCGGCTTCTTCCGGGACGCCTTCCCGCACGTGGTGGGTCTGGTGGACGACGCGGTACGGACGGTGGCCGAACTCGACGAGCCCGCCGGGTCCAACTACGTGCGCGCCCACGCCGACGAGGACACCGCCGCGCACGGCGACCGGCGCCGGGCCACCGCACGGATCTTCGGCTCCAAGCCGGGCGCGTACGGAGCCGGGCTGCTGCCGCTGATCGACGCCCGCAACTGGCGCTCGGACGCCGACCTGGCCGAGGTGTACGCGGTCTGGGGCGGCTACGCGTACGGGCGCGGCCTGGACGGCCGCCCGGCGCGCGGCGACATGGAGACGGCGTTCCGCCGCATCCAGGTGGCGGCGAAGAACGTCGACACCCGCGAGCACGACATCGCCGACGCCGACGACTACTTCCAGTACCACGGCGGCATGGTCGCCATGGTGCGGCAGCTGACCGGCGGCTCACCCGAGGCGTACATCGGCGACTCGGCCGTCCCCGACCAGGTGAGGACGCGGACGCTGGGCGAGGAGACCCACCGCGTCTTCCGGGCCCGGGTGGTCAATCCGCGCTGGATGAGCGCCATGAGGAGGCACGGCTACAAGGGCGCCTTCGAGATGGCCGCCACCGTGGACTACCTCTTCGGCTACGACGCGACGGCCGGGGTCGTGGACGACTGGATGTACGAGAAGCTCGCCGCCGAGTACGTCTTCGACGGGACCAACCAGGAGTTCATGAAGCGCTCCAACCCGTGGGCGCTGCGCGGCGTCACCGAGCGGCTGCTGGAGGCCGCCGACCGCGGGCTGTGGGCGGAGCCGGACCGGGAGACCCTGGACCGGCTCCGGGAGATCTACCTCGAACTCGAGGGCGACCTGGAGGGGGAGGAGTGAGCGCCCCCGCCTCGGCCCCGCGGGCACGGGGAGCACAGGAGCGGTTCCACCGGACGGCCGTGGCACAGCGGACCGTCCCCGCAGGCGCGGGCCCGAGCCCTGCCACTGCGCGCGGTCCCGTGCCGAACGTCCGGCACTCCGCCCCTCGTTCACCCGACGGAGGGAAGACAGCATGAACGTCCCCTACCCCTTCAGCGCCGTGGTCGGAATGGCCGATCTACGGCTCGCCCTCCTGCTCAACGCGGTGAGTCCCGCGGTCGGCGGCGTGCTGGTGCGCGGCGAGAAGGGAACCGCGAAGTCCACGATGGTGCGGGCCCTCGCCGCGCTGCTTCCCCGCATCGAGGTGGTGCCCGAGTGCCGCTTCTCCTGTGACCCGCACCGGCCGGACCCGCGGTGCCCGGACGGCCCGCACGAGACGGGCCGGGGCACCGCGCGGGCGGCGCGCCTGGTGGAGCTGCCGGTCGGCACCTCGGAGGACAGGCTGGTCGGGGCGCTCGACATCGAGCGTGCCCTCTCCGAGGGGGTCAAGGCGTTCGAGCCGGGCCTGCTGGCGCGGGCCCACCGGGGTGTCCTCTACGTCGACGAGGTCAACCTGCTGCAGGACTTCCTCGTCGACTCGCTGCTCGACGCCGCCGCGATGGGTGCCTCCCACGTCGAGCGCGAGGGCGTCTCGGTGCGGCACGCCGCCCGCTTCCTGCTGGTGGGGACGATGAACCCCGAGGAGGGCGAGCTGCGCCCGCAGTTGCTGGACCGCTTCGGACTGACCGTGGAGGTCACCGCCTCCCGGGAGACCGGGGAGCGGATGGAGGTGGTGCGGCGGCGGTTGGCGTACGAGGCGGGCCCGGCCGGCTTCACCGCCCGCTGGGCCGGTGAGGAGGCGGCGCTGCGGGAGCGGATCGCGGCGGCACGCGCCCTGCTGCCGGAGGTACGGCTGGGCGACGCGGCGCTGCGGCAGATCGCCGCGACCTGCGCCGCGTTCGAGGTGGACGGCATGCGGGCCGACATCGTGATGGCGCGCACCGCCACCGCGCTGGCGGCCTGGGCGGGGCGCACCGAGGTGGCGGCCGAGGACGTGCGGCAGGCCGCGCTGCTGGCCCTGCCGCACCGCCGGCGCCGCAATCCCTTCGACGCGCCCGGTCTGGACGAGGAGAAGCTCGACGAGACGCTGCGGCAGCACGGCGGCGGGAACGAGGAGCCGGATCCGGACGGACCGGACGGCGGCCCCGGTGGTCCCGGGGACGGCGGTGGGGACGGCGGTGGCGGGCAGCCGCCGCAGGACGGTCCCCCAGCGCCTCCGGACCCCTCAGCGCCCCCGGAGCACTCGGAGCCGTCCGTGCCCGGGCAGTCCCGGGGCGACGAGGAGACCGGTGGCCGGGGCGGGGGTGCCGGGGAGCAGGCCCCCGCCCGGGCGGGCGAGCCGTTCCGGGCCAGGTCCCTGAGCGTGCCCGGGGTGGGCGAGGGCGCGGCCGGACGGCGCTCGCGGGCCCGTACCTCGCAGGGCCGCACCACCGGCGCCCGGCGCCCGCGCGGCACGCTGGGCAGACTGCACCTGGCCGCGACCGTCCGGGCCGCCGCCCCGCACCAGCGGGCTCGGGGACGCTCCGGGCCGGGGCTGGTGCTCCGCCGGGACGATCTCCGGGAGGCCCACACGGAGGGCAAGGAGAGCAACCTCGTGCTGTTCGTCGTGGACGCCTCCGGCTCGATGGCCGCCCGGCAGCGGATGAGCGCCGTCAAGGGCGCGGTGCTGTCCCTGCTGCTGGACGCCTACCAGCGCCGTGACAAGGTCGGCCTGGTCACCTTCCGCGGTGCGGACGCCGCGGTCGCCCTGCCCCCGACCTCCTCGGTGGACGCCGCCGCCGCCCGTCTGGAGTCGCTGCCCACCGGCGGCCGCACTCCGCTGGCCGCCGGGTTGCTGAAGGCCCGCGAGGTGCTGCGGATCGAGCGGCTGCGCGATCCCGCGCGGCGTGCGCTGCTGGTCGCCGTCACCGACGGGCGGGCGACCGGCGGCCCCGAGCCCGTCGCACGGGCCCGGCAGGCGGCGCGGCTGCTGGCCGTCGACGGCACCGCGTCGGTGGTGGTGGACTGCGAGTCCGGGCCGGTGCGGCTCGGGCTGGCGGGCGCGCTCGCCGCCGAACTGGACGGCCCGGCGGTGACGCTGGAGGAGCTGCGCGCCGACGCCGTCGCCGGGCTCGTCCGTTCCGCACAGAATCCCAACCGGAGCCGAGGGAGGGCCGCGTAGTGCCCAAGGGACAGCCGAACGCCGTGCCCGACGACGGGCTCACCACGCGCCAGCGCCGCAACCGCCCGCTGCTGGCGGTGCACACCGGGCCCGGCAAGGGCAAGTCGACGGCCGCCTTCGGGCTGGCGCTGCGCGCCTGGAACCAGGGCTGGCCGATCGGGGTGTTCCAGTTCGTGAAGTCCGCCAAGTGGCGGGTCGGCGAGGAGCGGGCGCTGCGCGTGCTGGGCGACAGCGGCGAGGGCGGTGCCGTCACCTGGCACAAGATGGGTGAGGGCTGGTCCTGGGTGCAGCGCGACATCGAGTCCTCCGAGGAGGCGGCGCGCGAGGGCTGGGAGCAGGTCAAGCGGGATCTGGCGGCCGGGACGTACCGGCTGTACGTGCTGGACGAGTTCACCTATCCGATGCACTGGGGCTGGGTGGACACCGGCGAGGTCGTCTCCGTGCTGCGGGAGCGGCCCGGCACCCAGCACGTGGTGATCACGGGGCGGAACGCGCCGGAGGAGCTGGTCGGGGCCGCCGACCTGGTCACGGAGATGACCAAGGTCAAGCACCCCATGGACGCGGGCCAGAAGGGCCAGCGGGGCATCGAGTGGTGACCGGGTGGTGAGCACCGTATGAGTACGGCCGGTACCGCCGTCCCCCGGCTGGTCGTCGCCGCGCCCTCCTCGGGCAGCGGCAAGACCACCGTCGCCACCGGGCTGATGGCCGCCTTCACCGCGGCCGGTCTCGCCGTCTCCCCGCACAAGGTGGGCCCGGACTACATCGACCCGGGCTACCACGCGCTGGCCACCGGCCGTCCCGGCCGCAACCTCGACGCGTACCTGTGCGGGCCGGAGCGCGTCGCGCCGCTGTTCCTGCACGGGGCCGCCGGGGCGGACCTGGCCGTGGTCGAGGGTGTGATGGGGCTGTACGACGGCGCGGCGGGAGAGGGTGAGCTCGGCTCGACGGCGCAGGTGGCGAAGGTGCTGCGGGCGCCGGTGGTGCTGGTGGTGGACGCCTCCGCGCAGTCGCGCTCGGTGGCGGCGCTGGTGCACGGCTTCGCGTCCTGGGACCCGCGGGTGCGCCTTGCGGGGGTGATCCTCAACAAGGTGGCCTCCGACCGCCACGAGGAGCTGCTGCGCGAAGCGCTGGAAGCCTCGGGAGTGCCGGTACTGGGCGCGCTGCGCCGTGCGAAACAGGTGCGCACCCCTTCCCGGCACCTGGGTCTGGTGCCGGTGGCCGAACGGCGGGCGGAGGCGGCCGGAGCGGTGGCCGCACTGGCGGAGCAGGTGCGGTCGGGCTGCGACCTGACGGCGCTGCTCGCCGTGGCGCACAGCGCGCCGCCGCTGCCGGACGAGCCGTGGGCGCCCCCGGCCGCCGAGTCCGCGCCGCTTGTACGGCCGGTGGTGGCGGTGGCGGGCGGGCCCGCGTTCACCTTCTCCTACGCCGAGCACACCGAACTGCTGCGGGCGGCGGGTGCGGAGGTCGCCGTCTTCGACCCGCTGCGGGACACCGCGCTGCCGCCGGGGACCGCCGGGCTGGTCGTCGGCGGCGGTTTCCCGGAGGTGTACGCGCCGGAACTGTCGGCGAACGAGCCGCTGCGCGCGGCCGTCGCGCGGCTGGCCGCCTCGGGGGCGCCGGTTGCCGCCGAGTGCGCCGGGCTGCTGTACCTGGCCAGGGAGCTGGACGGGGCACCGATGTGCGGGGTGCTGGACGTCACCGCCCGGATGACCGGGCGGCTCACCCTCGGCTACCGGGAGGCGGTCGCCGTGGGCGACAGCGCGCTGGCCGCCGCCGGTACCCGGGTGCGCGGCCACGAGTTCCACCGCACCGCGGTGGAACCACCGGCCGGGGCGGAGCCCGGTACGGCGCCCGCGTGGGGGCTGACCTGGAGAGGCTCCCGGGCCGCGAACCGCCCCGAACGGCGTGTCGAGGGTTTTGTGAAGGGCGGTGTGCATGCCTCGTATCTGCATGTGCACTGGGCCGCCGAGCCGTCCGTCGCCCGGCGCTTCGTCAACAGGTGTGTCGGGAGGGATGCCGCATGACCGGTACGGGCAGCACGGACAGTGACCGTGGCGCGCGCGAACCGCGGCTGGTCGGGGTCGGGGTGGGTCCCGGCGATCCGGAGCTGGTGACCGTCAAGGGGGTGAACGCGCTGCGCGCGGCTGCCGTGGTGGTCGTGCCGGTCCTGGCGGGCGCCGGCACGGGCCGGGCCGAGGCCACCGTGCTGCACTACGTGGCGCCGGCGAAGGTCGTACGGGTGGTCTTCGCGCTCAACGAGCGCGAGGACCGGGCCCGCCGGGAGGCTGCGTGGGATGTGGCGGGCGAGCGCGTCGCGGAGCTGCTGCGCGCCCACGGCACGGTGGCCTTCGCCACGATCGGCGACCCGAACGTCTACTCCACCTTCACCTATCTCGCCCAGACCGTGGACGCCCTGGTGCCCGGGACCGCCGTGGAGACCGTGCCGGGCATCACCGCGATGCAGGACCTGGCCGCGCGCAGCGGTGCGGTGCTCACCGAGGGGACGGAGCCGCTGACACTGGTACCGGTGACGGCGGGCACGGCGGTGCTGAAGGAGGCCCTGAAGGGGCCGGGCACGGTGGTGGCGTACAAGTTCGGGCGGCTGGCCGGCGAGGTCGCCGCCGCGCTGCGGGAGACGGGCCGCACCGAGGGCGCGGTGTGGGGTTCGTCGCTGGGGCTGCCCCAGGAGTCGATCCGCCCCGCGGCCGAGCTGGCGGCGGAACCGGCCCCCGGAAGCACCGGACTGCCCTATCTGTCCACCCTCATCGCCCCCGCCCGCCGCGAGAGCCGAGGAGGCAAACTGTGACCGGCACACCGCCCACCGAGCAGTCCGGCACCGGCACGTCCGGCGCGCCCCGCGGCGGCAGGGTCACCATCGTGGGAGCCGGGCCCGGGGCCGCCGACCTGCTCACCTTCCGCGCCGCCCGCGCCATCGCCGAGGCCGACGTCGTGATCTGGGCGGCCAGCCTGGTGCGCGAGGAGGTGCTCGAGCACGCCCGGGCGGACGCGGAGATCCTGGACTCGGCGTCGATGTCCCTGGAGGAGGTCACCGCCGTCTACGCGCGTGCCGCCCGCGAGGGGCTGCGGGTGGCACGGATCCACTCCGGCGATCCGGCGCTGTGGGGCGGCACCCAGGAGCAGGTGGACCGCTGTACGGAGCTGGGCGTGGAGGTGGAGATCATCCCCGGGGTGTCGTCGTTCTCGGCGGTGGCGGCAGTCGTGGGACGGGAGCTGACGATTCCGGAGGTCGCCCAGTCGGTGATCCTCACCCGGCTCGGCGGCGGCAAGACGCCGATGCCGCCCGGCGAGGAGGTGCGGGAGTTCGCCCGGCACGGCACGACCATGGCGGTCTTCCTGTCGGCGGCGCGCTCGGGGCAGCTGGCGGTGGAACTGCTGGAGGGCGGCTACCCCGCCGACACCCCGGTGGTGATCGCCCACCAGGCGACCTGGCCGGAGGAGCTGGTGGTGCGCTGCACGGTCGGCACGCTGGAGGAGACCGTCAAGGAACACCGGCTGTGGAAGCACACGCTGTTCCTGGTCGGGCCCGCGCTGGCCGCCTCCGGTACGCGTTCGCACCTCTACCATCCGGGACACTTCCACGGCCACCGCCGCGCCGACCCGGCCGCCCGCCGGGCGCTGCGGGCGGCCCGGGAGGCGGAGCCGCGCCGTGAGTGAGGAACCACGTCCGGCGGCCGGACCAGGACCGGAGCGGGGGCCCGGACAGGAACCCGGACAGGTGCCCGAGCTGCGGGAGCCGGATCTGCCGCGTACCGCCAAGCAGCGGCCGAGGGCGCTGCGCACCGGGTGGACGACCGGCACCTGCGCCTCGGCGGCGGCCCGGGCCGCCGCGCTGCACCTGGTCACCGGAGAGCCCCAGCCCTGGGTGGAGGTCGCGCTGCCGTCGGGGCGGCGGGTGACGTTCGCGGTGGAGCGCTCGGCCCGGCTGCGGCCGGGCCGCACCGAGGCGGTGGTGGTCAAGGACGCCGGCGACGACCCGGACGTCACCCACGGCTCGCTGCTGACCGCCACGGTGAGCTGGCGGGACGAGCCCGGCATCGAGCTGCACGGCGGGATCGGCGTCGGTGTCGTCACCCGGCCGGGGCTCGGTCTGGAGGTGGGCGGCCCGGCCATCAACCCCGTCCCCCGGGCCATGATCAGCCAGGCGGTGGGCGAGGTCGTCGACGTCGCGGTACGGGGGGTGGACGTCACCATCAGCGTGCCGGACGGCGAGAAGCGCGCCCGGAAGACCACCAACGCCCGGCTCGGCATCCTCGGCGGTATCTCCATCCTGGGCACGACCGGGATCGTCCGGCCGTTCTCGACGGCCTCCTGGCGCGCCAGCGTCGAGCAGGCGGTGTCGGTGGCCGCCGCGCAGAACGTCCCGGCCGTCGTGCTGTGCACCGGCGGCCGCACCGAGAAGGGCGCCATGGAGCTGCTGCCCGGGCTCCCCGAGGTGTGCTTCGTCGAGGTCGGGGACTTCACGGGCGCCGCGCTGCGGCGGGCCGTGGAGCACGGCATGGGCCGGGTGGTGTTCGTCGGCATGGTGGGCAAGCTGACCAAGCTGGCCTCCGGGGTGCTGATGACGCACTACACGAGGTCGAAGGTGGACACCGCCGTCCTGGCGGACGTCACCCGCGCGGTGGGCGGGCCGGAGCCGGTGGCGGAGGAGGTCGCGGTGGCGAACACCGCCCGCCACGCCTACGAGCTGTGGGACGCCGCCGGCCTGCTGCCCTCCGCGGGAGAGGAGCTGTGCCGCCGTGTCGTGGAGGTGCTGGAGCGCTTCACGGACCGGCGAATCACGGCGGAGGCGGCCCTGGTGGACTTCACGGGCCGAGCGGTGATCGCCCGGCACTCCGGAGGCGGGAGCGACGGCGGGGGGCTGCTGCCATGACCGCCGTGATCACCGTCGTGGGCACCGGCACCGGCACCGGCACCGGCACCGCCGGGGCGGTGACGGCCGCCGGTCCGCCGCCCGGCGGCCCGGACTGGCGGGAGGTGTCCCTGGCCGTGGGCGCCCGCCGCCATCTGGAGGCCGCCGGGATCCCGCCGGAGGTACGGCGTGTGGTGCTGGGCCCGCTGGCCCCCGCCCTGGACGCGATCGGCGAGCGGCTCACCGCGGCCCGCGCCGGGGACGGCGGGCCGGGCGGACGAGGCGGGCGGGTGGTGGTGCTCGCCTCGGGCGACCCCGGGTTCTTCGGGATCGTCCGGGCGCTCGCCGAGCGGTTCGGTCCGCGCGCCCTGGACGTGCGGCCCGCCGTGCCCTCCGTCGCCGCGGCCTTCGCCCGCGCCGGGCTGCCGTGGGACGACGCGGCCGTGGTCAGCGCACACGGTCGCGATCCGCGTACCGCCGTCAACGTCTGCCGTGCCCGTCCCAAGACCGCCGTGCTCACCGGCCCCGGTGCGGGGCCCGCCGAGCTGGGCGCCGCCCTGGCCGGCACCGGGCTGCGGCGCACCCTGGTGGTGGCGAGCGCGCTGGGCACGGCCGGCGAGCGCGTCGAACGCCTCTCCCCCGCCGAGGCCGCCGCCCGGACCTGGCCGGAGACGGTGAACGTGGTGCTGTGTCTGGACGAGGACCGCCTCCTGGCCCCCGCGGCCCGCTCGCTCGCCGGGCCGCCGCGGCCGCCGGCCGGCTGGGCGCTGCCCGAGGACGCCTTCGCGCACCGGGACTCGATGATCACCAAGTACGAGGTGCGGGCCCTGGCCCTGGCCCGGCTCGGCCCGGGCCCCGGCGACCTGGTGTGGGACATCGGCGCGGGCTCCGGCTCCGTGGCGGTGGAGTGCGCACGGCTGGGCGCGGCGGCGATCGCGGTGGAGCGCGCCGCGGACGGCGCCGGACGCTGCCGGGCCAACGCCGCCGCCCACGGTGTGGACGTCCAGACCGTGCACGGCGCCGCGCCCGCCGCGCTGGCGGACCTGCCCGATCCCGATGCCGTGTTCGTCGGCGGCGGGGGCCGGGAGCTGGAGTCGATCGTCTCCCTGAGCGCCCGCCGCGCCCGCCGGACCGTCGTCGTCACGCTCGCCGCGCTGGACCGGGTGCCCGCCGTACGGGCCGCCCTCGGCGCCGCCGGACTGGTCGCCGACGGTGTGCTGCTGCAGTCCTCCCGGCTGTCCCCGCTGCCCGGCGAGGTGACCCGGCTCGCCGCCGGCAACCCCGTCTTCGTCCTGTGGGGCACCCGCCCCACCACCGAAGGAGCACCCGCGTGAACGCCCCGAAAGGCCCGATCGGTCTCGTCTCCGTCACCGCCGCGGGGCGGCGCGCCCGCGACCGGCTGGCCGCCGCCTGGCCGGACGAGACCCGAGTCTACGACACGGACGGCGGCACCGGCGGCACCGACGGCGCCGCACAGCCCCCCGGCACCGCCCGGGAGGCGGTCGCCCGGGCCTTCACCGAGTGCGACCGGCTCGTCTGCTTCCTGGCCACCGGCGCGACCGTACGGCTCCTCGCCCCACTGCTCACCGGCAAGGAGAGCGACCCGGGCGTGGTGTGCGTGGACGAGGCGCAGCAGTACGCGGTGGCCCTGCTGGGCGGTCACGCGGGCGGCGCGAACGAGCTGGCGCACGCGGTGGCCGAGGCCCTGCCCGGCTGCCGCCCCGTCGTCACCACCGCCACGGACGCCGCCGGGATCCCCGGGCTGGACACCCTGGGCCTGCCCGTCGAGGGCGATGTCGCCGCGGTGTCGCGGGCGATCCTCGACGGTGAGCCCGTACGTCTGGTGCGGCATGTCGCCCTCCCTCTCCCGGCACTGCCACCCAACGTAACCGAGACCACCGACAACGCCACCGAGAGTGACGTAGGTGCCGGTGGCGGCGGCCACACCCTGCTGGTCACCGACCGCGCCCCGGTGCCGGAAGTGCCGACGGCGCCGGAGGAACGCGCCGGCCGCACCGCCGTGCTGCGGCCGGCCACCCTCGCCGTCGGGGTCGGGGCCAGCCGGGGCGCCTCCGCCGACGAGATCACCGAGCTGGTGCGGCGGTCGCTGGCCGAGGCCGGGCTCTCCCCCCGCAGCGTCGCCGAACTGGCCACCGTGGACGCCAAGGCGGACGAGCCCGGTATCGCCGAGGCGGCCCGGCGCCTGGGCGTACCGGTGCGGACCTACCCCGCCGCCGCGCTGGCGGCCGTGCCCGTCCCCCATCCGTCCGACGCCCCGCTGGCCGCCGTGGGCACCCCGAGCGTGGCCGAGGCCGCCGCGCTGCTGGCCTGCGGCACGGGCGCCGAACTGGTCGTCCCCAAACGGAAGTCGGAAGTCCAGGGGCGCGCGGCGATGGCGACCTGCGCCGTGGCGCGGCGGCGGCCGCGCGGCCGGCTGGCACTCGTCGGCCTCGGCCCGGGCGCCCGCGATCTGCTCACCCCGCGCGCCCGCGACGAACTGCGCCGCGCCTCGGTGGTCGTCGGCCTCGACCAGTACCTGGACCAGATCCGCGACCTGCTGCGCCCGGGCACCCGGGTGCTGGCCTCCGGCCTCGGCGCGGAGGAGGAGCGCGCCCGCACCGCCGTCGCCGAGGCCCGCGCGGGCCACGCCGTGGCACTGGTCGGCAGCGGCGACGCGGGGGTGTACGCGATGGCCTCCCCCGCGCTGGCCGAGGCCCCGGACGGCATCGAGGTGGTGGGGGTCCCCGGCGTCACCGCCGCGCTGGCCGCCGCCGCGCTGCTGGGCGCGCCGCTGGGCCACGACCACGTCTCGATCAGCCTGTCGGACCTGCACACGCCCTGGGAGGTGATCGAGCGCCGGGTGCGGGCGGCGGCCGGGTCCGACCTGGTGGTGACGTTCTACAACCCGCGCAGCCGGGGCCGCGACTGGCAGCTCCCCCGGGCCCTGGCCCTGCTGGCGGAGCACCGCGCCCCGCACACACCGGTCGGTGTGGTGCGCAACGCCTCCCGGCCCGGTGAGCGCGTCACCGTCACCACGCTCGGGGAACTCGACCCGGCCGCGGTCGACATGATGACCGTGGTGACCGTCGGCAACACCGCCACCCGCACCGTCGCGGGGCGCATGGTCACCCCCCGCGGCTACCGCTGGCAGGAGGCACCGTGACACGCGCGACGCGTACCGCCCCGGTGGCGCCCGTGGCCGTCACCGCGCGCTGTGCGGGCTGCGGAGCCTGCCTGCTGACCTGCCCGGTCCACGCGATACGTCCGCTCGGCGGCACGCTGCTGGTGCGGGCGGAGCTGTGCACCGGCTGCCTGGAGTGCGTCGAGGTGTGCCCGGTCGACGCGATCGAGGAGACCGCCGACCCGGGAGGCGCCCCAGGAGCCGCCCCGGGAGAGAGCGGTCAGGAGCACCGCACGGAGAACCGCGCGGAGACCCCCGAGGAGGCACCGTGACATCCCCGCAGCCCCTGACACCCCCCGCCCGTCCGGCCCCTCCGGCGCCCCGCGCCGTCCATCCCATCGAGGAGGAGTCGTACCGCGTCCTGCGCTCCCGGCTGGACACCTCGCACCTGCCCCCGCTGACCCGGGCCGTGGTGGAACGGGTGGTCCACTCCAGCGCCGACCTGGCGTACGCCGAGGACCTGGTCACCGACGAGGCAGCGCTGCGCGGAGCGCACGCCGCCCTGCACGCCGGTGCGCCGGTGGTGGTCGACGTGGAGATGGTCGCCGCCGGTATCACCCGCCGGAAGACGGTGTGCCGTCTCGCCGACGCCTCGGGCAGCCCCGGTCTGACCCGTTCGGCGCACGCGGTGCGGCTGGCCTACGAGGAGGTCGGACCGGGCGCGGTGTGGGTGATCGGCTGCGCGCCCACCGCCCTGTTCGAACTGCTCGACCTGGCCGCGGCGCCCGCCCTGGTCATCGGACTGCCCGTCGGCTTCGTCGGTGCGGCCGAGAGCAAGGCGGCACTGCGCGCCGGCGGGCTGCCGGCCGTCAGCAACGTCTCGGAGAAGGGCGGCAGCGCGGTCGCCGCCGCCGCCCTCAACGCGCTGCTGTACACGGCGCCCGCCCCCACCCGTTCCCGTCCCGGCACCACCAAGGAGAGCCTGTGACCACCCCGCCCGCCCTGCTCCTCGTCGGCCACGGCACCCGCGACGACTCCGGCGCCGAGGCGTTCCGCACCCTGGTGCGCGACCTCGGCGAGCGGCGACCCGACCGTCCCGTCGCGGGAGGGTTCATCGAGCTGTCCCCGCCGCCGCTGGCGGACGCCGTCGCCGAACTGGTCGGCCGGGGGGTGCGGAACTTCGCCGCCGTCCCGCTGATGCTGGTCTCGGCGGGGCACGCCAAGGGCGACATCCCGGCGGCCCTGGCCCGCGAGAAGCTCCGCCATCCGGGGACCTCCTTCGCGTACGGCCGCCCGTTGGGCCCGCACCCGGCGCTGCTGGACGTGCTGGAGCGCCGGGTGGACGAGGCGCTGGGTGGCGGCCCGGGCCGCTCCCCGCAGGACCGGGCCGACACGACCGTGCTGCTGGTGGGCCGCGGCTCCACCGACCCGGACGCCAACGCCGAGGTGCACAAGGCGGCCCGGCTGCTGTGGGAGGGCCGCGGCTACGCGGGTGTGGAGACCGCGTTCGTCTCGCTCGCCGCGCCCGACGTCCCCGCCGGCCTGGAGCGCTGCCGCCGGCTGGGCGCCCGCCGGATCGTGGTGCTGCCGTACTTCCTGTTCACCGGCGTCCTGCCGGACCGGGTGCGGATGCAGGCCGCGGGCTGGGCGGCGGCGCATCCGGAGACCGAGGTGCGCTGCGCCGAGGTCATCGGCCCCGTCGGGGAGCTGGCGGAGCTGGTGTGGGAGCGGTACACGGAGGCGCTGGCGGGCGATCTGCGGATGAACTGCGACTCCTGCGTCCACCGTGTCGCCCTGCCCGGTTTCGAGGACAAGGTCGGCCTGCCGCAGCAGCCGCACCACCACCCGGACGACGACGGGCACCACCATCACCACGGCGGGCACGCCCATGCCCACTGAACCGGTGAGCGCACCGCGCGCCCCGCACCGCCCGGCCGGCCCGTCCGATCCGCACGACCTGCGCCACCACGGCGACGCGGAGGTCCGGGACGCCGGGGCGGAACTGCTCGATCTCGCGGTCAACGTCCGCGCCGGTACGCCTCCCGGCTGGCTGCGCGAGCGGATCGCCGCCTCCCTGGCGGGGCTGGCCGCCTATCCGGACGGACGGTCGGCCCGGCGCTCGGTGGCGGCCCGGCACGGGCTGCCGGAGGAGTGCGTGCTGCTGACGGCGGGTGCCGCCGAGGCGTTCGTCCTGCTGGCCCGGGCACTGCCCGCGGGCGGAGCGGGTACGGGCCGCCCGGTCGTGGTGCATCCGCAGTTCACCGAGCCGGAGGCGGCCCTGCGGGACGCGGGCCACACTGTGGAGCGCGTCCTGCTGGACGGACGGGACGGCTTCCGGCTCGATCCCGCCCTCGTGCCGTCCGGGGCACCCGTGGTGGTCGTCGGCAATCCGACGAACCCCACCTCCGTGCTGCACCCGGCGTCCGCGCTGGCGGCACTGGCCCGGCCGGGCCGGATCCTGGTGGTGGACGAGGCGTTCATCGACGCGGTGCCGGGCGAGCGCGAGTCACTGGCCCCCCTCGTCATGGAGCTGCCGGGCCCGGTGGTGGTGCTGCGCAGCCTGACCAAGACCTGGGGGCTGGCCGGACTGCGGATCGGCTATGTGCTCTCCCATCCGGAGACCGTCGCCCGGCTTGCCCGGCACCAGCCGCTGTGGCCGGTCTCCTCCCCCGCGCTCGCCGCGGCCGAGGCGTGCTGCGCTCCGGCCGCACTGGCCGAGGCCGAGGACGCGGCGCGGCGCACCGCCCGGGACCGGGCGTATCTGACCGGCCGCCTCGCGGAGTTCGGCGAGCTGGACGCCGCGACCCCGGATCCCCGGGCACCGTTCGTGCTCGTCCGGCACCCCGGGGCGGCGGTGCTGCGGGAGCGGCTGCGCGGGGTGGGCGTCGCGGTGCGCCGCGGGGACACCTTCCCCGGGCTGGACCGGCGGTGGCTGCGGCTGGCCGTACGGGACCGGGAGACGACCGACCGCCTGGTGCGGGCGCTGGACGGGCTCGGGGTGAGCTGAGGGCGGCGGCCGATGGCTCCGGCCGCCGCCCTCTCACTCCCGCTTCCCGTCACCGCCGCGCCGCCCTCGTCCGCTCATCCGGAGCGAGGCCCGCGCGGCGGCCGGTGCCGTGCCGGACTCCTCGTCCGTCACGCCCCGTCCGTCACGCCCCACCGCGGCGGCGCCGCGCCAGGACGAGCGCGCCGCCGGCCGCGACGAGCAGCAGGGCGCCACCCGCGAGGTACGGGGTGGCGGAGCTGCCGCCGGTCTCGGCGAGGTTGCCGTCGAGCTTGTCCTTGTCCTGCTCCGAACCGGTCTGCGGCTCCGGCTTGTTGCCCTCGCCACCGCTCTCGGACCCGGCGGAACCGGCGGAGGAACCCTCGGAGCCGCCCTCGGAACCGGCGGAACCGGTGGCACCGGCGGTCTCGCCACCGGTGGTGCCGCTGGTGGTGCCCTCCGAGCCGCCGGTCTCGCCGCCGCCGGTGGAACCACCGTCGGAGCCGGTCCCGCCGCCCGTGGTGCCGCTGCTGTCACCGCCGCCGGTGGTGCCGGTGGACCCGCCGGTCTGACCGCCGTTGTCACCGCCGCCACCGGGCGTGGTGCAGGCGGCCTCGACCAGGGTCACCTTGCCCCGGTACTCGGCCACACCGGCCAGCTTGTTCTTCGGGGTCACCACCACGTCCAGCGCGAGTGCGGTGGCCGCGGCCGTGCCGGACGTGGTCCGGGTCTCGGCCAGCCGCAGCTCGACCTTGCCGATGTCCTTCACCTCGACCGTGGTCGTGCCTTCCGCCTGGAGCCGGACCTTCTTGCCGAGCACCTTGACGGTGCCCGGGATCCCGGCCTTCGCGGACGGCTCGGCTCCGGCCTCGCACACCGCCTTGGCGGTGATCACCTCGGCCTCGGCGTGGAGCAGCGGCTTCTTCTTGGTCAGCCCGGGCAGGTGGACCCTGGCGTTGGCCAACTCGGCACGCCCCGCGGCCTTCTTCTCGTCCGCCGTCGCCTTCGAGGTGGCGACATCGGCGGTCAGCATGGCGAACGGCTTGCCTCCGTTCACGCCGTCCACCTGGGCCTTCAACAGGCGCTCGCTGGTGTTCCCGGGCGCCTGGACCGCGTTGAGTTCGGCCTTCAGCGGCACCGTGGCGCCGCCGCCGAGCAGAGAGACGTCCAGGTCGGCCCGCAGCACGGCCGCCGTGGCGGTGCCCTGCTCACCGGTGGCGTGCGCGGGAACCGCACTCACCCCCACCAGCGTGGCAGCCGCGAGCAGGCCGTACATGGTCTTGTTCACAGATGAAACCCCCACACATGACATGGCGTCACCGGCACGCCAATGGGGACATCACTCGCGCCGGTGACCTGAGACTCCGCCATACTTGGGGTAGCGGACAGCGACGGTCCAGTAACAAGCAGCTATTTCACTCTTACGAGTAACGAACGTCACGTTTAGATCTCGCAGTAACCCTCGTGTGCCGTGGCCGCCTAACGCACCACACGCCCCCGGAGCACCACCCGGCGCGGTGCTGCCAGCACCCGTACGTCGGCCCGCGGGTCCTCCCCGTACACCACCAGGTCGGCCGGAGCGCCCTCCTCCAGCCCGGGCCTCCCCAGCCAGGCGCGGGCCGCCCAGGTGGCCGCCGACACGGCGGCCGGCGCCGGGATACCGGCCGCCACCAGTTCGGCGACCTCCCCGGCCACCAGTCCGTGGGCCAGGGAACCGCCCGCGTCGGTGCCCGCGAAGACCGGGATGCCCGCGTCGTACGCCGCACGCACGGTGTCGTAGCGGCGTTCGTGGAGCCGCCGCAGATGGTCGGCCCAGCGCGGGAACTTCGCCTCGCCCCCGGCCGCGAGCCGGGGGAAGGTCGCGATGTTGACCAGGGTGGGGACGATGGCCACACCGCGCTCGGCGAAGAGCGGGATCGTCTCCCCGGTCAGCCCGGTGGCGTGCTCGACGCAGTCGATCCCGGCCTCCACCAGATCGCGCAGCGAGTCCTCGGCGAAGCAGTGGGCGGTGACCCGCGCCCCCTCCTCGTGGGCGGCGGCGATGGCGGCCGCCACCTCGGCCCGGGGCCAGCAGGGGGCCAGGTCGCCCCGCTCCCGGTCTATCCAGTCGCCGACGAGCTTGACCCAGCCGTCGCCGCGCCGGGCCTCGCGCCGCACGTAGGCCACCAGGTCGCCGGGCTCGATCTCGTGCGCGTAGTTGCGGATGTAGCGCCGGGTGCGGGCGATGTGACGGCCCGCGCGGATGATGCGCGGCAGGTCCTCGCGGTCGTCGATCCAGCGGGTGTCGGCGGGCGAACCGGCGTCCCGGATGAGCAGCGCTCCGGCGTCGCGGTCGGTGAGCGCCTGCTTCTCGCTGGTGGCCTCGTCGACGGCGCCGTGGGCGTCGAGTCCGACGTGGCAGTGGGCGTCCACCAGACCGGGCAGCACCCAGCCCTCGACGGTGGTGGTCTCCAGCGGTCCCCGGGGCCTTTCGAAGGTGATCCGGCCGTCCACGACCCACAGCTCGTCCCGGATGTCCGCGTCCGGATCCGGCCCGGTCGGTACCCGCCCCCTGATGTGCAGATTTCCGCGTTCGCTCATATGCCGCACTGTACGAGCCGCCTGTTACGCTCACCCAGCCACAGGGGGTCGTGGTACGACAGCGCTGGATCCATCGAGCCTGAGGAGGCCGCGTGGACGCCCCCACCGAAGAGTTCCACGCCTTCTTCGACCACCACTACTCCGATCTGTCCCGCTTCGCGTATCTCCTGCTGGGAGACGCCGAGGGAGCCGACGACCTCGCGGCCGACGCACTGGTCGCGGTGTGGCGCCGCTGGGACCGGGCCTGTGCCGACGGGGAGCCCGTCGCCTACGCCCGCGGCGTGGTCGCCGCCATGGCCCGTACCCGGGCCCGCAGTCAGCAGCGCGAGCACCGCCGGGTCGCCCTGTTCTGGTCGCACCGGCCGGACCGGATCA
The DNA here is from genome assembly GCF_002794255.1 of Streptomyces carminius. Taxonomy (GTDB): domain Bacteria; phylum Actinomycetota; class Actinomycetes; order Streptomycetales; family Streptomycetaceae; genus Streptomyces; species Streptomyces carminius. Next base: position 68,282 of record NZ_PGGW01000019.1, read on the forward strand.
ACGACCCGGACGTACCCGCGGTGCTGGACGTGCGCCAGGCACTCGCCCGGCTTCCGCTGCGGAAGCGGGCCTGCGTCGTGCTGCGTCACGCCTTCGACCTGTCGGAGAAGGAGACCGCCCGCGCGCTGGGCGTCTCGGTCGGCACCGTGAAGAGCCAGACCTCGCGCGGCATCGCCGAACTGGAGCGCATGCTGGCCCCGTCCCGCCCCGGTCCCGAGGCCGCGTACCAGAACGCGTACCGGACGGTGCGGGTGCTGCGCGCCGGGCCGGCGGAACGGAGCAGTTGGTGACCGGCCGCGGCCGCCCGGAGCGGGTCACCGCGCGTCTGAAGGCGGCCGCCGCGGAACACCGGCCGGACCGGGACCGGATGTGGTCCCGGGTGGCCGGGCGTGCCGCGGACACCGCCGGGCACGGCGAGCGGACGGAGGCCGGCTCCCTCCTGGGCCCGGACGCCCGGGCCCGGCCGCCCGGTGGTCCGCTCCGGGTGGCCGGGGCCGCCGTCGGTCTGGTGGCCGCGCTCGCCGCCGGGGCCCTGGCGGCCGGCTGGGCGGCCGGGCCCGGCGGAGCCCCGTGGACGGCCCGGGTCCCGGCCGGGGCGGCACCGGACGCGGGTGGTGCTTCCTCCGCCGGCCCCGCCGGCATCACGGAGTCGGCGGGACGGCGGGACGGCGGGCTGAGCGCCCGCGGCGTACTGGGCCACGGCAGCAACGCGCACTGGTCGCAGAACGACATCGTCCTGCGCAGCGCCGGACCGCTGACCTCGCTGACCGTGGAGCTGCGCGTGGTACCGGCCGGGGAGGTGTGGCACACGGGCCAGTGGTGTTCCCTGCCGGCCGACGACTTCCGGGTGGCCGCCCGGGAGGAGGGCGGGGCGCTGGTGTACCGCTGGGAGCTGCGGGAGGGCCGCGAGGTGCCGCCGGGCGAGTACCGGTTCGCCGGTCAGTACCACCACTCCGAGGGCCGGCGGGACATGGGGCGGGACGGCTACACGATCTCCGGGAAGGGGCCGCTGGGGCCGGTGGCGGCCCGCGGCGGATTCCGCCGGGAGGGCCGGGAAAACGTCGGCGGCAGCGTCACGGAGTGACACGGATATGATTCGAACCGTGAAATCGGAGCGAATTTTCAGGGGTCGAAAATAATAGAAACCCATATCCTACATACCCCGCCCCGAGTGTCCTAAACACAAAGATTCGATATCGGCGAACCTCGTATTTCGGACAGGCTTCGAGCTTGTTATGGATCTGTGACGGACTCCACATCACCTTCACTTTGCCCGAAAAATACCGGACAAAGGGTACGTAACACCAGCCCTTTACGCGCGTGCGCGCTCGCGCGTGTTACCACAAAGAACTTCCCGGCGTAACCCCTCCCAGCGATGTGATTTGACCTCCCACTGGGTAAATTTGATTTGCATGACCGCCGCACAAGCAGACCGTGCAAGTGCCCCCGAAAGAACCATCGAAATGCCGGAGGGACTGCGACTCGACGTACCCCGGGTGGAGGACGGAGCCGCGATCTGGCGGCTCGCCCGCGACTCCCGGACACTCGATCTCAATTCCTCCTACAGCTACCTCCTGTGGTGCCGCGACTTCGCGGCCACCTCCGTGGTGGCACGCGACGGCGCCGGCGAGCCGGTCGGGTTCATCACCGGCTACATCCGCCCGCAGCGCCCGCGGATCCTGGTCGTCTGGCAGGTCGCCGTCGACCAGGGGCAGCGCGGACGCGGCCTCGCCGCGGCAATGCTGGACGGGCTGACCGCCCGGGTCGCCGGGGAGCTCGGCATCACCGGGATCGAGACCACCATCACCCCTGACAACACCGCCTCCAACCGGCTGTTCACCTCCTACGCCCGGCGCCACGGCGCCCCGGTGCGCCGCGAGGTGCTCTTCGACGACGTGCTGTTCCCCGAGGACGGACACGAGCCCGAGGTGCTGTACCGGATCGGTCCCCTTCCCTCGGCGGCAACGGCCGCCGCCGGCCGCTGACCGCCGCACACGGTCCGCCCGGCGGCACACCCCCCACCCACGCTCCTCCCGCTAACCATCTCCCAGGAGATTCGCTGTGACCATCACCCAGCCCGACCTGAGCATCTTCCAGACCCTGGAATCGGAGGTGCGCAGCTACTGCCGTGGCTGGCCCACCGTCTTCGACCGGGCGCAGGGCAGCCGCATGTACGACGAGGACGGCCACACCTACCTCGACTTCTTCGCCGGGGCGGGGTCCCTGAACTACGGCCACAACAACCCGATCCTCAAACGCGCCCTGATCGACTACCTCGAGCGCGACGGCGTCACCCACGGTCTGGACATGTCCACCACCGCCAAGCGCGCCTTCCTGGAGACCTTCCAGAAGACCGTCCTGCGGCCGCGCGAGCTGGACCACAAGGTGATGTTCCCCGGCCCCACCGGCACCAACGCCGTCGAGGCCGCCCTGAAGCTCGCCCGCAAGGTCAAGGGCCGCGAGTCGATCGTGTCCTTCACCAACGCCTTCCACGGCATGTCGCTGGGCGCGCTGGCCGTCACCGGCAACGCCTTCAAGCGCGCCGGCGCCGGAATCCCCCTGGTCCACGGCACCCCGATGCCGTTCGACAACTACCTCGACGGCCAGGTCGAGGACTTCCTGTGGTTCGAGCGCCTGCTGCAGGACTCCGGCTCCGGCCTGAACCGGCCGGCCGCGGTGATCGTGGAGACCGTCCAGGGCGAGGGCGGCATCAACGTCGCCCGCGTCGAGTGGCTGCGCGCCCTGGCCGAGCTGTGCAAGCGCCAGGACATGCTGCTGATCGTCGACGACATCCAGATGGGCTGTGGCCGCACCGGTGCCTTCTTCTCCTTCGAGGAGGCGGGCATCGTCCCGGACATCATCACGGTCTCCAAGTCCATCAGCGGCTACGGCCTGCCCATGGCGCTGACCCTGTTCCGGCCCGAGCTGGACGTGTGGGAGCCGGGTGAGCACAACGGCACCTTCCGCGGCAACAACCCGGCCTTCGTCACCGCCGCCGCGGCGCTGAACGCCTACTGGACCGACGGCCAGATGGAGAAGCAGACCCTGGCCCGGGGCGAGCAGGTCGAGGCCGCCCTGCGCGCCATCGCCGCCGAGCACCCCACCGAGGTGGCCGACGTCCGCGGCCGCGGCCTGGTGTGGGGCATGGAGCTCAACGACCATGCCCGGGCGAGCGCCATCGCCTCCCGCGCCTTCGAGCTCGGCCTGCTGATCGAGACCTCCGGCCCGGAGAGCGAGGTGGTCAAGCTGCTCCCGGCACTGACCGTCTCCCCCGAGGAGCTGGACGAGGGCCTGAGCATCCTGGCCCGCGCGGTCCGCGAGACCGCGTAGCACGGCGCCGCGCGGTGTCCCGTTCCCCGGGAGACCGCCCGGCGGCCGCACGCACCACCCGAATGGCCCGCTCCCGGTTCCCCGGGGCGGGCCACCCGACAGAGAGGCACCGGAAACACCGTGATCGTCCGATCCCTGCAGGAAATCGAGGACACCGACCGCGACGTCAGGTCGGCCTCCGGCACCTGGCGCAGCAAGCGCCTGATCCTGGCGAAGGAGCGGGTGGGGTTCTCACTGCACGAGACCGTGCTCTACGCGGGTACGGAGACCTCGATGTGGTACGCCAACCATGTGGAGGCCGTCCTCTGCGTGGAGGGTGAGGCCGAGCTCACCAACGACGAGACCGGTGAGAAGCACTGGATCTCCCCCGGGACGATGTACTTGCTGGACGGGCACGAGAAGCACACACTTCGTCCCAAGACCGACTTCCGTGTCGTCTGCGTCTTCAACCCGCCGGTCACCGGCCGCGAGGACCACGACGAGAACGGCGTCTACCCGCTGCTCACCGAACCGGACGAGGACTGACCTGGGGAGACACCTTCCCCGGAGGTAGGCCCGCACCGGATGAGCCGGCACCCAGCCGGGGGCCACGGCCGAGGACGCGGCCGGGCCGCCCGGGAGCCGAGAAGAAGGCTGGAGGGAGGAATCCGACAGCCGAACGCAGTAGTGCACAGGACCGTACGAGAGGAGAGGAAGGCAGCACCATGACCACCGCACCCGAGCGCACCACCGATCTGTACCCGACGCGGGGAGCCACCGAGGTGATCACTCCGCGCAAGGACCCGGTGGTGTGGTCCGAGCCCGGTGCGCCGGGGCCGATCGAGGCCTCCGACCTCCAGGCTTACGAGCGGGACGGTTTTCTGGCCATCGACCAGCTCATCACCCCCGACGAGGTGGGGATCTACGCCGGAGAGCTGGAGCGGCTGATCTCGGATCCGCTGATCCGTGCGGACGAGCGCTCGATCGTCGAGCCGAAGTCGCAGGAGATCCGGTCCGTCTTCGAGGTCCACAAGATCAGCCAGGTCTTCGCCGACCTGGTGCGGGACCCGCGCGTGGTGGGCCGCGCGCGCCAGATCCTGGGCTCGGACGTGTACGTCCACCAGAGCCGGATCAACGTCAAGCCGGGCTTCGGCGCTTCCGGGTTCTACTGGCACTCCGACTTCGAGACCTGGCACGCCGAGGACGGTCTGCCCAACATGCGGACGGTGTCCGTCTCGATCGCCCTGACCGAGAACTACACCACCAATGGCGGCCTGATGATCATGCCGGGGTCGCACAAGACGTTCCTCGGCTGCGCGGGGGCCACGCCGAAGGACAACTACAAGAAGTCGCTGCAGATGCAGGACGCCGGCACGCCCTCGGACGAGGCGCTGACACAGCTCGCGAGCGAGTACGGCATCCGGCTGTTCACCGGCAAGCCCGGTTCGGCGACCTGGTTCGACTGCAACTGCATGCACGGTTCCGGGGACAACATCACCCCGTACCCGCGGAGCAATGTCTTCATCGTCTTCAACAGCGTGGAGAACACCGCGGTGGAGCCGTTCGCGGCGCCCGTGCACCGTCCGGAGTTCATCGGCGCGCGGGACTTCACCCCGGTGCGCTGAGCCGTCGCCCCGCGGCCGGGCCGTCCCCGCCCGGCCGCGGGGCCGTACCGGCAAAGGAGCGGGGGCCGAACACGCCGCCCCCGCCCGCCGCCGGCCGGCACCGACGTGTTCAGCCCCGGCCCAGCACCTCCAGCAGCCGGTCCACGTCCGCCTCCGTGTTGTACAGGTGGAACGCGGCACGCAGGTTGCCCGCCCGCACCGACACCGCCACGTCCGCCTCCTCCAGCGCCTCCGCGGCACCGTCCAGGCCGGGCACCGCGACAATCGCCGAGTCGCCGGGCACCGGCCGGTGGCCCAACTCCTCGAGGCCCGCGCGGAAGCGGCCGGCCAGCGCCCGGTCGTGGGCACCGATCGCCTCCGGGCCGAGCTCCTCGATCAGGGACAGGGAGCGCTCGGCGGCGAGATACGGCAGGAAGGGCGGGCCGGTGTCGAAGCGGCGGGCGGATGCGGCGAGCTCCTCCACCGGCCCGTAGCAGCTGTCCCAGGGCTTCTCCCCCGCGATCCACCCGGCCTGGACGGGCACCAGGCCGCCCCCGTCCTCGGGCACGGTGAGGAAGGAGACGCCGCGCGGGGTCAGCAGCCACTTGTAGGCGCCGCACACCGTGTAGTCGAAGTCCCCGTGGTCCAGCGGCAGCCAGCCGGTGGCCTGGGTGGTGTCGACGAGGGTGCGCGCCCCGTGCTCCCGGGCCGCCGAGGCCAGGGCCGCGAGATCGGCGATCCGGCCGTCCGCCGACTGCGCGGCGCTGACCGCGACCAGGGCGGTGCCGGGGCGGACGGCGTCCGGCAGCTCCGTCAGGGGCGCGATGCGCAGCTTGAGGTCGGCGCGCACCGCGAAAGGGTTGACCAGGGAGCTGAAGTCGCCGTCCGCGACCAGCACCTCGGCGCCGGGCGGCAGCGCGCCCGCGACCAGGGCCACCTGGGGGGCGACGGCCGAGCCGAGCGCCACCCTCCCGGGCGCCACACCGGCGATCCGGGCGAAGCGGGCCCGCGCCCGTTCGATCAGCTCGAACCAGCGCACCATGTCGGCGCGGCCGTCCACCGTCTCCTGGACCGCCGCGCGCAGGGCGTCGGCGGCGCGGGCGGGCAGCAGGCCGTGCGAGGCGGTGTTCAGATAGGTGGTCCGCGGTGCGAACTCACCGTCCAGCAGCGAGGTCTCCATGCCGCCACTGTCCCGCCCCACCTCCCTGCTGTCCATTCCCGATCTTCTTGGAAATGCCCAAAGAGTCTCTTATACCAGCAGGCCACGGCCTTCCTCCGGTGCCGTCCCGGGCACAAGCGGTGCCCGGGACGGGCGGCACCCGGCGGGGCCGGTCAGCTCTCGCGCCGTCCGTCCACCCGGCGCGGCAGACCCAGCGGGTTGTCGTCGTGCAGTTCCGGCGGCAGCAGCGCCTGCGGGGTGTCCTGGTAGGCGACCGGGCGCAGCCAGCGCTCGATCGCCGTGGCACCGACCGAGGTGGAGGTGGAGGTGGTGGCCGGGTAGGGGCCGCCGTGGTGCTGGGCGGGGGCGACGGCCACCCCGGTGGGCCAGCCGTTGACCAGAACACGTCCGGCCAGCCCGGTCAGCTCGGCGAGCAGCCGGGCGGCGGTGCCGTCCCCGCTCCCCCCGCCGTCCCCGGTCTCCCCGGCGCCCTCGGCCTCCCGCTCGCCGAGGTGGAGGGTGGCGGTGAGATTGCCGGGCAGCTTCGCGAGGACGGCGACGGCCTCGTCGGTGTCGCGGTAGCGGGCGACGACGGTGACCGGCCCGAAGCACTCCTCCAGCAGCAGCTCGTGCGCACCGCCGGCGGCGAGCCGGGCGGCCGGGACGGTGAGGAAGCCCGCTCCCACCGCCTGCCCCTCTCCCTCGGCCGCCAGGACCGGGGCGGCGACGTCCGCCAGCTCGGTCCGGGCCCTCACCCCGGCCAGGAACGCCTCACGCATCCGGGCGTCCAGCAGCGGGCCCGGAGCCGCCTCGCCCAGAGTCTCGGCCAGCACCGCCAGCAGCCGGTCGCCGGACTCCCCCGCGGGGGCGAGAACCAGGCCGGGCTTGGTGCAGAACTGCCCGCAGCCCATCGTCATCGAGCCGGCCAGCCCGCCGCCGATGCCCTCGGCGCGCTCCGCGGCCGCCGCCTCGGTGACGACGACCGGGTTGAGGCTGCCCAGCTCGCCGTGGAAGGGGATGGGTACCGGGCGGGCCGCGGCGGCGTCGAACAGGGCCCGTCCGCCGCGGATGGAACCGGTGAACCCGGCCGCCGCGACCAGCGGGTGCCTCACCAGCTCCACCCCCGCGTCGAAGCCGTGCACCAGGCGGACGACGTCCTCGGGCAGTCCGGTGCGGGCAGCGGCCCGGCGCAGCGCGGCGGCGCACAGCTCGGAGGTGGCCGGGTGGTCCGGGTGCGCCTTGACCACGACCGGGCAGCCGGCCGCGAGCGCGCTGGCGGTGTCGCCGCCGGGCACGGAGAAGGCCAGGGGGAAGTTGGACGCGGCGTAGACGGCCACCACGCCCAGCGGGATGCGGTAGCGGCGCAGATCGGGCCGCGGCGGAGTCAGCGACGCGTCGGCATGATCGATGATCACATCCAGGTATCCGCCGTCGGAGACCTCGTCCGCGAAGGCGCACAGCTGGTAGGTGGTACGGCCCAGTTCGCCGTTCAGCCGGACCGGGCCGAGGGCGGTCTCGGCGTCCGCGGTCGCCACGATCTCCTCCCGGGCGGCCTCCAGCTCCTCCGCGGCCGCGCGCAGCAGGGCGATCCGGGCGGTGCGGTCGGCCAGCGCCGCACGCGCGGCGTGGGCGGCGCGCACGGCCGCGTCGACATCGGCCGTCGCGGCCTCGACCGCGACCTGGTCGCGCTGCTTCCCGGTCCTGGGGTCGACGCTCCACACTGGTACTGCCACCGCTGAACTCCTCCTGCCGACCGGCCGACGGACACTGCGGGAGGCACCGCGCCCGGCCACCGGGCACCGCGGGCTGTTCTCCCGTGAACCATGTTCGATATGCTGAACGCTGTCCCGAGGCATGAATACCTGTCCGGGACTCTATGGCCGGTCGAGCGAAAGGGTCAAGGTCGATGCCGTCAGTGCGCGAGGACTCCCCCGTCCGGAAACCGGAGGCGGGCGGCGGGCAGGTCAAGTCGGCGGTGCGGACGGTGGAACTCCTCGAGTTCTTCGCCGGGCAGCCCGGCATGCACACCCTGGCCGCCGTACAGGAGGCCGTCGGCTATCCCAAGTCCAGTCTCTACATGCTGCTGCGCACCCTGGTGGACCTGGGCTGGATCGAGACGGACGCCACCGGCACCCGCTACGGCATCGGGGTGCGCGCCCTGCTGGTCGGCACCTCCTACATCGACGGGGACGAGGTGGTGGCCGCCGCCCGGCCCACCCTGGACCGGCTCTCCGACGACACCGCCGAGACCATCCACCTCGCCCGGCTGGACGGCACCAACGTCGTCTATCTCGCCACCCGCCAGTCCCAGCACTACCTGCGCCCCTTCACCCGGGTGGGACGGCGGCTGCCCGCACACTCCACCTCACTGGGCAAGGCGCTGCTGGCGACGTACGACGACGACCAGGTCCGCGCACTGCTCCCCGAGACCCTGGCGCCCCTCACCGAGCACACCCTCACCGACCGCGAGCGGCTCATCGAGGAGCTGCACCAGATCCGCGAGCAGGGCTACGCCGTGGACCGCGAGGAGAACACCCTGGGGCTGCGCTGCTTCGGCATCGCCATCCCCTACCGCACTCCCGCGAGGGACGCCATCAGCTGCTCGGTGCCGGTGGCGCGGCTGACCCCCGCACACGAGCAGACGATCAAGGAAGCCCTGTTCCACGCCCGGGACCGGCTGACCCTGGCCACCCGGCGGCTGTAGGAACCGCCCGGGGAACTGTCTCCCCCGTGCGGGGGAGACAGTTCCCCACCGGGCGGGACGCCGGGCGGTGGTGCGCGGTGGGAGCGTGGCGTCATGACAGCCACCACCGCCACCGTGTCCACCGCCGTCGTGTCCACCGCCGTCGCCGCACACGCCACCGCGCACACGGCCCGTACCGCCCCCGGCGCGGGGGCCGTCCCACCACCACGGTGGAATCGCGGACCGGACGGCGGCGGAGGCGGCCAAGGCCAGGAGCCGCACGGCCGCCTCCGCCGCCTACGGGAGTGGCTCCGCCGCGCCGGGTTCCGGCCGGTCCGAGGGCCGGGACGCCTGCGGCGTCCGGCCGGGCGGCAGCGGGGGCACCTCACAGCGGTCCGAGAAGCCCTGGCCGGTCAGCCCGAAGGCGCTGTTGACCCGCGAGCGCAGGTTCTCCACCGCGACGATCGCCGTCAGTTCCACGAACGCCTTCTCTCCCAGCCGGCCGACCAGCGCGCGGACCATCTCGTCGGTGACCGCGGGCTCGGTCTCCGTCACCGCCTCGGCGTACTCCATGACCTGGATCTCCAGCTCGGTGAAGAGGTCCCGGTGCCCGCGCCAGACGGGCACGTACCGGATCCTCTCCAGCGGCAGCCGGAGTTCCCGGGCCTCCCAGTGGCCGAAGTCCAGGCACCACGAGCAACCGATGCGGGCCGCGGACGCCATCACGGCGAGATGCCTCAGAGCCGGGTCGAGCGTCCTCCATCGCCCGACCCCCCGCTCCAGGCGGACGTAGTCCATCAGCACCCTCGGATTGTGCGCGAGGGCCTTCCCCGGGTCGAGGACCTTGCCGTACCGGCGGTGCGAGTACCACTCGCCGATGCGCAGAGCGAGCGTGCGGGGCGGAGCGAGGGAGATGCGGGCCATGATCTGCCTCCTTGGAGCACGGTGGTTCCTTCCACCTCAGGGACGCACCGCGGCCCGCGTTCTGTGACATCCTCCGGCCGGGGTCCCCCAAGGGGCCGTCCGACCGGCCGGGGCACCGTGGCGGCCGGTGCTCAGCCGCGGTCCTTTCCGTTCCTCAACCCCGGCTTCCCCGCGCCGGCGTACCGGTCGACCAGGTGCGGTACCGCGAGCGGGTGGTGAACGCGGATGCGCAGCCCCGGTGTCCAGCCCGCGTCGTCACCGAGGAGCCGGTCGGGGTTGGCGGCGTTGTGGGCGGCCAGCAGATCCACGTACCGGCCGTTGACCCAGTTGTTCCGCTCGGTCATGGAGGTGCCGGGGGTCCACTGGTGGATGATGCGGGCCGGGGTCAGGTCCTCGTGGAGGGTGAAGGCGTTGTGCTCGGCGACGAGCGCGGCCTCCTTGCCGATGCCCCAGGTGTAGCCGTACCGGGTGTCCTCGTTCTGCCGGAAGTGGTTGTTGTAGACGTCCACCTTGCCGAAGCGCACCCGCGGGGCACGCTCGTTGACATCCTCGAAGAGGTTGTGGTGGAAGGTGGTGCGCAGCCTGCCGCGGTCGTCGGCGGCGGCACCGTCGCTGTTGCCCAGCAGGATCGTCTTGTCGTGGTCGGCGAAGACGTTCCAGCTCACCGTCACCAGGTCGGCGCCGCGGACGATGTCGAGCAGGCCGTCGTGCTGCTGGAAGAGCTGCCCGAAGTAACGTGGCTGGGCGCTGTCGGGGCGGCGGCCGTCGGTGAAGGTGTTGTGGTCCAGCCAGACATGGCGGGAGCCATGGACGACCACGTTGTCGTACTCGGAGTTCCAGGCGCCGCCGTCGCCGTCGGCGGGGTCCCACCGCGGGAAACAGTCGTAGGTGTCCTCGAAGGTGATGTTGCGGACGATGACGTTCTCCGCGCCCCGGATCTGAAGGCTGAGGCCGAGGACGGTGGCGTCCTCGCCCACTCCGATCAGGGTGGTGTTGGAGCCGACGGTGAGTTTGACACGCTTTCCCTGCTCGGCGGCCGAGGCGGCGCGGGCGTCCTCCAGCGGGCCCGACGGCTCGGCGTCGCCCCAGACGGCCGGGTCGTACGCCCGGAGGTACTTCTCCAGGGTGTAGCCGTCCCGCCGGTAGTCCTCGCAGCCGAGCGGGTCGCCCCGGTCGCCGGCGTTGCCGTGGATGGTGCCCTTGATTCTGATGATCTTCGGGGTGTCGTCGCCGCCGTTCAGGGCGGCTGTCAGTCCGGCGCGGTCGGTGACGGTGAAGACACGACCGGTGTCGGCCGCCGCGCCGCCGGTGGTGCCGCCCTCGGCCGAGGCCCAGCCGTCACTCTCGGAGAGAACGGCGCGGGCCGGGTCTCCGCCATGGCCGGGGGCGGCCTGGGCGGGTGCGGCCTGGGCGGGTGCGGCCTGGGCGGGTGCGGTGAGGGCCGTCAGGGCGAGCGAGGCGCACCCTGCCACCAGTACGACGCGGGCATGACATTTCATTCTCTGCACTGCGACTCCTTCGGTGACCGATCGGTGGGGATGCCGGCCGTGGGGATGCCGGCGGTGGGGATGCCGGCGGTGGGGGGCCGGTGGGAGGAGGCACACGGGTGGGCGCGGCGGGGTGGGCCGGAGGCGACCCACCGCGCGCCCCCGGGCGCGGTGCGCGGTACCGGGACCGCTAGCCCTTCTGCTCGTTCCACTCGGCCTGCGCCTCGTCGAGGCGCTCCGCCAGGTCGCCGGCGAACTCCTCGGCGCTCATCTCACCCAGCAGCAGCTTCTGGAAGGCGGGTTCGGTGTCGGCCTTGCTGATGCTGTTCCAGTCCGGCAGGTAGTAGGGCAGCTGGACGATCCTGGTGTCCGGGTCGTCCAGCGACTCCATGGCCGTCCTGGTCGGCCCGGCCGCCGTGAGCCACTCGTCGTCCGCTGCGTCGGTGTGGGCCGGGATCGAGCCGGCCGACTCGTTCCAGAGGCTGTTCATCTCGGCCGAGGCGGCGAACTCGACGAACTCCCAGGCCGCGGCCTTGTTTTCGCTGGATCTGAACAGCCCGAGGCCGTCGACCGGGTTGGAGACCAGGGTGCGCGGTCCGCCCTCGGTGGCGGGCGGCATCGGCAGCCCGCCGATCCCCTCCTCACCGAACGCCTTCACAAGGTCGGTGTAGGAACCCAGGTTGTGCTGGAGCATGCCGACCTCGCCGCCGGTGAAGGTGGCGACCATCTTGGTGAAGTCGTTGTTCAGGTCGGCCTCGGGCGTGGCCCTGCCGTAGAGGGCGACGTACTTCTCCAGGGCCGTGACGTTGGCCGGGTCGTCGACGGTGCTTCTGCCGCCCTTCCAGAAGCTGTCGATGCCGGACTGGGCGTACATCATCTCCAGCGCCTGGGCGACGGAGCCGGCGCCGCCGCGGATGGTGAAGCCGAAGCGGTTCTCCTCCCTGTCGGTCAACTCCTCGGCCGCCTTGTAGAAGTTGCCCCAGCTGGTGGGGGGTGCCAGGCCGGCCTGCTCGAACAGGCCGGTGCGGTACCACAGCACGCCCTGGTTGGCGGAGGTCGGGACGGTGAACAGTTCCTCCTCGCCCCCGGCCGCCCGGACGCTGTCGACCATGCCCCTGACCAGCTTGCCCCTCAGCGGGCTGTCCTCGATCCGGTCGGTGACCGGGTCCAGCGCACCCTGGGCGACCATGCCGGCCAGATACGCGGTGCCGACCATGCCGACATCCGGCAGGCTGTCGCCGCCGCCCTGGATGGCGGTGTCGTACTTGGACTGCACATCGGCGATCGGTATGCCGACGTACTCGACGTCGATGTCCGGATTCCTCTTCTCGAACTCGGCGATGATCTTCTTCCAGACCTCGGTGCGCACACCGCCGTTGTTGTCCCAGAAGACGATCTTTCCCTTGCCGTCCCCCTCGCCGCCCGTCCCGGTGCCGGAGTCCCCGCAGGCGGTGGCGGTGAGGGCGAGGGCCGCGGCGATGCCCAGGGCCGGCAGTGACCGGGCACGGGTTCCGCGGCTGGTGTGTCTGTTCATCATCAACTCTTTTCTCGGGTTGCCCGGGGGCTCCGGGTGCGTTTCCGCATGGACGGTGAGGATGGTGGGGGTGCACGCTGTGGACCGCTCGGCGGGCCGGTGGTGCGGTCAGTGACGCGGTCAGGTGACGCGGAGCCGGGCGGCGACACCGGCCGCGGCGGTACGGTCCAGCCGCCCGTCGGCGACCGCGGTGACCACCCGCCGTACAACCGGCCGGCCGGGCGGCAACGGCAGCCTGTTCCCCCAGGCCAGCGCCGAGCCCACCCCCGGGTACTCGGCCGCGCGTACGAACCACGGATCGCGGCGGGTGTCGTCGGTGGCCCCGGCGAAGACCAGCGTCCAGCCCTCGCCCGTCATCGCCAGCCAGGGCGCCGGCCTCCCGTGCACCGCCGCCTCGCCCGCGGCACGGTCCGTGAACACCTCGGGCGGGCGGGAGCCGGCCGGCGGGCGCCAGAAGAAGCCGCCGTAGCCGGCACCGGGGCGGCCGTTGGTGGCCGGGCTGCCCGCCGACAGCTCCTCACCGCGGACGTTGGTGAGTTCACAGGTGAGGTCCAACGCCCAGCAGCGCCCGTCCAGCTCCCGGACGGCGACCGTGCGGCGCTCGGTCAGCAGCCGCCGCCCGCCGCGTTCCCAGGCCAGCTCCTCGGCGAAGCCGTCCGTACCGCGCCGCAGCCACCGCAGATGGCGCTGCCGCCCGTGGTTGTCCAGTTCGGTGGGGCCCCGGCCGCGGACGAAGGTGCGCCCGCCCCAGAAGTTGACGCCGGAGACGTCGGGGACGGCGATGCTCACCCCGAGGTGGTGGACGTGATCGGCGGGCCGCAGCTCGGTGACGACCGTGCCGCCCAGGGTGCGCACGGGGTGCAGACAGGGGCGTGGGGACTCCCGGCCGGGCAGGTCCGGACGGTGCCCGTAGCAGGCCACGGCACGTCCGCGGCAGTGCAGTTCCACGGTCTCGTCCGCTCCGGCGGGGACGGTGCGGGGCTCGCTCATGCCCCGGCCTCCTCTCCGGTCTCTCCGGTCTCTGCGGTCTCTGCGGTCTCTCCTCCGGGAGCCGCGAGGGTCGCCGGTGCCGCGGGCACCGCCCAGGGCACGTACGGGCCGCCGGAGCGGGCCAGTTCCGGGGCCGTCTCCGAGTAGAGGCCCAGCCGCTCGGCCCCCGCGGCGACCAGCTCGTCGATGCCGTCGACGATCCGCCGTGCGGAGCCGCCGCCGTCCGGGCCGGGTTCGGTGTACCAGGCCTCCGGCGGCAGCGGACGCGGCTCGGGGGCGGTGCGGACGGCCTCCACCAGCCGCATGAAGGCGCCGGTGCGCCCGGGCGGCACCAGCAGCTCCGTACCGTCGGCGAGGTGGGCGAGGAGGTTGCGCAGCAGGTCGGTGCGGGCGTACTCGGTGGTCTCGGGGGCGTGGCCGTGCCGTTCCAGCCGGACACGGTCCGCCTTGTACCAGAGGGTGACGCGGCCCTCGGTGCCGTGCACGACGACGTACGGCTCGCCGGGCCGCCGCGCGCACAGCGTCACGGCCGCGGTGATCTCGCCCGTGGTGCCGTCGCCGTGCACGGTGCGGAGACGGGCGCAGGAGGTGTCGTCGGCCTCGATGGGGTTGGCCCGGTACAGCTCCAGCTCGACGCCTGCCACGTCCTCCGCGCGGTCGCCGCCGTCGATGCGCAGCGCGGTGGCCACGGCGTGGGCGAGGGGATTGGTGAGGACACCGTCCACCACGTCCCGGCCGTCCAGTCTGCGCCGTCCGGCCCAGCCGGCCCGGTGCCAGTAGGCCAGGTCGCGGGCCCAGGCGCCGGCGGCGCCGATGCCCCGTACCCGGCCGATCGCGCCGTCGGCGACCAGTTCGCGGACGGCGGTGACGGCCTGGGAGCCCAGGGACTGGAAGCCGATCTGGCAGGCCACCCCGGCCGTCGCCAGCCCTTCGGTCAGCCGCTCGAACTCGGCGTACGAGGGGGCGGGCGGCTTCTCCAACAGCAGGTGGACGCCCCGCTCGGCGGCGGTCAGCGCCAGGTCGACATGGGTGTGGATCGGGGTGCAGACGACGGCGACGCGCGCGCCGGTGCGCTCCAGCAGACCGGCGAGGTCGGTGGACTGCTCGACGGGACCGAGGCCGTCCAGCTCCCGCCCGGTGAGCGGGACCGGCTCGCAGATCCCGGCCAGGCGGACCAGGCCCTCCCCGGCGAGCCGGCGGATGTTGTCCAGGTGCCGGCGGCCGTGGCCGCGGGCTCCGGCCAGCACGACGGGCAGCGGCACTCCGGCGGCGGAGGCGGCGGCGGAGGCGGCATTCATCAGCCCTTCACCGCCCCCGCGCTGAAGCCGGTGATCAGCCACTTCTGGATGAAGGCGAAGATGATCACCACGGGTACGGCGGCGACCACCCCGCCCGCGGCGAGCGCGCCGAGGTCCACGCTGTCGGAGCCGATGAGGGTGTTGAGGCCGACCGGAATGGTCTGCTTGTCCTGCGAGGAGAGGAACATCAGGGCGAACAGGAAGTGGTTCCAGCTGTGCACGAAGGCGAAGGAGCCCACCGCGATCAGCCCCGGCCGCAGCATCGGCAGCACGATGGCCCCGAAGGCCCGCAGCCGGGAGCAGCCGTCCACCCAGGCGGCCTCCTCCAGCGACTCGGGCACGTTCCTGATGAAGCCGCCGATGAGGATCATCGACAGCGGGAGCTGGAAGACCGTCTCCGCGATGATCACGCTCCACATGGAGTTGATGAGCTGAAGGTTGCGGAAGGTCTCGAACAGCGGGACGAGCATCAGCGCGCCCGGGATGAACTGCGAGCACAGCAGCGCCAGCATGAAGGCGCTCTTCAGCCGGAACCGGAAACGGGCCAGGGCGTAACCGCCGGCCAGCGCCACCGCCATGGTCATCACCATCGAGGCGATGCCCACCTGGGTGCTGTTGAGGAAGTAGGTGCCGAAGCTCCGGTCGTTCCAGACCTTCTCGAAGTGCTCGCCGGTCACCGGCCAGGGCACCAGGGCGGTGGAGCCCGCCGGGCGGAGGGCGAACAGCAGCATCCAGTAGAAGGGGATCAGTGTGAACAGCAGGTAGAGCCCCAGCGGGAGGAGGGTCTGCCAGCGCGGCGGTCCGTCGTCCGGTCTGCGGCGCCGGGTTCTCCGCCGGGCCGCGGGCGGGGTCTCGCCGTCGGCCGGGACGGGGACGCGGGTGCCCTGCCGGGCGAGTGCGGCGGTCACTTGTCGTCGCCTCCGAACTTGCTCAGGCGCAGGTAGAGGATCGAGCAGAACAGGAGGATCACGAAGGCCACCGTGGTCAGCGCGGAGGCGTAGCCGAAGTCGTGGCCGTCGATCCCGGTGTTGGCGACGTAGAGCGGAAGCGTGGTGGTCACGCCCGCCGGCCCGCCGCCGGTGAGGGTGTAGAGCAGGTCGACGTTGTTGAACTCCCACACCGCGCGCAGCAGTGTGGAGAGGATGATCGCGTCCTTCAGATGCGGCAGGGTGATGTGCCGGAACCGCCGGAAGCGGCTCGCGCCGTCCACCGAGGCGGCCTCGTAGAGGTCCTTGGGGACTGACTGCAGGTCGGCGAGGATGAGGATCGCGAAGAACGGGACGCCGCGCCAGAGTTCGGCCAGGACGGCGGCCCAGAAGACGGTGCCGGTGTCGGAGAGGACCGAGGTGCCGTACTCGCCGACGCCGGCGTCGGCCAGATAGCGGCTCAGCCCGGTGGAGGGGTTGTACAGCAGGATCCAGATGGTGGTGGTGAGCACCCCGGAGACCGCCCAGGGCGAGAAGACCAGGGCCCGGGCGATGCCGCGGCCGACGAACGTCTGGTTGACGATCAGCGCCAGCGCCAGGCCGAAGACCAGTTGGAGGCCGACCTCCACGAGGACCCACTTGGCGCTGAAGACGAGGGTCTGCCAGAACAGCGGGTCCTCGAAGAGGATCTTCCGGAAGTTGTCCGCGCCGGCGAAGCCGTTCCGCCAGGGCTTGGTGACGTTGTAGTGCTGGAGGCTGTAGTAGAGGACGCTGAGCATCGGGTAGGCGATGAAGCCCAGCATCAGCAGCACGGCGGGCGCGATCAGCAGATACGGCAGGCCGCGCCTGCCCGGTCCGCCCGGCCTTTCCGGTGCCTCGGGCTTCCCTGCCGGGGCGCGCTTCTTCGGCACGGCGGTGAGGGCCATTGCCGGTGCTCCGTTCTGTCGTCGAATGACCGTCGAACGTTGTTCGGTATGTCGGCCGGCCCCCGGCCGGTGTTTCGGACGGTGGGGCGGCGACCGGAGAGTCCGCGGGAGCGGTCGTCCGGGGACGGCGCCCGGCCGCGGGCTCAGCCCGCGTGGGGTTCCGGCACCTCGCCGGGCCGGGCGAGGAAGGCGAAGTCGCAGCCGGTGTCGGCCTGGGTGATGTGCTCCTCGTACAGGGCCCCGTAACCGCGTCCGTAGCGGGCCGGCGGGGGCTGCCAGGCGGCGCGGCGGCGCTCCAGTTCGGCGTCGTCGACCTCCAGGCGCAGGGTGCGGGCGGGGACGTCGAGGGTGATCAGGTCCCCGCTCTCCACCAGGGCCAGCGGCCCGCCCACCCACGACTCGGGCGCGATGTGCAGGACGCAGGCGCCGTAACTGGTGCCGCTCATCCGGGCGTCGGAGAGCCGGACCATGTCGCGCACCCCCTGTCTGAGCAGGTGGCCGGGGATGGGCAGCATTCCGTACTCGGGCATCCCCGGACCGCCCAGCGGGCCGGAGCCGCGCAGCACCAGCACACTGTCGGCGGTGATGCCGAGCGCGGGGTCGTCGATGCCGGCCTGCAGGGCGCGGTAGTCCTCGAAGACGACCGCGGGACCGGTGTGCCGCAGCAGGTGCGGCTCGGCGGCGAGGTGCTTGATGACGGCGCCGTCCGGGGCGAGGTTGCCGCGCAGGACGGCGATGCCGCCCTCGGCGGACAGCGGGTCGTCCGCGGTGCGGATGACGTCGTCGTCGTGGACGAGTGCGCCGGCGAGCTGCTCGCGCAGCGTGTCGTGGGCGACGGTGGGGCGGTCCAGGTGGAGGCGGTCGCGCAGCCGGGAGAGGAAGCCGGGCATGCCGCCCGCCTGGTGGAAGTCCTCCATCAGGTACTTCCCGCCGGGCCGCAGATCGGCCAGCACCGGTGTGGTGCGGGCGATCCGGTCGAAGTCGTCCAGGGTGAGGCCGATCCCGGAGCGTCCGGCCATGGCGATGAGGTGGATGACGGCGTTGGTGGAGCCGCCCAGCGCGCACACGGTCGTCACCGCGTCCTCGTACGCCTCGCGGGTCAGGACGGTGGAGAGACTGCGGCCCTCCCACACCAGCTCCACGATCCGCCGCCCGGCCGCGGCGGCCATCCGGGAGTGCCCGGAGTCGACGGCGGGGATGGCGGCGGCGCCGGGCATGGTGACCCCCAGTGCCTCGGCGGCGCCGGTCATGGTGGAGGCGGTGCCCATGGTCATGCAGTGGCCGGGCGAGCGGGCCAGGCCGCACTCCAGTTCGGCGAGCTCGCAGTCGCCGATGAGCCCGGCGCGGTAGTCGTCCCAGTACTTCCACATGTCGGTGCCCGAACCGAGGGTCTCGCCGCGCCAGTGGCCGCGCAGCATGGGCCCGGCGGGGACGAGGACGGCGGGCAGGTCGGCGCTGGCCGCGCCCATCAGCAGGGCGGGGGTGGTCTTGTCGCAGCCGCCCATCAGCACCGCGCCGTCCACCGGGTAGGAGCGCAGCAGTTCCTCGGTCTCCAGGGACAGCAGGTTGCGGTAGAGCATGGGAGTGGGCTTCTGGAAGGTCTCCGACAGTGTCGCGACGGGGAACTCCAGCGGGAAGCCGCCGGCCTGCCACACCCCGCGTTTGACCGCCTCGGCGCGCTCGCGCAGGTGCTGGTGGCAGGGGTTGATGTCGGACCAGGTGTTGAGGATCGCGATCACCGGCTTGCCCAGGTGCTCCTCCGGGAGGTAGCCGAGCTGACGGGTACGGGCGCGGTGGCTGAAGGAGCGCAGCCCGCCGGTTCCGTACCACCGGTGGCTGCGGAGCTCCTCGGGCCCGCGGCGGGGCCGGGGTCCGCGGGTTTCCCGGCGGTCCGTCATGTCCGCTCCCACCCCTCGACGATCGCGGCGACCTCGGCGCGCAGTTCCCCCGGCAGCGTGCTGCCGGGCGGGCGGACGTCGCGGCGGCACAGGCCGAGGTGCGCCAGGGCCTCCTTGACGACGGAGACGTTGTTGGCCGACTGCTTCTCGGCGCGCAGGTCCTCGAAGGCGCGGACCCGCTCCCAGACCTCCATCGCGGCCCGGAAGTCCCCGGCGCGCAGCGCCCGGAGCATCTCCAGCGAGGTCCGGGGGGCGACGTTGGCCAGGCCGGAGGTGAAGCCGGTGGCGCCGCAGGCGAAGTAGGCGGGGGCGTACAGCTCGGCGAGTCCGGCCACCCACACGAAGCGGTCCACTCCCGCGTCGCGGGCGAAGGCGGCGAAGCGGGCCGCGTCCGGGACGGCGTACTTGACCCCGATGACGTTGGGGCACTCCGCACCGAGCCGGGCCAGCGCGGCGCCCCCGACGAAGGGAGTCCGCAGGTACGGCACGACGCCCAGGTCGGGCACCGCCTCGGCCACGGCCCGGTGGTAGTCCACCCAGCCCTCCTGGGAGACGTACGGGTTGGCGGGCTGGTGGACCATCACCATCTCCGCCCCGGCGTCCCTCGCCCGCCGGGCGCTCTCGGCCGCCGTGGCCGGGTCGTGGCCGACGCCGACGATCACCTCGGCCTGCCCCGCGGCCTCCGCCACGGTCAGTTCCACCGCCAGGCGGCGCTCGCCGGGAGTGAGGGAGTGGAACTCGCCGGTGTTGCCGTTGGGGGTGAGGGCACCGATCCCGGCGTCCAGCAGGCGGCGCACCAGGGTCCGGTGGGCGTCCTCGTCCAGCCGGCCCCGTCCGTCGAACGGGGTGACGGTGATGGCCACCACGCCGGCGAGGGCGGCTCGCCGACGGCAGAAGTCCGTCATGCCCGACCCACCTGGCCTTTCTCGTTCTCCTCGGCGGGGAACGCCCGGCGGACGAACCCCTCGATGTGCTCGTGCAGCAGCCGGGCAGCGCCGTCCGCGTCCCCGTCCAGGGCACGGGCGAGGATGCGCCGGTGCTCGGCGGCCTCCCGCTCCCAGGAGGGCACCGCCTCCCAGGCGACGGTGGACACCAGCGCCGCCTGGTCGCGCAGGTCGTCGAGCATCCGGGTCAGCAGCGGGTTTCCGCAGGGCAGGTACAGGGCGCGGTGGAAGTCCCGGTTGGCCAGCGACCGGGCGGCCCGGTCGGCGGCGGCGTCCGCCCGCTCCAGTGCCTCCCCGGCGTCGGCCAGACCGGCCCCCGCGGTGACGGTACGGCGCAGGGCCTCCGGTTCCAGCAGCAGCCGCACGTCGTAGACGGAGCGGGCCATCGCGGTGTCCACGGTGCGCACGGTGGCGCCCTTGTACTCGCTCATCACGACCAGTCCGCGGCCCGCGAGGGTCTTCAGGGCCTCGCGGACCGGGGTCTTGGACACCCCGAACCGCGCGGCGAGCTCGGCCTCCACCAGGGGCTGCCCGGGTGGGAGTCGGCCGGTGAGGACGGCGTGGGTCAGCTGTTCCAGCACGTACTGCGTCCTGGAGGGGAAGGGCACCGGCACGACACCGGTCAGCGGCGCTCTCATACGGTCGGCTCCCGGCTCGGTTCCGGCGGCTGGCACTGGCCGGCACCCGGCACCAATGCCACAGGGGACGTCAGGTGCGTCACAGGCCCCATATGAGGCGGAACGGGTCCGTACAGTTCCGCACAGGGCTGTATCGCGCCTCGTATATGACGTATGACGTACGACTCGTGGTGGGAAGCAACGTAGGTCGGCCCCCGGACTCCGTCAACGGTTCCGACAGAAGTCCGGGGGCCCGGATTGAAAGCGCTTACTGTGCGCATCGGCAAGGCCTGGGCGGTCATCCGGCGCCGCACCCGCCGCACGGCCCGCACCGGCGGCGGCCCGTCGGCGGCGGTTCAGGCGAGGCGGGACAGCGCGCCGCGCACCGCCGCCAGGTCGGCCTCCGAGGCCAGCCCGGCGTGGTAGAGCCGCAGTTCCCCGGCGCCCAGCTCCCGGGCGTGCGCGGCCTCCTCGGCCAGCGCCTCCGGACGTCCGCCCATCCCCGCCACTACCGTGAAGTTGGCCGCCAGTACGGTTCCGGGGGCGCGGTGCGGCCCGAACGGCGTGAGCACGTCGGCACGTTCGGCCGCGTCCCCGGTGCACGCCAGCACCACCCCGTCGGCCGCGCCGGGGCCGCCGCCGAGCACCCCGGTGGGATCCGTCCCCGCGTTGGCGCCGCAGCGATGCGGGGCCGGGTCGGCGTGCAGCAGTACCCGGAAGCCCTTCTCGCCGCGTTCCCGGGCGGCGGCGCGCACCGCTTCGACCACCTCGCTCCGGAAAGCGCTCGCTATCCGGTTCCGCCAGGCGGCGGCCACCGCGGCGAGTTCGGCGCCCAGCAGTTCCTCCACCTCGGCCCACTCCTCTTCGCGCCCCCGCGCGGTCTCGGCGTACGCCCCGGTCCACAGCGGCTCCAGCGCACCGGTGACGGCCGACCGCAGCCGCCCGGGGTCCGCTCCGAGCGAGGCGTAGCCCGCCTCGCAGACCGGACAGAAGCACAGCGACATCAGATACTGGCCGGCGCCGCCGAGCCGTATTCCGCCGGTCTTGTCGTGGGCGCTCAGATGGGGCAGTCCGTACCAGCCGCAGGACTCCAGCTCGGTGCCGCGCGCGCCGGGCCGTACGGCGGCCTCCGCGGCGAGCGAGACGGCGTAGGCGCGCACCTCCTCCCGGGCGATGCAGGGCGCCCAGGGGTAGGAGTCGCCGTGGGCGTTGCGCACCCGGATGCCGGGGTGTTCGGCGCCCAGCCGGGTGTTGTGGGCCAGGATCACCCAGGAGTGCACCTCGAGTCCGGCGCCGGCCAGCGCCTCGGCCGCCGCGCCGAACGGGTCCGCGCCCTCCGTCCAGCGCTGCGGGTACGGACGCAGGGCGCGGCCGGCCCAGCGGGCCGGATCCGCCGGGTAGTACACGGCGGAGTGCTCGGCGGTGACGATCCGGTGGCGCGGATGGCGCGGGGTGAGCGCCCGGGTGGAGTGGTAGGCGGAGGCGAGGGTGACCTGCCGGACTCCCAGGTCGGCGATCCGGCGGGCGGCGTCGGGGTCTCCGACGACGTCCCAGGGGTAGAGGAAGGCGGAGGCACGCATCGGCAGCTCCTCGGTCGACGGGGCGGGGAAGTAGGGCGGACGGCGGAAGTGATCGGGGAACGGGCGAAGGGTAGAACAGCGGCACCCGCCCCGACAGTCGTTCATCCCGCCGGCCGCCGTATATCGGTGTGAACCGCGGCCGGGCACGCCCGGCTCCCGCCCCGGACCGGCGGCCGGGGCGTGACACCTCTTGACGGCGTTCGGGCGGACTCCTTAGCGTGATCCCATATGTGAACATCATTCATGAACGGAGACGTCGATGCCCGTCCCCCGCACCGTTCTGCTCACCGGCGCCGCCGGCGGCATCGGCACCCGGATGCGCGAGCTGCTTCCGCCGTACGGCTACGCGCTGCGGCTGTTCGACGCCCGCCCCGTCGAGGGCGAGCCGGACGCCGTCACCGCCGACCTCTCCGACACCGCCGCACTGCGGGAGGCGGTGCGGGGCGCCGACGCGATCGTCCACCTGGCGGGCATCTCCGGGGAGGCCCCCTTCGGTGAGATCCTGCGCGCGAACATCGAGGGCACCCACCACCTGTACGAGGCGGCCCGCGCGGCGGGCGTGCGCCGCGTCGTGTTCGCCTCCTCCAACCACGCGGTGGGCTTCGCCGCCCCGCCCCGCCCCGGGGAGCCACTGCTGGGCACCGGCGGCCCGCACCGGCCGGACACCTTCTACGGCCTGTCGAAGTGCTTCGGCGAGGACCTCGCCCAGCTCTACTGGGACCGCGCCGGGATCGAGACCGTCTCCGTCCGGATCGGCTCCTGCTTCCCGGAGCCGACCACCGTGCGCATGCTGTCCACCTGGCTGAGCCCCGCCGACTGCGCCCGGCTGCTGCACGCCGCCCTCACCGCTCCGGAGGTCGGGCACACCGTCGTCTACGGCTCCTCGGCCAACACCCGGCTGTGGTGGGACCTGGCCCCGGCCCGCGCGCTGGGGTACGAGCCGCGCGACGACTCCGAGCGGTACGCCGGGCGGCTGGTCGCCGAGCAGGGCGAACCGGACCCGGACGACCCCGGGCACGCCTGCCTGGGCGGCACCTTCTGCACCGAGCCGCCCGACTGGCCGGACGGCCTGTGAACCGCCCCGGCGGGCCCCGGGGAACGCCTTCCCCGGCTTCCCGCGGTGTGCGGCGGCGGACACCCGGCCGGACCGCCGGAACCGCACGGCACCGCTGTCCGTTATGCGGACCATGACTGCGATGACTCCCGGCTCGAACCTTCCCCTGTCCGCGGCCCGGGTGGCGGTGGACGTCACCGCACCGGTCCGGCTCGACGTGTCCGGTCTGCTGCTCACCGCCGACGGCAGGGTGCGCTCCGACGACGACTTCGTCTTCTACAACCAGCCGTCGGCACCGGGGGTGACGCACAGCGCCGCGGACGGCCGGGACACGATCACCGTGGACGCCGCAGCGGTGCCCGCCGACATCGAGAAGGTGGTGGTGACCGCCAGCCTCGACACCCCCGGCGCGACCTTCGCCGGCACCGAGCCCACCGCCACCGTCCGGGACGCCGCGAGCGGCACGGTGGTGGCCACCTTCACCCCGCCCCGGCTGGGCGCGGAGACGGCGCTGGTGGTCGTCGAGGTCTACCGCCGCGGCGGGGCGTGGAAGGTGCGCGCGGTCGGCCAGGGGTACGCCGACGGCCTGGCCGGCATCGCCACGGACTTCGGCGTGACGGTGGAGGAGCCCACCACCGCGCCGGCCGCACCGGCGGCGCCTGCCGCGCCCCCGGCCGCCGCCGCACCCGCCGCCCCGGCCCCCACACCCGCGCCCGCATCCGGCGGGAAGATCAACCTGGACAAGGGCCGGGTCGATCTGCGCAAGCATCAGACGGTCTCCCTGGTCAAGGGCGGCAAACCGCTGCTCGGCTCGGTGCGGATGGGGCTGGGCTGGGAGCCCGCCTTCCGCGGCAGGGACGTGGACCTGGACGCCTCCGTCATCGCCTACGGCCCCGACCGCAAGAAGATCGACAACTGCTACTTCGGCAGGCTCGCCATCCTGAACGGCACCGTCCAGCACTCCGGTGACAACCTCACCGGCGAGGGCGCGGGGGACGACGAGAGCATCACCGTCCACCTGGGCGGTCTGCCACCCCAGGTGACGGGTCTGGTCTTCACCGTCAACTCCTTCTCCGGCCAGAAGTTCACCGAGGTGGCCAAGGCGTACTGCCGGCTGCTGGACGCCGTCACCGGAGAGGAACTGGTCCGGTTCGACCTGACCGGTTCCGAGCCGCGCACGGGCGTGCTGATGTGCAAACTGGTCCGCCAGTACTCGGGCGAGTGGGAGATGACGGCACTGGGCGACTACGTGGACTCCCGCACGGTCCGGGGCATGGTCAAACCGGGTGGCGCGGCGCTGTAGGGCGCCTCCGCGTGCAGGCCCGTCGGAGTGACATCCGTCGCACCGGCCCGGCGGAGCGGTGCCTTCTCCGTCCCGAAGTGACATGAGTATTCGCAGGTCAGTGCCGCTTGACGGGATTTTCCAGGTGATTGGGGTTTGAGCGATAAGAACAGAGGGAAAACAATGGGGCCTGCCGATGTCATATCCAGCGCCTACGCTGGAAGCATGTCCACCACTCCCGAGCACGGATCCCCGCAGTCCCGGCCCCAGACGTCCGCCCAGGCGAACGAGGCGCTGCGCGCCTTCGTACGCGCCCATGGCGACCGGCCGTGGACGCGGACCGAGCTGGCCGAGCTGGACCGGTTGTGGGCCCTGTGGCGGGCGGCCGGACAGGCCGGGGTGAGCACCGCGGCCTGAGCCCCGGCCGGGCGCCGGCCGGTCCCTGAGCCCTATCTGCGGCGCTCCCAGGGACCGGTGATCGCGAACATGATCCCCGGCTCCTGCACGCAGGCGTACAGCGTCCGGCCGTCCCGCGCGAAGCACACCCCCGCGAACTCGGCGTACTCCGGTTCCCCGGCCGTCCCGATGTTCAGTTCGTTGCGCGCGATCGGGTACGTACGGCCACTGTCGTCGGCGCCCAGCAGGTGCTGGAGCCCTTCGCCGTCCTCGGCGAGGATCACCCCGCCGTACGGCGAGACCGTGATGTTGTCCGGGCCGTCCGCGCCGCCGGGCGCCAGCGGGTCCCGGTTGGCACCGAAGCGCAGCTTCAGGGTGAGGGTGCGGCGGCGGGGCTGGTAGAACCACACCTGGCCGTCGTGCGGCTCCCCCGGACTCCCGTCGTCCGCGCGGGCGTAGGAGGCGACCACGTACGCGCCGCCGTCGGCCCACCACATGCCCTCCAGCTTGCGGGCCCGGGTGACCCGGCTGCCGGTGAACTGCTTCCGCACCGGCACCTCGCGCGCGTCGCGGTCGGGGACGTCCACCCAGTCCACGCCGTAGACGGTGCCGGGCCGTACCGCGCGGGAGAGGTCGTCGACGAACCGGCCGCCGGAGTCGAAGCAGCGGAACGCCTGGAGCCTGCCGGCGTCGGCGGCGAGCGTGCGCAGCCGGCCGCGCCCGTGCCGGAAGCCCTTCGGCGGCGTCCAGCGGTACAGCAGGCCGTTGGGCTCGGAGTCGTCCTCCGTCAGGTACAGGTGGCCGCTGCGCGGATCGACCGCCACGGCCTCGTGGTCGAAGCGGCCCAGCGCCCTGACCGGTCGCGGATCGCGGTTGGCCCGCCGGTCGAGGGGATCGACCTCGAAGACGTAGCCGTGGTCGCGGGTCATGCCGTTCTCACCGGCCCGGTCGGAGTTCTCCTCGCAGGTCAGCCAGGTGCCCCAGGGGGTCGCTCCGCCCGCGCAGTTGGTGGAGGTGCCCGCGATGCCGACCCACTCGGCGAGTTTCCCGCCGTGCGGGGAGACCTCCACCACCGTGCAGCCGCCCGCGGCGGCCGGGTCGTAGACCAGACCCTCGGCGAGCGGCACGGGGTGCTCCCAGTCGCTCCGGGGACCCTTCAGCTCGTGGTTGTTGACGAGCAGCACCCTTCCCCGGGGGCCGTCGAAGGCGGCGGTGCCGTCATGCCCCGCGGGGGTGGGCTCGCCGCTCTCCAGCCGGGTGACCCCGCAGTGGGTGAGGACACGGTACGAGAACCCCGCGGGCAGCGCGAGCAGCCCGGCGGGATCGGGCAGCAGCGGGCCGTAGCCCGGCGTCCCGCCGCGCCCGCGCGCCTTGCCTCCGCCGGCCCCACTGTCCCCGCCGCGCTCGGCGGCCCGCCCCGGTGCGCCGGGCGCGGACGGCGCGGCGGCCAGGACGCCCGCGCTGCCCGTCAGGGCGATCCCGGCGCCTGCGACGACGGTCCTTCTGGTGAGTTCCCCGCTGCCGGTCGTGCCACTGGTCGCGCTGGTGGGCATCGTCCCTCCCGTCGGCTCCGCGATTCCGGACGAACGCCGACCACGATCCCGTCCCCGGGCGAACTCCGGCTGAACTCGGCGCCAACCGGCCGCCTCAGCCGCGCGACCGCGCCCTGTACGCCGCCCTGCGCGCGTCCTTCGCCGCCTGCCGGTCGGGGTGCACCCGGCTCATCGCCTCCAGCACCTCACCGGTCGCCGGATGGTCGACGCGCCACGCCTTGTCGAAGAAGCCGCTGTGCCCGTCGACCAGGCCGCGCACCAGATCGCGCAGCTCGTCCGAGCCGCCCGCCCCGGCGGCGTCGTCCGCCGTGGCCAGCTGGGCGGCCAGGGTGTCCACGGTGAGCCAGAAGATCATCTCCTCGGACGGCGCCGGGACATCGGCGAGGCCCCGCTCGGAGAGCCAGACCCGGGCCAGCCCGCCCAGCTGGCCGTCGTCCAGGACCTCCCGCAGGGCGGGCTCGGCCTCCGCGCCGGCCAGGGAGAGCGCCTGCTGGCAGGCGAGCCGGCGGCGCGGCGCGTCCCGGTCGTCGCCCCGGGCCGCGGCGAGGAGTTCCCGGGCGGCCTCCAGCGGGGCGCGCCGGGCGAACCAGTGCTCGATCTCCCCGCGGGCGGCCTCCTCACCGTGCCCGGGCAGGGCGGCCAGCAGATCACCGGCGGTGTGCCCGGCGAGGTCGCCCACGACCGGGGCCGGCACGCCCGCCGCCAGCAGCCGCCGCCGTACGCCGTACAGGCCGAGCGGGGTGAGCCGCACCATGCCGTAGCGGGCGACCTCCTCCCCGGCGGGACCGCCGGGCTCCTCCGCGGGGCCGCCGGACACAGCGCCGTCCTCCCCGAACAGGGCCCCGTCCAGCGGCCGGTGGACGACGGCCCCGGTCGGCGCCAGCGTCCGGAATCCCTCGTCCAGTGCGACCATCGCCGCCGAGACGCTCTCCAGGACGGCGTCGGTGGGGTGCTCCATGCCGTCGGGGGCAACCGCCGAGGCGGCGAGCACCGGCAGCGGCACCATCGGCCCGGCCTCCCCGGCAAAGCCGCCGGAGTCGCGGGCGGCCATCCGGTAGAGGGTGTCCAGGGCGGTGTCGAGGAGGCCGTCGCCGCCCCGGTCCGGCTGCCGGGCGGCGAGCACCGTCTCCAGCCCCTCGTACCAGATCTCCAGCACCTCGGCCGGGCTTCCCCCGGTGAGCAGGGCGTACCTCGCCCCGGGGACGGCCGTACGGGCCCCGCCGTCCCCGCCGTCCGCGCGGAGTTCCAGCAGGCCGGTGCCGACGGCCAGCTCCCAGGCCCGTGCCGCCCGCGGCGGGCCCTCCCCGTCGTCCGCCCCGTCGGGGCCGAAGGGGGCGGCGGCCTCCGCCGGAAGCCCGGCGGGCGGCCCGCCCCCGGCACCGGCCCGGACGGCCTCCGTACTGCCGCCCGCCCAGCGGGCCAGCCCGGCGGCCCGGGACAGCAGCGGCGAGGCCAGCGCGTCCCGCGCCAGCCCGGCCTCCGCGGGAAGCCGTACGGGGGGCGCGGCGGGACGGTCGTCACCGGTCATAGGGGAAGCTCCTCGGCGGGGCATACGGTCAGAACGCCGTTCCAGCGTAGACCGGCTCCCGCGCCCGGCCGCCCGGTTCACCGGATCTTCCCTCCGCGGCCACCCGGACGCTTGACAACGGACGGACGGGGACGGCACGTTACGCGCGTAGAAACCGCGCAGTGCGAACAGGGGCGGTACGAGCGGCCCGGACGGCACGGTTGCCGCTCCCCCGCCACCGCCCCGGTCCGCTTCCGTCCCCGCGCCGCCGGCACCCGCGCACCACCCTCGTACCACCCGCCACCGCCCGTCCCCGGAGGGACCCTTGAGCAGATCCACGGCCCGTACCGCCGCACTCACCGTCGCCGCGCTCACCTCGACGCTGCTGGCCGTACCCGCCTCCGCGGCGTCCGCCGGCGGCGACGGGAGTGGCGGCCCGGTCCGCGTCCACGACATCCAGGGCACCACCCGCCTCTCCCCCCTGGCCGGCGAACAGGTTTCGGAGGTGTCCGGGGTGGTCACCGGAGTCCGCACCTACGGCTCGCGCGGCTTCTGGATCCAGGACACCGCCCCCGACGCCGACCCCGCCACCAGCGAGGGGCTGTTCGTCTTCACCAACTCCGCACCGCGGGTCGCCGTCGGCGACCTGGTGAAGGTCTCCGGCACCGTGGGCGAGTACCGCCCGGGCGGGAACTCCTCCGGCAACCAGACCGTCACCCAGATATCCCGCCCCCAGGTGACCGTCGTCTCCTCCGGCAACCCCCTGCCCGCCCCCGTGGTCCTGGACTCCGCCGCCCTCCCCGAGCGGTACGCCCCCCAGGGCGACCCGGCCGCGGGCGGGAGCATCGAGGGACTCGAACTGCGGCCCGGCGCCTACGCGCTGGACCGCTACGAGTCGCTGGAGGGCATGGACGTCCGGATCCGCGACGCCCGGATCACCGGCCCCAGCACCGAGCACGCCGAGCTGTGGGTGACCGTCGAGCCGCGGCAGCACCCCACCCCGCGCGGCGGCACCGTCTACGGCGGCTACGACCGGCCCAACCACGGCCGTCTGAAGGTCGAGTCGCTGACCCCCCTGGCCGAGGCGCCCTTCCCCACCGCCGACACCGGCGACGTGCTCACCGGCGCCACCACCGGCCCACTGGACTACGACCAGTACGGCGGCTACCACCTGGCCGCCCGCGAGCTGGGCACCGTGGCCGACGACGGCCTGGCGCGGGAGCGCACCCGCCGACAGCACCACGGCGAGCTGGCCGTGGCCACCTACAACGTGGAGAACCTCCACCCGGGCAACGGCCAGGAGAAGTTCGACCGGCTGGCCCGGGGCGTGGTGGAGAACCTCGCCTCCCCCGACATCCTCGCCCTGGAGGAGATCCAGGACGACAACGGGCCCGAGAACGACGCAGTGGTGAGCGCCGGTGAGACGCTGAGGCGCTTCACCGAGGCCATCGTGGCGGCGGGCGGCCCGCGCTACGACTGGCGCTCCGTCGACCCGGCCGACGACGCCGACGGCGGCCAGCCCGGCGGCAACATCCGCAACGTCCTCCTCTTCAACCCGGGGCGGGTCTCCTTCACGGACCGGCCCGGCGCGGACGCGACCACGGCGGCCGGGGTGAAGCGGGTGCGCGGGAAGGCGGCGCTGACCCACTCCCCCGCCCGGATCGCGCCCGCCGACGCGGCCTGGGAGGACAGCCGCAAGCCGCTGGCGGGCGAGTTCCGCTTCCGCGGCCGGACGGTGATCGTGGTCGCCAACCACTTCGCCTCCAAGGGCGGCGACCAGTCCCTGCACGCGGCCGTCCAGCCGCCGAACCGCTCCTCCGAGGTCCAGCGGCACCGGCAGGCGGAGGTGGTCAACGACTTCGTGCGGCAGGTGCTGGCGGTGGAGCGGAAGGCGGACGTCGTGGTCCTGGGCGACATCAACGACTTCGAGTTCTCCGCCACCACCCGGAAGCTGACGGCGGGCGGGGTGCTGCGCAGCGCGGTGTTCTCGCTGCCCGCGGGCGAGCGCTACACCTATGTCTTCGACGGCAACTCCCAGGTGCTGGACCAGACCCTGGTCTCCCCCGGGATCCGCCGCTTCGACTACGACATCGTCCACGTCAACGCGGAGTTCGCCGACCAGGCCAGCGACCACGACCCCCAGGTGATCCGCTTCCGCCCCTGAGCGGCCCGTGCCGGCCGTGCGCCCCCGGCGGGGCGCACGGCCGGCACGTTCGCGACCGGGCGTGACCGGTCCGACACTCGTATCGTTGGACCGTGCGGCTGCGCCGCCCGGCGCGGCGGGGAGGAGCGGCACACCGATGACCGTCGAGCTCACCGACAGGATCGAGATGACCGACAGCAGCGAGCCCAGCCTGGACGAACTGTTCGAGCTGCTGGAGCGGATGCCCGTCCCCGAGGGCTACAAGGCCGAGATCGTCGAGGGGACCGTCCACATGACGCCGCAGCGCGACACGCACTGGGAGATCATCCGCAGGATCGTCCGCGCCCTGGAGGACCGGTTTGGCATGAAGGTGAAGGTGAAGTCGGATGTACGCATCGACTTCCCCGGGCACAGCAACGGTTTCGCCCCCGATGTCGCAAAGCTCTGCGACACGGCCGAGATGGTCCAGGAGAACGGGCGGCGCCGCTGGCGGTACCAGGACGTGGAGTTCGTCGCCGAGGTGGTCTCGGACGGCACACGCGGCAACGACTACGGCAAGAAGTGTGAGGCGTACGCCGCCGCCGGTGTTCCCGCCTACCTGATCGTCGACCCGTACACCGCACAGTGCCATCTGTTCACCCGGCCCAAGGGGAGCGAGTACAACAGTCACCTCATCGTCGGTTTCGGCGAAGTGGTGGACCTGACCGGCACGCCCGCCGACCTTGTCCTGCCCACACGGGATTTCCCCCGGGAACGGGGCTCCGCCGACGGCGACCGCTGACGGAATCCGTTGGACCGTCCGCGGCGGCGTGGGCGAGACTCGCCCCATGCCCGACTCCCCCTTCGGCCGGATCGCCGCGGCCATGATCACCCCGTTCACTCCCGAGGGTGAGCTGGACCTGCCCGCCGCCCGGCGGCTCGCCGCCCACCTGGTGGACCGGGGCGGCTGCGACGCCCTGGTGCTCAGCGGCACCACCGGCGAGTCCCCGACCACCTCCGACGCGGAGAAGACCGCGCTGGTGCGAGCCGTGGCCGAGGCCGTCGGCGACCGGGCCCGGGTGGTGACGGGCGTCGGCACGAGCGACACCCGGCACTCGGTGGAGCTGGCCCGGGCCGCGGCGCGGGCCGGCGCCCACGGGCTGCTGGTCGTCACGCCGTACTACTCCCGCCCCGGCCAGGAGGCCGTCGCCCGGCATCTGGCCACCGTCGCCGACGCCACCGACCTGCCGGTGATGCTCTACGACGTCCCCGCCCGCACCGGCGAGGACACCGCGCTGAGCGCCGACACCCTGCGGCGGCTGGCGGAGCACCCCCGCGTCCGGGCCGTCAAGGACTGCGCGCAGGACCTGCTGAAGACGGCGACGGTGCTGGGCTCCACCGGGCTGCTGTACTACTCCGGCTGCGACGAGCTGAACCTGCCGCTGCGCGCGATCGGCGCCCACGGCTGCGTCAGCACGGTCGCCAACGTGGCCGGTCCCGCGGTGCGCGGCGTGCTGGACGCCTTCGACGCCGGCGACCACGACGGCGCCGCCCGGCGCCACCTGGCGCTGGTCCCGCTGATCGACGCGATGATGTCGCAGACGCCCGGCGCGGTCGCCGTCAAGGCGCTGTTCGCGGCGGCCGGGCTGCCGGGCGGGCCGCCTCGTCCGCCGCTGCTTCCGGCGGACGAGGCGCTGACCGCGCGGCTGGCCGACGCCCTCAGGCAGTCCCTGGGTTAGCCCGGGTGCCCCTCGGGGCGGGGGCCGCCGCCTCCGGCCCCGCTCGCACCGCCGTGGCCGCCCGCACCGCCGTCGTCGCCGCCGTCCGTCGGGCTGTCGCCGTCCGCCAGGTCCCGCACCAGCAGGGCGGCGCCCGCGACCGCTCCCGGCATCAGGAACACCGCGGCCAGCGGCACCAGGAAGGACAGCACCAGCGGCCCGCCGAAACCCAGGGCGAGGGCCTTGCGGCCGCGCAGCATCCGCAGCCGCTCCCGGACGGGGATGGCGCGGCGCTGCATGGCAACCGAGGTGAGTTCCAGGGTGAGGAAGAAACCCGAGACGGCGAGGCCGAGCACCGGCACGACGGTCTGGCCGAGCACCGGCACGAAGCCCAGCGCGAACAGCGGCACCGCGAGGACCAGTGCGCGCGTCAGGACGTAGAGACTGTCGCGCAGCGAGATCCACAGACTCCGCAGCAGCGGGATGTCGGGGCCCTCGGCGACACCTCCGACGGACTCCTCGACCTTCTCCGAGAGCGACTCGTAGAAGGGGTCACCGACCAGCAGGGTGACGGCGGTGAAGGTGAGCACCGCCAGCAGCAGGCCCCCGGCGAACAGCAGCGCGGTGAGCGCGCCGCGCAGCAGCCCGGGCCAGGGCGAGTCCCAGTCGTCGGCGAACGGTGTGGCCCACACCACCAGGTCGCCGGCCCAGAGGGCGAGGGCGGCCAGGGCCGCCGCGTACAGCACCAGGGTGACGAGGGCGGGCAGCAGGCCGAAGCCGAACCACCGTCCGTTGCGCAGGACCCACTTCTGGCCCTGCCCCAGGTAGCGCATTCCGGTCGCGAGATCACCCATGGCCGCACAGGGTAACGGGCCCGCCGCCCGGGGCGGGCGGCGGGTCCGCGGTACCCGGCCGCCCGGTGGCGGGCACCGGACGGCGGCGGGCGGCTCCGGGCGGCGGCGGGCGGCTCCGGGCGGCGGCGGGTCAGTTGTGGCTGTGCAGCGCCTCGTTGAGGCCGCCCC
Source organism: Streptomyces carminius (assembly GCF_002794255.1). Classification (GTDB taxonomy): domain Bacteria; phylum Actinomycetota; class Actinomycetes; order Streptomycetales; family Streptomycetaceae; genus Streptomyces; species Streptomyces carminius. The sequence goes on from NZ_PGGW01000019.1 coordinate 100,815, forward strand.
AGGAACCGGAGCGCTGGAGGGCCTCGACCGTCCCGGTGGTGGAGTTGCGGCGGAACAGGAGGTTGTTGGCGCCGGACAGCTCCAGCGCCTTGACGACCTGGCCGTCGGGCAGGGTGACGCGGGTGCCGGCCGTCAGGTACAGGCCGGCCTCCACGATGCAGTCGTCGCCGAGCGAGATGCCCAGGCCCGCCTCGGCGCCGAGCAGGCAGCGCCTGCCGATGGAGATGGTCTGCTTGCCGCCGCCGGAGAGGGTGCCCATGATCGAGGCGCCGCCGCCGATGTCGGAGCCGTCGCCGACGACGACGCCCGCGCTGATCCGGCCCTCGACCATGGAGGTGCCCAGCGTCCCGGCGTTGAAGTTGACGAAGCCCTCGTGCATCACGGTCGTGCCGGAGGCCAGGTGGGCGCCCAGCCGCACCCGGTCGGCGTCGCCGATGCGCACGCCCTTGGGGATGACGTAGTCGGTCATCCGGGGGAACTTGTCGACGCTGGTGACGTTGAGCTGCTTCCCGGCGGCGCGGGCGGCGAGCCGGGCCTCCTCGACGCGGTCCACGGGGACGGGGCCGAGGCTGGTCCAGGCCACGTTGGCGAGCAGACCGAAAATCCCGTCGAGGTTCTGACCGTGCGGCTCCACCAGGCGGTGGCTGAGCAGGTGCAGCCGCAGGTAGACGTCGTGCGCGTCCAGCGGCTTGTCCTCCAGCGAGGAGATCACCGTGCGGACTGCGACGACCTCGACACCGCGGAGCGGGTCCGGGCCCAGCGCCTGCGGCGCGGCGTCGCCCAGCAACTCGGCGGCGCGTACGGCGTCCAGCCGCTCGGTCCCGGCCGGGCCGGCCCCCGCGGCGGCAGAGCCGTCCGGGCTGTCGGCGCCGTCCGCGCCGGTCAGCTCGGGGGCGGGGAACCAGGTGTCGAGAACGGTCCCGTCGGGGGTCACGGTGGCGAGTCCGGCGGCGACGGCGCCGGTGCTGCGGTTAGCGGGGGCGGGTGCATCGGTCATGGCCAAACGCTATCCGGACACGCTCCGCCGAGGCGAACCGGTCCCGCGTGCCGGACGCGTACGCGTGCCGCCCGTGCCGCCGGAGCGGTCCGCACGGGGTGTGCGGACCGCTCCGGCGCGCCGTCCCGGCTCAGGGGCGTTCGTCCCTCGCGCCGACCAGGGCGGTGCGCACGACGGCGACGCTCCGGAAGAACTCGCCCTTCCTCAGCTCGTGCACGGTGCCGTCCGGGAGCTCGCCGGAGTAGTCCGCCAGCACCACCGACCGCGACCCGGCATAGGTGTAGGTCTCCGGATCGATGAGCAGCTCGTCCCTGGTCCTCGGGAACCCTTCCGGGCGCTTCCCGGCTCCGTCGAAGTACACGGCGACGACGTCCCGGCCGGCCGCGTCCTCGACCAGGTGGTCCACCACCTTCACCCCCTCGACCGACGCCAGCGTCCGGTAGACCGCGGCGAGCCCCCCGTGCGCCGCCGGATACGTCCTGACGAGTGCGGCGAGTGCCTGGTAGTCGTACGCGCTCCCCGGCCTGGCCGGCTCGTACCAGGGGTACTCGGCCTCGTCTCCGGTGGAGGCGTGGAAGCCGCGGGCCCTCTCCAGTACCTTCCGCGGGTCATCGGGCAGGGAGGCCAGGAAGTCGAACCGCTCCCGCGGGCGGGGGTACGCCTCCTTGCCCTTCCCGGGGTCCCCGGGGCCGGTGCCGGTGCCGGCGTAGCGGACCCACCTCTCCTCATGAGACGGGTCCGTACCCTCACCCCTGTCCTCGTGCAGGCTCTTGACGTAGACCCAGTGGTCGTCGAGGGGCACGGGATCGGGCAGCCGCTCGACGGCGGCGGCGGCCCGTTCCAGCACCGCGGCCGCGTCCCTCAGGTCCGGATGCGGCCGGAGGGAGGCGGCGGGCGGTGCCTCTGCGCCGCCGCCACCGCCACTGCCACCGCCGACCGGCAGGATGCCGACGGACACCACCGCGGTGGCCACGACGGCCGCCCCGGCTGCGACGGCGGGCCACCAGCCGGCCCACCTGTCCCGGACACGGCCTCCGCGGACCGCCTCGTCGAGCAGCCGCCGCCGCCCGGGGGCCAGGCGTCCGCGGTCGGGAGCCGGGGCGTCGGCGCGGAACTCGCGCAACGGAGTCATCTCATCCATGACTGGGCACCTCCACGATGTCGCCGGCCAGAGTGGGATCGCCGCCGAGTGCGGTGCGCACCTTGCGGCGGGCGCGGTTGAGCCGGGAGCGGACCGTGCCGACGGGGATGCCGAGCGCGTCGGCCACCTCCTGGTAGGTCAGGTCGGCCCAGGCCACCAGGAGCAGTACGTGCCGGTCACCGGCGGACAGCCCGGCGAGCGCGTCGGCCAGCGGTCCCGACGCGGCCTGGGCCGTCACGCGGCTGTCGGCGCCGTCCACCCAGTCCGTCCAGGAGTCCGCCACCGGGTCGGCCCCGGTCCGGGCGAGGGCGCGCAGCGCCCGGACCTCGTGGCGGCGGTGCCTGCCGATGAGGTTGGCCGCGATCCCGTACAGCCAGGGCCGGGCACTGCCCCGCTCCGGGTCGTAGCGCGCGCGGTGCCGGAAGGCGATGAGGAACGTCTCCGCCGTCACGTCGTCGGCCACGCCCGCGCCGAGGCGCCGCGCCACATAGCGGTGGATGTCGGCGGCGTGCCGGTCGTAGAGGAGCGCGAACGTCTCGGGGCGCCGTCCGGAGTCCTCGATGACGGCGGCGTCCGTCCTCGGGTCCATGGCTGGTGGGTCGCTCACGTGGCTCCCTGTCTCTCCCGTGGGTGGTGGTGTGTCCGCCTGCTGTTCCCCGACGGGGGTGGGAGGGTTCACGGGAGGGTGCGGCGGCTCAGTGCCCACCGCCCAGGCTGAGGACCACCACCCCGGCGATGACCAGGAGGATGCCGGTGATCCGGGCGGCGCTGACCGCCTCGCCGACGAAGACCATGCCGATCACGGCGACGAGGGCGGTGCCGGCGCCCGACCAGATCGCGTAGGCGGTGCCCACCGACATCGTCCTGAGCGCCTGTGCGAGCAGCACGAACGCCAGGAGATATCCGGCGGCGGTCCCCAGGCTGGGCCACAGCCGGGTGAAACCGTCGCTGTACTTCATCGAGGTGGTCGCGAGCACCTCGGCCAGGATCGCGCAGGCCAGTGTCAGATACGCCATGCGCGGGAGGCTACGCGGCTGCCGCCGCGCGGCGGCAGCCCGCACACGCGGAACGCCCGGCGGCCGGGACCCCGTGGTCCCGGCCGCCGGGCGGTGCCGGAGTGTCTGCCGTCCAGCGGCCGGTGTCCGGCCGGTGTCCGGGCCTCAGACGTTGAAGCCCAGGGCGCGGAGCTGCTCGCGCCCCTCGTCGGTGATCTTGTCCGGGCCCCACGGGGGCATCCAGACCCAGTTGATCCGCAGCTCCTTGACCAGGCCCTCGGTCGCCGACCGGGCCTGGTCCTCGATCACGTCGGTCAGCGGACAGGCCGCGGACGTGAGGGTCATGTCCAGGGTCACGCTGTTGTCGTCGTCGACGTGGATGCCGTAGATCAGGCCCAGGTTGACGACGTCGATGCCCAGTTCGGGGTCCACGACGTCGTACAGCGCCTCGCGGACCTCCTCCTCGCTCGCCGGTTTCGTCGTGGTCGGGGTCTCGCTCATGCGGTGGCCTCCTCGGCCTTCTCCTCTACCGCGCCGCCGCCCAGCGCCTGGGCGGTGGCGTCCTTCCATGCCATCCAGCTCAGCAGAGCACACTTGACGCGCGCCGGGTACTTGGAGACCCCCGCGAACGCCACCGCGTCCTCCAGGATCTCCTCCATGGCCTCGTCCGGCTCGATCCGGCCCTTGGACTGCATCAGCTCCAGGAAGGTCTCCTGGATCCTGCGCGCCTCGTCGAGCTCCTTGCCGACCAGCAGGTCGTTCAGCACCGAGGCGCTGGCCTGGCTGATGGAACAGCCCTGCCCCTCGTAGCTGACGTCCGCGACGGTGGAGCCGTCCAGTCGCACCCGCAGGGTCACCTCGTCGCCGCACGTCGGGTTCACGTGGTGCACCTCGGCGTCACCGTCGCGGAGCCCCCGTCCGTGCGGGTGCTTGTAGTGGTCCAGGATCACGTCCTGGTACATGGAGTCAAGCCTCACGAGTCACCTTCAGCCGCTGCGTCGTCGGTCGGTCGCCCGACGTGAGCCGGGCCGGAACCTCACCCGAAGAAGTTCCTCACGTACTCCAGCCCTTCCACCAGGGCGTCGACCTCGGCGGGGGTGGAGTACAGATAGAACGACGCTCGGGTGGTCGCGGGAATTCCGTACCGCAGGCAGACGGGGCGCGCGCAGTGGTGGCCGACCCGGACCGCGATGCCCTGCTCGTCGAGTACCTGGCCCACGTCGTGGGGGTGGATGTCACCGAGTGTGAAGGAGATCGCGGCGCCCCGGTCCTCGGCCGTGGCCGGGCCGATGATCCGCAGGTCGGGCACCTCGCGCAGCCGCGAGACCGCGTACTCGGTGATGGCGTGCTCGTGCGCGGCGATGCGGTCCATGCCGATGGACGACAGGTAGTCCACGGCCGCGCCCAGCCCGACGGCCTGGGCGATGGGCGGAGTGCCGGCCTCGAACTTGTGGGGCGCGGGAGCGTAGGTGGAGGAGCTCATCGAGACGGTCTCGATCATCTCGCCGCCGCCGAGGAACGGCGGCAGGTCCTCCAGCAGCTCCTGGCGTCCCCACAGCACGCCGATGCCGGTGGGGCCGCACATCTTGTGGCCGGTGAAGGCCACGAAGTCGGCCTGGAGCGCCTGGACGTCCAGCGCCATGTGCGGGGCGGCCTGGGAGGCGTCGATCACCACCAGGGCGCCGACCTCCTGGGCGCGGCGGACGATCGTCTCGACCGGGTTGACCGTGCCCAGGATGTTGGAGACCAGCACGAACGAGACGACCTTGGTCCGCTCGGTGATGATCTGCTCGATGCCGGACAGGTCGAGACGGCCGTCGTCGGTCAGGCCGAACCACTTCAGCTTCGCGCCCGTGCGCTGCGCGAGCAGCTGCCACGGCACGATGTTGGAGTGGTGCTCCATCTCCGTGATGACGATCTCGGTCTGGTCGTCGACCCGGTACGGTTCGTCGGCCCAGCCGAGCATGTTCGCCACGAGGTTGAGCGACTCCGAGGCGTTCTTGGTGAAGATCACCTCGTCGCGGCTCGGTGCGTTGACGAAGGCGGCGACCTTGTCGCGCGCGCCCTCGTACAGCGCCGTGGCCTCCTCGGCGAGCACGTGCACGCCGCGGTGGACGTTGGCGTTGTGCCGCACGTAGTAGTCGTTCAGCGCGTCGAGGACCTGGTTCGGCTTCTGGGAGGTCGCCGCGTTGTCCAGGTACACGACCTTCTTCCCGTCGTGGACCGTGCGGTCCAGCAGCGGGAAGTCCTTGCGGATCGCCTCGGTGTCGAGAAGGCCCGGCAGCTGTGTCACGCTCGTGTGTCTCCGTTCGCGTCGTCGCCCGCCCGGCCCGGCCGGGGAACGTCGGTGGTCCGCGGGACCGCCGCGCAGGCGGCCCGGCGCGCGCCGCTCACGCGGCCTGGCCACCCTTCACATAGGCCTCGTAGCCCTCCTCCTCCAGCTTGTCCGCCAGCTCCGGGCCACCCGACTCGGCGATCCGGCCCGCGGCGAAGACATGGACGTGGTCGGGCTTGATGTAGCGCAGGATACGGGTGTAGTGGGTGATCAGCAGGGTGCCGACCTCGCCGGTCTCCCGGACGCGGTTGACGCCCTCGGAGACCACGCGCAGCGCGTCCACGTCCAGGCCGGAGTCGGTCTCGTCGAGGATGGCGATCTTCGGCCGGAGCAGCTCCAGCTGGAGGATCTCGTGGCGCTTCTTCTCACCGCCGGAGAAGCCCTCGTTGACGTTCCGCTCGGCGAAGGCGGGGTCGATGTTCAGGCGCTCCATGGCGCCCTTGACCTCCTTCACCCAGGTGCGCAGCTTGGGGGCCTCGCCGCGGATGGCGGTGGCGGCGGTGCGCAGGAAGTTGGAGACGGACACGCCCGGGACCTCGACCGGGTACTGCATGGCGAGGAAGAGGCCGGCCCGGGCCCGCTCGTCCACGCTCATCTCCAGGACGTCCTCGCCGTCCAGGGTCACGGTGCCACCGGTGATCGTGTACTTGGGATGACCCGCCAGCGAGTAGGCGAGGGTGGACTTGCCGGAGCCGTTGGGGCCCATGATCGCGTGCGTCTCGCCCTGCTTCAGGGTCAGGTCGACGCCGCGCAGGATCTCCGTGGGGCCGTTCTCCGCTTCGACGGAGACGTGCAGGTCGTGGATCTCAAGGGTTGCCATGGGGCTTCAGGACTCCTGGGTGACGGAGACGAGCACGGCCGCGTCGGGGCCGTCTCCTTCGATCTTGACGGGGTATACGGGGACGGGACGCGTGGCGGGCGGGCCGTCGGGCTTGCCGGTGCGCAGGTCGAAGCTGGAGCCGTGCAGCCAGCACTCGATGTGGCAGTCCACCACCTCGCCCTCGGACAGGGAGACGTTCGCGTGCGAGCAGATGTCGTTGACCGCGAAGACCTCTCCCTCGGTGCGGATGACCGAGACCGGCGTGCCGTCGATCTCCACCCGCCTGGGGGTGTCCTCCTCCAGCTCACCGAGCTTGGCGACGTGGACGAAGCCCTCCGCGGTGCTCATACGACCGACTCCTCGAGCTCCTCGTCGATCCTGGCGAGGAGGCGCTCCTGGAGGTCCGGCAGGCCGATCTGCTGGACCAGCTCGGCGAAGAAGCCCCGCACCACCAGCCGGCGGGCCTCCTGCTCCGGGATGCCGCGCGCCATCAGGTAGAACAGCTGCTCGTCCTCGAAGCGGCCGGTGGCCGAGGCGTGGCCGGCGCCGACGATCTCACCGGTCTCGATCTCCAGGTTGGGGACCGAGTCCACCCGCGCGCCGTCGGTGAGGACGAGGTTGCGGTTGAGCTCGTAGGTGTCGGTACCGGTGGCCGAGGCCCGGATCACCACGTCGCCGATCCACACCGCGTGCGCGTCCGCGCCCTGCAGGGCGCCCTTGTAGACGACGTTGCTCCGGCAGTTCGGCGTCTCGTGGTCGACGAGGAGCCGGTGCTCCTGGTGCTGGCCGTTGTCGGTGAAGTACAGGCCGTACAGCTCGGCCTCGCCGCCCGGGCCCGCGTAGTTCACCCGCGGGTGGAGCCGTACGAGGTCACCGCCGAAGGTGACGACCACCGACTTGAAGGTGGCGTCCCGGCCGACCAGCGCGTTGTGCTGGGAGCAGTGCACGGCCGTGTCGTCCCAGTCCTGGACGGAGACGACCGTCAGCTTCGCGCCGTCGCCCAGGACGTACTCGACGTTGGCGGCGCGCACGCCGTCACCGGTGTGGTCGATGACGACGACTGCCTCGGCGAAGGGCTTCAGCTCGAAGACGGTGTGTCCGAAGGAGACCCCGCCCTGGCCCTGGATGCCGACCCGGATCGGCTCGGCGAGCACGGTCTCCTTGGGGACGGTGACGACCGTCGCCTTCTCGAAGGCGCTGTACGCCTGCGCCGCGACCCGGTCGACCGGCCGGCCCGCCCGGCCCAGCCGGGCGTCGCCCCGGCCGACGGTCTCCACGGTGACGCCCTCGGGCGCCGAGACCTCGGCCTTGACACCGCCGTCCGCCGTGGCGGTGCCGTCGTGCAGGCCCTTCAGCCGCTCCAGGGGAGTGAACCGCCACTCCTCCTCGCGGCCGTGCGGGACCGGGAAGTCGGCCACCTCGAAGGACGGCGGCGCGCTCATCCGCGTCGCGACGGTGGACTCGGCGGCCACCGCGATCGATCCGGCGGTGGTGGATCCCACCGGGATGTTCTGAGCCTCAGCCATGGCTGTCGTGTTGCTCCTAATTTTCGTGTTCGCTTGCCGCGGGGACTCCGGTCCGCCGGCTCGCTCACGGTCACACGGGGTGGGCCTGGGGTTTCCCGGCCTGTCCCGGCCGGGAAACCCGCCGAACGGGGTGCCGGCCGGCCGTCGGGACTGACCGGCCGGCCGGGGCTGACCGTCGGGTCAGCCGACCGCGCCCTCCATCTGCAGCTCGATCAGCCGGTTCAGCTCCAGCGCGTACTCCATGGGGAGCTCCTTGGCGATCGGCTCGACGAAGCCGCGCACGATCATCGCCATCGCCTCGTCCTCGGACAGCCCGCGCTGCATCAGGTAGAACAGCTGGTCGTCGCTCACCTTGGAGACCGTCGCCTCGTGGCCCATCGTCACGTCGTCCTCGCGGACGTCGACGTAGGGGTAGGTGTCGGAGCGCGAGACGGTGTCCACCAGCAGCGCGTCGCACAGCACGTTGGACTTGGAGCCCGCGGCGCCCTCGCCGATCTCGATCAGACCGCGGTACGAGGTGCGGCCGCCGCCCCGCGCCACCGACTTGGAGACGATGTTGGAGGAGGTGTTGGGCGCCATGTGCACCATCTTGGCGCCGGCGTCCTGGTGCTGGCCCTCGCCCGCGAAGGCGATCGAGAGGGTCTCGCCCCTGGCGTGCTCGCCCATCAGGTAGACGGCCGGGTACTTCATGGTCACCTTGGAGCCGATGTTGCCGTCGACCCACTCCATCGTCGCGCCCTCGTAGGCCACGGCGCGCTTGGTGACCAGGTTGTACACGTTGTTCGACCAGTTCTGGATGGTCGTGTAGCGGCAGCGGGCGCCCTTCTTGACGATGATCTCCACGACCGCGGAGTGCAGCGAGTCCGACTGGTAGATCGGCGCGGTGCAGCCCTCGACGTAGTGGACGTAGGCGTCCTCGTCGACGATGATCAGCGTCCGCTCGAACTGACCCATGTTCTCGGTGTTGATCCGGAAGTAGGCCTGGAGCGGGATGTCCACGTGGACGCCCTTGGGCACGTAGATGAACGACCCGCCGGACCACACCGCCGTGTTCAGCGCGGCGAACTTGTTGTCGCCGGCCGGGATGACGGTGCCGAAGTACTCCTGGAACAGTTCCGGGTGCTCCTTGAGCGCGGTGTCGGTGTCCAGGAAGAGGACGCCCTGGCTCTCCAGGTCCTCACGGATCTGGTGGTAGACCACCTCGGACTCGTACTGGGCCGCGACACCGGCGACCAGCCGCTGCTTCTCCGCCTCGGGGATGCCCAGCCTGTCGTAGGTGTTCTTGATGTCCTCCGGCAGGTCCTCCCAGGACTGGGCCTGCTTCTCGGTGGACCGCACGAAGTACTTGATGTTGTCGAAGTCGATGCCGCTCAGGTCCGAGCCCCAGTTCGGCATGGGCTTCTTCTGGAAGAGCCGCAGGCCCTTGAGGCGGAGCTTCAGCATCCACTCCGGCTCGGACTTCTTCGCCGAGATGTCGCGGACGACCTCCTCGGAGAGGCCGCGCTTGGCCGAGGCGCCGGCGGCGTCCGGGTCGGCCCAGCCGTACTCGTACTTGCCCAGTCCCTCCAGCTCAGGGTGGGCAGTCTCCGTGGGGAGAGTCATGCGGGGTTCCTCCCGGCTGTGCTTGCAGATGCTGTGGTGGTCTTGGGGGATGTCCCGGTTTCCGCTCCGGGGGCCGTCCCGGGGATGAACGTCGTGCACACCCCGTCGCCGTGGGCGATGGTGGCCAGACGCTGCACATGGGTGCCGAGCAGGCGGGAGAAGACCTCGGTCTCCGCCTCGCACAGCTGCGGGAACTGCTCGGCCGCGTGGGCCACCGGGCAGTGGTGCTGGCAGAGCTGCTCCCCTGCGGGAGCTTTGCCGGCGGGGGCGGGCGCACTGCGCGCGGTGGCAGCGTACCCGTCCCTGGACAGGGCCCGGGCCAGTACCCCGGCCCGGTCCTCGGGGGCCGCTTTCTCCAGCTCCGCGCGGTAGCGCTCGGTCTGGGCGGTGATCCGCGCGCGGGCGAAGGCCGCCACCGCGGCCCGGCCCCGCTCGCCGTCGCCGGCCGCCCGCGCTATCCAGCGCAGGGCGTCGACCGCGAGCTGGTCGTACGCCTGGTCGAAGAGGTTGCGGCCATGGTCGGTGAGCGCGAAGGCCCGGGCGGGACGGCCCCTGCCGCGCGAGCCGTAGACCCGCTTCTCGCGGGGCTCCACGACGCCCTCGGCGACGAGGGCGTCCAGGTGGCGGCGGACCGCCGCCTGGGTCAGCTCCAGGCGTTCGGCCAGTTCGGCCGCGGTGGACGGGCCGTGGTCGAGGACGGAGCGCGCGACCCTGTTGCGGGTGCCGTGCTGCTCCTCCGGCACGGAGGGGCCGGAGGCGCGGGTGTCGCCGGTGCGGTGGACCGCCATGCCTGTTCGCGCCTCCTCACTCCTGCCGGTCCGCCGGGGGCACGGGCTGCCGCCCCGGCGGATGCGCTTTTTCACAACGCCATTGTTGCGTAATTCGGAGGAGCCGGGCAACCCGCGCCCGGACCGGCCGGAATGGCATGCGTCACGTAAGGCATGCCTTACCCGGCAGGGGGACTCGCCGGCGGTCCCGGCGGCCCGCCGCGATCCGCCCCGGTGACCGTGCGGGCCCGCCGGGCTCCCTAGACTCGCCCGTATGCGAGACACGGCGGCCGTCGAGGTCGCAGGGCTGGTGAAGCGGTACGGGAACCGGGCCGCGGTGGACGGGCTGGACCTCACCGTCGGACGCGGCACCGTGACCGCGGTGCTCGGCCCCAACGGAGCCGGCAAGACCACCACGATCGAGACCTGTGAGGGCTACCGGCGCCCGGACGCGGGCACCGTCCGCGTACTGGGCCTGGACCCGGTCGCCGACGCCGCCGCGCTGCGGCCCCGGATCGGCGTGATGCTCCAGAGCGGCGGGGTCTACCCCACCGTCCGCGCCGCGGAGATGCTGCGTCACATGGCCGCGCTGCACGCCCGTCCGCTGGACGTCGGCGCACTGCTGGAACGGCTGGGCCTGGACGGCTGCGGACGCACCCCGTACCGGCGGCTGTCGGGCGGCCAGCAGCAGCGGCTGGCGCTGGCCATGGCCGTCGTCGGCCGCCCCGAACTGGTCTTCCTGGACGAACCGACCGCCGGGCTGGACCCGCAGGCCCGCCGGGCCGCCTGGGAGCTGGTGCGCGAACTGCGCGCCGACGGGGTGACGGTGGTGCTGAGCACCCACTTCATGGACGAGGCCGAGACGCTGGCCGACGAGGTGGCGATCATCGACGGCGGCCGGGTGATCGCCCGGGGCACCCCCGAGCGGCTGTGCCGCGGCGGCGCCGAGAACACCCTGCGCTTCACCGGCCGTCCCGGGCTCGACCTGGGCTCACTTCTCAAGGCGCTGCCCGCCGGCACCGCGGCCGCCGAACCGGCCCCGGGCGTGTACCGGCTGACCGGCACCGTGGACCCCCAGCTGCTGGCCACGGTGACCTCCTGGTGCGCGCAGAACGGGGTGCTGCCGGACGGCATCGCGGTGGAGCGGCGCACCCTGGAGGACGTCTTCCTGGAGCTGACGGGGAGGGGACTGCGGTCATGACACGGCACGCACGCCCCGGCCGGGGGCACGGGGTACGCCCCCGGCGGGACGAGGGGGCGGGCCGCCCCGCGGGAGAACACGGCCCGGAACCGACGGACAGGGAGCCGCGCCCATGAGCACTCGGACCACAGGGGCGGGTACGTACACCCCCCGGCCGGGCGCCGCGCCGCTGCCCCGGATGATCGCCGCGCAGGCCGTGCTGGAGACCCGGCTGCTGCTGCGCCACGGTGAGCAGCTGCTGCTGACGATCGTCATTCCGACACTGCTGCTGGTGCTGTTCAGCGCCGTGGACATCGTCGATCTGGCGGACACGGCGGACGGCGGGGACGGCGGCGGGCGGGTGGACTTCCTGGCCCCGGGGGTGCTGGCGCTGGCGGTGCTCTCCACCGCCTTCACCGGCCAGGCCATCTCCACCGGCTTCGAGCGGCGCTACGGGGTGCTCAAGCGGCTGGCCGCCTCACCGCTGCCCCGGTGGGGGCTGATGACCGCCAAGACCTGTGCGGTGCTGGTCGTCGAGGTGCTCCAGGCGGCGTTGCTCACCTCGGTCGCCCTGGCGCTGGGCTGGTCGCCGCGGGGCGGTCCGCTCGCCGTGGCGCTGCTGCTGGTCGCCGGTACGGCCGCCTTCTCCGGTCTCGGGCTGCTGATGGCCGGGACGCTCCGGGCGGAGGCGACGCTGGCGGCGGCCAACCTCGTCTTCGTCCTGCTGCTGATCGGCGGCGGGGTGGTCGTACCGCTGGACCGGTTCCCCGCGCCGGTGCGCGGAGTGCTGGAGTGGCTGCCGATCTCCGCGCTCTCCGAGGGCCTGCGGGAGGTGCTGCGGGACGGCGCCGGGCCGCCGTGGGCGCAGCTGGCGGTGCTGGGCTGCTGGGCGGTGCTGGGGCTGGCGGCCGCGGCGCGCTTCTTCCGCTGGGAGTAGGGCCGCGCCGGCCGGGGGCCATCCCGCTCGCCGCCCCCGCGCTCCCCCGGCCTCCGGCCCCGTGTGCCCGGGCAGGACCCGGCGGCGGGACGCCTCGCCGCCGGGCGGACCCCGGCCGGCGGCGGCACCGGCGCGCGGAGTGCTCCGTGCCCCCTCGTGAAAGTCCGCACAAGCGCGCGCCTACCATGGCTCCGTGCCCAATCTGCTCGAATTCGCGCGAAACCCCGTCGCGTACGTCGCCCGGCGCTGGACCCCCGCCCAGCGCACCGTGGAGCTGGCGGCCCTGACCGCGCTCGTGATGAGCGTGGTCATCGTGGTGACCGGCGGGGTGGTGCGGCTGACCGGCTCGGGACTGGGGTGCGAGACCTGGCCCAAGTGCAGCGGGGACAGTCTGATCGCCACCCCCGAGATGGGCCTGCACGGCGCCATCGAGTTCGGCAACCGCCTGCTGACGTACGTGCTGAGCGCCGCCGTCGGCTGGGCGATCGTCGCGGCGCGCTCGGCCGAGCCGCGCCGCCGGCCGCTGACCCGGCTGGCCTGGTCGCAGTTCTGGCTGGTCCTCGCCAACGCCCTGATGGGCGGGGTGACCGTGCTGATGGAGCTGAACCCGTACACCGTCGCCACGCACTTCCTGCTCGCCACCGTGCTGCTCACCCTCTCCACCCTGACCTGGCTGCGTGCCCGCGAGGGGGACGAGGAGCCGCGCCCGCTGGCGGGGCCGCGGGCGGGGCGGCTCGCGGCGGCGCTGACCGCCGTCACCGCGGCGCTCATCGCCGTCGGGACGGTGGTGACCGGCGCCGGACCGCACGCGGGTGACAGCAGCGACGTGCCGCGGATGGGCGTGGACTGGGAGTCCGTGACCCGGGTGCACGCCCTGCTCGCCTGGACGGTGGTGGCGCTGGCGGTGGCGCTGTGGGCGGTGCTGCGGGCGGCGGGCTCGCCGCCGGGCCCCCTCGCCCGGACCCGGGAACTGCTGGTGGTGCTGCTGGCGCAGGGTGCGATCGGCTACGTCCAGTACCTCACCGAGCTGCCCGAGGTACTGGTCGCGCTCCACCTGCTGGGCTCGACACTGGTGTGGATCGCCGTACTGCGGGTGGTGCTGGCACTGCGCGAGCGCGGGCTGCCGCCCGTTGCCGCGGTCCCCGTTCCGGACTCCGTCCCGGGTTCGGCGCCGGATCAGTCCCCCGCCGCGCCGGCCGAACCGGTGACCGGTCCCAGCCGGTAGAGGCGGCGGGCGGTTCCGCCGCCGACCATCGCGGCTGCCCTGCGGGCGTCCCGCCGGGTGCAGTCGCCCTCCCTCGTCCGGGTGGACAGCAGCCGCTCCGTCTCCCGGGCGAACAGCCGCGCCGCCACCACGTACGGCTCCGGCACGGGCCCGCCTCCAGATGGCGGATCCCGCGGCCGTACTGGTCGGACGAGGGTTCCATGACCGGACCGGCGGCCGACGGCGGGTACGGGTGCCGCCCGCCGCGTCAGCGGTTCCCGCCGCCCGGCCCGCCGAGCTGGATCCCCGCCATGCGCTCCCACTCGTAGGGGCCGGTGCGGATACGGGCGGCGAGCTCGCCGTCGAGGGTCTCGTGGAGGGTGGCCCCGGCCCGCTCGGCGGCCTGCTCGGCGATCTCCCGGGTGGGAGCCACCAGATCGCCCCACTCGCCGTCGGCGGCGACCAGGACGATCCGCACGCCCCGCTGCCCGAGGTACTCGAGATGGGCGTCGGTGCTGCCGCCGTGCTCCGCGGCGAACCGGCCGATCTCCTTGGCGAGCCTGGTCACCCGGCGCCGGGTCCGGGCGTCGGGCCCGCTCTCCTCCGCCTGCTGTGTGCTGTCCATGCACAGAATGCTACCGGCGGGTAGAACGGTCGGCGACCGCCGCTCCGGGTGGCCTGCACCACGCGCGGCCGCGGGTGGCGCAGGCCGCGCGTGCTCACCGCAGGAAGGGATCCACCGCCACCGCGACGAACAGCACCGACACATAGGTGATCGACCAGTGGAACAGCCGCATCTCCCTGAGCTTCGCCCCGGTGACCCCGGCCTTGGCGCGGGCCTGGAGGGCGTGGGCCTCCTTCAGCCACCAGGCTCCCGCGGCGAGTGCGACCAGCGGGTAGAACCAGCCCACGTAACCCAGCGGCCACAGGGCCAGCGAGACGGCGACCATCAGCCAGCTGTAGAGGACGATCTGCCGGGCCACGGCCTTGTTGCCGGCGACGACCGGGAGCATCGGGACCCCGACGCGCTCGTAGTCGTCCTTGACCTTCATCGACAGCGGCCAGTAGTGGGGCGGTGTCCAGAAGAAGATGACCAGGAAGAGGACGGCGGCGGCCCAGCTCACCTCGTTCGTCACCGAGGACCAGCCGATGAGGACCGGCATGCAGCCCGCGATGCCGCCCCAGACGATGTTCTGGGAGGTGCGCCGCTTGAGGAGCATCGTGTAGACGACGACGTAGAACAGCAGGGCGCCCAGCGCCAGGGCGGCCGAAAGCCAGTTGACCAGCAGGACGAACCAGACGGTGGAGACCACCGCCAGACCGATGCCGAAGGCCAGCGCCTCACCGGGCGCGACGATCCCGGTGACCAGCGGGCGTCGCTCGGTGCGGTGCATCAGCGCGTCGATGTCGCGGTCCAGGTACATGTTCAGCGCGTTGGCGCCGCCCGCCGACAGGTAGCCGCCGACACAGGTGGCCAGTACCAGCCCCAGGTCGGGCACGCCCTGCGCGGCGAGGAACATCACAGGGATGGTGGTGATCAGCAGGAGCTCGATGATCCGCGGCTTGGTCAGCGCCACGAAGCCCTTGATACGGGCCCCGAGCGGCCGGTGCGTTGAACTCGGAGCCAGCACACCCGCTGGACGGGATTCGACGGCCGTCACGGACACCCCTGATCACAACGACATGCGCGGCTCGCGCCGCGTGGGAACCAGCGAGTCGGGAACCGGAGCACGCAGGGCTTCCGTCACCGCTCGCACGTACCACGCCACTCTAGACGCTGGCCATACGCCGCTCGCCCCGGGGGTGCTCCGTGTTGGCGCGCCCCACGGGCGCGCCGCGCGGGGACCGCCGCGGGCGGGGAGGACGGCGGGCGGGGTGACGGCACGGCGGCGGCCGGGCGCGGGACGCGCTCATGTGCGCTCCGTGTCCGACACATGCTCGGCGAAGCACCTGCCACCGACCCGGTTTCGGCCGATTTGGCAATGCCGCCGCTCAAAGGATGAGCAGCCGAAATGGGGGAACACCGGCGGGGGTACGCTCGACAGCGCCCGGTGTGACCTGTCAGACACCGGCCTTCGACATGTGGAGAGGAGCCCTGACGCAGGGTGAGCACCAAGCCGACCACCACAGACCTCGAGTGGACCGAACTGGATCAGCGGGCTGTCGACACCGCCCGGGTCCTGGCCATGGACGCCGTGCAGAAAGTCGGCAACGGCCACCCCGGTACCGCCATGAGCCTGGCCCCCGCCGCATACCTTCTCTTCCAGAAGCTGATGCGGCACGACCCGTCGGACCCGCAGTGGACGGGCCGGGACCGTTTCGTCCTCTCCCCCGGCCACACCAGCCTGACCCTCTACACCCAGCTCTACCTGTCCGGCTACGGACTGGAGCTGGAGGATCTGAAGGCTTTCCGCACCTGGGGCAGCAAGACCCCGGGTCACCCGGAGCACGGCCACACGGCCGGTGTGGAGACCACCACCGGGCCACTCGGCCAGGGCATCGCCAACGCGGTGGGCATGGCGATGGCCGCCCGCTACGAGCGCGGTCTGTTCGACCCGGAGGCCGCCGCGGGCGCCTCCCCCTTCGACCACACCATCTGGGCGATCGTCTCCGACGGAGACCTGGAGGAGGGCGTCTCCGCCGAGGCGTCCTCGCTGGCCGGCCACCAGAAGCTGGGCAACATCGTCGCCCTGTACGACGACAACCACATCTCCATCGAGGGCGACACCGCCACCGCGCTCAGCGAGGACGTGCTGAAGCGGTACGAGGCCTACGGCTGGCACGTCCAGCGGGTCGAGCAGGCGCCCAGCGGCGACTTCGACGTACGGGAGCTGTACGCGGCGCTGCGGGCCGCCCAGGAGGAGACCGGGCGGCCCTCGCTGATCGCGGCCCGCACGATCATCGCCTGGCCCGCGCCGAACGCGCAGAACACCGAGGCCGCGCACGGCTCCGCGCTGGGCGCCGAGGAGGTCGCCGCCACCAAGCGGGTGCTGGGCTTCGACCCCGACAAGCACTTCGAGGTGACCGACGAGGTCCTCGCGCACGCCCGTGAGGTGGTCGACCGGGGCCGCGCGGCGCGTGCCGAGTGGGACAAGCGGTTCGCCGAGTGGCGCGAGAACAACCCCGGGCGCGCCGCGGAGTTCGACCGCATCAGCGCCGGGAAGCTGCCGGAGGGCTGGGAGAAGGCGCTCCCCTCCTTCGAGACGGGCAAGGACGTGGCGACCCGCAAGGCCTCGGGCGCGGTGCTCAAGGCGCTGGGCGGGGTGCTGCCCGAGCTGTGGGGCGGCTCCGCCGACCTCGCGGGCTCGAACAACACCACCATCGACGCCACCTCCTCCTTCCTCCCCGCGGACAACCCGCTGCCGGAGGCGGACCCGTACGGCCGCACGATCCACTTCGGCATCCGCGAGCACGCCATGGGATCGACCATGAACGGCATCGCGCTGCACGGGAACACCCGGATCTACGGCGGCACCTTCCTGGTGTTCTCCGACTACATGCGTCCGGCGGTGCGGCTGGCGGCGCTGATGGGGCTGCCGGTCACCTACGTGTGGACCCACGACTCCATCGGCCTGGGCGAGGACGGTCCGACCCACCAGCCGGTCGAGCACCTGGCGGCGCTGCGCGCCATCCCGGGTCTGAACATCGTCCGCCCGGCCGACGCCAACGAGACCGCCATCGCCTGGCGCGAGATCACGCGCCGCCACAGCGAGCGCCCCGCCCCGCACGGCATCGCCCTGACCCGGCAGAACGTGCCGACCTACGAGGCGAACGAGGACGCCGCCCGCGGCGGATACGTGCTGTTCGAGGCGGCGGACTCCGCCGGGCGGGCCGCCGAGCCGCGGGTCGTGCTCATCGCCACCGGCTCGGAGGTCCAGCTCGCCGTCGCCGCGCGCGAGACCCTGCAGGCCGAGGGCGTGCCCACCAGGGTGGTGTCGATGCCGTGCCTGGAGTGGTTCGAGGAGCAGGACCAGCAGTGGCGCGACAGCGTGCTGCCGCCGTCGGTGCGGGCACGGGTGGCGGTCGAGGCCGGGGTCGGCCTGACCTGGTACCGGTACGTCGGCGACACCGGTCGCGTCGTCTCCCTGGAGCACTTCGGCGCCTCGGCCGACTACAAGGTGCTGTACCGCGAGTTCGGTCTGACCCACGAGGCCGTGGCCGAAGCGGCCCGGGAATCCCTGGCCGCCACCGCGCGCTGACGCCAACAGGTGCCCAACAGGCCGTCGAAAGCAGAAGAATCAGGAGATGCATCCCTCATGACAGACGCACTCAAGCGCCTGAGCGACGAAGGTGTCGCGATCTGGCTGGACGACCTGTCCCGTCAGCGCATCACCTCGGGCAACCTCGCCGAACTGCTGAACGAGCAGCACGTCGTGGGTGTCACCACCAACCCGTCGATCTTCCAGAAGGCGATCTCCGAGGGCCACGGCTACGACCGGCAGCTGGCCGACCTGGCGTCCCGCGGGGTGACGGTGGAGGAGGCCATCCGGATGATCACCACCGCCGACGTCCGGGACGCCGCCGACGTGCTGCGCCCGGTCTTCGACGCCACCGGCGGTCTGGACGGCCGGGTCTCCATCGAGGTGGACCCGCGGCTGGCGCACGCCACCCGGCCGACGGCGGCCGAGGCCAGGCAGCTCGCCTGGCTGGTGGACCGCCCCAACACCTTCATCAAGATCCCCGCCACGCAGGCCGGGCTGCCTGCCATCACGGAGACCATCGCCTCGGGCATCAGCGTCAACGTCACGCTGATCTTCTCCCTGGAGCGCTACCGGATGGTCATGGACGCCTACCTGACGGGTCTGGAGCAGGCCCGGGAGAAGGGGCTGGACCTGTCGGAGATCCACTCCGTGGCGTCGTTCTTCGTCTCCCGGGTGGACACCGAGGTCGACAAGCGGCTGACCGCCCTGGGCACCGAGGAAGCCCTGGCGCTCAAGGGCAGGGCGGCGCTGGCCAACGCCAGGCTGGCCTACCAGGCCTACGAGGAGGTCGTCGCCTCCGACCGCTGGACGGCCCTGGAGTCCGCCGGCGCCAACCGGCAGCGTCCCCTGTGGGCGTCCACCGGTGTGAAGGACCCGGCCTACCCCGACACCCTCTACGTCACCGAGCTGGTCGCCCCCGGCACCGTGAACACCATGCCGGAGGCCACCCTGGCCGCCGTCGGCGACCACGGCGAGATCACCGGCGACACGGTGCGCGGCACCTACGAGCAGGCCCGTGCCGACCTCGACGCGCTCGCCGGGCTCGGCATCGGCTACGACGAGGTCGTCGAGCTGCTGGAGACCGAGGGCGTCGAGAAGTTCGAGCAGGCCTGGAACGATCTGCTGGCCTCCACCGAGGCGGAGCTGAAGCGTCTCGCCCCGAAGGAGGCGTAACGCAGGTGAGCAGCGCGGCCAACCCGCTGCGTGACGCACAGGACCGGCGGCTCCCGCGTATCGCGGGGCCGTCGGGCCTGGTCATTTTCGGCGTCACCGGCGATCTGTCACGTAAGAAGCTGATGCCCGCCGTCTACGACCTCGCCAACCGGGGGCTGCTGCCCCCGGGCTTCTCCCTCGTCGGCTTCGCCCGCCGCGACTGGGAGGACCAGGACTTCTGCCAGGTGGTGCACGACTCGGTCAAGCAGTACGCCCGCACTCCCTTCCGGGAGGAGGTCTGGCGGCAGCTCGGCGCGGGCATGCGCTTCGTGCCCGGGGTCTTCGACGACGACGAGGCGTTCGCCAGACTGAAGTCGACCATCCAGGACCTGGACTCCTCACGCGGCACCGGCGGCAACTTCGCCTTCTACCTCTCGGTACCGCCCAAGTTCTTCCCCACCGTCCTGCAGCAGCTCAAGAAGCACGAGCTGTCCGACGCGCCTGACGGCTCCTGGCGCCGTGCGGTCATCGAGAAGCCCTTCGGGCACGACCTGGCCAGCGCCCAGGAGCTCAACCGGGTCGTCCACCAGGTCTTCCGGCAGTCCGACGTCTTCCGGATCGACCACTACCTGGGCAAGGAGACCGTCCAGAACATCCTGGCGCTGCGCTTCGCCAACACGATGTTCGAGCCGCTGTGGAACCGCTCCTACGTGGACCACGTGCAGATCACGATGGCCGAGGACATCGGCATCGGTGGGCGCGCGGGGTACTACGACGGCATCGGCGCGGCCCGCGACGTGATCCAGAACCACCTGCTCCAGCTGCTGGCCCTGACCGCCATGGAGGAGCCCTCCTCCTTCGACGCCAAGGCGCTGGTCACCGAGAAGCTCAAGGTGCTCAACGCGGTACGGCTGCCGAAGGACCTGGGCCGCCACACCGTGCGCGGCCAGTACGCCGCGGGCTGGCAGGGCGGCCGGAAGGTGCCCGGCTACCTGGAGGAGGAGGGCATCGACCCGGACTCCCGCACCGACACCTACGCGGCCGTCAAGCTGGAGATCGACAACCGCCGCTGGGCGGGAGTCCCCTTCTACCTGCGCACGGGCAAGCGGCTGGGCCGCCGCGTCACCGAGATCGCGGTGGTCTTCCAGCGCGCCCCCTACTCCCCCTTCGACGCCACCGACACCCGGGAGCTGGGGCAGAACGCGCTGGTCATCCGGGTGCAGCCGGACGAGGGCATCACCATCCGGTTCGGTTCCAAGGTGCCCGGCACCTCCATGGAGATCCGGGACGTGACGATGGACTTCGCCTACGGCGAGTCCTTCACCGAATCCAGCCCCGAGGCGTACGAACGGCTCATCCTGGACGTGCTGCTGGGCGACGCCAACCTCTTCCCGCGGCACCAGGAGGTCGAGCGGTCCTGGGAGATCCTGGACCCGGTCGAGGAGTTCTGGGAGGCGCACGGCAGGCCCGAACCGTACACCGCCGGGACCTGGGGTCCGCAGGCGGCCGACGAGATGCTCGCACGCGACGGACGGAGCTGGCGGCGCCCATGAACATCGACCTCACGGACACCACGTCCGGCCAGATCAACGCGGCTCTGGTGAAGGCTCGGCGGGCGATGGGCAGCCCGGCCGTCGGCATGGTGCTCACGCTCGTCATCGTGACGGACGAGGGCAGCCACTACGACGCGCTGAAGGCGGCCAGCGAGGCCTCCCGCGAGCACCCCTCGCGGATCCTCGTCGTCGTCCGGCGTCCGGGTCGTTCCCCCCGGGACCGGGCCACGGCCCGGCTCGACGCCGAGGTACGGGTCGGCGGCGGCACCGGCACCGGCGAGACGGTGCTGCTGCGGCTGCACGGGGAGCTGGCCTCCCACGCCCACAGCGTCGTCCTGCCCCTGCTGCTGCCGGACGCGCCCGCCGTCGTCTGGTGGCCCGCCGACGGACCAGAGCATCCCTCGAAGGACCCTCTCGGCGTACTCGCGCAGCGGCGCATCACCGACGCGGCCGAGAACGAGGACCCGGTGGGCGCGCTGGCGCTGCGGGCCCGCAGCTACGCGCCCGGCGACACCGATCTGGCCTGGACCCGCGTCACCCTGTGGCGCAGTGTGCTGGCCGCCGCCCTGGACCAGAAGCCGGTCCGGATCGACGGCGCGGTCGTCGAGGGCGAGGAGTACAACCCCAGCACCGAGCTGCTGGCACTCTGGCTCGCCCGGCGGCTGGACGTCCCCGTCGAGCGCAGGGTCTCCGAGGGGCCGGGCATCACGGCCGTACGGCTGGCCACCGGCGAGGGCGACATCTGCCTGGAGCGCGGCGACGGCTCACTGGCCAGGCTCGTCGTGCCCGGCCAGCCCGACCGGAACGTGGCCCTCCACCGGCGCGGCACGGCCGAGCTGATCGCGGAGGAGCTGCGGCGCCTGGACCCGGACGAGACCTACGCGCAGGCGATCTGCTTCGGCCTCGACCGGCTGCGCGGCCGGCCCGCAGCGGACGGGACGGACGGGACGGACGGGACGGACGGGACGGACACGGTGGGCCGGACGGAGGCAGGCCCGGAGAACCCGGGCGCCCCGGGGGAACCGGCCTCGAAGGTCCCGGACGGTGGCCCGGTGGACGTGCCCGGGGCTCCTCCTCCGCGGCTCACCGTCCATCCCGACCCGGAGACGCTGCTCCGGGCGACGGCGGCGGGGCTGCTCACCGCGGTCGCGGAGGCGCAGAGCGCCCGCGGCACCGCTTCCCTGGTGCTGACCGGCGGCCGCAACGGCATCGGTCTGCTGGCGGCCCTGGCCCAGGCCCCTGGCCGGAGCGCCGTCGACTGGTCACGGGTGGACCTGTGGTGGGGCGACGAGCGGTTCCTGCCCGACGGCGACCCGGACCGCAACCACACCCAGGCCCGCCTGGCGCTTCTGGACGGACTCCCGCTGGACCCGGCGCGGGTCCATCCGATGCCCGCCTCCGGCGGCCCCCACGGCGACGACGCGGCGGCAGCGGCGGAGGCGTACGCGGCGGAACTCGCCGCCGCGGCGGGCGGCGGCCGGGACGCGCCGGCGGTGCCGTCCTTCGACGTGCTGCTGCTGGGGCTGGGCCCGGACACCCATGTGGCCTCCCTCTTCCCGGAGCATCCGGCGGTGCGGGAGGAGGGGCGGACGGTCGTCGGCGTCACGGACTCCCCGAAGCCGCCGCCGGTACGGGTCTCCCTCACCCTCCCGGCCCTCCGGGCGGCCCGCCAGGTGTGGCTGCTGGCGGCCGGCGAGGACAAGGCGGAGGCGGCGGCCGGCGCGCTGACCGCCGAGGACCCCTTCCGGGCGCCCGCCACGGGCGCCCGGGGCCGCGAGCGCACCCTGTGGATCCTCGACGAGGCCGCCGCGTCCCGCCTGCCGGCCTCGGCCCGGAGCTGACCGGCCGGAGGGCCGCCCGGACGAGGCCCGTTGGCCCCGCCTCCGTACGGAGGCGGGGCCAACGGCGTACCGGGGGAACGGCGTGGGGCCGGGACGTGATCAGCCGCGGCCGCGCAGGGCGCGGTAGCGGGCCACCAGGGCCGCCGTGGAGGCGTCCAGTCCCGCCGGCTCGGCGCCCCCGGTCAGCGCGGGCTCGACACGCTTGGCCAGGACCTTGCCCAGCTCCACGCCCCACTGGTCGAAGGAGTCGATGTCCCAGACCGCGCCCTGGACGAACACCTTGTGCTCGTACAGCGCGACCAGCTGGCCCAGTACCGAGGGGGTCAGTTCGTCGGCCAGGATCGTCGTCGTGGGGCGGTTGCCCCGGAAGGTGCGGTGCGGGACCTGCTCCTCGGGCACGCCCTCGGCCCGCACCTCCTCCTGCGCCTTGCCGAAGGCCAGCGCCTGGCCCTGGGCGAAGAGATTGGCCATCAGCAGATCGTGCTGGGCCGCGAGTTCCGGCGACAGGCCGGGCACCGGCCGGGCGAAGCCGATGAGGTCCGCGGGGACCAGCCGGGTGCCCTGGTGCAGCAGCTGGAAGTACGCGTGCTGGCCGTTGGTGCCGGGGGTGCCCCAGACCACCGGTCCGGTCTGCCAGCTCACCGGCCGGCCCTGCCGGTCCACCGACTTGCCGTTGGACTCCATGTCGAGCTGCTGGAGGTAGGCGGGGAACTTCGACAGGTAGTGGCTGTAGGGCAGCACCGCGTGCGACTGGGCGTCGAAGAAGGCGCCGTACCAGATGCCCAGCAGACCCAGCAGCAACGGGGCGTTCTCCCCGGGCGGTGCGGTGCGGAAGTGCGTATCGACGGTGCGGAAGCCGTCCAGCATCTCGCGGAAGCGGTCCGGGCCGATGGCGATCATCAGCGACAGGCCGATGGCCGAGTCGTAGGAGTAGCGGCCGCCGACCCAGTCCCAGAACTCGAACATGTTCGAGGTGTCGATGCCGAACTCCCCGACCGCCTCCGCGTTCGTCGAGAGCGCCACGAAGTGCTTGGCCACCGCCTCCTTCCCCGCGCCCAGGCCGGCCAGCAGCCAGTTCTTCGCCGAAGTGGCGTTGGTGATGGTCTCGATGGTGGTGAAGGTCTTGGAGGCGACGACGAACAGCGTCTCGGCCGGGTCCAGTCCCTGGAGCGCCTCGTGCAGGTCCGCGCCGTCCACGTTGGAGACGAAGCGGACCTCCAGCTCCCGGTCGGTGTAGGCGCGCAACGCCTCGAACGCCATCGCGGGTCCCAGGTCGGAGCCGCCGATGCCGATGTTGACGACGTTCCTGACGCGCCGTCCGGTGTGGCCGACCCACCGGCCGGAGCGCACCGCCTGGGCGAAGACGGCCATCCGGTCAAGCACGGCGTGCACGGCGGGGACGACATCCTCGCCGTCGACCTCGATCACCGCCTCCCGCGGGGCCCGCAGGGCGGTGTGCAGCACGGCCCGGTTCTCGGTGGTGTTGATCCGCTCGCCCCGGAACATCGCGTCCCGCAGTTCCGCGACACCGGTGGCCCCGGCCAGCTCGCCCAGCAGCCGCAGCGTCTCGTCCGTGACGAGGTTCTTCGAGTAGTCCAGGTACAGGTCGCCCACCCGGACGCCGTACCGCTCGGCACGGCCCGGATCGTCGGCGAACAGGTCGCGCAGGCGCACCTCCCCCAGCTCCTCGCGGTGCCTGGCCAGCGCCTGCCACTGCGGCATGTGATCGAGCCTGCCGCGGCCTTCAGCGTTCATCTGCGAATTCAGTCCACTTCTCTCTCGCGGTCCCCGTGCGACGGACCGGCCGGTTCCCAACCTGGTCAACCTAGTCGAACGGCCGTCCCACGCAGCGGCGGCCCGGCCGTACGTCCTCACCGGGACGTACGGCCGGGCCGCCGCTGGTGTCCGCCCCCGCGCGGGCGGAGCCTTCAGATCTCCCCGCGCAGCTTGGCCAGCGCCTCGGCGAGGATCGCCTCGCCGTCGGCGTCGCTGCGCCGCTCGCGCACATACGCGAGATGCGTCTTGTACGGCTCGGTGCGCGGTGGGGCCGGCGGATTGTCCCGGTCCTTGCCTGCCGGAAAGCCACAGCGCGGACAGTCCCAGGTGTCCGGGACCTGTGCGTCGCTGGCGAAGCTGGGGCGGGTCTCGTGCCCGTTGGAGCACCAGAAGGGAATCCGCAGGCGCGGCGCGGACTCGCCCCGCTCGGCCTCTCCCATCGGCCCCGCCCCGACCCGGCTTCCCCGGATCGCGTTGCCACTTGCCACGGTCGTAACTCCCTGCCTCATGGTGCCGCGGAGCGCCGGCGGACGGTTCCGCGGCGGGTGCCCCGGTGTATGTGGGGCCCAACACGCGCCCGCAGACCGGAGTTACCGCCCTCCGGGCCGTCGGGCGTGAGCCTCATGATAGGCCGGGACAGCCGTGTGGTGTCAGGCGTCGAGCTTCATCAGGATGCCGAGCGCCACGACGACGGCGAACCAGAGGAGGCCGACCACCACCGTGAGGCGGACGAGGTTGCGCTCGGCGACCGAGGAGCCGCCGATGGACGCCTGCATGCCGCCGCCGAACATGTCGGAGAGGCCGCCGCCCTTCCCCTTTTGCATCAGCACGAGCAGCAGCAGCAGCAGGCTGAAGACGACGAGGGCGATGGAGAACCCCATGATCACGGCTGGACCAACTCTCTCGGACGGATGTCTGCGGAAAACTCTCGGGACTTGCAGGGTACGGGGCCGGGAGGGGTACGCGCGTACGCTCCCGGCCCCGACAGGGTACGACGTGGACGGCCCGCCGTCACCGGCCGACGGCGGGCCGTCCGTCCCGTCACTGGTCGCGGAACCGGACGATCCGCACGAACTCGTCCACGTCCAGCGAGGCGCCGCCGACCAGCGCCCCGTCCACGTCCGGCTGCGCCATGATCGCCGCGACGTTCCCGCCCTTCACCGAACCGCCGTACTGGATGCGGACCTTCTCGGCCAGCTCCCGGTCGTACAGCTCGGCCAGCCGGCCGCGGATCGCGCCGCACACCTCCTGGGCGTCCTCGGGGGTGGCGACCTCGCCGGTGCCGATGGCCCACACCGGCTCGTAGGCGATCACGATGCTCGCGGCGTGCTCGGCGGGGACGTCCTTCAGCGCGCCGTCGACCTGGGCGAGGGTGTGGGCGACCTGGTCACCGGCCCTGCGGACCTCCAGGCCCTCGCCGACGCACAGGATCGGGGTCAGGTCGTTGAGGTAGGCGGCCTTGACCTTGGCGTTGCACAGCCCGTCGGTCTCGTTGTGGTACTGGCGGCGCTCGGAGTGGCCGACGACCACGTAGGCGCAGTGCAGCTTGGCGAGCATCGCGCCGGAGACCTCCCCGGTGTACGCGCCGGAGACGTGCGCCGAGATGTCCTGGGCGCCGTAGCGGATCTTCAGCTTGTCGCCCTCGACCAGGGTCTGCACCGAGCGCAGATCGGTGAAGGGCGGCAGGACCGCGACCTCGACGGCCTCGTGGTCCTTGTCGTTCAGGGCGAAGGCGAGCTTCTGGACATGGGCGATGGCCTCGAGGTGGTTGAGGTTCATCTTCCAGTTGCCCGCCATCAGCGGGGTGCGGGTGGCCATCGTGTGTCAGTCCTCCAGTGCGGCGAGGCCGGGAAGTGTCTTGCCCTCGAGGTACTCGAGGCTGGCGCCGCCGCCGGTCGAGATGTGCCCGAAGGCGTTCTCGTCGAAGCCCAGGATGCGGACGGCCGCGGCGGAGTCGCCGCCGCCGACGACGGTGAAGGCGGAGCTGTCGATCAGCGCCCGGGCGACGGTACGGGTGCCGTCGGCGTAGTCCGGGTGCTCGAAGACGCCCATCGGGCCGTTCCAGAAGACGGTGGCGGCGTCGGCGAGGCGGGCCGCGTACAGCTCGCGGCTGCGCGGGCCGATGTCCAGACCCATCAGCTCGGCCGGGATGGCGTCCGCGGCGACGGTGACGGGGTCGGTGGCGGTCTTGGCGCCCAGGTCCGGGAAGGAGGCGGCGGCGACCACGTCCACCGGCAGGACGAACTCCACCCCGCGCTCCTCGGCGCGCTTGAGATAGCCCTGGACGGCCGGGACCTGGTCCTCCTGGAGCAGCGAGGAACCGACCTCGTGGCCCTGCGCCTTCAGGAAGGTGTACGCCATGCCGCCGCCGATGAGGATGCGGTCGGCGCGCTCCAGCAGGTGCTCGATGACACCGAGCTTGTCGGAGACCTTGGCACCGCCCAGGACCACCGCGTACGGGCGGCTGACGTCGTCGGTGAGCCGGCGCAGGACACCGACCTCGGTGGCGATGAGGTCGCCGGCGGCGTGCGGCAGCCGCGCCGGGAGGTCGTAGACCGAGGCGTGGCGGCGGTGCACGGCGCCGAAGCCGTCACCGACGTAGAGGTCGGCGAGAGCGGCGAGGCGGTCCGCGAAGGCGCCGCGCTCGGCCTCGTCCTTGCTGGTCTCGCCCGCGTTGAAGCGCAGGTTCTCCAGGACCGCGACCTGCCCGCCGGCGAGGGCGGCGACGGTGGCGGCGGCGGACTCGCCGACGGTGTCGGAGGCGAACGCCACGTCCTTGCCGAGGAGTTCACCGAGCCGCCCGGCGACGGGGGCGAGGGAGAACTTCGGGTCCGGGGCGCCCTTGGGGCGGCCCAGGTGGGAGGCGACGATCACCTTCGCACCGGCCTCGGCCAGCCTGGTGATCGTCGGGAGGGCGGCGCGGATACGGCCGTCGTCGGTGATCGTCCCGCCGTCGAGCGGTACGTTCAGGTCGGCGCGGACGAAGACCCGCCTGCCCGACACGTCCAGATCGTCGATCGTCTTCAATGTACGGCTCCGTCAGTGGTGGTTTTCCGCGAGACGGGGCCCGCCGGGCGCCTCGTCGCGCCCTGCGAGCCCCGCTGTGTCACATCTCGGCGCTGCGGTGGAGCAGCAGCGCGGTCAGAGCCGCTCGCCGACGTAGACGGTCAGGTCCACGAGGCGCTGGGAGTAGCCCCACTCGTTGTCGTACCAGCCGACGATCTTGACCTGCTTGCCCTGGGCCATCGTCAGGGAGGAGTCGAAGGTGCAGGAGGCGGGCCAGCTGACGATGTCCGAGGAGACGATCGGGTCCTCGGTGTAGTCCAGGATCCCCTTGAGCTGCCCCTCGGCGGCCTTCTGGAAGGCGTTGTTCACCTCGTCCTTGGTGACCTCGCGGTCGAGCTCCAGCACGAGGTCGGTGACCGAGCCGGTCGGGACCGGGACGCGCATGGCGATGCCGTCCAGCTTGCCCTTGAGCTGCGGCAGGACCAGGGCGGTGGCCTTGGCGGCGCCGGTGGAGGTCGGGATGATGTTCTCGGCGGCGGCGCGGGCGCGGCGCAGGTCCTTGTGCGGGAAGTCCAGGATGCGCTGGTCGTTGGTGTACGCGTGGATGGTCGTCATCATGCCCTTGACGATGCCGAAGCTCTCGTCCATCACCTTGGCCATCGGCGCCACGCAGTTGGTGGTGCAGGAGGCGTTGGAGACGACGTGGTGCTTCTCCGGGTCGTAGGACTCGTGGTTGACGCCCATGACGACGGTGAGGTCCTCGTTCTTGGCCGGGGCCGAGATCAGGACCTTCTTCGCGCCCGCCGCCAGGTGCTTGGCGGCGTCCTCGCGCTTGGTGAAGATGCCGGTGGACTCGATCACGATGTCGGCGCCGAGCTCGCCCCAGGGCAGGGCGGCCGGGTCGCGCTCGGCCATCGTCTTGAAGGTCTTGCCGCCCACCGTGATGGTGTCGGCGGTGTGGCTGATGTCCTGTGTCAGGCGGCCCAGGATGCTGTCGTACTTCAGCAGGTGTGCCAGGGTCGCGTTGTCGGTCAGGTCGTTGACACCGACGATCTCGACGTCCGCGCCCTGGTCCAGAAGCGCGCGGAAGTAGTTGCGACCGATGCGGCCAAAGCCGTTGATGCCTACGCGGATCGTCACGAACCGATCTCCTCGTTAGGTACGCCGGTGCGGACACCGGCGAATGCTGTTTGGGATGTCCCCGACCACTGCCGACCCTACCGCGCCGGGCGTCCCGGGGTGACATCGGCCACCGCCGGGCGCGCTGCGGGCCTCGGGCCGCGGCCGGCCCGGGACGCGCCGGACCGGCGGATCAGCCGACCATCTCCTCGGTCAGGGTGGACTCGGTGCCGGGGATCCCCAGATCGGCGGCGCGCTTGTCGGCCATGGCCAGCAGCCGGCGGATACGGCCCGCGACCGCGTCCTTGGTCAGCGGCGGGTCGGCGAGCGCGCCCAGCTCCTCCAGGGATGCCTGCTTGTGCTCCATCCGCAGCCGTCCGGCGGCGGCCAGGTGCTCGGGGACGTCGTCGCCGAGGATCTCCAGCGCGCGCTGCACCCGGGCCCCCGCGGCCACCGCGGCGCGGGCCGAGCGGCGCAGGTTGGCGTCGTCGAAGTTGGCCAGCCGGTTGGCCGTGGCCCGCACCTCGCGGCGCATCCGCCGCTCCTCCCAGGCCAGCACCGACTCGTGGGCGCCCAGCCGGGTGAGCAGCGCGCCGATGGCGTCGCCGTCACGGACGACGACCCGGTCCACGCCCCGCACCTCACGGGACTTGGCGGCGATCTGGAGCCGCCGGGCGGCACCGACCAGCGCGAGGGCGGCCTCGGGACCGGGGCAGGTGATCTCCAGGGAGGAGGAGCGGCCGGGCTCGGTGAGCGAGCCGTGGGCGAGGAAGGCCCCGCGCCAGGCCGCCTCGGCGTCGCAGGTGGCGCCGGAGACCACCTGCGGCGGCAGCCCCCGCACCGGGCGGCCGCGGCCGTCGACCAGCCCGGTCTGCCGGGCGAGCTGGTCACCGCCCGCCACCACCCGTACGACGAAGCGGCTGCCCCTGCGCAGCCCGCCCGGCGCCATCACCACCAGGTCGGAGGCGTGTCCGAAGATCTCCAGGATGTCCTTGCGGAGTCTGCGGGCGGCGATGCCGGTGTCCAGCTCCGCCTCGATCACGATCCGGCCGCTCACCAGGTGCAGGCCGCCCGCGAACCGCAGGATCGACGAGACCTCCGCCTTCCGGCAGCAGGTCCTGGTGACGGGGAGCCGGGAGATCTCGTCCTTCACCGCTGCCGTCATCGCCATGGGCCGATCCTTCCATGCATTCGAAAAATCCGGTCGTACGCGGCCGCCAGAAGCTCCGGATCATGCCGGGGCACACTGTCCGCACAGGCCACCGGCGCCAGCTCGACCGAGCCGCCGAGCCGCCGGGCGGCGGCACGGAGGCCCTCCTCGTCGGGCACCGCGGCCCGGTCGGCCAGCACCACGTCGAAGGCGAGTTTAGGGGCGTGTCGGGCCAAAACCTCCAAATGACGCTGCGGGGAGAAGCCCTCGGTCTCGCCCGGCTGCGGCACCAGGTTGAGCGACAGCACCCGGCGCGCCCTGGTCTCGGTGAGCGCCTGGAGCAGCTCGGGCACCAGCAGGTGCGGAATCACCGAGGAGAACCAGGAGCCGGGGCCGAGCACCACCCAGTCCGCGTCGAGAACCGCCTCGACGGCCTCCGGGACGGCCGGCGGGTCGTGCGGCACCAGGTGCACCTGCTGCACCTCGCCGGGGGTGAGGGCGACGGTGGCCTGGCCGCGGACGGTGGTGACCTCGTCGGGCAGGGCCGGATCGTGGCCGCGCACCAGGGCCCGCAGCTCCAGCGGTACGGCGGACATCGGCAGCACCCGGCCGTGCGCGCCCAGCAGCCTCCCCACCAGGTCCAGCGCCGCCACGTGGTCGCCGAGCTGCTCCCACAGGGCGACGATGAGCAGGTTCCCCACGGCGTGCTCGTGCAGTTCGCCCCGGCTGACGAAACGGTGCTGGATCACCCGGGCCCAGGTCTGGCCCCACTCGTCGTCGCCGCACAGCGCGGCCAGGGCCTTGCGGAGGTCCCCGGGCGGCAGGACGCCCAGCTCGTCGCGGAGCCGCCCGCTGGAGCCCCCGTCGTCGGCGACGGTGACCACGGCGGTCAGGTCCCGGGTGATGCGGCGCAGCGCGGCGAGCGAGGCGGACAGCCCCCGGCCGCCGCCCAGCGCCACCACCTTCGGTGTCCCGCCCCGGCTCGTGCGCGCGGTGACCAGGCGTTTCAGTCTCCGGGTGCGGATGTTCACTCGCGTCCCATGTCCCGGTGGACGACGACCGTCTCCACGCCCTCGGCGGCCAGCCGGCGGGCCAGTTTCTCGGACATCGCGACGCTGCGGTGCTTGCCGCCGGTGCAGCCCACCGCGACGGTCACGTAGCGCTTGCCCTCGCGGCGGTAGCCGGTGGTGATGAGCTGGAGCAGTTCCGCGTAGCGGTCCAGGAACTCCTTGGCGCCGGGCTGGTCGAAGACGTACCGCGCGACCTCCTCGTTGAGACCGGTGTACGGCCGCAGCCCGGGCACCCAGTGCGGGTTGGGCAGGAAGCGGCAGTCGACCACGAGGTCGGCGTCGACGGGGAGGCCGTACTTGTAGCCGAAGGACATCACCGTCGCCCGCAGTTCGGGCTCCTCCTCGCCCGCGAACTGGGCGTCGAGCTTGGCGCGCAGTTCGTGGACGTTGAGACCGGAGGTGTCGATGACCAGGTCGGCGTCGCCGCGCAGTTCCCGCAGCAGGTCGCGCTCGGCGGCGATGCCGTCGACGATCCGCCCGTCGCCCTGGAGCGGGTGGGGGCGGCGCACCGACTCGAAGCGGCGCACCAGTGCGTCGTCGGAGGCCTCCAGGAAGACGACCCGCCGGGTGACGTTCCTGGCGTCGAGGTCGGCCAGGGACTCGCGCAGGTTGTCGAAGAAGCGCCGCCCCCGGACGTCGACCACGGCGGCGATCTTCGCGACGTTGCCCTGCGAGCGGGCGCCCAGGTCGACCATGGTCGGGATCAGGGCGGGCGGCAGGTTGTCCACCACGAACCAGCCGAGGTCCTCCAGGCACTTGGCGGCGGTGCTGCGGCCCGCCCCGGACATGCCGGAGATGATCACCAGTTCGGGGATGGCGGCGCTCTTGGCGTTCTCGGCGCTCATGGGGTTCTCGGCGTCGGCCGCGCCCTCGGCGCCCCCGGTGTCCGCCGCCTTGCTCTTGTCCGTGGCCACCTGCGCTCCGTGTTCCGTGTGCTCGCTCATCGGTGTCTCCCCCCGCCGGCCGGCGCGCCGACGGGGCGGCCGGTGCTGTCGTTCGTACTCGTACGTGCGCGCCTACCCGTTCTCGGCGTGCTCGGCGCCCTCCAGGATCTCACCCGTGGCGGTGTTCACCGCCGGGGCGGGCGAGGGCGCCTGCGCCAGGGCCGCGGCGACGGCCTCGGCGGTCTTCTGCCCGACGCCCGGCACCTCGCGGATCTGCTCGACGGTGGCGGCGCGCAGCCGTTTCACCGAGCCGAAGTGCTTGATCAGCGCCTGTCTGCGGGACTCCCCCAGGCCGGGGACGGCGTCGAGGGGGCCCGCCCGCAGCGCCCGCGACCGCTTGCCGCGCTGGTACCGGATGGCGAAGCGGTGCGCCTCGTCGCGGACCCGCTGGAGCAGGTAGAGCCCCTCGCTGGTGCGGGGCAGGACCACCGGGTCGCTCTCGCCGGGCAGCCACACCTCCTCCAGGCGCTTGGCCAGCCCGCACACGGCGACGTCGTCGATCCCGAGCTCGTCCAGGGCCCGGCGGGCGGCGGCCACCTGCGGCTGCCCGCCGTCCACCACGACCAGCTGCGGCGGATAGGCGAACCTGGGCGGCCGTCCCGTACCGGGCCCGGTCTCCTGCTGTCCGGTCACCTCCGGACCGCTCACCTCCGCACCGGTCACGTCCGCACCGGGCGCGGCCCGCTCGGCCGGGGCGGGGCCGGCCTCGTCCCGGCCACCGGGGGCCTCCGAGGCGCCGGTGCCCCACTCCCCGGTGCGCTGCCGCTCCTGGAGATAGCGGCGGAAGCGCCGGAAGACCACCTCGTGCATCGCGCGCACGTCGTCCTGGCCGGCGAAGCCCCTGATCTGGAAGCGGCGGTACTCGCTCTTGCGGGCCAGGCCGTCCTCGAAGACCACCATCGAGGCGACCACGTCCTCACCCTGGAGATGGGAGACGTCGAAGCACTCGATGCGCAGCGGCGCCGAGTCCAGCCCCAGCGCCCCGGCGATCTCCTCCAGGGCGCGGGAGCGGGTGGTCAGGTCGGAGGCTCGTTTGGTCTTGTGCAGGACGAGGGCCTGCTGCGCGTTGCGCTGCACCGTCTCCAGCAGGGCCCGTTTGTCGCCGCGCCGCGGGACGCGCAGGTCCACGGTGGAGCCGCGCCGGTCCGCCAGCCACTGCGCGACCGGCTCCACCGGCTCCGGCAGGGCGGGGACCAGGACCTCCCTGGGCACGGCGTCGCCCCGCTCCTCGCCGTAGAGCTGCTGGAGGGCGTGCTCGACGAGTCCGGCGGCGGTGACCTCCTCCACCTTGTCGGTGACCCAGCCGCGCTGGCCGCGCACCCGGCCGCCGCGGACGTGGAAGATCTGCACGGCGGCCTCCAGTTCGTCCTCGGCGACCGCGATCAGATCGGCGTCGGTGGCGTCGGCGAGGACGACGGCGCTCTTCTCCATCGCGCGCCGCAGCGCCTCGATGTCGTCGCGCAGCCGGGCCGCCCGCTCGTACTCCGTCTCCTCGGCCGCCTCCCGCATCTCCCGCTCCAGGCGGCGCAGATGGGTCCCGGTGCGCCCGGCCATGAACTCGCAGAACTCCTCGGCGAGCAGCCGGTGGTCCTCGGCCGAGATCCGGCCGACGCAGGGGGCGGCGCACTTGCCGATGTAGCCGAGCAGGCAGGGGCGGCCGATCTGGGCGGAACGCTTGAAGACCCCGGCGGAGCAGGTCCGCACCGGGAAGACCCGCAGCAGCAGGTCCACGGTCTCGCGGATCGCCCAGGCGTGCGCGTACGGGCCGAAGTAGCGCACGCCCTTCTTCTTCGGGCCGCGCATCACCTGCACGCGCGGGAACTCCTCGTTCAGCGTCACCGCGAGGGAGGGGTAGCTCTTGTCGTCGCGGTACTTGACGTTGAACCGGGGGTCGTACTCCTTGATCCAGGAGTACTCCAGCTGGAGTGCCTCCACCTCGGTGGAGACCACCGTCCACTCCACGGAGGCGGCCGTGGTGACCATCGTGCGGGTGCGCGGGTGGAGGCCCGCCAGGTCCTGGAAGTAGTTGGCGAGCCGCTGGCGCAGGCTCTTCGCCTTCCCGACGTAGATCACCCGGCCGTGCTCGTCGCGGAACCGGTAGACCCCCGGTGAGTCGGGGATCTCGCCCGGCCTGGGACGGTAGCTGGAGGGGTCTGCCATGCTGCCACCCTACTGGCGGCGTACGACGGCGGGCGGCGGGGCGCAGCGGGACGGGCG
The DNA here is from genome assembly GCF_002794255.1 of Streptomyces carminius. Taxonomy (GTDB): domain Bacteria; phylum Actinomycetota; class Actinomycetes; order Streptomycetales; family Streptomycetaceae; genus Streptomyces; species Streptomyces carminius. The sequence goes on from NZ_PGGW01000019.1 coordinate 134,349, forward strand.
GGATCCCCGCGCCGCCCCGCGGCGGAGCCGTACCGCCGCCGTCACCAGCCCCGTTCGCGCCACTCGGGCAGGTGCGGCCGCTCGGCGCCCAGGGTGGTGTCGGCGCCGTGGCCGGGGTAGACCCAGGTCTCGTCGGGGAGCTCGCCGAAGAGTTTGGTCTCCACGTCGTGCAGCAGGGCGGCGAAGGCCTCGGCGTCGCCGCGGGTGTTCCCGACGCCGCCCGGGAACAGGCAGTCGCCGGTGAACACGTGCGGATGGCCGTGCGGGTCGTCGTACACCAGGGCGACGGAGCCGGGGGTGTGGCCGCGCAGGTGCCGGGCGGTGAGGGCGACCCGGCCGACGGTGACGGTGTCGCCGTCGTCCAGGAGCACGTCGGTGGGGACGGGGATGCCCTCGGCGTCGTGGCGCCCGGCGTGGGTGCGGGCGCCGGTGGCCCGGACGACGGCGTCGAGCGCCTGCCAGTGGTCGCCGTGCCGGTGGGTGGTGACGACGCCGGCGGCGAGGCCGTCCCCGCCGACGAGGTTCAGCAGGGTGTCGGGCTCGTCGGCGGCGTCGATCAGGAGCTGCTCGCCGGTGGCGCGGCAGCGCAGCAGGTAGGCGTTGTTCTCCAGGGGGCCGACCGCGGCCTTGGAGATCATCAGGTCGGTCAGCTCGTGGACGTCCGCCGGGCCGCCGGCCACGACCTTTCCTGTGTACGGCATGAGGCTGCGGAACTCCTTCCGGGACGGGGTGGCACGCGGTCGGTGACCGGTCCCGCGGTCAGTCTCTCAGAGCGGCGGCAGGGCGGGCAGGACACCGCCGGAGACGGTGAGTCCGCCACCCGTGGTGCGTCCGGTGAGCCAGCCCATCAGCTCGGTGGGCGGTCCCGTGACGACGACCGGCTCCGTCCCGGCCGCGGCCGCGCGTCCGGTGCGCCGGACCCGGCCGTCCCCGGTCCGCAGCTCCAGGGGCGCCACACCGGGGTGCCCCGCGAAGCGCCGGACCATGTTCTCCAGTTCGCGCTCGGTGAAGTCGGCGGGCAGATCGTGCAGGGTGTAGCCGATACCGAGGTCGACATGGTGCAGTTCGACCTCGATCCGCCGGCGGAAGGGAAGCGAGGAGGCCAGGTCGGTGACGCCGTTGCGCAGCGCCACGGTGGCCCCCCACCGCTCACCGGCGAGGGAGTCCATCGCCCGCCCGAGACGCGCGTCGGCGTCCCGCAGGTCCGCCAGCTGCGCCGCGAGGGGGCGGGGTGCGTCCCGCTCGATGTCGGCCTCGCGCGCCTCGGCGCTGGGGTACATCGGGCGCCCGGCGAGCACCCCGGCCAGGGCGTCGGCGTTGCGGGCCAGGTGCGCCAGGACATGGCCGCGGGTCCAGCCGGGCAGCAGCGAGGGCTCGGCGACGGATGCGTCGTCCAGCCCCGCCACGGCGGCCAGGAGACGTTCGGTGGACTCGCGCAGGGCGGCGAGGTCCGCCGCGGGGACGGTCGAGTCGGCGGGGCCGGCGGGGCCGGCGGCTGGTGACGTCATGATCCAAAGCTAGCTCCGTCACTCCTCCGGGTGAAGGTGGCGGGAGATGGCCGTAAATCGAAAGCGCGTGCTATAAGCTCGCGGTGCGCAAGCGATGCGACACCGCGGCGGCGCTCCCTCTACCCTGGGCGGGGGCTCCGTCCCCTCCTCCCGCACGAAAGGTGCACACCGGCGTGGCCGACCGTCTCATCGTCCGTGGGGCTCGCGAGCACAACCTGAAGAACGTCTCGCTCGACCTCCCCCGTGACTCCCTCATCGTCTTCACCGGGTTGTCCGGATCGGGCAAGTCCTCGCTCGCCTTCGACACCATCTTCGCCGAGGGCCAGCGCCGCTACGTGGAGTCGCTGTCCTCCTACGCCCGGCAGTTCCTGGGGCAGATGGACAAGCCGGACGTGGATTTCATCGAGGGCCTGTCCCCGGCGGTCTCCATCGACCAGAAGTCCACCTCGCGCAACCCCCGCTCGACGGTCGGCACCATCACCGAGGTCTACGACTACCTCAGGCTGCTGTTCGCCCGCATCGGCAAGCCGCACTGCCCCGAGTGCGGCCGCCCGATCGCCCGGCAGTCCCCGCAGGCCGTCGTCGACAAGGTGCTCTCCCTCGGGGAGGGCAGCCGTTTCCAGGTGCTCTCCCCGCTGGTGCGCGAGCGCAAGGGCGAGTTCGCCGACCTCTTCGCCGAGCTGCAGGCCAAGGGGTACAGCCGGGCCCGGGTGGACGGGGCCACGGTCCAGCTGTCCGACCCGCCGAAGCTGAAGAAGCAGGAGAAGCACACGATCGAGGTGGTCGTCGACCGCCTGACGGTGAAGGAGAGCGCCAAGCGGCGGCTGACCGACTCCGTGGAGACCGCCCTCGGACTGTCGGGCGGCATGGTGATCCTCGACTTCGTCGACCTGCCCGAGGACGACCCGCAGCGCGAGCGGATGTACTCCGAGCACCTGTACTGCCCGTACAACGACCTGTCGTTCGAGGAGCTGGAGCCCCGTTCGTTCTCCTTCAACTCGCCCTTCGGCGCCTGTCCGGAGTGCACCGGCATCGGCACCCGGATGGAGGTCGACCCGGAGCTGATCGTCCCCGACCCGGACAAGTCACTGGACGAGGGCGCGATCCACCCCTGGTCGCACGGGCACACCAAGGAGTACTTCGGACGGCTGGTCTCGGCGCTGGCCGACGCGCTCGGTTTCCGTACCGACATCCCCTTCGGCGGGCTGCCGGCCCGGGCGAGGAAGGCCCTGCTGAACGGCCACCGGACCCAGATCGCGGTCCGCTACCGCAACCGCTACGGGCGGGAGCGCTCGTACACCACGGCCTTCGAGGGCGCGGTGCCCTATGTGCGGCGGCGGCACTCGGAGGCGGAGACGGACTCCAGCCGGGAGCGGTTCGAGGGCTACATGCGCGAGGTGCCCTGTCCGGCCTGCGAGGGCACGCGGCTGAAGCCGGTGGTCCTGGCCGTGACGGTGCAGGGGAGGTCGATCGCGGAGATCTCCGCGATGTCGATCAGCGAGTGCGCCGACTTCCTGCGCGTCATGGAGCTGACCGACCGGGAGAAGACCATCGCCGAGCGGGTCCTCAAGGAGGTCAACGAGCGGCTGCGGTTCCTGGTGGACGTCGGTCTGGACTACCTCTCCCTCAACCGCGCCGCCGGGACGCTCTCGGGCGGCGAGGCGCAGCGCATCCGGCTGGCGACCCAGATCGGCTCCGGCCTGGTGGGCGTGCTCTACGTGCTGGACGAGCCGTCCATCGGGCTGCACCAGCGCGACAACCACCGGCTGATCGAGACCCTGGTGCGGCTGCGCGACCTGGGCAACACCCTGATCGTCGTGGAGCACGACGAGGACACCATCCGCACCTCCGACTGGGTGGTGGACATCGGCCCGGGCGCGGGCGAGCACGGCGGCAAGGTGGTGCACAGCGGTCCACTGAAGGAGCTGCTCGCCAACGACGCCTCGCTGACCGGGCAGTACCTGGCGGGGCGGAAGGCGATCCCCACCCCCGCGAAGCGGCGCCCGGTGGACCGCAAGCGGGTGCTGACCGTGCGCGGAGCGCGGGAGAACAACCTGCGGAACGTCGACGTGTCCTTCCCGCTGGGGGTGCTCACCGCCGTCACGGGTGTCTCCGGCTCGGGCAAGTCCACCCTGGTCAACGACATCCTCTACACCCATCTGGCACGCGAGCTGAACGGCGCCAGGGCGGTACCGGGCCGGCATGTGCGGGTCGAGGGCGACGACCTGGTGGACAAGGTCGTCCATGTCGACCAGTCCCCCATCGGCCGCACCCCCCGCTCCAACCCGGCCACCTACACGGGTGTCTTCGACCATGTGCGCAAGCTGTTCGCGGAGACCACCGAGGCGAAGGTGCGCGGTTACCTGCCGGGGCGGTTCTCCTTCAACGTCAAGGGCGGCCGCTGCGAGAACTGCTCCGGCGACGGCACCATCAAGATCGAGATGAACTTCCTGCCGGACGTGTACGTGCCGTGCGAGGTCTGCCACGGCGCGCGCTACAACCGGGAGACCCTGGAGGTGCACTACAAGGGCAGGTCCATCGCCGAGGTGCTGGACATGCCGATCGAGGAGGCGCTGGAGTTCTTCGAGGCGGTCCCGGCCATCGCCCGCCATCTGCGCACCCTCAACGACGTCGGGCTCGGTTACGTCCGGCTCGGCCAGTCCGCGCCCACCCTCTCCGGTGGCGAGGCACAGCGGGTGAAGCTCGCCTCGGAACTGCAGCGGCGCTCCACCGGGCGCACGGTCTACGTGCTGGACGAACCCACCACCGGCCTGCACTTCGAGGACATCCGCAAGCTGATCGGGGTGCTGTCCGGGCTGGTGGACAAGGGCAACACCGTCATCGTCATCGAGCACAACCTCGATGTGATCAAGACGGCCGACTGGATAGTCGACATGGGCCCGGAGGGTGGCAGCGGCGGCGGCCTGGTCGTCGCCGAGGGCACCCCGGAGGAGGTCGCGGCGGCTCCCGAGAGCCACACCGGCAAGTTCCTCCAGAGCCTTCTGCCGCTGAAGCCGTGAACGGCCCGGAGGCACACCCCCGGAGGCAGGAGGGGCCGGAAGAGGCGGGGAGACCCGCAGAGCAGGGAACGAGCATGAACACTCGGCGCCCCGCCCGCCGCACCGTGCTGTGCGGCGCGGCACTGACCGGAGCCGCCGGCCTCGGTATGACCGGTCTGACCGCCTGTTCGGGTGATCAGAAGCCGCCCGCGACCCCGACCGCCCCCGTGGACCTGGGGGCGGCCGACGCCGTACCGGTCGGCGGCTCCCGGCTCTACCGCGAGAAGCGGCTGGTCGTCTCGCAGCCCGCCGAGGGCGAGTTCAGGGCGTTCGGCGCGGTGTGCACCCACGCGGGCTGTGTGCTGACCTCCGCGGAGGGACTGTCGGCCGACTGCGCCTGCCACGGCAGCCGCTTCGACACCACCACCGGCGAGGTGCTGGCGGGCCCGGCCGGCTCTCCGCTGCCGGAGGTGCCGGTCCGGACCGACGGCGGCCGGCTCGTCGCGGGCCCCGCGGCCTGAGGCCCGACGGGCTGAGGCCGCACCGGCCGGTCACCGGCTGAGTGCCGGCCGGTCCCACGGCCGGACGGGGCAACCGCGCGGTCTCCTCCGGGTTGTTCTCCCCCCTCCCGGGCACGCCCTCCGGCGCGGTCCGGACCGCCTTGGAAGCCTGGGGCGCCGAGTGCGCGGCAGAGCGCATTCCCGACGGCGTCTGTGGGTGGTCCCGTGTCACAAGCGGCCCAGGATGAAGGGGAAGGCAGACGGGCCGGAAGGTTCCGCGCGAGAACCGCGGTGCTCCTCGCGGTCCTGGCGGTCCTCGCCGTACTCGGACCGGTACCGGTACCGGTACAGCAGGCCTTCGCGGTTCCGGGCAGCCGGGCGCCCACCCTCCCGGCGGCCGACCCGGCCGGCCCTCACACCGGCGGCCCGGACACCGCGGACGACGGCATTGAGCTGTCCCGCACCACCCGGCCCGTCGCGCCCGGCACCACCCTGACCTCGTTCGAGCGGCTGGAACCGGGCGGGTGGCTGCGCGCCGACGCACTCAGCGTCGACCTCGGTGGCGGCGCCGCGGTGGAACGTCTCTCCTCCGGCCGGGTCTCCGGCCGGGTGGCCGGCCACGCGACCGTCTCGGAGCTGGCCGCCGCGCACGACCCCGGCCCCGGCAGGCGTACCGTCGCCGCCTTCAACGCCGACTTCTTCGATCTGGGCACCGGCGCACCGCTGGGTCCCGGCGTCGACGGTGGCGAGCTCGTCCACTCCCCGGCGTCCGGCACCGGGGAGGCGGTCGGCTTCGGCCCGGACGGCGCGGGCCGCGTCCTCGGTCTGCACTTCGAGGGCACTCTCACCCTGCCCGGCGGGCCCGAGCCGCTGGCCGCCCTCAACGCCGCCGCCGTCCCCACCGGCGGGATCGGCGTCTACGACGCGCGCTGGGGCACGGCCGACCGGGCCCTGGCCGTGGCGGACGCCGACGGCACCACCGAGGTCACCGTCACCGACGGCCGGGTCACCGCCGTGTCCGCCGCGCCCGGCCGGGGCGCGGTCCCGGCGGGCACCACCGTGCTGCTCGGCCGGGAGACGGGCGCGAAGGCGCTGGCCGCCCTCTCTCCGGGGGACCCGGTGAGCTGGGAGTACGGGCTGCGCACCGACGACGGTTCGGCGGTGCCGCGCACCGCGGTGGGCGGCCGGGGGGTGCTGGTGAAGGACGGCGAGCCGCAGAACTGGGAGGGCAGACCCAACAACGCCGCCGCGCCCCGCACCGCCGTCGGCTTCTCCCGGGACGGCTCCACCATGCACGTGCTGACCGTGGACGGCCGCCAGGCCGCCTCCGGGGGCGCCACCCTCACCGAACTGGCCGTGCTGATGGCCGGGCTCGGCGCGTACAACGCGCTCAACCTCGACGGCGGCGGCTCCTCGACGCTGCTCGCCCGCGCTCCCGGCTCGGACACCCCGCGGCTGGAGAACAGCCCCTCCGACGGGCGGCAGCGCGGTGTGGCCAACGCGCTGGCCGTCACCGTTCCCGGCGGCAGCGGGCAGCCGACGGGCTTCCGGGTGGAGACGGCCGCGGATCCGGCCGCCGCTCCCTCGGCGGACAACGTGCCCGGCGGGCACCCGGACCGGGTCCTGTCCGGTCTGACCCGCCGGCTGACCGCCACCGGACACGACGAGACCCACGGCCCGGCGGACGGCACCGCCCGGTGGCGGAGCACCGACCCGCACGTCGGCGAGGTGGACGGCGACGGCGTCTTCCGCGCCCGCGCGCCCGGCCGCACCGAGGCCGTCGCGCGCAACGGGGCGGCCCGCGGCTCGATCGGGCTGACCGTGCTGGGCGAACCGGCGAGGATCGCCCCGACCCGGGAGCGGGTGGGGATCGCCGCGCCGGGTGGCGAGGGCTCCTTCGGCCTCGTGGGTTTCGACGCCGAGGGCCACAGCGCCCCGGTCGAACCGTCCGACGCCCGGCTGGCGTACGACGAGTCCCTGTTCCGCGTCACCCCCGACCCGGCGCGCGGCACCTTCACCGTCACCGCCCTCCCCGCCGCCGGCTCCGTCGCCGGGCTGGTCAGGGCGAGTGTGGCGGGCCGGACGGCGGTACTGGCCGTCACCGTCGGCCTGCGCCGGGAGACGGTCGCGGACTTCGCCGATGCCGGGCAGTGGTCCTTCAGCGCCGCCCGGGCCTCCGGCTCACTGGCCCCCGACCCGGGGCGGGACGGCACCGGGCTGCGGCTGGCGTACGACTTCACCGGTTCCACCGCCACCCGCGCCGCCTACGCCGCTCCCCCCGCGCCCGTCCCCGTGCCGGGCCAGCCGCAGAGCTTCACGCTCTGGCTGCGGGGCGACGGGGGCGGCGCCTGGCCCTCGCTCCGGCTCGCGGACGCCGCCGGCACTCCCCAGGTGCTGCGCGGCCCGTACCTCACCTGGACCGGCTGGCGGCGCGTCACCTTCGAGGTGCCCGAGGGCACCGCGTATCCGCTCACCGTGGAACGGTTCTACCTGGCCGAGACCCGGCCCGGGGCGCGGTACCGCGGCGAGGTGGTGCTGGACGGGCTGACCGCCCATGTCCCGCCGGACGCCGAGCTGCCCGCCACCGCTCCCCACCGGGACCCGCTGGTCTCGACGGCCGCCGAGACCGCCGGACGCGACTGGCGGTTCGCGGTGGTCTCCGACGCCCAGTTCGTCGCCCGCGACCCGGAGGGGGAACTGGTGCGCCGGGCCCGCCGCACCCTGCGGGAGGTCAGGGCGGCCCGGCCCGACTTCGTGGTGGTGAACGGCGACTGGGTGGACGAGGGCTCCCCGGCGGATCTCGCCCTCGCCCGGCGGACGCTCCAGGAGGAGCTCGGCGCCGGGACCCCCTGGTACTACGTGCCCGGCAACCACGAGGTGATGGGCGGCTCCGTCGACGGCTTCCGCGCCGAGTTCGGCGACACCCACCGCGTCCTCGACCACCGGGGCACCCGCCTGGTCACCCTGGACACCTCCTCCCTGACCCTGCGCGGCGGCGGCTGGGAGCAGTTGCGGCGGCTGCGGGAGGCGCTGGACGACGCGGCCCGCGACGCGGCGACCGGCTCGGTCGTCGTCCTGGCACATGTGCCGCCGCGCGATCCGACCCCGCAGCGGGCGAGCCGGCTCACCGACCGGCTGGAGGCGGACCTGCTGGAGGACTGGCTGGCCGACTTCCGCCGCCGCACCGGCAAGGGCGCCGCGTTCATCGGGGCGCACGCCGGGGTCTTCCACGCCTCACGGGTGGACGGTGTGCCGTACCTGGTCAACGGCAACGCGGGCAAGGCACCGGCCGCGCCACCGGGCGAGGGCGGCTTCACCGGCTGGTCGCTGGTGGGGGTGGACCGGGACATCCGGGGTGCGGAGGCGGACTGGATCTCGGTCCAGACCCACCCCCATGTGGACGGCCTCTCGCTGGACGCCCCCGAGACGGTGCCGACGGGCGGCGCACCCGGGCGGGTCTCGGCCTCGGTGGCCCAGGAGGACCGGACGGTGCCGGTGGACTGGCCGGTCAGCGCCGACTGGTCCGGCTCGCCCGGGCTGTGCGTCGCGCCCGTCCCAGCGGCGGAGCGCGAGGACTGCACCGCGCTGCTGGATCCGGCGGCGGGCACCCTGACGGGGCGGCGGGAGGGCACGGTGACCCTGGCGGTGGCCGTGAGCGGCGAGCGGCGGGAGAAGCGGATCACGGTGGTGCCCGGCGGACGGTGACACGGCGGCGCACGGCAGGCCCGGTGGAGCCGGTACGGCAGAGACGGCGGGGAGACGGCGAGGAGGCGGCGGGGCCGGGTGCCCCGCCGCCTCCCGTGCGGTGTCCGTGCGGTCAGTCGCGGGGGGCGGTGGAGGACTCCCCGCCGGACTGCTGCTTCTCCCACTCCAGCTTGCGGGAGGCCCGAAGGCTCGTGATCGTCGTGATGACCAGAACACCGCAGATCACGCCCAGCGAGACCGGGATGGAGATCTCCGGAACGTGGACGCCCTGCTCGTGGAGGGCGTGCAGCACGAGCTTGACACCGATGAAGCCCAGGATGATCGACAGCCCGTAGGAGAGGTGGACCAGCTTCTTCAGCAGCCCGCCGATGAGGAAGTAGAGCTGGCGCAGTCCCATCAGGGCGAAGGCGTTGGCGGTGAAGACGATGTACGGGTCCTGAGTCAGACCGAAGATCGCGGGGATGGAGTCCAGGGCGAACAGCAGGTCGGTGCTGCCGATGGCCAGCATGACGATCAGCATCGGCGTGATCAGCCGTTTGCCGTTCTCGACGACGAACAGCTTGGTGCCGTGGTACTGCGAGGTGGAGGGAAAGCGCCGCTCGACCGCCTTCAGCAGGGGGTTCTCCTCGTACGCCTCCTCCTCGTGCCCGGCGGCCTCGGCGCGGGCCTCACGGACCAGCTTCCAGGCGGTCCAGATCAGGAAGCCGCCGAAGATGAAGAACACCCAGGAGAAGGCGGAGATCAGCGCGGCGCCGACCGCGATGAAGATCGCGCGCATCACCAGGGCGAGGATCACGCCGATCATCAGCACCCGCTGCTGGTAGATCGTGGGCACCGCGAACTTCGCCATGATGAGCACGAAGACGAAGAGGTTGTCGACGCTGAGGGACTTCTCGGTGATGTAGCCGGCGGCGAACTCACCGGCCGGTTCACCGCCCCCGGCGGCGTAGAGCCCGACGCAGAACAGGATGGCCAGCACAATCCAGACGATCGTCCAGGTACCGGCCTCCTTGAGGGAGACCTCGTGCGGTTTGCGCCCGATGAAGAAGTCGACGGCGATCAGGGCGCTCAGACCGATGATGGTCAGCACCCAGGTGGTCGTGGAGACATCCATGCGGCAATAATCCTCCGGCTTCGGCTGGCCGGAGGTCTCTTCCACCCGGGCCTGTCGGCCTGCGGGCCGGCGCCCCGGGACCGGTTACACCCGGTCCGTACTGACGGAACGCCGCATTGGTGGGAGTACTCCCCTCCGCTCACGCAAGGGTAGAGGAACACCAAGGGAAGGTAAAGTCCCGATTCCGGCCCCTCGGCCTCCGCGGGCTTCCCGTGCCGACCACGTCCGGCCGCCGTTCGACCGTCACCCGGCCACCTGCACGGCACGGCACGTCAGCGGCCGTACCGCAGCCGCGCCTCGGCCAGCTTCCCCAGCGCCCGGGACAGGACCGGGCTGCCCGGCGGGACCAGGAGCGGCTCGTACGTCCAGGTGTGGCCCACCCAGGGATCGGCGAGGTGGTCGTCGGGCACCGGGGTGATCCGCAGCAGCGAGCGCCACAGCGGATCGAGCACCGGACCGTAGCCCCGGGCGTCCTCCCGGTCGGCGACCATCATCAGATGGACCCCGACCGGAGGGCCCTCGTCCGCCAGATAGCGGAGCTGGGTGACGGCACGGTCGTCGAAGCCGTGCGGGAAGTCGTGGACGATCAGCAGCTGCCCGGCGGTGTCCACGTCCGGCGGGAGGGAGTCGGCGGCCCGGGTGCGTATCGCCAGCTGCACCAGATCGACGCGCCGGGTCAGCCGCGCGAGCACCGAGGCGACGCCTCCGGACCCCGTGGCGGGCGGTTCGCGCAGCGCGCCGGAGCCCACCAGCGGCTCCAGGGTGGCCGCGGCGGCGCCCGCCGGGTCGAGCACCTGGACGGTGAAGTCGCCGACCGGGTGGACGGCCAGCAGCCGGCCCGCGAGGGCGGTGGCCAGTTCGCCCGCCAGCCGGCGCATCTCATGGGGGTCGACCGTGAGGGACGCGGCCGAGTGGGTGCGCCCGGCGTCGATCCACAGCCCGCGCTCCAGCGGCAGCCGCACCAGCAGGGGAACGCGCAGGTCACCGTGCTCGGGGAGGCCGAGGTCGCCCAGGCGCAGCGCCATCGGGGTCTCCATCGGCACCTGGTAGGCGTGCCAGCCGGGGCTGTCCCAGCGGGCGAAGGCGGGCGGCAGGGCGGGCTCGACGACCTCGGACTCGGCCGTGAGCTGGGCCAGGTCACGGTCCAGGGCGTCCCGGGCCAGGCCGGTGAGCTCGTCGCGCCGGGCCTGCGCCCGCGCGCGGGCCTCGTCGGCGGCCGTGCCCATCCGGGAGCGCGGGTCGGACAGCACCTTGTCGATTTCCTGCTCCATGCGGGAGTCGGCGAAGTCGACCGCGCTGCGGTAGGCCGCGGTGGTGCGGGCCAGGTCCTCGAACATGCCCCAGACCTGGTTGTAGAGGCGCTCCTCCATGCTCCAGCCCGCGGCGTCGCCGGCGACGGGCCGTGCGGGCTGCTCCGGCCGGGGCCGTGCGGGGACCGCCGGTCCCGTCCCGGTCCCGGCGGAGGGTGGCGCGGCCGCCGTACGGCCGGGGTGGCGGTAGTTCACCGGGCCCGTGCCCGTGCCCGCGGACCGCGGGGCGGGTGTCCCGCCGGGGCCGGGCCGCGTGGCCGGTGCCGTGCCCGGGCCGCCGACCGGGACGGTGCGGCCCGCCCGGTCCCCGCCGCCGCGGGACGGCTCCGGACCCGAAGCCGCTGCCGGAGCCGGTGCCACGGAGCGGGCCAGGCCCGAGACGACGGCCTCGTTGACGGCGGCGGCCAGTTCGCGGGCCCGGGGCAGCCCCTGGTCCGCCAGCATGGCGGCGAGCCCGCCCGCGTATCCCTGGCCGACCGCGCGGACCTTCCAGGCGTCCTGTCTTCGGTAGAGCTCCACCGCGACGACGGCGGACTCGGCGTCGAGGCCGGTGACGGTGTAACCGGCGAGCCGGGTGCCGTCCAGGGCGGTGACGGCGACGAAGGGCGCGGCCAGCGAGCCGAAGGACAGCGGTCCGCCGATCCCGGTGGGCAGGGCGAGCAGCACGTTGACCCGGTGTACGGCCTCCGGGAGCGCGCCGAGGTCCACCGCGAGGCGGTGGTCGGCCGCGGCCTGCCGGGAGACCTCCAGGCCGGGCAGGCGGGGGGAGCCGGGGTGGGCGATCCAGTCCGGCTCGCGCAGCCGTCCGTCCGCGTCGTTGAGTGTCACCCCGGCCACGACCGGTTTCCCGGCGGACACCCGGATCTCCAGCCGGGTCTCGGACAGTGGGTGGTTCTGCCCGCGGACCAGCTCGGCCGTCATCGCCGTCTCCCCCTCCTGGTTGTTCCGCTGTCGCTCCGTGGCGCGCCGCCTCGCCCCGCCCTGCCCGCATCGCCGCGGCTGCTCGGGGCTCCCCCCGGCCCCGCCCCGCGCGGCGCGGCGACGGGCCCGGCGGACGGCGCCGCCGGGCCCGGTGCGGTACGCGGCCCGCCCCGGGCCGCCGACCGTACCGCCTACAGGTGCGGCAGCATCGACGGCATCAGGTCCTGGAAGGTGCGGCCGTTGGCCTCGGCGCCGATGGCGGTCATCTGCCAGCCGGCGCCCTGGCGGTGCACCTTGGCCATGATCTGCGCGGTGTACTGGCCCCCGCCGGTCAGGGTGTAGCGCGCCAGCTCCTGGCCGTTGGTCTCGTCCACCAGCCGGCAGAAGGCGTTCTGCACCTCGGCGAAGGTCTGCCCGGTGAAGGAGTTCACGGTGAAGACGATCTGGTCGATGTGGACCGGCACCCGCTGGAGATCCACCAGGATCGCCTCGTCGTCGCCGCCCTGCCCGACACCGCCGACCAGGTTGTCGCCGGTGTGCCGCACCGAGCCGTCATCGCTCACCAGGTGCCGGAAGAACACCACGTCCTTCGGCTCCTGGCCGGCGAAGAGCACGGCCGAGGCGTCGAGGTCGATCTCCTGGGTGCGCCTGCCGAACAGCCCCCGGCGGGGAGCCGCCTGCCAACCGAGTCCCATCCGCACCGCGGTCAGGGTGCCCCCGTCGGACTTCTGCAGGCTGATCGCCTGTCCCTTGGACAAGTTGACCGTCACGTGCGTTCCCCTTTTGCGTTGCAGCCAGTGTGACCAACCGCCGTCACCGACGGCTGCCACGAACCCTATGCACTGCGGCTGACGGGCCGGGCAGGGTGTTCCGGGTTTGTGTCGCTCTTGCAACACTTCCCGTCAGCGCAGGCCCGCCTCCTTCATCTGCCGCAGTTCCTTCTTCAGTTCACCCACCTCGTCCCGCAGCCGGGCGGCCACCTCGAACTTCAGCTCGGCCGCCGCGGCCCGCATCCGCCCGGTCATCTCCTCGATCAGCGCGGCCAGTTCGGTGGCCGGCCGGTCGGTGGGCCGCTTGGCTCCCCCGCCGCCCGGGCCCTCGCCGTCCCCTCTCGCCTCGCGGCCCAGCGCCGGCACCGGCGCCCTGCGCTCCCGGCCCGCGCCCGGCTGGCGGTAGCCGCTGTCCAGCAGCTCGTGGGTGTCGATCTCCTCGCGCGCGATCGTCGCCACGATGTCGTTGATTTTCTTGCGCAGGGGCTGGGGGTCGATGCCGTGCGCCTCGTTGTAGGCGATCTGCCTGGCCCGGCGCCGGTTGGTCTCGTCGATGGCCTTCGCCATCGACGGGGTCACCCTGTCGGCGTACATGTGCACCTGGCCGGAGACGTTGCGCGCCGCGCGGCCGATGGTCTGGATCAGGGAGGTCCCCGAGCGCAGGAAGCCCTCCTTGTCCGCGTCGAGGATGGCCACCAGGGAGACCTCGGGCAGGTCCAGTCCCTCGCGCAGCAGGTTGATGCCGACCAGGACGTCGTACTCGCCGGACCGCAGCTCGCGCAGCAGCTCGATCCGGCGCAGGGTGTCCACGTCGCTGTGCAGGTAGCGGACCCGGATGTCCAGCTCCTCGAAGTACCCGGTCAGGTCCTCGGCCATCTTCTTGGTCAGCGTGGTGACCAGGACGCGCTCGTCCTTCTCGGCGCGGGTGCGGATCTCGTGCACCAGATCGTCGATCTGCCCCTCGGTGGGCTTGACGACGACCTCCGGGTCGACCAGCCCGGTGGGGCGGATGATCTGCTCCACCACTCCGTCGGAGCGGGACAGCTCGTACGGTCCGGGGGTGGCCGACAGATAGACCGTCTGCCCGATGCGCCCCAGGAACTCCTCCCACTTCAGCGGCCGGTTGTCCATCGCGGACGGCAGCCGGAAGCCGTGGTCGACCAGGGTGCGCTTGCGGGAGGCGTCACCCTCGTACATGGCGCCGATCTGCGGGACGGTGACATGTGACTCGTCGATGACCAGCAGGAAGTCGTCGGGGAAGTAGTCGAGCAGGGTGTGCGGAGGGGAGCCCTTCTCGCGGCCGTCGATGTGCAGCGAGTAGTTCTCGATGCCGGAGCAGGTGCCGATCTGCCGCATCATCTCGATGTCGTAGGTGGTCCGCATGCGCAGCCGCTGGGCCTCCAGCAGCTTGCCCTGCTTCTCCATCCGCGCCAGGCTCTCGGCCAGCTCGGCCTCGATCCCGGCGATGGCCCGCTCCATGCGCTCGGGGCCCGCCACGTAGTGGGAGGCGGGGAAGACGTACAGCGCCTCGTCCTCGGAGACGACCTCGCCGGTGATCGGGTGGAGCGTGGAGAGGGCCTCGACCTCGTCGCCGAACATCTCGATGCGGACGGCCAGCTCCTCGTAGACCGGAAAGATCTCGATCGTGTCGCCGCGCACCCGGAAGGTGCCCCGGGTGAACGCCAGGTCGTTGCGGGTGTACTGGATGTCGACGAAGCGGCGCAGCAGCGCGTCCCGGTCGATCTCCTGGCCGACCTTCAGCGGCACCATCCGGTCCACGTACTCCTGCGGGGTGCCCAGGCCGTAGATACAGGAGACGGAGGCGACCACCACGACGTCGCGCCGGGTGAGCAGCGAGTTGGTCGCACTGTGCCGCAGCCGCTCGACCTCCTCGTTGATGGAGGAGTCCTTCTCGATGTAGGTGTCGGTCTGCGGGACGTATGCCTCGGGCTGGTAGTAGTCGTAGTACGACACGAAGTACTCGACGGCGTTGTTCGGCAGCAGCTCACGGAACTCGTTGGCGAGCTGGGCGGCGAGCGTCTTGTTCGGCGCCATTACCAGGGTCGGCCGCTGGAGCCGCTCGATCATCCACGCGGTCGTCGCCGACTTGCCGGTGCCGGTCGCGCCGAGCAGGACGACGTCCTTCTCGCCCGCCCCGACGCGCTTGGCCAGCTCGTCGATGGCCGCCGGCTGGTCGCCGCTGGGGCGGTAGGGGCTGACGACCTCGAAGGGTGCCGTCTTGCGTTCGATATGGGTCACGGGCCGCATGTGACCACCGTACGGCTCCGTACTGACATCCGGGACCGGGTCGGACGGCCGGCGCCGACGGGGACTTCCGTACGGCGTTCAGGTTCTGTACGCCTCCCGCCCACGTATCCGTTCCCCGATGCCGGAATGTTCCTGGAGCCGGCGCACCGAGGCCGCCGGACGGCGCCGGAAGACACCGGAGGCCGGAAGAACCCGGAAACACCGAAGCCGCTGAGGAGCCCCCGTGCCCGTACGCCCCGCCGCCCTCGCCCCGCTCGCCGGTCTGTGCCTGCTCGCCCTCACCGCCGTCCCCGCCCATGCCGTCCCCGTCCGGGTGTCCCCCGCGGTGGACACCGCGGGCGCCGTAACCGCCGCCGGCCGGACGGCCCCCGTGCCGGTCGCGCACCGCGGCGCCTCCGCGTACGCCCCCGAGAACACCCTCGCCGCCGTCGACGCCGCCCGCGAGCTGGGTGTCGAGTGGGTGGAGAACGACGTACAGCGCACCAGGGACGGCGAACTGGTGGTACTGCACGACGACGGGCTGGCCCGGACCACCGACGTCGAGGAGGTCTTCCCGGACCGTGCTCCCTGGAAGGTCGCGGACTTCACCGCCGCCGAGATCGCCCGGCTGGACGCCGGGAGCTGGTTCGCCCCGCAGTACGCGGGCGAGCCGGTGCCCACCCTGCGGCAGTTCCTGCGGCGGGTGGAGGACAACGGCCAGCGCCTGCTGCTGGAGATCAAGAAGCCCGAGCTGTACCCCGGCATCGAGGCGGACGTCCTGCGGCAGCTCCGGGAGGAGGGCTGGCTGGACCGGCGGCACGTGCGGAACCGGCTGATCATCCAGAGCTTCGGCGCCGGCTCGGTGCGCGCCGTCCACGAACAGGCCCCGGCCGTGAGGACCGGCTTCCTGGGCACTCCGGCCGCCGCCGACCTGCCGGACTACGCGCGGTTCGCCGACCAGATCAATCCGCCCCACACCACCCTGTCCGCGGAGTACGTGCGGCGGGTCCACGCGCTGAAGGGGCCGCACGGCAAGCCGCTGGAGGTCTTCACCTGGACGGTGAACGACGCGGAGACGGCCCGGCGGGTCGCCGCCGCGGGCGTGGACGGGATCATCTCCAACAAGCCGGACGTCGTCCGGGACGCCACCGCGGCCCCGGGCGCGGACGCCTCCCCCGACAGCGCCGTGGACACCACTCTGGCCGGCCTCCGGGACCTCGTCCGCGGTCTCCTGGGCGGCTGAGCGCGGAGCCTCCGGACGGCGGGAACGGCAGGAGCGCTGTCGGTGCCGGCCCGTAGGCTCGTGCCATGACCGAGAAGGCGGCGGAGGCCCGTGCCACGACCGGGACGGCGACGGGGAACGGCCCTCCGGTCTGGACCCTGCACGGCACCCCGGTCGGCCCACTGCTGCTCGCGGCCACCGGCCGGGGGCTGGTGACCGTCGTCTTCCACGCCGACGGGCGGACGGCGGGCCGTGCCCTGGCACGGCTCGCCGCGCGGCTGGGCGCCGAACCGGTGCGCGCCGGCGCCGGTGCCGGCCGGGGCGGCGCGGTGCTGGCCGGGGCGGTCCGGGAACTGGACGCGTACTTCGACGGCGGGCTCCGGGAGTTCTCCGTCCCCCTGGACTGGTCGCTGACGTCCGGCTTCAACGAGCGGGTGCTGCGGGAGCTGGCCTCCTCCGTGCCGTACGGCGGCACCGTCGGCTACCGGACGCTGGCCTGCCGGGTCGGCGAACCGGGCGCGGCGCGCGCGGTGGGGGTGGCCATGGGCTCGAACCCGCTGCCGGTGGTGGTGCCGTGTCACCGCGTGGTGGAGAGCGGCGGCGGGATCGGCGGCTTCGGCGGCGGGCTGGAGACCAAGCGTGCGCTGCTGGCTCTGGAGGGCGTCCTTCCCGCACCGCTGTTCTGAGCGCCTCTCCCGGACGCCCCCGGGCCTCTCCGCCCGGGGGCGGAAACCGCTGTCACCTCCCGCCCCTCCCCTGGCAGACTGCCCACCGTGACCGACATCCCCCAAACCACCGACGCTGCTGACGGCGCCGGAGGCGTTCCCACCGCCTCCCCCGCCGCGTACGAGGGCGCTGCCGAGGGCACCGCCAAGGGCGCCCCGGTGCCGTCCGGGGGCGAGCTGGCCGCGCTGCGCCGCCGTACCTCCGCCGTGCTCGCCGCGAGTCAGGTCCTGGGCGGTCTGGGCGTGGCCACCGGCATCGCCCTGGCCGCCGTGCTGGCCGAGGAGGTCAGCGGTTCGGAGGGGCTGGCCGGGCTGGCCATGACCTCGTCGGTCCTCGGCACGGCCGTGCTGTCCCTGCCGCTGGCCGCCCTGATGGCCGCACGCGGCCGCCGCGCGGGGCTGACGCTGGCCTACCTGGTCGGCGCGGCGGGCGGCGGGGTGGTGGTCCTCGCCGCCGTGCTCGGCAGTTTTCCGCTGCTGCTGGCGGGCATGGCCGCCTTCGGCGCGGGCTCCTGCGCCAACCTCCAGGCCCGCTTCGCCGCCGCCGACCTCGCCGAGCCCGACCACCGCGGCCGGGCCATCGCCATGGTGGTGTGGGCCACCACCATCGGCGCGGTCCTCGGCCCGAACATAGCCGCCCCGGCCGGGCGCAGCGTGGCGGGGCTGGGCGTCCCGCAGGCCGCGGGCCCCTTCCTGTGGGGAGCGGGAGTCTTCCTGCTGGCCGCCGCGCTGGTGTTCGTCATGCTGCGGCCGGATCCCCTGCTCACCTCCCGGGTCCTGGCCGCCGCCGGTCCGGGCACCCCGGAACCGGTGCGGAGCCGGTCGCTGCGCGCCGGTCTGTCCGCCGTCACCACCTCGGCACCCGCCCGGCTGGCTCTGGTCACGATCGCGGGCGCGCACACCACCATGGTCTCGATCATGGTGATGACCCCGGTCGACCTGGACCACCACGGTGCGGGCATCGAGCTGATCGGTCTGGTGATCAGCGGCCATATCGCGGGCATGTACGCCTTCTCACCGCTGATGGGCAGGCTCTGCGACCGGCTGGGCCGGATTCCGGTCATCTCGGCCGCCGTCGCGCTGCTGGCGTGCGCGGCCCTGGTGGCCGGCACGGCGGACGGCGACCACACCCGCAGCGCGGTGGGCCTGTTCCTCCTGGGCCTGGGCTGGTCCGCCGGGCTGGTCGGCGGTTCCGCCCTGCTCACCGACTCGGTGCCGCAGGCCGCCCGCGCGGCCGTCCAGGGGCTCTCCGACCTGGCCATGAACGCCGCGGCGGGGGTGGGCGGCGCGCTCGCCGGCCTGGTCATGGCCCGGGCGGGCTACGGCTGGCTCAACGCACTGGCCGCCGCCGTCCTGCTGCCGGTCGCCGCACTCGTACTGTTCACCCGGTACCGCCGTCCGACGGCGGCCGGCCGGTGACGGCGGACCGGTGACGGCGCCGAAGCCGGCCACCCCCGTTCCCGCTCCGTGAACGTCTCCGGCCGTCCACCGGTCCTCGCGGCTCCCCGAGGGGCACCCGCCGCGGCCTGGACGGCCGTCCGCCCCGTTCCCCGTGAGGGACACGGCGGCGGCCGGCCCGTCACCCCCTCGGGTACACCTGGAAGGTCACGGCCCGCCGCCCGCCGGTGCGCCCGGCGGACGTCTCCAGCATCCCGGTGATGAACCCGCGGGCGTACTCGGCGGGCTCCTCGTCGCTGAGCGCCGTGAGGTACGCCCGGTGCTCGGCGAGCGAGGCGACGGCCCGCTCCACGTCTTCCTCCCCCACCTCCACGGCGTGCGTCGGCTCCGGCGAGCCGGCGACCGCCACCCAGCGCACCCCGTCCCAGGGTGTCAGCCCCTCGTCGGCCAGGTCCGTGAAGATCCAGCGGTTGCCCGCGTCCCCGGCCGCGTCCAGCACGGCACGTCCGACGGCCCGGTGATCGGGGGTGTTCCAGAAGCCCGGCCCCCAGGTCTCGTGCTGGTTGAGGGTGATCACCAGCTCGGGCCGGTGGCGGCGGATCGCGGCGGCCAGGTCCCGGCGGAGCGCGACACCCTCCTCGATCACCCCGTCCCGGTGGTCCAGGAACTCCACCGCCTCCACCCCCACCACGGCCGCGCTCGCCCGCTGCTCGGCCTCCCGCACCCGTGCCGCCTCGGCCGGGTCCATGGTGTCGATCCCGGCCTCGCCACGGGTCACCAGCAGATAGGCGATCTCCCGCCCGGCGGTGGTCCACCGGGCGATGGCGGCGGCCGCTCCGTACTCCAGATCGTCCGGGTGGGCGACGATCGCCAGGGCGCGCTGCCAGTCCTCGGGCATGGGGCTGAGCTGTCCGTCCATCGTTGGCCTCCTCGGCGGTACGCGGTGTGATCGGCTTGGTGCGGCGGTGCGGCGGTGCGGCGGTGCGCTCAGTGCCAGCCGTACCGCAGCTGGAGGCTGTGCACGACCCGGTTGAACCTGGCCCGGTCCAGCGCGCACGCCTCGCGCCGCATCCCCTCCGGGTGGATCCGCAGCACCCGGTCCAGGTCCACCCACGACTCCCGCCCGGAACGGTCCCAGGGGCCGGAACCGAGCGGCACCCAGGCCTGCCGCCCGTCCCGGGGTCTGCTGGAGAGCTGTACGGCCAGCAGGGTGCCGGCCGGCTCCCGCGCCACGACCAGGACGGGACGGTCCTTGCCCCGCCCGTCCAGCTCCTCGTAGGGGACCCAGGTCCACACGATCTCACCGGGATCCGGATCGCCGTCCGGGTCGGGCGCGTAGGCCGTCCGCACCGCTCCCACCTCGTCGGCGCGCACCTCGGCGGTCGTGGCGGGGCCCGTCGCCCGGGGTTGTGTCGTCATGGGGCCACGCTAGCGGCAGGCCCCGCGGCCATGCGGTCCGCACCGCCATGAGCAGCCCGCTCGGCCGGGCCGGACGCGCGGAACGGAAGCCGGCGGGGCCCGCCGCCCAGCCGGCCGGGACCTTTCTCCGTCTCCCACCGCGCGCGGTGCCTTGGCGGGCGGCGGAACAGCGGGGAGCATACCTGCCATGCGCAGCGACATCTTCGCCTCCGAGAACACGGTCCGGCCCGCCACCTCCCCCGGTATGGCCCTGCAGAACCCCAAGTCGATCCGGTACGTGGTGAACGGCGAGTGCTACGCCCGGCAGGGGGCCATGATCGCCTTCCGCGGCAATCTGGCCTTCGAGAAGAAGGGCCAGGGAGTGGGGAACTTCATCAAGCGGTCGGTCACCGGGGAGGGGCTGGCCCTGATGGCCGTCCGCGGCCAGGGGGAGGCGTGGTTCGCCCACGAGGCCGCCAACTGTTTCATCATCGACTTCGACCCCGGTGACAGCCTCACCGTCAACGGGCGCAACGTCCTGTGCTTCGACGCGAGCCTCGGTTACGAGATAAAGGTCGTCAAGGGCGCGGGCATGGTCGGCGGCGGCCTGTTCAACAGCGTCTTCACCGGACAGGGCAAACTGGGCGTGATCTGCGAGGGCAGCCCCATCGTCATCCCCGTCGACCCGCAGCAGCCGGTCTTCGTCGACACCGACGCGGTCGTCGGCTGGAGCGCGCAACTCCAGACCTCCCTGCACCGTTCGCAGAGCTTCGGTTCGATGATCCGCGGTGGTTCCGGCGAGGCGGTGCAGCTCAGGCTGGACGGCCAGGGATTCGTGATCGTCCGCCCGAGCGAGGCGCGATCGGCGGCCCAGGCCGCGGGCTGACCGTCCGGCCGCCGGGAGCGGTCCGCACTCGTCATGGCGATACCCCCACCTCTTACCGGAAGCCTTCCGGATGTTCTTCGGAGAAATTTCCAACACCCGGCCGGAAACCCGCTATTGACGTCCGGTAACCACTTTCCGGGGCGCTTCCTCCCAGCCCGTCTCGCATTCTGGCTACCGGAAGAATTCCGGAAGAACGCATTGACGCTCACCCGCCCCGGGCCCATACTCCATACCGATCGTCGCCGATCGTCACGGATTCACATACCGCAGGCCCGGCACACCCGGACGATTCCCACGGTCCCGAGGAAGGGACAGCAATGGTCGGTCCACTCCTTTCCGAACCGGCGTCACCGAAGCCGCGACCGCGCGGCACCCGCCGTCCCGGGCCGTGCCGGTGAGGACTCCGGCGGCCCGGCGGGTTTCCGGGACCGGTTCCTGCCCGTTCCCCGACCCCGTCCGGCAGCCGGTGACACGGCGGCGTGGCGGTCTTCTCCCCGATCGCCACGCCGCCCGCCCTCCGGCGGGCTCCGCCGGGCGCACGGGTGCCCACAAGGGCCTGCCGGGGACGGGGCGGGGCCGATACGGTGTGAGGGTGCTGCCAACCCCCCGCTCCCCCTTCCCGTCGTCCCCCTCCCCCCGGCTGTGCTGTCTCAACGAGTCACTGCGGCGACGGCCGAGCCGGGTACGGTGCCGGCCGGTGCGCGAGAGGCGGCCCGGCGACCGTCCGCGGCCGGTGACCGCCCGCGGTACCGGTGCCGCCCGGTCCGTGGTCTGCCGCAGGCTGTGCGGTTACCCGGTACCGCCGCCCGGGGCTCCCTGACGGATGACGGACCGGAACCGGCGGACCAGCGGCCGCCGCTCCTCCCGGGCCCGGGGCGAGGCCGCTCAGTCCTCGCACTGCCGCAGCATCGCCGTCCGGTCCGCCGCCGTCACCGGCAGTCCGTACTCGAGCGCGACCTGCGCGAAGCGCACCGCGTAGGCACAGCGGACCTGCCTGTCCGGCGGCAGCCAGGCGGCCGGTCCGGAGTCGCTCTTGCGGCTGTTGGCCGCCCCGTCCACGGGCAGCAGGTTCAGCGGGTCGTTGGCGAACCGCTCGCGCCGGTCCTCCGGCCAGCGGGAGGCACCCAGCTGCCAGGCGTACGACAGCGGCACGACATGGTCGACCTGCACCTCGGCGGCGTCCTGCTTGCGCCACTCGATCGTCTTCCCGGTGTACGGGTCGGCCAGCGTCATGGAGACCACCACGCAGTCGGAGCCGGATCGGAAGCGCAGCTCCCGGCCGTCTCGTTTCAGCAGGTCGTTGCGGGTGTCGCAGCCGTTGCGCGCCAGCGGTACCCCGTCCACGGAGTCCTTCCAGGCGTACCCGAACTCGTCCCGGTCGTAGCCGGTCCTCGGCCCGCGCCCCTTGGTCACCAGCTCCCCGATGATCCTCCGCGCCTCCTCCCGCTCGGCCCCGGATCCGAGGGGCGCGAGGCCCGGCCCGGTGCCCTCCTCGTTCTCCAGCGGGCTGACCGCCCGGCCGTCCCCGGCGGAGGTGGACGGATCGGCGGAGGAGTCCTCCCCTCCGGGGTTCTCGCAGCCGGTCAGAGCGAGGGCGGCGGTCAGTACGAGGGCGGCGGTCGGAACGGTTCCGCGGCGGAGGTGTCGGGATATCACGTGGCGGTCCAGGGGTCGGCGGTACGGCGGGGCGTCGGTGCCCTGCCCATGCCAATACTGCCGCCTCGGGAACCCGGAAAACCCGGTTGCCCTCCGACCGGGGACAAAGGACGGTTGTGCCCGTCACAGTGCTTTTCGTCGACGGGGGTGTTCTGCCTTGACCAGCCACTTCGGCACCATCGGGCTTGAGGTCCACGACCGGGAGGAGTACGCCGGCCTGCTGCGGCGGCTGCACGGGCTGGGACATGCCGAGCCCGTCGGCCCGGGCCTGACCAGGGTGGTGTGGACGGGCACGGGCGGAGCGCGCGTGGAACTGGAGATCGACGAGGAGGGTGCGCTGACGTATGCCCTGCCCGCCCTGGTGCCCCGGGGAGCGCCGGTACCGGTGCGCGGGATCGCCCTGGCCCCGGACGGCACGGCACATGTGGAGCTCCTGGACGGCCCGGGCGGCGAGATGCTGTGTCCGCTGCCGGTGGAGCTGACCGACCGCGCGGAGCTGCGCGCCCTGGGCTGCGCCCCCGGCGGTGCGCCCACCGAGGGGACGCTGCGGCTTGGCGCGCTCGCCGAGCGGATCGCGCTGCACCCGGACGAGGCGGCGTACGACGCGGCGCAGGGCGACCGTGAGCCGAGGTTCGCGCCGGACTTCCTCATCCCCGCCGGGCTGTTCCGCCCGGACGACGCCGGTCCGGAGTGGGCACCGAGCCCTCATGCGCTGTTCGCGGGCGAGGTGGTGGCCGCCGAGCGCGCCGAGAGCGAGCTCACCGGCGGGGTGTTCCACCGGATCAGGGTGCGGACCGTCGGCGGGATCGAGGTGGACGTCGCCGCCGCCGACACCCAGCTGCCGCACTCCCCCGCGCCCGGCCAGTGGGCGGAGGGGGCGTTCTTCATGACCGGCTCCCTGGGACTGCCCGCGCCCTGGAGGGCGGGGCACTGACCGGGTGCCGCACCCGCCGGACGGGGACCATCACGGCGGATGCGGCACCCGGTCGGTGCCCGGCGGCGGAAGGCGGTTCAGGCCGCGCGGTCGCCGAACCGGGCGGCCTCCCAGAAGTCCGGCCGCGGGTCCAGCGCCGCCGCCAGCCGGAAGTGCCGCAGTGCCTCGTCCTCCCGGCCCGTGCGCTGCAGGGTGCGGCCGAGGGCGAAGTGGGCGAAGGAGTTGTCCGGCTCACGCTCCAGGACGAGCTGGAACTCCTCCTCGGCGGCGCGCAGCTGGGCGCTGAGGAAGAAGGCCCGGGCACGCAGCAGCCGGACGGAGGTCTTCTCCGGGAAGGCGCTGACCACCGACTCCAGGAGCTTCAGCGCACCCCTGGGGTCACGGGCGGCCAGCAGCTGCTCGGCGGCACGGTACTGGATGACATGGGTCTCTGGCGTGGTCTCGGGCACGTCGGCGCCTCCTCGCCCGGGATCGGCCGCGTACCTGGCGTGGCACGTCCGGGCGTGCCACATCCGCGGGATCACCGGTCCTGGGGTACGGGTTGTGGTTCCGGGGCGCCGCGGGAATCCCGGACGCCGCGGACACCGTGGTGTACCGCTACGGGAACGTTCCGCCACGCGGCCGTATTCCCCTGTCCGGGTGAGTCTTCCCGGGCCGGGGAGCGGTCAAGCCGCCCGGGCCCGCCCGCTCAGCCGCCGCCACACCTCCGCGACCCGTTCCCGTAGCTCCTCCGGCGAGCCGTCGTTGTCGATGACGATGTCCGCGGCCGCCAGCCGCCGCTCGCGTGTGGTCTGGGCCGCCATCCGGCTGCGGGCGTCCGCCTCGGTCATACCGCGCAGCCGCACCAGGCGGTCGAGCTGGGTGCCGGGCGAGGCGTCGACGACCACCACCACGTCGTAGTGGGGCATCAGGTCGTTCTCGACCAGCAGCGGCACGTCGTGGACGACGACCGCGTCCTCGGTGTCCTCGGCCGCCCGCTGGAGCTCGGCGGAGCGGGCCCCGACCAGGGGATGGACGATCGCGTTGAGGGCCTTCAGCCGCTCCGGGTCGCCGAAGACGACGGAGCCCAGCCGGGGGCGGTCCAGGGTGCCCTCCGCGGTGAGGAACTCCTCCCCGAACTCGGCCACCACGGCGGCGAGCCCCTCGGTGCCGGGCGCCACGACCTCACGGGCGATCCGGTCGGCGTCGATGATCACCGCTCCGTGCTCGCCGAGCAGCCGGGACACCTCGCTCTTGCCCGTGCCGATCCCGCCTGTCAGCCCCACCGAGAGCATGCTCACGCCTCCACCCGCTCGACCCGCTCGGTTCCGGTCAGCTCCCCCGCGCCCTGCGGCAGGACCTCGCGCCGCGAGTCGGGTCCCTCCCGGCCGCGACCGCCGTCCAGCCTATCGGAGCAGGTCGGCGGGCCGGCGCGGAGCGGTCAGGCGCCGGGGACGTCTCCGCCGCCGGCCGGGCCGGCACCGCCCTCGCCGTCTCCACCGCCCTCGTGCTCGGCGAGGAAGCGTTCGAAGACCTCGCCGAGCTCCTCGGCGGACGGCAGCTCCATGGGCTCGGCCACCAGGTTGCCGCGGGTCTCGGCTCCGACTATGGCGTCGTACTGCTGCTCCAGTCCTCTCACGACCGCGACCAGCTCCTCGTCCCCCGCCGCCAGTTGCCGCTCGATCTCGTCACGCACCCGGTGTGCTTCGGTGCGCAGCGCGTGGGTGACCTCGGGCAGGACCAGGCCGGTGGCCGCGGTGATCGACTCGACGACGGCCAGGGCGGCGTCGGGGTAGGCGGAGCGGGCCAGGTAGTGCGGAACGTGCGCGGCGAAACCCAGCACGTCGTGGCCCGCCTCGGCCAGCCGCAGCTCCAGCAGCGCTGCCGCGCTGCCCGGCACCTGGGCCTCGTCGAAGGGGCTGGGACGGGCGGGTGTCAGATCGGTGCGGTTGCCGTGCGGCGTGAGGCCGACGGGCCGGGTGTGGGGGACGCCCATGGGGATTCCGTGAAAGGTCACCGCGAGCCGTACGCCGAGCCGCTCGGTGATCTGGCGCACCGCAGCGGTGAACCGCTCCCACTCCACATCCGGTTCGGGGCCCGTGAGCAGCAGGAAGGGAGTGCCGGTGGCATCCCGCAACAGGTTCAGTTCCAGCCGGGGCCTCTCGTAGGACGCCCAGTGGTCACGCCGGAAGGTCATCACCGGGCGACGGGCGCGGTAGTCGACGAGCCGGTCCACGTCGAAACGGGCGACGGTCTCATATGGCCGGTCGTCCAGCAGCCGCTCGGTGACCTGGCCGCCGGTCTCCCCGGCGTCGATGAAGCCCTCGAAGTGGTAGAGCATGACGAGCCCGGCACTGCCCGGCCCTCCGCCGGCCGCCTCGCTCTCCTTCAGTCCCTCGGAATCCCACTCGTACAGCTCCTGCGGATCCAGCACTGACGCCCCTCCGTGTCGCTCCTGTCTGCCGGTAACACCGGACACCGAAGGCGCATTCCCGCACTCGGGTGCCCCGGGGCCCCGGGTGTCCGCGGGGAGGTGCGCCACCTGCCCGGAGCCGGACGGCCGGGAACCGCCGCCGGATGATCACGATGGTGCCACGTCCGGCTCCGGAACACACCGCAGGGCCCCCTCCCCGGCCGGGGAGGGGGCCCTGCTTGTCCGGTGTTCGTCCGAGCGTCCGGTGTCCGTCCGGTACCACTCGGTCAGGCGCCGCGCCGTGTCTGCCGACCCTCGGGTCAGCTCTGGCCGCCCGCGAGCTTCTCGCGGAGGGCTGCCAGGGCCTCGTCCGAGGCGAGGGCACCGGAGTTGTCGCCCGACTCCGAGGAGTACGAGCCACCGCCGCCGCCACCGCCGCCGCCCTGCTGGCCGCCGCCGGTACCGCCGCCGGCAGCGCCGCTGGTCCCCTCGGCCTCCGCCTGCGCGTCGGCCTCACGGGACTTGAGCACCTGCGCCTGGTGCTGCTCGAAGCGCTGCTGCGCCTCGGCGTACTGGCGCTCCCACTCCTCGCGCTGCTTCTCGTAGCCCGGCAGCCAGTCGTTGGCCTCCGGGTCGAAGCCCTCGGGGTAGATGTAGTTGCCCTGGTCGTCGTAGGACGCGGCCATGCCGTACAGGGTCGGGTCGAACTCGACCGCCATCGGGTCGGGCCCGAAGGACTCGTTGGCCTGCTTCAGCGAGAGGCTGATCCGGCGACGCTCCAGGTCGATGTCGATGACCTTGACGAAGATCTCGTCGTTGACCTGGACGACCTGCTCGGGAATCTCCACGTGGCGCTCGGCCAGCTCGGAGATGTGGACCAGGCCCTCGATGCCCTCGTCGACCCGGACGAACGCACCGAACGGCACCAGCTTGGTGACCTTGCCGGGGACGACCTGGCCGATCTGGTGAGTCCGGGCGAACTGCTGCCACGGGTCCTCCTGCGTCGCCTTCAGCGACAGGGAGACCCGCTCGCGGTCCATGTCGACGTCCAGGACCTCGACCGTGACCTCCTGGCCGACCTCGACCACCTCGGACGGGTGGTCGATGTGCTTCCAGGACAGCTCGGAGACGTGGACCAGACCGTCCACACCGCCCAGGTCCACGAAGGCGCCGAAGTTGACGATCGAGGAGACGACGCCGGACCGCACCTGGCCCTTCTGCAGGGTGGTGAGGAAGGTCTGGCGGACCTCGGACTGGGTCTGCTCCAGCCAGGCGCGGCGGGAGAGAACCACGTTGTTGCGGTTCTTGTCCAGCTCGATGATCTTCGCCTCGAGCTCCTTGCCGACGTACGGCTGGAGGTCGCGGACCCGGCGCATCTCCACCAGGGAGGCCGGAAGGAAGCCGCGGAGGCCGATGTCGAGGATCAGGCCGCCCTTGACGACCTCGATGACGGTACCGGTGACGATGCCGTCCTCTTCCTTGATTTTCTCGATGGTGCCCCAGGCACGTTCGTACTGGGCGCGCTTCTTCGAGAGAATCAGGCGGCCCTCCTTGTCCTCCTTCTGGAGGACCAGGGCCTCGATCTCGTCGCCGACGGCGACGACCTCGTTCGGATCGACGTCGTGCTTGATCGACAGCTCTCGGGAAGGGATGACACCTTCGGTCTTGTAACCGATGTCGAGCAGGACCTCGTCCCGGTCGACCTTCACGATGACGCCGTCGACGATGTCGCCGTCGTTGAAGTACTTGATCGTCTCGTCGATCGCGGCGAGGAAGGCTTCCTCGGAACCGATGTCGTTAACCGCAACCTGCGGGGTGGTCACGGTGGTCTCGGTGCTGCTCGTCATGTGGAAAAGGGCTCCGGTACGGACATTGAAATCGTAGGTACTGCCACGCCGTGAGCCCTTATCGCACTGCCGAAGCCGGACAGCCTGAGAGGCACCTGTACAGATCTCCGAGGAAATCACCAGCGCCTCGACAACCGAGGGGACATGCAACAGAACGAGCGCGACCTGCTCCGTCCGAGGCGCGCAGGCTCGCAGCGCAACTTGTAGCATACGGGGGCAGCCGGGCATGGTCAATGCGCGAACGAGTACACCTTGGACTTACCTTCCCATACCCGGCACATGTCGCCGCGTCCCACGGCCGGTCCCCCCGGTTCCGCACCGGTTCCGCCGGTCCCCGGGCGGCGCATCCCACCGCACAGGCCACGACGACGGACGGCACGGACCAGCCATGAACCCCAGCACGGACGCCGGCACGGACGCCGCATGAACCAGGATGACGAGCCCCGGCCCGCGCGCCGCCACGCGGACGGAACGGAGAGCAGCAGGGCGAGCCGGAGCTGGTGGGACCGGAACGCCGACGACTACCAGCGCGAGCACGGCACCTTCCTCGGCGGCACCGGCGGCGGCCGCTTCGTGTGGGGCCCGGAGGGGCTGGACGAGGAGCGGGCCGGGCTGCTGGGCCCGGTGGCGGAGCTGGCCGGGCGGTCCGTGCTGGAGATCGGCGCCGGGGCCGCCCAGTGCTCGCGCTGGCTGGCGGCGCGGGGCGCACGGCCGGTGGCGCTGGACATCTCCCACCGGCAGCTGCGGCACGCGCTGCCCGCCGGCCCGGGTGCCGGGCCGGCCTTCCCTCTGGTCCAGGCGGACGTGGGGGCACTCCCGTTCGCCCCCGGCTCCTTCGACCTGGCGTGCTCCTCCTACGGCGCGCTGCCCTTCGTCGCCGACCCGGTACGGGTGCTGCGCGAGGTGCACCGCGTCCTGCGGCCGGGCGCCCGGTGGGTGTTCTCGGTGACCCACCCGATCCGCTGGGCCTTCCCCGACGAGCCCGGGCCGGAGGGACTGACGGCCACCTCCTCCTACTTCGACCGCACCCCCTACGTGGAGCAGGACGAACGCGGGCGGGCGGTCTACGTCGAGCACCACCGCACCCTCGGCGACCGGGTGCGCGACCTGGTCGCCGCCGGCTTCCGGCTGGTGGACCTGGTGGAGCCGGAGTGGCCCGCGGAGAACCGGCAGGAGTGGGGCGGCTGGTCACCGCTGCGCGGGCGGCTGATCCCGGGCACGGCGGTCTTCGTCTGCGAGCGCGGCTGAGCCCCGCGGAGCCCGGGGGCGCCGCGCCGGCGGGGCGGGACGACGGGGCGGGACGACGGGACAGAATGGCGACATGCCCCTGCGGACCGACGCCCTCGACCGGCTGCCCGTGCGCTCCGTCCTGCCCGCCCTGGCGGACGCGCTGACCACGCGCGGGGCGGCCGTGCTGTCCGCGCCGCCGGGCACGGGCAAGACCACGCTGGTGCCGCTCGCCCTGGCCGGACTGGTCTCCCCCGGCACCGGGAGCGCCCGGAGCGCCAAAGACGTCCGGCGCGTGGTGGTGGCCGAGCCGCGCCGTATCGCGGTGCGGGCCGCGGCACGCCGGATGGCCTGGCTGCTGGGCGAGCGGGTGGGCGAACGGGTCGGCCTCACCGTGCGCGGGGAGCGAGTGGTGGGACCCGGGTGCGTGGTGGAGGTGGTCACCACCGGAGTGCTGCTCCAGCGGCTCCAGCGCGACCCGGAGCTGCCGGGGGTGGACACGGTGATGCTGGACGAGTGCCACGAACGGCACCTGGACGCGGACACCGCCGCCGCCTTCCTGCTGGACGTACGGGCCGCGCTGCGGCCGGAGCTGCGCCTGGTCGCCGCCTCGGCCACCACCGACACCGAGGCCTGGGCCCGGCTGCTGGACGCGCCGGTGGTGGCGGCCCCCGGTGTGGCACACCCGGTGCGGACGGTGTGGGCGCCGCCCACCGGAGCACGCCCGGTGCGCCCCGCGCACGGCACCCGGGTGGACCCGGCCCTGCTCGCCCATGTCGCGGACACCGTGCGGCGGGCGCTGCGGGAGGAGGACGGCGATGTGCTGTGCTTCCTGCCCGGCGTCGGGGAGATCGCGCGGGTGGCCGCGCTGCTGGGAGCCGGCGGCGCGGGAGGAGCCGGTACGGACGCCGAGGTGCTCCAGGTGCACGGCCGGGCTCCGGCCGCCGTCCAGGACGCGGTGCTGGCCGGCTCCGCCGGACGGCGCCGGGTGGTGCTGGCCACCGCGGTCGCGGAGTCCAGCCTGACGGTGCCGGGAGTGCGGGTGGTGGTGGACTCCGGGCTGGCCCGTGAGCCGCGCACCGACCACGCCCGCGGCCTCGGCGCGCTGACGACGGTGCGGGTCTCGCGGGCCTCGGCCGAACAGCGCGCGGGCCGGGCCGGGCGCGAGGCGCCGGGCGTGGTGTACCGCTGCTGGACCGAGGCCGGGCACGGGCGGCTGCCGCGTTTCCCCTCCCCCGAGATCGCGGTCGCGGACCTCACCCCGTTCGCCCTCCGCGCGGCGTGCTGGGGCGATCCGGACGCGCGCGGTCTGGCCCTGCCGGACCCGCCGCCGGCCGGGGCGATGGCCGCGGCCCGCGAGGTGCTGCGCGCGATCGGCGCCGTGGACGGTGACGGACGGGCCACCGGGCGCGGCAGGCGGATGGCCGCGACGGGTCTGCACCCCCGGCTGGCCCGCGCCCTGCTGGACGGCGCGTCCCTGGTGGGGGCGCGCCGCGCGGCGGAGGTGGTGGCGCTGCTGAGCGAGGAACCGCCCCGGGAGTACGGCACGGAGGTCGCGGCCGTCTGGCGCGCCGCGCGCCGCGGCGGGGACGGGTACACCGCCCGCTGGCGCCGGGAGACACGCCGGCTGGTGGCGGCCCTGCCCGGACCGGACGGGGCCGGACCGGCGGACGCCGCGGCAGCGGCGGGGACACCGGACGACACGGCCGCGGGGCTGGTGGTGGCGCTGGCCTACCCCGAGCGGGTGGCACGCTCCCGCGGCGAACGGACGTATCTGATGGTCTCCGGGACCCGGGCGGAGACCGCCCCCGACTCCGGGCTGCGTGACGTTCCCTGGCTGGCGGTCGCCGCCGCGGACCGGCCGGTGGGCTCGGCCTCCGCCCGGATACGGCTGGCCGCGGTGATCGACGAGGACACCGCGCGGCGGGCCGCCGGGGCGCTGTACTCCGAGGACGAGGAGGTCGGGTGGTCGGCGCCGCGGCGCGGCGCCGGGGATGTCACCGCCCGGCGGGTGGCACGGCTGGGCGCGGTCGAACTGGCCGCCGCACCACTGGAGCGGCCGGACCCCGCGCTGGTGCGGACGGCGCTGCTGGACGGGCTCCGGAGCGAGGGACCGGGGCTGCTGCGCTGGACCCGCGAGGCCCTCTCGCTGCGACAGCGGCTGGCCTTCCTCCACCGGGAGCTGGGTGAGCCCTGGCCCGAAGTGTCGGACGCGGCACTGCTGGCGCGGGCGGAGGAGTGGCTGGGCCCGGTGCTGGGAGCCGCCCGGCGCCGGGACGATCTGGCACGGGCGGACGCCGGGCGGCTGCTGACCGCCCTGCTGCCGTGGGCCACCGGTGAGGCCGCCCGGCTGGAGGAACTGGCACCGGAACGGGTCGAGGTGCCCTCCGGGTCACGGATCCGGGTGGACTACGGCGGTGAGCGGCCGGTCCTGGCGGTCAAGCTGCAGGAACTGTTCGGCTGGCGTGAGGCGCCGCGGCTGGCCGGGGGGCGGGTACCGCTGCTGGTGCACCTCCTGTCGCCCGCCGGGCGGCCCGCCGCGGTGACGGCGGACCTGGCATCGTTCTGGCGCGACGGCTACCGCTCGGTGCGGGCCGAACTGCGCGGCCGCTACCCCAGGCACCCCTGGCCCGAGGACCCGGCGACGGCGCAACCGACCCGGCGTACGACGGCCGCGGCACGCGGCGGAACGGGCCGGGCCCGCTGACGCGCGGGGTGGCCCGTCAGTGCGTCAGTCCGGGCGTCCGGAGGTGGACAGGCTGATGGACGGGGTGGGCGTGGAGGCCGGCTCGCCGTCGCTGTCCTCCTCGCCGTCCTCCTCGTCCTCGCCGTCCTCCTCGTCCTCTTCGCCGCAGGGGTCCTCCTCCGGCTCCTCGGGATCGCCGGACTCCTCCTCGCCGTCCTCGCCGTCCTCGCCTTCATCGGCGGTCCCGGTGGGGGTGGGAGTGGGAGTGGGAGTGGGAGTGGGAGTGGGGGTTCCGGAGGGCTCGCCGGGCTCGGTGGGCGTGGGCTCCGGCTCCACCGGGCAGACGGGCGGCTCACCGGGGTCGGTCGGCTCACCCGGGTCAGTGGTACCGGGATCGGTCGGCTCACCCGGGTCAGTGGTACCGGGATCGGTCGGCTTGACGGGGTTGCTGGGCTTGACGGGCTCGACGCTGCCCTCTTCCGTGACTCCTGGCTTGGGCGCGGTGGTGCCCTTGTCCTTCTCCCTGCCCTTGCCGTCCTCGTCCCCGCCACGCTCCGGGCCGCCCGGATCGGCCTGCGGGCGGGAGGTGGAGTCGGTGACCGGCTCGGAGGACGGCCGGGCGGGCCGGCGCTCGTTGCCCGCGCCGGGGGTCACGGGCAGCACACCCTCGCCGTCGGGCACCTCGTGGACGCCCTTGCGGTAGTACTCCAGCCAGGACAGCACCGTGCGCAGGTACTCCCGGGAGCGGTTGTAGCTGAGAACGGCCTGTTCCAGATCGCCCGGCCGGGACAGGTCCCGGTCGTTGGCACACAGGTAGCGCCCCGCGGCGAGCGCGGCGTCGTAGATGTTGTTGGGGTCCTCGCGGCCGTCGCCGTTGCCGTCCGCGCCCCAGCTCTTCCAGGTGGACGGGATGAACTGCATCGGTCCGACAGCCCGGTCGTACCGGGTGTCGCCGTCGTGCGCGCCGTTGTCGGTGTCGGAGATGTGCGCGAAGCCCACACCGTTGAGGGCGGGACCCAGGATCGGCCTGAGGGTGGTGCCCCGGGAGTCCACCGCACCGCCGCGGGCCTGACCGGACTCCACCTTGCCTATCGCGGCGAGGAGTTGCCAGGGCAGGTTGCAGCCGGGCCGCTCGACGTTCATCGTCCGCTCCGCCTGCTTGTAGGCGGCCAGGACGGTGGCGGGTATGCCCGCCTCGGCGGCGCCGGGGTCCCCCGGCAGGATGTTGGAGGCACCGGGCCTGTCCGGCTTGACCAGCGGCGGAAGCTCCGTGTGGTACGGGGAGTCGCCGTCGGCGGGCAGATCGGGCAGCTCCGGGGAGGAGGTGTTGTCCCTGCCGCCGGGCTGGACCAACTCCAGACCGGGCCCCTGCGAAGCGGTGAGCGCGGCCATCGCCGCCGCCGCGACCGCGGTGCTGGTCACGCCCCTCCGGACCCTGCCCCCGAGACGAGCCGACATCTGACAGACCCCTCCACGCTGCTGTTCCGTTGTCCCGTGTCACCACGCCAACGGCACGTCCTGCTTGCCGTGCGCCCGTGCTTCCTCGCCGTGCGCCCCGCCCGCCGGCCGCTCCGCCTCACCACGGGTCCCCGTGCTTCCCCGGGTGCGGCAACGCTCGTGACGTTACGGCAAGTTCGGCACCCGATCCACCACATCCCGCCACCGTGCCCCAATGGGCACCGCCGTTCCACCGGATGTTCACCACCGCCCACCGCGACCGGGCGGACAGACGGACAGAGGGTCCTCCGCGGCCGGCCCCGGTCCGGAACCGCTCAGTGAGCGGCCTCCTCCCAGTTCCCCCCGGAACCGACGGACACGTCCAGCGGCGCCCGCAGCCGGACCGCCCCGGCCATCTCGCGCCGCACCAGTTCCTCCACCCGCTCCCGCTCGCCCGGGGCGACCTCCAGCACGATCTCGTCGTGCACCTGGAGCAGCATCCGCGAGCGCAGTTCCGCTCCGGCCAGCGCCCGGTCCACCTTCAGCATCGCGATCTTCACGATGTCCGCGGCGGTGCCCTGGATCGGGGCGTTGAGCGCCATCCGCTCGGCCATCTCGCGGCGCTGCCGGTTGTCGCTGTTGAGGTCGGGCAGATAGCGGCGGCGGCCGAGGATGGTGGAGGTGTAGCCGGTGGCCCGCGCCTCCTCCACCACCCGGTACAGATAGTCGCTGACCCCGCCGAAGCGCTCGAAGTAGGCGTCCATCAGCCGGCGCGCCTCCTCGGCCGTGATGCCCAGCTGCTGCGAGAGGCCGAACGCCGACAGCCCGTAGGCGAGTCCGTACGACATGGCCTTGATCTTGCGGCGCATCTCCGGGTCCACCCGGTCCTTGGGCACCCCGAAGACCTGGGAGGCCGCCGTGGTGTGGAGGTCCTCACCGGAGGTGAACGCCTCGATCAGGCCCTCGTCCTCCGAGAGATGGGCCATCACCCGCAGCTCGATCTGGCTGTAGTCGGCCGTCAGCAGCGCCTCGTAGCCCTCGCCGACCACGAAGCCCCGGCGGATGGCCCGGCCCTCGTCGGTGCGCACCGGGATGTTCTGCAGGTTCGGGTCGGTCGACGACAGCCGCCCGGTCGCGGCGACCGTCTGGTTGAAGGTGGTGTGGATACGGCCGTCGGCGGCGATCGTCTTGATCAGCCCCTCGACGGTGGTGCGCAGTCTGGACTGCTCGCGGTGGCGCAGCATGATCACCGGCAGTTCGTGCTCGGTCTGCCCCGCCAGCCACGCCAGCGCGTCCGCGTCCGTGGTGTACCCCGTCTTGGTCCGCTTCGTCTTCGGCAGGCCCAGCTCGCCGAAGAGCACCTCCTGCAGCTGCTTGGGCGAACCGAGGTTGAACTCGCGGCCCACCGAGGCGTGCGCCTCCCGCACCGCCTGCTGGACGGCCGCGGCGAACTGCTGCTCCATGTCCTCCAGCCAGGACCGGTCCGCGGCGATCCCGGCCCGCTCCATACGCGCCAGCAGCTCGGAGACCGGCAACTCCACGTCCTTGAGCAGCTCGGCCGCGCCCACCTGGTCCAGCCGTCCGGCCAGCGCACCGCCCAGGTCGAGGATGGTGCGGGCCCGGCCCATCAGGGCGTCCGCCTCGGCCTGCTCGTCCATGCCGAAGGCCAGCTGCCCGTCGCTCTCGACGGCCCGGGCCGGCTCCCGGCCCAGGAACTCCACCGACAGCGCGTCCAGCGCGAAGGAACGGCGACCCGGCTGCACCAGATAGGCGGCGAGCGCGGTGTCCGTCTCCACCCCGGCGATCCGCCAGCCCTGCTCCGCGAAGACCCGCATCGCCGCCTTGGCGTCGTGCAGGACCTTCGGCCGCTTGCCGTCGGCGAGCCAGTCGGCGAACGCCTTCTCGTCGGCCTCGTCCAGCCCGGCGGGGTCGAACCACACCGCCGGGCCCC
The DNA here is from genome assembly GCF_002794255.1 of Streptomyces carminius. GTDB lineage: Bacteria > Actinomycetota > Actinomycetes > Streptomycetales > Streptomycetaceae > Streptomyces > Streptomyces carminius. Next base: position 169,182 of record NZ_PGGW01000019.1, read on the forward strand.
CGGCGGTGGCCAGGGCGATCTCGGTGACACCGCCCGCACCGAGCTCCCAGGTGTCGACGGCGGCCATCCCCAGCGGCCCGGCGCCGGGCGCGGCGTGCTCCGCCAGCCAGGGCGCCAGCTCGCCGGCGCCCAGCACCGCCCCGTCGACCTCGACCCCGTCCGCCGGGGCCGTCTCCTCCTGGGCCGCCCCCGGGTCCACCGCGTACAGCCGGTCGCGGAAGTTGGTGTTGCGGAACTCCAGGGAATCCAGCACCGTCGCCAGCTCGTCGCGGTCGTACGGCGTCCGCGCCAGATCCGCCGGGGCGGACGGCAGCGGCACGTCGCACACCAGCTCCGTCAGCCGCCGGTTGAGGCGGACGGAGTCCAGGTGCTCGCGCAGCTTCTCCCCGACCTTGCCCTTGACCTCGTCGGCGCGCTCCAGCAGCTCCGCCAGGGAGCCGAACTGCCGGATCCACTTCGCGGCCGTCTTCTCCCCCACACCGGGGATACCGGGCAGGTTGTCCGACGGGTCACCGCGCAGCGCGGCGAAGTCCGGGTACTGCCGCGGCGTCAGACCGTACTTCTCCTCGACCATCGAAGGGGTGAAGCGCGTCAGCTCCGACACCCCGCGGGTGGGGTACAGCACCGTGACCGCGTCGGCGACGAGCTGGAAGGAATCCCGGTCGCCGGTGACGATCGACACCTGGAAGCCCTCGTCCGCCGCCCGGGTGGCCAGGGTGGCGATGATGTCGTCCGCCTCGTAGCCCTCCACCGCGAACCGCGGCACCTTCATCGCGTCCAGCAGCTGGCCGATCAGCTCGACCTGCCCCTTGAAACCGTCCGGGGTCTTGGCGCGGTTCGCCTTGTAGTCGGCGAACTCCCCGGTGCGCCAGGTCGTGCGCGACACGTCGAAGGCGACCGCCAGGTGGGTGGGTGCCTCGTCCCGCAGGGTGTTCGCCAGCATCGAGGCGAATCCGTAGACGGCGTTCGTCGGCTGTCCCGTGGTGGTGGAGAAGTTCTCCTCGGGCAGCGCGTAGAACGCCCGGTAGGCGAGGGAGTGCCCGTCCAGCAGGAGCAGGCGCCTCCCCGGTGACGCTGCCGGTGCCGTCGGTGCCGCGGTCGCTGTCGATGCTTTGTCTGCCACGCCCCGATCCTGCCATGGAGCACCGACAATCCCGTCCCCGGACCACCCGCACGGCGCCGCCGCACACCGGTGGGAGACGGGATCCGCCGCGCGGCGCGCGGACAGGCACGAGCGGCACGCGGACAGGCACGGGCGGGTGCCGTTCCCCACCGGCCCGTGGCAGGATCGGCGGCCATGAAGCGCAAGCCGCCCGAGACCGATCCCGTCCAGGACGCCCCCCGGGTCGGCGCACCGCGCCGCTCCGCCGCCGGGCTGCCCGCCGTCGCCCACTCCCTGCGCACGGCACAGCGGCAGATGGGCACGCGGCGCACCGCGCTGACCCTGCTCGGCGTCAACCAGGACGGCGGCTTCGACTGCCCCGGCTGCGCCTGGCCGGAGCCGGAGCGGCGGCACCGGGCCGAGTTCTGCGAGAACGGCGCCAAGGCCGTCGCCGAGGAGGCCACCCTCCAGCGCGTCACCCCCGCCTTCTTCGCGGAGCACCCGGTGGCCGACCTCGCCCGCCGCTCCGGCTACTGGCTGGGCCGGCAGGGGCGGCTGACCCACCCGATGTACCTGGCCGAGGGCGCCGACCACTACGAGCCGGTCGGCTGGGAGCGGGCCCTCGACATCGTCGCCGGGGAACTGGACGCCCTCGACTCCCCCGACGAGGCCCTCTTCTACACCTCCGGCCGCACCAGCAACGAGGCCGCCTTCCTCTACCAGCTCTTCGCCCGCTGCTTCGGCACCAACAACCTGCCCGACTGCTCCAACCTGTGCCACGAGTCCTCCGGCGCGGCCCTGACCGAGACCCTCGGCGTCGGCAAGGGCAGCGTGCTGCTGGAGGACCTGCACCGCGCCGACCTGATCATCGTCGCCGGGCAGAACCCGGGCACCAACCACCCGCGGATGCTCTCCGCGCTGGAGAAGGCCAAACGGGGTGGGGCGCGGATCATCGCCGTCAACCCGCTGCCCGAGGCCGGTCTGGAGCGGTTCGACAACCCGCAGACCCTGCGCGGCCTGGCCGGCCGCGGCACGGCGCTCACCGACCTGTTCCTGCAGATCCGGCTCGGCGGCGACCAGGCGCTCTTCCGCGAGCTGTGCCGCCGGGTCATCGAGGCCGACGGCGGGGTCGACGAGGCGTTCGTCCGCGAGCACACCCACGGCTACGAGGAGTTCGCCGCGGCCGCCCGCGCCACCGATCCGGCGGAGGTGCTGCGTGCCACCGGCCTGGCGGCGGCCGACATCGACCGCGCCGCCGAGCTGGTGCTGGCCTCGGAGCGCACCGTGGTGTGCTGGGCCATGGGCCTGACCCAGCACAAGCACGCCGTGCCCACCATCCGGGAGGTCGTCAACCTGCTGCTGCTGCGGGGGGCCGTCGGCCGCCCCGGCGCCGGGGTCTGCCCGGTGCGCGGCCACAGCAACGTCCAGGGCGACCGCACCATGGGCATCGTCGAGAAACCCGCACCGGCCCTGCTGGACGCCATGGAGGGGGAGTTCGGCGTCCCCATGCCGCGCGAGCACGGCCTGGACGCGGTGAACGCCGTCCGCGCCCTGCGCGACGGGCGGGCGAAGGTGTTCTTCGCCCTGGGCGGCAACTTCGTCGCCGCCTCCCCCGACACCTCGGTGACCGAGGCAGCGATGCGGCGGGCCCGGCTGACCGTGCACGTGTCCACCAAGCTCAACCGCTCGCACTGCGTCACCGGCGCCCGCGCCCTGATCCTGCCCGTCCTCGGCCGCACCGAGCGGGACGTCCAGGCCACCGGCGAGCAGTTCGTCACCGTCGAGGACTCCATGGGCATGGTCCACGCCTCCCGCGGCCGGCTGGCCCCCGCGGGCGGGCACCTGCTGTCCGAGCCCGCCCTGGTCTGCCGGCTGGCCCGCCGCGTACTGGGCCCGGACCACTCGGTGCCCTGGGAGGAGTTCGAGGCCGACTACGCCGCGATCCGCGACCGCATCGCCCGTGTCGTCCCCGGCTTCGAGGACTTCAACGCCCGCGTCGCCCGGCCCGGCGGCTTCACGCTGCCCCACGCCCCGCGCGACGAACGCCGCTTCCCCACCGCCACCGGGAAGGCCAACTTCACCGCCGCGCCCCTTCAGTACCCGCGCCTGCCACCCGGACGGCTGCTGCTGCAGACACTGCGCTCCCACGACCAGTACAACACCACGGTCTACGGCCTCGACGACCGTTACCGCGGCATCACCGGAGGCCGCCGCGTGGTGCTCGTCCACCCCGCCGACGCCGACGCCCTCGGCCTGCCCGACGGGTCGTACGCCGACCTCACCGGCGAGTGGGACGACGGCGTGGAGCGCACCGCGCCCGGTTTCCGCGTCGTCCACTACCCCACCGCACCCGGCTGCGCCGCCGCCTACTTCCCCGAGACCAACGTCCTGGTCCCCCTCGACGCCACCGCCGACGTCAGCAACACCCCCGCCAGCAAATCCGTGGTGATCCGCCTCACCCCGTGCGCGGACCCCCGCCCGGCCGCCGGCGGGCCGGCCTCTGATAAGACGGTGTAGCACGGGTGCAGCACACGCCCAGCACCGCGTACGACGATCGGAGCCGGCCATGGACGAGCAGCGGACCAGCAGCGTCTTCCCGCGGGAGATCCTCGACCGGTGGGCCGGACTCGGCATCGACCTGCCCGCCCTGTTCTCCGCCGGGCACCTGGGCGAGCGCATGGGCCTGACGATCACCGAGGCCTCCCCCGAGAAGGTCGTCGGCACCCTCCCCGTGGAGGGCAACACCCAGCCCTACGGACTGCTGCACGGCGGCGCCTCCGCCGTCCTGGCCGAGACTCTCGGCTCGGTCGGCGCCATGCTCCACGGCGGCCCCGGCAGGCTCGCCGTCGGGGTGGACCTCAGCTGCACCCACCACCGCTCACTGCGCTCCGGCACCGTCACCGGCACCGCCGTACCGCTGCACCGCGGCCGGACCACCGCCACCTACGACATCGCCGTCACCGACGAGCAGGGCCGGCGGGTGTGCTCCGCCCGGCTCACCTGTCTGCTGCGCGACGCCCCGGCCGACGCGTACCGCTGACGACGGCACCGGACCACCGGCCCGCACGGCGGTACGGCGGGCGGTGGTGGTGCCGCCCGCCGTACCGCCGGAGCCGCTACGCGGCGCCCTCGCCCAGATACGCCGCCCGCACCCGGGGATCGGAGAGCAGCCCGGCGGCCTCGCCCTCCATCACCACCGAACCCGTCTCCAGCACATAGCCGCGGTCCGCCATCCGGAGCGCCTGCGCGGCGTTCTGCTCCACCAGCAGCACCGTGGTGCCCTGCTCGTTGATCTCCCGCAGGATGTCGAAGATCTGCCGCACGATCAGCGGCGCCAGACCCATCGACGGCTCGTCCAGCAGCAGGATCTCCGGCTTGCCCATCAGCGCGCGGCCGATCGCCAGCATCTGCTGCTCACCGCCGGAGAGCGTCCCGCCGAGCTGGCTCCTGCGCTCCCCCAGCCTCGGGAAGAGCGTGAACACCCGGTCCATGACCTCCTTGTCGGCGGTCTTGAACCGGTAAGCCCCCATCTGGAGGTTCTCCCGCACCGTCATCCGCGGGAAGACCCGGCGTCCCTCGGGGACGTGGCCGATGCCGAACCGGACCAGGTCGTGCGACTTGATGCCGTCGACCCGCTCCCCGTGCAGCAGCACCTGCCCCTCACGCGGGGTGATCATCCCGGAGGCCGTCCGCAGGGTGGTCGACTTCCCCGCGCCGTTGGCACCGAGCAGCGCGACCACCTCACCGCGGCGGACCGTCAGATTGACGCCCTTGAGCGCCTCGATGGCGCCGTAGAACACATGCAGGTCGCGGAGCTCGAGCACCACCGGAGAGGTCGGCTCGCCGCGCCCGGTCTCCTTCTTCAGCTGCGTGCCGCCGCTCATTCGCGCTCCTCGCCGTCCCGTGCCCGCTCCCCGGACCCACCGGTCCCGGTGCCGTCGTCGGCGCCGGTGCCGTGACCGGCCTCCGCCTCCGCCACCACCTCCGCGACCGCGGCCTTCTCGTCCTCGGCCGCCGCGCCCAGATACGCCTCGATCACCGCCGGGTCCCGCTGGACCTCGGACGGGGACCCCTCGGCGATCCTCCTGCCGAAGTTGAGCACCATCACCCGGTCCGCCACCGACATCACCAGCCGCATGTCGTGCTCGATCAGCAGCACGCTCACGCCCAGCTCGGTGTTGATCCGCCGGATCAGCTCCTCCAGCTCCAGCTTCTCCGTCGGGTTGGTGCCCGCCGCCGGCTCGTCCAGCAGCAGCACCTCCGGGTCGGTCGCCAGCGCCCGCGCGATCTCCAGCCGCCGCTGGTCGCCGTAGCTCAGCGACCCGGCCAGCTCGTTGATCCGGTCGAGCAGCCCGACGAACGACAGCACCTCGTGCGCCCTGCGGTCACTGGCACGTTCCGCCCGCCGCGCGTTCGGCAGCCCCAGCATCACCGACACCGGACCGGCCGTCAGCCGCGTCTCCGCCGCGATCTTGACGTTCTCCAGCGCCGTCAGCGCGCCGAACAGCCGGATGTTCTGGAAGGTGCGCGCCAGACCCAGCCGGCTCACCACATGCGGTTTGCGCCCCAGCAGGGAGTGCTCCCCGCCGGCCCGCGGCCGGAAGACGATCCTTCCCTCCTGCGGTACGTACGCACCGGTCAGCGAGTTGAACAGCGAGGTCTTGCCCGCGCCGTTGGGCCCGATGACCGCCAGCACCTCACCGCGCCGCATCCGCAGCCCGATGTCGTCCAGGCTGGTCAGACCGCCGAACCGCAGCGTCACACCCGACGCCTCCAGCACGGTGCCGTCGGCGTCCGCGGCCGCTCCCGCCGGCCCCCGGTCCGTCTTCCTCACCTCGGTGCTCACTGCCGCCTGCCTTCCGCCGGGCCGGTCGCGTCCGCTCCGCCGATCCCCGCCTCCGCCATCGAAAGCTCACGCTTGCGGCGGCGGGAGGGCCACACGCCCTGCGGCCGGTAGATCATCATGATGACGAGCAGGGCGCCCAGGTACATGTAGCGGTCCTTGGGATCCACCCAGTCCCGCAGTGCCTCCGGCAGCCACACCAGGAACGCGGCGCCGAACAGCACGCCCGGGATCGAGCCCATGCCGCCGAAGATGACATACGCCAGCACCAGGATCGACAGCAGGATCGCGAAGTTCTCCGGGTTGAAGTAGCCCGCCTTGCTCGCGTACGCCACACCCGCCACACCGGAGGTCGACGCGCCGATGGCGAACGCCATCAGCTTGTACCGCACCGTGTTCACGCCCGTCGCCGCCGCGGCCACCTCGTCCTCGCGGACCGCGGTCCAGGCCCTGCCCACCTTGGAGTGCTCCAGCCGCAGGAACAGGAAGATGGCCAGCACCGTGAACCCGATCAGCAGCCAGTAGTACGGCATCGGGTCCAGCTTCCACTCGTAGGAGAAGAAACCCAGGTCGACGCTGAACCGCTCGACCTTGACACCGCGCGCGCCCTCCGTGACGCCCTCGGCGTTCTTCGCCAGCAGATAGACGATCTCGTGGAAACCGAGCGTCACGATCGCCAGGTAGTCACCGCGCAGCCGCAGCGTCGGCGCGCCCAGGATCACCCCCGCCACCAGACAGGTCACCACCGCGATCGGCAGCACCAGGAAGTTGTTCAGCGCCACCGGCGGCTGGACCGGCAGCGAGCCCGTCCAGTACGCCGCGCTGTACGCGCCGATGGCGAAGAACGCGATGAAGCCCAGGTCCAGCAGCCCCGCCCAGCCGATCACCACGTTCAGGCCGATCGCCAGCAGCACGAAGATGGCGATCTGGTCCACCAGCACCTGCTGCCAGTACCGCTCCACCCCCAGCGGCCCGAACACCACCAGCGCCAGCAGCGCCGTCAGCACCCCCGCACGCACCCGGCGGTCCGTCTCCCAGCGGCGCCGCGCCTCGCCGAGCGGGCCCGACGCCGTCCGCCTGGTCCACCGCACCGCGCCGCTCGTCTGCTCGGCGAGGAACTCGCGCGCCGCCCACACGGCCACCGCGACCGCCACCCAGATCCACAGCGCGGGCCCGGTGAAGTCCTCGCGCAGCGCGAAGAACAGGTCCCGGGTGGTGCCCTCCTCACCGGTCACCAGGGTGAGGGTCACCGCGACCGCCAGCAGCGCGCCCAGCCGCCGCCAGCGCGGCTCCTGGTACCAGCGCGTCCGCCGCAGCCGGGCGGCCGCCGACGGCGCGGACTCCGGGGGCCGCGCCGAGGTCGAGGTCTTCATGCTCATGCCGTCCTCCCCAGACGCTCACCGAGAATGCCGGTCGGACGGACCATCAGCACCAGCACCAGCACCACGAAGGCCCCGACATAACGCCAGTCGTCGCCCCACAGACCCACCGTCATGGTCTCCACCACGCCCAGCAGCAGACCGCCGAGCATCGCGCCGCGCACATTGCCGATACCGCCCAGCACCGCCGCGGCGAAGGCCGTGATACCCGGCAGGAAGCCCATCGTGTACCAGACCTGGCTGTTCGCGCCGAACAGGAAGCCGGCCGCGCCGCCCAGCAGACCGCCGAGCACGAACGTCCGGGACACCACCTTGTCGATGTCCACACCCATCAGCGACGCGACCTCCGGGTCCTGCGCCACCGCGCGGATGCCCGAACCCATCTTCGTGCGGTTCACCACGTAGTCCAGACCGAGCATCATCGCCACCGCCGACCCCAGGATCAGCAGCTGTGTGATGGTCAGCTCCGCGCCGAAGACCGACACCACCCGCCTGTTCTCGTACATCGACGGCATCGGCAGCGGATTGCGGCCGAACAGCTTGCCCGCCAGGTTGTACAGGAAGAACGAGGCACCGATCGCGGTGATCAGGAACACCAGCCGGGGCGCGTGGTGTCTGCGCAGCGGCCGGTAGGCCACTCTCTCCAGCCCGAACGCGACCGCGCCGCCCAGCGCGGCCCCCGCCAGCATGCCGACCGCGACATAGCCGACGGAGCCCAGCCCGGTGGGAGTCGTCTCCGGTATCAGGGCGGTCAGGGCCAGCAGGCCCCCGTAACCACCGAACATGAAGACCTCGCTGTGCGCGAAGTTCAGAAGCTGCAGCACGCCGTAGACCAGCGTGTAACCGATGGCGATGACGGCGTAGAGACTGCCGAGCACCACCCCTAGGACGAGAAAGTCCCAGAACTCACTGAGGGACATCGAACTGTCTTCCTTGTGGGAATGTGCCGCCGTGCCGTGCGTTCGGCACCGGACAGGCGGCGTCGGGAGGAAGGCGGCGGACGCGGCGCCCGGACCCCGGGGACCAGGGCAGGGGCAGCAGGAGGGGGAGGAACGCCCGCCGGGGTGTCACACCGGGCGGCGCGGCGGGACCGGTCCCCCGGACCCCGCCGCGCCGCCCGGACACAAGCGCCGGCCGGGACCTCAGCCCGCCAGCTCGTCGATGTTGCCCTGGTACTCGATGGCGTCACCCTTGACCTGGTACATGTAGATGGTCTGGTTGGTGAACTCGCCCTTGTCGTCGAAGGAGAACTCCTTCGTCAGTCCCTTGTACTTCACCCCGCGCAGGGCCTCCATCAGCGCCTCGCGCTCGACGCCGCCCTCCGCGTGGAGCTTCTCGATCTCCTCGACGATCATGTTGGCGACGTCGTACGACTCGGCCGAGTACGTGCCCGGAGCCTGCTTGAACTCCTTCTCGTAGTCCGCGGCGAACTTCTTCGTCGCGTCCTCCTTGGTGGCGTCCGTGCACGGGCAGGTCAGGTACCAGCCGTCCGAGGCATCGCCGGCCAGCTCGATGAACTGCGCGTCGTTGGTGCCGTCGCCCGACATCGCGACCCCGTCGAAACCCGCCTCCTTGAGCTTCGTCGCGAACGGACCCGCGTCCTGGTAGTAACCCGCGTAGACCAGGGCGTCCGGGCTGTTCTTGAGAACGTTCTTCGCCGCGGCGCTGTAGTCCGGGGTCTTCTGCGGGACGCTCTGGCGCACCACGCTGACACCGGCGGCCTTCAGGTCCTTCTCGGCGACGTCCGCCAGCCCGATGCCGTAGTCGGTCTTGTCGTCGACCACCACGACCTTCTTGGCGCCGACCTTGCCGGCCAGGAACTTCGCCATGCCGGCGCCCTGGGCGCTGTCGTTCGGCACCGCCCGCAGGAACGTCTCGTAGCCCTTGGTCGTCAGGTCCGGGCGCGTCGCCGACGACGACACCGCCGCCAGCCCGACCGCCCCGTACACCTCGGCGGCGGTGTCCGCCGGGCCGGAGAACGCCGGACCGATCACCGCGACCACGTCGGTGTCGTCGATCGCCTTCTGCGCGGCGGTCGTCGCCTTGTCCGGCAGGCCCTGGTCGTCCACCGGCAGGTACTCGATCTCGAAGTCCAGCTCGTCCGAGGCGTTCGCCTGGTCGATGGCGAGCTTGATGCCGTTCTCCATGTTCTGGCCGAGCTGGACGTTGTCGCCGGAGAGCGGGCCCTGGAAAGCGATCTTGTAGACGTCGCCGCCGCTGCCGCTGTCCCCTCCGCATCCCGTGAGCGCAAGCGCGCCGACGGCCATCGGAATGGCCAGCTTGACGATGGTCTTGTTGAGCACGTGGTACCCCCTGAGCCAGCTCAGATCACGACGACCGCCGAACCCTCCGGCGTCGCAGTCCGCACATACATGCGGCGTGGCCCGGAATCTATTGCCCGAGAAGCTGACCAGATAGGGCAGAGCGACAGATGTGATCTCCCTGTGACCTCTGCCATGCGCCGGAAACAGAACAGTCCTTACCGAAGAGCGGACGGAAACGGGGAGTCCGGCAGAAGCCGGACCCGCCCGCACCCCCGGCGCCCGGCACCTCCCCGCCACCGGCCCGCCGCGCTTGCCGCCGCACACGAACCGCACACCGGCCCACCCGGTCCGCCCACCCCCGCACCCACAGCTCACCACCGGCACGGCACCGTCGCACCGCCCCGGCCGCGCCTTTGCGCTCCGCCAAGGCAACGCCCCGCGGGCCGGGCATCCGGCACCTCCGCCCCGCGGCCCGCCCCCTGCCGGACGGGCACCGCACGGAGCACCCGGCACACCGCGCGACGGAACACCGCGGCGCGTCCGGAAAACACCGGAAATCCGGGGAGTCCTCCCCGGAAAACGCCGGGAGAACCCAGGAGAACCCGGGAGAACAGCGCCCGCCGCTACTGCCCGCTCTTCTCCCGCTTCTTCTCCTCCGCGTCCTCGATGACGGCCTCCGCCACCTGCCGCATGGACATCCGGCGGTCCATCGAGGTCTTCTGGATCCACCGGAAGGCGGCCGGCTCGGACAGCCCGTACTGCGTCTGCAGCAGCCCCTTGGCCCGGTCCACCAGCTTCCGCGTCTCCAGCCGCTGCGAGAGGTCCGCGACCTCCTCCGCCAGCACCCGCAGCTCGTTGAACCGCGACACCGCCATCTCGATCGCCGGCACGACGTCGCTCTTGCTGAACGGCTTCACCAGATACGCCATCGCCCCGGCGTCCCGGGCCCGCTCCACCAGCTCGCGCTGCGAGAAGGCGGTCAGCATCAGCACCGGGGCGATGGACTCCCCGGCGATCTGCTCGGCGGCCGAGATGCCGTCGAGCACGGGCATCTTCACGTCCAGGATCACCAGGTCCGGCCGGTGCTCCCGGGCCAGTTCCACGGCCGTCTGACCGTCCCCGGCCTCCCCTACGACGCTGTAGCCCTCCTCCTCCAGCATCTCCTTGAGATCCAGACGGATCAGCGCCTCGTCCTCGGCGATGACGACACGTGTCGTCTGCGGCGGCACATGCGCCCGCTCGACGGCGTCACCGCCGTCGGCGGGGGCGGGGGTGGTGACGGGCTCGGGGGTGGTGACGGGCTCGGGGGTGTCCGCGGTGCTCACTGGGCTCCTCGTGTTCCGGCCAGGTGGACCACATGAGCCTACCTAGCTCCTGTATGTTTGAGATACTGCGGTCATCCGCTAGCCTTCATTTCGAAGGAAGCCCCGGTAGTCCAGCGGAAGAGACACGGTGCTCAAACCACCGACAGCGTGGGTTCGAATCCCACCCGGGGCACATTGCCTTCATTTCCAAGAAATGCCTTGGTTGGGGATCTTCACTCTTTGAGGTGACCAGCCCCAAGATTCGCCACACAGCGACGGTCACGCTCTCAGAATCGCGAGCATGTACGACCTCCGCACTCGCAGGCGTGCACTTGCACTCGTCGAGCAGGGCCGCAGTCTCAACTCCGTCAGCAAGCAGACCGGAATATCCCGTTTCGCCATTCGCTCCTGGCAGACCCGGCTTGAGCCCCTCCCCCGCGTTTCCCGTGAGGCCGACTGCTTCCGTTGTGCGCCCGAGCCGTCCCTGCCGCCGAACGGCCCTGCCTACGCGTATCTTGCTCGGCCTCTACCTCGGCGACGGCTGTGTCAGCTCACATCCGCGGCGCGGCGGCCACTATCTGCGGATCGCCTGCGCGAACACCTGGCCCGGGCTGATCACCGAGTGCGCGGAGGCGATCACGGCCGTCCTCCCGGACCGAAGTTCCTGCCGCGTGCAGGCCGAGGGGTGCGTCATGGTCATCTCCTACGGCCACCACTGGCTCTGCCTGTTCCCCCAGCACGGTCCGGGCCGGAAGCACGAGCGGCGCATCGCCCTCGCCCCCTGGCAGCGAAAGGTCGTCAACCGGCACTCCTGGGAACTGCTCCGGGGACTCGTCCACTCCGACGGCTGCCGGATCACCAACTGGACCACGCGCCTGGTGGCGGGCGAGCGGAAACGCTACGAATACCCGAGGTACTTCTTCACCAACACCTCCGGGGACATCGTCCGGCTCTACTGCGAGACCCTGGACCGCGTCGGAGTGGAGTGGAAGGCGGTGCGCCGCCCCGCCGGGGCGTACAACGTCTCCGTCGCCCGGCGGGCGTCCGTGGCGCTGATGGACGAGCACATCGGGCCGAAGCACTGAGCCCGCCGCACAGCCGTGGTCGCCGGCGGGTGGCGGGCGGCGGCGGGGAGCCCGGTCACCGGTGGCGCGAGACGGTGACCGGGCTCCGGTCCAGGAGGCCCTGCCCGGGCCGGGCGGGCGGTTCGGCGGGGTCAGCGGAGGGTGTGCGCCTCGCCGATGTGGTGGACGCGCACCATGTTGGAGGTGCCGGGTGTCCCGGGCGGCGAGCCCGCGGTGATGATCACCTTGTCCCCCTCCTGACAGCGGCCGATCCGCAGCAGCAGTTCGTCCACCTGCTCCACCATCTCGTCGGTGCTCTCGACCATGGGACCGAGGAAGGTCTCCACTCCCCAGGTGAGGTTGAGCTGGGCGCGGGTGGCCGGGTCGGGGGTGAAGGCGAGGACGGGGACCGGTGAGCGGTAGCGGGACAGCCGCCGTACGGTGTCGCCGGACTGGGTGAAGGCGACGAGGAACTTGGCGCCGAGGAAGTCGCCCAGCTCGGCCGCCGCGCGGGCCACCGCGCCGCCCTGGGTGCGGGGCTTGTGGCTCTGGCTCAGCGGGGGCAGGCCCTTGGCGAGCATGTCCTCCTCGGCGGCGGCGACGATCCGGCCCATGGTCTTGACCGTCTCGATCGGGTACTTGCCGACGCTGGTCTCGCCGGAGAGCATCACGGCGTCGGTGCCGTCCATGACGGCGTTGGCCACGTCGGACGCCTCGGCGCGGGTGGGACGGGAGGAGTCGATCATCGAGTCGAGCATCTGGGTGGCGACGATGACCGGTTTGGCGTTGCGCCGCGCGAGCTTGACGGCGCGCTTCTGCACCAGCGGGACGGTCTGCAGGGGCATTTCGACGCCGAGGTCGCCGCGGGCGACCATCAATCCGTCGAACGCGGCGACGATCTCGTCGAGGTTCTCCACCGCCTGGGGCTTCTCGATCTTGGCTATGACGGGGAGGTGCCGCCCCTCCTCCTTCATCACCCGGTGGACGTCGGCTACGTCGCGTCCGCTGCGGACGAAGGAGAGGGCTATGACGTCCACGCCCGTGCGCAGGGCCCAGCGCAGGTCCTCGATGTCCTTGTCGGACAGGGCGGGCACGGAGACGGCGACGCCGGGGAGGTTGAGGCCCTTGTGGTCGGAGACCATGCCGCCCTCGGTGACCAGGGTGCGGACGCGGGGGCCGTCCACGGCGGTGACCCGCAGCGCGACCCGGCCGTCGTCGACGAGGATGGCCTCCCCGGGCCCGATGTCCTCGGCCAGGCCCTCGTAGGTGGTGCCGCACTGCTCGCGGTCGCCCTCGACGTTCTCGGTGGTGATGGTGAACTCGTCGCCGCGTTCGAGGAGTACGGGGCCCTCGCGGAACCGGCCGAGCCGGATCTTCGGCCCCTGGAGATCGGCGAGGATGCCGACGCTGCGGCCGGTGGCCTCGGACGCCCTGCGCACCCGGCGGTAGCGCTCCTCGTGCTCGGTATGGCTGCCGTGGCTGAGGTTGAGCCGGGCCACGTCCATGCCGGCTTCCACGAGCGTCTTGATCTGCTCGTACGAGTCGGTGGCCGGTCCGAGTGTGCAGACGATTTTCGCGCGGCGCATAAGGCCGACCCTATGACTTACCTGCGGGTAACGAGTTATGGGATACCCACTGTTCAACAGCCGTTGTCCGCTGGAGCGTCAACAAATCGCAAAGTGGGCGGCAGGCCGCTCGAATGAGCGCTTCGCCTTGCCGGAGAAACATGCCGGAGGCGTATTCCGGGGGAACGACGAGACCGGCCCGGCACCCCGGAGGCACTCTCCCCGGCACTGACGGGCAGCAGACACAGTCGGGGCGCCCCACCGTATGCATATTTGCCCTTGTCCGGCTTGTTCGCGGTGTTAAGGAGAGGAGAGTCCGCGCCCTGGAACCGATGCGTGTATGCCGCCGCCGAACTGTTAACTTCGGGCTACTGCCGGTGACGGACTCCGGCGGCACGGGAGGGTTCATGTCGTTCGACGAGGAGTGGGCCGCCCTCGTGGCCAAGGCCTCGGCCCAGGACAGCAACCGGATGCGGTTGAACAACGCCGACCCCGGCGGGGGCGGCGGGACATCGGATCTGACGGTCGTCCAGGACGAGTTGGGAGCGATCGGGCACGAGGCGTTCGAACTGTTCGGCCGGCTGCGGAAGGACGGTGACACCGCACGCGAGTCCAGCGGTACCGCGGCCTCCGTGCTCCGGACGAACAACTTCACCCTGGGCGGGGAACTCGGCACCACTGTCGGTATGTGGGAGTCACAGCTCAAGACGCTGCTGCAGTCCTGTGCGCACATCTCCAACCACCTCGACTACAGCGCGAACTCCTACACCAAGGAGGACAAAAGGATCGAGGCCCAGATGAGGCACCGCAACGGCGCGGCCATGGCGGTGTCCGAGATCGAGAAATTCTACAAGTGACGGGCGGAGGGCCAGGAGCAGCGCCATACCCAAACTGACCTACAGCGATCTGTACGGCGTCTCCCTGTCGGAACTGGCCTCGGCGGCCGCGGACTGGGGGTCGATGGTCGCCAAGCTGGAGAAGCTGGCGGAGGACGCCCGCTCCGGCATGCTGGCCAAGTCTGAGAAGACCGAGTGGAGAGGTGAGAACGCCGGGGTCACCAAGCCTTTCGTCAAGAAGACCGTCAAGGAGTTCGACGACGCGGCCGCTCAGGCGAAGAGCATCAAGAACGTCCTCAAGGACGCGCACACCGACCTGAAGGCCGTCCAGTCCGAACTGAAGACCGCGGTGACGGACGGCGGAAAGCAGGGCATCCGGGTACAGGACAAGGGCGACGGTACCGTGTGGTGCGTCATTGAGCACGCACCGGACAACGGCGACCCCACCGAACAGCAGCGGGAAGCTCGGAAAGGTCTGGAAGACCGGATCAACAAGCTGATCGCACGGGCGGAGGAGATCGACGACTCGGCAGCCCGGGCACTGAAGAAAAGCCACGGTGGCGACACCCACAACTTCGGCCATGCGAAGTACTCCTCGCTGGACGACGCTCAGGCCGAGCGGGCTCTTGAGCTGGCGGCCCTCGGCCCCGGTATGAACAAGCAGCAGTACGCCGAGTTCAACACCCTGATGTCGTTCAACTCGAAGGACCCTGAGTTCTCCACCACGTTCTACAAGGGGCTGGGCGGACCGGAGCAGGCGCTGAGGTTCTACGGCCGGATGTCGCTCGACGGCACCCTGGGAGACGACAAGGAGCGGCTGGCGCTGGCGAAGGATTTCCAGCGCAACATGGGTGTCGCGCTGGCCACGGCCACCGACCCGGACAACAAGAGCCGTCTCCCGGCCAGTTGGGGTGAGAAGTTCCGCGAACTCGGCACCCGGCAGATCGAGTTGGAGCAGGGGGCGTTCGGCCGAGAGTACTACGGTTACCAGCTCCTCGGCGGAATGCTCCGCCACGGCAACTACGACGCGGACTTCCTCACCCCGATCGCTGAGCACATCACCCAGCTCCACCACGAGGAACCCATGCGGTTCATGTCGACCAAGCCGACCGGCATGGGTGACCCCGACTACGGCTTCAACCCCTCCGGGAAGAACGGTGCGGGCTACGCCCCGCTGACGAGCGTGCTGGAGGCATTGGGACACAGTCCGGAGGCGTCGGAGAGGTTCTTCACGGGCGAGCCGACGGTGTACCGGGAGAACGGCACCGTCGACAAGGATGCGAGGCTGGACTACAAGTACCTGGACGAGTTCACCAAGGAAGACTTCGAGTGGCCGCCGGACACCCTGGCACCGCCCGGCACGGACGGCGCGGAGGACGCCTTCAACCACGGGCCCAACGCCCTCGGCCACGCGCTGGAGGCCGCGACCACCGGGCGCGCGTATGACAGTCAGTCGACTGCCCCGGTCGAGCACACGCGGAAGGGCGCGGAACTCACCGAGCGTCTGGTGTCGTACTTCGGCGACCATCCCGAGTTGATCCGCCACAACGAGAACGGGGAGGCGGAGGACCTGAAGACAGGGCCCCTCCACGCCCTGCGAGACAGCCTCGGCAACATCACCGCCGATTACATGGGGGACTTCCAGCGGGTGATGTACGGGGGTGACGTGTCCTCGGGGCGTTTCCCGGTCCCCGGCGAGGCCGCAGTCTTCGCCGATTCCGGCCAGGTTCAGCGATTCCTCGCCGAAGTGGGCCAGGACCCGGACGCATACGCTTCCATCACCACCGCGCAGCAGGCTTATACGAGCCTGTTGGTGGATGAGGTCGTCAATGGAGAGAGCCAGTCAACGGTTTCTCTGGAGCAGAGAGTCAGCAATTCCGTCGCCCCCGGCGCTCTGATTGCCGGCATCATGAGCGAGGCTCGGGCGGATGCCGTCCTCGACTATCACGCGGCATCAGCCAAAGACTTCAACGAGGCTGCGGCTGACAAGGGCAAGTGGGCCAATCGTGTCGTCGAACTGGGCACCTCGGCCATTCCGCCACGGGTCCCGGTAGTGGGTGAGGTGATCAACTGGGTAGCCGAAGACATCACCGAAAGTGTGGTGAAGAGCGTCGAGAAGGATGTCGTGACCGCAGGAGAGGAAGAGGGCAGCCGCGACTACAGCAGGGCACGGCAAGCCACCGTCGATGCGACCGAAGAAATCGTCAGACGTGCGCTTCTCAATCGCTCCGACATCAATTCCGATACTGCCTTGGACATCAGAGAGACGGCAAGCACCCAGGCGGGCAACAGTTACGGTGAGGGGTCGATGTGGGAAGCCTCCGGAGACGCGTCATGAGGGCGGGGCACTCCAGGTCGAGAAATACACTCGCCTCGTTGGCGACCGTTCTGCTCCTGGCGCTGACCGGCTGCACAGAAGGAGAGGAGGAGAAAAGGGAGTACTCCATACCGGAGTCCCTGTGCGGCGTGAATATCGACACCGACCTGACCGAGCCCTTCATGCCACCGGGAAAGCGGATCCACCAGGAAGAAGAGAACAGTCTCATCATCTGGTCCTGCGATATATCGGTAGACGGCGAGGATGTCTTCCGGATCTCCCGGGACAGTTGGGAGCCTGGCTGGTCCACACGGCGCTTCGCTGTCAGGCATGCCTATGTGAAGCCGGAGCACGAATCCGAAGACAAATCCTACGTTTACTCGGATAATGGCGCGGTGGCCACTGTTCGATGTACTGAGCAGGGGGGGGACCGAGACCTGTTTCTCGCGGCCAAGGCGGATGAAAACTCTGCTGACGAAAAGGCCATGGAGAAACTCATCACCGCGTACCGCGAGGAGTTCCTGAAGAACGATCCGTGCGCCGACGAGAGATGAGTGGCCCGGGGTGCCGGGCCCCGCCCACGGGGCCCGGCACCCGGCGCGTCAGTGCGCCCCGCGCACGCGCAGGTAGCGGGCCAGGTCGTCGAGTTCGTCGGCCAGGGGGCGGCGCAGGGCGGGGAGCAGGTCGGGGTGGTCCAGGCAGCGCTCCCCCGCCGCCAGGGTGCCGGGGTCGGTGAAGGGGCGGGGGAAGCCGTACCGGACCAGGGAGTCGGCGATGGCGGGGCCTCGGCGGGCGGTGAGGGTGGGGGCCTGCTCGAAGTAGCGGGGAACGTAGTCGCTCAGGATCTCGCGCTGTTCGGGGTGCCAGAAGCCCTGGAGGGTGGCGGCGAACAGGTAGTTGGAGAGGGTGTCGGCCGGGTCGAGCAGGGCCTGCCAGGCGGCGGCCTTGGCCTCGGGGTCCGGCAGGGCGGCGCGGCAGCGGGCGGCGCTCTCGGTGCCAGTGGCGCCGGGGTCGGCGGCGAGGGCGGCGTCGATGTCGCCGGGGTCGGCGGCGTCGAGGACGGCGAGGCGGTGCAGCAGCCGCCAGCGCAGCTCGTGGTCGAGGGGGATGCCGCCGGGGAGGGTGCCCTCGGTCCACCACCGGCGTGCCTCGCCGGGGTCGGTGGCGCTGTCGACGAGGGTGCGTACGGCGGTCAGCCGCAGTCCGTCGTCCGGGGTGTTCTCCAGGAGGGTGCAGGCGATACCGGTGAGGGTCTCCAGCGCGGCGGTGCGCATCTCCGGCGGCAGGAGGCGGTCGGCGACCGTCTGGCGGGCGAAGCGCAGGACCCCGCCGACGACGGCGGTGTCGGTCTCCCCCGGCAGCTGGCTGCGGGCGGTTTCCAGGTACTCGGCGGGCGGCAGTTCGCCGTCGCGGACCATGTCGCGGACGGCGTTCCAGACGGTGGCGCGCGCCAGCGGGTCGGGCAGGCCGGACAGGGCGCTCCGCGCGGTCTCCCGGGAGCCGTCGTCCAGGCGGATCTTGGCGTAGGTCAGATCGCGGTCGTTGACCAGGATCAGGTCGGGGCGGAAGCCGGGCAGGGGCAGGACGTGGTGCTCCTCGTCGGCGGCCAGCTCGGTCTCCAGGCGCTCGCGCAGCACCAGGCCCTCCCCGGCGCCCGCTGTGCCGGCCCGGTCGTACAGGCCGACGGCGATGCGGTGGGGGCGGCCGCCGGAGTGGGTGATCTCCAGGCGCGGGCCGTCCGCCGTGTCGGTGACGCGCGGGGTGAGGGTGTCGACGCCGGTGGTGCGCAGCCAGTGTCCGGCCCAGGTGTGGACGGCGCGGCCGGAGGCGCGGGCGAGGGAGTCGAGGAAGTCCTCCAGGGTGGCGTTGCCGAAGCGGTGGCGGGCGAAGTGGTCGTTGATGCCGGCGAGGAAGGCCTTCTCGCCGAGCCAGGCGACCAGTTGGCGCAGGGCCGAGGCGCCCTTGGCGTAGGAGATGCCGTCGAAGTTGAGCCGGGCGGCGGCGGTGTCGGGCACGGCCTCGGCCGCGGGGGCGACGGGGTGGGTGGAGGGGCGCTGGTCGCTGTCGTAGCCCCAGGACTTGCGGTTGGCCGCGAAGTCGGTCCAGGTGTCGGTGAAGCGGGTGGCCTCGGCGAGGACCTGGTAGCCCATGTACTCGGCGAAGGACTCGTTGAGCCAGATGTCGTCCCACCAGCGCAGGGTGACCAGGTCGCCGAACCACATGTGGGCCATCTCGTGGGCGATGACCATGCCGCGGGTCTGGCGTTCGGTGTCGGTGACGGCGGAGCGGTAGACGAACTCGTCGCGGAGGACGACCAGTCCGGGGTTCTCCATGGCTCCGGAGTTGAACTCGGGGGCGAACACCTGGTCGTAGGAGTCGAAGGGGTAGGGCTCGTCGAAGATCTCGTGGTAGCGGTCGAAGCAGCGGCGGGTGATGTCGAGCAGTTCGGCGGCGTCCGCGTCGAGGTGGGCGGCGAGGGACTGCCGTACGTGCAGGCCGAAGGGGAGGTCGGCGTGCCGGGTGCGCACCGAGTGCCAGGGGCCGGCGGCCAGCGCCATGAGGTAGGTGCTCAGCGGCGGGGTGGGGGCGCACTCCCAGCGGCCGGGTTCGTCCTCGACGCGCCGGGCGATGCCGTTGCCGAGGACGGTCCACTCCTCGGGCGCGGTAACGGTGACGGCGAGGACGGCCTTGAGGTCGGGCTGGTCGAAGGCGGCGAAGACGAGGGAGGCTTCGGTCTCGCAGCACATGGTGTAGAGGTAGGTGCGGCCGTCGGCGGGGTCGGTGAAGCGGTGCATGCCCTCGCCGGTGCGGGAGTAGGGCATGTCGGCCTCGACGCGCAGTTCGTGTTCGCCCGCGGCCAGTCCGGTCAGCGGCAGACGGCCGTCGGCGAGGGCGGCGGTGTCGAGGTCGTGTCCGTCGAGGACGGCCCGGTGGAGGGTGCGGGGCCGCAGCTCGACGAAGGTGTCGCCGGCTTCGCGAGTGGTGAAGCGGACGGTGGTGGTGGAGCCGAAGACCTCCTCGCCACGGGTGAGGTCGAGGTCGATCGTGTACTGCCGGACGTCGAGGAACCGGGCTCGGCTGCGGGCTTCGTCGCGGGTGAGTGCGGGCATGGCGTTCATGCTGCCGTACACCTCCGTGGACGCGCACCGGGGGTGTTCCCCGGCGTGCCCGCCCCCGGGGCCCGGGGGCCCGTGGTTCAGGAGCGGGCGATCGTCTCGTGGTGGCGGATCACCTCGGCGATGATGAAGTTGAGGAGTTTCTCGGCGAAGCCCGGGTCGAGTCTGGCGCTCTCGGCGAGGGTGCGCAGCCGGGCGATCTGGCGTGCCTCGCGGGCGGGATCGGCGGGGGGCAGGTCGTGCTCGGCCTTGAGGCGGCCGACCTGCTGGGTGCACTTGAAGCGCTCGGCGAGCATGTGGACCACGGCCGCGTCGATGTTGTCGATGCTCTCGCGCAGCCGGGTGAGCTCGGTCTGGACCGCGGGATCGATCTCGCTGTTGTTCATGGCCACCGACTCTATGCCGTCCCGGCCACCCGGTCCGCCGCCCCCCGTGGGCGCCGTCCCCCGCCGTACAGTGGCAGGAGGCGGTGGCGGCACCCACGGGATTCCCGGGAGGAAGTGGGCGGGCGCATGGCGGTACGCGGTGGTGGTCCCGGTCACGGGTGGGATCCCGTCGAGCACGGTTTTCCGCACCTGCCGGTGGTGCGGGCGTCGATCACCGCGCTGTACCGGCGGCTGTCGTGCGACACGGTGCGCACCTTCTCCACCAGTGTCGCCGCGGGCGAGGTGGCCTTCGCCGACGCCGACGAGCTGTACACCGGCGCGCAGCGGGTGGCGCGGGTGCTGGTGGGGTGCCTGCGGCTGCCGGACGCGCGGCTGGTGGTGGGTTTCCGGGACATGGCGCACGCGGCGAACGTGGAGCTGGCGGCGGGCCCGGAGTACTTCGTGGAGCTGAACTCGCGGTTCCGGGGCCACCGCCGGGACATCGGGGCGGCGCTGGCGCACGAAGTGACGCACGTCTTCCTGCACCGGCTGGGGCTGTCCTTCCCCGGGGAGCGGGAGAACGAGATCCTCACCGACACGGCGGCGGCGTACCTGGGGGTGGGCTGGCTGCTGCTGGACGCGTTCCGGCAGGACGAGCTGACCTCGCAGAAGCTGGGGTATCTGACGCCGGAGGAGTTCGGGTACGTGCTGGCCAAGCGGGCGGAGCTGTTCGGCGAGGATCCGGCGGTGTGGTTCACCAGTCCGCAGGCGTACCGGGCGTATGCGCGGGGACGGGAGACCGCCCGCCGGGACGCGCTGCGGCCGCCGCTGGTGGCCGGGGGGTGGGCGGGGCGGCAGCGGTACGCGCTGGACCGGCGGTACGCGCGGGCGCATCCGGAGCGCACGCCCTTCCCGGCCGGTGCGGCCGACGCGGGCGGTTACGTCTTCGAGGCGTGTTCCCCGCCGCGGGTGTCGTTCCCCTGCCCGACGTGCCACCAGCGGATCCGGGTGCCGGTGCGGGGGCGGCTGCGGGCTCGGTGCGGGCTGTGCCGCAGTGTGCTGGAGTGCGACACCTGAGGTGTGCGGGGCGGTCGGGCCGGGTGGGGCCTCTCGTCTCTCTTCCGGTGCGGGTGGCGGGTGCGCCCGGGCGTGCGGGGGCGTTCCTCCGCCCCCGTGACGTGTCCCGTGCCGTGTCCCGTGCCGTCCGGTGGGGAGACCCCGGCCGGGCGGTGCGGACTTTCCGGCGGATCCCCCGGTCACAGCACTAGGCTCGGTGGCATGAGCCCTTCCATCGCGACCAACAACCGGGTCGGACTTGAGGAACTGCTGGAATTCCTGCGCCCCCGGCACCGGGCGGTCCTGCTCACCCGCCGCGCCGACGGCTCCCCGCAGGGGTCGCCGGTGGCGTGCGGGGTGGACGGCGGGGGGCGGATCGTGGTGTCGACGTATCCCGAGCGGGCCAAGACCCGCAACGCGCGCCGTGACCCGGCCGTCAGCGTGATCGTGCTGTCGGACGACTTCAACGGTCCGTGGGTGCAGGTGGACGGCACCGCGGAGGTGCTGGACCTGCCGGAGGCGGTGGAGCCGCTGGTGGAGTACTTCCGGTCGATCTCGGGTGAGCACCCGGACTGGGACGAGTACCGGGAGGCGATGGTGCGGCAGGGGAAGTCGCTGCTGCGGATCACCCCGGTGCGCTGGGGGCCGGTGGCCACCGGCGGTTTCCCGGCCCGGCTGGCCGAGGACGGCTGAACCGCGGGACGTCGGGCCCCGGGGCGGCGGGCGTACCGCGGCGCCGGCCCTCGGTCGGGGAGGGGCCGGCGCCGCGGGGTGCGGGCGCGCCGCGGGGCGCTGCGGGTAGGTTCCGCGGCGCCCCGCGGGCGGCTGGGGGCGGGCCGCCGGTCGGACCGCGGAGCGGTCAGGCCGTCAGCGCGCGGTCGGTGGGCCGGACGGGGGCCGGGAGGGAACTGGTGCCGGTCAGGTAGTCGTCCACGGCGCGGGCCGCGGAGCGGCCCTCGGCGATGGCCCACACGATCAGGGACTGGCCGCGGCCGGCGTCGCCGGCGACGAACACGCCGTCGACGTTGGTGGCGTAGTTCCCGTCGCGGGCGACGTTGCCGCGCGCGTCCAGTTCCAGGCCGAACTGCTCGACCAGGCCGTTGGTCCGGTCGATGCCGGTGAAGCCCATGGCCAGGGTGACGAGCTGGGCGGGGATCCGCTTCTCGGTGCCCGGCTTCGGGGCGAACTTCCCGTCCCTGAACTCGACCTCGACCAGGTGCAGGGCCTGGACGTTGCCGTCCTCGTCGCCCTCGAAGTGGGTGGTGGAGACCGAGTACACCCGCTCGCCGCCCTCCTCGTGCGCGGAGGAGACCTTGTAGAGCATCGGGAAGGTCGGCCAGGGCTGGGCCACCGGGTCCCGGTCGTCGCCCGGCCGGGGCATGATCTCCAGCTGCGTGACGGAGGCCGCGCCCTGCCGGTGGGCGGTGCCGACGCAGTCGGCGCCGGTGTCACCGCCGCCGATGACGACGACGTGCTTGCCCTCGGCCGTGATCGGCGGGGCGACGTAGTCGCCCTCCTGGACCTTGTTGGCCAGCGGCAGGTACTCCATCGCCTGGTGGATGCCGTTCAGCTCGCGGCCGGGGACGGGCAGGTCGCGGGCGGTGGTGGAGCCGGCGGCGATGACGACGGCGTCGTAGCGCTTGCGCAGCGCGGTGGCGGGCATGTCCCGGCCGATCTCGACACCGGTGCGGAACTTGGTGCCCTCCGCGCGCATCTGCTCGATGCGGCGGTTGATGTGCCGCTTCTCCATCTTGAACTCGGGGATGCCGTAGCGCAGCAGCCCGCCGATGCGGTCGGCCCGCTCGTAGACGGCGACGGTGTGCCCGGCGCGGGTGAGCTGCTGGGCGGCGGCCAGGCCGGCGGGGCCGGAGCCGATGACGGCCACCGTCTTGCCCGACAGCCGCTCGGGCGGCTGCGGGGTGACGCCGCCGGCCTCCCATGCCTTGTCGATGATGGTGACCTCGACGTTCTTGATGGTCACCGCCGGCTGGCTGATGCCCAGCACACAGGCGGACTCGCAGGGCGCGGGGCACAGCCGTCCGGTGAACTCCGGGAAGTTGTTGGTGGCGTGCAGCCGCTCGATGGCGGCCTGCCAGTCGCCGCGCCAGGCGTAGTCGTTCCACTCGGGGATGAGGTTGCCCAGCGGACAGCCGTTGTGGCAGAACGGGATGCCGCAGTCCATGCACCGGCCGGCCTGCTTGCTGATGATCGGCAGCAGGGAACCGGGGACGTAGACCTCGTTCCAGTCCTTGACGCGCTCTTCCACGGGGCGGGTCCGGGCGACCTCGCGGTCGGTGTTCAGGAAGCCCTTGGGGTCAGCCATTGATCGCCGCCTCCATCATCTTCTCGTGGATCTCGGACTCGGGCAGTCCGGCTCGCTCGGCGGCGTCCTTGGCGACGAGCACTGCCTTGTACGTGGTGGGGATGAGCTTGGCGAAGCGGTCGGCGGCGCTGTCCCAGTCGGCGAGCAGTGCCTCGGCGACGGTGGAGCCGGTCTCCTCGTGGTGGCGGCGCACCACGTCGTGCAGCCACCGCCGGTCGGTCTCGTCCAGGGGTTCGACGGCACCCGCGACGTCCCGGTTGACGTTGTCGGGGTCGAGGTCGACGACGTACGCGGTGCCGCCGGACATGCCGGCGCCGAAGTTGCGGCCGGTCGGTCCCAGGACGACGGCGGTGCCGCCGGTCATGTACTCGCAGCCGTGGTCTCCCACGCCCTCGGCGACGACCAGGGCGCCGGAGTTGCGGACGCAGAAGCGCTCGCCGACGACGCCGCGCAGGAACAGTTCGCCGCCGGTGGCGCCGTAGGCGAGGGTGTTCCCGGCGATGGTGGAGTACTCGGCCAGGTGGGTGGCCCCGCGGTCGGGCCGGACGACGATCCGCCCGCCGGAGAGGCCCTTGCCGACGTAGTCGTTGGCGTCGCCCTCCAGCCGGAGGGTCACGCCGCGCGGCAGGAAGGCGCCGAAGGACTGTCCGGCGGAGCCGGTGAAGGTGATGTCGATGGTGTCGTCCGGCAGGCCGGCGCCGCCGAACTTCTTCGTCACCTCGTGGCCCAGCATGGTGCCCACCGTCCGGTTGATGTTGCGGACGGCCACCTGGGCGCGCACCGGCTGGGCGGCCTCGGCGGTGTCGGCGGACAGGGCGTCGGCGGCGAGCCTGACGAGCTCGTTGTCGAGTGCCTTGGCCAGACCGTGGTCCTGCTCCGTCACCTGGTGGCGGGCGGCGCCCGCGGGCAGGTCGGGGACGTGCAGCAGCGGGGCCAGGTCCAGGCCCTGGGCCTTCCAGTGGTCCACCGCGCGGCTGACGTCGAGGACCTCGGCGTGGCCGATGGCCTCGTCCAGGGTGCGGAAGCCCAGTTCGGCCAGGAGCTCGCGGACCTCCTCGGCGATGAACTCGAAGAAGTTGACCACGTGTTCGGCCTTGCCGGTGAAGCGCTCGCGCAGCACCGGGTTCTGGGTGGCGATGCCGACCGGGCAGGTGTCCAGGTGGCACACGCGCATCATCACGCAGCCGGAGACGACCAGCGGGGCGGTGGCGAAGCCGTACTCCTCGGCGCCCAGCAGCGCGGCGATGACCACGTCGCGGCCGGTCTTGAGCTGGCCGTCGGTCTGGACGACGATGCGGTCGCGCAGGCCGTTGAGCAGCAGGGTCTGCTGGGTCTCGGCCAGGCCGAGCTCCCAGGGGCCGCCGGCGTGCTTGAGGGAGGTGAGCGGGGAGGCACCGGTGCCGCCGTCGTGGCCGGAGATGAGGACCACGTCGGCGTGGGCCTTGGACACGCCCGCCGCGACCGTGCCGACGCCGACCTCGGAGACCAGCTTCACGTGGATGCGGGCGCCCGGGTTGGCGTTCTTCAGGTCGTGGATGAGCTGGGCGAGGTCCTCGATGGAGTAGATGTCGTGGTGCGGCGGCGGGGAGATGAGCCCGACGCCGGGGGTGGAGTGGCGGGTCCTGGCCACCCAGGGGTAGACCTTGGGGCCGGGGAGCTGGCCGCCCTCGCCGGGCTTGGCGCCCTGGGCCATCTTGATCTGGATGTCGTCGGCGTTGACCAGGTACTCGCTGGTGACGCCGAAGCGGCCGGAGGCGACCTGCTTGATCGACGAGCGGCGGGCGGGGTCGTACAGCCGCTCGGGGTCCTCGCCGCCCTCGCCGGTGTTGGACTTGGCGCCCAGCCGGTTCATGGCGATGGCGAGGGTCTCGTGCGCCTCCTGGGAGATGGAGCCGTAGGACATGGCGCCGGTGGAGAAGCGCTTGACGATCTCCGAGACGGGCTCGACCTCCTCGACGGGGACCGAGGGCCGGCCGGAGGCGAACCCGAACAGGCCGCGCAGCGTCATCAGGCGTTCGGACTGCTCGTCCACGCGCCGGGTGTACTGCTTGAAGATGTCGTAGCGGCGGGTGCGGGTGGAGTGCTGGAGGCGGAAGACCGTGTCCGGGTCGAACAGGTGCGGTTCGCCCTCGCGGCGCCACTGGTACTCGCCGCCGATGTCCAGGTTCCGGTGGGCCGGGGCGATGCCGGAGGCCGGGTAGGCCGTGGCGTGGCGGGCGGCGACCTCCCTGGCGACGACGTCCAGGCCCGCGCCGCCGATCTTGGTGGCGGTGCCGTGGAAGTAGGTGTCGACGAACTCCTCGTCCAGGCCGACGGCCTCGAAGACCTGCGCGCCGCGGTAGGAGGCGACGGTGGAGATGCCCATCTTGGACATCACCTTCAGCACGCCCTTGCCCAGTGCCCTGATCAGGTTGCGGATGGCGGTCTCGGGCGCCATGTCGCCGGGCAGGAAGGTGCCGGCCCGGACCAGGTCCTCGACGGTCTCCATGGCCAGGTACGGGTTGACGGCCGCGGCGCCGTAGCCGATGAGCAGGGCGACGTGGTGGACCTCGCGGACGTCGCCGGCCTCGATCAGCAGGCCCGCCTGGGTGCGCTGCTTGGTGCGGATGAGGTGGTGGTGCACCGCGGAGGTGAGCAGCAGCGACGGGATGGGGGCGTGCTCGGCGTCCGAGTGGCGATCGGACAGGACGATCAGCCGGGCGCCGTCGTCGATGGCGCTCTCGGCCTCGGCGCAGATCTCGGCGAGCCGGGCGGCCAGTGCCTCGGCGCCGCCTCCGACGCGGTAGAGGCCGGAGAGGGTGACGGCCTTCATACCGGGCATGTCGCCGTCGGCGTTGATGTGGACGAGCTTGGCCAGCTCGTCGTTGTCGATCACCGGGAAGGGCAGGGTGACGCTGCGGCAGGAGGCCGCGGTGGGCTCCAGCAGGTTGCCCTGCGGTCCGAGGGAGGACCGCAGGGAGGTGACCAGTTCCTCCCGGATGGCGTCCAGCGGCGGGTTGGTGACCTGGGCGAAGAGCTGGGTGAAGTAGTCGAAGATCAGCCGGGGCCGCTCGGAGATGGCGGCGATGGGCGAGTCGGTGCCCATCGAGCCGATCGGCTCGGCGCCGGTGCGGGCCATCGGGGCGAGCAGGACGCGCAGTTCCTCCTCGGTGTAGCCGAAGGTCTGCTGGCGGCGGGTGACCGAGGCGTGGGTGTGGACGACGTGTTCGCGCTCGGGGAGGTCCTCCAGCTCGATGGTCCCGGCCTCGAGCCACTCCTGGTAGGGGTGCTCGGCGGCGAGGGCCTGCTTGATCTCGTCGTCCTCGATGATGCGGTGCTCGGCGGTGTCCACCAGGAACATGCGACCGGGCTGGAGGCGGCCCTTGCGGACCACCTTCTCCTGGGGGATGTCCAGGACGCCGACCTCGGAGGAGAGGACGACCAGGCCGTCGTCGGTGACCCAGTAGCGTCCCGGGCGCAGGCCGTTGCGGTCCAGGACCGCGCCGACCTGGACGCCGTCGGTGAAGGTGACGCAGGCCGGGCCGTCCCAGGGCTCCATCATCGTGGCGTGGTACCGGTAGAAGGCGCGCCGGGCCGGGTCCATGGACTCGTGGTTCTCCCACGCCTCGGGGACCATCATCAGCACCGCGTGCGGCAGTGTGCGGCCGCCGAGGTGGAGCAGCTCCAGCACCTCGTCGAAGGAGGCCGAGTCGGAGGCGTCCGGGGTGCAGACCGGGAAGATCCGCTCCAGCTCCTTCTTTCCGAACAGGTCGGAGAAGAGCTGGGACTCCCGGGCGCGCATCCAGTTGCGGTTGCCCTTGACGGTGTTGATCTCGCCGTTGTGGGCGACGAAGCGGTAGGGGTGGGCCAGCGGCCAGGAGGGGAAGGTGTTGGTGGAGAACCGGGAGTGCACCAGCGCGACGGCGCTGGCGAAGCGGCGGTCGGACAGGTCCGGGAAGAACGGCTCCAGCTGCCCGGTGGTCAGCATGCCCTTGTAGACGATGGTCCGGGCGGACAGCGAGGGGAAGTAGACCCCGGCCTCGCGCTCGGCGCGCTTGCGCAGCACGAACGCCTTGCGGTCCAGGGCGAGCCCGGTGTTGACGCCGTCGGCCACGAAGAGCTGCCGGAAGGCGGGCATGGTGGAGCGGGAGGTCGCGCCCAGCAGTTGGGGGGCGACGGGGACCTCGCGCCAGCCCAGGACCGTCAGGCCCTCCTCGGCGGCGATCGCCTCGATGCGCGCGGTGGCCTCGGCCGCCGCCGGTTCTTCGGTCGGCAGGAAGGCGGTGCCCGCGGCGTAGGAGCCCGCGTCCGGGAGGCCGAAGCCCGCCGTGGCGCGGAAGAAGGCGTCCGGGATCTGGACGAGGATGCCCGCGCCGTCGCCGGAGTCCGGTTCGGAGCCGGTGGCGCCCCGGTGCTCCAGGTTGCGCAGGACGGTCAGCGCCTGGTCGACCAGGTGGTGGCTCGCCTCACCGGTGAGGGTGGCCACGAAACCGACGCCGCAGGCGTCGTGCTCGTCGCGCGGGTCGTACATTCCCTGCTTGGCAGGGTAGGCCGTGAGGGGCACAGCGCGCATCGGCTCTCCCGTCGTCATCGTGGCTTCGTGTGCCTCCAGACGGAGTCTGGGGGGACATGTGCCGAGGGACGACGCTGGCCCTCTGCGGAACATTTTTCGTGCAGGTTACATGATGGACAGTTCTTCCGGTCCGTGGACGGTCGTTCCATCATGCGGACGCCGCGGTGGTGGTCGAATCGGACGGACGGTGGGAGACCGCCGCGGGGATTCGGGGTGGCGCCGGCGACACTGCCAGAAGCGCTCCGTTGTCTTCCCCTGCGGTGACACGGTTGAAACCACGGGGTAACACGGAAACTGCCGGAGCCGGCGCCGGACTGCTCACGTCCGGCCGCGGCTCCGCCGTTCGGGGCTGCCGCCCCGGGCCCTCACCCCAGGGCCACCCCGAACAGGGTACCCAGTCCGTAGGTCACGGCCGCCGCCGCGCCGCCCAGCGCCAGCTGCCGCAGCCCGCTGTACCACCAGGGCCGGGAGGTGACCTTCGACACGACCGCACCGCACAGGAACAGCCCCAGCAGCGACACCGCCACGGCGGGCCACAGCACGGCGGCGCCCAGCAGGTAGGGCAGGACGGGCAGCAGGGCGCCCACCGCGAAGGAGGCGAAGGAGGAGCCGGCGGCGACCGCCGGTGACGGCAGCTCCCCGGGGTCCACACCGAGTTCCTCGCGGGCGTGGATCTCCAGGGCCTGCTCGGGGTCCCTGGAGAAGTGCTCGGCGACCTGCTCCGCCAACTCCGGCGGCAGGCCCCTGCCCCGGTACAGGTCGGCCAGTTCCTGACGCTCGCTCTCGGGGTGGCGGCGCAGTTCGCGCCGTTCGACCTCCAGTTCGGCCAGGACCAGTTCGCGCTGGGAGGCCACCGAGGTGTACTCGCCGGCGGCCATGGAGAACGCGCCGGCGGCGAGTCCGGCCAGTCCGCTGAGGACGACCACCTGCCGGTCCACCGTGCCGCCCGCGACCCCCGTCATGAGGGCGAGGTTGGACACCAGGCCGTCCATCGCGCCGAAGACGGCGGGACGCAGCCAGCCCCCGCTGACGTCGCGGTGGGTGTGGTTGTCGCGGTGCGCGGAGTTCGGCGCTCCCGGACGGAGTGTGATCCCGGTTCCGTCCCCGGCCGTGTACGACATCGCGTCGCTCCTCCTCCCCGGGGTCTGCCCGGGATCCCGGTCCGGAGTTACGACCGTACGCCGGAAGGTGCGCGCAAGCCAGCAAGGAAGGCCAAACTAACCACTCCGACCTGCGCTTTCACCGCGGGGACGCTGTTGGCGCCCCCGGCTCACTTCCGGGCGGGAGCCGACTTCCCGTCTCCGCCGCCGGCCGTCCCGGAGGACCCGGAGCCTCCGGCCCCCTCCCGGCTCCGGCCCTTCCCGGATCCGCCGGTGCCGGTGTCACCGGCCGCATCGGTGCCGCCGGCGTCGGTGTCCTCGGCGGCGTCGGTGTCGTCCGCGGCGTCGGTGCTGCCGTCACCGGTCTTCCCCTCGGTCTTCCCGTCGTCGCCGGTGGGCTTGTCCGGCACCGGCTCCACCACGTCCTCGCGGCCCGGGCGGCGCCTGGCCGAGACCACCAGGTACAGCACCGCGGCCAGGAAGACGGCGATCGAGGTCCAGTTGTTCAGCCGCAGGCCGAGGAACTCGTGGGCCTCGTCGATCCGCAGGTACTCGATCCAGAAGCGCCCCACCGTGTACCCCGCGACGTACAGGGCGAAGGCCCGGCCGTGACCCAGGCGGAAGCGGCGGTCCGCCCAGATCACCAGGGCGGCGACGAGCAGGCACCACAGCGACTCGTACAGGAAGGTGGGGTGGAAGGTGCCGGCGTCGACGCCGTTGTCGATCCGTACGGCCCACGGCAGGTCGGTGGGGCGCCCGTACAGCTCCTGGTTGAACCAGTTGCCCCAGCGGCCGATCGCCTGGGCGAGGGCGATACCGGGCGCGATGGCGTCCGCGTAGGCGGGCAGCGGGATGCCCCGCAGGCGGCAGGCGATCCAGGCACCCACCGCGCCGAGCGCGATCGCCCCCCAGATACCGAGGCCGCCCTCCCAGATCTTGAGGGCGTCGACCCAGTTCCGTCCCTCGCCGAAGTAGAGCTGGTAATCGGTGACGACGTGGTAGAGACGGCCGCCCACCAGACCGAAGGGCACCGCCCACACGGCGATGTCGGCGACCGTCCCGGGCTGCCCGCCGCGGGCGACCCAGCGCCTCCCGCCGAGCCAGACCGCGGCGAAGACGCCGGCGATGATGCAGAACGCGTAGCCCCGCAGCGGGATCGGCCCGAGCACGATCTCGCCGGACGACGGGCTGGGGATGAAGGCAAGGGTGTCCATGACCCCACGAACGCTACCGTGCCGGGCTCGCCGGGCGGCAACCCGCCCGGCAACGGGTCCGTAACGCGCGCCGCCGGCCGCGCCCGATTCCTGCCCGTATCCCGCCCCGCGGACCGCCGCACCTCGCCCGAAACCGGCGAAACCCCACCCGTTCGCCTGCGCGCGCGGCCTTCCCCGCCCCGGGGAACCGACCGTTCGGCGCGAATCGCGACCGCTCGGCGCACGGCGAACTACCGCTCGGCGCACGCATCCGGCATTCGCCGCACACCCTGACCAGCGTCTTCACCGCCGATGTGACGCCGCTTACGTTCCCCGCATTCCTTTTCCGCTCCCGTACGTCGTGTCGTATCGCGTCGTGTCGATGAAGGAGGCGGCAGTGTCCGCAGAACGTCCACAACCCACCCTGGACCCCGCCGGGGACGCGGAGGACCGCATGGTTGCCATGCACAGTGATCCCCGCTTCGACAACCTCAGGCGGACCTTTGTGTCCTTCGTGCTCCCCGTGAGCATCGCCTTCCTGGCCTGGTACCTGCTCTACGTGCTGATGTCGGCCTATGCCCGCGATTTCATGGGCACGGTGCTGTTCGGCGATGTCAACGTGGCCCTTGTCTTCGGAATCCTCCAGTTCATCAGCACCTTCGGCATCGCGATCCTGTACGCACGCTTCGCCGGACGGAAGCTGGACCCGCAGGCCGACGCCCTGCGCGATGAGCTGTCCGGTGCCGGTGTCGGCAACGGCCTGAGGGGAGACCGGGCATGACCGGAATGTCGCAGACCCTGCTGGCCGCGGAAGAGGTCAGCTCCAGCAGCCGCACCCTGACCATCCTGGTGTTCATGGTGATGATCGCCGTGACGCTCGGCGTCACGGTGTGGGCCGGGCGCCGGACCAAGTCGGCGGCCGACTTCCACTCCGGTGGTCGCGAGTTCAGCGGTATGCAGAACGGCTTCGCCATCGGCAGTGACTACATGTCCGCCGCGTCGTTCCTCGGCATCGCGGGCATGATCTCGCTGTTCGGCTACGACGGCTTCCTGTACTCCATCGGCTTCCTGGTCGCCTGGCTGGTGGCGCTGCTGCTCGTCGCGGAGCTGCTGCGCAACTCCGGCCGGTTCACCATGGCCGACGTGCTCTCCTACCGGATGCAGCAGCGTCCGGTGCGGACCGCCGCCGCGGTGTCCACGATCACCGTGTCGATCTTCTACCTGCTGGCCCAGATGGTCGGCGCCGGCGCGGTCGTCGCGCTCCTGCTGGGCATCCGGCCGGGCGAGACGTACCTGGGCATGGACGCGGACACCGCCAAGATCGCAGGCATCGTCATCGTCGGCATCCTGATGACCCTCTACGTCACCTTCGGCGGTATGAAGGGCACCACCTGGGTGCAGATCATCAAGGCCGCCATGCTGATGGGCGGCACGATCCTGCTCGCCACGCTGGTCATGGCCATCTACGGCTTCAACTTCGGCGAACTGATGAGCGACGCCGCGAACGCCAGCGGCGCCGGGCAGTCCTTCCTGGAGCCGGGTCTGCGGTTCGGTGTGGAAGTTCCGGACGACGCCCTGCAGACGCTGTGGAACAAGCTGGACCTGATCAGCCTGGGCCTGGCCCTGGTGCTGGGCACCGCGGGTCTGCCGCACATCCTGATCCGTTTCTACACCGTCCCGGACTCCAGGGCGGCCCGTAAGTCCGTCAACTGGGGCATCGGCCTGATCGGCTCCTTCTACCTGATGACCCTGATCCTGGGCTTCGGCGCGGCGGCCCTGGTGGGCAGGGAGGCCATCGTCGCCCAGGACGCGGCGGGCAACACCGCGGCGCCGCAGCTGGCCCGGGAGGTCGGCGAGCACTTCGGCGGCGACTTCTTCGGCTCGGTGATGCTGGCCATCATCGCGGCCGTCGCCTTCGCGGCGATCCTCTCCACGGTGGCCGGCCTGGTCATCGCCTCCTCCTCGTCCCTGGCGCACGACTTCTACAACAGCGTGCTGCGCAAGGGGCAGGCGTCGGAGCACGAGGAGATCAAGGTCGCCCGGATGTCGGCCTTCGGCATCGGTGCCGCGTCGATCCTCCTGGCGATCTTCGCCCAGCAGCTCAACGTGGCCTTCCTGGTCGGCCTGGCGTTCGCCATCGCCGCCTCGGCCAACCTGCCGACCCTGCTCCTCAGCCTGTTCTGGAAGCGCTTCAACACCCGGGGCGCGCTCGCCGGCATCTACGGCGGTCTGGGCAGCGCGGTCGGCCTGGTGATCTTCTCGCCGGTGTTCTCGGGCACCGAGAAGGCCCTCATCCCGGGCATCGACATCTCCTGGTTCCCGCTGTCGAACCCGGGTCTGGTGTCCATCCCGCTCGGCCTGCTGTGCGCGGTCGTCGGCACGCTGTCCTCGGGTGAGAGCAACCCGCGGCGCTTCTCCGAACTCCAGGTGCGGGCCCTGACCGGGGCCGGTGCTGAGGGCGCCGCACAGCACTGACACCGGTTCCGCCGGGCCTCTGAGAGGGGCCCGGCGGGCCACCGGGCTCCCGGTGGCGGGTTCTTCTCTCCGGCGCGACCCCCCACGCCCGGCGCCGGTCCCGTCACCGGGTTCCGGGGGAGTTCTTCGGGTTCGGAGCCCGAAGGGCTCCCCTGGCGCTTTTGTGCGTTACGGTCACCCCGTGGCCAGAAGTTCGTGGAGCGGTATCCGGCGCCGCGGACGGACAGGCCGGGTGAGTCCGGCCGGAACCGATCCGCGCGCCGCCGTCGGCGTGCTGCGCGAGGTGCGGCTGATCGGCGCGGATCTCCAGGACGGGCTGCACGGCGGCCGGGCCGCCTCGGCCGCCCGCCGCATCCGCCGGCTGCTGGCGGCCGACGCCGTCGTCCTCGCCGACCTCGACGGACCCGTCGCCCGGCACGGCGCGCTGCCCGCGGACACCGACCTGGACGCGGTGCTCGCCCAGGTCTACGAGCACGGCGCCGCCTTCCGCAAGCCCCCGCTGTGCGCCGCCCCGCTGCTGGTGGCGGACGAGCTGACCGGCTGCCTGGTCGTCGGCGTCGCCCCCGGTGACCGGGCACTGGACGAGCGCGAGCTGGCCGAGGTCGCCGAGCTGGTGTCGCAGTCGCTGGACCACACCGAGCTGCGCAG
This sequence comes from Streptomyces carminius, assembly GCF_002794255.1. GTDB lineage: Bacteria > Actinomycetota > Actinomycetes > Streptomycetales > Streptomycetaceae > Streptomyces > Streptomyces carminius. The sequence continues at coordinate 202,684 of NZ_PGGW01000019.1, forward strand.
CGCCCGCGCCCGGATCGCCGCCGCCGACCTGCGGACCCTGCGCGCCCAGATCTCGCCGCACTTCGTGCACAACTCGCTGGCCGTCATCGCCGCGCACATCCGCACCGACCCCGGCCGCGCCCGCCAGCTGCTCACCGACTTCGCGGACTACCTGCGCTACAGCTTCTCCACGGCGGGCGACTACGTCACGGTCGCCGCCGAGCTCCAGGCCACCCAGACGTATCTGGAGCTCCAGCGCGCCCGCTTCGACGACCGCATGGAGATCACCGTGCGGATGGCGCCGGAAATTCTTCCCGTGGCCATCCCCTTCCTGGTGGTCCAGCCCATAGTGGAAAATGCCGTGCGTCACGGACTGGAGAAGAAGGCCGAACCCGGGCACATCAGCGTCTCGGGGTTCGGCGAGGGCCCGCTGTGCGTCATCGAGATCGAGGACGACGGGACGGGCATGGAGCCGGGACTCGCCCGGGCGATCCTCGCCGGCGTCGGTCCCCCCGCCAAGGGCGTCGGTCTGGCCAACGTGGACCGGCGGTTGCGCACCGTGTACGGACCGGAGTACGGCCTCGTCATCGAGACCGCGCCCGGCAACGGCACCAAGGTGACGATCCGGGTGCCGCGTTTCATGCGAGGGGTGGTTACGGAATGACGGGCAGCTCACTGCGGACCCTCCAGGTCCTCGTCGTCGAGGACGAGGCGTCCACCCGTGAGGAGCTCGCCGACCTCCTCACGGACATCCCCGAGATCGGCGACGTGTACGCGGCCGAGAGCGGTGCCCGGGCGGTGCAGCTGCTGGGGGCGAACGCCTTCGACGCCGTCTTCCTGGACATCTCCATGCCCGGTCTGAACGGGATGGACGTGGCCCGGGTGATCAGCCAGCTCTCGGCGCCGCCCTCCATCGTCTTCATCACCGCCTCGGAGTCCCACGCCATCGAGGCGTTCGGCATCGGGGCGGTGGACTATCTGCTCAAGCCCGTCCGGCCCGAGCGGCTGGCCGACTCGGTCGCCCGGATCGGCGCCCTGCGCCGGGCCGGTGCGGGCGGGGGCGAGGAGGACGGGCCCCGGGACGAGCTGGCGGTCGTCCAGATCGACCACGGCCGCCGGACCGTGTTCGTGCGCCGCGACGACGTGCAGTTCGTGGAGGCGCACGGCGACTACATCCGGCTGCACACCGCCCAGGGCACCCATCTGCTGCGGCTGTCGCTGTCCTATCTGGAGGAGATCTGGGCCCCCGCGGGCTTCGTACGGGTGCACCGCGGCTATCTGGTGGCCATCGACTGGGTCCACGACCTGCGGGTCACCAGCTCGTCGGGGCTGGTGGCGTGCACTCCGGCGGGCGATGTGCCGGTCAGCCGCCGCCATGCCCGGGGACTGAAGGAGCAGTTGCTGGAGGCGGCGCGCAGCGGCCAGCTGGGCAGGGCGGCCCGGTGAAGGGCGGCCAGCTGAGCGGCTCCCGCCGCGCCAAGATCACCAGCCCGCAGACCCGGATCGCCCTGGCCCGCGGCCATCGCCGCCACCCGCAACTGCTGCCGCTGCCCGCGCCCGCCGACGCCGAGGCCGCCCGCGCGGTGTTCGCGGCGCAGCGCCGGGTGGCCCTGCGCACGCTGGCACTGCTGGGCGCGGTGCTGTTCGGGACGAGCGGGGCGATCGCGGCCCTGCCCGTGCTGGACCGGATGACGCTGTGGGGGTTCCCGCTGTCCTGGCTGGTGCTGGCCGTGGCCACCTACCCGGTGCTGCTGCTGCTCGCCATGGACCATGTGCGCCGGACCGAGCGGGTGGAGGACCGGGCCGGCGGCAAGCGGGACGGCCCCTCCCCGGGGGGCGGCGGATGACGGGCGTGACGGCGATCGGCCTGGTACTGGTCGCCAGTCTGGCCATCGGTCTGTACGGGGTCCACGCGGCCCGCACCAGCCCGGACTTCCTGGTGGCCTCCCGCCGGATCGCCCCCGGCTGGAACGCCATGGCGATCGCCGGCGAGTACGTCTCGGCGGCCTCGGTGCTCGGGCTGGCCGGGCTGATGCTCAAGGACGGCATCGGGGCGATGTGGTACGCCGTCGGGTTCACCGCCGGATATGTCGCCGTGGTCGCGCTGGTGGCCGGGCCCATGCGGCGCTCGGGAGCGTTCACCGTACCGGACTTCGCGGAGTACCGGCTGGGTTCGCCCACGATCCGCAGGCTGTGCGGGCTGATCGTCCTGGTGATCATGTGGCTCTACCTGGTGCCGCAGTTCAAGGGCGCCGGGGTGGTCCTCCACCTGGTCAGCGGCACTCCCTACTGGGTGGGCGTGGTCCTGGCCGGGCTGGTGGTGAGCGCCTCGATCGCGGTGGGCGGCATGCGGTCGGCCACCTACGTCCAGGCGTTCCACTACCTCGTCAAGCTGCTGTTCATCGCCGTACCGGCGATCTACCTGGTGGTGCACGTCGGCGCGCAGACCCGGGCGGAGGCGCTGCGCCCGGTGCGGGTGGGGGACGTCACCTCCGGGGACTGGAGCCGCCCGCTGATCGATCTGGAGGGGGCGGGGCTGCCGCTGCTGTCCACCTGGTCGGTGCTGCTGGCCACCACGCTGGGCGCGATCGGGCTGCCCCATGTGATCATGCGCTTCCACAGCAGTCCCACGGCCCGCACCGCCCGCCGGGTGGCCGTCATCGTGATCGGGCTGCTGAGCGTGTTCTACCTGTTCCCGGCGGTCTACGGACTGCTGGGCCGGGTCCTGACCCCGCACCTGGTGCACAGCAACGCCACCGACACCGTCTCCGTCGTCCTGCCCGGGACCGCCGTGCCGGGCGCGCTGGGCAGCGTGCTGACCGCCCTGGTGGCCGCCGGCGCCTTCGCGGCGTTCCTGTCCACCTCCTCGGGGCTGCTGCTGGCCCTGGCCGGCGGACTCTCCCACGACCTGTTCGGCGGCGGGCTGGCCAAGCTGCGGCAGGCGGTGGCGGCGGGGGCCCTGGTGGCGGTGCTGCTGTCGCTGCCCGCCGCGCACCTGGACATCAACGTCGTGGTCGGCTGGGCGTTCGCGGTGGCGGCGTCCACGTTCTGCCCGCTGCTGGTGCTGGGCATCTGGTGGACCCGGCTGACGGTCGCGGGCGCGGCGAGCGGACTGGCCGTGGGAGTGGTCACCGCCACGGGGGCGGCGGTGCTGTCCGCCACCACCCGGCCGCCGTTCCCCTGGCTGACCGTGCTGCTGGCCCAGCCGGCCGCCTGGACGGTGCCGCTGGCCTTCCTCACCATGATCGTCGTGTCGCTGCGCGGCACCCCGGCCGACTGGTCCGAGCGGGCCGTCCTGCGGCTGCACGCCCCCTGAGCCGGGGCGGCGGCCGCGCGGCGGCCGCCGGACTCACGCGAGGACGCGGGGTGTGCGGCGCGCCCGCGACACCCCGCGTCCGCCGGCGGCCGGGTGCCGGAAGGCCCGCTCCCGCCACCCGGCCCCGACCCCGGCGCTCAGCCCCGGCGCCGTACGCCCTCGGCCAGCTCGCCGGCGAGTTCGCGGACCGCCGCCAGCCCCCCGGCCGGGTCACCGGAGTGGTCCAGCAGCCGCTTGACGAACGCCGAGCCGACGATCACACCGTCCGCGAAGGAGGCCACCTCGGCGGCCTGGTCCGCGTTGGAGACGCCCAGGCCCACGCAGACCGGCAGGTCGGTGGTGGCACGGGTGCGGCGGACCAGTTCCTCCGCCTCGCGGCCCACCGACGCGCGGGTGCCGGTGACGCCCATCAGGGAGGCCGCGTAGACGAAGCCGCTGCCCGCCGCGGTGATCTTCGCCAGCCGCTCGTCACGGCTGCTGGGCGCCACCACGAAGACGGTCGCCAGCGAGTGCTGCTCGGCCGCCTTGCGCCAGGCCTCGGACTCCTCCACCGGCAGGTCCGGCAGGATGCAGCCCGCGCCGCCCGCCGCGGCCAGTTCGGCGGCGAAGCGCTCGGGGCCGTAGCGGTCCACCGGGTTCCAGTAGGTCATGCACAGCACCGGCGCGCCGGTGGCGGCGTGCGTCTCGCGCACGGTCCGCATGACGTCGGCGATCCGCACCCCGCCGCGCAGGGCGATGTCGTCGGCGGTCTGGATGACCGGCCCGTCCAGCACCGGGTCGCTGTGCGGCAGCCCCACCTCGACGATGTCGCAGCCGCCCGCCAGCAGGGCGGTGCAGGCCGCGATGGAGCCGTCCACGGTGGGGAATCCGGCGGGCAGGTAGCCCACCAGCGCGGCCCGGTCCTCGTCCTTCGCCCGGGCCAGGACGCGCCCGAGCAGTTCGGCCTGTCCGGTCATCACTCGCCCCCCTGCCCGGCCCCGGCGGCGCCGGGGCCGTCGTACAGCCCGAAGTAGCGGGCGGCGGTGTCCATGTCCTTGTCGCCGCGCCCGGAGAGGTTGACCAGCAGCAGCGCGTCCGGGCCCAGCTCGCGGCCCAGGTCCAGGGCGCCGGCGAGGGCGTGCGCGCTCTCGATGGCCGGGATGATGCCCTCGGTCTCCGACAGCAGGCGCAGGGCCCGCATCGCCTCGTCGTCGGTGACCGGACGGTACTCGCCGCGCCCGGTGTCCTTGAGGTAGGAGTGCTCGGGACCGATGCCGGGGTAGTCCAGACCGGCCGAGATGGAGTACGGCTCGGTGATCTGCCCCTCGTCGTCCTGGAGGACGTAGGAGCGCGAACCGTGCAGGATGCCCGGTTCCCCGGCGGTCAGCGTCGCCGCGTGCTCGCCGGAGTCCACGCCGTGCCCGGCCGCCTCCAGGCCCACCAGCCGGACACCGGTGTCGGGGATGAAGGCGTGGAACAGGCCGATCGCGTTGGAACCGCCGCCGACGCAGGCGAGCACCGCGTCCGGCAGCCGCTCGGCGCGCTGCAGGATCTGCCGCCTGGCCTCGACGCCGATGACCCGGTGGAAGTCGCGCACCAGCGCCGGGAAGGGGTGGGGTCCGGCGACGGTGCCGAAGAGGTAGTGGGTGTGGTCGACGTTGGCGACCCAGTCGCGGAACGCCTCGTTGATGGCGTCCTTCAGGGTCCGGCTGCCGGAGGTCACCGGGATCACCTCGGCGCCCAGCATCCGCATCCGGGCGACGTTCAGCGCCTGGCGCTGGGTGTCGATCTCACCCATGTAGACGGTGCACTCCAGGCCGAACAGGGCGCAGGCGGTGGCCGTGGCGACGCCGTGCTGGCCCGCGCCGGTCTCGGCGATGACCCGCGTCTTGCCCATGCGCCGGGTCAGCAGTGCCTGCCCCAGTACGTTGTTGATCTTGTGCGAGCCGGTGTGGTTGAGGTCCTCGCGCTTGAGGAAGACCCGGGCGCCGCCCGCGTGCTCGGCGAAGCGCCGCACCTCGGTCAGCGGGCTGGGCCGACCGGTGTAGTGGACGAGCAGGTCCTCCAGCTCGGCGGCGAACGCCGGGTCGGCCTTGGCCTTCTCGTACTCGGCCGCCACCTCGTCGACGGCGGCCACCAGGGCCTCCGGGATGAACTTGCCGCCGAACGCGCCGAAGTACCCCTCGGCGGTCGGCACCCGGCCCTCGGGGTCGGGGATGAAGAAGTCGGTGGACATCCGACATGCTCCTTGCGGGGACGCCGAGGCCCTGGGCCCCGGCGATGTGGTCGGGTGGGAACGGTACGCCGCCGCGCCGCGGTGCGGCCGGACGGGACAGGACGGCGGTGCCCGGCGCGCAGCGTCACGGACCGCCCGGGCGGGCGGCGGTGCCCGGCGCGGGGCGGGACGGGCCCGCGCGGCGGCACCCGGTGCTCCTCCCCGGCCCCGGCGGGCCCGGGGGCTTCCGTCACCCGCCTTCGCCGGGGGATCCCGGCACGGGAGGCCCGGTGGCTACCGGGCGGCTCCCGCCCGGTGTCGCACCGGGCTCCGGCCGCGCGCGCCGCCGCCGCGGCGCCATCGCTTTCCGTTGATCTGCCCCGGCTCGCAGCCGATGTGGTACCGCACCCGCCGGCCCAGCACCCGGCGGGCGGGCGCGCGGCAGCCACGCGGACGGCAGCCGCGGGCCAGCCGTACGCACAGGGCCGTCGCGCCCGCCACCGTCTCAGTTCCCGTGCCGCAGGGCGGGGTGGGCGCCGGCCGCGACCAGGTCGGCGACGGCGGCCTTCGGGTCCTTGCCGGTGACCAGGGACTCCCCCACCAGCACCGCGTCCGCGCCCTCGTTGGCGTACGCGATCAGATCGTGCGGGCCCCGCACCCCCGACTCGGCGATCCTGACGATGCCCTCGGGGATCTCGGGGGCCACCCGGGTGAAGGTGCCCCGGTCCACCTCCAGGGTCTTCAGGTTGCGGGCGTTGACGCCGATGACCTTCGCCCCGGCGGCCACGGCCCGCTCGACCTCGTCCTCGTCGTGCACCTCCACCAGCGGGGTCAGCCCGATCGACTCGGCCCGCTCCACCAGCGACACCAGCGCCTCCTGCTCGAGCGCGGCGACGATCAGCAGGACGAGGTCCGCCCCGTACGCCCGCGCCTCCCACAGCTGGTAGGAGGTGACGACGAAGTCCTTGCGCAGGACGGGCACCTCCACCCGGGCGCGTACGGCCTCCAGGTCGGCCAGCGACCCGCCGAACCGCCGCTGCTCGGTCAGCACCGAGATGACCGCCGCGCCGCCCGCCTCGTAGTCGGCGGCGAGCCCGGCCGGGTCGGCGATGGCCGCCAGCGCTCCCTTGGACGGGCTGGACCGCTTGACCTCGCAGATCACCTTGACGCCCTCGCCCCGCAGGGCGGCCAGACCGTCGCGCACCCGCGGCGCACCGGCCGCACGCTCCTTGAGCTCGTCAAGGCCGACGCGCGCCTGCCGCTCGGCGAGGTCGGCGCGGACCCCGTCGATGATCTCGTCGAGCACGCTCACGCGAGCGGCCCCCTTCCTGGCTGGCTCGGTCCCCGCGCCGGGCGCGGGGCTGGTCTGGGCACGTTCGGTCCCGCTGTCACGCACTGCGATGGTATCCGGCTCCGGGCCCGGGCCCCGCATCCGGGCGGCCGCGGTCCCACATACCGGGCAGTACCGGGCCGTGCCGGGCCGGCCTTCCGCGACCGCCGGGAGCGGCGTGGGCATCGCCGGGGACGGGCCGGGAGGAATCCGGCGAGACCCGGTGAGACCCGGCAAGAAGTGCGGCGGCCCGGTGCGGCCAGGGCGCGGTGCGCCGTCCGCACCGCGCCCTGGCCGCACCGGGCCGCACCCGGCCGCCGGGATACCGCCTCCCGGCGGCCGGCGCCTACGCGTCCACCCGGTCCTTCGGCTCGGTCTGCCGGCCCTGCTCCGGCTCCGGCTGGCCCATCCCCATCGAGCGCAGCACCAGTCCGGCGACGGCCCCGAGGAGAGTGAGGGCGACCCCGATCCAGAAACCGACCGGCTCGGCCAGCACGGTGAAGGCCGAGGCGACGCAGAAGCCGATGAACGCGATGGTGACGCCGGTCCAGGCGGCAGGAGTGTGTCCGTGGTTGTTGCCCGCCATTGAGTGCTCCTCACAGGTACTGTCCGGGTGGCTCACCGGCCATTGTGTCAGGGGCGGTCGGCGCCGTCCCCGGCGGTGGGGTCCTCTCCCCTGTCCAGGGCCTTCCACAGCTCCTCGGGCCGCTCCGGGCCGGGGCCGGGCCGGCCGGCCGCGGCCCTCCCGCCCGGCCGGGCAGTCCCTCCGGCTGCCGGGGACGCGCCCGCCGTCCGCTCGTGACGGCCGGACATCGCGGGCCAGGAGCGGCCGTGGCGCAGCGCCAGCACCCCGGCCGCCAGCAGCAGGAGCCCGCCGAAGGCCGCGGCGAAGGGCCACCCGCCGAAGGACACGGCCTCGACCGTCCCCCGGGCCAGCCCGGTGGCCTCGGCCGCCTCCGCCTCCAGGGCCTCGCGGCCGCCGGCGGAGACGGCGGGGACGAGCGCGGCGGTGGCGGTGCCCGCGCCGCACAGGGCCAGCAGGGCGGCGACGACCGTCCGGCCGGTGCGCCGGACGGCGAAGACGGCGACCAGCGCGGCCAGCCCGACCAGGGCCAGGGCACTGGGCAGCGCGGTCACCTCGCCGCCGGTGACCCGCACGGGGATCTCGCCCTGGGCAAGGGTGGCGGTGCCCTCGGCCCAGACCCGTCCCGAGGCCACCAGGACCGCGGCGGCGCCGAGCGCTCCGCAGGCCGTCGCGGCGGCGAGCGCCCGGCGGGCGGCGGGCGCGGCGTCCGCGGCGGGCTCGCCGGAGGAGCGGGAGCCGCGGGAGCCGCGGGAAGAGGGCCGGGAAGTCACTCCCCCACGCTACCGCCGAGCCGTCCGGCGGTGTGCACCGCCCTGAGCACCGCCGCCGCCTTGTTGCGGCACTCGGTGTCCTCCGCCGCCGGGTCGGAGTCGGCGACCACTCCGGCGCCCGCCTGGACGTAGGCCGTACCGTCGCGCAGCAGGGCGGTGCGGATGGCGATGGCGGTGTCGGCGTCGCCCGCGAAGTCGAGGTAGCCGACGCAGCCGCCGTACAGGCCGCGCCGGGTCGGCTCCAGCTCCTCGATGATCTGCAGGGCACGCGGCTTGGGCGCGCCCGAGAGCGTACCGGCCGGGAAGCAGGCGGTGAGCGCGTCGAAGGCGGTGCGGTCCTTCGCCAGCCGCCCGGTCACCGTGGAGACGATGTGCATGACATGGCTGTAGCGCTCGACGGACATGAAGTCGACCACCTCGACGCTGCCGGGCTCGCAGACCCGGCCCAGGTCGTTGCGGCCCAGGTCGACGAGCATCAGGTGCTCGGCGCGCTCCTTGGGGTCGGCCAGCAGTTCCTCGGCGAGCGCGGCGTCCTCGACCGGGGTGGCGCCGCGCGGGCGGGTCCCGGCGATGGGGTGCATCATGGCGCGCCCGTCCTCGACCTTGACCAGGGCCTCGGGGCTGGAGCCGACGACGTCGAAGCCGTCGAAGCGCAGCAGGTACATGTACGGGCTGGGGTTGGTGGCGCGCAGGACCCGGTAGACGTCGAGCGCGTCGGCCGGGCAGGGCGCCTCGAACCGCTGGGAGGGCACCACCTGGAACGCCTCGCCCGCGCGGATGCGCTCCTTGATGTCCTCGACGGCCGTCCGGTAGGCCGCGCCGCCCCAGCGCGCCGTGTACCCGGGCAGCTCGGCGGGCGGCAGCGGGGCGGCGCCGCCGGGCACGGGCCGCTCCAGGTCGGCGGCCATGGCGTCCAGCCGCCGCACCGCGTCGGCGTGCGCCTCGTCCACTCCGGTGTCCAGGTCGTTGTGGTTGATGGCGTTGGCGATCAGCAGCACCGTCCCGTCGCGGTGGTCGAGGACCGCCAGGTCGGAGGTGAGCATCATGGTCAGCTCGGGCAGCCCCAGATCGTCACGGGTGCTGTCGCCGACGCGCTCCAGGCGCCGCACGACGTCGTAGCCGAGATAGCCGACCAGGCCGCCGGTGAAGGGCGGCAGCTCGGTACCGCGGTGCAGGTCCCGCGGGGTGTGCAGGGCCTCGACGGTGGCGCGCAGCGCCGCCAGGGGGTCGCCGCCGGTGGGGACGCCGACCGGCGGGGTGCCCAGCCAGTGGGCCTGCCCGTCGCGGACGGTGAGGGCCGCCGAGGTCCGCACCCCCACGAAGGAGTAGCGCGACCAGGTGCGCCCGTTCTCCGCGGACTCCAGCAGGAAGGTGCCGGGACGGCCGGCGGCGAGCTTGCGGTAGAGCCCGACGGGAGTGTCCCCGTCCGCCAGCAGGCGCCGGACGACGGGGATGACACGGCGGTCCTTGGCCAGGGTGCGGAAGGTCTCGAGGTCCGGAGTGGCGCCGGGCGCGGTACCGGAGTCGGTGCCGGGGATGGTCATACGGGGCGGCTCTCCTGTTCCCGGTCCTGTTCCCGGCCGCGGTCCACCGGGCCCCGCAGCGGCAGTTCACCGGCGTCGAAGCAGGTCCGGTCACCGGTGTGGCAGGCGGCCCCCACCTGGTCGACCCGGACCAGTACGGTGTCCCCGTCGCAGTCCAGGGACACGGACTTCACATGCTGCACGTGTCCCGAGGTGTCTCCCTTGACCCAGTACTCGCCCCGGCTGCGGCTCCAGTACGTGCAGCGGCCGGTGGTGAGGGTGCGGTGCAGCGCCTCGTCGTCCATCCAGCCCAGCATCAGCACCTCTCCGGTGTCGTACTGCTGGGCGACGGCGGGGACCAGACCGTCCGGGTTGCGCCTGAGGCGGGCGGCCACGGCCGGGTCGAGCGGGGATCGGGGCATGGATCGGGACATGGAGCCATTGTGCCGCCCCCGCGCGGTGCCCCGCGACAGCCCGGTGACCGGCCCGGACGTTCCGGGCGCCGGGGCCGTGCCCGCGGTTGCCGGGCTGTGTCAGTGTTGTGACGCACCCGGGGCCTCGCGGCCCGGCAGCGTACGGCATTCTGTCGGCCATGAGCTATCCACCGCCGCCCAACAGCGCGCACAATCCCGGCCCAGGTGGCGGTTTCGGTCCGCCTCAGGGCTTCGGTCCGCCCGAACAGCCCGGCCCGCCGGCGGGCGGCTACGGCTACCCGGGCCCGCCCGACGGTTACGGCTATCCCGGTCCGCCGGGCGGCCCCGGTCAGCCCGGCGGCTACGGCCCCGGCGGCCCCGGTGGTCCGGGCGGCCCCTTCCCACCCCCGCCGGGCGGAGGCGGCGGGGGCAACGGGGGGAAGGTCGCCGCGATCATCATCGCCGCGGTGGTCGTGGCCGGTCTGATCGTCGGGGGCGTCCTGGTGTCCACCAGCGGGGACGACGGGAAGGGCAACGAGGCGAAGCCGTCGGGCTCGCCCAGCGCCTCGGCCGACACCGCCGACCCCTCGGCGGACCCCGGCAGCGACCCGACTGCCCTGCCGAGCCTCGACGTGGAGATACCCTCGCCGAGCTTCTCGCCGAACACCAGGCCCAGCGACCTGGTCCCGTACGTCGTGCTCGAACCGGGCACCTGTTTCGACCACCCGTCGCTGAGCAGCGGGGTCACGGAGGTCGAGAAGCGGTCCTGCGACAAGCCGCACAACGGCGAGGTGATCGCCAACGAGACCCTCTCCGGCACCTTCGCCAGTGAGACGCAGCTGCAGGCGAAGGTCCTGGAGCTGTGCAAGGCGGACGCCGAGAAGCGGCTGCGGAAGATGCCGCCGGACGGCAGGACCTACTACTACTACGCGATCTACCCGGCGCTGGCCACCTACCAGATCCGCGGGGAGGACCAGATCTCCTGCTCGCTGACGCTCAGCAACAAGCTGGACGGCCCGAAGCTGACCGCGCCGCTGCCCAAGTGACCGGTGCGGCGCCTGGCGTGGGTCGGCGCCCGGCCGTAGGCTGGCCGTATGTCGACCCACGCCAGGCGCGAACGCCTTCTGCTTGCCGATCTGTTGGAGAGCGCGGGCCCCGAGGCGCCCACCCTGTGCGAGGGGTGGCGGACTCGTGAGCTGGCCGCCCACGCCGTGGTGCGCGAGCGGCGCCCGGACGCGGCCGGCGCGCTGGTCCTCAAAGCCCTCCGGCCCCGGAGGGAACGGGTGCTGGAGGAGTTCGCGGCCAAGCCCTACGAGGAGCTGATCCAGCTCATCCGCACCGGTCCGCCGCGGGTGTCGCCCTTCAACCTCAAGCAGGTCGACGAGGCGGCCAACACCGTCGAGTTCTTCATCCACGGCGAGGACGTCCGCCGTGCCCAGCCGGACTGGACGCCGCGCGAGATCGATCCGGTCTTCGCCGACGCCCTGTGGAAGCAGCTGGAGACCACCGCCCGGCTCTACGGGCGCCGGTCCCCGGTCGGCCTGGTCCTGCGGCGGCCCAACGGCCAGGTGGTGGTGGCCCGCAAGGGCACCCCGGTCGTGACCGTCACGGGCGAGCCCGGTGAGCTGCTCCTCTTCGTCTCCGGACGCCAGGACTCGGCACGGGTGGAGACGGCCGGCGACGAGGCGGCCGTCGCGCGCGCCCGCGAGGCGAGAACGGACATGTGAGCACGGCCGCCCGGGAGGGCGGTACGTTCCACGCCTCCCCCCGCCGCCCGCCTCGGGGCCACTCGCGCCCGCCGGGGTTCAGCCGCCCAGCCCCGCCTCGCGGGCCCGGGCGGCGGCGGCCATCCGGTCGGTCACCTGGAGCTTGGCGAAGATGTGGGAGATGTGGTTGCGGACGGTCTTGTCCGACAGGACCAGTTCCCGGGCGATCCGCCGGTTGCCGTAGCCCCGGGCGAGCAGGTCGAGAACCTGCCGCTCACGGTTGGTGAGCTGGGGGAAGGCCACCCGGCCGGGCATGTCGTGGACCGCGGCGAAGTAGTCGCCCAGCCGGTCCGCGACGAACGGGCTGAACACCGCCCCGCCGCCGGCGACCGTGCGCACCGCCCTCAGCAGCTCCTCGCGGGGCGCGTCCTTGACCACATAGCCGCGCGCCCCGGCACGGAGCGCCGATATCACCGCGTCGTCCTCCTCCAGCGCCGACAGCATCAGCACCCGGGGCGCCGGTCCCCCACCCTGCGGGGCGGAGGTGAGCAGCCGGGTGACCTCGGCTCCCGAGCGGTCGGGCAGGCCGAGATCCATCAGGACGACGTCCGCGGTCACCTCTCCCCCGCGCAGGGCGCGGATCGCCTCCTCCCCGGTGGCCGCCTCCCCCACGACGTCCATGTCGGCCGCGCCCTCGACTGCGTGGCGGGCCCCCGCCCGGAACATCGGATGGTCGTCGACGAGGAAGACCCTGATGGTCACGGCCGCTCCCGGGACCGTACGGTCCGCCCGCCGCGGGAAAGCGGCGGGCGGACCGGCACGCCCGCGGTGACGGGCACGGACGTACCGCGCGGAGCACGGCCCCGGGGGCGGTGCCGCTCCTCACACTTCTCTTCCCTCCCGGAAATCCGGTATTCGCTGCGAGGGAGTGACCGGGCACGGATTTCGAGCCCTCCCCGGTCGGATCTCATCACCTCACCGGCCATCGATGACGGTCTCACTGCTTTTTCGTTGAACGATTCGGGTCGCGCGTTCCGGCCCGGCGACTCACTCCCCCGCGCCACTTCCCCGCGTCCGGGCCGCCCGGCCCCGTTACCCTCCGGAGTCGCCATGCGATTTCCCCCCAATTCCCGATGATCCTCGAACACTAATACAGTCAAAGCACTTTCCGGAGGCATGGATCCGGCCACCCGCCGACACGGCTGATCAGGTATTTCCTTACGGCGTCACGCCGGGTCCACATGCGGAAGCAAGCCGTGACGGCCGTCCGCCACCTCGCCGGGAGTGGCGGGAAACGATGGTTACCCGTAAGGCATCGGCGGAGGGTCCGCCGTCCGCCGCTTCCGCGGCCGATCCGCACCGTACGGCCGTCCCACCCGGGACTTCATGGGACCTGGCTCCCACGAAACCGGGACAACGGACCTCCTACGTTGAAGATGTCCGGCACGCCCGGAGGCCGCTGGACCGACGGGTTCCGGAACCCTCCCGGCGGCGCCGCCCTCCGAGCCGTTCCCACCCCGAAGGGAAAACACATGGTGTGCGCTGCCGCCCGGAGTCATGTTCCACGGACAGGTGCCGGGCTCATGGATTGGCCGGCGGACACCAGGCCTGCCACCCCTCTCCACCCGCTCTCCGTAATGCCCGGCGGACACGGTCCCTCCGAGGCCGGGAACGTGCCGGTCAATCGCCGCGTCCACCGGCGTCCGGGCGGGGAGCCGGAGCACCCGGACTCGATTCGGCGGTGTTTTCGCAAATGTTTTGCCCGGCATGGCAACCGCAACGCCGGCCGGCTCCGGACCCACCGGGTGGAGCAGTCGCGGTGACGGCCTGGCAGGCGTACGGCGGGCGAGGCGCCACCGGTGTCTGGCTGGTGGGCGCGCGCGGCGCGGTGGCGGCCACCGCGATCGCGGGTGCGGCGGCGCTGAGCGCGGGCCTGGTACGTCCCACGGGGTGCGTCACCGCACGGCGCGAGTTCGCCTCCCTGGATCTTCCGCGCTTCGACGATCTGGTCTTCGGCGGGCACGACATCGCCCGGACCGGTCTGCCGGAGCGGGCGGAACGGCTGGCCGGGGACGGCGTCATGCCGCCGGGCCTGCCCCGTCTGGTGCGCGAGGAGCTGCTGGCCGCCGAGAAGGAGATCCGGCCCGGGGTGACCGGGGAGGGCGGCCCGTTCGACCAGCGGGAGGCGGTCCGCGGGCTCACCGACGACCTGGTGTCCTTCCGGCGCCGGTGGAGCCTGGAACACGTCGTCGTGCTCGATGTCTCCTCCGCCGCCCCGGCCGCGGCGCGGTATCCGGCGCACCTCTCGCTGCCCGCGCTGCGGCGGGCGCTGGCGGCCGGGGAGAACGTCCTGCCGGACAGTTCGCTGTACGCCTGCGCCGCGCTGCGGGCGGACTGCTCCTACGTGGACCTCACCGCGTCGGCGGGCCTGCGGCTCCCGGCCCTGCGGGAGCTGGCCGCCGAGCGGGGACTGCCGTACGCGGGCAGCGCGGCCAGGACGGGCGAGACCCTGCTGCGGTCGGTGCTGGCCCCGATGTTCGCCCAGCGGGCGCTGTCCGTCCGGTCCTGGTCCGGCACCCGCCCGGACGACGGGGACGGTGCGGTCGGCGGCCCGCCGGACCGGGCAGATCAGGCGGGCCGGGCAGATCAGGCGGACCGGGCAGATCAGGCGGACCAGGTGCTCTTCGAGGGTTTCCTGGGCACCCAGATGACCCTGCGGCTGGCCTGGCAGGGCTGCGAACCCGCCCTGGTCGCCCCGCTGGTCCTCGATCTGGCCCGGCTCATGGCGCTGGCCGAACGGGCGGGTGTCCAGGGGCCGGTGCCCCAGCTGGCGTTCTTCTTCAGCGATCCCCTCCCCGGTGGCCCCTCCGCCGGGGAGGGGCCCGCACCGGCCGAGCAGTACGCGACGCTGGTCGAGTGGGCCGCCGGGCTGCGCGTACCCGTCTGAGCCCGGCGGCACCGGTTACGCCGGTGGCGGACGGCGAGGCGCGCGCGGGGCGCCGCGCACAGACTCTCCGGCATGGAGCTCACCGAGATCACCCGGGTGCTGCCCGGGCTGCACATGCTGGTCTTCACCGTCGGCCAGGCGTACCTGTGGCACGAGCCCGGCTCGCTGACCCTGGTCGACACGGGCACCGCCGGTTCCGGGCCGGCCGTCCTCGACGCCGTACGGGAGCTGGGCCACGCGCCGGAGGAACTGGACCGCGTGGTCCTGACCCACTTCCACGAGGACCACACCGGGGGCGCCGCCTGGCTCGCGGAGAGCACCGGGGCGACGGTCCTGGCGCACCGGCTGGAGGCTCCCGTGATCCGTGGCGAGGTGCCCGGTCCGCCGCCGGACCTGGCCGGCGCGCCCGGCTGGGAGCGCGAGTTGTTCGAGAACCTGCCCGCGCTGCCCCCGGCCCCGCCCTGCCGTGTCGACCGCGAGCTGGCGGACCGATGTGCTGGACTTCGGCGGCGGCGCCCGGGTGGTGGCCGTTCCCGGCCACACCGACGGCAGTCTCGCACTCCATCTGCCCGCGGGCGGTGGTGTGCTGTTCACCGGGGACACCGCCGCCAACGTCGCGGGCGACACCATGCCCGGGGTGTTCAACCTGGACCGTGCCCGCCTGTCGGCGTCGTTCCGCCGGCTGGCCGCCCTGGAGACGGAGACCGCCTGCTTCGGGCACGGGGATCCGATCCTCCGCGGTGCCGGGGCGGCCCTGCGGAGGGCGGCGGCCGGTCTTCCGGGGGCCTGACACCGGTGCTCCTCCGGGCGTCCGGAGCCCCGGACACCCGGGCGAGCCGCCTCAGCGCACCGGGTGACCGGCCTCCCGCAGGGTGTCCTTGACCTGGCCGATGCGCAGGTCGCCGAAGTGGAAGACGCTCGCGGCGAGCACCGCGTCCGCGCCGGCCGACACCGCCGGAGGAAAGTCGGCCAGCCGTCCGGCGCCGCCGGAGGCGATCACCGGGATGGTGACGTGCTCGCGGACCGCGCCGATCATGGCCATGTCGTAGCCGTCCCTGGTGCCGTCGGCGTCCATGGAGTTGAGCAAGATCTCCCCGGCGCCCAGCCCGGCCGCCCGGTGCGCCCACTCCACCGCGTCGATGCCCGTACCGCGCCGGCCGCCGTGGGTGGTGACCTCGAAGCCGGAGGGCGTCACCGTGCCCTCGGGGCAGCGGCGGGCGTCGACCGACAGCACCAGCACCTGGCTGCCGAAGCGCTCGGCGATCTCCCGGATCAGCTCCGGGCGGGCGATGGCGGCGGTGTTGACGCCCACCTTGTCCGCGCCGGCCCGCAGCAGCCGGTCCACGTCCTCGGTGCTGCGCACGCCGCCGCCCACCGTCAGCGGGATGAAGACCTGCTCGGCGGTGCGGCGCACCACGTCGTAGGTGGTCTCGCGGTCCCCGGAGGAGGCGGTGATGTCGAGGAAGGTCAGCTCGTCGGCGCCCTCGGCGTCGTACACCTTCGCCATCTCGACCGGGTCGCCCGCGTCGCGCAGGTTCTGGAAGTTGACCCCCTTGACGACCCGGCCGCCGTCCACGTCCAGGCAGGGGATGACTCGTACGGCCAGGGACACCTCAGTCACTCTCCTTCACCGGGTCCGCCGGGTTCACCGGGTCCGCCGGACCCACCGGCCGGAACGCCTCGATCTCCACCTCGACCAGTACCCGCGAGTCGACGAAGCCGGAGACCACCACGAGCGTCGCGACGGGGCGGACGGAACCGAAGATCTCCCGGTGGGCGCGGCCCACGTCCTCCACGTCGCGCGCGTGGGTTATGTACATACGGGTGCGGACGACGGAGTCGGCGCCCAGCCCGAACCGCTCCAGTGCGGCCAGGGCGTTGCTGAACGCCGTCCTCGTCTGGAGGTACGGGTCGCCCTCGCCGTGCACCACGCCGCCGGCCACGGGCCGCGTGCCCGCGACGAGGACCCGGTCACCGGCCGCGACGGCCCGCGCGGAGCCGATCTCGTCCTCCCAGGGGCTGTCGGAGCGGACGCGCTCCACCGGTGCGGGCTCTCTCGCCGGGCCCGTCATCGGGAGACCACCTCCAGTGCCTCCTCCAGCGTGAACGCCCCGGCGTACAGGGCCTTGCCCACGATGGCCCCCTCGACCCCCCGCGGTACCAGGGAGGCGATCGCTCCGAGGTCGTCGAGGGAGGAGACGCCGCCGGAGGCGACGACCGGGCGGTCGGTGGCGGCGCAGACGTTCTCCAGCAGTTCCAGGTTGGGCCCCTGGAGGGTGCCGTCCTTGGCGATGTCGGTGACGACGTAGCGGGCGCAGCCCTCGGCGTCGAGCCTCTCCAGTGTCTCGTAGAGGTCGCCGCCGTCCCTGGTCCAGCCGCGGCCGCGCAGGGTGGTGCCGCGCACGTCCAGCCCGACGGCGATCTTCTCGCCGTGCTCGGCGATCACCTTGGCGACCCACTCGGGGCTCTCCAGGGCGGCGGTGCCCAGGTTCACCCGGGTGCAGCCGGTGGCCAGCGCGGCGGCCAGCGAGTCGTCGTCACGGATGCCGCCGGAGAGCTCGACCCTGAGGTCCATGGCACGGACGACCTCGGCGATCCGCTCGCGGTTGTCCCCGGTGCCGAAGGCCGCGTCGAGGTCCACCAGGTGCAGCCACTCGGCGCCGGCCCGCTGCCAGGCCAGGGCGGCGGCCAGCGGATCTCCGTAGGAGGTCTCGGTGCCGGACTCGCCGTGGACGAGCCGGACGGCCTGTCCGGCCCGGACGTCGACGGCGGGGAGGAGTTCGAGACGGTGGGTACTCATCAGGGGTGGTCCTCGGTCCTGGGGTCGGTCTGCTGGAGCGGTCCGCGTGAGCGGCCGGGGCCGCCGGCTCCTGCCGGGGGCGCTGTCGGGGGGCTGTCGGTGCCTGCCGGAGGCTAGAGGGTGTCGATCCAGTTGGCCAGCAGCCGCGCGCCCGCGTCGCCGGACTTCTCGGGGTGGAACTGGGTGGCCCACAGCGGGCCGTTCTCCACGGCGGCGACGAAGCGCTCCCCGTGGGTGGCCCAGGTGACCTTCGGGGCGGGCATGGCCGGGTTGGTGACCGTCAGCTCCCACTCGCGCACGGCGTAGGAGTGCACGAAGTAGTAGCGGGCGTCGGCGGGCAGGCCCGCGAAGAGCTCCGAGTCCGCGGGGGCCTCGACGGTGTTCCAGCCCATGTGCGGCACGACGTCCGCCTTGAGCGGACCGACCGTGCCGGGCCACTCGGCCAGGCCCTCGGCCTCCACCCCGTGCTCGATGCCCCGGCCGAAGAGAATCTGCATGCCGACGCAGATGCCCAGCACCGGGCGTCCGCCGGCCAGCCGGCGATCCACCACCCAGTCACCGCGGGCCCGGCGGAGCCCGGCCATGCAGGCCGCGAACGCGCCGACACCGGGGACGAGCAGCCCGTCGGCGTTCATCGCGGCGTCGTAGTCGCGGGTGACCTCCACCTCCGCGCCGGCCCGCGCCAGGGCGCGCTCGGCCGAGCGGATGTTGCCGAAGCCGTAGTCGAAGACGACGACCCGTTTGTTCCTCTCCGCCATCATCGCGCTCCCGCCACGTTCACGACCGCCGCCACCAGGACCACGGCGGCGACGATGCCCAGCAGAACGGTCACCCCGGTGGGGGGCTTCTGCCTCCGTGTCACGACCACACCTCCAGACGCAGGACTCCGGCGAGCAGGGACAGGGCCGCTCCGATGCCGAGCAGGGCGACGACCCCCCTGGGCATCTGCTGTTTCCAGAAGGAGACGGCACCGCCGAGCAGGAAGAGCCCCACGAAGATCAGCAGGGTGGAGAGGCCGTTCACAGCGCGCCCTTGGTGGAGGGGATCTCCTTCTGGCGCGGGTCGGGCTCGCTCGCGTAGCGCAGCGCCCGGGCGAGCGCCTTGAACTGGCACTCCACGATGTGGTGCGCGTTGCGCCCGTAGGGGACGTGGACGTGCAGGGCGATCTGGGCCTGGGCCACGAACGACTCCAGGATGTGCCGGGTCATCGTGGTGTCGTAGGAGCCGATCATCGGCGCCATGTTCTCCGGCTCGGAGTGCACCAGGTAGGGGCGCCCCGACAGGTCCACGGTCACCTGGGCGAGGGACTCGTCCAGCGGTACCGAGGCGTTGGCGAAGCGGACGATGCCGCGCTTGTCGCCGAGGGCCTGCCGGAAGGCGGCGCCCAGGGCCAGCGCGCTGTCCTCGATGGTGTGGTGGCTGTCGATGTGCAGGTCGCCCTCGGTCTTGACCGTGAGGTCGAACAGCCCGTGGCGGCCGAGCTGGTCGAGCATGTGGTCGTAGAAGCCGACCCCGGTCGACACGTCGACCTTTCCGGTGCCGTCGAGGCCGATCTCGACGAGGACGGAGGTTTCCTTGGTGGTGCGCTCGACGCGTCCCACACGGCTCATCGGTTGCTCTCCTTCAGTACTGCGCGCACCGCGTCGAGGAACGCGTCGTTCTCGGCCGGGGTGCCCGCGGTGACCCGCAGCCGGCCCGGTACCCCGTTGTCCCGGACCAGGACGCCCCGCTCCAGCAGGGCCTGCCAGACGGCGTGGGCGCCGCCGGGGCCGTCGAACCGACCGAACTGCACGAAGTTGGCGTCGGAGTCGGTGACCTCGCAGCCCATCGCGCGCAGCTCGGTCACCAGCCGGTCCCGTTCGGCCTTCAGCTGCTCCACGTAACCGAGCAGGGTGCCGGTGTGTTCCAGGGCGGCCAGGGCGGTGGCCTGGGTGACGGCGGACAGGTGGTACGGCAGGCGCACCAGCTGGACGGCGTCGACGACGGCCGGGGCGGCGGCGAGGTAGCCCAGCCGCAGTCCGGCGGCGCCGAACGCCTTGGACATGGTGCGCGAGACCACCAGGTTCGGACGGCCGTCGAGCAGCGGCAGCAGCGAGGGCCGGTGGCTGAACTCGCCGTACGCCTCGTCGACGACCACCAGCGAGGGCCGGGCCGCCTGCGCCGCCTCGTACAGGGCCAGCACGGTGTCGGCCCCGACGGCCGTGCCGGTGGGGTTGTTGGGCGAGCAGACGAAGACCACGTGCGGCCGGCGCTCGGCGATGACCGCCCGCGCCGCCGCCACGTCGATGCGGAAGTCCGCCTCGCGCGGCCCGGAGAGCCAGCCGGTGCCGGTGCCCCGGGCGATCAGGGCGTGCATCGAGTACGAGGGCTCGAAGCCGAGCGCGGTGCGGCCCGGGCCGCCGAAGGCCTGGAGGAGCTGCTGGAGGACCTCGTTGGAGCCGTTGGCGGCCCAGACGTTCTCCGCCGCCACCCCGTACCCGGCGGTGCGGGTGAGATAGCGGGCCAGTTCGGTGCGGAGCTCCACCGCGTCCCGGTCGGGGTAGCGGTTGAGGTGCCGGGCTGCCTCGGTGACGCGCTCGGCGATGCGGGCCACCAGCGCCTCGGGCAGCGGGTGGGGGTTCTCGTTGGTGTTCAGCCGTACGGGCACGTCCAGCTGGGGCGCCCCGTAGGGGGACTTGCCGCGCAGTTCGTCCCGGATGGGCAGGTCGTCGATGCCGGTCACTTCCCCTGGGGCACCTTCCAGTCGAACCGGGCCTTCAGGGCCGCCCCGTGCGCGGGCAGGTCCTCGGCCTCCGCCAGGACGACCACGTGGCGGGCCACGTCGGCCAGCGCGTCGCGGGTGTAGTCCACGACGTGGATGCCGCGCAGGAAGGACTGCACGGACAGCCCGGAGGAGTGGCAGGCGCAGCCCCCGGTGGGCAGCACGTGGTTGGAACCGGCGCAGTAGTCGCCGAGGGAGACCGGGGCCCAGGGGCCGACGAAGACCGCGCCCGCGTTGCGGACCCGGGCGGCGACCTCGGCGGCGTCCTCGGTCTGGATCTCCAGGTGCTCGGCGGCGTAGGCGTCCACCACGGCCAGGCCCTGGTCCAGGTCGTCCACCAGGATGGTGCCGGACTGCCGCCCGGCCAGCGCCTCGGCGATGCGCTCGGCGTGCTTGGTGGCGGCCACCTGGGAGGCCAGCTCGGAGTCGACGGCGTCGGCCAGCGCCTCGGAGGGGGTGACCAGGACGGCGGCGGCCAGGGTGTCGTGCTCGGCCTGGCTGATCAGGTCGGCGGCGACGTGGCGGGGGTCGGCGGTGTCGTCGGCGAGGATCGCGATCTCGGTCGGACCGGCCTCGGAGTCGATGCCGATGCGGCCCTTGAGCAGGCGCTTGGCGGCGGCGACCCAGATGTTGCCGGGGCCGGTGACCAGCTGTGCGGGAGCGCACTCCTCGGTGCCGTAGGCGAACATGGCGATCGCCTGGGCGCCGCCGGCGGCGTACACCTCCTCGACGCCCAGCAGGGCGCAGGCGGCCAGGATCGTGGGGTGCGGCAGCCCCCCGAACTCCTTCTGCGGGGGCGAGGCGACGGCCAGCGAACCGACCTCGGCCTCCTGCGCGGGCACGACGTTCATCACCACGGACGAGGGGTAGACGGCCTGCCCGCCGGGCACGTACAGACCCACCCGCTCGACCGGCACCCACCGCTCGGTCACGGTGCCGCCGGGGACGACGCGGACGGTGGAGTCGGTGCGCCGCTGGCCGCGGTGGACGGTCCGGGCGCGGCGGATCGACTCCTGAAGCGCCTCGCGCACCGCCGGGTCCAGCTCTCCCAGGGCCTTCCCGATCGCCTCGGCCGGGACCCGTACGCGCTCCAGGCGCACGCCGTCGAAGCGCTCGTTGTACTCGATCACCGCCGCCGTGCCGCGATGGTGCACGGCCTCGCAGATCGGCCGCACCTTCTCCAGGGCGGCCTCGACGTCGAGTTCGGCTCGGGGCAGCAGCCCCCGGTCGACCCCGTCCGCGGCGAGGTCGCGTCCGCGCAGGTCGAGTCGGGTCAGGGATACGGATCGAAGCACGTGTCCCAGTGTCTCAGACCGGATCAGGTGCCCGGCCCGCCGTATCAGTGCGTGATACGGACGAGCCGGGAGGGGGAATCCTGTCAGTGCTGACCGGTAGCGTCCAAGCAGTCACCCAGTGACGCAGGTGGCCGGGGGGAGACGAGGGGAGAGCGGTTGTGAGCGAGCCTCTGGACAGCGGGGATCCGCCCGCCGGACTGCGGTTGACCACCGCGGAGTGGGGCATGTGGCAGGCCTTCCGCAACGGCAGCGAGCATGACCTGCGCTCGGGCACCCCGGAGCTGGACGATCCCAACGGCGACCACGAGTGGGGGCCGCGGCGGACGGTGCGGGCCCGGGTCGTCGCCCTGTTACTGCTGCACGGGCCGTCGCCGCTGCTCGGCCGGGTCGCCTCGCTGCAGCTGACCGGCGCGTACATCACCGGGAGGCTGGACCTGTCCGGGGGCACGGTCGAGCCGTACGTCGAGTTCAAGCAGTGCCGTTTCGAGGACGAGGTGCTGCTGCACGAGTGCCGGCTGGTGACGGCCCGGCTGGTCGACTGCCACATACCCCGGCTGGAGGCCGCCCGGATGAGCACCGAGGGTGATCTCCACCTGCCGCGCTGCACCGTTCCCGGGGGTGTGCGGCTCACCGACGCGTCCATCGGCACGGACCTGCTGCTGAACGAGATGACGGTCGGCAGCGGGCACCGCATGCGGTCGTTCTCCGCCGACGGCATCCAGGTCGCGCAGGATCTGCAGGCCAGCCTCGTGCTGGCGACCGGCGAGGTGGGCCTGCGGGGGGCGGAGATAGGCGGCTCACTGTTCATGTACGGCAGCGTGCTGCGCCGCGGCAGCGGGCAGTACGCGCTGTACGCCCCGCAGATGCGGGTGGAGCACTTCGCGCACTTCGCCTCCTCCGGCCCGCGTGAGCTGCCGGTCGTCCACGGCGCCACCCCGCCCGACGGCACCGCCTGGCCGCCGCCGGACGGGCACAGCCACGCGGTGCGGCGCGTCAAGCCCTTCGAGTGCACCGGCGGGATGAAACTGGACGACGGGAAGTTCGGGGACTCGCTCGTGCTGGACGAGGCCCGTTTCCACCTGTCGCACGATCAGGAGCTGTCACTGCGCCGCGTCCAGACCCCGGAGCTGTGCTTCACCCCCGAGCGGCCCGCCGACGGCCGGGTGGTGCTGGCGGGGGCGTCGGTGGACAACCTGGTGGACAGGGTGGAGAGCTGGCCGGTGGAGGACGGGCTGTGGATGGCCGGGTTCACCTACCAGAACCTGATCCCGCGCGGGAGGTTCACCCTCGCCCAGCGCATCCAGTGGCTGGCGACGGCGACTCCCGAGTACGCGCCGGAGCCGTACGAGCAGCTGGCGACGGTGATGCGCAACAGCGGGGAGGACGCCGACGCGCGCGCCGTCCTGCTGGAGAAGCAGCGCCGCCGCCGCGAGACGCTCCCGCCGGCCGCGAAGCTGTGGGGCTACCTGCAGGACTGGACGGTGGCGTACGGCTACCGGCCGGGGCAGGCCGCACTGTGGATGGCGGTGGTGTGGGCCTCGGGGACGCTGTACTTCGCCCGGCGCCCGCCGGAGCCGCTCAGACCGGGGGAGTCGCCGTACTGGAGCGCTCCCCTGTACGTGCTGGACCTGCTGCTGCCGGTGATAGACCTCGGCCAGTCCGGCCAGTGGAAGACCGCCGGCGCCGCCCAGTGGACGGCCACGGCGCTGATCCTGCTGGGCTGGGTGCTGGCCACCACGGTCGCCGCCGGGGCGACCAGGCTGCTGCGGCGGCAGTGAGGCCGGGCGGCGGGCGGGCGGCGGTGAGCCGCCCGCCCGCCGCCCGGCCGCCGCGCGCCTCCGCCGGAGCCCCCGCCGGGACGTCCGCCGGACCGGCCGACCACCGAACCCGTCTCCATGGGCCTTAGGCTGCGGACTGTGACCACCACTCGCCTACCGCTGTTTCCTCTCAACACCGTGCTGTTCCCCGGGCTGGTACTGCCGCTGAACGTGTTCGAGCAGCGCTACCGCGCGCTGATGCGCGAGCTGCTCCGGATTCCGGAGGACGAGCCGCGCCGCTTCGGGGTGGTCGCCATCCGGGACGGCCGGGAGGTCGCGCCGACCGCGACCGGGATGCCGGACCCCACGGCCCTCTCCGGGGCCGGCCCGGCAGCGGGCTTCGGGCCGGATCCGATACGGGCCTTCCACTCCGTGGGCTGCGTCGCCGACGCCTCGACGATCCGCGAGCGCCCCGAGGAGGACGGGAAGGGCGACGGCTACGAGGTGCTCGCCACCGGCACCACCCGCTTCCGGCTGCGGTCCGTCGACGCCTCGGGGCCGTATCTGGTCGCCGAGGTCGAGGAGCTGACGGAGGAGGTCGGGGAGGGCGCGGGCGCGCTCGCCTCCGGGGTGCTGCGGGCGTTCCGCGCCTACCAGAAGCAGCTCGCCGGTGCCCGGGAGCGGACCCTGGCCGGCGGCCAGGAGCTGCCGGACGAGCCGGCGGTGGTGTCCTATCTGGTCGCCGCCGCGACCGTGCTGGACACCCCGACCAAGCAGCGGCTCCTGCAGGCCCCGGACACCGCCACGCGGCTGGCGGAGGAGCTGAGAATTCTGCGGCGCGAGACGGCGCTGATCGGTAGGCTCCCCTCGGTTCCGGCGGCGGAGCTCACCCGCCTGCCGACCAGCCCGAACTGAGCGCCGGGCCGCACCGGTGCCCGCCGGCCCGAGACACAGCGAGACGACATTGGCCAGGAAGAAGCAGCGCACCGGCTCCGGCGGCACCCCCGCCACCGTGGCCGCCACGAAGGCGGGGGTGGCCTTCACCCTCCACTCCTACGAGCACGACCCGGCGAGCCCCTCCTACGGCGAGGAGGCCGCCGAGGCGCTCGGAATCGGTCCGGAGCGGATCTTCAAGACCCTGGTCGCGGAGGTCGACGGCACGCTGACCGTCGCGGTCGTCCCCGTCTCCGGCTCGCTGGACCTCAAGGCGCTGGCCTCGGCCGTCGGCGGCAAGCGGGCCTCGATGGCGGACCCGGCCGCCGCCGAGCGCACCACCGGCTACGTACGCGGCGGGATCTCCCCCCTGGGCCAGCGCAGGGCGCTGCCGACCGTCGTGGACACCTCCGCCGAGCGGTACGGGACGGTCTGCGTCTCGGCCGGGCGCCGGGGCCTGGAGATCGAGCTGGCGCCCGCCGACCTGGTCCGGCTCACCGGCGCGGTGACGGCACCGGTCGCCCGCGGGTAGGCCCGCCGGCCGGCGCTATCCCTTGCCGGGTGCCCCGTCGCCGGGCGAGGAGGGCCGCGGCCCCCACCCCGGGTGGGTAAACGGCTCGGGGTCGGGGTCGCGGGGCCCGAACAGGGCCGTGAGTCCCAGGTGCACCACCAGCGCGGCGAACGGCCAGGCCAGCAGGGCGCCCTTGGCCTTCAGCTCCAGCGGGGCGTCGAAGACCTCCCCCCTGCCCACCTCCCCGGCCCGGGCCACCACGTCCTGCTCCGGTCCGAGCTGGACGCCCAGCCGCCAGGCCAGCACCGAGCCGAGCACCGCGCCGAGCGTCAGCCCGATCACCGTGCCGATGCCGCCCCGGCGCCTGGCGAGGAAGACCGCGGCCCCGGTCAGCGCCCCGGCGCCCAGGGCCAGCAGCACGAACGTGCCGTCGGCGCCGACCGTCTCCTCCCCCTCGGACTCGCGGAGGTAGACGGCCGTGCCGTCGGAGATCAGCGGGATCCGCGGGGCGAGCCACAGCCACAGCAGACCGAGCGCCACTCCGGTGACGGCCACCGCGACCGCCACCAGCGCGGCGTCGCGCACCTCCCGCCGGACCTCGACACCGCCGGGCTCCGCACCGGGCCGGCGGAGTCCGGCGGCCTCCCCGTCCGGGCCGGACCCGCCCGTGTCGCCGGGTTCGCCGGATGCCGCGGCGCCGGGCGGCGGGGACGTCCACGGGTCGTAGTCCCGGGAGGGGCCGTGGTGGGAGGGAGGAGGCGTCGGTGCGGTCACCCTGCCATCGTGCCAGGTTCGGTCACCGGTTCGACGGGCAGGCCGTACGAGTGGCCCGCCGGGACGGCGCGGCCGCGGGTCAGCGCACCGCCGCGCGCCGGTACGCCCAGGTGGCGGCGGCCAGGGTCACGGCCCCGACCGCGGCGCACACCCCGAGATCGGCGATCACGGAGGGCCAGTGCGGCCGGGGCCCGAGAACGGCCGCCAGCGCCTCCACACCGTAGGTGGAGGGCAGCAGGTCCCGCAGTACGCGCACCGGTTCCGGCAGTCCCGAGGCCGGCAGGACGCCCAGCAGCAGCGCGGCGGACATGCCCAGTTGCCCGCAGAGCGTGGCGATCTCCTGACGGGGCGCGAGCAGCCCCAGGGCCGCGCCGAGCCCGGCGAGCGCCGCGCCGACCAGCGGCACCACCGCCACCAGCAGCCACAGCCCGTCCAGCGGGAGACCGTAGAGCAGCGCGCCGGTCACGGCGGTGACCGCCGTGCCGGGCAGGGTGAAGGAGGCGTACGCGCCCGCCGTTCCCAGCACCACCGCCGCGGGCGGCACCGGCAGGGTGGCGTAGTGGTCCAGGCCGCCGGAGGCGCGCAGCCGGCCGAAGTACTGGGCCAGCAGGTTGAGCGCGACGAAGGCGACCACCAGCACGCTGGAGCCCGCCACCACGGCCCGCGCCTCGTCGCCGGGGCCGGCGTCCACGACGCCCCGCATCAGGACCATGATCCCGATCGACTGGAAGGTGGCCACGAACAGCAGGGGGATACGGGCCACCCGCGCCCGGGAGAGCTGCGCCCGGTAGACGGCCACCAGGCCGGACCACAGGCCCGCGCCGTCGGCGAGCGGGGCGGCGGCCGGCCCGCCTCCCTCCCGGGACTCCTCCCCCGGCTCCTCCCCGGCCGTCCCGCCGGGCGGCGCGGTCCGCGCAGCGGACGTGCTCACGCCTTCACCAGTCCCTCCGTGTGTCCGCCGAGCGCCAGGTAGACGTCCTCCAGGCTCGGGGTGGCCAGTGTGAAGTCGTCCAGCGCGGCGAACGCCGGGCCGCCGGTGACGGCGGCGACCGCCGCCCGGGCGTCCTGCTGGGACAGCCGCAGCGTCCAGCGGCGGCCGGCCGTCACGGCGGACCGGTGCAGGGCCGCCACCTCGGGCAGCTCCAGCGGCGGGCGGTCCCGCCACACCAGTTCCAGCCGCACGTCCTCGCCGACCACCGCCTTCAGGCCGGCCGGGGTGTCGCAGGCGATCACCCGGCCGCGGTCCAGCACCGCGACCCGGTCCAGGACGAGTTCGGCCTCGATGACGTTGTGGGTCACCAGGACCACCGTGGCGCCGTGCTCGGCGCGCCGCCGGTCGATCGCTGACCACACCGCGCGCCGTGCCACGGGGTCCATACCGGTCGTCGGTTCGTCCAGCACCAGCAGGGGGCGCTCCCCCACCAGCGCCGCCGCCACGCAGGCCAGCCGCCGCTGACCGCCGGAGAGCCGCCTCAGCGGACGGTCCGCCAGCGGTCCCAGGTTCAGCTCGTCCAGGACGGTGTCGCACTCGCGGCGCGCGGCGGCGGCGGCCAGACCGCGCAGCCGCCCGGTGGTCTCGGCCGCCAGCGTCACGGTCAGCTCGTCCAGCGCGGTGGACTCCTGCCCGAGGTAGGCCAGCAGCCGGGCCGCCCGCCTCGGGTGGCGGACCAGGTCGTGGCCCAGGACGTCGATGCCCCCGGCGTCGGGCCGGAGCAGTCCGGTGAGCTGCCGCACCAGGGTGGACTTCCCCGCGCCGTTCGGGCCGAGCAGGCCGAAGATCTCGCCGTGCCGCACGGTGAGGCTGACACCGTCGCTGGCACGTACGGCGGGGGTGCCCGGGGCGCCGCGGCGCCCGCGCCGGGCGGGGTAGGTCTTGACCAGCTCGCGGACGCGCACGACGGCCTCCGCCGGCATCCGCGCGCCGTCCGCCGCGGCGCCCACGACGCTGCCCGCCGTGTCACCCACCGTGCCGTCCACCGCCTGCCGAGTGCCCGTCCTCACGAGCTACGAGGGTACGCGTCCCCGCCGGGATCAATCGCCGGTGGGTGCGTGTTCGTTCACCGTACGGGCGTCCACCTCGCGCCAGAAGCCCGCCCGGATCGCGTAGCGGTCGTGCTCGTCGATCTGGTCGTCCTTGTGCGCCAGCAGACCGAAGCGGGCGGCGTAGCGCAGCAGCTCACCGTCGATGCGGTGCGGGACGCGGGGGTACTCCGCGGAGAGGATCCGCAGATGGGCGGGGACGGCCAGCCGCGCGATCCAGCGGCGGGCGAAGACCTGGCCGACCTCGAAGGGGTCGCCGCTGACCGTGGTGATGTCCTCCTCCCGGTCCGCCCAGCGCTGCTCGGCGGTGGTGAGCTGGGCGAGGGTGGGCAGCCCGGCGGCGTCGGGTGACTCACCGGGCGTACCGCGGTCGACCCAGCCCCGGTCGGAGGACCAGCGCAGGGTGGCGCCGGGGGAGGCGGAGGGGTTGGGCGGCACGGCGGGGCGGCCGAGTCCGGCCAGGTCCTTGGGGGTGGGTACGCCCCTGACCGGCCCGGGTTCCCCGGCGTGTCCGTCGGCGGCGGGGGCCTGGGCTCCGTTGCTGCCGGGATCGGCAGGGCCCCCGTCGGCAACGGCGCCGGCGGTGTCCGGCCGAGGAGCCCCGCCGCCGTCGGCGGCGGGGGCGCCCTCCGCGGGGGCGGCGGTGCTCCCCCCGCCGGAGGGAGGGGGGCGGTCGGGCAGCGGTGCGGAGAGGATCGCGGTGATCTCGGGCCGGGTGTCGGGGCGGGGCGAGCAGATCCCGGTGAGGTCCTTGGCCCGGACCGCGCGGGTGATCCAGTCGCGGTCCAGCACCCGCCGCTCGTCGGCCTCGGCGACCAGGTCCTCGGACTGGTTGTAGTCGCCGTCGGCGGCCTGGACGGCCCACAGGTGCACGGCGACACCGTGCTCCTTGGCGGACATCAGCCCGGGCAGCAGATCGCCGTCGCCGGTGACCAGCACGATGTCGGAGCAGGCCCGGTTGCGGGCCAGCTCGGTCAGCTCGGCGTGCATGGCCGCGTCCACGCCCTTCTGCGCCCACCGTCCCTCGCTCCGGGTGAGGGCGCCGAGCCGTACGGTCACCCGAGGCATCACCCGCAGCCGCCGGTGCTCGGGCTGGGGCACCCGGTCGGGCGCACCGTCGAACCAGTAGATCCGCAGCAGACGGCAGCCGGTGTCCTCCTCGGCGCGCTCGCGCAGTCCGTGGATGAGCACGGAGTGGTCCACGGTGATCCGGGAGCGTGCGGGCTCGCCCGCCAGGAGGCTCGCGGCGGCGCCCAGGAGATATCCGGCGTCCACCAGGACGACGCAGCGGTCCACGCTCCACCCACTCTCGGTACGACCCGCACGGACCGGTACGGCCACCGCGGCCGGCGGCTTCCCGCCCGGCCTTGTGCGCTTGTCTCGGATCTGTCTGGAGTCTGCCCGACCGTACAGGCTCGGCGGCTCGGACTCGATCTTCGGCGCGGCGGGACACCGATGTCCACCGTACGGGAGGGCCGCCCGGGCAAGAAGACCGGCCGATCAGGGCAATTGCCCGGAATGCGAACTCCGCGGGTGCGTGCGAGGCTGATCGCGGCCCATCGTTCAAAGGTCCGCACAGGAGGAGATCATGGGCAAGCGCAGGAAGGACGACCGCGACCGGCGGCGCGGACACGGGAGCACCGAGCAGACGAGGGAGCGGCCACCGGACACGGCCGGGGAGACGGTGTCCCCGCGGGGCGGTTCCGGGGAGGGCGGCCGCAGGAGCCACCGGCGTTTCGGCCACAACTGACCGGCGACCGACCGGCGGAGAACCACGATCACCCGGCCCCGGTTCCGCGAAGTCCCGGGCCCGGGCACCACGGGGGCGGCCCGGGGCGGTGAGTGCTCACCGCCCCGGGCCGTCCGTCCGCTCCGGGCAGACCGCCCCGGGCGGGGCGGGGTCAGCCCGCCAGGCAGGACGGGCCGAGCAGCGCCTTGAGGTCACCGAAGAGCGCCGGGTCGGCGGTGACCCGGTGCCGGTCGAGCCGGAGCACGGTCGTCTTGCGGCTGCCCTGGAGCCGCACGCGCACCTCGGTCGAGCCGCGGTGGTGGGTCAGCACCTCGCCGAGCTTCTCCACCAGCGGCGGGGTGACCTTGACCGTGGGAATGGTGATGGTGACGGGCGCGTCGGAGGCGGCGTCCGACAGGTCGGGGACCATCAGCTCCATGGCGACCAGCCGGGGGATGTCCTCGCGCTTGTCCAGGCGCCCCTTGACGAAGACCACCGTGTCCTCCACGAGCTGGGTGGAGACGAGCTGGTAGGTGGCGGGAAAGAACATGCAGTCGATCGAGCCGGCCAGGTCCTCCACGGTGGCGATCGCCCAGGCGTTGCCCTGCTTGGTCATCTTCCGCTGGAGCCCGGAGATGATGCCGCCGATGGTGACGATCGCCCCGTCGGCGAAGTCGCCGCCGGTGAGCTGGGAGATCGCGGCGTCGGTCTTGTCGGACAGCACGTGCTCCAGACCGAACAGCGGGTGGTCGGAGACGTACAGACCGAGCATCTCCCGCTCCTGGGCGAGCAGATAGCTCTTGTCCCACTCGTCGGTGGGGAACTCCACGTCCAGACCGAAACCCGGACCGCTGTCGGCGGTCTCCTCCCCCATGCCGCCGAACAGGTCGAACTGTCCCTCGGCCTCCTTGCGCTTGATCTGCACCACGTTGTCGATCATCGACTCGAAGTGGGCGGTCAGCCCCTTGCGGGTGTGGCCCAGCTCGTCGAAGGCACCGGCCTTGATCAGCGACTCGACGGTGCGCTTGTTGCACACCACGGCTTCGACCTTGTCCAGGAAGTCGGGGAAGGAGGTGTACTTTCCCTTGGCCTTCCGGCAGGCGACGATCGAGTCCACCACGTTCTGGCCGACGTTGCGCACGGCGGTGAGCCCGAAGACGATCACGTCGTCGCCGCGCGGGGTGAAGTTCGCCTCGGACTCGTTGACGTCCGGCGGGAGCACCCTGATGCCCATGCGGCGGCACTCGTTGAGGTAGACCGCCGACTTGTCCTTGTCGTCGCGGACGGAGGTCAGCAGGGCCGCCATGTACTCGGCCGGGTAGTTCGCCTTGAGGTAGGCCGTCCAGTACGACACCAGCCCGTACGCCGAGGAGTGCGCCTTGTTGAAGGCGTATCCGGCGAAGGGGACCAGCACGTCCCACACGGCCTGGATGGCCTCGTCGGAGTACCCCTTGTCCCGGGCGCCCTTCTGGAAGTTGACGAACTCGGCGTCCAGGACCTCCTTCTTCTTCTTGCCCATCGCCCGGCGCAGCAGGTCGGCCTGTCCGAGGCTGTACCCGGCGAGCACCTGGGCGGCCTTCTGCACCTGCTCCTGGTAGACGATCAGGCCATGGGTGATGTCGAGGACCTCCCGGAGAGGCTCCTCCAGCTCCGGGTGGATCGGGGTGATCTCCTGCTGCCCGTTCTTGCGGAGCGCGTAGTTGATGTGCGAGTTCATGCCCATCGGACCGGGCCGGTACAGGGCCGAGACCGCGGAGATGTCCTCGAAGTTGTCGGGCTTCATCATGCGCAGCAGGGAGCGCATGGGGCCGCCGTCGAACTGGAAGACGCCCAGGGTGTCGCCGCGCTGGAGCAGCTCGAAGGTCTTGGGGTCGTCCAGCGAGAGGTCGAGCAGGGTGATGTCGACGCCCTTGTTCGCCTTCACCAGCTTGACGGCGTCGTCCATGATCGTGAGGTTGCGCAGGCCCAGGAAGTCCATCTTCAGCAGGCCGAGCGACTCGCAGGTCGGGTAGTCCCACTGGGTCACCACCGCCCCGTCGTTCTTGGGGCTGAACACCGGGACGTGGTCGACCAGCCGCTCGCTCGACATGATCACGCCCGCCGCGTGCACGCCCATCTGCCGCACCAGGCCCTCGATGCCCCGGGCGGCGTCGATCACCTTCTTCACGTCCGGTTCGTTCTCGTACATCGACCGGATCTCGCCCGCCTCGTTGTAGCGGGGGTGCTTGGGGTCGGTGATGCCGGACAGCGGGATGCCCTTGCCCAGGACGTCGGCGGGCATCGCCTTGGTGATGCGGTCGCCCATGGCGTACGGGTAGCCCAGCACCCGGGCGGAGTCCTTGATCGCGGCCTTGGCCTTGATGGTGCCGTAGGTGCCGATCTGGGCGACCTTGTCGGCGCCGTACTTCTCGGTCACGTAGCGGATGACCTCACCGCGCCTGCGCTCGTCGAAGTCGATGTCGACATCGGGCATGGACACGCGCTCGGGGTTGAGGAACCGCTCGAAGATCAGCCCGTGCTCGATCGGGTCGAGGTCGGTGATGCCCATGGCGTACGCCACGATCGAGCCCGCCGCGGAACCGCGGCCGGGGCCGACGGCGATGCCGTTGTTCTTGGCCCACATGATGAAGTCGGCGACCACCAGGAAGTAGCCGGGGAACCCCATCTCGACGATGACGTCCATCTCGTAGTCGGCCTGCCGCTGCCGGTCCTCGGGGACCTGTCCGGCGTACCGGCGCTCCATGCCGCGGCGGACCTCCTCGCGGAACCAGGACTCCTCGGTGTGCCCCTCGGGGACGGGGAAGCGGGGCATCAGGTCCCGCTTCTCGAACCAGCCGGCGGTGTCGACCTGCTCGGCCACCAGGAGGGTGTTGCGGCAGCCCTCCTGCCAGGCGTCGGAGGAGTCGATGGCGTACATCTCCGCCGCGGACTTCAGGAAGTAGCCCGCGCCGTCGAACCGGAAGCGGTCGGGGTCGGAGAGGTTCTTGCCGGTCTGGATGCACAGCAGTGCGTCGTGGGCCTCGGCCTCGCCGGCGTAGGTGTAGTGGCTGTCGTTGGTGACCAGCGGCGGGATGCCCAGCTTCTTCCCGATCTCCAGGAGCCCGTCGCGGACCCGGCGCTCGATCTCGATGCCGTGGTCCATCAGTTCCAGGAAGTAGCGTCCCTTGCCGAAGATGTCCTGGTAGTCGGCGGCGGCCTTGAGCGCCTCGTCGAACTGGCCCAGCCGCAGCCTGGTCTGCACCTCGCCCGAGGGGCAGCCGGTGGAGGCGATCAGGCCCTCGGAGAACTCGGCGATCATCTCCCGGTCGGTGCGCGGCCACTTGACGAAGAAGCCCTCCATGTAGGCGTCGGAGGAGAGCCGGAAGAGATTGTGCAGGCCCGTCCTGTCGGCCGCCCAGATCGTCTTGTGGGTGTAACCGCCGGAGCCGGAGACGTCGTCGCGCTTCTGGTGGGGCTGGCCCCACTGGACACGGCGCTTGTACCGCCGTGACTGCGGGGCGACGTACGCCTCGATCCCGATGATCGGCGTGACGCCCGCCCTGGTGGCGTGCTGGAAGAAGTCGTAGGCCCCGTGGAGGTTGCCGTGGTCGGTCATGGCGATGTGCGTCATGCCCATCTCCTGACAGGCGTCGAACATGTCCTTCAGCCGTGCCGCACCGTCCAGCAGCGAGTACTGGGTGTGTACGTGCAGATGGGTGAACGGCTGATCGGCCACGGTGGGGGACCTCCGGTGCAGGGGCTTGCGGCAGTGCCTGGACGGCTCCGAAGTCTACGGCCTGGCACCGACAGGAACCCCGTGCCCCGCACGGGCGGGCGAGTGTCGTCCGGCCCTCGCGCACCGCTCCCGTCCCGGCGTCGAAAACGCAGGTCACAGCCGCTTTCCGGGGCGGCCCGGCCGACCGGGTCCCCCGGGTCACCGGGCACTGCCGGGGCAGTGCCGGGGCAGTGCCCCGGTATTCCCCGGACATCGGTCGTGTTGCGATCGCCACCGGCGCCCGCCCTTTAGGCCCTTCTTAGCGGAGCACATGGCACACTCGGCTGCGATGGACACGATGGGTTTCCCGGGCATGGGCGTACGAGGGGTGCGCGCCGCGGTCTTCACCGCGCTGTGCGTCACCCTGTCCGCGGGTGCCCACGTCCTGCTCACCGGAAACCCCCTGCCGTTCCTGCCGCTCGCCCTGGTGACCGCGGTGGTGTTCGCCGCCGCCTTCTCGCTCGCCGGGCGGCGGGAGCGGGGGTACTGGTCGATCGCCGCGCTGCTGGTACCGCTGGAGCTGGCCGCCGACACCGTCTTCACCGCCGGCCAGGACGCCTGCTACGGGCAGGCCGGCGGTCCGGTGGCGGGTCCGCTGCGTTCACTGGGCGTGGACCTGCTGTGCGCGGGCGGCGAGTTCGGGACGCCGCTGGCGCGGATGGCCGCCTCCGGCGCTCCCCCGCTCCCCGCCCCGGCGCACCCCGCCGCCCCCTGGCTCCTGCTGGCCGTGCACCTGGCCGTCGGGCTGACCGCCGCCGCCTGGCTGCGGCGGGGCGACGCGGCGCTCACCCGGCTGCTGTGCGCCGCCGCGGCGGCCCTCTTCCGGCCGCTGCTGCCGGCGGCCGGCGCCCGCGTGATGCCCGTGGGGCAGACCGGGCGAGGCGTGCGCCCCGCCCCCCGCTCCCGCGCCCCCCGCGCGCTTCCGTTGCTCATCCACTCCGTCGTGCGACGCGGACCTCCCTGCCCGGCGGCCACCACCGTCTGAGCACTACCGTCCCCACACGTACGCAACCGACACGGAGAACCCCCCGATGAGCAAGCGAAACAGCCAGGAAGCCAAGCGTGCCGCCCGCGAGCGGCTGCGGGTCGAGCGCGAGAAGCAGGCCAAGAAGGAGAAGATCCGCCGCCAGCTGATCGTCGGCGGCTCGGTGATCGCCGTCCTCGCGGTCGCGGGCGGTGTCGGTTTCGCCGTCGCCAACATGGAGAGCAGCAGCGGCAGCGACAAGTCCTGGTCCGCGGCCGCCGACAAGAAGCTGGTCAAGCCGGCCAACGCCACCGGGAAGAACGGCACGGTTGTCGTCCTCGGCGGCGAGGACGCCAAGACGACCATCGACGTCTACGAGGACATGCGCTGCCCGGCCTGCGCCAGCTTCGAGCAGGCGCTCGGCGAGACCCTCAAGAAGGGCGCCGAGGAGGACAAGTACAAGCTGCAGGT
Source organism: Streptomyces carminius (assembly GCF_002794255.1). Lineage (GTDB taxonomy): Bacteria > Actinomycetota > Actinomycetes > Streptomycetales > Streptomycetaceae > Streptomyces > Streptomyces carminius. The sequence goes on from NZ_PGGW01000019.1 coordinate 237,237, forward strand.
CCACCTCGGGGCCATCATCGACGGCAACTTCGGCGGCAACGGCTCCAAGAACGCCGCCAGCGCGCTGGGCGCCGCGCTGGACGTGAGCACCGAGGCGTTCAAGGAGTACCACGGTCTGCTGTACTCCGCCGAGCACCACCCGCCGGAGAACGAGGACAAGTTCGCCGACAACGACTATCTGCTGAAGGTCGCGGAGAACGTCGACGCGCTGAAGGGCAACAAGGAGTTCGAGACGGCCGTCGAGAAGGGCACCTACGACAAGTGGGCCCTGGAGATGATCGACAGCTTCAACAAGGCCGACATCAAGGGCACGCCCACCGTCCGGATCAACGGCAAGGACGTCGAGACCCCCAAGCTCCCCGAGGAACTCGCGAAGCTCGGCGTGAAGTAAGCCGGCACACAGCCGCCGGACCGCCGCCGGACGGCGGTCGCCCCCACCCGGCCCGGTGTCCCGCCGCCCAGCGGCGCGGTCACCGGGCCGGGCCCGTCCGGTCCGCGCGGACGCTGTGCGGACACGGCGCGGACACGGCTCCGGTGCGGCTCCGCCACGAGCCGGGGAACGCCGTCCGGCAGTTGTCCGGCCGGTGGCCGAACTTCTGCCGGTCCGCTGTTCGCCGCCCCCGCCACCGCATAGCATCGGCCGCCGTGACCGACACTCACGCCCCTCGCGCTTCTTCAGCCTCCTTTGCCCCTTCCCCTTCCTCCGGCTCGTCCCCCACCCGCCGCACGGTCGTCACGGCCGGCGCCGCGACCGCCGCGCTGCTGCCGCTGGCCGCCGGACGGGCCCGGGCGGCCGACGTGCCCGGCGCGCCCGGTGACGGGCCGGTCTTCGCACACGGCGTCGCCTCCGGGGATCCCCTGCCCGACGGTGTCCTGCTGTGGACCCGGGTCACCCCCTCCGCCGACGCGGTGCCCGGCTCCGGCCGGGGGGAGGCCGTGGAGGTCTCCTGGGAGATCGCCGAGGACCGCGGCTTCTCCTCCGTCGTCGCCTCCGGCCGCGTCACCGCGACGGCCGCCTCCGACCACACGGTCAGGGCCGACGTCCGCGGGCTGCGTCCGGCCACCGCGTACCACTACCGCTTCACCGCCGCCGGCGTCCGCTCCCCCGCCGGCCGTACCCGCACCGCGCCCGCCGACGGCACCACGGCGGACCGCCTCCGCTTCGGGGTGGCCTCCTGCGCCCACTACGAGAGCGGATTCTTCGCCGCGTACCGCCACCTCGCCGCCCGGACCGACCTCGACGCCGTCCTCCACCTCGGCGACTACGTCTACGAGTACGGCCGGGAGGAGTTCCCGCTGGGGAACGGTTCCGTCCGGGCGGTGGAGCCCGCCCACGAGACCGTCACCCTGGCCGACTACCGGCAGCGCCACGCCCACTACAAGACCGACCCCGACCTGCGGGCCCTGCACGCCGCCCATCCGGTGATCGCGGTCTGGGACGACCACGAGACCGCCAACGACGCCTGGTCCGGCGGCGCCGAGAACCACACCCCCGGCACCGAGGGCGACTGGGCGGCGCGCGCCCGGGCGGCCCGGCAGGCGTACTTCGAGTGGATGCCGGTCCGCCCCGCCACCGAGGGCACCGTCCACCGGCGGCTGCGCTTCGGCGATCTCGCCGACCTCCACCTGCTGGACCTGCGCTCCTTCCGGGACAAGCAGGCGGGCGCCGGCAGCGGTGAGGTGGACGACCCCGGCCGCACCATCACCGGCCGCGCCCAGCTGGACTGGCTGAAGTCCTCGCTGACGGCATCCGCGGCCGCCGGGATCCGGTGGCATCTGGTGGGCACCTCGGTGATGGTCTCGCCGGTCGCCTTCGGCTCCGTGCCGGCGTACCTGCTGGGACCGCTGGCCGGGCTGCTCGGTGTCCCCCGGGAGGGTCTGGCGGTCAACACCGACCAGTGGGACGGCTACACCGACGACCGCCGCGAGCTGCTGACCCATCTGCGCGAGGGCCGTATCGGCAACACCGTCTTCCTCACCGGCGACATCCACATGGCCTGGGCCAACGAGGTGCCGGTGCGGGCCGCCACCTACCCGCTGGAGCCGCCGGTCGCCACGGAGTTCGTGGTCACCTCCGTCACCTCGGACAACCTCGACGACGCGCTCGGGGTCCCGCCGCACACCGTCTCGACTGTCGCCGAGGCCGCCGTTCGGGCCGCCAACCGCCACACCCGGTGGGTGGACATGGACTCGCACGGTTACGGCGTCCTCGACGTGACCCGCGAGCGGGCGCAGATGGACTACTTCGCGCTGGCCGACCGGACCGACCCGGCCTCCGCCGTCCGGTACCTGCGCTCCTACCGCACCCCCTCGGGCACCCAGCGCGTGGAGCGGGCGGCGGAGGAGGTGCGCTGACCCCGTGCCGGGGCGGGGGCACGGCGGACACGGCCGCACGGCCCGCGGTTCCCCCGTCCCGCGGGCTCCTCAGCCGTCCGCCGGGTCCGGCAGGCCGGCCAGGAAGTCCAGCGCGACGCGCCAGGTCCGCTCGGCCGCCTCCTTGTCGTGGTCGGGCAGCCCGGGGTCGGTGTACAGGTGCCCGGCCCCGGGGTAGCGGTGGACCTCGACCTCCGCGCCCGCCCGCCGCATCCGCAGGTACCAGGCGTTCAGCCAGTCGTGCGGCTCGAAGGGGTCGGGGTCGGCGACATGGAGCTGTACGGGCAGCTCGTCGGCGGCCGCGTCCTCGGGGACGTCGGAGGTGCCGTGGAGGAGCAGCAGCCCGCGTGCCCTGTCGTCGGCGAGCGCCAGGTTCTGGGCGATCGCCCCGCCCATGGAGAACCCGGCGTAGACCACTCCCCGTCCGGAGAGCGGCGCGGCGGCGGTCACGGCCCGCCGCAGCAGCTCGTCGCGGCCGATCTCCTCCCTGACCCGCATGCTCTCCTCGACCGTGTCGAGCTGTCGCGGCGGGTTGTGACCGCCGTACAGGTCCGGGGTGTGCACCTCGTGCCCGGCCTCCCGCAGCAGCCCGGCCGCGGCCTGCACGGCGGGGCGCGGCCCGAAGGCGGAGTGGAACATCACAATGACGGCCAAGGTGTCACTTCCTTCGCTGGTCACAGCCGTGGCCCGGACCCGGGTGCCGGGCCCGGGGCGGGAACGACCCCATGGTGCCAGGTACGGTCGGGGGAGCCCTTCTTCCGTTCCCAGGAGTTCCCCCGAGGAGTCACCCGACCATGGAGAACGTGCTGCGGCCGCTGATCGTCTTCGGCGGCGCCATCGCGCTGGCCCTCGTCGTCGGATGGGTCGTGGACCGCGCGCTGCGGCGCCTGGACGCCCGGCACCCGGAGACCCCGATGTGGGGCCTGCTGCGCAGCGGCCGGTGGCCGCTCCAGGCCGTGGTCTTCGTCGGCCTGCTCAACGGCTTCTCCGAGCAGACGCAGCTGGGCAGGGACCACCAGAAGACCGTCGACCTGTGGCTCAACCTGATCCTGATCGGGGCCACCGCCTGGTTGGTGCTGCGGATCGTCACCGCGGTGGTGGAGACGGCCTACTCCCGCTACGCCGGGATCGCCCACGACGCGGCGCGGGTGCGGCGGGTGCGCACCCAGCTGACCCTGATCAGGCGGATGGCGACGGCGGTGGTCACGGTGATCGCCGGTGCGGCGATGCTGCTGCAGTTCCCCGCGCTGGAGAAGCTGGGCGCCTCCATGCTGGCCTCGGCCGGTGTGCTGGGCATCGTCGTCGGTATCGCCGCCCAGTCCACCCTGGGCAATCTCTTCGCCGGGCTGCAGATCGCCTTCGGCGACATGGTCCGCATCGGCGACACGGTGATCGTGGACGGCGAGTGGGGCACGGTCGAGGAGATCACCATCTCGTACCTCGTCGTGCGCACCTGGGACGAGCGCCGGATCACCATGCCGGTGTCGTACTTCACCAACAAGCCGTTCGAGAACTGGTCCCGCGGCGGCGCGCAGATGACCGGCACGGTCTACCTCCACCTCGATCACTCCGCCCCGATCGCCGAGATCCGCGCGAAGACGGAGGAGCTCGTGCGGGCCAGTGACGTGTGGGACGGCCGCAACTGGAGCCTGGTGGTCTACGACACCACCCCCACCACGATCGTGGTCCGCGCGGTGATGACGGCGCGCAACGCCGACGACATCTGGACACTGCGGTGCGAGGTCCGCGAGGGGCTCGTCACCTGGCTCCACCGGGAGCACCCCTACGCCCTTCCCCGCGTCACGACCGCGCCCGCGGCGCCGGAACCGGGCCGGGACGGCGGGGCGGCGGCCGGCCGGACGCCGGAGGAGGCCGCGGAGCGGCCCGGGACCGACGGCACCGGGGGGACGGCCGGGAAGGACGGGACGGGCCGGGCGAACGTCCCCGGTGCCCGCAGGGCGACCTGAGCGGGGCCCGTGCCGTGGCCGCCGGGTGGCCGGGGCCGTGCCCGGCCACGGCACGGGCCCCGCTCCCGCGTCAGCCCCGCTACGCGCTCTCGGCCCGGATCCGGTCCAGGGCCGTGCGCAGGTCGTCCGGGTAGTCGCTGGTGAACTCCACCCGGCGGCCGTCCGCCGGGTGCTCGAAGCCGAGCCGGACCGCGTGCAGCCACTGCCGGGTCAGGCCGAGCCGCTTCGCCATCGTCGGGTCGGCGCCGTAGGTGGTGTCGCCGACGCAGGGATGCCGGTGGGCGGCCATGTGGACGCGGATCTGGTGGGTGCGGCCGGTCTCCAGTTTGATGTCGAGCAGGCTGGCGGCCCGGAACGCCTCGACCAGGTCGTAGTGGGTGACCGACGGCTTGCCGTCGGCGGTGACGGCCCACTTGTAGTCGTGGACGGGATGCCGGCCGATGGGGGCGTCGATCGTGCCGCTCAGCGGGTCGGGGTGGCCCTGGACGAGCGCGTGGTAGCGCTTGTCCACCGTGCGCTCCCGGAACTGCTGCTTGAGCAGGGTGTAGGCGCGCTCGGACTTGGCGACCGCCATCAGCCCGGAGGTGCCCACGTCCAGCCGGTGCACGATGCCCTGCCGCTCCGCGGCGCCCGAGGTGGAGACGCGGAAGCCCGCCGCGGCGAGTCCGCCGATCACGGTGGGACCGCTCCAGCCGGGGCTGGGGTGGGCGGCCACCCCGACCGGTTTGTCGACCACCACCAGGTCGGCGTCGTCGTGCACGATCCGCATGCCCGCCACGGGCTCGGCCACGACCCGCACCGGCACGGGCGGCGCGGGCATCTCGACCTCGATCCAGGCTCCGCCGCGCACCCGCTCCGACTTCCCGGCCTCCGCTCCGTCGAGCCGGACCTTCCCCGCGGCGGCCAGTTCGGCGGCCTTGGTGCGGGAGAAGCCGAACATCCTGGCCAGGGCGGCGTCGACGCGCTCGCCCTCCAGGCCGTCGGGTACGGGCAGGGTGCGGATCTCGGGAAGCAGGTTCACCCGGTCGAGTATGCCGGAAGTGCGGTGTGCCCCCGCCCGGCGGGCGGGGGCACACGGCGGGCCGGCCGGTGGCCGGTCAGTCCCGGTGGACGGTGCCGTCCGGGTCCAGCCCCCGGAAGGACAGGAACACGATCAGCACACCGCCGCAGACGATCGCCGAGTCGGCGAGGTTGAAGACGGCGAAGTGCGCGGGCGCGATGAAGTCCACGACATGTCCCTGGAAGACCCCCGGCGCCCGGAAGATCCGGTCGGTGAGGTTGCCCAGGGCCCCGCCCAGCAGCAGTCCGAGCGCGAGGGCCCACGGTGCGCTGTACAGCCTGCGGGAGATCCGTACGATCACCACGATCACGGCCGCCGCGATGACCGTGAAGACGACGGTGAGGGCCTCGCCGATACCGAAGGCGGCACCCGGGTTGCGCACCGCCTGGAACCGCAGCCAGGTGCCGATCACCTCGATCGGATCGTGTCCCTCCAGCCTCTCCACCACGATGACCTTGGTGATCAGGTCCAGGGCGTACGCGACGGCCGCCACGATGGCGAGCTCCACGATCCGCCGGCGGCGGCCGGACGCGGGCCGCCCGGGACCCCCGGCGCCGTCCTCGGCTCCGGGGGTCCCGGCGCCGCCGGTGCCGTCCACGGACTCGCCCTCGGTCATGGCCTCTGCCTGGCCGGGCTTCCCGCCCGCCCGTTCCACCTCTGTCACGTGATGCAGGGTACGTCACACCCGCCCGGGGCCGTCAGCGGCGTTCCTGCCGCTGCTTGCACTCCACACAGAGCGTGGCCCGGGGGAAGGCCTGCATCCGCGCCTTGCCGATCGGCTCCCCGCAGTTCTCGCAGTCGCCGTACGTCCCGGCCACCAGCCGGTCCATGGCGCGCTCGGTCTGGTAGAGCATCTCGCGGGCGTTCTCCGCCAGGGACATCTCGTGTTCACGGGTGATGTTCTTGGTGCCCGTGTCGGCCTGGTCGTCCCCGGCGGCGTCGGCCGAGTCGCGCATCAGATCCTCGAGGGCCTCCTCGGCGGTGTGGATCTCGGCGCGCAGCCGCTCGGCCTCCCCGGCCAGCGCGGCGCGCGCCTCCTCCACCTCGTCCGGGGTCCAGGCCTCCTCCCCCGGCCGTACGGCCAGCTCGCCGGGGGCGGCGGGGGCCGCCGCCGTCCGTGCCGGGGGGACCGAGGTGGCTGTCCCGGCGGCCTGTGTCTCCGTCGTGCTCTTCTTGGCAACCACCGTCTTGGCTCCTGTCTTCTTCCCGGCCGCTTTCCCGGCCGCCTCTTCCGTGGCCTTCTCCGCGGCCCTGCCCGCGGTCTTCCCCGCGGCCCCGCCCGCGACGGTGCCGCCCGCGCCGCCGGCGCCCATGGCGGGTTCCCGTACGGCCCCGCTCCTCCTCGCCGGGGTCTCCCTCACCACCATGACCGCTCTCCCTCACATATTGTGATCTTGCTCGCGGACAGTGACGCGAACGATAAATCGGCATCATTCACCCGGCAACGGGACGCGCCGGTCCGCCCGGGCCTCCTCCGAGGAACTTCCGGCAGGCCCGTATCCCTGCGAAGCGTTGTGCCCCGCCCCGCCGCCCGAAAACCGGTCCGCCCGCCCCCGGGAGCACCCTTACACTGGGCGGAGCGAAAGGCGTGGATGGGGACGAGTAGCGTTCCGTGAGCGGCCATGAGCGACCCGGGGACGGTGTGAGCCCGGGGGCGAGCGCGGCGTGAAGATCACCCCGGAGCCGCCGGAAGAAAGCCTCCCGGACGGGCGGCGAGTAGAACCGGCAGCGCGGCACCAATGAGTGGGCGGCAGGAGGCGTGCACGGCGCGTCCGCCGTCAAGGAGGGTGGTACCGCGGGTACCGGCGCCGACAGGCGGACGGTCTCGTCCCTCCGGCGGAAGTCACGACGTCCGTTGGAGGAAGCCCGCTCATGAGCCAGCAGTCCCCGCCCCAGTACCGTCCGGTGCCCGCCCAGGTGGACCTCCCCGCCCTGGAGCGCGCCGTGCTGGACTTCTGGCGCGAGAACAAGACCTTCGCCCGCAGCCTGGAGCAGTCCGAGGGCCGCCCCGAGTGGGTGTTCTACGAGGGGCCGCCCACCGCCAACGGCATGCCCGGCGCCCACCACATCGAGGCCCGCGTCTTCAAGGACGTCTTCCCGCGCTTCCGCACCATGCGCGGGTACCACGTGGCCCGCAAGGCCGGCTGGGACTGCCACGGGCTGCCGGTGGAGCTGGCGGTGGAGAAGGAGCTGGGCTTCTCCGGCAAGCAGGACATCGAGGACTACGGCATCGCGGAGTTCAACGCCAGGTGCCGCGAGTCGGTGACCCGGCACACCGACGCCTTCGCCGAGCTGACCACCCGGATGGGCTACTGGGTCGACCTGGACGAGGCCTACCGGACGATGGACCCGCAGTACGTCGAGTCCGTGTGGTGGTCGCTGAAGCAGATCTTCGGCAAGGGCCTGCTCGTCCAGGACCACCGGGTGGCGCCCTGGTGCCCGCGCTGCGGCACCGGCCTGTCCGACCACGAACTGGCGCAGGGCTACGAGACCGTCGTCGACCCCTCGGTCTTCGTCCGCTTCCCGCTCACCTCCGGCCCGCTGGCCGGCGAGGCAGCGCTGCTGGTGTGGACGACCACCCCCTGGACGCTGGTGTCCAACACCGCGGTCGCCGCCCATCCCGAGGTCACCTACGTGGTGGCCACCGACGGCACCGAGAAACTGGTGGTGGCCGAACCGCTGCTGGCCAAGGCGCTGGGTGAGGGCTGGAGCGCGACGGGGCAGAGCTTCACCGGCCGGGAGATGGAGCGCTGGGCCTACCGGCGCCCGTTCGACCTGGTGGAGATCGAAGGGGCGCACTTCGTCCTCAACGCCGGGTACGTCACCACCGAGGACGGCACCGGCCTGGTCCACCAGTCCCCGGCCTTCGGCGAGGACGACCTGCTCACCTGCCGTGCCTACGGGCTGCCGGTGGTCAACCCCGTCCGGCCCGACGGCACCTTCGAGGAGGGAGTGGGCCTGGTCGGCGGGCAGTTCTTCAAGAAGGCCGACGAGGCGCTGGTCGCCGACCTCGACGCGCGCGGTCTGCTCTTCCGCCATGTGCCGTACGAGCACAGCTACCCGCACTGCTGGCGCTGCCACACCGCGCTGCTCTACTACGCGCAGCCGTCCTGGTACATCCGCACCACCGCCGTCAAGGACGAACTGCTGCGGGAGAACGAGCGGACCAACTGGTTCCCGGAGTCGGTCAAGCACGGCCGCTACGGCGACTGGCTGAACAACAACATCGACTGGGCGCTGTCCCGCAACCGCTACTGGGGCACGCCGCTGCCGATCTGGCGGTGTGCGGAGGACCACCTCACCTGCGTGGGCTCGCTGACGGAGCTGTCCGAGCTCACCGGCACCGACCAGTCCGGCCTGGACCCGCACCGGCCGTACATCGACGCCGTCACCTTCACCTGCCCCGCCGAGGGCTGCTCCCGTCGGGCCGTCCGCGTCCCGGAGGTCATCGACGCCTGGTACGACTCGGGCTCGATGCCCTTCGCCCAGTGGGGCTACCCGTACCGCAACAAGGAGCTGTTCGAGAAGCGCTACCCGGCGCAGTTCATCTCCGAGGCCATCGACCAGACCCGCGGCTGGTTCTACACGCTGATGGCGGTCGGCACGCTCGTCTTCGACCGCTCCTCCTACGAGAACGTGGTCTGCCTGGGCCACATCCTCGCCGAGGACGGCCGGAAGATGTCCAAGCACCTGGGCAACATCCTGGAGCCGATCCCGCTGATGGAGCGGCACGGCGCGGACGCGGTGCGCTGGTTCATGGCGGCGGGCGGCTCGCCGTGGAGCGCGCGGCGCGTCGGGCACGGCACGATCCAGGAGGTCGTCCGCAAGACCCTGCTGACCTACTGGAACACCGTCGCCTTCCAGGCGCTGTACGCCCGCACCTCCGCCTGGGCGCCCTCCCAGGCCGACCCGGCTCCCGCCGAGCGGCCGCTGCTGGACCGCTGGCTGCTGAGCGAACTGCACGCCCTGACCGACCTGTGCACCCAGGCCATGGAGGCGTACGACACCCAGCGCGCCGGCAAGCTGCTGTCCACCTTCGTGGACGACCTGTCCAACTGGTACGTGCGCCGTTCCCGGCGCCGCTTCTGGCAGGGCGACGCGGCGGCGCTGCGCACGCTGCACGACGTGCTGGAGACCGTCACCCGGCTGATGGCGCCGCTGGTGCCGTTCATCACCGAACGGGTCTGGCAGGACCTGGTCGTGCCCGTCACGCCCGGCGCGCCGGACTCGGTCCACCTGGCCACCTGGCCCGAGGCCGACCTGTCGGCCGTCGACCCGGACCTGTCCCGCGACATGCTGCTGGTGCGGCGGCTGGTGGAGCTGGGCCGGGCCACACGCGCCGAGTCGGGGGTCAAGACCCGGCAGCCGCTGTCGCGGGCACTGCTCGCGGCGCAGGGCTTCGAACTGCTCAGCGACGAACTGCGGTCCCAGATCGCCGAGGAGCTGAACGTCACCTCGCTCGCCTCCCTGGCGGAGGTCGGCGGCTCCCTGGTGGACACCACGGCGAAGGCCAACTTCCGCGCCCTGGGCCGCCGGTTCGGCAAGCGCACCCAGGAGGTCGCCAGGGCCATCGCCGCCGCGGACGCCACCGCGCTCTCGGCGGCGCTGCGCGCGGGCACGGCGGCGGTGGAGATCGACGGCGAGACGATCGCGCTGTCGCCGGAGGAGGTCATCATCACCGAGACCCCGCGTGAGGGCTGGTCGGTGGCCTCCGACACGGGCGCCACGGTCGCCCTCGACCTGGAGATCACCCCGGAACTGCGCCGGGCCGGCCTGGCCCGGGACGTGATCCGGCTGGTCCAGGAGGCACGCAAGAACAGCGGGCTGGACGTGGCCGACCGGATCGTCCTGCGCTGGCGCTCGGACGACCCGGAGGTCACCCGGGCGCTGAACGACCACCAGGCCCTGGTCTCCGACGAGGTCCTGGCGGTGGACTACGCGGAGGGCGAGGGGGACGGCTCCTTCGGCGAGCCCTTCGAGGACGAGGCGCTGTCCCTGGTCTTCCGGCTCCGCCGGGCGTAGGGGCCGCCGGGGCCGCGCGCGGCTCCCGGCTGTTCCGGGCCGCCGCCGGGTGGCCCGGAACAGCCGGGAGCCGGCCGGGTCGGCGCGGTACCGGGGAGCGGAGCACCGGCCGGGCGGAGTGCCCTCCGGAGGTGCCGGGGCTGCCCCCGAACTCCCCGGAGCCGGCCGGACGGTGGCCGCCGCCGTACGGGCACCGCCCGGCATCCCCGGTGGCCGGACCTGCCGGGCAGGCCCGTAGTACCACCACGCCGACGGGCCGGGCCCGGGACCACACGGTCCCGGGCCCGGCCCGTCGTGATATGCCGATCCGTCCGTCACCCGCGGCGGGCACCTCGGTCCCCGCCGCCGGTTCAGCCGGTCAGTTGTCGTCCTCGTCGATGAGGAAGCCCCGCATCGGTGACGGTGCCTGCTGCATCGGCTGAGGGCCCTGCGGCCTGACCGGCGCCATCGGCTGGGTCATGGCCGGGGACATCTGCTGCTGCCCGCCGTACGTCTGACCGCCGCCCTGGTTGTGGCCACCGTGGCCACCGCCGTGACCGCCCGGACCGCCCATCGACTGGCCGCCCTGGTTGTGACCGCCCATCTGCTGGTGTCCGCCCATCCCGCCGCCGGCCGGGGCCATCGAGGGGGACGGCGGCAGCGAGGCCGCCGCCGGGGTGCGCGGCGGGGCCAGCGAGTCGTCGGCCTGGCTCTCCAGCTGGCGCAACTGGCTCTCCAGGTAGGACTTCAGCCGTGTGCGGTACTCGCGCTCGAAGCCGCGCAGATCCTCGACCTTGCGCTCCAGCGTGGCGCGGGCGGACTCCAGGGAGCCCATCGCGACGCGGTGCTTCTCCTGCGCGTCCCGCTCCAGGGCGTCGGCCTTGGAACGGGCGTCCCGCTCCAGGCCCTCGGCGCGGCTGCGCGCCTCACCGACGATCTTGTTGGCCTCGGAACGGGCCTCCGCGATCGCCTGGTCGGCGGTCTGCTGCGCCAGCGACAGCACACGGGCCGCGCTGTCACCACCCGGGCCACCGGGACCGCCCGGACCACCGGGACCGCCGTGGCCGCCCGGACCGCCCATGGGGCCGCCGTGACCCATCGGACCGCCGTGCCCCATCGGACCGGGACCGTGCGGGCCCTGCGGCCCGGGCCCGCCGGGACCTGCCGGCAGCTGCGGTGCACCGCCGGGCAGCTGGGGCGGACCGCCCATCTGCCCCGGCGGGACCGGCTGCGGTCCTGATATGGCGGCGGGCACGGGCGCGCCGGGCCTCTCCTGGTGCTCCGGCGGCTTCCGCATGCCCTGTTGCTGCTGGCTCTGCGCGGCGGCCCGGGTCGCCGCGGCGAGCTTGGCGCGCAGGTCCTCGTTCTCCCGGAGCAGCCGGGTCAGTTCGGCCTCGACCTCGTCGAGGAAGGCGTCGACCTCGTCCTCGTCGTAGCCCTCGCGGAGTCGGACGGTCGTGAACTGCTTGTTCCGCACGTCCTCGGGGGTCAGCGGCATCTCTCCACCTCAACGTAAGTCATCGGCATATCGGCAGGACCGTATCGCTCACAGCCCGGCCACGACACTGATCAGGATGTAGACGATGATCATCAGTACGAAGAAGGACAAATCAAGCGCCACACCCCCGAAGCGCAACGGCGGTATGAACCGCCGCAGCAGCTTGAGTGGCGGATCAGTGACAGTGTAGGTGGCCTCCAGGACGACCACCATCGCCTTGCCGGGCTGCCATGAGCGGGCGAACATGAAGACGTAGTCCATCACCAGGCGGAAGATCAGTACGACCAGGAAGCATTGCAGCGCAATGAGGATCACCTGCTGTGCGACTCCCATCGTGCGCTTCCCTCTCCCCTTGCTCCGTGTCCGGCCCGTGGGCCGGCGTACTGCGGTGTGGTCCGATCTCAGCTCTGGTTGAAGAACCCGCCCTCTGCGATGCGGGCCTTGTCCTCCGCCGTGACATCGACGTTAGCAGGCGACAGCAGGAATACTTTCTGTGTCACCCGCTCGATACTCCCATGGAGGCCGAAGACCAGACCGGCGGCGAAGTCGACGAGACGCTTCGCGTCCGTGTCGTCCATCTCGGTCAGGTTCATGATCACGGGAGTGCCCTCGCGGAAGTGTTCCCCGATAGTACGGGCTTCGTTGTACGTCCGGGGGTGCAGTGTGGTGATCCGGTAGGGCTCCCGCTCGGACACGACCTTGGGCATGATCACCGGCGCGTTCTTCTCCAGGCTCTGGCGTTCGGGTGTGATGGACGACACGGGGGCGATCCTCCCGGACCGCCCGCTGTCGGGGACGGCCGCGGGAATCTGCTCACGCTCCCGGCGGGCCGGAGGACGGACGACGCGCACCGGCTCCTCGGGCTCCGGCTCCTCCTCGGCCTTGGCCGCGGGGGCGTCCACGGGCTGGTGCGGCTGATGCCGTCGCCGGTCCCGCTCGGGCTCCGGCTCGGGCTCGAACTCGTCGTCGGGGTCGAACCCCGGGCCGTCGTACCCATCGTCCTCCACGAGGCCGAGGTAGACCGCCATCTTGCGCATCGCGCCGGCCATTCTCTGCGTCCTCCGCTCTGTGGTGGTTCCCCTGCCCGCGGGCGGGGGAGGCCCCTTCCCTGCCCCCGGCACCTCCGGCAGGAGGCCCCAGGGCCCCGCCCCCGGTGGTCCCGGTGGTCCCGGTGGCCCTGGATCCACACGGCCATCCCCTTCAGGCGGAATGACCATATTTTCTGTTGTGCTCCGACTCCTTCGGCGACGTTACCGGAGCCCGGGTCGGACTCCGAGTACCGCGCTGCCGATACGCACATGTGTCGCACCTGCCGCCACCGCTTCCTCCAGGTCCGCGCTCATTCCCGCGGAGACCATGGTGGCAGCAGGATGGCGGGCCCGTAGCCGGGTTGAGATTTCCGCCAGCCGCTCGAAGGCCGCCTCCGGCCGCCCGGCGTACGGCCCGGACAGGGGTGCGACCGTCATCACACCGGCCGGCCACAGCCCCGGCGCGGCGGCCAGCGCGTCGGCCAACTCCCCCACCTCGCCGGGCGCGGCACCGCCGCGTTCCCCCGCCGCACCCGACTCCCGGTCGAGCGCCACCTGGACGAGGCAGCCGATCCGCCGCCCGGCCCGTTCGGCCGCCGAGGACAGCGCGCCGACCAGTCTGAGCCGGTCGACCGAGTGCACGAAGTCGGCGTAACGGGCGACCGAGCGGACCTTGTTGGTCTGCAACTGCCCCACGAAGTGCCAGGTGAGGGCGAGATCGGCACAGGACGCCGCCTTGTGGGCCGCCTCCTGGTCGCGGTTCTCCGCCACCTGCCGCACCCCGAGTCCGGCCAGCAGCCGGACGTCCTCGGCGGGGTAGGTCTTCGTGACCACGATCAGGGTCACGTCCTTCGGTTCGCGCCCCGCGGTGACACAAGCGCGGGTGATGCGCTCCTCCACCCGGGCGAGACGGCCGGCCAGTTCGGCCCTGCGGTCGCTCACACCCCACGCTCCCCGTCCGCCGCACCGGTGCCGTCCGCGCCGGCCAGCCAGACATAGCTCGCCAGCCGGCCGGTGGTCCTCTCCCGGCGGTAGGAGTAGTGGTCGTCCGACTCCAGCGTGCACACCCGGGACCGCGGCGGTTCGGGGACACCGAGCCGGACGAGCTGGGCACGCACGCCCGCGGCGACATCGACCGCCGGGGTGCCCCGGGAGGTGGTGGCGTACGCCTCGGGCACCACCGCCGCGACCTCCTCCCGCATCCGCTCCGGCACCTCGTAGCAACGCCCGCACACCGAGGGGCCGATGCGTACGACGGTGCGCGCCGGGTCGGCGCCCAGGTCGGTCATCGCCGCCACCACCGCCGGCACCACCCCGGCGACCAGGCCGGGCCGTCCGGCGTGCGCGGCGCCCGCGACCGAAGCGACCGGGTCGGCCAGGAGGACGGGTACGCAGTCGGCGGTGAGCACCGCGAGAGCGAGGGACCGGCGGGTGGTCACCACCGCGTCCGCCTCCGGCGCGGCGCCGGTGCTCCACGGCCCGGTGACGACGGCCACCTCGCGGCCGTGCACCTGGTTCATCCAGACCACCGCGGCCGGGTCGAGGCCGAGCGCCTTCGCCGCCAGCTCCCGGTTGGTCCGCACCGCGCCCGGGTCGTCCCCGACCGCGCCGCCGAGATTGAGTTCGCCGTACGGAGCGGCGCTCACCCCGCCCCACCGGTCGGTGAAGGCGAAGTGCGCGCCGCTTATGAGGTCGTGCTGTCGTATCACGCCCGTGGCGCCTACTTGAGGAAGTCCGGCACGTCGAGCTCCTCGGCCTGCCCGTCCTGGTACGGACGGGCCGGAGGCACCTGGGGAGTCACGGACGGGCCGCTGTCGGAGGACGGTGTGCCGTAGGGGGACGGGGAGTCGGCCAGCGGGGCCACCGGAGGCTTCTCCTCCTCCTCCCGCGGGGTGACCGAGCCGAGTCCGCCGAAGGACGGGCGGTCGGGCTCGGCGGGCACCGGGCGCGGTCCCGCGGCGGGCTCCTCCTTGCCGCCGCTGTAGGAACCGAGCACCTTGTCGCGGTTCTTCGACGGCGGCTGCCCGCCGTCGAAGCCCGCCGCGATGACGGTGACCCGGACCTCGTCCCCGAGCGCGTCGTCGATGACCGCGCCGAAGATGATGTTCGCCTCGGGGTGTGCCGCCTCGCTCACCAGCTGGGCGGCCTCGTTGATCTCGAACAGGCCGAGGTCGGAGCCGCCGGAGATGGACAGCAGCACACCGCGGGCGCCGTCGATGGACGCCTCCAGCAGCGGCGAGGAGATCGCCATCTCGGCGGCGGCCACCGCACGGTCGTCGCCGCGCGCCGAGCCGATGCCCATGAGCGCCGAGCCCGCCTCCGACATCACGGACTTGACGTCCGCGAAGTCCAGGTTGATCAGACCGGGCGTGGTGATGAGGTCGGTGATGCCCTGCACACCGGACAGCAGCACCTGGTCCGCGGACTTGAACGCGTCGAGCACACTGACCTGGCGGTCCGAGATGGACAGCAGCCGGTCGTTGGGGATGACGATGAGGGTGTCGACCTCGTCGCGCAGGGCCGCGATGCCGTCCTCGGCCTGGTTGGCCCGGCGGCGGCCCTCGAAGGTGAACGGGCGGGTGACGACGCCGATGGTGAGGGCGCCGAGGGAACGCGCGATGCCCGCGACGACGGGCGCGCCTCCGGTACCGGTGCCACCGCCCTCGCCCGCCGTGACGAAGACCATGTCGGCCCCCTTGAGGACCTCCTCGATCTCCTCCCGGTGGTCCTCGGCGGCCTTACGGCCGACATCGGGGTTGGCGCCGGCTCCGAGGCCGCGGGTGAGCTCACGGCCGACGTCGAGCTTGACGTCGGCGTCGCTCATCAGCAGGGCCTGTGCGTCGGTGTTGATCGCGATGAACTCGACGCCCTTGAGACCGACCTCGATCATCCGGTTGATGGCGTTGACGCCACCGCCGCCGATGCCGACGACCTTGATGACTGCGAGGTAGTTCTGCGGTGCTGCCACGTCGAAGGCCTCTCGCCTCGAGTTATGTGTCGCCGCTCCACAAGGGCTGCGGTGCGACGGCCTATGCCGAGTGGGACGGTCCGGACGCCGACCCGAACCCTAACGTTGAAGTTCAGGGTTACCAGTGTCTGTCGTTCCTCGGATTCTCCGGAATGGACACTAGGTCGACAAGCCGTGCGCGTTCAACGAACACGCCGAACCTCCCGTTTTTCTTCTCACCCTATGTGATCAGGTATCGGGGTAGCCAACCAGGGTGCTGGCCCGCCTGTACCCCCGTCAACTCCCCGACACCGCCGGAGCGCCGGGGACCCGCACGTCGAACCTGTCGGCCCCCTCGGCCGCTTTCATCAGCAAAGTGAGCGATTCGGCCTTCCTGGCGCCGTGCTCGGCGCTCCCCCACAGCACCGTGCGTCCATCCGTCAGCTCCAGGGTGATGGAGTCGAACGAGCGGACCCGCACGGTGCGGGTGTCCCGGCGCACCCCGCCGGGAAGGGCCGTGACGGCCTCCGCCGCCTCCCGGCGCATCCGCCCGGGACCGAACCGGTGCCGGCTCGGGGAGTCGCCGAGGTCCAGTACGAGCAGGGGGACGCCGGCGGGCCGTTCGGCGGCCGTGCCGAACGGTACGCCCTCCTCGTCCACCTCCACGTACTTCCCGTCACCTTCGGTTTTTTCGGCGTTCCCGGCGTTCCCGGTGTTCTCGGCGTTCCGCACCATGACGAGCACCGCTCTGCGCTCGGTGACCGTCAGCTCCACGCCGTGCGGCCAGGACCGCGACACCTCCACGGACCGGATCCGGGGCAGCCTCTCCAGCAGCCGCCGCTCCACCGCGCCGGGATCGACCGAGACCAGCGGCTCGCCCAGCGGCACGTCGGCCGCGTCGAGCACCTGCCGCCGGGTCAGGACCCGCTCCCCGCCGACCGTGACCTCCTCCACCCGCAGCCACGCGGAGCCGTAGAGCAGCCACAGGGCGAGGCCGCCGAGCAGCAGAGCCGGGGCCAGGGACAGCACGAGGAGCGCCCGGCGGCGCCGGCGGGGCCCCGGCGCCGCCGGGCGCGGGCCGGGGCCCGTCCCGCCACGGCCGGGGCCCCGCCGACCGCGGCCGGCGGCCGGCGGTTCCGTCGCGGACAGTTCGGACACGCTTCCTGCTCTCCCCGCTCCTGTGCCTCCGCGACCGCTTCCCCGCGCCGGGGCATCAGCCCTGGCGACGTGCCGCGACCGCCTCGTACACCATCTTGACCAGCAGCTCGTCGGCGTCCCGCCGGCCGAACTCGGCCGCGCAGCGGGACATTTCGTAGAGCCGGTGCGGATCGGTGAGCACCGGCAGGACGTTGGCCTGGATCCACTCCGGCGTCAGTTCCGCGTCGTCGACGATCAGCCCGCCGCCCGCCTTGACCACCGGCTGGGCGTTCAGCCGCTGCTCCCCGTTGCCGATCGGCAGCGGGACGTAGGCGGCCGGGAGCCCGACGGCGGACAGTTCGGCCACCGTCATCGCGCCCGCGCGGCAGAGCATCATGTCCGCCGCGGCGTACGCCAGGTCCATCCGGTCCAGGTACGGCACCGGGAGGTAGGGCGGCATCCCGGGCATGTTGTCCACCCGCGGCAGCTCGTTCTTCGGGCCGACCGCGTGCAGGATCTGCACCCCGGAGCGCTGCAGGGCCGGAGCGATGACCTGGACGACCTCGTTCAGCCGCCGCGCGCCCTGGGAACCGCCGGTGACCAGCAGCGTGGGCAGGTTGGCGTCGAGGCCGAAGGCGGCCCGGGCCTCGGTGCGCGCCGCCGCCCGGTCCAGGGTGGCGATGGAGCGGCGCAGCGGGATGCCGACGTAGCGGGCGTGCCGCAGCTTGCTGTCCGGGGTGGATACGGCGACGAAGCGGGTGTAGCGGGAGCCGATCTTGTTGGCCAGCCCGGGCCGGGCATTGGCCTCGTGGACGACGATCGGCACCCCGAGCCGTTTGGCGGCGAGGTAGCCGGGCAGCGCCACATAGCCGCCGAAGCCGGCCACGCAGTCGGCCCCGGTGCGCTCCAGGACCTGCTCTGCCGCCTTGATGGTCCCCCGCAGCCGCCCCGGTACGGTGATCAGTTCGGGGGTGGGTTTGCGCGGCAGCGGCACGGCCGGGATCAACTCCAGGTCGTAGCCGCGTTCCGGGACGAGCCGGGTCTCAAGTCCGCGTTCCGTTCCGAGTGCCGTGATCCCCACGGCCGGGTCCTGCCTGCGCAGGGCGTCCGCGAGGGCGAGCGCGGGCTCGATGTGGCCGGCGGTCCCCCCACCGGCGAGTACGACATGCACCGAATCTTCACCGCTCTCCGGACGGGCGCCGAACGGCGCTCCGTCGCATTGTCTTCCGTCTCACCCCAGCCAGCTTCCTTCTCACAGCGGGCTGCCGCATGGCCAGTGCCCTCCGTGCGGCGGGCTCCCTTCTCGCGAACGAGATCAGCAGTCCGACCGCGAACATCGTCGGCAGCAGGGCGGACCCTCCGTAGGAGAACAGCGGGAGCGGGACACCGGCGATCGGCAGCAGGCCGAGCACCGCACCGATGTTGACCACGGCCTGGGCCGTGATCCAGGTGATCACACCTCCCGCGGCATACCTGACGAAGGGATCCTCCGTACGTCCGGCCACGCGGATACCCGCATAGCCTAGAGCCGCGAAAAGGGCGAGCACCGACAGCGTCCCCGTCAGACCGAGTTCCTCCCCGGTCACGGCGAAGATGAAGTCGGTGTGCGGTTCGGGCAGTTGCCCCCATTTCTCCACGCTGGCGCCCAGTCCGGAACCGAACCAGCCGCCGGAGGCCAGGGCGTAGATGCCGTGCACGGCCTGCCAGCACTCGTAGTTGGGGCCGGGCTCGGTGGCGCCCAGGCAGGCGAAGCGGGCCAGCCGGTTGCCGCTGGTCCCGATGAGGAGGGCCCCCAGGACCCCGCCGACGGCGAGCATCCCCCCGAACAGCCGCAGGGGCGCCCCGGCCAGCCACAGCAGCCCCAGGAGGATCGCGGCGAGGATGATCGCGGTGCCCATGTCCCGGCCCAGCATGATCAGGCCGAGCAGCAGCAGTGCCACCGGAACGAGCGGCACCAGCAGGTGCTTCCACTGGACGAGCAGCCGCCGTTCACCCTTGCGGGCCAGCAGGTCGGCCCCCCACAGCACCAGGGCGAGCTTTCCGAACTCGCTGGGCTGGAGCTGGAACGGGCCGCCGAGACCGATCCAGTTGCGGTTGCCGTTGACCTCCTGCCCTATCCCGGGGATCTGGACCAGGCACATCAGGAACACCGTGACGGCCAGCAGCGGGTACGCCAGCCCGCGCTGGAACGCGGTGGGCATCCGGGCGGCGGCCAGCAGCAGCACACCGCCCAGCGCGGCGGCCAGCAGTTGCTTGCGGAAGAAGTACGTGGAGGACAGCCCGGAGCGCAGCGCCTCGATCTGGGAGGCGGAGAAGACCATCACCAGACCGAGGCCGGTGATCAGCAGACTGCCGCCGAGGATCAGGTAGTACGCGGTCAGCGGCCGGTCCCAGGTCCGCTTCGCCCGCAGGTACAGCCGCCGGAGGCCCGCCGCCGGACGCCGCACGAGGCGTGGGGGGCGCGGGGGACGCGGGGGGCGTGCCGGGTGCGGCGCGGCGCCGGAGCCCCGTCCGGACGCCGCACGGGGCGCGCCCGGGCGGGAGCGCTGCGCCTCGCGCGGGAGACGCCCCGCGGCGGGGACGGGGGCGGGAACGGGCACCGGGGGGCCGCCCGCGGCCGCCGGCACGGGGCCGGTGGGCACGGCGGACGCGAGAGCGGCGCGGACACGGTCCGCCCACCCCGCCGCGAGCCCGCGCGGAGGGCGCCGCGGGAGGGCCGGGGCGGCACTCGCCGCGGCGGGCACGACCGGGCGGAGCGCCGTACGGAGGGCGGCCACCACCGCGAACACCACCGCCCCGGCCACGGACGCCACCGGCCGGACCCGCCCCTCCGCCCCGCGCGGGGACGAGCGCGGGGCGGACGCCCCGGTACGGGAGGCACGGGAAGCGCGGGGAGCACGGGGAGCACGGCGGGC
Source organism: Streptomyces carminius (assembly GCF_002794255.1). Classification (GTDB taxonomy): domain Bacteria; phylum Actinomycetota; class Actinomycetes; order Streptomycetales; family Streptomycetaceae; genus Streptomyces; species Streptomyces carminius. The sequence continues at coordinate 257,163 of NZ_PGGW01000019.1, forward strand.
CGGGGACCCGCCGACCCCGGCAGGCGTACACGCGGGCACCGTCGGCGACGCGGGGCGCTCGGCCGTCATCGGAACTCCTCCGTGGCTGCCCCCGCTCTCGGGCGGGGGCGGGGGCGTCCCCCGCGCGCGGGGGAGGAACGGACTTCCGCGGAGCCGGCCGGGGAAGGGCGGTTCGGCCTCCGGGCGGGCCGGCTGCCGCCGCCGGACCGGCGGGACGCCGCCGGGTGCGCGGATCCGGTGCGGGACCGGTGAACGGCGCGCCGGTCCCGGCCGTCGGCGCGAACCGGCGGCCGGCGGCGGGGCGGAAGGACCGGCCCGCGAGGGCCGGGTCCCCCCGCCCCGGGGGGAGAAGTCAACGTCCCCTCCTGCTCTCCCGCGCCGGCCGGTCCGCGGAGCGGGGGCCGGCGGGTCAGTGCTCCCGCTCCGCGGACCGGCCGGCGGCCAGCTCGCGGACGGCGGTGGCGAAGGCCTCGCCGCGCGCGTGGTAGTTGGTGAACATGTCCATCGAGGCACAGGCCGGCGCCATGAGGACGGTGTCCCCGGGGCGGGCCAGCCCGGCGGCCTCGCGGACCGCCGCCGCCATCGCCCCAGTGTCGGTCCGGTCGAGGTCGACGACCGGAACATCCGGGGCGTGTCGCGCCAGCGCCGCACGGACCAGGGCACGGTCGGCACCGATCAGCACCGCGCCGCGCAGCCGCTTCGCCGCCCCGGCCACCAGTTCGTCGAAGGTCGCGCCCTTGGCGAGGCCCCCGGCGATCCACACCACCGGGTCGTAGGCGTTCAGCGACGCCTCGGCGGCATGGGTGTTGGTCGCCTTGGAATCGTCGACGTAGGCCACCCCCGCCACCTCGGCGACGTGCTCGATGCGGTGCGGGTCGGGCCGGAAGGCGCGCAGCCCGTCGCGCACGGCCCGCGGTTCCACCCCGAAGGCACGGGCGAGGGCGGCGGCGGCCAGGGCGTTGGCGATGTTGTGCGGGGCGGGCGGGTTCACGTCCGCCACCTCGGCCAGCTCCTGCGCCTGCCGGTGCCGGTCCGCCACGAACGCCCGGTCCACCAGGACGCCCTCCACCACGCCCAGTTGGGACGGGGCGGGGGTGCCGAGGGTGAAGCCGATCGCCCGGCAGCCCTCCACGACGTCGGCCCGGCGGACCAGCTCCTCGGTGGCGGGGTCGGCGGCGTTGTAGACGCAGGCGGCCTCGTTGCCCTCGTAGATCCGGCCCTTGTCGGCGGCGTACGCCTCCATCGAGCCGTGCCAGTCCAGATGGTCGGGGGCGAGGTTGAGCACCGCCGCCGAGTGGGGCCGCACCGAGGCCGACCAGTGGAGCTGGTAGCTGGACAGCTCCACGGCGAGCACGTCGTACGGCTCCGTGCCGAGGACCGCGTCCAGCAGCGAGACACCGATGTTGCCGACGGCGGCGGTGCGCAGGCCGGCGGCCGTCAGGATCGAGGCCAGCATCCGTACGGTGGTGGTTTTGCCGTTGGTGCCGGTGACCGCCAGCCAGGGCGCGGCCCCGGGGCCGCGCAGCCGCCAGGCCAGCTCGACATCGCCCCACACCGGCACCCCGGCCTCGGCGGCCGCCGCGAACAGCGGCTTGTCCGGCTGCCAGCCGGGGGTGGTGACGACCAGTTCGGTGCCCTTGGGCAGGGTGGCGCCGTCGCCGAGGCGGACCGTGGCGCCCGACTCCTCCAGTTCGGCCGCCTGCCGCCGGGCGCGCTCGTCGTCGCCGTCGTTGACGACCGTCACCTCCGCGCCCAGTTCCCGCAGCACCCGGGCCGCGGGAATTCCGGAGACGCCGAGACCGGCGACGGTGACGCGCTTCCCGGCGAACCGCCCGCCGACGGGGTGACCGGCCGTCATTTCCCGGCCGCCCAGCCGGCGTAGAACAGGCCGATGCCGACGATGGTGCACATGCCCTGGATGATCCAGAAGCGGACCACCACCAGCACCTCGCTCCAGCCCTTGAGTTCGAAGTGGTGCTGGAGCGGTGCCATCCGGAACACCCGCTTGCCGGTCAGCCGGAAGGAGCCGACCTGGATGACGACGGACATGGTGATCAGGACGAACAGACCGCCGAGCAGGGCCAGCAGCAGCTCGGTGCGGGAGACGATGGCCAGCCCGGCCAGCGCGCCGCCCAGCGCCAGCGAGCCGGTGTCGCCCATGAAGATCTTGGCGGGCGAGGTGTTCCACCACAGGAAGCCGAAGCAGGCGCCCATCAGCGCGGAGGCGACGACCGCCAGGTCCAGTGGATCACGTACCTCGAAGCAGCTCGGGCTGCCGGTGATGGCGCAGGAGTCCTGGTACTGCCAGACCCCGATGAAGGTGTAGGCGCCGAAGACCATCACCGAGGCGCCGGTGGCCAGGCCGTCGAGGCCGTCGGTGAGGTTCACGCCGTTGGACATCGCCAGGATCATGAACAGCGCCCAGATGACGAAGAGCACCGGCCCGATCGACCAGCCGAAGTCCTCGGTGAAGGAGAGCTTGGTGGACGCCGGGGTCTGGCCGCGGGCGTCGGCGAAGTTCAGCGACAGCACCGCGAAGGCGATGCCGACGATGAGCTGGCCGAGCATCTTGGCCTTGGCGCGCAGGCCCAGGCTTCGCTGCTTGACGATCTTGATGTAGTCGTCGAGGAAGCCGACCAGGCCCATGCCCGCCATCAGGAACAGCACCAGCACGCCGGAGAACGACGGCGGCTGGCCGGTTATGACCTTGGTGAGGGCGTAGGCGATCAGGGTGGCCAGGATGAAGGCGATGCCGCCCATGGTGGGGGTGCCGCGCTTGCTGTGGTGGTCCCGCGGGCCGTCGTCGCGGATGAACTGCCCGTAGCCCTTGCGGGCCAGCAGCTTGATCAGCAGCGGTGTGCCGACCAGGGTCAGGAAGAGCCCGATGACCCCGGAGAAGAGGATCTGCCTCATCATCGGTCGGCGACCTTTCCCCTACCTTCGGCGGGGAGACCCCTGCCCTCGACCAGCGCGAGCGCCACCTTCTCCAGGCCTGCCGCCCTGGACGCCTTCACCAGGACGACGTCCCCCGGCCGCAGATCGTCGCGCAACAGGTCGATTGCCGCCTGAGCGTCGGACACGTGCACCGACTCCTCACCCCACGAACCCTCGTTCTTGGCGCCCATGTCGAGCCAGGCGGCCTCCCGGCCACCCACCGCCACGAGCTTGCTGACGTTGAGCCGGACGGCGAGCCGCCCGACAGCGTCGTGCTCGGCCAGCGACTCCTCGCCGAGTTCGGCCATCTCACCGAGCACCGCCCAGGTGCGACGCCCCTCCCCCACGGCGTCACCGCCCGCGATCGCGACCAGCGCGCGCAGTGCGGCCCGCATGGACTCGGGGTTCGCGTTGTACGCGTCGTTGACGACGGTCACGCCGTCGGCGCGCTCGGTGACCTCCATCCGCCAGCGGGAGAGCGTGTCCGCGGCGGAGAGCGCCTCGGCGATCCCTTCGGCGGACATGCCCGACTCGTGGGCGACGGCCGCCGCGGCGAGCGCGTTCGACACGTGGTGCTCACCGTACAGGCGCATGGTCACCTCCCCGCACCCGGTGGGGGTGTGGAGGGTGAAGGCGGGCTGCCCCTTCGGGGTGAGCCGGACATTCCCGGCGCGGACGTCGGCGTCGGCGGACTCGCCGAAGAGGACGATCCGGGCGTCGGTGCGGGCCCGCATGGCCCGCACCAGGGGGTCGTCGGCGTTGAGGACGGCGATCCCGCCCTCCTCGGCCGGGGGCAGGGCCTCCACCAGTTCGCCCTTGGCCTGCGCGATCTGCTCGCGGCCGCCGAACTCGCCCAGGTGCGCGGAGCCGACGTTGAGCACCACGCCGACGCGCGGCGGGGTCAGCCCGGTCAGGTAGCGGATGTGGCCGATGCCGCGGGCACCCATTTCCAGGACGAGATGGCGGGTGCCCTCCTCGGCGCTCAGCGCGGTCAGCGGCAGGCCGATCTCGTTGTTGAGCGAGCCGGGCGTGAACACGGTGGGTCCGAGCCGCCGCAGGAGCTGGGCGATGAGGTCCTTGGTGCTGGTCTTGCCCGCCGAGCCGGTGAGGGCGACGACGGTGGTGCCCAGCCGTGCCGTGACATGGCGGGCCAGCGCCCCCAGGGCGGTCAGCACGTCGTCGACGACGACCGCCGGGACGCCGACCGGCCGGGCGGCCAGTACGCCCGCCGCGCCGTCGGCCACGGCCCGCGCGGCGAAGTCGTGGCCGTCGGCCCGCTCACCGGCGAAGGCGACGAACAGGGAGCCGGGCCGTACCTCCCGGGAGTCCCGGACGACGGGACCGGCGACGGCCGGTACCGCCGCCCCGTCCGGCACGTCGTGGACCCGGCCACCGACGGCGTCCGCGATCTCTGCGAGGGTCATCGGGATCACGGCGTGTTCTCCACGGTTCCTTCGGTTCCTTCGGTGTCTCCGGCCGGGCCGGGCTCCCCGGCCGTGCCGGCTTCCCGGTCGCGGGCGGCCAGCCGGCGCTCGACGGCCGCACGCAGCACCTCGCGGTCGTCGAAGGGGCGGATCACCCCGGCGATGTCCTGGCCCCGCTCATGGCCCTTGCCCGCCACCAGCACCGTGTCCCCGGGCTCGGCCCGGGCGACGGCGGCGGCGATGGCGGCGGCGCGCTCCTCCTCCACCAGCACGGTGCCGCGCTCGTGGACCGGTACCTCGGCGGCGCCCGCGAGCATGGCGGCGAGAATCGCGAGCGGGTCCTCCGAGCGCGGGTTGTCGGAGGTCAGGACGGCGGTGTCGGCCAGCCGGGCCAGCGCCGCGCCCATCGCGGGCCGCTTGTGCGGGTCCCGGTCGCCGCCGCAGCCGAGCACCGCGTGCACCCGGCCCCCGGTGACCTTGCGCAGGGCACGCAGGACGGACTCCACGGCGTCGGGCTTGTGCGCGTAGTCCACGACCGCCAGGTACGGCTGGCCGGCGTCCACCCGCTCCAGCCGGCCGGGCACGCCGGGCACCGCGGCGACGCCCTCGGCCGCGGTCTTCAGGTCGATCCCGGCGGCCACCAGCGCGGTGATCGCCGCCAGCGCGTTGGAGACGTTGAACGGGCCGGGCAGCGGTGCGGCGGCCCGCACGGTCTCGCCGCCGGGCCCGACGACGGTGAAGGTGGAGCCGAGCGGACCGACCTCCACGTCCCGCGCGCGCCAGTCGGCGTCCGGGTGGCCCTCGGCGGAGAAGGTGGTGACCGGGACCTCGCTGACGCCGGCTGCCAGCCGCTGTCCGTACTCGTCGTCGATGTTGACCACACCGGCGCGGGACCGCGCCGCCGTGAAGAGCTGCGCCTTCGCCCGGAAGTAGTCCTCCATGTCCGAGTGGAAGTCCAGGTGCTCGGGGCTGAGGTTGTTGAAGACGGCGACATCGAAGACGCAGCCGTCCACCCGGCCCAGCACCAGTGCGTGACTGGAGACCTCCATGGCCACCGAGCGGACCCCGCGCTCGCGCATCACGGCGAACAGCGCCTGAAGCTCGGTGGCCTCCGGGGTGGTCCGCTCGGACTTGATCCGCTCGTCGCCGATGCGGGACTCGACCGTGCCGATCAGCCCGGTCGGTTCCCCCTCCTTCGCCGCCGCGCGCAGCCCGCCCTCGATGAGGTAGGCGGTGGTGGTCTTGCCGGAGGTGCCGGTGATGCCGATCTGCAGCAGGTCCCGGCCCGGGTCGCCGTAGATGGCGGCGGCCAGGGCGCCCATCACCTCGCGCGGGTCCCCGACCGTCAGCACCGGCAGGCCGGTGGCTGCGGCCCGCCCGGTGCCCGTCGGGTCGGTCAGCACCGCGACGGCGCCCAGCCGGGCGGCCGAGGCGGCGAAGTCCGCGCCGTGGAAGCGGGCGCCGGGACGCGCGATGTAGACGTCGCCGGGGCGTACGGCGCGCGAGTCGTGGGTGATGCCGGTGACGGCCGCGTTGCCCTCGGGGACGGCGGCGCCCAGCAGCCGGGCCAGCTCCGCCAGCGGGACGGGGCGGACCCGCTCCGGGCGGGGCGGGACCGGGGGCGGGGAAGGGGTCTGATCAGCTTGTGGCACGGCGGTGAGCGTACCGGGCCCGCCCGGTGTGCCGCGAAGCGAGGTACCGGGTTCGGCGGGGGGCCCGCCGGTGGTGCCGGCGGGGTTCCACGGGGGTTCTGTTCTGGTTCTCACAGGTCGCTTTCCGGTCATTCTCCGGGCTTGAAGGTGAGGGGCAGCCGGGGGGCCTTCTCGCCGGTGGGCGGGATGCGGAGGGCCTTGAGGGTGTACTTCATGACCTGCTGGTACACCGGGCCGCACACCTGGCTGCCGAAGTAACTGCCCTGTTTGGGGTTCTGCACGGCGCAGTAGACGGTGACGCGGGGGGCGTCGGCGGGCGCGAACCCGGCGAAGGAGGCGGTGTAGCCGTTGTAGCGGCCGGTGGCGGGATCCACCCGGTTGGCGGTGCCCGTCTTGCCCGCCACCCGGTAGCCGGGGATCTGCGCGGCGGTGCCGGTTCCCTCGGCGTCGGCCACCACGGACTCCAGCATGGTGGTGAGCGTCCGCGCGGTCTTCTCACCGACCACCCGGGTCCGCTCCGGCTTGGGCGCGGGCCGCCACCGGCCGTCCGGCCCGGTGGTGCCCCGCACCAGGGTCGGCGCCACGCGTACACCTCCGTTGGCGACGGTGGAGTAGACCGACGCCGCCTGGACGGCGTTGACCGACATCCCCTGGCCGAAGGGGATGGTGTACTGCTGGGAGGCGTTCCAGTCCTCCGGGTCGGCGAGGATGCCGGAGGTCTCGCCGGGGAAGCCCAGGCCGGTCCGCTGCCCCATGCCGAACTTCCGCAGGTACGAGTGGAGCACCCGGTTGGCCTCCGGCTGGGTGTCACCGAGCTGCTCGACGGCCAGGATCGTGCCGATGTTGCTGGACTTGGCGAGCACCCCGTTGAGGGTGAGGTACAGGGTGGGGTGGTCGTGGTCGTCCGCGAAGCTGCGGTCGGCCCGCGGCAGCCGGTTGGGCACCACCACGTGGGTGTCGGGGGTGGCCGCGCCCTCCTCCAGGACCGCCGCCATGGACATCACCTTGCTGGTGGAGCCCGGCTCGAAGGCGTCCTGCACGGCGGGGTTGCCCAGCCGGTCGGCGGTGGCGCCCGACAGGTCGTTCGGGTCGTAGCCGGGCGCGTTGGCCATGGCCAGGATCTCACCGGTGCGGACGTCCTGGACGACCACGTAGCCGTGGTCGGCCTGCGACTTCTCGACCTGTTCGGAGATGGCCTGCTGCGCGGCCCACTGGATGTCGCGGTCCAGGGTCAGCTCCACGTCGGAGCCGGGCCGGGCGGGCTGTTCGCGCACCTCCTCGGTGGGGACCCGGCGGCCGCCGGACTGGGCATAGGTGATCTTGCCGTCCTGCCCGGCCAGCGTCTCGTCGTACTTCGCCTCCAGTCCGCCGCCGCCCGTCCCGTCCGCGGTGACGAAGCCGAGCACCCCGGCCGCGAGCCGCTTGCCCGGGTACACCCGCTTGGCGTGCTCCTCGAAGTACACCCCGGCCAGTACGTTGCGGGTCCCGCCGGAGCCCTGCCGCTCGGCCAGGACCTGCCGCAGGTCCGTGATCTGTCGCCGGACCTGCGGGGACTGCTGCCGGGCCAGGACGACATAGCGGGTGTCCGGCCGGGACAGCCGCTCGGTGAGCGTCTCCTCGGCCACCCCGAGGACGGGGGCGAGCAGCTCCGCGGCCTGGGCGGGGGCGTCGGGCACCTTCGCCTGCTCGGGGGTGAACAGGTACGGGTCGGCGGTGACGTCGTAGGCGTCGACCGTGGTGGCCAGCGCCACGCCGTTCCGGTCGGTGACGGTGCCCCGCTCGGCGGCGATCGGAACGGTGACGTAGCGGTTGACGTCGGCCTTGGCCGCGTAGGTGCCCGCGTCCACGGCCTGCACCTGGAGCAGCCGCACCGTGAAGGCCAGCATCACCAGGGTGAACAGGAGTCCGAACAGCCGCAGCCGGGGCCGGTGGCTGCTCAGCCGGACGGTTCCCCGCGCACCGGGGCGGGACGGGCGGGCGGGCGCGCGGGCGGGCGTACGGGTGGACGGGCGGGCGGACGGGCGGGGACGGGCTCCGGCGCCGGGCGCCGGGCGTGGGCCGGGGGTGCGGCGCGGTCGGTCGCTCATGGCCGCTCTCCCTGCCCGTCCGCGCCGGGAACGGCCCCGGGGACCGGGGAGGGGGCACCGCGGACGGTGCCGTCCGGGAGGATGAAGGCGGGGTTCCCGCCGGGCACCAGACCCAGTTCGCGGGCCTTCTCGGCCAGGCTGCCGGGGGCGGAGTAGGAGTCCAGCTCCTGCTGGAGGGCCTGCTCCTCGTCGGTCAGCTCCTCGGTCCGCTTCTCCAGTTCGCCCAGCTCGAAGGAGCCCTGGTTGACGGCGGCGTTGAGCAGCAGCAGGGTCAGCAGCCCGGAGCCGAGCAGCACCACGACCAGCAGCACGAAGGGGGTGCGGGCCGGGCCGGCGGGGCTGCCGGCGGGCGCCAGCCGCGCCAGCCGGGCCAGCCGCTGCTGCGGTGTGGGGGCGGTGCGCCCCCGGTCCGCCGCGACCGTCTTCCGGGCCTTCGGCCCTGTCCCGGGCGGCCTCGGTCCCGCTCCCGGTCCTGTTCCCGGCCCTGTTCCCGGCACTGCCCTCGCCCCCGTCCTCGCTCCTGCTCCCGGCTCCGCCTTCGGCTGTTTCCTCGGCGTGCCCGGTGTCTCCGGCGGCCTCGGCGTCTCCTTCAGGACTCCTCCCGGATGCGCTCGGCGCCACGCAGCCGGGCGGGGGCGGCACGGCGGTTCCCGGCCACCTCTTCCTCGCCGGGGAGCTCCGCGCCCCGGGTGAGCAGCCGCAGCCGGGGCTGGTAGCGCTCGGGGACCACCGGCAGACCGGGGGGCGCGGTGCCGGCGGCGCCGGCCGCCAGCACCTGCTTGACCAGGCGGTCCTCCAGCGAGTGGTACGAGAGCACCGCGATCCGGCCCCCCAGGGCCAGCGCGGCCACGGCCGCCGGCAGCGCCCGCTCCAGGACGGCGAGCTCCCCGTTGACCTCGATGCGCAGCGCCTGGAAGGTCCGCTTGGCCGGGTTGCCCCCGGTGCGCTTGGCGGCCTGCGGCAGTGCCGCCCGGATCAGCTCCACCAGCCGGGCGCTGGTGGTGAAGGGCTCCTTCTCGCGCTCCCGCACGATCGCCGCGACGATCCGCTTCGCCTGTTTCTCCTCGCCGTAGGCGCGCAGGAGGCGCACCAGTTCCCCCGGCGGATAGGTGTTGAGCACCTCGGCGGCGCTGACGCCCCGGCTCTGGTCCATCCGCATGTCCAGGGGCGCGTCCCGGGCGTACGCGAAGCCGCGTCCGGCCTCGTCGAGCTGCATGGAGGAGACCCCGAGGTCGAACAGCACCCCCTGGACCCGCGGGGCGCCCAGGCGGGCCAGTACCGCGGGGAGCTCGTCGTAGACGGCGTGCACCAGGGTGGCCCGGTCCCCGTGCGGCGCCAGCCGCTCACGGGCCAGCTCAAGGGCGGCCGGGTCGCGGTCCAGACCGATCAGCCGCAGCCCGGGGAAGGCGGACAGCAGCGCCTCGCTGTGGCCGCCCAGTCCCAGGGTGCAGTCCACGACCGTCGCGCCGGGCCGCTCCAGGGCGGGGGCGAGCAGGTCCAGGCAGCGCCGGAGCATGACCGGGACGTGCCGCTCGTTGGTGCTCACTGGGCTCTCCTTGAGCCGGCCCGTACGGCCCGGTCCCACCCGCTCGGAAAGGGGAAAGGGGGACGGCGGCCGGGAAGGACTGTGCCGCCCGGCCGGGAGCGGGAGGAGGCCGGTGCCGTACACGGCCGTACGTGTGCGCAGGGCACACGCGGGATGTCGGTTCCGGAGGGAGCTCGGCAGAGTGCCCCGACTCCCACTCCGCGTCACTTTAGTCCACTGGTTCGCCCGGTCAACCAACTGGTCAGGCGCGTCACGGCCGCTCCGGGCGGGCGGCCGCCGGCCCGGAGACGCCCGCCGGGCGGCGCGCTCCGCACCCGGTGTGTGGCGTGCGTCACACCTGTGGTGCGATGACCGGCTTTGCCCGGCCCCGCCACGGGCCACGCGGGCACGGTCCGGTTACGGTCGTACCATGCCACCGTCTTCCCGTGAAAAGTCGGTCACCGACCGACTCGTCTCCGCCAACCGGCACTACGCGGCCGGTTTCACCGACCCGGGCATGGACGCCCGGCCGGTCCTGAAGGTCGCCGTGGTCGCCTGCATGGACGCCCGCCTCGACCTGCACGACGCGCTCGGCCTCGACCTCGGCGACTGCCACACCATCCGCAACGCCGGCGGTGTGGTCACCGACGACGTCATCCGCTCACTGACCATCAGTCAGCGCGCGCTGGGCACCCGCTCCGTCGTGCTGATCCATCACACCGGCTGCGGCCTGCTGAACCTCACCGAGGACTTCCGGCACGAGCTGGAGCTGGAGGTCGGCCAGCGGCCCTCGTGGGCCGTGGAGTCCTTCCGGGATCTGGACCAGGATGTGCGGCAGTCGATGGAACGGGTACGTACTTCTCCGTTCCTTCTGCACACCGACGACGTGCGCGGCTTCGTCTTCGACGTCACCACGGGCCTGCTGCGGGAGATCGATCCCGCGGACGGCCCGGCGAACGATCGGGAACCGTGACGCGTAAGCCTGTGTACGTGAAGAATGGTTGAGTGCCGGCTCCATCCCCGCGGGTCCCCCGCGGCCGGGGGGCCCGCGGGACGGAATGGGGCCGGTCGGCCGCCTGGGGCGGCCGGTCCGTGGAACGGGCCGAGGAGGGCCGGGTGACGACCTATGACGAGCGAGCGAGCCTCAGCGATCTGACCGCCACGGTGGACCGGGTGCGCCGGTCGGTGGAGAGCGTGATCGAGGGCAAGCCGGAGGTCGTACGGCTCTCGCTGACCGTACTCCTGGCCGAGGGCCATCTGCTGATCGAGGACGTGCCGGGGGTGGGCAAGACCATGCTCGCCAAGGCCCTGGCCAGATCCGTCGACTGCTCGGTGCGCCGGATCCAGTTCACGCCCGACCTGCTGCCGTCGGACATCACCGGGGTGAGCGTCTACGACCAGCAGCGGCAGGAGTTCGAGTTCAAGCCGGGCGCCATCTTCGCCCAGATCGTGATCGGCGACGAGATCAACCGCGCCTCCCCCAAGACCCAGTCGGCGCTGCTGGAGTCGATGGAGGAGCGGCAGGTCACCATAGACGGACACAGCTACGAGCTGCCCGACCCGTTCATGGTGGTGGCCACCCAGAACCCGGTCGAGATGGAGGGCACCTACCCGCTGCCCGAGGCCCAGCGCGACCGCTTCATGGCCCGGGTCTCGATCGGCTACCCCAGCCCGGAGGCCGAACTGCGGATGCTGGACGTGCACGGCGGCCTCTCCCCGCTGGACGACCTGGAGCCGGTCGCCCACGCCCACGAGATCGCCAAGCTGGCGGAGGCCGTGCGCGGCATCCATGTCTCCGAACCGGTCCGCCGGTACGCGGTGGAGCTGGTGGCGGGCACCCGCAGCCACCCCGAGCTGCGGCTGGGCGCCTCCCCCCGGGCCACCCTGCACCTGCTGCGGGCGGCCAAGGCGACGGCGGCCCTGGACGGGCGGGACTTCGTCCTGCCCGACGACGTACGGGGGCTGGCCGTCCCCGTCCTGGCGCACCGGCTGCTGCCCACCGCGCAGGTCCGGCTGAGCGGGCGCACCGCCGAGCAGATCGTCACCGAGATCCTGCAGCGGGTGCCGGTGCCCGCCGCACACCCCCGGGAGGCGCCCCCGCAGCCCCCGCTGTACGGCCGCCCGCCCCAGCGGGGCTACTGATGGACGGCGGCTGGGGCGGCAGCGGTGGCACCGCCACCGGTCCCGGCCGGAGCCCGGGCCGGGACACCGGGCACGACGCCGCGCGTACCGGGCGGCGGCACGGCCCGCTGCGCACCGCGTTCGGCGGGCTCACCACCCGGGGGCGCTCCTTCCTGGCCGCGGGGGCCGCGGCGACGGTCTGCGCCTATCTGCTGGGCCAGGGCGACCTGCTGCGGGTGGGCATGCTGCTGGCCGCGCTGCCCCTGGTGTGCGTGGCCGTCCTGCACCGCACCCGGCACCGGGTGGCGGCCTCCCGCCGGCTGACCCCCTCCCGGGTCTCCGCCCGTTCCGAGGCCCGGGTGCACCTGCGGCTGGAGAACGTCTCGCGGCTGCCCACCGGGCTGCTGATGCTCCAGGACCGGGTGCCCTATGTGCTGGGGCCGCGCCCCCGCTTCGTCCTGGACCGGGTGGAGCCCGGCGGCCGCCGTGAGGTCTCCTACCGGATCCGCTCCGACCTGCGCGGGCGCTACCCGCTGGGGCCGCTGCAGCTGCGCCTGACCGACCCCTTCGGCATGGTGGAGCTGACCCGGTCCTTCAGCTCGTACGACCTCCTCACCGTCGTGCCGCTGACCGAGCCGCTGCCGCCGGTGCGGCTGGGCGGCGACACCGGCGGCTGGGGCGAGGGACGGCAGCGTTCGCTGGCGACGGCGGGCGAGGACGACGTGATCCCGCGCGGTTACCGGCGCGGTGACGACCTGCGCCGGGTGCACTGGCGCTCCACCGCCCGCCACGGCGAGCTGATGGTGCGCCGCGAGGAACAACCGCGCAAACCGCACTGCACGGTGCTGCTGGACACCCGCCGGTCGGCCTGGACCGGCTCCGGCCCGGACTCGGCGTTCGAGTGGGCGGTCTCGGGCGTCGCCTCGGTCGCCGCCCATCTGCTGGAGCGGGGATACGCGGTACGGCTGCTGACCGACACCGGCGCCTCGGTGCCCGGCCCGGACGGCGGCAGCCTGGAGGGCGGCTCCTCGGACACCGCCGGGCTGATCATGGACACCCTCGCGGTGGTGGACCACTCCGGCGAGCCGGGTCTGGCCCGGGCCTACGAGGCACTGCGCGGCGGCAGCGGCGGCGGGCACGAGGGACTGCTGGTCGCCTTTCTCGGCATGACGGACGAGGAGCAGACGGTACTGGCCTGCCGGATGCGGCAGCGTGCCGACGGCGCGGTGGCCCTGGTCCCGCGCGGGCTGCGGGCGCGGAGCACCGAGGAGGAACAGCAGCGGCTGCTGTCCGAGGCGGGCTGGGCGGTGCTGCCGTACACCCCCGCCGAGCCGCTGCCCCGGCTGTGGCGGCAGGCGGAGGTGCCGGGCGGCGCCTTCGGACCGCCGGCGAGCGGCCCGAAGGCGGGCGGTCCGGCGGGCGGTCCCGTGGACGAGCCGGCGAGCGGGTGAGAGAAAGGTGAGGAGGGGCCGACGGTGATGAGCGGACAGGCACGGCTGGCGCTGTGCGCCTGGGTGGCCACACTGGCCTCGGCATGCGCCCTGCTGCCGCTGGTCGGCCCGGTGGGCTGGCTGGCGCAGGCAGCCCTGCTGCTGGGCATCCAGACGGCGGTGGGCGCGGCGGCCCGGCGCAGGCCGCTCCCCGGCGGGGCGGTGGTGGGGATCCAGGCACTGGTGACGCTGCTGCTGCTCACCCTCGTCTTCGTCCGGCGGGAGGCCCTGTTCGGGGTGGTGCCGGGCCCCGACGCCTTCGAGGCGTTCGGCGCGCTGCTGACGCAGGGCACCGCGGATGTCAGCCGGTTCTCGATCCCGGCCCCGGTCACCGACGGCATCCGGCTGATGCTGGTCGGCGGGGTGGTCGTCATCGGCCTGCTGGTCGACGCGCTGGCCGTGACGTACCGCAGCGCGGCCCCGGCCGGACTGCCGCTGCTGGCCCTGTACTCCGTGGCGGCCGGGCTGGCTCCCCGGGAGGGGGTGCGCTGGCTGTGGTTCCTCTGCGCGGCCTCCGGCTACCTGCTGCTGCTCCTCGCGGAGGGCCGGGACCGGCTGTCCCAGTGGGGCCGGGTGTTCGGCGGCCGAGGCGGCGGCCGGGACGGCACGGACCGGCCCGCGGGCATCGGCGCGGAGCCGGGAGGCTGGCGGGCGGACGACTCCGCCGTGGCGCCGCTGCGCACCGGGCGGCGGATCGGCGCGGTCGCCCTGGGTGTCGCCCTGGTCGCCCCGGCCGCGCTGCCGTCGCTGAGCGGCGGGCTGCTGGAGACCGCCCGCGGCGGGCGGGGACCGGGCGGCGGCACGGTCTCGGCGGTCAATCCGCTGGTCGCGCTGGAGAACAGCCTGCAGCAGCCGGAGAACCGCACCGTGCTGACCTACCGGACCGACGCCGAGAGCACCTCGGACATGTATCTGCGGATCGTGGCGCTGGACGAGTTCGACGGCGCCGCGTGGCGGCCGTCGGAGCGGCGGATCACCGAGCTGCCGCAGTTCCTCCCCCCGGTGCCCGGGCTGTCCGGGGACGTCCGCACCGACGAGGTCACCACCATCGTCCGGGCCGCCGACTGGTACGCGCAGAGCTGGCTTCCCATGCCGTACCCGGCCGACGAGGTGCGCATCGGCGGCCGGTGGCGCTTCGAGCCGGAGGGCCGCACCGTGGTGGGCGACCGCGGCCAGACCACCCGGGGGGCGCGGTACCAGGTGACCAGTCTGGTGGTGCAGCCGACCGCGCGGCAGCTCGCCGAGGCGCCCGAGCCCTCGGCGGCGTTGCGCGCGGAGTACACCGAGGTGCCGGGCTCGCTGCCGCCGGTGGTCGCCGAGACGGCACGGAGGGTCACCCGGGGGGCCCCGAACGACTACGCGGCGGCGGTCATGCTCCAGGACTGGTTCGCCGCCCGGGGCGGCTTCCGCTACAGCACCGAGGTGGAGGCCGGCACCGGCAGTCAGGCCATCGCCCGCTTCCTGGAGGACCGGGAGGGCTTCTGCGTCCACTTCGCCTTCTCCATGGCCGCGATGGCGCGCACCCTGGACATCCCGGCCCGGGTCGCGGTGGGCTTCACGCCGGGCCAGCCGGACGGTGAGGGCGGGATGACCGTGGGGCTGCAGGACGCGCACGCCTGGCCCGAGCTGTACTTCGAGGGCGTGGGCTGGACCCGTTTCGAGCCCACCCCGAGCCGCGGGAACGTCCCGGAGTACACCCGGCCCGATCTGCCCCCCGTCGACCGGCCGAGCGTTCCGGCGCCGCTGCCCGAGGACGAGGCCGAGCCGCTTCCCCTCCCGTCGCGGAGCGCGGAGTGCCCCGTGGACGTGCGGGCCCAGGGGGCCTGCGACCCGGCGGCCCCCGCCGGGGACGACGGCTCCTCCGGCGGTTCCCTCGCGGACTCGCTGCTGCGTCTGGGGACGCCGGTGCTGACGGCGGCGGGGCTGCTGGCGCTGCTGGCGGGCCTGGTGGCACTGCCGGGACTGTGGCGGCGCCGGGTCCGGTCCCGGCGCATGGGCGGCGGCCCCGACCCCGGGACCCGGACGCTCGCCGCCTGGCGGGAGACGGTCGACTCCGCCTGGGACCACGGCATCCTCCCCCAGGAGTCCGCCACGCCGCGGATGACCGCGGCGCGCATCGTACGGCTGGGCAGGCTGGAGGGCGAGGCGGCCGAGGCGGCACACCGGCTGGCCACGGCGGTGGAGCGGGCGCTGTACGCCCCCGAGCCGCGGTCGGCGGAAGGGCTGGCCGAGGAGGTGCGGCGGGTGCGGGACGGGCTCCGGGAGGCCGCCGGGCGCCGGGCGCGGCTGCGGGCCCGGCTGCTGCCGCGGTCGGCCGTACGCATGGTGTGGGCGGTCTCGGATCGCTGGTCGGCGGTGGCCGAACGGTACGGCGGGGCACTGCGGAGGACGGTCGCACGGCTGCGGCCGTCACGGCAGCGGGCCTGACCCGCCGGTTTCCGGGGGTGCCCGCGGGCACCCCCGGAAACCGGCGGGGGACCGGATGTGACGGGTGAGGGGCCCTCCACTGTGTGGAGGGCCCCTCACCCGTCACATCCGGTCCGTCACCGTCCGCCGGTGGCCGGCACGGCTCGATCCCTGCCGCCGTCCCTCACTGCTGCTCGTCGCGGCGGCGCTGCCAGCGCTCCTCGATACGGTTCATCATCGAGCGGCGCGGCCGTCCCTGCCTGCGGGAATGCGCCGGCCGGCCCGCCTCCTGGTGCTGCTCACCGGGCTTGGGCGCCTTACGCCAGCCGGTCACCGCGAGAACGGCGCAGCCGAGCATGACGAGGAAGCCCAGCACGCTGACGACGACCTGCTGCGCGACCATCCCCGCCATGAGGAGCGCGACGCCCACCAGAAAGCCCGCGACCGCCTGGTAGACCCGTCGCCGGGTGTACGTGCGCAGCTCGCTTCCCTCGAGCGCTGTCGCGAACTTGGGGTCTTCGGCGTACAGCGCTCGCTCCATCTGCTCGAGCATCCGCTGCTCGTGCTCAGAGAGCGGCACGGAGTCCTCCTACTCGTCGGTCGCGGGGGCGACCGGATGCGACCCTTCAAGGATAGGCAGGGATCCGCCCCCGTGAAACCCGCCCCTCTACACCAGTTCGTGCCACCGGGACCGAGATGCCGGAAGGCGGTGGTGGACTCATTCCCCCGCCGCCGGGCCGTCATGCCGGGAAGGTGTCCCTCGATCATACGGCGGGAAGCGGCCGTTCGGGTCGTCTGTGGCCTACCGCACGCACTCCGGAAGGGCCTCCCGCCGTGCGCGCGGTGTGCGGCCGCCTCCTTTGGACTCCGGTCAGCCCGCCGCCGGGCCGGAGCCGGTACGCGCCAGCACATGGAGGTGCGCCGCCACGGACCGGAAGGCGGGCAGTTCGGCCACGGCCTCCTCCAGCCGGGCCAGGGCCCGGGCCGCGCCCGGGTCGGTGTCCACCAGGGCGCCCGGCACCAGATCGGTGAAGACCCGCACCCCGTGAACCGCGCCGACCTCCAGTCCGTTGGCGGTGACCAGGGCGGTGAGCTGCTCGGGGGTGAAACGCCGGGGCACCGGGTCGCCGCCGCCCCACCGCCCGTCGGGATCGGTGAGCGCCCGGTGGGCCTCGGCGAAGTGCCCCGCCAGGGCACGGGCGAGCACCATGCCGCCCAGTCCCGCGGCGAGCACGCTCAGGGTGCCGCCCTCCGGCCGCAGCGCGGCCGCCGCGTTGCGCAGTCCTTCCGCCGGGTCGTCCACGTACTCCAGGACCCCGTGGCACAGCACCATGTCGTAGCCGCCGCGCTCGGCCACGTCGAACAGCCCGTGCGCGTCGCCCTGCACCCCGCGCACCCGGTCGGGTACGCCCGCCTCCGTCGCGCGCCGCTCCAGTGCGAACAGCGCGTCCGGGCTCGGGTCCACCACGGTGACCCGGTGGCCGAGCCGGGCCACGGGGACGGCGAAGTTCCCGGTGCCGCCGCCGGTGTCCAGGATGTCCAGGACATCCCTTCCCGCGGCCTTGGCCCGGTCGTCGAGCGCCTCCCGCAGCACTTCCCAGACGACGGCGGTGCGCAGGGACGTATGGGGGCGAGACATGGCGGACGCTCCTCGGCGGCTGCGGGACGCTGGCCGGCCCAGCCTATTGCGTCACCGCGGCCGGAGCCGCCCGGCCCGCCCCGTTGCCCCCCACTGCCCCGGCGGCATTCAGCCCGCGCGCAGCTCCGGGTCCTCCCGGCCCCGCAGCCCTGCCCGGCCGGACCGTCCCGCCGACTCCTCCTGGGCGATCCTGGAGTGCGGCAGCGCGGGCTGCTGCACCAGCATCTGCTCGACGATCCGCAGGAACATCCCGGCGTCGCGCATCAGCTCCTCGGCGTCCCGGCTGCTGGCCGCGCCCGCGATACCCGCCTCGGCCCGGGCCCGCTTCGGCGCCCCGGCGGCGAACAGCCGGCTCCACTCCTCCAGCTCGGGCGCCACCTCGGGCAGGACCTCCCAGGCGCTGCGTATGCGTTTTCTGGCGCGGGCGGTGGACTCCGGCCGGCCGCGCACCGCGAGCACCGCGGCGGCGGTGCGCAGGGCGGCGAGGTGCGCGGCGGCGTACCGGTCGTTGGAGTGCTCCAGCTCCGCGGCCTCGTCGAGGCCGTGCTGTGCCTGGGCGAGCAGGTCGAGTGCGGCCGGCGGGGCCGCGGCCCGGCGCAGCACGGGGTGGACATCCTTCGGGGGCCCGTTCATGGCGAACCTCCTGTCGTCGTCTGACTGTGCACGCGTGTGCTGGTCACGATGGGAACATCGTTGCGCATGCCACTGACAATCGACTCTGACCTGGGCAGACGTCCCTTCACAGGGCTTTGCCCGAACCCGGGGCGTTACCCTGACGTACCGTCCCGGCGCGCCGGGACGCCGGGGCGCGAGAGGCACCGGGATGCGAGAGGCACCGGGGCGCACGGGAGGCACGGGACCGCCGCGGCGCGGACCGGAACGGCGGAAGCGGGCGGCCCGGCCTGTAGGCCGTGCCGCCCGCTTCCGTCCCCCGTGGTTCCCCGAGCGTTCCCCCACGGACGGCCACGCCCCGTTCCGCCGCCCCGTGCCGGCGGTGCGGTGCGGTAGTGCCCGTCGTCTCCGACTCTGCCGTCCACGCCGTCCGAAGCCCATCCGCACAGCTACTCAGAACCGTACTCAGGCGCTTCCACTCCCTTCTGCGTACGGCGCCCCGAAGCTGTTACCGCCACCCGACTAGAGTCCCTCCCCATGGCACGGACTGTGGTGATCGGCGCCGGTATGGGCGCCATGGCGGCCGCCGCCCGGCTGGCCGCGGCGGGCCACCGGGTGACGGTGTGCGAGCGGTCGGACACCTACGGCGGCGCGGTACGGCGCCACGAGCGGGACGGGTTCGGTTTCGACACCGGCCCGGGGCTGCTCCACCTGCCCGCCGTCTGGCGCGACCTGTTCGTCAAGACCGGCCGGGAGCCGCTGGAGGAGTGCGTCGGGCTGGAACGGGTGGAGCCGGCCGTGCGGCACGTCCTGGCCGACGGCACCGGCGTCGTCCTGCCGGGCGGCTCCCGCGCGCGGGTGACCGGCGCCCTGGACACCGCGTTCGGCGCGGGCACGGGTGAGCGGTGGAGCGAGCTGCTGGTCCGGGCCCGCCAGGTGTGGGAGACCACCCGCCGCCCGCTGCTGGAGGAACCGCTGACCGCCGCGGCCGACCGGGCGGCGCTGGGCCGCGACCCGTATCCGGCGCGGCGGTACGGGCCGCTGCGCCGCCGCGCCACCACCTTCGGCCGGGCGGTCCGCGCCGAACTGCGCGATCCGCGGCCGGCCGCGCTGCTGGAGAGCTGTGTGCTCGGCTGGGGCCTCGACCCGCGCACGGCACCGGCGAGCGCCGTCGTCCTGCCGTACCTGGAGCAGACCTTCGGCACCTGGTACGTCGCCGGCGGGCTGCGCGCGCTGGCGGACGCGGTCCACGAGCGGTGCCTGGCGCGCGGGGTGGAGTTCCGCTTCGGCACCGGCGTCTCCCGGATCACGGTGGCCGACGGCCGGGCCGCCGGGGTGGAGCTGGCCGACGGGACCGGGATGGCGGCCGACACCGTGGTCTGCGGCACCGGCTCCCGGTCGCTGTACGAGGCCCCGGACGCCCCCGGGGACCCGCAGGACGGCGGGAACCGCGGGCCCGGCTCCGCCCCGGGACGGCTGACGGTGCTCCTCGCGCTGCGCGGCGCCCGGCCCGCCGGCACCGCACACCGCACCGTGGTGCACCTGTCCGCCCCCGGGAAGGCGGTGCGGACCGTCACCGTGCTGCGGCCCGGCGATCCGGCACTGGTGCCCGACGGCGGACACGAGTCGGCGGTGCTGTCGGTGACCGTGCCCCCGCACCGGGCCGGGGCGGCCCCGCCCGGTGCCGTGCTGACGGCCCCGGAGTGGCCGGGGGCGGTGGACTGGACGGCGCCGGGAGCGGCCGAACGCCTCGCCGACGAGGCACTGGCCGCCGTGGACGCCGCCGGGGAGGCCCTGGGCGGGCGGCTGCTGTGGCGGGAGGTGCGCACCCCGGCCGACACCGAGCGGGAGACCGGGGCACCGGGCGGCGCGGTGCCCGCCCCCGCGCTGGCCGGGGCGGACGGCGCCTTCCTGCGGACGGCCAACCGGGCACCGCTGCCCGGGCTGTACCGGGCGGGGGGCTGGGCGCATCCCGGGGGCGGGCTGGCGCACGCCGGGATGTCGGGGGCGCTGGTGGCCGGGCTGGTGGTCAAGGGGGACGGCTGGCGCGGCTCGCGGTGAGAACGCCCGCCCTCGCGGTGTGCCGCGGGCGGACGCCCGCGGCGGGTCACCAGCGGGACTGGTCGCCGTAGTAGTAGCCGGC
This sequence comes from Streptomyces carminius, assembly GCF_002794255.1. Lineage (GTDB taxonomy): Bacteria > Actinomycetota > Actinomycetes > Streptomycetales > Streptomycetaceae > Streptomyces > Streptomyces carminius. The sequence continues at coordinate 277,196 of NZ_PGGW01000019.1, forward strand.
GCCGGAGGAGGTGTCGTATCCGGCCTCCCCGTTGGGCCCCTGGCCGTACTGGTCCCCGTAGCCGTCACCCGTGCCGTACCCGTACTGGCCGCCGTAGCCGTCCTGCCCGGGCTGGGGCTGGGGCTGGGGCTCGGTGTCGCGCTGCTGCGGCACCCACACCTCGCCGGACGGGACGTCGGACGGGTTCTGGCCGTACGGCTGCTGCGGTGCGCCGGCGTACGGGTCGGCGCCGTAGCCGGCTCCGTAGCCGCCGGTGCCGTAGCCGCCGGTGTCGTAGCCGCCCGAGTAGTCGGGGTAGGGGGCGTATCCCTGCGCGGCCTGGGAGGAGTCCGCCGCGGTCGCGTACAGGTCGTCGTAGGCGGGCTGCCCGGGCATCCCGGTGCCGTCGCCGTACGAGCCGGGGTATCCGGAGTCGCCGGCCGCGGCGTACTGCCCGTCCTGCCCGCCACCGGTGCCGTACCCGCCGTAGCCGTACTGGCCGCCGTAGCCGTCCTGCCCGCCACCGGTGCCGTCCGCCGTGCCGTACTCGGCGTACCGCTCGCCGGGTTCCTGCTCGCCGGGCTGCGGCTCCCGCGCGTAGACGCCGTACTGGCCGGTGTCGTCGGGCAGCGGCTCCGGCCGGTAGGCGGACTGCTCCCCGGCCCCCTCCGCGGTCTCCTCCACGCGCAGGTCGGTGACCTCCAGCTGCGGTCCGGCCTCCTCCGGGGGCATGGGCCGCACCTCCCGGCGGCTGCCGACTCCCGGCAGACCGCCGATCGCCCAGCCCGCGGTGAAGCCGCGCCGGTAGGAGAGCGTGACGAAGGTCTGACCGACCGCGAAGGCGGCTGCGCCCAGTGCGATCAGGGGAAGCGAGGGCGCCAGCTCCACACCGACGACCACCATGGCGAACCCGCCGAAGGCCAGCAGCCGCCAGCGCAGCCGCGCCTTGTACTGCAGCAGCACCTCGGCCAGCAGCCACACCGCGACAGCACCGAACGCGATGTGGAGGAGCGTCCACCCCATGTGCGTCCTCCCCACCCGTGTCCGTTTTTCCTACCGGCCCCGCTGGTGCAGGCCCAGGTTCTCGTAGATCTCCAGTGTCGCCGTGGAGCGGTTGAGGGTGATGAAGTGGAGTCCGGGGACGCCTTCCGACATCAGCCTCGCGCACAGTTCCGTGGCGTACTCGATTCCCAACGAGCGTACAGCGGCCGGATCGTGCTCGAACGCCAGGATGCGTTCGGCCAGTTCCGGCGGGAAGGGCGCGTCGCTGAGCTGGGCGAACCGCTCGATCTGCCGCACGTTCGTGACGGGCATGATCTCCGGGATGACGGGAGTGGCACAACCGGCGGCGGCTACCCGGTCGCGCAACCGCAGGTAGTCCTCGGCGTGGAAGAACATCTGGGTGATGGCGTAGTCGGCACCGGCCCGGCACTTCTCGACGAAGTACCGGGTGTCGCTCTCGACGTCGGTGGAGCGCGGGTGCATCCCGGTGAAGGCCGCGACGCCGACGCAGAAGTCACCCGACTCCTTGATGAGCCGGACGAGGTCGGCGGCGTACATGACGCCCTGGGGGTGGGGGATCCACTCGCCCGTCGGGTCGCCGGGCGGGTCGCCGCGCACCGCGAACATGTTGCGGATGCCGGCGTCCGCGTACTGGCCGATGACGTTGCGCAGCTCGGCCACCGAGTGGTCCACCGCGGTGAGGTGCGCGACCGGGGTGAGGGTGGTCTCGGTGGCGATCCGCTCGGTGGCCCGTACGGTGCCTTCCCGGGAGGAGCCCCCGGCGCCGTAGGTCACCGACACGAAGGTCGGGGAGACCGCCTCGACACGGCGGACCGCGTCCCACAGGACCCGCTCGCCCTTCTCCGTCTTGGGCGCGTAGAACTCGAAGGAGTACGAGCGTTCGCCGGAGGCGAGCAGCTCGCGGACGGTGCGTGCGCGATCCGTCCGGGTGGAGGGGGTACCGAGAGACATACCCGCAGGCTAACGGGCGGTTCCGGCCGACACCGCACGGCCGGATGCTTTCGCCCCGTTTGTCCGCCCGCTGCCCACCCGCTGTCCGGCAGGTGGACGGCGAGCGGTCCTCAGGCCCGCCGCAGCCGCTCCGCCAGCCGTGCCGCCGCCGCTCCCGGGTCGTCCGCCTCGGTGATCGCGCGGACCACCACCACCCGCCGTGCCCCCGCCGCCAGCACCTCGTCGAGGTTCCCGGCGTCGATCCCGCCGATGGCGAACCAGGGCCGGGACGGCCGCCGCGCCGCCGCGTACCGCACCAGCGGCAGCCCGGGGGCCGGCCGGCCCGGCTTGGTGGGGGTGGGCCAGCAGGGACCGGTGCAGAAGTAGTCCACACCCGGCTCGGCGAGCGCGGTGTCCACCTCGGCCCCGGTGTGGGTGGAGCGGCCGATCAGGACGCCGTCGCCCAGGATCGCGCGGGCCGCCGCCACCGGCAGGTCCCCCTGCCCCAGGTGCAGCACGTCCGGGCCGGCGGTACGGGCCGCGCGGGCCGCGTGGAGGACGTCCGCCCGGTCGTTGACCGCGAGCAGCTTCCCGTGTCGGCGGCAGGCCTCGGCGAACACCTCCAGGTGCGCCAGCTCCTCGGCCGCCTCCAGGGTCTTGTCGCGCAACTGCACGATGTCCACCCCCGAGGAGAGCACCGCGTCCAGGAAGGCGGGCAGATCACCGCGGTCGGTGCGGGCGTCGGTGCACAGGTACAGCCGGGCGTCGCCGAGCCGCTCGCGTGCGGTCCCGGCCTCCGGCGTGTTCGTGGTCGCGGTGGTCGCGGCGGTGTCAGCGGTCTCAGGGGCCATCGCGGGCCCTCCCCCCGGGGCGGGGTGTGCGGGTGGTGGCGCCCGGCCGGGCGCCACCACCCGCACACCGGTGGATCGGTCGTGCGGTTCTCGGCGGACCGGTGCCCCGGTCCGGCCGGGTCGGTCAGACGGCGAGCGCCTGGGCGCGCCGCTTCACCTCGGTCCCGCGGTTCTCGCGCAGTGCCTGCGCCGGGGTGCCGGGCAGGGTGTCATCGGGTGTGAACAGCCACTCCAACATCTCCTCGTCACTGAAGCCGTCGTCCTTGAGCAGGGTGATGGTCCCGGTCAGCCCCTTCACGATCCGTCCCTCGCCGATGAAGTCGGCGGGAACCTGGAGCACCCTGTTTCCGGTGTTCTCGCCGTTTCCGCGGTTCTCGCGGTTCTCGCGGCGCACCGCGATCAGCTGCCCCTCCTTGATGAGCTGCCGTACGCGGGTCACCTCCACACCCAGCTTCTCCGCGACATCGGGGAGGGTGAGCCAGGCCGGGACGAGAGCATCGGTCTTCGCGTCAATCTCGTTCACGGGCACAAGCCTGCCATCCGGGACCGACAGCCACTAGCGCACGGCGCTCTTCAGGGGTACGGCCGGGTCGGAGGCCCGGGCCGGGTCCAGCACCGCGGCGCGCTCGATCAGCCTGCGGCCCTGGGCGACGTCCCGGGGCCGCCCCACCGCCAGCAGCGCCCGCAGCACACCGCCGCGCAGCCAGCACACCGACCAGGCGGGGCCGTCCGGGTCGCCGCGCCACAGCGGTTCGTCGCCCTCGCCGTGGTGACCCGCGTACTGGACGAAGCGGCCGAACTGCTCGGACCAGAAGTACGGCACCGGGTCGTACGGCGGGGTCTCGGCCTCGCCCGCGGTCAGCAGCGAGGCGACCGTCCGCGGTCCGACGAGCGCGTTGTCCCAGTGGTGCACCAGCAGCCGCCGACCGTACCGGGCCGAGGGGAAGGAGGCGCAGTCCCCGACCGCGTACACACCGGGGACGGAGGAGCGCAGCCGGTCGTCGGCGAGCACCGCGCCGAAGGCGTCCAGGGCCACGCCCGAACCCGCCAGCCAGCCGGTGGCCGGGCGCGCGCCGATCCCGGCCACCACGGCCCGGGCGGGCAGCGCGGAGCCGTCGGACAGCTCCGCCTCGTACGGCTGCGTGCCGCCGGGCCGTACTCCGGTGACCGTGCGTCCGGTGAGCAGCACGGCGCCGGCCTCCTCGTACCAGCGGCGCAGCCGGCCGGCGACCTCGGGCGGCAGCACCCCGGCCAGCGGGTGGCCGGCGGCCTCGACCACCGTCACCGGGCAGCCCGCCTCGCGGGCGGCGGTGGCGAACTCCGCACCGATCCAGCCCGCCCCGACGACCACCAGCGGCTGCCGGGCGGCGAGCACCGGACGCAGCCGCTCGGCGTCGTCGAGGGTGCGCAGCAGGTGCGCCCCGGCGCCGCCGCCGGGCAGCGGGACCGGCTCGGCGCCGGTGGCGAGGACGAGGTGGTCGTACGGCAGCGGCCCGGCGTCGGTGTCCAGTTCCCGGTCCGCGGGGCGCACCCCGGTGGCCCTCCGCCCCAGGAGCAGTTCCACACCGAGCGCGTCGAAGTCGACGTCGAAGGCGATGTCGAAGGTGGTGCCGGAACCGGTTCCCGCGGCGGCCCCGGCCCCGCCGGTCAGCACCGCCTTGGACAGCGGCGGCCGGTCGTACGGCCGGTGGGGCTCGGCGCCGAGCAGGGTGACCGTCCCGGGCCAGTCCCGCTCGCGCAGCTGTACGGCGGTCTGCACCCCGGCCATCCCGGCCCCGGCGATCAGGACCCGCTGCCCGCTCTGCTCGGTTCGCGCGCTCACGCACTCACTGTAGGAGGTCGGCGCAGGAGGTCGGCGCGGACCGGTGCGGAACCGCCCGGTGCGGCTGAAGGGCGGTCCGGGGTCCGGACCGCCCTTCAGCCGCACCGGGGCCCGCAGTAGGGTGGCGGCAGTCCGGGGAACGCCAGACGGCCCGGACCGCGGCAGTGGACAGCAGCGGAACGACTCGCGGGAGCCCGGCGCACCGGGCTGAGAGGGAGGCTTGTGCGGCCTCCGACCGTACGAACCTGATCCGGGTCATGCCGGCGAAGGGAGGGGCGCGCCCATGCGCGTAGTGATCATCGGCGGCGGCGTCATCGGGCTGGTCACGGCCTGGCGCACCGCACAGCGGGGAGCGCGCGTCACGGTCGTCGACCCGGCGCCGGGCGGCGGGGCGGCCCGGGTCGCGGCCGGGATGCTGGCCGCCGTCACCGAACTGCACTACGGCGAGGAGGCACTGCTCGCCCTCAACCTGGCCTCCGCGCGCCGCTACCCCGAGTTCACCGCCGAGCTCTCGGCGGCCTCCGGACAGGAGACCGGCTACCGCACCTGCGGCACCCTCGCGGTCGCCCTGGACGCCGACGACCGCGCCCACCTGCGGGAGCTGCACGCACTGCACCGGCGCTGCGGGCTGGACTCGGCCTGGCTGACCGGCCGGGAGTGCCGGAGACTGGAGCCGATGCTCGCCCCGGGGGTGCGCGGCGGGCTCCGGGTGGACGGTGACCACCAGGTCGATCCCCGGCGGCTGGCGGCCGCACTGCTGACCGCCTGCGAGCGGGCCGGAGTGGACTTCGTCCGGCAGCGGGCCGGCCGGCTGACGGTGACCGGCGACCAGGCGGCCGGGGTGGCCCTGGAGGACGGCACCGAGGTGGCGGCCGACCGGGTCGTACTGGCGGCGGGCAGCGAGAGCGGGCGGCTGGCGGGCGTGCCCCGGGAGGTGCTGCCGCCGGTGCGCCCGGTCAAGGGACAGATCCTGCGGCTGCGCGTCCCGCCGGTGTACGCGCCGTTCCTCTCCCGCACCGTGCGGGCCCTGGTCCGCGGCGGCCATGTCTACCTGGTGCCGCGGGCGGACGGCGAGCTGGTCCTGGGCGCCACCAGCGAGGAGCAGGGCTGGGACACCACGGTGACCGCGGGCGGCGTCTACGAGCTGCTGCGCGACGCGCACGAACTGGTGCCCGGCATCACCGAACTGCCGCTGGTGGAGACCCTGGCGGGGCTGCGCCCCGGCTCCCCCGACAACGCGCCGCTGCTCGGCCCGACCGCACTGCCCGGCCTGTACCTGGCCACCGGCCACCACCGCAACGGGGTGCTGCTGGCCCCGGTCACCGGCGACGCCCTGGCCCGGGTGCTGACCGACGGCGGGCTCCCCGGGGAGATCCGTCCGTTCAGCCCCCGGCGCTTCGACCGCGCGGCCCGGGAGGACACCGCCGGAGAGAGCGCGGCACCGCGGGGGGCGGCACGGGAGAACACGGCCCAAAGGAGTCACGCGTGAACGCACCGGTCACCATCCGCCTCAACGGGGAGCCCCGGCAGATCACGGGCGGCCTCACCCTCGACCGGCTCGTGGCCGGTCTCACCGCCGCGACCACGGGGGTGGCCGCGGCGGTCAACGAGACCGTCGTACCGCGCGGGCAGTGGCCCGCCACCGAACTCGGCGACGGCGACCGCGTCGAGGTCCTCACCGCAGTCCAGGGAGGCTGAATTCCCATGGCCGACGACACGTTCACCATCGGCGGCACCGCCTTCGCCTCCCGGCTGATCATGGGTACGGGCGGCGCGCCCAGCCTGGACGTCCTGGAGCGGGCGCTGCTGGCCTCCGGTACCGAGCTGACCACCGTCGCGATGCGGCGGGTGGACCCCTCGGTCTCCGGCTCGGTGCTGTCGGTGCTGGAGCGGCACGGCATCCGGGTACTGCCCAACACCGCCGGCTGCTTCACCGCCGGGGAAGCCGTGCTCACCGCCCGGCTGGCCCGCGAGGCGCTGGGCACCGACTGGGTCAAGCTGGAGGTCGTCGCCGACGAGCGCACCCTGCTGCCCGACCCGGTGGAACTGCTGGAGGCCGCCGAGACACTGGTGGACGACGGTTTCACCGTCCTGCCGTACACCAACGACGACCCCGTCCTGGCCCGGAAGCTGGAGGACGTGGGCTGCGCGGCGATCATGCCGCTGGGTTCGCCGATCGGCTCGGGCCTGGGTATCCGCAATCCGCACAACTTCCAGTTGATCACCGAGCGGGCGTCGGTACCGGTCGTCCTCGACGCGGGCGCGGGCACCGCCTCGGACGTGGCGCTCGCCATGGAACTGGGCTGCGCGGCGGTGATGCTGGCCTCCGCGGTCACCCGGGCCCAGGAGCCGGTGCTGATGGCCGAGGCCATGCGGCACGCGGTGGAGGCGGGGCGACTGGCGTACCGGGCGGGCCGCATCCCGCGCCGCCACTTCGCCCTGGCGTCCTCGCCTGCGGAGGGAACGGCCGACCTCGACCCGGAGCGCCCGGCGTTCCGGTAGGGGCCGTCCGGGCGGGACGCGGCGCGTGCCCGGGCGCGCGGATCGCGCCCGGGCGGCGGTTTCGTCACCGTTCCGCTGCACTCCGGGGCACCCGCCGCGGACCCGGGCGCCGGTGCCGGGGCGGGCTCGTAGACTCTGCGGCGTGGACACCACCCTTCAGGACCCGCTGCTCGGGCAGCTGCTCGACGGCCGGTACCGCGTGGAAGCGCGGATCGCCGTCGGCGGCATGGCCACGGTCTACCGGGCCCTGGACACCCGGCTGGACCGGGTGCTCGCCCTGAAGGTGATGCACCCCTCCCTCGCGGTGGACGGCTCGTTCGTCGAGCGGTTCATCCGGGAGGCCAAGTCGGCCGCCCGGCTGGCCCACCCCAATGTGGTGGGGGTCTTCGACCAGGGTGCGGACGGCGGCTACGTGTACCTGGCGATGGAGTACGTCGAGGGCTGCACACTGCGCGATCTGCTGCGCGAGCGCGGGGCGCTCCAGCCGCGCGCCGCCCTGGACATCCTCCAGGCGGTGCTCGCGGCGCTGGGCGCCGCCCATCTGGACCGGCTGGTGCACCGCGACATGAAGCCGGAGAACGTCCTGATCGGGGACGACGGACGGGTCAAGGTCGCCGACTTCGGGTTGGTGCGGGCGGTGGGCCAGCAGACCTCCGCCTCCACCGGCTCGCTGCTGGGCACCGTCTCCTATCTGGCCCCCGAGCAGATCGAGCACGGCACCGCCGACGCCCGGGCGGACGTCTACGCCTGCGGCGTGATGCTGTACGAGATGCTGACCGGCGCCAAGCCGCACTCCGGCGACACCCCGGCCCAGGTGCTCCACCAGCATCTGAACGAGGACGTCCCGGCCCCGTCCGCGGCCGTGCCCGGCCTGGCCGGCGCACTCGACGCCCTGGTCGCCCGTACCGCCGCCCGCGATCCGCGGCGGCGCCCGGCCGACGCCGTGGAACTGCTCGCCGAGGTCGGCGCGGTGCGGCAGGCACTGACCGACGGGCAGCTCGACCTCCTGCCCCCGGCCGCCGTCGGCGGGGGCGCCGGGGCCGGAGCGGTCGGCCCCGAGGACAGCACCGCCGTCCTGTCCCGCCGCGTACCGCGGGACGCGGCGGGAGCGGACGACTCCCTGAACCGCACCAGTGTGCTGCCCGTGCCGCCCGTACCCCCGGCCGGACCGGCCGCCCGCACGGGCCGGCGGATGCCGCGCCGCTCGGTGCAGGCGGTGGTCGTCGCCGTCCTGCTGGTCCTCGGCGCGGGTCTGGGGGTGTGGTACATCAACTCCGGCCAGTTCACCCGGACCCCCGGGGTGCTCTCCATGACCGAGTCCGAGGCGAAGCGGGCCGTCGAGGAGGCCGGCCTGGACTGGAAGGTGGCCCGGGAGCACAGCGAGACCGTGCCGAAGGGCCGGGTGGTCTCGACCGACCCCGGCCGCGGCGAGCGCATCCGCAGCAACGGCACGGTGACCCTCACCGTCTCCCGGGGTCCGGAGCGGGTCGAGGTCCCCGGGGTGAAGGACGCCTCCCTGGCCGACGCGCGCCGCCGGATCAAGGCTGCCGGGCTGGAGCCGGGCATGGTGACCAGGGAGTTCTCCGGTGACGTGGAGCGGGGCTCGGTGATCCGCACGGAGCCGGCCGCGGGCACCGGGCGGCGGCCCGGCGCGGCCGTGGCACTGGTGGTGTCCAAGGGCGAGCGGATCGAGGTGCCCGGTGTCGTCGGGGAGGACGAGGGCACCGCGCGGCAGCGGCTGACCGAGGCCGGTCTGAAGGCCGAGGTGGCTCCGGAGCGGGTGTTCTCCGAGGAGGAGGAGGGCAGCGTCGCCCGGCAGTCCCCCGCACAGGGCTCGGTCGCCGCCGAGGACGACACCGTCACGCTGACCGTCTCCAAGGGTCCGGAGCTGGTGGAGGTCCCCGGTGTGGAGGGCCTGGACGAGAGCGAGGCCCGGCAGGCCCTCGAGGACGCGGGCTTCGAGGTGAGGGTCCGCAAGGTCTTCATCACCGGCACCGTCTTCGACCAGTCCGTGGACGGCGGCGAGCGGGCCCCGCGCGGTTCGGAGATCACCATCTGGGTGCGCTGACCCGGACACGTACGGTGATCCGGGGCGCCTGCGCTGTGAGACGCCCCATAGGACCCGGATCACTTACTAACCCCCGTAGTGGGCGCGTACGGCCGCCGAGGCGGCCGTATGCACCGCCCGGGGCGCCCTGAGAGCCGGAGGAACCCGGCGGCTACGAAACGGGTTAGTATTTCCGCTCTTTGTCCGGATAAGTTCCGAGTGCTGACAATGCAACGGTCGCGGCGTCGGGAGCAGGACCCGGCGCGCCCCCACCGGCACCGGCCGGTCCGGCTGTGCGGCTCCAGCGATCGGAAGAGGTTCTCCTCCCCCATGACCGTTGCCAGCGTTCTCGGCCGGCTCCGCGCGGCCGGCACCCACCGGCTCTCGGCCGCCGGCGTGGCCACCGCCACCGGCGCCGCCACTGTGGCCCTGGTCCTCGCTCCGGGCCCGGAACCGTCCCAGGCCGCCCAGGCCGCCCCCGCCGCGGGCGCCCCCGTCGAACTGACCGCCCCGGCCACCGGCGCCGACCCCCTCCAGCAGGGTGCCCTCGCGGAGCGGTCGGCGGCCGCCTATCAGGAGGCGCAGGCCGAAGCCCTGGAGGACCTGGAGGAGGAGCGGAAACCCGCGGCCCGCGAGGGTACCGGGACGGACGGGCGCGCCACCGCGCGGCAGCCCGCCACCCGCTCCGCCGACCGCCCGGTGCGGGCCGCCTCCTACCCGGACAACCTCGACGGCTGGATCCGCGAGGCCCTGGCCGTCATGGAGCGCGAGGGCATTCCCGGCAGCTACGCGGGGATCCACCGCAACATCATGCGCGAGTCCAGCGGCGACCCGCGGGCGATCAACAACTGGGACATCAACGCCCGGAACGGCATCCCCTCCAAGGGCCTGCTCCAGGTGATCCCGCCCACCTTCGCGGCGTACCACGTCGAGGGCACCTCCTGGGACATCTACGACCCGGTGGCGAACATCACCGCGGCCTGCAACTACGCGGCCGACCGGTACGGCTCGATGGACAACGTCCACTCGGCCTACTGACCGGCCGGGTATCCGGGCACCCGGGCCGACGGGCCGTTCCCGCCGCGGGCCTGGCACCCTTCGGTGTGTGAGCAGCGCACCGTCCCCCTCCGTCCGGAACCCCTCCGCCCCGTCCTCCTCCCGGGGCTCCGCCCCCGCGGCCCGCCGCGCCCGCAACCCCGTGGGCAGCCATGTCGCGGTGTCCGGCGGGCTCGCCGCCAAGGGGCTGGCCCACGCCCGCGAGATCGGCGCGGAGGCCGTGCAGGTCTTCGTCGCCAATCCGCGCGGCTGGGCCACTCCGGCCGGCGACCCCCGGCAGGACGAGGCGTTCCGCACGGCCTGCGCGGACGAGGGCATCCCGGCCTACGTCCACGCCCCCTACCTGATCAACTTCGGCTCGCACAGCGAGGCCACGGCCGACCTGTCCGTGACCTCGCTGCGGCACTCGCTGCGCCGTGCCCGGCGGATCGGCGCCCTGGGGGTGGTGGTCCACACCGGCTCGGCCACCGGCGGACGCGACCGCGCCACCGCGCTGGCCCAGGTCCGGGAGCGGCTGCTGCCGCTGCTGGCGGAGCTGGACACCTCCGGCACCTCCGAGGACCCCTGGCTGCTGCTGGAGCCGACCGCCGGCCAGGGCGCCTCGCTGTGCGCCCTGGCCGAGGACCTGGGGCCGTACGTCGACGCCCTGGAGCGCCATCCCCGGCTCGGCGTCTGCCTGGACACCTGCCACGCCTTCGCCGCCGGGCACGACACGGCCGCCGGGGGAGGGATGAAGGCGCTGCTGGACGAGGTGACGGCGGTGGTGGGCGAGGGACGGCTGCGGCTGATCCACGCCAACGACTCCAAGGACGTCGCCGGTGCGCGCCGGGACCGCCACGCGAACATCGGCGCGGGGCACATCGGGGCGGAGCCGTTCCGGGAACTGTTCCGCCATCCGGCGACCGAGGGGGTGCCCCTGGTCATCGAGACGCCGGGCGGCAAGGAGGGGCATACGGCGGACGTGGCACGGCTGAAGGAGCTCAGAGGCTGACTCCATACCCCCGTGGGGTATATGCTCGGCACTGCGCGGCGGACAGCCGTCCTTCCCGTCACGGAGGTGTCATTCCATGTCGTCGCAGTCGTACCGCTCCCGCGAAGGGCATCACGGCCACACCGGTCACGCGGAGCACACCGGTCACCCGCGGCACCACTCCGGACACGCGGACCACACGAGCCACCCGGATTCCACGGGCCGGGCGGACCACGGAGAGCACACCGTCCCCGGCGCCGCCTCCTGGGCGACGGCGGCCAGGGCCACCCTGCACTGCCTCACCGGCTGCGCTTTCGGCGAGGTGCTGGGCATGGTCATCGGCACCGCCCTCGGCTGGCACACCGTGCCCACCATGGCCCTCGCCATCGTCCTGGCGTTCCTCTTCGGCTACAGCTTCACGCTCCGGGCCGTCCTGCGGGCCGGCGTCGGCCTCCGCAACGCCGTCCGGGTCGCCCTCGCCGCCGACACCGTCTCGATCACCGTGATGGAACTGGTCGACAACGGGGTCATCGCCCTGACGCCGGGCGCGCTGGACGCCCATCTCTCGGACTGGCTGTTCTGGGGCGCGCTCGCCTTCGCCTTCGCCGTCGCCTTCGTGGTGACGACCCCGGTCAACCGCTGGCTGATCGGCCGCGGCAGGGGGCACGCGGTGGTGCACCGGTACCACTGAGCGGCCCCGGGCGCACCGCCCGGAGGGCCGGACGGCGGGCACCTGGTCATGGCTCGGGGCCGTCGCCCGGCTCCTCCTGGTACGAGTAGCGCTGCTCCCGCCAGGGGTCACCGAGGTTGTGGTAGCCCCGCTCCTCCCAGAAGCCCCGGCGGTCGGCGGTCATGTACTCCACTCCCCGCACCCACTTGGGCCCCTTCCAGGCGTACAGCTGCGGCACGACCAGCCGCACCGGGAAGCCGTGCTCGGCGGTGAGCGGCTCGCCGGCCCGGTGGGTGGCGAACACCGTGCGGTCGGCGGCGAAGTCCGCCAGCCGCAGGTTGGCGCTGTACCCGTACTCGGCCCACACCATCACATGCGTGACCTCCTCGGCGGGCGGCACCAGCTCGAGGACCGTACGGGCCCGCACCCCGCCCCACTCCACGCCCAGCATGCTGAACCGGGTGACGCAGTGCAGGTCCCCGACCACGGTCTCGTGGGGCAGCGCCGAGAACTCCTCGTGGCTCCAGTGCCGCGTCCCGCCGTCGGCGGTGACCCCGAAGACGCGGAACTCCCAGCGCTCGGGCCGGAACCTGGGCACCGGGCCGTAGTGGGTCACCGGCCAGCCACGCTGGAGCCGCTGTCCCGGCGGAAGCTGCGGAAGCTGCGGATGCTCCCCTTCGCGGCTTTCCGGCTGAACCATGCCCCCCATGGTGACAGACCCCGAAAGGCACCGATGACCGCCCCGCCCCGGGGAACCTCCCTTCCGGCATAAATCCGGCAAGGCATCACTTACTGGACTGACGTGTACGGACGGTGCGAGGATGCGCGCATCGGCAACCCCCACGCGGAAGGGACCCCGGCATGCAGGGCGACCCCGAGGTCATCGAGTTCCTCAACGAGCAGCTCACCGCCGAGCTGACGGCGATCAACCAGTACTTCCTGCACGCGAAGCTGCAGGAGAGCAACGGGTGGACGAGGCTCGCGAAGTACACGCGGGAGGAGTCCTTCGACGAGATGCGGCACGCGGAGCGCCTGACCGACCGCATCATCTTCCTGGAGGCGCTCCCCAACTACCAGCGGCTCTTCCACGTCCGGGTGGGCCAGACCGTCACCGAGATGCTCCAGGCGGACCGCCAGATCGAGGTCGAGGCGATCGACCGGCTGCGGCGCGGCATCGAGGTGATGCGGACCAAGGGGGACGTCACCTCGGCCAACGTCTTCGAGTACATCCTCGCCGACGAGGAGCACCACATCGACTACCTCGACACCCAGCTGGAGCTGATCGAGAAGCTCGGCGAGCCGCTGTACCTCGCGCAGCAGATCGAGCAGCCCGACTCGGCGGGCTCGGACTCGGACTCGGGCAAGTACTGACCCGTCCCCGGGGCGGTCCCGGCGGGGCGGACGGTCCGCCTCAGGCCACCGCCGCGGACACGGGCAGGGGCGCGGGGGCCGGGGGCACGACGGGCCCGGCGGCCACGCCGGACGCCCCTCCGGGAACCGGAGCGGCGACACCGTCCCGCTCCTCCGCGGGAAGCCCGGCGCCCTCCCGCCGCGGGCACACACCGCGGCCCAGCAGTCCCTGGATGCGGCGCACACAGGAGCCGCAGTCGGTGCCCGCCCGGCTCGCCGAGGCGAGCAGGCGCGGAGTGCAGGCCCCGGCCGCCGCGTGCTCACGGACCTGCGCCTCCGTGATGCCGAAGCAGGAGCAGATGTACACGCGGCCACCTCCGCCGGTACAGGATCGGACCCCACCCCGCGTGGGTGAGGTAAACCTTACCTTAGCTGTGTACCGCTGTAGGTGGCAGCACCGTGGGGCGCGGATCGCTGTGATCCACGCCCCACGGTGTTCGGCGCGCCGTCCCGGGTGCGGCCCCGGGGCCGCGGTACCGCTACTGGTCCCGGTACATCTCCGCGACGAGGAACGCCAGGTCCAGCGACTGGCTGCGGTTCAGCCGCGGGTCGCAGGCGGTCTCGTAGCGCTGGTGCAGGTCGTCGACGAAGATCTCGTGGCCGCCGCCCACGCACTCGGTGACGTCGTCCCCGGTCAGCTCCACATGGATGCCGCCGGGGTGGGTGCCCAGGCCCTTGTGGACCTCGAAGAAGCCCTTCACCTCGTCCAGCACGTCGTCGAAGCGCCGCGTCTTGTGGCCGCTGGCGGCCTCGAAGGTGTTGCCGTGCATCGGGTCGCACACCCAGGCGACCTGGGCACCGGAGGCCGTGACCTTCTCCACCAGGGTGGGGAGCCGGTCGCGGACCTTGTCGGCCCCCATCCGGGTGATGAAGGTCAGCCGGCCCGGCTCGCGCTCCGGGTCCAGCCGCTCGATCAGCGTCAGGGCGTCCTCGGGGCTGGTGGACGGGCCGAGCTTGACCCCGATCGGGTTGCGGATGCGGGCGGCGAACTCGATGTGCGCGCCGTCCAGCTGCCGGGTGCGCTCGCCGATCCAGACCATGTGGCCGGAGACGTCGTACAGCCTGCCGGTACGGGAGTCCACCCGGGTCAGGGCGGACTCGTAGTCGAGGATCAGCGCCTCGTGCGAGGAGTAGAACTCGACGGCCTTGAACTCCTCCGGGTCCGCCCCGCAGGCGTTCATGAAGTTCATCGCCCGGTCGATCTCCCCGGCCAGCGCCTCGTAGCGCTGGCCGGAGGGGGAGTTCCGCACGAAGTCCTGGTTCCAGGCGTGCACCTGGCGCAGGTCGGCGTAGCCGCCGGTGGTGAAGGCGCGCACCAGGTTCAGTGTCGCGGAGGAGGCGTGGTACATGCGCTTGAGCCGCTGGGGGTCCGGGGTGCGGGCCTCGGGCGTGAACTCGAAGCCGTTCACCGAGTCACCGCGGTACGACGGCAGGGTGACCCCGTCCCGGGTCTCGGTCGGCTTCGAGCGCGGCTTGCTGTACTGGCCGGCGATCCGGCCCACCTTGACCACGGGAACGGACCCGGCGTAGGTCAGGACGGCCCCCATCTGGAGCAGCGTCTTGAGCTTGTTCCTGATCTGCTCCGCGGAGACGGCGTCGAACGCCTCGGCGCAGTCTCCGCCCTGGAGCAGGAACGCCTCACCGCGGGCCACGGAGGCCATCCGGTCCCGCAGCTGGTCGCACTCGCCCGCGAAGACGAGCGGGGGATAGGACTCGAGCTCGGCGATCACGTCGCGCAGGGCCTCGGGGTCCGGCCAGTCGGGCTGCTGCGCCGCGGGCAGGTCTCGCCAGGTGTTCACACCGGCGTCGGGATTGGCGTTCACGGTCACACCCCCAGACTACGGGCTGGGCCCCGGCGGCCCGGCCACTGCTCGCTTGGTGAGACGGAGACCACCGGGACCCGGGGTCCTCGGGTAGGGTGCGGGGCATGTTCGCGCAGACGGCCGTGACGGCCGCGTCCTGGTGGTGGCCCGCTTCTCCGGCGGCCCGCTGACGGCGCGTACCCACGACCCGCGCAATCGACGAAGAGGCCGCCCGAGGGGCGGCCTCCGTCATGTCCGCCGGCATCCCCGGCGCGCGGACCGTTCCTCCCGGTGCCTCCCGGCAGGAAGGAACGCCCCGCATGCACACCCCCGACACCCCTGACACCCCTGACACCCCCGGCGCCCCGGACACCCGGCGGGATCCGGGCACCCCGCAGGCCGCCGCGGTGCTGGAGCGGCTGCTGGCCGAGGACTGCCCGCCCTTCGCCCTGCTGCTCAGACGCACCCCCGGACGGACCGCCGGAAGCACCGGGGCCGCCGGAAACGCCGAAGGTACCGTCGAGGTGCTCGTCGGCCCGGTCACCGAGGTGGAACTGCTGGCCGGCATCCCCGTCGGCGAGCGGCCCACCCTGGCCCTGGTGCCGTTCCGGCAGATCCGCGAGCGCGGTTTCGAGGTGACCGACGACGGCACCCCGCTGTCCGTACTGGTGCCCGACGAGACGTACGAGCTGCCCCTGGACGCGGTGCTGGACGCGCTCCCCCGGCATCCGGTACGCGTCACCGGCGGCGGCTTCGACATCGGTGACGAGGCGTACGAGGAGATCGTCCGCCGGGTCGTCGAGGACGAGATCGGCACCGGCGAGGGCGCCAACTTCGTCATCCGCCGCACCTACCGGGGGGTGATCGAGGACTACGGCCGCGCCGACGCGCTGGCGCTGTTCCGGCGGCTGCTGGCCGGGGAGCGCGGGGCCTACTGGACGTACGTCGTCCACACCGGGGAGCGGACGCTGGTGGGCGCCAGCCCCGAGGTCCACGTCCGCGTGAGCGGCGGAACCGTGGTGATGAACCCGATCAGCGGCACCTACCGCTATCCCCCGCAGGGCCCCTCGGTGGCGGGCCTGCTGGACTTCCTCGGCGACCGCAAGGAGACCGAGGAACTGTCGATGGTCGTCGACGAGGAACTGAAGATGATGTGCACCGTCGGTGACATGGGCGGGGTGGTGGTCGGGCCGCGGCTGCGGGAGATGGCCCATCTGGCGCACACCGAGTACGAACTGCGCGGCCGCAGCACTCTGGACGTGCGCGAGGTGCTGCGCGAGACGATGTTCGCCGCGACCGTCACCGGCAGCCCGGTGGAGAACGCCTGCCGGGTCATCGGCCGCCACGAGAGGGACGGACGCGGCTACTACGCGGGCGCGCTGGCCCTGCTCGGCCGCGACGGGAACGGACAGCAGACACTGGACTCCCCCATCCTCATCCGCACCGCCGACATCGACACGGCCACCGGGGCCCTGCGGGTGCCGGTGGGCGCCACGCTGGTGCGCGCCTCCGACCCGGCGGGCGAGGTCGCCGAGACCCATGCCAAGGCGGCCGGGGTGCTGACCGCGCTGGGCGTGCGCGCCGCTCCGGCACACCCGGCGGAACGGTCCGGGCGGGCGGGGGCGGCGGTACGGCCGCGGCTGGCGGACGACCCCCGGGTGCGCGCCGCCCTCGACTCCCGGCGCGCCGGCCTCGCCCCGTTCTGGCTGCGGATGCGCACCCCCGCCGAGTCGCCCGCCGCACCGCCCGCCGGACACGGCCCCGGCCGGGACGAGGCGCTGGTCGTGGACGGCGAGGACACCTTCACCTCGATGCTGGCCCACCTGCTGCGCTCCACCGGTCTGACCGTGACGGTGCGGCGGTACGACGAACCGGGGCTGTACGAGGCGGCGCTCGGCCATCCGGGTCCGGTCGTGCTCGGCCCCGGCCCCGGCGATCCGCGTGACACCGCCGACCCCAGGATGCGGCTGCTGCGCTCGCTCGCCGCCGGGCTGCTCCGCGACCACCGGCACGGACTGCTCGGCGTCTGCCTGGGGCACGAGCTGATCGCGGCGGAACTGGGCCTGCCGCTGGTCCGCAGGGACCGGCCGTACCAGGGCGCGCAGGAGCGGATCGACCTGTTCGGGACGGTGCGGACCGTCGGCTTCTACAACTCCTACACCGCCCGCTGCGAGGAGGCGGCGGCCCGGGCGCTGACCGCGCGCGGTGTGGCGCTGAGCCGCGACCCCGGCAGCGGGGACGTCCACGCGCTGCGCGGTCCCCGCTTCGCGGGCGTGCAGTTCCATCCGGAGTCGGTGCTGACCCTCCAGGGCTCGGTGATCGTGGCGGAGCTGCTGGCGGCGGCCGGCCCGCGGGAGCCGGTCTGAGCGGACCGGCCCCGGCCCCCGCGGCCGTGCCCCGCCCGGGGCACGGCCGCGGGCCGGCCGGTCAGCCGAAGAAGACGCTCGCCTCCTCGTACAGCGCCGGATCGACCGTCTTCAGCGTGGAGGTCGCCGCGGCCAGCCGCACCCGGGTGATCCGGGTGCCCTGCAGGGCGATCATCGAGCCCCAGTCGCCCTGGTGCACCGCGTCGATGGCGTGCAGCCCGAAGCGGGTGGCCAGCCAGCGGTCGAACGGGCTGGGCGAGCCGCCGCGCTGGATGTAGCCGAGCACGGTGGTGCGGGCCTCCTTGCCGGTGCGACGCTCGATCTCCCGGCCGAGCCACTCGCCCACCCCGGAGAGCCGGTCGCGGGGGCCGCCGTCCGGCGGCGGGGTGACGCCGTGCAGGGCGATCTCGCCGCTGTCGGGCAGCGCGCTGTCGGCGATGACGACGATCGGGGCGTAGGTGGCCTTGAAGCGGGACTCGACCCACTCGCACACCTGCGCCACGCCGAAGGGCCGCTCGGGGATCAGGATGCAGTTGGCCCCGCCCGCCAGCCCCGCGTGCAGGGCGATCCATCCCGCGCTGCGTCCCATCACCTCGACCACGAGCACCCGCTTGTGGGACTCGGCGGTGGTGTGCAGCCGGTCGATGGTCTCGGTGGCCACCCCGACGGCGGTGTCGAAGCCGACGGTGTAGTCGGTCAGGGGGATGTCGTTGTCGATGGTCTTGGGGACGCCCACCAGGGGGACGCCGTGGTCGTCGGCGAGCCGGGCGGCGGCGGTGAGCGTGGCCGTCCCGCCGGCCACGATCAGCGCGTCCACCCGGTGCCGGGCGAGGGTGCCGAGCATCCGGTCGAGCCCGTCGTCCGCCCGGAAGGGGTCGGTGCGCGAGGAGCCGAGGATCGTGCCGCCGCGGGGCAGGGTGCCGCGCACCGCGGGGATGTCGAGCGGCACCGTCTCGTCCCGCAGCACACCGCGCCAGCCGTCGCGGAAACCGATGAACTCGTCGCCGTACTCCTGCACCCCCTTGCGGACGATCGCGCGCAGCATCGCGTTGAGCCCGGGGCAGTCACTGCCGCCGGTCAGCACTCCGACCCGCATGAGATTCCCTTCTCCGCCTGGATTCCGGTTCCGGCCCGAGCCGGTGTCTCCCGCCGGTTTCCCGCAACCGACGTCTCACACCGGCTGTTCGCCGCGCGGATCACGCTAGCGGGGCGCGGGCCGGGGGGCGGCACGGAACGCCGGGCGGCGGCGAGACGCCGGTCAGGCGTCGTCCAGGCCGCGCTCTATCGCGTAGCGCACCAGCTCCACCCGGTTGTGGAGCTGGAGCTTGCCGAGGGTGTTCTGCACGTGGTTCTGCACGGTGCGGTGCGAGATGACCAGCCGCTCGGCGATCTGCTTGTACGACAGCCCCTTGGCGACCAGGCGCAGCACCTCGGTCTCCCGGTCGGTCAGCCGCGGCGCGGCCGGCTCGTCGGGCCCGCGGGACCGTCCGGAGGGGTGCTCGCCGGCCAGCCGCCGGTACTCGCCCAGCACCAGCCCGGCCAGCCCCGGGGTGAACACCGGGTCCCCGGCGGCCGTCCGGCGCACCGCGTCCAGCAGTTCCCCGGTGCTGGCCGACTTCACCAGATAGCCGGTGGCCCCGGACTTCACCGCCTCCAGCACGTCCGCGTGCTCGCCGCTGGCGGAGAGCACCAGCACCCGGGGCGCGGCGGCGGTGCCGGTCCCGGAACCGGAGCCGACGAGTTGCCGGCACACCTCCACCCCCGGCAGTCCCGGCAGGTTGAGGTCGAGGACCAGCACGTCCGGCCCGGTCACCTTCGCCCGGCGCACCGCCTGGGGGCCGTCCCCGGCCGTGGCCACCACCTCGAAACCGGCCTCGGACAGATCGCGGGCGACCGCGTCCCGCCACATCGGATGGTCGTCGACGACCATGACCCGCACCGGCCGGCCGTCCCGTGACTCACTGGATTCGCCGCTCATCCCCTGGGCACCCTCAGCTCGACTTCCGTTCCCTGTCCCGGCACCGACACCCACTCCGCGCTGCCGCCCAGCTCCCGCAGCCGGCCGCGGATGGACAGCGCCACCCCCAGCCGGCCCTCGGCCTCGGCGGCCGCCAGCCGGCCGGGCGGGATGCCGGGGCCGTCGTCCCGCACGGTCACCACCACCGCGTCCGGCTCGTCCTCCAGCAGGATCCAGGCCCGGGCCTCCTCCCCGGACGGTCCCCGCGCGTGCGCGCGCACGTTGTCCAGGGCGGCGCCGACCGCCGCCGCCAGTTCCCCGGCCGCCGCGGCGGGCAGCGGCACCGGTGCGCCCGGTTCCGCGAAGGACACCCGGGGGCCGGAGCAGGCGGCCAGCAGCGGCCGTACGTCACGGGTCCCGGTACCGTCCGCGCCCGCGTCGTCCCCGCCGGTGCCGGTGCCGGTGCCGGAGAGCGCCGCACCGGGGGAGGCCGCACCGGCGGAAACGCCGGCCCCCGCCGCGGCGGGGACGGCCGCGCCGCGGGGCGCGGGGACCCCCGGCGCCACTCCGCCGGCGACCAGGGAGCGCAGCGCGGCCTCCTGCTCCCCGGCCATCCGCCCCAGCTCGGCCGCCTCGCCGCCGACGGCGGCGCCCCGGCGCTGCACCATGGCCAGCACCTGGAGCACGCTGTCGTGGATGTCGCGGGCCAGCCGCTCCCGCTCCCGGGTGGCGGCCTCGATCCGCAGCGCCCGGGCCAGGGTCCGCTCACTGGCCCGGGCCACCTCGGCGACATAGCCGATGGCGACGCTGGCGATGCACACCAGCAGCACGTTGTGCACGGTGTCCTCGGCGAGGCCGCCCACCGTCACGTTGGCGGCGCCGACCAGTACCGAGGCACCGGCCGCCCAGCGCCAGCCGTTCCTGATGGCGAAGCCGAGCACCGCGCCGGCCGTCCAGATGGTCGGCAGGGTGGGACCGCCCGCCTCGATGCGCTCGGCGGTGTCCACCACCGGGGTCAGCAGGATCCCGGTGAGGGCGACGGAGAGGTCGGCCGCCAGGAAGGGCAGCGTGCAGCGCTCGGCGGAGGAGACCCGGCGGACGGTCGCGAGCGTCCACAGGACGAGAAGGGCCAGATAGGCACCCGCGCCGAAGGGGTGGGCGTACTCGTCGTACGCGTAGGCGTACAGCGCCAGCGCGTACCCCATGGTGAGCACCCGGTAGCCGGTCAGCGCGCTCCACAGCGGCTGCTCCACCGACATCCTCGCGGTCATCGAACCCCCGTTCCCGCGGCCTCAGGCCGCCCTGTCCGCCCCGCCCGGCGCGTCACGCCCCTCCGGCCCGGCCTCCGGTGCCCGCCCGGACGCCCCGGACCCGCCGGGGTCCGGGGTCTTTCCCGCCTTCTCGGCCTTCTCCCGCTCCGCGATGAGCCGCTTGGCGGCCGTCGCGTACATGTCCACATACTCCTGGCCGGAGAGCTTCATGATCTTGTACATGACCTCGTCGGTCAGGGAGCGCAGTACGAAGCGGTCGCCCTCCATCCCCCGGTAGCGGCTGAAGTCGAGCGGCCTGCCGATCCGGATGCCGGGCCGCATCAGCTTCGGGACGACCTTGCCCGGCGGCTGGATCTTCTCGGTGTCGATCATCGCGACCGGGAGGACCGGCGCCCCGGTGGCCAGCGCGACCCGGGCCAGACCGCCCGGCTTGCCGCGGTAGAGGCGCCCGTCCGGGGAGCGGGTGCCCTCCGGGTAGATGCCGAACAGCTCACCGCGCTCCAGCACCTGGATACCGCTCCTGATCGCCGCCTCGCCCGCGCCGCGCACCCCCGAACGATCCACCGGCAACTGCCCGGCGCCCCTGAAGAACGCGGCCGTCAGCCTGCCCCTGAGTCCCGGCGTGGTGAAGTACTCGGCCTTGGCGATGAAGGTGACCTTGCGGTCCAGGACCGCGGGCAGGAAGAAGGAGTCGCTGAACGACAGATGATTGCTCGCCAGAATGGCAGGCCCTTCGGCCGGGACGTTCTCCAGACCCTCCGCCCAGGGGCGGAAGGCGAGCTTGAGCCCGTTTCCGACGGAGATCTTCATGACGCCGTACAACAACCGGGGAACCTCCTGTATCCGACGGACAGACCATATCCCGCCCCCGCCGTTCCGCCCCGTCGCTTCGCCGGGCCGTTCCGGTTCCCGCCCGCGCCGTCCGGCCTACCCGGTCACCCGGCGCGCGCGTAGGGTGGCAGCACTCCCGCCCGTCACCCCGTCCGCTCCGGCGGGGTGCGCCGAGGCGGTCTCCCGAACCGTCCACCGATGCGTCCACGAACGGAGATCGCGGTGCCTCTGCTTCCCGGTGCCGAACCACTGCGCCACGACGGCGGTGAGGTCGGTGTCCTGCTGTGCCACGGCTTCACCGGCTGCCCGCAGTCGATGCGCCCCTGGGCCGAGTACCTGGCCGAACGGGGCCTGACCGTCTCACTGCCGCTGCTGCCCGGCCACGGCACGCGCTGGCAGGACCTGGCGGTCACCGCCTGGCAGGACTGGTACGCGGCGGTGGAGACGGAGCTGCGCCTGCTGCGCGGGCGCTGCGAGCGGGTCTTCGTCTGCGGTCTGTCGATGGGCGGGGCACTGGCGCTGCGGCTGGCCGCCCGGCACGGCGACGCGGTCGACGGGGCCGTGGTGGTCAACCCCGCGGTGACCCTGCCCAGGACCCAGGGGTACCTGCTGCCCTTCCTGCGCCATCTGGTGCCCACCGCGCCGGGCATTGCCAGCGACATCGCCAGGGAGGGTGTGGTGGAGGTCGGCTACGACCGGGTGCCGCTGCACTCCGCCCACTCCCTGTGGGACCTCTTCCGGGTGGTGCGCGGTGAACTGCACCGGGTCACCCAGCCACTGCTGGTGCTGCACAGCCGGGTCGACCACGTCGTGCCGCCGTCGGACTCCGCGCTGGTGCTGGAGCGGGTCTCCTCCCGCGATGTGACGGAGACGGTCCTGGAGCGCAGCTACCACGTGGCCACCCTGGACCACGACGCGGAGCGGATCTTCGCGGACTCGTACGGATTCATCACCCGTCTCACAGCGAGGAAGACGGCACGTGACGGAGCGTGATCAGGGTCGCGGCGAGGGTCCCGAGCCCCTGGACGAGGAGGAGGCCTGGGCCCGGATCGTGGCCGCCTACGGTGAGGAGCCCGCCGATCCGCCGCCGGACGTCCTGCCCCTGGAGCAGGGACCCGGCGAGGACCGGGAAGACGGTACGGAGCACGGGGAACACCGGGAAGAGGACGGTCGCGGGGACGGCGGCGGGGACGACAGCGGCGGCGACCGCGGCGGGGACGGTGCGGCCGGCGACCCTCCGGTGCGCAGCCTCACCGTGTACGCGGCGGGTTCGGGGCCGCGCGACTGGAGCCCCGCGGAACCCCCCGGCGGCGCTCCCGGCGAGGACGGCGAGGGCCACTTCGTACCGCCCGAGCCCCCGCCGCTCCCCAAGGGGGACACCGTCTCCAGGTTCGCCTGGCTGGCGGTGCTGGGCGGCCCGCTGCTGCTGGTGCTCACCGTCCTGTTCCAGCAGGAGGTGACCTGGTGGATCACCACCCTGGGCGTCGGCGGCTTCCTGGGCGGCTTCGCCACCCTGGTGACGCGGATGCGCGACGACGAGGACGACGGCTTCGACGACCCCGGGCGCGGCGCCGTGGTGTGACCGGCCGGCGGTACGGCCGCGGGGCCGCGGGAGCACCGCGGGCCTCAGCCCGTACGGCCGCCCGTGCCGCCCGGGTCCGCGGGGACGCGCAGGGCGGCCAGGACCGGCAGGTGGTCGGTGGCCGCCCGCAGATCCGCGGCGCCGACCCCCGCGAGTCCGGCGGGCACCCCGCAGCCCAGCACCTCGACCGCTCCGGTGGCCAGCACGGCGTCGATGCGCTTGCGCGGCGCGCTCGCGGACCAGGTGAGCTCACCGCCCCAGGGCGCGGTGGCCCAGCCGTCCCGGAGGGTCCCGGCCAGCCGGCGGAAGGCCCGGCCGTCCGGCTCGTCGTTGAGGTCCCCGGCCACCACCCCGGCCAACGACCCGGCGTCCGCGCCCATGTCCGCCAGCCGGTCCAGGACCAGGCCGGCCTGGGCGTACCGCTCCTCCTCGGCCAGACTGAGATGGCAGCAGACCACCGCCAGCCGGGCGGCCCGCCCGAAGCGCAGCACCGCCGTCGCCAGTCCTCGGCGGTGCAGTCCGGGGGTGCGCGGCAGCAGGACGTCCTCACTGCGCTCCACCGTGGCGCGCAGTGAGGACAGGATCATCGGTCCGGTGGCGGTCGCCCCGCCGGTGACGTACACCAGGCCCGTCGCCCTGGCGAGCCGGGACGCGTGCTTGCGCCACCGGAAGAAGCGGGGGGCCTCCTGGACGCAGACGACATCGGGGGCGCAGGCCCGGACGACCCGGGCCAGCGCCCCCGTGTCGTCGCGCAGGGAGCGGACGTTGTAGCTGAGCAGCCGGACCACGGCCGAGCCGTCGGGCTCGGTGCGGGAGGCGGGCAGGTCGTCGAGCGTCATGGTCCGGCGTCCTCCGTGTCCTCCGCGTGTCCCCGGCGCTCTCTCCCCGGCCCGCCGGGCTCAGCCCTGGCGGGCCAGGTCGGCCGCGCCCACCAGCCCGGCCCGGCCGCCGAGCTGGGCGGCGAGCACCTGGGCGTGCGGCCGCCACTGCCCGCCCACCAGCCAGCGGCGGAAGGACTTGCGGATCGGCTCCAGGACGAGGTCCCCCTCGTCCGAGACGCCGCCGCCGACGATGAACGCGGACGGGTCGAACAGGGAGGCCAGGTCGGCCAGGCCCGCGCCCGCCCAGCGGGCCAGCTCCCGGAAGGAGTCGACGGCCACCGGGCAGCCCTGCCGGGCGGCCTGGCTGATGTGCCGCCCCTCGATGCCCGCGGGGGTGCCGTCGCCCAGGCCGAGCAGGATCTCCGCGCTGTCGGGGGTGGCGGCGGCGCGCTGCCGGGCGTAGCGGACCAGTGCGCGGCCCGAGGCGTACTGCTCCCAGCAGCCCTGGCTGCCGCAGCCGCACAGCAGACCGTCGGGGACGACCCTGACGTGGCCGAACTCCGCCGCGACGCCGAAGCGCCCGCGGTGCAGCTTCCCGCCGATGATGATGCCACCGCCCAGTCCGGTGCCCAGGGTGATGCACACGACGTCGTCATGGCCCTGGCCCGCGCCGAAGCGGTACTCCCCCCAGGCGGCGGCGTTGGCGTCGTTCTCCACGACGACCGGCAGGTGGACGCGCTGCTCGACCTTGTCCTTGAGCGCCTCGCTCCGCCAGTTGATGTTCGGCGCGAAGAGCACGGTGGCCCGCTTGTCGTCCACGTAACCGGCCGCGCCGATGCCGACGGCCTCGATCTCGTGCCCGGTGCTGACGGTGCGGACCGCCTCCGCTATGGCGTCGATGACGCCCTCGGCGGTGGACGGGGTGGGCACCTTGCTGATTTCGAGGATCGTGCCCTCTTCGTCGACCACGCCGGCCGCGATCTTCGTACCGCCGATGTCGACGCCGATGGTGAGTCCCATGTGTCCCTCAGTTACTCGGTCGATCCCCGCTGTGCACACCGTACCGGAGGGCGGGGTATCGGAACGGACCGGATCAGGGCCCGGACCGGCCCGGACGTGGGCCCGGCCGGGCGGATGCGGCGGATACTCAGTCGAGATCGATCCGCTCGGACCCCGCGGGGCCGTCCTCCCCGCCGTCCCCGTCGCCCCCGCGACCCCGGCCCCGGTCCGTGTCCCGGTCCTCGCCGCCGGTCCCCTCCGGGCCGGTCCGCTCCAGGTCGATCCGCTCGCGGTCCGTGCCGGGGCTGGTCCAACGGCGCTCCTGGTCCTCGACGGCGGCGCGGTAGGCGGCCAGCAGCTCACCCCCCGCGGCGGCGAGGTGGTCGAAGACCCGCGGGTTCCGCTCGACGACGGGCTCCACCGCCGCCCTGGCCTGCGTCACGAACTGCTGGACCACCCCGCGGGCCACCGGCCCGCCGAGTTCGGTGAGCTTCCCGGTGACCGCGTCGGCGAGGCGGCGCAGCTCCTCGGCCGCGCTGCCGGGCGGGGTCCCGTACCGTTCGCGGCGGCGTGCCCGCTCGGCCGCGAGGTCCTCCTCGCAGGCGGCGGCCCAGGCCTCGGGATCGGCGTCGGGATCGGCGCCGGCGGGGCGCTCGGTGGCATCGCTCATGGCGGGCTCCTGGGGCGGTGGATCGCGGTGGGACCGTGCGGGACCGGAGAACCGGGGCCCGTCCGCGGCCGTCCACGGCGGACGGGCTCTTTCCCCCGACGTTACCCGAACGCCCACCCGCCGTTGAGTGCCACGAGCCCTCCCGCCGGTACGCGCCCGGCACGGCCCGGCGCGGCTCAGTCCTCTCCGGGCCACAGCCCGGGCTCGGGCTCGAAGCGCACCGCCAGCTCACCGCCGGACAGCCGGGCCCCTGCCACCGTGCAGCGGCGCAGCACGGCGGGCAGCGGCAGCGCCCGGCGGAACGGCCCGGTGGTGACGATCACCTCGTCCCCGCGCCGCACCAGCGTCAGGGACTTCTTCACGGCACCGGGCAGCGGCAGCCGCCACACGAGCACCCCGTCGCCGGCCAGCCGGTCCTCCACCGTCCACGGCTCGCGGACGGCCCGGTCCGCCGCCCCCGGTTCCCCGGCGCCCCGGAGCGGGTCGGGGAGGATCCGCCCACCCAGCCCGTCGAGGTCCTCCGGACCGGCCGGGTCCCGCCCCAGGTGCGGCAGCTCGCACACGGCCGCGCCGTCGGCCGGGCACTCGTCCAGCAGGGTCTTGAGCGCCTCCTGCTGCCGGGCCGCCAGGGAGGCGAGCCAGGAGTCGGACGAGGTGGCGGGCAGCAGCCGGTTGGCGACCACCGCGTCCACGGCCAGACCGTGCAGCGCCAGTCCGGCCCGGACGGCACGCAGCGCCCGGACGGCCGCCGGTCCCGGGTCGGTGACCAGCCGGACGGCCGTCTCCGGCGCGGTGATCACCTCCTGGACGGCGGCCAGCTCGCGGTCCAGCCGCCCGGCGGCCTCGTACAGCGACCGCGCGGGCATCGGTACCCCGGCGAGCTGGGCCAGGACCGGGCGCAGCGCGCGGGCGGCCTGCCGCTCGGGCGGCAGCAGCCGCCGCAGCCACCGCCGCAGTTGCTCCGGCGCCGCCAGCGTCCGTACGGCCTGCTCGGCGGGCGGCATGTCGACCACGACCAGGTCGTACCCGGCGGTCGGGTGTCCGGGGGTGTGCGCGGCGCGCACCGCGCCCAGCAGGGCGAGGGCATCGGCGCCGGGCGGTTCGGCCAGCTCGTCGTCGTCCAGCGGTTCGGCGCCCAGCAGGTCCAGGGCGGTGCGGGACCGCTCCTGGAGCGCCGCGGCGCGCAGCCGGAAGTCGGCCCCGGAGTCGATCCGGACGACCCGCGGGCCGGCCTCCGGGCCGAGCAGCCCGTCCAGCACCCCGGGGTCCTCGTCGCTCAGCAGCAGTGTGCGCCGGCCGCGCCGGGCCGCCGCCAGCGCGGTGGCGGCGGCGACGGTGGTGCGGCCGCTCCCCCCGCCGCCGGTGACCAGGAGGGTGTGCGTACGGTCGGCGCTCAGGGCGTGCCACCGCTCTCGACACGCTTCTTCAGGCCGTCCAGGGCCCGGTCGATGATGACCTTCTCGGCCTTGCGCTTGATCATCCCGAGCATGGGGATCTTCACGT
The DNA here is from genome assembly GCF_002794255.1 of Streptomyces carminius. Taxonomy (GTDB): domain Bacteria; phylum Actinomycetota; class Actinomycetes; order Streptomycetales; family Streptomycetaceae; genus Streptomyces; species Streptomyces carminius. The sequence goes on from NZ_PGGW01000019.1 coordinate 304,258, forward strand.
CCACGGTGAGCTGGTAGGTCACCTCGGTGCGGCCGCCGCCGTCCAGGGGCCGCAGGCTGTACACGCCGTCCAGGGCGCGCAGCATCTGCGACCGCACCAGGGACCAGCGGACCTCGTGGGGGCCGGCCCACTCGTAGGCGAGGGTGTGCTCGTCCCTGATCGCCCCCGCGTCGAGCAGCAGCCGGACCTGCTCGGCGCGGCCCCGGTCGTCGGTGGAGAGCACCTCGGCCTCCTTGACCTCGCCGGTCCACTCCGGGTAGCGGGCGAAGTCGGCGATCACTTCCATCACCTCGGCCGGTGCCGCCTCGACGATGATGCTCGACCTGGTGTGTTCGGCCATCCCTGTGGCTCCTCCGCTTGCTGCGCTCGCCCCGCGGTCGGCTGCCCTCCGCGAGGCCGTCTGCGGGGGAAGGCTACCGCGCGCGGCCGGGCGTTCCGTCCGCCCCCGCCCTCCCGCGCACGCCCCGGCACGTCACCATTCCAGCACCCACGGCCTGCCGGTGGCGGCGAAGTGGCCGACGTTGACGCACTCGGTGCGTCCGATCCGGATGCGCCGCGCCAGCGGCTGGTGCACATGGCCGAAGAGGGCGTACCGGGGGCGCACCGCGCGGACCGCCTCCAGCAGCGCCTCGCTGCCCCGCTCGAAGCGGCGGGCGACGGTGTCGTAGCACAGCTCGGGCACCTGCGGGGGGATGTGCGAGCACAGCACGTCCACCTCGCCGAGCGCGGCGACCTTCGCGGCGTAGGCCTCCTCGTCCACCTCGTAGGGGGTGCGCATCGGCGAGGGCAGCCCGCCGCCGACGAAGCCGAAGCGCCACCCGCCGATGTCGGCGGTCCGCCCGTCCAGGACGGTGGTGCCCTCCGCCGCGTACTCGGGCCACAGCCGGGGGACGTCGACGTTGCCGTAGGTGGCGTAGGTGGGCGTGGGGAAGGCGGCGAACAGCTCGGCGTACTGGCGGCGCACCGCCTCCTCCAGGGCGGCGCCCCGGTCGATGCCGTCCCAGAGCCGGGCCGTCAGCTCGCGGGCCTCGGCGAAGCGGCGTGCGGTGCGCAGCTCGACGTACCGCCGGGTGTTCTCGGCGCCGAACAGGTCGGCGAAGATGCCGCGCCCGTGGTCGGCGTAGTCGACGAACAGGACGAGATCGCCCAGGCAGACCAGCGCGTCCGCGCCCTCACCGGCTGCGGCCAGGTCCCGGCTGTTGCCGTGCACATCGCTCACCACGTGGACTCGCATGGCGCCCACCCTAAGGCGCCGGGAGGCGGCTCCGGCCTGCTGTCCTCGCGTGCCCACCGGCATGCACCGAGTGCCCGCGCAACCGCCGGACCTGCGGCGATCTCCCGGCTGTCGGGTATGTGGACTACGCTGCCGTACGACAGAACCGTGGTGTGTGACGCACCGAACATATCGCCGCCGCCCCTACCCCAAGCCCTGTACCGGTGGGTAACGTCCGTGGCCGTCCCCTCAAGACTCCCCCGTCTTGGGCCAGAGCCGACCGAGGCCGTCACCCGGCGGTCCCGTGACGGCGCCGTCGAGGAGCATCAGTCTTGCGCGAGTTCAGCCTTCCGGCCCTGTACGAGGTTCCCGCGGACGGAAACCTGACCGATCTCGTCCGCCGCAACGCCGTGCAGCATCCGGACGTCCCCGTCATCGCACGCAAGGCCCCCTCGAAGGACCCCTCCGGCGGCAGCCGCTGGGAGGACCTGACCGCGTCGGAGTTCCTCGCGGAGGTGCGGACGGTGGCCAGGGGCCTGATCGCCGCGGGTGTCCGGCCCGGCGACCGGATCGGCCTGATGTCGCGCACCCGCTACGAGTGGACGCTGCTGGACTTCGCGGTGTGGAGCGCGGGCGCGGTGACCGTGCCGATCTACGAGACCAGCTCGCCCGAGCAGATCGAGTGGATCCTCGGCGACTCCGGGGCCGTCGGCTGCGTCGTCGAGACCGGCGCCCACGCCGCCGCGGTGGAGTCGGTGCGCGAGCGGCTGCCGGGCCTGGCGCATCTGTGGACCGTCGACGACGGCGCGGTGCAGAAGCTGGCCGACTCCGGCACGGAGATCACCGACGCGGTCCTGGAGGAGCACTCCTCCGCCGCCGACGCCGACTCCCCCGCCACCATCGTCTACACCTCCGGCACCACCGGCCGCCCCAAGGGCTGCGTGCTGTCCCACCGCGCCTTCTTCGCGGACTGCGGCAACGTGGTGGAGCGGCTGAAGCCGCTGTTCACGACCGGCGAGGGCTCGGTCCTGCTGTTCCTGCCCGTCGCCCACGTCTTCGGCCGCATGGTGCAGATCGCCTCCGTGATGGCGCCGATCCGGCTCGGTCTGAGCCCCGACGTCAAGCAGCTCACCGAGGACCTGGCCGGCTTCCGCCCGACGCTGATCCTGGGCGTGCCCCGGGTCTTCGAGAAGGTCTACAACTCGGCGCGGGCCAAGGCGCAGGCGGAGGGCAAGGGGAAGATCTTCGACCGGGCCGCGGAGACCGCGATCGCCTACAGCCGCGCACTGGACACCCCCTCGGGCCCCTCCCTGGGGCTGCGGCTGAAGCACCGGCTGTTCGACAGACTCGTCTACCGGAAACTGCGCGCGGTGCTCGGCGGCCGGGCCACCCACGCCATCTCCGGCGGCGCCCCGCTGGGCGAGCGGCTGGGGCACTTCTACCGCGGCATCGGCTTCACCGTGCTGGAGGGCTACGGGCTCACCGAGTCCTGCGCGCCGACCGCCTTCAACCCGTACGACCGGCCGAAGATCGGCACCGTCGGCCAGCCGCTGCCGGGCTCGGCCGTCCGCATCGCCGACGACGGCGAGGTACTGCTGCGCGGCGAGCACCTGTTCAGCGGCTACTGGAACAACGAGGCCGCCACCGCCGAGGCGATGGCGGACGGCTGGTTCCACACCGGCGACATCGGCACCCTCGACGCGGACGGCTACCTCGCCATCACCGGCCGCAAGAAGGAGATCCTGGTGACGGCGGGCGGCAAGAACGTCGCCCCGGCCGTCATCGAGGACCGCATCCGGGCCCACGCCCTGGTCGCCGAGTGCATGGTGGTGGGCGACGGACGTCCGTTCGTCGCCGCGCTGATCACCCTGGACGAGGAGTTCCTGCACGGCTGGGCCGCCAAGCACGGCAAGTCGGGGCTGTCACGGGACGAACTGCTCGCCGACCCCGAGCTGCTGGCCACCGTGCAGCAGGCGGTGGACGACGGCAACGCGGCGGTCTCCCGGGCGGAGTCGGTCCGCCGGTTCCGGCTGCTGCCGGCCCAGTTCACCGAGGAGTCGGGGCACCTGACGCCCTCGCTGAAGCTCAAGCGTGCTGTGGTCGCCAGGGACTTCGCGCCGGAGATCGAAGCGCTGTACGCGAAGTAGCGGGGGGTTCACGGGGTGCGGTTTCCGTGGGTGCCGGGGTCGGGGCCGGTCCGGGGCGGCCATTCCGGACGGTACGATTTACGGCCGTTGACGTGCCATGTTTCCTTGCCCGCTCATTGGCCGCAAATCGTACTTGAGTGTCCGGAACGGCCGCCCCTCCCCGTCCCCTCCCGCCCGTCGCCGAGTGCACCCCGTCGCACCCGAGGTCCCCGCACACACTCCCCGCCCGCGTAGAGCCGGACGGCCACCGTCCGGCACGCCTCCCGCGCACGGAAGCAGCGCATCACTCCCGGCCTCCAGCCGGAGGCGCGATACGCACCTCCCCCGCACGCGGGAACGGCCGGGGCCGCACGGGTACCGGGCGCCCCTCCGGCAGGCCTGGGACGGAGCCGGACGAGGACGGGAGCGAGAAGGAGTGACCTGTCGAGCGCATGTGCCCTGGCTCAGGTCCGTGCGGAGTTCCGAAGCGCAGGCTGTCGAAAGCACCCTTCTCACCTGCCTGTCGTGAACGGCGGCGAGCTCAAGCGGTCAGGTGGCGGGGAACGGTGGGGTTGTCCGGGTCGCTCAGCCACTCCATCAGGCCGCCGTCGTAGACGCTCACCTTCGTGTGTCCGGCGTCCACCAGGCACAGCGCGACCAGCGGGGCGTTGAGCCCGGAGTTGCAGTACACGATTGCCGGGTGGTCGGCGGGGATGTGCTCCAGGAGCCGCCGGCGGTCGGGACGGGGGCGCAGGACCGGGGAGCCGGGCCAGTTGATCGACGGGTAGGGCAGGGTGTCGGTACCGGGTTGGCCCAGGGAGGGGAACGGCACGTCGAGGCTGCCGGGCAGGCTGGTGGACATGACCCGGGCGGCGCCGGGCGGAAGGACGGACACGTCGTCGGGAAGTTCGGGGACGGCGTTGACCAGACTCGCGCCGCCCGGGCTGGTGACGGCGTCGAGGACTTGGCCGCGGTCGGCCCACATGTCCGTCCTGGGGCGGGCGGTGAAGACGGCGGGGGCGGGCGTGACCTCGCCGGAGGTGACGGGGCGACGCTCGGCCGTCCACTTGCGCAGGCCACCGTCGAGGAGCGCGACCCGTTCGTGCCCGGCGGCCTTGAGGATCCACCACAGTCGAGCCGCGTTCTGCCCGAACTCGTTGTCGTGGACGACGACGGTCGTGCTGTCGCCGACACCCAGGCGCCCGAAGACCTCGGCCGCACGCCCGGAGCCGGGGCGGGTGATGCCGAACGGGCTGCCGGGTTCGACGACGTCCTGGACCAGGTCGGCGAACACGGCACCGGGGATGTGGGCGCGCTGGTAGGCGTCGCGCATCGGGCGCAGGTGCGGGGCGTCGGGCGCCAGCAGTACCGATGCGTCGAGGACGCGGAGGGCGGGGTCGTCCAGACGGGCGGCGAGCCAGTCGGTGGTAACCAGCGGGCTCGGGGTTTCGACAGCCATGGAGCCACATCAGCACAGGCGGACAGTCCGGGCACGTTGGCTTGCCGAAACAGCAAGCGCACGGCTCCTGGCAGGTCATGTGTCGCGCGGTCATGGGCGGACCGCCGGCAAAGGGCGGCAACCGACGCGCCCAGCGAACCCGTGCGATCCGGGGGTTCGCGGCGACCCGAATCCGATCGGATTCGCTGGTGACTGCCGACAGGGTCCGGCCCTCCGTCCGGAAGACGCCCTCCGGTATGGCGAACCTGGTCTGCAAGCGGGTCCGGAACGACCGGCAGAACCTCGTCCTGGACGAGGCCGGGGTCCAGGATCCGGTCGTCTTCGAGGAGGACTCGGGCACTTCCGGCCGCCCCCGCCCTCTCCGGCGCCCGAAGTTCCGCGCACCCCTCGGCTACGCACGGCCGGGTGACACCGTCCACCTCTCCGAGACGTTCGCCTCGTACGCGGCACCGGGAACATCCTCGACGTCCCCCACCGCGACCAGGCAGTGCCGCCCATCCACGACGGCGCGTTCTCCGCGACGGACCTCACCGCTCGCCACCCGCGCGCCGGCGAGCCGCTGTCCACCGTGAAGTCCATGGTCCTGCCCGACCACACCGCCATCGAGAATGACGCCACGGCCCAGGAGCTGCCGGTCACCCTCGACGTGCCGGGCCGGCTCGCCGGTTTCCTCCGCACCACCGGGCTGGAGCCGACCGAACGGGCCGCACTCGACCAGGGGATCCCCGTGATCCCGGCCCGCCGGGAGTACGGGAACCTCGCCGGCACCCCCGCGCCGAAGCGCTGTACCGATGTTCCCCGAGGCCGGTGTCCGGGGAAGTGGTTCCTGGGCGGGGGCGGCCGGGTGGGTCGTCGGCGCACCGCTGGTGGGCGGGAGCCTTTGCCGGTGCTCCGGGCCCGACGGCCCTTCACGGACGGGCCGGGGCAGCACAGGACTCGACCCGCGGACGGGCGACGGGCGGGAGGGGACGGGGAGGGGCGGCCGTTCCGGACACTCAAGTACGATTTGCGGCCAATGAGCGGGCAAGGAAACGTGGCACGGCAACGGCCGTAAATCGTACCGTCCGGAATGGTCGCCCCGGACCGGCCCCGACCCCAGCACCCACCCAACCCGCACCCGCACCCGCGAACCCCGTGCAAGGCCGCAAGGCCGCAAGGCCGCTACAGCAGTTCCCGCAGCCGCCCGGCCAGCAGGTCCCAGCGCCAGCGCTCCTCGACCCACGCCCGGCCGCGCTCACCCATCCGGCGGCGCAGCTCCGGGTCCCCCAGCAGCGTGACGATCCGCTCGGCCGTCTCCCGCTCGGCCTCACCGCCCCCGGCCCCGCCACGCACCACCCAGCCGGTCTCACCGTCCAGCACGGCGTCGGGTGCGCCCCCGGAGTCGCCCGCGACGACCGGCAGGCCGGTCGCCGACGCCTCCAGGTAGACGATCCCCAGCCCCTCCACGTCGAGCCCGCCCCGGCGGGTGCGGCAGGGCATGGCGAAGACGTCGCCCGCGCCGTGGTGCGCAGGGAGCTCCTCCCAGGGGACCGGCCCGGTGAAGCGCACCGAGCCGGCGACGCCGGTGGCCTCCGCCAGCTTCCGCAGCGTCTCCCCGTACGGTCCGCCGCCGACGATCAGCAGCACCGCGTCGGGCACCTCGGCCAGCACCCGGGGCATGGCGCGGATCAGGGTGTCCTGCCCCTTGCGCGGCACCAGCCGCGACACGCACACCACCACCGGCCGGTCCGCCAGCCCGAGCCGGGCGCGTACGGCGTGACCGCCGGAGCCGGGGTGGAAGGTCTTCTCGTCGACGCCGGGCGGCAGATGGACCATCCGGGACGCCGCCTGTTCGGTGAGCGCGGCGGCGATCCGTGAGCGGGTGTACTCGCCGAGGTAGGTGAGGGTGTCGGTGCCCTCACCGATGCGGCGCAGCAGTCGCCGGGCGGCGGGCAGCCCGGCCCAGCCGGCCTCGTGGCCGTGGGTGGTGGCCACCAGCCGTTCCGCGCCCGCCCGGCGCAGCGCGGGCGCCATCAGGCCGAGCGGTGCCGCCGCCCCGAACCACACCGAGCCGCAGCCGTGTTCGCGCAGCAGCTCCACCGCGCGGCGCGTCACGTGCGGGGTGGGGAGCAGCATGGTGGTGCGGTCGCGCACGACGGTGAAGGGCTGCGCGGCGTCGAAGCGGGCGGTCGCCTCGGCGCCCTCGTGTCCCCGCTTCCAGGTGGAGGCGTAGACCACGACCCGCTCGGGGTCCAGCCGCAGCGCCATGCTGTGCAGGAACGCCTGGATGCCGCCGGGGCGGGGCGGGAAGTCGTTGGTGACGATCAGGGTCTTGTGCATCGCCGCCGACAGTACCCGGCACCCGCCGGGGGCCGTGTCCCCACCCGGTACGGTCGGTCCATGCGCCTCTCCCTCGCGGCCTGGGCCGCCACCCGGACCGTGCTGCTCCTGTGCGTGTTCAAGGTGATCACGGTGCCGGGACCGGACGTCACCAGCGACGTGTCGGTGATCTACCACGGCTGGTACGAGGTGCTGCGCACCGGCTCCTTCCCGGTGGGCGACGTCACCTGGCAGTACCCGCCCGCCGCCGCGCTGGCGATCCTCTCCCCCGCGCTGCTGCCCTTCCTGGCCTATCCGGCGGCCTTCTACACGCTGGTCTGCGCCGCCGACGCGGCGGTGTTCGCGATGCTGCTGTACGCCTCCCGCCGGGCCCCCGGGCGCGGGCGCGGCCGTGCCGGGGTGTGGGTGTGGGTGGCCGGGGTGCCGCTGCTGGGTCCGACCGTGTACGCCCGCTACGACCTGATGGTCACCGCCGTCGCGGTGGCCGCGCTGCTGGCCCTGTCCCGCAGCCCGCGCGCGGCCGGGGCGCTGGCGGCCTTCGGCGCGCTGCTGAAGGTGTGGCCCGCGCTGCTGCTGGCGGGCACCCCGCGTGGGCGGACCACCCGGGTGGCGTGGGGCGCGGCCGTGGTGACGGGGCTGGTGCTGACCGCCCTCTTCGCCGCCGCCATGCCCGGAGCGCTGGACTTCCTCACCCATCAGCGCGACCGGGGCACCGAGGTGGAGTCGGTGGGCGCCCTGGTCCTCCACGTGGCCCGGCACTTCGGCTGGGAGGGGCAGGTGCTGCTGAACTACGGGTCGGTGGAGTTCCTGGGCCCGCATGTGGAGACGGTGAGCACCGTGGCGCTGGTGTGCTCGGCCGCCGCGTTCGGCTGGCTGCTGCTGTGGCGGCTGCGCGCGGTGGAGTGGACCGCGAGCACCGCTGCGGACGCCGCGTTCGCCGCGGTGCTGCTGTTCACCGTCACCAGCCGGGTGATCAGCCCGCAGTACATGGTCTGGCTGGTGGGCCTGGCGGCGGTGTGCGCGGTGCTGCGCACCGGCCGCCAGGGGCTGCCCGCGCTGCTGGTGGTGGTGGCGACCGGGGTGACGCTGCTGGAGTTCCCGGTGTACTTCGGGAACGTGGTGGCGAGCGACGCACTGGGGGTGACGCTGCTGGTGCTGCGCAACGGGCTGCTGCTGACCGCCGCGGTACTGGCGTGCGCCCGGCTGTGGCGCACCACGGTGACCGAGCCCCGGCTGCGGGCCGCGGCCGGCCGGGACGGGGACGGCGGCACCGGGGAGGCCGCGGGCCGGGAGCGGGCGGAGGACCGGCTGCTGTCCCGGTGACCCGCCGTCAGCCGCCCAGTTCCCGGCGGACGTGGTCGCGCCAGTGCGCGGTGAACCCTGCCAGGTCCGTACCGAGGACCTCGCGGAGCGCGGCGTCCACCGCGCGCTTCCGGGCCTCTCCTCCGTCCCCGTCGCCGGGTGGGCCGTTCCGGCCCGTCCGCAGGTACAGCTCGGTCAGTTTCCCCTCGCCCCAGCGCTCCGCCACCATCCGGCAGGCCAGCCAGCCGCCCTCGTAGGCCCGGGCGAGCCGGCCGCCGTCCCCGGCGAAGCCGAAGTCCTCGTCCGCAGGAAGCTCTTCGGGCAGCTCGCCGCGGCGCGCGGCCTCGGTGAGCCGGGGCGCGACGAGAGTGGGCGGCCGTCCGGTGCCGTGGTAGGCGACCCAGTCGGCGAAGCCCTCCGAGAGCCACATCGGGGTGGCTGCGGTGGTGTACCGGCGGGTGGCGACGTGGGTCGTCTCATGGGTCATGACGATCCGCCGGCCCCGCTCGCCGAGCACCCCGTAGGCCCGCGGGTTGACCACGATCCGCTCCGCGGGCTTCGCGTCCCGGCCGGGACCGCCCGCCTCGCCGGTGGTGACGGCCGCGATGCCCCGGTAGGAGTCGGGATCGCCGCCCAGGAGCGCCGCCATCCCCTCCACCGAGGCGGGTGCCTCGACCAGCACCCGGCGGGACCAGTCGCGCGGCCAGCGGGCGGCGACCGCGGGCACCGCGCGGTCGGCGTCGGCGGCCAGGGCGCGCAGCCCCTCCCCGGGTCGGCCGACGCCGAGGACCAGGCTGCGTTCACCGCGGACGACGGTCATCCGGCCCTGCTCCCACAGTTGTTCGGTGCCGTCGCGCTCCGAGGAGACGTACCAGCGGTCCTGCCGCTCGGTGAGGGTCAGGTTCTCCTCGGCCCGCACGGGCGCCGTGTCGTACCCCTCCACGCGGTAGCTCAGCTCGGCCCGTACGGCGATCCGGCGCGCCCCGCCTCCGCGGCCCGGGAGCGGGAAGGCGTCGTCGCCGACGGCGGTGACCCGGTAGGACCACTGGCTCAGCGGCAGCCGGGCGAGATTGCCGAACACCGTGCGCTGGGCGGCCCGGTAACGGTCCGCCAGGGGGTCGACGGTCGCCAGGTAGGCCGCCCGGTCACCGGCGAGGACGGCCTCGGCCTGCCGGTCCAGCAGCGCCTGGAGCGGCGCGTGCGGCGCGTCCCGGCCCGCCGGCCCGCCGCAGCCGGTCAGGAGCACCAGCAGCCCGGCCGACAGCGCGGCCACCCACGACACCGTCCGGCTCCGCCATCTCATACGCCGATCGTACGGACCCGGCCGGGGCGGTGGGCGGCGCGGCGGCTCAGGGCCGGACCACGGCGGCGACCGGCATCATCCCCACCGGGTCGTACCGCACCCGCGCCCCGGGGCGCGGGGCGTGCACCACCTGGCCGCCGCCGGCGTACATCCCGACGTGGCTGGCGTCCGACCGGTAGACGACCAGGTCGCCCGGGCGGGCCTGGTCCAGTGGTACGTGCCGCCCGGCGTGCAGCTGCCCCTGCGAGGTGCGCGGCAGGGAGACGCCGGCCCGGCCGTACGCCCAGGAGGTCAGCCCCGAGCAGTCGAAGGAGTGGGGACCGGCCTGGCCCCAGGCGTACGGCGAACCGACCGCCCGCCGTGCGGCCGCCAGCGCCGCCGCGGCCCGCGCCGGGACACCCGCCGGCGTCTCGCGCGGGATCCGGTCCGTGCCGCGCGGAACGCGCTCGCGGGACGCGCGCTCCTCGGCCGGCAGCCGGTTGAGCAGCCGCTGGGCGGCCCCGAGCCTGCGCTGCACGGCCGCCCGGTGCAGGCGCAGGCTCTCGTGCTGCCGCGCCAGTTCGGCGAGCTTTCCGCGGGCCTCGGTACGCCGCTGCTCCAGCACCTGCCTGGCGTGCTGGAACAGCTTCAGCCGGGCGGCCTCGCGGCTGGTGATCCGGTCCAGGACGGCGGCCCTGGCGAGGTAGTCCTCGGGATCCTCGGAGAGCACCAGGGCGAGTGCGGGTGCCATACCGCCGGAGCGGTACTGGGCCTTCGCCAGGTTGCCCAGGGTGTCGCGCAGGCGGTTGACCCTGGCCTGGTCGCGGGCGGCGCCGTCCTGCGCCCGCTCGGCCTGCTCACGGAGCTCCGCCACGCGTTCGGCCACCGCGTTGTAGCGCTCGGTGGCCCGCTCCGCCTGTGCGTAGAGCCGGTCCACCCGGGCGCTCGCCGCGGCCGGATCACCGGTGCCGGGGTCGGCGCCCGCCGGGGACGCGGGCACCACCGACAGCACGGCCGCGCCCGCGGCGGCGGACAGCGCGGCGGCCCGGAGGACCGGGCCGGGAGCGCCGGGCCGGGCGACGGTGCGGGGGGTACGCCGGCGAGAGCCGTGTCGGGTGGACCGGTGCGAGACCACGATGGGGACGCTCTCCCTTCCGCTGCGGAACTGCTGCGTGCCGTCCCCCGCGCCGTCCGGAGGGGGACGGCCGGCACGGGAAACGGCGAACACAGACAGTAGCCTTGCGGGCACTCGCAGTTCACGCGCGGCGCCTCCGCGTGGCACCCGGCACTCCGTTCCGGTGCAGGTCACCGGCGGGGCGGACAGAAACATCCCCCGTCCGGGTTCACCCGGACGGGGGATGTGGAGGAAGCGGCGGAGACCTCGGTGCGGGCTCCGGCGGACGTCAGACCCGCACGCCGAACATGAACGGCATGTTGTTGATGGACTCGTAGCGCACGTTCGCGCCCGGCTTGGGGGCGTGCAGGATCTGCCCGTTGCCGGCGTAGAGGCCGACGTGGTGCAGGTCGCTGTAGAAGATGACCAGGTCGCCCGGGGCCAGTTCGCTCTTGGAGATGCGCGTTCCGGCGTTCGCCTGGGCCTGCGAGGTGCGCGGCAGGGAGACGCCGGCCTGGCCGTACGCCCAGGAGGTCAGCCCGGAGCAGTCGAAGGAGTTGGGTCCGGTGGCGCCCCAGACGTAGGGCGAGCCGATCTTGCTCTGGGCCGCGCTGAAGGCCGCCCCGGCCCGCCCGCTGGGGGAGGCCGTGCTGCCGAGGTCGACCCGCTCCGCGGAGGCGCGGTTGGCGCGCTCCTCCTCCTTGTCCAGCGCAGCGCGCTCCTGGGCGGTGAGGGTGTTCAGCAGCCGCTGGGCCTCGGAGAGCTTGCCCTGGATCTTCTTCTTCTTGCCCTCGAGTTCCTTGCGGGTGGTCTCCAGGTCCGCCAGCTTGTCCGAGGCCTCCTCGCGCTGCTGCGCGAGGGTCCGCTGCTTGGCCTGAATCTTCTTCAGCGCCTCGGTCTGCTTGCTGCTGAGCTGGTCGAGCGCGGAGGCCTTGTCGAGGTAGCTGTCGGGGTCGGAGGAGAGGAACAGCTGCAGCGAGGGGTCGATACCCCCGGAGCGGTACTGGGCGGTGGCCATCGAACCGAGGCTGTCGCGCAGCTTGTTCAGTTCGCCCTGGCCGCGCGCGACGCTGTCCTGGAGGTTGCCGACCTGCTTCTCCAGTTTCTCCTGCTTCTCCTTGGCGCCGTTGTACTTCTCCGTGGCGTGCTCGGCCTCTTCGTAGAGCTTGTCGACCTTGGCCTTGACGTCCTTCTTGGAGGGGGTCGGCTCGGCCTGCGCCGCCTGGGAGGTCAGCGCGACCGCCGCGGCGGCGGTCGCGGTGAGTACGGTCACCCGGGTGCGGTTCGGCTGCTTGGGTCGACGGTGGGACGCCACTGGGGCGAGCTCCTTCTTCCTCAGCCGCCTGCCGGAAGTGGTTGGGGGCCAGTTCCCGGCTCCGCGATGAGCGCCGCGGAATCGGCGGTCCCTCCGCTGCCGCCCCGGTTGGGCGGTCACCTGCGCGGAGGCTCGCGCCAGACACTAGCCATGTGCGCTGATCGCTTCAAATCCTCATAGGAAAAAACTCGCCCACCGGCCACATCCTTTACCATCGCGCCACCGTCCGCTGTCACCCTCTGACCCTGCGTGCCCACTCTTCGGACATTCCGGGCTCCTGTCCCGGTCGCCCCCGGAACAGTCCCGACAGCGGGGGCGACTTTCGGACAGATTCCAAACCGGCCCGGTACCCGCCCGTTTCAGGTGCGGCCCAGCCGCCTCAGCAGCAGGACCGAGGCCACCGGCCGGGCGCCGGCCGCCGCCACCCCGTCGGCCACCTCGCGGTCCGCGGAGACCACCACCACCGGACGCCCCGGCGGCTCGGCGCGCACCAGCCGCCGGATCAGCTCGTCGGCGGTCTGCCCGGGTTTGCTGAACAGCACCCGCACCCCCCGCGGGGGCGCCAGCAGCACCGGCGCCGCCAGCTCCGCGCCGTCGAACACACAGGTCACCTCGGCGCCCGTCTGGGCCGCCAGTCCCGCCAGGCCGCCCAGCAGCCGCAGCCGCTGCTTCTCCAGGGGAAGCGACGGATAGCCGGTCTTGGTGACGTTGTAGCCGTCCACCACCAGATGCGCCTGGGGCAGCGCCAGCAACTGGTCGAGCAGCGCCGGATCGTCCTCGGCCAGGGCGCGCCGCGCGATGTCCTTCGGCGTCATCCGGCCCGGTTCGACCGCCTCCACGCCCTCCGCCGGGCGGTGCGCGACGGGCGGCAGGGCGAGTTCGCGCCGCAGCCCCTGGGCGGCGTCCAGCACCGTGTCCAGCAGCAGCCGCAGCCGCATGTCCGCCACGCTGCGCCCCTCACGTGCCGCCCGGCGGCCGGCCTCCAGGGCGGACTCCGCCTCCGCCAGCCGGGCCCTCAGCCGCCGCGCCTCGCTCTCGGCACCCGCCTTCTCCGTGGCGGCCGCGGACCGCGCCGCCTCGAGCTCGGCCCGCATCCTGCGCACCTCGGCCTCGCCGCGTTTGACGTCGCTCTGTGCGCTGCGCAGCCTGCGCCGCAGGACGTCGGCCTCCTTGCGGACCGCCTCCAGCTCCGTGCGGAGCTGTTCGGTGCCGGTGCGCTCGGCCGTCCTCGCCTGCGCCAGCTCCTCCCTCAGCCGGGCCAGTTCGCGCTGTGCCTCCTCACCGGCGCGCTCGGCCTGGGCCCGCTGGGCCTCCTCACCGGCGGCGGCCACCAGCTTGACCCAGCCCTCCGGACGCAGCACATACGCGACCGCCGCCACGTCCACCGGGTCCGCGGCGGCCGGCAGCGTACCGTCCTCCACCGCCTCGGACAGCTCCGGCAGCACCTCCCGCAGCCGCTCCGCGACGCGCTGCCGGAAGGCCGGGGCGCTCTCCAGCGAGGCGGCCATGGCGTTGCCCGCGAACTTGATCCGCCGCTGGGGGGTGAAACGGGCGTACTGCCGCAGAGGGGCGGGGAGTTCGGCGACGGTGAACCCGCCGAGCGCGTCCCCGGTCAGCGCCACCACCCTGCGGCGCACCTTCTCGGGCAGCGGGCGGTCGAGCGTCTCCCCCTCCGGAGTACGCTCACCACCCGTCCGTTCCACCACCGTTCACACCCGCCCGTCGTCACACCTGAGCGCCGGGCCGGTCCACCAGCTCGACCTGGTCCACCGCGTTGCACCAGCGGCAGCGCACCGACTCGATCGTCTCACTGAGCACCTCGCGTTCCTCGACCCGGGACTCCCCAGCCAAGTCCAGGTGGACGTACTCCACCACCCTGCTGGAGCGCGTCACGTCGAAGCGGGTGAGGTTGCCGCACATCGTGCAACGCCACCGCGTTCCTTCGTTCGGTCGGGGAACCGGCATCTTCTCGTCCTCTCCTCGTCCTCTTCCGCTCCGCCGGGGCGTCCTGTACGGCACCGGCGCTCCTGCTGTCCCGCTGTTCCTCCGCATCCCGGACACTCCGAGTGCCCCGAAACGCTCCCGATGTCCCGCACCGGGGCGCCCGAAGGCGCCCCGGTGCGGGGGATGTCCCCGCAACCCTACGGCCTGGTGACCTTCCGGTGCGCCCCGGCGTACGGTCCGTATCCGAGCCGACACCCTCCACCACCGGGTCCGTGCCGTGGCGCGCGCCGGCCCCGCACGCCCCGCGGAAGCCGGCGGGGCCGGACGCGTTCCTGTGTGCCTTCCCCGGGGGCCGGGCGGCAGTCCCCGCGCCCCGGCCCGTCCCGCCCGCCGCCGCTCCGGGACAAGCGGTGCCGCACCTGCGGCGGGCTACAGTGAGCGGGCCGGCCCCGGCGGCCGGGGGATCGCCGTCCCCGAGGACGCACCGGCGGCCCCGCCGGGGGAAACCGTCATCCGAAGGCCGCCCCCGAGGAAGGAAGAACCGTGATCACCTCGATCGTGCTCATCAGGACCAGCACCGACCGCATCCCGGAGATCGCCCAGCAGATCGCCGAGCTGGACGGGGTCAGCGAGGTCTACTCGGTCACCGGGGCACACGATCTGATCGCCATCGTGCGGGTGGCCCGGCACGACGACCTGGCCGAGATCATTCCGGGGCACATCAGCAAGGTTCCCGGTGTGGTCTCCACCGAGACCCACATCGCCTTCCGCGCCTACTCCCAGCACGATCTGGAGGCGGCCTTCGCCATCGGGCTCGACTCGTAGGGCCCGGGCCGGGGCCCCGGCGGAACGGGGCCCCGGCCCGGTCAGGCGTTGCTGGCGGCCACCCAGCGGTCCAGTGCGGCTCTGGCGGCGCCGGAGTCGATGGACGCCGCGGCCCGCTCCATGCCCGCCGCGATCCGCTCGGCCAGCGGCCCGTCGCCCGGCTCCAGGGCGACCAGCGCGGCGGCGGAGTTCAGCAGGACCGCGTCCCGTACGGGGCCGGTCTCCCCGTCCAGCAGCCGCCGTGCCACATCCGCGTTGTGGGCCGGATCGGCACCCCGCAGCGCCTCCAGCGGCACCAGGGCGACACCGACGTCCCGGGGATCGAAGACCTCGCTGCGGACCTTGCCGTCCCTGACCACCCACACCGTGGAGGTGCCGGTGACGGTCAGCTCGTCCAGACCGTCGTCGCCGCGGAAGACCAGCGCGGAGGTACCCCGCTCGGCCAGCACCCCCGCCATGATCGGCGCCATCCGGGCGTCGGCGACCCCGGTGGCCTGGGCACCCACCCGGGCCGGGTTGGTCAGCGGGCCCAGGAAGTTGAAGACGGTCGCGATGCCCAGTTCCTTCCGTGCGGCACCCGCATGGCGCAGCGAGGGGTGGAACTTCACCGCGAAGCAGAAGCTGATCCCGGCCTCGGCCGCGACCTCGGCGACCCGCTCGGGCGTCAGCTCCAGATTGACCCCCAGCTTCTCCAGTACGTCCGAGGCGCCGCTGGCGCTGGAGGCCGCCCGGTTGCCGTGCTTGACGACCCGGGCGCCGGTACCGGCCACCACGATCGAGGACATGGTGGAGATGTTCACCGTCCTGGCCCGGTCGCCGCCGGTGCCGACGATGTCGACCGTGGGGCCCGGCACCTCGATCACGTTGGCGTGCTCGTACATCGCCCGTACCAGCCCGGTGACCTCGTCGACCGTCTCTCCCTTGGCGCGCAGCGCCACCGCGAAGCCGGCGATCTGGGCGTCGGTCGCCTCGCCGCGCATGATCTGGTCCATCGCCCAGGCGGTGCTCCCGGCGGTCAGGTCCTCGCCGGCCAGCAGCGTGCTCAGCACCTCCGGCCAGGTGTGCGCCGCCGCGGTGTCGCCTCCGGTGGGGGTAGCAGCGCTCATGGGGATCACTCCTGGCGTCGTCGGACGGGGCCGCCCCTTCGGGGAGCGGCGGGGACGGGTGGAGCCGGCGGCACGGCCCGCGGCCAGCCTAGCGGCGCGGCCCGGCTTCCACGGCCGCCGCCCGTACTCCGGACACACCGGGCCCGGGCCGCGGGAGCCGGACGGGCCGAGGGGCCCCGGCCCTCCCGAAGGAGGACCGGGGCCCCTCGTGTGGCGATCGGTGTGTCGTCCGCTCTCAGTGGCCGTGGCCGTGACCGCTGGTGAGTTCCTTGTACTCCTCCGCCGTGGGCTTCGGCACCTGGCTGCCCTCGCCGTAGTAGCCGCGGCTGAGCCTGGCACGGAACTTCTGCACCGGGCCGACCTTCCGCCGCACACCGTTCTCGTCCGTCTCCGGACCGAGCTCCAGCGGCCGGTACTGCTCGTGCGCGGTGAGGGTGTGGAGCTGCTCCTGGGAGAGCGGCTCGTGCACCTCCACGAACTCGCCGTGCGGCAGCCGCTTGATGATGCCGCTCTCCCGGCCGTGCAGCACCTTCTCCCGGTCCCGCCGCTGCAGGCCCATGCAGATCCGCCTGGTGACGATGAAGACGACCACCGGCACCACGAAGAAGCCGATCCGGACGAACCAGGTGATGGCGTTGATCGACAGGTGGAAGTGGGTGGCCCACAGGTCGTTCCCGCCGCCGACCAGGAGCAGGAAGTACAGGCTGATCCAGGCCGCGCCGAATCCGGTACGCGTCGGCGCGTTGCGCGGACGGTCCAGGATGTGGTGCTCGCGCTTGTCACCGGTGATCCAGGACTCGATGAACGGGTACACCGCGATCGACGTCAGGATCAGCGGGAAGATGACCACCAGCGGGATCGCCACGCCCAGGTTGAGGGTGTAGCCGCCGGGGATCACCATCTCCCACGCGGGCATCGCCCGGATCAGTCCCTCGGAGAAGCCCATGTACCAGTCGGGCTGCGCGTTGGTGGACACCTGGTCCGGCCGGTACGGGCCCAGCACCCAGATCGGGTTGATGGTGACCGTCGCGGCGATCACCGAGATGATGCCGAAGACCAGGAAGAAGAAGCCGCCCGCCTTGGCCATGTAGACCGGCAGCAGCGGCATGCCGACGACGTTCTTCTCCGTCCGGCCGGGCCCGGCGAACTGGGTGTGCTTGTGGTAGAAGACCAGGATCAGGTGCGCCACCACCAGGCCCAGCATGATGCCGGGCAGCAGCAGGACGTGCGCCACGAAGAACCGCGGGATGATCTCCGTGCCCGGGAACTCGCCTCCGAAGAGGAAGAAGGACAGGTAGGTCCCGACCACCGGGACGGAGAGGACCGCGCCCTCCATGAAACGGACACCGGTGCCGGACAGCAGGTCGTCCGGCAGGGAGTAGCCGGTGAAGCCGGTGAACATGCCCAGCACCAGCAGCAGGAAGCCGAACAGCCAGTTGATCTCGCGCGGCTTGCGGAAGGCGCCGGTGAAGAAGACGCGCATCATGTGCACGAACATGCCGACCAGGAACACCAGCGCGGCCCAGTGGTGGATCTGCCGCATGAGCAGACCGCCGCGGACGTCGAAGCTGATGTTCAGGGTCGAGGCGTACGCCTCGGACATGTGCACGCCCTGCATCGGCACATAGGTGCCGTGGTACTCCACCTCGGCCATGCTGGGGACGAAGAACAGCGTCAGGTAGACACCGGTCAGCAGGATGATGATGAAGCTGTAGAGGCAGACCTCACCGAGCATGAAGGACCAGTGGTCCGGGAAGATCTTCCGCATGTTGGCCTTGGCCAGGCCGTAGACGCCCAGCCGGCCGTCGGCCCAGTCCGCGACCCGCTCACCGGCGGGTGCCTTGCCCCGGCGCTTCGGGGCGTCGCTCACAGTACTCATCCGCGCTCCCAGAAGCTCGGGCCGACGGGCTCCGCGAAGTCGCCCTGCGCTTCGAGGAAACCGTCATCGTTGACACTGATCCGCAGCTGCGGCAGGGGGTGGCCGGCCGGGCCGAAGATCACCCGTGCGCCGTCGGCCAGGTCGAACGTCGACTGGTGACAGGGGCACAGGACGTGGTGCGTCTGCTGCTCGTACAGGGTGACCGGGCAGCCGACGTGGGTGCAGATCCTGGAGAAGGCGACGATGCCCTCGTGGGACCAGTCGAGTTCCTTCGGGTCCTTGATGTCCTCCGGCTCCAGCCGGACGAGCATCACCGCGGCCTTGGCGATCTCCGTCTGGAAGTCGTGGGTGCCCTCCTCCAGGCCCTGGGGCTTGACGAAGACCAGCGAGCCGACGGTGACGTCCTCCGGACGCAGGGGTTCGTCGGTGTTCTGGTTGACCAGCAGCTTGCCCGGCGCCCAGGCGGTGTGGCGCAGCTTGTCCCCGGGCAGCGGGCCCAGGTCGCGCAGCAGCACCACGCCGGAGAGCGGCACCAGGGCCAGTGCGCCGAACATGGTGTTGCGGATCAGCTTGCGCCGTCCGAGCTGCGACTCCTTGGCGCCCTGCTGGAACTCGGCCAGGACCGTGGCCTTGGTCGGCTCGTCGGCCTCGATCGGGTGCCGCTCACCGATGAGCTCGTGGTCCGACATCAGCGTGCGGGCCCAGTGGACCGCGCCGGCGCCGATGCAGAACAGGGCGATGCCCAGGGTCATGCCGAGGGAGAAGTTCAGCGCGCTGACCTCACCGAGCGGCCAGATGTACACGTACTGGTCGATCGGGAAGATCACGTACGAGGCGATGAAGCCGATGGTGGCCAGCATCGACACGGTGAACAGCAGGGCGACCGTGCGCTCGGAGCGCTTGGCGGCCCGCTCGTCGATGTCCTGGACACGTGGCTCGTGGGGGGGGAGACCGGGGTCGGCGAAGGGGCTCTCGGACCTCTCCGCCGCCTCGCCGGCCTCGGTGTGCTTGCCCGGCAGGTTCCCGCCCGGCACGTCTGCGTTGGATCCGGTGTGGCTGCTCATGACTTCCTGGCCTTGGCGGTACGTGCCGCGACCCACACGGCGACACCGATCAGAAGGGTGAGAACGATCGCCCAGGCGAACATGCCCTCGGCGACCGGGCCGTAGCCGCCCAGTCCGAAGCCGCCGGGAGACTCGGCGTCCTCGCCCTGGACCTCGTTGACGTAGGCGATGATCTCGCGCTTCTCCTCCTCCGGCAGCACGCTGTCGGGGAAGGCGGGCATGTTCTGCGGGCCGGTGAGCATGGCCTCGTAGATGTGCTTGTCGGAGACACCGTCGAGTTCGGGGGCGTACTTGCCGTGGGTGAGCGCGCCGCCCTCACCGGTGAAGTTGTGGCACTGGGCGCAGTTGGTGCGGAACAGCTCGCCGCCCCGTGCGGTGTCGGCACCCGAGGGATCGTACTCCTCCTCGGTGGGGATGCTCGGACCGGGGCCCAGCGAGGCGATGTACGCCGCGAGCTGGTCGATCTGCGCCTGCGTGTAGACCTGCGGCTTCTTGGGCGCCTGGGCGCCCGGCGACTGCGCCGGCATACGGCCGGTGCCCACCTGGAAGTCCACGGCTGCGGCGCCGACGCCCACCAGGCTGGGACCGTCACTCGTGCCCTGGCCACCGGTTCCGTGGCAACTGGAGCAGCCGGTGGCGTAGAGCTTCTTGCCCTCCTCGATGGCGAGGGACTGGGCCGACGTGGTGTCGGCCTTCGCCTCGTCCGCGGGAGCGAACGCGGCGTACAGCCCCCCGGTGGCCGCCAGCGCGAAGAGTAGGACGACGAGCGCCGCCAGCGGATGGCGCCGTCGTGCGGAGAGCTTTTTCACGGATTACCCCGGTGTCAGGATCTTCTGCGTCGATGCTTCTGGCTGTGGCTGTCCGCCGCGCTGACCGCCGGCGGGACCGGATCTACCGGATCACTTGATCAGGTAGATCGTGGCGAACAGACCGATCCAGACGACATCGACGAAGTGCCAGTAATAGGACACCACGATGGCCGCGGTGGCCTGGTGGTGGGTGAACCGCCTGGCCGCGTACGTCCGGCCCAGGACGAACAGGAACGCGATCAGGCCGCCCGTCACATGGAGGCCGTGGAAGCCGGTGGTCAGGTAGAACGCCGAACCGTAGGGGCCCGAGGAGATCGAGATCCCCTCGTGCTCCACCAGCTCCGTGTACTCGAAGACCTGGCCGCCGATGAAGACCGCGCCCATCACGAAGGTGACCACGAACCACATGCGGAGTCTCTTCACGTCGCCGCGCTCGGCGGCGAAGACACCCAGCTGGCAGGTGAGGGAGGAGAGCACCAGGATCGTGGTGTTCGTCGCCGAGAACGGCAGGTTCAGGGAACCCGCCTGCTCCTGCCAGTACTCGGAGCCCGTCACCGACCGCAGGGTGAAGTACATCGCGAAGAGGGCCGCGAAGAACATCAGCTCGGAACTCAGCCAGATGATGGTTCCTACGCTGGTGAGGTTCGGCCGGTTGACCGACGGGTGCGCGTGCCCGGTATCTACTGCTGTTGCTGTCGCCACGCCGACATTATGTCGGTCGCTTATCCCGCCCTCACCTCGGGGGGTGCCCTTCGGTGTGTCCGCCCGCGGGTGTCCTGCTCAGACGGCCCGCCGCGGCGGGCTCCGGGGCGCTGACGGGCGCCGGGGGAACGGAGTAGCATCCGCCAACGACGGCTATTCGCACCATGGACACCCCCATGGACCCACGGCCCCCGCGGTCCCGGGGCCGGAGGCCCGGGACACCATGGCCCCCAAGGACACGGAGGAACCATGCAGCCGACCGCCACGGTGCTGGTCTACAGCGACGACGCCAACACCCGCGAGCAGGTGCGGCTGGCCGCCGGGCGCCGTCCGGCCGCCGACGTGCCGCCGGTCGAGTACCTGGAGTGCGCCACGCTTCCCGCGGTGCTCGCCGCCCTGGAGGAGGGCGGCGTCGACGTGTGCGTGCTGGACGGCGAGGCGGTGCCCGCCGGCGGGATGGGCGTGTGCCGCCAGATCAAGGACGAGATCTTCGACTGCCCGCCCGTCCTGCTGCTGATCGGCCGTCCGCAGGACGCCTGGCTGGCCACCTGGAGCCGGGCCGAGGCCGCGGTCCCGCACCCGGTCGACCCGGTGGCGCTGGCCGACTCGCTGGCCGCCCTGCTGCGGCGCCGGCCGGCGCGTACGGCCGCCTGACCCGGCACCCGGCCCGCGGCGGGCCGTCGCGGGCCGGGTGTCCCGGGCGGCCGGCCGCCGGGCCTCACCGGGCGCCGCCCTCGCGCCACTCCCCACCAGGACGGGTTCCGGGCGCCGTAGCCGTTGCCGAAGGCCGGCGTCCACTTCCCCTCCCCCTCCGGTGTGCCGGACGACGTCGCCCGGCCGCACGGTGCGGAAGAGCCAGCGGGCGTTCCCGACGCTCATGCCCGTACAGCCGTGGCTGACATCGCCCCGGCCGTGCCACCCGGCCGACCAGGGCGCGGCGTGCGGGAACTCACCACCGCGGGTGGGCCGGACCGCCCCGTGCACGGGCAGGTCGTGGGACTCGGGGCTGTCCTCGGAGATGCCGGTGCCGGTCATCCGTACGAAGGGCTGCCGGTCGAGGACCACCTTGCCGCCCCCGGGTACGGAACCCGGGTCCGCCGGTGGTGGCCGGTGGTCGCGCGGGCCGGTGGTCGCGCGGGCGGCAGTGCGGACTCCGGTCGTCCACCCAGCGCCGGGAGCCGTCGGCCGGGGGCGAGGAGCGGACCGTCAGGGCGCGTTCCACGATCGCGCGCTGCTCCCGCGTCCCGACCGCCCGGCTGGGCCGGGCGGTGACGGGCCGGCCGAGGCCGTGGACGCCGCTCTCCGGGCCGAAGAGGACGTCGAGCGTCCGTTTTCCGCCGGGCGGATGGCGAAGCCCACGGTGCGGCGGCCCGGGTCTCCGGCACCGTCCTCGGTGCCGACCGCGACGGTGCGGCGCGTCCCGGCGGCCGCCGTCCCCGGTGTTCGGCGCGGCCTGCGCGGCGGTGTTCCGCGGGGCCGCACCCGTGGGCCCGTCGCCGCCGCCGCAGACGGCGGATCCCACCGCGAGCGGCACCATGACCAGGAAGCAGACCGCTGCCGTCCTGGGTGCTCCACGACTCGTGCTGCCGCGGTGGGGACGGCAGCCCGGCCGGACGACCCGGATACGTACGAACGGGCCACCTCCGGAAGATACCCGGAGACGACCCGTTCGCGACGGAAAGGCCCTACTGGTTCTGGTTCTCCCCGTGGTAGTACTCGAACACCCAGCCGAAGAGGCCGACCATGATGATCGGCAGCGAGATGAACAGCAGCCACCAGCCGAGGGCGACGCTCAGGAAGGCGATCGCGGCACCGATGCCCAGCGCCAGCGGCTGCCAGCTGTGCGGGCTGAAGAAGCCCAGTTCGCCGGCGTCGTCGGCGACGTCCGCGTCCTTGTTGTCCTGCGCCCCGGTGTCCACCCGGCGGGCCGTGAAGGCCAGGTAGAAGCCGATCATGAGGGACAGGCCGAAGGACAGGAAGAGCGCGGTGGTGCCGACCGGTTCCTTGGACCACACGCCGTAGACGGCGGCCACGGCCAGGATGAAGACCGACAGCCAGATGAACATGTGTCCCTGGATCTTCACTTGCCGGCCTCCTTGGCTCCGGAGAGCACCGGACCCTCGGGGCCCTGGGTGTTCTCCAGCTGGTCGACGGCCGCGACGTCCGGGTGGTGCAGGTCGAACGCGGGGGATTCGGAGCGGATCCGCGGCAGGGTGCGGAAGTTGTGCCGCGGCGGCGGGCAGGAGGTGGCCCACTCCAGCGAGCGGCCGTAGCCCCAGGGGTCGTCCACCTCGATCTTCGGCGCGTACTTGGCCGTCTTCCAGACGTTGTAGAGGAACGGCAGGACCGACAGGCCGAGCAGGAACGAGCTGATCGTGGAGAACGTGTTCAGCGCGGTGAAACCGTCGGCCGCCAGGTAGTCGGCGTACCGGCGCGGCATGCCCTCGGCACCCAGCCAGTGCTGGACCAGGAAGGTGCCGTGGAAACCGATGAACAGCGTCCAGAAGGTGATCTTGCCGAGCCGCTCGTCGAGCATCTTCCCGGTGAACTTCGGCCACCAGAAGTGGAAGCCGGCGAACATCGCGAAGACCACCGTGCCGAAGACCACGTAGTGGAAGTGCGCCACCACGAAGTAGCTGTCGGAGACGTGGAAGTCCAGCGGCGGGGAGGCCAGGATGACACCGGTCAGACCGCCGAACAGGAAGGTGATCAGGAAGCCGATCGTCCAGAGCATCGGCGTCTCGAAGGACAGCGAGCCCTTCCACATCGTGCCGAGCCAGTTGAAGAACTTCACTCCGGTGGGCACCGCGATCAGGAACGTCATGAAGGCGAAGAACGGCAGCAGCACACCGCCGGTGACGTACATGTGGTGCGCCCACACGGTGATCGACAGGCCCGCGATGGCGATCGTCGCGCCGATCAGGCCGATGTAGCCGAAGATCGGCTTGCGGCTGAAGACCGGGATGACCTCCGAGGCGATGCCGAAGAACGGCAGCGCGATGATGTACACCTCGGGGTGCCCGAAGAACCAGAACAGGTGCTGCCACAACAGCGCGCCGCCGTTGGACGGGTCGAAGATGTGGGAGCCGAACGTCCGGTCCGACTGCAGCGCGAACAGCGCGGCGGCCAGCACCGGGAAGGCGAGCAGCACCAGCACACCGGTCAGCAGCACGTTCCAGGTGAAGATCGGCATCCGGAACATCGTCATACCGGGCGCGCGCATGCAGATGATCGTGGTGATGAAGTTGACCGCGCCGAGGATCGTGCCGAAGCCGGACAGCGCCAGCCCCATGATCCACATGTCGGAGCCGACCCCGGGGCTGTGGACGGCGTTGCTCAGCGGGGTGTAGGCGAACCAGCCGAAGCTGGCGGCGCCGCCCGGGGTGAGGAAGCCGGCCACCGCGATGAGGGAGCCGAAGGAGTAGAACCAGTAGGCGAGCATGTTCAGCCGCGGGAACGCCACATCGGGCGCGCCGATCTGCAGCGGCATGATCCAGTTCGCGAAACCGGCGAACAGCGGGGTGGCGAACA
>NZ_PGGW01000020.1 GCF_002794255.1 Streptomyces carminius
CGGCTGGAGCGGATGCGGCTGGCCGATCCGGCCTACGCCGGTGACCGGAGCGGTCCGCTGACCTGGGCGCTGCTGGTGGAGATCGCCGGGCGGTACGAGAACTGGCAGACCGGTCTGGCGGGCAGCCGGTCCGAGATCGTGGTGCTGCGTGAGCTGCTGGGCAAGGCGCTGAATCCGCGGGCCGGTGCCCCGGGGATGACGCTCACCGGGTTCATCGAGCAGTCCGCGGCCCTGGCCGAGCCCGCCGATCCGCTGCCCGCCGCCCTGGACCCGGCCGCCTGGGACGACGGCCCGCTCCCGGGCGGGCAGAACGTCCAGCCCTCACCCGCCCAGCCTCTGCCCGCCCAGCCCTCGCAGGAGGAGCAGGCCGGTCCGTCCGGCACGCCCCGGGACGGGAGTGACCCGGCGCCGGTCTTCCCGGAGTCGGGAGCGTGGAACAGCCCCGGTGCCGACGGTGACAGTCCGATGGACACGGAGCAGGACGGCTCCGGAGTGCTGGACGCCTTCCTGGCCGGGGAAAGCCACGGCGATATCGGCATACCCGATCTGGACATGGACCTGGAGGACGCCCCGGCACCCGGCACCTCCCCCGGGGAAAGCCCCGGCAGGACCTCTCAGGACTCGCCCGGACAGGAGCGACAGACGCCCGGGGAAGTTCCCGGCGGCCAGGGCGCGGGCTTTTTCCCGGAGCTCGACCAGGAGGCACTCGGTCAGTTCCTGGCGTCGCTGGACGAGTTGTCGCCGGTGGACTTCTCCTGGGACGACATGACGGCGGGGGACCCGTCCACGGTCGGCGGGTCCGGAACGACGGATCCCCAGCAGGCCGGCACGGTGGAGGCCGGCGGGGCCGTGCCCGCCACCGACCCCGTTTTCCCGGAGCTCGACCAGGAGGCGATCGGTCAGTTCCTGGCGTCGCTGGACGAGTTGCCGCCGATGGACTTCCCCTGGGAGGACATGACGGCGGTTCCGCAGCCCACCGCCGAGCAGATACGACTCGAGCAGACACGACTGCTGAACGACACCGTGGGTGTGCAGGTGGGCGAGGAGGGCTTCGACCACTACCTGGCCATGCTGAAGGTGCTGGACGCCCTGCGGGCGTCGGATGCCGCGTTCTCGCAGGGGCCGATGGACTCCGCGACCCTGGCGAGGATGGCCCTCAGGATCTCCCACCTGGCCGACTGGTATCCGCTCACCGGGGACGACTACAAGACGTTCTTCACCACCGTGTCCGAGGCCGTGGCGGCCGGCCGGGCGGACACCGTCGCGGCTGTGGCGGCGTTCCACCTCGACCGCTATCTGGGAGTGCTCTCGGGACCGGGCACCGTGCACACGGCCATCGGGCAGCTGCCGGGGCGTAACTGGGGAGGGTTGGACACCACCTTCCTCAACCCGGACTTCGTCGGCACCTTCCAGTGGGCAGCCCTACCGACCCTGGTGCCGGCGAAGTGGGCCGGCCGCCGCCCCTACGTGTTGGTGGCGGCCGGCGACCACCGGAGCATCATGGTGACCGACATGCTGGGCGGCTCCCACCCGGTGGGGGCCGAGGAGCTGGCGGAGCTGCTCCGGCACGACCCGGCCATGCCGCCGGACGGCCCGGTGGTGTTCCTGGTGAGCCGCGCCGGGGCGGGCGGTCTGGAACTGCCCCGGTGGGTGGCCGACCGGCTGGGCGGCCAGGACCGCACCGTCTGGTCCACCGACGGGGAGCTGTTCTTCCACTGGGACCTGTGGACAGGGCATCAGTACGCGCTCCTCAACGACCGGGACCCGGGCAACGCCCCGGTGGGCAAGTGGATCCCCAGCAGGCCCGGTTACGTCCTGCCGCCGGGCACCGCGCCCGGGTACTTCCGCACGGTCGACGGCCGGGAGTACCCCGACAGCCGGCTGATGCGGTACACGCTGCTCACCCAGGACGGCGAGGACGTCCACGGCTGGGTCAGCATGACTCCACAGGACATGGCCATCCGGGAGCAGGACTACGCTCATCTGTCCGCGGTGCGGCACTTCCGCCGCGTCTACGTCAACAAGGGGGACTTCCAGGCCGCCGTCCACCCGCTGGAGGGCCCGGATGTCGGATACTCGGTTGCCGGACACAGCAATGAGCAGGAGATCGCTCTGGTCCTGGACGACGGAAGCCAGGTCATCGTGAGCGGTGAGCAAGTCGGCGGAATCATGCGGCGCAGGCCGAGCTTCCGGCAACTGCCCGCCGACAAGACCGCACTCGCACTCTTCTGTCTGGTCGGAGCATCGGCCCCGAACAGTGATCCGCTGGTCGTCCCCGTCCACGGCCAGGCCATGGCCAATGCCGCCGGAAAGGCGATGCGCGCCTCGAACTCGTCGATCGGTTCCAAGGGTCCGGTGGATACGACCCCGCCGACGCTGCAACTGCTCAGCCACGCCGACGAGCCCGACGTGATGCCCCGGATGTTCCACCCCGAACCGACCGGCCCCGAGCTGCTGAGGCTGGCCGGTGAGCAGGCCGGACTGGGACATCTGCCGCCGGGCGAGCAGCAGGAGCGCGTCCTGCGCATGGTGCGCGCCATCAGCGAGATCTTCGGCATCCCGCCCCGGCCCCGGCTGCTGGAGGCGTTCGGAGTGCTGGAGCGCATGCGTCTGGCGGATCCCGGCTACGCGAACGGCGAGGACGGCCCTCTGACCTGGAAGCAGTTGCAGGAGATCGCCTTCATGTACGAGCTCCACCAGGCCGTGCCTTTCGACGGCAGACCACAGCCGGAGCTGATGCGGGAGATGCTGAGCAAGGCACTGGCACTGCCTGCCGACGCGCGTGGGACGACGCTCAGCCAGTTCCTCATGGACTCCGGTCACCTCCCGCTGTCCGCCGAACCGCTGCCCGCCGCTCTCGTCCCCGCCAACTGGCAGGACGGCCCGCTTCCGGCGGCGCCTCCCGCCGCTCCCCAGGGACAGCCGCCGGTGATGAACGGCGGCCGCGGGGCGGACGGCGGGAACGGGCGGCCCTCCGGAGAACCGGGTCCGGTCCGACCGTGGCCCGGACCGCGCCCGGACACCACCGGTCTGGACGGCCGGACGTGGTCGCGGATGCGGGAGTGGCTGCTCAGCCGTGGTGAGAGCGCGGACCAGCAAGTTTTCCGGGTCCTTGACCGCATCGTCCGGTACACCCGGAACCCGGGGCTGCGGCCCCCGGACCGCGCGGCTCTCCCGGCCCCGGTCCGTGAACTCCTCCTGCGGTGGCAGCGGAACGGCATCTGGCAGACGCTCGGGGAACGCCCGGACATCGGGGTGTACTTCCTCTGGCTCGACCAGCTCCCCGCCGGAGACCCGCCACGGGAGGGCTCCGACGGTGCGTGAGACCACGTTCGTGCCGCCGGGGGCGCGAGGCCGCTCCGCACCGGTGAGTACCCGCCCGTTGCCGTGTCCGGAGAAGAGCCGGTGAACCAGGAAGCAAGGAGTACGGCATGAGCGACGCCAACGTCGGCCCGGCGGCCCAAGGGCCGCTGGATCCGGTATCCGGGCAGGAGCCGTCCGGGGACCCGCAGGCCGAGGAACGGATCCTGCCTCCGCCGCACATTCTCGCGGCGGCCCGGGCCGTCCCCGGGGAGCCGGTCTTCGTCGTCGATCCCGCCTGGTCGGGACAGGGCGCTCCGCCGCAGTGGTCGGTACTCGGCTGGTGGCGCAGCGACGAACGGGGCGAGATCACGGGCTGGGAGGACAACGACGAGTACCGGCCGTCCCCGTGGTCGCTGGGCTGGCCTCGGCCCGCCGACGAGGCCGACGCCGCGGCCCAGTTGGCCGTGACCGGCTACGGACCCATGGCGGACGTGCCGCGTGCGCTGGCCGCCGTCGACGAGGTCGCCGTCATCCTGGAGGACGACGGCACAACGGCGCTCGCCACCGTCCCGGACGGGACCACCGCCGTTCCGGTCTTCACCGTGCCGCCCCGCCAGGCCGCCGCCGATCCGGCCGGCGCCGACCTGCCCGCCCACCGGACGGTGCCCGTGGCGGACCTGCCCGGCGTGGTGGGGGAGCGGCCGCTGCTGTACCTCAGCACCACCGCCCCGGTGAGCGTTGTGGTCGAGGTGGACGAGGTGCTGGCCGGGGACGGCGGGCAGGCGGTGCCCACTGCGGCGGACACCCCGGCGTCCCGGCAGGCAGCCGGGACATGAACCGGCCGAGTACGCCCCGTGGCCGCCCGTGGGCGGTGCGTACGGGAGCACGGGGCGTGCTGCACGGGTCCGGAAGGCGTGGCTAAGATGTCTGCGCAGTGGGGCCTCGATGCGGGGTCCGGCCCGGAGCGGGCCGGTGCCCGGCACAGTTCACCCGACCGGCCGCGGACGGCACTCCGCCGGCCGGGAGCCGTGAGCGGCATCGACGGCCGGGTCGTCAGTGACGGTCCTTCGCCACGCCCGCGTGGCGCGGCAGGGGACCGGGCACGGCCGGTGCGTCCGTGGGCGGACGTGAACCGGTCGGCGGGCGCCGACGTGGCATTTCACGGACAGCGCCGCAACCGCAGGAGAACACCGCAACACGGCACCCGCCGCCGCCCGGGCGCGTACTCGCCTTCCCCGTTCACCGGCCACCGGTCTCTCCCCGTCGCACCGCATCCGCGTGTGACGCCGGGCAAGGGCCGCGGAACCGGTCCACCGGAACAGTGAGCACGTCGTCGTGAGGGCGGTGGACCGGGTGAGCGACCCACCACTGAGCTGAGGACGACGATGAGCGAGAGCACCACCGGCGACAGCGCCGTTCCCGAGGCGGGGTCCGGCCCGGCGGCGGACGAGAGCGGCGCGGGCACCCCCGAAGCCCCCGAAGAAACCCCCGACTCCCGGATCGCCGGTGCCGACGAGAACACCCCGCCCGTTCCCGACGAGATCCGCGAGGCGGCCAGGCTCGCCCCCGACCACTGGCTGGGCATGGTCGATCCCACCTGGTCGGGCGAGGGCGAGCCGCCGGAGTGGGCGACGGTCGGCCGCTGGCGCTCCAGCCCCGAGGGCGAGATCGTCGAGTGGCAGGACAACCCCGAGTACCGTCCCTCCCCCCGCGCCCTCGGCTGGCCCGAGCCGGAGGACGAGGTGGACCAGGCCGTGCAGCTGGCCGCCACCGGCTACGGCCCCGGTGAGGCGGTGACCAGGGAACTGGCCGACTACGAGGTGGCGGTCCTCACCGCTCCCGGCGGCGGCCCGCTGTCGGTCGTGACACCCGACGGCGCGGCGGCCGTCCCGCTCTACACCTCGCCGGTGTACCTGCACACCTCCGGCCGCTTCGGCTTCGAACTGATGCGGGTCGACAAGGAGTTCCTGGACCAGGTGCCCGAAGGCCACCTGCTGTACCTCAACCCCTCCGGTCCGGTCTCCATGACCCTGGAGACCGGACCGGTGCGCGAGGCCGTCGAGGGCACCGGAAGCCCTGAAAGCGCCGAGGAAGCCGACGACGAGACCGACGAGGAGTCCGCCGAGGAGACCGGCGAGGAGTCCGGCGAGGGAACTGACGAGCAGCCCGCCGGGAAGCCCGAGGAGACCGGCGACCCGGCCGGGGAGGAGAGCCCGGCACCCGCCGCGGCTCCCGTCCCGATGGTCACCACCAGCTCCGACATCCCCGTCGCCCCCGGCTCCGGCGCGCCCGACCGCGACAGCGCGGGCGAGGCCGAGGCCGGCGCGGGCGCGGACGCCGACGGCACCGGCGCGGAAACCGCCGGTGCCTCCGGAGGCGGGGACGGTGAGGACGGCGAGGGCGAGGTTCTGGACGCGGCGGCCCAGGCACAGCGCATCCTCAGTGGCGACACCTCACAGGAGCGCAAGGCGTGAGCCGCTGGCCATCGGTCTTCTCGCGCAGGAGCGGCAGGTCCGGTCCGTCGCGCGGCACCTCCCCGGCGGACGGCGGCTCACGGGAGGAACCCGCGCCGCCACTGGTGGAGGAGGTCGACGGCGTCCTGCTCCTGCGCTCCGTCGACGACGACTTCCCCTCGCTGGCCGAACTGGCCGAGGTCGCCCGTGCCGTCCGTGCCGACGGCGACGGTGGCGACGGTGGCGAGGGTGGCGAGGGGGACACCGCGACCGTGCTGGTCGGCGCGCCCCCGCAGGACGGGGACGGCGACGCCGGCCACTGGGGGCGGCTCGCCTCCCTGCTGGACACCCTGCGGGAGAAGGGCACCACCCGGGTGCGCCTGGTGCTCTCCGGCGCCGGGCACGACCGCCCCGGGGCGCCGAGTGTGGCCCGCCGTATCTCCGACGCGTGGGAGATGGAGGTCATCGCCCCGGACGGGGCCGTGCTCATCACCCCCGGAGGGGTGCTGTTCGTGCAGGACGCCCCCCGGCCCGGCGGGGGCGGCTGGTGGCACTTCACCCCCGGCGCGGGGCCCCGGCTGCTGGGCCTGCGCACCCCGGTGCCCGGCTGGCAGGACGCCTTCACCCGCCTGCCCGAGCGGACGTCGGGCGGCTGCGTGGTGCATCCGATCCCGGCCGGGGTGGCCGTACGCCCGGCCGAGGCTCCCCAGCCGGGCACCGGCGACCTGCCCTTCGCGGTGCCCGTCCACCCCCGGCGGCC
Source organism: Streptomyces carminius (assembly GCF_002794255.1). GTDB lineage: Bacteria > Actinomycetota > Actinomycetes > Streptomycetales > Streptomycetaceae > Streptomyces > Streptomyces carminius. The sequence continues at coordinate 6,517 of NZ_PGGW01000020.1, forward strand.
CGTGGTGCTGGTCGGTGCCCCCTACGCGGAGGACGTGGCGGCCGAGGAGGTGGCGGCGGTGCTGGCGGCCCTGCCCGTCGCACAGCGCTCCCAGGTCCGGCTGGTCCCCGGAGGACGGCGCGACCTGCTGCGGCTGGGCCAGTCGGTCGCCGACATGCTCGGCGGCGAGATCGAGGTCCTCACCGGGCTTCCGCTGGCCACCGGCGAGGCGGTGGCCGGAGGCAGGGTCCGCCCGACCCTGATCGGCGCCGGCGGGGAGCTGACCTGGCAGCCGCTGGTGACGGCCGTGGTGTGCGCCCCGGCCGGCGCCGACGGCCGTCCGCCCGCGCCCCGGCCGTTGCACAGCGAATCGCCCCTGCCCGGTGTTCCGCTCACGGAGGAGGGCACCGTGCTGCTGACCGACCGCTGGGCGGCGGCGCCGACCCGGGCCGGTGTGGCGGTGTTCCCCGTCGGCGCGCCGCCACCGCCGGTGGCCGCGCGCACGGTGGACCCCGACAGCCTCACCGTCGAACTCGGCGTACGGGGCGAACCTCTGGACGACTCCCTGCTTCCGGCCCTGGCCCGGCTGCTGACCGACCTGGGTCCCCAACTGCGTGCCAGGGCGACCCTGGTGGTGTGCGGACAGCTGATCATGGGGGAGACGGCGCTGCGCGAACTGGCGGCCCGGCACCGGGTGGCCGGCATCCGCTACATCACGCATCTCGCCTTCCCCGAGCCGGATCCGGCCGCCCCGGCGGTTGCTCCGGCCCCTCCGGCCCCGATGCCGACCCAGAGCGCCACGCGGACCGGTCCGCCGACGCCTTCGCGTACCGACGGGCAGTCCGCGGTGCAGACGGCGGAACGGACCGGACATGGCGGGCGGGACGGCGCGGTGCAGCAGGAGGAGGCGGCTCCACCGGTGAACGCCGCCACCGTCTCCTCCGCTCTCTCCGTCCCTCCCACCATGTCCTCTTCGGCCCCCACGGAGGTCGCCGGAACCGGAGCGGAGAAACCGCCGGCGAGGGGGAGCGCGCCGGTACGGTCCACGGCGCGGCCGGACTCCGGCGCGGCGACGGCCCCCTCGGCGCCCGCAGGGCCCGTCGTGTCCACCGAGCCCGCCTCCGCGCGGAGGACCGCGGCACGTACAGAAGGGCCGGACGCGCCCGCTGCGGACCCCGTGCCGGCACCCGAGCCCGAGCCGGAGCCGGAGCCGGTACCCGAGCCGGAGCCGGTACCCGAGCCGGAGCCGGTACCCGAGCCCGAGCCGGCACCCGAGCCCGAGCCGGCACCCGAGCCGGAGCCGGTACCCGAGCCCCGGCCCGACTCCGTCCCCGAGTACGGCTCCACCCCACCGGCCCACCCGTCCGGGACGGCCCCCCGGCCGGCCGTCCCGGCCATGTCCGCCCCGCTCGCCCCCGGACATGTCAGCAGTGCCGCCGAGCGCGCCGCCTTCCGCGCGCTGGCCGCCGGGGAGTGGGAGCGGCACAGCGCCGCCGTGACCCGGTGGCTGACCCGGATGCCCGCGCTGCGCGGTCTGGAGCTGGAGGCGGCCCGGGAGGACCTGATGGCCGTCCACGCCTACCTGACCGCCGAGGAGGACACGGCACTGCACCACGACGCGCTGGTCCGTGAGCTGCGCACCGGTGAGGAGCGCCTGCTGCCGTACGCCGCGTGCCTGGCGTCGGCACTGCGCAGGCTGCCCTCCTACCGGGGTGTGGTGGTCCGGGGCGCGGACGCTCGCGGCCACGACCCGGACCAGGGCGCCCTGCTGGTGGAACCGGGCCCGGTCAGCGCGCTGGTGCTGCCCCGGAAGCAGCCCGACGGCCCCCCGGTGCGGTATGCCATCTGGTCGGTGACCGGTCGCAGGGTGCGGCAGCTGCTGGACACCGGCGGCGGGGCGCCGCAGCCGCAGGAGGAGATCGTCTTCACCCCGGGGACGGGGTTCCGTGTGCTGGACACCCGGGAGCTGCGCGGCTCGCGGGTGGTCCTGCTGCGGGAGCTGCCCGGTACCGCGGCCACCTGGATGGACAGCGTCGAGGAACTCAGCGCGCTGGACCGCTCGGCACTGGCCCGGCTGGAGAAGGCGCTGGAGGGGGAGGCCGACGACGGGCGGGGCCCGCACTGGCCGCGGCGCTGCACCGGACCGGTGGGTCCGGTCGCATGAGGCCGGTGCCGCCGCCGGCGTAGAGGGCCACCGACAGCGAGGACGAGGAGAGGACACTGATGCCGGAACAGCGTCGGCCTCAGAACGGAACGTCCATCCGCCCTGCGGACACCGGGGACGGCCCGCAGCCCCGCGCGGGTGTCCGCGGGGCGGTTGCGCCGCCGGCGGGACCGTGCGCGGACGCATGGTGGTCCGGCAAGGCGGACGGCACGCCGGTGAAGAACCTGGTCCCGCACCGGCAACTCCGGCCGGACCTGGACGCGGGGGTGAGTACTCCCCCCTGCCGCCGGCCACCGGTGGGCCGCCGTACGCCGTTTCAGCCGGTGGCCCGGCGCGGTGAACCCGCGGGATCGGTTCGTGATCCTGCTGTGTGGGTTTCCCGGGACCGCCGCCCGCGGGACTTCCGGAGACAGCCGGACGGGTCCGCCCGTCCGGTCCGGCCCGGAGAAGGGCCCGGACACGGCCTTCTCCGGCGTATGCCCGTGGTGCCCGGTTCCGGGGAAAGCCGTCTCCCGGACAGTCGGGAGACGGAGTACTGCCGACAGAGCGAGAGCTCCTAAGGAGAACGATTGATGTCAGGTCAGGAAAGGCCGGACGGCGGGGAATCCGCCCGTCCGGCCGCTGCCGCGGGCGGACCACCGGTCCGCAGAGCGGTGGCGATGCCGTCGGTGGGGAGGGATTCGCTGCAGGCCCTGCGGCCTGCGGCGCGGTCCTCCGGCACCGGCGGGGAGAGGCGCCCGGAGGAGGTGACACGGCCGGAGGGCACTTCGGGTAGCACCTCCTCGGAGGGGAAAGCCTCGGAGGGGAACACCTCGGAGGCCGCCGCGGACACCGCGGCGGCGGCGCGGCCCCAGGCCGAGCCGTCCGCCGGCGCACGGACCGATGCGCGGACCGACACGCGGACCGGTACGTCCGGTACGCGGTCGCGGGCCGAGGGCGAGTCCCGGAGCGCCGGGGCCACCCGCGGCCTCACCGCGGTCGCGGGTAGTACCGCGGGTGCGTCGGGCCGTGGCGGCAGTGGTGCGGCGGACGGCGCCGGCGACGGTTCGCCGGGCAGGCCGAAGAAGCCCATGCTGGCCGCGGCGGGAATCGCCGGTGCCGTGCTGATATCCGTACCGCTGCTGGTCATGGTCGGCGACGACTCCGACGACCGGACCGAGCGGCAGCGGGTGTCCATAGCCGCCGACTCCAAGGGTCTGGAGGGGGAGCGGAAAGCGGAGACCGAGACGCTCTACGACGAGCGTCTGGAATCCGCGCCCCGCACCTACGCCCCCCAGAAGACCGAGGAGGACAGCGCCGCCGGACCCGGTTCCGGCACCGTGTCGACTCCGCCGAAGGCGGAGAAGCAGGGTGTGGAGCAGCCGGTGACGGTGGTGAAGAAGGCGGCTCCGGGCACGGTCGTGGTCGGACAGCGTGCCGGGGAGCAGCAGGAGCCCGGCACCACCGGCCAGGAGCCGACGGTACTGGCGACACCGGAGACCGTCGCGAAGCGAGGGCTGTCGGTGCCGCTGATGACCGAGCCGGTCAAGCAGGAGCGGGAGCCGATGGTGCGTGTGGTGACCGTCGCTCCCACGATCGAACCGGAGAAGCACAAGAAGGCGGTGAAGGCCGTCGAGGCGGCCGCCGCCGCCAAGGCCGGGGAGAAGGAGGAGGAAGAGGAGAAGGGGGACGACATCGAGGCCCTCGCCTCACCCTCCGCCTCGCCCTCCGTCTCGCCCTCCGGGGTGCTGGAGAAGAAGTCGGTGCGCGCCGTCGCCCTGATCCCCACCAAGAAGGAGGTCAAGGCGCTCCACGACGGACGCGGGGTGGTACCCCCGGTCCAGACGGAGGAGACGGAGAAGCAGCGCGAGCCGGAGAAGTCGGCGGACGAGGAGCAGTCCCGCGAGTCCGCCGAAGCGGAGACGGGCCACGCCGAGGCCAAGGCCCCGGCGCGGACGGAGGCTCCGGACGGTTCGCAGGAGCGGAAGCAGGCGCAGGCGGTGAAGGGATCCACCACCGTCGAGAAGAAGGTCGTCACCGTCTACGCCTACCGGCTGGTCAGTGCGGACTCGGGCAAGTGCCTGGTCACCACGGCCCGCTCGGTGGGCGGGGAACTGGCGATCGCGCCTTGTGGGACGGGTGAGGAGCAGTACTGGGCCTTCCACCCCGACGACACCATCCGCAACGGTGAGCTGTGCATGACTCTGGCCGACGGGGCCACCGCGGACAACACGGTGATCCGGCTGGAGAACTGCAACGGTTCGGACGCGCAGAAGTTCCGCCTCAACGCCACTGACGACCTGGTCTCGCTGAAGGCCGGCAACAAGTGCGCGGACGTGCTGTGGCAGGACGACTTCGACGGCGCACCGGTGCGGCTCTGGCCGTGCACCGGCGGGGCCAACCAGACCTGGACGCGGGGATAGTACCCACGACGGGTCGGACGGTGTGCTCCGGCCGCGGCCGGAGCACACCGTCCTCCTGGTGAACCGGGCTCCCGGGGACCCCTTCCGCCTCACCGCGGGAGGGGCCTCGGGGGCCCTTCGCTTTCCCGGCGGGGACACCGGCCGGGACGGCCCCGTCAGGGGCGGACCCGCACCGGGGAGCGGTCCGGCGGCCCGGCGCGGCCGTGGGCGCGGGACCGCGGGGCGACCGGCACGGGGGGCGACTCCTCCAGGGCCCGGCGCGCGGTGTGGGCGTCGGTGACGATGCCGGTGAGGAGACCGGACCGGAGCACCGCCAGCACCGCCCGGGCCTTGTGCCGGCCGCCGGCGACACCGATGACGCGGGGGACAGCGTGCAACTGCCCGGCGGAGATGGCGACGGTGCGCTCGTCCAGGCCGGCGTCGACGAGCCCGCCCTCGGCGTCGAAGAGGTGGGAGGCCATCTCGGCGACGGTGCCCAGGGCGGCGCAGTGGTCGCGCTCGTCCTCCTCCAGGGCGTCGTGGACGGTGGACAGCCCCGGCCCCCAGGCGCCGATGGCGACCACCGCGGTGGTGACGGTGGGGAAGCGGCCCAGGACGGCGGCTATGCCCGGCTGGTGGCGCAGGACGTGCGCGGTCAGGGCGTTGGGCAGGACCAGGGGGACGTACAGGGGGTGGGCGGGGCCCTGCGCGAGGGCGGCGGCGCGGTGGACGGCGCGGACGGTCTGGTCGTTGATGGCGGTGGGCGGGTGGACCCCGGTGATCTGGACCACCGCGCACGGCGGCAGCCGGGTGAGGGCGTGGGTGACGGCCGTCACCGCCCGGCCCCAGGCCAGCCCCAGGACGTCGTCCTCGCCCAGCAGATCGGTGACCAGCCGCGCGGCGGGCTGGGCGAGCAGGTCGGTGAACGGTTCGGGGCCGCCCGGGTCGGCGCCGGGCGGATTGACGACGACGGCGTGCTCCAGTCCGAAGCGCTCGCACAGTGCCGCGGCGAGACGGGGATCGGTGTCGGTGGGGAAGGCGATGTCGATGCGGACGATGCCGCGGGCGTGGGCGAGCTCCAGGAGACGCGCGACCTTGAACCGGCTGACGCCCAGCTCCTGGGCGATCTCCACCTTGGAGACGTGGTCCAGGTAGAAGCGCCTGGCGGCGGTGGCGGCCAGCAGCAGCTCGTCGTAGGAGGTCTCGGCTGGTTCGCCGGATGCGGGCGGGATCGTCGTCCGCGCCCGTCTGGTGTCGCGCTCGCTCATGTCCGTCCGGGGATGTGGCCTGTGGGATCTGCGTCGGCACGGAGAGGAAGGCCGGAGCCTTCCCCTCCGACTGGTACGACGGTCGCGCGGAGCTGTGGGTTCATCCTCCGGGCCGGTGAGGTGGACGGTCCGGCCCCCGCGGCCGCGCCGAGCCGCCGGGACCCGGGGTCCTGGTCCGTCACACCGGGACGAACCGCGCACCGTCGAAGTGCAGCCGCACGACCGGCCCCCCGGCCCCGGGCCCGGCCCCGGGCCCGAAGCGCCCGTACCGGCCGTCCGGCCCGCTGAGTACGAGGTCGATGCCGAGTGCGGAGGCCAGGACGTCGGCCGCCGCCCCGGTGTCCTCCGGTACCGATGCCTCGCCGTACCGCCGCAGCAGGATCAGCCGCAGCCGCTGGAGGGGCGCCAGCTCCACCTCGCCGAGGGGGAGCCGGTCCCCGAGGAGAGCGGCCTGCGCCACCTGACCGGGCGGCAGTACGGCGCCCACCGCGTCCAGTTCCGCGGTCGACACCGTCTCGTTCCCGTCCCCGCCGGGCATGGCGGCCCGCAGGCTCCCGAGCCGGTCCGCCAGCGCCCCGGCGAGCAGTGGCCCGAGCGCCCCGGTGGTGGGGCGGTCGGCGGGCTGTTCCGCGGGAGGGGGTGGTGTCGCGGTCGGGGGAGTCTGGTGCGGCCCTGGTTCCCGGTTCGGTTCCTGTTCCTGCGCTGGGCCGGGGTTCTGCGCCTGGCCCTGGCCCTGCCCCTGTCCCTGCCCTTGCTCCCGCTTCGCCGGAGTGCCCACGGACGCCGTGGGTGGTGGCTCGCCGCTGGTGGCGGCCGATGGCGGCGGAGGTGCTGGCGGCGAGGGTGGCTGCTTCGCGGTCGGAGGGGTCTGGTGCGGCTCTGGTTCCCGGTTCGGGTCCTGCTCCCGTGCCGGGCTGGGATCCTGTTCCTGTTCTTGTCTCCGTTCTGCCGGAGTGCCCACGGACGCCGTGGGTGGTGGCTCGCCGCCGGTGGTGGCCGATGGCGGCGGTGGTGCTGGAGTCGACGTGCCGTCGGCATCCCCGTCGGTATCCCCGCCGGCCGGTACCGCGAGCTGGTAGTGGTCGTCGTGGAGGCTGAGCACCAGCCGCGGCCGGGGCACGGGCGGAGCCCCCCTGTCCCCTTCCTCCGGCCGGACGGCGGGGCCGAAGTCCTGGAAGCGGCCGTCGCTCCCGACGACGGTGATGTCCACGCCGAACGTGTGCGCGGCCAGCAGCGGCAGCAGGTCGGCGGCGGAGTTGTCCCAGGTGCTCCGTGTGCCGTGGTCGCCCGGCCGCAGGAGCTGGGCCGCGGCCAGCGCGGCTCTGGCCCGGCGGTCCAGACGGGTGGAGTGCGGCAGCAGACCGTCCAGGGCGTCGAACTCCCGGCGCTGCGGTGTGCCCGGCGCGAGCGGCCCGGTGCCCTCGCCGGTGAGCCCGGCGCCGGTGATCTCCTCGGCGGTGAAGGTGTCCGTGCCGTCCGGTGCCACCGCGTCCAGCAGCTCCGCCAGGCCGCCCTGGCCGCCCCGGGCATCGGCCGCCGTGCCGGTGAGCCGGTCCGCCAGGACGCGGCGCAGCCGCGCGGGCGCCGACCGGAGGTCGGACAGGTCCACTCCGGCCCCGGCCAGCCGCTCCGGGGCGGCCCTGCGGAGCCCCTCCGCCAGCGAGTGGAAGAAGGCGTCGCCGTCCCGCGGCACATCGTGCAGGACATAGGTGACCGGTTCGGAACCGGGGGAGGCCAGCACGGCCCGGCCGTCCTCGGTGGTCCGGGTGTACATCGCGGGGGCGGGTGCCGGGGGGACCGGCGCGGCGGGCGGCTTGGGCGGCGCGAGGTAGGTGACCGGGGGCGGTTCCGGGAAGCCCCGGGCGATCAGCCGTGCGCGGCCCCCCTCGACGGCGGCCCGCTGGTGCCACCAGGTGAGCTGGTCGGCGGCGGCCCGCACCCGGTGGTACTCGGCCGCGGCCGCCTCGGCCCGCTCGCGCAGCACGGTCAGCTCGTCCCGCAGGGACTCCCACGCGGCGAGCGCCGCACCGTGCCGGCCGGTGGCCTCGGCCAGCCGCCGGTCGGCCTCCCGTACGGCCTGCGCCGCGCGTTCCAGCGCGCTGTTCGCGGGGTCCATGGCCTGTGCCGCCCGCCGGTGGGCGGAGCGGGCCTGCCGTGCGCGCTCCCGTGCCGTATCCAGTGCGTCCCGGGCCGCGCGCAGCTCGGCGTACCGGGCCGCGCCGGGGCGGCGCTTCTCCCAGTACGCCTCGTCCGCCGTGACGAAGCCCTTGCTCGCCTTGCCGACCGCGTCCCAGGCCTGGCCGACCCTTTCCGGGAAGCGGGCGTCGGTGATCAGCCCGAGCCTCCTGGCGATGTCCTCGCGGACCCGCACCAGGACGTGGCTGTCCGAACGCACGGTCTTCGGCCCCGGCCGGACGTGGCCGAAGACACCGGAGGCCTTCCGCAGCAGCCGCGTGTCCCGCACGTCCCGCCGCACGTCGGCGTCGCTCAGCCAGGTGGTGGGGACGGCGAAGACGAAGACCCGGCCGGTCTTGGGCTTGACGTTGACGGAGGCCAGATGGTCGTCACCGGCCGGGGTGCCCGCGCCCGCTCCTTCGGAGGGGCCCGGTGCGGTGAACATGTACTGGTTCAGGCCCGTTGTCGGTGAGGCGACCGCGAGGACGGCACCGGGAGAGACATCGTGGGTGTTCTCCTCGGACCGTGCGGCGCCGGTGCCCTCGCCGGTCCGCCTGAGCACCTCCATCTTCTCGCCGTCGGCCACGGTCAGCAGCACCGCGCGGCCGAAGTCGGGCGCGGCGGTCAGCCGCACCGCGGCGGAGTCGGTGCCTATCAGGTTCTTCTCGGTCAGGTCGATGAGCCGGTAGCCGTCGTCGGTCACCGCCCGGTGGAAGAAGGCGGTCAGCATCGCGTCGGTGGTGCCGTCCTCCAGGAGCTGCGCGGAGCCGGTGCCGGCGCGGGTGAGCCCGGTGTCGCCGGCCCGGCGCGGGGCGTCGTCCCGGTCCAGCGAGAACCCGGCGTCGTAGGAGAGGGCGACGGCGTAGTGGACCGCCGCCCGGACGTTGTCCCGGCCGGCGATCCGGCGCACGTCGAAGCCGTGTTCGGGGAAGGCGAACGGCCCCTCCAAGCCGTCCGCGTGCCGGGGCCGGGGCCGCCGTTCCCCGACGGTGAGCTCCCGGGGCGCCGGGAGCGCGGGCAACTCGGGCGGGGGCAGCCGGCGGCCGTCGGTGCCGGGCTCCGGATCGGGGACCATCAGGCTGAGCGGGATGTTCTCGCGCAGGACGCCCGCCGGTTCCCTGACGCTGACGGCCCGGTTGCCGGTGAACTCCCGTACCGCCCGGCCGGCCCGGGCGGTCAGGCTCCGGTCCGTGTTCCGCGGCGGGGTCTCCTCGGAACCGGGGGAGTTGTCCAGCTCCAGGACGATCTCCAGCTCGTACGGGGTGTCCGTCACGGCGTAGGGCTCGGTGGACGCCGCCCGGAACACCGTGAGCGTGGTGACGGAGTGCGCCGAGCCGGCCGACCGGCGGCTGCCGCCGGTCTCGTTCAGCGCGGGGCCCGCGGCCACGGGCCCCCGGGCGTCCTGCGCACCGGTGTGGACGCCCTCGCCGACGACATGGCCCAGCTCGGCGCCCCGGGTGGCCTCCCGGCTCCGGGTGACGGTCTCGACGGCACGCCGGTTCTCCTCCATCTCCACGCCGTGGTCGAGCATGTGCAGGGTGGTCCGGCCGGGTACCAGCCGGACCCGCACCCGGGCCTTGCGGCCGCCGACGCGCAGGCCGTGCCAACCCCACCCCGAGGAGCGGACCGGCACCGAGGAGCCGGTCCCCGTCATCTCCCGGCCCAGGGCCCGCGCCACCCGGGACGTCACCAGGGTCCGGACCCGCTCCCGCTCCTCCTCGGCGAGCCCGAGCGTGGCCACCTGCCGGTCGAACGCCGCCAGCGCCCGGGTGGCGTCCAGCGAGTCGACCGGATACGTCCCGAACTCGTTGCCGCGCAGCCACGGCTGGGGCGACCAGGAGTGCCGGGCGTAGCGGGGCACCTCGCCCAGCCCGTCCTCGACCAGCCCCAGCTCGTGGGCGCTCTTCTCCGGTACGTGCGCCTGCCAGCCGCCGGGCACGGCGGTCAGCCGCCCCGCCGCTCCGGCCAGCTGCCGGGGAACGAGCGTCCTGCCGACCGCACCGGGGCCCAGCCGGCTGGTCGCCAGGACCAGCCGGTGCTCGGCCGTGCCCGCCACCAGCACCTGATGGCCGAAGCTCTTGCGGTTCATGTCGGCGACCGCGATCCGCGCGACGCTCAGACTCCCCGCCTCCGCCGCCGAGTAGGGGCTCGCGACCAGCCCGTAGGTGCCCAGCAGGCCGGGGCCCGCGGCATGGGCCCGGTAGTAGGCGAGCTGCCCACCGGTGAAGACGGTGCGGGACCTGCTGACCTTCCCCGCCGTCTGACCGGCGCCGCCGATGATCATCTCGCTGTCCATCGGCACCGACGGGGTCAGGGCCTGGATGCCGGACACCGTCGTCAGCTGGCGGAACGTCGCCCACACCGACAGGTACGGCCCCTTGGCCAGCAGCCCGGCGGCGCTCCAGCCCAGCGGGCCGGAACTCTGGTCGAAGTTCGACGTCAGCAGCTGCGGCTGGAACGCCCGCAGGATCGCCGACCGGACGGGCGCGCCCTCCTCCGTCAGCTGCCAGGACCCGCCCGGGGCGCTCCGGAGCAGGTCGTCGACGCTCGCCAGGAGCTCGGGGGCGGCCAGCACGCCCACGGTGACGAAGGGATGCCTCCGCAACTCCCGGAACAGCCGCCGGCCGGTCCCGGTCAGGGGGACGGCCCCCTCGGGCGCCGCCGGGCCCGTGCCCTCCACGAGGCCGGCCGGGTCGTCCGGGTCGGCCAGGGCGTCCGGGCCGTCCGCGTCCGACAGGTCGCCCATGGCCAGGGCCAGGGCCCGCTCGGGCCGGACGAGCGCCGTCGACGGCGGCTCGGCGGCCGGCGCGTACGGGTTGCGGGCCCCTTCGGCGTGCGGATCGGTGACCGGCGCGTGCACGGCGGGGACGCTGATCAGCACCCGTCCGGTCCGCGGTCCGCCGCCGACCGGCCGGCCGTCGGAACCGGTGCCGATGAGCGGACTTCCCGGACGGCTGAACACGAACGGCCCCGTACCCAGCAGGCCGAGGGTGGCGATGCCCCGGACCAGGCCGCGGAACCGCCAGTAGCCGCCGTGCTCGGCGGTGAGCGACAGCTCGTAGGAGTACAGATGGGCCCGGTCGCCGCTCACCGCCATCGGCTCGTTGGTGGCGGTCAGACCGAAGGACAGCTCGGTGTCGCTCTGCCACCCCTCCCGTACACCCAGGGAGAGGGTGCCCGAGTTGTGCGGGGCGCCGATGTCGTCCTTCGCCGGGTCGCGCAGGGACAGTGCGCCCTCCAGGGCCGCCTCCCCGACGCGTTTCGCGCCGGCCTGCGCGTCCAGCCGCTCGGCGCCCACGGAGCTGAACCGGTGCCGGAAGTCGTCCTGGACGCCGCGGAAGCGCCGCCGCGTCAGCTCGCCGCGGATCCGGACGTAGCGGTGGGCCTGGCCCAGCCTCCCCGTCTCGTACAGGGGGATGAGGATGCCGGTGGTCGTCAGCGCCTCCAGCGCGGCCCGCAGGTGCGTGTCCGAGACCAGGGCCAGGATCTGCCGGGTGTTGAACACCGCCGCCTCGTACTCGGCGCGGTCGCGCCACTGCGGGAGGCCGGGCCGGGACGGCAGCGACCGCTCGCCCCGGAAGAAGGCGGCGAGCTGCCCGCGGCGGCCCGGCGGCGGTGACAGCTCGGCGAGCGGGGCGACCAGGCGCGGATACACCTGCGCGACGGTCCGGATCACATCGTCGGCGAAGGCGTCCAGCAGGGTGGTGCCGGGAGCGGTCCCCGGCACGTCGCCGTGGCGCAGCCGTCCGTCGGGATGGGTGAACTCCTCCACCCGGTGCATGCCCAGGGTGCGCGGCCGGTCCGCGGTCAGATACGCGGGCGCGAACGGCTCGGGAGCGCCGTTGGCCGACGCGAACGCCGTGCCGTCGTCCCAGCCGGCGAGCCGGCGGGCCTCGGTGTGCGTCATGCGGTCCAGACCCCAGGTCTGGAACCGCCACGGCCGGCCCCCCGTGCCGGTCCGCGACACGAACACGTCCTTCTTCACCAGGTACAGAGCCGTGTTCCCGCCCTTCACCTGTCCCGCCGTCCTGGTCGCCCCGGAGCCGCCCAGGCCCCTGGCACGCGTCCACGAGACCAGGTAGCGGGCCGCGCCGCCGAACTGGAACCGCACGTCGAGCGGGCCCGAGTCGAAGAAGTTGAACGCCGGGCCCGCGGCCAGCTCCAGGCCCAGGACCGTGGTGTGCGCCAGACTGCGCTCGTTGCGCACCGTGGAGACGCTGATGTCCCGCGTCTCGGCGTCCGCCGTGCTGGAGACCAGGGCCGCCCGGGTGGGCACGATGTCCACGACGAAGGCACCCAGGGGTGTGCCGTCGTCCGCGAACAGCGGGGGAGTGATGATCCGGCCGTTGGCCGCCGCACGGGCGTGCCGGTGGAAGCTGCCGGTGTTGAAGAACGCGCTCAGCTCGCGGTAGGCGTCACTGCCCGGCTTCACGTCGGCCTCGGCGGCCGCCCGGGTGAGGATGTGGGACACGGGTCCGAAGTCCTCGGGCCGCACCAGCCGGTAGGTCGAGGCGCCGCCGAGTGCCATCGACCGGGGTATCCGGGCGGCCAGGGGCGCCGGCGGCCGGGTCGCGCTGTCCGGCAGCCGTGCGGACAGGCCGTCGCGCACCGTGAATCCGAAGACCGTCGCGGCCGCCCGCTCCCCGGCGTCCGGCGGCATGGTCCGGCCGCCCACGCCGGTCACGGTGATCCGCAGGTGAACGTCCGTCAGATGGACGTGCGAGCCGTCGAGGGCGCGCGTCTCCGTCTGGCCGGTGCCCTGGTCGGTCTGGCCGTAGCCGGCCTTGCGGACGAAGGCGGCGCGCGGCGCCACCCGGCCGTATCCGCCGAACGCCGCGGTACTCATCGGGCCTATGGGGACGGCGAGCCCCAGCGGGGCGGAGGACTGCGTGTTCTTGCTCTGCCCGCCGGTGACCACGGACCGCTGCATGGTGTCGACCTTGACCCCGGAGCCGTAGCCGTCGTCGAACCGCTGCCATCTGTCGCGGTGGTGGACCGCCGTGATGTGCAGGACCGCGGGGGCGCCCCGGAGGTCGGTGTAGGGGAAGGAGCGTCCCTCACCCAGCAGGCTCCGCGGTTCGTGCCGCAGGGCGTGCGAGATGTCGGCGATCAGGTCGGTCGATTCCGGGGAGACGGGCGGGGCCCCGGGGTCCCCCTCCGGAGGCCCGGGACGGCCGCTCAGGGACCGGTAGGCGCGCAGCAGTGCCCGTACGCCCGCGGAGCCCGGGCCGATGCCCTTCGGCGCCGGGGAGGCCGGGGCGGCGGGAGCGATGGCGGGGTTGTCCCGCAGGAGGCGGGTGATCTCCGCCAGCATCAGCTCGGGACCACGCAGGGCGATGTCGCCGTGGCCGAAGCTGACCAGCGCCTCGGCGGCGACACCGGGAGGGACCTCGCCCAGCAGTGACCGCAGGTCGTCGATGTGCGCGGGGACGACGCTCCCGTCCGGGAAGACCGTGGAGGAGCCGCCGCCGTCCGGTTCGGGGGCGTCCGGAACGAGCACGGGAGGCCGGTCCCGGTCCAGGGCGGTGGTGAGCCACTCCTTTCCGGCAGGTGGCGGGAAGGCCCTGCCCGCCAGGGGGGCGGGTGCTTCGACTGCCGGCTGCGGGTCCGGGTCGGTGGGTTCGGCTGTTGGTTCGTCGGGTGTTGCGGAGGGCGGGGCCGGAGCCGGTTCGGCGGACGTCGTGGAGGCCGGGGTGGGGGGTGGTGCGGGAGGTGGTACGGGAGCAGCCGAGGAGGTCGTGACGACGGGGGGTGCGGAAGCCGGTCCGGGGGGTGGAGCGGAAGCCGGTGCGGAGGCCGCCGAGGAGGTCTGCGGCCGGGAGGTGGTGGAGGACGGCGCGGGAGCGTTCGGCTCACTGGCGGGTGTGGCGGGGCGGGACCCCCGGGGCGCGTGGGGCTCCGCGCCGAACGGTCCGCCGGCGGTCGCCGCGGCTGCGGGCCGGGCGGGCGCGGTGCCGGACGGTGCGGTGCCGCCGGTACCGGCGCCGGTGCCGAGGTCGCCGATGAGAGCGGCCAGGAGGCTGAGGTGGCGGTCGCGCAGACCGTTCTGGGGCAGCCCGTCGGGAGCGGGGCGGGTGTAGTCGCCGAGCAGGGTGCCGGTGATGTCGGGGCGCTGCGGGGCGGTCCAGTGGCCCGCCTCGTCCCGCAGGCCGAGCTGGTGCAGCAGCTCGTGGACGTAGTCGACGGCCTCGGCGTCGGCGTGCCACTGGACCCGGGTCATCTGCTGGTCGGGCCCGACCACGCCGACGTTGAGCCCGTGGGGGTGCGGGTCATGGGCGACCTGTTCGACGCTGATGTGGAGCCGGTCCCCGTTCGGCAGCCGGTACCCCGGCGCGTTGAGGAGCTCCTCGACACCGGCCCGGAGCTTGTCCCAGACGGGCTCCGGGAGGCCGGCCGGGTCACGGGAGCCGACCTGGACGGTGAGATCGGTGACCCACTCGCCACCGTGTTCGAAGCGGCGTGCGTCGAACTTGGAGTGCACCGCGTACTGGGTGGTCCTCCCCGGCCGTTCGGGGTCGGGGGGTGCGGAGACGGGGTCCACCCAGGTGTGCGAGCGGGTGACGGAAGGCGCGGCGGCGCGCGCGGCCTCCCAGGCGGGATCGGGGGAGCCGACGGGGCCGGAGGGGCGCGGCGCCGCACTCTCCGGCGCGGAGTCCGGTGCCGCGTCGTGGCCGGGGCCGGCGTCCCGGGGGAGGGTGTCACCGGCTTCGGCAGCGGGCGGGGAGGAGAGCGGCCCGGGCCCCGCGGGGGAGCCCGGTGCGGTTCCGGGAGCCGCGGAGCCCGGCAGCGGAACCGTGCCCGTGTCCGCTCCTGTGCTCGTGCCGGGAAGTCCTCCGGGACTCCGGGTGCCGGGGTGGTCGGCGGCGGAAGACGACGGGACGTTCGTGGCCGGAGAGGGGTACGGTGCCGCGCCGGACACCGTGGCGGGCGGCGTGGTGAGCGGTGCCGTGCCCTCCGGGGACTGTCCGGGGGCGGGCACGTACCGGTCCCCGCCCCCGTGGACCGTGCCGGGACCGTACGACGGCGACGGGTTCGTCACGGGTGCCGCCGCGGCCGGCGGGCGGGGGCCGGCACCGCCGCGGGACGGGGCCGGGTACGGGGGAGGACCGGGGGGCGCCGGCCGGGCACTGTACGCGGTGCCGCCGGCGAGGGTGCCCGGGGAGACGTCGGAGGCACCCTCCCCCTCTCCCTCCCGCGTACCGGAGGTGCCGTCGACCGCCGCACCGTACGAGGGAGGCGGGTCGCCGACGCCGTCGAACCGGTCCGTTCCGAGCGACAGTTCGCGGAGCCCGAGCCCCGCGTCCGAGGCCAGGGACATCGCGGCCGTGGTGGTGACACCCGCCGCGCCCGCACCGGCGAAGGTGTCCCAGCTCCACTCCAGCTTGCCGTCGAAAGCCCAGTTCACCAGGACCTCGGCCGCGGTCTCGGAGAGGGCGGACACCACGAAGACCTCCGGTATGCCGAAGCCGTGGTCGAGTGCGTTCCGGGTGTGGGGGAACTTTCCGCCGCCGTCACCGGTGGATTTCCCGAGGCCGGGGGGCTTCTCGAAATCGGGAACCTTCCCGAGTCCGGGGATGCCCAGGGAGTCGGAGATGTTCCTGGTCCAGTTGCGTACGCGGTCGGCGCCGCCCCGGAGAACGGACTCGAAGCCGGCCGCCAGGGCGCCGAAGGCCATCGCCTTGCCGACGTCCCCCCAGTCGACCCCGTCCGGTCTGCGGCCCGACGGGTTGAGACTGATCTGCGCCAGCCTGACCGCGAGCGTCTGGAGGCCCTCCTCCAGTGCTCCGCCGAGGGTGGGCCCGAGCTGGGAGAGCCGGATCAGCCGGTCGATGATGATCAGGACGGCCAGCCGGCTCCTTGCCCTGGCCAGCGCCATCTGGGTCAGGGAGGTACCGCCCGTGAAGTATGCCAGGGCCGCGTAGAGCGCCAGCTCGATGAGGAGCATGGTGATCTCGGCGATGATCTCCCACTTCGACGCCTGGATGCCCATCGACCGGTCGACCTGGCCCCTGGCCAGGTCGTCCATGCTGTCGATCATCCGCTGGAGGTGGTCGACGCCGTTGTCGTCGACCAGCAGGGAGAGGCCCTTGACGTACCGGTCGGCCACCGCGGGCGGGAGATCGGTCCCCGCGCGTTCGATCGACGACCGGACGGCCTCCCGCAGCGCACGCAGCCGCTGTCCGTAGGCGAGGTACAGCTCACGGCTGTCGTACGCCAGGTTCTCCCGCGCCTGCAGCGGCTTCTCGCCGAGCAGGACGTAGAGCATCGTGGAGACCTCGTCGGGGAAGTTGATCTCCCGCACTCAGCGCCTGCCGCTCTCCCCGTCGTCGCCGGACGCTCCGGCGGTCCGCCACGAGTGGTCCGCGATCGTGTCGAGTGAGTCGTTGCGCGCCTTCTCGATGGCGTCCAGGTTCGCCAGCGTGGCCGACACCAGCGCGTCCAGGGCGTCGTGCAGGGCGTCGCCGAAGTCCACGCAGCGCTGGTTGTCGCGCTCGTAGGCCGGGCGCACCTTCAGTGCGTAGTCGTCCGTCCAGCCGGGCCACTCGGTGTACCGGCCCTCACGGTCGAGGAAGTCCGTCACGAGTGTCCTCGCCATGCCGGGAAGCCGTCGCATCTCCTCGACGCTGTGCCGCAGCCCGATGGTGTCCGCGGAGAAGGCCGTGCTCATCCCCGGTCACCTCCCTGTGCCCGGCGGTAGTCCGCCCCGTCGTCGTCGGTGTCCTCGTAGATCTCGTCCCGCAGCCGGTCGCCGGGCGACCGGCCGGGTCCGGAAGGGTGGACGCCGCTCAGGGCCGGGCCGAACAGCCGCTCCCAGTCGACGTCGATGCCGCGGAACCCGGGAACGTCTCCGGCGGGCCGGGTGAGGGGCTCGAAGGCCGAGATCACCCGCTGCGCCATCGCCGCGCGTCCCCGGTTCGCGGTCTCCAGGACGGAGGCCGCGAGCCGGTCGGCGGACATGCTCCGGTACCTGTCGTTCGGGAAACGCAGCCGTGTCAGCTCGCCCTGAGCGCCGACGGTGACCTCCACGGCCCCGTCCGGGGACCGCATGGTCACCGACGCCTCGCGCAGTTCGCCCTCCGTGCGGGCGACGGCCTGCCGTACGGCCTCCAGCTCGGCGCGGGCCTCGTCGATCCGCTGCTCGATCGGTGTCGGGGACTTCCCGGTGTCGTTCACCGGCCGATCACGTCCTCTCCCCGCTGACCACGGCCCTGACCATGACACCTCCGCCGCTCCTCGGTGGCCCTGCCGTCCGCACCGGGAGAACCACCGGCCGGTTTCTCCGGGCGGTGCGGCGGGCGGACGACAGTCCACAACAGACAGGAGTCAGTTAATGCTCAACGAGTGACGGAAAGTTTTCCGGAGGGCTGCTTCGGGTGCCGTGATCGAATCCCCTGGTTCACCTGGCGGCGGCCTTCTGTTCGGCCGTTCCCGGGCGGCCGGGCCCGTTGGCGGCCTTCCGCCGGTGCCGTGCGGTCGCCCCGCCCGGTCACAGCCGCCAGGCGCGTATGCGGTCGGCGACCCGGTAGACGCTCGCCTTGCGGTCCCGGATGTCGCGGACGAGTTCCACCAGCGCTCCGTACGGAGGGTCGATCCCCTCGCCGCAGGCGTGCATGTAGGCGACCGCGGCCTGGCAGGCGTACAGGCTGTTGCGGTAGGGCAGGGGCTCCAGCCGCACCAGGGTGTGCAGCAGGGAGGCCGCGCGCCAGGCCGGGTCGGGGTCGGTGGCGTCCGGATGGGGGATGCGGGTGCGGTGGCGGGCGACGGCCGCGACCAGCGCGGAGTAGTCGGCCACCGACAGGTCCTCGGGGACGGCCTTCTCCTGGACGTCCAGCAGCCAGGAGACATCGACGTACAGCGGGGGCATCAGGCGGCTTCGGCTTCCCGGCCGCCGTGGCGGACCGGCGGGACCTCGTCGGGGAACGCCTCGTCGAACTCCGTCCGGTGCTCGTCGCCCCAGGTGAGCGCGTAGCCGACGAACTGCAGACGCTGTTTCTCGCGCAGCGGCAGGTCGTGGACGTACTGCTTGAGGGACTTTCCCTCGGCGGCGGCGGCGGCGCGGACCGCCTCCAGCTCTTCCTCGGTGAAGGTGATGTTCAGCGACGGCATACTCCGCATGGTACCTAGTAGGTACCGGCTGTGCCAGTCGGGGGTTGGCTGTGCGGCGGAAGCCGGTCCGCACCGTTCCGGCACGTCATGGCGCGGCCCGCCGCGGATCTGCCGTGAATCCGCGACGGGCGGGCCGCGGGCGGGCCGTACCGCCCCGGATCTCAACTCCGCCCGCTGCCGTACCAGTTGAAAAGGTGTGAGACACAACTGAACGGTTTTGGCAAGTCTGTTCTCCTCGGCCGAAGATCAATACTCTGTGTCCACGGCCTGTCACCTGATCGAGGAGTCCCGCCTTGACCACCGCGCAGCAGATACCCGACATACTCTCGTCCGAATTCGCTGCCGATCCCTACACCGCCTACCGGGTGATGCGGAAGGACGCGCCGCTCATCTGGCACGAGGCGACCCGCAGCTACATCATCTCCCGCTACGAGGACGTGGCGACGGCCTTCAAGGACGGCGCGACCTACACCACCGACAACTACGAGTGGCAGATCGAGCCGGTCCACGGAAAGACGATTCTGCAGCTGAGCGGACGCGAGCACGCGGTGCGCCGGGCGCTGGTGGCACCCGCCTTCCGGGGCAGCGACCTGCGGGAGAAGTTCCTCCCGGTGATCGAGCGCAACGCACGCGAGCTGATCGACGGCTTCCGCCACACCGGCTCGGTGGACCTGGTCGACGCCTTCGCCACCCGCTTCCCGGTGAACGTCATCGCCGACATGCTCGGGCTGGACAAGGCCGACCACGACAGGTTCCACCGCTGGTACACCTCGGTGATCGCCTTCCTCGGCAACCTCTCCGGCGACCCGGAGGTGGCGGCGGACGGCGAGCGGACCAGGGTGGAGTTCGCCGAGTACATGATCCCGATCATCCGGCAGCGCCGGGAGAACCTGGGGGACGACCTGCTGTCCACGCTGTGCGCCGCCGAGGTCGACGGCGTGCGGATGAGCGACGAGGACATCAAGGCGTTCTGCAGTCTGCTGCTGGCCGCCGGCGGTGAGACCACCGACAAGGCCATCGCCGCCCTGTTCGCCAACCTGCTGGCCCACCCCGACCAGCTGGCCGCCGTACGGGCCGACCGCTCGCTGATCGACCGGGCGTTCGCCGAGACCCTGCGCTACACACCGCCGGTCCACATGATCATGCGGCAGACGGCGCGGGAGGTGACCGTCAGCGGCGGCACCATCCCCGCCGGGGCGACCGTCACCTGCCTGATCGGGGCCGCCAACCGCGACCCCGACCGCTACCGCGACCCGGACACCTTCGACATCTTCCGGGACGACCTGAACACCACCACCGCGTTCTCCGCCGCGGCCAACCACCTGGCCTTCGCCCTGGGGCGGCATTTCTGCGTCGGCGCGCTGCTGGCCAAGACCGAGGTGGAGGTCGGCGTCAACCAGCTGCTGGACGCCATGCCCGACGTACGGCCGGCCGACGGTGCCGAGTTCGTCGAGGACGGCGTCTTCACCCGCGGGCCGAAGGCCGTGCGGGTGACGTTCACCCCCGCCGGCTGACCGGGCGCCGGCCGGACACCGGCCGGAAGCTGTCGCCGCGGGACCGCGGTCCCGCGGCGACAGTGACCAAGACGGCGGTCACTGCACCACCGGGGTGAAGGCGACCGGCAGGGCGGTCAGGCCCCGCATCCAGATCGAGGGCCGCCAGGCCAGCTCCTCGGGCTCCACGGCCAGCACGATGTCCGGCAGCCGCTCCAGCAGTGTCTCCACGGCGGTGCGGGCGATGACGTCGGCGAGCTGGGGCGCGGGGAAGGGGCAGCGGTGCTCGCCGTTGCTGAAACTCAGATGGGCCGAGTTGACCTGGGCGCCGACATGCCCCTCGGGCCAGATCTGCGGATCGGTGTTGGCCGCGGCCAGCCCCAGCACCACGCAGTCGCCGGCCCTGATCTGACGGCCGCCGAGCTGGATGTCGCGCACCGCCCAGCGGCCGATGAAGTTCTGGGTGGGGGTGTCCAGCCACAGCACCTCGTTGAGGGCCTGGCCCACGCTCACCCGGCCCCCGGAGACGTTGAGGGCGAACCGGTCGTCGGTGAGCAGCAGCCGCAGGGTGTTGCCGATCCAGTTGCCGGTCGGCTGCTGCGCGGCGGCGATGACGGAGATCAGGTCCTGGACGATCTCCTCGTCCGCCAGCCCCGCCGGACTGGCGATCATGCGGGAGGTGACGTCCGGGCCGGGGGAGCGGCGCTTGTCCGCCACCAGCTGCTGGATGCGCTCCTGGACACGGACGTAGGCGGCGACCGGGTCGTCGCCCTCTGCGGCGTCCAGGGACATCCGCAGGTCCTCCACCAGGGCCTCGGTGTCGGCGCCGTCGAGCGGCATGCCGCACATCTGGACCGCCGCGCGCATCGGCAGGGCGTGGGCGTAGGAGGACATCAGCTCCGCCTGCCCGCTGCCGGCGAACCGGTCGACCAGCTGGTCGGCGATCCGCTGGCAGTGCTGGGACAGCTCCAGCTGGTCGACCCCCTCCAGTGCGTCGCTGATGACGCCCGCCCGGCGCTGGTGCTCGGCGCCCTCGGTGAACAGCACGGACGGCTGGTAGCCGACGTACGGCAGCAGCGGCCAGTCGGCGGGGATGTTGGGCCACTGGTTCCAGCGCCGCGAGTCGCGCGCGAACAACTCGTCATGGCTGGTGACGTAGGAGACCTCGGCGTAGCCCAGCGCCAGCCAGGCGGGGATGCCGCCGTCCAGCAGCACGGGGGCGACCGCGCCGTGCTTCCGGCGCAGCTCCCGGTACAGCTCGAAGGGCGTCTGCTGGTACTGCAGACCGCTCAGGGCCACGGCGTCGGGGTGCGCCGCGGGGCAGGCCGGTCCCGCGGCGCCGTCCGGCGCGTGGTTCGGGACGGAGGTGTCGGTCATGGGGTCAGCTCCCGTGCCAGCGCCTGCTGGTAGAGGTGGTCGACGAGGGTGATCAGCACGTTCTTGCCCGACTCGCGGACCCGGGCGTCGCAGTCGACCAGGGGGATGTCCTCCGACAGGTCCAGTGCCTGGCGGATCTCCGCGAGCGAGAAGCGCGCGGTGTCGTCGTCGAACCGGTTGACCGCCACCACGAACGGGGTCCGGTGGTGCTCCAGCCGGTCGATGGCGTACCAGGAGTCGGCCATCCGCCGGGTGTCGACCAGCACCACCGCGCCGAGCGTTCCGGAGAACAGCCGGTCCCACAGGAACCAGAAGCGCTCCTGCCCGGGCGCCCCGAACATGTACAGCACCGTGCGCTCGTTCAGGCTGATACGGCCGAAGTCGAAGGCGACCGTGGTGGTGTTCTTGCCCCTCAGTCCCGCGGTGTCGTCCACCCCGGCACCGGCCTGGGTCATGACCTCCTCGGTGTTCAGGGGCCGGATCTCGCTGACGGACCGCACCAGCGTCGTCTTGCCGACGCCGAACCCTCCCACGACGACGATCTTCAGTCCGGTCTCGGCGGCGTCCGCGAGCGGTGTGCGGGCCGCCGGGACCTCAGAGGTTGCGGAGTCCAATGAGCACCTCCTTCAACAGGGCGGAGTCGGGCGTGTCGCCGTGCTCCGCGGCCGGGCGCGGGTTCCGCGCGGTGATGCGCCCGGCGGTGAGCAGATCGCCGAGCAGGATCTTCACCACGGTGATGGGCAGTTGCAGGTCCGCGGCGATCTCGACCACCGCGGTGGGGTGGCGGCACAGTTCCAGGATCCGGGTGTGCTCGGACTGCATGCCCTCCGTCGGCCGGCACTCGCTGACGATGAGCGTGACCAGGTCCAGCCGGACGTCACCGGCGTGGCTGCGCCCGCCGGTGACGGTGTAGAGCCGGTGGGGGTCCCCGGTGTCGACGGGTTTGCGGATCATGACGGGACACCGTCCTGGGTCGGCTTGCGGGGCTCCGCGCGCAGATGGTCGCCGATCTGCTCGACCGCCTCGTCCATGTGGTGGCCCACCACTCCCGGGTCCGCGGTGTCGTCGGCCACGACGGCCAGATGGGCTCCCTGGCCGGCCTCGACGATGAACAGCAGGCCGCCGTGGAACTCCGTCATCGAGTGCCGTACGCCCCCGGTCCCGTCGCCGAACTCCACCGAGGCGCCCTGGGCCAGGGCCTGCATGCCGGAGGAGATGGCCGAGAGCTGGTCCGCCTGGTCCAGGGAGAGGCTGCCGGTCCAGCACAGTTTGAGGCCGTCGCGGGAGAGCACCAGGGCGTGTCGTGTCCCGGGAGTGCGCTGCAGCAGGCTCTCGAGAAACCAGGTCAGGCTGTTGTCGGTGGTCTCCATGATCTGCATCGGGCGAGTTCGGACCGTCCGGCCTGTCACTCGGCCCGTGCCTCCAATCTCACGGTCTTGCGAAAAGGGGGAGGGGAAGGGTGCCCGCCGCGGTGGGGGCGTCCCGGAGAAGGCGCGGACGCGCGTCTACTCGGAGTCCTGCTCGGAGCCGGTCCCGGTGCCGGAGTCGGTTCTGGAACCCGGCTCGGGACGTCTGGCCCGGTGGAACGCCCCGAAGCGCGCTCCGGCGTCCCTGGCGGGGCGCTCCCGCTCCCGGGCGGCGTCGGCCTCGGCGGCTCTCTCGCGGACGCGGTCCGCGCGGGCCATGGTGCGGCCCCGGGGCCGCACCGGCAGCCCGTGGGTGGTCTCGCCGGCCGCGTCGGCCGGGGCGGAGACGGCCGGCGCGGCCGACTCGGCCGGCATGGCGGCGGTCTCCCGCGGCGCCGGGGAGGCCGGGAAGGCGGCCGAGGCGGGGGCCTCCACGCGCTGCTGTGCCAGCAGGTGCGGCGGCAGCAGTACCACGACACCGGTGCCGCCCCGGGAGGACGGCCGGTAGCTCACGGAGATGTCGTACTTGTCGGCCAGCAGGCCCACGATGGCCAGCCCCAGCCGGGTGCCCTGCAGGGAGGCCAGGTCGGTGGACCTGCCGGACACGGACTCCTCCGCGCGGCGCATCGCCGCGTCCGACATGCGCAGCCCGCTGTCCTCGATGGTCACCACGATGCCCGCGGTGCGCTCCTCGACGTACACGTTGACCTCGTCGATGGGCGGGGAGAAGTTCGCCGCGTTGTCGATGAGCTCCGCGAGCAGGTGCATCACGCCCTCGGCGGCGAAACCGGCGATCGCCGCGCCGCTGGCGCAGTGCATGCGGACCCGCCGGTAGGCGGCGATCCGCCCCACCGAGCCGCGCAGGATGTTCTCCATCACGATCGGCTTGTTCCAGGCCCGGCTGGCCCGTCCGCCCATCAGCAGGGCGAGCCGGTCGGTGAGCAGACCGATCTGCGAGGTGCTGTGGTCGAGCCTGAGCAGGTCGCCGAGCACCTCCTCGCCGTGGCGTTCCTGCATCTCGCGCAGGTCCGCCAGCATGCTCACGGCCGCCGCCTGCACCCGGCTGAGCGCCTTGGCGCCGGCCACCCGGGCGGCGGCGGACCGCCGTTCACTGGTCGCGTACTCCCGGACCACGAAGTCCGTCAGCGCGCCCAGCCGCTCCCCGGCCGGACGCGGCAGGTCCGCCAGGACCGTGTCGGCCGAGGCACCCGTGCGCAGCCGCTCGAAGGCCTCCGGGAGGGTCTTCGCGACGAGGTGGCCGACGCCCTCCGCCAGATACGAGGCCTGCCGTACGACCTCGTCGCGCTCCGCCTGCGCGGCCTGCCGCTGTCCGACGCCGGCGGCCACCTCCTCGGCGAAGACGCGGAGCACCTGCCGCAACTGGACGCCGTCCGGGGCGGGTACCGCCGCCAGCGCCTCCTCGGCGCGCGCCCCGGCCCGCAGGCGGTTGGCGACGGCCGGCAGGCTGACGTTGACCAGGTGTGCGGCCTGTGCCGAGGTCCGGTCCACCTGCTGCCGCAGGGCGTCGACCTCACCGGACGCCGTGGCCGAGGAGGCGCGCAGTCTCCGCACCGCCAGCACGGTGACGAGGACGGCCACCGCGGTGACCAGGCCGGCGGCGGCCGCGGTGCCCAGCACCCAGGAACGTGCGCCGTCCGGGGCCGCCGCGGTGACGGCGCCGCCGGCTGCCGCGAGCACGGCCAGGCAGATGACGGACACGGTAAGGGGCAGACGCCCCCCGGGCGCTCGGTGCGGGCTGGGGGCGGCGGGCTGTGACATCGCGCATTCCCTGTGGCTGTGTGGGGTGAGTGATGTGGGTCGGAAGACGCGCAACGCCTCAAAGTTCTTCTGGAGAACGGGCGTTGCTCGCTCACACCGTTGATGTCGTCATACTAGTCATGACCGGTGGGGCATGTGCGCGGTTGCCCGCACAACTGATCACTCGGATCGTCCGGGCAGGTCACCGGCCTTGTCGCCCCTTGTGGACGGCCCGTCAGGCACCGGATTTCCGGGGCCGGTCACCACGGCCCCGGCCCCGTCGTGGCGTCCGGGAAAGGACGCGGGGCGTGCTGTGGCCCTCCGCGCACCGGCCGTGTGGCCGCGTCCCGGGCCCGGCAGGTCCTCCGGGCCGGGTGGAAGGTCCGGGCACCCGGCCGGCCCCGACCCGGGTGCCCGGGGCCGGTCCGGGCGGCCTGCGACGGCCGTCCGGACCGGTCTGCCGATCAGCCCCGGGCCACCAGGCCGATCATCTCCACCGCGTGCTCCATGGCCTCGTCGACACTCTCGACGGCGTAGGTGGTGTCCACCATGACGTGGTCGATGCCGGTGCGTTCGTGGACGGTCCTGATGGCGTCGGCGACCCGGCCGGGCGCAGTGCCTGCGTCGATGTTGACGCGCAGGACGGTGTCGATGGCGGACGGGTCGCGGTCCGCCTCCCGGGCCCAGCGGTCGATGAGCGCGCGGTGCGCCACGAGGCCGTCGGTGTCCACCCAGCTGGGCACCGTGCACAGGGGCAGCCATCCGTCGCCGCGCTCGGCGACGCGGCGCAGCGCCCGCTCGGACAGGGCACCGAGGTAGAAGGGCGGACGCGGGCGCCGGGCGGGCTTGAGGGGCGCGTGGTGCAGGGGGACCGACAGGAGCTTGCCGTGGTACTCGGCCGGATCGGTGGTCCAGACGGCCTCCAGCGCGTCGAGCAGCTCGTTCATCCGGGCGCCGCGTGTGCCGAAGTCCAGTCCCGCGGCCTGGTACTCCTCGGGCGACCAGCCGACGCCGAAGCCGGGCAGCAGCCGGCCACCGCTGACCAGGTCGATGCTGGTCAGCGCACGGGCGAGCTGAACGGGCGGGTAGAGCGGCGCGACGAGCACGTGGGAACCGAGCAGGACGCGCTCGGTGGCGCCCGCGGCTATGCCCAGGAGCACGAACGGGTCGGCGGCGGGGTTCAGTTCGGCGGGGATGGTCGTGCCCTGGCCGCCGTAGCCGATCCGGGGACGCACGGCGGCCAGGTTGCGGTCTCCCACCCAGAGGCTGGCGGCCCCGGCCCGTTCGACCTCCCGCGCGAACTCCGCGGTCCGTGCGATGCCGTACGCCTGGTGGTGGAACTGCGGCAGAGCGAAACCGATCTTCATCGAGGCCCTTCTTCGGGGTCGGCGGTGGTGGGGGAGGCGTGCACGCGCGGCACGGCCACGGCCCGACGGACCTGACGCTCCGTGCGCCGCCCGCCCATCCTCACAGACCGGGCCGCCGCCACCCGCCGCCTTTCGCCCCTTCTTCCCTTCCGCCGCGCCGATCGCCGCCGCCGCCGCTGCCGCCGGTGGCCGGCCGTGCCGATTGACGGATTGGCTTCCGTTTCCGGTGGGCAGTGAGCCTGGAGCATGTCATGCGCACGTCCACCTTTCCCCCACGAGGAGGCCGACCATGCACCCCCGTGTGCTCGCACGTGTTCTCGCCGCCGTCCTGGCGGCGACCTTCGCCCTGATGGGCGGGCAGGCCGCGGCCGCCCCCGTCCCCGTCGGCGACCGTGCCCTCGCCCCCCGCGTCGTGACCTATGACGCGAGCGCGTCCGCCGAGTTCAGGGCCGCGGTCGACCGGGGCGCGGCGATCTGGAACGAGAGTGTCGAGGGCGTCGAGCTGCGGCCGGCCAGAGCCGGGCAGCGCGCCGACATACGGATCCTGGCGGACAACGGCTGGCCCCGCGCCATGACCACCGCACTGGGCCGCGGAGTCGTCTACATGGGCCGGCAGGCCGTCGACCAGGGCTATGACACGGTCCGGATCTCCTCTCACGAACTCGGCCACATCCTGGGCCTGCCGGACCGCAAGCCCGGCCCCTGCTCAAGCCTGATGTCCGGCTCCAGCGCCGGGACCGCGTGCACCAATCCCTACCCCAACGCGGCGGAGAAGGCCGAGGTCGAGGACAACTTCGGCAGCTCGCTCACCCGGTCCGCGGAGGTGCCGCGCAACATGGTGATCGTGGACTGATCCGGACGGACGCGGGCGACGCCGCACCTCCGCCCCCTCGGCGCGACGTCACTCGAACCGCGTGACGTCGCCCGCTCCCCGGCGGACGATCTCCGCCTCGCCCCCGGAGAAGTCGACGACCGTGGTCGGCTCGGTGCCGCAGTCACCGGAGTCGACCACGGCGTCCACCACGTGGTCGAGCCGTTCCTTGATCTCCCAGCCCTGTGTCATCGGCTCCTCCTCCCCGGGCAGCAGCAGCGTGCTGGACAGCAGCGGCTCGCCCAGCTCGGCGAGCAGGGCCTGGGTGACGACATGGTCGGGGATGCGGACTCCGACCGTCCGCTTCTTCGGGTGCATCAGCTGACGCGGTACCTCCTTCGTCGCGGGCAGGATGAAGGTGTAGCTTCCGGGCGTGGCCGCCTTGATCGCCCGGAACACGTTGTTGTCGACGCGCACGAACTGACTGAGCTGCGCGAAGTTCTGGCACACCAGCGTGAAGTGGTGACGGTTGTCGAGGTTCCGGATCGACCGGATCCGGGTGATGCCGTCACGGTTGCCCAACTGGCAGCCCAGCGCGAAACAGGAGTCCGTCGGATACGCGACGAGCGCGCCGGAGCGGATACTGTCGACCACGTTGTCGATGGTGCGCTGCTGGGGGTTCTCGGGGTGCACATCGAAGTACTTCGCCATTCACCGACCTTATGCGATGGCCTCGCGCGACCGGCGTGCCCACGGCCGTATGTCCCGGGCGGGGCGCCCCTGCCCGGCCTGAGCGCCGGAGTACCGGGGCCGCGTCCGGCACGGTCCACGGATGGCGGCGGTGCCGCGGCGGGAGGCGGGGCATACGAGAGCCGGGGCCGGGGGACGCCCGGCACAGTGGAGGGAGGACACGGCATGGCGGCCGCACAGCGCATGGTGGTCATCGGGGCGAACGCGGCGGGCATGTCGGCCGCCTCCCAGGCGCGCAGGCTCAAAGGGGCCGGGGATCTGGAGATCGTCGCCCTCGAACGCGGTGGCCACACCTCCTACTCCGCGTGCGGCATCCCCTACTGGATCGGCGGCGATGTCACCGACGCCGGCGACCTGATCGCGCGCACCCCCGAACAGCACCGCGAACGGGACATCGAGCTGCGCCTGCACACCGAGGTCACCGAACTCGACCCGGACCGCGGCCGGGTCCGCGTCCGCGGGAGCGACCCGGCCTCCGAGACCTGGCTGGGCTTCGACCACCTGGTCCTTGCCACCGGCGCCCGCCCGCTGCGGCCACCGCTGCCGGGCATCGACGCGCCGGGCGTCCACGGGGTGCAGACCCTGGACGACGGCCGGGCCCTGCTGGACGACCTGGAGAAGACCGAGACGGCGCGCCCGGCGGACGCCCCGCGGCGCGCGGTCGTCATCGGCGCCGGCTACATCGGCGTGGAGATGGCCGAGGCGCTGATCCGCCGCGGCTACCGGGTCACGGTGCTGGACCGGGCCGAGCAGCCGATGACCACACTCGACCCCGACATGGGCCGGCTGGTGCACGAGGCGATGTGCCGCATGGGTATCGAGACGGTCACCGGCGCCACCGTCACCGCCGTGGCCGCCGACCGGGACGGGCGGGCGCGCGCGGTGGTCACCGAGGACGCCGAGCACGAGGCCGACGTGGTGGTGCTCGGGCTGGGCGTACGGCCCGAGACCGGGCTCGCCCGTGCGGCGGGACTGCCGCTGGGGGACTCCGGCGGACTGCTGACCGACCTGGCGATGCGGGTACGGGGCCGGGAGAACATCTGGGCGGGGGGCGACTGCGCCGAGGTACTCGACCTCGTCTCGGGCCGCACCCGGCACATCGCGCTGGGCACCCACGCGAACAAGCACGGCCAGGTCATCGGCACCAACATCGGCGGCGGCTACGCCACCTTCCCCGGTGTCGTCGGCACCGCGGTCAGCAAGGTCTGCGACCTGGAGATCGCCCGCACCGGCCTGCTGGAGAGCCAGGCCGCCTCGGCCGGGCTGCGGTTCGTCACCGTGACGGTCGAGTCGAGCAGCCGTGCGGGCTACTACCCGGGCGCCGCTCCGATGCATGTGAAGATGCTCGCCGAACACCGCACGGGCCGCCTGCTGGGTGTGCAGATCGTCGGGCGTGAGGGCGCGGGCAAACGCGTGGACATCGCCGCGGTCGCACTGACGGCCGGGATGACGGTCGAGCAGATGACGTCCCTGGACCTGGGGTACGCGCCGCCGTTCTCCCCGCTGTGGGACCCGGTCCTGGTGGCGGCCCGGAAGGCGGCCGCACAGGTGCGCCGGGCCGGCACGCACTGACCGGGCCGGCCGTCCGCCCCGCCACGGGTCCGAGGCCCGGACAGCCCGTGACGGGGGTCACCGTCTCCACGGACCCGCCGCCGGGCGCACGGGTTGCCCGGCCGGTACGGGGACCTCCGCGCGACCGCGTCCGGAAAGCCGAACGTCCCGGACCGCGCACGGTCCGGGACGTTCGGCTCTCACGGCCGGACGCGGTCAGCGTCCGCGGCGGCGGCGCGAGGGGGCACCGCGCCCGGCGCGCCCGGCACGCTCCGGTGCCGGCGCGGCGATGGTCACGGGGACGCCGGAGGGGGCCTGGGCTCCGGTGATACGGGTCAGTTCGGCCTCTCCGGAGCGGACCCGGGCGGTGCGCGGGACGATGCCGGCGCAGGCCAGCAGACGGTCCATGTCGCGCCGCTGGTCGGGAGTGACCAGGGTGACGACGCTGCCGGACTCGCCCGCGCGGGCGGTGCGGCCGCCGCGGTGCAGGTAGTCCTTGTGGTCGCTGGGCGGGTCGACGTTGACGACCAGATCGAGGTTGTCGACGTGGATGCCGCGGGCCGCGACATTGGTGGCCACCAGCACGGTGACATGGCCGGTCTTGAACTGGGCGAGGGTGCGGGTGCGCTGGGGCTGGGACTTGCCGCCGTGCAGGGCGGCGGCGCGTACCCCGCTGTTCAGCAGGTGCTTGGTGAGCCGGTCCACGGCGTGCTTGGTGTCGAGGAACATGAGCACCCGGCCGTCGCGGGCCGCGATCTCGGTGGTGACGGCGTGCTTGTCGGCGCCGTGGACGTGCAGGGTGTGGTGCTCCATCGCGGTGACCGCACCCGCCGAGGGGTCGACCGAATGGACCACCGGGTCGTTCAGGTAGCGCCGGACCAGGAGATCGACGTTGCGGTCCAGGGTGGCCGAGAAGAGCATCCGCTGCCCGCCGGGACGCACCTGGTCGAGCAGCGCGGTGACCTGGGGCATGAAGCCCATGTCCGCCATCTGGTCGGCCTCGTCCAGCACGACGGCGCCGACCTGGTCCAGCCGGCAGTCGCCCCGCTCGATGAGGTCCTTGAGCCGCCCCGGCGTGGCCACCACGACCTCGGCCCCGGCGCGCAGGGCACTGGCCTGCCGGCCGATGGACATGCCGCCGACCACGGTGGCCATCCGCAGGGACAGGGACCGGGCGTACGGGGTGAGGGCGTCGGTGACCTGCTGGGCCAGTTCCCGGGTGGGCACGAGGACCAGGGACAGCGGCCGGCGCGGCGTGGCCCGCTGCCCGTCGATGCGGGCGAGCAGGGCAAGCCCGAACGCGAGGGTCTTGCCCGACCCGGTGCGCCCCCGGCCCAGGACGTCCCGGCCGGCCAGCGAGTTCGGCAGGGTGGCCGCCTGGATCGGGAACGGCTCGCTCATACCCAGGCCGGTGAGCGTCTTCAGCAGCGCGGCCGGCATGTCCAGTTCGGCGAACGCGGTGACCGCGGGCAGGGCGGGGGTGACGGTGACGGGCGGGGCGAACTCCCCCTGGAGCGCGGCGGGGCGGCGCCCGTAGCCGCTCGAACGGCCGGGGTTCCGCGAGCGGAATCCGCCGTTTCGGTCCGAACCGGCGGAAGAACCCTTGCCGGCGAAGGAGTGACGGCTGTGCGTACGGGTGGTGCGGTTCATGAGGAACCTCCTCGAAACGGCGCGTGTCGAGGATTCCCCTGGCTTGAGCAGGCGTGCGGGAAAACGCAGGAACGTGCCGGTGGACGGTGGAATGCGATCCGGGCGGACCGGGAAACGCCTGGCCCGGGGGAGCCCCGGAACGGTGGGACTGCGGGACTCGCCCGGCGGGCGGCGCGGGTTACCGGACCGAGGTCCGGAACCGGGGCCCGTCATGTGCCGGGGCGGCCCGGGGAAAGGCGAAGAGCCGGGGCCCGCACCCCAAGGTGCGGGCCCCGGCTCTCGACTGCGCCAGGCGTCAGGCGGGAACGATGTTCTCCGCCTGCGGGCCCTTCTGGCCCTGGGTGACGTCGAAGCTCACCTTCTGGCCTTCCTGGAGTTCACGGAAGCCCTGGGCGGCGATGTTCGAGTAGTGGGCGAAGACGTCGGCGCCGCCGCCATCCTGCTCGATGAAGCCGAAGCCCTTTTCCGAGTTGAACCACTTCACGGTTCCAGTAGCCATGTTTATCTCCTTAACGGGGCAGTGTCAGAGACCGCCCTGTGCGATCCCCGAGTCGCCGCGATGATTACCCCGTCCGGAAAAGCAAGGCCGGAAACAAGAAAATGCACCCTCGACGCAGAACGTCGATGGGGGCACTTGTAAGTCTTTGGGAACCACAACTGCAACTGAGATCGACAGTAGCACGGGAAGGACGGCGGTGGGAGGAAGGCTTTCCGGCTTCCTCCGCCGTGTCCCCGCCGCGCCATGGAGAACTCGTACGCCGTCTCGCTGTTTTCTGTTCCCGCGACAGCAGATATTCGTCTTCGCCGACTGGAGCGCTCCTGCGGCGCTCCGTCGGAGCTCCCGCGCGGGGCGGGGGCTTCCACGCGGTGCCCGCTCAGGCGTCTGCTCCTCTCCGTCGGTCTTCTCTCCGGATGCTCCCCGCGGCGGTTCGTGTCTGCCGCGCCGCGGGTCTCGGGCTTCGCCGACTGTGCCGGAAACCCCGGTCCGGAGGCCTGAGGATGTCTGCTGCGGCCAGAGCAGGTTTTCGGGTTCCGGGAGGGCAGGGCGGCGCCAGGCGCTCCGGGGAGTCCCCGGCGCGTGAGGATCCGGCGGTCGCCGGTCGGGAGGCGGGCGGCGGCCCGGGGTGTGACGTACGCCATGATCCACGTACCCGCTGCCGGGTGATCCGGAGTCCGGAAGAGGGGCCGCCCCGGCGGCTGGGAGCACCGGCACGGAGCGGACGGTGGCACCGGCCGGCCGGGGTACCGCACGGAAGGGGCACCCCTTCCGGAGACGGGGAGGGAACGGGCAGGCCGTACGGAATCCGGGAACGCGGTGCCGGTGGTCACGACCGGCGGGGCCTGCCCCGTCTGCCGCCCCTGGAACCGCCGGAGCCACCGGAGCCGCTCCGCGGGTTCCTGCCGCCGGCCGATCCGCCGGCCGCCGGTTTCCGCCGTGCGCCGCCCCTGCCGGAGCGCCCGGACGCCTCCTTCTTCGCCTTCGCCTTCGCATCCGTCTCCGCCTCCGCCGGTGCGGGGCGGCGACGGCCCCGTGTGCTGTTGACGGTCCGGCCGCGGACGATCCCGATGAAGTCGTCCACCAGATCGGTGGTCCCGTCCTCCCGCCACGACAGCGCGACACGCGACTGGGGGGTCTCCGTGACCGGCCGGTAGGTGAGGTCCCTGCGGTGGTGGAGACGGGCGAGCGACTGCGGGACGACGAGCAGGCCCACTCCCGCCGCCACCAGTTCGACGGCGTCCGCCGTCGTGGCGGGACGCGCGACCGCGGGCCGTCCCGGCGGGCGCTCCCAGTCGAGGGTGTCGTCGAGGGGGTGCAGGACGACCTCGTCGGCCAGGTCCTCGGCGGACACCTCGTCGGCCGCGGTCAGGAAGTGGTCCCTCGGCACCACGACCACCGTCGTCTCGGTGTAGAGGGGGATCGCGCTGAGATCCGTCCGGTCGGTCGGCAGCCGCAGGAGACCGGCGTCGGCGCCGCGGGCCCGCAGCACGCCGCCCGCCTCGGCGGCGGTCACCTGGAGGAGGACCAGCGGGACGCCGGGCAGGCGCTCGTTCCAGATCCGCACCCACTTGGCGGGCGTCACCCCGGGAACGTACGCGAGCCGGAACGAGGGGGACGTTTCCGGACCTGTCGAGCCTGTCACCGCGCCAGGCTACCGGGCGCGGTCGGCGGCGGCGCGCCCGCTCGATACCCTGGGCGCCATGAAGTCGCACCAGACCGCCCAGACGATGAAGCCCGCCACCGCGGCGAAGAAGCTGGGTGTGTACCTCGAGGCCACCCCCGCCGAGTTCCAGGAGGGTGTCGTCTCGCGGGCCGAACTGAACGCGCTGCAGGCCGACCCGCCCGAATGGCTGCGGGACCTGCGGCGCGACGGCCCGCACCCTCGTCCGGTGGTCGCGGCGAAGCTGGGGATCTCCAACTCGGGACTCGCGCGCGGCGGTATCACCGAGCCCCTCACCACGGAGCAGATCGAGGCGCTGAAGGCGGAGAACCCGGAGTGGCTGCAGAAGGAACGCGCCACCCAGGCCGAGGTCCGCAAGGAGGCGGCGCGCATCAGGGAGAGGAACGCGGAGCGAGACGAGGAGTCCCCCCGGCCGCGTTCCTGAGATCCGGCCCTCTGCGTTCCCTCGCGGCGCCGGGTCCCCTCCGGCGTGCCGCCCTCGCCGGAGGGTGGCGTGGGGTGGTATCGCCGCGGGCATGCTCGCGGCGGCCCCCGCACCGCCGACCGCACCGCCGGCCGACGGCATCCTCGCCCGGGTCGAGGTGGAGCCCGCCGCCGTCGTGACCCACCTCGGCGCGGGCCGCTCCTGGTCCCGCGAGGGTGCCCGGATCCGCACCGCCCTCGACGATCCGGCCGGCTGGACACCGGCGGCCGCGTCCGGCCCCGCCGACGGTGGCGCGGAGTTGTCCGCCGCCGTGCGGGATGCCCCGGACGGGCAGGTGGGCGTGTTCGCCCGCTCCCACGGAGGCACCATCGGCCTGGTCGGCGTGCACGGGGGCGTCGTCACCGTCGGACTCGGCGGCGCCTGCCGCGGCTGCCCCGCCGCTTGGTTCACCCCCCACCGGAGGCCGGAGCGCGGGCTGCGGCAGCGGTGCCCCGGCCCGGTGGAGATCTGAACGGCCGACCGCTGACCCTCACCGGCCCGGCGGGGCACCCGGCCACTCGCCTGCCCGGGGACGGCCGCCCGGCAGCCGGGCGCTCAGCGGGCTCGGGCTCCGTGCCGCAGCTCCGCCTGCAGCGCCTGCTCCAGCCAGAGGTAGTCCTCCTGGTGCGCCTGGCGCGGCCGGCGGCCCCTGACGAGGGAGAGCAGCCGGTGGAAACGCCGGACGTCCGCGGCGAGCCCCGCCCGGAGAGCCGCGAGGACCTCCGCCCGGTCCGCGTCGTGGAACAGCCGGGTCAGTACGGCGGAGGCCTCGTGCCCCGCCGGGGCCACCTCTCTCTCACGGGCCTCGCCGACGACCTCCACGACATGCCGGGTGAACCAGATGGAGGAACCGGGCCGCCCGGGCGCGTTCAGCGCGAGCATCCGCCGCATGCGGGTGCGGAAGTCCGGATCCCGGATGAGTTCGGCGAGTTCGAGCCAGGCGTCCACCTGCTCGGCGGACGGGTTGTCGGGCAGTTCGAGGGGAGAGCGCCGCAGACGCTCGCCCATGTCGGGGGCGCCCTCCAACTCACCGGACACCTCCTTCATGAAGTCCTCGACGATCTTCCGGCGCTCGTCGGTCGAGAGCCTTGCCAACTTGTTCACAAGTGCTGTCTCCTCGGTGGTGGATCCACGGTGTGCGATCACGGACAGAACGGCCCGGTTCACCTTCAGCGCGCGGATCTGCGCGTCCACCGCGGCGATGTGGTCGGCGGCGACCCGGGCGGCCGTCGTCTCACCACGCACCACACGGCGCACCTCCTCCAGACTCAACCCCAGTTGGCGGAGGCTCCGGATGAGTTCCAGGCGAAGGACGGCGTCGGCTCCGTACAGGCGGTAGCCGCCCGCGGAGCGCCGTTCCGGCGTGAGCACGCCGATGTCCGACCAGTAGCGGATACTGCGGACGCTCGCGGCCGTCCGGCCGGCGAGCTGCCCGATGGTGAGCAGGGGTTCCTCGTCGTTCACCCCGCGAGTGTGGACCCTCCACCCACTGGAGACTCAAGGGCGCCGGCCCGCCGGGCACGTGCCCCGTCGCCGCGGCCGTACTCCGGCCCCGTGGCCCGGCACCGTCGGGAGCCCCGTTACCTTCTTCGTGGCCCCGAAACGGGGCTCCTGGCCTCCGGGCCCGGCATGACTGTTGCCCCCTGTCGCTCGAATGACCTGGGGGGTGGTGTCACCGGGCCCGAGGGCACCGACTGACCGCTGATGAGAGGCCCGACCGCCATCCGGCCCGGCGCAAGGCCGGGCCACCTGGGGGTGGCAGGTCTGCGTAACGTGGATGCGCGCATACGGTGCCAGCGCCCCGAGGCCGGGACGGACACAAGCCACCCTCGGGGGGTACGGTGCTCGACACCAGCGAGATCGCGGTCTACCTGGGCCTGGACGTCGGCAAGGGCGACCACCACGGCCACGCTCTGACACCGGCGGGAAAGACCGTCTTCGACAAGCGGCTGCCCAACAGCGAACCGAAGCTGCGGGCCGTCTTCGACAAGCTCCGCGGGAAGTTTGGCACCGTCCTGGTCGTCGTCGACCAGCCCGCCTCGATCGGCGCCCTGCCGCTGACCGTGGCCCGGGACACGGGCTGCCACGTCGCCTACCTGCCAGGACTGGCAATGCGGCGGATCGCCGACCTCTACCCCGGCGAGGCCAAGACCGACGCCAAGGACGCGGCCGTGATCGCGGACGCCGCCCGCACCATGCCCCACACCCTGCGCGCCCTCGACCTCGCCGACGAGACTGCCGCCCAGCTGACCATGCTCGTGGGCTTCGACGAGGACCTCACCGGTGAGGCCACCCGCACCTCCAACCGGCTGCGCGGCCTGCTCACCCAATTCCACCCCTCCCTGGAGCGGGTCCTGGGCCCGCGCCTGGACCACCCGGCGGTCACCCACCTGCTGGAGCGCTTCGGATCCCCGCAGGCCCTGCGCAAGGCCGGCCGCCGCCAGCTGGTCAACCTGCTGCGGCCCAAGGCCCCGCGTATGGCCGAACGCCTCGTGGGCGACATCTTCGACGCCCTCGACGAACAGACCGTCGTCGTTCCCGGCACCAGCACCCTGGACGTCATCGTGCCCTCGCTCGCGAGATCCCTGGCCGCCGTCCACCAGCAACGACGGGCCCTGGAAGTCCAGATCAGCGAGCTGTTGGAGGCCCACCCTCTTTCGAAGGTCCTGACCTCGATGCCCGGAGTCGGGGTCAGGACCGCAGCCACCCTGCTGGTGACCGTGGGCGATGGCAGCAGCTTCCCCAGCGCCGCCCACCTGGCCTCCTACGCCGGCCTCGCCCCGGCCACGAAGTCCTCCGGGTCCTCCATCCACGGCGAACACGCCCCACGCACTGGAAACCGGCAGCTCAAACGCGCGATGTTCCTCTCCGCCTTCGCCGCCCTGCACGACCCGGCCTCCCGCACCTACTACGACAGATGCCGGGCCCGCGGCAAGACCCACACCCAAGCCCTCCTCCGCCTCGCCCGCCATCGCATCAGCGTGCTGTTCGCCATGCTCCGCGACGGCACCTTCTACGAACCCCGCACCTCCGAAGCAACCGCCGCATGACCAACACGGGCTTGATGAAAGACATAGAGGCACCCCC
>NZ_PGGW01000021.1 GCF_002794255.1 Streptomyces carminius
CGCCAGGGGAGTTCGGCGGTGATGGTGGTGGGTCCGCCGGTGGGGGAGTCGAGGAGGAGGAGTCCGTCGACGGAGTCGAGGCGTTCGGTGAGTCCGGACAGTCCGGTGCCGCCTTCGGTGGTGGCGCCGCCGTGGCCGTTGTCGGTGATCTGGATGAGGAGGCGGTCGTCGGTGCGCCAGAGGTCGACGGTGGCGTGGGTGGCGTGGCTGTGTTTGCTGATGTTCTGGAGGAGTTCGGAGACGGTGAAGTAGGCGATGCCTTCGATGGCGGGGGCGGGGCGGGTGGGCAGGTCGGTGGTGATGGTGGTGGGGACGGTGCAGCGGGCGGCGAGGTTGGACAGGGCGGGGCCCAGGCCGCGGTCGGTGAGGATGGCGGGGTGGATGCCGCGGGCGAGGTCGCGGAGTTCGGCGAGGGCGAGTTTCACTTCGCCGTGGGCCTCGTCGACCATTTTGGCGGCTGTTTCGGGGTCTGCGGGGAGTTTTTCCTTGGCGAGGCCGAGGCCCATGGCGAGGGCGACGAGGCGGGCCTGGGCGCCGTCGTGGAGGTCGCGTTCGATGCGGCGCAGGTCGGCGGAGGCGGTGTCGGTCACCGTCCGCCGGTCCGACTCCAGCTCCCGCATCCGGGTGGCCAGCTCGGAGGGGCCGAGCAAGCCCCGCACCAGCACCCGGTCCACCCCGGTCAGTCCGCGCAGGAGCCAGGGTGCGGCCAGGACGACCGCCAGGCCGACGGCGGAGGTGAGGAGGATCTCCGGCGGGCTGTCCACGTACCAGCTCTCGCCGCCCGCCTCGCCGTAGATCTGGATGCCGGGCTGCCCG
This sequence comes from Streptomyces carminius, assembly GCF_002794255.1. GTDB lineage: Bacteria > Actinomycetota > Actinomycetes > Streptomycetales > Streptomycetaceae > Streptomyces > Streptomyces carminius. The sequence continues at coordinate 817 of NZ_PGGW01000021.1, forward strand.
GCGTGGGTGGGGAGGACCCAGGCCCACAGCGGGTAGGCGAGCAGCCCCCAGCCGGTCACCCAGAACGGCAGCACCACGCAGAAGGCGAACACCGCCCACGGGAAGTGGAGGAACGCGTACAGCAGGTGCCGCCAGGCCGTCCCGCTCCGCAGCAGCGCCCCCATCCAGGCCAGCGCCCCACTGCCGCGCCGCCCGGCGCCGACCGGCTCCGGCTCGGCGATCTCCATGCCCAGCAGCGCCCGGGCCCGGGCCCGTTCCAGCGCCCCGACCCCCCGGAAGAGCATGAGGGTGAGGGCCAGCAGGGGCACCCCGAGGGAGGTGATCAGCAGACTGGCGCCGACCGTGGTCAGCGCGGTCGCCAGGGCGAAGCTCGCGGTGGCGATCGGCAGGCCGAGCAGGACGTGGAGGAACTCCCGCCAGGTGCGGCCCGTGAAGGGGGCGCGCAGCACCGCGGGGACCCGGGGCCGGCCGGGTGCCGGGAGGTCGTGGTCGTGGGCGGTCATGGGGCCATCCGTTTCGTGGTCGGGCCGTCTCCCGGGACCTGGTCGTTCGGGGCGGGGTGTGGCGGAGTGCGGCGGGTCGCGGCCCGCCGTCCGCCTTCCGGGGCCGGCCGTGCGGGGAGGACGGGCCCCGGAGGGTGCCGGCGGCCGGGCGGGTCAGCTCCTCCGGTCACCGGCGCCCCGGGCGCTTCCGCCGCTCCCGTCGCTTCCGTCCCTCTCGCGCCAGGGGAGTTCGGCGGTGATGGTGGTGGGTCCGCCGGTGGGGGAGTCGAGGAGGAGGAGTCCGTCGACGGAGTCGAGGCGTTCGGTGAGTCCGGACAGTCCGGTGCCGCCTTCGGTGGTGGCGCCGCCGTGGCCGTTGTCGGTGATCTGGATGAGGAGGCGGTCGTCGGTGCGCCAGAGGTCGACGGTGGCGTGGGTGGCGTGGCTGTGTTTGCTGATGTTCTGGAGGAGTTCGGAGACGGTGAAGTAGGCGATGCCTTCGATGGCGGGGGCGGGGCGGGTGGGCAGGTCGGTGGTGATGGTGGTGGGGACGGTGCAGCGGGCGGCGAGGTTGGACAGGGCGGGGCCCAGGCCGCGGTCGGTGAGGATGGCGGGGTGGATGCCGCGGGCGAGGTCGCGGAGTTCGGCGAGGGCGAGTTTCACTTCGCCGTGGGCCTCGTCGACCATTTTGGCGGCTGTTTCGGGGTCTGCGGGGAGTTTTTCCTTGGCGAGGCCGAGGCCCATGGCGAGGGCGACGAGGCGGGCCTGGGCGCCGTCGTGGAGGTCGCGTTCGATGCGGCGCAGGTCGGCGGAGGCGGTGTCGGTCACCGTCCGCCGGTCCGACTCCAGCTCC
>NZ_PGGW01000022.1 GCF_002794255.1 Streptomyces carminius
CGCCAGGGGAGTTCGGCGGTGATGGTGGTGGGTCCGCCGGTGGGGGAGTCGAGGAGGAGGAGTCCGTCGACGGAGTCGAGGCGTTCGGTGAGTCCGGACAGTCCGGTGCCGCCTTCGGTGGTGGCGCCGCCGTGGCCGTTGTCGGTGATCTGGATGAGGAGGCGGTCGTCGGTGCGCCAGAGGTCGACGGTGGCGTGGGTGGCGTGGCTGTGTTTGCTGATGTTCTGGAGGAGTTCGGAGACGGTGAAGTAGGCGATGCCTTCGATGGCGGGGGCGGGGCGGGTGGGCAGGTCGGTGGTGATGGTGGTGGGGACGGTGCAGCGGGCGGCGAGGTTGGACAGGGCGGGGCCCAGGCCGCGGTCGGTGAGGATGGCGGGGTGGATGCCGCGGGCGAGGTCGCGGAGTTCGGCGAGGGCGAGTTTCACTTCGCCGTGGGCCTCGTCGACCATTTTGGCGGCTGTTTCGGGGTCTGCGGGGAGTTTTTCCTTGGCGAGGCCGAGGCCCATGGCGAGGGCGACGAGGCGGGCCTGGGCGCCGTCGTGGAGGTCGCGTTCGATGCGGCGCAGGTCGGCGGAGGCGGTGTCGGTCACCGTCCGCCGGTCCGACTCCAGCTCCGCGATCCGCCGCTCCAACTCGTCCGACGGCGACAGCAGCCCCCGCACCATGGCCCGGTCCGCGAGGGTCAGCCCGCGTGCCAGCCAGGGCAGGACGGGCCAGGCGACGAAGAGGGCGGCGAGGGCGACCGCGAAGGTGGCGGCCCCCCAGGGGAGCCGGACGAAGAAGTAGAGCGCGGTGCGCCAGCCGACCGGGTCCTTCAGCGTCGCCCACAGCCAGGGGAGGAAACCGCCGTACGCCCGGCGCCGGATCGGCGTCGGCTCGTCGATCCGCACGTCCAGCAGCCTCCGCGCCCGGGCCCGCTCCAGCCTGCCCAGCCCGCGGCAGCCGATCAGGCCGAGCGCCAGCACGGGCAGTCCGACCACCGTGACCGACAGCAGCGCGCCGGAGTAGATCCACACGCTGACGAAGACGAAGCCGGCGAGGTCCACCGGCAGGTTGAGCAGGAGATGCGCGATCTCCTTCCAGGTCCCCGCGGTGAGCGCGGCCCGTGGCGGCGGCAGCCCGTCGCTCCGCCGGCCCCGGCCGTCCCGCCCGTCGTGGTGGCCGCCGCCGGGCACGGGGCCGGTGGTGTGCCGGGTGCGCCCGGTGGGCGGCGGATCGCCGTCCCGGACACGGGGGGAGGAGGCAGGGCTCGCGGTCATGGGCCCAGCCTGCCGCGCGCGGGAGCGCGCCGCCATGGGGTGCGTGGGTGGGCGTGGGGTGGGGTTGTCCCCACCCTCCGGCACACCGGGCGGCCCGGGAGGGCGGCCCAGGGCCTAGACTCCCCTTCCGACTCCTTTTCCGACTCCTTTCCGGGCGCCGCGACCGATCGCGGACGCGAACACCACAGAGCGAGGGACGGACGTGCCGGACTACTTCCACGGCTACGCGGTCGTCGGACTGGTCGCGGTCCTCGGGGTGCTCTTCGTGGCCGCGGCCTTCGGCGCCGGGCGGCTGCTGCGGCCGGTGGTGCCGACCCCGGAGAAGCTGCTGACGTACGAGTGCGGGGTCGACCCCGTCGGCGAGGGCTGGGCCCACACCCAGATCCGCTACTACGTGTACGCCTTCCTCTACGTCGTCTTCGCGGTCGACTCGATCTTCCTCTTCCCCTGGGCCACGGTCTTCGCCGAGCCCGGCTTCGGCGGAGTGACACTGGTGGAGATGTTCGTCTTCCTCGGCTTCCTGGCCGTGGGGATCCTCTACGCCTGGAAGAAGGGCGTGCTGGCATGGACGTGACCCCGGACCCGCACCCGGCCCCGCCCCCCGCCCCGTCCGGCACCCGGAGCCCCGTGGACCTGCCGGAGCCCCGCCGGCTGGGCGGTCTGGCCCGGCTCGCCCCGGAGCCGATGAAGGTGGTCCTGAACTGGGGCCGCCGCTACAGCCTGTGGGTGTTCAACTTCGGACTGGCCTGCTGCGCGATCGAGTTCATCGCCGCGTCGATGTCCCGCCACGACTTCATCCGCCTCGGGGTCATCCCCTTCGCGCCGGGCCCGCGCCAGGCCGACCTGATGGTCGTCTCGGGCACCGTCACCGACAAGATGGCCCCGGCGGTGCGGCGGCTGTACGAGCAGATGCCCGAGCCGAAGTACGTGATCTCCTTCGGGGCCTGCTCCAACTGCGGCGGCCCCTACTGGGACTCGTACTCCGTCACCAAGGGCGTGGACCAGATCATCCCGGTCGACGTCTACGTGCCCGGCTGCCCGCCGCGCCCGGAGGCACTGCTCCAGGGCATCCTCAAGCTGCAGGAGAAGATCGCCGGCGAGTCGCCGGCCGAGCGCTACGGGCACCGCCCCGGCCGCCGGGGCGGCCGTCCGGGCGAGCCGTCGACGGCGGCGCTGACCAGCGGCCTGGTCGCACCGCCCCCGGCGGCGGATCCGGCAGCGCCCCCGGCGGCGGATCCGGCAGCGGGGGAGGGACGCGGGTGACCGGCTGGCTGCCCCGTCCGCCCGAGGAACTCTTCGGCGCGGGCGCCACCGCTTCGCAGGCGTACGAGCTGCTGACCGTCGAGGTGCCCGCCGAACGCTGGACCGGGGCGCTGACGACCGCCCGCGACGAGCTGGGCTGCACCTACTTCGACTGGCTCAGCGCCGTGGACGAGCCGGACGCCGGCCTCGCCGTCTGCGCGCACCTGGCCGCGCTGGGCACTCCCGTGCGGCGGCTGCTGCTGCGCACCACCGTGCCGCACGGGGCGCCCGAACTGTCCACCGCCACCGGGGTGTACGCCGGGGCGGCCTGGCACGAGCGGGAGACGCACGAGATGTTCGGCGTCGTCTTCACCGGCCATCCGGGTCTGACACCCCTGCTGCTCCCCGACGGCTTCGAGGGGCACCCGCTGCGCAAGGACTTCGTGCTGGCGGCCCGGGTCGCCAAGGCGTGGCCGGGCGCCAAGGAGCCGGGGGAGTCCGGCACGGGCGGCCCGAAGCGGCGGCAGACGCTGCCGCCCGGGGTGCCCGATCCCAACGAGTGGGGCCCGCTCAAGGGGCAGCTTCCGCCCGGTCCCGCCCGTCCGGCCCGCCGTCGCGCGGCAGCCGCCGCGGACCCGGCGGGCGGGGCCGGGGGCTCGGGGGCGCCCGGTGAGCGGCGACCGCGCCGGGCGCGCAGCGCGAGCGCCGGATCGGCCAGTCAGCGGGCCGCGGCCGAGACCGCCGGAACGGCCGCCGGGGAGCAGGCCGCCGAAGAGGGGGCCGCCCCGGCGGAGCGCCCCGCCCGTCCGCCCCGCCGGGCCGCGGCCGAGCCGGGCCGCCGCAGTACGGACGCGCCCTGGCTCAAGCCGCCCGCCGGGACGGCGGTCCCGGACGAGACGGCCTCGGGGAAGACCTCGGACGAGACCTCGGACGAGGCGGCCCGCCGGGTGCGGGAGACGGACGGACGGGCCGGTGCCCCGCTCGCCGAGGGCGGCGGCGCATCGGTCGCGAACGCCCCCGGAAGCACCGGCGAGGCCGGTACCGGCAGCGAGACCGGTACCGGCGGCACGAAGAAGGAAGCGGGTACGGACACGGACCCGGACACCGGCCGGGACGGGACGACAGGAGACGGCACCTGATGGACGTGCTCGACGTCGCCTGGCGGCTGCTGGCCGTCCTGCTCGCCTTCCTCACCCTGCCCCTGCTGGTGGGTCAGACCGAGCACAAGGTCATGGCCCACATGCAGGGCCGGGTCGGCCCGATGTACGCGGGCGGCTTCCACGGCTGGGCCCAGCTCGTCGCCGACGGTGTGAAGTTCGCCCAGAAGGAGGACATCGTCCCGGCGGGCGCCGACCGCAGGATCTTCCAGCTCGCACCGGCCGTCGCCCTCATCCCCTACCTCCTGGTGCTGATCGCGATCCCCGTCGGGCCGGACGGCATGGTCGGCCAGGCGATCGACGCGGGGATCTTCTTCGTCCTGGCCGTGATGGGCGTCGGGGTGCTCGGCTCGCTGATGGGCGGCTGGGCCTCGGCCAACAAGTTCTCCCTGCTGGGCGGGCTGCGCACGGCCGCCCAGCTCATGGCGTACGAGCTGCCGCTGCTGCTGGCCGCCGCCTCCGTCGCCATGGCCGCGGGCACCGTCTCGCTGCCCGGCATCCTGGACGCGTTCGAGTGGTGGTGGGTGCCGTGGCAGCTGGTCGGCGCCGCGGTCTTCTTCACGGCCGGACTCGCCGAGCTCCAGCGTCCGCCCTTCGACGCGCCCGTCGCCGACTCCGAGATCATCTTCGGTGCCTACACCGAGTACACCGGTCTGCGCTTCGCGCTCTTCCTGCTCGCCGAGTACGCGGGCATCGTCGTGCTGTGCGCCCTGACCACCGTGCTGTTCCTCGGCGGCTGGCACGGGCCGTGGGCCGGTGAGCTCGGCTGGCTGTGGACGCTGCTGAAGACGGCCGCCCTGGCCTTCGTCGTCATCTGGCTGCGGGTGAGCTATCCGCGGCTGCGCGAGGACCAGCTCCAGCGGCTCGCCTGGACGGTGCTCGTCCCCCTCGCCCTGGCGCAGATCGCGCTCACCGGCGTCGTGAAGGTGGTGATCCAGTAATGGCCGTACCCGGCAGCGGCCTGGCCAAGGGCCTGGCCGTCACCCTGCGCACCATGACCCGGCGCTCGGTCACCGCGCACTATCCGGACGTCCAGCCCGAACTGCCGCCCCGCAGCCGCGGGGTGATCGGGCTGTTCGAGGAGAACTGCACGGTGTGCATGCTGTGCGCCCGGGAGTGCCCCGACTGGTGCATCTACATCGACTCCCACAAGGAGACGGTGCCGCCCGCCGCGCCCGGGGGCCGCGAGCGCAGCCGCAACGTCCTGGACCGCTTCGCCATCGACTTCTCCCTCTGCATGTACTGCGGCATCTGCGTCGAGGTCTGCCCCTTCGACGCGCTGTTCTGGTCGCCGGAGTTCGAGTACGCCGAGACCGACATCCGCGAGCTCACCCATGAACGCGACCGGCTGCGCGAGTGGATGTGGACGGTGCCCGCGCCGCCGCCGCTGGACCCGGCGGCCGAGGAGCCCAAGGAGCTCGCCGCCGCCCGCAAGGCCGCCGCGAAGCCGGCGGCCGCGGGACCGGCCGCCGCCGGGCAGGCCGGGCAGCCGGGCCGGCCCACGGCGGAGCCGCCCCGGGAGGACGACGCGTGAACGCCGCCGTACGGCTCGCCGCCGGACACCCCGGCTTCCTGTCGCCCACCGGAGTGGAGATCGTCTTCCTCCTCGTCGGCCTGGTCACCCTGGGCGCCGCCGTCGCCACCGTCACCAGCCGGCAGCTCGTCCACGCCGCGCTGTGGCTGGTGGTGGCGCTCGGCGGGATCGCGATGGAGTACCTGCTGCTGTCCGCCGAGTTCATCGCCTGGGTGCAGGTGCTGATCTACGTCGGCTCCGTCGTCGTCCTCCTCCTCTTCGGCCTGATGCTCACCAGGGCACCCATCGGCCGCTCGCCGGACGCCGACTCCGGCAACCGCCCCGTCGCCCTCGCGGTCGCCGGCGCGGCGGCCGTCACCCTGGTCACCGTCGTCGTGGACGCCTTCCGCACCACCTGGATCGACCTGGACACCGGCGGCCCGCAGGGCACCACCCGCGTCACCGGGGAGGTCCTCTTCAGACACTGGGTGCTCCCCTTCGAGGCGCTCTCCGTCCTCCTGCTCGCCGCGCTCGTCGGCGCGATCGTCCTGTCCCGCCGGACGGACGGCCCGCCGGACGACGGTGCGGACGACGGTACGGACGGCGGACCGCGCGGCGAGAAGACCGGAGGGCGCTGATGCACCTCGCCTACCCCGCCGTCCTCGCCGCGCTGCTGTTCTGCACCGGTCTGTACGGCGTCCTCGCCCGGCGCAACGCGATCCTCGTCCTGATGTCGGTCGAGCTGATGCTCAACGCCGTCAACCTCAACCTCGTCGCCTTCGACGTCTGGCTGCGCGACACCCTCCACGCGGGCCAGGCCCTCACCCTCTTCACCATCGCCGTCGCCGCCGCCGAGATCGGCATCGGCCTGGCCATCGTGCTGCTCGTCCACCGCACCCGCGGCACCTCCCACATCGACCGGCTCCGCGCCCTCGCCGAGACGGCGGAGACGTCCGACGCGTCCGACGCGTCCGACGCGTCCGACGCGTCCGATACGTCAGAGACAGCCGACGAGCACCCCGGGAAGACCGCCGACACGCGCCTGACCAGGGGAGAGGCCACCGCGTGACCACCACGACCCTCGCCGTCCTCGTTCCGCTGCTGCCCTTCCTCGGCGCGCTCGCCGGACTCCTCCTCGGCCGCCGCGCCCCCGGCTACGTCCGCCCCCTGGCCGTCCTGCCCACCGTCACCTCGGCCGTGCTCGCGGCCGTCCTCGCCGTGCGCCAGGGCGGCGAGGACGCCCTGACCGCCGCCACCCGGCTCACCCCGACCGGCAACACCGCCCTGCCCGTCGACCTCGCCTTCCACCTCGACGGCTTCGCCGTCCTGGTCGCGGTCCTGGTCGGGTTCGTCGCGTCCGGTGTGCAGCTCTACTCCACCGGCTACCTGCGCGACGACCCGCGCTACCCCTCCTACGCCGCGCTGGTCTCCCTGTTCACCTCCGCGATGCTGCTGGTCGTCTACAGCGACGACCTGATCGTGCTGCTGGTCGGCTGGGAGGTCATGGGCATCTGCTCGTACTTCCTGGTCGGCCACTACTGGGAGACCGCCGCCGCCCGGTCCGCCTCCCTCAAGGCCTTCCTGGTCACCAAGCTCGGCGACGTGCCGTTCGTCATCGGCATCCTGGCACTGGCCTCCGAGGCCGGGACGTTCCGCATCAGCACGGTCGTCACCCGGCTCACCTCCCCGTTGGCCTCCTTCGAGCTGGAGCACCCCACCGTCATCGCGCTGCTGCTGCTCGCCGGGGTGGCGGGCAAGTCCGCGCAGTTCCCGCTGCACGGCTGGCTGCCGGACGCGATGGCGGGCCCGACCCCGGTCTCCGCGCTGATCCACGCCGCCACCATGGTCGCCGCCGGTGTCTACTTCGTCGCCCGGCTGCTGCCCGTCTTCACCGCCTCCACGGCCGCACTGGCAGTCCTGGCCGCGCTGGCCGCCGTCACCATGACCGGCTCGGCGCTCGCCGCGCTCGCCCAGGACGACATCAAGCGCGTCCTGGCCTGGTCCACCGTCGGCCAGCTCGGCTACATGTTCGGGGCGCTGGCCGTCGGCGACCGCGGCGCCGCCGTCTTCCACCTGATCTCGCACGGCGTGTTCAAGGCGCTGCTCTTCCTCGCCGCGGGCGTGGTCATCCACGCGGCCGGCACGAACTCCCTGGCCGCCATGGGCCGCATGTCCGGCCTGGCGGGGCGGGTGCCCGACGCCTACTGGACGATGACCGTCGCCCTGCTGGCGCTGGCCGCCGTACCGCCCTTCGCGGGCTTCTTCTCCAAGGAGGCCGTCCTCGGCGCCGCCGAGCACGCCGCCACCGGTTCCGCCGCCGGGGGCCACGCCGTACCGGCCGCCGTGGGCTGGACGGTCCTGTTCGCCGGGCTGCTGACCGCCCTGCTCACCGCCGCGTACGCCGCCCGGCTGTGGCTGCTGGCCTTCCACGGCCGCGGCGACCGGGCGCCCGACCACGGACGGCAGCCGGCCGCCGTGAACACCGTCCTGTGGGCGCTGGCCGGGCCCACCATCGTCCTCGGACTGCTCCACGGCGCCCTGCCCGACTGGTTCGACGGCGGCTCCCTCGCCCCCACCCTCACCACCGCCGTCCTGGCCACCGGGCTGGCCGCCGCCGGGGCCGTGGTCATGTACGCCGCCTGGCGGCACACCAGGGCGGGGGCGGCCGTACCGCTCGGCGCGGTCGCCGCCCACCCGTCGGCCGAGCCCGCGGCCCTCCCGCCGCCCGGCCACCACCCCTCACCGGGGCGCTCCGCGCCGCAGTTCTCGACCTCCGAGGCCGAGGCCATCGCCACCCACCGGGCGGCCTACGGCGACATCGCCGCCGCCGACGACCCGGCCGACCCCGGCCGCGTCCTGCTCGGCCCGCTGCACCGCCACGCCGCCCGCGGCTTCCACCTCGACACGGTGTACGCGGCGGTCGCCGTACGCCCCGCGCGGGCCGCCGCCCGCCTCGTCCGCTTCCTCGACCGCGAGGTCGTCGACACCTACGTCAGCGGCGCGGGCGGTACGGCCCGGCTGCTCGGGGCGGCCGTGCGCCGCGCCCAGACCGGCAACGTGCAGACGTATCTGAGCGTGCTGCTCGCCGCCTCCCTCGTCCTGGCCGTGGCCGCCGCCCTCGTCGCCGCCGGAGCGTGACCAGTGAACCCCGTCAACGGCCTCCTCGGCGACACCGCGCTCCAGCTCCTCCTGCTGGCCGTCGTCGCCCTCCCGCTGCTCGGCGCGGTCGCCGCCCTGCTGCCCGCCCCGCCCGGGCTGCGGGGCCGCGATCCCGGACAGGCGGTGCTGCGCCACGGCACCACCGTCACCGGCGCCGTCCTGGCCGCCGCGCTGCTCCTGCTGCTCGGCTTCGACCACGACCGCCCCGGCACCATGCAGGCCACCACCGACATCGGCTGGATCCCGGCGCTGGACGTCCGCCTCCACTTCGGCGTGGACGGCATCTCGCTGCCGCTGGTGGTGCTGACCGCGCTGCTGTCCTTCCTGTGCGCGCTGTACACCCGCCACCGGATGCCCGCCGGTCCGCGCCCGGCGGCGTTCGTCGCGCTGCTGCTGGTCCTGGAGGCCGGCACGCTGGCGACCTTCGCGGCCCTGGACCTGATGGTGTTCTTCCTCGCCTTCGAGATGGTCCTGATCCCGATGTACTTCCTGATCGCCCGCTGGGGCGGCGGGGACCGGGAGGCGGCGGCCCGGAAGTTCGTCCTGTTCACCCTGCTCGGCTCCGTGGTGATGCTGCTCGGGCTGCTGCTGCTCGGCCTGACCGCGCCCGGCGGCCCCACCTTCGACATGACCGTGCTCGCGGCGAACCACGGCCGGGGGGTGAGCCACTCCGTCCAGCTCCTGGCCGCCCTCGCCATCGGGGCCGGCCTGGCGGTCAAGACACCGATGTGGCCGCTGCACAGCTGGCTGCCGGACGCCCACACCGCGGCCCCGACCGTCGGCTCGGTCCTGCTGGCGGGCGTCCTGCTGAAGATGGGCACCTACGGCCTGGTCCGCATCGTGCTGCCCATGGCCCCCGACGGCATCCACACCCTGGCCCCCTATCTGGGCGCGTTCGCCGTCACCGGCATCGTCTACGGATCGCTGGCCTGCCTCTTCCTCGCCCGGCGCGGCAACGGCGGCGACCTCAAGCGGCTCATCGCCTACTCCTCCGTGGGCCACATGGGCTTCGTACTGCTGGGCATCGCCACCCTCACCCGCGCCGGGGTCAACGGCGCGCTGTTCGCCAACATCGCGCACGGGCTGATCACCGGCCTGCTGTTCTTCCTCGTCGGCGGTATCAGGGAGCGCACCGGCACCACCGATCTGGACCGGCTCTCGCCGGACGCCGGCGGCGCGGCACTGTACGGGCGCGCCCCCCGGCTGGGCGGGCTGCTGGCCTTCGGCGCGGTGGCCTCGCTGGGGCTGCCGGGGCTGGCCGGGTTCTGGGGGGAGATGCTCGCCCTGCTCGGCTCGTACCACCCCGCGGACGGGCTCAGCCGCCCGGCGTACCTGGTGTTCATGGCCGTGGCCGCCTTCGGCACCCTGCTGACCGCCGCCTATCTGCTGGTGGTGGTGCGCCGGGTGTGCATGGGGCGGCCGCCGGCCTCCGGTGCCACCCTCGCGCTCACCGACGTGCGCGCCCACGAGTTCGCCGCCTGGCTCCCGCTCGTCGTCCTCACCGTCCTGGCCGGACTGTGGCCCGCGCTCCTCCTCGGGCTGACCGAACCGGCCGTGCAGACCCTCCTGCCGGGAGTCAGCCGATGACGCCGCCGATGCCGATGCCGCCGATGACGCCGACGGCACAGCTCGCCCAGAGCGCCGTCCAGTCCGTCGACTGGCTCGCCATCGCCCCGCCCGTCCTCGCCGCCCTGGGCGCCGTGGCCGTACTGGTCGCCGACCTGTTCCTGCCCGGGCACCGCAAGCCGCTCCTGGGATGGCTGGCCACCGGCTTCCTGGCGCTCGCCGCGCTGTCCCTGCTGCCGCTGCTCGACGGGGACCGCACCACCTTCTGCCTCACCGGGGACCCGGCGGTGTGCTCCTACGCCGCCGACCCGTTCGCCCTGGCCGTGCAGTTCCTGGTGCTGGGCGCCGCCCTGCTGACGGCGCTGCTGTCGATGACGGCGGTACGGGAGGAGGGGCTGCCGGGCGGCGAGTACTGGTTCCTGCTGCTGTCCTCCGCCGCGGGCGCCGCCCTGCTGCCCGCCTCCCGCGACCTGGCCACCCTGATCGTGGCCCTGGAGGTCGCCTCCCTGCCGTCCTTCGCGCTGGTCGGGCTGCGCCGCGGGGACGGGCGCTCCGCCGAGGCGGCCCTGAAGTTCTTCCTCTCCTCGGTCACCGCCACCGCCGTCAGCCTGCTGGGCGTCAGTTTCGTCTACGCCGCCACCGGCGCCGTCCACCTGGACCGGGTCGCCGAGGGGCTGCGCGAGGTGGACCCGGACCTGGGCACCCTGGCCGCCGCCGGGGTCGCCCTCACCCTCGTCGGCTTCGCCTTCAAGACCGCCGCCGTCCCCTTCCACTTCTGGGTGCCGGACACCTACGCCGGCGCGCCGCTGCCGGTGGCCGCCTATCTGTCGGTGATCGGCAAGGCGGTCGGTTTCTCCGGACTGATCCTGGTGACGGTGGTGGCCTTCCCGGCGTACGACCACGTCTGGGGCCCGGTCCTGGCCGTCCTCGCGGCCCTGACGATGACCGGGGGCAACGTCGCCGCCCTGCGGCAGCGCCCGGGCCGCGCACACAGCGCGGTACGCCTGCTGGCCTGGTCCTCCGTCGGCCAGGCGGGCTACCTGCTGGTGCCGATCGCCGCGGCGGCGTACACCGGCGACCCGGCGACGGCCGTCGGCGCGACCGTCGCGTACGCCCTGATGTACGCCACCGTGAACCTCGGCGCCTTCGGGGTGGCCGTCCAGGTCGGACGCACCGCCGCCGCCAACCGGATCACCGACTACCGCGGCCTGTGGTCGGCCCATCCGCTCGCCGCGCTCGCCCTGGCCTTCTTCCTGCTCTGCCTGGCCGGGCTGCCGCCGGGGATCGTCGGGCTGTTCGCCAAGGTCGCGGTCTTCTCGGCGGCCGTGGACGCGGGTCTGGGCTGGCTGGCGGTGGTGATGGCGGTGAACGTCGTGATCGCCCTCCCCTACTACCTGGCGTGGACGGCCCAGCTCTTCCGCGCACCCGGGGCCGAGTCCGAGGCCGGGGCCGCCCCGGCCGCCCGTGTCCGGCCGCGTCCCACCGCACCGCTCACCGCCGCGATCGGCCTGGCCGCCGCCCTGGGCGTCGTCCTCTCGGGCGCCCCCCAGCTGGTGATGCGCTTCGCCGCCGGGGCACTGCTCTGACCGGTGAGTAGCCGGGCGCGGCCGGGGGCCCGCCGGGAACCCAGCCCCGCCACCTGGCGTTGACCTTTTGGGAAGGGCCCGCCGAATCCGCCAGAAGACGGAGACACCGCCACAAGAAGGCCGTGAAGGCCCACGCCAAGGGTTCCCCTGCCGCACCACCTGGAGGGCGTACCGTGCACCGCCGGCACAACGGTCTGAAGACCGCCCTGCTTCTCGGGGGACTGTCCGCGCTCATCATCGTCGTCGGCGGTTTCTTCGGCCGTACGGGCCTGGTCGTCGCGCTCGTCCTGGCGATCGGCACCAACGCCTACGCCTACTGGAACAGCGACAAGCTGGCCCTGCGCGCGATGCGGGCGCGCCCCGTCAGCGAGTTCGAGGCGCCGGACCTCTACCGCGTGGTCCGCGAGCTGTCCACGGCGGCCCGCCAGCCCATGCCGCGCCTGTACATCTCGCCGACCCAGGCCCCCAACGCGTTCGCCACCGGCCGCAATCCGCGCAACGCGGCGGTCTGCTGCACCGACGGCATCCTGCGCCTGCTGGACGAACGGGAACTGCGCGGTGTCATCGGGCACGAGCTGAGCCACGTCCACAACCGCGACATCCTGATCTCCTCCGTCGCGGGCGCGCTGGCCTCGGTGGTGATGTTCCTGGTCAACTTCGCCTGGCTGATCCCGTTCGGCCGCTCGGACGACGACGAGGGCCCCGGCCTGCCCGGCCTGCTGCTGATCATGCTGCTCGGCCCGCTCGCCGCCTCCCTGATCCGGCTCGCCGTCAGCCGCTCCCGCGAGTACGAGGCGGACTCCTCCGGGGCCCGGCTCACCGGCGACCCGCTCGCCCTGGCCTCCGCCCTGGCCAAGCTGGAGGCCGGCACCAAGCGGCTCCCGCTGCCGCCCGAGCCCCGGCTGGAGACGACCAGTCACCTGATGATCGCGAACCCGTTCCGCCCCGGCGACGGAATGACCAGGCTGTTCGCCACCCACCCGCCGATGGCCGAGCGCATCGCCCGGCTGGAGCGCATGGCCGGAGGAGGAAACCCATGAGGACTCTGCTCAACGTCGTCTGGCTGCTCTTCTCCGGGCTGTGGATGGCCCTGGGGTACGCCGTCGCGGGCCTGGTCTGCTTCCTGCTGGTCGTCACGGTCCCCTGGGGCATCGCCTGCTTCCGGATCGCCGCCTACGCGCTGTGGCCCTTCGGGCAGCGGGTCGTGGAACGGCCCGGCGCCGGCGTCGCCTCCGGGGTGGGCAACGTCGTGTGGCTGGTCTTCGCCGGGATATGGCTCACCCTCGGCCACCTCACCGCGGGGATCGGCTTCTTCCTGACGGTCATCGGCATACCGTTCGGCATCGCCCACTTCAAGATGATCCCGGTCTCGCTGATGCCGCTGGGCCGCGAGATCGTCCCCAGCGACACCGCGTACCCGTCGTACCGCTGGGGCACCTCCCGCTGAGCCCGCCGGGCGGTCACTCCCCGGCGGGGTCCGGACCGGCCGGTGGGGCTGCCTCCCACGGCGCGGGCCCGGTGCCTTCGCTCCAGGCCAGCAGCGCCTCCCGGCCGAGGCACAGGATGCCGCACTGCTCGGCGTACTCGACGGCGGGCGCGGTGAAGTCGCTGGTGGTCACCACGGCCGCCACCTCGGCCCCGTGGACGGTCCAGCAGGTGCCGCCGAAGCGCTGCACGTCCTGCGAGCCGACCTTGTTGGTCTCGCCGTAGTGCTTGCACTGGACGACCACGCGCCGCCCGTCCGGGGCGGTGGCCAGCACGTCGGCGCCCAGATCGCCCGCTCCGCCGACGACCGACACGTCCCGGCAGCCGTCCCGCTCGCACAGGGCGGCGACGGCCTGCTCGAACCGCTCCGCGTCCAGCGCGTCGTAGTAGGCGCCGTGGTCCGCCGCCGGTACGGGTCCGGTGAGCTCCACCGCGGGCTCCGCGGGCTCCGCGGTCTCCACGAACTCCGCGGCCTCCGCCGCCGCGGGCACGGCCGTCTCCGCCGTCTCCGCTGTATCCGCCCTCTCAGGGAGTGGCCGGATCTGCTGCCGCTCCGGCGCCGGCTCCTCCAGCGTCTCCAGGGCGGTCTCGGCCCCCTCGTCCAGCGCCTCGGCGGCCCGCCGCGCCGCCCTGGCCGCCCGCAGCCGCCTCCTGCCGCGCAGCAGACCCGCGACCGCAGGCGCGGCGAGCAGACAGAGCGAGACGGCCGCGACCGGATGCCGCCCCGCCGCCTCGACCACCACCCGCCCGGTGAACCACAGAGCGCACAGGACGATCGCGGCCAGTACGAACCACAGGGTGGTCCTGCGCAGACTGAAGGCGGTCCCACCACCTACCGGACGCGGACGGTGCGCGGGCGCGGTCATCGGCCTCGATCCCCCCTGGCTCCTCGCGGACTCCTCCGGCACTGATCATTACGCCGTCTGCCCCGGATCACCGCGTTCAACAGCACGCCGACCGCCCCGACCGCCCCGGCCGGTGAACCCGGGGGGCCCGGGGGGTCCGGGGGACCGGACCCGGTGGCCTGATCCGGGCTGTCAGCAGCCGATGCCGATGCAGCCCTGCTCGAAGACCTGCTCGCCGCCCACCGTGCCCACGACCGAGAACCCGTCGAACCGCACCCCGTTGTCGTCGGTGGTGATCTGAGGGTCGTCACCCGCCTCGGCGACCATCTCGGCGTCCTCGCCGTCCACGGTGGTGCCCTCGCAGGTGACGGTCAGATCCGTGCCACTGCCCTTGTCGACACAGGTGAGGTCGCCGCCGATCTCGTGCCCGGCCTGGTCGAAGGCGAGCTCTCCCGCCTCGGCCGCGCTGTTGCGGGCGAGTGACCCGGTGATCTCCCGTCCGTCGCTGCCCTCCTCTCCGCAGCCGGAGAGCGAGAAGGCGAGCGCTCCGCACAGCAGTGCGGCGGGCAGGGTGTTCCGTACGGTCCTCTTCCGCATGCGTCCTCCAGTCCTCGGGTGTCCGGGGTGGTTCGCATCCGGGTTCCCTGAACGAGGCGCTTGTCAACCTCCCGCGTGTGCGGGCCTCTCGCCGGGGCGGAACCGTCCGTGCCGTCCACCGGCTCACCGGTGGACGGCACGGACGGCGCGGGCCGCGGCCACGCGGCGGCCCGGCCGACGGCTCAGCGGTAGTTCACGAACTGCAGCGCGAAGTCGAAGTCCTTGCCCTTCAGCAGGGCGATGACCTCCTGGAGCGCGTCCCGGCTCTTGGAGCTGACCCGCAGTTCGTCACCCTGCACCTGGGCCTTGACGCCCTTGGGGCCCTCGTCGCGGATGATTTTCGCGACCTTCTTGGCGTTGTCCTGGGAGATGCCCTCCTGGACCGACGCGACGAGCTTGTACTCCTTGCCGGAGGCCTGCGGCTCGCCGGTCTCCAGGGACTTGAGGGAGATGCCGCGCTTGATCAGCTTGGACTGGAAGACGTCGAGGATGGCCTTCACCCGCTCCTCGGAGTTGGCGCGCATCTCGATGTTCTCTCCCGACCAGGCGATGGACGCGTCCACGCCCTTGAAGTCGTAGCGCTGGGAGATCTCCTTCGCGGCCTGGTTGAGGGCGTTGTCGACCTCCTGCCGCTCGACCTTCGAGACGATGTCGAAACTGGAGTCGGCCATCGTGGATTGGCTCCTCGTACTCGGATCCGTCAGATTCCGGCCCGCCGGGCGGCCCGTGCCCGTCAGCCTAGTCATCCGCCTGGTTGTCCACCGAGGTGATCCACCGGTGGACAACCAGGTGGCGGACCACCCCCTGCCATCGGGTATGGTTGTCCGCGTCGCCACGGGGTGAATCCCCGGGCGGCGAAACCCCAGGCGGTGTGCCCGAGCGGCCAAAGGGAGCAGACTGTAAATCTGCCGGCTCAGCCTTCCCAGGTTCGAATCCTGGCGCCGCCACTCTCCGAGGATCGGCCCCCGACCAGCGCAAGCGGTCGGGGGCCGATCCCGTTCCGGGTGCCCGGCCGCCGCCCGCACGCGGCCCGGTGGCGTGGACGGGCGGGCGGCCGGCCGGTCAGCCGGTCTGGGGGAGCCACGCGTCGCCCCCCAGGGGATAGCCGTACAGGGGGCGGCCCTCCATGGCCGCCGTGCGCAGGGGGCCGCCGGTGTCGACGCGCAGCGTGCCGCGGCGGTCGCCGCTGGACCACTCCAGCTCCAGGAACCAGGTCACCTCGTGGGCGGCGGTGTGGCCGGTGACGTACAGCACCAGGGGATCGGCCTCGGTCACCGAGTAGGGGAAGTCCCGCTGCCCCCCGACCGGCACGGCCTGTGGGGTCCCCTCGTCCAGGTCGACGTCGAAGGACTTGGTGGAGACGTTGCCGCCGCAGCCGATGCCCATGGCGTAGGCGTTCCAGGCCAGGGGGGCGCCCCGCTCGACCACGCGTACGTGCAGGTCCTGCAGTACCACCGTCTCCGCACCGGTGCCCTGGACGGTGAGCTCGACGAGGTGATCGCCGGTGGATACGGCGCTCATCGCGTTCACCCAGCCGGGGGCTTCCTGCTCGGTCGACGGAGGCGGCGGCACCCGCCCCGGCGGGCGGTCGACCAGGTACTGCTCCGAACAGGGGTGATCCCAGGCATACGGGCGCGCGGCGGCCGTCAGCGGCACGGCGTTCCGCGCGGCCTCGGGCGCGGTACGACGCGCTCCGTCCGGGGCGGACGGTGCCGACGGGGCGGTGCTGTCCGGTGCGGTGGAGGCGGAGGCGGAGGGCTGCCCGGTGGTGCGCGGGGCGGTGGGCGAGGCGGACAGCGGCCCGCTGAGGTGCGGTGCCTGCCGGGCGGCGGGCCCGTCGGCGGGCGCGGCCGACTGCGGGTCCTGCGAACGGGAGCCGCTGCCCGGCAGCGTCAGGGCCAGGGCGGCGGAGACCAGGACCGCCGCGGTGGCCGCTGCGGAGAGCCACACCGTGCGCCGCCTGCGGACGGACGGCGCGCCCCCCGCCGGGCCGGGAACGGCCGGAGCGGGCCGTTCCTCCGCCGGCCACTCCTCCCCGGACCGGAGGGTGTCCGGCCGGGTGAGAGGCCCGGTGTCCTCCCCGGCGGTGTCCTCCCCGGGGGTGCTCTCCCGGCCGGGGGCCTCTCCACCGGCGCCCTGGGCGTCCGCCTCCTGCCGGACGGCGGACGGCGGGACGGCGGACGGCGGGGCGGCGGGCGACCGGTCCGGGCCGGCCGCCGCCCGCTTGTCCCGCAGTCGTGCGGCGTCCGCCAGCAGCCACCGCCGGTGCAGTTCGGTGAGCTCCTCCGGTGTCGCCCTGCACAGCCGGGCCAGCCGCTCCACCGGTGCGTAGTCCGCCGGTACCGCGTCGCCGCTGCAGTAGCGGTGCAGCGTCGAGGCGCTCATGTGCAGGCGTCTGGCCAGCGTGCCGTAGCTCAGTCCCGAGCGGTCCTTCAGCAGCCGCAGCGACTGTGCGAACTCCGCTCTTTCTCTGGCTTCCGCCATCTTCCCCATCCCGTTCGGTCATTCGAGGTGAGTGCTGTTCTCCCAGGTCAGCACCGGTGCGAACGTTCCACCCTCCCAGAAGCCCCGTAGTTCCTGGCGGGTGGGACGGATCACGGCGCAGCCTGGGGCCATCCAAGCACGCCGCCTCCCGGCAACCGAGCGGGGCGCCGTGCCGAGCCAGCCGTTCCCAGGGGGGACCACCATGTCCGCACGCATCGCCCGCTCCCGCACCCGTCTCCTTCTCACCGCCGGCACCGCGGCCCTCGCCGTGTTCTCGCTGACCGCCTGCGGGGGAAGCGACGAGGGTGTGAAGACGGAGGGGAAGGCCGCGGCCCCGCTCACCTCCCCGGCCGCAGACGCCGGCCCGCGGCAGGCCCCGGCCGAGTCCGCCGAGTCCGCCGAGTCCGCCGAGTCCCGCGAAGCCGGCGGTCGGGAGGCCGGAAAGCGGACCAACGGCGGTGAGCAGGCCGACGGTGCCACCAGCGGCACACGGAAGACCGCCACCGGCGGCTCGCGGACCGATACCAAGCCGGTCACCTGCACCCCGCGCAACACCGAGGTCACCGTCACCGAGGTGTCCCGTCCCGTCAACCACCTGCTGCTGACCGCCACCAACACCGGCACCAAGCCCTGCTTCGCCTACGTCGCCCCGCTCCTGCGCTTCGACGAGGGGCACTCCGCCCTCCCGGTCGTCCGGGACAGCGTGCCGCAGGCGGTCGTCACGCTCGAGCCCGGGCAGTCCGCGTACGCGGGCATCGGCACCTACTCCCCCGACGGCTACGAGGACAGCACCGCCCACTCCCTGGGCGTGCTGTTCGCCGACCGGAACGGGGACTCCACCGGCACCGAGGTGAAGCTGCCCCTCCCCGGGAAGGGCATCACGTTCAACAGCGGCGCCCAGGTCACCTACTGGCAGTCGGACCGGGCCGACGCACTCACCTGGTGACCCGCCGCCGGGCCCGGCGGGCACACCGGGACCGGCCGCACCGTTCCCCGGCGGCACGACGCCGCCGGGGAACGGCCGGCGCTCCGGACCGGCTGACGGGTCCGTCGGGTCCGTCCAGCCCGTCCGGTCAGTCCGGCACCTCGGTCGCCTCCGCCGCCAGCGCGGCGACGGCCTGGTCCACCGGGGTGGGACCGCCGATCAGCTCCAGGGTCACCCGTACCGTGCGCGGGTCGTCGAGCAGGGCGAGGAGCACGGCGGCCACGTCGTCCCGGGAGACGTCCGCGCGGCCGGTGCGGGCCGCCAGCTCCACCTTCCCCGTGCCCGGCTCGTCGGTGAGGCGGCCGGGGCGCAGGATCGTCCAGTCCAGGTTGACCCGGCCGCGGAGGTCCTCCTCCGCGGCGCCCTTGGCGCGCAGGTAGGCGGCGAAGACCGGGTCCATGTCCGGTGGGGGCTCGGCGTCCGCGCCCATCGAGGAGACCAGCACGAACCGGCGTACGTCGGCCCGCTCGGCGGCGTCCGCGAAGAGGACCGCCGCCGCGCGGTCCACGGTGTCCTTGCGGTCCACCCCGCTGCCCGGGCCCGCGCCCGCCGCGAAGACCGCGGCGTCGGCGCCCTGAAGATGCCGGGCGACCTCTTCCACGGACGCCGACTCCAGATCGCAGACGACCGGTTCGGCGCCCGCCTCCCGCAGGTCGTCCGCCTGTTCGGGCCGCCGGATCAGTCCCGCGACCTCGTCCCCGCGCCCGGCGAGCAACCGCTCCAGCCGCAGCGCGATCTGTCCGTGTCCACCAGCGATGACTGTGCGCATACCTCCGACCGTACGCCGTGCGGGGCTCCGGCCGGCGGATCAGCGCTGTGACTGGCGGGGCAGTCCCAACTCGTCGGCCGCGTCGCAGTACTCCCGCACCGCGCTGGTGCGGGCCACCACCCGGCCGCGGTGGACGACCAGCCTGCTGTATCCCAGGGAGAGCGCCCCGGCGAGGTCCGTGCCGCGCACGGCCAGCAGTTCCGCCGGGAAACCCGCCTCGATCCGCACCGGCGGCAGCCCCATGACCTCCCGGGCCCGGGCGCTCACCGCCTCGTACGCCGCCCGCGGGGCGAGCCGGTCGCGCGAGGCCAGCAGATAGGCGGCCTCCAGCGGATCGCCGCGGCCCACCGGGTTGGCCGCGTCGCGCAGTGCGCCGCTGCCCGCCGCGACCCGTACGCCCGCCGCCCGCAGCAGCCGCACCGGGGCGGCGGGCGGGACCGTTTCCCGGCCCTCCCGGCCGGTGCGCTCCAGCAGCCCGCAGCCGCCCTGCGGCAGGCAGACCACCGCCACCCCGGCCGCCGCCAGCGCCTCGGCGGTACGGGCCGCGACCTCGTACGGCAGCCGGGCCAGCCCGCCGCAGGGCCCGACGGCCACCCGCGGCCGCAGTCCGCCCGCCGCCGCGGCGAACCGGGCCAGCCGGGCGGGGTCGGCACCGTCGGTGTGCAGGTCCACCGCGCAGCCGTACTCGGCGGCGACCGCCAGTACGGTCTCCGCGCAGCCGGCCGGGTCGGGGTCGAGGTCCGGGCAGCAGCCCACCGCCGTGGCGCCCATGGCCACCGCGTCCCGCAGTATCGCCGGCCCGTCCGCGCCCGCCGCACCGGTCAGCACCCGGGGCACGGCCACGACCGTGAGGTCCGCCAGTCCGCGCAGGGCGTGCCGGACCCGGAGCACGGCCCGCAGGGTGCGCAGTCCGGCGACCCCGCCGATCCGCACATGGGTGCGCAGCGCGGTCGCGCCGTGGCCGAGCTGGAGCAGGGCGGCCTCCGCGGCGCGCCGCTGGACGCAGCGCGGCTCGTACGGGTCGGGGGAGCCGGGCCCGGCGGTCAGGGCGGTGTCGTGATGGGCGTGGGGTTCGGCGGGCGCGGGCAGCAGCAGATAGCCGGTGAGGTCGACGCGGGCGGCCCGGGCCACCGGAGCCGCCGGGGCGGAGAGGCTCCCCGGGGTGCCGACCGCCGTGATCCGCCCGCCGCCGATCCGTACGTCCACGGTGCGGCCGTCGGTGAGGCGGGCACCGCACAGGAGAAGCCCGTCCGGTCCCGGGGTCTCGTGTCCGGAGCTGGCGGGGAGGGCAGGGAGGGCGGGGACCGCGGGGACACCGTGTTCGTGCTCCGCCGGTTCCTGCGGCTGGCTGCCGGGCATGGGCCTCCCGCGGTTCGCTCATGATCGCCGATCCGGGGGTCGAGCCTACGGCCGGACCGGGCCGGGGACGTGTCGGCAGCGCACGGGGGCCCATAAGTCGTACCGGTGGCCCGGCACACGATCGGGCGGTGGTGGCCGATACGGATTTCACGTTCGGCGCCCGGACCGTGTAATGTCTTCATCGCTCGCCCCAATAGCTCAGTCGGCAGAGCGTCTCCATGGTAAGGAGAAGGTCTACGGTTCGATTCCGTATTGGGGCTCTGATGTGTGGGGTCCCCCGCTTCGGCGGGGGCGTCCGCATCGCGGCGGTGTAGCTCAGTCGGTAGAGCAAACGGCTCATAATCGTTGTGTCACCGGTTCGAGTCCGGTCACCGCTACCTCACTCAGTAGCCGATTGCGGGGTCGGTCCTCCGATCGGCTACTCTTTCTGCGTTAAGCCCATCCCGTTCGTCAAGGAGCACTCACGTGGCTGCCACAGACGTCCGCCCGAAGATCACGCTGGCCTGCGTGGAGTGCAAGGAGCGGAACTACATCACCAAGAAGAACCGGCGCAACAACCCGGATCGGCTGGAGATGAAGAAGCACTGCCCGCGCTGCAACGCGCACACCGCGCACCGAGAGACGCGATAACGCCGCGACCGACAAGGCCGCCGCTCACACACGTCAGCCTGAGGCCGTCCCCGTCGCGGGGACGGCCTCACGGCGTTGCGGAAGCGGCTGCTCCGGCCGACGGCACCCAGCGGGTTCCGGCAGGCACCCAGCAGGCACCCAGCAGGCACCGACAAGCCCAGCAAGCCGTATGGAGGTACGGGCCATGGCGCTCGACCAGTCCTTCGTGGGGCGGAGCTATCCACCCACCGCACCGTACGAGGTCGGCCGGGAGAAGATCCGCGAGTTCGCCCGGGCGATCGGGGACACCCACCCCGCCTACACGGACCCGGCGGCGGCCGCGGAGCTCGGCCACCCGGACGTGATCGCCCCGCCCACCTTCGCCTTCACCCTCACCTTCCGGGCGGCCGGCGAGGTCATCCGGGACCCGGCGCTCGGCCTGGACTACAGCCGGGTGGTCCACGGCGACCAGCGGTTCGCCCACACCCGGCCGGTGCGCGCCGGGGACCGGCTCTCGGTGACCTCCACCATCGAGTCGGTCAAGTCGCTCGCCGGGAACGACATCCTGGACATCCGCGGCGAGGTGCGCGACGAGAGGGGCGAGCACGTGGTGACCGCCTGGACCAAACTGGTGGCCCGCGCCGCGCCGGACGAGCACGCCGGAAACACCGAGCACGCCGCGAAGCAGGGGGAGTGACGGACATGGCAGCGCGGATCGCCTACGCGGACGTCGAGGTCGGCACCGAGCTCCCCGCACGGAGCTTCCCCGTGGACCGCGCCGCGCTCGTGCGCTACGCGGGCGCCTCCGGCGACTTCAACCCGATCCACTGGAACGAGCGGTTCGCCCGCGAGGTCGGCCTCCCCGACGTCATCGCGCACGGCATGTTCACCATGGCCCAGGCCGCCCGGGTGGTGACCGACTGGACCGGTGACCCGGGCGCGCTCGTGGAGTACGGCGTGCGCTTCACCAAGCCCGTCGTCGTCCCCGACGACGACAAGGGCGCGGTCATCGAGGTCTCCGGGAAGGTCGCCGCCAAACTGGACGACGAGGCCCGCACCGTCCGGGTGGACCTGACGGTGACCAGCGCGGGCCGGAAGGTGCTGGGCATGTCCCGCGCGGTGGTCCGGCTGGCCTGAGCCGGCCGTACGCCTCCGGTGCCCCGCCGCACGGCGGCACCGGGGACGGACCGGCACCGGGGACGGACCGGCGACGGGGCGGCCGCGCCCGTACGCGGCGAGGCCGCCCGGCCGCCGCCCGGCCGCCCCCGTACGCTTGGGGCGTGCAGGAACTCCACGACGCCCCCCTCGCCCCGCTGACCACCTTCCGGCTGGGCGGCCCGGCCCGCCGCCTGGCGGTGGCCACCACCGACGCGGAGGTGACCGGGGCGGTGCGCGCCGCCGACGCCTCGGGCACCCCGCTGCTGCTCGTCGGCGGCGGCAGCAACCTCGTCGTCGCCGACGAGGGCTTCGACGGCACCGCCCTGCGCATCGCCACCACCGGCTTCCACCTGGACGGCACCCGTCTGGAGCTGGCCGCGGGCGAGAACTGGTCCGCCGCCGTGGCCCGCACCGTCGAGGCGGGGCTGGCGGGGATCGAGTGCCTGGCCGGGATCCCCGGCTCCGCCGGCGCCACGCCGATCCAGAACGTCGGCGCGTACGGCCAGGAGGTCTCCGCCACGATCACCGAGGTCGTCGCCCACGACCGCCGCACCGACGAGACGGTCACCCTCCCCGCCGCCGAGTGCGGCTTCTCCTACCGGCACAGCCGCTTCAAGGCCGACCCGGAGCGCTTCGTCGTGCTGCGCGTCCGCTTCGAACTGGAGGACGCCGGCGGGCTCTCCGCCCCGGTCCGCTACGCCGAGACCGCCCGTGCGCTGGGCGTGGCGGTCGGCGAGCGGGTGCCCGTGGAGCGGGCCCGCGAGACCGTCCTCAAACTCCGCGCCGGCAAGGGCATGGTCCTGGACCCGGAGGACCACGACACCTGGTCCGCGGGCTCCTTCTTCACCAATCCCGTCCTCACCGAGGACGGGTACGCCGCCTTCCTCGCCCGGGTCGCCGAGCGGCTCGGCCCGGACGCCGTACCGCCCGCGTACCCCGCGGGGGAGGGGCTGGTGAAGACCTCCGCCGCCTGGCTGATCGACCGGGCGGGCTTCGCCAAGGGGTACGGCGACGGCCCGGCCCGGATCTCCACCAAGCACACCCTCGCCCTGACCAACCGGGGTTCGGCCACCACCGCCGACCTGCTCGCCCTGGCCCGCGAGGTCCGCGACGGGGTGTACGAGGCGTTCGGCGTACGCCTGGTCAACGAGCCGGTGACGGTCGGCTGCGCCCTGTAGCTGCGCCCTGTAAGGGCCTTGCGGAGGGCGCGCGGTCGGCCGCGCCCCGGGGAGGGCCGTCCGGGGTCGCTGCCGGGCGGGGCCTCGCGGGCCGCGCCGGCGCACGCTCACCCCACGCCGGGAGACGGTGGTCCGGGAGGTACGCGCCCGCCCCGCGGCCCCGTACCCCTCAGCTCCCGGTGCCCGCCACACCTCCCGGTGGCGGTGCCGCCAGCCAGGCGTCGATGTCCGCCAGCAGTCCCTTGCGGACGCTCTCCGGCGCGCGCGAGCCGCGCACCGACTGCCGGGCCAGTTCCGCCAGCTCCGCGTCCGTGAAGCCGTGGTACCGCCGGGCGATCTCGTACTGCGCCGCCAGCCGGGAGCCGAACAGCAGCGGGTCGTCGGCGCCCAGCGCCATCGGCACGCCCGCCTCGAACAGCGTCCGCAGCGGTACGTCCTCGGCCCTGTCGTACACGCCCAGCGCCACGTTGGACGCCGGGCAGACCTCGCAGGTCACCTGGTGCTCGGCCAGCCGTGCCAGCAGCCGCGGTTCCTCGGCGGCCCGCACCCCGTGCCCGACGCGGCCCGCACGCAGGTCGTCCAGGCAGTCGGCCACGCTGTCCGGCCCCGCCAGCTCGCCGCCGTGCGGGGCCGCCAGCAGCCCGCCCCGGCGCGCGATGGCGAAGGCCCGGTCGAAGTCCCGGGCGAAGCCGCGCCGCTCGTCGTTGGAGAGCCCGAAGCCCACCACCCCGCGGTCGGCGTAGCGCACCGCCAGCCGGGCCAGGGTGCGGGCCTCCAGCGGGTGCTTCATGCGGTTGGCGGCGATCACCACCCGCATGCCGAGCCCGGTCTCCCGGCTCGCGCCCTCCACCGCGTCCAGGATGATCTCGATGGCCGGGATCAGCCCGCCCAGCCGCGGCGCGTACGAGGTGGGGTCGACCTGGATCTCCAGCCAGCGCGAGCCGTCCCGCACGTCCTCCTCGGCGGCCTCGCGGACCAGCCGCCGGATGTCCTCCGGTGAGCGCAGACAGGAGCGCGCGATGTCGTACAGCCGCTGGAACCGGAACCAGCCCCGCTCGTCCGTGGCACGCAGCTTCGGCGGTGTGCCGCCGCGCAGGGCGTCCGGCAGGTGGACGCCGTACCGGTCGGCGAGCTCCAGCAGGGTGCCGGGGCGCATCGATCCGGTGAAGTGCAGGTGCAGATGGGCCTTCGGGAGTTGACGGACGTCGCGAGCGCTTTCCATCCATGGATTTTGCCGCATGCCGCGACACGCCCGGAACCGAGGCCCCCGATCGGGGACGGCGTGAACACACGAGCGGGCCCCGGAAGGTCCCGGGGCCCGCTCGGTGCCGGGCTCAGCGCGCCTCGGCCAGCAGCTTCTGGATGCGGGAGACGCCCTCGACGAGGTCCTCGTCGCCCAGCGCGTACGACAGCCGCAGATAGCCCGGGGTGCCGAACGCCTCACCGGGGACGACCGCGACCTCGGCCTCCTCCAGGATCACCTCGGCCAGCTCCACGCTCGTCGCCGGACGGCGGCCCCGGATCTCCTTCCCCAGCACGCCCTTGACCGACGGGTACGCGTAGAAGGCACCCTCCGGCTCGGGGCAGGTGACGCCGTCGATCTCGTTCAGCATCCGCACGATCGTCTTCCGGCGGCGGTCGAACGCCTCGCGCATCCGGGCCACGGCCGCCAGATCGCCGGAGACGGCGGCCAGCGCGGCGGCCTGCGAGACGTTGGCGACGTTGGAGGTGGCGTGCGACTGGAGGTTCGCGGCGGCCTTCACCACGTCCTTCGGGCCGATGATCCAGCCGGCCCGCCAGCCGGTCATGGCGTATGTCTTGGCCACGCCGTTGACCACGACGCAGCGGTCGGCCAGCTCCGGCACGACCACCGGCAGCGACGAACTCTGTCCTTCAGCGCTGGCGCGCGCGGCGGCGTCCCCGTAGACGAGGTGCTCGTAGATCTCGTCGGTGAGCACCCACAGCCCGTGCTCGGCGGCCCAGCGGCCGATCTCCTCGACCTGGGCGCGGGAGTAGACCGCGCCGGTCGGGTTGGAGGGGGAGACGAACACCAGCACCTTGGTCCGCTCGGTGCGGGCCGCCTCCAGCTGCTCCACGGTGGCGCGGTAGCCGGTGGTCTCGTCGGTGACCACGGGAACCGGCACACCGCCCGCGAGCTTGATCGACTCGGGGTAGGTGGTCCAGTACGGGGCGGGGAGGACGACCTCGTCGCCCGGGTCGAGGATCGCGGCGAAGGCCTCGTAGATGGCCTGCTTGCCGCCGTTGGTGACCAGCACCTGAGAGGTCTCGACCGCGTAGCCGGAGTCGCGCAGCGTCTTGGCAACGATCGCCTCCTTCAGCTCGGGGAGCCCGCCGGCCGGGGTGTAGCGGTGGAAACGCGGATTCCGGCAGGCCTCCGCGGCCGCCTCGACGATGTAGTCGGGGGTCGGGAAGTCGGGTTCGCCCGCGCCGAAGCCGATCACCGGCCGTCCGGCGGCCTTGAGCGCCTTGGCCTTGGCGTCGACGGCGAGAGTGGCGGACTCGGAGATCGAGCCGATCCGGGCCGAGACCCGGCGCTCGGTGGGCGACTGGTTGGCAGGATTCGCAGCGGTCATAGGGGCATCGTCGCAGACCGGGCGGGAGACGGGCACACCGGTTTGGGCGGACCGGAGCGGGCCCGGGGCGGGAGGACGGCCGGGGAGGCCGGGGACGGTCCGGGGTTACGTGTTCGACGCCGGGGCGGGAAGCACGTACACTCATCCGTCGTTGGCCCCGGCCGATCCGGCTCCGAATCGCGTACTCCGCGAGGCCGTTCGGATGCTGTAGGTTGGGGGGCGACAAAGGGTCGTAGCTCAATTGGTAGAGCACTGGTCTCCAAAACCAGCGGTTGGGGGTTCAAGTCCCTCCGGCCCTGCTACACGCATCTGGCACAGGTGCGTGCACGTGTACGTACTGAACGCACCGCCGTACGGCCGGGCCGGACGCGGCACGGCACGCGGCCAGGACCCGGATGCAGGTGAGGACGAGTGGCGGAGATCACGGACTCCATCGAGGTCCCCGAGCCCGGGCGGTCGCAGGACGACGACAAGCCCCGGCGCGGCGGCAAGCGCGGAAAGAAGGGCCCGCTGGGCCGTTTCGCGCTCTTCTACCGACAGATCGTCGCGGAGCTGCGCAAGGTCGTCTGGCCCACGAAGCGCCAGCTCTCGACGTACACCACAGTAGTGATCATCTTCGTCGTCATCGTCATCGGCCTGGTGACCGTGATTGACTGGGGGTTCACCGAGGTCGTCGAGTTCGTCTTCGGCTGATCCGCCCGCGGAGGGTGCCTCCCGGGCACCTTTCCGCATGTTCGACCCCTTGAAGCCAGGAAGAAGCAGCCACCGTGTCTGACCCGAACCTGAACGACGCCGTCGATCCTGCCGAGGGAGACGACACCGCACCCGACGCCCCCGAGGCGAAGGACAGCGTCGACCAGGTCGAAGCCGCCGACGTCACCGGGGAGGACGAGCCGGCCGGGCCCGCCGCGGACGACGCCACCGCCGACACCGGTACCGAGTCCGCAGCGGACGACGAGGACGACACCGCCGCGGACGACGAGGATGACGCCGCGGACGGCACCGCGACCGAGCCCGCCGAGGCGGCGGAGGAGGAGAAGGCGGCCGACCCGGTCGCCGCCCTCCGCGACGAGCTGCGCGCCCTTCCCGGCGAGTGGTACGTCATCCACACCTACGCGGGTTACGAGAAGCGCGTGAAGGCCAACCTGGAGCAGCGTGCCGTCTCGCTGAACGTCGAGGACTTCATCTACCAGGCCGAGGTCCCCGAGGAAGAGATCGTCCAGATCAAGAACGGCGAGCGCAAGAACGTCCGCCAGAACAAGCTTCCCGGCTACGTCCTGGTCCGGATGGACCTGACGAACGAGTCCTGGGGCGTCGTCCGCAACACCCCCGGTGTCACCGGCTTCGTGGGCAACGCCTACGACCCGTACCCGCTCACCCTGGACGAGGTCGTCAAGATGCTCGCCCCCGAGGCCGAGGAGCGCGCCGCCGCGGCGGCCGCCGCCGAGAGCGGCGCCCCGGCCCCGAGCCGCCGGCTGGAGGTCCAGGTCCTGGACTTCGAGGTCGGCGACTCGGTCACCGTCACCGACGGCCCGTTCGCCACCCTCCAGGCGACGATCAACGAGATCAACGCCGATTCGAAGAAGGTCAAGGGCCTCGTCGAGATCTTCGGCCGCGAGACCCCGGTCGAGCTCAGCTTCGACCAGATCCAGAAGAACTGAGCGGTTCTTCCGGACACCGACTTCCGGCCAGGTCAGGCGGGCATTCGCGCCCGCCTGACCTGGCCGGTTTCTGACCGCGCCGCGATACCGGCTATCGTGGTGCGGTATGCCTCCGTAAGGGTGGATCAGCCCATCGGGGGAATCACCGCCTCTCACCAGGACCCGGAGAGAACATGCCTCCCAAGAAGAAGAAGGTCACGGGGCTGATCAAGCTCCAGATCCAGGCCGGTGCCGCGAACCCGGCTCCGCCGGTCGGCCCCGCGCTGGGTCAGCACGGCGTCAACATCATGGAGTTCTGCAAGGCCTACAACGCCGCGACCGAGTCGCAGCGCGGCTGGGTCATCCCGGTGGAGATCACGGTCTACGAGGACCGCTCCTTCACCTTCATCACCAAGACCCCGCCGGCCGCGAAGATGATCCTCAAGGCCGCGGGCATCGAGAAGGGCTCCGGCGAGCCCCACACCAAGAAGGTCGCGAAGATCACGCGTGACCAGGTGCGGGAGATCGCCACCACCAAGATGCCCGACCTCAACGCCAACGACCTGGACGCCGCCGAGAAGATCATCGCCGGCACCGCCCGTTCCATGGGCGTCACGGTCGAGGGCTGACACCGCCCGCAGGACCGCCGTGGCAGGGTCAGGCGCTGGCCCGGACCACGACTCCGCATCGACATCCCCTGGAGCAGAAGTGAAGCGCAGCAAGGCTCTCCGCAACGCGGACGCCAAGATCGACCGGACGCGGCTGTACGCCCCGCTGGAGGCCGTACGGCTCGCCAAGGAGACCTCCCCGACCAAGTTCGACGCGACCGTCGAGGTCGCCATGCGCCTGGGTGTCGACCCGCGCAAGGCCGACCAGATGGTGCGCGGCACCGTGAACCTCCCGCACGGCACCGGTAAGACCGCCCGGGTCCTGGTCTTCGCGACCGGCGACCGTGCCGCGGCCGCGGAAGCCGCCGGAGCCGACATCGTCGGCTCGGACGAACTGATCGACGAGGTCGCGAAGGGGCGTCTGGACTTCGACGCCGTCGTCGCCACCCCGGACCTGATGGGCAAGGTCGGCCGGCTCGGCCGGGTGCTCGGTCCCCGCGGTCTGATGCCGAACCCGAAGACCGGCACCGTCACCCCGGACGTCGCCAAGGCCGTCACCGAGATCAAGGGCGGCAAGATCGAGTTCCGGGTCGACAAGCACTCGAACCTGCACTTCATCATCGGCAAGACCTCGTTCGGCGAGGAGCAGCTGGTGGAGAACTACGCGGCGGCGCTGGACGAGGTCCTGCGACTGAAGCCGTCCGCGGCCAAGGGCCGGTACGTGAAGAAGGCCGTCATCAGCACCACGATGGGCCCCGGCGTCCCGGTCGACCCCAACCGCACCCGCAACCTCCTCGCCGAGGAGGACGCGGCCGCCTGATCCGGCAGCCGCCGAGCGCGTGGCCCGATAGGGCACAAAGCCCGGCCCCCGTCTCCCAGTTGGGACGGGGACCGGGCTTTTCCGCGTCTCCGAGTCGGTAGTGTGTGCGAAACACAAGCCACATCGACATGATCGACATGGGGGAGACCAAACATGCGCCTCATTCACAAGACGGCGCTCGGAGTCACGGCTCTGGCGACGGCGGCCGTGCTCACCGGCTGCACCGGCGGGGGGAACGACAAGGCGTCCGGGGGCGAGCCCCGTTCCGCCGTCCAGGCGCTCCAGGCGGCGGCCAAGAAGACCGAGGAGGCCAAGAGCGCCAAGGTGGAGATGACCATCTCGATGCCCGAGGCGGCCGGCGGCGACATGAAGATGTCCGGGGTGCTGGGCTGGGACCCGATCGTGATGGACGTGACCGCGTCCGGTGCGGCGTTCGCCGAGCAGGGTGCTCCCGGTGAGATGCGCATGCTCTGGGTCGACGACGTGATGTACATGAACGCGGGCGAGGAGGCCATCGGCGGCAAGCCGTGGCTGAAGATGGACTTCAACGCCATGCTGAAGATGGCCGAGGAGTCCGGCGAGGCCGGTGCGCTGGACGGGATGTCGAAGAGCATCCAGAACATGAACCGCCAGGACCCGGTCAAGCAGATGGCCCTCCTGCTGGGCTCGCCCAGCATCAAGCGGGTCGGCGAGGAGAAGGTCGACGGCGTCGACGCCGAGCGCTACAGCGGCACGCTCACGATGAAGGAGGCCCTGGAGGCGTCCGGCTCCTCCCTCGGCGACTACCTCACCGAGGAGGAGTACAAGGAGCTGCTGGGCAACATGGAGAAGTCCGGGGTGAAGGGCTTCGACATCAACGCCTGGGTCAACGAGGACGACCTTCCCGTCAAGATCGACATGAAGATGGACAGCCCCGAGGGCGAGATCGTCATGTCGCAGACCTACAAGGACTACGGCACCTCTGTCTCGGTGCAGCCCCCGCCGGCCGGCGAGACCGCCGACATGCTCCAGATGATCAAGGATCTGCAGGAGGCGGGCGCCAACCTGGAGTCGTCCGAGGGGCTCTGAGCCCCGGCCCTCCTCCGGGCCGGCCCGCCGGCCCGGAGGAGGGCCGTGAAGCTGTGCGTTCCCGAATCCGTGAGTCGCGGATTTGCCTGCCGTGACACCGTTCGCGTACTCTTCCACGGAAGCCAAAGACCGCTGGTCGTTGCCGTGTCTCCGGTGAATCCCCGTGATTTCCGGAGTGCGGTGGCCGAAGGATCCGCTGTAGCGGGCGACCTGCGCAGGTGACCGTGGAGGACTCCCGGACGTGTGTCCGGTCGAGTCACGCCCCGTGCGCCTGCGCCGGGGCGTTTCGTTTTGCGCAAGTCCCCTTCCTCGTGCGCCCGACGTGGGCGGTCCGGCGTCGTGGCCTGCCGTAAGGGCAGACCGAGGATCGCATCACCCGGAAAGGAGGGCCGAGGCTCATGGCGAGTCCCGACAAGGTCGAAGCCGTCGCGGATATCAAGGAGAGGTTCCAGAACTCCAACGCGGCGGTCGTGACCGCGTACACCGGTCTCAGCGTCGCACAGCTGAAGGACCTGCGCCGTTCTCTCGGAGAGAACGCCCAGTACCGCGTGGCGAAGAACACGCTTACCAAGATCGCGGCCAACGAGGCCGGGGTCACCGAGCTCGACGAGTTCTTCATCGGCTCGACGGCGGTCGCCTTCGTGACCGGTGACCCGGTCGAGGCGGCGAAGAGTCTGCGTGACTTCGCCAAGAACAACCCCCAGCTCGTCATCAAGGGCGGTGTCCTTGAGGGCAAGGCGCTGTCCGCCGACGACATCAAGAAGCTCGCGGACCTCGAGTCCCGTGAGGTGCTGCTCGCCAAGCTGGCCGGTGGCATGAAGGCGTCCATGGCGAAGGCCGCGGCGACCTTCCAGGCCCCGCTGTCGAAGCTCGTCCGCACCGCGGACGCCCTTCGCGCCAAGCAGGAGGAGCAGGGCGGTGCCGGTACGCCGGCTCCCGCCGAGGCCGAGTGACCGACCCTCACGGTCCCATTCGGTCGCAGCGGGCCCCAGTACGCCCGCCGACATGTACAGCCCGGCACCAGCCGACTTAGTGGAAGGACCGCCATCATGGCGAAGCTCAGCCAGGACGAGCTGCTCGAGCAGTTCAGCGAGATGACCCTCATCGAGCTCTCCGAGTTCGTGAAGGCCTTCGAGGAGAAGTTCGACGTCGAGGCCGCCGCCCCGGTCGCCGTCGCCGCCGCCGGCGGCCCCGTGGCCGGTGCCCCGGCCGAGGCCGCCGAGGAGCAGGACGAGTTCGACGTCGTCCTCACCGGCGCCGGCGACAAGAAGATCCAGGTCATCAAGGTCGTGCGCGAGCTGACCTCGCTGGGCCTGAAGGAGGCCAAGGACCTGGTGGACGGCGCCCCGAAGCCCGTCGTGGAGAAGGTCAACAAGGAGGCCGCGCAGAAGGCCAAGGAGGCCCTGGAGGGCGCCGGCGCCTCCGTCGAGGTCAAGTGATCCCGACGACCGCCGTGTGACCCCGGCCACCGGGGGAGTCCGCCGACTCCCCCGGTGCCGGGTCCCGTCGAGGTCCCGCCGGAGGCGATCACCCACCCGGGTGGTCGCCTCCGGCCGTTTCCGCACCGGCCTTCTTGCCTGTCGGAGCACGCCAGGTAGGGTGATCAGCGCTGTCCGGCCGTACGCCTTCCGGGCTTCGCGGGAGGGCGGGGCCTTGACGAACCGCACGTAGCGCGCAATTCTCAGGACGCGTCGTCACATCGATCCAGGATCCGAGGCATGGATCGCCGGCGAAGTGGGAAACCTTGCGGCAGGCGTTGAACAACCGAGGTGAACAAGGAGGGGCTCGCCCCTCCCGGAGGGAGAGATTGGTACCACGTGCCGGTCTCCGGAATCTTCACTGGACATCAGTGGGCCTTGTGGCTACACTGACCCTTTGCGCTGCCTATTAACTGCCCCCCTGCCCGTCACCAGGGGCACGGTATGCGCGTAGTGAGTCCGAGCCCTCGGAAGGACCCCCTCTTGGCCGCCTCGCGCAACGCCTCGACCGCCCATTCGACCAACGGCGCCAGCACCGCCCCGCTGCGCATCTCCTTTGCGAAGATCAAGGAGCCCCTCGGGGTTCCGAATCTCCTTGCGCTGCAGACCGAGAGCTTCGACTGGCTGCTCGGCAACGACGCCTGGAAGGCGCGTGTCGATGCGGCGCTGGAGCGCGGTGAGGATGTCCCCACCAAGTCCGGCCTGGAAGAGATCTTCGAGGAGATCTCCCCGATCGAGGACTTCTCCGGGTCGATGTCGCTCACCTTCCGCGACCATCGCTTCGAGCCGCCGAAGAACTCGATCGACGAGTGCAAGGAGCGCGACTTCACCTACGCCGCGCCCCTGTTCGTCACCGCCGAGTTCACCAACAACGAGACCGGCGAGATCAAGTCCCAGACGGTCTTCATGGGCGACTTCCCGCTCATGACCAACAAGGGCACCTTCGTCATCAACGGCACCGAGCGTGTCGTGGTCTCCCAGCTGGTGCGCTCGCCGGGCGTCTACTTCGACAGCAACATCGACAAGACCTCCGACAAGGACATCTTCACCGCCAAGATCATCCCCTCCCGGGGTGCCTGGCTGGAGATGGAGATCGACAAGCGCGACATGGTCGGTGTCCGCATCGACCGCAAGCGCAAGCAGTCCGTCACCGTCCTCCTCAAGGCGCTCGGCTGGACCAACGAGCAGATCCTGGAGGAGTTCGGCCAGTACGAGTCCATGCGCGCCACCCTGGAGAAGGACCACACCCAGGGGCAGGACGACGCGCTGCTCGACATCTACCGCAAGCTGCGTCCGGGCGAGCCGCCGACCCGGGAGGCCGCGCAGACGCTGCTGGAGAACCTGTACTTCAACCCCAAGCGCTACGACCTGGCCAAGGTCGGCCGGTACAAGATCAACCGGAAGCTCGGCGGGAACGAGCCGCTGGACTCCGGCGTGCTGACCACGGCCGATGTCATCGCCACGATCAAGTACCTGGTGAAGCTGCACGCCGGCGAGACGGAGACGGTGTCCTCCGACGGCGAGACGATCGTCGTCGAGACCGACGACATCGACCACTTCGGCAACCGCCGCCTGCGCAACGTCGGCGAGCTCATCCAGAACCAGGTCCGCACCGGTCTGGCCCGTATGGAGCGCGTCGTCCGCGAGCGGATGACCACCCAGGACGTCGAGGCGATCACGCCGCAGACCCTGATCAACATCCGGCCGGTCGTCGCCTCCATCAAGGAGTTCTTCGGCACCAGCCAGCTCTCCCAGTTCATGGACCAGACCAACCCGCTGTCGGGTCTGACCCACAAGCGCCGCCTGTCGGCGCTGGGCCCGGGTGGTCTGAGCCGTGAGCGGGCGGGCTTCGAGGTCCGTGACGTGCACCCGTCGCACTACGGCCGGATGTGCCCGATCGAGACCCCGGAAGGGCCGAACATCGGTCTGATCGGTTCGCTCGCCTCGTACGGCCGGGTGAACGCGTTCGGCTTCGTCGAGACCCCGTACCGCAAGGTCATCGACGGCCAGGTCACCGACGAGGTGAACTACCTGACCGCCGACGAGGAGGACCGCTACGTCATCGCGCAGGCCAACGCGCCGCTGACGGACGAGATGCGGTTCGCCGAGGGCCGGGTCCTGGTCCGCCGCCGCGGTGGCGAGGTCGACTACGTGCCCGGCGGCGAGGTCGACTACATGGACGTCTCGCCGCGCCAGATGGTGTCGGTCGCGACCGCCATGATCCCGTTCCTGGAGCACGACGACGCCAACCGCGCGCTCATGGGCTCGAACATGATGCGCCAGGCCGTCCCGCTGATCCGGGCCGAGTCCCCGCTGGTCGGCACCGGCATGGAGTACCGCTCCGCGGTCGACGCCGGTGACGTGATCAAGGCCGAGAAGGACGGCGTGGTCCAGGAGGTCTCCGCCGACTACGTCACGGTGGCCAACGACGACGCCACGTACACCACGTACCGGGTCGCCAAGTTCTTCCGTTCCAACCAGGGCACCTCCTTCAACCAGAAGGTGCTCGTGGACGAGGGCGACCGGGTGGTCACCGGCCAGGTCCTCGCCGACGGCCCCTCCACCCAGAGCGGCGAGATGGCGCTCGGCAAGAACCTGCTCGTGGCGTTCATGCCGTGGGAGGGCCACAACTACGAGGACGCGATCATCCTGTCGCAGCGCCTCGTCCAGGACGACGTCCTGTCCTCGATCCACATCGAGGAGCACGAGGTCGACGCCCGGGACACCAAGCTCGGCCCCGAGGAGATCACCCGGGACATCCCGAACGTCTCCGAGGAGGTCCTGGCCGATCTCGACGAGCGCGGCATCATCCGCATCGGCGCCGAGGTCGAGGCCGGCGACATCCTGGTCGGCAAGGTCACCCCGAAGGGCGAGACGGAGCTGACCCCGGAGGAGCGGCTGCTGCGCGCGATCTTCGGCGAGAAGGCCCGTGAGGTCCGCGACACCTCGCTGAAGGTGCCGCACGGCGAGACCGGCAAGGTCATCGGCGTGCGCGTCTTCGACCGCGAGGAGGGCGACGAGCTGCCGCCCGGCGTCAACCAGCTCGTCCGCGTCTACGTGGCCCAGAAGCGCAAGATCACCGACGGTGACAAGCTCGCGGGCCGGCACGGCAACAAGGGTGTCATCTCCAAGATCCTGCCGATCGAGGACATGCCGTTCATGGAGGACGGCACCCCGGTCGACGTCATCCTCAACCCGCTGGGCGTCCCGTCCCGGATGAACCCGGGCCAGGTCCTGGAGATCCACCTGGGCTGGCTCGCCTCCCAGGGCTGGAAGATCGACGGGATCGAGGAGGAGTGGAAGAAGCGGCTGGCCGCGATCGGCGCCGACGAGGTCGCTCCCGGCACCAACGTCGCCACCCCGGTGTTCGACGGTGCCCGCGAGGACGAGATCGCCGGTCTGTTCGAGGCCACCCTCCCCAACCGCGACGGTGACCGGCTGGTCCTGCCCTCGGGCAAGGCCCGGCTGTACGACGGCCGCTCCGGCGAGCCGTTCCCGGAGCCGATCTCGGTCGGCTACATGTACATCCTCAAGCTGCACCACCTGGTCGACGACAAGCTGCACGCCCGCTCGACCGGTCCGTACTCGATGATCACCCAGCAGCCGCTGGGTGGTAAGGCCCAGTTCGGCGGCCAGCGCTTCGGTGAGATGGAGGTGTGGGCGCTGGAGGCGTACGGCGCCGCGTACGCCCTCCAGGAGCTGCTGACCATCAAGTCCGACGACGTCACCGGCCGCGTGAAGGTCTACGAGGCCATCGTCAAGGGCGAGAACATCCCCGAGCCGGGCATCCCCGAGTCCTTCAAGGTGCTCATCAAGGAGATGCAGTCCCTGTGCCTCAACGTGGAGGTGCTGTCCAGTGACGGTATGTCCATCGAGATGCGCGACACCGACGAGGACGTCTTCCGCGCCGCGGAAGAGCTCGGTATCGACCTGTCCCGGCGCGAGCCGAGCAGCGTCGAAGAGGTCTGACGGGCCGGCCGGGGCACCGCCTCCCTCCTTCCCCACCGGGAGGGGGCGGCTCCCCGGCCTCCCCGGGACCCCCGTTCAGACCATCAAAGAGCCCCTTGGTCCCGCCGACGCGGGGGGCACAAACCCTGAGAGGGATTGACGAGAGTGCTCGACGTCAACTTCTTCGACGAGCTGCGAATCGGCCTGGCCACCGCTGACGACATCCGTCAGTGGTCCCACGGCGAGGTCAAGAAGCCGGAGACCATCAACTACCGCACCCTGAAGCCGGAAAAGGACGGGCTCTTCTGCGAGAAGATCTTCGGCCCCACCCGGGACTGGGAGTGCTACTGCGGAAAGTACAAGCGCGTCCGCTTCAAGGGCATCATCTGTGAGCGCTGCGGCGTCGAGGTGACCCGCGCCAAGGTGCGCCGTGAGCGGATGGGCCACATCGAACTGGCCGCCCCCGTCACCCACATCTGGTACTTCAAGGGTGTGCCCTCCCGCCTGGGCTACCTGCTGGACCTCGCTCCGAAGGACCTGGAGAAGGTCATCTACTTCGCCGCCTACATGATCACGTGGGTGGACGAGGAGCGCCGT
This sequence comes from Streptomyces carminius, assembly GCF_002794255.1. Classification (GTDB taxonomy): domain Bacteria; phylum Actinomycetota; class Actinomycetes; order Streptomycetales; family Streptomycetaceae; genus Streptomyces; species Streptomyces carminius. The sequence goes on from NZ_PGGW01000022.1 coordinate 35,705, forward strand.
ACGCGCGACCTGCCCTCCCTGGAGGCGCATGTCTCCGTGGAGCGCCAGCAGATCGAGCAGCGCCGCGACGCCGACCTGGAGGCCCGGGCCAAGAAGCTCGAGTCGGACCTGGCCGAGCTGGAGGCCGAGGGCGCCAAGGCCGACGCCCGCCGCAAGGTGCGCGAGAGCGCCGAGCGGGAGATGAAGCAGCTCCGCGACCGCGCCCAGCGCGAGATCGACCGCCTGGACGAGGTGTGGAACCGCTTCAAGAACCTCAAGGTCCAGGACCTGGAGGGCGACGAGCTGCTCTACCGCGAGCTGCGCGACCGCTTCGGGACCTACTTCGACGGCTCGATGGGCGCCGCCGCGCTGCAGAAGCGCCTGGAGACCTTCGACCTGGACGAGGAGGCCGAGCGGCTCCGGGAGATCATCCGGACCGGCAAGGGCCAGAAGAAGACCCGGGCGCTCAAGCGCCTCAAGGTCGTCTCCGCCTTCCTGCAGACCCGCAACAGCCCCAAGGGCATGGTGCTGGACTGCGTGCCGGTCATCCCGCCGGACCTGCGCCCGATGGTGCAGCTCGACGGTGGCCGCTTCGCGACCAGTGACCTCAACGACCTGTACCGCCGGGTCATCAACCGCAACAACCGCCTCAAGCGGCTTCTCGACCTCGGCGCGCCCGAGATCATCGTGAACAACGAGAAGCGGATGCTGCAGGAGGCCGTCGACGCGCTGTTCGACAACGGCCGCCGCGGCCGGCCGGTGACGGGTCCGGGCAACCGCCCGCTGAAGTCGCTGTCCGACATGCTCAAGGGCAAGCAGGGCCGCTTCCGCCAGAACCTGCTGGGCAAGCGCGTCGACTACTCGGCCCGTTCCGTGATCGTCGTCGGCCCGCAGCTCAAGCTGCACCAGTGCGGTCTGCCCAAGGCGATGGCGCTGGAGCTGTTCAAGCCGTTCGTGATGAAGCGCCTGGTGGACCTCAACCACGCGCAGAACATCAAGTCGGCCAAGCGCATGGTCGAGCGCGGCCGTACGGTCGTGTACGACGTGCTGGAAGAGGTCATCGCCGAGCACCCGGTGCTGCTCAACCGCGCGCCGACCCTGCACCGGCTGGGCATCCAGGCCTTCGAGCCGCAGCTGGTCGAGGGCAAGGCCATCCAGATCCACCCGCTGGTGTGCACCGCGTTCAACGCGGACTTCGACGGCGACCAGATGGCCGTGCACCTGCCGCTGTCCGCGGAGGCGCAGGCCGAGGCCCGCATCCTGATGCTGTCCTCGAACAACATCCTCAAGCCGGCCGACGGCCGTCCGGTCACCATGCCGACCCAGGACATGGTGCTGGGCCTGTTCTTCCTCACCACCGACGAGATTGAGGGCGAGCTGAAGGGCGAGGGGCGGTCGTTCAACTCGGTCGCCGAGGCGATCATGGCGTTCGACGCCCGGGAGCTGTCGCTCCAGGCGCGGATCGACGTCCGCTTCCCCGTCGGCTCGATCCCGCCCCGCGGCTGGACCCCGCCGGCGGCCGAGGAGGGCGAGCCGGAGTGGCAGCCGGGCGACCCGTTCCGGATGCGGACGACCCTGGGCCGTGCGCTCTTCAACGAGCTGCTGCCCGAGGACTACCCGTTCGTCGACTACACCGTGGGCAAGAAGCAGCTCTCGACGATCGTCAACGACCTCGCCGAGCGCTACCCCAAGGTCGTCGTCGCCGCCACGCTGGACAACCTGAAGGCGGCCGGTTTCCACTGGGCCACCCGCTCCGGCGTCACCATCGCGATCTCCGACGTCGTGGTCCCCGAGGCCAAGAAGGCGATCATCGCGAACTACGAGGCGCAGGACGAGAAGGTCCAGAAGCAGTACGAGCGCGGCCTGATCACGAAGGACGAGCGGTCCCAGGAGCTCATCGCCATCTGGACCAAGGCGACCAACGAGGTCGCCGAGGCGATGTCGGCGAACTTCCCGAAGACCAACCCGATCTTCATGATGGTCGACTCGGGTGCCCGTGGAAACATGATGCAGATGCGGCAGATCGCGGGTATGCGCGGTCTGGTGTCCAACGCCAAGAACGAGACCATCCCGCGGCCGATCAAGGCGTCGTTCCGCGAGGGTCTGTCCGTGCTGGAGTACTTCATCTCCACGCACGGTGCCCGCAAGGGTCTGGCGGACACCGCGCTGCGCACCGCGGACTCCGGCTACCTGACCCGTCGTCTGGTGGACGTCTCGCAGGACGTGATCATCCGCGAGGAGGACTGCGGCACCGAGCGCGGTCTGAAGCTGGTGATCGCCTCCCGGGGCGCCGACGGTGTGCTGCGCAAGGCGGAGGACGCCGAGACCAGCGTGTACGCCCGCTGCCTCGCCGAGGACGTCACCGTCGACGGCAAGGTGCTGGCCCCGGCCGGCACCGACCTGGGCGACGTGCTCATCGACGAGCTGGTGCGGCACGGCGTGGAGACGGTCAAGACCCGCTCGGTCCTCACCTGCGAGTCCGCCGTCGGCACCTGCGCCATGTGCTACGGCCGCTCGCTGGCGACCGGCAAGCTGGTGGACATCGGCGAGGCGGTCGGCATCATCGCCGCCCAGTCCATCGGTGAGCCCGGCACCCAGCTGACGATGCGGACCTTCCACACCGGTGGTGTGGCCGGTGACGACATCACCCAGGGTCTGCCGCGTGTCGTCGAGCTGTTCGAGGCGCGTACGCCCAAGGGCGTCGCCCCGATCTCGGAGGCGGCCGGCCGCGTCCGGATCGAGGAGACCGAGAAGACCAAGAAGCTCGTCGTCACCCCCGACGACGGTTCCGACGAGACCTCCTACGGCGTGTCCAAGCGCGCCCGTCTGCTGGTCTCCGAGGGCGACCACGTCGACGTCGGCCAGCCGCTGACGGTCGGTGCCACCAACCCGCACGACGTGCTGCGCATCCTCGGTCAGCGCGCGGTCCAGGTGCACCTGGTGGGCGAGGTCCAGAAGGTCTACAACTCGCAGGGCGTGTCGATCCACGACAAGCACATCGAGATCATCATCCGGCAGATGCTGCGCCGGGTGACGATCATCGAGTCCGGCGACGCCGAGCTGCTGCCCGGTGAGCTGGTGGAGCGCACGAAGTTCGAGGGTGAGAACCGTCGGGTGGTGGCGGAGGGCGGTCAGCCGGCCTCCGGACGTCCGCAGCTCATGGGTATCACCAAGGCCTCGCTGGCCACCGAGTCGTGGCTGTCGGCGGCGTCCTTCCAGGAGACGACCAGGGTCCTGACCGACGCGGCGATCAACGCCAAGTCGGACTCCCTGATCGGCCTCAAGGAGAACGTCATCATCGGTAAGCTCATCCCGGCCGGTACGGGTCTGTCCCGCTACCGCAACATCCGGGTCGAGCCGACCGAGGAGGCCAAGGCCGCGATGTACTCGGCCGTCGGCTACGACGACATCGACTACTCGCCCTTCGGTACCGGCTCCGGCCAGGCGGTCCCGCTGGAGGACTACGACTACGGCCCGTACAACGGCTGAGTCTCCGGCTGTCCGTGCGGCGGCGGGCGCGGGGCGGTCACCCTCACGGGTGGCCGCCCCGCGGCGTTGCCGGGCTCCGCCTGCCAGGGTCCGCATGCCGGGCTCCGCCCACGGGCCGGGAAAAGAGGGGACGGCCGGACAGGAACTGGGCAACCTGCCCGAACGTCCTGGATGATGGGGGTATCCAGGCGGGGAGGTGTCCGGAAATGGCTTTCGGCCCATGGGAAGAGCACAAGCCGGTACCGCCGGGGTCCGGTCCGGTGCGGCCCTGGCAGTCGGGACAGGCAGGGCAGCAGGGTTCGCAGATGCCGATGATGAGAGCGTCCCACGCCGACCGCGAGCGCGCGCTCGACGTGCTCAAGGCGGGTTTCGCGGAGGGGCGGCTGACGCACGCGGAGTACGAGCAGCGGATGGCCCGCGCCCAGCAGGCGTCGACGTACGGCGAGTTGCACATGCTCGTCGCCGATCTGCCGCAGGGGCCGATGGCGGTCCCCGCGCCCGCGCCGCAGCAGTATCCGCCGCCGTACCAGCCGCAGGTGCCGCCCGTGTTCCTGCCGCCGCCGCCCGTTCCGAACAATTCCTCCGCCACCGCGTCCCTGGTCTGTGCCGTCCTCATTCCGTTCACCGGGATCAGCGCCGTTCCCGCGGTGATCCTGGGGCACAAGGCGCGTGCGGAGATCCGGCGGACCGGCGAGGGCGGGGACGGCATGGCCATGACCGGGCTGGTCCTGGGCTGGCTGTCGATCGGGGCGTTCCTGCTGTTCCTCTTCGCACTGGTGGCCGCCGTGTCCGCCTGACGCCGTGCCGGCCGGTCGCCCGACGGCGGACGCGTGCGTCCTCCCGGAGGGGGCTGGGCGGGGCCCTGGAGGCCGCGCAGGCGCCCTTTCGCTCCCGCTTCGTGCCCGCTACGGTGGCATGGGCATTTGTTTTGACCGGAGCCGGTGCGGTAGGTACGCTCTGACCTTGTGCCTGGGGTATCCCCTGCGCTCTCGTACGCGCCAGGAAGCGCGGGAAGCGAGTGAGGCGGGGACACCGGAATCTGCATGCTTCTCCCCCGGATGGCTCTGTGTCGACGGGAGTGTGCAGTCTTCGACACACCCGACCGCGTGGGTCGGTGAGTGGCCCGGGTTAGTTGTACCGAGACGGCACACAGAAACCGGAGAAACGGTGCCTACGATCCAGCAGTTGGTCCGCAAGGGCCGACAGGACAAGGTCGAGAAGAACAAGACACCCGCGCTCGAGGGCTCTCCCCAGCGCCGCGGTGTCTGCACGCGTGTCTTCACCACCACCCCGAAGAAGCCGAACTCGGCCCTGCGTAAGGTCGCACGTGTGCGTCTGACCAGTGGTATCGAGGTCACCGCCTACATTCCGGGTGAGGGTCACAACCTGCAGGAGCACTCCATCGTGCTCGTGCGCGGTGGCCGTGTGAAGGACCTGCCGGGTGTTCGCTACAAGATCATCCGTGGTTCCCTCGACACCCAGGGCGTCAAGAACCGCAAGCAGGCTCGCAGCCGCTACGGCGCCAAGAAGGAGAAGTAAGCAATGCCTCGTAAGGGCCCTGCCCCGAAGCGCCCGGTCATCATCGACCCGGTCTACGGCTCTCCTCTGGTGACCTCCCTGATCAACAAGGTGCTGCTGCACGGCAAGCGCTCCACCGCCGAGCGCATCGTCTACGGCGCCATGGAGGGCCTGCGGGAGAAGACCGGCAACGACCCGGTCATCACCCTCAAGCGCGCCCTCGAGAACGTGAAGCCGGCGATCGAGGTCAAGTCCCGCCGCGTCGGTGGCGCCACCTACCAGGTTCCGGTCGAGGTCCGCCCCGGCCGTTCCGCCACTCTCGCGCTGCGCTGGGTCGTGGGCTACGCCCGCGCGCGCCGCGAGAAGACCATGACCGAGCGTCTGATGAACGAGCTGCTCGACGCCTCCAACGGCCTCGGCGCCGCCGTGAAGAAGCGCGAGGACACCCACAAGATGGCCGAGTCCAACAAGGCCTTCGCGCACTACCGCTGGTAGTCGCTTCCCCATCGAGAACCGAGAGAAGACGAAAGCCTTATGGCTACCACTTCACTTGACCTGGCCAGGGTCCGCAACATCGGGATCATGGCCCACATCGACGCGGGCAAGACGACCACCACCGAGCGGATCCTGTTCTACACCGGCGTGAGCTACAAGATCGGTGAGGTCCACGACGGCGCTGCCACGATGGACTGGATGGAGCAGGAGCAGGAGCGCGGCATCACCATCACGTCGGCCGCGACGACCTGCCACTGGCCGCTCGAGAACGTCGACCACACCATCAACATCATCGACACCCCGGGGCACGTCGACTTCACCGTCGAGGTGGAGCGCTCGCTGCGCGTCCTCGACGGCGCGGTGACGGTGTTCGACGGGGTGGCCGGTGTCGAGCCCCAGTCCGAGACGGTGTGGCGTCAGGCGGACCGTTACGGCGTCCCGCGCATCTGCTTCGTCAACAAGCTGGACCGCACCGGTGCGGACTTCCACCGCTGCGTCGACATGATCGTCGACCGCCTCGGTGCGCAGCCGCTGGTGATGCAGCTCCCGATCGGCGCCGAGGCGGACTTCCAGGGCGTCATCGACCTGGTCCGCATGAAGGCCCTGGTCTGGTCGGCCGAGGCGGCCAAGGGCGAGATGTACGACATCGTCGACATCCCGGCCGAGCTCGCCGAGACCGCCGAGGAGTGGCGCGGCAAGCTCCTGGAGGCCGTCGCCGAGAACGACGAGGAGCTGATGGAGCTGTACCTGGAGGGCGAGGAGCCCAGCCAGGAGCAGCTCTACGCGGCGATCCGCCGTATCACCATCGACTCCGGCAAGGGCGGCGGCACCACCGTCACCCCGGTGTTCTGCGGCACCGCGTTCAAGAACAAGGGCGTCCAGCCCCTGCTCGACGCGGTCGTGCGGTACCTGCCCTCCCCGGTCGACATCGAGGCGATCGAGGGCCAGTCGGTCAAGGACGCCGAAGAGGTCATCAAGCGCAGGCCCTCCGAGGAGGAGCCGCTCGCCGCGCTGGCCTTCAAGATCGCGAGCGACCCGCACCTGGGCAAGCTGACCTTCATCCGGATCTACTCGGGCCGCCTGAACGCGGGCACCCAGGTGCTGAACTCCGTGAAGGGCAGGAAGGAGCGCATCGGCAAGATCTACCGGATGCACGCGAACAAGCGTGAGGAGATCGACAGCGTGGGTGCCGGCGACATCGTCGCCGTCATGGGTCTGAAGCAGACCACCACGGGCGAGACCCTCTGCGACGCGAGCGCTCCGGTGATCCTGGAGTCCATGGACTTCCCGGCCCCGGTGATCGAGGTCGCCATCGAGCCGAAGTCCAAGGGCGACCAGGAGAAGCTGGGTGTCGCCATCCAGCGGCTCGCCGAGGAGGACCCGTCCTTCCAGGTGAAGACGAACGAGGAGACCGGCCAGACCATCATCGCGGGCATGGGCGAACTGCACCTCGACGTGCTGGTCGACCGCATGAAGCGCGAGTTCAAGGTCGAGGCCAACGTCGGCAAGCCGCAGGTCGCCTACCGGGAGACCCTGCGCCGGGCCGTCGAGCGGGTCGACTACACGCACAAGAAGCAGACTGGTGGTTCCGGCCAGTTCGCGAAGGTGCAGATCGCGGTCGAGCCCCTGGAGGGCGACGGCTACGAGTTCGTCAACAAGGTGACCGGTGGCCGCATCCCCAAGGAGTACATCCCCTCCGTGGACGCGGGCTGCCAGGAGGCCATGGAGTTCGGTGTGCTGGCGGGCTACCCGCTCACCGGCGTACGGGTGACGCTGCTCGACGGCGCCTACCACGACGTCGACTCCTCCGAGATGGCGTTCAAGATCGCCGGTTCCATGGCCTTCAAGGAGGCCGCCCGCAAGGCCAGCCCGGCCCTGCTGGAGCCGATGATGGCCGTCGAGGTGACCACGCCCGAGGACTACATGGGCGACGTGATCGGTGACATCAACTCCCGCCGTGGCCAGATCCAGGCCATGGAGGACCGCGCCGGCGCCAAGCTCGTCAAGGGCCTGGTTCCGCTGTCGGAGATGTTCGGCTACGTCGGCGACCTGCGCAGCAAGACCTCCGGTCGCGCGAGCTACTCGATGCAGTTCGACTCCTACGCCGAGGTTCCCCGGAACGTCGCGGAGGAGATCATCGCGAAGGTCAAGGGCGAGTAGCGCACGTTTCGTGTCGCTATCCACCCTTTAGGCTGGAGCACAACGAGCACAACAAGGCATTCGGGGCGTCCCGCCTCCGGACCACGTAGGTTCGGCGGCGGGCCCCCGGCGGCCCCGCCCCCAGAATCGAAACGGTCAAGGGCGTCCCCTCGGGGTCCTGACCGGTTCGGCACGACCACCTGAACCCCTTCCGCAGAGCGCGGGGGAGTACAGCACCAGTCCACAGGAGGACCCCAGTGGCGAAGGCGAAGTTCGAGCGGACTAAGCCGCACGTCAACATCGGCACCATCGGTCACATCGACCACGGTAAGACCACCCTTACCGCGGCGATCACCAAGGTGCTGCATGACGCGTACCCCGACCTGAACGAGGTCTCGGCGTTCGAGAACATCGACAAGGCTCCCGAGGAGCGGCAGCGCGGTATCACCATCTCCATCGCGCACGTCGAGTACCAGACGGAGTCGCGTCACTACGCCCACGTCGACTGCCCGGGTCACGCGGACTACATCAAGAACATGATCACCGGTGCCGCCCAGATGGACGGTGCCATCCTCGTGGTCGCCGCCACCGACGGCCCCATGCCGCAGACCAAGGAGCACGTGCTCCTGGCCCGCCAGGTCGGCGTCCCCTACATCGTCGTCGCGCTGAACAAGTCCGACATGGTGGACGACGAGGAGATCATGGAGCTCGTCGAGCTCGAGGTCCGTGAGCTGCTCTCCGAGTACGAGTTCCCGGGTGACGACCTGCCGGTCGTCCGCGTCTCGGCGCTGAAGGCGCTCGAGGGCGACCAGAAGTGGGCCGACTCCGTCCTCGAGCTGATGAAGGCCGTCGACGAGTCGATCCCGGAGCCCGAGCGCGAGGTCGAGAAGCCGTTCCTGATGCCCATCGAGGACGTCTTCACCATCACCGGCCGCGGTACGGTCGTCACCGGCCGTATCGAGCGCGGTGTGCTCAAGGTGAACGAGGAAGTCGAGATCATCGGCATCAAGGAAGAGAAGACCAAGACCACGGTCACCGGCATCGAGATGTTCCGGAAGCTGCTGGACGAGGGTCAGGCCGGTGAGAACGTCGGTCTGCTGCTCCGCGGCATCAAGCGCGAGGACGTCGAGCGCGGCCAGGTCATCATCAAGCCGGGCACCGTCACCCCGCACACGGAGTTCGAGGCCCAGGCGTACATCCTGTCGAAGGACGAGGGTGGCCGCCACACCCCGTTCTTCAACAACTACCGCCCGCAGTTCTACTTCCGCACCACCGACGTGACCGGCGTGGTGACCCTCCCCGAGGGCACCGAGATGGTCATGCCGGGCGACAACACCGAGATGAAGGTTCAGCTCATCCAGCCTGTCGCCATGGAGGAGGGCCTGAAGTTCGCCATCCGCGAGGGTGGCCGGACCGTGGGCGCCGGCCAGGTCACCAAGATCGTCAAGTGACCCGGTCCGCCGCCTGCCGTTAGGCGGCACCGCCGGCTCCGGCCGGCGAGAGGGCCCGTACGACCGATGAGGTCGTACGGGCCCTCTTTCGTCGTGCGGGGCGGGACCCCGCCCGGCCGTCCGGCGCCGCGGTGCCGGAGCGCCGTCAGGCCGGTGCGGCGTACACGTTGCGCTCGGAGAGCTCGGGAACGAACCGGGCGGCGGTACGGAAGTCGGCGTCGTCGTGCAGCACGGTCAGGCCATGGTGGGCTGCCGTCGCGCAGACCAGCCAGTCCACGGCGGAGAGGCTCCGGTGCTGTCCTCGCTGGGCGAGGCGGTACTGGCAGCTCTCGATCCACCGCCAGGCGGTCTTCGGGACCGGGACGTCCGGATAGAGGTCGGTGAACATCCCCGTCATCCGGTCATACTCGTCGAGGCTGCGCGCGGACTGGCGGAACTCCGTACGCTGCGGCGCACACGAGCCGATCGCGCCCTCGTCGAACTCATGTCCCCAGAGGTCGTTGAGCTTGCGGTCGCGCTGAAGGCGCCAGACGGCGGTGGAGTCGGCGAGGTAGCGGATCATCTCTGTCAGGCCGCGCCCTTCCCGGCGTCCGCGTCCATGCCGCCCGGTGTATCGCCCTTCTCGGCCGCGTGACGCCGCCAGAAGTCGTCCTCGTCCCACTGCCGGGACTCCTCGAAGTGGCGCATCCGCGCCTCGGTACGGGAACGGCGCTCGACGTACTCCCGCAGGGCCATGTTGACCATCTCCTTCTTCGTTCTGGCCCCGGAGAGCCGCATGGCCTCCGTGAGCGCTTCGTCGTCGATGTCGATCTGGGTGGCTGACATGGGAAGCCTCCAAGGCATTGGCTTCATACAAGGATAGCCAATGTCGCATACAAAAATGCGGGAAGCCGGTCATGCTCCCGGGGTGGGGGAGGGGCTGGCTAGGATCACCGCAGCGGTCCGGGCCGGACCGGCGGAACGCACGAGGGGGATCCACACATGCGCAGGACCGTCATCACCACGCCCGTCCTGGCCGCGGCGGCCGTACTGCTGCTGGCGGGCTGCGGCGGCGGGGACGGCGATGGCGGGGGCGCCGAGAAGGACACGCCGTCGGCCGGGCGGAGCGAGCAGCCGGAGAAGGACGGGGGCGACGGCGGCGAGAAGGACGGCGCCAAGGGCGACGAGGTGACACGCGAGGTCACCCTGGAGGTCGAGGGCACCGGGAAGACCCAGATCGCCTATGTCGCGGGCAGCAACGCCACCGAGCAGGTCACCCTGCCGTGGAGCAAGACGGTCGAGCTCTCCCTGACGCCCGCGGAGCAGAAGGTCGGCGTCCTGGTGTCCGTCCTGCCCGGCACGGTGCAGGACTTGGACGGGCAGCTCAAGCCCGCGCCGTGCGCCATCGAGGTGGACGGCGAGCAGGTCGACGACAACAACGACGGGCGGGACGTCACCGGCTGCACACACCTGCTGAAGTGATGCCGCCGGGGCGCTCCGGGCGCGCGCCCCGGCGACGGACGCACCTTCCCCGGACGGACGAGGCACCGGCAGCCGTACGGCGCGGAAGCTGACCATGGCGGGAACACGCTGTTGCTCTCCGTGCTCACTCGCTGCCATTCTGTCGACGGGAACCGTTCCCATCCGGGGAGCGGGCCGGGAGGAGGCAGGGCATGACTCGTCCGTGGGAAGCCGATCCCGCCGCGTCGTTCGCCCGGCGGCTGGGCAGATCGGCCGAGGACGGCAAGAAGTCCAAGGGGGACACGGGCTGCCCGGACATCTGGGAGCTCGACAACGGCGATGTCGCCGTGATCGGCCGCGACCTGACCGAGGTCTACGCCTCCCGCCTCCCGGCGGGTGTCAGCGTGGCCGCCGACGAGCGGCTGGTGGTCATCCCCGGCGTCATGCTCCGGGTGGCGAAGCCGGACATCGCCGATGCGTGACCGCCTCCCGCCGCGCCTGGACCGCTCCGCCGGAGAGTATCTGGACCTGGCCGCGTACCAGAGCGACTTCGCCGCCCACCGGAGGGCGGCGCACGGCCGGGACTCCTGGAAGTTCGAGCGCCGCCAGTACTTCGAGGAGGACGACGCCAGCCGGGACGCCCTGCGCCGCGGCGACTGGCCCGAGGCGCTGCGCCTGCTGGAGGACGACCGGCCGGAGCTGCGGGAGACCGCCGCGGAGGACGGGCGGATCGGGCACACCTTCCACCGGGTGCGCGTGGTCGAGGAGCCGCTGACGCCGTACGTGCAGTGGGAGCTCCACTCGCTGCGCATGCAGGCCGAGTACGGCAAGAGGATCCGGGTCGTCGACGCCGTCGTGCTGCGGGAGGCCGAGAGCGGTGGCCCGCTGCCCGAGGTGGTCGTGCTGGGCGGCCGGGTCCTGTACGAGGTCGTCTACAGCGGGTCCGGCGCGCTCGAGGGCGCCGTCCGCTTCACCGATCCCGCGCTGATCGGGGGATGGGCGCGGTTCGTCCAGGAGGCGTACGCGTCCGGTGAGGACGTGGCCTCCTACTTCGACCGGCGGGTGGCGGGGTTGCCGCCGCCGCAGCTCACCGGGAGCTGACCGATCGGCGGCCACGACGAGCGGCGGGAGAACCCCGGCGGCACCCACTCGGAGCTGTCGGGGTCCTCGCGCGACGTGGTGCAGGCCGGCAGCGTGTCCGGCGGCGTCCACTTCCACGGCCCCGGTGCGCCGGACCCGCACCGGAGCCCGCCGCCACGCCAACTGCCCGGTTCGCCGCGGAAGTTCGTCAACCGCGCGGACGAGCTGGAGCGGCTGGACGCGCTGCTCGTCCCGGACGGCGGCGACGGCGGCGACGGCGCCGCGGGGGTGTCGGTGTGCGTGGTCGCCGGGACGCCCGGCGCGGGCAAGACCTCGCTGGCCCTGCGCTGGGCCCACCGGGTGAAGGACCGCTTCCCCGACGGGCAGCTCTACGTCAACCTGCGCGGCTACGACCCGCGCGAACCGGTCACCGCGCACCAGGCCCTGCACCACTTCCTGACCGGGCTCGGCGTGCCCGCCGGCGCGGTGCCCGCGGACGCGGAGGCGGCCGCGGCCCTGTACCGCTCGCTGCTGGCCGACCGCGGTGTCCTGGTCGTCCTGGACAACGCCGCCACCGTCGAGCAGGTCAGACCGCTGCTGCCGGGCAACCCGCGGTGCCTGGTCCTCGTCACCAGCCGGGGACGGCTGTCGGGGCTGGCCGTGCGCGACGGCGCGGAACGGATCACCCTGGGCACCCTGCCGGAGGACGAGGCGGTCGCGCTGCTGCGCGCCATCACGGCGGGCTACCGGGCCGGGGACGACCCGGAGAGGCTGACCGAACTGGCCAGGCTGTGCGCGCGGCTGCCGCTGGCGCTGCGGATCGCCGCCGAACGCGCGGCCGGCAGCCCGTACACGGGCCTGGACGACCTGATCGCGGACCTGCGCGACGAGTCGGCGCTGTGGGACGTCCTGAGCACCGGCGACGACGCCGAGGCGGACGCGGTGCGGACGGTGTTCGCCTGGTCCTACCGCGCGCTGCCCGAGGCGGCCGCCCGGGTCTTCCGCCTGCTGGGCCTGCACCCGGGGCCGGAGGTCGGGCTGGGCGCGGCGGCGGCGCTGGCCGGGGTCACGGCGCGGCGGGCCCGGCAGGTGCTGGACACCCTGGTGGGGGCGCACCTGCTGGAGCAGACCGCCCCGGACCGCTACGAGTTCCACGACCTGCTGCGGGCCTACGCCACCGACCAGGCCCGCTCGGAGGAGCCCCCGGAGGGCCGGTCGGCCGCGCTGCGCCGCCTGCTGGACTGGTACCTGCACACCGCCCGCGCGGCCGGGGAGCGGATCGCCTCGCTGCGGGCCCCGGCCGGGACGGGGCGACCGGACGAGGGCGTCGTACCGATGTCGTTCTCCGACTACGACCAGGCGGTCGACTGGGCCGAGCGGGAGCACGCCAACCTCCTGGCCGCGGTGCGCGCCGCCGAGCGGTCCGGTCTCGACCGGCACGCCCGCCTGCTCACCGAGGTCCTCTTCGCCGCACAGGCCCCGTCCGCCCCCGCCGCCGACTGGATCACCGTCGCCGACGCCGGTCTCGCCGCCGCCCGCCGCCTCGGCGACCGGCCGGGCGAGGCCACGCTGCTGCACTGCCTCGGCTTCGCCCACCGCCAGCTCAACCACCTCACCGAGGCGGCCCGCTGCCACGAGCGCTCCCTGGCCGTCCGGCGCGAACTGGGGGACGAGCCGGGCGAGGCGGAGGCCCTCAACGCCCTCGGCCTGGTCTGCCTGCGCGGCAGACGGCTCGACCGGGCCGAGGAGCGGTTCGACCGGGCGATCGGGATCTTCCGCCGGCTGGGCGCCGTGCGGCGGGAACTGGTGGCCCTCGCCAACCGGGCCGAGACGCGCCACGCGGCGGGCCGCCCCGACCGGGCCGCCGCCGACCTGGACGGGGTCCTGCCCGCGCACCGCGCCGCCGGGGAGAAGGCGCTGCTGGGCAACGCGCTGCGCGTCCGCAGCCTGATCCGGCTCGAGAGCGGCAGCCCGCGGCAGGCGCTGGACGATGCCGCCGAAGCCGTCGAACTGGCCCTGGAACTGCGGGACCACACCCTGGAGGGCTACTGGCTGATCGCCCTCGGAGACGCCCAGCGCGCCCTCGGCCGGTACGGGGACGCCCTGGCCTCGTACCACCGCTCCGCGCTCCTCCACCGGCGGCTGGGGGACCGCAGCCGGGAGGCGCTGGCGTGGCAGGGCGCGGGCGAGACCTATCTGCTGATGCGCCGCCCGGCGGAGGCGGCCGACTTCCACCGCAGGGCCGCCGCCGTACACGCGGAGCTGGGCGACGACTGGCACCACGCCCTCGCGCTCGACGCCCGGGCGAGGGCACTGGCGGACGAGGACCCCGCGCTTGCCCGCGCCCTGCGGCAGCGGGCCGTGCGCCTCCTCGCCCCGTACGGCGACGACCGCGCGGCCCGGGTGCGGCGGCGGCTGGGCGGGGACGGCTGAGGCCCCGGGCGGACCGGGCGCGAGCGGGGGACGGTCAGCCGGCGGGCTTCTCCCACACCGAGACGTGCTTGTCGCTCTCGCCGGTGAACGGCTCCCGCGTCCAGTCCGCCCACCGCTCGCGCAGCCGCATCCCGGCCAGCCGCGCCATCAGGTCCAGCTCCGCCGGCCACACGTACCGGAAGGGGATCGACCGGAACGAGCCGCGCCCGTCGACCACCTCGACGTAGTTCGAGCTCATCGCCTGGGTGGCGGGGTCGTAGAGGTCGTACGCCCATCCGGTGGGGCTGGTCCGGAACGGCACGGCGCTCTGCCCCGGCGGGAGCCTGCGCAGGTCGGGGACGCCGACCTCGACGACGAAGCAGCCGCCGGGCTCCAGGTGCGCGGCGGCGTTGCGGAAGCAGTCCACCTGCGCGTCCTGCGTCGTCAGGTTGCCGATGGTGTTGAAGACCAGATACGCGAGGGAGAACGCCCCCGCCACCCGCGTCGTGGCGAAGTCGCCGACGGTCACGCCGATCGTGTCGCCGCCCGGTTTGGCGCGCAGCCGGGCGACCATCGCCCGGGACAGGTCGATGCCGTGGACCGGCACCCCGCGCCGCGCCAGCGGCAGCGCGACGCGGCCCGTCCCGACGCCCAGCTCCAGGGCCCGGCCGCTCCCGCCGCGGTCGGCCAGTTCCGCCAGGAAACCGACCATCGGTTCCAGGGCCTGCGGTGTGGACATCTCCGCCGTCGACTCGTCGTACGCCGCCGCGACGCTCTCCCCGAAGTAGCCGTCCTCGCCGTTCTCGTCGTCGGTCATGCCGCGACGGTACTGCGGGGCGCCCGCGCGACGCTCCCGGTTTTCCGCCGCGGCACGCGGGAAGGCGGCAGCCGGTTGCACCGCCGCGCCCTTCCTCACACTCCCCTCACCGGCCTCTCATCTCGTGCTCACCACACCCCTCTAGCGTCCGGGCAGGCCCGGGCCCGGGAGCCGAGGAGTGGAGGGGACGGACATGGCCGAGGAGCGGTTCACCGTCGCGCCGGGGACGCGGCTGCTGCACATCGGGCCGTACAAGACGGGCACGACCGCGCTCCAGGGCGCCTTCCACCGGGCCCGCGAGGCGCTGGCCGCGCACGGCGTCGTCTACGCGGGACGGGACCGCCAGGCCAAGCGGCCGGCCGTCGCGCTGACCTCCCCCACCGGGCCGCGCGAGCCCTGGCAGGAGCTGTGCCGGGAGGCCGCCGCGGCCGGTGACAGCCGGGTGGTGGTCAGCAGCGAGTTCTTCTGCGACGCCGACGCCGCCGCGGCCCGGGAGGCGGTGCGCGGACTCGGCGCGGGCCCCGCTGGGAGGGACCGGGACGTGCACGTCGTGGTGACCCTGCGGCCCCTGCTGAAGATCCTCCCCTCGCACTGGCAGCAGTACGTCAAGCACGGCCTGTGCGACTCCTACGAGCAGTGGCTGGACGGAGTGCTGCGCCGCCCCGAGCGGTGCGCCACACCCGAGTTCTGGCACCGGCACCGCCACGACGCCCTGCTGGTGCGGTGGATGGACGCCGCCGGGCCGGACGACGTCACCGTCGTCGTCACGGACGAGACCGCGCCGCGGCGGATCTTCCGCACCTTCGAGGGGATGCTCGGCCTGCCCGACGGGCTGCTCGTGCCGGAGGAGGACGGCGTCAACCGTTCCCTGACGGCGGCCCAGACCGAGCTGCTGCTGCGGCTCAACCGCAGGCTCGCCGAGGAACCGGTGCTCGACGCGCCGCGCCAGAAGGTGGTGCGCGAGGGGATCGTCCCGCGGCTCCAGGCCTACCGGCCGTCCCGTGACGAGCCGCGCATCGCCACCCCGGCCTGGGCCCGGGAGGCGGCGGCGGAGGTGGCCGGGGAGATGGCCGAGGCCATCGCCAAGCTCGGGGTCCGGGTCCTGGGCGACCTGTCGGCCCTGACCCCGCCGCCGGGCGGACCCGCCGACCCCGTCGGCTCCGTGCCGCCGAAGGCGGCACCCGTCGACGCGGCGGTGGAGGCCGTCCTGGGCGGCCTCGCCGCGGGCGCGGCCTTCGCCCGGTACGGGCAGCCGGAGCCGGACGCCGTCGACGACTTCCCGGTCCGCAGGGTCCCCGCCCGGGACCTGCTGCGCGTCGTCCACCGCCGCGGGGTGCGCCGGCTGCGCCGCGGGCTGGCCGGGGGACACGGCTGAGCCGCGCGCACGCGGCCGGCACCGGGGCGGGACGCCGACTTCACCATCCGCCACGTGTACGACTGACGCCGTGCCGGGCTCCGTGAGCAGAGCCGCTCGCCGCGTGCGAGCCGTGCCGTACCGACCCGGTCGCCGTAGGCGCCGCGAGGGCCGCCCTACACGGTCAGAGCGCTCGTAGGGCCGCCACCGAGGCGACCATGCCATCCCGTTCCAGTGGGGCGAGCACGTCCTGCACTGTCCCCGGCGGTTTCTTCCAACTGTCCGCGATCTGGCACACCAGCGCATACACGGTGGCCGGATCCAATCCGATCTGGTCCTCGATGAACGCGTCGGGGTGCTTGGCTTCCACGTCCCACGGCGACAGGCCGTCGTCCGGGAAGTCCTTGAGGTTGAACGTGACAATGATCTGGGCCTTCGCCCGGATGGCCGCCGCGAGGACGTGGCGGTCGTCCGGGTCGGGAAGTTCGAGGGCTGCGATGAGTGGCTCGTACCCCTTGACCATGCAGTCGCGCACGGCCCGCGTCATGACTGTTCTGGTCCGGTCGAGCCGGGCTGGGTCGAGGTCGGGCCGTTTGGCTTTCAGGTTGCTGAACGTCTCGTCAAGGATGCGATCGGTCCACTTGGCCTGTACGAGCCCCTCCTGCGCTATGCGTATGAGCAGGTCGCGCAGAGTGCTGAGGTAGAGCACGTTGGCGTCGTACAGGGCAACGAAGGCCATGCTTCAGATCAGTCCCATCTCCTGGCCCAGTTCGGTCAGCTCTTCCGCCGCCTGGCGACGGCGTTCGTCGTCCCGCCGCTTGTACTCCAGCAGCGAGGCCGCCGGGATCCTCCGGTGTTTGCCGACCTTGCGGTATTCGATCTCCCCTGCTTGCAGCAGTCCGATGAGGAAAGGGCGGGAGACGTTGAGCAGGTCGGCTGCTTGCTGGGTGGTGAGCTCCGCGTTCTGCGGGACGATGGAGACGCTGCGGCCGGCGGCCAGGTGGGCCAGCATGGTGGCCAGTAGCTCGACTGCTTCCCGCGGCAGTGTGAGTGGCCCGGCCTCCTCCCCCTCGACTGTGACGGCGATCTTCGGGGTGTCGTGGTGCCTCTCCAGGTAGCCGCGGATCCGGGTCAGGGCGCGGTCGGCTGTTTCCGTCTCCTCTGGCGGCAGACGGACGGGGCGGATGTCTGTCTTGCTCATGTGTGGCTCCCCTGTGGCGGCGTGTGGCGGTGAGCTGTGCATCAGTCGGGGCCTTCACCGACGCCCTTTCATTATCCGCAGCATTCGAATTATTCGCAATAAGTGAATGGAGTGGTCGTGCTTCTCATGCCGCCAGGGGCGAGGGAGGGACGGCCTGTTCCGTGCGGCAGTCGCGGCAGCGGCCGGGGTCGGGGGAGCGGAAGGCGCGGTCGCAGCCGTCGCAGTTCTGGAGCGGTACGGGGCGGGGGCGTGGTGGCGGGACCTCGGCGGGTGATGCGGCCGGGAGCGGGGGCGGCAGCAGTGCGGTGAGGCGGTGGGCGAGCAGCGCCGCCGGGTGCCGCAGTGGCTCGGCGGGGAGACCGGCGGTCAGGGTGCGGCGTACGGCGTCGGGCGCGGCGCCGCGCTCCAGCCAGGCGGTGACGGCCGGGGCGAGGCGGCGTACGTCCCGCTCGGAGAGCAGCAGCCGGGTGTCGTCGCGCCGCAGCCCGGCCAGGAGCGCGACGGCGGTGCGGTGGCGGACCGGGTGTTCCGGGGCGTCCGGCTCGGGCAGTGGCGGTGACGGCGGTGACGGCGGGGCCGGGACCGGCGGTACGGCCCGGGGCGCGAGTGGCGGCGGTGCGGGCTCGGCGGTACGGGGAGGGCGCGGGGGCCGCGCCGTATGCGCCGCGCCCGGATTGCCGTACGACACGGTCCGGGTGACGATCCGTCCGCTCGGCAGCCGCTCCCGCCTGCGCTCCAGGTAGCCGTGCGCCTCCAGCTCCCGCAGGGCGGCGGCGACGCGGGTCTCGCCCTCGGGGAAGCGGGCGGCCAGCGTCCGGATGTCCACCCGCGCCCCGGCGGGGAGCGACTGGATGTGGACGGCGAGCCCGATCGCGGTCAGGGACAGTTCGCGGTGCTGGGCGAGGTGGTTGCCGACGACGGTGAAGCGCTCGGTGTGCCGGGCGGTGACGTGGACGACGCCGCCGCGCGGAACGGCGGACGGGGCGCGCGAGGGCGCGCTAAGCTGCGGGTCAGCCATCGGGAAGGTCCTGTCTTCCTGGGTGGTCAGGCCCTCGACCGGGATGGCAGTCCCGCCGGGGGCCGTCGCATGTCTGCGGTTGTGGCGACGTTCGGTGGCGCAGGTGCTGCGCTCCGCGGTGAGCCTATTCCGCCCGACCGCCTCAGAGTCCAGCCCTGCCGACCCCGATCACCCGTGCGGGTGACGGACGGCAGACAGGGTTGGGTTGGGTGAGGTTCTCCCCCGGGTCCTTGAAAGCTTCTGACGCCGTGCCTCGCCGCGACTTCCCCCACCGGAACGCGTCCCGCCGCGGCCCGGTGCCGCTGTCCGATCCAGCCTGGACGGCGACAGCTCGGCGTTCGTCTTCGCTCCACATGACGGCCCGCCCGGTGGAGCGGCGCCGCCCAGGCACCCCTCCGCGGCCTGAGGCGCGTCGGCGCCCTCGGTCCGTGCGTCACCTCGGGCCGAGGGGACCAGCTCAGGCGGGCAGGCGGAGCTCGGCCCAGACCGTCTTGCGGGCCGCCGGCCCGGGCTCGACTCCCCAGCGGTCGGCCAGGGCCTCGACGAGCAGCAGTCCGCGCCCCGACTCCGCGTCGGCGGGCACCGGGTGCGGCGGCGGGGCCGGGCGGCGGTCGCCGCGGGCGTCGGTCACCTCGATCCGGAGCGTGCCGCCGTCCTCGCCGTTCTCGCCGCGTACGCACAGCCACAGCCGGAAGTCCCGGCCGAGGACGCGCCCGTGCAGGACGGCGTTGCCCGCCAGCTCGGCGACGAGCTGCATGGCCGTCTCGGACGGCAGCCCCCAGTAGGCGAGCTGCGTGGCGGTGAGCAGCCGCGCCAGCCGGGCGCCCCGGCGGGTGGGGGAGAGCAGCACGGTGAACTCGCGGGCCGGTGCGGGGTTTCCGGTTCGAGTGGTCTCTGGGTTCACGTCACTCAGCGTGTCGGTTCCGTACCCGTGCGGGCCAGCCCGATCACCCGGGCAGGAGCGTCCTGTCCCTTCCGCCGCCCCGGCTGGTGCATGCCTGTGCGGCAGCAGGAGCCGCCGGGCCGGGCGTCAGCGACCGGTGCCGGGCGGGGGCGCGGCGTGGTGCAGTTCGGTGAGGGCGGCGGCGGTGTCGAAGCTCAGCACGGGGTCGGGTGAGCCGGACAGCAGGCTCTCGTAGAGCGGCCGGTAGTGCGCCACCTTCCTGGGCGTCCGGCCGTCGTTGCCGTAGGTGGCCAGCAGCTCGCCGCCCCGGGCGGCGAAGCCGGTCATGGCGGTGTGGTCGATCCAGACCTCCACCCCGGCCTCACCGAAGACCAGGGCGGTCTCCTTGCTGCTGGAACCCGTCAGCCAGCTGGTGCGCAGCCGGGCCGTGCCCACGGTGCCGCGTGAGCGGTACTCGCAGACGCACCAGGCGCTCGCGCCGTCGTCGAGCTGCCGGGCGGAGGTGAGCGCGGTGGGCTCGACGAAGCGGGCGAGCGTACTGAGCTGGTTCACCCCGGAGTCCGTCCAACTGGACAGGTAGGAGGCGGACGCCTTCTCGCGCAGGAGGACGTACGGGTCGTAGAAGGCCGAGGTGATGCCCGTGACCGGACCCCACTCCGGATGCTCGGCGAGCTGCTCGGCGGCCCAGCGCACCTCGGGCGAGAAGGCGAAGTGGTGGGCGGTGAACACCCGGCCCCGCACATCGGCCTTCTCGTCCAGGGAGCGCAGCCGGGCGAGGGAGGCGAGGTCATGGACGAGGGGCTTCTCGGCCAGCACCCGTGCCGGGGACCGTTCGAGTGCCTGGACGACCAGGTCGGCGTGGGTGTCCGTGGGGGTGGCGAGCACGATGAGGTCCGGCCGGTGCTCGCCGAGGGCGGCGGCGAGGCTGCCGTAGTGGGGCGGCCTGGCGCCGCGGAAGACGGGCGGTTCGGGACGGTGGGGGTCGGCGGTGAACTCCAGGGAGACCCGCGGCTGGTGGGCGAGGACCTCCAGATGCGTCTTCGCGATGACACCGAGCCCGACCATACCCACCCGTGCGAGATCGCCCATGGCGCTCCAACCTTCCGAATCGTTCCTGATTCTCCTCGAGCGCCTGTGTACCTGCCCCGGATGACGTGCCGCCACCCGCAGCGGGGCTGGTGTCGCGGCGGGTACTGGTCAAGCCGCATGGCCGGGGTGCCGGTGCGCTGTCCGGTTCCGGCGGGTGGTGTCGGCGGCCTCCGCTGGCGTCGCTCCGACCGTCAACTTCCGTGCTGGGGGAGGCCCTTGTGGGTGACAACGGCAAGGTACTGAACATCTCGGCGGCGGATCTGAAGGCGTCCGCGCCGACGTTCGACACACAGAGCGAGAAGTTACGCCGGGCCGCCGCCACCCTGAAGGAGCGGCTGGACGCGCTGGGCGCCCCGTGGGGCGGGGACGAGCAGGGGCGCACCTTCGGGGACGCCTACGCCCCGCACCGCGAGAGCGTCGAGCGGGCGGCGGGCATCCTGGTGGCGGGGCTGGCCGGCATCCACCAGTCGATGAACGACATGGCCGACGGGCACGTGGACAACGAAGCCGCCATCGAGGGCATGTTCACCAAGGCGCCCGACCCCTACGGCCCCTTCGCCCCGTCGCCGTCCGGGAACGACCCCGCTCCTTACGGCCCGTTGCCGCCGCAGCCCTACGGTCCGTTCCCGCCCGGTGAGGGGCCGGGCGGGGGCGGGCGCTGATGGGGGCGTTCGAGGAGGCCAAGGAGTGGCTGGTCGAGTCGGTGGGCATGTGGTGGCCCGACGCCGACGAGGGCAAGCTGCGGGACGCCGCCGGTGCCTGGCGGGACTTCGCCGACGCCGTGGCGGACGTGCGGCAGGCCACCAACGGCAGGGCCACCGCCCTGATCGCCAACAACGACGGCGAGGCCATCGACGCCTTCGAGGTCTTCTGGCACCGCTACTGCGACGGCGGCCGGGGCTGGCTGAACGACATGGAGCAGGCCGCCCGCGACCTGGCCAAGGCGCTGGAGGACTTCGCCGACGAGATCGAGGGTGTCAAGGACGAGATCGACACCCAGATCGCGATCTCGGCGGCGGTCATCGTCGCCGGGATCGGGCTGGCTGTGGCCACCGCCGGAGTGGCCTCGGGCGCGGCGGCGGCCACCGCCGCGACCATCACACAGACCGCTGCCTCGCTGGGCGTGGCGGTCTCCACCACCGCCGCCCGGATCGCGGCCACCACCCTGGTCGGCGCCGCCTTCGGCGGCATCGAGACCGTCGCCGTCGACCTCGCCGTCGCCCAGCCCATGCGCATCCACGCCGGCCTCCAGGACGGCCTCAACCTCGCCCAGGCCCGCGAAGCCGGGATGTACGGCACCCTCTTCGGCGGCACCTTCGGCGCGGCGGGCAGCGGCGTCCGGGGCCTCCACGACGCGGGCGGCTTCCGCAGCGCCATCGACAACTTCGTGTTCGCCCCCGGCTTCGGCGGCCTGCGCCCGGCGATGCCCGGTGTCACCGCCCCCGTCGGCCCTTCCGGACAGCCGCTGCTCAGGCAGGGGGACTCGAATGCCTGGCCCCGCTCCAGCCGCAAGGGACGGGTCAAGCAGCAGTACCGGGCCGACCTGAAAGGAGACGAGGGAAGGAACAACTCGCACACGCTCAGTCGCCATGTAGAGAAGACGACTCGAGACATGCGTGCCCGGCTGCGAGCAGAGCCAGGGATCAAGGCGGACTCGCGCTTCCTCGACGAGGCTTCTGCACAGCGCTTTGCGGACGAGGTACTGGCGCGCAACCAGAAGAAGATTGACGTATGGCTGAGGAGTGAGAAGAACTCAAGGCCGGATTTCTCGGCGAGATTTGATGATGTGACGGGGCTCGTTCTTACCCGGGAGGACTACCTGAGAGGGTATCCTCCCAAAGAGACGCATGGTGTCGTGGTGGTCCTTAAAAAGGATCCAACGAGTGATGTCGGGTACCGAGTCCTGACGTCGTACCCCTCCCCGTAACGATTCGGAGTAATGAATGGCGGAATATTCTGCGGTTCCGGGTTTCCGGTTCTCGGAAGTCCAGGAACTCCTCGCTGCTTACACTGAATTCGACTATGTTTTCACCGACACCCCCGAGGAGCCAGGGCCTGCGCTGGAGTCCTATCTACGGGTAGCCCTCCGAAGCCCGGAACGTGCTGGGGAAGCGCTCCGGCAGATCGAGGACCTGCTCACCGTTGGTCTGTTCTCGCCTGAAATCGAAGACGAGGTTGACCTGCTGCCTCGTGTGCGTCCCACGGATGGAAGAAATGTCGAGGAGAGCTTTCGGATAATTCGCGGACACTTGACGGCCTTCTTGGAGGGGGAGCTGAGGCCGCCTGAGATGGTCCCGCAGAGACCATGGGAATGGCGGGAGCGCTTCCCCGAGCTGGCTGGCCTGTTGGGGGGGTACTTTCACCAGGATATGTTCCATGAGTACCCCTCTCACCGAGAAGCCGTCGACGACTATATGGCAAACGCGTCGGTCGAAGAACGCCGCCGTGCTGTTGAAGAACTGCTGGAGCTGATGCGAACAGCCGAGACCGATGAGACGCTTGAGGAGGCGACGGAGGCTCTGGGTATGCACGTCTACCCGCCGAGTGGTGTCGAGTTGCGTCAGTGGCTCGTGGATTTGGTGGGTGTTGTCAAGAACTACAGCGGAGCCTGAGGGACAGCCCTGCCGTCTCTCTTTTCGGGGTGGGGATTTCTGGCATCACCGTAACGCGGGATGGCCAGCAGTCGGCCGACCACTCGTGCCGCCTGCGGTGGGACAACTTCTGAGGAGAATGAGCTTGGCTGGCATCCTTGGTTTCTATGAGGAGTTCTGGCCGGTGGGAACGGGGACCCCTGACGGGTCGACCCGGGACTTCCTCGACGACGCCCCGGGCCTCTGGAGGAGGAGTCGGCCAGCTATCTGAGGTGGGGGCACGAGATCTTCGCCTCCATGGGCGTCACCGAAGACGTCCTCGGATCGAGAGAGACCGTTCTGGGCGGCGGGTCCGTCTACACCGACGGTGAATGGATCTGGCGAGGGGACCTCGGTTTCTATCTCCTCAGATACCATCTGCGCCTGCCGGATGAGTTCACGGAGAAGGTGCGTACGGCGACGACTGAGAGCCTTGCCGTCGGAGACGAAAGGCTCGTGGAGCTGACCTACGAGGTCATGAGGGTCCTTCGCAGTCCGAAGAGAGCGGTCTCTCCGGTCAAGGCGGATCCGGTGAACCGAGGATCTCGCTTTCCCGTGGACAGGGAAAATTAAGAGACTGCTCCCGGATTGAGGTGCTTTCACCCGCCCGCCGATTCCGTTCGGCGAGAGCCGGAGTCGAGTCGCCCAGCCGCACGGTGGCGGGCGAAGCCGCCAGTGCTGATTGCCTTGCCGCGCTGTCCTGGCTGTTGAGCCCTGCGAACAGCGGAACCGGTACGCCAACGCCGCCTCGCGACGGCCCGGCCGGTCCCGCTGTGCCCGGCATGCGAGCCCGGTGGTCGCCGAGGCAGACCAGCGTTTCGTGAACTGTCCGGCACCGAGGGGTCGCGTTCGGTTAGGGTGCGCCGCACGAACAGCACTGCCAGGGGGGCGGGATGACTGACATACAGGCCGAGGGTGACATATCGCGCAGACGGCGGGCGCACGGGCAGCCGACGGCCGGGAAGCGTTCGGGTGGGGGAGAGTGGACGGGCGGCCGTGCCGCGATCCGCGGGAGGTTCGCCACCCTCGGGATACTCGGCGTCTTCCTGCTCGGGGCCTGCTCGGGCAGCGGTGCCGGGGCGGAGCCGGCGGAGACCGTCACTGCGACCGCCACCGTGACGGCGAAGCCGGAGCGGATCTCCTCCCAGAAGGGAGTGACCCTCAAGGACGCCCGGGAGGCCGCCGAGGGCGCTGGGTACACCGTCTCCGTCCACGGCGCCAACAAGGGCGGCGCCGAGCCTTCCGAGAACTGGAAGGTGTGTTTCGAGGGCATCGGATATGGCACCGTCGACTACGGAGCCGTCGAGGAAGGCGCCCTCTGCCCGAAGAAGGACGGTGGCCCGCTCGCGTGGCCCAAGGCCCCCGGTGTCACCGGGAAGACCTACGCCGAGGCCGTCAAGGCGCTGACCAAGTCGGGTCTGGACGAAGGAAGGATCAGCGCCGACTCGGCGTACAAGGACGTGTCCTTGGTTCAGGCCGAGGTGGAAGGTGACGCGGACGGGTACACGGTCTGCTTCCAGTCACTCAAGGCCGGCGCGGACGTCAAGCCCGGTGCCGAGGCGACGCTGACCCTGGTCGAGGGCGGCTTGTGCCCGTCGAAGAAGGGCACCTACCAGGACAAGGAGAACGATCCCAGCTACACTCCGCCGCCCCCGCCGTCCTCCTCGCAGCGGGACAGCGGTTCCGGCGGCTCCACCGGCGGCGCGGGCGGTTCCGCCGAGTGGAACGGCCAGTGCGAGCTGACTTCCCCGGCGGGCAACTGCTACCGGGCCGGCCAGTTCTGTGCCAACAGGCACGTCGGCATGCGGACACACGACGCCAACGGCCGGATCGTCTACTGCAAGGTCCGCGGTGACGGACAGCGCTGGAACTATTCGTGAGCGTGCCTCTGATCTGACTCGGCCCTGCCGAGAGGGGGCGGTTCCACACCCCGGATGTGGAGCGGACCGGAAGACGGGCTCGGCGGCCTCCTGCGGGGCCGCCGAGCCCGTTTCGTCCTAGGACCGGCAAGGCCGCCCTGTAAGAGGCCGCCGACGAGGTTTCGTCCGGCCGCGCCGCCTGTCGGTCCGGCGCCGAGCGGTTCGTCGCCCTCTCCGCCGATGAGGTGGACCGGCTGCTCGCCGAGAACCCCGTCGCTTCGCGGGTCTGCTCGTGGTCCACAGCGGCCGGGCCTGTCGGAGGCATCCGGGGCGGGAGGAGCAGTGCCGTGAACTCGGGCGGTAGAAGTGGAATTTACTGTTCGGGTGATTTCCTGTTATCTGCCATGAAGTACGGCTTTTGCGTGCCTAATCTGGTCGGTGGCGGCTCGCGGGCGCAGGGGCGGTTGTCGAATCAGGGCCGGTGTCTGTGCGGCCTGTACGGCGTGACAGCCCGGAAGCGGGTGCCGTTGGGCAAGAGCACACGACACGCGGGAGGCTGATTTACGCATGAGCGCGAACGGCGACGGTGCGAAGCGCGCGGAGCACACGACCGACGGTGCGGACGATGCCCGGTGGGAGACGGATCCGGACGACGAGTACTGGCCGATCGCGGAGGCGGCCGGGCGTCAGGTGAAGGTGTGGCGGGAGTCGACGGATCTGACGCAGGCGGAGCTGGGCGTCGCCATCGGTTACAGCCTGAGCATGGTCTCGTCGGTGGAGCGGGGGAAGCGGCTGGCGCACCCGGAGTTCCTGGAGAAGTCCGACAAGGTGCTGAGCGCGGGCGGCAAGCTCGCGGCGATGAAGAAGGACGTGACCCGGGCCCGCTACCCGAAGAAGGTCCGCGACCTGGCCAAGCTGGAGGCAGAGGCGGTTGAGCTGGGCGCCTACTGCAACCACAACATCCACGGTCTGTTGCAGACCGTGGAGTACGCGCGGGCACTGTTCGACATGCGGCGGCCCGCGCTGTCCGAGGACGACCTCGAACGACACGTGGATGCTCGTCTGGCTCGCCAGGAGATCTTCACCCGGAAGCCCACCCCCACGCTGTCCTTTGTCCTGGAAGAGGCGACGCTCAGGCGCATGCTCGGAGGCAGAATGGTGCTGCGCCGCCAGCTCGAACACCTGCTGGAGGTCGGACAGTTGCGGCACGTCGACATCCAGGTGATGACGTTCGACCGGGAGGACCACGCCGGGATGGGAGGGCAGCTCCAGTTGCTGAAGCTCAAGGGCGGCAAGACGGTCGGGTACTCGGAGACCCAGCTCACCACCCACCTGGTGTCCAGTCCTGATGAGGTCCATGTCCTTGAGCTGCGGTATGGGATCATCCGGGCCCAGGCCCTCAGCCCACGAGAGTCGACGGCCTTCATCAAGACACTGCTGGGAGAGATGACATGACGCTCAAGCCCTCTGCCGGAGACGGTTCCGCGATGGAGTGGGTCAAGAGCAGCTACAGCGGCAGCGACAACAACGACTGCGTCGAGGTCGCCGCCATACCTGGCACCATCCACGTCCGTGACTCCAAGGACGTGCGGGGCCCGAAGCTCGCGTTCACGCCGGGGGCGTGGGCCGGCTTTGTGGCGTACACCGCCGGCCGCTGACCGTGAGCGACCATGTCCCGGGCCCGGCTCCTGGCGGGCACGGGACATGGTGGCGTGTGGAGACGCTCACAAGGGTCCGCTGGAGTGGGCGAACAACCCACTCTGGAAAGAGAGTAGTGGCGTTTCCCCAGCCGGGACGGTGGTGGTCGGCAGGTCCGGCACCGGGCATGCCGGGATCCGGCGGAAGACGGCACGAGGGGGAGACCTCTCGCGCGCCCCGCGCCGTCGTCCCGGAGGGTGGCTTTCATTTTGCGGCCCGGGAGGCAGGGGCTCGCCCGCCGAGTTGCGGCCTGCGCCGGGCCGTCCGTCGAAGCCGGATGCGGGACATATGGCGGTGAGCCGTCTCCTCGGTGCTTCAGGTGGTGATGCCCGTCTCGCCGGTGTTATTCCGGAGAGACCTCCCAGCCCTTGCGCTCGGCCACCGACTCAACCGCCTGTGCGATCTGCTCGCGGGCCGCGGAGCATGAATCCCGCAGCTCCTCTGCGGTCGTGCCGCTGAGGAGGCGCCCCGTCCCGTCCACGTAAGAGGAGAGGAATCGCAGCTGCTCCTCCTGCTCCAGCCGCTGGAGGTCTCCGGTCGGTGAGGGCTCCCCGGCTCCGGTGATGACCGCCCGCTCCCCGCGGAGGATGAAGTCGAAGCTGTTCAGAAGGGTTTCCATGGTGTGCCCGGACAGTTCCGCCCGCTTCAGGTCCCGGTTCATGGCGACGGAGAGGGTGTTGACGGCGAGCATCAGTGACTGAGTGGCGTAGAACTCCGGGCCCTCGGTGTCGTCCTCATCGTCTTCGTCCTCCTCCGGCGCCAGCAGTTCCTCCACCTCTTCGAGAAGCCCGGCGATCGCATCCTCGTCGGTTTCGCCGGTCGCGGCGTGCCAGCCGAGGGACAGCGCCTCGTCGAGCAGGGCGGTTGCCTCCGGGGCTCCCAACACTCTGTGGATACCGCTGCCGCGTTCGGCACACGCAGCGCAGAAGGCCACGAGTTCCAGATGGTCCGCGGTCTGCAGGATGCGGTACGCCTCACTGTTGCGCGCCATGGCGAAGCTATTCCCTCTCTGCCCAGAAGAGTGTGTAAGGAGAGTTCTGCGGCTTGTGTCCGCGTATTCCTACGCCGCCCAACTCTATACCGCGGGCGTCTATCAGCGGGAGGCACCTGTCGAGGCAGAAGTTACGTGAAGCCGCTCCGAACACCGCATGCTCGTTCTTGGCAAGAGAGCCGAGAATTCCTTCTTCCGCGTGGCCGGGGGCCTGCACGAATTCCTCCCCCGGTCGTAGCTCCCAGCCCTCGGGCATGGGGCCGCCCCCGTTGATTCCGATTCTTGTCGTGTACTCCTTGGTCTCCGAGTTGAATACACCGATGACGGCGGTTGTCCCCTTGGCGTCCGCCATGAAGTAGTCGTTCCGGAGTGACTGCAACTCCTCCGCGCGAGCCAGAGCGAGGCGTGCGTCGTCCTCGGTTCCGGGTGTACAGGGGGACAGACCGAGCACGTCGGTCCAGGTGTGGGGGTTGTGGGGGTAGGTGACCGGGTTGGGGGACGGGGTCAGGCCGAGGGGGTCGGGGGTGGTGTAGCGGCCGGTGTCGGGGTCGTAGTGACGGAAGTGGTTGTAGTGCAGGCCCGTCTCGGGGTCGGCGTACTGGCCGGGGAAGCGCAGCGGCGTGTACGCCGTGGCGTCGCGGTTCCAGGTGGTGGTGCCCCACAGGGTGGTGCGGGTGTGCCAGGCGATCTCGCCTGTCTCGTCGACGAGTTCAGTGGGGGTGCCGACCAGGTCGGTGACGATGGCGAAGAAGCGGCGGTCGACCTCGTCCCGGTCGTCGGGGTCGAGGAGGCGTTCGGTCTGGGCCAGCGGACGGTGGCCGTCGTGGTCCCAGGTCAGGACGGTGTGGGTGGCGCTGTTGGTCTCCTCCGCCAGCCGGGCGCCGTCCCAGGTGAAGCGGATCTCCTCGGCGACCGTGCCGTCCGCGGCCAGCCGTTGCTTGGCGGTACGGCGGCCCAGCGGGTCGTAGCGGTAGCGCCAGCGCGTGCCGTCCGGGGTGGTGGCCGAGACCAGGCGGTCCTCGGCGTCCCACTCGTAGCGCCAGGTCTCGGGCTTGCGCGACAGCCGGGTGCGCTGCCGCAGGACGGTGCGCCCGGCGGCGTCGTACGTGTAGCGGACGCGCCCGGCGCTCAGCAGCCGGGTGCCCTCGTAGGCGCGCGGGCCGCGGGCCTCGGGGTGCGGGGCGCCGGCGGGCCAGTCGGCGGTGGTCTGGTTGCCCGCCGCGTCGTAGGCGTAGGTCTCGCTCCAGCCCTCGGCGGTGACGGCGAGCGGCCGGCCGGCCGCGTCGAGGGTGAACTCGCGGGTGGTGCCGGTGAGGCGGTCGGTGATCGAGGTGAGGTGGCCGTCGGGGCGGTACGTGTAGCCGCGTGAGCGCAGGGTGCGGCCCTGCGCGGCCAGGGTCTGCCCGGTGGGGCGGCCGAGCTCGTCGAGGGCGGTGGCCAGGGTGACGGGCCGGCCGGCGGCGCCGAAGGAGCGTTCCAGCTCACGGCCGAGCGCGTCGTGCGCGAAGGCGAGGGTGTGGCCGGAGGCGGTCAGCGCGGTGCGGTTGCCGGCCCGGTCGTAGGCCAGCTCGGTGACCGCGCCGGCGGGGGTGGTGCGGGAGGTGCGGCGGCCGAGGACGTCGTAGGTGTAGCGGACGGTGCGGCCGTCGGCCGTCTCGGCCAGGACGCGGCCGAGCACGTCGCGCTCTACGGTCAGGACGCAGTCCTGGGAGGCGGCGCGTATCAGGTGGCCGGAGGCGTCGTAGGCGTATTCGGTGCGGGCTCCGGCCACCTCCTTGGCGACGGGCCGGTCCAGGACGTCGTAGGTGTAGCGGATCTCGTGTCCGAGCGGGGTGGTGCGGGCCGCCGGGCGATCGGCCGCGTCGTAGGCGTAGGTGACGGTGCGGCCGTCGAAGTCCGTCTCGGCGGTCAGACGGCCGACGGCGTCGTAGGTGTAGTCCCAGGTCAGACCCTGGGGATTGGTGACCTGGGCCAGGCGCAGCTCGGGATCGTAGCGGAACTCGTGGCGCGCCCCGTCCGGGCCGGTGCGGGCGGCGAGCTTGTCGAAGTGGGTGTACTCGAAGCGGGTGACCCCGCCGTTCGGATCGGTGTGGGAGGTGCAGTTGCCCTCGCCGTCCCAGGTCCAGTACTCGGTGCTGCCGTCCGGTGCGGTGCGGCGGGCCGGGTGTCCTTCGGTCGTCCACTCCAGGCGGGTGGTCGCGCCCAGGGGATCGGTCACGGCGACGGGCCGGCCGAAGGCGTCCCGGACGACGGCGGCGGTGTGGCCGGCCGCGTCGGTCACCGTCAGCGGCAGTCCGGCGGCGTCGTTCGTCAGGTGCTGGGCCGCGCCGTCCGGGCCGGTGACGGCCACCGCCGCGCCCCGGTCGTCGTACGCGAAGGCGGTGGCCGTGCCGTCCGGCGCGGTGACGGAGGTGCGGTTGCCGCGCTCGTCGAACGTCTGGCGCCAGGACAGGCCGTCCGGGCCGGTGATCTCCACCGGCAGGTTGAGGTCGTCGTAGCGGGCCGTGGCGGTGGTGCCGTCGGGGAGCGTGACCTCGGTGAGGTTGCTGGCCGCGTCGTACGTCCAGGCCGTGGTGCGGCCGAGCTCGTCGGTGCGGGTCAGCGGGTTGTCCCGGCGGTCCCAGGTCTGGCGGACGGTGTGGCCGGCCGCGTCGGTCCGCGCGACGACCTGGCGCAGCCCGTTGAGCTCCAGGACGGTGGCGGCGCCGGTGGAGTCGGTGTAGCGGGTGGCCCGGTCGCCCGTGCCGGTGGGGGCGGGCAGGTCGTACTCGAAGGTGGCGGACAGGAAGCCCTCGGGGCCGATCGTGCGCACCACGCGCCCGGCGTCGTCGTGGACGTAGCGGAAGACGGAGCCGTTGCGGTCGGTCCAGGAGGTGACGCGGGCGGTGTCGTCGCGGTCGCCGTCGCCGTAGCCGAAGCGCAGTGCCCGCCCGGAGGAGTTGACGACGGCGTCCAGGTTCCCGGCGGCGTCGAAGCCGTAGGTCACCAGCGGCACCGGGGCGTCCGGCGCCCCGGGGGTGTGCAGGGCCAGGCCGGTCACCCGCACCGGGCCGTCCCCCTCCAGCCGTGCGGTGGTGACCTCCACCTGGTAGCCGCCGGAGTGAATCACCGCGGCGGGGACGTTCTCGGGGTCGCGGACGAGGTCCACGCGGTTGCCGTTGCGGTCCTCCAGAGCGGCCAGCCAGCACAGCGCCGGGGCGTCGAAGAGGCTCTGGGGCAGTTCGGCCTCGGCGAAGTACCTGGTGAGGCCGGTGCGGGGATCGGTGACGGCGAAGGCGGTGCCGGGGACGCCGGCGGTACGGGCCAGCGGCAGCCGCGGCCCCTCCAGCGGCCACACCGGCTCCCCGCCCGCCTCCGGCACGCCCGGATAGGTCAGCAGTGAGCCGTCCTCGCGGGCCCAGACCACCGTGCCGTCGGCGTCGACGTGCAGCCGCTCGTCCAGCGTGGAGGCCCAGGACCGGCCGAACCAGTGGCCCCAGCGGTAGTTCGACAGATGGGTGCGGCGCAGCACCAGCGGCAGTACGCCCGGCAGCGTGACGTCGGTCTGGGCCAGCACCATCTCGCCGGTGGCGACGTCGACGGGGTCGTTGAGGCAGGTCTTCCTCTCCAGCGGGATGCCGTTGGTGCGCGGGTCCGTCTTCACGGTGCGCAGCGAGTCGGGGCGGGTGCGCGGGTTGGGACTCCCGCCGCCGCGCGGTCCGGGGGAGCCGAACGGGCCGGGGCGGCGGCCGCCGCCGGGGGCGTCGGCGACGCCGATCCGGTCGAAGCGGTCGCGGGTGGCCCGCTCGTTGGACCGGTGGGAGTCGGAGATGTTGCGCACGCCCTTGGGGAGGGCGCCGCCCAGGTGGTCGCCGAGCTGCTTGGTGGCCTTCTCCAGGGCGGTCATGCCCCGGTCGGCGACCTCGTTGACCAGGTCGGCCAGCTCGTCCTTGCCGCGGGTGCGGCCCTGGTGGCTCCGCGCGGTGCCCAGCCGTGCCGAGGTGCGGCCGCGCATCGAGGTGCTGACGCCGTTGAGCTTGAGGGCGGCGCGGTCGTGCTCGTCGTGGTCGATGTCGAGCGTGCCGAGCAGCCCGCCGAGCCGTGGCGGGCCGCCGTCGGCGGAGGCCAGGTTCAGACCGCCCTCCCGCAGGCCCTCCTGGCCGGCGTTCCCGACCCGGTCCATGTCGACGCCGTCCTGGACGCCGAGCCCGTTCGCCGCCAGCTGCACCACCAGCTCGGCGGCCATGTTCTCCAGGGCCGCCACCGCCGGTTCGGACAGCGCGGCGATGATCTCCTCCACCGCGAGGTCGGCGGCCTCCTTCAGGGCCCGCTTCACCGCGATCCGGCAGGCCTGGATCGCGCCCGCGCTCAGCAGCGCCGACAGACCGGCGGTGAAGGGGGCGGCGGCCAGCCCGATGCCGATGGAGGCGGCCAGGGCGACCAGCTCGCCGACCGCCACCGCCTTGCGGCCCGCGATCACGTCGGCCGCGGCGTCCAGCGCGGTGGCGAAGACCCGCGCCGCGTCCGCGAGGTCCTTCAGATGGCTGCCCTTGACCTTGTCCCAGTAGCGGGAGAGGGCGTCCAGGGCCTCGCTCTGCCCGGCGGCGAGCAGCCGCTCCACGCCCTTGTGCGCGGTCTGGGCGTCGTCGTCCACGTCGTCGGCGAAGTTCCGCAGTTCGGTCGCCATGTCGCGGTAGTCGTCCTCGTCGACGTTGGGCCAGCCCACGCCGATGATGTCGAGCATCGCGTCCGCGCCCTCGGGCAGCACATACCCCACGGCCCAACTCCCCCCGTCAGCACATGAGTTCGGTATGCGACCCATAACTCTGCCATGACCGGGGGAGCCGGCGCCCGGGGAAAACGTCCCGGCGCCGTCGCCGGCGGGCGCTTTCGGCCACCACCGGACATGGCCGTGGGTGACACTCGGGTGACTCACGGTGCGGAGAGGGGGCGGGGTGTCCCGCCCGGTCGCGGCGGGCGGTTCGGGCGTCCTCGCGCGGGGTAACGTGATAGGTCGCGATTGGCGGCCCGCCTGGGCCATGTGGCACACTGTCCAAGTTGCTCGGTTGAGCGCCGATGCTGCGCGCCTCCCGCCGGGAGGACCGGAAGCGAGTCCCAGCGTATTCGTCGCCCCTCGTCAGGGGCGGAAGTACGGGAATCTTCCGGGAAGTGTCAGCGGGGTGCCGACCAGGCGCCCGGTGGGACGTACTCCCCGGTCCGCGGTCTTTGCGTACCGCGTCACCCGTAACAGGGAAATCCTCCAGGGGATATCCATGTCAGCAGGGACGCGACACGCCCGACCGCGTGGGTCGGAGAGGGAAGGGGACCACCGGGTCCCGGAGCGTGACGAGAGACAGGACTACGAAGTAGCCATGGCGGGACAGAAGATCCGCATCCGGCTCAAGGCCTACGACCACGAGGTCATCGACAACTCGGCGAAGAAGATCGTCGAGACGGTGACCCGCACTGGTGCGTCGGTCGCGGGCCCGGTGCCGCTGCCCACAGAGAAGAACGTGTACTGCGTCATCAAGTCGCCGCACAAGTACAAGGACTCGCGCGAGCACTTCGAGATGCGCACCCACAAGCGCCTGATCGACATCCTCGACCCGACGCCCAAGACCGTTGACTCGCTGATGCGCCTGGACCTGCCGGCCGGCGTCGACATCGAGATCAAGCTCTGAGAGGCCCGGAAGAGATGACCACGAAGCAGATCAAGGGCGTCCTGGGCGAGAAGCTCGGCATGACCCAGGTCTGGGACGAGAACAACCGTGTCGTCCCGGTCACTGTCGTCAAGGCCGGCCCCTGTGTCGTCACCCAGGTGCGCACCGCTGACAAGGACGGCTACGAGGCCGTCCAGATCGCCTTCGGCGAGATCGACCCGCGCAAGGTGAACAAGCCCCTCAAGGGCCACTTCGCCAAGGCCGACGTGCCCCCGCGCCGTCACCTGGTGGAGCTGCGCACCGCGGACGCCGCCGAGTACGCGCTCGGCCAGGAGATCACCGCCGAGGTGTTCGAGTCCGGCACCAAGGTCGACGTGACCGGCAAGAGCAAGGGCAAGGGCACCGCCGGCGTCATGAAGCGCCACGGCTTCGCCGGCCTCGGCGCCGGCCACGGCACCCAGCGCAAGCACCGCTCGCCCGGTTCCATCGGCGGCTGCGCCACCCCGGGCCGCGTGTTCAAGGGCCTGCGCATGGCCGGCCGCATGGGCAACGAGCGGGTCACCACCCAGAACCTGACCGTCCACGCCGTTGACGCGGAGAAGGGACTGCTGCTCATCAAGGGCGCGGTTCCCGGTCCGAACGGCGGCCTCGTCCTGGTCCGTACCGCGGCCAAGGGGGCCTGAGGTAGATGAGCACCATTGACATCCTTTCGCCGGCAGGCGACAAGGCCGGGACCGTCGAGCTCCCCGCGGAGATCTTCGACGCGCAGGTCAGCGTTCCGCTGATCCACCAGGTCGTCGTCGCCCAGCTGGCCGCTGCCCGCCAGGGCACGCACAAGACCAAGACCCGCGGCGAGGTCCGCGGCGGCGGCAAGAAGCCGTACCGCCAGAAGGGCACCGGCCGCGCCCGCCAGGGCTCGACCCGCGCGCCGCAGTTCGCCGGCGGTGGCGTCGTGCACGGTCCGGTGCCGCGCGACTACTCGCAGCGCACCCCGAAGAAGATGAAGGCCGCCGCCCTGCGCGGTGCCCTCTCCGACCGGGCGCGCCACGACCGCGTCCACGTCGTCACCGGCGTGGTCGAGGGCGAGGCCCCGTCCACCAAGGCCGCCAAGGGCCTGCTCGGCAGGATCAGCGAGCGCAAGAACGTGCTGCTGGTCGTCGAGCGGAGCGACGAGGCCGCGTGGCTGTCCGCCCGCAACCTGCCCCAGGTCCACATCCTGGAGCCGGGTCAGCTGAACACCTACGACGTGCTCGTCTCCGACGACGTGGTCTTCACCAAGGCCGCCTTCGAGAGCTTCGTGGCCGGCCGTACGGCTGCCGAGCGCGAAGGGAGCAACGCCTGATGAGTGAGGCGACCGTCACCAGCAAGACCTTCTCCGACCCCCGCGACATCCTGATCAAGCCGGTGGTCTCGGAGAAGAGCTACGCGCTGCTGGACGAGAACAAGTACACGTTCGTCGTCGACCCGCGTGCCAACAAGACCCAGATCAAGCAGGCCGTCGAGACGGTCTTCTCGGTCAAGGTCACCGGGGTCAACACGATCAACCGGCAGGGCAAGCGCAAGCGCACTCGGACCGGCTACGGCAAGCGCGCCGACACCAAGCGCGCCATCGTGACCCTCGCCGAGGGCGACCGTATCGACATCTTCGGCGGTCCGGTCTCCTGACGGAGGCCGTACCGTCCGATATCGGACGAGGACTGAGAAATGGGTATCCGCAAGTACAAGCCGACGACTCCGGGCCGTCGTGGCGCCAGTGTCGCCGACTTCGTCGAGATCACGCGGTCCACGCCGGAGAAGTCGCTGGTCCGCCCGCTGCACAGCAAGGGCGGCCGTAACAACGCCGGTCGTGTGACCGTCCGCCACCAGGGCGGTGGCCACAAGCGCGCCTACCGTGTGATCGACTTCCGCCGTCACGACAAGGACGGCGTGCCGGCCAAGGTCGCGCACATCGAGTACGACCCGAACCGCACCGCGCGCATCGCGCTGCTGCACTACGCCGACGGCGAGAAGCGCTACATCCTCGCCCCGGCCGGTCTGAAGCAGGGCGCCCGCGTCGAGAACGGTCCCGGTGCCGACATCAAGCCCGGCAACAACCTGGCGCTGCGCAACATCCCGGTCGGTACGACCATCCACGCCATCGAGCTGAGCCCCGGCGGCGGCGCGAAGTTCGCCCGCTCCGCCGGTGCCTCCGTGCAGCTGCTGGCGAAGGAGGGCCGCATGGCCCACCTCCGCATGCCCTCCGGTGAGATCCGCCTGGTCGACGTGCGCTGCCGCGCCACCGTCGGCGAGGTCGGCAACGCCGAGCAGTCGAACATCAACTGGGGCAAGGCCGGCCGCATGCGCTGGAAGGGCGTCCGCCCGACCGTCCGCGGTGTGGTCATGAACCCGGTCGACCACCCGCACGGTGGTGGTGAGGGCAAGACCTCCGGTGGTCGTCACCCGGTCTCGCCGTGGGGCAAGAAGGAAGGACGTACTCGCTCGCCGAAGAAGGCCAGCAACAAGTACATCGTCCGCCGCCGCAAGACGAACAAGAAGCGCTAGGAGGCGGGTTTTCGATGCCGCGCAGTCTCAAGAAGGGGCCCTTCGTCGACGACCACCTGATCAAGAAGGTGGACACGCAGAACGACGCAGGCACCAAGAACGTCATCAAGACCTGGTCCCGCCGCTCGATGATCGTCCCGGCCATGCTGGGCCACACGATCGCGGTGCACGACGGCCGCAAGCACGTCCCGGTGTTCGTCACCGAGTCGATGGTCGGCCACAAGCTCGGCGAGTTCGCGCCGACCCGCACCTTCCGCGGCCACGAGAAGGACGACCGCAAGTCGCGGCGTCGCTGATCTGCGGAAACAGCGAAGACCAATGACTGACACCGAAGGGACGACCATGGAAGCCAGGGCCCAGGCGCGGTACATCCGCGTCACGCCCATGAAGGCCCGCCGTGTGGTGGACCTCATCCGTGGCATGGATGCCACGGAGGCTCAGGCGGTCCTGCGTTTCGCTCCGCAGGCCGCGAGCGTGCCCGTGGGCAAGGTGCTCGACAGCGCCATCGCCAACGCCGCGCACAACTACGACCACACCGACGTCGACAGCCTGTTCATCTCCGAGGCCTATGTCGACGAGGGCCCGACCCTGAAGCGGTTCCGGCCGCGCGCCCAGGGCCGTGCCTACCGGATCCGTAAGCGGACCAGCCACATCACGGTGGTCGTCAGCAGCAAGGAAGGAACCCGGTAATGGGGCAGAAGGTCAACCCGCACGGGTTCCGGCTGGGCATCACCACCGACTTCAAGTCGCGCTGGTACGCCGACAAGCTCTACAAGGACTACATCAAGGAAGACGTCGAGATCCGCCGCCTGCTCACGCAGGGCATGGAGCGGGCCGGCATCTCCAAGGTGGAGATCGAGCGCACCCGCGACCGCGTCCGCGTCGACGTTCACACCGCCCGTCCGGGCATCGTGATCGGCCGCCGCGGCGCCGAGGCGGAGCGCATCCGCGGTCGGCTGGAGAAGCTGACCGGCAAGCAGATCCAGTTCAACATCCTCGAGGTGAAGAACCCGGAGACGGACGCCCAGCTGGTGGCCCAGGCCGTCGCCGAGCAGCTGTCCTCCCGCGTCTCCTTCCGCCGTGCGATGCGCAAGTCGATGCAGAGCACGATGAAGGCCGGCGCCAAGGGCATCAAGATCCAGTGCGGTGGCCGCCTCGGCGGCGCCGAGATGTCCCGCTCCGAGTTCTACCGCGAGGGCCGGGTCCCCCTGCACACCCTCCGCGCCAACGTGGACTACGGCTTCTTCGAGGCCAAGACGTCCTTCGGCCGGATCGGTGTGAAGGTCTGGATCTACAAGGGCGACGTCAAGAACATCGCCGAGGTCCGTGCCGAGAACGCCGCGGCCCGCGCCGGCAACCGCCCGTCGCGCGGTGGTGGCGGCAACGACCGCCCGCGCCGCGGTGGCGAGCGCGGCGGCCGCGGACGCAAGCCGCAGCAGGAGCGGACCGAGGCCCCCAAGGCCGAGGCGAGCACCTCCGCTCCGGCCGCCGAGAGCACCGGCTCTGCCGGGAAGGAGGCCTGACCGTCATGCTGATCCCCCGCAGGGTCAAGCACCGCAAGCAGCACCACCCCAAGCGCAGGGGCATGGCCAAGGGTGGCACCGAGGTCGCGTTCGGCGAGTACGGCATCCAGGCCGTCACCGCCGCCTACGTGACCAACCGGCAGATCGAGGCCGCGCGTATCTCCATGACGCGGCACATCAAGCGTGGCGGCAAGGTGTGGATCAACATCTACCCGGACCGTCCGCTGACCAAGAAGCCCGCCGAGACCCGCATGGGCTCCGGCAAGGGCTCGCCGGAGTGGTGGGTCGCGAACGTCAAGCCCGGTCGGGTGATGTTCGAGCTTTCCTACCCGAACGAGAAGATTGCTCGTGAGGCGCTCACCCGCGCTGCTCACAAGCTTCCGATGAAGTGCCGGATCGTTCGGCGCGAGGCAGGTGAGTCGTGATGGCGGCCGGTACCAAGGCGAGCGAGCTGCGCGAGCTGAGCGACGAGGAACTCGTCGGGAAGCTGCGCGAGGCCAAGGAGGAGCTGTTCAAGCTCCGTTTCCAGGCGGCGACCGGACAGCTGGAGAACAACGGCCGGCTGAAGGCCGTCCGTAAGGACATCGCCCGGATCTACACCCTGATGCGGGAGCGCGAGCTCGGCATCGAGACGGTGGAGAGCGCCTGATGAGCGAGACGAATGTGACTGAGACTGCCAACAGCAAGCGCGGCTTCCGCAAGACCCGTGAGGGTCTGGTCGTCAGCGACAAGATGGACAAGACCGTCGTCGTCGCCGTCGAGGACCGCGTCAAGCACGCCCTGTACGGCAAGGTCATCCGCCGTACGAACAAGCTCAAGGCGCACGACGAGCAGAACGCCGCGGGTGTCGGCGACCGGGTCCTCCTGATGGAGACCCGGCCGCTGTCCGCGACCAAGCGCTGGCGCGTCGTCGAGATCCTCGAGAAGGCCAAGTAACCCCCGAGAGCACTTCTCGGGACGAGTTCCGCCAGGCTCGGTGAGGTGCGCGCGGCACCGCGCGCACCCACCGGGAACCGGCAGACGATCAGGAGATAGACGTGATCCAGCAGGAGTCGCGACTGCGCGTCGCCGACAACACGGGAGCGAAGGAGATCCTCTGCATCCGTGTTCTCGGTGGCTCCGGCCGCCGCTACGCGGGTGTCGGGGACGTCATCGTCGCCACCGTCAAGGACGCGATCCCCGGTGGCAACGTGAAGAAGGGCGACGTCGTCAAGGCCGTCGTCGTGCGCACCGTCAAGGAGCGCCGCCGCCCGGACGGCTCGTACATCCGCTTCGACGAGAACGCCGCCGTCATCCTCAAGAACGACGGCGACCCCCGCGGCACCCGTATCTTCGGCCCGGTGGGCCGTGAGCTGCGCGAGAAGAAGTTCATGAAGATCATCTCCCTCGCGCCGGAGGTGCTGTAACCGATGAAGATCAAGAAGGGTGACCTGGTCCAGGTCATCACCGGCAAGGACAAGGGGAAGCAGGGGAAGGTCATCGTGGCCTACCCCCGCGACAACCGCGTCCTGGTCGAGGGTGTCAACCGGGTCAAGAAGCACACCAAGGCCGGACAGACCGCCCGTGGCTCGAAGACCGGCGGGATCGTGACGACCGAGGCCCCGATCCACGTGAGCAACGTGCAGCTCGTGGTGGAGAAGGACGGCAAGAAGGTCGTCACCCGCGTCGGTTACCGCTTCGACGACGAAGGCAACAAGATCCGCGTTGCCAAGCGGACCGGTGAGGACATCTGATGACTACCGCCACCAAAGTGCAGCCGCGCCTGAAGGTGCGCTACCGCGAGGAGATCGCGGGCAAGCTGCGTGACGAGTTCGAGTACGGCAACGTCATGCAGATCCCCGGTCTCACCAAGATCGTGGTCAACATGGGTGTGGGCGAGGCCGCCCGCGACTCCAAGCTGATCGAGGGCGCCGTCCGCGACCTCGCCACGATCACCGGCCAGAAGCCGGCCGTGACCAAGGCCCGGAAGTCCATCGCGCAGTTCAAGCTGCGCGAGGGTCAGCCGATCGGTGCCCACGTCACCCTCCGGGGTGACCGCATGTGGGAGTTCCTGGACCGTCTGCTGTCGCTGGCGCTGCCGCGCATCCGCGACTTCCGCGGTCTGTCGCCCAAGCAGTTCGACGGCCGGGGCAACTACACCTTCGGTCTCACGGAGCAGGTCATGTTCCACGAGATCGACCAGGACAAGATCGACCGGGTCCGAGGCATGGACATCACCGTGGTCACCACGGCGAACACCGACGAGGAGGGCCGCGCCCTGCTGCGTCACCTCGGATTCCCGTTCAAGGAGGCCTGAGCAGTGGCCAAGAAGGCTCTGATCGCCAAGGCGGCCCGCAAGCCCAAGTTCGCGGTGCGTGGTTACACGCGCTGCCAGCGCTGCGGCCGTCCCCACTCCGTCTACCGCAAGTTCGGCCTGTGCCGTGTGTGCCTTCGTGAGATGGCCCACCGCGGCGAGCTGCCGGGCGTCACCAAGAGCTCCTGGTAGGTCCGCTCCGGCGGACCCCAGGGACTCTCGGTAAGAGCATCCTGGCCGGCGAACGCCCGCCCCGCGTGCCCTAGGCTTGTGGGCTGGGCGCTCGCCGTCCATGACCGTCTTACTACGCCGTAGGTCCCCGCACCGCACCCGTCCCGTCGCTTCCCGCGTACGGGGAGAGGGACGGCGCATACAGGAAACCCCGGCGAGAGAGGCCGAAGGCCATCACATGACCATGACCGATCCGATCGCAGACATGCTGACGCGTCTGCGAAACGCGAACTCGGCGTACCACGACACCGTCGTGATGCCGCACAGCAAGATCAAGTCGCACATCGCGGAGATCCTCCAGCAGGAGGGCTACATCACCGGCTGGAAGGTCGAGGACGCCCCGGTGGGCAAGAACCTCGTCCTGGAGCTCAAGTTCGGGCCGAACCGCGAGCGTTCGATCGCCGGCATCAAGCGCATCAGCAAGCCGGGTCTGCGGGTCTACGCGAAGTCCACCAACCTGCCGAAGGTGCTCGGCGGCCTGGGAGTGGCGATCATCTCCACCTCCCACGGTCTCCTCACCGACAAGCAGGCTCAGAAGAAGGGCGTGGGTGGGGAAGTCCTCGCCTACGTCTGGTAGCGGAAGGGAACGGAGGTAAGGCAATGTCGCGTATCGGCAAGCTCCCCATCCAGGTTCCCGCCGGTGTGGACGTCACCATCGATGGCCGTACGGTCGCCGTGAAGGGCCCCAAGGGCACCCTGGCGCACACCGTCGCCGCCCCCATCGAGGTCGCCCGGGACGAGGACGGCACGATCCGTGTCACCCGTCCCAACGACGAGAGCCGGAACAAGGCCCTGCACGGTCTGTCCCGCACGCTGGTGGCGAACATGATCACTGGCGTGACCCAGGGGTACACCAAGCAGCTCGAGATCAGCGGGGTCGGCTACCGCGTCCAGGCCAAGGGCTCCAACCTGGAGTTCTCCCTGGGCTACAGCCACCCGATCCTGGTCGAGGCCCCCCAGGGCATCACCTTCAAGGTGGAGTCCCCGACGAAGTTCAGCGTCGAGGGCATCGACAAGCAGCAGGTCGGCGAGATCGCCGCGCGGATCCGCAAGCTGCGCAAGCCCGACCCGTACAAGGCCAAGGGCGTCAAGTACGCGGGCGAGGTCATCCGCCGCAAGGTCGGAAAGGCTGGTAAGTAAGCCATGGCATACGGTGTGAAGATCGCGAAGGGCAGCGCCCGCAAGGCCGTCGCTGTCAAGCGGCGCCACATCCGCGTCCGCAAGAAGGTCTCGGGCACCCCCGAGCGTCCGCGCCTGGTGGTGACGCGTTCCAACCGTCACATGGTGGCGCAGGTCGTCGACGACGTCGCGGGCCACACGCTCGCCTCGGCCTCGACCCTGGACAGTTCGATCCGCGGCGCCGACGGCGACAAGAGCGAGCTGGCCAAGAAGGTCGGAGCCCTGGTCGCCGAGCGGGCGAAGGCCGCGGGCATCGAGGCCGTCGTGTTCGACCGCGGTGGCAACAAGTACGCCGGGCGGATCGCCGCCCTGGCCGACGCCGCCCGCGAGGCCGGGCTCAGGTTCTGAGCCGGTCCCCACGCAAGCGGACGCATAGAGAGAGGTAAATCCAATGGCTGGACCCCAGCGCCGCGGTGGCGGCGCCGGTGGCGGCGAGCGGCGGGACCGACGGGACCGGCGGGACGGCGGCGCGGCCGCCGAGAAGACCGCGTACGTCGAGCGGGTCGTCGCGATCAACCGCGTCGCCAAGGTTGTGAAGGGTGGTCGTCGCTTCAGCTTCACCGCGCTGGTCGTGGTGGGCGACGGTGACGGCACCGTGGGTGTCGGATACGGCAAGGCCAAGGAGGTGCCGGCCGCCATCGCCAAGGGTGTGGAGGAGGCCAAGAAGCACTTCTTCAAGGTCCCCCGGATCCAGGGCACCATCCCCCACCCGATCCAGGGTGAGGAGGCCGCGGGTGTCGTGCTGCTCAAGCCGGCTTCGCCCGGTACCGGTGTGATCGCCGGTGGCCCGGTGCGCGCCGTGCTGGAGTGCGCGGGCATCCACGACGTGCTGAGCAAGTCGCTCGGCTCGTCCAACCCCATCAACATCGTGCACGCCACGGTGGCCGCTCTGAAGGGCCTGCAGCGTCCCGAGGAGATCGCCGCCCGCCGCGGTCTGCCGCTGGAGGACGTCGCTCCCGCCGCTCTGCTGCGGGCGCGGGCTGGGGTGAGTGGCTGATGGCTCGTCTGAAGGTCACCCAGACCAAGTCCTACATCGGCAGCAAGCAGAACCACCGGGACACCCTG
The DNA here is from genome assembly GCF_002794255.1 of Streptomyces carminius. Classification (GTDB taxonomy): domain Bacteria; phylum Actinomycetota; class Actinomycetes; order Streptomycetales; family Streptomycetaceae; genus Streptomyces; species Streptomyces carminius. Next base: position 77,740 of record NZ_PGGW01000022.1, read on the forward strand.
CGTTCGCTCGGCCTCAAGCGAGTGAACGACACGGTCGTCAAGGAGGACCGCCCCGAGATCCGCGGCATGGTGCAGACCGTCCGCCACCTCGTGACGGTCGAGGAGGTCGACTGACATGGCTGAGTCTCCCGCGAGCAAGCCGCTGAAGGTCCACAACCTCCGGCCCGCCCCGGGCGCCAAGACCGCCAAGACCCGTGTCGGTCGTGGTGAGGCGTCCAAGGGCAAGACCGCAGGCCGTGGCACCAAGGGCACCAAGGCCCGCTACCAGGTTCCGGAGCGCTTCGAGGGTGGGCAGATGCCGCTGCACATGCGGCTGCCCAAGCTCAAGGGCTTCAAGAACCCGTTCCGCACCGAGTACCAGGTCGTCAACCTGGACAAGCTGTCGGCCCTGTACCCGGAGGGCGGCGACGTCACCGTCGCCGACCTGGTGGCCAAGGGCGCGGTGCGCAAGAACCAGCCCGTGAAGGTGCTGGGCAACGGCGACATCTCCGTGGCCCTGCGGGTGACCGTCGACAAGGTCTCCGGTTCCGCCAAGGAGAAGATCACCGCCGCCGGCGGTACGGTCGACGAGCTCGCCTGAGCACGTTCGGCCGAGTGACACGGCAAACCGGGGGCGCCCATGGGAACGGGCGTCCCCGGTCGGCCGTTCCAAGGGGGGCATGCTCGCCGGTAAGGTGGCGTGCGTTATTGACCTCCGCAGGTTTGCCCTGTGGAATCTGAATGTTTTATCCGTTGATCCTCACGACCGTAACCTCTCGCGTGTGACGCGGGGGGCGCAGGAGGCACCGTGCTCACCGCGTTCGCCCGGGCGTTCAAGACGCCCGACCTGCGCAAGAAGCTGCTCTTCACCCTGGGCATCATGGTGCTCTTCCGGCTCGGGGCACACGTCCCCGCCCCAGGGGTGAGCTTCGAGAACGTCAACCTGTGCGTGAAAGAGGCCGAGAGCGCCGGCGCCGGCCTCTTCGGCCTGGTGAACATGTTCAGCGGTGGCGCGCTGCTGCAGTTGACGATCTTCGCACTCGGGATCATGCCGTACATCACGGCGAGCATCATCCTGCAGCTGCTGGTGGTGGTGATCCCGCGGCTGGAGGCCCTGAAGAAGGAGGGGCAGTCCGGCCAGGCGAAGATCACGCAGTACACCCGTTACCTCACCGTGGCGCTCAGTGTGCTCCAGGCCACCGGTCTGGTGGCGACGGCGCGCAGCGGCAGCCTCTTCGCACAGTGCTCCGTCCGGGACCAGATCATCCCGGACGACTCGATCTTCACCACGATCACCATGGTGATCGCCATGACCGCCGGTGCCACGCTGATCATGTGGCTGGGCGAACTGATCACCGACAAGGGCATCGGCAACGGCATGTCGATCCTGATGTTCGTGTCGATCGCGGCCGGCTTCCCCGGCGCCCTGTGGGCCATCAAGCAGCAGGGCAACCTCGCCGACGGCTGGATCGAGTTCGGCGTGGTGATCGTCTGCGGTCTGGCGATGGTCGGACTGGTGGTCTTCGTCGAGCAGGCCCAGCGCCGCATCCCGGTGCAGTACGCCAAGCGGATGATCGGGCGCCGCTCCTACGGCGGAACCTCCACCTACATCCCGCTCAAGGTGAACCAGGCGGGTGTCATCCCCGTCATCTTCGCGGCCTCGCTGCTCTACATTCCGGCGCTGATCGTCCAGTTCAGCGGTTCCCAGGCGGGCTGGGCAGACTGGATCAACCAGCACTTCGTCCGGGGTGACCACCCCTACTACATCATCACGTACTTCGTGCTGATCGTCTTCTTCGCCTTCTTCTACGTCGCCATCTCCTTCAACCCCGAAGACGTTGCCGACAACATGAAGAAGTATGGTGGCTTCATTCCGGGTATCCGGGCAGGTCGCCCCACGGCCGAGTACCTGAGCTACGTGCTGAACCGCATCACGTGGCCCGGTTCGCTCTATCTGGGCCTGATCGCTCTGGTGCCCACCGTCGCGCTGGTGTTGTTCAACGCGAATCAGAACTTCCCGTTCGGCGGGACCAGCCTCCTCATCATCGTGGGCGTTGGTCTGGAGACCGTGAAGCAGATCGAGAGCCAGCTGCAGCAGCGCCATTACGAAGGGTTCCTCCGCTGATGCGAATCGTCCTCGTCGGGCCGCCGGGCGCGGGCAAGGGTACGCAGGCCGCGTACCTGGCCAAGAACCTGTCCATTCCGCACATCTCCACCGGTGATCTCTTCCGTGCCAACATCAGCCAGGGCACCCCGCTCGGGCAGAAGGCGCAGGAGTACATGCGCGCCGGGCAGCTCGTGCCGGACGAGGTCACCATCGGCATGGCCAGGGGTCGCATGGCGGAGCCGGACGCGGCCGACGGCTTCCTGCTCGACGGCTTCCCGCGCAACCTCTCCCAGGCCGAGGCCCTGGACGGGATCCTGCGCGGGACGGGGACGAAGCTGGACGCGGTGCTCGACCTGGAGGTCCCCGAGGACGAGGTCGTGAAGCGGATCGCCGGACGGCGGATGTGCCGCAACGACAGCACGCACATCTTCCATGTCGAGTACACCCCGCCGAAGACCGAGGGCGTCTGCGACGTCTGCGGCGGCGAGCTGTACCAGCGCGAGGACGACAGCGAGGACACCGTCCGCAAGCGCCTGGAGGTCTACCACACGGAGACCGAGCCGATCATCGACTACTACAAGGCGCAGGAGCTGGTCGTGACCATCTCGGCGCTCGGCAAGGTCGACGAGGTGACCAGGCGCGCGATGGAGGCGCTCGGCCGTTCCGCCTAGCGGTGCGAGGATGACGGCGACCGGCCGCGGTGCCCCGTTCGGGTGCCGCGGCCGTATCGTGTAGAGATGGGCCCGGTGCGTCGCGCCGGGTGATCGTGACCGAACCGAACAGCTGGAAGGCGTCAGCCGCATGGTGGAGCTCAAGACCCCCGAGCAGATCGCGAAGATGCGCGCGGCAGGTCTGGTCGTCGCCGCGATGCACGCCGCGTGCCGCGAGGCGGCGGTACCGGGCGCGACCACCAGGGAGCTGGACGAGGTCGCCGCCAAGGTGCTCGCCGACCACGGCGCCAAGCCGAACTTCCTCGGCTACGGCGGCTTCCCCGGCAACATCTGCACCTCCGTGAACGACGTCGTCGTGCACGGCATCCCGGACAGCGAGACGGTCCTGAAGTCCGGCGACATCATCTCCGTCGACGCCGGCGCGATCGTCGACGGCTGGCACGGGGACGCGGCGATCACCGTCTTCGTCGGCGAGGGGCACGCCCCGGAGCTGCACGAGCTGAGCCGGGTCACCGAGGAGTCCATGTGGGCCGGCATCGCGGCCATGCGCAAGGGCAACCGGCTGGTGGACGTCTCCAAGGCGATCGAGGGCTACATCCGCCGCCAGCCCCGTCCGGCCTCCGGCCGCTACGGGATCATCGAGGACTACGGCGGGCACGGCATCGGCAGCCAGATGCACATGGACCCGCACCTGCTGAACTACGTCGACCGCCGCCGGGGCCGCGGCCCGCGGCTGGTGCCGGGGATATGTCTGGCGATCGAGCCGATGGTCGGTCTGGGCACCGCCAAGACCCACGTCCTGGACGACGAGTGGACGGTCAAGACCGACGACGGCTCCTGGGCCTGCCACTGGGAGCACTCGGTGGCCCTGACCGAGCAGGGGCCGCTGGTGCTGACCGCGCCGGACGGCGGCAGGGCGAAGCTGGCCGAGTACGGCGTCACGGCCGCCCCCGATCCGCTGGCCTGAGCCCTCCGGGGCTCGCCCGGGCGAGCGGAACGGCTTCCGTGCCCGCTGTTTTCTTTCCCTGGTTCTTCCCTCCGGGCCGCATAAGGATCTACCCGGATGGGCATACATCCCCGATTCGTGTTTCGCCGCGCCGTGTCGTAGACTGGCTCGTCGGTCCATGTGTGCCTGCGCGCACCCACGGGCTGATCCAGGTAGCCGATCCCGGAAGGTGAAGCGCTCAAGCATGGCCAAAAAACAAGGGGCCATCGAGATCGAGGGCACCGTCGTCGAGTCTCTCCCGAACGCGATGTTCAAGGTGGAGCTCCAGAACGGGCACCAGGTCCTCGCGCACATCAGCGGCAAGATGCGGATGCACTACATCCGTATCCTGCCCGACGACCGTGTCGTGGTGGAGCTGTCCCCCTACGACCTGACGCGCGGGCGGATCGTCTACCGCTACAAGTAGATCTCTCGCCCTCATCCCGTTCGCGCGGGGTGGTGGCCTGACCCGGAGAACCTCACATCCCATGAAGGTCAAGCCGAGCGTCAAGAAGATTTGCGACAAGTGCAAGGTGATCCGCCGCCACGGCCGGGTCATGGTGATCTGCGAGAACCTGCGCCACAAGCAGCGCCAGGGCTGACGTAAGACCCACCTCGCACCTCGCGGCTCTTCGCGCGACGCAAGCGACACAACCAGATACGCAGTCACCCGACCCCCCGCCGTGACACCTCTCACTGTCGGTGGGGACGACACCCCCGGACGGAGGCCGGGGACCCGGCTCGTAGATCTTTACGGGAACGGTGCTGCGGAAGACCTCCGAGTAGAAACCAGGAGCCACGTCCATGGCACGCCTCGAAGGCGTTGATCTCCCGCGCGACAAGCGTGTGGAGGTCGCCCTCACCTATGTCTTCGGCATCGGCCGCACGCTGTCCCAGCAGACGCTGGCCAGCACCGGGGTGAACCCGGACACGCGCGTCCGCGACCTGACCGAAGAAGAGCTGGTCCGGATCCGCGAGTACGTCGAGGCCAACATCAGGACCGAGGGTGACCTCCGTCGTGAGATCCAGGCCGACATCCGCCGCAAGGTCGAGATCGGCAGCTACCAGGGTCTGCGGCACCGTCGCGGCCTGCCCGTCCGGGGCCAGCGCACCAGCACGAACGCCCGGACCCGCAAGGGCCCGCGCCGCGCGATCGCCGGCAAGAAGAAGCCGGGCAAGAAGTAGTCCGCACCGGACACCGACGACAGGTCCGGACTGTAGGACCGACCACCTCCACAGGAGAAACTCTTTATGCCTCCGAAGGGCCGTACGGCCGGCGCCAAGAAGGTGCGCCGCAAGGAGAAGAAGAACGTCGCCCACGGGCACGCTCACATCAAGAGCACGTTCAACAACACCATCGTTTCCATCACCGACCCCACCGGCAACGTGATTTCCTGGGCCTCCGCCGGTCACGTGGGCTTCAAGGGCTCGCGCAAGTCGACGCCGTTCGCCGCGCAGATGGCCGCCGAGTCGGCCGCCCGTCGCGCGCAGGAGCACGGCATGCGCAAGGTCGACGTGTTCGTCAAGGGTCCCGGCTCCGGCCGTGAGACCGCGATCCGCTCCCTCCAGGCCACCGGCCTCGAGGTCGGCTCGATCCAGGACGTCACCCCGACCCCGCACAACGGCTGCCGCCCGCCGAAGCGTCGCCGCGTCTGACCAGCTGAAGTAGGAGATACACGACTATGGCGCGTTACACCGGGGCCGACTGCAAGCGTTGCCGTCGGGAGAAGCAGAAGCTCTTCCTCAAGGGAGCCAAGTGCGAGAGCGCTAAGTGCCCGATCGAGATCCGTCCTTACCCCCCGGGTGAGCACGGACGCGGGCGCACCAAGGACAGCGAGTACCTGCTGCAGAAGCGTGAGAAGCAGAAGGCCGCCCGCATCTACGGAGTCCTTGAGAAGCAGTTCCGCGGTTACTTCAACGAAGCGAACCGCAAGCAGGGCAAGACGGGCGAGAACCTGCTCCGCATTCTGGAGTCCCGTCTGGACAACGTGGTCTACCGGGCCGGCTTCGCCAAGTCCCGCGACCACGCCCGCCAGCTCGTCCGCCACGGACACATCATGGTGAACGGCCGCAAGACCGACATCCCGTCGGCTCGCGTCGCTCCCAACGACATCGTCGAGGTCCGTCCGTCCTCCCGCACCATGACCCCCTTCCAGGTGGCTCAGGCGGAGGCCGGCGACAAGACCGTGCCGGCGTGGCTCGAGGCCATTCCGTCGCAGCTGCGGATCCTCGTCCACTCGCTGCCCGAGCGCCAGGTGATCGACACCCAGGTGCAGGAGCAGCTGATCGTCGAGCTGTACTCCAAGTAATCCGGAGTACCGGCTCCCGGTCACGGGCGGTGCGGCCCGCACGGGCCGCACCGCCCGTACCCTTGCAGTAGAAAACCGGGCCTTCGCCCGGCGCTCGGCATCAAATAGCGGTTGCCGAAGACTGGAGGCACATCCCCATGCTGATCGCTCAGCGCCCCTCACTGACCGAAGAGGTCGTCGACGAGTTCCGCTCGCGGTTCGTGATCGAACCGCTGGAGCCCGGCTTCGGCTACACCCTCGGAAACTCCCTGCGCCGTACGCTCCTCTCCTCGATCCCCGGTGCCGCCGTGACGAGCATCCGGATCGACGGGGTCCTGCACGAGTTCACCACCGTGCCGGGCGTCAAGGAGGACGTCACCGACCTGATCCTCAACATCAAGAGCCTGGTCGTCTCCTCGGAGCACGACGAGCCGGTCGTGATGTACCTGCGCAAGCAGGGCCCGGGTCTGGTCACCGCCGCCGACATCGCACCGCCGGCCGGTGTCGAGGTCCACAACCCCGACCTGGTGCTCGCCACGCTGAACGGCAAGGGCAAGCTGGAGATGGAGCTGACCGTCGAGCGCGGTCGCGGCTACGTCTCCGCGGTGCAGAACAAGCAGGCCGGCCAGGAGATCGGCCGCATCCCGGTCGACTCCATCTACTCGCCGGTCCTGAAGGTCACCTACAAGGTCGAGGCGACCCGTGTCGAGCAGCGCACCGACTTCGACAAGCTGATCGTCGACGTCGAGACCAAGGAGTCCATGCGGCCCCGGGACGCCATGGCGTCCGCCGGAAAGACCCTGGTCGAGCTGTTCGGTCTGGCCCGCGAGCTGAACGTCGACGCCGAGGGCATCGACATGGGCCCGTCCCCGACGGACGCCGCGCTCGCCGCCGACCTGGCCCTGCCGATCGAGGAGCTGGAGCTGACCGTCCGCTCCTACAACTGCCTCAAGCGCGAGGGCATCCACTCGGTGGGCGAGCTGGTGGCCCGCTCCGAGGCGGACCTGCTCGACATCCGCAACTTCGGCGCCAAGTCGATCGACGAGGTCAAGGCGAAGCTCGCCGGGATGGGCCTGACCCTCAAGGACAGCCCGCCCGGATTCGACCCGACCGCCGCCGCGGACGCCTTCGGCGCCGACGACGACGCGGACTCCGGCTTCGTCGAGACCGAGCAGTACTGAGACGGAGCGGTACCGCCACGAGCGGTACCGCCGCCGGTTCCCACCGGCGGCCCCGGCCGGGCGCGGCATCCGCCGCACCCGGCCGGCCCACAACCTCCGGGGCACCGCGCATCATGTGCCGCGCGCCCCGGGCTCCGGCGGGCACAAGCCCGTACGGACACTGACACCGGTACCTGATACGGCCGGTGCAGACACCGAGGAGAAGGACCCATGCCGAAGCCCACCAAGGGTGCCCGTCTGGGCGGCAGCGCCGCGCACCAGAAGGCCATGCTGGCGAACCTCGCCACCAGCCTCTTCGAGCACGGCCGCATCACCACCACCGAGGCCAAGGCCCGCCGGCTGCGCCCGGTGGCGGAGCGCCTGATCACCAAGGCGAAGAAGGGCGACCTGCACAACCGCCGCCAGGTGATGCGCTCGATCCTGGACAAGAGCGTCGTCCACACGCTCTTCACCGAGATCGCCCCGCGCTACGAGAACCGCCCGGGCGGCTACACCCGTATCACCAAGATCGGTAACCGCCGGGGCGACAACGCGCCCATGGCCGTCATCGAGCTGGTGGAGGCCCTGACCGTGCAGCAGGAGGCCGTCGGCGAGGCCGAGGCCGCCACGAAGCGCTCGGTCAAGGAGCAGGACGCCGGCAAGGACGCCGCGGGCGACGAGGCCCTGGCGGGCCTGAAGAAGGACGACGAGGCCCCGGCCGAGGAGAAGGCCGACGAGAGCGGCGAGGCAGGCGAGGAGAAGAAGGAGGCCTGAGGCCCCCTTCGGACCCGGCGCGGCCCGAGCCGTACGGCAGCACAGGCAGCACCACAGGCGGACCCGTCTCCCGACCCGGAGACGGGTCCGCCGCCGTTGGAGAGGATCACCGGCGTTGAGCGAGGAAGTGGAGCCCGGACGCGTACGGGTCCGGCTGGACCTGTCGTACGACGGGAGGGACTTCTCCGGCTGGGCCCGGCAACACGGCCGGCGCACCGTCCAGGGCGAGCTGGAGGAGGCGCTGCGGGTGGTGACCCGCTCGGCGGAGGTCTTCGAGCTGACGGTCGCCGGCCGCACCGACGCCGGGGTGCACGCCCGCGGCCAGGTTGCGCACGTCGACCTGCCCGGAGAACTGTGGGCGGCGCACCGCGAGAGGCTGCTGCGCAGACTGGCCGGACGGCTGCCGCACGACGTACGGGTGCACCGGGTCGCCGAGGCGCCGCACCACTTCAACGCGCGCTTCTCGGCGATCTGGCGCCGCTACGCCTACCGGGTCTGCGACCACCCGGGCGGGGTGGACCCGCTGCGGCGCGGTCACATCCTGTGGCACGACTGGCCGCTGGACGTGGCGGCCATGAACACCGCGGCCGAGGCGCTGCTGGGGGAGCACGACTTCGCGGCGTACTGCAAGCGGCGCGAGGGCGCGACCACCATACGGACGCTGCGGGAGCTGCGCTGGGAGCGGCTGCCGGACGGCACCGTGGAGGCGCGGGTCGTGGCCGACGCCTTCTGCCACAACATGGTGCGCTCCCTGGTGGGCGCGCTGCTCTTCGTCGGGGACGGGCACCGGCCGCCCGCCTGGCCGGGCGAGGTGCTGGCCGCGCGGGTGCGGGACTCGGCGGTGCACGTGGTGCGGCCGCACGGGCTCACCCTGGAGGAGGTCGGCTACCCGGCCGACGAGCTGCTGGCCGCGCGCAACGCCGAGGCCCGCAACCGGCGGACGCTTCCGGGGGCGGCGGGGGCGGGGGCCGGCTGCTGCTGAACCTGGCGGCCTGTCAGGCTGACGCCAGGTCAGCGCTCCGGTGGTTCAGGAGGGTTCGCTGAGAAGTGTTCCGGCATAGGGCCTGACCGATCACCGGTCGGGCTTTTGTCGATCGTTTTCGGTCATCATCGTTCTTGAAACTTGACCGTTTCTCTCCCTGTCGAGAAAGATCACCGCGACTTCACGCGTTTCAAAAGATCTTCACAAGGGGCGGGGGAACCGGCGTGCGCGCACGCGCAGGCACGATCGTGCTGACCGTGGTGGCAGCGATGGCACTGTCCGGCGGGACACCGCCGCCCACCCGGGCGGCGACGGCCGCGGCGGGGTGCACCGCGGGCACGGAGTCGGACTTCAACGGTGACGGGATCCGCGACATCGCGATCGCCGATCCCGAGGCGACCGTTTCCGGCAGGGCGGAGGCCGGGGTGGTGCACGTCGTCTACGGCGGCGGCAAGGGCACGGCCGTGATCTCCCAGGGCACCGCGGGGGCTCCGGGCGTGCCGGAGGCCGGGGACCGCTACGGTCACGCCCTCGCGGTCTTCGACCACAACGGGGACGGCTGCAGTGACCTGGTCGTCAGCTCTCCCTACGAGGACATCGAGGACCAGGCCGACGCGGGCTCCGTCCAGGTCCTGTACGGGGCATCCAACGGCCTGACCACTGGGCCCGCGGCGCTCGACCTCGTCCAAGGCAAGGGCGGCGGAAACATCGGGAGTGCCGTCCCGGAGGGAGGCGACTGGTTCGGCTACGCCACGGCCGCCGGGACCACCTCCGCGGGAGAGCCCTACCTGGTGATCGGTGTGCCGGGCGAGGACGCCGGCAGCATCGCGGACAGCGGGATGATCCACTACCTGCGCAACAGCGTGAACGCCGGAGTGACCCAGGACAACGATGGTGTGCCCGGGCTCGTGGAGGCGAACGACCGGTTCGGATACGCGGTGGCCGCCTCGCCTCTGCACATTGCCGTGGGCGGACCCGGCGAGATGATCGGGGACAACACCTTCTCCGGTGCCGTTTGGGTGTTCGGCCACACCCTGCGCGACGACGGCCTGCCCACGCCACTGGCCGGGATTGATCAGGACTCCCCCGGGGTCAATGGTGGTGCCGAGACCGGCGATCAGATGGGCGTCGCGCTCGCCACCGTCCAGTACCGACCCTCCGGTGCCTCGTCCACCAATGAGACATTGATCGCCGTGGGCGTTCCCGGGGAGGACCTGGCGACTGGTGAGGACGCCGGGCGGGTCATCAACCTGCGGGTTACCGCCTCCGGTGATGTGGTCCAGTCGGCCGACATCAGCCAGGCCTATGCCGCCGTCGTGGGCGTGGGTGAGGACGGCGACTACTTCGGGCAGCACCTCACCGCCGTCAACACCGCGCCCGATTCGGTCGGCACGGCCCGGACCGTACTGCTGGCAGTCGGCATCCCGGGTGAGGACATCGAAGCCGCAGGAGCGCAGGACTCCGGCGGTGTACAGATCTTCCCGCTGATCGGACCTCCGGGCGATGGCGAAGTCTGGTTGGAGCAGGACCTGTTCGGTCTGCCGGGGACCCCGGGGACGAGGGAGTACCTGGGCACCAGTCTGTGGGCCACTCAGCAGCAGCTCTACGTGGGCAAACCCTACGGACCGCAGGCCGACCGCGGCGTCTACGGCATTCCCTGGCCGAACCTGGTCTCCGACGGCACCGGCACGGTGACTGCCCGACGTCCTGGCGAAGGCGGGCTGCCGTCCGGCGACCGTGCCTTCGGGGCGGTGGTCCGGTGAGGGCGTACGGAGACGGCGACCGGACGGCAGGAAGACCGGACGGACGCAAGGACAGGGACGTGAACGAGAACCGGACGCGGCCCCGTACGCGCCGCCACACCGCGACCGTCGTCGGCGCGCTCACCGCGCTCCTGGTGACCGGGAGCGCCGTACCGCCCGCCACCGGCGCGGGCGGGGACGCCCGGGACACGGTGCGCACGGCCGCGGCCGCCCCGGCGAAGACCTCTTCCGGGACGTACGCGACGGTGCAGCGGACCGAGGAGTTCGCCCGTCTCGCCGCCGAGGAGAACGGCGCGCCGGTGGAGGTGGCCGGGCTGCGGCAGGAGCGGCGGGAGGTCTTCGCCAACCCCGACGGCTCCTTCACCGCCTACGAGTACACCGAGCCGGTCCGCACCGTGCGCGGCGGCGAGTGGGTCGACGTCGACGGCACCCTGGTGCGGCGCGCGGACGGCGGCTGGTCGCCGAAGGCCGCCACCGTCGAGGTGGAGTTCTCCGGCGGCGGCGACGGACCGTTCGCCCGGATGCGCAAGGCGGGCCGTGAGTACGCCCTGACCTGGCCGGGCGGGAAGCTGCCCGAGCCCAGGATCGAGGGCGACTCGGCCACCTACCCCGACGTGCTGCCCGGCGTGGACCTGGTGGCCCGCGCCGAGGTGGACGGTCTGGCGCACCTGCTGGTCGTGAAGACGGCCGAGGCGGCCGCCAACCCGGAGCTGGAGAGCATCGACTTCGGTCTGCGGACGGCCGGCCTGGAGGTCTCCGAGACGGAGAGCGGCGCGCTGCGGGCGGTGGACACGGCGGTCGGCGGCACGGTCTTCGAGGCCGGGAAGCCGGTGATGTGGGACTCCGCCGGCACGGGCGAGGGCACCACCGGCGAGCCGGCGCAGTCCACCGCCCCGGACCGGGCCGACCAGGCGTCCTTCACCGTCACCGCGGACACGTCCGGGGCGGCGTCCGCCGACGCGGCGGCCGAGGGGCCCGGCGCCGGCGGCCGTACCGCCCCGGTCGGCGTCGAGGTGACCGGGGACCGGCTCACGCTCGTCCCGGACCGGGAGCTGCTCACCGGCGAGGACACCGTCTACCCGGTGGTCATCGACCCGATCCAGCGCACCACCTCCCGCTCCGCCTGGACCGGGGTGATGTCCGGCGTGCCGGGCGAGCAGGACTGGAAGTACTCGGGCAGCGCGGGCGCGGGCAAGTGCCCGGTCAACTACAACCCGGACAGCTGCTCCGGCATCGGCGTACGGCGGCTGCTGTTCACGATGCCCATGTCGTTCTACCGGGGCAAGCAGATCCTGAACGCGAGCTTCTCCGCCCGGGTGGAGCACGTCTACTGGGCCGACGCGCGCGCGGAACCGATCGACCTCTACCGGATCGGCGGCAAGAACCACAAGGTCACCTCCTCCAGCGACTGGTCGAACACCAAGGACGACTGGGACGACCACCTGATGACGGTGGACCGGAAGATCTCCCCGACCAAGTGCTCCGGCCAGGCCAACCTCCACTTCGAGGGCGGCGAGCTGGTCAGCGAGGTGGGCGCGGCCGCCTCCGGCGGCTGGACGTCGATGTCGCTGGGCCTGCGGGCGAAGGACGAGGGCACCTATAACGGCTGGAAGCGGATCTGCGGAAACGCCTATCTGAAGATCGGCTACAACAATCCGCCCGGACAGATCAGCACCGGCCACATGTCCTCCAACCCCGGCGGCCGGTGCACCTGGGGAGCGGACCGCCCCTACACCGACGTACTGCCCCAGCTCCGCACCGAGGCGCGCGACCCCGACCACACCTCGTCCAGCACGGACAAGGTGAAGGTGCAGTTCAAGGTGGCCTGGACGGGGAAGGACGGCACCGCCCGCTCCTACACCCACGACACCGCCTACAAGGCCCCCAACTCCGGCACGGCCTTCACCCACACCATGAGTTCCCAGGTCACCAAGGACCTGCGGCCCGACTCGGTGATCTACTGGACCGCCCGGGCCTACGACGGCGACGCCTGGGGCGAGTGGAGCAGCACCGGCACCCAGCGCTGCGAAATCGTCCACGACCCCACCCGGCCCGGCGCCCCGGCGGTGACCTCCGAGGAGTACCCGGACGACGAGGTGTGGCACGACGGCGTCGGGACGACGGGCACCTTCACCTTCGAGCCGAACACGGACGACAGCATCCCTGACGGCGACATCGTCGAGTACCGCTACAGCTTCGACGGCGAGCCGATGAGGACGGTCGCGCCCGCGAGCCCGGGCGGCCCGGCGACGGTGACCTGGCGCCCGCTGGCCGCCGGGCCCCACTGGGTGACCGTCGAGGCGTACGACCGGGCGAAGAACTCCAGCGTCCCCGCCCAGTACGAGTTCCTGGTCGACGACGGCCGCCCGGTCGTCGGGCAGTGGAACCTGGCGGACGAGGCCGGTGCCGCCGACGCCCACGACGAGTCGGGCCGCTACCCGGCGACCGCGGGTTCCGGCGTGGAGTTCGGCGTGACCGGCCCCGGCGGCCGGGCCGACGCCGCGGCCCGGCTCGACGGCAGCGCGAACGCGTACCTCGACGCACAGGCCACCGTGCTGGACACCGGGGGCAGCTTCAGCGTCAGCGCCTGGGCCCGTCCCACCGCACTCGACCGGGACATGGTCGTGGCCAGCCAGGACGGCACCGGCGAGCCGGGCTTCACACTCGGCTACGACGCCGCGGCCGGATCATGGGCCTTCTCGATGCCGGTCAGTGACGTGGCCACGCTCGGCCACTGGAAGGCGTCGGCCGGGGTGACACCGGTCAAGGACCAGTGGGTGCTGCTCACCGGCGTCTACGACGCCGAGGCGGCCGGCGGCCCGAAGCTGAGTATCTACGTCAACCAGCAGCTGAAGAAGACCGTCACACGCGGCTCGGAATGGACCGCACACGGCGCCCTCCAGATCGGCCGGGCCACGGCCAAGTCCGGCTACCGCGACCACTTCACCGGCGATCTCGCCGAGGTCCGGGTCTTCGACCGGATCCTGACCGCCGCCCAGGTCGCCGAGCTGATGACCGTCAAGCCCGAGCGACGGGGCTACTGGCCGCTGGACGAGGCCGCCGACGGCGGCTCCGCCAACGTCCAGGAGGGCGGGCAGCCGCTGGCGCTGCACGGGAACGCGTCGGTCTACCGGCCGGACGACCCGCTGTTCGACAGCTCTCCCCTGGTCGGCGACGGCCATCTGGTGCTGGACGGCGACGGCGACTGGGCAGCCACGGACGCACCCCCGGTGACCGGGGACAGCAGCTTCACGATCGCCACCCGCGTCCAGCTCACGACCGACGCCCCGGAGCAGTCGCAGACCGTCTTCTCGCTCCCCGGGCGCAACGCCGACCGGGTCGCGGTGCGCTACCAGGCGTCCACCGGGCAGTGGGAGTTGGAGGTGGCGCGGGAGGACGCGGCGGAGGCAGCGGCGACCGTGGTGACCGACAGCGCGCCACTGCCGAGCAGCGACGGCTCCGGGCAGCACCTCGCCGTGGTCTACGACGCCTTCGCCAACGACCTGCGGCTCTATGTCGAGGGCGATCTGACCGCCACCGCGTCCGGCGGAGACGACACCCTGTGGCCCGCGACCGGTGGGCTCCAGGTGGGCCGCTCTGTGCAGGGCGGCGGCACCGAGTACCTCGCAGGTGCACTGGACGAGGTACGGGTGTACGCCGGCGCGGTCGATCCCTCCGGGATCGAGCTGATGAACCAGCTCATCGCCGTCCCCGTGATGTAACCGGCCGGGGGCACCGGCGGCATGCCGGTGCCCCTCTCCGCTCACCGTTCCTCTTTCCCCGCCGTGCGCCTTCCCTGACCTGAACCCGCCTTCGGACCTGCGGAGATACCCTTCGTGAACCCCTTTAAAGGTCGTCTGCTGAGCCGCCGCATACCCAAACGCGCCATCGGCGCCATCGTGCTGGGTCTGAACCTGGTTCTCGTCGGCACCACGGCCCAGGCCGTACCGCTGGACAAGGACACCGGTAAGGGCCGCCCGGGCGTCCAGGACCTCGGCGACCCCGCCGAGGGCCGGGACGTCAAGGCCGCGCCCCGGCCGGTGGACCCCACGAGGAAGGCCGCGGTCAGGGCCCTCGACAGGGCCGACTGGCCGAAGGCCGGAAGTGCCGAGATCGCGGTCGGCGCCGCTGGGAGGGTTGCGAAGAAGATCGAGGTCGGCGGCCTGCCGATCACGGTGGCCGAAGCCGGGCCGACGGAGAAGAGCGGGAAGGCGAAGGCGCGGAAGGACGGGGAGGAGAACACCTCCCCGGCCAGAGTGAGCGTCACTTCCCTGGACCGCAAGCGGACCCGGGAACTCGACAGTGCCGCAGTGCTGAAGGTCAGCCGGGCCGACGGGGCGGAAAAGCCGGGCGTGGTCGAACTCTCCGTGGACTACTCGGCGTTCGCCGAAGGATTCGGTGGTGACTACGGTGCCCGGCTACGCCTGGTGCGGCTGCCCGACTGCGCCGCCACCGCCGAACCGGGCAGCGCCGAGTGCCCCCGGCAGCCCGTCCCGCTGGCCTCGAAGAACGATGCCGGCCGGCGGACGGTGACCGCACGGGTCACCGCCGAACCGGCGGAGCCGGGCATGTCCACCCAGGCGGGTGAGGCGTCTGCCTTGGTCGCCCTCGTCTCGGGGATCGAGTCCGCCAAGGGCGACTACACGGCGACTTCGCTGGCACCGTCGGCGAGCTGGAACGTCGCCAACTCCTCCGGCGGGTTCTCCTGGGAGTATCCCTTCCGCGCGGTGCCTACCCCCGGCGGCCTGAACCCGACGATCGGCCTGGGCTACTCCTCTCAGGCAGTGGACGGCCGTACCTCGGTCACCAACAACCAGGGCTCCTGGGTCGGTGACGGCTTCAGTTTCGAGCCCGGCTACATCGAGCGCGCCTACAAGCCCTGCGCCGACGACGGCCACAAGGACTCCGCCGAGCAGTGCTGGGCGCACGACAACGCCACCGTTCTCCTCGAAGGCAGCTCCGCCCAGCTCATCAAGGACGACGACACCGGCGAGTGGCACATGACCGGGGAGAGCGGCGCCCGGGTGGAGAAGCTCACCGGCGCCGCCAACGGTGACAACGACGGCGAGCACTGGAGGGTGACCACCACAGACGGCACCGAGTACCACTTCGGCCTGAACCGGCTGCCCGGCTGGACCTCTGGTAAGGAGGAGACCGACTCGGCCTGGACCGTCCCCGTCTTCGGCGACGACTCCGGCGAGCCCTGTCACAACGCCACGTTCACCAAGGCGCACTGCAAGCAGGCGTGGCGGTGGAACCTCGACTACGTCAAGGACACCCACGGCAATGTCATGTCGTACTTCTACGGGGCGGAGACCAACTACTACGCCCTGAACGGCAGGACGGACGTCGACGGCACCGCCTACCACCGCGGCGGCCACCTCAAGCGCGTCGACTACGGCCAGCGCGACGGCCAGGTCTACGCCGCCAAGGCCCCGGCCCGGGTGGAGTTCACCGTCGCCGAGCGCTGCCTGCCCACCGAGACCTTCGACTGCGCCCCGGACAAGCGCACCACGGCCAACGCCGCCCACTGGCCCGACGTCCCCGTCGACCTGGAGTGCAAGGCCGGCACCCACTGCAAGGCCGGACAGGCCTCGCCCTCCTTCTGGACCACCAAGCGGCTGACCGGCGTCACCACCCGGATGCGCACCGGCACCGACACCTACGAGGACGTCGACGCCTGGACGCTGACCCATCGCTTCCTCGACAACGGCGACGACTCCGGGACGCTGTGGCTGTCGAAGATCGGGCACGAGGGCAGGGCCGGCGACGACCACATCAAGCTGCCCTCGGTGGACCTGCACGGCATCCAGCTGGCCAACCGGGTGGACAAGGACGGCGACAACATCGACGCCTTCCACCGCTACCGCCTGGCCACCGTCCTGAGCGAGACCGGCGCCCAGCTCGACGTCAACTACGCCCCCACCGAGTGCACCGCCGACGCCCTGCCCGAGCCGGGTAAGTCCACCAGGCGCTGCTACCCGGTGAAGTGGGCGCCGCCGGGCCACACCGAGCCGATCACCGACTGGTTCCACAAGTACGTCGTCGCCGAGATCATCGAGACCGACCGCACCGGAGGCGGCGACGACATGGTCACCCGCTACGACTACAACGGCGCCGCCGCCTGGCGGCACGCCGATCCCGACGGCATCACCGACGAGAAGTACCTCACCTGGAACGAGTGGCAGGGCTACGGCAAGGTAACCGTCACCAAGGGCAACGGTGAGGCCGACGCCGCGCGCGTCGACTACACGTATCTGCAGGGCATGCATGGGGACAAGGACCCCGACGGCGGCACCCGCTCGGTGCGAGTCACCGACTCCACCGGCAAGGAGTACACCGACCACAAGGAATACACCGGCTTCGAAGTCGAGGCCGCGACCCATGACAAGGGCAAGATCGTCTCCAAGGTCGTCACCGAGCCGTGGAAGCACGACACCGCCATCCAGACCAAACCCTGGGCCACCACCAGGGCTACCCTCGTCAAGCCGAGGGCCACCCGCGGCTACAGCCTGCTGTCCGGCGGAGACTGGCAGGAGACGAGAAGCACCACCTCCTACGACACGGCGGGGACCAGCACCGGCCGCATCGTCCGCACCGAGGACCTGGGCGACGTCTCCACATCGAAGGACGACACCTGCACGCGGACCTGGTACGCGGACAACAAGGCCAAGAACATCCTGGAACTGCCGTCTCGTATCGAGATCGTCTCCGTCGACTGCGCCGCCACCCCGGACCGCAGAACACAGGTCCTGGAGGACGAGCGCTTCTCCTACGACGGCGGATCGTTCGGTGACGCACCGGTCCGTGGTGACGAGACCACATCGGAGCGGCTGATGTCGCACGACGGCACCACGGCCACCTACCAGGTCACAGGCACTGCCACCTACGACGCCTTCGGCCGTCCGACTTCGGAGACAGACGCGGCCGGAGCGGCCGTCAAGACGGAGTACACCCAGGCCAACGGGCTGATCTCCCAGGTGAAGGTCACCAATCCACTGGGCCACGTCACCACCGCCGACTACGCACCGGCCTGGGGCCAGTCGATCCGCCACACCGACGCCAACGGCAAGCGCGCCGAAACCCGGCTCGACGCGCTGGGCCGGGTGACCGGTGTCTGGCTGGCCAATCGGAGAAGCACCCAGACCCCGAACGTCAAGTACAGCTACCTCGTCCGCAAGGACAAGCCGGTCGCGATCAAGGCGGAGAAACTTGAGGACGGCGGGACGTACGGGACCGAGTACGAGATTTACGACAGTCTGCTGCGTCCGCGCCAGCTCCAGAGCGAGGGCCCGGACGGTACCAGGCTGGTCGGTGACACCTTCTACGACGGCGCCGGCCTCATCAAGCAGGGCAATGAGACCTACAACGCCGTAGGCGCTCCCTCCGACGAACTGCTGGTCGTCCGCAATGGCGAGGTCGGTACCCAGTACCGCTACGAGTACGACGGGCTGGGCCGCACCACGGCGGAGATCTTCGCGGTTGCGGGAGTGGAGCAGTGGCGCACCACGGTCCGGTACGACGGTGAGCGCACTCACGTCGATCCGCCCGAGGGCGGGGTGCCGACGACCACCATCGCCGACGCCACCGGGCGGACCACCGAGCTGCGCCACTACCACGGCGAGGCCCCGAACCCGGACGGTGCCGCCGGACCCGGTAACGGCTACGACGCGACGAAGTACACCTACACCCCGGCCGGGCAACTGGCCACGGTCACTGATGCCGAAGGCAACACCTGGCGCTACGAGTACGACCAACTGGGCCGCAAAACCAAGAGCATCGACCCGGACGCCGGTACCTCCACCGTCACCTACGACGCCGTCGACCGGCCGGTGACGACCACGGACGCGCGGGGCAAGAGCGTCTCCACGGCCTACGACAAGCTGGGGCGGGTCATCACCACCTGGAAGGGACAGCCGAACACCGGCACCAAGCTCACCGAGACCCGGTATGACAAGGCGGGCTGGCTGGGCCACGCCTATGCTTCGCTCCGGTACGTGGGCGACGGAAGCCAGTACTTCACCACGGTCACCCAGTCGATGGACGCGCTCTACCGTCCGCTGAAGACGGCCTACTCGGTCCCCGAGACGGAGAACGACCTCGCTGGCGTCTACACCTTCACCACCACCTACAACCAGGACGGCACGGTTTCGGGCGAGGGTATGCCCGCTGCGGGTGGCCTCGGCTCGGAAGCTTTCGTCTATGGTTACGACGAGTTGCAGCGCCCGGTGTCCCTGAAGGGCAGCACCTCCTCGTACGTCACCGACACCGTCTACTCCACCGCCAGTTTGCTCCAGCAGCTCCAGCTGTCCACCGGCAGCGGCAAGCGGGTCTGGCAGAACTTCGACTACGAGAAGGGCACCGACCGGCTGACCCGCTCGACGGTCAGGACCGAGGGCGTCACCGGCCCGGCCAAGGCCTCGCACTACACCTACGACCAGGCCGGGAACGTCCTGTCGATCTCCGACACCTCGGGTTCCGCCCCCGACGTGCAGTGCTTCACCTACGACACCGGCCAGCGGCTGTCCGAGGCATGGACGCCGGTGGCGACCGCCGAACAGGCCACCGGCTCCGGCACGGTCGGCGGCAAGCTGGGCGGCGCGGCACCGGCCGCGTGCGGCGCGGCACCGGGAGAGCGCGCGCTGGGCGGTCCGGCACCGTACTGGAAGTCGTACACCGTCGACGCCTTGGGCAACCGCCTCAAGGAGGTCGTCCACGACACCGACCTGGAGGCCGCCAAGGACATCATCCGTACCTACACCTATGGCGAGGAAGGTGCCGGGCCGCACGCCGTGACCAAGGTCGTGGAGGAGACCCCGACCGGCGACCGGCAATCCACCTACGCCTACGACAAGTCCGGCAACACCACCGGGCGGACCATCGGCGGCGACACCCAGAGCCTGGAATGGGACGCCGAGGGGAAGCTTGCCAGGACCGTCGAGGTGGACGGCAAGGAGGCCACCTTCACCTATGACGCGTCCGGCAACCGCATCATGCGGAAGGACGCCACCGCCACCACGGTCTATTTGCCGGGCATGGAACTGCGCCTGGCCACGGGATCGTCGAAGGTGGAGGCCACTCGCTACTACACCTTCGCTGGCCGGACCATCGCGGTGCGTACCGACGACGGCAAGCTGGCCTGGCTGGTCTCCGACCACCACGGCACGGGCGAACTGGCCGTCGACGCCGTCACCGGTGCGGTTCTCGCCCAGCGCCGCTTCGACCCCTACGGCCTGGAGCGCGGCAGGGCGAGCGGCACCTGGCCGGGGGAGAAGGGGTTCGTCGGCGGCACGATCGACGCCCAGACCGGCCTGACCAGCATCGGTGCCCGTGAATACGACGCGAAACTAGGCAGATTCATCTCGGTCGACCCGGTCATCGACTTCACCCAGCCCCAGCAGATCAACGGCTACGCCTACGCCAACAACAGCCCGGTGACACTGTCCGATCCGTCGGGCATGTTCGTGGGCTTCTTCCACAGCCTGGTCAAGGTCGTCAAGTACGTCGTCAGCACGGTTGGCAAGTGGTTGCGCAACAATCCTCACCACGAGGTGCGGCAGGCACAGCGCAAGAGAGACCAGGTAGAGCAGCGTCTCAGCTCGGCCAAGAAAAAGGTCAAAAGGTCTATCGAAGGCCTGAAGAAGATCGGTGGAGAGCTGATCGGCGTTGACGCGGCCATGGACTGCCTGGCGTCGCCCAATATGTCGGACTGCGGCGAGACAGTGGCCAATATCCTCTCCACAGCGGTCGGTGGTGTGGCCGGAAAGCTTGCAGCCAAGTACGGAATAAAAATCGGCAAGTTCGTCGATGACATGAAGACGATCGGGGGCCACCTCAGGAGGCTGATAGAGGGATTTGACGAGGCTGGAGACGCGACGAGGGCGCTCAACAAGGCCAAGAAGGGACTCCAGAAGGCAAAGGAGAAGGCGCAGAAGTCCAAGGAGGCGCTTCGCAAGAAGGGGAAGTGCTCGGCCCCGCACAGCTTCCTTCCGGGGACAGGGGTCCTCCTCGCCGACGGATCGAGTAAACCGATCGAGGACGTCGAACTCGGCGACAAGGTCACCGTCACCGATCCCGAGACGGGTGAGACCACGACCCGCGAGATCGTCGGCACCATCGTCACCGAGGACGACAAGCACTTCGTCGACCTCACCATCACCCTTGATGGTGGCCGGAGCACCGCAGCCCTGATCTCCACAACCACCCACCCCTTCTGGGTGGAGTCAGCGCAGGAGTGGATCAAGGCTGACGACCTCAAGCCGGGGATGACGCTCCGCACCCCGGACGGCGATACCGTCACCCTCACCGCCACCCGTCACTTCGAGCAGCGCCAGCGTACCCACGACCTCACCGTCAGGGGCATCCACACGTACTATGTGCTGGCGGGCGAGACACCGGTACTCGTTCACAATGCAAACTGCGGTCCGGGAACCAAGTTTGACGTGCCGACCGAGCCGGGCGTGTACTCGATCCATCTCAAGGACGGGACAACCTACGTCGGAAGCTCCACGACAAGCATTCGGGAGCGAGTGAACAAGTCGATGCGTTCCAAGCATGCGGTTCGGAAGGCTGGATACACAGCGGACGACATAGCCAACGTCACCTATTTCACTCTGCCTAGCGGAACGAGCAAGACGGCGATCCGTCGGATGGAGCAGACTATGATGGAGGGCGTCAAGACCAGAGGGGGAACTCTACTCAATCGGAGAGATCCTGAAATCGACGTACCAAGAGGCGGCTACTTGCCGTAGCGCTCGACTGGAGTCTGCGATGGGAACCTGGGGACCGGGGCCGTTTGACAGTGACACTGCGGAAGACTACCTGGACGAACTGGAGGAAAAGTCTGCGTCCGGGCGGCTCGTAGCCGTCACGACAACATTCCGCGCAACAACCGAAGATGGTACCTCCTCGGAAATTCTTCCAGAGGAGGTGATAGCAGCCGCTGCGGTCGTTGCCGCCAACCTTCCGGCTGGCGCTTCCTTGGAATGGAGTGAGGATTACTCGGACGTTACTGATTGGCTGCCGAAACCAGTCGATCCGATCCTCGCTTCTTCTGCAATGCGGGCGCTGGAGAACGTCTTCTCGGAGAATGAATCATTCTGGCGGAGTTGGGTGAATGCGGAAGAGAGGGAAGAGGCGCGAGCAGAGTTGGATCGCGTGAAGGCGCTGTTGCGATCCGCCTATGGCGGTGGGTCGCGATAGATCTCGGTCCCCTACGGACCAGGCAGGTGAATTCACGTTCGCGAATTCTGGTGGCAAGGGTTGTCCGATTTGGCGGGATCGCTCCGCGCTGACGGCAGTAGTTGACGGCAACGGCGGCGAACACCATTGGTGTTCGCCGCCGTTGCCGTGCGCGGGGTCAGGGGCGGTTGAGGGCGTCGCCGAGGGCGGTCATGGCGTCGCGCTGGAGGCGGAGTCGGACGTGGGCGTAGACGGTGGCGGTGACGCCGATGTGGGCGTGGCCGAGAAGTTCCTTGATCAAGACGAGGTCGACGCCCTGTTCCAGGAGCAGGGTGGCGGTGGGGTAACGGAGGCCGTGGAAGCGGATGCGGCGGAGGCCGACCTTACGAAGGAGCGTGGTGAAGGCGCGGGTGAGGTTGGTCGGGTCGATTGTTTTTCCCTGGAGAGTGGTGAACACGTGCCCGCTGTGCTGCCACGCGGCGCCTGCGGCTTCCCGCTCGCGCTGCTGCCGTTCGCGGTGGAGCTTCAGCGACTGGACGCGGCGGGTAGGCAGGGCGATGCGGCGCTCGGAAGCCCGGGTCTTGGTGGGGAGCGTGGTGAGCCCGTCTGTGCTGGTGCGCTGCAAGGTGCGACGGATGGCGGCGGTGTCCGTGCCGAGGTCGAGGTCTTCCCAATGGAGGCTGAGGAGTTCGCCCTTGCGGAGTCCGGTGTGGGGCAAGGTCCGCCGTCTACCCCTCGTCGCGGGAGAGCCAGGTGCGCAGGTCGGCGGGGAGGCGCCGCATCGCCGCGCGGTACAGCGCCAGGTCCTCCTCGGTGACGACGCCGTGCCACTGCCCGCTGCGTCCCTTGTGGAAGAACTGGAAGGAGGAGACCACGGCACCGGTCGCGCCGTCGCCGAAGATCTGGCGCCGGTCGGCCCGCATGTCGGAGAAGGTGCACGCCTCCACCAGTTCCGGCCACAGGTCCTCGTCCACGGGGATGTCCAGGAACGCGCTGACGCGGCGCATCTGCCCGTCGAGGTCGTCCAGCATGTCCTGGTAGTGCAGGAGGAGGACGTTGGGCTCGTCCCGGTGGTGCCACCAGGACTCCAGGTGGTGGGTGGGCGAGTTGAACGGCCGGCCGTCGGACTCCCACGGGAAGGCGCTGCGGGTGAAGTAGGCGCGCCAGAACTCGCGGACGTCCTCGGGGATCGCCGGATGCCCGGGGGTGTGGACGTCGTCACCGGCGGGCCCGGGCGGGAACGGGACCCGGCTGGTGCCCAGCGCGTGGTTGTGGGTGGAGAGCGCGGTGTCCCGCAGATCGCGCCCGACGACCAGGTACGACACCTCGGGGTGGACGGGCAGGGCGTCCATCGGCAGATGGGTCTTGATGAACCGCCGGTGCTCCTGCCCCTCCAGAAGCCCCAGCGTCTGCTCCAGGGGGACGAAGGCGCAGTCGAGCCAGGGGCTGACCTCCGCCAGCGGCCCCGGCAGCCGGGTGCTCCGGAAGACCAGGACCGAGGCGATCCGCTGGGCCCAGGTGGTGCCGGCCTTGGCCGGGGTGGAGATCACGATGTCGCCGGGCCGCGGCCGGTAGCTGTCCCAGTAGGTGCTGTCCGTGAGGAAGCTCCGGTAGGTGCGCCGGGAGTCCGTCCGTGTGCCCGTGGCGTGATCCTCCGCCGCGTGCGCCGCTCCGCTCAGCAGCGCGATATCGGCCATGGGCGGCCGCCGGGAGAACGGAGAGTTGTCCGAATCCGGGGCAACTCCCAGGACACGTCGGTGGTCTGACGGTCGGGATCCGCGGTGCGCGGGTCCCGACGACCACGATGACACGGAGTGTCCATTGATACTGGGAACAAGGGGGGCCCGCCGGGCGGGGACGGTGGCACTGACCGCCGGAGCCGTCCTGGTGGCAGGGCCGCTGGTCGTTCCGGCGCAGGCGGCCGCCGGGCCGTCCGGAGTGGCGGCCAAGGGCGCCTTCCTGCTGGACAGCGGCCCCAACAAGGCACTGTGGGGCAAGAGCGCCGACACCAAACGGCAGATGGCCAGCACCACCAAGATCATGACCGCGGCGGTCGTCCTCACCACCAAGGGCGTCGACCTCAACCGCAAGGTCACGGTCAAGAAGGCCTACCGTGACTACGTCGCCAAGAACGGCGCCAGCACCGCCGACCTGAAGACCGGCGACAAGCTCACCGTGCGGCAGCTGCTGTACGGCATGATGCTGCCCTCCGGCTGTGACGCGGCGTACGCGCTGGCGGACACCTACGGCAGCGGCAGCACCACGGCGGCCCGCACGAAGTCGTTCATCTCGAAGATGAACAAGAAGGCCGCCGACCTGGGGATGAAGAACACGAAGTTCGACTCCTTCGACGGCATCTCCAAGGCGGGCAAGAACCAGTCGACCCCGCGCGACCTGGCGAAGCTGGCCCGGCACGCGATGGCCAACAGCACGTTCAAGACGGTGGTCAAGGCACCCAAGACCGTGCAGAAGGCCACCAACGGGCGCACGTACACCTGGTACAACACCAACACACTGCTCGGTTCCTACAAGGGTGTGGTCGGCATCAAGACGGGCACCGGCACCAAGGCGGGGCCCTGCCTGGTCTTCGCGGCGACGCGTGACAAGCGCACGGTCGTCGGGGTCGTGCTCAACAGCTCCAAGCGCTACCCGGACGCGACGAAGATGCTCGACTGGGCCTTCAAGCAGAAGAAGGCCAGCAAGGTGACCCTGCGCCGGCTGCCGCAGGACGCGCAGCGGGACTGACGGGGAGAACCCGGCTCCACGGGACCCGGCCGCCGAGCGGCCGGGTCCCGCACGGGCGTCAGCCGCCGACCGCCGCCCGGGCCTGCTCCTGGCCGCGGTCGAGGAGGCGGGCGAAGGCGAAGTCGGCGCCGTCGCGGCCGGTTCGGCGGGCGGCCTCGTCGGAGGCGGTGACGCTTCTGCCGTCGGTGTGGCCGGAGATGGTGAAGTACGCGTAGCGGCCCAGCGCGTTGGCCGAGGTGTGGCAGGTGACGCCGCCCCGGCAGAAGGTGGGGACGCCCGCGCCGGGCAGCGAGGCGACGTTCGGCTCGGCCTGCTCCTTCGCCTTCCGCGCGGCCTCGTCGCTGCCGAAGACGGCGACGCCGACGGTGACCGCGAGCCCGTCGCGCTCGTACGTCACCCGGATCAGCTCGCGGCAGCCGTTGTTCGCCAGCACCGTCCCGAGCGCGCCCTGGGTGCCGGCGGCGCAGCTCTTCGTGGTGGCCGTGGCGCCCTTGGCGTACGTCCGGTCGTTGACCTTCATCGAGTCGCCGGGGAACAGCGTCCCGGCGCCGAGCGGCGCCTTGTCCTTCGCCGGGTCGGAGAGGAACTCCCGCGGATCCGGTGGCGGGGGAGGGGGCTCCGAGGAGAAGCTCGGCTCCGGCTGCTCCGGGCTGGGCGGCAGGCTCCCGGCGGACGGCAGCGCCCCCGAGGGCCGGTCGGACGTCCCGGTGCCGGAACCGTCCTCGCTGATCACGGCCGTCGCGACGATCGCCGCGACGACCGCCGTGGCCACCGCGCCGCCGCCGATCAGCAGCCAGCGCCGCCGACGCGCGCGGGTGCGCTCGGCCCGCTCGGCCAGCGCGTCCCAGTCCGGTGCGGACGGCCCCCCTCCCGGGCCCCAGCCCGGTCCCCCCTGCCCAAAACTCATGGGCGCATCATATTCGCTTGCCCGCCCGCCGGACGCGCGTCAGAGTCGGGCCCATGGGACATGTCGAGGCGGCGCATCTGGAGTACCACCTTCCGGACGGGAGGCCGCTGCTCGGCGATGTCTCGTTCCGGGTGGGCGAGGGCGCCTCGGTGGCGCTGGTGGGCGCCAACGGCGCCGGGAAGACCACCCTGCTCAGGCTGATCGCGGGGGAGCTGACACCGCACGGCGGCACGGTGACGGTCGGCGGCGGGCTCGGTGTGATGCCGCAGTTCGTGGGCTCGGTGCGGGACGAGCGGACCGTGCGCGACCTGCTGGTCTCGGTGGCGCAGCCACGCGTCCGGCAGGCCGCGGCGGCGGTGGACGAGGCCGAGCACGCGATCATGACGACCGACGACGAGGCCGCGCAGATGGCGTACGCGCAGGCGCTGGCCGACTGGGCCGAGGCGGGCGGCTACGAGGCCGAGACCGTCTGGGACATGTGTACCACCGCCGCGCTGGGCGTGCCGTACGACAAGGCGCAGTGGCGCAAGGTGCGCACCCTCTCCGGAGGTGAGCAGAAACGGCTGGTCCTGGAGGTCCTGTTGCGCGGCCCGGACGAGGTGCTGCTGCTGGACGAGCCGGACAACTACCTCGACGTCCCCGGCAAGCGCTGGCTGGAGGAGCGGCTGGACGAGACCCGCAAGACGGTCCTGTTCGTCTCCCACGACCGTGAACTGCTGGCCCGGGCGGCACGGAAGATCATCAGTGTGGAGCCGGGCCCGGCCGGATCCGACGTGTGGGTGCACGGCGGCGGCTTCGCCACGTACCACCAGGCGCGCAGGGAGCGCTTCGAGCGCTTCGAGGAACTGCGGCGCCGCTGGGACGAGCAGCACGCCAAGCTGAAGCAGCTGGTGAACACCCTCAAGCAGAAGGCCGCCTACAACGACGGGCTGGCCTCCCGGCTCCAGGCGGCCCGCACCCGGCTGCGGAAGTTCGAGGAGGCGGGTCCGCCGCAGGAGCCGCCGCGTGAGCAGGACATCCGGATGCGGCTGCGCGGCGGGCGCACCGGGGTGCGGGCCGTCACCTGCGCCGGGCTGGAGCTGACCGGGCTGATGAAGCCGTTCGACCTGGAGGTCTTCTACGGGGAGCGGGTCGCGGTGCTGGGGTCGAACGGGTCGGGGAAGTCGCATTTCCTGCGGTTGCTTGCCGGTGGTGACGTCGCCCACACGGGTCAGTGGAAGCTGGGCGCCCGGGTGGTGCCCGGCCACTTCGCGCAGACGCACGCACATCCGGAGCTGGAAGGCCGCACGCTGCTGGACGTGCTGTGGACCGAGCACGCGAAGGACCGGGGCGCGGCGATGTCCGCGCTGCGCCGCTACGAGCTGGACCGGCAGGCCGAGCAGCCCTTCGGGAAGCTGTCCGGCGGGCAGCAGGCCCGATTCCAGATCCTGCTGCTGGAGCTGGCCGGATCGACGGCCCTGCTGCTGGACGAGCCGACCGACAACCTGGACCTGGAGAGCGCGGAGGCGCTCCAGCGGGGCCTGGAGGCGTACGACGGGACGGTGCTGGCGGTGACGCACGACCGCTGGTTCGCGCGCTCCTTCGACCGGTTCCTGGTCTTCGGTGCGGACGGGCGGGTGCGGGAGGTGCCGGAGCCGGTCTGGGAGGAGGGGCGGGTGGTGCGGGCGCGCTGAGGGGGTGCGGTTGCCGTGCTCGTGCTCGTGTCCGGGGTGCGGGTGCGGGTGCGGGTGCGGGGGTCGGGGCCGGTCCGGGGCGGCCATTCCGGACGGTACGATTTACGGCCGTTGCCGTGCCACGTGTCCTGAGCCGCTCATTGGCCGCAAATCGTACTTGAGTGTCCGGAACGGCCGCCCCTCCCCGTCCCCTCCCGCCGTCGCCGGGTGCGCCATCGCCGTGCCTGCGGTCCTCCACCCCCGCCGGCTCACACACGTCGGGTGACACCCCGCCCTGCCCCGCGGCCGCACTGCCGGCCACTCGCCCCCGCACGTGAGGGCGGCCAGGACGTGCCGCTGCCGCGAGGCCGGCCGCCGGCCGTTCCCGTGAGGGTGATCAAGGCGCGTGCCGCTGTCGTGGGGTGCCGGTTGTTCGGCGGGGCCGTGGGGGTGGCCGGGGCGCTGCCCGCCCCCGGTGTGCAGGGGTGTACTCCCTGGTGGGACCGGGGTGGCCTGCGGGTGCGTCCGGAGCCGGGGCCGGTCCGTATCGGCTCCGGGCGGCCCTGTCGGGAGTGGGTTCGGTCCGGGGTGCGCGGCAGGCGGAGGAGGACATCCCGGGGACGGGTCCGGGGCTGCCTCTCCCGGGGGCGGGTTCGGCCCGGGGCTGTGGGGGGTGTGGTCGGAGGAGCACCCCGGGAGTGGGCCTGGTCTGGAGCGCAGGCACGGCGGTGGTGCACCCGGCGACGGCGGGGAGGGGACGGGGAGGGGCGGCCGTTCCGGACACTCAAGCGTTATTTGCGGCCAATGAGTGGGTGACAGAACGTGACACGATCACGGCCGTAAATAATGCCGTCCGGAATGGTCGCCCCGGACCGGCCCCGACCCC
>NZ_PGGW01000023.1 GCF_002794255.1 Streptomyces carminius
CCCGCGCGTTCGAAGACCTCCCACGAGGTCTCCAGGAACACCCGGTGCTGCGGGTCCATCGCCAGCGCCTCGCGCGGAGAGATCCTGAAGAAGGCCGCGTCGAAGCCGCCGGCGTCCTCCAGGAAGCCGCCCCTGCGGACGTAGGTCTTGCCCGGCAGACCGGGCTCCGGGTCGTAGATGCCGTCGATGTCCCAGCCGCGGTCCGTGGGGAAGTCGGACAGGGCCTCCCCGCCCGCCTCCAGCAGCTTCCACAGGTCCTCGGGGGAGGCGATGCCGCCGGGCAGCCGGCACGCCATGCCCACGATCACGACCGGATCGTCGTCCGTCCGGACGGCGGCCGCGACCGGCGCCTGCTCCGCGGCACCGCCCGCCAGTTCGTCCAGCACGAAACGGGCCACCGCCCGGGGCGTGGGGCAGTCGAAGGCCAAGGTGGCCGGGAGCCGTAGCCCCGTGGTCTCCACCAACCGGTTGCGCAGCTGTACGGCCTGGACCGAGCTGAATCCGATCTCCTTGAAGGGCCGCTCGGGCGCCACTGCGCTCTCGTCCGTTCCGCCGATCTCCGCGGCCGCCGCGCACACGGCTGACACCAGCGTCCGCAGCCGTTCGGCCTCGGACAGCACAGCGAGTTCCGTCCGGAACTCCTCGGCGCGTCCGGCGTCCGCCGACGCTCCGCCGGAGGTGTCGATCAGCCTGTGCAGCACCGCCGGCACGGAGCCGTCGCGCAACGTCATCGTGTCGAGCTCCACCAGGGAGACCGCGGTCTCTCCGGACATGAGCGCGGCGTCGACCATGGCGAGCAGGTCGCGCCGGGACAGGGTGCCCACTCCCGCGGGCAGCTGCCGCGCCGGGAGCGCGGAGTCCGCGTCATCAGCCCACGGCCCCAGGGACAGCGAGAGCGCCGGGTGCCTCCGGGCGCGGCGCCGCAGTGCGAGGGCGTCGCAGAACGCGGCCACCGCCGCCTCCTCCGCCCCGCGGGCGATCCCCAGCGGGCCCGTGGCCGAGGACAGCAGCACGAGAACCGCCGGACCGGCCTGTGCTGTCAGCTCGTCCAGCGCGTCGTCCAGCGCGGCGACGCCCGCGGTGGCGGACTCGAAAGGGCCGGACGGGGCGTGGACCACACCCGACAGCGGACGGGACGTGCCGGACAGCACACCCTCCAGCGCCGCCCGGTCGGTGATGTCGCAGGCGGCCACGGACACCACCGCCCGGAGCGCGGTGAGTTCGGCCGCGAGTTCGGCGACGGGCAGATCGCCCTCGCCCTGGTCGCTGATCAGCAACACGTGTCGGACCCCGTGCCCGGCGACAAGGTGGCGGGCCATGACGGCGCCGACCACGGTGTCCGCGCCGGTGACCGCCACGGTCCCCGTGGGGTCGAACACCGTGCCGCTGCCCGGCCGCACGGCCAGCCGCTCCAGGGCCGGCTTCACGGCGGTGCCCGCCCGTACGGCCAGCTGCGGCTCGCCCGCGGCCAGCACGGCGGGCAGCAGGCGCCCGGACGCGGCGTCCTCGACGTCGACGTCGACGTGTACGAGCCGGTCACCGTACTCGGCCTGCAGGCCGAGTACGAGTCCGGCCACCGCGGCGTGCGCGGGGTCGGGCGTCTCGGCGGGCCGGACGGCCACACCACCGCGGGTGAGGACGACCAGCCGGGCGGGGGCGGACGGTTCGCCGGCGAGCCGTGACCGCACCCGGGAGGCCACGACCGCGACAAGACCGGGCAGATCGGCATCCGCCTCCGGGAGGGAGGCCGCTGACAGGACCTCGACGTCGGACACGGGGTCGCCGGCGCCGCCGCGCGACACCTCGACGCCGGCCGACTCGATGCCTGCGGCCAGGCCGCTGCCGACTTCGTCGGCCAGCGACCACCGCCGGGGCGCGACGGGTTCGCCGGGGGACCCGGCCCGCACCGGCGCGAGCGGGACCCAGTCGGTGTGGAACAGGCTCTCGTAGTAGCTGCTGCCGGCGGCCCGCAGCCGGGCGGGCTGGTCGAGCAGGACGTGCCGGGTGATCTTGCCCGACCGTGTCCGGGGGATCCGCGCGACTTCGTACAGCTCCTCGGGAACCTTGAAGTAGGAGAGCCGCTCGCGGCACGCGGCGAACAGGGCGTCGGTGTCCAGGCCCTCCGGCCCCGGCACCAAGAAGGCGACCGGCACCTCCCCCAGGACGTGGTGGGACTTGCCGGCCACGGCGACGTCGGCCACCCCCGGCACACTCCGGAGCACGTCCTCGATTTCTCCCGGGTGGATGTTCTCGCCGCCCCGGATGATCAGGTCCTTGATCCGGCCGGAGACGGTGAAGTACCCGGCCTCGTCGCGGCGGGCCAGGTCACCGGTGCGGTACCAGCCGCCGCGCAGCGCGAGCGCGGTCTCCTCCGGGCGGTTGTGGTAGCCCACCATCACGTTCGGGCCGCTGACCCAGACCTCGCCCTCCTCGCCGACCGGGACGTCGCGCCCGGTCTCCGGGTCGACGAGACGGACGTTGAGCCCCGGCACGGGGAGCCCGCTGGTCCCCTCGACCCGGGTTCCCGACGGCCAGTTGATGGTGATGGAGCCGCAGGTTTCCGTACTGCCGTAGGCGTCCAGCAGCGGCACGCCGAAGGTCTCCTCGAAGGAGGCGCGCAGCGACCGGGTCGTCACCGCGCCGCCGACGAGGCCGACTCGCAGGTCCGGGGCCTCCACTCCGTGCTGCCGCGCGGCCTGGACCAGGTAGTGGTACATGGTGGGCACGCCGGCGATGAAGGTCGGGGACTCCTCCCGCAGCACGGAGAGGATCTCGTCGGCGGAGTATCCGTCGGTGATCCGGGTGGTCGCGCCGACCGAGGTCGTCGCCAGCACGCCGGCGATGTGCGACAGGCTGTGGAAGAGCGGAAGGGGCCACAGCACCCGGTCGTCCACGGACAGGTCCGGCACGGGGACGTAGCAGGCGGCCACCGACCACAGGCAGTTGCGCTGGGTGGACAGCACGCCCTTGGGTTTCCCGGTGGTCCCCGACGTGTACAGCATCCACGCGACCTCGTCGAGGCCGAGGCCGTCCCGCGCGGCGGACCCCGGCTCGGTGGTGGCCAGGGTCTCGAAGGACACCGTCCCGGCGGGGACCTGCCTCTCGCCGGTCACGACGATCCCGGGGTACTGCGCGCCGCCCAGGGCGCGTCTGACCTGCTCGACGTGGGCGGCGTCCGTGATGATCACGCGTGCCCCGCTGTCGGAGAGGAAGAACGCCAGCTCGGCGTCGGTGGAGTGCGGATTGATCGGCACCCCGATCGCGTCGGCACGGGTGATGGCGAGGTAACTCTCGACCGTCTCGACGCAGTTCCCCAGGTAGATCGCCGCGCGGTCGCCCGGATGTACACGCAGCCCGGCGAGGTGACCGGCGATATTCCGCGTACGGAGCTCCAGATCGGCATAGCTCACCTGTCGCCGGGCATCAGCGAAGGCGATTTTCCCACCGAGGCGGGAGGCGTGCTCGGTCAGGGTTTCGGGAAGGGGCCGAATCAGTTCTGTGCGCAGCATCCGGTATCACTCCTAGGCAAGGCGAGATGCGCGTGAACGCAGCTGAAAGTCTTGCGCGGATCCTGGCGCGCGGATCCCCTATCCGATCCCCTATGACATCCCTGAACTCACGGCCATCCGAAGAATTCCCGATAGCACGTAACCTGTTTCTCCAGCATGTGGATCCCGTGGTGCACACGGCGGCCGGCGGTCGCCGCCTCCCGCAGCAGCGCGGTTTCGTGGGGCTTCATGACGATGTCCGCCACCACGGCGTCCGCCCGTACGGCGCCGGGGTCGAAGGGCAGGGGGTCCCGGGGGCGCATCCCGAGCGGCGTGGCGTTGACGACGATGTCGGCGGTCCCCAGGTCGCCGGGTTCCGCGGCACGCAACCTGCCGGGCCACCGGGGACCGAGCCGGGAGAGCAGGGCGTCGAGCCGGGTGCCGTCGATGTCGTGTACGGAGACCCGTGCGATGCCGGCGGTCAGCAGCGCGACCGCGATCGCGCTGCCCGCCCCGCCGACGCCCACCAGGAGGACGTGCCTGTCCCGCACCGTGTGCCCGGACGCCTCGAGTCCCCGGACGAACCCGAGTCCGTCGAAGTTCTCGGCGAGCCAGCGGCCGTCGGGCCCGCGCCGCATCGCGTTCGCGGTTCCGCTCAGGGACGCGGCCGGTCCGAGCTCGTCCGCGAGACCGCACACGGCGGCCTTGTGGGGGACCGTGACCAGCAGTCCGTCGAGATTGCCGATCCGGGTCAGTCCCCCCACGACCTCGGCGAGGTCCTCCGCCGATACGTGCACCGGGACCACGACGGCGTCGAGTCCGGTGAGCAGCGGGTTGAGCAGGCCCGGCGCCCGGACCTGTGCCACGGGGTCGCCTAGGACTCCGTACAGCCGGGTGGTGCCGGACACGCGTGCCCCGGTCACATGGGCCTCCCTAGGGTATACATGTTGTAACAGGGTTATCTCTGTGACATCGCGAAGATCGCGGGGAGGAGCTGCGTCATGCCGCAGACGAAGGCCGGAGCAACGGACGAGATCGTCGTCCAGGCGTGCCCGGTACGCGAGGTGCTGGACCGGGTGGCCGGGAAGTGGAGCATTCTGATCATCGTCGCCGCCGCCCGCGGCCCGGTGCGCTTCACGGAGCTGGAGCGGTCGATCGAGGGCATCAGCAGGCGCATGCTGACGCTGACTCTGCGGAACCTCGAACGGGACGGGCTGCTCACGCGCACCGTGTACGCCACCGTTCCTCCCCGGGTCGAGTACGAGCTCACCGATATCGCGCGGGAGCTCCATCAGTCGCTCCTGTCGCTCACGGGCTGGGCCCAGCGGCACCGCGAGACCATCTCGGCCGCGCGGCACGCCTACGACGCCGAACGGCTGGCCGAGGGCCGCTGAGCCTGCCGGGGCTGTCTGCGCAGGGTGGCGGTCCCCAGGTCGGCCGGGAGGTCCCGGCGGCGTTTGACGTCCAGCTTCCGGTACACCTTGGTCAGGTGCTGCTCGACCGTGCTCGGGGTGATGTACAGCTTCGCCGCGATCTCCCGGTTGGTGTAGCCGAGTACGGCCAGGTGTGCGACACGCCGCTCCGACTCGGTCAGCCGCCGGGTGTCGTCCCGGCGGGGCACCGGTGCGTCCGGCGTCTCCCGGGACGCGAGGAGTTCCTCGCACAGGGGCGCCGCTCCGCACGACAGCGCCAGATGCCGCGCCCGCCGCAGGGCGGTTCTGGCCCGGCGGCTGTCACCGAGTGCCGAGTAGGCGTAGCCGAGGTCGGCGAGCACCTGCGCCTGCTCGTACTGGTCCCCGCACTCCTCGAACAGCTCGACGGCCTCCAGCAGCAGTTGCGGCCGTCGCTCCGGTGAACTGACCGCAGCGAGCATCCGCAGCGCCCGGCCGCGACCGCTGCCGCCCGCCGCGTCGGAGCAGGCCAGCTGCTCACGGACCAGCCGACGGGCCCGGTCGTCGTTGCCCAGCCGCAGCCAGGCCTGCGCGGCGCTGGTCCGCCAGGGGACCGGCGCCGCGGCCTCCAGGCCCAGCGCCTGCACGAGGTCGCCGCAGGCGAGGAAGTCGGCGAGCCCGGCGTAGGCCCGCTGGGTGGAGAGGTGGTAGTGGCCGCGGGCGTGCAGGTAGTAGAGCCCGTAGCGGTTCTGGAACATGACCTCGGGCGGGGAGAACGCCAGGTAGCGCTCGGCCTCCTCCAGAGCGCCCGACCGGACCGCCGCGGTGACGAGCGTACCGAGGGGGAATCCAGCGGTCACTCCCCAGCCGTGGGCGGGCAGCACGGTCAGCGTCTCGCGGGCGGCGCGTAACGCACCGGTCAGGTCGCCCCGGCGCAGCAGTGCCTCCGCCCGCAGGCTTTCCAGCAGGGCGTACCAGGTCGGTGCCCGTTCGGGGTCGTCGGGGGCGCTCAGTACGGCGCACCGCTCCAGTACGACGTCCGGCAGGTCCAGCTCGAGCAGCCCGAGGAGGGCCAGCGACGCCGCCTCGTGGGCCCAGGGGGTGTTCCCACGGGGGCGGAGGTTGCGCAGGGACCGCTCCAGCCAGTCCGTCCGGCCGCCGGTCCGGCCGCTCACCAGCAGGCCGCACAGCGACGCGGCCAGCGCCAGCCAGGGGTCGTTGCCGGACAGCGCGGCAACGTCCCGGCCGGGCGGGAGGCCGCCGAACGGCGTCCGTACCGCCGGCTGGTGGGCTCCCCGGCGCGCGAGCTGCGGGTGGGAGAACATCAGCCAGGAGTCGAGGTTGCGGGCCTCGTCCGCCAGGGCCCCTTCCGAGGAGGCCGCGTCACGCAGCCTGCCGAGCACGGCCGTGGCGTCACCGTGGCGCCCGTGCCAGAGCAGCTGCCGCACCAGGCCGGGCAGGCGGTCATGGCCCAGGTTCCCCGTCTGCGCCGCGGCGACCAGTGGCGTCAGGTACCTGGCCGCGGCCGACGGGTTGCGCTGCCACTTCGCGTCGGCGAGCTTGGCCAGAACGGCGGCCCGGTCCGTCGGGTCGTCGCACGACTCGTACGCCAGCTCCAGGCACAGCGCCGCGCGCCGGTTCCGGTCGGCGAGCAGGTCCTGCTCGGCGGCCTCGACGAGCACCGGCACCGCCCACGGCGCCACGCGCTGGCGCGCCTCGGTCAGATGGCACGCCACTGCCTGGGCCGGCTCCCCCAGGCTGTGCAGCAGTTCCGCCGCACGCTGGTTCAGCAGGGCCCGCTCGGCTCCGGTCAGGGTGCCCAGCACGGCCGCACGGCCGGCCGGGTGCGGGAACCGGCCGTCCCGGAGCAGCCCGGCGGCCGTCATCATGGCTGTCACCCGCTTGACGGTCCCGGTCCCGCCCTCCCGGTCGAGGCCGGCGAGCCGGGCCACCCGGCCCGGGGTGCCGCGCTCGCCGAGCACGGCCAGCACCTGCGTGATCCGCAGCACGGCGGACTCCCAGCGCCGCAGCAGGTCCACCACGGCGGCGCCGTAGCCCTGCTCGGTGGCGTGGTCACGGCCCGCCCCGCCACGGCGGCAGTCGTCGGCGAGGGCGTCGAGCAACCGCAGGTTGCCCCCGCTGATCCGGTGGGACTCGGCGGCGAGTCCGGGCGCGTCGGCGAGTGCGCCGAGCCGCTCCTCCAGCAGCAGGGCCGTGCCCGTCTCGGTGAGCGGCTCGACACCGACCCGGTGGACCCGTGGGTCGCCCGGCAGCTCGGCCGCGAACGGGGACTGTGACAGGTCGTCGTCCCGCCGGGAGGTCACCGCCAGCAGTACGCGTGCCGCTCCCAGCCTGCGGGCGAGGTACAGCAGGCACCGCGCCGACTCCGGGTCGGCGTAGTGGATGTCGTCGACCGCGACGACCAGCGGCGCCTCTGCCGCCAGTCGCAGCGTCTGCCGGCAGAACTTGTGGTAGTCCGGCGCCGTGTGCTCGGCCGGCCCGCCGTGCGCCGGAACGCTGAGCAGGAGCTGGCTCAGCGTGCTGCCGGGGAGGTCCTTCTCCATCGGGGAACACGAGGCGCGCATGGCCAGCATTCCGGCTTGCTCCGCCGTCTCGACCGCCTCGCGCAGCAGGGCCGTCCTGCCGCTCGCCACCACCCCCTCGACCAGCAGTACCCGTCCGCGGCCGGACAGACTGTCGTGGATCAGGGACCGGAGCAGTGTTCTGTGCTTCTCACGTTCGAGCAAACGCATTTTTCCCCCAGAGTGAACCTGGCACGATGATTTTCGCGATCGATGGAAACGATTTCGTCACGTAAGGTGTCAGGCTGTGTTGCGACGGATTCTGCCGCGAAGCGGCAGCCCATGGTCTGCTGTGAGGAGGCCGCGTTCCCGCAGGAGCGGTACCAGCCCCTCCACCGTCGCGGTGAGGTCCTCGGACAACACCGCGGGGCGGATTCGAAAACCGTCGACGCCGCCGTCCCGGTGCCATTCCTCGATGAGATCCGCCAGTTTATCCGGAGTTCCGGTGAAAGTGGCGGCATCGGAGGAGAAGGGCACCCAGCGGTCGAGTTCCCTCTTGCGCGCGGCTGCCTCGGAATCGGTTTCCGCGAGTATCACGTTCAGGTCGGCGAGAACGGTCAGGGGCGTCGGAACCCTCCTCAGCTCCGTGCACAGTCCCGCCAGCTCCGCACGGATGGCGACCACGTCCTCGCGGTCGAAGGGGGTGACGAAGACGATGTCGGCGTGGCGCGCGGCCAGCCGGTAGGGCGTGCTGAAGTGCGCGAGCACCGCCGTCAGAGGCCGGCCGGACGCCGGGGTGGGCACCCGGGCGTACAAGGAGGCACCGGGGTGCCGCCCGTCCGGTTCGACCCGGCGCACGTCGGTGAGGGACTCCTCCCGCCAGCTGTCCCAGAACTCGGCGACCGCCGCGACGAACGCGTCCGCCTGCGCGAAGCGCTCCTCGGTGAACGCCGCGTAGCGCTCCGGGTCGGCGGTGGCACGTCTCCGTTCCTCGTCGCTGAGCGCCACGCGAGGCCGCCACCCCCCGCGGCCGGCGGCGATCCGGTCGAGTGTGACCGCCCGGGCGGCCATGACGGCCGGATCGCCGTGCGCGACGCCGGTCGGGAAGAGCCCCAGACGCGTGGTGTGCCCGGCCGCGTGGGTGAGCGCCAACCACGCGTCGAGGGCGCCGTGGAGGTGTCCCGGCTCCGGTGCGGAGGGGAACTGGTCGTCGAGCGTGACGAAGTCCAGCATCCCCCGCTCGGCGAGCCGGGCCATGGCCACGATCCGACCGGGATCGAACAGCTCCGTGGGGGGCACGTCCGCCCGGCGCCAGGCCGCTGGGTGGGAACCGAGACCGTCCAGAGCGGCGGCCAGGTACACCCGCCCCTCCATCACTTCCCTTCCCCGACCGGCGGGTTGACCCGGGAGGCCGGGAGTTTCTGGTCGCCCAGCCCCCACCGTTCCAGGACCTTCCGGTACTTGCCGTTGCGGATCAGTTCGTTCAGGGCCGCCGTGACCGCCTCCGCCGTGCCGTCTCCCTTGCGGCTCATCGCGCCGACCTGGCTGTCGATGGTGTCCGTCACGCTGTCCACCACGCCGACCAGCTTGGTCTGGCCGGTGGTCTTCGCGTGGTACACGACGCTGGAACTCGGCCCGACGTAGACGTCCACCCGCCCGGACTGCAGCGCCAGGTAGTAGTCGGACGCCTTCTGGTAGTACTGGATCTCGATCGGGCGGAGTCCGGCCCCGCGGTTCTCGGCGCTCCACTCCAGCATGATCTTCTCCTGGGTGGAACCGGAAGCCAGCGCGACGCGCTTGCCCGCCAGGTCGGCCGCCTTGCGGACCTTGAAGTCGGCGTCCTCGCGGGCCTCGAATCCGAGCCGGTCGCGGCGGTAGGTCGCGAAGTCGTACTTCTTCTTCCGCTCCTCGGTGACCGAGATGTTGGAGAACGCCACGTCGTACCGTCCGCTGTCCACGCCGAGGAACATGTTCTCCCAGGAGGTGATGTCGCGCTCCGGGGTCAGCCCCATCACCCCCGCGACGAGGACGGCGATGTCGGCCTCGAACCCGATGGGTGTCTTGTTGTCGGTCGCGTAGCAGCTCAGAGGCGGTGTGTTGTCGATCGTGCCGCCGATGCGCAGTACTCCGTTCCGGCGGATGTGCTCGGGCACCAGAGCGGCGACCCGCTCCACCCGGGTGGCGGTGATCCTGTTCTGCCGGGGGCTGAGGTTGAGACCCGAGTCCGAGTCCTCCCTCTCACCGCCGGCGCTGCATCCCGCCAGTAGAAGCAGGACGGCCCAGCCGCCCGCCAGGAGTCGACGCATTGCTCTCCTCCGTAGGAGTCAAAGGATCTTCGCGAGAAACGCACGGGTACGCTCGTGCGCCGGATTCCTGAGGACCTGAGAGGGCAGCCCCTGCTCGACGATCCGGCCGTCGGCCATGAAGACCACCTTGTCGGCGACCTCCCGGGCGAAGCCCATCTCATGGGTCACCACGATCATGGTCGTGCCTGCGGCGGCCAGTGACTTCATGACATCCAGTACCTCTCCGACCAGCTCGGGGTCCAGCGCCGAGGTCGGCTCGTCGAAGAGGAGCAGTTTGGGTTCCAGGGCCAAGGCCCGCGCGATCGCGACGCGCTGCTGCTGACCGCCGGAGAGCCGGCGCGGGTGGGCATCGGCCTTGTCCGCCAGCCCGACCCGCTCCAGCAGCCGGCGGGCGAGCGGATACACCTCGGAGGCCGGACGGCCCTGTGCCGACCGCGGCGCCTCGGCCACGTTCTCCAGCACGGTGAGGTTCGCGAACAGGTTGAAGTCCTGGAAGACGAACCCGATGCCGGTACGCTGCCGCAGGACCTCCCGTTCCCGCAGCTCGCGCAGGTGCTTGCCCACGCGCCGGTATCCGATGAGCTCTCCGCCGACCAGGACCACCCCGCGGTCGGCCTTCTCCAGGTGGTTGATCACCCGCAGCAGGGTCGACTTCCCGGCGCCCGACGGACCGATCAGCACGGTGACCTCACCGGGGTGCACGATCAGATCGACCCCGTCGAGGACGGTGCCGGAACCGTAGCTCTTGTGCACGTCGACGATCTCGACCATCGGGTCGCTCACCGCGCCGCCCTCCCGGTGCCCGCGGCCGACCTGCTCCCGGGACCGCGTGCGGCTCCCGGGACCGCTCCCCGTAGCCGCTGCCACGGTGTCGGCGGCAGTGCGCGCGACTCACCACGGGCGAAGTGCCGCTCCACGTAGTACTGCAGCACCGAGAGCAGCCCGGTGAGAATGACGTACCAGACCGTCGCGACCATGACGAGGGCGACCACCCGGCCGTTGCGGCCGTAGATCACCTGGGTCTGGTAGAAGAGGTCGCCCAGTGCCATCACCGACACGATCGACGTGCCCTTGAGCAGGGAGATCAACTCGTTGAACGCGTTCGGCAGGATGGTCCGCATGGCCTGGGGCAGCACGATCCTGGACAACTGGCGCCGGCGGGGGATGCCCAGGGCCGCCGCCGCCTCCAGTTGGCCGCGGTCGACCGAGATGATGCCGGAGCGGATGATCTCCGCGGCGTACGCGGCCTGGTGGAGCGCGAGTCCGAGCACGGCGGCGCCCATCGGGCCGACCAGGTGCATGGTCGGTACGGTGAGAAACGCCGGCCCGAACGGCACCCCGAAGGACAGCCGGTCGTACAGGTAGGCCAGGTTGAACCAGAACAGCAGCTGGACGATGAGCGGGACGGAGCGGAACACCCAGACGTAGAGCCACCCCACGGAACCGAGCAGCGGGCTGCCGGACAGCCGCATCAGCGCGACCACCAGGCCGAGCGCGAAGCCGAGCAGGGTGCCGTACGCGGTGAGTTCCAGTGTCAGGCCCAGGGCCCGCATGATGCTGTGCTCGGTGAAGAACTGCCAGAACACAGGCCAGTCCCAGCCCGGGTTGGTCACCAGCCCGTGGGTGAACTGCAGCAGGAGGACGACCAGGACCGCGCTGGCCAGCCAGCGGCCGGGCCGCGGCGCGGACACCCGTCTCAGCCCGACGAGTTCGGCCGCGGGGCCCCTGGCGGGCGCCTCCACCGCATCCCCGGTCGCACGAAAGGACGCAAACGTCATCAGCACTTCCCTCGGTGTGTCATCGGGGACCCAAGCAGGCCGGATCCGAAACTAAAGAGGCAGAAGTTGGCCTTCAACTGGTCTTGACCGCCAAGTTTGTACGGAGTTACCGGGCGATGGGCGCACCCACTGGCCGGTTATCGGACGCGCGGGCCCGGTTGACCCGGGCAGCGCCGGTTGGTCGACTTGCCTCATGGAACCGGAGCCGGGCGCGACGCGGGTCGAGGCGCACTGGGTGCCGGCCGACGACGCCAGGGCCGCGCCGCTGCACGACGGACTGACCGAGGAGTACCTGGCTCGCTACGGGCCCTCGGCGTACGAGGAGATGAGCAGCCGGCCCCACAGCGAGTTCGCCCCGCCGCACGGAGGGTTCCTGGTGCTGACGATCGACGGCGTGACCGTCGCCGGCGGCGGCTTCCGCCGTCACGACACTGAGACCGCGGAGCTGAAACGCATATGGACGGACCCGCGAAACCGCAGGCTCGGGCTGGCCAGGCGGACCCTCGCCGAGATAGAGCGGGCCGCCCGCCAAAGGGGGTACCGCAGGCTGTACCTGGTGACCGGGCCGCGCCAGCCGGAGGCGAACCGGCTGTACGGCTCCGCCGGTTACCGCCCGGTGCCCTGCGACCCCGCGACGACGGACGGCCGGCAGGCGCTGTGCTTCGAGAAGAGGCTGTGACACCCGTCGTCGTGGCGATAGTGGGCGCGGGGCCGAGCGGCGTCTCCGTGCTGGAGCGACTGGGCGCCAACGCGGCGGAACTGCTCGGCGGCCGGCCTCTTGAGGTGCATCTGGTCGATCCCTACCGGCCGGGGCCGGGACGAATCTGGCGGTACGAGCAGTCGCCGCTGCTGATGCTCAACACGATGGCCTCGCACGTCACCATGTTCACCGACGAGAGCGTGGTCTGCGCCGGACCGGTCAGATCCGGGCCCTCGCTCTACGCCTGGGCGCGCGAGGGGAGGGGAACCCCCGACGACCCGGAGGTGCGGCACGAGCTGGAGAACCTGTCCGAGACCTCGTTCCCCACCCGCAGGCTGCAGAGCCACTACTTGAGTTGGGTGTTCGAGCAGGCGGTCGCCGGCCTGCCCCCGGGCACCGGACTCCACCACCATCGGGACCGGGCGGTGGACCTGCGGGAGCACGGCGCGTACCAGCGGGTCGTGCTCGCCGGCGGGGGGCATGTGGACGCCGACGCCGTGGTGCTCGCCGTGGGGCACCAGGATGTCGAGCTCTCCGGTGAGCAGGCCGCCACCGCCGTGTATGCCGGACGGCACGGACTCTGCTTCGTGCCGCCGGGTTACACGGCCGACCAGGACCTGTCCGTGCTGCGGTCCGGCGCCCCGGTCATCGTCCGCGGGCTCGGCCTGGCATTCGTGGATCTGGTGGTGCTGCTTACCGAGGGACGCGGCGGGCGCTACACAGAGGACGGCGCGGGCGGCCTGCGATACCTCCCCAGCGGGGAGGAGCCGGTGATCCATGCCGGTTCCCGGCGCGGCGTGCCGTTC
The DNA here is from genome assembly GCF_002794255.1 of Streptomyces carminius. Lineage (GTDB taxonomy): Bacteria > Actinomycetota > Actinomycetes > Streptomycetales > Streptomycetaceae > Streptomyces > Streptomyces carminius. The sequence goes on from NZ_PGGW01000023.1 coordinate 12,992, forward strand.
CCGCCCAAGGCGACCTACACCCCGGCCTCGCCGCCCCGGCCGCCCCGGTTCTTCGACTCCGAGCGGATCCTGCGGGAATCCCCGGAGCGGCTCGACTTCTTCCGCGACGTGTGGCCGCATGCGGCCAGGGAGATCGAATGGGGCTACTACCGCGAGCTGTTCACGGCCCACCCGGAACGGGTTAGGGGCGGTCCTGAGGAGTTCGCCGAAGCCTGCGCCGCGGTGCCCTGGGGCGGACCGGAACACCGGGACCTGCTGCGCCGGACGGTCGTCCATCCCGGCGATCTGTTCGACATCCCGCGGCTGGACCGGCCGCTCGCGGGTGAGACGTTCCCGGACCGGCCCGCACTCCAGCGGCGGATTCGCGGACACGTGCGCGAGGTCGTCGAGCGCCGCTCCGACCCGCGCCACAGTGCGGAGCTGGGCGCCGTCCACGGGGTGCTGGCGGTCTTCGGTCAGCTTCCCGCGCTGCTGGAAAGCGGCCGGTTCTCGGCCCGCTCGCGGGCGGTGGACGTGGACGGATGGTGGGCCGGCTTCTTCAACTACCTGGCCAGCGGCCCGCCGCCGCGCCGGATGCGCGAACTGCTCGCCCTCAGCGAGGCCGGCGTGCTGCGCTTCGTCGGCCCGGACATGTGGGTGAGGGCGGCCGGGGGGCGTTTCGAGGCCGGCAGCCCGGCCCTGCCCGGCAGTACGGTGACGGCCTCGGCGCTGGTGGAGGCCCGGCTGCCGGTCGGCGCGTCGCCCGGCAGCCGGGACCCCCTGGTCAGGTCGCTGTACGGACGGGGACAGCTGCTGGAGGACACCAGCGAGGACGACAGGTTCCGGCACCGCACCGGCCTCGCGGCGGTGGATGCCCGCGACGGCGCCGTGCTCGACGCGGCGGGCCGCCGGCACCCGCGCCGGTTCGCCCTCGGCCCGTTCACCACCGCCGTCGCGGGCGGCAACTTCACCCGCCCTGGAACGAATCCGGTCTCCTCCCGGCTCACCGACGCGGTGGCCCGCTCGGTGCTGCTCGCCGCCGTGTCAGGCCGGTGACTTCGCCTCCTGCTGCCGCCGGCGCAGCAGCAGGTGCCACTGGGGGTCACCGGGGGAGCAGAACTCCAACGCCGTGCGGTAGCAGTAGTGGGCGGCGGTCGTGTCGCGCTGCCCGGCCCGCTGCCCCGCGTCGATCAGGATGCCGCAGACACGGGCGGAGATCTCCTCGGCCGGCAGAGCGGCCTTCCTGATGTGGTGAACCGCCTGCCGGCAGTGGTGCACCAGCAGCGTCAGGGGCCGGTTCGGCTGCCCGGCCAGCCACTCCGCCGCTCTGCTGTGCTTCTCTGCCCGGAGGGCGTGCGGCAGCCGGGAGTACGCCACCTTGCCGACGAGTTCGTGGACGAACTCGTACTCCACCGAGCCGAGTTCGGGGCCGAGCCGACTGCGCCGCAGGAACTCGCGCCGCTCCAGGAACTCCAGGCACTCCTGGATCTCGCCGGGGTCCCGGCCGCTCAGCGCGGCCAGCTCCTTCTCGTAGAAGGGGCTGCCGAACAGCGAAGCCTCGCAGAGCAGTGACTTCTCCGGCTGCGGCAGGGTGTCCAGCCGGGCCGAGATGATGTTGTGCACGAGGAAGGGCACCATGGGCCGGTCTTCGAAGTTCTGCGCGGGGACGCCGCTCACCGGCGCGGCGCCGGTGCTGCCGCCCGTCCTGCAGCCCATCATGTTGGCGTACTCGATGGCGAACAGCGGATTGCCGCCGGACCGGTCCGCCAGTGACGCCCGCAGCTCGGCCGTGCACCTGCCCGGGGCCGCCCCCAGGAGACTCCTGAGCAGTGTGTCGATCCCCGAGAGCGGCAGCGGCTCGAGGCTCATCGTGGTGGCGTTGCGCTGCCCGCCGGCCCAGTAGGAGGGCCGGTTGACCAGTTCCGGCCGCGCCGTCACGACCACGAGCAGCGGCAGGCTGCCCACGTTCTCGGTGAGGTCCCCGATGAACTTGAGCAGTACGTCGTCAACCCGGTTGAGGTCCTCCAGGAGGATGACGAGCGGCTCACGGGCGGCCAGTTCCTCGACGAACCGCCGCCAGGCGGCGAACACGGCCTTCAGCGACTCCGGCCTGTGCAGCCCGTGCCGGGTGCTTCTCCCGGGGGCCACCAGGGAGCGCAGAGTGTCGGCCAGCTGGGCGGAGATCGGCCCGGAGCCGACGAGGCCGGTCACCGCGGCGTCGAGCTTGCGGTCCTGCTGCAGCGCCGAGTCGTCGTCGGTGATTCCGGCGTAGGCGCGGACGACCCCCGCCAGGGCGGTGTAGGGCTCCTTGAGCCCCAGCTTGCGATTGCAGCCGATCAGGCAGCGTACCCCTGCGCGCTCGGTGATACCGCGGCGGAACTCGTGCATGAGCCGGCTCTTGCCGATGCCTGCCACACCGAGCACGGTCACCAGGTGCGGGCGCCGGCTCCTGCGGACCTCCTCGACCCACCATTCGAGCTGCTTCAACTCGCGGTTGCGCTGGACGAACGGGAGGTCGGTCCGGCTGGCCAGCTGTGGGCGCAGCGAAACGGTCACGTCATGTCCGCTCGCCGCCGTGTCGGCGGTCACGAAGTCGAAGTGCTCGGCACATGCCTCCCGGGTGTCGTCGCAGACCCGCACGACGCCGGGGCGGGTGTCGAACAGCAGGGTGAGCCCCGTCTCGAGGAACCGGCCGGTGACGCTGACGGGCTCGCCGCCCGCAGCGGCCTCGTGGGCGCCCAGCACGAGGGCCTCGCCGCCGGCGACTGCGACCCGCAGGCGGACCCCTTGGTCGGAGTACCCGGCCATCTCCACGGCCATACGGATCGCCCGGAGCGCATCGTCCTCCTGGGTCTGCGCGATTCCGAACAGGGCGAGCGTGACCGGACCCAGTCTCTCGTGGGTCCGCCCGCCGTACAGCCGGACCCGTTCCCGGACGGCGGAGTGGGCGCGTTCGAGCAGGCGGTTGAGAACCTCGGGAGGAACGCTGGTGCCCGAGGTGTCGACGTGGACGAAGACGGCCGTCACACGCTTGTACTCCTCCAGCCCGCAGGGCGGGGGAGGCGCCGCCCGCAGGGCCCTGGCGGTCTCGGACCGCTGCGGCTCGGGCGGGGCGGCGGAGCGGCTCGCGTCCTCGTCCGGTCCGGCGGTTTCGGGCACGGCGGCCGGCGGGGTGGCGAGCCGGACCGCCGCTCCGTCGCCGGGGAGGAGAGAAGGATCGTGGTCGAGGATCGCGCGTTCCAGCCGGCGCAGTTCGGGGCCGGGATCGAGACCGAGCCGTTCGACCAGGGCGGCGCGCGTGCGGCGGTACACGCTCAGGGCGTCGGCCTGCCGCCCCGAACGGTACAGGGCCAGCATCAGCTGCCGGCACAGACGCTCCCGCAGGGGGTCCGTGCTGACGACGGCCTCCAACTCGCCGATGATCTCGAAATGGCGGCCGACGGCGAGCGCCGCCTCCATCCGGTTCTCCAGCACCCCGAACCTGGCGTTCTGCAGAGCGGTGAGTTCAGGCCAGGCATAGCCGTCCTCGACCAGATCGGCCAGTGCGGGCCCTTTCCACAGGGCAAGGGCCTTCCGCAGGTGGCAGTCGGCCTCGTCCCACTCACCGGCGGTCAGCGCGGCTTGCCCCTTCCAGGCCAACTCTTTGAACTCGCAGCTGTCTATCGTGGCCGGGTCCGCGCGCAGCACGTAGCCGGGCGCGTGGGTGACCAGCAGCTTCGACCTGTCCCCGCTCTCCCGGTCGACCAGCGTCCGGCGCAGGCTGGAGATCGCGTTCTGAAGGATCTTGCGCGCGGTGGGAGGCGGATCCTCTCCCCACAGGGCCTGTAGCAGTCGGCTTGTCGCCACCACGTTGTTCGCGTGGAGGAGGAGGTAACCGAGCGCCGCTCTCTGATTGATCCCTCCCAGAGAGACGGAATGATCAATACCGGTTACGTTCAGAGGGCCGAGTATGCGAAACCTCATCACTCACCTGGCCTGCAGGAAGAAGGAAACCTGCACACCTCGTTGCATCCCATGCCGCCACGCCCCCCGCTTGATTGTGGCCGGATGACAACCCGACCCGCACGATTGTACCGGTCTTGAGTGCTCCTCCGATCATCCTCGATGGCCTGGCTTATTGCATGCTTAATTTATTGCGGTGGCCAAATTTAGAGCTTGCCTCATGTGGTGAGCTGAGCAAGTTTCTTGTAGCAGGTCAGGGCGGCCGCGAGGCCGAGGAAGGCCAGGAAGTGGCTGCCCTTGCGCTCGTACCGGATGGTGAGGCGCCGGTAGCCGAAGAGCCAGGAGATCGACCGTTCGATCTTCCAGCGGTGTCGGCCCAGGCGCTCGCTGGACTCGATGCCGGGCCGGGCGACACGCGGGACGATGCCCCGCTCGCGGAGTCACGCCGGCTTCTCGGCGGAGTGGTAGGCCTTGTCGGCGCGGAGCCTGCCGGGACGGCGTCTGCGCGGGCCGCGCCGGGAGCGGATGGCGGGGATGCCCGCCACCAGCGGCAGGAGCGCCTGGCTGTCGTGGACGTTCGCGCCCGAGACACCCGGGACGAGCGGCAGGCCCTGGGTGTCGGACAGGACGTGGAGCTTGCTGCCCTTCTTGCCCCGGTCGACCGGGTTGCGCCCGGTCAGCGGCCCCTCTTTTTCGCCCGCACACTCGCCGCGTCCACGATCGCCGCAGTCCAGTCCACCTCGCCGCGGACCCCGAGTTCGTCCAGCACCGCCCGGTGCAGTCGGCGCCACAGCCCGGCCTCGGTCCAGAGCGTGAACCGGCGGTGCGCGGTGGCCGGGGAGACGCCGAAGGTCTCCGGCAGATGCCGCCAGGCGCACCCGCTGGTCAGCACGTACACCACGGCGGTGAAGGCGGCCCGCTCGTCCACCGGGGCGGTCCCGCCGCCCTGCGGCCGGGACGTGAACTTCGGCAGCAGCGGAGCTGCCAGCTCCCACAGCCCGTCGGGAACCAACCGCTGCGACAGATCGACACTCACGGCCCCCCATCATGCCGCACCGAACCCACCACGTGAGACACGCTCTTAGCCGGTGAGTCGTTAGCCAGGCGATTCCGTCCGGCCTCGTCCGTTCCGTTGTGGCGAGAATTCGACGTCTGCCGACGTCTGCCGGCGGCTTCGCCGGCCTTCGGGGGGCCTGCGCCGGTTCGGGAGTGGGGACCGGGTTCTCCGGACTCACCGGACATTCGCGGACTCCCGGAGAAACGGAACGGGACGCCATCTTTCCGTTCGCTGTCCGCGGTTCCCCGCGTCCTGGGACAGGGACCGCGCGGCAGCGGGAGAGGACGGCGCGAGGTGCGCGATGACGGCGTCCCTCCGGCGCGCGGCGCGCGCCGGAGGGACGGGGAGATCAGCCGAGGACGAACTCGGCCGGTGTGCAGAGCGGGATCAGGTCCAAGGGCTTGTGCAGCACCAGGTCCGGCCCGGCCGCGAGCAGCGCGGCCTCGTCCGTCTCGCCCCACAGGGCGGCGGCCGCGGCCACCCCCGCGTCCTTGGCGGCGGCCAGGTCCGTCACCGCGTCGCCGACCATGACCGCCTCGTCGGGATCGACCTTCAGCAGGTCCAGTGCGCGCAGCACGATGTCCGGCGCCGGTTTGGCGCGGGGCACCTCGTCGGATCCGATGACGTGGTCGAACAGGTCCACGACACCCAGGCGCGTCAGGAGCGACCGGGCCCTCCAGCCGGCCTTGCCCGTCGCCACGGCGAGCCTGACGCCCTGGTGGCGCAGCAGGCCCAGGAGTTCCTCGATCCCGGAGAAGAGGGTGACCCGTTCGGCCAGCCGGGCGCTCTCCCGGACGAACGGACCCTCCATCTCCGGTGGAAGATCCATGATCCGCATGATCTCGGGGAAGTAGCGTCCCAGGTGCCGGTTGTACTCCGCGAACGGCGGCTCACCGTCGCCGACCACCTCGCGGTAGGCCAGTGTGAACGCCTGCCGCATCACCTCGAAGCTGTCGACCAGGACGCCGTCGAGGTCGAAGACCACCGCCCGGAGGCGCCCGGCCCGGTGCGGCTGGGGCAGGACCGCCCGCACCGGGTGGAGCGGCCTCGGCGCCGCCGACCGGTACAGCCTCTCGATGGCGTCGACGTTGTGGGCTGCCTCACCCACGGCCACGCCGCGGGTCCTGGGGTCGGCCAGCCGCCTCGGCAGGTCGTCGAGGAGCCGGTCGTACTCCACGCCGACCGGCTCGTTCGGGACCGGCACCACCGTCTCCCGGCCCCTGCGGGTCAGCGTCAGCACCGAGTGGTCCTGCCGGTTGGGGCTGAAACCGAAGGTGCAGGTCAGACTCAGTGTGCCGGTGCTGCCCTCGATCACGACCGCGGTGACGTCGTCCGGCCGGTGGGAGGCCCAGCTCGCGGTGATCGACACCGATGTGCCCTCCGGCGCGACGAGGAAGCCGCGGGCGGTGTCCTCCACGTCGCCGGAGGTGTTCGCCGCCTCGTCCTCGCGCCACCGGGCGCGGACGGAGCCGTCGTTGACGAAGTCGTCCGAGACCGAGCCGATCACCTGCCGGAACTTCGCGCTTCCCAGCAGCGGGCCCGCCACGTCCAGCAGATGCCAGCCCAGGTCCATCAGGGCACCGCCGCCGGAGAGCCGTCGGCTGGTGAACCAGCCGACCCCGCTCGGGATGCCCCGCGCCCGCACCCAGCGGAGGGAGATGTGCCGGATCCGGCCCACCGTACCGGCCGTCTCCAGCAGCGTGCGCACGTCGGTGCGGTACCGGGCCGCGCTGCCGGCCAGCAGCATCGCGGAACCGGTGAACTCGGCGGCGGCCAGCCGGTCGGCCTCGGCCGACGTCATGCACACGGGTTTCTCCACGAACGCCGATATGCCGGCGCCGAGGACCGTCTCGGCCACCGCGGCGTGCAGGTGGTTGGGCACCGCGACGACGGCGAGGTCGATCTCGGCAGGGGAGAGCTCCTCGGCGGTGGCGAACTCCGGCAGCTCGCCACCGCTTGCGGCGGCACGCGCGGCCGGGTCCGGGTCCACTACGGCCGCGACGGTGAACGCCGGGTGCGCGGTCAACCGCGGCAGCCAGATCGAACGGGCGGCCCAGCCGGTACCGATGACCGCCACACGCAGTGGCCGCCCGGTGTCTTCGCCGGTCATGCCGTGGCCAGGGTGTCGGCGACGATGTCCGCGATCCGGTGCATCTGTTCCTCGGTGCCCAGGAGCGTGCGGTGGTGCAGCCAGATGGTGTCCGTGTAGATGGCCTCAGTGGCGGGGCACCGGGCGGCCAGTTCGTCCACTGACAGGTCGGGGGCGCCGATCTCCCAGAAGCCGGGGCAGCGGTAGATCGCGCGGAACGCGGCGAACGCGGGCAGGCCCCGCTCGATCAGCGCGTCGACCAGCACGTTGCGGTGCTCCTCGGTGATCCCGGGAACGCGGAACATCATCATGTAGTGCGGGTCGCGGTCACACCGCTCGTCACGGCTCTGCGCCACCACGCCGTCGATCTCGTTCAGCAGGCGCGACAGCAGCGGCGCCCGCTCCTCGCGCAGGGTGATCTGCCCGTCCAGGCGGCCGAGCTGAGCCCGTAGCACCGCGGCCGAGAACTCGTTCATCCGGAAGTTCGACCCCGCGGTGCTGTGGAAGTAGCCGCGGTCGGTGCGCGGCCGTCCGCAGCTGTGGCGCAGAAAGGCGTCCTCGTACTGCTCCCTGTCGGGGAACAGGACGGCGCCGCCCTCGCCGGCCGTCATCAGCTTGCCGTTCTGGAAGCTGAACGCGGCGACCGAGTCGAACTCGCCGACCCTCCGGCCCTGCCAGCGGGCGCCGTGCGCGTGGGCGGCGTCCTGGACCAGCGGCACCCCGCTGTCGGCGGACAGTTTCTCCAGCGCGTCCATGTCGGCGAAGTGCCCGGCCATGTGCACCGGCATGATGGCGGCGGTCTTCGGGCCGATCGCGCGCTCGGCGGCGGCCGGGTCGATGCAGAAGGTCCCCGGGTCGATGTCGACCGGGACCGCGGCCGCCCCGAGCCGCTGCGCCGCCTGCGACGACGAGATGAAGGTGAACGCCGGCACGATCACCTCGGAGCCCGGGCCGACCCCCAGGACCTGGAGGGCGAGCTCGAGGGCGTGTGTGCCGTTGGTCACCGCCAGTGCGTGCTCCGAGCCGTGGTACTCCGCGAACTCGTTCTCGAACTCGGTGACTTCGTTGCCTCCCATCCGCCACCACTGGCCCTGTTCCAGGGCGCGGACAAGACCGACGCGCTCGGCGTCGTCGAACTGCGGCCAGGCCGGGAATTCCGGAACCTCTCGGGAAACGCTCACGGTCCCTATCCTTCTACTCGCTGGAAACGCTTCTGGGTAGACGGGATTTCGCTCGGAAAGTCGCGGGGGTGTCGACCGCGCGTATTCCGAAGCTACCCGAGTGAAAGTCCGCGGCCCACCCCCTATGTCCCCCCTGTGTCGATCCCGGATTTCCACAGTTTCGGTGCCGGTATATCTCCTGCTAGGAATGCGGTGGACGATGTCGATTGAAAAGGTGGCGTGATGAGCCGGCTGCTCCTGATCAACGGTCCCAATCTCGGCATTCTGGGACGCCGCGAGCCCGAGATCTACGGGACCGACACACTGGCGGACATCGAGAAGGCCGTGTCCGAGGAGGTCGCGGACCGAGGGTGGACCGTGACCGCGGTCCAGGACGATTCGGAGGGCGCACTCGTCCGCGCGGTCAACCACAATCCCGACACCGTGGGCGCCATCGTCAATCCGGGTGCGCTCATGATGGCGGGCTGGAGCCTGCGCGACGCGCTCGCCGCCTACCCGAGTCCCTGGATCGAGGTGCACATCTCCAACGTCTGGGCCCGGGAGCGGTTCCGGCACGAGTCGGTTCTCGCGCCCCTCGCCGGGGGAGTCGTGGTCGGGCTGGGGTCGTACGGCTACCGGTTGGCGGCGAAGGCGTTGCTGCACCTGGTCCGGTGACCCGCGGCGGTACGGCGGGACGGCGGGGTGCCGGAGCAGACCGCTCCGGCACCCCGCCGACGCGTTCCCGGGGTCAGGCGCTCGGCATGGCCGCCAGACAGTCCTTCACCACGTGCTCGGGAATCTCACGCACCAGCTCGGCTCCGTCCGGCCCGTCCAGGACGAAGGCCAGGTCCCCGTTCGCCTTTTTGTCCAGTCGCATCAGACGGATCAGCGTGTCGATGTCCGCACCGGAGGGCAGCCGCCAGGGCAGCCGGTAATGCCGGACGACGTCGAGGTGCTCGTCGACCCGGCTCTGGTCGATGCGGTCCAGCGCACCGGCGAGCCTGCCGGCGAACACCGTGCCGATCGCCACCGCCTCGCCGTGCCGGAGGCCGAAGCCCGTCTCCAGTTCCAGTGCGTGCCCCAGGGTGTGGCCGTAGTTCAGCAGGTGCCGGAGACCGGAGTCGCGCTCGTCGGCCGAGACGATCTCCGCCTTCCGCCGCACGCTCCCGGTGATCTGCTCGACTGTGGGGAGGTCGCGCAGGTCACCGGCGCCGATGAAGTGGCAGCGTGCGATCTCGCCGTAGCCGTTGAGCCACTCGCGCTCGGGCAGCGTCTGGAGGTAGTCGGTGTCGCACAGCACGGCCCTGGGCTGCCAGTACGCGCCGACCAGGTTCTTGCCCTCGGGCAGGTTGACGGCGGTCTTCCCCCCGGTGCTGGCGTCCACCTGGGCGAGCAGCGTCGTCGGCAGGTGGACCACGGGTATCCCCCGGTGGTAGAGGGCGGCGGCCAGCCCGACGGTGTCGGTGGTGGTGCCCCCGCCGCAGGAGACCACCACGTCGCCCCGGCTCAGTCCGGCGTCGGCGAACCGGCGGCACAGCTCACCGACGGTGGCCAGCGTCTTGGCCCGCTCCCCGTCCTGTACCTCGATCACCCGGTGGGAGATCCCCGGGGAGGGGACCCACTCGGCGGGACGGGCGGCGACGACCACGGCGCGTTCCGCTCCGAGGCCGGCCACCACCTCGGCCAGCCTGTGCCGGACGCCGGTGCCGATGAGGACGTCATAGGACCGCTCCCCGAGGTCCACCCGGACCCGGCCGGTCTCCCGCTCCCCGCCGCGGGCGCTCACGCGTGCCCGCCGGAGGCTGCGACCGGGACGGGGGAGGCGGTCCGCTCGGCCAGCTCGCTCCGCAGGGCGAGTGCCGCCGCCGCGCCCTGGGCGGGTGGGACCCCGAGCCGGCCGTGCGTGGCTCCGGCCTGATGGAAGATGAGGTAGGGCTCCGGCAGGCCGTTCCCCGGCCGCTGGTGGCGGATGGCCCGCCGGGTGCGGTCCAGGTATCTCAGGCGGGCCTTCGACGGAGCGTGCGGCACCGCGGCCCTTCGCATGTCCGTCTCGGCCGCCAGCTTCTCCCGCTCCCACGGTGAGAGCCCGGCCGACCAGCTCTGCCAGCACTGGAAGAGGAACCCCGGCCTGGCGGCCTCCGGGAGCAGTTCGACGATGCCGCGCAGATGGGAGGTTCCCAGGTCGAACGCCTTCTTTGGCCCCGGTTCGCCGCCCGGCGGCACCGAGAGGGCGAACTCGGTGGAGACCGCGGCCAGTTCGTCCCGCACATCCCGCCCGCTCTCGTGCGGATGGTGGACCGGACGCGGGACGTCCTGCTCGACGACGGGCCGCCAGGGGGACTCGGGCTCCGAGCGCAGCAGGTCCGCGGCCGCGCGGCGCACCTCGGGCGTGGAGTCGAGCCACAACTCCACCGACGGGCCCGTGGCGTCGTCCTCCCGGGAGAAGAAGCAGCAGGCCGCGGAGTCGGCCGACCGGACGTACCGCGCCAGGCGCGGCAGCACGGAGGGCGGGGGCAGGGGTCCGCCTGCGGTTCCGTACAGGCGGACGAGAAGCCATCGATGTGCCAAAGCGTTCCACCTCGATCATCGCTGGGGCGGTCCTCAATCGTCGCCGATCGTAGTGATCGCCGCTTCCGGCGTGCAATTGGCATGAGAGGGGAGAACCTGCCGGGGAACAAATAAGGGAGTGTTTAGGGGTACGCCTAGGGGTTCTCCTCTCCGGCTTAATGAAGCCATGTATCCGACTGTTCAGATGGAAATACCCGGGTGGCATCCCGGACTCCCCCCGAAAACGATGGGAAGGCTTTCCGAGGCCCTGAGCCGGCCCGCGGCGCAGCAGCCCGGCTGGCCCGACGCGACACAGGTGCGCTCGGTGTCCGCCTTCCTGGCCGCTCTGCCTCCGCTCGTCACGCCCGGTGAGGTCCGGGCACTGCGGCGGGACCTGGCACGCGTCGCGCGGGGGGAGGCGTTCCTGCTCCAGGGAGGGGACTGCGCCGAGACCTTTGCCGGCAACACCGAGGAGCACGTCCGGGGCAACGCCGCGACGCTGCTGAGGATGGCCGCGGTGCTGGCCGAGGGCGCCGGCCTGCCGGTGGTCGGTGTCGGGCGGATCGCGGGCCAGTACGCCAAGCCGCGCTCCAACGCCACCGACGGCCTGGGCCTGCCGGTCTACCGCGGCGACATCGTCAACTCGGCCGCGCCGGATCCGCGGGCGCGCATCCCCGACCCGGTGCGGATGGTCCAGGCGTACCAGGACGCCCGAAGGACGCTCGACATCCTGCGATCCGGGCGCTCCGCCGGGATCTACACCAGCCACGAGGCCCTGCTGCTCGACTACGAGTGCCCCCGACTGGTGCCGGACCCGGACGGAGGGCCGCGGCTGTACAGCGGGTCGGCGCACCTGCTGTGGATCGGCGAGCGCACCCGGCAGCCCGAGGGCGCGCACATCGCGTTCGCCGGCCTGCTCGCCAACCCGGTCGGGCTGAAGATCGGTCCGGGCACCACACCCGAGCAGGCGGCCGAGTACGCCGAACGGCTCGATCCCGAGGGGGAACCCGGACGGCTCACGCTGATCAGCCGGATGGGAAGCGCCCGGGTGCGGGACGTGCTGCCGCCCATCGTCGAACGGGTGACCGCGACCGGGCGCCGGGTCGTCTGGCAGTGCGACCCCATGCACGGCAACACCCACGAGTCGGCGACCGGATACAAGACCCGGCACTTCGACGACGTCCTCCACGAGGTGGAGGGCTTCTTCGAGGTGCACCGCGAGCTCGGCACCCACCCGGGCGGCCTGCATCTGGAGCTGACCGGGGACTCGGTGACCGAGTGCCTCGGCGGGGTCCGGGGAATCACCGCGCACGGTCTCGCCGAACGCTACGAGAGCACCTGTGACCCGCGGCTCAACGCCCACCAGGCGATGGAGCTGGCCCACCGCGCGGCCGGGTTGTTCGGTCGCTGAATGTGAAAGGCACATCGATGTGCCCGTGTCACAGCAAAGTGCCTTCTTCCGCTCCCTTTCACGGGAACGCATCATGTCTGCTGTAACAAACGGTGCACTATTGGAGGCGACCGGAAATGGGCCAGCCCGCCCTGAAAAACACCAAGTCATCGTGGCTGACGATCAGTGTGCTGTGTCTCGGCCAGATGATGATCGTGATCGACCAGAACATCGTCAACGTGGCACTGCCGACGGTCCAACGCGGCCTTGGTTTCTCCTCCGAGAACCTCGTCTGGGTCGTCAACGCGTACGTCATCCCGTTCGGTGGCCTGCTGATGCTGGCGGGACGACTCGGTGACCTGATCGGCCGGAAGATCGTATTCCTCACCGGTGTCGCGCTGTTCAGCGTCTCCTCCCTGCTGTGCGGCTTCGCCACCACCGAGGCGATGCTGATTCTGTTCCGGTTCATCCAGGGCGTCGGAGGCGCGATCGCGTCCGCCTGCATCCTCGGTATGGTCGCGACCATGTTCTCCGAGCCGCGCAAGCAGGCTCAGGCGATCGGTGCCTACAGCTTCGCGTCCGCGGGCGGCGGAGCGGTCGGGCCGTTGCTCGGCGGTGTGCTCACCGACATGCTGAGCTGGAACTGGATCTTCTTCATCAACGCCCCGATCGGCGCCGTTCTCATCCTGGTCGGTCTGGGCAGGATCGAGAGGGACCCGGGGCAGGGACTGAACAAGGGCACCGACTTCATGGGCGCGGTACTGATCACGGCCGGCATGATGCTTCTCGTCTACACGATCGTCGACGCGGAGCGGGCCGGCTGGGGTTCGGTCCGGACGCTGCTCCTCGGCCTGCTGTCCATCGCGCTGCTCGTCGGTTTCGTCGTCCGCCAGGCCACCGCGGCACAGCCCCTGCTGCCGCTGAAGATCTTCCGCTCCCGGAGCCTGACAGCGGCGAACATCGTGCAGTTCATGATGATCGCGGGCATGTTCGGCCTGCTCTTCTTCGGCACGCTCTACCTGCAGCGCGTACTCGGGTACAGCCCGTTGGAGGCGGGTCTGGCGTTCGTGCCCATCGCGGTGGTGATCGCGACGGTCTCCCTCGGCTTCTCGGCCCGGCTGATCACCAGGTTCGGCCAGCGTCCGATGCTGTTCCTGGGCCTCGCCCTGATCATCGCGGCTTTCGTGATGCTCTCGTTCATCCGCGTCGAGGGTGTGTACGTGGTGGACTTCATGCCCGCGAGCGTCGTCATGGGCCTGGGCTTCGGACTGGCCGCGCCGGCCATGATGGGGCTCGGGATGTCCTCCGTCACGCCCGCCGAGTCGGGCACCGCCTCCGGGCTGTTCAACACCACGCAGCAGATCGGCGGCGCGATCGGGCTCGCCGTGCTGAGCGCGGTCGTCACCGCGCGGACGAGCGACCTCACGGCCGCGGGCAAGAGCGAGGCGGCATCGCTGGTGGGTGCCTACCAGTCGGCGTTCCTGCTCGGTGCCGGATTCGTGCTGCTGGCCCTGATCATCGGAGTCGCGATGCTGAGGAAGCCGGAGGCGGGGGCGCAGCCGCAGGCGAGCGAGCCGGTGGAGCCCCGGGAGAACCTCGTGACCCCCTGAGCCGCTCCGGCAGGGACACGTCCGCCGCGGTGGCGGACCGGTCGCACACGGCGGAGGCCGGGCCCGTGCCCGGTCTCCGCGCTTCTGCGCGCCCGGCGGCGTCCGTCCGGTCGGCGCCGTCCGGGTCGTGTCCCCGGCAGGCGATTCCGTGCCGTGCGGGCCCGCGGAGGGACGCGAGGAGGAGACACCGAGGGACGAGGGCACCGACTCCCCCTCGCAAGCGGCAGGTGCCCCGGGCGTTCACGCCGCCCGGGGCACCTCGCAGGAACAGGCCGTGGAACCCCCGCTTCCGGCGGGGGTCAGGGGTGCAGGCGCCCGAGGACCTCGGTGACGGTCCCCAGGACCTCCTCCTGCTGTTTCTCGAGGTAGAAGTGACCGCCGGGGAAGGTGTGCGCCTCGAAGTGACCCGTGGTGTGGTCGCGCCAGGCGAGCGCCTCCTCGCGGGTGGCGTGCGGATCGCTGTCCCCGACAAGGACGACGATCGGCGCGCCGATCCTGGTGTCCGTGCCGCGCCGGTACCGCTCGACGGCGCGGTAGTCGCTGCGGAGCGTGGGAAGCACCATCTCGAGCAGTTCCCTGTCCCGCAGGACGCGGGAGTCGGTGCCGCCCAGCGCGCGTATCTCCTCGACGATGCTCGCGTCGTCCCGCAGGTGGACGTTGTCCTCGCGGAAGCGGCTCGGGGCGCGGCGCCCGGACGCGAACAGCACCACCGGGCCGGTGCCGTCCCGCTCCATCAGGAGGGCCACCTCGAAGGCCACGGTGGCGCCCATGCTGTGGCCGAAGAGCGCCACCGACCGGCCGGGGCCGCCGATCCCGGCACCCGCCAGCGCGGCGTGGGCCTGCCGCGCCAACTCCCCGATGTCGTCGATGCAGGGGGTGTGGCGGCGTTCCTGGCGTCCCGGGTACTGGATGGCCATGACCTCGTAGGAGGGGTCGAGCGCGGCGGAGACGGGGGAGTAGTACGTGGCCGAACCGCCGGCGTGCGGAAAGCAGACCAGACCGAGGCGGCTCTCCGGCGCCGGACGGCGGTAACGGCGTATCCACTGCTCCGCTTCGGCGGCTGAGAGAGTCATGTGAGTTTCCTCCAGGAAATGGTCGCAGCGGCGCCAGCGTGGCACGGGCCGCGCCTTCGGACAACCCCTGACAGCCCCCGGTCCGATGGTCTCCGCAATCCTTCGCGTGATTTCCGGTCGATTTCCGGACGGTTCCGGGAAAACGAGGGAACGCGCGGGAGCGGGCTTGCCGATGACTCGCGCGCCACCGGCCCGGGGAACCGGGAATTCGCCGGACGCCGTCGCGCGTGCCGGTGCCGGACCGGGCGGCCCACCGCCGGAAGTCCTCCCCGGCGCGGTGTCCTGCCCGGGAACGCCGCCGTGCACCCCGGCTGACCACCCGTCTGCCGTTCCGGTGCCGGTGGCGACGGAGGTAGGAGGCCCGGACGCCCTCCGCCGGCCGGTGGCTGCGGAGGCGGCGCCACAGGGGGTGGTTAGGGGTTACGGCGAATGCCCCCTCCTTCGTACCGTTTCAGTGCACCGAAGGGACAGATAATATGCTGAGCAGGAGAAATGTCCTCAAGACGGCGAGCAGTCTGGGTCTGGTTGCCGCCGCCGGAGGTATACCGACCGCTGCTTTCGCCTCGGCAGTGCCGAAAACGCCGTCCGGAGACAAGTGGGAGCGGCTGCGAAAGGCACTCACCGGCGATCTGATCCGTCCCTCGCACAGGGATTACCAGAACGCCAAGATGGTTTACCTCGGTGAATACAGCGTGGTGAATCCCCAGGGCGTCGCCTACTGCAGGACGGTCGAGGACGTGCGCACGTGCCTGCGGTTCGCGCAGGACCACGGGGTGGAGGTGCGTACGCGCAGCGGCGGCCACAATCTCGCCGGCTGGTCGACGGGCGAGGGGCTCGTCATCGACATCTCGGCCTTCCGGCAGGTCCGTGCCGGCGGCAGTACGGTGCACGTCGGCCCCGGGGCGAAGGCCATCGACACCCTCGCCGCACTGGAGCCGCACAACAGGCAGATCGTGACCGGCACCTGTCCGACCGTGTGTCCCGGAGGCTTCATCTCCGGCGGCGGCATCGGACACCAGACCCGCAAGTACGGCACCGGCTCCGACCGGCTCGTGTCGGCCCGGGTCATGCTCGCCGACGGCTGCCTGGTGCACACCTCGGCCACCGAGCGGCCCGAGCTGTTCTGGGCGCTGCGCGGTGGCGGCGGCGGCAACTTCGGCATCGTCCTCGACTTCGAGGTCCGCCCGATCGAGCAGCCGCGCGGGGTGTTCTTCGACACCTCCTGGCCCTGGGACAAGGCCCAGGAGGTGATCGAGGCGTGGCAGCAGTGGAGCGTGTCCGGTCCTCACGAGCTCGGCTCCGCGCTCCTGGTGGCCCTGTTCGACGCCGCACCGGGCCAGGTCCCGACCGTCATGATCAACGGGGCTTTCTGGGGGCAGCAGAGCGCTCTGGAGGACGGCCTCAACGCGATGGCCTCGCAGGCCGGCACCCAGCCGGTCGGCAAGGACGTCAAGGAGCTCTCCTACGGTGACGTGATGCGCCGGGTGTACGGCTGCGGGCAGCTCACCACGAGCCAGTGCCACCTCGTCGGTCAGACCCCCGACGCCGCGCTGCCCCGGAACGGTGTGCTGCGCGAGCGGACCAGGATCTACGAACGTCCGGTCACCGGGACGGTCCTGGCGGACGCGCTGGCCTCTTACGACGGCGACCGGCAGGCCGGGCAGACCCGCTTCCTCAGCTTCACCGCCACCGGCGGCAAGGCGAACGAGGCCGGCCGGACCGAGACCGCGTACTGGCACCGCGGGGCTCAGTTCATGACCGGGTTCGCTGCGATGACCCCGTCCGCCTCGCCTCCCCCGGAGGAGGAGGCCGCCATGGTGGACTGGGTGGACCGCGGATCCCAGGTGATCGACCCCGCCTCCACCGGTGAGGCGTACGTCAACTTCCCCGACCCCCGGCTCGCCGACTGGCGGCGGGCCTACTACGGGGACAACTACGCGAGGCTGCTGAGGGTCAAGGAGGCCTACGACCCGAACAACGTTTTCCACCACGGCCAGAGCATCGGCAGCTGACCGGGACGGAGGAAAGCGGACATCAGTTACCTGGGGATCGACGTCGGGGGGACGAAGGTCGCCCTGCGTCTCAAGAGCGGCACCGGCGGAGACGGGGCCACCGTCGAGGACACCTTCCGCTGGACCGCGGCCTGCGATGCCGCCGGGGATCTGGAACTGCTCGCCGAGCGGGTCCAGGTCCTGCTGCGGCACCGGCCGGCACCGCTCAGCGGGGTCGGGGTGGCCATGCCGGCGATCTGTGACGCGAACGGCACGGTGCGCGCCTGGCCGGGACGGCCGAGCTGGGTCGGCCTCGATCTGGAGGCCGCCCTGGCGCGGATCTTCCCGGACACCCCGGTGGCCCGTGCCGACGACGGCGATCTCGCCGCGCTGGCGGAGTCACGGGAGGCGGGCTGCCCGGACTTGATGTACCTGGGGGTCGGCACCGGCATCGGGGGCGGAGTGGTCTTCGAGGGCCGCTTCTGGCCCGGCCCGGCCCGGGGCTCATGCGAACTCGGCCACCTCGTCGTCGACGGGAACGGAGCGCGGTGCGACTGCGGACGGCGGGGCTGTGTGCAGGCGGTCGCCTCGGGACCGGCCACCCTGCGGCGCGCCGCCGGACTGCGCGGCCGGGAGGTCGCCTTCGCCGAACTGGTCGAGGGGGCACGGGCCTCCGCCTTCTGGGCGAGAGCGGCGATCGACGAGAGCGCCGCCGCTCTCGCCCGCGCCGTGATCGGCGTGGGTGAGCTGGCACAGCTCGATCTGGCCCTCGTCGGCGGCGGGTTCGCCGCCGGGGTGCCGGGGCTGGTGGAGTCGGTCGCCGCGCAGGTGGAGGAACTGGCCCGGCCCGGGAGCAGGCGGATACGGGTCCGTCCGGCGGCGCTGGGCGGCCGGTCCTCGCTGTACGGCGCGGTCCTGCTCGCCGAGGAGACCTTCGGACCGGTGCCGGCCGGCTGAGGCGGGCAGTCCGCGCCGACCGCCTCCACGACCTGTGCCCGCACGGACGGCGCGACCGTGCGGAACGGCAGTCCGGGGCATCCCGTCCGCCCCGGCGTCCGGCGGACGGCCCGGTCGCCTCCGGCCGGTCCGTGCGCCTGTGGTGGCCCGCTCGCGGGCCGGTATGCCGGAGCCGACCGTTCGGCGGGACAGAAGGAGCTGAGACGATGGAACGCAGGACGAGGTCATCGCAGTCCGGGCTGCCGGTCGAGCCGGTCTACGGACCCGGGGCGCTCGGGGACTGGGACGCGGCGAGCAGGCTGGGCGAGCCGGGGGCGTACCCGTACACCCGGGGCGTCTACCCGAGCATGTACACCGGGCGGCCGTGGACGATGCGGCAGTACGCCGGGTTCGGCACGGCGACCGAGTCCAACGCGCGCTACAAGCAGCTCATCGCCAACGGCACCATGGGTCTGTCGGTCGCCTTCGACCTGCCCACCCAGATGGGCCACGACTCCGACGCGCCGATCGCGAGCGGCGAGGTCGGCAAGGTCGGCGTGGCGATCGACTCGATCGAGGACATGCGGGTGCTGTTCGACGGCATCCCGCTGGGCGAGGTCTCCACCTCGATGACGATCAACGCGCCGGCGGCCGTGCTGCTGCTGCTCTACCAGCTCGTGGCCGAGGAGCAGGGCGTGCCGGCGGCGAAGCTGACCGGCACCATCCAGAACGACGTGCTCAAGGAGTACATCGCCCGCGGCACCTACATCTTCCCGCCCAGGCCCTCGCTGCGGCTGATCTCGGACATCTTCAAGTACTGCCGGGCCGAGATCCCGCGCTGGAACACCATCTCCATCTCCGGCTACCACATGGCCGAGGCCGGGGCGACGCCCGCGCAGGAGATCGCCTTCACCCTGGCCGACGGCATCGAGTACGTACGCACCGCGGTCGCGGCCGGCATGGACGTGGACGACTTCGCGCCGCGGCTCTCCTTCTTCTTCGTCGCCCGCACCACGATCCTGGAGGAGGTCGCCAAGTTCCGCGCGGCCCGCCGGATCTGGGCGCGGGTGATGAGGGAGACCTTCGGCGCGAAGAACCCCAGGTCGCTGATGCTGCGCTTCCACACCCAGACCGCGGGGGTGCAGCTCACCGCCCAGCAGCCCGAGGTGAACCTGGTGCGCGTGGCCGTGCAGGGCCTGGGCGCGGTGCTGGGCGGCACCCAGTCACTGCACACCAACTCCTACGACGAGGCCATCGCGCTGCCCACCGACAAGTCGGCCCGGCTGGCGCTGCGCACCCAGCAGGTGCTGGCGCACGAGACCGACGTGACCGCCACCGTCGACCCCTTCGCCGGGTCCTACGTCGTCGAGAGGATGACCGACGAGATCGAGGAGCTGGTCACCGGGCTGATCGGGAAGGTCGAGGAGCTGGGCGGCGCGGTGGCCGCCATCGAGCACGGCTACCAGAAGGGCGAGATCGAGCGCAGCGCGTACCGCATCGCCCAGGAGACCGACTCCGGCGAGCGGGTGGTCGTCGGGGTCAACCGCTTCCAGCTCGACGAGGAGGAGCCCTACGAGCCGCTGCGGGTGGACCCGGCCATCGAGGCCCAGCAGGCCGA
>NZ_PGGW01000024.1 GCF_002794255.1 Streptomyces carminius
CCCGCGCGTTCGAAGACCTCCCACGAGGTCTCCAGGAACACCCGGTGCTGCGGGTCCATCGCCAGCGCCTCGCGCGGAGAGATCCTGAAGAAGGCCGCGTCGAAGCCGCCGGCGTCCTCCAGGAAGCCGCCCCTGCGGACGTAGGTCTTGCCCGGCAGACCGGGCTCCGGGTCGTAGATGCCGTCGATGTCCCAGCCGCGGTCCGTGGGGAAGTCGGACAGGGCCTCCCCGCCCGCCTCCAGCAGCTTCCACAGGTCCTCGGGGGAGGCGATGCCGCCGGGCAGCCGGCACGCCATGCCCACGATCACGACCGGATCGTCGTCCGTCCGGACGGCGGCCGCGACCGGCGCCTGCTCCGCGGCACCGCCCGCCAGTTCGTCCAGCACGAAACGGGCCACCGCCCGGGGCGTGGGGCAGTCGAAGACGAGTGTGGTGGGCAGGCGCAGTCCGAAGTCCTTGACGAGCGCGTTGCGCAGTTGCACCGCCGTCATCGAGTCGAAGCCCTGGCCGGTGAATGCCGTGTCCGCGTCCACCTCGGCGGCCTCCCGGTGTCCGAGCACAGCCGCCGTGTGGGACCGGACGGCGTCGAGCACCGCGGCCTCCCGGTCGGCCTCGGACAGGGACGCCAGCCGTCCGGCGAGGTCCGAGCCGGAACGCTCGGTCTCCGCCTCGGCCGCGAGTTCACGCAGTGCCGCCCGCACCTCGGGCAGCTCGCTCAGCAGCGGGCTGGGCCGTGCGGCGGTGAAGCCGGGCGCGAACCGCGTCCAGTCCATGTCCGCGACCGACAGCGCGGTCTCTCCCCGCTCGACCGAGGCCACCAGCGCGCGGACCGCCAGGTCCGGGTCCATCGCGGACACACCGAGCCGCTCCAGCCGCTCGGCGGCACCGTCCACCGCGCCGAGCCCCGCCCCGGCCCAGGAGCCCCAGGCGATCGAGGTCGCAGTCCGGCCCTGCCGACGACGTTGCCGGGCCAGCGCGTCGAGGTAGGCGTTGGCCGCCGCGTAGGCGCCCTGCCCGCCGCCGCCCCACACGCCGGCGTTCGAGGAGATCAGCACGAAGGCGTCGAGCGGACGGTCCCCGAGGACTTCGTCGAGGTTCCGTGCGCCGAGGACCTTGCCCTTGACGACACGGGCGAATTCCTCCGGTGAGGTCTCGGCGATCGTGCTCTGCTGCCCCAGGCCCGCGGCGTGGACGACGGCGGTCAGCGGGCAGTCGGCCGGTACCGCCTCGACCACCGAGGCCAGCGCGTCCCGGTCGGCCACGTCGCACGAGGCGACTGTCACCGCGGCGCCGAGCCCTTCGAGCTCGGCCACCAACTCGCGCACGCCCTCGCCGTCCGCTCCGCGCCGGCCCAGCAGGAGGAGGTGCTCCACGCCCTCGCCGGCCAGCCACCGGGCGATCTGTCCACCGACACCGCCGGTGCCCCCGGTGACCAGTACGGTTCCGCGCGGGGTCCACGGCCGCCGCTCGGCGGCCTCGCCCAGCGGGGCGCGCACCAGGCGCCGTCCGAACACACCGGAGTTCCGGATCGCGATCTGGTCCTCGTCTCCCTGGCCGCGCAGCACACCGGCCAGGTACCGCAGCACCTTCTCGTCCGGCTCGGTCGGGAGATCCACCAGGCCGCCCCACAGCCGTGGGTACTCCAGGGCAGCCACCAGGCCGAAGCCCCAGGTGAGAGCCTGGTCCGGGCTGATGCGCGGACCGTCGTCGCCGTCGGCCCCGCCCATCGTCACGGACCACAGCGGTGCGGTGACACCCACGTCCGACAGCGCCGGTACGAGGGCCGACAGCAGGGCCAGCCCCTTGGGCACGGCCGGGAGCGCCGGGTGCGGCTCCTCGTCCAGGGAGAGGAACGACAGCACGGCGCCGTATCCGGCCCCGGTCACGCCTTCCGCTGTCAGCCGGTCGGCCAGCGTCGCGCGGGCGGCGTCACCGGTCTCCAGCACGACGCACTCCGCGCCGTAGGACCGCAGCGCGTCCAGCACCGTCTCCACCCGGCCGTCCTCGGCGAAGCCTGCGGGGATGACGGTGAGCCACCTGCCGGACAGCCGGTCCGAGTTGACGATCCCCAGGCGGCGCCAGATGACCCGGTACCGCCAGGAGTCCACGGTCGACTGCCCGCGGGTGCGCCGCCGCCAACTCGTCAGCGTGGGCAGCGCGGTGGCGACCGCGTCGTGGTCCCGCTCGTCGGTGATGTCCAGCGCGGTGGTGAGGGTGGCCAGGTCCTCCCGGTCGACCGCCTCCCAGAAGAGCGCTTCGTGCGGGTCCGCGGCGGAGGCGGTCTGCGATGCGGGCTCCGGCCAGTAGTGCTGGTGTTGGAAGGGGTAGGTGGGTGGGGGGGTGTCGGGGGTGGGGGTGGGTGGGAGGTGCCAGGTGATGGGGTGGTGG
>NZ_PGGW01000025.1 GCF_002794255.1 Streptomyces carminius
GGGTGGCGTGGTGGATGGCGAGGACGGATTTGATGACGCCGGCGATGCCGGCGGCGGCTTGGGTGTGGCCGATGTTGGATTTGAGTGAGCCCAGCCAGAGGGGGTGGTCGGGGTTGCGGTGTTGGCCGTAGGTGTTGATCAGGGCTTGGGCTTCGATGGGGTCGCCCAGGGTGGTGCCGGTGCCGTGGGCTTCGACGGCGTCGATGTCGGTGGTGGTGAGGTTGGCGTTGGCCAGGGCTTGGTGGATGACGCGTTGTTGGGAGGGGCCGTTGGGGGCGGTCAGGCCGTTGGAGGCGCCGTCGGAGTTCACCGCGCTGCCCCGCACCACGGCCAGGACGGTGTGGCCGTTGCGGCGGGCGTCGGAGAGGCGTTCCAGCAGGAGCAGGGACATGCCTTCGGACCAGCCGGTGCCGTCGGCGGCGGCGGCGAAGGCCTTGCACCGGCCGTCCGCGGCCAGCCCCCGCTGCCGGGAGAACTCGATGAACGTGTTCGGTCGCGGCATGACCGCGACGCCGCCGGCCAGTGCCAGGTCGGACTCGCCCGACCGCAGCGACTGCACGGCCAGGTGCAGCGCCACCAGTGACGACGAGCACGCGGTGTCCACCGTCACCGCCGGACCCTCGAACCCGAACGTGTAAGACACCCGGCCCGAGACGAGACTGCCGGCGACGCCCGCGCCCTGGAACCCCTCGATCTCTGCGGGCGCGTGGGCCAGATCGGTGCCGTAGTCGTGGTACATGACTCCGGCGAACACCCCGGTCCTGCTGCCGTGCAGGGAGGTCGGGTCGATGCCCGCGCGTTCGAAGACCTCCCACGAGGTCTCCAGGAACAACCGCTGCTGCGGGTCCATCGCCAGCGCCTCACGCGGGGAGATGCCGAAGAACCTGGCGTCGAAGTCGCCGGCGTCGTGCAGGAAGCCGCCCTCGCGGACGTAGCTCTTGCCGGGGGCGTCCGGGTCGGGGTCGTAGAGGCCGTCGACGTCCCAGCCGCGGTCCGTGGGGAAGGGGGTGATCCCGTCGAGGCCCTGGTCCACGAACGTCCACAGGTCCTCGGGGGAGGCGATGCCGCCGGGCAGCCGGCACGCCATGCCCACGATCGCGATCGGCGCGGTGGCCCTGCCGCTGACCTCCGCGATTTCCCGCTGCAGGCGCTCGTTCTTGAGCAGGGATGCGCGCAGGGCCTCGACGACCGTGCTGTCGTGAGTGTTCATGCTCTCCTCCGAATCGTCGGGCGACCGTCAGCGGCCGCTCTCGTCCAGGGCCCTGGCGACCAGGCTCTCCACGCTCATGCCGGAGATGTCGCTCTCGCCTTCCGCCTCACCGGCCGTGGGGACGGGGGACGTCGGCGCCTCGAACCGGTCCGCGAGTTCGAGCAGCGGGGAGAGGACGCCGAGGTCCCGCAGCCGGCCCAGCGGCACGGAAGCCAGTACCCGGCGCAGTCGCTGCTCGCGGAGGCCGTCGACCTCTCCCGTGTCCACCGGCTCCGGGAACAGCAGGTCGTGCAGCCGCCGGGCGACCACGGCAGGGGTCGGATGGTCGAAGACCAGCGTGGCCGGCAGCCGGACCCCGGTCGCCGTGGCGATCCGGTTGCGCAGGTCGACGGCGGAGAGCGAGTCGAAGCCCATCTCCTTGAAGGACCGCTCGTGGTCGATCGCGTCCGCGTCCAGGTGGCCGAGCGC
Organism: Streptomyces carminius; assembly: GCF_002794255.1. Classification (GTDB taxonomy): domain Bacteria; phylum Actinomycetota; class Actinomycetes; order Streptomycetales; family Streptomycetaceae; genus Streptomyces; species Streptomyces carminius. The sequence continues at coordinate 1,679 of NZ_PGGW01000025.1, forward strand.
GTCCGCGGCGTGCGCACGGACGAGACCGACCAGCCGGTGGAGCCGCTGCTGCGGGGCCAGCCGCTCCAGGCTCCGGGCGAAGCCCTCCGCGGGCTCCTGCTCCGGCCGCGCCGCGGGACGTGTGCGCGGGACCAGGCCGTGCAGGACCGCAGGCACGTTCTCCAGCCGTCTCAGGGCGGCGACGTCGAACCTCGCCGGAAGGAGCGACGCGGTCCCGGAACGCACCGCCGTGTCGAACAGTGCCAGTCCCCGCTCCGACGGGAGCGGGCGCACGTACCCTCCGAGAGGACCCCGCCCGGTGTCGCGCAGGACCCTGGTCATCTCGCTGGCCTGTTCCCACAGGCCCCACGCCAGGGAGACAGCCGGCAGACCGAGGCTGCGCCGGTAGGCGGCGAGACCGTCGAGGAAGGCGTTGGCGGCGGCGTAGTTGCCCTGGCCGGCGCTGCCGAGCGTGCCGGCCGCCGAGGAGAACAGTACGAAGGAGGCCAGGTCCGCGCCCCGGGTGAGTTCGTGCAGGTACCAGGCGCCGTCGGCCTTCGCCGCGAGCACCGTGTCCATCCGGCCCGGCGTCAGGGCCGAGACCACGCCGTCGTCGAGCACCGCCGCGGTGTGGACGACGGAGGTGAGAGGGTGCTCGGCGGGGACCGTCGCCAGCAGTTTCGCCACGGCCTGCCGGTCGGAGACGTCGCAGGAGGCGACCGTCACCGCGGCGCCGAGCGCGGTGAGCTCGGCGTGGAGTGCGGCGGCGTCCGGGGTGCTCGGTCCATGCCGGCTCGTCAGCAGCAGGTGCCGGGCGCCGTGCTCGGTGATCAGATGGCGGGCCAGAAGCCTGCCCAGCGCGCCGGTTCCTCCGGTGATCAGCACGGTGCCGTCCGGGTCCAGCACCCGGCCCTGCCCGACGGGGCGGACCCGCGTCAGCCGGGGCACCGAGGCCGCGCCGGAGAGCAGGGCCAGCTGCTGCTCGCCCGTGGCGACGGCGGCCGGCAGCAGTTCGCGGGACTCGTCGTCGACGGCCGCGATCACGAACTCGCCGGGGTGCTCGAGCTGGGCGGAGCGGACCAGGCCCCACACGGCGGCCGACGCCGGATCGTGCCTGGTGTTCCGGGTCAGCACCACCAGCGGGCTTCCGCCCGGTTCGTCCAGCCTCCCCTGAATGGCCTCGAGTGCACGGGCCGTCAGCGTCCGCGCCTGCTGCGAGGGGCTGCCGGCCACCGGGGAGGTGAGGTCCAGGACGTGCTCGGGCGGTCGCGACGGGCTCCCGGGCACCGCCGCCGGCACCCACTCCAGCTCGAACAGCGGGTCGTCGGACGTGCCGGCGGCGGTGATCCGCTCGGTGTCGGCGGGCCGGGTGACCAGGGAACCCACCGTGGCCACGGGTGAGCCGGCGCCGTCCGCGATGTCCAGGCTCAGCGCGCCGCTGTCGGTGGTGCGTATCCGCACCCGCAGCGCGGTGGCCCCCAAGGCGTGTATGGCGACCGACTTCCAGGCGAACGGCAGGGAGATCCCCTGACCGTTGGAACCGGACGTGACAGCGCCCGCCTGGAGAGCCGAGTCCAGCAGCGCAGGGTGGAGGAGGAAACCCCCGGTGTCGTCGCCGGGGAACTCGGCTTCGGCGAACGTCTCGTCATTCCGGGTCCACACCGCCCGCAGCCCGCGGAACAGCGGACCGAGTTCGAGCCCGGTCTCCCCCTGACGCTCGTAGAAGTCCTCCAGCGGCACCGGCTCGGCCCCCGCGGGCGGCCAGCTCTGGAGCTCCGTGCCGACGGTCCGGGTGCCGGAGAGGAAACCGGCCGCGTGCCGGGTCCACCCGGCGTCAGGGGTGCCGTCGGGGCGGGAGTGGACCGCGAGCGGCCGCAGTCCGTCGGCGTCCTCCCCGCCCACGCTCACCCGCAGCTGGAGACCGCCGTCGTCGGGCAGCACCAGCGGCGCCTCGATCACCAGCTCGTCGACGGTGCCGGCCCCGACCTCGTCCCCGGCCCGGACCGCCATCTCCACCAGGGCGGTTCCCGGGAGCAGGACGGAACCGGCGACGGCGTGGTCGGCGATCCAGGGATGGGACTTCAACGAGACGCGGTTGGTGAACACGGCGCCACCCGATTCGGGAAGCGCGATCGCCGCGCCCAGCAGCGGGTGCCCGGTGGGGCCCGCGCCCAGCGCACCGAGATCAGCCGTCCGCACCGGTTCCAGCCAGAACCGCCTGTGCTCGAACGGGTAGGTGGGCAGGGGGACGCGGGAGCGGGGTCTGGGGCAGAACGCCGCCCAGTCGACACGGTGACCGCGGACGTGCAGGTGGGCGAGGGCGCCGGTCAGCGACCGGAGTTCCCGCTGCCTGCGCCGCAGGGCCGGGACCGCGGCTGTCGTGTCGCTGTTCTCCCGCACCAGCGCGGCCAGGGTGTCACCGGGGCCGATCTCCAGGGCCGTGGTCACGCCTTCGCCCTCCAGCGTCCGTACCGCGTCCCTGAACCGGACGGCGGCCCGGGCGTGCCGCACCCAGTAGTCGGGGCCGGCGATTTCGGCCGGGTCGGCGATTTCGCCGGTGACGTCGGAGACGACCGGGACGGTGGGGGCGGCGTACGTCAGCCCGGCCGCCACCCTGCCGAACTCCTCGAGCATCGCGTCGATGTGCGGCGAGTGGAAGGCGTGGCTGACGGTGAGCCGCTTGGTACGGCACCCCTGCTCGCGCAGCCGCTCCGCGAGGGTGAGCACCACATCCTCGTCGCCGGAGAGCACGACCGAGGCGGGGCCGTTGACCGCGGCGATGCCCACCTCGCGCTCGTGCCCGGCCAGGAGCGGCCGCACCACGTCCTCCGCAGCGTTGACCGCCACCATCGCGCCGGTGGCGGGCAGGGCCTGCATCAGGCGGCCCCGGGCACACACCAGGGCGGCCGCGTCGGCCAGGGAGAACACGCCCGCGACGTGCGCGGCGGCGATCCCCCCGACGGAGTGCCCCACCAGCACGTCCGGCCGCACCCCCCACCGGCCGAGCACCCGTGCGAGCGCGGTCTCGAGGGCGAACAGGGCGGGCTGGGTGTAGGCGGTGCTGTCGAGCAGGTCCGCGCCGGGCGTGCCGGGCTCGGCCAGGACGACATCGCGCAGCGGGACGTCCAGGTGCGCGTCCAGCTCCCCGCAGATCTCGTCGAACGCCTCCGCGAAGGCGGGCAGTTCCCGGTACAGCTCGCCTCCCATGCCGAGGCGCTGGCTGCCCTGCCCGGAGAACGCGAACGCCAACCTGCCCGGCACCGCCTTGCCGGTCACCACGGCCTCGGACGGCCTGTCGTCGGCCAGCGCCGCCAGCCCCCGGAGCAGTTCCTCCCGGTCGGCGCCGACGACCACGGCGCGGTGCTCCAGAAGGGTCCGTGTGGTGACGAGCGCGTGGCCGAGGTCGGCGATATCGGCCTCCAGGTCACCGGAGACGTGGTCGAGCAGGCGGCGGCCGAGTTCGGTCAGGGCGGTGGGGGTGCGGGCGGAGAGGAGCCAGGGGACGGGGGTGTCGTGGGCCGGTGGGGGTGTGTCGGCGGTGTCGGGTGTTTCGGGGGTGGGGGGTTGTTCGATGATGGCGTGGGCGTTGGTGCCGCTGGCACCGAAGGCTGAGATGCCGATGCGGCGGGGGTGGCCGGTGTGGGGCCAGGGTTGTGTTTCGGTCAGGAGGCGGACGTTTCCGGCGGTCCA
>NZ_PGGW01000026.1 GCF_002794255.1 Streptomyces carminius
CCGATGAGCCAGGCGGCGCAGAACCTGAACTGGTTGATCACCAACTTCGTGGACAACACCCCGGGGGTGTCGCACACGGTGGTGGTCTCCGCCGACGGCCTCCTTCTGGCCATGTCCGAGGGGTTCCCGCGGGACCGTGCCGATCAGTTGGCGGCGGTCGCGTCGGGGCTGACCTCGCTGACCGCTGGTGCGTCGCGCATCTTCGAGGGGGGTGCGGTGAATCAGACGGTGGTGGAGATGGAGCGTGGGTTCCTTTTCATCATGTCGATCTCCGACGGTTCCTCGCTGGCGGTGCTGGCCCATCCGGACGCGGACATCGGTCTGGTGGGTTATGAGATGGCGCTGCTGGTGGATCGCGCGGGTACGGTGCTGACCCCGGACCTCCGTGCCGAACTGCAAGGCAGTCTTCTCAATTAGGCCCCGCTCCCCCCACACGAGCACTACAGTCCGCATCGCCGACCCCATGCCTCGCCCGGAGGAGCCATGACCCCGCCGCCCGCCTCACCCGGTTCGTACGGTGGCCTGAACGACAACATGCCGTACGGCGGCGAAGGCGACCAACCGCTGGTGCGGCCGTACGCCATGACGGGGGGCCGTACCCGCCCGCGGTACCAGCTCGCGATCGAGGCACTGGTGAGCACCAGCGCCGATCCGGCACAGCTCATGGGACTGCTGCCCGAGCACCAGCGGATCTGCCATCTGTGCCAGGAGGTCAAGTCGGTGGCGGAGATCTCCGCCCTGCTCGCCATACCTCTGGGGGTGGCACGGATTCTCGTCGCCGACCTGGCCGAAGCCGGAATGGTGGCGATCCATCAGCCGGGCAGCAGCAGCGAGCCCGGCGGCGCACCGGATGTGACACTGCTCGAAAGGGTGCTCAGTGGACTTCGCAAGCTCTAGCCCGCAGGCCGCCTACGGGGCTCCTGCATCACGTGCCACCACGTCCGCGAAGATCGTGGTGGCGGGCGGGTTCGGCGTGGGCAAGACGACCTTCGTGGGCGCCGTGTCGGAGATCAACCCGCTGCGTACCGAGGCCGTGATGACCGCCGCGTCGGCGGGGATCGACGACCTGACCCACACCGCGGACAAGACCACCACGACGGTGGCGATGGACTTCGGCCGGATCACGCTGGACCAGGACCTGATTCTGTACCTGTTCGGCACCCCCGGGCAGGACCGGTTCTGGTTCATGTGGGACGACCTGGTGCGCGGCGCGATCGGCGCGGTGGTGCTGGTGGACACCAGGCGGCTGGCGGACTGCTTCCCGGCGGTGGACTACTTCGAGAACTCGGGTCTGCCGTTCGTGATCGCGCTGAACGGCTTCGACGGCCACCAGCCCTACACGCCGGAGGAGGTGCGCGAGGCGCTGCAGATCGGTCCGGACGCGCCGATCATCACCACCGACGCCCGGCAGCGGGCGGAGGCCAAGAGCGCCCTGATCACCCTGGTCGAGCACGC
>NZ_PGGW01000027.1 GCF_002794255.1 Streptomyces carminius
TTGAGAAGACTGCCTTGCAGTTCGGCACGGAGGTCCGGGGTCAGCACCGTACCCGCGCGATCCACCAGCAGCGCCATCTCATAACCCACCAGACCGATGTCCGCGTCCGGATGGGCCAGCACCGCCAGCGAGGAACCGTCGGAGATCGACATGATGAAAAGGAACCCACGCTCCATCTCCACCACCGTCTGATTCACCGCACCCCCCTCGAAGATGCGCGACGCACCAGCGGTCAGCGAGGTCAGCCCCGACGCGACCGCCGCCAACTGATCGGCACGGTCCCGCGGGAACCCCTCGGACATGGCCAGAAGGAGGCCGTCGGCGGAGACCACCACCGTGTGCGACACCCCCGGGGTGTTGTCCACGAAGTTGGTGATCAACCAGTTCAGGTTCTGCGCCGCCTGGCTCATCGGGCTCACACTAACGCTCCTGATCATAGGTGCTGCCGGGCCCGAAGCCCGGTCGGTCATTCTGAGTGGTCCCCGGGCCGCCCTCGGTGCGTCCCCGCCGGACACCGCGGTGCAGGTTGCTCAACCTGCCGCGGACGTCCTCCGGGGCACGGGAGACCTGGGGGCCGCCCTGGGGTGCCTGTTCCGGTTCCGCGGCGCCCGAGACCAGGTTGGCCTTGGGCACGCGGCGGGGCAGGCCGGAAGGGGTGACTCCGCCGGCCTTGGGGTCGCGGAGCCGCTCCGCCCGCTGCCAGCGCTCGTCGTTCGCCGTGCGCCATGCGGAGTCGTCGGAACGATCCTCCTGCCGTGGCACCTCCGGCGATTCCGCTTGTGGCTGGTACTGCGGAACCGGGGTGTCTCCGAGCGGCCGCCTCGGTTCGCGACGCGGCAGTCCCGCGTCGGTCAGCGACTGCGTTTCACCCGGAGGCTGACCCGGTTGTTCGAAGCCTACGCTTTCCCCGCCGTCTTCGGGAGCGCCGGGTGCGAATTCCGTTTCCGCTTCCTGCCCGGTGTGCTGCCCGAGGTCGTAGGGGTTGTCGGTGTAACCGGCCCCGTAGTCCGGCCGGTACTCCCGCGACTGGTAACCGGCCTGGTAGTCCTGTGGCGCCGGGTACTCCTGCCCGCCGGGCTGCCCGGCGCCGTACTCCTCGCCGTACTCCTGGCGGTACTCCTCGTACGGGGCCGCCTCCCCGCCGTACGGGGCTTCCTGGACGTACGGAGACGGCTGCGGGTAGGGGGCGGCGTCCGGCGGGAATCCGGCCTGTGCCTCCTGCCCGCCGTACTGCTCGTACTGGCCGTGCTCCTGCCGGGCGGAGCCGTAGGGGGCCTGCTGCGCGGTCTCGTAGGAGGTCTGCTGCGGTACTTCGTACTGCTGTCGCGCCTCCTGCGGGGCCTGCTCCTCCCGCTCCGTCCCGTACCGGTCCTCCTCCGGTGCGTGGCCCTCCTCCTGCTGAGGGTCCAGAGCCGCCCGGCGCTCCTCGCGCAGCAGCGACCGGCTCACCGGGTCCAGCGGGCTCGGGCCGTCCTGCGGTCCGGCCGGGGCACCGTAGCGGGAGTCGTCGAAGCCCAGATCGGCGGCCGACAGCTCCCGCCGCTCCCCGTGGCCGGAGCCGGCGGCGATCTGCGGCTGCTCCGGGACGATCCGGGAGACGGTGAAGTCCTCCTCCGGCTCCTCCGTACCGCCGCCGCCGTGTGTGATCACCTCCGGGAGCATCACCAGGGAGGTGGTGCCCGTCTGCTCCCCGGAGGGGCGCAGCTGGACGCGGATGCCGTGCCGCTGGGAGAGGCGGCCGACCACGAACAGGCCCATGCGCTGCGAGACGGACACGTCCACGGTGGGCGGGTTGGCCAGCTTGTGGTTGATGTCGGCGAAGTCCTCGGGCGTCAGACCGATGCCCTTGTCGTGTATCTCGATCATCACCCGGCCGTCGGGCAGCCGGGTCGCGGTGACGCGGACCTTGGTCTGCGGGGAGGAGAACGAGGTGGCGTTCTCCAGCAGCTCGGCCAGCAGGTGCACCAGGTCGGTGACGACCGCGCCGTGGATCTCGCTCTCCGGGAGGCCGGCCAGCTCGATGCGCTCGTAGTCCTCCACCTCGGAGGAGGCGGCGCGCAGCACGTCCACCAGCGGCACCGGCTGGTTCCAGCGGCGGCCGGGCTCCTCACCGGCGAGAACCAGCAGGTTCTCGCCGTTGCGGCGCATACGGGTCGCCAGGTGGTCCAGCCTGAAGAGGTGCTCCAGCTGGTCCGGGTCGGCCTCGTTGTTCTCCAGTTCCGTGATGAGGGAGAGCTGGCCCTCGATGAGGCCCTGGTTGCGGCGCGAGAGGTTGGTGAAGATCGCGTTGACGTTCCCCCGCAGCAGCGCCTGTTCGGCGGCGAGCCGGACGGCCTCCCGGTGAACCTGGTCGAAGGCCTTGGCGACCTCGCCGATCTCGTCGCGGCTGTCGATCGGAATCGGCCGGACCTTGGTGTCGACCTTGCCAGGATCGGTGCGGGAGAGCTGGTCGACCAGCATCGGCAGCCGCTGCTGGGCCACCTCGAAGGCCGCGGCGCGCAGCCGGCGCATGTTGTTGCTCATCGAGCGGGCCATCAAGGCGGCGACGAAGAAGGCGACCAGCAGGGCGGCCAGCACGACGACGGAGTTGATCACGGCGTCCCGTTTGGCGTCCGCCGCGATCTGCCGGGTCTCCTCCACCGCCTTGTCGGTGAGCTCCTTCTCCACCGTGCGGTAGGCGTTGAAGTCACCGGTGGCGACCGTGTACCAGTTCTCGGCGGTGATGCCCTGGGCCCGCAGGTCCCTCGGGGACGCCCCGGAGGCGATGGCCTCGACCATCCGGTCGGCGGCGGGCGGACTGACGAAGGACTCGCCGGCGGTCTCGGCCTCCTCCGCGGCCTCCTGGATCCGCTGCCGGCTGTCCTCGTTGCCCTTGACCATCTCCTCCTGCAGTCGCTCCCAGTCCTCGGGGGTACCGCCGCTGCGGTACTCGTCGACGGCGATGCGCTCCAGATAGGCGTACGAGGCGAAGGCGGTGAGCTGGCGCCGCAGGTCGTCCTCGTCCGGTCCCGGTTTGATCAGCAGATGGGTGCCGATGGAGCGCTGGAGCGATCCGGCCGCCTTGGCGAGCGAGACGGCGTAGACGGTACGGCCGTAGGAGGTGATGTTCCCGGTGCCCAGTCCCAGCTCGTTGGCGAACTCCATCAGCGAGTGCTGGATCTGAACGTAGCCCTCCTCCGTCTCCACCCCGTCCAGGCGGCTGGTGTAGGCGGCCTCACGCAACTCGGTCAGCTTCGGCTCGACCTGGAGGACGGCGGCGAGGCGGCGCCTGAGGCCCTGGCGGTCGGGCATCCGGTCCACCTGCCGGTGGAACTCCCCGCGCGCGGCGTCGGTGACATCGCGCACCTCCTTGACGACCGGATCCTGCGTGTTGCCCTGGAGGAGCGGCGCGGCGGTGCGGTCACGCTCGTCGATCAGTGCGTGGGCGTAGGTGGCGGCCGCCCGGACCAGTTCGGCGGTGCGCTCGGCCTCCTCCGCCTCGCGCAGCGTGTCCAGGGAGCTCTGCACCCGGAAACCGCCGAAGACCAGGGCCACGAGCACGGGTATGAGCAGGATGGCGTTCAGCTTGGTGGCCACTCGCCAGTTGCGGGCCGCGAAGCGTCCCCCGCTCGTTCTCCCACCGTTTCCGGGCAGGTCGGAGGGCGCCTCCGCGTCGCGTTGCGGCGGCGTGAAGTTGCCCCGCGGCTCCCGGGACGGGGAGCTCGAACTGCTTCGCCTCACTCGACCAAACCTCTCGGCTTCAGCCCATCGTCTTCGATGAAACAGTAACTACTGCTCAGTTCAGCGAATTTCAGCACGCCCGGCAGAAGCTTTCCAAACACCTGATCCAGTGCTTCCTCTGCAGGGAACTCGAAGAACAAAAAGGACAAAAGCCCCAAAAGTCGGCAGGACTCCAGTGATTCATGCGCTCTGGGGAGCGGCACGCTCGCACCGCGTGTTCTCGGTACTCCAACTTCTCTGTCGAAACGTTATGAAGACCGGGACGGGCCGGGCGCAAGGCCCGACCCGTCCCGGTCACAGATCCATGACGCCCCGTCGCCGTCCGCGGTCCGGCGGGACGAGGGGATGTGCCGCGGCCGACGGTCAGCGCAGCCGTGCCAGGAGAGCGTGCTCGACCAGGGTGATCAGGGCGCTCTTGGCCTCCGCCCGCTGCCGGGCGTCGGTGGTGATGATCGGCGCGTCCGGACCGATCTGCAGCGCCTCGCGCACCTCCTCCGGCGTGTAGGGCTGGTGGCCGTCGAAGCCGTTCAGCGCGATCACGAACGGCAGACCCGAGTTCTCGAAGTAGTCCACCGCCGGGAAGCAGTCCGCCAGCCGCCTGGTGTCCACCAGCACCACCGCGCCGATCGCGCCGCGCACCAGGTCGTCCCACATGAACCAGAACCGGTCCTGCCCGGGGGTGCCGAACAGGTACAGAATCAGGTCCTGGTCCAGCGTGATCCGGCCGAAGTCCATCGCCACCGTCGTGGTGGTCTTGTCCGCGGTGTGGGTCAGGTCGTCGATCCCCGCCGACGCGGCGGTCATCACGGCCTCGGTACGCAGCGGGTTGATCTCCGACACGGCGCCCACGAAGGTCGTCTTGCCCACGCCGAACCCGCCCGCCACCACGATCTTCGCGGA
>NZ_PGGW01000028.1 GCF_002794255.1 Streptomyces carminius
TCACTGCCCGCGAAGCGTTCGGGCACCGCCAGCAGCGGCACCTCCTGCGCACACCGCTCCTGCGCCTTCCAGCACCGGGTACGGAACCGACACCCCGACGGCGGATCCGCCGGCGAGGGCACATCCCCCGACAAGATGATCCGCTCCCGCCGCTCCCGCCCCCGCGGATCCGGCTGCGGCACCGCCGACAACAACGCCTGCGTATACGGATGCGTCGGATGATCATAGATCTCCGCATCCGAACCGACCTCCGCCATCTTCCCCAGATACATCACCCCCACCCGATCCGAGATATGCCGCACGATCGACAGATCATGCGCAATGAAGATGTACGACAGATCGAACTCCTCCTGCAGCCGCTCCATCAAATTCACCACCTGCGCCTGCACCGACACATCCAGCGCCGAGACCGGCTCATCACAGATGATCACCTCAGGATTCAGCGCCAACCCCCGCGCGATCCCGATCCGCTGCCGCTGCCCACCCGAGAACTGATGCGGATACCGGTTGATGTACTCCGGATTCAACCCCACCACATCCAGCAACTCCCGCACCCGCCGCCGCCGATCCCCCTTCGGCGCCACCTCCGGATGAATATCGAACGGCTCCCCGACGATATCCCCCACCGTCATCCGCGGATTCAACGACGTGTACGGATCCTGGAACACCATCTGAATGTTCCGCCGCACCGCCTTCAACGCCCGACCCGACAACCGCGTGATGTCCTCACCCCTGTACCGGATCTCCCCCGCCGTCGGACGCTCCAGACCCATCAACACCTTCGCCACCGTCGACTTGCCACACCCCGACTCACCGACGATCCCCAGCGTCTCCCCCTGAAACAGCGTGAACGACACATCATCCACCGCCCGCACCGCACCCACCCGACGCCGGAACACCACACCCCGCGTCAGCGGAAAATGCTTCACCAACCCCCGCACCTCAAGAACCGGCTCCTTCTCCCGAGTGGTACCACCAGGTTCAGCCATGGATGGTCTCCTCCCAGAAGTGGCAGGCACTGCGGCGCCCGGTCAACTCGGTGCCGTCCGACTCGGTCACCCGGTACAGCGGCGGCACATCCACCCGGCACACCTCCCGCGCCCGCGGACACCGCGGATTGAACGCACACCCGGACGGAATACTCGTCAGACTCGGCGGCAGCCCCTGAATCGCATACAGCTCCCGCCCCTTGTGATCCAGCCGCGGAATCGAATCCAAAAGACCCCGCGTATACGGATGCGCCGGACGCTCGTACAACTCGTGCACCGGAGCCGTCTCCACGATCCGCCCCGCGTACATCACCGCGATCTTGTCCGCCACATCCGCCACCACCCCCAGATCATGCGTGATCAGGATCAGCCCCATGTGATACTCCCGCTGCAACTCCCCCAGCAGCTCCATCACCTGGGCCTGCACCGTCACATCCAGCGCCGTCGTCGGCTCGTCCGCGATGATCAGATCCGGCTCCAGCGCCAACGCCATCGCAATCATGATCCGCTGCCGCATACCACCGGAGAACTGATGCGGATAATCGTTCACCCGCGCCCGCGCCGCCGGAATCCGCACCCGGTCCATCAACTCCACCGCCCTCGCCTTCGCCTCCTTCCGCGAAAGCCCGCGATGGACCCGGAACATCTCCCCCAACTGGAAACCCACGCTGTACACCGGATTCAACGCCGACAACGCGTCCTGGAAGATCATCGCGATCTTCCGTCCCCGCACCCGGCGCCGCTCCTCCTCCGGCAGCTTCAGCAGGTCCCGCCCCTGGAAGA
>NZ_PGGW01000029.1 GCF_002794255.1 Streptomyces carminius
TCACTGCCCGCGAAGCGTTCGGGCACCGCCAGCAGCGGCACCTCCTGCGCACACCGCTCCTGCGCCTTCCAGCACCGGGTACGGAACCGACACCCCGACGGCGGATCCGCCGGCGAGGGCACATCCCCCGACAAGATGATCCGCTCCCGCCGCTCCCGCCCCCGCGGATCCGGCTGCGGCACCGCCGACAACAACGCCTGCGTATACGGATGCGTCGGATGATCATAGATCTCCGCATCCGAACCGACCTCCGCCATCTTCCCCAGATACATCACCCCCACCCGATCCGAGATATGCCGCACGATCGACAGATCATGCGCAATGAAGATGTACGACAGATCGAACTCCTCCTGCAGCCGCTCCATCAAATTCACCACCTGCGCCTGCACCGACACATCCAGCGCCGAGACCGGCTCATCACAGATGATCACCTCAGGATTCAGCGCCAACCCCCGCGCGATCCCGATCCGCTGCCGCTGCCCACCCGAGAACTGATGCGGATACCGGTTGATGTACTCCGGATTCAACCCCACCACATCCAGCAACTCCCGCACCCGCCGCCGCCGATCCCCCTTCGGCGCCACCTCCGGATGAATATCGAACGGCTCCCCGACGATATCCCCCACCGTCATCCGCGGATTCAACGACGTGTACGGATCCTGGAACACCATCTGAATGTTCCGCCGCACCGCCTTCAACGCCCGACCCGACAACCGCGTGATGTCCTCACCCCTGTACCGGATCTCCCCCGCCGTCGGACGCTCCAGACCCATCAACACCTTCGCCACCGTCGACTTGCCACACCCCGACTCACCGACGATCCCCAGCGTCTCCCCCTGAAACAGCGTGAACGACACATCATCCACCGCCCGCACCGCACCCACCCGACGCCGGAACACCACACCCCGCGTCAGCGGAAAATGCTTCACCAACCCCCGCACCTCAAGAACCGGCTCCCCCTGCCGGGCCGGCTTCTCCACGGCGGCCACCGCGGCCTCCCCGGCCACGGCGGAGTCCGGCGCACGGTCGGCAGAGGCGCCCTCCACCACGGCCTCGTCACTCTTCCTGATCTCAGCCATGGATGGTCTCCTCCCAGAAGTGGCAGGCACTGCGGCGCCCGGTCAACTCGGTGCCGTCCGACTCGGTCACCCGGTACAGCGGCGGCACATCCACCCGGCACACCTCCCGCGCCCGCGGACACCGCGGATTGAACGCACACCCGGACGGAATACTCGTCAGACTCGGCGGCAGCCCCTGAATCGCATACAGCTCCCGCCCCTTGTGATCCAGCCGCGGAATCGAATCCAAAAGACCCCGCGTATACGGATGCGCCGGACGCTCGTACAACTCGTGCACCGGAGCCGTCTCCACGATCCGCCCCGCGTACATCACCGCGATCTTGTCCGCCACATCCGCCACCACCCCCAGATCATGCGTGATCAGGATCAGCCCCATGTGATACTCCCGCTGCAACTCCCCCAGCAGCTCCATCACCTGGGCCTGCACCGTCACATCCAGCGCCGTCGTCGGCTCGTCCGCGATGATCAGATCCGGCTCCAGCGCCAACGCCATCGCAATCATGATCCGCTGCCGCATACCACCGGAGAACTGATGCGGATAATCGTTCACCCGCGCCCGCGCCGCCGGAATCCGCACCCGGTCCATCAACTCCACCGCCCTCGCCTTCGCCTCCTTCCGCGAAAGCCCGCGATGGACCCGGAACATCTCCCCCAACTGGAAACCCACGCTGTACACCGGATTCAACGCCGACAACGCGTCCTGGAAGATCATCGCGATCTTCCGTCCCCGCACCCGGCGCCGCTCCTCCTCCGGCAGCTTCAGCAGGTCCCGCCCCTGGAAGA
>NZ_PGGW01000030.1 GCF_002794255.1 Streptomyces carminius
GCGTGCTCGACCAGGGTGATCAGGGCGCTCTTGGCCTCCGCCCGCTGCCGGGCGTCGGTGGTGATGATCGGCGCGTCCGGACCGATCTGCAGCGCCTCGCGCACCTCCTCCGGCGTGTAGGGCTGGTGGCCGTCGAAGCCGTTCAGCGCGATCACGAACGGCAGACCCGAGTTCTCGAAGTAGTCCACCGCCGGGAAGCAGTCCGCCAGCCGCCTGGTGTCCACCAGCACCACCGCGCCGATCGCGCCGCGCACCAGGTCGTCCCACATGAACCAGAACCGGTCCTGCCCGGGGGTGCCGAACAGGTACAGAATCAGGTCCTGGTCCAGCGTGATCCGGCCGAAGTCCATCGCCACCGTCGTGGTGGTCTTGTCCGCGGTGTGGGTCAGGTCGTCGATCCCCGCCGACGCGGCGGTCATCACGGCCTCGGTACGCAGCGGGTTGATCTCCGACACGGCGCCCACGAAGGTCGTCTTGCCCACGCCGAACCCGCCCGCCACCACGATCTTCGCGGAGGTGGTGGAGCGGGTTGCACCGCTAGAGCTTGCGAAGTCCACTGAGCACCCTTTCGAGCAGTGTCACATCTGGCTGGCCGCCGGCGGACTCGTTGCCGCCGGGCTGGTGGATGGCGACGAGTCCGGCCTCGGCCAGGTCGGCGACGAGGATACGGGCGACGCCCAGGGGAATGGAGAGAAGTGCCGAGATCTCCGCCACCGACTTGATCTCATAGCACAGTTGGCAGATCCGCTGGTGCTCGGGCAGTTGGCCCTGGAGCTGGGCGGAACGCGCGGTGGTGTGCACCAGCGCCTCGATGGCGAGCTGGTACCGCGGGCGGGTACGGCCCCCCGTCATGGCGTACGGCCGCACCAGCGGCGCCGAGTCGGCGCGGGCGGACGGCGCGGCCGGACCGCGCCGGTGGGGACGCGGCGGGGGCGGTGGGGGCTGCTGCTCCGTTTGCCGTGGGTAACGCGGCGGTTGCGGGGGCGGCGGCGAGGGCTGCTGGGACGGAGGAGACGCCTGCCGCTGGTGACTCGGCGCCGAAGGGAAGTTGAATCGCTTCACAGAGGGGTCGTGCTGCGGCTGCTGAGCCTGGTACTCACCGCCATAAGGGCTGCCAGGGGGCGTTGCCACGTCTCCTCCTCCACTGCCGGACGTCAAGGGGCCGCCGCTTCGGGAACCTCGGGACCCACCGTGTCCCCGCACCCTAGCGGCGCGGGGACACGATGCGCACGAAGTGTTTGCTAGTTGAGAAGACTGCCTTGCAGTTCGGCACGGAGGTCCGGGGTCAGCACCGTACCCGCGCGATCCACCAGCAGCGCCATCTCATAACCCACCAGACCGATGTCCGCGTCCGGATGGGCCAGCACCGCCAGCGAGGAACCGTCGGAGATCGACATGATGAAAAGGAACCCACGCTCCATCTCCACCACCGTCTGATTCACCGCACCCCCCTCGAAGATGCGCGACGCACCAGCGGTCAGCGAGGTCAGCCCCGACGCGACCGCCGCCAACTGATCGGCACGGTCCCGCGGGAACCCCTCGGACATGGCCAGAAGGAGGCCGTCGGCGGAGACCACCACCGTGTGCGACACCCCCGGGGTGTTGTCCACGAAGTTGGTGATCAACCAGTTCAGGTTCTGCGCCGCCTGGCTCATCGG
>NZ_PGGW01000031.1 GCF_002794255.1 Streptomyces carminius
GAGTTCGTGCTGGGGCATCACAGCACGGCGCACATCCTGCTGGACAACGAGGACGCGTCCGCCGAGCACAGCCAGTCGGCTCGGTTGCTGGCGGGCATCAAGGAGATCAACGAGCTGTACCGGGATGTGCCGGGGTATGTGCCGCTGCGGGTGGAGACGGCCGCTCCGGCGGTACGGACCGCGGTCGGTGACGGTGGCAGGCTTGAGGAGTTCACCGAGCTGGGCGGGGTGGAGCTGCGGATCCGGCATCAGCCTCCGTACCGGGTGGTCACCGTCACCCGCGGGCACGACCTGCCCGGCCCGGGCACCGAGCCGGCGCCCGCGGCCACCGATACCGCCGGTGAGAACTCCCAGGTGCCGGCCTTCCCCGGGGCGAACGCCGCGTGGAATTCCCCGGATTCCGATGGTGGTGAGTCGGGTCCGGTTCTGGCGGCGTTCGATGAGTCGGGTGAGGGGCGGGAGGTCACCTGGGCGGAGGTCACGTCGTCGGCGTGGTTCGCGGAGTTGCATCCGGCGCATCGTGAGCGGCTGCGGGGTGTGGGGGAGTTCACGCTGCTCGAGGACGCTCTGGAGGAGACGCGTAACACGGTGGTGGCCGCGGTGGACGGTGGCGCGGGGCCGGAGGATGTGGCGCTGCTGGCGGATCTGCATGGGCTGCGGGACAACGTCAGTGTGTACGACCCTGCGATGATGCCGCATATGCCCCGTTTCATGGAAAGGGAACTAGGCGCGGGGCGTGCGGTGCTGGTGCAGGGATCGGTGACGAGGTTCGGTCACCATGTGCCGTACACGGATCTGGTGGTTCCGCATCCAGGGCCGTGGGCGCAGATGCCGAATCAGCTGGAGGGGCTGGCGTACAGCCTGGAGTATGTGCTGGGGCATCACAGCACGGCGCACATTCTGCTGGACAACGAGGATCTTCCCGTCGAGACGCGGCAGTCGGCGTTGCTGCTGGCGGGGATCGAGGAGATCAACGAGCTGTACCGGGATGTGCCGGGGTATGTGCCGCTGCGGGTGGAGCTGTCCACTCCGGCGGTACGGGCCAGGGTGAGTGACAACGGCAGGCTTGAGGAGTTCACCGAGTTGGGCGGGGTGGAGCTGCGGGTCCGGCACCGGCTTCCGGTCACGGTGGTCACCGTCACCCGCGGGCACGAGCTTCCTCTCACAGGTACCACGCCCGCCCCCACGACCACCGACACCTCCCCAGCGCCGGCCTTCCCTGGGGCGAACGCCGCGTGGAATTCCCCGGGTTCCGATGGTGGTGGGTCGGGTCCGGTGTTGGTGGCGTTCGATGAGTCGGGTGAGGGGCGGGAGGTCACTTGGGCGGAGGTC
>NZ_PGGW01000032.1 GCF_002794255.1 Streptomyces carminius
GCGTTCTCCGCTGGGCTGGATGCTGACGGGGATGGTCGGCATCGGCCTGGTCTCGGGCCTGACGGCGACCGGCCCCGGCCCGGTGCCGGTGCTGGGCGCGGTCGCCGCGGTGGCCGTGTACTGGCTGGTCATGCGCCGTGTCGCACGACGCTCCACGCCGGAGATCGCCCGGGCCGGGGCCGGCCGGGAAGTGCTGCTGGGCGGTGGGATCGGCCTGGGCTTCATCCTCGTCTCCGCCCTCCTGATCACGGCATTCGGAGGCTATTCGTTCTCCTGGGCGGGTGATGGCTTCATGTCGGTCGTCTGGACCGCGGTGGTGGTCCAGATCGGCGCCGCGGTCACCGAGGAGTTGCTGTTCCGCGGTCTTGCCCTGCAGGCTCTGGAGCAGTTGTGGGGCAGCCGGGCCGCCCTCGTGATCACCTCGCTGTTCTTCGGTGTCGCCCATCTGGGAACCCCGGGCGCGAACGCGTGGAGCGCAGTGGCGATCGCTCTGGAGGCGGGCGTCCTGCTCGGAGCCGCGTTCCTGTGGCGGCGTAACATCTGGTTCGTCGTGGGGCTGCACTTCGCCTGGAACCTCACGCAGCAGCTGCTCGGCATCCCGGTCTCCGGACACGCCCCCGAGGGTCTGTTCACCGTCGACACCCACGGCTCCGCCCTTCTGACCGGCGGCAGCTTCGGTCTGGAGGCGTCGATCATGCCCGTCCTCATGGGCGTGGCCATCGCCGCCCCGATGCTCGTCCTCGCCCGCCGGAACGGCGGAATCAGGACCCGCCGGCACACGAGCCGCTGAGACAGACCGACCGGAGGAAACCGACATGATGTCCCGTCAGGCGCCCTGGAGCCTCCCGCCGCTGCAGGCGCCGCTCGACTGGTGGCAGGAGCGGGCGCGGATCGCCCGCGAACTGCACGACGTGGTCACCCACCACGTGACGGCCATGGTGGTCCAGGCCGACGCGGCGCAGTTCCTGCTCACGTCCGCGCCGGAACGCGCCGGCGAGGGACTGACCGCCGTCAGCGACACCGGCCGCCGGGCGCTGACGGAACTGCGGTACCTGCTCGGCGTCCTGGAGGCGACCGGCGAGTCGGCGTCCGCGGACCCGGCGCGCGCGGGCCGGGCACCCACCCTGGGGCGGGTGGGGGACCTGGTCGAGCAGGCCCGCAGGTCGGGCCAGCCGGTCGGGTTCAGCGAGCAGGGTGAGCGGCGGCCGCGGAGCGTGGACGTGGAACTGGCCGCGTACCGGGTGGTGCAGGAGGCGCTCACCAACGCCATGAAGTACGCGGCAGGCAAGCCGGCACGGGTCCTGCTCCGGCACGGTGCCGAGCACATCGAGATCGAGGTGACCACCGACGGACCGGTCGCCGCACCGGTCACGCGGAAGCCGGGCCCCGCGGGCGGACGAGGACTGGCGGGGCTGCGTGCACGGGTGCGGATGCTCGATGGTGAACTGGAGGCCGGTCCCCGGCCCGAGGGCGGGTTCGAGGTCCGCGCCACGATTCCGTCCAGGCCCCTTCAGGAGTGACCCCAGTGAACGACGCGCCGCCACCGATCAGTGTGCTCGTCTGCGACGACCAGGCGCTGGTGCGGACCGGCTACGTCACCATCTTCTCCGCGCAGCCCGACATGGAGGTCGTCGGGGAGGCCGAGAACGGCCACGAGGCGGTCCAGGCCGCGCGGCGGCTGCGCCCCGACGTGGTCGTGATGGACATCCGGATGCCCCTGCTCGACGGCATCGAGGCGACACGGCAACTGGCCGGCCCCGACACCGAGGACGCGCCGAAGGTCCTGGTCGTCACCACCTTCAACGTCGACGCCTACGTCTACGACGCGCTGCGCGCCGGAGCGAGCGGCTTCCTCCTCAAGGACGCGCCCCCGGCGGAACTGGTGGGCGGCATCCGCACCGTCGCCCGGGGCGAGGCCCTACTGGCACCCGCCGTCACCCGCCACCTCATCGGCCACTTCGCCCAGCATCTGCGACCGGCCGACACCTCCCGGCCGGCCAGGCAGGACATCGTGCGCGCACTGACCCCCCGCGAGCTGGAAGTGCTCCGGCTGATCGCCGAGGGGCTGTCGAACGCGGAGATCGCCGCGGCGATGTTCATCACGCCCGAGACCGTCAAGACCTATGTGTCGCGCATCCTGGCGAAACTCGGCCTGCGCGACCGCGTCCAGGCCGTCGTCCTCGCCTACCGGGTCGGACTGGCGTCCGACACGCCGTGAACCGGCACGGTCGTGTGCCCGAGGCACAGCGCCGCCCACCCGGCAGACCA
>NZ_PGGW01000033.1 GCF_002794255.1 Streptomyces carminius
TCCCTCGCCAATGCGGCGCGGCTGCGCCGCGCCGTTGCCGGGACTGCGTCCCGGCTGAAAGAAGGCCGGACTGCGTCCGGGGGTTCTGCGCTGCGCGCCGGGGCGCGCCTGATGTGGTGTGAGGTTTCGGGTTGTTGGGCGGGGTTCTCTGGGTGGGGGTTCGCGTCACTGATCGGCAGGCTGGAGGGGTGGGGACGGGTGTGGTTCGGAGGGTGGCGGGGCGTCGGGGGTTGTTCTTGCTGACTGGGTGTCAGCGGCTGTGGTGGGGTGTCGTTTTGGATTTTTTCCTGAGAGTGAGGGGGTAGGCGTTGGGGATCTTGTGGGAGGGGTCGTTCCTCCGAGGCGGGTTGGCGCCTCGGAGCGGAGTGTCGGTCCGCTGAGCCAGCATGGTGGAGGCACCTGTCGGTGTGCGGATGCGGTGGTGGCTGGACTGGTTGGTCAGTTCTCGTCGTCCGCGTACAGAGGGCGGGTGCGGCGGCGTTCGGACCAGTCCCACAGCCAGCCGCTGATCGCCTGGAGCGGGGTGCGGCGGGGCATTCGGTCGTCTGTGGGGTGCAGGACGCGGCGGCTCAGTGCGGTGAAGCGCTCGATGGCCTCCCCGGTGTGCTGCTGGTCATCGAGGGCGTAGCGGTACTGGTCCTCCGCGACGGCGGCCGGGTCGTCGTGGTCGGTCCAGTTCTGAAGGCGTCTGATCCAGTGATGGAGTTCCCTGGCCGCGGTCTCGGCGCTGGCGGCGACGAGACGGGGGCCCTCGACGGTGACGGCGCCGATTTTCTCCATCAGTGCGGTGTGTCCGGCGGTCAGTTCTTGGAGGTGCGAGGCGTAGTCGCCCGCGAAGTAGCGGAGCTCGACCCGGGTGTCCGGGTGGGCCTCGTCGCGGGCGCGGAGGGTGCGCATTAGGGACTCGACGGCGTCGTACCGGGCCATGAGGGCGGAGGCGCACGCGGCGTAGGCCTGGCGGCGGGACTGCTGGTCCTGGGCGTGGTGCTGGGCGTGGTGCTGGGCGTGGTGCTGGGCGTGGTGCTGGGCGTGGTGCTGGGCGTGGTGCTGGGCGTGGTGCTGGGCGTGGTGCTGGGCGTGGTGCTGGGCGTGGTGCTGGGCGTGGTGCTGGGCGTGGTGCTGGGCGTGGTGCTGGGCGTGGTGCTGGGCGTGGTGCTGGGCGCGGGCGTTGATGTTCGCGGCGCGGATCATGTCGGCCATGCCCAGCCCGGCAGCAATGGCGGTACCGGCGATGCCGGCGATCGCCACAATCACTGTGGAGTTCACGGTGGGCATTGTGGCGGGTGCGGCCGGCTGCCGTGGCGTGTTGGTCCGGAGGCATCGCGGCGGTTCCGGGGCTGCGGCAGGGTTGGCGGGTGAGCGGTGCGGTCGGGGGCGGGGGCGCTGCGGGGGTCAGGTCGTGGTGGTGGAGGGCAGGTCCCAGCCGGGCCCGTGGGGGTCGTCCAGCCATGCCCACTGGCGGTGGGGGGTGGCGGTGATGCCGAATTCCTCGCGGGCCGGGGCCGTGCCGGAGAACTGCTCGTGCAGTTCCTCTACCAGGTTCCACAGGCGGCGGGGGCCAGTCTGGCGGACGGTGCCGTCGGCGTGGATGTGGGCGGTCGATCCGTCGGGGGTCCACAGGCCCAGGGCCTTGACCGCCTTGGTGTCGTCGTTGGTCCAGGTGCACCACTGGTGGCCCGGGATGGTCAGAGACAGCGGGAACCGGAGCGTCTGGAGCGCGCCGAGGGGTGCGGTGGAGGGGGTGGGGCGGGGTGCGGTGTGGTGCAGGGCGGCGAAGTCGGGTGGGGTGGAGGGGGTGCGGCGGGGCATGAAGTATGCCTCGCCGGGGAGGAAGCGGCCCTCGGCGCGGTCGTGGTGGACGGTCAGGCGGGCGATGCCCCAGCCGATGGGGGTCACGATGATCGCTTGGTTGGTGGCCTGCTCGATCCAGGCCGGGGGGATGGAGGTCATGGCGCAGGTGGCGATGATGCGGTCGTAGGGGGCCCGGTGGGGGGCGCCGGCTGCGCCGTCGCCGGTGTGTACGGCCGGGAGGTAGCCGGCCTGGGCCAGGCGTGCGGCCGCGGTGCGGGTCAGGTCAGGGTCGACGTCCACGGTGGTCACTCGGTCGTGGCCGAGCCGGCAGGCGAGGAGGGCGGCGTTGTAGCCGGTGCCGGTGCCGATCTCCAGGACCCGGTGCCCGTCGGTGATGTCCAGGGCGTGGAGCATGTCCAGCATCAGGCTCGGCTGGCTGGAGGAGGAGGTGGGGGTGCCGTCGGTGAGCTGGGTGGTCAGTGCCCGGTCGGAGTAGAGGGTCTGCCAGTAGTCGGGGGTGTCGGCGGTGACGGTCCTCCAGCGGTGGTTGTTGTCCTGTTCGAGGAAGGAGGGCACGAACAGGTGGCGGGGCACCTGTTCGAGGGCCGGGCGCCAGGGGTCGGCGGGGTCGGTGAGCTGGTGGGCCAGGGCGGTGCGCATCCCGCGTGCGGGGTCGGTGGCGGTGGGGGCGGGGGTGGTCATGTGGTGGCTCCTTGCAGGAGGTCGGCGTGGGCCTCGGCGATGGGCAGTTTGGTGGTGGCGACGAACTGCCACTGCCCGGCGGGGTTGCATTCGAAGAACACCCAGCGGCCGGCGGGGGTGACGGCGAAGTCGAAGGCGCCGTAGTTCAGGCGGTAGTGGGCCATGAAGCGGCGCACCGCCTGGGCGACGTGGTCGGGGATGGGCACGGGTTCGTAGGTCAGGGCGTCGTAGTCGGCGCGCCAGTCGATGTGGGCGGCGTCGCTGTGGGCGTGGATGGCGACGGGGAACATCGCCTGGCCGACGACGGTCAGGCGGACTTCGTAGGCCTTGGGGATCCATTCTTGGAGCAGGTGCGCGGTGGTCTCCAGGGACTCGTCGAGCTCTGCGGGGTCCACGCGGCGGGTGGGCAGCATCAGCGGGTCCTGGCCGGGGCGGGTAAGGGGGGCGATGGCGATGGGCTTGCACACCAGCGGGCTGCCGGTCCTCTGGGCCCATCGGCGGGCGTGGGCGAGGCGGTTGGTGATCAGGGTGCGGGGCACGGTCAGCCCGGCGTTGGTGGCGGCGGTGAGCTGGGCGGGTTTGTGGGCGGCGGCCCGGTAGATGTCCGGGTGGTGCAGCCAGGTCACCGGCAGGCAGGACAGGAGCTGGGTCATGCCGACCAGGGCCTGGGCTTGTGCCCAGGCCTGGTAGTCCTCGGCGACGTCCGGGGAGATGCGGGGCGGTCCGGGCCGCCGGTAGTAGACGGCCCGGACCGCCTCCAGGCGTGCCGCGCGGGCGCCGGTGTCCAGCTCGCCGCGCCAGCCGGGTGTGCCGTCGTCGTGCTCGGCGGCGAGCGTGATGTGCTGGGGGAAGTCGGCGAGGTCGAACCGCAGTACCGGCACCTTCCGGTCGGTGAGGGCCTGGACGACCAGGTCGGCGCTGGCATCCAGTTCCTCGGCGACCACCAGGACGTGTCCGCGCGGTGCGGGCATCAGGGGGCGGGGATGCGGTCGGCGGGGAAGGCGTAGGGGTCGGAGGTCTCATCCGCCGGCCCGTTGGAGTCGTTGTTGGTGCCGGTGCTGGAGGCGGCCAGGGGGGTGTGGGCCCACAGGCGGCCGTCCGCCATCACGTTGACCTGCCGCTGGGGGTCGTAGGCGAAGTCGGCCGGGTCGATGGCGATGGTGTAGGGGGGTGCCTCTATGTCCTTCGTCAAGCGAGTCGAGGGCTTCTTGGTTCGTAGAAGGTTCCGTCGCGGAGCATGGCGAACAGGACGCTGATGCGGTGGCGGGCGAGGCGGAGGAGGGCCTGGGTGTGGGTTTTACCGCGGGCTCGGCAACGGTCGTAGTAGCCGCGGGAGGCGGGATCGTGGAGGGCCGCGAACGCGGAGAGGAACATCGCCCGTTTGAGTTGCCGGTTCCCGCCTCTGGGGCGTGTTCACCGTGGATCGAGGTTCCCGACTGGCGGGTGGTCGGGGCGAGGCCTGCGTAGGAGGCCAGGTGGGCGGCGGTGGGGAAGCTGCTGCCGTCGCCGACGGTGACCAGGAGGACTGCGGCGGTCCTGACGCCGATGCCGGGCATCGAGGTCAGGACCGGGGAAAGAGGGCGGGCCTCCAGCAGGGCCTCGATCCGGGCCTCCAGTGCCCGGCGTTGTTCGTGGACGGCGGCCAGCGACTTCGCCAGTGAGGGGACGATCACGTCCAAGGTGTTGGTGCCGGGAACCACGACGCTCTGCTCGTCGAGCGCGGCGAAGATGTCATCGACCAGCCGGACGGCCATGCGCGGTGCTCTGGGGCGGACGACCTCGACGAGCCTGCGGTGGCCGGCCTTGCGCAGAGCGGCCGGGGACCCGTAGCGCTCCAGCAACCAGGTCACTGCCGGGTGGTCCAGGCGCGGGCCCAGGACGCGTTCCAGGCTGGGGTGGAACTGGGTGAGCAGGCCGCGGATGCGGTTGGAGGTGCGGTTGGCCTCTGCGGCGAGGTCCTGGCCGAAGCCGACCAGCATGGTGAGCTCCGCGATGACCTCGTCGGCCAGATCGAGGGTGCGCAGGGCGTGGGGCATGGTGCGGGCGGCGTCCGCGATCACGGCCGCGTCCTTCGCGTCGGTCTTGGCCTCGCCAGGGTAGAGGTCGGCGATCCTGCGCATCGCGAGCCCGGGCAGGTAGGCGACCTGGCAGCCGACGTCGCGGGCGACGGTGAGCGGGAGAGCGCCGATGGAGGCGGGCTGGTCCACGACCACCAGGAGAACCATGCCGAACTTGGCCTTGAGCTTGTCGAAGACCTTCTTCCCGGCCGGGGTCAGTCCGTGGCCGTGATGCGTGTGCTTGCCGACGTCCAGGCCCAGGAAGACGCCCACCCCGTCGATGCTGATCACCGTGCCCCCCTGCGTCGATGCGTGCCGGCCTTGAGATCGGGGCCGTTCGCGCGCATCCACGTTATGCAGACCTGCCGCCCGCGAACGGCCGGGCATTGCGCCCGGCCGGGCGGTGGTCGGACCTCTGACCAGCGTCTGTGACGGCACCCCTCGGGCCCGGTGACGCCACCCCCCAGGTCATCGGTTCGACAGGGGGCAACAGTCATGCCGGGCCCGGAGGCCAGCGGCCCTCTTGCAGGACCGCGAAGAAGATAACGCGGCGAACTGCTCGGCCGGGGTCATCCGCTCCAGGGAACGCGGGCGAGGACAAGTCCGCGGATATCGGCGGCACCGGCTGCCCGGAGCCGGAGTGCGACGTGCTGAAGCTGCGATCCGCTGGTGAAGACGTCGTCGACCAGCAAGATGGTGGCACCCGTGATGTCACCGGTGTCCCCTGTCCATCTCAGGACGGCGGCGTGTGCGGCCGCGACGGCGCGTTTGTCCTCCAGGCTCCGGTTGGCGGAGCGGGGTGTCTCGGTCTCCTTGACCAGGCGGTGCGCGCCCGGAGGGCTGAGTGGGAAGGCGCGGGTGACGTCCTCGGTGTAGGCGGCGTCCATAATTGCCTCGATGTGCTGGATCGGCTGCCGCCCCCGGTGGGTGGGGTTGCCGACGACGTGGTCCACTCCGCGCATCTGTTCGGGGTGGCTGTCCATCCAGCCGACGAGGAGCCGGCCGAAGATCATCGCCCAGCCGTACGCGCCGTCGTACTTGAGCTTGTGGATCTTGTCTCGGAGGGCTCCGGAGTACATGGCCACGGCGTCGACGCGGGAGAACCCCCGCTGCGCCACGGGCATGCTGCACAGGCGGTTCGTACAGGTGCGGCCGGGCGCGACGGCCTGGGAGCAGACCGGACAGCGACTGTCGGAGACGGGCTGGAGGGTGCCTCCGGCGCAGTCGGAGCACAGGCGGGCGGTGCCGGTGACGGCGTAGGCGCAAACGGGGCAGTCGGGGAAGCCTGCAGGGTCGGGGAGACCGGTCGTCACAGGCCGGCCAGGGCGAGCTGCTGACGCTGCCGGGCGGCACGCTCGATGTCGGCGGCGCGGCCGAGGCGGTCGGTGATGTCGCTGGAGGCGGTGACCTGGATCGCCCGGTGCTCGTCCAACATCTTCTTGGCCCAGGGCTGGGTGTCGGTGAGGGATTTGATCAGGAAGACGAGCTTGCCGTGTTCGGCGGCCAGGCGGGCCTGCATCTTGGCGCCGGAGGTACTCGAGGCTTCGATGACGACGCTGCCCAGGGTCGTGCCGGAGGTGACGACGTTGCGGCGCGGGAAGGTGTACCTGGCGGGGCCGCTGGTGGGCCAGAACTGGCTCAGCAGCGCGCCGCCGGAGGCAAGGATCGCCTTCGCGAGCGGACGGTTCTCCGCCGGGTAGACGGGAGCGGCGATGCCGGTGCCCATGACGGCGAAGGTCCGGCCACCGGCGGTGAGGGTGGCCTGGTGGGCGGCGGCGTCGATGCCCCTGGCGAGACCGCTGGCGATCACGACATCGTGTTCGACGAGCTCGCGGGCCATCCGGGCGGCCCGCTTCAGGCCGTCCTCGGATGCCTGACGGGTACCGACGACGGCGATGGAACGGGCGTCGCGCTGATCGAGTTGGCCACGGTAGAAGAGAAAAGGCGGCAGGTTGCCGATCACACGCAGGTTCGCCGGGTAGTCCTCGTCGAGGACGGTGACCAGGCGCGCGCCGGCCTTGCCGGCCTCGGCCAGCTCTTTGTCGACGCGGGCGCGGGCGTCGTCCAGACCCGCGGCGAGAGCCTGCTGCAGCAGGGGGCGGTTCTTGGTCGCGGCACGGGAATCCTCGCGCAGCTGTCCGTCCAGGAGGGCGGCCAGGCCCTCGGGGCGCTGGGCGCTGCGGGCGAGCAGGCTCCAGTCGAGGGTGGCGTCGCCGGCGCGCAGCGCGCACAGGGTCAGCAGATCGTGCTGGTCAGCGGTGACGTCGAGGTCCATCGGGTGTGTCCTTCTACTCGTGGCCCCGGGATGTTCGAAGGATGAAGCGGTGCGCTTGGGCCACTTCCATCATGGCGTACGCGGACCCCGTACGGGCAGGAAGGGTCGGCCCGAGCCGGAATACCGGACGAGGGGCAAGCTCAGCCGGTGTTCTGTGCGGCGGTTGCGAAGTGGGCCATGGTGGCCGTCAGGGAATGCTCCGGGCCCGGGCCGTAGGTTCCTGGGAAGACCGCGGACACGAAGTCGGTGGCCGTGAGGTTGCTGACCGTGTACGGGTCGATCGTGATGCTCGGGTGACGGGAGGTACTGTCCCTCCAGGTGCCGAGGCGCAGCCCGTAGTTGGTATGGCGGGAGCCGTACTTGCCTACTGTCAGGGCGATGACCTGCGCTGCTCCGGCTTTGCTCAGGAGGATGCGCGCCCATTCGATGGACGTGCCCTCGGTGGTGAAGTCGTCGAAGACGATCACGGTTTTTCCCGTCAGTCTCCCCCGGTACCTGGGGTTGACCCGGACAGTGCGGGCCTGAGCGGCGATGGAGATGTCCGCCGTGCTCATCTGACCCCTGTTCCTCTTCACTCGCTCCAGGCTGGTGTCCGGGGCCTGGGTGACGCGCTCGAGGAGGTCCTCCCTGTAGTAGGAACCAACCATCACTTTGGCGCCGGTGAGGAACCCGGCGAGCTGTGCGCTGACCCGGCCCGGCGAGCTGCTGGGGTAGACGCAGAAGAGGCTGCGATGGGGCAGCGTGCCGTCGAGGTAGGCGGAGGACAGCAGGCACAGCATGAGGATGTCGCGGGCGTCCTGGTCGCCGACCGGGACAGTCTCGCCCCGGGTAAAGATGTCTTGGAGCGTGAAAGTGCCGTTGTTCCCGGGAAAACGCACGTTGGGGGGCAACAGCGAGCGGATCTTGAAGTCGCGGGCGTCGTCACGGGCGAAGGCCCACCGTGGCTCTTCCAGGAAGAAGTGCTCCAGGAGCTCTCCGACGTGCGCGGGCTCGCCGGCCGACAGGGTGATCATGCCCTTGTTGTTGCGGACATGGTTGGCCCAGCGGGCGTGGATATAGACGACACCGGCGTTGATACCGGTGCGCCAGTCCCACTCCGAGGTGCCGACGAAGACGGTCTGATTGGCGCGCAGCTCGAGGCGGTCGGCGACCTCCTTCAGCCAGGCACCGCTGCCGCGGTTCGGCGTGCCGGGGATGTCGTCGCGGGACAGGTGGAGAGCGGGCGCGGGCAGGCCGGCAGCCGCCAGGGCGGCCTCGGCGTCAACTGGGTCGGTTGTGAGCAGCACGAAGGAGATGTCGCGTTCGTCGAGCCATCGGAGGAAGTCGGCGATCCCGTCATGGGCGTGCCCGGGCGAGCGCAGGACCGCCTTGTGGTCGATCACGACCGCGTGCACCGTCCTGATGTCGTCCATCCCCGTCCCCTTGCCGCGCCCTGAGCTTGCTTCGCTCCTCTTGCCATGATCTCAGCCGTTCTGGTTGCGCACTGGGGTTTCCCGTATCCCTATCCGATCTCCTGCAGTGGGCGAAGTGCGGCAACCGCCCACGTGAGGACGGCCGGGACAGCGCCCTCGGCCGTCCAGTCGCCGTCGAACAGCGCGGCGACCAGGCGTGCGTGGGTCTCGGGGAACTGGCCGGAGCGGTGCTTGATGTGGGCCTTGGGCATGGCCAATACCGTCAAGCCGACGCGTTCGCCCCGGCCGGTCCCGTACGTGATGGACGAGCAGCAGGCCGGGCTGCTCTCCCGGCTGCAGGCCATGCGCACCCACATCCAAGGCACCTTCCCCTGTCGGCATCGCTTTGAGGAGCCCTGGGGGTGCGCTGGGGCGGTGGCGGGGCGCAAGCGGCGGTCGTGCCGGCCCCGGCGAGGCCGGGTCGACCCACAGTCGGCGGGCGGCGCGGGCCGGTGCTGTCGGTGCCAGGTGCGAAGATGGCCGGGCAGTGGGGTGGCGGTGGAGTGGGAGCGGCTCGGGCAGGAGCGGTTCGACCGGGTGGTGGAGGCGCTGGTGGACCGGCTGTACGGTGCCACCGCCACGGTGGAGGTCGTCGACGGGCGCGGCGGGGACGGCGGCATCGACATCAAGGTCACCACTCGTGACGGTCGGGTGCTGATCTTCCAGCTGAAGTACTACTGCGACGGCTTCCCCACCGCCTCCTTCAAGGGGCGGCAGAAGTCGATCCGCAAGTCGTTCGAGCGGGCGATGAAGCACACCCCGCACGAGTGGGTGCTGGTGGTGCCGAGCAAGGTGAGCCCTGGGGAGCGGGCCTTCGTCCAGAAGCTGGCGGCCAGGCGGGCGGTGAGGGTCACGGTCATGGACCGGCCCCGGCTGGACGGCGAGCTGGCCCTCCGCCCGGACCTGGTGGCGTACTTTACCCGTGACGACCAGGTGCTGGAGGCGGCCAAAATTTTCAACCAGGAGAAGGCAGTGCTGCTGGGTGGGGCACGGGATGTGGGTGAGCGGATCGCGGCGCTGGGGTCCCAGGTCGACACCCTCGATCCGCACTGGACGATGGACTTCTCCCGGCGGGGAAATGCGGTGGTGCGTACGCTGCGGGCCAAGCATCCGCGCGCCCAGGAGGCGAGCCCGGTCAGCATCCACCTGGCGGGCCGCGAAGGCGGGTTGGATGCGGCGCTGTCCTCTGCGGTGACCCGCTCGCTGGGGTTCGGCGTCGCTGAGGAGGTCGTGCTGCCGCCGGAGGCGGTGGAGTCGCTGACGATCAGCGGGCCCGACTGGCTGGCCGATCGGCTCACCAACGTCACGGTGGCCTGGCAGCCGGCCGGGCCGGCGCCGGGGGCGGGGGCGGCGGCCGAGGTGGTCTTCTTGAACGAGGAGCGGGAGGTGACGGCCTCCTACGCCGGGCGGCTGGGCGAGTTGGGGGCGGGCAGCATCGGCCGCTCGGTGGAGGTGGACCTGTGCGGGGGCCGGTTGCGGCTGCTGTTGCCCTACGAGGGGGCGGCGATGCAGATGGTCTTCTCCGGTGGTCTGGCCGGAGCCGATCCGGCCGGGGCCCTGAAGCTGCTGGGGCTGTACCGGCGGGTGCTGGCCGGAGGCGCATTCGCCGTCCGGGCCGAGGGGAGGACCGCGGTGTCCGGGTACCTGTCCCCCGGCCAGGACGCCGCCGCGGTGGCGCAGGTGGAGCAGGTGGAGCAGCTGCGGCTGTACGCGCAGGACATGGAGGTGCTCCAGCGGCACTGCGAGCAGTACTTCCCCCTGCCCGAGGAGATATCGGCAGCTGAGCGGGTCACTGTGCGCGCCGCGCGGCTGGTCATCGAGGGGCACTGCGTGGCCCTGCCCTTCGCCCGCACCCTGACCATCACCCTCAGCGGAGAAGACGGCCCTGATCTGCGGTCCCTGCTCGGCGGCGAGCCGCGGTCGATCCGCGTGGTCACCGGCGAGTACCTAGTGGCGGTGGCCGGGCGCGGCCTGGACATCGGCCCCGTGATCGTCTTCCACACCCGCGTCACCGCCGAGGACGGCCACGCTGCCCTGGCCGCGCTCGATGCCGGGTACCACGTGGTGCTCCGCCCGGCCGACGGCGAGCACTACCGCATCTGCCGCCGGGGAGGCAATGACCGGCCGCTGGCCCCGGTGCCGCTCGGCTTGGACGGCTACCCGGAGCCCCCTGACCTGAACCGGATAGCTCCTGCGTGTGTATCGGGGAAGCCTGTCATGCTCTCTTTGGGGTTCCCCGACAGCTTTCAGGCCGGGTGCGTGCTGATGTCCTCGTCGGAGTCGCTCGTATCCAGGAGCGCCACTACCTCCAGTGCTGTGGTCGACCCGGTGGACGACACCTACCAGCGCCAGATGAACCGCCAGCTCACCGTCCAAGAGTCGCGGCACAAGCCTCGCCCGCGACATCTGCCACGGCAAGCGCGGGCAGATCATGCAGGCGTACCTCGCCGGCTAGGAGAACCAGCTTGGCGCGCTCGGCCTGGTGCTGAACGCCGCGGTGCTGTGGAGCACCCTCTACCTGGACGCCGCCGTCGAACAGCTCCGAGCCCTGCCCGCCGACCAGCGCGAGCACGACGTCCTGGACGAGGACATCGCCCGGCTCTCCCCGCTCAAGCACGCCAACCTGAACGTCCTGGGCCGCTACAGCTTCCGTAGCTCCGGCCCGGCCGACGGGGCGAATCGGCCCCTGCGCGACCCGGCGGAGGCTGACCACGACGAAGATCCCGAGGACTGACCAGCCCGATTCCGCGCACCGCGCGGCCCACAGCCGGAGGGGTCCGGCTCTCGAAAAAATATTGGACTGGACGGTAAACGCCGGGGCGCGCACTCGCCACCAACTGGTAGCCGCCAAGGTGCCCCTCCCGGGATCCGCCGAGGGCGGGACGCGCTGGAAGGTACGCCGCCATGATGGACCCCGTGACCCTGATGCTGCTCGGCACCGTGCTTGCGGTGCTGAAGGTCGCCGACGCTCTCGCCCAGAGCCTGCTGCTGCGCGCCCGCGCCGAGCTGGCCCGGGCTCAGGCCGCCGCGCGAGGCCAGGACAACAAGCCCGCCGGCGGCGCGCAGTGACCAAGGAGAATTGCTGCGCCGAGTGCGGCGCCACGGCCACGATGCCGTTCGAAGCGGCCTACGAGCTGTACTACCGTCCGCTGGTTCTGGCGGCCCGTCAGCGGGCCAGGGCTTGGGGGCTGTCCGAGCAGGACGTTGACGTCGAGGCGCTCGTTCAGGACACCTTCGAGCAGGCCCTGTGTGTCTGGGACAGCATCAGGGTTCCCCGTGCCTGGCTCTACACCGTCGCCCGGCGCCGCCTCGCCCGCTGTATCTCCACAGCCGCCCTGCGGGCCGATGGGGATCCGGCGGACCACACCGAGCAGGGGACCGTCGGCTGGAGCACCATCGCTCCGTCTGCCAGCACCGAGGATCTCGTCGCTGCCCGGGAGATCGTCGAACTCATCCAGCTGATGCCACAACAGCGCCGTCAGGAAGTTGCCTATCTGCGCTACATCGAGGAGTGGGGCTTCAACGAGATCGCCGAACAGCTCGGCTGCTGCCCGGCCACCGCTCGTGTCCACGCTCTCAATGCGCGGGGCTACTTCGTCGCCACCGTTAGCTGCGGTGACAGCACCTATCCGGCGGGCCGGGACATGGGCGTCCCGTGCCACGGTTCCGGTTTCGGTTTCGGTTCCGGTTCCGGTTCCGGTTCCGGCTGGCTGGTGGCTCTGCTCGTGCTCGATTGTGTGCTCGCAGCGGGCTTTCTGGTCGGCTGGTCTTGGGTATTGGCCGTGGCTGGGGGTGTTGCCGCCGTCGCCTTGGCGGGCTGGGCATGGAGCGCCTGGCGCGCCAGGCGGTGTGGTTCCCGGCAGGGGCGCCGCCGGTTGCGCTGAATGTCCTGGTGGGGCTGCCTGCCCGGAGGAGGCAGCCCCACCAGGCCGCTCCGACGAAGGGGCCCTTTCAACATTGGGGGCGGCATCGGTCGATTCCGCCCCCGGTCGCAGATCCAATCGGCTCGGCCCGCCGACCTGCGGGAACCGGCCGCCGATCCAATCGAATCCGGTCCGTTGTTCCGCCTCCCCATTCCGCCCCCTCTAGGGTGGTCGGTGGACACCGCCGGGCTTGCCCGGCCCACCCGGGGAAGGCAAAGAGCACATGGCCGACCGGCTCTACCTGGGGCACTCCATCGACAAGCGACCGACGCCCGCCAGCGCCACGCCCTGGCCCCGCTGCTGGCCGCTGGCGCCCCCGTCTACGAGGACCCCGCCACCTCCACCCGGCAGCTCTCGCTCGACCGCGCTGGCTTCACCCGGCCGCTGAACGAGGCCGCCGTCGGCAACACCATCCACATCGCCGACGCCGCCCGGCTCTTCCGCTCCGTGGCGGACAGCCTCGCCCTGCGGCCGGTGCTGATCCGCCGCGGCCTGCACCTGCGGGTCGAGTCCGGGCTGCTGTCCGGCATCGACCTCGCCTCCGACGACCCTGGCACCAAGATGATGGTGAACGTGCTCGCCACCGTGCTGGAGTTCCAGCGCGACATGATCTAGGAGAACACCCGCGAAGGCGCCGCCGCCGAAGCCTCCGGCAAGACGCTCGGCCGCCCCGCCGCGCTGAGCGAGGACCAGGCCGCCGACGTGGTGAAGGCGTTCGGCAAGGGCGCCACCGTCAAGGCCATCGCCCGTCGGCACCAGGCCGACCCGAAGAGGATCCGCCGCGTCCTGGACGCCGCCAGCGACCGCGAGCTGCCCGAGTAAAGGGCTCGGGCCGAGGATCATGCCAGGGCAGCGTGCTCGTCAGCGGTCGGCGTCGACTGTGGGCTGGGGGTGCAGGCCGATGGCGGCCAGCATCTCGCGGCGCTGGATGTCGAGGCCCTGGCCGGGGTTCTTCAGCCAGGTGCGGTAGGCGCGGCCGTCGCCGGGCTGGGCCAGGGGCTGGCCTTGGGTGTGGCGGTGGCGGGCTTGCTGGTAGTAGCGCTGCCAGGCGAAGTCCCAGGGTGGGTTCCAGTAGGGGTCGATGCGGGCCAGTTCGGCGAGGGTGTCGGGGTGGGCTTTGCCGGTGGCGGCGCGGGTGCGCCAATTGGCCAGGGCGCGGCCGAGTTTGTAGCCGTCCTGTGCTTGGTGGCCGGAGGTGACGGCGAGGCCGCCGTGTTGGCGGGCGCATTCCTCGGCGTGGGTGAGGAAGGTGTCGCGGTCGTGGAGGCGGGGGTCCCACTGCATGCCGAGGTTGTCCAGGAGGCTGATCTGCCAGGGGTGGAGTTCGCCGCGGCGGCGGGCGGTGCGCTGGTTGGCGAGCCAGGTGTAGAGGTCGACGCGGTGGGGGTCGGTGGGCAGGGTGGCGGCCTGGGCGCGGGTGACGGCGAGGTGGCCGTGTTCGTCGTGGTAGGTCAGGGCTTGGAGGGCGCTGGTCATCCAGGTGGTGGTGGCGCCTTGGGGGTGGAGGGTGTGGAGGCTGAGGACGGCGGCGACCTGGCGGGGGGTGAGGGTGGTTCCGTCGGGTCCGACGATCTCGGGCGGGCTGGTGTCGGGGGTGGGGGTGAGGGGGGGTGGGGTGGGGGCGGTCGGGTCGAGTTCGACGGTCGGTTCGGCGGCCTGGGCGCTGGTGTCGGGGGGGCTTGTGGTGGCGTTTGCGGGGGCGGTGAGGTCGGTGGCGGGGAGGCGGTCGCTGATGCGCAGGTCGTGGGCGCGCAGGGCCAGGAGGATGTCGTACAGGGGCTGGTAGGCGCTGGTGTTGAGCAGGTCGGCGGGGTCTTCGCCGGGGGCGAGGTAGAGGGGGACGAGCAAGGTGGCCTTGTCGTCGTGGTGGGGGTGCAGGCGCAGGGCGCGGCCGAGGGCTTGGACGATGTCGGTGACGCTTGCTTTGGGGGAGGCGAAGCACAGGGCGTCGACGGTGTCGATGTCCATGCCTTCGGCCAGCAGGCGGACGTTGGACAGGACGGCCAGGTCGGCGGGGTGGCCGTTGTGGTGGGGCTGGGGGGAGCGGAAGGTCTCCAGGCTCTCGTGGCGGTCGGGGCTGTTCTGGTGGATGGTGCGGGCCCACAGGTTGGCCGGGCGCAGGGGGGCGGGGCCGGCGGGGGTGTCGGCGGTTTCGCCGTCGAGGGCTGCGGCGGTGGTGGTGAGGGTGTCGGTGAAGGCCTGGGCGTCGGCGACGGCTCTGTGGAAGGTGAGCATGCGGCGCACGGCGTGGGTGGCGCAGGTTTTGAGGACGGCGGTGGCCAGGCTGGTGAGGGCGACGGTGTCGTGGCGGGTGGCGTTGCGGGTGCGGCGCAGTTGGGTGCGCAGGGTGGGGTGGTCCACGGCGACCAGCACGATGCGGTAGTCGCGGGCGAGGCCTTCGGCGATGGCCTGGCTGAGCTGCATCGAGTACACGGTTTGCCCGAAAGTGTCCTCGTCGTCCATGGAGGCGGCGAGGTAGAGGTCGCCGTCTGCGTCGGTGAGGGTTTCGGCGTAGTGGGGGTCGGTGGTCCAGATGCGGGGGGTGGCGGTGAGGTAGAGGCGGCGGTCAGCGGGGACGGCGTGGTCGTGGTGGACGGCCGTCCAGGCCTTGTTGAGGCTGCCGGAGGTTCGGTGAGCCTCGTCGCAGATGACCAGGTCCCAGGCCGAGATCAGGCCGCGCTGGTGGGCGGTGGTGACCGCGCCGCGGATCTGGTCGCCGGCCGCCAGGGAGGCGTAGGTGGCGAAGACGGTGTAGTGGGTGCGGCCCTCCAGGGCGGCGGCGAGGCCGGTGGCGCTGGTGGTCTGGGGCACGCCGAGGTCGTCCAGGGCCTTCAGCGGGCTGCACACGGCCACCACCGCGCCCAGGTGGTCGCTGTCGGCCTGGAAGGCTGCGGCGGTCTGGGCGAGCAGGTCCAGGGTGGGTACCAGGACCAGGCAGCGGCGGGCGCGGCGGGAGCCGGCCAGGTCCTCGCGGATGCGGGCGGCGATGAGGGTTTTACCGGTGCCGCAGGGCAGCACGACGGTGGCGCGGCCGCCGTTACGCAGGGCGTGGACGCCGGCGGCGGTGGCGGTGCGCTGATGGGGGCGCAGGGTCTTGCGGCGCGGGGCCCGGGCCTGGGGCTGGGGCTGGGTCTGGGTCACGGTGCGGGGATCCTTCCCACAAGGAACGGCGGCCCGAAGGGGGCGGGGCGGCGGCGGGCGGCTACCGCTCGAAGCCGATGTGGACCAGGTCGTTGATGGTGGCGTCCATGGCGCTGTCGCGGAACTGGAAGTAGTCCTCGGCGATGGCGCGGGCGATGACGGCCAGGGCGGCGTCCTCGTCGGCGGCGTCCCGGGCCGCCAGCAGGGCGCGGGTGCCGGCGCTGGTGAGGTCGGCGTGGAGCTGGCGTTCGCGGGGGTCGTCGCTGCTGCCGGTGGGGCCAGCGAAGCCGAAGGTGGCGGTGACGTGGACGCGCAGCCCGGTGGCGGTCATCGCCTCGTCGGCCTGCCGGCGCGTGGTGCGGGGCCGGTAGCGGGCGCGGACCTGCTGCTCCAGGCGGGCGGCGAAGGCGGCGGGCGGGTGCTTGCGCAGGCCTTTGAGGTAGCGGCGCACGGTCTCGGGGTGCACGCCGAGCAGGGCGGCGGCCGCGCGGGTGCTGTGGCCCAGGCGGCGGTGGAGGTAGGCCATCTGGGCGCGGGGGGTGGAAAGGCGCGCGGGCAGGGTGTGCCGGGCCTGGGCGGCCAGGTCGGCGCGGACGGTTTCGGTGAGGGCGTTGAGGGTGTCGAGGGCAGTGGGCACGGGGGTCTACTCGCCTTCGGTGGCGGCGGCGTCGGTGCCGTCGCCCTTGATGTAGCGGCCGGGGTTGGCCTTCCGGGCGGTCAGGTCCAGGTACCAGTCCATCGGGTGGGAGGGTTCGGGCTTGACCAGCCCGGGGTTGGGGCCCAGGCGGAAGCCGCCTTTGTGGCCGGTCAGCCACTGGATGTCGGGGGTGGGTGAGGCGTACAGGACGCAGTCGACGTAGACCGCCAGCGGGTAGGCGCCGGTGGCGGCGGCGGTCGCGGTGATCTTGCGGTGGAGGTTGGTGCGGGAGCGGGCGATGACCGCGGCGCGGATGTCGGGGCGCCAGGTGGGGCGCTGCAGCGCGGGCCAGGGGGCGTGCGGGTCGCCGCGGCGCCCCAAGTCGTGGGGGCGCTCGCGGAGCTTGCCGATGGCGCCCTTGAAGGTGGCCTTGATGGCCTGCAGGACCCTCAGCTCCACCGCGTGCTGGGCACGGAATTTCGCGTCGCCCAGCCGGGCCATCGCCGCCAGGAACTCCTGCGGTTCCAGGCCGGGGGTGATACCGAGGCGGGCGTAGGTGTCCAGGTAGGCGTCGCGCAGGTGCTCGTACCAGTCCGTGAGGTAGGGGCCGTTGCCGAACGGCGGCACGGGGGGCGTCTTGGGCCGGCCCTGGGCGTCGAGGGGGGCGGACAGGTCGGCGGGGGCGATACCGAGGGCGGCGGCCTGCCGGTCGTTGGGCCGCACCCACGCCTCCATCGGTGGTGGGGCAAAGCCCCGTTCGACGGCGTAGGCGAGGGTGGGGGTGGCGTACCAGGCCGGTCCGGCCGGAGGGCGTCCGTCGGGGGTGAAGGGGCTGGGCAGGCGCGGGTCGGTCTCGATGCCGGACAGGTCGCACAGCCAGCTGCCGGGGAGCTTGGCATCGAAGCGGGCGCGGGGCAGGTGGTAGCAGCCGCCGGTGCCCACGGTCAGTTTGTTGGCGGCGGCGCCGAAGGCGCAGTTGACGTCGAAGGCGACGACGTGGGGCCAGGCGCGTTCGGCGTCGGTGGGCATCCGCCACCACTGCAGGGCCTCTTCCATCAGGGTCTGGGCGGGGTCGGTGTGGTCGCGCCCTTTGGCCAGGGGGTGTTCGCGGTTCACCTCGCACGGGGCGGGCTCGACGGGCACGTGCAGGGCGCCGGGCACCCAGGCCGAGCCGGTCTTCTGTGCTCCCGGCTCGCGCCAGGCCCGGGTGGGCGGGCGCAGTGCGACCATCAGCTCCTGGCCGGTGGCCGCGCTGGAGCTGACCGGGGTCATCACCCGCCGGCTGTAGGCGTTCAGGAACGCCACCACCTCGGCGGTGGTGGACAGCGGGCGTTTGGTGTCCTTGTCCACCGGCAGCGGCCAGCCCAGCGACGGGGACAGCGCGCCCCAGGGCAGGACGGCCAGCTGCACCGAGCGGCGCCCACGCTCCACGCGCTGGAAGACGCGCACCCAGGCGCTGAACCAGGGCCGCCCGCCGCGCTGGGGCACCTCCCAGCCGTGCGCGGCCAGGTCGGCCAGCACCGGATGGTCGGCGGGCAGCGCCCGGAAGGCGGGGTCCTCCCTGGCCGGCAGGCCCAGCCGCTCGGCGGCCTCGGGCATCAGCACCACCAGCGGGTCACCGTCGCGGCCGTGGGGCTTGAGGCGGCGGCTGCCCAGCGGCCGGTCGGCCACCCACTGCGCCAGCTCGCGGATGGTGGCGGCCGGGCACGGCATGGTCGCACCGTCGGCCAGGTGAGCGGTGCCGTGCCCGTCCAGGACTGCGAAGGGCCCCCAGGCGAAGGCGTCCTCGCTGCTGTCCTCCTGGCCGATGTCCTCCTCGCCCTGCGGGTGCGGGCCGGTGGCCTCGGCGGCTCGCGCCCCCGGCACAGCGGGCAGGGCGGGAGGCGGCTGTGACCCGGGGGCGGGCCGGCCGGTGCCCGCCGGCCACGCCCCCGGCCGCTCCCTCTCCCTCTCGGCCGGGGCGGTGGCCGGGGCAGTCCGGTCCTCAGGCGCCGCAGCAAAGTCGGGCGCGGCGGGCGGCGCCGGGACCGGCACAGGCACGGCGCCCGGGGCGGTCTCGGCAGTGGTGCGGCAAAAACCCCTCATGTGCGCCGGGCGGCCGCCGATGCGGTAGGGGGTGGGGGCCCCGCAGTCGGCGCACGGAGCGACCGGGCCGCGCGCCACCGCTACAGCGGGCGGCTCCCCCACCGCAGCCGCGGTGGCGCCGGATGCGGGAGCGGTGGGGGTCCCGGGAGGCGTGGCCGGGGCAGTGGGCGCGGCGGTGGAAGGCTCGGCCGCCGGTGCCGGGTGGGCGGGCGCGGACGACACGGGAGACGGGGCGGCGGGCTCGGCGGGGGCGTCCTTGGACGGGGCGGTGAAGCGTGCCCGGGCGAAGTCGGCGCCCAGCCGCACCGACACCAGCGGGCCCAGGTCGCGTTCGCCGACGGTGGCCTGCGCCCGGTCCCCGTCGCGGGTGACCACCATGGTGACGTCCGCGTCCAGGGCGGCGACGGTGGCCGGGTCGTCGGTGTCCACCACGGCCAGGACCGGCACCTGCAGGCGGCGGGCCAGCGCCGCCAGAGTGCGGGCCGCGCCCGGCAGCGCCTGGCCGGACAGCGGCAGGTGCGCCACCGGCTGGTGGTGGAGGCGGTCAACGACCACCAGCGCCAGGTCTTCGACGTCCGGGGCGGTCTCGGCGATCGCCTCGGCGCTCAGGTCCGATCCGTCGTCGATGTGCAGCGGGGCCCGCACCAGGCGCGCGGTCACCTCCTGCACTGCCACCTGCTGGGCGGGGGGCAGCGTCCCGGCGCGCAACCGCTGGTAGTCCACCTGTGTCTCGGCGGCCACCACCCGCGCGGCCACATCCTGGCGGGCCGGTCCGGAGGCGGCGTAGAGGACCGGCCTGCCCTGGCCAAGCGCGGTGGCGCGGGCGGCGGCAACGGCCAGCAGGCTCCCCCCGGCCCCCGGAGCGGCGGCCACGACCGCCAGACATCCGGCGGCAAGGACGCGGGCGGCCTCATCCAGGGGCGGCAGACCAAAGGACAGAGCCTCTGCCCGGGGCGCCAGCTCGCCCAGCGTCTCGCCGAGGGCGGCCAGCCGACGGCGCGCGGATGTCCCCGCCCGCGTGGGCTGCCCGCCGGCCGGACCGGCGACGGCGGGAGCGGGGACGTCGGCCATCAGCACCGCCACGGGAGCGCCGCGCCGGGTCAGCACCTGCGGGGCGCCGCAGGCGGCGGCGGTGACCAGCTCGCCGAGCTTGGCCCGGGCCGCGGTGACCGGGATCTGCGCCAGGGCGGGCACCAGCCGCCGGTGGTCCTCCCCCAGCCAGGACAGCGGCGCCAGGACCGCGCACCGGCCCGGCTCGTCCTTCCCGATCCGTGTGCCTTGGCCCTGCCCGGCTGCCGCCACCAGCGACGCCAGCTCGCCGCGTGCCTGGTGCACCCCCACAAGAGGCCACCGGTTCCGTGTATCTGACGCTCGGCCAGCCGACATACCCATCCCTTCACCGACCTCCGTAACGCAACGGTAGCAGCGATACGTAATGTTTTTCGCCTATGGACCCGTCAAGAACCTTGCTGAGCAGACCTTTTCCCATGCGGAATCTGTAATGTTTTCCGAGGCAGGCAGGCGATCAGATGCCATGAGGCGACCGAAGAGGCGAGTACCACCGGGCGCCAGGAGCCGGAAGGCGGCCGCACCGGCACGCGCGGGGCCCGGGGCGCGCAGCGTGCGGGGCCCGGGGCAGGGGCGGGCAGCCGCCCTACCGGGTCACCACCCTTTCGGCCCACTATGGCAGCCCACCACACCAGGCCGCCCGGAAAACCGGCGACGTTACCCAGCAGGAGTGGATGTGCCCTGCGGCCGGCGCGGCAAAGGGCCCGCCCAGGACGGTGCGGTGCCGTGTGCGCGTTTCCGGCAACGCCGTGAAGTCCCCCCAGCGGGCCAGAAAGACCTGACCGGCGTCGCGTTCAGACAGCGCGCCACCTGGGCGTGGGCCTGGAGTACCGGGCCGTGCTCCAGTTGCGTCTTACGCAGGGCGCCCAGGGCCTGGGTGGGACCGCGCATCGTGGTGCGCATCTCCTCGACGGCCCGATCCCAGGTGACGCGGGCGCGGGTCCGGTTGCCTCCGGGGTGCCAGCGGGTCTCGGTGTGGTGGATGAAGTTCGTTCCGGCGCCCGGACAACAGGCCGGGGCCGGGTTGTGGGCCGTGTCAGCGGCGGGTGACGGTGAAGCCGGTGTCGTTGACGGCGCGGGTCCACACCTGGCGATCGAACCACTTGACGATGTCCGGCTGCATCTCGGCGATGGTGCGCATCCGGGCCTCCCAGCCGCGGCCCGGCCAGGCCGCGGCTGCCGTCGCACCCGGTACAACCGTCCTCGCCGTGGATGTGGCCGGCCATCCAGGCGTTGACGGCCACGTTGACGATGACGCCGTACAGGTCGCCGCCGGTCTGGGCCAGGGAGTCCAGGACACCAGCGAGGATCAGGGCGAGTTCGGGGTTGTCGATCGGCGGCATCGGGGCCTGCCCCACACC
Source organism: Streptomyces carminius (assembly GCF_002794255.1). Classification (GTDB taxonomy): domain Bacteria; phylum Actinomycetota; class Actinomycetes; order Streptomycetales; family Streptomycetaceae; genus Streptomyces; species Streptomyces carminius. The sequence goes on from NZ_PGGW01000033.1 coordinate 20,492, forward strand.
TTTGTTGCTGCTGTCCTCGTAGGAGGACAGGCTCTGCGCCAGGTGGTCGGCCGTGATCTTGGCGTCGAAGTAGCGCCAGGCGGAGCGCGTCTGGATGCCGAGCCGCTCGGACACGGTGGTGATCTGCTTCTCGATGGTGTCCTCAACGGTCGCCAGCGCGAGGGTCACCCCCTGGCGGGCCAGCTCCGCGAGTGTCTGGGCAACGGCTTCCCTGAACGCCTTGGTGTTCCGCACGGCCACATCCTAGGAGCCGGGCTCGGCCCGGCGCCCGGCCGTTGCGCGGAGCGGGCGGGGAGCGGGGCCGTGCTGCGGGGTGTCGGTCTCGCCGCCCGGCGTTGAAAGCGGCGGTTGCGGTGACGTCGGAGACCTGCGGGGCAGGGCAGTGGGCACATGGAGGGCATCGTGCCAGGAGGCAGGGGCTCCTGGCACCGGTGTCTTCCCCGAGAGCCCGCCACCGGGCTCGGGGGCGGGGTCGGTGGCGGGCTGGCTGTGGGGCTACCGGGTGGGCAGGTGTCACTGTGGGACCGGGATCCGAGGACGGGACGGCCTGCGGTGCCCGGGCGGGCGCCGCAGACCGTCCTGTTGTGGCCGCCTTGGCCGTGCGCCCCGAGAGAGAAGGGGTCACGGCCTGTCGAGGGTCCGCGGCGGGCGGCATGATGTTCCGGCAGCCGCCAGGCTGGTGGGAACGAGAGGGGGGCACGCCCGCTGTGAGGGATGAGAAGAAGGGCGCGGCGTCGGCCGGGCAGGCCGCGCTCACCACGGACGGCAGGGATCTGGCCGCCGAGGTGCACTACCCGCCGCTGGACAACGGCCTGGACTATCTGGTCAGCGTGGTCGATCACCTGCGCGGTGAGGAGGTCGGCCGCCGGGAGCTGAAGTACGCCGTGGTGCACCTGCAGGCCGCTGTTGAGTGCCTGCTGAAGTACCGGCTGGAGCTGGAGCACTGGAGCTTGGTGTTCAAGAACCCCGGCGATGCCAAGCGCAGCAAGCTGGACGACGGCAGCCTGGACAGCTGCACCGTGGACCAGACGGTCACCCGCCTCGTTAACCTCGCGGGTGTCGCCATCGGTCCGAAGGAGGAGAAGAACCTCAAGGATCTAGCCAAGCTCCGCAACCAGCTCCAGCACTACGGCCGCCCGCACGACGCCAAGGTCAACCGGTACGTGATCGGGGCGAACGCCGTGAACGTGCTGGAGTTCCTGATCCACTTCGTGGACTCGGAGCTGCTGCCCCGTATCGGCCCGCCAGACGGGGATACTGCCGCTTCGCTGGCCCGGATCCGCGAAGGGCTCGACGAGATCCGCGGCTACGTCGCGGCGCGGATGCGGCGGCTGCGTCCCGATCTCGACCCTGTGAAGTCCCGTACCGTCACGTGTTGGGAGTGCGACCAGTTCGCTCTGGCCGTCGGGGCCGGGGAGGGCGGCTACTGCTTCTACTGCCACCAGCGGCGCGGGCCCGAAGACATCGCACTGGCCTACGCGTACGAGGTCCTCGGCCGCACCACGTGGTCGGCGGTTTCCGGCGGGCTGGATCCGGTGTACTGGTGCCCGCTCTGCGACGTCGAGGCCCTGGTGCGTACGGTGCTCACCGCGGCTGACCCCGAGAACCCGGTCGATCTCTGCTTCCACTGCGGCGAGACCGGCTCCGGCATGCGGGAGTGCGCCCGCTGCGGGAAGCCGTTTGCTGCGGCCGACGAGGAATCCGCCTGCGACGACTGCCTGCACGCGGTGATCGCCACTGGGTAGCCAGCGCCCTTCGCCGGAGCCGTATGTGACCGTGAGCGTCCGGTGCCCGGAGGGGCCAGCCCCGCCTTCTCCGCCCGCTACGGACGCTGCCGTAGCGGGCCATGCGGGCGGGGAAGAGGTGTGGAGCCGCAGACGGCAGAGGGTTGCCTCGAAGCGGCCTACCCGAGTGGGCTGTTGCGGAAAGATACGTATAGAACAGTGCGGAAGCCCTGATGATCGCCTTTGACACGAACGCGGTGCACCGGCTGAGTCCACACGGGCCACGAGCCGACCTCATCCGCACGCTGCGGCGGTCGGGACACCACCGGATAGCGGTGCCGTTGATGGTGATGGAGGAGCTGGTTGCCCACCACAGGCCCTTCTGCGGCGGAGAGCACTCTCGGGTCACTCCTCACCGTCCAGCCCGAACCCGACGTTAGTGGTGTGATGAACCGGAACATCGCCGAGCAGCTCATGTCGTCTCCGCCCCGGGCCAAGCTCGCTGACATTCCGGGTCAAGCGTTCCGGAGAGGGTCGCCGAGATCACCGCCTCCCAGCAGAAGTGCGACCTCGGCAGCCTATTTCACTGCGAATGCGGGTGAACAGCCGTCCTCGGGCGCCGGCGGCAAGGGCAGCATGAAGGACTGCGACTGAGCCGCCCCCTGGTCGCTTCTGCGGCCCAGAGGTCCGAGCGGAAGTGTGCTGCCCGGGGCGGTGGGTGGCGGCTCGGTTTCGATTCCACGGGAGAGATGTATGCGGTTCATCGTGCTGGGGGACGGCGAGCGGGTGCAGGACGGTCCGCGCGCCTGTCTCCTGGTGCCGCGGCGGGACGCTGGGGATGACGGCTACATGACGCTGTACCGCCTGTGGTTCCGGGACGGCGGCGGGGTGGTCGCCGAGCTGGGGTCGGTCAAGATCGGCTATGCCGATCTGCTACGGGGGGAATGGCCACTGGAGGCGGGGGAGTTTTCCCGTCTGGAGGGACTGGGGCGCCGGCTGTACTGGTTCTCGGTGGGACAGAACGATCTCTACTACGAGAACATTCGGCGACTCGGCCCCCGGTTGGGCAGGGAGATCCTGGACGGTCTGTGCGACATCGCGCTGAGCCCGGGGCGCTTCGGGCAGGCGGTGCAGTGGGACGTGACTCAGACCTCGTTGCTGCGCAGCATCGAGCCGCAGACAGTAGAGGTGCAGTTCCGGCGGATCGCCCAGGGCGGTACCCGGCTTACCGCGTACCGCTTCGACTACGTCGCCTCCTTCGCGGACACCGGGCAAGAAGACGAAGATAGGTCCGGGCGTTGGCGGCTGTCGTTCTCCGTCACCCCTCATGCGCAGCCCCCCACCAACGTGCATGTGCTGATCGGCCGCAATGGGGTGGGCAAGACCACCCTGCTCGGTGATATCGCCGCAGCGGTGGTCGGCTGGCAGGAGCAGCGGGAGGGAGCCGGGGAGATCGCCTGGCCCGGCGGGGTTGCCGGGGCGTTCACCAACCTGGTCTTTGTGACGTTCAGTGCTTTCGATCCGGCCCGCAAGCAGGACGAGGACGAGGACGGGTTGCCCGGCTGGGACGCGGACAAGGACGTCAGCGGCGGCCAGGAGACGCCGCCAGCCGAGGCCGGTCCTGCATCGGTGTCCTTCACTTACGTGGGCCTGGCCACGGTGGACGAGTTGGGGCGTCCCACGCGGGAGCGCAAGACGCGTAAGGAGTTGAGCGAGGAGTTCAGCCGAAGCGTGGAAGAGGTGGTGGCCGCCGAGCGGGTCGGCCGGTGGATCACCGCACTGGACACGCTCGGCAGCGACCCGTATTTCTGTCACTCCCCCGTCCACGCCTTCGCCCGGAGTCTGGCGACACGCGGGGCGTTCTGTGAGGAAGACCTGACCACTGTGCGGGAGATCTTCTCCGCGCTGAGTTCGGGGCATGCGATCGTGCTGCTGACGCTGACCCGGCTGGTGGAGACCGCCGCCGAGCAGTCGCTGGTGCTCATCGACGAGCCCGAGGCCCATCTGCATCCGCCGCTGCTGGCCTCCTTCGTCAAGGCGCTGTCGGATCTGCTCACCGACCGCAACGCGGTCGCGGTGCTGAGCACCCACTCCCCGGTGGTCCTGCAGGAGGTTCCGCGTTCGTGCGTGTGGAAAGTCGGCCACTGGGACCGCCGCCGGCCTGAGCGGCCCGCGATCGAAACCTATGGGGAGAACGTCGGGGTTCTCACCCACGAGGTGTTCGGGCTGGAAGTCCGGCAGTCCGGCTTCCATGCCGAGATCGAGCGGGCCGTGGGCGAGCTGGACACCTACGAGGAGGTGCTGGCCCGCTTCGGCGGGCAGCTCGGCGGAGAGGCCAAGGGCCTGGTGCGGATCCTGCTGGCGCACCGGGCCGCGCAAGGAGGGGCCTGATGTGGCCGCTGGATCCCCCGGCGATCTCTGCCCGCTTCAGCTACGAAACCTGCGTGGGCAGCACCCGGGATCCCCGCCGGCGCGGGCGGCTGCTGGACGCCGCCGACCACGTCGCCGACGCAGGTGAGCGTTTCCGGGACGCGGCCCGGGACGGCCTGCTGCACGCGTTGTGCGGCGCGGCCTTCGCCGTACCGGGCATCCCGGCTGCCGATGTGGTGGCGTGGGTGTATGAGAACGGCATGGTCGGCGCCAAAGCTGGCCGCGCCTTGTACGAGCGGCTGATGGCGGCTCCGCGGGACGAGCGGTGCCCGCTGTGCGGCCACGGCGTGGTGCGCACTCTCGACCATGTGATGCCCAAGAAGGTGTTTTCCGCGCTGTGTGTCGATCCGCTGAATTTGGTGCCGGCCTGCGCCGACTGCAACCGGGCCAAGGGGGAGGCGGTGCCCTCGAGCGCGGAGGCCACGCCGCTGCACCCCTACCTCGACCGTATCGATCACGATTCCTGGCTCGATGCGCGGGTGGTGCACGGCGATCCTCTCTGGCTGGAGTTCTTCGTCAACCCTCCGCCAACGTGGGACCGGATCCTCATAGGCCGCGCCCGGTACCACTTCGAGCTGTTCGGGCTGGGCCAGCTCTTCGCGACCCAAGCCAACCGCACTCTGAGCGGTATCCGCGGCCAGCTCACCGCCATGCTGGAGGCCGGGGGCGCGCAGGTGGTGCGCGCCTACCTAGCGGGCGAGGCCGCGACCCGTCTGGCCGACCGGCCCAACGGCTGGGAAGGCGTCACCTACCGGGCGCTGGCCGGGGACAGCCGGTTCTGCAGCGGAGCCTTCCGTGTATGAAGCCCCTCGGCTGCCGCCCCGCTCGGCCCCGGCCACGCACAGGTGGTGCATGCCGTGCCGGTCAGTCGGCGGCAGAAAGGCGATTGAGTGCCTCTGTAACAGTGAGGCTCCATCCCACGAGGCGGGGGCCGGACCAGTTGACCCCGATCAGCGGCTCGCCCGGGCAACGGAGGGAAGTTCGCTGTCCCGCCACTGTTCCAAGGGCATCGACGCCACCCACAGCCCACGGCCCCACACGCGTGCCACGCGCGCGGAAGTGGACCAGAACGGCAGGCCCCGCGTGCCGTCGGGATTCCGCGGCGCCGGGCTCCCCCGCCCGTCCCGTACGAACCAGACCGTCCGGCTGCAACGGACGTCCCGACTGTTCCTTCCCCGTCCCCGTCCCCCGTACGGCTTTCCCTTCCGACGTGCGGCCTGAGGCCGAGCGACGCGCCGAGGTCGGCGACCGCGCGATGCGCCTGGCGGCCCCGCGTTGCCGGGCACCGGCTCAACCGGGCGGCGCGGCGGCGAACCAGCCGAGTGCCGCCGCGCACGCCTCGGCGGCGTATCCGCATCCCCACGCCTGCGGCAGGAACAGGTAACCGAGCTCGCCCTCCCCGGCCTCCGCACGGACGTGCCCCGGGCGCTCCGCACCGCGCCGATCGAACGTGACCACGCCGATCATCGTCCCGTCGAGTTCGACCACGAACAGGCCCGGGCACCGCCCGTTCGAGCTCATCACGCGGTCGGGGGTCACCGAGGTAGGCGCCCACCTCCGGCGAGGCGAACACCTCGATGAGCGCCGCACGGTCCCCGGCCCCGGATGCGCGCAGCACCAGCCGCCCGGTCCTGACCGGGGCAGGCGGCCAGGCGGCGGGTCCGGGCTCAGCCATCAGCAGACCCTCCGGTAGTCCGGCCCGCCAACTCCCGGCAGACAGACCCGGACCAGGTCGCCCGAGTCGATGTCGTAGACCCGGCCGCGCAGGAACTCTTGCGCGTTCATGCCTGGCAGCATCCCAGCCACCACCAACGCCCCCGCCTCCGGCATCGAGGCGGGGCGGTGTCGGGTGGAGCAGTCCGGGCAGGGGGCCGGAGCCGGGTCAAGTCAGCATGAGAACGACGGTGTCGCCTGCTGTGGCGGCGGCGCGGAAGAACCGGGTCAGCTCCTGGTAGCGGCGCCGCAGAATGTCCAGGTCCGAGGAGACCTCAGCCTTGGATTCCGGCAGGAGATAGATATCGGCGCGGCGCATGGCCGCCAGATCGTAGTGCCGGGCAAGCTCGCCGAACGGTGTGCTGCCAAGGAAACCGGCAGCCCCGGCAACGTCCTGGGGACTCAGGTAGCGGGCGGGGCCGTAGTCCATCTCCTTCTCCAGCGAAAGCTCGGCCCCTCCGTGGATGATGTCGACCGGCATGCCGCCGTGGGCGGCAAGGAGATGGTGCAGCTTGTGCCAGGTCTTCTCGATGCTGAAGAACGGCGCCTTCTCCGGTGGCAGCGGGTCCTCATCGGCCCAGGCGTCACCAAGCTCGTCGAGGTGCTCCTGCGCCCAGGGCGGATCACCCAACGACCGCCGCAGCTCGGCCGGGGACAGGCGGACGTACTCGCAGTGGATGCCCATGAGCGCGACGCTAACCTCAGGCTCTGACAAGCCACCGACCCCATCCACCGACTTTCCCGATTCGACAACCACCGCCGGGCGGCAGGCAAGCCGGGCCAGGTCTACCCGGGTGTGGCGCGGGCCGGGGGCCTGTTCCGCCCTCCCCGTTGCGAGTCTTGCCGCGTGGCGCCCGGGGAGTCGGCCGACTGTCCGCGCGGCGGCCGGAGAGGGGTCAGTTCTGCCAGTTCACGTAGCGGGCGAAGGCCCGGTCGGGCAGGTGGGAGGCGAGCCGGTCCTGGCCGGTGCGGGACAGGCCCGTGAAGCCGCATACCGTACCGGCCAGGGTGAATATGCCGGTGAGTGTCACCAGCAGCCCTACCTCGTCGGCGCCCTGCTGCTGGTAGCCGTCCGGCGCCACGGTGCGGACCCGTACGCTGTCGCCCGCCTCGCCGCCGTGCCACACCATGCTCGCCTGCGGGTCGGTGGACCGGCCATCGTCGGAGACGAACACCCCGGAGCACACCGTGCTGTGCCCGCCCTTGCCGTTGGACTCCTGACGGCATTCCTGCGCGGTTAGCACCCCCGGTGTTCCGGCCCAGCCGGCGGCCGAGACCGTGAAGGTACCGGTGGCCGCCGCTCCGGCCAGCGTGAACGCGGCCATGCACCACCACAGGGCCCGCTTGATCCGGCCGGGCGGTGCCTGCCGTCCGCGGACCCGGCGCAGTTGGTGCTCCAGATCGGCGCGGCTGCCCGCCGGCGCCTGATATACGGCGGCCGGAGCACGGTGTCCGTCCCTGTGCGCGACCGCGGTCTTTCTGCGCCGGGCAGCCCGCCGCGCCCGCATGCTCTTGCTTCTCGTCTTCGTCATCCGCCCGCCCCGTGCCGCTCCTCGCTGCGGGAGCCTCCCGCTGATGTGGTCGGCTCTCCCCGGGCGGGCCTGATGCTTCCACGCGGCCGGACGGGCGGCACTGCCCGACCCCGGCAACATCACCAGGCCGGTGCCTGCCGGGCCGCGCGTTGAGCGCGGGACCGCACGCTGCGGGGCCCGTCGTGGCCGGCGGTGGACAGCTGCACCTCCCAGCCGATCCGGTGGCCGTCGGCTTCCACCGGGGCGTCGGTGCAGATCCCGCGGGCGGCCACTTCGGTGTCGGCATCTACCCCCGGTACGCACGAACCCTGCGCTGCTGCGGACCAACACCCATCGCTCCACCTCCCACTACATGGTATTGCGGCCGTCAGTTGAATCCACCCTGGGTGCCGTGGTCGGTGTGTACGGCCGCCCCGGCAAGGCTGCCGCGGGTCCGCTCCACGGCGGCCAGCGCCGCGATCAAGGCCGCGCGCCCCTTCGGGCAGTTGTCGGTTACGCGGTGATGTGTTAGACCCGGGCATCCTGGTGGGGCCACGGTGGTCTACAAGCCAAGGCCGTCTCGTGCCAGCAGCTTGTTCTGGATCCGCTACAGCAGGTCGGCGAAGGAAGTGGCGTCCAGCAGGATCCCGTTGTACTCCAGCGGGATCCGCTTGCCGTTGATCACAGCAGTGGGCGTGCCCTGGCCTTCGGGTTCTCCTCGTCTCCGGCGCGTTCATAGGCCTTCTGGGAGGCGGTCACGCAGGCCTGGTACTTCGTGGTCTTCACCGCGGTGTCGAACTTTGGGCCGCGCAGGCCCTCGACCTGGCTGGCGAGTTCCAGCAAGAGGGCGTCGGTGTAGCCGTCGGCGCTCTCCTCGGGCTGGTGGGTGTAGAGCGCCTCGTGGTACTCGGCGAATCTGTCCTCCCCCAGTGCGGCGCGCAGCGCGTTGACCGCCTTCTTCGAGCCGCTTCCGCCCGCCCGGTCGTCCAGGAGCGACGCCAGGGTGTACTCGGTGTTCGCTTCCCGCCGGATCGTCGCCGCCCGCAGTTCGGGGCCACCGCCGAAGACCTCGGACTCCTTGCACTTGCGGTACGGGCACTGCGGATCCTCGTACAGGTGCACCGTGAGTGCGACTCCCGGATCACCCACTGTGATCGTGGTGCCGTCTGCGCCGAGCTTCTCCGGCAAGTCCTTCACCCTCGCGTACGGAGCGTCCGTCTCAGCGGCTGATACCTCGGCAGCGCGGGCTGTACCTCGCCGGGCGCAGAAATATTTTACAGGTCGCACTGACGGGGTGATGCTGGATACAGGGGGGCAGTGAAGAAGTGATCAACATTTCAGAGATCGCGATGAAACCCAAGAATGCCTCTATCGGCGCTGCCGTAGCGGCCCTCTTTCTCGGCAGCGCCGCTGCCTGCGGAAATGCCGATAGCGGCGAGGACACCTCGTCTACGCCACCGCCAAGCACCGCGCCCCAGGAACCGCCACCACGTCAGTTGAAAGCCGGGCAGACCGTTACCGCCACGACCGAGGACGGAGCTGCTGCCATAACCCTGCTGTCCGTGGAGAACACAACTGCTATCGGCGACGCGAAGGCGGACGCCGGTCAGCAGTTCGTCATCTACACCATGCAGGTCAAGAACCTCGGCGACACAGTATGGGACACCTACTGGCTGGGAAGCCCCCGCTGGTCCGGCGCTGACGGAGAAGCCGTCAACCCTGTCTTCGTGGCCGGGCCTGAAGACCCCGACCTGATCCCGTACAGGCCGTTCTCCAGCACGCCCGAGCCGCGTCCCGGCGAGCATGTGAAGGCGACCCAGGTTCTCGGGGTTCCGAACAACCCTGGCACGTTGCAGTTCGAGGACAGCGAAGGAAACACCCAGTTCAACATCGCAATCACACGGTGACAGCACATGCTGCGAGGCGCGGGCGCGCTCACAGTCGGCTACGTGGCTGAGGTACTCGTGGAGCAGGTTGAGGCTGCCTGAGTAGCCGAGTGCACGATTCCCTTCGGACAGATACTTGGCCGGTCTGCCGGACTCGATGGTGCGCTGTCAACGTAGGTGGTCGCAGCGGGGGTGCCCAGGCAGGCGCGGTACTGGGGCGGCTAACGCAGCAGGTCGGGCTCGGGTGTGCGGTGTGCCGCTTAACGATGTTCAGGACCAAGTTCACAGTCTGCGGGCACAGTTCGGCGGGCATGGCCGTTTTCGGGCAGGTCGTGGGCGGCGTGCCAGCGCGCCAGGGCAGTGCGCTCGCGGATGAGTTCCCTGCGGCCTTCGCCCAACACCTGCTGTGGGCCACCGTCGCTTTCTCGGCGCCCGGGTCGGGCTGCGTTTGGGTGCCTCGGTGTGCTGGCAACCCTGCGCGGTAAGTGGGCGATCGGTAGCATACGGTGACTGTTGGACGTAGTCGATCGTGTTGGGGGCTTGGTGTCTAGCCGTATCCAGCCGGTGCAGCCTGACGACCCACATCGTATTGGCCCGTACCGTGTCTCGGGCCGGTTCGGGGTGGGCGGCATGGGCACGGTGTATGCGGCGCTCGATGCTTCGGGGCAGCGCATAGCGGTTAAATCTCTCCATCCCGCTCTGGCAGCCGATGAGGAGTTCCGTTCCCGTTTCCGGCGGGAGGTGCGGATCTCCATGCGGGTGAAGGGTCCCTGTCTGGTGCCGGTGCATGATGCCGACACCGACGGGCCCACTCCATGGCTTGCTACCTGCTTTGTGCCCGGCCCTACTCTCGAGCAGCATCTGGCCGCAAGCGGTGCGTTGGAGGGGGCGCGGCTGTACGCGTTGGCTGCCGGTGTCGCGGCCGCGCTGGCTGCGATTCATGAGGCCGGTGTCGTCCATCGGGATATGAAGCCGCAGAATGTCATCCTCGCCCCGGCCGGTCCCCGGGTACTGGATTTCGGTATCGCTCACGCGCTGGGCGGGACCTCGGTGACACGCACCGGTGTGCTGACGGGAACGCCCGGCTGGATCAGTCCCGAGCATTACCGCACCGGTGAGGTGAGCGCTGCGGGGGACGTCTTCGCGTGGGGTGCCCTGGTCGCCTATGCCGCGACCGGACGTCTTCCTTTCGGTACTGGAGCTCCAGATGCTGTGGCTTTCCGGGTCATCTGCGCTGAGCCAGATCTTGTGGGCGTACCGGATGCTCTGCTGCCCCTGGTGGAGCGGGCGCTGGCCAAAGAGCCCGGTGACCGGCCGTCCGCCGCCGAGCTCAGGGACCGTTGCATAGCCCTGCTTGCTGCGCAGGCCACGTCGGCTGCTGCACGTGGTCAGCAGCCGACGCTGGTTGCGGATCTGGTGAGCGCCCACTGGGACCTGTCTCTTGGGGAGGATGTGGTCTGGGGTTGCGCCGTGCCGCGTCGCGCTCGTCTCAGGGTGTCTCTTGCCATTGCTGCAGCCGCTGCCGTCGCGGGTGCCGTGGGGGGAGTTCTCGCGGCGTCCGGGGACGCGGCGGAGCAGAAACCGCAGGCGGCGCCAGCAGATAACAAGAGGAAGGCTACGACGGGTAGTAGTGCCCCGGCCGAGGTCGGCAGGCAATCGCCCAACTCGTCGGCTTCTCCTCCCTCTACCGCGGCCAGCTCCGCCGCTGAAGCACGCACACCAGCGCCAGCCCCCTCCCTGTCGCTGCGGCCCGCACCGTTCACCTACCTGCCGGACCAGTTGGACTGCACCCCGCCTCGGCAGCCCGAGGTCGAGGGAGCCTGGCAGTACTTCTCCGTAGACGATGTCCGGGCCGGGGATGCGGTGGAACTCGGGATCCGCAATAAGTACGGCAACTTCGACCCCGTACAAGCCGAGATGTCCCTACTGGCCCGCGTCTACATGCCCGATGGCACTTCCCGGCTGGCACGGACGACCATCCGCTCCGACACACCAGCCACCGTGACCTGGCCCGGAGATTTCCCCGGTACCACGGCTCACTACCCACCAGGCACATACACCGTGGTCTGGCTGACAGGCGACGACTCCGACCGCTTCATCACCTGCACAGGATTCACCGCGCAGTAACCGCCCCCCGATACCGCTGGCACACCCGCGTTCTGCCTGGCACCGGCGGGGATTCGCAGCTCTGCTGCGGAAAGTGGTCACTCCGGGTTCACCATGCCGACGGCAGCCTCGGCGCAGGGCGCGGGAGGGACGGGGCGGGGGTGGGTGAGGTCGTAGGCGCGGTGCAGGCGGTTGCGGGGAGCGACCTGTCCGGCCAGGGCTTCCAGGTGCGCCGCGTGGGCTAGGCCCGCAAGGCCGGTGCCGTCGAGTTGGAGGCGCCAGCGGTTGGCGGCGGTGTCCAGGTGGGCTTCGATCAGCGCCTCCCATAGCGTCCCAGCCGCTGCCGGAGCGGCGGCCAGGCCGGGGAGGAGGTGGGTGTAGCGGCGCAGCAGGAGCATCTCGCGGGGTTGGAGAGCGATCTCGCGGTAGGCCGGATCGGCCGCTTTGGCCGTCCAGGCCGGACATGGTGGGGCGGCGTCTGTGCGCCCCTGGTGCCAGGCCAGCGCGTTCAGGCCGTCGGGGGTGATGCGGACCGCCCGTGCTGTGGTTGGGCGGGAGGAGTTTGCGCGGAGCACTTCTTCAGCCGGGACGGTGCGGCACAGCCCTGCCCACTCCAGCGCCCGCACCGCCTCCGCCTCCGTCGTGCCGCCCACCGGCATCCACGTCTGGCGCACCGTCTCTGCGGCCTGTTCCCTCTCCGCCAGGCGCTCGAGCACCGCCCACTGCCCACCGGTGATCTTGCCGACCATCCCGCCGTGCCCCCCTTCTTCTCTGCCGGACTCCCGAAGCCGGTACCGCAAAGGCCAGGGGTGGGATCCTGCCTCACTACACGCTGCCCAGGGGGCGTTTCCGCCCGTACATCACCCGTACAGCCACCTTCTGTTTCTTGGCCGGTGCTGCCGGCGGCCGCAAGATTTTTACCGGGGCTTCTCCCGCCGTATTGCGTACGAGCCGGTCGCCGTCGGTGGGCGGGTATGCCGGTGAGGGTCTGCCGCTGCTGGCGAGCCAGGGCAGCCCTGCCTCCAGCCGACCCGGGCGGGCTTCTTTGAGTCGTCCAGGGTGTTCTGGGCGCGCCGGTCGTGCAAGCCGTGCAGGCACAGCGTCCGCCGCAACCGGTCTGCGGTGGCCTGGTGGAAGAGCCGAACACGGTGAGAATCTCTGTCTCTCGTGCGCCTGGTGGCTTTCATGCCCAGGTGCACCGGTTAGAGGCCAGGGGTTCCGGTTCATTGCGCCGGCTGCGGCTGATTACCTTTGCTTGGGCTCGTACGGACTCCAGCCGTGCAGGTAGGGGCGTAGGTCCTGCGGGGTGATGTCCGGGTCCGGTGGGAGGCCCGGATTATGTGGCAGAGGGTCGATGCTCTTGGCGTAGGCGCGCGCCCAGGCGATCCACTGCGCGACCGTCTCCGGTGTGGCGGTACCGGGCTGGTGCTCTTCCAATGCCTGGCAGTAGTCGCGGATGGCAGTGGCTTCCTGCCAGGCGTGGACTTGTGCGCGCAGGGTCTTCAGGCGGTGGGCTTCGATGAAGTCGGTGCGGGCTTGCTCCATGGCGGCCAGCCAGCGCTGGCGGGTTTCGTTCTCTGCGCGTTGTCGTGCCAGTTGTCGTTCGTGTTCGATGCGGGCGCGGTGGGCGACTTCGCGCAGGACGTCGGGGAGTTTGTCCTCCAGGCGCCAGCGTTGCCGGTCCCCCCAGCGGTAGCGGCGCCCTGGATGCGCGTATGAGTGCTCGAGGCTGAGTTCGAGTTGGTGGGAGGGGTGTGTGGTGCGCGCCGTGACGCGCTGCCAGGAGTACTTGATGCCTTCGGTGTCGGGCACCTCGTGGGAGCCTTCGGTGAAGGAGAGGGGGAAAGTGTGTTCGCCTGCGGTGATGACGAGGCTTGCTGACGAGGTGGAGGCGGGGGCGCCGGCGGTGTGGCCTTGTTGCTGCGCGGCGAGGCAGAGCGCGTGGAGGATCCGGCGGGCGCGGGACCGGCAGTTGGGGCAGACCGGTAGGGGCGTGTCGCGGGCTGCGGGGTGCAGGCGGGTGGTGAGCAGATCGGCGGGGACGGCGATGGGGGCTGTCTGCGGTGTGTCGCGTGCCGGTGTGGGACCTGGTCTCAGGGTGATGATCATGTCGCCCTTGTCACGTCCGGTGTACTGCAGATGGTGGCCGTCTGGGACCAGATGCTCTGCTCTTGCGGCGTGCAGGAGACGGCGTAGCCGGGCGCGTTCGGCTGCGGAGGGGTCGGTGATGTGGAGCGTGCCGTCGGCCTGTCGGATGGTCGTGATCAGGTGGGCGGCGTCGTTCCCGGTGGAGTCGGATGCCCTGGGGCTCGCGGCGCCGGGTGCGGCGGGGTGGGGGTTCGTGGTGTCGTTTTCGGCCAGGTACTGGCGGCCGGCGTCGGTGGCGGCGGCGGTCCAGCGGCCGTTGGCCCAGGTGGTGGTGACCAATTTCCTGTGGCGCAGTGCGTAGACGGTGACGGCCAGGTCGGAGTCGGCGGAGGTGACCTGTGGGCCGTGGCAGATGCGGCGCAGGACGTTGAGTTGGCGTTCGTTGAGCCGGGGGCGGGGCACTGGATGCGGCTCCTTGTCTCCACTCCGTTGTCGTGTCGGCAGCAGGGGGTACACCGGGTGGGGTCAGTCTCGGCCGGAGAGGGTGTGGCGGAGGGTTTCGAGTGGGATGCCGAGTTCGCGTTCGAAGCGGCTGGCTGCTGCGGTCTGTCCGGCCTGCCGGAGGCAGGTGATGGCTGCTTCCATGAGCTTGCCGATGCGTACCACCTCGGTGCGCAGTGCTTGGAGCTCATCGAGGCGCTCTGCGGTCTCGGCGCCGCACCACTGGCGCAGCAGGTCGCGGGCCGGTCGGTAGATGCGGTCGACTTCCGCGCAGGTCTCGGGGCTGATGTGCGTGCCCGGGTTTTTACCACGGCCGGGGTAGTACTGGCCGTAGGTGGCCTCGTGGTGGGCTTGCTGGTCTTTCTCGGCCATGAGGGCAACGAGTTGGTCGGCTCGGGTCTTGGCCAGGAGGCGCGTGACGGCCAGGGTGGTGGGCCACGGCGCGACGACTGCTCCTTCGGCGTCGGTGAAGGCTCGTGCGTCGGCGGAGAAGAAGGTCTCGGGTACGTCAAGAAGTTCGGCCAGGGCCGGTGCGTCGTGGATGTAGAGGATGCCGCATTCCCGGGCGTTGTAGCCGACCGTTGCCAGGTCCGTCCACCACTGCTCGTCGAAGAGGGTGCAGACGGCGAGGAACTCCGGGTCGTGGTCGTCAGGGCTGTCACGTGTCAGATCGTTCCACCGCTGCTGGTCTGCCAGCCACGCGTCCTTTTTATGCCATGGCACTCGTAGCCGGGCCGGAGGCACCCATTCCTCGCGGCCTTCTGCGTCTTCCGCTACGAAACGGACTTTGATCCGCGTCGGACGCTTCGTGCCTTTTTTGAGGACCTCAACCTCGTAGACCGGGCCGTGGTACGGCGCCGCCCGGTACGCCCACCGCTCCCCCGGTTCTCTGCGCTGTTCTTCTGTGCCGACCACGTCACCATGCTGCCCACGTTCTGGGGTGATGCGGGGCGTATTCAGGCAAAAGGGTGACGGGCCGGAAGAGCGTCTTGTGCCTGGGCGGCTTGTGGCCAGCACGGGCCTTTGCCGGCGGTCAGCGGGTGCGCGGCACCCAGAGGGCGGTCCTGCTCTGGGTGTGGCAGCGGTGGTTGGTCATGCGCTGCGCTGGAAGGTGATGGTGCCGAAGACGTCGTCGAAGAGGTGGGCTCGTCGGGTGCTGATGAGGTGGTAGGCGCCGCTGGTGGGGTGGCTGGCGTGGCAGGTGTAGTGGAGGACTTCCGCTGGGGTGAGGACGCGGAGGTCGCCCAGGACGTAGTACAGCGGTACGGGTGCGTTGGCGCCCATGAATTGCAGGCCGGCCAGGGCGCATCTGCGGGAGATCGCGTAGCGGCTGGAGGTGGTGCTGGGCATGCGGGTTTTGGCGTCCACGGTGACAAGGTCGCTGCCGCGGGCGGCGATCAGGTCGGGGAAGTAGCGAAGAGCGGAGTCGGTGTGGCGCAGGGCGTTTTGGATCTGCGCCGGGAAGGTGCCCTGCCCGCAGAGGTGGACGGTCCACCCGCGGGCTTCCAGGGCGTAGGCCACGGCCTGCTCGTGTCGGTCGCCGGTGGTTTTCCGCGCTGGCCAGTCGGCCAGTGTTGCTTCTCTCCTGCCCACACACTCTCCCGTAGTACGAAGCCTCACTATTCCGTACTACGAAGTTAGCGGATACCATGCCACCATGGCAGAGTACGTTGACCCACGTTTTCGTCCCACGCTATGGCCGGGATCGGCGGTCCCGACTCCCCCCGTCGTGCCGCTCAAGGGAGTGGAGACTGACGGAGACTGGATCACCTGGCCTCTTGAGGCATCCCGGGGGCAGTCCGCAGTGCAGCTGCCGGACGACTTCTACCTGCGCGAGCTGATGGAACTGTCCGCGGACGACCTCGAAGGCGTCGCCCGCATCTTCAGCACCTACGGGCCGCTTTTCGACCTGGACGGCCGGGAGCTCGACCAGAGCAGCTGGGACGAGGACGCCATCGCGCAAGTCCGGGCCGCCATCCAGCAGCATCCCCCTAACCAGTCACGTCCCGGTGTTCACCGCGACCTGGTCCGGCTGCACCTGCAAGAAGCCCAGGACGCCGTCGCGACATGGCTGGCCTGCCAGCGTGAAGGAGGGCTGGAACAACTCGTTGCACCGGACGTCACCGAGACCCACCTGGAGCAGCTGCGAGCCCAGGCCCCGCACCAAGAGGAGCCCTGGCCCGCCTCCCTCGAGATGCTGCGGGAGATCCTCATCCAGCTGCGCGTCCAGCAACTAGAGGGTGCGCTGCAAGCCGCACTGCGCAACTTCAGCATCGGTATCGGCACCCTGGCCGACCGGCACCCCACCGTCTACTCCGTCTGCTTCCTGCAGCTATACAACCACCTCGCCGAGGGCGCGTTCGTCCGCCAGTGCGCCAACGAGACCTGCCGCCGGTACTTCGTCCGCCAGCGCGGACGCGCCACATACGGCCAGCACCGCACCACCGGCGTCATCTACTGCTCCCGCGAATGCGCCCGCGCCCAGGCCCAGCGCGCCCTACGCCGGCGCCGCAGGCACCAGACCGCCCCCTGACCTGGGCACGGGCCCCGGCCAGAGCACCATCATGACCTGCCCGCGGACCGGCCGACTCCCCCCGTCAGAGAGGGCCGGGCGCCGGAGAACCTCCCCCGCATACCGCGGTCCGTGGTCGGGTCAGTTGCACTGAAGCTGGCACTATCCGCTGCGCAGCGACGCGGAGCCGCTCAGTGGCTGGGCAGGGCTACTCGCCAGTGCTGGGGCAGATGAGCTTGGTCAGTGCGCTTTCCCATGCGCTGGGGGAACTCGCCGGTGTGATCATGGCCTCCTCGTGCGCCGAGGGCTCGCTGGCGTCGAGGAAGGCGACGGCGTCGTCTCGTGCCATCGACAGCAGCGCGGTGCCCTCGGGGGATCGCAGGCGGATGAAGATCCGCCTGCTCCCGGCAGGGCTCGGCTCTTCAGGCCCGGGCCACACGATCACATCGCCGATACCGACGCTTTGGTACAGGCCGTCGGCCAGCAGTTCACGGGCGAAGACCCAGGTGCGTTCTTCATCGGTGCCGGCGTTGAAGACAGCCGTGATCGCGTACCTGTCCGCGGCGCGGTGGACCAGCCGGGCCGGCAGCCGTTTGCCGTCGTCGTCTTCGCTCTGGTGCAGTCGCATCCATAGCTGTGCGTGGTGCTCGGGCCCGCCGCTGCTCTGCCTGCTCCGCAGTAAAAGCCCGCCGTCCGCACCAGGGCGCGCTGGCGTCTGCGGGGAGCGAGTGGTTCTCGGCGGGGCGTGGACGGCGCCGCCTGCGGCAGCGGGGTGGTCTGCCCTGTGTGCATGCCGACCCGTGGGTGCGGCGGGCACCAGCAGTGTGCTGGGCCGGGGCTCGTAGGCGTCCATGTCCGGCAGCGGGGGCGGCTGGGCAGGGATGGCGCGGCGATGCGCCGGGGCCAGATCCACCGCCTGTTCCACGGCTACCAGCAGGTGAGGCGGAGAAAACACAGAATGCTCCTCCTTAAGGCTCACATCTGGAAGTGTCCCGGAGGCCGCGTTCACATGTCGGTGGTCAAAGTTCCCTCCCGCGCCGGGGGAACATGCCTGACAGGCCAGCTCGCTCATGATGCGGTGCGCTGCCCCGGCCGCCCGCGTGTCTGCTGTGTGCCGCGTGGGGAGATCCTGCGAGCAGGGGTGGTTCCAAAGGGCTGGTTGCACCACTTGCAGAAGGTCGGTCATGCATGCGGCGGACAGCCCGCCGTGCTCGTTTTCCACTGCGAAATCCGGCGACGCAGTGGCGCGCGGAACTTCCTGAAGGGGCTCCCAGCTCCCTTGGCGGGTGATCGACCTCACCAGGAATCGCCACCAGGCCGTGGGGAGTTCCAGCTTCTTGTGCCGTGTTTTCGCCGACCGGCAGAAGTCCAGGTCGGCCCCTCCCACCGTCGCCGTATCGGGCCGCTGCCCGCAGCCGCTGACGATGTAGGCAAAATCGCCTGCAGTCAGACCGGAATTCGAACCACGATCCGCCCGTGCCGAGGAGCACAGTACGAAGTCGCCGCCCATGGCCAGTATTGAACCCCACGTGACCGGCAGCCTGGAGAGGGCGTAGTCGGCGGTCGGCCTGGAGTGAGTCCACCGGCTGCTTGCCAGCAACAGCGCAGTGGCGGCCGGCGCAGTCTTGCCTGTACCCAGTGTGCACCGCAGGTAGGTGTGCTCCCCCCGTGGGAGCATGCCGGCCCGCAGTGCTTCCAGCGCATACTCGAGGGTGGTGCGGTGCAGCCGCGGCGGACTCAGGTACCTCAGGTACACGGGCGGCAGCCAGGACTCCAGCGAGCAGGTGTCGTACGGGGCCGCGACGTGCGTCGGCAGGCGGCTGTTGTCCTCTGCCCAGGAGATGTGCCGCAGAGACGACACGGGAGGGCGTTCTGTCCCTGTCAGGCCGATGAGCGCCTCGGTGAAGATCCCCAGCAGCAGATGACGGGCGCCCTTGCGTACGGTGTGCTTCTGGCCGGTCTCTCCGTCGCCCTCACGTGCGGCTGGGTGTTCTGGGGCTTCTTCGGTCCGGGCTTGGCTGCCGCTGTTGCCGACGGCGTCCGGCTCGGCGGCGGCGTGCAGCCGGCGCCGAGCCTCGTCGGGGATGGCTGTGCCGAGGGCGCGCACGTGGGGTGCGCCCAGGCTGGAGGCGGCCATGAGGGCCGCGAACTCGGCATCGTCAGCGGTGGTGGTGTGCATCGCCTCGTCCTTGTGGACACTCATCGTGCTCCCCCCTCCCCCAGTCGGCTCTGGTCAAAGCCGCTGGCGGAAACCTTGGTGCGGGCGCGGGCCAGGCGCCTCTCGAGTGCCTTGGGTGTCAGGTCGACCTGGTCGGCAGCCTCGGCCTGGGTGTAACCCAGGGCCATCCACACGAGCGCCTCACGCAACTGCTCATCTGGCAGCAGCGGGCGCAGTCGGCGGATGTCGTCGTAGAGGGCGGCAGTGCGGGCGGGGTCGGTGGCGCGCTGGTCGGGGATGTCGCGCCGGGCGTGGAGGAGGTCGTCACTGTCGTCGCCGCGGCGGTCCAGCTCGGCCTGCCCCAGACGGTGGGTTTTGAACCAGCGGGTGTAGACGGCAGAAAAGGCGAGGATGTTGGCGCCCACGAAGTAGGTCGTCAGGCTGGCGCCGCCGTGCGGGGTCCACTTGCCACGAACCAGGCCGTGCTCACGAAACAGGATGCTGCCTTCGATGACGGTGTCGGTAACGACCTGAGTGCGGTCCTCGTACGCCCACGTCCAGGTGGTGGGCAGCATGTCCGGCGATACGGGGCGGCCCATGCCGGCCGTGCGGTCGAATATGTGCCCGCTCGCGCTCCAGGCGCTCAGCGTGCGCCACCCGTACTCCATTAACTCCTCGATGAAGGCCTGGTAGTGGGGGCCGGTGAAACCGCGGCGGCGCAGGAACTCCACCAGGGCGGCGTCGGCCTCCCGGCGCTGGGCGCGCGCCGATGCGTCCTCCGCAGCGTGCCCGCCGGCGAGGGACTCCTCCAAGATGTGCAGGGAGCCGTTCGTCTCGGCGGTCACCTGCTTGCTGTGCGGCGTAGCGCCGCGGGGAGCACGCCCCTCACAGATCCCATCCGGCACACTTCGCTCCCTTGCCCGTCCCCCGGCGGGCCCCGAACCCACCGCTTGCTCAACAAGGTCATAGGCGGGCCGCGCGGTTCTTCCCCCTCCCACCCCCTACACAAGAAATGTGATGTGCATCACAAGGGGGATGGCGGGGGCCGGCCTTCTACACCCGCAACAGGTAGCCACCGCAGCTGCGGTGGCCGACGATCACCTCACCGGAGGACACCATGACCACGCACCCCATCCCGGAGCAGCACCACGACCCCGCCGGCGGTCAGGCCACCGGCCAGCACTGCCCCGCTGACCACCACCTCGGCCACGCCCCGCAGGCCCCGCACCACCAGCATCCGCCCGTCGGCTCACATCCCCCACGGCCCCCCGCCCCCGGCGGAGGGCAGCCCCTCCTGTGCCTGCGCAGCGCCCTCATCCTGCTGCTCGGCACCCTCACCGCCACCGGCGCCGCTGTGCTGACCTACCTCGCTCAGCACAACACCGCCACTGCCTTCCTGGCCGGCGGCGCAGCTTTCGCCGGCGCCGTCCTGTTCTTCCACACCATCATCGCCGCTTGACACCCGGCGGCCGGGCTACGAGCCAGAGCCTGTAGCCCGGCCGCCGTGCTGGGGTCTGTCAAACGTTCGGCTCTGTCTCACATTCGGTGGTAACAGGCAGTTACGGCAATGGTGGACAGGTCATCGCTCATAAACGCAGGTCCGCGCGTCGTGACAGTCGTTCCCGGTTCCGGCCGACAGGTCGGCGCCTGTCCGTGAGAAGTCGGCGCAACAACCTCGGCGCCTCCGATGTGTTGCCGTCTGTTGCGGAGCACCGAGGCCAGAGCATCGTTCGCACTCTCTGTGAGGCCGAGGCGACCAGTTCTCGCGCTCCGTCACCACCGAATGTGAGACAGAGCCGAACGTTTTACAGTCCCCCGTGCTGCTGATCCGGCTCCCTCACTTCGGGCTGAATGAACGAAGTAAGTGCCTGCGGCAGAGCGAGCCTCTTGTTGGAGCAAGGTCAGCCACACCATTCGAGGCCGTCGCCGGTCTGCTGTCCCACCAGCAGACCGCGGATCTGGCGTCGGCACGGCGGAGGTGACCCCGAAGTGCGCCGCCATCCTCGACCTGGCGTCCCCAACAGCGCCGAGCCGCTTTGTGCCGTGGCACGCGCGCCCGGCCCGGCGTGCGGGCACGGTGTGGCCCAGAGGGCGTGTGGGGTCAGGCGGGGTGGGCTTCTTCCCAGGCTTGGAGGATCGGTGCGGGGATGCGTCCGCGGTCGGGGAGGTCGTAGCCGTTGGCGCGGGCCCATGCGCGGACAGCCTGAGAGTCGATGCGCCTCCCGCCGCTGCTGGGGGGCGCTGCCGGTGCGGGGCTGGCGGGGGCGGGGGACGGGGTGAAGGAGGGGCCTGCGTCAAGGAGGCCGTCGGGGAAGACGGGGACCTGTACCTGCCTGCTGAGGGTGGCGGTGAGGAACTCGGTCAGGGTGCCGTCGAAGGTGTACCAGGTGTGGCCGCGGGCCTCGTTGACGGTGAGGCGCCAGGTGTCGGGGTCGGTCTGGGGGGTGGTGATCCAGAACAGGTGGTTGCCGTTGTCGGTCACCCCGATGGCAAACAATGTCTGGGGGTCGTGGGGGACGGGGAATGTGTCCTGGTCGCGGTCCTGGGTGAGCTGGGCGCGCAGGGTGGCCGGCATGGGGCCGGTGAGGTTGACCCACGGGGTGGGTGCGTGGGGGTGGTAGATGCGGAGGAAGTCGCAGAACGCGCCGGGCCCGTAGGTGGCAGCCAGGTGTTTGTAGTCGTCGGGCAGGCGCATGCCCAGGGCGGTCTCGACGGCCGGCCAGTCCACGGCTGGGACGTCGGCGGGTGGGGGGCAGAGCCGGGTCAGGTCGTTGAGGCCGGTCATGGCAGGAGTCCTTGGCGGTGTCGCTGCTGCTGTGCGTGGGCGGGGTTGTCCAGGGTGGTGTCCACGATCGTTTTTCCGTGCTGATCGTAGGCTTCGAGCTGGATGTACTTCGGTACGGAGTCTTTCTGGTCGTCGCTGTACTCCAGGTAGACGTTGTAGGTGACGATCTTTCCGTCTTTTTCGACCGCGTTGTGGATGGCTTGTTCGAAGTCCCGCATCTCGGGGCTGTTCGTCGGGTTCTGCGTGATGGTGAACAGGTTGTCCAGGGTGTCGCCGGAGCCGCCGAGCATCCGGGCGAGCAGGTGGCCTCGTGCCTGGTTGTAGTCGCCGCCGAGGAAGCCGGGCGGTCTGAGGGAGTTGTCGGCGTGGGTGCCCTCGTCCAGCATGTCGCGGGTGATGGTCGCGTTCATCTCGTAGGGGCGGCCGTGCTCGTCGCGGGTGAAGGTGACCCGTCCGCCCCAGGTGGGGTCGGCTTCGCAGCCGGCCAGGCCGAGGGGGTCGGCCAGGGTGAAGGGGTTGGGGACGTAGGCGTAGTGGTTGATGGCGGGTGCGAGGCCGAGCGGGTCGGGGGTGAGGTAGCGGCCGAGGTCGGGGTCGTAGTAGCGGTTGAGGTTGTAGTGGAGGCCGGTTTCGGGGTCGTAGTACTGGCCGGGGTAGCGCAGCGGGGTGTAGGCGGTGGCGTCGCGGTTCCATTGGGTGGCGCCCCAGGTGGTGCTGCGTGTGCGCCAGGCGATGTCGCCGTCGGGGTTGATGAGTTCGCTGGGGCTGCCGTCGAGGTGGGCGACGATCGCGAAGAAGCGCCGGTCAATCTCTTGCTGGGCGGCGTCGGTTTTCGTCTCGCGCTGGGCGAGCGGGTTGAGGCCGGTGTAGTCCCAGGTGAGGGTGGTGTGGTCGGTGGTTTCCTCGGCCAGGTGCGCGCCGTCCCAGCAGTAGGTGGTGGTCTGCTGGGGGTGGCCGTCGGCGTCCAGGCGCTGTTTGGCGGTGCGCCGTCCCAGGGCGTCGTAGCAGTAGCGCCAGTGGGTGCCGTGGGGGGTCTGGGTGTGGGTGAGGCGGTCTTCGGCGTCCCAGCGGAAGTGCCAGGTGAGGGTCTTGCCGGACAGGGTGGTGGTCTGGCGGCGGATCAGGCGGCCGGCGGCGTCGTAGTGGTAGCGGGTGCGCCCGGCAGCGGTGATGCGGGTGCCCTGCTGGGTGCGGGGGCCGGTGGTGTCCTGGCCGGGGGCCTGGGTGGGCAAGGTGGTGTGGGTCTGGTCGCCGGCCGCGTTGTAGGCGTAGGTCTCGCTCCAGTTGCGGGCCTGGACGGCGGTGATGCGGCCGGAGGCGTCCAGGGTGAAGGTACGGCGGCCGGTCAGGCTGTCGTCGATGGCGGTGGGGGCGCCGTCGGGGCGGTAGGTGAAGGTGCGGGTCAGCAGGTCGGTGCCGGGTACGGTCAGGGCCTGGCCGGTGAGGCGGCCGACGGCGTCCCAGGTGTGGTGGAGGGCGAGGCGGCCGTCGAGGTTCCGGGTGGTTTCGCGGCCCAGCGCGTCGCGGTCGAAGCGGAAGGTGTGCTCGCCTGCGGTGTAGGTGGCCAGGCCTTGCGGGGTGTAGGTGAGGGTGCTGGTGGCGCCGGAGGGGGTGCGGCGGTGGGTGCGGCGGCCGGCGGTGTCGTAGGCGAGGGTGAGGGTGCTGCCGTTGACGGTTTCGGCCACCACCCGTCCGGCGGCGTCGTGTGCGATGTCGATGGTGGCGTGGGCGTTGGTCAGGCGTGAGAGGTGGCCGGCCGCGTCGTGGGTGAAGGTGGAGACCGAGCCGTCGTCGTGGCGGAGTTCGGTGACGCGGCCCAGCACGTCGCGTGCGAAGGTCAGGGACTGGCCGGCGGCGTTGGTGCGGCGGGTCAGGCGGCCGGCCGGGTCGTGTTCGTAGGTCACGGTGCGGCCGTCGAAGTCGGTCTCGGCGGTGAGGCGGCCGGCCGCGTCGTAGGTGTAGTGCCAGGTCAGACCCTGGGCGTTGGTGACACCGGTCAGGCGTAGTTCGGTGTCGTGGGTGAAGCGGTACTCGCCGTCGGTGGTGCGGGTGGTGGTGGGCTGGTCGAAGTGGGTGAAGGTGTGGGTGCGGGTGCGGCCCATGCGGTCGGTGTGGCTGAGCAGGTTGCCTTCGCTGTCCCAGGTCCATTCCTCCCGGGTGCCGTCCGGCAGTTCCCGCCAGGCCGGCTTGCCCTGGATGGTCCAGCCTTGGCGCACGGTGTTGCTCAGGGCGTCGGTGGCCGAGGTGACGCGGCCGAAGGTGTCCCGGGTGCAGGTGGCGGTCGCGCCGTCGGGTGCGGTGACCGCCACCGGGAGGCCGGCCGGGTTGGGGGTGACTCTCGTGGTCTGGCCCAGGGCGTCGCGGATGGCGGTCAGGTGGCCGTGGGCGTTGACCGTGTAGTGGGTGGTCGCGCCGGCCGGGTCGGTGGAGGCCAGGAGGTTGCCGCGGTCGTCGTAGGTGTAGCGCACCTGTCGTCCGCCGCGTTCGGTGACCTCAACGGGCAGGTGCAGCTCGTTGTAGGCGGCGGTGGTGCGTACCCCGTCGGGGGCGGTCATCGCCGTGAGGTTGCCGTGGGCATCGCGCTCGAAGCGCGTGGTGTGGCCCAGGGCGTCGGTGACGGTCAGCAGCTGGTCGTGGCGGTCGAAGTCGAAGTGCGTGGTGTGGCCGAGCGGGTCGGTTTCGGCGATGACCTGTTGGAGCTGGTTGATGCGGTAGGTCGTGGTGGCGCCGGTGGAGTCGGTGAAGCGCGTGGTGCGGTGGCCGTCCGCGTCGGCGGGCTCGTAGGCGAAGGTGGAGGACAAAACGCCTGCCGGGCCGATCGTGCGGGTGACTCGTCCTTCGGTGTCGTACACGTAGCGGTAGGTGGAGTCGTTGCGGTCCCTCCAGGAGGTGACCCGGCCGGCGTCGTCGTAGGTGAGCGTCAGCGGCGGGCCGGAGGAGTTCGTCACGGCGGTCAGGTGGCCGGCCTCGTCGTAGCCGAAAGCAGCGACCTGGACGGGGCCGTCGGGGGTGCGCAGGGACAGTGCCGTGACGCGCCCGGGGCCGGCCTCGCAGGTGACCTCGATCCGGTAGCCGCCGTCGTGGAGTACCGCGGTGGGCAGCCCGCCGGCGCCGCGGGTGAGGTGGACGGTGGTGCCGTTGCGGTCTGTGATCTCGCTCAGCCAGTACAGGGTGTCCTGGTACGGGCTGCCGGTGAAGAAACGTGTCAGGCCCGAGCGGTGGTCGGTGATGGTGTAGGTCACCTCGCCCAGCGCGCTGCGCTCGGCGAAGGCCAGGGGGAGCCGGTCGCCTTCGACGGGCCAGACGGGGTCCTTGCCCTCGTCCGGGAGATGGGGGTAGGACAGGACGGCGCCGTCCTCCCGTGCCCACAGTGCTCCCTGGGCGGTCAGCTCCAGGCGTTCGTCCAGGGTGGAGGCCCAGCTGGGGCCGAACCAGCAGCCGTAGCGGTAGCTGGACAGATGGGTGCGGCGCAAGGCCAGCGGCAGTACACCGGGCAGGGCCAGATCGGTCTGGGACAGGACCATCTCGCCGCTGGCCACATCCACCGGGTCGGTCTTGCAGCGGCGCTTGGACAGCGAGACGGCCCTCTCCCGCGGCCGGTCCTGCACCTCCCGCAGGGAACGGGGGCGCTCCGGCCCGCGGCCCGGACCGGGGCCGGGCCGGGCCGCGTCGCCGGGCCCGCGGCCTGGTCCGCGGCCGCCGCGGTCGTCCCCGCTGACGGTGATTTTGTCGAAGTGGTCGCGGGTGGCGCGCTCGTTGGTCTTGTGGGAGTCGGAGATGTTGCGCACGCCCTTGGGCAGGCCGCCGCCCATGTGGTCGCCCAGGTGCTTGGTGGCCTTCTCCAAGGAGCCCATCATCTTGTCGGCGACCGTATCGATGGCCTGGGCGATGTCGTCCTTGCCGCGGGTGCGGTTGTGGTTGCTCTTCGCGCGGGTCAGTTTGCCGGTGGTGCGTCCGTTGAGCGAGACGCTCACCCCGTTGAGCTTCAGGGCGGCCCGGTCGTGCTCGTCGTGGTCGATGTCCAGCTTGCCCAGCATCCCGCCCAGGTGGGGAACGCCGTCGGCAGAAGCCAGGTTCAAGCCGCCGTCCTTGAGGCCTTCCTTGCCCGCCTCGCCGACCTGGTTCATATCCACGCCGTCCTGGATGCCCAGGCCGTTGGAGGCGAGCTGGACGACCAGGTCGGCGGCCATGTTCTCCAGCGCCGCCACCGCCGGCTCGGTCATCGCGGTCACGATCTCCTGGACGGCCAGGTCCAGCATCTCCTTGATCGCCCGCTTGACCGCGATGCGGCAGGCCTGGATCGCGCCCGCCCCGATCAGCGCGGACAGCCCCGCGGTGAAAGGGGCGGCGGCCAGGGAGATACCGGCCGAGGCTGCGCACGCGGTCAGCTCACCGACCGCGACCCATTTGCGGCCCTCGATGATGTCGGCCGCGGCGTCCATGGCGTTGGCGAAGATCCTGGCCGCCTCCGCCAGATCGGCCATGTGCGTGCCCTTGACCTTGCCCCAGTAGCCCGACAGCGCGGTCAGCGCCTCACTCTGGCCCGAGGAGATCAGCCGCTCCATCCCCTTGTGCGCGGCGTGGGCGTCCTCATCCACATCATCGGCGAAGTCCCGCAGGTCCTTGGCCATGTCGCGGTAGGCGTCCTCGTCCACGTTGGGCCAGCCCACCCCGATCAGATCAAGGATGGCATCCACACCGTCCGGCAGCACCACAGCCATGGGCCTGTTCCCCCTGTCGCCCGTCCCAGCCCCCGCGAGTCGGCCAACTACTCTTCCATACACGCCTGTTGAGCACCGACCGGTTTCCGGGCAGGTCACACGAACAGACCAGCAAGACTCCTTGCCAGGCTCTGCCGGGCCGGATACGCCCCACGGCGCCCAGCCCGCAGCAGCGGCCTGCCCCGTTACCTTCTTCGTGGCCCCGAAACGGGGCTCCTGGCCTCCGGGCCCGGCATGACTGTTGCCCCCTGTCGCTCGAATGACCTGGGGGGTGGTGTCACCGGGCCCGAGGGCACCGACTGACCGCTGATGAGAGGCCCGACCGCCATCCGGCCCGGCGCAAGGCCGGGCCACCTGGGGGTGGCAGGTCTGCGTAACGTGGATGCGCGCATACGGTGCCAGCGCCCCGAGGCCGGGACGGACACAAGCCACCCTCGGGGGGTACGGTGCTCGACACCAGCGAGATCGCGGTCTACCTGGGCCTGGACGTCGGCAAGGGCGACCACCACGGCCACGCTCTGACACCGGCGGGAAAGACCGTCTTCGACAAGCGGCTGCCCAACAGCGAACCGAAGCTGCGGGCCGTCTTCGACAAGCTCCGCGGGAAGTTTGGCACCGTCCTGGTCGTCGTCGACCAGCCCGCCTCGATCGGCGCCCTGCCGCTGACCGTGGCCCGGGACACGGGCTGCCACGTCGCCTACCTGCCAGGACTGGCAATGCGGCGGATCGCCGACCTCTACCCCGGCGAGGCCAAGACCGACGCCAAGGACGCGGCCGTGATCGCGGACGCCGCCCGCACCATGCCCCACACCCTGCGCGCCCTCGACCTCGCCGACGAGACTGCCGCCCAGCTGACCATGCTCGTGGGCTTCGACGAGGACCTCACCGGTGAGGCCACCCGCACCTCCAACCGGCTGCGCGGCCTGCTCACCCAATTCCACCCCTCCCTGGAGCGGGTCCTGGGCCCGCGCCTGGACCACCCGGCGGTCACCCACCTGCTGGAGCGCTTCGGATCCCCGCAGGCCCTGCGCAAGGCCGGCCGCCGCCAGCTGGTCAACCTGCTGCGGCCCAAGGCCCCGCGTATGGCCGAACGCCTCGTGGGCGACATCTTCGACGCCCTCGACGAACAGACCGTCGTCGTTCCCGGCACCAGCACCCTGGACGTCATCGTGCCCTCGCTCGCGAGATCCCTGGCCGCCGTCCACCAGCAACGACGGGCCCTGGAAGTCCAGATCAGCGAGCTGTTGGAGGCCCACCCTCTTTCGAAGGTCCTGACCTCGATGCCCGGAGTCGGGGTCAGGACCGCAGCCACCCTGCTGGTGACCGTGGGCGATGGCAGCAGCTTCCCCAGCGCCGCCCACCTGGCCTCCTACGCCGGCCTCGCCCCGGCCACGAAGTCCTCCGGGTCCTCCATCCACGGCGAACACGCCCCACGCACTGGAAACCGGCAGCTCAAACGCGCGATGTTCCTCTCCGCCTTCGCCGCCCTGCACGACCCGGCCTCCCGCACCTACTACGACAGATGCCGGGCCCGCGGCAAGACCCACACCCAAGCCCTCCTCCGCCTCGCCCGCCATCGCATCAGCGTGCTGTTCGCCATGCTCCGCGACGGCACCTTCTACGAACCCCGCACCTCCGAAGCAACCGCCGCATGACCAACACGGGCTTGATGAAAGACATAGAGGCACCCCC
>NZ_PGGW01000034.1 GCF_002794255.1 Streptomyces carminius
CTCCCGGGCCGCGCTGAGCCTGGAGAACGCCCGGCGCTACACCGCCGAGCTGCGCACCGTCGAGAGCCTCCAGCGCAGCCTGCTGCCCCCGGAGGGCGCGGACCTCGGCGCGGCCGAGTCGGCGGGCAGCTACGTCCCGGCCGGCACCGCGGCGGGACTGGGCGGCTGCTGGTACGACGTCATCCCGCTGTCCTCCGCCCGGGTCGCCTTCGTCATCGGCGACGTGGCCGGACACGGACTGGCCGCCACCGCCACCATGGGCCGGCTGCGCACCGCCGTGCAGACCCTGGCCGACCTGGACCTCTCCCCCGAGGAACTCCTCACCCACCTGGACGACCTCGTCGTCCGCCTCTCCGCCACCGAACCGCAGCCGGACCGGACGGACGGCGACGGCAGCGGCGGCGTCGTCGGCGCGACCTGCCTGTACTGCGTCTACGACCCGGTCACCGGCCGGTGCGTCATGGCCGGCGCCGGGCATCCGCCGCCCGTCGTGACCGGCCCGGGGGGAGAAGCGCGCCCCGTGGAGCTCAGCCCGGCTCCGGCCCTGGGCGTGAGCGGCATGCCCTTCGAGCCCGTCGAGCTGCACCTCGCCCCGGGCAGCGTGCTGGCCTTCCACACCAGCGGACTGGCCGCACGCCGCGAGGACACCGCCGACACCGCTGCCGCGGACGGCGACGACCGGGCACGGCCGCTGCACGAGAGCGTCGCCGCCGCCGTGGCGGCCGGCCACCCGCCCGCCGAGATCGGGCGCACCGTACTGGGCCGCGTCCTGACCGAGCCACCGGCCGACGACGTGGCCCTGCTGGTGGCCCGGGTGCGGGCCCTGCCCGAGGGGGCCACCGCCGCCTGGCGGTTCACCGCCGACCCCACCGTCGTCGCCCGCGCCCGCCAACTGGCCACCGACCGGCTCACCGGCTGGGGACTGGAGGAACTGACCTTCACCACCGAGCTCATCGTCAGCGAACTGGTCACCAACGCCGTCCGCTACGCCGGCTCGCCCGTCGAACTGCGCCTGATCCGCGACAAGACACTGATCTGCGAGGTCTCCGACCCCAGCCAGACCCAGCCCCACCTGCGCCGCGCCCGCCTCACCGACGAGGGCGGCCGCGGCCTGTTCCTCGTCGCCCAGCTCGCCCACCGCTGGGGCAGCCGCTACACCGCCTCCGGCAAGACCATCTGGACCGAACAACCCCT
>NZ_PGGW01000035.1 GCF_002794255.1 Streptomyces carminius
CTCCCGGGCCGCGCTGAGCCTGGAGAACGCCCGGCGCTACACCGCCGAGCTGCGCACCGTCGAGAGCCTCCAGCGCAGCCTGCTGCCCCCGGAGGGCGCGGACCTCGGCGCGGCCGAGTCGGCGGGCAGCTACGTCCCGGCCGGCACCGCGGCGGGACTGGGCGGCTGCTGGTACGACGTCATCCCGCTGTCCTCCGCCCGGGTCGCCTTCGTCATCGGCGACGTGGCCGGACACGGACTGGCCGCCACCGCCACCATGGGCCGGCTGCGCACCGCCGTGCAGACCCTGGCCGACCTGGACCTCTCCCCCGAGGAACTCCTCACCCACCTGGACGACCTCGTCGTCCGCCTCTCCGCCACCGAACCGCAGCCGGACCGGGCGGACGGCGACGGCAGCGGCGGCGTCGTCGGCGCGACCTGCCTGTACTGCGTCTACGACCCGGTCACCGGCCGGTGCGTCATGGCCAGCGCCGGGCATCCGCCGCCCGTCGTGGCCGGTGCGGAAGGACAGACCCACTGCGTGGACCTCAAGCCGGGTCCGGCCCTGGGCGTGAGCGGCATGCCCTTCGAGCCCGTCGAGCTGCACCTCGCCCCGGGCAGCGTGCTGGCCTTCTACACCAACGAGCTGGTGGCCCACCACCAGGGCGCCGGGCAGGACCAGATGAGGCTGCTGCGCACGGGGATGGACACCGCCATGTCGGACCACGGCTCCCCGGCGGACATCGGGCGCACCCTGCTGGACCATGTCCTGACCGAGCCCCCGGCCGACGACGTGGCCCTGCTGGTGGCCCGGGTGCGGGCCCTGCCCGAGGGGGCCACCGCCGCCTGGCGGTTCACCGCCGACCCCACCGTCGTCGCCCGCGCCCGCCAACTGGCCACCGACCGGCTCACCGGCTGGGGACTGGAGGAACTGACCTTCACCACCGAGCTCATCGTCAGCGAACTGGTCACCAACGCCGTCCGCTACGCCGGCTCGCCCGTCGAACTGCGCCTGATCCGCGACAAGACACTGATCTGCGAGGTCTCCGACCCCAGCCAGACCCAGCCCCACCTGCGCCGCGCCCGCCTCACCGACGAGGGCGGCCGCGGCCTGTTCCTCGTCGCCCAGCTCGCCCACCGCTGGGGCAGCCGCTACACCGCCTCCGGCAAGACCATCTGGACCGAACAACCCCT
>NZ_PGGW01000036.1 GCF_002794255.1 Streptomyces carminius
TGGTCTGCCGGGTGGGCGGCGCTGTGCCTCGGGCACACGACCGTGCCGGTTCACGGCGTGTCGGACGCCAGTCCGACCCGGTAGGCGAGGACGACGGCCTGGACGCGGTCGCGCAGGCCGAGTTTCGCCAGGATGCGCGACACATAGGTCTTGACGGTCTCGGGCGTGATGAACATCGCCGCGGCGATCTCCGCGTTCGACAGCCCCTCGGCGATCAGCCGGAGCACTTCCAGCTCGCGGGGGGTCAGTGCGCGCACGATGTCCTGCCTGGCCGGCCGGGAGGTGTCGGCCGGTCGCAGATGCTGGGCGAAGTGGCCGATGAGGTGGCGGGTGACGGCGGGTGCCAGTAGGGCCTCGCCCCGGGCGACGGTGCGGATGCCGCCCACCAGTTCCGCCGGGGGCGCGTCCTTGAGGAGGAAGCCGCTCGCTCCGGCGCGCAGCGCGTCGTAGACGTAGGCGTCGACGTTGAAGGTGGTGACGACCAGGACCTTCGGCGCGTCCTCGGTGTCGGGGCCGGCCAGTTGCCGTGTCGCCTCGATGCCGTCGAGCAGGGGCATCCGGATGTCCATCACGACCACGTCGGGGCGCAGCCGCCGCGCGGCCTGGACCGCCTCGTGGCCGTTCTCGGCCTCCCCGACGACCTCCATGTCGGGCTGCGCGGAGAAGATGGTGACGTAGCCGGTCCGCACCAGCGCCTGGTCGTCGCAGACGAGCACACTGATCGGTGGCGGCGCGTCGTTCACTGGGGTCACTCCTGAAGGGGCCTGGACGGAATCGTGGCGCGGACCTCGAACCCGCCCTCGGGCCGGGGACCGGCCTCCAGTTCACCATCGAGCATCCGCACCCGTGCACGCAGCCCCGCCAGTCCTCGTCCGCCCGCGGGGCCCGGCTTCCGCGTGACCGGTGCGGCGACCGGTCCGTCGGTGGTCACCTCGATCTCGATGTGCTCGGCACCGTGCCGGAGCAGGACCCGTGCCGGCTTGCCTGCCGCGTACTTCATGGCGTTGGTGAGCGCCTCCTGCACCACCCGGTACGCGGCCAGTTCCACGTCCACGCTCCGCGGCCGCCGCTCACCCTGCTCGCTGAACCCGACCGGCTGGCCCGACCTGCGGGCCTGCTCGACCAGGTCCCCCACCCGCCCCAGGGTGGGTGCCCGGCCCGCGCGCGCCGGGTCCGCGGACGCCGACTCGCCGGTCGCCTCCAGGACGCCGAGCAGGTACCGCAGTTCCGTCAGCGCCCGGCGGCCGGTGTCGCTGACGGCGGTCAGTCCCTCGCCGGCGCGTTCCGGCGCGGACGTGAGCAGGAACTGCGCCGCGTCGGCCTGGACCACCATGGCCGTCACGTGGTGGGTGACCACGTCGTGCAGTTCGCGGGCGATCCGCGCCCGCTCGGCGGCCGTGGCCGCCTCGGCGGCCAGCCGCCGCCGCTCCGCCTCCTCCGTCCGCCGCGCGCGCACCGTACTCCCCACCAGCCAGGCCGCGGCCGGAGCCAGATAGAACGCGAGGTAGTCCGGTACCGACAGCGGCGAGCCGAGGCGGTCCAGGACGACGGCCAGCACGGCGTAGCCCGCACTCGCCATGGCGGCCAGACTGCGGCGGAAGCGGACCTGATGGGCACCGGCGGAGTACAGGGCCACATACAGTCCCATACTCGCGAAGGTCGTCGGGAAGCCCAGCGCCTGGTGCACGGCGAACGCGCCCGCGACGACGGCCAGACAGGCCGCGGGCCACCTGCGGCGGACCGCCAGCGGCAGGGCTTGGGCCAGGACCAGCCCGACACCCAGTACGTTCGCCGGCCGCTCGGGCAGGTCGCCGAGCTGCGCGCCGAGGTTGGACAGGGTCGGCACGAGGGTCAGCAGGGTGAGCGTCAGGGCGAGGATGCCGTCCTTGAAAAAGGCACCCCGCTCCTGCCACCAGTCGAGCGGCGCCCGGAGCAGCGGGAGGCTCCAGGGCGCCTGACGGGACATCATGTCGGTTTCCTCCGGTCGGTCTGTCTCAGCGGCTCGTGTGCCGGCGGGTCCTGATTCCGCCGTTCCGGCGGGCGAGGACGAGCATCGGGGCGGCGATGGCCACGCCCATGAGGACGGGCATGATCGACGCCTCCAGACCGAAGCTGCCGCCGGTCAGAAGGGCGGAGCCGTGGGTGTCGACGGTGAACAGACCCTCGGGGGCGTGTCCGGAGACCGGGATGCCGAGCAGCTGCTGCGTGAGGTTCCAGGCGAAGTGCAGCCCCACGACGAACCAGATGTTACGCCGCCACAGGAACGCGGCTCCGAGCAGGACGCCCGCCTCCAGAGCGATCGCCACTGCGCTCCACGCGTTCGCGCCCGGGGTTCCCAGATGGGCGACACCGAAGAACAGCGAGGTGATCACGAGGGCGGCCCGGCTGCCCCACAACTGCTCCAGAGCCTGCAGGGCAAGACCGCGGAACAGCAACTCCTCGGTGACCGCGGCGCCGATCTGGACCACCACCGCGGTCCAGACGACCGACATGAAGCCATCACCCGCCCAGGAGAACGAATAGCCTCCGAATGCCGTGATCAGGAGGGCGGAGACGAGGATGAAGCCCAGGCCGATCCCACCGCCCAGCAGCACTTCCCGGCCGGCCCCGGCCCGGGCGATCTCCGGCGTGGAGCGTCGTGCGACACGGCGCATGACCAGCCAGTACACGGCCACCGCGGCGACCGCGCCCAGCACCGGCACCGGGCCGGGGCCGGTCGCCGTCAGGCCCGAGACCAGGCCGATGCCGACCATCCCCGTCAGCATCCAGCCCAGCGGAGAACGC
>NZ_PGGW01000037.1 GCF_002794255.1 Streptomyces carminius
CGTTCCAGCAGGAGGACGGCGACGCCTTCGGACCAGCCGGTGCCGTCGGCGGCGGCGGCGAAGGCCTTGCACCGGCCGTCCGCGGCCAGTCCCCGCTGCCGGGAGAAGTGCACGATCGCGTCGGGTGTGGCCATGATGGCCGCACCGCCGGCCAGTGCCAGGTCGGACTCGCCCGACCGCAGCGACTGCACGGCCAGGTGCAGCGCCACCAGTGACGACGAGCACGCGGTCTCCACCGTCACCGCCGGACCCTCGAAACCGAGGGTGTACGACACCCGGCCGGACGCCGCGCTGCCGGAGTTGCCGATGCTCAGCAGACCCTCGACCTCACGGGGCACCTCCCGCAGCGGCGGGGCGTAGTCGTAGTACATCACCCCGGTGAACACGCCGGTCCTGCTGCCGTGCAGGGAGGCCGGATCGATGCCCGCCCGTTCGACGGCTTCCCAGGACACCTCCAACAGGTGCCGCTGCTGCGGGTTGAGCGACAGCGCCTCGCGCGGGGAGATGCCGAAGAACTCGGCGTCGAAGCCGCCGGCGTCCTCCAGGAAGCCGCCCTCGCGGATGTAGGTCTTGCCGGGGGCGTCCGGATTGGGGTCGTAGAGGCCGTCGACGTCCCAGCCGCGGTCCGCGGGGAAGGCGGCGATGCCGTCCCTGCCCGCCTCCAGCAGCTCCCACAGGTCCTCGGGGGAGGCGATGCCGCCGGGCAGCCGGCACGCCATCCCCACGATGGCGATCGGCTCCTGCGAGCGGGCCTCGGCCTCCTGCAGTCTCTCCCGGGCCTGTCTGAGTTCGACGAGTGTGCGCTTCAGGTAGTCGCGAAGCCTGGTGTCATTGGTCACGGAAGGGTCCTTTACGTGTTCAGAGGGCTCAGGACAGGTCCAGTTCGGCTTCGGCCAGCCGCAGGATGTCCTCGTCGGTTGCCAGGGCGAGGTCCTGTTCGGACGGTGCGGCAGGGGTGTGCCACCTGGCCGCCAGTTTCCGGAGCCGTTCCGCTATCCGTGCGTGGTCGTCGGCCTCCAGCACCAGCTCGTCGAGCGACGTCTCGAGCCTGTGCAGCTCCGCGAGTGCCTTGGCGGTCGCCTGTCCCCCGTCGCCGCCGTCGAGCCGGAGTTCCTCCTGCAGGTGCCGGGCCAGCGCGGCGGGGGTCGGGTAGTCGAACACCAGGGTCGCCGGCAGCCGCAGGCCGGTGGTGGCGCCGATGCGGTTGCGCAGATCCACGGCGGCGAGCGAGTCGAAGCCGAGGTCCTTGAAGGCCTGCCGGCCGTCGACGGCCCCGGAACCCGCGTGTCCCAGTGTCGCCGCGGTGTGGGCGAGGACCATGTCGAGCAGCTTTCCGGACCGCTCCTGCGGAGTGATCCGGCGAAGCCGGTCGAGGAAGGAGTCCGCCGGTTCGGCGGTCGCCTGCCGCGCGGTGGGCCGGGCCTGGGGCACCAGGCCGCGGAGCACCGCGGGCGGATTCCCGGACTGCCTCAGCGCCGCGAGGCTGAGCTTGACCGGCACCAGCACCGAAGGACTGTCCGGCAGGCCGACGGTGCCCAGCGCGGTGTCGAACAGCAGCAGGCCCTCCTCGTCGCTCATCGCGAGCACATCCTGCTTGAGGTGTCCCCGGGTGCCGTCCAGGAGCGCACCGGTCATCTCGCTGGCCTGCTCCCACAGCCCCCAGGCCAGCGAGAGCCCGGGCAGACCGAGCCGCCGGCGGTACTCGGCCAGACCGTCGAGGAACCCGTTCCCCGCCGCATAGTTGCCCTGCCCGGCGTTGCCCAGCGTGCCCGAGGCGGAGGAGAACAGCACGAACGCCGCCAGGTCGAGGCCCTCGGTCAGGACATGGAGGTTCCAGGCCCCGTCGACCTTGGGCCCGAACACGGTCTCGACACGTTCGGGATCGAGCGAGGTGAACACCCCGTCGTCGAGTACGGCCGCGGTGTGGACCACCGCGGTGAGCGGATGCTCGGCCGGAACGCCCGCGAGGAGTTCCGCGACCGCGCCGCGGTCGCCGATGTCGCAGGGGGCGACGGTCACCGTGGCGCCCAGCGCGGTCAGTTCCTCCCGCAGCTCCCGTGCCAGCGGCGCGTCGAGGCCGCGTCGGCTGGTGAGCAGCAGGTGCCGTATCCCGTGGTGCGTGACCAGCCGTCGCGCCACCAGCCCGCCGAGTGTGCCGGTTCCTCCGGTGATCAGCACGGTGCCGTCGGTGTCCAGGGCGCGGCCTTCGGCACCACCGGTGCGGTCCGCGGCGCCGGGGTCCTCGCGGGTCAGCCGGGGTACGGAGACGGAGCCGCCGTGCACGGCCAGCTGCGGCTCGCCCGTGGCGACGGCCGCGGGCAGCAGTCGGCGGGACTCCGCGGTGTCGTCCAGGTCGACGAGAACGACCTGGCCGGGATTCTCCGACTGCGCGACGCGGACCAGGCCCCACACCGCGGCCATCGCCGGGTCGTGCCGCGCGTCGCGGGTGACGACCACCAGCGGAGTGTCCGGCCCGGAGCTCTGCAGGTGCTGCTGGATCTCCTTCAGCGCACGGGAGACCAGTACCCGTGAACGTTCCGGTGCTCCCTGGTCCTGCGGTTCGCCGAGCGCTGTCAGGTCCAGTAGGCCGCCGGGAACCGCATCCGGGACGGGGCCCGCCGGGGGCATCGGCAGTGCCGTCCAGTCGGTACGGAAGAGCATGCCGCCGGTGCCGTCCCGGTCGCCGATCCGGTGGACGTCGACCGGGCGCATGGTCAGTGCGCCGACTGAGGCGACCGGGGCGCCGGTGGGGTCGGTCATCTCGATGGCGAGGTCGTCGCCGCAAGGCCGGACGCGCACGCGCAGGACGGTGGCACCGGACGCGTGCAGCGCCACCCCGTTCCAGGCGAAGGGCAGCCGGGCGGGCGCGTCCGCACCACTGCGGCCCGGCAGGAAGGCGGCGGCGTGCAGGGCGGAGTCGAGCAGCGCCGGGTGGATCAGGAAGCCCGGCGAGACGTCCGCGTCCTCCGGGAGTCCGACCTCGGCGAAGACCTCCTCGCCTCGGACCCAGACCGACCGCAGACCGCGGAAGAGCGGGCCGAACTCGAAGCCGGCATCCTGCTGGTCCGCGTAGAAGCCGTCCACCGGGACCGTCTCGGCGCCGGCCGGCGGCCAGTCGGCCGGACCGTCGGCGGGGAGTGGCCGCGGGGTGCTGCTGAGGGACCCGGTGGCGTGCCGCGTCCAGGGCGCGTCGGTGGCGCCGTCCGGACGGGAGTGGACCACCACGGAGCGCACGCCGGAGCCGTCCGGCTCGTCGACGGTCACCCGCAGGTGCAGCCCGCCGGTGTCGGGTACGGTCAGCGGCGTCTCGATCACCAGCTCGGACACCGCGGTCGCACCCAGCTCGTCACCGGCGCGTATGACGAGTTCGAGCAGTGCTGTGCCGGGCACGAGGACCGTTCCGGAAACGGAGTGCTCGACCAGCCAGGGCTGCGTCCTGAGCGAGACGCGGTTGGTGAACACGGCCCTGTCCGACTCCGGCAGGCGGACGACCGCGCCCAGCAGCGGGTGCCCGCTCCCGTCGAGCCCGACCGCGCCGATGTCCGTCGCCCGGCCGTCCGTCTTCAGCCAGTAGTGCTGGTGTTGGAAGGGGTAGGTGGGTGGGGGGGTGTCGGGGGTGGGGGTGGGTGGGAGGTGCCAGGTGATGGGGTGGTGGGTGTGGGTGTGGAGGTGGGCGAGGGCGGTGTGGAAGGTGGTGGGTTCGTGTTGGTTGCGGCGGAGGGTGGGGAGGGTGAGGGTGGGGGTGGGGTGGTCTTGGAGGGTGTCTTCGATGGCCATGGTCAGCACGGGGTGGGCGCTGACTTCGATGAAGGTGTGGTGGCCGGTGTCGGCCA
>NZ_PGGW01000038.1 GCF_002794255.1 Streptomyces carminius
GGCCAGATATGGAAGCCCTGTGAGGGGTGGAGTTGACTGGTACTAATAGGCCGAGGACTTGTCCATGGCTGCTTGCGTCCACTGTGCGGGTTCTGAGACCGCGACCTGTTCCCCCGTGTTCGGGGGCTGGTTTGATGTGAGGTTTCATCGTGTTTCGGTGGTCATGGCGGAGGGGAAACGCCCGGTTACATTTCGAACCCGGAAGCTAAGCTCTTCAGCGCCGATGGTACTGCATGGGGGACCGTGTGGGAGAGTAGGACGCCGCCGAACAAATCGTGTGGGAAAGCCCCGCGGGCCCTTTGGGCCCGGCGGGGCTTTCTCGCGTTCCGGGACCGTCTACGGGCCCCTCCCGTCGGCCTCTCAAGTGCTGCGGGTAGGGTCAGAAGGCATCGTTGGCACGGACTCACGGGAGGTCCAGGGTGGAGGCCCAGGAGACACGTGTCCAGACGGACCGTGTCCTCACCATCCCCAACATTCTCAGCATGGCTCGGCTCGCCGGGGTGCCGGTCTTCCTGTGGCTGATCCTCTGGCCGGAGTTCGGGGGCCCCAACGCCGACGGCTGGGCCCTGCTGGTCCTCGCGCTCAGCGGTGTCAGCGACTATCTGGACGGCAAACT
Source organism: Streptomyces carminius (assembly GCF_002794255.1). GTDB lineage: Bacteria > Actinomycetota > Actinomycetes > Streptomycetales > Streptomycetaceae > Streptomyces > Streptomyces carminius. The sequence goes on from NZ_PGGW01000038.1 coordinate 617, forward strand.
CGCCCGGCGCTGGAACCAGGTCAGCGGCCTCGGCCGGATTCTCGACCCGGCCGCGGACCGGCTGTACATCCTCTCCACCCTGTTGGGTCTGACCTGGCGTGGCATCCTCCCGCTCTGGCTGACCGGGCTGCTCCTGGCGCGTGAGCTCATGCTCCTGGTCGCGGTCTGGGTCCTGGACCGGCACGGATACGCGCCTCCGCAGGTCAACTTCCTCGGAAAAGCTGCAACCTTCAACCTCATGTACGCCTTCCCGCTGCTGTTGCTCAGTGACGGAAGCGGATGGATTCCGTCACTGGCAGCTATTTTCGGATGGGCTTTCGCGGGCTGGGGTACAACTCTGTACTGGTGGGCAGGACTCCTCTACGTAGTCCAAGTCCGCCGACTTGTCAGGGCGGATGCCACTGCCGACTGAGCCCTGGCTCCCGATGTCGCGGGCCGGGCGGTCCTTCAGTGAATCGCGGGTCCCCCAACGGGGCGTGGTCGGCATGAATGTCGTCTCTTCAAGGAGGACGCTTCCGACATGAAGGCCGTTGTAATGGCCGGCGGCGAAGGCACTCGTCTTCGCCCTATGACCGCGAGTATGCCCAAGCCGCTGCTGCCGGTGGCCAACAGGCCCATCATGGAGCACGTGCTGAGGCTGCTCAAGCGGCACGGTCTCACCGAGACCGTGGTGACCGTGCAGTTCCTGGCCTCATTGGTCAAGAACTACTTCGGTGACGGCGAGGAGCTCGGTATGGAGCTCACCTACGCCAACGAGGAAAAGCCGCTCGGTACCGCCGGCAGTGTCAAGAACGCAGAGGAAGCCCTGAAGGACGATTCTTTCCTCGTCATTTCCGGTGACGCCCTCACTGACTTCGACCTGACCGAACTCATCGATTTCCACCGTGAGCGCGGGGCGCTCGTGACCGTGTGCCTCACACGGGTGCCGAACCCGCTGGAGTTCGGTATCACCATCGTCGACGAAGACGGGAAGGTGGAGCGGTTCCTGGAGAAGCCCACCTGGGGACAGGTGTTCTCCGACACCGTCAACACCGGCATCTACGTCATGGAGCCGGAGGTCTTCGACTACGTCGATCCCGATGTCCCCGTCGACTGGTCGGGTGATGTCTTCCCGCAGTTGATGAAGGAGGGCAAGCCGATCTACGGCTATATCGCCGAGGGCTACTGGGAGGACGTCGGCACCCACGAGAGTTACGTCAAGGCCCAGGCCGACGTGCTGGAGGGGAAGGTCGACGTCGACATCGACGGTTTCGAGATCTCCCCGGGCGTCTGGATCGCGGAGGGGGCCGAGGTCCACCCCGACGCCGTACTGCGCGGTCCGCTGTACGTCGGGGACTACGCCAAGGTCGAGGCCGGGGCCGAACTGCGCGAGCACACCGTCATCGGTTCCAACGTGGTCGTCAAGAGCGGGGCCTTCCTGCACAGAGCAGTGGTCCACGACAACGTCTACATCGGTCCGCAGTCCAACCTGCGCGGCTGTGTCATCGGCAAGAACACCGATGTGATGCGGGCCGCCCGGATCGAGGACGGGGCGGTCATCGGCGACGAGTGCCTGGTGGGCGAGGAGTCCATCGTCCAGGGCAATGTCCGGGTCTATCCCTTCAAGACCGTCGAGGCGGGCGCGTTCGTCAACACCTCGGTCATCTGGGAGTCCCGTGGCCAGGCCCATCTGTTCGGCGCCCGCGGCGTCTCCGGCATCCTCAACGTCGAGATCACCCCGGAGCTGGCCGTGCGGCTCGCCGGCGCGTACGCCACCACCCTGAAGAAGGGCGCGACCGTCACCACGGCCCGTGACCACTCCCGTGGTGCGCGAGCGCTCAAGCGCGCGGTCATCTCGGCCCTCCAGACGAGCGCCATCGACGTGCGCGACCTGGAGAACGTGCCGTTGCCGGTGGCCCGGCAGCAGACCGCGCGGGGCAGCGCCGGCGGCATCATGATCCGTACGACGCCGGGGGTGCCGGACTCCGTCGACATCATGTTCTTCGACGAGCGGGGTGCCGACCTCTCCCAGGCGAGCCAGCGCAAGCTCGACCGCGTCTACGCCCGTCAGGAGTACCGCAGGGCGTTCCCCGGCGAGATCGGCGACCTGAGCTTCCCGGCGAGCGTGTTCGACTCCTACACGGGGACGCTGCTGCGCGCGGTCGACACCACCGGTGTCGCCGAGTCCGGTCTCAAGGTCGTGGTGGACGCGTCCAACGGCAGCGCCGGTCTCGTCCTGCCCAGCCTGCTCGGCCGGCTCGGAGTCGACTCGCTGACGATCAACCCCGGTCTCGACGAGTCCCGGCCCACCGAGTCGGCGGAGGCCCGCCGTTCCGGGCTGGTGCGGCTGGGGGAGATCGTCGCCTCGGCCCGGGCGGCCTTCGGCGTCCGGTTCGATCCCGTGGGCGAGCGGCTCTCCCTGGTCGACGAGCGCGGCAGGATCATCGAGGACCAGCGGGCCCTGCTGGTGATGCTCGATCTGATCGCGGCCGAGCGGCGCAGCGGCCGGGTCGCCCTGCCGGTGACCACGACCCGTATCGCCGAGCAGGTGGCCGCGTACCACGGCACCCAGGTGGAGTGGACCACGACCTCGCCGGACGACCTCACCAGGGTCTGCCGCGACGACACCACGGTCTTCGGCGGCGATGGGCGGGGCGGGTTCATCGTGCCGGAGTTCAGCAGTGTCTTCGACGGCACGGCGGCCTTCGTGCGGCTGCTCGGGCTGGTCGCCCGGACCCAGCTCACGCTGAGTCAGATCGACGCCCGTATTCCGCAGGCCCATGTGCTGCGCCGTGACCTGGCCACGCCGTGGGCGGTCAAGGGGCTGGTGATGCGGCGGGTCGTGGAGGAAGCGGGGGAACGTTTCGTCGACACAACCGACGGAGTGCGCGTCGTGGAGTCCGACGGCCGCTGGGTCATGGTCCTGCCGGATCCGGCCGAGGCGGTCACGCACCTGTGGGCGGAGGGACCTGACGACGCCTCCGCGCAGGCGCTGCTCGACGAATGGTCGTCGGTGGTCGACAGCGCCGGACACTGACGGCGCGGAGCCGGAACGGGCCGACGGGGCCTGTGGAGTGCCCGGCCGGGCACTCCACAGGCCCCGTTCGGCGGTGGGGGGCCGGACGTGCGACGATGTGCGGCATGTCGCAGCAGCACCCCGTACGGAGTACACCTTCACGGCCTGCGCGACCCGACGCCTCCATGTCGTTGCTGACCAACGTGATGGAGTACAGCCTCGACGAGGGCTACGCGGAGGCGGCCGCCCGCCGGAGCGCCCAGGGGCGGTCCGGCACGCCCCGCGCCCTGCGCGCCAGGCTGTGGCTGGCGGCGGGCCTGGTCCTGACCGCCCTGGTGGTCACGGTGGGAGCGGCCCAGGCACGTTACGAGGCGCCCACGGAGGCCAGGGAGCGGCAGGGGCTGATCGACCGCATCGAGAAGGGCGGGCAGGACGCCGACGACCTCCAGCGGAGCGTGGACGACCTGCGGGGGGAGGTCGCGGCGATGCAGCGAGAGGCCCTGCGGAAGCACGGCGGGGACCGGAGCGAACTGGTGGCCCTGCTGGCCGGCGCGGTGCCGGTCGAGGGTCCGGGGATCGAGCTGGTCGTCGACGACGCGGAGGACACCGGGGCGGGTGAGGGCGGGGGTCCGCGGCAGAGCACCGGTTTCGCCGACACCGGCCGGGTGCGGGACAGGGATCTGCAGCGCGTGGTCAACGGTCTGTGGGAGTCGGGGGCCGAGGCGATCTCGGTCAACGGCCAGCGGCTGACCGCCCTGTCGGCGATCCGTGCCGCCGGTGACGCCATACTCGTCGACAACAAACCGCTGGTGCCGCCGTACACGCTGCTCGCGGTCGGGGACGGGGAGCGGCTGAGCGCCGCGTTCCAGAACAGCGGCGACGGCCGGTATCTGGACGCCCTGCAGGACAACTACGACATCCGAACCGGCATCTCCGTGAAGGACCGGGTGCGGCTGCCCGCCGCGCCCGGTCTTACCGTTCGTACAGCCGAGCCCGTGAAGACAGGAGAGAACAGCACATCGTGATCGCCGTACTGGGCCTCATCGTGGGAGTCGTGGCCGGGCTCGTGGTCCGGCCCGTGGTGCCGACGGTCGTCGAGCCCTATCTGCCGATCGCCGTCGTGGCGGCGCTGGACGCGGTGTTCGGCGGGCTGCGGGCGATGCTGGACGGCATCTTCGACGACAAGGTGTTCGTGGTGTCGTTCCTGTCCAACGTGGTGGTGGCCGCCCTGATCGTGTTCCTCGGCGACAAGCTGGGTGTCGGTGCGCAGTTGTCGACCGGCGTCGTGGTGGTGCTGGGCATCCGTATCTTCTCCAACGCCGCCGCCATCCGGCGGCATGTGTTCCGGGCGTGAGTGGACGATGAACGACGACAGGACACCGGGCGGAAGCCCGGACGCGGAAGGTGAGTGGGGCGGGGGCCCGGGTCCGGGAGAGGCCCGGGAGGGCGTTTCGGAGCCGGTGGAGCCGACGGAGCCGGTGAAGCCCGCGCCGACCGGGCGTGAGCGGCTGGCCCGCGGGCTGTGGCCGCCGCGGGTGAACCGCAACCAGCTCACCGTCGCCCTCCTGCTCTTCGTCCTCGGGCTGGGACTGGCGGTCCAGGTCCGTTCCACCAGCGAGAACAGCCCGCTGCGGGGTGCCCGCCAGGAGGACCTGGTGCGGATCCTCGACGAGGTGGACAGCCGTACCGAGCGGCTGGAGGCGGAGAAGCGGAAACTGGAGAACCAGCGGTCGGAGCTGGAGAACAGCTCGGACCAGGCGGAGGAGGCCCGTCGGCAGACCCGGGAGCGGGCCCGGCAACTGGGTGTGCTGGCGGGCACGGTCGCGGCCGAGGGGCCGGGCATCCGGATGACGGTGGACGACCCGGCGGGCGCGGTGGAGTCGCACATGCTGCTGGACGCCATCCAGGAGCTCCGTGCCGCGGGGGCCGAGGCGATCGAGGTCAACGACGTACGGGTGGTGACGAGCACCCACTTCACGGACAGCGACGGCGGCATCAGGATCGATGGCCGGGAGGTGTCCGCACCGTATCGTTTCGAGGTGATCGGTGAGCCCAAGGACATCGAGCCCGCTCTCAACATCCCGGGCGGCGTCGTCCAGACGATGGAGAAGGAGCAGGCCACCGTGTCCATAACCCGTTCAGAGAAGATCGTCGTGGATGCCTTGCGGTCGGCGGAGCGGCCTGACTACGCTCAGTCGCCGTCACAGTGAGCGAGATCAGAGAAACCGGGGGTCGACGGGCTTGCCGATCGATGAGTAAGGGAAACTGTCCGAAGGCCGGGAGCGTTGTCAGTACGTCCGCTCCGGCCACTGTGAGCATCAAGGGTCTGTCCTGCCCCACGGGCGGGTCTGTTTCGTGCGAGGGGAATCGCCCGTGAGTTTTCTTGCGAAGTTGTTCGGCAAGCGTCAGGACGCCGGCGAGGGCGCCCGGCACCGTGCGCCGCGGGGCGGCGGGAGTGCCGAGGAGCCCGGGCGCCCGCTCTTCCGCGACGAGGTCGCCGAAGGCGGCAATTCGAGTGGTCACGGCCCTGCCTCTGTTGACCGGGGGCCGTCCGGCCGCATAGGTTCCGAGGCACCGCCGACCTCGAGTACGGGTGGAGGAGCTGACTTGCCGGTCTGTGCGAGGTGCGGAAGCCGCGCCGCGGAGGCGAGCCGCTTCTGCTCCAACTGCGGGGCCCCGCTGCGCGGCGGTGCTCCCGCGGCCGAGCGTTCCTCGGAGACGACCTCCACCATCTCGATCTCGGGTCTGGAGGCGTACGAGGCCGAGATGACGGGGCAGACCACCCCGCCGCTCTCCCCGGAGGCGCAGGCGGCCGTGGACGCCCTGCCGATGGGATCGGCGCTGCTGGTGGTGCGCCGCGGCCCGAACTCCGGCAGCCGCTTCCTGCTGGACAGCGAGCTGACGACGGCGGGACGGCACCCCCAGAGCGACATCTTCCTCGACGACGTGACCGTCTCCCGGCGCCATGTGGAGTTCCGGCGCGGCCCGGACGGCCGGTTCACCGTCTCCGACGTCGGCAGCCTCAACGGCACGTATGTCAACCGTGAACGGATCGACTCGTTCGTCCTCAACAACGGCGACGAGGTGCAGATCGGCAAGTACCGGCTGGTCTTCTTCGCGAGCAAGCGAACCGTCTGACCCTCTCGGGGGACCTCATGCTGCAACCACGGACCGGCGGTGCCCCCCGGGGCACCGCCGGGGAAACCGGCCGGACGGGTGACGCGGGCACGATGAGCATCGGCTCCGTGCTCGGTCTGCTGCGGGACGAGTTCCCCGAGGTGACCATCTCCAAGATCCGCTTTCTGGAATCCGAGGGGCTGGTGGAGCCCCGGCGCACTCCCTCGGGCTACCGCAAGTTCGGCGCGGCGGACGTGGAGCGGCTGCGCCGGGTGCTGCGGCTGCAGCGCGACCACTACCTTCCGCTGCGGGTCATCCGGGAGCAGCTGGACGCACTCGACCGGGGTGAGGAGATCAGGCTTCCCGGTCCGGCGCGGCCGTCCGATCCGGTCGGCCCGCCGGAGGGGGTCACGATCCCGGCCGCCGGGGCGTCCGGTCCAAAGGCCGGCCCCGGCCGCGCCGGTCCCGGCCCCGGCGGGACCGCGGAAGCGGGTCCGGCGCGGATGGGACGGGAGGAGCTCCTGGCCGCCGCGGAGGTGGCGGAGGAGCAGCTCGCGCAGTGGGAGTCGTACGGCCTGGTCGGGCCCGCGGGGAACGGCGGGTACGAGCCCGGGGCGGTCGGTGTCGTCCGGATCCTCGCGGACCTGGGACGGCACGGTCTGGAACCCCGCCATCTGCGGGCGGTGAAGGCCTCGGCCGAGCGGACGGCGGGGCTGGTCGAACAGGTGGTCGCGCCGCTGCGGCGGCACCGGAACCCGCAGACCAGGGCACATGCGGAGACCACGGCCCGGGAACTGGCGACGCTGGCGGTACGGCTGCACGCGGCCCTGGTCCAGTCCGCGCTGCGGACACGGCTCCACTGAGATGCCGGGGTGCCCGACTACCCAAAGAGGGCACGCACGTCCTAGGGTTGCTGTGTGAACGAGCTCGACGTTGTGGGTGTCAGGGTGGAAATGCCCTCCAATCAGCCGATCGTTCTCCTGCGAGAGGTGGGAGGCGACCGGTACCTTCCCATCTGGATCGGACCGGGGGAGGCGACCGCGATCGCCTTCGCCCAGCAGGGCATGACGCCTGCCCGCCCGCTGACCCACGATCTGTTCAAGGACGTTCTGGAGGCGGTCGGCCAGGAGCTCACCGCCGTGCGGATCACCGATCTCAGAGAAGGTGTCTTCTACGCCGAGCTGGTCTTCGCCAGCGGGGTGGAGGTGAGCGCGCGGCCGTCCGACGCCATAGCGCTGGCGCTGCGCACGGGTACGCCGATCTACGGCAGCGACGGAGTGCTGGACGACGCGGGGATCGCGATTCCGGACGAGCAGGAGGACGAGGTGGAGAAGTTCCGCGAGTTCCTCGACCAGATCTCGCCGGAGGACTTCGGGAGCAGCAACCAGTGAGTCCTTCGGGTGCCGCCCGCATCAGCGCATTCGGGCACCCTTTCCCGGGTTGAGGACACGCGAAACCACTCCTTGGGTGATTATCACTCGGCGTGCCGAGTGTGGCGATCGTTGACGCACCCCGAGTGACTGCCTACCGTCGATCGGGCAGGTCCCGGGCCCATCCACGGGACGTGAAGGACGGAGGGTCGGCGTGAGAAGCACCGGCGAGGGCAGGGCGACGGGCGAACCGTATCCGTTGCGCGGGTCCTCCGTACGGCCCCCCGCGCGACCCGCCTCCACGGCCGGGGAGGCCGCCCCCGAGCAGCTCGGATACCGCGGCCCCACGGTGTGCGCGGCCGCCGGGATCACCTATCGGCAGCTGGACTACTGGGCCCGTACGGGGCTGGTGGAGCCGAGCGTCCGTCCGGCGTACGGCTCGGGCACCCAGCGGCTCTACAGCTTCCGCGACGTGGTCGTCCTCAAGATCGTCAAGCGGCTCCTGGACGCCGGGGTCTCCCTGCAGAACATCCGTACGGCCGTGCAGCACCTGCGCGCGCGGGGGCTCGTCGATCTGGCGCAGATGACGCTCATGAGCGACGGGGCGACGGTCTACGAGTGCTCCTCGCCCGACGAGGTCGTCGACCTCCTCCAGGGCGGCCAGGGCGTCTTCGGCATCGCGGTCGGGGTGGTGTGGCGCGACGTCGAGACGGCCCTTTCCCAGCTGCACGCCGAGCGGGTCGACACCGGCGAGACGATCGTCGGCGACAACCCCGCCGACGAACTGGCGCGGCGCCGCAACCGGGCGGGCTGACCGGGCGGCGGCCCCGGGGGCCGGTCGGCGGGGACGGCCCCGCCGGGAGCGGCGTGTCACGGTTGTCAGTGGCATGGGGCAGCATCGTCATGTGAGAGGGACACCGGCGATCCTGCACCTGGACATGGACGCGTTCTACGCGGCCGTGGAGCAGGCGGCCAAGCCCAGCCTGCGCGGGAAGCCCGTGGTCGTCGGTGGTCTCGGTCCGCGAGGGGTGGTCGCCACCGCCTCGTACGAGGCGCGTCCGTTCGGGGTGCACTCGGCGATGCCGACGGCCCAGGCCCGGCGGCTGTGTCCGAACGCCGCCTACCTCATCCCCCGCTTCGGGCTCTACCGCCAGGTGAGCGATGTGGTGATGGGGCTGCTGCGCGCGCTGTCCCCGCTGGTCGAGCCGCTGAGTCTGGACGAGGCGTTCGTGGACCTCCGGGCGGGCGGGCAGGCGGTGGAGTCGGCCGACGACGCCCGTGCCGTCGGTGAGCGGCTGCGCCGGGACATCCGGGCCGCGACCGGGCTCAGCGGCTCGGTCGGGCTGGCCGGCTCCAAGATGCTCGCCAAGATCGCCTCCGAGCGGGCCAAGCCCGACGGCCTGGTGGTGATCCCGCCCGGTACCGAGCGCGCGCTGCTGGCGCCGATGCCGTCCCGCACGCTGCCGGGAGTGGGCCCCGCCACCGCCCAGACACTGCGCCGCTCCGGTATCGACACCGTCGGCGAGATCGCCGGGGCGGGGGAGGCGGAGCTGGTACGGCTGCTGGGGAAGGCGCACGGTACGGCGCTGTACGCGATGGCGCGGGGGATCGACGAGCGGCCGGTGGTGGCCGACCGGGACGCCAAGTCGGTGTCCGTGGAGGACACCTTCGACACCGATCTCACCGACCGGGCCCGGGTCCGGTCGGAGATCGGCCGGCTCGCCGACCGCTGTGTCGAGCGGCTCCGGGCGTCGGGACGCTCCGGGCGCACGGTGGTGGTCAAGGTGCGGAACTACGACTTCTCCACCCTGACCCGCTCCGAGACGCTGCGCGGCCCCACCGACGATCCGGCGGTCGTGCGGGAGGCCGCGGCGCGGCTCATCGAGGGCGTGGACACCACTGCCGGGGTGCGGCTGCTGGGGGTCGGGGTGAGCGGACTGGCCGACTTCACCCAGGAGGATCTGTTCGCCCAGGCCGTCACCGGCCGGTCCGCGGAACCGTCGCGCTCCGTGCCGGCTGTGCCGGCCGGCCCGGAGAGCCCGGGCGGTCCGGAGGACACGGACGGGGGGACGGCGGTCGTACGGCGCTGGCTGCCCGGGCTGGACGCCCGGCATGCGCGGTACGGGGTCGGCTGGGTCCAGGGGAGCGGTCTGGGGCGGGTGACGGTGAGGTTCGAGAGGCCCGGCTCGCCGCCCGGCCGGGTTCGCACCTTCGCGGTCGACGACCCGGAGCTGGAGCCCTCCGATCCCCTGCCGCTGCCGGGCGGTCAGCTCCCGGAGCCGGCGATCCGCCCGAAGGTCATGTCGTCGTCGGACCCGGCCGGTCCGGCCCCCGGCACGTCCAGCCCGTAGTGGTGGTAGAGCCGCAGCTCCTGCGCGGGGGAGAGGTGGCGGCCCACCCCGAAGTCCGGAGCCTCCCTGACCAGGGAGCGCTCGAAGGGCACGCGCAGTGCCCCGTCCGCCACCTCACTGGGTTCCAGGGGGACGAAGGCGTCGCGGCTGAGGAGCCCGGTGCGCACCGCGGCCCATTCCGGCACGCCGGTGGCGTCGTCGAGATAGACCTCGTCCACGGTGCCTATCTTCCGCCCGTCGCGGTCGAACGCCCTGAGGCCTATCAGATCCCGTGGGTCGATACCGGTCTGCATGGTCCCTCCAACTGCTCTCATCGGTCGCGCCTGCTCGGAAACGGCCGCTACAAACAAAGAAAGGGCATACGCCGCGGATCGGCCACTCGGGGCGGGGTGAGCGGCGCGGCCCGGGGATATCCGCGCTGGTACGCTCGGAAGTGGCTGTCGACCCCGAGCGGGAGAGTCCTCCGGCACAGCGCCGGAGGCGCCGAAGGAGCAACTCCTCCCCGGAATCTCTCAGGCTCACGTACCGCGCGGGTGAGGTCACTCTGGAAAGCAGGGCGGGTCACGGGCGCACAGCTCGGCAGCCCCTCCTCACCGACGGTGAAAGCCGGGCCCGCGGGACCGGTGAAGCTCTCAGGTCGAGATGACAGAGGGGGAGGCCGACAGGGCGCCGCACCGTGGCGCCCCCAGCAGGTCGCGCAGAACAGCCGCAGACCAGGAGGCCTCCGCAGATGACAGAGAACCGCAGCCCCCGCACCCTCCCGCTCGCCGAACTGGAGCACGGCACCCCCTTCGAGGAGCGCCACATCGGCCCCGACGCCGGGGAGCGGGCCAAGATGCTCGCCCAGGTCGGCTACGGATCACTGGACGAACTGACCGCCGCCGCCGTCCCCGGGGTCATCCGGAGCACCGAGGCGCTGGACCTGCCCGCCGCCCGCGGCGAGGCGGAGGTACTGGCCGAACTGCGCTCCCTGGCCGCCCGCAACCAGGTGCTGCACTCCATGATCGGCCTGGGCTACCACGGCACCTTCACCCCGCCGGTCATCATGCGCAACGTGCTGGAGAACCCGGCCTGGTACACCGCCTACACCCCCTACCAGCCGGAGATCTCCCAGGGACGGCTGGAGGCGCTGCTGAACTTCCAGACCGTGGTCGCGGACCTGACCGGGCTGCCCACCGCCGGCGCCTCGCTGCTGGACGAGGCCACCGCCGCGGCCGAGGCCATGGCTCTGTCCCGGCGGGTCGGCAAGGTCAAGGAGGGCGTCTTCCTGGTCGACGCCGACTGCCTGCCGCAGACGATCGCCGTCCTGGAGACCCGTGCCGAGCCCACCGGGATCGAGGTCGTCGTCGCCGACCTGTCCGGCGGTATCCCCGCCGAGGCGGCCGAGCGCGGTGTCTTCGGCGTGCTGCTGCAGTACCCGGGCGCCTCGGGGGCCGTACGCGACCCGCGCGGTGTCATCGAGCGGGCCCGCGAGCTGGGCGCGGTCGTCACCGTCGCCGCCGACCTGCTGGCCCTGACCCTGCTGACCCCGCCCGGCGAACTGGGCGCCGACATCGCGGTGGGCACCACCCAGCGCCTCGGTGTGCCGATGGGCTTCGGCGGGCCGCACGCCGGGTACATGTCGGTGCGCCAGGAGTACGCGCGCAACCTGCCCGGCCGGCTGGTGGGCGTCTCGGTGGACGCCGACGGCGCCACCGCGTACCGGCTGGCCCTGCAGACCCGTGAGCAGCACATCCGCCGGGAGCGGGCCACCAGCAACATCTGCACCGCCCAGGTGCTGCTCGCCGTGATGGCCTCGATGTACGCCGTCCACCACGGCCCCGACGGACTGGCCGCCATCGCCCGCCGCACCCACCGGTACGCCGCCGTCCTGGCGGCCGGGCTGCGCGAGGGCGGCGTCGAGGTGGTGCACGACACGTTCTTCGACACCGTCACCGCACGGGTGCCCGGCCGGGCCGCCGAGGTCGTCGCCGCCGCCCGGGAGGCCGGGATCAACCTGCGGCAGACCGACGCCGACCACGTCGGCATCGCCTGTGACGAGACCACCCGCCGCGAGCACCTGGCCGCCGTGTGGGAGGCCTTCGGGGTACCGGCCCGCCGGGCGGACATCGACGGACTGGACGCCGCCTGCGGTGACTCCCTGCCCGCCGGACTGCTGCGCGGGAGCGAGTACCTGACCCACCCGGTCTTCCACCGCTACCGCTCCGAGACCTCGCTGCTGCGCTATCTGCGCCGCCTCGCCGACCGGGACTACGCGCTGGACCGCGGCATGATCCCGCTGGGCTCGTGCACGATGAAGCTGAACGCCACCACCGAGATGGAGCCGATCACCTGGCCGGAGTTCGGCAACCTGCACCCGTTCGCGCCCGCCGAGCAGGCCGAGGGGTACCTGACGCTGATCCGCGAGCTGGAGGAGCGGCTGGCGGAGGTCACCGGCTACGACAAGGTCTCCCTCCAGCCCAACGCCGGTTCGCAGGGCGAGCTGGCGGGCCTGCTGGCGGTACGGGCGTACCACCGGGCGAACGGCGAGACGGGCCGCACCGTCTGCCTCATCCCGTCCTCGGCGCACGGCACCAACGCCGCCAGCGCCGTGCTGGCCGGGATGAAGGTCGTGGTGGTGAGGACCGGCGAGAACGGCGACGTGGACCTCGAGGATCTGCGCGCCAAGATCGACAGGCACCGTGCGGAGCTCGCGGTCCTGATGGTCACCTACCCCTCCACCCACGGGGTGTTCGAGGAGCACATCACCGACATCTGCGCGGCCGTCCACGACGCCGGCGGCCAGGTCTACGTCGACGGTGCCAACCTCAACGCGCTGGTCGGCCTGGCGAAGCCGGGGAGGTTCGGCGCGGACGTGTCCCATCTGAACCTGCACAAGACCTTCTGCATCCCGCACGGCGGCGGCGGCCCGGGCGTCGGCCCGGTCGCGGTCCGCGCCCATCTGGCGCCCCACCTGCCGAACCACCCGCTCCAGCCCGCCGCCGGGCCGGAGACGGGCGTGGGCCCGGTCTCGGCCGCGCCGTGGGGCTCGGCCGGCATCCTGCCGATCTCCTGGGCCTACCTGCGGCTGATGGGCGCCGACGGGCTGCGCCGCGCCACCCAGGTGGCGGTACTGGGCGCCAACTACGTCGCCAGGCGCCTGGAGCCGCACTACCCGGTGCTCTACACCGGCCCGGGCGGTCTGGTCGCGCACGAGTGCGTCATCGACGTCCGTCCGCTGACGAAGGCCACCGGCGTCAGCATCGACGATGTCGCCAAGCGGCTGATCGACTACGGTTTCCACGCCCCGACGATGTCCTTCCCGGTGGCCGGCACGCTGATGATCGAGCCGACCGAGAGCGAGGACCTGGCGGAGCTGGACCGCTTCTGCGACGCGATGATCGCGATCCGGGCCGAGATCGAGAAGGTCGCCACGGGCGAGTGGAGCGCGGAGGACAACCCGCTGCGCAACGCCCCGCACACGGCGGCACAGCTCGGCGGCGAGTGGGAGCACTCCTACGGGCGGCGGGAGGCGGCCTTCCCGGCCGGTGTCGCGGCCGCCGACAAGTACTGGCCGCCGGTGCGGCGCGTCGACGGCGCCTACGGCGACCGCAACCTGTTCTGCTCGTGCCCGCCGCCTGCGGAGCACGGCGGCTGAGCCGGGTCGCGGACGCGGCAGGGACTCCTCACTCCTCGGGCCGGACCCGGCCCGCCGGGGGAGTCCCTGCCGCGTCCCGGCGCGGTGCCGCGGAACGGACGGCCTGCGTTCCCCGTCTCAGACGGCCGTCGTGATCTGCCCGGCACCCTGCGGCCGGTGCGGCGCGATGACCCGGCCGTCCGGCAGCAGCTCGCCGGTGTCCTCGAAGAGCAGGACGCCGTTGCACAGCAGACTCCAGCCCTGTTCCGGGAAGTGCGCCACGAGGTGGGCGGCTTCACGGTCGGGTGAGTCTGCCGAGGGACAGAGTGGTTGATGCTGGCACATGGTGGAGTTCTTTCGCTGCGGTGTGGTGATACTGCGGCTCGGTGTGTGATCCATGCCGCCCCCGTATCCAGTCGGTCGGTTCCCCAGTGTCGCCCCGCGGCCGGAAATTCCGCAGGGTTTTCGGTGCGGCTCCCCCGCTTTTCGAAGACGCCGCTCCACAGTGCATGGTTGCACACCCAGGGGTCATCCTTCCGGGTGATATTGCTGCTCTGGAGGACTAGTTATCCAAGGGGGTGGACGCAGCGGCGCCCCGCGGTCGGTGAACCGCGGGGCGCCGCTGCGCGCGTGCCGGAGCCGGGGCTCCTCAGGCCGGTGTGCCCAGCAGGGGTGAGGGGACCAGCCGGCGGGACATCAGCGGCAGCAGACCGTCCACGCGCTGCGGGCGGTGCGCGGCGATCCCGGGCGGCGCCGGGGCCAGCGGCACCAGCAGGTCCGCGGGGGCGGGGGTGCCGTCCGCGGCGTCGGCCTCGGTGTCGGAGTGCAGCCACAGCGTCAGCATGTACAGCTCGGGTACGGACAGCAGGCGCGGCTGGTACGTCGTCGGCAGCGCCTCGGCGAGGCGCAGCGCCTTCTCGGTGGAGGCGACGAACGGGCCCTCGCAGAAGTGCGAGAACGCCCAGCCGTCCGCGGTGGGCTTCGCCTCGGCGGCGCCCAGGGGGCCGTGCGTGTCGCACAGCAGGAAGCGCCAGCCGGCCAGCCGGGTGGCGGGCGGGCCGGACGAGGAGGTGATCCCGCGCAGTACGTGGAGCGGCAGGGGGAGTTCGGGGCGTACGGCGCCCGTCCCGGCCGAGGGCCCGGAACGGCTGAGGGCGCCGCCGGGACCGGTGAGGGAACCGAGGGCCGCGTGCACACTGCGCAGAGCGGGTGCCGGGGCCGGGTGGACACGCAGGGGCATGGTGGGTCGCCTCTCGCTCAGAAGACACGGTGCTGCTCGGCTGGCGCGGACGGCGCTGTCTGCGTACGGAAAGGCCACGGAGGGGGCCGGGAGGGTTTCGGCGGACCGGTGGTTCCCGGGGGACGCCTTGTCCGGTCCGCTTCGGGGAGTTTATACGACGGGTGTTCGGCCGGTGTTTCGACTAGCTGTCCCGCATGTTACCGGCAAGCGGGCATCAGGACATTTTCGATGGTATTTCACCTGCGGGTTCTCCGGTGAGAAGTCGCTGACCTGGCAATTGATTGACTATGCGGTCGGCCGTATCTCTTCGGTATTCCTGACGGGTGAGCAATCGAATGCTCACCGCCACCGTATGCCCGTCGCGGTATGCCCCGGGAATGTGCCCGATGAAAAGCCTCGTCACAGCTTACCGTTCCCGGCCGTCCCATGAGGCGTTATCTCTCGCATCCGCGGGGCATCATCCGGTCACGGTGCACTCGAGGAGGGACGCTTCGATGGGCGAGAAGGTCGTGGCCGGCGGGTTCGACCTGGCCGACCGCCGGCGCTACCGGGACAAGCTCCACCGGTGCCTGGAAGGGCTGGCGCGGCTGCTGGCCGAGCAGCGTTTCGAGGGGCCCCGCGCTCTCATGGGGCTGGAGATCGAGCTGAACCTCGCGGATGCCGACGGAATGCCCCGGATGATGAACACCGAGGTGCTGGAGCGCATCGCCAGCAGGGACTTCCAGACGGAGCTGGGCCAGTTCAACCTGGAGGTGAACATCCTCCCGCACCGGCTCTCGGGCCGGGTGCTGGACCAGCTCGCCGAGGAACTGCGCACCGGGCTGGCGTACGCGGACCGCAAGGCCGGCGAGGTGGACGCGCGGATCGTCATGATCGGCATCCTGCCCACCCTCACCGGGGACGACCTGGTCTCCGCGAACCTCACCGCCGTCGACCGCTACACCCTGCTGAACGACCAGGTCATGGCCAGCCGCGGCGAGGAGGTCCTCCTGGACATCGAGGGGGTGGAGCGGCTGAGGTACACCTCGTCCTCCATCGCCCCCGAGGCCGCCTGCACCTCGGTGCAACTGCACCTGCAGGTGACGCCGGACCGCTTCGCGGCCGTGTGGAACGCCGCGCAGGCCGTCTCGGCCGTCCAGGTCGCGGTGGGGGCGAACTCGCCCTTCCTGTTCGGCCGCGAACTGTGGCGGGAGTCCCGCCCGCCGCTCTTCCAGCAGGCCACCGACACCAGGCCGCCCGAGCTGATCGCACAGGGGGTGCGGCCGCGCACCTGGTTCGGGGAGCGGTGGATCTCCTCGGCGTACGAGCTGTTCGAGGAGAACGTCCGTTACTTCCCGGCGCTGCTGCCCGTCCGCGACGAGGAGGACCCGCTCCGCACCCTGGACGGGGGCGGCATCCCGAAACTGGCCGAGCTGACCCTGCACAACGGCACCGTCTACCGCTGGAACCGGCCCGTGTACGCCGTCGCGGACGGGGTGCCGCATCTGCGGGTGGAGAACCGGGTGCTGCCCGCCGGGCCCACCGTCACCGACGTCCTGGCCAACACCGCCCTGTACTACGGTCTGGTGCGCGCGCTGGCCGACGACCCGCAACCGGTGTGGACGAGGATGCCGTTCTCCGCGGCCGCCGAGAACTTCGACAACGCCTGCCGGCACGGCATGGACGCCCGGCTGTGGTGGCCCCGCTCCGGCCGCGGCGGCTCACCGGCGGCCGTGCCCGCGGACCGGCTGGTGCTGGACGAACTGCTGCCGCTGGCCGCCGAGGGGCTGGACGCCTGGGGCATCGAGCCCGGCGACCGGGACCGCTACCTGTCGGTCATCGAGGAGCGCTGCCGCCGCCGGGTCAACGGCGCCTCCTGGCAGGCCGCCACCTACCACCGGGCGCTGGAGGGCGGACTGGACCGCGAGAAGGCCCTGGCGGCGACGGTGCGGCGCTACTGCGAGCTGGTCCGCACCGGGGAGCCGGTGCACGGCTGGCCGACCGGTCCGTAACCGCGCCGGCCGGCCCGGTCCGGCTTCTCCCGCCCGGCGTCCCCGTCCGGCCACGCCCGGCGCGTCCCCCGCCGAGGGGGCCGCCGCCGCGCGCCGGAAACCGTCGGGCAAGCTGGGACCTCCCGGCCGGACGCGGTGCCGGCGGGGCAGGACGGCTGAACGGGAGGCGGAGTGCGAGCGGACGCGCGGGGCGGGGAACACGGCCGGGAACCCGGTGGAGAGCCGGCCGGAGGCGGCGTACCGACGCGCCGGGTGCTGGGACGTGAGACGCTGCTCGTCCTGGCGCTGTCGCTGGGCGCCAGCGGCCTGTCGGCGCTCATCAGCTTCGTCGGCTCGCTGACCAGACCCGGCGGTCTGAAGGACCAGGCGGCCCGGCTCAACTCCTCGTACGCTCCCGACCGCCCCTGGCTCGACCTGACCTGGCAGCTTTTCGGGATCGCCACCGCGCTGGTGCCGGTGCTGCTCGTCGCCCATCTGCTGACCCGTGAGGGGCCGGGGGGACACGGCGGGCCGGGGCTGCGGGGGATCGGCTTCGACCTGCGCCGTCCGGGCTTCGACCTGGGATGGGGCGCGGTGGTCGCCGCGGGCATCGGGGGCAGCGGGCTGCTGCTCTATCTGGGGGCCCGGGAGGCCGGGTTCAACCTGACGGTGGTGCCCGAGTCGCTGCCGGAGGTGTGGTGGAAGATCCCGGTACTGATCGCCTCCGCGGCCCAGAACTCGGTGGTCGAGGAGGTCATCGTCGTCGGCTATCTGCTGCGCCGGCTGGACCAGCTGGGCTGGAGTCCGGTGGCGGCGCTGGCGGCCAGTTCGCTGCTGCGCGGGTCGTACCACCTCTACCAGGGCATCGGCGGCTTCGTCGGCAATGTGGTGATGGGCGTGGTCTTCGTCTGGCTGTACCGCCGGTGGGGGCGGGTCGGGCCACTGGTTGCCGCGCACGCGCTGATCGACATCGTCGCGTTCGTCGGGTACGGGCCGGTGGCCGACCGGGTGGACTGGCTGTAGGGCCCCGGTCCCTGCCCGCGGTACCCCCGCGGGCAGGGCGCGCCGCCTCACAGCCCGGTGAGCAGTTCCCCGTCGACGACGGTGACGGCGCGGCCGGTCAGCAGGGTGCGCTCACCGCGCAGGGTGGTGCGCACCAGACCGGTGCGGGCCGACGCCTGGAGGCCGGTCAGGGTCTGGTGCCCCAGTCGTGCCGACCACAGGGGTGCGAGCGCGGTGTGGGCACTGCCGGTGACCGGGTCCTCGTCGATGCCGACGGCCGGGCCGAAGAAGCGCGAGACGTAGTCGTAGGTCCCGTTCCCCTCGGCGGCCCGCGCGGTGACGATGACGCCCCGGTGGGGGAGCCGGGCCACGGCGGCCAGGTCCGGGGCCAGGGTGCGCACGGTCTTCTCGTCGGCCAGCTCGACCAGCAGGTCGCCGAGGTTCTCCCCCGTGTCGTAGGCGGCGAGCACCTCGGCACCCAGCGCCGCGCCGGCCTCGCCGCCGCTGTCGGCCTCGGTGAGCGGGGCGGTGGGGAAGTCCAGGGTGACCGTGCCGTCCGGCGCCGCGGTGGTGGTCAGGACGCCGCCGAGGGTGGCGAACCGCACGGTGCCGGTGGCCGTGCCGGTGGTGTGCATGACGTGGGCGGTGGCGAGCGTCGCGTGCCCGCAGAGGTTGACCTCGGTGACAGGGGTGAACCAGCGCAGCGCCCAGCCGGCCTCGGCTCCGGCGGGCAGCGGGTGCGCGAAGGCGGTCTCGGAGAGGTTGACCTCGGCGGCCACCCGCTGGAGCCGGTCGTCGCCGGGGAACGGGCCGGAGTCCAGCAGCACGACACCGGCCGGGTTGCCGGCGAAGGGGCGGTCGGTGAACGCGTCGACGATGCGGATTCTCATGATCGTGAGCGTAGGAGGGCCCGGAGGCTCCCGGCCATGGCCAATGGGGAAGGGGTGGACTTCCGGAGGGCTCGTCGGTGAGGACTGGCGGCCCGGCCCGGCGGGACCCGGCGGGAGGGATGCCCGGTCCGGTGCGGCATCGCCCGTCCCGGACCGGGCACACCTATGCTGGCCGGCACCCCCGCAATCCCCGGTCAGGAGGTCAACGGATGGACCGCGACACCGCGACGGCGACGACGCGGACGGACCGGGCGGCGGCCGGGAGGACGGGGGAGGACGCACGGCGCCGCCTGCCCCGCACGGACGCCGTACTCGCCGACCCGCGGCTGGCCGGGGCCACCGGACGCCTGGGGCGCGCACTGGTGAAGTCGGTCGTCACGGAGGCTCAGGAGCGCGCCCGGCGGGGGGAGATACCGCCGGAGTCGGTCGCCGACGCCGCGGTCGCCGCG
This sequence comes from Streptomyces carminius, assembly GCF_002794255.1. Classification (GTDB taxonomy): domain Bacteria; phylum Actinomycetota; class Actinomycetes; order Streptomycetales; family Streptomycetaceae; genus Streptomyces; species Streptomyces carminius. The sequence goes on from NZ_PGGW01000038.1 coordinate 19,617, forward strand.
CTGCCCCGGACGGCGGGCGGGCTGCGGCCGGTGCTCAACGCCACCGGGGTGCTGCTCCACACCAATCTGGGCCGGGCCCCCCTGTCCCGGGCCGCCCGGGACGCGATGTCCGCCGCCTGCGGTCCCACCGACGTCGAACTCGACCTGGCCACCGGCGCCCGCTCCCGGCGCGGCGCCTCGGCCCTGGCGGCCCTGGCGGAAGCGGTGCCGCCCGCCGAGGCCGCCCATGTGGTCAACAACGGCGCGGCGGCCCTGGCCCTGGCCGCCAGCGCGCTCGCCGCGGGGAAGGAGATCGTCGTCAGCCGGGGCGAGATGGTGGAGATCGGCGACGGTTTCCGGCTGCCCGACCTGCTGGTGTCCACCGGCGCCCGGCTGCGCGAGGTCGGCACCACCAACCGCACCACCGCCGGGGACTACGCGGCGGCGATCGGCCCCGACACCGGTTTCGTGCTGAAGGTGCACCCCTCCAACTTCACCGTCACCGGCTTCACCCGGTCGGCCTCCGTCGCCGAACTGGCCCGGCTGGGCGCCCCGGTGGTCGCCGACATCGGCTCCGGGCTGCTGCGTCCCGAGCCCGTCCTGCCCGCCGAGCCCGACGCGGCGACCTGGCTGCGCGCGGGCGCGGCCCTGGTCACCGCCAGCGGCGACAAACTGCTGGGCGGCCCCCAGTGCGGACTGCTCCTCGGCCGCGCCGACCTGGTGCGGCGGCTGGCCCGCCATCCGCTGGCCCGCGCCCTGCGCGTGGACAAGCTGACCCTGGCCGCCCTGGAGGCCACGGTGCGCGGTCCCGCCGCTCCGGTCCACACCATGCTCCACGCCGATCCCCGTCGCCTGCGGGACCGTGCCGAACACCTGGCCGCCGCGCTGCGCGGCGCGGGGCTGGACGCCCGCGCCGCGGACAGCGCCGCCGCGGTCGGCGGCGGCGGCGCCCCGGGCGTCACCCTGCCCAGCGCGGCCGTGACCCTGCCCGAGGAGTACGCCCCCGCCCTGCGGCTGGGCACCCCGGCGGTCCTCGGACGGGTCGAGGACGGCCGGTGCCTGCTGGACCTGCGCACCGTGCCCGAGGAGGACGACGACACCCTGGCGGAGGCGGTACGCCGGGCCGGCCGGGGAGACGCCGGGGGGAGCGGCCGGGGCGGCGGTGAGCCGGACGGCGGGCAGGACAGCGGGGAAGCCGGACAGGAAGGGGAGTGAGCACACCGTGCACGTCGTCGCCACCGCCGGACACGTCGACCACGGCAAGTCGGCGCTGGTACGCGCGCTGACCGGGATGGAGCCCGACCGGTGGGAGGAGGAGCGCCGCCGGGGCCTCACCCTCGACCTGGGCTTCGTCTGGACAGAGCTGCCCGGCGGGGGGACGACCGCCTTCGTCGACGTCCCCGGCCACGAGCGGCTGGTCGGCAACATGCTGGCCGGGGTCGGGCCCGTACCGGCCGTCCTGCTGGTGGTCGCCGCCGACCAGGGCTGGCAGCCGCAGTCCGAGGAGCATCTGGCCGTCCTGGACGCCCTGCGGGTGCGGCACGGGGTGCTCGCCGTCACCCGCAGCGATCTCGCCGACCCCGCCCCGGTGCGCGAGGACGCGCTCGCCCGGATCGCCGGCACCTCGCTGGGAAAGGTCGAGGCCGTCGCCGTCAGCTCCGTCACCGGAGCGGGCCTGGACGAGCTGCGCGCCGCCCTGGTCCGGCTGACCGGCGCGCTGCCCGCCCCGGACCGGGAGGCCGACGTACGGCTGTGGGTGGACCGGTCGTTCACCGTGCGAGGCCGCGGCACCGTGGTCACCGGCACGCTCGCCGCGGGCACCCTCCGCACCGGCGACCGCCTGGAGCTGGCCGCCGCCTCGGCCGCCGACGGCACGGCGGTACGGGTGCGCGGCCTGCAGTCGCTCAAGCGGGACCGCGCCGAGGCCGGCGCCGTCGCCCGGGTCGCGGTCAACGTCCACGGCGTCGCCGCCGACGCCGTCCGCCGGGGCGACGCCCTGCTCGCACCCGGCCGCTGGTCGGCCACCGCCCTGGCGGACGTACGGCTGCACGGCCCGGACGACCCGGCTGCCGCCGACCTGCCCCGGCACCTGGTGCTGCACGCGGGCTCGGCGGCCGTCCCCGTCACCGTGCGGCCGCTGGGCCCCGACACCGTCCGGCTGACCCTCGCCCGGCCGCTGCCGCTGCGGGTGGGCGACACCGCGCTGCTGCGCGACCCCGGGCGCCGCCGGATCCCCGCCGGACTCACCGTGCTCGACGTCCGCCCGCCCAAGCTGGCGCGGCGCGGCGCCGGACGGGCCCGGGCCCGGGAACTGGAGACGGTCACCGGGGCGCCGGACGGCGCGGCGGAGCTGCGCCGCCGCGGCCTGGTCCGGCGCGCCGAACTGCTCGCCATGGGGGTGCCGGCGGTGGCGGAACCCGTCGCCGGGGACTGGCTCGCCGACCCCGCCCACTGGGCGGACCTGCGGCGGCGCCTGGCCGGGGCGGTCGAGGAGCACGCGGCCCGGCACCCGATGGACCCAGGACTGCCCGTCGAGGCCGCCCGCCGCACCCTCGGCCTGCCCGACCGTGCCCTGGTCCGGGCCCTGGTGCGGACCGCCGGCGGCCCCGCGCTGGAGCAGCGCGACGGCCGGCTGTACGGCCGCGGCACCCGGCCCAGCCTGCCGCCGAAGGTACGGGCGGCGGTCGACGCGGTGCGCGGGGAGCTGGACCGGGCGCCCTTCCGCGCCCCCGAGGCCCACCGGCTGGCCGAACTCGGCCTGACCCCGGCGGCGGTGGCCGCCGCCGTCGCCGCCGGGACCCTGCTGCGGATCGGGGACGGGATCGTGCTGCTGCCCGGCGCCGACGAGCGGGCGGCGGCCGTACTGGCCCGGCTGGAGCAGCCGTTCACCACGAGCGAGGCGCGCCGCGCCCTGGACACCACGCGCCGGGTCGCGGTCCCCCTGCTGGAGCACCTGGACGCCCGCGGTCTGACGGTCCGGCTGGACGGCACCCGGCGCCGCTGCCGGTAGCCGCGCCCCGGTTGTCCGGCGGGGCCACCGGATCGGCCGGTCAGGCCAGCAGGCGGTCCAGGAAGGGATTGCCGAACACCCGGTGCGGGTCCAGCCGGTCCAGTGCGGCGACCGCGCCGTCCCAGCCGGGCAGTGAGGCGGGCACCGCCTCGCCGATGACCTCCGGGTCGTCCCAGGCCGCCCGGTCGGTGTAGGCCCAGCCCTTGGACCACTCGACGCGGGTCAGGGCCGTCGTGCCGTCGAAGGCGCGCAGCAGGAAGCGCTCCAGCTCGCGGTAGAAGGCCGGTGCGTCGGGGGTGCCGGGCAGGGTGAGCACGTCCAGCCAGACGGCGGTGTCCCACTCCGGCCGGTCGGGGACCGGCCGGAGTGCCGACAGCGCCGGGGCCACGGCGCCCGGGACGCCGGCCTCCTCGGGCCGGTCCAGGCCGGTGACGCGGATCTCCACCGAGCCGTTGACGGGGAAGCGTCCCCGCGCCGCGTACGCCGCCAGCCGCTCGCGGTAGAACGCGGTGAAGGCGGCGACCACCTCCTGCACCCGGGAGCGGGCGGTGACCACCGCGTATCCGTTGGCCGTGACCCGCAGGGTGGTCGGCCGGATGTAGAGCAGGGTGTTCTTCGAGGGGCCCCACAGGTCGGCGGCCGCGGTGGCCACCAGCCCGGTGGCGGAGGCGGCGGACTGGGCCTCGCCCAGCGCGGGGGCCAGGTACCAGGCGCCCTCCGAGACGATCTTCCCGGCCAGTTCGGCCACCGGCCGGGGCACGTTGTCGGAGAAGGGGTAGTTGTACGGCCGGGTCACCGGCCGCGAGGCGGGCGGGCGCTCGGGCGCCACGCTCCACACCTTCAGCCAGGGGTGCTCGCTGAAGGCGAACCAGATCGCCTCGGCCCGCCCGGTCTCCGCCACGAAGGAGCCGAAGGTGCGTCCGCCGCCGCCGGGCGGGGCGAAGAGCTCCTCCGCCGGGATGTCGGTGCGGCTGACGCACCGCAGGTTGTCGTTCTCACCGACCCGCAGCACCGCCTCCGTTATCAGGGCCCGGCCCAGATGGGCGAGCAGCACGGCGCAGTCGGGGTCGTCGCGCCGGTAGGTGCGGGCGGTGTACGCGCCGCTGCCGGGATCCCAGACGACGGCGGTCAGGGACACCACGCGGTTGCTGAGCGAACCGTAGGTCTGCCCGGACGGCCGGGACTCGCCGCGGCCCGGGACGGCGGTGCCGTGCGCGTCGATGGCGAGCACCCCGCCGAGCGAGAGGTCACCGGGGGCGGGGGCGGCGGTCAGCCCCAGCCCGTGCTCCTCCAGGGAGGTCAGCAGCTCCTCCATCGAGACCCCCGTACCGGCCCGCACCGAGGCCGGTCCGCCGGGCGGCGCGCTGATGTCGAGCCCGGTCAGATGGCGGGTGGTGTCCAGCAGCAGCACCGGGCGGCCCGACCCGGCGTCCCCGCCGGAGTCCGCCGCGAGGGTCAGCGGCGCCCAGCCGTGGGAGTGGCCCCGGGGCCGTACCCGCCAGCCGCTGCGGTACGCCCAGTTGACCGCGGCGACCACCTGCGCGGTGTCGCGCGGGGCACAGGCCCACAGGCCGGTGGCCGTGGTCTCCCCGGACCAGTTGCGGTAGGCGGAGCGGTACAGCTCGATGTCCGGCGGGAAGCCGGCCGGCGGATTCGCCGCGCCTCGTGCGGAGACCGGCGGGGCGGCTGCCGTCATACCGGCGACCGTCGCGCCGGCCGCCGTCAGCGCGGCGGTCGTGCGCAGGAGTTGACGTCTGGTCCACGATGCGTGCATAGGTCACTCATCCAGGTGAAGGCGTTGGTGTCCCCGGGAGCCTGCCCGGGGACGAGTGGGGTGGGCGGGCTCCAAGTACCCGGTCCCCGGCCGCCGATACCCGTCCTCCTCGCACCCGGTGACACCGTTTTCACACCTTGTGGTGGTGTGGCGGGACATGGCCGCCCACCGGTCCGCCCGGTTCCGGTGCCCGTGGCCGTGGCCGCACGGTGAACGCGTCGTGGACGCACCGGTGCCCGGCCGGCCACCCGAGGTGCCCGGCCGGCCACCCGAGGTGGCCGGCCGGGCACCGTATCCGACGCGCCGTCAGGTACCCGGCTTGCGCCCGTACACGTGCACGTCGTCGCCGTTCCTCAGCAGCTTCCAGTACGCCGCCGCGTCCGCCGGCCGCATGTTGACGCAGCCGTGCGAACCCGGCGGCGACCACACGCTGCCCTTGATGGAGTGGAACGCCTGCCCGCCGTCGAAGAACTGGCTGTAGGGCATGGCCACGTCGTAGAGCGTCGACCAGTGGTTCCTGTTGCGCCAGTAGACCTTCTTGGCGCCGGTGCGCGTCTCGTACCTGTCGCGCCCGGTGCGGACCGGGAAGGGGCCCTTGACGAGTTTCTTCCCGTCCTGGATCCAGCTCAGCTGGCGGGTGAGGTCCACGCAGGCGATGCGGCCCTTGTTCGTCGGGCACTTGCCGGCCTTGTTCGGGTTCTTCCCGGCGGCCTTCTGCTTGTTCATCAGGTTCATCACGCCCCAGGTGACGGGGCCGGCGTAGCCGATGTTCGGCCGAATGCCGTGCTTGGTCTGGAAGCTGCGTATCTTCTTGCAGTCCTCGGCCGACTGCCGTCCGTCCGTCTTGAGCCCCAGAAAGCCCTCCACCTTCTTCTGGTGGGAGCCGGTGCTCTTGGTGCAGGCGGGCGCCGCCTGCACCGGGGTCGCACCGGCCAGGACGGCCAGGGGGGCGGCCACCACCGCGGTGGTGAACAGCGCCACGAGTCTGCGCCGGTGTCTGCGGCCGGTGGCCGCGGATATGCCCATGTGCGGGTCTTCTCCCTCCCCGCGCACCGCGTCGTGGACGGCCCGGTGCCGGCCGCGTCCGGTGGTGCGCGCCGGGGAGACGGCGGGCGCGGAACGCCGGCACCGTCCTCCCGGGGGACTCAGACAGCGGAACGCGGCGTTCGGTTGCGCGGGAACGCACGGGAACGTCCGCCGCGCGGTGACGGGGGAGGGGGAGGGGGAGGGGGAAGGAGGGGAGCGGGTGGCGGAGGCGGACGGGAATCGAACCCGCCTGCCCGAGATCCTCGGGCACCTCGGTTTTGAAGACCGGGAGGGCCACCAGGCACCCATACGCCTCCACGCGGGCAGGCGCGTGCCCGCCGCAGGGATCATCCAAACCCCTCGGCTTCCGGGGAGTCAATCTCCGCCCCGGTGTTTCGGGTGGTGATCACGGGGCAGTCGGTGCCGCGGCATGCGGCGGGAGCCGCTGAGAGCGGTGAGAGGGGACACGATGTACACCCGGAGCGAGACGGCCGGCCCGGATGCCCCGGCACAGGAGGCGCCCGTACGGCTGACGCGGTACGCGCACGGGGGCGGCTGCGCCTGCAAGATCCCGCCCGGGGAGCTGGAGGAGGCCGTGGCCGGGCTGGTGGGGGCGGTGCCGGCCGCGCGGCCCGCCGGGGAACTGCTGGTCGGGCTGGACACCGGGGACGACGCGGCGGCCGTACGGCTGCCCGGCCCGGCGGGCGGGCCCGCCGTCATCGCCACCGCGGACTTCTTCACCCCCGTCGTGGACGACCCGTACCACTGGGGACGGATCGCCGCCGCCAACGCGCTCTCCGACGTCTACGCCATGGGCGGCCGTCCCCTGGTGGCGGTGAACCTGCTGGGCTGGCCCCGGGAGAAGCTGCCGTTCGAGCTGGCCAGGGAGGTGCTGCGCGGCGGACTGGAGGTCGCCGGGCAGGCGGGCTGCCATGTCGGCGGCGGGCACAGCGTCGACGACGTTGAGCCCAAGTACGGCATGGCCGTCACCGGGATCGCCGACCCCGAACGGCTGCTGCGCAACGACGCCGGCCGGCCCGGGCTGCCGCTGTCGCTGACCAAGCCGCTCGGCCTGGGCGTGCTCAACAACCGGCACAAGGCCACCGGTGAGTTCTTCGAACACGCGGTGGAGACCATGGCGGCGCTCAACCGGGACGCCTCCGAGGCGGCCCTGGCGGCGGGAGCGCGGTGCGCCACGGACGTCACCGGTTTCGGGCTGCTGGGTCATCTGCACAAACTGGCGCGCGCCTCCGGGGTGAGCGCCGTGCTGGATCCCGCCGCCGTCCCGTACCTGGACGGGGCCCGGGAGGCGGTGCGCGACGGCTACGTCAGTGGCGGCACCCGCCGCAACCTCGACTGGGTCGCCCCGCACACCGACTTCGGCGGCGCGGACGAGCACACCCGGCTGCTGCTGGCCGACGCCCAGACCTCCGGCGGGCTGCTGGTGGCCGGAGAGGTCCCGGGCGCGCCGGTGATCGGCGAGCTGGTGCCGGCGGGGGAGCACACCGTGGTGGTCCGCCGAGTCCTCCCGTCCGCCGGCCGGGACCGCGGGCGGCGCGGGGGCCGGTGGCCGGAGGGGAGGTGACGGACCGCCGGGGCGGCGGCCCGTCACCCCGGCGGCCCGTCAGATCTGCGTACCCGTCTCCTCCGTGATGCCCGCCCGCCGGCGGTACTCGCGCAGCATGTCGAGCAGGGCCGGACCGCGTGGGCGGCGCCCCGGACGGATGTCGCAGGTCAGCGCCTTGGTCTCCTGGATGTGGACATTGGGGTCCAGGGAGATGTGGAGGAGCTCGTTGGCGGCGTCACCGCGTGAGTAGCCGTTGGGCCCCCAGTGGTAGGGCAGACCGATCTGGTGCACGGCCCGGCCCTGCACCGTGAGCGGCACCATCCGGTCGGTCACCAGCACCCGGGCCTCGATCGCGGTCCGGGCGCTGACGATCGTCGCCCAGCCCAGGTGCTCCAGGCCCCGCTCGGCCGCCAGCCCGGGCGAGATCTCGCAGAAGAACTCCGGCTGGAGCTCCGAGAGGTACGGCTGCCACCGGGACATGCCGCCCGCGGTGTGGTGCTCGGTGAGCCGGTAGGTGGTCGCCACGTACGGGAACACCTCCGAGCCCGGCTCCGCGCCGCTGGGCTGGTAGCGGTTGGCCGGGTGGGGCTTGCCCACGATCCGCACGGGGTTGCGCTGCTGCCGGTAGAGCGGGTTGGTGAACGGCGACTCCTGGGGCTCGTAGTGCGCCGGCAGCGGCCCGTCCAGCAGACCGGCCGGCACGTACAGCCAGGCCTTTCCGTCGGCCTGCATGACGAAGGCGTCGGTGCCCGACAGCGCCTCGGGACCCTGGGCGTCCTCGGCCGGTACGTGGTCCGGGCGCCGCTCCTTGGGGAAGTCCGGGATGTCGTGTCCGGTCCACTCACCCTTCTCCTCGTCCCACCACACCAGTGCCTTGCGCTCGCTCCAGGGCCTGCCGTCGGGATCGGCCGACGCCCGGTTGTACAGGATCCGCCGGTTGGCGGGCCAGGCCCAGCCCCACTCGGGGGCGACCCAGTTCTGCTGCTTCCCCGGCTTGCGGCGCGCCGCCTGGTTGACGCCGTCGGCGTAGACGCCGCAGTAGATCCAGCAGCCGCACGCCGTGGAGCCGTCATCCTTCAGCTGGGTGTAGGCCGACAGCGGCCGCCCCTCGGCGTCGAAGCCGTTGATCTCGGCGAGGACGGCCTCGGCCTCCGGCTCGGCCCGCTCGCCGTGGACCGGGTAGTCCCAGGTGAGGTCCAGGACCGGGCGGTCCGTCTCGTCGGCGGAACCGGCCAGCTTCTCCCGGATGATCCGTCCGAGGTGGTACGTGAACCACAGGTCGCTGCGCGCGTCCCCGGACGACTCCACCGCCTTGTGGCGCCACTGGAGCATGCGCTGGGTGTTGGTGAAGCTGCCGTCCTTCTCGGTGTGCGAGGCGGCGGGCAGGAAGAACACCTCGGTGCCGATGTCCTCGGTGCGCAGCTCGCCCGTCTCGGTCTCGGGCCCGTCCTTCCACCAGGTGGCGCTCTCGATGAGGGAGAAGTCGCGCACCACCAGCCAGTCCAGGTTCGCCATGCCCAGGCGCTGCATCCTGGCGTTGGCCGAGCCCACCGCGGGGTTCTCGCCCATCAGGAAGTAGCCCTTGCAGACGCCCTCCAGCTGGTTGCGCACGGTGGTGTAGGTGTCGTGCGAGCCGGTCAGCCGTGGCAGGTAGTCGAAGCAGAAGTCATTGTCCTCCGTCGCGGCAGGCCCCCAGTACGCCTTGAGCAGGCTCACCAGATAGGCCCGCATGTCGCCCCAGTAACCCTTCTTGCCGGCCTCGGCGTCCACGAAGGTGTCGAGGTCGGGGCCGGTGTGGGCGTGCGGCATCGGGATGTAGCCGGGCAACAGGTTGAACAGCGTCGGAATGTCGGTCGAGCCCTGGATCGAGGCGTGCCCGCGCAGGGCGAGGATGCCGCCGCCCGGACGTCCGATGTTGCCCAGCAGGGTCTGCAGGATCGCCGCGGTCCGGATGTACTGCACGCCGACCGTGTGCTGGGTCCAGCCGACGGCGTAGGCGATCGCCGTGGTGCGGTCCCGGCCCGAGTTCTCGGTGACGAGCGCGCAGACCTCCTCGAAAAGGTCGCGCGGCACGCCGCAGACCTCCTCCACCAGCTCCGGCGTGTACCGGGCGAAGTGCCGTTTGAGCACCTGGAAGACGCACCGCGGGTCGCCGAGCGTCTCGTCCCGCCGCGGCCTGCCCTCGCCGATGCCGGCGCCTCCGGAGCCGTGGGACTCGCCGCGGGCCTCCTGGGTGAGTTCCTCGGAGTCCTCCTCGGAGCCCTCCCCGGCCCGGTCGGATTCGCCGTCGCTGCGCGGGTAGCCCTGCTCGCGGTGCCCGGAGGCCGCCTGCGCGTGCATCCCCTCGTACTGCCAGCTGCTCGCGTCGTAGGCGCGGTGCTCCTCGTCCAGGCCGGAGAAGACGCCGTCGAGGTCCTCGGTGTCCTGGAAGTCCTCCCGCAGGATCACCGGCGCGTTGGTGTACGCCACGAGGTAGTCGCGGAAGTACTTCTCCTCACTCAGGACGTGGTTGACGATCGCGCCGAGGAAGACGATGTCACTGCCCGCGCGCAGCGGCACGTGCACATCGGCCAGCGCGCTGGTGCGGGTGAACCGCGGATCGACGTGGATCACCTTCGCGCCGCGGGCCTTGGCCTCCATCACCCACTGGAATCCCACCGGGTGGCACTCGGCCATGTTCGAACCCTGGATGACGATGCAGTCCGAGTTCTGCAGGTCCTGCTGGAAGGTGGTCGCGCCGCCGCGGCCGAACGAGGTCCCCAGACCGGGGACCGTGGAGGAGTGTCAAATACGGGCCTGGTTCTCGATCTGCACCGCGCCCAGCGCCGTGAACAGCTTCTTGATCAGGTAGTTCTCCTCGTTGTCGAGTGTGGCGCCGCCCAGGCTCGCGATGCCCATGGTGCGCCGCACCCGCCTCCCCTCGTGCTCCTCCTGCCAGCCGGACCGGCGGGCCTCGATCACCCGGTCGGCGATCATGTCCATCGCCGTGTCCAGGTCCAGGGGTTCCCACTCGGTGCCGTACGGCCGCCGGTAGAGCACCTGGTCGGCCCGGGCGGAGCCGGTGGTGAGCTGGAGGGACGCCGCGCCCTTGGGGCACAGCCGGCCACGGGAGACGGGGGAGTCCGGGTCGCCCTCGATCTGGGTGACCTTCCCGTCCTCCACGTAGACGTTCTGGCCGCAGCCGACCGCGCAGTACGGGCAGACGGACTTCACCACCTTGTCCGCGGTGCGGACCCGGGGGGTGAGCCGCGCGGTGTGCCCGCTTTGGGCGGCGGCGCCGCGGCCCAGCGGATCGTCGCCGGTGAGCTGCCGGTAGACCGGCCAGGACTCGATCCAGGTTCGGATGCCCACGATCGCCTTCCCTCGCTGTTCCCGCTGTCGTCCCTACGCTTCGTCCTGTGCCGTGCCGCGCCGGGCCGCCCGGCGCATCTGCCCGTCCGAGCGGGCCCGCTGCCGCAGCCAGCGGTGGACCGTCTCCCGGGCGTTTGGGGCGGCGGACCGGGCGTGCGACATCTCCTGCGTGCTGTCGCGCGACACGCCGGGCCTGCGCGCCTGGGAGACGGTCACGGAGTCGCCGCCGTCGGCCGGCAGACCGGTCGCGATCAGGTACGCCTGCCCCGGGGACACGCCCAGCCGCTCGGCGGCGGCGCCGTAGTCCAGGCCGGACTCCAGCAGCCGCAGCACCTGCTCACGTGTGGGCACCGCACCAGCCTCCCTCGTCACCGGTCCCCCGGAGTACCCCGGTCTCCCCTGGTCAAACGCCCGCCTCCGCGCTTCCTCCGCCCCCGCCCGGCGACTCCTCGCGCCGCTCCCGCTCCTGCTCCCGCTCCTGCTCCCGCTCCTGCTCCCGTTTCCGCAACCGTTCCCGCTGCGGGACGACCGTGTACTTCGGGTCCTCGGCGGAGGCCACCCCCGCGTGGAAGAACCCGAACCGCAGGGCCGCCGAACCGGCCAGCAGGGCCGCGCCGGAGAGCGCCGCGGCCGTCCTGTTGCGGCGCCCGGCCAGCAGGCCCGCGGCGGCACCGGCCGCGGTGAGCACCTTGGAGGCGCGCATCAGCAGACCGGCCCGCCCCTGCCGCAGCGGCTCCGCGGCCAGGCCCATACGGCGCTCCATCACCTCGGTGGCGCCCAGCTCCAGCGCCGCTCCGAGGGCGGCGGCGCGCCGCGCCGGGCCGGCCTGCGCCACGGGAGCGGCGAGCATGCCCAGTCCGCCGGCCGCCGCGGTCGCCGAGCCGGCGAAGGCGAACGGCAGCTGCCGGTAGCCCTCGTGCCAGGTGGGCACGGCCGTGTCGGAGATCAGCACGGCCGTGTAGGAGGCCACGGCCGGTCCGAGCAGGGCCGCGCCCGCGGTGGCCGCGGCGCCGGTGCGCCGGAACACCCCGGCGACCTCGGTCGTGGCGGCGATCCCGGCCAGCGGGCCGTAGACGGCCAGCAGCCAGGAGCCCATGCTCATGGGGGAGGTGGGCCTGGCGACCCGCAGCATGTGGTGGAAACGCGCCGGGCGTCCCAGGTCGTGGACCAGCGCCACGGCGGACGCGGAGACGGCCCCCAGTGCCCCGATCTTCGCGGACCGGGCCAGGGCGGGCCGTCCGGTGGCCTGTGCTCCGGCGGCCAGCAGTGAGGATCCGCCGGCCACACCGCCGAGGAAGAGGTAGCCCGCGATGTCGAGGGCCTTCCAGGTGGGCCGGTTGAGGACCGGCATGCCGTAGTACGAGGTGAACTCCGCCTCCGGTACGACGGGCTGCTCCCCGCGGCGGCGCCTGCGGCGGTGCCTGCCGCCGCCCTGCCCGGTGGCGGCCCGGCGGCCGGGCGGCGCCTGGCCCGTGCCGCCCGGTTCGGTGCGGTCGCGGTCGTGATCGCGGTCGTGGTCGCTCACCGGCGCCTCCCCAGGAAGCAGGCAGCCACCCCGGCGGCCATCGCACCGGCGGCCGCGGCCGCGTGCCGCCACATCGAGGGCAGGTCCCGGGTGGGGACGACCGGGTCGGGTGGCAGCCCGTAGGTCTCGGGCTCGTCGAGCAGGAGGAAGAAGGCGCCGTCGCCGCCGACACCGTCGTCGGGGTCCGCGCCGTACAGCCGGGCGTCGGGCACTCCGGCGGCGTGCATTTGCGCCACCCGGGACGCGGCCCGCTCGCGCAGCTCGTCCACGGGGCCGAACTGGATGGAGTCGGTGGGGCACGCCTTGGCGCAGGCCGGTTCCATGCCCTCGCCCAGCCGGTCGTAGCACAGGGTGCACTTCCAGGCCCGGCCGTCCTCCTTCCGCTGGTCGATCACCCCGTAGGGGCAGGCGGGGACGCAGTAGCCGCAGCCGTTGCAGATGTCCTCCTGGACGACGACGGTGCCGAACTCGGTGCGGAACAGCGAGCCCGTGGGGCACACGTCCAGGCAGCCGGCGTGGGTGCAGTGCTTGCACACGTCCGAGGCCATCAGCCAGCGCAGCTCGGTGCGTCCGTCGGGCGCGAGGGGGGAGACCTCTCCGGTGGGGGCGCCCGGCGGAGTGTTCCCGGCGGTGTCCGGCGCGGGAGCGGTGGCGCCCGGTCCGGGGGAGGGGGCGGAGGTCTCCCCCAGTCGTCCGGCGGCGGCGAAGACGTCGACGCCCTCCGCCCCGCCGGGTCCGTCCTTTCCGCCGTCATGGCCGCCGTGCGCTCCGTGGCCGGTGCCCGGCTGCTGGCCTCCCAGCGGCTTGCGCTGCTCGATGAAGGCGACGTGCCGCCAGGTGGAGGCGCTCAGTCCCTGGGTGTTGTCGTAGGACATGCCCGTCAGTTCCAGGCCGTCCTCGGGGATGGCGTTCCACTCCTTGCAGGCCACCTCGCAGGCCTTGCAGCCGATGCAGACCGAGGTGTCGGTGAAGAAGCCCATGCGCGGTGGGTGGTCGCGGTGGCCCGCGGCACCGGCGGGGCCGTCGGCGGCCGGCTGCTCGCCGTGGAGCAGACCAGACGTCGACGGCGCCGACGGTGGTCCGGTGTCCCGGCCGTGGGCTGGGGCGTCGGTCATGGGGGCGGTGTCTCCCTTCCGTGGCCGCTCGGCGGTCGTGCTGCCCAGGGGTTCCCTGCACCCGGCGGGCCGAAACGGGTCGGGGAAAACCGGAGGGGGACGACCCGGCCGTCCATCCCGGGGAGGAGGGGACACACCGTCCGCCCCGACCAGGGGAGTAGAGGTGAATGGCCCCCGGCGCGGATGCCGGGGGGCCGGAGGAGGTGATGGGGTGGGACCGTGCACAGCCGTACTCCTTCCCGGAGCCCGGCGGGCGAGGGCCCGCCGGGCGGTCATCCGCTGAGCCCGGAACTGGCCTCCGCGCTGTCGAGCGCGCGCCGCCGCGCCGGGCGGGGCGGCGACCGGTACGTGGACACCGCCCATCTGCTGCACGGTCTGCTGGAGTCCGATCCGGCCGTGCGGGGCTCTCTCGGCGGTCCGGCACGGCTGACGAGGGTCCTCGGCTACCTGGCGCAGCGCAGCATCGGCTACGGGATGCGCTGGCAGCGGGCGGTGGAGGGAGCCGGTCCCCGTCCCGCCCGGCACGGCGCGGCCGACGGGGCGGGGACGGCTCCGGACGGCCGCGGCCGTGGGCCGTCCGGCTGGTCCCCGGCGGCGGTGACGGCGCTGGAGGACGCGCTGGAGCGGGCACGGGCGCGGGGCGGCGACCGGGCGGAGGGCGTGGACCTGCTGGACGCGCTGGTCGCCGACCCGTGCTGCCGGGCGGTGGAGGTGCTGCGCCGTGCGGGTGTGCCGCCCGTGGCACCCCCGGCGCCGTCCGCCGCCGAGCCCGTTGTCAGGAGTGTAGTTGCTGACACTCCTGTCGGCCTGTCATGATGGGCCGGTGTCCGACTCGAAGCCGCAGACCGCCCACGGCCCTTCCGTCCGGAGCGCCGGGCTCACCCTCGCGCTGCTCTCCGCCGTCGCCTTCGGTGGCTCCGGACCGGCGGCGAAGCCACTGATCAACGCGGGCCTCGAACCGCTGCACGTCACCTGGCTCAGAGTCGCCGGCGCCGCCGTGCTGCTCCTGCCGCTCGCCTGGCGCCACCGCGCCCTGCCGCTGCGGCACCCGGTGCTGCTGGCCGGTTTCGGACTACTGGCCGTCGCGGGCGTGCAGGCCTGCTACTTCGCGGCGATCTCCCGCATCCCGGTCGGGGTGGCGCTGCTGGTCGAGTACCTGGCGCCCGCGCTCGTGCTCGGCTGGGTGCGCTTCGTCCGGCGGCGGCCGGTGTCCCGGGCCGCGGGGATCGGGGTGGTGCTCGCCGTCGGCGGACTGGCCTGTGTGGTGGAGATCTGGGCCGGGCTCGGCTTCGACCCGCTCGGCCTGCTGCTCGCGCTGGGTGCGGCCTGCTGCCAGGTCGGCTACTTCGTCCTGTCGGACCACGGCACCGACGGCGGCGCGGCCCCCGATCCGCTGGGCGTCGTCGCGTACGGACTGCTGATCGGCGCGCTCGTGCTGACGGTCGTGGCCCGGCCGTGGGAGATGGCCTGGCCGGTGCTCGGGGGGCGGGCCCAGCTCGCCGGCCTGCAGGTGCCCGCCGTCGCGCTGCTGGTCTGGATCGTGCTGGTGGCGACCGTGGTCGCGTATCTGACCGGGGTGATCTCGGTGCGCAGACTCTCGCCGCAGGTGGCGGGGGTGGTGGCCTGTCTGGAGGCGGTGGTGGCCACCGTGCTGGCCTGGGTGCTGCTCGGCGAGCGGCTGTCGGCGGTACAGCTGCTGGGCGGTGCCGTGGTGCTCGCCGGGGCGTACGTCGCGCAGCGCGCCACGCCGGCGGCGGCCCCCGCCGTGCCGGTGACGGAACCGGTAGGCGGTGACGGCACGCCGGGGCGGGAGGGTGTGGGAGACGGCACAGGAGGCGGGGCGGGAGGAGCGGTTGTCCGCGCGGACTCCGCCTCGTAAGGTGCGAACGTGCATTTGACCGTGTTGCCGCCTCCCGCCTGACAGGGCGGGCCGCCGCAGAGGATCCGCGCCGGGGCGTCGTCGCGCCGCCGGCCGGACCGCCGCTGCCCGCGTACGGGACCACAGACCACCTCCCGAGGTACGCGGAGTACTCACACGTGTCGAATTCCGTCTCCCCTGCCCCCGCCGTCGGCGCCGCTGCCGGAACCAGTGGCTCCGCTTCTGTCGCCGGGCCCGCCGGCGCCCTGCCGGTGCGGCGCGGCCTGCTGTACCTGGCCGTCGCCGGCATCGCCTGGGGCACCGCCGGTGCCGCGGCCGCCCTGCTGTACCGCGCCAGTGACCTGGGCCCCGTCGCCCTGTCGTTCTGGCGCTACGTCGGGGGGATCGCCCTGCTGCTGGCGTTCCTCCCGCTGCGCGCGGCCCGGCGCGGCCGCACCGTCCCCGTCCCCGCCCTCCGGGAGCCGCGCCGCCGCCGGGTGGCGCGGACCGTGGCCACCGGGCTGGGGCTCACCTTGTTCCAGACCGCCTACTTCGCGGCGGTGCAGACCACCGGACTGGCGGTCGGCACGGTCGTCACCCTCGGCGCCGGGCCCGTGCTGATCGCGCTCGGCGCCCGGCTGACGATGGGTGAGCGGCTGGGCCGGGGCGGCCTCGCGGCCGTCCTCGGGGCGCTGGCCGGTCTGGTGGTGCTGTGCCTGGGTGGCGGCGGGGCCACGGTGCGGCCGCTGGGCGTGGGCCTGGCGCTGCTGTCCGCCTCCGGGTACGCCGCCATCACCCTGCTGACCCGGTGGATGGGCCGGGACGGTGGTGGAGGCGACCCGTACACCACGACCACCTGGGCGTTCGGCATCGGCGCGGTGTGCCTGCTGCCGCTGGCCCTGGCCGAGGGGCTGCTGCCGCGGGCCGCCGTCGACCCGCTGTGGGTGCTGACCCTGCTGGCGTACACGGCGGCGGTGCCCACCGCCCTGGCGTATGCGCTGTACTTCGCCGGCGCGGCGGTCGTCCGGGCCGCCACCGCCTCGGTGATCATGCTCATCGAGCCGGTGAGCGCGGCCGTGATCGCCGTCGTGCTGCTGGGCGAACGGCTCACCACGGCGATGCTGCTGGGCACTGCGCTGCTGCTGGCCGCCGTGACGGGGCTGGCGGTGGCCGAGGCCCGCTCGTCCGCCGGCGAGCGGCGGACGTCCCGGGCGGTGGCCGGGGCCTGAGGGGCCCGGTGCGGCGGGCGGGCGCGGGGCCCCGCGCCCGCCCGCTCAGAACGCGGCGAGGTAGTCGGGCACCGCGACATCCGGCGCCAGGTCGTCGGCGGGGACGAGCGGGCCGAAGGTCCGGCGCACCGGCAGGACGCCGCTCCAGTGGGGGAGACCCAGATCCTCCGGCTCGTCGTTCGGGCCGCCGGTGCGCACCTTCGCCGAGACCTCCGCCAGGTCCAGGGCGACGACGGCGGTGGCGGCCAGCTCCCGGGCGCTGGGCGGGCGGGTGTCGGCAGAGCGCCCGGGGACCGCCTGGTCGACCAGGGCGTCGAGCGCCGCCGCCCGCTCGGCCGGGCCGGTCACCTCCCGGGCGGTGCCGTGCACCACCACCGAGCGGTAGTTGACGGAGTGGTGGAAGGCGGAGCGGGCCAGTACCAGGCCGTCCAGATGGGTCACCGTCAGGCACACGGGCAGCCCGTCCCCCGAGCCGCCGTCCGGGCCGCCCGCCGCGCGCAGCGGGCGGGAGCCGGTGGAGCCGTGGACGTACAGCCGCTCGCCGACCCGGGCGTAGAGGGTGGGCAGCACGACCGGCGCGCCGTCACGGACGAAGCCGAGGTGGCAGACGTACCCCTCGTCGAGGATCGCGTGCACCAGCGCGCGGTCGTACGTGGCGCGCTTGCGGCCGCGGCTCGGGATCGTGCGCTCGGTGGGTGCGTAGGCGCTCCCCGGGGCGGTGGCGGACATGGCACTCACTTTCTGTGTCTGTCTCCCCGTCGACTCGTCGATGCGTCGACTTGTCTCCGGCTTGTTCCGACCTTTTGTAATAGTGCATAATTGTTTCTGTGCTAGGAGAATATCGGATCGAAGGGCGGCGCGCAGCCGAGATCGCCGCCGGCGTGGAGCGCGGGGTGGGATCGGGGGAACTGGCGCCCGGGCAGCGGCTGCCGCCGATGCGGGAACTGGCGGCCGGACTGGGCGTGAACCCCAACACGGTCGCCGCCGCCTACCGGCTGCTGCGCGAGCGCGGGGTGATCGAGACGGCCGGACGGCGCGGCAGCCGGATCCGGCCGCGCCCGGCGAGCACCTCCCGCGAGATGATCGGGGTCGAGGCACCCGAGGGCGCGCGCGACATCTCCACGGGCAACCCGGACCTGGCGCTGCTGCCGCCGCTGGACGCCGCGCTCACCGCCGCCGCGGCCCGCCACCGGGAGCGGCCGGCGCGCTACGGGGACTTGGCCGTCACCACTTCCCTGGCCCGGCTCGCCCGGGCCGCGTTCGACGCCGACGGGGTGCCGGCCGGACCCGTCGCGGTCACCTCCGGCTCCCTGGACGCCATCGAGCGGGCGCTGCTGGCCCATCTGCGGCCGGGGGACGCGGTCGCCGTCGAGGATCCGGGCTGGGGGAGTCTGCTGGACCTGGTCCCGGCGCTCGGCCTGCGGACGGTGCCGGTCGCCCTGGACGACGACGGTCCGCTGCCGGACGCGGTGGAGCGGGCGCTGCGGACCGGCGCGCGGGCGCTCGTCGTCACCGACCGGGCGCAGAACCCGACCGGTGCGGCCGTCACCGCGGAGCGGGCCCGGGAACTGCGCCGGGTGCTGGCCGGCCACCCCGGCGTCCTGCTGGTCGAGGACGACCACGGGCACGGCATCGTCGATCTCCCCCTGCACCCCCTGGCCGGCGCGGACGGTCCCGCACGGCACTGGCTGCTGGTGCGCTCCACCGCCAAGGCGTACGGCCCCGACCTGCGGCTGGCCGTACTGACCGGCGACGAGATCACCGTCGGCCGGCTGGGCGGGCGGCAGCGGCTCGGGCCCGGCTGGGTCAGCCACCTGCTCCAGCACACCGTCACCGCCCTGTGGGAGAGCCGCGCCGTCGACCCCGACGCGGTGGCCCGCTCCTACGGCGCCCGCCGTGACGCCCTGGCCGGTGCGCTCCGGGCGCGCGGCCTGGCGGCGCACGGACGCAGCGGGATGAACGTGTGGGTGCCGGTCCCCGACGAGACCGGTGCGGTGGCCCGGCTGCTGCGCGCCGGATGGGCCGCCGCCCCGGGTGCCCGGTTCCGGATCGACTCGCCGCCCGGCATCCGGCTGACCGTCTCGGACCTGGCCGCCCACGACATCGGACCGCTCGCCGACGCGGTGGCGGCGGCCGTCCGGCCCGGTGAGCCCAGACGCTACGGCTGAGGTCCGCTCCCCGGGAGCCGGAGCGGGGCGCGCCGGGCGGGCCGGAGGGCCGGCCACGTCCGCGCCCGCCGGCCCGCCCGCCGCGCCCCGCCCTGGGTGAGCGCCGCGCCGGCCAGCACGACCAGCGCGCCCACGGGGGTGTTCCAGGTGAGCCGCTCGCCCAGCAGCGCGACCCCCGCCGCGGTGGCGATCACCGGGATGAAGTAGGTGACCAGGGTGGCCCTGGTCGGTCCGATCTCGGCCACCAGCCCGTACTGCAGCAGGAAGGCGACCCCGGTGCCCAGTACGCCCAGCGCGGCCACGGCCAGCAGCGGCCCCACCGGGAACGCGGTCGGGAAGGAGGTGAACAGCGGGGTGACGACGGCCAGTTGGGCCGTGCCCAGCAAGAGCTGCGAGGCGGACATCGCCAGGTTCGAACCACCGGTGTTCGCCAGCGTGCGCCGGACGTAGGCCCAGCCGACCGCGTAGCTCGCCGAGGCCACCAGCGCCAGGACCGTTCCGGTGGCGTCGTGCCCGATGCCCTGTCCGGTGAGGCTTCGCCAGGCGCCGAGCACGATCAGGACCCCGGCGAAACCGATGCCGAGTCCGGCGACGCCGCGCCTGGTCGGCCGGTCGTCGGAGAGGGCGGCCAGCGAGAGCAGCATGCTCCACAGCGGGGTGGTGGCGTTGCAGATGCCCGCCAGCGTGGAGGAGACGGTCAGCTCGGCGTAGGCGAAGAGGGTGAACGGCAGCGCGTTCAGCAGGAAGGCGGCGACGGTCAGGTGCCCCCAGGTCCGTGCCCCGCGCGGCAGCCGCTCCCGGCGCAGCAGCAGTACCGCGCCGAGGACCGCCGTGCCGAACACCATCCGGCCCAGGGTGACCTGGAGCGGGGCGTACCCCTGGGTGCCGACCTTGATCAGCAGGAAGCTGAAGCCCCAGATCAGGCAGAGGGTGGTGAAGCGGAGGCGCCAGTCGAGGGCGGGACGGCGGACGGGAGCGGCGGACGAGCGCGCGGGGTGGGCGGGAGGGCCGGCGGCCGGGGCGCCGCGAAGGGGAGCGGTGGCGGACATGTGGCTACGATCGCGCGCTCAACGGTTAAGGACAAGCGAGATTCTCTGCACCCAACCGAGTAGCATCGCTTACATGTTGAACCTGGAGCGGCTCCGTATCCTCTGCGCCGTCGCACGCCACGGATCGGTGAGCGGCGCGGCCGAGGGGCTGCACGTCACCACCTCGGCGGTCTCCCAGCAGATGGCCAAGCTGGAACGGGAGACCGGGCAGCAGCTCCTGGCCAGGAACGGCCGCGGCATCCGGCTCACCGACGCCGGACGGCTGCTGGCCGACCACGCCCGGCGCGTCCTCTCCCAGCTCGAACTCGCCGAGGCCGAGCTGGAGGCCCACCGCGGCCAGGCCGTCGGCGAACTGGTGCTGGGTGCCTTCCCCACCGCCGCCCGCGGGCTGTTCCCCACCGCCCTGGCCGCGCTGCGCGCCGACCACCCCCGGCTGCGTGTCCGTCTGCGGGAGTTGGAGCCCGAGGACTCGGTGCGGACGCTGGTGCGCGGGGACATCGACCTCGCGGTCGTCCTGGACTGGTACAACCGTCCGCTCTCCCTGCCGGGCGGGCTGGCCAAGGCACCGCTGCTGGACGACCTCGCCGATGTGGCCATGCCCGCCGGCCACCCCCGGGCCGGAGCCGAGTGGGTGGAACTGGCGGACTTCGCGGACGACGAGTGGATCTCCTGGCCCGGCGGGGAGTTCTGCCACGACTGGCTGCTGTTCACCCTGCGCGGCCAGGGCATCGAGCCCAAGCTGTGCCACACGGCCGGGGAGCACTCCACCCAGCTCGCCCTGGTGGGCGCCGGGCTCGGCGTCGCCGTCGCCCCGCGGCTGGGCCGCGGACCGCTTCCCCGCGGCATCGCGGTCGCCCCGGTGCGGCACCCGATGAAGCGGCACGTCTACGCGGTCTGGCGCGAGGACGCCGACCGCAGGCCGTCCATCCGGGCCGCGGTGCGGGCGCTGCGCGACGCCGCGGACGGCATCATCGAGGACCGGCTTCCGGTCCGGGGGGAGGGTGCCCGGCTTCCGGTCCGGGGGGAGGGTGCCCGGCTTCCGGCCCGGGGGGAGGGTGCCCGGCTTCCGGTCCCGGAAGAGGGGGACCGGCCGGCGGCCGGCCGGTGAGCGGACCGCCGCCCGCCCGGGTCAGGACGGGCGGGCGGCGGAGCGGGAGCGAAGAGGAGAGACAGGACGGACAGGACGGACAGGACGGACGGGACGGGGAAGCGGCGGCTCAGCCGAGCCGTACGGAACCGCCCTCGACCGAGACGTTCGCCTGCGCCAGCGGCTGGGTGGCGGGGCCGCCCTGCACCGAGCCGTCCGCGATGCTGAACCTGCTGTTGTGGCAGGAGCAGACGATGGCGCCGTCGGCCACCGAACTCACCAGGCACCCCTGGTGCGTGCAGACCGCGGAGAACGCCTTGTACTCACCCGGATTCGGCTGGGTCACCACCACCTTCTGGTCCTTGAACACCGCGCCGCCGCCCTCGGGGATCTCGGAGGCCTGGGCGAGCTCCTGGCCGCCGCCGTCGCCACCGGCCTCGTCGGACCGGTCCTGTCCCGACTGGCCGGACTGCTGGTCGGCGGAGCCTGAGTCGCCGTAACCCGAGCCGTCGTCGGAGTCCGAGCAGGCGGTGAGCGTGGTGGCGAGCGAGACCGCGCCGGCCGCCGCGAGGACGGAGCGCCTGGAGGTCAGTGGAGTTGGTGCGTCGGTCATCTGGGCACTTCCCTGCTTCCTGCTGTGCGAGGACTGTGGGGATGAGGTCACAGGGCCATACGCACCGCGGGGCCGCCGCGTTCAACCGCCGCCGCACGGCGGGGAACACGGTGACGGGCAGGGTGGCGGACGGCCCGGTGAAGCACGCGGCCGAGTGGTGCTCGGCCGCCCATGCACGCCGCCCACCGGGGACACCCGGCCACCGGGTGTCACGGGCGGCGCAACATGCGGCACAGCGGTACCGGGTGCTCGTACCTTTCGGCCATCCGGGCCGAAAGGGCACTCTTCCCCGGTGTCCTGTCGTCCACCGACCCTGAAGGGGAGGGAAGCAGCGCGGGCAGCATGGAGGGGCCGCGATGTCCGAACCGCTCTACGTTCCCGTCCTGCCGGTCCGGCAGCACGCCAGGATGGCCTACGAGCGCATCCGGCCGGACGTACAGGCCGCAACGGCCCCCTTGTGGAACCTCCCGCCGTGCTCCGGGCCGCCCCCGGCGGGGCCGGGGAGAGCTCACTGGCAGAAGGAACTGAGTCGGGTGAGGGGAGCACACCGACGTCATCCCGGCTGGATCGACGCCCCGTTCGCCGAGGAAGCATGTTTACCGGAGCTTTCGGAGATCCTGTCCGAGTGCGCCGGGCTCTCCCGGCTGCTCCGCCCGGTGACCGGTCCCGACCGGAGCGGAGCCCAGCAGTCCGCCGCCCTGGAGACGGCTCGCCGGTACGGCTGCGGGGCCGGCGTCCGGGTGCGTGTACCGGGTGAGTGGGACGGTCGTACCACCGAAGCCGTCGACCATCTCCTGGGCGGAGGCCGCCCCGATGTCCCCGTTGATCTCCTGCTGGACCTGGGCGCCGTCCTGCCGGGCCGTCCCGGCGCGGGCAAGGAGGCGCTGCGGGCCCTGGACGCCCTGCTTCCGCTGGTGGCCTGGCGGACCGTCGCCGTTCTCGGCGGCGGTTTTCCCCAGCTCACGGGCGGCATGCTGGAAACGGGGGAACTCCACGAGGAACCCCGCGGTGACTGGTGCATGTGGCAGGAGGCGCGCGCGAGCGGCCGCGACTACCTGCCGCGGCTGACGTACGGTGACTACGGCGTACAACCCGTCACCGCGCTCGCCCGGGAACAAGGCCGCGGAGGCCCGCCCTGGGGCATCCTCCGCTACACGACCGAGGACTGGTTCGTGCTGTGCAAGGTGCCGAACACCGGGCCCGACCGTACGGCGGGAATCCGGACGGCGGCCCGCCGGATCCGTGAGCTGCCCGGCTTCAGGGGAGCGGCGGCGAGCGCCGGGGAGACCTGGCTGCGTGACTGCGCGGAGGGCCCTCTCACGGCAGGCAGGGGCACAGGACAGGCGGCGGACTGGCTGCGGGCCGGGAACGTCCAGCACATGACATACGTCGTTCGGTGCTCCCGTCCGTACTGACCTGTCCGTGTCCCTCCGGCCGGGCGGTGGCGCCGGTGCGCCCTGTGTCTTCCCGTACTGTCCGGTGCGCCTCGCAGAGGCCGCCATCGTCGGCGGACCACCGGTTTCCGGACCGGCTGAACCGACGACGGCGCGCGGTCCCGCGATGACCTCGCGGTGCTGATCCGGCCGGGGGCCGAGCGCCCGCGCTGCGCGCGGCGTACCCGCGGTCCCAGGCTGCCCGCCTCCGCCCGGGGCCGGGGGAGCGGGGCGCCGGACGGAACTTTCCGAGAGGGATCACGGGTTCTCCCCGGAGCGCGGGGAGCCGGTGGAAAACCGTGCATCGCAAGGCACCTGTGCCGTATAGCCTGGGAAAATGCTCCCCGAAGTCACCGCCACGCGCTATGTGACGCCGCTGCGCGAGGGCGGCTCGCTGCCCGGGCTCGTCGAGGCCGACGACCTGGGCACCTATGTCGTCAAGTTCACCGGTGCCGGCCAGGGCCGCAAGACCCTGGTGGCCGAGGTGCTGTGCGGGCGGCTGGCCCGGTGGCTGGGGCTGCGGGTGC
The DNA here is from genome assembly GCF_002794255.1 of Streptomyces carminius. Taxonomy (GTDB): domain Bacteria; phylum Actinomycetota; class Actinomycetes; order Streptomycetales; family Streptomycetaceae; genus Streptomyces; species Streptomyces carminius. The sequence continues at coordinate 42,928 of NZ_PGGW01000038.1, forward strand.
CCGATCTGGTGGGCATCCAGGTCGACCCGGTCATCGGGCTGGGCGAGCCCGACCAGGAGGTCCAGGAACTGCTCAAGGCCAGTGGCGGGCTGAACCTGGGGATGGACTTCCTGCCCGGCTCGATCGGCTTCGACCCGCTCGCCTACCGGGTGGACGCGGCCGAGGCCGGGCGCGTGGTCTGGTTCGACGCGCTGGTGGGCAACGTCGACCGTTCCTGGCGCAACCCCAACATGCTCGTCTGGCACGGCGACCTGTGGCTCATCGACCACGGCGCGACCCTGATCTGGCACCACAACTGGCCCTCCGCGGCGCAGGCGGCCGGCCGGCCGTACGACGCCTCCGACCACGCCCTGGCGCCGGTGGGACCCGACCTCGCCGCCGCGGCGGCGGAGCTGGCGCCGCGGGTGACGGAGGAACTGCTGGCCGAGTGCGCGGCCGGCATCCCCGACGAGTGGCTGGCCGGCGAGCCGGGGTTCGGCACGCCGGACGCGGTGCGCCGCGCCTATGTCGAGGTGCTGGCGGCCCGGGCCGGTACGGTCCACGAGCGGATCACGCTCGGCGTCCCGAGCCAGGACGGGCCGTCGAGGGCGCCGGGCTGGCTGCGGGACTGGGCGGACGCCGTCAGCGGACTGCGGAAGGGCGGACAGGCGCGGTGAGTGGACGCACGGACGGACGGGACGTCTTCGAGTACGCCGTTCTGCGGGTCGTCCCCCGGGTGGAGCGCGGTGAGCTGATCAACGCCGGGGTCGTCGTGTACTGCCGGGCCCGGTCCTATGTCGCGGCCCGTGTCGAGCTGGACGAGGACCGGCTGCGGGCGCTGGACCGGGGCGTTGACGTCGAGGGCGTGCGGGCCGCGCTGCACGCCGTGGAGCGCGTGTGCCGCGGGGGAGAGGCGGCGGGGCAGGCCGCCGCCGACGACGCCGGACGGCGCTTCCGCTGGCTGGTCGCGCCCCGCTCCACCGTCGTCCAGCCCGGTCCGGTGCACACCGGGCTGACCGCCGACCCCGAGGCGGAGACCGAGCGCCTCCTGGACGTACTGGTGCGCTGAGCGCCGGGCGGCCCCTGCCCCGGCCTCCGGAAGCCCCGCAGGAGGGGTCCGGCGCGGGGCGGGGAGTGGGCTGGGACTCACTCGCGCCGTGGGACGTTGACAGGGCCCGTACCTGCTTCTAGCGTCACGTCCACCACAGGTACTAAGCGGTTGCTCAGGCATCGGGGAGCGAGGGAGTCGGCATGTCCACCACCGAACAGCGGGTCGCGATCGTGACGGGCGCGGCACGGGGCATCGGCGCCGCCACCGCCGTCCGGCTGGCCGCCCGGGGGCGGGCCGTCGCCGTGCTCGACCTGGACGAGGCGGCCTGCCGGGGCACCGTGGAGGAGATCACCGCGGCGGGCGGCAGGGCGCTGGCGGTCGGCTGCGACGTGTCGGACGCCGGGCAGGTCGAGGCCGCCGTGGCCCGGGTCGCCGGGGAGCTGGGCGCACCGGTCGTCCTGGTCAACAACGCCGGGGTGCTCCGCGACAACCTGCTGTTCAAGATGAGCGACTCCGACTGGGACACCGTGCTGAACGTGCATCTGCGCGGTGCCTTCCTGATGTCCCGGGCCTGTCAGAAGCACATGGTCGACGCGGGCTTCGGCCGGATCGTCAATCTCTCCTCCAGCTCCGCGCTGGGCAATCGGGGGCAGGCCAACTACTCCGCCGCCAAGGCCGGTCTGCAGGGCTTCACCAAGACCCTCGCCATCGAGCTGGGCAAGTTCGGCGTCACCGCCAACGCGGTGGCCCCCGGTTTCATCGCCACCGAGATGACCGCCGCCACCGCCGCCCGCGTCGGCATGGACTTCGAGGCGTTCCAGCAGGCCGCCGCCTCCCAGATCCCCGTCCAGCGGGTCGGCAGGCCCGAGGACGTCGCGAACGCCATCGCGTTCTTCACCGGTGACGAGGCGGGCTTCGTCTCCGGCCAGGTGCTGTACGTGGCCGGCGGGCCGCTCGACTGACGGCCGGAAGACCCCTCAACCGGCCCACCGGCCCACCGGCCCACCAGGAAACGGAAGAGACATGTCAGTGCGGGACAACGGCAGGGTCGCCATCGTCACCGGGGCGAGCCGCGGCATCGGCTACGGCATCGCCGAGGCGCTCGTCGCCCGCGGCGACCGGGTGTGCGTCACCGGCCGTGACGAGAAGTCCCTGGAAGAGGCCGTCGCGCGGCTCGGCGCGGACCGGGCCCTCGCAGTGGCCGGGAAGGCGCACGACGCGGCCCACCGGGCGGAGGTGGTCGAGCGCACCATGGAGGCGTTCGGCCGGGTGGACCACCTGGTCAACAACGCCGGCACCAACCCGGTCTTCGGCCCCCTGGCCGAACTGGATCTGGCCGTCGCCCGCAAGATCTTCGAGGTCAACGTGCTCTCGGCGCTCGGCTTCGCCCAGCTCACCTGGGCGGCCTGGCAGAAGGAGCACGGCGGCACCGTCGTCAACATCGCCTCCCTGGCCGGGCTGGGCGCCTCGCCCTTCATCGGCGCCTACGGCATGAGCAAGGCCGCGATGGTCAACCTCACCCTCCAGCTCGCGCACGAGATGTCGCCGGGGGTACGGGTCAACGCCATCGCCCCGGCGGTGGTGAGGACGAGGTTCGCCGCCGCGCTCTACGAGGGGCGCGAGGAGGAGGTCGTCGCCGGCTATCCGATGGGGCGGCTCGGCACGCCCGAGGACGTCGCCGGCGCCGCGGCCTTCCTCACCTCCGACGCCTCCGGCTGGATCACCGGCCAGACCCTCGTGATGGACGGCGGCAAACTCCTCAACGCCGGGATCGGCTGACTGCGGACGCCCGGGAAGCCCAGTACGTCCCGGCGTCCACGGGCGCCGCGCAGCGCGCCCGGCCGGCCTGTACCGCCCCGGTGCCGGGCCGCCCGACCGGCGGCCCGGCACCGGGGTCTCCGCTTCCAGCCGCTCTCTCGCCCTCCGCCGCGGACCCGCGCTGCTCCTTGCTCACAAGGGGTGCCGACTCCGTCACATGCTGCGGTATGGTCTGCGGCGTCGTCGACGCGGCAGACCTCAAGGGCCTGCCGGGGGCCTGCCGTACGTGCGGCCGCACGCGCGCCGAAGGCGCGCGTCCCCACCCTTTCCCGTCGGCGGACCACCCCCGCGCACACCCAGGCACCAGTGGCATCGCCGACCGAGGAGCGTTACGAGTGTTCAGCCAGGACAGGCCTCTTCTGAAGGGCACGGCCGCGGTGGCGGCGGCGGCCCTGCTCGCCGGATGCGGCTCGCTGGTCGAGGGAGGCGGACGTGCCGGTGGTGCCGGCAGCGCGCTCACGGTCGGCACCACCGGCGCGCCCACCTCCCTCGACCCGGCCGGTGCCTGGGACGGTTCATGGGAGCTGTTCCGCAACGTCTACCAGACGCTGCTGTACTTCCCCGACTCCAGCGGCACCCCGGAACCCGACGCCGCCCAGCGCTGCGCCTTCACCGACAAGGCCAGCAGCGTCTACCGCTGCGTCCTCAGGGAGGGCCTGACCTTCTCCAACGGCAGCCCGCTGGACGCCGAGGCGGTGAAGTACTCCCTGGAGCGCACCCTCGCCATCAAGGCGGACACCGGTCCCGCCCAGTTGCTGCAGAGCATCGACCGCATCGAGACCTCCGGCGACCGGACGGTCGTCTTCCACCTCAGGCGGCCCGACGCGACCTTCCCGCTGGTGCTCGCCACTCCCGCCGCCTCCCTCGTCGACCCCTCCGCCTATCCGGCCGACCGGCTGCTGGACTCCGCCACGGTCACCGGCTCCGGACCGTACCGGCTGGCGTCGTACGAACGGGGCGAGCGGGCCGAACTGGTCCGGAACAGGGAGTACGAGGGTTCCGCCGAGATCAAGAACGCCGCCGTCACCATCCGGTACTTCGAGGACCCGGCGGAGATGGTCGACGAACTGGGGAAGGGCGGCATCGACCTGACCTACCGGGGGCTGACCCCCGAGCAGATCTCCGACCTCCGGCGGAACCGCGCCGACCACCCGGACATCAAGCTCAGCGAGGTCTACGGCACCGAGATCCGCTACCTGGCGTTCAACCCGGAGCACGAGCCGGCCGGCGAGCGGGCCGTCCGCCGGGCCGTCGCCCAGGTCATCGACCGCGAGGAACTGGTCAGCGAGGTCTACGAGGGCACCGCCGCGCCGCTGTACTCCATGGTCCCCAGCGGGATCACCGGGCACACCAGCGCCTACCACGAGGAGTACGGCGACGAGCCCGGCGCGGAGAAGGCCGAGGCCGCCCTGGAGGAGGCCGGGATCACCGGGAAGGTGCCGCTGACCCTGTGGTACACCACCGACCGCTACGGGGCGGGCACCGAACGGGAGTTCCGCGAGATCGAACGGCAGCTGGAGGAGTCGGGGCTGTTCGAGATCACCCTGGAGGGGCGGAGGTGGCGCGAGTTCCAGAAGGGGGTGGCCGAGGGCGAGTACCAGGTGTTCGGCCGCGGCTGGTTCCCGGACTTCCCGGACGCGGACAACTACATCTCGCCGTTCGTCGGCAAGGAGAACGTCCTGGGCGTGCCGTACGAGGACGCCGACCTGACCGGCGGGCTGCTGCCCCGGTCCCGCAGGCTGGGCGACCGCAGCGCGGCCGGCGACGTCCTGGCCGAGGCCCAGCGGATCCTGGCCGAGGACGCCCGGCTGCTGCCCCTGTGGCAGGGCAAGCTCCACATCGCCGCCCGTGACGACGTCGCCGGTGTGGAGTGGAGCACCGACTCCTCGACGATCATGCGGATGTGGGAGCTCTCCCGCAAGAAGAGCTGGTGACCGCCGGGCTCTCCGTACCGCCGTGCCGTTGTCGGCGGGCCCCGGTACGTTCTGAGGGCGCGTCCGGGAAGGCGCGCGGAACCGACACCGGAGGTTGTCTCACGTGAACGGCATGCTGCCCGAGTCCTGGCACGGGGTCCTCGGTGACGAGCTCGAGAAGCCCTACTTCAAGGAGCTCGTCGAGTTCGTCGAGGAGGAGCGGGCACGCGGACCGGTCTACCCGCCCCGGGAGGAGGTCTTCGCGGCGCTGGACGCCACCCCCTACGACCGGGTCAAGGTGGTGATCCTCGGCCAGGACCCGTACCACGGCGAGGGCCAGGGGCACGGGCTGGCGTTCTCGGTGCGCCCCGGGGTGCGGATCCCGCCGTCCCTGCGGAACATCTACAAGGAACTGCACGCGGAGCTGGGCTGTCCCGTCCCCGACAACGGCTATCTGATGCCCTGGGCCGAGCAGGGCGTGCTGCTGCTCAACGCGGTCCTGACGGTCCGGGCCGGGGAGGCCAACTCCCACAAGGGCAAGGGATGGGAGAGGTTCACGGACGAGGTGATCCGCGCCGTGGCCGCCCGGCCCGACCCGGCCGTCTTCGTGCTGTGGGGGGCCTACGCCAGGAAGAAGCTGCCGCTGATCGACACCGGGCGGCACGCGGTGGTCCAGGGAGCCCACCCCTCGCCGCTGTCCGCGAAGAAGTTCTTCGGCTCCCGCCCCTTCACCCAGATCAACGAGGCGATCACGGCGCAGGGGCACACCCCGGTCGACTGGTGCGTCCCCGACCTCGGGGCCTGACGGCGGCCGGGCCGGCCCGCGGAGCCGGACCGGGGTGGCCCGGCCGGCGCCACGGGGCCGGTCCTCAGGCCAGCTCGTACTCGAAGCTGTAGGGGACGGACGGTTCGCCGTGCACGGCGGTGAAGCCGCCCGTCCCCCGCAGCCCGGCCAGCTCTCCGGTGCCGGAGCCGGGCACCACCTCGAAGACGCAGCGCACGGTCGCCCGCTCGTCGAAGGTGCCGCGCTCGGCGAGGACGAAGCTGCCCTTGCGGCCGCCGACGGTGCCGGTGAGCAGTTCGTGGCCGCTGAAGGACCCGGCCGAAGCCGGATTCCCGGTGGTGTACACGGTGGTGTAGGCGCACGCCGTCCCGGCGGCCTCGATACCGCCGGTGAAGTGGTTGGTGACGGTGGTGGTGGTCAGCCTCGGGCCGTCCTCGGCCGCGGAGAGGACGGTCTCCCGCCAGTCGGCGAAGGTGAAACTGCCGGTGGTGTGCGTGGGCATGGAACTTCCTCCGTAACCGGTGGCGCGGGTCCGTCCCGCGCCCGGTGCCCCCACCCTCGCGCCCGTACCTGACATCTTCTGTCAGGTACGGGCGGCAGACTGGTGCCATGCGCGCCGACCGCCTGCTGCGGATGCTCCTGCTGCTCCAGAACCGGGGCCGGATGACCGCCCCCGAGCTCGCCGCCGAACTGGAGGTCTCGGTCCGGACCGTCTACCGCGACGCGGAGGCGCTCATCGCCTCCGGCGTGCCGCTGGCCGCCGACCGGGGACCGGAGGGCGGCTACCGCCTCATGACGGGCTACCGCACCCGGCTGACCGGGCTCACCGGGGAGGAGGCCGACTCCCTCTGGCTGGCCGGCATGCCCGCCGCCGCGGCCGAGCTCGGGCTGGGCGCCGGACTGGCCACCGCCCAGCTCAAGCTGCGTGCCGCGCTCCCGGACCGGCTGGCCGAGCGCACCCGGCGGATCTCCGAGCGCTTCCACCTCGACGCTCCCGCCTGGTTCCGGGACGCCGACCCGGTACCGCAGTTGGCGCGGGTGGCGGAGGCCGTCTGGGAGCAGCTGGCGGTACGCGTCCACTACCGCCGCTGGCGCGGTGAGGTGCACCGCGAGCTGCACCCGCTCGGGCTCGTGCTCAAGGGAGGCATCTGGTACCTGGTCGCCCGTGCCGCCGCTGCCGCCGCTGCCGCCGCTGCCGCCGCTGCCGCCGCTGCCGCCGGAGTTTCCGGGGACGCCGGGGACTCCGGAGCGGGGGAGCGGGCCGTGCGCACCTACCGGGTCTCGCGCATCCTCGCACTGGACATCCCCGGCGAGCGCTTCGAGAGGCCCGCGGATTTCGACCTCGCGGCGTACTGGGCGGAGGTCTCCGGCCGGATGGAGACCGGGCGCCACCGGGGCGAGGCGCTGCTGCGCCTGTCACCGCGCGGTCTGCGGCTGCTGCCCATGCAGTTCGGCGCGGTGGGCGCGCGGGCGGCGGCGGAGGCGGACGGACCGGACGAGGACGGCTGGGTGCGGGTGCTCCTCCCGGTGGAGAGCACCCCCATGGCGGTGGGCGATCTGCTCCGGCTGGGCACGGAGGCCGAGGTGCTCGGCCCCGCCGAACTGCGCTCGGCGGTGGCGGACGCGGTGGGAACGCTGGCGCGCCGGTACGGGCGCGGCGACGGTGGCGGCCGGCCCCGGGACGGCGGCTGACCGGGCTCCGCCCGGGAGCCCGCCGGTGCCCGCGCCGGAGGCGTCAGCGGAGACTCCGGCAGAACCCGTCCTCCAGCCCGTGCGGGTCCCAGCCGGCGACGGAACCGGCCACATCGCACATGCCGGGGCCGGCGGGGCCGGAGCGCGCCGGTGGCGTGCCGCCTCCGGGAGCGGGTGCAGGCGTGTGGGAGGGGGCACCGCCGGGGGTGCGCCCGGGGGTGTGCGCAGGTGCGGGAAGGGACCGGGGGGTGCGGGAGGGCGTCCGCCCGGCCGGTGGGCGCCGCCGCTCGGGTGCCGGTGCGGCGGTTCGGGCGGGTGGCCCGGTGCGGCGGGCGGGCGGCGCCGCCGAGGTCCCGGGCACGGCCCGCGGACCGGAGGCGGGGCGCGCCGCCCGGCGGGGAGTGTGGGCGGCCCTCCCGCGCGGTGCGGGAGCCGGCCGCACGGCGGAGGGCCCCGGAGCGGACCGGCGGACCGGCTCGGTCCGCCCCGGCTCCCGGCTTCTCACTCCGCTCCCTCCGGCTCCCGTCCCGGCGGCCCGGTCCTTCCGGTCCTTCCCGCGCCTCTCGTCCTTCTTGCCCTTACGGCCCTTCCCGTGGTGCCCGGCCCGCTCCCGTTCCCCCGGGACCTGGGCCAGGTTCTCCCGCGCCGGGCCCGGGCTCTCCCGGGGCCCGGCGTGCCGCTCGGCGGGAAGGGAGGTGGCGGGCCGGGGCGGCGGCGTGCCGCCCGCCGCCCGGGAGCCGCCGGCCACCGTCGTACAGCCCGCCAACGTCACCGCCGTCAGGCAGGCCCCGATCAGTACCAGGGCACCGGTTCCGGTCCTCATGTCTCGCACCTGGACAACTCTGCCGACCGCGGCCGCCACCGGGAAACCTCCACCGGAGTGACACCGGCGGCCCGGCGGCACCCGTACGGCCTACGGAGCGGGGCGTACGGGTGAGCGGGCGGGCGGCGGGCGGTGTCTCATCGCCGCAGCATCCCCGCCAGCAGCTCGCCCAGCCCGGCCCGCAGCTCCTCCAGGGCGGGCACCGTCGAGTGGTAGGAGCCCGCGGTGCAGGAGAACATCATCCCGTCGCACCAGGCGATCAGCGACAGCGCGTGCCGCTCGGGCTCGGCCGACCCGGCGGCGGTCATCATCGCCACCAGCGGCTCCCGGAAGGCGTTGCCGCCCGTCCGGTCGTAGACGGCCCGCAGGGCGGGGCGACGGGTCGCCTCCAGGGCCAGTTCGTAGCGGGCGACCGTCAGGTGGCGGTGGTGGGTCAGATAACGGTGCAGGGTCCGGGCCAGGGCCTCGGCCAGGGCGCCGGCCGGGTCCCCGGAGCCGCCGGGCACCGGTGTCCGCCGCGGTTCCAGCACGCTCGCCTCGCGCACCGCCAGCCGCCGCACCGTCAGCTCCAGCAGTGCCTCGCGGGTGCGGGCGTGGTTGGAGGTGGAGCCCTGCGGCAGGCCGGCCGCCTCGTCCACCGCGCGGTGGGTGAGCCCGCGCAGTCCCCGCTCGGCAAGCAGGCCGATCGCGGTGTCGGCGATCAGTTCGGTACGGGCGGGAGGGCGGGCGGTGCGCGGAGCCATGCGGTCAACCTACCGGCTCCACTACAGCCGTAGTAGGCTGCCGGTGTCACTACAGATGTAGTGACGGTTTCTCCGTAACCGTCCACACCGGGAGGGCACCCCATGCACCAGCCCCGAGCCGTCGTCGTCGGAGCCGGGATCGGAGGCCTTACCGCGGCCGGGGCACTGCACCGGCGCGGCTGGCGGGTCACCGTCCTGGAACGCGCCGCCGAGCTGGAGCCGGTCGGCGCGGGAATCGCGCTGGCCCCCAACGCCCAGCGGGCCCTGGACGTCATCGGGCTCGGCGACGCCGTCCGCGCGATGTCCGCCTGGCAGGGCGAGGGAGGACTGCGCACCCCCTCGGGCCGCTGGCTCTCCCGCACCACCCAGGACGCGGCGGCCGAGCGCTTCGGCGGCCCGGTCGTCGTGGCCCACCGCGCCGACCTCGTCACGCTGCTCGCCGCCCGGCTGCCCCAGGGCGCCGTCCGCACCGGCACCCCCGCCCGGATCACGGACCCGGGGACGGCGGAGCGGCCCGCGACCGTGCGCACCGGGGGCGGCGAGGAACTCGCCGCCGACCTCGTCGTCGCCGCGGACGGCATCCACTCCGCCGCCCGGGAAGTCCTCTTCCCCGGCCACCCCGCGCCCCGCTACGCGGGATTCACCGCCTGGCGGTTCGTCGCCCCCGCGCCCGGGCGGCCCTTCGCCCCCCACGAGACCTGGGGCCGCGGCGCGCTGTGGGGGACCGTCCCGCTGCACGACGGCCGGGTGTACGTCTACGCCACCGCAACCGTCCCCGCCGGGACACGTTTCCCGGCGGGCGAGCGGGCCGAGCTGCTGCGCCGGTTCGGCACCTGGCACCATCCCGTGCCCGAACTCCTCGCCGCCGTACCGCCGGACGCCATCCTGCGCAACGACGTGTACCGCACCGCCGCCGCGCCGCCCGCCTACCACCTGGGCCGCACCGCCCTGCTCGGCGACGCCGCGCACGCCATGGCGCCCAGCCTCGGCCAGGGCGGCTGCCAGGCGATCGAGGACGCCGTCGTCCTGGCCCACCACGCCGCCTCCGCCGACGGAGGCGGCGCGGGGACGGTACGCGCCCTGGCCGCGTACACCCGTGACCGGCTGCCCCGCACCATGGACGTCGTACGCCGCTCCACCCGGGTCGGCCGGCTGTTCACCCTGTCGTCGGCGCCCGCCTGCGCCCTGCGCGACGCCGTGGTCACCGCCGCCAACCGGGTCGGCCCGCGACTGGCCCTGCGCAGCCTCGACGGCATCGCCGACTGGCGGCCGCCGCGGGAGTCGTATGCTGCCGGGACACGGCGGTCGCGCACCGCGCCGGAGTGACGGCGACGGCGGCGGCAGCGGCGGTGAACGACGGCGAGACCGGGGAGGCCCTGTGCGGATCGGTGTGATCGGGCTCGGTGACATCGCACGGAAGGCCTACCTCCCGGTGCTCACCGCCCAGCCGGGCCTGGAGCTCCACCTCAACACCCGCACCCGCGCCACCCTGGACCGGATCGCAGACGCCCACCGGATCCCCGCCGCGCAGCGCCACCCGGACCTCGACGCGCTGCTCGCCGCCCGGCCCGACGCGGCCTTCGTCCACGCCCCCACCGAGACCCACCCGCGGATCGTCACCCGGCTGCTGGAGGCCGGGGTGCCCACGTACGTCGACAAGCCGCTCGCCTACGAGCCGGCCGAGGCCGAGCGGCTGGTCCGCCTCGCCGAGGCGCGGCACACCGCGCTGACCGTCGGCTTCAACCGCCGCCACGCCCCCGGCTACACCCAGTGCCTGGAGCATCCGCGCGAGCTGATCCTGATGCAGAAGAACCGGGTCGGCCTGGCCGCCGACCCGCGCGAGGCGGTCTACGACGACTTCATCCACGTCGTCGACACCCTCCGCTTCCTGCTGCCCGGCCCGGCCGTGCACACCGACGTCCGGGCACGCGTCAGCGGGGGACTGCTGCACCACGTGGTGCTCCAGCTCTCGGGCGACGGCTTCACGGCGATCGGCGTCATGAACCGGATGAGCGGCAGCACCGAGGAGATCCTCGAGGTGGCCGGGCAGGACACCAAACGCCAGGTGCTCAACCTGGCGGAGATCGTCGACCACAAGGGCCAGCCCAGCGTCCGCCGCCGCGGGGACTGGGTGCCGGTGGCCCGTCAGCGCGGCATCGAGCAGATCACCCTCGACTTCCTCGACGCGGTGCGCGCCGGACGGCGGCCGGGCGCCGAGGACGCCCTGCGCACCCACGAGCTGTGCGAGCGGATCGTCACCGCCGTACTGGAGCAGTCCCGCTGACGGACGCCCGCCCCGCCCTCCGGCCCCGCACCCGGCCGGCCGCCGCGACGGCGCCGGCCGCCGACAGCGCTCCCAGCGCGGCGGCCGGCACCCAGTCGCCCAGCCGCACGTACGGGCTGGTGCCCGAGGCCAGCGGCACCTCGTACACCGCCGCCCCGCGGTGGCCGGTGCCCAGCCGCCCGCCCACCGGCCCGCCGCGCGGACCGTGCACCGCGCTCACGCCGGTCAAGGTGGCGTGCACCATCGGCCGCCAGGTCTCCGCCGCCCGCAGCGCCGCCAGGGAGGCGTGCTGCTCCGGTGCCCAGCTCTCCTGGAAGGTCGAGGTCGCCGACTGGGCGACCAGCAGTTCGGCCCCGTCGCGCGCCAGCGCCCGGCTCATGTCGGGGAAGGCGGACTCGAAGCACACCAGCAGGCCGGCGGCCGTGCCGTCCGCGTCCGCCACCACCGGGTTCTTCCCGCGCCGGCGGTCCTCCTCGGCGGCCCGGCCCACCGCGGTGGCCCAGCCCAGCAGGGAACGGGCCGGTATGTACTCGCCGAACGGGACCAGCCGCATCTTGTCGTAGCGGCCGGTGGGACCACCGGGACCCACCAGCACCGAACTCTTGAAGATCCCCGGCCGGTCCGAACGCCGCGCGTCGACGTTGACCAGCAGCGGCGCACCGACCCGCGCGGACAGCCCGGCCAGCCGGTCCCGCAGGCCGGGGCGGTCGCCCAGGTCGTAGCCGACGCTGCTCTCGCCCCACACCACCAGGTCCGCGTCCCGGCCCGCCAGTTCGCGGGTCAGCCGGGCACCGGCCTCGAAGCGCACCTCGGGACCCTCGACCACCCCCGGCTGCACCACCGCGACCCGGACGGTGCCGGACGGCCGGGGCAGCGGCCCCCACGCCCAGACCGCGGCCGGCACCAGCGCGCACACCACGGCCGCGGCCACCGCGGCGGTACGCGCCCGGGGGAGCGCGGCCAGCACCACCAGCACGGTGTTCACCGCCACCAGCCACACCGTCACCAGCCACACCCCGCCCAGCGAGGCCAGCCGCAGCGCGGGCGGCACCTGCCACTGGCTCGCCCCGAGCAGCGCCCACGGCCCGCCCAGGTACTCCCAGGAGCGCACCAGCTCGATCACCAGCCACGCCGACGGCAGCAGCACCACGGCCGCCAGTGCCCGCCCCGGCCCCGGCGTACCGCCCAGCAGGCGCCGGGCCAGCCAGCCCCAGGGCGCCCACAGCAGCCCCAGCAGGGCCGCCACCACGAGGAGGAAGACATGCAGACTCGGTGCCAGCCAGTGGTGCGTGGCCAGCAGGAAACCGGTGCCGCCCAGCCAGCCCTCCACGGCGGCACGGCGCCCGCTGTCCGCCGTCCGCAGCAGCAGCAGCCACGGCACCAGCGCCGCGTAGGCCCACCACCACAGCGACGGCTCGGGGAAGGCCGGGGCGGGCAGCGCGCCCGCCGCCACCGCGAGTACCCCGCGCCGCCACCGCCGTACGCCCGAAGCCGCCCGCATGCCGTGCCTCCTCACCCGGTCCGGAACCGGTGTGCGGGGCCGCCGCCGCACGGACAGGAGACCGTGCCACGGACGGGCCCGGGAGAGGAACCGGTCCCTCCGGGTTTCGCCGGTCCGTTTGCGGGTCACCGTTCCCAGGAAACAGCCGGTCATTGCACCCGGACCCGGGAGGACGGCCGGGAGCGGGAGGCGGGAACGGGGCGCGGCCGGGAGAAGGGCGGTGGAGGAGATGACCACGGCGGAACTGCCCCTGCTGGTGGGCGTCGACGGCTCCGAGTCCAGCATGCACGCGGTGGACTGGGCCGCGGACGAGGCGGCCCGGCACTCGGTGCCGCTGTGCCTGCTCCACGCCGTCACGGAGTGGACGGACACGGAGCACGCCCCGGACGCCCTGGTGGCCGCCGCGGCGGAACGCGCCCGCCGGCACGTCCCCGGAGTCCGGCTGACCACCGAGGTCCGCGCCGAGGAGGCCGCCGACGCCCTGGCCCACGCCGGCCGCAACGCGCTCGCCCTGGTCGTCGGCTCCCGGGGACGGGGCCGGATCGCCGAGCTGCTGCTGGGCTCGGTGAGCCTGACGGTCGCGGGCCGGGCCGACTGCCCGGTCGTCGTCGTACGGGGCCGGGAAGCCGCCCGCCGCGGCGGGCGCGGCCGGGTGGTCCTGGGCGTCGGCGACTCCGTCGACGGCTCACCCGCCGCGCGCTTCGCCTTCCGCGCGGCCGCGGCCCGGCGCTGCGCGCTCCACGCGGTGCGGGCCTGGCACCGGCCGGCCCACGAGGAGCGGGAGCACCCACTGCTCCGGGGCCGCCCCTCCGGGGCCCGCCACCGGGAGGCGATGGACCACTTGGACCAGGTCCTGCGCGGCACCGCCCGCGAGTACTCCGGGGTCGACCTGCACCTGCGGGCCGTGGAGGGCCCCACCCGCGCCGTGCTGCTGGACGAGGCACGCGGCGCGGACCTGCTCGTGGTCGGTGCCCACCGCAGACAGGACCACCTCGGCCTCCAGCTGGGCGCGGTCGGCCACACGGTGCTCCACCACGCCGACTGCCCGGTCGCCCTCGTGCCGGAGCACATCTGACCCGACTCACCGGACGGACCGCACATGCCGCATACCGCCGACGCCGAACCGGCCGAGCCGCACGAGGAGGACCCCGGGAGCGCCGGAGCCCGGGACACCGCCGTACCGGCCCGGTGCCTGCGCGCACTGCGGGCCGTGGTCTTCGACACCGACGGGGTGATCACCGACTCCGCCCGGGTCCACGCCGCCGCCTGGAAGGAGGCGTTCGACGCCTGTCTGCGCCACTGGCGCGAGCGCCCGGAGAACGGCGCGGAGGGAACGGAGGGGCCGGCGGAGGACGGCCGGACGGACCGGTTCCGCCCGTTCGACATCGCCGAGGACTACCGGCGCCATGTGGACGGCAGATCCCGCATCGACGGCGCCGCCGCCTTCCTCGCCTCCCGGGGCCTGGACCTGCCGCCGGGCACTCCTTGGGACCCGCCGGGCAACGGCACCGTCCGGGCCGTGGCCGCCCGTAAGGAACAGCTGTTCACCGAGGCGCTCCGGCGGGACGGCGTCGACGCGTGGCCCGGCACGGTGCGGCTGCTGCACGCCCTGCGCCGCGCCGGGACACCCATGGCGGTGATATCGGCCTCCCGGCACGCGAGGGAACTGCTCTCCACGGCCGGGGTGCTGGGGCTGTTCGACGCGGTGGTGGACGGTCACGAGGCGGCCCGGCTCGGCCTGGCCGGCAAACCGGACCCCGCGGTGTTCCTGGAGGCCGCCCGGCGGCTCGGCGTACCCGCGTCCGGGACGGCCGTCGTCGAGGACGCGCTGGCGGGTGTCGAGGCGGGACGCCGGGGCGGCTTCGCCCTGGTCGTCGGGGTGGACCGGACGGCCGGCCCCACCAGCGCGCGGGATCTGCGGGAGCACGGTGCCGACCTGGTCGTACGCGATCTGGCCGAACTGCTGACCGAGCCCGGTGACGGGACCGACGAGGAGGGGGACTGAGCCCGTGGAGCGACCCGAGGAGCAGTGGGAGTGGGGCTACGAGGGCTACGAACCGGCCGAGGAACGGCTGCGCGAGGCCCTGTGCACCCTGGGCAACGGCTACCTCGCGACCCGGGGCGCGGCCCCCGAGACGGACGCCGGCGAGACGCACTACCCGGGCACCTACGTGGCGGGCTGCTACAACCGCCTGGTGTCCGAGGTGGCGGGCCGGCAGGTCGAGAACGAGGACATGGTCAACCTGCCCAACTGGCTGCCCCTGCGCTTCCGGATCCCCGACGGTTCCGACGCGTCCCCCGGCGCGCCCTGGTGGACCCCCGACCAGGACGGGCTGCTGGAGTACCGGCAGGTCCTGGACCTCAGGCAGGGCGTGCTGAACCGGACCCTGCTCCTTCAGGACCCGCGGGGGCGGCGGCTGCGCGTCGAGCAGTCCCGGCTGGTGCACATGGGGCAGCCCCATCTGGCGGCCCTGCGCACCACCTTCACGGCGGAGAACTGGACCGGGACGGTGGAGGTGGAGTCCGCGATCGACGGCTCGGTCACCAACGCGGGCGTCGCCCGCTACCGCGCCCTGAACGGCCGCCACCTGACCGGCCACACCACCGGTGCCGCGGAGCCCGACACCGTCTGGCTGCGCTGCCACACCACCACCTCCGATATCTGCGTGGCCCTGGCCGCCCGCACCCGCCTGGCGGGCACCGGTTCCGAAGGTCCCGAAGGCCCCGACGGGCTCGTCGAGGCCGTCACCGAACCGGCCGGCCCGCGGCCCGCCCGGCGGCTGACCCTGGCGGTACGGCCCGGGGAGCCGGTCACCGTCGACAAGACCGTCGCCCTGCACACCAGCCACGACCTGGCGATCAGCGATCCGCTGCGGGCCGCCCTGGCGGACCTCGCCGACGCGCCCGGCTTCCCCGAACTCCTCGGCTCGCACCGCGCCGCCTGGGCGGAACTGTGGCGGCACGCCGACCTGGAGGTGCCGGGCAAGGCGGGCCACATCCTGCGGGTGCACCTCTTCCACGTCCTGCAGACCCTCTCCCCGCACACCGCGGACCTGGACGTGGGGGTCCCGGCCCGCGGACTGCACGGCGAGGCGTACCGGGGCCACATCTTCTGGGACGAGCTGTTCGTCCTGCCCTACCTCAACGTCCACTTCCCGGAGACCTCCCGCGCCCTGCTGTCCTACCGGCACCGGCGGCTGCCCGAGGCCGTGCGGGCGGCCCGGGAGAAGGGGTACGCCGGGGCGATGTACCCCTGGCAGAGCGGCAGCGACGGCCGGGAGGAGACCCAGACCCTGCACCTGAACCCGCGCTCGGGCCGCTGGCTGCCCGACCACTCCCGGCTCCAGCACCACGTGGGCTCGGCGATCGCCTACAATGTCTGGCAGTACTGCCAGGCCAGCGGCGACACCGACTTCCTGCACACCAGGGGCGCCGAGACGCTGCTGCGGATCGCCCAGTTCTGGGCGAGCAGGGCGGAGTACGACCGCGGACACGAGCGCTACCGCATCCGGGGCGTGGTCGGCCCCGACGAGTACCACGAGGCGTACCCGGGCAGCGACCGGCCCGGTCTGGACGACAACGCCTACACCAACGTCACCGCCGCCTGGGTCCTGGCCCGCGCCCTGGAGCTGCTCGGCACCGTCCCCGAGCCGCGCCGCCGGGAGCTGTGCGAGGACCTGGGCATCGGCGAGGAGGACACCGGGCGCTGGGAGGACGTCTCCCGGCGGCTGCGGGTGCCCTTCCACGACGGGGTCATCAGCCAGTTCGAGGGGTACGGCGACTTGGCCGAACTGGACTGGGAGGGCTACCGGAGGAAGTACGGCGACATCCGGCGGCTGGACCGGATCATGGAGGCCGAGGACGACACCGTCAACCGCTACAAGGCATCCAAGCAGGCCGACGCGCTGATGCTCGGCTACCTGTTCTCACCGGCCGAGCTGGCCGGGCTGTTCCGGCGGCTCGGCCACACCCTGGACGACGAACTGTGGCACCGCACGGTCGACTACTACCTGCGCCGCACCAGCCACGGCTCCACCCTGAGCTCCCTGGTGCACGGCTGGATCCTGGCCCGGGTACGGCGTCCGGACGCCTGGGGCTACGTGCAGGAGGCGCTCGTCAGCGACATCGCCGACATCCAGGGCGGCACCACCGCGGAGGGCATCCACCTGGGCGCCATGGCCGGGACGCTCGACCTCGTACAGCGCGGTCTGACGGGTCTGGAGACCCGTGAGGACGCCCTGTGGCTGGATCCGGTGCCGGTCCCGGAGCTGTCCGAGTTCGGTTTCACCATGCGCTACCGGCACCACTGGGGGGTGGCGGTACGGATGCTGGCGGGCGAGCTGTGCATCGGCCTTCCCGCGTCCGCCGAGGGACCGGTCCGGGTGGTGCTGCCCGACCGGACCGTCACCGTCGACCCCGGGGAGTCGTGCCGGCTGCGGTTGGCCGGAGACTGACCGGAAACCGCCCCGGGGGTGGGAAGACGGGGAACCGTCTTCCCACCCCCGGGGCGGTTTCCGGGTGCCGGACGGATCAGCCGGGTTCCCGGCGGTCCGGGCGGTGGCTGGTCCAGTACGCCGCGCCCATGATCAGGGCGGACAGGAGCAGCAGGGCGCCGACCGCGGGGTGCAGGATCATCAGGACCGGCAGCAGGGCCATGCAGACGGCCGCGAACAACCACGGCCGGGAGGAGCCGCCCGACGGGTCCGGCGGTGGGCCGGGTGGCTGCCCGCCGAAGTCCCGGGCGGTCCACGAGTCCCCGAACTCCCGGAATCGGGCCGTGAGTTCGGCGTCCTCGCGCAGCGCTCGCTCGGTTTCGTTCAGTATGCGGAGTTCTCGGAGGGTGAGGCGGGAATCTTTCATCGTCTCGGTGTCCCGGTTCAACCTGGTGCACGACGGTGGGGTTCGGCTGACGGGTACCCGTTTCCCGCGGGTCATCCTCCTGTTTTCGGCCGGTCCGTGAAGAATTCCCGGGACCGCGGGGCGGAGACGGCCGCGGGCTCGGCGGTCAGCCGCCGCGGTACCGCAGGAGCAGCATGGCCGCGTCGTCGTGCAGCGGCCCTCCGACATGTCTCACCAGGTCACGGCGCAGCGACTCCAGCGCGGAGTCCGGGCTCGCCTCCCGCAGCAGGAAGGAGCGCCGCTGAAGCGGGTAGAAGCGGCCGTCCGGATCGCGGGCCTCGGTGACGCCGTCGGTGTACAGCAGCAGCTGGTCCCCGCGGCCGAGCGCCAGGCAGTACGGCGCGGGCGGCTTGACGTCGAGTCCCAGGCCCAGGGGCGGCGAGGTCTCGGGGGGCTCCGCGAGCCGCGCCGCGCCGTCCGCGCGGACGACCAGCGGTGAGGGGTGGCCGTGGTTGAGCACGGTGACCGTGCGGTCCTCGTGCGTCTCCAGCAGCACGGCCGTGACGAACCGCTCCGCGGGCATGTGCCGGTTGACGGCTCTCTCCAGCCGGGCACTGACCGCCGGCAGGTCCGGCTCGTCGTACGCGGCCTCCCGGAACGCGGCCAGGACCACCGCGGCCGTCTCCACCGCCTCCAGGCCCTTGCCCTGGACGTCCCCCACCAGCACCCGGACGCCGGTGGGCGAGTTGACGACCTCGTACAGGTCCCCGCCGATCCGGGCCTCGGCGACCGCGGAGGTGTAGGACACCGCCACCCGCAGGTGGCCGGCGGCCCGGGGGACCGGGCGCAGCAGCACCCGCTGGGCGACCTCGGCGATGGACCGCACACTGGCCAGCTCGGACTCGTGCCGCTGCCGGACGGCCGCGGCGGCCAGCCCGGCCGCACCCACCCCGATCACCGACACCGTCGCCGTGAAGCCGCGCACCGAGTCCAGCAGACCGTCGAAGGCGGCCAGGGAGAGGCACAGCACCAGGGCCAGCAGCCCGATCAGGGCGGTGCGGCGTATGCCGCCGACGAGGCTGGCGAAGGCGGGACCGAGTGACAGCAGCGGCAGGAAACCCACCTCCGGTCCCGCCGTCAGGTCCACCACGGTGACGAGGGTCATGGCCGCGAAGGGCAGACCGGCCAGCAGTCGGTAGCTGTCGTCGTCGCGCTCGGCCAAGGTGAACTCCGGGATCGGCTGCGGCTGCCCCCTGGCTGCCTCCCCCCAGCTTCCCAGCCGGGGAGAGCACGGGAAAGCGAACGGACCCGGTTGTGCGCACTCCCGCCGTGCGCCCCCGAGCGCGGCCCGCGGGGCGGCGGGCCGCAGTCCGGACCGCCCGGTGTCCCGGCGAGGCGCGGGTACGCCCGCGGTCCCGCCTCACCGCCGGGCCGGCCCGGCCCGGGTCCGCCGGACACGGGCCGGGCGGAGACCACCGGCCCCCGAGGCGTGGGTGCGCCGTCCGGGCGGGCGGCGGCCGCCGGTGCCGGCACCGGATCATCCGGCGGACGCGGCGGCGCGCCGGGCCCGCTGACCCGATCGGCCCAGCCGGACGCCTCCCGTGCTGCCGTCGCGGGCCCGCCGCAGCAGGCTGCGAGCAGGAACCGCCGGCCCCGGACAACCCGGTGGCGGGCAGCCACGTCGGAACAGGTACAGGAGGCAGCCATGAGGCACGGCCGGAGGGGACCAGCGGCACCGCCGCCGGGGGGACAGGGGGAGACCATGCAGGACGGGCGGACGGCGGGCCGCGCACGGGACCGGCGAATACGGGCCGCGCGAATACGGGCCGGGCACATACCGGCCGGGCACATACGGGGCGGGCGGACACCGGCCGCGCACGGCGCACGGCACACGGCCGGCACGGGACCCGGCCGGACCGCGCGAACCCTGGCCGTGGCCCTGCTGGTACTCGGCGCGCTCACGGCGTGCACCGCCCACAGCGGCCCGGAGCCGGGGGAGAGGGACGGGGGAGAGGGGACGGGCGCGCCACGAGCGGCGGCGGAACCGGCCGCCGGCGAGCCGCGCGAGGCGTTCACCGTCGTGGCGACCGGCGACATCATCCCGTACCCGTCGATCATCCGGCAGGCACGGCTGGACGCGGGCGGCGACGGCCACGACTTCACCCGCATCCTGGCGGGCGTGAAACCCGTCGTCGAGACCGCCGGCGTGGCGCTGTGCCACATGGAGACCCCCTACGGCGACAAGGACGGTCCCTTCACCGGCTACCCGCTGTTCCGCTCGCCGCCCGAACTCGCCCGGGCGCTCCGCGCCACCGGCTACGACAGCTGCTCCACCGCCTCCAACCACAGTCTCGACGACGGCTTCGACGGGGTGCGCCGCACCCTCGACGCGCTGGACGCGGCGGGCGTACGGCACTCCGGCACGGCCCGCAGCGCGGCGGAGGCCGCCCGTCCGGCCCGGCTGGCGGCGGGCGGCGCCGAGATCGCCCACCTGTCCTACACCTACGGCACCAACGGCATACCGCTGCCCGGGGACCGTCCGTGGGCGGTCGGCATGCTGGAGGCGGACAAAGTGATCGCCGACGCCCGCGCCGCCCGCCGCGCGGGGGCCGACGTCGTCCTGGTCAGCGTGCACTGGGGCACCGAGTGGCAGCAGGCCCCGGACGCGGAGCAGAAGAGGCTCGCGGAGGAGCTGACCGCCGCGCGCACCGGCGGCCGCAAGGACATCGACCTGGTGATCGGCACCCACAACCACGTACCGCAGCCGTACGAGAAGGTGAACGGCACCTGGGTCGTCTACGGGCTGGGGGACCAGGTCGCCAGCTTCGTCCCGGCGGACAAGCGCAGCGGCAACGAGGGCTCCATGGCGCGCTTCACCTTCACCCCGGAGCCCGCCGGCGGAGGCTGGGACGTCACCCGGGCCGAGTTCCTGGTGAGCCACTCCGACATGGGGCCGCCCTTCCGGGTGGTACGCGCCACCGGGCGGAACTTCCCCGAGGTGCACCGGCGGGTGCGCGAGGCGGTGCTGAGCCGGGGCGCCGCCGAGGACGGTCTCACCGAGGGCCGCTGAGGCGGGACACGAGGCGGGACACGGTACGGGAGCCAGGGAGCCGGGGGGAGCCGCCGGCCGGCGGCTCCCCCCGGTGGTTCAGCGGTTTCTTGCGAGGAACCCCGTGCGTTTACGCATCGGGGGAATCGCATCCTGGGGTTCGCGGCGCGGAGCGCCGCGGTATCACTTCGTGAAGCTCTGCCGTGGTGTCGCACTCAGTCAGGACGCTTCTGGTTCTCGATGTACTCCTTGACCACGGCCGGCGGCGCACCGCCACATGAGCCGGCGAAGTAGGAGGGGGACCAGAGGTGGTTTCCCCACAGGTAGCGGTGGAGGTGGTCGGGGAACTCTCCCCCCTGGCCCTTCGGCCGGGTGGTACCCCCAGGCGGAGGCGTCGGGCGGAGACGCCCTTGAGGCTGCCGACCAGCCGGGACAGCGTGACCTGAGGCGGATAGTGCACCAGAAGGTGCACGTGGTCGGTCTCGCCGTGGAACTCGCGCGGCTCGGCGCCGAAGTCCGTCACACCTCGCGCATGATCTCTTCGCAGCGCTTGAGGATGGTGGCGGTGAAGACGCCGCGCCGGTACTTCGGAGTGAAGGCCAGATGCGGGTGCAGGGGGTGAACGGCGCTTCTTCCCGTGTGTGGCGACCCCCCATTGCAGTGACATACGGTGGTGTTACGATCACTCTGTGAAGCTGGTTGTGCAGGTGAAACTCCTCCCGGACGCGGTGCAGGCACCGGCGCTTGAGTCGACCCTGCACGCGGCCAACAAGGCCGCCACCTGGGTGTCGGCCCTCTCGTTCGAACACTTCGGCCTCACCGGATCGGTCCGTGAGCTGCGGAAGCTGTGCTACGGGGAGCTGAAGGCCCAAGGATTCGGCGCGCAGGCCGCCCAGCACATCATCAAACGCGTCGCCGACGCGTATACGACACTGCGGGCGAACATCAAGGCCGGAAACCTCGGCCCCCCGGGAGCCCAGCGCCGCCGCAAGGCCGAGTCCAGGCCGGTCACCTTCCGCCCCGAGGCGGCGCACACCTACGATGACCGCTGCCTGTCGTGGAACTACGACGCCCAGACGGTGAGCATCTGGACCCTGGACGGCCGCCTCAAACACGTTTCGTTCGCCTGCTCCCCCGGCGCGCTCAAGCAGCTTGCCCAGTCCCGCAAGGGCGAGACGGATTTGATGATGCGGGACGGGAAGCTGTTCCTGGCCGCCACCATCGACGTGCCCGACCCGGAGGTGTCCGAGCCGAAGGGATTCCTCGGGGTGGACCGGGGCCTCACCAACCTCGCCACCACCTCCGACGGAGACAACCACACCGGGCGCCGCCTGGGCCGCTACCGCCGCTGGCAGGCCCGCAAACGGGCCGAACTCCAAGCCAGACAGACCCGCTCCGCCAAGCAACTGCTGAAGAAGCGGGCCCGCCGCGAGGCGCGGCACGCCACCCACATCAACCACATCATCGCCAAGACTGTCGTTGCTGTCGCCCAACGCACCGAGCGCGGCCTTGCCCTGGAGGAACTGCGGGGCATCCGCGAGCGGGTCACGGTTCCGCGCGACCAGCGAGCACGCCAGTCGGCCTGGCCCCCTTCCACCAGCTCGGCGCCTTCGTCGAGTACAAGGCACGCCGAGCCGGCGTGCCGTTCATCGAGGTGGATCCGGCCCACACCTCGCAGCGCTGTCCGCGCTGCGGCCACACCGAGCGCGCCAACCGGCGCACCCGGGACCACTTCTGCTGTCGTCGGTGCGGCCTCGCTGGGCCGGCCGACCACGTCGCCGGGGTCAACATCGCCACGCGAGCGGCCACGGCGTGGGTATTCGTCAACATGCCCGACCCGGCCCCCGCGCAGCGCGGGAACCGGTGGATGTGACCCGTGACCGTCCTGCCGTAGGGGGCAGTCGGGAGCATAAACAGAGCCGCATCGAACCGAGCCAACAAGCCCGGTCGTTCACGGCTGAGTAGTTGACTGCGCCACCTCGCCCGCGTGCGGGGAGACCGCCCCGGCCGCGATGAGCCCGAAGATCAGCAGGCCCAGCAGTATGCGGTAGACCACGAACGGCATGAAGCTCCTGGTGGAGATGAACCTCATGAACCAGGCGATGACCGCGTAGGCCACGAAGAAGGCCAGCACGGTCGCGAAGACCGTCGGGCCCCAGGAGACATGCCCCTCGCCGATCTCCGTCAGCTCGAACAGGCCGGAGGCCAGCACCGCGGGGATGGCCAGCAGGAAGGAGTAGCGGGCGGCGGCCTCCCGACTGTAGTTCATGAACAGCCCGCCGCTGATCGTCGCGCCGGACCGGGAGACCCCCGGGATCAGGGCCATCGCCTGGGCCATGCCGTACAGCAGGCCGTCGCGCACGGTCAGGTGCTCCAGCGTCTTGCGCTCCCGCGCGGCGCGGTGCCGCCCGCCGGCCGTGTCGCGCGCCGCGAGCCGGTCGGCGACGCCGAGCACCACGCCCAGCACGATCAGCGTCGTGGCGATCAGCCGCAGATCACGGAAGGGGCCCTCGATCTGGTCCTTCAGCGTCAGGCCGAGAACGCCGATCGGGATCGAGCCGACGACCACCAGCCAGCCCAGTTTCGCGTCGTGCTCCTGCCGCGCCCGGCGGTCGTACAGCGAGCGGAACCAGGCGGAGACGATCCGCACGATGTCCTTGCGGAAGTAGATCAGCACCGCGGTCTCGGTACCGATCTGGGTCACCGCGGTGAAGGCCGCGCCGGGATCCTCCCAGCCCGCGAAGACCGCGGTCAGCCGCAGATGGGCGCTGGAGGAGATGGGGAGGAACTCGGTCAGCCCCTGGACGAGCCCGAGGATGAACGCTTCGAACCAAGACATGACTGGGGTGTGCTCGTCCCTGTGTTGTTGTGATCATCGGTCAGGTCGGGCAGATGCTATGACCGGTCGGGAAAGGCGGGGGAAACAGCGGACGAACGCAGACTCCCGGTATGTACCGGCCCGGTGACCGTTCCGGCGCATCCGGGCTGTCCGGGCGTCGCCTCCGCCTCCACTCCCGTCTCCACGTCCACCACTGTTCCCCGCAGCCGCGCGCGTCTGCGCCAGGCGACGGCCGCCGCGGTCAGGCCGGGGACCGCTATGAAGGCCGTCGCCGTCAGGAAGACCGGCGAGGTGGGCGTCGCGGCCTGGCTGCCCGCGACGGCGTAGGCGGCGGTGTTGGGCACACAGCCCAGCGCGGTGGCGGCCAGGAAGGCGGGCCAGCGCACCCGGGAGACGGCGGCACCGTAGTTGGAGACGGCGAACGGCATCCCGGGCAGCACCCGTACCACCAGCATCGCCCGGAAACCGTGCCGGCTGAGCTGCCGGTCACCGGCCTTCAGCCAGCGGCCGCGCAGCAGCGGACGCAGCGCCTCCTGCCCCAGCAGCCGCCCCAGTCCGAAGGAGATCCCGGCCCCCAGCACCGTCCCGGCCACCGCCGCGGCCGTGCCCAGGGAGGCGCCGAAGAGCGCGCCCGCCGCCAGGTTCAGCACCGGACGCGGCAGGAGCGCCGCCGTGCACAGCCCGTACGCCGCGGCGAACAGCACCACCGCGGCACCGCCGGAGAGCCGGGGGCGCCAGCCCTCGGTGAGCAGCCGCTGCGGTTCGCAGACCGCCACCGCGGTGGCGGCCGCCACCAGCAGCAGGACGAGCAGGCACAGACGGGACCAGGGGGAGAGCAGCACCGCGGCACACCGGGCGGCGGGGCCGACGGACTGTGGGATGGGGACGGACACCGGTGGAGCGTAACCGACGAAAACGGCCCGTGTCCGGCGTCGCGGGCCGCGCGGAATTCCACGGCACCACCGCCACCAGCGAGAACGACCGGAGAGGCGGGCCCGGAAAACCGTTCGGTGGCGGCCCCCGCCGCGTCCGTTGACCACCGGGTGTTCCCCGGTGCGCCGACCCCGCCCGGTCCGGTGTCCGCGCACCCCGCACAATGGGCGCATGACCGAGCCGGTGGACGAGTCGCTGCCCGTGGTCCGCGCCGTGGACGGGGGCACCGCCCGGTTGCTCCCCGACG
Source organism: Streptomyces carminius (assembly GCF_002794255.1). GTDB lineage: Bacteria > Actinomycetota > Actinomycetes > Streptomycetales > Streptomycetaceae > Streptomyces > Streptomyces carminius. The sequence continues at coordinate 67,423 of NZ_PGGW01000038.1, forward strand.
TGGACCGCCGCCGGGCCTGGCTGCTCACCGTCGACGACGCGCCCCAGTCGTACGTGGACCTCGACGACCCGACGCACCTGGAGTTCGAGTACGTACGCCGCATCGCCCACGTCCTGGACCATGCCGCGGCGCCCGGCGTCCCGCTGGACGTCCTCCACCTGGGCGGCGGGGGCCTGACCCTGCCCCGCTATCTGGCCGCCACCCGCCCCGGCTCCCGCCAGCGGGTGGTGGACGCCGACCGGGCGCTGCTCGCGCTGGTCGCCGAGCACCTGCCGCTGCCGGAGACCGAAGGAGGCGGGGGGCTCGGCGGGCTCGGCGGAATCACAGTGCGGGCCCAGGACGCCCGCGCCGCCCTGCGGGACCGGCCGCCGGGCTCGCTGGACGTGCTGGTGGCGGACGTCTTCGGCGGCTCCCGCGTCCCGGCGCACCTGACGACCCTGTCCTGCGCGCGGGAGGCCGCCCGGGCGCTGCGCCCCGGCGGGATCTACACCGCCAACCTCGCCGACGCCGCGCCCTTCGCCTTCCTCCGCTCCCAGCTGGCGACCCTCACGGCGGTCTTCGACCGGCTGTGCCTGATCGCCGAGCCCGCCGTGCTGCGCGGCCGCCGCTTCGGCAACACCGTGCTGGTCGCCTCCCGGGCCGAGCTGCCGCTGGCCGAACTGGCGCGGGCGGCGGCGGGCGACCCGTTCCCGGCCCGGGTGGTGCACGGCGGGGAGCTGGCGCGGATCACGGGGGACGCCCGCCCGGTTCAGGAGGCCGACGCGGAGTCCTCGCCGCTGCCGCCGGGCGGTGCCTTCACGGTCGGCTGAGACCCGGCGGCCTCCGGCGGCCCCGCCGCGCCGGGCACTCCGGCGGCCGCCGCCGTCGCGGCGACGGCCGGGGGAGCGGAACCGTCGCGCCGGACCAGGTTCCGTACGTCCGGTACGCACAGCACCGCGGCGGTCAGCAGCACCACCAGGGCCGAGCAGCCCCACAGCGCCGCGGACCGGCCCACCGCCGCCTCCACCGGCCCGGCCGCGGCGGTGGCCACCGGCACCAGCGCCACGGAGCCCAGCCAGTCGTAGGCCGAGACCCGGGAGAACTTCTCCTCCGGCACCTCCTGGTGCAGCGCCAGCATCCAGGTCACCCCGAACACCTCCAGGGCCACCCCGGTGGCGAACATCACCGCGGCCAGCCACCCGGCGGACAGCGGCACCGCCAGCGCCGCCGAGGGCAGCGCCAGCGGGAAGACGCACAGCGCGCCGGTGAGCAGGATGCGGCGCGGCCGCCAGCGGGTCATCAGCAGTCCGCCGAGCACCGTGCCCGCGCCGAAGGCGGCCAGCGCCAGGCCCCAGGGCCGGGCGCCGCCCAGGTGCTCGGCGGCCACCTGCGGTCCGTACACCGCCTCGGCCGCCGCGACCACCGCGTTGACGACGGAGAACTGCGCCACCACCGCCCACAGCCACGGCCGTCCCGCCACCTCGCGCCAGCCGTCCCGCAGATCGCCGAGCAGCCCGCCGCCCGCCTCGCGTTCGGGCATCCCGCGCAGGTCGAGGAAGGCGCGCAGCGCGCCCGCCACCGCGAAGGCGGCGGCGTCCACGGCCAGCACCCAGCCGGGGCCGACGGCGGCGATCAGCGCGCCGCCCAGGGCCGCGCCGCCGATGGCGGCGCCGTTGACACCCATCCGGAACACCGCGAAGGCGCGCGCGGCCTGTCCGCCGCCGACGCTGGCGAGCACCATGCCCTCGGCGGCCGGGGCGAAGAAGGCGTGCCCGGTGCCGCCCAGCGCGGACAGCACCGCCATCTGCCACAGCAGCGCGTCCCCCGAGAGCACCAGCGCCGCGAAGACGCCCTGGGAGGCGCAGTTGAGCACGTTGGCCGCCACCATCACCCGGTGGCGCGGCAGCCGGTCCGCGACGGCCCCGCCGACCAGCAGGAAGGCCACCAGCGGTACGGTGCGGGCCGCGGCCACCAGACCCACGTCGGTGCCGTCGCCGCCCAGGGCGAGCACGGCGAACGCCGCCGCGATCAGCGCCCCGGAGTTGCCCATGCCGGTGACCACGGCGGCGGCCGTCAGCAGGGTGTAGTTGCGACCGGCCCAGGAGGGGCGGGCGGTCATTCCTCCTCGGCGTACGGGCGCAGACTGGCGGTCATCTTGTCGATGACGGCCTGCGGGACCTCGTCCTTGACCCCGGCGTCGCTGACGAGCACCCAGATGCGCAGGTCGTTGGTGCCGTCGATCCAGGACAGGGCCACGGCCTTGCCGTCGGAGTCACACTTGTTGCCCTTCTTCACCCCGGTGGCCGTGGCGGACGCGATGTGCCCCTTGATGCCGTGCGCGTTGGAGAACGGCTTCGCCCTGGTCAGCCTGACGGTGTCCTTCTGCTCGCCGTAGGCGGCGTAGACGAAGTTCTCCGCGGCGAGCTCCGCGCCCTCGACGGTGTCACGGGAGCCCTGGCCGCCCTTGCTGCCGACGACGGACCGGGTGTACTCGCTGTTCCCGGACTTGCACCAGCCCTCCTTGTGGACGGCCGGGGCGCTGAAGGCGACCAGCGGGCCGGAGAAGGGGTCGTCCTTGTCCTTCTGCCCGTAACCGATGATCGTGTCCTCCGACCGCACCTTCCAGTCGGGCGGTACGTCGAAGGCGCTGTGGTGCTTGGCGTTGGTGACCACCTGCCAGCCGGGGACCACCGGATCGGGCTTCTCCGGGGCGAGACCGTCGCGCGGGTTGCTCGGGTCGTCCTCCCGCTTCTCCGGCTCCTCGCTCGGCGTCGCGCCGTCCCCGGTGGAGGGCTCCGCGCTCGGTGACGCGGCCTTGTCGCCGCCCCCGGCGGTCTTCTCCCCGCCGTCGTCCCGCAGGACGAGGACCCCGGTGACCACGGCCGCGGCGATCACCGCGACGGCCACGACGACGGCGATCGCCGCGGTCCTGCCGCCCTTTCCGCCGCCCGGCTGCGGCTGCGGGGCACCGGGCCCGCCGGGCTGCCCCCACGGTCCGCCGGGCTGTGCCTGGTACGGGTTCGGCGCCTGGTACCCGGGCGCCTGGTAGGGGTTCGGCGCCTGGTACCCGGGCGTCTGGTACGGATTGGGCTGCTGCGGGCCCTGCTGGTTCTGCGGGTCGTGCGGGTTCTGCTCGCCCCCGGGCTGCTGTCCTGGCCACATGGCCAGAACCTTAGAGGTGCCCCGCGGCCGCGGCCACGGCCGCCCCCGCTTCGGTACGGAGCCGGTACACGCCGGAGCCGCCCACTCCCTTCACTCCTTGCCGGGCACGTCGGTGAGCGTCTCCCGGTGCGTGCCGGCCAGGTCCTGGTACATGGCCGCGTTCACCCTGATGCCCTCCCGCTCCTCGGCGGTCAGCTCGCGCCTGATCCGGGCGGGCACCCCGGCGACCAGGGAACCGGGCGGGATCACCATGCCCTGCGGGACCAGCGTGTGCGCCGCGACCAGCGAACCGGTGCCGATCCGGGCGCCGTTCAGCACGGTCGCGCCCATCCCGATCAGCACCTCGTCCTCGACCGCACAGCCGTGCAGCACCGCGTTGTGTCCCACCGAGACCCGCTCGCCGACCACGGCGGGGAAGCCCGGATCGGCGTGCACGGTGCAGTTGTCCTGGATGTTGCTGCCCGGGCCGACGGTGATCGCGTCGCAGTCGCCGCGCAGCACCGCGTTGTACCAGACGCTCGCGCCCGCGCCCAGCGACACCTCTCCGACCACCACGGCCGTCGCGGCGAGGTGCGCCTCCGGGTGTACCACCGGTTCCCTGCCGCCCACGCCCGCGACCGTCGCCCGCCGTTCCATCAGCTCTCTCCCGTTCTCCCGGCCCGCTCCGGCTCCCGTCCGCCCCTCCGCCCGCGTGGCGGACGGAGGGCGGGGCAAGGATCACAGCACACTCCGCGGTGCGCCGCACGCCGGGGCGTCTACGGTGAGCGGATGGCCATGCGCAGGAACGTGCTCCCGTCCCCCCTGTCCGGGCTGCCCGCCCGGCTGCTGTCCCGCGCCGTGCACGCGCTGTGGCGCCGGGCGCAGCGGGCCGGCGCCGTCACGGCCGCCCGCCCCGGCCCGTACGCCTTCCGCCGGATCGGCACCGGCACCCGGCTGGCCTTCCCGCAGGGCACGCTGTTCGGCACCCGGTGGATCGAGCTGGGCGACCACTGCGTCATCGGCGCCGAGGTGACGCTGACCGCCGGGATGATGCCGGACCTCGACCTCGGCCCGGAGGCGGTCCTGCGGCTGGGGGACGGTGTGGTCCTCGGCCGCGGCAGCCATGTGGTCGCGGACACCGCCCGGGCGGGCGTGACCATCGGGAACGACGTGTTCTGCGGCCCGTACGTCTACATCACCTCCACCAACCACTCCTACGACGACCCCCACCGGCCGGTCGGCAGGCAGTGGCCGCGCTCGGCCCCCGTGGAGATCGGCGCGGGCAGCTGGCTGGGCACGGGCGCGGTGGTGCTGCCGGGGGCACGGCTGGGCCGGAACACGGTGGTGGCGGCCGGGGCGGTCGTCCGCGGCGAGGTGCCCGACCACGCCGTGGTCGCGGGCGCGCCCGCGCGGGTCGTACGGCGCTGGGACCCCGAGGACGGCTGGTGCCCCCCGCTGCGCACCCCGCCGCCCGTACCGGTCCCCGAGGGCGTCACTTCCGAGCAGTTGCTGGCGCTTGCGGGACCGGACGCGCCGGGGCCCGCGGCGGGCGGACCGGCCGCGGGCCGGGAAACGGGGTAACCGGAGAACGACGGGGAACGAAGGGGAACGACGGAGGAGGTGCGTGGGACCGTGGACAACCGGAATCTCCGACTGCTGCTGCTCATCGCTGTCGCCCTGCACGGCCTGGCACTGGCCCTGTACGTCGCGCGCCGTCACTGGGAACTGTTCTAGTCACTGGGAACTGTTCTAGCGGTCCCCGCCCGGGCTCCGGGACCGGGTCAGCCGGAGGCCAGCAGCAGGGTGCCCGCCATCGCCAGGGCGGCGCCCGCCGTCTGCACCCGGAGCAGCCGCTCCCGCAGCAGACCGCGGGCGGCCAGCGCGGTCACCACGGGGTACAGGGAGGCGAGCACGGCGGCGACGGTGACCGGGCCGGCCCCGGCGGCCAGCGCGTAGGTGCCGTTTGCGGCGACGTCGGCCAGCCCGACGAAGGCGAGCGCGGGCAGTGCGGCGGTCACCGCCGGACGGCCCTGCGGGGGCAGTGCCGCGCCGCCGCGCCGCACCGAGACGTACAGTGCCGCGCCGCCGACGGCGACGTTGCACACCCGCTGGACGAACAGGGCGAGGTACAGCCCGGTGAGGGTGGTGGAGGCCTCCGCGATCAGCGCCAGCACCGTGCCGAAGCCGGCCGCCGCCACCAGGGTGAGCGTCAGGGTCCGCCGCTGCACCGGAGCCCCCTTCAGCTGGGGTCCGCCCGCCAGCACCACCCCGGCGGTGGCGACGGCCATGCCCGCGTACTGCGCCGCGCCGGGCCGTTCGCCGAGTGCCAGCCCGGCCCCGACGGGCACGACGACCGCCAGCGCGGCGAGCGGGGAGACCACCCCCATCGGCCCCAGTGCCAGGGCGCGGTAGAAGCAGAGCATCGCGGCCGGACCCACCACCCCGGCCGCGACGGCGAACCACAGCCGGGCTCCGGCCTCGCTCCAGGCACCGGTGGCCACGACCACCGCCCCCAGCGCGACCGCCGCGAGCGTCTGGGAGACGACCACCACGGTCAGGGCGGGGATGCGCCGGGTCAGCAGTCCGCCGCCGAAGTCGGCCAGTCCCCACAGCAGACTGGTGGTCAGGGCGAACGCGATCATGGCGGGACCTCTCGGTACAGTGTCATGGACTCCCGGGTGCAGTGCACCGTAGTCCATTCCAATGTACTGGGTCATCTCTGATAATGCACCAAGCGGTCCGGGCGGTCCCCGCGGGGGCTCCGGGCCCGGGACAGGAGGCACGTGTGACAGACCTTGACCAGCTCAGCCAGTCACTCGCCCGCAGCCTCAAACGGCTGCGCACCGAGCGCGGCTTCACCCTGGACGCCCTGGCGGCCCGGGCCGGGGTCAGCCGCGGGATGCTCATCCAGATCGAGCAGGCCCGCACCAACCCCAGCCTCGGCACGGTGGTCAAGGTCGCGGACGCGCTCGGCGTGAGCCTGACCGGGCTGCTGGAATCCGACCGGGAACCGGCGGTGAGGCTGGTCCCCGCCGACCGGATGGCGCGGCTGTGGTCCACCGCGGCGGGCAGCCACAGCACCCTGGTGGCCGGGGCGGAGGCGCCCGGCCCGCTGGAGTTGTGGACCTGGCGGCTGATGCCGGGGGAGGGCAGCGCCTCCGATCCCCACCCCACCGGGACCACCGAACTGGTCCATGTCACCGCCGGAGTGCTCACGCTCACCGTCGACGGCACCGACCACGAGGTGCCCGCCGGGGCCTCCGCGGCCTTCGAGTCGAACGTCCCGCACGGCTACCGCAACGACGGCGGCGAGCCCGTGGAGATGACGATGGCGGTCTCGGTACCCCCGGCTCCGCGGGCACCGCACTGAATCGCGCCGGACCGCATTGAATCGCGCCGGACCGCGCCGGATCGCACGGGGCCCCGCCGCACCGGAGCGGTCCCGTGCCCGTGCCCGTACGGCCGGTGGCCGCTAGCGTGTCCGCCATGCGCGCACCCATCGGAGACTTCACCGCCGCCTGGCCGGTCGCGGAGAAACTCGGCCTGCTCGCCCCGCCGGTCGCCGACGCCCTGCGCGGACCCGTGTCCGCGCAGGGCGTCGTCTACGTCGACAGCGACCCGGAGGACGCCGACACCGCCCGCTTCGGCGAGGTCCACGGCATCCCGCCCGAACAGTCCGCCAACTGCGTGGTCGTCGCGGGCCGCCGGGGCCCGGAGACCACCCTCGCCGCCTGTGTCGTCCTCGCCCACACCCGCGCCGACGTCAACCGCCTGGTCCGCCGCGAACTGGGCGCCCGCAAGGCGTCCTTCGCGCCCGTGGAGACCGCCGTCGAGGCCTCGGGCATGGAGTACGGCGGCATCACCCCGGTCGGCCTGCCGGGAAACTGGCCGCTGCTGGTCGACGCGGCCGCCGCCGGCGCTGCGTACGTCGTCGTGGGCAGCGGCCGGCGCCGCGGCAAGCTGCTGGTGCCCGGCGGGCTCCTCGCCCGGCTCCCCGGTGCCCGGGTGCTGGAAGGACTGGGGCTCCCGGCGGACCGGGGCGACTCCCCACCCCCCGGCGGGCGCTAGTCTGCCCGCATGTCGAACCACGATGACCTGCTCGCCGACATCGCCGAGAAGGTGGAGTCCGAGCAGAGCAACCAGATGCCCCTCACCGTGGTGGTGCCCGGCGCCGTGATCACCGGCAGGCTGGCACCCGAGGCCGTCTGGAGGGAACGAGTCGCCGAGGTACTGAGGGACTCCGAGCAGCTCAAGCCGTTCGCCGAACTGTTCGCCGCCACCGGGGCGGACGCCCGGCGCGGAGAGGGCGGCCGTCCTACCCACCTGCACCTGCATGTGGCACGCATCCTCCAGGGGAGCTACGGCCTCCCCGACACCGGGGGGATGTACCGGGTCCCCATCGACCAGGTGTGCGGCTGGACCCTGGGAGAACTCAGCTACTCGGACGCTTAGGGCCTGTCGTCCGGATCAGGTCGCAGGAAAGTGACGGTGCTGTCCAGCGCCGGTGAGCGTGGTCCGGTACGCGCAGCCGCAAGGCGGAGGAGGGAGTCGACGCGGAGCGTCGGCGACCGACGACAACGCCGCAGATGTGCGTACCGGACCACCGGACCACGCGTCTGCGGCGTGAGCCGAACGACAGGCCCTCCAGGTCACGTCCGCTGAGTGACTGGTGCGTCGGTCCGCTCGTGGTGCGTCGTCGAAAGGTGACTGACGCGGGCGGTGATCGAGCCGTTGCGGGCTCCGTCGCGCAGGGGCCTCCCGGTGCGCGATCGCCGGCAGGCGGCCGACCGGGCCGGTTCCGGTGACGGGCCGGCCGCGGAGAGCCACCGTGCCCGCGACGGGCGCGGTCACCCGCCGGCCTCCGGGATCACCGCCGGGATCGTCACCGACTGCACGCACTTCGAGGCTGCGGTGAGCGCTGCCGCAACGAGTTCAAGCACAGCAGAGCCCCGGCCCTCGCCATCGCCTGCCTGCAGCTTCGGCTGCCCCGGCATCGCGAACACCGCCTTGGTGAGGCGCCCAGTAGCCGGGAGAGCGTCCTTTCGGTACGCCGCCGTGGCCGTGCCGCCCGGGCTGGTCAGTCGAGGGCGTGAGCGCGGCAGGTCCGCAGAATCTCGTCGGACAGTTCGGGCTGGACGCGGCGGACCGCTCGGGCGAGCACCATCGCCCCGACCAGCCTGCTGAGCAGCAGCATCGCCCGGTCCCGCGCCTGCTGTGGGGTGATCTCCCCGTCCTGCTCACGGGCGAGTTCCGCGGCGAAGCCCGCGAGGTACCCTTCCACGCCGGCTGCGTACGAGCGCTGGATCGTGTCGTTGTGCCGCCCGGCGTCGGTGACGAGGGAGGCGGAGGGGCAGCCGCCGTCCGGAGCGTCGCGGTGGGCGACCGAGAGATACTCGTCCACCACTCGTCTCAGCGGTGGGCCGGCGGGATCGTCCCCTTCCCCGACGGCCTGCTCCAGGACGCCCAGGGACGCCGCGAACGAGGCGTTGCACACCTCGGCGGCCAGGTCGTCCTTGGACGCGAAGTGGTTGTAGAAGCCGCCGTGGGTCAGGCCCGCTTCCTTCATCAGGTCGGCGATCCCGACGGTGTCGATGCCCTGCGCGCGGAACATGCGCCCGGCCGCCTCGACGATGTTCTGCCGATTCCTGGCCTTGTCTTCCTTGGTGATCCGCGGCATGCCCGCCCTCCCGCCTCGACTGTGATTGACCTTTCCAAGGTTACCCCTCATCATTGTTTTAATGTTGGTCATCATCAATAGGTGAGTGGAGGAGCCATGCGCGCCGTGGTGCACACCCGGCAAGGAGAACCCGCACAGGTACTCACGCTGAGGGAGGAGCCCGGGCGACCGCGTCCCGGCACCGGGCAGGTCCTGGTTCGCATGCGGGTCCGGCCCGTCCATCCGGGCGACCTGGCCGGTGTGGAGGGACTGCCGGGACTCCCGGAACAGCAGTCGGGCGCCCGGACTCCCGGAGTGGAGGGGATGGGCGTCGTCGAGAGCGTCGGGCCGGACGTGCACACACCCGGTCCCGGTCAGCGCGTGGCGGTCTTCCCGGCGCCGGGGACGTGGGCCGAGTACGTCGTGGTCGCGGCCGACCGGGCCGTGCCGGTGCCGGACGAGGTCAGCGACGAGACCGCGGCCCTGATGCTGGTCAATCCCCTGACGCTGCTCATGCTGTACCGCGCGCTGGACAGTGCCCTGCGCGGCCGGCAGGGCTCCGTCCTCCAGACGGCCGCCGGTTCCTCCGTCGGCCGGCTGGTCGGCGCGGCCGCGGTCCGGCACGGCCTGCCCCTGATCAACCTCGTACGCAGCGCATCCGGTGCCCAGAAGATGCGAACGCTGTACCCCACGCTGCCCGTGATCGCGACGTGCGACGACGACTGGCGGGAGCGGGTCCGCCACGAAGCCGGCGAGCAGGGCATCCGGGTCGTCCTCGACTGCGTCGGCGGTGCCATGACCCGGGACCTCGCCGAGCTGCTCGCCGACGGCGGCACCCTCATCTCCTACGGGCAACTGGGCTCCGGCACCACCCCGCTGGAGAGACTGCCACTCATCCAACGGGCGCTGACCGTGCAGGGCGTGACCGTGTTGCAGTGGATGAGCCGCACCCCGAAGGAGCGGGCCCAGGACATCGCCTTCGCCCTGGACCTGGCACGGAACACGCCGGACCTGCTCGAAGTCGCGGCCGGCTACGACCTCGCCGACTTCGAGGCGGCCATCGAACACGCCCGCCGCCCGGCCAGGACCGGGACCGTCCTGCTCACCACACCGCAGGCGGCCGGCCCCGGGCAGGGGGCGGCCTGATGAAGATCGGAACGCTCGGAGCCGGGACCATCGCCCAGGCCATCGCCCGGCACGCGATCCGGCACGGCCACGAGGTCGTGCTCAGCAACAGCCGAGGACCCGACTCCTTGGCTCCGCTGGTGAAGGATCTCGGCGCACGCGCGACGGCCGCAACCCCCGCCGAGGCCGCTGTCGCAGACCTCGTCGTGCTCGCGGTCGGCTGGCCGCAAGTCCCCGACGTCGCCGCCCAACTCCCTCCCCTGGACGGGACCGTCGTCATTGACGCCACCAACCAGTTCGACTCCCCTCCCCCGAACGCGGAGATCGCCGACCTGGGCGATCTCACCGGAAGCGAGTACGTGGCCTCCCTGCTTCCCGGCGCGCGCGTGGTGAAGGCCTTCAACGCCCTCTTCGCGCGGTTCATCGCACCCGATCCCCGCCACGAGGCCGGGCGTCAGGTGCTGTTCCTGGCCGGCGACGACACGGACGCCAAGAACACCGTAATGGGCCTGGCCTCCCAGTTCGGCTTCGCGCCCGTCGACCTCGGAACGCTGCGTGAGGGAGGCCGCCTCACCCAGCTCGGCGGGCCCCTGTCCGGCCTCCACGCCCTCAAGCAGGACTGATCCCACCCAGCCGCTCGTACTCCCCGCGTCCGCGAGGAGCGCCTTCCTTCACGAAAGAGTCCCTCATGTCCGACCCGACTTCGGCATCCGGCACCCAGCCCCTCCTGCAGCCCGTTCGACTGGGCGCGCTCGAACTGCCCAACCGCGTCGTCATGGCTCCCATGACGCGCTCCCGGGCCACCAACGCGGAACTGGCCCCCACCGCCCTGCACGCCACCTACTACACGCAGCGTGCCGGCGCCGGCCTGATCATCAGCGAAGGAACCTGGGTCAGCCCGGACGCGATCGGCTTCATCAACGTCCCCGGCATCTACACGGACGCTCAGACCGCCGGCTGGGCCAAGGTCACCGAATCCGTGCACGCGGCGGGAGGCAGGATCATCTCGCAGATCGGCCACGTCGGCGCCGTCTCCCATCCCGACCACCTCGGTGGCCGCCTCCCCGCCGGTCCCTCGGCGATCAACCCCCGGGATATGTCCTTCACTCCCGACGGCCCGAAGGACACGGTCACGCCCCGCGCCCTGACCGCGGCGGAGATCGCCACCACGATCGACACCTACCGGCGGGCCGCCGCCAACGCTCTGCGCGCCGGCTTCGACGGCCTGGAGATCCACGCGCAGGCATCCCACCTCGTGGCCCAGTTCCTCAACCCCCGCCTGAACCAGCGCACCGACGCCTACGGCGGCAGCAGTGAGAAGCGGGCCCAGTTCCTGTTTGACGTCGTGGACGCCGTCAGCAGCGTGTGGGGCAGCGACCGCGTCGGCGTCAGACTGTCCCCCTACTGGCGTCGCGAGCCGTCCTTCACCGCGGACGACGAGGTGCTGGCCGACTACGACCTGCTCCTCAAGCGCCTCAGCGACACCGACCTGGCCTATCTCCACCTCCTGGGACCGGAACCCCACACGGGCACCGACGACACCTCCACCGCGTTCACCCGCTTCCGAACCCACTACCGCGGTGCCGTCATCGCCAATCTCGGCTTCACGCAGGCGACAGGCAACGAGCTACTCGAACGAGAGTTGGCTGACGCGGTTTCCTTCGGCGCTCCCTTCATCGCCAATCCGGACCTCGTCGATCGGTTCGCCCACGGTCATCCTGTCGCCGCCGGCGACCGCGACACGTACTACGCCGGTGGTGCGGAGGGATACACGGACTACCCCACCGTGACCGGGTCCTAGGTGTACTGACCCGCGAGGTTGGGATCGGCCGGTCGTTGGTCCGGGTGTGCCGTTGAGTGATGCGCAGTGGGCGCGGATCGAGCCGTCGCTCCCGGACCGGACGCCGAGGCGGGGTGGCCGGTGGCGGGACCGTCGTGAGGTGATCGATACGACCGCCTTCGAGTTCCGGACCGGGGCCCGGTGGGTGCGCCTGCCGCAGAAGTACGGCAACTGGCGAGGCGTCTACAACCGGCTGCGGATGTGGGCCGTCGACGGCACGTGGGAGCGGGTGTTCACCGCCCTGGTGGCTCAGGCCGACGCGGACGAGGACGTCGGCTGGGCCGTGTCCGTGGACTGAGACGATCGTGCGGGCTCACCAGCATGCGGCCGGGGCCCGCAGAAAGGGGCCCGGGCCGGCGAGCCGGCCGACCACGCCATCGGCCGGTCCCGCGGCGGACTGACCACGAAGACCCACCTCGCGGCTGACGGCCGGTGCCGGCCACTCGCGTTCGTCCTCACCGCCGGCCAGGCCGGCGACGCACCCGCTTTCACGGACGTCATGGCCCGCTTGCGTGTCCTCCGCCCTCTTGGACAGCCCCGCACCAGGCCGGGCCTGGTCCCGGCCGACAGGGCGTACTCCTCCCGCGCGATCCGCGGCCACCTGCGCAGACGCAGCATCCGCGCGGTGATCCCGGAACGGGCCGGCCAGCAGGCCAACCGGCGGCAGCGCGGACAGGCCGGTGGCAGACCGCCGGCCTTCGACCGCGAGGCACACAAGCAACGCGACACCGCCGAGCGGTGCATCAACCGCCTGAAGCAGTGGCGCGGCATCGCCACCCGCTACGAGAAGACCGCGACCATCCACCTGGCCGGACTCCACATCGCAGGCATCTTCTTCTGGCCCGCCCGCCGACCCGGACGAAACTGCCTGGCACTGTTCCGCATCACCGTTCCGCCCGGCCCACACGGTGTCCGTCCGCCGTGGACCGGGCGGAGCGGCGTCACCCGAATGGCGGTCGCCGAGTGGCCGCTCCCGTGGTGGAGGCCGACCGTGGCAGTCGGGTGGCGTCTTCCGCCACCCGGTCGGCAGAGCACCGATGCGGGAGGATCCCATGCGACTGCGTACCGCCGCCGCGGCATGCGCCCTGGCGGCGCTGACCCCGCTGCCCACGGCCGGGACCGCGTGGTCCCAGCCCGACCTGGACTGTGCGGACTTCGAGTCCCGGGAGGCCGCCCAGCGCGTCCTTGACGGACAGGACGGTGATCCGTACGGCCTGGACGCCGACGACGACGGGCGCGCCTGCGAGTCACTGTCCTCCGAGGGAGGCGACCGGGGCGAGGTCGGTGACCCGCTCACGCCCGAGGACAGGGACGTGGACGAAGACGGAGACGTGGACGGAGACGGAGACGGGGACGGCGGGGCCGGGATCCCGGGCGGTTCCGTCGACGCCGGAGACGGCGGCACGGCCCCCGGCGACATCGGGCCCGCGCTCTCCGTGGCGGCCGGCCTCGGCCTGGCCGCGGGCGGTGCGGTGCTGGTCCGCCGGCGCCGTACGGCGGCCGGCTCCGCGGACCGGGGAGCCTGAGATCCTCCGGCCCACGGGACGGCACCGCCGTCCCCGGCGCCGCCTGGTGCCCCGGCGGGGCGGTGACCTCCGCGCGGCCGCCACAACCGCGGGCACCACCGCCTTCTGCGCACTGGCGCTGACCCTTCCCGGCTGCGGGGACGCCCCGGACTCCGTCCGCGCGGCCGGTACCCGGCCGGAGGCGGGCCGGTTCCCGGACCGGGCCCCGGAGAAGGGGACGAACCGGCCCGGACCGGCGGCGGAGAAAGCCGTTCCGATACGTGTCCGCGTTCCGGCCATCGGTGTGGCGGCGCCCGTCGGGCCCCTGGTGACCGGGCCGGACGGAGTCCTGCCGCCGCCCGAGAGCCCCGGTGCCGCAGGCTGGTGGCGGGACGGCCCCGAACCGGGCGAACCGGGCCCCGCGGTCCTGGTCGGCCACTACGACTCCGCCACCGGCCCGGCCGTCTTCCACCGCCTCGCCGAACTGCGGCCCGGCGACCGGATCGCCGTCGACCGCGCCGACGGCACCACGGTCTCGTTCACCGTGCGCGGTGTGGCCGCGCACCGGCGGGACGCCTTCCCCACCGACCGGGTCTACGGCGGCACCGGTGGCCGTCCGGCCCTCCGGCTGATCACCTGCGCGGGCCGGTACGACCGGGCCGCGGGCCGCTACACCGGGAACCTGGTCGTCCTCGCGGCGACGGTACCGCCGGACGGGCCGCGCGGATGATCAGCCGGACGGCCCGGACGGGCCGTCACCCGGCAGGTGAGGTACGGGAGCCCAGGGCCTCCAGCCGTTGCCGGGCGACGGGCACATGGCGCGGGTCGAGCGCGGGAAGCCGGCCCAGCAGGTCCAGCAGCTCCGGTCCCAGCTCCCGGGCGGCGTCCGGGTCGGTGACATGGTGCCAGCAGTAGTGGGCGCCCTGCGCCGCGGCGAGCAGCTCGGGGGCGTCAGAGGACTGGTGGGCCAGCCGGGAGCGGGCGGCGGCGATCCACAGCCGGGTGGCCTGCGGGTAGTTCTCGGCGATCCGGGCCAGGTCGGCGCGGATCTCCGCCCAGTGGACGGCCTCCGCGGAGTTCGGCCCGTGGCGGCGCATCGCGTGCTGCTCCCAGGCGGCGGCCATGGCCGCCGCCTCGTTGTGCCGTCCGGCCTGTGCGGCCTCCCAGATCACCGGACGGGGATCGGCCTCGGCGGGGAGCTGCCGCGGTACGGCGGGCAGCGTGGCGGCCGGTGCCCGGGCGGGCACCGGGGCCGGCGGCCCCGCCGGAGCGGCCGCGGCCGGCGGGGCCACCGGGGCCGGTCCGGGGTGCGGCGGCGTTCCGGGGGGCCCGGGAGCGTCCGGAGCCGCCGCGGCGGCGGGCGAGGACCGGTCCGCCGCCCGCCGCCGCTGGACCTGGGCGAGCAGGCGCCGGATGTCGGTCCGGGGCTCGCCGGTCCCGGACAGGGCGTCGAGCTGCCCGCTCCGGGGCAGGACCAGGGTGCCCGGCGGCAGAGCGGCGGCGGACACCGCCGCCGAGTGCAGCAGGCTGTTGCCGGGCCGCCCGGCCTCCTGGCGCAACTGCTCGACCAGCTGCCGGGTGTAGGGGCTGACGCCCTCGGTGCCCGCCAGGCCGGGCGGTACGACGACCCCGCACAGCGGCAGTTGCTCGCAGACGGCGTCGGGCCGCTCCTGCAGCCGGGCCCAGGCATGCCGGTCGGCGGCGAGGTCGGCGAACACCACGGTGGTTCCCGCCGGGCGGGTGCGCAGCTCGTTGCGGAGCCAGGACCACGGCAGCGCGCTGTAGCGGACGGTCCCCGGAGTGGTGCCGGTCAGGGCCAGATGCAGCTCACGCCGGCGGCGGTCGGCGGTGAGCCGCCCGGAGAGGTACAGCAGGACCGGCCCGGACGCCGCGACGGCGGCCCGCAGCCGCAGCAGGACCGAGTTGGGGTCGTGGACGCCGTCGAGATGCACCAGGTCGGTGGGGAGGGAGCTGTCCAGCAGCACCGGGGTGGGAACGGTGGCCAGGGCCGCCAGGTTGGCGCTGGGGGTGATCTGCGGGCGCCGCCGGTGCACGGCGCGGTCCCCGGCGACCAGGAGGACGTGTCCGCGCCGCTGATACTGACTTCCGTGTGTCTGCGCCCCGTTGGCATGCATGGATGCACCGTACGCCGGAACCGGGCGGTGTTCTCAGCCGGGCCGCGGATACCGGGGCGAGTGGCCCGGGCGGATGTCCGCAGGGGCAGGTTCCGGGCCTGTCTCCCGCGGTCGCGCGGCTCCGTGTCACGCGTTTCTCCGGCTCTGGCCGGTGAGGCGCCGCAGCAGCCAGGAGGTGCCGTTCAGCCCCCAGATGAGGAGCGCCAGGGCGAGGACGGGCGCGACTGTCAGGCCGATGATGAGAAAGACGCTCTCCGGCATGGTGATCCTCCTGGTCGGACGAGGGGTGCCCGGCCGGGACCGGCCGGATGTTCCACCGTTGCCCCGTCCGGCGCCGGACACTCCTGCCGACCGCGGCACCCGGCCCGTCCGCCCGGTCAGTGGGTGTCGGCGAGTTGTCCGGCGAGTTTGCCGTGCATGGCGGCGCTGGGTTTGTTGAGGCCGATGATGGTGACCTTCTTGCCGCGGGCGGCGTACTTGGTCTCGACGGCGTCCAGGGCGGCGACGGAGGAGGCGTCCCAGATGTGGGCGTCGGTCAGGTCGATGACGACGTCCTCGGGGTCGCCGGTGTAGTCGAACTGGTAGACCAGGTCGTTGGAGGAGGCGAAGAACAGTTCGCCGGTGACGGCGTAGACGACGCTGGTGCCGTCGGGGTCGGTGACGGCGGTGACCTCGGCCAGGTGGGCGACGCGGCGGGCGAAGGCGACCATGGCGGTGAGGACGCCGGTGATGACGCCGATGGCGAGGTTGTGGGTGGCCACCACCACGGCGACGGTGACGGTCATGACGACGGTCTCGCTGAGGGGCAGCCGCTTGAGGGTCCTGGGGTGGACGGAGTGCCAGTCGAAGGTGGCGAAGGCCACCAGGATCATCACCGCGACCAGGGCGGCCATGGGGATGGTGGAGACCACGGGGCCGAGGGTGACGACCAGGATGAGCAGGAAGACGCCGGCCAGGAAGGTGGACAGGCGGGTGCGGGCGCCGGCGGTCTTGACGTTGATCATGGTCTGGCCGATCATGGCGCAGCCGCCCATGCCGCCGAACAGGCCGGTGACGACGTTGGCGATGCCCTGGCCGATGGACTCGCGGGTCTTGCCCGAGTGGGTGTCGGTGATGTCGTCGACCAGCTTGGCCGTCATCAGCGACTCCATCAGCCCCACCAGGGCCAGGGCGAGGGCGTAGGGGGCGATGGTGGTCAGGGTGTCCACGGTGAAGGGAACGTCGGGCAGGCCGGGGGTGGGCAGGGCGGAGGGGAGGTCGCCCTTGTCGCCGACGGTGGGCACCGCGATGCCGGCGGCCACCGTGATCACGGTGAGGATGACGATGGAGACCAGCGGGGCGGGCACCGCCCTGGTCAGGCGGGGGAAGAAGATCATCAGGGCCAGGCCGCCGAGCATGAGCGGGTAGACGGCCCAGGGGACGTCGGTGAACTCGGGCACCTGGGCGAGGAAGATGAGGATGGCCAGGGCGTTGACGAAGCCGACCATCACCGAGCGGGGCACGAAGCGCATCAGCCGGGCCACGCCCAGCGCGCCGAGCGCGATCTGCATCAGGCCGCCCAGGATGACGGCGGCGATCAGGTGGCCCAGGCCGTACTCGTGGTTGAGGGGGGCGATGACCAGGGCGATGGCGCCGGTGGCGGCGGAGATCATCGCGGAGCGGCCGCCGACGACGGCGATGGTCACGGCCATGGTGAAGGAGGCGAACAGGCCCACGGCCGGGTCCACTCCGGCGATGATGGAGAAGGAGATCGCCTCGGGGATCAGGGCCAGGGCGACGACCAGGCCGGCCAGCACCTCGGTGCGGAAGACCTTCGCCGAGGACAGCCACTCGGGGCGGGAGGGGCGGCGGGGCAGGCGCAGCCGCAAGGCTGCGGAGGTGTCAGCGGACATGCATCCGTTTCCATGTCGGGCGCGCGGGCGTTTCGGCGTGCGCGCGCAGTGTGCGTGGCTCCGCGGGGGAGCGGGAGGGACCGGTCGGCCGCGGCCGTCGCCGGTGACGGGGGCGCAACCGGGGATCGGCGGATGTGGGGGGCCGCCGGTCGGGCATCATTGCCCGACGAGGTTCGGGAGGGCGGTGTTCCGCCCATGAACAAAACCCTACCCTGACGTGAGGGATGACTGTGGCCGCTGCCTTGTGAATCGCAGGTGAACCCTGTGTGGGGCCTTGTGATTCATCTCACGCGATAGAGTTTGGTTCAGGAATCCGAAAAGTGTTCGGGCACCGGAGGGGATGGGGCAGTGGCGGAGGAGCAGCGGATGCGGATCGGCGAGGTGGCCGAGCGCACGGGCCTGTCGCTGCGCACCATCCGGCACTACGAGGAGGTCGGCCTGGTGGCCCCCTCCGCCCGCACCAAGGGCGGCTTCCGGCTCTACACCGCCGCCGACGTGGAGCGGCTGATGGTCATCCGCCGGATGAAGCCGCTGGACTTCTCCCTGGAGGAGATGCGCGACCTGCTGGCCATCACCGACCGGCTCTCGGCCGCCGAGCCGCTGGAGGCCGCCGAGCACGAGCGGCTGCGGGAGCGCCTGGACGCCTACCGCAAGGTCGCCGACGCCCGCTGCGAGACCCTGCGCGCCCGGCTGCTGGCCGCCGAGGACTTCGCCGCCACCCTCCGCCGCAAGCTGGATTCCCGGGACTGAACGGGGGCGTCGGGCCACCACCGCCCGGGCGGGGCGGCGCGGGAACGCGACCGGTCCCCCGATCCGGTCGCGTCCCCGCGGGCGAAGGGAGCGGTCACGCGCCGCAGCAGCCGCCGGCCGGGGTCGCGTCGGCGGTCTCGGCCGCCTCGGCCGGGGGGACCGGAGCCTCGGTGCCGAGTCGGATGGGCTGCGGCTCCGGTGCGGCGCAGCAGCCGCCGCCGTCGCCCTCGGCGGCCTCGGGGGCGTCGAACAGTCCGCTGCCGCCGCACACGCCGGTCTCGGGCAGGGTGAGCTCCACGCGGTCGGCGGCGGCGGTGTCGCCGGCGAGGGCGGCGGCCACGGAGCGGACCTGCTCGTAGCCGGTCATGGCCAGGAACGTCGGCGCGCGGCCGTAGGACTTCATCCCCACCAGGTAGACGCCGGTCTCGGGCTGGGACAGCTCGCGGTGGCCGTGCGGGTAGACGGTGCCGCAGGAGTGCTGGTTGGGGTCGATCAGCGGCGCGAGGGCGGCCGGTGCCTGGAGGCGTTCGTCCAGGTTCAGGCGGACCTCGGACAGGAACGACAGGTCGGGGCGGAACCCGGTCAGCACGATGACCTCGTCCACCGGCTCGGTGCGGCGGCCGTCCTCGCCGGTCAGCACCAGGCGTCCGTCGCCGTCGCGTTCGACGGCCGCGGTGCGGAAGCCGGTGACCGCGCTCGCGTGCCCGGCGTCGACGGCCGCCCTGGCCGCCAGGCCGAGGGCGCCGCGGGCGGGGAGCTGGTCGGCCTCTCCACCGCCGAAAGTGGCGCCGGAGATGCCGCGGCGCAGGATCCACAGCGCCTTCGTTCCGGCGCCGTCGGTGGCCCGGGCGAGGTCGGCCAGAGTCGCGAGGGCGGTGAAGGCGGAGGCGCCGGAACCGATGACGGCGGTGCGCCGGCCCGCGTAGCGGGCGCGGACGGCCGGGTCGGACAGGTCGGGGACGCGGTAGGCGATCCGGTCGGCCGCCGCCTGCTCGCCGAGCGCCGGGAGCCCGTCGCCGCCGGCCGGACCTGGGGTGGCCCAGGTGCCGGAGGCGTCGACGACCGCACGCGCCGGGACGCGCTCCTCGTGACCGTCGGTGTGCCGGAGGTGGACGGTGAAGGGCTGGGCGGCGCGGTCGGCGTCCACGACGCGGTCCCGCCCGGCGCGGGCGACGCCGGTGACGGTGGTGCCGTAACGCACCCGGTCGCCCAGGACGCCGGCCAGCGGCTCCAGGTAGTGCTCGGCCCAGTCGGCACCGGAGGGGTAGGTGCCGGGGTCGGGCCGTACCCAGCCGGTGGGGGCCAGCAGCTTCTCGGCGGCCGGGTCGACGACCTCGCCCCAGGTGGAGAACAGCCGTACGTGCGACCACTGGCGCACCGCCGTGCCCGCGCCCGGCCCGGCCTCCACCACCAGCGGCTCCAGGCCGCGTTCGGTCAGGTGCGCGGCGGCGGCCAGGCCGATGGGGCCGGCGCCGATCACGACGACCGGGAGCTGCTGCTCGCTCATGGCGTTCATGGGGATGTTCTCCTTGTGCGGGATGGTCGGCGGCCGTGGGCGGCCGCGGTGCGGCGGGCACGCTCGCGGTACGCGTGGATGCGGAAGGTGACGAGGTGCCCCTTGATTCGATATATGTCGATGTCCGGAGCTTGTCAGTTGCTTCGACGGATGTCAACATAGACGTATGTCGAAGCCAGGAGCCGTGGAACTGCCGGTACTGACGACGTCCGACACCGCGGCGCCGTGCTGCCCGCCGCTGACCGAACGCCCGCTGACCGCCGAGGAGGCGGAGCGGACCGCGGCGATGTTCAAGGCGCTGGGCGACCCGGTCAGACTGCGGCTGTTCTCGCTGGTCGCCTCGCACGCGGGCGGGGAGGCGTGCGTGTGCGACATCTCCGACGTCGGAGTCTCCCAGCCGACCGTCTCCCACCACCTGAAGAAGCTCAGGGAGGCCGGACTGCTCACCTCCGAACGGCGCGGCACCTGGGTCTACTACAAGGTCGCCCCCTCCGTGGTGGCGGCGATGTCCGCCATGCTCGACCCGCGCTGACGGGGCGGCCGGTCACCGTCGCGCCGGCGTCGCCGCATCCGCCGGAGGTTCCGCCCTCACCCGCCGGTGCCGTTCCCTGCCCACTACTTCGATATTCATCGAAATGGAGAATTGACCGAAGGGTCCGGAATCGCATGGATGATCTGATCGTGATCGGTGCCGGGCAGTCCGGCCTGGCCACCGCCGCCCTGGCCCCGCACCACGGCTTCCCCCGCACCCTGGTGCTGGAGGCCGCCGACCGGGCGGGCGGCGCCTGGCCGCACTACTACGACAGCCTCACCCTCTTCTCCCCGGCCCGGTACAGCGCGCTGCCCGGCATGCCCTTCCCCGGCGAGCCCGACCGCTACCCGGGCCGGGACGAGGTGGTGGCCTATCTGCGTGACTGCGCCCGCCGCCTGCCGGTCGAGGTCCGCACCTCCACCACCGTCACCTCCGCCACCCGGCACGACGGCGCCTGGGCGGTGCGCGCGGCGGACGGCAGCCGCTTCACGGCCAGGGCGCTGGTGGCGGCGACCGGCGACTTCGGCACCCCGCACACACCGGAGCTGCCCGGGCGGGCGGAGTACGGCGGACGGCTGCTGCACGCCGCCGGCTACCGCGCCCCCGCACCCTTCGCCGGGCAGCGGATCGTGGTGGTGGGCGGCGGCAACTCCGCCGTCCAGATCGCGGCCGAACTCGGTGCCGTCGCCGAGG
The DNA here is from genome assembly GCF_002794255.1 of Streptomyces carminius. GTDB lineage: Bacteria > Actinomycetota > Actinomycetes > Streptomycetales > Streptomycetaceae > Streptomyces > Streptomyces carminius. Next base: position 88,187 of record NZ_PGGW01000038.1, read on the forward strand.
TCACCCTCGCCACCCGCCGCCCCCTCAGGTGGCTGCCGCAGCGTCCGCTCGGCAGGGACCTGCACTGGTGGCTGAAGCACACCGGAGGGGACATCGCACCGCTGGGCCGGTGGCTCCACCGGCTGCCTGCCTCGGTGCTTGACGACGGCCACTGGCGCGCCGCCCTGGCCGGACACGGAGTGGACCGGCGGGAGATGTTCACCCGGCTGGCCCCCGACGGCGTGGTGTGGGCGGACGGGACGAAGGAAGCGGTCGACACCGTCGTGCTGGCCACCGGCTACCGCCCCGCCTTCCCCTACCTGGACGGCAGCGGCGCGCTGGACACGGAGGGCCGGCCCCGCCACCGCGGCGGTGTCGCCACCACCGTTCCCGGGCTGGGCTTCGTCGGACTGGAGTTCCAGCGCGGCTTCTCCTCCAAGACCCTGCGCGGGGTCGGCCGCGACGCGCGCCATGTGCTGACCCGGCTGCGCCGGCAACCGTCCTGACGGCCCGGCCGGCCGGGCCGTCAGGACAGGGAAGCGGTGATCTCTGCGGCGGCCCCGCGGGCGGGGCGGGCCCGCTTTCGGCCATGGCCGATCGGCGCCCTTCCCGGCCCGGCCGGCTCCGTCCAGACTGCTGTGCCGGCGAAGAGTGGTGAAGGTGGTGTGGAGGGGGCGGGATGGCTGCTGGGCGTGGGCGCCGACCGACGGCGCGGCGCAGCCGCGAGAGACCGCGCAGGGCGGTCGCGGCAGGCGGCGGAGCGGCGCTGCTCCTGCTGCTGGTGGCATGGTCGGCGGCCCGGCCCTACGTCCTGGGGGCCGCCGTCCTGGCCGGCCTGGGCGTCGCGGGCTGGTGGCTGTGGCGTACGGACCGGGCCGTCCGCGGAGCGGACCGCGGCTGGCGGCAGGCCGAGGCGGTACGGGCGGGGCACCGGACGCTGGCCGAGATCGACACGATGAGCGGCACCGAGTTCGAGGAACTGGTGGCCGCGCTGTGCCGCCGGGACGGCTGCACAGAGGTACGGCGCGTAGGGGGCTCGCACGACAACGGCGCCGATGTGACCGGGCGGCTGCCCGACGGCCGGACGATGGTCGTCCAGTGCAAGCGGTACGCGCCGCGCGGCGCCATCGCCAGCCGTGAAGTGCGCGATCTGCTGGGCGCCCGGGTGCACTTCGGGGCCGAGGTAGCCGTCTTCGTGACGACCACGCGCTTCAGCCGCCCCTCCGAGGCGTTCGTGGTGAAGCACGGCATCCTCGCCGTGCACCGCGACCACCTGGGTCTGTGGAACAACGGCGCATCCCTGCAGTCCCTGCTCGGCGTCAACGGTTCGGGCCAGGGCGACCGGCGGCACCGCACCCGGTGGAAGAAGACCTACGGCACGTGAACAGGGGACGCCCCGGGCGGTGCCTGCCCCGCGCCGCCGCTCAGCCCTCGCCGTCGTAGACGAGCAGGCCGTCCGGGAGGAGGCGCGCTCCCGGAGTCGGGGGGTGCTCCGTCAGGCGGCCGTCGTGCATCAGATGGAGGGCCGGCACCCCGCGGGCGAGGACGGCGAAGTCGGCGATGAGACGGCGGTGGCACCGCCACCACACGGCCTCGCTGCACATCACCGCCGTGCGTTCTCGTGCCGCCCGCGCCAGCAGCTCGTCCATGGCGGCGACGAACTGAGGGGTGCGGGTATGCGCGGCGTAACCGCGGAAGGACGCGTTGCGCCAGACCGTGTCGGGTGAGTCCGGCGCGGGCCTGCGGAAGCCGCCCAGCCGCGGCTCCCAGCGGTAGGCGATGCCCTCCTCCGGCAGCCACCGGGCAAGCCGCTGCCGCGCCAGGTCCGGGTCGCGACGGCTGCCGGGAGCGGTCCTGACGTCCACCACGGCGGCGAGTCCGGCCCGGCGCAGCAACTCCGCCAGCGGTACGCGGCCCGCGGTGCTGTGGCCGAAGGTGAGGAGTTCGAGCCGGGCCATCGGGCACCTCTTCCGGTCTTCCGTGTCATGTCGCCCTCCGCGAGGCCGGCGCCGGCCTCGCGGCCGCGGAACGGAGCCTCGGACCTCGTCTGTCCGCCCACCGCGGACATATTGCCGCCGGTCCGGCGAGGCGCCGCGGGATCTGACCTGTCCGGAAGGGCATCGAAGGAAAAGTGTGCCAAGCGATACGACAAACAGCATGGAACACGCAGATGCGATCCCGGCGCCCCTTCCGGCCGCGATCCCCCGGTGTCGCCGACATGGCCGGGAGACCGCGGCCGAGGCGCCCGTTCCGCCGGGCGGCGGTCGGCGCCGATGTCCTGAGCCGGCCCGCTGACGACCACCCCGGTCGTCAGCGGGCCGTCGCGGGCCGCAGCGCGTCCATGAGGAGGCCGATCAGCCGTCCGGTCCGCTCGGGGGAGTCGTCGACGCTGTCGGCGAGGAAGACTCCCAGCAGCATGACGGTGACATCCCGCGGGTCGACGTCGGCACGGAGTGAGCCGACCTCGGCTCCGGCGGTGAGGATCAGGGCGACGGCGGCGGTGATGCGTTCCCGGGTGGCCGAGGTGGCGATCCGCCCCGAGGCCCAGGCGGCGCGGAGGGTGTCGGCCATACCGCGCTTCGTGGCGACGAAGGCGGCGTAGCGCTCCATCCAGGCGCGGAGCGCCGCGTCCGGCGGAAGCTCCCGGAGCAGGGCGGGAGCGCTACCGGTGATGTCGTCGAACTCGGCGGCGTACACGGCCTCGACCAGGGCCTCCCGGGTCGGGAAGTGGCGGTACAGCGTGCCGATGCCGACGCCGGCCTCGCGGGCGATCCCTTCGAGCGAGACGGCGCCGTCCGAGGTCGCGAACGCGGTGCCGGCGGCCCGGAGGAGCCTGTCCCGGTTGCGCAGCGCGTCGGCGCGGGCGGTGCGCGGCTTCTTCACGGGGCCGGTTCCCGGGGGTGGCGGATCGGTGGGACTCAAAGCGGAGGTTCCTCCGGTAAAGGTGTTACAGTCAGTCAAGCGGAGTGTCCTCCGCTTTCTTTGTCGTCTCATGAGGATAGGGCGTCCCAAATGACCGCGACCAGCAGTCCTTCCCCCCGCCTCACGCCCTCCGGTGTCCCGCACGCAGGAGGGACCGGGACGCTCGGGGACCGCACGGTCTCCCGCATCGGATACGGCGCGATGCAGTTGGAGCGTCCGCACACCGACCGCGACACCGCGATCGCGCTCCTGCGCCGCGCGGTCGAACTCGGCGCCGACCACATCGACACCGCCCAGTTCTACGGAGACGGTTTCGTCAACGGGCTCATTCGCGACGCCTTCCGCCCCGAGGACGGTGTCACGGTCGTCAGCAAGGTCGGTGCCGATCCCAACCCGGGCGGTACCCTTCCGCTGCGTCCGGCCCAGCGGCCCGAGCAGCTGCGGGCGAGTGTCGAGGACAATCTCGGCTCCCTCGGCCTCGACCGGATCCCGGTGGTCAACCTGCGCCGCCTGGATGTCGGGCCGGGTCTGCGGGCCGAGGGCGACCAGGTGGTCGACATCGACGACCAGCTCGCGGTGATGACCGCGCTGCGGGACGAGGGCAAGATCGGCGCGATAGGACTGAGCGGCGTCACCCTCGACGGACTGCGCAGGGCTCTCCCCGCCGATATCGTCTGCGTCCAGAACGCCTACAGCCTGGTCGCACGCGGCGACGAGGAGATGCTCCGGCTCTGCGCCGAGGAGGGGATCGCCTGGGTGCCGTTCTTCCCGCTCGGCGGCGCCTTCCCCGGTCTGCCGAAGGTGACCGGCGAACCGGCCGTCGTCGCCGTCGCCCTGTCCCTTGGCCGTACTCCCGCGCAGGTCGGTCTGGCCTGGCTGCTCCATCACACGCCGAACGTCCTGCTCATCCCAGGGACGGCGGACGCCGCCCACCTGGAGGCGAACATGGCCGTCGGAGCGATCGAACTCGACGAGGCCGCGCTGGCCGCGCTGGCCGCCGTCGAGTCGCGGTCCGTCGACATCGCGCTCGGCTGATCCGTTCGCGGCCGACACGTCCGGGCCGCGCCCACCGTGTGTCACCCGGCCGCGCGGTGCCTGCGTCCGATTCCCGTTCCCGTGCCGCTCTCCCTGTTCCCGGGTCGGCTCCAGGTGACGCGACGACGGGGGAGAGGGGTGTGCCGCCGAACCTGCCGGGCGAAGTGCCGGGCAGGATCCGGCGGTCGTCCGGGCGGGCGGAGCGGCACGCCGACCCGGTGCGCCGGGAACCGTGCGGGCGTGCGCCGGAGCACCGGCGGAGCGGGGCGGGGATCAGCCTCTGTCCAGGCAGAAGGGGTGCCCCGCGGGATCGATGAAGACCCGCCATCTGTCCCCGCCCGGCTGGTGGTACGGCTTGCGGGCGCCCAGCTGCAGCAGCCATGCCTCGGCCTTGTCCAGGTCCTCGACCGCGAAGTCGAGGTGGAACTGCTGGGGGACGGCCGGATCGGGCCAGCTCGGAGCCCGGTAGCCGCCGACCCGCTGGAAGCCGATGAAGAGTCCGTCCGCACGGCGGAGACCGGCGAAGCCGGTGTCCGACTCCGGGTGGAGTTCGAGGCCGGTGATCTGCTGGTAGAACGCCGCCAGAGCCAGCGGATCAGGGCAGTCGAGTGTTATCGCGGTCAGCTTCATCTGCAGGGGCATGGTATCTCCGGGCCGATCGGTGGACCTTCGCGCTCCACACCCTAGTGCCGCGCCGGGCGAGGTTTGCCCGGTGGCGAGGCGTCCTGGTGCGTGTGATCACAAGGCGGCCGGAAGCCGCATGTAGCCGGTCCCACCTGGTTCTTCGGCCGGCGCGGTACTGGACGCGCCGCGGGCCGTCCGAGTGCCGGGCGGCCCGCCGCGACGGCGGCAGCGGTCCCCCGGACACACGGGACGTCCCACGGGCGCCGGTCGTGCTCCGGAGAAGCCCGGAGAGCTCGCGTCACACGGCGCCGCGGCACCGTGCCCGGCGGCCGTGGACCACGCCGTCCCGAGCGGCGGAACGCACAGGGCAGCGGGCGGAACGTCCGAGGCGTCGTGCGTGAGCAGCGCCGGCCCGGCCGGACCGGGCCGGCGCTGCGGTGCCGGTAGGGACCCGGCCTCCGGCACGATCACCGTGTACACGGTCACGGAGCGGCGGTGGCCCGCTGCAGAAGCCCGGCGGGCGGCGGGGGCTCACGGCCGGTTCACGGAGGCGTCGGAGTCCTCGGTGCCGAGGCCGAACAGCCGGCTGTCGCTCCACCACTCCGGTGTCTCGTCGACGACCGGGGTGAGCTCCAACAGCGTCACCTCGTTGCGTCCCAGGACGAGGTCCACGTCGGCGCGCCCGCCGGCGACGGGCACGCTCCGGTGCGAGCGGGCGGGTTCGGCTGCCTCGCGGAGGGCGTCGAGCAGGCGGTTGCCGGGCGCGAGCGGCCGCCCCATCTCGCGCCAGGCGGCCCAGGCGTTGCCGGCGTCCTCGCTCACCCAGCGGCGGCGCGCGAAGGCGGAGCCCCGCGCGTCCGGGGCACCGACGGGCAGGGACAGCCGGACGGTGTGGCCGTCGACGGGCTCGCCGCCGGCCGGGTCGGCCGGCGCCCAGGCCAGCACGGTGACGCGCCCGTCGCCGTGCCGCGTCACCAGGTGGTCCTCGCCCCGGGCGAGCACCTGCTCGCCCATCTCGGCCATGAACGTGTACAGGTGGTAGGTGGGCTTCTTGATCTGGCGGTGCGTCAGCAGTCCGAAGCCGCCGTGGAACGGCGCGGTGGGGATGCCCACCTCCTCGAACACGTCGCTGAACGTCCAGTACGAGAAGGAGTCCGCGATGTCGCCCCCGTTCACCAGCACCGGCGCGAGGTACGCCGCGTGGAACGCGGTGTCGTGGATCGGGTTGTCCGGCCGGTACGAGGAGTTGAACTCGGTGATGTGGACCGGCAGGTCCGCGAGCCCGGTACCCGCCAGTTGCCGACGCGGGGCGCCGAACTGCTCCAGCAGCGCCGACGCCGGCATGAGCGTCTGGTGCGTGCCGAACGGCACGGACTGTTCGGGGCCGGAGGAGTAGGCGTGGCGGCTCACGAAGTCGATCGGCAGGTCGCGGGCCTCGACGAACTCGGCGAAGCGCCGGATCCACCCGTCCTCGTAGCCCGGCGCCAGTGAGGGGCCGCCGACCTGGAGCTCGGCGTCGACCTCCTTGACGGCCAGCGAGGTCACCTCGTAGAGGCGGTGGTAGGCGTCCTGGTCCGCCGCCCAGAAGATCTCCAGGTTGGGCTCGTTCCACACCTCGATCGGCCACCGGCGCACCTGGTCGATGCCGTAGCGGTCGACCAGGTGCCCGATGACGGCGCGGACGAGGTCCGCCCACTCCTTCTCGTCGCGGGGAGGAGTGATGTTGCCCTTCCACCAGAACACGGTGTCGTCGCCGGAGGCGAGCCCGGAGGGCATGAAGCCGAGCTCGAGGAAGGGCGCGATGCCCGTCTCCAGGTAGGCGTCCACCACCTGGTCGACGTACGTGAAGGCGTGGCGCACGCGCCGCTCACCGGCGTGGTCGTAGGGGCGGTGGACGCCCGTCCCGTCGCTGAGCAGGCCGTGCCCCCGGATGTGCCGGAAACCGATCTCCCGCTGGACGAGGCCGAGCGATTCCTGGTAGTCGCGCCGCAGCGCGAGGTCGAACCGGCCCGTGCCGACGCAGTGGCGCCAGGCGTCGGAGAGCTGAGCTGTCGGCTGCCGGGGAACGACGATCCGCATGGTGGAGGTCCCTTTGCTGCGGTGCGGTGCGTGTGAGGTGAGGCTCGCCGGGGACGGGAGGTGGATCAGCGGTGCCCTCGCCTGATGTGTTGCGCACCGTAGGGAGCCGGTGAAAACCGTGTCAAGAGGCGGAGCGGCCCGCCTGCCGGCGCCCGGTGGCCTCCCGGTGCGTGTGCCGGCGGTGCGTGTGCCGGCCGGTCAGGACCGTGGCGAGCATCTCGTACTTCCTTCCCGCTCGGCGACAGCCGTTCCCGGGGCCTGTGCCCCGGAGGAGCGCCAGGGGCGTCCACATGGGAGCCGGCCTCCCCGGATAGGGCCCGGACAGGGCCCGGACAGGGCCCGGAAGCCGGGGCCCGGCCGGGTGTGACTGAGCCCGCCGCCGGCCGTCACCGCGTCCGCTCGTGACCGCGTACGACGGCGGCTGGATCGGTAACGATTGCGCAACTTGCGAAAACTGTTGGTTGCCCCTTGTTCGTTTCTGACTGTACACCTTAGCTTCCGCTTCGCGGATGGCTCATTAGTTTGCGCAAACTAACGGCAGTTGGATCACTGACAACAGATCAGGGAGTTTCCACGATGATGAGGAAAACCCGCAGCGCGACGGCTGCCGCGATCGGCCTGTGCATCGCCGTCGCCGCCACCGGCTGCGCCGGCGGCGGCGACGACAGCGGCGGTTCGTCCGACGGCCAGGCCACGTTGACCATCTGGACGAACGCGATGGAAGGGCGCGGTGCGGAGTACTGGAAGGAGGCCGCGAAGGAGTACCACGCGCTGCACCCGGACGTCACGATCAAGATTCAGTCGGTCCAGAACGAGGACCTCGACGGCAAGCTGCAGAACGCGCTCAACTCGAACTCCGCGCCCGACATCTTCCTGCAGCGTGGTGGCGGCAAGATGCAGGCCATGGTGGACGCCGGTCAGATCCAGGCGCTGGACCTGACCGACACCGACAGGACGAATGTGGGCGAGGCAGCACTCGAGGGGGTCTCGATCGACGGCAAGGTCTACGCGATGCCGCTCGACACGCAGCCCGAGGGCATCTACTACAGCAAGGACCTGTTCGAGAAGGCCGGCATCACCTCGCCGCCGACGACGATGGACGAGCTCAAGGACGCCGTCGCGAAGCTGAAGGCGATCAAGGTCGCGCCGATCGCGGTCGGCGCCAAGGACGCCTGGCCGGCCGCGCACTGGTACTACAACTTCGCCCTGCGCCAGTGCAGCCAGGAGGTCATGCAGGAGGCCGCCAAGTCGCTCACGTTCGACGACGCGTGCTGGACCAAGGCCGGTGAGGACCTGGAGTCGCTCCTGGAGGTCGACCCCTTCCAGAAGGGTTTCCTGACGGCATCGGCGCAGCAGGGCGCCGGGTCCTCGGCGGGCATGCTCGCCAACCACAAGGCGGCCATGGAACTCATGGGCAACTGGAACCCCGGTGTGATCGCCGACCTGACCCCGGACAAGAAGCCGCTCCCCGACCTGGGCTGGTTCCCCTTCCCCGCCGTGCCCGGCGGCAAGGGCGACCCGACCGCCATCATGGGCGGCGCCGGCGGATACTCGCTGTCCAAGAACGCGCCGAAGGAGGCCCTCGGCTTCCTCCAGTTCGTCGTGACCAAGGAGCAGCAGGAGGCCTACGCCGAGGCCTTCGACACGATCCCGGTGAACAAGGAGGCCCAGGGGGTCGTCACCGAGCCCTACAACATCTCGGCCCTGGAGGCCTTCAACAAGGCCGCCTACTCGATGCAGTTCCTCGACACCGTGTACGGCCAGAACGTCGGCAACGCCATGAACATCGCCGTCGTGAACCTGCTGGCCGGCAAGGGTTCTGCCGCCGACATCGTCAAGGACGTCGAAGCTGCCGCCGAGAAGGGCTGAGTAAGCAGACATGAGCAACACCCTGGGTACTGACACGGCCGACGGCCGCCAGTCGCAGGGCACGCCTCGAGCCGGGGACGCGTCCACGTCCGCGTCCCCGGCTCCGCCGCGAGCGGCTGCGCACCGCCGGGGCCGTGCCAGGGTGCGACTGGAGATCGCGGTCCTGTCCGCACCGGCGATCATCACGTTCCTGGCGTTCGTGATCTTCCCGGTCGCGCTCGCCGCGTACTACGGCTTCTACCAGTGGAAGGGCTACGGGGAGCCCACGGACTGGGTCGGCCTGAACAACTACAAGCTGATCCTCACCGACCCCCTGTTCCACGACGCCCTGGGGCACAACGGCCTGATCCTGGTGCTCTCCCTGCTCATCCAGGGTCCGCTGGCGATCGTCCTGGCGCTCCTGCTCAACCAGCGGATCCGCGGCCGCTCGGCCATCCGTGTCCTGATCTTCGTGCCCTACATCATCTCCGAGGTCATCGTCGGCACCGGCTGGGGCCTGATGCTCCAGAGCAACGGAGCCGTCAACGACCTGCTGCACCAGATCGGTCTGGGCTCCCTGGAAGCCGACTGGATCGCCGACCCGGACCTGGCCATCTGGTCGCTGATGGCCATCATCTCGTGGAAGTACATCGGCTTCGCGGTGATCCTGATGCTCGCCGGCCTGCAGTCGATCCCCGACGAGATCTTCGAGGCCGCGCAGATCGACGGTGCCTCCTACTGGCAGATCCAGCGCCGCATCACGCTGCCGCTGCTGGGGCCGACGATCCGCATCTGGGCGTTCCTGTCGATCATCGGCTCGCTGCAGTTGTTCGACCTCGTCTACATCATCTGGGGCCAGTACGTCTCGGGCACCGCGGGCACCTCGACCATGGCGATCTACATGCTCGCCCAGGGCCGCAACGCGGGCAACTACGGCTACGGCAGCGCCGTCGCGGTCGTGATGTTCGTGATCTCGCTCATCGTCGCGCTGATCTACCAGCGCTTCGTCCTGCGCCGCGACCTCAAGGGCGCCGTCACTGAAGGGACCGTGTGATGAGCGCGACGACCGCCACCCCCGGTATGTCCCCCGAGGTGGAACAGAAGGCGCCCACCGGCCGCCGCGGCAACCGCGACAAGCCCCAGAAGTGGGGGAGTCCCGTCACCTACTTCGTCGCGCTGCTCTTCGTCGGCATCTGCGTCGCACCGGTGCTCTACATCGTGATCGGCGGATTCCGCACCAACGCGCAGATCACCACGGACCCGGCCGCCCTGCCGAGCCCCTGGGTGGTCGGCAACTACATCGACATCCTGAAGTCGACGGTGTTCTGGGGCGAGTTCGCCAACTCCCTCATCGTCGCGATCGCGAGCACCGCCGGCACCGTCGTGCTCGGCCTGATGGTGAGCTTCGTGATCGCACGCTACGACTTCAAACTCAAGGGCGCGATGTACTCCCTGTTCGCCGCGGGCCTGATGTTCCCGCTGGTCGTCGCGATCACTCCGCTGTACCTCGTCATCAAGGACCTCGGCCTCGTCGACAACCTGCTCGGTGTGATCATCCCGCAGATCGCCTTCGGACTGCCGGTGACCGTCATCATCCTGGTGCCGTTCCTGCGGGCCATTCCGAACGAGCTCGAGGAGGCCGCCGCGATCGACGGCATGAGCCGGCTCGGGTTCTTCTTCCGCATGGTGGTCCCGCTGTCAGTGCCCGGTGTGGTCACCGTCGGCATCCTCGGGTTCATCGGCAGCTGGAACAACTACATCCTCCCCCTGTACGTCCTCAACACGCAGGCGAACTACACCCTGCCGCTCGGCGTCCAGGTGTTCTCCTCGCAGTACTCCACGGACACCGCGAAGGTCCTCGCGTTCACCTCACTCGCCATGCTGCCCGCACTGATCTTCTTCTCGGTCTTCGAGAAGCGCATCGTCGGCGGCCTCACCGGCGCCGTGAAGGGCTGAGGCCGGCACAGGATCCCAACCGGACCGTCCCACGCCTGCCCCTGCCACGCCTCCGGCGGGGGCGGGCCGCTGACCGACGGCATCGCCCAGCCCGCGGCACGCCCCGTGCCATCCCCTGGAAAGGACCGCCGAATTGCCCCGCGCCCACATCGAGCTCGACAGGCAGGCCGTCATCGCCCCTGTCCGGCGCCGCACCTTCGGCTCGTTCGTCGAGCACCTCGGCCGCTGCGTGTACACCGGGCTCTACGAGCCGGGACACCCGAGCGCGAACGACGAGGGGTTCCGCATGGACGTCGTCGAACTCGTCAGGGAGCTCGGCAGCACCACCATCCGCTATCCGGGCGGCAACTTCGTCTCAGGGTTCCGCTGGGAGGACTCCGTCGGCCCGCGCGAGAAGCGCCCGGTGCGCCGCGACCTCGCCTGGCGCTCGATCGAGTCGAACCAGGTCGGCCTCGACGAGTTCGCCAGGTGGCTCAAGCTCACCGGCTCCGAGCTGATGCTGGCGGTCAACGTCGCCACCCGAGGCATCCTGCCCGCCCTGGACCTGCTCGAGTACGCCAACCACCCGTCCGGCACGGCCCTGTCGGACCTGCGCATCGCCAACGGCACGCCGGACCCGCACAACGTGCGCATGTGGTGCCTCGGCAACGAGATGGACGGCCCCTGGCAGACCGGGTTCATGACGGCGGACGACTACGGAAAGCTCGCCGCCCGTACCGCCGCCGCGATGAAGCGGGCCGACAAGGACCTCGAACTCGTCGTCTGCGGCTCCTCCGGGTCCGACATGCCGACCTTCGGCGACTGGGAGCGCACGGTGCTCGAGCACGCTTACGACCATGTCGACTACGTCTCGTGCCACGCGTACTACCAGGAGCACGACGGCGACCTCGGATCCTTCCTCGCCTCGGCGACCGACATGGACTACTTCATCGACACCGTCGTCGCGACCGCCGACCACGTGGGGCACAAGAAACGCTCCCACAAGAAGATCGACGTCTCCTTCGACGAGTGGAACGTCTGGTACCTCAAGGAACACCAGGAGTCCGAGGAGGCCTACGACGAGTGGCGCCACGCCCCCCGGCAGCTCGAGGACACGTACACGGTGGCGGACGCCGTCGTCGTCGGCAATCTGCTGATGACGCTCCTCAAGCGCAGCGACCGCGTCACCTCGGCATCGCTCGCGCAGCTCGTCAACGTGATCGCTCCGATCATGACCGAGCCCGGCGGCCCGGCCTGGCGGCAGACGACCTTCTACCCGTTCTCGATCACGAGCCGGCTCGCGTCCGGCGAGGTGATCCGGCCCGTGATCGAGGCGCCGGTGTACGAGACGGCGCGCCACGGCGAGGCATCCGTCATCGACGCCGTCGCGACCGCCGACGAGGACCGGGCCGCGGTCTTCCTCGTCAACCGTGACCTGGCGGAGACCGCGCAGGTCACGATCGACGTGCGCGGCCTCGGCTCGTCACGCATCGACGAGGCGGTCACGCTCGCCGACTCCGACGTGTACGCGAAGAACACGCTCGACAAGCAGGACCGGGTGACCCCCGCCGCGAACCCGAGCGCGACACTCGCCGACGGCCTGCTCACCATCGAGCTGCCGCCGACGTCGTGGACGGCGATCGCCCTCCGGTGAGCGACGACACGGAACCCGGCCGGGAGCCGGCCCGCTCCCGGCACGGCGGCCCGGTCCGGAAACCGCCGGCCTCCGTCGCCGAGCGCCGCGAGGTGGCCTGTGCGCTGCGCGACGGAACACGGCTCCGGACCGTCCTGCTGGTTCCGCACGGGACCGGGCCGTGGCCGGCCCTGCTGACCCGTCACCCCTATGACGTGACCGGTGACGAACACGACGGGATGCTCGACGTCGGGCGCCTGGCCGCCGCCGGATACCTCGTCGCGCTCCAGGACGTGCGGGGGCGCTTCGGCTCCGAAGGCGTCTTCGACCCGTGTGCGCAGGAGGTGGCCGACGGCGCCGACGCCGTGGCCTGGCTCGCGGCACTTCCCGAATGCACCGGCGCCGTCGGAATGTGGGGCGCGTCCTACGCCTCGGAGACCCAGTTCAGCGCTTTTCTGGGGGGCGCCCCGGCGCTGCGGGCGATCGCTCCCGCCCTGACGCCGGCGATGTCGGCGCTCGACGGTTTCCGGTTTCGCGGCGGGGTGCCGGAGATCGGAAGCACCCTCGCGTGGTCGCACTACGCGATCGCCCCGGACCTGATCACGCGCATCGACTCCGCCCGTGAACGGGAGGCCGAGCAGAGGCGGTGGGAGGCGACCGAGCGCGCGATCACGACCCGGGAGGCGTTCCGGGCCGGCACTCTGCGGGCCCGCCCGGATGCCGATCGGGACGCCGAGTCGATCGTCGTGTGGGGTCTGGACCGGCTGCGGGAGCCGCTCGGGTCGGCGCGGCACCGCGCCGGGAAGATCGTCGACCGAATCGACGAGATCGACATCCCGGTCCTCCTGACCGGCGGGTGGTTCGACGTCTTCCTCGGGTCGACCCTGGAGATCTACCGGCGTCTGCTGCGCCGTGCGAAGGACACCGGTGGGCCGGTGCCCCACCTCCTTGTCGGCCCCTGGACGCATGACAACCTGTCGGGCCGGACAGCCGGGGTGGACTTCGGGCCGGGAGCGTCCGCCGACGACCTCGGCGGCAGTGGGGACCTCACCGCGCAGCACGTGCGGTGGTTCGACGCCGTCCTTCGCGCGGGCGCGGCGGACACGCCGCCGGTGCGCGTGTTCCTGATGGGCTCGAACCGGTGGATCGGACTGGAGGAGTTCCCTCCGCGCGACACGCGGACGCTCGAGCTGTACCTGAGCGCCGGGGAGTCACTGACGGCCGAGCCGGCCGGGAGCGGTGAACGGCGGCTGACCAGCGATCCGGCATCCCCGGTGCCGACGTGCGGCGGCGCGGTGCTCCTCGTCGCGCCGTTCGAGGCGGGACCCGCCGACCAGACGGCGATCGAGTCGCGGCAGGACGTGGTCTCGTGGCGCACCGTGCCGCTCGCCGAGGAACTCACGGTGCTGGGCGCGGTCCGTGCCGTCGTCCACCTCGCGACCACGGGAACGGACGCGGACGTGGTCGTGCGGCTGTGCGACGAACACCCGGACGGCAGCAGCCTCGTCATCGCCGACGGGGTGCAGCGAGGGTCGGCGCGGTCCGTCGACCCGGTCACGGGCCGCGGCGACAGGCGACCCGTCGAGCCGCATCAGGTGCAGGAGTTCACCGTGGACCTCTGGTCGACGGCACACACGTTCCTGCCGGGCCACCGGGTACGCGTCGACATCGCACCGAGCTCGTCACCCCGCTGGGATGTCGGATGCAACGCCTTCGACCCGGCCGGGGCGGTCACGGAGCCCGCCGTGGCGGAGTGCACGATCCGCCACGGCGCCGCCCATCCGAGCCGCCTCGTCCTGCAGATGGTGGGGACGGCGCCGCGATGAGAGCGGGCGCCGCGAAGAGAGCGGTCGGCACACGCCTGCCCGCGTCATCGGCGTAGTGCCGCGGTCGCCGGGGCGGACCCGGTGGAGGCACGGACGACCAGCTCGGTGGCCAGCTCCATGCGGACGGGGGACCGGGCACTGCCGTCCTCTCCCCGGGAGAGCTCGATCAGCAGCTTGACCGCCGCGGCACCCAGCTCGGTGCTGGGCTGTCTGACGGTCGTCAGCCCGGGGGTGACGTACTGCGCCTCGGGCAGGTCGTCGAAGCCGATGACGCTGACGTCCTCGGGAATCCGCAGACCCCGAGCGCCCAGCGCGTCGTAGATGCCGAGCGCCATCGGATCCGAGCAGGCGAAGATCCCCGTGATCCGCGGGTCGCCGTCGAGCAGGGCGTGGGTGGCGGTCGTCGCCTTGGTGCGGTTCCACCCGCCGTAGACCACGGACACCGCGGCACCGCCGGCGGTCGCCGTGTCGGCCGCCGCACGGAAACCGTCGACACGCGCCCGGCTGAAGAGATGGCGGGCATGGCCGGCGACAACCCCCATCCGCGCATGGCCGAGGGACAGCAGGTGCTCAGCGGCCATGCGGCCGCCATCCCAGTTCGCCACGCCGATGCTCGCCACCCCTGACGGCGGTGTGCTCATCGGGTCGATCAGCACCACGGGGACGCCCGCGGCGGACAGCGCGTTGAACTGCCGCGAGGTGGGATCGATCAGCGTCCCGATCGTGCCGGCGGTGCGCCTTCTCAGGACCCGCGACACCCAGTCGCTGTGCGGTTCGGCGAGCGTCAGCACGACATCGAGCCCCGCTGCCGCCGCCTCCCGCCCGACCCCGGCTATCAACAGGTTCGCCCATGACCCCTCGAAATGGGTGACCACGAGATCGAGCACGCCGGACAAGCCGCTCTCGTCCCGCACGCTGTCGCTCTTGGACCCGGCCCGGCGGGTGTAGCCGACGGCTCGCACGGCTTCCATGACCTTCGCGCGCGTCTCGGCCGAGACGTCGGTCCCGCCTCGCAGCACCTTGGACACGGTGGGCACGCTCGTACCGGCAGTCTTGGCCACCAAGGACAGGGTGGGGCGCGATCCGGCGGGACGGGGGGGCATGGGGACAGATTAACCGGCGAGGAGGCCGCCCAGGACGCCGGGTCGGCACCGCGGCCGGCCGAGCCGGCCGCGGACGAGGGCTCCGGGGCGGTGCGGGCGGCCCGGGCAGGCGAGGACGGTCGTGAGCAGGGCAGCGGTGCGAGTGGTGCTGCGGAGGTGCTCGCCGCCGGCGCCTGCCGGATCAACACCGCTGCTCCTGGTCCTCAGCGCGTGGTCTCCTGGCATGCCGGGTGCGGCATCCGCACGGACGCAGGTGCCGCACACGGCCGCGCGCCGGGCGTCACGCGGAGGGGGCCGGGGCCGGGGTGTACTCGAACCAGTCGAAGGCGACCGTGCCCTCGGTGGCGTACATGCCGATCACACGGCCGGTGAAGCCGCAGGCGACCTCGGTGGAAAGGTAGCGCCCGTCCAGTTCGGCGAGCGGCCGGGCGTCCGGGGCGCCGGGATCGCCGAGCCAGAAGGCGACGGTGTCGGGGCCCGTGGTCCCGCCGTCGGTGAGTTCGGGTGACGCGGGCACGAGGCCGGACGTCCGGATCGTCACGGTGAGGGTCAGCGGCCCGGCCGGGACCGGCCGGGCCGCCATGGTCTGGCGCAGCGGGCCGATCCGGGCGACGACGCGGACCTCCCCGTTTCCGACCTCCAGTTCGTAGTGGTGGGCCTCGTCCAGGCGCACGCACAGGCCGCCGCGTCCGGTACCCGGGTCGATCGCGGCGGTGACGCGGCAGTCGTGGTGCTGCTGGCGGCGGCCGACGAAGGTGTACCCGGGGCGGTCGAGGGTGGAGCCGGTGGCGTTCAGGACCAGCAGGCCGGGGCGCTCGGTGAGCGACCAGGAGCCCTCCGGGCGGGCGAACGGCGAGACCCAGTGCGGCGCGAGAGCGGCCCCGTCGAAGTCGTCGCGGGCGGGCGGGGCCGGAACGGGATGCCAGGCACCGCCGGGGGCCGCATGGCGCTCGGGAACGGGCGCGACGACGGGCCAGCCGTCCTCGTCCCACTCCACGGGGGTCAGGAACGTCTCGCGGCCGAGCACGTGCACGTCGGGAGTGAAGCCGCGGGGGCGGACGCCGAGCAGCACCATCCACCAGCTGCCGTCGGGAGCCTCCACCAGATCGGCGTGGCCGGTGTTCTGGATGGAGCGGGCGGTACCGCTGTGGGACAGCAGGGGGTTGGCGGGTGCGCCCTCCCAGGGACCGCGCGGCGAACGGCCGCGGGCGACGGACACGCTGTGGCCGCGTTCCGTGCCGCCTTCCGCGATCAGCAGGTACCACCAGTCGCCGATGCGGTAGAGGTGCGGCGCCTCGGGGTACTTCAGGCCACTGCCCGACCAGGTGGCGAAAGGCCCCTCCAGCACCTCGCCCCCGACCGGGTCGATCCTGGCCATGTTGATGCCGCCCTCAGGCCCGGAGAAGGCACACCAGCAGGTGCCGTCCTCCTCCCACGCCAGGTCGGGGTCGATCCCGGACAGGTCGATCCACACCGGGTCGCTCCACGGACCCTCGGGCCGCTCGGCCGAGACGACGAAGTTGCCGCCGCCGTCGATATTGGTGTTGACGACCCAGAAACGGCCGTCGTGGTGGCGGATCGTGGGGGCGTAGAGGCCGCCGGACGCCTTGGCGCCGGGGAGGGGCAGCGGCAGTTGCCCGGGCCGGTCGAGCACGTTGCCGATCTGCTCCCAGTGCACGAGGTCCTTGCTGTGGAAGAGCGGCAGCCCGGGGAAGTACTCGAAACTGGAGCACACCAGGTAGTAGTCGTCGCCGACCCGGCACACGCTCGGATCGGGATGGAACCCGCTGATCACAGGGTTGTCGTACGTATGCACGGAAACGTGCTCCCTCCGAGCCGCCGGGCGCCGTGGAGCGAGTCTAGTGCTGTGACCGGGAACGTTCGCCGGGGGCAGCTCGATCAGTCCGGCCGTGCTGCTTCCCACCTCCATGAGGTCTGGCGGGGGAGCCCGTCGAGTTCTCCGCGGCCGGTGCACCAGAGGAGTACCCGAGTGGCATCTCCGGGCGGGGCGGCGGGGAGGAGCCGGTTGAGTACTGCCGCGCTCAGCGGTGCCGGTGGCAGCCAGTCCACGGACAGTCCCTGCGTGATGTCGTGGGTGTGCAGCAGGATTTCGGCGACGCCCATCGCGGCGAACCCTTCGGGGTCGCACGGGCCCCAGTGCCAGGCCCGCAGGGTCGGGCCGGCTGTGGCCAGGGCGCTGCTGAGCAGTCCGCCGCAGGCGGTGACGGCCTGGAGTACGCCGGCCGACGAGGCGGTGGGACGGATGTTCAGGTCGATGGGAAGGCAGGCGTCGGCGGGCTGTGCCGCCGGCTGCCCTGCGTAGGCCGGCAGGTCGTGGCCGATGTGGGCGGGGATGTTGTCCGGGATGATGCGGATCGGGGCGCCGTCGGGTCGGGCGGCGCGGACCGACTTCAGAGCCGTCAGGCTGTTGCCGGTGCCCTTGCGGCGGCGGTCGACACCCCACAGACGGTCGTCGCCGTCGGAGTTGTGCCGCCCCAGCAGGCGCTCTCGTGGCCGCAGCCGTCCCGGTGCGGCAGGATCGATGCGGGCGGCCCCGGTTTCCGCTTCGTGCGCTGTTCCCGCGACTACGCGGACCACCCCGGCTGGGAGGGTACGGGGTCCGCGCTGTGCCGCCGTTTCCGCGCGTACGACGCCGCCCGCCGGGAGAAACGACGTACCGCCGGAGCGGCCCTGGGGCAGGGCGGTGGCCCGGTGCCGCCGGGCTCCCCCGGCAGGGAGTCGGCGGCGGTACGCCGGTCACACCGTCGCCGGGCCGCCGTCCCGCCGGAACGGGGCGATGATCTTCCGTACGGCCTCCGCGGCCCCCCAGTCGTCGTCGTCATGGGCGATGACGCTCAGGAGTTCCCGGAGATGGAAGAGGTCCATCCGGTCCCGCCAGCCGCCGTTGATCCCGGTGATCTCCTCGTACACGGCGAAGAAGCGGTCCGAGGCGGGCGGGCGCGGGGAGCACCACAGCATGCTGAGGTCGATCTCCGGCCAGTTGTAGGACACGGCGGGATCGATGAGTACGGGCGCGCCGTCGGCGGTGGCGACGATGTTCTCCTGCCACAGATCGCCGTGGGTCAGGCACGGGGGCCGGTCCGGCACGAGTTCGGGCAGGGCGGCGCAGAGCCGTTCCAGGGCCTGCCGTTCCGCGGTGTCGAAGGCCGCCGCGACCAGAGGTTCCGACAGCCAGCGCAGGATGCGCCGCTCCGCGAGGAACGCGTGGCCGTCGCTGTCCCACGTGTTGTCCTGGCGCAGTCGGCCCAGCCAGCCCGGACGATGCCAGCCGAACCGCTCGGCGGTCGTGGAGGTGTGCAGGGTGGCGACCGTGTGGGCGAGCCGCTCCCAGAAAGGCTCGTCGTCGCGGCGTGGCCGCATCCTCTCCAGCACGAGCAGCCGGGGTGAGGCGCACAGCACCTCCGGCGTGATCACCCCGCCGGTCTCGCGGAGCTCCGTCAGGCCGGCGGCTTCGACGGGGAAGATGTCCCGGTCCGGCCCGAGAAGTGTCTTCGCGAATATCTGGGAATCGTCCTCGAGGGTTGCCAGACCGGCGATTGCGACCACTCCGCCGGTGGCTTTCTTCACCTCTCTGGCCGCGTATCCCGCTTCCTGGAGACGCTTGGTGAGTATCTCTTCGTCAGACACCCGGAAATCGCATCATATTTTTCCCGGACACGCCAGGGGACCGTTCCGGTCACATTCATCGGTGGCCGCGGGCCGGGAGCGTGTACAGCTCCGCGTGGGGACCGTCGCGTCACAGCGGTACGGCGCGGTCCCCGGCTTCCGCGATCCGGCCGTCCTCGACCACGACGACGAGGTCGGCCACTCCCGCCGTGGAGAAACGGCGGGAAATCAGCAGCGTGATCCCGCCGTCGGTCGCCGGCCTTTCGGCCCGCACGGCATATTGACCCGAGACCGTTGGGTCTCTGATTCGCTTATCGCCATGAGAGTGAGATGTCGGGGAATGCGCGCCGCTTGTCGCCATCGGCGCAGGAAGCGCTGCGGGCGCGGGCGGTGGCCGCACTGGCCGGAGGAAAAGCGGGTCGGCGAACACCAGGTGCTGTCGGAGGCAGAACAGCAGGCGGTGAGGCAGGCAGTGCTCGACCACCGGCTGTGTGACCTGGGACTTCGGGGTGTTTGTGGGCTCGGGGCCGGATTGGCGCGCTCGTCGCGAAGCTGTATCGGGTGAGGACGACCGAGCCGGGGTGGGTGCGCACCTGCGCCGCTGGGCCCTGTCGTTCCGGCGTCCGGACAAGCGCACGGCCGAGCAGGCTCCGGAAGCGGTCCGCTTCTGGCACGAGCAGACCTGGCCGGAGATCCGGGCCCAGGCAAGGCAGAGGGCCGCGAGGTGCTGTTCGCCGACCAGGTCGGGATCCGCTCGGACCGGGTCACCGGCCGCACCTGGGGCGCCAAGGGGCACTTCATGGTGTTCACCGAATCCCTCGACGCGAAGGTCGTGTGCCGTTTCCCGGACCGGCTCGTCGGACACTTCCATCACAAGATCCGCCTTGTGGTGGACCGGCACTCGGCACACCGCTCCAATCAGACTGAGGCAGGAAAGATCCACCACCCCTGCGGGGTTCCGGTCAGCGACAAGAGGCCGGACATCACTCTTGCACCGCCGTGACCGGCCAGGCCAGGGGCGCCGCATCGGCGGTGCCCCGCTGCCCGGCGGTCCGCTAACGCAGTGACTCGATCTCGATCGCCGGGCAGCGGTCCATCACCATCTCCAGACCGGCCGCGCGGACGCGCTCCCAGGCCGCCTCGTCGACCACGCCGAGCTGGAACCAGACCGCCGAGGCACCGATCTTCACCGCCTCGTCCGCGACACCGCCCGCCGCCTCGGAGTTGACGAACACGTCCACCACGTCCACCGGGAAGGGGATCTCCGACAGGGAGGCGTAGCCCCGCTCGCCGTGGACCGTCTCCGCCTTCGGGTGGACGGGCACGATCCGCTTGCCGAAGCGCTGGAGGACCTGGGCCACGCCGTAGGCCGCCCGGTTCCGGTTGGAGGACAGGCCGACCACCGCCCAGGTGTCGCCGGTGGCGGTCAGGATCCTGCGGACTGTCTCTGCGTCTCCGTACATGTCCGGCTCAACCGGCGGCCCGCCCGGGCCATTCCCGGGCGCACGGCCTAGGGTGGCCGGATGCGGGAGCAGTATGTGACGGTCGCCGGTGAAGGCGTGCACGAGACCGAGGTCAACCGGTCGCGCTTCATCTGCACGCTCGCCCCGGCCGCCACCGAGGAGGAGGCGCAGGCGTTCGTCGCCCGGGTGCGGGCCGGGCACGCGGACGCCACCCACAACTGCTGGGCCTATGTCATCGGCGCCGACGCGGGGGTGCAGCGGGCGAGCGACGACGGTGAGCCCGGCGGCACGGCGGGCGCCCCCATGCTCCAGATGCTGCTGCGCCGCGAGGTGCGCTATGCCGCCGCGGTCGTCACCCGCTACTTCGGAGGGGTGAAACTGGGCGCGGGCGGACTGATCCGCGCCTACGGCGGCGCGGTCGGCGCGGCTCTGGACACGCTGGGCACCGTCACCCGGCGGCGGATGAGGCTGGTCACCGTCACGGTGGACCACCAGCGGGCGGGGCGTGTCGAGAACGAGCTGCGCACCGGCGGCCGGGAGGTGCGGGAGGTGCGCTACGGCGCCGAGGTCACCATCGAGCTCGCGCTGCCCGAGGCCGGGCTCGACGCCTTCCGCGCCTGGCTCGCGGACGCCACCGCGGGAACCGCCCGGCTCCAGCCGGGCGGCGAGGTGTACGGAGCCGCCTAGGCACCGCACCCGCCGGCCGCCACGGGCGGCCGCGGGGCTCTCCTGCCGTCGGTGTCCCGTGGCTTCCGGCGGCTCGTGGGGCGGCGTGTGTGTTTTTGAGACAGTTTCGGCGGCGTGAAGCCCTGTCGAACCCCGCAGGTCGGCGGTGTGACGGCCGGAGCCGGCGGCGGGCGGCCGGCGCCGGCGTGCCGTGATGAGCGCCTGTGGGGCGGGAGCGCCGCCATCGGGTCTTCAACGGTTGCGGGCGAAAACCTGACCAAATGTTCACTGGCGCTTCACGTGTCCTGTGTGAACCGCGCGTCGCAAGTGGTCGCAGCTTGGGTGAACGGCAGCCAAAATCGGCAATTGTGTTCTAGTCTTCACTCTCGGTACGGAGGCGACTGCAAAGCCGACAGTGTCGTCGGCCGAGTGGGGAGGAAGGGGCGCACCACCGAACAGTAGGGGGGCAGGGGATTGTCCGAAGCTGCCGGATCGCGGGTCATCGAGTCACCCGCGGACTTAGCAGAGCCGTTCCGCGTCCGGGTACGCGAGCGGCGGAGAAAGAGGAGACCGAGGGCGGACCGGCGCCTGCCGTTGATGCTGGCGGTGGACCTGCTGGGTGCCGCCGTGCCGGCCGGTGTGCTGTGCGCGATGGCGAATCTGCCGCATCCGCTGTGGACGGGGGCGCTGATCGGCGCGGCCTGGCCGCTGACCGCGGCGCTGCGGAAACGCTACGCCGCCGGTTCGCTGGGCGAGAGCGGCGCGGTACTGCCGGTCGTCCGGGACTGGCTGGTGATGCTGGGCGTACTCGCCGCGGTGTGTGTCGCGGCGCGGATCGAGGTCCCGGTCGCGAGCTGGCTGCTCGCGCTTCTGCCGTGCCTGGTGCTGACCGCCGTCCACCGCAGACTGGTGTTCCGGCGCACCCTGGCCCGGCGGCGCAACGCCCGGGGGCTGCGGCGGGTGCTGGTGGTGGGCGAGGCGGCGGCCGTCGACGGCATCCTGGCGCGGCTGGCCGCCCGCACCGACAACCAGTACCTGGTGGTGGGCAGTTGTGTGACGGGGGGTGGGGCCGCCGGCGCCGGGCTGCCCGCGTCCGTCCGGCTCCCCGGTGGCCCGGGAGGCGGGGAGGACGCCGACACCGTCCTGCGGTGCGCGACGGAACTCGACGCCGAGCTGGTCTTCGTCGCCCCGGGCGGGCGGATCTCCGGGGACTGGCTGCGGCGGCTGTCCTGGACGCTCCACGGCAACGGCCTGGAGCTGGCGGTCCTCCCGGGCCTGTTCGACGTCTCGCGGCACCGGGTGCGGCTGGCCGGGGCCGCGGGGCTGACCGTGCTGCACGTCGCCCCGGCGGCGCGTCACGGGCTGCCGGCACTGCTGAAGCGGGCCACCGACGTGGCGGGAGCGCTGCTGCTGTCCGTGCTGCTGGCACCCCTCCTGCTGGTGGTGGCGGCGGCGGTGCGGCTGTCCTCCCCGGGGCCGGTGCTCTACCGGCACGTCCGTGTCGGCCGGGGCCGGGTGCCGTTCCGGATGTGGAAGTTCCGCACGATGGTGAACGACGCCGACCGGATGCGCCGGGAGAAGGAGGTGCCGAACGAGCACGACGGCGCGATGTTCAAGCTGGAGAGGGACCCCCGGGTCACGCCGCTGGGCCGGTTCCTGCGCCGCTACTCCCTGGACGAGCTGCCGCAGCTGTACAACGTGCTGGCCGGCCACATGTCGCTGGTGGGACCGCGCCCGCCGCTCCCGGACGAGGTGGAGCAGTACGACGACACCGCGCTGCGCCGGCTCGCCGTCAAGCCCGGCATCACCGGGTTATGGCAGGTCAGCGGACGGTCGGACCTGTCGTGGGACGAGACCGTCGCGCTCGACCTGAGCTATGTGGACAACTGGTCCTACGCCCGGGACATCGACGTCCTGGCCCGTACGTTCCGGGCCGTGGTGAGTGGCCGTGGCGCCTACTGACCCCGCGGGCACCGGCCCGGACCGGAGCCCGGGCCCGGCCTCACACCGGCTCCGGGGCGCCCCGCCAGGCCCGGTAGGTCGCGGCGACACCCTCGGCGAGGCCGATCGAGGGGGACCAGCCCAGCTCCCGTATGCGGCCGATGTCCAGCAGCTTGCGCGGGGTGCCGTCGGGCCGGGCCGGGTCGAAGGCGATCCGGCCGCCGTACCCCACCACCGAGGCCACCAGTTCGGCCAGTTCGCGGATGGTGAGATCCTCGCCGCAGCCGACGTTGACGGGCTTGTCGCCGTCATAGCGGCGCAGCAGCACCTCGCACGCCGCGGCCAGGTCGGCCACGTGCAGGAACTCGCGGCGCGGGGTGCCGGTGCCCCACAGCACGACCTCCTCCAGACCCTGCTCCCGCGCCTCGTGGAAGCGGCGGATCAGGGCGGGCAGGACGTGCGAGGTCTCGGGGTCGAAGTTGTCGCCCGGGCCGTAGAGGTTGGTCGGCATCGCCGAGACGAAGGAGGCGCCGAACTGCTGCCGGTAGGACTGGATCTGGACGATGCCGGCGATCTTGGCGAGCGCGTAGGCCCGGTTGGTCGGCTCCAGCGGGCCGGTCAGCAGGGCGTCCTCGGTGATCGGCTGGGCGGCGTGCCGGGGGTAGATGCAACTGGAGCCGAGGAAGAGCAGCCGCCGCACCCCGGCGGCGTGGGCGCCGGAGACCACCGAGAGCTGGATGCGGAGGTTGTCCTCCAGGAACGGGACGGGGTACGTGCTGTTCGCCATGATCCCGCCCACCTTCGCGGCGGCCAGCACCACGGCGTCGGGCCGGGCCTCGCGCAGGTACGCGGCGGTGGCGGCGCCGTCGCGCAGGTCGAGTTCGGCGCGGGTGCGGGTGAGCACCTCGTAGCCGCCGCGGGACAGGTGCCGGGCCACGGCGGAGCCGACCAGGCCGCGGTGCCCCGCGACGAAGACACGGGCGGGCGGAGGCAGCAGATCATCCATGGCGCGGATTCTGCCAGGGACGGACCGCGCCTGTCGTACAAGCCATGAAATATGAGTAGTTATCGCCGCCGGAGACCGCCCGGCGACCACCCGGCCGGACGTCCCGCCGGGCGGCCCTCCACCCGAAACCCCCAGCAGAGGAAGCACATGTCGCGCACCGCTGTGATCACGGGCATCACCGGACAGGACGGCTCCTATCTGGCCGAACTGCTGCTGAGCAAGAACTACACCGTGCACGGCCTGATGAGACGCTCGTCCAGCTTCAACACCGAGCGCATCGACCACATCTACGAGGACCCGCAGACCCCGGACCGGCGGCTGGTCCTGCACCATGTCGACCTGTCCGACGGGGTGGCGCTGGTCAACCTGCTGCGCGACGTGCGGCCGGACGAGGTCTACAACCTCGGGGCGCAGTCCCATGTGCGGGTCTCCTTCGACACCCCGCTGTACACCGGCGACGTGACCGGCCTGGGCGCCTTACGGCTGCTGGAGGCCATCCGCGCCAGCGGGGTGCGCACCCGGGTGTACCAGGCGTCCTCCTCCGAGATGTTCGGCGCCACCCCGCCGCCGCAGAACGAGTCCACGCCCTTCCACCCGCGCAGTCCGTACGGCTGCGCCAAGGTCATGGCGTACTGGAGCACCGTCAACTACCGCGAGGCGTACGGCCTGTACGCGGTGAACGGCATCCTGTTCAACCACGAGAGCCCGCGCCGCGGCGAGACCTTCGTCACCCGCAAGATCACCCGCGCCGTCGCCCGCATCCGGGCCGGCCTGCAGGAGCACCTGTACCTGGGCAACCTCGACGCCGTCCGCGACTGGGGCTACGCGCCCGAGTACGTCGAGGCCATGTGGCGGATGCTCCAGCGCGACGAGCCGGACGACTACGTGGTCGCCACCGGCCGGGCCGCGACCGTCCGGGACTTCCTGCGGACCGCCTTCGGCGCCGCCGGCCTGGACTGGGAGCGGTATGTCCGCCACGACTCCAAGTACGAGCGCCCCACCGAGGTGGACGCCCTGATAGGGGACGCCTCCAAGGCCCGCAGGCTCCTGGACTGGACCCCGGGGACGCACTACGACGAGCTGGCCCGGATCATGGTCGAGGCCGACGTCCAGCAACTGGAGGCCGAGCTGTCCGGCCGCCGGGTGAGGGTGGACCGGTGACCGCCCCGCCGGCGGAGCGCCGGCTGCGCGGCTTCACCGGCGCCGGCTACGACAAGCAGCGCGGTCTGCTGGCGCAGGCCGCCTGGTTCGCCGCGCTCAACGTGCTGTTCGTCAAGTGGTGGTTCCCCGCGCGCTGGCGGCCCGCGCTGCTGCGGGCCTTCGGCGCGCGGGTGGGGGAGCGGGTCCTCATCCGGCACCGGGTGCGGGTGCACTGGCCCTGGAAGCTGACGGTGGGCGACGACGTGTGGATCGGAGAGGGCGCCTGGCTGGTCAATCTGGAACCGGTCACGATCGAGCACGACGTGTGCGTCTCCCAGGAGGCGGTGCTGTGCACCGGCAGCCATCTGCGCACCTCGCCCACCTTCGAGTACGACAACGCCCCGATCCGCCTGGAGCGCGGCTCCTGGGTGGCCGCCCGCGCCCTCGTCCTGCGCGGGGTCACCGTCGGCGCGGGCGCCGTGGTCGGGGCCGGGGCGGTCGCCCACCGCGATCTGCCCCCGGGCGCCGTGCACACCGCCGGAGGCAGCCGGTGAGAGTCGTCCATGTGGTGACCCTGGTCGGCGACGACGGCGCCTACGGCGGCCCGGTGAGCGTGGCCACCGGCCAGCTGGCCGAGCTGGCCGCCCGCGGGCACGGTGCCGAACTGCTGTCGCTGTGGCGCGGCGCCGGCCCGGTGCCGCGCACCGCGGACGGCGTCCCGCTGTACGCCCACCGGGCCCGCACCCTGGTGCCCGGCCAGGGGTTCCTGGGGCTGTTCCACCCCCTGCTGCTGCTCACCCTGTGGCGCCGGGCGGGCCGGGCCGACGTGGTGCACGTCCACGCCGGGCGCGATCTGGTCTCGCTGGCCGCGCTCGCCGTCGCCGTACTGCGCCGCCGGCCCTTCGTGGTGCAGACGCACGGCATGGTCCAGCCCCGCCGCTCGGCCGTGGCCCGGATCTTCGACCGCTGCTACGTACCGCTGCTGCGCCGGGCGCGCGCCGCGCTGGTGCTGACGGAGGAGGAGGAGACCGGACTGCGCCGGGTGCTGGGGCCGTCCGGGCCGGCCCTGGTCCGGCTGCCCAACGGGGTGGCCCCCGGGCCGGCGGACGGCGGTGGACGGGACGGGCGGGAGGACGGGCGGGCGACGGCCGAGGTGCTCTACCTCGCCCGGCTGCACCCGCGCAAGCGCCCCGAGGCCTTCGTGCGCATGGCGGCGCTGGTGCACCGCAAGCACCCCGAGGTCTCCTTCGTCCTGCACGGCGCGGACGAGGGCTGCCTGGAACGGGTGCGCGCGCTGATCGGGAGCGAGGGGCTGGCGGGAGTGGTGGAGTACGGCGGGCCGCTCGGCCACGCCGACGCGGTGCGGCGCCTGGCCCGCGCCACCGTGTACGTCCTGCCCAGCGTCGACGAGCCGTTCCCGATGAGCGTGCTGGAGGCACTGGCCGCGGGTACCCCCGTGGTCTGCACGCGCAGCTGCGGTGTCGCCGCGTCCCTGGAGCGGCGCGGGGCCGCCCGGATCACCGACGGCTCCCCGGAGCAGCTGGCCGACGCGGTGCTGCGGCTGCTGGAGGACCGCCCGCTGCGGGAACGCACCGCGGAGGCGGGGCGGGCCGCGGTGGCGGAGGAGTTCTCCATCGCCTCCGTGGCCGGCCGGCTGGAGGGGCTGTACCGGTCCGCGGTCCGGCCCGGCACGGGGTGAGGTCCGCGCCCGCGGCGGTGGCGGACGGGACGGCGGACGCGGCGGGCCGGCGGCGGCCCACGCCGCCCTCCGACCCGCCACGCGGCCCGTCAGCCGTCGGCCAGCGCCTCCCGCAGCAGCCCCGTGACGCGTTCCAGCCCGGCCCGCCGGCTCAGCCGCCGCTCGGCGTACGCCCGGCCCCGCTCGCCCAGCTCCGCGCAGCGCTCCGGATCGCCCGCCAGCGAGCGGACCGCGGACAGCAGGGCCCCGGGGTCCTCCGGCGGCACCACCACCCCGCCCGCCGAGTGCTCCACCTCCCGCGCGGTGCCGCTGGCGGCGGCCACCGAGGCGAGAACGGGCCGGCCCGCGGTGAAGTACGAGGTCAGCTTGGAGGGCAGGCTCATGTCCAGCACCGACGCCTTCTGGGTGACGGCCAGCACGTCCGCGGCGGCCAGGATCTCGGGGAACTCCTCGTCGCCGGCGGGCGGCAGGAAGGCCAGCGACCGCACCCCCTCGGCCAGCCCCAGCAGCCGCTCGCGCTGGTGGCCGTCACCCATCAGCACGATCCGCACGCCGCCCCGTCCGTCGCCGTCGCTCCCGCCGTCTCCGCCGTCACCGGTGCCTTCGGCGTCGGCGAGCCGGGCGGTCTCCACCAGGACCTCCAGACCCTGCTTGAGCCCCATGTTCCCGGAGTGCAGCACCACCGTGGTGTCGTCGGTCCAGCCCAGCCGGGCCCTGGTCCGCGCGCGGTCGCCGCTGGGGGCGCGCACATGCGTCCAGTTGGGCACCACCCGCACCCGCTCGCGCGGCACGCCCATCGCCGCCACCCGTTCCGTGAACGACTCGTGCACCACCCCGACCAGCGCGGCCGAGCGCAGCACCCGGGCCTCCAGGCCCCCGGCCAGGGCGGCGAACCGGCCGGCGCCGCTCATCCCGCTCTGCCCGGCCGCCGCGCCCATCAGGTCCTGGACGACCACCACGTGCGGCACACCCGCCCGCCGCGCGAGCCGGGCGCCGAGCACACCCCCGGCCAGCGAGGGCAACTGGCTGAGCACCACGTCCGGGCGGACCCGCGGCGGTGCCAGCAGCCCGTGCGTCAGGATGCTCGCCTCGAACAGCCCCCGTCGCACGGCGGTCTGACGGGCCGGTACCGTATGGCGGCGGCGGTGGACGGTGACCCCCTGCCGGGTCTCGCGCAGCCGCCACCTGCCCCGGTAGTCCTCGTGCACACGCCACGCCGGGTAGTGGGGCATCCCGGCGAGCACGTGCGTGTCGGCGCCCGAGGCGGCCAGGTGCTCGGCGATCTGCGTCGAGTACGGGCCGATTCCGGCGTGCTCCGGCGCGTAGTTGGTCGAGACCACGAGCACACGGCGGCCCGCGAAAGAGTCCAGCACTGCTGTTCCCCCTCCGAAATAGCGGTCATCCTAGGCGTCCGCGGACCGGCGCGGTGCCGGATCGGACGGGACACCGGACGGGACACCGGACGGGAGAAGGCACCAGAACACGGCCCCGCCCGCCGCCGTCCCACGGATTGTGGGGCCGGCCGGCGGACGGGGGGAGGAGAACCGGCCATGTCCGACAGGGAACCGGCCCGCGGCGGCGGACCCCCACGACACGCGGAACGGCGCAGCGTGCCCGCACTGTGCCTGTGGACCGTGGTGCTCGTCCTGCTGCTGCCCGCGCTGGTGCTGTACGGGCAGCAGGTGCGCCCCGGTGCCGCGCTCGCCCTGCAGTGCGTGGTCGTCGTCCACACCGGGACGGCGCTGGCCCGGGTGCTGACCGACCCCCGGGTACGGGTCGTGGCCTTCGGCTTCTGGCTCTTCTGCTACGTCTGGCTGGGCCTGGCGGCGCTGGCCATGGTCGCCACCGAGGCCTACCCGTGGGGTTTCGCCGTCGATCCCGGCACCGCCTTCGGCGCGGCCGCCGTGGTGGAGGCCGGGCTGCTCGCCTACAGCGGCGGCGCGGCCCTGGCCGGACGGCGGCCGGGCGCCACCCCCGCCACCCCCGGTGCTTCCGGTGCCCCCGGCGTCCTGGAGCCGCTGCTCGCCCGCCGGGTGACGCCCTTACGGGTCCTGCTGCTGTGCGGGCTCGCGCTGCTGCTGGCCGCCGTCCTGGTGCCCGCCCAGGGCGGCCTGGCGGTGTTCTTCCAGAGCCGCCAGGCCGTCAACGAGGCGGCGGCGCAGAGCGTGCCGGGCGCCGCCGCCGACCAGGCGCTGGCGGCGTGGAGCCTGTCGGTCCCGGCGTTCTGGGCGCTGGTCGCGCTGCTGTACGTGCCCCGGGCCGGGAACGGTGACCGGACCCTGCGCGGACTGCGGTGGATCCTCCTGCCGGTCCTCCTCGCGCTGAACGTGGTGGTGAACAACCCCGTCAGCCAGCCGCGCTTCTGGGCCGGCACGGTACTGCTGACGATCCTGTTCGGCACCTCCCTGCTGCGCCGGCCGCGCGCCTTCCGGATCGGCGCGGTGGCCGTCACCGTCGCGGTGCTCACGGTCTTCCCGTACGGCGACTACTTCCGCCACGACAAGCGCCGGCCGGTCGAGGTCGTCTCACTCGCCGAGCAGTTCACCTCCAACGGCGACTACGACGCCTTCCAGCAGATCGCCACCGGACTGGACCACGTACGGGAGAACGGCCACTCGCCCGGCGCCGCGCCGGGGCCGCCGCTGTTCTTCGTGCCGCGCGCGGTGTGGCCCGACAAGCCCGAGGACAGCGGGATCCTGCTGGCCCGGCACGCGGGCTACTCCTTCGAGAACCTCTCCGCGCCGCTGTGGATCGAGACCTACATGTGGGCCGGGTTCCCCGGCGTCGTCGCCTTCTTCGCCCTCTTCGGCGCCGTGAGCCGGCGGATCGACGGCATCCGCGACCGGCTGCGGGAGCACGGCGGCACCCTGGCGGCGCTGGCCGTGCCCGCGTTCGGCTTCTACCAGCTCATCCTGCTGCGCGGCAGCCTCATGTTCGTCATGGGACCGCTGGCCCTGCTGATCGCCGTGCCCCTGCTCGTCACCGCCGGCGTGCGCCGCCGCCGGCCCGCCCCGCCGCCCGGCGGCGGGTCCGCCGGGGGCCGCGCCGGAACCCCGGCCGGTCCCGCGCCACCGGCGGCGTACGAGCCGCCCGCGCCCGCACGGGTGCCGGTGTCCGCCGCACGGCGCACCGTCCCCTCACCTCCGTCCACGGGAGAAGCACGCACGTGAGCCACACCGACCCCGTCCCGCGCGAGCCCGACCAGCTCCGCGACCAGTTGCGCAGGCTCTTCCGCCACCGCGCCGCCATCGTGCTCGGCCTGCTGCTGGGCGTCCTCGCCGGCGGTGCCTTATCGGCCGCCGGCGGGACGGAGTACACCGCCACCGGCGAGGTCGTCGTGCAGCCCGTCGGCGCCGGCCTCCCGGAGAGCGGCGGGATACCCGCCGACCGGCAGCTCAGCATGGCCACCGAGCGGCAGGTCGCGGGCAGCGCGGCGGTCGCCGCACGGGCCGCGAGGGCCCTGGGCGGCCGGACCGACCCGGCGGGCCTCCGGCGCGGCCTGCGGGTGAGCAACCCGCCCGAGACGCATCTGCTGGAGTTCGCCTACACCGCGGACTCGCCGCGCACGGCCGTCCGGCGGGCCGACGCCTTCGTACGGGCCTACCTCGACCACCGCGAGGAGACCGCCGAGCGCCGTGTCGAGAGCATCCTCACCGGACTCTCCGAGGAACTCGAACCCCTGCTGGCACGGCGCGCCGAACTGGACCGGCGGATCGCGGACGCGGACGGGGCGGTGGCCCGGGAGAGCGCCCGGGCCGAGCGCGAGACCCTGGGCGCCCGGATCGCCGATCTCCAGGGCCGCGTCAGCGCCCTGCGGTCCCTGGACACCTCGCCCGGCGACGTGGTGCGCGAGGGGGAGGTGCCCGAGGCGCCGTCCGGCCCCGGGGCGGCGGCGCTGATCGCCGTGGGGGCGGTCGTCGGGCTGGCCGGCGGGCTGGTGGCAGCCTGGCTCCGTTCCCTGCTCGACCCCCGGGTGCGCTCCGCCGCCGAGGCGCGCGACGCGCTGGGCGCGCCGGTGCTGGGCACCCTGCCGCGGCGGCGGGGCAGCACGGGAACCCTGGAGGTCGGCCCGGTGCGCGGCGGCGAGCGCGCCGAGACGTACCGGGCGATCGCCTTCCGGGTGCTGCGCCATCCGCGGCTGGCGCGGCCCGGCAGCCTGCTGGTCGTCTCCGCGCGGGAGCACGCCGAGGCCGTCTCCACCGCGGTCAACCTCGCCGCCGCCCTGGCGGAGACCGGCAGCGGCGTCCTGCTGGTCGAGGCCGATCCGCGCGCGCCGGAGGTGGCCGGGAGGGTGCCCGTGCGCGGCGGTGCCGGTGAGCGGCCCGGGGCGGACTGGCCCGGCGGGACGCGGCTGACGGTGGACGCGGACACCGCCGGAACCCTCGAACTCGTTCCGGGGCGCGCGGTCCCCGACGCGACCCGGGCGCTGAACTCCCCGGAGCTCGCCCGGCTGCTGACCGGACCGGAGGACGGCGACGGCACCGGGAACGACGGCACCGGGAACGACGGCACTGGGAACGGGACCGCGGGGAGTTCCACCGGAGGGAGATACACGGTGGCCCTCACCAGGCCGCTGCTGTCCCACGCGGACGGCCTGGCCGTCGCCGGTGCCGTACGCGGTGTGCTGGTGGTCTGCGTCCCGGACCGCACCCGCCGGGAGGACCTGGAGCGGGTACGGGAGCTGGTCGCCTCCGTGGGAGGGCACGTCGTGGGCGCGGTGCTGCACCCGGGCGGCGGCGCCCGGCCCGTGGGCGGGCGTACGGGCCGGTGGCCCGTACGCCTGGCGGAACGGCTGCCGCTCCGTCTGCCGGGCCGGGCGCGCCGGGGTCCCGGGTCCGCCGCGGCCGATCCGTCCCCGCGCAGCGCGCCGGGGGAACCGGGGGAGCACCCCACCGTTCCGGCGGACGCCGGGTCCGGTGTGCCCGGCCCGGACGGACCCCGGGCGCGTACCGGTGACGACACCGCCCTGCGCGCATGACCGGCGTCCGTCCCGTCCCGGCCGGCGGCACGGGCGGTACCGGGGCCGGGAGCGACGCCCCGGGGGATGCCCCGGAAGGCGCCGCGCAAGGCACCCCGGGAGGTGCCGGGCCCTCCGGCCGGGGAGTCGCCGCCACGGTGCGCGGCGGCTGGTTCGGCTTCGCGGGCTCGGCGGTGAACGCGCTGTTCGGTTTCGCCCTGGTCGCCGTCGTCACCCGCGGACTCGGCGCGCACGGGGCCGGAGCGGTCTTCGCCGGTGTCGCCGCGTTCACCATCGTGAGCAACGCCTGCAAGCTGGGCGCCGACACCGCGCTGGTGCGCTTCGTCTCCCGCGATCTGGAGCTCACCGGCGGAGCCGGGGTGCCCGCCCTGCTGCGCACCGCCGTGCCGCCCGCCCTGGCCGCTTCCGCGGCGGCCATGGCGGCGGTGCTGCTGGCACCGGGGTCGGCGGCCTGGCTGCTGCCCGGGCTGCCGGACGGCCAGGCGGCGGCGGTGCTGCGGCTGTTCGCGGTCTTCCTGCCGGTGACGACCGTGTCGCTGGTCCTGCTCGGGGCCACCCGGGGCTACGGCTCGGTGGTGCCCTTCGTGGGTGTGGAGCAGATGGGCAAGCCCGTGCTGCGGGTCGCCGTCGCCCTGCCGGTGGCGCTTCTGGCGCCGGGCGTGGTGGCGCTGTCCGCCGCCTGGCTGGCGCCCGCGCTGCCGGCCGCGGCGGTGGTCTGGCTGGCGCTGCGCCGGTCGCGTGCCGCGCACCCCGGCACACCGGGGACGCCACCGGTCACCCCGGGCGAGTTCTGGTCCTTCGCCGGACCGCGCGCCCTGTCCTCGGTCTTCGACATCGCCGCCGTGTGGATCGGGGTGGTCCTGCTGTCGGTGCTGGGCACCAGCGCCGAGGCCGGGATCTACACCGCGGTCGGCCGGCTGGTGACCGCCGGCACCCTGCTCCAGCTCGCCGTCCGGCTGGCGGTCGCCGCCCAGCTCAGCCGGCTGCTCGCGGGCGGCCACCGGCCGGAGGCGGAACGGCTGCACCGGCTGTCCACCCGCTGGATCGTGCTGTTCTCCTGGCCGCTGTTCGTGTATCTGGCGGCCTTCCCCCGCACCGTGCTGTCGCTGTTCGGGGAGGGGTTCGACGACGGCGCCACGGGACTGGTGGTGCTGGCGGCGGCCTGCGCGGTCAACGTCGGGGTCGGCAACGCGCAGACCGTCATCCTGATGGCCGGCCGCAGTGTGTGGAACCTCGCGGTCGCCGGCGCCGGGTTCGCCGTCCAGCTCGGTCTGGGCTTCTGGCTGGTACCGCGGTACGGGGTGGCGGGCGCGGCCGTCGCCTGGGGGCTGGCGATCGTGGTGGACAACGTGGCCTCGGCACTGCTGGTGCGCCACCGGCTGGGCTTCCGCACGGTCGACCGCGGCTATCTGTGCGCCGCCGCCGTCGCCTTCGCGGCCGTCGCCCCCCTCGTGCTCGGTGTGCGGCTGACCGGCGGCGACACCGTACCGGCCGCTTCCCTGGGCATGGCTTTGACGGTTTGTGCCTTCACCGTCACCGTCTGGCGCTATCGTGTGCCGCTGGGGACGGGGGAGTTCTTCCGGGTGCTGCGCAAGGGCGGGAAAGGGAACTCACGGTGAACACGGATGTGGCGTCCGTGTCCGCCGCCGCAGCCGGCGGACACGGCTCCCGCCTCGCCCCACCCGTACTCGCCATGTGCTTCCAGGGGGGAACCATGCGCAGGAGAAGATCCGTCAGAACACTGCTCGCCGCCGTCATGCTCGGCCTGGCCTCGACGGCCCTGGGTGCGGGACCGGCCCAGGCGGCGGGCGAAACCACACTCACCGCCGATCCGCTCAGCACCTGGCAGACCGACGGCATCGTATGGGCGTTGACCTACGCCAAGGGCGTCGTCTACGTGGGAGGCACGTTCGGCAACATCCGGCCGCCCGGCACCTCCCCCGGCAGCTCACGCGAGCTGCCCCGCAGGAACTTCGCGGCGTTCGACGCCGACACCGGTCAGCCGCTGCCGTGCGCGCCGGCCTTCACCGGGGGAAGCGGAACGGTCCGGGCCCTGAAGGCCTCGCCCGACGGGGAGGTCCTCTACATCGGCGGCTCCTTCGGGAGCGCCGGGGGAGTGGGACGCGCCAACACCGCCGCCCTCGACACCGACGACTGCACCATCGACGACGACTGGCGGCCCACCGTATCCTCGACGGTCCGGGCCATCGACGTCACCGACACCACGGTCTACCTCGGTGGCCAGTTCTCCACCGTGCAGGGCCAGCCCCGGGAACGCGTCGCGGCCCTGCGCCGCGACAGCACCCTGCTGCCCTTCCGCGCCGTGATCGAGGGCTCGTCCATCTCCAACGACCCCACCCCGGGTATCAACGCCATCACCGTCGCCCCGCACCTGAACAAGGTCATCATCGGCGGCCGGTTCACCTCGGTGAACGGCAGTCTGTTCAACAGCGTGCACGGGCTGGTCGGCCTGGACGCGACCACCGGCGAGATCGTCCACCGCTTCACCGGCTGGATCCCCCGCCGCTCCGCGGTCAAGGGGCTCGTCAACGACGGCACGAATTTCTACCTCGCCGCCGAGGGCACCGGCGGCGGGGTCTTCGACGGCCGCGCGGCGGGCCGGCTCTCCGACGGCGAACTGCTGTGGAAGGACACCTGCCTGGGCGCCACCCAGGCCGTCGTGCCCTGGCAGGGCGTGCTCTACAGCGGTTCCCACGCGCACAACTGCTCCTCGACGCCGGGCGGCTTCCCGGAGCACAACAACCGCCAGCACCTGCTGGCCCAGTCGATCGCCGACGAGACGATCCTGCCGTGGTTCCCGGACACCAACGACGGCATCGGCGAACAGATCGGCCCGCGTGCCATGGTGATGGCCGAGGCCGAGGGCATCCTGTGGACCGGCGGCGAGTTCACCACCGTCAACGACCGGCCGCAGCAGGGGCTGACCCGCTTCGCGGCGGGACCCGACACCGAGGCCCCGCAGGTGCCGATCCTGAGCGGCACCAGCACCTCCCCGGGGGAGGTCACCCTCAGCTGGCGGGCCTCGTGGGACCGGGACGACGGCACACTGACCTACCGGATCCACCGGGACGGCACTTATCTGACCTCCGTCGAGGCGGAGTCGCGCCACTGGGACCGGCCCGTGATCACCTTCACCGACACCGTGGAGCCGGGTACGACCCACCGGTACTCGCTGGAGGTCACCGACGGCACCAATCTCTCGGGCCGCAACGGCCCCGTGTACGTGACAGCCGGCAACTGACCGCACGCCGAGGAGAACAGCGGATGACACATCGAGTGGGCTACGCGCCCGGGGTCTACGACTTATTCCACATCGGGCACCTCAACATCCTGCGGCACGCCAGGAGCCGGTGCGACTACCTGGTGGCCGGCGTGGTGTCGGACGAGATGGCCCGGGCGGCCAAGGGCCGCTCCCCGGTCGTCCCGCTCACCGAACGGCTGGAGATCGTCCGCAGCATCCGCTTCGTGGACGCGGCGTTCGTGGAGACGGTGCCCGACAAGCTGGAGACCTGGCGGCAGGTCCGCTTCGACGTCATCTTCAAGGGCGACGACTGGCGGGGCACGGAGAAGGGGGAGAGGCTGGAGCGGGACTTCGCCGGAGTCGGCGTCGACGTCGTGTACTTCCCCTACACCGTGCACACC
The DNA here is from genome assembly GCF_002794255.1 of Streptomyces carminius. Classification (GTDB taxonomy): domain Bacteria; phylum Actinomycetota; class Actinomycetes; order Streptomycetales; family Streptomycetaceae; genus Streptomyces; species Streptomyces carminius. Next base: position 123,354 of record NZ_PGGW01000038.1, read on the forward strand.
TCCAGCACCCTGCTGCGCCGGGCCCTGGACGGGATCGCGGGCCCCGCCGGGCCGGCGGCGGAGTCGACGGAGTCGGCCTGACCGCCGAAGCGGCCCCGGCCGCCGGGCCGGGTCAGCGGGTCAGGGCGGACAACTCCCGGTACCACTTCACCAGGAACGCCGCCATGAACAGCAGATGGGCGGCGAGCAGCACGCAGTACAGCGCCACGAACAGCCCGCGGACGCCGAGGAAGAGGAACACCGCGCAGAACACCCCGTAGTCCACGGGCAGCAGGGCGACCGAGCGGAGGGTGGAGGGCGGCGCCGCGGGGGCGGGCCGCTCCACCCTCCGCTTCAGCTGCTCGGTGAGGATGCCGCCGAAGAAGACCAGCACGGCGGCGAACTGGAAGGCGACGGGAATGAGCAGGTACACCGGGTCGGAGAAGCCGAAGTACCGGTGGAACGAGACCAGTACCGCCATGTGGAGCGCCAGCATCTTCGCGCAGTCCACCACGTGGTCCAGCCACTCGCCGGCCGGGCTGCCCGTCCCCGTCAGCCGGGCGAGCTGCCCGTCGGCCGAGTCCAGGGCGAAGCCCACCACCAGCGCGGCGAACACCCCGGCCGCCAGGGCGTGCGACGGCGGCAGGGCGGCGATCAGCCCGATCCCGGTGAACGTGGAGACCGCGCTCGCCAGGGTGACCTGGTTGGGCGTCAGGCGCGCGGCGTAGGCGGCCGCGGCCAGTAACCGGCCCGCCGGCCGGTTGACGTACCGCGAGTACAGCGACACCCCCCTGGCTGATTTCTGCGCAGCCGACAACCGCTCCACCGCGTAACCGAACCGGCTCACTTTCCCCCCACTCGACGCACCCGCACCACGGACTTCTCGAAGGAGCATCATCATGGCAGGCGACTCCTTACGGCGGACCGGTACCACCAGCCGCCGCGCGGTGCTGACGGCGGGCACGGCGGGTACGGCCGCCGCGCTGACGGCCGGCCTCGCGGGCTGCGAGACGGCGGGTACCGCGGACGCGGCGGACTCCGCGGCGGACGAGGCCCGCACCCTGTCCGTCGGCGGCCGCAGGCCCAAGGGGAAGGACACCGTCGACGTCGTCGCCGACTTCGGCGCCCGGGGCGACGGCCGGACCGACGACAGCCGGGCCTTCGTCCGCGCCTACCGGCACGCCGTCGACCGGGTGTGGAACGGCACCGGCCGCACCGTCGTCGACATACCGGCGGGCGTCTACCTCATTCGCGAGCCGGACGCGCTGATCGGCGCGGCCGGCGGCCGGCCGAAGGCCAACGGCCTGCGGTTCCGGGGCGCGGGCAAGCGCATGACACAGCTCCTGTTCGCACCCCGCCGGGCCGCGGACTCCTATCTGTGCCGCAACGAGGACGCCTGGGCGAACATCGTGTTCGAGCACCTCGGGTTCCGCTCCGGCACTCCCGGCGCCTCGTTCTTCTACTCGTACTCCACCGGGCAGGCCCAGGACTACCGGTTCACCGACTGCGAGTGGCTGGGGGAGTGGACCTACGGGCTCGCGCTCGACGGCAGCAACACCAACTCCGAGATGCGCTGGGAGGCCTGCCGGGTGGGCGGCGCCTGGCGCCGGGCGTTCCTGTACTCCGGGCTGTCACAGCGGTCGCGGGACCCCGGGCAGCAGGACCAGTTCCTCAACTACTGGTTCAACGACATGAAGGTGGAGTACGAGTGGGGAAACTTCCTGGAGTTCCCCTACGGCGGCTCCGTCACCTGCCGGGGCGGCTCCTACATCGTCACCGGCCGCCGTCCGGAGCGGACGGGAGGGCCCGGGGAGTCCGGGGAGTCCGGGGAGTACGGCCGCACCAGCACCTTCTTCCGCTTCCCGCGCGCCGACCACCACGGCTCCGTGCAGCGCTTCCACGCCGAGGACATCCGCTTCGAGGTGCGCGGCCCGGACACCTTGGTGATCGACTGCGCCTGGGAGAGCGGCACGGTGCACTTCAACGACTGCGACGACACCGCCCACGCCTTCAAGGACTTCGCGCCCGGCTCCCGTCCGCACCGCTACCGCCCCACCGGGCCCGGCCCGCTGGTGCGCTACGACTCCTGCCAGCTCTCGGGGAAGCACACCTACCGGCCCGCCGGGGACGGCGGGGGACCGGCCGCCCGCTACGACATGTGCCTGCTGGCCAACCACGGCCAGGAGGACTTCGCCGAGGGCGCCACGGAGCGGATCCGGTACGTCGACTGCCGGGGGCGCTGACCGGCGGCCCACCGGGCGGACCGCCCAAGGACCGGGAACTCCGGCGGATTCCCCCGCGAGGGGCATGCCGGCGGACGAACCGTGCCACAATCCAGATCTTGACCGACAGGGGCGGGGAGAGGGGACACGTGCGGGACGGAGCGGGCCGTTGAGACTGCTGCACACCTCGGACTGGCACCTGGGACGGAGCTTCCACCGGGTGAACCTGCTGTCCGCCCAGGCGGCCTTCGTCGACCATCTGGTGGAGACGGTGCGCGCCGAGGGCGTCGACGCGGTGCTCGTCGCCGGCGACGTCTACGACCGGGCGGTGCCGCCGCTCGCCGCCGTCGAACTCTTCGACGAGGCCCTGCACCGCCTCGCGGACCTCGGCGTGCCGACCGTCATGATCTCCGGCAACCACGACTCGGCCCGCCGCCTGGGCGTGGGCGCCGGGCTCATCGGCCGGGCGGGTGTCCACCTGCGCACCGACCCCGCCGGCTGCGGCACCCCCGTGGTCCTGGCCGACGCCCACGGCGAGGTCGCCTTCTACGGCCTGCCCTACCTGGAACCGGCTCTGGTCAAGGACGTCCTCGGGGTGGAGCGGGCCGGACACGCCGCGGTGCTGGGCGCCGCCATGGACCGGGTGCGCGCCGATCTGGCCGCCCGCCCGGCGGGCACCCGCTCGGTCGTCCTGGCCCACGCCTTCGTCACCGGGGGCGAGGCGTCCGACAGCGAACGGGACATCACCGTCGGCGGGGTCGCCTCCGTCCCGGCCGCCGTCTTCGACGGGGTGGACTACGTGGCCCTGGGCCATCTGCACGGCTGCCAGACGCTCACCGGGCGGATCCGCTACTCCGGCTCCCCGCTGGCCTACTCCTTCTCGGAGGCCCGCCACCGCAAGTCGATGTGGCTGGTCGACCTCGGGCCCGGCGGCGAGGTGAGCGCCGAGCGGACCGACTGCCCGGTGCCCCGCCCGCTGGCCCGTGTCCGCGGCCGGCTGGCGGACCTGCTCGCCGACCCCGGTCTGGAGCGCCACGAGCAGGCGTGGGTGGAGGCCACCCTCACCGATCCGGTCCGCCCGCGCGAGCCGATGGCCGCCCTCACCGCCCGCTTCCCCCACGTCCTCACCCTCGTCCTGGACCCCGAGCGGCCGCCCGAGGACGCTTCCGTCTCCTACGGGCGGCGGCTGCGCGACCGCACCGACCAAGAGATCCTGGAGGGCTTCGTCGCCCACGTGCGGGGCGGTGCCGGGCCCGACGAGCACGAAAGCGCCCTGCTGGGCGGTGCCCTGGACGCCGTACGCGCCGAAGCGGCCCGCACGGAGGCCCCCCGATGAGACTGCACCGCCTCGCCGTCACCGCCTTCGGCCCGTTCGGCGGCACCCAGACGATCGACTTCGACGCGTTGTCCGCGGCCGGCCTGTTCCTGCTGCACGGACCGACCGGTGCGGGCAAGACCTCGGTGCTGGACGCCGTCTGCTACGCCCTGTACGGCGGGGTGCCCGGCGCCCGCCAGACCTCCGGACCGGCCCGGCTGCGCAGCGACCACGCCGACCCCGGCACCCGTACCGAGGTGGTCCTCGACCTCACCGTCGGCGGCCGGCGGCTGGAGGTCACCCGGCAGCCCGAGCAGCGGCGCCCCAAGAAGCGCGGCACCGGCCTGACCACCGACAAGGCCCAGTCCTGGCTGCGCGAGTACGACGCCGCCACCGGCACCTGGAAGGCGCTCAGCCGCTCCCACCAGGAGATCGGCGAGGAACTCGCCCAACTGCTGGGCATGAGCCGCGAGCAGTTCTGCCAGGTGGTCCTGCTGCCCCAGGGCGAGTTCGCCCGCTTCCTGCGGGCCGGCGCGGAGGACCGGGCCAGACTGCTGGGCCGCCTCTTCGACACCCACCGCTTCGCCGCCGTCGAGCAGCACCTGGCGGAACTGCGCACCGCCGCGCAGCACCGGGTGCGCGGCGGTGACGAGCGGCTGCTCGTGCTGGGCCAGCGCATGCGGCAGGCCGCCGGGGGCGGTCCCGGACCCGGCGGGACACCGCTGGACGGCCTCGCGCCGGGCGATCCGGGCCTGGCCGGTGCCGTGCTGGAGTGGGCGGCCCTGGCCCGCTCCACCGCCCGGGAGCGGCGGGACATCGCCGCGGCGGCGCTCCGGGCCGCGCAGGAGGCCCATGCCGCCGCCGGGCGGCGGCTGGAGGAGGCCCGGGAGCTGGACCGCCGCCGGCGCCGGTACGCCGCCGCCCGGCAGCGCGCCGCCGCCCTGGCCGCGGGGGAGGAGGAGCACCGCCGCGACCGCGCGCGGCTGGAGCGGGCCCGCGCCGCCGAGGTGGTGGCCCCCGTCCTCGACGCCCGGGAACGGGCCGAGGACGAGCGCCGCCGCACGGCGCTCGCCGAGGAGGCCGCCCGCGGCCTGCTGCCCGCCGCGGACGCCCAGGCCCCCGCGGAGCGGCTCGCCGGACTCGAACGTGCCGTCCGCCGGGAGCTGGGCACCCTGGAGGCCGCCCGGCAGGCCGAGGAGCGCGCCACCCGTCTCACCGCCGAACTCGCCCGGCTGGAGAGCGAGTCGGGCGCGGACGAGGAACTGCTGCGGGAGGCGGACGAGTGGCTGGCGGACTGGGAGACCACCCGCGACGCCCACCAGCGGCGCGTCGAGGCCGCCGCGGAGGCCGCGTCCCAGGCCGAACGGCTCGCCCGGCGGCTCGACACACTCCGGCGGAAGCTGGCGGCCGCCCGCCATCGCGACGCCCTCACCGCCGAGGAGAGCGGAGCCCGGGCCGAGCTGACTGAGACGCACGAGCGGGCACTGGCCGCCAAACAGGAGTGGCTGGACGTCAGGGCACGGCGGCTGGACGGCATCGCCGCCGAACTCGCCGCCGAGCTGAGCGACGGCGCACCGTGCATGGTCTGCGGCTCGCCCGAGCACCCCGAGCCGGCCCGGCCCGGCGCGCGGCACGTGGACCGGCGGGCGGAGGAGGCGGCCCTGGACCGCCACCGGGAGGCCGAGGAGGCGCACCGGCGGGCCGAGCGGCGGCTGGACTCCCTGCGGGAGCGGCTGACGGCGGCCGCGGCGGAGGCGGGGGAGACCTCCGCCGCCGAACTCGCCGACGAGGCGGCCGCCCTGGAGACGGAGCACACGGCCGCCCGCCGTACCGCGGCCGGCGCGGCCGACGCCCGCGCGGCCTTCGACCGGCTGCTGCGCGAGCACGACAGCCGCCGGACCGCCCGGCAGGACGCCGGGCGCCGGGCGGCCGCCCGCACCTCCACCCGCGAGGCACTGCTGCGGGAACACACGGAACTGGCGCGGCAGGTGGCCCGGGCCCGGGGCACGGCACCCTCCGTGGCACACCGCGCCGCCGAACTGGAACACCGCGCCGCACTGCTGGCCGCCGCCGCCGAGGCCGCCGGCGCCGCCGAGACCGCCGCGCGGCGGCTCAAGGACGCCGACGCGCGGCTGGCGGACGCCGTCTGGCGCGCCGGGTTCGACACCCCGCGGGCCGCCGCCGGCGCCCGGCTCGCCGAGCTGGAGCAACGCGCGCTGCAGCACCGCCTCGACGAGTGGCAGGCCGAGGAGGCGGCCGTGGCGGCCGAGCTCGCCGACCCCGAACTGGCCGACGCCGCCGAACTGCCGCCCGATCGCCTCACCGGGGCCGAGACAGCGCTGAAGGAGGCCGTCGCCCGGCTGAACGCCGCCTCCGCCGCCCACGCCGAGGCAGACCGGCGGTGCGCCGAACTCGACGGCCTGTCCGCCGACGCCCTGGCCGACGCCCGCCGGCTGGCCCCGCTGCGCGAGGAGTACGACCGGGTGGCCCGTCTGGCGGGCCTGGCGGCCGGGACGTCCACGGAGAACGAGCACCGGATGCGTCTGGAGTCCTACGTCCTGGCCGCCAGGCTGGAGCAGGTGGCCGCCGCGGCCGGTGCCCGGCTGGCGTACATGTCCGGCGGCCGCTACACCCTGGTCCACTCCGACGCGCGCGGCCCCGGGCGGGGCCGCTCCGGTCTGGGACTGCACGTCATCGACGCCTGGACGGGCCGGGAGCGCGACACCGCCACCCTCTCCGGCGGTGAGACCTTCTTCGCCTCCCTCGCCCTCGCCCTGGGCCTGGCCGACGTCGTCACCGAGGAGGCGGGCGGGCTGCGGCTGGACACCCTCTTCATCGACGAGGGGTTCGGCAGCCTGGACGACCAGACCCTCGACGAGGTGCTGGACGTACTGGACTCCCTGCGCGAGCGCGACCGCAGCGTCGGCATCGTCAGTCATGTCCCCGACCTGCGGCAGCGCGTTCCCGTCCAGCTGGAGGTGGTCAAGACCCGCACCGGGTCGGCCGTCCGGCACCGGGGACCGGCGGCCGGGTGAGGGACGCCGGGTGCGCCGGGCAGACGGTACCCGGAGGAAAACCGGGTGACGGCCGGTGTGGCCCGCCGCGATCATCGGATGCCATGAGTCCCGGCACCCCGCACACCCCCGGCACCCCGCACCGCGACCCGCTGCCGCTGCGCGGCCGTACCGCCCTGGTGACCGGGGCGAGCCGCCGGGCCGGAATCGGCTGGGCGATCGCCCGCCGGCTCGTCGCGTACGGCGCCGGTGTCTACCTCCACCACCACGTCCCCCACGACGCCGCCAAGCCCTGGGGCGCCGACCCGGGCGGCCCCGGGGCGCTCGCCGCCGGACTGCGGCCGCTCGCGGCCGACGGCGCGGCCGTCGCCCACGGCCCCGCCGACCTCACCGCCCCCGGCGCTCCGGCGCGGTTGGTCGAGGCGGCCGCCGAGGCCCTCGGCGGGCGACTCGACATCCTGGTCGCCAACCACGCCCTCAGCGGCGAGGACGGCCCGCTGGACGAGATCGACGCGGACATGCTGGACGCCCACTGGGCGGTCAACACCCGCTCCACGGTGCTGCTGGTCCAGGCGTACGCCCGGCGCCGGCAGGCGGCGCGGGAGGGCGGCCGGGTGGTCATGATGACCTCGGGCCAGGACCGGGGCGGCGGTATGCCGGGCGAACTGGCCTACGCCCTGAGCAAGGGGGCGCTGGCCTCCGTCACCCGCTCCCTGGCCACCGCCCTCGCCCCTCGTGGCGTCACCGTGAACACGGTCAACCCCGGTCCGGTGGACACCGGCTACCTCACCGGCGAGGAGCACGCGGCCGTCGCGGCCATGTTCCCCGGCGGACGGTGGGGACAGCCGGACGACCCCGCGCGGCTGGTGGCCTGGCTCGTCACCGACGAGGCGGCCTGGATCACCGGACAGGTCATCGACTCCGAGGGCGGGTTCACCCGCTGACGGCCCGTCCGTTCGCCGGGACGCGTCCGGTCCCGGCGGACGGACGGATGTATTTACGAGACCGGCTTGAGGTGCACCGGCAGCTCCCGGTGCCCGTTGGCGATGAACGACGGCTGGGGGACCAGCTCCTCGGGGGCGACGGCCAGCCGCATCTCGGGGAAGCGGTCGAACAGGGCCGGCAGCGCTATGGCGGCCTCCAGCCGGGCCAGCGGCGCGCCCAGGCAGTAGTGCACGCCGTGGCCGAAGGCCAGGTGCTCCCGCTCGGTCCGGGTGAGGTCGAAGGTGTCGGCGCTCTCCCCGTACAGCGCCGGATCACGGCCGGCGGCACCGAAGCCGAGGATGATGGCGTCGCCCTTGCGGATCGTCACGCCGTCCAGGTCGATGTCCTCCACCGCGTACCGCAGCGGCATGTGCATGATCGGAGCATGGGCGCGCAGGGTCTCCTCGATCACGTCGTCCCAGCCGGCCTGGCCGGACCGGACCAGGGCGAGCTGTTCGGGGAGCGCGAGCAGGGAGCGTACGGCCTCGGCGATGAGGTTGACGGCGGTCTCGCTGCCGGCCCCGATCATCAGGACGAGCGTGCTGATCAGCTGGTGCTCGTCGAGCCGGAAGTCGCCGTCGCGGGCGGCGATGAGCTCACTGGTCATGTCCTCGCCCGGCCGGGCGCGCTTGATGTCGGCCAGCGCCCGCATGCAGGCCCACATCTCGGCGTAGTCGGCGCGGGCCTGTTCGGGGGAGGCCTCGGTGTTCAGCACGGCGTCCATGACCCGGCGGGTCCAGGGGCGCATGTCGGCCGGGACGCCGAACAGCTCGCATATCACCTCGTTGGGGATGACGTAGGCGAACCGGGCGCGCAGGTCCACCGGTTCGCCCGGATCGGCGCTCTCCAGTCCGGTGATCAGGTCGTCGACGATCTCCTGGACGCGGGGGCGCAGCGCCTCGGTGCGGCGGGGGGTGAAGGACGGGGCGATCAGGTTGCGCAGGCGGCGGTGCTCGGCGCCGTAGCTGGTGAAAGCGCTCTCCACCCGCACCCACACGTTGAGGGCCCAGTCCTGGGGTATTCGCTCCAGCTCCGGCCAGTGGCGCCGGGCGTCCCGGGAGACCCGGCGGTCCCCGGCCAGCCGCTTGATGTACTCGTGAGCGGTCACCGACCACGCAACCACGCCACCGGGGAGCTCCACCGGCGTCGCCGGCCCCCGGGAACGGAGTCCGGCCGCCTCTCCGGGACGGTCACGGCCGGTGGGATCGAGGACGGGGACGTCGAGTGGTTCCATGACTGGCCTCCGGAGGTCTGTTCGGACGCGGCGGATGTCTGGACGGGCGTGCTCGCGGGCCCGGGTTCGGGCACGGACTCGGGTACGGGTTCGGATGCGGAGAGTGCCGGGAAGATCACAGGCAGCGCGGCAAGGCTACGGTGAAAGGGTCCCGGCCGCCAGACCAGATCCCCTGCCGGCACGGCCAGTTCCATGTCGGGCAGTACGTCGAGCAGCGTCTCGATCGCCACATCGGCGATGATTTCCGACAGCCCCTGGGCGGGGCACACGTGCGGCCCCCCGCCGAAGGCCAGATGGGCGTGGTTGGAGCGGCGGTCGCCGGCCGTGCCCCGGACGGCGTGGGAGTTGACCGCCTCGTGGCTGATGAGCACCGGGACTCCCGGGGGGATCAGCAGCCCCGCGCCGGAGTCGTCGCGCAGGTCGTACTCGTTCGTCGCGTAGTGGAAGCAGAAGTTCGCCATCGGCGACCGCTTCCACAGGACCTCGTTGAGCGCGTCGGAGACGGTGAGGCTGCCGCCGGAGAGATCACCGGCGAACCGGTCGTCGGTCAGCAGCAGCATGATCGCGCTGGATATCCAGGCGGACTGCGGCACGGTGCCCGCACCGATGAGGACCACCAGCTGGTGGAGCATCTCCTCGTCCGACAGCCGCAGCGGATGGTGCAGCAGCCAGGAGGTCAGGTCGGCGCCGGGGGAACGGCGCTTGTCGGCGATCAGCCCGGCCAGGCAGCGGGCCAGGTCCTCGCTGCCCCGTTGGGCGGTGGCGGGTTCGGCGGCGATCATCTGCGCGCAGGCCCGGGCCATGCGCTCCGTCTGCTCGTCGGAGCAGCCGAACAGCTGGGTGAACACCAGCGGCGGGATGCGGTGGGAGTACTGGCTCACCAGCTCCGCCCTGCCCATCGGGCCGAACTCGCCGATCAGCCGGCCCGCCCCGCGCCGCACGTAGGAGCGCACCCGGTAGGAGTCGACCCGGGCCAGCGCGTCGTCGACGGTCTTGCGCAGCCGCAGATGCCGGTCGCCGTCGGCGAACAGCAGGCTGGGCCGGAAACCCATCATGGGGACGACCTCGTTGTCCATGGGGATCCGCCCCTCCATCAGGGCGGTCCAGCGGCGGGCGTCCTTGCTGAACTGCGAGCTGCGCAGCACCTCCAGGGCCGCGGCGTAGTCGGTGACCACGACGGCGGGCACACCGGGGGCGAGTTCCACCCAGTGGGCCGGGCCCTGGGGGCGGAGCCTGGCGTAGAGGGCGTCCGGGTCGGCGGCGAAGCCGGGCCCGTACAGGGCGGGCAGGCCGCTGCCGGAGCCGGGAGTGCCGCCCGGGGCCGAGTGCGCCGGGCAGCCCGGCGGGGGAGCGGTGTCCGGGCCGGGGGACGGGGTTGTCACGGAAGGTGCTCCTGGTAGTAGGTGTGGACGTGTCCGACCAGGGCGATCAGCGCCCGTGCGGCCGAGGTGCGGTCCCGCGCGTCGCAGCTGACCAAGGGGGTCCCGGGTTTCAGGTCGAGTGCCTCGCGGAGTTCGTCGTCCGGGAAGTGCGGGGCGTCGGGGAAGGAGTTGAGGGCGACCGCGTACGGCAGGCCGTGCCGCTCGACCATCTCCATCGCGTCGAAGGAGGCGTCCAGTCGGCGGGTGTCGGCCAGTACCAGGGCGCCGTAGGCGCCGCGGACCAGCTGCTGCCACACCGGTGCCACCTGGTTGAAACGCCGCTGGCCGGGAGCGCCGAACAGGTACAGCACCAGGTCCGGGGAGAGGGTGAGCCGGCCGAAGTCCATCGCGACGGTGGTGGTCCGCTTGTCCTCGACGCCCCTCAGATCGTCCACCAGCGCGCCGGCCTGTGTCATGACCTCCTCGGTCCGCAGTGGCTCGATCTCGCTGACGGTGCCTATCAGGGTGGTCTTGCCGACCCCGAACGGTCCGACGATCAGCAGTTTCGCGGTGGTCTCGACAGTGTCGCGCACGTAGATCCCGCTGTCGGCGGACCTGTCAGAGGATGTTGTTGAGGCCATCCAGGACCTTCTCCAGGACGTCGAGATCGGTGGGCTGGGCCGCCGGCGGGGGCCTGCGCGCGACCACATGGCCGCTGTCGATCAGGTCCGCCAGCAGGATCGTGGTGACCGCCACGGGCAGCCGCACATGGCCGGCGACCTCCGCGACCGACAGATAGCCGCCCTGGCACACCCGGACCATCCGCTGCTGCTCCGGCTCCAGTTCCGCCACGGGGCGGTCGCCGGTGGCGGTGACCAGGGTGACCAGGTCCAGGGCGTGGGTGTTGCGGCTGGGCTCGTGGCGGCCGCCGGTGATGACGTAGGGGCGGACCAGGTCCATGCGTACGCGGCGGGGTGTCATGTCGGTCCGCCGGCGTCGTGGCGGGGCTCGCTGGTCATCTGCCCGCCGAGCTGGGCCACCAACTGGTGCATCCGGAAGCTGATCGCCTCCACGTCCGCCGTGCCGGAGGTCGCCGCGGTGAGGAAACTGCCGTCGCCCGCCCGGATGGTGAGGACGTATCCGTCGCGGAACTGCGTCAGGCTCTGCTCCCAGGAACCGGGGTCGGACCGGCACAGCCGCGCGCTGGCGCTGGAGGTGGCCTGCACTCCGGCCAGTGCCGCGGCCATCTGCTCCGCGGTGTCCCGGTCCAGCCCCGGAGTACACGCCCGGACCAGGCCGTCTCCCGACACCAGCAGGGCGTCGTAGACGTCCGGCTGGTCCATGAGCTGGGCCAGCATCCAGGCGAGTTTCTCGTTGTCGAAGATCATGGCTTGTTCTCCCCCTCGGGTTCTCCGGACGTCGGCGTGGTGCGCTGGGCGGCCCGTGCCGCACGGGCGAAGCCGCCCAGCGTGGCCGCGGACTGCCGCGGTGAGCGGCCGGTGGCGGTTTCCCCGTCGGAGGGGCCGGCCGGATCGGCCGGTGTGGAGGCCGGTGCCGCGGCGGACGCCTCCGACGTGTACCGCCGCCGCTTGGGCAGCCCGCCCGCGGTCTTCGCCCCCGCCGCCGTCGCCGGACCGGCGGCACCGGACGCGCCGCCCGGGGCGGGGCCGGCCGCGCCGGCCGCGCCGAACAGGGCCACCGGCTGGGTGGGCACGCTGTCGGTGAGCAGCGTGCTGGGCAGGAAGGTCACGGCCCGTACCCCGCTGTAGGGGGACTTGGTCACCGACACCTCGAATCCGTACCGGGCGCTGAGCAGTCCGATCACCGCGAAGCCGAACTTCGGCGGGTCGCCCAGCCGGGTGATGGTGACGGGCCCCTCGCCGGACAGCAGCCGGGTGGCCCGCTCCCGCTCGCCCGGCTGCAGGCCCACGCCCTTGTCGTCCACGACGACGGACAGGCCGTTGTGCGCGCGCTCGAACTGCACCAGCACCTGGGTGTCCGGATGCGAGTAGCGGGTGGCGTTCTCCAGCAGTTCGGCGAGGGCGAGCACCAGCCCCTCCACGGCCCGCCCGACGACGGCGCGTTCGCCCTCGTCGTGGAAGACCTTGACGCGCCGGAAGTCCAGGATGCGGCTGACCGCGCCCCGCACCACGTCGCTCAGCGGGGTGGCGTTGTGCTGCCGCCCCGGGTAGGAGCCGCAGACCACGGTGATCGCCTGGGCACGCCGCAGGATCTGGGCGGTGGCGTGGTCGACCACCTGCAGGTCCCCCAGCACCTGGGGCGAGTCGTGCCTGGCCAGCATGTCGGTGACGGCCATCTGCTGCTTGTTGGCCAGTGCCTGGAGCGTGCGGGCCACGGACAGCAGCGTCGTCTGGGTCATCTGGGCGGTACGCCCCTCGGCGTCGGTGAGGGCTCGTACGACCAGGGTCCGCAGCTCGTGGAGGTGGTGGGCGAACGGCGTTCCGGCCAGTTCGGCGTCCACCGGCGGGGAGGCCGGGACGGGCCGGCGGTCGCCGACGGACTGGACGGCCGCCGGCAGGCTCACCCCGGCCAGCCGGGCCAGTTCGGCGTCCCGGGCGCGGATGCCCGAGCGGGCGCCGGACAACTGCGTCCGCAGCTCACGGATACGTCGGGCCTGACGCACCGCCACTGGTGTGAGGGCCACACCCAGGCCCGAGCCGAGCAGGCTCGCCACGGTCGTTATATCGGTCATCGGCTTTCCTCGCGGACGCGTCGTTGCGGGAAGAAACGGTCAAGCCGGTGCGTGGAGGGCTGACCTGAGGATCACGGTTCGCGTGCCACGACAGCGTAGGGGGCCGAGGAAGGCGGGGGAGGGAAAACGGCCAGGTTGCCGCCACCTCGGTGACTGTCTGGTATGAGTCCGGCACGTTTCGGTATGTGCCTACGGATTATGCTGGTGTCCTGCTTGTGGGAAATTCGTTCTGTACGACCGCAACGTGCGGGAAACGTGGCGGCAACGCCGGGTGAACGCGGAGGCGGTGTGATGGGTTCCGAGGGCTTCCCGCGAACGTGTGATGGGGATCGTGCGGAGTACGCGGCCGGTGTTCTGGGAGCGACGACCGGAAGGAAGTCCGTCTCGTAGGGGCGCGCGAATCAGGCTGCGCGCCCCTACGAGGACCACACGCGGAGCCGGGCAGCCCCGGCCCGTTCAGAGCGCGGAGAGCTCCGCCACCAGGTCGTCCAGACCCAGCGATCCCAGCGACAGCGCCGCCATGTGCCACCGTTTGGCGTCGAAGGCGTCGCCGTGCGCGGCACGGGCCGCCGCGCGGCCCGCCAGCCAGGCGCGTTCGCCCAGCTTGTAGCCGATGGCCTGGCCGGGGAGGCCCAGATACCGGACCAGTTCGCTCGCCACGAAGTCGGCCGGACGTCCGGAGTGCGCACCGAAGAACTCCAGGGCCAGCTCCGGGGTCCACCGCTCCCCGGGGCGGAAGGGGGAGTGGCCCGGGATCTCCAGCCCCAGATGCATGCCGATGTCCACGACGACCCGCAGGGAGCGCATCATCTGCGCGTCCAGATAGCCCAGCCGCAGCTCGGGACTGTCCAGGAAGCCCAGCTCGTCCATGAGCCGTTCCGCGTACAGCGCCCAGCCCTCGGCGTTGGCGCTGACCATGCCGACCGTCGTCTGGTAGCGCGAGAGCCGGTCGGCGACGTACACCCACTGGGCGAGCTGGAGATGGTGGCCGGGCACCCCCTCGTGGTACCAGGTGGTGACCAGGTCGTAGACGGGGAAACGGGTCCGGCCCGCCGTCGGCAGCCAGGTGCGGCCCGGCCGGGAGAAGTCCAGTGACGGCGTGGTGTAGTAGGGCGCGGCGGCGCTGCCGGGCGGAGCGATCATGGCCTCGACGCGCCGGATCGGCCCGGCCAGCTCGAAGTGCGTGCCGTCCAGTCCGTCGATCGCCTCGTCCATCAGGTCCTGGAGCCATGCCCGGACTTCCGCCACCCCCTCGACCGCCCTGCCGTGGTCGTCGAGGTGGCGCAGCGCCTCCCAGGGAGTCGTGGCGCCGGGCAGCACCTTGTCGGCCTCGGCCCGCATCCGGGCGTGGACGCCGTGGTACTCCTCCCAGCCGTACGCGTACGCCTCCTCCAGGTCCAGGGCGGTGCCGTTCCAGTAGCGCGACCAGAGCCGGTACCGCTCGCGGCCCACGGTGTCCGGGGCGTCGGCGACGGCGGGGGCGTAGGTGCCGCGCAGCCAGTCGCGCAGGGCCGCCATGGCGCCGGCGGCCTCGGCGGCCCCCTTGTCCAGCTCGGCGCGCAGGGCGCCGGGCCCGCCGGAGACCAGACCGGCGAACCAGCTCTCCCCGCCGTCCGCGCCGGTCCACTCGCCCAGCTGTCCGATCACCGTGGCGACCTGCCGGGGACCGGCCGGGAGCCCGCCGCGCAGGCCCTCCGCCAGTGCGGCGCGATAGCCCTCCAGCGCCGCCGGGACGGCGCTCAGCCGCCGGGCGAGGGCCGCCCAGTCCTCCTCGCTCCCGAGGGGCATCATGGTGAAGACGTTGCGCACGGAGTGCAGCGGGGAGATGAGGTTGCCGACCGCGCGCAGTTCCTCGCCCGCGTCGTGCACGTCGAGTTCGGCGGTCAGCCGCTCCCGCAGCAGGCGTGCGCAGCGCCGTTCGGCCGCGCTGTCGCCACCGGGGCGCCGCTCGGCCTCCGCGAGCCGCTCCAGGGCGGTGCGGGCCAGGTGGGCCCTGGCCCGCAGGCCGGCCGGGGAGAGGTCGGGCAGCCGTTCCGCGCTCCCGGGAAGACCGAGGTGGGTGCCGAGGACGGGGTCGATTTCGACGAGGGCGTCGACGTACGCGTCGGCGACCTGGCGGGGCAGGGGCGCGTTCTTCGTGGCATCGGACATGGGCCACATCCTCGTACGGCACCGCCCGCCGCGTCACCGGTGGCCGGTCCGCGGCGACGCGCACCGGTCACCGCGGACCGCCGCGGCTCACCGCGGCGGGGCCGGGGGCAGCAACGGACCGCACGTCCACTGCTGGAAGACCAGACGCGTCTCGACCCGGGCCACCTCCCGGCGCGAGGTGAACTCGTCCAGCACCAGCCGCTGGAGATCTGCGGTCCCGGCCACCGCCACATGGACCAGGTAGTCGTCGGGGCCGGTCAGATGGAACAGTGCCCGGGCCTCCGGCAGAGCCCTGATCCGCTCCACGAACGGACCGACCAGTTCCCTGCGGTGGGGCCGCACCTGGACCGACAGCAGGGCTTCGAGGGGCCTTCCGAGTCTGGCCGGATCCAGTCGCAGGGCGTGGCCGAGGATCACTCCGCCGCGGCGCAGCCGCGCCACCCGGTCCAGGCAGGTCGACGGGGCCACGCCGACGGCGGCGGCGAGATCGCGGTACGTGGTCCGGGCGTCGTTCTGCAGCAGCCGCAGGATCTCCAGGTCCACCGGATCGAGTACGACGGATTCCGGCATTCGCCGAACATAACACGGCCTTCCGTCGTCGAATCCCGGGCGATGCCCAGGATTCCCGTATGACTCAGCTGGAAGGCATGGACGTCTCGTCCGCGACCCCACACCGTTCGCCGGACACCGAGGCCGTGCACGCCGGGCGCGAGGACCTCGCAGCCCTGGGCCTGCACGCCGCTCCCCTGGACCTGTCCACCACCTACCCGTCCCACGACAGCCGCGCGGAGGCCGCCCGGCTGGACGAGTTCGCCGCCACCGGCGCCCTGCCGCCGGGCCCGCCGGTGTACGCCCGGCTGGACAACCCCACCGTGGCGCGCTTCGAGCGGGCGCTGGCCCGGCTGGAGGGCACCGGGGCGGCCGTCGCCTTCGCCAGCGGCATGGCGGCCCTGACCGCCGTGGTGCTGGCCCGTGCCGCCCGGGGACTGCGGCATGTCGTGGCGGTGCGCCCGCTGTACGGATGCAGCGACCACCTGCTCGGCGGCGGGCTGCTGGGCACCGAGGTGACCTGGACGGACCCGGCCGGGATCGCCGCCGCCCTCCGCCCCGACACCGGTCTGGTGGTGGTGGAGACCCCGGCCAACCCCACTCTGGCCGAAATCGATCTGAGGGCCGTGGCGGAATCCTGCGGCCCGGCGCCGCTGCTGGCCGACAACACCTTCGCCACCCCGGTGCTGCAGCGTCCCGCCGAGCACGGCGCGCGGTTCGTGCTGCACAGCGCCACCAAGTACCTGGGCGGCCACGGCGACGTCCTCGGCGGCGTCGTCGCCTGCGACGAGGAGACGGCCCGGGAACTGCGGAAGGTGCGCTTCGCCACCGGCGGCGTACTGCACCCGCTGGCGGGCTATCTGCTCCTGCGCGGCCTGGCCACCCTGCCGGTGCGGATGCGGGCGCAGTCCGCCACGGCCGCCGAACTGGCCCGGCGGCTGGCGGACGACCCCCGGGTCGCCCGCGTCCACTACCCCCGGATCGGCGGTGCGATGGTCTCCTTCGAGGTGCACGGGGATCCGCACGAGGTGATCGCGGGGGTGCGGCTGATCACCCCGGCGGTCAGCCTCGGCAGCGTGGACACCCTCATCCAGCACCCCGGATCCATCAGCCACCGGGTCGTCGGCCCGGCCGACCGCCGGGCCGGCGGCATCGGTGAGAAGCTGCTGCGCATGTCGGTCGGCCTGGAGGACGCCGAGGACCTGTGGCACGACCTCGACACCGCGCTCGGCGCCCGCCGCGGCACGGGGGAACGCGCCTCGGCGGGCGCCGGTGAGGCGGACAGCGCCGGGAGCGGCGCCGGTGAGGCGACCGGCGACGGGGAACTCAGTGCCCGCTCGTCGGCTCCGCGGCGGCGGGAACCGGAGCGAGCCGGGCGGTGATCACCAGGGTGCCCTCCTCGACCTGGTAGTCCAGCGGCAGTCCCAGCCCGCGCATCGCCGAGACCATCCCGGTGTTGGCCGCCTTCGTCACGGCGTAGACGCTCTCGCCGCGCGCCTCGGCGGCCATCGCCACCAGGCGGTGCAGCAGTTCGGTGCCGATGCCGCGGCGCTGCCAGACGTCCTCGACGAGGAGGGCCACCTCGGTCTCGTCGCCGTCCCACAGCAGATGGCCGAGCGCCACCAGCTTGCCCGAGGCCGTCTCGGCGGCCAGGGTGCGGCCGAAACGCGGGCTGAGCAGATGGTCCAGGTAGCGGTCGGCGTCCCGTACCGGACCGTGGTAGCGGGAGGACAGCGTCCGTTCGGAGCACCGCCGGTGCAGCGCGCGGGCGGCCTCCAGATCGCGGCTGTCCGCCCGCCGCACGGTGATCTCGTTCCCCTCCGGGAGCGTGAGCCGTTCGCGGCGGCGCGGCGTCCTCGTTCCCGCGCCCTCGGTGGCGGGGACCGTGTCCAGCCGGGCGTCCAGCTCGACCAGGGCGCGTGCCCTGGCGAACTCGGTGGGGGTGAAGGGCAGGCAGGGTCGTTCCACGACGATCGTCCCGCCGTGCGGGTCGGGCAGCTTCATCACCGTCTCCTCCAGTACGCCCCCGGCCGGGACCGGCTCCCCGGGCGGCCGTGCGGCGCCGGACCGCGCGGGCACCGAGCGGATCGTGCAGCGGCCGAGCAACTGCCGCAGGGCGAGCGGGAGCTCCGCGGTGTCCAGTGCGGTACGGGCGGCCAGGCCCAGCACATGGGTGGCGATGTCCACCAGTTCGTGGGCGTCGGCCCGCTCCAGCCAGGTGTCCCGGCCGCCCGCCGCGGCGGCCGCCCGGCGCAGTTCCTCCGGGCCGAGTTCCCGGGGCGCGCGCAGCAGGAACTCGTCCACCGTCACCTCGCCCAGCGGATGGGTCTGCAGGCTGATGACGTCCACCCGGTGCCCGGCCAGCGAGGCGCACAGCGCGGCCAGCGAGCCGGGCTTCTCCCGCACGGTGGTGCGCAGCCGCCACAGCACCGGTGCCTCCGCTCCGGGGGACACGGGTGCGGTGGGCCCGGCGGCCGCCGGGCCGGGCTCGGGGGAACCGATCTTCTTCACACCCTTTCCACGTTCCGCGCCGTCCGCGCGTTCACCGGGTTCGGGCGGCGGATGGTGGGGATGGCGCCTGGCCCACCACAGGTGCAGGCCCGCGGCGCCCAGCAGCGCGGCGGCCGACAGGGCCAGCAGGACGGGACCGTCCGGCCCGTGCGCCACCGTCTTCGCGGCGCTGTCGGCCACGGCCACGGCCGTGAACAGGGCCGCCAGCTCCACCAGGTCCCGCCGCCAGTGGTGGGAACGGGCGCCGGGGGCGAGGGCACGGCGGAGGGCACGGCGGGAGGCGCGGCGCTCGGGGGAGCGGTCCGGCCGATGCGTGGACGATGCAGTCATGCCGTCACTCTCGCCGACCGGTGTTGCGCGCTCACGAACGGTCTGTGACCTGCGGGTTAAGGACATTCCGCAAGGAAAGGGAGGCTATCGCCCCTTCCGGGCGAGCCGCCGCAGCGTCACCCCGCACCACCGGGCGTACAGCCGCTGGAGCGGCGGGACCAGCGGGCCGGCGGCCCGCGTCCACCACACCCCGGGGCGGCTGAACGCCCGCACCTCCAGCCACACCGTCCCGTCGTCCGCCCGCTCCACGACGAACGCCTCCTCGCCGCTCTGCGGGTGTCCCGCCAGCGTCCCGTACCCGAAGCCGGCCCGCCGCCCGCCGTGCTCGGACCACACCACCCGGCACGGGGCGCGCAGCCGCAGCCGCCCCACGCCCAGACCCACCACCACGCGTACCCCGGGGTCGGCGCGCGGCCCGTCCGCGGCGATCTCCACCCCCATGGCCCGGTGCATCCGCCAGGACAGCACCGCCTCGGCGGCGGCCTCGAAGACCGCCGTCCCGGAGCCGAGCCGGGTGCGCACCCGCAGCCGCCCGAAGCCGGGCGGGAAGCGTCCCTCCCGGGTCGCTCCCGCACCGGTGTACGTCAGGGCGGGACCACCGCCGCCGTCCCGGCGGCCGTTCCCGCCGCCGTCGTGCTCGCTCATGGCGCCAGCGTAGGCGCCCGGAACGCTACTGACCGACCAGACCCGGCCGCAGCACCTTCGTGAACAGCACCCCGCCGCCCTCCTCGCGCAGCCGCACCGTCAGCTCGCCGCTGTCGCCGTCGATGTCCACCTGGCCGTAGAACTGGTAGCCCTCGCTCGGCGGGACGTTCCCCCGCTCGGGTGCCTTGACGAAGACCCGCTCGGGACCGAACGTGCCGTCCAGCGCCGAGGCCGGGAAGGCGCCCGCGTTCAGCGGGCCGGTGACGAACTCCCAGAACGGCGCGAAGTCGCCGAACGCCGCCCGCTCCGGGGCGTAGTGCTGGGCCGAGGTGTGGTGCACGTCGGCGGTCAGCCACACCGTGCCGGTGATCCGCCGGTGCCTGACGAACCGCAGCAGCTCGGCGATCTGCAGTTCCCGGCCCAGCGGCGCGCCCGGATCGCCCTGCGCCACCGCCTCGACGTCCGTGCCGTCGGAGACGATCAGGCCCAGCGGCATGTCCGAGGCGATCACCTTCCACACCGCGCGCGAGCGTGCCAGCTCCCGCTTCAGCCAGGCCAGTTGCCCGGCGCCCAGCACACCCTGCGGGTCAGAGGTCTGCGTCCCGGGGGAGTTGGCGTTCCGGTAGGTGCGCATGTCCAGCACGAACACGTCCAGCAGCGGACCGTGGCGCACCACCCGGTGGATCCGCCCGGCGCCGTCGCGCCGGAGGGAGGACTGGGGGAAGTACTCGCCGAAGGCCTGCCGGGCCCGGGCCGCCAGCACGTCCACGCGCCGCTCGGTGTAACGCTCGTCGGCGAGGACCTCGCCCGGGTACCAGTTGTTGGTCACCTCGTGGTCGTCCCACTGCACGACCGAGGGCACCTGGGCGTTGAAGCGGCGCAGCGACTCGGCCAGCAGGTTGTAACGGAAGTTGCCCCGGTACTCCGCCAGGGTCTCGGCGACCTTCGCCTTCTCCTCGGTGACGACGTTGCGCCAGGTCCCGCCGCCGGGCAGCGCCACGGTCTCCGCCAGCGGTCCGTCGGCGTAGACGGTGTCCCCGCTGAACAGGAAGAAGTCCGGGTCCAGCCGGGCCATCTCGTCGAAGACCGGGTAGCCGCCCCGGTCGGGGTTGATGCCCCAGCCCTGCCCGGCCAGGTCCCCCGACCAGAGGAACCGCACCCCGTCCCGGCGCCGTGCCGGGGCGGTGCGGAAGGTGCCGTACACCGGTTCGCCCGTGCGGCGCGGGTCGTCCGGGTCGGCCAGCACCACCCGGTAGTGCACCTGCCGGCCCGGCGGCAGCCCGTGCAGCGCCGTCGTCCCGGTGAAGTCGGTGCCCGGGCCCAGCAGCGGGCCGTACCGGCGCCGGACGTTGCGGAAGGACTCCGTGGCGGCGGTCTCCACCACCATCCGGGCCGGCCGGTCCGAGCGCACCCACACCAGGGCCGAACCGGCCGTCACCTCGCCGGTCTGCACACCCCAGCCCGCCCGCGGCCGGCCCGACAGCGACTGCGCGGGCGCGGCGAACACCGGGCTCGCCGCCGCTCCCGGCAGTGCCAGGGCCGCCGAGGCGGCCAGCGAACCGCGCAGCACCGCCCGCCGCCCGGGTGCCGGGTGGTGGGACGCGTCCCCTCGTGTCATGGGTGAAACCTCCTGGAGAGCTGGAGCCACGGACCGGAGACCGGCGGGAGCCGGCCGCGGAGAGCGCCCATGGTGGCCGCGGAAGGAGAACGCCGGGGAACCGGACCGCCGCCGGAGGGGCTGCGCTGGGTGAACGCCCGTGCCCCGGAGCCGCGGAGCGGGCAAAGAGCGCCGCGAAAATGACAACTCCATTTGCCGCCTGAGCATTACACCGCTTCCGCGAGCAGAATCGTTCAGGTATGCCCGGAACGGGTGACACGTTGCGTAACCTCAGCGTCACTTCCGCACCACAGGTGGGTGCGGCCGCACACTGCGCGGGAGGTGAGCACGCGTGCCCGGAATCGACGAGTGCCTGCTCGAAGTCATGACGCTGCCCGGAGCCCGCGGCGCCGCCGTGGTCGACCGGACCAGCGGGCTCGCACTCGGCACGATCGGCGAACCGGCGGGCGAGGACCACGAGAGCGCGGCCGCCGAGACGGCGGAGCTCGCCCGGGTGGCAGCCGAGCATCCCGCCTTCACCGCGCCCGGGACCGGCGGCCCGGAGGACGGCGGGGAAACCGGCGGGGAAGCGGGCGGCACGGCCTTCGTGGAGGACCTCATCGTCACCACACGCACCGGCTACCACCTGCTGCGCTTCGTCGACCGCGTCCTCGACGACGGTCTCTTCATCTGGTTCCTCCGAGGAGGCCCCCGGCTTCGGCCGGGGGAGGAATCGGACTTCTGCGGGGCAGGACAGGAGGAGCCGGTTCGCCGACGGGGCGGATCGGCGTCCACCCCCCGGACCCCCGCAGAGTGTCACAAGTTGATGTGATAGTTTGTGAGATATGGCCACGTATGTGAAGCGGGCGTATCGGTACCGCTTCCACCCGACCCCGGAGCAGGCGGCCGAGCTTGCCCGGACCTTCGGGTGCGTGCGCAAGGTCTACAACATGGCCCTCGCCGCCCGCACCGAGGCGTGGGCCAGACAGGAGCGGGTCACCTGCAACCAGACCTCGGCGATGCTGACGGCCTGAAAGAAGACCGAGGAACTCGCCTACCTGGGCGAGGTGTCCTCCGTCCCGCTCCAGCAGGCGCTTCGGCACCTGCAGGCGGCGTTTGCGAACTTCTTCGCCCGGCGGGCCAGGTACCCGCGCTTCAAGTCGAAGAAGAAGTCGCGCAAGAGCGCCGAGTACACCAACAGCGCCTTCCGCTTCCGGGACGGCAGGCTCACACTGGCGAAGATGACCGAGCCGCTGGACATCATCTGGTCCAGGCCGCTTCCCGAGGGAGCGAAACCCTCCACGGTGACCGTGACGCAGGACGCGGCCGGGCGCTGGTTCGTGTCCCTGCTGGTGGCCGACCCCGCCGTGCGGCCGCTGCCGGCCACCGATACGGCTGTCGGGGTGGATGTGGGTCTGGACCACCTGCTGACTCTCTCCACGGGGGAGAAGACCGCCAACCCCCGGCACGAGCGCCAGGACCGGGCCCGGCTCGCGAAGGCCCAGCGGGAGCTGTCCCGCAAGGCCAGGGGAGAGGGGGTCAACCGGGCCAAGGCCCGGCGCAGGGTCGCCCGCATCCACGCGAGGATCACCGACCGGCGCCGGGACCTGCTGCACAAGCTGTCCACCCGACTCGTCCGCGAGAACCAAGTGGTCGTGATCGAGGACCTGACCGTCCGGAACATGGTCAGGAACCACACGCTGGCCCGAGCGATCTCGGACGCGGCATGGACCCGGTTCCGGAGCATGCTGGAGTACAAGTGCGCCTGGTATGGGCGGGAACTGGTGGTCGTGGACCGCTTCTTCCCCTCGTCCAGGCTGTGCTCCACCTGCGGCACTCTCGCCAAGGCGATGCCGCTGAACGTCCGCATCTGGACGTGCGACACCTGCGGAACGACCCACGACCGGGACGTGAACGCGGCACGCAACCTTCTGGCCGCCGGGCTGGCGGTGTCTGTCTGTGGAGCCGGTGTAAGACCTCAACGGAGAACTCCGGGCGGGCAGTCGGCGACGAAGCAGAAAACCCCACGGCGCGAGCCGTAGGAATCCCCCTCGGTTCACGAGGGGGAGGAAGTCAACCATCTGTGGCTCGACCGGGACGGCGGCAACATCGCCCTCGCCCGCATCCGGCTGCGGTACCTCGCCGAGCGGCTGGTGCTCGCGTGAGCGCCACCGGAGCGCTGCTGTGGGGAAGCGGAACGCTCTACCTGAGCGGCGGGGAGGTCGTGTACGCCGAGAGCCCCGCCGCTCCCGGCCTCGACGTCCTGCTCGCCAGGGGCGGCTGGCTCCCCGCCGAGGGATGGCGGGAGGCGCTGGACCGGGCTGGGGCCCGCCGGCAGGTCGGCCGCTTCCTGGTGGACAACGGTCGGCTGTCCCACGGCGAGCTGGAGGTCTACCACCTGAGCGCACTGCACGACGCCGCCTTCTTCGTCCTGGCCCCCGGCAGCGGACCGGCCCGCTTCCGCAGCGGCGCCGCCCACTGGCTGGGACCCGTCCGCCCGGTGGGCGCCAGGGCCCTGCAGCGGGAGATCCTGCGCCGCAGGAAGCTGCTGGCGGACCTGTGGCCGCACCCGGAGGTGGACGCCGCGCCCCTGGTCCGCCGGGGCCCCGGCCCCGACCCGGGGGCAGCGTGCCGTACTGGGACTCGCCGACGGCACGCGCACCCCCGCCGACATCGCCCGGCACCTCGGCCGCCCGGCCTTCCACGCGCCGGTCGACGTACGGCGGCTGGCCGCCGCGGGGCACGTCGAGACGCCGCCCGCCCGCCGGCCCCCCCGTCGCCGGCCGGATCCCGGAGGTGTCCGCCGATCCGGACACCGCCCTGCTGCGCGCCAAGGTGCGGACCATGGAGATGCTGGGGCTGAAGGACGAGATCGAGGACATCCTGATCACCCTGGGCGGCCAGTACCACCTGATCCGGCTGCTGAAGGGCCGCGGCAACAACGGCCTCTTCCTGTACCTGGCGCTGGAGAAGTCGCGGGCGAACCTGGCGATGGCCCGGCACCAGCTGCGGAAGATCGAGGCCGGGCTGGAGATCTGACCCGCGGACCCGGCCGGGTTCAGGCCGGCAGGCGGCCCGGACCCGGCCGGGCCGCCTCGGCAAGCAGCCGTACCCCGTGCGCGATCCGGCCCGGCGTCAGATGCGCGTATCCCAGTACCAGCCGGACATGTCCGTCGCCGGGCGGGGAAGCGCCGTAGTGGGACAGCGGACGCACCGCCACCCCCACCCGCGCGGTACGGGCGAGGAAGCGCTCCTCGGGACCGTACCGGGCCGGCAGGGTGACGATGACGTGCAGCCCGGCGGCGATCCCCGTCGTCTCGGCGCCCTCGAAGGATCCGGCCAGCGCCCGCAGCAGCGCGTCGCGCCGCTGCCGGTAGGCGCGTCCGCAGCGGCGCAGCTGCCGGTCGTAGTCGCCGCGGGAGACGAAGTCGGCCAGCAGCGCCTGGTCCAGGACCGGATGGCCCAGGTCCATGGTGCGCTTGCGCTCCACCACCTCCTCGGCCAGCCGGTCCGGCACCACCAGCCACCCCAGCCGGAGCCCGGGGGCCAGGGACTTGCTGACCGAGGAGGTGTAGGCGACATGCCGCGGATCGAGTCCCTGCAAGGCGCTGATGGGCGCCCGGTCGTAGCGGAAGTCGCCGTCGTAGTCGTCCTCGATCAGCAGTCCGCCGGTGGTACGGGCCCACCTCAGCAGGGCGGAGCGGCGCGCGGCGGAGTAGGCGATGCCGGACGGGAACTGGTGGGCGGGGGTGACGACCGCGGCCCGTGCGCCCGAGGCGGTCAGCTCCTGCGGGACGAGGCCCTCCGCGTCCATGCCGACCGGTACGGTCGCCAGCCCGGCCGCCGCGAACAGCGCCGTGTGCTCGGGGCTTCCGGGACTCTCCGCCGCCACCGTCCGGTGCTCCCGCCCGCGCAGGGCCAGCCCCAGGAGCGTCATCGCCTGCGCCACACCCGAACAGACCACCACCCGGTCCGGTTCGGCGACCACACCGCGCCGCCGTGCCAGCAGGGCGGCCAGGGCGGCGCGCAGGGCGGGCAGCCCACGCGGGTCCGGGTAGCCCAGCTCCCGGTACGGCAGCCGGGCCAGGGCACGCCGGTGGGCGGCGGCCCACGCGGCGCGGGGAAACAGCGACGGATCGGGGGAGCCCGGCCGGAAGTCCACCACGGGCTCCGGGGCCCGCTCCCCGGCGGGTGGCGGGTGGGCCGGGGCGGTGCGTGCGGCGTCCCCCACCCAGGTGCCCGCCCCCCGGCTGCTGGTGAGGTACCCCTCGGCGGTCAGCTGCTCGTAGGCCTCCGTCACCAGTCCGCGGGACACCCCCAGATCGGCGGCGAGTTCGCGGCTGGACGGCAGCCGGGTGCCGGGCGCCAGCCGCCCCGAGCGCACCGCCTCGCGCAGCCGCTCCCGGAGGGTGTGGCCGCGCTGTCGCGGCGGTGCCGAGGCCAGCGGCGGCAGCAGCCCCCAGGCCGCGGCCCCGCCGGACTGTCCGCCGGGGCCGGGAGCGGGATCGCCGGGCGGCTCCGGGCCGGAAGTGGTCCTCTTGTCGCCCATGGAAGTGGACCTTAAACCGGACCGCGCGGCCGCCTAGCGTCGGCCCCATGTCCTCCCCGAGATCCGCGCACCCTCCGGTCGTCCCGCCTCCGCCGCCCCGGCCGCCCTCGCGGCCCGCGCCGTCCCCGCCGTTCCCCGCGGCCCGGCGCCGTTCCCGCCGACGCGGCGCCCTGCTCGCGGCGGTCGCCTGCTGCCTGGTCGGCGCGTCGTTCACCGCCAACAGCGTGCTCGGCGACTACCCGCACGCCGGCGGTCAGACACTGCGCTACGGCCTGGCGTGCCTGCTGCTCCTGCCGCTGGCCGGCCGCGGCGCCCGCCACGGCGTCCTCGGCCCGCTGCGCGCCCTGACGGCCCGCCAGTGGATCCGGCTCGCACTGCTGGCCGCCGTCGGCATGGTCGGCTTCAACCTCGCGGTGCTGGCGGCCGAACGCACCGCCGAGCCGGCGGTCCCCGGCGTCCTGGTCGGCTGCGCGCCGGTCGTCGTCGCCGTGATCGTTCCCGCGCTGAACGGCCGCCGGCCCGCCCGGCCGGTGGTGTACGGGGCGCTGCTGGTGGCGGCCGGGGCGCTCGCCGTCCAGGGCTGGGGCCGCACCGATGCCACCGGTCTGCTGTGGTCCGCCGGGGCGCTGGCCGGGGAGGTGGGGTTCGCGGTGATCGCCGTCCCCCTGGTGCGTCCGCTCGGCGCCCGGCTGCTGTCCGCGGCGGCCTGCGGGCTGGCGGCGGTGGAGGCCGCGCTGCTCGGTGCGGTACTGGACGGCGGGGACTGGCTGCGATTCCCGGAGCGGGGCGAGGCGGTGGCGCTGCTGTGGCAGGCGGTCGTCGTCACGGTGGTCGGTTTCGTGTGCTGGTACGCCGGGATCGGACGCATCGGCGCGGAGCGGGCCACGCTCTTCTCCGGGCTGATCCCCGTCAGCGCCGCGCTGACGGCCCCGGTCGTGGGCACCGGCTCGTACGGCTGGGCCCAGGCGGGCGGCAGCCTGCTGGTCGGCCTGGGAGTCGCGGTCGGGGCGGGAGTGCGGGCCCGCCGCCGGCCGGCACCACCCGCACCGGAGGGTGCCGCGGCCGTCCGGCAGGCCGCGGCGCGAGGCCCGGGATGACCCGGGCCGCCGTTCACCGGGTACGGGCGCACGGCCACCGGCGTCCGCCCTAGGATGGTCCCGTGGTCCGGGACGGCACCGGTGCGGGCACCGGCGGAAGCGGGGACGAGGACGCGGCGGAGGTCTTCGAGGAGCACCGTCCGGTCCTGCTCTCGGTGGCCTACCGCATGCTCGGCCGGGTGGCCGACGCCGAGGACGTCGTGCAGGAGACCTGGCTGCGCTGGTACGCGGCCGACCGCCCGGCCGTGCGCGAACCCCGCGCCTATCTGGTGCGCGCCGCCACCCGTCTCGCCGTCGACCGGCTGCGCCGGATCCATGCCCGGCGCGAGGCGTATGTGGGGCCCTGGCTGCCGGAACCGCTGGTCACCGACTACGTCCGCACCGTCCCGGACGGGACCGAGCGGGTGCTGCTCGCCGAGTCGGTCTCCCTGGCGGTGCTGGTCGTCCTGGAGTCGCTCTCCCCGCTGGAGCGGACGGTGTTCGTGCTGCGCGAGGCGTTCGGGCTCCCCTACGGTGAGATCGCCGGGACTCTGGACCGGAGCGAGGCGGCGGTGCGGCAGCTCGCCGTGCGCGCCCGCCGTCATGTCGCCGAGCGCGTCCCGCGCTTCGACGTCGACCCCGCGCAGCGGAGGAAACTGACCGAGCGCTTCCTGGCAGCCGCCCTGGAGGGCGATCTGGAGGGGCTGCTGGCCCTTCTGGCCTCGGACGCGCGGCTGGTGGGCGATGGCGGCGGCCGGGCGAAGGCGCCGCTGCGGACCATCCTCGGCGCCGACAAGGTGGCACGTTTCACGGTCGCGGTCATCCGGACCCCGGTCCGGGACCTGGAGATCGTTCCGCTGGAGGTCAACGGCGGTCCCGCCCTGCTCGCCACCGCCGGCGGCCGCCCGTACGCCGTCCTCGCGCTGGAGACGGCGGGCGGTCTCATCCACTCCGTCCACCTCATCAGCAACCCGGACAAGCTGGCTCACCTGGCCCCTCCGGTCCGCCCGGTCCGCCCGATGCCCTGACCGCGCCGGTGCCGCCGCCGCTCACAGTCCGCCGCTCACCCGCAGCACCGCGCCCGTGGTGTACGAGGCCTCCGGCGACAGCAGCCAGGCGACCGCCCCGGCCACCTCCTCCGCCTCCCCGGGGCGGCCCATCGGGATGACCCCGGCCTTGCGCCACGGACGCTGCGGGTCGCCCATCGTGGCGTGCATGTCGGTGAGGATCGCCCCGGGCTGCACGGAGTTGACCCGCACCCCGTCCGGGCCCAGCTCCTTGGCCAGCCCGACCGTCATGGCGTCCAGCGCCGCCTTCGTCGCGGCGTAGTGGACGTACTCACCGGGGCTGCCGAGGGTGGCCGCGCACGAGGAGACCGTGACGATCGCGCCGCCGTTTCCCCCGTACCGCGTGGACAGCTCGCGCGCGGCCCGCCGCGCGCACAGCAGTGTCCCCATGACGTTGACGTCCACCACCCGGCGCATCACCTCCGTGGCGGTCTCGGTGAACCTGCCCAGCGGACCGGTGATCCCGGCGTTGAGGACCGCGCCCGTGACGGGCCCCAGCCGGGCGGCCGTCTCCTCGAAGAGGGTGTCGACCTCGCTCTCGACACTGGTGTCCAGCTGTACGGCGATCGCCTCGGCGCCCGCGGCCCGTACCTCCTCCACCGTCCGGCCGGCCGCCTCGGCCGACCGCTCGTAGCCGACGGCGACGTCATGTCCGGCCCGCGCCAGCCGCCGGGCGACGGCCGCTCCTATACCGCGGCTCCCGCCGGTGACGATCGTTACCTGCCGTGCCATGCCGTTCTCCCTCGCTCGCCGCCGGACCGCCGGATACGACAGCCGGGGAATATGATCGATCATTCACGGGGAGGGGCGCCAGTGGGCTGATTGGTCTTGACCAAGTGACCGGTGCATCCCTATCGTCGGCATACGCAAGGACCTTTAAAAAACAAGCGCACGTAAAACCGGCAGGACACGGCGACTGCGGAGGCAAGGGTGGGGACCACGCAACTGGAGACGGTGCCGGAGCCGAAGTACTGGCATCTCCGGACGGTGCTGTCGAACGCGCTCGACTCGGAGTTCGAGGTGGGGGAGATCCTGCCGAACGAACGGGAGCTGGCCGCACGCTTCGGCGTCGCCCGGGCCACGCTCCGCCAGGCGCTGGAGCAGCTGGAGCTGGAGGGCCGTCTCCAGCGTCGCCGCGGGGTGGGCACCACCGTCGCGCCGCCGCGTGTGGGCGTGGAGGTGAACCCCACCCGGCACAGCTGGCCCGGTGCCCCGGGGGACGCCTGGCAGACCGAGGGCTGCGCGGAGGACGTGCCGCCCGCCGTGGTGGGCAGGGCGCTCGGCAGGGGCGACGAGAAGGTGTACACCGTGCACCGGGTCCGTACGGTGCACGGCCAGCCGGTCGCCACCGAGCTGCTGTACGTACCGCCGGCCTCCGTGCCGGGGCTGTCCGGCATCGCCGGCCTGGAGACCGACGCGGGTGTCGCCCGAGGCCGGGCCGTTCTGCGCGAGCTGCAGCGCCTCGAACTGGGCGGTCAGGAGCGGACGGTGGAGCTGGGTTCGGCCCGCGCGGAAGACGCCAAGCGGCTCGACCGCCTGCCCGGCGCGCCCGTCCTCGTCCTCACCACCCGCTATCTCGCCGCGGGCGGCACGGCGGCGGTCGCGGTCTCCACCTACCGGGCCGACACCTGCCGGCTGACCTTCGGGGAATCCGCCGGCACCGGTCTGCTGGCGGCGGGCTGACGGCTCACCGGCCGGATCCCGGCGGGGTGCGGGGGCGCCTTCCCTGTCCAGGGAAGGCGCCCCCGCACGTATGTCCGCTGTCCGCGCGGAGCAGGCCTCAGCGGGGCCCGGCGGAGCCCGGCACCCTCGGTGCTCCAGTGCCCTCGGTGCTCCAGCGCCCTCAGCGCCCTCAAAAGGGCCCGGTGCCCTCCACGGTGAACAGTTCCTCCTCGACATGGCCGAGGGCCAGCCGCAGCGCGCCGGTCGTGATGGCCTCGCCGGCCAGCAGGGACAGCTCCACCCGCGGCGGCCGCAGACAGTAGCGGGCCAGTTCGCGGCGGAGCGGATCCAGCACGTCGTCCAGCCCGGTGGCCCAGCCGCCGACGACCACCAGCTCGGGATCCAGGGCCAGCACCAGCGCCGCCACGTCGTGCACCAGCCGCCGGTTGAACCGCTCCACGGCCCGCTGTGCCCGCGCGTCGCCCTCCCGCGCCAGTGCGAACACCTCCGCCACCGCCGCCTCGTCCAGCGGGTGAAGTGGTTCGCCGGTGGTGGACAGCAGTCGCTCCGGAGTGGCCTCACGGCCCAGCAGGTGCAGCGCGCCGATCTCTCCGGCCGCGCCGCCGAACCCGCGGTGCAGGCGTCCGCCGATCAGTGAGCCGGCACCCGGGCTCAGCCCGGCCAGGACGAACACCATGTCGCCGGAACCGGCCGCCACTCCCTTCCAGTGCTCGGCCAGCGCGGCGGCGTTCGCGTCGTTCTCCACCAGCACCGGGCAGCGGAACGAGCGCCGCAGCCGTTCGCCCAGGGGCAGTCCGGTCCAGCCCGGCAGTGCCGTGCACAGCCGTACCGTGCCGTCGGACTCCACGATTCCGGGGCTGCCCACCCCCACCGCCCGCAGAGTGCTGCGCGGCACCTCACAGGTACGCAGCAGTTCGGCGACGGTACCGCGTACCCGCTCCAGCCGCTCGTCGGCGGTGGCATGCTCGGACACCTCCCGCCCGAGCATGCCCAGCCGGTGCCCCGACAGATCGGCGAGGACGGCGGCCACCCGGTGCGGGCCTATCTCGACGCCGAGCAGATGGCCCGCCTCGGCGCGGAAACGGTAGCGGCGCGCCGGCCGGCCCTGTCGCCGGACGTCACCGGGACCCACCGCCGCCTCGGCCACCAGCCCGGCCGTCACCAACTGCTCCACCACGCCCTCGACCGTCGGCCGGGACAACTCCGTGGCCTGGGACAGGTCGGACAGGGTGGGTGCGCCGTCGGCGGCGCGCAGCGCGCGCAGAACGACCGTGGAGTTGATCCTGCGCAGCAGGGAGGGATCCCTGCCGGTGAGCCGCCCCAACGTCCGCCTCCTGGGAAGTGCGCATCTGTGGGCGGATCGTATCCGGTGAGCGGCAGGGCGGCGAGAGCCAGGGCGGGAGAGCCACGGAGGGCCCGGCCCCGGCCCGTCCCGCTCAGCCCGGCACGACGAAGCCCGACTCGTAGGCGGTGATCACCGCCTGAGTTCGGTCGCGCGCTCCCAGCTTCGACAGCACCGAGCTGACGTGCGACTTCACCGTCTCGGTACCCAGTACCAGCCGGCCGGCGATCTCCGCGTTCGACAGCCCTCGTGCCATCAGCCGCAACACCTCCTGTTCCCGCACGGTCAGCGCGGCCCGTTCCAGTACCCGCCGGGACCGTTCGTTGCCGCGTCCGACGGCCAGCCGCCGCAGGGCGGCGGGAAAGAGCAGTGACTCGCCCTCCGCCACCAGCCGCACCGCGTGCGCGATCTCCGCCGGACGCGCCCGCTTCAGCAGGAAGCCGTCCGCCCCGGCACGCAGCGCCTCGTAGACGTAGGCGTCCTCCTCGAAGGTAGTGATCACCAGGATGCCCGGCGGTTCGGGCACCGACCGCAGGACCGCACGGGTCGCCTCGATGCCGTCCAGCAACGGCATCCGCACATCCATGGCCACCACATCCGGCCGCAGCCTGCGCACCAGGGGGACGACCGCCACGCCGTCGGCGGCCTCGCCGACGACCTCGATGTCCGGCTGGGCGTCGAGGATCGCCCGCAGCCCGGCGCGTACCAGTTCCTCGTCGTCGACGAGCAGCACCGTGACAGCCATTCCGTCACCCCCGCGTGTATCCGCCCAGGGGGAGGCGGACCTCCAGCCGCCACTCGTCCCCGGCCGGCCCGGCCTCCGCCGCACCGCCCAGCAGCGCGGCCCGCTCACGGATGCCGCGCAGTCCGCTGCCGGTGCCCGTCGGCGGGGACGGCTCGGGCAGCGGATTGCGCACCGCCAGCCGCAGCTCCTCCCCGGTGGCGGCCACCCGCACCGCCACGGGAACGGGGCCCGCGTGCCGCAGCACATTGGTCAGCGCCTCCTGGAGGATGCGGTAGCCCTCCCGGGAGATCACCGCCGGTACGGCATCCAGCCCGCCGCCGGTCTCCGCGGTGACCAGGGCGCCCGAGGCCCGTGCCGACTCCAGCAGGCGTGAGGCGTCCTCCAGCTTCGGCGGCTTCCCGGCGGTCCGCGCCTCGTCGTCCTCCCGCAGCAGCCGCAGTACCCGCTCCAGGTCCTCCAGGGCCCGCCGGCCGGTCTCCTCTATCGCGGTCAGTGCCCGCTCGGTGAACCGGGCCGACCCGGCGGCCCGGGCCGCACCCGCCTGGACGACGGTGGTGGTCAGGGCGTGGCCGATCGAGTCGTGCAGTTCGCGGGCGAGCCGGTTGTGCTCCAGCAGCCGCTCGGTGCGCTGCTCCAGGGCGGCCAGCCGCTCGGCCGCCGAGGGCGCCAGCAACCGTCTGGCCAGGGCGGCCGTCAGTGCCCCCGACGAGACGACCAGGACCAGCAGGAGCAGCGGCGGCAGCGGTGCCAGCAGGGCGTACCAGCCGCCGAGGACGAAGGCCAGGTGCCATGCCGGTATGAGCAGCCAGACGGACAGCACCGTCAGAGGCAGACCCAGCGCCACTCGCAGCGCCAGCCACAGCGCCGTGCGCCACCGGTCGGGCCAGGAGCCCGAAGGTGTCACCGCGATCCCCGTCTCCGCGGCGGCGGGGCCCAGCGGCTCGCGCTGCCCGGGGACGAGCATCAGACGGGCCTGGATGCCCTCGGCCTGCCGCAGCACCGGCACCCCCAGGCCGAAGACCGCGGCCAGCCCGACGGGCACCGCCATGGCCCGCAGCCACTGCCACGTGGGGGCGTCCTCGAGTCCGGGGAAGACCATCATCACGACCATCGCCACCAGCCCTGCCAGCATCAGATGCAGCCAGCGGGTGTAGGTGACCGTCCGTGCCGATGCCTGCACCAGTGCGCGGAGGGGAGCCGGAAGGCGAAGGGACATACCGCCATCGTGCCAGCGTGCGCGATCACCGCGCCTCCCCCGCACGGGGGAGACCGAACCCACGGACGGGGGAAGCGGCAGGCCTCCGCCGGGCGGCAGCGTGGTGACCATGACCGCGATCGAACTGTGTGAGCTGACCAAGGAGTACGGCAGGGGCGGGAAGGCCGTCCGCGCCCTGGACGGACTCACCGTGACCGTCCGCCCCGGCACTGTCACCGGATTCCTCGGTCCCAACGGCGCCGGCAAGTCCACCACCATGCGCATCGTCCTCGGCCTGGACCGGCCCACCTCGGGCACCGCCCTGCTGGACGGCCGCCCGTACGGGGCGCGCCCCGAACCGCTGCGGCGGGTCGGCGCGCTGCTGGACGCCGGGGCAGCACACCCCGGGCGCACCGCCCGCGACCATCTGCGCGTTCTGGCGAGCAGCAACCGCATCCCCGACCGGCGGGTCGCGCAGGTACTGGAGGAGACGGGGATGGCACCCGCCGCCCGGCGCCGGGTGCGGACCTTCTCCCTGGGCATGCGGCAGCGGCTGGGCATAGCCGCAGCACTGCTGGGGGACCCACCGGTGCTGCTGCTCGACGAACCGGTCAACGGGCTGGATCCCGAGGGGATGGTCTGGCTCCGTGGGCTGGTGAGGCGGCTGGCGGACGAGGGCCGCACGGTGCTGGTCTCCAGCCATCTGATGGGAGAGGTCGCGCGGATCGCCGACCGGGTCGTCGTGCTCGGAGCGGGACGCCTGCTGGCCGACGCGGCGCTGGAGGACTTCCTGCGCGAGCACGGCGATCCGGCGGAGCCGGACTCGCTGGAGGCGGCGTATCTGCGGCTGACCGCCGGCGCCACGCGCCACCGGACGAAGAAGGAGGTGTGAGAGGTGAAGGACACACCGTTCACCGCCGTGCTCCGGTCGGAGTGGCTCAAGGTCCGTACAGCACCCTCGCTGGCGGGCAGCCTTCTGGCCGTCCTGGTCGCCACGGTCGGCGTCGGCGCCCTGATCACCGGCTTTCTCGGTGAGGCCGAGAGCGACAACCCGGGCTTCGAGCCGGTCTCCTTCGCCTTCTTCGGGCTCAACTTCGGACAGGTGGCCGCTATCTGTCTCGGTGTGCTGGCCGTCGCGGGGGAGTACGCACACGGCACCATCCACCTCTCGCTGGCGGCCGTGCCCAACCGGGAGATGTTCTACGGCGCCAAGCTCGCCGTCCTCGGCGGTCTCGCCCTCGCCGTCGGTCTGCCCACCGGTCTGATCACCGTGGTGATCGGCCAGACGCTGCTGGGCGAACACGGAGTCGGGATCGGTGATCCCGGAGTGCTGCGGGCCGGGATCGGCTGCGGGATCTACCTCACCCTGCTGACCTTGCTGGCAGTCGGTGTCACCGCAGTGCTGCGGAGCACGGTGGGTGCTCTGGGAATGCTCGTGCCGCTGATCTTCCTGATATCGCCGGTGGTGGGGCCGGACGTGTGGTTCCTGCCGGACCGGGCCGGGCAGCAGGTGCTGCACCCGGTCCCCGAGGGGCCGTTGGGGGCGTGGAGCGGGATGGCGGTGATGGCCGTCTGGACGGCGGCGGCCCTCTGCGCGGGGCTGGCCGTACTGCGCCGCCGTGACGCCTGAGAGCGTCGGAGGTGGCCGACACCCCCTCGGACACCCCTGTCCGACGCCCGGCTTCTGACGGCGGTGGGGACAGGGACGGAGAGTCCGACGGCGCCGACGGCGGCGGGACCGGGCTGCCGCCGTCAGGAGTGTCAGGAGGGGACGCCGAAGGCGGCCGTCCGCAGTCGGCCGAACTCCTCGGCCATCGTCTCCAGCGTCCAGTGGGCGTTGAGGCCGCTGGGGTTGGGCAGCACCCAGATCCGGGTGCCGCCGATCACCGCCTCCTGCGGGCCGATCCGCGCCTTTCTGTCGCCGAAGGCGGCCCGGTAGGCGGTCACCCCGACCACCGCCAGCCACGCCGGGCGCAGCCGGGTGACCTTCTCGGTCAGCACCCGCCCGCCCTCGGTGTACTCCTCGGCGGTCAGTTCGTCGGCACGGGCGGTGGGCCGGGGCGAGATGTTGGTGATGCCCAGGCCGTACTCCAGCAGCTCACGCTGTTCGGACGGCTTCAGCCGCCTCGGGGTAAAACCCGAGGCGTGCAGCACCGGCCAGAAGCGGTTGCCGGGATGGGCGAAGTGGTGCCCCAGCCGGGCGGTCGTCAGCCCGGGGTTTATCCCGCAGAAGAGCACCCGCAGTTCCTCGGCCACCACATCCGGGACGGTGCGGGCACGCAGCTCCTCCATCTCCTCCCCGGACATCCCCCGCCCCGGGGGCGGCGTCCCGGGGGTCAGAGGATCGCCCCGGGGGTGTAGGCGGCGGCCTCCGGACGCCGCTTGGCGATCTCCTCGATCCGGGCCACCACCGAGGCGACCTGGTCACCGGCGGCACCGGTGAAGGACAACCGGTCGGCCAGCAGGGTGTCCAGTTGCCCCCGGTCCAGCGGGAGGCGCTCGTCGGCGGCGAGCCGGTCCAGCAGTTCGTTGCGCTCGGCTCCCTCGCGGAGTGCCAGCGCCGAGGCGACCGCGTGCTCCTTGATGGCCTCATGGGCACTCTCCCGGCCCACCCCGGCCCGTACCGCGCCCATCAGCACCTTGGTGGTGGCCAGGAACGGCAGATAGCGGTCCAGCTCGCGGGCCACGACCGCAGGGAACGCGCCGAACTCGTCCAGTACCGTCAGGAAGGTCTCCAGCAGGCCGTCAAAGGCGAAGAAGGCGTCCGGCAGGGCGACCCGGCGCACCACCGAGCAGGAGACGTCTCCCTCGTTCCACTGGTCGCCCGCCAGTTCCCCGGCCATGGAGGCGTAGCCGCGCAGGATGACGGCCAGTCCGTTGACGCGCTCGCAGGAGCGGGTGTTCATCTTGTGCGGCATCGCCGAGGAACCGACCTGGCCCGGCTTGAAGCCCTCGGTGACCAGCTCGTGGCCGGCCATCAGCCGGATCGTCCTCGCCAGGGAGGAGGGCGCGGCGGCCAGCTGGACCAGCGCGGTCACCACCTCGTAGTCCAGCGACCGCGGATAGACCTGGCCGACGGAGGTGAAGGTGTGCCCGAAGCCGAGATGGGCGGCGATCCGCCGTTCCAGCTCGGCCAGCTTCTCCCCGTCCCCGCCCAGCAGGTCCAGCATGTCCTGGGCGGTGCCCACCGGGCCCTTGACGCCGCGCAGCGGGTAGCGGGCCAGCAACTCCTCCAGCCGGGCGTGTGCCACCAGCAGCTCGTCGGCGGCGGTCGCGAAGCGCTTGCCCAGCGTGGTGGCCTGCGCGGCGACATTGTGGGACCGGCCGGCCATCACCAGTTCGGAGTGCTCGGCGGCCAGCCTGCCGAGCCGGGCCAGCGCGGCGACGGTGCGGTCGCGCACCAGCTCCAGCGACAGCCGGATCTGCAGCTGCTCGACGTTCTCGGTCAGATCACGGGAGGTCATGCCCTTGTGCACGTGCTCATGCCCGGCCAGCGCGTTGAACTCCTCGATCCGCGCCTTCACATCGTGCCGGGTGACCTTCTCGCGCCCGGCGATCGAGGCGAGGTCGACCTCCTCCAGCACCCGCTCGTAGTCGGCCAGCGCCGCCTCGGGCACCTCGATGCCCAGATCCCGCTGGGCCCGCAGCACGGCCAGCCACAACCGCCGCTCCAGCACCACCTTGTGCTCGGGAGACCACAGGCGGGCCAGTTCCGCGGAGGCGTAGCGGTTGGCCAGGACGTTGGGGATGCGCGGCTTGTCAGTCACACCCGGGGATTCTACGGGGTGTCCTCGCAGGCCAGGGGCATCGGTCCGGACACCGGACGCCCCGCCCGGTCCGGGGCCGCCGCCGCCGGGGCCGGGGCCAGCGGTGCCAGTTCGGGCCGCTTGGGCAGGCGCCCGTCACCCGAGGATCTGCCGGTCAGCCTCCGGCCGATCCACGGCAGCAGATGCTGCCGTGCGAAGCGCAGGTCGGCGGTGCGGCGCCGGTACCAGCCGGGCAGGACGGCCGGTGGCAGGGGCGCGTGCCAGTCCGCCCCGGCCTCGTGCCCCAGCCGCTGCCAGACGGCCTCGGCCACCCGCTCGTGCCCCTCGGAGGACAGATGCAGCCGGTCGTCGGCCCACAGCCGGGGATCACCCAGCGCCTCACAGCCGTACAGGTCCACCACCAGCGCCCCGTGTTCCTCGGCCAGGACGTCGATGAAGTCGAACAGCTGCTCCATACGGACCCGGTACCGCTCCAGCACCGGTCCGCGCCGTCCGGGGCTGTGCATCAGCACCAGACGTCCGCAGTTCGGGGCGAGCTTGGCGACCGACTCCGCCAGCAGCCCGCACACCCGTCCCATGTCGCACTTCGGGCGCAGCACGTCGTTGAGGCCGCCGACCAGTGTCACCAGGTCCGCGCCCAGCGCGGCGGCGGCGTCCACCTGCTCGTCGGCGATCTGCCCGATCAGCTTTCCGCGCACTGCCAGGTTGGCGTACCGGAAGCCCTCGGTGCGGGCGGCCAGCCGGTTGGCGAGCAGATCGGCCCAGCCCCGGTAGCTGCCGTCCGGGAGCAGATCCGACATGCCCTCGGTGAAGGAGTCCCCCAGGGCGGCGAAACTGGTGATGACGGGCGGGGCGGGCACTTCGGGTGTGCTGTCAGTTGAGCTGTTCATGGCGCAGGCCATGGTAACCAACCGCCCGGTACCCGCCCCGGCCAGCCGCCTCCCGTCACCGTCCCGTTCTCACCGCCCGGCTACCTGCCCACCAGCTCGCGCAGCACGTCCTCCATGGTGACCAGCCCGACCGCCCGGCCATCCGTACCGATCACCGCCGCGAGATGCGTACCGCTGCTGCGCATCGCGCCCAGCACGTCGTCCAGCGGGGTGGTCGCCCGCACCCGGGCAATCGGCCGCAACGCGGCGGCCGGGAACGGCACCTCGCGGTGCACGGCGTCGAGCGCGTCCTTGACGTGCAGGTAGCCCAGCGCCCGGCCGCCGTCGTCCACCACCGGGAAACGGGAGAAGCCGCTGCGCGAGGAGAGCTGCTCCAGGCCCTCGGCGGTGACCCCGAGCTGGGCGGAGACCACGCGCTCGGTGGGCCGCACGACCTCGGCCACCGGGCGGCGCCCCAGCTCCAGCGCGTCGCGCAGCCGCTCCGTCGCGCGCTCGTCCAGCAGTCCGGCCTCGCTGGAGTCCGCCACCAGCCGCGCCAGCTCGTCGTCGGAGTACGTCGCGGACACCTCGTCCTTGGGCTCGACCCGCAGCAGCTTCAGCAGGGCGTTCGCCAGCGCGTTGATACCGAAGATCACCGGGCGCAGGGTCCGGGTGAGGCCGACCAGCGGCGGGCCCAGCACCAGCGCGGTGCGCTCGGGCGCCGCCAGCGCGATGTTCTTCGGCACCATCTCGCCGAACAGCATGTGCAGATAGGTCGCCACCGCCAGCGCGATCACGAAGGCGATCGGATGGATGAGGCCGTCCGGTACGCCCGCGAGGTGGAAGGCCGGTTCCAGCAGGTGCGCGATCGCGGGTTCGGCGACCACCCCCAGCACCAGTGTGCACAGGGTGATGCCCAGCTGGGCCGCGGCCATCAGGGCCGACACGTGCTCCAGACCCCACACCACACTGCGCGCCCGCTTCTCGCCCCGTTCGGCGAGCGGCTCGATCTGGCTGCGCCGTACGGAGATCATCGCGAACTCGGCGCCCACGAAGAAGGCGTTGGCGACCAGCGTCAGCAGGCCGATCAGCAGTTGGACGGCGGTCACCGGCGCACCCCCCGGTCGTCACGGGAGCGCTCGCCGCGTTCCCGTTCCCGTTCGTGTTCTTGTTCCCGCTCCTCGCGGTCCCGGCCACCGGAGACGGTGCCGACGGCCTCGGCGCCGTGATGACGGCCGCCGCTGTAGTGGTGTTCGGCGCCGTAGGGGTCGTGGTCCCGCTCGGCCGGAGCGGTCAGCCGCACATGGGCGGCCCGCCGCCCGGACGCGTCCACGACCTGGAGCCGCCAGCCGGCCACCTCCAGAAGGTCGCCCACCACCGGGATCCGCCCCAGTTCGGTGGCGACCAGCCCGGCCAGGGTCTCGTACGGGCCCTCCGGAGCGCGCAGCCCGATGGTCTCGAGCTGGTCGGTACGGGCCGCGCCGTCCGCGTCGTAGACCATGCGGCCCTGCCCGTCCTCGCCCGCCGGGACGAGGTCGGGGGTCTGGAGCGGATCGTGCTCGTCGCGGACCTCCCCCACGACTTCCTCGATGATGTCCTCCAGGGTGGCGACTCCGGCCGTGCCGCCGTACTCGTCGATCACCACGGCGATGCTGTTCTTCCCCGACAGCCGGTCCAGCAGCCGGTCGACGGTCAGCGACTCGGGCACCAGGACCGGCTCGCGCAGCAGCTCCGTGACCGGATGGTGGGGGCGGCGGTCGGCGGGTACGGCGAGCACGTCCTTGAGATGGGCGACGCCGACCACGGTGTCGAGGTTGCCGCGGTAGACGGGGAAGCGGGACAGCCCGGTCGCCCGGGCGGCGTTCGCCACGTCCTGGGCGGTGGTGTGCTCCTCCAGCGCCGTCACCTGCACCCGCGGTGTCATCACGCTCTGCGCGGTCAGCTCGGCCAGCTGGATGGTACGGACGAACAGCTCGGCGGTGTCCGCCTCCAGCGCGCCCTCCTTAGCCGAATGACGGGCGAGCGCGACCAGCTCCTGGGGGGAGCGGGCCGAGGCCAGTTCCTCGGTGGGCTCCAGGTCCAGCCGGTGCAGCACCCGGTTCGCGGTGTTGTTCAGATGGGTGATCAGCGGCCGGAAGGCGGCACTGAAGCCGCGCTGGACCACGGCGACCCTGCGGGCCACCGGCAGCGGCCGGGAGATCGCCCAGTTCTTCGGCACCAGCTCGCCGACGACCATCAGCAGCACGGTGGACAGCGCGGTGCCCAGCACCAGGGCCACCGAGGAGGCCGCCGACTGGGGCAGTCCGGCGGCCCCCAGCGGGCCGGCCAGCAGCCGGGCGGTCGAGGGCTCGGCGAGCATGCCGATGATCAACCCGGTCACGGTGATGCCGAGCTGGGCGCCGGAAAGCTGGAAGGTGAGTGACCGCACCGCCTTGAGGGCGCTGTCCGCGCCCGGCTCGCCGCGCTCGGCGGACCGCTCCAGTTCGCTGCGCTCCACGGTGGTCAGCGAGAACTCGGCCGCGACGAAGACGGCGCACGCCAGGGTCAGCAGCAGGGCCAGCAGCAGGAGGAGGACTTCGGTCATGAGGTCACCCCCGCCCCGTGATCCGAGAACGCGGGGCGCTCCGCGCGGTGGTCGTGGCGGGTTCTACTACTGGGAGGCTCGCCCATGGGCGGACGTTCACACACCTTTCTTTCGCACACGCGGGGCAACGCGCGATGGACTGTCCATCGTAAGCGAGCCGCCGTTCGCTGCCCGGCGCGGCGCCCGGCTCAGTATCCGGCGCGGCCCGGTGGCAGCGGTCTCACCCAGCGGCTCCACCGGTCCTGCCGGGCGTACCCCGCGGCGTGCCACGCCCGGTGGGCCGGTTCGTTGTGGTCGAGCACCATGGCGTCGGCGCGCCGGCCGCCCAGCGCGGCGAACCGCTCCTCGGCCGCGGCCAGCAGCGCCGAGGCCACCCCGCGGCGGCGGTGCGACGGGCGGACCGCGAGCCGGTACAGATGGCACCGCCAGCCGTCGAAGCCCGCGATCACCGTGCCCACCAGGAGTTTCCCGTGCTCGGCCAGCAGCAGTGCCCGGGGATCCCGTTCGAGCAGCCGGGCCACGCCCGCCCGGTCGTCGCTGATGCTCGTCCCCTCGGCGGCCTCCTTCCAGAAGACCAGGACGGTGTCGATGTCCGCCTCGGCGGCCGTACGTATCCGGAGTCCGGAGGTGTGCGGGGAGTCGCTCATGGCGGCATTCCACCACCGGCCGGGGGCGGGACGCACGGAGTTCCGCCGTGCGGACGGCGGGCCGGGGTGGTCAGGCGCCCCGCAGCTCCCTGAGCACCGGGGCGAAGGTCTCCAGCGCCGGTTCGTGCACGCAGAAGTAGGTGAAGCCGTAGCGCTCGCGGTGGACGAGCACCTGATCGGCCATCTCCGCGGTGCTGCCGCAGAGCAGGGCGGGATGCTCCAGGAGTTCGTCCTCGGACAGTCCCATGGCGTGCGGGACCAGCTCGCGGGCCGCAGCACGCCGGTCGTCGGTGACCGTCACCTGCTGGACCAGGAAGTTCAGCTCGGCGGGCGCCTCCCGGTCGGCGGCGAGACGCCGGTAGGCGGCCACCCGCTGCTCCAGCTCGCCGGGGGAGAGCAACCGCAGGACGCCGTCCGGCGCGCCGGGCAGCTGCCGTCCGCCGGTGAAGGCGGCGATGTCCGCGCGGCGGGCGGCCAGCGTCAGCACCCGGTCGCCGTTGCCGCCGATCAGCAGCGGTGGCCGGGGGCGCTGCTCGGGTGCCGGTACGTGCTCGGGGTCGGCCAGCAGCCGTTCCAGTTCGTCGACGGTGTGCTCCAGATGGTCCACCCGCTCGCCCGGCGACCCCCAGGGCAGGCCGGCACGCTCGTACTCGGAGCGTACGTACCCGGTGCCCAGGCCCACCTCCAGACGGCCGCCGGTGAGCCGGTCGCAGGTGGCGATCTCGCGGGCGAGGAGGGCGGGGTTCCAGAAGCCCGCGTTGAGGACGAAGGTGCCCACCCGGGGCCGTTCGGTCGCCTCGGCCGCGGCGGTCAGGGCCGGGAACGGCGCGGGTGCCCCCAGGTGATCGGGCACCAGTAGTACGTCGTAGCCCAGTTCCTCGGCGCGGCGGCACTTGTCGCGCCAGGCGTCGCCGGAGTCGACGACGGCGAGGTTGACGCCGAAGCGGAACGGTCGGGGCATCCGGTTGTCCTCCTCCAGGCCGGGAGTTCGGGGTCAGGGGCCGGGCCGGCGGGCCCGGGCGGAGCCGGTCTCAGGACTGCCGGGTGGGCTCGAAGCGCTTCATGCGCTCCAGGACCGCCTCCGCGCTGGGATCGGGCATCTCGTCGACGATCCGTCCGTCGGCGAGGAAGAGCACCAGATCGGAGTGGGCCGCGGCGCGCGGGTCATGGGTCACCATCACCACCGTCTGCCCCAGTTCGTCCACGGCCCGCCGCAGGAATCGCAGCAGTTCCAGACCGGAGCGCGAGTCGAGGTTCCCGGTCGGCTCG
This sequence comes from Streptomyces carminius, assembly GCF_002794255.1. Lineage (GTDB taxonomy): Bacteria > Actinomycetota > Actinomycetes > Streptomycetales > Streptomycetaceae > Streptomyces > Streptomyces carminius. The sequence goes on from NZ_PGGW01000038.1 coordinate 164,752, forward strand.
TCCGCGAAGACCAGCCGGGGCCGGGAGGCCAGCGCGCGGGCGCACGCCACCCGCTGCTGCTGGCCGCCGGAGAGCTGCGACGGCCGGTGTCCCAGGCGGTCCCGCAGCCGGAGCGTGTCGATCACCGTCTCCAGCCACTGCGGATCCGGCCGGCGGCCCGCGATGTCCATGGGCAGGGTGATGTTCTCCCTGGCGGTCAGGGTGGGCAGCAGGTTGAACGACTGGAAGACGAAACCGATCTCGTCCCGCCGCAGCTTCGTCAGCGCCCGGTCGCCGAGCCCGGTGATCTCCGTGCCACCGACCCACACCTGCCCGCGGGTGACCGTGTCCAGCCCGGCCAGGCAGTGCATCAGCGTCGACTTCCCCGAACCGGACGGGCCCATCACCGCCGTGAAGCGGCCCTCGGCGATGTCGACGTCCACGTCGTCCAGCGCCACCACGGTCGCCTCACCACCGCCGTACGTCTTGGTCAGGCCACGGCCCCGGGCGGCGACCCGCCCGTTCTCCGGGGCCTGTCGCGCCTTCTCCGCTGCTGTGGACACCGCACCTCCCGGTCTCGCGGGTCTTGAGGTCGGCTCCCCCGCGGGGAGCCGAGACCTGTGCACTACCCGGTGTGCGGACATCCATCCACCGCGCAGGTCCACGGGGCGCGCTCCGCCGTTCCGGCCGTGCCCCTCCGGAGTGTCAGGGACTCAGGGCCGCCGGGCGCGGCCCAGCACGTGTGCCGAGACCGGGGTCGGCACACCGCCCGGCGGTACCCGCAGCCGCCGGTGGGAGAGCGGGGCGAATCCCGCCGCGGTGATCGCGGCGACCGTGTCCCGGCCGGTGTGGCAGCCGCCGAACAACCGCGGCCACACCGTGCGGTCCAGCGCCCGCTGCAGCAGGACCGCCGTCCGTGTCCCGGCCCGGACGTGCTCGTAGAAGCGCAGTTCACCGCCCGGCCGCAGCACCCGCCGCAGCTCCGCCAGAGCACGGTCCGGGTCACCGACCGAGCACAGCACCAGGGACACCACGGCCGCGTCGAACTCGCCGTCCTCCGCCGGCAGCGCCTCCGCCACGCCCGGCACCACCGTGACCGGGACGGCGGCGCGCCGTGCGGCCTCCTCGGCCGACCGCCGCAGCCGGGGCTCCGGCTCGACCGCCACCAGCTCGCGCACGGCCGCCGGGCAGTGGGCGAAGTTCAGACCGCTGCCCGCCCCGACCTCGATCACCCGGCCCGAGAGCCCGGCCAGCAGCTCGGCGCGGTGCGCCCCCAGCCCTGCCCGCTCGTCCAGCGCCGGGGCGAAGCGGGCGTAGTAGCGCGCGAACAGCGGATGGTGCACGGTGTCGCGCCGGGAGCCCCCGTGCCCGAACGGGGTGCTGTCGCCGGGTGCCGTCATGGAAGCCCTCCGGCCGGAACGGGGATCAGGACGGGGATCAGGACGGGGATCAGGACGGGGATCGGGACGGGGATCGGAACAGGAGGGGAGCGTTTCAGCATGTTCCAGTATCGCCCGGGGGCCGGAGCAGTGGCGGCCGCGAGTCCGTCACCGGCCGGCCGGACCCGCCGCGGACGGTTCCGCGCCCGCCCAGGCACCGCCGAGCTCCGGGGCCAGCCAGTGCGCGGCCCGTGCCCGGAAGACCGCGGGCGGCAGGGCACCCGCACCGGCCGGCAGCAGCCCGGCCAGGGGTACGCCCGCCGCCACCGGAAGATCGGTCAGATTGCAGCGGGCCGCCAGATCCGGCTCGCGGGGCCAGCTCCCGACCACCACCCCGGCGCACTCCAGCCGCCGGGACCGCAGCGCCTGTGCCGTCAGCGCCGTGGCGTTCAGCGTGCCCAGCCCGGCCGCGGCGACCACCAGCACCGGCGCACCGAGCAGCTCCGCGACGTCGGCCAGGGTCGCTCCCCGCCCGTCGAAGCGCACCAGCAGCCCGCCCGCGCCCTCGACCAGCACCAGGTCGTGTTCCTTCGCCAGCGTCCGCGCGGCCTCCGCGGCCTCCCCGGGGTCCACCGGGGGCAGGCCGGCGCGGCGTGCCGCGGTCTCGGGCGCCAGCGGATCGGGGTAGCGCGCGAGCTCCACGGCGGTCACCTCCGCACCCGCCAGCCGCCGTACCTCGGCGGCGTCCCCCGGCTCGTCCCCGGCGACCCCGGTCTGCGCGGGTTTGAGCACGGCCACCGAGCGGCCCGCCACCACCGCCGCAGCGGCCAGTGCCGCCACGGTCACGGTCTTGCCGACCTCCGTACCCGTCCCGGTGACGACCAGCACCGACATCTCCCGTGCCTCTCCCGCGCTCCCGATCCGTGTCTCCGACGCATCCGGCCGTGCCTCCGGCGCCTTCGTGGCGCGCTCAGCCCGCGCGCGCCGCCGCGCACACCGCGTCCGCGATCCGCGCCACGTCCTCGTCACCGGTGACGTACGGCGGCATCGTGTACACCAGATCACGGAACGGCCGCAGCCACACACCCGCGCGCACCGCCGCCTCGGTCGCCGCCGCCATGTCGGCCTCGTGGTCGAGCTGGACCACGCCGATGGCGCCCAGCACCCGCACGTCCCGCACGCCCGGCAGCGCGGCCGCCCCGGCCAGACCGGCGCGCAGCCCGGCCTCGATCCGCTTCACCTCGCCCGCCCAGTCCTGGCCGAGCAGCAGGTCGAGGGAGGCGCCCGCCACCGCCGCCGCCAGCGGGTTGCCCATGAACGTCGGACCGTGGGCCAGCACCGGCACCTCGCCCCGCGAGATGCCCTCGGCCACCCGGGCCGTGCACAGTGTCGCGGCCATCGTCAGATAACCGCCGGTCAGCGCCTTGCCGACGCACATCACATCCGGGGTGACCCCGGCGTGGCCGGCCGCGAACAGGGTGCCGGTCCGGCCGAAGCCGGTGGCGATCTCGTCGAACACCAGCAGCACGCCGTGCTCGTCGCACACCTCGCGCAGCACCCGCAGATAGGCGGGGGAGTGGAAGCGCATCCCGCCCGCGCCCTGCACGACGGGTTCCACGATCACCGCCGCCAGTTCCCCGGCGTGGGCGGCGACCAGTTCCCGCAGCCGGGTCTCGTAGGCGGGGTCGGGGCCGGCGCCGAAGCCGTCCGGCGGGGCGTCCGCGAAGACCTGCTCCGGCAGCACCCCCGACCACAGCCGGTGCATGCCGCCGTCCGGATCGCACACCGACATCGGCTGCCAGGTGTCCCCGTGGTAGCCGCCGCGCCAGGTCAGCAGCCGTTGCTTGCCCGGTCTGCCGAGCGAGCGCCAGTACTGCAGGCACATCTTGACGGCCACCTCGACCGACACCGATCCGGAGTCGGCCAGGAAGACGTGCTCCAGCCCCTCGGGGGCGATGTCCACCAGCCGCTTGGCCAGCCGCACGGCCGGCTCGTGGGTGAGCCCGCCGAACATCACATGGCTCATCCGCTCCAGCTGGGCGTGGGCCGCCTCGTTGAGCACCGGGTGGTTGTAGCCGTGGATGGCCGACCACCACGACGACATCCCGTCGACCAGCTCCTCGCGGCCCCAGGCGGGCCGGGCCAGCCGCAGCCGGACCCCGGAGGCGGCGGAGACCACCAGCGGTTCGGTACGGCCCGGCATCGGGCCGTAGGGGTGCCAGACGTGGCGGCGGTCGAGGTCGAGCAGCTCCCCGTGCGGGAGCGGCGCGTCAGGCATTGGGCGGCAGCTCCGTACCCGCGCCCCGCCGCCGTACGGCCACCAGGTCGGTCCGGGCCGCGGAGGGCGGGACGCCGCCACCGGCCTGCCCGCAGGTGTCCGTACCGCCCGCGCAGTCGGATCCGTCCGCGCCGCCGCACGGCCCGCTGCCGCCGCCGGGGGCGGCGAGCGCGCCGGCCCGGTGCTCCGGCAGAGTCCGCTCCCCGGCGCCCTCCACCTCGAAACCGGCGTCGGCGATCATCTCCAGATCGGCCCGGCCCGCCTGGCCCTCACTGGTGAGGTAGTCGCCCAGGAAGACCGAGTTGGCCAGGTGCAGGGCCAGCGGCTGCAGCGACCGCAGATGCACCTCGCGCCCGGCGGCCAGCCGCACCTCCGCGTCGGGGCAGACGAAGCGGACCATCGCCAGGATGCGCAGGCAGCGCTGCGGGGTGAGGTTCCACTCCTTCGCCAGCGGGGTCCCCTCGAAGGGGATGAGGAAGTTCACCGGTACCGAGTCCGGGTCCAGCTCGCGCAGCGCGAAGACCACGTCCACCAGGTCCTCGTCGGACTCGCCCATGCCCGCGATCAGCCCCGAGCAGGCCGACAGGCCGGCGGCCCGCGCCTGTCGCACCGTCTCCACCCGGTCGGCGTAGGTGTGCGTGGTGGTGATCCGGCCGTAGGTCGCCTCGGAGGTGTTGAGGTTGTGGTTGTAGGCGTCCGCGCCCGCCTCGCGCAGCCGCTCGGCCTGGCCGTCGGAGAGCAGTCCGAGACAGGCGCACACCTCCACGTCCTCGTTCTGTTCCCGGATGGCGTCGATGGTCTTCGAGACCCGGTCCACGTCCCGGTCGGTGGGCCCGCGGCCACTGGCCACCAGGCACACCCGCTTGGCGCCGCCGGCCACACCCGCGGAGGCCGCCGCGGCGGCCTCCTCCGGCTTCAGCCAGGTGTACTTCAGGATGCCGGCCTTCGACCCCAGCCGCTGCGAGCAGTACGAGCAGTCCTCGGGGCACAGCCCCGACTTCAGGTTGACCAGGTAGTTGAGCTTCACCCGCCGGCCGAACCAGTGCCGCCGCACCCGTCCGGCCGCAGCCACCACGTCCAGAAGTTCGTCGTCGGACGTGGCCAGTACGGCCAGCGCCTCGTCACGTGTGGGCGGCTCGCGCCGCAGCCCCTTGTCCACCAGCGCGTTCAGCAGGTCCATGGTGCTGATCCTGTCCCATGGCACCGGCCAGGGCCAAGAACGCACCCCCACAACCGGGCGGACGGAGGTCTGTACGGCACCGCACCCGCCGCGGGCCCGTCCACGGTTACCGTCGGGCCTCACCGGCCGGAGCACCGGCAGGGCCGGGGAACAGACGCCACCCGACAGAAGACGCCACCCGACGGAAGACGAGGGACGGCCAGATGCCGCAGGAGCCAGACCGCAGCCCGGATCCGTTCGGCTGGATCGAGGAGCAGCGTGAACGGCGCAGCCGCGCGGGACTGGTGCGCACCCTGCGCCCCCGCCCCGCCGACTCCCCGCTGCTCGACCTGGCGGGCAACGACTACCTGGGACTGGCCCGCCACCCCGTCACGGTCGCCGCCGCCCGGGAGGCCGTACACCGCTGGGGCACGGGCGCCACCGGCTCCCGGCTGGTCACCGGCAGCACCGAACTGCACGCCGAGCTGGAGGCGGAGCTCGCCGACTTCTGCGGCTTCGAGGCCGCCCTGGTGTTCTCCTCCGGCTACACCGCCAATCTCGCCGCCGTCACCGCCCTGACCGGCCGGGACGCGCTGGTGGTCTCGGACGCCGCCAACCACGCCTCGCTGATCGACGGCTGCCGCCTGGCGCGCGCCCGGACCGCGGTCGTCCCGCACGCCGACCCCGGCGCCGTCGGCAGGGCGCTCGACGGTTTCGACGGGCGAGCCCTGGCCGTCACCGACGCCGTCTTCTCCGTCGACGGCGACGCCGCGCCGCTGCCCGGCCTGGCCGCCGTCTGCCGCGCCCACGGTGCCGCGCTGCTGGTGGACGACGCGCACGGGCTCGGCGTCCTCGGTGACGGTGGCCGGGGCGCCCCGTACGCCGCGGGACTGTCCGGGGCGCCGGACGTGGTGGCCACCGTCACCCTCTCCAAGTCCCTGGGCAGCCAGGGCGGTGCCGTCCTCGGGCCGGCCGGGGTGATCGACCACCTGGTCAACACCGCCCGCAGCTTCGTCTTCGACACCGGCCTCGCCCCGGCGGCGGCCGGGGCCGCCCTCGCCGCGCTGCGGCTGCTGCGGGCCGAGCCCGGCCGGGCCGCACGGGTCCGCGAGGCGGCCGGGCGGCTGTACGGGCGGCTGACGGCCGCCGGTCTGGAGGCCACCCGCCCGGACGCCGCCGTGGTCTCGGTGCGCGCCCCCTCCCCGGAGGCCGCCGTCCGCTGGGCCGCCGACTGCCGTGCCGCCGGACTGGCCGTGGGCTGCTTCCGGCCTCCGTCGGTGCCCGACGGGGTCTCCCGGCTGCGGCTGACCGCCCGCGCCGATCTGTCCGTCACCGAGCTCGACGCGGCGGCCGCCACCGTCGCCCGTACCGCGCCCGCCGTCTGACGGGGCGTTCTCCGGGCCGGTGCCTCCGGGGCGGGCCGGGACCGTGCCGCCCGGGGAGCGGTCAGGGCCGGCCCGCGGTCCGGTCCGGGGGCCGGCCCGCCCCGGAGGCACCGGCTCCGGGCACCCTGCGGCGCAGCCCGAAGGGCAGCAGGGCCCACACCGCGCCGCAGAAGGCGAGGACGCCCGCCGCCACCGCGATCCCGGCGGTGCGCCCCAGCACCACGTCCACGACCAGCAGCACCGCCCCGGTCAGGGCGAGGGCGAGCACCACGAGCCCGGCCCCGGCCAGCCGTGAGGAGACCTCGACGATCAGCCGTTTCGCCCCGCGCCGGAACAGCACCCGGTGCAGCGCCGCCGGGGCCGTGAAGAGGATCGAGGAGGCGACGGCGAGCAGCAGCGTGGTGAGGTAGGTGCCGCGCTGCACCGCGTCCAGTTCGGTGAAGCGCTGGGTGAAGGCGAGGGTGAGGAGGAAGGCGAAGAGGATCTGGACCCCCACCTGGATGACCCGCAGTTCCTGCAGCAGTTCGACGAAGTTTCGGTCATCGCGTTCCAGGGGTGTCTCGCGGCGCTCGTCCATACGGATCCGGGTTCCGCGTACGGCGGCCTTCACTCGTCGCCGCACCCGGGACCCGCTCACCGGTACCGGTGGCGGGATCGGTGAGCCCGGTCAGTCCGGCCGGCCTTCCGGTTCCGGCGGGAGCGCCACCAGGGAGGTGCGCCGCGGGCCGTCCAGTACGCGCAGCGCCCGTGCCAGGGTGGCGGCGTGCAGCTCGGACTCCCCGCGCCCGTGCATCACGGCCAGGGCGTCCCGCAGTGCCGCCGCCCGGCCGGCCAGGGCCTGGGCGGCGCGCAGGGCCCCGTAGGTGTCGCGTCCCCGGGCGGGATTGATCCGGCCCAGCAGGTCGACGATCTCCAGATAGCGGTCGATCACCTCGCCCTCCGCCCGGGTCAGGGCGGGCAGCGGCGGCAACTCGGGCGGCAGCACCGGGTACGGCCCCTCTCTCAGCCGGCCGCGCGTGCCGCGCGGGACGCCTTGCGGTCGGCCGTGAGCCGGTCCACGAGTCCGTAGGCCACCGCGGCCCCGGCGTCGAGGAACAGGTCCCGCTCGATGTCCCGCCGGACGCGTTCCAGGGGCTGCCCGGTGTGCTCGGCCAGCAGTTCCTCCAGTTTCCGGCGGGTGCGCAGCATCTCCTGGGACTGGATCTCCAGGTCCCTGACCTGCCCCCGGACGGGTTCGGCCAGGGAAGGCTGGTGGATCATCACCCGCGCGCCGGGCAGGGCCAGCCGCTTGCCGGGGGTGCCCGCGGCGAGCAGGACGGCCGCGGCGGAGGAGGCCTGTCCCAGGCAGACGGTCTCGATGTCGCAGCCGATGAACCGCATCGTGTCGTGGATCGCCGTCATCGCGGTGAAGGAGCCGCCGGGAGAGTTGATGTAGAGCGAGATGTCCCGTCCGGGCGCGGAGTGCTCCAGGTGGAGGAGCTGGGCCATGACGTCGTTGGCCACGGCGTCGTCGATCGGGGTCCCGAGGAGGACGATGCGCTCCTCGAAGAGCCTGGAGTACGGGTCCAGGGCCCGGGAGCCGTAGCCGGCGGACTCGGTGAACTCGGGCAGGACACGGCGGGCGGCGGGTCGGTTCGTCCGGTGCACGGTGTGGTCCCTTCATCGACCGGGAGGGCGCGGTCGGCAGGAGAAACGTACATAAATTGCAGAACGTACGTCTGGTTATGCTGGGAGCATGGCCTACGAAATTCCGGTGACGCAAGCCCGCGCCGAACTCGCCGACCTGATCAACCGTGTGGTGTACGGAGGTGAACGGGTGGTGGTGACGCGGCACGGGAAACCACTGGTGGCCCTGGTGACCGCCGCTGACCTGGAACGACTGGACCAGCTGGGCGAGGCAGGGCAGGACGGGGTGATCAGCACGGTCTCCACCGTGCGGGAGGTGCCGTCCGCTCCCGGCGAACGCGGTCGCTTCGGTATCGCGGCGCACCACCCGGATCCCGCCTCCGGGGAACGACGCCCGGGCCGCGGGGCGTAGGGCGCCGACGCTCGGGGCGGGCGCCGGGCGCGAGGCGGTCCCGGGGGACCGGTGGGAGGCGCGCCGCGGAGCGGTGCCGGGCTCTACGGGGCGGTGCTCACGGCGCGGCGCTTGCGGAGGACGGGCCGGAGCCGTCGCCCTTCTTGCGGGCCTTGGCGTCGGGCGCGTACAGGTCCACGTACTCCTGGCCGGACAGGTTCATGATCGCGTACATGATCTCGTCGGTGACCGCGCGCAGCACCGTGCGGTCTTCGTGCATCCCGGCGAAGCGCGAGAAGTCCAGCGGTTCGCCGAAGCGGATGGTCACCCGCCCGATCCTGGGAAGCTTCCGGCCCGGCGGCTGGAGCTCGAACGTCCCCACCATGGCGCACGGCACCACCGGCGCCTTCGACCGCAGCGCCATGACGGCGACCCCGGTGCGGCCCCGGTACAGCCGTCCGTCGTGGGACCGGGTGCCCTCGGGGTAGATGCCGAGCAGCTCGTCCCGGTCCAGGACCTTCAGCCCCTCCTCGATGGCCGCCCGGCCCGCACCCCTGCCCGACCGGTCCACCGGGATCTGCCCCACGCTGCGGAAGAACGCCGCGGTGAGTCTGCCCTTCACGCCCGGACCGGTGAAGTACTCGGCCTTGGCCAGGAAGGTGATGCGCCGCCTGAGGATCGCGGGCATCAGGAAATGGTCGGAGAAGGACAGATGGTTTCCGGCGACGATCGCCGCACCTTCGTCCGGAACGTGCTCCAGCCCCTCGATCCGGGGCCTGAACAGCAGCCGCAACAGCGGTCCCAGCAGGACGTACTTGAGCACGTAGTAGAACACGGGGCGGCTCCCGTCTGTACCGGGTCGGCTGGCGCGCTGCGTTCCGCGAGGTCACGGGGCAGCGCGAAGGGGATCAGTCTATGTACGGGCGCCGGCGTGCGTGACCGGCTCGGACGGGGGCGGTGCCGGCCGGGTGCCGGCATCTGTACGGGGGTGCCGGGTTCTTCCGTCTCACGTCCGACCTCTACCCGCCGGCCGCCGGGGCAGACGCCGCCCCGCCGCGGACGGTGCGGAACGGCGCTGGGAGTCCGGAAGGGGGCCGGTCCGGCGCCGGCGCGGGAGCGGACGGGGGAGGACGGGGGAGGAACGGTCTGCGGACGCGCTCCCGCGGGTAGCCGTGGGCAATGTTCTTCGACTCCTGGTACGAACTGCTGCGGGTGGCCGTCATGACCACCTGCGCCTACGTCGCCCTGATCGTGGTGGTGCGGCTGTCGGGCAAGCGCACGCTGGCGAAGATGAACGCCTTCGACCTGGTGGTCACCGTGGCCCTGGGCTCGACGCTGGCCACCATCCTCCTGAACCGGACCGTCTCCCTGGCCGAGGGAGTGCTCGCCCTGGCACTCCTGGTGGCCCTGCAGTTCGTCAGCGCGTGGGCGGCGGTGCGCTCCCGCCGCTTCCACCGGCTGATCAAGGCCGAGCCGACACTGCTGCTGAGCGACGGGCGCCTGCTCACCGGGGCGATGGCCCGGCAGCGGGTCACGGCGAGCGAGGTGCACCAGGCGATCCGCTCCCAGGGAGTCGGCGCGATCGAGGACGTCGCCGCGGTGGTCCTGGAGACCGACGGCAAGTTCAGTGTGCTTCCCCGGTCCCAGAAGGGGTCGGGCAGCTCTCTGCGGGAGGTCCGCAACCCGGCGGGCGCGGAACCGGACAGGTGAGGTGACCGGACAGGTGAGGTGACCGGACAGGTGAGGTGACCGGCCGGGCGGCGCGGCACGAGACCGTCACGCCCCGCCCGGCCGGTCGCCCTCCGGCGGCCGCCCCGCGCCGCGCGACTCGAGGAAGTAGGCCCCCAGACTGCCCGCGAGAGTGGCGAAGACGGCGACGGAGTAGACCGCCAGCACGATCTCCAGCACTCTGGCGAAGGCGTCGGGGCGGCCGAGGGGCTCCCCGGTGACCGCGGCCAGCGCGGTCGCGTGCAGAGCCTCCCCCAGGGAGGGGTAGACACCGAACTCGTACAGCAGCTCGGCGCTGCCCAGTACGGTGAGCGCGGAGACGGCCGCCAGCCAGCCGATCCGGTCGCCGAGCACCCGGCGCGCGGAGCGGGAGGAGCGCACCACCGAGGACAGCACCCGGCCGGTGCGCAGCATCCGCACCGAGCGGGCCAGCCGCAGCACCCGCAGGAAGGGCAGAAGCAGGAAGAAGAGCTGCCACCAGTTGCGGCGCAGAAAGGCCCCGGTGTCGGGGGCGACGGCCACCCGGACGAGGAACTCGGCGGCGAACACCGTCCACAGCAGCCAGCCGGCCACGGTCAGCGCCGTACTCAGCGCGCCGTCCGGACGGGCCAGCCGCTCCCCGAGGACGACCAGCAGGAACAGCACCCCCAGCACACTCATCACCGGAGTGGCGCGGTCCAGCAGTTCCTGGGCGAAGCGCTCGCGTTCGTCGCGGGGGCGGGAGGGCAGCTCGGGCACACCGCCGCCCCTACCCGCTGCCGGAACGAACAGTCCCGCGGCGGGAGTGCCCGGTACCGCGCCGCGGGCGTGCGCGTGCCACCGGAATCCGCTGTCGGTGTGCGCCGGTGACAGCGGGGCATGCCGCACTCACCGTCGGGCAGCCGCATGCACATGCTGGATGTGCTGCTGACCGTCGCCGGCCTCCTCGCCCTCGGGGTGGCCGTTCTCTTCCGCCGTATCCAGAGCGCGCCGCTGAGCGGACCGCTGCTGGCCCTGCTGACGGGAATCCTCTTCGGCCCCGGGGTACTGGGTGTCATCGACCTGCCCACCGTGCTGGACGCGCACAAGGAACTGCACGAGTTCTCCCGGCTGCTGCTGGCGGTCTCGGTGATGGCCGTGGCCCTGCGCTATCCGATCCATGACGTACGGGCCCTGGTGAAGCCGGTGTCCGTCCTGCTGGTCGTGGCCATGCTCGGGATGGCACTGCTCACCACGGCGCTGTCGGCCGCCGTCCTCGGCGTCGGCCTCGGCGCCGCCGCGCTGCTGGGTGCGGCCCTGTGCCCGACCGACCCGGTGCTCGCCTCCAGCGTGGTCACCGGCGACCCGGCGGAGAAGAGCGTCGCCGCCCGCACCCGGCAGCTGCTCTCCCTGGAATCGGGGGCCAACGACGGCCTCGCCCTTCCCCTGGTGGTGGCCGCGGTGGCGATCGCCGGGACGCTGTCGGGAACCGACGCGCTGCTGGAGTCCCTGTGGCAGGTCCTGGGCGCGGTCGCCCTCGGAGCGGTGGCGGGGGCGCTGGGCGGCAGGGTGCTGCGTGCCGCCGAGGCCAGGAGGGACGTCGAGGCGGGCCCGCTGCTGGTGTACACCCTGCTGCTGGCCCTCTCCGTCCTGGGCGTGGCCGGGCTGCTCCGCCTGGACGGCATCCTGGCCGTCTTCGTCTCCGGCCTGGCCTTCAACGCGACGAGCTCGGTGAGCGAGCGCGCCGACGAGAACAAGAACGACGAGGCGGTCAACCGCTTCCTGGTGCTGCCGCTGTTCGTGGTGTTCGGGGCCATGATCCCCTGGAGCGAGTGGGGAGAGCTGGGCTGGCGCGGCCTTCTGCTGGTCGTCGGGGTACTCCTGCTGCGCCGTCTGCCGGTCCTGCTCGCCCTCAGGCGCCCCCTGTCCCTGGGGTGGCGGGACGCCGTCTTCCTGGGCTGGTTCGGTCCCATCGGCGTCTCGGCCCTGTTCTACCTGACCATGGAGGCCCACCGGCTCGGCGCCGACCCCACGGTCCTGGCCGCCGGCACGCTGGTCGTCGCCGCCAGCACCGTCGTGCACGGCGCCACCACGGCCCCCGGCCTGGCCCTCTACCGCAGGGCGGGCGAACGCGGCGGGGAGCGGACGGAGGCCGCCGGATGAACGTGCCACTCGCACTCCTGGGCTGCCTCCTGCTCCTCCTCGCGCTCGCCGACGCCTCGATCACGGCCCTGTCCATGGTCAGGGTGACCGGCCCGGTCACCGGATGGGTGACCCGTGGGGTGTGGCGGCTGTTCCTGGCCGCCCACACCAGGAAGCCGGGCGGCGGGCTGCTGCAGTGGAGCGGAACGGTCACCCTCCTGATCACCTTCCTCACCTGGACGCTGCTGCTGTGGGCCGGGTGGCTGTTGTTCTTCGCCTCCCACGAGCGGGCCGTCGTCGGCTCCCTGACCTCCGCCCCCGCCGACGGCTGGTCGCGGGTGTACTTCACCGGCTACACGGTCTTCACGCTGGGCACCGGCGACTACGTCCCCGGCACGGCCCGGGCCCAAGTGGCCACCGCCGTCGCGGCGCTGTCGGGGCTGTTCCTGGTCACCCTGTCCCTCACCTATCTGGTGCAGGTGATCCAGGCGGTGGTCCACAAGCGCTCCGTGGCCGCGCAGGTCCACGCCCTGGGCCCGGACGCCGGGCGCATCGTCGCCGGGGGCTGGACCGGGGACGGATTCAGCTCCATGTTCAACCAGCATCTGGTCTCCCTGACCGAACCCCTGCTGCGGATGGGGGAGCAGCATCTGGCCTTCCCGATCGTCCACTACTTCCACTCGAACGTCCGCGGCAAGGCACCCGCCTGTGCCGTGGCCGACCTCGACGACGCCCTCCTGCTGCTGCGGAGCGGCACGGACCCGCGGGCCCGGCCCGACCCGGCGGCCACCGGCCCGCTGTGGGCCGCCCTCGGACAGGTGCTGGACAACCTGCAGGGCCGGTTCTTCTCCCGGGCGGAGGAGGAACGTCCCGCCCCCGCCCTGTCGGCACTGCGCGAGGCGGGTGTCCCCGCCGTCGACGAGGAGCGGTACGCCGCCCAGGTGCGTGAGCAGGCCCGGCGGAGGCGTGCCGTCCAGGGGTTCCTGTACAGCGACGGATGGCGCGACGGCCGCCCGGACTCCTGAGGACGCCGGGGAACACACCGGACGGAGGCCGGTGCGCGGGAGGGGGGCTCCGCCCGCGGTCCGCCCGCCGTCACTCCGCCGTGCGGCCGGTCCGGCCCGGGACCGCACACGCCGCCGGGACCGCCGGGGAGGACCCGTCCGGCCGGGTGCGCCGCCCCGCCGGGTCGGTGCGCGTGCCGGGCGCGGGAATCTCCCGCCGCCACGGATCATGGCCGAGGGAGGCGAAGACCCGGTGCATCGCCTCGGCGACGTCCGCGGCCCCGCACCGCGCCTCCAGACCGGCGGCCCACCGGACGGCCGCCGTCCAGTTGGGGAGTTCCGCGTCCAGCCAGCCCAGTGCCTTGGTCCGGCCGCCGGGGAAGTACGCGCTCTCTCCCCCCGCCTCGGCCGTTCCCCCGGCGGCCCGGAGCGCGGCGGCGGCACGGTGCAGCAGCGCGTCCGCCATACGGCTCTCGGCCGCCGCCCGGGCGGCCGGGCCGGCCGCCGTGCGCAGCTCCCCGGCCGCGAAGAGCCGCAGCAACTCGGGAAACCGGTACCGGAAGGCGGCCGCGGCGGGCTCCAGCAGCCCGGCGTCGGCCAGTTCCTCCAGTGCCGCTCCGGCGGCGGGGGGCGGCAGCGTGGCCAGCGAGGCGGCGAGCTCGGGACCGAAGTCCGGTCCCGGCACGAGGGCCAGCAGACGGAACAGCCGGCGTGTTCCGGGCGCCAGTTGCCGGTAGGAGGAGGTGTAGGAGGCACGGAGGCGCCGCCCCCCGGGCCCGAGGCGGCCGAGCCGCAGCTCCTCGGGACGCAGCAGGCCGACAAGCTGCCGTACGGGTGCCGCCGGGCCGGGTCGGCCGGCGAGGACCGCGAGACGGTTCCCGGCGGCCCGCAGCGCCGGCGGCAGGCGGCCGCAGAGCCGGGCGAGCTCCTCGGCCGCTCCGGGCTCGGCGGCGACCGTGCCGCCGCCGGCCACCCGGTCCAGCAGCCGTACGGCCTCCGCCGTGGACAGGACGCCCGGCCGGAGCCGCGCGGAGCTCTCCAGACCGGCCAGGGCCCGCCGGCCGGTGACCAGGACCAGACAGCGCGGGCCGCCCGGAAGCAACGGCCTGACCTGCTCCTCGTCGGCCGCGTCGTCCAGGAGCAGCAGCATGCCGCGGCCGTGCGTCACCGACCGGTAGAGATCACCGCGCTCCTCGGTGTCGGACGGGATCCGGGCGGCGGGGACGCCCAGGGCCGACAGCAGCCGGGCGAGGGCGGCTCCGGGGCGCAGCGGCCGTGTGCCGGAACCGCCCAGGGAGAGGTGGAACCGGCCGTCGGGGAAGTGGTCGGCGCACTCCTGCGCGAGCCGGAGCGCCAGCGCGGTCTTCCCCAGCCCCGGCTGCCCGGTGACGAGGGCGATACCGGCGGTGGCCCCCGTACCGCCGGCCGCCGCCGCGGCCAGCGGGCGCAGGGCGGCCAGCTCCGGTCCGCGTCCGGTGAAGTCCGCGGGCGGAGCGGGGAAGGCGGAAGGCGCCCTCCCCGGCCCGCGGTGGCGGTGCGGTGCAGCTCCGCGCGGAGCCGCGGGGAGACACCGAGCGCGTCCGCGAGCGCCTCGACGGTGGACTGCTGGGGGCCGCGGTTGCGGCCGCTCTCCAGCTCGCTGACCGAGCGGGTGCTGATGCCGGAGGAGGCCGCCAGCTCGCGCTGGGTGAGGCCCGCCGCCGTACGCGCGCCGCGCAGCAGCGGGCCGAGACCCGCGGGAGGTGGGGGGTGTCGGACTGTCATGACCGCCAGGATGTCGAGAGGAACCGGGCAGGTTCCCGGGAATTCGAAGGTGCCGTTTCGCTGCCCTTCCGGGAACTCGTAGAATGATTTCCGTGCAACCCCCAAGTGCACACCTACGGTTACCCGGAAAATCCGCCGATGCGGCCGACGGTACGGCAGTGGCGGGGACGGCCGGCCGGCGAAGTCCGCTGGCGGCGCTGCTCGCCGCCCACCGGGCCGGGGCGGGACTGACCCAGGAGGCACTGGCCGCGGCGGCGGGCATGAGCGTCCGGGCGGTCCGCGACCTGGAGGCGGGCCGGGTCCGCGTACCGCAGCGGCGGTCCGTGGAATCCCTGGTCGGGGCGCTGTCACTGACGGGCGGGAACCGGGAGCGCTTCCTCGGCGCGGTCGCCGAGGCACGCCGGGACCGGACGCGTGGCCGGAACGGCCCGGGGCGGGACACCGGCGGTGCGCCGGGCGACGGGGCCTGCGACGGGACGGGGACACCCGCGCACCCGGTCCCGGCCCAACTCCCTCCGGCGCCGGCGGACTTCACCGGACGGGCGGCCGAGACCACCGCGCTCCACCGGGCGCTCCGGGACGCCCCGCACCGCCCGCCGGGAACGGGGACGGCCGTCCTGGCGGTGACGGGCGGGGCGGGAGCGGGCAAGACCGCACTGGCCCTGCACACCGCCCACCGGCTGCGGGAGACCTTCCCCGACGGGCAGCTGTACCTGGACCTGCGGGCCAGCCGCGGCGGTCCGCCGGACACCGCCAGACTGCTGGCCAGGCTCCTGCGCGGCCTGGGCGTTCCGGCCGGGGCCGTCCCGTGGGGCGAGGAGCCCCGGGCCGCGCTCTACCACCGGATCACGGACGGCCGGCGCCTGCTGGTGGTCCTGGACGACGCCCCGGACGCGGCCGGCGTCCGGCCGCTGCTGCCCCGGACGCCGGCCGGCGCGGTCCTGCTGACCGGCAGGCACCGGTACGGCGGGCGGCTCCGCGGCGCCGAGGAACTGCGGCTGGGCCCCCTCGCCGGGCCGGCGGCCGAGGCCCTGCTCGCCCGGCTGGTGGGCCCGGAGCGGGTGGCCGCGGAACCGGAGGCGGTGGCCGCCGTGCTCGACCGCTGCGCCGGGGTGCCGCTGGCCCTGCGGACGGCCGCGGCATGGCTCGTACGGCATCCCCGGTGGAGCATCACCGCCGTGCTCGGCGGGTCGGCCGGGGGGTGGGCCGTTCCGTGGGGTGGGCCGGAGACTCCTCAGCGACCCGCGGCGCCCGGTCCGCTCTCCACCCCGAGCGAGCGCAGCGTACGGCCGTAGGCGCGGCGGGTGTGCTCCGCGGCGGCGGCGTCGCCGACCCGTTCCCGGGCCGCGACCAGGGTCCGCCACGCCGCGTCCAGGTACGGGTCGAGGGCGAGGGCCCGCTCGGCGGCCGTCGCCGAGGCGCACACCCGGGCCCGCCGCAGCTCGTACTCCGCGAGCGCCGCCCACAGCCGGGCGGCCTGCTCGCGCAGCCGCCGGCGTTCCCACGCCACCCACTCCGAGGCGCCCTCCTCGGGCAGCAGTTCACCGCCGTACCAGCGCAGCGCGGCCCGCAGGCCGGCGATCCGCTCCTCCACCAGCCCCTCGTCCGAGGCCCGCAGACAGTCGGCCAGCCGGTCGAACTCGCGGACGTCGGAGACGAACTCACGCCCCACGGCCAGACCGTAGGAGTGCTCGTTGCGCGGCAGCAGGGTGTCCGCCCCCCGTGCCGCCCCCGCGTCCAGCAGCGACCGCAGCCGGGAGACGGTGACCTGGAGGTTGCGCACCCCGGCCTCGTGGTAGAGGTCCGGCCACAGCGCGGCGAGCAGTGTGTCGCGGTGCACGGACTCGCCGGCCCGCAGCGCCAGCAGCCGCAGCAGACTGCGGGCCTTCGGCCGGACCGCACCGCAGTCCACCAGCACTCCCCGGACGGTGACGCGCAGGCCGCCGAAGCAGCGGATCTCCACCTCGGCCCCGGCCGCCCGGCCGGCCGGTGACGGAGTCCGTGCCCCCGCCGGGTGCGGCCGTGGCGTACCCGCCGTGCAGGACGACAGGCCCTCGGCGTCCTGTAAGCCGGTTCCCCCCTCGGGAATCCTCATCGGCTCGGCGTTACTGGAAGATCCGTACACAGCGCCGCTCCCCTCCGAGCGCGACTCGCCCGGCCCTGACCCACCCCCCGTACCGACGGGCCGCGGGGACCGTGAAGGCCGTCACGCCGCAGCCGCATCCAAGCAGACCATCCGGACCCGTCCGGAAGCGAGGCAGAACAGGTAGCAGAGTTCGGACCGCGGAGCGGACGGCGGGAGCCGGACCGGTTCCCCGGCCGCGGATCAGAAGCGTTTGAAGAACTCCACCTCTCCCAGGGCCACCAGGCGGGACGGACGCTGCCCGTGGACGGTCCGGATCGTCAGCCGCAGCCGGGACACGTCGCTCACGGTCAGCCGGACGGTCTGCTCGCCGGGCCGGTCCTCCAAGGCCACGGTGCGTTCGCCGACCTTCCTGCCGCCCTCGTCCCAGGCGGTGACGGTCAGCGAGGCCGGACGCGCCTGCCGGAGGTACTCGTCGGCCCGGTCCGAACTGCCGGAGTGGAAGAGGAGGTCGGTCAGCCGGAAGGGGGCGGCGAAGGACGCCTCCAGCCACTGGCCGTCCGGTGCCCGGCCCGCGGCCGGGGCCCAGTAGCGGTTCCAGGCGCCGTCCACCGCGAGTTCCGCCGGATGGCCCGCGGCGGAACTGGACGCCCGTACCGACTCCGGGCGCACGGAAGACGGTTTGCTGAACCGGTCCCGCACCGCGTTCACGGCCGAGGGGCCGTAGACGGTGGCGGCCCACCCGAGGGCGGCCAGCGCGAGCAGCAGGACCAGCCAGGTGAGCGGTCGCCGCAGCCGTCCGGCCGGACCGCGCCTGCGGGCCCCGCGGCGCCGCAGCAGCCGCTTCCACCAGGGCGGTTCGGCCAGGGCGGACGGGCTGTCCAGCGGGGTGCCGCAGCGGCGGCAGAACGAGCGTCCGGCCGGGTTCGCGGTACCGCACTCCCGGCACGACACGTCGTCCGCCGCGGCGACATGGTCGTCGACGACCTCCCGCACCCGGGGGCGCCGGACCGCCTCCCGGCCCGGGCGGACCGCCACCGGACGGGCCTCCGGCGGCCCGGACGGGGCCGCGGGGTCCCGCCGCGGCCGTTCGCCGGACCGGGACCGCGGGCGCGGGGTGCCGGCCGGTGCGGGCGCGAGCAGAGCGGCGGCCCGGGCGGCGTCCGCGCCGGGGACGGCCTCCCCGGCGTCGTCACCGGTCTCCCCGGGAGCGGAGCTCCGGTCCTCGCCGGCGTCTCCCGGCGTTCCCCCCGGGGCCCCCGGACCTTCCGTGCCTTCCGGGTTCTTCGGGGTCTGTGAAGCCCGTGCGCCCTCCTCCGGTCCTCCTTCCGGCTCCGCTCCGGAAGGCTCCTCCGGTACGGCGGGAGGCCCTGTCTCCGGCCCCGTCTCCGGCCCCGTCTCCGAAGCCGCCCCGCTCTCGGCGGTGGGCTCCCCTTCCGGTGCGGGACCGGCCTCGGGGGAGGAGCGTGTCGCCGGTGCTCCGGCGGAGGCGGGCGCGGGTGCGGGACCGGCCCCCGGGACCGCGGAACCGTCCGGAGGACCGGCGGCGGGAGGCGGTGACGGGGCCTTCCCGGGCCGGGGCGGTTCCGTCCGCGGATCCGGCAAGGGAGGCGGTGAGGTGTCCGGTGCGCCGTCGGCACCGCCGCTCGTGCCGCCGTCCGGACGCGCCACCGGGCCGGGAGCCGGCTCCGGCTCCGCCTCCGCCGCGGCGGCGGGACGGGAACCGCTCCAGTCCAGGAAGGCCCCGCACTCGCCGCAGAAGGAGTCACCGCCGCCCACCGCCGCGCCGCACTGCTCGCAGGTCGTCATCCGGCCGTCCTCCCCGTCCCGCGGCGCGCTGCCACCGCGCGCCGGTCCCCTCTGCCGTGCCCCGTCCCCGCGGGCGGGGCCTCAGCGCTTCTCACCGTTCCTCATCGCTCCTCAGGGCCCGCCGACTCGATCGTGTAAGGCACATGGGCGGGACGGCCGGCGTCGACGAGGGCCGTCAGCCGTGTCATCGACGGCGCGCCGGGGCCGTCGCCCCGCACCCGCACCCGGAGGAAGGGCTCCGGGGATCCCGGCAGGTCACCGCCCGGCGCCGCCGACCAGGCGGCGCCCCCGCTGTCGGTGACCTCCACCTCCACGCCGAGGGCCTCCCGCACCTGTTCGGCCAGCCCGCGCGCCGTACCGCGCAGCCGGTGCAGTTCCACCGCCCCCGCCACCGCCCGGCGGCGCTCGGCGAGCGGCCGGCTCTCGTCCGCGTCGGCCGCGACCCAGCCCGCCAGCCACCGGAGGAAGTCCTCGGGGGCCAGGCGGGGGTCCCAGTAGGCCTCCAGGCAGTCCAGTACGGCCAGTACGGGCGCCATGACCTCGTCGAAGGCCGAGACGAACCGCTGCGCGAAGGCGTCCTCGGCGTAGGGGGCGGGCAGCCGCGCGCCGAAGGGGTGCGGCGAGAGCAGTCCCTCGGTCCCCAGACGCCGGGAGGTGTGCTCGTCCGGTGCCGGACGGGGATCCCTCGCCGTCTCCGCCGCCTCCGTCACCGCCCCTCCTCCACCCTGATCTGGTGCCGGTAGGAGAAGACCAGCGCGTGGCGTTCCAGGTCGATCCGGTCGCCCACGTCGCTGCGCTCCCCGGTGAGGGGGTTCGCGGCGAAGAGCCGGAGGTCGTCGACCAGCTCCACACCGGGGACGTTCTGCAGCACCGAGTGGGCCTCACCGGTCTGCACGGGCCGGCCGAAGGGCCAGCCGTCGCCGTCGGGGCCGCCCACGACGGGGTTGAGATAGCGGTAGAGGGCGTCCTGCGCCCGTTCCCGCAGCCGGCCCGCCGGGACACCGGGAGCGGCGACGAGCCGTGCCACCACGGTGACGCCCTGGTAGAAGGGCGGCTGGACCAGCAGCCGGGCGCCGATCGCGCGGCGCGCGTCGAGGTGGGCGGCGATGCCCGCGAGCATCTCGTCGGGCGGCACGAGTTGCTCGAAGCGCAGCCGGTCGCCGGTGTCGGCGACCACCTCGGGCACCACGAGCACCCGCACCCCGCCGGCCTCGGCGGCGTCCTCGGCGGGGACACAGCGGATCCGGGCGGCCGACGGGGCGGCCTGGCGGGCGATCAGCTCGTAGTCGGAGGCCGTCACGGCGCGGTCCTGGGCACGCAGCTGGAGCGGGGCGCGCAGCCTGGCGCCCGCCACGGTCTCGCCGTCGACCCCGCCCGCAGCGGCCTGGCGGTTCTCCACCCGGGACACGTACGGGATGGAGGTGCGCAGCACGCTCAGCGTCCCGCGTGCGACGTTCCCGGACCGTCCGCCGCCGGTGCGGTAGCGGCGCACCCGGATCCGCGCTCCCCTGGGCGGCACCGCGCCGTAGTGGCGCAGCGTGCCGTCGGGCTCCCGCACGGCGGGGCCGAAGGACACCTCCCCGGTGGTCGGGTCGAGGCGGATGTGGCGGTCGCCGGGGAGCGAGTCGCCGAAGGAGTCGACCCGGGTCCACTCCTGCCAGCCGGCGCCGTCGGAGACCTCCACCACGAAGGGGGTGCCGTCGGCGACCACGGGGGGCCTGCCCACCGTGAACCGCTGCCCGGGCGTGCCCCCGGAGTCGCCGAGGACCTCCCCGTCCACGGTCTCGGCGTGCACCGCCTGTGTGGTGCCCCCGACGGTGAACGCCTCGACACCGCGGACGGTGGGCGAGGCGGAGTAGAACGGCTGGCCCTCCTCGGCCGGCACCACCCGGCAGCGCAGCCAGCCCGCCCGGCGCCCGGCGAGCGAGGTCCGGGCGTGGCTCGCGGGCACGTGCAGGACCACGTCGCCGGGCCGGTTGAGCCCGCCGGTGGTGTCCTCGTCCACCTCGCAGGGCCGCCACTCGGAGCCGTCGTGGGCCTCCCAGCGCAGCGGGGGCTGGCGCGGGTCGACACCGACGCCCTCGACCCTGCTGTCCAGCCGCAGGACCACGGCGCAGCCGGGCACCGCGGCGGAGAGCCCGACGAGCATGCTGTCCCCGGGGGCGGGGGCCTCGGCGAAGCAGGTGACGTCCTGCCCGTGCAGGACCAGGTCGGTCCGCTCCACGGGCCGTCCGTCCGCCGCCTCGGTGAGGAGGTGGGTGAACTCGCAGGGCACCACGGTGAGGTCGGACGTGGTGGCGAAGACCCGCGCCTCCTCGGTCTCGGTGCGGTCCGTGGCGACCTCGGTCCCCTCGTGGAGCACCACCGGCCCGGGCTGCGGGGCGGAGAGCCAGAACGTGACGTCCGTCCGGGCGGGGGCCGGCGGGAAGAGCGTGATGCCGAGGAGGTCGAGGAAGGCCAGGTGGTTCTTGTCCGGCACCCGGTTGAGCCGGTAGAGGAGCTGGTCCGTCATGTGGGCGAACGCCTCGATGAGGGTGACACCGGGGTCGGAGACATTGTGGTCGGTCCACTCCGGGCAGCGCTGCTGGACGAACCGCTTGGCGTCGTCGACGAGCTGCTGGAAGCGGCGGTCGTCGAGGTTGGGGGAGGGCAGGGCCATCAGCGGGCCTCCTCCCGGCCGTCGGGGCCGTCGGCCCCGTCCGCCGCCCCGGACTCGTGCGAGGGGATCACATAGAAGGGGAACACCAGGTTGCGCGGGTCGTTGGTGCCGCGGTGGACGTAGTGGATGTCGATGTAGAGGGTGCCGGGCCGCCGGGCGTCGGGGACGACGCCGACCTCGGTGACCTCGATCCGCGGCTCCCAGCGGTCCAGGGCCCGGCGCACCTCGTAGGAGAGGGCCCCGGCGGTGTTCTCGTCGGCGGGGGCGAAGACGTACTCGTGGATCCCGCAGCCGAACTCCGGCCGCATGGGGCGTTCGCCCGGCGCGGTGGCCAGGATGAGCCGGACGGACTCGGCGATCTCCCGGTCGCGCGAGACCAGGGCGATGCCCCCGGTGGGTCCGGTACGCAGGGGGAAGGCCCAGCCCGCCCCGATGAACTGCTCGGCCATCAGTTGATCTCCACGATCCTGGCGTTCACCGAACAACTGGTGCCGCCGTTCAGTTCCATGCCTCTTCTGGCGTTCACCGAGACCGACCGGCCGGTCAGCTTCAGCTCACCGCTCCCGGCGTCCAGGGTGATGCCCCGTCCGGTGACCGTGACCTCCTGCTGCGCGGAGACGGTGACCTTGCCGTCGCTGTGCACGGTGATCACCGTGTTCTGCTGGTCCAGATGGACCGAGAGCCGGTCCCGGTGGGTGCGCAGCCGTACGCCGGCGGGGCCGGGCACCGCGTCCAGCAGCTCGACCCGGTGGCCGCCGCGGGAGGCGAAGGACCGCCGGTTGACCTTGCCGCTGCGGCCGTCCACCAGCGCCAGGGAGTCCGGAGTGGGCTTGTCGACCCCGTTGTAGAGCCCGCCGATCACATAGGGCCGGTCGAGCAGCCCCTGTTCGAAGGCGACCAGGACCTCGTCGTTCACCTCCGGGCTGAAGACCCCGCCGCCGCCCGTACCGCCCAGCTGGACGGTACGCACCCAGTCGGTCACGTACGCCTTCTCCCGTCCCGAGTCGTCCGACAGCCAGGGCAGCTTCAGACGCACCCAGCCCTGGTCCCGGTGCTCGCGCGGCGCCTTCACATCGGTGACGACGCCGACGGCGACCCCGGGGACGCGGGGGGAGCGGGCCGGTGCGGACGCGCCCGAGGCCAGCCCGTACGGGGTGCGGTCCTGGCGCCCGCTGACGGTGACCCAGGTCTGGTAGCCGTCGCCCGGCCGGTAGGTGTGCCGGCTCGCGGTGACGGTGTACTTGCCGTCGAAGGGCTTGCCCGCGTGGTCCAGGAGGACCGGCGTGCCGACCCGCAGCCGGGGGTTGCCCAGGACCACTACCTCCAGTTCGGCCACGGAGTCGGCCAGTTCGGCGGCGGCCGCGGTGGACACCGCCTTCACCTCGGCGTCGGTCCGGTACGGGAAGTCGGTCAGCAGCGTCTCGGAGGGCCGGGAGGACTCGAACGGCGCGACGGCCTTCGGAGGGGTGAGGCCGATCCGCAGTCCGTCACCGGCCGTCACCTTCCGCTGGGCGTGCAGGCTCTTCTTCCGTTTGACGTCCCAGCCGCGCACCGCCACCCGGGCGGTCTGGTTCACGGCGGTCACCGCGGAGCGGACGAAGAGCACGTTCTCGCCCATCTTGATGCCGACCGGGCTCTCCTCGACCGCGCCGGAGGGGTTGGGGGCCGAGGCGGCGGGCACCGGAGCGCGGAAGAAGAACTTCCCGTCCTTCACCCCCATCTCGCGGTCGTTCTCCCCGGCGAGTTCGGCGAGGAACTCCCAGTCGGTCACATTGGCCTGGGTCCGCAGCGGATAGGCGGTGGCGGTCGGGTCGATCCGGCCCACCGGGACGCCGGCCGCCGCGGCCACCTCCCGGGCGATCTCGGAGGCCTTCCGGCCGACGAAGCCCCGTACCCGGCGGCCGCGCTGCAGCCGGTGGGAGCGGTCCATCGCCCGTACGGTGGTGAAGCTGCCCACCCCCGCGTCGTACTCGGCCTCCAGCGACACCACCTCGCCGTTGAACAGCGGGAGCTCCCCGGAGCCGTCGCCGGGCTTGACGTGGACCGTGAGCGGTCTGCCGATCTCGATGCGGGTGTCCTCCAGGAGTTTGCGGTGCGGGTCGGGGAAGCGCAGCTGCGCCACGGCCGGCAGGGTGTTGCTCTCCTCGACGTCCACCCGGAGCTGCGTCTCGTCCCAGGGCGGGGGCAGCGGGCCGGGTGCCCGGACGACGAAGGTGTTGGTGTTCTCACCGGTGGCCATCGGTCACCCCGCCCCCGAGTTCGTCCGCCGACGGGACCAGGAGTTCCGCGCCGGGGCGCAGCCGCAGCGGGTCGTCGATCCCGTTGGCCTCGGCGATCACCCGCCAGGCCGTCGGGTCGCCGTACTCCTCGTGGGCGAGGGCCTCCAGCGAGTCGCCCGCCACCAGCCGGTGCGTGCGGTGGGCGCCGGGAGAGCCGGAGGTGGGGTTCTGGCGGGGCGTCGGGTCGCCGGCCTCGGTCAACTGGATGGCACAGGTGGCCCGCAGCGGGGTGCCGTCGGCGTCGAAGAGCGAGTAGGAGGCGTTGACCTCCTCCAGGTAGCCGAAGAAGGACACGCTGTCGAACGACCCCCAGGAGAACTTCACCCGCGGTGCCGACGCCGCCTTGGCCGCGATGCTCCGGGCCGTGGGCACGCACCAGCTCAGCAGGGTCTCCACGGCCTTCTGGACGCTGGTGTCGTGGGTGGCGGTGGCGTCCAGGAACAGCTCCACGCCCAGCCGCCGCGGCAGCGAGCCGGTGAACTCCGGTACGCCCACCTGCCGGGCGCTCCGGGCCCGGTGGCGGATCCACTGCGCGCCCTTGCTCAGGGTGAGGGTCTCGGGGTTGAACTGGAACGAGATCGGGGACCCCAGCATCCCGCCGGGCGGTTTGCCGGGCTTCTTGGGTGGCTCGTACGCCGTCAGCCTGGCACGTGCCCGAGTGGCCATCGCGCGCTTCCTTCCGCTTGTGGTTCCGCTCGTCTCTTCGGGGGCCGGCCGGACGGCCGGGCGGAGGGTCACAGGAAGCCGTGGTGGGCCAGCTCGATGCTCTCGGTCGCCACCTCCGAGCGGGACGGGTCGAAGGAGGGTCCGGTCCAGCCCACCACCACCACGTCCCGCAGGGACCACTGGACGATGGTCTCCTTCAGGTTGGGCCGCAGCGCCGTGATCTGCGCGGTGCCGCGGTTGACCTGCTGCGGCAGCGAGGCGAGGAACCGCATCACCTTGGCCGAGTCGGCGGTCAGGGGCCGGGTGAGGGTGACGGCCGGGTAGGTGATCCTGGACGGGAGCTGCCAGACGAAGTCGTTGTTGCCCCCCTCCACCCGCCGCTCCACCTCGACCTCGACGCCGAGCCCCGTGCAGGTGTTGAACGGACCGAGGTCGATGCCGTCGATCTGCAGCCTGAAGTGGACGCTCGTGCCCGGATCCGTGGTGGACATGGTGCGGTCTCTCCGTCCTCTCGGGCGTTCCGGCCCCTGCGGCCGGTCCGTTCGTCCCGGTGCGGTGCTTCTCGGTGCCGGTGTGCCGACGGGCGCCGGCCGCGGGGGTCACCGGCCACCGTCCAGCAGCCGTCCGGCACGTTCCCGGCCGAGCCGCAGCTCGGCCCGGAACAGCCTGCCCAGCGGGCCGACGAGCCGGTGGGCCAGCGCGTCGATGTGCTGGGGGTCCAGGGCCCGCAGGACCGCGTCACCGTCCGGCGCCGCCGGGGCGCCGCCGTTCCCGTCCCGCCCCGCGGCCCCCGGGACGACGGCGGCGGTGTCCGGGGCCGCGTCGGCGTCCGGCGGGGCCCCGGGGGTGGACGGCCGGTCCGGCGACCCGGGCACGGCACGCTGGACGGCCGTCCGGGCCGTGCGCGGGGAACGGTTCGTGCCTGTCCGGGGAGCGCCGCCGGCCGCCGGGGAGGCAGAGGCAGTGGTGGGGGAGGCGGGCCGGACCGTGCCGGGGCCCGGCCCCGGCACGGCTCTCGCCGGGGGGCCGGTCAGAGTCCGCCGGGCCACGACGACCGTGGACGGCGGCGCACCACCGGAACCGGTCGCCGGTGCGACGGGCCCGCCCGGTGCCGGTGGTGCGGCGCCAGCCGGGCCAGCCGGGCCAGCCGGGCCCGGCGGACGGGCGTTCGGCGGGGACGGCGGGGTCGGTGGCCGGACCGTCGGCGGGTGGGGGACCGTGGCCGGTCCCGCCGTGCGAGGTGCCGCCGGGCCCGGGATCGGTGCGGTGCGGTGCGGGACGGACGGGGACGGGGCCGGCGCAGGACGGACCGGGACGGCGGGCGTACCGAGACGCTGCACGGTGGTGCCGGCCGGGGCGCTGCCGGCCGCGGGGGAGGGCGCTACCGCTGCCTGCGGCGGAGCGGCGGGTGTGCCGGGCCGCCCGGGGCCGGCCGGCTCCCGGCCGGTCGCCGCGGGGCCGTCGGCGGTGGCACGGCGGGGGGCGCGTGGGCCGGTGCGGCGCAGCGCCCGCCGCAGGATCCCCGGACCCCGGCCGCCCGGCGCGGTGCCGGGGGGAGCGGTGGACGGGCCGGTGTCCCCGGCTCCGGCCGGAACCGGAGCCGGGGACACCGGGAGGGCGCCGGGCGGCTCCGCCGCGGCGGTGTTCCGGCCGTCTCCGGAACGGCCGCCCCGCGCGGGCGGCCCCGGGACGTCGGTGTCCGGGCGTTCCGCACCGGGACGCTCCCGGCGCAGGGGGACCACCACCGGGGCGGCCCGCTGGACGGCGGGAGCCGGGCCCGGCGCGGTGTCCGCGCCCAGCACCGGCCGCACCGGCCGGTCGCCGAGGAGCCGGAGCACCCGTACGGGCGCTCCGGGCGACAGCACGCCGCCCGGTACCGGGTGCTTTCCGCCCCGTCCGTCGCCGCCCCGTCCGTCGCCGCTCTGTGCCGCCGGCCTCCCCGGCCGGTCTCCTTCGCTCCCGCCTCCGGCCGCGGTGCGCGGCCGGGGCAGTGGCAGCGCCTCGTCCGCGGCTCCCGGGGCCGGAGCGTCCGGGCCGGGGCCCGGGAGCCGGGTCCGCTGGGGTGTCCCGTGGCCGGTCCGCTGCCCGGGGCCCTCGGCGCCGATGGTCGGACGGACCCGTGCGGCGGGCTCCGCCGCGTCCGTTCCCGGTGCGTCCGGCCCCGCGACGGCGGGCCCGTCCGGTGCCGCCGGCGGGGGCGTGGCGGAGGAGGCGTCCCGGACGGGCCCCGTGCTCCGGGTGTCGCGGGGCGCTCGCTGGACGGCCGGGGGGCCGGACCGTCCGGTCCGGGCCGGTCCCTCCGGCTGCCCCGGAGGCGCGGGAGCCGGCGGCTCCGAGGCGGGAGAAGGAGGAGGGGGAGAGGGGGAGGAGGAGACGGAGTCGGTCCCGGCCGGACCCGGCCGGGGCGGGGAAGGCGGAGACGGTGGTGCCGGCCGACGGGAGCCCGGAGGCGTACCGGCACCGGGCGGTTCGGCCGTCTCCCGCGGTGCGGGGGCGCCGGGCGGTTCCGCACGCCTCCGGGCTCCCGTCGGCCGGGACGTGCCGGGCCGGGCCGCCGTCTCCCCGAGAGGCTCGCCCAGACCGGGGCGTACGGGCCCCTCCCGCCCCGGGGAGAGGGGGAGGGCCGGGGGCTCCGTCCGCTGTGGTGCGGCCGGCGCGGAGGGACGCCTGGCCACCGTCGGGCCGGGCACCGGGCCCGGAGCCGGGGCGGCACCGCCCGGCGTGCCGCCCGGTACTCCGCGCGGCGGCGCGGTCCGCCGGTCGGCCCGCCCGTCCGGCCGGGGCGCGGCGGAGGGCGGCAGCCCGGGCAGGGGAGCGCCGAGGCCCGTCCTGGACTCCGGCGCCGGGGACCCGGTGGTGGCCGGCCCGGACGGTTGTCCGGCGGGCCGGGGCGGACCGGTCTCCGCCGGGCCGGGAGCCGGGCGGGAACGGTCCGGTCCCCTCCGCGTGTTCTCCCCGGCGGGGGGCGTCGGTCCGCCCGCGGCACCGCGGCGGGGAGGCAGGGCCGCGAGCCGGCGGGCCGGCGGTGCCGCCGAGCGGGCCGTGGTCAGCGGGAGCCGGGACGGCCCGGCGGGCCCGGGGGCCGGGGCGCGGCTCACGGTGAACCGCGGAAGCCCGGAGCCGGAAGCCGCCGCCCGTCCGGCGGCGGGACTCCGGCCGGGTCCGGGCACCGGACCGGACGCCTGCCCGGCCTCCACCTCCGTCTCCGCCGTCCGCTGCCCGGCCTCCACCTCCGCCTCCGCCGTACCGCCCCGGCGGTGCGTCAGTTCCGTGTCCGCCGCACGCCGCACGGGCGTGCCGGCCGTCCGCCGGGCGACGGTGTGCACCAGCCCCGAGGGGGCCAGCGGATCGACGAGGTGTCCGAGTTCGGTCCGGAACACCGGTGACCGGTGGGCGGGGAGCCCGGCGCGGAAACCGAGCGGGTCGGACACCAGGGGCTGCTCCGCCGCGGTGCGCCGCGGTGGCGGTACGGCCCGCCACCCGCCGTCCGCCGGGGGCCGGGAAGGCACGTCGGCGGTCCCCGGCGCACCGGTGGTCTCCGGCGCACCCGCGGCGGGAGCCGGGCCGGCCGCCGGGCGCCGGGAGCGCCGGAGACCCAGACGGTGCCGCAGTGCCACGTTCCGTCACTCACCCCTCGTTGACACGTGTGTTGATCCGGGCGATCTCGCGGACCCAGCGGATCCGCTCGGCGTGGGTCAGATCGAGGATCTGCTCCCGCGGCCAGTGGAAGTGGTAGGCGATGTACGCGGCCTCCTCGTAGAGCCGGTCGGCCGCGTACGTCACGATTCCCCCAGGCGCCCACCCGCCAGATCGACCTCGAAGGAGGAGTCGCACTCCGGGCAGGTCACCGCGGCCCGGGTGTGGCCCTCGGCGTTGATCCGCCGGTAGAAGTCCTGGAGGAAGGCCAGGTCCGAGGCGAAGAACTTCTCCACCACGCCGCCGTGCACGTCGGTGACCGTCCCGATCCGGGTGATCACCAGACCGAGCAGCACCACCGACAGATAGGCCGGGTTCTCCTTCACCCGCAGGTCGGCCAGGGGCAGCAGCTCGTCGCGGGCGGTGGCCAGCCGCATCGCGCCGTGCCGGTGGACGGTGCCCGACTCGTCCACGTAGCCGCGCGGCAGCTCGAACTCGAACTCGGTTCTGATCGGTTCCGCGGCCGCCGCCCGCGGCGGGCCGGCCGGTCCGGTACGGAAGGGGTCGGAGTCGGTGCCGCCGGGAGGCGGGGGAGCGGCACCGGAGGCGCTGCGTCGCATCAGTTGAACTCGATGTCCTCGAAGACGACGGTGACCCGCTCGGTGGCCGGCTGGGCGTCACCGGCCTTCAGGCTGGGCCCCTCCCAGCGGTTGGCCCAGGCGTTCTTGAGGTTGATCGTCCGGTCCTGGCCGCCCTTGGCGTCGGTGAAGATGATGCTCAGCTGCTCGCGGGCCGCGCTGATGTCGCCCTGCTGGAAGGTCTTCTTGATCCACTCGGTGAAGGAACTGGCCTGGTCCATGCCCCGGGTGATGGTGACCTCGCCGCCCTTGCGGGCGCCGGGGAGCTTGCGGACCAGCAGCTGGCCCTGCTGGGTGATCTGGACGACGTCGATGCTGTCCAGCTCCATGGACAGTCCGCTGATCTCCTGGACGGTCTCCACCTGGACACCGCCGAGCTGGACCTTGAACGTGTGTGTGGCGAGTGTGTCGCCGGTCTCCTGTGCCATGTGCCGTTACCGCCTTTCCCCGCCGCCGACGGGAGTGCTGGGGAGATGAGGGAAGAGGGGAGGGTTCACTCGTTGACGAGGCTGGTGCTGTCGGAGAACTGGGCCAGCCGGAAGATCACGAACTCGGCGGGTTTCACGGGGCAGACCCCGATCTCGCAGATCACCTGGCCGGAGTCGATGGTCTGCGGGGTGTTGGTCTCGGAGTCGCACTTGACGTAGTACGCCTCGCCGGCGGTGGCGCCGAAGAGCGCCCCGCGGCGCCACTCCTCCATCAGGAAGGCGGAGATGTTGCGGCGGATGGTGCTCCACAGGTACTCGTCGTTGGGCTCGAAGACCACCCACTGGGTGCCCAGCAGGATGGACTCCTCCAGGTAGTTGAAGAGCCGCCGGACGTTGACGTACTTCCAGGCGGGGTCGGAGGACAGGGTGCGGGCGCCCCAGATCCGGATGCCGCGCCCGGGGAACGCCCGGATGCAGTTGACCCCGATCGGGTTGAGCAGGTCCTGCTCGCCCTTGGTGACGAGGGTCTGCAGCTCGACGGCGCCGCGCACCACCTCGTTGGCCGGGGCCTTGTGCACCCCGCGCTCGGTGTCGCTCCTGGACCACACGCCCAGTACGTGACCGCTCGGCGGCATGAAGCGGTTCTGGCCGGTCGCCGGGTCGAAGACCTTGATCCAGGGGTAGTAGAGCGCGGCGTACTTGGAGTCGTAGCCGGCCCCCTCCTGCCGCCACTGACGTACCTGGCGCGGCGTCATCTCGGGCAGCGGGTCGAGCACGGCCAGCCGGTCGCCCATCAGCTCGCAGTGGGAGATCATGGCGAGCTGGACGGTCTTGACGCCCTCCTCGTCGATCAGCCCCGACTGGTAGGCGGCCATCAGGTCGGGCACGGCCAGCATGGTGATCTCGTCGATCGCCTCCAGCCCGCCGAACCCGGTGCGCTCGTCGGCGTCCCCGATGTACTCCCGCGGCCCGACCTCGGCCGGCAGCGCCTCGCCGGTGCCGGGCTCCGGGGCGGCGGCGGGTACGGACACGCTCTGCTTGCGCGGCCGGGCCGCCGTGCCCGTACCGCCCTCGGTGACCACGATCAGGGCGGACTTCTCCCGCACCTGGCCGACCACGTAGTTCTTGGCGTTCTTCCTGGCCGAGACGTCGAACCGCTCGGCCTCCTTGCCGCCCTGCCGGACGACCAGGGCGAAGTGGTCGTCGGCGGCGTCCTCCGCGTCCGGGTCGGTCACCTCGACGGTGAGGTCGGTGCCCGAGCCCGGCCGGGCCGCGACCCGGAAGGAGCCCAGCGCCACCGGTTCCCCGGCGGCAAGCTCCTTGGTCCGGCCTCCGGACCCCCTGGTGCCGCCCGCGCCGCCACCCGCCTTGCCGTCCGTCCCGCCGTCCGCCCGGCCGCCGCGGTCGCCGACCCGGACGACGTAGGCGATGCCGCCGCCGTTGGCGAAGAAGCCGTAGACCGAGTGGGCCAGGTACGACCCGTCGACGAAGTCGCCGAACGTCTGGGTGAACTGGCTCCAGTTCGTCACCAGCGTCGGAGTGTGGAAGGGCCCCTTCTCGGCGAACCCCACGAAGGCGGCGACGGAGGTCCCGACCGACTCGATCGGGCGGGGTCCGCCCGGCGCCTCCTCCACGTAGACGCCGGGTGACAGATACGACGGCATTCCTGCTCCTCTTCGAGGGGGCAAACCGGTTCGCTCCGCAGCCTCGCCCACGCGCGGTCCCGGCGAGAACGGCCGACGGGGCACCTGAACGGCGCAGGGACGGATGCCCGAAGGGGCACGGAGGGCTCCGCACGCGATGGCGGCCCGGCCGGAGCGCCGTCAGCCCTCCTGCCGTCCCACCGGGTACGGGGCGAACTCGCCGGCCAGGACCAGCCGTCCGAGCTTGCGGTACTCGCGCTGCACGGCGGTCACCAGATCGGCCGTGCGCAGCGGCCGGCGGGTCTCCGCCGCCAGATAGGCGGCGGTCACCGCGCAGGCCCGGATCGATCCGCCGGCCAGCTCGAAGCGGGCGCAGAAGTCCAGGTCGAGGTCGTCGGCACGCGGCACGACGGGGCCCAGGCAGCGGTCCCACAGCGTCCGGCGCAGGGGGGCGTCGGGCAGCGGGAAGTCCACGACCACGTCCAGCCGCCGGGTGAAGGCCTCGTCGAGGTTGGCGCGCAGGTTGGTGGTGAGCACGGCGATGCCGTCGAAGGACTCCATCCGCTGGAGCAGGTAGGCGCTCTCCAGGTTGGCGTAGCGGTCCCGGGCGTCGGAGACCTCCGAGCGCTTGCCGAAGACGGCGTCCGCCTCGTCGAAGAGCAGTACCCCGTTGACCTCGGCCGCCTCGGTGAAGATGCGCTCGAGGTTCTTCTCCGTCTCACCGACGTACTTGTCCACCACCGAGGAGAGGTCCACCACGTACAGGTCGAGGCCGAGATCGGCCGCGACCACCTCGGCGGACATGGTCTTGCCGGTGCCCGAATCGCCGGCGAGGAGCGCCATCACCCCCCGGCCCCGCCCGCCGCCCGGACGCATCCGCCAGTCGCCCAGCACCCGGTCGCGGTGCCGGGCGCGCAGCGCCAGCTCGCCGAGCTGCACGGCGGTGTCCCGGGGCAGCACCAGGTCGTCCCAGCCGACGGACGGCTCCACCCGGCGCGCCAGCCGCTCCAGGCCGGCGGCGTTCTGCGCCCGCACACCGGAGAGCAGATGGCGCGCGGAGACCGGACCGCCGTCCTCGGCCAGGGCCTGCCGCCGGGCGGTGCGGGCGGCCCGGCGCACCTGTTCGGGACCGAGCAGGAAGGGGGCGAGTGCCGCGGCCGGTTCGGTGCCGGGGGCGAGCGCGGCGCCGTCCAGCGCGTCCCGCCACAGCGCCGCCCGCTCGGCGGCGGTGAGCGGGGGCGCCGTCAGCGGCAGCGGGCCGTCCTCGGCCCACAGCGGGTCCCAGCCGCACCGGCCGGTCAGCAGGACGGGCACGGGCAGGCCCGCCAGCGTGCGCAGCAGCCCCGCCGGCCCCGGGGGCCCGGCCCCGGATCCCGCACCCGCACCCGCACCGGCGAGGACGTCGACAGGGCCCGCCACCACCCCCGCCCCCCGCAGCCGGGCCTCCCGGGCCAGCGCGCGCAGCGCCGCCTCGGGGTCCGGCCCGGCGGCCAGCGCCGCGAGGTCCAGCCCCAGGGCGGGACGGCCGGCGGCGGCCAGGGCGGCGGCGGCCAGGCAGACCGCGGAGCCGCCGGCCCGTTCCCGCAGGTACACCAGCCGTACGCCGTCCCGCAGCGCGTCGCCCAGCCGGTCGGCCCGCGGCGAGGGCAGCGGGGTCGGCGGGGTGAGCAGTCCGCGCAGCCGGGGATCGGGTGTGTCGTCCCCCAGCAGATGCGCGGTCACCCGGTCGGGTACGCGCAGCGAACGGGAGAGGAAGGGCCGGTCCTCCTCCTCGACCAGCAGCAGTCCGCCGTCCACCAGCGGCGCGCCCGGGGCGAGCCGGGCCCGGGCCGCGGCGTGCAGCGGCCCGGCACCGGCCAGTTCCAGGGCGAGCCCGACGCCGGCGCGGCGCCGGGTGACATCGTCGTTGAGGTAGCCGTACAGCTTCTCGAAGCGGCCGTCGAGGTCCGGGAGCAGGGCGATCAGCAGCAGCTCGACGTCCAGAGGTGTCAGCGCGAAGCCGCGGGCCAGCGCGCGCAGGGGCAGCCGCGCTCCGGCGGCCTCGGCCTCGTCGGCGCGCGCCTCGGCCTCGTCGCGGGCCGCCCCGCCGGGACCGGGTCCGGCGGGGGCCGGGTCCGGCGGGGCCGAGGCGAGGATCCGGTCCACGGCCTCCTCCGACAGGTACAGCCCCCGCATGGGGTCGTCGGGCCGGGGATCGGCGCGGCGGCGTTCCCCGACGGCACGGTGGACCCGCCGCTCGGCCGCCCGCAGCCGGGCGGTGAGATGGAGCAGCCCCGCCGGGGGCCCGCCCCCCGTCTCCTGCGGTTCCGTCCCGGTCTCCGGCCGGTCCTCCGTGGCGGCCGTCACCGGGGCACCGGTCCGGGCGGCGGGCGGCGCGCGGCCTCGCCGCGCACCCGGCGCGTCCCGACCGGGACGGCCGGGGCGCCCGGCTCCTCCCGGTCGCCCTCGTAGCGGGGCCGCCGGACCTCCTCGCGCGCCGGCGTCTCCAGCGGGCCCCCGGAGGCGTCGACGGCGCGCACCAGCAGCGCGTCGGTCACCGGCGGGGCGGCCACCCGGCGGCCGGCGGACAGCGGGGCGGTGACGACCAGGTCCAGGGACGGCTTCAGCTCCCCGCCGAGCGCGCTCCACACATCGGCCAGCGCCCGCCCCTCACCGGGCGGCCGCGCGATGTCGCAGGGGACGGCGAGGCCGAGCGCCCGCAGGGAGCCCGACAGCCGGTCGGCGGGCAGCACCGGATGGGGCAGCAGCCCGGCGAGCAGCACCGACAGCAGCCGGTGCTCGTCCTGGGGCCGCTTGGTCCAGGCGGTGGCGAGGTAGGACAGCGCGAACCAGCGGGGCGGCGAGTGGATCGCGACCGTCGTCCCGTCAGCGTCGTACTCGGGCACCCGGCCCTGCTGCCGGTGGACGACGGACTCGCGGATGTCGTACAGGAAGAGGTTGACGGTGGGCGCGTTGCGCCGGGCCGCCCACTCCCTGGTGGGTGCCTCGAAGACGACCTCCACCCCGGTGCCGGCCAGGACGTCGGCGGTGAGCAGGGACTGCAGGGCGTCGTCCACCTCGTGGATCACACGGTGCCGCCTTCCGTCAGAAGTTCCGGCTGTCGAACAGCGGCGGGTCCGGTGTCCGGTCCACCACCAGGAACTCCGCCGTCGCCGGGGCCAGGGCGGCCGGGCCGGTGGGGCGGGCGTCGGTGGCGGTGACGGTGCGGGGGCCGCGCGCGTCGTTGGGCAGGATCAGCAGCTGCGCGGTGAAGGTGCCGTCGGCCCCCGGGACCGCCGGCCGGGAGGCGGGGGTGATGCCGGGCTCCCAGGTGAGCCGCACCGGCACGCCGGGCGGGAAGTCCCTGCCGCGCACACTGGTGACGAAACCGGGGGGCCCGACCTCGGGCACCACCTCGATGCGCGGCCGCAGCACCCGTACGGTCTCCACCGCGCGGTTGTTGCCCGCTTCGGCGTCGGGCCCGGTGCTGGTGAGCCGGGCGGTCAGGCGCAGGGCCCCGGCGGAGGTGGGGGCGAGGACCACCCGGAGCACCTGTGAGGTCCCGGGCGCCAGGTCACCGACCCGGCACAGCAGCCGCGCGTCGCACTGTGCGGGCCGTCGGGAGACGGGGACGCCGGAGGGCAGCGTCAGCCGCACCCGCACTCCGGCCGCCGGACGCGCGCCGCCGTTGGACACCCGGTAGGTGGCCGTGACCAGGCCGCCGACGTACGCCGGATCGGGGGTGACCGTGAGCCGTACCGCCGGGTCGGCGGACGGGGCGAGCCTGGGCGGACCGGGCGGGAGGAGGGTGGGCGGAGCGGGCGGGGGAGGGGCGGAGGGGCTGCCGGGCGTCGGACCGGGGCTCGGGGGTGCGCTCGGTGACGGAGGAACGCTCGGGGAGGGGGAGGGGGAGGGTGACGGGCTCGGCGGGGGCGAGGTGGGCGGTGCCGGCTCGGTGACCACCACCTGGGTGTCCCCGCGGTTGTCGGGCTCGTAGGGGTCGGGCAGGGTGCCGCCGACCGTCCAGGTGACCGGGAAGGTGCCCGGGGTGTTGCCCGTGAAGGTCAGCTCGACGCGCACCACCTGACCGGACGGCAGGGTGCCCAGGTCGCAGTGGAGGTCCTCGGTGCAGCTGCCGGTGCCGGGCACGGTGCCGGCCGGCCGCAGCTCCTCGGGGACGCCGATCGTCAGCACGGTACCGGGCGAGGGCGCCGGCCCCCGGTTGACGACGGTAACGACGAGGCTCCCGGTCTCGCCCTCGGTCACCGGTTCGGGCGGTACGGCCAGCTCGGTGCCCAGGTCGGAGGTGGGCTGCCAGGTGGGCGCGACCTGCTGCCCGTCCTCGCCCGCGGCGCCGCGGAAGCGCGCGCCCGTGACGCGCCGCGCCTCGCCGGTGACCGGGTCCACCAGCGCGATGTACCGGCGGACGGTCTCGGGGTCGTGGGGGGTGGCGGTCGCCTCCTCCATGCCGCTCGCGGCGATCCGGGTGCCGTCCGGCGACCAGGCGGGATCGCCGCAGCCGTCGCCGTAGCTCTCACTCACCCGGCAGACGCCCTGCGGATCGGGGAGGGGCTGCGGGCCGGTGCCGTCCGCGCCGACCAGGCCGAGCCGCCCGGCGGGGGAGTACGCCAGGGTGGCGCCGTCGGGGGAGTACGCCGGGTGGCTCTCCCGGGTCCGCGCGCCCAGCGGATCGTCCACCGCGGTGAGGTCCCGCTGCCCGCCGCCGTCGGCCGCCGCGGCCGTCCACAGGTGGGAGATGTCCTCCTGCCCCTCCCCGGTGGGCACCTGCCGGGCGAATGCCAGGGTGGCGCCGTCGGGGGACCAGGCGGGCTCGGTCTCGGACTGCTCCTCGGTGGAGGGGACCACGTAGAGCTGCCGTCCGGTGGCCACCTCGAGCACCGCGATCTCGGTGTCGATGCGGCAGGGGATGCAGGACCGGGTGACGGCGATCCGGGTGCCGTCCGGCGACCAGGCGGGGAAGCCGGTGCTGGCCGTCGCCGGGGTGGCCTCGTCGGGCAGCGGCCGGGGGTCGCTGCCGTCGGCACCCGCGAGCCACACCCGGCTGCGCCGCGTGTCGTTCTCGTAGTCCACCCGGGTGAAGGCGATCATGCGGCCGTCCGGCGAGTACTGCTGGCTCACGTCCGCGGGGCTGTAGCCGTAGGCCCGGTCCTGGTTGAGGTCGCGCAGCGGCACCCGGAGGTCCCGCGGGTCCGAGCCGTCGGGGAGCACGTCCATCAGGTTCATGGTCGCGGCGGTCGCGGCCGTGGTACGGCTGACCAGCAGCCCCTGCCCGCCCGGCGGGTACCAGGTGGGGCCGGCGACCAGCCGGTCCTCCGCCAGCCGCAGCAGTGGCGTCCCGGCGCTGCCGTCCGCGCCGACCTCCACGGTGTAGACCCGGTCCGGCGCGCCGGCGCCGGTGGGACCGCCCGGCAGGGAGTTGCTGACGAACGCCACGGAGGTGCCGTCCGGGGACCAGCTGCCCTGGCGGGAGTCCTGGCCGGGCAGGATCTCCACACCGGTGGTGCCGAGTGTTCCGGAGGCGGGGATCACCTTGAGCCGGGCGGGCTCGTCACCCGCACCCTGGGAGTAGCGGCAGGTGACGAGGATGCGGTCGTGCGCCGCGACCGGGTCCCAGGACGGCTGGAGGTTGCCGAGATCCTCGGTCCGGGCCGCCTCCTCGTCCACGGCGTCGTCGGTGAGCTGGTCGATGGCGCCGCCGGCGGCGGGGACGCGGTAGATCTGCCAGTCGCCGCCGGTGCCCCGCTTCCCGCTGAACGCCAGCGATTCGCCGTCCGGGGACCAGGTGGGCCAGACGTTGTCGCCCCTGCCGTCGGTCACCCGCCGCGGGTCGCTCCCGTCGGCGTCCACCACCCAGATGTCGTGGCCGCCGTCCGGGCGGTCCGCCGTCGCCGCGTACGCCACCCGGGAGCCGTCGGGAGACGGCACCGGATGCCGTACGCCCTCGGCGGAGTCGGTGAGCCGGACGACCGGGCCGTCGCCCCTCCTGAGGTACACCTGCGGGCGCGCCGAGTCGCGCAGGCTGGTCCACACGAGGGTGTCGCCCCTGGCCGAGACCTCGTCGTCGTGGTGCTGCGGCCCGTCCGGGAAGAGAGGGCCGCTCCGCCCGGTGTCGCCCGGGTCCACCGTGCCGATGCTGCGGTGCTGGGTCCCGCCGTAGGCGATCCGGCCCGGGGCCGTGGTGCCGTCCGGGCCGGCCTGGGCGGGCGCGGCGGGCAGCTGCACGAGCACGCCGCCCGTGACGAGGAGCAGTAACGCCAGGACGGCGGTGCACAGCCTGCCGCCCGGTCCGCGGTCGAGAGGACGCACCAGCTGGTATCCCATCAGGGGGACGGGGGGCACCCGCCTGCGGTCGGATCGTTCGGGTCGTCGGATTCCCGGGACTTCCGGATCGCCGCCCATCCTCGGTGTCCCCCGTCCGGCGCGCAGTGGCCGCCTGGACGGGGGATGGGGAAGAGCGCGCTGCCCGATGGGGCAGGCCGGTCAGATCAGTCCCTCGCGGATGGCGTACGCCACGGCGTGCGAGCGGTTGCGCAGCTGGAGCCGGTTGGTGACGTCGTACAGGACGTTCTTGACGGTGCGCTCGGAGTAGGCCAGGTGCTCGGCGATCTCCCGGGTGCCGAATCCCTCCGCGACCAGCCTGAGCACCTCGATCTCCCGGGGCTGCAGACCGGAGAAGGCCAGCCCGCGCGGGTCCAGGGTCCGGCGCTGGAGCCGGCCCATCTGCTCCAGCAGCCGGCCCAGCAGGTCGGGCGGCATGCTGCCCCCGCCCCGCGCGGCCGAGACGATCGCCCTGACGAGATTGGCCGGAGTGGCCTCGTTGCGCCGCTCCAGGGCGACCACCCCGCACTCGACGGCCGTGGTCAGCCCCGTGTCGTCCACCCGTGAGACCACCAGGACGAGCTGGGCCGGGGTGGTGCGGCGCAGCCGGCGCAGCAGCGCGGCCGTCGGATCGTCGACGGTGTCGGCCACGACCAGCAGGACCTCCGCGCGGTCCTGCTCCTCCGGAGGCAGGATCCGCAGCTCGGGGCAGGTGCGTAACTGGCTGAGCAGACCCGAACGTGAGATCGGGTCGTCGGTGTGGATGCAGACGGCGACGCGTTCCACGGAACTCCTCGGGGAAGACGGGTGCACGGGAGGGCACGGGAAGGTGTGGAAGAGCGCGGTACGGCCGGGCCCGGGTACGGCGTTCGGCTGCGCCCAGTGTGCGGAACGGCTCCTGCCAGGCCCATAACGGCGGCCTAACAGCCTCCGGGACTGCCCCGATGGGTTCCCTTTCCGGCCCTGCGCGGTGCCCGGCGGCTGCCTACAGTCGGCGGCCATGAGCACCACCGCCCATGTGGACCACTCCTCCGTCTCCGTCGCCCCGGGCGACGAGCGGCACGTCGTCCTGAACGTGCGCAACAGCGGGGACATCGTCGAGTCCTACGGATTCACCGTCGTCGGCGACACCGCGGAGTGGACCGCCGTGGAGCCCCGGACCCTCTCGCTGTACCCGGGGACCGAGGGGACCGTGACGCTGGTCTTCCGGCCGCCGCGCTCCCCGGAGGTGCGCGCCGGGGAGGTGCCGTACGCGGTCCGCGTGCTGCCCTCGGAACGCCCCGGGGGAGCGGTGGTCCCCGAGGGCCGGGTGACGGTGCTGCCGTTCCGCGAACTGGCGGCGGAGGTGCTGCCGGCCCAGCGGAAGCGGCGGCTGCGCGCCCGGTTCCAGTTACGGGTGGCGAACCTCGGCAACACACCGGTGTCGGTGCTGCTCTCCGCCGAGGGGGCCTCCGAGGAGGTGGGCCACTCCCTGTCCGCCGAGACGCTCACCCTCGAACCGGGCGAGGAGACCTTCACCGACCTGACCGCCCGGTCGCGCAAGCTGCTCTGGTTCGGGGCGGCCGTACCGCATCCGTTCGAGGCGCGGGTGCGGGGGGAGGACGAGGAGGAGCCGGTCACCGCCGAGGGCGTGTACGTCCAGCAGCCGGTTCTCCCCTACTGGCTGCTGGCCCTGCTCGCGCTGCTCATCGCGCTGCTCCTGCTGTGGTTCACGCTGGTCCTGCCCTCGGTCCGCTCGGCTGCCCGGGAGCAGGCCGACGCCGCGATCGAGGAGGCCACGGACACCTCGGGTCTGCCGTCTCCCTCCGCGTCCGGCGGCCAGGACGGCGGCCCCGGCGGGGGAGCGGCCGACGGCGGCGCCGGGCCCGGCGGCTCCGGGGGCGAGGGCCAGACGGACGGCGGCGGCAGCACCGGCCGGCAGGGCGGTACGGGGGGCGGGAGCGCCCGGGAGGGCGGCGGGGTGGAGTTCGCCACCGTGCTGGAGACCAGGGTCTCCCCGGGCGGGAGCGACCGGCAGGTCTTCCGGGTGCCCGACGACCGGATGCTGCTGATCACCGACATCGTGGCCGACGCCCCGCAGGGCGACACCGGCACCCTGCGGGTCACCATCGACGACAGGACGGTCACCTCACTGGCGCTGGAGAACTTCCGCAGCTACGACAACCACTGGGTGACGCCCATCGAGGCGCCGCCGGGCAGCGAGATCGTGATGACGGTGACCTGCCGCAGGCCCGGGAGCCCTCCGGACGCCCCGCCGCCCGGCACCTGCGCCGAGTCGGTCTTCGTCAACGGCACCTCGGTCCCGTTCTCCTCGGCGTCGCCCGACGGCGGCTGACCCGTACGGTCCGGGGCCGGGCCGGTGGTTTCCGCCGGTACGGCCCCGGACCGTACGGCGCGGCTCCTAGCCGCCGACCCGGACGCTCCGCTGGCCCGCGTTGACGACCGTGACCATGCCCGACCAGCGGCACACACAGGTCGAGGCGGCGGTGAGCGCGGGCTGCCGGTTGACCCGCACGGTCGGGGAGCCCGGCACCCAGGGGGCGGCGATCGCCGGGACGCAGGGCGCCGGGGTGGGCACCCCCGCCGCCGCCGCGGTGGCCGCCACCACCGCGGGGTTGAGCGGGCTGGCGCACATGCCGAACGTGGGGATGTTCACCACCGGCCGGATGTCCTGGACGGTGGCGACCGGCCGTCTCGCGGAGGTGGTGTTCCGGGGCGGTACGACCAGGACCGCCGGAGCGGCCCCGAACGAGCACCGCAGCATCGCCCCCGCGACGACGAGTTCTCTGCGCACTGTCCCTCCTGGGGAATCGGGTTCGCGGACGCGGAGCCCTCCGGTCACGCGGGGCTGCCCCGCGGGGTGCCCCGGTACTCGTTCCGGGCCGGTCCGTTCTCCAGGACTACGGGACGGGGCGGCGGGGCGGAAGGGGCACCGGGGCATCCCGCGGGGCAGTCCCGCCCCGTACGGCGCGGCGGTGGCCCGGATCCGTCCGGATCCGGGCCACCGCCGCGCCGTCGTGCCGCTGCCCGCCGGGCCGTCAGCGCTCCCGCGCGGTGACCATGCCCAGCGTCACCAGTACCAGGACCACCCAGGCGAACCACACCCATCCGCTGCCGCCCAGCGCCACGGAATAGGCGGTCGCCAGCACCAGAGCGGCCACGGTGGTCACGGTCATGGCCTTCGCCGTGTCCGGCATCGCCCACACCTTCCTCCCGGTCGGCGGACGGTGCCGCGCCGTGCCGTCCCGGCGCGTCACCGTCCGCGTGTCTGCAACGACGCCAGGTAGGCGTTGTAGGCCGCCAGTTCCCGGTCGCCGTTCCGGTCGGCGGCCCGGTCACTGCGCCGGGCCTGCCGTTGTTCGGAGAAGTACCACTGGAAGACGAGGGCAATCAGCACGAGGACCGACGGAATCTCACTGAAGGCCCAGGCGATGCCGCCCGCCGCGTGCTGGTCGGCCAGCGCGTCGACCCCCAGCGAGGCGGGCGGGTCCGCGTACGTGCTCACCATCGGGGCGCTCGCCATCATCAGCGCGATGCCGAAGAAGGCGTGGAAGGGCATGCCGGCGAACAGCTCCAGCATCCGCATCACGTAGCCCGGGCGGTTCGGTCCCGGGTCCACGCCCATGATCGGCCAGAAGAAGACCAGTCCCACCGCGAGGAAGTGCACCATCATCGCGATGTGCCCGGGCCCCGAGCCCATCAGGAAGTCGAACAGCGGGGTGAAGTACAGCGCGTACAGGCTGGCGATGAACATCGGGATGGTGAACGCCGGGTGGGTGATCACCTTCATGTAGCGGCTGTGCAGCACGGCGACCAGCGTCTCGCGCGGACCCCGGCGGCCCCGGCCGGCGGCCGGGAGGGCGCGCAGGGCCAGGGTGACCGGCGCGCCCAGCAGCACCAGGATCGGCGACAGCATGCTGAGCACCATGTGCTGCACCATGTGGACGCTGAACAGCACCATGCCGTAGTCGTTGAGAGCCGTGCACATCACCAGCGCGACCGTCAGCACACCCAGCGCGAAGGCGACCGTGCGGCCCGCCGGCCAGGAGTCGCCGCGCCGCCGCAGCCGCAGCACGCCCCAGCCGTAGAGGGCCAGCGCGAGC
This sequence comes from Streptomyces carminius, assembly GCF_002794255.1. Taxonomy (GTDB): domain Bacteria; phylum Actinomycetota; class Actinomycetes; order Streptomycetales; family Streptomycetaceae; genus Streptomyces; species Streptomyces carminius. The sequence goes on from NZ_PGGW01000038.1 coordinate 205,807, forward strand.
AGGCAGCCGACCAGGAAGAACGGCTCGCCGGAGAACTCCAGACCACGCCCGAGAGTGAACGGCGGCAGATCCGTCGCCGTGCCGTGTCCGTCGTGGTCCATCCGCAGCTCTCCCATACCGTGCCGATCCGCTCGAACCAGAGTAGAACCGCCCCCGGCCGGAGCTCCGGCCGGGGGCGGTGTGCGGACGTGCGGGTCAGGCCGGCTGGGTGGCCGCCGCGATCCGCTCGGCGCGCAGTGCCTCGTACCAGCGGTCCTCCACCGGCGGCAGCGCGTTCACGTCCAGCGCCAGCTTGACCAGCAGGTCCGCGATCTGCGGGTTCCTGGCCAGTACCGGCCCGTGCATGTAGGTGCCGAAGACGGTGCCGTTCCAGGCACCCTCGGTGCCGTCGCCGGTGCCGTTCCCCCTGCCCAGCCGGACCCGGGCCAGCGGCCGGGCCGTCGGGCCCAGATGGGTGATGCCCTGGTGGTTCTCGAACCCGGTGAGCTGGGGCAGCCCCAGCCGCTCGTCGATGTCGGCCAGGACGTCACCGACGCACCGCTCGCCCTCGCCGCGGGTGCTGGTCACGTCCAGCAGCCCGAGCCCCGGCTCGCGCTGCCCGAGGTCGTTGACGAACTCGCGGCCCAGGATCTGGTAGCCGGCACACACCGAGAAGACGATCGCGCCGTTGTCCACGGCCCGGTTCAGCCCGCCGTCACGCCGCAGCCGCTCGGCCGCCAGCCGCTGCGGACGGTCCTCGCCGCCGCCGATCAGGTAGATGTCACCGGAGGTGGGGATCGGCTGGTCGGAGCGGACGTCCGTCCGGTGCACCCCCAGCCCGCGCTGCTGGGCGCGCCGCTCCACCACCAGTACGTTGCCCTGGTCGCCGTAGGTGCTCAGCAGGTCCGGGTAGACCCACACCAGCCGAAGGCCGCTCTCGCTCATGTTCGCCGTCCTCGCCGTGCCGGGGTTCGAAGGGATCGGAAGGGATCGAAAGGGGGGTGAAAGAGGGGGTAGGAATCCGGAGGGTGTCCGGGGGGTCAGTTGCCGACAACGCGGCGCAGGTCCTGGAACGCGGTGTAGTTCGCGATCGCCTCGATCCGGCCGGGCGGGCACTGACGTACGGCCTCGGCGGCGTTCTGGCACACCTGGAAGTCGACGCCCGCGACCTCCAGCCGGACCGCCAGGTCCAGCTTGCGGTCGCCGATCACGCAGATGGGGTGCCCGGCCAGCCGGGAGTAGTCCACGTCCCACAGCCAGGAGGTGTCGGTGCCGTCCGCGCCGCGGGCGTTGACCGCCAGGATGACGGGCGAGGGCGGGGCGTCGATCAGCGAGAAGGTCTCCAGCCAGCCGGCCGGGTTCTTGGCCAGCAGCAGCCTGATCTGGCGGCCCTGGTAGGAGACCACGTCGTAGCGGCCCGCCACCGCGGTGACCGAGTACATCCGCTCCAGTGCCACCTGGGGCGGTACGCCGAAGGCGGCGGCGACGGCCGCGGAGGTGGTGGCGTTGGCCTTGTTCGCGCGGCCGGGGAGCTGGAGGTGGATCGGCCAGGCCGAGCCGTGCGGATCCAGCACGTGGTCGCCCGACAGCGCCCAGGTCGGGGTGGGACGGCGGAAACCGCACTCCCCGCAGAACCAGTCGTCGCCCGGCCGCTGCATCACACCGCCGCAGGCCGGGCAGGACCAGGCGTCGTCCTTCCACTCCTGGCCGGCGGCCACCCACACCACGTTGGGGGAGGAGGACGCGGCCCACACCACCAGCGGGTCGTCGGCGTTCGCGATGATCACGGCCTTGGACCCGGACAGGCCCTCACGCCACCGTTCGGCCAGCATCCGGGTCTCGGCGGCGCGGTCGAGCTGGTCCCGGGAGAGGTTGAGCAGGGCGATGGCCTTGGGGGTCACGTCGCGGGCGACCGTCGCCAGGTACTTCTCGTCGACCTCGATGACGCCGTAGCGCGCGTCACCGCTGCCGGCGAGCGCCGCTGTGATGCCCGCGGGCATGTTGGCGCCCAGCGCGTTGGAGACGACCGGGCCCGCGGCCCGCAGGGCCTCGGCGATCAGCCGGGTCGTGGTGGTCTTGCCGTTGGTCGCCGACACCAGGACGACGTCCAGGTTCTGTGCCAGTCGGGCCAGCAGGTCGGGATCGAGTCTGAGCGCCACCTTTCCGCCGATCACCGATCCGCTGCCCCGGCCCGCGGCTCGCGACACCGCCGCAGCGGCCTTGCCGGCCGTCACGGCCAACTTGGACCGTGGCGGCAGCGGTTCCGTGTTCCCTGCCATCGTCCTTGTCCCTCCTTGCCCCTGGATCGGGCCTCAGCCTACCGAGGTCCGCTCCCGTCCCCGAATCGTGCCACCCGGGATGATCACCGCAGTGCGGGACATGACGACCGTGCGGCGCGGCGCAGCCGCGGAGGTTCCGCTTCCGCCCGTCCCGTGCGGCGGTTGCCGGGAGGGGCCGGGGAGGCCCGGCCGGAGGGTCAGAAACCGGGGCCGCCCGCCCGGTCGTCCGCCGTGGCCAGGCCGCCCCACAGCAGGTCCGCCAACTGCCGTACCAGCAGGTCGCGGGGGTAGGGCCGCTCGCGCAGCCACCAGTCCCCGGCCGCGTACATCATGCCGACGATGCCGTGGCCCCAGATCCGGGCCCGCTCTCCGTCCCCGGGGCCCAGGTCGACGCGTTCGGCGATCACCGTGGCCAGTTCCTCGCCGAGCCGCCGCAGCAGCGGGGCCGAGTGCCGGCCGACGTCGAAGCCGCGGTCCCCGCCGGGATGCTCGGCGGGGTGCATCAGGAAGCGGTAGACCTGCGGGCGGGCCTCGATGGCGGACAGATACGTGTCCAGGGCGGCCGCCACCCGCTCGCGCCGGTCACGGGGCGCGTCCAGCGCGGCCCGCAGCGCGTCCACCAGGGCGTCGGTGTGCCGGACGGCCAGGGCCCGGTACAGCCCGCCCTTGTCGCCGAAGTGCCGGTACAGGATGGGCTTGGTGATCCCGGCCTCGGCGGCGATGGCGTTCATCGAGGCGCCGGGTCCGTCCCGGAGCACCACGCGCTCGGCGGCCTCCAGCAGTTCCCTGCGGCGGCGTTCCGTGGCGGTGCGCCGGCCCTCCCGCTGTGTGGTCCCCATGCCCTGGTCTCCCCGTCCGCGGCCGCTCACCGTCACCTGAGCGCAACGTAACACCCCTGGAGCGCGGTGGAGCTGTCCGGAACAGGAGCTTGACAGCGGACCAGTGGGTAACATATCTCTGTTACCGCCAGTAACAACGGATGGAGGGCCTCCATGGGGGAGTTCGCGCTCGACCTCGGCGACGACCAGAAGGCGGTACGGGACTGGGTCCACGGCTTCGCGGCCGATGTCATACGCCCCGCCGCCGCGGAGTGGGACGAGCGCGAGGAGACCCCGTGGCCCGTCATCCAGGAGGCGGCCAAGATCGGCCTGTACTCGCTGGACTTCTACGCACAGCAGTACTTCGACCCCACCGGCCTGGGCATCCCGGTGGTCATGGAGGAACTGTTCTGGGGCGACGCGGGCATCGGTCTGTCGATCGTCGGCACCGCGCTGGCCGCCGTCGGCGTCCTCGCCAACGGCACCGAGGAGCAGATCGGCACCTGGATCCCGCAGATGTACGGCGACGAGAACGACGTGAAGGTCGCCGCCTTCTGCTCCTCCGAGCCGGACGCCGGCTCGGACGTCTCCGCGATGCGCACCCGCGCGGTCTACGACGAGGCCGCGGACGAGTGGGTGCTCAACGGCACCAAGACCTGGGTGACCAACGGCGGCATCGCGGGCGTCCATGTCGTCGTCGCCGTCGTCGATCCCGGACTCGGCGCCAAGGGGCACGCCTCCTTCGTCGTGCCGCCGGGCACCCCCGGCCTGTCCCAGGGGCAGAAGTTCAAGAAGCACGGCATCCGCGCCTCCCACACGGCCGAGGTCGTCCTGGACGGCGTCCGCGTCCCGGGCCACTGCCTGCTGGGCGGCAAGGAGAAGCTCGACGAGCGCCTCGCCCGCGCCCGCGAGCGCGCGAAGCGGGGGAAGGCCGGGGTGGGGGCACCCCCGGCCGAAGGCCGGGGGAGCGTGCGGAACGCCGCGATGGCCACCTTCGAGGCCTCCCGCCCGGCCGTGGGCGCCCAGGCCGTCGGCATCGCCCGCGCCGCGTACGAGGTCGCGCTGGATTACGCCAGGACCCGGGTCCAGTTCGGCCGCCCGATCATCGACAACCAGGGCATCGCCTTCCAGCTCGCCGACATGCGCACCCGCATCGACGCCGCCCGGCTGCTCGTGTGGCGGGCCTCGTGGATGGCGGCGGCGGGCAAGCCCTTCGAGGCCGCCGAGGGCTCGATGTCCAAGCTGTTCGCCGGGGAGACGGCCAAGGCCGTCACCGCCCAGGCGATCCAGATCCTCGGCGGCAACGGCTTCACCCGGGAGTACCCGGTGGAGCGGATGCACCGGGACGCCGCCATCTACTCGATCTTCGAGGGCACCAGCGAGATCCAGCGGCTGGTCGTCGCCCGCACCATCTCGGGCGTGCACATCCGCTGAACTCCGCCGGGCCACCACCGCGGGGCGGCCGCGGCGCGCCGTTCCGGGAGCGGGGCCGGGCCGCATGCGGCCCGGCCCCGTCCGCGTGCGCGCCCGGCGGGCGTGGTGCCCCGGAGCCGGGGCATCCGGGTGGCTCCGTCCGACGGGGTGTCATGCCGCCGCCGGGTGACGGTTCCCGCGCGGAACGGTGCCGGATTCACCCGACACGCGGGCAGCCATTCGGGGTGACGGGGCTCACCCGCGCCGGGCCCGCGCGGGATTCCGCGCACCCTTTCCACGCCTCCGGACAAGGTGTCAAAAGCCCCTGATCAAAGGTCGTTTCATGCGGTAACCAACCGGCCGGTGAAGCGGTTCCGCGGCCGGATTGCGCAGGAGTGAAGAAGTTCACAGAAAGCCTTCAGTCTTCGAAATCGCGCCGTTCTTGACGCAGTATCCGTAAGCGTTGCCAAGTCCCCGTCACACGGCGGGGCGGTCCGGGCGGACGCCGAGTCCTGCCGCCACCCGGGCGAGAGACGAACCACAACGGATCGGCAGGAGCGGGAGACCCGAGCAAGGCGGGCCGTGTCCCACGCGGCCCTTGGGGTGAAGCCACTTCGGTGGCCGGGCAACTTCGCCGGCCCGAACCCGACAGGTCATCTTTCGCAGGCGGATGACGAAGGGTCAGTTCATGTCCGCGTACGCACGTATACCGGGACTCGCCTCCCGGGCCGCCGTCACCTCCGCCGTCACCGTGGCGACGCTGGCGGGGGCGGCACTGGTGCCGAACGCCACTCCCGAGGCCGAGGCCGCCACCCCGGCAGGCAAGGCCCTCAAGGTCGCGGCCGCCAAGAAGGGCGCGCCGTACAAGTACGGCGCCGCGGGGCCGAGGCGCTTCGACTGCTCGGGACTCACCCAGTACTCGTACAAGAAGGCGGGCAAGAAACTGCCGCGCACCGCGGCTGCCCAGTACAACCGCAGCAAGAAGGTCTCCGTCAAGTCGCGCAAGAAGGGCGACCTGGTGTTCTTCCACTCCGGCGGCCGTGTCTACCACGTCGGCATCTATGCCGGCAGCGGAAAGATCTGGCATTCCCCGAAGCCGGGGAAGACCGTCCGGAAGGAAAAGATCTGGACCAAGAGCGTGCGGTACGGGCGGGTGAGGTAAACCGGGCCGGCCCCGGTCCGGCCCGCGAGGCCCGGGTGCCTCCGGGAGCCGGGAACGACGGCGCGCCACGGGAGAACCCCGTGGCGCGCCGTCCGGCTTTCCGGCCCGGCCGCGCCCGCGGTGGTGCCGGGTGCGGGGAGGGAGGCCGCGGACGGACGCATCCCGACTGTGACCATCGCCCGCAGCGGGGTACAGGTAGGGACCATGAGCACTGTGCAGAACGAAGAGAGCGCCAGCCTTGTCGAGATCGAGCTGCCCGACTGCACCGCCTCGGACGCCGCGGCGGTCTTCGCCGTGCTGAGGTCGGCGTTCCCGCGGTCGCCCCAGTTGGGGGACGGCCGGGAGCAGGACGGCGGGGGCGGCGGGGAGAAGCGGAAGTTCTGGGTGGGGACGGTCGACGTCAGCACACACGGGGAGGTCGACTGCGCCCTGGAGCTGAAGGAGTCCACCGAGGCGGACATCAGCGGCAGTCCCGACTCGGTCCGGCAGGTCCAGGAGACGTTGTCCGGCTACTACGACGTCACCGCCGAGCCCCGCGTCTCCGGTGATCAGGAGGTGGAGGTAAGGCTGCGGCTCACCCAGCGGTGACCGGGCCCGGGAACGGCGACACCAGGGTGCCCTCCGGCCGCTGACCCGGCCGGAGGGCACCCTGTCCCGTTCCGCCGCCACCCGGCCGTCGCACCGGACGACGGCGGAACAGGGCGGACGACGGCGCCCTGGTGACGCCGGGGCACTGGCCCGGCGTCACCAGGGGTACCCGGCAGCGAACCTCCCAGCGTATCCCTCCCCCCGGCGCCGGATGCCGGAAGTTGTCCGGTCACGAGTGCCCCTGAGCACCGGGACGGACCGGCCCCGTACCTCCTGGCGGCCGGAGCGTGCGGTGTGGGAGCGGCTCCCGCACCGCACCGCCCCGCTCCGGCACGGACACCAGCACGGCGGCCCGGGCGGCCGTGGGTCCGTACGGCATCCCGGGCCGGTGGCTTCCCGCCGGTCCGCCCGCGCAGTGGAGGTCAGTGAGTTGAGTCACCGACGTGTGAAGAAGCGGACCGGCGCGATGGCAGGGGCGGGGGCGGTGGTCGTCGCGGTCGCGGCGATCGTGCTGCCGAACGCCAGCGCGAGCTGGAACGAGCCCGCCGGGGCCGGGCCGCGGACGCTCACCTTCGCGTCGGCCGCGCAGCTCGGTTCGACTCTCGCGGCGGACCTCGGAACGGACGCCGCGGGCTGGTACTTCGACGACGGCGACGACCGGCTGGTGATGAACGTCCTGGACGAGGAGGCGGCCCGGGCGGCCGAGTCACGGGGCGCCCGGGCGGTGATCGTCGAGAACAGCATGGCGGAGCTGAGGGCCGCCACCCGCACCCTGGGCGACACCGCGTCGATCCCCGGCACCGCCTGGTCGATCGACCCCAGGACCAACAAGGTCGTCGTCCTCGCCGACAGAACGGTCACCGGCGAGCGGATGGCGGAGCTGCGACAGGCCACCGGCGCGCTGGACGGCGTGGTGACCGTCAAACGGTCCGCGGGCGAGTTCCGGCCCTTCACCGGGGACCGCGACGGCCTGGGCCGCGACGGCGACGGTGACGGCTTCGGGGACGACGGGTCCCGGGAGAACGGCACCGACGGCGGCGCTGCCGGAAGCGTGACCGGTGGAGACGAGACGGGCGGTGCCACCGGTGGGGGCGGAGGGACCGAGGCGGCCGGCGGAGTGGACGGCGGCGACGCCATCTTCGGCGGTGGATCACGCTGTTCCCTCGGTTTCAACGTCACTCTCGACGGTGCCCCGGCCTTCCTCACCGCGGGCCACTGCGGCAACGCCTCGCGGGCCTGGACCGCCGACGCCCAGGGCGGAGCGCCGCTGGGCACCGTCGTGGCGTCGCGGTTCCCGGTGAGCGACTTCGCACTCGTCGTCTACGACGACCCCGCCGCCCAGGCCTCCGGCACGGTCGACCTCAAGGACGGCACCGTCCAGGAGATCACCCGGGTCGCCGAGGCGAGCGTCGGCATGCGGGTGCGGCGCAGCGGCAGTACGACCGGCCTCAGCGCGGGCACGGTCACCGGTCTGAACGCCACCGTCAACTACGGCAACGGCGACATCGTCAACGGCCTGATCCAGACCGACGTGTGCGCCGAGCCCGGTGACAGCGGCGGCGCGATGTTCTCCGGCGACGCCGCGGTGGGGCTGACCTCCGGCGGCAGCGGTGACTGCACCCGGGGCGGCGAGACCTTCTTCCAGCCGGTCACCACCGCGCTGGAGGCCACCGGAGCCCAGCTCGGTGGCGGTGGCGGTGGCGGTGGCGGTGGCGGTGGCGGTGGCGGCGGTGGCGACGGCGCCGGCGGTGCGGACGGCGGCATCGACGACGGTGCCGGTGGTGCCGACGGTGGTGCCGGTGGTGCCGGTGGTGCCGGTGGTGCCGACGGTGGTGTCGGCGGCGCGGAGGACGGCGGCGCGACCGCCGGAAACGGTTTCCGCGACCCGCGCCGGAACTGACCGCCCGCACCACCGCCACCTCCCCCTCGCGGACCGGCGGAGCCCGGCCGCCCCCTCAGCACGGCACGCCCCGGGAGCACCCGTCCCGTCTCCCACCCCCGGGGCGTGCCGTACGGCGTGCGGACGCCGACTGAGACCGCCGCGGACGGGTACCCGGCCCCGCGTACGTGACCAGCCGGCCGCGGGCCGCGCCGCCTCCGCCGCCCTTCGAGGAGGGACCTCATGCCCATCGCGACGACCAACCCGGCCACCGGGGAGACCCTGCAGACCTTCGACGCCCTGGGACCCGAGGAGATCGAGACGCGACTGGAGCGGGCCGCCGGGGCCTTCGAGGAGTACCGCACCACCGGCTTCGCCGAGCGCGCCGGACTGCTGCGCCGGGCGGCCGACCTGCTGGAGAAGGACCGGGACGACATCGCCCGCACCATGACCACCGAGATGGGCAAGCCGGTCACCGCGGCCCGGGCCGAGGCCGCCAAGTGCGTGAAGGCGATGCGCTGGTACGCCGAGCACGCCGCGGACCTGCTCGCCGACGAGCACCCCTCGCCCGCCGACGTCGAGGACAGCGGCGGCAGTACCGCGTACGTGCGGTACCGCCCGCTGGGCCCGGTCCTGGCGGTGATGCCGTGGAACTTCCCGCTCTGGCAGGTGGTCCGCTTCGCCGCGCCCGCGCTGATGGCGGGCAACACCGGTCTGCTCAAGCACGCCTCCAACGTGCCGCGGACCGCGCTGTACCTGGAGGACCTGTTCCGCCGCGCCGGTTATCCGCAGGGCTGCTTCCAGACCCTGCTGATCGGCTCCGGCGCGGTCGAGGGCGTCCTGCGGGACCCGCGGGTGGCCGCCGCGACGCTCACCGGCAGTGAGCCCGCCGGACGCTCGGTGGCCTCGGTCGCCGGGGACGAGATCAAGAAGACCGTCCTGGAGCTCGGCGGCAGCGACCCGTTCCTCGTCCTGCCCTCGGCGGACGTGGTGGCGGCGGCCGAGACGGCGGTCACCGCGCGGACCCAGAACAACGGCCAGTCCTGCATCGCGGCCAAGCGGTTCATCGTCCACGAGGAGGTGTACGAGGAGTTCACCCGGCTCTTCACGGACGGTATGCGGGCGCTGCGGGTCGGCGACCCGCTGGACGAGTCCACCGACGTCGGACCGCTGGCCAGTGAGCGGGGCAGGGCGGATCTGGAAGAGCTGGTCGAGGACGCCCGCGAGCGCGGCGCGACCGTGCTGTGCGGCGGACGGCGGCCCGCGAAGCACCCGGCCGGCTGGTTCTACGAGCCGACCGTCCTGGCGGACGTCACATCGGAGATGCGCGTGCACCACGAGGAGACCTTCGGGCCGGTGGCGACCCTGTACCGGGTCGCGGACCTGGAGGGGGCGATCGAGGTCGCCAACGACACCTCCTTCGGCCTGAGCTCCAACGTCTGGACCCGCGACGCGGCGGAGCAGGAGCGCTGTGTGCGCGATCTGCGGGCGGGCGGCGTCTACCTCAACGGCATGACCGCCTCGCACCCGGCGATGCCCTTCGGCGGGGTGAAGCGCTCCGGTTACGGCCGGGAGCTGGCGGGCCACGGCATCCGCGAGTTCTGCAACGCCACCACGGTCTGGTACGGCACGCCCCCGGACATGCCCGCCGCCGAGTAGCGCCGCCGGGGCGGCCGCCCGCCCCGGGACGCGGCGTCACCGGCCGGGGCGTACGGCCCCCGCCGTCAGGCCTCGTCCAGCCTCAGCTCCGCCCACACGACGCGTCCCCGGGAACGGACCGCGGGGATGTCGCCCCAGGCGTCGGCGAGGGTGTCGACCAGTTGGAGTCCGCGTCCGTTGGTCGAGTCCGGACCGGCCTGGCGCGGCGCGAGGCCGACCGGGCCGGTGCCCTGGTCGCACACCTCTATGCGCAGCCGCCGCTCGCCCTGCAGGACACGGCAGACGATCCGGTCGCTGGCGGTGTGCAGGACGGCGTTGGCGGCGAACTCGGATATCACCAGCTGTGCCGTGTCGATGACCCCCCGGGGGCAGTGCCAGCGGCCCAGCCACTCCGTGAGCAGGTGCCGTGCCGTCCCCACGGAGGAACGCTGGGCCGGTACCTCGAACTGCGCCTGTTTCCGGGGGCGGGGGCGGGGGACGTGTACGGCCGCCGGGAACATGGGGACCATGGGCGAGGAGTGGGTGTGCGCGGAGTAGGGGAGAGGAGCCATCACGGGCTCGCCTTTCGCGTGCCGGGGGACGCTCGCCGGCCGGCTGCTGCGTCCAGTGCGCCACGGCAGGGGAGGGTGGTGGGTGTGCGGACCGGGCGGGTGGTGGAGGATGGTCCGCGGACCGGGACGGTTCGACGCCGGCGCGACCGCGTCGTGAACTGGATCACCCGGCTACTATGCTCACTGCTGCACGCAAAAGGCAAGAAGAGTTCTGCAAATTGCAAGATTTAACTTGCACCCTGGCCGCGTCGCCGGTGCCATGGCACACTGCTCTGCCGGCAAGGCGTGGGTGGGGAAGGAGAGGCCATGGGCGAGTCCCGGTCGGCGCCGACAGTGGGACAGATCGTCCTTGGTCTGCGACTGCGCGATCTTCGGGAACGGGCCGGCAAGTCGTTCGACGAGGCCGCCGCGGTGCTGAGCGTGACCACGTCCACGGTCCGCCGCATGGAGAAGGCCGAGGTCGGGCTGCGCCCGCTGTACGTCAAGGCACTGCTGGAGAGCTACGGCGTCGGGAAGGAGGAGGCCGACTCCTTCCTCGCGCTGGTGGAGAAGGCCAACCGGCCCGGCTGGTGGCACCGCTTCCGCAGCGTCCTGCCGGACTGGTTCAGCCTCTACGTCAGCCTGGAGAGCGAGGCGAGCCTCATCCGCTCCTACGAGCCCCACTGCGTTCCCGGTCTGCTCCAGACCGAGGACTACGCCCGGGCCCTGCTGCGGACCGGCTTCCCCGCGGCGGACGAGGAGGAGCTCGACCGCCGGGTCGCGCTGCGCATGGGACGGCAGCAGCTCCTGGCCAAGCCCGGCGCGCCGCGGCTGTGGATGGTCCTGGACGAGCAGGTGCTGCGGCGGCCGGTCGGGAACGCCGCGGTCATGCGGGCCCAGATCGACCGGCTGATCGAGGAGAGCGCCAAGCCGAACGTCAGCCTGCAGGTCATGCCCTTCGAGGCCGGCCCGCACCCCGGCATGTTCGGCCCCTTCCAGCTCTTCCGGTTCAGCTACCCGGAGCTGCCGGACGTCGTCTACAGCGAGAGCCTGACCGGCGCCGTCTACATCGACGAGCGCCCCGAGGTCACCACCTATCTGGAGGCCCTCGACCGCATGGTCACCCAGGCCGTTCCGGTGCAGGAGACCGAGCGGGTGCTGCGCGGGCTGCGCGAGAACTTCTGACGAGAGCTTCCGACGAGAGCTTCTGAGGCGCCCGGACCGCCGGGGCCGGTCCGGCCCGGTACCGCCTCAGCCGCGCGGCGGGCGGCCGGTGCGGAGCATCCGCAGCACGGCCTCCTCGACGGCGCCCCGGGTGGCGGGCGCTCCGAAGGCCGCCCGGTCCCCGAGCCGGTCGAGGACGGGGGCGATGGTCACGCCCTCCTCGTACAGCTCGATGACCCGCGGATTGATGTACGAGGCACGGCACACCGCCGGGGTGTTGCCCAGGTACTCGGCCACCTCCCGCACGGCGCGGGTGACCGCGCGGCGGCGCGCGGTCACGTTCCGGTCGGCGTACCGCGAGACGGCCAGGGCGACGGAGGCCAGCACGGTGGCGTGCCAGGTGCGGAAGTCCTTGGCGGTGATGTCCACTCCGCCCTGCTCCTTCAGATAGGCATTGAGCTCCTCGCCCGTCAGCTCGTGCCAGCCGGGCCGCTCCCGGTAGACGAACAGCCGGTCGCCGCCCGCACGGCGGCGCTTCAGGGCGCGTACGGCACGGCAGACCGCCGGGTCGGCCACGGCGCGGACCTGCTCCCTGCCGTGCTTGGCCGGGTAGCTGAAGGTCACCGCGCCGCTGCCGCAACTGGTGTGCTCGCGCAGCAGGGTGGTCAGGCCGTAGGAGTTGTTCAGCTCCGCGTAGCGCTCCCCGCCGATCCGGAAGAAACCCAGGTCCAGCAGGCGCGCGGCGGTGGCGAGCACCCGCTGCCGGGTCAGCCCGCGCTGCTGCAGGTGCTCCTCGACCGCCGCCCGGATACGGGGCAGCGCCTCGGCCACCTCCAGCACGTGGTCGTGCTTGGCCCGCTCCTGCTCGGCCCGGAACCGCGGGTGGTACAGGTACTGGCGGCGGCCCGCGGCGTCGGTGCCCACGGCCTGGAGGTGGCCGTTGGACCTCGGGCAGATCCACACGTCCCGCCAGGCCGGCGGGATGGCCAGGGCCCGGATCCGGGCCAGCTCCGCCGGATCGCGCAGCGGGTTCCCCGCGGCGTCGAGGTAGCGGAAGCCGCGGCCGTGGCGCCTGCGGGTGTGGCCGGGGTCGTCGGGACGGGTGTGGCGCAGACGCAAGTGATCCTCCAGCCTCACCGGTGCGGCGCAGCTCGTGCGGACGCCGCCGGTACGGCGGGCGCCCGCTCCCGTCCCTTCCGCTTCCCCCTTTCGGTACAACCATGACAGTGCTCGGCCGTACCGCGCGGCGGGCGGCGTACTCCGGCCGGGCCGGGGAAACCGCTGGACGGAACACCCCTTGAGGAGGCTGTGGGATGCGAAGTGTGGGGATCGAGGAAGAACTGCTCCTGGTGGACGCGGACAGCGGTGAGCCGCGGGCCGTCTCGGGGGCGGTGCTGGCCTCCGCGGGGGAGGACGAGGAACTGGAGAAGGAACTGCAGCGGGAGCAGGTGGAGACCGGCACCCGTCCCCGTACCCAGATGGTGGACCTCGCGGTCGAGGTGCGCCGGTGGCGCGGGGCGGCGTCCCAGCGGGCCCGGGCGGCCGGTGCCGAGGTCGCGGCGCTGGCCACCTCGCCGGTGGAGGCCCATCCCTCGCTCAGCCCCGACGAGCGCTACCGGCGGATGGCACGGGAGTACGGCCTGACCGTGCAGGAGCAGCTCACCTGCGGCTGCCATGTCCATGTGGGCGTGGAGTCCGACGAGGAGGGGGTGGCGGTCCTGGACCGGATCCGGCCGTGGCTGTACCCGCTGCTGGCGATGAGTGCCAACTCGCCGTTCTGGCAGGGCACCGACAGCGGCTACGCCAGCTACCGCGGCCGGGTGTGGGGCAGGTGGCCGTCGGCGGGACCGGTGGAGGCCTTCGGCTCGGCCGAGCGCTACCACGAGCAGGTGGGCTCGATGATCGGGACCGGGGCGCTGCTGGACGAGGGGATGATCTACTTCGACGCGCGGCTGTCGCGCAACTACCCCACGGTCGAGGTACGGGTCGCCGACGTGTGCCTGGACGTCCACGACACGGTGGTGATCGCCGCGCTCGTGCGCGGCCTGGTGGAGACCGCGGCACGCGCCTGGCGGGCGGGTGAGCCGCCGTCGCCGGTCGGTGTCGGCCTGCTGCGGCTGGCCGCGTGGCGGGCGAGCCGCTCCGGGCTGATCGGCGATCTGGTGCACCCGGTGACCTTCAAGCCCGCGCCCGCCGAGACCGTCGTGGGAGCCCTGGTGGACCATGTCGCCCCGGCCCTGTCGGACAGCGGGGACCTGACCCTGGTCAGGGAGGGAGTGGAGGAGCTGTTCCGCCGGGGCAACGGCGCCGACGTCCAGCGTGCCGTCATGGAGGAGACGGGCGACCTGGGGGCCGTGGTGCAGGAGGCGGTCCGCAGGACCCTGGCCTGAGTGGCCGGGGCGCTCAGTGTCGAGGACGCGGCCGGGGCGCTCAGCGTTCCGCCGCATCCTTGCCCAGCGCCAGCGCCAGCACCCGCTGCTTGAGCCGGCCGATGCACTCGTCGCAGGCGTGGAAGACGGCCGTCCCGTCCTGGTGCTCCACCTCCGCCAGCAGCGTCACCGGTACGCCCTCGCGCCCGCACCACAGCCAGCAGGCGGCGGTGCGGTGGGCGGGAGGAGTCCGGACCTGCTCCTCCAGGCGGCGTATGCAGTCCTCGCAGGCGTACAGCGGGGCGTGGGTGCCCCAGGAGATCACCGGTCCCAGCCAGGTCACCGCCGTGCCGGTGCGCCCGCACCACAGCCAGCAGTCACCGGTGACCCATGCGCACCAGCCGGCCCCGCCGGCCCCCTCCGGCCGCGGGACGCCGTCCCCTTCCGCGTCTTCCGCGTCCGCGTCGGTGAGCACGGGAGCGGCCCTCCTCTCCTGGCCCCGGGGGCGGCGCCCCCCGGTACGGCCCCGCCGGACCGGTCGGGCCCGCGCTGTCCGGCGCGCTGTCCGGCGCGCCCTGTCATGCGTACCCCGGATCGGTCGGCGGGGACAGCGGAACTCCGGTCAGCTTCCCGGGCTGTCGACGCTCTTTACAACAGACCCCGGGAAACGGGAACCGGCCCGGCTCACCTGCGCGTCCACTGGTCGCGGTCGTCAGGGGGACGGCCTTGGACAGGGGGGTACACCACTGTGTTTCGGACATCCAGCGGAGTTCTGCGCCAGACGGCCGTCGTCGCGGTCCTGGCGGTGGCGGCGCTGACCGGTTGCCAGCCGGAGGACGTGCCGGCCGCGCCGGGCTCCTCCGGGCCCGCCGTGCCGGACGCCTCGCGGTCCGCCACGCCGGGCACCCCGGCGCCGGACGGCGAGCGGGCTCTGGTGGACGCCGAGGAGGCGGGCGGACTGCGCAGGCACATGGGAGACGGAGCGGTCACGGACGTGCCGGTCGACCCGGGGGAGATGCGGGACGGCATGCGGCTGGTCGTCAGCCACTTCGCCGACCCGGACGGCGGCGACCCGATCCTCTTCGAGGGGGTCGACAACGTTCCGGAGGACCCCAACAAGCGTCGTGAGCACCTCTTCCGCGGCATGCTGGAGCACATCCAGTGGGACCCCGAGCTGGGGCAGCCCACGGCCGAGCCGGTGGCCGACCCGGGGCCGCTGGGCGGTTCGGTGGAGTGCCTGCTGGCCTCCCTGGCCGAGAGCGGCAACGTGATCTGCGGCTGGGCGGACGAGAGCACCGCCGCGGTCGCGCTGTTCCCGGACAGCGACCTGGCGGAGGCCGGGAAGCTGTTCGTGGCCATGCGCGGCGACCTGGAACGCTGACCCCGCACACCGGGCCCGCGGCACCCCGTCCGGGGTGCCGCGGGCCCGGCGCGTACCCCGGCGTCTCGTCCCGTCCACGGGACCGCACGGTCCCGCTTCCGGTGTGCGTCGCCTCACACGCCCCACCCCGCGCACCGGTCACTCACCCCGTTCCGCAAAAGACCCAAAGACCCTATGGGTCATCCGATGGTACGAATGGGGCGGATCGGGGTAGAGGCAGTCGGGTGCGGCGGACTCGGAACCACATCCGCACCCGATGTTCGAAGGAGACCAGGACGTGACCGAGACAGCGAAGCGGGGAGCCACCACGGGCGACGACCGGCCGGTACTCACCAACCGGCAGGGGCACCCGATCCACGACAACCAGAACCAGCGCACGGTCGGGGCCCGGGGCCCGGCCACGCTGGAGAACTACCACTTCCTGGAGAAGATCAGCCACTTCGACCGGGAGCGCATCCCCGAGCGCGTGGTGCACGCGCGCGGTGTGACGGCCTTCGGCTTCTTCGAGGCGTACGGCTCCTGGGGCGACGAGCCCATCAGCCGCTACACCCGAGCCAAGCTGTTCCAGGAGCAGGGGAAGCGCACCGACGTGGCCGTCCGCTTCTCCACCGTCATCGGCGGCCGGGACTCCTCGGAGGCCGCCCGCGACCCCCGGGGCTTCGCGGTGAAGTTCTACACCGAGGAGGGCAACTGGGACCTGGTCGGCAACAACCTGGGCGTCTTCTTCATCCGGGACGCGATCAAGTTCCCCGACGTCATCCACGCCCTCAAGCCCGATCCGGTGACGTTCGAGCAGCGGCCCGAGCGGATCTTCGACTTCATGTCGCAGACCCCGGAGTCGATGCACATGCTGGTGAACCTCTTCAGCCCGCGCGGCATCCCCGCCGACTACCGGCACATGCAGGGCTTCGGGGTCAACACCTACAAGTGGGAGAACGCCGACGGCCGCACCATGCTGGTCAAGTACCACTGGATGCCCAGGCAGGGCGTGCGCTCCATGACCGAGGAGGACGCCGCCAACGTCCAGGCCGACAGCCTCGGCCACGCCACCAAGGACCTGTACGAGGCCGTGGGCCGGGGCGAGTACCCGGAGTGGGAGCTCCTGGTGCAGATGATGGACGACCACGAGCACCCGGAGCTGGACTTCGATCCGCTGGACGACACCAAGACCTGGCCGGAGCAGGAGTTCCCGCCCAAGCCGGTGGGCCGGATGGTGCTCGACCGGATGCCGGACGACTTCTTCACCGAGAACGAGCAGATCGCCTTCGGTACCGGCGTGCTGGTCGACGGCCTGGACTTTTCCGACGACAAGATGCTGGTCGGCCGCACCTTCTCCTACAGCGACACCCAGCGCTACCGGGTCGGCCCCAACTACCTCCAGCTGCCGGTGAACCAGGCCAAGGCCCCGGTACACACCAACCAGAACGGCGGCCCGATGGCGTACGCGACCGACCCCCGGGGCGAGAACCGGCACGTCAACTACGAGCCGTCCACCCTCGGCGGACTGCGCGAGGCCGAGGGGCCGGGCTACGGCGAGCAGGGACCGGAACTCCGCGGCCGGCTGACCCGCAGCCGCATCCCCCGGACCAACGACTACCTGCAGGCCGGGCAGCGCTACATGCTGATGGAGGACTGGGAGCGCGACGACCTGGTCAGGAACTTCGTCGACCAGTTCGGGCAGTGCCCCGGGCACATCCAGGAGCGGATGGTGTGGCACTGCCTGCTCGCCGAGAACGAGCTGGGGCTGCGGGTCGGCGACGGCCTCGGCATCTCCCCGCAGGACGTGGCGCACCTGGAGCCCCTGCCGGACCAGCGGCTCACCGACGAGGACCGGGAGCGGCTGGCGAACCTGGGCAAGAACCCGCCGCGTGACGTGGCCGGCCTGACGATGACGCACTGCGTCCCCGACGAGCGGCACGTGGTGACCCGCTGAGCCGGCGGCCCCGGCCGCCGGCCCCGCCGGACCCGGCCCGCCACACGGGCGTACCCGCCCGTGTGGCGGGCCGTTCACGGGGAATCCGGCCAGGGGACCGGGGAGGCGGCCCCCCGGACCGTGACAGGAACACCCGGCAGGAGAGGTCCGGTCGATGAAGAGAAAAAAGCAGAAGATGCTGTACAGGCCGGTGGGCCTCGGGCTCGGCATGCTGAGCGGTGCCATCGCGACCACGGCCTTCAAGCAGGCGTGGAAGTTCGTCAGCGACGAGGACGACGCCCCCGACCCCGGTGACGAGGACCGGAAGCTGAGCGAGATCCTGCTGGCCGCCGCGATCCAGGGAGTGATCTTCTCGGTGGTCAGGGCGGCGGTGGACCGCGGCGGTGCCGTGGTGGTCCGCAGGATGACGGGAAGCTGGCCGGGCTGAGCGTCCCGGACCGGCACCACGGGCCGGCGGGCCGGTGGCGGGAGCCCCCGCCACCGGCCCGCCGGCCCTCATTTCTCCCGCCGGCCGGTGCCGGCCAGGGGGGCCTCCGGCACCAGGAGGCAGACGACCAGCTTGAGGAAGAACAGGGGAGTGAACCAGAGCAGCTCCCGCGGTACCGGGAACCACACCAGGTTCACCAGGACGGCCACCAGGTAGCAGGCCATCGCCACCGGCCTGACCAGGGGGAGGGGCGCGGACTCCACGACCACGGCGGCCGCCGCCAGCAGTGCGGTGTTCACCAGTAGCCACTGCCAGTTCCGTCCCGCGCCGCCGGGCAGCAGCAGGAACGCCACGGCGGCCAGATGCACCAGATGGACGGAGAGCAGGATCCGCCGCCGGCGCGGCGCGCCCGCCGACCGGAGGTGGTACCAGCGCTTGGTGGTGTTGCCGGCGAGGGTCAGCACCCCGCCGACCATGTCGAGCGCGACCACGGCCGCCACCGCCGCCTGGAGGAGGGACCAGCGGCCGTACGCGCCGGTGCGCACCGCGAGGACGGCCAGCAGCGCGCAGCACAGCGCCCCGCCGAGCAGTTCCACGAGACGCTCGCCGCGGCTCATGCCCGGGCCCATGAGGCGGTCCACGTGTCCCGCCCAACCCGCCCGTACGGGCGGAACGGCCCAGTCGATCCGCGCGTCGGCGCACTCCGGGGGACCGTCGGCGGCCCCGTCGCCGTCAGCCATCCCGTTCGCTCCCTCCGGCCGTACGTCCGGCCGTACGCGGCCCCCACAGGCCGGCGAGCAGACTCCAGACCTGTTCGGTGTCGTCGGCGTCATCCGCGCGGAAGCCGCCGACCGGGTCCGTGACCCGCCGCAGGGCCCACCGGTCGGCGGTGTGCATGACCGCCATGGTGGCGGACAGCATCAGCCGCCGGTCGACGTCGTCGCGGACGACCCCGAGGGCCCGCCCGTTGTCGAGCACGGTGGCGAACCAGCCCGTCCACTCCTGTCCGGCGGCCCGGGTGACGGCCGCGTCGGCCAGGGCCAGGTCGTCGGGGTGGGCGGCGAGATGGCGCACCAGCCTGCGCGAGCCCGCGCGCAGGCCGGCCCAGAACTCCTCGGCCGTCCCGGCGTCCCGCCACGGGCCCAGGGCGGTGGTCAGCCGGTCCCGCACCCCGTCGAGCACCGCCGCGAGCAGGTCCTGTCTGCCGTCGAAGTACTGGTAGGCAGCGCTCTTGGAGAGTCCGGCGGCGGCGGTGATCGCGTTGTACGAGGCGTTGTCGGGACCGTCCCGGGCGAAGTGGGACCGGGCCGTCTCCAGGATCTCCCGGCGGCGCTCCGGGGGCAGTCGGTGGAAGCGGGGAAGTGGCATGGACCGATGGTACGCACTGCCGGTCGGAAGGGTGGTCCGGACCGGTGGTCCGCACCGGTGCCACCGGCCCGGTGGCAGATACCGGGTTCCGCTTCCCGCCGCGGCGGGAAGCGGTCTCCCAAGGTGATTTCACGGCCGATCCCGGAGGTGTCCCTTGGCGCTCCCGCACTCCCCGTACCCCCCGCGGTCCGGCGCGGCGCCGGGCCCCGACCCGCTGCGCCGGCTGACCATGGCGGAGCTCAGGCGGCGCACCAGCGCGAAGTGGCGTGCCCACCCCGAGGACGTGCTGCCGCTGTGGGTCGCGGAGATGGACGTTCCCCTCGCCGAGCCCGTCGCCCGGGCGCTCACCGAGACCGTCGCCCTCGGTGACACCGGTTATCCGGCGGGCACGGGATACGCCGAGGCGCTGGCCTCCTTCGCGGAGGAGCGCTGGGACTGGCGGATCGGGACGGAGCGCACCGCGCTCGTGCCCGATGTGATGGTGGGGATCGTGGAGGTGCTCAAGCTGGTCACCGGCCCCGGGGACGCGGTGGTCGTCAACCCGCCGGTGTACCCGCCCTTCTACGCGTTCGTCGAGCACCTGGGCCGCCGGATCGTCGAGGCCCCGCTCGGCGCGGACCACCGGCTGGACCTCCGGACGCTCCGCGGCGCCTTCGGGTCGGCCACCGCGGGCGGGCGGCGCGCCGCCTACCTGCTGTGCAGCCCCCACAACCCGACGGGCACCGTCCACACCCGGGCCGAACTGGAGCGGGTGGCCGCCCTGGCGGGGGAGTACCGGATCCGGGTCGTCTCCGACGAGATCCACGCCCCCCTGGTGCTGCCCGGGGCGGAACACACCCCCTATCCGAGTGTGCGCGGCGCCTCGGACTCCTTCGCCGTGCTGTCGGCCTCCAAGGCGTGGAACCTCGCGGGGCTGAAAGCCGCTCTCGTGGTGGCGGGCCCCGGCGCCGCGGAGGACCTGGCCCGGATGCCCGAGGAGGTCTGGCACGGGGCGAGCCATCTGGGCGTCATCGCCCACAGCGCGGCACTGCGCCACGGCGGCGACTGGCTCGACGCGCTGCTGGCCGGGCTGGACGGCAACCGGCGGCTGCTGGCCGGTCTGCTGGCGGAGCACCTGCCCGCGGTGCGGTACCGCCCGGCCCAGGGCACGTATCTCGCCTGGCTGGACTGCCGGGCCCTCGGGCTGGGCGACGATCCGGCGGCGGTGTTCCTGGAGCGCGGCCGGGTGGCCCTCAACTCCGGACCCGACTTCGGTACGGGGGGTGCCGGGCATGTCCGGCTGAACACGGCCACCTCGCCGGAGGTGCTCACCGAGGCCGTACGGCGGATGGCCGCCGCGCTCTGAGGGGCCCGGTGCCGAGGGGACAAGACGGTATCCGGCCGTACCGGCGTACCGGCGAAAACTTTCGGAGCTCCCGACCGCGAGCTCTTCATTCAGCGGGCTGAACTCCTTTCACATACAAGCAACTTACCGGATACAGACTCTTGACCCGAGCATGCCCCGGTGATTCTCTTTCCGGAACCATTCCGGAAAGATCAGTGCGCCATTCCCTCTCCCGTCCATCACTCGCGGAGACTGAGCAATGAGAAGGCCCAACACCGGCTCGCAGGTTCCCCAGGACGCCAGCAGAAGAACGTTCCTGAGTCTGGTCCCGCTGACCGCCGCCGCCACCACCGTGCCCGCCGTCACCGCCTCCACCGCCTCCACCGCCTCCACCGCCCAGGCCGCGACGGCCAGGGGCGGCAGGCACGGCCGGGGCTCCGAGACCTACATCTCCTTCTCCCGCCGGGGCGGGAGCTTCCCCCTCGTCGCGGGAGGCAGGGCCGCGCCGCTGGTGGTCAGCGGCGCCGACCATCCGGGGGTGATCCGGGCGGTCGGCGACCTGCGCAAGGACACCGGACGGGTCACCGGGGTCGAACCCGCCGTCATGACGGACTGGGTGCCGCGGCGGTCCGAGGTCGTGATCATCGGGACCATCGGCCGGAGCCCGCTGATCGACGGGCTGATCGGCAGCGGCAAGCTCGACGTCTCCGGCATCGCGGGGAAGTGGGAGACCACCCTGGAACAGGTGGTGGAGAACCCGCTGCCGGGTGTCCGCCGGGCCTTCGTGATCGCCGGCAGCGACCAGCGCGGCACCATCTTCGGTATCTACGAGACCACCCGGCAGATGGGCGTCTCGCCCTGGCACTTCTGGGACGACGTGCCGCCGCGCCGCCACGACGAGCTGCACGTCCTGCCCGGACGGCACACCCAGGGCACTCCGGCCGTGAAGTACCGCGGCATCTTCATCAACGACGAGAACCCGGCGCTGGGCACCTGGGCGCCCGAGTACTTCGGCCCCGGCCACGCGCCCGGCTTCCCCAACGGCTTCAACAGCGAGTTCTACGCCCAGGCCTTCGAGACCATGCTCCGGCTCAAGGCCAACTACCTGTGGCCGGCCGTGTGGGGCCGGGCCTTCGCCGAGGACGACCCGGAGAACCACCGGACGGCCAAGGAGTACGGCATCGTGATGGGCACCTCGCACGAGGCGCCCATGATGCGCGGCATCGAGGAGTGGAACCGGCACGCCGTCGCCGCCAAGCGCGACGAGGACGGCAACATCACCGAGCCGGGCAGCGACCCGTACGGCGGCACCGGCGAGTGGAGTTTCCGCCGCAACGGCGAGGCCATCAAGAAGTACTGGGCCGACGGCATCCGCCGCATGCTCGAGGAGGACTTCGAGGGCGTCGTCACGCTCGGCATGCGCGGCAACGGCGACGTCAGCCTGCCCGACGGCGACGGCATCGACCTGATGGAGTCCATCCTCGGCAGCCAGCGCGAGATCCTCCGCGAGGTCACCGGGAAGTCCGACATCACCGGCATCCCGCAGGTCCAGACCCTCTACAAGGAGGTCCAGCGGTACTGGGACAAGGGTCTGCGGCCGCCGGAGGACGTCACCGTCGTCTTCTGCGACGACAACTGGGGCAACATGCGCAAGCTGCCCGACCAGTCGCTCCCCAAGCGCGCCGGCGGCTACGGCATGTACTACCACTTCGACTACGTGGGCGTCGGCCGCAACTACAAGTGGGTCGACACCATCAACCTGGTCAGCACCTGGGAGCAGCTCCACCTGACGTACACCTACGGCGTGGACCGCCTGTGGGTGGTCAACGTGGGCGACTTCAAGGCCGAGGAGATGCCCGCGCAGTTCTTCCTCGACTACGCCTGGGACCCCGAGCGCTGGCCCCTGGAGAAGCTGGAGGAGTGGGAGCGGCGGTACGCCGCGCAGAACTTCGGCCCCCGGCACGCCGAGGAGATCGCCGAGGTGCTGCACACCTACGGCTTCCTCCAGGCCCGCCGCAAGCCCGAGCTGCTCAACCGCCGCATCACCCTGGACCCCGCCAAGGACCTCTCCCAGGACGAGGCGGCGGTGGTCTACGACGACGAGGCCAGCCCGTACCACCTCAACCACTACGGGGAGACGGCCCGGGTCACCGAGGAGTGGCGGAAGCTGGCGAAGAAGGCCGAGGCCGTCGGGCGCAGGCTCCCCCGGGCCGACCAGGACGCCTACTACCAGCTGGTGCTCTACCAGGTGAAGGCGACCGCCAACCTCTACGAGCTGCGCGAGGCGGAGTTCACCAACATCCTCTACGCGCAGCAGGGCCGCGCCGCCACCAACGACTACGCCGATCTCACCGACGCCCGCTTCGCCGCGGACCAGGCGATGTCGGACCACTACAACAACATCCTGGCCGGCGGCAAGTGGAAGGGCTTCCAGACCCAGCCGAAGATCGGCTACGGCGATGTGGAGCGCTACGGCCCCGACGCCTCCTGGCAGCAGCCCCAGACCCCCAACCACGTCGCCCTGCCCGACGAGGTCTATCCGGCGGTCCGGCGCATCGAGGTCCCCGGCCGAGCCGAACTGGGCGTGGCGGTCGACGGCTCCGACCAGTGGTGGCCCGAGGCGGAGGGCAAGGCGGTGCTCCCCGCCTTCAGCCCGTACCAGACCCGCCCCGACCAGTACATCGACGTCTTCAACCGCGGCAGCAGGCCGTTCGACTACCGGATCGTCCCGGCCGAGCCGTGGGTGAGGGTGCGCAAGGCCCGCGGCCGGGTGACCAAGGAGGTGCGCGCCACCGTCCACATCGACTGGGAGCGGGCCCCCGGGGGAGTGACCAGGGTGCCGATCACGGTCCACGGACCGGACGGCGCCACCGTGGAGGTCCAGGCCGTCGTCGAGAAGCCCAGGCTCCCGCGCCGCAGGCTGCGGGGCTTCGTGGAGGCGGGCGGCTACCTCTCCATGGAGGCCGCGCACTACTCCCGGGCGGTCGACAGCGGTGGGGTCCGCTGGAAGCGGCTGCCCGGCATCGGGCGGGCGGAGGACGGCGTGGAGCCGTACCCGGTCACCGCGCCCAGCCGCACCCCCGGCGGCCGCGGCCCGCGCCTGGAGTACGAGATGACCCTCACCACGGCCGGCGAGGCCGAGGTCTGGGTGTACCTGGCGCCCCGCAACAACGTCCTGCCGACGGAGGGCCTGCGGTACGCCGTCTCGATCGACGACGACGAGCCCCAGACCGTCGACGTCATCGCGGCCACGGGCGCGGACGACACCTACATGAACAGGCGGTGGGCGAGGAACACCTCGGACAACGTCAACCGCACCTCCACCCGGCACACGATCGCCAGGGCGGGCACCCACACCCTGAAACTGTGGATGGTGGACCCGACCGTCATCGTCCACCGGATCGTGGTGGACACCGGTGGCCTGGAGCCCAGCTACCTGGGACCGCCGGAGAGTCTGCGGGCCGGCCGGCACCGTTGGTGACCGGCCCGCACCGGCCGTACCGCGGGTGACGGACGGCGGGTGACGGATGACGGATCCGGCCGGGACGGGCCACGGCTCGCGTCCCGGCCGGATCCGGTGGTGGGGCGGGCGGCCGTACGCGCCCGTCCGGTGGGGCCGCCCGCGCCCGTCCCGGCGGTTTTCAGCCGCGGGCGTCGCCCCGGTGCGCGGTGTGCCTGCCGACCGGCCCGCGCTGCCGCGGAAGCGGCACGGACCGGCGGGGCAGCGCGTGCCGCGGCTGGGTGAGGGTGATCTGTCCCACGAGCTGGTGGAAGCAGACCAGGGCGGTGACCGGGGGGAGCCCGACGGCGGCGATCCCGGACAGGGTCCGGGGGGCGTGGGCGACGCAGAGGACCACCGCGACGGTGGAGAAGAGCACCACCACGGCCCAGGAGCGCCGGGCCCGGCGCCGCAGGACGGTGGCGCGCAGGACCGACAGCGAGGCGGCCAGCCAGGGCCCGTAGACCAGCAGGGGCCACCACCGGGCGAGCTCGCCGAGCACATGGGGACCGGCCAGTCGCCGCAGGGGGTCGTAGGAGACCAGCCCGCCCAGGACGCTGACCACCGCCACGACGCAGGCCGTCAGTGCCGCGACGGCGAAGCTGAACACGTGCAGCCACGACAGCTCGGGGTGGTGGGTCCGGCGCCGTCGGCGGCGCCGGACGACCGGGGACCGTTCGTCCCGGGGGGTCTCGGCGGGGATGCCGGACGCCTCGCCCTGAGGGACCGTTTCCGCAGCCGCCTCGAAGCGGCGCAGCACCCAGGTGGCCTCGTCCGTCCCGCCGGGTCCGTCGCCGAGTCCACCGTCCGGGGCGGCGGGTGCCGCGTCCCGCGGCCGCCGGCGCCGGGCCCGCGGCGGGGGAGGGGGGTGGAGCCGGCCGGGGTCACGCAGCAGTTGGGCCAGTTCGGCCTCGAAGTCCCAGGCCGGGCCGAGGAGGTCCGCCTCCGGTGGAGCGGGGGTCCCCTGCTCCGGCACCGCGCCGAACCCGGGGTGGGCACCCGCCCACCGGCCGTCGGGGTCCCCGGGCGCGGGTGCGCCGTACGGCTCGAAGTACTGGTCCTGTTCACGCACGGCCGCCCCGTCCGGAGCGGCGGGGCGCGGATGCGGACAACGGATCTGGTGAAGTCACGTCTTCAACAACGAAGGCGGGACCCGGCCGGACGACCGGCATTCGGGTGAACCGTCAAGGCATACGGTCCTACAAGCGATTGCCTTCGTCGTCGGATTCCTCCCTTCCTTCCTCCCTCCGCCTGCCGTCCTGCCCGTCCGGCGCGGCGCCGGGCGGGTGCCGCGGAGGGCCTCCGGAGCGCGGTTTTCTCCCGCGGGTGTCCCCTGTCCCCTGTCCCCGGACCGGGGCCCGGACATGCCCGACTCCGGTCCGTGGCTTGACTGGTACAGACCAAAGCGCTTAGGTGGTCTTGACCAATCCCCCCACGCAAGAAAGGGACGTTCAGGTGATACGACCACGTGTCATGGCCGGCGTCGCCGCGGCCGCGCTCGCGGGCTCCCTGGCGGTCACCCTCCCCGCCGCTACGGCCTCCGCCGCGGAGTGCACCTCGCCCTGGAACTCCTCGGCCGTCTACCGGAACGGTGACACCGTCTCCCACAACGGCCACAACTGGACCGCCCAGTGGTGGACCCAGAACGAGAAGCCGCCCGGGACCTCCGGGGTCTGGAAGGACAAGGGCACCTGCGGCGGCGGCACCTCCCCCGACCCCGCCGACCCCGACCCGTCGGGATTCGTGGTCAGCGAGGCGCAGTTCAACCAGATGTTCCCGAACCGGAACTCCTTCTACACCTACCAGGGCCTGACGGCGGCCCTGAGTGCCTACCCCGCCTTCGCCAACACCGGCAGCGAGACGGTGAAGAAGCGGGAGGCCGCCGCCTTCCTGGCCAACGTCAACCACGAGACCGGCGGACTGGTCCACATCGTGGAGCAGAACACCGCCAACTACCCGCACTACTGCGACGAGGGCCAGCCGTACGGCTGCCCCGCCGGGGAGGCCGCCTACTACGGGCGCGGTCCGGTCCAGCTGAGCTGGAACTTCAACTACAAGGCGGCGGGCGACGCGCTGGGCATCGACCTGCTGAACAACCCCCACCTGGTGGAGCGGGACGCGGCGGTCGCCTGGAAGACGGCCCTGTGGTACTGGAACACCCAGAGCGGTCCGGGCACCATGACCCCGCACGACGCGATGGTCAACGGCCACGGCTTCGGCGAGACCATCCGCAGCATCAACGGCGCCCTGGAGTGCGGCGGGAAGAACCCCGCCCAGGTGCAGAGCCGGGTCGACAAGTACCGGCAGTTCACCCAGCTCCTGGGCACCACTCCCGGTGACAACCTGACCTGCTGACAGGGCAGTTGACGCGGGTACCCGCGCCGCCGCAGCCGCCGTCCGCACGGCGGGCGGCGGCGCGGGGACTTCTGTTCACAGGAAGGATCGTTCCTACCCCTACCCCTGGACGTATCCGGACGGAATACTGCCGGGCCATGACGCTCACAGACGAACACATCACCGCGGAACGGCTGGCGGAGCTGCTCGCCGACGACTCCATCGCCATGGCACACCGGGCGCTGTGGCTGCTGCTGTGGGAGGGGGATCTGCGGATGCTGGACCTGCTCTCCCTGGAGATCCAGGACATCGACCTGGCGGGGCGGCGGGTGACAGGCGTCTGCGGCCGGGAGGTGCCCGAGGGGGAGGGGGACCTCAGCGAGCGGGCGGTGGAGGTGCTGGGCCTGCTGATCGCGGACCGGCCGGCGGGCCCGCTGTTCGCCGTCGACGGCCGGGCCCTGAGCTGGGAGCAGGTGATGCAGACCGCGGACGAGCAGGGACACCCCGTCCACGCGTTCCGGGCGGGCGGCAGACGCCACCGGCGGCGGTGATCGGACCGGCACCGGAATGAGACGGTGACCGGCGCCGTGCGTAACGGGGGATGTCACCTCTCTCCCACCCAGGAAGGCCAACGATGCGCTTCACGGGACGTACCGCGGTCCGGGCCGCCGCTCTCATCGGTTCACTCGTACTCGCCGCGGGCTGCACCGCGTCCGGTGGCGGCACCGCGGACGGTGGAACGAGCAGGGCGGAGCAGAAGCAGAAGACGCCGAAGACCGCCAGGGGCACCCTGGAACAGCTCGCCGCCCGCACCGAGTGCGAGCCGCGGATGCAGACCGACGCCGAGGAATTGCGACAGGGGGTCTGCACGACCGGCGACGGCCGGTACGTGCTCGCCACGTTCGCCACTGCCGGGGGGCAGCAGAGCTGGCTGGCGGAGGCCAAGCCCTACGGCGGCACCTACCTCGTCGGCGAGAAATGGGTCGCGGTGGGCGAGCCCGGCGTACTGGGAAAGCTGCGCGGCCGGCTCGGCGGTGCAGTGGAGTCCGGGGCGTCGCACTCCGGGGACGGTGGGGGCGACGGCGGCGCGCACTCCGGCGGAGACGGTCACGGGGGACACCGGGGGCACGGCTGAGGCCGGCCGCGCAGCGGATCCGGTGCCCGGACCGGCGTGTTCACCGGTCCGGGACGGGGCCGGGGGCGGAGACGGGGACGGGGTCCGGGCCTTCTCCGCCCGGACCCCGTCCCCGGCGGGTTCAGTCGGGCCGGGCCGGATCAGTGGTGTGCGTTCCGGAGCGTCTCACTGGCAGTCACGACCCTCGTTGATGCAGGAGACCACTTCCGCCATGAGGTCGTCGGACATGACGTTGATGAAGTCGCCGTGGTCGGTGTCGGGCTTGTGGAGCTGCTCGGGGAAGGAGTCGACGGCGAACACCTCGCCCCGGGGCAGGTCGTAGGTGACACGCTGCACCATCTGGGGGATGGCCTGGAAGCCCTCGGGGCAGGAACCGTCCTCGGCCGCGAAGGCGACATGGGTGCGGTGGTTGGCGCTGTCGATGTTCTGGCCGTCCCAGCAGCTCTGGAAGCGGAAGGTGCGCACCACCTCGCTGCCCTCGGGGCACAGGGGGTACTTGTCGCGCAGCTGGCGGTCCTCGAAGCCGGTGCAGGACCAGGAGGCGTTGGCGTTGGCGTCGCCGTTGGTGAAGGCCTTGGCGTCACCGGTGATGATGCGCAGGAAGCGGGGCATGGCCACCACGGGCGAGGCGGGGTTGCCGCGGAAGAAGAGGGTGACCGAGGCAGGGGTCTGGATCTTGCCGACATTGCCCTCGGTGCCGCCGCCGGGCGCGTCGGCGTCCTGCTCGGCCTCGCCGTTCTGCACACGCAGCACGGGCCAGAAGTACCCGGAGCGGTCCTCGGGGTTGGCGCAGCTGGTCTCGGCGGCGGCGAGGGACTCGTTGGTGGAGAAGGCGTTGTTGTCCTGGTTGCCGACGTAGTCGTGCATGTGGTGGGCGCCGTTGCTCACGCCGGGGGCGACGATGACGTTGTCGGAGTTGAAGTTGCGGTTCTCGTTGCGGCCGCACTCGGTGGTGAAGGTGCCGCTGGAGCCGTTGCCGAAGTCGGGCTCGGAGAAGTTGGGCCGGACCTTGCGGATGTCGACGAAGTCCTCCGGGGACGGACCGTTCCCGCCCTGCCCAGGGGCGCCGCCCTGGTCGCCGCCCTGGCCGGCGTTCTGGCCCTGGTCGCCGCCCTGGTCCTGGCCGCCGTTGTCCTGCTGCTCGCCGTCCTGGCCGGCGTTCTGGCCTTGGTCGCCGCCCTGGTTCTGGCCGCCGCCCCCGTCCTTGTCGCCGTTGTCCCGCGCCTTGCACGGTGCCAGCCGCTCCAGCCCGCCGGGCCGGTCCCCGAACCGGCCGATCGAGATCTGGATCCGCTCGATCGTCGCGCGCCGCTTGCCCTCCAGCGGGCCGAGGATCGCGTTCTGAAGGAAGCCGGGGTCGTTCGCCACCTGCCTCTTGGAGCGGGCCAGCCGCTGGTAGGCCTCGGCGACCTGGGTGTCCAGCAGCGCCAGGTTGCGGTCCACCTCACGGCGGGACCGGTCGGGCACCTGGCTGAGCTCGTTCACCACTTCCGGGCAGTCGATGGTCGCGACGTTCTGGAAGCGCGGGCCCACCCGCTCCCGTGCACCGTCGTGCTTGGAGCCGGCGCTGGCGTAGACGTTGACGGCGACCAGTCCGCCTCCTCCCAGCAGAAGAGCTGTCGCCGCGGCGATCGCTCTGTTCACCACGGGAGAGCGTTTGTGCGCTTTCTTCTTCATGGGACTCCTCAGCACTCCTCTTGCGTCGTTCCGGCCTATCGGCTTTCCGGATAGGGGGAAGCTCCTGGTACATACGGAGCCCCCCGGAAGGCCGTTCAGGAGTGCTCGGGTTGTGCCAAATAATTCGGCGAACCGCCGGTCGGAGCGGGTGCCCGGGGACGGGGAACCGGTGGCTGCCGCGTGTGGACCCCCGCGTCGGGGGAACCCCCTAGTCCGTGCCAGTACGTAAGCGTTACGCGGTGGCCGCCTCGGGCCAGTGGCGGGACGAGGAGGACAACCTCCGGCTGCCCGCGGGCGAGGTGCACGCCTGGGAGCAGGGCATGAACCAGACCGTGTGCGGGCTGTCCCTCAGCCGCTCCCGGCTCGGGCGCTTCCCCCACGTGGGGTGGACCGACGTCATACCCGAGTCGGGCGGCGCGGCCGACCGCGTCCGGCGTCTGTGCCCGCGGTGCGCCTCGGTGGCGGGCCGGCGGGGCGCCGACGCGCGGCCCCGGTGGCGGCGCGAGAACCCCAGGCCCTGAGCCCCGCCCGCCGCAGGCCGGGCCCCGGACCCGGCCCGCGGCGGGCGGGCGGGCAGCGGCACACCGATGACTTGACCCAGGACGTACCGACAGGAGGAGGAGCCGATGAGCGGTGCCATGGACCAGGCCGCCGAGACCGTGGGCCGGGCCACCGGCGCGGACGAGTACTCCGAGGGAGGGGAGGTCTCGCTCCGCGGACTCGTCACCCTGGCGGGTGTCTACGCGGGCGGGGTCGGGGCGTTCGCCTGGCGGACGCGGGCCTCGGGACGGCAGTTGCCGGAACGGGTGCCGCCCCTGGACCTGCTGCTGATGGGAGTGGCCACCTACCGCAGCTCCCGGCTGCTGACCAAGGACAAGGTCACCAGCTTCCTGCGAGCCCCCTTCACCCGCCGCGCGGGCAGCCTCCACGGCGCCGAGGTCATGGACGAGCCCCGCGGGCACGGGCTGCACAGGTCGGTGGGGGAGTTGCTGGCCTGTCCCTTCTGCGTCGCGATGTGGGTCGCGAGCGGACTGACCATGGGCTATGTCGCCGCCCCGCGCGCCACCCGGCTGGTCGTCTCGTGCCTGAGCACGGTGGCCGTCTCCGACTGGCTGCAGTACGCCTGGAGCCTGACCCAGCAGAAGGCCGAGGACTGACCGGGGACAGGGGCCCGGAAGGACCGGGGAGGAGGTCCGGGACGCACCGGCCGGAGCTGGCCGTCCTGGTGGGGCTCCAGGCCTCGGGGAAGTCCACCTTCCGCGCCCGGCACCTCGCCGCGACCCACGCCGTGGTCAGCAAGGACCTCTTCCCCCGCGCCGCCCGGCACCGGCAGCGGCGGCAGCTGCGCCTGGTGGCCGAGGCGCTGGGGGAGGGCCGCTCGGTGGTCGTGGACAACACCAACCCCTCGCCGGCGGAGTGGGCACCGTTGATCGGGGCGGGGCGCGCGCACGGGGCGCGGGTGGTGGCCTACTGGTTCCCGCCGGACGTGCCGGGCGCCCTGGCCCGCAACGCCGCGCGGCCGGACCGGGAGCGGGTGCCCGGCGTGGGGCTGTACGACACGCTCCGCCGGCTGCGCGAGCCCCGCCGTGCGGACGGGTTCGACGCGGTGTGGGAGGTACGTCTCGACGGACACGGCGGTTTCACCGTCCGGCCGGCCCGCGAAACCCACGAGGGGGCCGGGGGGAGCGGGCCGGCCGCCGCCGGGTGAGGGCGCCCGGGCCCGTCAGCCGGCGGGCGGGCGCACGCCGGCGATGACGAAACCGCTGCGCGGCCGGGCCGGTACGCGCCGCAGCGGAATCGACAGGTCCTGCTCCGGGACCCGGTACTCCAGCCGTGCCAGCCGGACCGACAGCGCCCGCAGCAGCGCGACGGTGATGTCCTCCCCGGGGCAGCGGTGGTTGACCTCCGCACTGCCGCCGCCCTGCGGCACCAGCTCGTCCCGCTCCACCGTCCGGCCGAGGAAGCGCCGGGGGTCGAAGGAGTACGGGTCCTCCCACAGCGCGGCGTCGTGGTTCTGCCCGTACAGGTCGAGCAGGACGAGCGCACCGGCGGGGACCGGCTCGCCGCGCCAGGTCAGGTCCGCCACCGCCCGGCCGCCGATGAAGGGGGCGAAGGGGTAGAAGCGGCGGACCTCATGGGCGAAGGCCTCCGCGTACGGGCCGCCGGAGTTCCCGGCCCCGCCCGTCGGCCCGCCGTCCTGTCCGCTCTCGGCCAGCAGCCGCCCGCGGTTTTCCGGCCAGCGGTGCAGGGCGTGCGCGGCGAAGGCGACGAACCAGCAGACCGCGGTAGTCGGCCGCAGGATGTTGAGGAGCTCCACCGCGGCGGTTCGCGCGTCCAGCTCCGAGCCGTCGACGTCGCGGTGCCGCGCCACCACCGCCACCGCCGAGTCCGCCGGCACCCGGACGGAGCCGTCGCGCACGCCCGCCACCAGAGGGGCCAGCCACTTCTCCCGGCGCCGCCGGGCCGCCCGGGCGCGCCAGTGGCGCGGCCCCGGGGTGGCGAAGCCGTCGACCATGGCCACCAGATCGGCGGCGACCGCGTCCGTCTCCGACCCGCCGAGCGGCACGCCGGTCCATTCGCAGACCGCACGGGCGATCACCCGGCTCGCCTCGTCGAACAGCACCACCCGCGGCTGCCGCGCCCACCGCTCCGCGGCCTCGTCCCAGGCCGCGGTGGTGCGGCCGACCAGCTCGGCCACCCCGTCCGGGTCGGTGAGCAGGGACAGGAACAGGGCCTTGCGCACCCGGTGTGCCTGGCCGTCCAGGGTGTGCACCGCGCCGTGGCCGAACAGGGTGCTCCTGACCGGTTCCGGAACGGCGCCGTGCCGCCGCACATGGTGCTCGTCGTAGACGAACCGCACCGCCTCCGGCCCCCGCAGGGCCACCGCGTGCCGGCCCGTCAGCCGGGTGCGGAGGAAGGGGCCGGAGGTGCGGCGCATGCGGTCGGGCAGCCAGGCGTATCCCCGGGCGAGCAGCGGCAGGGAATGGTCCAGGAAGGGGCGGCGAGGGGAGTCCATGCGGCGCGCGTGCCCGGGGGCGCCGGGAGGGAAACGCGCGGGGACGGGGAGCCGGGCGGCCGCCCCGGGACGCTACCGGCCGCGCTCCTCGTCCTCCCGGTGCGCCCCGCTCGCGGCGCCGTCCTCGTCGACGGTCCCGGCGGGGTCCTCCTCCACCACCGACCTGCCCGGCCGGGCCTGCGCCGGACCGGCGGGCTGCCCGCCGCCGGTGGTGCCGTAGCCGCCGGAGAGGCCCGGCGGCATGTCCGCGTCGGCCTCCTCGCGGCTGATGTGGCGCCTGGCCCGCACGTTGGCGCGGCGTTCGCGGTACGGGTAGTCGAAGGGCCGGGACCGCTCGCGGCGCCGCTCGGCCTCCTGGAACTCCCCGGTCCTCCCCTCCCGCGAGGATCCCTCGTCCTTTTCATCACGGTAGGTACTGTTCTTCTCGTTCTCGTCCGTCATGCGGGGCGGGGTACCCCCGGGCGGCGGAGGGCATGCGCCGCCGTGCCGCGGGTACTCCACCGGCCCGGTGGACGTGCGCACCGGGCACGGAACGGCACCGGAGGAGGGCTGGAGAGGAATGGCCGGGACTGACGGGACACCGGTGCCCGAGAGCACCTATCCCCACACGGCGATCGCGGAGAACGAACCGCACGGCCGGCTCGCCGCCCGGCCGTCCGGCGGTGTCCCCACGGCGGGGGAGCCGGGTACCTACCGGGTGGACGGAGGGGCGCTGCTGCGCGTCCCGCCGTCGGCGGCGGAGGGCCGGGCCCGGCGGTACTGGCTGGCGGTGACCCTGCACGGTGCCGGGGGGACGGCGGAACGGGCGCTGTCCTGGCTGCTTCCGCAGGCCGGCTCCGACTCGCTGCTGCTGCTCGCGCCCCAGGCCGCCGACTCCACCTGGGACGTGATCCGCGGCGGGTACGGGCCGGACGTGTCCCGGCTGGACGCCGCGCTGCGGGACGTCTTCCGGCGCTTCCCGGTGGACCCGGCAGGAGTGGCGGTGGCCGGGTTCTCCGACGGTGCCTCCTACGCGCTCTCACTGGGCCTGGCCAACGGGGACCTGTTCGGGGCGGTGCTCGCCTTCTCGCCCGGCTTCATGGCACCCATGGTCCACCACGGCAACCCCCGGGTCTTCGTCTCCCACGGCCGGGACGACCGCGTCCTGCCGGTCGGCTCCTGCAGCCGCCGGCTGGTGCCCGCGCTGGAGCGCGCCGGCTACGAGGTCACCTACCGGGAGTTCGGCGGTGGTCACGAGGTGCCGCCGGAGCTGGCCACCGCGGCGCTGCGCTGGTGGGTGAACGGTTCGCCGGAGGAGTGAACCCGCCCCTCGGCGGCCCGGGCGCGGGGTGCGACCATGGCGGGGCGCCGCCCGCGGGTTGCGGCCCCGACCCGTGGAGGTGACCGATGACATCCCGCTCCCTGGCGGTGTTCGACCTGGACGGGACACTCGCCGACGTCCGCCACCGGCTGCGCCACATCGACGGCCGTCGGCGCGACTGGGACGCCTTCTTCGCCGCCGCGCCCGGCGATCCGCCGCTGGCCCGGGGAGTGGCCCTGGTGCGCTCCAGCGCGGAGAAGCACGAGGTGGTGTACGTGACCGGGCGCCCCGAGCGGTGCCGCCGCGACACCCTGGAGTGGCTGGCCCGGCACGGCCTGCCGGCCGGGCGGCTGCTGATGCGCGGCGACCGGGACCGCCGCCCGGCCCGGGTCACCAAACCGGAGCTGCTGCGGAGACTGGCCGCGGAGGGCACGGTCGCCCTGGTGGTCGACGACGACCACCAGGTCTGCGACGCCTACGAGGCGGCCGGCTTCCCGGTGGTGCGGGCCGGGTGGATGACGGCGGAGCCCGTACTGGAGGAGGTCCAGGAGCGGGAGGGGCGCACCTGAGGGTCCGCGCGGTGCCGGAGGGACGGGAGCGTACCGCGCACGAGCCGTCCGGGCTGATCGCACACCGGCCGACGCACCCGGCCGGTGTGCGATCAGCCCGGACGGCCCCGGAACCGCGGCGCGGTCACCGGTCGCGCCGCCCGGCGTCCTGCCCGGGCCGCCGCCCCTCCTCCGGTCCGCCCTCCCGGTGCTCCCGCGCCTCAGCCCGTCGCCGCTCCCGGCGGGACCTGGCCAGGCGGATGACGGCGAAGCCCCCGACCGCGAGGACGACGAGCGCTATGACGGCCCTGGAGTACATCCCGGCATAGTCCGAGACGATGTGCCAGTTGTCCCCGAGGGTGTAGCCCAGCAGTACGAAGAGGGTGTTCCACAGCGCGCTGCCGAGCGCGGTGAGGATCAGGAAGGTCCTCATGGGCATACGGGCGACGCCCGCCGGGACCGAGATCAGGCTGCGGAAGACCGGCACCATCCGCCCGAAGAAGACCGCCTTGGTGCCGTGCCGGGCGAACCAGGCCTCCGTCCTCTCGACGTCGGCGGGCTTCAGCAGCGGAACCCGCGAGGCGACCGCCATGATCCGCTCCCTGCCCAGCAGCGCGCCGGCCCAGTAGAGGGCGAGAGCGCCGACCACCGAACCGATGGTGGTCCACAGCAGGGCGGCGAACAGGCTGATGTCGCCGCGGGCGGCGGCGAAGCCGGCCAGCGGCAGGAAGGCCTCGCTCGGCAGGGGAGGGAAGACGTTCTCCAGGGCGATGGCCAGCCCCACCCCGGGGGCGCCGAGCGCCTCCATCAGATCCGTGACCCAGCCGGTGAGCCCGCCGGACGGCTGCGAGGCTGCTGCTTCGATCATCTGTGACCCACCCTGGTGCGAGGGGAACGAACGGTGTGGAACCGGCTACCCGCGGCCTCCGGGGACGAACCGGCCGCCTGCGGGGTGGGCGCGACCGGGAGTTTCGCGCTGTCCGAAAACCGGACGTAAGTGACGTCACGCATTCGTGTCCCGGGGATTTCTTGACCGTGAACGGCGTGGCCGTCTTGAATTCCCTTCCGCCGCACGACAGCAGCACCGCGAGAGGCCCCGTGATGCAGAGCACGTCCCGAGACAGCGCCGAGTGGTGGCGCGAGTCGGTCATATACCAGATCTACGTCCCCAGCTTCGCCGACGCCGACGGGGACGGGATGGGCGACCTGCGGGGGATCACCGGCCGGCTCGGCCACGTGGCCGAGCTGGGCGCGGACGCCGTGTGGCTGACCCCCTTCTACCGCTCTCCCTGGGCCGACGGCGGCTACGACGTGAGCGACTACCGCGACGTCGACCCGCGCCACGGCACCCTGGACGACTTCCGCGAACTGCTGGAGCGGGCACATGCCCTGGGTCTGAAGGTCATCGTCGACATCGTCCCCAACCACTGCTCCAGCGAGCACCCCTGGTTCGCCGAGGCGCTGGC
Organism: Streptomyces carminius; assembly: GCF_002794255.1. Classification (GTDB taxonomy): domain Bacteria; phylum Actinomycetota; class Actinomycetes; order Streptomycetales; family Streptomycetaceae; genus Streptomyces; species Streptomyces carminius. The sequence continues at coordinate 241,055 of NZ_PGGW01000038.1, forward strand.
CTCCCCGCCCGGCTCCCCGGCCCGGGACCGCTTCGTGTTCCGGGACGGCCGGGGTCCGGGCGGCGACGAGCCGCCCGCCGACTGGCGGTCCAAGTTCGGCGGCAGCGCCTGGACCCGGGTGCCGGACGGCCAGTGGTACATGCACATCTTCGCCGCCGAGCAGCCCGACCTGAACTGGGAGAACCCCGAGGTCCTCGCCGAGTTCGAGAGCGTCCTGCGGTTCTGGCTGGACCTGGGCGTCGACGGCTTCCGCATCGACGTGGCGCACGGCATGTGCAAAGACCTCACCCCGCCGCTGCGCGACACCCTGGGAGCGGACTCCGCCCCGCTCAACGCCCCGCCCGAGGGGCACGACCACCCCTTCTGGGACCGGGACGAGGTGCACGGCATCCACCGTGCCTGGCGCCGGATCCTGGACGAGTACGACCCGCCCCGCATCGCGGTGGCCGAGGCGGGGGTGAGCGAGTCCAGGCTGCCGCTGTACACCCGGCCCGACGAACTCCACCAGGCGTTCAACTTCCCCTATCTGCGCTGTCCCTGGGACGCCGCGGAGTTCCGCCGGGTGATCGACGCCTCCCTGGACGGCGCCCGTCCGGTCGGCGCGCTGCCCACCTGGGTGCTGTCCAACCACGACGTGGTGCGCCATCTGAGCCGTTACGCCCTGCCCGAGGGCACCGACACGGTCGCCTGGCTGATGGCCGACGGCCGCGAGCCGGCCGCGGACGGGGAACTGGGCCGCCGCCGCGCCCGCGCCGCCGCCCTGCTGACCCTGGCGCTGCCCGGCACCACCTATCTCTACCAGGGGGAGGAGCTGGGCCTGCCGGAGGTGGCCGATCTGCCCCGGGAGGCGCTGCGCGACCCGATGTGGGAGCGGACCGGCCGTGTCCGCAAGGGCCGGGACGGCTGCCGGGTGCCGATGCCCTGGGAGCGCTCGGGCCCGTCGTACGGGTTCGGCCCGGGCGGAAGCTGGCTGCCGCAGCCGGAGAGCTGGGGCGAGCACTCCGCCGAGGCCCAGACCGGCCGGCCCGGCTCCTTCCTGGAGCTGTACCGGGCGGCCCTGAAGGTCCGCCGCTCCTTCACCGGCGACGAGAGCTTCACCTGGCTGCCCGCCCGGGAGGGCGAGCTGGCTTTCCGCAAGGGCGCGCTGGAGTGCCGGGTCAACCTCTCCGGCGCCCCCCTGCCGCTGCCGGCGTCCGCGGGCGAGCCGCTGCTGGCCAGTGGAGAGCTGGGCGGGGGGACCGCCGGGCACCACCTGCCGCCGGACACCGCGGTCTGGCTGGACACCCAGCCGCGCTGACACCGGCCGGGGCAGCCGCACCCGGGCCGCGCCGCGGGCCGCCGGATTCCGGGGTCGCTGAGACGTACGCCGTACGTCTCAGCGACCCCGCGCGCTCCGCGCCGCCACCAGGACCTCGATGCCGTCCAGCAGCCGCGCCAGGCCGAAGGCGAACTCCTCGTCGGGGGCGCCCTCCTCGGTCATGACCCCCGCCCTCAGGACCTCGTTGACCGCCGGGAAGCGCTCCGGGTCGGCGAGCCTGGCCAGCAGCCGGGTGTAGGCGGCCATGGTCTCCTCGACCGTCCTGCCCGAGGCGCGGGCGGCCGAGACGAGGTCCGCCGTCATCGTTGCCTCGCTTCTGACGAAGCCGCTGACCAGCAGGATGGTCTCGATCTTCTCGCCCTCGTCCAGGCCGGTGCCCCGCAGGCAGACCAGGCCCCGCTCCATCCAGGCGAGCGCGCGGGGGGTGGTGGGCGGGGCGGTGATGGGGACGCGGAGCATCCACAGATTGCCGTACAGCACCTCCCGCATCGCCCGGGCCCAGTGCGCCAGGGCGGCCCGCCAGCCCTCCTCCGGCGCGGGGCCCTCCGGCGGCAGCCCGTAGGCCGCGTCCTGCATCAGGACCAGCAGCTCCTCCTTGGAGGACACGTACCGGTACAGGGACATCGTCGAGACACCGAGGGCGGAGGCGATCCGGCCCATGGAGACCGCCGGGAGCCCTTCGGCGTTGGCGAGTCCGACGGCGGTGTCGACGATCCGGCTCACGCTCAGACCCGGCCGGGGGCCCTTGCCGGGGCGTTCGCGCAGCCCCCAGGCGGTTTCGAGACCCGGGGGCAGGCCGGTGTCGCCGTCCTTCGCCATCGTCTTCGCCGCTCCGCTCTCCGCCTTCGGGTTGACCGCCATCCTAGATCTGTGTATGCATTACGCAGTAGCGTGTATGACATACGCAGAAGTGCGCCCCGAAGGGCGGAGACGAGAGGGGGTGGGTCGCATGGCGGAGGAGACGGCGGTCGAGGCGGTCGGGCTGCGGAAGTCGTACGGCCCGGTGACGGTGCTGGACGGGATCGACCTGGAGGTGGCGCGCGGCAGCGTGTTCGCACTGCTCGGTCCCAACGGAGCGGGCAAGACCACGACCGTGCGCATCCTGGCCACACTGGTGCGGCCCGACGCCGGGCGGGTGCGGGTGGCGGGCTTCGACGCGGTGCGGCAACGGCGGGAGGTGCGCCGCCGCATCAGCCTCACCGGGCAGTACGCGGCGCTCGACAAGGAGCAGACCGGAGAGGAGAACCTGGTCATGATGGGCCGGCTGTGCGGTCTGTCGCGCCGCCGGGCCCGCGGGCGGGCCGGGGAACTGCTGGAGCGGTTCGACCTCACCGGTGCGGCCCGCCGCCGGACGGGGACGTACTCCGGCGGCATGCGCCGCCGGCTGGACATCGCCGCGGGCCTCGTCGGCGACCCCGAGGTGGTCTTCCTCGACGAGCCCACGACCGGGCTCGACCCGCGCAGCCGCCAGACGATGTGGGAACTCACCGCCTCCCTGGCCGGAGCCGGGACGACGGTCTTCCTCACCACCCAGTACCTGGAGGAGGCCGACCGGCTCGCCGACCGCATCGCCCTCCTCGACGCCGGGCGGGTGGTCGCCGAGGGCACCGCCGCCGGCCTCAAGCGACGGGTCGCGGACCGGCGCCTGGACCTCACCCTCGCCGGTCCCGCCGCGTACGCGCGCGCTGTGCGGCGGCTCGGCGCAACCGCCGTCCTGCGCGACCCGGACCGCATGGTCGTCGGGGTGCCCACGAACGGCAGCGCGTCCCACATCAGGAGGCTGCTGGACGGAGTCGATCCGGACGGCGACACGGTGGAGCGGTTCACCGTGTACGAGGCGACCCTCGACGACGTCTTCCTGGCCCTCACCGGCCGCCCCGCCGACCGCGCCCGGACCGCCGGGCAGGCCGCCGGAGAGGCGACCGCCCGTGTCTGAGATCTCCGCCGCCCCGGCGGCCCGGGCCGCCGCGCCCGGCGCCCCGGCCCGTGCCGTGACCATGGCCGCCCGCTGCGTACGGCTGTCCGCGCGCAACGTCGACGCGCTGGTCACCTCGCTGCTGCTGCCGGTGATGCTGATGCTGGTGTTCGTCTACCTCTTCGGGGGCGCGATCGAGACCGGAACCCGGTACGTCACATACGTCGTTCCCGGGGTGCTGGTGCTGTGCGCCGGTTACGGGGCGGCCGCGACGGCCGTCAGCGTCAGCGGCGACATGACCGAGGGCGTCGTCGACCGCTTCCGCTCCCTGGATGTCGGCGGGGGCCCCGTCCTGGCCGGGCACGTGGCGGCCAGTGTCGTGCGCAACGCCGTCGCCACCGCCGCGGTGCTCGCCGTCGCCTTCGCCATCGGCTTCCGGCCGGAGGCGGGCGCCGCGGGCCGGCTCGCCGCGGCAGGCGTCCTGGCGGCCTACGTCCTGGCCTTCTCCTGGCTGTCGGCCGCCGTCGGGCTGCTGGCGAGAACCCCCGAGGCCGCGAGCGGCTTCACCTTCCTGGTGCTGTTTCTGCCCTACCCCAGCAGTGCCTTCGTGCCCGTGGAGACCATGCCCGACTGGCTGCACGGCTTCGCCCGGCACCAGCCGGTCACACCCGTCATCGAGGCGCTGCGCGGACTGCTGCTGGACCGGCCGGTGGGCAGCGCCCCCTGGCTGGCGCTGGCCTGGTGCGGCGGAATCCTCGCCGTCTCGGTCGCGGCGTCCGCGGTGCTCTTCCGGCGCCGTACAGCCTGACGGCCCGGCTGACGGCCCGGAGCGGCCGGTCCGCGCGGGGGCGTCGGCTCAGAAGCCGCCGTCCCCGCCGAAACCGCCGCCGCCGAAACCGCCGCCGAAGTCGCCACCGCCGAAACCGCCGCCGAAGTCGCCACCGCCGGAGTAGCCGCCCTCGCCGCCGTAGCCCCAGCCGGGCCCGTAGCCGTAGCCCCAGCCGCCCAGACTGCTGCCCAGTACCGTGCCGAACAGCAGGCCGGGCAGCATCATCGAGCCGTAGGCCCCGTAGTAGCCGCCCATCCATGGTCCGTACGCCGGGCCCGCGTCCCAGTACGGCACCCGTTCACCGGTGGCGGTCGGCACCGTGCGCACCGCCGGGTCCAGACCGTCCTCGATACGGGTGGCGTCGGCCGCGCAGACCGGCACCTCGCGGGGCGAGCCGCCCGGGGGCGTCCACTCCGCGTCCCGTACCGACGGCCCGTGCCGGGGGTCGAAGAAGCACGGCGGCCGCCGCTCGGGCAGCTCCCGGCCCTCCCGCCGGGCGTCCAGGACGGCGAGGGAGAACCGGCCGTCCTCCAGCGCCTCGGTCACCGCCCGCATGTCGTCGGGGCGCCGGGCCGCCCCGGAGGCCTGCTTGGCCTTCTCGTAGGCGTCCAGCGCGTGTTCGTAGTCGGTGAGCATCTCCGGTGTGACACCGGGGGCGGAGGGGGAGAAGTCCAGCCGGTCCAGCCGCTCGCCGTAGGCGGTGATGTCCTCCTCGACCGCGGCCCGCACCTGCTCCAGCTCGGCCCGCTCCTCCTGTTCCTGCCGCTTGCGCGAGCGCCGTGTCAGGAACAGGCCGCCCAGCGCGAACACCGCCAGCACGACCAGGAAGCCCACCAGTACGCCGCCGCCACCGCCGGACCCGCCACCGGCCGGATCACGGTCGCGGTAACCGCCGGCCCCGCCGTCCCGCGCGGCCGACTGCACATCGGTGACGAAGCCGCTGAGGATGCGGTAGGGGTCGTCGGCGTGCTCCCGGAGGTTGCGCTGCGCGAGCGAGCTCGCCGTGGAGCCCCGCAGGACCGCGGAGTCGGACGCCGCGCCGAACCGCGAGCCCAGGGCGACCGCGTACACGCCGGGGCGGCCCACCTCGGAGCGCAGCCGGTCGAAGACGGCGTCGCCGTCGTAGGAGGCGTCGTCGGGCAGCACGGCGACATAGACCGGCACGTCGCCGGCCCGGATCTGCCCGGCGAGCCGGTCGGCCTCGGCGGCGGAGAGCTTGTCCGAGGCGGCGGGATCGACGTAGACCGGTGTCTCCCGGAGCGCCGCGGCCACTTCCTCGATGTCCGTGGCCGCCCGGGCACCGCCCGCGGGGCCCAGCAGGGCGACGGCCACGGCGAGAACGGCGGCCCAGACCAGACTCGCCCGCCGTCCCGGAAACACGAAGGAGAAGGGGCGGTTTGTCCTCATACCGCTCGGCTACCCAGCCCTCGTACCGCCACCCGGGGAAAGCACCCCTGTTCGATGGGAATTTCCGGAAGGCGGGGAACATCCGGATCCGGCCCGATGTTGGAGAGGATGCGGGCGCCATCCCCCGGCGTGCCGCATCCGTACCGGTTCCGGCCGCGGTTCTCCCCCCTCCCGGCCGGGCCGGTACGACCCCGCGGCCGCTCGCCCTCATGCCCCGGGGGTTCCCCGCACGCTCCACGGAGGCCGCCGTTGTCCTCGATCGGAACCGCCCGGCACTTCCAGCCCAGAGGCACCCCGGGTGACGTCTGCCGTGACCACAACCGCGCCGCGCTGGCCACCGTGGTGGCGGCCGAGGCGCGTCGCAAGGGGTACGGGCCGGAGCTGAGCGACGAGCAGATCGACGAGTGCGCCGCACTCGCGGGGCGCAAGCCCCCCTCGGAGAAGTCCCGCGCGGCGATCCGCGCCGCCCTGCGGCCGCCGCTCAGCGCCGCCGACACGCCGGAGGAGGTGGCGGCGGCCGTCTTCGGCGCGCTCCCCTCCCACCCGGTGCGGGTGGTGGGGCGGGACGGCCGGGAGTACTTCCTGGTCCCGCTCCCGGCCACCGGCTGACTCCCCGTGCCGCGGCACGGTTCACTCGGGCCGCGGCTGCCGGGCGCCCGGCTCTCTCCAGTCCAGGACCTCCCGGGTCTCACGCTGTATTCGCTCGGCCACTTCCCGGGTTTCGGCGAGCACGTCGCCGAGCTCCTCGACCAGGCTTCCGTAGATCGGCGGGTGGTCGGCTCGGGTGGCGGTGGTCGTCACAGGACTTTCCCTCTCTGCGCTGCCGGCATCGCCGGCACTTGTGCCTCTTGTGATTCCTGTGTCACGCCGGGCGCCGTGCGGCGGCCGGCCGCGTAGCGTACCGGTGCTGTCACGCGGTGACACATGGCGTCCCCTCTTCGGGGTGCGAAGAAGGGACGAACGGCGGGCGGCTACCCGGTGCGGTGGCGATCATGCCAGTCGATCGCAAATCTGTTCGCGCCTCTTCCGGCGGCGGCGATGAGTTCCGGCCGCCGGGCCGGTCCTCACGGTGTACGCGTCCCCGGGTGTGCGGAGCCGCATGCCCGCGTCAGGAGGAGGAACCAGAGATGACCGCTCCGGCACCGGCATTCCGGCCGCCCGACCTGGAACCGGTGGCCCGCCGGATGATGCGCGCCGTGGCGGGCGTCCCCGGCGACCGGCTCACCGCGCCCACCCCGTGCGAGGGGATGACCGTGGGCGACCTGCTGCACCACGTCCACGGCCTGTCGGTGGCCTTCCGGGACGCCGCGCGCAAGGACCTCGGCGCCGCCACCGGGACCGACCCCGCCGTCCGGCGGCCCTCCGCCGCGCTGTTGCCCGCCGACTGGCGCGAGGACATCCCGCGCCGGCTGCACGAACTCGTCACGGCGTGGCGCGACCCCGGCGCCTGGGAGGGCGTCACTCAGGCGGGCGGTGTCACGCTGCCGGCCGAGGTCGCGGGCCGGGTCGCCCTGAACGAACTCCTCCTCCACGGCTGGGACCTCGCCCGCGCCACCGGCCAGGAGTACCGCTGCGACGAGGCGAGCCTGCGGGTCTCCGCCGGACTGCTGGAGCAGTCGGCGGACGGGACCGGACGGGAGGGGATCTTCGGCCCCGTGGTCGGGGTGCCGCCCGGCGCCCCGCTCCTGGACCGGGTCGTCGGCCTCGGCGGGCGCCGTCCCGACTGGTCGCCGGCCGCGCTCCGGGAGTAGTCCTGGAAGCGGCGGAGGGAACCGGTCCCGGCCGGGACCGGTTGGGCTAACATCGTCCGCAGCCGCTCCCGCGCCCGCGGGCCAGGCGGCGCGGACGCGGGGAGGTGCGGATGCCGTACGGCGGTTCGACCGGCCGTGAGCCCTCCCTCCGTCGGTGGCGGCCGGGCACGGGCCCGCGCTCGCCGCTCCTGCTGGTTCCCCCGGCAGTACTGACCCTGCTGGCGCTCCTGACCGGTCTGCAACCGGGGCAGGGCGGCCTGGCGACCACCGCGGTGGCACTCGCCGCGACCGCCGCCGCGGGTACCGCCCTCGCCGTGGCCGCCCTCCTGGCCGCACGTCTGGCCCGGCCCGCGCCGCCGGCCCGGATCCGGACCGCGCTGCGCGACCGGGAACGCCGTACCGCCTTCCTGCCGCAGCGCGATCCCGACGCCGCGGGCCGGCCCCGGCCCCGGGCTCCCGGCCGTCCCCTCCCGACGGCCGGGTAGCCGCGGCTCTCCTCTCCCGGATCTCCGGACGCCCCGGAGCACCCCGGCCGGGGGCCGTGTCCGCACGGCTCGTCACGCCGAAAAAGCTCCGTCCGGCACGACGAGACCCCGGGAGGGATCCCCTTCATGCGCACTGTCGCCCAGCTTTTCGCGCTGCTCACCGGCGCACTCGAACCACTCTTCGCCACCTCGGCGACCGCCGTCGCGATCGTCGTGGCCACCATGTGCGTACGCACCCTGCTGCACCCCCTGGCACGGGCGGGGGTGCGGGGCGAGAAGGCCCGGGCCCGGCTCGCCCCGGAGACGGCCGGGCTGCGGAAGCGGCATGCCGGGGATCCGGAACGACTCCGGCGGGCCCTGCTGGAACTGCACGTCAGGGAGGGGGTCTCGCCGCTGGCCGGGATCGCCCCGACGCTGCTCCAGCTACCGGTCTTCTTCGTGATGTACCGGCTGTTCACGGCTCCGCGGGTGGGCGGTGAGCCCAACGGACTGCTGGCGGACCGGCTGGGCCCCGCCCCGCTGGGCGGCCGCTGGACCGACGCGCTCGCCGACGGCGGGGTGCTCGGCGCGCCGGGACTGGTGTACCTCGCGCTGTTCGGGGTGCTCGCCGCGGTGGCGCTGTGGTCGTACCGAAGGGCGCGCGCGGCGGTCGACCCGGCACTCGAACAGACGGTGCCGGGGGCGGCGGGGCTGGTGAAGGTGCTGCCGCTGCTGTCCTTCGGGACGCTGGTCACCGCCGCGCTCGTACCGCTGGCCGCCGGGCTCTACCTGGCCACGACCACGGTGTGGACGGCGGTGGAACGGGCGCTGCTGCACCGCGGTCCCACGGCGGCGGCGCGGACCGGCGCGGCGGGAAGGGCGCGGAGGAGCGGGCCGAACAGGAGCTGAACGGAGCGGCGTCCTGTCGCCTTCTCAGCCTTCCCGGGGCCCCGGCGCCCCGGCGCACGGCCGGTGACGGCCGTGCGCCGGGGCTTCTCACCGTGGGGGCGGGAGTGGGGGAGGGCGCAGGGGAGTGGGGCGCGGTGCACGCCCCGGTCAGCAGCCGATGCGGGAGCTGCCGACGGCGACGTCGTCGAACCACAGGGTGTCGGTGTCCCCGCCGTAGCTCTCCCAGCCCACCCGCAGATCGGTGAGGGAGGGGCGCCAGCCGGGCTTGCGCAGCCACTGGCCGTCGATGTCGTGGGTGGGGGTGCCGTCGACGGCCAGGCCCGGCACGGCCTCGCCGTCCACCCAGGTCTCCAGGTGCCCGGTGGAACCGTCGATCCGGAACTCCACGCAGGTCCAGGTGTTGACAGGCAGGGGGCGGCTCATCGCCACGCCGTTGGGGCTCTGCTCGGGCAGGGTGGCGTCGTCGGACTCGCGGTTCCACTGTAGGGCGCTGTTCTGGCCGCCCATGCGCAGGTCCTTGTTCTCGCCCGCGTCGTGCATGGCCGCGAACGTGACGTGGGCGGCGGGCAGCGGGGTGGTGTGCCGCACCTGGAAGCGGGCCCAGAAGGTGCCGGAGGTGTCCACGTCGTCCAGCGGGGTCCCGACGAAGATGTGGTTGCAGTAGCCGCCCCCGCCGTTGATCCGCAGTGACTTGCCGCCGCTGTGGGCCACCGAGGAGTCCACGCTCGCGGTGCCGGTGCCGGAGCAGTTGGGGGCGCCGGCGGTCCAGCGGCCCGAGGGCTGGGAGCCGGTCTGGGACTCGAAGTCGTCGCAGAAGCCGTCGGTCCCGGCGGTCGCGCAGCCTGCCGCGGCGGGGGCATCGGCGCTCTCGGCGGCGGCGGGGGAACCGGCCGGGGAGAACAGCGCCAGGGTCAGCGCGGCGGCGGCCGGGGCGGCCAGTAAGCCGCGGCGGGAAAGGAGCCGTGCGGTGGGGGGCATGTCGATCTCCTTGGGAAGTGCCGGACGGGCGGGGTCCGTGGCGGCGCGGTGCGCCCGCCCACGGGCGCGGACGGTTCCGGCGGTGCCGTGGTGTGGGGGAAGCCGTGCGGCGGGTGCCTTCCGGGCCCGGTCGTGTCCGGTCGCGGTGGCCGCCGGGCCCGGTCGTACCAGGGCCCGGGGAACCGGTCCCGCTCTCGGCCGAGCGGCGTGGGAGCGCTCCCACGCAGAACTGTAACGGCCGTGGGAGCACTTGGAAACCCCGCCTCACGGCCCGGCCACCGGGCACACGGCCAGGCGGATGAACGGGCGGGGCCGCCGCTGCGTACCCCTTCGCGTGCCCTGCGGCGCTCGCGGCGGGGCACGGGCCGTTCCGTCTGCCGCCCACCGTGAGGACATGCCGATGACAGAGCGAAGCAGCCTTCCCCTGCGGGCCCTTCCGTCCGGGAGGGCCGAACTCCACGTGGTGCTCGACCTGGACTGGGCGGACATCGCCGCCCTCGGCGCGGAGGCCGGACGGCTGGCCGACCGGCTCCAGCGTGCCGTCACTCTGGATGAAGCCGTCAGTCACCGGCTGAGCACCGGGTCCGGTACCCGGGCCACCGTTCCGGTCGTGCCCCCCGGCCCTGGTCCGGCCGCGGTCCCCGCGGTAGAGCGGGACCGCTCGAGAAGCGCCGCCCCGGCGTCCGCCGGTTCTCCGGGAGCCGAGGCCGGCCGTCACGCGGCCGGGCGGGACGGCGGCTCCGCGGCCTCCGCCCCGGTCTCCGCCGTCACCCCGATGTCCGGGGCCGCGGCCGGACGGGACCGGGCCGCCTCCCCTGCCGGGCAGCACCCCGCGGAGGAGCGGCGGACGGTGGAGCGCGTCTCCCTGGCCGCGTCACCCGGGAGTGCCGGGCATTCCGGGGCCGCCGACACCGCCGCCGTCCCCGGGGCCTACCGGGCCACCGGGACCGCCGGCTGACCGGCGGCCCGTACCGTCCGGCTCCCGGTGGCGCGCCGGGGAACGTCCGGAGCCGGGACTTTGAACCGGCGCGGGGCGTGGTGCCCCCGCCCGTGAGGAGGGGTGAGGACGTCTCAGGCGGTTCCGGTCAGCCCCTCGCGCTGGAGGATGGTGCGGGCCTGATCGGCGTGTCCGCCGCGCACGATGACGTCGTAGCGGGCGGCGGCCAGGGACCGGGTCGAGGAGAAGTCACGGCGTCCGCCGGTCGCCGCGTGACCGACGAAACCGAAGGCCGCGCCCCACAGCGCGCCGATGAGCAGACCACCGAGGATCAGTCCCAGCCAGGCGGGACCGGGGGTGAACAATCCCACCAGCAGACCGATGAAGAGGCCGAACCAGGCACCGCTGGCGGCGCCGAGCCCAGCCGCGCGGCCCTTGGTCATCCGGCCGGTGACATGCTCGACCAGGCGCAGGTCCGACCCGACGATGTCGATGTGCTCCACGGGGAACTTCTCGTCGGAGAGCCGGTCGACCGCGGCCTGGGCCTCCTCGTAGGCGGAGTAGCTGGCCACCGTGTTCCAGGCATCGCTGACCGGATCCGGGGGGTTCGGGTCGATGTGCGCCATCGTCGCACTCTCCTTCCGTTCGGTGCGCGCTACTGGCCGCCTGCCCGGAGGGTGCCGCTTTATGGCTGGAGAGTCCGGGACGGCGCACGCTCCGGCCGGCCGGGATCCGGGCGGGGGCCACCCCGGCCACCGGTACGGCGAGGCCGACCGGTGGCCGGGGCGGGCGAGGTCAGCCCGCCGGTGTGCCCACGGGCGCCGGCCGGGACAACAGCAGATCGACCAGCGCGAGCAGCAGATCGCGGCCGACATCCTGGCGCCGTACGTCCCCCATCAGCAGCGGGACGCCGGGATCCAGGTCGAGGGCCTCACGGACCTCCTCCGCGGTGCGGTCGCAGTGGCCGTGGAAGCAGTTGACCCCCACCACGAAGGGGATGCCCCGGCTCTCGAAGAAGTCGATGGAGGCGAAGCTGACGTCCAGCCGTCTGGTGTCGACCAGTACGACCGCGCCCAGCGCACCGTTCACCAGGTCGTTCCACATGAACCAGAAGCGCTCCTGGCCCGGTGTGCCGAACAGGTAGACCACCAGTTCGGGGTGGATGGTGATCCGGCCGAAGTCGAGCGCCACCGTCGTGGTGCTCTTGTCCGTCAGTCCCTCGATGTCGTCGACGCCGACACTCGCCTGTGTCAGGTACTCCTCGGTGCGCAGCGGAGACACCTCGCTGACCGCTCCGACCAGGGTCGTCTTGCCCACCCCGAAGCCGCCGGCGATCAGGATCTTGACGGCCGAGGGGGTGGCTGGGCCGTCCCCCCGCCCGGCCGGGTGATCAGAGTTTCCGGAGTCCATCCCTCACCGCCTGCAGAAGAGTCACGTTCAGTCCACCGTTTTCCCGGGCCACCAGCGGTGGCCGGACCGTCACCCTGCCGAGCGACACCAGGTCGTCGATCAGGATCTTCGTCACCGACACGGGCAGGTCGAGCGCCGCGGCGATCTCCGCGACGGCGGCCGACCCGCGGCACTGCTCCACAATGGCCTGGTGCTCCGGCTCCAGCCCTCTGACCGGTGGCTGGTCGCCCTGGAGCTCGACGGTGGTCACCACTGTGATCAGACCGAGGTCACCACGTTCCGGAACAGTCCTGCCACGGGTGATGGCATAAGGCCGGACCAGGGAGTCGTCGGCCTCCTCGTATCCCGGGTCGTCGTCCGTCCAGTGGCCACCCACATCAGCCTCCGTCCGTGACCGTGCCGTCGGTACGGGCCTCGGTGCCCAGCTTCTGGCCGACCTGCTGGACGAGGGTGTGCATGGCGACCGCCATCACCTCGGCGTCGACGTCCTGGGACGCCACGACGGCCAGATGGGTCCCCTTGCCGGCAGCGGTGATGAAGAGCCACAGGTCTGCCAGCTCCACGATGACCTGACGCACCGGCCCGCCGCGGAAGAGTTCGTCCACTCCCCGGGCGAGGCTCTGCTGCCCGGTGGCCACGGCGGCGAGTCGTTCGGCGTCGGTGCGATCGATGGTGCGGGACTGGCTGACGACCAGCCCGTCGTCGGACAGGACGATGGCGTGCCTGGTGCCCGCCACCTGATCGACCAGTCCGTCCAGCAGCCAGTCCAGGTCCTGGTCGGTGGCGGTGGTTCGCTGTGTCATCGTGGGTCTTCCGTCGCGTTCTGGTTACGGCCCGGCGTACTGCCGCCGGTCGGGGGGTGGCCGTCTGGGGAGGACTGTCGGTGTGCGGCGCGGGACTGCCGCTGGAAGGCGCCGATGGCGGCGCCGGAGCGGGCGGGTTGCGGATGCGGTCCGGTTTCCTCCTGGGGGGTGCTGCCGGAAGGCTGCTCCGGCTCCCTGAGTTCGGCGGCGAGACTGGCCCGGCGGACCCGCTTGGGCAGTGGGTGCGCCGCGGCGTCGGGAGAGGGATCCCCGGAGGACCGGGGCCGCGTGCCGGGCCGTGCTTCGTCCCGCGGGGCGGGGACGGAGATTACCGTGCCCATCGCCTGACCGCGCGAGCGGGCCGGCAGTTCGGCGGGTGTCTCCCGGACCGGGTCCGGGACCCCCCGCAGCGGTGTCTGCCCGGTCTCCTCACTTCCCGCCCCGTCCGGACCCGGTCCGTCCGCGATCAGTTCGGCGGGTATGAGCACGATCGCCCGGGTGCCGCCGAAGACCGACGGACGCAGCTCCACGTCCACTCCCAGACCGTGGGCGAGCCGTGCGACCACGTACAGACCGAGCCGGACGTCGTCGACCCGGGACATGATGTCCATCCTGGGCGGCTCGGCCATCAGCCGGTTGATCCGCTCGTACTCCTCGGGCTCCATGCCCAGACCGCGGTCCTCGATCTCCACGGCGAGGCCCCGTCCCACCAGTCCGGCCCGTACCTCCACGGGAGTGGGGGGCTTGGAGAAGGTGGTGGCGTTCTCCATCAGCTCGGCCAGGATGTGGACGGTCGGCCCCACGGCGCGTTCGGACAGCCAGGGCTGCCCCTCGACCTCGATGTGGATGCGGCGGTAGTCCCGTACCTCTCCCAGCGCGGCACGCAGGATGTTCAGCGCCCGCACCGGTCTGCGCCAGCGCCGCTGGGGCTGACCGCCGCCGAGGATGACCAGGTTCTCCTCGTAGCGGCGCAGCCGGGCCGTGAGGTGGTCGAGGTCGAACAGCCCCTCCAGCACCTCGGGGTCCTCGTGCCGGCGTTCCATCTCGTCGAGCTTCTTGAGCTGCAGACCGATGAGCAGCTGGGTGCGGCGGGCGATGCGCTGCAGGAGCCGCTCGAAGCCGCGGTGCTGTTCCGTCTCCCGCACGGCGGTCTCGATGGCGCTGCGGCGGGCGGTGTTGAGGGCCTGGCCGAGCCGGCCGAGGTCGTCGTCACCGTGGCTGACCTCGGAGACCTCGGCGTCGACGTCGATGTTCTCGCCCCGGCGCAGTCGCTCCACGATGCCGGGCAGCTTCTGCTCCAGCTCCAGCGCCTCGTCGCGCAGCGCCAGGACGCGCCGCCGCAGCAGGCTGGTGAGCCAGAGGCTGAGCAGGACGACGACCACCACCGCGCCCAGACCGACGGCGCTCGTGGTGACCAGCCGGTTCAGCAGCGACTCCATGGAGGCGTCGCCCGCCGCCCAGACGAACTCGACCCGTATGCCGGACAGCCTGCCGAGCTGTTCGTGCACCTGGGCGGACGCCTGCTGCCAGCGAGCGGCCCCGCCGTCCTCCAGGACGGTGGAGGCACTGCTGCCGGAGGAACGCAGCAGGGCGTCCTGCATGCCGGCGACGGCCTGCCAGGCATCGCCGTCGACCATCTTCCGGTAAGCCGCGGCCTCGCTGTCGCGGAGGTGGGGCTCGTACCCCTGCTCGACCAGGTACCGCTGGACGCTGACCAGTTCCACGAACTGGTCGTACTCGGCGGGGCCGAACTCGTCCGGGTCTCTGGCCAGCAGGGCGTCCTGGCGGGAGAGCATCTCCTGGGCCCTGGAAAGGTTGTTCAGGGGCCCGCTGAGGACGGTCAGCTCCAGGTCCTCCGTCTGGCCGAGGGACTCGAAGAACCGGAGGCCGGCGGCGGTCAGCCCGTTGAAGCGCTCGTAGACCTGCTGCTGGGTGGCGTCCCCGCCGTCCATGGCCGCGCGGATCTCGCCGAGTTCGCCCAGTTTCCCGCGGATCTCCGTCAGTCCGTCCCGCGTCTGCGGATAGGTGTCGGAGATCTCGATGTCGGAGAGGGACTCGAAGGTGCGCACGGCCCGGTCGGTGCGCTTGCGCTGCTTCTCCAGGGCGGGGCGGCCGGCGCCGGGGTCGTTCAGTGCGAAGGCGCTGATCCCCCGCTCCATCTGCAGGGCGAGGAGGACGTCCGTGGCCGGGTACGCGGCGCGGTTGGCGATGGTGTGCTGGGTGTCCCGGTTCTGCCAGGTGGTCCCGAGCTGCACGGTGCTGACCGTCCACAGGGCGGCCAGTGCCACGCTGGGGACGACGGCCAGGATGAGCAGGGCTGTCCGGAGTGATTCCAGGCGGGACGAGCCCTTCTTCGTCCTTCGCCTCTGCCGTCCCGGCACGGTGACGCGCGGTGCCATGTCTCCCCAGCGGTGGTTGTGGTGATGGGCCGCCGCTGGTGAGGGCGGCGTCGAACGGGGCGATGGTAGCCGTATGGCCGTTCAGAGGGAAACAAGTGTGGACAACTCACCGAGAACGGCGGGCAGAAGCATTTCCCCTGGTGGTGGCGGTGCGCCGGGCTGAGGTGCCGGACGGACCGCTCCGGTGCCGTGCCGGCTTCGGGCTCGTACCGGTGTTTCTTCCGGCGCTCCCCGATGGACGCCCGGTGGGCTCTGCGCGAGCCGGCCCGCGCAGAGCCCACCGGGCGTCCGCTTCCGGTCCCTCAAGACCCGGAATCGCTGTGGTGTTCTCGCCCGCTAATCCCGGTCGGCGGTCCCGCGGCCGCGCAGCCGCTCCAGATCGCGCCGCTCCCGTTTGGTGGGCCGTCCGGCGCCCCGTTCGCGCCGGGCCGCGGGAGCGGTGTACTCGGGCGGTGGCGGCGGCGGGCTGTTGTCGACGAAGCACTCCGCCGCGACGGGCGCGCCGACGCGCTTGCGTACCAGGCGCTTGACGACCACGATCCGCTCATGTCCCGAGTGGCGCAGGCGTACCTCGTCACCGGAGCGCACCGGGGCGGCGGGTTTGGCGCGCTCCCCGTTGATCCGGACATGGCCGGCGCGGCAGGCGGCGGCGGCGGCCGATCGTGTCTTGGTGAGCCGGACGGACCAGATCCAGCTGTCGATCCGTACGCTCCCCTCGGCTGGGGTCATGTCCCCGACTCTAGAGGAGGAGTGCCGCGCGGTGCGGCCGCCGGCCGCCGACGGCTGCGCGGGCATATGCGGAAACCGGCACTGTTGTTCGCCTCCGCAACGGGCCGGCGGTCGGGCGCCGGGTGCCGGGAGCCGTGCCGAAGAAAACCGGGACGGGGGGTCTTGACGCGCGGTCCGGACGGGTAGAAGGTCTGGCAGCGGATATGGGAGCGCTCCCACGAGGGGGACCGACTCGGGGAGTGCTCCGCCGGACCGCTCACGTCAGGAGCCGAAACACGTGCACAGACGGAGAAACAGGCGGGAGAACGGGCGGGGGAGCGCCGCCGTCGCCACCGCCGCGCTGGTGTTGCTCGCGGGGACCACGGGAACGGCCGGCGCCGCGGCCGGCTCGCCGGAGGCGGGGAAGGACGACCGGAGGCCGAGCGGGACACGCCTGTACACACCGCCCGCCAACCCGGACGCGTACGACCAGATCCGGGAGCTGGTGAGGGCCGGGAAGCACAAGGACGCCCTCGCCGTCGCACGGATGGTGCGGACTCCGCAGTCCGTGTGGTTCAACGGCCGGGGCGACGACAGCCTCATCCGCGGCGAGGTCCGCGAGGTCGTGCGGGACGCGGCGCGCAAGCGGGCACTGCCGGTGCTGACCCTCTACAACGTCCCCGGCCGGGACTGCTCGCAGTACTCGGCGGGCGGGGCCGCCGACACCGCCGAGTACCAGGCGTGGATCGACGAGGTCGCCAAGGGCATCGGCAAGAAGAAGGCGCTGGTGATCCTGGAGCCCGACTCCCTGGCCCTGCTGCCCTCCGACTGCGGACAGGACGACGAGGAGGGAACCCTGACCGCCGCCCGCTACGCTGAGGTCGGCTACGCCGTCGACACCCTCACCGCCCTGCCCGGTACCACCGTCTACCTCGACGCCGGCCACAGCGGCTGGCACAGCGTCAACTCCATCGTGCCGCGACTGATCGAGGCGGGGGTCGAGAAGACCCGGGGCTTCTACCTCAACGCCTCCAACTACCGGTCCGACGAGGAGTTGGCCCGCTACGGCGAACTGGTCTCCGGCTGTCTGGAGTACGCCGCAGGCGGCGGTGACCCGGCCGACTGTCCGAACCAGTGGTGGGACCAGGAGGACGCACAGGCCTGGCTGGACGAGAACGTCACCCCTGACCCGGCCGACCAGCCCCACTTCGTCACCGACACCAGCCGCAACGGCCAGGGCCCCTGGACCCCGGACACCGACCAGTACCCCGACCCCCAGGAATGGTGCAACCCGCCGGACCGCGGTCTGGGCAAGCGGCCGACCACCGCCACCGGTGATCCGCTGAACGACGCCCACCTGTGGATCAAGATCCCCGGTGAGTCGGACGGCGAGTGCCTGCGCGGCACGGAAGGACCGGAGGACCCCGCGCGCGGCATGATCGACCCGCCCGCCGGCCAGTGGTTCCCGCAGCAGGTCCTGGAACTGGTGCGCAACGCGGAGCCGCCGCTGCGCCCCTGACCGCCGACCGCCCGTCCGGCCGGCTCGACCGCGCCTGGAGTCCCGGACGGGAACCCCGGTTCGGTGGCGCGATGAGGGCGCGCCACCGAACCGGTCACCCGTCCGGCCCCGGTGTCTCCTCCGCCGGGGCCGGACGGCCCGTACCAGCCCCCGCCGAAGAAGTCACGAGAACCGAAGAGCCACCCGAGACCAGTTCACCGCCGCCGAGGAACTGTCCGGACCGGCCCGGTGGCCGTCGGCCGGACCGGTGAGACACCGGACCGTGTGTTTCCGCCCCCACCGGAAGGACGACGCCGTGACGAGATGGACGACGAGAGGGGCCGGCGGACCAGCCGGCGAACCGGCCGCCGGACGGACCGCGCTGCGCGGCAGGTTACGGAGGTTCACCGCGGGAGCCGCCGTGACCCTCATGGCCGCGTGCACGCTGAACAGCGCACCCGCGGTGGCCTCGGCCGACGCGCCACCGGTCTACGAGGACCCGGCCCTGCCGGTGGACGACCGCGTCGAGGACCTGCTGGCCAGGATGACGCTCGACGACAAGATCGGGCAGATGACCCAGGTCGACCGCGGCGCGCTGGAGGACCAGTCGGACCTGGCGGCCTACCGCATCGGCTCGGTCCTCTCCGGGGGCGGCTCCGCCCCCACCCCCAACACCCCCCAGGCCTGGGCGGAGATGTACGACTCGTTCCAGCGGGCCGCGCTCTCCACCCCGCTGGGCATCCCCCTGATCTACGGCGTGGACGCCGTCCACGGCCACAACAACGTGCGGGGTGCCACGGTCTTCCCCCACAACATCGGCCTCGGCGCCACCCGCGACCCCGAACTGGTGGAGCGGATCGGCCGCGCCACCGCCGAGGAGGTCGCCGGCACCGGTATCGACTGGACCTTCGCGCCCTGCCTGTGCGTGGCCCGCGACGACCGCTGGGGACGCACCTACGAGTCCTACGGCGAGAAGCCCGAACTGCCCGGCGCGATGACCACGCTGATCGACGGCCTCCAGGGCCCCTCCCTGGACGCGCCCGGCTCGATCCTGGCCACCGCCAAGCACTACCTCGGCGACGGCGGCACCACCGGCGGCGTCGACCAGGGGAACACCGAGCTGAGCGAAGCGGAACTGCGCGAGATCCACCTCCCGCCGTTCCGGGCGGCGGTGGAACGCGGGGTGGGTTCGGTGATGGTCTCCTACAGCAGCTGGAACGGCGTGCGGATGCACGGGCACCGCCATCTGATCACCGACGTCCTCAAGGGCGAGCTGGGCTTCACCGGCTTCGTCGTCTCGGACTGGGCGGGCGTCGACCAACTCGACGGCCGGGAGGGCTTCACCGCCGCCGAGGTGCGGGACGCGGTGAACGCCGGCATCGACATGGTCATGGTGCCGTACGACTACCGCAGGTTCACCGAGCTGCTGCGCGGCGAGGTGCGGGCCGGGCGGATCCCGATGGAACGCGTCGACGACGCCAACCGCCGCATCCTGGCGAAGAAGTTCGAACTGGGCCTCTTCGAGAACCCCTACACCGACCGCTCCTACACCGCCACCATCGGCTCCGACGCCCACCGCCGGCTCGCCCGCGAGGCGGTGCGCAAGTCCCAGGTGCTGCTGAAGAACTCCGGCGGCGTCCTGCCGCTGGACAAGTCGGCCAAGGTCTTCGTGGCGGGCAAGAACGCCGACGACATCGGCCACCAGAGCGGTGGCTGGACCATCACCTGGCAGGGCGGAAGCGGGGACATCACCCCGGGGACCACCGTTGTGGAGGGCATGCGGTCACTGGCCTCCGACCCGTCGCGGGTGACCTACGACCGGTACGGCGACGGCGTCGACGGCTCCTACGACGTGGCGGTGGCCGTCGTCGGCGAGACCCCGTACGCGGAGATGGAGGGCGACCGGCGCGGCTCGATGGGCCTGGACCGGGAGGACCTGGCCACCCTGGAGAGGCTGCGGGCCTCCGGGGTGCCGGTCGTGGTCGTGCTCGTCTCCGGCCGTCCGCTGGACATCGCGGAGCGGCTCGACGGCTGGGACGCGCTGCTGGCGGCCTGGCTGCCCGGCACCGAGGGCGCCGGGGTGGCCGATGTGCTCTACGGCGACCACGCGCCGACGGGGAAACTGCCGATGACCTGGATGCGCTCCGTGAGCCAGCAGCCCGTCAACGACGGCGACGGCAAGACTCCGCTGTTCCCCTTCGGCCACGGGCTCACCTACTCCGCCGACCACCGGACCGCGGACCGGCGGACCGGGAGCTTCCGGGCCGAGGTGACGGTGCACGGCAACGTCCCCGCCCCCTCGGAGGGCCGGCGGGCGGCGCCGGTCCCGGCGGACGGGCCGGAGACCGGCAGCGTCCGGTCCGGAACACCGCGCCCATCCGCTCCGGCGGCCCGGTGACCGTGCCGGGCACCGGCCGGAACGCGCGGCCGGACCCCGGCGGACCGGCGGCGTCCGGTTTCACGGCCACCGGCTCCCCGGCCGTCCCCTCCACCCCCCGCACCGGTTCCTGACGCGGACCGGCACGCACCCCGGTGACCGGGGTGCGGCGGTCCCCCCGCCCGCCGCACCCCGCCCGGCCCGCGGGTTTCCGCCCCCTCGGCCCGGGTACCGGAGGGCAGGTCAGCCCGTCCGGGACCGGCCGAGGGACGCGCGGGACGGCCGGTACGGAGGCGGACGGCGGCACAGCGGTGCGGCCACCACGATCGCGCGGCCCGGCACTCCGACCCGCGGGGGCGCCGGGCCGTATCCGCACAGGACGGTGAACGTGTTCGTCTTCTTCTCCAACCGGTCCGGCTGCCTCGGCTCGCTCCTGATCAGCCTGGCCGGCACGGCTCTGCTGTTGCTGGTGCTCTACAGCTGCCGGGGCGCCTGACGCCGGGACCGGCGCGGTTCAACGGTCCGTCGCGGACGGCAGCGGTTCCCCGCACCGCTCGCAGCGGACGGCGCCCGCCGTCTCGTTCATGCGGCCGCAGGCCGGGCAGACCCGGTCCAGCATGCACGGCGGCTCACCGCCGTCCGCCGCGGCCACCGCGTCCGCCGCGGGAGAGGGCGGGCGGGCGCCGACGGTCATGCCCGGCCGCCGCCGGTGAACGGTCAGGTAGACCAGCCCGTCGGGCCCCGCCCGCAGCGACCGCCGCGAGGTGCGCGGCAGCCACACCAGCCGCTGGGGCGCGAGCGCCTGCCGTCCGCCCGCGCCGTCCTCGAGCTCCCCGCCGCCGCCGACCACCAGCAGCAGTACGTCCAGATCGTTCTCGGCGTGCTCGCCGACGGCCGCCCCCGGCGGCAGCCGCACCAGATTGGCGTCGAGCTGCCGGCCGGACTCGGCCAGCCGCCACAGGGCGCCGCCGCGCTCCGCGGGCGCCCGGTCGGCGCGGTCGCCGAGATCGGCCAGAACACGGGGTGTCTCCTGCTCGGACACGGCACCTCCTGGGGACGGGCGGTCCGATCCTATGCCCGGTCCGTACCGCCGGGCCCGTCCCGTTCCGTACCGCCTTCCCGCGTAGGCTTGGGCACCGCGATGAGACGCAGACGCACGGCACCGCCCGCCCCGCTGCCCCAGCGGCACGGCATAGACCCGGTCCGCCTCCGGCTGCCCGGGACCGGTGACTGGGCGACGGTCCGCGACCACCTGGTCGACCGGCTGCCCGCGGTGCCGCCGGAACGGATCGACGCCATGCTGTCCGGCGGCGCGGTGTGGGGCGCCGGCGGGCCGCTCGCCCCGGGAGCCCCGTACACGCCGGGGGCGTACGTGTGGTTCCACCGGGAGCTGCCGGACGAGGTGCCGGTGCCGTACGAGGTGGAGGTGCTGTACCGCGACGACGTCCTGGTCGTGGCGGACAAACCGCACTTCCTGGCCACCACCCCGCGCGGCCGGCATGTCACCGAGACCGCCCTGGCCCGGCTCCGCCGCGATCTGGCACTGCCCGAACTCAGCCCGGCGCACCGGCTGGACCGGCTCACCGCGGGCCTGGTGCTGTTCACCGTCCGCCCCGCACACCGCGCCGCCTACCAGAACCTCTTCCGGGACCGGCGGGTGCACAAGGAGTACGAGGCCGTCGCACCGTACGACCCGGCCCTGGAACTGCCCCGCACGGTGCGCAACCGCATCGTCAAGGAGCGCGGGGTCATCGCCGCGTACGAGGTGCCGGGGGAGCCCAACAGCGTCAGCCGGATCGAGCTGGCCGGGCGCCGCGGCGGACTCGGCCGCTACCGGCTGCTGCCCCGCACCGGCCGCACCCACCAGCTGCGGCTGCACATGAGCGGTCTGGGCGTCCCCATCCTGGGCGACCCGGTCTACCCCCGCCCCGTCGAGCGCGCCCCGGACGACTTCGGCAGCCCGTTGCAGCTGCTGGCCAAGGTCCTGGAGTTCACCGATCCCGTCACCGGCCGCCCCCGGCGGTTCACCAGCCGCCGCGCCCTGTCCGCCTGGAGCGGCCCGGACGGGTGAGGCGCGTCCATGACCGCGGCCCGTCCGGGTACCCGGGCACCTGGAGAACCCGGAGAAGCCGGGTGCGACGGACGGCACGGGCCGGCGGAAGGACAGCACATGAGCGGCGGCGGAACGGGACGGGCGGTGCTCTTCGACGTGGACGGCACCCTGGTGGACACCACCTATCTGCACACCGTGGCCTGGTGGGAGGCGCTGAGGCAGGCGGGCCGCCGGGTGCCGATGTCCCTGATCCACCGGACCATCGGCATGGGCAGCGACCAGCTCCTCGACCGGCTGCTGGGCGAGGACCACGATCCGGCGGAGGCCGGGGCCGTCACCGCCGCCCACCGGACCCTGTACGCCGAGTACTGGCCGCGGCTGGCCCCGCTGGAGGGAGCCGCCGAGCTGCTGCGGGCCTGCGCGGAGCGGGGCTGGACGGTCGTACTGGCCAGCTCTGCGCACGGCGACGAGCTGGCGGTGATGCGGCGGGCGGTGGGCGCGGACGACGTGGTCGCCGGCGCGACCAGCTCCGACGACGTCGAGGCCAGCAAACCGGCACCCGACCTGGTGGTCTCCGCACTCGACCGGGCCGGTGTCGCCCCCGACCGGGCGGTGTTCGTGGGCGACACCGTGTGGGACGTGGCCGCCTGCGAGCGGGCGGGCGTGCCCTGTCTGGGCGTGCTCTCCGGCGGGCTGACCCGGCAGGAGTTGCTGGACGCGGGCGCCGTGGAGGTCTACGAGAACCCGGCGGACCTGCTGGCCCGCCTCGACGACAGCCTGCTGGGCCGCTCGCCGGGCACGGCGTGAGCCCTGGCAGGGCCGTCCACGGCGACCGTCCACGGCGGCCGGGGCCCGCGCCGACGGCGCACCCGGCCCGTGGCGCGGGTCTGCGTCGATCGGGTGGAGACGAGCCGTGAGCCACCGCCGTACACCCCCGCCTGCCAGGGGCGCGGAAGGCCGGCGGCCACAATTCCGGCAGAGGGTCCGCAACGGTTCCACCGGGGTTTCCGGCCACCGAGCGGGGGCACCCGCCCACAACCGTCACAGCGCCCAACGCCCCTGATGGTGACGAGGAAAGGGCCATGATGCTCGCCAGCAGTACCCCGTCCGCGGCCGTGTCCGTACGGCCTGCCACCGCCGGCCCCCGCACCGGGCGGTCCGCGGCGTGAGAAACCCGACTGCCATGATCAGCCCGGGTGCCCCCGGCGGCGCCCACGACGGACAGCCGGAGCCGGCCCGGCCACCCGTACCGCCGGCATCCGCGCCGGCACGGGAAGCACGCGGGGCGGCCGCCTCCGGTACCGACGAGGTCCGCCCCCGGGTGGAGAAGGCCCTGCGCGACTACGTGGCCGAGCGGTGTGCCGAGGCCGAGGACATCGACGGCACCTTCGGTGCCCAGCTGGCCGCCGGGATCTCGCGGTTCGCGCTGCGCGGCGGCAAGCGGACACGGGCCGGCTTCCTGTGGTGGGGCTGGCGGGCCGCCGGCGGCGCCCCGCACGGCACCGGCGCGCCCGCCGTCCTGCGGACCGCCGCGGCCCTGGAACTGCTGCAGACCTGCGCCCTGGTCCACGACGACCTGATGGACGACTCGGCCCTGCGCCGGGGCCGCCCGGCCCTCCACGTCGACTTCGCCCGCCGCCACCGGCAGGACGGCATGGTGGGCCGCCCCGAGACGTACGGGACCTCGGTGGCCGTCCTCGCCGGGGATCTCGCGCTGGCCTGGGCCGACGACCTGTTCACCGAGTCCCTGCCGGACGACGCGGCGCTCCGGCGCGAGGCCCAGCGGGCCTGGCGGGCGATGCGGACCGAGACCGTGGCCGGGCAGTTCCTGGACCTGCACAACCAGGCGGCCGGCCGGCCCTCGGCGTCCGCCGCGCTGCGGGTCGCCTACCTCAAGAGCGCCCTCTACACCGTCGAGCGGCCCCTGCAGCTGGGTGCGGTCCTGGGCGGGGCCGGTCCCGGGCTCGTCGGCGCGCTGCGCTCCGCGGGCCGGGACGCGGGGCTGGCCTTCCAGTTGCGGGACGACCTGCTGGGCGTCTTCGGCGATCCCCGGAGCACCGGCAAGCCCGCGGGGGACGACGTGCGTGAGGGCAAGACCACCTATCTGGTGGCGCTCGCCCTGGAGCGGGCCGAGGCGCTCGGCGACACGTCGGCCCTGGCGGTGCTGCGCGGCAGCCTGGGCGACCGCACGCTGACCCCGAAGCGGCTGGAACGTTTCCGCGGGGTGCTGGCCGGGCTGGGGGTGCGAGCCGCGGTGGAGGAGCGGATCGAACGGCTCGGCGAACTCGCCGAGCGCAGGCTGTACGGCGTCTGCGAGGACCCGGTCGTCGCGGACCGGCTGGCCGCCATGGTCCGCGCCGTGGCCGGAATGGACGGTGCGCACGGTGTCCGGGTTGCCGCCGGACCGGAGACGGAGGCGCGGCGGTGAGACGCGTCCAGGGACGTACCGATCACGTGGTGGTCGTCGGCGCCGGGCTGTCCGGGCTGGCGGCCGCCCTGCACCTCCTCGGCGCCGGACGCCGGGTGACGGTCCTCGAACGCGACCCGGGGCCCGGCGGCCGGGCCGGGCGGCTGGAGCACGGCGGCTACCGCATCGACACCGGGCCGACCGTGCTGACCATGCCGCACCTGCTCGACGAGGCGCTGGCCGCGGTGGGCGAGTCGGTGGAGAAGCGGCTGGAGCTGCTCCCCCTGCACCCGGCCTACCGGGCCCGCTTCGCCGACGGCTCCGCGCTGGACGTCCACACCGGCGCCGAGGCCATGGCCGAGGAGGTGCGCCGTTTCGCCGGACCCGCCGAGGCGGCCGGCTACCTGCGGCTGCGCCGCTGGCTGGAGCGCCTGTACCGGGCCCAGATGGGGCGCTTCATCGACAGCAACATCGACCACCCCCTGCAACTGCTCCACCCGGACCTCGCCCGGCTCGCCGCCCTGGGCGGCTTCGGACGGCTGGAGGGGCAGGTGGGACGGTTCCTGGCCGACGAGCGGCTGCGCCGGGTCTTCACCTTCCAGTCGCTGTACGCCGGGGTGGCGCCCGCCAGGGCGCTGGCCGCCTACGCGGTCATCGCCTACATGGACACCGTCGCCGGGGTCTGGTTCCCCCGCGGCGGCATGCACGCCGTGCCCGCCGCACTGGCCGGCGCCGCCCGCGACGCGGGCGCCGAACTGCGGTACGGGTGCGAGGTGACACGCCTGGAACAGCGGACCGGACGGGTGGTGGCCGTCCACACCGGCGACGGCGACCGCGTCCCCTGCGACGCGGTCGTCCTCACCCCCGACCTGCCCGTCGCCTACCGGCTGCTGGGCCGCGCCCCCCGCCGCCCACTGGCCCTGCGGCACTCGCCCTCGGCGGTGGTGCTGCACGCCGGGGTCCGCCGCACCCGGAACGAACTGGCCCACCACAACCTCTTCTTCGGTGCCGCCTGGCGGCGCACCTTCACCGAGCTCACCTGTACCGGAAGCCTGATGAGTGATCCTTCCCTGCTGGTCACCCGCCCCACGGCCACCGACCCCGCGCTGGCCCCGCCGGGGCGCGAACTGCTCTACGTCCTGGCGCCCTGCCCCAACACCGACACCGGACCGCTGCCCTGGGACGAGTTGGCGCCCCGCTACCGGGACACCCTGGTGGCCGAGCTGGAGAGCCGGGGCCTGACCGGGCTGGACGCGGACATCGAGACGGAGCACCTGGTCACCCCGGTGGACTGGGCCGCGCAGGGGCACGCCGCGGGCACCCCCTTCTCCGCCGCCCACACCTTCTGGCAGACCGGGCCGTTCCGCCCGGGGAACCTGGTGCGCGGCGTGGACAACGCCGTCCTGGCCGGCTGCGGCACCACTCCCGGCGTGGGCGTGCCGACCGTGCTGATCTCCGGGAAGCTGGCCGCCCGGCGCGTCACCGGCCCGCCACCGGCGGCCGGCGCGCCGCGCCGCGCCGGCCGCCGTACCGCCCACCTCCCCGCTGCCGCCGGGGAGGTGGGACAGCCGTGACCGCCCGGGAACTGGACGCCGCGGGCGTCACCGATCCGCGGCTGCGTCACGCCTACACCGTCTGCCGCCGGCTCAACGCCCGGCACGGCAGGACGTACTTCCTGGCCACCCGGCTGCTGCCGGTCGAGCGGCGTCCGGCCGTGCACGCCCTGTACGGCTTCGCCCGCTGGGCGGACGACATCGTCGACGACCTCGGCACCGGCCGCACCCCCGCCGAGCGCGCCGGGGAACTGGACGCGCTGGAGAAGGAGCTGCGCGCCGGACCGAGCGCGGACAGCACCGTCCCCGTGCTGCGCGCGCTGGCCCACACCGCCGCCGCCTACCGCATCGATCCCGGACTGTTCGCCGATTTCATGGCCTCCATGCGGATGGACCTGGACATCTCGGACTACCCCACCTACCGGGACCTGTACGCCTACATGCACGGCTCGGCCGCAGTCATCGGCCTGCAGATGGTGCCCGTGCTGGGCACGGTGGTCCCGCGCGGGGAGGCCGAGCCGCACGCGGCGGCCCTGGGGGTGGCCTTCCAGCTCACCAACTTCCTGCGCGACGTCGGCGAGGACCTGGACCGCGGCCGGGTCTACCTCCCGGGCGAGGTCCTCACCGCCCACGGGGTGGACCGCGAACTGCTGCGCCGGTGCCGCGACACCGGACGCGGCCACCCCCGGGTGCGCGCGGCACTGCGCGAGGTCGCCGCGCACACCCGGTCGGTGTACCGCGAGGCCCGCCCCGGCATCGCCATGCTCGACCCCGTCGCCCGGCCCTGCATCCGTACGGCGTTCACCCTCTACGGCGGCATCCTGGAGCGGATCGAGGACGCCGGCTACGACGTGCTGCACCGCCGGGTCGCCGTGCCCGGCCGCCGCCGGGCCGCCGTCGCCCTGGACGGACTGGCCCGGCTCGCCGCCGCCCGGGCGCGGCACCGCGCCGTACCCGCCGGGCGGCCGGCCGAGGACCCGGAACCCGCCGGCCGCCCGGCCCGCACCGTCTTCCGCAGGAGGGCCCTGCCATGACCCGCGAACCACTCCGCCGAAGCGGCGGCCCGTCCCGCCCCGCTCGCTTTCCCGTCCGCCGTCCCCTCCGCCTCCCCACCCTGCCGCGCCGCGGGCTGCCGCTGCGGCCGGCCGCCCCGGTGGACTGGGCCACACAGCGGCCCACCTGGCGCGACGCCTCACCGGCCGTCATCGCGGCCGCCCTGAAACGGGCCACCGCCCGGCCCTCGGGGAACTGGTACGTGCTGGGACCGTCCGAGCGGATACGGCCCGGCCGCGCCCACGGACGCACCGTCGCGGGCACGGAGGTGGTCGCCTGGCGCGACGAGGCCGGCCGGCTGACCGCGGGACCCGGCGCCTGCCCCCACCTGGGCGCGCCGCTGAAGGACAGCCCCGTGCACTGCGGCCGACTGGTCTGCCACTGGCACGGGCTGGCCCTGGACGGCCGCGGCGGCGCCGGCTGGGAACCGTACCCGGTCCACGACGACGGCGTCCTGGCCTGGGTCCGGCTGGACGCGGCCGGCGGCGAGGAGCCGCTGGAGCGCCCGGTGGTACCCGAACGGCCCGCCCGGGACGCCTCGCTGTGCGCGGTCACCGAGGCCGAGGGCGTCTGCGAACCGGAGGACGTCGTCGCCAACCGCCTCGACCCCTGGCACGGCGCCTGGTTCCACCCCTACTCCTTCACCGGTCTGACGGTGCTCCAGGCACCCGGGACCGGCCCGGAACCCTCCGACCCGGCCGAGGACCGCTTCACCGTCCAGGTCACCTTCCGGGTGGCCTCGCGCGGCGCGGTCCCGGTGCGGGCGGTCTTCACCGCCCCCGAGCCGCGCACCGTGGTGATGCGCATCACCGAGGGGGAGGGGGTGTCGTCGGTGGTGGAGACGCACGCCACCCCGCTGGGCGAGGACGAGCGGGGCCGGCCCCGTACCGTCGTCACCGAGGCGGTGCTCGCCACCTCCGACCGCCCCGGCTTCGCCCTGGCCCGGGCGGCGGCCCCGCTGCTGCGCCCGCTGGTGCGGCGCACCGCGGCCCGGTTGTGGCGCGACGACCTCGCCTACGCCGAACGGCGGTGGCAACTGCGCAGCACGGGCCGTTTTCCCGGCTGAGCCTTCCGGGAGCCGGCATCCGCCCTCCGGCCGGAACCGTTCATTCGAAACAGTGAAAGACCGGGCAGCGCGCACGTGCTGCCCGGCTCCCGGGTTCCCCCCTGATGGGATGTCCGCCATCGGAACGACACCGCGCCGCCGCGCACGGCGCGGCACGCACACCCATGGAGGGACCCGTCGTGAAAACCAGGAAGATCTTCCCCTTGCTCGTCGCCGTGGCCGCCGTGGCGGCCGTGTCCGCGGGAACGGCGGGCGCCGCCCCGCTCCCCGTCGGACAGCCGGTCCCGGCCCCGCAGCGGAATGACGACGCGCAGCGGTACCGGCTCCTCGTCCAGTGCAGCGACGGCCGCCAGTACGGGGGCGAGAGCACGGCCCCGCCCGGGGACCTGAGCGGAGTCCAGGAGCACTGCCCCTCCGGGACGACCGCGACCGGCTGGAGCTGGCAGACCGACTGAGACCCCCGCGGGGCGGCCGGTGCCGCGACCGGAAGGGGCTGCCGGGAAGCGCGCGGCGCCCGGTGCGGTGCGTCGCAGGGCGGAGGACCGCCCGCGTACCGGGCGCACTCGGGCGACTCCGGCGACGCGGCCGGGGCACCTCCCGGCGGCAGCCGGGGGAGTGGTGTGCCCGGGGCGCCTCCGGGCCGCCGGGCCCGGGGGCGCCGCGAGCCGGTTGACCCTCCCGGCCGCAGCGCGCCCCGGGGCCTGGCCGACGGCGGCCCCGGCCTCGCGGGGCAGTACACCTAGTCCCGGGTCCGGCCCCGGTCACCCAGCGCCGCCAGCGCCCGCAGCGGTGCCGAACGCCCGGCGTTGGGCACCGTCCACAGCGTTTGCCCCCGCACCCCCCAGCGCTCCAGCAGCGCGTTCGCCGCCAGGAAGCCGGTGGTGGCCGCCCGCTCCATCAGCGCCACCGGCAGATCCACCCGGACGCAGTCCCCGGCGAGCACCACACCCGGGTCGGGGGTGCGCACCGGGGGGCGGTCGGCGAAGGACCCCACCGCGAACAGCGGGCAGTCCGCCCGCCACTCGTGCACCGCGTCCACCACCCGCGCCGGGCGGGTCTCCGGCCAGAGCCGGTGCAGTTCGGCGAGCAGCGCCTCCTGCACGGCGGCGCGGTCGGCGCCGGGCGGGACGGCGTACGCGTGCAGCTCCACCACCGAACCGCCGGTGCGCCGCGCCCAGCGGGCCGCCTCGCCCTCCCAGCGCTCCAGCACGCTGACGTTGTCCAGCGGACCGTAGCCGCTGGTGCCCAGGAAACCGGGGCGCTCGGGGCGGACGGGGCGGTCCAGCCACAGCCGGGTCACCAGGAAGGGCGGGGCGGTGCGCAGCCGGGCGACACGGTCGCGCCAGGCGGGATCGCCCAGACGAGGGGAGCCGGCCACCACCTGCCGCAGTCCGGCGGTGTCCAGGGCCAGGACCACCGCGTCGTACCGCTGCGGCGCGCCGCCCCCGGCGACCACCTCGTAACCGCCCGACGAGGTGGGGGAGACCGTCTCCACGGCCGTGTCCGTACGCGTCTCGGCGCCGTGGCCGCGCAGGTACTTCGCCAGCGGCTCCCACAGGGCGGTGGGGAAGGGCTCGTTGGCCACGTCGAAGAGCAGTCCCTCGCCGGAGCCCAGGAAGTAGATGTGGAACATCAGCGCCAGCTCGGCGGCCGACAGCTCCCCGGGATCGGCGAAGAAGCTGCGGGAGAAGACCTGGAAGGCCAGATGCCGGGCGCCGGCGGGGAAGCGGACGCGGTCCAGGAAGTCGGCGGCGCTGATCCCGTCGAGCCGCTCGAACACCTGCGGCACCCGTACGTCCAGCAGCGGCAGGGCCGCCACCGGGTCCATGCGCAGCAGCCCCGGCAGTGTGAACGTGGGGCTGAGGGCGGCGAAGCCGAGCGCGTTCCACGGCGGGGTGCGGGGCACCCGGGCGAAGCCGTCCCGGGCGCCGCCGCTGTGGACCAGGGGGTAGTCGGGCAGCCCGGAGAGCATCCCCAGCGAGCCGTCCACCCGGCGCAGCAGCCCGCGCAGGTTGTAGTACTGGCGGAAGAAGGCATGGAAGCCGCGGCTCATCGTCACCGCCGAGCCGTCCGCCAGCGTCACCGGCCAGCCGGCCAGCCGTCCGCCCAGTTGCGGCTCCCGCTCCAGGACGGTGACCCGCGCCCCGCGTTCGGCCAGCGCGGTGGCCGCCGCCAGCCCGGCGATGCCGCCGCCCGCGACGGCGACCCGCGGCGGCTCCCCGGCCACCGCCGGGCGTCCCGGCGCCGGGTGGAGGACGGCCGCGTGGCGGTCGCGCCCGCGCCGGGCGACCGGGCGGCCGGGTACGGCGGCCGGCCGTCGGTGGTGCGGTGGGAGCAGCGGCATGGGGGGAACACTCCTGTCGGACGAGGACGGCGGGGAACGGCGGGGAACACGGGAGCGGGGAACGGAGCGGCACCCGGGAGCGGCGCCGGGACGGCGGGGGAGAGGACGGCTCAGGACACGGCGGCGCGCCGCGGCAGTACGGGCAGTTCCACCGCCGAGCGCAGCATGGGCAGCACCGGAGTGCTCAGCCCGATGGCGAACTCCTCCCACCACCGGGAGCGGCCGTCGAGGAACCGCAGCAGCCGGTCGGGGGGGTTGCGCAGGAAAAGGTCGCTGAAGAACCGCGCCCCCGCCACCCGGCCGGTGTCCACGGCCCGCAGCATGACCGCGTCCATCGCCCGGTGGCGGGCGGCGTGCGCGGCGGGCGGCACCGGGACGCGCCCGCGGCGCCAGGCGTCGGCGATGGCGTCGCTCTGCCGCTGGACGGCGGCGAAGGTGTAGCCGGTGGCGGGCCGGGTGGCGCCGCCGGCCGTTCCGATGCGGAAGACACAGCGCCCGGCGCGGCGCGGGAAGACGGCGTCCGTCATGGGGATGACGCCCTGCTCGGTGCCGGTGACCGTCATTCCCCCCAGGCCCAGCACCCGGCCGGTGTAGTCCCGCAGCGCCCGCTCGTAGCCCTCCGGCGACAGCGGGGTGCGGGAGAACTCGGTGTACTCCACCAGCGCCTCCCGCCGTCCCAGCGGCAGGACGTAGCCGAAGGACAGTCCGTGGGCGGGCTGCGGGGTGCGGAAGTCCATCAGTTCCACGGCCGACGGGTCGAACGCGTCGGCGGAACAGCGCACGAACCAGCCGCGGAAGTGCTGGAGCAGCGTGCTGCGCGCGGGCGGGAGCCGCCGGGGCGGGCGGGAGTCGAACACCCAGCGGGCCCGCACCCGCACCGGGGCCCCCGCGGTGTCGGTGCCGTGGACGACGGCGCCGCCCGCCGGATCGTCCCGCACCCGGTCGACCACCGCGGTCAGCCGCCGTACCCGGGGCAGGGGCGCCAGCCGGGTATCCACCAGGGCGGCGAAGTCGGTGGAGCGGAGCATCTTGTAGCGCGCGGCGCCCAGGTGGGCCTCGGCGGTACGGCCGTCCGGACCGCGCACCCGCAGCCGGTCCCAGCCGGCCCGTACCGCCTCGTCGTACGGGCCCTCGCCGGTCTCCCAGAAGCACCAGGTGCGGGCCGGGGCGCGCACCGGCCCCTCGGGCGCCTCGACGAGGACGACGGTGGGCGCGGTGCCGTCCGGGCCGGGGGTGTAGGCCAGCCGGTGCACCAGGGACAGCCCGGCGGCGCCGGCGCCCACCACGGCGATGTCCGCGGGGGTGTCCGCGGGGGTGTCCGCGCCGGGATCTTCCAGATCGCTCACTCCGGCCGTCTTCCACGCCGTGCCCCCTCGTACACCGTTCGTGTCCGGCAGAACCCCTCGCGGCGGGGGCGGCCCTACCGCGGCACCGGTGCCCAGGGGCTCACGGCGAGCCTGCCGGTGTTGCCGAGGTCGAGGTGGGCGGGTACGGTCCGCGGCTCCCGGTCACCGAGCGGGTCGATCTCCACGGCGCTGCCGGTGGCGGCGGGCACCGTGGGGTCCGTGACGGTGTTGCGCCACACCAGGCGGGCCACCGCCGACTCGCCGGGGTCCAGGGGCACCGGTGCGGGGGCGTCGTCGAGCCCGCCGATGAGGGCGATCTCGGACACCTTGTGGAGGATCTCCACCTCCAGCGGCTCCCCGTCCCCGTCCAGCACCCGCACACCGGGACGGCCGCGGATGGTGCGGGAGGTCTCGCCGCAGTTCACCAGCCGGACGCCCAGCACCCGCAGCCCCATGGCCGCCTCCGCCTCCTCCGCCTGGACGCGCAGGCCCGAGGCCGGGCAGGAGGACGCGGAGGGGGAGGGCCGGGGGGAGGGGGACAAGCCGTACTGCACGTGCCCCTCGGGAAACGAGGAGGCGAGCCGGTCCGGGCGGGGGAAGGCCGAGGGGTGCGGGGAGGAGGCCGACGGGGCGGGCTGGGTGCCGCAGGCGGCCAGCAGGCCGATCACCGGGAGCAGCAGGGCCGGGCGGAGGGCCGGCCGACGCGCCCCGGACGCGGCTGTGGTGGTGTTCATCCGATCATCGTTCCATGGCTTCTTGCCCAAGAGGCAAAGAAATTGCCCGCCAGGCAGGTTTCTGGCTCAATCACCTCTGTGAACTCCTCATCCGAGGGCCCTGCCGAGGCGGCGGCCGGCACCCCGCCCGACGGTCTGCCGCCACGGATCGCCGCCCGGCTGCGCGAGCTGCGCCGGCGGGGCGGCCTGACCCTGGAGACCGCCGCCCGGCGCGCGGACCTGTCACCCGCCCACCTGTCCCGCCTGGAGACGGGCCGCCGCCAGCCCTCGCTGCCGTCGCTGCTCGCGCTCGCCCGGATCTACGGTACGACCGTGTCGGACCTGCTCGGCGAGACGGTGGCCGAACGGGACCCGGTGGTACGGGCCGGCCGTGCGGAGACGGTCACCGCGGACGGCTGGATCTACCGCCCGGCCGGAGGATCGGGCCGGGCGATGCAGGCACTGCGGGTCCACGTCCCCCACCGGCCGCGGCACGATCCGGTCCGGGTGCACCCCGGCGAGGAGTGGATCCACGTGCTCGGCGGCCGGCTGCGGCTGGTGCTGGAGGAGAACGAGCACCTCCTGTGGCCGGGGGACTCGGCGCACTTCGACTCGCTCACCCCGCACCGCATCGCGGCGGCGACCGCCGACGGCGCGGACCTGCTGTTCGTGCACACGTTGCTGCGCAGCACCGTCGCCGAACTGTGCGTCGGCGCGGCGGGGCCGCGTATCACCTGAAGGCTGCGGCCCCGGTTCCCCGTTTCCCGTTCCCGCCGGCTCCGGCCGGTCCGAAAGGCGGCATCACCATGTCCGAACAGCACCCCCGCCCCGCGGCGCCGATGAACGAGGAGCGGAAGTTCCCCCGCGGGCTCGTCGTCCGGCTCTTCGTCTACCTGATCGCCGGCCACCTGGTCGCGGCCTTCCTCTACCTGCTGTTCGAGCTGGGCGGCGGGCGGTGACGGCAGGCCCCGGACCGCGCACCGGCCCGGGGCTCAGCGGCGCATCGGCCCGGGAACGGTCATCCGGAAGGGGTCCACGGCCACCGCGAGCCGGGTGGTGGTGCGCTCCAGGGCAGGGAGCCGCTCCGGCCACGAGGTGACCGTCAGCGTCCCGGGGCGGAGGGTCCCCCGCAGCCGGCCGGGGACGAACAGCCGCCGCCCGGGCGAACCGGAGAAGCCCGGAAGGGGAAGCGGCACACCCGGCAGGCCCGGCCGCCCGGCCCCGAGGACCAACTCGGCCAGCGGACCGTCCCGGTCGGCGACGCGCACCGCCGTCCGCCCACCGGTGTCCGTCCAGACGAACTCGGCGAGTTCCTTGGGGAGTCCCCAGATGTCCCGCCCGCCGCGCACCGAGACGGCGTCGTCGACCCAGATACGGTCGACCAGCAGCCCGGCACGGCGGCCGCGGCGGACCAGCGGGCCGATGGCCAGCTCGTCGTAGCGCAAGGTGCCCTCCCGGTACCGGACCAGCCCGACGGCCAGCAGGGAGGGGGAGACCAGCGGGCGCAGATCCCCGGGGACGGGCAGTGGGCGGCGGAGCGGCAGGAGGCCGGCCCACAGTTTCCCCCGGAACCTCCAGGGTGCGGGCGGACAGGACGCACGGGTCCCCTCGGGGTCCTCCGGCACGCTGTCCGGAACGGGACCGGGCATGTTCCGTGACTCCTTCCGTGCCGGGCCCCGCCGGGGAGGGCGGGGAAGGGCGGCACCGGCGGTGTGCCCGTCGGCCGAACGACCGTACCCGTCCGTCCGGCACGGCCCCGGCGCGGCACCGCCCGGTGCCGCGCCGGGGCCGTGCCGGACGGACGGCGGCCGCCTCGCACGGGCTCCGGTGCTCCGGGGTGTCCGCCGGTCGGCGGGCGCCCCTCCGCACGGACCCGCCGGGCGGCGCGTCCTCCTCCCCTGAGCCCGGCTTCCTCTTCCAGAGGAACCGGAGTCAGTGGTTCACGGCTCCTCTGGGGGCGGGTCGGGCCGGGGGAGCCGACGGCCGACCGGTTCGGGGACGGACGTGCCGGCCGCCGGCTGTGTCAGCGCCACTGCTCCGCTGACCGCTGTGTGACTCCCTCGCGGGCTGTGTCCTCCGCTTACCCACCGACCGGGTGAACACGCATCCGGAGCACCACCGGGGACCGGGTGCCGCGCGGGAGCGGAACCCCGGACGGCCCGCCGGCCCCGGGCGAGGGCCCGGCCGGTGGCGGCGTACCACTGGACGGCCAGGACCGCGGCCAGGGCCACCTCGACCAAGTCGCCGCCGTAATACATCAGTTGGGCGCCGGTACGCAGATCGGCGCCCGCGAGGCCGGTACCGGGCGGGGGAGCGGCGTACAGGGACTTGGCCAGTACGGCGTGCGCGGCCCCGGCCCCCAGCAGCGCCGCACCGCGCCAGGGCAGACCCCAGCGGCGGCGCACCGGGTCGAGACGGCAGACGGCGAAGGTGAACAGCACACCCGCGGCGAGGACATGCAGGTGCAGCACGGCCGCCAGGAGCGGCCGGCCGTGTGCGGCGGCCCACAGCGGGGTGCGGTACAGCAGCCACAGCCCGCCCACGTCCACGGCCGCGGCCAGCGGCGGGAAGAGCAGCCACCCGGCGGGCCGGGAGTGCGCCGCGGCCAGCAGGGCACGCCGGAGAGGTCCCGGGCCCAGCACCCGCAGGACGAGGGTGAGCGGCCGGGCGAGCACCAGCAGCAGCGGAGCGGCCATGCCGGTGACCAGATGCCCGGCCATGTGCGCGGTGAACGGCCCGCCGGGCGGGTCGAGGACGGCGGCCGCGGCCAGGGCCGTGCCGCCCGCCGCGAAGCACAGGTCCCGCGAGGGTGGCCAGACATCACCGCGGCGGCGCAGCCGTAGGGCCGCGAGCAGGTAGCCGGCGACCACCGCCGCCGCGACCGCCGCGGCGAGCACGGCTGCGGGGGAGGGGCCCGAGCCGGCGGGGTGGAGGTGTTCCGGCGCCACCGGCGTCACCCGGCCTTCGCACGCCGCCGGCCGCGGCCCGCGCGCACGGCCAGGGCGGCGCCCGCGCCCAGCAGCACCAGACCCGCCGCGTTCCAGGCCAGGTCGTAGGGGAGCAGGTCGACGCCGTAACGGACCTGGTGCAGCCGCAGCAGCTTGTGGTCGACGATCCCGTCGAACAGCTGGAAACCGCCCAGCCCCAGGAGCAGCCCGGCCCGGGCGTGGGGGACGGACAGGGCGCGGCGGCGGCGCAGGTCCGCGTAGAGCACGAACCCGGCCACCAGACCCAGCAACTCGGCGGTGTGCAGCAGGCCGTCGGAGAGCAGTCCGACGGCGGGGGTGGCGCGGTCGTAGAAGTGGTGCCAGTTCAGCAGCTGGTGGAAGACGATCTCGTCGACCGCCGCCATGACCGCCGCGCCGATCAGCGCGCAGACGGCCAGCGACCGGCGCGGCCGGCGGCGGGCGTCCGGTGTGGGGGATGGCTGGGATGGCTGGGCCATGGTCTGTGCTGCCCTTCCGGGAGGGTGGGCGTACCGCGTCCGGTACGCCTACCCCGCCGTCCGCCGTGTCACGGCGGACGTCCCCCGGGGGCGCCGGGGGCGGGATCCTGCCGTCGTCAGCCGTGCAGGCCGGCCCGCTCCGCCGCCGGGGCGAAGTCCTCGGCGGAGGGGCCGAGCCACTGGCAGAGCAGGACGGTGGCGTCGTCCTGGAGCCGGCCGCCGTGGTGGTCGAGCACGGAGTGGACCAGCCGGCGCAGGGTCTCGGGGACGGGCAGACCGTCGGAGTGGTGGCGGACGATGAAGTCGACGAAGCGGCTCAGACCGAACTCGCGGTCACCGGGGCTGCGGGCCTCGGTGATGCCGTCGGTGTAGAACACGACGCGGTCGCCCGGTTCCAGCTGCTCCCGGCAGAGGGTGGTCCGCAGGCCCAGACCGGTGCCCAGCGGATGGGCGGGCGGGCAGCGCAGCAGGGTGCTCCAGCGTCCGCCGCGAATGACGACAGGGGGGTGGTGGCCGCGGTTGATCCAGGTGAACTCGCCGGTGCGGGTGTCCAGTTCCGCCAGGATGCCGGTGACATAGCGGCTGTGGCCGAACTGCTCGACCAGGGTCCGTTCGACCGCCTCGCCGGTCTCGGCCAGATCGGCGCCCTGCCGGCGGTGGTTGCGGCAGGCGGCCACGGCGAGGTTGACGGTGAGGCCGGCGGCGGTGTCGTGTCCCATGGCGTCGAACACCGCGAGATGCGCCACGGGCCCGGCGGTGGCGTAGTCGAAGGCGTCGCCGCTGACCTCGTAGGCGGGCTCCAGCGCGGCGCCGATCACCACCCGGCCGTCCGCGTAGGTCAGCGGGGGCATCAACTGCCACTGCATCTCGGCGGCGACCCCCATCGGCCGGGTGCGGACCAGACGGGCGTGGGTGTCGTTGTGGCCGCTCTTGCCGGCCAGGAGCAGCGCCGTCAGGGTGGCCAGCTGCTTCATGTCGTCGTGGGTGCGCTGGTCGTCGCCGGCGGTGGCGACGTGCATGGCGCCCAGCCGCTCGGTGCCGTCCACCAGGGGGACCCACCACCGGTACCCTTCGGGACCGGCTCCGGCGGCGGGCAGGGGCTGCCCGTGCTGGAAGGCCCGTCCGGGCACGGTGCCCTCGATCCTCAGCTCCGCCTCGCCGTCCGCCGCACCCGCCCCGGCCTCCTGCCCGCCCGGGGGCAGCAGGCGCAGTACGTACTGCTGCAGATCGGCCAGGTAGATCCGGATGTCGGTGAATCCCACGGGGGCCGCGTGCTCGGCCACGGCGTCCGGCACCAGCTCCAGGGGCAGCAGGTGACTGGCGGACAACAGGCCGGCGAGCATCTGCCGACTGCGGAGAGCACGTTCCGGCACGGTGGCTCCTTCCTGCTCCTGCTCTCCGGCGGCCGTCCGTGCGTCCGGACCCCCGTTCCGGGCATCATGACAGGTCGCGTGGTCCTGCCGGCGGCCGGCAGGACGGGGGAATCCGCCGGCCGCCGACGAGGAGGCGACCGGGGGCCTGTCATACGACTCCACCTGTCGGCACCCCGGGCGCACCCCCCGCCTACCCGGCACGGCGGGGCGCAAGCCTGCGGCGGCGACCGTTCCGGAACTCATCGGTCCGCTCCCGCCCTCCCCGTACCCGAAGGCGTACCCGGAGGCCGCCGGCCCGCCCGCCCCGGACCCTGCTGCGGCGGAACGCCCCTGCCGGCCGGGGCGCAGGCGGCCGTCTGCGCCCCGTGGAGCTCGTGCGCTCCTCGGCCTTGGCGTCCGGGGCCGGCGGTCACGCGCGGCAGGCCGTCACAGCCCTGGGCTACGGGGCAGCCGGGGGCGGGGCCGAGGACGAGGGGCAGGTCGCGGCCTGGGGGACGTCGTCACCGTGCCGGGTGAGGGAGCACAGCGTGGTGAAGCTGATCTTCCAGGTCCCCTCCTGGCGGACGGCGGTCCCCGTGGCGCCGGTGGCGACCGGGCTGCCCTCCCGGATGAGGGTGTAGCCGACCCTGGCGCGTTCGGGGGAGGTGAAGACCGTCCGGTCCACCCGTACGCGGAGCAGTTCGGCCCGCTCGTCACGGGTGAACCCCTCGATCATCAGCCGGTACAGCTCGCCGTCCTCGACCAGGGCGGCCCTGTCGTCGACCGACGTGGCGGTGAAGAACCCCTCCCAGTTCTCCCGGATCTCCTGGGCGGCCCCGGCCGGGTCCTCCGGTGCGGTGGCGGTCGCCGAAGGAGAGGGGGAGGCGGAAGGCGAGGAGGAAGGGGACGGAACGCCGCCCGGCGGATCGCCGGCGGGACGGGACGGGGCGGTCGCGGAGGAGCTGGGGCTCGGGGCGGGGGAGGGCTCCTCCCCGCCCCCACCACCGCAGGCCGCGGCGGCCAGCAGCGCCGTGAGCGCTGCGAGGACTGCTGTGCGCTGCCGGACGACGCTGGCCATGACCTCACCTCGGACGGATAGGGCGGTGTCCGTTGACTACCCGTGGTCGGGGAGCGCATGCCGGGCGTACGCGGGGCAACGGCACCCCGGCCGGCGGCACGGGGTTTCCGGTTGCCGTCGGCCCGCCCCGTACGGCAGCCTGCCCGGATGACCGAGATCCGGACTCTGACGGCGGACGACTGGCGGACCTGGCGCGAACTGCGGCTGGCGGCGCTCGCGGAGGCGCCCGGCGCGTTCGGATCCCGGCTCGCGGACTGGCAGGGCCCCGGCGACCGGGAGGAGCGCTGGCGCGCCCGGCTGGACCTCCCCGGCGCGTGCCACTTCCTCGCCCTGCTCGACGGCCGGCCCGCCGGGATGGCCGGCGGTGTCCCCGTTCCGGAGCCGGCCGGGGAGGGCGGTACGGCGGAGCTGATCTCGATGTGGGTCGCCCCCGCCGCCCGGGGCCGCGGAACGGGGGACGAACTGGTGCGGGCGGTGGTGCGGTGGGCCGCGGCGGCCGGGAACCGGGCGGTGCGACTGTCGGTCTTCTCCGGCAACACGCACGCGGCGGCCCTCTACCGCCGCCACGGCTTCGTGCCCACCGGGCCGGCCGGCGACCCGCTGCCCGACGGCCGCCGGGAGCACGTCATGGTCAGGACGCTGTCCACCGTCCGGCGGGAGAGCGCCGGTGCGCGGGGCGGGTGACCCGCGGTGTCCGGCCGACGCCGGCCGGACACCGGTCCGGCCCCGCCGGGGGCGCCCGCCGCTTCCGTCACATCGACCGGATCTTCGCGTACCGCCACAGCGCCGGTGCCTCTGCCACCAGTACCGCGACGGCGGCGGCGCCCAGGGCGCCCACGATCAGGCGCACCACGGCCGCGGGAATGCGGATGCCGTTTCTCACGGGGACTTCACCTCCTTCCCGGCGAGGGCCTCTGCGGTGACCGGCTCTCCGGCGGCCAGCCTCACCACCAGGGACTCCACCAGTACGACGGCCGCCGTGACGGCCCTCCGCACGGGCTCGCTGAGACCGACGGCCACATCCGGCTCGTCGCCGCGCATCCGCACCAGCGGCTCGCAGCCGACGACCAGGACCCGGGGGAGCGGCGCGCCGCCGTCGGCCGCCAGCCGCCGGGCCAGGGCCAGTACGCCGACCGGGTCCATGGCATGCGCCGCGGGCATGCCCGGGGACTCCTCCTCCCGGGGGATCTCCGCCTCGATGACCGACAGGGTGCCCGGCGCCCGCCCGCGGGGGACCGCGTCGACCAGCAGGGCGGTGCCGTACCCCTCCAACAGCCGGTAGGCCAGGTCCATGCCGCGGATGCCGAAGTCCGCGACCTGGACGCCCGCGGGCAGCGGGTGCCCGCGCAGCGCGGTGGCGACCTCCGGCCCGAACCCGTCGTCGGCGAGGAAGACGTTGCCGATCCCGGCCACCAGGATCCGGGCGCGGGCCGCCCCCGGCGCCGCGGGCGGCCCGGCCGGTTCCAGCTCCTCGGCGGAGAAGAAGAAGCGGTGGCCGATCTGGCTGCTCGCCCCCAGATCGCGCCCCGGATCGCCCACCAGGACGACCGCGACGTGGCTGCGGCCCTCGAAGTCCTCCTCGACGGCGACGATCTCGGCGGTGCGGCCGGTGAGTGCCAGGTCGAGGATGTCGGCGCCGGGGGACGGCCGCAGCCGCACCCGGTCGCCCCGGCCCAGCCGTACTCCGCCGATCACCGCCGTCCGGGCGGTGCCGGCGCCCGTGGTCCCCGGCTCCGCGGTCCCGGGGTCCGGGTGCGGCCGGCCGCTCATGCGTCCTCCCGGACGGGACGGAACTCGCGGATGGTGCCGTGCAGCGCGAGCAGCTCCTCGGGGCCGAGCCCGGCGCAGCGGTCCAGGATCTCCCGGGCCCGGGGGTCGCAGGCCCGGGCCTCCCGCTGCTCCTCCTCCGTCAGGCTCATCACGCCGAGGATCAGCAGCCGGTCGATCTCCGTGCCGTCGAACAGGTCGCCGGGGCTCTCCGGGGCGACCTCGGGGAAGTCGTAGAGGGTGACGGGGGAGGAGAGCACGGTGCGGGCGGACGACCCGCCGCCGTCCGCCTCCTCGCCCGCCTCCGGGGGAGCGCCGCCGTCGCCGCCGGCGGTCTCGTCGTCCACGAGCACCGGCCAGGTGCCCTGGTTCCCGCAGGCGCCGGCCGCCTCCCGCAGCCGCCGGGGCGGATCGACGAGCGAGACGAAGTACCCGGTGTCGCTGTGCAGCACCGTGTGGGTGGAGACGAAGGCGTACGAGCAGGCCTCCTCCCGGGCACCGCGGGCGTCCGCGTCGGGGACCGGGCACGGGGTGGTGTTCACGATGTCCACGGTCAGCCGGTACACACCGGCCGCACCGGCCGCACCGGCCTCGTCGGGGTCGTCGGCCCCGGCCGCCGCGGCGGGCTCATCGGCCCGGACGGGTTCGGCGGTGATCTCCACGGTGCCGCGCAGCGCCCGCCAGCGGCGCACCACGGCACCCGCGGGACGGCCCGCGCCGTCCCGCAGCGGCTCGCGGTCGGTGCCCGCCGGCACATCGACGGCGGCCCGCACCGGCCCGGGGAGGGCGGCCGCCAGAACCAGGGGGACGGACACCTCGCGCTCGGTCGCCTCCTGCCAGGCGAGGTGGCGCTCGCCGTCCACCGTCAGCTCGTCCACGGCCTCGGGGCCGTCGGGCCCCGCACGTTCCAGGCCGCGGTCCACGACGTGCAGGAACCGCACGCGGACCGACACCCGTGTCCGTCCGGCGGGGCGGCCGGAGGTGTCGAGCAGCACCTGGGTGCGCATCCGGTACGGCTCGCCCAGCGCGGTGGCACAGGTTTGCGGGAAGACCCCGCCGAAGGTCCAGCGTTTGGTGTTCTTCAGCGCGGACCTGCGGTACGGCCAGAGCAGATAACCCTCGTAGAGGCAGGTGCGCACGATTTTCTCGGCCTTCCCGGCGGGCGCGCCCCAGGGGGGTGCCGCGTCCGGGGGCGCTGCCGGTGTCACGTCGTTCATGGTGCTCCGGTGGTCTCAAGGAGTTCTGGAAGTGCCGGAAGGCCCAGGGCTCGCCGGGACGGTGCCGTCCGCCCGGTCGAGCAGGGCGGCGACGGTCTCGTCCCAGGTGCCCAGCACCCGCCGGATCCGGTGGGTGTCGAGCCGGTCGTAGGTCTCCCGGGACAGCCGCAGCCAGGGGCTGCCGCCGAAGTAGCG
Source organism: Streptomyces carminius (assembly GCF_002794255.1). GTDB lineage: Bacteria > Actinomycetota > Actinomycetes > Streptomycetales > Streptomycetaceae > Streptomyces > Streptomyces carminius. The sequence continues at coordinate 282,347 of NZ_PGGW01000038.1, forward strand.
GTCCAGCAGGCCGTGCCACAGCCCGGCGGGCAGCCGGTAGGCGGCACCCTCGGCCCAGGAGATCTGGGCCGTGCCCAGCCGGCCGTCGGCGGCTTGGAAGAAGACCGTGCCGCCGAAGAGGAAGTCCAGCGGCACCTCCCCGTCCCGTACGGCGAGCAGGTACTTGGTGACGGCCAGTTCGGTGTCGCAGGTGCACGGAAGGGTCAGTTCGGCCACGGTGGTGTCCTCGAACGGGGGCACCACCGTCGTGATCCGGGTCCAGACCAGAGGGCGCAGGGTGGTGCCCCACTGTTCCGGCAGGCCGAACAGCTCGGTCAGGGACCGCTGTTCCCGTTCGCCGTGGCGGCGGCGGGCCACGTCGATCCGGACGGTGGTCGCCAGGCTGACCGAACGGACGGGGCCGCCGCCGGTCCGGGTGATCCGCAGTCCGAACCGCAGGGTGGGCACCGCGGCGAACCGCTCCGGCTCCGCGCCGGTGATCTCGAAGGACAGGGACGGGATGGCGTGCCGGGCGGCCGGGCCGCCCGGCACGGCTCCCGGTGCGCCGGCCGGGGTGCTGCCGGGGCCGGTCACGGCGGGGACAGATTCGGCATCTCGGGCAGGATCGGGTCGCGGCGGCCGGGGTCGATGCCGGTCGACCGGCGGGCCGTGGAGCGGTCGTCGGGCAGATGGCCCGGGGACTTCTCGTAGGAGCCCAACTCGTTGCCCTGCCTGACGCCCCTCACATGGGCCGCCCTGTCGGGCCGCACATCGGGTTTGCCCACGGTGATACCGCTCATGACGCCTCCTTACGGGTCGCTGATCGGGATGCGGTCGGATGCGGCGGGGGAGAAGGACCGGCGGCACGGCCGGCGGGGAGGGAGCGGAAGAAGTCCCCGATGTGCCGCCACACCTCGGGCCCGCCGTTCAGGCCCCTCCAGTGGGCGCGCACCACGGCCGTCAGGCGGTAGCAGTCGTCCAGCGGGACGATCCAGTGCTCCCGGACTCCTTCGGTCCGGTCGACCAGCAGGGCCTCGACGTCGTCGGCCGGTGCCGCGGAGTCCGGGGCGCACGCCGCCAGCCCGCTCTCCACCTCGTGCCAGTGGTGCGGGTCCACGGTGGCGCGCAGCAGCCCCATCGGGCTCGGGTAACCGGCCCGGACCTCGCCGGACTCCCCGGCGCGGGTGAAGAACGCCAGGCCGACGGGGACGCCGAGCCCGGCCCACAGCGCGTCGTCGAGCACCTCTCCGGTCAGCCGGACCCTGCGCAGCGGCAGCAGCCGGTAGTGTGCCCCGCCCGCCTCCCGGCGGTCGAACAGCAGGGCGCAGGCGCGGCAGGCGCAGGAGACGGCGTCCGCGCGGATGTCCAGCAGATGGCGGTGCTCCGACGGCAGGGGCTGGGAGCACAGGTCGCACCGCTCCCCGCCGGGGCCTCCGGGGCCGCCGCCGGGGTTGCCCGGGCCGCTGGGGCTCTCCCGTGTCCCGCTCCGTCCGGCCCGGTGGGCCGGACGGAGCGCCAGCCGGCGGAGCCGGGGCGCGGGGAAGGGCCCGACGGGCGGGGTGGGGGGAGGCACGGAGGCCGGGGTGGGGGGAGGCACGGAGGCCGGAACCGTCTCCGCCACGGCCGCTCACCCGCCCCGCTCGGCGGTGAGCGCGGGTTTGCGGAAGAGGCTGTCCACCGGGATGAGCGCGGCGGGTGCCGTCACGGGAACGGTCTCGACGTCCGGGTGTCCGATCTCGGGCGCGGCGGCGGACACCGCCTCCCGCACGGCCCGCTCCAGCGCCGGTGCCGAGGACGAACAGCCGCGCCCGCCGGCCCGCAGCCGGATCCGTGCCGTCGTGCCGGAGACCTCCAGCAGTTCCGCCTCGCTCCCGTCGAAGGCCGGCCGGCGGCGCAGCGCCTCCAGCGCCCGGCGGACCCGGGTCTCCGGCGGATCCGGGTGCAGGTCGTGCACCAGCAGCAGGTGGCCGACGAGTTCGTCGGCCGCGAGCCGGTGCGCCGGCCCGGTTCCGCCGTCCCCCGCACCGTCGCCTCGGTCCGCGTCACCGGCGTCACCGGAGTCGCCGGAGGCGCACCGGCCGAGGTGGTCCATGATCCGGGCGAGGCACTCGCCGTAGATGTCCACCAGTGTCTCGACCGTCTCGACGGCCCGGGCCGCCGCGGCGCTGTCCGGCAGGGCCTCCAGCCCGGCCAGCAGTTCCTCGGCCCGTGCCACCCGTGCGCGGGCGTACTCGTCGTCCCAGGTCATGGCGGCCGCCCCTACGCGAGTGCGCCGAGGGTCGGCGAGTGGCTCTGGAACAGGGTGCGGCCGCGGCCCAGGTACATGTGCACCCCGCACGGCAGGCACGGGTCGAAGCTGCGCACGGTGCGCATGATGTCGATGCCCTTGAAGTCCTCCGGCCCGTTCTCCTCGAAGATCGGGCAGCCCTGGACGGCGTCCTCGTACGGCCCCGGGGTGCCGTAGAAGTCCCGGGGACTGGCGTTCCAGGGGGTCGGCGGGTACGGGTGGTAGTTGGCGATCTTTTTGTCGCGGATCACCAGGTGGTGGGAGAGCACCCCGCGCACGGCCTCGTGGAAGCCCACGCCGATGCCCTCGTCGGGCACCTCGAAGTCCTCGAAGGTCTTGGTGCGTCCGGCCCGTACCTCCTCCAGCGCCTTGTCCACGAAGTGCAGGGCCATGGCGGCGGCGTAGGCGACGAAGTACATCCGGGCCCGGTTGCGCTCGATGGTGTTGGGGAAGGGCGGGGGCGTCCACTCCAGCCGCGTCTCGGGCATGCCGGGGGTCTTCGGCAGGTCGATCTCGACGCTGTGCCCGGTGGAGCGGACATAGGGGGTGCGCACCTTGCCGGCCAGCGCGGTGGCCCACAGCCGGGCGATCGGGCCGCCCCCGGTGTCCAGGGCGAGGAAGTCGTTCGTACGCCTGTCGTACCAGCGGGGACTCATCACCCAGCTGTACTTGCCGCCCTCCGTCAGCTCGCGCTTCTGCGGGGCCGGGAGGGTGGTCTGGTTCCACGGGTGGCGGGGGTCGACGGGGTTGCCGAGGGGGTCCTTGGCGACGTACGTCTCCTCGCCGATCCAGTCCTCGTAGTACGAGCTGCCCAGCAGGATCCGCATGCCCAGGTTGATGTCGACCAGGTCGGTGGTGACCAGCTCGTTGTCGACGACGATGCCGGGGGTGACGAACATGGCGTTGCCCCACTCGTTCATCGTCCGGTAGTCGTAGTCGACCACCTCGGGATCCTGGAAGGCTCCCCAGCAGCCCAGCAGGGTGCGGCGGCGGCCGACCTCCTCGTAGCCGGGCAGTGCCTCGTAGAAGAAGTCGAAGACGTCGTCGTTGAGGGCGACGGCCCGCTTGACGAAGTCCAGGCAGCGCGTCAGGCGCACCAGGTAGTCGGTGAAGACCTGTGGTGTGGCCACCGTGCCGACGCCGCCGGGGTAGAGCGTGGAGGGGTGGACGTGGCGGCCCTCCATCAGGCAGCACATCTCACGGGTGAGCCGGCTCATGGTGAGGGCTTCCTTGTAGGTGGAGCCCTCGAAGGGGTTGTAGGAGCGCATGATGTCGGCGATCGTCCGCTGGCCGTGCACGTCGCCGCGCGGCGCCGGGGTCCGCTCGGCGCGTTCCAGCACTGCGGGGTTGGTCTCCTTGACCATGCGCTCGCAGTAGTCGACGAAGACCATGTTGTCCTGGAAGATCGTGTGGTCGAACATGTACTCGGCCGCTTCGCCCAGATTGATGATCCAGTCCGCGAGCGGCGGCGGCTTCACCCCGTAGGCCATGTTCTGGGCGTAGATCGAGCAGACGGCGTGGTTGTCCCCGCAGATGCCGCAGATGCGGCTGGTGATGAAGTGCGAGTCGCGGGGGTCCTTGCCCTTCATGAAGACGCTGTAGCCGCGGAAGAGCGAGGAGGTGCTCCGGCACTCGACGACCTCCCGGTTGGGAAAGTCGATCTTCGTGTAGATGCCCAGGTTGCCGATGATCCTGGTGATGGGATCGAACGCCACCTCGGTGAGGGTGCGCTGTTCGGCCGGGACGGTCTGGCTCGTCGTCACGGGGCGGTCCTCTCGGGCGTCTTCGGGGGCTTCGGCGTCCCGGGGAAGGCCGGGGCCATCGTCTTGGCGGGCATCGTCAGTGGCCGGTCCGGCGCGGCTGGTAGCCGGAGGTCAGCTCGGCGCGGTTGTGGCGCCACTTGGGCTCCTTGTTCGCGGTCCGGTTGGTGATGGCGCGCAGCGACCGCACCAGCGGCCCGTAGGCGTTGCTCAGGAACGCGGACGACACGCTGCCGCCGGGGGGCTCGTCCATGAAGGGCATGAACTTGTCGGGGAAGCCGGGCATGGTGCAGGCGATGCAGATGCCGCCGACGTTGGGGCAGCCGCCGATGCCGTCCATCCAGCCCCGCTTGGGGACGTTGCAGTTCACCACCGGGCCCCAGCAGCCGATCTTCACCTGGCATTTGGGGGAGTTGTAGTCCAGCGCGAAGTCGCCCTGCTCGTAGTACGCGGCCCGGTCGCAGCCCTCGTGGACGGTCTTGCCGAACAGCCAGGTCGGCCGCAGCTGGTCGTCCAGCGGGATGGGCGGTGCGTGGCCCGCCGCCTGGTGGAGCACCCACAGCAGGGTCTCCATGAAGTTGTCGGGCTGTACGGGGCAGCCGGGGATGTTGACGATCGGCAGCCCGCCGGCGGAGCGGAAGTCCCAGCCCAGGTAGTCGGCCAGGCCCATGCAGCCGGTGGGGTTGCCCGCCATGGCGTGGATGCCGCCGTAGGTGGCGCAGGTGCCGATCGCCATCACCGCGTAGGCCTTGTGCGCCAGCCGGTCGATCCACTGGTTGAGGGTGATGGGCTCGCCGGTGTCGGGGTCGTTGCCCAGCGAGGTCCAGTAGCCGTCCCCGTTGATGTTCTCGTTGGGCACGGAGCCCTCGATGACGAGGACGAACGGGCCCAGCTCGTCGTCGGCGGCCCGGTGGAAGGCGCGGGTGAAGCCCTCGCCGGTCTCGTAGGCCAGCACCTTGTTGTGCAGGTGCACCTTCGGGATGCCCGGGATGGCGCCGAGGACGACGTCCTCCAGGCTCGGCAGCGTCGCGGCGGTGACCGCGACGGTGTCGCCGTCGCAGCTCATGCCCTCCGAGATCCACAGGACGTGGACCTCCTCGACGCCGCTGGGGGCCGGTGCGTCGGTACTCATGGCGTCTTCCTCCCTGGAGCCTTCGGGACGGGCGGGGACGGGCCCGGTCCGGGGACGGCGTGGGCGAGGGCCCGAGAGCCCCCGGCAGCCGACCGCCTCAGAAGTCTGGCATTGCACGCAAACAACTACAATTCGGACGCGCGGGAGTGGGAGGGCGTCAGCCGGATGCCCCGGCCGGGGCGGGCCGGGGAGACCGGTACCCGTCGCCCCGCCGGGAAGGACGAACCGCACGAGACCCACCGGGCAGTGCTCCGCGTACCGGGCCCCGCTCCGGGTGCGGCGCCCGGCGGGTGGTCGCGGGGGAGCGGGCGCATCGGTCCCGGTGGCGTGGGCCGGACGGGCGAACTCGGTGCCACGCCGTGGCGGCGCCCCCGGCGGACCCGCCGCGGCTGGCTAGCGTGACGCCCCATGCACGAGCTGTCGATCGCCGCCGCCGTCGCCGAGAGCGCCCGGGACGCCGCCCGCCGCCACGGTGCCGCCTCGGTGGAGTCGGTGCGGGTAAGGGTCGGTGAACTGTCCGGGGTGGTTCCCGACGCCCTGCGTTTCTCCTTCGAGGTGGTCACCGAGGACACCGTGCTGGCCGGCGCCGCACTCGTCGTCGAGGACGTGCCCGCCCGGGCCCGCTGCGGGGACTGCGCCGGGCAGTTCGCCCCGGGTACACCACCGCGGCTGTGGTGCCCCCGATGCCGGGGCGCGGCGGTGGAGCTGGTGGCCGGACGGGAACTGGAGATCGTCGATGTGACCCTCCCGGGAGGCGACGGCTGTGCCGGGAACCACCCGGCGCGGCGGGACGCACAGCAGAGGGAGAGCGCGTGATGTGCCGGACCGTCGACCTGAAGCAGGCCGTACTGGCGAAGAACGACCGGCTGGCGGACACGCTGCGCGCGTGGCTGTCCGGCCGCGGGACCGCCGCCGTCAACCTGCTGTCCAGCCCGGGCAGCGGCAAGACCGCCCTGTTGGAGCTCCTGCTGGCGCGGGCCGCCGGGCGCGGTGTGCCGGTCGCCGCGCTCACCGCCGACCTCGCCACCGAGAACGACGCCCGGCGGCTGGCCAGGTCCGGGGCACCGGTGAAGCAGGTACTGACCGGCGGACTGTGCCATCTGGAGGCCGAGCAGCTGCGCGGGCACCTGGCGGACTGGCTGCCGGACGGCACCCGGGTGCTGTTCGTGGAGAACGTCGGCAACCTGGTCTGCCCCGCCGCCTACGACCTGGGCGAGACCCTGCGGGTGGCGCTGATGTCGGTCACCGAGGGCGAGGACAAACCGCTCAAGTACCCGACGGCCTTCGGCCTGGCGAACCTGGTCGTCCTCACCAAGACGGACCTCGCCCGGGCCGCGGGCTTCGACGCGGAGGCGTTCGCCGGGAACGTCCGGCAGGTCAACCCGGGCGTGGCGGTACTGCCCACCTGCGCCCGCACCGGCCGGGGCGCGGACGAGCTCCTGGAGCGAATCCTGGCCGTGTGCGAGGGCGAGCCGCCGCACCGGCCGCCGCTGGCGGCCCGGCATCTGGACGAACACCGGCACGACCACGGGTCCGGCCACGCGCACCCGTACGGCCACGACCACGGGGCCGGCCACGACCACGACCACGGGCACCGGCACGGCCACGCACCCGAGCCGGCCGTCCCGCACTCCGGGACCGGTACCGGTCCCGGTCCCGGTACCGGAGCACCCGTCCGGTGACGGCCCCGCAGGAGAGCGGCGCGGGCGCCACCGGGACGGCCACCGCCGCCCACCGTGACCCGGCGGTCCCCGGCCCCGGCACGGTCCGTCGCCGGGTCACGGTGGGCGGCACCGTCCAGGGCGTGGGGTTCCGCCCCTACGTCCACGCCCTGGCCCGCGAACTGGGCCTGACCGGGCACGTGGCCAACACCGCCGGCGGCGTCGTCGCCGAGGTGGAGGGCGGCGCCGACGCGGTGGAGGCGTTCTGCCGACGCGTCGCGGAGCGGCCCCCGCCCCTGGCCGTGGTCTCCTCGGTGACCTGTGAGACCGTGCCCCCACTGGGCGTCGCGCGGCCGGAGGCGGAGTTCACCATCCGGCCCTCGCGGTACGGCGAGGGCCGCACCCGGATTCCGCCCGACACCGCCACCTGCGCGGACTGCCTGCGCGAGCTGGCCGACCCGGCCGACCGCCGCCACCGCCACCCGTTCATCACCTGCACCCACTGCGGCCCGCGGTTCACCATCGCCACCGCGCTGCCCTACGACCGGGCGGCCACCACCATGGCCGCCTTCCTCCTCTGCCCGGCCTGCGCCCGCGAGTACGCCGACCCCGCCGACCGCCGCTTCCACGCCCAGCCCGTCGCCTGCCACGACTGCGGCCCCCGGCTGCGGCTGACCCCCGCCGGCAGCGCCTCCGGCCCGCCCGGCGCCCCGGGCGGGCCCGCCGCCGAGGGCGCGGCGGCGCTCGCGGCCGCCCGTCTGCTGCTGGCCGACGGCGCGGTCGTTGCCGTCAAGGGCCTCGGCGGCTACCACCTGGCCTGCGACGCCACGAACCCCGCTGCCGTCGCCGCCCTGCGCGAGCGCAAGGCACGCGGGACGAAACCCTTCGCGGTGATGTGCCCCGATCCCGGCGCCGCCGCCCGCCTCGCCCACCTCGGGGCGGCCGAGCGCCGCGTCTTGGCCGGCCGCCACCGCCCCATCGTGCTGCTGCGCCGCCGCACCGACGGCGGGCCGGACCCACTGGCCCCCGGCGTCTGCGACGGCAGCCCCGACGTGGGGGTGCTGCTGCCCTACACCCCGCTGCACCGGCTGCTCCTCGGCCTGCCCGGGGACGCCCCCGGACCGGCGGTGCTGGTGATGACCAGCGGCAACCGCTCCGGTGAGCCCATCGTGACCAGCGACCGCGAGGCGCTGGACCGGCTGGCCGGCATCGCCGACGCCTGGCTGTGGCACGACCGGCCCATCGCGTCCCCCTGCGACGACTCCGTGGTGCGCGTCCGCCCGGACGGCGGCGAGGTCGTGCTCCGCCGCTCCCGCGGGTACGTCCCCGACCCGATCGAACTGCCCGTGCCCCTGCTGCCCGCGCTGGCGGCCGGCGGCGACCTGAAGAACGCGCTGTGCCTGGGCGAGGGCCGAACCGCCTGGTTCGCCCCGCACCTCGGGGACCTGGACGGCCCGGCCGCCCTGCGCGCCCTGGACGGCGCCGAGCGGCGGATGCGGGTCCTGACCGGGGTCGACCCGAAGGTGCTGGCCGCCGACCGCCACCCCGGCTACCGGTCCACACGCTGGGCCCGCGCCCGCGCCCGCGCCGTCGGCGGGCCACCGCCGCGCCTGGTCCAGCACCACCACGCCCACATCGCCTCCGTCATGGCCGAGAACGGGCTGGACGGCAGTGCCCCCGTCATCGGCGTCGCCTTCGACGGCACCGGCCACGGCGACGACGGCGCCGTCTGGGGCGGCGAGGTGCTGCTCGCCGACTACGCCCGCCACCGCCGGCTGGCGCACCTGGCGTACGTACCGCTGCCCGGCGGCGACGCCGGGGTCGCCAACCCCTGCCGGATGGCGCTGTCCCAGCTGCGCTCCGCCGGCCTGCCCTGGGACGCGGACCTGCCGTGCACGGCCGCCTGCCCGCCCGAGGAGCGCCGGGTGCTCGCCCGGCAACTGGAGCGCGGCCTGGCCTGCGTACCGACCTCCAGCATGGGACGGCTGTTCGACGCCATGGCCTCCCTGGCGGGCCTGTGCCACCGGGCCGGCCACGAGGCGCAGGCCGCCGTCGCCCTGGAGGCGGCCGCCGCCCGGGCCTGGGCGGACGGCGGTCCCGGCTACTCCTTCGCGCTGCGCCCCGCACCCGGCGGCGACGGGTTCCCGGCGCTGCTCGACCCGGCCCCCGTCCTGCGCGCCGCCGTCGCCGACCTGCGCTCCGGCACTCCGCCCCCGGTGATCGCCGCCCGCTTCCACCGGGCCGTGGCGGAAGCGGTGGAGGCGGCCTGCCGGCTGGCGCGCCGGCGGACCGGTACGACCGTCGCCGCCCTGACCGGCGGGGTGTTCGCCAACGCGCTGCTGGACCAGGAGTGCGAACGGCGGCTGCGCGCGGCCGGGTTCACGGTGCTGCGGCACCACCGGGTACCGCCCGGGGACGGCGGACTGGCCCTCGGGCAGCTCCTGGTGGCGGCCCGCGCCGGTGCCCCGTGACCCGGCGGGCACCGGATCGCCGGGGACCACCCGGCGGCGGAACCGACCCCACCCCCACGACGACGGACGGAGAACACGTATGTGCCTGGCGGTGCCCGGCAGGGTGACCGGGATCGAGGAACGGGACGGCACGCGCATGGCGCGGGTCGACTTCGGCGGAGTGGAGAAGGACGTGTGCCTGGCCTATCTGCCCGAGGTGGAGACGGGCGAGTACGTGATCGTCCACGTGGGCTTCGCGCTCCAGCGGCTGGACGAGGAGTCGGCCCGGGCCTCGCTGGAACTGTTCGAACAACTCGGGCTCCTGGAGGAGGAGTTCGGCGACGCCTGGGAGCGCGCGGCGGCCGAGGCCGGGGCGGCGGGCCGCCCGGAGCCCGCCCCCGCACCGGCGGTACAGGAGGGCAACCGGTGAAGTACATCGACGAGTTCAACGACCCCGCGCTGGCACGGCGGCTCCTGGAGGACATCCACGCCACCGTCACCCGGCCCTGGACCATGATGGAGGTCTGCGGCGGCCAGACCCACTCGATCATCCGCCACGGCATCGACCAGCTGCTTCCCGGGGCCGTCGAGCTCATCCACGGCCCCGGCTGCCCGGTCTGCGTGACCCCCCTGGAGATGATCGACAAGGCGCTGGAGATCGCCTCCCGCCCCGGGGTGGTCTTCTGCTCCTTCGGCGACATGCTCCGGGTGCCCGGCAGCGAACGCGACCTGTTCCGCGTCAAGGGCGCCGGGGGCGACGTACGGGTGGTCTACTCGCCGCTGGACGCCCTGGACATCGCCCGGCGGCACCCGGAGAAGGAGGTGGTCTTCTTCGGCGTCGGCTTCGAGACCACCGCGCCCGCCAACGCGATGGCCGTCCACGAGGCGCGGCGGCACGGCATCCGCAACTTCAGCGTGCTCATCTCGCATGTGCGCGTGCCGCCCGCCATCGAGGCGATCATGAAAGCGCCGCACTGCCGGGTCCAGGCCTTCCTGGCCGCCGGCCACGTGTGCAGTGTGATGGGCACCGCCGAGTACCCCGGTCTGGCCGAGCGCCACAAGGTCCCCGTGGTGGTCACCGGCTTCGAACCGCTGGACATCCTGGAGGGCGTACGCCGCGCCGTCCACCAGCTCGAACGCGGGGAGCACCGGGTGGAGAACGCCTACCCCCGCGCGGTGCGGGAGGCGGGCAACCCCGCCGCCCGGCGGATGCTCCAGGAGGTCTTCGAGGTCACCGACCGGGCCTGGCGCGGCATCGGGGTGATCCCCGGCAGCGGCTGGCGGCTGTCCAGGGCGTTCCGTGAGTACGACGCCGAACACCGTTTCTCCGTCACGGAGCTGACAGCCCGGGAGTCCGAGGTCTGCCGCAGCGGCGAGGTGCTCCAGGGGCTGATCAAACCCAACGAGTGCGCCGCCTTCGGCACCACCTGCACCCCGCGCAACCCGCTGGGCGCCACCATGGTCTCCAGCGAGGGCGCCTGCGCCGCCTACCACCTCTACCGGCGCCTGGACCGTCCGGCGGGAACGACCGGCGGAACGACGGCCGGGAGCACGGAACGGGAGGCGACCTCCGTTGGCTGACGGCACCGACCCCTACACCGACCCGTACACCGGCCCCTGCGCGCCGGCGTCGGCCGGCGACCCCGCGCCGGCGGACCCGGCGAACTGGTCCTGCCCCGCCCCGCTGCGCGACCACCCGGTGGTCGTCATGGGACACGGCGGGGGAGGGGCGCTCTCCGCCGAACTGGTGGAACACCTCCTCGTCCCCGCCTACGGCAACGAGACGCTTGCCGCGCTCGGCGACTGCGCCCAGGTGACACTGGGCGGCGCCCGGCTGGCGATGTCCACCGACTCCTACGTGGTGCGGCCGATGTTCTTCCCCGGCGGGAGCATCGGCGACCTGGCGGTCAACGGCACGGTCAACGACCTGGCCATGAGCGGCGCGCGGGCCGCCTTCCTGTCGTGCGCGCTCATCGTCGAGGAGGGCACCGACATGACGGTCCTGCGCCGGGTGGCGCAGGCGATCGGCACCGCCGCGGCGGCCGCGGACGTCGCGGTCGTCACCGGTGACACCAAGGTGGTCGACACCGGCCACGGTGACGGCGTCTACGTCAACACCGCCGGGATCGGACTGGTCCCCGAGGGCGTCGACATCCGCCCGCAGCGCGCCGCACCCGGCGACGCGGTGATCGTCAGCGGACCTCTCGGGCTGCACGGGGTGGCCGTCATGAGCGTCCGCGAGGGCCTGGAATTCGGGGTGGAGATCTGCAGTGACACCGCGCCCCTGGGCGGCCTGGTACAGGCGATGCTGGCGGTCACCCCGGACATCCACGCACTGCGCGACCCCACCCGCGGCGGGCTGGGCGCCGTGCTGAACGAGATCGCCGCGGCCTCCGGCACCGGCATCGTCCTGGCCGAACGCGACCTGCCCGTGCCCGAGGCGGTGGCGAACGCCTGCGGGTTCCTCGGTCTGGACCCGTTGTACGTGGCCAACGAAGGACTGCTGGTGGCCTTTGTCCCCCGGGAGCACGCCGACGCCGTCCTCGCCGCGATGCGTGCCCACCCGCACGGCGCCGGCGCCACCCTGATCGGGGAGTGCGTGGCGGACCACCCGGGGATGGTGGTGGCCCGTACCGGACTGGGCGGTACCCGGGTGGTGGACCTGCCGCTGGGCGAGCAGCTGCCCCGCATCTGCTGAGTCCCGCCCGGCACCCCACCGGCCCGGCCGGGCCGCGCGGCCGCCCCTGAAGGCGCCGACCGGGCCGACCGGGCCGGAAACAGGCACTCCCGCGCCCCGAACGGGTACGTTCCGGCAGGTGTCCGGACACGTTCGCCGGTCCCGCGGAGGAGCCGGCGGGCAAGCGGTATGTTCCCGGGCGGGTACCTGTCCCGGGCACCACCGGCGGCACAGCGGGGCGAGGACCCACCGGGCCCGCGGGACGCCGTCCGCGGCCCGGCCGCTCCCGCACACCGACGACCCGCTCCCCCGCCGACGAGGTGCCTGTTGAGAATCGAGATCCTGGGCCGGCCGAAGATCATCGCGGACGACGGCGCGGTCCTGCCGGTGACGGGGACGAAACCGGCACTGCTGGTGACGCTGCTGGCGTTATGGGAGGGCAGGCCGGTCGGAGTCCCCCTGATCGGGGAGTTCCTGTGGGGAGACGGTGCACCGGCCTCCGGCGCGGCCAACATCCAGACCTACGTGTGGCGGATCCGCCGGATCCTGCGGACGGCCACCCCCGGCGGAGACGCCCGGCTGGCGTACGGGCCGGGCGCCTACCGTCTCGGTCTGGCCCCCGAGGAGTGCGACTTCCCGGAGATGATGGATCTCCGGGCCGCCGCCGCCGAGGCACTGCGCGAGGAGGACCTGGTGAGAGCCCTCGAACTGTTCCGCGCGGCCCTGCGGCTCTGGCGGGGGGATCCCCTCCCGGCGGCGGGCACGTCCTCCTCCCTGACGCTGCTCGGCGAGTCACGGCGGATGGCGGAGGTACGTCTCACCCTCCACGAGGGGCGGCTCGCGACGGCCCTGGCCCTGGGCAGGCACCAGGGCGCCGCCGCGGAGCTGCGCGGGCTGCTCACCCGGTACCCGTTGCGGGAGCGCCTGCAGCTGCTGCTGATGTGCGCGCTGTGTCTGGAGGGCGATCCCGGCGCCGCCCTCCGGGCCTACCGCGACATGAGCCTGCGGCTCCGCACCGAACGGGGGGCCGGCCCCGGAGAGGGGCTGCGCCGCGCGCACCGGTCGATCCTGGCGGGCGGGAGCGTCTGCCCGCGCGAGACCCTCCGGGCCGTCGCCCCGCCGCGACCGGCCCCCGGGCCGCGGCCACTGCCGACGGGCCGGTGACCACCCGGCACCGGGGCGCCGGGGCGGCGGCCGGGAACAGGAGGCAGGGCGACAGGGGCCGGTACGGTCCCGCCGCTCACCCGCTCACCCGCTCACCCGCTCACCCGCTCACCCGCTCACCCGCTCACCCGCTCACCCGGGGCTCCGGCCGCCGGACCGGGCCGGCCGATCGCCGCCGCCAGCAGGGCCGCCACCGCGCACAGCAGGGCGGAGCCGAACCAGACGAGGTCGTAGGAGCCGAGGGAGTCCCGCAGCAGGCCGCCGGCGAAGGCCATCAGCCCGGCGCCCACCTGGTGGAAGGCGAGTGTCCAGCCGAACACGATCGCGCCGCTTCGCTCCCCGTAGACCTCCCGGACGGCCGAGAGCGCGATCGTCGGCGGCACGGTGGCCACGTCGAGCAGCCCGAAGAAGACGACGAAGGCAATCAGGGGCCAGTGGGCCTCCGGCCCGAGCAGGTAGGGCAGGCACACCAGCGAGAGCGCGCGCATCCCGTAGTAGCACGAGAGCAGCAGCCGGGGATCGTGGCGGTCGGTGAGCCAGCCGGACAGGACCGTGCCCGCCACGTTGAAGACGCCGATGAGCGAGAGCAGCCCGGCCGCGACCGTGGTCGGCATGCCGTGGTCGTGCGCCGCGGGCACGAAACCGGTCCACATGACGCCGTTGGTCGACGCGCCGCAGATGGCGAAAGTGCCCGCTAGCAGCCAGAACGTACGGGTCCGGGCCGCCGCGCGCAGCACCGCCACCGTACGCCGGGCGGCGCCCGGGACCGGAGCCGGCCGGGGGACGGACCCGCCGCTCCCGTAGGGCCGCAGGCCGAGGTCGGCCGGATGGTCGCGCAGCAGCAGCCACGCGAGCGGGACGAGGGCCAGGGCGGCCAGCGCCACCGTCACCGTGACCGGACGCCACTGGTACCGGTCGACGCCCCAGGACAGCAGCGGCAGGAAGGCGAACTGCCCGAAGACGCCCGCCCCCGTCAGGACACCGGTGACCAGGCCGCGCCGCGCGCCGAACCAGCGCTGGACCACGACCGCCGCGAAGCCCATCGCGACGGAACCGCAGCCCAGACCGACCAGGAACCCCCAGTAGAGCGTCAACTGCCAGGGCTGGGTCATGACCGCCGTCAGCGCCGCGCCGGCGCCGACGGCGACAAGGGCGCCCGCGGCCACCCGGCGGAGCCCCAACCGGTCCATCAGGGCCGTGGCGAAGGGCGCGACCAGCCCGCTGACGGCCATGTTCACCCACACGGCGAAACCGATCGAGCCGCGCGACCAGCCGAGGTCCCGGTGCAGCGGGGTGACCAGCAGACCGGGCATGGTGCCGAAGGCGCCCGCGGCCATGACGGTCAGCGCGGCCGCGGCGGCGATCCACCAGGCCCGGTGCACCCGCCCGCCGCGGGTGGCGGACGGAGTCGTGATCGTCTGTGTCATGTGCCCATGCTGTTCGGCCGCTCCCGCGCCGACGAGTGGCCGGATGGACGACATGTGAAAGGATCTGGCCATGGACGTCTTCACGGAATCCGGGCGGCACCGGGTGGCGGTCCTGGTCCGCCACGGTCTGCTGCCGATGGAACTGGGCCTGGTCCACCAGCTGTTCGGCGCGGCCGCCGGAGCCGACGGCACACCGTTGTACCAGGTCGTCACCTGCGCGCTCGGACCAGGAGAGGTCCGCACCACCGCGGACTTCTCCGTGTACGTCGCGTACGGTCCGGACGCCCTGGCGGAGGCCGACACGGTACTTGTCCCGGCCGCGCACGGAGCGGAGGGGGACGAGGACGGGCAGGTGGGGGAGGGGCGGCTGCCGGGCCCGCTCGCCGACGCCCTCGCGCGCGTCCGGCCGGGCACCCGGATCGCCTCGGTCTGCACCGGTGCCTTCGTGCTCGCGGCCGCCGGGCTGCTCGACGGCCGCCGGGCCACCACCCACTGGAAGTCGGCCGAACGCTTCCGGCGGGTGTATCCGGCGGTCCGGCTCGACCCGGACGTCCTCTACACCGACGAGGGCGAGGTGCTCACCTCCGCCGGGGAGGCGGCCGGGATCGACCTGTGCCTGCACATGATCCGCCGCGACCACGGCGCGGCCGTCGCCAACGCGGTGGCCCGCGCCACGGTCGTACCGCCGCACCGCGACGGGGGACAGGCCCAGTACATCCCGCGGCCCGTGCCCGAGCCGCGGCGGTCCTCCACCGGCGCCGCCCGCGCCTGGGCGCTGGAGAACCTCGACCGCCCCGTCACACTGGAGGAGCTGGCCGCCCGGGAGTCCACGAGCGTGCGGAGCTTCACCCGCCGCTTCCGGGAGGAGACGGGCGTCACCGCCGGGCAGTGGCTCGCCCAGCAGCGCATCGTGCGCGCCCGCCAACTGCTGGAGGAGACCGACCTGTCCGTCGACCGGATCGCCGTCGAGGCGGGCTTCGGCACGGCGGTCTCGCTCCGCCGGCACATGCAGCAGGCGCTCGGTGTGACACCCACCGCCTACCGCGCCACCTTCCGCGGTCCGGCGGCGGGCCCGTCCTGAGGCGGGCGCCCCCGGCTCACCGGCCGCGAACAGGTGCAGGGGGGCGCGGGCATCGTCCGTGCCCGCTGCCGCGGTGCCGTGTCCGGACACCGGCAGGTCCGTAGGGGTGTGCCGCGCGCAGTGCGGTGAACGTGGTCGGCGGGAGGGCGGCCCGCCCTCCCGCCGACCCGGCGTCACCGTGCCCCGCGGCAGACCGCGGGCAGCGGGCGCCCCGGTGCCGGGGACGAGCCGGTGGGGCGCCGGGTGGGCCGGGGCGGTGCCGGGGCAGGCGGCCGGTATCCGTTCCGGAGGGGGAGCACCGCCGTCCCCTCCGCAGGCACCGGGCGGTGACCGGGGCCGTCCGGTACGCGCGGCGGGGACGGACGGTACCGGGCGGCGGGACCTTCGGCTCTCCTGCGATCGATCACCCGGCGGCGAAGCTGGTGGTGCCACAACGGCAGGAGGAGACCATGAACCGATCGCAGACGCGTCCCGTCCCCCCGGTCCGGGTGGAGACCCGCGGTGACATGCCCGGCGGCACGGAGGAGTACGCCCGCACCAAGGTGCTGGCGGCCCTGGGCAAGCTCAGGGAGCCGGTTCTGGACACCCGGGTGAAGCTGAGCCTGGCCTCGGGCACCTCCGTCCGGCAGCCGGCGGTCGCCCAGGTGAACGTGGACGTCAACGGGCACCTGGTGCGGGCCCAGGTCGCCGCGGACACGATGCCCGAGGCGATCGACCTGCTGCGGGACCGGCTGGCCGGCCGGCTGGCCCGGGTGTGCGACCACGGCCGGCCGCACCGCGGCCGGGTGCCGTACGATCTGCCGCGTCCGGTGACCGGCCGCCGGATCGTGCGTCACCGGTCCTTCGGCCTTCCCGGCCGGACACCGGCGGAGGCCGTGGAGGAACTGGAGGCCCTGGAGTACGACTTCCACCTGTTCACCGACGCCGTCTCGGGCGTCGACAGCGTGGTCTACCGGACCGGCGCCGGCGGCTACCGGCTGGCGCGGGCCCACGGGGGACTGCCGGTGCCGCTGCCGGCCGACCACCCGTCGGGCGTGGCGCTGGAGGTCAGCGGGATCCCGGCACCCCGTATGGGAGTGGAGGAGGCGGCCTGGCGACTGGAGGCGACCGGACTGCCGTTCGTGTTCTTCGTCGACATCGCCACCGGGCGCGGCAATCTGCTCCACCACCGCCACGACGGCGACTACGGGCTGATCACCCCGGCGGCCTGAGGACGGAGCCGCCCGCCCGGCCGGACCCGAGGGTCCGGCCGGGCGGGCGGCGGTGGTGCGCCCGCGGCTGTCCGCCCGGCGCTCCGTTGCCCGCGCGAGTGCGTCATCCGGCGGGGGTCAGCACTGCTTCCAGACGATGTCGAAGGAACTGCCCGCGGTGCTCGTCGAGCGCATCGCCATGAAGCTGACCGCGTCCCTCGACGAGGACCCGCTGTACACCCGCAGTTCGGTGTTGATGTTGAGGTTCCGCCGCTGGCCGCACGGCGCCCAGACGAGCTCGTCGCTCCCCAGCGAGTCCGTGCTGCTCCAGGAGCTGCGGTACGGACCGTCGAACTCCTGGGAGGTGGTCACGGTCCCGGCGCTGCCCTGGATGTAGTAGGTCGTCTGCTGGAGGGCGCTGGCCCCCGACTGCAGATAGGCGTAACCGCGGTTCTGCACGCCGGAGATGGCGTAGGTGTAGCCCGCGGGGACCGCGATCTCCAGGCTGATCTGGCAGTTCTTGCGGAACTCGGTGGGCGTGGCGACCGGGCCCACCTGGACGAGGTAGTCGTCGTAGGTCACGGTGAAGGAGTCCCGGCCCGAGACCGTGACTCCGGCCGTCCCGGCCGGGCATCCCGAGCCGTTGACGGTCGCGACCTCGATCGCCGCGCCCGCGGGCGGCGCCGTGGTCTCGGCGGGGGCGGCCTGGGGGGACAGCAGCGAGGCGGATAACGCCGCGACGGTTCCGCCGGCGGCAAGAACACCGAGCATGGGGTCTCCAATCGGTCGTACGGGTGTGGCGGAGGACCCCGCGCCGTACCGGGGACGCGCTCGGACACGGTGTGCCGGCTCTTCCCGACTCCGCTGGACCACGGCCTTCCCGGAGCCCGGCCGTACGCCGGCTCGCTCGCGGAGAGCACATCCGGAACCGCGTCGCCTCGGGGGAAGGACGCCGTTCCGCGAAGGTGCGGCTGGCGGGGTGGTGATGCGACTCTGCGTGAAGGCTTTTGCGCTCTGAGGTGCGGGCGGCCTTCGGACCCTTGCTGTGGGAGCGCTCCCAGTGTAGGGACGGGTGCCCCGCCCCGACAGGCGTAAACCGGCCTCCCCGGCCCGGGCGGTGACCAGGAGAGAAGGTGCGCGGGGAAGGAGTGGAACGCAGGCGGCGGGTGCTCCATCACCTGTGTCGCGGAGGCGGGCTTCCGGGTGCGGCCGACGTCCCGTGTGTCGGGCACATGCGCGGTGGCTTGAAATGGACGGCGGCCCTCCGCGGCCTCTCCATGGCCGGGTAAGGGGTGTCCGGCCGGACGGTCGCCGGAGGGGTGGCCGGGCCGCCCCGGAAGGAACGATTCCGGCCGCCTACCGCCTACCGCCCGCCGGGGGAGAGCCTGCCGGGAGGCCGGTCTCCAGCGCCGCGACGACGGCGTCGGCACGGTGGTCGCCGCCCGTCCGGTCCGCCGTACCGCCTTCGGCGGTACGGCGGACCCCGGGGCCCGGGCCCATGCCACGATGGCGGCATGACCGACATCCTCACCGGCATCGACATCCGGCCCGCGCGGGCCGGTGAACTGGCCGCCGTCGCCGAGTTGCGCCGGCGGTGGGCGATGGAGAACGGCAGGGAGCCCGCCGGTACCCGCGAGGAGTTCGTGCGTCACTTCACCGACTGGGCACGGCGCAACGCCGCCTCCCACCGCTGCCTGGTCGCGGTCCGCGGCGAGGCGGTGCTCGGCATGGCCTGGCTGGCGCTCGTCCCCCGGGTGCCCACCCCGCACGCGCCGGAGCGGTTCTCGGGCGACGTGCAGAGCGTGTACGTGGTGCCCGGGGAACGGGACGCCGGGCTGGGCGGCCTGCTCGTCGACGCCGTCGTGGACCTCGCCCGCGGGCTCGGGGCCGAACGCGTCACGGTCCACTCCAGCGTCCGGGCCGTCCCGGTCTACACCCGCCACGGCTTCACCGGCTCCCCCCGCCTGCTGCAGACCGAGGCCACGCGGACGCGCCGCTGACCCCGCCGTCCCGGCCGGCTCCGTCACGGAGCCGGACCGGACGGCGGGACCGGACGGTCGCACCGTCCCGGCCGGGTGTCGGGCCGGCCGCGGCCCAGGCGGCCCTGCGCCACTGCTGGTTGACGCCGCCGGTGCAGTCGTACTGGACGACCTCGGCGCCCTCCTTCGGCGACTGGTCCCGCACGTCGGCGCACTTGCCGCTGTGCCGGGCGGCCAGCGTCTCGTAGGGACCCCCGGCCGCCCTGGACGGGCAGCACGAACGTGGTCTGGGAGCCGTAGGCGGTGGAGTCGCCGATGTCGCGCATGCCGCTCCAGCCGCCGGAGAGGGAGGTGGCGTACTTCTGCTGGTTGGGGCGCCAGCCGGTCGCGCCGGAGGTGAGCATGAAGTACACGCCGTCGCACTTGAACAGTGCCGGGGCCTCCCGGTGGCCGCCGGGCCAGGGGTTCTCCTTCCGGCTTCGGACACCGCGGCTCCCGCCGTGCCGGGCGCGGCCGTGTGGGGGAGCCGGGCCGGAACGGGGCGGTGGGGTCGGGGCCTTTCGGACCGCCCGGGGAGCCGGGGCGTGCGCGCACCAGCGTAGCCGGGAGCGCCGCGCGCGGGACCTCTCCCGGCCCGCGCGAGGCCGCCGCCACCGGCCCGCGGTACGTCCGCCGGCCGGGGCGGCTCTCCCGTTCACCGGCCCGTCCCGTCCGCCGTCGGCGCCCCGCCCGCCTCCGTTCCCGCCGCCCCGGTACTCTCCGGTTCTTCCGGGCCGAGCCGGTGCAGGCGCTCCCGGACCTCCTCGGTGTCGGGGTGGTCGAACTCCACCAGGATGTCCAGGGCCCGCCGCCAGGCCGAACGGGCCGCCGGTCGGTCTCCCGCCGCGTGCCGGGTGTCCCCGATGTGGACGAGGGTGTCGGCCTGCAGATAGCGGTCGCCCAGGTCGAGGTAGAGGCGCAGTGCCCGGTCGAAGCAGCCGAGGGCCTCCTGGTACCTCCCCAGGTGGTGCAGTGCGTAGCCGAGGCTGTCCTGCGCGGCGGCCTCCCCGTTGCGGTCGCCCGTCTCCCGGTGCAGTGCGACCGCACGCGCGCACTGCTCCAGCGCCTCCCGGTGCTCGCCGAGCAGGATGTGGGTCCAGCCGACCTCGTTGAGGACGCTGGCCCGGCCGCTGCGGTAACCGGCCGCGCGGTACAGCCCGAGTGCCTGCCGGTAGTGCTCCAGCGCGTCCTGGTGGCGCTTGTCGCGGTTGGCCGCGAAGGCCAGCAGACGGTGTGTCCGGGCCTGTCCGAGGGGCTCGCCGAGCGCGCCGAACGCCTCCAGCGCTCCGTGCAGGTGCCGGGCGGCCTCCTCCTCCCGCTCCAGCCGCATGCAGGCGAAGCCCAGCGCGCGCTCGGCGTACGCCGCCCCGAGCCGGTCCCCGGCGCCGCGGGCGGCGTCCAGCGCGGCCTGCTGGACGGTGTGCTGGGCGTGCCAGTGACCCAGCCGGTCCAGGAACAGGTCGAGGGTGAAGGCGAGCTGCCAGGACTGTGCGGGGAAACCGGTGGCGGCGGCCCGGGAGACGGCGGTGACCAGCACCTGCCGCTCGGCCTCCAGCCAGGCCATGGCCCGGCGCCGGTCGCCGAACACCTCGGGCACGGCCCCGGTCACCGCCCCGGGCAGCTCGATCGTGTCGCGCTGCGGATGGAACAGCGTCAGCACGCCGTACGCGGTGTGCAGACAGTGGTCGAACATCCGGCGCAGCGCCGCCCGCCGCTCGGCCTCGCCGTCGGTCTCGTCCAGTAGCTCGGCGGCGTAGACGCGCAGCAGGTCGTGGCAGGTGTAGCGGCCCGGTGCACGCTGGACCAGCAGATGGGCACCGGTCAGCGCCGCCAGCGGCACCCGGACCCGGCGCGGTTCGAGTCCCGCCAGGGCGGCCGCCGCGGAGACGGAGATCTCCGGGCCGGGATGCAGCGCCAGCAGCCGGAAGAGCCGGGCCGCTTCGGGCGGCAGCGCGCGGTAGGACCAGGAGAAGACCGTCCGGGCGTCGGCGGCCGCCTCGCCGCCGGCGAACGCGTCCAGACCGCCGGGGCCCTCCCGCAGCTCCTCGGCGATGGCGCGCAGCCCGAAGTGCGGATGGGTGGCGGCCCGGGCGGCCACGACGGCCAGCGCCAGCGGCAGCCGCGCGCACCGCCGGACGATCTCCCGCACCGCCTCCGGTTCGGCCGCCGTCCGCTCCCGCCCGATCCGGCGGGCCAGGAGCTGCTCGGCCTCCTCGTCGGAGAGCAGGTCCAGGGGCACCGGATGCGCGCCCTCGGCCGCGACCAGCCCCGCCAGCTGGTCCCGGCTGGTGACGATGACCAGGCAGCCGGCCGTACCCGGCAGCAGGGGCCGGACCTGCCGGGAGTCCCGGGCGTTGTCCAGGACGATCAGCACCCTGCGGTCGGCCAGCATGCTGCGGTAGAGCGCGGTCTGCGCGGCGGCGTCGGCGGGGAGGCGCTGCGGCGGGACCCCGAGGGCGACGAGGAACGCGCGGACGGCCTCGGCGGGATCCAGCGCGGCGCCGCCGGGATCGAAGCCCCGGAGGTTGATGTAGAGCTGCCCGTCGGGGAAGCGGTCCGCGATCCGGTGGGCGAAGTGCACGGCCAGTGTCGTCTTGCCGATTCCGGCCATCCCGCCGATGGCGCTGATGACCACGGTGGACGGCTCCCGGCCCGCCGGGAGCAGCGCGTGGACCCGGGCCAGCTCGGCCTCCCGGCCCGCGAACGTGGTGAGCGCGGCGGGCAGCTGGCAGGGGCGCGCCGCGCCGGCCGTCCCGGCGCGGCCGTCCGGGGCCGGCCCGCGGCCGGCCGGCCGGGCCGTACCGCCGGTGTGCCCGGCCTCCGGACCGACGGCCGCGGACCCGGCCGGGGCGGACCCGGCCGGTGCCCGGGAGGCGGCCAGCAGCCCGGCGTACGTACGGCGCAGCGCGGGACCCGGCTCGGCGCCGAGTTCGGCGGCCAGGGCGCGCCGGAGGTCCTGGTAGCTCTCCAGCGCCTCCGCCCGCCGTCCGCAGCGGTACAGGGCCAGGATCAGCAGTTCCCACAGCCCCTCCCGCAGCGGATGGTCGGCGCACAGTGCCCGCAGCCGGGCCACCAGCTCGTGGTGGCGGCCCAGTTCCAGATCCACCCCGAGCGAGGTCTCCAGCACCGTCAGGCGCCGCTCGTCGAGCCGGGCGCGCTCGGTGTGGGCCAGCGGTCCGGGCACTCCCGCCAGCGGGGTGCCCGGCCAGGACTCCAGGGCCTCGCGCAGCAGCTCCCCGGCCCCGGCCGGATCGCCTTCGGAACGCAGTCGCCGGGCGTGTGCCACCCGCTGCTCGAACACCTCCAGGTCCACGGCGGAGGGCGGGACGTCCAGCACGTAACCGGCGGGGGTGGAGACCAGCAGTGCCGGGGGCCGACCGGCGGGCCGGCGCGGCTCCAGTGCCGTGCGCAACCGGGACAGGTAGGCCCGCAGGGTCGCGGCCGCGCCCGGCGGCGGACGGTGGCCCCACAGCGCCTCCGCCAGTCTCCCGGCGGTGACCGGGCGTCCCCGCCGCAGCAGCAGCGCGGCCAGCACCGCCCGCTGCTGGGGCGGGCCGAGTCCGAGCTCCGTACCGCCGCGCCACGCCCGCACCGGCCCCAGAAGACGAAACGTCACTTCATCGGTGCTGTGTGCCTCCACGCGCCGGACCCTAGCGGCTCCCGGCGCCCTCCGCCGGGGCTCCTTTTGCGCCATGTCGCCCCGAAGCTGTCCGATTACCGTTGTTCCGGGCAACCATGACGCCCTGTCAGGTGTCCCACCGTATACAGCCGTACACGGACGATCACGGGGGGTAGGACATGCGACTGCTGAGAACGGCGGCCGCGGTGCTCGCGCTGGCGGGCACCGCGGTGACGGGGACGGCCGGGACGGCCTGGGCCGCGGACGGCCGGACGGGAGCGTCCGCCGCGGTCTGCTCGACCGGGTGGGGCAGCGGCCTGAAGTCGGCCGGCCACTCGCAGGCCGAGCCGCTGAAGAACATCAGGACCGGTGCGCACGAGTGCTACGACCGCATGGTCTTCGACGTCACCGGCACGACGGAGGAGCTCGGCTACCACGTCGGCTACGTCGACGTCTTCCACCAGGACGGCTCCGGCAAGCCGATCCCGGTCAAGGGCGGTGCCATCCTGCAGATCCATGTGACCGCGCCCAGCTACGACCCGGAGACGGGCGAGGCCGTCTACGCCGCGAGGGCCGGACAGCCGCTCCCGGGGGTGGACCTCACCGGGTACCGGACCTTCCGGGACACCAGGTTCGGGGCCAGCTTCGAGGGGCAGACCCAGGTGGGTCTGGGCGTACGCGCCAGACTGCCGTTCCGGGTGTTCCAGACCGGTGACCGCCTGGTCGTGGACGTCGCACACACCTGGTGACGTCCCACGGCCCGCACGGGATCTCCGGCTGAGCACCCGCTCCGCCCGGCGGACGCGCCCCGCCCACCGCACCGCCGTGCGGTGGGCGGGGCGCGTCCGCCGCTCCGCCCCGGTCAGGAACGTCCCCGGTCAGGGATGCATCCGGGCGCCCTTGAGGACCTTGTCGACGGCGTTGCGCGGCCCGTACACCGCGAGTCCCACCAGATCGAGCAGGCCCGCCGGGACCGCCCGCACCGCCGCCCGGTTGTCGTCGTCGTTGCCGGTGGAGAACAGGTCCGAGGTGAAGACGGACAGCGGCAGACGGCGGCCGAGGGCACGGGTGTGCGCGGACCCCAGGACCTCCTTCGTGCCCTCGAAGACGAGCACGGGCTGCCGGAACATCGGCAGATAGGCGGTGCCGTCGGCGTCGGCGTACGGCTCGCCCACCACCTCGGGGTACCCCGTGCCGAGTCCGCTGACCAGGAACGCGGTCACGTTGAGGCGCTGCCATACGGCGAGGTCTTCGCGGAGGAGTACGGCGATCTTGGTGTCGAAGCGGACGGCGGGCGGGGCCGGGGTGCCGTCCCCGGTGTCCGTGCCGCCGGTCCTCCCGTGCTGAGTTTCCATGGCCCGCAGCCTCCCGCGCACGGCGCGGCGCGGTCTTGTACGTTCCTTGCATGGCCGAGATCCATGCCTGGCGTCCGTCCGTGGCGGGCGTCGCGGAGGTCTTCCACGCGCGCTTCACCGACCACGCCTACCCGATGCACGTGCACGGCACCTGGACCCTGCTGATCGTGGACGACGGAGTGGTCCGCTACGACCTGGACCGGCACGAGCACGGCGCCCCCGGCGACATCGTCACCCTGCTCCCGCCGCACGTCCCCCACAACGGGACGGCCGCCACCGCGCACGGCTTCCGCAAGCGCGTCGTCTACCTGGACGGGGACCGGCTCGACGAGCGTCTGATCGGTACGGCGGTGGACCGGCCCGAACTGCGCGACCCGCTGCTGCGGCGCCGTGTGCACGGCCTGCATACCGCGCTGACGCTGCCCGGTGAGGAACTGGAGGCGGAGAGCAGGCTGGTGCTGATCTGCGAGCGGCTGGAGGGCCACCTGCGCCGGACGGCCGGCGCGGTGCCGGACCGGCGGGACGCGGGGCTCGCCCACCGGCTGCGCGACCTGCTGGACGCCAGGGTCACGGCGGGCCTGACCCTGGCCGAGGCGGCGCGGCTGCTCCACGCCCACCCCTCGCACCTGGTGCGGGCCTTCGGCCGGGAGTACGGCATGCCGCCGCACCGGTACCTGACCACGCGCCGGGTGGACCTGGCACGCGGGCTGCTGCTGGCCGGTCTGCCGGTGCCGGAGGCGGCGGTGGCCGCCGGGTTCTGCGACCAGTCGCACCTGACCCGCCACTTCCGGCGGGTGGTCGGGGTCGGCCCCGGGCGGTACGCGCGCCGCGGCCGCCCGGAGCCCGCCGGCGGCCCGGCTCAGAGCAGGCGCCTGATGTCGCCACGGGCCCGGTAGAAGTCGCCGCGGGCGGCCACATGGACCTCGGAGACGACGTACCGGGCGCCGGGAACGCGGATGTCCTTGGGGAACTGGACGCGCCAGGCGGGGTCGTAGCCGGGGGAGACGACCCGCACCCGGGTGCGGGGGCCCTCCTGGACGCACTCCACGACCACACCGTCCACCGGTGCGCCGGCGGAGACGTGGACCGTCTCCACCTCCTGCGAGGGCGTGACGCGTTCCCACCCGGTGGCCTTGACGTCGGCGGTGCGGGGCAACTGCCCGCCCTCGGCCCGGCGGACCGCGCTCTCGGAGGCGTCGACGCAGGCCAGTGAGCCGTCGGTGGTGACGAGGTAGAGACGCTCGTCGCGGTACTGCATGGAGTAGGCCGAACCGCACCCGGTGCCCAGCTTCCACAGCCGGGTGCCGTCGGCGGTGAAGCAGTACACGGAGGAGTGGTTGTCGCCGGCGAAGACGTACCGGCCGTCGGGCGAGGCGGCGCAGGAGAACACCGCGGCGTCGCAGCGGTAGCGGGCCCGCACCGCGCCGTCGTCCTTGGCCAGCCGGTAGACCTGGCCCCGACCGGTGCCGGCGAAGACCTCGTCGGCCTCCTGCCAGCCGAACAGCACCGGCCCCTGGGTGGGAACCGACCACAGGGGCGCGCCGTCGCGGGCCGCGTACCGGGCCACGCCGCGGGAGTCGCCGTGGAAGACCCCGTCCTCGTCGCAGCGGACCATCCAGGCGTGGGTGCCGGTGCCCGAGCGGCGCCACTGGAAGTCGTCCTCGTGGTCGACGGTGGTGACACCGCCCTGGGCGTCGGAGACGCCCAGGAGCCCGTCGTGGATGTCCAGCCAGTAGATGTCGACGTCGGCGGCTATCTCGTAGGCCACGTGCGGGACCTTGCCGCCCAGGTCGTAGACGCGGCCGTCGTCGCAGCCGGCGTAGATCCAGAAGTCGTCGGCGACGATGCACTTGACGCCGTCGGGAAGGCCGAAACGGCTGGTGACCTCGCCGTCGTGGGTGAGGGTGAACACGTCCCCGTCCTGGTTGCCGACCCAGGCGTGGTCGTCGTCGACGAAGACGCCGAAGGCCGGTGCCCCGGAACGGAACCGCCACAGCACCGGCGCCTGCCGGGCCGTGGAACGGCTGCTGGCGATCTCGCGCCGGGTGACCGGGCGGCGCCCGCGCACCCCGCGCACCGCCGGGGCGTAGCCCTTCCGGACCTTCTCGCCGACCTTGCGGGCGGCCACCGCCGCGGCCTTCTCGGCGCTGGCGTAACCGGTGGTGCGGGTCTGGCCCTGCTCGCCGATCCGGCCGAAGGAGATGGTCACCTCGGTGCCGTGGTGCCGCACCTCGTAGAACTTGTGCGCGCCCGCGCCCTCCTCGGACAGCTCCAGATAGGTGGTCGACTCGGTGGCAACGGACATGACGGGCCTTTCTCCGGGCGCGAGCAGGGAAGGGTGTTGGGTGTGACCGGCTGCCGTGCGGCCGGTCCGGCGATGTGAGGAACATAGGCGCGGGCACTGACAGCCCGGCCCCGGCAGCGGGTGATCCGGCCTCCCGTTCTTCTTGGAATCCCGGACGATCACCGTGCCGACCGGACCGATCCGGGTACGCGCGGCTCATGAACGCATCATGGGAAGTGCTGCCCGAGTCCACCCTCCGGGAAGCCGTCGACCTGCTGGTGAGACTGGTGGAGGCGGCCGGTGCGGTGATCATCTTCGTGGGCGCGGTCTGGGCGTTCGGACGTTTCCTGCTGGCGGGGGTGCGCGGCGGCGGCGGGGTGGAGCGTCAGTTCACCAGGATCCGGCTCTCCCTGGGCCGGTTCCTGGTACTGGGCCTGGAGTTCCAGCTCGCCGGGGACGTGCTGCGCACGGCGATCGCGCCGAGCTTCACCGAGATCGGACAGCTCGCCGCGATCGCCGCGATCCGTACCGCCCTGAACTTCTTCCTCGGCCGTGAGATCGCCAGCGAGCGTGCCGAGATCGAGCGGGACGGCCGCGGGGAGAAGGGAAAGGAAGGGGCCGGCGGCTCCCGCGCCGCGGTGCCGTCATGACCACCGCGACGCACTGGGCCGCCCTGGCGGTCACGGCCTTCGGCCTGGTGTCGGCCGCGGTGGTCCTCGTGGCGGCCCGGCGGCTCATGCCCGCACTGGCCGTCCTGCTGGACTTCCTGATCGCGGCGGGACTGCTGCGGCTGGCCGGCGACCCGGCCTGGGACACCGTCGCCGCGGCCGCGGCCGTGGTCGCCGTCCGCAAGCTGGTCACCGCGGGCCTGCGCCTGTCCCCGCCGCGCTGAACGGGCGGGCACGCGCTGCCCGTCCGGCCCCGCTCTCCGCCGGCCGCCCCGTGAGCGACAATGGTGCGCGCGTTCGGGCCGGAACGGGAAGCGGGTTCTCATGGCGGGGCACCGGTACCACTGGGCGGGAAGCGGGGAGAACGGACGGAACGGGCAGGGCGAGGAGGACGAGGAGGGATGGGATCCGCAGTGGTCCGGGGACGGCGGGTCCCGGCTGCGGTTCACCGGCACCGGCACCGGCACCGTCCCGGCCGCGGCGCCGGACCCCGCGCGGCCGCTGGTGAGAACCCGCCGGGAAGCCCTCGAGGACGACGTGGTGACCCTGGTCAACCAGGAACGCGCCGAGCGCGGTCTGGTACGGCTGCGCACCGAGGAGCGGCTGCGGCTGTCCTCCCGCGCGCACAGCCGGGACATGGCGGAGCGGGCCTTCTTCAGCCACCTCACCCCCGAGGGCGTGGCCCCCGACGAGCGCATGTCGGCGGCCGGCTACCCGTATCCCGCCGCCGAGAACATCGCCGTGCTCGACCCGAACGCCATGGCGGTGGTGGTGGCCTGGATGAACAGCCCCGGGCACCGGGTGAACATCCTCAACCCGCTGTTCCGCGCGATCGGCGTGGGCGTGTTCCTGGCCCCGGGCGCACCGGTGGCCTGGTGGACACAGAACTTCGGATACCGGTGAGACGGGACGGGACCGCCTCCGCCCGGGCCCCGCGGCACCCCGGCGGCACGGGAAGCGGGTGTCCGCCGGTGGACACGGGGCAGACGGTGTTCACACCGAGTCATCACTCGAACAGGGGAGAGTCCATGCTGGGCATCGTGGCGGCCGTGCTGTTCTTCATCGCGTTCCTGATCAACGCGGCGGAGCTCTCGACGAACGACGTGTTCTCGTCCACCAACCTCATGCTCCTGGGACTGGGTCTGCTGGCCCTGCACGTGGCAGGGGTCGGAGGCGGCTGGACCGCCCGCAGCCGCAGGCGCTGACGAACGGAGCGGCCGGCGCCGGACGGGTGCCTCCCCGTGCCCGGGCAGGGGCCGCGCGGCCGGGAGGTGACAGTGGCGGAGACGGGGGTACCCGGCCGGACATGACGGAACAGAATCCGGACAAGGACGTCGACGACTGGGTCACGGGAGAGGAACCGGCGACCGGCCCGCAACTGAGCTATCTGCGGACACTCGCCCGGGAGGCGGGGGAGGATGTCCCCGAGGACCTGACGAAGGCCCGGGCGTCGCAGATGATCGACCGCCTCCAGGGAAAGTCTCCCAGGACGGCCGGCCGGGAGGACGGCGGAGACCAGGCCTCCTGACCTCCGCCCGTCACCGGCCCGGCCGCTCCGCACCGCCGGCGGACGGCCGCGGCGGTGGTGCCGGTGGTGCCGGTGGTGCCATGGCCCAGCGGATCGTCCTGGTCAGGGTCCGGCCCGCCGGGCGTACGGCGGCCTCCTCCACGAAGGGGAGGTACGGCAGCCGCAGCGGGCCGCGGGCCCAGCGGGGGAGCAGGGTCACGGCACCGGCGGCGAGCACGGCGTACGGCGGGCGCGCGGCCCAGGGCAGCGGAGGCCGCAGGAGCAGGAACCGGGCGGCGTCCCGGGCCTGCGCCGTGGCCCGCAGCTCGGGACGGTAGCTCTCCAGCCGGGCGGCGAGCCCGGCCTGGTCGGTGGGCGGATCCGGGACCCCGAGCGCGGCGGCCACCCGGGCGGCGTCCGCGACGTACCCGTCGTAGGCGGCCTCCTCCAGCGGCCGGGCACCGTAGCGCCGGTGGGCCCGCAGGAAGCTGTCGACCTCGGCCGCGTGCACCCAGCCGAGCAGCCGTGGATCGCAGGCCGCGTACTCCTGGCCGTCCGGAGTGCGGCCGCGCACCCGCCGGTGCGCCGCCCTGACCCGTGCCACCGCCCGGTGGGCGTCCTCGGCGGTGCCGAAGGTCGTCACCGCCAGGAAGGTGCTGGTGCGCTGGAGCCGGCCCCAGGGATCGCCCCGGTATCCCGAGTGGGCCGCGACCGCGGCCATGGCCAGTGGGTGCAGGGACTGCAGCAGCAGCGCCCGCAGGCCTCCCGCGAACATGGCGGCGTCACCGTGCACCGTCCGGATCGGCCGGCCGGGTCCGAACCACCGGGAACCGGGCGACTCGTGGATACGGATCCGGTTCGCCGGCCCCTCCGGTCCCGCCACCCGGGCGAACAGCTCCGCGCCCAGCCGGTGCCGCACCGCCTCCAGACCGGGGATCCCCGGTATGCCGGTCGCCATGCCCGCCACTGTACGCCGCGCGGCCGGTCCGGCCGGAATCAGCCCGGCCGGCGCGTGATCAGAGGCCGATGGGACTCCTGCAGTCCCCCGGGGAGGTCGTCGGGCGGGAACCACCTCGCCTCCAGGATCTCCCGGGGGTCGATCCGGAGGGTGCCGCCGACGAGTTCGGCCTCGTAGGCCGCCTCCATCCGCAGCCGGTACCCGCTTCTGAGACGGACGAGTTCGCCGACGCGGACCTCGAGCCCGGTCTCCTCGCGCACCTCGCGCACGACCGTGTCCTGGAAGGTCTCGCCCCTGGCGGCGTACCCCGTCGGGAGACCCCACGGACGGTCCCGGTGCCACAGGCGGTGTCTGAGGAGGAGCACCCTGCCCTCCGCGTCCCGCACGACGCCGGTGACACCGGCCATGAACTTGGCGTGCGCGAGCCACTGGAGGCGCCACTGCAGCGGCCCGCCCAGGAGATGCCACAGCCGGGCGGCCAGTTCTGTCACGCTGTGTTCCTCCGGACATGGGGAGCGGACCCGGCACCGGTACGCCGGTCGGCCGGTACCGGGAACCGCGGCGGTCCGTTCGACGGCTGTCCCGCCGAGGCTACCCGCACCCGGAGCGGGGGAGTCGGCCGGGCGTTCCGGGCCCGTACACCGCTGTTCCTTCATGCCCGGGGCGCGGGCGGTGCTCCAGGCGTCCAGGGTCCAGGGGCAGACGCCGTCGAACCGCGGAAGGCGCCGTGCGGCTCGGCCGTGGACCCGTCCGGACTGAGGGAGAGCCAGGCGGCACCCGCGGCGTGCACGGTGCGCAGCCGCTCCCCGGTGAGGGCGGGAATGCCGGAGGGGGAGACGGCGGCGTGGACGCCGGTCCCTTGCCGTGGACGACTGGCGTGGTCGGGGCGCTGGAACGGGTCTCCGCCGGTGATGACGGACAGCGAGGTGGGCTTGCCCGAAGGCGGCCATCTGCCGTATGAGGTCCTGCGCCGCGGCGTTGTCCGGCTCCCGCGGGTCGCGGTCGGGTACGGCCTCGGCACGGCAGTGCCGGAAGGCCGGCGGACAGGCCCGGGTGGGCTCCCGGATGACGATGAACGGCCGCCGGCCGGCGTCGTGCCGCTGTCGGCGGGCCGCGCGGACCGCGGCGTTCACCGGCGTGTTCCTCCCCGTGCCCCGGAGCCGTGCCCGGCCCTTCGGGAGGTGCCGGTCAGAGATCAGGCGGGGTGGGCTTCTTCCCAGGCCCGGATGATCGGTGCGGGGATGCGTCCGCGGTCGGGCAGGTCGTAGCCGTTGGCGCGGGCCCATGCGCGGACGGCCCGGGAGTCGATGTACCTCCCACGGCTGGGGGGTGACACCGGTACGGGGCTGGTGGGGATGGGGGACGGGGTGAAGGAGGGGCCCGCGTCGAGGAGGCCGACGGGGAAGGCGGGGACCTGTACCCGCCTGCTGAGGGTAGCGGTGAGGAACTCGGTGAGGGTGCCGTCGAAGGTGTACCAGGTGTGGCCGCGGGCCTCGTTGACGGTGATACGCCAGGTGTCGGGGGCGGTCTGGGGGGTGGTGACCCAGAACAGGTGGTTGCCGTTGTCGGTCACCCCGATGGCGAACAAGGTCTCGGGGTTGTGGGGGACGGGGAATGTGTCCTGGTCGCGGCCCTGGGCGAGCTGGGCACGCAGGGTGGTCGGCATGGGTCCGGTGAGGTCGGCCCACGGGGTGGGTGCGTGGGGGTGGTGGAGGTGGAGGAAGTCGCAGAACGCGCCGGGTCCGTAGGCGGCGGCCAGGTGTTTGTAGTCGTCGGGCAGGCGCATGCCCAGGGTGGTCTCCACGGTCGGCCAGTCCACGGCTGGGACGTCGGCGGGTGGGGGGCAGAGCCGGGTCAGGTCGTCGAGGCCGGTCATGATCGCTCCGGGATTGGTGGAGGCTCTGGTGTGCTCCGAGGCTGGTGGTCCTGGCAGTCGGTTCGTGTTCGGCGGGCGGGATGTCGCCGAACACGGTGTGCGGGCGGCCGTCTGTCCGGGTCCCGGCGGGATGTCCACCGCGCCCCGCAGTCGGTGCGCGAGGCCGGGTCCACCAGTTGGAAGACGGGCCGGAGCTCCCGCGCCCGGTCCTTGAGGTGGCCGGTGCCTCAGATGAACATCGGGTTGCGGTGCACGGGCGTGTCCGGGTCGGTGGACCACACCAGGCGCAGCTCCAGGTTGTCCTCACCGACCAGCTCGCGCAGCAGGTCGGCCGCCCAGCCGTGCCAGTAGGTCCCGTGGGGAAAGGCGGGGATCCGGAAGGCGGGCAGGTGGAAGGGGAGGGTCTCGGGGTGGAAGACGGCCCTTTCGATGAGTCCGGTGGGTTCGGCCGGTGGGGAGGACTTCTCCTGGTCGAGGCAGTCGACCACGCGCAGCGGCACGTACAGCTCGTAGGCGCCTTCCGGTGTTCCGGGCAGGTTCAGGGGGAGGAAACGGCCGCCGGTGGTGAAGCGGTCCCGGACGCGGTCGGCGACGCGTCGGCTCAGCACCGGGGCCTCGACGCTGCTGGAGGGGTAGTCGATCTCTTCCCATCCCGGTGGGCCCTGCCAGTCGGCCTCGACGCGCTCGGGGAAGTCGGCGGGGTCGCCTCCCAGCTGCCAGCGGATCAGTTGTGCGCTGTCGACGATGACGGTGCGCAGACCGTCCCGGAAGGGAGGCAGGATGCGGTACACGGCCAGTGGTGTGGTGCGCGTGTCGGTTTCCTGGGTCATGGTCAATGAATCCTGCCGGGTTCCCAACGTCCGGTCCGCCGCGCCGTGAGAAGAGCGTGACGTTCGCCCCTCTCACGGCGCGGTCGTTGTTCCTGGGTGTGGTGGCGGTTCCGGGATCACTGGAACCGCCACCGTCGCGTCCGCGGTGTTCAGACTCGATCCACCGCGCGATAGTCGGCCTGTGGACGGAGAAAGAGAAAGAGGTTCCTGCTGACCTGCGATGCCGGGAGGTCCTGCGTTTCCAGCACGCACGATCGGCAAGGCACCTCTGAAGTGGAAGTCTCCCACAGGCCCGCGGGGCTGTTCGCCGCATTCGACGACCCCGACCTGATCGCGCATGCCGGGCTGGTCCCCACGTGAACCGCCCCGGCCAGGTCCAGCGACTCAAGCAGCGGGTGGAACGCGGCCGTCTCGTTCGGCCTGGCGGCCGTCCAGGCCGCCAGGCCGGGGCGGCGTTACGCGGGGACGCCGAGCGGCGGGTGCTCGAGCACGCGGGGCTTGTACTCGACCAGCTGGATGCGGCCGTCGAAGGTGCGGTGCTCGGTCATCTCGAGGGCGACGTCCGGATAGCCGTCGTAGATGCGTTCCTCGCCCGTGGCCCCGGTGATCACCGGGAACATCACGACCCGGAAGCGGTCGACGAGGCCGGCTCGTAGCAGGGACCGGCACAGGCTGAGGCTGCCGATCGTGCTGAGGAGCCCCGAGCCACTGGACTTCATGGCGCGGACCGCCTCGACGGCGTCGTCGCGGACGAGCGTGGAGTTGGCCCACGTCAGTGGCTCCTCGAGCGAGGAGGAGAACACCACCTTGGACGCTTGCGTGAGCTCGTCGACGGACGCCTCTTCCTCAGGCCTGAACTCGTCTTGGCCATCGGGGACCTCGCCTGCGGCGAAGCCCGACATCAGGCGGTAGGTGTTCGCTCCCATCAGGTAGGTGGCCTCGGGCTGCTCGCCGAGCCATGCGAGGTACTCCGGGCCCTCCAGGCCCCAGAACCCGGGCCACCCCTCTCCCGATGCGTGGCCGTCGAGGGAGGTGATGAAGTCGACGAGAAGCTCCGACATGGCGGTGTCCTTTCCTGGGGTGTCACGAGCTTGGACCGGCCGGGAGCCACGAACTCATCGGCCGCGCTGTGGAGTGACGAGAAGACCCATGACGCCGCAGCCGGTCAGGCCGGCGGAGCGGCACCGCTTCGGAGGGTCTGGAGCCCTGCGTGATTGCGCTGTGCACGCAGTCGGGCAATGATCTCCACGCGACGGGGAACGGCGGTTCGAGTTCTGTCAAAGCCCTCTCAGCCCCACCTGCGAACGGCCTCGGCGGGCTACGCGATCCCGGAACCTGAAGCCGCCCTGTGCGCAGCGGTACTGGCGTGGAGCACGTGTTCCGTGGCTGTCGTACTCCTGGGCAAGGGGATCCGTCAGACCTCTCGTACGTGACCCCGGGCCGTGCGAACGCGCTGGCCGAGAGAGGGTCCGTACGGAATGCTGTATGCGTGATCGAGCGAGAGGCCGCCGTTCGGGCTGTCGAGGAACAGCTGGAGCGCGACTATCAGCAGTGGCGGGCTGCGGGTGTGGACGCGATGCGGATGGCTGTGGTCGACGTCGAGGAGCACGAGCTGGTGTGGGTCGTCTCCTGGACCTCCGAGGAGTTCGTACGCACTCGGGACCCGGAGTTCATGCTGGCCGGCAACGGACCGTACCTGATCGACCGTGTCGACGGCGGACTGCACCAGATCGGCGTCGTCTCTGCGATGACCGGGGAGTGGGAGGCCGACTATCGAGCCCGGATACGTGGGCTGCCGGTACGCACCGCAGTGGACGACCTGCACGATGCGCTGTGCGGTGTCGCCGCTGCGCGCGGACGCATGCACGCTGTGCGGGCGCTGCGCCAGAAGCTTCCGGTGCTCTCGCCTGCGGAGGCCATCGAATACGTGAGCGCGTTGCTGGACGGTGATGTACCCGCGCGTCTTGTGGCCGTCGCCGCCAGAGAGCTCGTGGAGCCTCTCAACCCGGTACTTGCGGTGAAGACGATTCTGAGCGGAGCGGAGATCCGAGCCGGTCAGAGACCCGGGGGATGACGGGAGAGCCAGTCGGCATGCCGATCGCGCATCCGGTCCCGTTCCCCCGACGTGGTGAGGAAGACGTCGGTGCCACCGTCGTAGGGGTGGTGGCTGCGCTGCATCCGGGCGTCGGTGACGAGGCTCCCGCCACCTTGTCGTCGGCGATGTCTCGGAGCGACTCGTCGAGGCAGCCACGCCGCCGGGGTCGGCCGGCGGCGAAGAAGTGGCAGTACGTGCGGAACTCGGGGGCAGGGCCGTCGCTCCACCAGCCAGCAGGCTCTGCCAGTGCCCCGTGGCGGGTTGCAATGACGGAACCTCGGCTTCGGTCATCCGGAGCGGAGTGACCACCTACACGTCCGCACCAGCGGGCAGCTCATCGAGGACGGCGTCGTAACGCTCCGGGACGACGGTGTACGCGCTCTCTTGGCTGTCGCTTCGCCGGCTGTTGATGTGGCCGGGCGGTCTGGGGGAGTCGAGGGACCGGCCGACCACTTGGCGCGAGTAGGTGTCCAGGACGGCCGCGCAGTACACCTCTCCCTCCCGGGTGGGGTGCTCGGTGATGTCGGGGTACGGGCCAATGTGCACAGCCGGGTGCGGCTGAAGGCGCACAGCGTCTTGCAGGGGAGGCGGTGACCTGTAAGCGGTGCCGGCGCCACCGGGTCCTCCCGGCTGACGGACTTGCGGGCACGGGAAACCGGGGCACCGCCCGTCATGATCGGTAGCTGACAGTGGCCCACCCTCGACGAAGCAGGTATCCGCATCCGCCGAGGAGCGTGGCCCGTCAAGTGCGGCCGCCAACGCTGCCGGCGCCGGGCCGGCAAACAGGGGGCCGCCTGCGGACGAGACTGCGCTACGGTGAGCCGGTCTTCGGACCCGTACGCATGGGGGCGCAGCAGTGACGACCGACGTGACGCCCGAACTGGCCGAGGCGATCCAGCGCGGCCACGACCAGCGCGACCGGGCGGACATGGCGCCGACGATCGCCTACTTCCAGGCGCTGCTCGCCGAACACCCCGGTCACCCGGTCCTCACCTACGAGGTGGGTGGCGCCTACGACACCGCGGGCCAGGAGGAAACCGCCCGCGGCTACTACGAGCGGGCGCTCGCCCTCGGCCTCGACGGTGACGTCCTGCGGCGGTGCCTGTGCCAGTACGCCAGCACCCTGAGGTGGCTGGGCGAGTTGGACGAGTCGTTGGCGGTGCTCGACCGGGCCCGCAGGGAGTTTCCCGGCTCGGACTCCGTACGCGTCTTCCGCGCCCTGACACTCAACGACGCCCAGCGGCCGGACGAGGCGGTGGCCGAGTTGCTCACCGTCGTCACCGGGCACGCCGAGGTCACCGACCTCGGGCGGTGGGCGGCCGGACTGCGTGGCCTCGCCCAGTGGCTCGCCGACGGCCGTCCCGAATAGGAAGCATCCACCCCGCACATGGCCGGCGCAGGAGGGCCTTGGCCGGTGGGCGTGTCGTGCCGGGGAGTCGTCGGCCTGCCGGGCGGTTGCCAAGCGGCACCGCCCGGCAGGCCGACGACTCCCCACAAGGACAACCGAAGCGTCAGTCGGGCGGGGAGCCGGACCTCCGGGCGGTGCCCTGGTCAATCCTCGCTGTCAGGCGAGGCGGAGCAGGGCGGTGAGGACGCGGCGGAGGGTGGCCTCGGGATCGGCGGCGGGGCCGGGATGGCGCCAGGCGGTGAAGCCGTCGGGGCGGACGAGGACGGCGCCGTGGGAGGTGATGCCGTGCGGACCGGCCCAGTCGGAGGTGTCGGTGGGGGCCAGATCGGCGTGCGCGGCGGTGCCGACGCGATAGGAGGCGAGCGGCACGGACAGTTCCCGGGAGACGCGGGCGGCCGCGTCGTGCCAGGGGGTGTCGGGGTGGCTGAGGAGGACGGGAGTGCGCTCGTAGAGGTCGAGGGTGGAGACCGGCTCCTCCTGTCCGGGCCGGCGGAGCCACAGGTGGGGGGCGCGGGTGCCGGGCTCGCCCGTCAGCTCCAGGGTGTGGGGGAGGACGGGGGCGGCGGGGTCGGTGCCGAGGACGGCGCCGTCCGGGTAGCGGTAGCCGAGCGCGGCGGCGAGGATGCCCGCCTGCGGGTCCCCGCCGCCGGGGCCCGGCCGGCCGGGGCCGGGACGGTCCGCCGGGGGAGTGGGGGCGGGTTCGGGGACGTAGCCGGGGTGGTGGTGCTCGGCGGCACGGTCGGAGGCGCGGGCGGCGGTGGCCTGGGCGACGGGACGGCGTTCGGTGTCGTAGGTGTCCAGCAGGGCGGCGCCGGCCCAGCCGTGGTGGACGGCGGCGATCTTCCAGGCGAGGTTGTGGGCGTCCTGGATGCCGGTGTTGGCGCCGAAGGCACCGGTGGGGGACATCTCGTGGGCCGCGTCGCCGGCGAGGAGGACGCGGCCGGCGCGGTAGGACAGGGCGACGCGTTCGGCGGCGTGCCAGGGGACCCGGCCGGTGACCGCCACGTCCAGACCGGGGTCACCGACGGCGCGGCGGATGTGGTCGGCACAGCGGCTGTCGGTGAAGTCCTCCAGGGTCTCGCCCCGCCCGGGCTGCCAGGGGAGGTGGAAGACCCACCGCTCGCGGTTGTCGACCGGCAGGAGCGTGCCGTCGGCCCCGGGGCCGGTGAGGTAGCACATCAGGAAACGGCGGTCGCCGACGAGGCCGGCCAGCGCGCGGGAGCGGAAGGCGACGCTGACGTTGTGGAACAGTTCGCCCGGTCCGCTGTGGCCGATGCCGAGTTGTTCGCGGACCGGGCTGCGGGGGCCGTCGGCGGCCACCAGGTAGTCGGCGCGAATGGTGCCGTGCTCGCCGGTGCGCAGGTCCTTGACGGTGGCGGTGACGCCGTCCGCACCGGGGGCGAGGCTGAGCAGTTCGGTGGAGAAGCGCAGGTCGCCGCCGAGTGCCCGGGCGCTTTCCAGCAGGACGGGCTCGAGGTCGTTCTGGCTGCACAGGCACCAGGAGCTGGGGCTGACGCGGGCGAGACGGCCGTCGGGGTCCATCCGCTGGAACAGCCACCGTCCGGCGGCGGGGTCGGACAGGGCCGGGGTCCGGAGAATGCCGTGGTTGCCGGCCAGGACGGCGGCGGCCCGGCGGACGGCCGGTTCGATTCCGGCGGTGCGGAACACCTCCATGGTGCGGACGTTGTTGCCGCGCCCGCGGGGATGGGCGGAGGTGCCCGGGCGGCGTTCGACCAGGATGTGCCGCACCCCGAGGCGGCCCAGGAAGAGAGAGGTGGACAGGCCCACCAGGGACCCGCCGACGACGAGTACCGGGACCTGCGGATCGGCTTCCGTGTGCATCTGCCCTCCAGGGCGTCGACCCGGTGCCCGCGCCCGCGGGCACCGCGATGATGCATGCCACCCCCGGCCGTGGTCCGGCGCTGTTTCACCCGGATGAGCCCACCGGGCCGCCGGGGACCCGGCCGGGAACGGACGGGCTGAGGTCCGGTCACATGCCGCGCCGGGCATGGACCTGTCGGGGCGTCACCTGATTGAGCCGCAGGAATTGCGGGGCGGACGGAGCCGTCACACGATCAGGAATCGTGGTGGGCGTTCCCCGGGTGAGCGGGCGCCGGTCTCCTTGCCTCCGGGGCCTTCGTTCGCCCGGGGCCGAATCCTTCCTGGTCGATGAGAGAGGTGCGCCGGATGACAGCCTCGGGCCGTGTGTCCCCGGTGTCGGGCCGTGTTTCCCAGTCGGTGTTCGACGGCACCCGGCTACGGGTGGTGCTGCTGCTGGAGGTGGCCGACGAGGACCGGCGGCGTTTCCTGGACGCCTACGAACGGATGTGCCGCCAGGTGGCGTCCACACCGGGGCACATCCAGGACCAGGTGTGCCAGTCGGTGGAGGACCCCTCCCAGTGGCTGATCACCAGCGAGTGGGAGAGCGCCCCGCCGTTCCTGGCCTGGGTGAACAGCGAGGAGCATCTGGAGATGGTCCGCCCGCTGCGTGCCTGCGTCCGCAGCATGCGGTCGCTGCGCTTCGGTGTACTGCGGCAGACCGGGCGCGGGTCCGTCGCCGGCCCGCCGGCGGAGCCCCGCGCGGGGGACGTGGCGGTGCGGCACGCGGTGACCTACACCGTCACTCCCGGCAGCGAGTCGAAGGTGGCCGAGATCCTGTCCGGCCATCCCCTGCCGGAAGCGGAGGAGGGGGTGGGACTGTGCGGCACCGCCCTGTTCCTGCACGGCAACCGCGTCGTCCAGACCTTCGAACTGCGGCAGTTGGACGGTGATGTGCTCACCAGTCTGCTCCGGGTGGCCGCCCGGCCCGAGGTACGGGCGGTGGAGGAGGCCCTGGCCCCGTATCTGGAGCGGGAGCGGGAACTGGGCGAGGTGTCCGCCGCCCGGGCCTTCTTCACCCGGGCGGCACTGCCGGCCGTGCACCACACGGTCTTCGCCCGGCCCGCCCCGCCGCGGGTACGGCGGCACGCCCTGTGCTACCCGGCCCGGGCCGGCCGCGGGGAGGAACTGGCGCGGCTGCTGGCCGGGCAGGACGGCACGAGCGCTGCCGATCCCGGAAGCCCGGTGTGCGCCGCCACCGTCTTCCACCGCGACGACCTGGTGGTACGTCTGGTGGAGATGGACGGCGAGGCGGACACCGCCCCCGCCGCCGTCACGGGCCTGGCCGAGCCCGCGGCCGCCGCCGAGGCCGGACGCCTGCTCGACGGCGAGGCCCTTGGGCTGTGCGGCGACCCGGCCGCCGCACACCCCCCGGCCGTCGAGAACCGGCTCCTGCGTCTGCTCGCACGCTCCGGCATGCGGCTCCTGGCCGACCGCAGAGCCCCCGGCCTGTGAACACCGAAGGCCGCGGACAGCCGCCCGGCCGGTGCCCGGCACTCCGCCTCGTCCGCCGTTTCCCGCCACCCTTCCTCACCCACTGGGAGTGATCGATCGTGACCGAGCAAGGCCCCCGCATCGTGGCCCTCGACCGGATTCCGCCCAACCGCCGCCGCGGCGGTGACCTACGAGCGCTGCTCACCCCCACCACGGCCGGTGCCACCAGCGGTTTCATGGGACTGGCCACCGTGGATCCGGGAGACCGGATCGGGGAGCACTACCACCCGTACTCCGAGGAGTTCGTCTACGTCGTCGCCGGTGACCTGGAGGTGGACCTGGACGGTGTCCCGCACGTTCTGGGACCTGACCAGGGAGTGTTCATCCCGGCTCGTGTGCGGCACCGTTTCCGCAACACCGGCAGCACGCAGGCCCGGCTGGTGTTCCACCTGGGGCCGCTGGCCCCGCGGCCCGAGCTCGGGCACGTCGACACCGAGGAGACCCCCGCCGAGCCGACGGCCGAACCGTCCGGAGTGGTGGCGTGACCCGTTGCGTGGCCGTCACCGGCATCGGTGTGGTGGCTCCGGGCGGGATCGGCGCGGACGCGTTCTGGGAACTGCTGGCCGCCGGCCGGACAGCCACCCGGCGCATCACCCTGTTCGACCCGGCGGGTCTGCGGTCGCAGATCGCGGCCGAGTGCGACTTCGACCCGCTCGCGCACGGTCTGACCGAGCAGCAGAGCCGAAGCTGCGACCGGTACGTGCAGTTCGCGCTGGTGGCCGCCGCCGAGGCGATCGCCGACGCCGGACTGGAGCCGGGCCGGGAGGACCCGTGGCGGACGGGTGTGTTCCTGGGGACCGCGGTGGGCGGCACCACCCGGCTGGAACACGACTACGTGGCCGTCAGCGACCGCGGCCGGCGCTGGGACGTGGACCACCGCCGGGCCGGGCCCCACCTGCACCGGGCCTTCACCCCCGCCACCCTCGCCTCGGCCGTCGCCGAACAGGCGGGGGCCCGCGGCCCGGTGCAGGCGGTCTCCACCGGCTGCACCTCGGGCCTGGACGCCGTCGGCCACGCCTTCCACGCCATCACCGAGGGCCGCGCGGACATCTGCCTCGCCGGTGCCTCCGACTCGCCGATCTCCCCGATCTCCATGGCCTGCTTCGACGCGATCAGGGCCACCTCCCCCAACAACGACGATCCCGCGCACGCCTCCCGGCCCTTCGACGCGGACCGGGACGGGTTCGTGATGGGGGAGGGCGGCGCGGTCCTGGTGCTGGAGGAGGCCGGGCACGCCCGGGCCCGCGGTGCGCGGGTGTACGCCGAGATCGCCGGTTACGCCACCTTCGGCAACGCGTACCACATGACCGGCCTGACCCGGGAGGGCCTGGAGATGGCCCGCGCCATCGACGCCGCCCTGGCGGCGGCCCGCCTGAACGGTTCGGACGTCGACTACGTCAACGCCCACGGCTCGGGCACCCGGCAGAACGACCGCCACGAGACCGCGGCGGTGAAACGTTCCCTCGGCGCCC
Organism: Streptomyces carminius; assembly: GCF_002794255.1. GTDB lineage: Bacteria > Actinomycetota > Actinomycetes > Streptomycetales > Streptomycetaceae > Streptomyces > Streptomyces carminius. Next base: position 322,617 of record NZ_PGGW01000038.1, read on the forward strand.
ATGCCCACCGGACACCGATGAGTTCGATCAAGTCCATGGTCGGGCACTCCCTGGGCGCCATCGGCTCCATCGAACTCGCCGCCTGTGTGCTCGCCCTGACCCACCAGACGGTTCCCCCGACGGCGAACTACACCACCCCCGACCCCGAGTGCGACCTGGACTACGTGCCCCGCCAGGCCCGCGAACACCGGCTGCGCAGCGTGCTGTCGGTCGGCAGCGGCTTCGGCGGCTTCCAGTCCGCCGTCGTCCTCACCCTGCCCCGCGGGGGAACACGGTGACCCCCCGCCGGGCCGCGCGGCGCGCGGTCGTCACCGGTGTCGGCGTGGTGGCGCCCGGCGGCATCGGGACGGAGACGTTCTGGAAGAACACCGCGGACGGCGCGGTGGCCCTGGAACGGATCACCCGGGAGGGCTGTACCCATCTGCCGGTGCGGGTGGCCGGCCAGGTGAACGGCTTCGACCCGGAGACCGCGGTGGAGCCCGCCTTCCTGGTGCAGACCGACCGGTTCACCCACTTCGCGCTGGCCGCGGCGGCCTGGGCGCTGGAGGACGCCCGACTGGCCCCCGCCGACCTCGCCTCTCCCTACGACGCCGGGGTGGTCACCGCCGCCGGATCCGGCGGCGGCGAGTTCGGACAGCGCGAACTGCAGAAACTGTGGGGGCAGGGCTCCCGGTACGTGGGGCCCTACCAGTCCATCGCCTGGTTCTACGCCGCCAGCACCGGCCAGCTCTCCATCCGCGGCGGCTTCAAGGGGCCCTGCGCGGTGGTGGCCGGCGACGAGACCGGCGGCCTGGAGGCGCTGGCGCACGCCGCCCGCACCGTCGCCCGCGGCACCACCGCCGTCCTGGCCGGGGCGACCGAGGCCCCCCTGGCCCCGTACTCGATGGTCTGCCAGCTGGGCTATCCGGGCATCAGCACCGAGGACGACCCCGGCCGTGCCTACCGCCCCTTCACCTCCACGGCCTGCGGCTTCGCCCCCGCCGAGGGGGGCGCCATGTTCGTGGTGGAGGACCAGGCGACCGCCGAGCGGCGCGGTGCCACCGTGCGTGCCGTCCTCGCCGGGCACGCCACTACCTTCACCGGGGCCGGCCGGTGGGAGGACTCCCGCGCGGGCCTGGCCCGCGCGATCGGAGGCGCGCTGGCCGAGGCCGGCTGCGCCCCGGAGGAGGTCGACGTGGTCTTCGCCGACGCCCTGGGCACCCCGGCGGCGGACCGGGCCGAAGCCGGCGCCGTCACCGACGCCCTCGGCCCGCATGCCGCGCGGGTACCGGTCACCGCGCCGAAGGCCGGGACCGGCCGGGCCTACTGCGCCGCCTCCGCCCTGGACGCCGCAGCCGCCGTCCTGGCCCTCGAACACGGCGTCGTCCCCCCCACCCCCGACGCCGGCGACGTCCGCTGCGATCTGGACCTGGTCACCGGCCGGGCCCGGCCCGCCGCCTTGCGCAGCGCCCTGGTCCTCAGCCGGGGACTGATGGGCACCAACGCCGCCCTCGTGCTGCGCCGCCCCGCCGGACCGTCCCGCTGACCCCTCACCGATCCCCTCTGGAAGGAGCCACCCATGACCACCCAGGCAACCGGCCGGGTGACCGTACCGGAACTGGCCGCGCTGATGAAGCAGACCGCGGGAGTCACCGTCGATCCCGGTGATCTGGCGGCCCGCGCCGACACCGCCTTCGGCGTCTTCGGCCTGGACTCGCTGGGCTTGCTGGGCATCGTCGGCGAACTGGAGAAACGCCACGCCCGGAACCTGCCGGTCGACGCCGAGCGGTGCGAGACCCCGCGGGAGTTCCTCGACTGTGTCAACACCGCGCTCGCGGCGGGGGTGTGACATGCCCGGACACACCGAGAACGAGATCACCATCGCCGCACCGCTGGACCTGGTGTGGGAGATGACCAACGACGTCGAGAACTGGCCGGACCTGTTCAGCGAGTACGCGTCCGCCGAGATCCTCTCCCGCGACGGCGACACCGTCACCTTCCGCCTGACCATGCACCCGGACGACGACGGCACCGTCTGGAGCTGGGTGTCCGAACGCACCGCCGACCGCGACGCCCTCACCGTACGGGCCCGGCGCGTCGAGACCGGGCCCTTCGCGCACATGGACATCCACTGGACCTACACCGACACCCCCCGGGGAGTGCGGATGCGGTGGGTGCAGGACTTCGCGATGAAACCCGACGCCCCCGTCGACGACGCCTGGATGACCGGCAACATCAACCGCAACTCCCGCGTCCAGTTGGCCCTCATCCGTGACCGCGTCGAACAGGCCGCCCGTGAACGCCGCACCGCCGCGGCGGCGGCCGACCAGCCGGGAAAGGGCACCCTTCCGTGCACCACGCCCTGATCGTCGCCCGGCTGGAACCGGGGACCGCACCCGACGTCGCCAGGATCTTCGCCACTTCCGACCGGGGAGAACTGCCCCAACTGGTCGGCGTGACCCGCCGCCGTCTCTTCCACTTCGGTGACGACCTCTACCTGCACCTGATCGAAAGTGACCGGGATCCTGCCCCGGCCATCGCCCGCGTGGCCCGCCATCCCGAGTTCCGCGCGGTCAGCGACCAGTTGTCCTCCTGCGTCAGACCCTACGACCCGGCCACCTGGCGCGGCCCGAAGGACGCCATGGCCCGGTGCTTCTACCGCTGGGACAATCCCGCCGTCCGCACCTGACCACCCGGCCCCCCCGGTCCCCGGCCCTCGGCACGACCGGGCCGGGGAACAGAAACAGCCGGAGTGTCCGGGCCCGGCGGGCCCGGACACTCCGGCTGTCCGACGGTGGCGCCGGTCAGGCGGCGGTGCCGGTGACCGAGGTACCGGACCTGGTGACGTGGTAGGTCACCGTCGTCCCGCTCCAGTAGTGGAAGGTGAGCGTCACCGGGGCGCCGTCCTCGACCTCGGCGAAGAAGTCGGGGGTCAGGGTGGTGACGCCGGCGGCGTAGTCGGGCGCGAACGCGCGGTCGTACTCCTTGTAAGGCGTCCAGCCGTGCGGGCCGGCGTTGGTGCCGTCGGCGTAGGTGGCCTCCATCGTGGCGAGTCTGTCACCGCGGAAGTCGGTGGGGACGGCGAAGGAGTCGGTCGTTCCGGTGGCGCTCCGCAGGACCGGTGTGTCGTGGGTGACCAGGTCGATCCGCCAGGGGACGCCGTGCGAGAACCGCGCGTGCAGCACCGCGTTGGTCCCGTAGGCCCGTGATCCGCTCAGCCGGGTGAGCGCGGAGGCGGTGATCGTGAGCCGGTCGTCCTGGACGGTGTAGTCCGTGCCGCGTACCAGGTCGCCGGCGCCGTGGCGCAGCCCCGTGAACGAGGTGCCGTTGAGGTTCAGGGTGAGCGTCTTGTCGGTGACGGCCGCCGCGCGGGCGCTGAACACCTGGTCGGAGGAGGCCGTGCCGGACCGGGTCGTCCAACTGGACTCGATCTGCGCGAACAGCTCCGGATCGTTCCACCGGAAACCGGTGCGCTGGAAGTGCTGGCCGTTGTCCCACAGCATGGTGGTGAGCTGCCGGATGCGGGCGTGGTGGCCCAGGGACTCGAAGAACTTCAGTTTCTCACCCTGCTGGATGGTACCGGTGTGCCGGTCGAATCCCAGGAGGCCGTATTCGCCGAGGATCACCGGGATTCCCCGGGCCACGAAGGTGTTGTGGACGCGGTCGAACGTGTCGGTCAGGTCCTTCTGAGCAGTGGCGTCGAAACGCGTCCCGCCCGCGACGTTCACGCTGAACGGCCAGTAGCCGTAGTAGTGCACCGTCGCGGCGAGATTGGGGTCGCCGAGGGTGTCGAAGGTGGCGGTCAGTTCGTCCAGCCGCGCCTGATCGGCCGAGGTGTGCAGGGTGGGCAGGACGAGGAGCCGGGTCGTGTTGTTGCCGCCGGAGCCGCGCACGATGCGGTGGAACGAGGTGTTGAGCTCGTTCAGCAACTCCGCGTTCCGGGCGTCGTCGGCGCCGCCGGTGAACTGCGGCTCGTTGACGCTCTCGAAGACGAGCCGGGGCGAGGAGTCCCGGAACGCGGCGGCCACCTGCCGCCAGGTGGCGTCGTAGCGGGCGAGCACCCCGGCGCGGTCGGCCGGCATGTCCGCGATCCACTGCCAGGAGTCGTGATGCACGTCGATCATCACGTGGAAGCCGTCCGCGAGCGCCCAGTCGACCACTTCCCTGACACGGTCCAGGTGGGCCGGGTCGATGGTGTGGTCCGGGGCCGGCCCCTGGTGCCGGCCCCAGGTCACCGGGATGCGGACGCTGTTGAACCCCTGGGCTCTGATGTTGTCGAGAAGCGCCTCGGTGACGCGCGGATTGCCCCACGAGGTCTCGTCTTCGCCGGTGGCGTCGAGGGAGTTGCCCAGGTTCCACCCGGGCTGCATCGCGGCGACCTGCGCCATCGCGCCGTCCGGGGCCGGGGCCGGGGTGCCGTGTGTGGTGGTGGAGGGGGCAACCGGGACGGCCGCCCCGGCGGTGCCGGGGACCGCCAGGCTCAGTCCGGCGAGCAGCGTGACGACGCCGATCGCCGGCATGCGGAATCCCCGTCGAATCGTTCTCATGTGGTCCCGTAAACCGGACATGGCGCTCCTTGTGACTGCGGACCGCGGCGGGAGGAAAGAGCTGGAGAGCGATCGCGGCCCGCTGGAGCCGCGTGTTCGGGCGCCGCTTCGCCGTGATGCTGACAGCGACACACCGGCGGCGCAAGGGATTCGCCGGGAAACCGGTAAATCCTGCGGCTTGTCGATGTGGACTTCGGGGAAGAACGAGACGTTCCGCCATCAACTTCGACCACTGAATGAAGTGTCGAATGGAATTCGACGGCGGATCGCCGAGTTCGGTTTCCCGCGGCGCCGTCCGGCGGTATTCCACCGCCCTGTCCGGCGCGGAGCGCGTCGGTGCGGCCCGGACAGGGCGGGCCGCGGCCGCGACATGGCGGCGCTCCCTGTCCTCCTCCGGCTGCGGCGGCGGGTGGGTCCGTTCGTGTCGCCCGGAGTGTCCGGTGCTCCGCGTCGTCGAGCGCGGTGCCGGCTGCCCTGCGGGCCCCGTCGCGCCGCCGGAGGGCGGGCGGGCTCCCGGGCGGGCCGTGGTCGAATGACCGGGAGAACCGGCCGGGACTTTGAATGATCATGCAGTCTGGCGCATACTCTTCCCATGTCCAAGGTTCTCACCTCACTGCCCACCGGCGAGCGTGTCGGCATCGCCTTCTCCGGCGGCCTCGACACCTCGGTCGCCGTCGCCTGGATGCGCGACAAGGGCGCCGTCCCGTGCACCTACACCGCCGACATCGGCCAGTACGACGAGCCCGACATCGCCTCGGTGCCGGGCCGCGCGAAGACGTACGGCGCCGAGATCGCGCGCCTGGTCGACTGCCGTGCGGCCCTGGTCGAGGAGGGTCTCGCCGCGCTCGCCTGCGGCGCCTTCCACATCCGCTCGGGCGGACGCGCCTATTTCAACACCACGCCGCTCGGCCGCGCCGTCACCGGCACCCTGCTGGTCCGGGCGATGCTCGAGGACGACGTGCAGATCTGGGGCGACGGTTCGACGTTCAAGGGCAACGACATCGAGCGGTTCTACCGCTACGGCCTGCTCGCCAACCCCCACCTGCGCATCTACAAGCCCTGGCTGGACGCGGACTTCGTCTCCGAACTCGGCGGCCGCAAGGAGATGTCGGAGTGGCTGCTCGCCCACGGACTGCCCTACCGCGACAGCACCGAGAAGGCGTACTCGACCGACGCCAACATCTGGGGCGCCACCCACGAGGCCAAGACCCTGGAGCACCTGGACACGGGCGTCGAGGCCGTGGAACCGATCATGGGCGTACGGTTCTGGGACCCCGGGGTGGAGATCCCCGCCGAGGACGTGACGATCGGCTTCGACCAGGGCCGGCCGGTGACGATCAACGGCAAGGAGTTCACCTCCCCGGTCGACCTGGTGATGGAGGCGAACGCGATCGGCGGCCGCCACGGCATGGGCATGTCCGACCAGATCGAGAACCGGATCATCGAGGCCAAGAGCCGCGGCATCTACGAGGCACCCGGCATGGCGCTGCTGCACACGGCGTACGAACGCCTCGTCAACGCGATCCACAACGAGGACACCCTCGCCCAGTACCACAACGAGGGGCGGCGCCTGGGCCGGCTGATGTACGAGGGCCGCTGGCTCGACCCGCAGGCGCTGATGGTGCGTGAGTCGCTGCAGCGCTGGGTCGGCTCGGCGGTCACCGGCGAGGTGACGCTGCGGCTGCGGCGCGGTGAGGACTACTCCATCCTCGACACCACCGGCCCGGCCTTCAGCTACCACCCGGACAAGCTGTCGATGGAGCGCACCGAGGACTCGGCCTTCGGCCCGGTGGACCGGATCGGCCAGCTCACCATGCGCAACCTCGACATCGCCGACTCGCGCGCCAGGCTCGAGCAGTACGCGGGCATGGGCATGGTCGGCACCGGCCAGGCCGCGCTCGTCGGCGCCGCCCAGGCGGCCTCGACCGGGCTGATCGGCGCGATGCCGCAGGGCGGTGCCGAGGCCATCGCCTCACGCGGTGAGGTCTCCGGCGACGAGGAGCTGCTCGACCGCGCCGCGATGGAGTTCGGCACCGACTGAACACAACGCCCGGGGCACACAGGCCGCGCGCGGATCAGTGCCCACCGGGTGCCGCCGGGCCGCACCTGCCCCCTGTGGGGGAGAGGGCCGGGACTCCTCCGGTTCTCTCTCCTCACCGGAACGACGCGCAAGCGGAGATCCGTGAGGACGGACGGGAACCGGGGCGGCCGTGTCCGGTGACCTCCGGCAGTCACCGAGGACCGGCCGACGGCCGCCCGCCCGCCACCGCCAGGGCCGGACACGCCCCCGGACCGGTCGGCTTCCCGTTCGTCCCGCGGTTGCTGCCGCGGACCGGAATTCCAGCGGGACAAACCGGTGCGGAGAGCCGGCGCGGTGAACCCCGGCGGTGCCCCACCACCGTCACCGTCCCACCCGGCCCGTCGCCCGGCCGTCGACGGGGATGTCCAGCCGGCCGGCCACGGTGGTGAGGGTCGCCCCCAAGGGGAGCGCGACCCGGGTGAGAGCGTGCCGGTCGCCCCGGGTCGGGTCCCGGTTGACGATCAGCACCGGCTTCCCCGCCCGGGCTGCCTGGCGGACGAACCGGAGTCCGGACATCACCGTCAGCGAGGAGCCCAGGACCAGCAAGGAGGCCGCCTGACGGACCAGCGTGCGGCAGTGCTCGACCCGCTGTGGCGGGACGGCCTCGCCGAAGAACACCACGTCCGGTTTGAGGATGCCGCCGCAGATCGTGCAGGGCACCACGCGGAAGTCCCCGACCTGTTCGTCGGTGAGGTCGGCGTCACCGTCCGGGTTGATTCCCGCGGCCACCGGCTCGAAGTCCGCATTGGCCTTTGCCAGCCGCCGGGCGAGTTCGCCGCGCGGGCTGGAGGCACCGCAGGAGAGGCAGACCACCCGGCTCAGGCTTCCGTGGAGTTCCACGACATCCTCGCTGCCGGCGGCCTGGTGCAGGCTGTCGACGTTCTGGGTGATCACACCCGAGAGCAGACCGTGCCGCCCGAACGCGGCCACGGCCAGGTGCCCGGCGTTGGGGCGGGCGCGGCCGAAGGTGCGCCAGCCCAGGTGGCTGCGCGCCCAGTACCGGCGCCGGGCCCGCGGGTCGGCGGTGAACTCCTGGTAGGTCATCGGGGTGTGCCGCCCCAGGCTCCCGCCCTCGCCCCGGTAGTCGGGGATGCCCGACTCCGTGGAGATGCCCGCTCCGCTGAGCACCAGCACGCCGCCGGTACGGAGCGCGTCGGCGACCGGCCCCGGATCCGTGGTGCCCGGCGGCAGGTCCTCGGTGGGGGTCCAGCTCAGTGTGGGACGCACGCGCATGCCGCAAGGGTACGGAACAAGCCGCGTTCAGCCGCTCCCGCCGGTCAGCGGAACGGCGGACCGTGCCGGTGCGGTGCGGTGCGGTGCGGTGCGGCGCGCTGCGGGCGGAAGCGGCGCGGCGACCGCGCGGTGAGACACAACCACGGCCGTGCCCCATCGGCCCGGGCGGCTGTGGCGGGTAGGTTCCCACGGTCCGCGTTCACGGGGAACGCACGAGCCCGATGGACACCCCCGTCGCGGACCCCTGTCAGCCGCTCCTGCGAGGAGAGAACCCGAGAGATGTCTGTACACCAGCTTGCGCACCACCCACCCCAGCGCATCGGCGTAGTGGCCGAGTCGGCTTCCGAGGAGACGCGGGTCGCGGCGACCCCGGCGACGGTACGGCTGCTGCTGGGCCTCGGCTACGAGGTCGTCGTCGCATCAGGGGCCGGCGAGGCCTCCGGTTTCGCCGACCAGGCCTACCTCGATGCCGGCGCGGAGATCGGCACGGCCTGGGACGCGGATGTCGTGTTGAAGGTGAACGCCCCCTCCGACGCGGAGATCACCCGGCTGCGTGAGGGCGCGACCGTGGTCGCCCTGCTGTCCCCGGCACAGAGACCCGGACTGCTCCGGGCGCTCGCCGACGCCGGTGTGACCGCCCTGGCGCTGGACGCGGTGCCGCGCATCTCGCGTGCGCAGTCGATGGACGTGCTGTCCTCGATGGCGAACATCGCCGGCTACCGGGCGGTCATCGAGGCCGCCCACGTCTTCGGACGGTTCTTCACCGGCCAGGTCACCGCGGCGGGTAAGGTGCCGCCGGCGAAGGTGCTGGTGGCCGGAGCGGGTGTGGCCGGTCTGGCGGCGATCGGCGCCGCCTCCAGCCTCGGCGCGATCGTGCGCGCCACCGATCCGCGGCCGGAGGTCGCCGACCAGGTGAAGTCGCTGGGCGGCGAGTACCTCCCGGTGCGCGTCGCACAGGAGGCGGGCACCGACGGCTACGCCAGGGCGACCTCCGCCGACTACGACCGTGCCGCGGCCGAGCTCTACCGCGAGCAGGCCGGGGACGTGGACGTCGTGATCACCACCGCGCTGATCCCGGGCCGGCCGGCACCGCGCCTGCTGACGGCGGGAGACGTGGCCGTCATGAAACCGGGCAGTGTCATCGTCGACATGGCCGCCGCCCAGGGCGGCAACGTCGAGGGCACCGTGCCGGGGCGCGTGGTGGTCACCGGCAACGGCGTCACCATCATCGGCCACACCGACCTCGCCTCCCGGCTGCCCGCACAGGCCTCGCAGCTGTTCGGCACCAATCTGGCGAACCTGGTCAAGCTGCTCACACCCGGCGGGGACGGGCGGCTGGCGATCGACTTCGACGACGCCGTGCAGCGGGCCGTGACCGTGGTGCGCGACGGCGAGGTCACCTGGCCGCCGCCGCCCGTCGCGGTCTCCGCCGTGCCTGCCGAGCAACCCGCGGCCGCGCCCGCCGCCCCGGAACCCGAACGGCCCGAACGGCCCGGGCCGGCGCCCGCGGGACGCTTCGGGCTGATCACGCTCGGCATGGCCGCGGTGTTCGGGCTGGTGGCCTTCGCCCCCGCGCAGCTCGCGGAGAACTTCACGGTGTTCACGCTGGCGGTGGTGATCGGCTACTACGTCATCGGAAAGGTGCACCACGCGCTGCACACGCCGCTGATGTCGGTGACCAACGCGATCTCCGGGATCGTCGTGATCGGCGCCCTGCTGCAGATCGGGCACGGCAGCCGGATCGTCACCGCGCTGTCCTTCGCGGCGATCCTGCTGACGAGCGTCAACATCTTCGGAGGCTTCGCCGTCACCCGCCGCATGCTGTCCATGTTCTCGAAAGGTTGAGCCGAGATGACCCCCATGACGGCCTCCCACGCGGCCGACCTGGTCGCCGCCCTGCTGTTCGTCCTCAGCCTGGCCGGCCTGTCCCAGCACCGCACCTCCCGTGCCGGCATCGTCTACGGCATCGCCGGCATGGCCCTCGCGCTGGCCGCCACGGTTGTGGTGGCGGCGCGCAGTATCACCGCCGGCGCGGTGGCGCTGATCGTGTCGGCCATGGCACTCGGTGCGGTGATCGGCCTGTGGCGGGCCCGCCGGGTCGAGATGACGCAGATGCCCGAACTGATCGCGATGCTGCACAGCTTCGTCGGCCTGGCCGCGGTACTGGTGGGCTGGAACAGCTACCTGGAGGTGGAGGCGCACGGCACGGCGCAGGCCCGGATCGGCGCCGGCCTGCTGGGCATCCACCGCGCCGAGGTGTCCATCGGCGTCTTCATCGGCGCGGTCACCTTCACCGGCTCGATCGTCGCGTTCCTGAAACTCTCGGCACGGATCGACTCCCGCCCGCTGGCGCTGCCGGGCAGGAACGCGCTGAACCTCGGCGCGCTCGGCGCCTTCGCCGCACTGACCGCCTGGTTCACGATCAGCCCGAGCCTGCCGCTGATGATCGCGGTGACCGTGCTCGCGCTGGCGCTGGGCTGGCACCTGGTCGCCTCGATCGGCGGCGGCGACATGCCCGTCGTCGTCTCCATGCTGAACAGCTACTCGGGCTGGGCGGCGGCCGCGGCCGGCTTCCTGCTCGACAACAACCTGCTCATCGTCACGGGCGCGCTCGTCGGCTCCTCCGGCGCCTACCTGTCCTACATCATGTGCAAGGCGATGAACCGCTCCTTCCTCTCCGTCATCGCGGGCGGTTTCGGCGTCGAGGCGCCGGCCGGTGGTGGGGAGGCGCGGGGTGAGTACCGCGAGGTGCGCGCCGCGGAGGTGGCCGGGATGCTCGCCCGGGCCCGCTCGGTGGTCATCACCCCCGGCTACGGCATGGCCGTCGCCCAGGCCCAGCATCCGGTCGCGGAGCTGGCGCGGCGGCTGCGCGAGCGGGGCGTGGAGGTCCGCTTCGGTGTCCACCCCGTCGCCGGCCGTCTGCCCGGGCACATGAACGTGCTGCTGGCCGAGGCGAAGGTGCCCTACGACATCGTCCTGGAGATGGACGAGATCAACGACGACTTCGCCGACACCTCGGTCGTGCTGGTCATCGGGGCGAACGACACCGTCAACCCGGCCGCGACGGAGGACCCGGACAGTCCGATCGCCGGCATGCCGGTGCTGCGGGTCTGGGAGGCCGGACAGGTCGTCGTCTTCAAGCGGTCCATGGCCTCCGGCTACGCGGGCGTGCAGAACCCGCTGTTCTTCCGTGAGAACAGTGCCATGCTCTTCGGCGACGCCAGGCAGAGCGCGGAGGAGATCCTGCACGCGCTGGGCACCGGCAAGCGTCACGAGGCGGCCCCGGCCGCGCGCCAGGCGACAGGCGCCGACCGGTGATCCGGCCCCGGGCTCGTCCACCGTCCCGCAGGCCGTGACCCGGATCGACGTGACGGTCCGGCCGCGCGGGCCCGGCCGGCTGCGGTGCCCGGCGATACGGGGCGCAACCGGCCGGAGCCGCGCGCTGTTCGAGGACGACTCCTTCGCCGGTCCCGAGCCGCCGGCAGTGGCGGCCCTCCGGACCACAGCGTGCCGGCCTCCGTGCGGACGGGCCCCGGCACGCGCTCACCGCCGACCGGGCGCGGTGTTCGGTGCCCTGCGTCTTGACGTCACGTTCCCGGCGGCGGGCGGTCCACAGGTGGAGGATCCTCGCCCGTGGACCGCGTGGTGCCGTGCGAATCAGCCCAGGCACAGGGCGAACAGGCAGATCTCCGCCGGTGGCGACGTCGGCCCCGGCGGGGAGGCAGACCGCGAGGCTCCCGGGGCCGCGGTGCCGTCGGCCCCGGGAGCGGACGGCTGCTCCGGGGCCGTACCGGAGCCGTCGGGAGTCGTCGCGCCGGGGGTTGATGGCACGGCTCCCGACGGAGGAGCCGTCGTGGTCGCCGGGTGCGGGGAGACCGCGGGATCCGGCATGAGGACGTCCCCCATACCCCACTGCGCACGGGGCGCCACCACCAGAGGTCCCCGGCGCGGGGTACCGGCCGTCGGTGACGGTGACGGTGCGGGGGAGACGGGGCGGGCGGGCCGGAGCGTCTCCTCCGTTGCCCGCGCCTTCGCGGTGTCCATGCCGTCGTCCGGCGCCGCCGCCTGCACCCGGCCGGTGGAGGGCCGTTCCACCGTCGCGACGGCCAGGCCGCCTCCGACGAGTGCGACGGCGGTGGCGACCACGGCCCGGCGCCGGGTCTTCTTCCACCGGGGCGGCAGGCCTCGACACACCGTAGGGCCCTGCCGGGCAGGGGGTGCTCCCCCGACGCCGCCGGATGTTCCGGGGGGAGGGCCCTCCTCCCCGCCGGCCCCGGGCAGTGCCTCCTCACGCGGCGGGCCGTCGCGCCGGGCGGCCGGCGCCGTGGCCCCCCGCGCCCCCGTCTCGCCCGACGCGTCGTCCTTCACCGCAGAGGCGGCGGGCCGGGCCGGGAGGATGCCGCTGTCGGTGATACGCGGGGCGATGTCCGGTGCGTAGGCGGCGCACCCGGGACACACCAGGGCCCCGTCGAGATGGCGGCGGCACGAGGAGCAGTAGTCCATCTGCGGTCTTCCTGGGTCGGCTTCACCGTCGGCCTGCCCGGGCCACGGCCTGGTCACGTCCGTACCTGCGTGAACGGCCAGCAAGGCTATCGGGGCGTTCGAAAAGGTACGTGCAGCGTGTGTGGCATTCCTGCGCAGATTCTCCGGGCACTTCGCGCCCGCCGTACGTGGCCGCGTGCCGGGGGCGGCTGAAAAGCGGTTCCGGACCGGGAGGGCCGGGGTCGGCTTCCCGAGCGTGTGCGCCGTCTCGGGACTCGCCCGCCCGGTGTCCGTCCGGGATGCCGGTGCGCGGTCAGGGCGTGAGCGGGGTCACCTGCACCAGCCCTGTCTGGTAGGCGATGACGACCAGTTGGGCGCGGTCGCGGGCGCCCAGCTTCGCCATCGCCCGGTAGATGTGGGTGCGTACGGTCAGCGGGCTGAGGGTGAGTGTCTCGGCGATCTCGGTGTTGGACTTGCCCTCGGCGGCCATGGCCATCGTCTCGCGTTCGCGAGCGGTGAGTTCCGACAGGTGCTGTGCGGACACGGGCTGTGCGCCGGGGGCGGGTGTCACGAGGAAGTTCGCGATGAGGGTGCGGGTCGCGGTGGGGGACAGGAGGGCCTCGCCGGAGGCCACCGTGCGCAGGCCGGCCAGCAGGGTGTCGGTGGTGACGTCCTTGCCGAGGAATCCGCTGGCGCCGGCGCGCAGCGCCTGGGCGACGTAGTCCTCGGTCTCGAACGTCGTCAGGATGAGGACGCGGGTGGCGGACAGCTCCGG
>NZ_PGGW01000039.1 GCF_002794255.1 Streptomyces carminius
TGGGAGATCGAGGTGTGGTGGCGGGAGGTCGCGGTGGTGGTGCGGGCCATGGGTGGGGGCCGGTCGGCGGTGGAGGTGGCGCGGCTGGGGGTTTCGGAGTTGCTGGCGAACGTGTGCCGGCATGTGGCGGACCGGCGGTGTCGGCTGGAGGTGCGCCAGGGGCGGGGCACGGCGTTGGTGCGGGTCTTCGACCGCTGTGCGCGGGTGCCGGAGGTGAGGGTGCCGGAGTGGGATGCGGAGCGGGGGTGGGGGTTGTGGTTGCTGCGGGAGGTGGCCGGCGGGCTGGGCTGCACGTGTGTGCCGGGTGGTAAGTGGGTGTGGTTCACCGTGCTGCTGTCCGGCCCGGTGGGGGAGGGGTGAGTGGACCGGTGGCGTATCGGGCGGAGGTCGTCGCCTACTGCGGGGTGCCTGGGCCGGGCGTGTGCCATCTGGGGGGCTGCTTCTCGCCGCGGGTGGGGGAGCGGGCGGTGCGGATCGCGGCGAGTCTGGGGCCGGAGGCCGCCGCGCGGTTCCTCACCTGGGCGCACGAGGCGGGCACCGGCTCCACGCGGCGGCTGCTGTGTGCGGGCCGGGCGGTGGTCTACAGCCACACGAGCGCCGGGTGTCTGTGGGAGTTGTCGCTGCGGCCGGTGCCGCAGGTCACGGGAGGCATGTGAGGTTCGGGCAGCGGCGCACTTCAGGCAGCCGGGGACGGCGGGAGGGGACGGGGAGGGGCGGCCGTTCCGGACACTCTGGGGTCCCCCATGCCGAAGGCCAGGGGCGCGATTTGCGGCCAATGAGCGGGCGAGGAAACGTGGCACGTCAGCGGCCGTAAATCGTACCGTCCGGAATGGTCGCCCCGGACCGGCCCCGACCCCAGCACGCACCCCACCCGCACCCGGGCGCAGCCCGGGCCCGCACCCCCGTGCCCGCCCCGGGCACCGCTCACCCCGTCCGGACGGGCCGCCCCGCGCCGCGGCGGCGGCGGGCGCCGTGGGGCGCGTCACCGGAGGTGGGGACGCCCAGGGCCAGCAGAGCCGTGTCGTCGTCCAGGCCCTCGCCGAAACCGTCCAGCAGCCGGGTGACCGCCGCGACGGCGGCGGACGCCCCCGCCGGGGCCAGCTTCCCGGCGAAGTCGAGCAGGGCCTCCTCGCCGTAGCGCCCCCCGCGGCGGTGGTAGTCCTGGGAGGTGCGGTCCTCGTCGGTGCGGGCCTCGGTCAGCCCGTCGGTGTAGAGGAGCAGGGTGTCGCCGGGGCGCAGCCGGGTCTCGGCGGTGGTGAAGCGTGCCTGAGGCAGCACACCGACGAGCTGCCCGCCGGGGGTGTACAGGTAGTCGGCGGTGCCGTCGGCGCGCAGCAGCAGGGCCGGCGGGTGGCCGCCGGAGGCCAGGGTGAGGGAGCAGCCGTGCTCGCCGGGGGTGAGCACCCCGTGGACGACGGTGCAGTGGCGCGGGTCGTGGCTGGAGTCGTTCTGGTGGAGCAGGAGGGTGTTGAGGGCGGTCAGCACCCTGGCCGGGTCGGGGTCGTGGACGGCGGCGGCGCGCAGGGTGTAGCGGGTCAGGGAGGTCACGATCGCCGCCTCGGCGCCCTTGCCGGAAACGTCGCCCAGGAAGAACCCCCACCGGCCGTCGGCCAGCGGGAACAGGTCGTAGAAGTCGCCGCCGACCTGGTCCGCCGAGGCGGTGTGGTAGTGCGCGGCGACCTCGGTGCCCGGCACCTCGGGCAGTACCGGGGGCAGCAGGCTGCGCTGGAGGGTGCGGGCGAGCTGTACGGCGTGCTCGCGTTCGGCCTCGGCCGCCCGGCGGGCGCGCAGCAGCTCCTGCTCGTAGGCGCGGCGGTCGCGGGCGTCGAAGACGGTGGTGCGGATCAGCAGGGGGCGGCCCTCGGAGGAGGTCTTGACGGTGGAGGTGATCAGCACCGGCAGCCGCTCGCCGGAGGCGGTGCGCATCTCCAGGGCGATGCCGCCGAGGTGGCCCTGCATGCGCAGCAGCGGGGCGAAGTGGGTCTCGTGGTAGAGCCGTCCGCCGACGGTGAGCAGGTCGGCGAAGGTGCGGCGGCCGACCAGTTCCTCGCGGGTGCGGCCCAGCCAGTTCAGCAGGGTGCCGTTGATTCTGGCGATCTTCCCGTCCATGAGGGTGGACAGGTAGCCGCACGGTGCGTTCTCGTACAGGTCCTCCACGCTGTCCTCCAGGAGGGCGGAGAAGGCGGCGTCGTCGGAGTTCCCGCTTCCGCCGCCGTCTCTCCCGGGGCCGGGCCGGGGTCCCGCGGCGCCCATCACCGGGTCCGGGCGAAGGAGGCGATCGCCTCGGTGGTGGCCTCGGGGGAGCTCAGCTGCGGGCAGTGCCCGATGGCGTCCAGGGTGACCAGTTCGCAGCCGGGGATGCTGTCCCGGACGAACTCGCCCACCTCGGGCGGGGCGATCGCGTCCGACGCGCACTGGATCGCCCGCGTCGGCACGCTCACCTTCGACAGGTCCGCGCGGTTGTCGGAGAGGAAGGTGGTGTGGGCGAAGACCCGGGCCATCTCCGGATCGGTGCGGCAGAAGCTGTTGGTCAGCTCCTCGCCCAGTTCGGGCCGGTCCGGGTTGCCCATGATCACCGGTGCCATCGCCGCCGACCAGCCCAGGTAGTTGCTGTCCAGCGACTCCAGCAGCTCGTCGATGTCCTCGCGGCTGAAGCCGCCCCGGTAGTCGCCGTCGTCGAGGTAGCTGGGGGAGGGGGTGAGCAGCACCAGTTTCGCGAAGCGCTCCGGTTCGCGTATCGCCGCCAGCACCCCGGCCATGGAGCTGACCGAGTGCCCGACGAACACCACCGGGGGCAGGTCCAGCTCGTGGAGGATCTCCAGGACGTCCTCGGCGTACCCGTCCAGCGAGGAGTAGCGCTCGGGGTTCCAGGCGGCCGGGTCGGAGCGGCCGGAGCCGACGTAGTCGAACAGCACCACAGTGAACTCCTCGGCCAGGGCGGGCGCCACCAGGCGCCACAGGTTCTGGTCGCAGCCGAAGCCGTGGGCCAGCACCAGCACCGGCCCGTCGGCCCGGCCGGTGACGGTGACGTTGTTCCTGGTGCGCACGTCCATCAGGGTGTGTCCTTCCGGCGCCGGAGGTCGCCGACCGTGGTCGGCGGGTGAGGGGTGGCTCCTCCCGGAGGGGCCGTGTTCCCGGGATCCGCCGGGCCTACCATCCGTCAGGCCGCCGGTCCGGCGGCCCGCGCGGGCGCGCCCTCGGGCGGCGGGCCGGCCGCCTTGCGGGAGGCGGCCGTACGACGGTACTGCCGGGAGGCGGCGAAGGTCGTGCCGACGGCCGCGGCGGACAGCAGCGCGGCGGCCCAGGCGACGCCCTTGTACCCCAGGCCCGCGCCGATGACCAGGCCGCCCACCCAGGGTCCGATGGTGTTGCCGATGTTGAACGCCGAGGTGTTCGTGGCGCCCGCCAGGGTGGGGGCGGCGCCCGCGGCCTCGAACATCCGGGCGTTGAGCGCGGGGGCGGTGAAGAAGGCCGTCACGCCGAGCGCCACCGCGAGGGCGACGGCCGCCGCCGGGATGTGGGCGGTGAGCGCCAGCAGGGCCAGGGCCGCGGTGGTGGCGGCGATGCCGGTGTACATCGTGCCGAACAGGCGGCCATCGGCGACCCGGCCGCCGATGGCGGTGCCGAGCAGCGCGCCGACCCCGAACAGTGCCAGCACGGTCGGCACCCAGCTCTCGTCCAGGCCCGCGGTGTCGGTGAGGAGGGGAGAGAGGTAGGAGAAGAGGCAGAAGGTGGCGGCGGCGTTGAGCGCGATGAGGACCACCGTCAGCCACACCTGGCCCTGCCGGTAGATCCGCAGCTCCCGGCGGAGCACGGGCCGGTCGGCGCCGGTGGGCGGCCCGGAGCGGGGGACGAGGGTCAGCACCCCGGCCACCCCGATCGCGGAGAGGGCGGCCACCGCCCAGAACGCGGACCGCCAGCCCGCCTGCTGCCCCAGGAACGCCCCGGCGGGTACGCCCAGCACGTTGGCGACGCTCAGCCCGCCGATCATCACGGACATCGCCCGCGCCTTGGCGCCCTCGGGCGCCAGCGACACGGCCACCGCCGCGCCCACGGCCCAGAACCCGGCGCAGGCCAGCGCGCTGATCACCCGGGAGACGAACAGCACCTCGTACGTCGGCGCCAGTGCCCCGGCCACCTGCCCGAGCCCGAAGACGGTCAGCAGCGCGACGAGAGTGGTGCGGCGGGGCAGCCGCAGGGTGGCCCCGGCCAGCACCGGCGCCCCGACCACCATGCCGATGGCGAAGGCGGACACCAGCAGCCCGGCCTGCGGGATGGACACGTCCAGGTCGCGGGCCATCGGCTGGAGCAGCCCGGCGATCATGAACTCCGAGGTGCCGAGGGCGAAGACGGACAGGCCGAGGACGTAGACGGCGAGCGGCATGCGGGGGGCCGTGCGCTTGGTGGGTCTGGGCATGTCAGCCGACAACACCGCAGGTGAGGGCGGCATTCCGGGTTGTGGTGACTGTTGGGTTCATCGCATTTTCCGGGGGGTGGTGGGGCCGGCGGGTCACCGTGCGGCCGCGCCGTCCAGCAGGGGGGTGAGCTCGCGGACGACGGTGGTCAGGGCGCGGGGGTCCCGTTCGGCGCGGGCGATCACGATGGCGCCCTCCAGGGCGCTGATCATCACGGTGGCCAGGGGTTCGGCGCGCTCCCGCGGTACGCCCAGCTCCGTCAGCGCCCGGGCCAGCGGGGCGGTCCAGGCGGCGAAGGCGGCGGCGGCCGCCTCGCGGGTGGAGTCGGTGGTGTCCGCGTGGTCCGCCGTCGCGGCGGCGACCGGGCAGCCGGGCAGCGATCCGGTCCGCTCCAGCTCGTCGGTCCACTGGCGGGCCATCGCGGCGAACAGGGCGCCGGGGGAGGGCGTGTCGAGCTCGGTGAGGAACCGGTCGACGCGCTTCGCGGCGTAGCGGCCCGCCCAGGTCACGGCCTCGTTGACCAGTTGTTCCTTGCCCCCGGGGAAGTAGTGCTGGAGCGAGCCGCGGGGCGCTTCCGCGTGCGCGGCGACCTCGCGCATGCCCGCCGCGGCGACTCCGCCGCGCCGGATGAGCTGGGCCGCGCTGAAGACCATCCGCTCGCGCGGCCCCCGCTCGGTACCCGTCATGGCGGACCTCCGGACGATCGGTGAACCGGGCGGGCGGCTGCCGCCTCAGGGCTTCGGTCAGCTTATAGACGCCGCCCGGACAGGCTGTGGCGGCGTCGGGACACCGCTACTATGACGGCCGTCATAGTCGTGGGAAGCGGGGGTGCGGAATGGGCGCGGGATTCATCGGGCTCGGTGTCATGGGACAGCCCATGGCACTCAACCTGGCGGGGGCGGCGCGGGCGGCGGGGGAGCGGCTGACCGTCTGGAACCGCACCGCCGCCCGGAGCGAGCCGCTGCGCGCCGCCGGGGCGGAGGTCGCGGCGGGCCCGGCCGAGGTCTTCGCCCGGGCCCGTACCGTCTTCCTGATGCTGGCCGACGGCGACGCTGTGGACGCCGTGCTGGCCCGCGGCACCCCGGGCTTCGCGGCGCGCGTCGCCGGGCGCACGGTCGTCCACATGGGGACGACCTCCCCCGAGTACTCGCGCGCCCTGGCGGCCGAGGTGCGCGCGGCGGGCGGCGACTACGTCGAGGCGCCCGTCTCCGGCTCCCGAGTGCCCGCCGAGGAGGGGCGGCTGGTGGCGATGCTGGCCGGGGAGGACGGGGCGGTGGCGGCCGTACGCCCGCTGCTCGCGCCGATGTGCGGGCGGGTGTTCGAGTGCGGTCCGGTCCCGGGTGCGCTGCTGACGAAGCTCGCGGTGAACCTGTTCCTGATCACCACGGTCACCGGCCTCGCCGAGGCCTTCCACTTCGCCGACCGGCACGGCCTGGACCGTGAGCTGTTCCTGGACGTGCTCGACGCCGGGCCGATGGCCAGCGCCGTCTCCCGGATGAAGGCGCCCAAGCTGCTGGCGCGCGACTTCTCCGTCCAGGCCGCGATCGCGGACGTGCTCAAGAACAACCGGCTGATCGCCGAGGCGGCCCGGACGGCCCGGGTGGCCTCACCGCTGCTGGACGTCTGCCACACCCTCTTCGCCGAGACGGCGGAGCTGGGGTACGGCGGGGAGGACATGGCGGCCGTGCTGCGGGCGATCGAGGCCCGGACCGGCTGCCGGCCGGACCGCTGAGCCGGCGGGCCGCCGGGTCCGGGTGCCGGGCCGTTGGGCGTTCGGCCCCGGGCCGCTGGAGCGGCGGGGCTCGTTCCCCGTGCGGTTCCGCGGGGAGGCGGGAGGCGGGGGCGTGAGTGCTGCGTGGCCGCGCGAACACGGCGCGAGGCGCGGGTGGGCGCCGCCCCCGGTGTGCGGGGCGCGTGGGGTGTCCGGCGCCGCGCCCCGCGCCCGCTCACTCCGCCGCGTCCGCAGCGCCCGAGGTCAGCAGCTCCAGCTCGGTGGTCAGGTTGCGGCGCGCGGTGCGCTCCCAGGTGTCCCGGCCGTGGCGGGTGCGGAACAGGGCGGGCAGGGCCAGCAGGTGCCGCAGCACGTCGGCGCGGCCGGCGCGGAAGGCGTCGTCGGGGACGAAGGCGTACTCCTCGCGCACGGCGGCGGCGTAGGCCGCGTACTCCCGCGGGCCCGAGGCCAGGACCGCCAGGTCGGCGTCGCACAGCACCTCGCCGGCCCGGTCGCCGGGCGCCGGGTCGTGGCCGACGGTGAGGCGGACCAGCCGGGCCACCTCGGCGGCGCGCCCGGCCGGTACGCCCGCCTCGGCCAGGGCGCGCTCGGCGAGCCGGGCGCTGCGCTCCTCGTTGGCGGAGCGGTCCGGGCGGTAGACCGCGTCGTGGAACCAGGCCGCCAGCGTGGCGGTGGCGAGCTCCCCGGGGCCGTCGCAGTGCGGGGCGAGCAGCTCGATCCGGTCCAGGACGGCGATCAGGTGGCCGGTGGTGTGGTAGCGGCGGTGGGGCTCGGCCCAGCGGGCGAGGAGGTCCTCGGCGTAGGCGTACGGGGAGGGCACCTCGTCGGGGGAGATGTCCGGGCGGCGGACGGTCAGCAGGGTGCCGGCCCAGCGTTCGCGCAGCTCGTCGTGGTCCGGATGGCGGTCCGGGCGGTGGTTCTGTGGCGTGGCCATGACGGCAATTGTGGGACGCGTACTCCCGCCGTGTCCGGCGATGTGGCAGGCTCCGGTATATGTCTAGACCAATGCTCGCCAGACCCCTGCTCGAAGTCATCGCCCTCGACGCCCGGGACGCGTCCGCCGCGCAGGACGGCGGGGCGGACCGCCTCGAACTGGTCGCCGACATGACCCGCGACGGACTCACCCCGGCCCGCGAGACCTTCGCCGCCGTCCGCGCCGCCGTCCGCATCCCGGTGCGGGTCATGCTGCGGGACACGGACGGCTTCGCCGCGGGCGGCCCCGCGGCGCTGGACGCCCTGTGCGAACGGGCCCGCGCCCTGCGGGCCGAGGGCGCCGAGGAGTTCGTGCTCGGTTTCCTCGACGACACCGGCGCCCCGGACCTGGCCGCGATCACGGCCCTTCTCGCCGCCGTCCCCGGCGGCCGCTGGACCTTCCACCGCGCCCTCGACCACGCCACCGACCGTGACGGCCTGCGCAAGCGGCTCGACGGACTGCCCGGTCTGGACGCCTGTCTCACCGCGGGCTCGGCGGACGGCGTGGCCGCGGGCCTGGAGACGCTGTGCGCCGAGGCGGCCCGGGCGGCGGCCGGGGACCCCGGTCACCGCCCGCTGCTGATGGCCGGCGGCGGGCTGACGGCGGACCACGTCCCCGCGCTGCGCGCCGCGGGCGTGCGTGCCTTCCACATCGGCGGCGCCGCCCGCACCGGCGGCTGGGACACCCCGGTCTCGGCGGACGCGGTACGCGCCTGGCGCGCGCTGCTGGACGGCTGAGCGGGCTCAGCGCTCGCAGTTGATCACGGTCTCGCCCTCGCAGCGGTCGATGCCGGGGCCGCCGTCCACGGTGTCGTCGCCCTCGCCGCCGATGATGGTGTCGTCACCGGGGCCGCCGTCGATGGTGTCGTCGCCCGGGCCGCCTCGCAGGTCGTCGGCCCCGCCTCGGCCGTCGATGGTGTCGTGGCCGGGGCCGCCCAGCAGGTCGTCGTGGTCCCGGTTGCCGAGGAGGGTGTCGTCGCCGTCCTCGCCGTGGGCGGTGTAGAACGCCGTCAGGATCCCGGAGGTGTCGGGGAAGACATTGCCGAACCAGTCGTCGCCCGGCCCCAGGCAGGCGACCGGAAAGGCCAGGCTGCCGTGCATGACGGTCACGGTGTCGTCGCCGGCGAGCGTGACGACCACGCCGTTCTGGATCGTGAGGTGGTCGTCCCCGTCGGTGCCCACCCGGTCGGCGGGGAGTTCCTCCCCGGTGTCCGGGTCCTGGCAGGTGACGGCCTCGGCTGCCGTGGTCGCGGTCGTCGCGGTGGCCGCGGTCGTGGCGTGGGCGGCGGGCGCGGTCAGGGCCAGGGCGGCTGCGGTGGCCAGTACGGTGGCGGCACCGGCGGTTCTGCGTAACGCCTTCACGGGGGTCCTCCTCACCGGACGCTTGCGGGTCGCTCCGGCCAGTGCCCGCGCCGGCCACGGGGAAACCGTCCCCTTCCGGACATCCGCCCGCCGGAAGGGACTACGGGGCGAGGCCGGCCACGGTGGCCGCGACCGCCCGGGCCCGCTCCCGGAAACGCTCGTCCGCCCGGACGATCTCGTGCTCCACGCCCCATCCCCGCACCCGCCGGTCGCGTTCGGCCAGGGCGGCCGGCCTGCGCGCCTGCTCCCCGGCGGGCATCCAGGTGCCGTCACCGGCCAGGGCGGCCAGGGCCTCCAGCGCGGTCTCCGGATCGGCGCCCTCCTCGGCGGCGGCCAGCACGGCGTCGGCCAGGGCGGTACGGTCCGCCTCGTCCGGCGCGCACGCCAGCAGCGCGAGCGCCGCGGCCGGGGCCTGCCCGCGCTCCGGGTCCGCCAGGAGCCGCTCCAGCCGGGGCCGCAGCG
Source organism: Streptomyces carminius (assembly GCF_002794255.1). Taxonomy (GTDB): domain Bacteria; phylum Actinomycetota; class Actinomycetes; order Streptomycetales; family Streptomycetaceae; genus Streptomyces; species Streptomyces carminius. The sequence continues at coordinate 8,944 of NZ_PGGW01000039.1, forward strand.
GGCGCCCGGCGGGCCCGAGCAGCGCCGCCGCCCGTGCCGCCCGCACCCCGGTCCACCGGAACCACGGCTCCGCCGCCGCCTGTGCGAGGACCCCGTCCAGCACCCGTACCGCCTCACCGGCCTCGCCGGTGATCCGCCACAGCGCGACGGCCACCTCGGCGTCGGCTTCCAGCCGCGGGGCGGTACGGCCCTGCCCCGGGGCCGCCGGTCCGCCGAGCGCCGCGTGCAGCGCGGGCGCCAACTCGGCCGCGTCCGGTCCCAGTTCGCCCGCCGTGCGCGCCGCCTCGCACATCGTGTGGCCGCCGTCCGCCAGTTCGGCGGCGAGGGCGTCCAGCAGCGGGCCCGTCTCACCGGTCATGCCGTACAGCGCGCGGGCCGCCGCCAGCCGGCCCTCCGCCGGGCCCATCGCCACCGCGTCGCGCAGCTCACCGGCCACCTTCTCCCGCTTGCGCTCCGGGCACACCGCCGCCAGCGCCCCGGGCACGGCCCGCGGGAGCCGGGGCAGCGCGGCCCGCAGCTCCGGGAGCGCGGCGGCGGCGCGCTCGCCCCAGCCGGTCAGCAGCCGCGCCAGGTGGAGGGGTTCGTTGCGGTTCAGGGCGGAGTCCGGCGCGGCCAGCCGGGCCCGTACGGCGTCCAGCAACTCCGGCGTGAACGGGAACGGCGGCGCGTCGGCCGGGGCGCGGAAACCGGCGGCGGCGTCCAGCGCGCGCGGCCGTCCGGCCAGGTCGCGGGCGAGCAGCGGGGCGGCCCGCTCCGGATCGGCGACGACGAGGACGGCGAGCGCCCGGTCGGCGAGATCGCCGTCCCCGGCCCCTTCCCCCTCGGCTTCCCCCGCGGCGAGCGCGGCCAGTGCCGGGGCGGCGGGCGCCGCGTGGTGCGGAAGGAGTTCCAGTACGGACAGCACGTCCCGGGCCGGGGACGGCTCGTCCGGCAGCGGCGGCGGCAGTACGGGCACCAGCCGCGCCGGGGCGCTCCGGGAGAGCAGGCAGGCGGCGCGGGCGGCCCACAGCGCCTCCGTCCGCGCCCCGGGCCGGGGCGCGCGGAGCGCCGCCTCCAGCAGGGCGAACGCCGCCTCGCGCCCGTCGGCGGTGTCCCGCTCCAGCAGCGCCTCGACGGCGTACCGCAACGGCTCCGCGCGCTCGGTGTCGAACCGCCCGGCGACCAGCTCGCCGGCCGGGAGGAGGGAGAGCAGCGCCTCGTGGTGGCCTGCCGTCCACGGCAGCCCGGCGTCCAGGCAGGCCAGCACGGCCACGACGCGCACCCGCGGCGGCTGCGCCGGGTCGAGGGCCGCCGTCGCCGCCGCCTCGGCGCCGCCCGCCGGGTCGAGCCGCACCAGCGCGTCCAGCAGCTCCGCCCGTACGGCCGCCTCCGGCTCCGCCGCCCACCGCCCGCGCAGCGCCGGAAGCACCTCGCGCGGGGCCGCGGTGTGCCCGGCCGCCCAGGCGGCGGCCGACCGCACCCCGGGGTCGGCGTCCGACAGCAGCGGCAGCAGCAGCGGCGCCTGCGCGGCGACGGCTGCCCGGCAGGTGCCCCGCGCGACCCCGTGCTCGTCCCCGCTCTCCGCGATGCCGCCGAGCAGCCCCAGCAGCTCGGCCGTCCGGCACCCGGCCGCCGCCAGCCGCGCCAGGTACGGCACGGCCTCGGCGGTGGCGGCGTACACGGTGTCCTGGTGGAGGAGGCAGCCGTACAGCTCGCCCAGTGCCTCCGCCGCGGCCTCCTCGTCCTGGCCGGCCAGCGCCCGCAGCAGCCCGGGTACGTCCTCCGCGCTGCCGTAGGCGTGCTCCGCCGAGGCCCACGGGTGGGCGTCCGAAGCGTCGAGAACCTGTGCGACGTCCATGCCCGGATGATGGCAGGCCCGTCGGACGGCGTCCGCACCGCGTGCGGGAACCGCCGCGGACACTTCGACATGACGGTCCGGCCATGGCGTCATCGCTCTCGTGTTGTACGGGACCCCCGCCCCGGATGCGGACGATCTGCGGGTGCCGGCGGAGACCGAGCGGCTGCGGCATGTGCTGCGGGTCCGGCCGCGGTGGTCCGGACAGTTCCGCCGGAACCTCACGGCCCCGGCCCCCGCACGGCTCCCGCGCAGGACGCCGTCCGCCAGTCCACCAGTCCGCCGAGCCGTACACCGACCCCTACCGGGTCTCCTGACGGGGACGGCGGCGCTCAGAGCCGGCGGTACATCACGTGCAGGCCGACCAGCCCGTGCTCGGGGTGGTCGAAGGCCTCCGGCACCGTGCCGACGACCTCGAAGCCCAGCGACCCCCACAGGCGCACCGCCGGGGTGTTGGTCTCCACCACCGCGTTGAACTGGATCGCGTGGAAGCCCGCCGCGCGGCACCAGCCGATGACGTGCTCGCCGAGCGCCCGTCCCACGCCCCTGCCCCGGTGGGCCGGATCGACCAGGAACGAGGCGGTGCCGATGTGGGAGCCGCGTCCGGGGCGGTTCGGGCCCATCTTCGCCGAGCCGGTGATCACGCCGTCCTCGACGGCGACCACGGTGCGCCCCGGTGGCCGCTCCATCCACCACGGCCGCGCCTCCCCCATGCTCTGCCCCTCGGGGAAGGCGTACGTCCGGCCCTCGGCCATGACCGCCGAGTAGAACCGGTGGATGTGCGGCCAGTCCTCGTCGGTGGCGGTACGGATCTCCATTTGCCACAGGGTACGTACGCGCCGGGCGGCCCGCCGCCCTGTTCCCCGGTCACTCCCCGGCCCGTGGTGCCGCCGAGAAGTACGCGCGGGAGGCGGGCAGGAACATCAGCACCACCACGGCGGCGCCCAGCAGCCTCAAGGACAGGCCGCTGGTGTCGTCCGCCACGGCCGACCAGCCGACGCCGTCCACGGCCATGTCGACGAGGATGAGGCACCCGCCGAGAACGGAGAGGACGGCGAGCACGATCCGCGCCCAGTCGCGGCCCGCGCGCATCCGCAGGGCCAGGAACAGCCACAGTGCGCCGAGCGCGGCCATGAACGCGCCGGACACGAGGGCCTGCCGGACCGCACCGCCGTGCCCCGACTCCTGCCGCATGGAGTCGAAGCCGGTGGGTGCGAGGAGGAACATCTCCAGCACCCACAGGACGGTCTCGGCGGTGATCACCGCGACCGAGAGCCAGAAGGCCAGCTCCACCTCGCGCGGACGTCCGGTCGCCGTCGCGGCCGCACTGGTCATCGTTCCTCCTTCGCCGGAACGGTGGTCTTTCCCGGTCATGCGGTAACACGCCCGGTCCGGCCGGGAGGTTCCCCGGCCGGACCGGGTGCCGGAGCGTCACGGGATCGGAGCGGAGTCCGCCTGTCCCGTCGCCGGGCAGCCGCAGGGCGTCCGCCGCCGCGCGTTCCGTTGGGTGGCGGCCCGGAGTGTCGGCGCCGGGGCGGCCCCGGCCCGGCCGTGCGGACGGCGCCGCCGGTCTCCTCGCCGACGGCGGGAGTGCCGGGGCGGACACCGTCCGGCCCCGCCGCGCCCGGCGGCCCGTCAGCCGGCCCGCCACTCCTCGGCCGGGAGGCGGTACACCACGTTCCGGCGCAGCGGTCCGTCGGGGACGTCCGGGTCGTCGAAGTCGCCGGCGGGGTCGTGGACCATGCCCAGCCGGCGCATCACCGCCAGGGAGCGGTGGTTGCCGGCGACGGCCACCGCGACGATCTCGGGCAGGCCGAGTTCGCCGAAGCCGAACTCCACGGCGGCCCGGGCGGCCTCGGTGGCGTAGCCGCGGCCCCAGGCGGAGCGGGCCAGCCGCCAGCCGGTCTGCACTCCCCTGTGGGGCGGCCGCCGCCCGTCCAGCGGGTCCACCCCGGCGCATCCGACGAACTCCCCGGTGGCGCGCACCTCCAGCGCCCACCACCCCCAGCCCCGCTCCTCGATCGCGGCCCGGTAGCGGTCCATGGCCTCCCGGCTCCCCTCCCGGGTGAGGGGGGCCGGGAAGTACGCGCCGACCTCCGGGTCGGCGTTCAGCGCCACCCAGGGTTCCAGATCGGAGTCCCGCCAGGCGCGGAGCAGCAGGCGTTCGGTGTGCAGTTCGGGCATCCGGTCAACGTAGCGCGGCACGGGACGGGGAAGCGACCGGTTACCGGTGCGGCGCCCGCACCGCCGCCCGGCCGCCGCCCGGCCGCCGCCCGGCCGGAGGCCCGGTCAGCGGCTCAGCGGCCGGGGCAGCGGCGCGGCGTGGACGACGGCGAGGCCGGAGACGGCGCGGGTGAGGGCCACGTACAGGCGGCGCAGACCGGTGCGCTCGTCGGGCTCGCCGGCCACCACGGCGGCGGGCTCGTCCAGGACGACGTGGTCGTACTCCAGGCCCTTGGCCAGCGTCGCCGGGACCAGGGTGAGACGGGCGCCGTCGTCCGTCTCCGCGCCCGGGGACACATGCGCCTGCCCCGCCGCGTCCAGCGCCGCCGCCAGGGCGGGGACCCGGGCGTCGGCGGCGATCAGACCGACCGAGCCCTCCCGTTCCAGCGCCTCGCGGCAGGCGGCCACCACCGCGCCGTCCAGCTCCGCCGCCCCCACCGCCCGCACCCGCAGGGAGCCGGGCGCGTCGCGGACCGAGGTCGCCTCGGACAGTCCCGGGGCGATGTGCGGCAGCAGCCGGGAGGCGTACGCGATGACCTCGCGCGGGACGCGGAAGCCCCGGGTGAGCTCCTCCACCGCCGCGTCCGGCTTGCCCAGGTGGGACAGGGCCTCGGCCCAGGCGGCCGTCGCCCACGGGGTGGTGCCCTGGGCCAGGTCGCCCAGCACCGTCGCCGAGCCCGTCGAGCAGCGGCGGCCCACCGCCCGGTACTGCATCGGGGACAGGTCCTGCGCCTCGTCCAGCACCACATGGCCCAGCGAGGGCGTACGCCGCACCAGGTCGGCGGCCTCGTCGACCAGCACGGCGTCGGCCGCCGACCACTTCGCCGACCGCACCCCGCGCGGCGGCCTCGGCAGGCGGATCGTCTCGCGCTCCTCGTCGGTGAGGATCCCCGCCGAGCACTCGGCGAGGAAGTCGGCGTCGGAGAGCAGCCGCAGCACCAGCCTGGCCGGGTCCACCTCCGGCCACACCGCCCTGACCAGGGCCTTCACCGCCGGGTTACGGGCCACCGCGTCCTGCACCCGGTCGTCCGGGGCCTCGCCCGCCCGCTCCATCCGCACCAGCACGGCGTGCGCGACGCGCCGCGGCAGGGCCTCGCGGGCGGCGCCGTAACGGATGCCGCGGTCCAGCAACTCGCGGACGAGCTCCGCCAGTTCGTGGGCCGGGATCCGCCAGCGGCGCGAGCCGCGCACGACGACGCACGGCTCGGTGGGCACCGTCACGCCCGAGCGCACCGCACGGCGCAGCACCTCGGCCATCCTCGCGTCGCCCTTGATCCGGGCGGCCGCCGTCCCGTCGGTGCCGCGGACCTCGATCCCGGTGGCGGCGGCGACCAGGTCGTCGACGGTCGTCTGCGCCACCGCCAGCTCGCCGAGTGCGGGCAGCACCTGCTCGATGTAGCGCAGGAAGGACCGGTTCGGGCCGATGACCAGCGTGCCGGTGCGGGCCAGCCGCTCGCGGTGCGCGTAGAGCAGGTACGCGACCCGGTGCAGGCCGACGGCCGTCTTCCCGGTGCCCGGTGCCCCCTGGACGCACACCGTGCCCTCGACGCCGGTGCGGACGATCTCGTCCTGCTCCGGCTGGATCGTCGCCACGATGTCGCGCATCGGGCCGGTGCGGGGGCGCTCGATCTCGCGCCGGAGCAGCTCGCCGGTCCGCTCCGGCTCGGCCGGGCCGACCGGGTCGGTGAGGTGCTCGTCCTCGTAGGCGGTCAGTTCGCCACCGGTGTAGCCGAAGCGGCGGCGCAGCTCGACGCCCTGCGGGTCGCGCCGGGAGGCGCGGTAGAAGGGCTGGGAGACGGGAGCGCGCCAGTCGATGACCATGGGGTCGCCGTCGGCGTCGTGGACATGGCGGCGGCCGATGTAGTAGCGGGCCGGTTCCGGGTCGGGGAGGCGGTCGAGGCGGCCGAAGAACAGCGGGGTGCCGGAGAGATCGGCCAGGGCCTTGATACGGGCCTCGATCTGCCCCTGGAGCACCTGGGCGTTCACCCAGTTCGTGGTGACGTCGGAGATGTCGAGCGACTCGGCGTCCCGGCGCATGGCGCGCAGCGCGGCCCGGGAGGCGGCGAGGTGGGCGCGCTCGCGCTCCAGCGGGCCGGAGCCGGTATCGGTGTCGGTATCGGGAACGGACTGGTCAGGGGCGTGTGTGGACACGGTACGGCCTCCGGCGGGAACGCGTGGCGGCGGTACGGCGGGCCGCGGCGGCCCGCCGTACCCCGGGTGCGGTGGTCTGCGGGAACGGGAGGGACCGCGGGCCCGGCGGCGCACCGGTGCGGTGCGCGTACTGCGGGGGGTGCGGTCCGCCGGCCGGTGCCGACCGGCCGGCTCCTCCCCGGCGGCACGGCGGCCCCGGAGCCCCGAAGGGCCGCGGGCGCGCGTCACCGTGCGCGGGAGGCGGCAGACGCGTGATTGTAGCCCCGCTCATCCTGGCGGGCGACTCGGTTTTCACTCTCCCGTAGGGGGTGATCGCTCTCGGGTTGCATACGGACGAAAGCCGTGTTCAGACCTAGGATGGAGGTGTACCAACCGGGCAAAAGGCACCATGGGAGTCGTGAACGGAGTCATGAGTACCGCACCCATCCCTCCCCAGGCCTCCGGTGGCCCGGCCGGTGGCCGGGCCCGGGGCGCCACCGCGCTCGGCGAACTCGAGGCCCGCGGCGGCGACGGCGGCCACCGTCATCACCGGCACCTCCTGGGCGACGCCGTGCGGGCGATCTCCGTGTTCGCCAGTGCCGCCTTCGACGTGGCGGTCCTGGGCGACTACGCCGAGGCGCGCGACGCCGACGCCGACGACGCCGACGACGCCGACGACGCCGACGACACCGACGACACCGACGACACCGCCGACGACACCGACACCGACGCCGCCGACGACACGGACGGCGGCGGGCCGCGCGCGAAGAGAGCCCCCGAGCCCGCCGACCACCACTGACCCGCGCCTGCCCGTCCGTTCCGTGCCGGCAGCCGGAACCCGCCGTCTCCGGCTTTCCCGCTTCCGCGGTGCGTGATCCACCGCGGAAAAGCGGAAAAGGGGAGGGCCGTCAGGGACCGAGGTCGAGGACGCGGACCGGCCGGTCCTTCCAGGTCTGTGGCGCCGTGGTGGCGATCAGGGCGCCGCCGGGTCGTTCGGGGGAGGGCCGGGCCGCGTGTTCGGTGTGTGCGGAGGATCAGGTGGTCTCGCGGACAACGTCACCGGGCCGCGAAGCGGTCCAGGGCGTCCAGGACGAGCGTGCGGGTGGCGGCGCCGCCGAAGTGGCCCTCGCCGCCGACGACGGTCGGCTCCGCGTCCGGCCAGGCGCGGGACAGCTCCCAGGCGGTCTCCAGGGGACTGCTCAGATCGAGCCGGCCGTGGATCAGGACGCCCGGGATGCCCGCCAGCCGTCCCGCGTCGCGCAGCAGCGCGCCCTCCTCCAGCCAGGCGGCGTGGGAGAAGTAGTGCGCGCAGATCCGCACCATCGCCAGCCGGTCGGCCGACGGCCGTCCGCCGTACGGGCCGGGGCCGCTCTCCGGGGTGGCGGGTTCCCCGGAGACCACCGCGTCCTCCCAGGCGCACCACTCGGCTGAGGCCCGCTCCCGCACCGCGGCGTCGGGGTGCTCCAGCAGCCGCGCGTACGCCCCGGTCAGTTCGGTGATGTCGCCGCCGCGCGCGGCCTCCCGCGCGCCGGGAGCCGCGTCGAGGAAGCGCTCCCACTGCTCGGGGAAGAACCGGGCGACGCCCCGGTAGAGCCAGTCGATCTCCGTGCGCCGGGTGGTGGTGACCCCGGCGATCACGATGGCCGAGACCCGCTCCGGATGCCGCTCGGCGTAGGCCAGGAGCAGCGTCGAGCCCCAGGAGCCGCCGTACAGCAGCCAGTTCTCGATGCCCAGGTGCTCGCGCAGCCGCTCCAGGTCGGCGACCAGGTGCCAGGTGGTGTTGTGCCGCAGGGAGGTGGCCGGGTCGCTCGCGTGCGGGCGGCTGCGGCCGCAGCCGCGCTGGTCGAACAGCACGATCCGGTACCGCCGGGGGTCGAACGCGCGGTGCGCGCCGGGCCCGCAGCCGGAGCCCGGCCCGCCGTGGACGACGACGGCGGGCCTGCCCCGCGGGTTGCCGCGGACCTCCCAGTACACGAGGTTCCCGTCGCCGACGTCGAGCATCCCGTGCTCGTACGGCTCGCCCGGCGGATACGGCTCACGCATGTGCGGACTCCTCCCGTTCCTTCCGGCGGTCCGGGCGGCGCTCAGGCCGGTCCGTCCGCGTCCAGCTCACCCGCCAGCAGCTCCGATGCGTCCACGATGCGGTAGGCGTAGCCCTGCTCGGCCAGGAAGCGCTGGCGGTGGGCGGCGAAGTCCTGGTCCACGGTGTCGCGGGCGACGACCGAGTAGAAGCGGGCCTCGTGGCCGTCCGCCTTCGGGCGCAGCACCCGGCCCAGCCGCTGGGCCTCCTCCTGCCGGGAGCCGAAGGTGCCCGAGACCTGGATGGCGACGGTGGCCTCCGGCAGGTCGATGGAGAAGTTGGCGACCTTGGAGACCACCAGCACCGACAGCTCGCCCGAGCGGAACGCGTCGAAGAGCTTCTCGCGCCGCGCGTTGCCGGTGTCGCCCTTGATCACCGGTGCGTCCAGATGCTCGCCCAGCTCGTCGAGCTGGTCGATGTACTGGCCGATGACCAGGGTCTGCTGCCCGGCGTGGCGGCGCACCAGCGCCTCGGTGACGCGCTGCTTGGAGGCGGTGGTGGAGCAGAAGCGGTACTTCTCGTCCGACTCGGCCGTCGCGTACGCCAGCCGCTCGGACTCGGTGAGGTCCACGCGGACCTCCACGCAGTCGGCCGGGGCGATGTAGCCCTGCGCCTCGATCTCCTTCCAGGGTGCGTCGAAGCGCTTGGGGCCGATGAGGGAGAAGACGTCGGACTCGCGGCCGTCCTCCCGCACCAGGGTCGCCGTCAGGCCGAGGCGGCGGCGGGCCTGGAGGTCGGCGGTGAACTTGAACACCGGCGCGGGCAGCAGGTGCACCTCGTCGTAGACGATCAGGCCCCAGTCGCGGGAGTCGAACAGCTCCAGGTGCGGGTACACGCCCTTCCGCCTGGTGGTCAGCACCTGGTAGGTGGCGATGGTGACCGGGCGGATCTCCTTCTTCGCGCCGCTGTACTCGCCGATCTCGGCCTCCGTCAGCGAGGTGCGCCGCATCAGCTCGCTCTTCCACTGGCGGGCCGAGACGGTGTTGGTGACCAGGATCAGCGTGGTCGACTTCGCGGTCGCCATCGCCCCGGCGCCCACCAGCGTCTTGCCCGCGCCGCAGGGCAGCACGACGACGCCGGAGCCGCCGTGCCAGAAGTTCTCCACGGCCTGCTTCTGGTACGGGCGCAGCGCCCAGCCGTCCTCCTCCAGCTCGATCGGGTGCGCCTCGCCGTCGACGTAGCCGGCCAGGTCCTCGGCGGGCCAGCCCAGCTTGAGCAGGGCCTGCTTGATCTGGCCGCGCTCGGAGGGGTGCACGGCGACGGTGTCGGGATCGATGCGGGTGCCGACCAGCGGCTGGATCCGCTTGGTGCGCAGGATCTCCTCCAGCACCGGCCGGTCGGTCGTCTCCAGCACGAGCCCGTGGACGGGGTGCCGCAGCAGCCGCAGCCGCCCGTAGCGGTCCATCGTCTCGGCCACGTCCACCAGCAGCGCGTGCGGCACCGGGTAGCGGGAGTGGGTGACCAGCGCGTCGACGACCTGCTCGGCGTCGTGCCCGGCGGCGCGCGCGTTCCACAGGCCCAGCGGGGTGAGCCGGTAGGTGTGGATGTGCTCCGGGGCCCGCTCCAGCTCGGCGAAGGGCGCGATGGCGCGGCGGCAGGCGTCGGCCTGCTCGTGGTCGACCTCCAGCAGGAGCGTTTTGTCGCTCTGGACGATGAGCGGTCCGGTCACGGTACGGGTCCCTCCTGGCTCGGCGCCTTCGGCGCGCGTGCGGTACGCGGCGGGCGCACGGGCCGACCGTCCAGTGTGCCGCATCGGGACGGCGGGCGGGCCGGCGCGCGGTACGGCGCCGCCGGTCCCGGTCCCGTTCCCGGTTCCGGCCTCAGTTCTCGTCCGCCAGCTCCGCCGCGCCCGTGACGCGGTGCAGCGGATAGGTGCGGACCTCCTCGGCGGTGTGGTCGTACGCCGTGACGAAGCCGCCCTCCACCCGGACCGGCTCGATGACGCGCCGGCTGGCAGCCCCGTCGGCGTTGACGTAGCCGATCCACACCGCCGCACCCGTACGGACCGCCGCCCGCATGATCGCCAGGGTCTCGGCCGCGGCGGTGCGCGGCGGGCGGTTGTCGCCGGTGGAGTCGGCGCCGGCGGGGCGGGACCGCGGCCGGTGCGGGACGGTGGCCGCCCGGTCGCCCGCCCGGACGGCGCGCACGGCGGCGGCCAGCAGCGGGCCGTCCGGACGCGGCGGGCCGTCCGGCACCGGCTCGGGAGCGGTGCGCGGCGGGGTGCGCAGGGTGTCGGCCCGGTGGATCACCACATCGCCCTCGGCGGACTCGGCGGCCGGGGCGTACCCCATCTCGCGCAGCCGCTCCAGCAGCGTGCCCGGGTCCACCCGGGCGGCCAGCACCGTCGGCGCCAGCAGCCGCAGTCCCAGGGCGGCGGCGCGGCGGTCGGCGGCGAGCTCCGCCAGCAGCGCGTCGTCGTCGCAGCGCACGTACGACCCGGCCGCGCCCACCCGCAGCCGCCCGTGCCGCCGTGCCACGTCGTCGATCAGGTACGCCAGCGGCTGCGGGACGGGGGTGCGGGAGTGGGCGGCCAGGAAGGAGTGCAGTTCGGCGGCGCTCCGGCCCGCGTCCAGGGCGCGGCGCACCGACTGGGGGGTGAAGCGGTAGACCGTCGCGCCGCCCTTGGACTCCACGTCGGCGAGCACGTTCAGCGTCCCGGCCAGGGGGCGCTGGAGCGGGCCGGGCGCCACGGCCGTCAGGTCGGCCTGGAGCAGGATGTGGTCCAGCGGCTCGGGCAGCAGGGGGGCCAGCCGGGCGGCGGCCTCCTCCGGCGCTCCTCCCGCCGCGGCGGCGCGGCTGCCGTCGGCGCCGTCCAGCAGCGGGTGCGCGTACGAGGCCAGGGCGCCGCGTCCGGTGACGCCCAGCAGCTCCGCCTCCGACAGCGTCCACCGCACGATCCGGCCGCGCAGCTCCCTGCCGCCGCGCAGCGGGCACTCCCACTCCACCCGGGCCGCGACCGCGTCGGGCGCCGGAGCGGTGACCTCGTCCGTCGCGCCGGTCCCGCCGGCCGCGGGGTCCGGTGCGCACCCGGCCAGCAGCTCCAGGACCCGGCGGCGCAGCCCGGGGGCGGGGCCCCGGTCCAGCCCGGGGCCGAGTGCGTTCAGCGGGCGTCCCCGGGCGTCGCGCTCACCGACCAGCCCGGCCGGCCGGGTGCCCGCCAGCCAGGCGCCCGCCAGCCTCGCCCAGCGCCGCCCGGGCGGCTGCTCCAGCCATTCGTCGGCGGCGGGGGTGGGTGCGTACCGCTCGTCGGGCTCACCGTCGGAGGCCAGCAGTCCGGCGGCGTAGGACAGTTCGATCCAGAAGGCGGTGACCGGCTCGGGCAGGTCGAGGGTGACGGCGGTGCGCTTGAGGTCCCGTACGCCCAGGCCGCCCGCGCGCAGCACGGGCGGCGCCCCGGCCGCCGTGCCCCACAGCGTCAGCAGCCCCTCGACGACGGTGAGCGCGGCCAGCGCCTGGCCCGCCGCGGCGGCGTCCACCGAGGCCCGCGCGTGGGTACGGCCCGGTTCCAGGGCGGGCGGCAGCGGCTCCAGCCGGCGGTGCGCGCGGCCGTCGCGCAGGTGCAGGGCGACCTCGCGGGGCAGTACGACCGTCCGCGGCGCGGCGGGCAGCAGCAGCCCCCGGTCCAGCAGCCACCGGGCCGGGGGCGAGGGCTGCCCGGACACCTCGCCGTAGGGCGGCCCCCAGGTCAGCCTGGCGAGCATCGCCCGGGCCTCCCCGGGCGCCCCGGCCAGCAGCGCGGCCATCCGCTCCCGGTCGGTGAACAGGGCGGCCAGGGCGGCCAGCGCGCTCACCGGGTCGTGGGTGGCGGGCAGTCCGGCGGCGGTGAGGAGCTCCTGGAGGCGGCCGGGCGACATGCCCGTGGCGGCCTCGGCCAGCGAGGGGCCCAGGCCGGTGGGGGAGGGCCGCTCGGCGGTGGGGGTGAGCAGCTCGCGGGCGGTGCGCACCAGCCGCAGCCGGTCGTCGCCGCCCCACACCAGGGCCCGCGCGCGCAGCAGGTCCAGCGCGCGCGGCAGTTCGTCCCCGCCGCCGGGCAGCAGCGCGGCCAGCGTCCCGTACGGGCAGGGGTCGGGTGCGACGGCCAGGGCCTCGGCGGTCTGCAGGGCGAAGCGGTCCAGCCGCTCCAGTGCCCGTACCACGGAGGCGCGGGTGCCCGCGCGGGTGGCGAGCTGGGTGAGGTCGCCGGGGACGGGGGAGAGCAGGTCCGGCCGGGCGCGCAGCAGCTCGGCGAGCGCCTCGTCGGGACGGGAGCGCAGCTCGTCGGCGAGCGTGCGGGGTGCCGCCCGGCGGCTCGCTTCGGGCTCGTTCGTCATCCTTGTTACGTTACCGGCCTCCCGCGCCGGGCGGCCCCGTTCCGCGCGGCGCGCGGTACGGTCGTGGGCGTACGGGAGCCAAGGGCTAGCGGCCGCTGGGGTGTTCGGTGGGGATCGAGAGCGAGCAGCTCGTATTCGACTATCTGAGCCGGATCGGGGATCTGGCGCACGGCACGAGCATGACGGCCGCCGAACGGGCCCGCCTGGTGAACCGGGTGCGGGCCGACATCGAACGGCGCCGGACCGAGGCGGGCGGCGCGCACACCACGGCCGGGGTGCGCCGGATCCTGGACCGGATCGGCAGACCGGAGGACGTGATCGCCGGGGCGGGGGCGTCCGTGCCGCTGCCCCGGGGAACCGGCCGGACGGAGCGGACGGAGCCGCGGCCCCGGGACGAGCCGGTACTCCCGGACGGGCCGCCGCCCCGGGCGGCGCCCCGGGGCGGGGCGGTCTGGTGGACCGGACAGGCCGGGACCGCGCCGAAGCCGGCCCCGCCCGAGCGGGCCCGGCCGGTCCCGCCGCCGGCCGGTGCGCCGTCTCCTGCCGGCGGCGGTGGGACGGGCGCGGTGGACGGCGAGTCCGACCCGCTGCCCGGGGGGCCCGTGGCCCGGTACGCCGCGGGCGGCCGGGTACGGGTGGAGGGCTTCGACGGCGGCATCGAACTGCCGGAGATGCTCAAGCCGCCGCCGGACCCTGAGGAGGAACGCGAGGAACGGGAGAGGGCCGGGAGGAAGGCCGTACCCGGCACCGGCGCGGCGGGCGCCGCGGGAACGACCGCCGGGATCGCCGGACCCCCGCCCGTCCCGTCGGCCGCCCCCGCGGGGTCCGCCGCCCGGCGGCTGGCCGCCCGGCTGTGGCGGCACCGTGCGGCGCGGACGGCGGACGGTGGGGCCGCCGGTGGCGCGGCCGGTGCACCCGGCGCCCGGGGGCTCGGCCTGCCCAGGGTGGGTGCCGTGGAACTGCTGGCCGCCGCCCTGCTGGTGGCGGGCGCGGTCATGGGCTCGCTGGTCCCGCTGCTCATGGGCTGGGTGGTGGCCTATCTGTCGCCCCGGCTCGGGCGCCTGGAGGTCCGGATCGCGGTGCTGGGCGTGCCCGGCACCGTCGCGGGCGCCGTACTGGTGTGGCTGTGGGGCCGTACGGAGGAGCGCTGGGGCGAGCCGCTCGCCCAGGACGCGCTGGGCGCGGCGGTCGGCGACGCCTGGCCGGGCGCGCTGCGCGCGGCGGCGGTGGCCAGCGCGCTGTTCCTGCTGTGGCGCTCGGGGCGGCGGAGGGGCTGACGGCTCCCGCGCCCGGCGGGGATCACCCGCGGTCGATGGGGCAGTCCTCCCTGGTGAGCTTCCTGAGTTCGCCGTCCTTGTCGTTCCCGTCCTCCCGCTCACCGGCTTTCAGACTGCACAGGACGGTGATTCTGAAGTCGCCTTGCTGGTTCGCGCGCGTGACCTTCTTGAGCACGATGCTCTGTCCTTCGCGGTTCTTCCCCAGGGGAGCCTCGGTGAAGTCGATGGTTCCGGTGGCCATGGCCCCGAGACTGACCTTTCTGAGGTGCACCCAGGTCGCCGCGCGGCTGTTTCCCGGTTCGTCGTCGCCGGTGGCGGCCGAGTACAGGGCCCGGGTGGCGTCGTGCGCCAGGGCGAACTGCCCGTTGGCGAAGACATCGCTGTCGGGCCGTGCCTTCCTCCGCCTCTCCTTCTGCGGCTTGCCCTCGAAGTAGGACAGTTCGCCGAAGTACTCCAGGGTGTCGCCGTAGAAGGAGGTGCCCTCGGCCGCTCTGTCCAGTTCGGCCAGCGCCGCGTGGTAGATCGTGATGTTCGAGGGGAGCCCGACCTGTCTCATCTTCGACAGGTCGTCACCCGTGAGGATCGCCATCTCGTGCTTGCAGTTCTTCACGTCGAGCTGGTGGACAAGCGATTCGAGGTCCTCCACGCGGCCGGCGAAGTAGATCACGGAGTACCTGGTGCCGCCCCGGCAGATCTCCTCGGCGTGCGCGTGCAGGTCCGGCCCTCCGCTGTCGACCTTGTAGTGCCGTCGGGGAATCTCCCCGAGGGGCCTGTCCAACGTGTCGGCAAGCATGTTCCGTCCGTGCTTCGCCTGCTCCTCGGTGTACGCGTCACCGGTTTTCTCGGTGTCGCGGGCCAGCACGAGGGCGTCCTGGCGTGCGGGACCCTTCTCCGGGCCGATCAGCTGCTCGACGACCAGGCCGAGCTGCTCGGTCTGCCACTTGTCGGTGGCGGCGAGACTGAACCAGTTGGTGAACTCCTCGGCCAGCCGGGTGGAGGAGTTGGTGCCGGACACGACGGGCAGGTCCGCGTTGTACAGCAGCCTGACGGTGTCGTGGCTGTCCTTCAGGTTGCGTCCGAGGCCGACGACCCCGACCAGGGACGGGTCCTTCTCGGCGTACTCGACGATGGACCTGGCCATGTCCTGCTGCCTCTTCAGGTCCGCACCGCCGTTGGCGACCAGGACGCGCAGCTTCACGCCGTTGTTGGTGCCCTTCTCGTTGATGACCCGCTGGGCGAGGTGGACACCCGCGAGTTCCTGGGCGCCCTTGACCGGTAAGAGTTTCTCGTCCTTGCCGGAGCTCAGCGGCCCCGCGTACACCACCGTGACGTAGTCGTCCGACATCGCGTCCCTGTTCGCCGCGGCGATGTCCTCCTCCAGTTCGCGGATGGTCCAGGGAACGGCGGAGGTGGGCTCGTCCGTCTCCTTGCCGAACCGGACGTCCCCGGTGGCGATGCCGACGCACTCCCCGGAGCGCATCTCGGTGTGGCGGTTCGCGGTCAGCAGTCCGGCCGAGCAGTGGTCCTCGTGCAGTTCGACCGCCCGCAACACGCCCGCGGTGAGGACCAGGGCCGACACGATGCCCAGCGAGTGCAGGGACCACAGCACCCGGGCGGCGGACGGCCGGGACCTGGCCCTGGCGCACCGCCACTCGCGCTCGGGCAGTTCCCTCAACTGGTCGGCGGGCAGCGGGATCCGCAGCACCCAGGGCAGCGCGCGGACCAGGCTCGGCGACTGGCCCGCCCGCAGGTTCCCCGCCCACGCGTCGTACCAGTACCGCAGCCGCTGCTGGAACTGCGGTGGAGCGTACGGCGCGTCCGCCGGCTCGTCCACCATGCCGCGCTCCAGCAGCGCCGCGTCGGCCGCGGACACGTCCGCCACGATCAGCAGCGGATCCAGTTCGCTGCGCCTGCTGCGGATGTCGCTGACCGCCCTGATCAGCTCCACCCCGCCGTTCCCCTCGCTGATCCGGCTCAGGAACAGCATGGGCGGGCGTGTCCGCTTGAGCCCCCGCAGGTCCCAGCCGACCCGGCGGTGGTTGTCGCGCAGATCCTCGAACAGGGCCAGTACGCACAGTTGCAGCTGGAACGAGCCCCCCTCCCGCAGTGCCTCCGCCACGTCGTAGGCGCGGGTCGCGATGGCCCGCCAGGAGCGCACCGGGCGCAGCAGCCGCACACTGGCCGGCTGCCGGCGCGCGGCGATCTGGAGGAAGGTGGTGGTCAGGAACCACTTGCTCTCCCGGCGCAGCCACAGGAAGAGCGGGGCCCGCCCGGGTACGTGGTTGAGGCCGGTCAGCAGGGCCGTCAGCCCGAGGCCGGCCGCCACGACGACGTACCACTCCGGACGGGTGAGCAGGGCGGTCAGCGCGGCCAGCAGTCCCATCGGGAGGAACTGCTGGACATCGGCGAACAGCAGCCGGGTGCGCCACGCCGGGGGCTTCCTGGGGCGCCAGCGCTGCCGGGCCAGGATGCGCAGCAACTGGGCCTGGGCCGCCTCCCGCTGTGTCTCCCCCCTCGGGGTACCGGCGGGCGCGGTCGGCCATTGCTCCGCCATCTCGGGGTCGTCGGTGGCCTCCTGGATGGCGCGCACCAGGTTCAGCCGGGGGAAGGCGTACGGGCGGTAGTCGGCCGGTCCGTCCCCCCACTTGCCCGGCCTCCCCAGGCTGTACAGCAGGCGTGCGGCCTGCTCCGCGGGATCCCCCGGAGGGTGGTCCTCCGGGGGCTGTTCCAGGGGGATCGTCGCGTAGCGGGTGCGGTGGTGCCGCTGCCCGCTCTGCAACTCGTCGACGATCCGGGTCACCTGGTCGTCGTGCTCGCCGTCCTCGGCGTGGAGCACGATGACGGGCATGGGCGGATCGCCGGCCCGGAAGTCCTGCACCAGCGTCTCCAGCAACTGCTGGACGCCGATCCCGGCATCGGTCGACATGCCCTGGTGGTCCTCCCGGCAACCGGGCGGAAGATTCCGTGAGAAGCCTGACACAACCCCCCCTGGTCCTTCAGGCGGACCGCGAGAATAACGACTTTCGGGGGTGACGTGTACCGAGAGCGACGAACTTGGCCCGAACTAGGCGGTTACGTGCCGGGCTGCCGGGCTGCCGGGCTGCCGGGTCCGGCCGTCCGCCGGGCCGTGGGCGGCGGACGGCCGGAGCCGCGTGGGGAGGGACCGTCTCCCCGGCACCGGTCCGTCTTCCCCGGTGCCGGGCGGCTACGCGTACCGGGACGCGCGGCGGGTTTCCGGCCGTCCGGCCGGGTGGTGCCGGGGTCCGCGGCGCCGTGGGCCGCTCAGGGCGGGCCTCGCTCTCCGGGGCCGGGCGCCGTGCCGTACGAGTCCCCTGCGCGGGGGAGGCCGGAACCCCCGCGCCCGGGCGTCGCCCGGGCCGCCCGCACAGGTCCGGCGACCGTCCGGCCGGGTCCCTTCGGCCGTCCGGCCGTCGGAGGCGCTGCCGCCCCGGCCCCGGTGGCCGGGGAGCACGGGGAGCCCCCGCCGGCGGCGGGGGCTCCCCGTGTGCTGTGCCGTGTCGTGCCGTGTCGTGCTGTGTCGTGCTGTGCCCGGCCCGCGGCCGGACCGGCCGCGTCAGCCCTGGGCGGTGATCAGCTTCTGCATCTCGTCCAGGATCTGCTCGGCGGCCGTGTAGCCGATGCCCTGGATCCAGGTCTCGTCGTCCACCCGGTAGGCGCGGCCGTTCTTCACGGCCTCCATGCTCTTCCACAGCGCGCCGCCGACGGCCTTCTCCTCGCCGGACTTCGCCGGGTCGCCGTAGGAGGTGTAGAAGACGACGTCCGCGTCGCCCTGGTCGACCTTCTCCGGGCTGACGTCGAGCGAGAAGCCGTCGGGGGCCTTGTCGGCGATGGCCGGGCGGCTCACGCCGATGTCGGCGAGGAGGGTGCCGATGTAGTTCTCCTTGCCGTAGATGCGGGTGTCCGCGCCCTCCACGAAGCGGATCACGCTCACCGTGAGGTCCTTGGCCGCCTCGGGGCCGCCGAGGGCCTGGTTGACCTCGGAGGTGTGCTCCGCGTACGCCGTGACGACCTTCTCCGCCTCGGCCGTCTTGTTCAGGGCGTCGGCGTGGACCAGGAAGTTCTCCTTCCAGGGCGCGCCGGTGGTCTCGGTGAAGACCGTCGGGGCGATCTCGGACAGCTCGTCGTAGCGGTCCTTGTCGCGGATGTTGCTGCCCAGGATCAGGTCGGGCTTGAGCGCGGCGATCTTCTCCAGGTTGGGCGCCATGATGTTGCCGACGTTCTCGATGCCGGCGACCTTGTCCTCCGGCAGGTACTTCAGGAAGCCGGAGGCCACGTCGGAGCGGGTGGAGCCGACCGGTTTGACGCCCAGGGTGACGGCGGAGTCCAGCTCGGCGGTGTCGAGCACGACCACGCGCTCGGGGTTCACGGGCACCTCGACGTCGCCGTTGGCCGTCTTCACCACCCGGGTGTCCGTCTTCCCGGAGTCCCCGGAGCTCTTGTCGGAGTCCGAGCCGGAGTCGGAGCCGCCGCAGGCGGAGAGCCCGAGTGCGGCGGCCAGCACCACGGCGGTGGTGGCGAGCGTACGGCGGCGAGCGATGGTCATGACGTTGCCTTTCGGATGCTGACGGGGACGGGAGTGGCGTCCGTGGGGGAGGAGTGCCACGGGGCTCCCGGGACGACGAGCGGGCTGCCCGTCACCGGATCGGGAACGACTACGGAGTCGAGGCCGAAGACCTCGCGGACCAGCTCGGCGGTGACGACCTCGCGGGGCGGTCCCTGGGCGGTGATCCGGCCCTCGCGCATGGCGACCAGGTGGTCGGCGTAGCGGGCGGCCTGGTTGAGGTCGTGCAGGACCATCACGACCGTGCGGCCCCGCTCCCGGTTGAGCCGCCGCACCAGGTCGAGTACCTCCACCTGGTGCGCGATGTCCAGGTACGTGGTCGGCTCGTCGAGCAGCAGCAGGTCGGTGTCCTGGGCGAGCGCCATCGCGATCCACACCCGCTGCCGCTGCCCGCCGGAGAGCTCGTCCACGGGGCGGGCGGACAGCTCGGTCACCTTGGTGCGGGCCATGGCCTCGGTGACGGCCAGCTCGTCGCTCTCGGACCACTGCTGCCACCAGCGCTGGTGCGGCTGGCGGCCCCGGGCCACCAGATCGGCGACGGTGATCGCCTCGGGCGCCACCGGAGCCTGCGGCAGCAGTCCCAGGGACCGGGCGATCCGCCGGGTGGGGACGTCGGCCAGCTCCCGCCCGTCCAGCAGCACCGTGCCGCGGCGCGGCTTGAGCAGCCTGCCCAGCGCCCGCAGGGTGGTGGACTTGCCGCAGGCGTTGGGGCCGACGATGACGGTGACCCGCCCGTCGGGGATGTCGAGGTCGAGGTCCTCGACGACGGTGCGGTCCTCGTAGGCGAGGGTCAGCCCGCGGGCCGCCAGCCGGCTCACGGGGCCGGTGGTGCCGTCGGGGCTGTCGGGTCCGGCGCCGTTCGGGCTGCCGGGTCCGGCGGGGATCGTCATGCCTTTCCTCCGGTGCGGCTACGGATGATCAGCCAGATGAGGTACGGCGCCCCGATCGCGGCGGTCAGCACCCCGACGGGCAGCTCCACGGGGGCGAACATCCGGCGGGCCAGCAGATCGCCGAGGGTGACGATGAACGCGCCGGTCAGCGCGGTGGCGACCAGCGGGATGTGCGCGGTGCGGGTCATCCGGCGGGCGATCTGCGGGGAGAGCAGGGCCACGAAGTCCACCGGTCCGGCGGCTCCGGTGGCCACCGAGGCGAGCACCACCCCGGTGACGGTCAGTCCCAGCCGGGCGCGGCCCAGCCGCACCCCCAGGGCGGTGGCGGTGTCGTCGTCCAGCGCCACGTCGCGCTGGGCGCGGGCGCACCACACGACGGCGGGCAGCATGACCAGCAGCGCCCAGCCCAGCGGTCCGGCCTGCTCCCAGCCGCGGCCGTTGAGGGAGCCGGTCATCCATATCTGGGCCTGCTGGGCGACGAGGAAGTCGCCCTTGGTCATGAACAGCTGGGTGAGGGAGCGCAGCGCGATGGCGAAGCCGAGGCCGATGAGGACGAAGCGGGCCGCCTGGATGCCGCGCCGCCAGGCGAAGAGGTAGACGAGCGTCGCGGCGGCCAGGCCGCCGGCGACGGAGAGGTAGGGGAGGGTCTCGTGCGAGGTGAGGCCGAAGGTCATCGCGGCGACGGTCACGGCGGCGGCGCCCTGGGTGACACCGATGATCTCCGGGCTGGCCAGCGGGTTGCGGGCGACGGTCTGGATGAGCCCGCCCGCAACCGCCAGCGCGGCGCCGACCAGCAGTCCGACGACCATGCGGGGCAGCCGCAGCGTCCCCACCACCAGCTCCTCCGGCGACGGCTGCCCGAGCAGCACCTTCACCACCTCGGCGGGCGCCGTGGCGGTCTCCCCGAAGGAGAGCGCGGCGACGGCCGCGGCGGCCAGCGCGGCGGCGAGGGCGGCGGTGACGGCCAGGGTGCGGCGGTGGAGGAGGAACGAGGCGCGGCCCCGGCGGGCCAGGGCGTATCCGGTGGGGCGTACGGCCTGCCCGGCCCGTCCGTTCCGTTCGCGCCGCTCGTCCCTGTCCCTGTCCCGGGCGAGCGTGGTGCCGGTCATGAGCCCACCGTCTTCCGGCGCACCAGGACGATCAGGAACGGCGCGCCGATCAGCGCCGTCATCACCCCGGCCGGGACCTCGCCCGGCGGCACCACGATCCGGCCGATCACGTCCGCGACCAGCAGCACCACCGGGCCCAGCAGCGCCGACAGGGGCAGCAGCCAGCGGTGGTCGGTGCCCACCAGGGCGCGGGCGAGGTGCGGGACGGCCAGGCCGACGAAGGCGATGGGCCCGGCGGCGGCGACCCCGGCCCCGGTGAGGACGGTGGCGCCGAGGCCGCCGGTGATCCGTACGGCCGCCACGTTCTGGCCCAGGCCCCGGGCCATGTCCTCGCCCAGCGCGAGGGCGTCCAGACCGCGGGCGACGGCCAGCACCAGCACCGTGCCCAGCGCCAGGAACGGCCAGACCTGGCCGAGCACCTCCGCGTCGCGCCCGGCGACCGAGCCGACCTGCCAGAAGCGGAACTCGTCCAGGGCGGCGGCCCGGGTGGTGAGCACCCCGGCGACCACCGAGTACAGCAGGGCGTTGATGGCGGCCCCGGCCAGCGCCAGCTTCACCGGGGTCGCCCCGTCCCGGCCGCGGGCCGCGATCAGGTAGACGGCCACCCCCGCGGCGCCCGCGCCGGCGAAGGCGAACCAGACGTAGCCGCTGAGCGTGTGCACCCCGGCGTAGGCGATGGCCAGCACCACGCCCAGCGCGGCGCCCTGGCTGACGCCGAGGATGCCGGGCTCGGCGATCGGGTTGCGGGTCAGGCCCTGCATCACACAGCCGGCCATTCCCAGCGCGGCGCCGACCAGCAGCGCCAGCGCGGTGCGCGGCGCGCGCATGGTCCGCACCACCTGGGCGGCCGGTCCGTCGCCGCCGTGGAGCAGCGCCTCGTACACCGTCGAGGGGGCCAGGGTGCGGCTGCCGACCGCCAGACTCAGCACGGCGGCCACCGCGACGGCGGCCACCGCGGCCGACACCCAGGCCAGCCGGTGGACCGTCCGTGCGCGGCGCGGGCGGTCCGCCGGCCGGTCCGGGTACGCGGGACCGGCGCGCCCGGCGAGCGGTGGAGCGACTGGCATGTGGACCTCAGGTACCTCGCACGTACGGAAGGGGCCGACCGGACTGCGGTGGGGCCGACCCCCGGTAAGGTTAACCTAAGTTCGGTTAGGTGGACCTAACTATAAAGTCACGGGGCCGCGCCCGCAGGACGGCACAATGAGGACATGACCTCTCGCGCGGTGACGGTCGGCTTCGACCTGGACATGACGCTGATCGACTCCCGCCCCGGCATCCGGGCGACCTACCTGGCCCTCGCCGCCGAGACCGGCGCGTACATCGACGCCGACCTCGCCGTCAGCCGTCTCGGGCCGCCGCTGGAGACCGAGCTGGCGCACTGGTTCCCGCCGGGGGCGCTCGACTCGGTCGCCGCGCGCTACCGCGAGCTGTACGCGCACCACGCCATCGAGCCCACCCGTGCCCTGCCCGGTGCCCGCGAGGCGGTGGACGCGGTGCGGCGCACGGGCGGCCGGGCGGTGGTGGTCACCGCCAAGCACGGGCCCAGCGCCAGGCTCCACCTGGAGCACCTGGGCATCGTGCCGGACGCCGTGGCCGGCCGGCAGTGGGCGGAGGGCAAGGCGAAGGCGCTGGTGGAGTACGGGGCCGAGGTCTACGTCGGCGACCACCTGGGCGACGTGCGCGGGGCGCGGGCGGCCGGGGCGCTGTCGGTGGCCGTGCCGACGGGGCCGTGCGGCGCGGCGGAGCTGCGGGCGGCGGGGGCGGACGTGGTGCTGGGCGACCTGACGGAGTTCCCCGCCTGGCTGGCCTCGTACGCGGCCGGCGGCGCGGTGGCGGGCTGAGCCCGTCCGGCGGCCGGCCGCCCTGTGCCTACCCCTCGCCCGCCGAACGGGCCTGGCGGCGCTGCGCCGCGATCGAGCGCAGCACCCCGGCCCCGGCGACGGCGAAGCCGACGCCCATCAGCATGCTGACGAGGTACGCGGCCGTGGGCAGCGGATCGGAGCCGAGAAGGAGGGGCATGACGGTCGCGACCGTCGCCACCGCGCCGACGAGGAAGACGACGGCGCCGACGCGGACAAGCAGATCTCCCGGGTGGGACGTTTCACTGGTCACCAGGACAGGGTAGTTCCGTGGCAGACGGAGTGTGACACGGCGGGGGGAGCCCTCCGAGGCCGCCTTGTCACCCGGTCCCAGATCACTAATCTTGTTGTCGGCGGGTCATTCGGCCCGCTGAAGTGTTATTCAGAGCCGTGTTTTTTCGAGAATTCGTAGCCGGACCACCCGGCGAGTACGAGGACGAGGACAGACGTGCCTACCGGCAAGGTCAAGTGGTTCAACAGTGAGAAGGGTTTCGGCTTCCTCTCCCGCGACGACGGCGGTGACGTCTTCGTGCATTCGTCGGTGCTCCCGGACGGGGTCGCCACCCTCCGGCCCGGGCAGCGCGTCGAGTTCGGCGTCGTCGCGGGTCAGCGCGGTGACCAGGCGCTCTCCCTGACGCTGCTGGATCCGGCCCCCTCGGTGGCGGCGGCCCAGCGGCGCAAGCCGGACGAGCTGGCGTCGATCGTGCAGGACCTCACCACGCTGCTCGACGGCGTCGCCCAGCAACTGGAGCGGGGCCGCTACCCCGACCGTCAGCACGGTCACAAGATCGCCGGAATGCTCCGCGTCGTGGCCGACCAGCTCGACGTCTGACGGCGGGCGGGTACGGCTCGCCGTGCCCGCCCGCCGCACCCGCCGCGGCGGTCAGGCGGGATCCAGCGCTTCGCGGCCGAGGGGCGGTACGAGCCCCTCGGCCGCGGCGCGCCCCAGCAGCCCGCGCACCGCGGCGTAGCCGTCCGCGCCGAGGTCGGCGGTGAACTCGTTCACGTACAGCCCGATGTGCCGCTCGGCGACCGCCGGGTCCATCTCCTGGGCGTGCGCCATGACGTACTCCCGGGAGGCGGCCGGGTCGGCCCAGGCCGCCCGCACCGAGGCGCGCGCCGCCGCGGCGAGCGAGCGCAGCACCGGCGCGCCCAGCGAGCGCCGGGCGACGACCGCGCCCAGCGGGATCGGCAGCCCGGTGGCGGCCTCCCAGTGCTCGCCCAGGTCGGCCAGGCGGTGCAGCCCGTAGTCCGGGTAGGTGAAACGCGCCTCGTGGATGACCAGCCCGGCGTCCACCTTCCCGTCGCGCACCGCGGGCATGATCTCGTGGAACGGCAGCACGGTGATCCGCCCGACCCCGCCGGGCACCCTCTCGGCCGCCCAGAGCCGGAACAGCAGATACGCCGTCGAACGCTCACCCGGCACCGCGACCGTCGCCCCGCGCAGGGCGGCACCGTCCGTCCCCGGCTCCCGGGTGAGCACCAGCGGCCCGCAGCCGCGCCCGAGCGCGCCCCCGCAGGGCAGCAGCGCGTACTCGTCCAGCACCCAGGGCAGGACGGCGTAGGAGACCTTCAGCAGATCCAGCTCGCCGCGCTCGGCCAGACCGTTGGTGATGTCGATGTCCGCGAACCTCACGTCCAGCGGCGGCGCGTCCGGCACCAGACCGTGCGCCCAGGCGTGGAAGACGAAGGTGTCGTTGGGACAGGGGGAGTACGCGGCGCGCAGCGGCCGGTCCGCGCCCGCCGCCGTCCGGCGGGACTCCTGCTCGGCGGGCTTCTCACTGGGCCTCTCACTGGGCCGCTCAGCGGGCTTCCGGGACACGCTCACTCCAGCCGTCGAGTACGGGAACGATTCTGCCGAACGCCTCCGCCAGCGCCTCCAGCGCCGCCGGGATCCGCCACGCGGCGCGGTCGCGCGGCCCCACCGGATTGGAGACCGTCCGGACCTCCAGCACGGCCGCCCCGCACAGCGCCGCCGCCTGGGCCACCCCGAAGCCCTCCATCGCCTCGGCCACCGCACCCGGATGGCGCCGCGCCAGCAGCGCGGCACGCCCGGCGGTGCCGGTGGCCGTGGAGACGGTCAGCACCGGGCCGTACGCCGCGCCGGCCGCCTCCGCCACGGCCCGCGCCAGCTCCGGCGGCGGCCGGTGCACGGCGGTGCCGAAGCCCAGCTCGGCCACCGAGGTGAAGGGCTCGGACCCGTCGGGCGTCTCGGCGCCCAGATCCGCGGCGACGATCTCGGAGGCGACGACCGGGGTGCCGACCGGGGCCAGCGGGACGAAGCCGCCGCCGATCCCCGCCGAGACCACCAGCCCGTACGGCGCCTTCCGTGCTCCCCGCGACCCCCGCGCCTCCCGCGTCCCGCGTTCCGCCCGGGCCAGCGCCAGCGCCGTACCGGCCGCCGCGGCGGCGGGGCCGACGCCCGCGGCGAGCACGTCGATGCCGGCCGCCGCGCACACGGCGGCCACCGCGTCGCGCTCGGCGGGGACGGCGGTGACGACCAGGGTGCGCACGGGCACGGGGTCCGGACGGGGGATCAGGGGATCAGTCGGTCTCGCGCTCGAGTTTGAAGTTCCACGTGCCGTAGAACTTCTCGCCGTTGGTCTCGGCGATGGTCAGCCGTACCGACTTCGCCTCCTCGGCGCTGCCGCCGCCCTGGGCGAACAGGCCGTCGCTGGAGAAGCTGCGGTAGGTCTTGCTGATCGGGTTCTGCACGACGGGCTGCTCGTCGAGGAACACCACCCAGCCGGTCTCGGCGATCTCGGGGTCCACTCCGATGCGCAGCATGTCGCCCTGGCCGACCGTGATGGACGTGTCCGTCTCGTCCCCGACGCAGCTCTCCAGCCGGTCCTGGCCGATCGGCTCGCCGTCCTCGTAGCAGGCCGCTTCCGTGGACACGCTGTCGGAACCGACGGTCACGGTCGCCCGCGGGGTCGGCTTCTCGCCGCAGGCGGAGAGGGCGACGAGCCCGAAGGTGGCCGCACCGACGGCGACGGCAGTGCGGAGGGTCCGGCCGCCCCGGCCCCGGAAGATCGTGTGGGTCATAGCAGGCAGGCTACCCGGCGGCCGGGTTCAGGCGGTGCGCGGGTGGGGCGTGCCGTGCCGGGCGGCGGACAGCAGCGGCCGAACGGTCGCCAGGGCGCCCGTGGCGACGATCACCCCGGCCACCCCCATGCCGACCGAGCCGATCAGCGGCAGCACGATCCCGACGGCGCCGCCGACCACCCACGACATCTGCATCAGCGTCTCGGAGCGGGCGAAGGCCGAGGTCCGCACCACCTCCGGCACGTCCCGCTGGATCAGTGCGTCCAGGGAGAGCTTGCCCAGCGCCTGCGCCAGCCCGGCGGTGGCCGCCACCACCGGCACGGTGACCGTGCCGTACAGCACCGCCGCCACGACCGTCGCGGTCAGCGCCAGCGCCAGCACCCCGGCGATGATCGCCTCCGGCCCGCGGTCCCGCAGCCAGGCGCCCAGCGCCGTGCCCAGCGCGTTGCCGCCGCCCGCGGCGACGGCGACGACGCCGAGCGAGACCATGGGGTCCAGCCCGCTCAGCGGGTGCTCGCGCAGCATGAAGGCGAGGAAGAAGGTGAGGAAGCCGGACAGGGCGCGCAGCGTGGAGTTGGCGACCAGCGCGTTGAGGACGGGGGTGCCGACCGTCCGCAGCCCCGGCCGCCGGGCCTTCCCGTTCCCGTTCCCGGTGCCGGCACCGTTGCCCTTGCCGCCCGTGCCGCCGGCGCCCTTTCCGGGGGCGTCCCCGGCACCGGTGTCCGTACCGCTGCCCGGACCGTCGGGCACACCCGCTTCCCCGCCGCTGTGCGCCGCCTCGTAGGCGGTCAGCAGCGCCTTCCGCTCGCCCTTGGCGGAGTCCACCCGGTGCGGGAGGGAGAAGGCCAGGAACGTCCCGATGACGAAGACGGTGAACGCCCCGTACAGCGGCCAGGACGGCCCGAGCTGGTGCAGCCCGGCCCCGATCGGCGCCGCCGCGCCGGTGGCCAGCAGCCCGGCGAGCGTCACCCGCGAGTTCGCCTTGACCAGCGAGATCCGCTGCGGCAGCAGCCTGGGCACCACCGCCGATCTGACCACCCCGTACGCCTTGGAGGCGACCAGCACCCCCAGCGCCGCCGGATACAGCTCCAGGGAACCGGTGGCCACCGCCCCCGCCATGCTCAGCGCCAGCAGCGCGCGCCCCAGCATCGCCCCGGCCATCGCGGCGCGCCGGCCGTGCGGGATGCGGTCCAGCAGCGGACCGATGATCGGCGCCAGCAGCGCGAAGGGGGCCAGGGTGACGACGAGGTAGAGGGCGACACGCCCGCGCGCCTCACCCGTGGGGACGGAGAAGAAGATCGTGGAGGCCAGGGCGACGGTGATCATCATGTCGCCCGCGGAGTTCACCGCGTGCAGCTCGATGAGCTTGCCCAGCCCGGACTCCCCCGCGCCCTGCGCGTGGGTCGCCCGGCGGACCCGCCGGGCGAGCGCCAGGGGAGGCGTGCGTACGGCGCGGGCGATCGCCCGCGCCGTCCGACGAAACCGTCCCTCGCCGTGCCGGGACGTCCTGAACGCTGCCACACCGTCAGTGTGCCCCACCCGGAGCCCGGCGACCCGACGCCGACTGGTTGAAGGTGCGACGGTTGGGGCCGGACCCGGGTGGGGTAGCGTGGAGGGACAGTGCGCTGTGCCCGGCGGAACCGCATCGGTCCGGACGTCGCAGCGGCCCTCCGGTCCGCTCCGTCCGCACCCGCTCGACCTGGGCATACCGAGGAGGCGCGCGCGCGAGACGGCGTAGGAGAGAATCGATTTCCGTGAGTGCTGCGATGCGAGGCCGTACCCCTGACCGTCTGTGCGCCGAGGCGCTCGACCTGGCTCGGGAGGCGGCCGAGGACGCCGCCTTCCCCGGCAAGATCGGCGACCATCTGGGTGTCGTCGCCGAGGGGGATCGTGTTGTCACGCACTTCTTCGAGTGCCAGGAGATCGGCTACCGGGGCTGGCGCTGGGCCGTCACGGTCGCCCGGGCCTCGCGGGCGAAGTCGGTGACGCTGGACGAGACCGTCCTGCTGCCCGGCCCCGACGCGCTGCTCGCACCCGAATGGGTGCCCTGGAGCGAACGGCTGCGCCCCGGCGACCTCGGCCCCGGCGACCTGCTGCCCACCGAGTCGGACGACCCGCGGCTGGAGCCCGGGTACTCCGGCGAGGACATCCCGCCGCCGAACTCCGTCCTCTCCGAGGAGGCGTGGGACGGCAGCGCGGGTCTGGCGGCGGCCGAGGACGCCGACCTCTCCACCAACGAGCCCGGGGAGTTCCCCGGCGTCCCGGCGCGCGGCAGCGTCGCCGCGGTCGCCGAGGAGATCGGCATGGGCCGCCCCCGGGTCCTGTCGCGCGACGGCCTGCGCACCGCCGCCGACCGCTGGGAGGAGGCGCACGGCCCCGGGACCCCGATGGCCCAGGCGGCCCCCGCCTCCTGCACGAGCTGCGGCTTCCTCGTGCCGCTGGCGGGCTCGCTGAAGCAGGCGTTCGGGGTGTGCGCCAACGAGTTCTCCCCGGCGGACGGCCGGGTGGTCTCCCTGGCCTACGGCTGCGGCGCCCACTCGGAGGCCGCCGTGATGCCCAAGCCGCCCCACCCGGTCCCGCCGGTGCTGGACGAGAACCGGGTGGACGAGCTGGACCTGGGCGGAGGCGGCGGCGCGGACAGCGCCGGAGACGCCTCCGGCGACGGCGCCTCCGGCGGTCCGGAGGCGTAGCGCCCGCCGCACCCGGCCGCCGCCGTCGGTGGCGGCCGGAGCGTACGGCCCGCGCCGTCCCCGTACCCGCCACGTCCGGCCTGCCCCATCACCGGGCCTCACGGTTCAGCGGAACTCGTGCACCACCCGGATCCTGCCGACGATGTGGGCGTTGAACTCGTCGAGCTCCTCGGCCGGCACCCACAGTTCGAGGATCGTGCGCCCGCCCGCCTGCCGGACCGGGTACCGGCGCAGGAAAGCGGACTCGACCTCGAACCGCGTGACGAAGCCGGCGCCGTCGTGCTTGACGTTCCAGTCCCGCGCGATCCTGACGGCGTAGTCCTCGTTGAGCACCGGATAGAAGATCGGCTGCTCGGGGAGCCGGGGCGGCCAGGCACGCCAGTCCAGCTCCCGCACCAGCTCCAGTTCCCCGGGACCGGTGGGGCGCCACAGGGTCGTCGTCGCCTGTCTGCTGGTCACGGGTATCGCTCCCCGGACGGGGCGGGCCGCCGGTACGGCCGCCGGGGGCCCGACGGTACCGGCGGCCCCGGCACTGCGGCCACCGGGTTTCGGACCCCGGCCACGGAATTCCTCCGGTGTCCCCGTCCGGTTACGCCTGGTGCCTCTGCTGGTCCGAGACTGGCTCTCGCGCCGCTCACGGCAGGCGTTCGAACCTCCCGCCGTGGAGGCCGTCCAGGAACGCCGCCCACTGGGCGGAGGGGAACAGGAGCGGTGTGCGTTCGGGGTGCTTGCTGTCCCGTACGGCCGTCCGGCCCGGCGGGGCCGCCGTGACCTCCACGCACGCGCCTTCGGCACTGCTGGCGCTGGACTTGACCCACGTCAGGGACGTGCGGCCGGCTATGGGCGGGTTCGACTCCATCGGTTCGTTACTCCTTCGAGGCGAGTGCGTTGAGCAGTGCCGCCGATTCGGCGGGGTCCAGAGCGCCGGCCGTCAGGTGCCCGAACCTCTTCGCGAGGCTCCGTACCTGCCGGTCCCGCTCCAGGAAGTTGTTCCCGGCCGGGCTGTCCACGTAGCTGACGCGTGGGTCGGAAGGGCCGAATTCCAGCAGGGAGAACGAGCCGCGCATCCCGGGATGGGCACCCTTGGCCAAGGGGTAGACCTGGAGCGTGATGTTGGGGCGCCGCGCCGCGTTGGCCAGCGCTTCGAGCTGCTCGCGCATGACGTCGGCGCCGCCGACCGGCCGCAGCAGGGCGGTCTCGTCGATGATCTCCCACAGCTCCAGCGGATCGTTCCCGGCGGCAAGCCTGCGCTGGCTGCACGGCCGGGTGGACCGGCCCGGGATGCGGGCCGGAGGTGCGGGCGCCCTCACGCCCGGGAGAGCTCGGCCGTCCGGTGACCGTCACCGGTCCCCGGCCCGGCCGGTCCGGGGACCGCGGCGTCGGCGGCGGTCTCGGCGGCCGGAGCGCCCTCGGCGGACTCGGCGGAGCGGGCCGAGGTGGGCGGGAGCGCCGTGTTGCGCACTCCGCTCAGGGTCTCGTGCGGCGCCGACTGGCGGGGGTGCAGCAGGGTCCTCGTCCCGTACCAGAACCAGAAGGGGAGGGCGAACCCCGCCATCAGGAGCAGCGTGCCGTAGGGGAGGGAGTACGCGAGGCGCAGGAGCCCGGACGGGTCCGCGTCCGGCACGGTCGAGACCCCTTGCGGGAACAGCAGGACGACCGTCGCCAGCACGCCCGTCAGCACGATTACCAGGGGAGAGACGACCACCCCGAGGAGCAGCGCCCGCAGGAGGAGCCGCCAGGGCGCCGGCCGCCCGGTGCCGTCCGGGCCCGTCAGCCTCAGCCGCAGCAGCCGCTTCCCCGGCGTCGCCGAGGTCGCGGCCGGCAGCACCACGAACCAGAGGACGAACAGCGCCGGCGGGCTGAGCAGCGCCGCCGTCGCCTCTCCCCGCAGCAGGAGGACCGCGCCCGTGACGGCGGAGGCGGCCGCGAGACCGGCGAGGTCCACCGTCAGGGCGGTGAGCCGGCGCCCGAACGGGACCGCCCGCCGCAGGCGCACCCGCTCGTCGAGCCGTTCCAGCGGCGGCAGCACCCGCGCCACCGGACCGGCCACGAGCCAGCCCAGGGCGGCTCCCGCCGTGTTGAACAGCAGGTCGTCGATGTCGAGGAGCCGGTAGGGGCACGGGTAGAGGCCCCAGATGCCGGTTCCCTGCGTCAGCTCGAAGAACAGCGACGTGCCCAGCCCCGCCGCGGTGGCCGCCACCAGTCCGCGGCGGACGTGGCAGCGGACGAAGACGCCGAGCGGCAGCAGCAGGAGCACGTTGAACACCGCGCCCGCGACGGCCGGATTGTGCAGCACGAGCGCGCCCAGCGACACCTTCTGGTCGGCCTCCTTCCACACGTCCCCCAGGGTGTGGCCCGGCCGCCACTCCGGGCGGGCGATCTCGGCGAACCTCGTGCACATGTCGGGGGTGCGCACGGGCAGCGGCACGAGCGTCATGCACAGGGCGGTGAAGCCGTAGTACAGGAAGCCGAAGAGGGACAGCGCCCGGCCGGAGGACAGCACCCCGTGCCGGCGGTAGACGGTGACGGCCATCGGCAGCAGCGTCAGCAGGGCCAGCAGCGGGAAGAGGGCGGCTGCCGTCTTGATGGGCAGGAGGTAGGTCTGGGCCACACGACGACTATACACAGCATGTATACACGTGGTGTATAGCTGGTCGGCGCGGTGCGGCGGAAGCCCTGCGGGCGGCCGGGCGCTCCCCGGGGTGCTGGGCGGCGGTGGCGCCCGGGATGCCCTCGCAGGTGACGTGGGTGAGCCGGGGACGGCGCGGTCACCGCTCCCGGGCGGGACCGGACCGGCGGCGCTGTTCCGGTTCGGTGCCGGAGTCGGTGCCGGAGTCGGTGCCGGTGCCGGTGCCGGAGTCGGTGAGGATCCAGCTCGCGAGGAGGTCCAGGGCCCGCTTCGAGGGTGATCCCGCCTCCGCGGTGTAGACGAACACGGTGGTGTCGGGGTCCCCGGGCGGGACGAGGGTCTCGTACTCGACGGTGAGGTCGCCGACGAGGGGGTGGCGGAGGCGCTTGGAGCCGTGGGTGCGCTGGTGGACGCGGTGCTGCTCCCACCACCGGTCGAACTCGCGGCTGTGCTCCCGCAGTTCCTCGACGAGGGCGAGCGTGGCCCGGTCGCCGGGGTCGCGGCCGGACTCGAACCGCAGACTCTCCACCGCGGCCCGCGCCTGGTCCTCCCAGTCGGCGAACAGGGAGCGGGCGTCCTCGTCGAGGAACATCCAGCGCGCGTAGTTGCGGTGCCGCGGGGGCAGCCGTTCGAAGTCGGTGAACAGCGCCCGGGCCATCCGGTTGGCGGCGAGGACGTCGGTGCGGCGCCCCAGGACGAGGACGGGCTCGCCGTCGAGGGCGTCCAGGAGCTGGTACAGGCCGGGGCGGACGCGCTGGACGCCGCGGGGGCGCCGGGCCGGCGCGCCCGGGGCCACGCCGAAGAGGTCCCGCAGGTGTGCGCGGCCCGCGTCGTCCAGGCCCAGGGCGCGGCCGAGGGATTCGACGACGGCGGGGGAGGGCGTGATGCGCCTGCCCTGTTCGAGGCGGGTGTAGTAGTCGGCCGACACCCCGGCCAGGAAGGCGACCTCCTCACGGCGCAGGCCCGGGACGCGGCGTACCCGGCCGTCCGGGGGGAGCCCGGCGCGCGAGGGGTCCACCTGGGCGCGGGCCCGTCTCAGGAAGTCGGCCAGTTCGCGGTTGGTCTCGGCCACACACACCAGTGTCGCCGACGCCGGGCGTTCCCGACTGGCCCTGCGCGTCCCAGGTTGCCCCGTCCCCGGTCGCGCAGGGCGCGATATGCGCGTCCACGGCGGGGTGCGGCGGCCCACGCTGGATGCATGCCGGCCCCGGGGACCGCCCGGGGCCGCCCCGTACCGGCAAAGGACGATCATGACTTTTCCGACCGACCGACCCGCGATCTGGTTCGTGACCGGCACCTCCCGCGGTCTGGGACTGCACCTGGTGAGGCAGTTGCTGGAGCGCGGTGACAAGGTCGCGGCGACGACGCGGTCCTCCGAGCGGCTGCTCGCGGCGCTCGGTGACGGCACCGACACCTCCGGCCTCCTCCCGCTCACCGTCGACCTGCGCGACGAGGCACAGGTGAGCGCCGCCGTGCGGGAGACCACCGGGCGCTTCGGCTGCCTGGACGTGGTGGTGAACAACGCGGGCTACGGGTTCCTGGCCGCGGTGGAGGAGACCGGCGACCGCGAGGTCCGCGACATGCTCGACGTCCAGGTCGTCGGCGTGTGGAACGTGCTGCGGGCCGCGCTGCCCGTCCTGCGCGAGCAGCGCGGCGGCCACATCGTGAACGTGTCCTCGGTCCTGGGCCTGACCGCTGTTCCGGGCTGGGCGCTGTACTGCGCGGGCAAGTTCGCGCTGGAAGGGCTCAGCGAGGCGCTGGCGGCCGAGGTGGCCGACTTCGGGATCGGTGTGACCCTCGTCGAACCCGGCTACTTCCGCACCGACTTCCTCACCCGGGACTCGCTCGCCCTGCCCGCCGGCACCACCGAGCACTACCCGGCCATCCGCGAGATGGTGGACAGCCACCTCAAGCTCCAGGGCAGCCAGCCCGGCGACCCGGCCAGGGGCGCCGCGGCCGTCATCGACCGGGTCGTGGCCGGTGCGGGACCGCTGCGCCAGCTGCTCGGCTCCGACTCCCACGCCTACGCGACCGCCAAGGTCGAGGCCCTCCGGGCGAACCTCGACGCCACCGCGGACACCGCGCCCGCCACGGACTTCCCCACCGTCGCCTGAGCGGCTCGCTCACGGGCGCGGGAGGATGGGCCGGCCGGGTTCGCGGCACGGCACCCCGGCCGTCCCCGGCCACCCCGGGACGGCCGGGGACGAGGAAGCGCGGCGGCGGGAGGCTGCGCACATGTGCGCACTTCCGTAAGCTGGTGTGCATGACGGAGATCGCTTACTCGATCGTGGAAGCCCGTGCCCGGCTCGGCGCCATCGCGCGCAACGTCAGCGCCACCCGGGAGCCGGTCGCCATCACCGACCACGGGCAGACCGTCGCGATACTGGTCAGCCCCGCCGACGCCCTGGAACTCCAGGAGCTGCGTGCCCTGGCCGCCTACCGCGCGCGCCAGGCCCGGGGGGAGGACGCCGGTGTCCCGCACGACGAGGCGTACCGCCGTGTCTTCGGCGGGGACGAGGCGTGAGGTACGAGGTCGTCTGGGAACCGGAGGCACTCGCGCAGGCGGAGCGGTTCGCCAAGGACGACCCGCAGGGAGTGCGGCAGGTGTTCACCGCGATCGATCTTCTCGCCGACGATCCCAGGCCCCGGGGTGCTTTCGGCAGCACGGACATGCTGCGGATCCATGTCGGCGCCTACCGGGTGCTGTACGGAATCAGCGATCAGCAGGTCCGTGTCGGCGTGATCCACCTCGGGCGCCTGCGCTGAGTGCCACCGTGGCGTTCCCCTCGGGACGCGGCCTCAGCGGAAGGCGGGCAGGCCCGTCATCGCCTGGCCGATGACCAGGGTGTGCATCTCCGGGGTGCCCTCGTAGGTCAGCACCGACTCCAGGTTCGTCATGTGCCGGATCACCGGGTACTCCAGGGAGATCCCGTTGGCGCCCAGGATCGTGCGGGCGGTGCGGCAGATCTCCAGGGCCTTGTTCACGTTGTTGAGCTTGCCGACGCTGACCTGCTCCGGCCGCAGCGACCCCACCGCCTCTCTGCGGCGGCCCAGGTGCAGGGCCAGCAGGGTGCCGTTGGTCAGCTCCACCGCCATGTTCGCCAGCTTCTCCTGGGTGAGCTGGAAGCCCGCGATCGGTCGGCCGAACTGCTCGCGCCGCCCGGCGTACTCCAGGGCCACCGCCAGCGAGCTGCGCGCCGCGCCCAGGGCGCCCCAGACGATGCCGTAGCGGGCCTCGTTCAGACAGGACAGCGGGCCGCGCAGCCCGCGCGCCTCGGGCAGGACGGCGTCGGCGGGCAGCCGTACCCCGTCCAGGACGAGCTCGCTGGTGACCGAGGCCCGCAGCGACAGCTTGTGCCGGATCGGCGGGGCGGAGAAGCCGGGGGTGCCGGTGGGGACGACGAAGCCGCGCACGCCCTCGTCGGTCCGCGCCCAGACGACGGCGACCTCGGCCACCGAGCCGTTGGTGATCCACATCTTGCGGCCGTCGAGCACCCAGTCGTCCCCGTCGCGGCGGGCGCGGGTGCGCATGCCGGCCGGGTCGGAGCCGTGGTCGGGCTCGGTCAGGCCGAAGCAGCCGATGGCCTCCCCGGCGGCCATGCGCGGCAGCCACTGCTCCTTCTGCTCCTCGCTGCCGTACCGCCAGATGGCGTACATCGCCAGCGAGCCCTGCACGGAGACCAGGGAGCGGATGCCCGAGTCGGACGCCTCCAGCTCCAGGCAGGCCAGCCCGTACGCGACCGGGCCCAGCCCCGCGCAGCCGTAGCCGGTCAGGTGCATGCCCAGCAGGCCGAGGCGGCCGAACTCCCGGGTCAGTTCGCGGACGGCGGGCAGCTCGCCCTTCTCGAACCACTCGGCGACATACGGGTCGACGGACGCCTCGCACACCCGGCGGACACTCGCCCGGACGTCCTTCTCCTCCGGGGTGAGCAACTCGTCGACGCCCACCAGGTCCAGCGGATCGGTCTTGGGGCTGCTACTCATCTGGCGCACCTTCCGGACGGGACGTACGGGCCGGTCGTGCCGACCTTACCGGCGGGTACGGTACGCCCGCCGCCCCGGGCGCGGGTACCCCCGTGCCCGGGGCGTACGGTGGCCGGTTCCGGGCTGTCCGGGCGGTCCCGGTCCCGGTCCCGGTACGGTCCGGGCCGTGGACGACCGTGCGGAGCACCTGCTGGACCTGTTGCGTCACCTGCGCGACGACCTCGACCTCGGCCACTGGGACCCGGCCCCCGCCGAACGCGAGTTCGCCTCCCGGGCCCTGGACGCGGCCGGGTCGCTCCCCCTGGACGAGGCGATCGTCCGGAGCCTGCGGCCCCTCGTCCCCGGCCTCGGACCGGGCGAGGACTCCCGGCTCGCCTCCGCCGCCGTCTCCTGCGCCGTCCACTTCCGGCGGGCGCCGGAACCCGAGCCGCGGGTGGGCGAGAGGTTCCTGGAACTGCTGCGGAAGATCACCGGCCGCCCGGGGGCGGACGGCGCGGGAGCGCCCGTACGGCGGTGACCCGGGGGCGGACCCGGGCGGGCGTCATGAACATTCGCCGGTGGACGAGCGGGCGGGGAAGCTCGGATTGTGTGCTTCGAGCGCCCGGTGTAGGCCTTCCGCTAGGCTCAGACGTGGACAGCGCCCAGGGTGAGCGATCTTGAGGTCGGTGCTATGAGCAGCAGTGAGCAGTGGACCATCGAAAGCATCCGTGACGCCCTCGGCGCCCCTGCCCTGGCCCAGCGCTTCCTGACCGAGATCAACAAGGCCCCTGCCCATCAGCTTCTCCACGTTTTCGCCAAGTGGGAGCGGATCGCCAAGAACATGCGGGACGCCTTCCGGGACGCCGACGAAATCGTTGCCTGCGAGGCGCGGGGCGAGGAGCCTCCCGGCGAGTGGATTGATGGCACAGGACGCATCCAGCGTGCAGCTGACCGGATCCGCTCACAGGGTGCCGCCTGACCTGGCACCCTTTACCGGGTGTACAAGCTCCGTTACGACGCTGCCGTAGAAGCGGTCTGGGATTCTCTTCCCGACGACGCGCGGCAGGAACTCGATCGCGCCGTGCTCGGCGTCTGCGAAGACCCGTACGAGTCCACGGAGCCCCACAGCGACGACGAGCCGTACCGCCGTGTCCTGGTCCTTCGGCACACTGCCGTCGCGCTGCTCATCATGGACGCCCCGCCGATCCGGCGGGTCTACATCCGCCATATCGACCTCATCGGCTGACCGCGCGCGGGCCCGGAACGGCCCGGCCGACGAGAAGAGACCACCGCGCGGTCCTCGGGGGTGGAGACCGCGCGGTGGCCCTTGCCGGCCCTCCGTCCTGTTCCGTGGGGGGTGCGGAGGACCGGGGCGCTACGGGCGGGGGCAGACCGCCCGGAAGTGGTCCGGGTGGTCGGCGGGCACCGCGTACTCGTCCCGCTGGACGATGCCGAGCGTGTCACCGAAGTTGTCGCACGCCCACGCCATCCCGGCGGCCTCGTACTCGATCACGTAGACCCGGTCCCCGAACCACTCGGTGAAGTCGCCGCACTCCTCCCACTGCCCGCACTCCTCGACGACCGCGAAGTCCAGGCCGATCTCCTCGCGGTGCGGCGCCAGCTCCAGGGTGTTCTTCTGGGCGATGGCGAGACCGGCGGCGTGCGCCCGGCCGGCCAGCAGCTTCATGAGCTCCAGGGCGTGCTCCTGGGTGGTCAGGCCCGCGGAGCGGAGGAAGCTGTCGTAGTTGTCCGGCTCGACGGCGTCGAAGCCGTCCGCGGCGCAGCCGTCGAACCAGTCGCCGACCTTCTCGGCCACCCGCGCGCGCTTGTCGGCCGTGCTGATGTCCAGCAGCGGCTCGTCCCACCCCCCGTCGATGACGGGGTCGCCGTTGCCGTCCCGCAGGATCAGGTCGGCGTCCCAGTCGTCCTGTTCACCGGGCTGCACCTGGAAGGCGTTGACGTAGCAGATGTTGTAGGCGTCGGGAGCGGGGTCGTCCTCGCGGTCGCGGCTGATCACCTCGACGCCCTCGGGCAGCTCGTAGCCCCCGCCGATCTGGTAGTCGAAGCCGGCTCCGGCGGGCGGCAGCCGCAGCTCGCGCGGCTGCTGCGCGGCGGGGCTCCGCTCCGGTTCGTCCGTCCCCCCGGTGCCGCCGGCCTGGGCCACCGCGACCCCGAGCACGGCCAGCACGGCCCCGGCGGCCACGGCCACGGCGGACTTGCGTGCGGTACGGGCCGGCTTCGCGTGCACAGGGGACTCCAGGAGGGTCGGGACGCGGCCCGCCCGGATCGCCGACCCCGGCGCGTGGTCGCGGGAGCCGCACGGTCCTCACCGGCTGGGCGCGTCATCGGTACGACGGCCTGTGGCTGTCGGAACTGGCCGGAATTCAACGTGCCGGGCCACGCGGAGTCAAGGACGGCGCGCTGCGCCCGCGACGTCCCCGGTACGCGCACGGCCCAGCCCCTCGGCGTTCCGGCCGGTCGTGGTGTAGGCGGGGCCGGGCGGCCGGGCGTCGCCCGGCCGCCAGGGGAAACGCCGGGCCGGTGCGGCGGCCCCCGGGGCCGGCCGGGCCGCTCGCGGTGCTCCGCTTGCGGGGTTCGGGCAGCAGGCGCCACCGTCCCGGGGTACGCGGGGGCAGCGTGTCCTGCCCGTGCGGCACCCGCCCGGTGAGGGGTCCGTTTCCCGCGTGCGCGGCCGCGCGCCGACCGTGCCGGAAGTCTCCGGCTTCCTCGCCGCCGCCGTCCGCCGGCCCCGGGGAGGCCGGTATCCGCCGCCATGTCCATGCAGGTCACGCCGGGGGCGACCAGGCCGGCCAAGGCTTGACACCGGCAGGTGGCCACCCCAATATGTTAAGTGCATTGACAAATAGGGGAGGCGGCATGACCCAGGGTGAACTCGGACGTGCTGACGAGAGGATGCAGGCCCTCCTCGCGGCCGATGAAGACCTACGGCGTCTGATCGCCGGCGACTGGATCCGCTACCGCAAGTCCCCGGCGCTCCAGGAACTCTCGTGGGACGCGCACGCGACGTGCGCGAAGATCAACCGTGTCTTCTACGACGACCCCGCCGAAGCCCGGCGGCTGTTCCACGAGCTCGTCCCCGGAGCAGGCGAAGGCATCGACTTCGTACCGCCCATCAGCATCGACTACGGGATGCGCCTCGTCATCGGCGACCGGACGTTCATCAACGCGGACTTCCTCGTCATCGGCGGCGGACAGGTCACGATCGGCGCGGACTGCCTCATCGGACCGCGCTGCGGCATCTACACGCCCAACCACGCACAGGACATCGCCCGTCGGCTCGAGGGGTGGGAGCTCCCCGAACCCGTCGTGATCGGTGACAACGTGTGGCTCGGTGGATCGGTCACCCTCACCCCCGGGGTGACGATCGGCGACCACAGCATCGTCGGTGCCGGCTCGGTCGTCACGAAGGACATTCCCTCCGGCGTCGTCGCCGTGGGCAATCCGTGCCGGCCCATCAGGCGCATCGAGCCCTGAAGGCAGGATCGTGTCTTCAAGGGGGCACGAGTCAGCTCCGGGCTCGTGCCTCCGTCGACCGCGCACGGCGGGTCCGCCGGCCGCCGTGGGTGGCGGAGGCCGGGCCGAGCAGTTGCGACACCCGCTGGAACGACATTCCCAGGACACGGCCGGCGTCCCGCTGGCTCAGGTCGCGTGTCAGTACCTCGGCGGCACGGCGCATCGCCTTCCGTTCGGCTTCCGCCGCCGCCCGGGCGGCCCGCCTGGCCCGCTCCGCCTGCTTCAGCGCCTGCCGGACCTCGTCCGGAAGCTCGGGTTCGACGACGACCTCGACTTCCTCCGGCGCGGTGTCCAGCATGACGGCGATGGCCTCACGGGCCGCGCCTTCGGCCTTGTCCAGCCGCTTCACCTGACTGAAGACGCCCGGCAGACCGGGGACTTCAAGAGCCCACCGACCACCACTGCGCCGTGCGACCACGCGGTGGGCACCCATCGCCACCAGCCTTTCCCGAGTTCCTCTTCGAGCCCCTTGCGGACATGTTCCGCGGTGATCTCGTCGACTTCGCCGTGCTTCGGGACGACGACCGGGGCCGAGCCGCAAACCCAGTACTGGTGACTGCCCCTCCGTCGATGCATCTCAAAAGGAACGTCTTTCGCCCTGGCTGCTTTCCTGATCTTTCTGCCCAGGCTCCTGTACTTCACGGGGGCGTGTCCGGTTTAGCCAGACACGTCAAGTCTGGCGAAGATTGACATATTCGCTCGGTCGAGTGAACGCCCCCGCCCCCGGCCCCGCGCGCGCCGGTGGCCCCGGACGCAGTACCGTCGCCGCGTACGGGCAGGGCGGCCGGGGTACGGCGGCCGGAACGGACACACGGACGCGTCGGCTGGTGGAGGAGACGAACAGTGAGCGGCACGGTGCTGGTGCAGGGCGCGGACGACGCGGCGGACCCCTTCGACACCGCCCGGCTGCGCCGCGGCGTACTCGACGCCTGGGCGGCGTCCCCCGCGCGCTTCCGGGAGGACGCCAACGCCGAGGAGGACCTCGCGCTCGGCGGCTACCGCGACCGGCTGGTGATCGAGCTGGCGCAGAACGCCGCCGACGCCGCGGCCCGCGCGCGCGTGCCCGGCCGGCTGCGGCTGACCCTGCGCGACGGGGTGCTGGTGGCCGCCAACAACGGGGCGCCGCTGGACGCGGCCGGGGCGGAGTCGCTGTCCACGCTGCGCGCCTCCGCCAAACGGGACGAGGCGGCGGCGGACCCGGCGCGGCTCGTCGGGCGGTTCGGTGTCGGCTTCGCCGCCGTGCTGGCCGTCAGCGACGAGCCCGCGATCGTCGGCCGCACCGGCGGCGCCCGCTGGTCGCTGGCCGAGGCCCGCGAGCTGGCCGCCGAGGCGGCCCAGGGCAGCCCCGGGCTCGCCGACGAGCTGCGCCGCCGCGAGGGCCACGTCCCGCTGCTGCGGCTGCCGCTGCCCGCCCGGGGCCTCGCCCCGGACGGCTACGACACGGCCGTCGTGCTGCCGCTGCGCGACGCCGCCGCCCGCGAGCTGGCTGCCCGGCTGCTCCTCGCCGTGGACGACGCGCTGCTGCTCACCCTCCCCGGCCTGGCCGAGGTGGTCGTCGAGACCGACGGCGGCACCCGCACGCTGACCCGCCGCACCGACGGCGCGTACGTCGTGATCGAGGACGGCGGCGCCGACGAGGGCCGGGGCGCGGTCACCCGCTGGCGGGTGGCCTCCGACGCCGGGCGGGCCGACGCCGCCCTGCTCGCCGACCGGCCCCTGGAGGAGCGGGAACGGCCGGTGTGGTCGGTCACCTGGGCGGTGCCCGTCGACGCGGACGGCGCGCCGCTGCCCAGCCGCACCGCGCCCGTCGTCCACGCCCCCACCCCCACCGACGAGCCGCTGGGCCTGCCCGCCCTGCTGATCGCGTCCTTCCCGCTGGAGCCGTCCCGCCGCCACATCGCGCCGGGCCCGCTGACCGGTTTCCTGCTCCAGCGCGCCGCCGACACCTACGCCGCGCTGCTGCGCGACTGGGCGCCGGTGACGAACGGCACCGTCGACCTGGTGCCCGGTCCGCTGGGCCGGGCCGAGCTGGACACCGAGCTGCGCCGGCTGGTCCTGGCGCGGCTGCCGCGGGTGCCGTTCCTGGCGAGCGCCGCGAAGGACGAGAACGGCGAGCCCTACGCGCTGCGCCCCGCCGACGCGGAGCTCGCCGAGGGCGCCGGGGCCGGGACCGTCGCCGTTCTCGCCGAACTGTTCCCCGCCCTGCTGCCCGCCGGTCTGGAGCGCCGCGCCGAGCTGCGCGTCCTCCAGGTGCCCCGGGTGCCGCTGGGCGAGCTGATCGACCGGCTCGCCGGGGTCGAGCGGCCCCCGTCCTGGTGGCGGCGGCTGTACGACTCCCTCGCCGGGGTGGACCCCGACCGGCTGACCGGTCTGCCCGTGCCACTCGCCGACGGACGTACCGCCGTCGGGCCGCGCCAGGTGCTGCTGCCGCTGCCCGGCGGGGACGGGGACGGCGGTGGCGCGGGCGGCGCGGCGGCGCCCGAGTCCCTCACCCGGCTCGGCCTGAAGGTCGCGCACCCCGACGCCGCCCACCCACTGCTGGAGAAGCTGGGCGCCACCCCCGCCACACCCCGCGCGGTGCTCACCACCCCGCAGGTGCGGGGGGCGGTCGCCGCCTCGCTGGACGCCGAGGAGGCCTGGTACGACGGGTACGACGAGGACGGTGCGCCGGGCGGCGGGGGCCCGCTGGACCCCGAGGAGCTGGCCGACACCGTCCTCGCCCTCGTCCGCGACGCCCGCCTCGCCCCCGGCGACGAGCCCTGGCTCGGCGCCCTCGCCCTCCCCGACGAGGACGGCGAACTCACCCCGGCCGCCGAACTGGTCTTCCCCGGCAGCGACTTCGAGAGCGTCATCCGGGAGGACGAGCTGCCCGCCTGCGAGGCCGAACTGGCGGACAAGTGGGGCGAGGAGACGCTCGCGGCGGCCGGGGTGCTCGCCGGCTTCGCCCTGGTCCGCGCCACCGACGTGGTCCTCGACCCGGACGAGCTGGACCCCCGCGACACCGACTTCCCCGAGCCCGACGACGCCGGCGTGCTGGACGCGGTGGACGTGTGGTGCGAGGACGTCCTCGACGGCCTGCCCGACACTCCGGTGCCGCCCGTCGTCTCCGAACTGCTCGCCGTCCGCGACCTGGACCTGGTGGACGACGACCGCTGGCCGCAGGCCCTGGCCATGCTGTCCAGGCCCCCGCTGCGCGACGCGCTCACCACCCCGGTGCGCGTCCTGCTGCCGGACGGCACGGTGGAGACCGTCCGCCCGTACACCGCCTGGTGGCTGCGCGGCCACCCCGTCCTGGACGGCCGCCGCCCGGCCGGGCTGCGCGCCGCGCACGGCGACCCGCTGCTGGCCGGGCTGTACGAGGAGGCCTCGGCGTCCACCGCCGACCTGGACGAGCAGGTGCTGCGCGCCCTGGGCATCCGCACCTCCGCCGCCGCCCTGCTGGACGAGCCCGGCGGCGCGGCCGAGTTGCTGGGCCGCCTCGCCGACCCGGAGCTGCCCGTCGGCGCCGCCCAGCTCCACGGCCTGTACGGGCTGCTGGCGGAACTGGACCCGGAGGAGGTCACGCTCCCCGACGAGCTGCGGGCCGTCGTGGACGGCGAGGTGCGGGTGGTGGACGCCGATACCGCGCTGGTCGCCGACGCCCCCGACCTGCTGCCGCTGGCCGCCTCCCGCCCGCTGCTGCCGGCGCCCCCGGACCGCGCGGCCCGGCTGGCGGCGGTGCTGGACGTACGGCGGCTGAGCGAGGCCGTCCCCGCCCCGGTGACCGGGGAGGGCGCTGAGCGCGAGGTGCCCGGGGAGGTGCGCGTCCTGCTGCCCGGCGCCCCCGCGACCTACGTCGAGCACGAGGAACTGGTGGTGGACGGGGTGGAACTGGACTGGCGGCTCACCCCCGACGGCACCCTGCACGCCGCCACCGTCGAGGGCGTCGCCGCCGGGCTGGCCTGGGCGGCGGGGCAGTGGCCGCGCCGTTTCGAGGCGGCGGCGCTGCTGGAGGACCCGTCCCGGGCGGCGGAACTGGCCCGGGACCGCTGGTTCGACTGACGGTGTTCCGCCCGTGGGGGGCGGGCTGTGCCCGCGTGGGTGCGGGTGCGGGTGCGGGTGCGGTGGGGTCGGGGCCGGTCCGGGGCGACCATTCCGGACGGTACGATTTACGGCCGTTGCCGTGTCACGTGTCGTGAACCACTCATTGGCCGCAAATCGCACTTGAGTGTCCGGAACGGCCGCCCCTCCCCGTCCCCTCCCGCCGTCGCCGGGTGCACCACGTCGCGTTTCCGCCCGTCGCCGGGTGCGCCACGTCGCGTTTCCGCTGTCGCCGGGTGCGTCCCGTCCCCTCCTCGCTGTTGCGGGGTGCGCCACGGCTGTGCTTGCCGCGGTTCTCAGGCCGGGACGTGCCGGTGGTCCGGGACCGGGCTGAGGGACGGGTCCGCGTCGCGTACGCCCTGTTCGGCCCGGGTGATCGTCCAGGCGGCGTTGACCAGCCCGATGTGGCTGAACGCCTGCGGGAAGTTGCCCAGCATGCGCCCGGTGTGCGGATCGGCCTC
Source organism: Streptomyces carminius (assembly GCF_002794255.1). Lineage (GTDB taxonomy): Bacteria > Actinomycetota > Actinomycetes > Streptomycetales > Streptomycetaceae > Streptomyces > Streptomyces carminius. Next base: position 51,643 of record NZ_PGGW01000039.1, read on the forward strand.
CTCCGCCAGCAGGCCCAGGTCGTTGGCGTGCGAGGCGGCCCGCGCGAAGGTCTCGCGGGCCTGTCCGGTGCGCCCGGCCAGCGCCTGCGCCTGGGCCAGCCAGAACGTGCACAGCAGGAAGGTGCCCTCGTCGCCGGAGAGCCCGTCCACCCCGCTGGTGGTGTGGTAGCGGTAGACCATGCCGCGCTCGTCGGTGAGCCGTTCGCCGATCGCGTCGATCGTCGCCAGCATGCGCGGGTCGTCGGCGGGCAGGAAGCCGGTGATCGCCAGCTGGAGGTTCGAGGCGTCCAGCTCCGGATAGCCGAACGCCTGCGTGTAGGCGCCCGCCTCCTCGCTCCAGCCCCGGGTGAGGATCGCGGCGCGGATCTCCTCGCGGACCTGCCGCCAGGTGTCGATGCGCGCGGCCGGGCCCAGCCGGTCGCTGAGTTTCAGCGCCCGGTCCAGGGCCACCCAGCACATCAGCTTGGAGTACAGGAAGTGCCGGGGCTCGCCCCGCATCTCCCACAGGCCGTGGTCGGGGACGTCCCACAGCTCGGCGGCGGCGTCGGCCAGACTGACGGCGAAGTCCCGCAGCTCGGGCCCGGCGTCGTCGAACTCGTGGGCGTAGCGGTAGGCGGTGTCCAGGAACTCGCCGTAGACGTCCGTCTGCGGCTGGTCCCAGGCGCCGTTGCCGACCCGGACGGGGCGGCTGCCGCGCCAGCCCTCCAGATGGTCCAGCCGCCGCTCCGTCAGATCGTGCTCACCGCCGATGCCGTACATGATCTGCAGATGGGAACGGGTCCAGCCGGTGGCCGCCGCGTCGGTCATGAACCTCAGGAACTCCTCGGCCTCGTCGGGGCAGCCGGCCACCCACAGGGCGTCCATGGTGAAGGCGGCGTCCCGCACCCAGGCGTAGCGGTAGTCCCAGTTGCGCTCCCCGCCCACCTCCTCGGGCAGCGAGGTGGTCGGCGCGGCGACGATGGCCCCGGAGGGCTGGTAGCCCAGGCCCTGCAGGACCCGGCCGCTGAGGTTGATCTCCTTCTCCCACTCGCCCCGGTAGTCCTGGTGTTCCCGGGACCAGTACCGCCAGGCGTCGACGGTGCACCCGAGCTGCTCGGCCAGTTCCTCCTGGCTCCACACGCGCGGCGCGGGCCCGGTCATCGGGCCCCAGTGCAGACCGAAGTGGAGCGTCTCGCCCGCCCGCAGGTGCGCGGTGCCGTGGGCGGCGTCGGCGTGCTCGTCCAGGACCAGCGGGACGGGGCTGGACAGCGCCAGTACGGCGGGCCCGCCGCGGGCGATCATGCCGCCGTCGCACTCGCTCAGCAGCGGGACGACCCGGCCGTACTCGGGGCGGGGCCGGAAGTCGGTCGTCACCTCGGCGGTGCCCTCGGTGCAGGTGACCGACCGGACCAGCAGGTGCGGGGAGCCCGAGCCCAGCCGGTGGGGGTTGTCGCACCGCCCGGTGGACAGGGCGTCGGTGACGGCCACGGTGCCGGTGGGGGTGGAGAACTCCGTGCACAGCACCAGGGTGTCGTCGAGGTAGTGGCGGCTGACCGGACCTTCGTGGGTGGGACGCAGGCACCAGGTGCCGGCCTGGTCGTCCAGCAGGGCGGCGAGGACGGACGGGCTGTCGAACCGGGGGAAGCACAGCCAGTCGACCATGCCGGAGCGGCTGACCAGCGCCGCCGAATGGCGGTCGGACAGCAGCGCGTATTCATCGATGGGGGTGTTCACCATGGAGGTCTCGCCTCTTTACGCCCCTTCTCGGGGCGGAGCTCAGGCCGGGGCGGGGGAAAGGATGCGCCGGGCGGACTTCACGGCCAGCGCGACGCTGGTCAGCGTGGGGTTGCTGGCGTTGCTGCCCGGGATGACGTTGTTGCCGCCCAGGTAGAGGTTGTCCACACCCCACACCCGGGAGTCGGTGTCCACGACGCTGGTCTGGGAGTCCGTGCCCATCCGGGTCGTCCCGGTGATGTGCAGCGGCAGGCCGGGCGCGACGAAGCGGGGCTCGGAGCCGGGCAGGAAGCCGCCGAGCACGCTCGCGGCGCGGAGCATGTCCCGCATCATCCGGTGCTGGGTGGCGCGGTCCTCGGGGGTCAGGGTGAAGTCGAACGTCACCTGCGGCATCCCGAAGGTGTCGTGGCAGCACCCGGAGAACGTCATGCGGTTCTCGGCACGCGGCTCGATCATCCCGAACCAGCGCAGGTCGACGATGAGCCGGGAGTCCACGTTGGGCGGGACACCGCCGTAGTGGAAGGCGTCGCGGTGGATCTGGCAGTGCCAGGGCCGCTGCTCGCCGACCGGGATCCACACGTTGGGCTCCGGGTCGTCCTCGGGGATCGGCACCGGGTCCTCCGGGTTGCGCTTGTGGTGCTCGTTCACCCGGTCGGTGAAGCGCTCGTCGGCGGTGATCGAGTCGACCAGGGCCTGGTGGAACACGATCTGGCAGAACGAGACCGGCTGCTCGTGCAGGTAGCGGCCCAGGGCGGGCCGGTCCACGCGGGAGGCGGACAGCAACTGGGGGGTGAGGACGGCACCGCCGGCGACCACGAAGTTCCCGGCCTCCACCCGGATCGGCGCCGACCGGGTCAGATCGACGACCTCCGCGTACTCGACGCGCTCCCCGTCCGGGGTGAGGGCCAGGCGGCGGCACAGGTGCTCGGGGTAGAGGGTGAGGGAGCCGCCGGACGCCTCGTCCCGGACCAGCAGGCTGCAGTCCTCCTCCAGGTTCATGATCGCGAGCGGGCCCAGCACGGTGTCGGCCCCGCTCCAGTGGACCATGGAGGGATCGTCGGTGCGCCGCTCCACCGCGAGCGGCAGGTTGCGCACCTGGTAGGGGTCGCGCAGCTCGGTGAACTCCTCGCTGAGCGCCTCGTGGACCACGCGGTGCCGGACCGACATGTCGTAGGCGTCCGTCCGCGTGTTCAGCAGTTTCTCGGCCTCCTGGTACAGCTCGTTCCACTCCACGGCGGTGAGCAGGTCGCTGCGCTCCAGCACCGGGTGGTGGCGCGGGGTGGCGCAGGTCCAGTGGGTGGCCATGCCGCCGACGCCGTAGGTGACGGCCTCCGCGTCGAGGTTCCGCTGCGGGTCCTGCTCGGGGTTCTGCCCGTCGGTCACGAAGCCCTTGAAGCGGGACCGGTCGAAGCGGTACGCGGACGGGTCGAGCGTCACCTCGGGGCGGTCGTTCGGGGGGACCGACAGCAGGTGCAGATGGCCCTGGATCACCGAGGTGAACAGGTCCACGTTGCGCTGGTACTGGTAGCTGTTCTTCAGATGGGCGCCGGGCCGGGGCGACATCAGCGGGCCCGCGTCGATCATGACCACGTGCTGTCCGGCCTGGACCAGCGTCCGGGCGAACGCGCAGCCCACGGGGCCCGAGCCGACGACGAACGTGTCCGCCCGGAGGGTCTTGGATGGCATCTGGGATTTCCTTCCCGGAGAAGGGCGCACGACCGGGATGCGGCCGGGGACGGCCGGGGCGCGGTCGGGGACGGCGCGTCCCGGGTGCGCGGCGCGCGTGTGGGGGGTTCGGGGCACCGGCGGCGGTGCCGCGCGCGATGGAGGGTCAAAGGGGCGGAACCTCTCGAAAGGGGTGCCCGGTTCTCAGTCTGCATCGCCCGGACGGCGGTCGCACGTCGAGACGTGTGCGGGTGTGCACGGGGTTCGCGGGGTGCGGGTTGGGTGGGTGGTGGGGTCGGGGCCGGTCCGGGGCGGCCATTCCGGACGGTACGATTTACGGCCGTTGACGTGCCACGCGCTGTCGCCCGCTCATTGGCCGCAAATCGTACTTGAGTGTCCGGAACGGCCGCCCCTCCCCGTCCCCTCCCCGCCGTCACCGGGTGCACCGCCGTCGCGCCTGCGGTTCCCGCGCCCGCCCGCGCATGCAGGGAAGGGCCATGGCACCCGATTGCACGTCCGTGCCCGGGGTCAGGGGCGCCGTCCGGCGGTGGGCCGGCTCAGGCGGCGCGCCACGGCGGGTGTTCCGGCGAGGGCGGCCCCGGCCGCGCCCAGGCCGAGCACGGCGTCCCGGGTGCGGAGGGGACGCAGTACGCCCGCGCGCCGCAGCCGGGTGCGGGCCCACAGCCAGAACGGGACGACCACCAGTGGCGAGGTCGCCGAGCCGGGGGTGTACCCGCGCACGGCCGCCGCCTGCGCCAGATGTGCCAGGCCGTGCAGTCCGAACCCGTCCAGGGCCGCCTGGTAGAAGCGGGAGCGCCCGCCGGTGCGGCGCCCGTCGGCGGCAGCGGCGGCGACCAGCACTCCCATACCGGCGACCGCCAGGGCGAACTCCCGTCCGTCCACCGACTCCAGCCGTCGCCACACGGCGTCCGGCACCTGCGGGAAGCACTCCCGGAGTCCGGGCACCCGGGTGCGGACCCAGTGCGGTACGGCGAGCAACTCCTCGGCGTCGTGCACCGCCCACGCGGCCGGCAGGCCCAGGGTGGCTCCGGCACCGACCGGCTCGTCTGTTTGTCGTCGGCTCATGGACGGCAGTCTGGCACCGGGCCGGGTGTGCCGGGTCCCCGTTCAGATGTGGTGGGGATCGGCTCGCTCAGCAGCCCCGCGCGGATGGGCGACGGGGCGGGGCGGCCGGAGGGTGGGTGTGTGCACGGGCGGGTGTGGAGGACCTCAGGCGCGACGGGGTGCACCCGGCGACGGCGGGGAGGGGACGGGGAGGGGCGGCCGTTCCGGACACTCTGGGGTCCCCCATGCCGGAGGCCAGGGGAGCGATTTGCGGCCAATGAGCGGGCCACGACACGTGACACGGCAACGGCCGTAAATCGTACCGTCCGGAATGGTCGCCCCGGACCGGCCCCGACCCCAGCACCCACCCCACCCGCACCCCGCGAACCCCGTGCCGTCAGGCACCCTCCACGGGGATCGGCTCGCTGACCAGCAGCCCCGCGCGGCCGGTGCGGCGGGCCTCCTCCAGGGCCGTCAGCCGCCGGTAGCCCTCCGGGCCCATCAGGCGCTCCCAGACGGGCCAGTCCTCCGCCGCCCAGCGGTCGTGCTCGGCCGGGTCGAGGCGGATCGCCGCCAGTTGTCCCTCGTCCAGGGTGCCGCCGTCGAAGCAGAAGCCGATCTTGGCCAGCGGCGCGGTGGCCGGGTCGGCGCGCACGTAGTGCGCCAGCAGGAGGGGGCGGGGGCCTGCCAGGCGCAGCCCGGTCTCCTCGTACGTCTCGCGGACGGCCGCCTGGTGCGGGTCCTCGCCCGGGTCCAGGTTGCCGCCCGGGAGCTGCCACGGCCGGTTCCGGAAGACCGAGCGGAGCTGGACCGGCCGGCCGCGGGTGTCGGTGATGTACAGACAGGCGTAGACGGTGGCCTTGGGCAGGGTCGCCAGATAGTCGGCCTGGGCCATGGGGAACGGGATTCCGGCGTACTTCTCACTCGCGGCGGTCATGGAACGGTTCTATCCCGTCGGCCGCCGGGTGTGCACGCCCCGCTTCCGGGCGCCCCGTCGCGCGCCGTACGTCTGCTGGGCGTCAGTCCGGGAAGCGGCGGCCCACCCAGCGCCAGGCCAGCTCCAGGAGCACCGCGGAGGCCGCCGCGACGGCGACCGCCGTCCACGGGAGCACCGTGCCCACCAGGCGCAGCGCGAAGAACTCCTGGAGGAACGGGGTCACCTGGACGACCGCGAACGCCGACGCCATGGTGAGCACCAGACCGATCCGCCACCAGGTGTAGGGGCGGGCGACGATCGCCAGCACCCACAGCGCGACCAGGAACAGCGTCAGCGTCGCCGCGCTGGTCTCGGCGGCCAGCGCGTCGGGGCCGGTGTAGTGGGAGCGGGCCAGCAGGTAGACGGAGAAGGTGGCCGTCGCGGCGATGACGCCGGAGGGGACCGCGTACCGCATCACCCGGCGCACGAAGTGCGGGCGGGCGCGCTCCTTGTTGGGGGCCAGGGCCAGGAAGAAGGCGGGGATGCCGATGGTCAGGCCGCCCAGCAGGGTCAGATGGCGGGGCAGGAACGGGTAGGGCACCTGGGAGCAGATGACCAGCAGCGCCAGCAGTACCGAGTAGACGGTCTTGGTGAGGAAGAGGTTGGCGACGCGCTCGATGTTGCCGATGACGCGGCGGCCCTCGGCGACGACCGAGGGCAGGGTGGCGAAGGAGTTGTTCAGCAGCACGATCTGTGCGACGGCCTTGGTGGCCTCCGAGCCCGAGCCCATGGAGACGCCGATGTCGGCGTCCTTCAGGGCCAGGACGTCGTTGACGCCGTCGCCGGTCATGGCGACGGTGTGGCCGCGGGACTGGAGGGCGCCGACCATGTCGCGCTTCTGCTGCGGGGTGACACGGCCGAAGACCGCGCCCTCTTCCAGGGCCGTCGCCAGTTCCTCGCGGTCGGCGGGGAGGGTGCGGGCGTCGACGGTGGACTTCGCGCCGGGCAGGCCGAGCTTGGCGGCGACGGCGCCGACGGAGACGGCGTTGTCGCCGGATATCACCTTCGCCGAGATGTCCTGGTCGGCGAAGTAGCGCAGCGTGGCCGGGGCCTCGGGGCGCAGCCGCTGCTCCAGGACGACCAGGGCGGCCGGCTCGGTGGCGGTGGTCGGGTCGGCGGCGAGTTCGGGGGCGTCCAGCGGGCGGGAGGTGCGGGCCAGCAGCAGCACCCGCAGTCCCTCCTCGTTGAGCCGGTCGGTCTCGGCGAGGGTGGCGGCCTGCCCGGGGTCGGCTGAGTCGAGGAGGACGTCCGGGGCGCCCAGCAGCCAGGTGTGCCCGGTGCCGTCCGGTTCGGTGAGGCGGGCGCCGCTGTACTTGCGGGCGGAGGAGAACGGCAGGGCGCCGCCGCAGCGCCAGTCCGCGGCGAGTTCGGCGGGGTGGGCGTCGACGATCGCCGTGAGGCTGGCGTTGGGGCGCGGGTCGCTGCCGCCGAAGGCGGCGAGGACCTGCCGTACGTACGCCGGGGCGGTGCCGTTCAGCGGGCGCACCTCGGCCACGTCCATGCCGCCCTCGGTGAGGGTGCCGGTCTTGTCCAGGCAGACGGTGTCGACGCGGGCCAGGCCCTCGATGGCGGGCAGCTCCTGCACCAGGCACTGCTGCCTGCCGAGCCGGATGACGCCGATGGCGAAGGCGATGGAGGTCAGCAGGACCAGGCCCTCGGGGACCATCGGCACGATGCCGCCGACCATGCGGCGGATCGCCTCGTCGGCGCTCTGGTCCTCGACGAACATCTGGCTGAGCACCAGGCCGGCCGCGGCCGGGACGATCATCCAGGTGATGTACTTGAGGATCTGGCTGATGCCGCTGCGCAGCTCGGAGTGGACGAGCGTGAAGCGGGACGCCTCCTCGGCGAGCTGGGCGGCGTACGCCTCGCGGCCGACCCGGGTGGTGGTGAAGGCGCCGCCGCCGGCGACGACGAAGCTGCCGGACATCACGGTGTCGCCGGGCCGCTTGTGCACCGGGTCGGCCTCGCCGGTGAGCAGCGACTCGTCGATCTCCAGCCCGTCGGACTCGACGACGGTGCCGTCCACGACGACCTTCTCGCCGGGGCCGAGCTCCACCACGTCGCCCAGGACGATCTCGTTGGTGCGGATCTCGGTCGCGGTCCCGTCGCGGCGGACGGTGGGCCTGGCCTCGCCGATGACGGCCAGGCTGTCCAGGGTCCGCTTGGCGCGCAGCTCCTGGATGATGCCGATGAGGGTGTTGGCGAGGATGACGAAGCCGAACAGGCCGTCCTGGATGGGGCCGACGACCAGGATGATCGCGAACAGGACGCCGATGATGGCGTTGAAGCGGGTGAAGACGTTGGCCCGGACGATGTCGGCGGTGGAGCGGGAGGACCGCACCGGGACGTCGTTGACCTCGCCGCGGGCGACGCGCTCGGCGACCTGGGCGGTGGTCAGGCCGGGGGCGGCCGGATCCGGGGCCGGACCGGTGTCCGTGGTGCCGGGCGCGGTACCGCCTCCGGGGCGGGGGTGCGGCACGGCGAGCGCCGTGCCGTCGGGCGGTGCCGTGGCGCCGCGTGTGGTGTCGACCCGTTCCGTCATGACGCAGACAGTACGAGGTGAAGGCGGTCCGGCGCGCGGGGGCCGGGACGACGGGGGGAGACATCCGGGGGGAATCGGGGGTGACGGACGTGCCCTTCCGGGCTCCCGCCGCCGTGCGGGGCGGCGGGAGCCCGGTGCGCCGGGTCAGCGGATGACGCGACCGGTCCAGACGCGGCTGTCGTAGAAGAAGTGCTCCACGGCGAGCTTGTGGCCGCCGCTGTGGTGGACGTAGATCACGACCTGCTCGTTGGGCCGTCCGTTGCTCAGGCTCGTTTTGTGGCAGGTGCCCGGGCTGACCGGGAAGGTGCCGAAGCTCCGCAGCGGGAACTCCGCGCTGATGGGGTGGGCGCTCTCGTTGCAGAGGTTCAGTCCGCCGCCGGCGGCGTTCGCCGGGGTCGCCAGACCGGCGAGGAGGACGGTGGACGCGGTGGTCAGGGCGGCGAGGGCCGCGGCGCGGCGCTTGACCTTCGTGAGTACGGGACTCCTTTCGGGAACCGTCCGGTGATCGGCCGGATCGGGATGTCCCGGACGGTAACCGTGCCAGGTGACGGCGCGGGGGTGTGGCTGAAGGGGGCGGGACGATCCGGAGCTGAAGGCTCCGCACGCGCTGGTGTAGGGGCCGTTCCTCCCTCCGGCCCGCCCGGAGGGTCGGTGCCGGTCCGTGGCGGTGCCCCGGTGGGCGGGGTGGGGGGCGGGGCGGGGACTTTCCGCGGGGAGGATGGGGAAGGGTTCTCTGCCCCGGCGGTCCCGCACCGCCGTACGCGGCGGTGCGGGACCGGGCAGCGCCGGGTCAGCGGACGACGCGGGTGTGCCAGGTGCGGCTGTCGTAGAAGAAGTGGTCCACGGCGAGCTTGTGGCCGCCGTCGTAGTGGGCGTAGACCACGACCTGCTCGTCGGCCTGTCCGCCGGCGATGGGGTTGCTCCAGCAGGTGCCGGGCCGGATCAGGGTCGTGCTCCAGCCGCCCCGCCGCGGGAACTCCCCGGTGATGCTCTGGGCACGCTCGTTGCAGAGGGTCATCCCGCTGCCGCGGCCGGGCAGGGGGATCTCGATGGCCGAGGCCGGGACGGCCAGGGCGGCCAGGAGGCCGGTCGTCACGGTCGCGAGGGCGGCCATACGGCGCACGCGCATATCTGCTCCTTGTCGGGAACCGTCCGGTGGTCGGCCGGATCAGCGCCCCGAACGTACGGCGGCTGCGGTGTCCGTGCGGTCGCGGTGGGTGCCCGGGCGGGCGGTCGGCGCGCGGGCCGGGGTTGAGCCGAGGAGCACGGTGTGGGAACGTGATCGGTTACGTCGTGCCCGGTTGTCCGCCGGCGCCGGGGTCCGGGGCGTCCCCGGTGCCGCCCGGGTCGTCCGCCGTGCGCCGGGCGCGCCGGATCGCCGCCTCGCGGCGGCGGACGAACCAGATGCCGTACAGGCCCAGGACGCCGCCCGCCAGGCAGGTCCACAGCCACCAGGTGCGGTCGTGGTCGGCGAACCAGCCGTAGAAGGGGAGCTGGACCAGGAACATCGTGAACCAGATGACCGTGCCGCCCACGACGACGGCGACGATGTTGCCCTCCAGTGGCTCGGGCGCCTCCCGCTTCCCGTCAGTCCACCTGCTCAAGCCCATCGTCGGCCCCTTCGGTCCTGGTCACCCCGTGGTCCGCCGTGTCCCGCGGCGGCTGGGACCAGCGTAACCACGTGGTGCGGTGGTGCCGCCCGGGGTGGGCCGGACGGCCCAACCGGTGGTTGGACGGGGGCCGGCGGGAGGGGCGGAGCGTGTGGGGAGGGTCACGGGAGGGGAGCGGAATGTCTACGCGCGCAGATGTCCTTTGCCGGTCATGGCGCGTTCATACTGAAGGCACCTGGGGCGGGCCGCCCCCTCCGCCGGAACGCCCAGGAACGATCTCCGTACCGCTCACCGAAGGTCACGCATGCCCGCTCCGGCCCCCGCCGCTCCGGAAAACCCGGCCGCCCCCGGCAAGGACTCCGGAACCCCGCCGCCCGACAGCGGCCTCGACCGGTTCTTCAAACTCTCCGAGCGAGGCTCGACCGTGGGCCGCGAGCTGCGTGGCGGACTCGCCACCTTCTTCGCGATGGCCTACATCATCGTGCTGAACCCGATCATCCTCGGCGCGGGCACCGACAAGTTCGGCCAGCAGCTCGACAACGCCCAGCTCGTCACCGCCACCGCGCTGATCGCCGGACTCACCACCGTCCTGATGGGGGTCATCGGCAACGTCCCCATCGCCCTGGCCGCCGGCCTGGGCATCAACGCCGTGGTATCCCTCCAGCTCGCGCCCCAGATGAGCTGGCCCGACGCGATGGGCATGGTCGTCCTGGCGGGCCTGGTGCTGATGGTCCTGGTCGCCTCCGGGCTGCGGGAACGCATCATGAACGTCATCCCCGGCGGGCTGCGGCGGGCCATCGCCATCGGCATCGGCCTGTTCATCACCCTCATCGGCCTGGTGGACTCCGGCTTCGTCACCCGCAACCCGGACGCCGCGCACACCACCGTTCCGCTCGGCCTCGGCCAGGGCGGTCAGCTCACGGGCTGGCCGGTGCTCGTCTTCGTGCTCGGTCTGGCACTGACGTTCGTGCTGATCACCCGGGGGGTCAGGGGCGCGATCCTGATCAGCATCGTGACGATGACCGTGGTGGCCGTGGTGATCAACACCATCGCCGAGATCCCCGACTCGGCCTGGGGCCTGGCCGTGCCGAACCTGCCCGAGAAGATCGTCAGCACCCCCGACTTCGGGCTGCTGGGCGAGGTCAGCCTCTTCGGCGGCTTCGCGGAGGTCGGCGTGCTGACCGGCTCGCTGTTCGTCTTCACCGTGCTGCTGTCCGGTTTCTTCGACGCGATGGGCACGATCATCGGTGTCGGCCACGAGGCGCGGCTGACCGACGAGCAGGGCCGGGTGCCCCGCATGGGCCGCATCCTGATGGTGGACGGCGTCGCCGTCGCGGGCGGCGGCCTCGGGTCCTGCTCGGCCAACACCTGCTTCGTGGAGTCCACCGCCGGCGTCGGCGAGGGCGCCCGCACCGGACTGGCCAACATCGCCACCGGCACCCTGTTCCTGCTGGCCCTGGTCTTCACCCCGCTGGCCACCGTGGTGCCCTCGCACGCCGCCACCCCGGCGCTGGTCGTCGTCGGCTTCATGATCATGGCGTCGAACGTGCGGGACATCGACTGGAGCGACCACACCGTCGCCGTTCCGGCGTTCCTGACGCTGATCTCGATGCCCTTCACCTACAGCATCACCAACGGCATCGGCATCGGGGTGCTCTCCTACATCCTGCTGCGCACCGCGACCGGGCGCTTCCGCGGGATCCCGTGGCTGCTGAACGCCGTCGGTGCCTGCTTCCTGGTCTACTTCCTGCTCGACCCGGTCGAGCAGTTGCTGGGGATCGGCTGACCGCTCCGCGGCGCGAGCGGGGCGGGCGACGGGGGCAGTCGACGGGGGCAGCTGATGGGGACAGGGGTGCCCGGACCGCGCGGTCCGGGCACCCCTGCTCCGTTGCGCGGCCCGTCCACAGGCGGGTGCCCCACCGTCCGCCGGCCGCATGGGGGCGCGCTCGCGGGGAAGGCGCGTCCGGCAGGACACCGCGCGTTCCGCGCGAATCCGCGCCGGTGACGGAAGCCACCTGCTCAAACCTTCCCCGAGCCAGTCATTAGGCGAAGTAATGAGTTAGGCTAATGAACATGCCGGATCTGTCCAGGGGCGAGGACGCCGAGGCCGTCAACGCCCTGCGTGCCGCCACCATGCGCCTCGCCCGCCGCATCAGGCACCAGCGCGTGGACGAGTCGCTGAGCCCGACCGAGATGTCGGTGCTCGGCACCCTCGCCCGCTGCGGCTCGGCCACTCCGGGCGAGCTGGCGCGCAGGGAACACGTCCAGCCGCCGTCGATGACCCGCATCGTGGCGATGCTGGAGGCCAAGGGCCTGGTCCGGCTGGAGCCGCACCGGGACGACCGCCGGCAGAAGGTGGTCACCCAGACCGAGCTGGCCGAGGAAGTGCTGGCCGCCAGCCGCCAGAAGCGGAACGCTTGGCTGGCCGGGCTCGCCGACGGTCTGGACGAGGACGAGTGGGCGCTGCTGCGCGCGGCGGCACCCGTCCTGGACAAGCTCGCGCAGCTGTAGCGCGGCAGAAGCAGAAGGAGTCGCACACGAGGAGGCGAAACCGACTTGAGTCCGGGAACCGGAGCACACTCCGCACCCGCGCCTGACGAGAACAGCAAGACCCGCACCACCGCCGAGGAGCCCGCCAGGCCCTCGATGTTCAGCTCGCTGCGCATCCGCAACTACCGGTTGTTCGCGATGGGGCAGCTCGTCTCCAACACCGGCACCTGGATGCAGCGGATCGCGCAGGACTGGCTGGTGCTCAGCATCACCGGTTCGGCCACGGCCGTCGGCATCACCACCGCGCTGCAGTTCCTCCCCATGCTGCTCCTCGGCCTGTACGGCGGGGTCATCGCCGACCGCTACGCCAAGCGCCGGCTGCTGCTGATCACCCAGACGGCGATGGGCCTGACCGGGCTCGCGCTCGCCGCGCTGACCCTCAGCGGCCAGGTCCAGGTCTGGCACGTCTACGCGCTGGCCCTCGTCCTGGGCCTGGCGACCGTCGTCGACAACCCCGCCCGGCAGACCTTCGTGTCCGAGATGGTCGGCCCCGAGCAGCTCCCCAACGCAGTCTCGCTCAACAGCGCCAACTTCCAGTCCGCCCGGCTGATCGGCCCGGCCGTCGCCGGTGTGCTGATCACGGCGGTGGGCAGCGGCTGGGCGTTCCTGCTCAACGGGCTGTCCTTCCTCGCGCCGATCGCCGGACTGCTGCTGATGCGCTCCGCCGAGCTGCACGTCATCGAGCGCGCCCCGCGCACCAAGGGACAGTTGCGGGAGGGCCTGCGCTACGTCAGGAGCCGGCCGGAGCTGATCTGGCCGATCACGCTCGTGGGCTTCGTCGGGACCTTCGGCTTCAACTTCCCGATCTGGCTCTCCGCCTTCACCGACAAGGTCTTCGAGGAGGGCGCGGGGACCTACGGCATGCTCAACACCCTGATGGCGGTCGGCTCGGTGACCGGCGCGCTGCTCGCCGCCCGCCGCGGCACGAGCCGGATGCGGATCATGGTCGGTGCCGCGCTGCTGTTCGGCGTGCTGGAGGTGACGGTGGCGCTCTCCCCGTCGTTCTGGCTCTTCGCCGCCCTGATGGTGCCGCTCGGCGTGGTCAGCATGACCTTCATCGTCACCGCGAACTCCAGCATCCAGCTCGCCTCCGATCCGGCCATGCGCGGCCGGGTGATGAGCCTGTACATGATGGTGTTCCTGGGCGGCACCCCGATCGGCGCACCGGTCGTGGGCTGGGTCACCGACGCCTACGGGGCGCGGATCGGCCTGCTGTCCGGCGGCCTGGTCTCCGCGCTGGCCGCCGTCGCCTCCGGCCTGGTGCTGGCCCGGATCAGCGGGCTGCGTCCCCGGATCGAGCTGCGGCACGGCCGCCGCCGGATGGTGTTCGTGCCGGTGGTGGCGGGGCCGGGCAGGCCCGGCGGAGGAGCGGCGCCGGAGGGGAAAGGGGAGCCGGGGGACATAGCGGGCGGGACGGCCGCCCCCGGTCCGTCCCCCGCCGGCAAGGAGAACGCCCCGGCCGGTACGGGGAACGTCCCGGCCGCCGTCCGCGCGCCGGAGCGGGGGCGGGAGCGCCGCGGGAAAATGCCGGTATGAGACTGTTCACGGCCGTCCTGCCGCCCCCGGCCGCCCTGGCGGAACTGGGGGCGGAGGTGGACCGGCTGACGGCGCTGCCCGGCGCCGGCCGGCTGCGCTGGACCCGGCCCGAGGGCCGGCACCTCACCCTCGCCTTCCTGGGCGAGGTGGACGAGGACCTCCTGCCGGAGCTGACCGAACGCCTGGGCCGCGCCGCGCGCCGCCATCCCGCCCACGGGCTGCGGCTGTCCGGCGGCGGGCGGTTCGGCGACCGGGTCCTGTGGACCGGGGTGGAGGGCGACCGCACCGCCCTGACCCGGCTGGCGGCCTCCGTCGCGGCCGGGGCCCGCCGGGCCGGGGTACCGGTGGAGGAGCGCCCCTACAAGCCGCACCTGACCCTCGCCCGGGCCGGCCGTACCGCCCGGGTGGACCTGCGCCCGTACGCGGCGGTCCTGGCCGGCTTCACCGGCCGCGACTGGCGGACGCACGAGCTGACCCTGGTGCGCAGCCGCCTGCCCGGCTCCGGGGTGCCCGGGGAGCAGCCCCGCTACGAGACGCTCCGGGCCTGGCCGCTGGACGGCTGACCGGGCGGGCTACGGTGGGGGCGTGGACCCGAAGACCCGCAGCCGCATCGTGAGCGGCGCACTGGCGCTGCTGCTCGCCGTGGTGATCCTGGCGGCCGTACTCGGCTGACCGGGACGGCCTGGCGGCGGGCAACCGGCCGCGCCGCCCGGGGAGCGCCCCGTCGCCTCCGCCGCGGCCCGGGCCCGCATGACCGCCGCCTCCTGCCGGACCCGTGGCCCGGAGCGGTGCCGTCCGGCCGCTGGGAAGCCACCCGGCCGCCCGACGGCGGCAGACCCGGGCGGCGCGGCGGCCGTACGGGTTCCCGTACGGCCGCCGTCCGTCACACGCCCCGCGGCCCTGGGTCCGTCACCAGGCGAACGCCTCCGGAGCCGGGCCCGGCCCCGGGAAGACCTCGTCCAGCGCGGACAGCAGCTCCTCGCCGAGCTCCAGCTCCACCGCGCGCAGCGCGGAGCCGAGCTGGTCGGCGGTGCGCGGCCCGATGATCGGACCGGTGACACCCGGCTGGGCGAGCAGCCAGGCCAGGGCGACCTCGCCGGGCTCCAGACCGTGCTCGCCGAGCAGGTCCTCGTACGCCTGGACCTGATCGCGCAGGCCGGGGTTGTTCGCCAGCGCCTCCGAGGAGCGGCGGCCGGGGTTCTCGCGCTCCTTGCGGAGCACCCCGCCCAGCAGGCCCGAGTTCAGCGGGGACCAGGGGATGACCCCCAGGCCGTAGCCCCGCGCGGCCGGGATGACCTCCATCTCGGCGCGGCGCTCGATCAGGTTGTACTTGCACTGCTCGCTGACCAGCCCGAGCCGGCCCGTGCGGGCGGCGGTCTCGTTGGCCTGCGCGATGTGCCAGCCGGCGAAGTTGGACGAGCCGACGTACAGCACCTTGCCCTGCTGCACCAGCACGTCCATGGCCTGCCAGATCTCTTCCCAGGGGGTGTTCCGGTCCACGTGGTGGAACTGGTACAGGTCGATGTGGTCGGTCTTCAGCCGCCGCAGGCTGGCCTCGACGGCCCGGCGGATGTTCAGCGCCGACAGCTTGTGGTGGTTGGGCCAGACGGCGTCGTCGGTGGCGGCCATGTTGCCGTACACCTTGGTGGCGAGCACCACCTTGTCCCGGCGGCCGCCGCCCTTGGCGAACCAGTTGCCGATGATCTCCTCGGTGCGGCCCTTGTTCTCGCCCCAGCCGTAGACGTTGGCGGTGTCGAAGAAGTTGATTTCCGCGTCGAGTGCGGCGTCCATGATGGTGTGGCTCTCGGCCTCCTCGGTCTGCGGACCGAAGTTCATCGTGCCGAGGACCAGTCGGCTGACCTGGAGACCGGTGCGTCCGAGCTGCGTGTACTTCATGTCCTACAGCCAACGTGTTCGAGTGCGCTCGACGCAAGAGGCGCCCGGTGGCGGTGCCCGGGCTTCGCCCGGTTGCCCGGTGGCCTCACACGCCGTCGTCCGGCGCGGCGTACGGGCCGCCGACGCCCCAGGCCCGGTGCAGGACGGCGGCGAAGGCGGCGGCGAGACGGTGCTCGCCGGACGCGGTGGGGTGGGTGCCGTCGTGGGTGTCGCGGTCCAGGTCCCAGTCGGGCGGCGGGGCCGGCAGCAGGGGGGAGGCGGGCGTGGACAGCTCGGCCGCCGCCTTGGCCAGCAGCTCGTTGAAGCGCTCGCACTCGGCGGCGAAGAAGGCGTCGTGCCGGGCCCGTACGTTGGGGATCACCGGCAGCAGCACCGCCCGCAGCCGCGGCTCGGCCCGGCGGGCCGCGGCCAGGAAGCGGTGGACGTTCTCCAGGGTGCCGTCGGCGCCGGTGTAGAAACCGAGGTCGATCAGGCCCAGGGAGACCAGCAGGGTGTCGGCGCGGTGCTCGCGCACCACGTCGCCGATCAGTGGTGCCATGTGCAGCCAGCCCTCGCCCCAGCCCGCCAGATGGCGGCGGGCGGACGCGGGGAAGCGGGGATCGGCGTAGTCGTGGGAGACGGGCGTGCCGGCCGCCGCGTCGTACAGCGTGTCGCGCGGGCCGACGATCTCGTACGCCTCGCCGAGCCGGCCGTACGTCCGCTCCAGGTGGCGCCACATGCGGTGGCGCCAGGTGTGCTCACCGGCGCCGCCGATGGTCATGGAGTCGCCGACGAACAGAACGCGCATCGGCACATCCTGCCGGAAGGCGGGTGTGACCCGCGGTGTGATGCCTGTCACGGAGGGCCGGGACGGGGGCGCGGGGGCCGCCGGAGCGCCGGCGGCCCCCGCCCGGGTCACTCGGCCCCGACCTCCCGGCGCAGTTCCACCAGCGCCCGCAGGGCGTTGCTGTACATCTGCACGCTCTTCTCGCTGTGGGTGTCGATCGCGGTCCTGACCTCCTTGAACGCCTTGGCGATGGTCTCGTCCAGCTCGTTCCGGTCGACACCGTTCACACCGCTCATACCGGCTCTCCTCTCTCTCGTCTTCCGGTGCTTCTTCTCTTCTTCCCGGCCCGGTCCGGCCGGCCCCGGTCAGCCCCGGCTGACGGGCCACCAGGTGATGTTCTGCCAGGTGCCGCAGTCCGCCGCGTTCGCGGTCCCCCGGCACACGGCGAGTGAGGCCGTGGTGGTGGGCATGTGGGGCGACTGCCGCACCTCGACCCCGGTGGTGCCGGGGCCGCAGATCTCCGCGTACTTGTGGGCCGGCATCGGGGCGAGGTCGAACGTGAACCGGATCCATACGGAGTAGCATTCGCTGCCGGTGTTGATCAACTCGCCTTCGAGTACCAGGGTGCGGGTGAAGATGGTCCCGCTCGACTCGATCCAGCGTTCCCCCGTCGCCGTGGCCGTGCCGTGCCGGGCCGACCACTCCACGGCGGCCGGTCCCGCGGCCGTGGTCTCCGCGGCGTTCGCGGGCGCCGCGGCGGTGGCCAGCAGGGCGCCGGTGGCCGCCGCGAGGGCGGCACGGACAGGTCTGCGCATCAGATGGTCTCCTCCTCTTTCCTCTTCTTCCCGGTCTGCCGCCCGCCGGTCCGCCCGCCGGCCCCCGCCCGGCCGCTTCCCGGTGACAGGTCGGGGGAGTGCCGCAGCCCGTGGTGGCGGCGGAGCGCGGACAGGGCGGCGAGATGGCCGCACATGCCGTGCACGGACGGTCCGGGCGGGGTGGCGGCCGAGCACAGGTACACCCCGGGCAGCGGGGTGCGGTACGGGTTCCAGCGGGCGGCGGGGCGGGCGATGGACTGGCGCAGGGTCAGGGCGCCGGCCCCGATGTCGCCGCCGGTGTAGTTGGGGTTGTAGGTCTCGTAGTCGGCGGCGGGGATGCCGCGGGCGGCGACGATCGTGTCGGTGAAGCCGGGCGCGTACTGCTCGATGCGGCGGCGGATCAGCTCCACCGGGTCGCGCCGGTCGCCGTTGGGGACGTGGGCGTAGGCCCACACCGGCCGCCGGCCGCCCGCGGCGCGGGAGGGGTCGGTGACGGCGGGGTCGACGACCAGGACGAAGGGGTCCGGTACGGGCCTTCCGGCGGCGGTGGCGTTCTCCTGCCGCAGGATGTCGGCCCGGGTGCCGCCCAGGTGGACGGTGCCGGCCCGGCCCACCAGCGGGTTCCGCCAGGGGATCGGCGCGGAGACCAGGAAGTCGGCCTTGGCGGCGCCGGGGCCGTAGCGGTAGCGCTGCAGGGCGCGGCGGTAGCGGGTGGGCAGCCGGTGGCCGGCCAGGGCGAGGAACTCGCGGGGGCCGACGTCCAGCAGGACCAGCGGGATGTCGCCGAGTTCGGCCAGGTCGCGGACGTGGTGGCCGGTGTGGAGGGTGCCGCCGTGCGCGGTGATGTCGGCGATCATCGCCTCGGCGATGCGGCCGCTGCCGCCTTCCGGCAGTGGCCAGCCGGTGCTGTGGGCGAGGTGGCCCAGCAGCAGCGCGATCGCCGCCGCGGGCAGGGAGGGCAGCCGGCCGACCGCGTGGGCGGCCACCCCGGTCAGCAGCGCCTCGGCCGCCTCGGTGGCGAACCGGCTCCGGGCGGTGGTCTGGGCCGGGACCCGCAGCGCGAGCCGCAGTGCTGCGAGCGGGTCCCGGGGCACGGTGCGCTGGCCGGACAGCAGCAGGTCCACCACGCCCTCGCTGCGGTCGGTCAGCGGTTCCATCAGTTTCCGCCAGCGGGGGCCGTCGGTGCCCAGGTGCTCGGCGGTACGGGCGAGGCCGCGCCA
The DNA here is from genome assembly GCF_002794255.1 of Streptomyces carminius. Lineage (GTDB taxonomy): Bacteria > Actinomycetota > Actinomycetes > Streptomycetales > Streptomycetaceae > Streptomyces > Streptomyces carminius. Next base: position 70,000 of record NZ_PGGW01000039.1, read on the forward strand.
GGCGGCGGCGGCCCGCCCGCCGGGCAGGGGGTGGGCGTAGGGGACGGTGGGCTGGAGCAGCCGCACCCCCCGGGCGGGCAGGTCGAAGCGGCGGAAGAACCGGGAGGCGGCGGCCATCGGGTGGACGGCCGAGCACAGGTCGTGCGGCACGTCGCGGTCGAACAGCGGCGCGGTGCGCAGCCCGCCGCCGGCGGTGTCCGCCTTCTCGAACAGCGCCACCCGCAGACCGGCCCGGGCCAGGGTCACCGCGGCGGCCAGCCCGTTGGGCCCGGTGCCCACGATCGCGGCATCGGTCACCGTGCGGCCTCCGCCGGCGTGAGCCGCCGCCCGGCGTCCGTCTCCGCTCCCGTCCCCGTCGCCCCTGTCCCCGCCTTCGGCCGCGGTTCCGCCTTCGGTTCCGCGCCCGTGGGGGCGAGCTGCTGTCCGGCGAGCCGGCGGTAGGTGTCGTCGGAGGCCATCAGGCCGGCGTGCGTGCCGGCGGCGCGCAGCCGTCCGTCCTCCAGGACGAGGATGCGGTCGGCGTCCACCACGGTGGAGATGCGGTGCGCGATGGTGAGGACCTGGCAGCGGGTGCCCACGGTGGTGATGGCGGCGCGCAGTGCCGTCTCGGAGTCGGAGTCGAGGTTGGAGGTGGCCTCGTCCAGCAGGAGCACGTCGGGCCGGGCCAGCAGGGCGCGGGCGATGGCCAGCCGCTGTCGCTGCCCGCCGGACAGCCCGATGCCGTTCTCGCCGAGTTCGGTGTCCAGACCGCCCGGCAGGGCGTCGACGACCTCGGCGAAGTGGGCCGCCTCGACGGCCTCCCGGATCTCCCCGGCGGTGGCGTCGGGACGGGCGTAGGTGAGGTTCTCCCGCACGGTGCCGCGCATCAGCGGCGCCTCCTGCTCGACCAGGGCGACCCGGGCCCGCAGCTCGTCCAGCGGCAGGGCGGCGACGTCGGTGCCCAGGACGCGGACGGTGCCCCGGTCGGGGTCCTGGAAGCGCTCGATGAGCTGGAACAGGGTGGTCTTCCCGGCGCCGGACGGGCCGACGATCGCGGTCACCCCGGTGGCGGGCAGTGAGAAGGACACCCCGGCCACCGCGGGGGCGGAGGTGCCGGGGTAGCCGAAGGTGACGTCGTCGAACTCGACCGCCGCGGCGCTTCCGGCGGGGCGGTCGGGGACGCTTCCGCCGGTGTCCTCCTGCTCGACGGCGGCCAGTTCCCGGACCCGGTCGATGGCCGCCCGGCCCTGCTGGAACTCCCCGAGCGCCATGAACAGCATCACCAGCGGGGAGACCAGGTAGAACAGGTACATGATGAACGCGGTGAGGTCCTCCAGGGAGAGGCTCCCGGTGGCGGTGCGGGCCATGCCCCAGGCGATCACCACGGCCAGCGACACCTGGGTGCCGACGTTCATGGCCGGCATCAGCATCGCCGACAGCCGGGTCACCCGGACGCCGCTGCCCCGCGCGGCGTCGGCGAGCTCCCGCAGCCGCTCGGCCTCCCGGGCCTCGGCGCGGGAGGCCTTCACGGTGGTCAGCGCGCCCAGCACCCGCAGCAGCCCGGAGCCGTAGGCGCTGGTGTCCTCCCGGTTGGTCACCGCCGCCCGGCGGACCGCGCGGGCCAGGGCCAGCGCGACGGCCGAGGCGGTGCCCAGGCAGCCGACGGTGACCAGCAGCATCCGCCAGTCGAGCCACGCCATGACGGCGATGCAGCCGACGGTGGTGAACCCGGCGGTGATCATCTGCGCCACGGAGGAGGACAGCGCGATCCGGGCGATGGCGGTGTCCGCGACGGTGCGGGTGAACACGTCACCGTGCTCGAGCCGGTTGAACGCCCGGATCCGGGAGTGGAGGAGACGGCCGGTCAGGGTGGTGCGCATGTCGAGGACGATGTTCTCCCCGGCGCGGCCGATCAGATAGAAGTGCGTGGCGGCCAGCAGCGCGTCGGCGGCGAACAGCGCGGCGATCAGCACGATCGGCCGGGTCACCGGCTCGTCCAGCGCGACGGCCTCGATCAGGTCGCCGATCAGCAGGGGCTGCAGCAGGGTGGCGGCGGTGCCCGCCAGGCCGAGGAGCGTGCCGACGGCCAGCAGCAGCCGGTGACGGCGGACGATGGCGGATATGTTCATCGGGAGTCCTCCCGGACGGGGCGGTCGGCGGTGGGGCGGGAAACCCGGTGGGCGGGGGAGGGGGTCAGGGACCGTCCTCGCCGAAGAGGACCGCGGCGAGCAGGGCGAGGCTCGCGGCGGAGCCGAGTCCCTTCGCCCAGGTCTCCCGGGTGAGGGGACCGTCCTTGAACATCACCAGGGTGAGCGGTGTGGCGATGGCGAGCGCGGTGGTGAAGCACGCCACGCGGTGTGCGGTCGGCACTGTCGGTCCCTTTCCGTGCGGTTGCGTGGTCACGCCGCGGCGCGTGCGACGTACCAGTCGTAGGGCGCGGGCCCCTCGGCGGGGATCACCCGCTCGACCTCGAAGCCGGCCCGCCGCAGGCAGCCGGTCACCTCCTCGCGCCCGACGAGGAGGATCCGCTCGGCGAACTCCACCGGCGGCCGGTCCTCCTCCTCGACCCGGGTCGCCATGGTGAGCAGGTCCGCGTCGTCGAGGGTGGTGGTGAAGGTGGCGGTGCCGGTGCCGTTCGGGGTGGGCATCGTCACCGGGCCGGCCTGGGCCAGCGGCCGGTAGGCGGCGGTGGCGTAGTACTCCATGGACAGGGTGGCGCCGGGCTCCAGCACCTCCCGGACGTGGGCGAGGGCCGCGGTGAGCTCCTCGCACGACTCGACGCAGGCCAGCGAGCCCATGGTGGCGTACGCGGCGCCGAAGCGGCCGGTGAGCGGCAGGGGGCGGCGGAAGTCGGCCCGCACCAGCGTCACGTTGGCGGGCACGCCCTTGGCGCGGAACCGCTCCAGCATCGGCCCGGAGTTGTCCACGCCGACCAGTTCGGCGGCCAGTCCGGCGACGGGGACGGCGACCCGGCCGGTGCCCACGCCGACCTCCAGCACGCGCGTTCCGGTGACGTACGGGCGCAGGCGTTCCACGTCCGCGCCGGTGGGCATGGCGGAGGCGATCATGGAGTCGTACACGGAGGCGACGGCCGCGCCGTACTGCGCCGCCTGATCCGCCGCCTGGCCCGCCGTCGGGTCCGCAGCCTGATCCGTCGTCGGGGCCGCCGTCGGGACGGTGTGCTGGCTCAAGGGGTCACCTTCTCGTAGTCCAGGACCAGGTCGTACTTGGGGTCCTCGCTGTGGTCGTAGCCGGAGTAGCGCACGAGCATCACCTGGAAGAGCGGGTAGCCGGGCTCGGGGGTGATGCGCCTGCGGACGAAGTCGTTGACCAGCCGGTAGGCGGCCTCCTTGGCCTCCTTGTGCAGCGGGGTCATCGCGGCGGTGTTGTGCACCAGGGTGGAGGCCACGTCGAAGATGGCCTTCTCGATCCGCCGGCCGGGGAACCAGACGGCGTGGACCAGCCTGCGCGGGGTGACGGGGTACACCTCGCGCCACTCGGTGTGCTCCGTGCGGTCCTCGCTGGCCAGCCGGTACAGGAAGTGCTGGTCGTCCATCGCCGGAGTGGGTGCGAAGAACCGCCAGTTGGGGATGAGGATGCCGGCGCCCGTCCTGTCCATGTTGCGCAGCTTGTCGTAGCTGCGGTCGGGGTACTGGCTGAGCACCGTCGCCACGAACCACCCGGCGAGGACGGCGGGGACCGACCGGCTCAGCGCCGTGCGCACCATCACGCCGCCTCCTTCCGCGCGGCGGACTCAGTGGACTCAGTGGGCTCGGCCGGCTCGTCGGACGCGCCGGGCCCGTCGGACGCGGCCCGCACGGCGGCGCGGCGTACGGCCTCCTGGAGGACCTCCTGGATCAGCTTCGCCGTCAGGGGCGCGTGGTCGGGGCTGCCGAGCACCGACAGATGGCTGGAGCCGGGGACGGTGGAGATCCGGCCGCCGGTGCCGGAGGCGAGGTACTCCTCGTACAGGTCGTTGTGCTCGGGGGTGCCCTGCATGGTGGACTCGGCGGCCACCACCGAGACGGGGACGTCCAGCCGGTCCAGGGGCCGGCCGCCGTCGAGCATGAACGCGTAGGAGTAGTTCCACTCGCGCAGCGCGGTGCGCCACACGCCGGGGACGGAGCTCTCCAGCCGGAGCTTGCGGTAGTGGGGGCTGCCCTCGGCGTAGGCGAACAGGCCCTTCTTGTCCATCAGCAGACCGGAGCCGAGCATCGCCGCCAGCGGGCCGAGCTTCATCGTCAGGTTCACCCCGCGCGAGCCCTCGCGCTGCTTGCGGGAGTGGAGCAGTTCCCGGGGGTGGGTGGGGTCGACCAGGACCAGCCCGTGCACCCGGCCGGGCAGGGCGGCGGCCGCGCGGTGGGCGAGGTAGCCGCCCAGGGAGTGCCCGGCCAGTACGCAGGGCACGTCCTCGCCGACGGTGTCGGCGACGACCTCCGCCAGGTCGCAGACGGATTCGTGGAAGGAGTAGTCCTCCGGGCAGCGCCGCAGCGATCCGCGGTACCCGGCCCGGTCGTACAGCACCACCGAGACGGAGGGATCGAGGTGGTCGGCGATCAGCAGCCAGGCCGAGGAGGTGTTCATCAGGCCCGCCTCGCACACCAGGACCGGGCCGTCCGCCGCGCCGCGCCGCACGTGGTGGGTGACGATGTTCCCGCTGCCGCAGCGGAGCCTGCGCCGCTCGAAGCCGGCGTGGCCGGCGAGCGTCCGGAGGGTGGCGTACTTCTGGTGGACGAGTCCGGCCGCCAGACAGGCCGCCAGGCCGGCGACGGTCAGCCGGGGGAAGGTCGGCTCGTTCACGCCGCCTCCCCGGTGCCCCTGGCCAGCGCCCGCACGGACGGGTAGGTGGAGACGAACGCCCACACGAAGCGGGACAGGCCCATGAAGCGGGCGTTGGCCAGGTGGAAGGAGCCCATCGCGGCCAGCCCGGCGTCGATGTACTTTCCCCGCCCCAGCAGCAGCAGCGGGAAGCCGCACTCCAGGGCGAGCACGGCGTGGCAGAGCGCGCGGGAGGCGGCCGGGTACCGGCTGAGCTGCTTGAAGAACCACTCGTCGCCGTAGGTCTGGGTGCGCATGATCTTCACCAGGGCGTCGCCGGAGCGCCAGGCGTCACCGGGGAGCTTGGCCCAGCCGGAGGCCCCGTAGGACAGGGCGGTCTGGGCGCCGATGAACTGCACCGCCGCCCGGCGGCTGGCGTCGGTGCCGCCGGCGCGGCCCAGCGCGGCGGCGGTCTGCACCAGGAACGACACCTGGTCGGAGCCGTCGGTGCCGAACAGATGCCGGGGGTAGATCAGGACCTGGCTGGCGGACAGGTAGGCGTTGGCGGCCATCCGCACGGTGTTGTTGCGCACCGGGGAGATGAGCACCGCGGCGGCCACGGCGCGGGTGCCGTGGATGGTCTGGGTGACCGCCTCCCGGGCGACGAAGTCCCTGACCTTGCCCATCACCTTGGTCTTGGCCGGGACCTGGGCCCTGGTGTGGGTCCAGTCGTTCAGGCCGCCCGGCTCCCGGTCGGCCTTGCGGACCATGTACTCGAGGCTGGACAGCAGGTGGGTGGCGGCGGAGAGCCGCTCGGCGGTGGAGAGCGGTCTGGCGCACGCCGTGTCTACGGCCTTGCGGAGACGTGACAGCATGATCTGCTCCTGGGCGGGCGTCCCACGGGTGGTGGTGGCGCGGATCGGGCTGGCGGGGAAGAGACGGGCGGAGGGGAGACGGGCGGAGACGGGCGGAGGGGAGACGGGGAGCCCCGGAGCCGTGCCGGGGCTCCCCGCTCATCCGGTTGCTGCCGGGCGCGTTACTTCTTGACGGCCGCACCCACGGCGGCGCCCACACCGGCGGCGGCGACGAGCGCGCCGGCGGCCTTGGCGCCCGCCACGACACCGGCCACGAACGCGGCCGGGGTGGCCATCACCGGGGCGACGGGGTCCTCGGTGCGGCGGCCGGCACCGGAGTTGACCTTCTCAACGAGCACAGACATGATGTTTTCTCCACTGTTCTGACACATCGGACAGTGCCCGGTTCCGGCAGGCAGTTGAGGTGTCTGCCGGGGCCGGGGGTCACCGGAGATCTCCGTCTCCGGAGAGTCGGCCGGCGAGGTCCCGGGCGCGCGGGATCCGGTGCCGGGGTCCTGGGCGCCGGCCTGGCGCGGATCAGTTGATGACGGCCCGGTACGCCGCGTAGGCGGCACCGGTCACGGCACCGGCGCCGACCACCGCGCCGGCGGCCTTGGCGATCGCGGGGGTCGCGATCAGGGCCGGGGTGGCCATGACGGGGGCCGCGCCGCCGAGGGGGGTGCCGGGCTCCAGCGCACCCGTCAGGGACGTGTTGGCGTTCACCTTCTGCGTCAGCACTGTCTCCGTTTCTCCTTTCAGGGAAGTGAATTCGGGCAGGGGCATCCCACCACCCGTTCTCCATGGGTGGACGGTGGGAAGTCTCACTGTCCCCGGAATTCCGGAAAGGGGAATCCCGGGCGGGTTTCCCCGGCGGTGGGGAAACCTTTTCTCATCGGCGGGCCGGCGCGCTTGTGGCGGTCGGCGCCTCACCGATTCCTGTGCTGTCCGGTGTTTTCCGGGGCTGTCGGCCGATGGCCGGCGGGACGGCCGGTACCGGTAAAGCCCCCTTGTGTTTCCGGTGCGGATCCGGCACGGGGAGCGGCGAAGGCGTGGACCCGGCCGCGGCAGCCGGACTGTGCACCGTTCCGGCTCCGGGATCCTCCGTCGCTCTCCTGTACTGACAACTCCGGGGACCCCGTCGGTGTATGACCGGACGGCGGGAAAATCTTCATCCGGTTCCGACCGGCCCGACCATCTCCCGCATGGTGCGCAGGCCGTGCGTCCGGGCCCGGGAGACCGTCCCGCGGTGGACCCCGAGCACCGCGGCGGCCCTGTCGATGGTGTAGTCCTGTACGTCGACGAGGAATATCGCGGCGGCCTGCTTGCGCGGTACGGCGGACAGCAGCCGGCGGACCTCCCAGCGGGCCTCCCGCTGGGCCAGCGCGTCGCCGGGGTGGGCGTGGTCGGGGACCTCGTCCACGGGTGTGTCCCTCCGCTGGCGCCGTGACATGTCGTAGGCGGCGGTGGTGACCGTGCGGACCGCGTAGGCGACCGGGTTGGGATGGGAGAGCCAGGACTCGGAGGTCCTCAGCAGTTTGAGACACGCCGTCTGCACGGCGTCCTCGGCGTCCTGGCCGAGAATGCGGGAAGCCTGGCGGCGCAGCAGCGGCAGGAGATCATGGATCAGTGCCTCCATGTCTCTTTCGCCCCGAGCGCGGGCATGGGCATGGTTCGGCATGGAAGTACCCCCCGATGGCGACCCTTCGGAAAGAACGGCTGCGAACGGCTGCATTGGTGCCGCTTGTCGCGCGCCGGTCAAGCGCGAGCGGCCCGGTCACTGTAGGCACAGCGGACTGGATCCCAACCGGTCGGGTTCATCATCTGAGGAAGATTTGAGGGTTACCGTCCGTACCCTCCGGAGGGTTGTCCCCATTGCCGTACCGCGCCCCGGTGAGTCGCTTTCCCGAATCCCCCACAAGACCGGTAGGGAAAACCCGACAGGTTGTCGCGGTGTTGAAATGGAGAGTGTTTCGGGGAAGGATTGACCGGGCGTATGGAACCGTCGAACCGGCCCGCGCCGGAATTGCCTCCGGCCGTTCCAGTCCGAGGAAGGACCCATGGCAGCAGTGGAAAGCAGCCACATTCACGCCCAGGACGTCTGGCGCCGTTACGGCAGCGGGAAGAAGACCTTCGACGCCGTGCGCGGGGTCAGCTTCACCGTCCGCCCCGGAGAGCTGTTCGCGCTCCTGGGCACCAACGGCGCGGGCAAGACCTCCACCGTCGAACTGCTGGAGGGGCTCGCCGTCCCGCACCGCGGAAGCATCCGGGTCTTCGGAGACCTGGACCCGGTGACCGACCGCCCCCGCATCCGCCCCCGCACCGGCACGATGCTCCAGGAGGGCGGCTTCATCTCCCACCTGACGGTCCGGGAGAGCGTGCGGATGTGGGCCGAACTCACCTCCCGGGCCCGCCCCGTCGACCAGGCGCTGGAGCTCGCCGGGCTCGCCCACCGCCACGACGTGATGGTGCAGAACCTCTCCGGCGGGGAGAAGCGGCGCCTGGACCTGGCGGTCGCCACCCTCTCCCGGCCCGACCTGCTGTTCCTGGACGAGCCCACCGCCGGCATGGACGCCGAGGGTCGGCGCGCCACCTGGGAGCTGATCGGGCGGCTGCGGGAGCAGGGCTCGACGATCCTGCTCACCACGCACTACCTGGAGGAGGCCGAGTCCCTCGCCGACCACCTGGCGATCATGCACCGGGGCAGGATCGCCGCGGCCGGCACCGTCGCCCGGATCGTCGCCGACCACCCCTCGACGCTCTCGTTCACCCTGGACGGCCGGTGGACGGCGCGCGACCTGCCCGTGGCCGGCACGGCGGTGGAGCAGCACGGCGGCCGGGTGACGGTCACCACCGGGCAGCTCCAGAAGGACGCCACCCGGCTGCTGACCTGGGCGGAGGAACACGACGTGGTGCTGGAGCGGTTCACCGCCCGGCCCGCGTCCCTGGAGGAGGCGTTCATCAGGATCGCCGGACGCGACGAGGCCCCCGGGGCGGGGGAGGAGGACGAGTGAACGGCCTGGCCGCACAGCACATGAGGACCCTGTTCCACATCGAGTGGAAGCTGTTCAACCGGATCAGGGCCAACTACTTCTTCGTGGTGTTCGTCCCGCTGATGATCCTGGTGGCGATGCGCTCCGTGCAGGAGCAGCTCGACCTCGACCGGTACGGCCTCAACCCGGGCCCGCTGATGGTGGCCACCTCGGCCGGCATCCTGCTCATCTTCTCCCTCTACTCCTCCGTCACCGGCCTGTACGTGGCCCGCCGGGAGGAACTCGTCCTCAAGCGGCTGCGCACCGGAGAGGTGTCCGATCCGGTGATCCTGGCCGGCGGCGCGTCCATGTACGTCGCCATCACCGTGGCGCAGATCGCCGTGGTGGCCGCGGTGCTGTCGGTGATGTTCGACGCGGCCCCGCGCCAGCCGCTGTCCGCCCTGGCCGGACTGCTCACCGGCGTCGCGCTGATGACCGCGATGGCGGCCGCCACGGCGGCGCTGTGCCGCTCCGTGGAGTCGGTGATGGTCGCCACGCTCCCGGCGGTCTTCGTCCTGCCGATGGTCTCCGGGGTCTACATCCCCCGCGAGGTGCTGCCGGACGTCCTCGGCGACGTGCTGCTGTACGCGCCGCTGTCCTCGACGGTCGATCTGGTCCGCTCGGGCTGGACGGCCGAGCTGGGCGCCGCCGGCGCGCTGGGCCGGTGCGCGCTGGCGGCCGGCTGGACGGTCCTGTTCGCCTGGATCGCCGTCCGGCGGTTCCGCTGGGAGCCCCGCGTCTGAACCGGCCCGGCCCCGGTGGGGCGGGGCGGGCGGGCCGGTCCCGCCGGGGATGGCAGTCTTGGAGCCATGCGGAGGCTTGTGTGCGCCCTGGGCGCGGCGGTGGGGATCGTGCTGGGGACGGCCTGTTCGGCGGGGGCCGAGGGCCCGGCCGCGGACGGCTTCACCATCGAGGACGAACGGATCACGGAGTCCAGCGGACTGGCCGCCAGCCGCGCCCACCCCGGGGTGTACTGGACGCACAACGACAGCGACGACGGCCCGTACGTCTACGCGGTGGACGGCGCCACCGGCCGCACCGTCGCCACGGTCACCCTGACCGGCGTCGATCCGCGGGACGTCGAGGCCGTCTCGGTCGGCCCGGACGGCAGCGTCTACGTGGGCGACATCGGCGACAACCTCGGCGGCACCTGGCCCGAGGTGTGGATCTACCGCTTCGCCGAGCCGAAGGAACTGGCCGACACCGAGGTGGAGACCACCCGCTTCACCGTGCGCTACGCCGACGGCCCGCGCGACGCCGAGTCGCTGGCCGTCCACCCCGGCACCGGGCGGGTGTACATCGTCAGCAAGAACGAGGACGGCGGCGGGCTCTACGCCGGTCCCGAGAAGCTCTCGGCCTCCGGCGCCAACACCTTCACCCGGACCGCCGCCATCGACCTGTGGGCCACCGACGCCGCCTTCTCCCCGGACGGCACCCGGCTGGCGGTGCGCGGCTACTTCGGCGGGCGGATGTACGCCTGGGAGGACGGGAAGCCGCGCGAGCTGGGGCGGCTGAGCGTGCCGGTGCAGCGGCAGGGCGAGTCGGTGACCTTCGCCCCGGACGGCCGGACCCTGCTCTTCGGCACCGAGGGCGGGCGCAGCGAGGTGCGGCCGATGGAGCTGACGGACGACCAGCTGCCCGAGAAAGCCCGGCAGGAGAAGTCCGGCGACAAGGAGCGGGACACCTCCTCCGGCGGGGACGGGGACGGGAGCACGGCGTCCGGCGGGGACACGGCGTCCGGCGAGGACGGGGGCGGCGGGAACACCGTACGGACGGGCCTGACCCTCGCCGCGGGCGCCGCCGTCTTCCTCGTCCTGCGCCGGCTGCTGGTCCGGCGCCGGGCCTGACGGGCCCCGGCCGCCCGCCGGACTCGCCGGTCCCGGCAGCAGGACAGCCGGCGGCGCACGGCTGTCCTGCTGCCGCGGCCTGCCAACGCGTCCGAGTTCTGCGGGAGTTGCGGCGGGGCGGTGCGCTCAGCCGTCCGTCTCCCCGGGGACGCACTCCCCGCGGGGGGCGGCCCCGGGCCCGTCCCCCGCCCCGTCGTCCTCCAGTTCCCGGTCGGCGCGCCCGGCGGTGCGCGCGGCGAGGAACTCCTCCAGCCCGTCCAGCAGCCGCGCCAGCCCGAACGCGAAGAGCCGTTCACCGGGGACCGCGAAGGTGTCCTCCGCCAGGGCGGCGACATGCGGGTACGCGCCGCTGTACATCGCCTTCTCCAGGATGGGCGCCTGGGCGGACCAGAACTCCTCGTCGCTGATGCCGGTGTGCCGTGCGGCCTGGGCGGCGTTGACACGGGTGCGGGCGCAGCCGGTGACATAGCCGTCGAGGGCGGTGATGAACCCCAGCCGCTCGCGGTCGGTGAGGTCCAGACCGGCGAGGGCGGCCAGGGCGTAGTCCAGGCCGGCCACCGCGTTCGGCCCGAGCACCGGCCGGGCCACGTTGACCTGGAGCAGCCAGGGGTGGGCCAGGTGCATCTCCCAGGTGCCGCGGGCCACGTACTCCAGCACCGCGCGCCAGCCGCCGTCCCGGGGGCCGTCGGTGCCGGTGGTCAGGCCGTAGACCTGGTCGATCATCAGCTCCAGCAGCTCGGCCTTGCCGGGGACGTAGCGGTAGAGCGACATCGTGCCGACGCCCAGCTCGGCGGCGACGCGGCGCATGGAGAGCGCGTCGATCCCCCCGGCGTCGGCGACCTCGATGCCCGCGGTGACGATGCGTTCCAGGGTCAGCCCCGGTTTCGGACCGCGCGCGGGGCGCCCGTCCCGGCCCCACATGAGTTCCAGGCTGCGCCTGAGGTAGCCGCTGTCGCTCTCGTTCTGCTCGCCGCTGTGTCCGCTCGTCATCGTGCCACCCATCCTAGGGGAGGCCGAAAAAACCGAGTACGCCGTACGCGTTGTCGGGTACGTTGTACGCGCAATCGAGTACGCCGTACCCAAGGAGAAGGAGGCGCCATGCCGGCATCCCGGGACAGCACCGGGCGCTCCGGACCGCCGGACCCGTCGGAACACGCCGTGCTGGCGGACGGGCTGACCAGGCGGTACGGCGACAAGCGCGCCCTGGACGGCTTCGGCCTCGCCGTCCGCCGCGGCACCGTGCACGGTCTGCTCGGTCCGAACGGCGCGGGCAAGACCACCGCCGTACGCATCCTGGCCACCCTCGCCCGCGCGGACGGCGGCCGCGCGGTGGTGGCCGGGCACGACGTGGCGCGCGCCCCCGCCCGGGTGCGCCGCGCGATCGGGCTGGCCGGACAGGACACGGCGGTCGACGAGATACTCACCGGCCGCCAGAACCTGGAGATGTTCGGCCGGCTGTTCCACCTGGGTGCCCGGCGCGCCCGGCTGCGGGCCGGGGAACTGCTGGAGCACTTCGGGCTGGCGGAGGCCGCGGACCGGCCGCTCAGGGGATACAGCGGCGGCATGCGGCGCCGCTTCGACCTGGCCGCCTCCATGATCCTCGCCCCCCGGGTGCTCTTCCTCGACGAGCCCACCACCGGACTGGACCCGCGCGGCCGCAGCGAGGTCTGGGAGGCGGTGCGCTCACTGGCGGCGACCGGCACCACGGTGCTGCTGACCACGCACTACCTGGACGAGGCCGACCGGCTCTCGGACCGGATCACCGTGGTCGACCGGGGACGGGACGTCGTCGAGGACACCCCGGAGGGCCTCAAGCGGGCCGTCGGCGGGGACCGGATCGAGGTCGTGGTGCGCGACCGGGCCGAGCTGGCCGCCGCCGAACGGATCGTCGCCCGGGTGGCGTCCGGCGGCGCGGTGGAACGCGACACCGCGCGCCGGCGGGTGCACGCGCCGGTGACGGACCGGGTGGCCGCGCTCACCGAGGTGGCCCGCGCCCTGCGCGACGAGGGGCTCGACGCCGAGGACCTCGGGCTGCGCCGCCCCACCCTCGACGACGTCTTCCTGCACCTCACCGGGCGCCCCGCCCACAGCGCCGCCGGCAGCACCGGCAGCACCGCTGCCGGCACCCGGAAGGAGACCCGGACGGCATGAGCGACCCCGCCACCCCGACTCGCCCCACCCCATCCCTCACCGCCCCGCCTCCCGCCGTCCCGGCCGGACCGGAACGCCGCCTGTACTGGGCGCTGGCCGACTGCTGGACGATCGTCCGCCGCGACCTGCTGCACCTCGCCCGGCAGCCCTCCATCGTCGCCTGGCAGCTCGGCTTCCCGATCGTGTCGGTGCTGCTGTTCGTCTATGTCTTCGGCAGCGCGATGGAGGTGGGCACGGCGGACTACAAGACGTACGCGCTGCCCGGCATGTTCACCATGACCATGGCCTTCGGCTTCATGAACACCGCCATGGCCGTCACCGTCGACAAGGAGCGCGGCATCACCGACCGCTTCCGCTCCATGCCGATGGCCCCCTCGGCGGTGGTCACCGGCCGCGGTGTCTCCGACGTGCTGCACGCCGGGCTGGACCTGCTGGTCCTCGCCCTGATCGCGCTGGTGGTCGGCTGGCGTTCGGACGGCGGGGCGCTCGCCACCCTCACGGCCTTCGGGCTGCTGCTCCTGCTGCGCTTCGCGCTGATCTGGGTCGGGGTGCTCCTCGGGCTGCTCGTCCCCAACCAGGAGGCGGCGGGGAACCTGTTCGCCCTCGCCTTCCCCTTCGGGATGGTCTCCAGCGTCTTCACCCCGCCGTCGCTGATGCCCGACTGGCTGGGCGCCGTCGCGATGTGGAACCCGGTCTCCTCCACCGCGAACGCCGTACGCGACCTGTTCGGCGCCCCGGCGCCCACTGGCGGGAGCTGGATCGAGGAGCACGCCCTGCTGATGGCGGTGGTCTGGCCGTCGGCCCTCACGGCGGTCTTCCTGCCCCTGGCGATCCGCCGCTTCCGGCGCCTGACGCGTTAGGCGTGCCGTCCACGGGCGCCGGTGACGCGGCGGGCGGGGCGAGCCCGGCCCGCCGCGTCACCGGCCGCACCGACCCGTGTGACACCCCGTCTGCCGGGTACCACGGGCGGGACACCCCGTTCCCTCGCCGTTCCCTCGCCCGAGACACACGGAAGGAGCCGTCGATGCCGGACAGCCGGAACCAGCAGGTGGTGGTGGTCACCGGAGCGAGCGCCGGAGTCGGCCGGGCGGTGGCCCGGGCCTTCGGCGCCCGGGGCGCGAAGGTGGCGCTGCTGGCCCGGGGCGAGAAGGGGCTGGAGGCCGCGGCCGGGGAGGTGCGCGAGGCGGGCGGCACCGCCCTGCCGGTCCCGGTGGACGTCGCCGACCACGCGGCCGTGGACGCCGCGGCCACCCGCGCCGAGGAGGAGCTCGGGCCGGTCGACGTATGGGTGAACAATGCCTTCTCCTCGGTGTTCGCCCCGTTCACCGAGACCGGCCCGGAGGAGTTCGAGCGGACCACCGACGTCACCTACCTGGGGTACGTCAACGGCACCAGGGCGGCCCTGGACCGCATGCTGCCGCGCGACCGGGGCACGATCGTGCAGGTCGGCTCGGCCCTGGCCTACCGGGGCATCCCGCTGCAGGCGGCGTACTGCGGGGCCAAGCACGCCATCCAGGGCTTCACCGAGTCCCTGCGCTGCGAACTGCTGCACGACCGCAGCAACGTGCGGATCACCATGGTGCAGCTCCCCGCGGTCAACACCCCGCAGTTCGACTGGCTGCTCTCCCGGCTGCCGCGCCGCGCCCAGCCGGTCCCGCCGATCTACCAGCCCGAGCCGGCCGCCCGGGCGGTGCTGCACGCCGCCGACCACCCGCGGCGGCGCGAGTACTGGCTGGGCGGGCCCACGGTGGCCACCCTGGTCGCCAACCGGCTCTTCCCCGGCCTGCTCGACCGCTACCTGGCCCGCACCGGCTACGACTCCCAGCAGACCGACGAGCCCCGCGACCCGCACCGGCCGGTCAACCTCTGGGAGCCCGCCGACGGTCCGGAGGGCCGGGACTTCGGCACCCACGGCTCCTTCGACGACCGGTCCGCCGACCGCAGCCCCCAACTGTGGGCCGTCCGGCACCGCGGTCTGCTGACCGCGGCGGGCACCGCGGCCGCCGCCGCGGGCGCGGTGGCCGTACGCGCCGCCCGCCGCTGACCGGCCGTCACCCGCCGGACCCGCCCGGCCCCGGCAGGCCCTGTCGCCCCGCCGGCCGGGCCTACCGGCCCACCTCCCGCAGCTCGTACAGCGCCGACCCGCGGGACAACCGGTGCCCCAGCGGCACCAGCACCCCGCGCAGCGGGTGCCGCCTGGCCAGGACGGCGGCGGCGTGCCGGGCCTCCCGGCCCCGCAGCCGCCGCACGTCCACCTTCAGCGGGGCGCCCGCCGGGGTGCCGCCGAGGGTGGCGGGGGAGATCTCCGCCTCCGGGCGGCGGCGCAGCCGCCCGGCCGTCCCCGACCGGGCGGGCACCCGTACGTACGCCCGGTCCCCGTCCACGGCCAGCGCGGTGGCCGTCCCCGCCGGGGAGCCCTCCGCCTCGTAGGTGGCCAGCCAGACGCGCGGCTCGTCGGCGAACAGTCGCAGTCCGGTGCTGGGAGTGGTCATGCGCCGCCGGGTACCACGGGCGGCGGTACGGGAAACGGGCGCGCCGGGTGGCGCCGCCAGGGCGCGCGTACGGCCATCTCCAGCAGCCCGAACGCGCGCCGCCCGTCCTCCCGGCTCACGGCCTCCGGCACGGATTCGGTCAGCCGCTTCCATCAAGGGGCGTGCGCGGGGGGAATGTGCCGATGAATTCAAAAGCACTCTTACGGGGCAAGGAACTCTCTGAATCGTCACCTGAGCATACTGACCAGCGGCATACTGTGCGGCATGCGTGCCACGAATCGTCGCAGGCCACTGCGGCGGGCCATTGTCAGTCCCGATCCCCATGTCGTGCTGGAAGATCTGGCGGAGCGTGTTCGGTACGTGGGGAGCCCGGAACACAAGTCGTACCCTTCTTTCGCGGGGCCGCCGAGGCTCAGAGCCGATGCGTCGAAGTGCGATCCCAACCTCAGGGACGCGGACGAGATCACAGAATGGCTCAAAGAAGGAATCAAGTCGGGGATCGCCGGATGTTTCGAGGGCGATTTTCCTCGGTATGTCTGGTTGCGGCGTGATAAAATCTTCTACGAAGCGCGCCTTGTGAACAGGGGGCAAGGGTATTGCAAGGGGTACCCGCTGACGCCCAACGAATACCCGGAAGGGCTCTGGTGGGGACTGGCGCAAAGTTTTCCATGTCCTGGGAGTGGGAGTCCGCTTCCGGTATGAAGCTTGACGAGCACCGTGTCACCTGGGCTCGCCTGGAGATCTCCGCGGGCGGCGAAACGGTTACCAGGATCGAGGACCTGGACTCCGGGAGTTCTCGTCGCTCCGTCTTTGTCCCCCTGTACCCGCTCGCCGAGTGGATCTCCTTCAACTGGTGGATCCTGCTTCACAACTCCAGACTCTCCCGGCCGGACGCCGTGGCCAACTTCGACAGGCTCCGCCTGGTTGACCCGGGATACAAGAGGAACAACTTCAGGAGCATCGGTGACGGGTTCGCGTGGCCGGACCTGGTGATCTACTCCGCCGGCGCCCATACGAACATCTCCTGGCGGCCGTACTCCTCACCGGTCGCCCGGTGGAAGATCCGTTACATCGGGGCTGGGGACTGCTCCGTCGACTCACAGGACCTGCGGACGGAACTGGCGCGCTTCGTCGACTCGGTGATCGTCAGACTGGAAGAGTGTGGCGTACGCGGGACGGCGCTGCAGAACGAATGGGAGTCGATCACCGGTGCGGACCCGGAGGAGGAGCAGTACTGCCGGGCTGCCGCCCGCCTGGGCCTGGACCCCTATTCGGAGGCCGCCAAACACGAGTCGGAGATCCTGAGGGTTGCCGAAGAGGTTCCGGAAGCTCTTCTCGGTGACTTCATGGACGCGGTGGACATCTCCCGTACTCCGGAATCTCTGGACTGGATCTCCCGCTGCATGCGGGCCGTCGACGTGTCGGCTTCCGAACCGCTCGCGGACGTTCGGAGCATCCGCTCCGCCCTCACCGCCCGACGTGCTTCGGTCAGTCCGTTCAAGCCCTGGGAATCCGGTTGGGCGCAGGCGCGTGCGGCCAGGGGCGCCGCGAGCCTGGGACCCTTGCAGAGGTTTTCTCCCGGAGATTACTTCGAGGTCTCCGAAATCCCTTCCCCGGAAGACCGGATCCAGGCGTTCGGCAAGAATTCCGGGCAGGGAGGGAAGCTGATTGTCGGAGCTCCCCAGGGAAATGCGAGGACTCGGAACTTCCTCCTCGGCCGAGCTCTCTGGCACTCCGTCGCCGAACCGGAGAACCGCTTCCTGGTGACGAACTCCTACACTGACAGGCAGAAGACCGAAAGAGCTTTCGCGGCCGAACTCCTCGCACCGGCATCGGGTATCGCGGAGCTTCTGAAAAAGGATCCCTGGGCAGCGTCTCTGGACGACATCGACGAAGTGGCGGAGCATTTCCAGGTGTCATCGGTCCTGATCAAGCACCAGATCGAGAACCAGCTCATGTCCGCCGGGTGACGGACGGGCGGGCGGGCGGGCGGGTATCCCGGGCCGGTGCTCCGCGACAGGCAGGACCGCGACAGGCAGGACCTGAGGCGTCCGCCCCCGGACGACGCGGGACGACACACCGGTGGCCCGGCCGTACACGACGTACGGCCGGGCCACCGGTGTGTCCGCGCCGGAGCGCTCAGAGGCGCTCGGCGACGTAGTCCACGCAGGCCGTCAGGGCCTCGACGTCCGCCGGGTCGACGGCCGGGAACATCGCCACCCGGAGCTGGTTGCGGCCCAGCTTGCGGTACGGCTCGGTGTCCACGACGCCGTTGGCGCGCAGCACCTTCGCGATCGCCGCCGCGTCCACGCCCTCGGCGAAGTCGATCGTGCCGACGACCTGGGAGCGCTTGGCCGGGTCGGCCACGAAGGGAGTGGCGAAGGAGGACTTGTCCGCCCAGCCGTACAGCCGCGAGGAGGAGTCGGCGGTGCGGGACACCGCCCAGTCCAGCCCGCCCTGCCCGTTGATCCACTCGAGCTGGTCGGCCAGCAGGAAGAGGGTGGCCAGCGCCGGGGTGTTGTACGTCTGGTTCTTGCGGGAGTTGTCGATCGCGGTCGGCAGGTCGAAGAACGCCGGGATGTGCCGGTCGCCCGCGGCGATCCGCTCGGCCCGCTCCAGGGCGGCCGGGGAGAACACGCCGATCCACAGCCCGCCGTCCGCGGCGAACGACTTCTGCGGAGCGAAGTAGTAGACGTCGCTCTGGCTGATGTCCACCGGCAGGCCGGCCGCGCCCGAGGTGGCGTCCACCAGGACCAGCGCACCCTCGTCCGCGCCGGGCACCCGGTTGATCGGCATGGCGACACCGGTGGAGGTCTCGTTGTGGGTGAAGGCGTACACGTCCACGCCCGCCTCGGCCTCGGGCTGCGGGTGCGAGCCGGGGTCGGCGGAGACGACGGTCGGCTCGGCCAGCCACGGCGCCAGCCTGGCGGCCTTGGCGAACTTCGAGGAGAACTCGCCGAAGGACAGGTGCTGGGACTTCGACTCGATCAGACCGTGGGTCGCGATGTCCCAGAAGGCGGTGGAGCCGCCGTTGCCCAGGATCACCTCGTAGCCCTCCGGGAGCCCGAAGAGCTGCCGCACGCCCTCGCGCACCCGCCCCACCAGGTTCTTGACCGGGGCCTGGCGGTGCGAGGTGCCCATCAGGGAGGTGCCGGTGGCGGCCAGGGCGCTCAGCGCCTCCGGACGCACCTTGGACGGGCCCGAACCGAAGCGTCCGTCGGCGGGCTTGATGTCTGCGGGAATCTGGAGATCGGCCACGGTGCGAAGGGTAGTCCTTCCCCGTCGCGTTCCCCGTGCGCCGTCCATCCCGCGAGACACCTCCCGGAAACATGCCCGGCGGCACGGGTGGCGGTACGAGAGGCGGGGGCGGGGGCAGGCTGGTGCCATGGGTGACACGGCACGGGACGCACAGACGCAGGCACGGGCGGCGCTGACGACGGCCGAGCGGGCCGCCGAGTGGGACCGGACGCGCTCGGCGGTACGGGCGCTGCGCGCCGCGGTACGGGGCGGGGTGGCCGACGACGCCGCGAGCCGCGCGCTGGTGACGATGGACGCCTCCAACTACCGGCGCGTCCCGGTCGCCGTCGTGGCGCCGCGCGACGCCGAGGACGTGGCCGCCGCCCTGGCGGTGTGCCGGGAGCACGGGCTGCCGGTGGTGCCGCGCGGCGGGGGCACCTCCATCGCCGGGCAGGCCACGGGCACGGGGGTGGTACTGGACTTCACCCGCCACATGACCGCGGTCGAGTCGGTCGACCCCGCCACCCGTACGGCCGTCGTCCAGCCGGGCGTGGTCCTGGACGACCTGTGCCGGGCGGCCGGCGCCCACGGCCTGACGTTCGGCCCCGACCCCTCCACCCACAGCCGCTGCACGCTCGGCGGGATGATCGGCAACAACTCCTGCGGCTCCCACTCGGTGGCCTGGGGCACCACCGCCGACAACGTCGAGGCCCTGGACGTGCTGACCTACGGCGGCGAACGGGCCTGCCTCGCCCCCGGCGGCGACGGCGTGCCCGAGCGGTTGCGCGCCGGGGCGCGGGCGCTGGTGGACGGCGAACTCGCCCTGCTGCGCACCGGCTTCCCCGAGCTGCCGCGCCGTATCTCCGGCTACGCGCTGGACGCGCTGCTGCCCGAGCACGGCCGTGACTGGGCGCGGGCCTTCACCGGCAGTGAGGGCACCCTGGGGGTGCTCACCTCCGCCACCGTGAAGCTGGTCGAGCGGCCCGGCGCGCGAGTGCTGGCGGTGCTGGGCTACCCGGACGAGTCCGCCGCCGCCGAGGCGGCCGTCACCCTGCTCCCGTACGGCCCGCTGACCGTGGAGGGCATGGCGAGCGACCTGGTGCCCGAGGCCCAACGGGCCCTCCTGCCCCGGGGCGGCGCCTGGCTGTTCGCGGAGGTCGGCGGCGCGGACGAGGCCGGGGCGCGGGCGGCGGCCGAACGGCTGTGCCGGGCCGCGACCGGCGACGCCGCCACCGCCGTCGACCACGCCCTCGTCACCGACCCGGCCGGGCAGCGCGCCCTGTGGCGGGTCCGCGAGGACGCCTCCGGCACCGCCACCCGCATGCCGGACGGCAGCGAGGCGTGGCCCGGCTGGGAGGACTGCGCGGTGCCGCCCGAGCGGCTGGGCGCCTATCTGCGGGACTTCCGCGCCCTGCTGGCCGAGCACGGACTGCGCGGGCTGCCGTACGGGCACTTCGGGGACGGCTGCATCCACGTCCGCATCGACTTCGACCTGGTCCACGAGGCGGGCATCGCCCGCTTCCGCCGCTTCTCCACCGAGCTGGCCGCGCTGGTGGCCGCGCACGGCGGCTCGCTGTCGGGCGAGCACGGCGACGGCCAGGCGCGCGCCGAGCTGCTGCCGGCGATGTACGGGCCGGAGCTGATGGCGCTCTTCGCCCGCTTCAAGGACCTGTGGGACCCCGCCGGCGGCCTCAACCCCGGCATGCTGGTGCGCCCGCACCGCCTGGACGAGAACCTGCGCTTCGCGCCGCTGCCGCGAGAGCCCCTCCCGGTCGTCTACGGCTACCCCGGTGACGGCGGGGACTTCCCCGCGGCGGTACGGCGCTGTGTCGGCGTCGCCAAGTGCCGCAACCCGGCCGGGAGCCCGGGCGTGATGTGCCCGTCCTACCGGGCGACGGGGGAGGAGAAGCACTCCACCCGGGGCCGGGCGCGGCTGCTGCACGAGATGCTGGCGGGCGAGGTGATCACCGACGGCTGGCGCTCGGCGGAGGTCCTCGACGCGCTGGATCTGTGCCTGTCCTGCAAGGGCTGCCGCCGGGACTGCCCGGTGGAGGTGGACATGGCCACCTACAAGGCGGAGTTCCTGCACCACCACTACGCGGGCCGCCGCCGCCCGATGGCGCACTACTCGATGGGCCTGCTGCCGCTGTGGCTGCGGGCCGCCTCCGCCACCCGCACCGCCCCGCTGCTGAACCTGCTGGCCCGCACCCCGCTGGCGGCGGTGGCCAAACGGCTGGGCGGCATCGCGCCGGAGCGGGACATCCCGCCGCTGCCGCGCGCCCCGTTCCTGCGCCGCTGGCGCCGGGAGCTGCGCAGGAACCCCCCGGGCGGCGGGCGGCGGGTCGTGCTGTGGCCGGACACCTTCACCAACCACCTCTCGCCGGAGGCGGGCACCGCGGCCGTCCGGGTGCTGGCGGACGCGGGACTGGCGGCCGTACCGCCGCCGGGCGCGGGGCGGGTCTGCTGCGGCCTGACGTGGATCTCCACCGGGCAGCTCGACGGCGCCCGCCGGGTGCTGCGCCGCACCCTGGACCGGCTGGAGCCGGTGCTGGACGCCGGACTGCCGGTGGTGGTCCTGGAGCCGCCGTGCGCGGCGGCGCTGCGCACCGACGCGCCCGAGCTGCTGCCGGACGACCCGCGCGCGAAGCGGCTGGCCGCCGCCGTCCGCACCTTCGCGCAGGCACTGGAGGAGTACGCCCCCGACTGGAGCCCGCCGCGTGTGGACCGCCCGGTGGCCGGCCAGACCCACTGCCACCAGCACGCCGTCCTGGGCGACGCCGCCGAGCGGCGGCTGCGCGAGAGGGCCGGACTGACCGGGGAGCTGAGCGACGGCTGCTGCGGGCTGGCGGGCAACTTCGGCTTCGAGAAGGGGCACTACGAGGTCTCCGCCGCCTGTGCCGAGGAGAAGCTGCTGCCCGCCGTACGCGCCGCCGCCCCGGACACCGTACTGCTGGCCGACGGCTACTCCTGCCGCACCCAGCTCGCCCAGCTCGGCGGATACCGCGCCCGCCACCTGGCCGAGGTGCTGGCCGAGGCGCTGGCGGAAGGGAACGGGAATGGGAAAGCCGGGGGTGATTCCCGGGCGGGCCGTTTCCGGCTGCCGCCGAATGTTGTCCGTTCTCTCTTCCGGACCGGTCGGCCGTCGCGCGGAACCGGAAGTTCCTGACTTTTTCCGGAGTGGAGCGCTCCGGAAAATCCCTGTCGGGACAGGGTGCCGGATAGCGGGAAAATCTCCGGAGTGCACCCGAAGAAGGTGCGAAGCGCCTGTTCGCAGGCTTGTTGCCACGGGGACGGCATGTCGGTTTCTCGCGGCTTTTATCCGTCTTTGTGGACCTCCCCTCTGGTTGTTCGATGTGGCGCGAAAGCGATTGTGAGGGCAGGTGCCCGAAGATAGTGTCCCGGGAAATCTGATTTCGATGGGGTGGGAAGTAGTGCGCTCGAAGAGAATCGGAAAAATCGTTCTCGCTTTTGTCTCCGTGATTTCCCTGGGGATCGGGGCCGCCGGCCCGGCCGCCGCGGACTCCGCCCCGGCCCCCGGGGCCGGGAAGACCGGAGCGGTGGGCAAGGGCGGCCCCGAGGGCATCATCGGGGGCGAGACCGCCGACTCCTCCCGGGGCATGGCGGCCCTCCACCACAACGGATCCTTCCGGTGTTCCGGGTCGATCGTCGACAACCGGTGGGTGCTGACCGCCAGGCACTGCCTGTACGAAGGCGGCGACAGGATTCCGGACTCCCAGCTCACGGTCCGGGTCAAGAGCCGGAACCGCACCAGTGGCGGGGGTGTCGTGGCGATATCCGACTCGAAGGTCAGGACCAACCACGACATCGCGATGCTCAAGCTCAACCGCTCCGCGAACGCCGAACCGGTACGCCTCGCCACCGCCAACCCCAAGGTCGGCGCCACCACCTACGTGTTCGGCTGGGGCCGGACCTGTGCGGACTGCGCTCCCAGCACCCTGCTGAAGCGGGCGACGATGCGGGTCGAGAGCATCCATGACGACGACTGGCACGGCGGCCGGGCCATCCGCGCCTCGGCGATCAACGGGCGCTTCTGCCGGGGAGACTCGGGCGGCCCGCTGTTCAAGCTCGTGGACGGGAAGCGCTACCAGGTGGGAGTCGTCTCCGCGGCGACCATCGGCTGTCCCGCCAACGGTGAATTCCTCTTCGCGAGCACGCCCACCAGCCTCACCTGGATCCAGAACGTCATGAGGGACTTCTGACCCTTCCGCGGACAGCCCACCGGACCCAAGGGAGGACGACCCACCATGACCGGACGCGCCGTCACGGCGGCACTGCTGCTCGGCGCCCTGCTGGCCCCGGCCGGTCCCGCGATCGCGGGACCGGCCGGGGAGGCCGCCGCGCCCGTCACCACCGGAGCGGTCTTCAACGATCCCCGGGGCACCACGGCCCGGAAGAACGCCGTCAAGGACCACATCATCGGCGCGCTCAACGCCACGCAGAGCGGGCGGACCGTCCGCGCCGCCCTGTACGCGCTGACCGACCAGGACTACGCGGACGCGCTGATCGCGGCGCACGACCGGGGCATCCAGGTCAGGGTCGTGCTGGACTCCACGTACGCGGACCGGCCCGCCGCACGGAGCGTGCGGAGCGCACTCGGCGGGGACACCTCGGGCGGCTCGTGGGTGCGGGTGTGCACCGCGGGCCGGGCCTGCATCGCCGACGCCCCCGCGGACGTGAACCCGATCAACCACAACAAGTTCTTCACCTTCTCCCGGATCGGAAGTGCGGGCGAGGCGGAGGACGTGGTGATCCAGACCTCCGCGAACCAGACCTCCCTCAACGTGGAGAAGTACTGGAACAACGCCTACACCGTCGTCGGCAACACCGACCTCTACTCGGCCTACGTGTCGTACTTCAACGACCTGGCCGCCATGCGGAAGGACGGCGACTACTTCCGTCAGGGCAAGGTGGGCACGGCGAAGTACTACTTCTTCCCGCAGGCCACCGGTGACCTCGTGGTCGACGTGCTGGACAACGTGACCTGCACGGGCAACACCTCGGTGGGCACGGACACGCACCGGACGGTGGTACGGGTCAGCGCCTTCGCCCTGCACCGGGACGCGGTGGCGCGCAAGCTCCGGACGCTGGCGGACCAGGACTGCTGGGTGGAGGTGGTGTACGCCGAGAGCAACGACGTCGGGATCATGCAGGGACACCGCCGGCTGAAGCTGTACCGGCTCAACACCACGGACGGCCACCTGGTGCACTCGAAGTACCTGACCATCGAGGGCAACTACGCGGGCCATCCGGACACCAAGTGGACCTTCACCGGTTCGCACAACCTGGACCACTCCTCGCTCCGGGAGAACGACGAGGCCCTGCTCCGGTTGGAGGGCGCGGCACCGCACGACGCCTACAAGCGGAACTTCCTCGACATGCGGGCCGTCGCCACGGCCGTCGGCTGACGCCGGGACGCGGTCCGAAGCCCTCGGTACCGGCGCGGGCGTGACATCCGGGAGAGCGGCGGGCCCCGGCGGAACATTCCGCCGGGGCCCGCCGGCCGCCGCATGGGTCCGCCGGTCAGCGGGCGATCTCGGTGTAGCCCTCGATCTCGCGCGGGCTGCGCGGCCCGGGACCGATGTAGTGCGCGGAGGGCCGCACCAGCCGCCCGGTGCGCTTCTGCTCCAGGATGTGCGCCGACCAGCCGGCGGTGCGGGCGCAGGTGAACATCGAGGTGAACATGTGCGCCGGGACCTCGGCGAAGTCCAGCACGATGGCCGCCCAGAACTCCACGTTGGTGGCCAGCACCCGGTCCGGACGCCGGTTGTGCAGCTCCTCCAGCGCCGCCTTCTCCAGCGCCTCGGCGATCTCGAAGCGCGGCGCGCCCAGCTCCCTGGCGGTACGGCGCAGCACCCTCGCCCGCGGGTCCTCGGCGCGGTAGACGCGGTGGCCGAAGCCCATCAGGCGCTCGCCCCGGTCCAGGGCCTGCCTGACGTACGCCCCGGCGTCCCCGGTCCGCTCGATCTCCTCGATCATGCCCAGCACCCGGGAGGGCGCGCCGCCGTGCAGCGGGCCGGACATCGCGCCGACCGCGCCCGACAACGACGCCGCCACATCCGCCCCGGTGGAGGCGATGACCCGGGCGGTGAAGGTGGAGGCGTTCATGCCGTGCTCGGCGGCCGACGTCCAGTAGGCGTCCACGGCCGCGACGTGCTTGGGGTCGGGCTCGCCCCGCCAGCGGCGCATGAAGCGCTCCACGACGGTCTCGGCCTTGTCGATCTCCTGCTGCGGGACCATCGGCAGGCCCTGGCCGCGCGCCGACTGGGCGACGTAGGACAGCGCCATCACGGCGGCCCGCGCCAGGTCCTCGCGGGCCTGCTTCTCGTCGATGTCCAGCAGCGGTTTCAGGCCCCACACGGGCGCCAGCATCGCCAGCGCGGACTGCACGTCCACCCGGATGTCACCGGAGTGCACCGGGATGGGGAAGGGCTCGGCCGGGGGCAGGCCGGGGGTGAAGCCGCCGTCCACCAGCAGGCCCCACACGTTCTCGAAGGAGACATGGCCCACCAGGTCCTCGATGTCCACGCCCCGATAGCGGAGCGCGCCGCCCTCCTTGTCGGGTTCGGCGATCTCCGTCTCGAACGCGACGACACCTTCGAGGCCGGGTACGAAGTCGGACATGAGGCGGCTCCTCGTATGTGGTTCGGCGGGAGGGCGACGGCGGGTGCCCGTAAGGGCCTGGTCGGCTCTCGGCGGGTGCACCGGAGCGGTCCCGCCGCCCGGGGGGAGACCGGCGGTCCGGGCCGGTACCCGGGTCATGCCCCGCTGCCGGTGGTCACCGGCAGCGACTGGTCGGACACGATAGCCCGCGGTGTGCGATGGCCACAGTCGTCCAGCCAGCGATTCTGTCGGTTTCAGCAGATGCGGGGAAGGGTGAGATGCGGCACACTCCGCATTCCGCCGACAGCAGGTGTGGGGAAAGTGGGGAAAGGGCAGACTGGCCCACCGCGATCCCGGGTGAGCGGCGGTCGTGCGGCAAGATGAACATGTGCCCGAAACCGACGACGCAGCCCGTGCGGCCCTCGCCCACCGCCCGCATCTCGACCCCGCCGAGATGCGGGCCCAGTACCGGGCGGAGGGCCTGGGGGAGGCCGATCTCGCCGCCGACCCGTACGAGCAGTTCCTGCGCTGGTTCGAGGACGCGGTGACCGGCGGTCTGCACGAGCCGAACGCGATGGTGCTGTCGACGGCGGACGGGCGGGGGCGGCCCAGCTCCCGCACGGTGCTGCTCAAGCAGTTCGACCGGCGCGGCTTCGTCTTCTACACCAACTACGGCTCCCGCAAGGGGCGCGACATCGAGGCGAACCCGTACGTCTCGCTGCTCTTCCCCTGGCACGCCGTCGCCCGCCAGGTGATCATCAGCGGTACGGCCGGGCGCACCGGCCGGGACGAGACGGCGGCCTACTTCCGCACCCGCCCGCACGGCTCGCAGCTCGGCGCGTGGGCCAGCGAGCAGTCCGCGGCGGTGGCCTCGCGCGAGGAGCTGGACCGCACCTACGCGGACCTGGCGGCCCGCTATCCCGAGACCGAGGGTGTCCCCGTGCCGCCGCGCTGGGGCGGCTACCGGGTGCGGCCGGAGACGGTGGAGTTCTGGCAGGGCCGTCTCAACCGTCTCCACGACCGGCTGCGCTACGTCAGGACGGGCCCGTCGTCCTGGACGGTCGAGCGGCTCTGTCCCTGAGGGGAGCCCTGCCGGGGCGCGGTGGTGTGTTCCGGGCCGCTGGTACCGGGGCGGGCTGCCCGGTCCGGGGTGCGGGTCCGGGGCCCCGGCGGTCCTGGTCCGTGCCCTCGGGGAGGGCGGGACCGTGGGGCTCTGCGGGATCGCCCGCCGCTTCCGTCCCGGTGGTGCGCGGGTCCGCGCGCGGAGTTGCCGGTCCCGTAGGCCGGGGGCCGGAGACGCAGGCGACCCGCGGGCCTGGCCCCGGTCGCGTGAGACGCGAAGGGGGTCGGTCGGACGTACCGACAGCCCGCGGGTCGGGTGACTGCTCGGGATTGGCCGGCGGTGGCCGGCATCACGCTGTGACGTCGGCCCCTAGGCCGCAGTCACCTCACGCGTCCGGTATTCACTCATTAGTCCGAACCACCTCCCTTCTCGTGTACCTCGCACGTTATGCGCCGCGCCCCGGGACGGGCAAGCGAATTTCGGGGGAACAACGATTTTCCGGAACTCCGTGTGCGCCCGGTCACGTTCGAGTTGAATGATCGGGGGAGTGCAGTTGCGCGCAGCGTCCAGCCGGGGGTGCCAGGTGACCGCTCAGTCCGAGACCCACTCCGAACACGGCGCCGGTGACGGGAGAGAGATCGGCACCGCCGCCGGGCCCGTCCCGCCGCGGCTCGCCGACTGCGGGGACGAGCAGCTCCTCGCCGCGCTGCTGGAGGGCATGGACGCGGCGCTGTTCGCGTTCGACGCGGACGGCGCCGTGACCCACTGGAACCGCGAGGCCGAGCGCATCCTGGGCTGGACCCAGGAGGAGGCCGTCGGCCGCCGGTGGCTGACCGGCTGGGCGGTCCGCGCGGCCGACGCCGAGGACGTCCGGGCGCGGCTGCTCGGCGCGATGAAGGCGCCCGGCCGCCAGGTCCACGAGGTCGCGCTGCTGCGCAAGGACGGCGGGCGGGTGCTGGTGCGCATGCAGTCCTCCGGGGTGCGCGGTCCGGACGGGCGGCCGGCCGGGGTGTACTGCGCGTTCAGCGAGGTGCACACCCAGATCGGCCTGGAGCGGTCGATCGCCCTGAGCGAGGCGCTGTTCGAGGACGCCGGCTGGGGCGTGGTCCTGGTCGACGCCGATCTGCGGCCGGCCATCGCCAACGTCCATGCCGCCCGCGCGCTGCGGGTCGGCCGCACGGCGCTGCTCGGCCGGCCGCTGGGCGAGCTGGTGGACCAGGGCGTGGAGGAGCTGGAGAGCGCGCTGCAGCAGGTGCTGGCGGAGGGCCCGCAGCCCGGACCGGCGGAGCTGTGGGTGACACTGCGCGCGGAACCCGGCAAGGCGGGCAAGGCGAACAAGACGGACGATGCCGGCAGGGAGACCAGGGGGGACAAGGGGGGCCGGACGGACCGGGCGGGCCGCGATTCCGGTGGCGACCCGGGCCGGGACCTGCGCCGCTGCTGGCGCAGCGGCTTCCTGCGGCTGGTGTCGCCGATGGCGGAGGAGACGCCGGTGCCGCTGGGGGTGGCGTGGTTCTTCCAGGACGTCACCGAGGCCAGGCGGGCCGAGCAGGACGCGGCCCGGTTCCGCTTCCGGGGCAACCAGCTCCACCGGGCGGCCCGGGCGGCGGCCGAGTGCGAGGACCCGATGGAGTCGGCGACGGTCCATCTGGACTTCGCCCTGGCGGGCTTCGCCGACCACGCCCTGCTCGACCTGGTGGCGGGCGGGCCGGACGGGCCGGGAGGACCGGGCGGTGCCGACGGCGCCTCGGCGGTCCGGCTGGTCCGCACCGCCGAGGCGCCGGCCCTCGGCTCGGCGGCGACGGGCGTCCCGGTCCGCTATCCGGAGGGCCACCCGGCGTTCCAGGCGTACGAGCGCTGCGGCCCGGTCCGCGCGAGTGCGGGCGGTCCGGCGGCGGAGGGCTGGGCGCGGGCCCGCAGGTGGCCGGAGGGCACGGTGCACGGCCTGTGCGTGGTGCTGCGCAGCCGCGGCCGCTCGCTGGGGGTGCTCACGTTCCTGCGGGGGGCGAGCCGGCGCGGCTTCGACCGTTCGGACGCCGCCTACGCGGAGAGCGTCGCGGACCGCGTCGCCGCCGCGGTCGACCTGGCCCGCGCCCTGGCCTGAGCCGGCCGGGTCCCGCGGCCCGGGCGGCCGGGCCGGTCAGCGGCGGTAGAGGATGCGGTCCGCGTACTCGGTCATCACCCGGTCGTTCCACTCGTGGCCGCCGTCCACGTTCCCCGAGCGCAGCAGGGGCGGCACGGTGCCGCGGGCGGCCAGCTCGCCCGCCGCCGAGGCGGTGACCGCCTGCATGATCGCGCTCGTGACCACCGTCGAGGCCGGGGCGAAGGGCGCGTCGATCCCGTCCGCGGTCAGCTCCGCGTCCCCCACCGCGATCTTGCTGTCCACGACGACGTCGCAGTGGTCCTTCAGGAACGTGCCCGAGGCGTTGCGCGGTGCGGTGGTCGCCGCGTACGCGACCGAGGTGACCCCGATCACCCGCAGACCGAGCTCCCGGGCATGGGAGGCCATCTCCACGGGCAGGGTGTTGCGGCCGGACAGGGAGATCACCACCAGGACGTCACCGGCCCGCACCGGCCCGGTGTCCAGCACGGCGGACGCCAGCCCCGCCACCCGCTCCAGCGCGCTGCCCAGGGTGGCGGGCACCACGTCGACGCCGGTGGCGCCGGGCACGGGCAGCAGGTTCAGCACGGCCAGGCCGCCGGCCCGGTAGACCACGTCCTGGGCGGGCAGCGAGGAGTGCCCCGCGCCGAAGGCGAAGATCCGGCCGCCGGCGCTGAAGGCGTCGGCGATCAGCCTCCCGGCCGCCGCGATGGTGCCGGCCTCCTCCGCCCGCACCCGCTCCAGCAGGCCGACGGCCGCGTCGAAGAACCGCTCGGCCAGGGTGTCCTCGCTCATCCTCGGTCTCTCTCCGCTCTCTCCGGGTGCTCTCCGGGTGCTCTCCGGCGGCCGGCCGGGCACGGTCCGCGCGCCGTCGCCGGTCCGGGCGCACCGGCTCACGGTGAGGTCTGGACCACTGCGCTGTCAATGCGGCCGCCGACGGGGTCCGCCCGGCCGGGCACGGTTGCCGTCCTCATGCGTCAGAATTGAGGCCGGAGCACCGCACGAACCGACGAGGGGCATGCATGTCCGGACTCATCGACACCACGGAGATGTATCTCCGCACCATCCTCGAGCTGGAGGAGGAGGGTGTGGTGCCCATGCGTGCCCGTATCGCCGAGCGGCTCGACCAGAGCGGCCCGACGGTCAGCCAGACGGTGGCGCGCATGCAGCGTGACGGGCTGCTCACGGTGGCCGGCGACCGGCATCTGGAGCTGACCGAGGAGGGCCGGCGACTGGCCACCCGGGTGATGCGCAAGCACCGGCTGGCCGAGTGCCTGCTCGTCGACGTGATCGGGCTGGAGTGGGAGCAGGTGCACGCGGAGGCGTGCCGCTGGGAGCACGTGATGAGCGAGGCGGTCGAGCGCCGGGTGCTCGAACTGCTGCGGCACCCCACGGAGTCGCCGTACGGCAACCCGATCCCGGGGCTGGCGGAGCTGGGCGAGACGTCCGAGGCGGCGCCGTTCCTGAGCGACGACATGGTGAGCCTGTCGGAGCTGGACGCGGGCTCCGACGGCAAGACGGTCGTCGTGCGCCGGATCGGCGAGCCCATCCAGACGGACGCCCAGCTCATGTACACGCTGCGCAGGGCCGGTGTGCAGCCGGGCGCGGTGGTCAGCGTGACGGCCGGCGCGGGGGGCGGTGTGCAGGTCGGCAGCAGCGGGGAGGCCGCCGAGCTGACCCCCGACGTGGCCGCGCACGTGTTCGTCGCCAGGCGCTGAGCGGGCCGGCTGCCCGCCCGCCCGGACGTCCCGCCCGCGGTCGCGGGGACCCGGTGGGGATCCGGCGGGCACCTGACGGAGCGGTGGAGGCCGCCGGGGCCGCCGGGGTGGCCGGAGTTGGCCGGAACGCGAGCGGTGGGCGCGGTGGCATGGCAGTCTTTCGGGGTCGCGCGCACCTGAGGCCGGGACGCGTCGGACAGAGGTGAACATCGAAGCGGAACGCCGCACTTGAACGCCGAGGCGGAAGGGGAGCCGTCCATGGGACTGTCGGACCGTCAGGGTCCCGGCGCTGCCGTCCGCCGGGACCCCGCCTCCCCGTGGTCCCCCCGCCCGCTTCCCCCTGGTGCGACCCCGAGCCCCGAACTCCCGGGGCCGCTCCCCGCGGGCCGTTGTCCCCGAGTGGCCCGCCTCCCGGTAGCTGTCTCCCCTCGCTCCGGCCGGACGACACTCGCTGATCGTCACTCAAAAGAGGGGTGTTGCACGTCAGATGGGCTTGTTCGAATAGAAGTTCGATAGCGTGGCAGCGGCAAGCGGACGGAGCGGACAGGAGGAATGGGGGTGCCAGGACGCATGGTTCGACGTATCAACGTCACGGGAGCGGGTGGTCTGCGGCTCGCGGCCTGGGAGTTCGCCGACCCGCCCAAGGGTGGGCAGGCGGGAGCCGAGGGGCAGGCGCCGGGCGTGCTGTTGCTGCACGGCCTGATGGGCCGTGCCTCGCACTGGGCGGCCACCGCCCGCCGGCTCTCCGGGCGTTACCGTGCCGTCGGGCTGGACCAGCGCGGCCACGGCCGCAGCGACAAGCCCACCGACGGACCGTTCGACCGCGACACCTACGTCGCCGACGCCGAGGCCGCGATCGAGCAGCTCGGCCTCGCCCCCGTGGCGGTGATCGGTCATGCCATGGGCGCCCTCACCGCCTGGCAGCTGGCCGCCAAGCGCCCCGACCTCGTCCGCGCCCTGGTGATCTGCGACATGCGGGCCTCGGCACTGGGCACCCGCTCCCAGCGCGAGTGGGAGCAGTGGTTCGCGACCTGGCCGGTGCCGTTCGCCACGCTGGCGGACGTCCGCAGGTGGTTCGGTGAGGAGGACCCGGCCCTGGAGCGGCCCAACCCGGCGCGCGGCGAGTTCTTCGCCGAGGTGATGGCCGAGCGGATGGACGGCTGGCGGCCGGTGTTCTCGCGCCGTCAGATGCTGATGATCCGTGAGACCTGGGTCCATGACGCGCACTGGGAGGAGCTGACGCAGGTGGAGTGCCCGGCCCTGGTGGTCCGCGGCCTCGACGGTGAGCTGGGCCGGGCCGAGGCGCAGGAGATGGTGCGCGTCCTGCCCCGGGGTGCCTACGCGGAGGTGGACGAGGCGGGGCATCTGGTCCACTACGACCAGCCGGAGCGGTGGCAGGAGGTCATCGAGCCCTTCCTGCGGGAGGCGCTCCCGGCCTGAGCGCCCCGGGAGCGGGGGCGCCCGGGCCGGGAGCGACGTTTCTCCGGTGGTCCGGTGGCCGGTGGTTGGGTGGGGTTCGGTCCCGGGTCGTCCGGGGACCGGTTGTCGGTCGTCCGGAGGACGGTGTGCCGGAGGGCGGGGATCAGCGCCGGGGTGCCGCGGTGAGGTCCCGGCCGCAGGCGTACGCCAGTGCGGGGACGATCTCCCCGGCGTCGGGAAGCAGGCGGTTGGCGTCCGTGGGCTCCCGCACCCACAGCACCGGGCCGCGAGTGCCCAGCCGGGTCGGCGGAGCGGCCACCCAGGAGCCCTCGCCCAGCGCGGTCAGTCCGACGGCGCCCGGCGGCAGGCCCAGCCTCCGCACCAGGTCCGGGATCCTGGCAGCGGCCCCCGGCAGCACGAGGAACGTCATCCGCCCGCCCGGTGCGCCGATGACCGGGCCGGGCCGCAGCCCCTGACGCTCCATCCGGGCCAGCGCCAGACAGCCGGCGGTCTCGGACACCTCGACGGCGTCGAAGGTGCGCCCGGTCGGCAGCAGTACGGAAGCCTGCGGCCGTTCCGCCCACATACGGCGTGCCGCCGTCGCGCTGCCGGCCGCCTCTGCCGCCCAGCCGGGGCGCACGGGGTGTGCGCCGGGCGCGTCGCAGTTCGCCGCTCCGCAGGAGCAACGGGGCACGCCCTTGTCGATCTCCAGCCAGGTGCCCGGGAACACGTCCCAGTGCCGTTCTCCCGCGTAGCGCGCCGCGTACTCGGTCAGGTCGGTGACTTCGCTCTTTGCGGCCGCCCCGGCCGCCGGGCCGGTGCCGACGGGCGGCGCCGGCGCCGGTGTCGTCATCAGTGTCGGTGTCGTGATGTCCATGGCCTCCTCTTCCACGATCATCACAACTTCTGTAATGACCAAGGGTTACGGCTTGGTCATGGATTCATGGAGGAGCATCGTTCCGGCACGAAGGGCGCATGGGTGCACTTGTGGGGGCGCGTGTATGAACCGGCGGCTTCGGGTGGGTAGTTCCCTGTGCGGCGCACTGCCGGAAATCTTGGCATATGCGCCCGACCGGGCCGGCAGGGGCGTGCGGGGGTGCCCCCGGCCGTCCGGTCGTCCAGGAATCCCGGCCGTGCCGGGCGCCGCCCGGCGCCCGGCACGGCCGGCCACACCGAGGAGGGGGACCGTATGGCCGCGAGGCCGTTGGTCGCACGGCAGCCGAACGAGCGGCTGCAGGCACTCATCCAGGAGGCGGGCTGCTCCAACGCCGGACTGGCCCGCCGCGTCAACATGTGCGGCGCCGAGCAGGGGCTCGACCTGCGCTACGACAAGACCTCGGTGGCCCGCTGGCTGCGCGGCCAGCAGCCGCGCGGCCGGGCCCCGGCCGTCATCGCCGAGGCACTCGGCCGCAAGCTCGGCCGGACCGTCACGGCCGAGGAGATCGGCATGGGCGGTGGCCGGCACATGGCGGCCGGGGTCGGCCTCCAGTTCGCCGCCACCGTGTCCGGCGCGGTGGAGCAGGCGTGCGAGCTGTGGCGCAGCGACGTGGGGCGCCGCGATCTGCTCACCGCCCAGCCGGCGGCGTTCTCGGCGCTGGTCGAGCCCAGCCGGGACTGGCTCATCACCGGCCCGGACCCGCAGGTGGCGCGGTCCTCCGGACCGCGGGTGGGCGCCTCGGACGTGGCGGCCGTACGGGACACCACGGCGGCCCTGGCGGAGCTGGACCACCGCTACGGCAGCGGCCATGTGCGGCCGGTGGTGGTCCACTACCTCAACAGCGTGGTCTCCGGGCTGCTGACGGGCTCCTACGCCGAGGCGGTGGGGCGCGAGCTGTTCGGCGCGGTCGCCCGGCTCACCGAGCTGGCCGGCTACACCGCCGTGGACACCGGCCAGCCCGGTCTGGCGCAGCGGTACTACATCCAGGCGCTCCGGCTGGCCCAGGCCGCGGACGACCGGGCGTACGGGGGCTACGTGCTGGCCGCGGGCATGAGCCACCTCGCCGCCACGCTCGGCACCCCGCGGGAGATAGCCCAGCTCGCCCGCGCCGCCCAGGAGGGCACCCGGGGGCGGGTGACCCCCCGGGTGCAGGCGATGTTCCACGCGGCGGAGGCGCGCGGCCACGCGCTGCTGGGCGATGCCCGCGCCTGCCAGCTCGCCGCCGGGCGGGCCCTGGCGGCGTTCGACCGGGCCCGGGCGGCGACGGACGCGGGCGACGACCCGGAGTGGATCGCCCACTTCGACGCGGCCTACCTGGCCGACGAACTCGCCCACTGCCACCGGGACCTGAACCAGCCCACCCCCACCCAGCGCCGTGCCGAGGAGGCTCTGGAGGGCCTTCCGGAGCGGCGGGCGCGGCGGCGCGCCATCGATCTGCTGCTGCTCGCCACGGCGCGGCTGCAGCAGCGTGAGCTGGAGCACGCCTGCCACACGGCCGCGCAGGCGGCCGAGCTGCTGAACGACCTGCGCTCGGACCGGGGTTCGGAGTACCTGGACGACTTCCGGGGACGGCTCGAACCGTATCGGGAGGAGCCCGTGGTCAGGGAGTTCGGCGAGCAGTTGCGGGTGGCGGCGTAGCGGGGGGTGGGTGCTTGCCGGGTGCGGTGGGTGCGGGTGCGGGTGCGGGTGCGGGTGCGGTGCCGGGTGTGCGGGCGGGGTGGGTGCGGGGGTCGGGGCCGGTCCGGGGCGGGTACTCCGGACGGTACGATTTACGGCCGTGACCGTGACACGTTCTGTCGCCCTCTCATTGGCCGCAAATCGTACTTGAGTGTCCGGAGCACCCGCCCCTCCCCGTCCCCTCCCCGCCGTCGCCGGGTGCACCGCCGTCGTGGCTGCGGCCCCGCACCCGTTCACCCGCACACGCGGGGCGGCCGGGGTTTCGCCGCGGCCGGGAGCGGGGAGAATGCACGGCCCTTCCGGGTGCGTGGTCGAGAGTGTGTGCCAACCGGTAGCGTGAGCCGACGATTGTGGCAGTCAGGCGAACGAGGAGTCCCGGTGACGAGGCACAGCCGACAGGACGACGAGCCGCGTGAGGGTGTTGTCCTGCCGTCGAACGGCGGTGAGCCGTGGTTCCCCGGCCGCGACGAGCCCCAGGAGGGCCGGCAGCCGGGTCCGTCGGCGGGGCAGCCCTGGGACCGGCCGTGGGGACCGCAGGCGCAGACCGGGCAGCCACCGCAGCCGGGATTCCAGCAGCAGCCGCCTCCGCCTCCGGAGGTTCCTCCGGCCGTGGGTGCCGTGCCCGGGCCCGCCGACGAGACTCAGGTCCTGCCGCCGTTTCCCGCCGGGGACCCGGTGGCGGGGCCTGCCCGGCCCGCGCACCCGGCCGGGGGGAGCGGCGGGGCCGACGACACCCGGCGCATCCGGGCCGTCGGGCGGGACGCCGAGCGGGACGTGGAGAGCACCACGGTGCTCCGCAGGCTTCGGGCGCCTGGTGGCGCCCCCGCCGGCGCGGCGCCGCAGCGGCCCGCCGGGGCTCCGCGTGTTCCCGGGGACCGGCCCACCCCCGCGGACTTCGACGGCCTGTTCCGGTCCGGTCCGCAGCCGGGGGACCGGTCGGCCGACGCCACCCAGGTGCTGCCGCCCGTCTCCCCGGCCGCGGCCCCGCCGTACGGTGGGGCGGGCGGCCGGTCCGGTGGGTACGGCGGTGGTCACGACCCCCTCGGGAACGCCGTTCCCGGTGGCGGGCGGCGCGGGCTGCCGCGTGCCGCGCTCGTCGGACTCGTCGTCGCGGGGCTGGTGGCGGCCGGCCTGGCCGCCGGGGCGGCGCTGGGCGGCGGTGACGACGATCCCGCCGAGGCACGGCCGCAGACGAAGGCCTCGGCCCCCGCCAAGGGGGCGGAGTCGGCGCCGGCGTCCCCCACCGCCGATCCGGCCAAGGCGCAGGCGGAGGCGCTGGACGAACTGCTCGCGGACAGCGGCGCCAGCCGCAGCGCGGTCATCCGGTCGGTCGAGAACATCCGCAAGTGCGAGAAGCTGAAGCAGGCCGCCGCGGATCTGCGCGACGCCGCCCGCCAGCGCAACGGCCTGGTGACCAGGCTGGACGAACTCGAGATCGACGGACTGCCCGACCACCGGGCGCTGGCCGACGCGCTCACCGAGGCGTGGCGGGCGTCGGCCGAGGCGGACGACCACTACGCGGCGTGGGCCGACCAGGTCGCGGGCAAGAAGGGCTGCCGCAAGGGCAAGGCCCGCGGCACCGGCCGGACCGCCCAGGGCAACCGGGCCAGCGGCGAGGCGACCGCCGCCAAGAAGGAGGCGGCCGGACTGTGGAATCCGACCGCCCGGAAGTACGGGCTGCCCGAGCGTCAGTTCAGCGAGTTGTGACCGGGCGGGTCAGCCGACCGGTGCGGCTTCCAGGGTCTCCCGCATGTCGGCGAACCCCTCGCTGACCGGGACCAGCCTGCCGTCCTTCACCTGCTGGAAGGTCACCATCGAGTTGACCAGCCGGGGATGGTCGCGGACGGCCAGCAGGTCGTCGTAGCCCCAGCTCAGCTCCGGTGTCAGCCCCTCGGTCTCCACCGGCGGCATGTCCTCCAGGGCGCGCTGCACGGACCGCGCGGTGACCGGGCCGTCCGCGTGTTCCAGGGCGGCCCGCAGCACCGTGTACGCGATCCAGGTGGTCTGCACGCCCGGGTCGGCCGGGTCGATCCGGTTGTCGCCGAAGGCGTGCTCGCGGATGACGTCCCGCATCGTGCCCCAGCGCGGGTCGGTGGCCACCGGGTACCAGCCGGTGGCGTACGCGCCCTCCCACTGGCTGTCCGGCCCGCCCGTGGCGTCCACCAGCGACTGCTGCACGCTGCCGACCACCGAGGCGATCCGCACCGGCCCGCCGTCCTCGCTCAGCCGCCGGAAGGAGTCGAAGAAGGTGTCCGTACGGCCGCCGAGCACGGCCGTGACACAGGCGCTGTCGGGGTTCCCGTCGTCCTTCGGGGTCACGCCGGCCAGCGCCTGCCGGGCCTGCGGGGTGTAGTCGGAGGCGTCCTCCGGCGCGCGGATGTCGGTGGCCGGGCCGCGGCCGCCCACGGCCAGCCCGGCGTTCAGCAGCCGGGGCAGCTGGTCGCCGGCGACGGTGTCGAGGCGGACGAGGGAGACCCGCTCGCACCGGTCGGCGAGCTGGTGGCCGTTCCCGGCGATCAGGGTGGCCTGGCCGCCGTTGACGGGATACGAGAACGGGCTGGTGAACTCCTCGTCCGTGAGGCCGTATCCGCCGATGTAGGGGATGCCCGCCGACTCCAGGGCCGTCATGAACGTACTGCCGTGCTGACTGTAGGAGCCGACCACCGCCACCGCGTCCTCGGCGCGGGCCCGGTCGGCGCAGCGGCCGACGCCCTCGGCGGTGTTCTCGTCGTTGCAGGTGAGAACCCGGAGTTTCCTTCCGTTGATCCCCCCGGTCGCGTCGACCCAGCGTGCATATGCCTCCGCCATGCCGGGCATCCCCGGCATATTGGTTGCCTGCGTGTTCTGCGGGGCCCATGTCATCACGGTGACGGTGCCCTCGTCCCCCTCGTCGGCCCTCGCGTCACCGGGCAGCACACCACAGCCGGTGAGGAGCGACGCGCAGACTCCCATGGTGGCGGCAAGGGTGGTCGGAGTCCTTGCGGAATGTTTGCGGCGCCATGCGGTCATGGTCCGACACCCTCCCGCCCCGGCTGTAACGTGTGAGTGATGAGCAGGCAACGCCAAGTGACCGGAAGGTGAACACCGGGGGTCCGGGTGATCACCGCCGGGGTGGGACGTACGATCGTTGACCGTGCACCAGTCGGAGAGGTCTTCCCGCCACGGCGGTCGTTCCAGCACCATGGACGGCATGCCGTGCAAAGACATGCCGTGGTGGCGCTGGCGCACCAATGTGCGCTCGGCGCTGCACATGCTCTCCGACCCCGCCTTCCAGCAGGAGTGCTGGCTGCCGGGCCGCCCGGGATACGGCGACGTCACGGACGCCGTCTACCGCCTGGTCGAGGACACCTGGCTGGACAACTGGTCCGCGGACAAGTACATCGGCACGATCTTCCGGGACGCCCAGGAGGCCGCGCTCGTCGACGTCGCGGTGCTGCGCGTCCTGCGGATCATGCACCAGGTCGGGGCGGACGCCCCGGTGTCGGCGTACCTGGCCCACCACGGCTGGCCGGAGGCCGTCCGCGCGGCCCGCGACGCCCATGTCCTGCTGTCCGGGAACGACGGCGAGGATCCGGACGGGCCGCCCTGTTCGCTGGATGTGCTGTCGGTCATGCTGAAGGCCGCCTGAGCGGTCCGCGGGATGTGCCAGTCTTGGCCCATGAGCCAGCCGCAGCCCGCCCCCGCAGCCCCGCAGTCCGACCGGCCCGGGGAGCGCGAACAGTACGTCCTGACGCTGTCGTGCCCGGACAAGCAGGGCATCGTGCATGCCGTCTCCAGTTATCTCTTCATGACCGGCTGCAACATCGAGGACAGCCAGCAGTTCGGTGACCACGACACCGGGCTGTTCTTCATGCGGGTGCACTTCAGCGCCGGCGCCCCGGTGACCCTGGAGAAGCTGCGGGCGAGCTTCGCGGCGGTGGGCGACTCCTTCCGGATGGACTGGCGGATCCACCGCATGGGCGAGCGGATGCGCGTGGTCCTGATGGTCAGCAAATTCGGCCACTGTCTGAACGACCTGCTGTTCCGCACCCGTATCGGCGCGCTGCCCGTCGAGATCGCGGCCGTGGTCTCCAACCACACGGACTTCGAGGAGCTGGTCGGTTCCTACGGCGTCCCCTTCCACCACATCCCGGTGACGAAGGACACCAAGCCGGAGGCGGAGGCGCGGCTGCTGGAGCTCGTCCGGGACGAGGGCGTGGAACTGGTGGTGCTGGCCCGCTACATGCAGGTCCTCTCCGACGACCTGTGCAAGGAGCTGTCGGGCCGCATCATCAACATCCACCACTCCTTCCTGCCCAGCTTCAAGGGCGCCCGGCCCTACCACCAGGCACATGCCCGCGGTGTGAAGCTGATCGGCGCCACGGCCCACTACGTCACCACCGAGCTGGACGAGGGCCCGATCATCGAGCAGGAGGTGGAGCGGGTGGGGCACGAGGTCACGCCCGAGCAGCTCGTGGCGGTCGGCCGCGACGTGGAGTGCCAGGCGCTGGCCCGCGCGGTGAAGTGGCACAGCGAGCACCGCGTCCTGCTCAACGGCCGCCGCACGGTGGTCTTCGCCTGACGGCACCGTCGCTCGCACGGGGGCCGCACCGCGTCCGAGGCGCGTCCGTCCGCGCGTCCGGCGGACGCGGGCGGGCGGCCCCGGACGCCTGCGGTCGCGCGGTGGGGGCAGGGGCACGGCCGGGGCGGGCGGGTGGAGATGAGCCCCTACAGGCGGGAGAGGGAGGCCACGGCCCGCAGGGTGTCGCCGGTCGCCTCGCGGTCGCCCTCCTGGCCCGCCGCCGCGTCCCGGGGTGACACGTGGCCCGCCGCCAGCCGGCAGAACTCCACGTCCTCCAGCACCAGCCGGGCGACCGTCCGCTCCGGGGTGGCGAGGGCGGCCGGGGAGTCCAGCGGCAGGTACCACTCGCCGCCGCCGCGGCCCTCGATCTCCAGGAGGAGGGTGCGGCCCGGGGCGCCCGCCGCCGTCAGGGAGCGGGCCGGGGCGGCCAGTCCGGCGCGGCGGCGGTCCGCGAGGGCTCCGGGGACGCGCCGTACGGCCAGCTCGACCATGCCGGCCAGATGCCCGGACGCGGGCGGCTCGTAGGGGTAGTCGACCGCCGCCGCGATGTCGTCGGCGTGGATCCAGCACGCGAACGCCCGGCCGACCAGCGCGTCGCGCACCGGCCGCCGGAACTCGGTGAAGTCCACCGGCAGGTCGGCCACGGCCGCCGCCTCCCGGGCCGCCGTGCGCACGATGCTCCGGGTCTGGGTGCGCCACCTGTCCCGTACGAACGGCGCCTCGTGCCGCCGGCAGTGCTCGATCGCCGCCTCCGTGCGGTCCGCCACGGTGTGCGGGGCGCCGGGGCCGAGCGGGTCCGCCAGTCCGAGCCGGACGGCCACCAGGCCGTCCGCGCAGCCGAGGTGGGCGAGCACCCCGCACAGGGTCAGGACGCGCTCGCCGCCCGCCCAGCGCAGCCGTACCGGGGTGGCCCACTCGGTGTCGCCCATGTCGCGCAGCAGCGCGTCCAGCCGGGCGGTCTCCGCGTCGTACGGGGCCGCCCACCGCGGCAGGGGAACGGCCGCCGGACGGCGGCGCAGGCACTCCTCCAGCGTCCCGGAGCGCAGCCCCGGGCCGGGGTCCAGCGGGTCCTCGCGCCGTATCAGGCCCACGGCGTCCCGGAGCCGCCGCGCCTCGCCGGCGCAGGGCGGGCAGTCGGGCAGATGCGCCTCGACGGCGGCGGTCTCCCCGGGGGAGCAGACCGCCAGCGCCCACGCGCCGAGCAGTG
This sequence comes from Streptomyces carminius, assembly GCF_002794255.1. Lineage (GTDB taxonomy): Bacteria > Actinomycetota > Actinomycetes > Streptomycetales > Streptomycetaceae > Streptomyces > Streptomyces carminius. Next base: position 109,651 of record NZ_PGGW01000039.1, read on the forward strand.
ATCTGAGGGTGGGGTGGTCGTGGTCGCCCCGGCCGTCCCGCCGGCCGCCGTCCGGGGTGCCGCCGTCCGGGGCCGGCAGGTCGTCGGCGGGCGGGCGCGGTGCCGGTATGCGGGGTCCGTTCCGGTCCGGCTCCTCGGGGCCGTCTCCACCGGGCGTCCCGTCCGCGGAACGGCTCATGAGGCGCTCCCGGCCCCGGGCCCCGCGGTGGTGGACGGTACGGCCGCGGACAGCAGCCGCAGCCCGAGCCGCAGCCGCCGGCGCGCCTCCTCCTCGCTCATGCCCAGCTCGGCGGCGGCCTCGCGGTAGTCCCGGTGCCGGACGTACGCCAGCTCCAGCACCGCGCGCAGCCCGGCGGGCAGGGTGGTGACCACGCGGTCCGCGCGGGCGGCCGCCTCGGCGGCGCGGAGCCGCTCCTCGGTCCGTGCGCGGAACTCCTCGCGGACGTCCGCGCGGGCGCGCTCGCGCAGCAGCCGCACGGCGTGCCGGTGGGTGAGCTCCCGGAGCCACGGCCGGAGCGGGCCCCGCCCGGGCCCGTACGCCCCCGGGGTCTGCCACAGCTCGGCGAAGACCTCGGTCATGACGTGGCCCGCGTCCTCCTCGTCGGCCAGGAACCGGTGGGCCAGGGCGTGCACCAGTGGTGCGTACCGGTCGTACAGCTCGGCCAGGGCGGACTCCTCGCCCCGCGCCAGCCGTCCCCGCAACCCGTGGTCCCAGCGGGGCTGTGTGCCGTTCGGCGCCTGCGCGGTCATTCCCACCCCCGGCCTCTGCTCACCCCGAATGTAGTGGCAGGAACTGACAACATGCCCGTCTTTGGGCAATGTCCGGCCCGAAGTGACCGATTATGACCATGTGTGGTCGAGGACTCGTCACATCGCGGCGACCCTCGGTGAAGGACCGGTTCGGTCCTGCCCGGATCCGGTGGTGCGTTATGGGGGTGTGACCGGAAGTGGTGGGAGGCGGAGACCTCGGGCGGCATAGGGTCGTGGTCCGCGGTGACTCCGGGTGGCCCGGAGGGGACGGCCGGTGCGGAGGAGGGGGAGCGGGGGAGCGGGGCCGTTCCGGCGGACGCCGGCGGACGAGACGAAGGGACTTCGGACAGGTGTCGTTGAAGGTGGTCGAGGAGGACCGGGGAGAGTGGGCCGTCCTGCTGGTGTCGGGTGAACTGGACCTCGTCACCGCCGCGCTGATCCGCCAGCACGTGCACGACGCCGTGGCCGACGGCCGCCGGGACCTGGTGCTCGACCTGTCCCGGGTGCTGTTCTGCGACTCCAGCGGTGTCGGCGTCCTCATCGCCTCGCGCCGGCTGATGCGCTCGTGCGCGGGCCGGCTGCGGCTGATCCTCCCGGCCCGGGGGGCGGTGGACGGCTCGCACGTCAACCGCGTCCTCGCCGCGCTCGGTGTCCGGCGGCTGTTCGACTGCTACCCGGACCTCGACGCGGCCACGGACGACGCCGCCGACCCGCTGAGCGCCTGACGGCGCACGGCTCCGGACCCGGGGCGCCGGGGGCGCGTCAGCGTGCCGCCTGCCGGCCGAGGGACCGCGGGCGGGCGCCGGCCGTGTCCCGCGGCTCGTCCAGGTACTGGGCCGCCGTGGTGACGAAGTCCTCGACGGCCCGTTTCGAGGACGTCCGCCGGGCGTCCAGTCCCGCGCGGTCCAGTCCCCTGCCGTGCAGCCCGGTCACCGACTCCAGCGCGGACCGCGCGACCTCCTCCAGCGCCGGGTCGCGGGTGAGCAGCCGCATCCGGAACAGCGCCTCGTGCGCCTCCGAGCGCAGCCGGTAGACGTCCCGCAGCAGGGCCGGCATGTCCTCCTCGCCGGGCCGTTCGTGCTCCGCGAACCACCGGTGCACCAGCATGCGCCGGTAGTTGTGCAGCGCCCCTGCGTACATGCAGTACGCGTCGATCCGTTCCTGCCGCAGCCGTTCCCGGCGGGCCAGTTCCTCACCGTAGGCGGTGGTGCGGCGCTGGAAGACGTAGGTGATCCCGGAACCCAGCAGGGTGCCGAGAACGGCGATGAGTGCGGCTACCGCTTCCATGGCTCCCAGTCGATCACAGAAGTCGCCCTGTGGGGGCGGGTGTTCGAGTCCCGGGTCCGGGCATCGCACAGTATGCGATACGCCTACTCCTTTGCGCCGGAATATGCCTGAAGCGCTTGTTGTCGGGACCCCGGGTCCAGCAGGCTGTGCCGCACCGGGGGAAAGGACAGCGGTCGTGTGCCCGTACGGCCACGCGGCCAGGTGCTCCCGGTCAGGGATGGTGAAGGGTGCGGATGCGTCAGATGCAGCTGGAGGTCGGAACCGATCCCAAGGAGGTGGGCAGAGCCCGCGGCTGGGCCCGGTCGCGGCTGGCCCGGTCGGGGCTCGCGGCGGACGAGCCCCTGGTGGAGACGCTGGTCCTGCTGGTCTCCGAACTGGTCACCAACGCCGTGGTCCACACCGGCCGCCCCGCCCGGCTCCGCGTGCTGCTCTCCGACCGCCTCGCCGCGGGCCGGGGCACCGTGCGGATCGAGGTCGCCGACACCTGCGCCTGCCCGCCGCTGCGGCGCCGGGCCGAGGACGACGACACCGGCGGCCGCGGCCTGGAACTGGTCGGCGCGCTCGCCGACCGCTGGGGCTGGCGGCCGGAGGAGAGCGGCAAGCGCATCTGGTGCGAGCTGGACCGGGACGCCGCCGCGGCGGGTACGGACCCCGCGGGCGGCGGCAGTTCCCCGGCGGCGGGGGCCGTGCCCGGTGAAACGGTTCTGGCGAGGACGCGGAGCCGGCCGGGTGTCCGGACGCCCGGCGGCTGACGCCCGGTCACGTCCCGGCCGGGCGGACGTCAGTCGCTCGTCGTGCGGGCGACGGCCCGGGCCGTCTTCCGCGCCTCGATGCCCAGTTCGCGGAGCATGCCGCTGATGGGATTGGTGTAGCCGGTGAAGTACAGGCCCGCGGCGGTGGGCAGGGTGCGGTGGCCCCGGGCGCGGGGCCGGCCGCGCTCGTCCAGCACCCCGAGGTGGCCGACCAGCTCCTCCAGTCCGCGGCGGTAGCCGGTGGCGGCTATGACGGTGTCCGGGGCGATGGTGCTGCCGTCGGCCAGGACGACCTTGGGCCCGTCGAAGGACTCCACGGTCGCCACCGGCTCTATCCGGCCCCGGCGGACCGCCTTGACGAAACCGGTGTCCTGGACGGGGATCGCGCCCTGGCGCACCCGGGTGTAGAGGCCGGTCTCCGGGCGCGGCAGGCCGTGCTTCGACAGGTCCGGCAGGGACACCCTCGCCAGCCCCCGGGCCATGCCGTCCACCAGCCGCACCGGCAGGCGCCGTACCGCGATGCCGGTGGCCTGGGCGGGCCAGCCCAGGGTGGAGCGGCGCACGATGTGCGGCGGGGTGCGGACGGCGAGCCGCACCCGGGACGCGCCGCCCTCGGCGAGGTCCAGGGCTATCTCGGCGCCGGTGTTGCCGGTGCCGACGACCAGGACGTCCTTGCCCGCGTACGGCCCGGGGGCGCGGTAGTCGCGGGCGTGGAGCAGCTCGCCGGCGAAGGAGTCGCGGCCCGGCCAGCCGGGGACGTACGGGGTGTGGCTGTAGCCGGTGGCCACCACGACCACCGGGGCGTTCAGCACCCGGCCGCCGTTGGCGCGCAGCACCCAGCTTCCGTCGTCGGCCCGGTCGATCCGGTTGACCTCCACCCCGGGGGCCAGTTCCAGCCGGTGGTGCCGGGCGTACTCCTCCAGGTAGCGCACCAGGTCGTCCCGGCGCACCCAGCGGCCGTACGAGCGCGGGATCCGCAGGCCGGGGAGCGCCGAGCGGCGGCGGGTGGTGTGCAGCCGGAGCCGGTCGTAGTGGCCGCGCCAGGAGGCGCCGACCGACTCGGACCGCTCCAGCACGACGGAGCGGATGCCGCGTTCGCGCAGGGCGGCGGCGACGGCCAGCCCTCCGGGCCCCGCTCCGATGATGTGCACGGGTCTGCTGTCGTCGGACATGTGCATGCCGATGAGTGTATGCCCCGCTTCCTCCCCCGCGGCGTCCGGTTCCCCCGGGAATCCCGGGGCCCGCCTCGCCGGGGGCGGTCGGCGGGGTGGCCGTGCGTCCTTCCGCTACCCCGGAACCGCGCCCGGAACCACACGTGGAGCCAGGTGCGGAGCCGGCTGGGGAATCGGGCGGGAACGCGGCGGGCCGGGGAGGAGGTCCCGCCGGGTTCCGGGGAGTCCGGGGAGTCCGGCGGTTCCGGCGGTGCGGGAGAGGGCGGGCGGAAAGCGAGCGGCGCGGACGAGGGCCGCCGGGCATGGGAACCCCGGTGGCCCTCGTCCGTTGTGCGGGGAGGCATCGCCGCTCGCTTGTTTCACACCCCTTGTACCTTCTTGCATCTTTCTCCCCGGACGCTCGGTGCCCTGAGCGCGGGACCTGCGCTCTGGGGCCCGAGCACCGGGATCGTCGTCGCCCGGGCCCCGGCGGTACGCGGCATTCGGTGAGACCGGCCGAATGCCGGGCCGTGGTCGCACCGCGAGGAAGGGCGACGTGCTGCTCACCGACCGGGGTTGCGAGCCGCCCGGCGAACGCGCATGACTCAGTTCTACCCGAGGCCCGGGGAGGCCGGTGGCACCTGGAGGACGGCGGCACTAAGGTGCCAGGGCATGAGGCGTGACGGAGGTGAGGGGGCCTCGGCGGAGCCGGGCCCCGGCGACTTAGCGGCCCATCTGACGGCGCTGGGAGTGGACGAGCAGGCCGTCGCCCTGTACGTGGCGCTGCTGTCGGGCGACGAGACGGCCCGGCGGCCGCCCGGATCCCCGCGGGCGGAGGAGGCACGGCGGACGCTGCTCGGTCTCGGACTGGCGGCCGAGGTGCCGGACGGGGCGGTGGACGCGGACGGCGCCTCCCTGGTGGCCGTACCGCCCGCGTCCGCGCTGGAACTGCTCGCCCGGCGGGAGGCGCTCCGGCTGGAGGAGGCCCGCTCGGCGGTCAGCCGGGCGTACGAGCGGTACCGGCGCCGTACGCCGTCGGCCGTGGGCGACCGGGTCGCCGAGGAACTGGCCGGCGGCGAGATGGAGCGGGTGCTGGGCGAGGCGGTGGGCGGGGCGCGACGGGAGGTGCTGCGGTTCGACTCGCCGCCGTACTTCTGGGACAGCGAGCGCGGCGCCAAGGAGGAGGTGGCGCAGCTGCGCCGGGGCCTGCGCTACCGGGCGGTGTACACCCGGGCCTCCCTCTCCCATCCCCGCTACATCACCGAGAACGTCCAGCCGTGCCTGGACGCGGGCGAGGAGGCGCGCGTCGTACCGGAGCTGCCGGTGAAGCTGATGCTGGTGGACGACCGGATCGGCTTCGTGTCCATGTCCATCGTGGACGTCGACATGAACCGCGGCACGCTGGTGGTGCGGCCGGGCGCGCTGCTGGCCGCGCTGCGGGCGCTGTTCGAGGCCTACTGGGACCGGGCGCTGCCCATCCACTCCCGGAACGGGAGCACCGCGGTGACGGGCGGGGGGCGGCCGGGACCGGCCGAGCGCCGCATCCTGGCGATGCTCGTCGCGGGGGTGCCGGACAGCCAGATCATCCGCGAACTGGGCATCAGCCGCCGCACGTTCTTCCGCCGCATGGAGCTGCTGATGGCGCAGGCCGGTGCGGCCAGCCGCTTCCAGCTCGCCCTGCAGGCGCAGCGGCGGGGCTGGCTGTGACGGCGCCGACGGCACCGACGGCACCGACGGTGCCCACGGTGCCCACGGTGCCGTGGTGGTGACGGACAGCCAGGCGGTGTGCCGGGTCACGGTGTTCCGGGTGCGGACGGTTGTGACGGGAGGGCCGCCGCCGGCCCGATCCCTGAGTACTCTCCATGCGGAACCGACCGGGCAGTAAGAGACGGCAGAAAGACTCACACGTGAAGAAACCGAAGAGACCCCGCATAGCCCTGGGCGCCGCCGTGGCGGCGCTCGTCCTCACGGGCGCCACCGCCGCCACGGCGGGGGCCGCCGCTCCCGATCCCGGCTCCGCGCCGCTGGGCACGGTCCGGGGCGCCGAGGCCCCGGACACGGTGGACGGCGAGTACATCGTGGTGCTGAAGGACTCCGGCTCCCGGGCCCGGCAGCTCCGGGCGGCCGAGGGCGTACGGGACAAGGCGGAGGAACTGACCGACACCTTCGGCGGCCGGCCGGACCGCACCTTCGACTCGGCGCTCAAGGGATTCTCGCTGAAGGCCACCGAGAAGCAGGCGCGGCGGCTGGCGGCCGACCCCGCGGTCGCGTACGTCGAGGCCAACCGCGTCGAGCGGGGCGACGACGTCCAGACCGACCCGTCCTGGGGCCTGGACCGGATCGACCAGCGCGACCTGCCGCTGGACGCGAGCTACACCTACCGCGGCACGGCGTCGAACGTCACCGCGTACGTGGTGGACTCCGGCATCAACATCTCCCACGAGGACTTCGGCGGCCGGGCCTCGTACGGCTACAACTTCGTGGACGGCAACCGGACGGCCGAGGACTGCCACGGGCACGGCACCCATGTGGCGGGCATCCTGGGCAGCGGGACGTACGGGGTGGCCAAGGGGGTGAAGCTGGTCGCGGTGAAGGTGCTCAACTGCAACAACGCGGGCACCACGGCGGCCCTGCTGGCCGGCTACGACTGGGTGGCCGAGAACGCCGTCAGGCCCGCCGTCGTCAACGTCAGCGTCGGCGGCAGCCCGAGCGACGCCAAGAGCGCGATGATCCGGAAACTGGTCGGCGCGGGGCTCACCATCGCGGCCTCGGCGGGCAACAAGGGCACGGACGCGTGCGCGCAGTCGCCCGCCCTGGAGGAGTCCGTGATCACGGTCGCCGCGACGGCCCGGGACGACTCGAAGCCGAGCTGGTCGAACCACGGCACCTGCGTGGACGTCTTCGCGCCGGGCGCGTCCGTCCCGTCCCTGGGGATCGACTCGGACACGGCGGTGAAGACGATGAGCGGCACGTCGATGTCGGCGCCGCACGCGACGGGTGTCGCGGCGCTGTACGTCGCGGAGCACCCGGAGGCCACCCCCGCCCAGGTGAGCCGGGCGCTGCTGACCGGGGCGACCGGCGACCGGGTGACGGGGGCCGGCGCGGGCTCGCCGAACAGGCTGCTGCACAGCGGCGAGTGATCCGGGACCACTGATCCGGGCGGCGCCGTCCGGTGGACCCGATCGCCCGGACGGCCGGTGACAGGAGCCGGCCGTCCGGGCGCGGGGCGGCGGGCTACCGGCTGGGTTTGCGGCCCGTCACGCCCAGATAGAGGAGGAAGGCGAGGTTCGGCTTCAGGTCGGCCCGCTTGGCGCCCCAGCTCTGGACGCTCTTCTGCTGCCCGGCCACCGAGGCGAGCATCGACACCAGGGAGCCGGCGACGGCGGCCGGGCTGACGCCCTGGTCGGCCCGGCCCTTGGACTGGAGCTTCTCGATGGACTCGGCCAGTGGGCCGATGACATTGCTCAGGACCTTCGCCCGGATCTTGGAGAAACGTTTGTCCCCCTCGGCGGCGCCCAGGTCCACCACCCGCAGGATCGCGTCGTTGCGCTGCCAGAAGGAGAGGAAGCCGTCCACCAGCTCCTCGGCCGTCTGCCAGCCCGCCTTCCCCGTCCAGGTGCGGTCGGTGGCCAGGTCGGCGAGGTCCGAGCCCTCCTGCGCCATCGTCTCGGCCAGCTCCAGGACGGCACCCTCCACGTCCGGGAAGTACTGGTAGAAGGTGGCGGGGGAGGTCCCCGCGCGCCGTGCGACGTCGATCACCCGGACGTCGCGGTACGGCGAGGAGCTGAGCATCTCGTCCAGGCAGGTGAGCAGTTTCTGCCGCGTCGCCTGGCCGCGGTGCCCGGCCACCCGACCGTCAACAGTTCGTACTTGTCCTGTCATGTCGTCAGCTTACCGAGGGATGATCGGCCCGCGATTCGACCGGCCCCAAATGGGGTGATCCCCTGCACATGAGGTAATCCATGGATAGCGTTCCCGTATCGGGACAGGACACCACGGAAGGAACCGGACGATGGGCTCTGCCGAAGGGACTCCCGGAACGGCCTTCGCCGAGGGCGTGCCCTGCTGGATCGATGCCATGCTCCCCGACCTGGAGGCCGGCAAGCGCTTCTACGGCGCGCTGTTCGGCTGGACGTACGGCGACCCGGCACCGCCCGCGCGGGACTCCTACACCGTGGCGTACCTGGACGGCGAACGGGCCGCCGCGCTCGCGCACAAGCCGGACGGCCGGCTGCCGACGGCCTGGACGGTCTACTTCGCCACGTCCGACGCCGCGGCGGCCGCCGGGCGGGTCCGCGCGGCGGGCGGGCAGCTGGTCACCGAACCGGTGCCGGTCGGCCGGGCCGGGACCATGGCCACGGCCGTCGACCCGGGCGGCGCGGCCTTCGGACTGTGGCAGGCCGGTGCCCTGACCGGCTTCCTGGCGACGCGCAGGCCGGGCGCGTACGTGTGGGCCGAGCTGTTCACCCGGGAGAGGGAGACGGTGGACGCCTTCTACACGGCGGTCTTCGGATACGGGATGTACCCGGCCGGCGGCGCCGGGGAGTCCGGCGGGGAGTCCGGCGGCGGCGCGGAGACGGGTGGGGAGGCCCCGGAGATCATGGTCTGGGTCCCGGCCGGGGAGCCGGCCGACGAGGAACACGCCGTCGGCAACCGTGCGATGATCGACGACACGTATCCGGTGGAGATGCCCGCCCACTTCCTCGTCCACTTCGCGGTCGCCGACTGCGACGCCGCGGTCCGTACGGCCGTCCGGCTGGGCGGCCGGGTGGTGGAGGAGCCCCGGGACACCCCCTTCGGGCGATACGCCGTTCTCGTGGACAACCAGGGCGCGCGCTTCGGCGTCCTCGCTCCTGCGGAGTCCACCGCGGAGCCCACCGCGGCGGATCCGGCCGTCTGACGGGGCCGGCGGTGTGCGGGCCCGCGGCCGGGCCCGCACCCGGATCGGGCGACTCACCGGCCCCGGGTTCGCAACCGCGGGCTCCGCCAGGAAGAATCGCACTCGGCCCGCGGGACCGGTACGGCGGTGGGAAGCTGCACGGGGCCGCATTCGTTGTGAGCCCTACGGGGAGGTGGCAGGCAAGTGGTGGAGCAGCTGACGCAGCACGATCCGAGACGCATCGGCCCGTTCGAGGTGCTCGGCAGGCTCGGCGCCGGAGGCATGGGGCTGGTCTACCTGGCCCGTTCGGCCTCCGGGCGGCGGGTGGCGATCAAGACGGTGCGCACCGAGCTCGCCGAGGACCAGCTGTTCCGCGTCCGCTTCACCCGTGAGGTGGAGGCGGCCCGCGCGGTCAGCGGCTTCTACACGGCCGCCGTCGTGGACGCCGACCCGCGTGCCGCGGTGCCGTGGCTGGCCACCGCGTACGTGCCCGCGCCGTCCCTGGAGGAGATAGTCAAGGAGTGCGGGCCGCTCCCGGCGCAGGCCGTGCGCTGGCTGGCCGCCGGGATCGCCGAGGCCCTCCAGTCCATCCACGGGGCGGGCCTGGTCCACCGGGACCTGAAGCCGTCCAACGTGCTGGTGGTGGAGGACGGGCCGCGGGTGATCGACTTCGGTATCGCCTCCGGGGTGTCCAACACCCGGCTGACCATGACCAACGTGGCCGTCGGCACCCCCTCCTACATGTCGCCCGAGCAGGCGCGCGACTCACGCAGCGTCACGGGCGCCAGCGATGTCTTCTCCCTCGGCTCCACCCTGGTCTTCGCCGCCACCGGCCACCCGCCCTTCCACGGCGCGAACCCGGTCGAGACGGTGTTCATGCTGCTGCGCGAGAGCCCGGACCTGGAGGGGCTGCCCGGCGAGCTGAGGCCGCTCATCGAGGCGTGCATGCGGCCGGAGCCCGAGCAGCGGCCCACTCCGGCCGATCTCCAGGCGCAGCTCGCCCCGCATCTGTTCGCCTCCGGCGGGGACGACAGCGGTACGGCCTCGGCCTGGCTGCCGGCCGGCGCGGTGGCGCTGATCGAGCGGCACCGGGGCGGCCGGTCGCGTCCCGTACGGCCGCCCGAGCGCGCGCCGCGGCCCGAGCCGCGGCAGGACCCCGTGCCCGACGTGCCCGGACCGCCGCCGGCGCCCGGGCACCGTTCCACGGCCCGGCACCGGGCGCCGGAGCCCGCCGCGGCCGGAGCGGGCCCCGGCGCCGACTGGCGGCCCCCGGCCGCCGACCCGCGCGGCGGGGGAGCGCCCGCCGCGTCCGCGCCGGCGCCCCGGCACGCACCGGCGGTCCCGCCCCCGCCGTCCGTACCGCCGCCCCCGCCCGCCCCGCCGCGGGTCCCCCAGGACGGGGCCGTACGACTGCCGGGAGCCCAGTTGCCGATCGGTCCGGGACCGCGGCGGGCCCGGGGCCGCGATCCGGAGATCGGCGGCGGCACCTCCTGGGTGCTGCGCCCGCCGGCCGGCGCGGGCGGCGCGGGCGGTACGGCCGCCGCCACGGTGGCCCACGCGCCCTCTCCTGCGACCTCCCCCGTACCGTCCCCCGCCGCCCCGTCCCGGGAGGACGGCGCCGCGCCGCCGCGCTGGCGGCCCTGGCGCTTCCGGATGTCCAATGACGTGTGGGGCACCCCGGTCGTCGCCGACGGCCTGCTGTACGTCACCTCCTTCGAGGTCCACGCACTGGACGTGGCGACCGGGCGGCGGCAGTTCAAGACCCGCGAGGTGGCCTGGTCGATGGCCGTCGGCGGCGGCCGGGTGCACGCCTCCGACGGCCCCGGCCTGTACGCCCTGGGCGCCCGGGACGGCACCGAGCACTGGCGGACGGGGACGGACGGCTGGGTGTACGCCCTCCGGGCCGACCGGGGGACCGTCGTCACGGCCACCCGGGGCGGCGGCGTCCAGGCGTGGGAAGCGGCGACCGGGGAGCGGCTGTGGGAGCTGACCGGCGCGCAGAGCGACTTCGAGACCCCCGACGCGGCACCGGTGCTCCGGGCGGGCACGGTGTACGTGTGGGCCGACGGGCGGCTGTACGCGATGGACGCGCGCACCGGCGCCGAGCGGTGGTCGTACCCGGTCGGGGACACCTCGGTGACCGGCGGCGTCCCGGTGCGGCCGGTGCCCGCCGACGACGGCGCGGTGTACGTGAGCGCGGGCTCGCGGGTCTTCGCGCTGGACGCGGCGAGCGGTGCGGAGCGCTGGCGCTTCGACGCGCCCGCCGCGTTCCTGTGCCCGCCGGTGTTCGTACCGGGCGCGGCGATCGCGGGCGGCGGCGTCTACCTGGCGGACTACCTGGGCACGGTGTACGCGCTGGACGCGGTCAACGGCCACGACCGCTGGCGGATCGCCACGGAGTCCCGCCAGTCCGCCGAACCGCCGGCGGTGGTCGACGGGCTGGTCCACCTGGGCAGCGGCGGGGCGCTCTACACCCTGGACGCGGTCAGCGGCACCCCGCGCTGGCGCTTCGCGACCGGCGGCGAGATCACCGGTGCCCCGGTGGTGGCGGACGGCCGGGTGCACTTCGGCTCGGCCGACCACTGCCTGTACACGCTGGACGCGGTCGGCGGGCAGCTCCGCTGGAAGCTCGCCACGGAGGGTGAGATCACCGGCTCGCCGGTGGTGGCCGACGGTGTGGTCTTCGCCTGCAGCCGGGACCGCTGCGTCTACGCGCTGGACGCGGCCAAGGGCACCGGCCAGGCGCGCTCCTGACGGTGCGCCGGCGGGTGCTCCGCCGGGGTGCCCCGGCGCACCCCGGCGGTGCGGGGGCGTCCGGCCCCTGGTAGAAAGGGCGCGCGCCCGCAGGGAGTTGCGGGCGCGCACCGTACGTATCGGGGGAGAGTGGGATGAGGCGTCATCTGAGACTGATAGCGGTCGTCACCGTCGTGGTGCTGGCCCTGTCCGGCTTCAGCCAGGCCCGCAGTTCGGGGGGCAAGGGCGGCGGCAGCCGCAGCGGCGGTGGCGGTGGTGGCGGCGGGGGAGGCTGCGGCAAGGACAGCAGCTCCAGTTCCTCCTCCTCGCGCTACCGGGGCGGTGACTCCGACAACGACGGCGGGTCGTCGTCGAGCGGCGGCAGCGGTTCCTCGTCGTCGTCCTCCCGCAAGCCGGACGCCCGGATCGTCAGCTGCCTGGGCAAGGACGGGAAGACCGTGGTCGAGCTGAAGTCCCGGGGCCGCACCGAGACGTTCGTCGTCTACGTCGACTTCCGCGACGAGACCGGCAGCCTCGTCGGCAGCGCGCGGGCGCAGACGCGGCTGAAGGCCGGGCAGACCAAGCGCGTCGAGATGCGGCCGGAGGACTCGGCGGCGGCGGACCGGGCGAAGGAGTGCGACCTCAGGTCCGTCTTCTGAGACGGCCGGGCCGGGCGGGAACCGCGCCGGTGTCCGGCGCGTGATTGCGGAGTGTGTCCCACCGCCGCCCGGGGGCCGCCCGGCCGCCGGGCGGCATGGGCGTGACACACCCAATTCCGTGCCCGACGGCACTCTTCTCACGGGGGACGAGACATGAAACTTCGCCATGCCCGGACGGTCGCCGTCACCGCCGCCGTCCTGGTCGCGCTGACGGGCGCCCGGAAGTCCGACGGCGGGGGCTGCTCCGGCGACGACGACGGCAACGACCGCTCCTCGTCCGGCGGCTCCGTCACCGGGGGCAGCAGTGGCAGCGGCGGCGGCAAGGGCGCCAGGAAGGACATCACCGTCCTGAGCTGCGAGGTGGACTCGGACGGGAGGATGACGGCCCGGCTGCGGATCACCAACCGCAAGGGCCTGGACGCCACCTACGACGCCACCGTCGCCTTCCGGTCCGGGAGTCGGGACCACGGCACCGCCGCCGTCTCCGGCGTCGAGGTGCCCGCCGGGGAGAGCGTCACCACCGAGGCGGCGGGGACGCACTCGGACACCGTGGACGGCACGGAGCGGCCGCGCTGCTCGGTCACCAAGGCGAGCCGGACCACCCTCTGACGGCACCGCACCCCGCACGCGAACACGCGAACGGGGGCGGAACCGGTCTCCCGGCCCCGCCCCCGGCGGGTCGTACGGACTCTCCGGTGGTCCGCGTCAGTCTCCGAGGTGCACCGGAAGCGGGCCGGGTGCGTGGGTGTCGGCCAGCGCCGACGCCGTACCGGCGCCCACCATCGCCACCGCCATTGCCAGGACGGTGAGGAACTTTTTCACGCGGTTCATGCCAACTCCTCGTCGAGAACCGGAAGGGAAGTGTTCGGAACTTCGCGGAAGCGAAGAAGTGATACCGCAGGGTGCCTGTGTTCTTCCGCAGGTGACCATCCGGTAATCGCTTCGGTGTACGTACCAGGGACCGGCCGCGGCGGCTTCCCCTCCTCGCCGCCGAGACCGGTCCCGGTGTCCCCCGTAAGTCACGGTTCGTCACTCACGGCCTGTTGTTCACTGCCTGTCACCCTCGGGGAGCCGAGGCTCCTGGGCGGGGAGTTCGGCACCCTGGGTGCTGTCGGTCTTCGGCTTCGGCTTGCCCTCGCCGGGAGCCGGCATGTGATTGTCGAGCTGCGGGCCGTCCTTCTGGATGTTCTTCAGGATGTCGCTCATCTGGGCCAACTCCTAAGTACCACTGGTGGCCGGGGTGGTCCCGGCACGCCCGGCGGCTCCCCCGAGGACCGCCGGACGTGCCCTGGGCCGTCCACCCCGTTGTGCGGGTGTCGGGCCCGCCGATCCGCCTGCCCCCCGACGCGACGGATCGACATGCATAAGCATCCTGGAGGGCGATAAACAATCGATGAACGTCCGCTGCCGGGGGCCGCGGTTCCACCGTCAAAATGCTCCGGACGGGCCGGAAGAGGGTCTCACGCGGCGGTGGGCGGCATCAGGAGCCTGCGTGCCTCGTCCGCCTCGGGCGATTTCTGTGCGTCGAAGATGCCCAGTGCTTCCTGCCAGCAGGCCCTGGCCCGGTCGGTCTGGTCCAGTGCGTCCAGCGCGCGGCCCAGTGCCATGAGCACGTTCCCCCGCCGCCAGTCACCGCCGATCACGCGCAGCGCGAGGGCCTGTTCGGCGTGGATGGCGGCCTGCGCGGGGCGGTGCGCTGCCAGGTGCGCCTCGGCCATCCGCAGATGGGTGGAGCCCTCCCACATCGGCTGACGGCTGTCATGGAAGAGACCGAGAGCCTGAGTGAGCTGGTCCAGCGCCTCGTCGGTGCGCCCGGCCCCGGTGAGGGCCATCGCCAGGGCATAGCGGGCGTTCGCCAGCCGCATGGTCATGCCCAGTTCGGAGTAGACGGCTACCCCCTGCCTGGCGAGCCGGATCGCGTCATCAGTCCGCCCCAGGGCCAGCCGGGCGCGGGAGAGGTTGCACAGCGCGCTGGCCTCGCTGGGACGGTTGCCGTCCGCGCGGAAGGCGTTCAGGGCCTGGGTGAAGTACTGTTCGGCCGCCGACCGGTGGTGGTGGAAGAGGGCGACGATGCCGCGTTCGTTGGGTGCGCAGCCGCCGACCACCGGATCACCGGTGAGCGAGGCGAGTTCCATCGCCCGCCGGGAGTTGGCCTCGGAACTGTCGAGGTTCCCCGCCACGGTGTGCACCTGCGCGAGCGCGATGCGGGCACGGCCCTCGGAAAGGGCGTCTCCGAGGACTTGTGTGGCCTCACTGACGGCGATGGCGGCCCGCTCGTAGCGCAGTGAGTGGATACCGGAGTCGGCCAGGTCCTTGGCGGCGATCAGCAGATCGGCCGCGCGCCCCGGGGCGTCGCCTCCGGTCGACTGCTCCGCACAGGCCAGCAGGCAGTCGGCCTCGGCGAACAGCCAGTCCAGTGCGGCGGCACGGCTGTCGAAGGCCAGCCCGGGGTACTCGGTGGCGGCCAGATGGGCCACGGTCCGGTCGCCGGGGCGGGCCAGGGCGAACACCCCGGCCGCGGTGGCCAGATAGAAGTCCAGCAGCCGTGACAGCGCCGCCGCCCGCTCGGCGGCCGGCTCGTCGCGTTCGGCGCAGGCACGCGCGTAGAGCCGTACCAGGTCGTGGAAGCGGTAGCGGCCCGGGGCGGCGGACTCCAGCAGGGAGATGTCCACCAGGGACTCCAGCAGGTCCTCGGTCTCCTCCGGGTCCCGGTCCAGCAGCGCGGCGGCGGCGTGGACGGAGATGTCGGGGCCGTCGGCCAGGCCCAGCAGCCGGAAGGCGCGGGCCTGCCCGTCCTCCAGCTGGCTGTAGCCGAGTTCGAAGGTGGCCTTGACCGCCAGGTCGCCGGCCTGGAGCTCGTCCAGGCGGCGGCGCTCGTCGGCGAGCTTGCGGGCCAGGGTGGAGACCGTCCAGGTGCGGCGGGCGGCCAGCCGGGCGGCGGCGACGCGGATGGCCAGCGGCAGGAAGCCGCAGGCGGCCACCACGTCCATCGCGGCCTCGCGCTCCACCCCGACCCGCTCGGCGCCGACGATCCTGGTGAACAGCGTCATGGCCTCCTCCGGGCTCATGACGTCCAGGTCCACCAGGTGCGCGCCGGCCAGGCCCATCATCCGCATCCGGCTGGTGATCAGCGCGGCGCACCCCTCGGTGCCCGGCAGCAGGGGCCGGATCTGGGCGGCGTCGCGCGCGTTGTCCAGCAGGATCAGGACCCGGCGGCCGGCCAGCAGTGAGCGGTACAGCGCGGCCCGCTCCTCCGCCCCCTCGGGGATCGAGTGGTCCGCGGTGCCCAGCGCCCGCAGGAACGCGCCGAGGACGGCCTTCGGCTCGGCCGGGCGGTGGCCCGCGCCCTGGAGGTCGATGTAGAGCTGGCCGTCGGGGAACCGGTCGCGGGCGGTGTGGGCCACGTGGATGGCCAGGGTGGTCTTGCCGACCCCGCCGATGCCCGCGACCGCCGAGACGGCCATGATCCGGCTCTCGGCGGTGAGGAGCTGGGCGCTCAGCTCGGTGACGAAGGCGGCCCGGCCGGTGAAGTCCGGCACGGTGGCCGGGAGTTGCGCGGGCCGTACGAAGGTGGCCGTGCTCGGTGCGCCGGTCTCCTCGGCGGGGCGGGCCAGCTCCTCGTCGGCCTGGAGAATACGGCGCTGGAGCTCGGCCAGCTCCGGGCAGGGGTCCACGCCCAGTTCCTCGGCCAGCAGGCGGCGGGTGTCGGCGTAGACGGCCAGCGCCTCGGCCTGCCGGCCGCCGCGGTACAGCGCCAGCATCAGCAGCTCCCGCAGCCGCTCGCGCAGCGGGTGCGCGGCGGTCAGCGCGGTCAGCTCGCTGACCGCCTCGGCGTGCAGGCCCAGTTGCAGGTCGAGGTCGAGGCGGTGCTCCAGCAGGGACAGCCGCCACTCCTCCAGCCGGGTGCGCTGGTTCTCCGCGTAGGGGCCCGGCACCGAGGCGAGGGTCTCGCCCTCCCAGCAGGCCAGCGCCGCGTCGTACAGCTCCCGGGCCCGGGCGCGGTCCCCGGCCGCGGCGGCCTTCTCCGCCTCGGCGGCGCGGGCGGCGGCGGTGTCCGCGTCCAGTTCGGTACCCGGGCCCAGCCGGATCGCGTAACCACCGGACTCGCTGGTCAGGGCCTCGGCGCCGAGCGCCTTGCGCAGCCGGGAGGCATAGGTGCGCAGCGCGGCCAGCGCCCGCTGCGGCGGCTCCTCGCCCCACAGCGCGTCCACCAGCTCCTGCGCGGTGGCGGTCTGCCCGCGGCGCAGCAGCAGGGCGGCGAGCAGGGCCCGCTGCTGCGGGGAGCCGGCGCCGGTCTGTTCGCCGTCGCGCCAGGCGCGCACCGGTCCGAGCACGGCGAAACGCAGCCGGTGCCGGCGGCCTTCCGACTGCTGTCCCGTGCGTGCAGTGTGCCCCTCGGCGTCCATGGTGCCCCCTGCGAAGTGTTCGACCCGCAGCGGCCAGTGTGCCCCGGGGAGGGCGGGTACGTCAGCCGTGCACCCGTCCTCTCCCCACGGTCACCGCAAAGCCGCGACACGACCCGGTGACCGGCGCCCGCGGAAGGCGCCCCGTCACCTGATGCTTCGACATGCACAGGCCACGGTACCGGTGTTGGCCGTCGGCGGTGTCGGTCCCCGTCCGCCCTCCGCACCAAGGGCGGAACGGCGCGGAGGGCACCGGCCCGCACGGGCGGGGACACGGACGGGGACACGGACGGGGAGGAACGCCCGGGCTCCCCCACGGGACAACCGGAGTCCTGTGCCGTACCCGCCGCCGGAGGAACCGGTGCCGCCCGGCTGTCGGAACTGCGGCTTCCGCCGCTCCGGCCCGCACCCGGGCCGCCGGCGGACCGGACGGGGGCCGTGGCGTGCGCACCGCTCGTCCTGTTCCTCCGCCGTTTCTTCCACCGTGCCGGCCGCGGCGGTCCGATCGGTGGCCGGCGGCGCCGCGGTCGCCGCGGGGCCGGTACGGGGGCACGGCGGGCGGCGGTCCGTCCACGGGGTCCCGGCCGGGCGGGAACGGCCGTGGCGCGCACGGCCTCGCTCCCGGCGGAGGACCGGGACGGAGGGGGCGAGAAGGGGAGCGCCACCAGAACAGAACACCGCGGGAAAGGCCGAATCGTGCCCGGAAAAGGCCGGAACCCGACGACGGGGTACGACGGTGGGGCACGGCCACCGGAGGCGGAGAAGATCCAACCCGGGGCCCGCGAGGCCCCGGGCGGTGTGAGAACGCTCTCCGGCGGCGGTCCCGGCCCCCGCCGGGGGTCGCTCGTATGCTCGCTCCATGACTTCGTCCGACACCCCGGCCCGGCAGGCAGCCCCCACCCCCAACGCCATGCGACGGGCCCTGCGCAGGGCCCGCGACGGGGTCGCGCTGGACGTGGCCGAGACCGCCGTACTGCTCCAGGCGCGCGGCGCGGACCTCGCCGACCTGACGGCCTCGGCCGCCCGGGTGCGGGACGCCGGGCTGGCGGCGGCGGGCCGCCCCGGGACCATCACCTACTCCAAGAGCGTGTTCATCCCGCTGACCCGGCTGTGCCGCGACCGGTGCCACTACTGCACCTTCGCCACCGTGCCCGGAAAGCTGCGCCGGGCGGGGCACGGCCCCTTCCTCTCCCCCGACGAGGTGCTGGACATCGCGCGGCGCGGCGCCGCACTGGGCTGCAAGGAGGCCCTGATCACCCTCGGCGACAAGCCCGAGGACCGCTGGCCCGAGGCCCGCGAGTGGCTGGACGCGCACGGCTACGACGACACCCTCGCGTATGTGCGGGCCACGGCGATCCGGATCCTGGAGGAGACCGGGCTGCTGCCGCACCTCAACCCGGGCGTGCTGTCCTGGACGGACTTCCAGCGCCTCAAGCCCGTCGCCCCGTCCATGGGGATGATGCTGGAGACCACCGCCACCCGGCTGTGGAGCGAGCCCGGCGGCCCCCACCACGGCTCCCCCGACAAGGAGCCGGCCGTACGGCTGCGCGTGCTGGAGGACGCCGGCCGCTCCTCGGTGCCGTTCACCAGCGGACTGCTCATCGGGATCGGGGAGACGTACACCGAGCGCGCCGAGTCGCTGTTCGCGCTGCGCCGCGTCGCCCGCGCCTACCACGGCGTCCAGGAACTGATCATCCAGAACTTCCGTGCCAAGCCGGACACGGCGATGCGCGGCATGCCGGACGCCGAACTCGACGACCTGGTGGCCGCCGTCGCCGTCGCCCGGCTGGTCATGGGGCCCACCGCCTGCCTCCAGGCGCCGCCGAACCTGGTGGACGGGGAGTACGGGCGGCTCCTCGGCGCCGGGATCGACGACTGGGGCGGCGTCTCGCCGCTGACCATCGACCATGTCAACCCCGAACGCCCCTGGCCGCGGATCGACACCCTCGCCGAGCGGTCCGCCGAGGCCGGGTTCCGGCTGGCGGAACGGCTCTGCGTCTACCCGGAGTTCGTCCGGCGCGGCGAGCCCTGGCTCGACCCCCGGGTGCTGCCGCACGTCACCGCGCTGGCCGACCCGGACACCGGCCTGGCCCGCGCGGACGCCGTCCCCCGGGGCCTGCCCTGGCAGGAGCCCGACGAGCCGCTGACCGCCACCGGCCGTACCGAGCTGCACCGCACCGTCGACACCGACGGCCGCACCGGCGACCGCCGCGCCGACTTCGACGAGGTGTACGGCGACTGGGAGGCGCTGCGCGAGAGCGCCGCGCCCGGCATGCGCCCCGGCCCCGAACGCCTGGCGGGCGATGTGCGCGCCGCGCTCGCCACCGCCGCCGACGACCCCACCCGCCTCACCGACGAGCAGGCCCTCGCCCTGCTGCACGCCGACGGCCCGGCGCTGGACGCGCTGTGCCGCGTCGCCGACGACCTGCGCCGCGAGGTCGCCGGCGACGAGGTGACGTACATCGTCACGCGCAACATCAACTTCACCAACGTCTGCTACACCGGCTGCCGCTTCTGCGCCTTCGCCCAGCGCCGCACCGACGCCGACGCCTTCACCCTCTCCCTGGAGCAGGTCGCCGACCGCGCGCAGCAGGCCTGGGAGGTCGGCGCGGTCGAGGTGTGCATGCAGGGCGGCATCCACCCGGACCTGCCGGGCACCGCCTACTTCGACCTCGTCCGCGCGGTGAAGGAACGCGTGCCGGGCATCCATGTGCACGCCTTCTCCCCGATGGAGGTCGTCAACGGCGCCACCCGCACCGGCCTGTCGATCCGCGACTGGCTGACGGCCGCGAAGGAGGCCGGGCTCGACACCATCCCCGGCACGGCCGCCGAGATCCTCGACGACGAGGTGCGCTGGGTCCTCACCAAGGGCAAACTGCCCGCCGCCACCTGGGCCGAGGTCGTCACATGCGCCCACGAACTGGGCATCCGCTCCTCGTCCACGATGATGTACGGGCACGTGGACCAGCCGCGGCACTGGCTCGGCCACCTGCGGCTGCTGGCGGACATCCAGCGGCGCACCGGCGGCTTCACGGAGTTCGTCACCCTGCCGTTCGTCCACACCAACGCCCCGGTCTACCTCGCGGGCATCGCCCGCCCCGGGCCGACGGCACGCGACAACCGCGCGGTGACGGCCATGGCCCGCCTCCTGCTGCACCCGCACATCCCCAACATCCAGACGAGCTGGGTGAAACTGGGCGCCGAGGGGGCCGCCGAGATGCTGCGCTCGGGCGCCAACGACCTGGGCGGCACGCTGATGGAGGAGACCATCTCCCGGATGGCGGGCTCCTCCTACGGCTCCCACCGCTCGGTACGGGAGCTCACCGCCATCGCGGGCGCCGCCGGCCGTCCCGCCCGGCCCCGCACCACCACCTACGGCGCGGTGCCCGAGGAGCGGACGCGGACCGCCCTGGCCCACGACGGCCGCCTCCCGGAGCTGCTGCCGGTGCTCGACGGCCGGTGACCGGCCGGCAACCGGGGACGGGACAGGACGGGGACGGGGAACAGGAAAGCGGGAACCGTACCCGGCTCCGGCCGGACAACGATGTCTTTCGGCCATCTCCCCGGTATCTCCCGGCTACCGTCGGATGACGTTCCCCTGCCCCCGCGGACGGTCGATTACAGTGCCGGACGGCACGGACGGGGGGCGGCACGGACGGGGACGGCACGGACGGGGACGGCGCACCGGCGGACACCCGGCGGTACGGGAGGGGGCAGGACAGTGACCGCGACGGCGGGCGGCGTGTGGGGCCGCGCCGAGCAGCAGGACTTCCGCAGCCGGGTACGGGGCTGCCTGCTGGGCGGCGCCATCGGCGACGCGCTCGGCGCGGGCATCGAGTCCCACTCGCTGGAGGCCATCCGCGGCGCCCACGGCCCCGACGGGGTGGCCGACTACGTGCCCGCCTACGGGCGGCGCGGCGCCGTCACCGACGACACCCAGCTGACCCTGTTCACCGTCGACGGGCTCATCCGCGCCCATGTGCGGCGCGACACCGGCGCCTGGCACCCGCCGACCGACGTGCACGCCGCGTACCGCCGCTGGGCCGCCACCCAGCGGGACTGGGGGCCGGACGAACGCCGCAAGGAGGACGGCTGGCTGGCCCGCCAGGAGTGGCTGTACTCCCGGCGCGCACCCGGCCGCGCCTGTCTGACGGGGCTCGCCGACAACCGGATGGGCACACCGGCGGCGCCGAAGAACCCCGACTCCAAGGGCTGCGGCACCGTGACGCGCTCCGCGCCCTTCGGGCTGCTGGTCGGCTGGGAGCCGCAGCTGGTCTTCCAGCTCGCCGTCGAGTGCGCAGCCCAGACCCACGGCCATCCCACCGGATGCCTCGCGGCGGGCGCCTTCGCCGTCATCGTCCACACCGTCGCCCGGGGCGACAGCCTGGACGCCGGGGCGCAGCGCGCGCTGGTCCACCTGGCCACCCGGCCCGGCCACGAGGAGACCACCGACGCCCTCAAGCGGGCGCTCGGCACCGTACGCCAGGGGCTGCCGACCGCGGAGCGCGTCGAGTCGCTGGGGGAGGGCCGGACGGCGGAGGAGGCGCTGGCCATCGGGGTGTACTGCGCGCTGGTCGCCGAGGACGTGCGGCACGGTCTGCTGCTCGCCGTGAACCACGGCGGCGACTCCGACTCCACCGGCTCGGTCTGCGGCAACCTGCTGGGCGCCATGCACGGGGAGACCGCACTGCCGCCGAACTGGGTGGCCGAGCTGGAGGGCCGTGCCACGATCCTGGAACTGGCCGACGACTTCGCCATGGAGATGACCCAGGGGCCCGCCCTCCACAGCCCCTCGGTCCCGGCCGGCTCACCGGGCTGGCTGACCCGCTATCCGCGGGTCTGACGGCACGTCTCCCGGGCCGGGCCGGGCCGTACGGCGCCGGCCCCGGGCAGGGCCGAGCCCCCTCGGCCGGGACGGCGGACCGGACGAGAGGGCTCCGATCGGTGGGCGGCGGCCGGCGGCGGGCCGTGCCGTGCGGTCACGCGGTACGCGGCACGCTCAGTCCCGGGCGAACGCGCCCCGGCCGACGGCTCCCACGAACGCCGTCCAGGAGTGCGGGACGAAGGCCAGCGACGGCCCCTGCGGCGCCTTGGAGTCGCGTACGGCGACCGCCCGCGGTGCCGGGGACCTCACCTCCACGCACGCGCCGTTCCCCGTTGAGTGGCTGGACTTGGTCCAGCGGTCGGTCATGCCCTGTCGGATCGCCATTTCTGCTCCGGATCTCTACCAGAAGGTGAAAACAGTGGAAAGTGCCGGGCAAAACCCCGGCGCGCGGCTGACGCTACCGGCCAACCACGCCTGTTCAGGCCGCTGTTCACTCGTCCGAATGGCATATTCCAGAGGGCTCTTCACACCGGCTGTGCGGCGGTGTACGTTTACGCGCCGCTCGCCGCCGTACTGCCTGCCGCCTGCCGCGCTGCCGTCCTGCCGTGCGGGACCCCGGGCTCAGCCCCGGGTGTACTCCTTGGCGATGCCCTCGATGAACTCCCGCGTCTGGTCGGCGCTGAGCGCCTGAGCCCGCAGGTGTTCGTACATCACGCTGTAGCTGTGCACGTCGCCGGCCTTCTCCAGGTAGAGGTCGCTGGTGACCCCCTCCAGATAGACCACCGTGGAGTCCGCCGCGTCCGGGAACTCCAGGATCGCGTACTGGCCGTTGACCCCCGGGTGCGCCCCCATCTCGAAGGGCATCACCTGCACCGTCACATGCGGCAGCTGGGAGAAGTCGATCAGCTGCTCCAGCTGTTCCCGCATGATCTGCCGTCCGCCGACCCGCCGGCGGAGCGCGGCCTCGTCGATCACCGCCCACAGCCGCAGCGGGTTCCTGGTGTCGTGGATGCGCTCCTGGCGCCGTATCCGCACCTTCACCCGCTTCTCGACGTCCGCCGCCGAGGCCTCCGGCAGCGCGCCCGCGACGACGGCCTCCGCGTACGCCCGGGTCTGCAGCAGGCCCGGCACCACCTGCGGCTCGTACACCCGCAGGGACGCCGCGTCGGTCTCCAGGCCGATGTAGACGCTGTACGGGATGTCGCCGAACGCATGCCACCAGCCCTGCTGTCTGGACTCCTTGGCCATCTGCATCAGCGACTCGACTATGCGCCGGTCCTCGACCTCGTAGACCCCGCACAGGTCCCGGACGTCCCGCTGGCTGATGCTGCGGCGGCCGTTCTCCAGCCTGCTGATCTTGGACTGGGAGACCAGCAGCCGCTCGGCGACCTCCTCCGCCGTCATGCCCTTGAGTTCGCGGAGTCGGCGCAGCTCCTGGCCGAGCCGGCGACGTCTGACGGTGGGGTTGACGTTGGACGCCACAGTGCGCGCACCTCCGCTGATCCTCAACAGGACTGTTTCCCGAGCAGGTTGCCACCAACGATGACGGTTCCGCCGGGAAATGGCCACAGAGGGTACGTGCACACGAGCGCGGGGTGGCGGTCCACGGCCGTTTCCGGCCGGTGGACCGCCACCCCGCGCTCTGTGGCTGCTTCGTGGCTCCCGCCGTCGGGCCCGGCCGGACTCCACGGAGGGAATCCGGCGCGTCGCACCGGTGGCGGGTGCCGGGTCAGCGGGCGCCCGCGCGGGCCATCCCGCTCCGGCGCGCCTGCCCGGGCAGTTGCGGGGGCGCGGACGCCCTCGCGACCGACCGGCCGCCCGGACCGCCCGGGCCAACGGGGCCGCCCGGACCACCCGCGCCGGCCCTGCCCGGAGCGGCGCGGCGCGGCTGCGCCGCCACTCCGTTCTGCACGTCCATCACGGCGTGCGCGACAAGGCCGCCCATCGGGTCGTGCCTGATCAGATCCCGCAACCTGGAACGGGAGGACCGTCCCTCGTTGCCGGGGTACAGATGCTTGCCGAGACCGACCGCGTGGGCCAGGGCGGCGAGCGCCGCGGTCCGCGGGTCCGGCGGGACGCCGGTGCGGATCGCGCTGTCCAGCCGGGCCTTTATCTCCCGGCTGACCACGTTGTCCGTCGCCTGGTAACGGGTCGTCGGCAACACCCCGCACATCTGGCTCGAAACGGCATGCACCATGCCGCAGCGCTCCAGGTGTGTGAGATAGGTTTGGCGTAGCCCGAGCCTGGGCCCGCCGATCCAGTGGACCGCGCGCACGGGGCTGCCGCGCCTGCGCAGCAACTCCAGCGCGGAGTCCAGTGTCGGATCTCCGGTCGGCCGTGGCAGCACCACGGCGATGCGATCCCCATCAGGGGCTATCCGTCCTGCGAGAGCCAGCTCGACGAGCTGGGCCCCGGCCAGGCCGAGGTCGAGCGACTGCGGCTGTGCCGTGGTACCCGTGGTCGGGTCCAACGCCAGCAGCAGAAGCTCCTCCGGAAGTGTTCTGCGGCTCCTGCCCATCCATGCCTCCCCGCGTGGATGCATGACAGGGTGACCCCTCTCACAGAGGTCTGTCGAGAGTGCCTGAGTGGTTTGTCATGGAACCAGTAGGTATGTCGTTACCGTCTGGCAATTTAGCGGCCCTCCGGGGCCGCGAAACGGTGCCCGAGTGCCGGGGGAGGGGCGGCTCTCAGGACACTGTTTACTGATATGACGAGTGGCCAACGGCAAGCAGGAGGTCTCGGTGGCGGGCAAGTCCCCCGACAGGTCGGAACAGCAGATGTCGTCGGGGGAGAAGACGACGGAGAGGGTGGGAACGGTTCCCAAACCGGCGCGTGATCCTCGTATCGCGCTGAGCAATCCCTCTCCGGACGCGGGGAGGACCGGCCCGGATGCCGGAAGAGCCGGGAACGCCGGGTCCGGTGGCGAGGCCGGTGGCGACGAGGGCGGGAGGCCGGCGCCGAACGGCGCGGTGTCCGTGAAGACCGCCGGGGGGCCGGACGGGGAGGCTGCCGGGGAGGCTGCCGAGGGGAAGGTGCCCGAGGAGGCTCCGGCGGACGAGGCGGACGAGGGGACCGGGAGCGGGAGCGGCACCGGCGGCGGTGCCGACGACGACCGGGATGAGGACGGCGGGGACGGTGCCGTCTCCGGCGGAGCCGGTGAGGGAGCCGGTGAGACCGTGGGGGCGGCTGACGCCGCGGACCGCGACGCGTCCGAGGGCGCCGCCGAGGATGGTGTGGCCGGGGACGGGGAGTCCGTCGCGGAGGACTCGGAGCCGGCGGCGGTGGACCAGAAGACGGCGGTCTTCCGGGTGCCCCGGGACCGTTCGGAGAAGGACGGCACGGACGGGGACACCGGCAAGAACACCGGCAAGGACACCGGTGAGGCCGGGGACGGGCCGGAGGAGAAGCCCGCGGACACCGGAACGGTCGACCAGCCCACCGCGGTCTTCCGGGCGGTGCCCCCCGGAACCGACGCCGGAACCGACGCCGGAACCGGCACCCCGACCGACGCCGGACCGTCCGCGGAGCCGGAGAAGCCGGAGAAGGACGGGAAGGCGGAGACCGGGGCGGAGCGGACGAGCCGGTTCGTGCCGCTGAAGTCCGCCGACGGCCCCCGGACGTCCGAGCCCGCCGCAGTGACCTCCGGGAAGCCCGGGGAGTCCCCGGACACCGGTCTGCCGGAGGCCGAGCGGACGCGGCAGCAGCCGCTGCCGCCGCACCGCCCCCTGGAACTGCTGGCCGAGCTGACGAACAAGCCCGCCCCGCCGCCGACCCCGCTCCGTACCGCCCTGCGGCGCGTCAAGATCTGGTCGCCGCTCGCCGTGCTGCTGGCGATCGCCTTCTGCGTGGCGCAGCTGCTGCGTCCGCTGCCCGCGCCGGAACTGGTCCTCACCGCCGACTCCACCTACTCCTTCGAGGGCGACAGGCCCTCCCCGGCCTGGCCCCCGGAGGGGCAGGCCGTGGTGGAGGTCGAGGGGCTCGGCTCGCTCGGCTCCTACGGCGAGGAGAAGCCGGTGCCGATAGCGAGCGTGGCGAAGGTGATGACGGCGTACATCCTCCTGCGCGACCACCCCTTCGAGAAGGGGGAGGAGGGTCCCATGATCCCCGTGGACGAGAAGGCCGAGGAGGACGCGGGGCTCAGCGCCGAGGGCGAGTCCACCGTGGAGGTGGAGGCGGGCGAGGAGATCTCCGCCACGGAGGCGCTCAACGCCCTGATGCTGGCGTCCGCCAACAACGTGGCGCGGCTGGTGGCCCGCTGGGACGCGGGCTCCGAGAAGGCGTTCGTCGAGAAGATGAACGCCACCGCCGAGGAACTCGGGATGAGGAACACCACCTACACCGACGCCAGCGGGCTCCGCGAGGACACCGTCAGCACGGCCGCCGACCAGGTGAAGCTGGGCAGGAAGGTGATGGACTTCGAGATCTTCCGGGAGATCGTCAAGCAGCCCTCCTACACCGACCGCAACGGCACCGCGCACAGCAACTGGAACCGCCTCGTCCCGTACAACGGCGCCGTGGGCATCAAGACCGGCACCACCACCGCGGCCGGCGGCAACCTGCTCTTCGCCGGTGAGAAGGAGATCGGCGGCACCACCCAGCTGATCATCGGCGCCGTCCTCGGGCAGCACAAGCCGCCGATCATCGACACCGTCGTCAGTGAGAGCCGGGAGCTGCTGGTCTCCGTGCAGGAGGCCCTGAAGGCCGAGAAGATCGTCGCGAAGGGCGATGTGGTCGGCTACGTGGACGACGGCCTCGGCGGCCGTACCGAGGTGGTCGCCACCGAGGACGTCACGGCGGTCGGCTGGCCCGGTCTGGAGGTCGAGCTCGGCCTGACCGACGGCGGCGAGACCGTGCCGGGCGAGGCGGCACCGGGCGAGACCGTCGGCACCCTGACGGTGGGCAGCGGGCCGGGCCAGGTGAAGGTCCCGGTGGCACTCCGGCAGGAGCTGGCCGAACCGGGCATCGGGGCGCGGCTCACCCGCGTCCTGTAGGGCGGGTACGCAGTGCGCCCGGTGCGTCCGGCGCGTCCCGGGCATCGGGGGCGCCCGGTGCGAGAGGAACGCCGCGGTCCGGGGCCGGTGCCGGCCCCGGATCCCGGCCGGCCGCCCGCCGGCGGGGGGAGACCGAGACAGGAGTTACGGAACGTGGTGAGCGAAGCGGGGCCCCTGCGCCCGTACCGCACCCTTCGGCGGTTCCTCGCCGAGGCCGCCGGCCGGGTCCGCGCCCTGTGCGCCGCGGGCCCGGCCGGCACGGCGACGGTCGTCGGCACACTGCTGTTCGCCGCCGTACTGCACCTGCTGTGGTTCCTGCTGTTCGCCAACAGCGGCGGCGACCTGGCCGCGCAGGACGCCTGGGCGGAGTTCGTCGGCCGGTATCCGCGTTCCGCGTACAACCTGGCCTGGTACGGGGGGATGCACCCGGTCTCCTACAGCGTCCTCTCGCCGTACCTGATGGCGGTCATCGGGGTACGGGCCACCATGATCGTCGCCGGGACGCTCTCCGCGGGACTGCTGGCACTGCTCCTGGTCCGCTCCCCGCTGCGCCGGCCGCTGCCGGTCGCGCTGTTCGGCGCCTTCGCCCTGACCTGCAACGCCGTCTCGGGGCGGGTCACCTTCGGGCTGGGGATACTGTTCGCGCTGGGCGCGGTGACGGCGATCTGGGCCTGGCCGCCGCGGTGGCGGCACCGCCGGTGGGCCCGGGTGGTGACGGCCGCGGTGCTGTCCGGCCTGGCGACGGCGGGCAGCCCGGTGGCCGGGCTGTTCCTGATGGTGGTGGCCGCCGGACTGCTGCTCCAGGGCCGGTGGCGGGTGACGGTCGCGCTGGCGCTCCCGCCGCCCGTGGTGGTGGCCACCTCCGCGCTCCTGTTCCCCTTCCACGGCGAGCAGCCGATGCCGCTGTCGTCGCTGGCCTTCCCGGTGCTCTGCTCGGCGGCGGTGTGGGTGCTGGCCCCGCGCGAGTGGCGCACGGCCCGGCTCGGGGCGGCGGTGTACGGGCTGGGGGTGATCGCCACCTGGGCGATCCCCTCGCAGGTCGGCTCCAACGTGGAGCGGCTGGCGCTGATCTTCGGCAACGTGGTGCTGCTGGCGCTGCTGACCGAGCGGGTGGTCGCCCCCGCCGCCGGACGCCCCTGGTGGCACGCGCGCCGGTACACCGCGCTGCTGCTGGTCTTCACCACGGTCCTGGGCTGGCAGCTCTTCAAGCCGGTGTGGGACGTGGTGCGGACCACCCCGGACGCCGCCTGGGCCCGCGAGCTGGCCCCGCTGGTGGACCGGCTCCAGCGGGTGGACGCCGAGCGCGGCCGGGTCGAGGTCGTCCCCGTGCGCAGCCACCGCGAGGCGTCCGCCCTGGTGCCGTACGTCAACCTCGCCCGCGGCTGGAACCGGCAGGCCGACACCGAGCGCAACCCCCTCTTCTACGACGAGGACGTCCCGCTCACCGCGGACTCCTACCGCCGCTGGCTGGACCGCTGGGCGGTGCGCTACGTGGTGCTGCCCAGCGACGACCCGGACGGTGCGGGCGAGGCGGAGGCCGAGCTGGTGCGCGGCGGGCTGCCGTATCTGGAGGAGGTCTGGTCGGACGCCAACTGGCGGCTGTACCGGGTCGTCGACCCGGTGCCGATGGCCGATCCGCCCGCCGAGGTCGTACGGGCCGCCGCGGAGGGGGTGGAGGTCTCCGTGCCCGAGCCGGGGGAGGTGCGGGTCCGCATACCCTGGTCGCCGTGGCTGGGACTGGTGGACGAGGAGGGGAAGCCGGTCGAGCCGCCGGAGGAGGGCGAACCGAACGCGGCGGGCTGTCTGCGGGCGGCCGAGCCGGTGACGGAGGGCAGACAGGACGGCGGCAACGTGGGCGACGGCGAGGAGGATCCGCCGGCCGACGAGTGGACGGTGCTGGAGGCGCCCGCCCCCGGCACCTACCGGATCGCCGCGCCCTACCGGCTGCCGCGCGGCACCCCGTGCCCGGCGCCGGAGGAGCGCGGGGCGGACTGAGCCGGGCCCGGCCCGCTCCGCGCGCCCGGTGAGCCGGGTCCGGTCACGGGCCGGCCCGTGACCGCACCCGCACATGACCGGGCCCGCACCGGGAATCCCGTAGGCCATGGCGAACACGTGGTGGGCCCTGCTGCGCGGCACGGTCAAGGAGTTCCTGGACGACGAGATCCCCGACCGGGCGGCGACCCTCACCTACTACGGGGTGCTGTCGATCTTCCCGGCGCTGCTGCTGCTGGTCTCGCTGCTGGGCACGGTCGGTGAGCGGGCGACCGAGACCATCCTGGAGAACCTGGAGCAGCTCACCCCCGGCCCGGCCCGCGAGATCCTGTTCGACGCCGTGAACGAACTGCAGCGCGGCACCGGCGGCGGCCTGCTGGCGATCTTCAGCCTGCTGGCCGCGATCTGGGCGGCCTCCGGCTACGTGGCCGCGTTCATCCGCACCGCCAACCACGTCTACGACATCCCCGAGGGCCGCCCGGTGTGGAAGCTCACCCCGCTGCGGATCGGCGTCACGCTGGTGCTGATGGTGCTGCTCGCACTGAGCGCGGTGATCGTGGTGTTCACGGGCGGGATCGCGGAGAAGGTCGGGAAGGTCGTCGGCCTGGGCGACCAGGCGCTGCTGGTGTGGTCGATCGCCAAGTGGCCGGTGCTGGTGCTGCTGGTGGCGGCGATCATCAGCACGCTGTACTGGTCGGCGCCCAACGCCCGGCTGCGGGGGCTGCGGATGGCGCCCGGCAGTGTGCTCGCCGTGCTGCTGTGGCTGGTCGCCTCGGCGGGCTTCGCGGTCTACACGGCGAACTTCGGCTCGTACAACAAGACCTACGGCACGCTCGCCGGGGCCGTCGTCTTCCTGGTGTGGCTGTGGCTGTCGAACCTGGCCATCCTGCTCGGCCTGGAGCTGGACGCGGAGCTGGCCCGCCGGCGGGCGTACGCCGGCGGGCTGCCGCGCGGGGAGGAGCCGTACGTGGAGCCGCGCGACACCGCCAAGTGGCCGCGCGCGCTCCGTCTGGAGTTCAAGCGCCGCCGCCGGGAGCGGCGCCACGCCGCGGACGGCACGGCGGACGGCACCCCGGACGACGCCGCCGCGGACGACAAGGCGGACGGCGCGCCGCCCGCCGGCTCAGTGGTGCGGGAGAAACGCGACCAGCCGGCGGACTGAGCCCGGCACCTCCCCGTTGTGCCGCGCCAGATACGGCCGGGGCCGGGGCCGCTGCCACCGGTGCCGGTGGCGCAGCGCCAGGGCCGCCAGGGCGAGGGCCAGCACGAGGCCGCCGCCCGCGGCCAGCGGCCGGGCCCCGCGCCGTCCCGCCTGTGCCGCCTGCGCGGCCCTGCGCCGCGCGTGCTTCTTGACGTCGGTCCTGGCGGCCAGCTCCTCGAGGGTGTCGCCGAGCTCCCGGCGGGTCCGCTCGATACGGGCGCGCAGTTCCGCCGGGGTGTCCGGGTCGGCGGGGATGCCGGGGAGGCCGGAGGCGCCGGGATCGCTCGAAGCGGTCATCGCCGCACCCTTCCCCTGATCTCGTCGAAGTCCTCGTGCATGCCCCGGATCGCGCCCTCCGGCTTCACCGGTGCCGCCTTGCGCACCTCCTGCCTGCCCAGCAGCGCCAGCAGGCCGGCGACCAGGAACAGCACCACCATCACCACCAGGGCCGACAGCCACACCGGCCACACCACGGACAGCCCGGCGATCGCGGACGCGATCCCGGCCTGCACCGCGAGGAAGGCGACCGTCGCGGCGCCGCCCAGCAGTCCGCCGCCCAGCCCGGCCCGTTTGCCCTTCTCGGCCATCTCCGTCCGGGCGAGCTGCATCTCCTCCCGTACGAGCTGCGACATCTGCGCGGTGGCGCGTGCCACCAGCTCACCGACGGAGTGTTCGCTCCCGCTCCGGTGTCCGTCCATCCGATGCATCGTGCTCATCGTCGTTGCGCTCCCCTCGTGGGTCACCGCTGCGAGTACCTCCGCTCACGGTCGGCTAACCATGTGTCACCCGATCGTCAGTCCGGCCGCCGTGCCCGTCCGGCCGGACGGGCGGTCCGGGGCGTGCGCAACAGGCCATTCCCGTGCCGTCCGGCCGGGCGGGGGCGCGAAGGGCGCGGTTCCCCGCGTTTCCCGTGTTTCCCGCGCTTCCCCGTGCTCGCGGGCGCGGTACGAGACGGCCCATACCGGGGCGAGCGCGGTCGCCGGGGCGGCGCCGCGATGGCCGGTTGGCGCCGGTCGTTCCGGCAGGTCCTCTTGTCCGGCGGCGCCGGTCCCCCTAGGAAGACTGGCGGCGCGGCGTGCGGAGGTGCCGCCGGACGCGTCGTCCGGCTGTGCGACCGGCTCCGCTCCCCACGGCGGGCGAGCGGGCGGGCGGAGAGGAGCTGAGACATGCCAGGGCTGTGGCGGCGTGACCGGTCACGGGAACGATTACGGGACCGGTCGCGGGACCGGCGGCGGAAGCGGCCACCAGGACGCGCGCTGTCCCGGCTGGCGGCGGGGGCGGCCCTCACCGTGGCGGTGCCGGGGGCCCTCGCCGTTCCGGCGGACGCCCGCACCACCGGCCCGCCGGACCGGGCCCCGGCGATCGGTGCGGCCGGTGCGGCGGGCCCGGCCGCCGAGACGGCCCGGGCTCGGGCCGAGGCCCGCCGCACCGGGAAGTCCGTCGAGCTGGCCTCGCGCACCACGGAGACCGCCCGCACCGTCGTCAACCCCGACGGCACCCGCACCACCACCCTGACCCCCGGGCCCGAACGCGTCCGGCGCGACGGGCGGTGGCGGCCGGTGGACGCGACCCTCGTCCGGCGCGGCGGACGCGTCGAGGCCCGCGCCCACCCCGGGGACCTCACCCTGGACGCGGGCGGCGGCGAGCGCCCCCGCTCCCTCGCGGCGGCCGGTGAGGCCGCCCCGCGCGACCTGGTCACCCTCGGCACGGGCGAGGGCGAGATCACCCTCCAGTGGCGGGGCGGCCTGCCCGCGCCGGTGCTGGCGGGTACCACCGCCCGCTACCCGGACGCCGTACCCGGCGCGGACGTGCTGGTGGAGGCCACCCGCACCGGCTTCGAGCAGTTCGTGGAGATCAAGCGCCGCCCGGACACCGACCGCTACTCCTACACCCTGCCCGTCCGCACCGAGGGCCTGCGGGCCGCGGCGCAACCGGACGGCTCGGTGCTGTTCACCGACGCCGCCACCGGACGGCAGCGGGCGGTGCTGCCCGCGCCGGTGATGTGGGACGCGGCCGTGGACCCGGTCTCCGGCGAGCACACCCGCCGCGCGCCGGTGGACATGGCGGTGGTCGAGCGCGGTCCCGGCGCGGTCGACCTGGTCCTCACCCCCGACGCCGACTTCCTCGCCGACCCCGCCACCCGCTACCCCGTCACCGTCGACCCCGGCGCCTCGGAGCTGAGCGCGGCCTTCGACACCTACGTGCAGCAGGGCGAGACGGTCGACTGGTCCGGCGACACCGAACTCGACTTCGGCAACCCGGGCACGGTCAACGAGGACGGCACCCCCCGGACCGCCCGGTCCTTCATCCAGTGGGGCTTCGGCGGCCTCGCGGGCGCCAACGTCTTCTCCGCCGAGCTGTTGCTGTGGAACTTCCACTCCGGCAACACCGACTGCGAGCCCCACTCGTGGACTCTGTGGTCCACCGGCGCCCCGTCCCGGGCCTCGCGGTGGGACCGGCAGCCCGAGTGGACGGAGCTGTACGCCTCCTCCGCCGAGACCAGGGGCAACCCGGCCTGCGGCGAGCCCGGCTGGATCACCGCGGACGCCACCGACCTGGTGCAGTCCTGGGCCCACCGGCGGACCAGCGACGCCTACCTGGGCATTCAGGCCAGCACCGACGCCGTCGGGGGCTGGAAGCGCGTCAACTCCTCCGAGCACCCGGAGAACCAGCCCCGGCTGACCGTCACCTACAACATCCCGCCGATGACCGCCTTCAACCCGATGGCCGGGCCGCCGTTCGAGCAGGGCAACGACGGGGTGTGGCAGGTGGACACCCTCACCCCGACCCTGCGGACCATCGTCTACGACGCCGACGGCGACCGGGTGGACACGGCCTTCGAGGTCTACGACACCGGGACCGGTCGGCTGATCGCCGTCCTGGAGTCCGGGCCGCGGGACTCCCTGGGGACCGCCGAGGTCGTGGTGCCGCCGGGACGGCTGGCGGACGGCGGGACGTACGCCTTCCGGACCCAGGGCTACGACGGGACGCACTACAACCCCGACTGGTCCGCCGAGGTGCCGTTCACCGTCGCCCTGCCGACCGAGGAGCCCCCGGACGACTGCGAGGAGCCCCCGGACGACGGCTGCGAACCGCCGGACGAGGGCCGCTGACGTCCCCGGCACCGGGCGGGGCGGGGCGGAGCCGTGGCCGCCCGCCGCCCCGGTGCCGGGGACTTGGTTTCGGCCGGTCGGCCCGGCCGGATCCGCACTCGGCCGCAGCGGAACGGCGCCCGGCCGGTACCGGGGGATGCCGACCCGCGCCCGTGCCACGGTGCCGATCCGGGCGGGGCCCGTTCGTGCGCCGCCGTCGGACTCCCCCGGGGAACGGCCCGCCCGGCACGCCGGCGGCGTAGGCTCCTCACCGGGAGAGCTGACACCCTTTCAGCAGCCTTCCCGGAAGTTCCCCCAGGGCCGGGGGCAGGCCGCCCCGGCCCGCCCGGCCCCCACGGAACGGAGTCCGCCCATGCCCCCGGCGTTCCCGGACGACCGCCCCGCCGACGACCGCCCCACCCCGGCCGCCGGGCCGCACGCCGTGGTGATCGGCGCAGGCATCGCGGGGCTGACGGCGGCCCGCGCGCTCGCCGACGCCTGTGAGCGGGTCACCGTGCTCGACCGCGACGTCCTGCCCGCCGTCCCGGCACCCCGCCGGGGCACCCCGCAGAGCCGCCACCTGCACGTCCTGCTCGCGCGCGGCGCCGAGGCCCTGGACGAGCTGTTCCCCGGCTTCCTGGACGAGCTGGCCGAGGCCGGAGCCGTACGCGCCGACACCCAGGGCGACGCCCACTGGTACTTCGACGGCCACCACGTCCGCCGGGCGCCCTCCGGGCTGTTCTCGTACGGCCTGAGCCGACCCCTGCTGGAACACCGGGTGCGCGAGCGCGTCACCGGCCTCGGCAACGTCACGCTCATGCCCTCGACCGAGGTGCTCGGCCCGGTCACCACCCCCGACCGCACCCGGATCACGGGCGTACGGACGCGTCCACTCCCCGACGGCACCGACGGCACCGGCGGCACCGACGCCGCCGGGGAGACGGTGCTCGACGCGGACCTCGTCGTCGACGCCGCCGGCCGCGGCTCCCGCACCCTGCACTGGCTGACGGAACTGGGCCACCCGCTGCCCGCGAAGACGGAGGTCCGCGCCGACATCGTCTACGTCACCCGCCACTTCCGGCGCGAACCCCACCACCTCGGCGGCCGGAAGGCCGCGGCGATCGTGGGCTATCCCGGGCACCCGCGCTCGGGAGCCCTGATCACCGTGGAGGGGGACCGCTTCGCGGTCGTCCTCGCGGGCCAGTACGGCGAGGAGCCCCCGACCGACGAGGCGGGCATGCTGGCCTACGCCGAGAGCCTGGCCGGACCCGACGTGGCCGAGGTGCTGCGCACCGCCGAACCGCTGGACGAGCCCGCGCGGACGCGCTACCCCGCCAGCGTCCGCCACCACTACGAGAAGCTGGACCGCCACCTCGGCGGTTTCCTCGTCACGGGCGACGCCCTGTGCACCTTCAACCCGGCCTACGGCCAGGGCATGACGGCGGCGGCCCTGGAGGCACTGCTGCTGCGCCGCCTCCTGGCCGAGGGCCCCGGGCCCGGCCCCGGCCCCGATCCCCACGACCTCCCCCGGCGCTTCTTCCGCGCCGCCGCGAAGGCGGTCGACACCCCGTGGCTGCTCGCCGCGGGCGGCGACCTGCGCTTCCCCGAGGCGGAGGGGCGGCGCGGACCGGCCGACGTCCTGCTCGACCGCTACCTCACCCGCTACCGCGCCGCGGCCTCCGTCGACGCCGCGCTGGGGCGGACGTTCCTGCGCGTCGTCCACATGGTCGAGCCGCCCACCGCGCTCCTGGCCCCCGGCCGGGTGCTGCGCGCGCTGCGCGCCGCCCGCCGGGCCACCGCCCCCGGAACGGCCGGAGGCTGACCGCCCCGGCCCGTCCTCCGGCACTACTCCCGGTACACCGGCGGCTCGGTGGCCGCCAGCCAGGCCAGCCCGCCCCACACCAGCGCCGCCGCCACGGCCAGCGCCGCACCGGCCGACAGCGCACTCCGTACCCCGGCGCGCTCCACCCGGCCGTCCAGCACGCGGTGCGTCAGCAGCAGGACGGCGACGGCGGCGGCGGGCACGCCGAGCACCAGCAGCGGCAGCTCGACGTAGAGCACGCTCGGATCCCGGCCCTCGCCCTCGAAGCCGCCCATGAGATGGCGTTCGGCGCCGATCGTCCACGCGACCAGCCCCGTGCCCGCGCCGAGCCCTGCCAGGTATCCGGCCTCGGCCGGTACGGTCCGTCTCCCCATACGGGGAGGACGCGGGCCCCGGGCCCGGAAGTTCCCGCTCACCTGCGTGTTTCCCGCCGGCCCCCTGCCGGATCGCCTGCCGGGCCCCCGCTGCGTTCCCCGCCGCGCCCCTGCCCCGCGCTCCTGCCCCGGGCGCCGTTCCGCCGTAGGCTGGTGCGGGTGATCAGAGCCGTCGCCTTCGACATCGGCGAGACCCTCGTCCGCGACGACCGGTACTGGGCGGGCTGGGCCGACTGGCTCGGCGTGCCCCGGCACACCATGGCCGCCCTGGTCGGCGCCGTCGTCGGGCAGGGCCGGGACAGCGGCGACGCCCTGCGGCTGCTGCGGCCGGGCATCGACATCGGCGCCGAGTACCGCGCCCGGGAGGCCGCCGGGCGCGGCGAGCACCTGGACGAGAGCGACCTCCACCCCGACGTCCGCCCCGCCCTGACGGCGCTGCGCGAGGCCGGGTTCCGCGTCGTCGTCGCCGGGAACCAGACCGCCCGCGCCGGGCAGCTCCTGCGCGCCCTCGACCTCCCGGCCGACGCCGTCGCCACCTCGGAGGAGTGGGGCGTGGCCAAGCCCTCGGCCGGCTTCTACGCCCGCGTCACCGAACTCGCCGATGCCGCCCCGCAAGAGATCGTGTACGTCGGCGACCACCCGGTCAACGACGTGGCCCCGGCCAAGGCGTACGGCCTGCGCGTCGCCCATCTGCGGCGCGGGCCCTGGGGCCACCTGTGGGCCGGCACCCCCGAGACCGAGCCCGCCGACTGGCACCTCGACTCCCTGCACGACCTGCGGGGTCTGATCACGTCCTGACCCCACACTCGCCCGCCACCCACCACACATGGAGGCGGCCTCCCGGGATCTCCCGGAAGGCCGCCTCCGTGCGCCTCCGCCGACCGCTGCCGCGGCCGGTCAGTCCGTGGCGCGGCGCCTGCGGGCCGCGACCAGCCCGACCCCGGCCAGCAGCACGGCCACACCCGCCCCGGCGATGTAGGGCGTGGTGTCATCACCGCCGGTCTCGGCCAGTTCCGTGCCGTCCTGCTCCTGGCCCGTGCTCTCCTCGACGCCGGACGACTCCTCGCCGCCCTTGCTCTCGTCCTCCGCCGGGGCCGGGACGAAGTCGGCCGGCGGCTTGTC
Organism: Streptomyces carminius; assembly: GCF_002794255.1. Lineage (GTDB taxonomy): Bacteria > Actinomycetota > Actinomycetes > Streptomycetales > Streptomycetaceae > Streptomyces > Streptomyces carminius. Next base: position 145,684 of record NZ_PGGW01000039.1, read on the forward strand.
ACAACCGACACCGTCCCTGTCGCGGTCCAGCTTGGGGGCGTAGTGCGAGCTGCTCTCCGGGATGTTGGAGTGACCGGCCTCGTAGGCGGCGGTGCAGTTCTCGAACGGGTTTCCCCCGCCGTGGGCGGAGGCGGTGACGGACGGCAGGACGGCCAGCGCCAGAGCGCTGACGGCGACGGCGGCGGGCTTGATGAGCTTCACGTTGGTGCCCCTTGTTGAACCGGAAACGAACTTGCGTCGCCGAACGTATCCGCTCCGTCCCGCTCCGTCAGGAGAACTCGCGCACGGTGATGAGAACGTGACCATCCGTCAAGCGCGCCGAACGAGCCACGCGCGGGAAAGACGACGTCGACGGCGTCGCCCCCTGGCACAGTGACGGAACCACATCGGGTGAACGATGGAACGGATGCCGAGTTGACCACAGCCGCGGACGTACCGCTGATCCGGATGAGCGGGGTGTGCAGGGCGTACCGCTCCGCCGCCGAGACCGTGTGGGCGGCGCGGGACGTGGAGTTCACCGCCCGGGCGGGGGAGTTCGTGTGCGTCCACGGCGCCAGCGGCTCCGGCAAGTCGACGCTGCTGAACCTGCTGGCCGGCCTGGATCTCCCCGACTCCGGTGAGATCCGGGTCGGCGACGTCGACGTGGGCACGGCCGACGAGGCCCGGCGCGCCGCGTTACGCCTGCGCACCGTCGGCGTCGTGTTCCAGGAGCACAACCTGATCGAGGAGTTCACCGCCGCGGAGAACGTCGCGCTGCCGCTGGAGGCGCGCGGCCTCCCGGTCGGCGAGGCGCACGAGGAAGCGCTGGCGCAACTGGCCCGCGTCGGTCTGTCCGGGCCGGCGGACCGGCTGCCGTGGCAGCTCTCCGGCGGTCAGCGGCAGCGGGTGGGCGTGGCACGGGCGCTGACCGGGCGGCGGGAGATCCTGCTGGCGGACGAGCCGACCGGCGCGCTGGACTCGGCGGCCACCCGGGACCTGTTCGGGCTGTTCCGGGAGCTGTGCGACGAGGGCGTGCTGGCCGTGGTCTGCTCGCACGACCCGCGCTGCCGCGAGTACGCCGACACCGTCCACGAGGTCGTCGACGGCCGGCTGGAATTCCGTTCGTGAACCCCATGGAGACCGCCGAACCCATCGACACCGCGAGGGCTTCCAGGAACGTGCGAGTACCTGACCGGATGACATCCGCCGACCAGTTCCGCCTGACGCTCCGGCTGGCCCGGCGGCTGGCGCGCTCCCGGGCACTGGCCCGGTCGGTGGCGGTCGTGTTCGTCGCCGCGTTGCTGGTGATGGCGATGTTCGTCACCCTGCGGACCCTGTCCCTCTCGGGTGACCAGGTCGCCGACGGCCAACTGGGCCGGTTCGACGCGCGGGTCGGCTACGGCAGCGGAGTGGTCCTGCCACCGGGTGACGACACGTTCGTCACGGAGCTGAGGACCCGGGTGCGGGAAGCCGGTGTCACCGGTGCCGAGGTCGTGCTCAGCGCCACCGACGTCCAGCTCGACACCACGCCGGCCCGCGACGTGACGGCGCTGGAGACCGACTGGGCCGCCCGGCCGTACCCCGCGCGGTACGAGCTGCTGTCGGGGCGGTGGCCGAGCCGTCCCGGCGAGGCGGTCGTGACCGAACCGGACGATGTGCGGACTCCGGCGGGCGAGATCCTCACAGTGCTCGGCGGCGTACGGCTGAAGGTCGTCGGCACCGCCGACGACCGGAGCGCGAGCACGACGAACCTGCTGCTCGGACCGGGCACCTGGGCCGGGCTCGACCCCGCCCTGACCGAGGGGTTCCCGGTGCTGGGCGCCCAGCCGGACCTGACGTGGTCCGGGGAGCGGCAGCGGGCGGTCGTCGACGCGTTCACCGCCGCGGCGCGTTCCTGGGAGCAGGACCGGGCACCGGACCGGGGCGGTGCCGACTCCGGACCCGCCGAATCCGTCGGGCGGGACGCCGTGGCCGCCACCCTGACCACCAGGGACGAGCTGTCGGTGCGGCCGGAGAAGACGTGGATCGAGAAGACCCCGGCCGGCTACACCGTCCCCTCCCTGCTGGTGCCCGCGGCGGCGGTCCTGCTGTTGTTCGGGATGAACGACCGCCGCTTCCGGCGCACCACGGGCTCCCTGGTGTCCGTGGGCGTCCCCCGGACGGTGGCGGCGGCCGGGCAGGTCCTGGCCGCGCTGGCCTGGGCGCTGGGGGCGGCGCTCTGCGGGGCGCTGGCCGGTGTCGCGGCGGGCATCGGGGGCCGTGCGCTCATCTCCCACCTGCGCGACCGTCCCGCGGGACCGCTCGACGACCTCACGACGCCCGTACTGCGCCTGCTCGCGGTGATCCTGCTGACCGGGCTGGCAGCCGGAGCGATCCTTCTCCGTTCCCGGCGCGAGGCGTCCGTCCGGCCGTACCGCGAGGACCGTGACGCTCCCGCGTCCGAGCCGGATTCCCCCCGGCCCTCCCGCCTGGCCCGCCATGCCCGGCATCTGTCGGCCGTCGCTGCGTGGTGCGCCGTGGTGGTGTACGCGACCCGGGTCGATTCACCGGCCGACGCCATGATCCTGACCGGAATCGTGACCGCCGCGGTGCTGCTGGTCGTCCCCGATGTCTTCGGCGGGATGCTGCGGCTCCTGCCGGAGAACGGTCCGCGCCGTCGGCTGGTACGCCGCCGGCTGGCCGCCGACCGGCGCAGGGCCTGCGCCGCCCTGGCGGTGCTCACGGTGCTGTCCGGTGCCTCGCTGGGCTATCTCGCCCTGCTGGACACCCTGATCCGCACGGCGGACAAGCAGTCGTACCCCTCCGTGCTCCCCGGGCAGGTACTGCTCGCCGGTCACGGGAGCGACACCTTCCCGCCGGACGAGGCGCTGCTGCGTACGGTCGAGCGGTCCGGCGCGGTCGAGGGCCTGCCCCGTACGGAGGTGCGATACCTGATGGCCGGCGGTGCCGACAACCCGCGGATGGCCGTTCGGGAGGGTAGCGACGGCAGCCTGCTCGCGGCGGAGACCTCCGGTCAGGTCGAGCGGCTGCTCGGCCTCCGGCTCGACCGCGCCCAGGCCTCCCTGCTGCGTGACGGCGGCCTGCTGGTCTGGGCGGACGAGTCCGGTGCCCCCACCGGGAGGGACGCGCGCGTCCGGCTCACCGTCCGGCAGGGGGACGAGGTCCTGCGCGGCGGCGTCGAACTGCCCGCGGCCACGGTCGATCCCGTACCGGCCCGCTGGCGGGCCGGCTCCGACGGGATCATGCTGCGCTCGACCGCGCACGCGCTGGAGCTGCCGATCCAGTCACAGGGGCCGGTCATGGTCACCGGTGTCTCCGGCGAGCAGGCACATGCCCTGCAGCAGGCCGTCGTCGACGCCGGAATGGACGCGGGCGCCGTCCTGATCCACGTGCCGCCGGAGGACCCGGTGCCCCCGGCCGCGCTGCTGGCCACCGCGGCGGGGCTGGTGCTCCTGGCCCTCGCCGCGGTCCTGGCCGCCACCCGAAGCCAGACCCGCATCCTGCGGGGCTATCTGGCTCAACTGGTCGCCGTGGGCATCCCCCCGCGCTGGGCGCGGGACGTCCTGCTCTGCCAGCACGGGGTTCTGCTGGCGATGAGCTCCCTGCTCGGCCTGGTGATCGCCGTGGTGCCGAGCACGGTCCTCGCCGCGCGGATCTCCGGCTTCGTCCTGAGCCTCCCGTGGTGGCAGTTGGGCGTGCTCGCCGCGGCGATCCACCTCGCCGCCCTCCTGGCCGCCCTCCACTCCGTCCGCCGGCTCCGCGTCACCGAGGCCCGGTCCGGCTGAGGTCCGGTTGGGCCGGGCCCCGGCGGCGGGGGACCGGCCCGCACTATGCGGCGGGCTGCCTGCGGGCGAGCCGGTAGACGAGGTACGTCAGGCCGAGGATGACGTCCACGGCCACCCACAGGGCGATGATCAGTCCGACACCGATCGCGGTGCCGACGTCCCCGGCGCCCTCGCAAAGCTCCAGTTCCTTGCCGGTGAGTCCGGCGCACCCGGCCGGGGTGCCGCTGTTCCCGGCGATCCCCGTGATGATCCAGACCAGGAACAGCGCCTGGACGGCCAGGAAGAACCAGAAGAAGACGCGGTGCCGCTTCCGCGCCGGGCGCGTCGGCGCGTACTCGGGAGGTGGCCCGTTCCACAGGGGCGGCTGAGCGGGCGGGGCGGGAACGCCGGAGCCGCCTGGAGGCCGGGACTGGGAGGACGACTGGTTGTGCCGGGAGGGGCGGAGCCTGCTCATTCTCTGCTCCTTGCATCTATTAAGCCCATATTGCTCCCGAAATGCCGGAAACGGAACAGGGAGTGCCGTGGCCGAAAGGTCGCATCCTCCGGTGCGCCGAGTCGGGTCCTGGGCGGTGGCCGCGGAGTTCTCAGCCGTTTCCTTGCCTCGGCCCTCCCAGGGGCGACCCCGGGGAGCATCCGAAGGGGGGACAGCGGTGGGCGCCAGGTGACGGGGCCCGGTACGAGACCCTGTGCCGCCCCCGGCACCCGGCCCTCAGGCGGGGCGCTCGGCCATGACGACCACGCTCGGCCCGCTGTGCTCGTCCGCGGGGAGCCGAAGTTCGGCGACCGGACGCAGTCCGGCCTGCTCGATCAGGTCCACGAGCTGTTCCGGCCGCCACTTGTGCGTCGTCCAGCGAACGCGCACACCTCCGTAGGCCTCGGTGCGCACCGTGTCCTCGTCGCCGACGTGTGTCCCGGTGATGAAGTGGCCGCCCGGCTTCAGGGCACGCGCGAACAGGGCGAGGACCTGGGGAAGGACGTCGCGGGGGAGGTTGAACAGCGACCACCACCCGAGTACGCCCCCCAGGGACGCCTCCGCCAGGTCGAGGTCGGTGGCGGACGCGACGCTGAAGCGGCACTGCGGATGAAGACGGCGCGCGTTCTCGATCATGCGGGGCGAGAGATCGACCCCGGACACGTCGAGCCCGCGTTCGGCGAGGTAGGCGGTCACCGTCCCGGGCCCGCAGCCGACGTCGAGGACGGGACCGAGCCCGCTCACCGTGTCGGCGAAGGCGTCGATCGACGCCTTGAGCCACGGATGGCTGCGGATGTCGCCGACTCCCGTCGTCACCACCATGTGGGCGTAGTTGTCGGCCACCCGGTCATAGGACTCACGGACCACGTCGAGATCGGCCGGGCGGTCGATGCGGGGTGTGGGCATCGGCCAACAATAGGGTGGTGGTCCTGGGGAACGTCGGCCCAACTGCCAAATCACACAGGGGACTTCAGCGGGCAGGGGGCCGTGGCCTCCGTGCCGGAGTCCTCCGTGCGGTGGCTCGTGACCGCGCGAGCGCACCGGTTGCTTCGGCGCCCGGTGGCTGTGCGGCGTGCCACGAGGGGCCCTGGCCGTCGAGGCGGTGCGTCAGTCAGCGCTTGACGCGGCTGCGGACGGCCAGGACCGCCAGGCCGAGGAGGACGGGTTCGGCGAGGCGGGAGGCCATCTCGGTGTAGGTGCCGGTGGTGGTCAGGTCCTGGCCGGAGGAGCGGAAGACCACCGAGTTGATCACCACCCGCAGGGCCTTCTCGCTCCGCTCGGCGGTGACGCGTTCGGACCACGGCCCGGCCGGGTTGGCCGGGTCGGGGGTGTCGGTGGTCAGCGTGACCTGCTGTCCGGCGGCGACCTGGCGGCCGGTGGTGGTCGGCTTCGGATCGTCGGCGGGCAGGCCCCACAGCACCATCACCGCGACCGTGACGGCCATCGCCGCCCCCAGCCAGGCCAGCGCACGGGCGGCGCGCAGCCCGTAGCCGGACAGGGCCCAGTAGGCGGTCAGCAGCGCCCGCTCGCCCCAGGGCCGGCCGGTGTCGTGGCGGCGCATCTCGCACTCGCCGTAGTAGAAGTCGGCGGCGTCCGGCTCGTTCTTGCCGTCCTCCAGCGACTTGCGCAGTTGCCGGTACAGCGCGGCCACCGCGGCCGGTTTCAGGTTGGGGGCGTCCTGCGGCGGGGTGGTCCAGCCGCGGGCGAGGGCGGGGCGGCGGGCGGTACGTGACCGCCAGTGGTGCTCCTCGGTCAGCGTGTTGCGGCGGCTCCACCGCCAGGGCAGGCGCCGGTTCCAGACGGTGGGGGTGGTGGCGAAGGTGCACCAGCCGTCCACCCGCAACTGGTCGAGGTGGACCGCGCCGGCGAACCGGCACCCGCTCAGGTCGACATCGTGCAGCGCCAGGTGCGCGGCGTCCACCCCGCCCAGCGACGTCAGGCGCACGCCGGGGTCCTGGCCGGACAGTTCCATCTCCGGCAGCGAACTGTCCGAGCCGAAGCTGGGGAAGGGGTCGGGGCGGGCGGCGACCAGTACCGGGTACTCCAGGACCGCGTCTCGCAGGTCCAGTTCGGCGTAGCGCAGCTGCAGGGTGGCGGTCGACGCCCACCGGGTGCGCGCGCAACTCACCCGAGGTGCGGCGATCTCCAGTGTCACCGGCGCCTCGAACACCGCACCGTCCAGCACCACCTGCCGGTCGCACACCAGCGGCCCCAGGTGCGGCGCCTTCTCGAAGCGCGTCCCCTCGAACCGGGCGATGCCGGAGAAGGACGACGTGTCGAACCGGGCCTTGCGGGAGAAGGACGCCACGTCGAAATCGGCTTCGCCGGAGAAGGACGCCTTGACGAACCAGGCTTCGCCGGAGAAGGACGTCTCGTGGAACCGGGCGTCGCCGGAGAAGGACACCCCGTAGAACCCGGCTTCGCCGGAGAAGGACGACTCGGCGAACCAGGCTTCGCCGGAGAAGGACGACTCGTAGAACCGGGCGTCGCCGGAGAAGGACGACCCGGCGAACCAGGCGGTGTCGGAGAAGGACGACCTGGCGAACCAGGCGTCGCCGAATTGGGGGCGCCCGGTGGCGGGGTCGCGTAGGGCGTTGAGTAACTGGCCCAGCAGTTCGGGGGTGAAGGGGGTACCGCAGTGGTCGATGTCGGCACCGGGCGCCAGGGCGGCGAGATAGGCGAAGCGGTCGGCCTCGTCCAAGTGAGCCAGGCAGACTGCGTGTTCACCGACGTGGATGCCGCGACAACCGACCGGATCGGCCGGGGTGGCGCCGTGGCCACAGTGCGGCCAGCCCGGTGGCTCTGGGGACGGTTGGGGGTTCGGTTGGGTCATGCCCGGTGGACGCCTGATCCCGGCCGACAGTTGCCGGAGCGGGCTGAGGCCGCTCCAACTCCGCTCGGCGAACAGACGGACCGCCATATTCCGGATTACCCGAGTGGCGGTCTGTCGTGAGCGATCCCGCAGAGCCGTCAAAGATGTCAGGCTGTCAGCACTGGACAGTAGGTGCCTACCTGTCATTAACTGTCAACCAGGCATCGACTGAAAGAGGGGTGCTGTGGCAGCCGTCGACCACCGGGGACAGAGCAGGCCGGTCACCGGGGTCGGCGCGGGCCCTGGCACCGGATTCGTCCGCCGGTTCGCCGCCCTCGGCTCCTTCCGCCAAGCGGCCCCGGAACGGCCGCGCCGGGAGAGCGTCACCGAGACGGCACCCGTGCCCGAATCCGCCAGGAACGGCCGCAAGGCACTGCCGACGCGTACGACCGTCCGCCGATCCACCACCGAGCCGAAGGGGCACACATGCCCGCTGAACCCGCCGAGCCCCCACCGCCCCCGGGCCCGTCCCGGCGTACGTTCGTCGCGACGACCGCCGCGGTGGGCGGCGCCGTCGCCGCCGGTGGCACACCCGCGGCCTCCGCCGCACCGGCCGCCGCCCGTCCGCCCGCCGGCCGCGTCTCACTGACCGTCAACGGCGAGCGGCACACCCTCACTGTCGACAACCGCACCTCACTCCTGGACCTGCTGCGCGAGCACCTCGCTCTGACCGGCACCAAGAAAGGCTGCGACGCCGGTGCCTGCGGGGCGTGCACCGTCCTGGTCGACGGCCGCCGCGTCAACGCGTGCCTCACCCTCGCCATACGCCTGGAAGGCGCCGAGGTCACCACCATCGAGGGCCTGGCCCCCGGCGCCCCGGCCGCGGACGACGGCGAACTGCACCCGCTCCAGCGCGCGTTCATCGAACACGACGCCTTCCAGTGCGGCTTCTGCACCTCCGGCCAGCTCATGTCCGCCGCTGCCTGCATCCGGGAGGGCCACACCGGCTCCGCCACCGAGATCCGGGAGTGGATGAGCGGCAACCTCTGCCGCTGCGGCTGCTACACCAACATCGTCAAGGCGGTCGGCCAGGCCGCCGCGCACCGGAAATGAGGCGCGGCCACCATGCACCCCTTCACCTACACCAAGCCCTCCGACACCCAGGCCGCGCTGGCCGCCGGGCGGCGCGGCGGCCGGTACCTCGCGGGCGGCACCACCCTGGTCGACCTGATGCGCGAGACCGTCGAACGCCCCCGCACCCTGGTCGACATCACCGCCCTGCCGCTACGCGCGATCACCCCCACCGCACGCGGCGGCCTGCGCATCGGCGCCCTGGCACCGATGTCCGACACCGCCGCCCACCCCGCCGTACGCACCACCTACCCCGTCCTCTCCCAGGCCCTGGAACTCAGCGCCTCCCCGCAGCTCCGCAACATGGCCACCATCGGCGGCAACCTCATGCAGCGCACCCGCTGCACGTACTTCCGCGACGTGACCGCCGCCTGCAACAAGCGCGACCCCGGCTCGGGCTGCGCGGCCCGCGACGGCCACAACCGCACCCACGCCATCCTCGGCACCTCCGCCCACTGCGTCGCCACCCACCCCTCCGACGCCGCCGTGGCACTCACCGCCCTGGACGCGACCGTCCACCTCCTGGCCCCGGACGGCGGCGAACGCACCGTCCCCCTCACCGACTTCCTCCTCCGCCCCGGCCGCACCCCCCACCGCGAACAGGCGCTCCGACCAGGCGAGTTGATCACGGCAGTGGAGATACCGCCCCACCCGCGCCCGCTCCGCTCCGGCTACCTGAAGGTGCGCGACCGGCAGTCGTACGAGTTCGCCCTCACCTCCGCCGCCGTCGCCCTGCACCTCCGCGGCGGGACGATCCGCGCGGCGCGGGTCGCCGCCGGCGGCGTCGGCACCGTCCCGTGGCGGCTTCCCGCCGTCGAACGGCACCTCGTCGGCCGGCGCCCCTCCGACGCCCTGTGGGCCGAGGCCGCCGAACACGCCGCCGAAGGCGCCCGCCCACTGGCGCACAACCGCTTCAAGACCGCCCTGCTCCGCCGCACCGTCGAACGCCAGCTCCGCACCGTGGGAGGTACCAGGTGAGCCCCCAGCCGCAGGCAGCCGTCGGGGCGCCGCTCTCCCGGGTGGACGGGCGGCTGAAGGTCACCGGCCGGGCCGAGTACGCCGCCGACCACGACGTCAGGGGCGCGGCGCACGCGGTCCTCGTCGGCAGCAGCATCGCCCTCGGCCGCGTCACCGCCGTCGACACCCGCGCCGCCCTCGCCCAACCCGGCGTCCTCGCCGTGATCGGCCACCTGAACGCACCGAAGCTGGCGTACCGCGACAACCCCCGGGCGATCACGGACCCGCCGGTCGGCGAGCGGCTGCACGTCTTCCAGGACGACCGGGTCCGCTTCTTCGGCCAGCCCGTCGCCGTGGTCGTGGCCCGGACCCTGGAGGCCGCACGCCACGCCGCCGACCTGGTACGCGTCTCCTACCGGGCGGAGCGGCCCGCCACCGACCTGGCCGCCCCCGGCCGCCCCGCCAACGACCCCCTGCCCCCGCAGGACTACGTCCGCGGCACCCCGGACGAGGCGCTGGCCGCCGCACCGGTACGCCTGGAGCCCACCTACCGGCTCGCCCGCATGCACCACAACGCCATGGAGCCGCACGCCACCCTCGCCCGCTGGGACGGCGACGAGCTCACCGTCTGGGACAAGACCCAGTGGGTGCAGGGGACGCAGCACGAACTCGCCGCCGTGTTCGGCATCCCGCCGGAGTCGGTGCGCGTCGTCTCGCCCTTCGTCGGCGGCGCGTTCGGCAACGCCGCGCGGGTCTGGCCGCACTCCGCCGTCGCGGCGCTGGCCGCCCGCGTCACCGGGCGCCCGGTGAAACTCGTCCTGACCCGCGAACAGCTCTACCACGGCGTCGGCTACCGGCCCGCCTACACCTACACGCTGCGCCTGGGCAGCAGCCGCGGCGGACGGCTGACCGCGATGGTCCACGAGCTGCGGGCCGAGACCTCCACGTACGAGAACTTCCTGGAGAGCGCCCTCAGCCCCGGCCAGATGCTCTACGCCACCCCCCACGTCCGCCAGACGTACCGGACCGTGCCGCTGGACGTGAACACCCCCACCTACATGCGCGGCCCCGGCTACGCGACCGCCGCGTTCGCCGTCGAGTCGGCCCTGGACGAACTCGCCCACGAACTGGGCGTCGACCCCATCGAGCTGCGGCTGCGCAACGAACCGGCCGAGGACCCCTCCAGCGGGCTGCCGTTCTCCACCCGGCGGCTGCGCGAATGCCTGCGCGTGGGCGCCGACGCCTTCGGCTGGGACCGGCGCGCCCCGAAGCCGCGCGCCACCCGCGACGGCGACTGGCTCGTCGGCACCGGCATGGCCGCCGGCTGCTACCACACCCTGCGGTTCGGGGCGCAGGCCCGCGTCCGGCTGGACGCCGACGGCACGGCCCTGGTCGAGTGCGCGTCAAGCGACATGGGGCCCGGCACGTACACCTCGATGACGCAGCTCGCCGCGGACGCCCTCGGCCTGCCCCTGCGCAAGGTGACCTTCCGGCTCGGCGACTCCCGCATGCCCACGGCCCCGCCGCACTCCGGCTCCCTCACCATGGCCAGCGTCGGCTCCGCCGTCCAGGACGGCTGCGACGGGCTGCGGCGGCAGGCGGTCGAACTGGCCGTCGCGGACGAGGGATCGCCCCTGTACGGCGCCGACGCTGGCGAGGTCGTCGTCCGCGCCGGCCGGCTGCACGTGCCCGGCGACCCGGCGCGCGCGGACACCTACCGGCGGCTCCTGGCCCGCAACGACCGCGCCCACCTCGAAGTGCTCGGCTCCTTCACCCCGCCCTCGGGACCGGCGCGGTCGTCGATGTACGCCTTCGGCGCGACGTTCGCCGAGGTCGCCGTCGACGCCCGGCTGGGCATGGTGCGGGTGCGGCGGATGCTCGGCGTGTACGACGCGGGGCGCATCATCAGCCCCAAGCTGGCCGAGAGCCAGGCGCTCGGGGCCATGGTGGGCGGCATCGGCCAGGCGCTGCTGGAGCACACGGTCACCGACCACCGCGACGGCCGGATCGTCAACGCGAACCTGGCCGACTACCTCGTCCCCGTCAACGCCGACGTCCCCGACCTGCGGGCGGTCTACCTCGACAACGGCGCGGACTTCGACACCGACCCCATCGGCGTCAAGGGACTGGGCGAGGTCGTCGCCGTCGGCGTGGCACCCGCCATCGCCAACGCCGTCTTCCACGCCACCGGCCGCCGCGTCCGCGACCTGCCCATCACCGTCGAAGCCCTGCTCTGAGCCGGGGGCCGCCGCCCCCTCTCCCCTCCCGCCCCCTCCCGTCCTTTCCCTCCCGCTCCCTGCTCCCGGAGACCCGCCATGCTGAACATCGCGGACGAACTGCACGCCTGGTGCCGCGCGGCGCGCCCCTTCGCCCTGGCCACCGTCGTCCAGGTCAGCGGCAGCGCGCCGCTGCCGGTCGGCACCTCGCTGGCCGTGGACGGGGAGGGGAACGCGGTCGGCAGCGTCTCGGGCGGCTGCGTGGAGGCCGCCGTCTACGAACTGTGCCGCCACACCCTGGAGGCGGACGGGCCCACGGCGGTACGGGAGCGGTTCGGCTACTCCGACGAGGACGCCTTCGCCGTGGGCCTGACCTGCGGCGGCGAACTCGACATCCTGATACAGCGGATCAACCCCACCACCGAACCCCACCTCACCACAGCCCTCGCCGCGGTGGCAGCGGACCGGCCCGCCGCCGTGGCCCGGGTCGTGGACGGACCGCCGGAACTCCTCGGCCGCACCCTGTCCGTCCTCGGCGACGACGACACCCACCACGGAACCCTGGGCGGCGACGAACGCCAGGACCGGACGGCAGCCGCCCGCACCCGCGCCCTCCTACGCGTCGGCCGCACGGCCCGCACGGCCCGCACCGACCTCCCCGCCACCCCCAACGCCCCCGACACCACCGCCCCCTGCCCCGACAACCTCACGCTCCTGGTCCACACCCACGCCCCGCCGCCCCGCCTGCTGATCTTCGGCGCGGTCGACTTCACCGCCGCCCTCAGCCGGGCCGGACGCTTCCTCGGCTATCGCGTCACCGTCTGCGACGCCCGCCCCGTCTTCGCCACCCCGGCCCGCTTCCCGGACGCGGACGAGGTCGTCACCGACTGGCCGCACCGCTACCTGGCCGCCACCGAGGTGGACGCCCGCACCGCGATCTGCGTCCTCACCCACGACGCGAAGTTCGACGTACCCCTGCTGCGCCTGGCCCTGGGCCTGCCCGTCGGCTACGTGGGCGCGATGGGCTCCCGCCGCACCCACGCCCGCCGCCTGGAACTGCTGCGGGAGGCCGGCGTCCCGGATGACCAACTCACCTTGCTGCACTCACCGATCGGCCTCGACCTCGGTGCCCACACCCCCGAGGAGACGGCGATCTCCATCACCGCGGAGATCATCGCCCACACCCACCAGGCCCCCGCCCGTCCCCTCACCCACACCACGGGCCCGATCCATCGCCTGGCCCCGACGCCCGAGGAGCTACACCCGATCCCGCAGCCCACATGACCACAGCCCTCTTCCGGCCTCAGTGCTCGTGCTTTCCGCGAGTGATCTACTGAGCATTTTCAGCGTTGCCTCTCCACGGTGAGGACGGCTTTGGTGATGACGGCCATGAGGTTGGGGCTGCAGCGGGCGCGTCGGAAGATCCGCCAGGACTTCAGGCGGGCGATTCCGCGTTCGACGGGTGCCCGGGCGGCGGACAGGGCTCGGTTGACCGTCCGCTCGGTGGGGGTGAGTTCGCCGTTGGGCGGGCGGCGCTTTGCGGTGGTGACCCAGTCGCCTGCACCGAGGTAGGCCATGTCGGCGAGGATCGGGACTCCTTGGCGTTCACAGATTCGGATGATCTTGTGGGTGCGGGCGGCCGTCAGGTCGTGGGTCCGGCCCGGCAGTGCCGGCGACAGCCAGAGGATCTCTCCGGCGGGATCGGTGACGACCTGCACGTTCACGCCGTGCCGCTTGTGCTTGGAGGAGTAGTCGGCTCGTCCGTCGCCGACCCGGTCGCACTCGGCGAGGGTGCCGTCCAGGAGCGCGTACTCGGGGTCCGTCTCCCGCAGGGTTTTCAGCAGTCCCGGTGCCTTGTCCGCCAGGTGCCGGACGACGGTGGTGACGTAGGCGTGGGCGGTGCCGACGGATACGCCGAAGCCTGCGGCGATCTGCGCGAGCGTGTCGTGCCGGCGGAGGTAGACCAGGGTGACGAGAGCACGCTGGTGGGGCGGGAGCTTGCAGCGGCGGTCACCCTCACGGGTGACGATGAGCATGGTTACCCACTCGACCAGGGCGTGAGGCAGGTCGAGTGCGGCAGGATAGGGAACCAACGAGGCTCCTGCGCTGATGAGTTGAGACGTCGAACACCTCTCTCAACGGCACGGGAGCCTCGTGCGTTGCGGGCAGCGGCCTCGTCACCCGTTCGGTGGCCACGCTGAAAAGGCTCACTGAGTCAGCTCGGCCAGCCAGGCAAGGCAGTCGTTTAGGACTGCGGCATCAAGCGCTTTGCCACTCGTGGACTGGCAAAGCAAGCGCGTCTTCGATGGATGAAGCATGGCGGGTCCTGTTTAGCTCCCGTCGTAGGCTACCTGCACTCGTATGGTGCCCTTGGCCGTATGCAGGAGGGCGTCGCCCTGTCCGGCTAGAGCTTCGGCTCCGGTCTCGTCCAGAATGATGCGGCTGTCGGTCGCGGTCTTGACCCGAAGGGCGAGTTGGGCAGGGAAGTTGGAGCGGATGGTCGTCGAGATAACGTCTGCGCTCGGGCGCTGCGTGGCGGCGATGACATGAATTCCCGCAGCGCGGGCTTTCTGCGTCAGACGCTTGAGCAGCGCCTCGATTTTCTTCTTCTCCTCTGGATCGCTAGTAAGGTCGGCATACTCGTCTAGGACGATGACGATCCAAGGCTTTCGTTCCGCTTTGTCGACCTTGGCGTTGTACTCGACGAGTTTGCGTGCACGAATCGCCTTCATGTCCTTGTAGCGCACGGCCATCTCTTCGACGGTTTCCTCAAGGATCTCGATAGCATCGGCGGCGTCCATGCCGATCATGCCGTCAAGGTGAGGGTCGTCCTCAAAATCGACGAGTTCGGTGCCCTTCGGGTCCACGAGGCGGAGTCTCAGGGTGCTCTTGTCGTACCGGATCAAACCTTTAAGGATCGTGTCCAAGGCGACGGATTTTCCTGATCCGGTAGTTCCCGCCACCAGCAAGTGTGGTGAGTCCGCGGAGGACAGGTCGATGGCGACCGGTTTTCCTTCGATGTCGGCGCCCAAGGGGGCAATGAGGCTCTCAGGGTTAGCTGGGCACTGCTGCCACAATGCCTTAGCGTCGACACCATACTTCTCGTCATCGATTTTAGGGATTTCGAAGAGCACGGAGCCGCGGTCGCTGCGAGTACGAATGCTGAAACCGGAGGGCAATTCCAAGGCCAAAAAAATCTCGTCGCGACGATTGGTCAGTTTTTCCACCGTGACGCCGGGATGAGGGACGAACCGGAAGATGTAGAATCCTGGCCCTTCCTGCCACGCGCCGATCTCGGGGGCGGTAACCACGACCCGGTGAAGGTCGAAGACATCAACAACCTTACGGTATCGAAGCCTCAATTCCTCCTCGCCGATCCCACCGCGATGAGCACTTGGAGTGACAGAATCTTCCTTTGCTGCGATGCGACGGGCAACTACCTGATCCGATACAGTCGCCGGAGCGGTCCCTCCGACGACCTCAATAGATGCGGCCGGCTCGCCCGAAGCAGGAATTTCAGTGGAAGCGTTTGCTGAGGGAGGCTTTGCGACAGTGTTTTGAAACCTCTCTGTCCCACTGAGGTCCCCCGAAGAGACAAGGGGGTCAGCATTGGTGGGGTCCTGGTTGGCACGCAGAGCGCCGATAAGATTCAGCAGCTCATGTTTGTTCAGCCTCACCAGGGTGTGCTTGCCGAGTTTTCTGATCTCGGGGGCTGGCTGGTCGTCCTCAGCTGAGATGGCCACGGCAACGCCGGAGACTTGACCAAGCTGAACGTCTGCGGAGCGCAGGGCATCAAGGATCTTCGCTTCGACCTGACGGTGGTCGCTTTTGCCTACTATGGCGCGAGCTGGAAGTTCTGAGGCCTGCAGGGTGTTCCCACTGGTCTGAGCGATCGCGGCGGCAAGCTCGTCCAGCCAGAAAGGACGGTCGTGGCGAGCCTCGTCACCTGAGCGGAAGGCATCCTTGCACAGGTCGGTGGTGCGATTCAGCTGCTCTTCGGCCGAGCCGACGTCGAAGGTCTGGCGGAATTTGGACTCGGCGACCAGAACATCCAGGCGAACTATGCCATCGTCTTGGATAGTCAGTACGAACCGCCCTAGATCGGCACGGGTTTTGTGCCCGCGACCGAACCAACGGTGGTGCTCGTCAAAGCTAATCCAGGTGACCAGGCTCGTGCCCTGCCGAGGGATGGGGAACTGCTGATCGATGACAAATCGAGTGGCTACCAGGCCGACGACTTCGTTGACCGTGGTGCCGATACCGAGGGAGCGCAAAACGGCGCCAGGAGCCACGTTGCGGCCGACCTCGTAAATCCGCTTGGCGGTGCCTTCGGAGTCCTGCGGGATGACGACACCGATCTGCTCCAAGCGGCGTTGCAGGCGCTGGACGACGAACTGTTGGCCGGTCTGCGAGCTGACAATGAGGGTGTACGACTCGTTCTTTCCGACACTCGGTTTGACGAGAATGACGTCAGGGCGGTTGTGCAGGGCATCGATCTGTTCACGGCCGATGAAGCTATCGAGGGTGACGACCCAGTGGGCCACGCGGTGCAGCTTGGCGAACAATTCCTGATGCTGGTGGAACTGCACCTGCATTTCGAAGTAGTCGATGCTGTCGACACTCTCCCGGGAGACTGGAGAACGGCGATCGTAGCGCACGCACAAGGTGGACCAAGACTCAAGAGTCTCATCGGCGGTTTCGGGTAGCAGCGCTCTCACGACGTTCTCACTAGTCTGAGCCAAGTTGTGTGAGGCCGGATGCTTCCAGGGGTTAAAAAGGCCCGACAAGGATTCCTTCTTGGTGCTCTCCTTGATACTGGTCTGAGTACCGAACAGCGCTGGAGCTAGAGCGAGATCTATGGTGTCTTCCAGGGTGTCTTCCAGCCCTGACAGGTCTGCTTTCTGGTCGGGATCCCATGTCTGCAGGATGAGTTGAACGTCGGGCAGGAAGCTGTCCTCGGACATCTCCGCGCCGGAGAACTGTAGGTCGAAACCCTGGATGATCTCGTGGTGGGTGGTCTGGGGAGCCAGCACGACCAAGTCAACCTTTAGACGAGAGTTCTTGGCACGTACTTGCTTGGCCACGCGCATGGGTAGGACGGGGTCGCCGTTGCGGTTCAGAAGCAGTACACGTAGGCCGTCAAGCTTGTGAGGGTAAGTCGTCAGATAGTCGGTGATAACGCGGACCATCTCATCGATCGCGGTCTCGTCGACACTGGAGAGCCATTCCTTGGACTCGTTGCCGCCATGGCGGACCGGGGCATACTCTTCGTGTCCGGCCGATTCTCGCATCGGAATGGCGATCGTGCCACCCGGTCCGACGAGGACTGCCGGTGTTCCGTGTGGGGAGATGCGATCGATAGCGTCGAAAAAGAGATCCTCGTTCTCCTGATTGAGGCTCAGGCCTCCCTCTCTGTCCAGGGCGGTCTTAATGCTGCGAGCGATCTCTGTGTAGTTCCGTGCCAGCCATCGCAGCTTCAGTGGATGGGTGGCCAGCATCATCATGCGGTGATCGGCCAGCCCGACGACGTCGGTCAGGACGACGGCCTTAAGGTCTGCGTCCGGGGAGTTGTCGGGAATCAGGGTGGTGCGAGCTTCGCGGAGAATTTCTTCCCACTCGCGTACGTAATCGTTAACTTTCCCGGCATCAAGCCCTTCGGAGAACCTCTCAAAGTGCTTCCTCTTGAGGTGTTCCAGCTGGCCAGCAAAATTAGTTTCGCTGATAGGTGCAGGCTCGTCGACCTGCCATTGTCGGGGGTCGCTGAACTTCTCAAGGAAGGTGTCGAAAGTCAGATCACTGGCATGGCCAGGGGGGTTCCTCCAGCTGCTGTTGATGAGGGCTGCCAAGGATATCTGCCCGGGGATTCCCAGGGGGTCCCAGCGAAAACGTCGCTGGGCGACGCCATCCATCTCGACCAGGATGCGCAAAGGAGCCCACTCAGTGTTCAGGTCGAACGGCTCGTGGGTTTCTTGGGCCTCCAGCAGGGCTGGTTTCGTTACGTTCAGCAGGCAGTCTTTCACCTCCAGAGTCAGGCGAAGCCCGGTTGATTCCTGGATGTCACGCAGGGTGCGTGCGTACAGGAAAGCAAACAGCCAGCGACTCCATTGCCCGGCTTCCTGGTTTCCTTCAAGCCCGACCACGACGGAGCCTTCCTCTTCGTCGGAGAAGTAGGTCAGCTCGCGCAGCAGGGCACGCAGCGGGTCTTGGACGAACTGAGAGTCCGGGAAGGCAAGCTTCTCAACTTTGCGACGCGAGCGCTTGGACAGCAGGTCGGCCAGCGATTCAGCGCAACCAATGGGAGCCTCGTCAAGGAAGCGCTGTGCGGATTCCTGGTCTCCGCGGTTAAGTGCCTCTTCGATCATCATGGAGTCGAAGTCGTCGACCCGGTCTGAGGCCTTCTTCTCGATCTCTTGCCGGATCTGCTGCCCAAGGCCGATCTTTTTGGACTTCTGCTCAAAGACCTCAAGCCAGAGGGTCAGATCCTGCTCACAGCGCAGCTGACGACGATCCTGCAGGATCGTCCCACTGCGGTTGAGGTTGAGTACGAGGTTGCGCATGCGGGTTTTAACAGTCTCTGGCTCCGCTCCGATGTGAGCCAGGGACTCCTCGCTGAACTCAGCCGTGGCGATGCGGTCTATCAGATCTTCCGCGGTGATCTCCTTGCCGGCGGGCTGTTTGAAGGCACTGACGCAGACGTTCTTCTTGATTCGGGCAGGCAGCGCAGCAGGCTTGACGAAAAGGTTTCGGTCCGGGAATAGACCAAGAGCGGGCAAGGCTGCAGAAATCGCGGTACGGACGGTGTCAGACGTGTGGACCCGAGCTGCTACGACCTTCTGTGCCGTCTCGACCAGGAAGGCTGCCCAACGATGCAAGGACCGGGGATCTTCATCGGTGACTGCGCGCCAGATCTCTGGCATAGAGCCAGCCATCAGAGCCGGAATGGTGCCGCTGCCACCCACCTCCCGCCATACCTCTGCCATGAACCTGCTGAATCCGTGCTCGCCGGAGTTGTCATGCCGGACGCCCAGGATTGTGGCATCGTCAAGGGCGTTCATGGCCGCTAGGCCCTGTGCGTCCGGAGTCCGCCCCCACTCGAACAGCAACACCGCCATGCCCTGCACAGAATTCCGCCACTTGGTCAGCTGGTCCCCCCGGTCCAGCAGGAACTCATCAGGCACGCCGTTGATCTGCTCTGAGGTACCGACCTTGACGACAACCTGAAGCTCCGGTGACTCCGAAAGCCTCTGAGCTGTGCGACGGAGGGCCTCGGCCACAGTCGGCTGATCGAACCCGCTGACGCGCAGGCCGACACGGGTCCCGCTGGTCTCAGTGACCTTCCGCAGTGCTTCATTGGCGACGAACCGGCCGAGCGCTCGGATGCTGCTGTCGGTCACCGTGGCTCCCCTCGAACCATGCTGGTTGCGTCTGAATACTGAGTGAGTAGATTGATAGCGGTCAGCTTCTCTCGGAACGCCTTGCCGTTGTGGACAAGTATCGACGAGTCGATTTCATGGGCCAACGGACCCTCAGCCGCGACCTTGTTTTCCGCTACTAGGCCGTAATCTCTGTACAGCAGCGCACAGAACTGGTCGAATTCCATTTCCGTGCCCTGCGGGATGGTGGCGGATACCAGTGCTTCAAGCATCGAGGGCTTCATAGTGAAGTGTCGGCGCCCGGCTGTTGCGTTCAGGGCTCCTACAGCGGCGAGGGTCTCGCTGAAGAATGCCTGGGGCGATGCGACCGCCTTACCGTTCGCCTTGATGAATCGCTCGTATCGGCGCTTCTTAGCCTCGTCACCTTCGGATTTGTTGATCATTTCCTGGGCCTGGATGTTGATCGCGTTGGCGATGTCGTTGCGGAAGCTGGCGAGACTGTTCTGTGATTCGCTGCGCAGCGGATTCGCCTCATTTCCGAAGTCCAAAAGAATCGACTCACCATCGATGAAACCCAGCCTCCTGCGCGCGAGGTGAAGTTGGTGGCGGGCCAGGCAATAGGGGACCCAATGCATGAGGTTCTCGGTGCGCTTGGCTCTGGGCGTCGTAGCCCGGGCAACGATGTTAAAAACCCCATTCCTCAGGAGGGCAGGCCACGGACTGAGGTCCTCATACAGATCAATGTCTCTTTCTGAATCGTCTTCGTATGGCTCTTCGTCGTAGTCGAAGTCGTGGGCGCTAAGGGCTTTGGCGAGGTTGCCCAGCGGGGTGCCGCTGTCTTGGACGAGATCGCCAAGGCCCTGTTGGGTAGCTGCCTTGCGGTCAGGATTAGTGTCGCTGCGCAGGGCTTTGTAGGCCCAGCCCCCACCATCGCGGAAAAGATAGCGCTCGATGCTCGGAGCCTTGATCCTGGCAGTTAGTTTGCTGGCCTGCTCGCGCTTCTTAGGGGAGGTACCGCGTTGATGGAGCTTTCGGTCGACTGCGTCGTAGTGGATGAGCTCGCCGACGAACGGATAGATGTGCGCCCCGAACCAGCTGGGCTGACGGCGGCGCCCTGGGATATCGACCAACAGGGACGAGAACAGGGCATGGAGTGTCTCCAATGTTTCGGGAGAGTCCAGCTCGACCGCTTTACCGAGTTCTTCGTCGCCTTCGGCGATGGAGGATTTGGTTGCGATCCGCCGAGCCAGGTCGTGTGAGGTTCTCTTGTATGCAACCCTGTCTCCGTCGTCCAGAAGACCTGCATACTTCTGTGGGTTTTCCTGATGTGCCAGGTAGACGCCGCGGGCGATCGCGAGCATCTCAAGCGCGACGTAAAATCCGCGTCCTTGCTGTTCAAGATTCACCCCGAAGAGACGACGGACGACCTCTGCCTTGGAACGATCAGCCACTACACCCGCACCGACCTGATCTTGTCGCCGACGTCGATCATAAGCTTTCTCATGACGTTGCCCACCAGTACCTGAATCTCGTCGTCCTTGTTCGACGAGTCAGCCAGCTCTGCCAGGGATCCGCTCAGTCCGCGGATCTCGGCCTCATGCTGAACCTCGCTACGCAGGCCTGCGGCCCACCGCGTCAACAACTCGAAGCGCAGAAGATCCACCTCAACCGAGACTGCGGCCTGATCAGGGGCGACGGCTGGGATACGGATGTAGATCAAGCGGTTGAGCCACTCGACAGCTTTCTGCATCTCCGGGATGTCGCCCGTGCGGCCTTCCTTCTGCCACTGGGTGACCTGGTCGACTACCTCAACGCCCTTGCTGGATACTCGCCGAGAGATCACGGCTGCGCGGGCGCGATGGGCGAAGAAGGCCGGGTCAAGCACGAGGAAGTCAGGGTTGCTCCCAGCTCGGTGGATACCCTGGACGGCTTCCAGGCCCTTGAGGAAGCGGTCTCGCACTGTGGTGTCTGCTGGGTCACCATTCTTGTTCTGGACACTGACGAAGTCGTCGCCGGCCTGCAGGCCCATGCGGGCGAACCGGTCCTTGTTGTCAATGCTGTTGAAGAAGTCAGCACGTCGCAGGAACGTATACAAGCCCCGCAGCTGTTCGGCCTGTTTCTGTGCGTCCCGGATCGTACGGGCCTTCTGCAGGTAACTTTTGGGGTCCTCAGGAGGGAAACGGCTGACTGTGTCCGGGTCAAGACGGTCGTCAACCTGGCGACGAGATACCTTTCCCGGGTCTAGCTTGCGCAGTGCGAAAAAGGCGGGAACCCGATGACGTTGTTGCTGGGTCAACCGGTCACCGAAAAGCGCCTGATGGTACAGGTGAGGTGCCTGCCACAACCTGTTCGAGCGCGACCACTGGTACTTGGCATGAACGTTTTCACAAGACAGGCCGCCTGTAAGCATGTAGCTGGTCACTGTAAGCGCTTGGCGGGTTGTAACTACGGCTCCGGTGCGCTCGGCTGCGGCGAAGAGGTCCCGGATTGCGGCCCGGCGCTGAGGCCCGTGGGTTGCATCGTTCAACTCGTTGCGATTGGCCAGAATTGGGCAGATTTCCTGTGCATCACAGGTTTCACAAGGCTTCCACCGCGACCATTTCGGAGTCGTCCACTGCCTCAGCACCCAAGGGACGAAGCCACCATTGGGACCTTCAGCCGCTACGGACTGGTAATTGAGGTTGATGACAATGACTGTGTCATCAGGGTTGCTGACCCGCCCGCGAGCAATGCCCTCCGTGAGGGTCTTCACCAGAATCTTGGCGCGTCCTGTGCCGCCGTTGTCGAGGTTGTCGTCTTCAGCGACACATTTACGTAGCTGGCCCTCGTTTGCGCAGATAATCGCGACGCCATTGTCTGGAGGGTCGAGTAGCTCCACGAGCTTGCGGGCGCCCGCCTGCGCATTGAGTTCGCTGAGATCCCTCAGGATGTACAGTGGACGCTTGCTACGGGTCTGGCCGAGGGAGCGGCTGGCGTCGCCAGCCTCGGTCAATTTTTTGAAAACAGCCTTTTTTCGAACATCTGACGATACCGTCTCGCTGTCGACCCACAGCTTGGCCAGGAGGCTGGCACACAGACTCGTCTTGCCATGCCCAGCGTCTCCGGTGAGGACGATGGTTTTCGTGGTCGATTCCTCTATGGCCCTCAGCAGGTAGTCCAGCGTTGAGACGGGGAACAGTGACTGCGTCCGGTCTGCCTGTTCGTAGATCATCTCCGAGGTGTCGACATCGAACGGCTGGTAGCGACGTATCCGTTGGACGTGTTTGTTGACCTCTAGTGGCATGCTGCTGTCCTTCGTCGAGCGAGCCGGGGGCGCTGCAAAAGTCTAGCTGCCAGCGCTCCTGCTGGTAGGTTAAATTCGACCCAAGGGGTTGCCGCGTTACTCAAGCGGCACGGCTGGAGCTACCAGGTGCCGGCCCGCCGAGCAGTGGAGCGCGACGAGGTGGCGGTCGGCTGGGTGAAGGAGATTTGGCTCAGCGTGGAAGAACCGTGGCGGCGCTCAATACCTGGCTCGTCTTCGACGACGAGACCGATTTTTCGACGACGCCGCCAACCGCCCGCACCCGGTCTCGCCACGACCACACTCCCGTCGTGCACGTGCGAGGTCGCTCCCCCGCAGGTTATCCGTCGCCGTTTCGACCCGCTACAAAACCGGCAAACGCTCCCAGTTGATCTACCGGTTCTGCCCCGACGGATGCAAGAGCTTCTCCCGGAGGGTACTACCGCAACCTGACCCAAACCGTGCACCAGTGACTCGGCGACCTGATCGTGCTGCTCTGGGACATCTTGAACACCCACGTGACGGCCCGTTGATCAAGAGCCCTCTCACCCCGGCCAAGGGCACCTGGTAGGTGCTGCGACGTATCACCACGGCCAACTGCGTTTTCGCCGACCCGCACAACCTGATCGACCACTGTCCGGCGGGGCCTACACCACTCTTCGGTACCGCCGCGATGTCCTCAACGGCTGCCTCACCGGTACCGGCCTCCGACCCCAGCCACCATGATGACATCATGCTCTGAAAGTCAGTAGGTATCGGTCTACCGCGCGCGCTCACCCTTGATCGAGTACGATGACCGCTCGTTCCCGCCGGTTCTACAAGCAAGCGCAGATGGGGGGTCACACGTGGGTGAGCAGCACCCCTTGCGGGCCAAGCGGCGGCCGAAGTTTGAGGAGGGTGTCGTCTCCCTGCGAGTTGTGGACCTCTTCGCTGGCTGTGGTGGCCTCACTCTCGGTATTGCCCAGGCGGCACACAAGTGCGACGTCTCGCTCGATGTTCGTCTCGCAGTCGACTTTGAGGCAGCTCCCACCAAGGTCTTCAAGGCTAACTTTCCTAAGGCTAACGTTCATAAGGGGGCCGTCGAGTCCTACTTCGACGGTGATCTCGGCGCCTCGTTGACCGCTCAAGAGGCCGAGACTCTCTCCATGGTGGGTGAGGTGGGGCTCTTGGTCGGAGGGCCCCCATGTCAGGGGCACAGCAATCTCAACAACCACACTCGCCGTAACGACCCCAAGAACCGACTGTACCTGCGTATGGCTCGTGCCGTGGAGGTTCTGCGCCCCCGTGCAGTCGTCATCGAGAACGTGTTGTCCGTCGTAAATGACAAGCAGCAGGTGGTCTCCCGCGCTGTCGTTCACCTGAAGAAGCTTGGGTACGATGTCGCCACCAGTCGTATCGACCTACTCAAGCTCGGGGTCGCCCAAACACGTAAGCGCCATATACTGCTGGCCGTTCGCGAAGACGCGCTCCCTTTTGGTTTTTCGGCTGCTGATCTGCTGCAGATCGAAGACCACAACGTCATACCCCGTGACCTGCGTTGGGCAATTGGTGACCTGCTTGAGGTGCGGCCGAAGTCCTTCTTTGATGAAGCTGCTGTACCCAGTGCGGATAACCAGCGGCGCATGAAGTATCTCTTTGAGAATGACGAATATAATCTTCCGAACGAAGAGCGCCCCGAATGTCATCAGGGAAAGCATAATTACACCTCAATGTACGGCCGTTTGTGGTGGGACCGTCCAGCTCAGACTATTACCAGTGGTTTCGCGACGATGGGTCGTGGGCGGTTTGTCCATCCTGGCGTTCCCCGGTGCCTGACCGCCCATGAAGCCGCGCGCATCCAGGGTTTTCCGGATTATTTCAAGTTCGTTGACGAGAGGGCCAAGCCTCGCTATGAGCTGACTCGCACTGAGGTTCAGGTCATCATCGGAAACGCCGTGCCTCCGCCTCTGACCGAGGCGCTGACCTCCAATCTTTTCGACGCTGAGGTTCTACAGGCAAAGGGCGACGCCCCCCCATCGCTTGAGGACGACTTCGCTGCGTCTACTGTCGACCTCGCCTGCTAAGCCTGCAAAGGGCTACTGAACTTGATTGGGTGATGTCGGACCATCGGCCTGACGGCTGGGGGTCGGGTCCGATAGATCTGGGTGGGTGAGATACGCGCAGGGCGGCGGGCTGACCGACGCCGGGAGGGCCGCGCGGGAGCGTGTCCGGCTTCAGGCCGTGGAACGCTTCGAGCGTGGGGAGAAGAGCAAGGAGATCGCCACCGCACTGCGGGTGTCGGAGCGGTCGGTGGAGCGCTGGCGCAAGTCCTGGCGCGAGCGAGGCGAGGGCGGGGTCCGCTCGAAGGGGTCGCCGGGCCGGCCGAGGCTGGGGCCGGCCCAGATGGAGCGCCTGGAGCGGGAGCTGGAGCGTGGTCCGCTCGCGCACGGGTGGCCGGATCAGCGGTGGACTCTGGCCAGGATCAAGGCGCTGATCGGCCGGCTGTTCCACGTCTCGTACACCATCGAGGGCACGTGGCTGCTGCTGAAGCGGCACGGCTGGTCGTGGCAGCAGCCCGCCCGGCGGGCGATCGAGCGGGACGATGACGCGGTCGAGCTGTGGAAGAAGGAGGTCTGGCCACAGGTAAAAGACAGGCGGCGGCCCGGGGTGCGTGGATCGCCTTCGAGGACGAGGCCGGGCAGTCGATGACACCGCCCCGGGCCCGGACCTGGGGCAGGATCGGCCGCACGCCGGTGGTCAGGGTCCGCAGCCGGGGAAGTGGCCGCCTGTCCATGATGGGCATGTGCTGCTTCAAACCCGGCACCAGGTCGCGGCTGATCTACGGGCTGCGGGAGTACCGAGGCCGCAAGGACGAGCCGAAGGGCTTCGGCTGGAAGGACTTCTGCCGCCTCCTGGTGCGGGCCCGCATCCAGCTCGGCGGCCCGATCGTGCTGGTCTGGGACAACGTCCGCCTGCACCTCACCCGCGGCATGCGGGAGTTCATCGAGAAGAACGCCGACTGGCTGACCGTCTTCCAGCTGCCCACCTACGCACCCGATCTCAACCCGCAGGAGGGCATCTGGTCGCTGGTCAAACGAGAGATCGGCAACCTCGCGGCCGCCGATCTCTCCCAGGTCACCCGAGCCGTCAAGCGCAAGCTCAAGCTCAAGCAGATCCAGTACCGGCCCGACGTGGTTGACGGCTGCCTCGCCGGCACCGGCTTGACACTCAACGACTGACCGACATCACGAATTCAAGTTCAGTAGTTCCATCCGAGAGTATTTGAGTTAGGTGAATACCTTGCTGGTGGCCCGCTCCATAGGGGTGAGCATCATCAGGGGGCAGCCGCGGCACACCTCCTCTCCGACTTCAGACAGCTGATCGCTGTGAGTGCGCGACTGGGTGCTGGTAAAGCCGGAGGCCGGGCCGCATGGTGAGCAGAGCGAGCCGCCTTGAGCCCGTGAAGATTGTTACTCAACCAGCCGGTTGATCGATGTTGAGGGTCGACTGTGCTCCGGGGTGGTGCTGTGGAGTACCAACTTGAGGAGTAGGTCGGTGTTCTGGAGGTCGGGTAGGACGACATCGGCGCCGGCGGCTTGCAGGTCGGCCTCGTTGCTGTGGCCGGATGCGACGGCGATGATTCTTACGCCGCTGTCGTGGCTGGCCTCGACATCGGCGGGGGTGTCGCCGATGAGGACGGCGTCGGCCGGGGTGAGTGTGGCGCGTTCCAGGGCGATGCGGACCAGTTCGCTGCGTACGTCGTCGTCCTCACCGTAGGCGCCGGCCTCCCAGCCGATGTGCTGGTCGAGGCCGAACGTCTGGAGCTTGATTTCGGCGACGCCTCGAACGTTGCCGGTGAGCACGCTCTGCCGTACGTCCGGCTGAGCTGCCAGGGCGTCGAGTGCCGCCGCTGCCCCCGGCAGAGCGCAGCCACGCTCGCGGAGGTCTGCGATCCGGCGCTGGTGGGCGGCGACGAGTTCCCGGGCGAAGCGCTCGAAGTCGGCCCGGTCGGTGGTCAGGCCGTGGAGCTTGGCGGTCTCGCGGAAGATGACCGCTTCGGTGATGCCGTCGACCTTCGCCTGTTGCCGCATCTGGAGGCCGGTGGTCCGGTGGAAGGCTTCGGCCGACAGCTCACGGCCGACCCCTCGCGTGTCGATGAGCGTGTGGTCGATGTCCCACAGCACCAGCACCATCGTCGTCTCCCGCCTATCGGATCCCGTAACTACTTTCACACGTATGTGTACTCAGGGTGCCATCTTGTGCCTGTCGCCCTACGCTGAACCCTCAACCTGCCCCAGGAAGAAGGGGAATAGTGTGAATTCTCCATGTTTGCCCATCGGTGAGCGGATCAGGTACCACCGCACCAGGCGTGGGCGAACGCAGGTCGCAGTCGCCGGTCTGGCCGGTATCACCGAGGCGTACCTGTCCCAGATCGAGCGTGGCCTGAAGGTTCCCTCGGCCGATGTCCTGACTCGCATCGCCGCAGAGTTGAACGTGCCGGTCGCTTCCCTGCTCGGCGAAGACCCCGCCCCGAGCACAACTGAGGCTTCCACCACCACGGCGTCCAGTGTCGTCAGGGCGCTCATGGGCCGTGGTGTCCCGCGCGGGACCGAGCCCGCTACGCCGACCGCCCTGCGTGAACGGGTGGAGGCGGTATGGCGGATCTGGCAGGAGTCTCCCGCGCGGTTCACCGAAGCGGAGAAGCTTTTGCCTTCGCTGATCAGCGATACCGAGCACGCCATCTGTGCCCACCGGACTGGTACCGATACCGGTGGACGACGTGAGGTGTTCCGTACCGCTGCGGATTTGTACGGGCTGCTGCGGTCGTACTGCCGACGAACCGGACGCCTGGACCTGTCTCTGGTGGCCGCCGACCGCGCACGCCGGGCTGCCGAGGATGCCGACGACCCGGTGAGGATCGCAACTGCCCAGTGGAACCTCGGACATGTGCTGCTGTCCCAGGGGGAGGAGCAGGCGCAGGAGGCCGGGGCAGTGGCCTTGCTCGCGGTGGAGGGGCTTCAATGCGTTCCGCAATCCCCCGAAGCCACCGCAGTACGAGGCGCGCTGGAGTTGGTGGCCGTCCTGTCCTCCGCGAGAACTTGCCGGTGGTCGGAAGCTCGGAAACGGCTGGAGCAGCGCGCCAGACCGCTCGCAGAACAGGTGGGGGACGGCAACGTGCAGTGGACGGTCTTCGGGCCGACCAACGTGGAACTCCACGCGATGAGTCTGGGCATGCTTGCAGGCGAGGCATCAGAGGCCCTGCGTGTTGCCGATCAGATCGACACCTCCCATCTGCCGTCACGTGAGCGCCAGTTCACCTTTGGTCTGGAAGTGGCCCGCTGCTACGACCTGCGCCGTGAGGACGCCGCAGTGCTGGTCCATCTGCTGTCTCTTGAGGAACTGGCGCCAGAGGACCTGGTACGCAGCCCGCTGGCCCGGGAGATGGTCACCAACCTGGTGCGCCGGGTACGGCCGACGTACCGCCGCCAGGCCGCCGCACTGGCACAGCGAATGAGCCTGCTGTGACCCGAGCCTGTGGTTACCCGAACTCTCAGTTCGGGTAGGCCCGCCGATTCGCCCATACGGTCGCCGCACACCAGACGAGAACAACGGATGGGAAGCGGTTTTGACCATGGAAGCTGGCGGCATTGAGACAGCGGGCGGTCTGAAGTTGGCTCCTGCCGGGGTCGAATGGGATGCCGTCAAGGTGTCCCGATGGATCGGCCTCGAAGCTCTGGAGCGGCTGAAAGGACCGCACGGTGCTGTCGTCGTCGATCCTCACGAACGCGCCCTGTACTTCCTGGTTCCGCCTCGGAGCACCCAGGGCTGGGAGGTGCAGCACACCACTCCCCTCAGCACCGCCTCGTATGTGGTCGTCCCGCCTGCTGGCAAGGAAGCTGAGCCGGGAATCTACTGGCTGACCTCGCCTACTCACGGGCCTCTGCACACCGATGTGGACGCCCTGCGCGCAGCGATCGAGGAGACGCTGGGGCCGCGAGGGAAGGCCGCACGGTGAACGGTCTGGTCTGGCGTACGGCAGGGGAGCGGGTACGGCGGGCGGCCGTCGCCGAGGTGGCCGGTGGATATCCACCCGTGGGGAGAGGCGCCCGGTGGCTCGCCGGGAGTGGGCGGGCCTGGGAGGTGCTGGGGGCGTGGGCGCGCGGTGGGCCGGCGGAGGTGCCGGCCGGGGGCGGGTTCGACGTGGTGCGGGTGCCCGTCGGGCTGGGGCCCGAGACGGTGCGGTGGCTGCGGGTGGCCGGGGTGCCGCTCGGGCCGGTGCTCGTGGGGCCGGACGGCGCGGACTTCGTCGTGGCGGAGGGGACGGCCGAGGGGGACGCCGTACTGCCGCCGGGGACGCCGGTGCTGCTGCCGCCCGCGTGCGTCGTGGAGCCGTACCGGCTGGGCGGGCGCGGCTGGCTGGTGGGGCCCGCCGGGCGGGAGCCGGCGCGGGGCGGGGACGTGGCGTCCGCGTACGCCCTGGCGCTCGCGGAGGCCGGGGAGGTGCTGCGGTGAGCGGGGGAAACGCGGGAGGGGACGCCCGGGACGCCCGCGGGAACGCGCGGGGGGAGACCGTGCCGTACGTGGTGGCCTGGTCGGGCGAGCGCTGCGTCTCGCCGGACGTGGTCGCCGGCCCGTACGGCCTGGCCTACGTCGGCGAGGTGCCGCAGGACCGCGACCGGCACGGCGTGCTGTGGTCCCGGACGGAGCAGGCCCCGGGCCGGGGCCGCCCCGAGTTCGGGCGGATCCACCCGGCCCGGCAGCGGCGCGCGATGCTCCGGCTGCTGTGCCAGATCTGCGCCCGCCCCGCGAGCCGTACCGCCGACGGGGTGCTGTGGGTGATCGAGGACGACCGCGGGGCGTGGGACGGCTGGCCCGAACGGGCCGTCACCACCCACCCGCCGCTGTGCCTGCCCTGCGCCCGGCAGTCCGTGAACCGCTGCCCCCACCTGCTGAAGGAGGGGTGGGTGGCGGTACGGGTGCGGCACTCCGCCGTCGAGGGGGTGTACGGCCGCCTGTGGCACTCGCGCGGCGGGCGGCTGTACCGGGGCGGGAAGGAGGTCGTCCTCCACGGCCGGCCCGAGGCCCCGTGGGTGGTCGCCGGGCAGCTCACCCGCACCCTGCACGGCTGCACCCCGGCCGCCCTGCCCCTGCCCTGACGGGCGACGACCGCAGACCGCCCCGTCCGCCCGCGCCCCCGTCGCGGGCGTACGGGGCCCACTTCTCGCACGCAAGGAACCGCACATGAACGACACACCGCCGGGGACGCCCGAGGCGTCCGAGTCCGTACCGCCGACGCCCGTGCGCGGGCAGGTCGGGGCGCGGGAGGTGCTGCGCTGCGTCGGGCGGCAGATCAAGATCCTGCGCCGCCGGACCGGTCTGGAACGGGCGGAGCTGGGCCCGGCGATCGGCTACAGCCCGTCCATGGTCGCCGCCGTCGAGCTGGGGCGGCGCCCGCCCCAGCCGGAGTTCCTGGCCGCCGCCGACAGCGTCCTGGACGCGGGCGGGCTGCTGACCTGCGCGACCGACCTCGTCGAGCAGGCCCGCGCCGCCGGGCTGGCCGGCGTCCCCGGCGAACCGGAGTGGTTGGCCGCCTGGCACGCGTACGCCCCCGCCACCGTCCCCGAGCTGCTGCGCACCCCCGACTACCACCGGGCGGTGCTGCGCGCCGCCCGCCCGCTGCTGGACGAGGAGACCGTCGAGCGGCGTACGGCGGCGCTGGCCGAGCGCGCCGAACGGGTGCTGGGGCGGCGGCCCGCGCCGCTGGTCACCTGCGTGCTGGACGAAGCCGTCCTGCACCGCCCCTACGGCGGCCCGGCGGTGCTGCGGGCGCAGCTCGCGCACCTGGCGGAACTGGGGCGGCTGCGACACGTGGAGGTGCAGGTGATGCCGACCGGCGCCGCCGACCACGCCGGGGCCGAGGGCGGCGCCTTCGTCCTGCTGGAACCCGCCGACGGACGGCTGCCGGTGGCCCGCACCGGGGACGGCGAGCGGGTCACCGTCCGGCGGGCGGAGGTGCGTGCGCTGGAGCAGCGCTACGCCGCCCTGCGCGCCCAGGCCCTCAGCCCGGACGAGTCGTCGGCGCTCGTCGGGAAGCGGGCGGCGGAGGCGGGCGCGGGGGCGTGAGGGGAGGTCAGCCGCCGCACCGCGGTACGGACGGCGAGGTGCCGCACCCGTCCGGCGGGGGCATCGTGGCGTAGCCGTGGAACGACTCCGACGTCCCGCACATGAGCAGCACCGCCGTCGCGACGGCCATGAGGCCCTGCGTCCACGCGGTCACCCGGGCGCCCCGGCGGCGGGCGGCCCGCGCCGTCCACACCAGCAGCGCGCACAGTGCTCCCGTGATGGCGAGGTAGCCCCAGAGGGGGTGGGGTGGGGGCGGTGCGACCGGGCCGAGGGTCAGGCGGGCGGGGAACCACAGGTCGAGGACCGCGTCCAGGGCGAGCAGTTCCAGGGCGACCAGGGCGGAGGCGGCGGACGCGTCGGCGATCCGGCGCGTCCGCCCGGCGGCGCGGTCGGTGCGGTCGGCAGAACCGGTGGGGCGGAGGGGGCCGTCGGGGGGTGTCATGTCCACCAGCCTGCACCGGGGGACTGCGGGGGAGGAGCGCGGGCCGGGGCTCAGGGCAGGGCGTCGAAGTACGCCTTCTGCGCCGGGTAGTAGTCGCCGAAGTCGGGGCGGGGGCCGCCGGTGCGGGCGGCGGTGAGCATGTCCAGGTAGTACTCCCAGCCCGGGCCGATCTCGCCGATCCCGTCCGTGTCGGCCAGGTGCTGGACCAGGCGCAGCTCGGTGGTGCCGTCGCCGGCCTCGGACAGCAGCAGCTCCAGGCGCCAGGGGCCGGCCTCGTCCTCCGCCGAGACGGCGAGCCGGTGCGGCGGCTCGCAGGCGTCGATCCGCAGCGGGGACCAGGGCGCCTCCTCCTCGAACACCATCTGCACCTCGACGGTGCGCCCGGGGCCCGCCTCGCCGCGCCACGGGCCGAACCAGCGGGCGGTGCGCTCCGGTTCGGTGACGCTCGCCCACACGTCGGCGACGGGGGCGCGGTAGGTGCGGGTGAGGATCAGGTCGTGGCCGGCCGGGGTGGGGACGAGCCGTCCGGTGGGGGCGGGGGTCATGCCGTGTCCTCCCGTGCGGGGACGTGCGGGTGTGTGCGGGGACGTGCGACACGGTACCGGCCGGGGCGGCGGTACGGGCCCTGCCCGGCGCGGCCCGCGGCGGTGTCCATCCGGACGGCGGGGTCCTACGGCGGTCCGGCGGCGTTGTCGGTGGCGGGTGCTGGCTTTCCGTCCGCTGCCGGCCGGTTCGGCGCCCCCGGTGGGGGACGCGGTGGCCAAGGGGGGTGGCCGCTGAGCGGTCCCCGGGCCTGCGGGCCCCGGGGCCGCGAAAAGGCTCCGACTCCGCCCCCCTCTCACCGCTCTCCCCGGCCCCGGTCCGGGCTTCTGCCGCTCCACGGCGGCGGTCCGCCGTGCGCCGACGGCGTGGGCGGCGCCCGTACCGCCCGCGGTGGCCCCCCGCGGGCGCCCGGGGCGGCGGTGTCATGATGACCGCTCCCGGCGGGTTCCTTCCCGTGGGACACCCGGGGAGGACCGCTCAAGGAGGGCACGTGGAGGACCGGACGCGGCAGGAGCAGGCGAGCCCCGAGGTGCGGGCGCGCGTCAGGGCCGACTTCGAACGCCAGGGGCTGATGCGCCACCTCGGCGCCCGCCTGACGCACATCGGGCCGGGGAGCGCGCACATCGTGCTCCCGGGCCGTCCCGAAGTGACCCAGCAGCACGGCTACTTCCACGCGGGGGCGACCAGCGCGGTCGCGGACAGCGCGGGCGGCTGCGCGGCGCTCACACTCTTCCCCGAGGGCACCTCGGTGCTCTCGGTGGAGTACAAGATCAACCTCCTGGCGCCGGCCGTGGGCGACCACGTCGAGGCGGTGGGGACGGTCCTGCGGGCCGGGCGGACGCTGACCGTGTGCCGCCTGGAGGTGTTCGCCGTCCGGGACGGCGAACGGTCGCTCGTCGTGTCGGGCCAGCAGACGCTGATCCGGGTGGGCGAGCGCCCCGGGCGGTGACCCCCTCCGGCGTACTGCCCCGGACTGCGCTCCGGGGGCGCCACCCGCGGGCGCCGTCCGGGCCGTGTCGGGGACGCCGGACCGGGTACTGCGGGAAGGGCCCGGCCCAGCCACCCCACGACGTACGGAGGCCCCATGTCCGAGGAGCAGAACGAGCAGAAGAAGCTGGTCGAGCTGATGCGGGACATGCCCATCGCGATGATGACCACCTTCGGGCTGGAAGGGCCGCACAGCTTCCCCATGGCCCGCCAGGAGGTCGAGCCGAGCGCCGAACTGTGGTTCATCACCGCCCAGGACACCCGCCACGTCCGCGAGCTCGGGACGGACCCGCGGGTGTCGCTGACCTTCTCCTCCCGGGACTCCTGGGTGGCGATGACCGGGCGCGCGGAGCTCGTCCGCGACCAGGCCAAGCTCAAGGAGCTGTGGAACACCTTCGCCGAGGCGTGGCTGCCCGGCGGCCCCGACAACCCGGACGCGGTACTCATCCGCGTCGACGTGGAGCGCGCCGAATACTGGGACACCCCCGGCGGCAAGATCTCCTCGCTGATCAGCTTCGCCAAGACGAAACTGACCGGCGACACCTTCGACGCGGACCACGGGACCGTCCGGCCGTAGGCGCTCCGGCGCCCGGCACGGCGCCGGGACGCGGCCGGTCTTCTCCGCGGGATCGGGGTCCGCTCAAGTCCCGTGGTCCGTAGTACCGGGTTGCCGGTCAAACGCCGGACGGTGCTTCTTCCCGGGGGCCGGACTCAGGTGCGAGGACGGCGCGAAGGCGGCCGATGCCCTGCTGCCACTTCGGGCTGCTGTGCGCCTCGTCCCAGAGTTCGGCGAGTTCGGAATCCTCGGCGACCACCCGGTCGAGGGCTTCGACGGCGAGCGGCCGGAGATCGCCGGCGAAAGCGGGAAGGGCCTGCTTGGGCCCGTAGCCGGTGCTGATCGCCTCACCGCCCGGGCACTGCGCCGCGACGAGCGCGGCGGCTGCGACAGCCTTCTCGCCCTCCGAGCTCTCGAGGTAGTCGCGGGCCTGGACGGCTCGGCCGAGCGTCGAGCGCACGAGGCTCTCGCGCTTGTCCGGGGCCGTCTCGTCCAGGGTGTGGGCGAAGTCCGCGGCCATGTCGTTCTCGAAAGGACCGACGTCCCAGGCTCCCATGGTGTTCTCCTCGTGTTGACGTGCGGCGATCGTCGCAGCGGCCACTGACAGTGGCTGTCATGGGGAAAGCAGGACATGCTTCCGGGGGAGGGCGGAGCCGGCGCGGCCGGACATCTCGGCAGGCTCGTCTCCGGCACACCGCTGTTTGTGCAGGGGGGCTTCTTGTAGCTGGAGTCGTACGAGGTGGCCGGGATGGTGGGACGCCAGGTGTGCCGGGGCCGGGCATGGCGGTGGCATCCGTCCGGCCGTAGCGGCCCGCGCCGTCAGTGCGAGGGCAGGGTGGCGGCGGCCTCGGTGAGGACGGTGCGCAGCCAGGTCCGGAGGTGGTTGTCGTAGAGCCACGGGTTCCAGACCAGGGCGAGGCCGGGGAAGGGGACGGCGCGGCCGGTTCCGGCGCCCCGCACACCGCTCCCGGCATTCAAGGCGACCGGGGAACATGGCACAAATGCACAGTTCTCGCGCGATCCATGCGGTCGGTGCATGCGGCCGGTGCATGAGGCCGGTGCGTGCGGAGATCTCCGGAGACGGCCGGCGGCCCGTTCACCGGGCGCGCGGCGGTGGGCGGTGCCCGGGCCGGTCCGGCCGCCGGCGCGCGTCACCGCCGGCGACGGCGGCGGAGGTCAGGCGGGCCGGGGCGTGATGCTCACCGCGCGGTAGTCGTATCCGTCCTGCTGGAAGCCGGGGGCCTCCCAGACGAGGTCCACGTGCTGTCCGGGGGAGAGCGTGCGGAATCCGGCCATCCTGATGTCGGAGAAGTGGCCCCAGCATCCGCCGGGGGTCTCGGGGCAGTCGAGCACGCCCCACCCCTCCTCGTCGTGCCACTCGCGGACAGTCGCAGTCACCATGCGGGGAACCCTACGGCTCGGCCGGGCGGGTGACCCGGTGCCCCGGCCGGAGGCGGACGGCTGCGGCAGACGGGTACCGGCGCGGAACCTTTCACTCGCATGGACTGAAACCTGCAGTGGCTGATGTAGACATGCTTCCGCAGCAGGGCTAGTGTGTTTGCTGTAGCCAGGAAGTGAGTGAGGCGTGGCAGAGACGAACTGCCCGCATGCGGTACACGAGGTTGTGGCACGGCGGTGGAGTGGCGGGGCCGGAGCAGGTTTTGGGGTCCCCCCGCTGATCGCCGGGCCTGGTGGCCTTAAGACAGGGCCGCCGGCAGTACGCAGGATCCGCAGTACCAAGAGGTTTGTCAGAAGGAAGAGAGAAGGAGGAGGACGCCATCAGGATCGCCCGGGTGAGAACGGTTCGCCCGGGTACCGCAGGCCCCGGAACGGAAGGTGGTCCCACGGTCACGCATCCGCGATCCCCGCACTCTCCGCCCCCCGCCGGGGGCCGGTGCGGAAGCAGAAGGCCGGCGTCGCAGTAGCCGGTCGATGGTGTTACAAATCCCTCGGGGCCTTGGTGCCGTACGGCACCAAGGCCCCCTTGACGCGTTCCCCGATCAGAGGTGCAGATGACCGCAGGCACACCGCTCGACCGAATCGACGACGACGACTACCCCGCCTACACCATGGGACGGGCGGCGGAGATGCTCGGCACCACGCCCGCCTTCCTGCGGGCGCTCGGGGAAGCCCGGCTGATCACGCCGCTGCGCTCCGAGGGCGGCCACCGCCGCTACTCCCGCTACCAACTGCGGATCGCCGCCCGCGCCCGTGAACTGGTCGACCAGGGCACCGGCATCGAGGCGGCCTGCCGCATCATCATCCTGGAAGACCAGCTCGAAGAGGCCCAGCGCATCAACGAGGAACTGCGACGCGGTGGTGTCGGCTCCGGCCACAAGGCGGACGCCTGACCCGCGTCCTCACGGGGACGGCAGCCGGCACACCGCTCGGCCCGCGAGCGGTGTGCCGACCGGGCGTACCGCGGCTCCCGCGGTGTCCGCGGCGGGAGCGCCCAGGACTGTGGTCGCCCCCGCCCGCACCGCCCGCACCGCTGTCGTCACTTCACTGCTGTCACTGCTGTCATCGCTGTCCTGATGCGGGCTCCCGCCCGTCCCGCGAGCCACCGGGAGCCGGGGCGCCGAGCATCGCGGAAGCCCGCTGGAGCGGATCGACGATCGTCGCGACCGCGGCCCTGGGGGCGGTGCGGCAGGTGAAGCCGAGCCGGGCCATCGCCCTGAGCACCTCGTCGCTGCTGAAATCGCGGCGGTCCTGGTGGGTGATGACCTGACCGACCTGCTTGGCGGGGTAGTGGCGGCGCCCGATGATCACGGACTCGCCGGTGACCGGCTCGGGCTTGACGCCCTTCATCGACGTCAGCACGCCACCCTTGGTGAGCTCGAACGGAAAGCGGGCGATTACACAGCGCATGATGCCTCACAGAGGAGCGGAAGGAGAGGGGAGGGGGAGGGGGGAGAGGGACCGGTCCCCCGGTCGGAGCGGTTCCGGTGCTAGGCGGCCGCACCGGAGACGGACCGCCGTGCGGACGCGCGCCGGGCCGCCGCGGCCGGGTGGCGCCGACCGCGTGAGGTGGCACCGCGCCCGGAGCGTTCGGCTACCGGTGCGGTGATGACGACCGGCACGCCGGAGGGCGCCCGGGCACCGGTGATGCGCTGCAGGGCCTCCGCACCGGCGCGGACCCGGGTGGTCTGCGGGACGATGCCGGCCGTCGCCATGAGGCGGGTCATGGCGCGGTGCTGGTCCGGGGTGACGAGGGTGACGACGCTGCCGGACTCGCCCGCGCGGGCCGTCCGGCCACCGCGGTGGAGGTAGTCCTTGTGGTCGGTCGGAGGATCGACGTTGACGACGAGGCCGAGACTGTCGACGTGGATGCCGCGCGCGGCGACGTTGGTCGCCACCAGCACGTTGACGTGCCCGCTCCGGAACTGCGTCAGCGTACGGGTGCGCTGCGGCTGGGACTTGCCCCCGTGCAGGGCGGCGGCCCGTACCCCGCTGCTCAGGAGGTGCCGGGTGAGGCGGTCGACGGCGTGCTTGGTGTCCAGGAACATGATCACTCGGCCGTCGCGTGCGGCGATCTCGGTGGTGGCCGCGTGCTTGTCGGCGCTGTGGACGTGGAGCACATGGTGCTCCATCGTCGTGACCGCACCGGCCGACGGGTCGACGGAGTGCACGACGGGGTCGCTCAGGTAGCGGCGCACGAGCAGATCGACGTTGCGGTCGAGGGTGGCGGAGAACAGCATGCGCTGGCCCTGCGGGCGTACCTGGTCGAGCAGGGCGGTGACCTGCGGCATGAAGCCCATGTCGGCCATCTGGTCCGCTTCGTCGAGGACGGTGACGGAGACCTGGTCCAGCCGGCAGTCGCCGCGTTCGACGAGATCCCTGAGGCGCCCGGGGGTGGCGACGACGACCTCGGCACCGCCGCGCAGCGCGCCGGCCTGCCTGCCGATCGGCATCCCTCCCACGACCGTGGTCAGGCGCAGCCGCACCGAGCGGGCGTACGGCGCGAGTGCCTCGGTGACCTGCTGCGCCAGCTCACGCGTCGGTACGAGGACCAGCCCCAGCGGCTGCCGGGGCTCGGCGCGCCGTCCGGCCGTACGGGCCAGCAGCGCCAGTCCGAAGGCGAGGGTCTTGCCGGAACCGGTGCGCCCCCGGCCGAGGACGTCGCGGCCGGCGAGGGAGTTCGGCAGCGTCGCGGCCTGGATCGGGAACGGTGTGGTCAGGCCCTGCGCGCCGAGTGCGGCCAGCAGTTCCGCGGGCATGCCGAGATCGGCGAAGCTCGCGACGGCGGGCAGCGCCGGGGTGACCGTCTCCGGGAGGGCGAACTCGCCCTGGAGCGCGGCGGGGCGGCGGGCGCGGCCGTGGGAACGGACCGGCCTGCCGGAGCGGCGCGGGGCCGATGAGCCGAACCGGTTGTTCGAGCGTATGCGGTCCATGCGGAACCTTCCTCGATGCGGCGCGTATCAAGGAATTCTCGCAGCGGGAAGCGGCACGGAGAATTGCAAGAACAGGCCGGGTGGAATGAAGAATTGAATCGTGTGTCACGGCGCGGTCGAGAGGCGCCGAGCGGGTTTTCCCGGAGGGAGTCCGGGTGGGTGGGGCCGCGGGTTTCCCGCAGTCCTCCCGGCGTCGTCCCGCAGGCGGGGCCACCGTGGGAAGCGCATGCAGCAGGGGCCCGCACCCCGAAGGATGCGGGCCCCTGCTGCGAAGTGTGCGCCGGTGTCAGGCGGTGACGATGTTCTCGGCCGTCGGACCCTTCTGTCCCTGCGCGATGTCGAAGCTCACCTTCTGGCCTTCGAGCAGCTCGCGGAAGCCCTGGGCGGCGATGTTCGAGTAGTGGGCGAACACGTCGGCGCCGCCACCGTCCTGCTCGATGAAGCCGAATCCCTTTTCCGCGTTGAACCACTTCACGGTGCCAGTAGCCATGTCTTGCTCCTTCGGGGCAGTGAGTCGGCGTCCGCACTGTACGGACGCCGTGTCGCCGCGATGATCACCCCGCCGGAAGAAGACCGGTGCCAAAAAACACTCCCAGTGGCGCAGAAGCCGACCGGGAGGAAACTGGAATTCGGGAACCACAACTG
The DNA here is from genome assembly GCF_002794255.1 of Streptomyces carminius. Taxonomy (GTDB): domain Bacteria; phylum Actinomycetota; class Actinomycetes; order Streptomycetales; family Streptomycetaceae; genus Streptomyces; species Streptomyces carminius. The sequence goes on from NZ_PGGW01000039.1 coordinate 183,356, forward strand.
CAACTGAGATCGACAGTAGCACGTTGCGGCGGTCTGTGCGCGCTCAATGAATTTGCTCCGCCTGTTGTCGCAGCGAAACTGCCCGCACATTTCACCGAATTCTCTTCCCGCGGGTACAGATATGATGCCGTCCGGGCCTCGTCGGTCCGTGGAGCCACGGCCACGGCGTCTCCCTCGGCCACGGGGGCGAAGACCGGATCGACGCGGGCGGACGCCGGCCGGGGTGTCGCACGGTTCCCCGTGTGTGCTGGATCCGCTCCGGCGGGGGCTGCCCGCGGGAGACGGCCACTCCGCCCGCCCTGCGCGGCGGGCAGGACGCGAGCCCGCGGCACCCGCCTCACAGGCCATCGACGGACACCGGCACACCGGCACAGAGGAGCACGCCCGTGACAGAACCGACGTCCCTCCTGCTCTCCCGCCTGCACGCGGCCGGTCTGCACGACGTCGTCGCGGTCGAGCCGGCCACCGGAGGGCTCGCCGCGACCGCGGGGTTCGCACGCCGCGGTGACGGCACATCGGTGTTCGCCAAGGCGTTCGGCGAGCCGTCGCCGGGTGCCGTTTTCGCCGCGGAGGCCGAGGGGCTCACCGTGCTGCGCGAGGCGGGCGGCGTCGCCACGCCCGACGTCGTCCTCGCGGACCGCGACCTGCTCGTGCTGTCCGTACTGCGGCCCCGGCCGCGTACCGAAGCCTTCTGGGAGCGGCTCGCGCATGTGCTCGCACACCTGCACACCACCACGCGGCACCCCCGGTTCGGGTGGCACCGGGACAACTGGCTGGGCCGTCGCCGGCAGGTCAACACCTGGGAGGACGACGGGTTCGAGTTCTTCGCCCGGCACCGCCTGCTGCGCTGGCTGGGCGAGCCCCGTGTCGAGGAGGCGCTGGACAGCGCGGACCGGGCGGCCCTGGAGCGACTGTGCGACCGGCTGCCCGAGCTGCTGCCGGTCAGACCCGCGTGCCTGACGCACGGTGACCTGTGGGCCCTGAACGTCATGGCCACCCCCGACGGGCGACCCGCACTGATCGACCCGGCCGTGTCGTACACATGGGCCGAGGTCGACCTGGCCCACGTGTGGACCACGGCACCGCCGCCCGAGGCGCATGTGCTGTTCGAGTTGTACGCCGAGCTGACCGGGCTCGACCGCGACTGGCGCGAACGCATGCCGATCCTCCAGCTCCGCCAGCACCTGGCCGTGATCGCCCAGTTCGACCCCGACTGGGGTGCCGCCGATCTCGTCCGCGCCACGCTCGCTCCGTTCCGCCGGCGGACCTGACCTGGGAGGTCCTGGAGCTTCCGGCCGACAGGTCGGGCTGCCGGTCGAGATCAACAGGTACGGGAGGGAATGCCGGTGACCACAGCTCCCAGCGGCGGGCCCGCCCGCCGTTCCGGTCGTCGCATCCGCTGCGGACCATCCGTGACATCCGGGAGTCCTTGCCCGAGGGTCGGCGTCGGCGCTTCGACACGGAACTTGCCGACACGGAGATCGAGGCGCTGTCCGAGATACCCCACCGCCGGGTGACGCCGGGCAATGACGGCTTCGAGGAGTTCCTGCTCTCCGCTCCCTTCGAAGGGCTGGAGTTCGGCGCCCGCTCCTGCGACGAGCAGCCGGGCACCGAGTGATCTGCCTGCTCGACACCAGGCCCGGGCCGCGCCGATGCAGTGCGCGCGTAGCCGGAGTGGTTCAGGTTGTCCTTGGCGACTGGCTGGTCTGCGCGGCCGATCGCCGCGCTCACGGCCGAAGGCTTGTCGGCGCAAGCTGTCAGCACCCGATGCCACCAGGTAGCACCGGGTGCTACCGTGAAGAGTGTGAGTATTCAGCCCGAAATCACCCAACGGGATCTGCGCAACCGGTCCCGAGAGATCATGGACGCCATACAGGGCGGCCAGTCGTTCACCGTCACCCGGGACGGACATCCGATCGGTCAGCTCGTTCCTCTGCGGCGACGCCGCCGGTTCGTTCCCCGTCAGGAGTTCACCGCGATGTCCAGGAGCGCTCCCGGCATCGACCTCGACACGTTCCGCGCCGACCAGGCCGCCACGGCCGAGACCTACCCGGACGATCCCTATGTCCGCTGACCGCTCGGCGTACGCCCAGGGCCTCCTCGACACCAACATCATGATTCTGCGCCGGTGGGTGGCTCCCGAGGAACTGCCGGACGAAATGGCGATCACCGCCGTCACCCTGGCCGAGCTGTCCGCCGGTCCGCACGAGGTCCGCCGCAACGACGAACAGAGCGGCTACGACGAACACGCCGAACGCGCCCGCAGGCTCGACGTTCTCCAGCGCGCCGAGAACGAGTTCGATCCCATCCCCTTCGACGCGGAAGCGGCCCGCGCCTACGGCCGCATCTGCGCCGCGGTGATCAGCGCGGGCCGCAAGCCGCGTCGCCGGGTGGCCGACCTGATGATCGCCGCCATTGCCGTGGCCGAGGGCCTTCCCCTCTTCACCACCAACCCCGATGACTTCAAAGGGCTGGACGAACTCCTCACCGTGGTACCGGTCACCCGCCCGAAGGCGCCTCACGAGGGCTGATGCCAGGGAGCCGGATCGGTGGAATCACGACGGACTCGGTGGTGCGAGCCCGGCACGGACGCGAGCACGCAACAGGGCCGGTTCGGGGGAGCAAACCCTCGAACCGGCCCTTCGGCTGGTGCCCCCGGCAGGATTCGAACCTGCGACACCCGCTTTAGGAGAGCGGTGCTCTATCCCCTGAGCTACGAAGGCGTGCGCAGACAGGTTAGCGGATCGGGGCGGGGCGTGCCGAACGCGTTGGCGGTGCTTCGGGGATCGGTCGGACGGGCGGACGGTCGGACGGGCGGGGTCAGTACGTCAGGCCGTGGCCGAAGGGGTGGAGGGTGCCGGTGGCGTCGAGGGTGGGGATGGTGACCGGGAGCTTCCCTGTGGGGGAGAGGTCGCCGTAGAGGGCGCGGACGGCGGCGCGGAGGGAGGGGATGCCGTAGGAGTAGGTGGCCAGGTAGGCGGGGACGCCGGGGAAGCGGCGGATGTCGTACGGATTGCGGACGGCGAGCGCGACGACCGGGCGGCCGGTGTCCGTCAGGGCCCGGACCAGCGCGGCCTGGGCGGCGCCCTGCTCGGAGCCGGCCGCGGCGGCGTTGACGGAGACGAGCACCACGTCGTGTTCCGCGGCGGCGGAGACGGCCTCGGCGATGAGGGAGTCGGTCGGGACGGCTGCCGTCTCCAGGACGGTGGCGGTCTGGCCGGGGCGGTCGGCGACGGCGTCGGCCAGGGCGCGGGTGGTCCCGGTGCCCCAGCCGGTGACCAGCACCGAGCGGGCGGCGGGGGAGAGGGGGAGGAGGCCGCCGTGGTTCCGGACGAGGGTGATCGTCCGGTCGGTGATCGCCTGTGCGTCGGCGCGGTGGCGGGCGTTGCCGACGGTGCGGACGGCGCGCTCCTCGTCCACGTACGGATGGGCCAGGAGGCCGCGGCGGATCTTGTGGACCAGGATGCGCTCCACCGAGGCGTCCAGCCGGGAGAGGGGGATCTCGCCGCCGCGGACGGCGGCCAGGACGGCGCCGTGGGCGGTGTCCAGCTCGGGGGCGAGGACAAGCTGGTCGCAGCCCGCCCGCAGGGCCCGGACCGGGGCCACGTCCGGTGGGAACTGGCCGGCGGCGCCGCGCATGTCCAGGGCGTCGGTGACGACCAGGCCGTCGAAACCCAGCTCCTCGCGGAGCAGGCCGGTGACGATCGGGTGCGACATGGTGGCCGGGACGCCCGACGGGTCCAGGGCCGGGACCACGATGTGGGCGGTCATGATCGTGTCGACCCCGGCGGCGACGGCGGCCCGGAAGGGCGGCAGGTCGATGCGGTCCAGTTCCTCGCGGGTGTGGTCGATGCGCGGCAGTCCGGTGTGGCTGTCGGTGTCGGTGTCGCCGTGGCCGGGGAAGTGCTTGGCGGCGGAGGCGGCCCCGCCGCGGTGGTGGCCGCGTACGGAGGCGGTGGTCAGCTCCGCGCACAGCCCGGGGTCGGAGCCGAAGGAGCGGACGCCGATGACCGGGTTGGCGGGGTTGACGTTGACATCGGCGACGGGCGCGTAGTTCTGGGTGATGCCCAGCGCGGCCAGCTCCCGGGCGAGGATCTCGGCCGAGCGCCGGGTGTCGGCCGCCGAGCGGCCGGCCGCCAGCGCCATGTTCCCGGGCAGCAGGGTGGCGGGCTCGGTGAGCCGGTAGACGACGCTGCCGCCCTCCTGGTCGACGGAGATCAGCAGCGGTACGCGGGCGCCGCGGGTGCGGGCGGCGCGCTGGAGCCCGTTGGAGAGGCGGGCGGTCCGGCGCGGGTCGGAGACGTTGTCGGGGCCGCGCCGGGCGTCGAAGTAGATGACGCCGCCGGGCAGGTACTTGGCGATCACCTCGGCGGGGGTGTCCACGCCGTACAGGGCGCGGTTGCCCGCGGCGGGCTCGTCGGCGGACCGGCCGTACACCTCGACGACGAACAACTGCCCGACCTTCTCCTCCAGCGACATGCGGCGCAGGACGGCCCGCGCCCTGGCCCGTACGCCCCGGGAACGGTCGGCGCGGGCGGCACCTGCCGGGGAGGCCAGGGCGGTGGAGGCGGTCAGGGCCGCGGTGGCGCCGAGCAGACCGGTGGCGAGGGCCTGTCTGCGGGAGGGTGGCACGGGCTGCTGCATTCGGGGCTCTCCTCACACGGGAGGGTGGGTGGCGTACGGGCTGTGGGGTTGTCGTCGGGGCTGTGGCGGGCACATCGTCGCAGCGTGCCGAGCCGGCGGCCAGGGGTGTGGACAAGTGCCGGGAGCCGGGCCGGTGGTCCGTGGACGGGGGCACCTCGAAATGTGACGCGGGTCACAGTGGTGATGTGGAACAACCGGGGAGGCGATCCCCGTTTGCGACGTTACCTATTCCGACGGGAGCCCGCTCCCCGGGAGTCCGCGAGAGGGGACGGCATGGCGGCCACCGGCACCACCGCCCCGCGCGGCACCGTCCCGCCCCGGCGCGCGGACGCGGTCCGCAACCGGGAGCGGATCGTCGCCGCAGCCGGCCAGGCGTTCGCCCGCTACGGCTCCGACGCGTCGCTCGACGACATCGCCCGGCGCGCGGGCGTCGGCAACGCCACCCTCTACCGGCACTTCCCGGACCGGGAGACACTCGCGCACGAGGTCGTGCTCGCCGTGGTGGAGCGGATCACGGACCGGGCGCGGGCGGCCCTGGCGGAGTGCGGCCCGAGCGGCGGGGGAGACGATCCCTTCGAGGCGCTGCACCGCTTCGTCACCGGGGCGGCGCAGGAGCGCGTCGGTGCCCTCTGCCCGATGCTGGACGCGGACTTCGACAGCGAGGAGCCCCGGCTGCTGGCCGCCCGGCGCCGGCTGGAGGGGGCGGTCGGGGAACTCCTCGACCGGGCGCGGCGGGCCGGACGCCTCCGCGCGGACGCCGACACCGGCGATCTGCTGATGGCCGTGGGGCAGCTCACCCGGCCGCTGCCCGGCGCGGACTGCGCGCGGCTGGAGCGGTTCTCCGGCCGGCAGTTGCAGATCTACCTCGACGGGCTGCGTGCCCCGGCGGAGTCCCGGCTCCCCGGGCGGGCGGCGACCCTGGAGGCGCTGCGGCGGGAGGACTGACCGGAGCGACCGGAGACGGCCCTGCGGGAGACGGCCGGGAGCGCGTGCGTACGCCGCGTCCCGGTGACCGGCCCCCACCGCGGACGACGGGGGTGTTCGCGGTGGGGGCCGGTGTGTGCCGGGCGTCCGGACGGGGCGGGCGACGCAGTGGCAGGCGGTCAGGAGTCCAGCGGCTTCTCGTACCAGGCGACGTCCCAGAACCGGCCGAACTTCCGGCCCACCTCCCCGTAGGTGCCGATGTGGCGGAAGCCGAAACGGGTGTGGAGGCGTACGGAGGCCGGGTTGGGCTGGGCGATGCCCGCGTAGGCGCGGTGGACGTCCTCGCCGGACAGGGCCTCGAAGAGGTGCTTGTAGAGCAGGGTGCCGATGCCCCGGCCGCGGGCGGTGGGGGAGAGGTAGACGCTGGTCTCGACCGAGGTGGAGTAGGCGGGCTTGGGGCGGAGCGGGCCGCTGGTGGCGTAGCCGAGCACCCGGCCCGTCCCCGTGTCCCGGGCAACCTGGAGGCGGTGCGGGCCGTCTATCGGGTGGGAGAGCAGCCAGGGACGTCTGTCCGCCGCGGTGAGGGGAACGGTGTCGAATGTGATGGGTGTCTCACGGACGTAGTGGTTGTAGATCTCGGTCAGCTCCGGGAGGTCCTCCTCTCCACCCGCCCTGACCTGCACTTCTCCGTTCCCCGTCACAAGGCTCCCCCTTCGTGCGGCGGCGCAGGATACCGCAAGATCGACAAAGTCGATGGGCGGCTTGGGAATTCTGTCCGGATTGAAGTCGTTGTTTCCAGCGAAGCGGGCACCCGGTTGAGAAGACGCCGGGTGGCCGGAACCGCCACCGACCAGTTGTAGACCACTCGTAAGGGAGTACGTATGGCAACCCGTGCCGTCGCCCGTCGTCAGGCCGATAGCAAGGGCTCTGGCGAGGCACGCACTGCTCGTACCTCGTCCTCGGGGGATGTCGCGGACCGGGACCTGGTCGGCATGTACCTCGACGAGATCGCCCGCACTCCGCTGCTGGACGCGGCCAAGGAGGTCGAGCTCTCGCTCGCGATAGAGGCGGGTGTGTACGCCCAGCAGATCCTCGACGGCGAGGTCGAGCCCGTCTCGGAGGACTCGCCGAGCGCGACCGCGCGCCGGGAGGAGCTGGCGGCGATCGTCGCCGAGGGCGAGCGTGCCAAGGACGTCTTCATCCGCTCCAACCTGCGTCTGGTCGTCGCCGTCGCACGGCGCTACCCCCGCAGCGGACTGCCGCTGCTGGACCTGATCCAGGAGGGGAACGCGGGCCTGGTGCGGGCGGTCGAGAAGTTCGACTACCGCAAGGGCTTCAAGTTCTCCACCTACGCGACATGGTGGATCCGGCAGGCCATCACACGGTCGATCGCCGACCAGTCGCGCACGATCCGGCTGCCCGTCCACCTGGTGGAGGAGCTGGGCCGGATCCGCCGTGTGCAGCGGGAGTTCAACCGCGAGCACGGGCGCGACCCCGAGCCCGCCGAGATCGCCGAGGAGCTGGGCTCGACGGCCGAGCGCGTCACGGACGTGCTCGACTGGGCGCGCGACCCGGTCAGCCTCAACATGTCCGTGGACGACGAGGGCGAGACGCAGTTCGGCGACCTGCTGGAGGACACCTCCGCGACCTCGCCGGAGGACTCCGTGCTCGTGATGCTGCGGCGTGAGGAGCTGGAGGAAATGATCGGGCGCCTGGACGACCGCACCGCCTCCATCATCCGCGCGCGCTACGGCATCGAGGATGGGCGCGAGCGCACGCTGACGGAGGTCGGCAAGCAGCACGGCCTGACGCGGGAACGCATTCGCCAGATCGAGAAGCACGCCCTGCTGGAACTGAAGAAGATGGCTCGTGACACGGGCTTCGACGCGGCGGCGTGACGGGGCGGGGCACGGCGGAACGCACCGTGCCGCGCGGCCCCGGCCCCCGAGACACCCCGGCGGAAGACCCGCATCCGACCAGCACGACCCGCACGGCCAGAGCCCCGGCACTCCCCGAGTGACCGGGGCTCTGCCGCGCCCGTGGGATGCCGCCTCCGGTGCCGGGGGGATCCCGGAGGGACGGCTCAGGAGCGGGGGCGGGGGCGGCTGTAGAGATCGCGGTAGGCGGGGAACACCCCGCCCGGGCCGTCCACGCCCTCCGCGGCCAGCACCGCCTTCACCACCGCCCGTGTCAGGGTGTCGGCCCCGGCGGCCAGCACGGCGTTGAACTCCTCGACGGCCTCGAACCCGGTGGGGCCCCCGGCGGGCTCCCCGGTGGGCCCTCCGGCGGCGGGGCCGTCGGCGGCCTCCCGTACGGCCGTCGGCCGGGCCCCGGTGGCCAGGGCGAACACGGTGTCGCCGTCGGTGAGCAGATGGACCGGGCGGACCGCACGGGCCAGCCCGTCGTGGGAGGTGCCCGCCAGCTTGTGCGCCTGGGCACGGGAGAGCGCGGCGTCGGTGGCCACCACGGCCAGGGTGGTGTTGAGCGGCGCGCGTACGGAGGCGGCCGTACGGCGCTCGGACTCCTGCCGGGCGGCTGCCAGCCTGCGCAGCGCCTCGGCGTGCTCGGCCGCGGAAGGGAAGGCCGGACGCCCGCCGCCGTACAGCTCGCCGTAGAGCGCACCCGTCGCCGGGTCGAGCACCGAACCCGCGGCGTTGACCACGACCAGCGCGCCCACGGTCGTACCCGAGGGCAGGACCGTGCTCGCGGTGCCCACTCCGCCCTTGAGGCCACCCGCCACCGCTCCCGTTCCGGCGCCGACACAGCCCTGGGGCACCGGGCTCCCGGGAGCCGTACGGTCGGCGGCCCCGGCCGCCTCGCGGCCGAGCGCGGCGTCGGGGCGGGCCCGCCAGGAGCCGCCGCGGCCGAGGTCGAAGAGGCACGCGGCCGGAACCACCGGCACCACCTGCTCCGGTTCGGGGCCGACCCGGAAGCCGCGGCCCCGTTCCGCCAGCCAGTCCACGACCCCGCAGGCCGCATCCAGCCCGAACGCGCTGCCGCCGGTCAGCACCAGGGCGTCGACGCGCTGCACCAGATTGCGGGGGTCGAGGGCGTCGGTCTCCCGGGTGCCGGGGCCGCCGCCCCGGACGTCCACCGCGGCCACCGCCCCGCCCTCCGGCGCGAGAACCACCGTCGTACCCGTCAGCCGGCCGTCGCCCCGGTAGCGGGCATGGCCGACCCGCAGCCCCGTTACGTCCGTCAGTGCGTCCAGGGGGCCCATGGCCTCCGCGGACCCCGTGCCGTCCGTGCCGCCCATGCCGTCCGTGCCGTCCGTGCCGTCCGTGCTGTCCGTGCTGTTCATACGGGCCATGGTCCCCGGTACGGCCCCGGAGGCGGCTGCCGCGACGCTCCCGGGGCGGCGGGCCGGGGCCGCCGTACCCTGGGGGCATGAACACCCCCGCCACTCCCGGCCCCGGGCACCGTGCCCCGGCGGACCCGGCTTCCGCACTGGACTTCACCGACCCGCTGAGCCGGCCGTCGAACGACGACACCGACCGGGGCTGGGGCGACCGGGGCTGGGGCGAACGGGCGGACACGGCGGGTGGCGACGCGGCCGACCTGGCCCGTTTCCTGGAGGAGAAGCCCCCGCACCACCTGTGAGGCACGAGCGCGAGCGCGGGCTCGAGCACGAGTGCGGGCGCGGGTGGACGGCGGGGTGTGTCCGGGACTACGCCCGGCCGGTGCCCTCGCCGCCGGTGAATCCCGGGCCGCCGGGGGCACCGCGCTGCGGGCCCAGCCCGGCCGCACCCGCCGCCGGGCCCTGCTCGGCGCGGAGGGCGACCAGGGTGTCGCGGATCTCGGCGAGCAGCTCCACCTCGCTCTTCTGAGCGGGTGTCGCGGCCATCTCCGCCGCCTCCTCGGTGTCCAGGGCGTCCAGCCGCTTCTTGAGCTTGTTCATGGGCACGATCATGAGGAAGTACACGACCGCCGCGGTGATCAGGAAGGTCAGGGAGGCGCTCAGCACCGTGCCCCACTTGATCGTGATGCCGTTGATGACCGCGCCCGTCGACTCGTCGATCTCGCACGGGCCCTGGAGGCAGGAGTGGTAGCGGTCGAGGTCCTTGGGCCCGATGGAGCCCACCACCGGGTTGATGACGCCCTCCACGACCGAGTTCACGATCTTGGTGAAGGCCGCTCCGATGACGACGGCAACGGCCAGGTCGACCACGTTGCCCCGCATCAGGAAGGCCTTGAACCCGTTCAGGACGCCTTGCTTCTCGCTCAACGGACTGCCTCTCTGCACATGCGCGCCGACCCTCGCCGACGGAACGCAGCACACGCTGCATGACCCCCGCGCCGGTTGTCCAATCCGGGGATCCGTCCGGGGCGGGCCCCGGGAGCGGCCGGTCGGCGCAGGTCAGCACAGGGTCACCGCCAGTTGGGAGTGTGCGGCGGCCCCGGCGAGCCGGGCCGCCACGGGCCGTGGCACCGAGAGCACCACCAGCGCCCCGGCTTCCTCGCCGGAGGCACCAAAGGCACCGGAGAGACCGGACGCACCGGAGGAGCCGGAGCCGTCCGGGCCGGGACCGGGAACGGCGGCCACCCGTACGTTCCGGGCGACGGTCCGGGCAGGACGGCCGGCCGGGACGCCCGCGGTGGTGTCGTCGACGGTGGTGGCCAGTACGTCCACCCGGTCGCCGGGCCGCAGCAGTCGCACCACGGCGGCGTCCGGAATCCGCACCGGGGCCTCGACCTCGGCCGCCGTGTCACCGCCGTGCCCGGGCGAGGACCGGGCCGCTGCCGACGGTGCGGGTGGTGCGGGTGCCGGCGCCCGTTGTGCGGCGGACCCGAGCGCGGACGGGGCCGGCTCCCCGCCGGGCCCGCCACGCGGCATCCAGGCCACGGCCACCGTGGCGGCCGCGGCGAGGGAGACGGCCGCCGCGCGCCTGCCCCGTCCCGCCGTCCGCAGCGACCCGAGGAGACCGCGGCCGGCGCGCACCGGCTCGAACTCCGGCACGGGACAGGAAGGAGGCGGACAGGAGGACGGCTGGGAGGAAGAGCGCCGGGAGGCGGAAGGGAGAGAAGGGCAGGGGGAAGAGGACACCGCGGTCACCGCCTTGGAGAGGGAACTCCCTCACGATGGCCGGTTCCGCGCGAGTCCGCCGGGCCCTGTGGAGAGCCCACAGGCTGTGGACAACTCCGTCACCCACACGGGCCGCACACGCCCCTCACGCCACGCAGGACGCGTCCCGCGGCGGCCCCACGCCGGCTCCACGCCGGCCGTCCCTACGGCAGCGCGATCCCCGGGTCCATGCCGTCCAGCGCGCCCGCGCACCCGCACTCCCGCTCCACCGGCAGTCCGGCCACCACGTCGAAGAGCACCTCGCGCAGCCGTCCGACGTTCTGAGCGAAGACTTCGAGCACCTCCTCGTGCGAGACGCCCTCACCCGTCTCCGCACCGGCGTCCAGGTCGGTGACCAGGGCGATCGAGGTGTAGCACAGGGCGAGTTCCCGGGCGAGGACGGCCTCCGGGTGCCCGGTCATCCCGACCACGGACCATCCCTGTGCCGCGTGCCAGCGCGACTCCGCGCGGGTCGAGAAGCGCGGTCCCTCGACCACCACCATCGTGCCGCCGTCCACCGGCTCCCACCCCCGGCCGCGGGCCGCCGCGAGCGCGGCCGTACGGCCCGCTCCGCAGTAGGGGTCGGCGAAGGTCAGGTGCACCACGTTCGGCACCGAGCCGTCGGACAGTGCCTCGCCGTCGTAGTAGGTCTGGACGCGTGACTTCGTACGGTCCACCAGCTGGTCCGGGACGACCAGGGTGCCCGGCCCGTACTCGGGGCGCAGACCGCCCACCGCGCACGGCCCCAGCACCTGGCGCACACCGGCCGAGCGCAGGGCCCAGAGGTTGGCGCGGTAGTTGACGCGGTGCGGCGGCAGGTGGTGCTTGCGCCCGTGCCGGGGCAGGAAGGCCACGCGCCGCCCGGCGACCTCGCCGAGGAAGAGGGAGTCGCTCGGTGGGCCGTAGGGCGTCTCCACCGTGAGCTCCGTCACGTCCTCCAGGAAGGAGTAGAACCCGGACCCGCCGATGACGCCTATCTCCGCCTGCGGAGCGCTTCCTGTCTGAGAAGTCATGGCCGTCACCCTAGCCCGCCCGGCGGGCACGCCGGAGACCCCGCCGGGCCGCGGCGGGGTCGGTGGCGTTCGGGATGCGTCCGGGGGCCGGACGTGTCGTGGGGACGCGCCGCCTCAGGCCGCCGTCGAACCCGCCTTGGAGGACGAGCCGCCCGACGAACCCGACGACGAGGACGACGACGAACCCGACGACGAGGAAGAAGACGACGAGCTGTCGCTTTTCTTCTCGGCCGAGGACGACGACGAAGCCGAGGAAGCCGAGGAAGACGAAGACGACGACGAAGCCGAGCTGCCGGACGAGGAGCTGCGGCTGTCGTTCCGGTAGAAGCCGGAGCCCTTGAAGACGATGCCGACCGCCGAGAACACCTTCTTCAGGCGTCCCTCGCAGCTCGGGCACTCGGTGAGCGCGTCGTCGGTGAACTTCTGAACCGCTTCCAGGCCCTCGCCGCACTCGGTGCACTGGTACTGATAGGTCGGCACTTGCTCCTCCTGGCACTCTTACCTGTGGAGTGCTAACGACGCACCATGGTGCAGCATTCCGGCGGCTTAGTCCACTGCGGACGGCCGACGGTGACCCTCGCCACGTGCCGTCACCCCCTCCGCGTCCCCCGTCCGGAGTCCTGCCCGGAGTCCTCCCGCCCGTCCCGGACGGGCCCCGGACGGGACGGGCGGGAGGGGACCGGTCCCTTCACCACCGGGGTGTCCGGTGCCGCCGGGACCAGCCGCCCGCGCAGCACCGCGACGATCACCAGCGCGAGCGCGGTGACCAGCGGCGGCACCGCGAACCCGGCGTTCGTCCCGAAGCCGTCCACCAGCTGCCCGGCCGCCGTGGCCGCCCCGGCCTGCCCCAGCGCGACCGCCCCGGTCAGCCAGGTGAACGCCTCGGTGCGGACGGTCGGCGGGGTCAGCCGTTCCACCAGCGTGAAACCCGTGATCAGACTCGGCCCGATGCCCGCGCCGGCCAGCAGCCCGAGAACGGCCAGCGGCACCACCGAGTCCACCGCCCACAGCGGCGCGGTGGCCAGCACCAGCAGCCCGTACGAGACCAGCAGCCGCCGTCGCGGGGACGACCGCCAGGTCAGCGCCCCGTAGCCGAGGCCGGCCAGCATGTTGCCCGCCGCGAAGATCCCGTACAGCACGCCGTTGAGGTCCGGCTGCCCGATGTGTTCGGTGTAGGCGGCCAGTGACACCTGCATGCCGCCGAACACCGCGCCGACGCCCAGGAAGGCGACGATCAGCACCCGTACGCCCGGCACCGACAGCGCCGAGGCGTGCGGGCCGCCGTCCGTCCCGGTGCCCGCGGCACCCCCGGCACCCCCGCTGTCCGCGGTGACCCGGGCGCGGCGCTGGACCGGGGGCTGGGTACGGCGCCGCGCCGCGAAGAGCAGTCCGCCGACGACGGTGAGGACCCCCTCCGCGGCCAGCCCGGCGGCCGGATGCACCCCGGTGCACAGCGCCGTCGCCAGCACCGGGCCGAGGACGAAGGTCAGCTCGTCGGTGACCGACTCCAGCGCCGCCGCCGTCGGCAGCGTCCCGGGGCGGTCCCGCAGCAGGTGCGCCCAGCGGGCCCGCACCATCGGGCCGACCTGCGGCACCGAGGCGCCGGCCGGCACGGCCGTCACCAGCAGCGCCCACAGCGGGGCCCCGGACAGGGCCAGCGAGGTCAGCAGGGCGACGGAGACGGCGTGCAGCGCGATGCCGGGCAGCAGGACGGCGCGCTGGCCGAAACGGTCGGCGAGCCGTCCGGCGCGCGGCGCACACAGGGCCATCGCGACCCCGGCGGTCGCGGACACCGTGCCCGCCGCGCCGAACGAGCCGGTGGTGTCCTCGACCAGCAGCACGATGCCCAGGGTCAGCATCGCGAACGGCTGGCGGGCCAGGAAGCCGGGCACCAGGAACGTCCAGGCGCCGGGGGTGCGCAGCAGCTCCCGGTAGCCGGCCCTGCGGGAGGGGCTCCGGGAGGAGCCGTCGGACGTGCCGGGGGGATCCGGCTCAGGGTTGACCGAGGAAGTGACCGTGGTGGTCACGACCTGACCTTTCTGCCGCCTGGTAGCGCGCCCCCGGGCGCCGTACGGCGGGCGTACGGCGGCCGCGCGGGGCCGGCCGAGGGCTGTCCTCTCACGCGGGAACCGCGGGCGCGGCGTGCTGCCGGACGGCCGGGCGGTCGCGTCAGCCCTGCATCAGGCGGAGTCGGAGCTCCGGAAGTCGGACGAAGTCGGATTTCAGGTTAACCCACCGCCCGCCGGTGGGCAGGCGGGCGGTGGGCAGACAGACAGACGAACGGGCGGCCGGGCGCCTCAGCGCCGGGAGCCCCCCAGCGCCGTACTGCCCGCCGATCCCAGCCAGCCCGCCAGCTTGCCGCCGCGCCCCACGGCCATCAGCCGCCGCTCGGCGGCCTCGCGCACCTCGTCGGTGGCGATCACCAGCAACTCGTCGCCGTACCGCAGGACGGTCGTCGGCCCCGGCACGAAGCTGCTGTCCCCCCGCACGACCAGGGTGACCGCGGCTCCTTTCGGCAGCCGGAGCTCGCCGACCTCCACGTTGTGCATCCGCGATCCCCGCGGGATGCCGACCGAGATCAGATGGCCGCGCAGCCGCTCCAGCGGGGCCGACTCGATCTCCAGGTCCATCGCCTCCTCGTTCCCGCCCAGTCCCAGCTTCCGGGCGGCCCAGGGCAGGGTCGGCCCCTGGATCAGGGTGAAGACGACGACCAGGACGAAGACGATGTTGAAGATCCGGTCGCTGTCCCGCCCGGGGGAGGACATGGGGATCGTCGCCAGGATGATCGGTACGGCGCCGCGCAGCCCCGCCCACGACATCAGCGCCTGTGCCCGCCAGGGCAGCCGGAAGGGCAGGGTGCACAGCACGACCGACACCGGCCGGGCCACCAGGGTCAGCACCAGGCCGATGACCAGGGCGGCCCCGAAGTCGTCCAGCAGCTCCGCCGGGGTCGCCAGCAGTCCGAGCAGGACGAACAGCCCGATCTGCGCCATCCACGCCATGCCGTCCGCGAAGCCGCGGGTGGCCGGCCGGTGCGGCAGCCTGGCGTTGCCCAGGACGATCCCGCAGATGTAGGTCGCCAGGAAGCCGCTGCCCTGTGCGAGGGTGCCCCCGGCGTACGCCAGGACGCACAGCGCCAGCACCGCGATCGGGTACAGGCCCGAGGCCGGCAGGGCCACGTGCCGCAGTCCGTACTCGCCGATCTTGCCGACGACGATCCCGGCCACGAGGCCGATGGCCAGCTGCAGCGCGATGTTCCCCAGGAGGACGTACCAGGAGTCCACCGGCCCGGCCATCGAGAAGGCGACGACCAGGATGACCACCGGGGGATCGTTGAACCCGGACTCCGCCTCCAGGGTCCCGGCCAGCCGCCTGGGCAGCGGCAGCCGGCGCAGGACCGAGAAGACCGCCGCCGCGTCGGTCGAGGAGACGACCGAACCCATGATCAGTGCCAGCCGCCAGTCCAGCCCCACCAGGTAGTGGGCGCCCGCCGCGGTGACCGCGACGCTGATGCAGACCCCCACGGTGGCGAGTACGGCGGCGGAGGAGGCGACCGGGCGGATGTCGCGCCACTTGGTGCTCAGCCCGCCCTCGGACAGGATCACCACGAGCGCGGCGTAGCCGAGTACCTGGGTCAGTTCGGCGTCGTCGAAACTGATGCCCAGCCCGTTCTCCCCCAGGGCGATGCCGAGCCCCAGGTAGATCAGCAGACTGGGCAGGCCGGTGCGCGAGGAGAGTCGGACCGCCGCGACGGCGACGAGCAGGACGAGCGAGCCGAGCAGCATGAGTTCGTTGAGGCGGTCGACAGTCAGAGGGCGGGTCCTTCCGTGCGTACGGGCGGGCGTACCGGAGCGGGCGTGCGGGACGGACGTGCGAAGCGGACACAGGGGACGAAACGGCCGGACTCCGGCCGCCGAAAGTCATTTGCCTGCCTAACAATTTACCATTGCTTGAAGGTTGCGGCTTTGTTGCCCGGGCTCCCTGCCGGTCCGGGGCCCGTCTCGTCCTATGGTTGCTCCAGCACTCCTGGTCCCACCCTGCCCGCGAAGGACAGCGATGCCCGCCAAGAAGACCTCACGACGCGCCCGTTTCTCCGTGATCGCAGTCGTGCTGCTGCTCGTGGCGGGTCTCGGCTACGGGACGTACTGGGGCGTGGACACCGTCCGCGCCTCCTTCCCGCAGACGACCGGTTCGCTCCAGCTGGACGGCCTGTCCGCCCCGGTGACCGTCAAGCGCGACGGCCACGGCATACCCCAGCTCTACGCCGACAGCGCCGAGGACCTCTTCCGCGCCCAGGGCTACGTCCACGCCCAGGACCGCTTCTGGGAGATGGACGTGCGGCGGCACCTGACGGCCGGCCGGCTGTCGGAGATGTTCGGCGAGGACCAGGTCGAGACCGACGCCTTCCTGCGCACCCTGGGCTGGCGGAAGGTGGCGGAGGAGGAGTACGAGAGCAAGCTGTCGAAGACGACGAAGGAGTACCTGCTGGCGTACTCGGAGGGGGTCAACTCCTACCTCGCGGAGCGCGGCGGCGCGGAACTCTCCCTGGAGTACGCCGCCCTCGGCTTCGTCAACGACTACACGCCGCAGAAGTGGACGCCGGTGGACTCCGTCGCCTGGCTCAAGGCCATGGCCTGGGACCTGCGCGGCAACATGCAGGACGAGATCGACCGCGCCCTCCTCGCCGGCCGGCTGGAGGAGCGGCAGATCGAGGAGCTGTACCCGGACTACCCGTACGAGCGGAACAAGCCGATCGTGCGGGAGGGCGCGGTGGACCCCGCCCAGGAGGCGTTCGACCCCGGGAGCGAGGCCCCTTCCGGCGGGGAGGCCGACGGGGACACCGGCGAGGGTACGGAGGGATCCGCCGACGGCACCGGCACCGGCACCGGCACCCAGGGCGCCGGATCCCCCGACGGCGTACGGACGCAGCTCACCGGTCTCTCCGACGTCCTCGACCGGCTCCCCGCCCTGCTCGGCCCGAACGGCAACGGCATCGGCTCCAACTCCTGGGTCGTCCACGGCAAGCACACGACCACCGACAAGCCCCTGCTGGCCAACGACCCGCACCTGGCCCCGCAACTGCCCTCCATCTGGTACCAGATGGGCCTGCACTGCAACGAGGTCGGCGAGGCCTGCCCCTTCGACGTCGCGGGCTTCACCTTCTCCGGCATGCCCGGCGTGATAATCGGCCACAACCAGGACATCTCCTGGGGCTTCACCAACCTCGGCGCCGACGTCACCGACCTGTACCTGGAGAAGATCGAGGACGGCAAGTACGTCTACGACGGAAAGCGGATCCCGTACGAGACCCGCCAGGAGACCATCAAGGTCGCCGGCGGCAAGGACCGCACCATCACCGTCCGCTCCACCCGCCACGGCCCGATCGTCTCCGACCGCAGCGCGGAACTGGGCACCGTCGGCGACCACGCCCCCGTCGGCGACCGGGCACCCGACCGCGGCAAGGGCTACGCCGTCGCGCTGCGCTGGACCGCGCTGGAGCCGTCCAACACCATGGACGCCGTCTTCAAGCTCAACCGGGCGGGGGACTTCGAGGAGTTCCGCGCCGCCGCCGCCGACTTCGCCGTCCCCTCCCAGAACCTGCTCTACGCCGACACCGAGGGCAACATCGGCTACCAGGCCCCCGGCCGCATCCCGGTCCGCGGCAAGGGTGACGGCCGCTACCCGGCGCCCGGCTGGGACCCGGACCACGAGTGGACCGGCTACATCCCGCAGGACGAACTGCCCTGGGAGTACAACCCCGAGCGCGGCTACATCGTCACCGCCAACCAGGCCGTCGTCGACGCCGAGAAGTACCCCTACCTGCTCACCGAGGACTGGGGCTACGGCGCGCGCAGCCGGCGGATCGAGGACCTCATCCAGTCGAAGATCAAGGAGGGCGGCAGGGTCTCCACCGAGGACATGGCCACCATGCAGCTGGACAACAGCAGCGAGATAGCCAAGATCCTGGTGCCCCACCTGCTGAGGATCGACGTCAAGGACCCCTACGTCCGCGAGGCCCAGGAACTGCTGGAGGGCTGGGACTACACCCAGGACGCCGACTCGGCCCCCGCCGCCTACTTCAACGGCGTGTGGCGCAACCTCCTCAAGCTCTCCTTCGGCAACAAGCTCCCCAAGGAGGTCCGGGTCGAGGGCGAGTGCCTGCGCGTCCGCCCGGCCGACGACTCCGGCCCCGTCGAGGACCTCGACGGCACCGTCCGCACCGTCCGCGAGTGCGGCATGCGGGCCCCGGAGTCCGCACAGCCGGACGGCGGCGACCGCTGGTACGAGGTCGTGTACAACCTGCTGGAGAAGCCCGACAGCGGCTGGTGGACCCCCGGCAGCCGGTACGAGACCGGCGCGGGCGACCGGGACGAGCTGCTGGCCGACGCCCTGCGGGACGCCCGCTGGGAACTCACCACCAAGCTCGGCAAGGACATCGACACCTGGAGCTGGGGCCGCCTGCACCGGCTGATGCTGAAGAACCAGACGCTGGGCACCGAGGGCCCGGGCTTCGTCCAGCACCTGCTCAACCGCGGCCCGTGGAACCTGGGCGGCGGCGAGGCGGCCGTCAACGCCACCGGCTGGAACGCGGCAGGCGGCTACCAGGTGGTCTGGGTGCCGTCGATGCGCATGGTGGTCAACATGGCCAGGCTCGACGAGTCCCGCTGGATCAACCTCACCGGCGCCTCCGGCCACGCCTACCACTCGAACTACATCGACCAGACGGACCTGTGGGCCGACGGCGAGATGCTGGACTGGCCGTTCGGCGAGGAAGCCGTGGAGAAGGCCACCGAGGACAAGATGGCCCTCACCCCCGAGCCCTGACGGCCCTCGTCCCCGAGCCCCGGCCGGACGCGGACGCCCGGGTCACGCCGTGAAGCGGTGCACCCCCTCGGGGGTCACCGCGGCGTGCACCGGCCGGTCGTGGGGCTCGGCGGGCACCTCGGCCGCCAGCAGCTCGCCGGAGTGGAGCAGCACCACCCGGGCCGGGGCGGCACCGGCGGACTCGACACGGGCCAGCCCCCGGTCGTAGCTGCCGCCGCCCCGTCCCAGCCGCGTCCCGCGCCGGTCCACCGCCAGCCCCGGCAGCAGTACGGCACCGGCCGCCGTGACCGCGTCCGGGCCCAGCCGGGGGCCGGTGGGCTCCAGCAGCCCCCGGCCGGCCCGCGCCAGGGAGCCGGGGCCCTCGTACACCGCCCAGTCCAGGTCGTCGTCGGGCAGCAGCACCGGCAGCAGCACCCGTACGCCGCGCCCGCGCAGCGCGTCCAGCAGCTCCGGGCCCCCCGGCTCGCGGCCGACCGGGACGTACGCCGCCACGGCGCGCGCGCCGGTCAGCTCGGCCAGCCCCAGGGCGTGCCGGACGACCGCCCCGGCGGCCCGCCGCAGCTCCTCCTGGGGCAGCGCCGCCCGCGCCGCCAGCAGGGCGCGCCGCAGCGCGCGCTTGTCCGCGGCGGCACCGGCACGGCCACCTCCCGCGGTGCCCTCCCCGGTACCGCCTCCGCCGCTGCCCTCACCCATGGTGATCGCTCCCTCTCCCCGTTTCTCCCCTTCCGCGGGACCGCCCGCGGACGGCCGGCCGTGGATCGCGGCGGGCCTGCCGGACCTGCGGGTTGTGCGTCCGGCCAACGGATATGGTGCTGACATGACTACCTCACGTGCACGGATCACGAAGGCCGTCGTCCCGGCCGCCGGGCTCGGTACCAGGTTCCTGCCGGCCACGAAGGCGACTCCCAAGGAGATGCTGCCTGTCGTCGACAAGCCCGCGATCCAGTATGTGGTGGAGGAGGCCGTGACCGCCGGGCTCCCCGACGTCCTCATGGTCACCGGCCGCAACAAGCGTCCCCTGGAGGACCACTTCGACCGCAACTACGAGTTGGAGGAGGTGCTGCGGAGCAAGGGCGACGAGGACCGGCTCACCCGGGTCCAGGAGTCCACCGACCTGGCCACCATCCACTACGTGCGCCAGGGCGACCCCAGGGGCCTGGGCCACGCCGTGCTGTGCGCCGCCCCGCACGTCGGCGACCAGCCCTTCGCCGTCCTCCTCGGCGACGACCTGATCGACCCGCGCGACCCGCTGCTGTCCCGGATGATCGAGGTGCAGGCCGCCTACGGCGGCAGTGTCGTCGCGCTGCTGGAGGTCGAGCCGGAGAACATCCACCTCTACGGCTGCGCCGTCGCCAAGCCCACCGGCGACGACGACGTGGTGAAGGTCTCCGACCTGGTGGAGAAGCCGTCCCGCGAGGCCGCGCCCAGCAATCTGGCCGTCATCGGCCGCTACGTCCTGGACCCGGCCGTCTTCGACGTGCTGCGCCGGACCGAGCCCGGCCGCGGCGGCGAGATCCAGCTCACCGACGCCCTCCAGGCGCTGGCCGCCGATCCCGCCATCGGCGGGCCGGTGCACGGCGTGGTCTTCAAGGGCCGCCGCTACGACACCGGCGACCGCGCCGACTACCTGCGGGCCATCGTCCGGCTGGCGTGCGAACGCGAGGACCTCGGCCCGGAGTTCCGGGCCTGGCTGAGCGACTTCGTGAACAAGGAGCTGTAGGACTTGAGCGAGACCTGGTCCGTCGACGAGCACCTGGCCGACATCCTGCGGTCGGTGCGGCCGCTGGAGCCGATCGAGCTGCAACTGCTCGACGCCCAGGGCTGCGTCCTCGTCGAGGACGTCCTGGTGCCCGTCTCCCTGCCCCCCTTCGACAACAGCTCCATGGACGGCTACGCCGTGCGGGTCGCCGACGTGGCCGGGGCGAGCGAGGACGACCCGGCGGTGCTCCGGGTCGTCGGGGACGTGGCCGCGGGCACCGGGCGGGCGCCGGAGGTCGGCCCGGGCCAGGCGGCCCGGGTCATGACCGGCGCCCCGCTGCCGCCCGGCGCCGAGGCCGTCGTCCCCGTGGAGTGGACCGACGGCGGTACCGGCGGCGGCCCCGCCGAGGCCATGGCCGCTCACCGCGCCGACCCGTCCGGGGCGGGCGGCGGGGTCCGTGTCCACCGGCCGGCCGAGGCCCGGCAGTACGTGCGGGACAAGGGCAGCGACGTACGCGCCGGTTCGGTCGCGCTGACCGCAGGCACCGTGCTGGGCCCGGCGCAGATCGGCCTGCTGGCCGCCATCGGCCAAGGCACCGTCACCGTACGGCCGCGCCCGCGCGTGGTGGTGCTCTCCACCGGCAGCGAACTGGTCCCGCCCGGCTCGCCGCTGGGCCACGGGCAGATCCACGACTCCAACAGCTTCGCGCTGACCGCCGCCGCCCGGGCCGCGGGCGCCATCGCCTACCGCGTCGGCGCGGTGGCCGACGACGCGCCCGCGCTGCGCGAGGTGATCGAGGACCAGCTGGTGCGCGCCGACGCCGTCGTCACCAGCGGCGGGGTGAGCGTGGGGGCGTACGACGTGGTGAAGGAGGCGCTGTCCGATCTGGCGGGTACGGCGCTGGGCGGCGCCGAACCGGTCCGCCCCGGGGACGAGCACGAGCACGGAGACGGAGACTCCGCCGAGCCCGCCGCCACCGCCGCCGCCACCGACGCCGCCGAGGGATCCGAGGCCGCCTCCGCCCCCGCCCGTACCCCCGCCCGCGGTGTGGAGTTCCGCCGGCTGGCGATGCAGCCCGGCAAGCCGCAGGGCTTCGGCCTGGTCGGCCCCGACGGCACCCCGCTGTTCGCCCTCCCCGGCAACCCGGTCAGCTCCTACGTCTCCTTCGAGCTGTTCGTCCGTCCCGCCCTGCGCACCCTGATGGGGCTGGAGCCCGTCTCCCGCCCGACGGTCCGCGCCCGCGTCGAGTGCGACGGGCCGCTCACCTCACCCGACGGCAAACGGCAGTTCCTGCGCGGCCGTTACACCCCGCCGGCCCCCGGTGAGAAGACCGGCACGGTACGCCCGGCCGGCGGCGCGGGTTCCCATCTGACGGCCTCCCTGGCGCGTGCCGACGCGCTGATCGTGGTACCCGAGCAGACCACCGGGGTAGCCCGGGGCGACGAACTGGAGGTCGTGCTCCTGGAGTGAGCCGACCGCCACCGGCGCCTGCGGGTACCGTTGTCGGTTGTCGTTCGGCAGTTGTCTGACACCTGTCCGACAGTTGTCCGACAGGTGTTCGGCAATTGACCGGCGACCGACCGGAACGGATCGCCGCACAGGAGAGTGATGAGCAGCGCGCAGCAGGGGAACCCCACCGCCAGTCCGCCCGGCCCGGCCGGGCGCCTCACCCACGTCGACGAGACGGGGGCCGCCCGGATGGTCGACGTCTCGGCCAAGGACGTCACCACCCGCACCGCCCGCGCCACCGGCCGGGTGCTCGTCGCGCCGCGTGTGGTGGAGCTGCTGCGCGGCGCGGGCGTACCGAAGGGCGACGCGCTGGCCACCGCCCGGATCGCCGGGATCATGGGCGCCAAGCGCACCCCCGACCTCGTCCCTCTGTGCCACCCGCTGGCGCTCTCCGGGGTCAAGGTGGACCTGGTGGTGGCGGACGACGCGGTGGAGATCACGGCGACGGTGCGCACCACCGACCGCACGGGCGTGGAGATGGAGGCGCTGACGGCCGTGTCGGTGGCGGCCCTCACCGTCGTGGACATGGTCAAGGCGGTGGACAAGGGCGCCGTCATCACGGACGTGCGGGTGGAGGAGAAGACCGGGGGCGCCTCCGGGGACTGGAGCCGGTCGTGAACCCGGGCTCCCCGGCCCCCGTCCGCCGCGCCCTGGCCGTCACCGTCTCCAACCGCGCCGCCGCGGGCGTCTACGCCGACACCACCGGGCCGCTGCTGGCCGAGGCCCTGGCGGGACTGGGCTTCGCCACCGACGGGCCGCGCGTCGTCCCGGACGGCGAGCCGGTGGCCGGGGTGCTGCGCGAGGCGGTCGCCGGCGGCTACGACGTGGTGCTCACCACCGGCGGCACCGGTATCTCCCCGACCGACCGCACCCCGGAGATGACCCGCTCCGTACTGGACCACGAGATCCCCGGCATCCCCGAGGCGATCCGCGCGGCCGGACTCGCCAAGGTCCCCACCGCCGCGCTGTCGCGCGGCACCGCGGGCGTCGCGGGCACCACACTGATCGTCAACCTCCCCGGCTCCGCCGGCGGTGTGCGCGACGGGCTGGCCGTCCTGGAGAAGCTGCTGGTGCACGCCGTGGACCAGCTCCACGGCGGGGACCACCCCAGGAAGGACCAGAGCTGAACGCGTTCTGGCCGGTCGAGCTGGCGGACGGGGATGTCGCCCTCCGCCCCATAAGGCTGCGCGACCACCGCGCCTGGCGCGAGGTCAACCACCGGAACCGTGAGTGGCTGCGCCCCTGGGAGGCCACCGTCCCGCCCGCCCTGCCCGGCCGGCTGCCGCCGCGTCGCCCGACGTACCGGCAGATGGTGCGCCATCTGCGGGCGGAGGCGCAGGCGGGCCGGATGCTGCCGTTCGTCGTCGACCACCAGGGGCGGCTGGCCGGCCAGCTGACGGTCGCCGGGATCACCTGGGGGTCGATGTGCTCGGGCCATATCGGCTACTGGGTCGATCACGAGGTGGCCGGGCGCGGGGTGATGCCGACGGCCGTCGCGCTCGCCGTGGACCACTGTTTCCGCACGGTCGGACTGCACCGGATCGAGGTCTGCATCCGTCCCGAGAACGGACCGAGCCGCCGGGTGGTGGAGAAACTCGGATTCCGGGAGGAGGGGCTCCGGCCGCGTTATCTGCACATCGACGGCGCCTGGCGGGACCATCTGGTGTACGCGCTGACGACGGAGGACGTCCCCGAGGGGCTGCTGGACCGCTGGCACCGGAGGTCCAGACCAGGTGCGCCACGAAAATAAAATAAATGTTCGATTTTCCTGTCCGGCGGCGACCCGCTGATTACTCGTCGTACATAATTGCGGAAAAGTGATCCGACAAACGCAAAAAACGGTAGGGATATCAGCCAGATCGTGCGACACACCGCGCCAATTGGCCTATCGCTCCCGGGAAATCCCTCTACCGTGTGGGGGGTGAGCAGCAGCGGCCTCATCTACGCAGTCATCGTCGGGGCCTGGGCCGCCTACCTCGTGCCGATGTGGCTCCGTCGGCAGGACGAGCTCAACGAAGCCCGTCCGACGGAGCGCTTCGGCACCGCCATCCGGCTGCTCTCCGGCCGAGCGGCCATGGAGCGCCGCTGCGCCAGGGAGCTGGAGGCGGCCGGGCGCGAGGAGGGCGACCTCGCGGTCAGCGGGGCGGTCACCGACGACGACGCCACGAGCCTGCCCGCCGACGGTGTGGCGGGTGTGGACGTGCGTGCCCTCGCCGACCCCGTGACCGAGCACCACGAGATCCTCTCCCGCACGGCGATCACCCGCGCCGAGGCCCCCACCCAGGTGCGCCCGCACCCGGAGCGTGCCGGAGGTACCGGCCGCGGTGACCGCGACGACCGCGCCGACGACTCCGGCCGCCGGAAGCGGGCCAGGCTGCTGGCCCGCCGCCGCCGCACCACCATGGGGCTCTTCCTCGCCTTCACGCTCGGCGCGGTCGTCGCGGCGGTCGGCGGGGTCGCCTTCCTGTGGGCCCCGGCGATCCCGGCCGGGCTGCTGAGCGCGTACATCGCCCATCTGCGCGCCCAGGAGCGCCGCCGCTTCGTCGTCGTCATGGACCGCCGCCGTGCCGAGGCCGCCGCCCGCCGGCTGCGCGAGAACCGCGCCGCCGCGCCGCCGGCCGCTCCGAAGTCGCAGCCGAAGTCCGGGGCCGGGGCCGGGGCCGAGGCCGCGCCCGCGCCCGCGCCCGTTCCCGACACCGACCCGAGGGCCGCCGCCGAGCGGCGGGCCCTGGTGGAGCAGACGGACCACGCCGAGTGGGTCGACTCCCAGCGGCGCGAGCGCGCCCCCGGCTCGGCGGACGGCGGCTGGGAGCCCACCCCCGTACCGCTGCCCACCTACGTCAACGCCCCGGTCGCCCCGCGCACCGCCGGCGGCGTGGACCTGGACGCCCCGGACGCCTGGAGCTCGGCCCGTTCCGCCACGGCCCCGACGCCGGCCCCGGCTCAGACTCCGACCTCCGCCCAGGCGCCCGCCGCGCCGTCCGGCCGGTCCGACCGGAGCCGGTCCGACCGCTCCTCCTCCCGGCGCAGCCAGACCCCGCTGTTCGACCAGTACGCCGACGAGGACCGCCCGCGCGCCGCCAACGAGTGACCCGCCCGCCCAACCCCTCTCCGGCGCCGGTCCGGGGCATGACCAGCGCGGAACGGATTTCCGCGCACGGCGGTGAGGATGCTAGGGTTTCACCCGTTGCAGGGGCCTGTAGCGCAGTCCGGTAGCGCACCTCGTTCGCATCGAGGGGGTCAGGGGTTCAAATCCCCTCAGGTCCACAACATCCGGCTGCTCTCGCGTTCGCTTGGGAGCAGTTGACGAGATCCCGTCGGTCTTCATGGCCGGTCGGGGTCTTCGTCGTTTCTGCCGTTCACGCTCTGGGCGGCGTGCCGGTCATGCGACATCCCGCGGGTTCGTTGCCGGGCCGTAGTCCTCGGCGTGATCCCTGGTCAGTGCGGCCAGCAGCTCGGGGTCGGAGTGCACCTCGGCGGTGTGCTGCCAGGTGATGAGCAACTGGGCGACGGACGCGCTGTTCCCGAGCGAGTCGGCGGCGCGCATGGTGTCGACCAGCTCGACGGTGAAGGCGTGGAGATCGGGCTCGGGCAGGAAACGAACCCAGGGGAAGACGTCCGGCAGTATGCCGAGGAGCAGTTCCATGCCGCCGGGCTCCCGGCGGGCCAGCGAGGCCAGCATCCGGGTGGCTGCCGACACCACGGTCTGATCCTGCTCGGCCCGCGCCGCGGTGGTGAGGACCAGATCCTCGCCGTCTCTGCGATGCAGGAGCAGCCTCGGCGATTCCTTGAGTCGGGCAAGCGTCTGCTTGTTCCTGTTCACCAGCTCGGAGAAGTTCACGGCTGCGTTCTCGGTACTCATGACTTTGAAACTACTTTGAAACTTGCCCTGGTGCCCTCACCCGAAAGAGGAGCGCGGAGCGGTGGACCTGTCGCGCACACCCCGCCGCGGCCGATCGCCGGTGATCGGGTCCGTTCCGTCCGTCAGTGGAACTGGAGATCAGCGGGAGGGGCCTCGACGTGTTTCGTTGCCCGGGGACGGCTGACGGGCCGTCCGGCGTGGGTGGTGTCGCCGGGTCGGCCGTCCCAGCCGTGCAGGGAGAGCCCGGTGCCGTTGTCGTTGAGGTAGGCGCGGAGAGCGCGGGCGTTGGAGGGCACGAGGTTGCCGGGCAGGGCGGCCGTATCGAACCAGCGAATCTGGGCGTGTTTCTCGGGCTCCCGGTTGTCCGGCTCGCCGGCCCACTCGTGGGCGGCGAAGACGACGGTGAGGAAGCCGTTGGGTGCGGTGGGCCGCGGGGAGCCGTGGACCAGGTGGACGGCGTGCAGGGAATCGGGTTCGACGGTCAGGCCGGTCTCCTCGCGCAGCTCGCGTACGGCGGTCCCGGTGACGGGCTCGTCCGGTTCGCTCTTGCCGGTGGGGAGGTCCCACAGGCCCGGGGCGAACGCGGACCGGGGGCCGCGCTGGAGCAGGACGATCCGGTCAGTGGCCCTGTCGTGGACGATGACAGCCGCGACCAGCAGGGTCGTCGATTCGAGCGTGGGCCTGAGCGCCTCGGACCGGGCACCGTTTTGGGACTGGGGCACGAGGGTCCTTTCGGCGGTGGGCCAGGTGTTCTGGGTGCGGGTGCGGGTGCGGTGCCGACTGGGGCGGGGCCGGTCCGGGGCGGTCGGTCTGGACGGCATTATTTACGGCCGTTGCCGCGTCACGCTTTGTCGCCCTCTCATTGGCCGCAAATAACTCCCCTTGCCTTCGGCATGGGGGACCCCAGGTGTCCAGACCAACCGCCCCTCCCCGTCCCCTTCCGCCGTCGCCCGTCTGCGCCCCGTGTCCGGCAGCCGGTTCGGGTAGAACCGCAAACGTCTCCCTGACCGCTCGCGCCAGGGTCCCACTGGATACCGATCCGCACCGGGCGGAGCAGCGCAGCCACTCGTTTCCGGGGGCGGTCGGCTCAGGTTGAACGCGCTCACTCGCGTGGGGCCGTGCCCGTGAATCTGCTGCGGGTGGGCAGGTCGTCCGCGTGCGCGGGGGAGCAGGCGCGGGGTTGCCGTAGGCGCAGAGGTGGTGCACTCGGCACCGCCCCACCTCGCACTCCGACCCGTGCTGACCCCGGTGGCGGGTCGGGATGCGGTGGGAGGCGTCCCCGGTCAGGCGCACGTCTACTGGAACGGCGACGAGCCCGCCCTGCGGGGAGAGCACCGCGTCGTCTGATGCCTCAGTCTTGTTCGCTCTCGCTGCCCGCCGTCGGCTGCTCGGCCACGAACGAGCCAAGCCCCGGCACTGTGTACGTCGCACCTTCATCCCGTAGTCGGGAGAGAACCTTCTGTGCCGTGGCCTGCGCGATTCCGAACTCGGACTGCAACTGGATCACGGACGGTACGCGACTGCGTGGCGGATAGGTGCCATCGGTGATCCGGGCTCGGATCACATCGGCCACCTGCTTCCATCGCGGCACGTCAGACGCGTAGTCGATCACTGGGTCACGGTAAGCACGGTGTGGTTATCGCTGCGAGACATGCTCTGCCTAGCATGCTAGGTATGCTAGGTGTACGCTCACCATATGAAGGACCCCCGCGACCGCTGGAACGGTCCGGGGGCGTGGCCACCAACTTCCAAGGAGTTGATGACAGTGGGGAACCCTACAGGGGGTGCCCTGGGCCGGGCGTGCAGCCTTGCCCTTCTGCGGCTTCTGGTCCGGATGTTCCCGCCCTCCGGGCGGCACCGGAGGGCGGCGGCACCGCCGTCCGGGTGCCCGACGGCTGCCGGCCGTACGTCCGCGGCCGGGCGCGTGCCCGTTCGGTGCTCGCCGTACAGCCGGGAGCAGGGCGGAGCGTTGACGGGGGAGGAGTCGGCGCTGGTGCGGCCGTACTGGGCGGCGTACGAGCGGGCCGTGCGGCAGCGCAGGCGGCGGGTGCTGTGGCTGGCGACGGTGGGGCTGGATGTGGATACCCGGAACATTCACCTGCGCACGGCCGGGGGAGCGCGGTGAGCGGGGCGGAGGAGTACCGGTCGGCGCCGTGCGCGATCGGGCGGCACGGCGAGTGCGGGGACTTCCCGGCGCGGGAGAGCGGGGTGCCGGGGCTGCGGCACCTGGTGTGCGGGTGCGGCTGCCACCCGGCGGACGAGGGACGGGTGACCGCCCCGGCCGGGGAGGCCGCTGAGGGTGTGGGGGAGCGGTGGTACCGGCTGTGCTGGACGCTGCGGCCGGAGGCGCCGCGGGCGGTGGCCGGGGTGGAGTACGGGGTGCTGGTCGGGCGGGACGTTCCGGCGATACTGCGCGGGATGCGCGGCTGTCTGCCGCCACCGGCCTACCACGATCCGGTGCATGTGCGGGTGCTGGCGGACACCCCGGGCGGCTGGTCGTACGAGAGCCGCGCGGTGTCGGCGCACACCCACCGCATCGCCGGGCCGGAGGAGTGGGCGGCGCTGTTCGCCTGCCCCGGGCGGGAGCGGGCGGGGGACGGGACATGATGTCGCACGTGCGGCGGCGCGGGCGGCTGGAGTCGGTCACCTGGACGGCCGTGCTGGTGGCCGCCTCGGCTGTGGCGATGATCCTGCTGTTGCAGGCCGCGCGGCGGGGCACGACCGGATAGCCGGAACCCCGGGCGGGGAAGGCCTCACCTCCCCGCCCGGAGCCGTACGGCGGCCGGTGTCGGATACGGACGGACAGCACCAGTCGATAGATTGAGGCCATGTCACCCAGGGTCAGACGCATCACCGTCAGCGGCTACAAGGGGCAGACTCACGTACCGGCGGAAGGTGTGCCGGAGGAACGCGTCACGGCGCGGACTCTCCGGCGGATCAACGCCTTCCTGTCGGCGTTCGCACGCAACCAGGCCGCACACAGCGTCGATGTCCCCGGCGGATTCGCCGTGTATGACGACGCCTTCGCGCATTCCCGCGCGAACAACCAGATCGTCATCGACACGGTCGTCGACGCCGGCGTACTGCCCGCCGTCGCAGAGGAGGCACTGGGGCATTTACCGCACCGTATGATCTCCGTCCTCGATGACGAGGTCGGAACGGCGTGTGCGGAAGCGCTGCTCCGGTCCGGGTACACCCACTCCACCCTCCTGGTGATGCAGCACGACGGACCGGTGACGCGGCACGGCCGTGACGCGGGGAAGGTGAGCCTCGACGCGATCCGGGCCCCGCTCGCCGAACAGTGGCGGAACTTCCTCCCGGACGTCGACGACGAGGTCATACGCCACCTCGTCGACCGGAGAGAGGTCCGCCACCGTGGCGCTGACGTCGTCCACTTCATCGGCGCGCACACCGAGGGAGGCGAGGTCGCATCGTGGGCCGACCTCTATCTGGACCGTGCGACGGGTATGGCTCAGATAGAGGACCTGGTCACTTCGGAGGTCCATCTCGGACGCGGTTACGCCGACGCGGTCCTGAACGCCGCCCTGCGTCTGGCCGTCGACGCGGACTGCGGCACGCGGTTTCTCATCGCCGATGCGGCGGACTGGCCTCGCCACTGGTACGAGCGCCGGGGTTTCTCGGTCGTAGGCCGCTCGCACTGCTTTGAACGCGGCTGATCGCTAGTCCGTGACGAAGGGGGCGTAGCCGACCGGGACCTCGCTCACCTTCAGGTCGGAGAAGAGCAGGGTCAGCCGGTGGGCGTTCGTCTCGATGAGCACCCGGTGGAAGTCGATGCCGACGGCCTCCTCCCACTGCCGGACCGCTCGGGACGGGGGGAGGAGCTTCGCTCCGGGGTACAGGACGTGCCACTTCACGCCCCAGACGTACCCGTCCAGGCCGTCGGCGGTCTCGATGTCGGTGAGACGGTCGTCCAGGGAGACCCGCCAGGTCCCGGGCGGCACCGTCGTCTCGCACCGTGCCTCGACGCAGTGGCGGAAGAGGTACCGCAGATAGGCCGGCTCGATGCCGGTGGAGGGTGCGGCGGTCAGGTGGACGACGACCTCGTAGTCGCGCATGTAGCCGGTGTAGCCGTGGTGCACCAGGGCGTGGTCGAAGATCTCGTCCAGCCGCTGCTGGAGTACCGCCGTGTCCATGGTGGCGTTCTACCGCAGGGACGCCCGTTGACGCGTCTCGCGTCGTATGGGGTCGGTCCGGGGCGTACCGGCGGATGAAGGGAAGACGGCAGGGGACGTTGCTTGTCATCCGCTTCGGTGGCCCCACGCGGTGTGTGGCCTCGCGGCCGGAACCGGAGACGGGCCGGGTATCGCGCGGGGCCGTGCCCGCCGGAGTGGGCCGCGGGCGGTTCAGGCGCCGCCCGCGGCGGTGAGCACGTCCAGGGCGTCGCGCAGGCCGCGGGGGCGGACGGCGCCGGTGAGGCGGGTGCCGCGCCAGCCGGGGCCGGCGGCGAGCACGGCGGGGCGCAGCCGGGCGCCGCGCACGCCCCAGGTGAGGGCGCGGATCCGGCGGACCAGGGTGGCGTCCGCCGTCCGCCGGGTCTGCGACCACAGGACGACTGCGGCGGGGCCGGTGCGGCGTACGGCCTCCTCCAGTGCCTCGGGCGGTACCGCGGCGCCGAACATCCGTACCGGCAGGCCGCGCTCGTTCAGCGCGGCGGTCAGCACCTCCAGGGGGAGGGTGTGCGTCTCGTCGGGGGCGCAGGCCAGCAGCAGCGGGGGGCCGGGCGCGGGGGACGGCTCCGGCCCGGGGCGGGGCCGGGCGGTGACGCGGCGCAGCGCCGAGGAGACGTGCCAGGACAGCAGGTGCTCCACCTCGACGTAGCGCTCGCCGGAGGGGGTGTCGGAGGTGCCGTTGGAGGTGGCCCACTTGCGGCCCGCCGCCCGCAGCGCGGGCATGATCACCTCCTCCCAGGCGGCGACCACCCCGTGATCGGTGATCGCCCGGTCCAGCAGGCGGTCCAGGGCGGGCGCGTCGAGGCGTACGGCGGCGCGGGCCAGCCCCCGGCACTCCGGACCTACGGCGCCCACGGGAAGGGTGTTGCCCCCGCCCGTGCGGGGCGGCGGGGCGGCGGGAAGCGGCTCGGGCGCGGGGGTGGGCGGGGAGCCGGGGGCGCGGGCCTGGCGGGCGGCCTCCGCCGGGGGCACCCCGGCGGCGGTCAGCCGGCACATGCGCTCCAGCACGGCGATGTCCCGCGGTGACCAGCGGCGGTGACGGCCGTCCGCGCGGACGGTGGGCCCCAGTCCGTACCGCCGGTCCCAGGAGCGCAGGGTGGTGGGCGAGACGCCCAGCCGCCGGGCGACGGCGCCGGTGCTCAGGCCGGCGACGGAGGGGCGGTCGGCGGGGCCGGGGTGCTCTGCCATGGCGCCAGAGTAAACGATGCAGAAACGATGCGAGTTGTTCTCCGCTGTCATGCCCGCCGACGGTGTCGGTACCGGGGCGCGCCACGCGCCCGGTGGGAGGAGCGAGAGATCATGACGCCCACAGCGGTACAGGAGAGGGCACCCCGCCGGACCGGCCCCGCCCCTTTCGGCGCGGCCGACTCCGAGGAGGAGCTGGCACGGTCCCTGGCGCGCGGCGAGGAGCGGGCGCTGGCGGAGATGTTCCACCGCTGGGGAACGCTCGTGCACACGCTGGCCGCCCGCACCCTGGGCGACGCCCGGGAGGCGGAGGACGTGACGCAGCAGGTCTTCCTCGCCGCCTGGCGCGGCCGGGCCGGCTACCGGCCCGACCGCGGCACACTGCCGGGCTGGTTGGTCGGCATCACCCGCCGGACGGTGGCCGACGCGCTGGCCGCCCGTACCCGCCGCCGCGCGCTGGCCGAGCGGACGGAGGCGGCCGCCGGCGGCGGGCCCGCGGTGTCCGGGCCGCACCCCGACCAGGTCGTGGAGCGCGTCCTGCTCGCCCATGCCCTGGCCGGGCTGCCGCCGGCCCAGCGCCAGGTGCTCTACCTGGCCTTCTACGAGGACCTGACGCACCAGCGGATAGCCGACCGGACCGGGATGCCGCTGGGCACGGTCAAGGCCCACGCCCGGCGGGGGCTGCTGCGGCTGCGCCGGGAGCTGGACGCTCTCCGTCACCGGGGCTGAGCGGTGGTGAAACGGTCTGCGAGCTGGTGATCTGAGGGATTTGAGGTGAAATATGGCGTGTTCTCGGGTGCCGCCACATACTGGCTCAGGTGCCCGCGAACGGGCCGTCGGGGGACGGGTGTCGCCGCCGTACGGCGGTGGGCGGCGCGACGGCGACCGGCCGGTGGAGCCGGCGGGCGACCCAGTG
This sequence comes from Streptomyces carminius, assembly GCF_002794255.1. Lineage (GTDB taxonomy): Bacteria > Actinomycetota > Actinomycetes > Streptomycetales > Streptomycetaceae > Streptomyces > Streptomyces carminius. The sequence continues at coordinate 215,185 of NZ_PGGW01000039.1, forward strand.
GACAGCAACGAGAACCAGTGGATCCGAGGAAGCCGAGAAATCCGGAAAACCCGTCGTGTGGTGCATCCGTGAAGGGCGCTCGCACGGAAGTGGGGGTGAGAGTCCCGCGGTTGAGCGGGGCTCGTACGAAGGGAGTTCGATGATGAACCCGCGCAGCAGGAACGTCGCCGCCACCGCCGCCGGTGTGTGCGCGCTGGCCCTCACCGCCGCCCTGCCCGCCTCGGCGGCGGCCGCCCCGGCCCAGGACGAGAAGGCCATGGTGTCGGTCTTCCACGCCGTCCCCGGTCTGACCGTCGACGTCTACGCCAACGGGAACGAACTGCTTCCCGACTTCGAGCCCGGCACCCTCACCGAGCCCCAGTCCCTGGACCCGGGCACCTACGACATCGAGGTCTTCGCCGACGGCGAGGGCCCCGACGGCGAGCCCGCCGTCCAGAAGAGCGTCGAGGTGCCGGCCGGGGCGAACGCCACGCTCGCCGCCCATCTGAACGCGCAGGGCGACCCGATGCTCACCGCGTTCGTCAACGACACCTCCGAGATCCCGGCCGGTCAGTCCCGGCTGACGGTCCGTCATGTCGCTGCGGCGCCCGCCGTGGACGTCCGGGCGGGCGGAGACCCGGTGATCGAGGGACTGGAGAACCCGAACGAGGAGTCGCTGGAGGTGCCCGCCGGGACGGTGAGCGCCGATGTCGTCCTGGCCGGGACCGACGACGTGGTCCTCGGCCCCGCCGACCTGGAGCTGGCCGAGGGCACGAACAACGTCGTCTACGCCTGGGGCAGCGCCGAGGACGAGAGCCTGGCGTTGAAGACCCAGACGATCAGCGGCATGCACGGCGCGCCCTCCGGGGTGGACGCCGGGGAGAGCGGAGCGATGGCGCAGTCCAACGAGGCCGCCACCACCTGGCTCGGCTGGGGTGCCGCGGGCGCCGTCGCGGCCGCCGGGCTGCTGGTGGCGCGCCGCCGGTACGCACGGGACAACTGACGGCCGTGCGCACCTCCGGTACGGCGAGGGCCGCGCTCGCGGCCGTCGCGGCGGCGGTCCTGGGGATGCTCGGTTGGGCGCTGTGGCCCTCCGGGACCGCCGCACCAGAGGGATTCGGCGACCGGCCGCGGGTTCAGGCGCCCGCGGCCGGTCCGTCCGCCGGTCCGGCCGGGGAGAAGGGTTCCGGGGCCGCGGCCGAGCCGGTGCGGATACGCGTCCCGCGGCTCGGGCTGACGGCACGTGTCGGCCCGGTGGGGGTCGAGGAGGGCGGCACGGTGGAGGTCCCCGCCGACGCCGGCTCGGCCGGCTGGTACCGCTACGGTCCGCCGCCCGGCGCCGACGCCGGTTCGGCCGTCCTGGTCGGACATGTGGACGACCGCACCGGTGAACTGGGCGCCTTCGCCAAGCTGTACGGAATCCGCCCGGGCGACGCCGTGACCGTCGCCCGCCGCGGGGCCCCCGCCGTACGGTACGAGGTGACCGCCCGGGAGACCGTGGCCAAGGACCGGCTTCCCGCCGAGGTGTTCCGGCGCACCGGACAGCCGGTCCTGACCCTGGTCACCTGCGCGCCCCCCTACGACCGCGAACGCGGCGGCTACCAGCGCAATCTGGTGGTGTACGCCGTCCCGGCCGGGGACTGACCGCACGGCGGAGCACACCGGACAGCGCGCGAGGGAGCGCGAGGGGCACGAGGGAGCGCGAGGGAGGAGGGCGGCGTGGACGGCTGCGACCACACACTCCTGGCCGCCCTCGCCCTCGGTGACGCCTCCCCGGCGGAGGCGTACACCGCCGGATGCCATCTGGGGCACTGCGCCGCCTGCCGCACCGAACTGGCGGAGCTCCAGGAACTGGTGGCCACCGCCCGGACCGCGTCGCCGGGCGGCGACGCGGTCCGGCCTCCCGGGCGGGTCTGGCAGGCCGTCGCCGACGCCGTCACCGCGGAGGGGGACGGCACGGACGCACCGGACGGCACGGGGCCCGTCCGCGAGCGGTGACCGGGCGGGATCAGGGCAGGACCCAGGCAGGGCTCAGGCCGGGATCAGAGTGAGGTACGCCATGCCGAGCACACCCCGGTAGTGCAGCCAGGCGGCGCGGTGGCGGTCCAGCCGCTCACGCACCGCCCCGGCCCCGGGACGGTCGCCGTGGGCGGCGAGCCACTCCTCGGCGTCGGCCTGGTAGCCCGACTCGAACTCCTCCCACTCGTCCCCGTTCGCCGTCTCGGTCCACTCCGGCCGGAAACCGGCGGTGACGGCGGCGTCCACCAGCCCGGCCAGCTCCGGGTGGTCGGCGGCCGAGGCCCCCGGCCACATCCCGGCCAGTTCGGCGGGGGCCGGGACGCGCTGCCAGAAGCCCTCCCCGAACAGCACCCGGCCGCCGGGGGCGACCAGCCGGCGCAGCTCCCGCAGCGCGGCGGGGACGTGACCGGGCGGTTCGGCACCGGTCAGGGCGTGTCCGGAGCCCACGCACAGCACCACGTCGGCCGGACCGCGGACGGTGCCCCGGGCGGACTCCTCGGCGAACTCCACCCGGTCCGCCAGCCCGCGGGCGGCCGCCGCGCGGCGGGCGCGGGCCAGGGACTCCCCGTCGGTGTCGAGCCCGACGGCCGTGGCCCGGGGCGCGGCGGCCAGCAGCCGGAGCGTCAGCTCCCCCCAGCCGCAGCCGACGTCCAGGACGGTGGCGGGCCCGGTGCGGACGAGCCGCCGGACGACACGCGCGGCGCGCTCCTCGGAGAGCGGACCGTGGAAGGCGAGCCGGGTGAGGTGCGGCGGCCCGTCGTGGTCTGTCACCGGGCGAACGGTAGCCCGGCGGGCGGGGCGGGGGTACCGGTTACCGGTCTGCCGGCGGCGGGCACCGGCCGGAGCGCGGCCAAGTCGTGACCACGGCAAGTACAACCCGGGGAACCGGTCGCCGGTCTTCCGTCCCGGGCCGCTGACCTCGTGCCCCCACTTCCGGCTGTTTCCTTAGGAGTTGAAGAGTGCGACGCCACTCACCCCACAGACCTGCCCGCCGGCTGCGGCGGTGGACCGCCGGCGGACTGACCGCCGCTCTGCTGGCGGCCGGCGCCGCCGGCACCGTCGGTACCGCCCACGCGGACGAACCGCCGGCGCCGGTCCCGGTGACCTTCGCCGGGCCGGACTCGTACGACCTGTCGCTCGACGCCGAGCCCGTCGAGGGCGAGCCGGAGATCGAACTGCGGCTCAAGGGGCCGGGGGAGGCGGAGACCGACGAGGACGGGGTCTACATACCCGTGCACCGGGGGGAGTACAGCGTCACCATCGACGCGACCGGCATGGCGGGCGTCGCCGACGTGAACCTGCCGTGCGGCGCCGAGGGGCTGGTGGCCGTCTGCACCGAGTACGACCTGTACGGCGGCACCGAGGTGAACCCGCGCTGGGACATCGGTCTCGCCGTCAGCGGGGAGAGCGAGGCCGGGGACCTGGGCACCATCACCGTCACGGGTGAGGGCGAGGGGCTGGAGTTCACCGAGCACACCGTCGACGTGCTCGTCGGCGGACCGGAGTTCCGGATGCGCGAGCTCTCCGAGCCCGCGGGCTTCGCCCCCGGCGACACCTACGAGGCCCCGCTGGGCTTCCGCAACGCCGGCGGTACGGCGGCGAACGGGGTCGTCCTGCGGTTCGGCGGCTCGCGCGGACTGTCCTTCCCCGAGGAGTACGGCAACTGCGAGTACGCCGTGGAGGAGGAGGGCGACCTGCTGCGCATGCGGCGGGTGGCCCTGTGCACCTTCGAGGGCACCTTCGCCCCCGGGGCGGCGTACGCGCTGGACAGGCCGGTGGCGGTGAAGACGGCCGGCTTCGCGCTGAACGACATCTTCCACTACTACTTCACCGCCCTCTCCCCGGAGGAGGCGGACCGGCTGCGCGAGGGCGCCGACTACCGCCGCGGCGACGGCCGGAAGCTGACACTGGAGCCGGTGGGGAACGCCGACCCCGGCGACTACGCGCAGTACGCCGAGCTGGACTTCCCCACCAGGAACAGCTACGACCTCGACCTCACCGGCGAGCGGGTCGGCGGTGCCGAGGGCGAGACGGTGACGGTGGACGTCGCCCTGCACAACCACGGCCCGGCCTGGCTCGGAGCGCTGCGCTCGGGTGGTGAGCCCGTCAGCTTCACGGTGGACATCCCCGAGGGCGCGACGGTCACCGAGGCGCCCAGGGCGTGCGGGCGGTCCAACGAGGAGGGCGGGGAGCGGGACGACCGGTACCTGTGCTGGGCCGGAACCCCGCTGCTGGAGAAGGACAGCGAGGAGTTCCCGTTCGAGCTGCGGATCGACAAGGTCGTCCGGGGCGCCAAGGGCGCGGTCCGGCTGCCGGAGTGGGGCGGCGGCGCCAACCCCTGGGAGGGGGACCCCGCCAACGACACCGGCTGGATCGTGCTGAACGGCACCGGCGACGAGGAGACCCCCGGCGACACCGGCGGCCCGGGCGGGAACGGTGACGGCCCGGGCGAGGACGGCGAGGACCCCGGCGAGGACGGCGAGGACGGCAAGGACCCCGGCGAGGACGCCGAGGACGGCAAGGATCCCGGCGAGGACGGTGCGGACGCCGGGGGCGGCGACGGCTCCACCGGCGGTGACACCGGAGGCGACGGATCCGGGGACGGCGCCCTGGCCCTCACCGGTACGAGCGCGCTGGTCCTGGGCGGCGCGGCGCTGGTCCTGCTGGCCGCCGGCGCGGGTGTCGTGTTCGCCGTGCGCGGCCGCCGGGCCGGTGGCGCGGGCGGCACCGGTGGTGCGGTGGCCTGACCGGGCCGTGCCGGGAACCCGTACGGGGGTGCGCCACCAGTCCGGTGGCGCACCCCCGTTCCGCTCCCCCTCCCGCGCCCGGCCCCGGCGGCGCGCCCCGCGTCACCCCCGCGTCACCCCCGCGCCGCTCCCTCGGCGGTCCGGGGGACGGAGAGCCGCTCCAGCACCGTGACGAGCGCCTTCGTGTCGTCCGCGGCCGGCACGATGCCGAAGGTGTCCGCCAGGACCCCGGGCACCTCGTGCGGCTCCAGCTCCCGCACCCGGCGCGAGCCGTCCGCGCGGGTGGACACCAGGGTGGTGCCGTACAGCCCGTGGCGGACGTCCGGGCCGTTGCGCAGGACGACCGGGCGGCCGGTGAAGGGGGAGTCGGGGTGGGTGGAGACGTAGTGGTTGCCCACCTCCCAGTCGACGGGGTACTGCGGGACGGGCACGAAGGAGTGCAGCTCGCGCCACTCCTCGCCCGGCGCTCCCGCCGCGCGCCGCTCGCGCAGCACCCACTCCCCGGTGCCGAGCTCCGAAGTGCGCCGCGCCAGGCGGAAGGCCCGGCCGCCGGTGGCGACCCCGGCGCCGTCGGCCAGCTCGACCGGCTCCAGCGGACCGCTGCCGAAGCCGGCGTCGCAGAGCCACACCTGCCCGGTCCGGGCCGTCTCGGCGGTCGCCACCCGCAGGACGGCGTGTGTCGCGGCCTCGGGACGGCCCTTCCCCATGTCCACCCGGGAGGACAGCGCGGTCACTCCGAAGCCCAGCCGTTCCAGGACCGCCGCGAAGAGCCGGGAGTGCTCGTAGCAGTACCCGCCGCGCGCCCGGCGGACCAGCTTGTCCTGGAGGGCGGGCACGCCGAGGAGGACCGGGCGGCCGAGCACGATCTCCAGGTTCTCGAAGGGGACGGCGGTGATGTGCGCGCGGTGCAGGGCCCGCAGGGTCGCCGGGGTGGGGGAGAGGTCCCCGGTGTGGCCGATCCGGGCCAGATAGGCGTCCAGGTCCAGTGACCCGTCGTCCCAGTGGCGGACCTCTCCGGCACGGGCTCCGGTACGGGCCCCGGCACGGATCTCGGCACGGGGACGGATGCGGGTGCGGGTGGGGGTGCGCTTCATGGTGGCTGCCCTCCCTGTGCGAGCCGGTGGCGGTACCAACGCTATGACCTCAAGCGGACTTGAGGTCAAGGCGGACGGGGCGCACGGGTGAGGGGAGGAGCGGGACGGGACGCTCAGCGCAGCGGCTTGGCGTAGCAGCGGCTGCTGTCGTGGCAGCGGTAGAGCCCGAACTTCTCGGTGAGGGTGTAGCCGCTCGACTCGTACAGGGCGATCGCCTCCGGCTGCGCGATGCCGGTCTCCAGCACCATCCGGATCCGGCCCGCCTGCCGCGCGTCCTCCTCCAGCAGGGCCAGGAGGCGGCGGGCCAGGCCCTGCCCCCGGACCTCGCGGACCACGAACATGCGCTTGATCTCCGCGTCGCCGTCCCGGTAGCCCTCGCCGCCGGAGTCCCGGGCCCGCCAGGCGCCGGTGGCCACGGGGCGGTCCGCCGCGTCGTACGCGATCAGGTACAGCCCGTTCGGCGGCCGGAACATCTCCGGGGCCAGCGGGGTGATGTCGCCCTCGTCGCCGTACCGCTCGGCGTACTCCTGCTGCACCATGTCGTTCAGCTTCACGGCGTCGGGATGGTCGTAGGCGGCGGGCACGATGCGCATGACCGCATCGTAAGGTGCCCGGTGTGCTGACGATTTCGACGGTCAACGTGAACGGGCTGCGGGCCGCGGCGAAGAAGGGCTACGTCCCCTGGCTGGCCGCCACCGAAGCGGACGTGGTGTGCCTGCAGGAGGTGCGCGCCGAGCCCGGCCAACTCCCGGACGAGGTGCGCGAGCCGGCCGGCTGGCACGCCCTGTACGCCCCCGCCGCCGCCAAGGGGCGCGCCGGTGTGGCGGTGCTCACCCGGCGCGCGCCGGAGCGGGTGCAGGTGGGCTTCGGGGTGACGGAGTTCACCGACTCCGGCCGCTATCTGGAGGTGGACCTGCCCGGGGTGACCGTCGCCAGCCTCTACCTGCCCTCGGGCGAGGTCGGCACCGAGCGGCAGGAGGAGAAGGAGCGCTTCATGGCGGCCTTCCTGCCGTACCTGGCCGCCCTGCGCGAACGCGCGGCCGCCGCGGGCCGGGAGGTCGTTGTCTGCGGCGACTGGAACATCGCCCACCGGGAGGCGGACCTGAAGAACTGGAAGGCCAACCGGAAGAACTCCGGCTTCCTGCCCGAGGAGCGCGCCTGGCTCGGCCGGGTCCTCGACGAGGCGGGCTACGCGGACGTCGTGCGCCGCCTCCACCCCGACCAGGACGGGCCGTACACCTGGTGGTCCTACCGGGGCCGGGCCTTCGACAACGACGCGGGCTGGCGCATCGACTACCAGATCGCGACGGAGGGCCTGGCGGAGCGGGCGGTGAAGGCGGTCGTGGAGCGGGCGGCCGACCACGCGGGCCGGTGGAGCGACCACGCGCCGGTGACGGTCGTCTACGGCTCCTGACCGGAGTCGCGGTCCCGGTCGCGGTCCCGGTCGCGGGGCAGCAGGCAGGTGGTGAGCCGGCGGGCCTCTGCCAGCAGCGGACCGAAAACCGCCAGCCCCTCGGGGACGGCGGCGACGTGCCCGGGCAGCTCGGCGCGGAGCCGGTCCTGGACGGCGCGGACCTCGGCGACGGCCTCGCGCAGCTCCTCGCGGGCCGCCTCGGTGTCGTCGCCGGTGACGGTGCGCCCGTAGGCGCCCAGCGCGGCGTCGACCTGCCGCAGGAAGTCGGCGTACGGGCGGGTGACGCCGTGGCCGGGGCGGAGGTCGTCGTCGGTCTCCTCAGCGGACTCCACAAGGGTGCGGGTCAGGCCGACGAGCCGGTCGGCGATGTCCTCCAGGGTGTCCAGGGTCTCCTCGTACGCCGCCGCCAGCGCCGTGGCCTCGGTGCGGCGGCGGCGCTCGGGGTTGAGCCGCAGGCTCTCCTGGCTCCAGCCGATCGCGGAGTGCACGCCGCGGATCAGCCGGGGGAGACGGCGGGCCCGCTCGTGCCAGCCGCGGACGCGGTCCCGCTCCCAGGGCTCGTCCAGGCCGTCGGCGAGGTCCGTGACGATCTCCCGCGCCTCGCGGAGCACGTCGTCCACCGCCTCGCGGGTGCTGCGCAGGTAGACGGGCGGCATGACCAGCGCGTTGACACCGACGCCGACGGCCGTGCCCAGCAGTGCCGCCAGGATGCGGGAGACGGCGGAGTCGAGCGTCGCCTCGCCCGGGATCAGGGTGAACAGGGCGGCGGTGGAGGTGTAGATGCCCTGGTCGCCGAAGCGCGGCCAGTTGGCCAGCAGGGTGGTGACGGGCAGCACGACGACCAGCGCCGCCATGGGATGGCCCAGGGGGATGACCAGGGCGGCGGCCAGTACGGTGCCCACGGTGATCGCCAGGGTCTGGTGGAGGCCCTGCCGCACCGAGCGGTAGACGGTGGCCTGCACCAGTACCACGGCCACCCAGGGCGCCATCAGGGCGAAGGCGTCGGGCAGCAGCCAGGCTGCCGCGAACCAGGCGAGCAGGGCGGCGAGCGCGGCCTTGAGCGACTGGACGACCATGTCGCGCTCCCGGCCCGGCCCCCGCCCGGCGCGGCGCGCGGCGCGGGCGGCCCAGGAGACCTCCGCCCGTACGGCGCGGAGCGCGGCGGCGGCCCGGGCGCGCGGCGCCGGAGGGCGTGTATGCATCATGCAGATACCGGTGCCACGAGGGTGGCCCGTCATGCCGGGCGGTTCCCGCGGGCCGGTCAGGCCCCGGTGTCCGGTTCCGGCGCGGTCCCGGTTCCGGGCTCGTCGTCCGGCCGCGGCCAGTTCTCCAGTTCGGCGCGGATCCGGCGGTCCACGGCCAGGGCCACCTCGGCGTCGACGACCTGCTTGGACAGCGGGCGCAGCCGGTCCATGACCTCGGTGAGCCACTCCGGGCCGGCGCCGGCCGGCCGGCGGGCGTCCGCGAGCAGATGGTTCCTGATCAGTTCGGTGAACAGGCCGGCGACGGCGTCGGCGTGCTCGCGGACCACGCGTCCCGCCTCCAGCACCGCCGCCAGCGGTATGCCCTCGCGCACCAGCGCGGTGGAGGCGTCGAGCAGCCGGCGGCTGACATGGACCACCTCGTCGCCGTCGACGGCCAGATAGCCCAGCCGCAGGGCGGCGGCGAGGTTCTCGGGGGTCACCTCGCCGGGGAAGTGGGCGGCCAGCTCCTCGGGGGTGAGCCGGACGGGGGTCTCCTCCGACCAGGGCGGGACGAGGGTGCCGTCCAGCCCGAGCAGTTCGGCGGCCCGGCCGGAGTCCCGGCCCTTCTCGAAGGCGTCGATCAGATCGGCGATGCCGCCGAGGGTGTGGCCGCGCGCCAGCAGTTCGGAGATCGTCCGCAACCGGGCGAGGTGGTGCTCGTCGTACCAGGCGATCCGGCCCTCGCGGCGCGGCGGCGGAAGGAGTCCGCGTTCGCGGTAGAACCGCAGGGTGCGCACGGTGATGCCGGCCGCACCGGCGAGCTCGGCCGTGCGGTACTCCGCGCGTCCCGTCCCGTCCGCCGCTCCTTCCGTCCTGTCCGCCGCCCCTTCCGCCGCTCCGTCCGCCGTCCGACCCGTCGTGTCCGCCACACCCGGAAGCCTATGCGGCGCGGGCCGCCCCCGGCCGGACGGGGCGGGACGGTGGGGCGGGACGGTGAGGCGGAGGTGCAACCGGCGGTAACTTCCCGCTCCGCACCCCTACCCATGAGTACGTTCCTGTCCTACTCTCCAACAGTGCCAGTGATCGCTGGCATATTCTGCCCGCGGGGGCACCTATGTCGGGAGGGCGGCGTGGCCGAACGGGAACACGTACGGGTGGCGGTGATCGGCTCGGGCTTCGGCGGACTGGGGGCCGCCGTGCGGCTGCGCCGCGCCGGGGTCACCGACTTCGTCGTCCTGGAGCGCCGCGACGCCCTCGGCGGCGCCTGGCGGGACAACACCTACCCGGGCTGCGCCTGCGACGTGCCCTCGCACCTGTACTCCTTCTCCTTCGCCCCCAACCCCGACTGGCCGCGGAGCTTCTCCGGGCAGGAGGACATCCGCGCCTATCTGGAGCGGGTCGCCGACACCTTCGGGCTCCGCCCCCACCTCCGCTTCGGCGCCGAACTGCTGGCGGCCCGCTGGGACACCGCGGCGCTGCGCTGGGAGATCGAGACCCGGGCCGGGAGCCTCACCGCGGACCTGCTCGTCTCGGCCACCGGCCCGCTGTCGGACCCGAGGATTCCCGACATCCCCGGCCTGGCCGGCTTCCCCGGCAAGGTCTTCCACTCCGCGCAGTGGGACCACGGCTACGACCTGCGCGGCAAGCGCGTCGCCATGATCGGCACCGGCGCCTCCGCCATCCAGATCGTCCCGGCGATCCAGCCGGTGGTGGAGCGGCTCACCGTCTTCCAGCGCACCCCCGCCTGGGTCCTGCCGCGCCTGGACCGCGAGACCAGCCGCTTCGAGCGCCGGCTGCACGCGAGGGTGCCCGTCACCGGCGCGCTGCGCCGCCGGGCGCTGTGGCTGGTCCGCGAGTTCCAGATCGGCGCCTTCGCCCGGCACCCGGCCCAGCTCGGTCTGGTGGAGAAGCTGGCCAGGCGCCACCTGCACAAGGCCGTCCGGGACCCGGCGCTGCGCGCCGGACTCACCCCCGGCTACCGGATCGGCTGCAAGCGCATCCTGCTGTCCAATACCTACTACCCGGCCCTGGCGCGGCCCAACGTGGACGTCGTCGCCTCCGGTCTGAAGGAGGTGCGCGGCAGCACCCTGGTGGCCGCCGACGGCACCGGGGCCGAGGTGGACGCGGTGGTCTTCGGCACCGGCTTCCACGTCACCGACATGCCGATCGCCCACCGGATCACCGGCGCGGACGGCGTCACGCTCGCCGAGGCGTGGAAGGACGGCATGGCGGCGCTGCGCGGCGCCACGGTCGCGGGCTTCCCCAACTTCATGACGGTCATCGGGCCCAACACCGGGCTCGGCAACAGCTCGATGATCCTCATCATCGAGGCCCAGCTCAACTACCTGGTCGACTACCTGCGGCGGCTCGACGCCCTGGCCGCCGAGGCTCCCGGCGGCCGGACCGGCCGGGTCGCGCTCGACGCCCGCCCCGAGGCGGTACGCGCCTGGAACGACCGCGTCCAGGAGCGCATGCGGCGCACGGTGTGGAGCACCGGCGGCTGCGACAGTTGGTACCTGGACGCGAACGGCCGCAACACGACCGTCTGGCCGGGCACCACCGCCGAGTTCAGAAGGGTCACCAGAAAGATCGACCCGGCCGAGTACGAGGTGCTGCGCGCGCCCGCCCGTACCGCGGACCAGGACAGCCGGCCGGCGCGCACCGCGGAGGGGACCCGATGAACGACGAACCGGCGAACGACGGCCCGACGAACGGCGGCCCGGCCGCCACCGGGCCGTACGCACCGCCCGCCCCGCGCCGCGAGCTGACCGTCGTCTCCGCCGACGGCTCCCGGCTGCACGCCGAGGAGCACGGCCGCGAGGACGGCCCCACCGTCGTCCTGGCGCACGGCTGGACCTGCTCGACGCTCTTCTGGGCGCCGGTGATCCGGCTGCTGGCCGGCGAGCACCGGGTGATCGTCTACGACCAGCGCGGCCACGGCCGCTCCCCGGCCGCCGGACCCGGCGGCCACACCACCGAGGCCCTCGCCGACGACCTGTGCGCCGTCCTGGCCGCCGCCGGGGCCCGGGCGGTGGTGGCCGGGCACTCCATGGGCGGCATGACGGTCATGGCCGCCGCCGGCCGCCCGGAGCTGCGCGAGCGCGCCGCCGCCGCGCTGCTGCTCAACACCGGCAGCTCCGGACTGCTGGCCGAGTCCACCGTGGTGCCGCTGCGGGCGGGCCGGCTGCGTCTGCGCGTCCAGAAGGCCGTCCTCGGCTCCAGTCTGCCGCTGGGCCCGGTGACACCCCTGGGGATGCGCGTCCTGCGGTACGCGACCATGGGCCCCGGCGCGACGAAGGAGCAGATCGCGGCGTGCGCCCGTATCGTGCACGCCTGCCCGCGCAGAGTGCGCGCCTCCTGGGCCCGGGAGGTCCTGGCGGTGCTGGACCTGGACGCGAACCTCGCCGCCCTGGACCTGCCCACCGCCGTCCTGGCCGGGGAGAAGGACCGTCTCACCCCGCCGGCGCACGCCCGGCGGCTGGCCGCGGCCCTGCCGGACTGCACCGGCCTGACCGTACTGCCCGGCCTCGGGCACATGACCCCGATCGAGGCGCCGCGGGCCGTCGCCGACGCCGTGGCCGCCCTGGTGCGCGACCATCTGACGGGGGGCACGCCTTCCGTGTCCGCCGAGCCTTCCGCACGTCCCGCACGTCCCGCCGAGAAGGAGTCGTCGTAGATGGCACGCAACAGTCTCACGGGCCGGGTGGCGGTGGTCACCGGCGCCGCCCGGGGCGTGGGCGAACTGCTCGCCCGCCGCCTCGCGGCACGCGGCGCGCGGATCGCGCTGGTCGGCCTGGAGCCGGAGGAGCTGGCGAGGGTCTCCGCGTCGCTGCCGACCGACAGCGCCCACTGGCACGCCGACGTCACCGACCACACCGCGATGGCCCGGGTCGCCCGGGAGGTCGGTGAGCGCTTCGGGGCGGTGGACGTCGTCGTGGCCAACGCCGGAGTGGCCGCCGGCGGCCCGTTCGCCGACTCCGACGAGACCGCCTGGCGCCGGGTGATCGAGGTCAACCTGCTCGGCAGCGCCACCACCGCCCGCGCCTTCCTGCCCGCACTGATCGAGTCGCGCGGCTACCTGCTGCAGATCGCCTCGCTCGCCGCGCTCACCCCGGCCCCGATGATGAGCGCGTACTGCGCCTCCAAATCGGGGGTGGAGGCGTACGCGCACGCGCTGCGCGCGGAGGTCGGCCACCAGGGAGTGCGGGTCGGGGTGGCCTATCTGAGCTGGACCGACACCGACATGGTGCGGGGCGCCGACGAGGACGAGGTGATGCGCGAACTGCGCGGGCGGCTGCCCTGGCCGGCCAACCGGACGTACCCGCTGGAACCGGCCGTGGAACGGATCGCGGCGGGCGTCGAGCGCCGCTCCTTCCACGTCTACGGGCAGTGGTGGCTGCGCGGCATGCAGTCGGTGCGCGGCCTCCTGCCCGGGATCGTCGGCCGGGTCGGGCAGCGCGAGATGCGGCGCTTCGCGCCCAGGCTGGCCGCCGCGGGCGGCACCCGCACCGGGCTGGTGGGCGCGGGCGGCGCGGCGGACGAGCGGGCCCGCCGGCCGTCCGGCGCGGAGCCCGGCACGGAGCGCTGACCCCCGCCGAGGCGGCGAACCGGCGCCGGGTCAGTGCCTGCGCGTGTCGATCCCGGTGAGCCGATACACGCGCACCTGCGCGACGAGCCGCTCCGTCGCCGCCTGCTTCTCCGCTGCCGACCGCGTCGGCAGGCCGGCGGCCTCACACCGCTCACGTGCCTTGCGCCTGGCATCCTCCCAACTGACGGTGCTCATTCGTACTCCCGGGTCTCAAGGTCGGCGAGGTGCGAGGTGCGAGGTACGGGGTGCGGGGCCCGGGCGGGGCGTGCTCAGGCCTGCGGCCGGTCCTCCTCGCCCCACTCCGGGGAGCCGTCCTCGTGGGGGCGGTCCCCCCGGGCGTCCTGCTCGCGGTCGCGGTCGCGGCCGGACCGCTGGGAGCGGGCGGTGCCCGACATCCTCCCGGCCCGTTCGCCGTGGTCGCGGGTGATCTCGCTCTCGTTCCGGGGGTCGGCGGTACGCCGCGTGTACCCGCCGCGCCTGTCCGGCTCGTCCGGCCTGTTCATGTGCGCTCCCGAAGTGGTGCGGGACGTCCGGTCCGCCGCGGAACCGGCATGGCCCTTCCCAGTACCCGCCCGCCGGGCGCGCACACCGGGCGTACGCGCCGGAGGGCGGCGCTCACGGCCGGGGCGGCAGCGGCGGCCGGGAGCGGTCGGGCACGTCCCCGTAGCCGGGCGGGGCCGCCGCCGGGTGCCTCTCCAGCAGGTCCAGGGCGGTGCGTACGGCCGTCTCCAGCATCGGATGGCGGTCCTGGGTCCAGTCCCGGGGCGTGCGCAGTATCTCGATGTCGGGCTCCACGCCGTGGTTCTCCACGGACCAGCCGTACCCGTCGAACCACGCCGCGTTCATCGGCACCGTGATCACCGTGCCGTCGCCGAGCCGGTGGCGCCCGGTCATCCCGACGACCCCGCCCCAGGTGCGGGTGCCGACCACGGGGCCGATGCCCAGCAGCCGGAACGCCGCGGTGATCATGTCGCCGTCGGAGGCGGTGGCCTCGTCGGCCAGCGCCACGATCGGGCCGCGCGGCGCGTTGGAGGCGTAGCTGACCGGCCGGGCGTCGCGGATCAGGTCCCAGCCCAGCACCTTGCGGGTCAGCGCCTCGACCACCAGCTCGCTGATGTGGCCGCCCGCGTTGCCGCGCACGTCCACGATCAGCGCGGGCCGGGAGACCTCCACCCGCAGGTCGCGGTTGAACTGCGCCCAGCCCGAACCGCCCATGTCCGGGATGTGCAGGTAGCCGCACCTGCCCTCGCTCAGCCTCCGTACGACCGCCCGCCGCCGGCTCACCCAGTCCTGGTAGCGCAGCGGGCGCTCGTCGACGAGGGGGACGACGGCGACCCGGCGGGGCCGGCTCGGCTCCGCGCCGGGCGGGTCGCCCGCGTCGTGGGTGAGGAAGGCCAGTTCGACGGTGGTGCCGCCGGCCGCGGCCAGCAGCGGGTAGGGGCCGGCGACCGGATCCACCGGGCGGCCGTCCACATGGGTGAGCAGCGAGCCGTCCCGGACGCCCGAGCCGGCCAGCGGCGACCGGGCCCGGGAATCGGAGGACTCGCCGGGCAGGACGCGTTCCACCCGCCACCGGCCGTCCCCGGTGGGGGCGAGGTCGGCGCCCAGCAGCCCGATCGGCCGCTGGTAGTGGGCGGGCCCCTCGTCGCGCCGGGCGGGCGAGACGTACGCGTGCGAGGTGCCCAGCTCGCCCACCGTCTCGCGGAGCAGGTCGGCGAACTCGTCCGGGGAGGCCACCCGCTCCACCAGCGGCCGGTACTGGGCCAGGACCGCGTCCCAGTCGACGCCGGACATGCCCGGGTCCCAGAAGTAGGACCGCATGATCCGGCCCGCCTCCTCGAAGGCCTGCCGCCACTCCGCGCAGGGGTCCACGTCGTGCAGGATGCGGCGCAGGTCGAGGTGGGTCGTGGAGTCGCCGTCGGCGGACTCGGTGGCCGGGACCGCCCGCAGGTCGCCCTCGTCGTTGACCACCAGCCGGGTGCCGTCGCCGCTGACCGCGAACCAGTCGATGTCCCCGGTCAGCTCGGTCCGCTTGGCCTTGACCAGGTCGAAGTGCTCCAGGGTGGGGCGGCCGGAGGTGTCGGCGGGGTTGGCGAACGTCTCGCCCAGCGCCCCGGAGATCGGCCAGCGCAGCCAGACCAGCCCGCCGCCGCTGACGGGGTGGAGGGAGGAGTACTTCGAGGCCGGCACCGGGAACGGGGTGACCCGGCTGGCCAGCCCCTCGGCCTCCACCAGCACCGTGCCCTCCTCGCCGGCGGCCTCGCCGAGCGCGTCCGGGTCCAGTCCGCCGGCCGCCGGGCGGCCCTCGGGGGAGAGCGCGAAGGGCGAGGGTGTCGCCGAGGACAGCGGCACCAGGTACGGGCGGCAGCCCAGCGGGAAGGACAGGTCCCCGGTGTGCACGTCGTAGACCGGGTCGAAGCCGCGCCAGGAGAGGAAGGCCAGATAGCGGCCGTCCCGGGTGAAGACGGGCTGCTCGTCCTCGAAGCGGCCCTCGGTGACGTCCAGTGTCGTCCGGTCGCTCAGCCGGGCGATCCGGATGCGGCTGAGGGCGCCGCCGGTCCCGGGCTGGGCCCAGGCCAGCCACTGGGAGTCCGGGGAGAAGGCGAGGTGGCGCACCGGGCCGTCCTCGGAGCGGGCCAGTTCGGTGACACCGGTGTCCGCTGCCTCCCCGGTGGCCCCGGTGTCCCCGCCGGTGCCGGTGTCCGGCGCGGTGTCGGACGGGGCGTCCGGCGGCGGGGCGTCCTCGGCCGTCTCCCCGCCGGTCTCCACGGCGGGCTCCCCGCCGGTGCCGCCGTCCCCGGGGCTCCCGTCGGCGCTCCCCGCGTCCCCGGCGCCGGTGCGGACCAGCAGCAGCCGGCCGTCGTGCGAGGCGACGGCGAGCGTCTCGCCGTCCGGCGCGGCGATCAGTTCGTGCACCCGCCCCAGCCGGCCGGCCGCCGTCCGCCGCGGCTCGCCGGTGCCGCTGGCCCGCGGCAGGCCGGCGATCTCCACGGCGTCCTCGCCCTCGGCGTCGGTGACGTAGGCGATCTGCCCGGTGGAGCCGAGCATCTCCGGCAGCCTCACCCGCACCCCCGGGGTGTCGGCGATCACCCGGGCCGGGCCGTCGCGGTGGGTGAGCCAGTACAGGCTGCCACGTACCCCGACCGCGCTGGCCCGCCCGGTGGTGTCCACGGCCAGGGAGTTCACATGGCCCGCGGCCGGCACCTGGTAGCCGCGCCGTCCGGCGCGCGGCCCGCCCAGCCGTACGGCCAGCCGGCGCGGCCGCGCGTGCGGGGAGAGGTCGTCCACCAGCCACAGCTCGCCGCCGCACTGGTACACCACCCGCTGCCCGTCGGTGGCGGCGTGGCGGGCGTAGAAGTCGGCGTGGTCGGTGTGGCGGCGCAGGTCCGTGCCGTCGGGGCGGCAGGAGTAGAGGTTGCCGACGCCCTCGTGGTCGGAGAGGAAGGCGATCCGGCCACCGACGATCATCGGGCAGTCCAGGTGCCCGTACAGCTCGGGCACCAGGCGTTCGCCCTCCAGCCACAGCCGTCCCGTCGCCCCGCCGCGGTACCGCTTCCAGGCGGCGGGTTCGTGCGGCGGGGTGCCGGTCAGCAGCAGGGTGCGGACCTCGCCGTCGAGGTCGGCGACGGCCAGGTCCGACACCGGCCCCCAGGGCAGCTTCTCGCCGGGGCCGCCGTCGGTGGACAGCCGGTGGGCCCAGGCGAAGTGCGAGAACGGCTGGCCGTGCGAGGCCACGGCCAGGATGTCGCCGTCCGGGGTCCAGCCGCGGACCTGGGTGTCGACGGCCCCCCAGTACGTCAGCTGCCGCGACGGGCCGCCCTCGACGGGGGTGAGGTGGACCTCGGGGTCCAGGCTCCGCCAGGTCGTGTACGCGAGGTGGCGGCCGTCGGGGGAGAAGCGGGGGTGCCCGATCCGGGTGCGGTCCACCGTCAGACGCCAGGCGCGCGGGGGGTGGTGTGCCGCCGGTGTGCCCTCGGGGACGAGCGGGGCGACCCACAGGTCGTCCTCGGCGGTGAAGCACAGCAGCTCACCGTGGAGGTGCGGAAACCGGAGGTAGACGCCGGGCGGCTGCCCGTCCGCCGGGGCCGGGGGGACGGGCGGAGCCGGAGGGGCGGAGGAAGCGCTCACCCCTCCCATGATCGGCCGCCGGACGGGTGACGGCAACTCCTGCCGCCGGCCCCGGCGCCGGTCCTGCTCCCGGCTCGGTACGGGGTCCCGGCCCGGCGGTGGACCACGAGGGACCTCCGTTCACCCGGACGGGTGAGATCGGGGTCCACGGCGAGCCGCCCGGGCGGTGCGGGACGGGACAGCGCGGGACGGAGCGGCGCGGGACGGAGCGGCGCGCAACAGGGCAGTGCGCAACAGGGCAGTGCGGGACAGGGCAGATTGGGGCAGGGGGTTCCCCGGTTCCGGGCCGGGGGCGCGGGTGGTCGTCACCGCGCCGATCGTCAGGACCGGTGTCCTCGCGGGCTCCGCCGGGGCGCCCGACCAGGTGCGGTGGTCGGGCTGCCGGGCTCCGGCCCGGCCGTTCGGCGCCGCCCGGTGAGCGGGCGTGGTGGCCGCCGCGATGGCGGGCGAGGGGCCGCGCGGGCCACTCGCCGGGGGTGTCGGGGCGCGTCCGCCGCGCCCGGTGCGGATCGGTTCCGCCGGTCCTGTGCCCCGGCGGGCTTCTGAGGGGTGGTGCTCCTGGGAGGTGGTGGGGTGCCCGGACCTTCCGGCCCGTCCGGCCTCGCCGGTCCCGCCGGTCCCGCCGGTCCTCCGTGGCTCCCCGGCGGCGCTGTCCGCCGTGTGCCGTCCGCTGCCGTCGCCGGGACGTCACACCCCCCGCAACAGCGCGGTCAGCACCCTGTCGATGTCCAGCTCGTGGCGCTCGTCGCCGCCGGACACCAGCTCGTAGGTGCCGCGCAGGAAGCGCCGCAGGTCGGCGGTGGCGAACTCGATCACGGCCACCCCCTCCGGCGCCCGCAGCTCGACGACGGTCCGTCCCGTCTCGCCCGGCCGGACGTGCACGTCCCCCGGGCCGGCCGGGGACCGCATGCCCTCCTCCAGCAGTTCACGGGAGAACACCCAGACGACCTCGTGGCCGTCGAGGGAGACGTCGGAGGGGAAGACGATCCGCACGGCGAAGGGGTCCTGCCGGTCGTAGCGCAACCCGACGGGGATGTCCCGGGTGAGGGAGGGGACGGTGACCAGACGGGCCTGGACGTTGTGGTCGATGATGATGGGCATGGCGCTGCTCCTTCCGGGGGCCTGCTTTCCTACGACCCAGCCAGGGCGTTTTCATGACGACATACCGCGAGTAATTTCTGTGAGCTCTGCAACAATTTTGTGAGGATCCGGCATTCGCGACTGCTCGGGCTTACCGGTCGGTCCGTGTCAATTGCCCTCCAAGCGGCCGGTTCGGCGACGCTTCCCGACCCGACTGACCACACGCGGTCACTGGCGGCACAGGCGCTCTTGCAAAAGGTTCGCAACAAGTCCTTACTATCGGGAAGGGGAGCCGACTCCCTCGCGCGGTGTCCCTGCAAGCAGAGAGCGGAGCCCGACATGCATGTCCCCGACGGATTCCTCGACGCCCCCGTGTCGGTGGCCACCGGCGCCGTCGCCGCGGCCGCCGTCGCGGTGAGCCTGCGCGGCGCCCGCCGCGAGCTGGCGGGCGCCGCCGACAGCCTCGGCGCGGAGCGCACGGCGCCGCTGGCCGGGCTGGTGGCGGCCTTCGTCTTCGCCGTCCAGATGCTCAACTTCCCCGTCGGGGCCGGCACCAGCGGGCATCTGATGGGCGGGGCGCTCGCGGCCGTGCTCGTCGGTCCGTACACGGCCGTGCTCTGCCTGGCCGTGGTCCTGCTGCTCCAGGCACTCCTCTTCGCCGACGGCGGCCTCACCGCGCTGGGCACCAACATCACCCTGATCGGCGTGGTCACCGTGGTGACCGCCTACGCCGTCTTCCGCGCCCTGGTGCTGGTCCTGCCCCGCAGGCGGAGCTCGGTCACCGCGGCCGCCTTCACCGCCGCCCTGGTCTCCGTACCGGCCGCCGCCGCCGTCTTCACCGGCCTGTACGCGATCGGCGGCACCGCCGAGGTCTCCCTGGGGAAGGTCCTCGCGGCGATGCTCGGCGTCCACACGCTGATCGGCTTCGGCGAGGCGGCCATCACCGCCGCCACCGTGAGCGCGGTCCTCGCCGTCCGCCCGGACCTGGTGTACGGCGCCCGCGGTCTGACCCGCCCCCTCGTCCTGCGCGCCGCCGACGGCACGGAGCTGCCCGCGCCCGCCGGCGGTACGGAGCCCGCCGCGCGGCCCGCCGCCTCCGCCCGGAGGGTCTGGGCGGGCGGACTGGCCGCCACCCTGCTGTGCGCCGGGGTCGTGAGCTTCTACGCCTCCGCCTCGCCCGACGGCCTGGAGAAGGTCGCCGGTGAGCACGGCATCGCCGAGCGGGAGGAGGAGCACGGCCTGGCCGGCTCGCCGCTCGCCGACTACGGTGTGGCCGACATCGCGAACGAGCGGCTCTCCGGCGGGGTCGCCGGGGTCGTCGGGGTGGGCGCGACCCTGGCCGTCGGCTCCGGGGTCACCCTGCTGGCCGTCCGCCGCCGCCGGGCCGGGGAGGCGGCCGGGACCGGGGCCGACGGCCGTACGGCCGGGGCCGGCACCCCGGCCGGAACCGCCTGAGATGGGCGCCGGACACACCCACCGGCTCTACCGCCACGGGCACTCGCCCGTGCACCGGCTCCCCGCGCACTGCAAGACCGTCGCGGTCCTCGCCTTCGTCTTCACCGTGGTCGCCACGCCCCGCGAGGCGGTGTGGGCCTTCGGCCTCTACGCGCTGCTGCTGGCCGCGGTCGCCGCCGCGGCCCGCGTACCGCCCGGCCACCTGCTGAAGCGGATGCTGGTCGAGGTGCCGTTCGTGGCGTTCGCGGTCCTGCTGCCCTTCGTGGCGGAGGGACCGCGGGTGTCCGTGCTGGGCCTGGCGCTCAGCGAGCCCGGACTGTGGGGGGCCTGGAACGTCCTGGCCAAGGGCACCCTCGGCGTCGCCGCCTCCGTGCTGCTGGCCGCCACCACCGAGCTGCGCGAGCTGCTGCTCGGCCTCCAGCGGCTGCGCATGCCGCCGCTGCTGGTGCAGATCGCCTCCTTCATGCTCCGCTACGGCGACGTGATCGCGGACGAGATGCGCCGGATGGGCGTCGCCCGCGCTTCGCGCGGCTTCACCGCGCGGGGCCCGCGGCAGTGGGGAGTGCTGGCCAGGTCCGCCGGCGCGCTGTTCATCCGCTCCTACGAACGCGGCGAGCGCGTGCACCTGGCCATGGTCAGCCGCGGCTACACCGGCACGATGCCGGTGCTCGACGAGACGGCCGCCACCCGCGCGCAGTGGTCGTACGCCGCGGCCCTCCCGCTCGCCGCGCTCGCGGTCTGTCTGCTGGGATGGAGCCTGTGACCACCGCCGACGCCGACCCCGGCCCCGCCCACCGGCCCGCCCCCGGGACCGCCGCGCCCCCCTCCCTGGAGGTGCGCGGCCTCGCCTACGCCTACCCCGACGGCCACCAGGCCCTGTTCGGCGTCGACCTCACGGTGCGGCGCGGTGAGCGGGTCGCGCTGCTCGGGCCCAACGGCGCGGGCAAGACCACCCTCGTCCTCCACCTGAACGGCATCCTCTCCGGCGGCGCGGGCAGCGTCACGGTGGCCGGGCTGCCGGTGAACCGGGCCAACGTCGCCGAGATCCGCCGCCGGGTCGGCATCGTCTTCCAGGACCCGGACGACCAGCTCTTCATGCCCACCGTCCGCGAGGACGTCGCCTTCGGCCCCGCCAACGCCGGGCTGCGCGGCGCCGAACTGGACGCCCGGGTGCGCGAGGCCCTCGACCGGGTGGGGATGGCGGACCACGCCGACCGCCCGCCGCACCACCTGTCCTTCGGGCAGCGGCGCCGGGTGGCGGTGGCGACCGTGCTGGCCATGCGGCCGGAGATCGTCGTCCTGGACGAGCCGTCCTCCAACCTCGACCCCGCCTCCCGCCGCGAACTCGCCGACATCCTGCGGTCCCTGGACGTCACCGTGCTGATGGTCACCCACGACCTGCCGTACGCCCTGGAGTTGTGCCCGCGCTCGGTGATCCTCGGCGACGGCGTCATCGCCGCCGACGGACCCACCCGGGACCTGCTGACCGACACCGGGCTGATGCACGCCCACCGGCTGGAACTGCCGTTCGGCTTCGACCCCGGTTCGGTGACGCTTCCCCGGGCATAGGAGCATGGACGGTACAAGCATCGACCACCGGCCGGGGGAGCCCGGCAGCCGGGGGGAACAGTGGCCGACGTCCAGGGGACGGTGGCGGACGGCTGGGAGCCGGTCCGCGACGCCTTCCGCACCAACCTCGCCGAACGCGGCGACCGCGGCGCGGCCGTGGCCGTGTACCGGGACGGGCACCGGGTCGCCGACCTGTGGGGCGGTCTGGCCGACCCCCGCGGCGAGGCGCCCTGGACCGGGGAGACCGCCCAGCTCGTGCGCTCGGTGACCAAGGGGATCGCCTCGGCCGTCCCGCATCTGCTGCACCAGCGCGGACAACTGGACCTGGACGCCCCGGTGAGCGCGTACTGGCCGGAGTTCGCGGCGGCGGGCAAGGAGCGCGTCCTGGTGCGCCACCTGCTCGGCCACCGCGCCGGACTGCCCGCCCTGGACACCCCGCTCACCCCGGAGCAGGCCCTCGACGGCGTCTCCGGGCCGCGTGCCGTCGCCGCCCAGGCACCCGCCTGGGAGCCCGGCACCGCACACGGCTACCACGCCCAGACGTACGGCTGGCTGCTGGACGAGCTGGTGCGCCGGGTCACCGGGCGCACCCTGGGCCGCTGGTTCGCCGAGGAGGTGGCCGGGCCGTACGGCCTGGACGTCTGGCTCGGACTGCCGGCCGGACAGGCGCACCGGGTGGGCCGGATCGCCGAGGTGGCGGCGCCGCCCGCGCCGCCCTCCCGGGGGCTGCGGGTCCGTCCCCGGCGCGAGGTCGCCGAGGCCTGGCGCGACCCGGACTCCCTCACCCGCCGGGCCTTCGCCGCGATCGACCCGTCCCCGGACGAGAACGACCCCGCCTACCTGGCCGCCGGACTCCCCTCCTCCGGGGGCGTGGCCACCGCCCGTGCCCTGGCCCGCTGCTACGCGGCGTTCATCGGCGACCTCGGCGACGGCACCCGACGGCTGTTCGAACCCGCCACCCTCGCCCGGGCCCGCGCCGAGGAGTCGGCCGGGCCGGACCGCGTGCTGGTCGTCCCCACCCGCTTCGGGCGGGGGTACATGCTCCACGGGCCGTCCTGCCCGATGCTCGGGCCCGGCTCCTTCGGGCACTCCGGCCGCGGCGGCTCCCTGGCGTTCGCCGATCCGGAGACGGGGACGGCCTTCGCCTACGTCACCAACTCCCTGCAGAAATCGGTCACCTCCGACCCGCGGGCGCAGGCCCTGGTACGCGCCGTGCGCCGGGTGCCGGCCGGCCGGGACGCCCGCTGACGTCTGCCGACGCCCGCCCGGCGGCGCACGGCGGCCGTGGGGCGGAGCCGTGAGGAAACCGGCCACATCGAAGGGCGAGGTTTCGGTTCCGTGACGCCGGGTAAAGCCCGGATGACATGGGAGCGCTCCCATGGTCCGGACCCCCCACAGCCGGAAAACGGAGACCAGAGAATGCATTGTCATGACCGGGCCGAGTCCCCCCGCGGCTCCTTCCGCGCGGCGTTAGTACTCCTCTTCGCCGGGCTGCTCGCGCTGATCCCCTGGAGCAACAACACCGCCTCGGCGCACGGCGCCATCGTCAACCCCGGCTTCCGCGCGTACATGTGCCACGAGCGCTGGGGCGGCGACCACCTGAACCCCAACATGGCGCAGGAAGACCCGATGTGCGCCCAGGCCTGGCAGGCCAACCCCAACACCATGTGGAACTGGAACGGCCTGTACAAGAACAACGTGGGCGGCAACTTCCGCGCCGCCGCCCCCGACGGGCAGCTCTGCAGCGGCGGCAACGCCGAGAGCGGCCGCTACCGGTCCCTGGACGCCGTGGGCGCCTGGAAGACGACCGACGTCAACACCAACTTCCGGATGGAGCTGTACGACCAGGCCAGCCACGGTGCCGACTTCTTCCAGGTCTACGTCACCAAGCAGGGCTTCGACGCCACCCGCCAGCCGCTGACCTGGGGCAACCTGGAGCTGGTGAAGACCACCGGCCGCTACGCGCCCGCCCAGAACATCTCCTTCGACGTGAGCGCCCCCGGTCGCAGCGGCCGCCACATCGTGTACACGATCTGGCAGGCCTCGCACATGGACCAGGTCTACTTCCTGTGCAGCGACGTGAACTTCCGGTGATCCGCTGAACCCTCGGTGGTGAATCGGTAGTGGTAGGCCCCGCCGGACGCCCAGGCGTCCGGCGGGGCCGCGCTGTGTGCGCGGCCCGGGGGATCCCGCGGCCCCGCCGCGCGCCGGACCGGTCCGTCCACCGGGCCGTGCGGCGGTGTCACGGTCCGGGCGATCCGTCCGGCCATGCGTGTTCGGCCGGCTGGCCGTGGGCGTCGACGGCGCCGCGGGCAAGCGGGATGTTCCCGGCCTCGGTCGACGGCGGTCGACGTCGGTCGACGTGAGCGGGAGTTGACGCGTCCGTCTCCTCGGCGAGCGCTACGGCTGCGTCGCCGGGCCTGCGACGGCGGCCTCGGAGGTTGCCCAGAGCCGCGCCGCGTTGTCCGCGTTGAAGACGCGCGGGTTCGGACGGATGGGGTCGCCGGGGCCGTGGAGGGCACCGCTGGTCAGCTCGTCGGCCGGTGCTGTGGCGAGTCGCACCAGGCGTCGGGCCGACTTCTCGGGGCCGGCCAGGAACGGCGCGTAACGGAAGAAGAAGCGCAGCGCCGTGTCGCGGCCGATGTCGGTCCGGGCCAGGCCGGGGTGCAGGCTGAGGCTCAGGATGTCGGGCCAGCGCCGCGCCGCCTCCATCGCGAAGAGCACGTTTGCGGCTTTGGAGGTCTGGTAGGCGGCGATGCCGTTGTAACGCCGCCCGTCGCGGTCCAGCCGGTCCGGGTCGAGCCGCACGTTGGGACCGGGGCGCACCGAGGTGTTCACGATCCGGCTCCCGCGCAGCCTTTCCCGCAGCAGCTTGCTGAGCAGGAAAGGTCCCAGGTGGTTGGCCTGGATGGTGGCCTCGTGGCCGTCCACGGTGCGCCGGTGGGACATCGTGGTCATGCCGGCGTTGTTCGCCAGCACGTCGATCCTCGGGTACGTGGCCAGCAGGTGATCCGCGAGTGCCCGTACGTCGGCCAGTCGTTCGAAGTCGGCCTGGAAGCGTCCCGGCTCGGCCCCGCGCCCGGCTGCCCGGACCCGGTCGACGGCGATCGCCAGACGGCGCTCGTCACGGCCGACCAGGACGACCCGGTCGCCCCCGGCGGCGAGCTGTTCCGCGGCGGCGAGCCCGATGCCCGAGCTCGCACCGGTGATCACGATCGTGCGTGGTTCCGCCATGCCGGATGTTCCTCCCAGGTCCCGAGCCGTCACTGCGGTAGGACGCGAAGCGGGCGCCGCGGGTGCATCCGGGACCGAGAAACCGGACCCGGCGCCCCCGCCCACGCCCACCTCCGCACAGGGGTCACCCCGCCGCGCGGCCCGCCCGTTCCACCAGCAGCCAGCCGGCCACCGTCATCGCCACCGCCGTCGGGGCGGTGATCCGTACCGCCACCAGCAGTGCGTCCTGGCCTTCCAGCAGGCCGCCGAGACCGGTCATGGACAGACCCAGCACCCCCAGCACGCACAGGGCCGCGCCCAGCGCGGCGGCCGGCGCGGCGGCGCGCGGGAGAAGGCCGGAACGAGGCGGGGAAGCGGGGGCCGGGCCGGGGACGGCGGTGGCGGCGGGACGCTCGAAGCGCCGGAAGACGGCCACCAGCAGTGCGGTGAGGAGCGCCGCGGCCCCGACCCGGGCCGGGACCCACGCCCACCAGACGGCGCTCGCCGGGGCGGGCAGGGGGATGTCGAGGGCGAACAGCAGCCCGTACACGCCGAGCAGCGCGGTGAGGTGCCACAGGAAGGCCGTCATGGCCACCCCGTTGGCGGCGACCACCGCGCGCCACACCCGGGGCCGCGCCAGCAGCCGTGCCGCGGGAGCGCGCAGCAGCTCCACCGCGCCCACCAGCCAGGCGGCGTGGCAGAGCAGGGCCAGGGTGGGCGGGGACATGTTGCTGACCGGCTCGCCCGGCATGCCCACCATCGACAGCGGATACGGCCCCCACGCCACCAGCGCGGCGGCCGAGGCCAGCCCGCCCAGGGCCAGGGCCGCCGGAACACGCCGGTCCGGCCCCAGCCGCCCGTCGGCGCGCAGGATGCCCAACTGGTGGACCGCGAGCCAGACCAGGGCGAGGTTGAGGAACTCCACATACGGCATCCCGGCGGCGAAGCGCAGCAGGTCCACCATCGCCGCCCCCCAGGCGAGCGCGGCGAACACCCCCCAGCCGTACCGCTCGTTCAGCCGCAGCAGCGCCGGGGTGAGGGCCACCAGCGCCAGATAGACGCCGATGAACCACAGCGGCTGGGTCACCAGCCGGGCGGCGGTCTCCCACAGCGGGCCGTCGCGGCCCGTGACGTGGACGGCCAGTGCGGCCGCGCACCACACCGCGGTGAAGACCATGGTCGGGCGGAGCAGCCGCTGGAGGCGGGCGCGCAGGAACGCCGGGTAGCGCGGCGCGCCGGGCGGCAGGCGGCGGTCAAGCGAGCGGTGGGACAGCGCGTGCGAGAAGCCGCCGACCAGGAAGAACACCGGCATGATCTGCAACAGCCAGGTGGCGGGCTGCAGTTCGGGCACCACGGCCAGCAGGTTGCCCACCACCACGTGCCCGTCGTCCGGTCCGCCGGACCCGACCGTGACCGCCGCCATCAGCCAGTGGCCCAGCACCACCGTGCCGAGCGAGGCGACGCGCAGCAGGTCGACGTAGCGGTCGCGCCCGGCGGGCGTCGCCGCGGCGAGCGCGCGGACGCCGGACGCCCCGCGTCCTTCGGTGCCGGTGCCGGTGCCGGTGCCTGTCCCGGAGCCGGTGCCGGTGCTGTCTCCGGTGCGGTGTGCCGTCCCCCTGTTGTCCATGCCCGGCAGCCTGACGGCTGCGGCCACCTGTTCGACACGGTGTCCGTACTCAGAACCCGGCTGAGTACTTCGGCCGGGGCGCTGTACCCGGGGACGTCCGGGGCCGCCCGCGGGGTGCTCAGCGCACCGCCGCCCCCGGCGCCGGACCGGTGGCGGTACGGGCGGTGCGGCAGGTGCCCGACAGCCGCAGCTCCCGGGCGACGGCCGTCGCCGAGGCGGCGTCCGCCGCCAGGAAGGCACAGGTCGGGCCGGAACCGGAGACCAGGGCGGCCAGGGCGCCCGCCGCCGTGCCCGCCTTGAGGGTGTCGGCCAGACCGGGCAGCAGGGACAGCGCCGCGGGCTGCAGGTCGTTGGTCAGCGCGGCGGCCAGCGCGTCCGCGTCCCCGGCGCGCAGGGCGTCCAGCAGCGCGGCGGAGGGCTCCGGCGCGGGGACGTCGGCGACGCCCGCGCCCGCGCCGTGCCGCTCGCGCAGCCGGTCGCACTCGCGGTAGACGGCCGGGGTGGACAGCCCGCCCTCGGCGACGGCGAACGCCCAGTGGAAGGTGCCGCCCACCTCCAGCGGGGTCAGCACCTCGCCCCGGCCCCGCCCCAGGGCCGCGCCGCCGGTCATCGAGAACGGCACGTCCGAGCCCAGCCCGGCGCAGATCGCCAGCAGCTCCTCGCGCGGGGTGCGGGTGCCCCACAGCGTGTCGCAGGCCAGCAGCGCGCCCGCCGCGTCGGCGCTGCCGCCGGCCATGCCGCCCGCGACGGGGATGTCCTTGGCGATGTGCAGGCGGACGTCGGGGGAGCGGCCGTGGCGCAGGGCGAGCGCGTAGGCGGCGCGGACGGCCAGATTGGTGTGGTCCAGCGGGACCCGGCCGGCGTCGGGCCCGGAGCAGGTGAGGAGCGGGCCCTCGCCCTCCGGGGCCGGGGCGGCGGTGATCTCGTCGTACAGGTCGACGGCGAGAAAGACGTTCGCCAGGTCGTGGAAGCCGTCCGGCCGCAGCCCGCCCACCGTGAGCTGCGCGTTCACCTTGGCGGGTACGCGCACGGTGACCGGCGCGCCCGGGGTCCCGGGGACGGCGGCGCTCATGTCGGGGGTGCTCATGTCGGGGGTGCTCATGCGGTGCTGCCCTTCCGCTCCGCTACGGCCGCGAAGTCCTCGATCGTCAGTGCCTCCCCCCGGGCCCGGGGGTCGATCCCCGCGGCCCGCAGCGCCGCCTCGGCCGCCGCGGCCGAACCGGCCCAGCCCGCCAGCGCGGCGCGCAGCGTCTTGCGGCGCTGCGCGAAGGCGGCGTCCACCACGGCGAAGACCTCCCGCCGGCCGGCCGAGGTGCGCGGCGGCTCGCGCCGGACCAGCGAGACCAGCCCGGAGTCCACGTTGGGCGCCGGCCAGAACACGTTCCGCCCGATCGCCCCGGCCCGCCGCACCTCCGCGTACCAGGCGGCCTTCACCGACGGCACCCCGTACACCCGGGAACCGGGCTCGGCCGCGAGCCGGTCGGCGACCTCCGACTGCACCATCACCAGCCCGTGCTCGAGCGTCGGGAAGACGGCCAGCATGTGCAGCAGGACGGGCACCGCCACGTTGTAGGGCAGGTTGGCGACCAGCGCGGTGGGCGCCGGGCCGGGCAGCTCGGTGACGCGCAGCGCGTCGCGGTGGACCAGCGCGAAGCGGTCGGCGCGCGCCGGCAGCCGGGCGGCGACGGTCGCGGGCAGCGCGCCCGCCAGCACGTCGTCGATCTCCACCGCCGTCACCCAGGCCGCCTCCGCCAGCAGCGCCAGCGTCAGCGACCCCAGCCCGGGCCCGATCTCCACCACCACGTCCGTGGGGCGCACCCGCGCGGTCCGCACGATCCGGCGGACGGTGTTGGCGTCGATGACGAAGTTCTGGCCGCGCTGCTTGGTGGGACGCACCCCCAGCGCGGCGGCCAGCTCGCGGACGTCGGCGGGGCCCAGAAGGGCGTCGGTGCCGGGAGGACCGGACGGACCGGACGGACCGGACGGGCCGGAGGGGGAGGGGGCCGCTGAGCTCACCGCTGCAGTTTACGGCCGCACACCGGCCAGGGTGCCGCGCCCCGGTGCACGTACAGCTTCTTCGCCCGGCGGGTCTGCTCGGCCGGCGGGGCGTCCTGCGGCCGGCCGGTGCCGCCCAGCCGCCGCCAGGTGCGGGTGTCGAACTGGTACAGCCCGCCGTACGTCCCGGTGGGGTCCACCGCGTCCGGCCGCCCGCCGGACTCGCAGCGGGCCAGGGCCGCCCAGTCCAGGCCGTCGGCGCCGCGCTCCGTACGCGGCTCGGCGGTGCCCACCCGGATCACCCGCGGCTGGGGCTCGCGCACCAGCGCCGCGGCCGTCCGCCGGGGCCGCTGCCGTACGCCGTCCACCGTGCGCACCTCGTGGGTGATCCGCCGCAGCCCCGCGCGGCCCGGCCGCGCCACCACCTCGGTGCCCCGCGGCAGGGCCGCGTCCGGGCGCCGCACGGTGCGGTACGGGACCGGTTCCTCGTGGACCTCCGTGGTGTCGGTGACGCGCCGGACGGTGACCGTCTGGCCCTCGCGCGGGAAGGAGTCCAGTGGCGCGGACACCCGGTCCGCGCAGCGCACGCCGTCCTCGCAGGCCCGGCGCAGGCCGACGCCCGCCTCGGCCATCGCCTCGCGCACGGTCGCGGCGTTGGTGCGGACGGTGTGCTCGCGCCCGTCGGCCAGGAAGGTCACGGTCCGCTCGGTCCGCACCCGCAGCGCCAGGCCGCCGCGGCCGATGGGCCGGTCGCCGGGCACCGACAGGTACGCGCCCTCGGGACGCACCCCGAGCCGCCGCAGCGCCCGGGCCACGGTGGGGGCGGTGGTCCACACCCGCCGCTCGCGGCCGTCCACGGTGAGCGCGAGGGGACGGGCCCGGCGGACGGTGACCCGGTCGCCGTGGGCGAGCGCCGCGCCGGGGGCGGGGGAGACGGCGTCGTGCTCGCCGAGCTCCACGCCCTCGTCCGCCAGCAGCCCGGCGACGTCACCGGCGAAGGTGTGCAGGGTGCGCCGCTCGCCCTCCACGGTCAGCTCCACGGCCTTGTCGTGGGCGAGGAAGGCGGTGGTGCCGCCGGTCAGGAAGGCGAGGACCAGCGCCCGGGGCAGCAGGGCGCGCAGCGTCGCGGGGCGCCGGCCGGCCGGCCGCCGGGCGTGCGCGGCCCGCCGCCCCGTACGTCCCCCGGCCCGGCCCCCGGCGGGCGGGGGGACACAGGGGGGCGGGACGTACGGCGCCGCGGGCGGGGGGACGTACGGGGGCGGGACGTACTCGTACCCGGGTCCGTACTCCCCGTACGAGGGGGGACGGGGATCGGCCGCTTCCCACTCCCGTGTCTCCCACTGCTGGTCCCACGGCTGGTCCCACGGCTGGTCCCACGGCTGGTACGGAGGGGCGGCGGGGTACGCGGGCTCGTACCCGTACGCGTACTGCCGGGTCTCCTGCGGATGGCTCACGACGCGACTCCAAGCGGTCCGGGTGGCCGGACCCTAGCGGAGCCTCCGTCACTCTCCCAAGTTGTATGGATACCCTGGGTAACTTCTTCCTCGGATCCCTCAGTACCCGAAGGCGCGTGCGGTGTTGGCCGCGATGTGCTCGGCCAGCTTCTCCTCGTCCAGCCCCTTCACCCCGGCCATGGCGCGCAGCGTGTACGGGATCAGATACGGGGCGTTGGGGCGTCCGCGGTACGGGGCCGGGGTCAGGAAGGGCGCGTCGGTCTCCACCAGCAGGAGTTCGGGCGGCGCGACGGCCAGCGCGTCGCGCAGCGGCTGGGCGTTCTTGAAGGTGACGTTCCCGGCGAACGACATGAACCACCCCCGCTCGGCGCACACCCCGGCCAGCTCCGCGTCGCCGGAGAAGCAGTGGAAGACGGTCCGCTCGGGGGCGCCCTCCTCGGCCAGGACGCGCAGCACGTCCTCGTGGGCGTCGCGGTCGTGGATCACCAGCGCCTTGTCCAGCCGCTTGGCCAGTTCGATGTGGCGGCGGAAGGAGTACCGCTGGGCCGCGCGCCCCTCCTCGCCGGTGCGGTAGTGGTCCAGGCCCGTCTCGCCGACGGCCAGCACCTCCGGCCGGGCGGCCAGCGCGGCGATCTCCGCCAGCGCCTCGTCCAGGGCCGTGCGCCCCCCGGCGGCCTCGATGCGCGGCGCCTCGTTCGGGTGCAGGGCGACCGCGGCCCACACGTTCTCGTGCTCGGCGGCGGTACGCGCGGACCAGCGGGAGCGCTCCAGGTCGCAGCCGACCTGGAGCAGAGTGGTCACGCCGACCGCGGCGGCGGCCGCGACCGCCTCCCCGACGGTGGTGTCCTGCATGTCGAGGTGGGTGTGCGAGTCGGCGACCGGTACGGCCAGGGGCGCGGGCGGCGGCGCGGGCCGGACGGGCTTCGCGCTCTTCCGCGCCCCGGCCGTCTCCGCCGTCTTGGGGGACTGCTCCATGTGGTCGATCCTAGGCGGCCCGGCCGTCCCGCCCGTCGCGCGCCCGCAGGCCCGCGCCGGCCCGTCCGGCCGTCGGTCAGGGCCGCTCGCGCGGCAGCGCCTGCTCCACCGCGGCCACCCGTCCCGCTCCCATGATCCGCACCACGTGCGTCTCGCAGGCCGGGCAGGCCGGGCGGGTCAGGGGTGACGGCACCCGCGTGCCGCTCGCCGGATCGTGGTAGGTGACGAAGGGGCGTCCGTCGAGGTCGGTGTGGTGCCGGATCGCGTACGCCTGCTCCCAGCCGTGCCCGCAGTGCATGCAGGCGAACGAGTACTCCTCGTGAACGGTCGTGTGCCTGGGGTCCATGGGAACCTCCTCCGCTTTCTCCCAGTGGACTCCTCGGGTGCCCGAAATGCACGTGTGTGACCGATCCTTTATGTGATTCCCGGCCGCACCCGCCGGGCCGCCTCCCGCCGGGACCCCTCCGGAGCGCCTCAGCCGGTTCCCGGTCCGGCGCTCTTCGCGGCGACCACCGCGTCGAACACCTCCCGCTTGGGCACCCCCGCCTCGCGCGCCACCGCCGCGATGGCCTCCTTGCGGCGCTCCCCGGCGCTCTCGCGCACCGCGACCCGTCGCACCAGCTCCGTGGCGTCCAGCCCGCCCGGGACCGCGGCGGGCGCGCCCTCGACGACGACGGTGATCTCCCCCCGCACGCCCTGGCCCGCCCACTCGGCCAGCTCGCCCAGCGGGCCGCGCCGCACCTCCTCGTACGTCTTGGTCAGCTCCCGGCACACCGCGGCCCGGCGTTCGGCGCCGTAGGCCTCCGCCATGGCCTCCAGCGCGGCGGCCAGCCGGTGCGGGGCCTCGAAGTACACCAGGGTGCGGCGCTCCCCGGCCGTCTCGCGCAGCCGCGCCTGCCGCTCGCCGGCCTTGCGCGGCAGGAAGCCCTCGAAGCAGAAGCGGTCCACCGGCAGCCCCGACAGCGCCAGCGCGGTCGGTACGGCGGACGGCCCGGGCACGGCCGTGACCCGTACGCCGCGCTCGACGGCGGCGGCCACCAGCCGGTAGCCGGGGTCGGAGACCGAGGGCATGCCCGCGTCCGTCACCAGCAGCACCCGGGCGCCGCCGGCGAGCGCCTCGGCCAGCTCCGGTGTGCGCGCCGCCTCGTTGCCCTCGAAGTACGACACCACCCGCCCGGTGACCTCGACCTCCAGCGCCCGGGTCAGCCGCCGCAGCCGCCGGGTGTCCTCGGCGGCCACGATGTCCGCCCCGGCCAGTTCGGCGGCCAGCCGCGGCGGCGCGTCGCCGATGTCGCCGATGGGGGTTCCTGCCAGTACGAGTGTTCCGCTCACCCGGCCATCCTCCCAGGCGTCCGCCCCGGCGCCGCCCCGGCGCCGTCCCGGCCTCGTCCCGGCCTCGTCCGCCCGGTGGCGCCGGGACGGGGCGGGGCGACCGCGGGCCGTTCCCTACGATGGCCCGCGTGAGCAGTGACACCGCGACTCAGACCCGGCACGGGGAACCCGCGCGGGAGCAGCCCCCCGCGTGGCGCGAACGGCTGCGGCGCTACGGGTACGCGCCGCCCGCGCGGGCCGGCGTCCGGGATCGCCTCGTGCCGCCGTACCCGGAGCCCGGCCGGAGCCCGGTGTGGGGCCTGTTCGGGCTGGACGGCCGGGACGCGCGGCGGCTGGGGCGCCTGGCGGGCTGGGGCGGGCC
Organism: Streptomyces carminius; assembly: GCF_002794255.1. GTDB lineage: Bacteria > Actinomycetota > Actinomycetes > Streptomycetales > Streptomycetaceae > Streptomyces > Streptomyces carminius. Next base: position 247,399 of record NZ_PGGW01000039.1, read on the forward strand.
GCTGCTGGTCGCGCTGTTCGCCGGGCTGCTGAGGTTCTGGAACCTCGGCTCCCCGCACGAGGTGATGTTCGACGAGACCTACTACGCCAAGGACGCCTGGGCGCTGTACCGGCTCGGCTACGAGGGCACCTGGGCGGACAGCGCCAACGACACGATCCTGGACAACCCCGCCGCCGCCCCCCTCGGCGAGACCGCCTCGTACGTGGTGCACCCCCCGGCGGGCAAGTGGGTCATCGCCCTGGGCGAGATGATGTTCGGCCTGAACCCGTTCGGCTGGCGGTTCATGGTCGCGGTGCTCGGCACCCTGTCGGTGCTGATGGTCTGCCGCATCGGCCGCCGCCTCTTCCGCTCCACCGCCCTGGGCTGCCTGGCCGGCGTCCTGCTGGCGGTGGACGGGCTGCACCTGGTGATGAGCCGTGCCGCGCTGCTCGACCTGGTGCTGATGTTCTTCGTGCTGGCGGCCTTCGGCTGTCTGCTGATCGACCGGGACGCCGCCCGCGCCCGGCTCGCCGCGGCCCTCCCGCCGGACGGGCGGCCCGACGCGGGGGTGGGCGGGCGGCTGAACCTGGGGTGGCGGCCCTGGCGGCTCGCGGCCGGGGTCTGCCTGGGGCTGGCCTGCGCCACCAAGTGGAGCGGCGCGTACGTGCTGGTCGCCTTCGGGCTCCTGGTCGTCCTGTGGGACGTCGGCTCCCGGCGCACCGCCGGGGCGCGCCGCCCGTACCGCTCGGTGCTGCGGCGGGACGCCGGGCCCGCCTTCCTCGCCCTGGTGCCGGTGGCCGTCGCCGTCTACGTCGCGTCCTGGGCCGGCTGGCTGGCCGGCCGGGACGGCTACTTCCGGACCTGGGCGGAGGGCCGCGAGGGGCTGTCGCCGGAGCTGGGGCCGCTGCCCCGGTTCGACATGACCTGGGTGCCGGAGTGGCTGCGCAGCCTGTGGCACTACGAGGCCGAGGTCTACCGCTTCCACGTCAACCTGACCTCGGAGCACCCCTACCAGTCCCATCCCTGGAGCTGGCTGGTGAACGCGCGCCCGGTCTCGTACTTCTACGAGTCCGCCGAACGGGGGGAGAGCGGCTGCACGGCGGAGGGCGGCTGCGCCCGCGAAGTGCTCGCCCTGGGCACCCCGCTGCTGTGGTGGGCGGCCTGCTTCGCGCTGCTGTACTGCCTGTACCGCTGGGCGCTGCGCCGCGACTGGCGCGCGGGCGCGATCCTGTGCGGGGTGGCGGCCGGGTACCTGCCGTGGTTCCTGTACCAGGAGCGGACGATCTTCTACTTCTACGCGGTCGTCTTCGTGCCGTTCCTGTGCCTGGCGCTGACCATGATGATCGGCGCGATGCTGGGGCCGCCCGGCAGCACGGAACGGCGGCGGGCGGTCGGCGCGGCGGGCGCCGGGGTGCTGGTGCTGGCGATCGTGTGGAACTTCGTCTACTTCTATCCGGTCTACACCGGCCAGCAGCTCCCCAAGGACGCCTGGCAGGGCCGGATGTGGCTGGACACCTGGGTCTGACGGGCCTTCCGCGCTCCCCGTTTCCCCCTCCCCGGGGCTTCCCTCGGGCTCCCCGCGGGCTCCCTCGGACTTCCCCGGGCCCTTCCCCGGACGCGCCGTGTCCCGCGAGGGGCACGCGGGACACACACAGGCGCCGCCCGCCGGAAGAACCGGCGGGCGGCGTCATGAGAGGGTCAGAACGGAAACCGACGTGAAGCGTCAGTCGACGTTCTTGTTCTTGTTCTCGGCCTCGGCCTCGGCACCCGCCGCGGCTCCGGTCTCCTGGCCCTGGCCCTGGCCCTGGGCCTGCTCCTGCTCGGGGGCGACGATGATCTTCGCCTCCTTCTCGACCTTGTGCACCTTCTTGATGTGCGTCTCCTCCTCGTAGTTCTCGGAGCAGTCGATGTTGTTGTTGGCGGCCGAGAGGATCGGGAGGTCGATGACCTCGATCACGTCGCAGCTCAGAACCTGGCTGTTGTTCTCGAACTTCGCGCCGTTCTGGGCCTGGGCAACGGCGGCTCCACCCGCGACGGCCATGGCGGCGGTGAGCGAAACGACGAGCGACTTCTGCAGCTTCATACGGTCTTGTCTCCTTGACGAGAGAAGGAAGTTTCCGATGATCCCCGGCCACCGCCGAGCGGCCGAGGAGTCGGTTTCCGGAGTACAGTCACCATGCGGCCGGTTCACCGGAAGGCGGGAGTGACCCCCACATCGGCGACATTAACCGACCGAATCCACAGAAGCGTGTTTTTCGCCGCTTGCGTGTCTTGCGGAAAGTTCGTCGCCGACTTCGCCAACCAGTGAACGAGCCGGGGGCCCGGGTTGTTACTACTCCAATTAGGTGGTGCTGTCGCTCCGGTATTCGGCGGCCGTGCGGGAAACGGCGGAAGGCCGCCTCCGGTGAACCTGGAGACGGCCTTCGTGAAGCCGGGGGCCGACGTGTGCCGGCGGTGGCGTCAGTCCTGCTGCGACTCGACGCTCTCGACCCTGACCTCCTTCTCGTAGTTCCGCGAGCAGTCGATGTTGTTGTTGGCGCTGGACAGGATCGGAACGTCCAGGACCTCCAGGGTCAGGCAGGACAGGACCTGGGAGTTGTTCTGGAACTTGGGTCCGTCGGCGTGGGAGACGCCGGCGCCGGCGGCCAGCAGTGCGGCGGTGGAGAGCGAGACGGCCGCGGTCCGCTTCAGGTTCATGGGTGCATACCTCCGATGTACGAATGTTCGAAGCCTTTTCACGGGCTTGTTCCGCGTAATACCGGAACTCGTTCGCCCGGTACACGGTAGAGCCTGCCGTGTGCTGATATCCCGTTCCGCTGCGCTGTACGTGTCACGGACCCGGGCGGCCGGCAGTCGCGCGGGCCCGCGCCGTATGGGCCGGACCGGGGAATCGGTTCCTGCCTCGCCCGTGACAACGACAGGACGGGAGTCCGGGTTTCGTCTTCGAAAGAGTGAAGGAAATATCCGCCGACCGGCGGAATGGATTACCGGGGCGCATTCTTCCGTGCGGGCCGCCGGGGGAGGGATCCGCCGGCCGTCCGGCGCCGGACGGCACCGGACGGCACCGGACGGCCGGTCCCCGGATGCCGCCCGGGGTGCCCGACGGGACGCGGGGGCGCCGGAACCGGCTGTTTTTCACCCGAACGAATCCCTTGTGTCGCGACGGCCGGGGATCACCCCTCGACCGGACCCGTGTCACACGAGTGCTCTAGGGTTTCCTCACAGGCCCCCGGCGGGACCGGCCGGGGCAGGGGCGGAGGTTTCGGACATTCATGCGTGACGGTCGGAAGGCAGTAGTGATCGGCGCGGTCGTCACCGCGCTGGTCGGAGCCGCCGGAGTCGGGGCGTACGCCCTGGTCGGCGACGGCGGCCTGGACGCGGTGATCGCCAACGGTCCGGCCGGCGGGGGGAAGGAGACCGGCCCGCCGTCCGCCGAGGAGATCCGGGAGACGGCGCAGAAGTTCCTCGACGCCTGGCAGGCCGGGAAGACCGAGGAGGCCGCCGCGCTCACGGACGACGAGGCCTCCGCCGCCGAGGCGCTCGACGGCTTCCGCGAGAACGCCGGGGTGACCGGGGTGACCTTCGCCCCCGAGCCCGCCTCGGGCACCACCGTCCCCTTCACCGTGACCGCCGAGGTGGAGCACGGCAAGGAGCGCGCCGAGTGGGTCTACGAGTCGGATCTGGCCGTCATGCGGGACACCGGGACCGGTGAGGCGGTCGTCGACTGGGAGCCGTACGTCCTGCACCCCGAGCTCCAGGCGGGCCAGACCCTCGAGACGGGCGAGGCCGACGCCCCGCCCGTCAGGACGGTGGACCGCAACGGCACCGAGCTGACCGCCGAGGCCCACCCCGAGCTGGCCGCGACCCTGGCCGACCTGCGCAAGCGGTTCGGCGACAAGACCGACGGGAAGCCCGGGATCGCGACCCGGATCGTCGGCGCCGACGGCAAGGACGTCAAGACCCTCAAGAAGCTGAGCGAGGGCACCCCGGGCGAGCTGCGCACCACCCTGGACGTGCGGGTGCAGAAGGCCGCCGTCCAGGCCATCGCGGACAGACCCAAGGCGTCGGTCGTCGCGCTGAAGGCCAGCACCGGCGAGATCCTGGCGGTCGCCAACACCCCGGCCGACGGCTTCAACACCGCCTTCCAGGGCTCGCTCGCCCCCGGTTCCACGATGAAGGTGGTGACCGCGTCGATGCTCCTGGAGAAGGGCCTGGCGGCCAGCGACAGGCAGCACCCCTGCCCGAAGGAGTTCAACCACGGCGGCTGGCCGTTCCACAACCTCGACAAGTTCGAGATCAAGGGCGGCACCTTCGCCCAGTCCTTCTCCGCCTCCTGCAACACCGCCTTCATCAGCCAGGCGGGGAAGCTTGCCGACGACGACCTCACCAAGCAGGCCCGCGAGGTCTTCGGCATCGGGCTGACCTGGGAGGTCGGCACGACCACCTTCGACGGCGCGGTGCCCGTCCAGTCCGACGCCCAGATGGCCGCCTCCCTGATCGGCCAGGGCGGTGTCCGGGCGAATCCGCTGATCATGGCCTCGGTGTCGGCGACGGTGAAGAACGGCGTCTTCAAGCAGCCCCACATCGTCTCCCCCGAGGTGGACGGCCGCACCCTGACCAAGGCCCCGCGCACCCTTCCCCCGGCGGTCTCCCAGGAGCTGCGCTCCCTGATGCGGCTGACGGCCACCAGCGGCACGGCCGCCGAGGCGATGGCCGGCACGAACGGCGACATCGGAGCCAAGACGGGCTCGGCGGAGGTGGACGGCCAGGAGAAGCCCAACGCCTGGTTCACCGCCTACCGCAACGACATGGCCGCGGCGGCGGTCATCCCGGCCGCCGGCCACGGCGGCACGAACGCCGGCCCGGTCGTCCGCCAGGTCCTCAACTCCCTGAACTGACCGGCCCGGTCCCGTTCCGGCCGCCTGCCCCGCCCGAACGGCCCGCGCGAAACCGCCTCGCGCGGGCCGTTCCCGTCCGGTGGGCGTCACCCGCGCGGAACGGCCCGCCACCGCTGCCGTCTCCGCCGCGCGTCCGTGCTTCTCCGCCGCCCCGCGGTTCCGGGCCCGGTGGACACCGAGGCCCGGGCCTTCCGCCCCCGGCACCCGTACGGCCGGGGTGATCGGCCGCGAGGAGCCCTGCCCCGCAGCGTGACGCCGCGTTCCGGGACTGGCGTTGACGTCGGCGTCAGGGTCTAGCGTCGGGGCATGCGGATCGGGGAGCTGGCGAGACGCGCGGGTACCACCACCCGCGCCCTGCGGTACTACGAGTCGCTGGGGCTGCTGCGGGCACACCGTACGGCCAACGGCTACCGCGACTACGGCGAGGAGGATCTGCGGCTGCTGCGGCAGATCCGCACACTGCAGGACTTCGGCTTCGAACTGGAGGAGACCCGCCCGTTCGTGGAGTGCCTGCGGGCCGGACATCCGGCGGGGGACGCGTGCCCCGCGTCCCTGGAGGTGTACCGCCGCAAGCTGGCCGAGCTGGATGACTGCATCGACCGGCTGCGGACCGTACGGCGGGAGATCGCCGCCCAGCTGTCCCGCGCCGAGACGGTGGCGGGAAGGGCGGACGGACCGGTGGACGGACCGGTGGGGGGAGCTTCCGCACCGGAGCCGCGGTGTTTGCTGTCGCCGTGTGAGCCTCCCGGACCGCACGGACCCGCGACGGACGGGCCGCCGGACGCGGCCCGGGAGAGGAGAACGGGAACATGGCGCTGACACAGGAGCTGACGGCGGTCACCGATGCGACGTTCGCCGGGGAGGTGCTGGCGGCCGAGGGACCGGTGCTGGTGCAGTTCACCGCCCGGTGGTGCGGATCCTGCCGGATGATCGCCCCGGTGCTGGCCGAGGTGGCCCGTGAGGAGGCCGGTCGGCTGAAGGTGGTCCAACTGGACGTGGACGCGAATCCGGAGACCGCGGTGGCGTACGGAGTGCTGTCCGTACCCACCCTGCTGGTCCTCCGCGCCGGTGAGCCGGTGCGGTCCCTGGTCGGGGCGCGTACGAAGCGGCGGCTGCGCCAGGAACTCGCCGAGGTGCTGTGACGGCACCGCCCGGCACGCGGTGCCGCCGCGGCCGTCAGGGGCGGGGCGGCACCGCGCAGGCGGGCGTCGAGCCGGGCATGCGGTACCGGTTGGCGGCCACCCAGCGGTAGCCGAGCCGGGCGCAGCCGCGGATGCCGGGGAGGGCGAGGAACCTCCCCGCCGCGCGGTACCGCCGCTTCGGCGAGGACCGCAGGTACGCGGCGACCGCCCCGGCGCCGCCCGCCGCCGCCCGTCCGCCGTCGAGGAGCAGTACCTCGCGTTCCAGCCGCGCCAGATGGGGCCGGGTGATCCGCTCGGGCAGCGACTGCCAGGGCGCGGCGGGAACGGTGGGCGCGGCCCGGGCGACGAGGAGGGCGACGGATTTCTGGCAGAAGCCGCAGTCCCCGTCGAACGCCAGCACGGTGGACGGGAGTTCACGAGTCCCCACGGGGCACCTCCGGTACCGGGACGGCGGGGCCGCGGAAGCGGTCCCGGCAAACCAGGCTACGGCGCCCGCGAGCCCCGGAATGGCCGGAAACGATCCTTATCCGTCCAGGCCCTTCCCAGAAAGCGCTCTCCAGGGGACGATTCGGGAAAGGGGCCGACCGCTTGAGGCCACAGTCCGTGAACTGTCGGTGACCAGGACCTCCCAGAAGCCGTCGCAGAGCGATACGGTACGGCCCCGAAACGTAAGACCGAAGCCGCAAGAGAAGGCGGCGTTCGGAAGGAGGGGGGACCGTCCCGTGCCCACTGACTACGCGTGCCAGGCAGCGGCCGAGCAGGCCGCACACGGCATCGCGCCCATAAGGGCGCTCCTGGTGCCCGCCCAGCGCTCCGGCCCGCCGCAGCAGGAGGAGGTGTCGGTCGTGATCCGGTCCTTCATGGGACCGCAGCAGACCAGCCGCTCCTCCGCCCGCCGGGAGGAGGGCCCGCCGCCCGTCGAGCCCGTCGGGGCGCCCGTCGGCGCGGCCGTGCTGCTGAGTTTCCTCGACGGGCTGCGTGCCGACCTGAGCGGTGCGCTGGTCGACTGGTACTCGGCGATCCCGACCCAGCTGCCGCAGACGCTCGGCGTACCTGGTGCCGACTCGTCCGGACCGCCCGCCCGCATCCCCAACGGCTGGCAGTCGCTCGCCGACCTGCAGAGCAACGCCCAGGACGTGCTGACGGTCCTGGCCGGCCGCCCGCGCGGCGGTCAGCAGGTGGGCCCCGCGGAGCTGAGCTGGCGCCTGGCGCTGCTGGAGGACCTGTTCTCCGGGGCGCTGCGCCGGATGGGCATTCCGGACGACACCGCGACGGACTCCGCCGCCGAGCTCGTCGGCGCCACCGGCTCGCTGTTCGGCCTCAACCGGCCCACTCCGCGCTCGGCGCCCGCCCCGCAGCAGGCGTACTGAGCCGGGCGTACTGAGCCGCAGGGGCCGGGAGGGCTCCCCGCCGTCGGCCGGAGGCGCGAGCGGACCCGCCGTGAGCGCTTCCGTCCGCCCCGCGGCCACGGCCCCGCCGCCGGGCGGGGCCCGGCCGGCGGACGGACCCCGCCGGCCGCGGCACTAGGCTGAGGAGGAACCAGCCCACCAAGACAGACCGGCCCGGCACGGGCCGGGCAGCGGGAGCCCCATGGCCACGAACCTCGTCAATCTGGAAGCCGTCGGCAAGGTGTACGGCACCCGTACGCTGCTCGACGGCATCTCCCTGGGAGTCGGCGAGGGAGACCGGATCGGCGTCGTCGGGCGCAACGGCGACGGCAAGACCACCCTCGTCCGCATCCTGTCCCGGCTGGAACCGGCCGACACCGGACGGGTCACCCACGTCGGCGGGCTGCGGCTGGGCGTGCTCACCCAGCACGACTCGCTCGACCCGGCCGCCACCGTCCGGCACGAGGTCATCGGCGACCTGGCCGACCACGAGTGGGCCGGGCACGCCCGCATCCGGGACATCCTCACCGGGCTGTTCGGCGGGCTGGACCTGCCCGGCTTCCCGCAGGGCCTGGACACCGTCATCGGCCCGCTCTCCGGCGGCGAGCGGCGGCGTATCGCGCTGGCGAAGCTGCTCATCGCCGAGCAGGACCTGATCGTCCTGGACGAGCCCACCAACCACCTCGACGTCGAGGGCATCTCCTGGCTGGCCGGACATCTGCGCGCCCGCCGCTCGGCGCTGGTGTGCGTCACCCACGACCGCTGGTTCCTGGACCAGGTCTGCACCCGGATGTGGGACGTGCAGCGCGCCGCCGTGCACGAGTACGAGGGCGGCTACAGCGACTACGTCTTCGCCCGCGCCGAGCGCGAGCGCATCGCCGCCACCGAGGAGGCCAAGCGGCGGAACCTGGTCCGCAAGGAGCTGGCCTGGCTGCGGCGCGGCGCCCCGGCCCGCACCAGCAAGCCCCGCTTCCGCGTCGAGGCGGCCAACGAGCTGATCGCCGACGTGCCGCCGCCGCGGGATGCCGCGGAGCTGATGCGGTTCGCGAACTCGCGGCTCGGGAAGACCGTCTTCGACCTGGAGGACGTCACCGTCCAGGCCGGGCCCAAGGTGCTGCTCAAGCACCTCACCTGGCAGCTCGGCCCGGGCGACCGGACGGCCCTGGTCGGTGTCAACGGCGCGGGCAAGACCTCCCTGCTGCGCGCCCTGGCGGACGCGGCGTACAGCGGCGGCGAGGAGCAGCCGGCCGGCGGCCGGATCCGGGTGGGCCGGACGGTGAAGCTGGCGTACCTGTCGCAGGAGGTCGCCGAACTCGATCCCGCCTGCCGTGTGCTGGAGGCCGTGGAGCGGGTCCGGGCCCGCGTCGATCTGGGCGGGGGCCGGGAGATGACCGCCTCGCAGCTGTGCGAGCGCTTCGGCTTCGGCAAGGAGAAGCAGTGGACGCCGGTCGGCGACCTCTCCGGCGGCGAGCGGCGGCGGCTGCAGATCCTGCGGCTGCTGATGGACGAGCCGAACGTGCTGTTCCTGGACGAGCCGACCAACGACCTGGACATCGAGACCCTGACCCAGCTCGAGGACCTGCTCGACGGCTGGCCCGGCTCACTGGTCGTCATCTCCCACGACCGCTACTTCGTCGAGCGGACCACGGACCGGGTGTACGCGCTCCTCGGCGACGGCACGCTGCGGATGCTGCCGCGCGGCATCGACGAGTACCTGGAGCGCCGTGAACGGCAGCGGCAGACGGGCCCTCCCGCACGCACCGCCCCGGCCGCCCCGGCACCGGGCCGGGCCGCTCCCGCCGTTTCCCCTTCCACCGGCTCCGCCGATTCCGCCGCCCCTGCCGCCGCCAAGCCCGCGGCGCTCTCCCGGGCCGCCCGGAAGGAACTGCAGCGCATCGAGCGCAGGCTGGAGCGGATCGAGGAGCGGCAGACCGCGCTCCACGCCGAAATGGCCGCGCACGCCACCGACTTCGAGAAGGTCGCCGCCCTGGACACCGAGCTGCGGGAACTGACCGGGGAGCGGGACGAGTTGGAGACGCGCTGGCTGGAACTGGCCGAGGAGGACTGACGGCGGCGCGGATTCCGCGGCTCGGCGTCCAGGGCGGCGCCGGCGGAGGACCGGGGCCGCCGGAGTCCCGGGTAACGGCGGGATCGCGGGCGGGTCTCACCTGATGGACCGGAAGGGAACCGACGACCTTTCCGGATGTGTCCGGTGGTAGAAAGAGCTTCGCTCCACTGTCGGTGCCCATACGTCAAGAGACGTCGGAAAGCTTCGGAAAACGTCGGAAAAACGTCGAGAAGTGGCGGGCCAGTGTCCGATTCGCTCTGCCCAACGGGGGGCTGAGGGGCTGGGCAGCCGGTCCGCGCGTGAAGAGGAAAACCATGTCGCAGCCGCCTCCGCCACCCAGCCAGCCGCCGTCCGACGGCTCCGACGCGCCCCGGCAGCCGGACGGGCCGCCGCGGGAGCCCGGGAGTCCGTCCCAGAACCCGCCGGAGCAGCAGGCACAGTCGCCGGAACGGCCGGAGCCGTCCGGACAGCAGTCGCCGGACGCTCCGGCCCCGGCCCCGGACGCGTCCGGGGACCGGCTGGCCAAGTCCCCGGCACAGCCCGGCCAGCCCGGCCGGCCCGCCCCGCCCCCGCCGCCCGGCCCGCCGCAGTTCCAGCCGCCGTCGGGCGGCTTCGGCGCGCCGCAGGAACCGCAGACGCCGCAGGCGCCGCAGCCCCCGCCGTCGTACGGCTACCCCCAGCAGCCGCCGCCCGTCCCGCCGTACGGCGGGACGCCGCAGCCGCCGTACGGCCAGCCGCCGTCCTACGGCTACCCCCAGCAGCCCGCCCAGCCCTACGGCCAGCCGCCCGCGTACGGGGCGCCGTACGGGCAGTACCCGCCGCAGCACCCCTCCCAGCAGCCGACGTACCCCATGCCCGCGGGCGGGACGCCGCCGCCCGGCGCGGGCGGCGGCAGCGGCAAGATCCTGGCCGTCGTCGCCTCGGTGGTCGCGGTCCTGCTGATAGCCGGTGCCGGGATCTGGTTCCTCGCCGCCAAGGGCGACGACGAGCCCCAGGCCAAGGGCGGTGACACCAGGGGCGCCAGTGAGGGCACCAGCGAGGGCGGCACGGGCGAGCCCGGGAAGAAGGGCGGGACGAAGCGCGAGCACAAGGACCAGGTCGGGATGGCCTGGCAGATCGACGCGCCGGACATGTCGAAGGCCGAGGACACCATCCACGACGTCCCCGGCACCTGGTTCGTCGGCGACAACATCGTCAAGGCGTCGACCGACTCCGTCACCGCCTACAACATGGACAGCGGTGAGGAGGCCTGGTCCATCGACATGGCCCGCGGGTCCAGGTGCACGGCCGCCCAGCAGGTGTCGGACAACAGGACCGCGGTGCAGTGGGGCCGCAAGTGCGAGAAGATCATGGCGATCGACCTCGCCGCGGGCAAGGAGCTGTGGCGCGAGGACTTCCCCACCAAGGACCGCGGCGCGAGCGAGTACAGCTACACCGAGATGGCGATCAGCGGCAACACGGTCGCCGTGGCGTGGATCGGCAACGCGGTCGGCTACGACCTGACCAGCGGAAAGAACCTGTGGTCGACGAAGCAGGGCGAGAGGTGCCAGGACCGCGGCTACGTCGGCGGCAGCCAGCTCGTCGCGCAGATCGAGTGCGGGTTCGGTGAGACCCAGGCGCTCCAGTCCGTCAAGCCCGACGGGGCCAAGGGCTGGGAGTGGAAGGCCCCCGCGGGGGTCGACATCAAGCGGATCTTCTCCGTGGACCCCGTGGTGATCGGCGTCCAGGCCGGTGGTGAGTACGACCTCACCGACCTCATGATCCTCAGCAGCTCCGGAAAGCTCCAGGCGAAGATCAGCCTCCCCAAGGAGCGCTACTGGTTCGCCTGTGGGGGCATCGCGCTGGCCGACTGCCACAACGTCGTCGTGGACAAGGCGAACAACTCGGTCTACCTGCAGACCTACCGGCACCAGGGCGAGACCGGCAGCGTCAGCGAGATCGCCGCGTTCGACCTGGCCACCGGCAAGTCGAAGTGGCTCTCCAAGCCGACGGAGGAGACCCAGGTCGCCCCGCTGGCCATGGAGGACGGCAAGCTGCTCGGCTACGAGCAGCCGTCGTACGAGAGGGCGGGACTGATCACCTCCATCGACCCCGGGACGGGGAAGGCGACTCCGTACGTGCGGATGCCGGCGGCCTCCCGGGACCTGGAGCGCGGCATGAACAGCATCGGCAACGGCCGCCCGTACTGGCACGACGGCCGCTTCTTCCTGGTGGTGCACCGCTTCTACAAGGACGCGAGCCTCAACAAGGGGAGCATCCTGGCGTACAACTGACGCCTCGTACGGCGGGCGGGCCCCGCGCTCCCCGGGGGAGCACGGGGCCCGCCCGGCTGTCCGGGTGCCGGGCGGCACCGGCGGCGGCGCCGGGGGAGCGCGGTGGTAGAAAGAGCGACGCCCCGACACCGTTGTTGCAGACATCAAGACACCGGGACGCCGTGGGCCGGGTCGGCCATCCCGGTCCGCGGCCGAAGAGGGAACCCATGTCACAGCCGCCTCCACCGCCCGGCCGGCCGCCGGCGGGAGGATTCGGGCCGCCGCAGGAACCGCCGCGGCCGCCGGCGTACGGCCCCCCGCGGTGGCCCGGCCCGTACGGGCCGCCGCCCGCGTACGGGAATGCCGACCAGCACCCCGCGCACCCCGCGCACCCCGCGCCCGGCGGCACGCCGCCACCGGACGGGAGCGGGAGCAGGGGCGGGGGCGGACGGAAGAGGACGCCGGCCGTCGTCGCCTCGGTGGTCGCGCTCCTGCTCGCCGTCGGCGCCGGGGCGTGGTTCCTGGGCGGGGACGACGGCGGCACGGCGGCCGGAGCGGACGGCCGGAACGCGGCGAACGCGGCGAACCCGGAGAACCCGGAGAACCCGGAGAAGGAGCACGACGGCCGGTTCGAGACGCTCTGGAAGAAGGCCGCGCCGGACACCTCGGACCTCGCCGACCAGGGCGGTTACGCCTACGGCACCTGGTTCGCCGACGGGAGGCTCGTCCGCGCGCTGTTCGACTCGGTCGTCGCGTACGACCTCGCCACCGGCCGGACGAAGTGGCTCTCCGAGCCCACCCGCACGGGCCAGACCACCCCGCTGGCCCTGTGGGACGGCAGGCTGCTGGGCTACGAGCTGCCGACCCCCGACGAGGCGGGACGCCTCACCTCCATCGACCCGGGGACCGGCAGGGCCACCCGGTACGCGGAACTGCCGGACGGTGACTGGAAGGCGGAGTTCGCGATGCAGTCGAGCCAGAGCCGCCCCTACTGGCACGACGGCAGGCTCTTCCTGGTGGCGGGTGACTTCTTCACCGGCGAGCACCCCGGCCGGGGCGGTCTGCTGGCCTACGGCTGACCCGGCCGGCGGCCGGGACCCGGCCCGGCCCCGCGACGTGAGCGGACCCGCACGCCCCGTACGGGCGCGCGGTCCCGCTCACGCGGTTCTCGCCGGAAGGGGCGCGCGGCGCGGGGCGAGCGTGTAGCTTCCGTGGGCATGGCGCGGCCGGGCGGAACGGGCTGGACCGGGGCACAGGCACAGGACGACAGGGGTGTGGATGACCGTGCGGCTCATGGTGGTCGACGACCACCGTCTGCACGCCGAGGCGCTCGCCTCGGCGCTGAAGTTGCGCGGGCACCGGGTGCTCGCCGCCGCCGCGCCGGCCGCGGGGGCGGCCGAGCTGGTGATCAGCAGGGCACCGGAGGTGTGCCTGTGGGGGACGGCGTCCCCCGCTGAGCCGGGGGCGTTCGACCCGGTGGCGCGGATCAAGCGCGAGCGCCCGCAGACCGCGGTCGTGGTGCTGGGCCCGGTGCCCAGCCCGCGGGGCATCGCGGCGGCGTTCGCGGCGGGGGCGTCCGGCTACATACGGCACGACGAGCGGATCGAGGGCGTCGAGCGCGGCATGGTCCGGGCCCGTGCCGGGGAGACGGCCGCGGCGCCGCAACTGCTGCAGGACGCCTTCGCGGAACTGCTCAACCCCAGGGCAGAGCCGGACGACGAAGGGGTCCGGCTGCTCCAGATGCTCACCCCGCGGGAGATCGAGGTGCTGGTGCGGGTGGCCGAGGGCGAGGACACCCGGCTGATCGCCCGGGGCATGGGCATCGCGCCCAGCACGGCCCGTACCCATGTGCAGCGGGTGCTGATGAAACTCGGGGTCGGCTCACGGCTGGAGGCGGCGGCGCTCGCGGCCCGGACCGGACTGCTGGACCGGGTGACCGTACCCGGCTCCGGCACCGTCCCGGGTGCCGGGCGGGAGCCGGGAGCGGACACGGGAACGGGGGCGGGCTGAGCGTCGCCGCCCGGCCCGCCCCCGTCCGTACCGTCCGTCCGGTCACTCCCCGGCGGGCGGCCGGTTCCCCTCGGCGGCCGGTCCCGCTGTGTCCCCGCCGGCCCCGCCGCCCCCGCCGGCCTCCCGCGCGGTGGGCGGCGGAACGGCGGGGCTCAGCCGCAGCCACAGCAGGAAGAACAGTCCCAGCGCGAGCATGGCCAGTCCGGTCCACAGGTTGATGTTGATGTTCTGGGCCTTAGCCAGATCCGCGTCGGAGACGAAGACCCCGGCGAGGGTGACCATGACCCCGTAGATCAAGAAGAGGACGCCGATGACCCGGCGGATGTCGAAGAGCCGGGCCGCGCTGGCCGAGCGTTCCTCCATCCGCAGGTCCTCCTGCTGCCAGTCGGCGGCGCCGCCGGGGCCGTTCGGGGTCGGGTCGTTCCTGCCGTTCGTCACGGAAGATCACATCCTTCGCTGTGCGGTGCGCGGAGCACTCGGGGCGCTCAGAAGGAGACTCAGAAAGAGAAGGGGACGTAGCACAGGGCGGCCAGGATGATCGCACCCCAGCCCAGCAGCGCGGGCCTGCGGTACCAGGCCTCGTCGCCGGCGGCCGGGGGCTCGGCCAGGCCGGGGGCCCGGGTGCCGTACACCAGGCCGGCCAGTCGTTCCACGGGTTTGGGCGCGGTGAACAGGCTGACCGTGACGGAGACGACGGCGCCCACCACGAAGGCGATGATGGCGGAGACGAAGTTGGCGCCCTGGTCGGTGGGGATGTCGACGAGCCCGCCCTGGTAGAACCAGAAGTAGTTGATCATCGCCGCGACCGTGCCCGACAGCAGGCCCCAGAAACCGGCGGCGGCCGTCATGCGCTTCCAGAACATGCCGATGATGAAGACGGTGAACAGCGGCACGTTGAAGAAGGAGAACAGCGTCTGGAGGTAGTTCATGATGTTGCTGAACGTCGCCGCGATGAACGCCGTCCCCATGCCGAGGACCACCCCGATCGCGGTGACGATCCGGGCGACGAGCACGTAGTGCTCGTCCGGGCGGTCCTTCTTCAGGTAGGCCCGCCAGATGTCGTTGGTGAACACCGTGTTGAAGGCCGAGACGTTGGCGGCCATACCGGCCATGAAGGCGGCGAGCAGACCGGTCACCGCGATGCCCAGCACGCCGTTGGGCAGCAGGTCCCGCATGAGCATCGGGATCGCGTCGTTGTACTCCAGGCCGTTGCCCTGGCCGATGTCGGGGGCCACCACCAGCGCGACCAGGCCGGGGATGACGACGAGCGCGGGGATGAAGATCTTGGGGAAGGCGGCGATCAGCGGGGTCCGCTGGGCGGCGGAGAGGTTCTTGGCCGACAGGGCGCGCTGCACCTCGGCGAAGTTGGTCGTCCAGTAGCCGAAGCTGAGGGCGAAGCCGAGACCGAGGACGATGGTGAGCCAGTTGGCGCCGAGCGGGTTGTCCGAGCCGATGCCGGTGCCGCCCCAGGCGGAGACGAAGTTGTCGCCCTGGGAGGCGGTGAGGGAGTCGCGCAGTCCGCTCCAGCCGCCCACCCGGGTCAGGGCGAGGACGGTCAGCGGGATCAGGCCGGCCAGGATCACGAAGAACTGCACGACCTCGTTGTAGATGGCCGAGGACAGGCCGCCCAGGGTGATGTAGAGCAGCACGAACACGCCCGCGACGACGATCGACACCCACTGCGGCCAGCCCAGCAGCGCCTCCAGCACGATGGCCAGCGCGTAGAGGTTGACGCCCGCGATCAGCACGGAGGCGGCCGAGAAGAGGATGCCGCTCAGCAGGTGCGAGGACGGCCCGAAGCGGTGCAGCAGGAACTCCGGGACCGAACGCACCCGTGACCCGTAGTAGAAGGGCATCATCACCAGGCCGAGGAAGACCATCGCCGGAATGGCGCCCACCCAGTACCAGTGCACGGTGTACATGCCGTACTGGGCGCCGTTGGCGGCCATGCCCAGGATCTCCAGGGCACCGAGGTTGGCCGCGATGAAGGCCAGACCGGTGACCCAGGCGGGCAGCGAGCGGCCGGAGAGGAAGAAGTCAAGACTTGTCTTGATACTGCGCCGGGCCGCGAACCCGACTCCCAGGACGACGAGGAAGTAAACGCCGAGGATCGCGTAGTCCAGGGCGTTCGTCGGGAGCCGGAGATCCTGAGCCAACTGTGGCATGGGCGCTCGCCTCCATGGCGTGACGGGGCCGGTGAGGGACGGCCCCTTGACGTTGATGTTCAGTCATGGTTCTTTGTGTTTGATTGTGTTCGGGTCGCAGTATAGGAGTCCCGGTGTGAAGAAGACCTCGATCCGCCTCGCCGACGGCCGTGAGCTCGTGTACTACGACTCCCACGGAGCCACCGGGCGCGAGGCGGTGGACCGGCGTCCCATCGAGGCCGTCGCCACCTCCTCGGAGATCCGCCACGACCCGCTGCTCGACGAGTGGGTGGCCGTCACCGCGCACCGCCAGTCACGTACGTACCACCCGCCACAGGATGAGTGCCCACTCTGCCCGTCCAGGAACGGCCGTCTGACGGAGATTCCGGCGGACGACTACGAGGTGGCCGTCTTCGAGAACCGCTTCCCCTCCCTGGCGGGCCCGCCGGGCCCCGGGCGGGCGGCCGACCCCGGCGGCCTCCTGGTGCGCGCCCCGGGCGCCGGGCGGTGCGAGGTGGTGTGCTTCACCGCCGACCACGACGCCTCCTTCGCCGACCTGGACGAGGAGCGCGCCGCCCTGGTCCTGGCCGCCTGGACGGACCGCACCGCCGAACTGTCCGCGCTGCCCGGCGTCCGGCAGGTGTACTGCTTCGAGAACCGCGGCCGGGAGATCGGCGTCACCCTCGGCCATCCGCACGGCCAGATCTACGCCTATCCCTTCACCACCCCGCACACCGGGCGGACGCTGCGCTCGGCCGCCGCCCACCGGGAGCGCACCGGCGGCAACCTCTTCGACGACGTCGTCGCCGCCGAGCGCTCCGACGGGCGGCGCACGGTGCTGGAGACCGCGCACTGGACGGCCTTCGTGCCGCACGCCGCGCGCTGGCCGTACGAGGTGCACCTGTACCCCGTGCGGCGGGTGCCGGACCTGACGGAGCTGGACGACGCCGCCCGCGCCGAGTTCCCCGGCGTCTACCTGGAGCTGCTGCGGCGCTTCGACCGGGTCTTCGGGCCGGACGAGCCGCCCACCCCGTACATCTCCGGCTGGCACCAGGCACCCACCGCCCCCGACGGGCAGGGGCCTTCGGACACCGTCCCGCAGGGACCTTCGGACACCGCCCCGGAGGGGCCTTCGGACTGGGCCGACCGGGCGGACTTCGCGCTGCACCTGGAGCTTTTCACCATCCGCCGCACGTCCGGAAAGCTGAAGTACCTGGCGGGCTCGGAGTCCGGCATGGGGGTTTTCGTCAACGACGTGCCGCCGGAGCGGGCGGCCGAACGACTGCGAGAGGTGGCGAGCCGGTGAGCGGCACATACCTGGTGACGGGCGGCGCGGGATACGTCGGGAGCGTCGTGGCGGCGCACCTGCTGGAGGCGGGACACCGGGTGACCGTCCTGGACGACCTGTCCACCGGCTTCCGGGAAGGGGTGCCCGAGGGCGCGGAGTTCGTCGAGGGCCGGATCCAGGACGCGGACAGGTGGCTCGACCGCTCCTACGACGCGGTGCTGCACTTCGCGGCCAGCTCCCAGGTCGGCGAGTCCGTCGTCCACCCCGAGAAGTACTGGCACAACAACGTCGGCGGCACCCTGGCGCTGCTGGACGCGATGCGCGCCGCACACGTGCGCACCCTGGTGTTCTCCTCCACGGCCGCCGTCTACGGCGAGCCCGCACAGGTGCCGATCCGCGAGGACTCCCCCACCGCCCCGACGAACCCCTACGGTGCCGCCAAGCTGGCCGTCGACCACATGATCGCGGGCGAGTGCGCGGCCCACGGCCTGGCCGCCGTCTCGCTGCGCTACTTCAACGTGGCGGGCGCGCACCGCGGCGGGCGCGGCGTGCTGGGCGAGCGGCACGACCCCGAGTCGCACCTCATCCCGCTGGTGCTCCAGGTGGCCCTGGGCGAGCGGGGGAGCGTCTCGGTCTACGGCGACGACTACCCCACGCCCGACGGCACCTGCGTGCGCGACTACATCCACGTCGCCGATCTGGCCGAGGCCCACCTGCTGGCCCTGGACGCGGCCCGGCCCGGCGAGCATCTGGTGTGCAACCTCGGCAACGGCAGCGGCTTCTCCGTCCGCGAGGTGATCCGCACCGTCCGCGAGGTCACCGGCCACCCCGTCCCCGAGACGCCGGCGCCGCGCCGCGCCGGCGACCCGGCGGTCCTGGTGGCCGCGGCGGACCGGGCCCGGGAACTGCTGGGCTGGCGGCCGTCCCGCACCGAACTGCGGGACATCGTCGCCGACGCCTGGGCCTTCGCCCGGGGCAGGGTCCTGGATCCGGCGGGGGACACGGCGGGGCACACGGCGCGGGACACGGCGGACGGGGGGAGCGCCGGATGAGCGGCGGACCGGAGACGGACCCGGACCGGTACCCGGCGGCCGTGCGGCGCGCGGCCGACGGCTTCCGCGCGGTCCACGGCGGCGACCCGGAGGGGGTGTGGGCCGCACCGGGCCGGGCCAACCTGATCGGTGAGCACACCGACTACAACGACGGCTCCGTGATGCCGTTCGCCCTGCCGCACACCACCGTCGTCGCGGCGGCCCGCCGTGACGACGGCGTGCTGCGCCTGCACTCGGCCGACACCTCCGGCGGGACGGTGCGGCTGGCGCCGGGCGAGCTCGCCCCCGGCACCGGCGGCTGGGCCGCGTACCCGGCCGGTGTGGTGTGGGCGCTGCGCGAGGCGGGCCTGCTGCCCGGCACCGGAGAGGGCGGCGGGGCCGGCGGGGACGGCGGTGCCGGTGCGGACCTGTACGTCACCAGCGACGTGCCCACCGGCGCGGGCCTGTCCTCCTCGGCCGCCCTGGAGGTCGCCACGGCCCTGGCGCTGAACGACCTGTACGGCCTGGGCCTGCCCGCCGAGCGGATCGCCGCGCTGTGCCGGCGGGCCGAGAACGACTACGTCGGCGTCCCCTGCGGGATCATGGACCAGATGGCGTCGGCCTGCTGCACCGCCGGCCACGTCCTCCACCTGGACACCCGGGACCTGTCGCACCGGCAGGTCCCGTTCGACCTCCCGGCGGCGGGGCTGCGGCTGCTGGTGGTGGACACCCGGGTCAAGCACGCGCTGGCCGACGGCGAGTACGCCCGCCGCCGGGCGGGCTGCGAGACGGCCGCGCGGGCCCTGGGGGTGCGGGCGCTGCGCGACGTGCCGCCCGGCGAGCTGGCGGCGGCGCTGGCCGCCCTGCCCGATCCGGCCCTGCGGCCCCTGGTGCGCCATGTGGTCACCGAGGACGAACGGGTGCGGGAGGCCGCCGCCCTGCTGGACACGGGCGCGATCCGGGCCGTCGGCCCGGTGCTGACGGCCGGACACGCCTCGCTGCGCGACGACTACGCCGTCTCCTGTCCGGAACTGGACCTGGTGGTGGAGACGGCGAACGCGGCGGGCGCGCTGGGCGCCCGGATGACCGGCGGCGGCTTCGGCGGCTCGGCGGTCGTCCTGGTGGAGGCGGCCGGGGCGGAGGAGATCGGACGGGCCGTCACCGACGCCTTCGCCGCGGCCGGTCACCGGGCCCCGCGGCTGTTCGGGGCGGTGCCCTCGGCGGGGGCCCGCCGGCTGGACGGGTGATGACCCCGCGGTCCGCCGGCCCCGCGGGGCCCGTCCCGGACGGTGCGGCGGACGGGGCGGCGGACGGTGCGGTGATCACGGCGGGGCGGAAACGATCGCATCGGATGTCCGGATGAACACCAGTGGCGCCCGTGGGACCGGCCGGAGCCGCGGCGGCGGCCGGTTTTCCACAACCCCCTTCTCCCGTCGCGCCCCGGCCGTACGCTGAGGGACGGCGTCGGTGGGGGCCGATGCCGCTTCAGGGGGCGAGGCGGACCGGATGCGGCGTCCGGCGCGGGGTACCAGCAGAGCATGGCGGCGGCCGTGCGGAGGTGTTGGTTCCGCACCGGGCGCCCTGCCCGGACACGGGCGAGTCCTTGAGGACGTATGGGCGACAGGGGGTGTGTGCGTGCAACGTATCCGGGTGCTCGTGGTGGACGACCACCGCATATTCGCCGAGTCACTCGCCGCCGCGCTCGCGGTGGAGCAGGACGTGGAGGTGGCCGCGGCGGGCAGCAGCCCGGCGGCGCTGCGCGCCGTGGAGCGGGCGGCCGCCGACGGCCGTCGCTTCGACGTCCTGCTGATAGACGCCGATCTGGGCGGGGCCTCCCCGCCGGCGGAGGCACTCCCCGCGGAGCCGGACGCGCCGGCCGCGATCGGCGGGATCCCCCTGGTCTCCCGGCTCCGCACCGCGCACCCCGGGACCCGCACCGTCGTGCTCGCCGAGCGCGACGACCCGTGCCGCGCGGCGGCCGCCCTCCAGGCGGGGGCGTCGGGCTGGGTCGCCAAGGACAGCTCGCTCTCCCGGCTGCTCCAGGTGGTTCGGGGCGTACTGCGCGGCGAGACGCACCTGCCGCCCGCGCTGCTGACCGGAGTGCTGCGCGAGCTGACCGCGGCCCGCCGCAACCGCACCGAGAGCGAGCGGCTGGTCGAGTCGCTGACCCCGCGCGAGCACGAGGTGCTGCGCTGCATGGTGGCCGGGCTGGGCCGCAAGGCCGTCGCCGAACGGCTCTACCTGTCCCCGCACACGGTCCGCACCCATATGCAGAACGTCCTGGGCAAGCTGGGGGTGCACTCCACCCTGGCCGCGGTCGCGCTGGCCCGGCGGGCGGGGGTCGGCCCGGTGGATCTGGAGCACGCCCCGACCTGAGCCCGGCACCCGGGGCCCGGCCCGCGCGTGATCCGGGCTTCGGGCGCCGTCAGCCGGGGACGTTGTCGAACGGGGCGGTCAGGCAGCGCAGCAGCCCGGCGAGCTCCCCGCGCTGGGCCGCCGTCAGCTCGGCCAGGATGGCCCGCTCGTGCGCCAGCAGCCCGGCCAGTGCCCGGTCCGCCCGGTCGCGTCCGGCGTCCGTCAGCCGGACCAGGACGCCGCGCCGGTCGCTGGGGTCGGGCAGCCGCTCCACCAGGCCCTTCTTCGCCAGCCGGTCGATGCGGTTGGTCATGGTCCCGGAGGTGACCAGGGTCTGGGTCAGCAACTGGCCGGGGGAGAGCTGGTACGGGGCGCCGGCGCGGCGCAGTGCGGTCAGCACGTCGAACTCCCAGGGCTCCAGCCCGTGCTCGGCGAACGCGACGCGGCGCGCCCGGTCGAGATGGCGCGCCAGCCTGCTGACCCGGCTGAGCACCTCCAGGGGTTCCACGTCGAGATCGGGGCGCTCGCGGCGCCATGCTGCCACCAGTCGGTCGACCTCGTCCTGCATGTGCCCAGTGTAGTAGTTCTGTCGATATGAAGTCTCTTGGCGTCAAGATAAAGCTCGGGGGAGACTTCCCCCATGGACCGCAAGGACGCCTCCGCCGACCACGCCCCCGGAACCGGCGCTCACGACTGGGACCCGGAACAGTACCGCTACCACGCCGGCCCCCGGCTCCGCCCGCTGTACGACCTGCTGGCCCGCGTCCCCGAGCTGCCCTCGCCGCGGCCCCGCATCGCCGATCTGGGCTGCGGGCCCGGCGGCCCGACGGTGCTGCTCGCGGAGCGCTGGCCGGCCGCGTCGATCACCGGCTACGACCTCTCCGAGGCCATGCTCTCCGAGGCCCGTGCCTACGCCGGTCCCCTCCCCGGCGGCGGGCACCTGGACTTCGTCCACGCCGACCTCGCCGACTGGCGCCCCGGGCACCCGCACGACCTGATCATCTCCAACGCCGCCCTGCACTGGGTTCTCCCTGCCGAAGGCAAGGGACGGGTTCTCCCTGCCGAAGGTGCCGAAGGCAAGGCCGTCGCCGAGCGGCACGCCGAACTCCTCCACCGCTGGGTCGCCGCCCTGAACCCCGGCGGCTTCCTCGCCTTCCAGATCCCCGGCAACTTCACCGCCCCCAGCCACACCCTCCTCGCCGGACTGCGCACCTCCCCGCGCTGGCGCGACCGGCTGGGGGAGGACGGCACCCGCGTCCCCGTGGCCGAGCCGGCCGAGTACGCCGCCCTGCTGGCCGGCCTCGGCTGCGAGACGGACGTGTGGGAGACGACCTACGTGCACGTCCTCACCGGCGAGGACCCGGTACTGGAGTGGACCAGGGGCACGGCCCTGCGCCCGGTGCTCACCGCCCTCGACGGCGACCCCGCCGCCCGGGACGCCTTCCTGACCGAGTACCGCGACCTGCTGCGCGAGGCGTACCCGCCGGGCCCGCACGGCACCCTCTTCCCGTTCCGCCGGATCTTCGCCGTCGCCCGCCGGCCCGGCTGACCACGCGCGGGAGGGCTCAGGGAAGGGCGTCCGCGGAGGCGCGCACGGTGTGCCGCAGCCGGGCGGCGTCCCGGCTGGGCGGCACCCCGAACTGGCGGCGGTACTCCCGGCTGAACTGCGACGGGTTGTCGTAGCCGACGCGCCGACCGACCCCGGTGACATCGCCCGGGCGGGTGGCGAGCAGCAGCCGGGCCTCCTGCAGCCGGATCTGCTTCTGGAACTGGACGGGACTCATCGCGGTGACGGCCTGGAAGTTGCGGTAGAAGGCCGAGACGCTCATACCGGACATGCGGGCCACGTCCTCGACCCGGAAGGCCTGCGCGTAGTGCTCGCGGATCCAGCGCACGGCCCGGGAGACATGGCTGAGGCTGCTGTCGGCGAGGCCGAACTGACGGACCGCCGCACCCTGCTCACCGGTGATCAGCCGCCACAGGATCTCGCGCTTGACCAGCGGGGCCAGCACGGCCCGGTCCCGGGGCTCGTCGAGCAGCCGCAGCAGCCGGACCACCGCGTCGAGCAGCGCGGCCGGGGCGTCGCTGACGGCGATCCCCGACGGGGCGTTCCCACCGGCCCGGGGGGTGTCCCCGGGGCCGGCCCGCAGCAGCAGCTCGGCGACGGCCGACGGCTCCAGGACGAGACCGAAACCCAGTGCCGGCCTTTCGGGATCGGCCCGGGTGAACTCCCCGGTGACCGGTAGGTCCACGGACGCGACCAGGTACTGCCCGGGCCCGTACTCGTACACCCGGTCGCCCAGGGCGAGCCGTTTGGCGCCCTGGGCGATCACTGCCAGCACCGTGCCGGACATCGAGAACGCCGGCGGATCCGACCGGTCGACCTTCGAGATGAGGACGCCGTCGACGGCGGTGGTCCAGTCGGGCCGCGCATGCCGGGCCAGCAGGGTGCGGAGCTCTTCGAGGCACATGCGCCCATTGCAGCACCGCTGTGCGCCGCGGCTCCCGGATTCGGGAGGATCGTGCAGGCGCAAGCGAGTATCTGTCTAACGTTTCCGCAGGTCAGGGCGGTTGGATGGAATCACTCCAGTCCATCACCGCGAAAGCAGGCGCCGATGATCGCCCACCACGGATTCAACGTCACCCTGACCGCCCGGCCCGGAGCGGGCGGCCGGCTGGTCGACCTGCTGCTGACCGCCCTGGCCGAGGGCGGCCCCGCCGCGAGCGAGCACTGCGTCGTCTACCTCGTCTCCCGC
The DNA here is from genome assembly GCF_002794255.1 of Streptomyces carminius. Lineage (GTDB taxonomy): Bacteria > Actinomycetota > Actinomycetes > Streptomycetales > Streptomycetaceae > Streptomyces > Streptomyces carminius. The sequence goes on from NZ_PGGW01000039.1 coordinate 270,710, forward strand.
TCCGCGTCCGACCCCGACACCGTCCACGTCACCGAGGGCTGGACCAGCGAGGAGGACCACCGGCGGGTCTTCGCGGGCGAGGCCGCCCGGGCCGTCGTGACGCGGGCCGGGGAACTGCTGGCCGGGGAGCCCGAGTACACCGACTACGTGCCGGTCCGCGGCAAGGCCGCCTTCTGACCCGCCGGCCCGGGCCCCGCCGCACCGGCGTCCGCCGGGCGGCCCCTCTTCCCCCGGCCTCCCGGCACCGTCCGGAACCACCCCGCGAAAGGCAGTGACCATGCCCACGAAAAGCCCCGGCCTGGACCCCGAACTGCGCACACTGCTGGCCGACATGCCCCTGATGTCCCGGCTCGATCCGGAAACGCTCGCGCAACTGCGCCAGATCCCCTCGACACCCGTCGAGACCCTCCTCGCACACCGGCGGGTCGACCGGCGCGAGGTCACCGTGCCCGCCGGGGACGGCACCCCGATCCCCCTGTCGGTCCTCGCCCCCGCGAACCCCGGCCGCACCACGGCCGCCCCCTGCGTCTACTGGATGCACGGCGGCGGGATGGTCATGGGCGACCGCTTCTCGCAGCTCGACATCCCGCTGGAGTGGCTCGACGAGTTCGGCGCGGTCGTGGTCTCCGTGGACTACCGGCTCGCACCGGAGGCCACCGGCACCACCCTCGTCGACGACTGTCACCAGGGACTGCTCTGGACCGTCGAGCACGCCGCCGAACTGGGCATCGACCCCGCCCGGATCGTCGTCGCGGGCATCAGCGCGGGCGGCGGCCTCGCCGCCGGTCTCACCCTGCTGGCCCGTGACCTGGGCACTCCGGAGATCGCCGCGCAGCTGCTGATCTGCCCCATGCTCGACCACCGCAACACCAGCACCTCCAGCCGCCAGCACTCCGGCGAACCCGGCGTGTGGACCGGTGAGATGAACGCCTTCGGCTGGCAGGCCGTCCTCGGCGGCCTCGCCGGCGACGAGATACCCGCGTACGTCTCACCCGCGCTGGCGGACGACCTCTCGGGCCTGCCGACGACCTACCTCGACACCGGCTCCGCCGAGGTCTTCCGCGACGAGGGCACCGACTACGCCACCCGCCTCTGGGCGGCCGGCGGCCAGGCCGAGCTGCACGTCTGGGCGGGCGGCTGCCACGGGTTCGACGCGCTGTACCCGCAGGCGCGGATCTCGGCCACGGCCCGCCGCACCCGCACCGACTGGCTCGCCCGAATCCTGCGCCCGCACTCCGCCGCATGACGCCGTCCACCTACCCGCACACCCGCACACCCGACCACCCGACCACTCCCAGGAGGAACCCCATGAAGGTCGCCGTCGTCACGGGCGCCAGCTCCGGCATCGGACAGAGTGCCGCCATCGAGATCGCCAGGCGCGGCACCGGCGTCATCCTGACCTACGGAGGCAACCCGCGAGGAGGGCGGGAGACGGCCGCCGCCATCCGGAAGGCGGGCGGCACGGCCGTCGCGCTGCCCCTGGACCTCGGTGAGACCGGCACCTTCCCGGCCTTCCGGGACGCGGTGGCCGCCGCGCTGCGCGACACCTGGCAGCGCGACACCTTCGACTACCTGGTCAACAACGCCGGTTTCGCGCGGACGTCACTGATCGAGGACACGACCGAGGAGACGTTCGACGGGCTCATGCGGGTCCTGCTCAAGGGGCCGTACTTCCTGACGCAGCGGCTGCTGCCGCTGATGGCGGACGGCGGGGCCGTCGTCAACACCAGCAGCAGCTCGGCGGCGGTGACGACGGGCGTGGAGCCCGGCTACTCCGCCTACGCGTCGGCGAAGGGCGGTCTGGACGTGCTGACCCGCTACATGGCGAAGGAGTTCAGCCCGCGGGGCATCCGCGTCAACGCCGTCTCGCCGGGTTCGACCCGCACCAGGATCGGCGACGACGCCTTCACCCGGTTCCCCGAGGTCGTTCCGGCCCTCGCCGCGAAGACCGCGCTCGGCCGGGTCGGCGAGCCCGGCGACATCGGCGAGATGATCGCCGTACTCGTCTCGGACGAGAGCCGCTGGGTCACCGCCCAGAACATCGTGGTGTCGGGCGGCTACGGCCTCTGACGTGGCCGCCCGCCGACCGCGGCCCGTCGGCCCGGCCCGGACTCCGGGCCGGGCCGACGTCGGCCCCGGTGCTGGCAGAGTCGCGTATCAAACCGTCGCGTACTCCCCGCCTCGGCTCGGCTTCCTGTGACTTTCCGTGACTGCCGCATCCCTTGGAGCGGGGAACTCGCGACACTCGAACACGCGGCTCTGCCGGTCTCAGCCCCCGTACGCCACTTCAGCGGAGGCGACCGCCCCGGCCGGTTGCAGTTGGGTCGAGGGCTGGTGCGATGCCGTTGAGCTGCCCGTTTCCAGCCCCGTCGCATCGAACTGTGTATGCGGTTCTCCCGTACAGGGCTCTCCGGCATCCTTCGCCGTCGGCGTTCGGAGAGTCCGCCGGGGCCGGAAGAGCCCGGGCGCGATGACAGCTCCGTTGAAGTTGATCGGCCCATGCCGACTGGCGTCCTGATGCGCCACCCGCATGCGGACGGACAGGGACGGAAGCCCGCTGAACAGCCATTCTCCCCCTTCCGATGACATCCGCACACCGTGCGCCGGCCCGGTTCCGTTTGACATGCATAGCAAGCTATGTATTAATCGACGGCACAGAAGCCACCCGGAGGTCGATCATGACGATGAAGCCCGAAGACCCCGCCGGCCCGCCGGTCCGGCGGCTGCCACGGGAGGAGTCACTGGGATACCAGGTCAACCACCTCGCGCGGCTTCTGGAGCGGGCCCTGCGGCTGCGCATCGAGGAGTACGGAGTCGTTCCCGGGCAGTTCGCCCCGCTGCTCGCGCTGTACGAGCAGGAGGGGTTCACCCAGCGGGAGCTGTGCGAGCGCGTCCAGATCGAGCAGCCGACCATGGCCAACACCCTGCAGAGGATGGAGCGCGACGGACTGATCCACCGCGTTCCCGATCCGCACGACAGACGCCAGGCGAAGGTGCTGCTGAGCGACCGGGCCCGCGAACTCCGTGAGCCCCTGATCGCCGCCGCCCGCGACGTCAACAGCCTTGCGACCCGCGGTCTGGACGCGGCGGAGGTCGCGCAACTGCTGAGCTTGATCGCGCGGTCCATCGAGAATCTGGCATCCGCCGGGCGCTCCTGAACCCAAGACCTGAACCCGGGAAGGGAAAGTCCATGAAGACCCGAGTGCACGCTGTTGCCGGGGTTCTGGCCCTGGCGCTGATCAGTCTCTTCTTCACGGCGTCGGCCGTGGTCGAGATCTTCGGCGACGATGCCGCTGTACGGGCCGTCAAGACCGCGGTGGTCTTCGCGCTGTTCGTCCTGGTGCCGTGCATGGCGATCACCGGCGCCACCGGTCGGAGCCTGGGCGCGCCGCGCCGCCGTGCTCCCCTGATCCGCCGCAAACAGCGGCGTATGGCGGCCGCCGCGGCGATCGGGCTGCTGGTCCTCGTCCCGTGCGCCATAACCCTGCGGATCTTCGCCGACGACGGCCGCTTCGACACGACGTTCGCGGTCGTCCAGGCCGTCGAATTCCTCGGCGGCGCCGTCAACATCACGCTCCTGGGGCTCAGCGCACGCGACGGCAGGCTTCTCACCGCGGCCGCCCGGCGACGCAAACGGCAGGCCGCGACCGTCGCAGTGCAGCCGTAGTCCACACAGCCGTACCGGATCCGGGGCAACGTCAACTGCTCGGCCGCTACAGCTTCACCGCCTCGCCCCAGCCGCCGGCGTCCTGTGCCCGCTTCGGGACCCTGATGTGCCGGAGCCGGACGAGACCGGTCGGGAGTGGTCGGGGCCGTCGCCGCCTGCGTCTCCGCAGGCCGTCGCCCGGTCGCTCAGAGGAGGGCGCCGCCGGAGACCTCGACTCGCTGGGCGGTGACCCAGCGCAGGCCCTCGGAGGCCAGCGTGGCGATGGCGTCGCCGATCTCCTCGGGTTCGCCGACGCGGCCGAGCGCGGTCTGTCCGGCCAGAACCCGGCGCATCTCGGCGTCGTCCCGCATCGCTCCACCGTTGAAATCGGTGGCGGTCGGCCCCGGGGCGACGGAGTTGACCCGGATGCCGCGCGGGCCGAGTTCTGCGGCGAGGGTGCGGCTCAGGGCTTCGACGGCGGCCTTCGAGGCGGAGTAGACCGAGGTGGCGGGGCTGGTGTGGCGGGTCAGCGACGTCGAGACGTTGATGACGCGGCCGCCCTGGGCCAGCAGCGGCACAAGTGACTGGATGAGGAAGAACGTGCCCCGGACGTTGGTGCCCAGCACCGTGTCGAAGTCGTCGATCGTGACGTCCTCCAGCGGTCCGAAGATCCCCACTCCCGCGTTGTTGACCAGGATGTCGAGCCGCGAGGCACCCCAGCGCTCCAGCTGCTCGCCCAGTTCGGAGGTGAAGGACGCGAAAGAGGAGACGTCGCTGATGTCGAGCCGGAGAACAGCGGCGGTCCCACCCACCGCCCGCACCTGTTCCACCGTCTCCTCGGCCCCGGCCGCGTCACCGCGGTGGGTGACGAGGACCCGCACCCCGCGTGTGGCCAGAGCGATGGCCGCGCTGCGTCCGAGGCCGCGGTTCGCACCGGTCACCAAAGCGGTCTTGTCGATCGTCATGAGCTGTTCCTCCACCGCGCGGCTACCGGAACTCGCCCGGGCGCCACAGATAGGATGCGAGTCACTCGACTCGCCTTACTCGCGTACCGTAAGCGGGGCCATCAAGGCGAGTCAAGTGACTCGCCTCGGGTCTGCGGCATACTGTCCGCATGGCAGCAGAGCTCTCCGCACACCACCGCAGACTCGCTCAGCAGAAACGCGAGGCGATCACCACCGCGGCCACAGAACTGTTCCTGGAGCGCGGCTACGACGGCACCTCACTGGCGCGGATCGCCGAAGCGGCCGGGGTCTCGAAGTCCACCCTGTTCAAGCAATTCCCCACCAAGGCGGCCCTCTTCGAGGCCATCGTCACCGAGTCCTGGCAGCGTGACGCCGGCGACGCCGCCGCGCGGCCGCGGACCGGAGACCTGCGCTCCGGACTGACGGCCATCGGCCACCGCTATGCCGACCTGGTCGGCCGGCCCGGCATGGCGGCCCTGTTCCGGATCGTCATCGCCGAACTGCCCCGTTTCCCCGAACTGGGACGGATGCAGTTCGAGCTCGGCAAACTGCCCTACTTCACCTCCGTCCAGCACTACCTGGAAGCCGAGCACGAGGCGGGCAACGCCGATGTCCCGGACGCCGTGAGCGCCGCGAACCAGTTCCTCGGCATGATCGCCAACTACGTCCTGTGGCCCCGCATGCTGCTGACCGACTGGAACCCCGCAGCCGCCGACATCCACGACGCCGTCGAACAGGCCGTCCAGACCATGCTCGCCAGATACACCCCGGCCCGCCGGCCCGACCCGAAGCCGGAACGCTGACACCGGCGCGCAGTGCTCAACATCCGCGACGCCCCCACTCGGCGGCGCCTGTCGGTAAACGATCGTTCCCGGCCCGCCCTGGGGCGGACGCCGCGCTGTGCGCCGACCACCGGCGCGTCCGGGCCGGTGGCCGGAGGCCCGCACGGGACGGGCTAGCTCCGCCGGTGCCCTATCAGCCGGGGTTTCTGTTCCAGCCCGTCCAGGCCGTGCCAGGCGAGGTTCACCAGGTGGGCGGCCACCTCGGACTTGTTCGGCCGGCGGGCGTTCAGCCACCACTGGCCCGTCAGCGCCACCATGCCCACCAGGGCCTGGGCGTACAGCGGCGCCAGCTTGGGGTCGAAGCCGCGCGCCTTGAACTCCAGGCCCAGGATGTCCTCCACCTGGGTGGCGATGTCGCTGATCAGGGAGGCGAAGGTGCCCGTGGACTGGGCGACGGGCGAGTCCCGCACCAGGATGCGGAAGCCGTCGGTGTACTGCTCGATGTAGTCCAGCAGCGCGAACGCCGCCTGCTCCAGGAGCTCACGCGGGTGGCCGCCGGTCAGCGCGCCGGTCACCATGTCCAGCAGCCGGCTCATCTCCCGGTCGACCACCACCGCGTACAGCCCCTCCTTGCCGCCGAAGTGCTCGTACACCACCGGCTTGGAGACCCCGGCCTTGGCCGCGATCTCCTCCACCGAGGTGCCCTCGAAGCCGCGTTCGGCGAAGAGCGCGCGACCGATGTCCAGCAGTTGCTCGCGGCGCTCCTTCCCCGTCATCCGGCGGCGCCTGCGCCGGGTCGGGTCCGGGGCCCTGGCCCTGTCCTTGGTACTGCCGTCGTCGGTCGCCACACCCCCATCATGCCGCCTCGGCGGCCTCCGGCCTCCGGCGGGCGTCGATCCGCTTCTGCGACGGCCAGCGCACGTCGTACGCCCAGCCCGCCTTCTCGAACCAGCGGATCAGCCGCGCGCTGGAGTCGACCTGCCCCTTGAGCACCCCGTGCCGGGCGCAGGTGGGGTCGGCGTGGTGCAGGTTGTGCCAGGACTCGCCGCAGGACAGCACGGCCAGCCACCACACGTTGCCGGAGCGGTCCCGTGACTTGAACGGGCGCCTGCCGACCGCGTGGCAGATGGAGTTGATCGACCAGGTGACGTGGTGCAGCAGCGCCACCCGCACCAGGGAGCCCCAGAAGAACGCGGTCAGCGCGCCCTGCCAGGACATCGTGACCAGACCGCCGACCACCGCGGGGAAGAGCAGCGAGACGGCCGTCCACAGCACGAACTGGCGGGAGATGCGGCGGATCACCGGGTCCTTGATCAGATCCGGGGCGTACTTGTGCTGAGGTGTCTGCTCCTCGTCGAACATCCACCCCATGTGGGCCCACCACAGGCCCTTGAGCAGGGCGGGGACGGTCTCGCCGTACCGCCACGGGGAGTGCGGGTCGCCCTCGGCGTCGGAGTACTTGTGGTGCTTGCGGTGGTCGGCGACCCACCGCACCAGCGGGCCCTCCACCGCCAGCGAGCCGGCGACGGCCAGGGCGACGCGCAGCGGCTTCTTCGCCTTGAAGGCGCCGTGCGTGAAGTAGCGGTGGAAGCCGATGGTGATGCCGTGGCAGCCCAGGAAGTACATGCCCACCAGGAGCCCGAGGTCCAGCCAGCTCACCCCCCAGCCCCAGGCCAGGGGGATCGCGGCCAGCAGGGCGAGGAAGGGCACGACGATGAAGAGCAGCAGGGTGATCTGCTCGACGGAGCGGCGCCTGTCGCCGCCGAGCGTGGCGGAGGGGAGCGGGGACTCCTCCTGCGGCCGGTTCCACGGGGGGACTTCGGTGGTGTCGTTGTGCACGTCCGGACTAATGCTCATGAAGAAACTCTCGATTGAATCCGGGGGACGGGGGTCTCTTACTTACGGTGCCGTAACCTACGGCATCGTAAGTATGGCAGTCCTGAACACAGGGACAAGGGGGCCGCATGGTGGACGTGGCTGATCCACGGAAACCGGCGCGGCCTATCCTGGTGGTCGTCGGACAACGCGGTCCGTGACCTGCCAGAAGCATCGCCGCAAGGAGCCGCACCTGTGAGCAGTGCCGACACCTCCTCGACCCCCGGTGGCACGAACCCTGTAACCGGCGGGGAGGTACCCACACCGGGTCTTCCGGGTACCCCGGAGCACCCGACGGAATCCGGCAATCCCGATAACAGTCCCAAGACCGGCACCGGCGCCGGTGCCGACACCAGCAGTGCCCTGCGGGCCGACATCCGCCGGCTGGGCGACCTGCTCGGCGAGACCCTGGTCCGCCAGGAGAGCGCCGAACTGCTGGAACTCGTCGAACGCGTACGCGCCCTGACCAGGACCGACGGCGAGGCCGCCGCGGCCCTGCTCAGCCGGACCGACCTGGAGACGGCCACCAAGCTGGTACGGGCCTTCTCCACCTACTTCCACCTGGCCAACACCACCGAGCAGGTCCACCGCGGCCGCGAACTGCGCGCCCGGCGCGCGGCCGAGGGCGGGAACTTCGCCCGCACCGCCGACATGCTCAAGGAGGCCGACCCCGCCCACTTGCGGGAGGCCGTCCGCAACCTGGGGGTGCGGCCGGTCTTCACCGCCCACCCCACCGAGGCCGCCCGCCGGTCGATGCTCACCAAGCTCCGCACGATCGCCGGGCTGCTGGAGAACACCGACCCCGACGAGCGGCGCCGCACCGACCTGCGGCTCGCCGAGAACATCGACCTCATCTGGCAGACCGACGAGCTGCGCGTGGCCCGTCCCGAGCCCGCCGACGAGGCCCGCAACGCCGTCTACTACCTCGACGAACTGCACACCGGGGCCGTCGGCGACGTCCTGGAGGACCTGGAGGCCGAGCTGGAGAGGGTCGGGGCCCCGCTCCCGCCCGGCACCCGCCCGCTGACCTTCGGCACCTGGATCGGCGGCGACCGCGACGGCAACCCCAACGTCACCCCCGCCGTGACCTGGGAGGTGCTGCTGCTCCAGCACGAGCACGGCATCAACGACGCCCTGGCGCACATCGACGAGCTGCGCGCCGCGCTGTCCAACTCCATCCGCAACAGCGGCGCCACCGGGGAACTGCTGGCCTCCCTCCGCGGAGACCTCGACCTCCTCCCCGAGATCAGCCCCCGCTACAAGCGCCTCAACGCCGAGGAGCCCTACCGGCTCAAGATCACCTGCATCCGGCAGAAGCTGCTCAACACCCGCAGGCGGCTGGCCGAGGACACCCCGCACGTCCCCGGCCGCGACTACCTGGGCACCGGTGAGCTGATCGAGGACCTCGCCCTCGTCCAGACCTCCCTGCGCGAGCACCGCGCCGGACTGGTGGCCGACGGCCAGTTGGAGCGGGTGCTGCGGACCCTGGCCGCCTTCGGCCTCCAGCTCGCCACCATGGACGTGCGCGAGCACGCCGACGCCCACCACCACGCCCTCGGCCAGCTCTTCGACCGGCTCGGCGAGGAGTCCTGGCGGTACGCCGACATGCCGCGCGACTACCGGCGGCGGCTGCTGGCCAAGGAGCTGCGCTCGCGCCGCCCGCTGGCCCCCCAGCCCGCCCCGCTGGACGCGGCCGGGGAGAAGACCTTCGGCGTCTTCACCACCGTCCGCAAGGCGCTGGACACCTTCGGGCCCGAGGTCATCGAGTCCTACATCATCTCCATGTGCCAGGGCGCCGACGACGTCCTGGCCGTCGCCGTGCTGGCCCGTGAGGCCGGACTGGTCGACCTGCACGCCGGCTGGGCGCGCATCGGCGTCGTGCCGCTGCTGGAGACCACCGACGAGCTGCGCATCGCCGACGAGCTGCTCGACCAGATGCTTTCCGACCCCTCCTACCGGAAGCTGGTCGCCCTGCGCGGCGACGTCCAGGAGGTCATGCTCGGCTACTCCGACTCCTCCAAGTTCGGCGGCATCACCACCTCCCAGTGGGAGATCCACCGGGCCCAGCGGCGGCTGCGCGACGTCGCCCACCGGCACGGGGTGCGGCTGCGGCTGTTCCACGGCCGGGGCGGCACCGTCGGCCGCGGCGGCGGCCCCACCCACGACGCGATCCTCGCCCAGCCCTGGGGCACCCTGGAGGGCGAGATCAAGGTCACCGAGCAGGGCGAGGTCATCTCCGACAAGTACCTCGTCCCCTCCCTGGCCCGGGAGAACCTGGAGCAGACGGTGGCCGCCACCCTCCAGGCGTCCGCCCTGCACACCGCGCCCCGCCAGTCGGACGAGGCGCTGGCCCGCTGGGACGCGGCGATGGACGTGGTCTCCGAGGCCGCCCACGGCGTCTACCGGAGGCTGGTGGACGACCCGGACCTGCCCGCGTACTTCTTCGCCTCCACCCCGGTGGACCAGCTCGCCGACCTCCACCTGGGCTCCCGCCCGTCGCGGCGCCCGGACTCCGGCGCCGGCCTGGACGGGCTGCGGGCCATCCCCTGGGTGTTCGGCTGGACGCAGTCGCGGCAGATCGTGCCCGGCTGGTTCGGGGTCGGCTCGGGCCTGAAGGCGGCCCGCGACGCCGGGCTCGACGGCGTGCTGGACGAGGCGTACGGACGCTGGCACTTCTTCCGCAACTTCCTGTCCAACGTCGAGATGACGCTGGCCAAGACCGATCTGCGGATCGCCCGGCACTACGTGGAGACCCTGGTGCCGGCCGAGCTGCGGCACATCTTCGCCACCATCGAGGCCGAGCACGAGCTGACGGTGCGGGAGGTGCTGCGGATCACCGGCGAGCGGGAGTTGCTGGACGCCCAGCCGGTGCTGAAGCAGACCTTCGCCATCCGCGACGCCTACCTGGACCCGATCTCCTACCTCCAGGTGACGCTCCTGGCCCGGCAGCGCGAGGCCGCCGAGCGCGGTGAGGAGCCGGACCCGATGCTGAGCCGCGCGCTGCTGCTGACGGTCAACGGTGTCGCGGCGGGCCTGCGCAACACCGGCTGACGCGGCCCCGGCGCCGCCCTGACGCCGCGCCGCCCCGGTGGCGGACGGACACGGGCGAAGGGCCCCTCTCCCGGCCGGGAGAGGGGCCCTTCGCGCTGTGCGGTACCGCGGATGGCCGCGCGGTGCCGTGCGGCACCGACGTGCCGGGGATCAGGCCTCGTGGACGCCCTTGCGGCGGCGCACCACCAGGTAGGAGCCCGCGCCCAGCAGCGCGGCGGCGGCCGCGGCGAGCGCGGCGACCGGGGCGGAGGAGCCGGTGTCGGCCAGGTTGCCGCCGCCGTTGGGGACCTCGCCGGTCGTGCCCTCGGTGCTCTCGCCGGTGGTGGTCTCGCCGGTGGTGCCTTCGGTGCTCTCGCCGGTGGTGGTCTCGCCCGTGGTGCCTTCGGTGCTCTCGCCGGTGGTGGTCTCGCCCGTGGTGCCTTCGGTCGTCTCGCCGGTGGTGGTCTCGCCGGTGGTGCCTTCGGTCGTCTCGCCGGTGGTGGTCTCGCCGGTGGTGCCTTCGGTCGTCTCGCCCGTGGTGCCTTCGGTCGTCTCGCCGGTGGTTCCGCCGTCGGTCCCGCCCGTCTCGGTGGCGGGGCAGGTGTGGGACAGGTTGAACTTCTTCAGGTTCCCGCCCTTCACCTCGGCCTCGATGGCGGTGAGCTTCGCACCGGGCTCGGAGGCCACGTAGGCGTGCTTGTCGGACGGCGGCCCGAAGTCGGTGATCGTCTGCGTGCCACCGGGCTCGAAGGTGACCGTCAGTTCGACGAACGTGGCCTTGTTGCCGGGCAGGACGAAGTGCCAGCCGTCCTTGTCATCCGGGACGGTGGGGCAGTCGTCCTCCTGCGGCGCCGCGCCGTCGTCCTCGGTGGCGGTGCGGGGCAGCGGCTGGCGCAGTTCCGGGGAGTAGGTGTCCGTCGCGAACGCGGGAGCGGCCGGGGCCAGCAGCAGTGCGGCCGCCGCGGAGACCGCAGCGGTACGCGTCCAGGTGAGAGTACGCATAGATGAGCTACCACCTTCGGTGGCGGAGGTGTCAGGGACGCGTGGGGGGTGAGGTGGCCGTAGCCTGCTTCCGTCCCGCCATGCCGGTCAAGCGCGATACGTCCCATCCGTGCGGTTGTGCCACACCTGCACCAGAAAGCGGAGTATAACAATCAGATTAACGGTGCAGGTCGTGGTCCCGGACCCGGCCCGGGCCGGGAAGGCCGTCCCGGGCCGGAAAGCCGCCGCGCGGGCCCGCTCACAGCACCGCGAACGCGGCCCCGACCAGTGCCAGACCCAGCAGCCCCGACGCCCAGGCCGTACGCCGCATGTGCAGACCGCCCGCGATCACCAGCGAGGCCAGCAGCAGCGCGCCCGCGAACGGCAGCCACGCGTGCAGGATGCCGGGAAGGCCGGTGCGCAGCACCTCGCCCGTGCCCGGCCACAGGACGACCGGCAGCGCCTCCCCGCGGTCGTGGGAGACCAGCGCGTCGAGGACCACCTCGGGACGCTCGCCCGCGCCGCCGCCGTCCGCGGGGGTGAACAGGCCCGTGCACGTCCAGCCGTCGCACTCGTCGACCGTCATCATGCCGCGCACCCCGCCCCGGTCGGCCACCACGCGGCGCATGGCGTCCAGGGACGTCCAGGCCCCGGCCATCAGCAGCGCGGCCGCCACCGCGCCCATCAGCCACGCCTGCACCAGAAGCAGCAGGCCGTACACGCTCTCGCCGACCCGGCGCACCGGGCCGCGCCGGGACATGCGGCGGGACATGCGGCGGGAGGAGGAGCGGGAGGAGGCAGGTGACCCAGATGACCCAGACGACATGGCCGGATCCTTGGCCATGGCGATACGGAAGGTCAACCTCCGTGGGTCCTATGCCCTGTCCGCGGCCTCTCGGCCGGTACTCAGGAGTTGTAGGTGTTCTGCGCCCGTTCCAGACCGTCCAGCACGAGGCACTCCACGGCGTCGGCGGCCCGGTCCACGAGGTAGTCCAGCTCCTTGCGTTCCGCGGCGGAGAAGTCCTTCAGCACGAAGTCGGCCACCTGCATCCGCCCCGGCGGCCGGCCGATGCCGAACCGGACCCGGTGGTAGTCGGGGCCGAGCGCCTTCGACAGGGACTTCAGCCCGTTGTGGCCGTTGTCCCCGCCGCCCCGCTTCAGCCGCAGCGCCCCGTAGTCGAGGTCCAGCTCGTCGTGGACGACGACCAGCCGCTCCGGCGGCACCTTGTAGAAGTCGCGCAGCGCGGTCACCGGGCCACCGGAGAGGTTCATGAACGACATCGGCTTCGCCAGCACCACCCGGCGGCCCCCGGCACCCGGCGCGCCCAGCCGGCCCTCCAGCACCTGCGCCCGCGACCGGTGCGCCCTGAACCTGCCGCCCATCCGCCCGGCGAGCAGGTCGGCGACCATGAACCCCGCGTTGTGCCGGTTCGCCGCGTACTCCGGACCGGGGTTGCCCAGGCCCACCACGAGCCAGGGGGCGTCGGCGTCACTCATCGTCGTCCCTCTCTGCGGGTCCCGCGGCTCCCGCGGCGGATCGTCACGGCGGCCGCCGCCCCGCGCCCAGGGCGCGAGGCGGCGGAGGAAACGCGGACCGCGGGTCACTCCGCGGTGAGCTCGCCCTCGGCCTCGCCCGCGGTGGGCTCCTCGGCCTGCGCGGACAGGATGTTGAGGACCACGGTCTCCCCGTCCACCGCCAGGGAGGAGCCCTTGGGCAGCGGGATGTCCTTGGCCAGGACCGAGTCGCCCGCGGCCAGGCCCTGAATGGAGACGGTGACCTCCTCCGGGATGTGGGTGGCCTCGGCCTCGACCGGCAGCGTGCTCAGCACGTGCTCCAGCAGGTGCGAGCCCGGGGCCAGCTCGCCCTCGGTGTGGACCGGGATCTCGACGGTGACCTTCTCGCCCTTCTCCACCACCAGCAGGTCCACGTGGACCAGGAAGCCGCGGATGGCCTCGCGCTGGACGGCCTTGGGGATCACCAGCTCCTGGCGGCCCTCGATGTCGAGCGTGATCAGCACGTTCGAGTTCTTCATGGCCATCATCAGGTCGTAGCCGGGAAGGGCCACGTGCACCGGGTCGCCGCCGTGCCCGTAGATCACACCGGGCACCTTGTCCTCGCGGCGGAGCCGGCGGGCGGCCCCCTTGCCGAACTCCTTGCGGATCTCGGCGGAAATCTTCACGTCGGCCATGACGCACTCCTCGTCTCTCAAGTCGGTTGGTGGCGGATGCCTGAGCTACTCGGCCACGACAGACCTGCTGCGAAGAGCGCGTCGATAACGGACGACCGTGCCGGGCTACGGCACGGCTCCCTCGCCGAGCAACTCCACGAGTCTACCGCCCTCCGTGCCCCGGGTCCGACCGGGGCACGGGATGCGGGGTAGCGGGAGGCGGTGGACGGAAGGCGGGGTGGGAAGGCGGGGTGTGGGGGCGGACGCCGCGGACGGGTGCGCGGTGTCCGCCCCCGCGGCTCACGCCTGCTCGTCGAAGAGGCTCGTCACCGAGCCGTCCTCGAACACCTCGCGCGCCGCGCGGGCGATCGTCTGCGCCATCGACAGCACCGTGATCTTGTCCACGTCCACCTCGCTCGGCGTCGGCAGGGTGTCGGTGAAGATGAACTCGCTCACCTGCGAGTTCTTCAGCCGGTCCGCCGCCGGACCCGACAGCACACCGTGGGTGGCCGCCACGATGACGTCCTCGGCGCCGTTGGCGAACAGCGCGTCCGCCGCCGCGCAGATCGTGCCGCCGGTGTCCACCATGTCGTCCACCAGCACGCACACCCGGCCCCGGACGTCACCGACGACCTCGTGGACGGTCACCTGGTTGGCCACGTCCGGGTCGCGGCGCTTGTGCACGATCGCCAGCGGCGCGCCCAGCCGGTCGCACCAGCGGTCCGCGACCCGCACCCGGCCCGCGTCCGGCGAGACCACTGTCAGCTTCGCCCGGTCCACCTTGCCGCCCACGTAGTCCGCCAGCACCGGCAGCGCGAACAGGTGGTCCACCGGCCCGTCGAAGAAGCCCTGGATCTGGTCGGTGTGCAGGTCCACCGTCAGGATCCGGTCCGCGCCCGCCGTGGCCAGCAGATCCGCCACCAGCCGCGCCGAGATCGGCTCCCGGCCGCGGTGCTTCTTGTCCTGCCGCGCGTAGCCGTAGAACGGCACGATCACGGTGATGCTCCGGGCCGAGGCCCGCTTCAGCGCATCCACCATGATCAGCTGTTCCATGATCCACTTGTTGATCGGTGCGGTGTGGCTCTGCATCAGGAAGCAGTCCGCGCCGCGCGCCGACTCCTGGAAGCGGACATAGATCTCGCCGTTGGCGAAGTCGAACGCCCTGGTCGGCACCACGCCGACACCGAGATGCCCCGCGACCTCCTCCGCCAGCGTGGGGTGCGCGCGGCCCGAGAAGAACATCAGTTTCCTCAGGCCGGTCGTCTTGATCCCGGTCACAGCACAGTCTCCTTGCCCAGCATCGATTCGTCGCAGCGCACCACGGCGTGCGCCTCTCACGGTACGCCCTGCCCGCGGCGCGCCCGTCGGCTCACCCACCGGTCACTGTCCGGCGGGCCGTTCCTCGCCGCCCTGCTCACGCGCCTGCTCGGCCGCCCGCGCGGCGGCGCTGCCGGGACGCTTCCGGGCCACCCAGCCCTCGATGTTCCGCTGCTGGCCGCGGGCCACGGCCAGCGAACCGGGCGGCACGTCCTTGGTGATCACGGAACCCGCGGCGGTGTAGGCACCGTCCCCGACCGTGACCGGGGCCACGAACATGTTGTCCGAGCCCGTCCGGCAGTGCGAGCCGATCGTGGTGTGGTGCTTGTTCTGCCCGTCGTAGTTCACGAAGACGCTGGCCGCACCGATGTTCGTGTACGCGCCGATCGTCGCGTCCCCCACATACGACAGATGCGGCACCTTCGTGCCCTCTCCGACCTCGGCGTTCTTCATCTCCACATACGTGCCGGCCTTCGCCTTCGGCCCCAGCCTCGTACCGGGCCGCAGATACGCGTACGGACCCACCGACGCGCCCGCGCCGACCTGGGCGGCCTCGGCCACCGCGTTGACCACCACCGCGCCCTCACCGACCCGGGTGTCCGCCAGCCGGCAGTTCGGCCCCACCTCGCAGCCCGCGCCCAGATGCGTGGCGCCCAGCAGCTGCGTACCCGGGTGCACCACCGCGTCCGGCTCGTACGTCACCGTCACGTCCACCCACACCGACGCCGGGTCCACCACCGTCACCCCGGCCAGCATCGCCCGGTGCAGCAGCCGCTCGTTCAGCAGCCGGCGCGCCTCGGCCAGCTGCACCCGGTTGTTGATGCCGACGATCTCCCGGTGGTCGGCCGCCACGTGCGCCCCCACCCGGTGCCCGTCCGCGCGCAGGATCCCCAGCACGTCGGTCAGGTACTCCTCGCCCTGGCTGTTGTCGGTGCGCACCCGTCCCAGCGCCTCGGCCAGCAGCCGTCCGTCGAACGCGAACACCCCCGAGTTGATCTCCCGGACCGCCCGCTGCTCCTCGGTCGCGTCCTTGTGCTCCACGATCGCCGTCACCGCGCCGGCCTCGTCCCGCACGATCCGCCCGTAGCCGGTGGCGTCCGGCACCTCGGCCGACAGCACCGTCACCGCGTTGCCCTCGCCCTCGTGCGCGGCGGCCAGCCGGCCCAGCGTCTCTCCGGTCAGCAGCGGCGTGTCACCGCAGGTGACCACCACCGTCCCGGCCGGCTCCACCCCGTCGGCCGCCAGCGCCTCAAGCGCCATCCGCACCGCGTGCCCGGTGCCGAGCTGCTCGGCCTGCACGGCCGTGCGCACCCCGGCGTCCAGCTCCGCCAGATGTCCCACGACCTGCTCACGCGCGTGGCCGACCACCACCACCAGCTCCTCCGGCGCCAGCTCCCGGGCGGCCGCGACCACATGGCCGACGAGCGACCGCCCGCAGATGTCGTGCAGGACCTTGGGCCTCGCGGACTTCATACGGGTGCCCTCACCCGCTGCGAGAACGACGACGGCTGCCGGGCGGATGGCGCTCACGGGTGTGCCCTTCGGCTGTGGGACGGATGCGGAACAGGAGGCGGGACAGGCCCCGGACGGATCCCGGGACCACCTCCGGGACGACCCCCGCGCCCCTGGCGGACGGCGCCGGTACCGGAGGTGGACGGCGGCGGAACCGCGTGGAAAGGGGCGGTGTCCCTCCGCAGGATACCGGGGGGACCCGCCTATTCCGCCGGTGCCCCCTGGCCCGGTACCGCCGGGCCGCCCGGCTCCTCCGGACCGGAACCGGCGTCCGCGCCGCTCCCGTCCAGGCCCTCCAGACCACGCCCGGTCAGCGTCGCCAGACTGGCCCGCACATGCGCCATGTGCTGCCGCACCGCCTCCCGGCGCTGGTCGTGGGTGCGCACCACCCGCTCCGTCTCCCGCTCGATGCGCTCCCGGCGCAGCCGCGCCTGCGCCAGCAGCTCATCGGCCCGCTCCCGGGCCTCCTCGGTCAGCAGCCGCGCCGTGTCCTCGGCGGCACCGCGCTCCCGCCTGGCCCGCGACAGCAGCTCGTCGCCGTGCTCCACCAGGCCCGTGACCCGCGCCGTCACCTCCGCCTCCCGCGCGGCCAGCGCCCGGTCCAGCTCCGCCGTCTCCTCCGCCTGCTTCCGCTCCTGGGCCAGCCGCAGCGCCTCGCACCGCTCGACCGCCTCCCGCAGCACCCGCTCGGCCGCCACCCGCAGCTCGGTGGCCTCCGTCCGCGCGGTCCGCAGCAGATCCTCCGCCTGCCGGCGGGCCTCGCCCAGCAGCGCCTCCGCCGTCGCGTCGCCGCCGGCCCGCACCCGGGCCGACGCCTCCCGCGCCGACTCCCGCAGCGCCCGGCTCTCCTCCTCCGCCCGGACCAGCACCTCACGCGCCTCGGTGTCCGCACGGGACCGCAGCTCCCCGGCCTCGGCCTCCACCTCGGCCAGTATCAGCCGCGCCCGCTCACCCAGCGCCTCGTAGGTCTGGACGGGCAGCGACTCGGCCTCCGACCGCAGCCGCGCCGCCTCCTCCTCCAGCTCCCCGACCCGCCCGCCCAGCCGGGCCAGCCGCTCCCGGGCCTCCTCCAGGTCCGCGTGCAGCCCGGAGGCGTGGCGGTCGACCTGATCGGGCCGGTAACCGCGGCGTACGACGACGAAACCATGAGGTGACCTGGACGCAGACATGGCGAACCCCTACCTCCACGCGATCCGGCGAACGACCCATCCAGGATGCGCCATGAAACCCGTCACGCATCAACCGACACAAACCGTAAGAAAACTGTCGGGAGTGCGCCGCACCGCAACGCGCCCCCCGGGCACACCGGCCCCGGCACCCGACGGCGCCGGGGCCGGTGCGGGGACCGGCTACAGCAGCCCGTCCCACATCTGCTCGAGCAGCACCGACCACCAGTTCTCCGGGCCCGCCGGCGCCGCCGGGTCCAGGCACGCCAGCATCGCCTGGAAGTCCACCGTCCAGCGCCCCGCCTGCTCCGGCGTCAGCCCGTACCGCAGCCGCCACATCCGGCCCAGCAGCGCCAGACAGCGCACGAACTCCGGCAGCCCGCTGTTCACGAACTGCGGCACCGCCGGCTGCCCGCCCGGACCGCCCTCCAGCGGCACCGCCACGATGTGCGCCGTCCCGTACTGCACGCACAACTGCCGCCCGAAGTCGTTGCCCATCACCAGATACGAACCCGCGTCCGCCGCCGGAACCACCCCGCGCTCCTGCGCCAGCTCCGCCAGTGTCGGCACCGGACGGCCCGGCTGCGCCTGCGCCCAGAAGAACGGACCGAAGTCCACCGGCAGCCCCGCCCACATCAGCGTCTGCGCCACCACCTCCGGCACACCCTGCCGGGAGACCGCCCGCTGGTCGAAACGGAACACCGCCTGCGGACCGAACGCCTCCGCCAGCTCCTGCGCCACCCCCTGCGGCGGAACCGGTGGCGCGGGCCGCACCTGCGGCAGCGGCACCCGCACCGGAGCCGGCCGCGCCGGGCCGTCCGCCACCTGGTGCAACTCGCCCTGGTGCTCGACCAGATGCCGCACCCCCCGCTGCCGCGACGCCACGTCCCGGCCGTACGGCGCGGTGTGACTGATCCGCACCTGCGGCCAGCTCTCCCGCACCATCCGGGCACAGTAACCACCGGGCGCGTCACAGCACTCCAGCTCCGTGTGCAGCTCCAGCACCTGCTGCGGCGCGATACCCATCGCCCGCAGCTCGTACAGGATCTGCCACTCCGGATGCGGAGTGCCCGGCGCCGACCGGCGGATCAACTGCTGCTCCGAACCGTCCGGCGCGCGATAGCGCAGCACCGCCATGTAACCGGGACCCACCGTCGGCACACCGGCGGGCGGCTGCGGATAGCCGTACGACGGCACGCCGGGAGCACCGGGGGCGCCCACCGGGGCACCCGGGGCACCGGGCGGCGGGCCGGGAGGGCCGGGGGGCCCGGGGGGTCGGGGCGCCGCGGACGGTGGTCCGCCCGGTCCGCCCGCCG
>NZ_PGGW01000040.1 GCF_002794255.1 Streptomyces carminius
TGGGGTCGGGGCCGGTCCGGGGCGACCATTCCGGACGGTACGATTTACGGCCGCTGACGTGCCACGTTTCCTCGCCCGCTCATTGGCCGCAAATCGCGCCCCTGGCCTTCGGCATGGGGGACCCCAGAGTGTCCGGAACGGCCGCCCCTCCCCGTCCCCTCCCGCCGTCCCCGGCTGCCTGAAGTGCGCCGCTGCCCGAACCTCACATGCCTCCCGTGACCTGCGGCACCGGCCGCAGCGACAACTCCCACAGACACCCGGCGCTCGTGTGGCTGTAGACCACCGCCCGGCCCGCACACAGCAGCCGCCGCGTGGAGCCGGTGCCCGCCTCGTGCGCCCAGGTGAGGAACCGCGCGGCGGCCTCCGGCCCCAGACTCGCCGCGATCCGCACCGCCCGCTCCCCCACCCGCGGCGAGAAGCAGCCCCCCAGATGGCACACGCCCGGCCCAGGCACCCCGCAGTAGGCGACGACCTCCGCCCGATACGCCACCGGTCCACTCACCCCTCCCCCACCGGGCCGGACAGCAGCACGGTGAACCACACCCACTTACCACCCGGCACACACGTGCAGCCCAGCCCGCCGGCCACCTCCCGCAGCAACCACAACCCCCACCCCCGCTCCGCATCCCACTCCGGCACCCTCACCTCCGGCACCCGCGCACAGCGGTCGAAGACCCGCACCAACGCCGTGCCCCGCCCCTGGCGCACCTCCAGCCGACACCGCCGGTCCGCCACATGCCGGCACACGTTCGCCAGCAACTCCGAAACCCCCAGCCGCGCCACCTC
Source organism: Streptomyces carminius (assembly GCF_002794255.1). Classification (GTDB taxonomy): domain Bacteria; phylum Actinomycetota; class Actinomycetes; order Streptomycetales; family Streptomycetaceae; genus Streptomyces; species Streptomyces carminius. Next base: position 787 of record NZ_PGGW01000040.1, read on the forward strand.
CACCGCCGACCGGCCCCCACCCATGGCCCGCACCACCACCGCGACCTCCCGCCACCACACCTCGATCTCCCAAGCCTCAGCAGTCAGCTCCCATGCGAAGCAGTACCGACCTCCGAGCCCTTGGCCCACAACTGCCATGACACCTCCAGCACCGCCGTTCGGAGCGCCTTCTCCATCAGACACAGCAAGCACACTCCCCGCTTTCGCTTCGACACGGAGAGTGCTCACTTCATACGGTGCAGGATCTCCAAACCGTCGTCAAGGCAAGTGACTGTCAATTGACAAAACACATGTTCGGGGTTGATTCTGACATCCACTCACACCGCTTCCACCAGCCAACTTCTGCGGTAGTCTCGCTCCTCGTCGAATCAGCCGAGGAGGAGCGTTGGCCAACAGTACGAGCACACTGCTCATGTCGCGCATCGCCCTCGGACGGGCGCTGCGACGTCTACGCGAGGAGCACGGCATGACCATCGCGGAGGTGGCCGGCAGGCTGCGCTGCGACGTCTCCCTGATCAGTCGGATCGAAAACGGCAAGCGCCCGTGCTCACAACGGCACTTCGCCAAGCTCATGAACCTCTACGCGGTGCCGGAGGACGAACGCGAGGAACTCGCTCAACTCCACACCGCCACCCGTGAGCGCCGACCACCCTGGTGGGCGCAGTACAGCGACATCATCAGCGCCAGCTATGAGCGGTTTCTCACCTTCGAGGACGCTGCCGAGAAAGTGCGGGAGTACCAGTTCGGGATCGTGCCCGGCCTGTTGCAGACCGAGGAGTACGCGCGGGCTGTGACCGGCGTCGGGTTCGACTCACTCGGACCCGACCAGGTCGGAGGCCTGGTCGAGGTCCGCATGCTGCGGCAGCGCAACCGCCTTCACGAGACCACCCGGCCGCTCACCTGCCACTACGTGATCACCCAGGCAGCACTGGAGTTCCAGGTCGGAGGCCCAAGAGTACACCGGGAGCAGTTGGGGCGCCTGCTGGAACTGTCCGAACACGACCGGATAACTCTCCAGGTCATCCCTTACGAGAAAGGCGAGGAAGGCTGCCAGATCGGGGGATTCAGGGTCTTCGAGTTCCCAGGTGATATGCCCGCCGTGGCTTTCAGCGAGTCGGTCGCGGGCAGTTCCACCCTGGACGACCCTCGTGATCTGCGACGGCTCCACCGACTCTTCCGCAACCTCGCCGCAGCGGCTCTCCCCGTCGACCGCACCCGCAGCCTCATTACACGCATCAAAGAAAGGGATTGAGCCATGGAGAAGCAGGATCTGTACGCGACCGACCCTGCCACGCTGCCCTGGCAGAAGAGCAGCCTCACCGCCAACTCCGGTGAGTGCTTCGAACTCGCCCCGCTGCCCGGTGGCGGCGTGGCGGTCCGGGACTCCAAGAACCCTGACCGTCCGCACCTGTGCTTCACCGCCGCCGAATGGGCCGCCTTCAAGGGCGGCATAGCCCTGGGCGACTTCGACCACCTCTGACGCCGCCGACAGGCCCACTGCCCGACAGCCGGGGGACGGCGGGAGGGGACGGGGAGGGGCGGCCGTTCCGGACACCTGGGGTCCCCCATGCCGGAGGCAAGGGGCGCGATTTGCGGCCAATGAGCGGCCCAGAAAACGTGTCACGGCAACGGCCGTAAATCGTACCGTCCGGAATGGTCGCCCCGGACCGGCCCCGACCCCAGCACCCACCCCACCCGCACCCCGGGCACAGCCCGGAACGCTCCGGGGCCCTCAGGAGGCGTCCCCGTAACAGGCGGCGAGCGCGGCGGCGCGGTTGCGCAGGGAGGTGCGCAGCGACTGCGGGGTCAGGGCTTCCGCGTCCGCGGCGAGCTGCCACAGCGCCCACTCGGCGTGCCGCGAGTCCTGGAAGGTCACCTCCATCCGCAACCGGCCGTCTGCCTCGGGTTCCTCGGTGTGGACGGCCAGCGCGGTCTTCAGCAGCTCCTCCCGCCGTGCCGGGTTCACCCGTACCAGCGCGGTGACGTGGTCGCTGCCGGAGAGGAACCGTGCGGAACGCTGCCGCCAGAGCCGGTCCAGATCGACCCTGCCCGGCCGCTGCGCCGGTTCGGGAAGCTCCTCGGCGGCCAGGATCCGGGACAGCCGGTAGGTGCGGTCCGCGCCGGACCGCGTGGCCAGCAGGTAGCCCTGGCCCCGTACGGCGACCAGGCCGACCGGCTCCACCGTGCGCCACCTCGCAGCCTGGTCCACGGCCGCGTAGTGGATGCGCAACCTGCGGCCGGCGAACACCGCGCGCCGGACCTCGGCCACCACGGTGTCGGGGACCTCGTCAGCGACCAGCCGGCGCGAGAGGAGATCGGTCTCCGGGTCGACGAGCACTCGCCGGGCCGCGTCGGCCGCCGTGTCCCGCTGGTTCCCGGGCAGCGCGTCGACCACCTTGAGCATGGCCGAGGCGAGCGCCGGGCCGAGGCCGAACACCTGCGCGCCGCGCCGTGCTCCGGCGACCAGCAGGGCGAGTGCCTCGTCGTGGTTCAGTCCGGTGAGCTCGGTCCGGAAGCCGGGCAGCAGCTCGAACCCGCCGTTCCTGCCGCGTTCGGCGTAGACCGGGACGCCCGCCACGGACAGCGCCTCGATGTCGCGCAGCACGGTGCGGGTGGACACCTCCAGCTCGCGGGCCAGCGCGGTTGCGGACAGCCGTCCGTGCTGCCTCAGCAGCAGCACCAGCGATACCAACCGGTCGGCGCGCACACGAGAAACGTACCGGAATACATGACCAAGGGTGTCGCACTTCGGCTGCGAGGCTCGTCAGCACGGCGCCGAAACCGGCGGACGTACTCCCGACGAATCGTATGGAGCTGACGTGGCAGTGGAACGAACGGCGGTCAACCCGGTGACGTGGTCGGCGGAACTGGGCTTCAACCAGGGCGAGGTCGTCTCCGGGCACACCCGGACCCTGTATCTCTCGGGGCAGACCGCGACGGGCGACGACGGCAGGCCCCGGCACGACGGTGACATGGCGGCGCAGCTGGCGCTGAGCGCCGACAACCTGGAGGCCGTGCTCGGCAAGGCCGGCATGTCCCTCGCGAATCTCGTCCGGCTCAACGTCCACACGACCGATGTCGATCTGCTTCTCCAGCACTACGGCGTGCTGGCGGCGCGGTTGGGCGCCGCCGGGGTGGCGCCGGCCAGCATGCTGCTCGGGGTGACACGGCTGGCGATCCCCACCCTGATGGTCGAACTCGAGGGAACCGCCGTCGCGTGACACCGCCCGTGAGATCGTCGTGCTCATGGCCGAGTCCTGGGTGACCGACGACGGCACGGTCCCCGTGTCGTCCGGGGCGGCTTGAGACGCGGCTGACCAGTTCCTCCGGACGGTCGTTGGCCTTCGTGACGAACACCGAGCGCGCGATGGTGACGCTGCTCGGCGGAGAGGACGACCCCGGCGAGCACGCGGTGGGTCCGGGAGCCGCCGGATCGAGCGAACGGTCCGTCCTCTCCGGCGGGCAGCACGACGGATACCCGGACGAGGACACCGTGCCCGTCGGCCGGGCAGGGCAAAGCCGCTGTCCTCGGCTCATCTCCTCGCGGAGAGGAGGAGCGGAATGCTCAGTCCGAGGAAGAGCACGCACGCGAGCGCAACGATGCCGACCCCTACGATCTGCCCCACGACGCCGGGTGGTTCCGACTCGGCGTACTCCCTCGTGTACGGCCGGTCGGGTCTGTCGGCACGGTAGACCACCTCCACCACGTCCCCGGCGCGCAGTCCCGTCCGCTCGGCGCCACCGCTCAGCCTGGCGGTGTGCGGCTTGCCCCCGGCGGTGTACTCCACCAGCACCACCGTGACCGGACCGTTCGGTCCGCCCCCGTGCTGCGTCCGGCGCTCGGACACCACGGCATCGGTCCGGCGATCGAAATCGACGCGTTGCTCCTTCCCCACGTCCGCGGCAGTCACCGCCGTGACCAGGGCGAGCACCCCGCCGGAAAACAGGCAGAGCAGCCCGAGCACGACGGCCGCCGGGCGGCTGAGCGCTGAAATGAGCACATGTCCCTCCCCCGCGGGTTCTCCCACCGGCGGTGGGCGGCCCAAACGTGCGGGGGAGTCCGGGTGCGGACCAGCGACCGGGAGGGGCGACCGTTCCGGACCGGCCCCGCCCCCACCCGGACACGCACGTACCCCTAACCGACCCGCTGCATCGCCTTCCGGTGCCGTTCGGCCATCGCGGCCCCGGACTCGCGGCGGGCCATCCTGCGCAGGACGGGCGGTGCGAGGAGCAGTCCGGCGGCCGTCCAGGCACCCAGCACGGCCGCCGTCTCCAGGTACCGCCAGGACTCGCCGATCTCGGCGGCGACCGCGTCGGCCGGCAGCAGGGCGGCCCGCAGGCCGAGGCCGAGCCAGTAGACGGGGAAGACCTGCCCGACGGTCTGCAGCCACTCGGGCAGCTTCGACAGGGGGAAGTAGATCCCGGAGATCACGATGAGCCCCATCACCGGGAGCATCAGCAGACCGATGGCGCGCGGGCTGGTGACGAGTGAGCCGACGACGGCGCCCATCGGCAGGGTCGCCATGAGCCCCAGCGGCACCACCCACACCAGCGTCAGCAGTGCCCCGCCGCCCCGCCCGGCGACCCCGTCGACCAGGAACACACCGGCGGCGAAGGGAAGCGCCATGGAGACGAGGGCCGTGCCCGACACCATGACGATCTTGCCGACCAGATGGCCGACCATGCCGTGCGGCAGGGCCTTGGCCCGCAGCAGCGTGCCGTCCTCCCGCTCGGTCGCGAGCAGCTGCGCCGTGGTCATCATCCCGGTGAACGCCAGCGTCATCCCCAGCATGCTCGGCAGCATGAAGGCGCCGGCCGAGATGCCCGCGCCCTCCAGCGGGTCGTCCCTGACCAGGAACAGCGGCACCATGAGCAGGACCGTCCACAGGACGTAGCCGAACACGTCCTGGCCGGTGGTGAAGGTCTGCCGGAGTTCCGTCCAGCCGCGCCGGACCCCCACCCTCGCCGCGTACCACACCGGACTCATCGCGCTCCTCCCCCGAAAGCGTGGGCCGCCCGCTCACCGGAGACGCTTCCCGCCTCCAGCTCCCGCACCATCGTCAGATAGGTGTCCTCCAGACTCGCCCGGCGCACCTCCAGCCCGTCGATCGCCTCGCCGTGCTCCTCGAACAGCCGGCGGACGAACCGGGTGGGCCCGGCCGTCGTCTCCTCGAAGGGCCGCCCGTCCCGCGTCCAGCGCACGGTGGCCTCGGCCGATGCCTGCCGGGACAGTTCCTCCGCCGTCCCGTCGGCCACGATCCGGCCGCCGGCCAGGATGAGGATCCGGTCGGCGAGCCGTTCCGCCTCGGCGAGGTCGTGCGTGGTCATCAGGACGGTGGTGCTCTCGTCCGCGAGCCCGCGCACCAGGCCGTGGAACTCGCTTCTGGCCTCCGGGTCCAGACCGGCCGTCGGCTCGTCCAGGAACAGCAGCTCGGGTCTGCCCACGATGCCGACGGCCACGTCGAAACGTCTGCGCTGCCCGCCCGACAGGGTCCCGACCCGCTTGTGCGCCTGCTCGGCCAGCCCCACGGCGGCGAGGAGTTCGTCGGTGTCCCACGGCCGCCGGACGAGGGGGGTGGAGTACGGCGCGTAGTAGGCGCCGAGGTGGGCCAGCAGTTCCCGCACCCGCCACTTGCCGTGGTCGCGCCAGGACTGCAGCACGATGCCCAGGCGCGCACGCCACCGCTCGTCCCCGCGGGCCGGATCGGTGCCGAGGACGGTCACGTCACCGGCCGAACGCATCCGGAAGCCCTCCAGGACCTCGATCGTGGTCGTCTTGCCCGCGCCGTTCGGGCCGAGCAGCACGAGGACCTCGCCCCGCCGGGCCGTGAAGTCCACCCCGCTCAGCACGTCCTGGCTGCGGTAGCGCATCCGCAGGTCCCGTACGTCGATGACCGTGTCGCTCTCCGGCGGCGGACCGCTCTCCGTCCCGGACGGGGCATGCGCGGTCGTCATCGGTGTCCCCCTCGGTCTTGTGGCCGGTCCCGCGGTCGTCCGGGCCTTCCCCGGCGAACACACTACCGAAGGGGCCGGACGCCGTCCGGTGCTGTGGACAGGGACCCGGCCCGCAGCCGGGCGACGGGCGGGAGGGGACGGGGAGGGGCGGGTGCTCCGGACACTCAAGTGCGATTTGCGGCCAATGAGCGGGTGACAGAGCGTGACACGATCACGGCCGTAAATCGTACCGTCCGGAGTACCCGCCCCGGACCGGCCCCGACCCCAGCACGCACCCCACCCGCCCCGGGCACAGCCCGGGCCCCCGCCCGGAGCTCAGGACGGGACGGCGGCCGCGGCGGACGTGCTGCTGCGACGCGGCGGCTTGCGCCGCCGCAGCCCGGCCGCCGTCAGCCGCCGCAGCAGCTCCTTGCTGCCCACCTCGACCGCGCCGAGCGCGACCGCCCGCTCGTAGCGGGCGGCGGGCACGTCGTAGTGGTCGCGGTCGAAGGCGCGGCGCGGGCAGCCCAGCGCGGCGGCGAAGGCGTGCAGTTCCTCGTACGAGACGTCGCTGACCAGGTGCGACCAGACCGTGCCGTGGCCGGGCCAGACCGGCGGGTCGATGTAGACGGTCACCGGGCGAGCCTCCCCAGCTCCCCCACCGGCGCCACCGCCGTGGCCGTCCTGGCGCACACCCAGTGCGGGTCCGGGCCGAGCTCCGGCTCGACGTCCAGCGCGTGCCGGTCCCGGCCCTCGCACACCGGGCAGCCCGGCCAGCTCCCGTAGCGGTCCAGGAGGGCGTCCTGGACGTCCTGGGCGATCAGGCCGGCGACGAAGGCGGCACCCTGCGGCCACTGCTCGACCCACCACCGGCGGTGGACGACCGCGTCCTCCACCAGGGAGACGATCTCGGCCTCGGCGATGTCGCAGGCGGTGAGGTCGGCGAGGACGAGCGCCCGGCCCCGGTGCAGGGCCTGCTCGAGCTCGGGAGGGGAGGACTGCTGTTCTGTCATAGCCCGTCCATTGGAACAGATACCGCCACGGGCGGCGTGCACCTCCGCACCGCGACGGCGGCGGCCGGTGCTTGACGCCCCCCGGCGGCGGACATAGCTTCCGGCGGGTGGACGACGCCCCGCAGCACAGCTCCCCCGGCCCCTGCCCCGCCCCCGACGGACCCGACGCCCCCGCCAGCCACGGAACCCCCGACCGGGCCGGACCGCACGCCGCGGCAGCGGCGCTCACCACCGAGGCGTTCCGCCCCGAGCTGGCCGACATCGACCGGCTCCCCACCCTGGAGATCGCCCGGCTCATGAACGGCGAGGACGCCGCCGTCCCCGCCGCCGTCGCCGCGCAGCTCCCGCGCATCGCCGCCGCGATCGACGCCGTCGCCGGGCGGATGGCGCGCGGCGGGCGACTGCTCTACGTCGGCGCGGGCACGGCCGGACGGCTGGGGGTACTGGACGCCGGCGAGTGCCCGCCCACCTTCAACACCGATCCCGGCCGGGTGGTCGGGGTGCTCGCGGGCGGGCCCGAGGCGCTGCTGCGGGCGGTGGAGGGCGCCGAGGACCGCGCGGAGGGGGCCGTCGCCGACCTGGACGCGCTGGGGGTGGGCCCGGCCGACGCGGTGGTCGGCGTGGCGGCCTCCGGCCGCACCCCGTACACCGTCGGCGCGGTGGAGCACGCGCGGCGACTGGGGGCGCTGACGGTCGGGCTGTCCTGCAACGCGGGCTCACCGCTGGCGGCGGCGGCCGAGCACGGCGTCGAGGTCGTCACCGGCCCGGAGCTGCTGACCGGCTCCACCCGGCTGAAGGCGGGCACCGCCCAGAAGCTGGTCCTCAACATGATCTCGACCATCACCATGATCCGGCTGGGCAAGACGTACGGGAACCTGATGGTCGACGTCCGGGCCTCGAACGCGAAGCTGCGCGCCCGCTCCCGCCATATCGTCGCGCTCGCCACGGGCGCGGACGAGGAGCGGATCGAGGCGGCGCTGGCCGCCACCGGCGGCGAGGTGAAGGACGCCGTCCTCACCATCCTGGCCGGGGTGGACGCCCCCACCGCCGCCCGCCTGCTGGCGGAGTCGGGCGGACGGCTGCGTGAGGCGCTGGAGGCCGCCCGGGGCTGACCCCGGCCGGCTCCCTCCCGGCGCCGGGGCACCGTGGAGACGCCCGAGGGCGGCACCCCCGTACGGGGGTGCCGCCCTCGGCGTGTGTCACGCGCACGACACGGCGGGAACCGCCGATCCGCTGCGGGAGCGGATCAGAAGTCCATGCCGCCCATGCCACCGGCGGCGGCCGCGGCGTCGGCGCCGGCACCGGCCTTCTCCGGCTTGTCGGCGATGACGGCCTCGGTGGTGAGGAAGAGCGCCGCGATGGAGGCGGCGTTCTGCAGCGCGGAGCGGGTGACCTTGGCCGGGTCGATGATGCCTTCGGCGATCATGTCCACGTAGTCACCGGTGGCGGCGTTCAGACCGTGGCCCGGGGTCAGGTTGCGCACCTTCTCCACGATGACGCCGCCCTCGAGGCCGGCGTTGACCGCGATCTGCTTCAGCGGGGCCTCCAGCGCGGCCTTGACCGCGGCGGCACCGGTGGCCTCGTCGCCCTCCAGCTCCAGCTTCTCGAAGGCGCTGGACGCCTGGAGCAGGGCCACGCCACCGCCGGCGACGATGCCCTCCTCGACGGCGGCCTTGGCGTTGCGCACCGCGTCCTCGATGCGGTGCTTGCGCTCCTTGAGCTCCACCTCGGTGGCGGCACCGGCCTTGATGACGGCCACGCCGCCGGCCAGCTTCGCCAGGCGCTCCTGGAGCTTCTCGCGGTCGTAGTCGGAGTCGGAGTTCTCGATCTCGGCGCGGATCTGGTTGACCCGGCCGTTGACCTGGTCGCTGTCACCGGCACCGTCGACGATGGTGGTCTCGTCCTTGGTGATGACGACCTTGCGGGCGCGGCCCAGCAGCTCCAGACCGGCGTTCTCCAGCTTGAGGCCGACCTCCTCGGAGATGACCTGGCCGCCGGTGAGGATGGCGATGTCGCCGAGCATGGCCTTGCGGCGGTCGCCGAAGCCCGGGGCCTTGACGGCGACGGACTTGAAGGTGCCGCGGATCTTGTTGACGACCAGGGTCGACAGGGCCTCGCCCTCGACGTCCTCGGCGATGATCAGCAGCGACTTGCCGGCCTGCATGACCTTCTCCAGCAGCGGGAGCAGGTCCTTGACCGCGGAGACCTTCTGGTTGGCGATCAGGATGTAGGGGTCCTCCAGGACCGCCTCCATCCGCTCCATGTCGGTGGCGAAGTACGCGGAGATGTAGCCCTTGTCGAAGCGCATGCCCTCGGTGAGCTCCAGCTCCAGCCCGAAGGTCTGCGACTCCTCGACGGTGATGACGCCTTCCTTGCCGACCTTGTCCATCGCCTCGGCGATCAGCTCGCCGATCTGGGTGTCGGCGGCGGAGATGGAGGCGGTCGAGGCGATCTGCTCCTTGGTCTCGACCTCCTTGGCCTGCTCCAGCAGGGCGGCGGAGACGGCCTCGGTGGCCCGCTCGATGCCGCGCTTGAGGGCCATCGGGTTGGCGCCGGCGGCGACGTTGCGCAGACCCTCGCGGACCAGCGCCTGGGCGAGGACGGTCGCGGTGGTCGTACCGTCACCGGCGACGTCGTCGGTCTTCTTGGCTACTTCCTTGACCAGCTCGGCGCCGATCTTCTCGTACGGGTCCTCGAGCTCGATCTCCTTGGCGATGGAAACACCGTCGTTGGTGATCGTGGGGGCGCCCCACTTCTTCTCAAGGACGACGTTGCGGCCCTTGGGGCCGAGCGTGACCTTGACGGCGTCGGCGAGCTGGTTCATCCCGCGCTCGAGGCCGCGCCGCGCCTCCTCGTCGAACGCGATGATCTTGGCCATGTGAAGTGGTCCTCCCTGGGGTTCCCCATGCCGAAGGCCAGGGGCGGGTGTGGGATGTGTCCGGACCGCTCTGGCGCCCGCGACGGACGGCCCACCGGCCCGGTGGTTCCTTGCTCCACCGGGCTTGCGGACCTCACCGAACCGGTCCTGCTTCTGTCACTCTCACCTTCAGAGTGCTAACGCCAATGATTAGCACTCGACCCCTCCGAGTGCAAGCGCACCCGCCTCCGGACTCAGTCGCGCCAAGGGTTTCGCGCCGCGCCCCGGGCGCCGGGCGGGCCGGACACGACCGGACACGGCCGGACACGACGGAGGGCCCGCGCCCCCTGCGGGGACACGGGCCCTCCTGTGCCGTCTACTGCGTACTACGTGTGTGGTGCGAGTGGCCGGCGCTTCAGGCCGTCACGCGGACCATGTCCGCCTGCGGCCCCTTCTGACCCTGCGAGATCTCGAACTCGACCCGCTGTCCTTCCTCAAGGGTGCGGTAACCGTCCATCTGGATCGCGCTGTAGTGGACGAAGACGTCCGCACCACCGTCGACCGCGATGAAGCCGTACCCCTTCTCCGCGTTGAACCACTTGACGGTGCCTTGAGCCATTCCTAACTCCCCTATTGCTGGCCCTTGCACGAATCCGCACTCCGCGGACCCGGGTCAGTTTGCCCCCCGGCGAGAGGGGGCGTGCGCCGGAACGCGTCGACCGCGGCCGAATGTATCTGGGCAACAGCCCTCTGCAACAGGGCTGTTGGACGAGAATTCCGGCCACGTCAGGATTGCCGAAAAGCACGCGAAAGGCGGGAAACCAGGGCATCACGGTCCGGGCATGGCGGACCAACACGACAATTGCCGCGGTGAATCGGCCGCAAGTTGTCGCGTTCTCGTGGTGCGCTGTACGCGCGTTCGGGGGGAGGCAGGCCCACTCTACCGGTTCCGCACCGGCCGGAATTACCAATTCCGGATAACGGCCGGCCGTCGGACCGGCCCGGCGCCGCACACGGAGACGGCCCCGCCCCCGTCCCGGAGCTCCGGGACGGGGGCGGGGCCGCCGGTACGGGTCCGCGGGGCGTCAGCAGCCGCCCGCGACCGCCGGGATGATCGAGACGTTCGCACCCTCCGGCGTCGCCGTCTGGAGGCCCTCGGCGAAGCGCACGTCGTCGTCGTTGACGTAGACGTTCACGAAGCGGCGCAGCTTGCCGGAGTCGTCCAGCACCCGGGCGGAGATGCCCTGGTGGTTCTTCTCCAGGTCGGCCAGGACCTCGGCGAGCGTGGCGCCCTCCGCCGGCACCTCGGCCCGGCCGCCGGTGTAGGTGCGCAGGATGGTCGGGATTCGGACGGAGACACTCATGCCAGGCCAGCCTCTCGGAAGGAGTCCAGGTTCGGACGGATGATCGCGGACGGTCCGGTGGTCGGCGCCACCGCGTCCAGGGTCTTCAGGCCGTCGCCGGTGTTGAGGACGACGGTGGTGGCGGCCGGGTCGAGCAGGCCGGCCTCGAGCAGCTTCTTCGTCACGCCGACGGTCACCCCGCCCGCGGTCTCGGCGAAGACGCCCTCGGTGCGGGCCAGCAGCTTGATCGCCTCGACGACCTGCGTGTCGTCCACGTCCTCCACCGCGCCGCCGGTGCGGCGGGCGATGTCCAGGACGTACGGGCCGTCGGCCGGGTTGCCGATGGCCAGCGACTTGGCGATGGTGTCCGGCTTCACCGGCCGCACCACGTCGTGGCCCTCCTTGAAGGCCCGGGAGACCGGCGAGCAACCCGCCGCCTGCGCCCCGAAGATCTTGTAGGGCTTCTCCTCGACCAGGCCCAGCGCGATCAGCTCGCGCAGCCCCTTGTCGATCTTGGTGAGCTGGGAGCCGGAGGCGATCGGGACGACGAGCTGGTCCGGCAGCCGCCAGCCGAGCTGCTCGCAGATCTCGTACGCCAGGGTCTTGGAGCCCTCCGCGTAGTACGGGCGGAGGTTGACGTTGACGAAGCCCCAGCCCTCGCCGGCCGGGTCCCCGATCAGCTCCGAGCAGAAACGGTTCACGTCGTCGTAGGTGCCCTCGATGCCGACCAGCTCGCCGCCGTACACCGCGGCCATCACGACCTTGCCCTGCTCCAGGTCGTGCGGGATGAACACGCACGAGCGCAGCCCGGCGCGGGCGGCGGCGGCGCCGACGGCGCCCGCCAGGTTGCCGGTGGAGGAGCAGGACAGGGTGGTGAAGCCGAAGGCGCGGGCGGCCTCGACGGCGATGGCCACCACCCGGTCCTTGAAGGAGTGGGTGGGGTTGCCGGAGTCGTCCTTGACGTGCAGTTCACCGGTGACGCCCAGCTCGCGGGCGAGGTTGTCGGCCTTCACCAGCCGGGTGAAGCCGGGGTTCAGGTTGGGCTTGTCCGCCACGTCGGCCGGCACCGGCAGCAGCGGGGCGTAGCGCCAGATGCTGTTCGGTCCGGCCTCGATCCGCTTCCGCAGCCCCTCCGGGTCGCCCGCGGGGAGGTCGTACGCGATCTCCAGCGGCCCGAAGCACATCTCGCAGGCGAACACCGGCCCGAGCGGGAAGCGCTCACCGCACTCGCGACAGGAGAGCGCGTCGGCGGAGCCGAGCGAGACACCGGTGTTGCCTGCAACAGTCTGCACAGCCATGGTTGGCGAGGCCCTTTCTCCTCATCTTCCCCGCGGCGGCTTTCGCCCGGGACGGAATTGGCACCTTCCCCACCGTGGCCTCGACTTCTGTGAACGAGAACCGGCGGGAGGGTTGCCGGGGCTTCAACGGGCCGTTCCCTCTGCCCCTCTGGATGAGCTCTGTGGCACCCGGCCAATACCGTGGCCGGGGCGTTTGTGCACGCCGGGCCCCAAGATGCGGAACTCACCGACGTTGTCCAAGACTGTAACCGACGCCTCCGACGACCCGGCCGGCCGTCCGAACCGCGAGACGGACCCCGTACCCGGCCGCACCCGCCCCGCGGGCGGCGGGAGGCGTGGCGGGCCGGGCCGACACATCCCCGACACGACCGCGCAACGGTCCCGACCCGGTACCGACCCGATCACGACCGATGCCGAGAACATCCGGGAAACCCGGATCCCGCAGAATGCCTGGGACTCCGGGGGCCACCCGAGGAAGCCGAGGACCCGAGAACGCCCAGGACCCCGAGAAGCCCGAGAACGCCGAGAGCAGGGAGACGAGCACGTGCTGGATGAGGTCGACCACTGGCTGGAGCGACGCTCCTGGAGCGCTGTCGACCGCCCGCTGCACCGGCTGCTGGCCGCGAAGCGGGCGGCCGGACCGGCGGGCACGGTGAGCGTGGTGCTTCCGGCGCTGAACGAGGAGGCGACGGTCGGCGAGATCGTCGCCGCGATCCGCCACGAGCTGATGACCGAGGCGATGCCCCTGGTCGACGAGCTGGTGGTGGTGGACTCCGGATCCACCGACCGCACCTCCGAGGTCGCCGCCGCCGCGGGTGCCACCGTGGTGCACCGCGACGCCGTGCTGCCCCGGGTGCCCACGGTGCCGGGCAAGGGAGAGGTGCTGTGGCGGTCGCTGCTGGCCACCAGCGGCGAGATCGTCTGCTTCGTGGACGCGGACCTGCGGGACTTCGACCCGGCCTTCGTCCACGGCATCGTCGGGCCGCTGCTGACCGATCCCGGTCTGGCGATGGTCAAGGCGATGTACGACCGGGCCATCGGGGACAGCCCGGCGGGCGGCGGCCGGGTCACCGAGCTGGTCGCGCGCCCCCTGCTCAACCTGTACTGGCCGCAGCTCGCCGGCTTCGTGCAGCCGCTGGGCGGCGAGTACGCGGCACGCCGCTCGCTGCTGGAGCGGCTCAGCTTCCCCGTCGGCTACGGCGTGGAGCTGGGGCTGCTGGTGGACGCGCTGCACACGGTGGGGCTCGACGCGCTCGCCCAGGTGGACGTGGGGGTGCGCAAGCACCGCAACCAGGACGGGCAGGCGCTCGGCCGGATGGCCGCGGCGATCCACCGCACGGCCCATGTGCGGCAGGCGCGCGGCCCGCTGATACGCCCCGAGCTGACCCAGTTCGAACGCGCGCCCGACGGCGGCTTCGTGCCGCGCACCCACCCGGTGGACACCGAGGAGCGCCCGCCGATGTGCACGGTCCCGGAGTACGCGCGGCACCGCGCGGCGGCGTGAGGCGGCGTGAGGCGGCGGGCCCGGGGGCGCGCGGGCACGGGCCGGCGCGTCCCGGGGCGCCCCGGGACGTTCCGGGCCGTCCCGCTGTGTCCGCACCGGCCGCCGGCCCGTACCGGCCGGGTACGGGGCCGCGCGGTCGCGTACCGGTCGCGTACCCGGCCGGAAACGCTCCGTGCGCGTCGGGAACCGCACGTTTGACCGGTACGGTCAGCGGCTAGGTTCGGGTCATGGTCACTCGGCACCAGGTTCTCGTCGCGTCCAATCGCGGTCCGGTCTCCTACTCCCTCGGGGAGGGAGGCGAACTCACCGCCAAACGCGGCGGCGGCGGACTGGTGTCCGGGCTGTCCGCGGTCAAGGGCGACGCGGTGTGGGTGTGCGCGGCGCTGGGCGACGGCGACCGCGAGGCGGCGCGCCGCACCGGCGGCGTCCTCGACGCGTCCGACACCGGCGGCCAGCAGGTGCGCATGCTGGACATCGAGCCCGAGGTCTTCTCCGACGCCTACAACGGCGTCGCCAACTCCGTGCTGTGGTTCGTCCACCACATGCTGTACCAGACCCCGACCGAGCCCGTCTTCGGCGCCGAGTTCGAGCGGCAGTGGCGCTCCTACGAGGCGTACAACGCCGCCTTCGCCGACGCGCTGGCCGAGGAGGCCGCCGAGGGCGCGGCGGTGCTCGTGCAGGACTACCACCTCACCCTCGTCCCCGGCATGCTGCGCGAACGCCGCCCCGACCTGCGCATCGGGCACTTCTCGCACACCCCCTGGGCGCCGCCGGACTACTTCCGGCTGCTGCCCGACGACCCGGACGGCGGGGTGGGCGCCGAGGTGCTGCGCGGCATCCTGGGCGCCGACCGGGCCGCCTTCCTCACCCGCCGCTGGGCCCACGCGTTCGCCGAGTGCTGCGCGAAGCTGCTGGGCGCGGAGGTGACCACCGCCGAGGACGGGCAGTTCGCGGTGGTGCACGAGGGCCGGGCCACCCGGATAGGCGTGCACGGCCTGGGCGCCGACGGGGACTTCCTGCGGGAGCGCGCGCACCGCGAGGACGTGGCCGAGCGGATGGCCGCCCTGCGCGAGCAGATCGGCTCCGAGCCCGCGGACAACCCCCGCAGGACGATCGTGCGGGTGGACCGCACCGAGCTGTCCAAGAACATCGTGCGCGGCCTGCTCGCCTACCGGCGGCTGCTGGACGACCACCCCGAGTGGCACGGCCGGGTCGTCCACGTCGCCTTCGCCTACCCCTCCCGGCAGGACCTGGCGGTCTACCGGGAGTACACCGAGGAGGTCTCCCGGGTCGCCGGCGAGATCAACGAGGCGTACGGCACCTCGGACTGGTCGCCGGTCGTCCTGCACGTCAAGGACGACTTCGCCCGCTCGCTGGCGGCCTATCGGCTGGCCGACGTCGCCCTGGTCAACCCGATCCGGGACGGCATGAACCTGGTCGCCAAGGAGATCCCGGTGGTCTCCGACGGCGGCTGCGCGCTGGTGCTCTCCCGGGAGGCCGGGGCCTTCGCGGAGCTGGCCGAGGACGCGATCACCGTCAACCCGTACGACATCGGCGCCACCGCCGACGCGCTGCACCGGGCGCTGACGATGGACGCGGGCGAGCGCGCCGAGCGCACCAAGCGCCTCGCGGCGGCGGCCACCGCCCTGTCGCCCACCCAGTGGTTCCTGGACCAGCTGGAGGCGCTGCGGAGCTGAGCGGGCCCGGTGACCGGCCCACGAAAGCGGCGGGTCCGCCGGGGCCCGGGCGGCCCGCTCCGGCGGGCGGACCCGGCGACGGCGCCCTCGGCCCGCGGGCGTGCCCGTCGCCGTCCTCCGTCAGCCCGCCCGTCCGGCCAGGACGTCCGCCAGCTCCCCCAGCAGGCCGACGACCCCGGCGGGCCCGTCCACCACCAGGTCCGCCCGCTCGGCCAGCGCCGTGACCTCCTCGCTGCCGCTGCACAGCAGCACCCCGGGCACGTCCTCGCCGCGCAGCCGGTCCACCGCGTCGTACGCGGCCAGGTCGCCCAGGTCGTCGCCGCCGTAGAGCACCGAGCCCGCGCCGGTCTCGCGCAGGAAGTCCGTCAGGGCCACGCCCTTGTCCATGCCCGGGGGTCGCAGCTCCAGCACGAAGCGGCCCGGCTCGACGGACAGCGAGTGCCGTTCGGCCAGCTCGGCCAGCGGCTCGCGCAGCAGCTCGAAGGCCGCCGCCGGATCGGCGGCGCGGCGGGTGTGGACGGCGACGGCCCGGCCCTTGTCCTCGGTCCAGGTGCCGTCCGGCGCGCCCGCCTTCTCCAGCACCCCCGGCAACTCGGCGCGGACCGCCGCCACCCCGGGGGGCGAGGGCGGCGCGGTGACCTCGCCGGTGGCCGCGTCCCAGCGCTCCGCGCCGTACGCGCCGAGCACCACCAGGTGCTCCAGGCCCGCCGCCCCGGTGAAGCCGCCGTAGCGTGCCGCCAGTTCGGCCGGGCGGCCGGTGACGATGACGACGGCCCGCAGCAGCGGCGCCAGCCGGGCGAGGACGGGCACCGCACCGGGGTGGGCGCGGGCCTGGTCGGGGTCGGGGACGATGGGGGCGATCGTGCCGTCGAAGTCGAGCGCGACCACGGCCCGCCCGGGGTCGGCCAGCAGCGCGGCGAGGCCGTCGCGCCCGGCGGGGGTGGCCGGGGTGGGGAGTTGCTCCGGAAGCTGAGGTGAGGAGTGGCTGCCCATGCCGGGGACCCTACCCAGCGACGGGCACCCTACGTGCGGCCCCGCCCGCCGGCACCGTCACCGCCGCCGGCCGCGCTGCTCGTCCCGGCGGCAGGGCCAGGGGCCGAGCACGACGATCAGAAGCCCAGCCGGTAGGTCTTCTCGAGCATGTCCAGGATCTCCGGGTGGAGTCCCGTACCACTGCCCTCCGGCCCCTCGGGCCGCGCTCCCAGGCGGTCCGCCCGCCGCTGGAACATCTCCACCAGGTAGCCGCCGTCCCGAGCGGACGCGAAGAACTCCTCCGGTTTCCCTGCTCCCTCGTTCCGGCCCCCCTGGTTCCGGTACGCCTCGAGCCATTCCTCCCGGTCGGCCCCGCCATCTCGGGCTTCGAGCGCCTGGGCACCGACGCGGTCCAGAATGCCCAGGGAGTTTCCGCTCACCAGCGCCGTCCCCTCAGCCTTGTCACTGCCCCCCTCGAAGTCCGTCTTCCCAAGGGACTGGAGCCCGTCGGAGACGAGCGCCAGCTGGGAACCGCGCACCATGCGGAACGCCCCGCCGTCCTCGGCGAGGCCCCGGATGAAGTCCGTCAGGGTCGCCCGGTCCACATCGACGTCGTTCGGCCGTGTCGACAGCCCTCCCTCGGAGAAGTCACCGTGCAGCCCGATGATGTCGTGGACGTCATCGGCGTAGAAAACCAAGACGCTCGCCATGTTCCGACGGATTTCTTCCGGTATCGCTCCCGGATCGCCCTTGGTGCGGGCGGCATATCCCTTGACGGTCTCCTCAAGAACCCGGACCTGCTCGGTCCCGTACTCCGATGTCCTCCCCGGAGGCGTGGCCCCGGGCGGCCGACCGGTCATGGCCGTTTCCAGGGCATCCCCGCACTCGGCCGTCGATCCGCTTTCCCCACTGTCTCTCCCCGGCACCAAACTCCAGCAGAAGCTGTTCTGTTCCTTCTGTTGTGCCGCACCGTCATCACGCAGCCAGAGCCATCCGCCAAGAGTCACGGACGCGAGCAGAACCACCACGCCGGAAACGAGGAGAGCGCGCCGACCGGTCACCCTGGACACCAGTTTCATGAGTTTGTCCCCGTCGATCCCTGAGAGTCGTGGATAGCTGCCGAGTATTCATGTTTGGCCATTGCAAGAATAACCCTCTGGAAGCCAAGCCTACCGTCTCCCAGCTCCTCATCGCTCATTCCACTCTGCGCCGCCTGTCGCTGAATCATGCTCTCCAACCGAGGGTACCCATCCCTCCGATATTGCTGGATCAACTCTTCCGTGGCCTTATCGCTTACCTCATTATTTAGCCCCTCGGCCAACTGGCCGGTGCCAATGTCGACAAGGCGCTGGAGAACGTCACCTACGACGGGAATTCCAGTCACCGGTGCCCCCAGCGTGTGGTAACTGTAGACTTTGTTCCAATTGTTCTGGGAAATCACGTCGTCTCGGTGTGAGCCGAGGACATCGGCACGTACGTGATCGAGGGCGCCCATGGTCTGGCCGCTCATCTGGGCCACTCCTTCGGCTTTGGCAGTGCCCCTCCGGAAGTCTTCCTCACGCAGACTACTGACGTCATGCGCGATGATCTCCATCTGGGAATCATGAATCGTCCGGAAGGCGCCGCCGTCCTCGGCCACTCCACGAATGAAGCGCAGCATGGTCTCCCGGTGAACGTCGACATCGTTAGGCTGTGTCGACAATTCCTTGGAAGAGAAATTCCCGTCCTTGCCGATGATGTCGTGGACATCGTTCGGGTAGTAGGCGAGGGCGTTCGCCATGTTCTGGCGGATGTTCTCGGGAATGGCGCTCTTGTCGACGGCGGCGATATCGGCGTAAGAAGTCACCACCTGCTCCAGGACACGCACCTGGGCCTCGGTGTGGTGTGTGGGGTCCTTCTTGTTGCCGTTCTCGTCGGTGGTGACGGGCTCCTCGCCGGGGACCTGGCCGGTCATGGCCGCCTCCAGGGCCGCCCCGAAGCCGGTGCGGCTGTCGGTGTCCTCGGTGTCCGGGCGGCTCACCTCGACGTTGCCGTGGATCTCGGCGTTGTCGACGATGTTCCAGTCCCGCTCTTTCTGGAGGTAGTCCAGACGGTCTCCACCGAGCTTGGAGGCGGGGTCGAAGTAGGCGGTGGCGGCGTCGGGGCTCTTGCTCATGATGCCCAGGACGCCGTCGTAGGGGTCGTTGGCGAACCAGCCGCCCCGCTCGCCCGCGTATCCCCGGTTCAGGTCCCAGATGTCGGGATCGCCGCCCTTGGCCGGGTCCTCGGCGGCGCGGATGTCGTCGGCCAGGTCGTGCAGGAACTCGGGGTCGTAGCCGTCGCCGTTCTGCATCAGGGTGACCATGGCCTGGTAGCCGCGGACCTGCTGACCGCCGTACTCCCCGCCGACGACCTCGGCGTCGTACTTCTCGACGCCGGCCTTCCTCAGCTCCTCGCGCCACTGGCCGTAGAACTTCCTGTCGCCGGCCTCGTCCTTGTCGTCGACGGTCGTGGCGGTGGCGACCACGTTGGCCAGATGCCGGTCCAGGCCCTGGTAGTGCTTCTTCTGGCCGGGCTCGTCGTAGTACGCGCGGTCGGTCAGCTCGTTGTGCATCCGGATGACGCCGTCGGGGCCGCCCACTGAGGTGACGAAGGTGCGGCTGAACTCCGTGTCGGCCTCGTTCGCCCGCATCAGGGAGGCGAGCTCTTCCCGTTCCGCCCCGGAGAGCTTCCCGCCGTTCCTGATCTTCTCGTACAGCTCCCCCGCACGGACGGCGTTCGCCTCGCCCGCGTCCCCCTTGAGCGCCGGGTTGAAGCCGTCCGCCAGCCCTCTGCCCCCGTCGTCGGGGTTGGCCATGAGAGCTCTGCGGAAGTTCTCGTCGGCGTCCTGGACGTCTCTGACCGCGTTGCGGATCGCGTTCGTCCAGGACTCCTCCAGCTCCCCGCGGGCCAGCTGGTCGCGGCGGTAGAACTCCGCCCTCTCCTCGTCCATCCTGCCGAGGTTCAGCGTGCAGCGACCGGAGTGGGGGTCGACGTCCATGTACGCCTCGACGGCCTCGTCCCGTTTGCCGATGACCGCGTCGCGCCGGTCGGTGAGCGTGCGGTGTGCCTCCTCCAGCAGCGCCCCGACGGCCCTGGCCTCGTCGCGTGCCCCGGCGTACTCCTCCAGCGTGGTCTGCGCCTGGCTCTTGTAGGCCAGCACCGACTCACCTCGCCAACTGTCGGCCTCCACCGCTGCCTTGACGTGGTCGCGGTAGTCGTCGTGCAGTTCCCCGAAGCGCTTCCCCATCTTCTTCCAGGCGGACGCCGCCTTGGCGAGGCCCGACAGGTCGGTGCTGAGGATCGTCTCGTAGTCGACCGCCATCCTGCTCCCCCCCTTCCTCGGAGATCCGTCAGAAGTCCGCGATGGGACTCTTCGCCGCCGGACGGCCGGTGCCCGGGCCCGGTGTGGGCCCGGGGCTGGGCACGTAGTCCAGCAGGGCGCTGCGGTAGAGGGGCGAGGTGCCGTCGAAGGAGGCGGCCGTGTCGCTCTCGTTGTCCTGGAAGAAGGTGTTGGCCTGCCGCAGCCCGGTGAGTTCGGCCTCCAGTCGGCCGGTCAGCCGTTTGGCGTTGCGCTGCCACCTGCCCATCCGGTGGGAGAGCCCTTTCTGCACGCCCCAGCCGCTCAGCTTGCCCACCGTGCAGGCGGTGGCGTTCGAACCCCCCGCGACCGTCTCGCTGTCGCCGTCGGCGATGACCCCCGCCTTCGTGGTCCCCGGCCCGAGATGCTCCTCGATGTAGGCGGCGGCCTTCTTCTTCTGCGCCTCGGAGTGCGACAGATCCCCGTCCCGCAACGGTGGCGCGCTGTGCGGTCCAGGCAATTCGTTCAGACGCGTGCTCGTGGACTGCCGGTCCTCGAAGGACACGTGTTTCCCCCACTCACTCTTCGGATCGTCGGTGCTGCCGGGGCCGTCCGCCCGCCTCCCGTGCCCCGCCCCGCTCTCCTGCGGAGGAGACAGGATGAACCCACGCGGTCACTGTGAGTTTCCAGAGGGAGTGTAGTGGTCACCGGTTGCGGAAGCCCGGGCGGGACGGCGCCGTGCCTACCGCCGCCGGCCGCGCTGCTCGTCCCGGCGGCGGCGCAGGCGGTTGACGGTGACCGGGTCGTGGGCGAGGGCGCGCGGATCGTCCAGCAGGGCGTTGAGGAGCTGGTAGTAGCGGGTCGGCGAGATGCCCAGCCGCTCGCGTATCGCCCGCTCCTTGGCGCCGGGGCCGGGCCAGCCGTGCCGCTCGACGGCGAGCACGGCCTGGTCCTGCTCGGACAGGCCGCCGTCCTCGCGCGGCTGCTCGCTACCGGTGCTCACCCCTCCAACCTACTGCCGCCCCCGGACACCGCATCCCGGGCCGTACGGCGCCCGCCCGGGCCGCGCCGCACCGCGTATCGCTTCGGCAGCGCTCCTTCTGCCCCGCAGGTCAGGACTGCTGTGCACATGTCTGTACCCAGTGCCCGGAGAACCGCCGGAGAACCGTCCGAAGAACGCCCCCCGCTTCCGAGGAGCCCCCGCATGACCGCCGCCGAGCAGTCCCGTACCGCAGCCGAGATCGCCACCCGGCCCAGCAGCCGGCGGCGGGCGGCCGAGGCGTGGACCGAGGCGTATCCGGCGGGGGAGTACCGGCACGGCCCGGTCGCGATCGCCGGTCCGCACCGCGTGGTCCGGGCGCTGGGTTCCCTGTCGGAGGGGTTGTCCGGCGGCATCGCCGCGGCAAGCGGCACTCCGCTGGCGGAGTCGGACTGCGCGGACACCGGCGAGGGCACCCTGGACCCGATGGCCGACCTGGTTCGCGTGCAGCGCCTGGCGGTGGCCGTGGCCGAGTCCCGCGGCGCCGACCCGGGCCACCCCCGCAACCTCACCCGCGGCGTGATCCCGCGCTGGCGCGCGGCGCCGGGCCCCGGTCCCCCGCTGGTGTCCGCGAGGCGCGCCACCGGCCTCCGCGGCGGGCCGGGCCGGGCCGGAAGACGCTCCCCGCATGACGCGGCTCACTCCTCGGCGCGTGCCGTGCCGGGCACCTCGTGCCGGCCGGAGGGACGCCGCGCACGTGGACAGAGGATGGCCGCGGCCGGCACCGGCCGCGGCGGTTCCCGCTGCTTCGGCGGCCGGCCGAGCGGCTCGTACCGCCCCACCGGGACGAAAGTGCGGGAAGCGCCCCGAGGACGGCGTCCCCTCGTCCGGAATTCGCCCAGGAACATTTCGCGGGCTTCCACAACAGCGCGCCTTCCTGGATCCTCGTCTTCCAGGAGGGGGCTTTCGAGCTGCCCGGGATCACCATGTTCGTCTGGCGTCGTGTCAACGGGAGGAGCTGGTTCACGGACCATCGCGCGGGCAGTCTCCGACAGCTGCGGTAGCGATGTCGGCACAGCTCCGGCCGACATCACGGAGATACCCGAATGTCCGGCAGCAGAGGCTCTGGTGACGATTTTCGGCCGATTGTGGACCAATCCGGTCCGGCTCCCGCCGCGCGGCTTCCACGCGTACGGCGGACAACCGTGAAAGCGCCGTTGGTACCGACACTCCCGGCACGTCCGGGAAGAGATCCCCGGCCCGGACGTGCCGCGGCCCTCGGGGGGAGAGCACCACACCTGACTTCATGCGACCTCGACAGGAGGACCGCCGTGCTGTCCATCACGAAGGAGTTCCACTTCTCGGCCAGTCACCGACTGGACCATCTCCCGCAGGGACACCCGTGCGGCCGGCTCCACGGCCACAACTACGTGGTCGAGCTGGAGCTGGGCGCGCACCCGGACGAACTGACCCGGCCCGGCTTCGTACGGGACTACGGGGAACTGGCGATCTTCCGCAAATGGCTCGACGACACGGTGGACCACCGGCACCTCAACGACGTGCTGCCGGACCGCAACCCGTCCGCCGAGCACCTCGCCATGTGGATCTACGGCATGTGGAAGGAGGAGTTTCCCCAGTTGATCGCCGTGCGGGTGTCCGAGACACCCAAGACCTGGGCGACCTACCGCCCCTGACGACCCGGCGACGGGAACGGGAGACAACGGCGACCCCACCCCGCCCGGGGTGGAAGAGGAGGTGGTGTGATGGCGGTTCCGATGCTCGTGGTCAACGAGATATTCGGACCCACCTGAGGCCGTACAGGGTGAGGGACCTTCCACCGGAAGGTCGTGCGCGTTCCTGCGGCTGGGCGGCTGCAATCTGACCTGCCGCTGGTGCGACACCCCGTACACCTGGGACTGGAAGGGCGTCTCCGACACCGGAGTGGCCTACCGTCCGGCCGACGAGCTGCACCCGCTCGCACCGGACGAGGTGACCGGGAGACTACTGGAGTTCGGCGTCGGCCTGATCGTCGTCTCCGGCGGAGAACCGCTGAGCCAGCAGGACCGGATTCTGCCCGTGGTACGCGCACTGCGCGACCGGGGCATCACGGTCGAGTTCGAGACAAACGGAACGCTGGTGCCGGACGAAGCGCTCGTCGCGACGCGGGCACGGTTCAACGTGTCCCCGAAACTGGCTCACTCCGGTGTCGCGGAGGAACGCAGGATCGTGCCCGGAGCACTGGAGGCCTTCGCCTCGACGCCCGGGACCGTGTTCAAGTTCGTCTGCGCGGAAGCCTCCGACCTGGACGAGGTGGACGCCTTGGTCGAACGGTTCGGCCTGGAGAACGTGTGGATCATGCCGAGGGGACAGAGCCCCGAGGAGATCGAGTCCACCCTCCGCGCACTCGCCGACGGCGTAGTCGCACGCAAATGGAATCTGTCCGGAAGGCTGCACGTCAACGTGTGGGGAAGCAGACGGGGAGTCTGATGACCAGCAGTATCGAAGTACTCGGTGAGAGCCTGCCCATGGAGCACGGCGCCAAGGGCACCGATCCGCTGGAGACACTGGCCCGGCAGTTACTCGTGGAGATCGGCGAGGACCCGGACCGCGAGGGACTGCGGGACACCCCCGCACGCTACGCGCGCTGGTGGCGGGAGTTCACGCAGTACGAGCCGGGTTCGGTCGAAGCGGTCTTCGAGACCGCGGCGACCGGCAGCCTGGTCGCCGTGTCCGGCATCGACGTGTGGTCGCTGTGCGAGCACCACCTGCTGCCGTTCTCCTGCCGGATAGCCATCGGCTACCTGCCCGGAAAGAAGATGCTGGGGCTGAGCAAGTTCGCGCGGATCGCACATCTGCACGCCCACCGCCTGCAGTCCCAGGAACAGCTCACACACGACATCGCCGACGATGTCGAGCGGCTGACCGGATCACCTGACGTGGCGGTGATCGGTCAGGGGAAGCACCTGTGCATGGCCATGCGCGGTGTCCGCACACCCGCCACCATGACCACCGCCATGTGGCGGGGCGGCCTGCGGGAGAGTTCACTCCGGGCCGAACTGCTGGCCCTGACCGGCGGCACCCCCTGAAGGAGGGCGGACCATGCGTGTATCCGAGCCGCTGCGCACGGGGCTGAGCTTCGATGACGTCCTGCTCGTACCGCAGCGCACGTCCCTGACCAGTCGGCGGCACGCCGACACCACGACGCGGCTGCTCCCCGGGGTGCGGCTGCGGCTTCCCCTCGTCTCCGCCAACACCCAGTGGTGCACGGGCGACCGGATGGCCGCCGCCATGGCCCGCCACGGTGGCATGGGCTTCCTGCACCGGATGCAGACCGTCGCTCAGCAGGTCGCCCAGCTCGACGCGGTCAAGGCCGTCCGCCCCTCGCCGGACGACGCCGACCGGGCGACTCTCGCGGCGGACGGACGGCTGTTCGTGGGCGCGGCGGTCGGCGTCACCGGGGACTGGCGGGAGCGCGCCGAGCAGTTGGCCGCGCATGCCGTGGACCTCCTCCTCGTCGACGTCGCCCACGGCCACAGCGACCGGGTCGTCACGGCGCTGGCGGAGCTGCGCAAGGCCCTGCCCGAACTGCCCCTGGTCGCCGGGAACGTGGCGACCCCCGAGGGCGTCCGCGACCTGGCCGAGGCCGGAGCGGACGTGGTGAAGGTGGGCATCGGCCCCGGAGGGGTGTGCACCACCCGGCTGGTCGCCGGGACCGGGGTGCCCCAGCTCACCGCGGTCATGGACTGCGCGGCCGCCGCCGACGACGCGGGCGTGCGGATCATCGCCGACGGCGGGATCAGGCAGTCGGGCGACATCGCCAAGTGCCTCGCGGCCGGCGCGCACGCCGTGATGCTCGGTTCCGCGCTCGCGGGCGCGGACGAGAGCGCCGCGACCCCCGTGACCAAGGACGGCCGCTCCTACCGGGTCAGCAACGGTTTCGTGTCACTGGGCATGGAGTTGACGCTGCGCAGGGCGGCCGGCGAGAGGATCAGCAGGGCGGAGGTCGACGACTACGTACCGGAGGGCGTGGAGGTCACGTTCCCGGCGTCCGGGCCGCTCCCCAGGACACTGCGCCGACTCGTCGGCGGCGTGCAGTCCGCGATGAGCTACTCGGGAGCACCCGACCTCGCGGCCTTCCGGGAGAGGGCCGAGTTCATCAGGGTCACCGGCGCGGGACGGGCGGAGAACCTCCCGCACGCCCGGGAGCGCTCGGAGCAGATAGACATCGACCACGTCGCGCAGGCGGTACGGGAATGAGTCGGCCGCACAGCACGTCCCGGCCGGAAGAGGCGGGCGGGCAGCCGGGCATGTGGTCGCGGCGGGGACCGTACCTGCTCGACTGGGGCTCGTTCGGTGAGCTGGTCGGGGATCTCGCGGCACAGGTACGGGCCGACGGGTTCGCGCCGGACTGCGTGCTGGCTGTCGCCCGCGGCGGGCTGGCCGCCGCCGGAGCCCTCACCTGCATCCTCGACGTCCCGGTGATGCACACCGTCCGGGTGCGCAGGACCGCGGACGACAGCCGTTACGCGGCCAAGCGGGAACCGGTCGTCGAGGCCTCGGGGCACAGCGCGCCGTTGCCCGGCGACCGGGTCCTGGTCGTCGACGACATCGTGGGCACCGGAGTCACCGCCGACGCCGTGGCGGGGTATCTCGCCACGGCCGGGGTGCCGGACGGCGGCGTGCGGCTGGCTGCCCTCGTGCGCAACCACCGCTCCGCCCGGACGCCCGACTACTGTTCGGCCGTCATCGACGACTGGATCGTCTTCCCCTGGGAGGCGGACCGGGAGCCCGTCGAGGGCTGCCGGCCGTTCCCGGCGGAGCTGCGGGTGCGGCCATCATGACGGCCGGAGGACCGGTGGGGCACGGCTACCCGGGCAGCGGCCTCACCCGGGCGTCCGGAGCCGCGCGGCTGGGTCTGCCCCCCTGTTACGACGCCGTCGGCCTGTACACCTGCGACACACCGCTGAGCAGCCGGGTGGAGGTGGCCCGTACGCTCGCCGACATCGAGAGGGCCCACGGCGCCCGGCCCACTGTCGTCTTCACCCGGATCACCGAGCACCCGGGTTCCCGCGTACTGGGCCATCCGTACCCCCGGGCGGTGCTGCTCGCCGCGCTCTCCACCACCGAGGAGAAGCACCTGGCGGAGATGTCCGCGCGGCTCGCCGGCCCCGAGCCGACACACCCGGGGCAGCACACACGGCAGATCCCGCCCACCGCGCACCGGGAGCGGCTGTCCGGGCTCCTGGACGACCTGCCGGTTCTCCAGCACCGCCCCGGCGACGCCGGCCCGTACATCACCGCCGGTATAGGAGTGACGTCCCGGCCGGACGGCGGCGGTGTCAACCTGGGTTTCTACCGTATCCAGGTGACCGGGCCCGACGAGGCGCGGATCTTCCTCGATCCGCGGACCGACGGTCACCGCAACCTGCTGGCCTGGCTGGCCGCCGGCCGGCCGATGCCCATCTCCGTGTTCCTGGGAGCGGACCCGGCGGTCACGGTCGTGGCGGCCTCCCGGCTGCCCGCCGAGGGGGACGACTACGCCGTCGCCTCACGGCTGCTGGGCCGACCGCTCGTGGTCACGGGCACCCCGCCGGTGCCCTGTGACGCCACCCACGTCGTCACCGGCCTGGTCCAGGAGCGCGACGCGGTCGAGGGGCCCTTCGGGGAGTTCAAGGGCTACTACGCCGAGGCACGCCGCAGCAACGTGCTGACCGTGACCGGCGTCGAGGCCGTCCCGGGGGCGCCGTTCCCGACGATCGTGGCGGGTGCGGAGTCCGGACTCACCCTGATGGGCTTCCAGAACGAGTACCTGATGTACGCGCACCTGCGCGGGCTGGGTTACGAGGTGGGGTCCGTGCGCTACTCGCTCAGGGCCCGGGGCGAGTTCGTCGCCTACATTGAGTCCGATGCGCCGAGCCAGGAACTCGTACGCGATGCCATGGCCTTCGACATCCGGTCCAAAGTGATCATCTGCGGTCCGGATCTCGCGAATCCCGGCCAAGCCCTGGCGACGCATGGTTTCCTCACCCGGACCGAGCCGTACTACCGCAAAGGCAGAGTGGAGGGCGAGCGCGTCGGGCTTGCCCTGATGATCCGGCCCGAGGGCCGTCCGACCGAGTACTGACACACCTCGCACCGACACACCTCGCACCGAACGGAACGACACAGACGATGAACCGCTTCGCACGAGCGCTGCCCGCCGCACTGATGGTGATCCCCGCACCCGGTGAGGCGGTGACGTTCGTCCGCCAGCTCAAGGGACCGTACGCGGGCAGCTGGCTGCTGCCGGGCGGGGGCATCGAACCGGGTGAACCCGCCGAGGCGGCGGCCGTCCGGGAGGCGAAGGAGGAGACCGGCATCACGGTGGAGTCCTGCTCGCTGTTCTCCGTCTACGAGTTCACCGGAGCCTGGGAGCAGGGGCGCTACCACCTGCTCATGTTCGCGTTCCTCGCCGACGGGTGCCACCCGCTGCCGCCGGGCCACCGCGGGCACAACGTCGGCGAGATCCGCCAGGCGCGCGTCGACGACATCTCCATGCACTCCACGGATCTGCGCATCCTCACCGACGCCGGGCTGGCCTCCTACGACGACGAGACCGTCGCGCGGGCGCTCGCCGGGGACGGCATCACCATGTACGCGCACCGAGTCGGCGGCACCGCGCGCTGCCTCAATCCGTGAGCCGTCCCGGAGGGTCGCGGGGAAACCGGCCCAGAGCGCGGCAGGTGGTCCGTCGGCAGCCCACGGTCAGTGCGGCGGCGCTCAGCCCCCGGGCCAGTGCGGCTCGGGGGCCTTCGCCGGACGTCAGGCCGAACAGGAACGCCGAGGCGAGCGCGTCACCGGCACCCGTGTCGTCCGCGCACGGAACGGGCTCCGTCGGCAGGTGTACCGCGTCGGGGCACCGCGGCCAGGCCACCGCGGCCCCGTCCGGGCCTCCGGTGACCACCACCACACGCGGGCCCAGCCGGTGCAGGCACGCCGCCAGAACGGCGGCCGCGGGACAGGCCCTGCGGGCCGACTCCGCGCCGGCGGGCACGGTGCCGTCCAGAACGGCCCGTGCCTCGGCGGTGTTGAGGATCAGGATGTCGTACAGCGGCAAGAGCCGGGGGCGCGGCCCGAGGTCCCCCTGGCGGGTGGGCATGCCGCACACCGGCACCGCCCGCCCCCGCGCCTGCCGGGCGGTCCACTCGAGCAACCCCTCGTCCAGACCGCCCTCGACGACGACCGCGTCGGCCCGCTCCACACGGGCGGCGAGGTCCGGTGTGCACAGCGGTTTCCCCTGCGCGGGGTCGGGCAGCACGGGCCTGGCGCACACCTGGTTCCCCCGGCCGTCCAGCAGGACGTCGAACCGGCCGACGCCGTCGGTGGTCCGCCGTACGCGGACCTCCACCCCGGTCGCGGCCAGCACGTCCTCCAACTCCGCCGCGTCCGCGCCGAAGCCGGAGAGGCCGACGAACGTGCTCCGGGCCCCGAGCCGGGCCAGGTTGACCGCGACGTTGCGTCCGACGCCACCATGGTGCCGCTCCACTCCGTGGAGCGTGCCGGCCGCGGACCCGAGCGCGAATGTCCCG
Organism: Streptomyces carminius; assembly: GCF_002794255.1. Lineage (GTDB taxonomy): Bacteria > Actinomycetota > Actinomycetes > Streptomycetales > Streptomycetaceae > Streptomyces > Streptomyces carminius. Next base: position 29,271 of record NZ_PGGW01000040.1, read on the forward strand.
GCGGGAAAGAACTTCCGGTCCATCACCAGCGAGCCGATCACTACAATATCGGCGGTGGATTCCCGAGTACTGCCGTGTCGCATGGCCAGTGTCCCCGAACTCAGGAGTGGAAGAACTTCATGGCAGACGAAGCGAAGGAGCCGGATACGCTTCCGGCCTCCGGAAAGAAGGAAAGACGCGAGTTCTGGCAGAATTTCGGAGTAATCTACCTGGCCGGTGTCATCGCCGCCACCGGTATCGGAAAAACAACTCCGATCACCGTCGAGTTACGTGCCGACCTGTCACTCTCCCTCAGCCAGACAGGACTCGTCGCCTCGCTGGTGACGGCGGTGGCCGCCACGCTGGGGCTGTTCGTCAGCTATCTGCTCAAGCCCTTCGACCCGCGGCGGACGCTGGTCGCCGGACTCGTGGTGATGGGGTGCGCCGGCCTGTTCTGCGCACAGGCCGGCAGCTTCGCCGCGATGCTCGGCGGGCGCCTGGTCGAGAGCGTCGGCTACGTGATCGTGGTGATCGTTGCCCCGGTGCTCGTCTTCGGTCTCGGTACGGGCAACCGCCTTACCGGCGCGCTCGCGCTCTGGGGAACGTTCATGCCGGTGGGGCTCGCGTTCGGCGCGTTCGGGGGCGGGGTGGTGTCCGCCTGGCTCGGCTGGCGGACCTGGCTGAGCGTCGCCGCGGTCATCACCCTGGCGGTTGCCGCCGCGGCACTGCTGCGGCTGCCACCGGGCGCGGCCCGGCCCGCGGAGGCCACTGCGGACCGGGGCAGGCCCGGTGCGCCGGAGGCGTGGCCCCGGCGGCTGGCCCGGCCCCTGGCACTGGGCGCGGGCTTCTCCACCATCAGTGGAGCCATCGTGGCCTGTGTCGCCCTGTACCCCGCCTACCTGCACGAGGAGTTCGGAGTCCCGACCGCGGCGGCCGGCACCCTCACCGGCATGGTCTCCTTCGTCGGCGTGGCCAGCGGTTTCCTCGCCAGCGTGCTGCTCCGGCGCGGCAAGAAGGTGAAGCACCTGTTCCTGGTCACTCTGCTGATCCCCGCCGCCGCGTTCGCCGCGTTCGGCGGAGCGGGCGACACCGGCCTGTCGGTGTCCGCCGCGCTGGTCGTCGCACTCGCCAACGAATTCGTGGTGGCCACCGTCTTCGCCGCCATCCCTCTGGTGGTCCGGGTCGGATCGGACATCGGCACGGCCAACGGCCTGGTGGCCCAGTTCGGCAGCATCGGCGCTCTCGCGGGGCCGCCCCTGGTGGGTCTCGCCGTGACCGCGACGGACTGGTGGGCAGTGGGTCCGAGCCTCCTGGGCGGCTGCGGAACCGGACTCGTGCTGCTGCTCCTGGCGGCACGCGGGGCGAGGGGCTGCGTACCGGAAGCCGTCACGGTGGACGTGGCACTGGAAGATCCGAAGGAGTCCGCATGACCGTCGAGCACGTCATCTTCGACTGGGCCGGCACCCTCACTCCCTGGCACCCGGTCGACCTGTACGAGATCTGGTTCGAGACCGCGCGCGTCCTCACCGGTGTGGAGGACGCCGCGGGAGTCGCCGAGCAGCTCCTGCGCGTGGAGCGGGAACTCATGACCCGCTGCAGGAAGAACCAGTGCTCGGGCACTCTCGACGAGGTCTTCCGCGCTGCGGGCGTCGAGCCCTCCCCCGAGGCCCTCGCCGCCTACCGCCGGGCGTGGGAGAGGCACACGTTCCTGGACGAGCACGGCGTGGCCGTACTGCGCGGACTGCGCGAACGCGGCCTGGGCGTCGGCGTGCTCTCCAACACCCTGTGGTCCGCGAGATGGCACGACGAGATATTCGAACGGGACGGCGTCCTCGATCTGATCGACGTATCGGTGTACTCGAGCGAGACGTCCTGGACCAAGCCCCACCCCGAGATATTCGCCGCGGTGATGCGGCAGATGGGGGCGCGGTCCGCACGCACCTGCGTCTTCGTGGGGGACCGGCTCTTCGAGGACATCCACGGCGCGCGTGCGGCGGGGATGCTGACGATCTGGGTGCCGCACAGCAGCATTCCCCCGGAGGAGCTGGGGGACAGCACGGCAGAACCCGACGCGGTCGTCTCCACCCTCACCGACGTGCTGGCTGTGGTCGACTCCTGGAACAGCGGAACCGACCCCGCCCCGGGCGCGAGCGACGGTGACGTCCGTCCCGTCTGATCCGGAGACCCCCGTGCGCGGGGCCGCAGCCGTTGGCCGGACAGCTCCCGGTGGCGGCGCAGGCGCCGGTCCCGTCCGGTCCGGCACCCGGCGTGGCCGGGGCGGGACGGTGCCCGCGCGGCACCGCGCGCGTCAGGCCGGGCAGCCCAGCTCGGAGCGCGCCGCGCCGAGGAAGGCCTCGTAGAGGGTGTCCCGGGGCAGGAGTCCGCCCTTCGCGTGCTCCAGTTCCAGCCGCTCGTGCTCCGAGCGGCTCCAGGCGTCGGCCGCCGGGTACGCCATCGTCAGCAGGTACTCGTGCCCGGCGCAGACGACGAGGTCGGTACGGAAGTCCTCCGACTCCTCGCGGTCCGGCCGCCGGTGGCGTTCGACCAGCCGCTCGTCGCCGGTGACGGCGAACGCCGCCAGCAGGTAGGGCCACGGGGTGCCGTTGCCGCGGGTCAGCACGCAGCTCCAGTCGCCCTTCCCGGGCTCACCCGTCCGGTGCTGGGAGAGCGCCTCGCGGTCCGCCGGCGGCCGCGAGGCGGTGAAGCCGGGCAGACCGCACTGGGCGTCCGCCGGGAGTTCCTCCTCGGCCGGGCCCCCCGGAGCCTCCTCGGTGAGCCGGAAGTCCGCCGAGCCGCAGTCCTTCTCCTCGGCCAGGTTGCCCGCGTAGCTCATCAGGACCTCGGCCATGAGCTTGCGGGTGAGATCCGTGCCGAACCGGCTCGCGGGGAGGGGGTTCTCCAGTTCCAGCACCACCTGGACGGGCTCGCCGTCCTTCGCGCCGAGGCTCCGGGAGCACTTCTCGGGCAGCCACACCAGGGCCCGCTCCTCCTCCGTCCAGCCGGTCAGGCCGGAGCCGAGCGGGGAGACCCCGAAGTACCGGCTCACCGGGATCGGTTCGCTCCGGTACGGGCCGGAGTCCCGGGCCCGCGTCACCTCGAAGGTCGCGACCTTCCCCTCCCGCTGCCACACCGGGCAGCGGGACATCCTGCCCCGCTTCTCGTCGAACCGGCTGCGGTACCTCCCCTCCTCGTCCAGGAACTCGGCCGGGGAGGACTCGTACTCCCCCTTGTCGTCGATCGCCAGGGGCGCGATCTCCTGCCGGGCGAGCAGACCGTCGCAGACGCTCCCGGCGTCGGCACCGGCACCGGCCCTGTTCAGCCCCCAGTGGACGAGCCCGCCCACCACCGCCAGGGCGACGGCGGCGCAGACGGCGGCACGCGCGGCACCGGGAAACCTCCGGCCGCGCCGGCCCTTCTCCTTCCCCTTCCCCCGCACTCTCGCCCGTCTGCCGGGTCCCCGCCCGGCCGCTCCGTCTTCCCGCTCCGCATCGGTCACGTCCTGTCCCCACACTCTCGCCCCGGCGCCGGCTCCACCCCGGCCGGACGGCCGTCCACACGCCGCCGACCCTACGGAAGACCGCGCCGTTCCCGTACCGGAGGGGCCGGGCACGGGATCCGGCGGCGCGGGACCCGGTCAGGGCGCGGGCGGGGCGGAGCAGCCGTGGTGCTTCGCCGATGCCTCGGCGAAGGCCTTCAGCGCCGCCCGCTCGTACGCCTTCTCCTCCCGGGTGGGCTCGGTCCCGTTCCTGTTCACGGACTCGATGGTGAACAGGGCGGTCTCGCCGTCGAACGGGGCCGGGCAGGTGGCGGTGGTCCACAGGCCGCCCTCGGGCAGCGTGCCGCGCGGTGGTTGCCCGGGGGCCGGGTCCATGTGGTCGCGGTAGTGGCGCCAGGCATCCCGCATGTGCTCCGCGTACGGACCGTAGAAGGCCCGCAGCGTGTAGAGCCGGGTGCCGCCGCTGTTGCCCACGGCGCACTCCTCCTGCGGGGCTCCGCCCCGGGCACTCTCCCAGGCCCGTGCGAAGGTGCGTTCCCGGGCGGGCACCCCCTCGCACGTCCCGTCCGCCTCACCGAGGGGGACGTCCTCGTCCTCGGCGACCGGCAGTGGTACCGCACTGATCCGTTCGCCGAACCGCGCCCTGCACCCCCAGCGTTCGGCGGCGGCGCGGGCGGTGGCCGTGGCCAGCCGCGCGACGGCGGTCCGGCGGGCGGGGTCCTCGAAGGTGCCGGTCTCCTGCGCCCGGACGGTGACCAGCAGATCACGGCGCTCCCCGGCACACTCCAGGAACACGGCGGCGGTGCCCTCGTCCCCCGGGGAACGGTCTTCCAGGGAGAAGAAGCCGGTCCAGCCGTCCGCCAGGGGCGCCGGCGCCTCCGCGTACACGGCCGGGTAGAGCCCTTCGCGGAACGGCCTCCTCCGCTCCTCCTTCCGCGGTGCGGGAGTGCCGTTGATGCGTACCTCGACCAGGGGATCGTCGTAGCCCAGGCCTTCACCCGGCGTTCCCCGGCCGAGACTGCAGACGGCCTTCAGCGGGGCGCCCCCACGTCCGAGGCCTCCCTCGCCGCGCTCGGAGTCGGCGTCCCTCTCCAACGGGCCGTCTCCGAGTACCGCCCGGATCTCGCGTTCGGGAAGCACACCACCGCACGCGCTGCTCAGCGGGTCGCCGTCCGGCTGCCGGGCGTCGTCTCCCCCGAACCAGAGCCATCCCCCGGAGAGCAGGAGCAGCGCGCCGAGAGCCGCCCCGGCCACGATCACCCGCCGACGGGGATGCGCCATTCCTCGACCTCCCCCAGGACCGTCGTGTCCCGGCAGCCGGCCCGCTCGGGCCAGCCGCCGGGAGCTTGCAGGTAGCGGTCGAGCACGGCTTCGGCCTCCTCCGACATCTTCCTGCGCGTCTCCCTGTCCAGATCCGCGTCGGGCCGGTAGCCGGGATCCTCGATCGTGTCCCCCTGGTCGAGCCGGTACCCGAACTCGGGGGTCACGGTGACCCGGTGGAACGTCTGGCCGCCGTCGCACACCGACTCCGCCCACAGCGCCAGGGAGGGCAGGGTGTCCTCGTTCACCGGTGCCGGTGTGAAGTCCCCCCAGGTGCCGGTGTGGCGGCCCCCGGGCTCGGGCGCCCGCGCCGGTCCGGGGCTGCGGGAGCTGTCGTCGTACGGGTCGGCCTCCCCGGTCTGGTAGAACCGGCGTGCCGCGACGCCGGAGGCGCTGGCCGCGCTCACGCCCTTGATCTCCTTCTCCCCGGCCCCCACCTCGAGGTACGCCCGGCACTCCCCCCGGGCGGCATCGAAGGACGGGTCTCCCGACACGTCCCAGAGTCCGTCCGGGACGTGTCCCATGGCCGCGGGGTCCAGCCAGGCGCACAGGCCCGTGCCCCGGGACTCGCGCGTGTCCGGCTCTTCCGTTTCGGTCTCCTCGTCACCCTCCGGGTCCGGGGCCGGGGGCAGGTCGCCGAGCGGTTGCGTGCCGCACCCCTGACGCTCGCCCACCCAGTCGGCGACGCGTACGGCCCAGTCGGCGAGCAGCGTTCTGTTCTTCCCGGAGGGCGAGTACTCGCCCTCCCCCCTGTGCACGGGCATCCCGACCGACACCTTCAGATCCGTGCCCAGGCGGAGACGTCCGGGAGGGCCGTCCGGACAGGGAACGCGCAGGGACGCCTCCGCCCCTTCCCGGTCCGACACCCCCGAGAAGCCGTCCGGCAGCCGGTAGGGAAAGAGCCAGCGGTACATGTCGTCCGCTGGTTCCTCGTCCTCGGGGGACCACGGCGCCACACGCAGCCGGACCTGCTCACCGCCCTCCCAGCCGAGCAGGCAGTCGGCAAGTGCCCGGCTCTCCTGGCCGGGGTCGAGGAGCGTGCCGTACTCCTCCGTCCGCGCGGCGGAGTCCTCGGGCAGGAACGCCGCGAGGTGCTCGGCGGGCAGCAGTCCGGCGCACGCCTTCTGCGCCCGGGCGCGGTTGGCGTCGAGTTGCTCGGCGTGCCGCTCGGCGCGCTCGGCCGACTCCGCCCTGACGACGACGGTGGCGGCGACAGCGGTGGTGACGACCGCGCAGGCAACGAGAGCCAGTGCTCTCTTCCGCCGCCACAGAGGCCTCATGTGTCTCCCCCTCACACCGGCGACCGACGCTACCAAGGGTGGTGGGAGGTGTGCCAAAGGGTTCGGGCGGCGTGTGCCGGGGCCGGACGGCGGGCGTCCGTACGGTGAGAGATCGCGGGAGTGGACTAGACCTTTGCCGGGACGCGGGTGACACTGTCCCCGTGACCCGTGACAGCGACCCTCCGTACACCCCGTACGTCGTCGCCCTCGACGTGGGCGGCACCGGCATCAAGGCCGCCCTGATCGGCGCCGACCACACTCCGCTCCTGCGGGAGCGGCGGCCCACCGGCCGCCAGGACGGGCCGGAGGCCGTCGTCGAGGGCGTCCTCACCCTCGCCGCGGAGCTGCGCAAGGCGGGGGTCGAGCGGTACGGCGCCGGGCCGGCCGCCGCGGGGATCGCCGTGCCGGGGCTGGTCGACGAGGCGCGCGGGACCGCCGTCTGGTCCGCCAACCTCGGCTGGCGGGACGTCCCGCTGCGCGCCCTGCTCGCGGACCGGCTGGGCGGCACGGTGCCCGTCGCCGTCGGGCACGACGTGCGCGCCGGCGGGCTGGCCGAGGGGCGGATCGGGGCGGGCGCGGGGGTGGACCGCTTCCTGTTCACGGCGCTGGGCACCGGCATCGCCGGGGCCATCGGCATCGACGGCCGGGTGGAGCCCGGCGCCCACGGCGGCGCGGGCGAGATCGGGCACATCACCGTACGCCCGGACGGCCCGGAGTGCGGCTGCGGGCGGCGCGGCTGCCTGGAGACGCTCGCCTCGGCCGCCGCCGTCGGCCGGGCCTGGGCGGCGGCGAGCGGCGACCCGGCGGCGACGGCGGCCGGTGCCGCCGCGGCCGTCGAGGCGGGCGACGCGCGGGCCGCCGCCGTCTGGCGCGACGCGGTGGACGCGCTCGCCGAGGGCCTGCTCACCGCGGTGACCCTGCTGGACCCGCGGACGGTGATCGTCGGCGGCGGGCTCGCCGAGGCGGGCGCCACGCTCCTGGACCCGCTGCGCGCGGCCCTGGCCGCGAAGGCCACCTTCCAGCGGCTCCCCACGATCGTCCCGGCGGCCCTCGGGGACGCCGCCGGCTGCCTGGGCGCGGGGCTCCTCGCCTGGGACCTACTCTCCGCGGAGGTTTCGAGCCCATGACGGCGAAGACGGCGCCCACTCAGGGGTCCGCCCAGGGGTCCACTCAGGGGCCCGCCCGGCGCACCGTGCTGACCGGCGCCCGGGTGGTGCGCCCGGACGGGGTGGACGGTTCGGACGGGAACGGGCGGGTGACCGTCGAGGGCACCCGGATCGCCGCGGACGCCCCCGGCGAGGCGGGCACGCTCGATCTGACCGGGCACTGGATCGTGCCCGGCTTCGTCGACATGCACGTCCACGGCGGCGGGGGCGCCTCCTTCTCCTCCGGCTCGGCCGAGGAGGCGCTGCGGGCGGTCGCCACCCACCGGGCGCACGGCACGACCACCCTGGTCGCCTCCACGGTGACCGGCGACCTGGAGGACCTGGCCCGGCAGGCGGCGGTGCTGTCGGAGCTGGTCGAGCAGGGCGACCTGGCGGGCGTCCACTTCGAGGGGCCGTTCATCTCCCCGCACCGCTGCGGCGCCCACGACCCCGCACTGCTGCGCGACCCGGACCCGGCCGACGTCCGCAAGCTGCTGGACGCGGCGCGCGGCACGGCGCGGATGGTGACGCTCGCGCCGGAGCTGCCCGGCGGTCTGGAGTCGGTGCGGCTGCTGGCGGAGGAGGGCGTGATCGCGGCCGTCGGCCACACCGACGCCGCCTACGAGGCGACGCTCCGGGCCGTCGAGGCGGGCGCCACGGTCGCCACCCACCTGTTCAACGCGATGCCCGTGCTGCGGCACCGCGAGCCCGGCCCGGTGGCGGCGCTGCTGGCGGACGAGCGGGTGACGGTCGAGCTGATCAACGACGGCGTCCATCTGCACCCGGCCGTCCTGGGACTGGCCTTCGCCCGCGCGGGAGCCGGCCGGGTGGCGTTCGTCACCGACGCCATGGGCGCGGCCGGGATGGGCGACGGCCTCTACCCGCTCGGCCCGCTGACCGTGCGGGTCACCGACGGTGTCGCCCGGCTGGCGGAGGGCGGCTCGATCGCCGGCTCGACGCTCACCCTGGACCGGGCGCTGCGGCGCGCGGTGACGGTGGACGGGCTGCCGGTGGAGGACGCGGTACGGGCCCTGTCGGCCAACCCGGCGCGGCTGCTGGGGGTGGCCGACCGGGTGGGGTCGATCGAGCCGGGCAAGGACGCCGATCTGGTGGTGCTGGACGCCGAGTACCGGCTCACGGGGGTCATGCGCAAGGGCGAGTGGGTGGTCGCCCCGGGCACCCGCGCCGCGGGATGACGCGCGGTTCACAACGAATCACAACGAAGTGGCGGCGGTTGGCCCGCGCACCCTGGGCCAACCGCCGCCGCTTTGGCATGATCGCTCGCGCGGTCGCCGCGCCCACGGCACCGTGGTACCGCGGAAGGCCCGCGAAGACGCGCGCGCAGACGTACGCCCGCCGGTGGGAGGTGGAGCCCCGATGATCCTGACCGTCACGCTCAACGCGGCCCTGGACATCACCTACCGCGTTCCCCGTCTGGAGCCCCACGGCTCCCACCGCGTCCGGGAGGTGACCGAGCGGCCGGGCGGCCGGGGCGTGCACGCGGCCCGGGTGCTGGCCGCCCTGGGGCACGAGACGGTGGTGACGGGGTTCGCCGGCGGCACCGCGGGGGAACGGCTGCGGGAGCTGCTCGCGGCGGAGACCTCCGTGACGGACGCGCTGGTGGCCACGGCCGGCGCCACCCGCCGCACCGTGACGGTCATGCCGGAGTGCCCGCCGGACACCGGGACGGGAGCGGGGGCGGGAACGGGAACGAAAGCGGGGGCGGGGACGGCTGCCGGGGCGGGGAGCGCCACGCTGTTCGGCGAGCCGGGCCCGCACATCGCCCCCGGCGAGTGGGAGCGCCTGCTGGACACCTACCGCGGCCTGCTGTCCGGCGCCGACGCCGTCGCCCTGTGCGGCAGCCTGCCGCCCGGCGTGCCCGTCGGCGCGTACGGGACGCTCATACGCGCCGCCCGCGCCGCGGACGTGCCCGTCCTGCTGGACACCGGCGGGGAACCGCTGCGGCGCGGGCTCGCCGCCCGGCCGGACCTCGTCAAGCCCAGCGCCGAGGAGCTGGCCGGTATCACCGGCTCCACCGAGCCGCTGCACGCCGCGCGGCTGGTGCGGCGGCGCGGGGCGTCGTCGCCTCCCTGGGCGCGGACGGGCTGCTGGCGCTCACCCCGGACGGCACCTGGCGCGTCCCCCCGCCCCGGCGGCTGTCGCCCGCGCCGGCCGGCGCGGGCGACTCGGTGGCCGCCGCGCTGCTCGCCGGCCTGGTCGAGGGGCTGGCCTGGCCGGAGCGGCTGGCCCGGGCCGCCGCGCTGGCGGCGGCGACCGTACGGGCCGCGGCGGCGGGCGGGTTCGACCGGGCGCTCTACGAGGAGCTGCTGCCGGAGGTGACGGTCACCCCGCAGCCGATGGCGGCCTGACGGCCCCGACCGGGAACGGGATCGGGGCCGGGAACGGGCGAGCGGGCGGTGGAGCCGCGCGGGTGTCCGCGGACGGCCCGCGGGGCGACGGCCGGAACGATGGCGGCCTTCCCCGGAGGCCGCCGGCCCGTCAGATCCGGACCGGAGTCAGAGCCGGAGTCAGGGCCGGAGTCCGGACCACCGTCAGGGCCCGGTGACCGCCGTCAGTCGCGGACGTGCCCCTTCTTCAGCCACACCTGGTCGAGGACGAACTCGCACTGGTTGCCCTCCGCGCAGGCGATCTGCACCGTGTTGGTGCCCTTGTTCAGGTCCAGCCAGGCGAAGGTGCGGGTCCAGCCCTTGTCCCACTCGCCCTCCTTGGCCTGGGCGAAGTTCTTCATGTTGAGCCCCTGCTCACGGGGCTTGCCGTTCACCACGAGGGTGGAGTCGGCGTCCTTGCCGGGCACTCCGTAGCCGACGAACAGCGTGTACTTGCCGTCCTCGGGGACGTCGAAGCTCCAGGAGGCGGAGGCGCCGGGGGCGTTGAAGCCGGCGACGTACTTGCCGCCCTTGGCCTGGGCGCCGGGGATGTCGCCGGCCACCGCCGGGCCGCCCTCCAGCCGGAGGCTGATCGCGTCCTCCTCGGGCAGGGTGCTCTGCGGCTTCTTGTCCTGGTCGGCGTTCTTCTCCTTGTCCTGACCGCCCTCGCCGTCCTGGCCCGCGCCGTCGGCACCGGGCTCCTGGACGCTGCCCGCCTGGTTCCCGGCCGAGCCCTCGTCGTCGCTGAAGGCGATGGCCGCGCCCACCCCGAGCACCACGGCCGCGACGACCGCGAGGGCGCCGACCAGCAGGCCCTTGTGGTTGCGGCCCCGGGCCGCCGCGCGCCCGCCGGGGCCCGCCGCGGCGCCGTGCCGGGCCGCGGCCCGGCCGCCGGGCATGGTCTCGGGGGCCGCGTAGTGCGCGTTCGGCTGCGGCTGCTGGTGGGGCTGCTGGTGCGGCTGCTGGTGGGACTGGGGCTGCTGCGGCGGTTGCTGCCCGCCGTAGCGGCGCTCGCCCACCGCCCGGACCTGGTTGTACGAGGTCCGGGGAACCCCGGGCTGCTGTGTCGCCGCGCCGCCCGCACCTCCGCCCGCGCTGCCGTCGGAGCGGTAGAGGTAGGCGAACGGGTCGTCGTTCTCCGGCGTGCCCGAACCGTTGTTACCGGCGGTCATTCCGTGCGCTCCTCCACTACGGGTACCTGCCCGGCGCAGCCTACCTCTTTCGGGGTAAAGGGAGTGTCTTCCTTGCGCTCGGTTGCGTACCGGCCCCGTAACCGTTCCGGAACAGTCCGGATGTCCTGGAACGAAACTCAGCCCGCCCTGCGCCGGGCCCCCGAACGCGACCGCTTCTCGACGTACATCCGCTGGTCCGCGGAGTGCAGGACCTCCTCGGCGGACATCCCGCACCCCGCCCAGCTGATCCCGAAGCTGGCCCCGACCCGCACCGCGCGGCCCTCCACCCTGATGGGCGGAATGATCGCGTTGCGCAACCGTACCGCCAGGTCCTGGGCGTCGGAGCGGGCCAGGTTGTCGGCCAGCACCACGAACTCGTCACCGCCGAGCCGGGCGACCGTGTCGTTCTCCCGCACCCCGTTGGCCAGCCGGCGGGCCACCTCGATCAGGACGGCGTCGCCGCAGTGGTGGCCGAAGCGGTCGTTGATCGACTTGAAGCCGTCGAGATCGCAGAAGAGGACCGCCAGCCCCTTCTCCATGGGACTGTCCACGGTGGGCGGGAAGGTGTGCACATGGTGGTCGAAGCCGCCCACCGGCGCCGGGAACGCGCCGGTGAAGCCGCCCGCGGCGCCGTTCCCCGGGCCGCTCTGCGCGAACCCGCCGCCGAGCACCGCCCCGCTGGGCGCGAGCTGCGCCGCGCCGGACACCGCCACGGGCTTGTCGCACAGCCGGGCGCCGAGCCTGGCCCGCAGCTCGGCGCTGTTGGGCAGCCCGGTGAGCGCGTCGTGGCTGGCCCGGTGGGCGAGCTGGAGCTCGTGCCGCTTGCGCTCCTCGATGTCCTCGACATGGGTGAGCAGGAAGCGCGGGCCGTCGGTCGCGTCGGCGACCACGGAGTTGCGCAGGGACACCCACACGTACGACCCGTCGCGCCGGCACAGCCGCAGCTCGGCCCGGCCGCCCTCGGCGGAGGTGCGCAGCAGGGTGGCCCGGTCCTCGGGGTGGACCAGGTCGGAGAAGCCGTACCGCCGCAGTGTGGCGGCGGGACGGTCCAGCAGCCGGCACAGGGCGTCGTTGATCCGCACCAGCCGGCCGTGGTGGTCACCGCCCAGCTCGGCGACGGCCATGCCGCTGGGCGCGTACTCGAACGCCTGCCGGAAGCTCTCCTCACTGGCCCGCAGCGCCTGCTGCTCGCGCTCCAGCCGGACCAGCGCGCGTTGCATGTTCGCCCGCAAACGCGCGTTGCTGATCGCGATGCCCGCCTGGAAGGCGTACATCTGCAGCGCCTCGCGCCCCCACGCTCCCGGACGCCTCCCGGTGCGGGGTTTGTCGACGGAGATGACCCCCAGCAGATCACCGTCGGAGGAGTACATCGGCGCCAGGAGGAGGTCCATGGGATGCCACTCGTCGGCGTACCGGGGGGCCGGCCCGGCGGCGTGCCACTGCGGCACGTCGTCGTCGAGCAGGACCCACGACTCGGTGTACGGGATGAACCGCAGCTCGCCCCAGCGCTCCCCCATGGCCAGCCGCCGCTCCCAGGCCGCACGCGAGCCGGTGCGGCCCGCCAGCATGGCCTCGGCGCCCTCGCTGCCTGCGACGGCGGCCACCACGAGGTCCCCGTCGGGCTTGACGAGGTTGACCGCGGCCATTTCGAAGTCGAGGCCCTTCACGACCCCGTCGGCGACGGTTTGCAGGGTGTCCGCCAGGCTGCGCCCGGTGTTGAGCTCCGCCATGGACTGGTGGAGCATGCGCAGGGTGGCGAGGCGCACATAGGGCTCCGACTCGGCTTCCATCGCCCTCCCCCCTCGAGTTCCTGAGTGAGCAACTCCAGATGATCCGCTTTTAAACGTCTTCTCTGACAAGCCACTGAATCACAGTGAGCTGCCCAGTCGGTACACAGGGTCAACAATTCCCCCGCTGTGTGACTCATGTCACAGAAGGGTGGGGGCGCGCGGCCACCACGCCCGGCGGCGCCCCCTCGCCCTCACACCCTTACGGAACGCAAATCACGGCCCTGACCTGCGGAACGTTCAGCCGGTGTACCTAGGTCCGGGGCGGGACCGGCCTGGTCCCCCGGACCGATGCGCGCCCCCGCGGCGGCGTCTAGCGTTCATGATGTGCACCCGACACCACGACAGCAGATGCCCGAGAACGTCCCCACTTCGCGGCAGGCCCTCGGCCTCCCCCATGCTGGAGGGGTGAGCGAGGAGGAGTTCCGTGCCGCCATGGCGCGGCTGGCCGCCGGTGTGGTGCTGGTGACGGCGCACGACCCGGAGGACGGGCCGCGCGGCGAGGACGTGGGAATGACCGCGACCGCCTTCCTCTCGGTCTCACTGGACCCGCCGCTGGTGCTGGTGAGCGTCCGCGAGGACTCCCGGATGGACGAACTGCTGGAGCGGCAGCCGCTGTGGGCCGCCTCGCTCCTCGCCGAGGACCACCGGCACATCGCGGGCCGCTTCTCCATGCGGGGCCGGGTCAGCGACCGGCTGCTCTTCCAGGACATGCCCGTCGTCCGCGGCGAGACCTCCGGCGCCCCCCTGGTCGGCGGCGCCCTGACCACGGTGGAGTGCCGCACCGAGCAGCGGGTGGCCGCCGGCGACCACACCCTGGTGATCGGCCGGGTGCTGGCCACCGCGCTGCCGGGCGCGGAGAAGGGCCCGCTGACGTACTTCCGGGGCCGGTACCGGCGGCTGGCGTAGTACCGCGCACCCGCATGCCGCATGCCCGCGTACCGCCGTCAACGGGTTCACCGGCGCGTCGGGCGCCTTGGCCGATTCCGGGCCCACGGCCCAATTCCCTTTACCCCTGGCGATCTACGGCACCGTAGACTCGCTCTGCCACCCGGCCGACCTGCCGGCTGGCCGACTGAATCGCCGACCGGGGGAGCGGGAAGGGCATGACGGACTGGCGCGACACGGGCGGAGGCGGCAAGGACCTCGACTACGAGGCCGAGACCCTCACCGCGTTCAAGAAGCGCATCGACGGCATCCTCGACCAGTTGGAGGGCTCTCCGGCGTCCCCCAAGCACATCGGCAACCAGACCGTCACCCCGGACGCGTACGGCACCGGCTTCAGCGCGGCCGAGGACCTGTCAGCCCTGTATGACAAGGTGCACACGCAACTGAAGACCCTCTCCCGGCTGTTCGGCGACCAGTTGGAGGCGCTGGGCATCGCCACCCAGATCGTGGACAAGGGCTACCAGGGCATCGAGGACGACCACCTGCAACGCTTCCAGTCGATCCAGCAGCAGGTGGAGGAGTACCAGCACAAGCGCCAGGACGCTCCGGGGACGGCACCGGACGCCGAGGCCGCGGTCGCCGACAAGTCCGACAACCCGAACGAGGACTTCAGCTAGGGGGAGGTCAGAGATGGCCACAGGCGAGTTCGAAGGCAAGTCGCTCGCGGCACTGCACGCGATGGTCTCGAAGGCCAACCCGAGTCTGCTCTCGTCCCGGGGCCAGGCGCTCTCCAACGCCGGCTCCGACCTGGACGGCATCGGCGGCGAACTGCGCGCGTACATCGACCGCGTGAAGTGGGAGGGCGAGGGCGCCGACTCCTTCCGCGAGTGGGGGCAGCAGTTCGCGCTGGAGTCGATGCGGTTCGCCGCGTACGTCCGCACCCTGGGAAACCACATGGTGAACGCGGGCCAGGCACTGACCGAGGCCAAGGCCGCCGTCCCGGCTCCCAACGGGATGTGCTACGCCGACCCGGAGAAGGACAAGGCTCGCCAGGAGGCGGAGGAGAAGAAGCGTCAGGAGGCGATCAACCAGCTCAACCGGCTGTCGTCGTACTACCGGATGGCCGGGGAGAGCATGCGGGCGGCGGAGGAGCCGAACTTCGCCCCGCCACCGAAGGGAAGGACGGAAGACTACACGGAGAGGAGCACTCCAAGCACGATGTCGAACAACAGGCAGGGGGTCACGACAACGCACCAAGGGCCGATCCGGCAGGAAGCGGATGTCGCTCCCGAGAGATCCGCTTCCGTCGAGACGACACCAGAAGTGCACTCGCCCTCCCTCGTGAACCGGTCTGTTCATGTGGCGGATCACCACACGAACACGACGCTCGACTCGGTCACCCTGCCCACCAACGAGACTCGGCCACAAACCACAGGTCCGATTCCCCAACAGTCCTCCACGGGGCCCTCGACACCACCTGTGGGCCCGGTGACATCCACCGGGCCGGTGCAGCAAGCCGCTCGCATGTCGACACGTGCTCCTGTTACTGGCTTCCCCACAACCGGTCGGCCACCGATCGGCGGCAGTAACGGCATCACAGGAGGCAGCCCTCGGCACGTGGGCGGCCCCCCGTCCGGATTCCCCCGCGGCCCCGTCGTCGGCGGGGAGCATTCCACCGCAGGACGGCCTATGGGCGGTCATCCCGGAGGTATGGGCGGTGGAACTCCAGCAAACAACGGCACCCACCCGGGACGCCCCATGGCTTCTCAGCCAGGTGGTGCTGCGGGAACATCGCGCGTAGGCACCAGCCGTGGACGCGGAGAGTTCACTCCGGGCGGTACCGGACTCGTCCGTGGCGGCGCCACTGCACCCGGCATGGCGGCACGACCGGCCAACCTCACCCCTCCGTCGGAGAATCGCCGACGCGGCCACGACCGACCCGACTACCTCGCCGAGGACGAGGAGACATGGACAGCCGGACAGCGGAACGTGGTGCCACCAGTCATCGACTAACTCCCGAGAAAGCGCACTGCTTCATGCGAAGCTATATCCTCTCCCCACAGAGGCGAGCACTAAGTACTGCAATACTGCTGGCAGTCATGCTCGTTCCTCTGGGGTTCTTCTCCGCTCCGGCCGTCGCAGATGTCAAGCCACACGAGCAGTGGTACCTCAACGCCATGAAGGCACCGGAGCTGTGGAAAGTCACCAAGGGCAAGGGCATGACGGTCGCCGTCATCGACTCCGGAGTGAATCCGACACCAGGCCTTGGAGACAGGCTCCTGCCGGGTAAAAGCTTCGTTCCTGAGGACCCCGACG
Source organism: Streptomyces carminius (assembly GCF_002794255.1). Lineage (GTDB taxonomy): Bacteria > Actinomycetota > Actinomycetes > Streptomycetales > Streptomycetaceae > Streptomyces > Streptomyces carminius. The sequence continues at coordinate 45,041 of NZ_PGGW01000040.1, forward strand.
CACGCGAAGATGTGGGAGGCCACGGAACGGACATGGCCGCTCTGATCGCAGGCTCCGGGGCAGCGAACAGCCTTCGAGGACTGGCTCCCGAAGCAAAAATCCTCCCTCTACGCACTCACATCAAGACTGAATTTATCACCAGCTGGGACAAAACACTGGTCAACGCGATTCGGTACGCGGCCAGAAGCGAGGCCAAGATCATCAATATCTCGCAAGGCCTGGGAACTTTGGATTACGAGACTCTCCTTGAAATGCAGGACGCGATTAACGAGGCCAATGATCGCGGAAAGATCATCTTTGCTTCCTCAGGCAATGATGGCAAAAAAGTGGAGAAGAGTGAGTACCCGTCAATCCTTCCCGGTGTCGTCACCGTAGGCGCGGTGGGCGAGGACGGGAAGGTGGCGAACTTCTCCAATTACGGTCCACACCTGGCGCTTTCCGCCCCCGGTGACCCCGGCGGCACCAGCCAGGCGGCTGCTATTGCATCCGCCTCCGCCGCCCTCATCTGGTCTGAGCATCCCGACTGGACCAACCACCAGGTCCTGCGAGTGATGATCGAGACGACAGGGCGGTCGATGCGGGGTGAGAAGCCCAGCATGTACCTCGGTCACGGCATCGTCAGGCCCGCGCAGGTCCTCGTCGACGGGGACGGCGACCCCGGTCCGGCTGACAAGAGCCCGCTGTTCTCCAAGTACTTCGCCTCCCTCGAAGCCTCCAAGTCGCCCTCCCCCGAGACCGACGACGGCACCGATGCGGGCGACGCGAAGAACAGCGACGACTCCTCCACCGACTCCGGCAAGGAACAGGACGCCGCACCGGAGGAGAGCGGCAGCAGCGGGACGCCGTGGCTCGCCATCGGCATCGGAGCCGCCGCGCTCGTGGTCGTCGCCGCCACCTCAGGCGTCATCACCGTACGGCGCCGGGCGTGACCGATAGTCAGAGCCAGCCGTACCTCTGTTCCTCTGCAGGCGGTCTGTGGGGGTCCCCGGAGGCTTGGGGGTAACGGAACCCCAGCAAACAACGGCACACACCCAGGGCGCCCGATGGCATCGCAGCCAGGCGGCACTGGACTTGTCCGAGGAGGAGGCGCCGCCTCCGGTATGGCAGCACGGCCGACCAACATCAACCCCCCACCGGAGAATCGTCGACGGAGCCCCGGCCGGCCCGAATACCTCGCCGAAGACGAGGAAACCTGGGCAACCGGGCAGCGGAACGTGGTGCCACCGGTCATCGACTAACTCCCGAGAAAGTGCACTGCGCCATGCGAACCCATGCCCTCTCCCCACAGAGGCGAGCACTGAACGTACTAGCGCTGCTGGCAGCCATGCTCGTTCCCCTAGGAGTCTTCTCCACTCCGGCCATCGCAGATATCAAGCCGAACCAGCAGTGGTACATCGATGCCATGGGCATGCCGGAGGTGTGGAAGGTCTCCAAAGGAGAAGGGGTGACCGTCGCTGTCATCGACTCCGGCGTTAACCCGATCCCCGGTCTACAGAACAGACTGCTCCCAGGAAAAAGCTTCCTCCCCAAGGGGCGCAACGCCCACAAGGACGTAGACGGTCACGGGACAGACATGGCCGCTCTGATCGCCGGCTCAGGAGCGGATAACAGCCTCAAGGGCCTAGCTCCAGGAGCAAAGATCCTCCCCCTGAAGACGGGAGACGAGATCTCATTTGTGACCAGCTGGAACAAGAGGGTCATCGAAGCCATCCGCTACGCCGCCAGGAGCGAGGCCAAGGTAATCAATATCTCACAGGGGATGGCTGGTCTAACCACAGAGCAGATAACCGAACTCCAGGACGCGATCAACGAAGCCAGCAAACGCGGCAAACTCATCTTCGCCGCTTCCGGAAACGATGGCCAGCACGTGGAGGAAGGTGACTACCCGGCTACGCTTCCTGGCGTCGTCACCGTGGGCGCGGCGAACAAGGACGGAGAAGTGGCCGACTTCTCCAACTACGGCCCTCATCTTGCACTCTCCGCTCCCGGTGACCCCGGCGGCACCAGCCAGGCGGCTGCTATCGCGTCCGCCACGGCGGCCCTCATCTGGTCCGAGCACCCCGACTGGACCAACCACCAGGTCCTGCGGGTGATGATCGAGACGGCGGGGCGGAAAGACAAGAGCGACAAGCCCAGCATGTACATCGGTTACGGCTCCGTCAGGCCCGCACAGGTCCTTGTCGACGGTAAGGGCGACCCGGGGCCGGCCGACGAGAGTCCGCTGTTCTCCAAGCACTTCGCCTCCCTCGAAGCCTCCAAGTCACCCTCTCCCGAGGCTGACGACGGCACAGGCGCAGCTGACGCGAAGAACAGCGACGACGCCTCCGTCGACTCCGGCGGGGAGCAGACTGCCGCGTCGGAGGAGAACGGCAGCAGCGGGACGCCGTGGCTCGCCATCGGCATCGGGGCCGCCGTACTCGTGGTCGTCGCCGCCACCGCAGGCGTCATCAGCGTCCGGCGCCGGGCGTAACCGACGACCGGCAGCAGGGCCCGTACCGCCGATGAGCGGCGGTACGGGCCCTGCGTCGTATCTCAGCCGTTCTCCCGCGGGTAGGTCGCGACGACCTCCCCCTCCGGTGTCGCCTTCAGGTACGCGCCGCCGTAGTCGTCGGTGAGGTAGACGTTCATGCTCGGCCCCGTGTCGAAGACCGTCGACGCGGGCGAGACGAGGACGTACCGCATGGTGGGCTTCTCCACGCCGAGGGTCCGCTCGGCCCGGCGGAGCAGGCCGGGCACGGCGTCCCAGTCGTACTCGCCCAGGTCCACCGGCACGGTGCCGTCGGTGATGGTGCCGCCGGCGCCGTCGTGGACGGCCGCGTCGCTTCCGGCGCGGTAGGTGAACCGGTCGTAGAGCTTCTTGTCGCCCTTCACCGGCGCCTGGGCGATCGCGTACTCCTCGTAGATCGCGAGCTGGGTGACGGTCGTCCCGCCCATCACCTTCTCGAGTTCGGCGACGGCGGTGCGGATCCCCTCGGGGGTCAGCAGGTCGGCGGCCTCGTCCCCGTTGCCGGCGTCGTCGTTGTCGCCGGCGTCGTCGGCGTTGACGGGCTCCCCGGCCGGGGAGCCGCCGGAGGTGGTGGAGGGCGAGGGCGCGGCCGTGACGCGTCCGCGCGGGCCCGCGCCGGAGTCGTCGCCGTCGCCGCCGGAGTCCGGGAGCAGGTTCCAGAGCGCGGCACCGGACAGGACCGTACCGGCGAACGCGGCCGTGACGGCGAGTGCGCGGAGTCCGGGCACCCGCCTGCGGCGTTGCGCCCCGGGCCCCGCCGGGGGCCTCGTCGGCGCCTGCGCCGCGCCGCCCGCCCCGGGCTCCGCGGCGGGCGGCGCGGCGGGCGGGGGCAGCCGGTAGGAGGTGGCGGTGGTGGTGGACACGGCCGCGGCTGCGGTCGCGGCACCCTTCCCCTCCGCCACGGCCGCCAGCATCCGGTCCACGGCCTCCGCGTCGGGCCGGGCCTCCGGGTCCCGTACGAGCAGCGCGGTCAGCAGCCCGGTCAGCGGACCGGCGAACCGGGGCGGGGGCACGTCCTCGCCGAGTACCGCCGCGAGGGTGGCGAGCGTGTTCCCCCTGCGCATCGGGTGGTGCCCCTCCACCGCCACGTACAGCGTCATGGCCAGCGACCACAGGTCCGCGGCGGGACCCCCGTCCCGGCCCGCGACGCGCTCGGGTGCCATGAAGTCGGGGGAGCCGATGATCGACCCGGTGGCGGTCAGGCTGGTGAACTCCTGGCCGGCCGCGATGCCGAAGTCCGTGAGGACGGGGCGGCCGTCCGGGCGCAGCAGGATGTTGGCGGGCTTGACGTCGCGGTGCTCGATCCCGGCGGCGTGCACCGCGCGCAGTCCGGCCAGCACCTCGCGGCCCGTCCGGGCGGCCTCCCCGGGTGTCAGGGGTCCCTTGTCGAGCCGGTTCTGGAGCGAGCCGCCGGTGACGAGCTCCATCACGATCCAGGGGTACGTCCCCTCGCCGTCGTCCACGATGTGGTGGATGGTCGCCACGTTCGGGTGGTGGACGCGGGCCAGCGCACGGGCCTCCCGCAGGACGCGTTCCCGCAGGTGGCGGGCGGCCTCCGGGTCGTACTCGGCGAGCCCGGGGTCCGGTGGCCGCACCTCCTTCACCGCCACGTCGCGGTGGAGGGTCAGGTCACGTGCCCGCCACACCACCCCCATGCCCCCGCCGCCGAGCCGTCCCACCAGCTCGAAGCGGTCGTCGATCACCCGTCTCGCGGGCCCCCCTGTGTCCATGGCGCGGGAGCTTAACGCCCCGGGGTGACGCCCGGAGAGGAGCGGCGGGACGGTCGGGCCGCCGGGCCGCCGGATCGCCGACCGCCGGACCGCCGGCCGTCAGGTCCAGTCTCGGCCGGAGCGGCCGCGCTTGATGTCGGCGCGGTGCTTCTTGCCCCGCAGCCGCCGCTCGTTGATGCCGCGCGGGACGCCGCGCTTCTTGCGCGGGCGCGGCGGCGGGGCCGTCGCCTCCGCCAGCAGGGTGGTCATCCGTACGGCGGCGGCCTCGCGGTTGCGCCACTGGGAACGGTGCTCCCCGGCCCGTACGACGAGCACCCCGTCCACCAGCCGGCCCGCGAGCCTCTCCAGCGCGCGTTCCTTCCACACCGGGGGCAGCGCCTCGGTGCCCGCGAGGTCGAAGCGCAGCTCGGCCCGGCTGTCCGAGGTGTTGACGTGCTGGCCGCCGGGCCCGGAGGAGCGGGAGAAACGCCAGACGAGCTCGGCCTCCGGCAGGGAGACCGAGCCGCGTATGAGATAGGGCCCGGGCATGCCTCCCATGATCCCGCCCATCGGGTCCGGCGTCACGGCGTTTTCCGCCACACCGGTTCCGCGCCTCCCCGCGAGGCCGGCAAAGAAGGTAAAGAATCGTGGAACCCCTTCACCGGCCGACGGCGTTGGAGAGGGTAGACAACGAACCATGCATCCGGGCCGGTCCAGGCCCAGGGCCACCAGATAGTGAAACAGCACAGAAGGGCATCCCCATGGCTGTAAGCCTGTCCAAGGGCGGCAACGTCTCGCTCACCAAGGAGGCCCCCGGCCTGACCGCCGTGACGGTCGGCCTCGGCTGGGACGTCCGTACGACCACCGGCACCGACTTCGACCTCGATGCCAGCGCCATCGCGGTGAACCCGGGCGGCCAGGTCTACTCGGAGCAGCACTTCGTCTTCTTCAACAACAAGGCCACCCCGGACCAGTCGATCGTCCACACCGGTGACAACCGCACGGGTGAGGGCGAGGGCGACGACGAGCAGATCAACGTCAACCTGGCGGCGCTGCCCGCCGACATCGACAAGATCGTCTTCCCGGTGTCGATCTACGACGCCGAGACCCGCAGCCAGAACTTCGGCCAGGTGCGCAACGCCTACATCCGCATCCTCAACCAGGCCGGCGGCACCGAGATCGCCCGCTACGACCTGAGCGAGGACGCGGCCACCGAGACCGCCATGGTCTTCGGCGAGCTGTACCGGCACGGCGCGGAGTGGAAGTTCCGCGCCGTCGGCCAGGGCTACGCCTCGGGCCTGGCGGGCATCGCCCAGGACTTCGGCGTCGGCGTCTGACGGACACCCGGCGCCGCACGGGCGCCGCACGGGAGGGCGCCCGGTACCGCACACGCGGTGCCGGGCGCCCTCCCGCGTTCCGCCCCCGCCCCGTGCCGGGCGCATGTGCGTGCGGGCCGGCCCGGGACAGTGCCCCGGGCCGGCCCGCACGCGTCGGACGAGCGGCGGTCAGGCCGCCGTCCGCCTCACTGGTTCCGCCTCACTTGAGGGACTTCATCTCCTCGACGAACTCCTCGGGGCTGAGCTGCTTGTTGAACAGCTTCTGGATGTTGGTCAGCATCGGCGTGGCCTGCTGGGCGGGCAGCGCCTGGTCCCAGGAGAGGGTGAAGGACGAGGCGTCGCGCACCAGGTCGTACTGGAAGAGCGCGTAGCCCGGGGCGGGGTGCCCGATGAGCATGTTCTCGGCGTTGGTGGTGGCGGGAACCTCCCCGTTGTCCACCATCTCCTCGACGTACTCCTCGTCGGCGGCGGTCTTGACGAACTCGATGGCCGCCTCGCGCTCCTTGCCCTCCAGCTTGGAGTTGATCGACCAGAAGTTGGCCGGGTTGCCCACCACGTTCCCGGTGGAGCCCTTTCCTCCGGGGAACTCGGGGAAGGTGACCCAGTCCAGGCCCTTCTCCGCGAAGTCCGGCTGGTTGGTCTGCTGGTTGGAGTACTCCCAGCTGCCCATCAGGTGCATGGCGGCCTTGCCCTTGGCGAAGAGCGTGGAGGCGCCGTCGGAGGTGTAGTCGACGGACTGGAAGGTGTTGCCGAACGCGCCGCGGTCCACCAGGTCGCGGATGGTCTCGGCGGTCTTCAGGACGGCCGGGTCGCCCCAGGCCTCGGAGTCGCCGCTGCGGATCTTGTTGAAGACCTCGGCGCCGCCGATGCGGTCCAGCAGGTACTCGACCCACATCAGTTCGGTCCAGGCGTCGGTGCCGGCCAGCGCGAAGGGGGTGACGCCCTGCTCCTTGAAGACGTCGATCAGCGTCAGGAGCTCTTTCCAGTCCGACGGGGGCTGCTCGTTGCCGGCCTTCTTGAAGACTTCCTTGTTGTAGAAGAGGATCACCGGCTGCATGCCGCGCATCGGGACGCCGTAGTACTTCCCGTCGATCTTGGCGGACTCCAGGATCGAGGGGATGAACGCGCTGCTGAGATCGGCGTCCGCCTCGAACTCGGGGGTGAGATCGACCAGCATGTCCTCCTCGACGAAGCTGCGGATGCTGCCGCCGCCCCAGTTGAAGAAGATGTCGGGGGCGTTGGAGGTGCCCATGGCGGTGCGCATCCTGTCCTGGTAACTCTCACCGGGCACCGGAACGAGTTTGACCTTGACGTCGGACTTCTCGTTGAAGCGATCGACGGCGGCCTCCTGCACCTTGATCGAGGCGTCCTGGTAGATCCAGACCTCCAGGGCGTCACCGGCCGGTTCGTCGGAGCCGCCGCTGCCGCAGGCGGTGAGCACCAGCGAGGCGGCCAGGGCCGCCGCCGTCAGTGTGACGGCACGGTGCCGCCGGAATCCCTTGCGGCCCGCCGTGGTGGACCCCAGCGCTGCTCTCTGCATCGTGCACCTTCCGGAAAGAGCTATGAGAATTTCAGTAGTGACGTAAGGCTGCGTGGACAGGACAGGCAAGGGCTGCGCGGAATCGGCCTCCCCCGCACGGCGATTGGGCCGCCCTACGGCAGTCGCGCGGCTAACCGCCCGCGGCCGGGAGCGACCATGCCCGGAGACCTCTCACCTGTGTTCCCCCATGCCGAAGATCCCGGGGAGAAACGCGTGCGCCGGCGGCAGGCCCGCAGCGGCGGCCGGGCGGCCCGCCGTAACGGCCGCATCGACTTCCTGCCTCGCGCGTATCGGTCCGGGCGGCGGCGACGGTGGCGGCCGCGTGGATTCCCGATCATTTCGTGTCTACACATGGGATTTAAGTTCTCGAACCCTAGGATCGGCGCGCAGAACAGGTCAAGTCTTCTACCACTTCCTTACCGTTCTGTTGTCGATTACCGTGAGTTACGAAACACGGGACGCGGGCCGCCCCTCGACGGACCTGTTCGGCGCCGCGCCGGGAACAGGGACAGGAGCAGGAATGGAGACAGGACGGTGACGCCCTCGCACGGCGGCGCGGTCCGCGGGCGCTCCCGACAGGCGGCGTACCACCCCGGACACCGGATTACCGACCGGTAGCCCCCGCCGCGGCCGGGGAGCGGAGCGCCCCGGCCAGCTCCCCCTCCCCCGTGACCTCGACCGCGCCCGCCGCCAGCGCCTCCGGGACGGTCAGACGCCCCTGCACGAGGGCGACGCAGGTGTCCGTCCGCATCACCAGGCGGACATCCGCCCGCTGCGCCGGGCCGTCCCCGTACGAGGGGCCGGCGGCCGTGAGGCGCAGGTGGAAGACGCCTTCGTCGACCTCGACCTCGGCCACCCCGCCGCGGGGGGCGGCGGCGTCGGCGAGGAGGCGCATCAGCGGAATGGCGAACCAGTGGGCCCGTACGGCGTCGGTGGGACCGCGTCCGGCCAGCTCGCCGGCGCCCCAGCCGGCCAGCGCGGCCAGCACCGGGGTCAGCTCGCGGCCGCGTTCGGTGAGCTCGTACACGGTGGACGCGCTCGGCGCCGGGAGGCGGCGGCGGGCGGCCAGACCGTCCTTCTCCATGTCCTTGAGCCGGGAGGCGAGGACGTCGGTGCTCACGCCGGGCAGGTCGGCGTGCAGGTCGGTGTAGCGGCGCGGGCCCGCCAGCAGCTCCCGCACGATCAGCAGGGTCCATCTGTCGCCCACCCGGTCCAGGGCCCGGGCGACGGCGCAGTACTGATCGTAGGTTCGGCGCGGCATGCCGCCAGTGTAGGTGAGAGTTGGAAATTCCAACCGTAGACTTGGAAAAACCAAGTAGGCTGCCGGGCACGGGTGAGAGCCGAGGCAGGACGAGGTCAGGAGCGCGTCGCATGGAGTTCAGGCAGTCGAGCAAGCTGACGGGGGTCTGCTACGAGATCCGCGGCCCGGTCATCGAGCACGCCGACGCCCTGGAGGCCGCCGGGCACAGCGTGCTGCGGCTGAACACCGGCAACCCGGCGCTGTTCGGCTTCGACGCGCCCGAGGAGATCGTGCGGGAGGTGAGCCGCGGCCTGGCCGAGTCCCACGGCTACACCGACTCCCGCGGCATACTGCCGGCCCGGCGGGCGGTGGCCGGGTACTACCGGGAGCGCGGGCTGGCCGAGGTGGACGTGGCGGACGTCTACCTGGGCAACGGCGTCTCCGAACTGATCTCCATGGCGGTCCAGGCCTTCGTGGACGACGGCGACGAGGTGCTGATCCCCACCCCCGACTTCCCGCTGTGGACGGCGGTCACCACCCTGGCGGGCGGCAGGCCCGTGCACTACCTGTGCGACGAGGGCGCCGACTGGTTCCCCGACCTCGACGACCTCGCCGCGAAGATCACCGACCGGACTCGGGCCCTGGTGATCATCAACCCCAACAACCCCACCGGGGCGGTCTATCCGCGCGAGATCCTGGAGGGCATGCTCGACCTCGCCCGCCGCCACCACCTCATGGTGTTCGCGGACGAGATCTACGACCAGATCCTCTACGACGACCACGTCCACCACCTGGCCGCCGCCGTCGCCCCCGACGTGCTGTGCCTGACGTTCAGCGGTCTGTCCAAGGCCTACCGGGTCGCCGGGTACCGCGCGGGGTGGATGGTGGTCTCCGGCCCGAAGCACCACGCCGCCGACTTCCTCGAAGGACTGCGCATGCTCGCCTCGATGCGGCTGTGCGCCAACGCCCCGGGGCAGTACGCCGTCCGGGCCGCCCTCGCCGGTCCCCGGAGCGTCCGGGAGCTGGTGCTGCCCGGCGGGCGGCTGCGGGAGCAGCGCGACCGGGCCTGGGAGAAGCTCAACGAGATCCCCGGCGTCTCCTGCGTCAAGCCCAAGGGTGCGCTCTACGCCTTCCCCCGGCTGGACCCGGCCGTGCACCGCATCCACGACGACGAGAAGTTCGTCCTCGACCTGCTGCTGCGCGAGAAGATCCAGGTGGTGCAGGGCACCGGCTTCAACTGGCCCCGCCCCGACCACTTCCGCATCCTCACCCTGCCGGCCGCCGACGACCTCGACGCGGCCATCAGCCGCATCGGCCGCTTCCTCACCGGCTACCGGCAGTGACCCCCGGCGCCCCCGGTGTCCGCGTCCGTGCCGCCCGCCGGGGAGCCCGGCGGGCGGCACGGACACCGCTCACGTCACCCCGGCGGGACGGGCACCGGGTGACAGGGGCAGGTGCAGCGCAGGACGGTGACGCCCTCGCACGGCGGTACGGCCTCCGCGTCCTCCCGGCACGTGGCGTGCTGCCCCAGGCGGCAGGCCACCGAGCGGTAGCCCTTCTCCGCCGCCAGGGCCCGCAACTCCTCGGCGATCCAGCTCGGCGCCCCCGGCCGGGTGGCGAACCAGCGGGCGTGCGCCGGGCAGGCGTACAGCAGCCCGCCCGGACCGGAACCGCTCTCGATCACCTCCACCAGGACCGGCCGGTCCGTCAGCCGCCCACACCGGCAGCAGTGCAGCAGCCGCCCGCTCACCGGGCCGCCGCCCCCACCCGCACCCCGTGGATCACCGGCGGGCCGACGTCGATCCCGTCCAGTGCCAGAGCCAGCGCCCGGCGCCGCTCGCCCTGCTCGTGCGCGACGACATACGGTCGCACCAGCGGCGTGGGATCCCAGTAGGGCGGCTCGTCCCGCAGCCACCCTCCCCACCGCCGCACCGGAAACGGCAGCGCGGCACCGGTCAGGAAGATCCGCATCCCCGCCCGCCGCCTCGCCCGGCTCACCCCCCACAACACCCACGGCGCACCCGCCGACCCCGATTCCGGCCACGCCACCGGACGCGACATCGGCGCCGGGCGGGCCGCCCCCACCCCGGCCGCACACGACGGCACACCGCCCCCACCGGCCCGGTGCCGCCCACCGCCCGGCGGCCACACCACAGCCCTGACCCACCCGAGACAGCAACGGATAAGCTCACCCACGTCGACGCTCCTTCACAGCGTTGGCCACGCCCCCGGGCCGGGCGCCACCGGCCGCGGGGGTCCTGTACTGACACACTCTATAAGCCATACAGAGCTATACATAGCTATCTAGTCGTTTATGCAGGTCATGGCTGCTTTACGTTGCCCATGTGAGTGAACACGGCCAGGTACCCGACTTCGACCCGCAGGGGCCGCAACTCGTCTACGTCGCCCTGGCGGACCACATCACGGCACGTGTCGCAGCCGGTGAGCTGCGGCCCGGCGCCCGACTGCCCGCCGAACGCACCCTCGCCGAGGAGTACGGGGTCGCCTACATGACGGTCCGGCGCGCTACCGCGCTTCTGCGCGAGCGGGGACTGATCGTCACCGTGCACGGCAAGGGCACGTTCGTGGTCGAGCAGCCGCCGGCGGCGGACGGCTCCGGCGGCGACCGGGAGTGACCGGGCGCCGCCGCGCCCTCCCCTCCCCCGGCGTGCCACCATCGCTCCCGTGCTCGACATCGGCTACGCCCTCTCGACCCGCTTCCCCGACCCCCCGCAGACCGACTACCGCACCGCGGACGTACGGGCGCTGCGGTACGACCTGTTCTGCGGCGACGTCTACCTCGCGGACACCGACACCGACCGGGAGCTGTCCACCGCCCGGGGGACGGTGCCGGTGCTCGACTTCGCCTGGGCGCTGTGCGACATCGCCGAGCGCCTCGACCGCGACCCGCTCGGCAGCCGTGCCTCCCGTCCCCAGCACGCCGAGCTGGACTTCGTGGAGTCGGCCGACAACCTGCGCTTCACCCGCCGCTTCGGCTGGGTGGACATCACCGCCGACTGGCTGTCCGCCGACGAGCCGCCGCTGACGGTCAACCACGGCGCGCTGCGCCGTGAGGCCCGCGACTTCCTGCACGACCTGCTCGCCGACCTCGCCGACCTGCACGAGGAGCTGGCCGACAACCCCGTGGTCTGGGACCTCCAGGCCCGCTTTCCCCGGGTGTGAACCGCCGTCCCGCGCGGGCGCGACTCATGGGGCAGGTCCCTCGGCACGCCGAGATTCCGCCCGGGGTTGTCGACGATGCGAGAGCGAAGCTTGTGTGCCTGCCGGAGGGGTGGACGAAGTGACTCGCACGACATACGAGACCGTCGCCAAGCGCTGGAAGCACGGCTGGGAACTCCACATCGACGGCATTGGCGTCACCCAGTCCAGGACACTTCTCGACGCCGAGACCATGGTCCGCGATTACCTCGCCATGCTCCTCGACATCTCAGAAGACTCCTTCGACGTCAGGATCACACCGGAGATCGGGATCGGAGCGGAGGGTGAAGTCCTCGAACTGCGCCACGCCGACCAGGAACCGGGGGCGGCGAGGAAACGTGCCGTTGAGCAGCGCCGGGGACCTGCATCACGCTGATCAAGAGGGCCGGCAGCCCGCCGAGTGTGGTGGCGAGCAGCCTCAGAAGACATCCCGGACGCTGTGCTCGTCCAGGTCGGCCGTGTGCCGCGCGACGACACGGTAGTCGGCGTCGTCATGGAGGACGGTCAACCCGTGGTGAGCGGCCGTGGCGGCGATGACCAGATCCACCGCCGAGGCGCTGCGGTGTTCACCGGCTCGGGCCATGCGGTGTTGCACGGCGCCGATCCAGCGTCCTGCGTTCTTCGGCACCGACACATCGGGATAGATGTCCGCGAACATCTCCGCGATCTCGTCGTACTCGCGCCGGTTCCGGGCGCTGTACAGGAACTCCGCGCGCTGCGGATAACAGGAGGCGATACTCCCGGCATTGATCGCGTCGTACCACGACGACTTCAGTTTGGGTTCGTTGAGCAACCGGACGAGACCGGACGTGTCGAGCAGGTAGATCACCGGTTGCGCTTCTCCGCTTCGTGCAGACGCTCGGCGTCCTCGACGGCTCCCCACTCGCGTGCGCGCTCGAAGTGCCGATTGATACGCGCGGCGCGCTCCTGCTGCTCGGCATAGAAGTTGAGAGCCAGATTGACCGCCTCCTTCTTGGTCCTCACCTTGGCCAGGGCCATGGCGCGTTCCAGAGCGTCGTCATCGAGATCGATCTGGGTCACGGACATGAGAGCCTCCATGGATGTTGGTGATACACATAGAAGGATACGCCACCAACATCCATACTGGGCCTCTACTGCAGAACGCAAGGGGCCCGGCACCGGACGTCACCGGCGCCGGGCCCGAGCGGGAACCGGGGCCCGGCGCGCGGTCGTCGTCAGCCGGCCTTGCGGCGGAAGTTCCGCTTCCGGCCGGCCTCGCGGCGCGCTCCGCCCGCCTTCGAGCGGCTCTCCTCGTGCGACCGGCGCTCCTGGCCGGTCTGCTTCTTGCGCTCCAGCGCCTCCCTGAACTTCCGCTTGACCTCGTTCTCGGTGTCGTCCGCGTTCTGGTTCTCGGTCCCGCTCCCGGTCTCGGTCTCGGTTTCGGGATCGGCCTGGGTGTCGGCCTGACGATCGGCCTGGTTCTCCGGCATGTGGACCTCTCAAGGGCGAAGGACTGCAGCGGTCAGCCTCACACAGGGAAGGCCGTCCCGCGAGGCCATTCCGGCCGCCGCACATCCCCGCGCTCCCGTGCGCCCCGGAATCCGGTGGTGGCCGGGCGGCCGACGGCAGGAGGGGCGGGTGGCGGCTCAGCCCACCGAGGGACCCGTCCAGCCCGCCGGTACGTGCCCCAGCCGCACCCGCTGCGGGTGGTCGCCCACGGGCACCGAGACCACCTTGCGGCCGGTGGCGAAGTCGATGGCGGTGACCTTGTCGGAGCCGCTCTCGGAGACCACGCAGTGCTTCCCGTCGCCGCTCACCGTCGCCCAGTACGGCTTGGCGACCGGCACCAGCGGGCCCTCCCGCAGCGTGGCGCGGTCGACGACGGTGGCGTAGTCGTCCATCGTCCCGGCGACGCACAGCCTCGTGCCCTCCGGGTTCATCGACATGCCGTGGTGGCGGGAGTCGTTGACCCAGGTGGTGCGGTCCTCGTCGGTGTCCGGGTTCTTCGGGAGCTCCTTGAGACGGGTGATCCGGTCCGCGGCCATGTCGTACTCCAGGAAGCCGTTGAAGAACGACACCTGGAAGTACAGCCTCGACTCGTCGGGCGTGAAGACCACGGGCCGCACCGCGTCGGAGAGGTCCTTGCGGCCGAAGGCGTCCAGCCGCTCCCGCATGTCGACGACCCGCACCTGCCCGAAGGTGCGCGCGTCGACGACGGTGATGCGCCGGTCGCCCTTGGTCCAGTCGAGCCAGGGCGCGTCGAGGACGTTGTTGACCTCGCCGATCGACATGTTCCACAGGTACCGGCCGCCGTCGGTGAAGACGTTCTCGTGCGGCTTGTCGCCCGTCGTGAACGAGCCGACCTCCTTCCCCGTGACGATGTCCAGGACGTGCACGGTGTTGGAGGTCGAGGCCGACACCGCGACGCGCCCGCCGTCCGGGGAGACCGCCATGTGGTCGGCGCGGAAGCCCGAGACGGGGAAACGCCAGTTGATCTCCCCGGTCGCCAGGTCGATGGAGACCACGTCCGCGAAGCTCGGTCGGGAGACGACGACGGCCGAGCCGTCGGGGGTGGAGTACATGTCGTCGACGTACTGATCGTGTCCCTCGCCGACGGTCGCGCGGATGCCCAGGAAGAAGGCGAGCCGCACCGGGTTGAGGTGGATCTCCCGCAGCCGCTGCTTCCGGTCGGGGACGACGTCGAGGCGGCCGATCCGCGCGTGGTCGCCGGTGGCGGCGAGGACGTCGGCGGTGCCGTCCCAGTTGTTGCCGACGAACAGCACTTCCCGCAGGCCGTCCGTGCTCCCGGTCTGTGCGCTTCCGGTCTGTGTGCTCCTGGCACTTCCGGCGCTTCCGGTGTCCGCGGGCGCCGGCGCCGGCGCCGCCGCCGCGGGGGTGACGGCCGTGGCCGCCATGGCCGTCAGTGCCAGGGCGGCGCAGCCTGCGAGCGCGGCGGAACGGCGGCGGCGCGGGGCGGGTCGGTGGGAGACGGTGCGGTGGGCTGGCGTCGCTGTCGGCATGGCGCGCTCCCGGAGTCTGACCGACGGGTAACTTACCGTCGGTAACGTAGCGCTCATACGTGCGGCCGACCAGAGGCCCGGCAACAGAGGAACCGCGGCGCGGACACCCCCGGACGACTTCCCGACGGAGGGGATTCCGGCCCCGAACCCCCTTCGGCCTTCCAGACGGAAAAGAGGCACGAGGACACCCTCGCGAAGTCATAAACCAGAGAGCGAAGACCGCCTCCCATTACAAGCGAACATTGAGAGCGCTTTCATCGAAGCGCCGCACTCACCCGTCCATTATTTGCGATAGAAATCAAGACATAAAACCCGGCACAGGACCCCTCCGGAGCCGGGAGACAAGAGGGGAATCACCCTCCGATAATTTTCGCCCACCTTCCGGAAGGCGACCGCGCCCCGGCCTCGGCGACGGCCGGAGACAGGCCGGTCGTGACTCCACGACCACGGACCGTACCCTTGTCCGGGTCCCACAGCGGAGTCCTCCGAACACTGGCGGGGAAGGGCATACGGCAGGCGCATCCGGCCACCGGAGGCCAGCCGCCGTGACGGCCGGAACACCGGACACTGCGGAAGGTGATGCCTCGACACCCCCGCATTCGCCTTCCCGGGGCGAGTGAATGAGCGAAACTTTCGCGCCCGAGCCGCTCAACCGAGCACGCCGGTCGTGATCCACCGGCAAGAAGGTCCCACATTCCCCGCTCAAAGGGTTTTGGGAGGACTCCACAGAGTGACCGCCCCCTCACCCTCTCCAGCGGTGTTAGTTTGCTCTTCGGTCTGAGCCTTGACGGGTCCGGACCTGTTCGGCCGGAGGATCCGCGGGGTGGTGCCCCGGATCCTCCGGCCTTTTCCGTGCATCGCGGGGAGGCTCTCGGCTGTCGCTCAGATGAACAGACCGAGGCGGCCGCACCCACCTCTGGGCACTCCGGAGAAAAACGCCGGTCCACCGCACCCTGAAAGGAGATTTCGCATCTCCTTCCAAGTCTCACAACAAGCGGAATGAAGCGTTCCTTTTTCTTCTGCGAAGACGTTGTCCCCGCCGGAAGGGATTCTTCCAGCAGGGTCCGTCATTCCCGGCGGCGCGGGTTGACCAGCCCCGGCGACCTGGTCACGAACAGCTGTGGTTCCCGGAGGGGAACGGGGTAATGTTCTTCCACCACCTGCCCCGTCGTCGTCCGATCACCAGTCGGGGGCAACCGCCGCGATGGGCAGGCCCGGACCCGTCACCGTTCTCTGTCCGCCCGTCCAAGAGGAGCTCAGACCACCCATGGCCCCCGCCGCCCGGCCAGGCGCCGCCATACGCACTCCCCGGTGCGTCACCACGTCGGCCGATCCCACCGCCCCGCCCCCCTCCCGGCGGGGAACGGCACACCGCGCCGTTCCCCTGCCCGCCTCCGCCGGCAGCGGGGAGCACGGCAGGGGCACCCCGGCAGATATGAGGGCCGGCGAGTGACCGACCAACTCCCCAGGATCGACTCGCTCAACCTCGCCGATGTGCTCCACCGCCGGCAGCCGATGCCCGACAACAGCTTTCTGGGCCACCTCCCCGACCCGCTCTGGCCACTCTTCGTCACCGGTCAGGGCTCCGGCGTCCGGCTCTACCCCGTCCGTTACACCAGGCTCACGGAACTGCCCCTCGGTCCCGAGGACGGAACCGTCTTCGTCGTGCTGAAGGGCTGTGTCGCCCAGAAGCGCCATCCCTACGGCCCCCGGGACACCCAGATCGTTCGCTTCCGCGGGGCGGGGCAGCTCCTCGGCGAGGTCAAACTCCTCGATCCTCGTTCGTCGGTGGAGACTGTCTGCCTGGACGAGACCTGGGTACTGGCGTACGACATCGAGCGAATGCACCGGTTGCTCACACGCAACCGCGGCGCGGGGCGGCAGGCGCTGCTGCTCAGCCTCGAGGAGCGCAACCGGACCGACGAGGCGGTGTACTGCACCGTGACCCGGCCGCCCCTCACACGGGTGAGTGCACTCCTGCACCATCTCGCCGCCACCGTCGGTACGAGGCACCCGGACGGGACGGTCCAGATCGCCGGCCCGCGGCAGACGGATCTCGCCGACGCGCTGCTGGTCAGCCGGTCCACCGTCGAGAACGCCGTCTCCGTGCTGCGGGCCGGGCACGTGGTCGTCAGCAGTTACCGCCGGTTCCTGGTGACCGATCCCGCCGAGCTCGCCCGTCTCGCCGGAGTTCCCGAGAACAGTCGGCAGCCGGTCTGAGCTCTTCCGCCGGCGCGCCCGGCGAACACCGCGGCCGTCCCCGGCCCGAGGCTCCGTACGTCTCCTCTCGTCCTTCTCCGTCGTCCGCCGAGCCGACGGACACCCGATCCGGAACGGAACGATGTACTCCCTCACTCCCCCGCCACCCCAGGAGCTCCACGACGCGGCCACCTCCCTGCCTCCCCAGGCCGTCGTCACCCTGTGGATCGGCATCCCCACCGTCTTCCTCGGCCTGCTCGGTTTCCTGTGGAATCTCCGGACCCACCGGCGCAACTCCCGGCGGGAGAAGCTCAACGAGCTGGCACGGCATCTCACGGACACCCTCCTGCTCGTCCTCGACCTCGCCCAGGGACCTGTCACCCACGACAGCCTCAAGCCCCTGCTCCGCCGACGCGACCTGATCGAGGCCGTGGCCGCCAGGAACGACACCCTGCGGTCCCCCCTGACCACTGTCGTCGGACGCATCGACGCATACTCCGGGACCGCGACGCCTCCGGGCGACGAGGTGTTCGCCAAGGTCATGCGAGCCGCGAAGAAGTCGGCCGCCTCCGGAGAGCGGGAGCTCGACGAATGGCTGGCGCAGGCCATACGGCAGGGACGTGCGGCCGGGCGGCTGACCGAGGCCGTCATGGCCGCCCAGAGTGCGGTCGGTGATCTCCAGGGCAACTGAACAGACCGAAGGGGAGCAGCGGCGGGCGCTTCCTCTCCACACGCCGGGGAAAGCCGTTGCGGGTGCGGATCAGGTCCGGGTCCAATACCGGCATGACGGCTTCCGGCACGCACGTCGAACCCCCCGCCCACTTACGGCTGAACCGGCGCTACTGGGACGAGGAGGCCGCCGCCGCGCACGGCCCGCTCGCCCGCGCCCACTGGTCCGGCCCCGAACCGGGCTGGGGCCTGTGGGGCACCCCCGAATCGGAACTCGCCCTCCTGCCCGCCGACCTGGCCGGACGGCGGGTGATCGAGCTGGGCTGCGGCACCGCCTACGTCTCCGCCCGGCTGGCCCGGGCCGGCGCCCGCCCGGTCGGTGTCGACCTCTCCCGCGAGCAGCTCGCCACCGCACGCGCCATGCAGGCCGAGTTCGGCCTCGGCTTCCCCCTGCTCCTCGCCGACGCCGAGCGCGTCCCGTGCCGTGACGGCTCGTTCGACCTGGCCGTCAGCGAGTACGGCGCCTCGCTGTGGTGCGATCCCCGCCGCTGGATCCCGGAGGCCGCCCGGCTGCTGGTGCCCGGCGGCCTGCTGGTCTTCCTGCGCTACTCGCCGCTGTACGCGCTGTGCGCCTCCGACGGGGAGCAGGCGTCCGCCTTCCTGCGCCGCCCGCAGTTCGACGCCGGCGGCCCGGGGCGGCTGGAGCGGGGCGGGCGCGTGGAGTTCGTACTCCCGCACGGGGAGATGATCCGCGTGCTGCGCGGGAGCGGCTTCACCGTCGAGAGCCTGACCGAGCTCCGCGCACCGCGCGACGCGCACCGGGACTACCCCGAGGTCTCCGCCGGCTGGGCGCGCAACTGGCCCTGCGAGGAGGTGTGGACGGCCCGGCTGACGGGTTGACCCGGGCCGCGCTCCGGCGGGGCACCCTCTTCATTCGCAACCAATGAGTTGCACATGCGGCACCCATGTGCAACTCTGGGGTTGCACGACACGACGACGATGGAGGAGTTCCCATGAGCGAGGACCGGATCGAACGCGAGACCCTGATCGCGGCCCCCCTGGAGCGGGTCTGGTCGCTGGTGGCCCAGCCCGGTTTCTGGGTGGCCGACAAGGCGAGCCTGCCCGGCACCGTGGCCAGGGAGGGCGAGTCGATGGTGGCGAGGAACGCCGAGCACGGCGACTTCCCGGTGCGCGTGGAGAAGGTGGAACCGCCGACGTATCTGGCGTACCGCTGGACCAGCGCGTTCCCCGGGGAGGAACTGCGCGAGGACAACAGCACCCTCGTGGAGTTCACGCTGACCGGGGAAGGCGACCGGACGCGGCTGCGCGTCGTCGAGAGCGGGTTCGCGGCACTGGCCGGATCCGCGGAACTGCGCAGTCAGAACCTGAAGGACCACAGCGAGGGCTGGCCGCTGGAGCTCGACGCGCTCAGGAAGCGCGCCGAACAGCCCGCCGCATGACGGAGGAGCACCCCGGTCCCGCCGAGGCCGTCGACAGCGTCCTCGGCGCACTGGCCGATCCGACCCGGCGCCGGCTGCTCGACCTGCTCGCCGAGCGGGGCGAGGCCACCGCGACGGAACTCGCCGGGCGGCTGCCCGTGTCGCGGCAGGCGGTGGTCAAGCACCTCACCGTGCTGGACGCCGCCGGGCTGGTCTCCGGCAGCCGGGTCGGGCGCGAGGTGCGGTACGCGGTGCGGCCCGCCGCGCTGGACGCGACGGCGCGGTGGATGGGCGCGCTCGCGGCCGACTGGGACCGGCGCCTGGCGAACATCAAGCGCGTCGCCGAGGCGGCGGAACGGGAGGAGTGACGGAAGGAGGAAGACGGCGGACGGCCACGGTCCGTGCCCCTGGGTCCGTGCCCTCGGGTCCGCGCCCGGCAAAAGCGGTCGCCGCCCGTCGGACCGGCCTTCTAGGATGACCCGGCGCGGGGGCGGCTCCGCGGCGTGCTTCCTTCTCATTCTCTTCTCCGAGATTCCCCAGCGCGCCCACTTCCCGCCCCCGCGCGTTCTGTGCACCGGGCGGTGTCCGCCGCCCGGCATCGCTTCCCTGGGGGTGTGGACATGGCGACCGCGCGTGCCGCCGACCGTACCGGCGTCACCACGGCCACGGCCGCGGACGACCTCGAAGGCGTGCTGCTGCGGCGCCTGTCCGCCGTGTACGTCGCGGCACCGGCGGACGGCGGAACGAGCGCCGGGCCGGACGCGGAGCGCGACGCCGAGCGCAACGCCGCCGGGCTGACGGCTCTGGAGGCCGACCTCGCCGGACGCGGCCACGTCCTGACGGCCCCGCTGCGCCGCGCGCTCGCCGCCCTGCCCCCGGCCGGCCTCGCCGGACAGGGCATCCGCCTGCTCGGCCGGATCGACGCGCTGCTGGGCGCCGACCGCCGCCACGAACCGCTGTTCCGCGGCTTCCCCGACGCCGTGCCGGACCACGCGCACAGCCTCTACAGCGAGCGCATCCTGGCCTTCCTCCTCAGCCAGCCGCACCAGCCGTGCCTGGCGTGCGGCCGCACCGGCGACATCGGCGCGCTCGCGCCGTGCGCCCACCTGGTGTGCTCGACCTGCCTGGCCGGGACCGGCCGGGACGAGCCGGACGCCCCGGACGCCTGGCGCCGCTTCCGCTGCCCGGTGTGCGGCGCCCACCCGGACGACCCCGGGCGGCCGGACCGGGAGCCGGAGCCGGAGCCGGCCGAACGCTCCCGCCCCGCCGCCGGGAACGGCCGGACGGCGGTGGTGCGGGAGAGCGGGCCCCCGGCGCCGCTGCGCCCGCTGCGGCTCGGCGCGGGCGCCGGTCCGCGGGACGGCGCGGCGGCGGTGCTGGCCGACCTGCTGGCCCGCCGCACCCCGCTGTCGCCGCGGGACCGCGCGGACCTGGCCGCCGTACTGCCGCACGCCGACCCCGGCCTGGACTGGCTGCCGGCGGAGATCCCGGTGCGCGAGACCAGGGCGGCGGTGCTGGCCGCCCTGCTGCGCCGGGAGGCCACCGCGCCGGCCGCACGGACGCTGCTGCCCGCCCACCTGGACACGGCCACCGACGTACTGCGCCTGCTGTGGGCGTACTCCGGCGGCGAGCCCGACCTGCTGGACCCGCCCCGGCTGCGGTCGCTGCCGCGCGCCCTGCGCCGGGAGCTGCTCGGGGTGCTCGACGCCCTGCCGCCCGAGTCGGTGGCCGAGGACATGCTCCGCCGCCGGCAGGCGTGGCAGCGGGCGGGCGAGGTGCTGCACCCCTTCGAGTACCGGGCCCGTTTCCCGCGCGCCGCCGTGGCGTTCGCCGTCGTGCGCGGCACGGACCTGTCCGGCGAGCGGAACGAGTGGCTGCTGGACGCCGCCGCCGGGCTCGGCGAGCGGGTGCGGCTGGTCTCCGGCCGCCCCGGCGGGGCCGTCCGCCCGGCGATACGGACCTTCGCCTCCGAGACCGAGCGGCTGCTCGGCGCCGGGGACACCGCGGGCGCCACCACGCTGCTGCTGCGCCGCCCCGGCGAACTGGTGCGGCGGCTGCACCGGCTGCTGCGCGTCCACAGCCTGTGGACCGGGGCCGACGACGTCCCGCCCGGTCTGCTCGACGCCCTGCCGGCCGCCCTGCGCCGGGTCGGTCCCGGGCCGCTGCTGGGGGCGTGGGGGCGGCTGCGCGTCCCGCACGAGGCGGGCGAGCGCCGGGTGTTCTTCCCGCGCGGCACGATCGCCCTGGCCCACGGCACCGACGACCACGCGCCGCCGGTGCCGCCCGCCGCGGCCGCCGCGGTGTGCGCGGCGCTGGAGGCCGAACTGCTGCGCCGCGCGGCCGAGTCGGGGGGCGAGACGGAGGACGGCCCGGATGGTACGGCCGTCCTGGACGCCGCGCTGGCCGACCTGGTGGTGCCGTTCGCCGAACGGGCGGCGGCCCGGGCGCTGGTCGCCGTGCCACGCGGCAGCCGCCGGCCGCTGCCCGGCGGCGACGGTCCGCTGCGGCTGTTCCTGCACTGGACGGAGCCCCGGGGACAGCGCGTCGACCTGGACCTGTCGGTGGCGCTGTACGACGCCGAGTGGCGCTTCACCGGCCTGTGCGACTACACCCGTCTGGCCTTCGCCGGCCGCGCCGCCGTCCACTCCGGCGACTACACCTCCGCCCCGCCGCCGCGCGGCGCGACGGAGTTCGTCGACCTGGACCCGGCGCTGCTGGCCCGGGCCGGGGCCCGGTACGCCGTGATGGTCGTCCTCAGCTACAACGACGTGCCGTTCGACGAGCTGTCCGACGCCTTCGCGGGCGTCATACGGCCGGACGGAACGGGAGCGGACGGAACGGGAGCAGACGGAGCACGGGCGAGCGGGGCACGGTCGGGCGGCCGGTCCCGGCAGTACGACCCGCGGCGGGTGCGGCAGCGCTTCGACCTGGCCGGACACGCCCGCGTGTGCCTGCCCATGGTCCTGGACCTGGCGGAACGCACCGCGCTGTGGACGGACACCAACCTGTCGGTCGCCGGCGGCCTGCACAACGTGTACCGCCACCGCGGCCGGCTGGGCCGGCTCGCCGCCGACCTGACCGTCCACTTCACGCCCGGCACCCGCGCCACCGTGTGGGACCTCGCGGCCCGGCTGGCGGCCGCCGGTTCCGCACAGGTGTGGGTCCGCGCGTGCGACGGGCGCTCCGCGGCCCGCTACCGGCGCGGCGGCCGGGAGTCCGCCGAGCGCTTCGCCGCCCGGGTGCTGGAGGGGTGGGGCCACGACGAGCTGCGCACGGGGACGGCGAAGGAGATCAGCGGGGCGCTCGCCGGGGAACTCGGCGCGGACGGCCGCTTCGCCGCGCTCGTCGACGGCGACCTGCCGGCCCGGTGGGAACGCGGCGAGCTGTACCGGCTCTTCCCCGGCCCGCTGGACGCCGGGCTCGGTCCGGACGTCCGGCTGCTCGCGGCCGCCGACCTGACCGCCCGCTTCGCCCCGGCCGCGGACTGACGGCCCGGCAGGCGGCCGGCTGACGGACCGGCAGATCACATGACGGTTGCGCCGCCGACCCCGGTCTCCGTACGGGAGACACCACGGGACCATACTGGCCCGCGGGTTGGTGAGTCCTGGGGGCGGGGTTGGATCGGATCGGCACGTACGCCGTCGAACGCAAGCTCGGTGAGGGCGGCATGGGCACGGTGTACCTGGCACGCTCGCGCGGCGGGAGGGCCGTGGCCGTCAAGGTGGCCAAACCGGAGCTCGCCTCGGACCCGGCGTTCCGGGAGCGCTTCCACGCGGAGATAGAGGCCGCCCGGAAGGTGGGCGGCTTCCACACCGCGCCCGTCGTCGACGCCGACCCGGACGCCGAGCCCCCCTGGCTCGCCACCGCCTACGTGCCCGGCCCGACCCTCTCCCAGCTCCTCGCCGCCGAGGGCCCGATGGACGAGGCCGCCCTGCGCCGCCTCGGCGCCTCGCTCGCCGAGGCGCTCCAGGCCATACACGCCTGCGGACTCGTCCACCGGGACCTCAAGCCCGGCAACATCGTCATGGCCGAGGACGGCCCGCGGGTCCTGGACTTCGGCATCGCGCGGGCGGTCGGGAGCACCCGGCCCAACGCCGCGGGCGCCGCGTACGGCACCCCGGGGTTCCTGGCTCCCGAACAGGCCCGGGGGCACGCGGTGACCAGTGCGGCGGACGTGTTCGCGCTGGGCGCGGTCCTCGTGTCGGCGGCCGGCGGCAGCGCGTTCGGCGAGGGCAGTCCGTCGGCACTGCTGTACCGGTCGGCGCACCACGGCGCGGACGTCTCCGCCGTCCCCGAGGGGCTGCGGCCGGTGGTGGCCGCCTGTCTGGCGAAGGACCCGGAGGACCGGCCGGGCACCGGCCTGCTGCTCGACTGGTTCACGGAGGAGCCGGACGCGGCGGAGCTGCCCGCCGCCCTTACTCTCTCCGCCGTCCCGGCCGTTGCCGCCGTCCCGGCGCCCCTTTCCGCCGTCTCCGCCGCGCCCACCGTTCCCACCGCCCTCGCCGTCCCGCCGCAGCCCGCCGGCCGGCCCGGTGCGTACCCGTCCGTGACCGACCTCCCCACCCAGGCCACACCTCCGCCGCCGCAGGCCGAGTTCCTCGCCACGGACCGCCGGAGCGACATCGTCGCGGACGCCGACGGGGTCTCCTTCAGCGTGAAGGGCCTGGGCGTCGACTTCTCCTGGCACGAGATCCGCACCGCCCGGTACGTCCGGGACGACCGCGGCGGGCTGACGGTGACGGTCACGCTGGACGACGCCAACACCTACTCCTGCCGGGTCACCACGCCACACGGCGCCGAACTGGACACCTGGACGGCGCGGCTCGACACCGTGCTCGCCCTCTTCCACCGGCCCTGAGTGAGGCCGTCACCCGCCGGCTTCCCGGCAGGCGGTCAGCCGCAGGCGCCCCGGCTCCCCGGTGCGCTCCACGGTGACCGGCTCGGTCGAGCCGTCCGCGGAGCGGAGCGTGAGGACCGGGTCGCCGGCTTCGACGAGGATTCCGAGGACCTCGTCGTCCGCCGGGTCGTCCGCCGGGCCACGCGCGGGCGGCAGGGCCGCGTACCGGACGCCGTCGGCGGTGACCGTGACGCCGACGGGGACACGGGCCAGGCAGGTCAGGGGATTCGCCCACCACTCCAGGTGGGCCGGACCACCCGGGCAGGTGCCGGGGGAGCCGGTCACACCGCGCCCTCCAGCGCGGTACGCCACACCGGGCTGTCGACGTAGTGGTTGTCGAAGCGCTCCGCGGACTCGGCGATCTCCTTCGGGTCCGCCTCGCCGCGCAGCACCCGGCCCAGCAGCCGCAGGTAGTCGAACCGTCCCAGGCCGGGGGTGAAGACGAACAGCACGTCCGCCCCGGCGCCGGGCGCCGCGGCGAAGGCGTGCGGCGTGTGCGGCGGCACCGCCAGGAAGTCGCCCTCGCCCAGGACGGTGACCTCCTCCCCCACCAGCACCCGCAGGGCTCCGCCGAGTACGAAGAACAACTCCGTCGCCCTGGTGTGGAAGTGGGCCGGTGCCCCCACGGTGCCCTCGGCGAAGGCTGACCGGTAACTCGTGAAGCCGCCGGTGCCGTCCGACTCGCCCAGCAGGGTCATCACACTGCTCGGGTCCGCGCAGGTCTCGGCGTCCGCACCGCGGGTCAGCAGCGCCTGGCGGGGGGCCGTGGGATGGGGACCGGTGGTTGTCTTCTCCGTCATGTCCACGACCCTATGGTCCGGAGTGGTCCCTGGCCCGGGCCACTCGGGCACCGAAATCGTGGGTCAATTCCGCGTCGGCCCCGCCCGCTCTCCGGGCGGGGTCCCCCGGGCCCGTTTCGCCGAGCTCGCGGGCTCGGCGGGCTCACCAGAACGTGCGGTGGGCGGTCTCCGGCGGCTCCCCGTCCGCCCGGAACCTCCGCCAGACGCCGACGGCCGCCGTCACCATCACCCGCCACTCCGGCCTGTCCTCCCACCGGGCCTGCTCGCGTTCGGCCTCCTCCTCGGACAGCCCGACGTGGACCTCCATGCCGTCCCCGGGGACGGCCCCCGTCCCGTCGCACTCCCGGAAGACCCGCTCCGCCGGGACGAACAGCATCCAGCCGCGCCGCCCGTCGTCGGGCACCAGCCAGGAGTACACGTATCCCCCGCCCGCGCCCCCGGCCGCCCGGCCGGTGAGCCACACCCCGACCGACGCCACACCCACGCCCGCCCTCCTTTCCCCGCCTCCCGCGCCCCGGCCCGTTGGCTCAGCCCCGCGGGCCGCCGCCGGGGCCGGACCGCCGTCGCGGGTCGAACCCCCACAGGACGCCGGCCAGCCGCCACAGCAGCACCGCCGCGGCGAGGACGAGGGCGACGACGGTGACGGTCTTCCGGGCGGAGCCGTCCAGGTCGAACAGGAGGACCGGGCTCGCCGCGAGGAGCCCCGCCGCCCCCGCGAGGAGAGCCCCGGTCAGGAGCGCGTAGGCGATCTCCACCGTGACGGCGTCCCGCTCGGCCCGACTGCGCGTCATCGGTGTCCTCCCCCTCGTCCCCGGCTCGTCCCCGGCTCGTCCCCGACCGTCCTTCCCGGTACACGGACGCCACAACCGGCCCGTCCCGTTCCCCGCCCCGGCGAACGGCAGGGACCCCGCCATGCCGGTGTCCGGCGCACCCGGCAGCCCGGCCGGAGCCCTCCCCTGCCACGATGGCGCCATGACGATCGCGTACGAGTGGCGGGGCGAGATCGACAACGGCGCCCTCGACGCCCTGCACGCCGAGGGCTTCGGCCCCCGCCCCGCACAGACCGACTGGCGCACGCGGCTGCACCGGCACAGTCTGGGCTGGGTCTGCGCACGGGAGCCCGGGGAGGACGGGGAGGACGGCCGCCTCGCCGGTTTCGTCAACGTCGCCTGGGACGGCGGGGCGCACGCCTTCCTGGTGGACACCGTCGTGGCCCGGCGGCACCGGGGGCGCGGGATCGGCGCCGCGCTCGTCGCGGTCGCGGAGGAGCGGGCCCGCGCCGCCGGGTGCGAGTGGCTGCACGTCGACTTCGAGGACGGCCTGGCCCCCTTCTACTTCGGCGCCTGCGGTTTCCGGCCGACGCGGGCGGGGCTGGTCGCGCTGTGACGGGACCGGACCGGACCGGCCCCGGGCGGAGCCGACGTGGTGGCGTACGCCCGCCGGGCGCGGGTTCCGGTCCGGGCGCTGTGGCCGGAAGGAGCGTGCCGGGGCGGAGAGGCGTGGCCCAGGATGTGGGCCCATGACGACAATCCTGGCCTTTCACGCCCATCCCGACGACGAGGTGCTGCTGACCGGCGGCACCCTCGCCCGCGCCGCCGCCGAAGGACACCGGGTGGTGGTCGTGACCGCCACCGACGGCCATGTGAGAGCGGTCCCCGCGGACCGTGAGGCCCCCCGATTAGCCGAGTTGCGGGCGAGCGCGGCCGTGCTCGGGGTGGCCCGCACCGTCCACCTCGGCTACGCCGACAGCGGCCACGGCCCGGTGCTCCACCCCGACCCGCCCGGCCGTACCCGCTTCGTGCGGGCCGATGTCGAGGAGGCCGCCGGACGCCTGGCCGCCGTCCTCCGCGAGGAGGCCGCGGACGTCCTGCTGAGCTACGACGCCAACGGCGGCTACGGGCACCGCGACCACGTCCGGGTGCACCGGATCGGCAGACGCGCCGCCGAACTCGCCGGTACCCCCCGCCTGCTGGAGGCCACCGTGCCGCGCGAGACCGTCGCCCGGCTGATGCGGCTCGCCCGGCTGGTCCGGCTGCCGCTCCGCTTCGACCCGGCGGCCCTGCACACCGTCTACAGCCCGCAGGCGGCCGTCACCCACACCGTCGACATACGGCGCTTCGCCAGGCACAAGCAGGCGGCACTCGCCGCCCACCGCTCCCAGCTCATGGGGCCCGGCCGGCTCTCTCCCCTCATGCGGGCGCTGGTCCGCCTCCCCGCGCCCCTGTTCGGGCTGCTGCTCGGCCGGGAGTGGTACACCGAGGTGTCGCCGGCGCCCGCGTCCCCGGCCGCCGACGGCGCTTTCCGGACAGCGCGGTAAGCGCGGGGACATCCGGAATCCATCGGTGGTTCACCCGGGCACCCGCAGAGGAACGCCCGCCGACGGGCTGTCCGGCGTCAGCAGTCAGCCCAGCGTCAGCAGGAGGGTGGCGGCCGTAGCGCCCAGCAGGCCGGTGGCCTGCGCCCGGGTGAGCCGCTCGTGCAGCACCGCGAGCCCGAGGATCGTGGGGATCGCCGGATACAGCGAGGCCAGTACGACGGCGACGGCCAGCATCTGCTGGCGGGTCGCCCACAGGTAGAGGCTCAGCCCCAGCGCCGCGCCCGCCCCGATCAGCACCGCCTCGCCCAGCAGCCGGGGCTGCTGCCGGAACCGGGCGGCGTGCCGCCAGGTGCCCGGCAGCAGCACCAGTACGGCGGCCACCCGTCCGGCGAACACGGCCCACAGCCCGCTCGCCGGATCGGCCTGGGCCAGCCCGATGTACTGCACGGCCACGCCCGCACTGGCGATCAGGCCGTCCGTCGAGGCCCGGCCCGCTCCTCCCGCCGCGTTCCGCGCCGCCCCGGCGCGGCGGCCGGTGCCGCCGGAGACGAGCCACAGCGCGGGCACCGCGAGGACGATCCCCGACCAGGCCGGCACCGTGGGCCGGTCGCCCAGGAAGCACACCCCGCACAGCACGGACAGCGCCACCCCGGTGACGGCGCTCACCGGCACCACCACACTCATCGCGCCCCGGCTCAGCCCGCGGTTGAGGAAGTGCATCGCGCCACCGCTGCCGACCCCGGAGAGCGCTCCCCACAGCAGGTCCGCGGTACCGACCCGCTCGGCGGGGACCAGAAGGGCCAGGGGAAGGGCGAGGAACAGGCCGCCGACCTGCCCGAGGAAGGTGACGACGGCGAAGTGGATCCGGCGGGAGAGCAGTCCGCCGGCGAAGTCGACGACGCCGTAGCAGACCGCCGAGGCCAGTGCGAGAAGGGCACCCATGTCCGTTCCAGGTGCCCGGCCGGGACCATCCGACGCGTGCCGGCCGGGTTCCCCCTCCCGCCGTGCCCCCTTCCTCACCCCTGGTGGTCATCCGCTCCTGGGCGGCCACCGCGGGGGCCGCCGTGCCGCCGCCCGCCAAGCGGCTGCGGACTGACCCGGCCGAGGTGTCCGCCCCCGTGGTCACCACCCTGGCCGACGCCTCCGGCCTGATCATCTGCTTCCTCACGGCCCGCGCCGTCCTGGGTGTGTGAGCCGCGCCCGCGGGCCCGCCCGCGTACGCGGCCGCATGCGCCCCGCACCCGTCACGCCGTTCCCGGAAATCCCTTTTCCCTCCCTGGAGCCCTCCGCCTACTCTCCCGGTGAGGAACACAGCCCGGAGCGGGTCGCTCCTGAGGTCGTCCTGCCGACCGGGACGGGCCGCGGACCCGGTCTCCGAGCCTGGTCGCGGAGGAGAAGTCATGACCGACGGCACGGACACCACCGGCGGCACCGCCGGAACCGACAGGGCCGAGCACATCGGTGGCACGACCGTCCTGTTCTGCGCGGCCGAGGGGCCCCTGATACGCGGCACCCAGGACGCCCTCGACGTCATCGGCGCGGCGTCGGGCGCCGGAGCCGCCTGGGCGGCCGTCCCGGCCGGCCGGCTGCACGAGGACTTCTTCCGGCTGCGGACCGGGGTGGCGGGCGAGGTGACGCAGAAGTTCGCGCAGTACGGCGTCGGCCTGGCCGTCGTCGGCGACATCGGCGCGCACACGGCCACCGGCACCGCCCTGCGCGACCTGGTCCGGGAGGGCAACCGGGGCAGCGCGCTGTGGTTCGTGGCCGATCCGGACGAGCTGCGCGCCCGCCTGTCCCCCGCGACCGGCGACCGGGCCCGACCCTGACCCCGCCGCCCCGCGGCCGGACGTCCCCGGGGGGTGAGGGCCGGCGAGGACGGGACGGGGCGGGCCGCCGGGCCGTCCGCGGGGCTCAGGCCGGCGGCCTCCGCCTCACCAGCTCACGGACAGCGGTGCGGGCGTCCTCCTTGAGACTCTCCAGCGGGATGCCCCAGTTCTCGTCCCAGTCCGCAAGCTGAATGGCGGCCTGGACGACCGGCTGCAGTTCGTCGGGGTAACCGAGGTCCATCGCCACCTCGGCCCAGATCAGATCAGCGCCCCTGGCCGGGTCCAGGGAACCCTCCACGACCTGATCGGCCAGCCAGTAGGCCAGCGCCCACTTGGCGACGGTCGGGTCCTCAGGCGCTTCGAAGCCGATACCCAGCTCATCCGCCACCCGGTCGAACAGCTCCCGGGCCTCGTGCTCCTCCCGGCGTCCGAGGCCGGCCAGGAGAGGAATCGAAGGCGAGTCGACGTCGGCCAGGAGCGCGTCCAGGGCCGCTTGGATGAGACGGTCGGAGCCGACGTGCCGACCGAGCGCATGCGCCTGCGCGAGCGTCCTCAACTGTTTGAGCGCCTCGTCCCTGGTCACCCTGACGCTTCCCGTCCCCTGCTGATGTCACTTGTGGATGTCAGAAGCCCCGGACCGATCATGGTCCGGGGCTTCTCCCCTGCTGGGGCTGTGAGCCGCCTGTCGGGTTCGAACCGACGACCTTCGCTTTACAAGAGCGGCGCTCTACCAGCTGAGCTAAGGCGGCGTGCGCTGTCGCGCACAGGCAGTCTACCCGCATCCCGGCGCCGGTCCGCGGGGGTTTCCGGGACGGTCTCGGGGGCGGGCGGGGTGCGGGAAAAGTGACGGGGATGTGTCCTGGAGATGCTGACAACGGGCCTCCCGGCGGGTTAACGTCAGCGCACGTTCGAACAGGTTCACACCTGTGGAACACGACCTTTACTCGGATCGTCCGGCACGTTCCTGCCGGTGAGGGAGACACCAGACACATGGCTACGGTCACTTTCGACAAGGCGACCCGGATCTACCCGGGTTCCGAGAAGCCCGCCGTCGACCAGCTCGACATCCAGATCGAGGACGGCGAGTTCCTCGTCCTCGTCGGCCCCTCCGGCTGCGGCAAGTCCACCTCGCTGCGCATGCTCGCGGGCCTGGAGGACGTGAACGGCGGTTCCATCCGCATCGGTGACCGTGACGTCACCCACCTGCCGCCGAAGGACCGGGACATCGCGATGGTGTTCCAGAACTACGCGCTGTACCCGCACATGACCGTCGCCCAGAACATGGGCTTCGCCCTCAAGATCGCGGGCGTGCCCAAGGACCAGATCCGCGCGAAGGTCGAGGACGCCGCCAAGATCCTGGACCTGGTGCCCTACCTGGACCGCAAGCCCAAGGCGCTCTCCGGCGGTCAGCGGCAGCGTGTGGCGATGGGCCGCGCGATCGTCCGTGAGCCGCAGGTGTTCCTCATGGACGAGCCGCTGTCGAACCTGGACGCCAAGCTCCGTGTCCAGACCCGTACGCAGATCGCCGGTCTGCAGCGCCGGCTGGGCATCACCACGGTCTACGTCACCCACGACCAGACCGAGGCCATGACCATGGGCGACCGGGTGGTCGTGCTCAAGGACGGCCTGCTGCAGCAGATCGACGCACCGCGCCGTATGTACGACCGGCCGGCCAACCTCTTCGTCGCGGGCTTCATCGGCTCCCCGGCGATGAACCTGGTCGAGGTGCCGATCACCGACGGCGGTGTGAAGTTCGGCGACAGTGTGGTGCCGATCGAGCGCGACGCGCTGGCCGGGGCCGTCAGCAAGGGCGACAAGACCGTCACCGTGGGCATCCGTCCCGAGCACCTGGACATCAGCAGCGACCCGAGCGCCGGTCTGGCCGTCACCGTCAACGTCGTCGAGGAGCTCGGCGCCGACGGTTACGTCTACGGCACCGCCCAGGTCGACGGCCAGGAGAAGGACCTGATCGTCCGCGTCGGCGCCCGCGAGATCCCGGAGAAGGGCGCGACGATCCACGTCGTGCCGCACGCCGACGAGATCCACGTGTTCTCCTCCTCCACCGGTGAGCGGCTGGGCGACTGAGCCCGGTGCCCGCCCCGGCGGGCACGGCACAGCGGCATCCGGCAGGGGCCCGTACATCCGCATCGCGCGGGGGTACGGGCCCCTCCGCTGTCCGCGCCACCCCCGGCACAGGTGTTCCATCACTCGGCGGGGTGACGAAATGTCGCCGGATCGCCACTCCTCGCTACCATCGCAACGGCCCCGGAATCGGGCGCTCCGCCAGCCGGGCTCCCCGGGCGGGGGTCCGTGTCCGTCCTTCGCGAGGAAGACTCCAGCAGTGAATCAGGTAGCGCGCCGTATCGGCAGAACTCTCGCCCTCGTCCTCCCGGTCGTCCTGGTCCTGTCCGGGACGCTCGCCGTCACCGCCGTCCCCTGGGCGTCCTCCGCCGGGACCGGGGTGCTCACCGCCTCCGCCGAGCGTGCCGCGCCCGGCGGGCCGCCCAGGGCCCGGCACGAGGTGCTCCGGGAGAGGCTCGTCGAGGAGCTCCGGCGCGAGGACCCGGGCGCCGCGCTGACCAGCCTCCAGGCGGAGGTGGACCGGGACCCGTCGCTGGCGGGGCACTGCGCCTCCCTCGCCCGGGCCCTGGGCCGGGCCGCGGTGGAGAAGTACGGCTCCGCGCGGCGCGCCCACGAGTTCTCCCGGCCGGTGTGCGACACCTCCTTCGCCGCGGGCATCGCCGTGAGCCGCTGACCGGCGGCACCGCCGGTTCCCGGCGTCCTCCCTCTCGTCGTTCCTCCCGTCGTTCCTCCCGTTCTTCTCTTCGTTCCCCGTCACTTGTGCGGGGGTGCCCGGCCGGGCACCCCCGCACAAGTGACGGGTACCGGACGGGTGCGGGAGCGGCTGCGCATATCGTCACGGCATGACTCTCGACGCCCAGCTCGCTCACATCCACCCGACCCAGGCCGTGGTCCTGGCCGGCGGCCAGGGATCACGGCTGCGCCCGTACACCGACGACCGTCCCAAGCCGATGGTCGAGATCCCGGGTACGGGGACGCCGATCATCGGCCACCAGCTCGCCTGGCTGGCCGCCGAGGGCGTCACCGACGCGGTGGTCTCCTGCGGGCATCTCGCCGAGGTGCTCGAGGAGTGGCTGGCGGAGGCCGAACTGCCGCTGCGGGTGCGGACCGTCGTGGAGGCCGAGCCGCTGGGCCGCGGCGGCGGGCTGAAGTACGCCGCCGCCTCGCTCCCCCGCCCCGACGAGCCGTGGTACGCCACCAACGGCGACATCTGGACGCGTTTCTCGCTGCGCGAGATGGCCGAGTTCCACGCCGAGCGCGACGCCACCGCCACCCTCGCGCTGGCCCGGCCGCGCATTCCCTGGGGGGCCGTGGAGACCGACGAGTTCGGGCACGTCCTGGACTTCATCGAGGCGCCGCCCTCGCCCTACCTGATCAACGCGGGCGTCTACGTCTTCTCCGCGGCCTTCACCGCGCTGCTGCCGGACCGCGGCGACCACGAGCGGACCACCTTCCCCCGGCTGGCGCGCGAACGCGCGCTGGCGGGCTTCCAGATTCCGCACGGCGCGTACTGGCGGGCCATCGACACCGCCAAGGACCTCAGCGAGGCGGCCCGGGAGCTCGCGGACCGGGACCGCGCCCAGGCGGCGCGGCGGTAGGGGTCCGCAGGGTCCGCAGGGTCCGCAGGGTCCGCAGGGTCCGCAGGGTCCGCAGGGTCCGCAGGGTCCGCAGAGGGGCGGCCGCCCGGCGGTGGCCCCGGCGCCTGTCCTCGCCGGGGCCACCGGAAGCCCCCGGGGACTCCTGGGCCGCCGGGGGCGTACGGGTCGTGCCGCGGTGCCGCCGGGCCGCCGCCACGGACGTCAGCCCAGCAGGCCGCCCAGCGCGCCCGGTTCGGCCTCCGGTTCGGGGCCGTCGTCCTGCTGCTGCTCCCCGCCTCCGCCGCCCCCGGTGCCGCCGCCCGTGACGGCCTCGGCGCTGCCGCCCGTGGCGCCCCCGTCCATCCGGGGCTGCGGTTCGGACACGGCCGGCGGCGGCTCGGGCCACTGCCGTGACGCCTCCCCGGACTGCTCCCGGCCGGGTGTACCGGTCCGCCGCCCGGCGTCCCCGGCGCCGGTGCCGGCGTCCTCCGTACGGCCCGGCTCCGCGCTCCTCGACTCCGGGCCGGACGGGCTCGGCGGCGCCGACCCCGCCGGGCCGCCGCCCGGCAGCCGGGACTCCCGCCCCGGGCCGGACGGGCCCGGGTACTCGCCGGAGTCCCGGGGCAGCGGCGAGCCCGGCTGGTTGTTGGTCAGCGGGCCGCCGGGCTCGGGCACGGT
This sequence comes from Streptomyces carminius, assembly GCF_002794255.1. Taxonomy (GTDB): domain Bacteria; phylum Actinomycetota; class Actinomycetes; order Streptomycetales; family Streptomycetaceae; genus Streptomyces; species Streptomyces carminius. Next base: position 78,057 of record NZ_PGGW01000040.1, read on the forward strand.
GACGACCCGCGCGGAGCGCACCGCGCTGCCCAGCACCGAGCCGACCAGCAGCGTCAGGCCGAGCACGACCGTCGCGACGGCCGCGCCGCGGCGCAGCACGCGCCGCCGCATTTCCCCCGGCTCCACCCGCGGGCCGAGCTTCCGCCAGGCCTCGCCCGCCAGCCGCGAGTCCAGCGAGTAGTACGGCGCACCCACGATGACCAGCGGACTCCAGGCGGCGAGCCGGAGGATGTCGGCGGCCTCGTACACCGGGGTCGCGCGCCAGCCCGCCACCGCGATCGCGGCGACCGACAGCAGCACCCCGAGGCCGGCCGCCACCCGCTGCCACAGGCCCATGAGGGTCAGTACGCCGACGATGATCTGGAGGAAGGCGGCGACCAGCCCGGCGCCGACGGGGTGGGCGAGCACCAGCCCGTGCAGCGGCTCGGCCACCGCCCACGGCCGCATGGCGCGCAGCCAGTCGGCCAGCGAGCCGGGTCCGCCGGCGGCGAGGTGGCGGGGGTCGCACAGCCTGCCGACGCCGTCCTGGACGCAGACCAGGCCGAGGAGGATCCGCAGCGGCAGCAGGACGGCGCCGAGGTTCGTACGGCGGCCGGGCTGGTAGCCGTGCCGGGCGGCGCCGCGGCGGTGCGCGTCCGCGCCGTCCTCCGGTTCCGTGCCGTCCGCGCCGTTCCCCTGTTCCGTGCCGTCCCCGGCGGCCGGATGGTCCGGGCCGTGCAGGCCGTGCGTCTCGTACGGGTCGTCCCGGTAGAGGCGGTAGGGCGGCTCGTCCTCCGGGACGTCGTACGCGCCCTCGGCCGGCCGCAGACCGTCGAGCAGCGGGCGCCCGGGCGGCCGGGGCCGGGCCCCTTGGGGCGGCACGACGGCGGGAGCGGCGGGGACCACGGGAAGAGCCTGGGTGACGTCGGCGGCGGCGGACGGCCCGTCCTGCGCGGCGGGGCCCGGCTGCGCCGGCACCCGCGGCAGCGTCCGGGTGGCGGCGGGGCCCGGCCCCCGCCCGCCGTCGGCCCTGCCGCCGGCCCTGCCGCCGGTCCCGCCGTCCGCGCGGCGGAGCGCCTGGAGGAGCCGGGCGGTCCGTACGTCGCCGGGCTCGGTCCGGCCGCTCCACACCACGGGGGCGCGCCGCCGGGCCGGACGTCCGGCCGCCGCACGCCTGACCCGGGTGGCGCCACGCACCCCGGCCAGTCCGGTCAGCTCACCGGCGCCGGTCGTCACCAGCCGGCCGTACGGCGGCGGCGAGGCGAACTCCACCCGGAAACTGGCGTGGTTGACGGTGACCTGGGCGGGGTCGCTCGGCACCCTGACCATGGTCAGCACCGGCTCGTCCTCGACGAAACCGCGCTGCTTCCCTCCGGGGGCCCGCCCGGGAGGCTTCCCGGGCGCCCTCTTGGAGGAGCTGCCCGAGGGACCCGGTTCGCGGTGTGTTCTGGTGTCCACGCTCATCTAACCGAGTGACGCGCGCGGAGGACACTGCCTCGGCGGCCCCGATCTGTCGGGGGCCAGTCAAGGCCGGTGCGGCGCCCGGGCACTCACCGGGCGCCGCACCGTACTGCGCGCCGAACTGCGAGCCGGGCCGCGCGCCGGTCTACGGGCGGCGCCGGCGGGCGGCCTCGTAGAGCGCGACGCCCGCGGCGACACCGGCGTTGAGGGACTCCGCGCCGCCCGGCATCGGGATGCGCACCCGCAGGTCGCAGGTCTCGCCGACCAGCCGCGACAGCCCCTTGCCCTCGCTGCCGACCACGAGCACCAGCGGTCCGTCCAGCGCGGCCGCGTCCTGCAGCTCGACCTCGCCCTCGGCCGCCAGGCCGACCACGATCAGCCCCGCCTTCCGGTACGCCTCCAGGGCGCGGGTGAGGTTCGTGGCCCGGGCGACCGGGGTGCGGGCGGCGGTGCCGGCGGAGGTCTTCCAGGCCCCCGCGGTCATCCCGGCCGCGCGGCGCTCGGGGACGACCACCCCGTGCCCCCCGAAGGCGGCGACGGAGCGGACCACCGCGCCCAGGTTGCGCGGGTCGGTGACGCCGTCGAGGGCGACGATCAGCGGGTCCTCGCCCTCGTCGTACGCCGCGGCCGCCAGGTCCTCGGGGTGGGCGTACTCGTAGGGCGGGATCTGCAGGACCATGCCCTGGTGGTTGAGCCCGTTGGTCATGCGGTCCAGCTCGGGGCGCGGGGCCTCCATCAGATGGATGCCGCCGCGGTCGGAGACGAGCTGGAGCGCCTCGCGGACGCGCTCGTCGTTGTCGATGAACTGCTGCACGTACAGCGTGTTCGCCGGTACGCCCTCGCGCAGCGCCTCGACCACCGGGTTGCGGCCGACGACCAGCTCCGAGGTGCCCTTCCCGCCGCGCCGGGCGGTGGGGCGGCGGGCGGCCTGCCGGGCCCGGGCGTTGGCGACGCGGTTCTTGGCGTGGCCCTTGCGCATCTCGGCGGGCGGGGTGGGGCCCCTGCCCTCCAGGCCGCGGCGCCGCTTGCCGCCGCTGCCGACCTGCGCGCCCTTCTTGTTGGACGTGCGCCGGTTAGGGCGCTGGCTGTTCCCGGCCATCGGGATCACTCATCTCTGCTTGCTGTTCTTGCTGTCGGTGGGTTCGGGGTGCGCGGAACACTGCGTGGGACGGCTCGGCGCGGGACGGCTCAGCGGGCGGTGTCCCGCGGACCCAGTTCCCAGCGCGGCCCGGCCGGGGTGTCCTCGATGACCAGGCCCGCCCGCTGGAGCTGGTCGCGGATGGCGTCGGCGGTGGCGTAGTCCTTGCGGACCCGGGCCGCCTGGCGCTGCTCCAGGACCAGGCCGACCAGGGAGTCCACGACCTCGTTCAGCTCCTCGCCGCGGCCTTCGCCGGTGCCGCCGGCCCACCGCTCGTCGAGCGGGTCGAGGCCGAGCACGCCCAGCATCGCCCGTACGGCGGCCAGCGCGGCTGCCACCGCGTCCTTGTCGTCCTCGGCGAGGGCGGCGTTGCCCTGCCGGACGGTGGTGTGGACGACGGCGAGCGCCTGCGGGACACCGAAGTCGTCGTCCATCGCCGCCGCGAACTCCCCGGGCACCTCGGCCGCGGGCTCCACGGACCCGGCCCGCTCGGCGGCGCGCTGGACGAAGCCCTCGATCCGGCCGTACGCGGCCTCGGCCTCGCGCAGGGCGTCCTCGCTGTACTCGATCATCGACCGGTAGTGCGGGGTGCCCAGGTAGTAGCGGAGCACCACGGGCCGCCACCGCCGGACCATCTCGGAGACGAGCACCGAGTTGCCCAGCGACTTGCTCATCTTCTCGCCGCTCATGGTCACCCAGGCGTTGTGCAGCCAGTGGCGGGCGAACTCGTCGCCGTACGCCTTCGACTGGGCGATCTCGTTCTCGTGGTGCGGGAAGACCAGGTCGACGCCGCCGCCGTGGATGTCGAAGGCGCTGCCCAGGTACTTGTGGGCCATCGCCGAGCACTCCAGGTGCCAGCCGGGGCGGCCGGACCCCCAGGGCGTCTCCCAGCTCGGCTCGCCGGGCTTGACGGCCTTCCACAGGGCGAAGTCGCGCGGGTCGCGCTTGCCGGTCTCGCCCTCGCCCGACGGCTGGCGCAGGTCGTCCAGGTCCTGGTTGGACAGGGAGAGGTAGCCGGGGAAGGAGCGCACGTCGAAGTAGACGTTGCCGTCGGCGGCGTAGGCGTGTCCGCGGTCGATGAGCGTGCGCATCATCTCGACCATCTCGGGGACGTGGCCGGTGGCGCGCGGCTCGTAGGTGGGCGGCAGGCAGCCGAGGGCGGTGTAGGCGTCGCCGAAGGCCCGCTCGTTGGCGTAGCCGATCGCCCACCAGGGGCGGCCCTGCTCGGCGGACTTGGTGATGATCTTGTCGTCGATGTCCGTGACGTTGCGGACGAACGTCACCTCGTAGCCGCGGTACTCGAACCAGCGGCGCATGATGTCGAAGTTCAGCCCCGACCGGATGTGCCCGATGTGCGGGGGCGCCTGCACGGTCGCACCGCACAGGTAGATCGAGACGCAGCCCGGCGTGAGCGGGGTGAAGTCACGGATCTGCCGGGCGCTGGTGTCGTACAGGCGAAGAGTCACGCGTCAAAGGGTAGTCGGAAAAGCGGGCCGTCCGGTGCCGGACGGCCCGCGCTTTCCGGCCGCGCGCCCGCTCCCCGGCGGGGCGGCGAGCGCTCAGACGAGGCCGCCCATGCCGGTGACCCGCTCGGGGGTGACGCGGACGACGACGCGCTCGGCGTCCTGCCCCGCGGCCGGGTTGAAGTCGGCGTACCGCTTGCCGGTGTACTTCACCGACAGCTCGTCGATGAGCTCCTGCCCGCCCTCGGTGGTCAGGGTGGCGGCGCCGCGGATCTCGGCGTACTCGTACGGCGCGTCCGGGTCCTGGACGACGACCGAGACGCGCGGGTCGCGCTCGATGTTCCTGGCCTTGCGCCGGTCCACGGTGGTGCAGATCAGCACGGCGTCGCCGTCCCGCTTGGCCCACACCGGCGAGACCTGCGGGCGGCCGTCGGGCTGGACGGTGGCGACGCTGACGAAGACGGGCTTGTCGAGGAGCTGCTTGAGGTTGTCCGACAGTACGGCTGCCACGGGAACGTCCCTTTCCCTCCGGGGGCGGCTGAGGATTCCGGACCGGGCTCCGGGCCGGACTCCGGTCCCTGCTGGTCCCCCACGACTGCCTCGGGGACACCGGCTCCCACCCTCCCCGCCCCGCCCCCGGCGGCGGGGCCGCCACGCCCGCCGGATACGCCGCCCGGCCCAGCGGCTCCCGGCCCCGGGGTGATCCGGCGGCACCGGGACCGCGCTGCCCCGCCCCGGGGCCGGGAGCCGGCCTCCGGAGCCGGGGCCGACGCGGCACGGGGTACCTCCCGGCCGAGGGCCAGGGGCGGAAGCCGGGGATGGAAACCGGGAATGGGGGCCGGGGCGGCGAGCGGGGCGGGACCCCGGCTCGCGCGGCGCTACCCGCGGCGGACGACCAGCGCCGTCGCCACGGCCGCCAGGCCCTCGCCGCGGCCGGTCAGGCCCAGCCCGTCGGTGGTCGTCCCGGAGACGGACACGGGCGCGCCGACCGCCGCCGAGAGCGCCGCCCGCGCCTCCTCGCGCCGCTTGCCGATCTTGGGCCGTACGCCGATGACCTGGATCGCCACATTGCCGATCCCGTATCCCGCGTCCCGTACGATCCGGGCCGCCTCGGCGAGCAGGGTCACGCCCGAGGCGCCGGACCACTCGGGGCGGTCGGTGCCGAAGTGGGCGCCGAGATCGCCCAGGCCGGCGGCGGAGAACAGCGCGTCGCAGGCGGCGTGCGCGGCGACGTCACCGTCGGAGTGCCCGGCCAGGCCGTACTCCTCGCCCTCCCAGCGCAGGCCCGCGCACCACAGCTCGCGGCCCTCGGCGAAGGCGTGCACGTCCGTGCCGATCCCGACCAGGGGCAGGGACGGCGCGGACGGCGGGGGCGGCGGGGGCTCAGTAGCCATCGGTGGCCCTCCGGCGGGCGAGTACGGCCTCGGCGAGCACGAGGTCCAGCGGACGGGTCACCTTGAACGCCTCCTCGTGGCCGGGCACCAGCACCACGGGCACACCCAGCCGCTCGACCAGCCCGGCGTCGTCGGTGGCGCCCTCGCCCTCCCCCGGAGCCCCCGCGGCGCGCTCGTGCGCCTTGAGGAGCACCGCGCGGTCGAAGCCCTGCGGGGTCTGCACGGCCCGCAGCAGGGCGCGTTCGGGCGTGTCCGTCACCGGCTCGGGCTCCCCGGGCGGCACCCCGGGCGCGATCCGCTTGACGGTGTCCGCGACGGGCAGCGCCGGTACGACGGCGGGCGCCCCGGCGCGTACGGCGGCGGCCACCGCCTCCACGGTCTCCACGGGGACCAGCGGCCGGGCCGCGTCGTGGACGAGGACCACGTCGATGTCGCCGGTCAGTGCGGCCAGTCCCAGGGCGACGGACTCCTGCCGGGTGGCACCGCCGGGGACGACCGTCACGTCGGTGGAGCCCGCGGAGCCGGGCAGCGGGTGCTCGTCCAGCAGGGTGCGGACGGCGGCGGCGGCGTCCGACGGGGCGACGACGACCACCTGGGAGACGGTCCGGGCACGGGCCACCGCCCGGACGGCGTGGACGAGCATCGGGGTGCCGCCGAGGAGCCGCAGCGCCTTGGGGGCGCCGTGGCCGAGCCGTACGCCGCGGCCGGCGGCGGGGATGACCACGGCGGTGCGGCCGGTGGCGGACATCGGATTGTCTGGCATCGCTTGCACGTTCAGGTTTGTGTCCTCGGCGCGGTTGGGTATGGCATTCAGCGTGCCGGGCGCGACGTCCCGATCGGCCCCTTCCGTGACGACCGTTCGTGCGGCCGCCCGGGCCCGGCACCTGGGCACCGAAGCAGGCCGTGGCGGCCTGGAAGTGGCCACGAGCCCTCGGCGCGGGGGCTTCGAGGTGACTTCGCGGTCCGGGCCGACACCGGCTTCGGGCCGACCGGTCCGGGCCGACGGAGCCCTTCGGCTACGGATCCCCTCATCCGGAGATGCCGCAGCGCCCGGTGACGGACCGCCGGTCCTTACCGGACCGCACGTCCTCACCCGGGCACCGCGGCATTTTCACGGTGTTCACGGTTCACATTCGTTCGGCGTTCCACCGGGCCGGGTGGTCCACCGGCGTACCGCCGCGGGGGCAGCCGTACGTCCGCGGTATCCGTCCGGTCCCGCGCGCCGGATCACGGCCCGGGTTACCGGAAGACCTCCGGGGGACCGGCTCCTCCTGGGGACTTCGGGCTTCGGAAGGCCGGGCCGGCCGGGTCGGGAGACCGCCGGGTCAGGAGGCCAGGACCTCGTCGAGCAGCGTCTCCGCCTTGTCCTCGTTGGTGTTCTCCGCGAGAGCCAGTTCGCTCACCAGGATCTGGCGGGCCTTGGCGAGCATCCGCTTCTCACCAGCGGAGAGCCCGCGCTCGCGCTCACGTCGCCACAGGTCGCGCACGACTTCGGCCACCTTGATCACATCGCCGGACGCGAGCTTCTCCAGGTTCGCCTTGTAGCGCCGGGACCAGTTGGTCGGCTCCTCGGCGTAAGGCGCCCGGAGCACCTCGAAGACCCGGTCGAGGCCGTCCTGGCCAACCACGTCACGCACACCGACGAGCTCCGCGTTTTCCGCCGGTACGCGCACCTCCAGGTCGCCCTGCGCGACCTTCAGAACCAAGTAGGTCTTGTCCACGCCTTTGATCTGACGAGTTTCGATGGCCTCGATCAGCGCGGCCCCGTGATGGGGATAGACCACGGTGTCGCCAACCTTGAACGTCATGTGACAGGTACCCCTTCCGTGGCTATCCAGAGTAACACGAGAACGCTCTCTTCTGAATGGCGTTTTCGCAGGTCAGGGCGCATCTCGGGGCTTGACAACAGCAACCGGGTCGTGCTGCGAGGGGGTTCCGGAAGCGCGAATTCGCAGGTGGGAGGGGATCTGCGCGAGGGAGGAATCGGGTACGTCGCCACCCGCCGGAAGGCCGGTCGAAACGCCCGTACGCCCGTTTTGTCGGATTGCCTCGGCGGCCGAACGGACCCCGCCCAATTGATCAGCCCGTCCGGGGCGCGCGCCCGGGGCCCAATTTCCGCCGAACCTCCGCGGAGCCTTCCGCCGGGTCTTCCACGGCCCTTCCCGGCCGGCTTCCGGGGAATGCGCGTAATCGCCCGCACCGGTCCGCCGCGATATTCCGCGGGGCCCCGCCACCCGTGCCCGCCCCGGCCGGGGGCGGCCCGGCTGCGGGAACGCTTGAGGGGATCGGTACGCTGAGGCTCGCCCACAGAACCATTCACCGCTAGGAGTAGCCGCCGCCGTGAGCAGCAGCCTTCGTCGCGGCGCCCTCGCCGCCACCGCCCTCGCGCTCTCGATCGCGACCCTGACCGCCTGCGGAGCCGGGCCGGACGCCCAGAGCCTGACCATCAGGCCCGACAACGCCTCGGCCGCCGTCGAGGACCTCGAGCTCCAGAACGTGAACATCGTCACCTCACAGGACGGCGAGTCCGGCCGCGCGGCCGTCACCGCCCGCATCTTCAACGGCGGCACCGAGGACGAGACGCTGGAGTCCGTCACCATCGGCGGCTCCGACACGGCCGTGGAGCTGACCCCGGCCGAGGGCGGGGAGCTGACCGTCCCGGCCGGCGGCTCCCTGGCGCTCGGCGGCGAGGACAACGCCACCGCGATCGTCGAGGACGTCGAGCAGGCCGGCATCCGGCAGGGCGACGCCCAGTCGCTCGTCTTCGAGTTCGAGTCGACCGGCCGGGTGGAGCTGCGCGCCACCGTGGTCCCGGCGACCGGCCCCTGGGAGGGCTACGGGCCCGGCGCCGCTCCGGAGGAGTCCCAGGAGCCGGGCGGGTCCACCACCGAGCCCGGCCAGGAGGAGGACGACCCCGACGGCCAGGACGAGGGCGCGAACGACAGCGGGGACGACGGCACCCAGGGCGAGATCGGCAACTCCCAGGAGGAGCAGAACGACTGACGGCCGGTGACCGGCGGCCGCCGTACGACCGCGGCCGCCGGTCACCCGGGCCAGTGGAATGCCGGTGGGGCCGCCCCGTTCGGGGCGGCCCCACCGGCATTCCACTCACTCACCGGACAGCGGCCCGCGGCCCTGTCACGGCCGGTACCGTCACGGCTCGAACTTGTAGCCCAGCCCCCGCACGGTCACCAGGTAGCGCGGCGCGCCCGGGTCCGGCTCGATCTTGGCGCGCAGCCGCTTGACGTGCACGTCCAGCGTCTTGGTGTCGCCGACGTAGTCCGCGCCCCAGACCCGGTCTATGAGCTGCATCCGGGTGAGCACCCGCCCGGCGTTGCGCAGCAGCATCTCCAGCAGGTCGAACTCCTTCAGCGGCAGGTCGATCTTGGTGCCGCCGACCGTCACCACATGCCGGTCCACGTCCATCCGGACCGGGCCGGCCTCCAGTGCCGCCGGGGCGGCCTCCTCCGGCTCACCGCGCCGCCGCAGCACGGCCCGGATGCGGGCCACCAGTTCCCGCGAGGAGAACGGCTTGGTGACGTAGTCGTCGGCTCCTATCTCCAGACCGACGACCTTGTCGATCTCGCTGTCCTTGGCGGTCACCATGATGACCGGGACGTTCGAACGGCCGCGGAGCTGCCGGCAGACCTCGGTACCGGGCAGCCCCGGCAGCATCAGGTCCAGCAGCACCAGATCGGCGCCGTTGCGCTCGAACTCCTCCAGGCCGTCCGGGCCCGTGGCCGCGACGGCCACCTCGAAACCTTCCTTGCGCAGCATGTACGACAGGGCGTCACTGAACGATTCCTCGTCCTCGACGACGAGCACTCGGGTCACGGGAGGACCTCCGGGGCGGGTGCGGAATGGTGATTGTCGGACTCATGGGGGGTTCGAGTGTCGTCTCGGGGGCGGCCGCGGACCGTGGCGGACGCACGGGCGGTGCCGTACGGCCGCGCGGTGCCCGGACCGCCGGGTTCGTCCGCTCCGCCGGGTTCGCCGGAGGGGTTGTCCGGACCGCCCGGGTACGGGAGGCCCGTACGGCCGGGGCCGCCGGGGTGCTCGGCGTCCACGGCGTCCGCGGCGTCCGCGGCGTCCAGGGGTTCGCCGAGGCCGTCGAGGCCGTCGAGGTCGTCGAGGTCGTCCACGTCGGACGGCTCGCGCAGCGCGCCGCCCACCCGCTCCCGCTCGCGCCGCCGGGCCTCGGCGCGCTCCCGCGCGCTGCCGGCCTCCGGCAGCCGCAGGGTGAAGGTGGAGCCCTGTCCCTCCGCGCTCCACACGGTGACCTCCCCGCCGTGCGAGGCGGCCACGTGCTTGACGATGGCCAGCCCCAGGCCGGTGCCGCCGGTGGCCCGGGAGCGGGCCGGGTCCACACGGTAGAACCGCTCGAAGATCCGGTCCTTGTCCCTGTCGGAGATACCGATGCCCTGGTCGGTCACCGCGATCTCGATCATGTCCCCGCCGGACGCGGCCACCCGGCGGCCGGAGATGCCCACCCGGGTGCGGGAGGGCGAGTAGTTGACGGCGTTCTCGACGAGGTTGCCGAGCGCCGCCGCGAGCTGGCCGCGGTTGCCCCACACATGCAGGCCGGCGGTGCCGCCGGTGGCCATGGTGATCTGCTTGGCGCCCGCCGGCTGGCGGCAGCGGTCGATGGCCTCGGCCACCAGCTCGTCCACCCGTACCGGCTCGGAGTCCTCCATCGGGTTGTCGTTCTGCACCCGGGAGAGGTCGATCAGCTCCTGGACGAGGTTGGTGAGCCGGGTCGCCTCGTTCTGCATGCGCCCGGCGAAGCGCTGCACCGCCTCGGGGTCGTCGGCGGCGTCCATGACCGCCTCCGACAGCAGCGACAGCGCGCCGACCGGGGTCTTCAGCTCGTGGCTGACATTCGCCACGAAGTCGCGGCGCACCGCCTCGATGCGCCGGGCCTCGGTCATGTCCTCCACCAGCAGCAGCACCAGCCGGGAGCCCAGTGGCGCGACCCGGGCGGAGACGGCCAGCGCCTCGCCGCGGCCGGTGCCGCGCCGCGGCACGTCCAGGTCGGTCTGGCGGATCTCGCCGTCGCGGCGGGTGGCACGGGCCATCTGGAGCATCGGGTCCACCGCCAGCTTCCCGCCGCGCACCAGCCCGAGGGCGTACGCCGCCGAGCTCGCCTTGACCACCGCGTCGGACTCGTCGAGCACCACGGCGGAGGAGCGCAGCACCGACAGCACGGTGTCCACGCCGGGCGGCAGGACGGCCTCGGTGTGCAGGGAGGTGCGCGTGGGGCGGGTCTGCTCCCGCTCGCTCCAGCGGAACGCGAGTACGGCGACCACGCCGGTGCACACCCCGACGACCGCTGCCACTGCGGCGACCGCCGCGTCCACGTCCATGTGTCCAGATTAAGCGGGCCGCAGAAGCCCTCCACAGCTGTTCGGGCCCTTACTCGAACACTCGTCTCCGAGAGTTCACGTCGGTGTCGGTGCCGATTCACCTGGGTGGACGGAAGCAGACGCGTTTCGGCCAGACCGTGGGAGCGTAGGGGAGAGAGCGGGGGGCTCTCCCCCCGGAACATCATGCGAGGGGAAGGACAGTCATGCGGGACGCGTACCACGAGGAGCTGGACTCGATCGGCGACAGCCTGGTCGAGATGGCCCGGCTCGTCGGCTCCGCCATCGGCCGCGCCACCACGGCGATGCTGGACGCGGACCTCCAGCTCGCCGAGAACGTGATCGCCGCCGACGAGAAGGTGGACACGCTCCAGCGCGAGCTGGAGACCAAGGCGATCAACCTGCTGGCCCGGCAGCAGCCGGTCGCCACCGACCTGCGGATAGTGGTCACCTCGCTGCGGATGAGCGCCGACCTGGAGCGCTCCGGCGACCTGGCCCAGCACGTCGCCAAGGTGGCCCGGCTGCGCTACCCGGACTCGGCGGTGCCGCGCGACCTGCACGCGACGATCCTGGAGATGGGCCAGCTCGCGCAGCGCCTGATGGCCAAGACCGCCGAGATCCTGATCACCAAGGACGTCGACCTGGCGCTGCAGCTGGAGCAGGACGACGACGCGATCGACCTGCTGCACCGCACCCTCTTCCAGCACCTGATGGACGACCGCTGGAAGCACGGCATCGAGACGGCCGTGGACGTCACCCTGCTCGGCCGCTACTACGAGCGCTTCGCCGACCACGCGGTCTCGGTCGCCCGCCGGATCGTCTACCTGGTCACCGGCGACTACGCGGACGAGGTCGACCCGGCCGCCGCCGCGGGGGGCGTCGCGGAGGGCATCACGGAGGGCACCCAGCCGGAGAACGCCTGAGCGCTCCGGGGCGCCGTGCGCGTACGGCGCGGGCGGCCGGTGCGTCGGGTGCGTCGGCGGGCGCGCGGTGCCCCTGTCCCCGGCCGCCGTGCGCCCGTCCCGGCGGGCACGCGGGACGTGCCTCCGCACGCCGTTGACGCGCCCGCCGGGGCGGGCCGCCAATGGGTGGCGGAGGCGCGCCGGCATCCCGTCGGCGCGATGACGGAGGAGGCACTCATGGCGGACTTCCCGATCCCGTCCACGGCGACCGATTACGCGGCCGGGCGGACCGCGGCGCCCCTGCCGGGGGCGTGCGGCTGCGGCTCGGGCTGCTCGTGCGGCTGCCAGTCCGGCGGCAGCTGCCAGTGCGGCGGAAGCTGCGGCTGACCCGCCGTCCCGACGGCGGCGCGGCGGCCCGGCCGGTCCGACCCGGCCGGGCCGCCGCGCGCCGCGGGCCCGGCTCCGGCTCCGGCCCCGGTACTGCCTCCTCCAGCCCCACATGGGTGAAAAAGAGCAATTTCCCCCATGGCGGGCGCTGTCTCCCACTACGGTGTCCAGCCCTGCCGTACACCTCCGGAGGAGACCCATGCCGCGCACGTCGACCAGCCTGCCCGGGCACCGGAGCGCCGCCCGTGCGCCGTACCGGGGCGGGGGCGGCCGGTCCGCGCCCGGAGCCCCCGGTTTCACCTGGACCCGGTACACCGGCCACGGGCCGGGCGCCGAACTCCTGGGCGGCCCGCGCACCGCCCTGGAACTCGGCTGCGGCGGGGGCGAGCGGGCCGCGTACCTCGCCCGCGCCGGTGTGGAGGTGACGGCCCTGGACTCCTGTGCCGACCGGATCGCCCACGCCCGCCACCGGTGGGGCGGCACCCCGGGAGTGCTCTTCGTACGGGCCGAGGCGTGCGACCACCTCACCAGGGCGGTGACGACGTACGACGCCGTCTACTCCGCCCTGGGCGCGGTCCGGCGCGCCGACCCGGAGGAACTGGTCCCGCTGGCCGCCCGGCGCCTCAACCCGGGCGGGACCCTCGCCCTCTCCCGGCCCGGACCGGCCCGCGGGTGCGCTCACAGCCTCCGGTGGTGGGCGGATCTGCTCGGACGCAACGGCTTCCTCGACACCGACGCCCGCCTCCTCCCGGCCCCCGCCCCCGGCGGCACGGGCACCCTCCTGGTGCACGCCCGCCTCCCCGCCCACCGGACGCACCCCACCGGCGGCTGAGCCCCCGTGCGCGGGCGTCAGGTGAGCTCGCCGAAACGCCCGGTCCGGCGGGTGTGCCCGGCGACGATGACGGTGTCGCCCTCCGCCACGACAGGGCCGGCGGACGGTGCCGACCCTGAGCACGGTGAAACCGTCCTCGCGCTCGGAGAGCAGGCGCGCGGCGCCGCACCGGTCGGGCGACGCGCCGCCACCGTCACCCCCGGGCGGTCTGCTCCGGTTCCAGGCCGGCCAACCGTGCGCTGCGGTCCCACAGTTGGGCATCCACGGGCGGGGCCTTGACGGCGCGCGCCTTCCCCTTCTCGTAGTAGGCGCCGGATTCCCAGTCCCGGCCCGGCTCCGAGGTGACCAGTCGCAGCAGGTGCCGCGCGCCCTTGTCCGGCGACTGGAAGAACAGGCGCGGCACGGGCGTCCGGAACAGGGTGCCGACCGGGCTCCGGCTGCTCCTGGCGAAGTTCGAGGAGACCCCGCCGGGGTGGAAGGCCACCGCGGACAGTCCCCGGTCGTGGTACCGGCGGTGGAGCTCCCGGGTGAACAGGACGAGTGCGAGCTTGGCGTTGCCGTAGGCGCGCACCGGTGAGTACCGGCGGGAGTTGTCGAGGTCGTCCAGGTCCAGGCGCGCGGAGAGCCGGGCGGCGTTGCTGGCGGTCTGGATCACCGACGCCCCGCCGGCGAGCAGGGGGTCGATGAGCAGGTTGGTCAGCAGGAACGGAGCGAGGTAGTTGACCTGGAACGTCTCCTCGAACCCGTCGGCCGTGACACCGCGGTCGCCGAGGATCGCTCCCGCGTTGTTCGCCAGTACGTCGATGCGGGGGTACTTGGCGGCCAGCTCCGCGGCGAGCGCGCGCACCTCGTCCAGGCGGGAGTAGTCGGCGGTGAAGCAGTCCGCGCCCGTTTCGTCCGCGACGGCACGGATCTTCTCCGGAGACCGGCCGACGACGACCAACCGATGCCCCCGGCGCGCGAGTTGACGGGCCGCCGCGGCACCGATCCCGTCGCTCGCGCCGGTGATGACGATGGTCTTCGGCACAGGGCCACCTCTCTCCGACTGCTCCGCGTCGCGGCGCCGCGGGATCATCCGGCACGCCGCCCCCGCAACGTAACACCCGCCGACGGCACCGGCTGATCCGGCGGACCATGCCGCGGGGCCCTCCGTCCGGCGGTTGTGGTACCGCCGGGCGGAGGGCCCCGTGGGAGTGCTGGGCTACTTCTTGCCCTGGTTCTTCACGGCCTCGATGGCCGCCTTGGCGGCGTCCGGGTCGAGGTAGGTGCCGCCCGGGTTGACCGGGTTGAAGTCGGTGTCCAGGTCGTAGGTCAGCGGGATGCCGGTGGGGATGTTCAGCCCGGCGATCGTCTCGTCGGAGACGCCGTCGAGGTGCTTGACCAGCGCGCGGAGGCTGTTGCCGTGCGCGGCGACCAGGACGGTGCGGCCGGTCAGCAGGTCCGGGACGATCGAGTCGTACCAGTACGGCAGCATGCGCGCGACGACGTCCTTGAGGCACTCGGTGCGCGGGCGCAGCTCGCTGGGGATCATCGAGTAGCGCGGGTCGTCGCTCTGCGACCACTCGGCGCCGTCCTCCAGCGCCGGCGGCGGGACGTCGTACGAACGGCGCCAGAGCATGAACTGCTCCTCGCCGAACTCGTCGCGCACCTGCGCCTTGTTCTTGCCCTGGAGGGCGCCGTAGTGGCGCTCGTTGAGGCGCCAGGAGCGGCGGACCGGGATCCAGAGGCGGTCGGCGGTGTCCAGGGCGAGCTGCGCGGTGCGGATGGCGCGCCTCTGGAGGGAGGTGTGCACCACGTCGGGGAGCAGGCCGGCGTCCTTCAGCAGCTCACCGCCGCGGGCCGCCTCCTTCTCGCCCTTCTCGGTCAGGTTGACGTCCACCCAGCCGGTGAACAGGTTCTTGGCGTTCCACTCGCTCTCGCCGTGGCGGAGGAGGATCAGCTTGTACGGTGCGTCGGCCATGGGTCCGAGCCTAATAGAACGGGTGAGGGCGGACGGGACCCGGCCGACTGGCGAGACGGGCACGGTGGACGGCGCGGCGTACGGGACGTACGGGCGCTCCGTCCCCGGGGGCGGGACGGAGGGTGCGGGACGGAGGGTGCGGGCGCGGCCGCGTCACTCCTCGCGCAGCAGGTGGCCGAAGGCCTCCAGGTTGCGGGTGGACTCGCCGCGCGAGGTGCGCCAGGCGTGCTCCTTGCGGATCGCCGAGGCGAAGCCCATCTCCAGCAGGGTGTTGAACGCCCCGTCGGCGTTCTCCAGGACCGCCCCGAGGAGCCGGTCCACCTCCTCGGGCGTGACGGCGGGCAGCGGCAGCCGTCCGACCAGGTAGACGTCGCCGAGCCGGTCGATCGCGTAGGCCACGCCGTACAGCCGGGTGTTGTGCTCCAGCAGCCAGCGGTGGACCTCGGCGTGGTTCTCGTCGGGGTGCCGGACGACGAAGGCGTTGACCGACAGGGAGTGCCTGCCGACGATCAGCGAGCAGGTCGTGGAGAGCTTGCGGGTGCCCGGGAGCGTGACGACGTAAGTGCCCTCGGCCGGGGTCTCCCACTCCAGGCCGGCGTCGCGCAGCGCGTGCTCGATCGCGGCCCTGGCCCGTGCGGTCGCGTCGGTGCTGTCGGCGTGGGCGTGGGTGTGCTCACCTGTGGACATGTGTCGATCGTAGGTGACGGCGGCGTTCGGCGGCCGCTTCGGCGTACACCTCGGCGGTGGCGGCGGCGGCCGTGTCCCAGCCGAAGCCGCTCGCGTGGCGGGCGGCGGCCGCGCCCATCCGGGCGGCCAGCGCGCCGTCGTCGATCAGGCGGCGCAGGGCGCGGGCGTAGTCCGGCGGGCGGTGGCCGTCGACCAGGAAGCCGCTGACACCGTCGCGCACCGCGACCGGCAGTCCGCCGACGGCCGCCGCGACGACCGGGGTGCCGCAGGCCTGGGCCTCCACGGCGACCAGTCCGAAGGACTCGCTGTAGGAGGGCATGACCAGCACGCTCGCCGCGCGGTACCAGTCGGCGAGGACGTCCTGCGTCACCGGCGGGTGGAAGCGCACGACGTCGGTGACGCCGAGCCGGGCGGCGAGCTTCTGCAGCCGTTCGGGTTTGGCCAGGCCGGTGCCGCTGGGGCCGCCGACGACGGGGACGACGAGGCGTTCGCGCAGCGCGGGGTCCGCGTCGAGGAGGGCGCGGGTGGCGTGCAGCAGGATGTCGGGGGCCTTGAGCGGCTGTATCCGCCCGGCGAACAGGGGGATGAAAGCTTTCTGCGGAAGCCCGAGCCGGGCCCGGGCCGCGGCGCGTCCGTCGGCGGGGCGGAAGCGGCCCAGATCGACGCCCGGATGGACGACGGCCGTCCGGGCCGGGTCGGCGCCGTAGTGGTGGACCAGCTCCCCCGCCTCCTCGGCGGTGTTGGCGACGAGCCGGTCGGCGGCCCGCACGATCTGGGTCTCGCCGATCACCCGGGCGGCGGGCTCGGGGGTGTCGCCCTCGGCGAGCGCGGCGTTCTTGACCTTGGCCATGGTGTGCATGGCGTGCACCAGGGGGACGCCCCAGCGCTCGGCGGCGAGCCAGCCGACCTGGCCGGAGAGCCAGTAGTGGGAGTGGACCAGGTCGTAGTGGCCGGGCCGGTGCCGGGCCCAGGCGCGCATCACGCCGTGGGTGAAGGCGCAGAGCTGGGCGGGCAGGTCCTCCTTGGCGAGCCCCTCGTACGGCCCGGCCTCCACATGGCGCACCAGGACGCCGGGGGCCAGTTCGACGGTGGGTTCCAGGGCGGCGGTCGTCGCCCTGGTGAACACCTCGACCTCGATGCCGAGGGCGGCGAGCTGCTTGGCCAGCTCGACGATGTAGACGTTCATCCCGCCGGCGTCGCCGGTGCCGGGCTGGTGCAGCGGCGAGGTGTGCACGCTGAGCATGGCCACGCGCCGCGGTCGCCGCACGCTGAAGCGGCTCCGCCGCCGACCGAGCCTGGTGGGGTACGGGCTCACCTGCGATGCCTCCTCCGGAGTGGGTGGCCGAGCAGCGCCGTCGACGGTCGGCTCCTCGGGGTGTGCAACCGCTGGGCACCGGCTTCCATTTCTGCTTTGCCGAATCTTGACCCGCCTCCGGGAAACCGCGGGCGGAACGGGAGCGTCCGGGGTGACGGCGGCCGGCGCGACGCCCCGGTTAACTCTGTGACTACATATGCCTCTTGTGGTTGACAGAGGTCAGTGGGGCTACAACGATGCGTGATGCCACGGTTGCCGCTGTGCACCGTGTGCGTTCTTCCACATCTTTCACGTCCGGTCCCGGCCCCGGCACACCCTCCCGCCGCCCCGCGCGGTTCTGCCCACCGCGCCCCGGGCGGAGACGGTGCGCGCCGTGCGCCGACCGGTTTCCGCACCGACATCGTGTTGGGAAAAACATGCCCATAGTGAATCGAACCGCCGCTCGGCTGCTGGGCACGGGCGCCATCGCCCTCGCCCTCTCCGTCGGCGGCGTCGCCACCGCCGGCGCCACCAACGGCGGCGACGGCTGGGACAGGGGGAAGTCCGCCGGCTTCAAGTCGGGGAAGGGCCCGGGCAAGAAGTCCGCGGCCGACGAGTGCGTGTTCTCCCTCGACGGGGAGAAGTGGCAGTCCTCCGTGCGGGTGGACAACGTCAACCTGAAGCCCGCCGAGGACGGCACCGTCCGCATCCACGTCAAGGCGGCCGAGGAGGACGGTGCCTGCACCGCCTCCCTGGCCGCGTACCGCACCCACGGCCCGACCTGGGAGACCTCCGGGGAGCAGGTCTTCCACGACTTCGACACCGTGTCCCTGAAGGGAGAGAAGGCCGACACCCTCGACATCTCGGTGCCGGACGAGGGCTGCTACGCGCAGATCGACCTCTACCGGGGCAGCATCCGGTTCGACGGCGGTACCGGCCCCGGCCACGGGCCGCTGCCGATCGGCCCGGACCGGCCGGTGATCAAGGAGAAGCTGATCGCCGCCTGGAACGGCGGCACGCGGCCGTGCCTGGAGGAGACCCCGTCGCCGTCCCCGTCCGTCCCGGAGGAGCCCCCCTCCGAGACCCCGCCGGAGACCCCGCCGGGGAACGAGGAGTCCACCCCGCCCGCGGAGACCGAGCCGCCGTCCGAGTCGGCGTCCCCGGTCCCGTCCGCCCCGGAGACCCCGGGCGGTGAGTCCCCGCAGGCCCCGGAGGCCTCCGAGCCCGCCGTCAAGCCCAGCGAGTCCGCCCTCCCGTCCGGCGGCGGCGACCTGGCCGAGACCGGCAGCAGCAACGTCGGCCCCCTCGCGGGCGGCGCCGCCGCACTGCTGCTGGCCGGCGGCGGCGTGCTGTTCGCCGTCCGGCGCCGCAGGGCCACCGGGAGCTGACACCCGGCCGGTCCGCGCACTCGCGGCCCCGGCGCCCCGGACGTTCACCGTCCGGGGCGCCGGGGCCGCGCCGTTTCCCGCTCCCGCCCGGGTGCCTGTCCGGTGGTTCTCCGCGGCCCGCCTCCCGGCCGGCCGCCGCCCCCGCCGACGCCGTTAGGGTGCGGGCATGAGCAGGCGTGCGGCACAGCGGCCGGTGGGGGCCGTCACGCGGGGGACGACGAGTCCGAACCGGCTGCGGCGGATGGACCGCTGGATCGCCGCCGCGCACGGCCCCGCACTGCGCCGCGCCGCCGGTCCGGACGGACCCGTCGCCGTCGACCTCGGCTACGGCGCGGCGCCCTGGACCGCCGTGGAGCTGCTGGAACGGCTGCGGGCGGTGTGCCCGGACGTGCGCGTCGTCGGCGTCGAGATCGACCCGGCCCGGGTCGAGGCGGCCCGGCCGTACGAGCGCCCGGGGCTGGCCTTCGCGCACGGCGGCTTCGAGGTGCCGCTGCCCGGCGGCCGGCGGCCGATGCTGATCCGGGCCGCGAACGTCCTGCGACAGTACGGGGAGAGCGAGGTGCCCCCCGTGTGGGACCGGCTGCGCGCCCGTCTGGCGCCCGGCGGGCTGCTGGTCGAGGGGACCTGTGACGAGCTGGGGCGGCGGCACGTGTGGGTCGCGCTCGGCCCCCAGGGGCCGCGCACGGTGACCTTCGCGGCCCGGCTCGCCTCCCTGGGCACCCCGTCCGACCTGGCCGAACGGCTGCCCAAGGCGCTCATCCACCGCAATGTGCCGGGCGAGCCGGTGCACGCCTTCCTGCGGGAGATGGACCGGGCCTGGGCGGCGGCCGCCCCGTACGCCGCACTGGGCGCGCGGCAGCGCTGGATGCGGACGGTACGGGAGGTCGCCGGCGGCTGGCCGGTCGTGGACGGTCCGCGCCGCTGGCGCCAGGGCGAGGTCACCGTCCGGTGGGAGGCCCTGGCGCCGCGCGGGAACGGGAGCTGATTCCGGGGGACCCGGGACCCGGAACCCGGAAGGGGAGCGCGGGGGCCCGCCGGCCGTGGCGGGCCCCCGCGGGCCCGGCCTCAGGTGGTGATCTGCTTCTTCCGGGAACCGCCGCTGATCTGGATCCTGCGCGGCTTGGCCTGCTCCGCCACCGGGACGCGCAGCGTCAGCACACCGGCGTCGTAGGAGGCGTCGATCCGCTCGACGTCCAGGGTGTCGCCGAGGAAGACCTGCCGGCTGAACCGGCCGGACGGCCGCTCGGCGGCGATCCGCTCGGCGTCCTCGGGACCGGGCCACCGGCGCTCGGCGCTGACGGTCAGGACGTTCCGCTCGATGTCGAGGTCCACGCTCTCCGGGTCGACGCCCGGCAGGTCGAAGTGGACCACGACCTCGTCACCGGTGCGGTAGGCGTCCATCGGCATTCCGACGGGGCGGGCGACCGTGCCGAGCAGCTGCTCGGTGAGGCGGTCGAGCTCGCGGAACGGATCGGTGCGCATCAGCATCACGACCAACTCCCTCCTTGGGTCACACCATCCTGTGATGCCCTCACATCTCTTGTATAACTCCGCGGAGGAAAGTTGACAAGTAGCCGCTCAAGTTAGTTGAGACAGTGCTGCCGTGGGGTGGTGAAACAGCAGTTCAGGGCAGGTCGGCGTACGTCAGTGCAGGTTGAGTGCCGCCAGCAGCGCGTCGACGAGTTCCCGGTCCTGCTCCCGGGTGAGCCGCTCCCGGGCCCGCCCGGGGGGCAGCCACAGCAGCCGGTCCACCTCGTCGCCCGGGACGAACGCACCGCCGGCCGCCTCGGCCGCCCAGTAGTCGACCGTCTTGGGACGGCCCTGGGCCGTGTAGCGCACGGTGGGCAGCACCGCACCCGGCACACAGGACATGCCGGTCTCCTCGCGCACCTCCCGCACCGCCGCCGCCAGGGCCGTCTCGCCGCGCTTGAGCTTGCCCTTGGGGTGCGACCAGTCGTCCCACTTGGGCCGGTGGACGAGGGCGATCTCGATGCCGTCCGCGTCCCCCGCCACCGTCCGGGCCGTACGCGGCCGGCGCCACAGCACGCACCCCGCCGCCCGGACCACCGGGGCCGGCTCATCCGCCACCGCGACCGCTCCTCTCCGCGCCGGTCACCGGCCCGGGCACGGGCTGGGGCACGGGCTCGGGATCGGGCACGGCCCCCTCCGGCGCCGTCCCGCCCACCGCCACCGGCGGCACCGACAGCACCGGCCGCCACAGCCGTCCGAAGGTGAACCGGGCGGCCTCCACCTCGTGCCGCTGGTCGGCGTGGAGCACCCCGAGGGCGTAGGCGGTGGTGGGGGCGATCCGGGGGGTGCGGGCGGCGGCGGCCGCCGCGGCGGCGGCCTCGGCCGCGTCCCGGTGCCGGTCCAGGGCCCGGCCGGCGGCGGCCAGCGCGGGATCGTCCTGCCCGATGACCTCGTGCGCGTAGCGCCGCAGCCGCACCAGCAGCCGCACCCTGTTCCAGGCGGCGTCCAGCTCCCCGTCGACGGCGAGGGTGTGGGCGAACGCCTCGCCGTTGTACGACTGCCGGGCCCGGGTCAGCGGCAGCGCCTCCACGGCCTGTGCCGCCCGCCGGTGGGCCTGCTCGGCCAGCGGCGGCAGCGCCCGCAGCGCCCGTTCCCCGGTGGCCGAGGCGGCCGGGTCCGCCAGCGGCGCCTCGGAGGCCAGTACGGCGACCGCGTCGGCGACGGCGTGGAAGCGGGCGGAGCCCAGCGCCTGGAGCGCGGCGGAGTGGGCACGGGTCCGGGCCAGGGTGAGCTGCCGCTCCAGCAGCGCCCCGGCCCGCGCGACCCCGGCCCCCAGCCCGCCGCCGGAGGCGCCCGAGGCGGTGGCTGTGGCGGCGGAGGCGGCGGTGCCGGTGGAGGCCGTCCCGCCCGGCCCGGAGGACGGGGCCGACGACAGCCGGTGCAGCGCCCCGAGCAGCCGGTCGAGCCGCGCCTCGTACATCCGCTCCCGCCCCAGCACCCCGGCCAGCCAGGCCAGTTCGGCGCCGAGCTGGTCGGCCCGCGCGGTGTCGGTCAGCGGCCGGTAGACCTGCAGGACCGCGCCGATCCGGCGGGCCGAGCGGCGCAGCAGCCGTACGGCCTCGGCCGCGGCGGACACCGACTCCGGCCGGCTCGCGCTCTCCTCGTGCAGCCGCAGACTGCGCAGGAACTCGGTCGCCTGCCGGCTGAGGTACTCCCCCAGCACCTCGCCCGCCGTGGCCCCGGACAGGTCCGCGTACGGCCCCGGGTACGGCTCCGGGTACGGCTCGGCGCCCGGTTCGGGTCCCTGGCCGGGCACCGGCCCGCGGGATCTTCCGCCCGTACCGGCCGGCAGGTCAGGTCGCTGGACCACGTCGGCGCCTCCGGGCGTCGATGAGCATTTCCTGTACGTGCCGCAGCGGCCGTCCGTCGGCGTCGGCGGCGTGCCGCGTCCACTCGCCGTCCGGGCCCAGGTGCCAGGAGGCGGTGGTGTCCGCCGTCCCGGTCTCCAGGAACTGGTCGAGGGTGGCCCGGTGCCCGGGGTCGGTGACCCGGACCATCGCCTCGACCCGCCGGTCGAGGTTGCGGTGCATCATGTCGGCGCTGCCGATCCACACCTCCGGATCGCCGCCGTTGCCGAAGACGAAGACCCGGGAGTGCTCCAGGAAGCGCCCCAGCACGCTGCGCACCCGGATGTTCTCCGACAGCCCCGGCACCCCCGGCCGCAGCGCGCAGATGCCGCGCACCCACACGTCCACCGGCACCCCGGCGCGGGAGGCCCGGTAGAGGGCGTCGATGACCACCTCGTCCACCATCGAGTTGACCTTGATCCGCACACCGGCGGGCTGTCCGGCCCGGTGGTGGGCGATCTCCCGGTTGATCCGCTGCACCAGTCCGTCGCGCAGCGAACTGGGCGCGACCAGCAGCCGGCGGTAGGTGGTGCGCCGCGAGTAGCCCGACAGCCGGTTGAACAGGTCCGACAGATCGGCGCCCACCTGCGGGTCGGCGGTGAGCAGGCCCAGGTCCTCGTAGAGCCGGGCGGTCTTGGGGTGGTAGTTGCCGGTGCCGACGTGGCTGTAGCGGCGCAGCGTGTCGCCCTCCTGCCGCACCACCAGCGACAGCTTGCAGTGCGTCTTGAGCCCGACCAGGCCGTAGACGACGTGGCAGCCGGACTCCTCCAGCTTCCGCGCCCACTTGATGTTGGCCTGCTCGTCGAAGCGCGCCTTGATCTCGACCAGCACCAGCACCTGCTTGCCGGCCTCGGCCGCGTCTATCAGCGCGTCCACGATCGGGGAGTCGCCGGAGGTGCGGTACAGCGTCTGCTTGATCGCCAGCACGTCCGGGTCGGCGGCGGCCTGCTCCAGGAAGCGCTGCACGGAGGTGGAGAAGGAGTCGTACGGGTGGTGCAGCAGCACGTCGCGCCGGTTGAGCGCGGCGAAGACGTCGGGCGCGGAGGCCGACTCCACCTCGGCCAGGTCGCGGTGGGTGCCGGCCACGAACTTGGGGTACTTCAGCTCGGGCCGGTCCAGCCCGGCTATCGCGAACAGCCCGGTGAGGTCCAGCGGGCCGGGCAGCGGGTACACCTCGGCCTCGGAGACCTTCAGCTCCCGCACCAGCAGGTCCAGCACGTACGGGTCGATGCTCTCCTCGACCTCCAGCCGCACCGGGGGCCCGAAGCGGCGGCGCATCAGCTCCTTCTCCAGCGCCATCAGCAGGTTCTCGGCGTCGTCCTCCTCCACCTCCAGGTCCTCGTTGCGGGTGACCCGGAACATGTGGTGGTCGAGCACCTCCATTCCGGGGAACAGCTCCTCCAGATGGGCGGCGATGACGTCCTCGATGGGCACGTACCGCTGCGGGGAGGCCTCCATGAAGCGGGAGAGCAGCGGCGGCACCTTCACCCGGGCGAAGTGGTGGTGTCCGCTGACCGGGTTGCGCACGACGACGGCCAGGTTCAGCGACAGGCCGGAGATGTACGGGAACGGGTGCGCCGGGTCCACCGCCAGCGGGGTGAGGACGGGGTAGATCTTCTGCCGGAAGAGGGTGAACAGCCGGGCCTGCTCCTCCTCGGTCAGCTCCGGCCAGCGGATGAGGTGGATGCCCCGCTCGGCGAGCGAGGGCGCCACCTCCTGCTGGAAGCAGGCCGCGTGCCGGGCCATGAGCTCGCGCGAGCGCGTCCAGATCAGGTCCAGCACCTCGCGCGGCTGGAGGCCGGAGGCGGAGCGGGTGGCGACCCCGGTGGCGATGCGGCGCTTGAGGCCGGCGACGCGCACCATGAAGAACTCGTCGAGGTTGTTGGCGAAGATCGCCAGGAAGTTGGCCCGCTCCAGCAGCGGCGTCGCCGGGTCCTCGGCCAGCTCCAGCACCCGCTCGTTGAACGCGAGCCAGCTCCGCTCCCGGTCGAGGAAACGTCCCTGCGGGAGCTCCCCGTCCACGGCGTCCGGGCCCTCGCCCTCCCGGTAGGCGTCCGCGTCCGCGTCGAGCCCCGGCTCCAGCTCGGTGGGCTCGGGCGTCACGAGGGCGTTGGGGCGGGTGGCGGCGATGGAACCGACGGAAGGCTGGGCAGGCTGGCTCATTCTTCCATTCTTCCGCGCCGCGGCGGTCAGCGGCGCCCGAGGAGACGGCGCCGGGCACGGTCCCCGGCTCGACGCGTTCGGCAGGGCGGGCAACATTCC
Source organism: Streptomyces carminius (assembly GCF_002794255.1). Classification (GTDB taxonomy): domain Bacteria; phylum Actinomycetota; class Actinomycetes; order Streptomycetales; family Streptomycetaceae; genus Streptomyces; species Streptomyces carminius. The sequence continues at coordinate 101,941 of NZ_PGGW01000040.1, forward strand.
GTGATGCTCGCAAGCGAGTCTGAATGAGCGGTTACGCCGACATGGCGGCCAGGGGATGCGCGCACTGCGCGCGGGTGCGCGGCGGGTCGGCACGGGGCGCGCCGCCGCGGCGGCGCTTCGCGCTGGTGGGGGGCGGTGGACGGAGGGTGACGGGGGTGCGTGGGGCTGCCCGGGGTGGGCGGCGTTGCGCGGGCGCGGGCGGGCGGGCGCGGGCATGGCTGCTCGGCCCGGCGGAGCGCACGGCGCCGCGCGGACGGTGGTTGTGTGTGAGGCGAGCGATCGGTCGCCGGGGCCGTCCGGACAGGCAGGCACCGGGCGCCGGGTGTCAGGCGCGGGCGGCCCAGACGGTGCGCTCGGTGCGTACGGCGAGGTCCTCGCGGCGCAGAAGGCTGTTCGGGCCGCCGGTGTCCAGGAGCTCGTCGAGTGCGGCGAGGTCCTCGGGGCTGAGGGCGGGTGCGGCGACGCCGCGGATGCGCTGCAGGCTGCCGTAGGCGTAGCGGCCGATCGCTTCGCTGCGCTCACCTTCGATGTTGACGGTGACGGTGCGCTCGTCCTCGACGGTGAAGCCGGCGGCTGTCAGTGGCGGGCCCCAGTCGGCGCCGCGGTGCGGAACGTGCTCGGCGTGGAAGCCGTCGGTCGCGGCATGGGCGCGCTCTTCGAGGCCGGGCCGGTTCTCCGGGGCGTGGGCGGGCAGGAAGCGGGGGAAGCCCGCGAGCTCGACGACGGCGAACAGGCCGCCGGGGGCGAGCAGTTCGCGGACGCTCCGCAGGGCGCGGCCGGGGTCGGCCAGGTGGTGCATCGAGGCCGAGGCCCACACCAGATCCGGTGTGCCGAGGTCGGGCCAGTGGTCGGCGTCGAGGTCGGCCCGCACGGTCCGTACGCGCCCCTCGACGCCGCGGGCGCATGCCTTCTCGCGCAGGAGCCGGAGGTGTCCGGCCGAGGTGTCGACGGCGGTGACGTGCGCGTCGGGGAAGCGTTCGAGGAGTGCGAAGGTGCCCGCGCCGGTGCCGCAGCCCAGGTCCACGATCCGGCGCGGCTCGCTCTTCAGCGGCAGCCAGGCGACGATGGACGCCAGGTGCTCGGCGAGCACCTCGGCGTCCAGTTCGAGGATTTCCGCCTGACCGCCGTCGCTGTGCTCCTGGTGGCCGCCGTGGTCGCGGCCGGGACGGCGACCGCTTCCACCGTGGTGGGGGGTGTGCTGATGCGTCATGGCACCACCGTAAGCCCGCCATGCTCCAGCCGCACGAGTGCTTGCGCTTTACGCAAGAAGGTGGCTCGGTGTGCTGCCCGCCACGCAACATCGCCCACCGCGCCGTGCGTCTCCGGCGCGACCGTGACCCGCTACTCGCAGGGATCCTGGGCGCCTGCGCGGTCGGCTTCGGAGCCGTCGGCACCGGCGGCCTTCTGGTGGCCGCGGCGGGCGTCGCGGTCGAAGATGCCCAGGATCTCGCAGGGCCCGCCTTCGGCGCCGATGGCGTGCGGCATCATCGTGGGGAACTCCGCCGCCTGGTTGGTCTCGACGCGAAAGCGCCGGTGGCCGAGCATGAGGACCGCGGTGCCGGACAGGACGACGAGCCATTCGCGTCCCGGGTGGGCACGCATGCGCGCCGGGTTCTCGGGCGGCGGGTCGGTCATCCGCTGACGCACCACGCTCATACCGGGGTCGCCCTTCACGGGCCAGCGCATCAGGCCGTGGGCGCCGTCGATCATCGGGCTGACGACGACGTCGTCGGCGGCGTTCTCCACGAGCTGGTCCAAGGTGGTGTCCAGTGCGCGGGCGAGGGTGACCAACTGGTCCAGGGCGAGGCGGCGCCGGCCGTTCTCGATACGGCTCAGTGAGGACTGGCTGAGGTTCGCGCGCGTGGCCAGCTCCTCCAGCGACCAGCCCTGTGCGACGCGCAGTGCGCGGATCCGCTTGCGTACGAGGCTGTCCAACTGCCCATCTTCTTGCGTCATGAGCAACATGGTATGCCTTCAATGCAACGGGGGTTTAGCGTCGCAGAGAGACGGCCCAGCACGAGGGCCTCGTACGACGAAGGGGCGTGACATGTCTGCCCGGACTTCCCACCACGAAGGCGACGCGCTGCCCACCGAGACCGTGGACGCCGTGGTCGTCGGCGGCGGAGCCGCCGGCCTGAACGGCGCGCTGATGCTGGCCCGCTCGCGCCGCTCGGTCGTCGTGATCGACAGCGGCACCCCGCGCAACGCCCCCGCCGCCGCCATGCACGGCTTCATCGTCCTGGACGGCACCCCGCCCGCCGAGATCATCGAGCACGGGCGCCGGCAGGTACGCGAGTACGGCGGCCGAATCGTCTTCGGGGAAGTGACCGCGGCCGAACCCACCGCCCCCTCGGCGGACGGCGACCCGCGGTTCGCCGTCACCCTGGCCGGCGGCCGCACGCTGACGGCGCGCCGGGTGCTGGTGGCCACCGGCCTGCGCGACGTGCTGCCCGAGGTACCCGGCCTGGCCGGCCACTGGGGCCACAGCGTGGTGCACTGCCCCTACTGCCACGGCTGGGAGGTCCGCGACGAGCCGATCGGCATCCTCGCCACCGGCCCCGCCTCCGTCCACCACGCCTGGCTGTTCCGCCAGTTGACGGACGACCTCGTCTACTTCACCCGCGGCACCGAGGTGGACGCGGACACCCGGGCCCGCTTCGCCGCCCGCGACATCCGCGTCATCGAGACCGACGTCAGGGAAGTCGTCGACGACGGCGACGGCGCCCTCGCGGGCGTCCGCCTGGCCGACGGCACTTTCGTGGGGCGGCGGATCCTGGCCGTGGCCACCCGGACGCAGGCCCGTACCGAGGGCTTGGCGGGCCTGCAGCTGCCGGTGGAGGACCTGCCCGGCAACACGGGCCGCCGCTTCGCCTCCGCCACGGCCGGCACCACCGGGATCCCCGGCGTGTGGGTGGCCGGCAACGCCACCGACCTCACCGCCCAGGTCGGCGCCGCCGCCGCGGCCGGCGCCCTGGCCGGCTCCCACATCAACGCCGCGCTCGCCGCCGCGGACACCGACGCCGCGCTCGCCGCCGCCGCGCGGAGGACCACCGGCTGACACCGGCTGACACCGGCTGGACAGGTAAGTCCCGTAAGTCCCGCTGCCGAAGAACCGTGCGACCGCCGTCCAGCGGTCCGCGGTGAGCAAGTCCCTCCCTCACCGACCTGGCGACCGGCCCTGTCCCGGCGCTGATTCCGCATGCCCTTTCGGGAAGGAAACCATGAGTACCCATCAGCCTCCCCAGGCGGCGGCCGCACCGGCCGGCGGCGCGGAGACACCGGACGCGCGTCAGCTGCGCGCGATCCTGGTCACCGTCTCGATCGCGTTGATGGCCGTCATCGCATCGGTGTCCGGGCTGAACGTCGCCCAGACGCACATGGCCGTCGAGTTCGGCGCCCCGCACACCACCGTTCTGTGGATCATCAACGTCTACACCCTCGCCCTGGCCGCACTGCTGCTGCCGCTCGGCGCGATCGGTGACCGGCTGGGCCGCAAGCCCATGCTGATCACCGGGCTGGTCGTCTTCGGGGCCGCCGGCGTCGTCGCGGGACTCGCCCCGTCGGCCGCGGTGATGATCGGCGCCCGCGTGGCCGCCGGAATCAGCGCCGCGATGATCATGCCGATCACCCTCGCCGTCATCACCTCCACCTTCCCCGAGGAGGAGCGCGGCAAGGCGATCGGTGTGTGGACCGGTGTCGCCGGAGGCGGCGGCATCCTGGGCATGTTCCTCTCCGCCCTGCTGGTCGACGTCGCCGACTGGCGCTGGCTGTTCGTGCTGCCCGTGGTCCTGGGCGCCGTCGCGCTGGCGATGACACTGAAGTCGGTGCCCAACTCCCGCGAACGCTCCGTCCACTCCTTCGACACCATCGGCGCGCTGGTCTCCACCGTCGCCGTGGCCGGTCTCGTCTTCGTCCTGCAGGAAGGCCCCGAACGCGGCTGGACCGACCCCGTCACCCTGATCGGCCTGACCGTCGGTGCCACCGCCGCCATCACCTTCGTGGTCTGGGAACTGCACCGCCGCGACACGTCCCTGCTGGACGTACGCCTCTTCCGGGAGCGCGGCCTGGCCGGCGGCTCCGTCACCCTGCTCGTCGTCTTCGGCGTCCAGGCCGGTATCGCCGTCGTCCTCTTCCCGTTCTTCCAGGCCGTACTCGGCTGGACCGGACTGCTGTCCACCGCGGCGATGATGCCGATGGCCGTCGTGATGATGGCGGCCTCCGGCCTGGCCCCCAAGATGGCCGCCAGGATCGGCGCCCGCTCCACCATGACCGCCGGCGTCGCCCTGGCCACCCTCGGCCTGGTCCTGATGGCCCTGTTCGTGTCCGTCGACGGCGGCTACCCGTCCATCCTGGCCGGCATGCTCGCCATGGGCATCGGCATGGGGCTGTCGATGACGCCCTCCACCACGGCCATCACCAGTTCACTGCCCCGCGCCAGGCAGGGCGTCGCCTCCGCGCTCAACGACGTCACCCGCGAGCTCGGTACCGCTCTCGGTGTCGCCGTGCTCGGCGCGCTCCTGGCCAACGGCTACCGCAGTGCCATCGACGGCAGGCTCGACGGCATCCCCGATGGTGCCGCGGACACCGCCCGCCAGGGCATCGCCAACGCCGCCGAGGTCGCACCCACCACCGGCAGCCACGCCCAGGGCCTGGTCCACGCCGCACAGCAGTCCTTCGTCGACGGCTGGCAGCAGTCCATGTGGATCGGCGCCGCCGTCATGGCCGCGCTGCTCCTCTACGTCGCCCTGCGCGGCCCGACGGACACCGCACCCCTCCAGCCCGACGCCGAGGCGGCCCCGGAGACCGGGATCGCGGAGAACGCCGCCGCCCGCTGACCTCGCGGGAACCCCGTGCGGACGGACGGGACACGGCGCCGCCCACACGGCGGAGGCCGTCGGGCCCACCTCGGCTTCGCAGGCGGGACGGTGGGCCCGACGGCCCACAGCGCCCCGAGCGCGACCCGACGCCCCCGATCACATGCGGGAGTGGCGTTCGCGAGCACCGTCGAGCCGACCGCGGGCGACTTCAGCGAGGTCGTCTCCGGAAACGGCTTCGTGATCATCGGTTTCCGGGCCGAACGGTGCGGCCTCGCCGCAGGTTCGGGCCGTCGTCGAACAGGTCCCGGACAAGCACGGGGACGTCGTGTTCGCCGAGGTCGACACTGCGGTCGGGTCACCGCGCCGGCCGTGCCGTCACCCGGCGCGCCTCCTCCTGGTCCGACGCCCGGCTGGGCGGCTGATCCCGCCCGGCTCCCGCCCCGGGCGGCCCGCCGGGCCACCGTGACAAGCCCGGCCGGGGACGCCCGGGCCGGGTCGGGCCGGGGTCCGCTGTCAGTGGCCGCGGCTAGCTTCACGTGCCATGACGACCACCACAGCGGTGCAGACGTACACCTATCTCCGACCCTCCGCCGTACGGCACGGTGCGGGCGGCTCCGAGCTGGCGCTGGAGACCTCCGGCGGGGCGACACCGGCCGGGGCGAGCGCGCATCCCCGCTTCTTCGCCGGGTTCCTGACCGCGCCCGAGGCCGCCGCCGGGGCGCTGCTGTCCGTCGCCGACGTCGCCGCCACCCGCTACAACCAGCGTCTTCTCCCCGCCTCGCTCGATCCGGTGGTGACGGGCAACGGCGACCGGCTGCGCTTCGAGTCGTTCTCCGGCTGCTGCGGCGTCTACGCCCGGCTCGACGTCCTCGGCGCGGGCCTGGACGGGGACGAGATAGGTCACGGCACCACCAACGTGGACGTCAACACGCCGCTGCGGGACGCGCTGGCCCGGGTCGGCTCCGCCGATCCGCTGCACCTGCGGGTCGGCCCGGAGGCGCTGGAGGTGACCACGTTCGACGGGCCGATGGTGGAGAAGAAGGTGCCGCTGCCGGACCGCTGGCTGCGCGGGTTCGCCGAGACGCAGGTGATCGCCGCCGCCTTCGACCTGCGCGCGGAGGTGAGCGCCGCCGAGGCGGTCCGCTTCCTGCGCGCCCTGCCGCGCGCCCGCACCGGTTCCGCCCTGTGGGTCGTCCCCGCCGGGCGCGGGCTGCGGCTGACCAGCCGTTCCGTTCCCGGCGCCGTCTGCCTGCCGGGCCCGGACCGGCTGGCCGCCCTGCTGCGGGTGCTGCGGCACGCGAGCGGGCTGCGGCTGTACGGGCCGCCGGTCACCGCCGCCGGCGCCCCGGTCGCCTCGGCGTGGGAGGTGCTGCTGCCGGGGATGCGGCTGACGCTGACCCTCTCCCCCGACCCGGCCCGCGGCTTCTCCGGTGAGGGCGCCGTCCTGGACGCCCTGGCGACGGAGGAGGCGGCCGGGGACGCCGAGCTGGTCTCGGTGCTGCTGGCCTGGGAGCCGCGGGTGGACGTGGACGAGCTGGCCCGTCAGTCGGGCCTGACACCGCGGCGGGTGCGTGCCGCCCTGACGGTGCTGGGCACCGCCGGGCGGATCGGCTACGACACCGCCGAGGCCGCCCACTTCCACCGCGAGCTGCCGTTCGACGGCGACCGCGTGGAGCGGCACAACCCCCGGCTGCGCGCCGCCCGCGCGCTGGTGGCGGCCGGGGCGGTACGGCCGGAGGGCGGGGAGGGCGCGGAGGAAGGCGGTGCGGGCGGCACCTTCGCCGTCGCCGTCGACGGCCACACCCACCGGGTGCGCTCCGCCGCCGACGGGGTGCTGAGCTGCACCTGCCGCTGGTGGGCCGAGTACCGGGGCGGGCGGGGGCCGTGCAGTCACGCGCTGGCGGTGCGGATCGTCCTGCGCGGTGCCGACGCGGTTTCCGGTACCGGTGCCGGTGCCGGTGCCGCGGGTGTGCGGGCGGGTGTCCGGTGAGCGCCCTCGCGAAGCTGCTCCGCATGCGGGAGCGCACCGGTCGGCTGCTGCCCGTGGAGCGGGAGGTCCTCGACACCGCCGCACCAGAGCTCGACCCGGACGCGCACGCGGTGCTGCTGGCCGTGGCGGACGGCGAGATCCGGCGGCTGCCCGAGCTGCTCACCGGCCTGAGCGATGCTCAGCGGCGCTCCTGCGTGCCCCATCTGAAGGCCTGGCGCACCGGACTGCGCGACGAGTGGGGCCAGGAGACCGGGCTGCGCAGCCGGGCACTGGTGATCGCGGGCGCGGGCTGCCACACGGGGGCGTCCGCCGCCGCCCAGTGGCTCGGGCACGACGATCTGAGCCTGCTCGATCCCGCCGACGCCGTCCCGCTGCTGGCGCTCCTGGCCGACCGTCCGGCCGAGTGGCTGAACGATGTCGCCCACCGCCTCGCCGGCCGCCTCCGGTCGGCCGACGAGTGGGGGAACCACTACCTCCTGGCCGAGCGGCTGGTGCTGCTCTCCGGAGGGCCGGTGCCGACCGGAGAGCCGTTCGTCCGGGGCTGGGCCCGCACCAGGTCGTGGCCGTACGAGGCCCTGCGCTGGCCCGCCGTCGTGGGCGGCGCCCCGGCACCGGCCCCCGCGCCGGACGTCGCGCCCGACAGTTCACCGGGCGGTACGCGGCCCGGTCCGCTCGTGGAGCGGCTGCGCGCCGATCCGTTCCTGGACGCGCTCCTGCCGCGCCTGTTCGAGACGGACGACGTCGGCGCCGCGCTCGTCGGCTGGATCGGGCAGAACTCCTGGCCGCCGGCCCTGGCGGAACTCGCCGCCGAGGGCCGGCTGGAGCGGGCCGCGCTGATCGACGACTGCCTGGCGCGGCTGCTGCGCGGCGGACGGCCCGGTGAGCTGCGCGCCTTCCAGGCCGTTCTCAAGGAACTCGATCCCACCGACGAGGAGTACGCCGCGCGCGTCACGGTCCTGCTGCGGCTGCTGCGCGACGGCACGTCCCCGGTGGCGGGGCCGGCGCAGGAGCGGCTGGCCGCGCTGGACGCCGCCGGGCTCGTCGACCCCGAGCACCTCCTCGAAGCCTCCCGGACGGTGCTGTTCCGACCGGAGAAGAAGCTGGTGCGGGCCCAGCTCAAGTGGCTGGACGCCGCCGCCCGCCGGGACCGGGAGCGGGCCGGGGCCGTGGTGCTCGCCGCCGCCGACGCCCTCGGCCACCAGGACACCGGCCTCCAGGAGCGCGCGCTGAACCTGATCGCCCGTCATCTGCGGCACGCCGGGGACGCGGTCCGCGGCGAACTGGCCGCCGCCGCGGAGGCGGTCAGCCCCGTACTGCGGCCCCGGGCCGCCGAACTGCTGGGGCTTGAGGCCACCGGGGGCGAGGGCGCCGCCGTCCCCGCCGGGGCGGAGGACGTCCTGCCGCCCGTGACCGGGCCCCGGCCAATGGCGCCGCCGCCCGCCACGGCCGCCGAGGTGGCCGAGGAGGTGGGCGCCGCCCTGGCCGCCGTGCGGGCCGCCGAGTACCGGCCCGCCACCGCCTCCGCCGTCGAGGCCGCCGCCTTCGAGCGGGCCCTGGACGGGCTGGTCCGGCACGGGTACCGGGACCGGGAGGAGCTGGTGCGGGCACTGGCCCCGGTCGTCCGCGCCTACCCCTGGTCCGGGCACCACGCCTGGTGGAACGACCCGGGCCCCTGGGAGCTGCGGTACGTGGCGGCCGTACTGGGCGGCGAGGAGGAGCCCGCCGTGCCCTCGGGGGACGGCGCCCGCGCCGCGGGGCATCCGCACGGCCGCAACCTCACCCCCTTCGGGGAGGTGCTCGGCTCGCGAATACTGGAAGTCGCCTGGCGGGTGGTGCACGATCCGGTGCCGTTCCTGCTGGCCACCCCCACGTATGTGGACGGGCGGCTCGATCCGGCCGAACTGGCCGACCGGCTGGCCGAGTACGGGCGGTTGGGCGCCGAACCCGGCCCCTGCGACCTGGACCAGGCACTGCTGCGCCTGGACACCACCGCCGGCTCTGTACCCGAGGCCCTGGCCGCCGTCGAACGGCTGGGCAAGGAGACCGGGGCGGCCGGAGCGGCCGGGCGGAAGGTCCACGCCTGGCTGACGGCCGGCGGCCCGGCCGTACCGGAGTTCGTCCGGGCGATGGGCAGACCGCACCAGTACGGCGGCCGGGCCGATCCGCTGCGGCGGGTACTGCTCTCCGGCGAGGCGTCGGCCCTGCCGTGCGAGATCGGGCCCTGGGCCCGGCCGCTGCTGGGCGCGTACATCGGCAGCGGCAAGCGGGACCAGACCTCCTGGAACCCCGCCGCCCGGCTGTGGCCGTCCGTCCTGCCCGTCCATCGCGAGCTGCTCGCCCTGCACCTCCAGCCCACCTTCGCGGCGACGGCCGACGAGGAGCTGCGCGGCGGCGCGGCGCTGCTGCCCGTACTCGCCGAGGGCGGCGGCCCGGCCGGACAGGCCGTCCACCTGGGGCTGGCGCACTGCCTGGGAGCCCGGCACGCCGAGGACCGCACGGCGGCCGTGGATGCGCTGCTGACCCTGGCCGCCCGCGGCGAACTGGACGCGGGGCGGCTGGGACGGGATCTGGCCGAGACGGTGGAGCTGGGCACGGTGAAACCGAACCGGCTGCTGGAGTCGCTGCGCGAGGTGTTCCGGGCAGGGGCGCCGGGGGTGGTGTGGTCGGTGCTGGCCACCGCGCTGCCCACCCTGCTGGCGGGGCAGCCGGGCGAGTCCGGGGGGCGGAAACCGGTGCGCGGCCTGCCGGATCTGCTGGCCCTGGGCGCGGAGTGCGCCGGGGCGTCCGGGATACGCGGGCCGGTGGACGGGGTGACGGCCGCGGTGTCGGAGTTGGCTTCCCGGGGCGGCACCGGCCGACTGGTGAAGGAGGCCCGCAGACTGCGGGACGTACTGGAACCGCCCGCCGGGAAGTGAGCCGGTGCCGTACGGCCGGTGCCCGCTCACGGCGGTGCCGGCTCGTCCGCCTCGCGCGGGAGGGCATCTCCGGCCGGAGGGTCACGGAGCCGGAGGGCCGCGGGGCCGCGGGCCCGTGGCCCGCGAGGGCAGTCCCCGGGGTGCCCTCGGGGCAGTTTCCGGGGCGCTCCGGCGGCCGTCCGGGCATCCGGGCACGTCAGGGCCGTCCGGCGTCCGGAGTCGGGAGAGTGCGGGAGGGGCGGGACGATGCCGGACTGTCAGCGGCCGCTTCTAGCTTCTGCGCCATGACGACGCCACCGACAGCACCCACGCCACCGGCACCACCGGCGGCTGCCGCGCGGCCGCGCGCCTTCCCCCACCCCCCGGCCGCGTGCCGCCGCGGCCGCCCCGGGGGGGGTGCCCGGTGACGGAGCACCTGTCCGCGGCGGACCGGCGGATCCTCGACACCGCCGCACCAGAGCTCGACCCGGACGCGTACGCGGTCCTGCTCGCCGTGGCGGACGGCGCCTCCCACCGGCTGCCCGACCTGCTCGCCGCGCTCTCCGACCGGCAGCGGCGCTCCTGCGTCCCCCACCTGGAGGCGCTGCGCGCCCGGTGGGACGAGGCATGGCAGGACGAACTCCGGCCGTACGCGCGGACGCTGGTCGTGGCGGGCGCCGGCTGCCACACGGGGGCGTCCGCCGCCGCCCGGTGGCTCCGCCACCCCCACCTGGACCTGATCGAGGCCGACGACGCCACCGCGCTGCTGACGATCCTCGCCGACCGCCCGGCCGAGTGGCTGGGTGACGTCGCCCACCGCGTCGCCGGTCCCCGCCTGGAGTACTCCTGGGGGAAGCACTATCCCCTGGTCAAAAGGCTGGTGCTGCTCTCCGGGTGCCCGGTGCCGACCACCGAGGTGTTCGTCCAGGGCTGGGTCCGCGATCTCCCCTGGCCCCAGGCCATGGACTGGCCGGTGGTCGTGGACGGCGCCCTGGCCCCGGCCCCCGCGCCGTACCACGGAGGAGCGGAGCGGCTGCGCGCCGATCCGTTCCTGGACACGCTCCTGCCGCGCCTGTTCGAGGTGGACGGCGTCGGCGACCCGCTCAACGCCTGGTTCGGGGGGAGCAACAGCATGAGCGCCTCCCTGGCGGAACTCGCCGCCGAGGGGCGGCTGGACCGGGCCGCGCTGATCGACGACTGCCTGTCGCGGCTGCTGCGCGGCGGGCGTCGGGAGGAGATGAACGGCTTCCACCTCCTCCTCATCCATCTCGACCCCACCGAGGAGGAGTACGCCGGGCACGTCACGGTCCTGCTGCGGATGCTGTCGGACGCCCCCACCGACATCGCCGTCCACGCCCAGGAGACCCTCGTCGCCCTGGACACCGCCGGACGGCTCGACACCGGGCAGCTGGCCGAGGCGTCCCGGGCGGCGCTGTTCCGGCGGGAGAAGAAGCTGGTGCGGGCCCAGCTCAAGTGGCTGGACGCCGCCGCCCGCCGGGACCGGGGACGGGCCGGCGCCGTGGTGCTCGCCGCCGCCGACGCCCTCGGCCACCAGGACACCGCCGTCCAGGAACGCGCCCTGGACCTGATCGCCCGCCACCTGCCGCACGCCGGGGACGCGGTCCGCGGCGAACTGGCCGCCGCCGCGGAGGCGGTCAGCCCCGTACTGCGGCCCCGGGCCGCCGAACTGCTGGGTCCGGAGACCACCGCGGCCGGGTCCGCCGGGACGGAGGACGTCCTGCCGCCCGCTCCCGTGCAGCGGTCGACGGCACCGCCGCCCGCCACCCCCGCCGAGGTGGCCGAGGAGGTGAACGCCGTCCTGACCGCCGCGCGGCGGGCGGCACGGCCCGGCACCGCTACGGCCACCGCCGCTTCCACCGTCGAGGCCGTCTCCTTCGAGCGGGCCCTGGACGGACTGGCCCGGCACGGGTACCGGGATCGGGAGAAGCTGGTCCGGGCACTGGAGCCGGTCGTCCGCGCCCACCCCTGGCAGGGGCGGGCCGTGCCGCACGAGGATCTGGGCCCGCTGGAACTGCGCCTGGTGGTGGCCGTGCTCTGCGGTGAGGAGCCCGTCGGCGGGCCCCGGCCGGTGGACCCCCGTGCCGGGGCGCACCCCCACACCCGGCTCTCCCTCTTCGAGGAGGCCCTGGCGGCACGGGTGTGGGAGGTCGCCTGGCGGGTGGTGCACGATCCGGTGCCGTTCCTGCTGGCCACCCCCACCTCCGCGGACGGGCGGCTCGATCCGGCCGAACTGGCCGACCGGCTGGCCGAGTACGGACGGCTGGGCGCCGAACCCGGCCCCTGCGACCTGGACCAGGCACTGCTGCGCCTGGACACCACCGCCGCCTCCGTACCCGAGGCCCTGACCGCCGCCGAGCGGCTGTCCGGGGAGACCGGCCCGGCCGGAGCGGCCGGACGGAAGGTCCACGCCTGGCTGACGGCCGGCGGCCCGGCCGTGCCCGAGCCCGTCCGCCGGGAGGGCCCGCCGGGGCCGGCCGACGGATACGAGCCGTCGGGTGGCCGGCTGGTGCTCCACCGGGCCGCCGCGGAGACCCCGTTCGCGCTGGGCCCGGCGTTCGGGCGGCTGCTGGGCGCGTACAGCGCGCACGGCAGGCGGGACGAGACGGTCTGGAAGACGGGGGTCCATCTGTGGCCGGCCGTGCTGCCCGCCCACCGCGAACTGCTGGCCACCCATCTCCAGCCCACCTTCGCCGCGGCGGCCGACGAGGAGCTGCGCGGCGGCGCGGCGCTGCTGCCCGTACTGGTCGAGGGCGGCGGCCCGGCCGGGCAGGCCGTCCACCTGGGGCTGGCCTACGGGCTGGGGGCGCGGCACCCCGAGGACCGGACGGCGGCCGTGGACGCGCTGCTGGTGCTGGCGGCCCGCGGCGAACTGGACACGGCACGGCTGGGACGGGTCCTGGCCGGGACGGTGGAGCTGGGCACCGTCAAGCCGAACCGGCTGACGGAGTCGCTGCGCGAGGTGTTCCGGGCGGGAGCGCCGGGCGTGGTGTGGTCGGTGCTGGTCACCGCGCTGCCCGCCGTGCTGGCGGGAGCCGAGCCGCGCAAGGCGGTGCGCGGCCTGCCGGACCTGCTGACGCTGGGCGCGGAGTGCGCCGGAACGGTCCGGGTGCGCGGGCCGGTGGACGAGCTGAGGGCCGCGGCGGCGGAGCTCGCCGCCCGGGGCGGCACCAGCCGGCTGGTGAAGGAGGCCCGCAGACTGCGGGACGTACTGGAGGCGGGGACGGAGGTGGCGGCCGGAAGGTGACCGGGCGCGTTCCGGCCGTACTCCGGGACGCCGGAGTGGCGGCCTGGACGCGCGCCGCGCGGCGCCGGAAGCATTCACCGCATGCTGTTACTGGCGGAGTTGCTGAGCGCGTTCCTGCCCACCGAGGTCCGCGGCGGCCGGGCCTACGTGTTGCACGCCCTGCTGATGTCCGTGATCGCCGCGCTGGTCCTCGTCTTCTTCTGGCGGGTCTTCGGCGGATCCTGGGCGGCAGGCCTGCCCTGGGCGGCGGGTCTGGCGGCGGGCGTGGCCGCCGGGTACGCGGTGGCCTGGCCCGTCGTCAGGCGCAGGTGGACGCGCCCCCGGTGACGCCGGGAACCCGGCGGGAGCCCGGTCAGAGTTCGGTGCGGTACATCAGATCCACCTCGTGGACCTGGAAGCCGAGCCGCTCGTAGACCGTCACGGCGGCCTTGTTGTCGGCGTCCACGTACAGCATCGCCGTCGGCAGGCCCCGGTCCCGCTCCAGGTAGCGCAGGCCCGCCAGGGTCAGGGCCCGGCCCAGGCCGCCGCCCTGGGCGCCGGGGACGACGCCCACGACGTAGACCTCGCCGAGCTGTTCGGCGCTGTGGACCTTGGTCCAGTGGAAGCCGGCGATCCGCTCGTCCTCGCCCTCCCCCCGCACGGCGAGGAAGAAGCCCTTGGGGTCGAACCACGGCTCGGCCTTGCGGTCGTCCAGGTCGCGGCCGGTCATGCCGCCCTGTTCGGGGTGGTGGGCGAAGGCGGCGGCGTTGGCGGCGAGCCAGGCGGCGTCGTCCCGCCCGGGGACGAAGGTGCGCAGCCGCACCCCCTCCGGCAGCACCGGCTCCGGCAGTTCCGGGCCGCCGGCCAGCGGGCGCCGCATCTGCCGCAGTTCGCGGAAGAGGGTGAGGCCGAGCATGCGGGCCAGGTGCCGGGCGGCCGGGTGGCCGCCGTGCGCCCACACCCGCAGCCGCCGGTCCGACGCCTGGAGCAGGGCGCGGCCGAGTTCGTGGCCGTACCCCTTGCGCCGGTGGTCGGGGTGGACGACGAGTTCCCCGGCCGGGGCCTCCACCGGATCGGTGTCCTCCAACTGGCCGTACCCGACCAGCTCGCCCTGCTCCCACAGCAGCAGGTGCCGTACGCCCGGCCGCCGGCCGCCGCGCAACTGGAGCCGCCCCTGCTCGGAGACGGCCGACTGGCCGTCCGCCGCCGCCGCCGCGTCGATCAGCGCCTGAGCGTTCCGCACGACCTCGGCCGACACCTCGTCCACAACCACCACGTCGCTCATGGGGACAGCCTACGCAGCATCGAAACCTCCTGGTTACCCGCGGAACGGTGACACGCTACGCGCGTTGACCTAGGCTGCGGCCCGTATGCGGCCGATAAGGTCAACGCTCGGTCCTGACAAGGGAACAGAAGGGGACAGATGGTGTCCACTCCATCCAGGCGGTCCGCCCTCTCCCGCAGACTCACCGCCACCGCGGCCGGTCTGCTGACGGTCGGCACGCTCGCCGCCGCCATGCCCGCCGCGCAGGCCGCGCCGGAGACGGCGCCCCGGCAGACGGCGCAGGCGTACGGCGGCAAGCACGGCGGACACGACCGGCACGACCGGCACCACGGCCGCACCGTCGACCTCCAGGTGCTCGCCCTCAACGACTTCCACGGCAACCTGGAGCCCCCCACCGGTTCCGGCGGCCGGGTCACCCACGAGCACCCGGACGGCACCACCGAGGACATCACCGCGGGCGGCGCCGAGTACCTGGCCACCGCCCTGCGCGAGGCGCGGAAGGGGCACCCCCGCTCGGTGACGGTCGCCGCCGGCGACATGGTGGGCGCCAGTCCGCTGCTGTCGGGCCTGTTCCACGACGAGCCCACCGTCGAGGCGCTGAACGCGATGGACATGGACGTCGTGGGCGTCGGCAACCACGAGTTCGACGAGGGCGCGGCCGAGCTGCTGCGCCTCCAGAAGGGCGGCTGCCACCCCGAGGACGGCTGCTACGCCGACGGCCGGGTCTTCGAGGGCGCCGACTACCCGATCCTCGCGGCCAACGTCGTCGACGAGAGGACCGGCAGGCCGCTGCTCGCGCCCTACACGGTCAAGAAACTCAAGGGCGTCAAGGTCGGCTTCATCGGCGTGACCCTGGAGGGCACCCCGGACATCGTCACCGCCGAGGGCATCAAGGGCCTGAAGTTCCTCGACGAGGTTGAGACGATCGACAAGTACACCAGGGAGCTCAAGCACAAGGGCGTCAACGCCGTCGTCGCGCTGGTCCACGAGGGCGGCCACCCGGCCTCCCCCGCGTACAACAACGACTGCGGCGCGGACGGCGGCAACCTCTCCGGCCCGATCACGGAGATCGCCCGCAACACCGACGCGGGCGTGGACGCGCTGATCACCGGCCACACCCACCAGCCGTACGTCTGCTCGGTCCCGGACCCGGAGGGCAACGACCGCCTGGTCACCTCCGCCGCCTCCAACGGCCGGCTCTTCACCGAGCTGACCATGGAGTACGACCGCCGCACCCGGGACATCGTGCGGACCTCGGTCGAGGGCTCCAACCGCGTCGTGGACCGCGAGCGGGCCAAGGCCGCCGACATCACCGAACTGCTGGAGTTCTGGCAGACGCTGGCCGCACCCGTCGCGAACCGGCCCATCGGATGGATCGCCGAGGACATCCCCAGCAACCGCGCCACCGGCGAGCCCGTCTTCCCGCTGGGCGAGCTGATCGCCGACGCGCAGCTCGCCCACGCCAGGGAGCTGGACCCGGAGACCGACCTGGCCCTGATGAACCCCGGCGGGGTGCGCGCCGACCTGACGTACGCGGCCTCCGGCGGCGAGGGCGACGGCGTGGTGACCTACGCCGAGGGCTTCACCGTCCAGCCGTTCTCCAACACCGTCAACGTCCTCACCCTCAGCGGCGAGCAGCTCCTGACGGTGCTGCGCGAGCAGGTCAGCGGCGCGAACGAGGCGTCCCCGAGGATTCTGCAGGTCTCCGAGGGCTTCACCTACACCCTCGACCTGACCAGGTCGGGCGCCGACCGGATCGTCGCCGACTCGGTGCGGCTGAACGGCGAGCCGATCGACCCGGCGGCCTCCTACCGCGTCGCGGTGAACTCCTTCCTGGCGGGCGGCGGCGACGGCCTGGCCACCCTGGCGGAGGGCACCGAGCCGTTGGTGGGCGGTGACGACCTGGCGGCCCTGTCGGACTACCTGACCGCCAACTCCTCCGCCGCCGACCCGATCGAGGCCCCGGCGGCGGACCGGATCACCGTCATCCGGTGACCCCCGCCACGGGCTGACCCTCCCGCCGCGGGCCCTTCGCCGGGCCCGCGGCGGGCGGCCCCCTAGGGTGTGGGCATGAGTCACGGCGACTTCCCCGGGGACCGCGAACCCGTGTTCGTCCGCTCGGGCGGCCCTTACGTCTACAACCCCCGCAACCCGGTGGGCCGGGTGCTCATCGTGCTCTCGCTGATCGTCACGGGCGGCACCCTCTACTACCTGTTCGCCGGCTCCTCGTGGAGCGACGGCGAACTGCGCTCGGCCGTCCACGAGGTTCCCGACGCTCTCGGCGCGGAGCCGCACACCCTGCCCAGCATCTGGAGTGCGGCGGGCCACATCGAGGAGCTGATCGAGGAGGCCGTCGTCGACGCGGGCGGCACCATGGCCCCCAGCCACGGGGTGACCGTCGAGGCGGTGGGCGAGCACGGCCCCTACGAGGTCACCGCGCGCGACACGGACACCGCCTTCTGCCTGACCGTCACGCAGTCCGTCTCCGAGGAGGGCGGGTTCACCGTCCCCGACGCCGGAGGCGGAGGCACCCGCGTCCCCGAGTACGACCTGACGACCACGGTCGCCGAGGGCCGCTGCTGAACCGTCCGGCCGGCCTGCGACGCGGGGATCCGAAGGCCCGGGCGGTCAACTCCTGCATGCTGCACGCTTCTTGACACCCGGACCGGCGGGCCGGTTGGGTCGTGGGCGAGTGCCGTGCCACCGGGGAGGATTCGATGGGGTCGACGGGTTCGACGAAGCGCGCGAAGCGGCGGATCGCGTCCGTACTGGCCGCCGGGTGCGCGGCGGGGCTGCTCCCCGTCGCGACGGCCGCCGCCGACAGCCCGGCACCCGCAGCGACCCGGGGCGTGGCCCCGGAGCCGTGGGAGCCGTACGTCGACCAGGGGTTCACCGCGCCCGCCGGATACACCTGCGCGTTCCCGCTGAAGGCGACCCCGCTGGAACAGGACATGGTCAAGCGGGTGCTGGAGCGCCACCCCGGCGGCGCCGTCAAGCGCGAGGAGTACAAGGGCCCGCTGGTGGTCGAGTACGAGAACACCGACACCGGCGCCACCGTCGTCCGCGACGTCGGCGGGCGCGGCTTCCCCGAGTACCGGACGGACGGGCGGCTCAAGCGGTACCTGGCCGTCGGCCCGGTGGGCTTCGGGATGCGGGACGGGGACGACTTCCCCAAGGGCTTCTGGATCGTCGGCGGCGTCCATGTGGCGGAGTTCGCCGAGGACGGCACCCGCGGCTTCTCGGTCCGGATGGGCCCGGAGGAGAACGTCTGCGAGGCGCTGGAGAGCTGACCCCGGCGGACGCCGCTGCGGCGACCGGCGGACCGGCGGACCGGTGCCGCTGTGGCCTCCTGGGTCCGCAGGCAGTAGCGGTCGCCGGCCACGAGCGACGGCTTCTCCACGCTCTCCTGCCGGGTGGTCTCCGGGCACCGCTCGGGACCGGGGTCGGCCTCCCCCCGCCGGGCTCCACGCCCAGGACGGCCTTGGAGCCGGGCGGGCGGCGGGCCGGGGCCCGCCACCCGGGTGGGGATCCACCCCCGTCGGAGTGGAAGACCGCGTCCGCGGCCATGGCCGGGCGCCGTGTCCGGCATGTTCTTCGCGTCGGTTTGCCGGGTTGCCGGTTTGGCGGCCCTGGTGTCCGTTCACTCGGGACGCACGGGACCGCCCGTGCGTCGAGAGGAACCGAGGACATGCGCTCCAGTGTGAGATGCCGCCGGCTGCGGAGCACCGCGGCTCTGCCGTTCGTGCTGGTCTCCGTCGTGGCCGGTGCCGCCGCGCTGACCGGCTGCGGCGAGGACGAGTCGCCCGCTCCCGAGGCGTCCGTGCGCGTCGGGGGCGCACAGGGTGAGGAGGACGGGTACGACTTCGTCTACGGGGACCTGGCGGAGGCCGGGTTCTGGAACGACGTCACCACCTGGACGGACCGGCGGATCATTCTCACGACCGAGGTCGGCGAGGTCCTCGACGACAACGCCTTCACCGTCGCCCGCGCCGATCCGGAGAACAGGGACACCACGGGCGACATCAGAAGCCTGCTGGTCGTCTCCGCGGACACCACCCGGGTGGCGGAGGGCGACACCGTGCGGGTCACCGGCACCGTCCGGGAGGGCTTCGTTCCCGAGGAGGTGGCGGACGGGCTCGATGTGGACTGGAACGAGGACGCCTTCACCGACTGGGAGCAGGAGCACTACGTGGTGGCCTCCTCCCTCGACCCCGACGCCGAGCTGGGATGAGGGGCCACGTCCCGCGCGGCGAGGTCCGCCCACAGAACCCGGAAGCGAGAGGACGACAGGAGACGCCCATGCAACACGCCCGAGGCATCCCGCACCGGCGCCGGTCGGCGGCGCTGCTCGGCCTGCTGCTCGTGCTCCCCGGACTGGCGGGATGCGGCGGGAACGGCGCCGAGGGCATCACCGAGGTGCACGAGGCGTTCGAGGACGGGAACGCCGAATCCGTGGCCGGGGAGGAGCGGACGGTCGAGGGCCGGGTCCACGACGTCATCTCGCCCTGGGTCTTCACCGTCGGCGGGAACGAGCCCAGCGACATCGAACCGCTGTTGATCGTCGAGGGGGACATGCCGGCCGTGGACCAGGACGACCCGGTCCGCGTCACGGGTGTCGTGCGCGAGTTCGAGCTCGCCGAGGTCGAGGAGGAACTCGGCGTGGAGCTCTCGGGCACGCTGTACGGGCAGTACGAGGGGGAGCCCTACATCAGGGCCCGGAGCATCGCCGAGGACGTGGAGCTGGACTGAGCCGCCGAGCCGCGGCCGGAACCTCCCCGGCCCCGGCCCCGGCCCCGCCTCCGGCCTCCGGCCTCCGGTTCAGTCCGGCAGGTCCGGTGGCGGCACGGGGGCGCCGGGCAGGCGCAGGACGGCCTCGGTGCCGCCGCCCTCGGCCGGGCGCAGGGCGATCTCGCCGCCGCCGCGGCGCACCGTGCGGGCCACGATGGACAGGCCCAGCCCGGAGCCGGGCAGACCGCGGGCGGACGGGGAGCGCCAGAAGCGGTCGAAGACGAAGGGCAGCTCCTCCTCGGGGATGCCCGGCCCCCGGTCGCGCACCCGCAGGACACCGTCGGCCAGGACCACCTCGACCGTTCCGCCGGGCGGGGAGAACTTCACGGCGTTGTCCAGCAGGTTGACCACCGCCCGTTCCAGGGCGGCGGGCTCGGCCCGCACGTACCAGGGCGCCAGTTCGCGGGTGAGGGTCAGGCCCGTGCCGCGCAGCCGGGCGCGTTCGACGGCGCGCTCGGCGATCCGGTGCAGGCCGACGACCTCCGTCTGCCCGCCCGCGGGGGCGGCTTCGGGGCGGGAGAGCTCCTGGAGGTCGCCGACGAGGGAGGCGAGTTCGGTGAGCTGGGCCCGTACGGACTCCAGCAGCTCCCGGCGGTCCTCCGGCGGCAGTGGACGGCCGGTCCGCTCACTGCGCACCAGCAGGTCGATGTTGGTGCGCAGCGAGGTCAGCGGGGTGCGCAGCTCGTGCCCGGCGTCGGCGACGATCTGCTGTTGGAGGTCGCGGGAGACGGCCAGGGCGGCGGTCATGGAGTTGAAGGAGCGCGACAGCCGGGCGACCTCGTCGTTCCCCTCCACCGGGATGCGGACGGCCAGGTCCTCGGTGCGTGCGACGTGCTCGACGGCCTCGGTGAGCCGGTCCACCGGCCGCAGTCCGGCGCGGGCCAGCACCACGCCGGCGCCCGCCGCGCCGAGCACCCCGGCGGCGGCGACCAGACCGAGGACGAGGGCGAGGGTGTCCAGGGTGCCGTCCACCTCGTCCAGCGGACGGGAGACGGTCAGGGCGGCGTCCGTGCCCCGCAGCGGGGTGGTGAGCACCCGGTACTCGGCGCCGCCCGCGGTGACGGTGTGCAGGGCCTCCTCGCGCTCGCCGCCGGCCACCGCCACGTCGGCGGAGCCGACCGGCAGCGGCTGGTTGCCGAAGACCATGCAGCTGTCGCCGTCGCGGTCCACGAGCTGCACGGTGGAGCGGAAGGGGTTGGGCACCTCCTCCCGCTGCTCCTCGGGCACCGCCCGGCACTGGCCCGCCTGCACGAGGTCGACGACGACGCCGTCGGGGACCCGGTTGGCGCGCAGTGCGTCGTCCAGGGAGTCGACCAGCTGGTCGCGGACCAGGAACCAGGCCGCCGTGGCGCAGGCCGCCACCGCGACCGCCACGGCCACCGCGACCAGCAGGGCCAGCCGTGAGCGCAGCGGCAGGGCGTTGAGCCCGCCGGGCCGGCCGGTGGGGTCGGTGCGGCCGGTCACCGGTGCGGGGTGCTGGCCCCTCGTGTCCCTCGTCTCCGTCATGTCTCTCGCGTCCGCCAGTCCATCGGTCCGTCGGTCCGTCAGTCCTTCAGCACGTAGCCGACGCCGCGCACGGTGTGCACCAGCCGCGGCTCGCCGCCGGCCTCGGTCTTGCGGCGCAGGTACATCACGTACACGTCCAGGGAGTTGGAGGTGGGCTCGTAGTCGAAGCCCCAGACGGTGTGGAGGATCTGCTCTCGGGTCAGCACCTGGCGCGGGTGCGCCAGGAACATCTCCAGCAGCGTGAACTCCGTCCGGGTCAGCTCCACCGGCCGCCCGCCGCGGGTCACCTCGCGGGTGGCGAGGTCCATCCGCAGGTCGGCGAAGGCCAGCACCCCGGGGTCCGCCGCGCCCTCGGCACCGGCCCGCTCCCGGGCGTAGGAGTCGCGGCGCAGCAGGGCGCGGACCCGGGCCAGCAGCTCGTCCAGCTCGAACGGCTTGACCAGGTAGTCGTCCGCGCCCGCGTCCAGACCGGTGACCCGGTCGCCCACGGTGTCCCGGGCCGTGAGCATCAGGACGGGCACCGTCTCGCCGTTCGCGCGCAGCCGCCGGGCGGCGGTCAGCCCGTCCATGCGCGGCATCAGCACGTCCAGGACCACCAGGTCGGGCCGGTGCGCCGCCACCCGCTCCAGGGCCTGGAGGCCGTCGGCGGCGAGGTCGGTGTCGTAGCCCTCGAAGGCCAGGCTGCGGCGCAGGGCCTCCCGTACGTCCGGCTCGTCGTCGACGATCAGCACACGGGCGGGCGGGGCGGGGTCGGCCGGGTGGTGGGGAGGAGCCATGGGGGCGAGTGTCGCACCCCTGTCGTCAGTCACCGGCGCGCAGGTCGTCGAGGATCTTCTTCACCTCGTCGGCCGGCACCGCGAAGCCCAGGCCGACGCTGCCCGCCTTGCCCCCGGTGGCGGCGGCGTTGTTGTGGATCGCGGAGTTGATGCCGACGACCGTGCCGTCCATGGCGACCAGCGGGCCGCCGGAGTTGCCGGGGTTGAGGGAGGCGTCGGTCTGGATGGCCTTGTAGGTGGTGGTCTCCGGTCCGACCTCGCCGTTGTACCGGCCGCCGTCGAACTCGAAGGGCCACTCGCCGTCGGGGCGCGGCCGGCCGCCGTCGCCGTCCTCCCGGGCCACGGTGACCTCGCGGTCCTTGGCGGAGACGATGCCGCTGGTGACCGTGCCCGACAGACCCTCGGGCGAGCCGAACGCCACGACCCGGTCGCCGATGCGGACCGCGTCGGAGTCCCCCAGCTTCGCGGGCTCCAGCCCGTCGGGAAGGTCCTCGCCGCCCACCTTCAGCAGGGCCATGTCGAGGTCGGGCTCGGTGCCGACGAGTTCGGCGGGGGCGGTACTGCCGTCGGCGAAGGTCACCCTGATCTCGGCGGCGCCGGAGACGACGTGGTTGTTGGTGAGGATCTCGCCCTCCCCGGAGATCACCACTCCGGAGCCGGTCCCGGAGCCGGCGCGGGAGTTGGCGCCGATCTCCACGACGCTCGGGCCGACGGCCTTCACCACGTCCGCGACGCTCGCGCCGGAGTCGGCGGAGGTGTTCGTCCCGGGGACCGCCGGGGAGGTGGCGGCAAAGGTGCCGGAGCCGTCGCCGTACGCCTCGCCCACCAGGGTGGCCGTACCGCCGCCGACCACCGCGGAGACGATCGCCACGGCCGTCAGCACCGCGGCCGGACGGCGGACGCGCCGGCGGGCGTGCGCTCCCTGGGCGGGCGCGGCCGACGCGGGTGGGGCGACGGTGCCGGCGGCGGGCTCGTACGAGGGGCGGGGCGGGTACGCGTACCCCGGCCGCGGCCCGGGGTCCGTCCCGTGGTCCGCCGCGGGGTTCGTCCTGTGGTTCGTCTCGTGTTCGCTCATACCGGCGACTGTGCGCGCCCGGGATGAGAACTCCATGAGTACGGGCTGAGACCCGCCGAAGAATCCGCCGCCGCTATGCCCCGCCGCCGCTACCCCTCGCAGCCGCAGGAGCGCCGCACCACCAGGCCCGCGGGGAACTGGCGCACCCGCTCGCGCCGCGAGCCCGTCACCCGCACCCCGTCGTCCAGCACCAGGTCCACCGCGGCCCGCGCCATCGCCTCGCGGTCCGAGCCCACCGTGGTCAGCGGCGGGTCGGTCAGCCCCGCCTCCTTGACGTCGTCGAAGCCGGCCACCGCCAGTTCGCCGGGCACGTCGACGCCCAGCTCGCGGGCCGCCCGCAGCACGCCGATGGCCTGGTCGTCGGTGGCGCACACCAGCGCGGACGGCCGGTCGGGGCCGCTGAGCAGGCCGAGCGCGACGCGGTAGGTGTCGTAGCGGTTGTAGGGGGCCTGGAAGAGCAACCCCTCGGTGGAGCGGCCCGCCTCCCGCATCGCCCGGCGCCAGCCCTCGACGTGGTCGGTCACCGGGTCGCCGTAGGCGGGGGTGGTCTCCACGCCGCCCAGGCAGGCCACGTGCTCGTGCCCGTGCTCCAGCAGGTGCCGGGTGACCATCTGCGCCCCGCCGACGTCGTCGAGGACGACGGCCACGTCGTCGATCGCCTCGGGCCGCCGGTGCAGCAGCACCACCCGGGCGTCCCAGGCGTCGATCTCGGCGGCGGCGCGCTCGCTGGGGCCCTGGCTGATCAGGATGAGGCCCGAGACGCGCATGCCGAGGAAGGCGCGCAGATAGTGGACCTCGCGCTCGTCGAGGTAGTCGGAGTTGCCGACGAGCACCATCTTGCCGCGGTCGGCGGCGGCCTGTTCGACCGCGTGCGCCAGCTCCGCGAAGAAGGGCTGCCGGGCGTCGGGGACGATCAGCCCTATCAGGTCGGTGCGCCGCGAGGCCATCGCCTGCGCGACCCGGTCGGGCCGGTACCCCAGCTCCTTGATCGCCGCGAGCACCCGTTCCCGGGTCGCCGGGGCGACCGGTCTCGGGCCGTTGTTGATCACATAGCTGACGACCGCGGTCGACGTACCCGCCAGCCGCGCCACATCGTCCCGCGTCACCTTTGCCACGGGCGCAGTCTACGCGCGAAGTGCCGCTTCTCTCCCGGGTGAGCGGCCCGGTGAGCGCCCCGGTCAACGGGGGTGGCCGGGCCTCGCCCCCGCCGTCCGGGCGGCGGCCCGGCCGGGGCCCGCTACCGCCGGCCGCCGGGGCCGCCCGCCGGGCCCCGCACCGCGTCCCGGGCCACCTTCTCGGCGGCGTCCGCGACCGCCCCGGCCGCCTCCTCCTCCTTCTTCCCCGCCTCGGCGGGCCCCTTCTTCCCGGAGCCCTTCTCGGTGCCCTTCTCCGGGCCCTTCTCCGGGAGGACGAAGCGGTAGCCGACGTTGCGCACGGTGCCGATCAGCGACTCGTGCTCGGGGCCGAGCTTGGCCCGCAGCCGCCGTACGTGGACGTCGACGGTGCGGGTGCCGCCGAAGTAGTCGTAGCCCCACACCTCCTGGAGGAGCTGGGCGCGGGTGAAGACCCGGCCGGGGTGCTGCGCCAGGTACTTCAGCAGCTCGAACTCCTTGAAGGTCAGGTCCAGCACCCGGCCCTTGAGCTTGGCGCTGTAGGTGGCCTCGTCCACGGACAGGTCGCCGGTGCGGATCTCCATCGGGCTGTCCTCGCCCGCGATCTGCTGGCGTCCGGTGGCCAGCCGCAGCCGGGCCTCGACCTCCGCCGGTCCGGCGGTGTCCAGCAGGACGTCGTCGACGCCCCACTCGGCGGTGACGGCGGCCAGGCCGCCCTCGGTGACCACCAGGATCAGCGGGCAGCCGGGCCCGGTGGAGCGCAGCAGCTGGCACAGGGACCGCACCTGCGGCAGGTCGCGGCGGCCGTCCACGAGGATGACGTCGGCTCCGGGGGTGTCCACCAGGGCGGGACCCTCGGCCGGTGCCACCCTGACGTTGTGCAGGAGCAGGCCGAGCGCGGGCAGGACCTCGGTGGATGGCTGGAGTGCGTTGGTGAGTAGGAGTAGCGAGCTCATGACGGCGAGTTCCTTTCCCCGGGCCCCGTGGGGACGTGTCTCGGCACTGCTTCGTACGGCGCTCCCAGAAAGCACGAAAGGACCCGGGGGCGTCGCTGCCCGGATCCTTCTGGTCGTTGAGAATATCCCACATGGTCGAGCATGCGGAGGGGTCCGGAAAGCTTTTCCGTACCAGCGTCGTCACTTTGGGTGGTAACGGTGCACCGGAACGGCCCCCGGCACGGGCCGTCACGCGGACCCGGCTGCGGGCCGCCGACGGGGTGGGCATCGAGGCGGAACACCGGCCGTACGCAGGGGTGACCACCGGTGGCGGGACGGAAGCGGAGGAAGCAGCTCCGGCGCGGTGCGCGATCGTCGTCGCCCATGGCTTCACCGGTTCGCTGGACCGGCCCGCGGTGCGACGAGCGTCACAGGCGCTCGCCCGCCACGCGGCCGTGGTCACCTTCTCCTTCCGGGGCCACGGCCGCTCCGGCGGCCGGTCCACGGTCGGCGACCGGGAGGTGCTGGACCTGGCGGCGGCGGTGCGCTGGGCGCGTTCGCTGGGGTACCGCCGGGTGGCGACGGTGGGCTTCTCCATGGGCGGCTCGGTGGTGGTGCGGCACGCGGCGCTGTTCCGGGCGGCGGACGGCGGCGCGGAGGACGCCGCATCGGCCGGGGGTCACGCGGCGCATGAGGCGTATCCAGGGGGTACGGGCGCGCACACCGACGCGGTCGTCGCCGTGAGCGCCCCCGCGCGCTGGTACTACCGGGGCACCCCGGCCATGCGCCGGGTGCACTGGGCGATACAGCACCCCCTGGGCCGGCTGGTCTCCCGCCACTGGCTGCGCACCCGTGTCCACCACCGCGACTGGGACCCGGTGCCGCTCTCCCCGGTGGGCGCCGCCCCGCTGATCGCCCCGGTGCCGCTGCTGGTGGTGCACGGCGACCGGGACGCGTACTTCCCGCTGGACCACCCCCGCTCGCTGGCCGCCGCCGCGGACCCGGCGCACACCGAGCTGTGGATCGAGCACGGCTTCGGCCACGCCGAGAACGCCGCGCCGCCCGGGTTGCTGGACCGCATCGGTTCGTGGGCGGCGGCACGGGCGTGCCGGCCGGCACGCCATGATGGGGACGGCACGACGGACGGCTGAGAGGGACACCACCATGCCGAGCGGCATGATCCGCTACTGGGCCGCGGCCAAGGCCGCCGCCGGGATCACCGAGGAGAGATACGAGGCCCACACCCTCGCCGAGGCGCTCACCGCGGCGCGCGAGCGGCACACCGACCGGCCGGAGTTCGACCGGGTGCTGCGGCGCTGCTCGTTCCTGGTGGACGGTGACCCGGTCGGCAGGCGCGACCACGCACTCGTCCGGCTGTCCGAGGGCGGCACCGTCGAGGTGCTTCCCCCCTTCGCGGGAGGCTCACGATGACCGACCAGTGGTATCCCGAGCAGCCGCGCCCCGAGCGGCAGCACCCGGGGCAGCACCCCGGCCCGCAGTACCCGCTGCCGCACCAGCAGCGGTACCGGCCCCAGGGCGGCGCGCCAGGGGCGCCGTACGCCCCGGGCGCGTACGAGGCGTACGGGGCGCCGGGCGAGCCGCCGGCCGCGTCCACCGCCACCCTGAGCGCCCCCGGCGGCGCACCCGGAGCCGGGTCCGGCCCCGGCTCCGACGCCGGATCCGGGTCCGGCTCCGGACGTGGCCCCGGGAGCACCGCCGCGCCGCGCCGCACCGGCGACCCGATCATCGCGCCGGGCCTGCTGCCCGCCGTCCTGACCGCCGTCCTGGCGGTGCTGCTCGCCCTCGCCGCCACGGCCTCCCGGCCGGTGCTGGCCGTCCCGGTGCTGCTGCTCCAGGCGGTCACCGCCGCGGGCTGGTACCGGCTCAACGGGATGTGGCCCGCCCGGCAGGGCATCGCGCTGGCGTTCCTGGGCGGTGTCACCGCCGACATCGCGCTGCTGGCCACCGGCGACGAGCACGCCACGGCCGCCGTCGTCGGCACGCTCGGCCTCTGGTGCGTGCTGGTCGTCACCGCGCATCTGCGCAACACCAGCTCCCCCGACGAGCGGCTGTACGCCCTCACCGCCGCCATCGCCTCCAGCGCCCTGGCCGTGCTCGGCGCCGGCCTGCTGGCCGCCGAGCCCGACGCGGTGACGGCCGGCGCCCTGGGGGTGGCCGTCACCGCGCTCGTCCGGGCGCTGCCGCTGCCGTCGGCGGTCTCCCTCGTGGCCGCGCTCCCGGCCGCGGCGGGCGCGGGCGCGGCGGCCGGGCTGCTCGTCTCCCTGGACGCCCTGCCGGGTGCGCTCCTGGGCCTGGCGGCCGGGGTGTGCGCGCTGATCGGGCTGCGGGTGGCCAGTTACGACTTCCCCTCCCGCTTCGTCCACATGACGGCCGGGGTGGCGCTGCCGCTGACCGCCGCCGTCCCGGCGGTGTACCTGCTGGGCAGGGCGCTGGGGTAGCCCCGTCCGGACCCGGGGCCGGGGGCCGGGTTAGGCTCCCCGGAACCCGTTCGGCCCCTGTCGGCGTCGATCCGTCAGTTCGACCAGGTTCACATCAACTCGATCAGACCGATCAGGCCGGTCGGCCCCGACCGGCCCGGCCACCCCTGGGGGGATCCTCACGATGCGCGCACTGCGAGTCCTGCTGATACTCACGGTCCTCCTCGGCGGGCTGTTCGTCGGCGCCGACCGGCTCGCGGTCGGCCTCGCCGAGGACAAGATCGCAGAACGGATCAGATCCTCCCGCGGGCTGGACCAGAACCCCTCCGTCCAGATCAACGGCTTCCCCTTCCTGACCCAGGTGGCGGGCAAGGAACTGGACTCGGTCGACGCCTCCATGGACGGGCTGACCGTCCGGGTCGGCGACCGCTCCGTGGAGGTCACCGAGGTCGACGTGAAGCTGCGCGACGTGCGACTGGAGAACAACTTCTCCTCGGCGGTGGCCGGCCGGGCCACCGGCACCGCGCGGATCGGCTACGCGGATCTGACCGCGGCGGGCACGGAGGGCGTCACCGCGGCGTACGCCGGGCCGGAGCGGGCCGCGGAGAACCAGGTCAGGATCGACGTGGACATCCCCGTGGCGCAGGTCACCCTCTACAGCGCGGCGAGCGTGCGGGACGGCGACACCATAGCGCTGCGCGCCGAGAACATCCCCGAGATCCCCGTGGCGGAGAACCTCATACGGGGCCGGGTGGACCACGAGCTGAAGATCACCGGACTTCCGGAGGGGCTGCGGCTGGAGAAGCTGACCATGGCAGAGGACGGCGTCACGCTGCACCTCTCCGGCAGCGAGGTGGACCTGGCGGGCTGACGGCGGACGGCGGCGCCCGGCCCGGGCCGACCGCCGCCGTCCGGTGCCGTCCAGCAGTCGAGACGGCCGCGTCCGTACGACAGAAGACACCGCGGAGGCTTCGGCGGGGGCACCGCACAGGCGTACGGACCGGGCGCGGAGTTCGGCCGGAATCTCACCTGCCGGACGATCGCGTCTCGTGATACGGAACGACGGTGGCACTTCCGCCCTTCCGTCCCTACGATCGGGCCCATGACGCGACAGGCGGATCTCACCAAGCGACGGGCAGTCGACCTGTGCCGTGTCGCCGCCATGCTCTGTCGCACCGTCCTCTGACGGCTGATCCGGTGCCCCCGCCCGCGCCCGGCGCGCGGTCCGCGGCACGCACCGCACCGCTGTCCCGCCGCGCGCCCCGCGGCCACCGGCGCCGCACACACCCCGGACGCCCGCGAGCCGCACACGCCCGCCCGCACATCCACCGCTCATCCTTGAAGCACCCGCCCTCCGGAGGAGACACATGAGCCGCAGTGACGTCCTGGTGGACGCCGACTGGGTCGAGGCCCACATCGACGACCCCAAGGTGGTCATCGTCGAGGTCGACGAGGACACCTCGGCCTACGAGAAGAACCACATCAAGAACGCCGTCCGGATCGACTGGAAGACCGAGCTCCAGGACCCGGTGCGGCGCGACTTCGTCGACCAGGCGGGCTTCGAGAAGCTGCTGTCCGGGAAGGGCATCTCCAACGACGACACCGTCGTCCTCTACGGCGGCAACAACAACTGGTTCGCGGCCTACGCCTACTGGTACTTCAAGCTCTACGGCCACCAGGACGTGAAGCTCCTCGACGGCGGCCGCAAGAAGTGGGAGCTGGACGCCCGCGAGCTGGTCTCCGAGGTGCCCTCCCGCCCGGCGACCGAGTACAAGGCCAAGGAGCAGGACCTCTCCATCCGCGCCTTCCGCGACGAGGTCGTCGACGCGATCGGCAAGAAGAACCTGGTGGACGTCCGCTCCCCCGACGAGTTCAGCGGCAAGCTGCTCGCCCCGGCCCACCTGCCGCAGGAGCAGTCGCAGCGCCCCGGCCACATCCCGTCCTCGCGCAACATCCCGTGGTCGAAGAACGCCAACGACGACGGCACCTTCAAGTCCGACGAGGAGCTGAAGGCCCTCTACGAGGACGCGGGCATCGACCTCTCGCAGGACACCATCGCCCTGTGCCGCATCGGTGAGCGCTCCTCGCTCACCTGGTTCGTGCTCCGCGAGCTGCTGGGCCAGGAGAACGTCAAGAACTACGACGGCTCCTGGACCGAGTACGGCTCGCTGGTCGGCGTGCCGATCGAGCTCGGCCCCGGCGACAACTGAGCCGTCCGGCCGGTCCACTCCTCCACTCACCGATCTCACAGAGAAGAGACCGAAGACATGTGCGGAGCACAGCCCGGCGGGCCCGACGCCGCCACCATCAAGCCGGGTGAGACGACGATCCAGGGCCAGGTGACCCGCGGCGGCGAGCCCGTCACCGGGTACGTCCGCCTCCTGGACAGCACCGGCGAGTTCACGGCGGAGGTGCCGACCTCCGCCACCGGCCAGTTCCGCTTCTACGCCGCCGAGGGCACCTGGACGCTGCGCGCCCTGGTACCCGGCGCCACCGCGGACCGCACCGTCGTCGCCCAGCAGGGCGGCGTGGCGGAGGTCGCCATCACGGTGTGACCGCCGCGGCGGGAACGAACGGGCGAGGGCCGCGTCCCGGAGGTGTCCGACCTCCGGGACGCGGCCCTCGTGCCGCTCCGCCGTCCTGCCGTCCTGCCGTCCCAGTGGATTCAGTGGATCAGTAGACGAGCGCCCGCGCGTCCTCGCCCATGACCTCGCTGACGAAGACCTGCGCCCCGGCGATGCGGACGCCCTCGAGCACGTCCTTCTCCTCGATGCCGCGCCGCGCCGCGCACTGCGTGCACAGGGTGATCCGCCCGCCCGCCAGGATGCCCTCGATCAGCTCGGGCAGCGGCGCGGCGTGCGGCAGTTCGAACTCCGCCGCCCGCCCCGGCAGCGCGAACCACGCCGACTCCCCGGTCAGCCAGAGCGAGACCTCCACCCCGCTGGCCGCGGCCACCGCCGCCACCGTGAACGCCTGCGAGCAGCGCTCGGGGGCGTCCGCCCCGGCCGTCACCTTGATCACGAGCTTCTTCGGCGTACCCGCCGTACCTGCCACACCTGCCATGCCGCCACGGTAGTCCGTGGCCCGGCGGCCCGTGACGCGGGCCGGTTCGGAGCGGTGAGGTCCGCGCGTACCGGCCGCATACTGGTGCACCGAACCGACGGCGACACGAGGAGGCGCCCGTGCCGGTGTTCCCGCCGGAGGAGGGGACCGGGGTCCCGGAATCCGGCCCCCCGTCCCCGACCTCGCCCCCGCATCCGCATCCGTACCGACGCCGCGGGTCCGGCGGCCTCCCCGGCGGATTCCCCGGCGGGCTCGGCCCCCGTGCGCTCCTGCTGCTCGGCTGCGCCGCCCTGCTCGGCACCGTCGGCGGCGTCGCCACCGGCTACACCGTCCAGGCCGGCCGCGCCCCCACCCCGCTGCCGCCGCTCTCCCAGGCCGGACTGTCCCACCCCGACGAGCCGTCGGCCGAGGAGAGCGCGCCCGCGCCGCTCACCGCCGAGGAGGACCGGCGGGTACGGACGGAGGGCGATCTGCGCGAGCTGCTCCTGGACGCCCCCGGCGGCGCCCGGGACGCCGATCCGCCGTTCGCCGAGGACGGCTGGGCCTTCGTCCCCGGGTACGTCGCCGACCACGAGGATCCCGGGGACGCCCTCCAGGAACTGCTCGGCGCGGACATCCGCCGTATCGCGGTCACCTCCTGGGCGGAGGACGGCCACCGCACCGTGGACATCGCCCTGTTGCAGTTCCACGGCGTCCAGTGGCACTCGGCCCGCGCCTACGCCGCGCGCCTGCGGGCCCTGACGCGCGAGGCGGCGGACACGGGCGACGGCGGCAGCGGAGCCCTGCGGAACTCGGGCAACGGCCGCTACTACATCCTCGGCGTATCCGGCGAGCCCGTCCGGCCCCCGGGCCGGGAGCCCAGGTATCGGGCCCGGGCCGTCGCACAGCGCGGCGACCTCGTGCTGGACATCCGGATCCACGACACCCGGCCGGTCCGCGAACGGGACATCGCCTCACTGGCCGAGCGGCAGCTGGAGCGCCTGTGAGCACGGCGCGCACCGGCGGCGGTCCCGGCGGCGGTCCGCGCCGCCGGGCCGGCGTCCTGGCCGCCGCCGCAGTGCTCGGCGCGACGGGCGGCGCGCTGGCCTGCACCGCGCACCTGGTGGCGGACGCCGACCGCGCCGCCCCCGCCCGGATCTGGCACGGCCCGGACGAGGATCACCGGGCGGACGGCCCCGTGCCCCGTCCCGTCCCCGGACCGGGCAACTGGCTGATACAGCCCGAGCTCGTCGGCTTCGACCCGGGCCCGGACATCGCGGGCCGCCACCACACCCTCAGGGCGAGCGGCGGGGCGGCCCCGGACCTGATGGCGGAGAGCGCCGCGGGCCTGCCCGCCGGGGAGCGCCGCGCGTACCGCCGGCTCCTCGGGCGGCTGGACATCCGCGAGACGGAGGCGCGTTCGTACACCCTGCCGGGGGACAACCTCACCATCACGCTCCATCTCGCCCGGCTGGAGAGGGACGGGGCCGACCGGCAGATCGCCGCCTTCCGGTCCGCCCTGGCCGGGGCGTTCTCGGACTTCCCCGAGCACCCGTACACCGTCGGCACCGAGGACCCCGACTGCCGGCAGCCGCCCGCGGCCGGCAAAAGCGGTCTGCCGTCGCTGGTCTGCACGGCCCACCACGGCGACCTGCTGCTGTTCCTCCGGGCGGACGGCACCGGACCGTCCACGGCGCTGGTGGAGGCCGTCGGGCTGCTGGTGATCCAGCTCGAACGGCTGGGCCCCCCGGACGGTGACGCATGACGGGCTCCTCGATCGGCGAGCCCGAGTGGGTCCCGGACCCGGACGGGCCGCCCCGGCCGGATCCGTGGGCCGGACCCGCCGGCGGGGCGGGGCGGGACGCCGGCTTCCACGCGCCCGAGCTCCTCGACCCGGACGCGCCGCCGCCCCGCCGCCTCCCGCGACTGCCGGGGCTGCCGCGACTGCCGCGACTGCCGGAGACGCCCGTCCTCCCTCCCCGGCTGCGGCGGGCCGTCCGGCTCTGGGGCACGGTCGCCGCCGTCTTCGCCGTGTTCCTCGCCGGCACCGCGTACGGCATCCTGCGGCTGGAGCGCGGCGACGTACCGGGCCTGGCCACCGAGGACGACGGCCGCTGGGACTTCCCGGCGCTCGTCCTGCCCGCCCTCCCCTCCGGCTCGCCGCCCCCGTTCGCACCGGACAACCCGGCCCGGATCCACCACGCCGACCTGCGCGACCTGCTGCTCCCGGCCCCCGCGGGCACGGTGGAGGGGTCACCGGACCCGGACGGCGAGTGGATCACCGTCGAGGAGCACACCCGGATCCACTCGGCGGCGGCGGGCGAGGAGCTTCGGCGGCGGCTGCTGGACGACGCCGTCCGGCACATCACCGCGCGCGGCTGGACCATGCCGGACGGCACCCGCACCGACATCCGTCTGCTGCGGTTCAACACGGCGGCGATCGCGACCGCCTTCCACGCCGACCTGCTCACCGGCTCCCCCGCGCCGGGCACCGCCCTCCGCTGGGGACCGCGGCTGGCTCCCGACGACGGTTGGCCGTCCGACGCCGGGCCGGACGGGGTCGAGGTGGGCGTCCACACCGACGTCCGGCCGCGCGGCCGGACGACGCGCCTGGCGTACCTGCTGGCCGGGGACACCGTGGGCGTCGTCGTGCAGACCGCGAGGGGGGCCGGAGCCGGGAAACCGTCCCCGGCCGAGGTGCCCTTCCGGCAGACGGTGATCCTCCAGGCCCAGCTCCTGGGCTGAGGACTACCGGCCGCCGGGCGACGGCGGAAGGGGACGGGGAGGGGCGACCGTTCCGGACACTCTGGGGTTGCCCATGCCGGAGGCAAGGGGAACGATTTGCGGCCAATGAGCGGGCCACGACACGTGACACGGCAACGGCCGTAAATCGTACCGTCCGGAATGGTCGCCCCGGACCGGCCCCGACCCCAGCACGCGGCGGGGCGGCCCGCGGCGTACCTCACAGCGCCGCCCGCCGCCGTCCCACTAGACTCGGGCGGAGGGCCGCCCACCGGCCCACCCGCCCGTACGACGCCACCGAGGAGCCCTCCCGTGCTTGAGGCATTCTTCATCGCCCTGCTGATCCTGGCCTTCGCGGCCGTCACCGGGTTCATGGCGCTGACCGTGAAGAAGCTCTTCGAGGGCCAGCGCTGACGCACCGCCCGCCCGCACCGTCCGCACCGTCCCCGCCGTCCCCGCCGTCCGCACCGCCCACGCCGCCCGCCCCCGACAGATCGCCTGAGCAGCCATGATCGAGATTCCGTCCGACCTCCACCGGGACCTCGTCCCCCTCGCGTTCCTCCTGGGCGACTGGGCGGGCGCCGGGGTCGCCGACTTCCCCGGGCGCGAGCAGTGCAACTTCGGCCAGGAGGTCACCTTCTCCCACGACGGCCGGGACTTCCTGGAGTACGTCTCGCACAGCTGGGAGCTGGACGACAAGGGTGAGAAGGTCCGCCCGCTGGAGACCGAGAGCGGCTACTGGCGGATCGACTCCGAGCGCAGGGTCGAGGCCGTCATGATCCGCGACCGGGGCGTCGCCGAGGTCTGGTACGGCGAGCTGGCCGACCAGAAGCCCCAGATCGACCTGGCCACGGACGCCGTCGCCCGGCTCTCCTCCTCCGGCCCGTACACCGGCGGCAAGCGGCTGTACGGCTATGTCAAGGGCGACCTGATGTGGGTCGGCGAGATGGCCACCCCCGAGACGCCGCTGCGCCCGTACATGTCGGCCCATCTGAAGAAGGTCGTCGATCCCAGCGAGTGGGCCAGGGACCTCAAGGACCTCCCGGACGACGGGATCGCCTTCTTCCGCTGACGGCCCCCGGCGGTACCGGCCGCGCCGTCGGCCCCCGCCCCGGCGGCGCCCTCCTTACACTGGGCCGTGTGGTGAGCACCGACTGGCAGAGCGACCTCCGCAGACGCGGCTACCGGCTGACGCCGCAGCGCCAGCTCGTGCTGGAGGCCGTGGACAGGCTGGAGCACTCCACCCCGGACGACATCCTCGCCGAGGTGCGGCGCACCGCGGGCGGCGTGAACATCTCCACCGTCTACCGCACCCTGGAGCTGCTGGAGGAGCTGGGGCTGGTCAGCCACGCCCATCTGGGCCACGGCGCGCCCACGTACCACCTCGCCGACCGGCACGACCACATGCACCTGGTGTGCCGGGACTGCACGGAGGTGATCGAGGCCGACATCTCGCTGGCCGCCGAGTTCACCGGCCGGCTGCGGGAGCAGTTCGGCTTCGACACCGACATGAAGCACTTCGCGATCTTCGGCCGCTGCCGGGACTGCGCGGACAAGCGCGCGAACGGCGCGAACGGCGCGGGCGACGCGGGCGACGCGAACGGCGCGGACGGCGGCACCGGCGGGGGAAGCGCGGCCGACGAGGAGTCGTAGGCTGGTCACATGTCGTACAAGAGCCCCCTGCTGTCGCTGCCCGGCGCCGTCCCCGCCGAGGCGCCGGACGAAGGTGTCGCCGCGCACTACGGCGACCTCTTCCGCGAGCAGCGCACCCTCGCGGACGGCGGCGGCCTGGTGGACCTCTCGCACCGCGGGGTGGTCACCGTCACCGGCGAGGACCGGCTGAGCTGGCTGCACCTGCTGCTCACCCAGCACGTCAGCGAGTTGGAGCCCGGCCTCGCCACCGAGGCGCTGGTCCTCTCCGCGCACGGCCACGTCGAGCACGCCCTCTACCTCGTCGACGACGGCTCCACGGTGTGGGCGCACGTCGAACCGGGCACCCAGGGGGCGCTGATCGAGTACCTGGAGAGCATGAAGTTCTTCTACCGGGTCGAGGTCACCGACGCGACGGCCGAGTACGCGGTGGTCCACCTCCCGGCGGGCTCCATCGCCGAGCCGCCCGAGGGCACGGTCGTGCGCGAGACGCCGTACGGGCGGGACGTGTTCCTGCCGCGCGGCGAGCTGGAGCCCTTCGCGGCGGCGCACGGCCCGGCGGTCGGCGTACTGGCCCTGGAGGCGCTGCGCGTCGAGGCGCACCGGCCGCGGCTGGGCCTGGAGACCGACCACCGCACGATCCCGCACGAGGTGAGCTGGATCGGCAGCGCCGTCCATCTGGAGAAGGGCTGCTACCGGGGCCAGGAGACGGTGGCGCGCGTCCACAACCTGGGGAAGCCGCCGCGCCGCCTGGTCTTCCTGCACCTGGACGGCTCCGAGGTGCACCTGCCCGGCCCCGGCACCCCCGTCCGGCTGGCGAAGGACGGTGAGGAGGGCCGGCAGCTCGGTTTCGTCACCACCTCGGCCCGCCACCACGAGCTGGGCCCGATCGCGCTGGCCCTGGTGAAGCGGAACGTGCCGGTGGACGCCGAACTGCTCGCGGGCGACACGGCGGCGGCCCAGGAGACCGTGGTCGAGCCGTGACGGCTCCCGCGGGCCGCGCGGGCCGCGGTCACCCGCGGCCCGCGGGAGGCGCCGCCCGCCGCAGCGCGGCGTACTGGAGCGCGGCGAAGACCCCCACCGGGACGGTCTGGGCCGCGGTCCACACGGCCCCGGCCGCGGTCAGGTCCAGCACTCCGGCTCCGAAGACATCGAAGGCGAGCACGGCCGCGCTGAGCGCGATCCAGCCCGCCCCGCAGGCGACCACCCACCGCACCGTGCCCGGCGCGGCCTCCGGCGGCCGGGCCGCCAGGGCGACCGCGGCGCCGAGCACCAGCAGCACGGCGCCGACCAGGGCGACCGTCCCCGTAGCCGGTCCCAGCACCCGGCCCAGCGGGGCCGCGCCGGCCAGATAACCGGCCCCGACGACGGCCATGCCCGTCCCGTCCAGCAGGAGCAGACGGCGTGCCCCCGGCACCCGGCCACCGCCGCGCCGCGCACCCCCACCGGACGCCTTCTCCCTCTTCTCCCCGCGCTCACTTCGCATGGGACGACCCTGGCCGCATAACCTGACAACCACCGTCATGTTTCCGGGAGTCCGGGAGGATCCACACGGTGAAGTCCGACCGGCTGCTCTCGATCCTCCTGCTGCTCCAGACCAGGAACCGCATCCCGGCCGCCGAACTGGCCGAGCGGCTGGAGGTCTCGGTACGCACCGTCTACCGGGACGTCGAGTCGCTGTCGGCGGCCGGGGTCCCGGTGTACGCCGAGCGCGGCCGGTACGGCGGCATCGCCCTGCTCCCCGGCTTCCGCACGGATGTCACCGGCCTCACGGGCGACGAGGCGCGGGCCCTGTTCGTCCTGGCGGCGGGCAGGACGCACGCGGCGCTGGGGCTGGCGGGGGCGCTGGGCTCCGCACTGCGCAAGCTGCTGGTCGCGCTGCCCGCGCCGCACCGCCCGGCGGCCGAACTGACCAGCCGCCGCGTCCTGGTGGACCCCGACCGCTGGCTGGCGGGCCCGGCTCTCACGGCGGCCCCGGAGGCGCCGGACCCGGCGGAGCTGCACGGCGCGGTCCTCACCGACCGGCGGCTGCGCGTCCGCTACCGGCACGGCGGCCGGGCCGCTCCGCGCACGTACACGGTCGATCCCTACGGGCTGGTCGCCAAGGCGGGCGTCTGGTACCTGGTCGCCGACCACCGGCGGCACGGGCGGCTGTTCCGCGCCGACCGGCTGTCGGAGGTCACGGTCACCGGCGCGCCGGTGCGGCGCCGCGCGGGCGTGGAACTGGCCGAGGTGTGGGACCGGTTGCGGCGAGAGGTGGAGGAGCGGCCCGGCGATGTGCGGGTCACGGCGCGGGTGCGGCGCGAGCGGCTGGACATGGTGGCCCGCATCGTGGGGCCCTGCCTGGTGTCGGCGGCCTTGACGGAGGACGGTGCGGACGGCGGGGACAGCGGGGACGGTGCGGACGGCGACGGAGGCTGGGTGCCGGCCGAGTTCGCCTATCCCGTGCTCGGCGCGGTCCGCCAGCTGCTCCAGTTCGGCACGGACGTGGAGGTACTGGGGCCGTCCGAGGCCCGTGCGGAGCTGGCCCGCGCCGCGGCCGGCGTCCACGCCCTGTACCGCGGCCGCTGAGCACCGGCGCGTACGTGCCGGGCCCGGGACGGCGGTTCCCCCGCCGCCGTCCCGGGCGCCCACCGCCGCTGCCGCCGCCCCCGTTATCCCGCCCGCGCCTCGCGCCGCCTGCGGAGGACGTAGGCGCCCAGTTCCCCGGCGCACCACACGACGATGAAGGCGGTCATCCCGATCTGCCACCACACCCCGGCGGCTATCGCGCCCACCAGCCAACTGGCGCCGACGACGCCCATGATCAGCGCCTGCACCTCACGGCGCATCCACCACGGCTCCCGGGCGCCCTTCTCCTCGTCCGCCAGCCGGAGCGCGTACAGCGGCGCCGGGCCGAACTCCTCCTCGGGGGTGCCGCCGCTCTCGGCGAGGTGCCGCCCGGCCTCGCGGGTGAGTTCGGCGGCACGGTCCCGGGTGATGCCGTGGCGCTGCCGGAGGAGGTCGGTGAGCTCGCGCAGCCACTTGTCGGCGGCGGGGTCGGCGGGCTTGCCGGTCGAGGTGTTCATGAGGCCCCGTTCTGGTCGTGGATCGAGTCGTGGTCGTGGATCGAGTCGTGGTCGTGGTCGCGGGTGGAGTCGTGGTCCGGTGCGCCGTCGGGCAGCAGCGACCAGGCGAGCAGCAGGATGATCCCGGTCAGGCAGACGGCGAAGGACGGCATCCCGAACAGGTCGTCCTCGGGCAGCCTGTCGGTGGCCGTTCCCGCGAGGACCACCGCGAGGACCGCACCGCCCCACCACCACCGGCGGGCGACGCGGGAGGCGGCCACGGCGGCGAACACACAGAGCACCACGGCCGCGACGAGGACCGTCCCGGCCAGGGCGGGCGCCGTGACCGTGATCGTGCTGCCGGGCTCGAGCCACAGCATCACGCCGAGCACCGTCAGCAGGAGCCCGACCCCGGCCAGTCCGCCCCGCCGGTAGTCGGCCGGGGTCATCCCCGCCCGGTCCCGTCCGGCGCGCACCCGCTCGGGGACGCGTTCGACGGCGACGGTACGGGCGAACTCCTCCGGTGTGCCGAACTCCTCGCGCGGGTGCTCGCCGCTGAGCGCGCAGTGCTGCTCGACCTCGCCGAGCGCGGTGTCGGCGGTCTCCCGGTCCACCGCGTGCGCGGCCATGGCGAGCCGGGCCCGTGCGGTCCATTTCCGGTGTGTGTCCGTGGTCATCGTTCCTCCCGTACCTGTCCCGCCTGCTGTTCCGCCTCTTCCGACTGCTCCAGGAGGCCGTCCATGGCGGCGGAGAAATCCCGCCAGCGGGTGCGTTCCTCCTCCAGCCGGAGGCGTCCGGTACCGGTCAGCCGGTAGACCTTCCGGCCCGGGCCGCCCTCCCCCGCCTCCCAGCGGGCCATGACCAGGCCGTCCTGCTCCATGCGGCCCAGCACCGGGTAGAGCGCGCCACCCCGGATCTTGCCGAAGCCCAGCTCCCCGAGCCGCTGCACCAGCGCGTAGCCGTGGTGGTCGGCCTCGGCCAGCACCGCCGCCAGGACCAGCGGCAGCGTTCCGCGCAGCCAGCTCGTGGAGGGGTCCGTCGTCGGCATTTCTACTCCCCCCTTCGCTCTAGTTCACCATAGCGACTAGTTCGCTTTTAGACTAGAGGCATCCGGAGCGGCGGGCCAGCCGGGTCAGCCGGGTCAGGCGGCGGGTCAGGCGGGTCAGCCGCCGGACAGGGTGACCTGCCG
The DNA here is from genome assembly GCF_002794255.1 of Streptomyces carminius. Lineage (GTDB taxonomy): Bacteria > Actinomycetota > Actinomycetes > Streptomycetales > Streptomycetaceae > Streptomyces > Streptomyces carminius. The sequence goes on from NZ_PGGW01000040.1 coordinate 140,471, forward strand.
GACGGGCAGCCCGGCCACGGAATCCGGGCACGGCTCGCCGTCCTCGTCCCCGGCAGCCACGGCACGTTCCACCACGGCGTACCCGAAGCCGCCGGTCTCCCCCCGGTGCGCCAGGGCGGCACGGACCCGTACGGCGTCCCGGCGGCCGGGACGCCCCACCACGACGCCCACGGCCTCGGTCCCGTCCGCGGTGATCTCCAGCAGCTCGACCGGCGTGGGCGTGTAGGCGTACCAGGCGTCGCTGGTGCTGCCGAGCTCGTCCAGCAGCCAGGCGTACGCGAGCAGCGGCGGCGCGTCGCGGCCGGGCGCCCAGTGGATCCGGTCGTGGTTCCCGGGCGGGGGCGCCACCGGGCCCCGGGCGCCCAGTGCCGCCAGCAGTGCCGGTACGCCCGCCTCGGGGTCCGGGGCGACGGTGGCGGCGGTGCCGTCGGGCCAGGCCGCCTCGACCAGCGGGCGGGGCCCGGCCAGTGCGACACGGCGCACCACCAGCCCCAGCGCCGCGCTCCCCCGCTGGACGGCCGCCAGGTCCTTCACCAGCGGCGCCCACCACTCGGCTGCGGGCCACCGCCGGGCCGGACGGGTCGGACGGGTGGGCCGTGCGCTCATCGGGCTCCCTCCACGGTCACGCCGGTGGGCCGGCCGGCGCCGGACGCCGGCCGGCCCACCGGACACGGGTCAGATGTTGACGGCGTCCCGCACCCAGTCCGGGCAGCGGCCCGTCACGCCCTCACAGAAGGCGGTGACGGCCCCGAACGCCTTGCCGTCGTCCAGCGTGCGGTAGTCCAGCCCGGCGCGCACCGTCATGACCTCGGTGACCCGGCAGCGGCGGAAGATCCACCACCCGCTGCACTCCACGTGCAGCACCTCGGTGCGGTAGTTCCACGTCGTGCCGCCGATGTTCTCCTTGCCCTCCGGACCGGGGCGCGGATACATCGTGGTGGCCTTGACGGCGTCGAGGCTGAGATTGTGCTTCTGGTCGATCTTCCGCATCCCGAAGCCGCTGTTGCCGCCGTCCCACCAGCCCTTGCGCATGACGGCGTTCCAGCCGTCCCGGTCCTGCCACTCGCCCTCGATGTCGTTGCGGTCGGCCGGCGGGGCCTGGAGCGGCGCCGCCGCGGACTCCTCCGCGCCGACCCGCTCACTCGCGGCGAGCCGCTCCACGGTCTCCCGCGGAATCCGGTGGTCGGTCAGCTCGCCGAGCTCGAACGGGCGGTCGCGAGGGATGCCCGCGCCGGTGTCGAAGACGGCGAACGTCACCTCACCGCGGGCGCCCGCCCCGTCCGGGGCCGCCGCCTGCGCCCCGGCGGGCACCGCCGTCACCACGGTGCTCAGCGCCGCCCCCAGGGCGACGGCCACCGCTGCCACACGTCTGCGTAGGGATCTCATGCCTCTGCTCTCCCGATTCGGGTGGTCCCGACAGCCCGCGCGGCGAGGCCGCACGAACCGCTTGGCGGTGCGGGACGCTAGCGCCGACCAGTCACCACAGAACAGACCCACCGGAACAAACAGGACACACCCCGCCGCAAGCCACCCACCACCCGACTCCGGCGACCGGAACACCTCATACCAGTCCAGAAAGGCGCATCGCCCTCCCGACCGACCGCCGGGCCACCCCGCGACACTTCACGAAGTCGGCTTGTTCTCTACCCCCACACTCTGCGGCGTTCATCGTTTTAGCTGTTCAGAGCACTTTCCAGCGAAGCGCCACGGAAGGTTTCCAGCCCCGCGCCGCCCACTCGGCCCCACCTGCCCGTTCCGGAACGCTCACTCCGAGGCCCGGCAAGCGGCGAGCCTTTCACGGACATTCCGGAACGCCCCCTTCCAGGCACACCCCGGGCGGGGGTCCGCGACCGCGGTCCTGGCCATTCCGACGAGAGGCTTACCGGTCTCCGGCCATCGGTGTCCCGGCCCTGGTCCTGGTCCTCGTCCACCGGTAGAGCAGGGCCACCACCGCGACGAGTACCGGGACGAGGATGTAGGCGGCGGCGAACGGGGCGATCACGATGGTGAGCACCAGTGCGGTCATGGCGTGGACGCGGGTCTTGCCCGTGAGCAGGCGGACACCGGCCGCCATCCCCACGAGGTAGGTCACCAGCACGAGTGAGGCCGGGATGCCGACGATGTCCTCGGTCCCCCAGTCGCCGGCGAAGCCGACCAGCAGGCCGGCCGCGCCGATCCCGCCCACGGTCAGCACACCGGCCACCGGGACTCCGTTCGCGCCACGCCGGCCCAGGGGGGACGGGAGCCAGCCGTCACGGCCGAGCGCGTATCCGAGCCGGGAGACGGAGGCGATGAAAGCGTTCGTGGTGCCCAGGCTGATCACGGTGGCGAGGACGGCGGCGGCGACAGTGGCGCTGAAGCCCAGACCGGTGCCCAGCACCTCACCGACCGCGATCCGGTCCAGCGCGGCGTTGCCGTAAGTCGCCGTCCCGACGACCGCGAAGGAGATCCCCGCGTACAGGACGAGGACCACCACGACCGTCGTCACCGTCGCGCGGGTCATGTCGCGCCGCACGTCGCGGAACTCGCCCGCGAGATGAGCCACCGCTTCCCAGCCGGCGAAAGCGAAGAACAGTACGACGGCGGCCTGGGCGATGCCGGAGACTCCGTGCGGGGCGAACGAGGTGAACGCGTCGGCGGTCACGTGCGGGAGTGCGGTGACAGTCGCTGCCAGGAGGAGGAGCGCGACGCCGCCGGCCAGAGCGAGTTGCACACGTCCGCTCAGACGCATTCCCACGAGGTTCGCCGCCACGGCCAGGGCCAGGATCACGGCCGCGATCAGGTAGGCGGAGGACTGGTCCGTACCCAGGGCCGTCGCGACGTAGTAGCCACCGGTCAACGGCACGACCGTCTGCCCGATCGACCCGGCGACGAAGTAGAACCAGCCGGCCAGCCCGCCCGCCGTCGGGCCGAAGGCCCGCGTGGCGTAGGTGGCGATCCCGCCGGCGTCCGGGTACCGCGTGGCAAGAGCCGCGAACGTCATCGCCAGCGGCAGACCGAGCAACCCCATGAAGAGCCAGGCCACCAGGGACGCCGGGCCCGCCATCGAAGCCGTCTGCCCGGGAAGGACCAGAACGCCCGCACCCAGCACGGCTCCGACGTACAGCGCCACCGCCTGCCCGTAACCGATGGTGCCCCGCGGCGGCGGCATCTCCCGTTCCTGCCCCGCCGTGCCGTACGTCCGGCCAGTGGTACTCACCCTCATACTCCTTCCGGACCGCGGAGCCGGGAGCCCCCGGCAGCAGGCATCAGCCTCGGCCTTCCGCCGCCGGCACACCAGTGGCAAGCTTGCCGATATGCGCGCGGATCTTGCCGCCCATCGTGTTGCGGTCGCCGTCACCGAGGGAGCACCCGTCTTCGAACTGGCCGTGCCCTGTGAGGTCTTCGGCATCAACCGGCCCGACCTCGCCGACCCCTGGTACGAACTGCAGATCTGCGCCGTCCGACCGGGCACCCGGGTCGCGCACGGCTTCATCGCGCAGGAAGCACACGATCTCGACCGTCTCGTCCAGGCGGACACCGTGGTGATCCCCAGCTGCGCCGAAACACACCGACCGCCCCCGGAACTGGCCGACGCCGTCCGCGCCGCACACGCCGCCGGAGCCCGGATCGCCGCCATCTGCTCCGGCGCCTTCGTCCTGGCGGCCGCCGGTCTGCTCGACGGCCGACGCGCCACCACGCACTGGATGCACGCCGCAGAGCTGGCCCACCGCTATCCGAAGGTGCACGTCGATCCGAAAGTGCTGTACATCGAGGACGGCGGCGTCTACACCTCAGCCGGCACCGCCGCCGGCATCGACCTCTGTCTTGAACTGGTCCGGGCCGATCACGGAACCACCGTCGTCAACGCCCTGGCCCGCCGGCTCGTCACACCACCCCACCGCGAAGGAGGCCAGTCCCAGTACGTCGACGTGCCCGCCGTCGCCCGCGACGACACCCGGCTTGCCCCCTTGCTGGAGTGGGCCCGCTCCCGGCTCGACCGGCCCCTCACCCTCGACGACCTCGCACGCCACGCCAATCTCAGCAGACGCACACTGGCCCGCCGCTTCGAGGAAACCGTCAGGATGCCACCGCTGCGCTGGCTCCAGCAGGAACGCATCCGCTACGCCCAGCACCTGCTGGAAGGGACTCCCCTCTCCATCGAACACGTGGCGGCCCACAGCGGACTGGGCAGCGCGGCGAACCTGCGACGGCACTTCACACGGCACGTCGGCCTGTCCCCCGTGGCCTACCGCCGCGCCTTCCAGGGCGGACCGGCCCACGGCGACGACCGTGCAGGGTCGGATCCGGTGGCGGACGCCGGAGACTTCCCCCAGACGGTGCCTGTGCACAGCACACCGACGATCCCGGCCGGTAGTCCCCGGACAGCTCCACGGCCGACAGAAGCCTGCTTGCACTGCCGGGACTCAGGCCGTGAGCCGCCCACCCCGCCGACGACCGAGGCGGGACACAGGGAGACAACACGATGCGCTGCTTGCTTGTCTACGATGAGTAGTCGAGAAACCTGATCCGGGCAGCTCACCGAGGAGACACCCGGCCCTCCGCCGGGCCACACTGGGAGGACCGCCCGGAAGGAGGTGAAAGGAACCGTGAGTGTCGCCTACAGCCATGGCGGGCCGTGGACCGTGGACGAGGTCCTGGCCCTGCCCGAGGACACCTCGCAGCGCGTCGAGCTGGTCGGGGGTGCGCTGATGATGAGTCCCGCTCCCGGGCTGGGGCACCAGCGCGCCTCGCACCGGCTGCACGTCCTGCTGGAGCAGGCCGCCGAAGCCGTCGGCGCCGACGTGGAGGTGTTCGAGGCGATCAACGTCGTCGTTCCCGACGGGCTGCTCATCCCGGACCTGGCCGTGGTCGACGCGGCGGCCACCGAGGAAGCGGGCGTCGCCGTCTCCGCCCACGACGTCCTCACCGTGGTGGAGATCGCCTCCCCCTCCACCCGGATCGCCGATCGCAAGCTCAAACCGTCGCTGTACGCGGCGGCGGGCATCGAGCACTACTGGCGCGTCGAGCTGGAGCCCGCACCACGGCTGATCGTCGGCCGACTGCGGCACGGCACCTACACCGAGCAGCCGCCCCACCTGGCGGGCGCCGTCGCCCACCTCGACGAGCCGTTCCCCGTCACCTTCGACCCCGCCCGCCTGACCGCCCGCCGGTAGCCCGCTCCGGCCGCCTCAGTCGAGGATGTGCCGCAGATACGCGCCCGGGTTCTCTAGGTAGCGGCGCCAGTGGTCGACCAGGGCGAGTTCGCGCCAGGCCACCCGGCGCATGCCGTGCTCGCCGACCTCGACTATGTCCGCGCCCGGCAGCGCGGTCAGCAGCGGGGAGTGGGTGGCGCAGACGACCTGGCCGCCGTTCCTCGTCAACTGGTCGAGGTGGCCGAGCAGTTCGAGGCAGGAGGAGAACGACAGGGCCGCCTCCGGCTCGTCCATCACATACAGCCCCGGGGCGAGGAACTTCTCCCGGAAGGCCGCGAGGAAGCCCTCGCCGTGGCTGACCGCTTCCGGAGCGAAGCCCTCCCGGTCCAGCGCGTTCATCGCCGTCTCCGCACGCAGGAAGAACCCCTTGCGGGCGGCCCAGCTCCCCAGCATGCGCCGCCCGCCCGGCGCCGCGTCGAAGCGGACCGACTGGCCCAGCACCGACTTGCCCCGGGAGCTCGCGTAGCGCCAGTCGTGCGAGCCGCCCCAGGGGTCCAGCCCGAAGCCCTCCGCCAGCGCCTCGACCAGTGTCGACTTGCCCGAGCCGTTCTCGCCGACGAGGAAGGTCACCGGCGCGGTGAAGCACAACCCGTTCCCCAGGAGCTCGCGGACACAGGGAACGGACCAGGGCCAGCGCCGCTCGTCGTACGAGGCCACATGTGCGTATGCGCGTTCGACGATCACGTGCTGAGTCTCACACGGGCCACCGACAGCGGAGGCGGCACCGGAGAATGGCGGTGGCCTCGGCAAACGTGTCCCGTCCTGGTGGGAGTGCCCGCACGGTGCCGAAAGAGTGGCCAAGAGGAAACCGTACGCCCGGGCGCACACCGGATCGGCGGGTGCATACTGGCATCAATGACAAAGCCAGCCGCAGCCCGGCGCCACTTGCCCACCAGCCCCTTCAAGGCCCCGGTCGTACCACCCCCCAAGCACTTCGCCGTGGGAGACCGGGTCACACACGACACGTACGGCCTCGGCCGGGTCACCGGCGTCGATGACGGCGTCGCGGTCCTCGTCGACTTCGGTGCCCGTCAGGGTTGGATCCAGAGCCCGTACTCCAAACTGGCCCATCTCTGAGCCCCCACTCGTCACCTACGCTCGGCGCACCCCTCCGAAAGGGATTTCCCATCGACACGCCTTCTCTGTTCTCCGCGCCCGAACCGGCGCCCACACCCCCCACAACAGAGGCACGGCCTCCGGCGAGGAATCCCTTCCAGGCTCCCGACTTCGCGGACGTCACGCTCGTGGACGCCGATTCGGAGGACTCCGACTCGGAGCACCCCGGCCACGACGACCGGGAGCGGCCGAGCGAGTCCTCCGCACGGTCCGGCGCACCGTCGGCACGGCCCCGGCAGGCTCGCGCGCGCCGGAAGCCCCGGCGCCGCTGAGCGGCACGGCGGACGGCCCTCGCCGGACGGCGAGGGCCGTCGACGTATGCCGGGGGCCGGATCGTCCGGCCCGACGGCTCAGGCGGTGAGCCGCCCGCCCCGGACGGCGGTCACGAACGACGCCCAGGCGTCCGGTCCGAAGACGAGCGCCGGACCCTGCGGTTCCTTGCTGTCCCGCACCGGGACGGCACCGGGGAGCCCGTCGGCCACCTCGACGCAGTTGCCCCCGTCCTGGTTGCTGTAGCTGGACTTGCGCCACTGCACTGCGGTTATCCCCTGCTGGGATGCGGTCATGGAAGCTCCTCCAGGAGTTGGAGTACGAACTCCGCTGATTCACGCGGAGGCAGAGCATGATCACGCAGCCGGTCGAAGTCGACCGTAAGCCGTTCGACTTTGGCTGCCTCCTCGATCAGTTCCCCGCTGTACCCGCTCTCCACCCAGGCGACCGTCCGGCCGTCCAGAAGACGCAGAAGTGCCGTGTCCGTGTTGGCCAGTTCGCAGGGACCGGCCGAGAACGGGAGAACCTGGATCATCACGTTCTCCTGTCTCGTCATCTCCTCCAAGTGCTTCAACTGGCCACGCCACTCCTCGGCATCCGGAAGCGGCCGGCGCAGCACGGCTTCATCGAGGATCGCGCGGAAGTAGGCCGGTTCCTTGCGGATCAGCGCGTCCTTGCGGCTCATCCGCGCATCCGTCTGCTGGTCCAACTCCGCGCTCGGCGGCAGGCCGCCCAGCCGGAACATGTGACGGGCGTACGCCTCGGTCTGGAGCAAACCGGGCATGAGGCTGGGTGAGTACTGCTGGATACCCACGGCCTCGGCCTCCAGGGCCATGAAGCGGCGATAGCGCTCACGGAACTGGGTGGTGTCGGCGACCGCCAGCTCCCACAGGACCAGCAGCATCCCCCGCGTCCCGTAGTACTGGTCGAGGGCCTGGACGACGTCGGGGCTGCTGACCGTGTGGCCGCTCTCCATCTTGGAGAACAGCGACCAGTCCCAGCCCAGCGCCTCACCGAGCTTGCGCAGGCTGAGTTTCCGCTCGGTGCGCAGCAGCCGGATCTCCTCCGCGAACCGCCGGCGCGGCTCCTGGCTGCGCCCGGTGACGACCCTTCTCGGCGGCAAGGCGACCTCCCTCCGTTGTAGGTGTGGAAACGGCCCCGCAGGCCGGTGCCACCGGCTCCGAGCAGGGATTTCCGGGCTCCGTTCCGGGTCATGCTCGTAACCGGACAGGCACCCACGGTAGTAGTCACATCACATCTTGTGCAGGGAAATCCCGGATGGAGCACCACATATGGTTACGGAACGGCGGGCCGTTGACGGAGAGAAGGCCGGGGAGGCCGCGCGGTGACCCGGCGCGTGTTCCGGTATGTGCCGTTCACCGTGGGCCAGGACGAGACCGCCGAGCCGGAGTACGCGTCCCGCTGCGTCTCCGGGGACGAGGCGGAGTGCGGTGCGGCGTCCGGTACGCACCACCACCCCGGGCCCGTCGAGGAGTGGCAGCGCAGGCACGTCCAGGAGACCGGGCACCGGCGGTACCGCCGGACCTTCGCGGACTACGCAGTCTTCCGGACCGCCGAGGACTGGACCGAGGGCGGAACCGGGGACGGGGGTACGGCATGACGTTCGCCCCGGCCGTCGAGCGCCCGTGGCGCGACGGATGGCCGCTCCCCGCGCAGCCGGGCGACGCCAACAGGTGGGTGAGAGGGTCCTGTTGGCTGTACTGCCGACGCGCGGACGTACGCGTACTGTGGGTCGGATCCGTACATGTTCCCGGTGCCATCGGGGATCTGTACGCGTGCGGCGCCTGCATCGCGGAACTCGACCACATGGTCCGCGCCCAGTCCCACACCCGGGACGCGCCCGCCGACCGCCCGCGGCCCGGCCGTCACCGGCTGCCCCGCCGCAGGCTGTACCGCTTCCCGCCCCCCACCCGGAGAGCCGCCCGATGACCGACACCGAAGCCGAGCCGGAGACGCCGATCGAGACCAGCGCCGGGACCGAGGCGTGCGAACACCCGGAGACCGAGCAGCGCGAGGGCAAGACCCACTGTCGCGCCTGCGCCCGCCAGCTCTACCTCTGAGGCGCGGCCGCCGTGGGCGCCGGAGCTGCCGGGCCCGTGGCGGCGAGGATGCCGCAGGCGACGGCGGTCAGGCCGAGGAGGGCCACGGCCGGGTTGACGTACCCCGGGACGACGGGGGCGTCGTACGCGCCGCCGCCGGTGAGCCCGCACTCGAAGCGGAGCGGTACGTAGCTCACGCGGTAGCCGTCGACGTGGGACGCGGCCTGTGCGTCGGCGGTGTGGCACGGCCGGAGCGGGGAGGAGTCGGTTCCGCCGTCCTCCGCCTCCGCCACCGCGCCCGCCAGGTGAAGCAGTCCCCACACGTACAGGGTCACGGCGCCCACGCCGGCGAGGAGGGCCGCCGCGCGCAGCCGCTCCCGGCGGGAGTGCCGCCTGGCTCCGCGTATCCCCCTGAGCCCGCGCACCACGAGGAACACGGTGGCGATCACTCCGGTCAGCAGGGCGGCGAGCAGCACGAGGAACTGCACAAGGCGTCCTTGGCGGTTGGCGGGACGGGGCCGGGCCCCGCCAACCTACCCGGGCTCGCCCGGTGCCGGCCCGTCACACGGCAGTGCGGCTGAACCTGCTCTCCGGCCGGGGCGTCCTCCCTGGTGATCGCCGTGGCCGCGGGCCGCGGACACCGTCACGCTCCGGAGGATTCCCCCATGAACCTGCTGCCCTTCGACGACGAGAGCACCCTGCTGGTGCGGACGGACTTCTCCGACCAGAGTGCGTGGGAGGCCCTCAGGAGAGCATGTCAGGAGGGGCTGGACGATGTGACCCGGATGTGCTTCGTGGACGACCCCGCCCATGAGGGCGCCACCGTCGAGCAGTTGCTGGAACTGGTCAGCGAGGAGGAGACGTTCGTCCTCGTCGCCGACCACGTCGCCCTGTCGCAGGACGACGCCCCGCTCCTCGCCGTCGACACCTTCCAGGACTCCGAGGACGAGGATGACGAAGGGGAGGAAGAGGAGGAAGAGGAGGCGTGGGAAGGGTACGGGCAGGCCCTCCGGGTCGGCCTGACCGGGCTCCGCAGTGTCGTGGTCAACCTCTCCCTCGCCAACACGGACTTCGAGGAGTTCGCCGAGAGCGCCGACGCGGACGGTGTCTTCCGCGGCATCGACTCCCCCTTCGACGACGGGAAGGACCAGGAACTGCTGGAGAGCTTCCGGGCGTACCGGCGGGGCGAGGGATAGGGGCGGCACCCAGCGGCCGGCGCCCCGCCGGGTGCCGCGACGGGGCGCCGGTGAACGGGCGGTGAACCAATGTTGTTCACCGTGCAACCATCACGGGGTGTCGTGAGTCATGTACCCGCAGCACCAGTTCGAGATCCTGTGGGGGGATTCACCGTGCGCAAGCGCTCCGTCATAGCCGTCACCTCCGCCGCCACCGTCGGCGTGCTGGGCTTCCTGGTCGCTCCGCCGGCCCAGGCCGCCGAGTACACCTCGGCGCTGAAGGTCCGCGGTGTCCAGTACGACGCGCCCGGCCGGGACAGCAACAGCTGCTCCTCCGGCAACACGTACCAGGAGTACCTGACGGTCAAGAACTACTCCCGGACGAAGACCGTGAACCTCCGGGGCCACCTCGTCAAGGACGCCGCCGGGAACCGCTTCGCCTTCCGGGCGAACCACTACCTCCAGCCCGGCGACCACGTCAGGCTGCGCGGCGGCCACGGCACCGACTCCGACGCGAAGAACGTCGTCTACCGCGACAACTGCAACTTCCTGTGGAACAACGACCGCGACACCGTCTACCTGGTCAAGCCGACCGGCAGCCGCGCGGACACCCACTCGTACACCAGGAGCGGCTCCGACCGCGACGGCAACGGGTACATCACCTTCCACGGCTGAGCCGTACGCGTCCGCGTGTCCCCGCGGCCGGTTCCCTTCCCCCTCCCGGGCGGGACGGAGACCGGGCGCGGGAAGGACGCGCCGGGCAGGGGCGTTGCGCCATCAGGTGCCCGTACGGCCGTTCCACCGGGCCGGGCGGTGGCTTCCACTGGCTGGACGGCCCTGCGGAGGAGGCGCGCATGCGTGCACATCGGTCCCGGCACGAGAGCGAGGACGAGCGGCGGCGCCGGACCGCCGAGGCGGCCGCACGGCAGACGCCCGCCTCCGGCGGCGGGACCGCCGCCGACGCCGTGCTGGCGCTCCAGAGCCAGGCCGGGAACGCGGCGGTGTCGCGGATGGTGGCAGAGCAGCGGAACGAGCACGGGGCCGGCCACGGTCAGGAGGCTCCCGTCCAGCGTTCGGCGGCGGCCTCCGGCGGCCCGCCCGTGGTCCAGCGCATGGACGAGGACGAGGAGCTGGTCCGGAATCCGCCGGGGCCCTCCACCCGGGTGCGCGGGCCCCGCAGGAGCCACAAGGACGGCCGTACGCCCAACAAGCTGACCGCCGCCGAGTGGAACTCCCTGCCGGCGGAGGTCCGGAACAACACCACCAAGGAGCGTCTGGAGATCGACGAGGACCCGCAGACCCTCCAGGAACAGAACCCGGCACTGCACTACACACTGGGCGGCCTCAGTCGGCTGACCCCGGGTGTGCCGTGGGCGGCGGGCCGCTCCGGCGTGGTGGAGGGCCTCGGGCGCAACGACCCGGGCACGGCCGGCTACTGGGCCGGGCAGGACGCCCGCGACCAGCAGATGGGGCAGGCCGCACGGGCCACCCGCGACGCTTACACGGAGACCCCGGAGGACCGCGGCCGGCGCCACGCGGACGTGGACGCGAAGCTGGCCGGTTCCCAGGACGCGATGGGCGACCTGCGCACGCTGCTGGCGGACTACGAGGGCGTGGCCATCGGCGTGGCCAGCCACAGCGGGGCGGAGATCTGGAAGTTCCTCACCACCAACATGGCGGAGATCAAGGCCGCCGGGGTGAACACCGTCTACCTGGAGAGCATCCGGGAGGACAGCTACCAGGCCCATGTCGACGCGTTCCTGGGCGGCGGGCCGATGCCCCCGGAACTCCAGGCCTTCGTCACCCGCTACGACGGCAGCATGAGCCTCGGCGCGAACGGGCTGGGGTCGCTGCTGACGGCCGCCAAGGCGCAGGGCATGCGGGTCAAGGGGCTGGACGGCCGCCCGGCCCGGCGGCCGGCCACGGCCATTCCCGCGAACACCCTGTTCCAGCGCGCCGCCACCATGAACACCTACGCCGACCAGGTCGTCACCAGGGACCGCCGCCGCTCCTCGGCGGAGGGCCGCTACCTCATGGAGGTGGGGAGCTCCCACACCGGCATGCACCCGGGGCCGGAGGAGGACATGCAGGTGTACGGCACGGATTTCCGGCAGGGGGAGGAGTTCCCCGGCGTGGACGACCTGCGGGGAATCCCGGCGGTCGAGTACCGCAAGGAGAAGAGGCGGAAGGAGACGCCGGGGGAGGAAGGGGGAGAGGAGGAGGCCGTGGAGCGCTTCCGGCGGCTGCCGGGGAACTCCTGACCGCAGGCCGGTTCCGGTTCCGGCCCCGGTTGTGGTCCCCGTCCCGCCCCGGCCCGGACGGCCGGACACCCTCAGAGCGTCTCGCTGAGGGTGTCCGCGATGCGGCGGCGGGCCAGGCGGGCGGCGGGGAGGACGGAGACGGCGACCGCGCCCAGTACGGCCGCCACCGCCACCAGGGCCAGGGCGCCCGGGTGCGGGGGCGCGGCGATGCCCGCGCCGACGCCGCCGGCCCGGCCCTGGGCGTCGATCAGCCAGTTCGCGGCGGGGACGCCCACCGCCGTGCCGAGCAGGGCGGCGGCCAGGGCGGTGAAGCCGGTGGACGCCACGACCACGCCCGCTATCTGGCGGTGCGTCAGGCCGACGGCCTTGAGGGCCAGCAGATCGCGGCGGCGGTCGCGGACCCGGGCGCCGATGACGGTGGACAGTTCGGCGAGGCCGATCAGGGCGAGCACCAGCACCAGGCCGAGGACGACGCCGCGTACGGCGGAGAGGCCGTCGGCGGGGTTGGCGACCTGGCGGGCCTCCAGCCGCCCGCCGGAGGCGGCCGTCAGCTCGGCGCCGACCTCGGCCGCGTCGGCGCCGTCGCGCAGCACGAGCTGGTGGAAGCCGGGTCCGGCGGTGCCGTTCTCGCGGAGGTTGTCCAGGGAGGTGGCGATGATCCGGCCGCCGTCGTCGGGCTCGATGCTGCGGCCGGTGATGTGGAGGATCTGCGGGCGGCCCTGGACCGTCATCCGCACCCAGTCGCCGACGCGTACGTCCAGCAGGTCCAGCAGGCCCTGTCCGGCGACCGCCTCGTCCGGGCCGTGCGGGGCGCGGCCCTCGGCGAGGGCGAACGGGTAGGGGGCGGCGTCGGTGCCCAGGCCGCGCAGGGTGATGGTGCCGGTCTGGCCGGGGACCAGGGCCTCGACCTCCGCGCCGGGGTGGACGGCGGTGACGGCGGGGTGGCCGGTCAGCAGCTCGCGCAGTTCGGGGGCGAGGGCGGCGCCGGGGTCGGCGGAGGCGCCGGGACCGGTGCGGGCGTCGGGGGTGCCGGGGGTGGTGTCGCGCACGGTGAGCGCGGCGGGCAGGCCGACCTCCCCGGGGTGGCTCTCGAAGCGGTCCAGGGTGGCCCAGGTGCCCAGCGCGATGGTGACCATCAGCAGCGGTACGGCCAGCCGCCCCACGTCGGCCAGGAAGCGGGCCCGGCCGGCGAAGGCGCCGCGCCAGCCCAGCACCAGGGCGGTCGGCAGCCGGCGGACGCCCAGCAGGCGCCGCTCCACGGCGGTGAGCGCGCCCAGGCCGCGCGGCGCGGCCGTACGCGCCACCGGCACCGGCGGTACCCGGCCCGCGCGCCAGGCGGCGAGTGAGGTGACGGCGGCGATGAACAGCACCGCGGCGCCGGTGGTGCGCAGCACCGTCCAGGTGTGGCCGGGCAGTTGCCGCCACACCCGGACGGCCTCCCCGATGCGGCCGGGCACGTACGGGCCCAGCAGCTCGGTGACGGCCGCGCCGCAGGCGACGCCGAGCAGGGCGAAGCCCAGGTGCTGGACGAGGAAGGCCCGCACCACCTGGGCGGGGGTGAAGCCGACGGCCTTGAGCACGGAGATGTCCCGGAGCTGGCCCCGGACGCGGGCGGAGATCGCCGCGGCGACCGCCAGCGCGGCGGCGAGCAGCGCCCCGAGTCCGAACAGGCCGAGCAGCAGGCCGAGGAGCCGGTTGTCGCTCTCGGCGTCGGCGCGGGCCTGCTGCCAGCGGGTCACCTGGGTGATCTGGTCGGCGCCGAGCAGGGTGACCGCCCGCTGGACGGTGTAGTCGGTGTCGCCGGGGTCGGCCAGCCGGAGTCCGACGGTCTGGCCGGTGCGGTCGGGTGCGGGCGCGAGGGCGCGCAGGGCGCGGGGGGAGAGCCAGCCGGTGCCGGGGGTCTCGCCGGGGGTGTAGCGGGGTTCGGCGGTGTCGGCGACGCCCACCACGCGCAGGGTGTGCGGCGCGGTGCCGGTGCCACCACCACTGCCGGTGCCGGTGCCGGTGCCGGTGCCGGTGCCGGTGCCGCGGACGGTGAGCGTGTCGCCGGTCTCCGCCCACAGGGCCCGGGCCAGGGAGGACTCCAGGACGATCTCGTCGGGTGCGGTGGCGCGCGTCCAGCGGCCCGAGGTGAGCCGCGGGCGGCTGACCTCCGGGGGATGGGGGCCGGTGGCCCGCAGTTCGGCGCCCGCCCGGGCGCCGCCCAGTCCGACGGTGGCGCGGACGGTGCGGAAGGGTCCGGAGACGCCCTCGACGCCGTCCAGGCCGGTGAGCTTCCCCGTCTCGGCGCCGGCCCTGGTGTGGAGCCACACATGGGCGCCCTCGGACTGGGTGAAGATCCGCTGCCAGGGGTCGGCGGCGTAGGAGAACAGCGCCCCGGCGAGCAGCAGCGAGGCGGTGATCCCGACGGTGGCCAGGACGGTGAACAGCGTCTCGCCGCGGTGTGCCCGCAGGTCGGCGTGGGCCCAGCGCAGGGTGGCGCGCATGCGTCCTCAGTCCCTGAGTTCCAGTACGCCGGCCACGCCGCCGCCGCGCCGTCCGGGGCGGGCGGCGGCACCGGGGGCTCCCGGCTCCAGGGCGGCGTCGTCGGCTATCCGGCCGTCGAAGAAGCTGATCACCCGGTCGGCGGCGCTGGCCATCCGGGCGTCATGGGTGACCAGCACGATCGTCTGGCCGCGGGCGTGGAAGCGGGAGAGCAGCCGCAGCACCTCGCGGGTGCCCCGGCTGTCCAGGCTGCCGGCGGGTTCGTCGGCCAGCAGCAGGTCGGGCTGGTTGACCAGGGCGCGGGCCAGGGCGACGCGCTGCTGCTCACCGCCGGACAGCTCGCCGGGCATGCTGCGCTCCTTGCCGGTCAGGCCGAGCTCGGCGAGGAGTTCGGCGCGGTCGGCGCGGGCCCGCTTCGGGCCGCGGCCGGCCAGCAGGGCGGGGAGTTCGACGTTGTCGGCGACGGTGAGGTTGGAGACGAGGTTGAAGAACTGGAAGACGATGCCGATGCGACGGCGGCGCAGCACCGCCCAGCGGGCCTCGCCGTAGGGGTCCAGGCAGGCGCCGTCGAACCAGATGCGTCCGCTGTCGGGTTTCTGGAGGCCGCCGAGCAGGTGCAGCAGGGTGGACTTGCCCGCGCCGGAGGGGCCGGTGACGGCGACGAACTCGCCGCGTTCCACGGTCAGGTCCACGCCCCGTACGGCCGTCACCGGGGCGCCCTCGCCGTGGTGGGTCTTGACCAGGCCCTCGGCGCGGACGATGGGGGGCGCGGCGGGCTCCGGCCCGGCGGGCTCCGGCGGCGGGTCGGCGGGCGCGGCGGGCTCGGCGGGGCGGCCGGTGCGGGTCAATCCAACTCCTCCTGACAGCGTTCCAGCCAGTCGAGGTCGGCCTGGAGGTGCAGTATCGCGCCCTCGATCAGCAGTTGCGCCACCCGGTTGTCCCGGTCCTCGGCGGCGGCCAGCCTCGACAGGGCGCGCATGGTGTTGAGGTACTGGCGGCGCTGCTTGTTGATCAGGGTGAGCTGGTCGGCCAGGCCGGTCCGCGGGGCGAGGGCGAGCTTCATGAAGAACTCGTCGCGCACCCGCGGCTCGTCGGTCGGCTCCTCGAACCAGGCCAGCACCGCCTCGCGGCCCGCCTCGGTGAGCCGGTAGATCCGCTTGTTGGGCCGGGCGGACTGGGAGACGTCCTCGCCCTCGATCAGGCCGGCCTTCTCCAGGCGGCCCAGGGTGACGTAGATCTGGCCGACGTTCGGCTGGGGGTAGGCGGCGCCCAGGAGCTTCTCGAGGGCCTGCTTCAGCTCGTACCCGTGGGCGGGGCCGGCCGCGAGGAGGGCCAGGAGCGGCAGACGCACGCGCCCTCTCCTTCCTCCCCGTTCGTTCCGGTTCCGGTTCCGCTTCTCGGTGCCGGGCGGTCGGCCGGCGGTCGGTCGGCGTCTAGTATCGCCCATGCCCGACGGGTGAATACGGGCTGTTCGGCGCCCGACGGCGAGACCGGTGCACGGGGAGGGACCTATGCGGTGGACGAGGGCCGCGGGCAGGGGGCTCCTGGCGGTCGCCGTCGTCCTGGCGGGTCATGCGGGGGCGGGTTCCCCGGCGGCGCGTCCGGCCGCGCACGACGGCGGGCGCGGACCGGTCACCCTGGTCACGGCCGGGGATCTGACCGAGTACCTCGATCCGGTGCTCGACGACTGGAACCGCGCGCGCCCCGGCGAGCGGGCCACCCTGGTGGAGCTGCCGGACTCGGCGGACGAGACCCGGGCCCAGATGGTCACCGCCCTGCGCTCCGGCAGCGACCGCTTCGACGTGCTCAACATCGACGTGGCCTGGACGTCGGAGTTCGCCGCGGCGGGCTGGATCGCGCCCGTCGACCCGGACCGCTTCCCGCTGGGGACGTTCCTGCCGCCGGTGGTGGACACCGCCACCTTCGGCGGGCGGCTGTACGCGGTGCCGTACGTCACCAACGCCGGGCTGCTGTACTACCGCTCGGACGTGCTGGCGGCGGCGGGCGAGGAGCCCCCGCGCACCTGGGCGGAGCTGGCCCGGCTGGCGCGGGAGGTCGCCCCGCGGCACGGACTGGACGGCTACGCCGGGCAGTTCCTGCCGTACGAGGGACTGACGGCCAACGCCACCGAGGCGGTGCGCTCGGCCGGCGGTTCCTTCCTCGGCGACGAGGGCGCGACGGTGACCGTGGACAGCGACGCGGCCCGCGCGGGGCTGCGCTTCCTCACCGAGGGGGTGCGGGAGGGCTGGATACCCGAGGAGTCGCTGGGCTGGAAGGAGGAGGAGTCGCGGCGGGCGTTCCAGGAGGGGCGGCTGCTGTTCCTGCGCAACTGGCCGTATGTGCACTCCATGGCGAACGGCCCGGACTCGAAGGTCGCCGGGCGGTTCGGGGCGGTGCCGCTGCCGGGGCCGGACGGTCCGGGCGTCAGTGTGCTGGGCGGCTCCAACCTGGCGGTCAGCGCCCACTCCCGGCATCCGGAGACGGCGGCCGACCTGATCGCGTACCTCACCGGTGAGCGGGTGCAGCGCCGGGTGCTCACCGAGGGGGCGCTGCCGCCGGTGCGGGCGGAGCTGTACTCGGATCCGGAGCTGGTACGCGCCTTCCCCTACCTGCCGACGCTGCGGGAGAGTGTGCTGGCGGCCGAGCCGCGGCCCAAGAGCCCGCGCTACGACCAGGTGAGCCTGGTGGTGCAGGCCGTGGTGCACGACGCGATGGCGGGGCGCCAGACGCCGAAGGCGGCGGTGGCGCGGCTTGCGCGGGAGCTGCGGGCGGTCGCCCGCGGCGGCTGACTCCGGCGTCAGGACCGGTGCCGGGCCGGAGAGTTGAGTGCATCTCTCCGACAGATACCTACACGTTAGGTACCGGAAGAGTCCTCCGCCGCCCTTACGCGCGGACATCTACGGCCATAGCAGGGCAGCTTTCCGACCACTCGTTGACACCTCACTGTTTCCGCTACTTAACATGAATGCATAACGGCGGCTGGCACAGTCGTGGCTGCCCTTCACCCGGCGCAGGAAACGGAAGCAACGCGGGCGCGCACCGCCACGGCCGGGAAGGGGCCCCGCCCGGCCTCCCGCCGAGCCGGCACCACGAGCACCGCACGCCACGCACCGCACCGTCCGGCCGCCGCGCGGCCCCGGCCTCGAAGAGGAGAGCCATGACCACCGAACGCACAGGACGTACAGGCCGTACGGAGAGCACCGGCAGCGGCGGACGTACCGGACGCGCGAGGGGTGCCGCCGGACGGCGCGGCACGGTGGCCGGAGCCGCCTCGCTCGTCCTCGCCCTCACCGCGACGGCCTGCGGCGGGGACAGCGCCGCCGACTCCTCGGGACAGGACCTCAAGGGCCAGACGGTCACGGTCGCCGGCGTGTGGACCGGCGTCGAGCAGGAGAACTTCAAGAAGGTCATGGCCGCCTTCACCGAGAAGACCGGCGCCGAGACGAAGTTCGTCTCCACCGGCGACAACGTCTCCACCGTCATCGGCAGCAAGATCGAGGGCGGCAACGCGCCCGACGTGGTGATGGTCCCGCAGGTCGGCGTGCTCCGGCAGTTCGCCGAGAAGGGCTGGCTCAAGCCGCTGTCCAGGGACACCGACCAGCTCGCCGACAACCACTTCGCCCCGGTGTGGAAGGACTACGGCACCGTCGACGGGATCTTCTACGGCCTGTACTTCAAGGCGTCCCACAAGTCGACCGTCTGGTACAGCCCGGAGGCGTTCGAGCAGGCCGGCGTCAACCCGCCCGAGACCTACGACCAGTTGCTGACGGCGGGCCGCACCCTCTCCGACTCCGGCCTGGCGGCCTTCTCCGTCGCCGGCGAGTCCGGCTGGCCGCTCACCGACTGGTTCGAGAACATCTACCTCTCCCAGGCCGGCCCCGCGATGTACGACAAGCTCGCCCACCACGAGATCCCCTGGACCGACCCGTCCGTCGTCAAGGCCCTCACCACCCTGGGCGAACTCTTCGGCGACGACGAGCTGGTGGAGGGCGGCGGCACCGGGGCGCTGCGCACCGACTTCCCCGAGTCCGTCGAACGGGTCTTCGGCGACGACCCGAAGGCCGGCATGGTCTACGAGGGCGACTTCGTCGCGGGCCTGATCTCGGGCCAGTTCGGCAAGCGGGTCGGCGAGGACGCGAAGTTCTTCCCCTTCCCGGCCGTGGACGGCGGCGAGCCGCCGGTGGTCGGCGGCGGGGACGCCGCGGTGGTGCTCAAGAAGGGCGGGAACACCAAGGCGGGCATGGCGTTCGTGGAGTTCCTGGCCACCCCCGAGGCGGCCGAGGTGTGGGCCGCCTCGGGCGGCTTCCTCTCCCCCAACGAGTCCCTGGACCTGAACGCCTACCAGGACGAGACCACCCGGCAGACCGCCGAGTCCCTGGTGGCGGCCGGCGACGACGTGCGGTTCGACATGTCCGACCAGGCCCCGGCGGCCTTCGGCGGCACCCAGGGCGCCGGCGAGTGGAAGCTCCTCCAGGACTTCCTGCGCGACCCCTCCGACCCGGCCGGCACCGCGGAGAAGCTGGAGGCCGCCGCGGCCAAGGCCTGGCAGCAGGGCTGAGGGGGAACAGCCGTGACCTCCTCTCCCCCCGCGGCGGTCCCCGTACCGCCCGCCCCGGCGGCTGACGGCCGGGAAGGCGCCCCGGCCGGGGCGCCCGCCCCCGACGACCGCGCCGCGGCGCTCCGGCGAAGCGCCCGGCGGCGCCGGCAACTGAGCGCCGCGCTGTTCCTGCTGCCCGCCCTGCTGCTGCTCGGCGCGCTGGTCGCGTACCCGATCCTGTTCTCCGTCGGCCGCAGTCTCTTCGACGCCTCCGGCGACCGGTTCGTGGGCGCCGGGAACTACGTCGAGATGTTCCGCGATCCGGCCACCCTCAAGGCCGTCCGCAACACCGCCGTCTGGGTCGTGGCCGCCCCGGCGCTGCTGACCGGGCTCGGGCTGGTCCTGGCCGTGCTCACCGAGAAGGTGCGCTGGGCCACCGCGTTCAAGATCCTGATGTTCATGCCGATGGCGATCTCCTTCCTCGCCGCGGGCATCATCTTCCGCATCACCTACGAGCAGGACCCCGAGCGCGGCATCCTCAACGCCGTCGTCACCGGCGTCCACGGCGCCTTCGCCGACGAGCCCTCCTACCCCGGCGCCCGCGTCCGGGAGGAGAGCGGGGTCACCAGGGCCGCGGACGGCTCGTACTCCACGGCCGCGGACCTGTCGCCCGGCGACCGCACCGTCTCCCTGGGCGTGGTCGGCGTACCGCCGAAGGAGGTGCCCGCCGGTGCGGAACCCGCCGCGGGCGCCCCGAAGGCCGGGGAGGGGGCGCTGGCCGGCACCGTCTATCTGGACTTCACCCCCGGCGGGGGCGGCGAGGCGGGCCGGATCGACTCCGGGGAGCGCGGGCTGCCCGGCATGACGGTCCAGGCGGTGCGCGACGGCGAGGTGGTGGGGGAGGCCACCACCGCGGCCGACGGCTCGTTCCGCTTCACCGGGCTGTCGGGGAGCGGCGCGTACTCCCTGAAGCTGCCCGCGGCCAACTTCGCCGAGCCCTACGGCGGCGTCTCCTGGCTGGGCCCGGCCCTGGTCACCCCGGCGATCATCGGCGCCTACCTGTGGATCTGGACGGGCTTCTCGATGGTCCTCATCGGCGCCGGGCTGGCCGCGATGCCCCGGGACGTGCTGGAGGCCGCCCGGATGGACGGCGCGAACGAGTGGCAGATCTTCCGCCGGATCACCGTGCCGCTGCTCGCGCCCGTGCTGACCGTGGTCTTCGTGACCCTGGTGATCAACGTGCTGAAGGTCTTCGACCTCGTCTACATCATCGCCCCCGGTCCGGTGCTCGAGGACGCCAACGTGCTGGCCATGCAGATGTGGCTGGTCTCCTTCGGCGGCGGCAACAACCAGGGCCTGGGCAGCGCCATCGGCGTCCTGCTGCTGCTCCTGGTGGTCCCGGCCATGATCTTCAACATCCGACGCTTCCGCAGGAGCCAGCGATGACCGCCCACGGCACCGTCCAGGAGAGGCCGGACAACCCGGAGCCGGAGAACCCCGGGAAGGCACCGGCCGCACAGTCCCCGGCCCTCGCGGCGGCGGCCGCGGGGGCCGGGTCCCCACCCCCCGCCGGGCTCCCCGCCCCCGCCCGGCGGGGGGCCGCCGGGCGGCTCACGGCCCTGCTGGGCAGGACCGCGGTCCAGGTGTTCCTCGTCGTGATCGCGCTGGTCTGGATCACCCCCGCGCTGGGCCTGTTCCTGTCCTCGCTGCGCTCGGAGGAGGACAACGCCGCCGGCGGCTGGTGGGAGGCGCTGGCCGAGCCGGGCGGGCTGTCGGTCGACAACTACACGGCGCTGCTGGAGAACTCCGGCATCACCGAGGCCTTCTGGAACACCGTGCTGATCTCGGTGCCCACCACCGTCTCGGTGGTGGTGATCGCGGCCCTGGCGGGCTACGCGTTCGCCTGGCTGGAGTTCCCCGGCCGCGACTGGATCTTCCTGGTGGTGGTCGGCCTGCTGGTGGTGCCGGTCCAGGTCGGGCTGCTGCCGGTGGCGAAGATGTTCGGCGCGCTGGGGCTGTTCGGCACGATCCCCGGGGTGGTGCTGTTCCACATCGCCTACGGTCTGCCGTTCGCGGTCTTCCTGCTGCGCAACTACTTCGCGGAGATCCCCCGCGAGATGCTGGAGGCCGCGCGGATGGACGGCGGCGGGGAGTGGCGGATCTTCACGCGGCTCATCCTGCCGGTGGGGCGGCCCGCGATCGCGAGCCTGGCGATCTTCCAGTTCCTGTGGGTGTGGAACGACATGCTGGTCGCGCTGATCTTCGCGGACAGCGACTCGCAGCCGCTGACCGTCGCGCTCCAGTCGGAGATGCGGCAGTTCGGCAGCAACATCGAGATCCTGGCGCCCGGCGCCTTCCTCTCCCTGGCCGTGCCGCTGGTGGTGTTCTTCGCCTTCCAGAAGCACTTCGTGCAGGGCGTGATGGCCGGCTCGGTGAAGTGACCGCCCCGGCGGCTCCCCCGGTCCTTCCGCGGAGCCGCCCGACGAACGCCCGGCTGCCCGTCGCCTCCCCCGTGCGGGCAGCCGGGTCACACCTCCGGCAGGGTCACACCTCCAGCAGCACCGTGAACGGGCCGTCGTTCGTGAGCGAGACCGCCATCCTCGCCCCGAACCGGCCCGTCTCCACCCGGGCGCCCAGCGCCCGCAGCCGGGCGCACACCTCGTCCACCAGCGGCTCGGCGACCGGGCCGGGAGCGGCGGCCTGCCAGGTGGGGCGGCGCCCCTTGCGGGCGTCACCGTAGAGAGTGAACTGGCTCACCACCAGCAGCGGCGCCCCGGTGTCCGAGCAGGAGCGCTCCCCCTCCAGCACGCGCAGGCCCCACAGTTTGCGCGCGAGCCTGTCCGCCTTCTCCGGAGTGTCGTCATGGGTCACCCCGACCAGTACGCACAGCCCCTCGCCCTTGATCTCACCGACGGTCTCCTCACCGGCCCCGTCCGCCGCGCCGCCCTCGTCCCCGCTCCCGACGACGACCCTGGCCCCGTCCACCCTCTGCACCACAGCACGCATGCGGACCATCATGCCGCGCCCCCGGGCCGGCCGCGGCATGCGCCCGGTCGCGCCCCCGGCGCACCCCTGCGGGCGCCCGCCGGACGGCCGCCCGGCACCCGCCGGAGGGGTGCCCCGCGCTGCACGGAGGGTGCCCGTGATGGCACGATGCGTACCGCACGGCGCGTACCGCACGGTGCGCGCGGTGGCCGGCGCGGCGTATCCGCGGCGGGCCGCGGTGCTCCGCCGCGGTCCACGGCGAAGGGGACGAGGGGCACAAGACCATGAGCACTGCCGGAACCGGGCAGACGCCCGGAACCGTACCGGCGACCCGCACGGCCGCCGACACCCACGGCACACCCGCACCGAGCACCCCGCCGGACATCCCACCGGGCAGCCCGCCGGACCCGCCGTCGGACGCCTCACCGGGGGACGCCCCGCCGGGCACCCCGCCGGACGCGTACGGGGCGCTCCCGGCGGTGCTGCGCGACACCGAGCCCCCGAGGCTCACCGGCCTGCGCCTGCCCCAGTTGCGCGAACTGCGCCGCCAGGCGCAGCAGGAGGAGGCGGACACCGGCTACGTACGGCGGCTGGTCCAGGGCCGGCTCGACCTGCTGCGCGCCGAACTGGCCCGCCGCGGCGGCACGGCGGCGCCGGTCGTCGACCGGCTGGCGGAGATCCTCGCCGACGGCCCCTCGCCGGCGGGCGGCCCGGCACGGTCCGCCCGCCATGTGACCCTGCGCACCCCGCGCAGCGAGGAGTACCGGCGGCTGGCCGAGAACGTGCTCGCCGAGGTGGAGCTCTCCGATCCGGCCGCCCGCACCGAGGACGAACTGCACACCGCCATGGTGCGGCTGGGCCAGTACGAGCGGCAGCTCTCCCGCCGCCGCCAGGTGCTCCAGGACACGGCGAACGGGTGCAGCGCGGAGATCGCCCGCAGGTACCGTGAGGGCGAAGCACACGTGGACGACCTGCTGCCCTGACCCCGGGCGGCGGCCGTCCCTCCCGCACCCAGGGAAGGCCCCGCCCATGAGCACCACCGTGTCCGCCTCCGACGCGTCCTCGACCCCTGCGGCCCTTCCGGCCCCCCCGGTCCTCGCCGAGGCCGTCCGCTCCGGCTTCACCGAGAGCCGGCACCGCGGCTCGCTGGTGGCGCTCGGTCCGGACGGCGCGGTCGAGTGGTCGCTGGGCGAGGTGACGGCGCCGGTCTTCCCCCGCTCCTGCGTCAAGCCGCTGCAGGCGGCGGCCGTGCTGCGGGCGGGTGCGGAGCTGTCCGGCGAGCGGCTGGCGCTGGCCGCGGCCAGCCACTCCGGCGAGCCCTTCCACCTGGACCTGGTGCGCAGGCTGCTCGCCGAGCACGGGCTGGCCGAGGACGAGCTGACCTGCCCGCCCGACCTGCCGCTGGACCGGGTGGAGGCCGAGCGGTGGCTGGCGGCCGGCGGGCGCCCGTCCCGCGCCGCCATGAACTGCTCGGGCAAGCACACCGCGTTCCTCGCCGCCTGCGACGCGAACGGCTGGCCGCGCGCCGGCTGCCTCGACCCCGGGCACCCCCTGCAACTGCTGGTCCGCGAAACGGTCGAGGCCGCGGCGGGCGAGCCGGTGGCGCACACCGGGACGGACGGCTGCGGCGCCCCGCTGTTCGCCTTCTCCCTCACCGGCCTGGCCCGTGCCTTCCGCGCCCTGGTGCTGGCCGCCCCCGGCAGCCCCGGGCGCCGGGTCGCGGACGCGATGCGCGCCCACCCCGAGTACGTGGCGGGCACCCGGCGCGCCGACACCCTGCTGATGCGCGGGATACCGGGCGCGCTGGCGAAGATGGGCGCCGAGGCGGTGCAGGCGGTGGCGCTGCCGGACGGCCGCGCCCTGGCGTTCAAGATCGAGGACGGCGCCACCCGGGCGCTGGGCCCGGTCACGGCCCGCGCCCTGGAGCGGATGGGCACGGCCGCACCGGTGCCGGCCGGGCTCGCCGACGCGCCCCTGACCGGGGGCGGGGAGCGGGTCGGGGAAATCCGCGCGACGTTCTGACCCCGGCACCCCTAACGTCGCTCCCATGCCCGCCGTACCCGCCGTACCCGCCGTACCAGCCGCCGCCGCGAACGCGCCCGACATCCGCGCCCTGACCGAGGACGACTACCCGGCGTGGGTCCGCGCCCTGGGAACCGGCTTCCTGCGCTCCGGGGAGGTCGGCGAGGAGGAGCTGGCGATCCGGCGCGGCGGGATCGAACCGGACCGCACCCTGGGCGCGTTCGACGGTGACCGCTGCGTCGCCACCTTCCGCACCTTCGCGCAGAAGCTCACCGTCCCCGGCGGCGCCGCGGTGGACTCCCTCGCCGTCACCAACGTCACCGTCGCCGCCACCCACCGCCGCCGCGGGCTGCTGACCCGGATGATGACGCGGGAGCTGGCCGCCGCGAAGGAGCGCGGGGACGTCTGCTCCACGCTCGACGCCGCCGAGTACCCGATCTACGGCCGCTACGGCTACGGCCCGGCGGCCTGGGCCACCGAGTGGGAGGTGGACGTCCACCGCACCGGCTTGGACCGGCACCGCCCGGTGCCGCCGCCGCCCGGCGCCCGGATCGACCTGGCCGGCGCCGCCGAGGTGTGCGCCGAGGGCGCCGCCCTGCACGAGCGGGTGCGCGTCCTGCCCGGCCGGCACGGGACGGTGGACCGCTCCGGGCGCTGGTGGCGGCTGGCCACCGGTGAGCTGGACTGGCCCGGCAGCGGCTGGACGCGCCCCTTCCACGCGCTGTACCGCGACGCCGCCGGGCGGGTGCGGGGCCTGGCGACGTACACGGTGGAGAACCGCTGGGAGGCCGATCTGCCGCAGTCGGTCCTGACGGTCCGCGATCTGCTCGCCGACGGGCCCGAGGCCGAACGGGCCCTGTGGCACCACCTGCTGTCCGTCGACTGGGTGGCCACCGTCCGCACCGGCCGGCGTGCCCCCGACGACCTGCTGCCGCTGCTGCTGCCGGACGTCCGGGCCGCCCGGACCGTCCACCACGCGGACTTCCTGTGGCTGCGCCCGCTGGACGTACCGGCGCTGCTCACCTCCCGCACGTACCCCGTCGAGGGGGCGCTGGTGCTGGAGCTGCGCGACCCGATGGGCCTGGCGGAGGGCCGCTTCCTGCTGGCGGCCGGCACCGAGGGGGCCGACTGCGCGCCCACCGGGCGGGCGGCCGATCTGGTGCTGGGGGTGGGCGAGCTGAGCGCGCTGTACCTGGGTGACGAGTCGGCCTCCCGGCTGCGGGCGCTGGGCCGGATCGACGAGGAGCGCCCCGGGGCGGTGGAACTGGCGGACGCCCTGCTGCGCACGGGCCGGCGGCCCTGGTGCCCGGACATGTTCTGAGCCGACGGGCCGGGGGCGGCGGGACGCGACCGGGGGCGGGACGTGACCGGGGGCGGGGGCGCGTACTCCTTCTCCTTGCGCACCCCGCCCCCGGTCCCGGCCGTCACCCCGACATGACCAGCAGGGCCAGCACCGCCCCGCCTATGAGCGCGTAGTCGAAGTTCCTCTTGTGGTATCCGGCGCTCAGCATGACCAGCCCGAACACCCCCAGCAGCCCGAAACGGGACTCCACCAGCTGCTCCAGGGCAGCGGCGGCGAGTGCGGAGACAGGCATGGCAGTCCCTCCTTCGCAGGCTCACGGGGACCGAGTCGTACACCACCGGCGTGCGACGGCGTACAAGTTGCCAAGCCTTTGCGACCAACTACAGTCCCCCGTATCCAACATGATAAAGTTGGTCTCCAACTCTGTCTAAGTTCTTCCCTGTTCAACCAAACCCCAAAACAGATGCCCGCCAACTCCCACTCATTGGCCAGAAGTTGTACGGTCCCACCGTGAGTCACGAAAGCTCCGTCCCGCACGGCACCCAGCCCCCGTCACGCGACCGCGTGGCCGACACGCTGCGTGACCGCATACTCTCCGGCGATCTCCCCCCGGGCGCCCGGCTGCCGACCCAGCACGAGCTGGCCGAGGAGTTCGGGACCAACCGCACCGCCGTCCGGCAGGCCCTGGACCTCCTCCGCCACGAGGGCCTGCTCACCGGCACCGGCCGCGGCGCCCCGCCGCGGGTCGCCGAGCGCGCCCCGGCCCACGAGGCCCCGCGCAAGGCCGACATCGAGCTCGCCGACCGCCTCCTCCACGCCTTCCGGACCGAGCACGTCACGGTCGACGTCTTCTCCCTGACCACGGAGACCCTCAACACCGCCCTGGCCCCCTCGATGATCGCCATCAGCCGCGAGGAGCTGCGCCCCCGGTCGATCACCGTCCGCGTGCTCCTCCCCAGCGTCAGCGCCGACCTGGCCCTCCCCCGGCTGGTCTCCGACCCCGGCAGGACCGACCCGCGTCCCCTGGAACGGCTGCACGAGCTGACGCACACCTACGCGGGCGCCCTGCGCGGACACCTGGAGACACTCAAGGTGCGCGGTCTCGTCCCCGAGGTCTCGATGGAGTTCCGCAGCGTCCCGATCACCCCGACCCACAAGCTGTACCTGCTCAACGGCACCGAGGCGCTCTTCGGCTACTACCACGTCGTGCCGCACAGGGTCGGCTACCGGGGCGAGGAGATGGAGATCCACGACGTCCTGGGGCTCGGCACCCAGCTCTTCCGGCACATCAGGAGCGACGACTCCCAGGACGAGCACGACACCGCCTTCGTCGACTCCTCGAAGCGCTGGTTCGACTCCCTGTGGGAGTCCATAGCCCAGCCCTTCGAACCCGCCTGACCGCTCCCCGTGTGAACTTCTCGTTGCCGTCCGCGCACGCTGCCGCGGCCCGCACAGGACGGCTGCTAGCCTCAGCCGCCTCTCGTCCCTCCGTGGCCCCCTTGGCCCCCTTGGCCTCCTTCGCCCCGTGAACCCCAGGACCGCCGCCGATGCCTGCCCGCCCCCGGGTCCCCGCCCACCTGATCGGCCGGGAACTCGAGCGACACCAACGCCACCGCGACGCCGGCCCGACGGTCAGCGGCCACCACAACGACAACCTCGTGGTACGGCTCTCCCCCGCGCTCACCCGGGCGGCGGGAGAGCCGGACGGGCTGCTCGGCACGTTCCGCACCCCCCGGAAGACCGTCCAGGTCGTTCCCCGGATGTGGCGGGACGAGGCCGAGGTGCTCACGGCCGTGCACCCGTACCTGGCGGAAGTCCCCCGTTACCTGGGGCGGACCGGGAACACCGCGCTGTACACCTACGTCGAGGGCGCCCCGCTCTCCGCACGCGCGCCGCGCGGAACTGCGCTCGGTGACCGGACCCTCGTCCGTATGGCGTCGGTTTTCGGCCAGTTGAGCACGGTCCCGGAGAAGGCTCTCCCCCCGCGCCCGGCGGGCTGGCCCGAGGACGGTGACAGCGCCGGCTTCCTGGAAGCTCTCGTCACCTTCACCGAGAGGCACGTGCACCAGGCCAACGAGCCGGACTTCGGACGGCTCTTCAAGGCCGTCGGCATCCCCTCCGAGGCCATGGAGATCTTCCGCGAGCAGGCCGGGACGCTGGTGCCCCGGCCGTTCGGCCTGCTGCACACCGACCTCCACCGCGACAACCTGATCGAGACCCCCGCCGGGGGCCTCGCCGTCATCGACTGGGAGATCGCCCTCTACGGCGATCCGCTCCACGACCTCGCCACCCACCTGGTGCGGATGGGGTACACCGACCGGGAGCGCGAGCTCCTCGTGGAACTGTGGCGCGGACAGCTGGCGAGGCGGGGCCACCACGCCCGGCTGGCCGGACTGAAGACCGACCTCGAGCTCTACGTCGACTTCGAGATCGCCCAGTCGGTCTACGCCGACACCCTGCGGGCCGCGCTGTCCCTGCCGCCGCGCGCCGGCGGCGCCCGGCTCCGCACCGCCCTCGACCGCGCCGCCCGGGACGTCCGGCGGGCCCTGACCCGGGCCCGGGGCCCGCTCAGGATGCTCGACCCCGTCTCCGTGGACGACGTCCGCGAGGCCCTCCACGACTGGTACGCCGAGCACGCGCCCGCCGTCCTGCGTGCGGAGCCCGCCGCGGCGCCGGTCCCGGCCGGGACGGCGGTGACGGCCGGGACAGCGGTGAAGCGGCCGGCGGGTGTTGAACAACCGCCGACCGCCCGGCGATAGTTGGGAGGTGAATTCGAACGGGCGGACCGGCGCGAGCGGTACGGCCGGTCTCGTCGAGGCAGCGGCCTGTGTCCTCCTCGACTTCGACGGCCCCGTCTGCCGGCTGTTCTCGGGCCACCCCTCGGCCGCCATAGCCGGGAGCCTGCGGGACCTCCTCAGGGAGAGCGGCGAACGGGAACTGCTCACCGCCGAGGTGCTCGGGACCGGCGACACCCATCTCATCCTGCGGACCGTCGCCGAGCACCGGCACGGTACCGAACTCGCCCGGCGGATCGAGGCCAGGATGACCGAGGAGGAGCTCCGCGCCGCCGACACCGCCCGGCCGACGCCGTACGCCGACCCCCTCATCTGGACGCTGGTGGCCACCGGCCGCCGGGTCGCCGTGGCCACCAACAACTCGCCGCTCGCGGTGGAGCGCTATCTGCGCGGCCGCCGGCTCGCCGCCCACTTCGCCGGGCACGTCCACGGCCGCTCCCGGGACCTGCGGCTGCTCAAGCCCCATCCGCACTGCCTGCTGGAGGCGCTGCGGTCCACCGGGACCGCGGCACGGGACGCGCTGATGATCGGGGACGCCCCCAGCGACCTGGCCGCCGCCCGGGCGACCGGGGTGCCGTTCCTCGGTTTCGCGCGCAACGGGCGCAAGGAGGCCGAACTCCGCGGCGCGGGGGCCGGGCACGTGGTGCGGTCGATGCAGGAGGTGCTGGCCTCGGTGACGGGCACGCCCGCGCCCCGGTGAACCCGCGGGGGACACCGGGCGGCACGGCGGGGCGGACGCGTTCGGCGCCCACCGGGTTCCGGAAAGATGTGAGGACCATGTGGAACCCGTCACGCCGCCCTCTCCCGTCCCGGTAGTTTCACGCGCATCACCCCGGCCGCCGGGCCGCACCGCCTCCGGCCCGTCGCCCCGGCCGCCTCGCGGCACGGCACGGAAAGGTCCGCGCGAAGGTTCGCGCGGCGGGCGCCGGGGCCCGCTCCGGACCGGCCGGACCACGATCCGGCTTGCCCCCGTGCCGGGCTCCGGCACGGGGTAGTGTGCGAGACAGGCGGTCGGCGGACGCCACCACGGCGAGTTCCCGGTCTTCGGCCGACACCGCGCACGGGAGGGGAGGGGCCATGATCGAGGCGGATCGCGACACCGACGGCGCCGGCCGCGGCGGCCACACCGGCATCGACTACGCCGCCCTGTTCGGCGCCGTTCCCACCCCGCTGTCGGTGCTCACCCCCGAGCTGGTCATCGTGGAGGCCAACCGGGCGTACCTGGAGATCACCGGCCGCGGCCGGGAGGAGCTGATCGGCCAGTACCTCTTCGACGCCTTCCCGCAGAACCCGGCCGACCCGGACGCCGACGGGATGCGGAACCTCAGGGCCTCCCTGGAGCGCGTCCTGACCACCCGCAGGACGGACACCATGGTCCTCCAGCGGTACGACATCCCCCTGCCGGGCAAGGCGGACGTCTACGAGGAGCGCTACTGGAGCCCGGTCAACACACCCGTCCTCGGTCCGGACGGCGAGGTGACCCTGATCATCAACCGGGTCGAGGACGCCACGGCGTACGTGCGCGACAGCCTCGCCGCCCCCGGGGACCCGGCCGGCCGGAAGGACCCGAAGAAGCCGCCGCGGCCGGCCGACGGCCGGATCGCGGAGCCCGAGCTCTACACCCGCGCCCGGGAGCTGTACGAGCACAACGAGCGGCTGCGGCGGGCCCACGCCCGCGAGCACGAGGTGGCCCTCACCCTCCAGAAGGCCATGCTCCCCACCCACATGCCGCTCCAGCGGCGCAACGCGGCCGTGCGCTACCGGCCCGCCGCGGGATCGCTGAACGTCTGCGGGGACTGGTACGACCTGATCAACCTCAGCGACGACCGCTTCGCCGTCGCCGTGGGCGACGTCGTCGGCCGGGGGCTGGAGGCCGCCAGTGTGATGGGCCAGCTGCGCAGCGCCCTCAGCGCCTCGATGCGCGTCGCCGACGGCCCCGCCCAGGCGCTGTACGGCCTGGACCTGTACGCCCGCTCCCTGGACGGCGCGCTGGCCACCACCACCGTCAAGGTGGACATCGACACCCACACGCGCACCCTGACCTACAGCAGCGCCGGGCACCTCCCCCCGATGCTGTGCCACCCCGACAAGCTCGTCGAGCTGCTGGACCAGGCCACCGACGTCCCGCTGGCCGCCCGGAGCAGACCCTCGCACCGGCCGCAGGCCATCGCGTCCTACCTGCCCGGCTCGGTCCTCATCCTCTACACCGACGGGCTCGTCGAGCGCCGCCACGAGTCCATCGACGTCGGGCTCAAACGGCTCGCCGAGAGCCTGGCCCGGCACAGCGACCGGGGCCCGGAGGAGATCGCCGACAGCCTCCTGGAGGACCTCGGCATGAGCAGCGGCACCGCCGACGACGCCGCCCTGGTCGTCATCCGGCTCTGAGCCCCGCCGGCCGGTCCCGGTGCCGTTGGCGGTGCATCAGTGCCGGTCCCGGTGGCATCAGTGCCGGCCCCGGCGGGAGGGCGGCGCGGTACGGGGCATACGTAGGTGGGGCCGCCCGGCGGCCGACCGGCGTACGCGAGGCACGGCGTACGAAAGGCACGAGGAGGAGAACGATGTCCGACGCCCCCACCCCCCAGAGCACCGAGCCCGCCCACGACCCGGAGGTGCTCCAGCTCGCGGCCAGGGTCTTCGACCTGGCCCGGGACGGTGACACCGACACCCTCGCCGCGTACGTGGACGCGGGCGTACCGGTCAACCTCACCAACGACAAGGGCGACTCGCTGCTGATGCTGGCCGCCTACTACGGCCGCACCCCCACGGTGCGGGCCCTGCTGGAGCGCGGCGCCGACCCCAACCGGATCAACGACCGGGGCCAGAGCCCGCTCTCGGGAGCCGTCTTCAAGGACGGGGCGGAGATGGTCCGGATGCTGCTGGCGGCGGGCGCCGACCCCGCCGCCGGGCAGCCCTCGGCCGTCGACACGGCCCGGGTGTTCGGCCGGGACGAGCTGCTGGAGCTGCTCGTCGCCCGCTGACCGCGCGGGGCCGTACGGCGGGCCCGCCCCCGCCCCCGGGCGGGGGCGGATCACCCCGGGTACGGCGCGTCCTCCCGGGCCCGGCGCAGGGCGAACGCCCACCAGGCGAGCTGGTCCAGCAGCCCGTCCGCGGCCCGGGTCGCCGTCGCGTCAACGGGCTCGCCGTCGGGCCCGAACTCGCTCCAGGCGTCGTGGAAGCTCACCACCTCCCGGACGGTGACGGCGTGCAGCTCCGCGAAGACCAGCCGGAGCTGCTCCACCGCCCGCAGCCCGCCGCCCCGGCCGCCGTAGGAGACGAAGCCGACCGGCTTGGTCCGCCACTCGGGCTTGAGGGAGTCGATCGCGGTCTTCAGCGGCCCGGGGAAGCTGTGGTTGTACTCGGGCACCACCAGCACGACGGCGTCGGCGGCGTCGATCCGCTCCCCGAGGAAGCGGCCGTCCCCGTCCGGCCGCGCGAGGTCGATCACGTCGAGTTTCACGTCGTCGCGCCGGCCGGCCTGCCGGGCGAACCAGTCACCCACGGTGGTGACGAAGCGCCCCTCCCGCACACTTCCGAGTACCACGGCGAGCCGGTACTGGTCGTTCCGCCGTTCGTGCCGCGCTGCCGCTGAGGACATGGTCTTGTTCCCTTCGCCGGTTCTCGGTGACAGGTCGGGACGCTATGGCCTCAAGCGGACTTGAGGTCAAGAGCGACCCGCCGCGGCGGTGGACCGGGCGGTCCGCCCCGCCGCCCGCGGGAGGTAACCGGGCATTCCCCTGTTGACTTCCGCATCACAGGGCGACCGACTGGATACAAAGAGTGACACGAGCCCTTCGACGGGCACCCCGAGAGCACGGAGCGACAGCACGATGAGATCCCGAGTCCGGCGACGTCAGACGATCCCGGTCGAGCCCGCCCGGCGGGCGGCCCTCCCGGTGGCCACGGCCCCGCAACGCCCGGCGGCACGGCAGGAGGCGGCACGGCGGGGAGCGGCCCGGTGACCGGCGGCGGGAGCGGCCGGGGGGAGGAGTCGGAGGAGGAGCCTCCCGAGGTGGCGATCGGCTCGGCCGTGCGGGATCTGCGGGACGGCCGGGTGGGGGACGTGCTGGACGTCCGCCCCGGCCTCGTCCGGCTGCGCCCGCTGTGCGGCGGCCGGGAGTGGGAGGCGGCACCGGACGAGATCCGGCCGCTCACCCCGCGCGAGCAGCTCAGCGCCCGGCTGGCCGCGGCCAACGCCCGCAGCCGCCACCCCCGGCCGTGACCGGCGCCACCACCGGCCGCGGGGACCGCCGCGACCGCCGCGACCGCCGCGGTCCGCGGGCCCGGCTCAGCTCCCGTCCCCGGAGCCGCGGGACGGCGCCCGCCGGCTCCGGACGGCGCCGATCACGGCGGCGAGCACCACACCGAGCGCCACCCCGATCCCGATCCCCACCGCGGCACTGTCGAACAGGGCCACCCCGAAGGCGACGCCGATCGCCACCCCCGCCGAGATGCCCAGCACCAGTTCGTTGGCCCTCATCGCCCTACCGCCGTCCTGCTCGCCGTTCCGCGTACGCAGACAGTGTGCACGGCCCTCCCCCCCGGACGGTACGCCGGTCAGCCGGGAACCAGACCGCCGGCGAAGTCCGCCACCAGCGCCCACCAGGGCCGGCCCCCGGTGCCGAAGGCGGCGGCCAGGGCGTAACCGAGAGCCGCGTCCGCGGCCTCCACCACCGCCCCCTCCGCCCAGTCGGCCCGTACCGCCCCGTCGCCGTCCGAGGAGAACCTGCCGAGCGTCCGGCCGTCCTTCAGCAGCCGGCTGCCCGCCGCGGAGTCCGGCACCAGCCGGTAGCGGCTCCCCCGGTGGACGGCGGCCACCGCGTAGGAGCGGCGCAGGAGACGTCCCCGGCCGGGCCGGACACGGGCGGTCTCGTCCCCGACGACCAGGGTGAGCCGGGAGCCGTCGCGGGTGCCGATGGGGATGTGGGACTCCGCCGGAGTCGGCGGGTCCCGGTCGAGCGTGACGGTGGGGATGCCGGGGGACGACCAGGCTCCCTCGACCTCCAGCGTCCCGGCCCGGCCGTCCAGCCAGATGCCGATCGCGCCGAAGCGCTCGTCCTCGGCGTGGACGGGAAGGGTGTCGTACGGCATGCGTTCTCCCCCGTGCGGTCACCGGCCGCCGTGTCCGGCCCGCCGACCGCCTCGTCGCTCGGTCTGTGTCTGCTCGGCGACGGCCGGCGGTCCGGCCCGCTCTGTCCGCTCTGCCCGCCCTGCCCGCTCCGTCCGCCCGGCCCGCTCCCGCCGCCCTCACTTGTCCCGACGCCGGAAACGGCCGCCGAGTTGTCACCCTCGGCCCTTCTGCTCCGGAGATGAGCGAAAACCGGACAGCCCC
Source organism: Streptomyces carminius (assembly GCF_002794255.1). Classification (GTDB taxonomy): domain Bacteria; phylum Actinomycetota; class Actinomycetes; order Streptomycetales; family Streptomycetaceae; genus Streptomyces; species Streptomyces carminius. The sequence goes on from NZ_PGGW01000040.1 coordinate 174,003, forward strand.
GCCGGAGTGCGCGCCGCCGCCCGGACCGCGCCCCGGTTGGCGGAAAGGCGCCCTGCACCCACCGCGCCCGGCTCCGTACGCTGCGGTGGTCGATGACCGGCAGCACACGACTTCGATCGGGGCGGTAAATGACCGTACGGCCTTTGACCTTCGTCGTCGGAACCGGGCGGAGCGGTTCGACTGCCCTGTCGCGCGTCCTGAACCAGCACCCGGACGTCCTCAGCCTCAACGAACTGCTCGCCTCGGTCGGCCTGGACGGGATGCCGGAGGGCGAGCTGACCGGCGAGGAGTTCTGGCGCCTTCTCGCCGATCCCAGCCCGACGTTCGACCGGATGATCCGCAGCGGCGCGGCCATCCCCGAGTTCCTCTACCCGCGCTCCTCCGGGCGGTTCTCCGCCGAGGCCGGCGGCGTCCCGGCGCTCTGCCTGATGGTGCTCCCGCATCTCACCGACGACCCCGACGGCCTGCTGGACGAGCTCGCGCCCCGCGTCTCCGCCTGGCCGCGCCGCCCGGCCGAGGACCAGTACCGGGCGTTCTTCGCCCTGCTGGCCGACCGGTTCGGGCGGCGGGCGGTGGTGGAGCGCTCGGGGTTCTCGGTGCGGTGGGTGCCCCGGCTGCGGGCGGGCTTCCCCGAGGCGGGGCTGGTCCACCTGTACCGCGGCGGCCCGGACTGCGCGCTGTCGATGAGCCGCCACACCGGCTTCCGGCTGATCGTCCTGCTGGAGGAGATCTACGCCGCCCTGGGGCTGGAGTTCGGCGCCGAGCTGACCGAGGAGCACGCCCGGTCGCTGCCTCCGGACCTGGGCGGCCTGCTGGCGGACCCCTTCGACGCCCGGCTGGTGTTCGACCGGGCGATCCCGCTGCCCGTGTTCGGCGCCCTGTGGTCGCGGTTGGTCACCGAGTGCCTGGCGGAGCTGGAGAAGGCACCGGAGGCGTCCCGTATGGGACTTTCGTACGAGAACCTGCTGGACGCGCCGGAGAAGGAGCTCTCCCGGCTGGCCTCCTTCGCCGGGGTGGCGCCCGGCCCGGAGTGGCTCGCGGCGGGCCGGGCCCTGCTCGACCCCGGCCGGCGCGGGGCGGCGCTGCGGCTTCCGCCGAGTGAGCTGAACGCGCTGCGGGAGGCGTGCGGGCCCGGCGAGCGGGCACTGGCCGAGGCGTACGGAGCGTGACCGCAACGGTAGTTGGAACCTGCACGGGCCTGTCGCACGGCGGTGCTACGGTGATCGCCGGTCTCCCCCCACGAGCCGATGACCCATCAGCTGACCGACCGTCCGTACCCGGCCCAGGGAGAACTGCATCGTGGGGCGCCGCCGCACCGATCGACGACAGCACACCGCCCGGCGCGACAGCCGCCGCGGCCGCGGCAGCCGCCGCCGGAAACGCCCGCACACCCGGCTGCTGGCCTCGGTCCTGACCCTCGGCGCCTTCGCCGGCAGCGGCTTCCTCGTCGTCCAGCAGGGCACCGGCGCCTCCGACGAGACGGCCGCCGGTGACACGCTGGAGAGCACCGTCTCGCCCGCGCCGTCCCCGTCCGTCCCGGACAGCGCGGCCCCGTCGGCCTCCCCCTCGGTCTCGGCCCCGGCCTCGCCCTCCACCTCGGCCTCGTCCTCCCCGTCGGCGACCGCGTCGCCCGGGAAGACCCCGGGCGAGAACCCCGAGAAGAAGACCGAGGTCCCCGCGACCGGCCCGGGCACCTTCACCACCGGCCGGGCCGGCGGCGAGACCGTCGGTAAGGGCACCATCCGCACCTACCGGGTGCAGGTGGAGGACGGCGCCGGCGTCTCCGCCGGGCAGGCCGCCCGGGAGGTGGCCGCGATACTCGCCCATCCGCGCGGCTGGACCAACGACGGCGTCAGCGGCTTCCGGCCCGCCTCCTCCGGCACGGCCGACCTCACCGTGAAGATAGCCACCCCGGGCACGGCCGACGCCCTCTGCGGCGCCGCCGGGCTGAACACCCGCGGCGAGCTGAACTGCAGCATCGGCGGCACCGTGGTGGTCAACCTCAGGCGCTGGGTGCTGGGTTCGCCGCAGTTCTCCGGCCCCGTCTCCGAGTACCGGGCGCTGATCATCAACCACGAGGTCGGGCACAGCATCGGCCACGGCCACGAGACGTGCCCCGGCCCCGGTCGGCCCGCGCCCGCGATGATGCAGCAGATCAAGGGCCTCAAGGGCTGCGTGGCCAACGCCTGGCCGTACGACGAGAACGGGAAGTACCTCGGCGGCCCGAGCGTCCCCTGACCGCCGCCCTTCCGCCACCCCGCCGGCTGCCTCTTCGGGCTCCGTCCGGCGTCCGCGGGATGCCCTGTCGGTTCCCGTTCCGGATCCGCCCCGCGGGTGTGAGGATGCCCTGATGAGCCGCCACTTCCCGCACCCCGGACACCGCGGCGGCGATCCGGCCGCCACCGCCGCCGTCACCGCGGCCGTCGCCGCGTACTGGGACGCCGCCGCGCCGTCCTTCGACGACGAGCCGGACCACGGACTGCGCGCCGCGCCGGTCCGCGCCGCCTGGGCGCGGCGGCTGGCGCGGTGGCTGCCCGACGCCCCCGCCGACGTGCTCGACGTCGGCTGCGGCACCGGCTCGCTGTCGCTGCTGGCGGCCCGGGCCGGGCACCGGGTGACCGGCGTCGACCTGTCCCCGCGCATGGTGGCGCGGGCCCGGGAGAAGGCCGCCGCCGAGCGGGTGACCGCGCACTTCGCGGTGGGGGACGCGCAGTCGCCGCCCACCGGCGGACAGCGCTTCGACGCCGTGCTGGCCCGGCATCTGCTGTGGACCCTGCCCGACCCCGCGGCGGCGCTGGCCCGCTGGGCCGACCGGCTCCGGCCGGGCGGCCGGCTCGTCCTAGTGGAGGGCCGGTGGCGGCAGTCGGCGCGGGACGCCGGCTCGTACGTGCCCGGGGCCCGGGCACTGCCCTGGTACGGGGGCGTCGGCGCCGCGGAGCTGACCGCCGCCGTGGCACCGCCGGCCGTCCGGGTGCGCGTCGTACGGCTGGAGGACGACACGGAACTGTGGGGCGGCCCGGTGGACGACGAGCGGTACGCCCTGCTGGCGGACATCTGACGGCCGCCCGGCGGCGACACGGCGGGCCCGGACGGTGGAACACCTTCCGTCGAGGCCGGGGTTGGGGCATCGTCAGGGCGGCGGGCGGACCGCCCGCCTGACCACCGACACCGGGAGGCAGCACATGGGTGACGGCACGACGGGCGGCGCGCGTTCCCTGGGAGACCTCATCGGGCGCCACGGCGTCTTCGGCGGGTTCCCGGGAGCGGACCCGGCCCTGCTGACGGAGGCCGCCGCCGAGCTGGCGGAACTGGGCTTCGGCACCGTGTGGCTCGGCCACAGCACCGTCGAGGAGGCCGCGCCGGTCGTCGCGGCCGTCGGCGGAATCACCGTGGGCACCGCGATCCAGAGCATCTGGCGGTACGGGGCGGCGGACACCGCCGCGCGGTTCGCGGAGCTGGAGGCCGCCCATCCCGGGCGCTTCGTGCTGGGCCTGGGCGTGAGCCACCCCCAGATGGTGGCGGGCTACCGGCGCCCGCTGGCGTCGATGTCCGGCTATCTGGACGAGCTGGACGCCGCCGGGCGGCCGGTGCCCGCCGGACGGCGCGTGCTGGCCGCCCTCGGGCCGAGGATGCTGGGCCTGGCCGCGGAGCGCGCGGCGGGCGCCCTGCCGTACCTGGTGACGTCCGCCCAGGTGGCGGCGGCCCGCGAGACGCTGGGCACCGGGCCCGTCCTCGCCCCCGAACTGGGCGTGGTGCTGGAGACGGACCCGGCGCGGGCCCGCGCCCTGGCCCGCGAGGCCCTGTCGTTCTACCTGGGCCTGACCAACTACACCGACAACTGGCTGCGCGGCGGCTTCACCGCACAGGACCTCTCCGGCGGAGGGAGCGACCGCCTGGTGGACGCGCTGTTCGCATGGGGCGACGAGGACCGGGTCCGGGCCCGGGTGGACGAGTTCCGGGCGGCCGGGGCCGACCACATCGCCTTCCAGCTCATCGGCGGGGCCACCGAGGGCGGCCTGCCGCGCGAGGGCTGGCGGCGGCTCGCCGCGCTCACGGCGGCCGGGGACTGACCGCCCCCGGGACCCTGCCCGCCCGTCTCGCGCAGCCGCTCCGGGAAGGCCCGCACGGCCTGTCCCGGTCCGGCCGTGACGTCATCCCGGCCCGGCCACCGGCCGCCGCTCCAGACGCACCCAGGCCGTGACGGTCCCGTCGCCGTGCCGCTCCAGATCGGCGCCCGCCACCGTGAGCAGCCGCCGGACGGCGGCGTTGCCCGCGGTGGTGTGCGCGTACAGCCGGGTGGCGCCGCGCTCCCGGGCGGCCGCCAGCAGCCGGGCGAACACCCGCGTGCCCACGCCCCGGCCCCGGTAGGAGCGGCCCAGCCACACCCCCGCCTCGACCGCGCCCGGCTCCGGACGCGGGGCCAGCCGGGCGGCGCCCGCCACCCGCTTCGCCGGCCGTCCGGCCTCCCCGGGCTCCGTCACCACGACGGCGTAGGTGGCCTGGTCCGGCGCCGGGCCCAGGGAGTGGGACCGGTGGAAGCGCAGGAACGCCTCCCGACGCGCCTCGGTCCACCCGGCGGCCCCGGCAGTCTCCGGTGCACCGCCCGGCGCGCTGTCCGGCGTACTGCCCGCCGGGCCGTCCACCGGGCCGTCCGGCGGCATCACCTCGGCGGGGTCGGCGTCGGTGACGGCCGTGTCCAGCAGTTCCGTCAGCAGCTCCGCGTCCAGCGGGCGGAGGACGACGAGGTCGGGAGGCGTGGGGTTCATGGGGGCACGATGCCCGACGCGCGCCCGCCGCCCAACGGCTTTTCGGGCCGAACGGACCTCCCGCCCGGGGGAAACCGGCCACTTTCCCGGCGTTCCCTCCCCCGCACGCCCTCACCCGGCCGGCGGGGAGGACGGGACCGCCCCCGTCCTCCCCGCCGCCGGTCAGCCCCCGGTCAGCCGTCGCTCAGCCGTCGCCCTTGAGCTTGCCCGCGACGGTCACCACGCGCCGCGTCATGTGGTCGAGCGCGTCGTGCTCCGCCTCGGTGAGCGGAGCGTTGTTCTCGGGTCCGGTGACGTGGGAGACGCCGTAGGGGTTGCCGTCCACGAACTTCAGCGGCTCGGTGTAGCCCGGCGGTACGAGGATGCCGCCGAAGTGGATGATGACGTTGTAGAGCGTCAGCAGGGTCGACTCCTGGCCGCCGTGGGCGGTCTGGGAGGCGGTGAAGCCGGCGTACACCTTGTCGGCCAGCAGCCCCTGCATCCACTGCGGGCCCAGGGTGTCGATGAACTGCTTGAGCTGGCTGGAGACGTTGCCGTACCGGGTGGGCGTGCCGAACAGCACGGCGTCGGCCCAGACGATGTCGTCGGGGCTCGCCTTCGGCTCGTCCTTGATCTGCTCGTAGTGCCGGGCCCACTCCTCGTTGGAGGAGATGGCCTGTGGCGGGGCGAGCTCCTCGACATGCCGCAGGCGCACCTCGGCGCCCGCCTTCTGCCCGGCCTCGACCAGCCGGTCGGCCATCTTCTGGATGGTGCCGGTCGACGAGTAGTAGATGATGGCCAGCTTGACGTTGCTCATGTGTGCGACGACTCCTCGTTCACATCGGCGGCGGTGGTGGTGCCGACCGGTTCGGCCCGCGTGCCCCGTGCTCGGTCGGCCCGTACGGATCAGCGAACCCTTTGCACCTTTTGATGCGGTCTACACGCCATCCGCCGCTTCTCACCGCTGACGGCCGCCCCCGGCCGCTCTCCGCGCGCTCCCCGCGCGCCTCGGCACACCCGGAGCGCACCCGGCCGGGCAACGCCGCCCGGGTTCCGCGCCCGAAAAGATCCAAACCTCCCCGGTGGCCGGTGCCCGTTCCGGCCCGGAGGCCGGAGCACCCCGCCGGATCCGGAACAATGGCCCCGACAGCCGTACCGGCCCGGGCCTCCGGCCGCGAACGGCACCCGTGCCGCGCTCACGCAGCACCCGAACAGCAGCACCCGAACAGCAGCGAAGGAGCTCTGGTGGGGGACACCCAGCGAAACAGGGCGGCGGCGTCCGCCTGGCCCGCCCGCGGTCTCGACGTGGTACGCGGCGCGCTCATCGGCACCGCGGAGACCGTGCCGGGCGTCAGCGGCGGCACGGTGGCACTCGTGGTCGGCGTGTACGAGACCGCCATCGGCTCGGCGAGCCACCTGGTCAGCGCCGCCCGGCTGGCGGTCGCGGACCTTCCCCGCGGCCGGGGCCCGTCCCGGGCCGCGGCGGAGGTACGGGAGGTCCAGTGGCGGGTCCTCGTCCCGCTGCTGCTCGGCATGTTCGCCGCGCTGATCCTGATGGCCGGCCTGGTCGAGCACTGGGTGGAGACCCAGCCGGTGCAGAGCCGCGCCCTGTTCTTCGGCCTGGTCCTGGCCTCGCTGTGGGTGCCGTTCTCCATGGCCTCCCGGGCGCCGCTGCGCGGCGGCGGCACCGCGTCCTGGCGGCCGGGCGAGATACTCATCGCCCTGGTGAGCGCCGCGGCCGCCTTCGTGATCGTCAGCCTGCCGCCCGGTGAGGTGGAGGCCACCCCCGTGGTGATCGTCGCCGCGGCGGCGATCGCGGTGTCGGCGCTGGTGCTGCCGGGGCTGTCCGGCTCGTTCCTGCTGCTGACCTTCGGGCTGTACGAGCGGACGCTGTCCGCCGTCAACGAGCGGGACTTCGGCTATCTGGGCCTCTTCGCGCTCGGCGCCCTGCTGGGGCTGGCCTCCTTCGTCAAGCTGATGCAGTGGCTGCTGACCCACCGGGAGCGCATCACCCTGGTGATACTCACCGGTGTGGTGGCGGGCTGTCTGCGGGCGCTGTGGCCCTGGCAGGACGAGGACCGCGCCCTCCTCGCGCCCGGCGAGCACATCGGTGCGGCGGCCGGCCTGTGCGCGCTGGGCTTCGTGGTCGTCGCGGGGTTCGCGGTGGCGGAGCACCGCGTGGCGTCCCGGCGCGCCACGGCCGACCTGCGGGCGGCCGAGGCGGCGCGGTCCGAGGACACCATGATCCTCACCCCGCCCCGCGACCCGTCCCGCTGAGCGGTCCGGCCTCGCGGGATCCCGCCTCCGGCCGTTCCCTCTCCTTCTCCTTCTCCTTCCCCTCTCCCTTCCCCTTCCCCTCTCCCTTCCCCGCGGCCCGGACGGACCGGCCGGAGGCCCAGCGCCCCGGCCAGCCCGTCCGGGCCGCGGTACACCAGGCCGGTCATGCCGAGCGCGGCGGCGGCCGCGACGTTCTCCGGCCGGTCGTCCACGAACAGGCAGCGGGCGGCGGGGACCCCCGCCCGCGCGGTGGCGAGCTCGTAGATCCCCCGGTCCGGCTTGGCGACCCCTTCCAGCGCGCTGTTGACGACCCGGTGGGCCAGACCCGCCAGCCCCATCGCCGCCAGGTCCTCGTCCAGCTCCAGCGAGGCGTTGGTCACCAGCACCAGGGGCACGCGCTCCCGCACCCGGCGGAGCAGGGCCACCACCGCCGGGTCCGCCCGGAACGGCGCCCCGGCGAGCGCCTCGCCCAGCTCGCGCGCCCGCGCGTACGGCAGCCGCGGCTCCCGTTCCGCCAGGGCGAGCGCGACGGACTCGGCCCACCGCCGCCGGGTGACCCGGCCCAGCAGCAGCGGCAGGTCCACCTCCGGAGCGAAGGCGACCGCCGCCGTGGTGCCCTCCGGCAGTCCGGCGGCGCGCTCCAGCGCCGTCAGCCGGGAGGTGTCGTAGAAGCGGATGACGTTGTCCAGATCGCACAGCACCGCGTCGAAGGGGCGGCCGGCAGGGGCATCGGTCGTCACCGCCCCACCCTCGCACGGGCCCCGGCCCCGGGCCACCGTCCGGGTGTGCGTGCGTGCGGGTCAGCGGGCTCCGGCCGGCCGCCGCCCGTACCAGGCCGCCAGCCGGTCGGCGGCGGGCGCCTCCGCGGGGACGTCCACCACGGGTCCGAACGGCACCGGGCCGCCGCGCCGGTCGGCGGGCATGACGCGGTCCCGGGCGGCGAGGAGGGTGCCGAGCACCTCCGGGTCCCAGTCGGGCCGCTGCCCGGTCGCGGTGGCCAGGTCCCAGGTGTGGACGGTCAGCTCGGCGGTGTAGACGGGGGCGACCGCCGCGCCCGGCAGCACCGCGTGCGGAGCCTGCAGCGGCCGGTCCAGGACCGCCGGGTCCGACCAGGCGGCGAGCGCCTCGCGGGCGGCGTCCGCCCAGACGGCCGTACGCCCCTCGTCGGTGACGCCCTCGGCGAGGCCCGGCAGCCCCCGCGGGTCCCCGCCGCGGCCGGTGGCGGCCACCCGGCGCAGTACGGCGATCATGTGGTCCGCCAGTTGCCGGACGGTGTAGTCAGGGCAGGGGGTGGGGTCGCCGAGCTGTCCGGGGCGGACGGCGGCGAGGACGGTCCCGGCCAGGGCGACGGCCCGGTCCAGGCCGGCACGGGGCTCGACGCCGCCGGATCCGGCGGTGGTCCCGCCCGTGGTGGCACTCGTGGTTGCGCTCGTGATGTCGGTCATGGAACCCATCCTGCTGACCGAACCGGCCATCTCCTGACCGGTTTCCGGAGCAGAATCGACTGCCATGAGAGCCGACCGGCTGGTGGCGACCCTGCTGTTCCTGCAGACACGCGGGCAGGTGACCGCGGCGGAGGTGGCCGCGGAACTGGAGGTGTCCGAGCGCACGGCCCGGCGCGACCTGGAGGCGCTGGCGCTGGCCGGCGTACCCGTCTACGCCCGGCGCGGCCGGGGCGGCGGCTGGTCGCTGGTCGGCGGCGCCCGCACCGACCTCAGCGGACTGACCGCCGCCGAGACCCGGGCGCTGTTCCTGCTGGCCGGGCCGTCGGCGGTCACCCCCGAGCTGCGGACGGCACTGCGCAAGCTGGTACGGGCGCTGCCCGCACCGCTGCGGCCGGGCGCCGAGGCCGCCGCCGGGGCCGCCGTCGCCGACGGCACGGACTGGACCCGCGCCCCGGCCGACCCCGGCGGCCCCTTGTCGGCTGCCCTCCAGCGGGCCGTGCTGGACGGGGTCCAGGTCCGGCTCGGCTACGCCGCGCCGGGCAGACCCGCCGGTGAGCGGACCGTCCACCCGCTGGGCCTGGTCGCCAAGGCCGGTGCCCGGTACCTCGTCGCCGGCACCGACCGCGGCCCGCGGACCTTCCGCCTGGACCGGATCGTCTCCGCCGAGCCGACCGGCGAGCCCGCAGTCCGGCCGGAGGGCTTCGACCTCACCGCCCTCTGGCGCACCCTGGCCGGGGAAATGGAGGAGCGGCTGAGCGCGGCGACCGTACGGGCCCGGGCCGAGCCCGCCGCCGAGCCGCTGCTGCGGCGGCTGTTCGGCGGGCTGCTGCGCGTCACCGGCCGCCCACCGGACGGCGGCCCGCTGGAGATCGAGGTAGACGGTCCCGCCCCGCAGGCGGTGGCCTCCCGGCTGGCCGGGCTGGGCTCCCGTGTCGAGGTCCTCGCCCCGCCCGAGGCCCGAGCACACCTCGCCCGCCTGGCGGCCGACCTCACCGCCCGCTACGGCCCGCCGCCGCAGGACGGCCCGTAGGGCCGTACGCGGTGGCCGCGCGGCGGAGGCCGTACGTCCCGGCGGCCGGGCCGCGCTCGCACGACCGGGCTCCCGTTCGGCTTTCCGGAGTGACGAACCGCCGGTTCCTACGAAACAGCCTCAGCAGCCGTTGTACGGGGCTCATAGACAACGACCTGCGCCCCGTCCACTCTTATGGTGCGCTCCTTGATGAAGTGTTCTGCCAGCACCCTCTCCTTCATCAGGTCCGCCTCGCCGCGTTCGACATGATTTCCTGTGGGTTCCGTCACCACGATGATTCGTGCGCTGCTGCGCATGCGCGCGCGAATCCAGGAGGAAGGCAGTTCGGTGCCGTAGAGATCGTGCGAGGCGGCCGGAGTGCGCGCCTGGGCTACGTCGAACATCTTTCTGTGCACCGAGGGGTAGGCCAGTGACCATGCGCGCCTCTTCACGGACAGGTAGACAATTCCGTCACCGGGAGCGTATTCCCTGGACAGGACCGTCGCCAGAGCGGTGACGTTGTCCGACCGGCTTTCCGGTGCCCGCAGCCTGAGCGACTCGGGTATCAGCAGTGCGATCGCCGACACGACAGCCAGTGCTGCGGTCACTCGCAGGCTGCGCCCGAGTTCAGGGACACGGTCCAGTGCGGCCCCCAGGAGGAGCGCCAGACCGACGAGACCATAGAGCACGTACCTCTCCACGTAGAGAGGCTTGTGGAGAGAAATCAGCACGAGAAGCGCGGTGGGGAGCACGAACAGAGGCAGGGCGATCGCCCGTAGACTGAAAGGCGGTTCGGGAGAATGCTTTCCAGCGCCCCTCGGGGAAGCGAAGCAGAAGAGGGCTGTCGCGATGGAGAACTGCATCGCGAAGCGCCGGTACTGACCACCGGTGACACCGTTGATCCACGCGACCTGTTCGGATTGCATCATTCCCAGGACCGCAAGGGGTGCGGCGCCCGCCATGACCAGAAGCGTGGTGTACGCCCACGAGCGCCGCGCACAACCCGGCAGGACGAGGGCATGCGCCACGAAAGCAAGGGCGGCGAACTGGTGCAGGATGCACGCCGCCAGCATAAGGGCGCCGTACACGATCCACGGCGCCGTCAAACCCCTACGCTTGACGGCCACCGGGGCCCGGCAACTGAGCACCGCGCTCACAAGGAAATATGTGGCCCAGACGACGAGTGCGCAGACCAGCGAGTACGAGCGTCCCTCCTGTGAGTATCTTTGGACAGCCGGGAGCAGGGCGAAGGAGAGACCTGCCAGTATCCCCGCTCGCGTCCCCGCCAACCGGGCGCCGAGTGCCGTGACTCCTGCCGCCGCCAGCGCGCCGGCGAGAACGGAGGGAAGGCGCAGCACCAGGAGGTCGGTCCCGAACACAGCGAACAGCCCGTGCATGAGAAGGTAATAGGCGCCGTGCACGGCGTCCACGTTGCCCAGCGTCTGCCACAGGTCCGGCAGGCTGCGGGAAGCCAGTCCGAGAGTCGCGGCCTCGTCGTGCCACAGGGTGTCGTCCCTGCGAATTCCCCATACGCCGAGAAGGGTGGACAGCAGAACGGGCAGGAGCAGGGGAGCGAGGAATCCTCGGCGGGCGGGCGCGGAAACTTCCCGAGGCGGGTTTTCCGTATCGTCGACAAGGTCGAGCAGGGACATCGGCGGCAGGGCCTTTCAGCAGCGGCGGAGAAACTCCGCCAGCGTGCCCGGACCTCGTTGACCGGATGCTGACCCAACCTGACCGGCCGATCAGGAAAGCGATCCGGCGCTGTGCGAGGCTGCACCACATGCGCATCCTGGTGGTCGAAGACGAGGTGGACCTCGCCCACACCCTGCACACCGGTCTGACCGCCGAGGGCTACAGCGTCGACCTCGCCCATGACGGCCGCCAGGGACTGTGGATGGCCCGGACCGGTGACTACGCCCTTGTCGTACTGGACCTGATGCTGCCCGGACTCAACGGCTACAAGGTCTGCGCCCAACTGCGCCGGGAGGGCAACGCGACCCCCATCCTGATACTCACCGCCAAGGACGGGGAGTGGGACCAGGCGGAGGCCCTGGACACAGGGGCCGACGACTACCTGGCCAAACCCTTCTCCTACGTGGTGCTCGTCGCGCGGCTGCGGGCCCTGGTCAGACGAGCCGCCGCGGTCGCCCCGCCCGTCCTCGCCGTGGGCGACCTCTCGCTGGACGTCGCCGGCCGGGTCTGCCACCGGGCCGGGACCCGGGTGGACCTCACGCCCAGGGAGTTCGCCGTGCTGGAGCTGCTGGCCCGCCGGGCGGGCCAGGTGGTCTCCAAAACGGATCTGCTCTATCACGCGTGGCCCGACGAAGCCGAGGATCCCAACCTGGTGGAGGCGCGGGTCAGCTCCCTCCGCAAGAAGGTGGACGCCGCGTTCCGCCGGCAGTCCCTGCAGACCGTACGGGGTACCGGCTACCGGCTGGTGGACGACCGTGAACGCGACTGAGCCGCGCCGCCGCCGGTGGCCGCGTTCGGTACGGGCCCGCACGGCCCTGGCCGCCGCCTCGGCCGCCGCCGTCCTCCTGGCCGGCATCGGCTGGTGGGTACACCACGACCTCTACCACCAGAGCACGCGGATCGCCGAAGAACAAGCCCGGAACAATCTCCTCGCTCTCGTCGATCAGCTGAAGGAGGGCGCGGTTCCCGGCCACAGGAGCGCCGTACCGTACGAGGTGGTCGCGACCGGCCGACGCACCGCTGTCGCCTCCGGAGGAGGCATGGAGGACTTCGATCCCGGCGCCCGCCATGTGCTGCCCGCCCCGTCCGCGCTCTCCGCCTCACCGGACGGCGGTGCGGACTGGGGCTACACGATCCGTCCCCTCCGCATACCGGAACGCCGCGACTACGACCCCGGGCACGGACTCGACCTGGCCGGTGGGACCTACCCGGTCCTGTACGCCGACATCTGGGCCGGTGAACTGGGCAGCGACAAAGCCGCCGCTCTGGGCGTCACCGCCGACGCCACGCTGCGGGCCTATGTGGTGCTGCTTCCGGACACGGCCGAGGCGATCACCGAGACCACCGACCGCCTGCTGCTGCGGGCCGGCCTCGCCGGCCTCGTGCTGATCGCCGCCGCCGTCTACTTCACCGTCCGCATCGCGCTGCGGCCGGTCGAGGCCATCCGCGTCCTCACCGCCTCGGTCACCCCGAGCGACCCCCGCGAACGCGTCACCGTCCCCGCCACGGGACACGAGATCACCGCCCTGGCCACCACCATCAACGCCACCCTCCAACGCCTCGACGACGCCGCCGACCGGCAGCGCCGCTTCGTCGCGGACGCCGCCCACGAACTGCGCAGCCCCCTCACCACACTGCTGGCCGGCCTGGAGGTCGCGCTCGCCTACCCGGAACGCACCGACTGGCCCGCCACAGCCACCACCGCCGCACGACAGACCCGCCGTCTCCACGCTCTCGCCGAAGACCTGCTGCTCCTCGCCCGCCTCGACACCCGCGCTCCCGTGAGCGGCTCCGAAACCGTCGACCTGGCAGCCCTCGCCTCCCGGCTGACCGAGCAGTACCCCCTCACCGAACGGCCGCTGGCTCTCGCTTGCGACAGCACCGCCCCCGCACACGTCCACGGAAACCACGACGATTTCGAACGGCTGCTGCGCAACCTCCTCGACAACGCCGCCCGCCACGCCGCCCACCGCATCCAGATCACCGTCCGGAACGAGGACGACCGGGTCGTCCTCACGGTGCACGACGACGGACCGGGCGTGCCCCCCGAGGACGCCGAGCGCGTCTTCGAACGCTTCGTCCGGCTCGACGACGCCCGCTCCCGCGACCACGGCGGCACCGGCCTGGGCCTCGCCATCGCCCGCGACCTGGCCCACCGCCACCAGGGCACCCTCACCCTGGTCCCCCGGACCCTCGGAGCATGCTTCCGGCTACGCCTTCCCCGAGCCCCCGCCCCGGCCGGGGAATGACGCACCTCTCCACAGGCCCGGAGAAGAGCGTTGACGCGGAGTCCGAAGTGGCCAGGGCCGGTGGTCCGGGCTTGGGCACCCCGGCCCCTTCGCCGTCCGGGCGCGAGAAGTGCAGAGGTTTCGACCTGTTCAGCGCAACGCGGGTCAGCGGCGGGGCAGCACGCCCAGGAGGGTTGCGGTCAGGGCCAGCTCCAAGGAGTCCTTCAGTTCCAGGTGGAAGCGGGCCAGGTCGGGCTCGGCCTGGTAGGCCGCCTGCAGGCTGGGCGGGGGTGTGCTGTACGCCGACAGCGCGCCGGCCATGACCATGGTCTGCAGGCTGAACAGTGTCGCGTTCTCGCCCAGCTCCGGCAGGTACTTCAGGAGCAGGGAGGTCATGGTTGTCAGGCGGTCCAGGGAGGCGCGCTTGTAGCGTGCGACGACCTCGACGGAGACATTGCGTTCCAGGACACTGCCCTGTGCGCCGAAGAGGTCGCACAGCACCACTCGGCCGGAGAGTGAGCGGCTGAGGATCTCGGCCACCGCTGCCGCCCGCTCGGCCATGGGTGGATTCTCGTCGATGCCGGCAGCCAACTCGTCTGCCAGTTCCGTCAGCCACTCCTGCAGGAAGTGGTCCAGCAGTTCCAGCAGCACCGCCTCACGAGACTCGAAGTAGCGCAGCACGTTCGGCTTCGCCAGGCCCACCCGGCGGCTGAGCTCGTTCAGGGTGACCGCGGCCACAGGCATTTCCTCGAGCATCGCCGACGCCGTGTCGAGGATCGCCCGTCGGCGGATCTCCCGCTGCTCCTCGGTTCGCGCCCGCTGGAAAGTCACGATCGCCAGCCTAACTTGGATACCTGCGGTACGTTGACAACGTACCGAAAGTACTTTAACGTCGCCGCCACAAGATACCTCCGGTATGTTAATTGGTTGGGAGCCTGGCATGGGCAAGAAGTGGACGACGGCGAACATTCCGGACCAGCGCGGGCGGGTGGCCGTGGTGACCGGGGCCAACGCCGGACTGGGGTACGAGACCGCCAAGGCGCTCGCCGAGCGCGGAGCGTCCGTGGTGCTCGCCGTGCGCAACATCGAGAAGGGCGAGCAGGCCGCGGCTCGCATGACCGGCGACGTGACCGTGCAGGCACTGGACCTGGCCTCGCTCGACTCCGTCCGGACCGCGGCGGCGGCGCTGCGGTCCCGGCTCGACCGGATCGACCTGCTGATCAACAACGCCGGCGTGATGTACACCCCGAAGCAGACCACCCGGGACGGCTTCGAGATGCAGTTCGGCACCAACCACCTCGGCCACTTCGCACTCACCGGGCTGCTGCTGGACCTGATGCTGCCGGTGCCCGGCTCGCGCGTGGTGACGGTCAGCAGCACCGGCCACCGCATCCGGGCCGCGATCCACTTCGACGACCTGCAGTGGCAGCGGTCGTACGGCCGGGCCGCCGCCTATGGTCAGTCCAAGCTGGCCAACCTGATGTTCACGTACGAGCTGCAGCGCCGGCTCACCGCGCACGGCACGACCGTCGCGGTGGCCGCGCATCCCGGCATGTCCGGCACCGAGCTCACCCGCAACATCCCCGCGGCCCTCCGGCTTCCGCTCACCTGGCTCGCGCCGCTGATCACCCAGAAGCCGGCGATGGGCGCGCTACCGACCCTGCGCGCCGCCACCGACCCCGCCGCGCTCGGCGGCCAGTACTACGGTCCCGGCGGACGCAACGAGGTCAAGGGCCACCCCCGGCTGGTCACCTCCAGCCCGGAGTCGTACGAGGCAGCCGTCCAGCAGCGGCTGTGGGCCGTCTCCGAAGACCTCACCGGGGTGAGGTTCCCCGTCGTTCGGTCCAGGCAGAACTCGTCCCCCTCCGGATCGGCCGTCACGATGTAGCCCGCGCCGGCAGGAGGCGTCGGCTCGTCGCGGCGCAAGCGGATGGCGCCGGGACCGGCGAGGGGCTCGCACTCCGCTTCGGGGGCGGCCATCCGCTCGTCGCCGTGCAGGCCGGGTGCGGGGCGTGGTGGCCGCCCTGGCCCGCGGCTTGTCCTCGCCCTCCGTGATGGTGACCTCGGTCGTCCCGCCGCGCTCGCGCGCGATCTCCCGCGGCCCCGCGCCGTATGGCGTGCAACACTTCTGCAAGCACTTGCTTGCAAAAGTTAGCGCGGCGAGGCACGGTGGAGACATGGCTTCACTGCATGTCGGCAGTCTCGGCGAGTTCCTGCGGGAGCAGCGGCACACCGCGCAGCTGTCCCTGCGGCAGCTCGCCGACGCCGCGGGGGTGTCGAATCCATACCTCAGCCAGATCGAACGCGGACTGCGCAAACCCAGCGCGGAGATCCTCCAGCAGCTCGCCAGGGCGCTGCGGATATCCGCCGAGACGCTCTACGTCCGGGCCGGGATCCTCGACGAGAAGGACCAGGCCGGGCTGGAGGTGCGCGGCGCGATCCTGGCCGAC
Organism: Streptomyces carminius; assembly: GCF_002794255.1. GTDB lineage: Bacteria > Actinomycetota > Actinomycetes > Streptomycetales > Streptomycetaceae > Streptomyces > Streptomyces carminius. Next base: position 189,849 of record NZ_PGGW01000040.1, read on the forward strand.
ACGTCGATCAGCGAGCAGCAGAAGCAGGTCCTGCTCCAGATCTACGAGTCGTTCCGCAAGGAGAACGGACACACCGAGGACGTCCGCGTCTCCCCCGGGAAGAACGGGGAGAACGGGGACGCCCCCTCCTCCGGGACGAAGCCCAGGAGTCCACGACCAGGCCATGACCAGGAGGAATCATCATGAACAGCAAAACCGGCGACAAGACAACCGACAAGACCAACAAGGCCGACGACATCCGCAGGATGCTGGCCAACCCCGGGCCGCTGTACTTCGCCGCCGGGGTGATCGACAAGATCCGTGAGACGGCGCCCGAGCGCCTCGCGGCCGTGCGGAAGGTGAAGGAGACCGACCCCAAGGCCGTGCAGGAGCGGGTCGCCCAGCAGGCGAAGGAGACCCAGTCGCGGCTGGCCTCGGCGCTGTCCGGGATCGACGAGGACCTGAAGAAGCTGCGCGAGGCGGATCTGAAGGCGGACCTGAGGAAGCTGCGCGAGGCCGACCTGAAGGCGGACCTGAAGAGGCTGCGCGAGCAGGCCCAGCACCTGGCCCTGCAGAGCGTCGGGGTCGCCGCCGAGTACGTCGTCAAGGCGCGCGAGGGCTACGACGGGCTGGCCGAGCGCGGTCGCGGCGCAATGCAGACCTGGCGCGGCGAGCACGACGGGGGCGACGGCGAGGGCACCGCCGAGAAGGCCCCGCGGGAGATCGCGCGCGAGCGCGGTGGGACGACCGAGGTCACCATCACGGAGGGCGAGGACAAGCCGCGGGCCAGGGCGGCCACCAAGCCCCGCACCCGGACCTCCCAGGCCGGTGCCGCGAAGAAGGCGGAGACCGGCAGGAGCACGACCCGCCGGAGCACCGCGGCGGCCGGCGGCACCGCCGCGAAGCGGAGCACCTCGAAGACCGGCGCGTCCAAGGCCACCCCCAAGACGGTCGCGAAGAAGACCGCCGAGAAGAAGGCCGCCGGGGGCGGGACGGCCGAGAAGGCCGCCCCCAAGCAGGAGAAGCAGGGCAAGCAGGACAACAAGCAGGACAAGTCGCAGTCCTGAGGCCCCCGGTTCCGGCCGGAGCCGGGCACGCCCTTCGTGTCCGGCCCCGGGGCCGGTAGCGTGGGGAGCCGACGACCGGCGTGGACGGGATGGTGGCCAGCGTGCTCCTGGACGGTTTCTTCGGGCTGATGTCCTGGGTTTTCCTGGGTCTGCTCGTTTTCAGTATCTTCTGCTTCGTCGACGCGGTCCTGCGCCGCGAGGACGCCTACCGCGCCGCGGACAAGAAGACCAAGGGATTCTGGCTGATCCTCCTCGGGGTGACCCTCGCGGTGAACCTCTTCGTCCCCGGTTTCCTCTTCCTGCGGATCGCGGGTCTGATCGCCAACATCGTGTACATGGTGGACGTGCGGCCCGCGCTCATCCAGATCGGCGGGGGCGGCGGCCGGGGCGGCTTCCGCCGGGGCAGCAGCAGCGACGGCCCCTACGGCCCGTACAACGGGGGCCGCTGAGCCGGGGCCGGGCGGTTCCCGGACGGCACCGGGCGGCCCGGTGCCTCACTGCCCCCGGTCGAGCAGCAGGACCGCCACGTCGTCCGTGAGCTCGCCGCCGTTGAGTTCGCGCACCTGCGCGAGCACGGCGTCCAGCAGGGCCTCGCCGCGCAGTCCGGCGGCCATCAGCCGCCCCACGATGCCGAGCATGCCGTCCTGGCCGAGCCGCAGATCACCCTGGCCCGTCCGGCCCTCGATGAGCCCGTCCGTGTACATCATCAGGCTCCAGGCGCCGCCCAGCTCCACCTGCATGCGGGGCCAGCGGGCGTTGGACAGGACACCCAGTGCCGGGCCGCCGATGTCCTCGTGCGGCAGCAGCCGGGGGCCGCGCCCGGTGCCCGCGATCAGCGGCGCGGGGTGGCCCGCCAGGCACAGCCCGGCCCGCCGCCCGTCGGGCGCGATGTCGACGGTGCAGAGGGTGGCGAAGATCTCCTCGCTGGGCCGCTCGTGCTCCAGCACCCGCTGGAGGGTGCCCAGGAGCTGGTCGCCGCAGAGTCCGGCGAAGGTCAGCGCCCGCCAGGCGATCCGCAGCTCCACTCCGAGGGCCGCCTCGTCGGGTCCGTGTCCGCACACGTCGCCGATCATGGCGTGCACGGTGCCGTCTGCGGTGCGCACGGTGTCGTAGAAGTCGCCGCCCAGCAGGGCCCGGGAGCGGCCCGGCCGGTAGCGGGCGGCGAACCGCAGCTCCGAGCCGCCCAGCAGCGGGGTGGGCAGCAGACCGCGTTCCAGCCGGGCGTTCTCCTGGGCCCGCAGCCGCGACTCGGTGAGCTGCCGCTGCGCCAGGTCGGCCCGCTTGCGCTCGACGGCGTAGCGGATGGCCCGGCTGAGCACCCGGCCGTCCAGCTCGCCGCGGAAGAGGAAGTCCTGGGCGCCGACCCGGACGGCCTCGGCCGCGCGTTCGGCGTCGTCCTCGGCGGTGAGTGCCAGTACCGCGTGCCGGGGCGCCATGCGCAGCACCCGGCGCAGGATGCCGAGCTCCCCGCCGTCACCGCCGTCCTCCCCGGTCCCGCCGCCGTCCTCCGCGCCGGCGGCGGTGCCGGTGGTGCTGTCGGAGAGTGCCAGGTCCAGCAGGATGCAGTGGACGTCGTCGGTGAGGAGCCGTCCGGCCTCGGTGAGGTTGCGGGCGGTACGGACCCGCACCCGGCCCCCGGAGGCGTCCAGCAGCTCGGGAAGCGCCAGGGAACCCGCCGGGTCGTCCTCGATGACGAGCAGCGTCAGACCGCCGGGGAGCGCGGCCTCCGGTCCGTCCGGCCGCCGCGGCACCGCGGTCATCAGCTCACGGCCCATCGATACGGGCATGTTCCCAGTCCTCTTCCCTCCCCCCGAGGGGCACCCGGGGCGCCGGTTCGCAAGACGCCCCGGGTGACCATAGCGGTACCCCCGGGGTGCACGGAATGCCTTTCGGCATATGCCAAACGGCCGGTAAGCGGCTCGCAGTGCCTGTCGGAGCACCCGCCGGAGCGCCTGTCAGGCATCCGGACGCACCACCCCCAGGATCGGCAGCGAGCCCGCCCCGGCCGTGGTGATCTGCCGTCCGGTCCGGGGGGCGTGGACCATCACGCCGTCGCCCACGTACATCCCGACATGGCTGGCGTCCGCCTTGTAGACGATCAGGTCGCCGGGGCGCATCCCGGTGATCTCCACCCTCCGCAGCCGCTTCCACTGCTCCTGCGAGGTGCGCGGGACCGTGATGCCCGCGGCCTCCCAGGCACGCAGGGTCAGCCCCGAGCAGTCGAAGGTGTCCGGGCCCTCGGCGCCCCACTCGTAGTCCTTGCCGAGCTGCGCCATGGCGTACGCGACGGCCTTCTTCCCGCGCTCCGAGGCCCGGCCGTCGATCTCCTCCAGCACACCGGTCGCCAGCCATCTCGTCTGCCGCAGCCGGGCCGTCCGCTCCTCCAGCCGCCGCAGCCGCTCCCGTTCCCCGGCGGCCAGCCGCGACTCCAGCTTCTCGGCCTTCGCCAGCTCGGTCTCGACGCTCTTCTTCGCCGCCGCCTTCCTCTTCCGGTCCGCCTCCAGCTTCGCCCAGCGGCCGGTGGCCTCCTCGGCGTAGGCGTCGAGGTCCTTCTCGGCCCTGCGCAGCTTCCCGATGAGCCGGCCGGCCGCCTCGTCCCCCTTGCCGAGCAGGCCGAGGTCGCGCAGGAACGCCTCCGGGTCGTCCTCCAGGACCAGCCGCGCGCCGGGTGGCAGGCCGCTGCCCCGGTACTGTGCGCGGGCCATCGCCCCCATCCGGTCCGCCAGCGTCTCCTTCTGGCTCCGGGTCCGTACGATCGCCTGGGCCAGCCGCACGATCTCCGAGCGCTGCCGCTCGGCCCGCTCACCGGCGGCGTTGTACTTCTCGGTGGCCGACTCGGCCCTGTCGTGCAGCGCCTCGATCCGCCCGCGGAGCTCCTCCAGCCGCGCGGCGCTCTCCGGGTCCTCGGCGGCCCCGGCCTCCCCGGCGGCGGCCTCCGTGCCGTCATCCGGGCCGCCGTCCGGCGGCCCGGCGGGCGCCCGGACACCGCTCTCGCTCCCGGTACCGGGCCCGCCCGGCCCCGGCTCCGCGTACGCGGTCCCCGCCACCACCGTCAGCAGCCCGAGCTGCGCGCACAGCAGCGCGCAGACGGACATCCGCACGGGCCTCCCGGCGAACGCTCTCAGCCGGGCGTCCCGCGGCGGTCCTCCCCGGCGGGCCGCCGCGGGCCCACCTCCCTGCCGTGCCACGCGTCTCCCTTCCCCGCCCGGTCCGCCCGGGCCCCGCTCCACCCGCGCGTAACGAGCCACTGCCGCGGATAGTGCCATGCCCGCCGGGCGGAGCGACAGGGACGCGAACCGGCCACTTCCCGGCCCCGCGGCGACCGGCGCAACTGCACCGTCTGCCGAGGTTCACCTCTCGTTCACTCTCGGCCGTCGGGCACTTCACCTGTACTGCCTAATTTCAGCCTTGTGCAAGGCGCGTCCGGTCGCCGGCGGACACGGACGGCTCCCCATGCTGTGAACGACACCCGGAGAAACCCCATCGCTTGCCGACCCCACCGGCGGGCCCAGGAAGGAACTGAACGAAGTGAAGCTTCAGCCCACCCACCGCCTCCGCGCGATCGCCGTCGGCGCCGTCGCGGTTTCCAGCGCCCTGGTCCTGACCGCCTGCGGTTCCGACGACAACACCGGCGGAGGCACGAACTCGGAGGGCAACTCCAAGGCCGCCAGCAACATCAAGTGTGCCGGTGAGGGCAATCTCCTCGCCTCCGGTTCCAGCGCCCAGAAGAACGCGATGGACATCTGGGTCAAGAACTACCAGGCGGCCTGTGAGGGCGTCGAGATCAACTACAAGCCCACCGGCTCCGGTGCGGGCATCCAGGAGTTCCTCCAGGGCAAGACGGGCTTCGCCGGCTCCGACTCGGCCCTGAAGGAGGAGGAGGTCCAGCAGTCCCAGGAGGTCTGCGAGGGCGGCAAGGGCATCAACCTGCCGATGGTGGGCGGCCCGGTGGCCGTGGGCTACAACCTGGCCGGTGTGGAGGACCTCGTCCTGGACGCCGAGACCATCGCCAAGATCTTCGACTCGAAGATCACCCAGTGGGACGACGAGGCGATCAAGAAGCTGAACCCGGACGTCAAGCTCCCCTCCACCAAGATCCAGGCATTCCACCGCTCGGACGAGTCGGGCACCACCGACAACTTCACCGAGTACCTGCACGCCGCCGCCCCCGAGGCGTGGAAGTACGAGCCCGCCAAGGCCTGGGCCGGCAAGGGCGGCCAGTCGGCGGACGGCTCCTCCGGTGTCGCCACCAACGTCAAGAACAACGACGGCGCCATCGGCTACTTCGAGCTGTCCTACGCCGACGGCAACGGCATCCCGACCGTGAAGCTCGACACCGGGGCCGCCGAGCCGGTCGAGGCCACCGTCGAGAACGCCTCCGCGGCGATCGCCGCGGGCCAGGTCGTCGGCGAGGGCAGCGACCTGGCCATGGAGCTGGACTACGCCACCAAGGCCGAGGGCGCCTACCCGATCGTCCTGGTGACCTACGAGATCGTCTGCGACAAGGGCAACGACAAGGAGTCCCTGGAGCTGACCAAGTCCTTCCTGACCTACGCGGCCAGCGAGGACGGCCAGGGCGCGCTCGCCGACGCCGGCTACGCCCCGATCCCCGACGAGATCATCACCAAGGTCCGCAGCACCATCGACACCCTCTCCTGACGTCCGAGGCGGCCGGCCCCGCACCAGCGGGACCGGCCGCCCGGCCGTACGCCCGTACGCCACCCCCCGCAGTTCCGTCCGCACGAGATCCATCCGGTGCACCGCCGCCAGGGGCCGACACCCCGCACCAGACCGGAGAAGAAATGGATATAGCACCCACTGCTTCCGTCGATCCAACGAAGGCGCCACCCGGGGGGCCGGTCAGGAGGCCGGGCGACCGCGTCTTCCTGGGCCTGTCCAAGGGCTCGGGCATCGCGCTGCTGGTGGTCATGGCCGCCATCGCGGTCTTCCTCACCTGGCGCGCCCTGGTCGCCCTCGCCGAGAACGAGGGGAACTTCCTCACCACCTTCGAGTGGAGCGCCAACGCCAACCCGCCGGTCTTCGGCATCGCGGTCCTGGCCTACGGCACGGTCGTCAGCTCGATCATCGCGATGGTCCTCGCGGTCCCGGTGGCCGTCGGCATCGCGCTGTTCATCTCGCACTACGCACCGCGCAGGCTCGCCACCCCGCTGGCGTACACCGTCGACCTGCTCGCCGCCGTCCCCAGCATCATCTACGGCCTGTGGGGCGCCCTGTTCCTGGTGCCGCACCTGACCGGCCTGTACACCTGGCTCGACGAGTACCTCGGCTGGACCGGGATCTTCGCCTACAACGGCGGCGCCCCGCGCTCGCTGTTCACCGTGGGCATCCTGCTGGCGATCATGATCCTGCCGATCGTCACCAACGTCAGCCGCGAGGTCTTCAAGCAGTCCCCGAAGATGCAGGAGGAGGCCGCGCTCGCGCTCGGCGCCACCCGGTGGGAGGTCGTCAGGATGGCCGTCCTGCCGTTCGGCCGTTCCGGCGTGATCAGCGCGTCGATGCTCGGTCTGGGCCGGGCCCTCGGTGAGACGATGGCGGTGGCCACCGTCCTCTCCCCCAACTTCCTGATCAACGCCAGCCTCCTCAACCCCGGCGGCGGCACCTTCGCGCAGAACATCGCCGCGGGCTTCAAGGAGGCCGGCGACATCGGCCGGGACGCGCTGATCGCCTCCGGCCTCGTCCTGTTCGTCATCACCCTGCTGGTGAACGGCGCCGCACGTCTGATCATCGCGCGCCGCAAGGAGTACTCGGGGGCCAACGCCTGATGAGCAACACAGTCATGGACAAGCCTCCGGTCACCGTGCCGCCCCCCGGCGGCCGTACTCTCAAGCAGCCCCGCCTGCCGCGCTGGGCCCCCCTCGGCCTGGGCCTGCTCTCCACCGGTGTCGGCGTCGGGGCCGGCCTGGTGTTCGGGCTGGACAGCCGCATCCAGTGGGGTCTGATCGCCGCGGTCTTCTTCGTGGCGGCCACCTACGCCCTCACCACGGCCGTCGAGGGCGAGCGCCAGGCCAAGGACCGGCTGGTCACCAGCCTGGTGTGGGTCAGCTTCCTGCTGGCCGCGCTCCCGTTGGCCTCCCTGATCTGGGAGACGGTGGCCCGCGGCGCCAAGGTGGTGGACGGCTACTTCCTCACCCACTCGATGAGCGGTGTGATCACCCTCCAGCCGGGCGGCGGCATCTACCACGCGCTCATCGGCACCATGGAGCAGGTCGGCATCGCCACCCTGATGGCGGCGCCCGTCGGCCTGTTCACCGCGATCTACCTGGTCGAGTACGGCACCGGCAGGCTCGCCAAGGCCGTCACCTTCTTCGTCGACGTCATGACCGGCATTCCCTCGATCGTCGCCGGCCTGTTCATCCTGTCCTTCTGGATCATCATCCTCGACTTCGGCTACTCCGGCTTCGCCGGCGCCATGGCGCTGGCCATCCTGATGGTGCCGATCGTCGTGCGCTCCACCGAGGAGATGCTCAAGCTCGTCCCGAACGAGCTGCGCGAGGCCTCCCTGGCACTGGGCGTGCCCAAGTGGCGCACCATCCTCAAGGTCGTGCTGCCCACCGCGATCGGCGGCATCACCACGGGCGTGATGCTCGCGGTGGCCCGTATCGCCGGTGAGACCGCGCCGATCCTGCTGCTGGTGTTCGGCGCCCAGTCGATCAACAACAACCCCTTCGAGGGCGCCCAGTCCTCCCTGCCCTACTACGTCTACGAACAGTGGGCGAACGGCAACGAGGCCTCCTACGACCGCGCCTGGGGCGCGGCCCTGGTGCTGATCGCCTTCGTGATGATCCTGAACATGGTGGCCCGCGGCATAGCCCGCTGGAAGGCCCCGAAGACCGGCCGCTGACCCGGCCGCACACGCGGAAGAGAAGTGATTCCCATGGCCAAGCGCATCGACGTCAGCGGCCTCACCGCCTACTACGGCTCCCACAAGGCCATCGAGGACATCTCGATGGCCGTCGAGCCCCGCTCCGTGACCGCCTTCATCGGCCCGTCCGGCTGCGGCAAGTCCACCTTCCTGCGCACCCTCAACCGCATGCACGAGGTCACCCCCGGCGGGCGCGTCGAGGGCAAGGTGCTGCTCGACCACGAGGACCTGTACGGCAGCGGGGTCGACCCGGTCTCCGTGCGCCGCACGATCGGCATGGTCTTCCAGCGGCCGAACCCGTTCCCGACGATGTCGATCTACGACAACGTGGCGGCGGGCCTGCGGCTCAACGGCTCCTACAAGAAGTCGGAGCTGGACGACGTCGTCGAGAAGTCCCTCAGGGGCGCCAACCTCTGGAACGAGGTCAAGGACCGCCTCAACAAGCCCGGTTCCGGCCTCTCCGGCGGCCAGCAGCAGCGGCTGTGCATCGCCCGCGCCATCGCGGTCGAGCCGCAGGTGCTGCTGATGGACGAGCCGTGCTCCGCACTCGACCCGATCTCCACCCTCGCCATCGAGGACCTGATCAACGATCTGAAGGAGCGCTTCACGATCGTCATCGTCACCCACAACATGCAGCAGGCCGCGCGCGTCTCGGACCGCACCGCGTTCTTCAACCTGTCCGCGGTCGGCGAGCCCGGCAAGCTGGTGGAGATCGACGACACCGAGCGCATCTTCTCCAACCCCTCGGTGCAGGCCACCGAGGACTACATCTCGGGCCGCTTCGGCTGATCAGCCCGAACGGCTCGGCCGGCCGTCTGCGGTGCTGCATGGCGGTGCCACCGCAAGACGAGACGCCCGCCCCCCGGTTCCGGGGGGCGGGCGCACCCTTGCCCAGGTCCGTGTCCAGGCCCGCGTTCAGGTCTTTCCAGAACCGCCCGGACCCACCGGGCGCGCCCTCACCCCGCTACCACCCACACCGCCCAGTAGCTCAGCCCCGCCACCGCGGCAGCGGCCGGCATCGTGATGAACCAGCCGAGCACGATGTTCTTGGCGACCCCCCAGCGCACCGCGCTCACCCGCTTCGTGGCGCCCACACCCATGATCGCGGAGGTGATCACATGGGTGGTCGAGATCGGCGCGTGGAACACGAACGACGCCGTGTACATCACCGAGGCCGCCGTCGTCTCGGCGGCGAACCCCTGCGGCGGGTCCAGCTCGATGATCCGGCGCCCCAGCGTCCGCATGATCCGCCAGCCGCCGGCGTAGGTGCCCAGCGACAGCATCACCGCGCAGGAGACCTTCACCCAGATCGGGATCTCGCCGTGGTCCTGGACGTCCGCGATCACCAGGGCCAGCACCACGATGCCCATCGTCTTCTGGGCGTCCTGCAGACCGTGGCCGAGCGCCATGCCCGCCGCCGACACCGTCTGCGCGATGCGGAAGCCACGCTTGGCGCGGTGCGGGTTGGACCTGCGGAAGAGCCACATGATGACCACCATCACCAGGTAGCCGAGCAGCAGCCCGACGACCGGCGAGATGAACATCGGGATGACGATCTTCTCCAGCACGCCCGACCAGTACACCGTGGTGCCGCCCGCCAGCGCCGCCCCCACCATGCCGCCGAACAGGGCGTGCGAGGAGGAGGACGGCAGGCCGAAGTACCAGGTGATCAGGTTCCAGGTGATCGCACCGACCAGCGCGGCGAACAGGATGCCCATGCCGCTCCGGCCGTCCGGGGTCTCGATGATCCCCTCGCTGACGGTCTTGGCGACCCCGCTGCCCAGGAAGGCGCCGGCCAGGTTCATCACCGCGGCCATCACCAGGGCCGCCCGCGGGGTGAGCGCGCGGGTGGACACCGAGGTGGCGATGGCGTTCGCGGAGTCGTGGAAGCCGTTGGTGTAGGTGAAGAAGAGCGCGACCCCGATGGTCAGGACGAGCGCGAAGGTGTCCACGTGCTTCAGGACTCCTTGACCGCGATGGTCTCCACCGTGTTCGCCACGTGCTCGAAGGCGTCGGCCGCCTCCTCCAGTACGTCCACGATCTGCTTGAGCTTCAGCACCTCGATGGCGTCGTACTTGCCGTTGAACAGATGGGCCAGCAGCTTGCGGTGGATCTGGTCGGCCTGGTTCTCCAGCCGGTTGACCTCGATCCAGTACTCGGTGAGGTTGGTCATCGTCCGCAGGTTCGGCATCGCCTCGGCGGTCAGCTCGGCGGCCCTGGCCAGGACCTCGATCTGCTGGTCGACCCCGCGCGGCAGTTCGTCGACCTGGTAGAGGACGACCAGGTCGACGGCCTCCTCCATGAAGTCCATGATGTCGTCGAGCGACGACGCGAGCCGGTAGATGTCCTCGCGGTCGAACGGCGTGATGAACGAGGAGTTCAGCTGGTGGAAGATCGCGTGGGTGGCGTCGTCGCCGGCGTGCTCGGCCGCACGCATGCGCTCCGAGATCTCGGCCCGTGCCGCGGGGTCCGCCCCGAGCATCTCCATGAGGAGCTTCGAACCGGTGACGATGTTGTCCGCGGACGCGGCGAACATGTCGTAGAAGCTCGTCTCCCTGGGGGTCAGACGAAAGCGCACTGGGATTCCTCGGGGTGCATGGTTGTCGGTCTCGATGATGCAAGGGGCATCAACCAGTCACAGCGGACCGGCGTCCTTCAGTGTTACCCATCGAGGCGCGCCCCTAGCACCCGGGATCCGCCGCGAAGATCCCTCCGGAAAGGGGGATTCGGTACAATATACCCAGCGGGGGTATTCCCCCGCACCGCTCACGGGAGGACCGTATGACGACCGCCGAGACCCGTCCCGAGACCGTCCACGGTCCGCACGGCTACGCCAAGGAGAAGGAGGCCCACCTCAAGCGGCTGCGCCGGATCGAGGGGCAGATCCGCGGTCTGCAGCGCATGGTCGAGGAGGACGTCTACTGCATCGACATACTCACCCAGGTCTCGGCCTCCACCAAGGCCCTGCAGTCGTTCGCCCTCCAACTGCTGGAGGAGCACCTGCGCCACTGCGTGGCCCACGCCGCGGCCGAGGGCGGCGAGGGGATCGACGCCAAGGTGGAGGAGGCCACGGCCGCCATCGCCCGGCTGCTGCGCACCTGACCGCGCGCGGCGCGCGCGGTCCGGCGGGGGAGACGCGGGCCGGTGCGGGCCACGCGGGCCGGTACCGGCCGTCACACGGCCGGACGGGCCTTCTCGCGGGCGCCCCGGCCCGCCGGGTCGGATCCGACCCGGAGCACCTCGTCGATGCGCGCGGAACTGAGCCGGTCCTCGGCCGCGGCCGAGGCGGCGATCATCAGCTCGCCGTAGAGCTCGATCTCGGCGAGGGCCACGTGGTCCTGGACCAGGGGACCGCCGATCTTCCCGGACACCCGCACCACCTCCTCACAGCTCCCCTCTCACGCGTCCGCTCTCCAGGGTAGGAAGGAGCGCGCCTTCCGGGCATGGCACGTCCGGGCCATTTAACGCCACCGTCATCGGCTACGGCTCCGGTGCCGGCCCGGCCCGCCGGCGTACCGCGGCTACGGCGCGGCGATCCGGCCGGTGTGGATGTCCCCCGGCCCGGGCAGGGCGATCTCCACCGGCACCCCGAACCCGTACAGCGTCGTCGTCGACACCACCGAGACCTCCTGCCGGACCGCTCCGCCCGCTCCGCCCGAGCCGCCCGGACCGCCCGCCGCGGACGGGAGGGCGAAGTGCTGCCGGATCTTCCGCAGCCGTCCCCGACCGTCGACGTACGCATCGAAGGGCACCGTACGGCGGGAGAGCCCCGCCACGGCCGCGGCCAGCCGGCCCCGCCAGGGCGGCCGCGCCGCCCTGGCCGCCGCCGCGAGGTCCACGGTGCCGCGGTAGTGCCGCACCGTCTCCCCGTGCAGCCGCTCCTCGCCCCGGAACGAGACCGACCTCGCACCGCGCAGCAGCTCGGCGGCGGTGATCGGGTCGGTGGCGCCGCCCGTGACCAGGTTCCCGTCGGGCAGCGTGGCGGCGTCCACCCGCACCCACTTGCCGGCGGGAACCCCGGCGCCCCGGTTCCTCAGGTAGAGGGCCCCTGGCGTGACCAGGGCCACGATCGGCCGGCGCCGGTCCGCCCCGGTGGCGGGCACCGCCGGGGCGGCCGGCGGCACCACCCGCAGCAGCCCGGTCCGCGTCCCGTAGTCGAAGGCGCCCGTGCCCCGGATGACGACGCGGGTGCCTCCGCTGTCCGTCTCCACCCGGGTGTGCGCCCGGGAGGTGCCCGATCTCGCCAGCACCCCGGCGGCCTCCCGTACGGCGGCCCGCGCCTCGGCCGCGGCCGGCTCGCCGGCGGCCGCGCCGACGGCGGCGTCCGGTGCGGAGCACCCGGTGGTGGCCGGTGTCGCCAGTACCGCCAGCACCGTCCCGGCGCAGAGCACGGCGGCCCCGACGGCCCCGCTCCTCCGGCCGCGCCGCGTCACCATCGTCTGCCGACCCCCAGGACCGCGTCTCACCACTCGATCCGTTCAACGACGCCCACCATCAGCCGTCACGGCCGGTACCGTGGCCGGGTGCAGTGGGAGGACACCTGGGGGGACGGCGGGGAGGGCTCCGCGGAGCGGCCGGCAGCGCCGGAGCCGCACCGCACCTCCACCACGGAGACGGGCCCGTTCTGCAACGCGGTCTGCAGTTGCGGCTGGCGGGGCCCCGCCCGGCGCGCCCGGGGGCGGGCCCGCGCGGACGCGGCCGCCCACACGGAGGGCTGACCGGGCCCGCGGGCGGCGCGGTCCGGGAACGGCCCGGGCCCCGGCCGGGAACGCCGACCGGGGCCCGGGAAAGGGCAGGGAGGGGACGGGTGGGGCCGGGAGGACCGGGGGCGGCTGTCAGGCCGCCAGGCCGCGGTCGTACTCCCGCTGTTCCGCCGCCGCGTCCTGCGCGGCCACCTCCGGAGTCCGCACCAGCACTCCGGCCCGGGAGGCGGCCACCGCGCGCAGCAGCGGGGTCAGCAGCGCCAGCGCCACGGGGGCCAGCAGCAGCGTCACGGCCGTGCCCAGTGCCAGCCCGCCGATCACGTCGGTGGGGTAGTGCACCCCCATGTAGATCCGGCAGAAACCCGCGAACACCGCCACCAGGATGCCGAGGGTCCCCAGCTTCCGGTTCACCATGAAGATGCCGACGGCGAGCGCCATCGCCAGGGTCGCGTGGTCGCTGACGAACGAGAAGTCGGTCTTGCCGGCCACCAGCACCTCGAGCCCGTCATGGGTCAGGAAGGGTCTGGGGCGCTCCACGAAGCCCCGGATCGGCACGTTCACCAGCAACGCCACCCCGGCGGCCACCGGCGCCCAGACCAGCCCGGCCACCGACGCCACCGCGTCCGGCCGGCGCCGCGCCGTCCACCAGGCCCACAGGCCGAGCACCATCAGCGCCACGACGGTGCCGTACTCGCCGACGTACTCCATCAGGTGGTCGGCCCAACCGGGGGCCTCCCTGGCCAATCCGTTGATGTCGTAGAGCAGCCCGACGTCAGGATTGTCCCATTCGTCCATCCGATGCTGCCCTTCACTCGTCGCTGCCGACCCCCGTGGTAGCGGAATGCCCTGTCCGGACAGGACAACGCCCTGTCCGGGCCGCACGTTCCAACCTCCACCGAACGGCCACCCGGGCGTTATCGGAGGGTGATCCGTCCGCCGGTCCGGGACCGGCTCCGTCCCGGCGCCCGCCTCAGGCCGTCGGCCTGGTAGCCCCGAAGTAGTCGGGGCTGTCGATCGGGTCGAAACGGATCGTGGCCCCGGTGTACGGCGCGTCGATCATATAGCCACCGCCCACGTAGATCCCCACATGGTGGATCGACCTCGAGTCGTTCAGATCATGGGCGAAGAACACCAGGTCGCCGGGGAGCAGTTCGTTCCGCTTCGGGTGCGGGCCGGTGTTCCACTGGTCGTTGGCGACACGCGGCAGCTCGATCCCCACACTCGCGTACGCCGCCTTCGTCAGCCCCGAGCAGTCGAACCGCCCGCCGTCCTCCGGCGTTCCGTCACCACCCCACAGGTACGGGGTCCCGAGCTTCTTCTGCGCGAAGTCGATCGCGCCGGCCGCCTGCTTCGTCGGGGACAGCCGCCCGGCGGGCGCGGCGAAGCTCTTCTCCATCTTCCGGATGACCTGTACGTAGTTCCGCGTCTCCCGGTAGGGGGGCACACCGTCGTACTTGACCACCGCATACGGGCCAGCGTTGTAGGCGGCCAGCATGTTGTCCGTCGGATCGCCGGGTACGCCCCTGAGCTGTTCCGCCAGCGCGCAGTCGTACTTCGCCGCCGCGGGGATCGCGTCCGCGGGGTCCCACACGTCCCGGTCCCCGTCGCCGTCCCCGTCGACGCCGTGCGTCGCCCAGGTGCCCGGGATGAACTGGGCTATGCCCTGGGCCGCGGCGGGGCTTTGCGCACCGGGGTTCCAGCCGCTCTCCTGGAAGAGCTGGGCCGCCAACAGCGCCGGGTTGAGCTCCGGGCACTCGTTGCCCCACCGCGCCACCAGGGGCGCGTACGCCGCCGGCACCGCGTTCTTCGCCAGTGCGACGGTCCCCCCGCGGCCGCCGAAGAGGCTGGAAGCGGCGCTGTACGTACCGACGACGAGCAGCGCCATGAAGCACATGACGAGTCCGAAGCCGACCCCGACGGCCACCCACGCCTTCCGCATCCCTCAACCCTCCCTCACCGGAACCCGGTTCACTGCCGATTCGACCGCGACCGTGTCAGAATCCATAGGGAAGCGTCTTCCAACAACCCACCGGGGCGGTGAACACATCATGTTTTATGCGGCCGACAAGGGCGACATCAACACCATCATCGGCGGAATCGCCCCCGACTGGGGCCCGTTCGGATCCCTGGGCAACGAGGCCCGGGTGATGATCGAGGTCGTGATGGCCGTGGCCATCCTCCTCTGCCTGGGCATCGCCATCTGGGGCGCCGCCAAGCAGCGCATCGGCGCCACGGCGCTGCGCGACACCTTCAGCGCGGAGCAGGGCAAGGGCCTGATCGTGGCCGGACTGACCGGCGTCTTCATCATCGGATCGCTCGGCACGGTCTTCACGATCGTCTACGGAATGGCCGTGTAGCGCCGCCCCGCCCCGTCCCCCTCCTCCGGCCCTCCCCCGACCACGGTCCTCCCGAACTCCCGCCCCGGCTCCCGGTCCGCCTGCCCGGCAGGGCAGTACCGCGTGCCCGCGGGGCCAGGAGCCCGGGCCGTGCCCGGTCGGCGGCGGACCGGACGACCTCATGTGAGACCTGCCACGCCACCGTGGCAGGCGCGACGGTGCACGCGGCCGCCGAGGCGGCCCGGGCGCCCCGCCGTGCCCCCGTACGGCCGCCACCGCCCACACCGGAAGAAGACCCCCAGCCATGCACCAGTCCACGGCCCGCCCCTCCCGGGCCCCGGCGTACGCCCTCCGCACCGCCACCGGCACCGCGAACGCGCCGGTCACCGTGCGGAGGCGATCCCGTACGCACGGACCCCACAACCGCCGGGGCGGCGTTACCGTCGTGGAGGGAGCGGCACGCCAACCGGGCGGCGACCGGGCGACCGAGAGGGCATACGGCGATGAGCATCGGCGGTGACGGCGGGTACGGCGACGAGCGGCGTCCCGGCCCCGGGGCGGGCGGCCGCGTCCGCACGCGTACCCGCCTCCCCGAGGAAGACGTCGTCGACGCCTACGACGATCCCCGGCGGCAGCCGGTCCGGGTGGGCCGCAGCATGCTGACCGTGGTAGGCGTCGTCGCCCTGCTGATAGCCGCACTGGCCATCGCCACCAGGGGCGGTGACGGCCCGTCGGACGGCCGCCGGGACGACGGGCGCGCAGCACCGCCCACCGCCCCCACCGGCGAACGCCCCGTCGGCACCCGGGTGGGCGGCATCCCCGCCGGCTTCCCCGAGACCGAGCAGGGCGCGCAGAGCGCCGCGGCCAACTACGCGGTGGCGCTGGGCGGAACGGGCATGTTCAACACCGCGGAACGGCACCGGATCGTCGACAACCTCTACACCCCCGAGGCCGCCGCCCGGCTGAAGGAGCGCCAGGACGAGGCCTACTCCCCGGACTTCCTCAAACGGCTGGGCCTCACCCCGCAGGGCGAGGCCCCCGCGGGCATGACCTTCGTCTCACGCGCCATCCCGGTGGGCACCAGGGTGGCGGAGTACGCGGACGGCGGCGCCACCGTCGAGGTCTGGTACACGAGCCTCATCGGCATGGCGGGCGAGGACTCCACCGTCCCCGTCACCACGGCCTGGAAGACCTGGACCTTCGAACTGCGCTGGACCGGCTCCGACTGGAAGATCACCGGCGACTCCCAGCAGGACGGACCCGCCCCCGTGCCGGGGGACGACCGGGCCGCCAGCGCCGAGGACATCAGCAAGGCCGTCGAGGAGTACGGAGGGTTCACCTATGCGCGCTGACCGCCGCCGCCGCGCCCTGTCGCTCGCCGCGCTCCTCGCGGGGGTGCAGGCAGGCGGGCTCTGGCTGGCCGCCCGCGCGACCGCGGACCCGACACCGTCGCCGCCGGGTGACGAGCCGAGCGAGGATCCGTGCGCGGAGATCGGCGGCGCCGCGCGGGAGTACTGCGAGGGCGAGGGCGGCGGCTCCGGCGGCGGTGGCACCAACGAACCCCTGTCCACCACCCTGGACCCCCTGGCCTCCCTCGCCCGGGGCTGCGCAGACGCCGCCGCCTGGATCGTCACCAAGCTCTCCGAGGCGGTCTCCGCCACCGCCACCGTCGACTTCACCAACCCGGCCTTCCTGCGCCAGTACGCCGTCGTCTTCGCCGCCTCGACGATCCTCACCCTGGTCCTGTGGCTGCTGGCCGTCGCCAAGCGCGCCATCCGCGGCATCCCGCTCACCGAGGCCCTCACCGAGGCCATCGGCTTCCTGTGGCTGACGGTGCTGGCCTCCGCCTTCACCCCGCTGCTCCTCTACACCCTGGTCACCGCGACCGACGCCGTCACCGACGCGATCGCCGCCGGCACCGGCGCCGACAACGACGCCTTCTTCGGCGCCTTCTCCGAGGCGCTCAAGAAGGGCGACGACATCGGCGGCGGACCGATCATGCTGATCGTCGTCTCCCTGGTCTCCGTCCTCGCCGCCGGCGTGCTGTGGCTGGAGCTCGTCATCCGCGCCGCCCTGCTGTACGTCGGCGCCCTGCTGGGGACGGTCGTCTACGCCGGGCTCGTCGACAAGAACATGTGGGGCCACGTACGCCGCTGGGCGGGCATCATGATCGCGGTGATCCTCGTCAAACCGGTCGTCGTGATCGTCCTCGGCCTGGCCGGGGCGCTGGCCGGCGACGAGGGCCCCGACTCCTTCTCCGCGATCGTCTCCGGACTGGCGATCATCCTGCTCGCCATCTTCGCCAGCGCGATGATCTACCGCTTCGTCCCCGGCTTCGGCGACGAGATCGTGCGCCAGCGCAACGCCAGCGCCGACCCGGCCTCCCGTACGGCCGCCGCCGTCGTCTCCTCCCCCGCCGCCATGCTCCGCCAGGGCATCAACACCCACAGCGCACGCGGCGGCGCGGAGGGCGGCGGCGGCCCGTCCGGGGGCACGCCCAGACCCGCCAACCCCGTCTCCGGAGGCGTCGCCGCACACGCCTCCCGCGGCACCCAGGCGCCCGCCTCCCAGCCCGCCCGGCCCGCAGCACCGCCCCCGCCCCGCGGCACAGGCGGCTCCACCAGCCCTCGTACCGGAGGTGATCGCGGGTGACGACCCCGTCCCACACCGTCGCACCGCGCCGCACGTATCTGATCGGCCGCGCCCGTCCCAACGCCGTCGTCGGCAGGAACCGGGAGACGGGCGAGATCGCGCTGATCGTCGCGGGCGCCTTCCTGGGCATGATGAGCGGACTCCTCGTCCCCCAGCTGACCCTGCGCATCGTCATGCTGGTCGGCTTCCCGATGCTCGCGCTGGCCGCGGTGTACGTGCCCTACCGCGGGCGGACGTACTACAAGTGGTTCGAGATCAACCGCAGTTACCGCAGGCTGCTGCGGCACGGCACCGCCTACCGCTCGACCGCCGCCGAGGCCGGCGTCCGGCTGGACGGCTCCGAGGTGGACATCCCGCCGCCCCCCGGGGTCGGCCGCGTCACCTGGCTGTCCGCGCCCTTCGGCCCCGACGAGATCGCCGTCCTGCTCCACGCCGACCGGCGCACCGTCACCGCCGCCATCGAGATCGAGGGACCGGGCGTGGGCCTGCGCGACAGCGAGGACCAGGAGGCCCTCGTCGACCGCTTCGGCACCCTGCTCAAGCACGTGGCCAACGGCGACGGCTTCGTCACCCGCCTCCAGATGCTCGCCCGCACCCTCCCCGCCGACCCCGACGCCCACGCCAAGGACGTCGCGCAGCGCGGCGACGAGCGGGCCGCTCCCTGGTTGAAGGACTCCTACGAGCAACTGCTGTCGATGGTCTCCACCTCCAGCGAGCAGCACCGCGCCTACCTGGTGGCCTGCATGCACCACAGCCGCGACCTGGCCGCCGAGTCCGCCGCGATCGCCAAGGCCACCCGCTCGGCCACCGGCCGCCGGCTCACCCGCGACGAGGGCCTGGCCGTCGTCATAGCCCGCGAGCTCACCGACATCTGCGCCCGCCTCACCGAGGCCGACATCCGGGTGCGGCAGCCGCTGGGCCAGGCCCGGATGTCGTCGCTGATCCACTCCATGTACGACCCGGACCACCCCATCGACCACATCCAGGCCATGACCCGGCGCAACGCCTGGCCCGCCGAGCTGGACGCGTCCGAGCCGACGTACCTGCAGGCCAAGACCCGCGAGTCGGCCACCCGCGCCCCCTGGTGCCACGCCACCGCCTGGGTCAAGGAGTGGCCGATGACCCCGGTCGGCGTCAACTTCCTGGCCCCGCTGCTGGTCCACACCCCGGACGTGATCCGCACCGTGGCCGTCTGCATGGACCTGGAACCGACCGAGGTCGCCATCGAGCGGATGCTGACGGAGAAGACCAACGACGCCGCCGAGGCCAGCCGCGCCGCGAAGATGAACCGCACCGTGGACCCGCGCGACGTGGCCGCCCACAGCCGCATCGACCAGCGCGGCGAGGACCTGGCCTCCGGAGCGGCGGGCGTCAACCTCGTCGGCTACCTCACCGTCTCCTCCCGCAACCCCGACGCCCTGGCGCGTGACAAGCGCACGATCCGGGCATCGGCCGGAAAGAGCTACTTGAAGCTGGAGTGGTGCGACCGCGAGCATCACCGCGCGTTCGTGAACACCCTGCCGTTCGCGACCGGCATCCGCCGCTGAGGAGGCGTGACCACATGACCGCGTTCGATCCGCTGACCGCCGTCACCGACGCCTTCACCGGTCTCCTCTTCGGGAAGACGGAGACCACCCGGCTGCCCGTGCGCACCTCCACGGGCCAGGCCCAGGCCGTCTACCTGCCCACCGCCGCCCCCGGCCTCGGCGACTCCGGGGTGATCATCGGCCGCGAGGTCTACAGCGGCAAGGGATACATCTACGA
Organism: Streptomyces carminius; assembly: GCF_002794255.1. GTDB lineage: Bacteria > Actinomycetota > Actinomycetes > Streptomycetales > Streptomycetaceae > Streptomyces > Streptomyces carminius. Next base: position 209,233 of record NZ_PGGW01000040.1, read on the forward strand.
CCCCTTCCAGCTCTACGGCCAGCAGCTCCCGGCCCCGCACTGGCTGGTGCTCGGCGAGTCCGGCAACGGCAAGTCGGCGCTGGAGAAGACCTACATCCTGCGCCAGCTCCGCTTCCGCGACCGCCAGGTCGTCGTCCTGGACGCGCAGGGCGAGGACGGCGTCGGCGAGTGGAACCTGATCGCCGAGCAGATGGGCGTCACCCCCATCCGCCTCGACCCGATGGCCGCGCTCGACCAGGGCATCCGCCTCAACCCGCTGGACCCGTCCATCACCACCACCGGCCAGCTCGCCCTGCTGCGCACCATCATCGAGGTCGCCATGGGGCACGGCCTCGACGAGCGCGCCGGCTTCGCCCTGAAGGTGGCCCACTCCTACGTCAACGGGACCGTCACCGGCCGCCAGCCCGTCCTGACCGACATAGTCGAGCAGCTGCGCCACCCCGAGCCGGAGTCGGCCGAGGCTATGAACGTCGCCCTGGAGGACGTCCGCGCCTGGGGCCTGGACGTGGCACTCGTCCTGGACCGGCTGGTCGACGGCGACCTGCGCGGCATGTTCGACGGCCCGACGACGGTGGGCATCGACCTCGACGCGCCCCTGATCGTCTTCGACCTCTCCCACATCGACCGCAACTCCATCGCCATGCCGATCCTGATGGCGATCGTCGGCGTCTGGCTGGAGCACACCTGGATCCGCCCCGACCGGAAGAAGCGCATCTTCCTGGTCGAGGAGGCCTGGCACATCATCAACAGCCCGTTCGTCGCCCAGCTCTTCCAGCGGCTGCTGAAGTTCGGGCGACGGCTAGGCCTGTCCTTCGTCGCGGTCGTCCACCACCTCTCCGACGTGGTGGACGGCGCCGCGGCCCGGGAGGCCGCGGCCATCCTCAAGATGGCCTCGACCCGCACGATCTACGCCCAGAAGGCCGACGAGGCCCGCGCCACCGGAAAGGTGCTCGGGCTGCCCCGCTGGGCCGTGGAGATCATCCCCACCCTCTCGCCCGGCATCGCCGTCTGGGACGTCAACGGCAACGTACAGGTCGTCAAGCACCTGATCACCGAGGCGGAGAAGCCGCTGGTCTTCACCGACCGCGCCATGACGGAATCCTCGGCGGACCCGGCAGACTCGATGGACTCCGCCGCCCCCGTACCCCTGGAGGACACCGTGGCCGACGAGTTCGAGGCCGAGACCGCTTCCCGAGCCGCGGAGATGGAGCGGCTCGCGCACGCCGACGAGACGGTGGCCTGACGGTGCCGCACGGCCACGGCAGAGCACCGGGGAACGGCGGCGGCACCACGCCCTCCTCCTCCCAGCGCGGCATCCCGGACGGACTGCTGCTGGGCCTGCTGGGCTTCCTGCTCGCCGTCACCACCGCCTGCTGGACCGCGACCGGGCTGGCCGGACTCCTGGCCCACGGCGCCTGGCCGCCGGGCACCACCTTCACCCGCACCCCGCCGGCCATGCGCGCCCTGCTCGCCGAACCGTCCGACCTGGCCGCCGCCTGGCCCGACGCCCCGGCTGAGGCCCTGCCGGGGCCCGGCCTGTTCTGGGGCGTCCTCATCGGCGAACTGATGGTCCTGACCGTTCTGGCGGTCTTCACCGCCGGCACCGTCGCCCGCTGGCGCGCGGTACGCGCGGCCCGCCGCGCGAACGCCCGGCGCGGCCCGGTGGAGGAGGCGCCGGCCGCGGCCGTGTCCGCCCCCCGCGCCGCACCGTCCCCGGAACCGCCCCACCACGAGGTCCCCATCCCCGCGGCGCCGCCCGGACCGCCGTCCCCGGCGCCTCCTCCTGCCCCTTCTGCTCCCCCGGCCCCCGAGCCCGCCGTACGGGCGCGCCCCGTGCCCGAGGCGTTCGCCGGGCCGCCCGCCGGCGTGGTGTACGGCCACGGCCGCGAGCACGCCGACCGGGCCGCCGACGCCCTGCGGGCCGCCCCCGGTCCCGCCCTCGTCGTCACCGCCGACCCCGCCCTGTGGGCGGACACCGTGGGAGCCCGCGCCAAACTGGGCCCCGTCCTCCTCTACGACCCCGGCCAACTCACCGACGCGCCCGCCCGGCTGCGCTGGTCACCCCACCAGGGCTGCGAGGAGCGCCGTACCGCCGCCTCCCGCGCCGCCGCCCTGCTCGCCCCCGTGCGCAGTCCCGCCCGCTCCGAGGCGACCACCCACAGCGCCGCCGAGACCCTGCTGGGCTGCTGGCTCCACGCCGCCGCCGTCGCCGGCGAGCCGTTCCGCCAGGTACACCGCTGGGCCTCGGCCACCGCGGGCTCATCGACCGAGGCCGTTCACATCCTGCGGACGCACCCGAGGGCGGCGTCCGGCGCGGCGGGCGAGCTGGAGGCCACCCTGATCGCCCACCCGGAGCGCAGGGACGCCGCCGTCCGCCTCGTCCGCGGCGCTCTCGCGTCCCTCTCCCAACTGCACGTGCGCAACGCCTGCACCGCGCCGCGCACGGATTCGGCCGCCCTGGAATCGTTTGCCGCCGAAGGGGGAACGCTCTATGTGATGGGCGAGTCCGTCGAGGACCCGCGCCGTGCCCCCGGCACGATGCCGCTCCTCACCGCCCTCACCGCAAGCGTGGTCGAGCACGGCCGCCGCATGGCCGCAGGGTCATCCGCCGGCCGGCTCGACCCACCACTCACCCTCGTCCTCGACAACGTCGCGTCGGTGGCCCCCATCCCCCAGCTCCCCGAGCTTCTGACCTCCGGTGAGACGGTGGGCATGCCCACCCTGGCGCTGCTGCGCTCCGAGGACCAGGCGCGCGTCTGGTGGCCGCGGCTCGCCGAGGCCGGACCGACCCCGTCGAGGCCCGTGCCGTGACCGGCGCCTCCGGGCGGCACGGCGCTCCCGCCGGCGTCCCCGGCCGCACCTGGGACCCCGCCGCGGCGGGCGTACTGCGCCTGCCCTCGGGCCGGCTGGTCCGCGGGCGCGGTCTGCGGCGCCCTCTTCCGGAGGGGCCGCGGCCCGCCTTCGCGCTGTACCTGCTGGGTGCGGAACCGCCCGCCGTCGACTGGGAGTCACGGTGGGTCCGCTGGCCCGACTTCCGGCTGCCCTCCGACCGTACGGCCGCCGCCGAGGCACTGCGGGAGGCATGGGAGCGTGCCGCCGCCGAACGTGTCGAGCTCGCCTGCGGCGGCGGGTACGGGCGGACCGGTACGGCACTGGCCTGCCTCGCCGTCCTGGACGGGGTACCGGCCCGGGAGGCGGTCGCCTACGTCCGGGAGCGCTACTCCCGGCGGGCCGTCGAAACTCCCTGGCAGCGCCGGTTCGTCCGCCGCTTCCCGGCCTGACGGCCTCGCCCGCCCCAATTCAATCCACCACTTCACCTTCACCGGCATTCACTTCGCCGGTCGGCGGCCACAACCGAAAACCGGCTCTCCGCAGACGGCTCCGGAACACCCCGGAACGCGAGAAAGCCCCGCCGGGCCCAAAGGGCCCGCGGGGCTTTCCCACACGATTTGTTCGGCGGCGTCCTACTCTCCCACACGGTCCCCCATGCAGTACCATCGGCGCTGAAGAGCTTAGCTTCCGGGTTCGAAATGTAACCGGGCGTTTCCCCTCCGCCATGACCACCGAAACACGATGAAACCTCACATCAAACCAGCCCCCGAACACGGGGGAACAGGTCGCGGTCTCAGAACCCGCACAGTGGACGCAAGCAGCCATGGACAAGTCCTCGGCCTATTAGTACCAGTCAACTCCACCCCTCACAGGGCTTCCATATCTGGCC
>NZ_PGGW01000041.1 GCF_002794255.1 Streptomyces carminius
GTCCGGGGAGTTCCAGGCGGCGTTCGCGCCGGGGAAGACCGGGCCCCGGGAGGACCCGCCGGTGGAGTAGGCAGGGTAGGCGGTACCGCCCGAACGCCCCGAGTTCCTCGACCCCGTCGAGTACGTCGAGTACATGGGATAGGTGGAGGTCGCGGAATAGCTTGGATAGGCAGACGCCGTGGTGGTGGAGGAGGACGCGGAGGCCGTGGGGTAGGCGGGATACGCCGTGGAATACGACGAGCTTGTGGTGACGGTGGTGGGTGCCGCCGCCGTGCTGCCCGCGGCGGGAAGACTGTGCCCGCGGGTGACGGTGACCAGCCGGTACGGAGGCTGATGCCGAATCCGCAACCGGACACCACCGAGCTCGGTGTAGTCATGCACCCTGCCGTAGCGGTCCCCCCGCGACTGCGTCACCGGAGAAGACGCATACGCCCGCAGCGGCACATACCCCGGCACATCCCGGTACCGCCTGTTGACCTCCTCGATCCCGGCCAGCAACTGAACCGACTGACTGTTCTCCGCCGCGGAGACCTCGTTGTCCAGCAAAATGTGCGCGGTGCTGTGATGCCCCAGCACATACTCCAGGCTGTACGCCAGCCCCGAGGGACCGCGGTCCCGCGCCCACGGACCCGGATGCGGAACCACCAGATCCGTGTACGGCACATGACGGCCGAACCCCGTCACCGAACCGCGCACCAACCTCGCACGCCCCGCCCCCAGCACGGCCTCCACACCACGCTCCAGGGACGACAACAACACCGGGTCGTACGCGGTCACATTGCGCCGCAACCGGTACAGGTCCGCCAGCAGCGTCACATCCTCCGGCCCCGCACCACCGTCCACCGCGGCCGCCACCGTGTTGCGCGTCTCCTCCACCGCATCCGCGATCGGCGTGTAGTCCTCCACACCCCGCAACCGCTCACGATGCGCCGGATGCAACTCCGCAAACCACGCCGACGACTCAACCTCCGCCCAGGAAACCTCCCGCGCATCACCGAACCGGTCGAAAGCCACCAGAACAGGAGTACGCCGCCTGCCACTCCCGCTCCCACCACTCCCGCTTCTCCTGCTGCCAGACCCCGGAGAATTCCACGCCGCATCCACCCCCGGAAACACCGGCACCCCGGAGGTCTCACCGGGAGTGTCGATGGTGTCGGTGGCCGCGGGCGCCGGCTCGGTGCCCGGGCCGGGCAGGTCGTGCCCGCGGGTGACGGTGACCAGCCGGTACGGAGGCTGATGCCGGATCCGCAACCGGACACCACCGAGCTCGGTGAACTCCTGCACCCTGCCGCGGTCGTCCCTTCCCACCTCGACCGCCGGAGCATCCAGGGACACCTGCAGCGGCACATATTCCGGAGCGCTCCGGTTGGCCTCGTTGATCGCCTCGATCTCCGCGAGCAACCGAGCCGACTGGCTGTGCTCGGCGGACGCGTCCTCGTTGTCCAGCAGGATGTGCGCCGTGCTGTGATGCCCCAGCACGAACTCAAGACTGTGCGCCAGCCCCGAAACACCACGATCCCGCGCCCACGGACCCGGATGCGGGACCACCACATCGGTGTACGGCACATGGTGCCCGAAGTCGGTCACCGAGCTGTCCCTCAACACCGCGTTCCCCGACCCGAGCACCGACTCCACCTGCTGACCGAGGAACGGCAGCATCACCGGATCGAACGCGGTGACATTCCCCCGCAGCCCATGCAGATCCGCCAGCAGCCCCACATCCTCCGGCCCCGCACCGCCGTCCACCGCGGCCACCACCGTGTTACGCGTCTGCTCCAGAGCATCCGCGACCGGCGTGTACTCCTCCACACCCCGCAACCGCTCACGATGCTCGTCAGACAGCTCCGCGAACCACGGCGACGAGACGACCTCCGCCCAAGTGACCTCCCGCCCCTCACCCGACTCATCGAACGCCACCAACACCGGACCCGACCCACCACCATCGGAACCCGGGG
>NZ_PGGW01000042.1 GCF_002794255.1 Streptomyces carminius
GTCCGGGGAGTTCCAGGCGGCGTTCGCGCCGGGGAAGACCGGGCCCCGGGAGGACCCGCCGGTGGAGTAGGCAGGGTAGGCGGTACCGCCCGAACGCCCCGAGTTCCTCGACCCCGTCGAGTACGTCGAGTACATGGGATAGGTGGAGGTCGCGGAATAGCTTGGATAGGCAGACGCCGTGGTGGTGGAGGAGGACGCGGAGGCCGTGGGGTAGGCGGGATACGCCGTGGAATACGACGAGCTTGTGGTGACGGTGGTGGGTGCCGCCGCCGTGCTGCCCGCGGCGGGAAGACTGTGCCCGCGGGTGACGGTGACCAGCCGGTACGGAGGCTGATGCCGAATCCGCAACCGGACACCACCGAGCTCGGTGTAGTCATGCACCCTGCCGTAGCGGTCCCCCCGCGACTGCGTCACCGGAGAAGACGCATACGCCCGCAGCGGCACATACCCCGGCACATCCCGGTACCGCCTGTTGACCTCCTCGATCCCGGCCAGCAACTGAACCGACTGACTGTTCTCCGCCGCGGAGACCTCGTTGTCCAGCAAAATGTGCGCGGTGCTGTGATGCCCCAGCACATACTCCAGGCTGTACGCCAGCCCCGAGGGACCGCGGTCCCGCGCCCACGGACCCGGATGCGGAACCACCAGATCCGTGTACGGCACATGACGGCCGAACCCCGTCACCGAACCGCGCACCAACCTCGCACGCCCCGCCCCCAGCACGGCCTCCACACCACGCTCCAGGGACGACAACAACACCGGGTCGTACGCGGTCACATTGCGCCGCAACCGGTACAGGTCCGCCAGCAGCGTCACATCCTCCGGCCCCGCACCACCGTCCACCGCGGCCGCCACCGTGTTGCGCGTCTCCTCCACCGCATCCGCGATCGGCGTGTAGTCCTCCACACCCCGCAACCGCTCACGATGCGCCGGATGCAACTCCGCAAACCACGCCGACGACTCAACCTCCGCCCAGGAAACCTCCCGCGCATCACCGAACCGGTCGAAAGCCACCAGAACAGGAGTACGCCGCCTGCCACTCCCGCTCCCACCACTCCCGCTTCTCCTGCTGCCAGACCCCGGAGAATTCCACGCCGCATCCACCCCCGGAAACACCGGATCCTGCGGCCCCTGACCGGTACCGGAGGAGTCGGATCGCTGCTGAGGCGGGTGGGTGACGGTAAAAGCGGTGGACTGTCCGTCGGCGTTCGGCAGCAGGTGGAGCCGAGCGGGGGCGGGGCCCCGGGGGGGCGGGGCCGTGACGGGCGGGGTGATGACGTACTGCCCGGAGTGGTCGTGGACGGGCAGCCCGGAGGCGTGGACGGCCGGAAGGGTCCGGGCCCCGGCTTGAGAGGGAACCGGGCCGCCGGGATTGTCCAGCGGGTTGGCCAGGACCACGATCTGGGTGAAGCCCTCCTGGGCCGCGTCCTTGGCCAGATGGGCGAGGAACCCGCCGTCGTCTGTGCGGGTGCGGTCCCCCGACAGGGTCATCTCGAACCCGCCGGCGACACCGCGGGCGACGAAGAAGAGCGTGGGCCCGTTGGTGCTGGGCATCGGCAAGGGATGGCTCGTGGGCTTCTTCGTCTCAGGGTCCACGGCCCGTTGCAGATAGCTGCGCATACCGAGCACGCCACTGTAGGCGGATTCGAACCGCTGCCAGTTCTGCGGACTGACGGATGCCTTGAGCACGTGGTCGTCCACCCGCACCTCGCGCAGCACGACGTCGGCGTACCAGTCGGTGTCCGTGGCGGTGGGGGTGGTGGGCAGGTCGGTGAAGGGCAGGGGCCTCGGTGCGGACGTCGGCCCGGTCTCGACGGCTGTGAGACGCTCCGTCCCGCCGCGTACCCCGCCGGGGATGACATCCAGGTCGGCGCCGTGGAGGTAGCGGGCCCGAGGCTGGGAGTGAGCGGGCAGGACGGACGAGATGTCACGGGCGGTGGAGTGCTCCACCTCGACGAGCACGTCCCCCGGGCGGGGCGTCCCGATTTCCTCCGACAGTGCATCCATCGCCGACCGCTCGCTGAGGTGAACCTCGGCGAACGGCGGAAGCGTGACGGCTCCGAGCTCCGAGGACGAGTCGGTTTCCGCGGCGGTGGGCTGTCGCAGAACCACCCAGACCGGGCCGTTCACCGGCGGCAGCAGCTCCAGGGCGTTCATGGCCATGTTCAGGTGTGCGGGAATCTCCCGCAGGATGTCCCCGGCCAGCTCCCGCGCACGCCGGTGTATGTCCTCGCGGTGTGTCCGATCGTCCTCCCCGCGGCTGCGCGCGTTCTCCACGGCGTCGACGAGGGCCCGGAAGCGGGCGTCCCGCAGCAGCAGGTACGGATGAGAGCCCCGGCCGTCCAGAGCACGGTCGACCAGCGTGCGCAGTTCCCCGGCCAGCAATGTCCGGCCCGTCCGCGGGTCGACGCCGGTGAACCGCTCGTCCAGCAGGCGCCCGTCCGGCCCGGCCAGCAGGCCCAGCGCGATGTCGTACGCCGGGTGCGGGCTTTGCCGCGCCGCCGGCACCTGACCGGGTTCGGCGGACCGCATCAGCTCGGCGAGGTCCTGGTGGCGCTCGGCGTAGACCTGGTGGTGCGGCAGCCGCAGATCGCTTTCGAGGTAGCCGGGCGTCTGCCCCAACGGCAGATTGTCCAGCGCCCACCGGTACAACTGCGCCCCGTCGGCCTGTGACAGAGCCCGCTCGGTGGGGGTGGCGGAGACACCGGCCCTCTTGGCCTGCTGGAGGATGTCGAACAGGCGGTAGCGGTTGTCCGGCAGCAGCCAGCCCATCAGTGCGGCGGTCAGCTCCCGCAGTTCGGCGTCACCGACCCCGTCGAGGCCGTCGTAGTCCAGCAACAGCCTGATGACGGGTACCAGCACTTCGTGGGTCGTGGGAACGCCGCGCTCCCGCAGTGTCCGCGCCTTCTTGTCGGAAGGGGCCACCGGTATGTCGGTGAAGCCGTTGAGACGGTCACGAGCGGTGGCGTACAGCGCCTGCATCAGCTCCGGCAGCGTCGCGCCGGAGCCCGGGTCCAGCAGCCGCTCCATCCGCTCCAGCGGGGAGGGCCCCTCGGGCCCGGCGGACGGGAAGAACTGCCGGGCGGCAGCGTCCGCGTCGTCGCCGTTGATGTCGAGGAAGAACTGGTGGAACCGTTCCACCGCTCGGCGCGCGGCGTCGACCAGATGCCGGTTGGCGGCCATCGCCCGGCCCAGTGCGCTTTCGAACCGCAACGCGGCCGTGTCCCACTCCGCTGTGGCATACAAGTATGTGAAACCATCGGCGTACCCGGGCAGGTCCCGTGTCGCCGAGCGGGCCGCGGCGGCCGCGTCGGTGTCGTGGGCGGTAAGCGGCTTGGGCCTGAACGGCTCGAACTTCACCTGTGTGGCAGGCGGATCGTTCGGGCCTGCGGTCAGGGCCAACGAAGCGAAGCCACCTTGGGAGTTACTCCTCGGTATGAGGGACACCGTCGTGCCGCCGCCGTAGACGATCTCCTGCCCGCTGTTGTCGGTCACCGTCTGAGCGGCCGGCTCCACATCCCGGTGCCTGCTGGCAATGCGGCACTCGGCGAGGAGGAGGGCGAATTTCTCGCCGGGGTGCCGGGAATCCAGAAGCCGTTTGATGAACAGTCCGTGCTCGGCCGGTGTGTACCGTCGGCGCCCGTACCTGTCGCCCCCGTCGATGTGCCGGCCGGTGCTGTGCGTGTTGATCACCAGTGGCCGGCCGTTCCAGGGGACGGGCTGGGCGTCCACGAAGGTGTCCTCGACGACACCGTTCTCGTTGTCCCGACTCTGCCGCTGGTAGAAGGGTCTGTCCAGAATGGTGGCCCGTAGGGGCCAGGCCATCTCCCAGGTGTTGTGGGCGCTGTAGCTGACGAGCTGACCGGTCCGCGGATGGGACAGCCTGCGGAAGATCACCTCGTGCTGCCAAGCCTCGCGCGGCAGAGCCGACGGCGATTCCTCCAGCTTCACGCGCAGATACTCATAGACCTCCCCGTTCTTGCCCCGGTGGCGGACGACTTTCACCGACCGAACCGTGAACTCGGTCGGTTCCGCGTACACAAGCCGCTGGGTGAACGGGGCGTCCGCGAAGAGAGTCCTGTCGTGCGCGGCCGACTTGGCGACCTGCCACACCACCGGACGTCCCCGGCCACGCCGGGCCAGCCTCCCGGCATCCCGGAGAACACGCTCCCGCACGGTGGTGACCTGCCGCAACGCCCCAACCGCGATCTTCTGTCCCGGAACGGGAGATCCGGTCAGGTCACCTTCCAGCGTGGTCCACCACGCGGTGGCCAGTTCCTTGGGCAGCCGGCTGACCGCCTCGATGGCCATCTCACGGTGCTCGGGCAGCTCGGCGGCCAACTCTCCCGCCAGTTCCTGGGCCCGTGCGTTGAGCCGCCCGCGCAACCGCTCCAGCCACGCACCACGGTCCGGCGCGTCCTCCGGTACCGCCAGTGCCTCCCTGAGGAGAGCGCGGAAGGCGTCATCGCGCCGCAACAACAACGGCATGGAGAACCACAGACCGTTGCCATCGGCGGCGAAAGCCTCGTCCACCACCTCCCGCAGCGTCCGCCGGAGCGATCCCATGTTCACGGTCACGCCGGAGAACGCCTCGTCGAGCAGCCGGTAGTCCGCCTCGCTCAGATACAGCGACGGCAGCAACTCCTCGGAGACGTTGTTCTTGAGCAGGTCCGGGTACGGATGGCGCAGTGCCGAGGACCGTCCCGCCCTGCGGCGGCTGTCTCTGGTGGTTTCACCGGGCACCTGGACGTCCGGGTCCGGTGACGGAACGAGATAGCCGTAACGCCCGCTCGGTTTCTTCAGATCAGCCAGCTCCACGACCGAGACCATGGCCCAGCCGTCACCGGTCACCTCCGGTGTCAACCACTTCGCCATCCGCTCGGCGTACATCGCCCGGTGCGGCAGCGCCAGATCACGCTCGGTGAGTGAAGGCCGCGCGAACTTCGGAAGGCCGCTCAGGCGTTTACGCGGCTCGATCAGGGAATCGACCAGTCCGTACACATCTGCGCCGTCCAGCACGGCCATGTCACGAGGCATACCCTCATCGCGCACCCCGGCCTGGTGGGAGGCCTGGTAGATCTCCACCAGCGACCTGCGCCGACGGGGGTCGGGATGGTCGAGCAGCCACCCCGACAGTGCGTCAAGGAACCACAGCGGGGGCGAGTTCTCCGGATCGAGCGCCTGATGGACACGTAGCAGCCACTCCACCTCGTCGGCGGGACCGTCGGTCATCACCAAGCCGCGAGCGCGGTACTTCTCGATCTCCTCGTCGGTGTACCGGGAGCCGTTGCCCGGAGCCAGAGGCACGCCCCGGGGGTTCAGATGCGGGTGGGCGGCCCACAACTTGCTCAGGGTGACGGCACCGTCGAGGGGGTTGCGCCAGGCCGCGTTGGCGATGGCCACCATCAGCTCGTCCAATGTGGCGCCGTCCGACGGGTCCATCAGGTGTTCCAGGTGGTCGTTCGCGTCCACCATGGGGTCGGGGACGAACGCGCGATCCGCCGAGTCCGTGCCGTGGACATCTTCCAAAGCGGTGTGCAGGCGCGCGATCACGGCCCTGGCCGCCTTCATCGTCTCGGGATCGGCTGCCAGGACCTTCCCGATGTTGCGTTCGTAGTGCTCGCCGCGCTGTGCCCAGTCCTCCGTGGTGTAGTACTCAGCGAACCGCGGGTGCCGCGGCGGCAGCGGCTCCGCGGGGGCGGTTCCCTGCGGGTCCGGGGAGTTCCAGGCGGCGTTCGCGCCGGGGAAGACCGGGCCCCGGGAGGACCCGCCGGTGGAGTAGGCAGGGTAGGCGGTACCGCCCGAACGCCCCGAGTTCCTCGACCCCGTCGAGTACGTCGAGTACATGGGATAGGTGGAGGTCGCGGAATAGCTTGGATAGGCAGACGCCGTGGTGGTGGAGGAGGACGCGGAGGCCGTGGGGTAGGCGGGATACGCCGTGGAATACGACGAGCTTGTGGTGACGGTGGTGGGTGCCGCCGCCGTGCTGCCCGCGGCGGGAAGACTGTGCCCGCGGGTGACGGTGACCAGCCGGTACGGAGGCTGATGCCGAATCCGCAACCGGACACCACCGAGCTCGGTGTAGTCATGCACCCTGCCGTAGCGGTCCCCCCGCGACTGCGTCACCGGAGAAGACGCATACGCCCGCAGCGGCACATACCCCGGCACATCCCGGTACCGCCTGTTGACCTCCTCGATCCCGGCCAGCAACTGAACCGACTGACTGTTCTCCGCCGCGGAGACCTCGTTGTCCAGCAAAATGTGCGCGGTGCTGTGATGCCCCAGCACATACTCCAGGCTGTACGCCAGCCCCGAGGGACCGCGGTCCCGCGCCCACGGACCCGGATGCGGAACCACCAGATCCGTGTACGGCACATGACGGCCGAACCCCGTCACCGAACCGCGCACCAACCTCGCACGCCCCGCCCCCAGCACGGCCTCCACACCACGCTCCAGGGACGACAACAACACCGGGTCGTACGCGGTCACATTGCGCCGCAACCGGTACAGGTCCGCCAGCAGCGTCACATCCTCCGGCCCCGCACCACCGTCCACCGCGGCCGCCACCGTGTTGCGCGTCTCCTCCACCGCATCCGCGATCGGCGTGTAGTCCTCCACACCCCGCAACCGCTCACGATGCGCCGGATGCAACTCCGCAAACCACGCCGACGACTCAACCTCCGCCCAGGAAACCTCCCGCGCATCACCGAACCGGTCGAAAGCCACCAGAACAGGAGTACGCCGCCTGCCACTCCCGCTCCCACCACTCCCGCTTCTCCTGCTGCCAGACCCCGGAGAATTCCACGCCGCATCCACCCCCGGAAACACCGG
>NZ_PGGW01000043.1 GCF_002794255.1 Streptomyces carminius
GAGATCGAGTCCCACCAGGTCGCGCCGGTGCCAGCGGATCTCCGGCGCCCGGCGCCGGGCGGTGGCGAGCATCGACTCGTCGACATCCACGCCCACCACGGTGATTCCGTGGCGGGCCAGTTCGGCGGCCACCCGTCCGGTGCCGCAGCCCGCGTCGAGGACCGTGGCCGGCGCGAAGGAACGGACCAGCGCGGCCTCACCGTGGACATCCTTCCCCTGGGCGGCGATGCGGTCGAACCGAGCCTGGTACTCCTCACCGTTCCACGTCATGCGAGCACCATGACACACCCGCCACGCCGGTCCTGCCGAAGACCGTTTCCCGGTGCCTCCGTCAGCCACTGCGTGCTTCCCGGACGCGGCCATCCGGTTCGGGCCGGATGCCCGGAGGTCGGCACCGTCACCGCCTCCCCGGAACTTCGCGAGCACACGACACGGACCCTGGATCCGCGGCCGCCCCGGAGGACGGCCGCCAACGAGGCCCCGGACCTCCAGGGGCCCGGGGTCTGGTGAGGTCGGCTCGGGCGACTGGCGCGCTGGTCGGCGGTGTGCCGGGCATGGTGTGCGGGTGCCTCCTCCGCGTCGCCTCAACGCTGGTAGCCGCAGCCGGATGCCGTTTTGGCCGAGGATCGCAATGCCATGCGCACCACGCCGCCCTCGGTGATCTCCAGCTGTGGCGGTCGCCCTCCAGGGTGGCCGAGGATCGCAACCTCCACGGCATCGACGTCCCGGCTGGCCGCCATCTGCGGGTGGCGGTCGTCCTGCGGGGTGGCCGAGGATCGCAACCTTGCTCTGGCCGCCGCGCTGGGCGAGCTGGGGCAGGGTGGCGGTTGCCCTCTGTGGTGACCGAGGATCGCGACGCCGGCGGCCCGATGGACGGCTACCGTATACCCGTGAGTGGCGGTCGCCCTCCGGGGCGATGAGGATCGCAACCACCCACCCGGCGTCATCCGCGTTGTCACCAGCCTCAGTGGCGGTTGCTCTCTGGGACGACCGAGGATCGCAACGACCGGACCGCCACCGAGGCCGCCACGAAGGCCCGTGTGGTGGTCGCCTTTCGGGGCGACTGTTGGGCTTATTTTGCCCATTCCAGTCCGAGGTTGGCGAGGGCTTGGCGCCGCTCGACAGTGAGGCCCGCCCTCCGCGCCTTCTGGTTGGTCAGCCATACGCCCAGCCGGACGGTCACCGGCGCGCCGTTCTCGACCGGTGTGCCGTCGGGTTCGGCCGGGTGCAGGATCTCCTGGTGCTGCCGAGGAACGGCGAGATGCCCTTCGCGGTCAAGAAACTGCCGAGCGGCGGCGACGCCCCGCCCGAAGGCATCCAGGTCTTCCAGGCCGGGCACGGCCGGTGCCGCCGCGTCCGGCTGTGCATGGTCTGTCTCGGCCGGTGCCTGTACGCCCAGCTTCTGCAGCAGTTTCCGCTGCTCGTCCTCCAGCCGCGGCCAGCCGGCGAGTTGGCGCTGTAGCCATGTGCCGACATCGATGCCGCAGGCCCGTACTCCTGGGGGTACCTGGACCGGTCCGGTCTCGTCGTGGAGGAGGTAGGCGAGGGCGGCCCGGTGCCGCTGCCAGGAGATGGGCCAGGGCGGGTTCCACCACTGGTCGATCTCCCGCAGCGCGGCATCGCGGGATTCGGTCACCACCATGGTGCCTTTCCGTAGGTTTTCCAGCCACTGCCCGAGAGGGAATGTGAGGTTCGGGGAAGAGGCCACCGGGATGTTCGGGTTTCCCCACCACTGATGCTGACTCGCGTTTGTCCTGCTCAGTTGACGTTCCAGATGGTTGATCTTGGTGGTGCTTTCCCGAATCAGTGGTGGTGTGATCCCGAATCGGCCAGTGCAGTGTTCGTCGAACCTCCTTTGAAGTGGGCTCTGTAGCGCACGAAGGGGTCGGGCTGAGGCAAAACGGATCAGTGTCACCCGCCCAGGTGATCGACGTGGACGCTTACCGAGGGTGTCGGCTCTAGTGTCATGTCAGTAACGCCTGTCACGGGCGTTACTGAACAGCCCCATGTGGGGCGGCTGTTGACTGTCCGGAGGCTGACACTGTGATCACTGCTCTGTTGCCGGTTCGTGCTCTGCGCGGGTGCCGGCTCCGGTGACCAGTGATGCCTGGGAGGCCATGGACGACGGCTTGGGGCGGCATCGGAATGAGTTACGGCCTGCCGCGGTGGCTCAACTGTTGGGGCTGCGCAGGGCGGGGAAGTTGACAACGGCGCATGTGCGGCTGGTCTCCGAAGCGTTGAACGTACACATCAGGACGGTGTGGGACTGGCTGGCGCGCGCTGAGAAGACCGGCAGCCCGGAGAAGCCGGAACGCTCCCGGTTCCGTATCACCAACGAGATCATCGAAGTTCTCGCCGACTACCAGGGCAACGTCAAACGCGCTCACGAGCACTTGGTGCGCGTGGCCGAGGATGCGGGGGAGAAGCCGATCGGTCTGACGACGCTGCACGACGCCATCGCCCGTGACCTCGACCCCGGTTTTATGGTGGGCCTGCGGGAGGGTATTCCGGCCGCCCGCGGCTTCGATCCTGCCTTCCAGCGGCCGGCGGTGGCCCGGAACCAGGTATGGGAGGGTGACCACAAGCAGGCCCCGCTTGTCGTAGTGATGCCCGACAAGAAGCTGTCGAAGGTGTGGGTGACGTGGTTCGAGGACCGCGGTACCAGCCATGTGATGGGCTGGGCGGTCACCGCCGGTTCCGCGCACCGCGGCTCGGTCCTGGCGGCCGTGCGGGCGTCGGTGCTGCGGGAGAATCCTTACGGGCCGGCCGGGGGACTGCCGGAGCTTGTACGGGTCGACGGCGGCGCCGACTTCCTGTCCAAGACCGTCCGGCGGGCCTTCGGGCTCCTCGGCGTCCCGGTGCACCGGGTGTGCAACGCCCGCCACAAAGGCGGTATCGAGCGGCTGAACCGCACCAGCATGACCCGCTTCTTCGCCGACCTGCCCCGCTACACCAAGGCGCCCCTGCTTGACCACCGCCGCCGCGTCGGCGAGACGGACCCGCCGCTGACCTTCGAGGCATTCGTGGAGCGCCTGGGGGAGTGGGTGCACGAGCACAACACCAAGCACGTGGTCAAGCGCACCGGGTGGACGCCGCTTGAGGCATGGCTGGCCGACCCCACCGAGATCCGGCCCGAGCCCACCCCGGCCGAGCTGCGTGCGTTCATGCTGGAGAGCGATCACCGGCCCCGGAAGATCACCAGTCACGGGGTGGAGTTCGCTGGCCGCTGCTACATGCCCGAGAACGGTGTCGGTCGCATCGGGGTCGAGGTGCGGCTGCGGTGGATGCCGCACCACAGCCACGAGATCGACCTGTACACCTTCCGCGGCGACCGGTACATGGGCCGGGCGTTCCTCAGCGACGAGGCCACCGAGGAACTGCGCGCCAAGGTCCTTGCCGACCGCCAGGAGCACAGCGCTGAGCTGCGCCGGGCCCTGCAGCGCTCCGGTGAGCGCAGACGCGACCGTTATCTACCGGCTACCGAACCCCAACTGCCCGTCCAGGCAACCCGCATGACCAAAGAAGAGGCGCTCGCCGAACTCGCAGGCCCCAGCCAGCGAGCGCCTGCAGCTCCCCGCCGGCGCGCGGAGCCGTATCAGCCCTTGACACCCGTCCCGGCCGGCTGGACACGCCCCGGCCAGGCCACTGGCCCCGCCGATCCGTCTTCGGAGGACGCATGACCACCACCACTACTGCCGCGCCGCCCGAGTCGGGCGCACCGCGCCGTCCGGATCTGCGCCCGCAGTTTTTCCTTGGCCTTGAGGACTCGTCGCTGGTCGCCACCGACACGCTGCTGCAGATCAAGGACACCGTCGTCGACACCGTTGAATCACGGGCCATGTCGGTGATCTACGGCGACGCGGGGCTCGGCAAGAGCTTCGGTACCCGGGCCACGATCCAGGAGATGAACCCGGATCTGATCCTCCCGCTGGACTTCGCCCGCTCCCGCCCGGGGCCGAAGGACCTGCGCGAGGAGCTGTTCCACCAGATGAACCTGTCCTGCAAGATGCCGGGTACGCCGACCGCGTTCGACAAGCTGCTGCGCGAGACCCTGCCCCGGCGCCCGTATGTGATCGTGTGCGACGAGGCCCAGCAGTACCGGCGGGAGAACTTCGAGTTCCTGCGCAAGCTGTGGGACACCTGCGACCCCAAGCCCGCCATCCTCTTCGTCGGCGGCCGGGAGGCGTACGAGACGCTGCAGAGCGACCCGGCGCTGGCCTCGCGGATCTACATCCGCCTGGAGATCCTGGCCATGACCGAGGACGAGGTCCTCAAGACCGTGCCGGACTCCCACCCGGTGTGGAGGGGCGCAGGGGAGGCGCTGCTGAAGCGGGTCGACACCCAGTACGCGCTCGGCTCTTTCCGGGAGTGGGTGAAGGTCACCAAGCACGTGATCAAAGGCATGGAGCACTTCAAGGCCGACAAGGTCGACGACCGCATCGTGGACTGGGCTCTGAAGCGGTGCTGACCACCCCGCCCCCGCCTGTGCCGTCGGCCGTCTGGGGCGCGGCCGCCGCAGCCGAGCCCTTCGCCGTCATGGAGGACGCGGCCCCACCCGGCCTGCACTTCCTCGACACCCCAGGCGTACGCACCCTGCTCACCCCAGGCATGCTCGCCGTGGGCGATGCGCTCACCGACGCCTATGCCCAGGGCCGGTTCGTGTGCGTACTGGGCGATGCCGGGGTCGGCAAGACCTTCGCCGTCCACGCCGCAGCCCGCCGTCTCGGTGAGCTGTTGCCGCTGGATTTCCGGGCTCAGCCGGCGCCAGCGGACCTGCGCGCCGCCTTGCATCGTGCACTTGGCCTCCGTGGCGAGGCGCCCGCCGGCCCCGGGGCCGCCGACACGCTGATCCGCCGTGCCCTCGCGCAGGGGCCGCGGATCGTCGTGGTCGAGGACGCCCACCGCCTGTCGGCGTCCTGCTTCGAGTACCTACGGTTCCTGCACGACGACCTCCCTCAAGGGCTGTGCGTGGTACTGATCGCATCCACGCGCAGCGAACGCTCCTTGCGCGCCCAGCGGATGCTCGCCACCCGCAGTGCCGGCTGGCCCTACATCTGGCCGCTCACCCGCGACCAGGTCCCGCAGGCGGTTCCCGCGCTGCACCCTGTGTGGCAGAGCGTCGCGCCGGGCGACATCAAGGCGCTGGACGCCCGCCTCGCCGATGGCTGTCTGCGCCGCTGGGTCGTGCTGACCCTTCACACCCAGCGGGCTCTGGCCGCCACTGGAGCAAGCAAGCCCGATGGGGATCTTCTGCAGGCCGTGGCCGACCGGGTCGACGGCGGGCGGCGTCCATGACCGCACCCACGCTCCCTGCCGCCACCGCCCAGCGGGCCGCCACGCCGCCAGCGGCCTCGACGGCGTGGCCGGTGAGGCTGCTGCTGGACGGCGACGACGACCACGCGGTGCACCGGGCCGCCTACCAGTGGGCCGATCCCGCCCGCGGACGGATCACCGTCGATCCCACCCCGCACACCACCAGCCCGGCCTACCTCGCGCTGGACGTACTGCGCGCCATGGGCCGCGACGGGTTCTCCCGTCCAGATTCCGAGCGGATGTCCACCGACCCGGCCTGGCGGGCGGTGACCTGCTGGACCCTGGCCTGCGGCCTTGACGAGGTCATCGTGCTGCGCGCCCACCGCCTCACCACCGAGCGGCTGCGCCGCCTGGCCGCGTGGCGCGCGGACACCGGCATCCGCCTCACGCTCCTGGCCCACATTCCAGAGCAGACCGACTTCCAGCGCCTGCTCGAACACCTCACGGCCGCCCATCTGGTGGACGTGGCGACCGTACGCGGCACAGCCGCCGTTCTCGAGGCGATCGGCCCGGCCGCCACCGGACGGCGCATCGGACCGCCGCCGCACGATCACGCCCACCCGCTGCCCATGCTGCCCCGCAGCGGTGTGGCCGCGTTCCGCGCGGACTGCTGGCGCCGCCAGAACACCACCGACTTCGCGCACAGCGACGGCCAATACCGCGCCGGCTACGCCGCCGCCCGCACCTGGCTGGCCCGCACCCTGCCACTCCCACCAGCCTCGGTCGGCGGCATCGAATCCGCCGACGGCCCGGCCGAGCCCACCCCCTTCACCCTGCAGGAGACCGAGGCGGTGCGGCTGTTCCTGGCCCGCCTGACCGTCTCAAGCCCCAGCGCCCAGCACACCGTGGCCCGCGTGCGAGGCGCCCAGGCCGGCTTCCTCAGCCACTCGGTGCTGCTCAACGTGCCCGACGACCTCACCAGCCGCGCGGGGCCCGGCATCACCACCGTGCCCCTCACCCCGCGCACCGTGCACACGATCACCGTGCGCCTGCCCAACCCGCTGCGCGCCGCAGCGGTGGCCGCCCTGCTGTTCACCGGCACCGACAAGTCGCTGCTGTCGATGACCCAGATCGGATGCGTCGACGAGGACGGCACCACCGTGGCCATCGACCGCGACTCGCGGATCAACATCGGCGAACCGCCCGGCCCCAGGCATCTGTACGCCGTCCCGCCCCGCGCCCGCCCTCTGATGCGCGCCGCGGTCGAATTCCGCCGCCGCACCCCGCGCACCGCCGACGCCCACGGCCTGTTCGCGAACTGCTTCGGCACCGCGCCACGCTTCGAGGCCCTCATCGCCGACGCAGGCCTCCCGGTTCCCGCCCTGGTCCACCCCCACGCCGAGGACGACTGGCACACCGCTGCCCGCTGCTGGCACCTGCACACTCCCACGCCGCCCGCCTCCGACGTCCTACCGCGCCTCGGGGAGTTACGTCCGTGACCGACCAGCCACCGCCGCCCGGCGACACGTCCGCGACCGCGTTCGACCTGATGTTCCTGCGGACACGTGCCATGGAGTGCCGGCTCACCGACGAGGACCTGACTGCGCTGACTGGCATTCCCACCGCGGACTTCGACGCCCACCTCACCCCGCGCACCCTCCCCGCCGCGGCCTTGCTCGCTCTCGCCCGCGCGCTGAACACCTCGCCGGAATCCCTCCTGCGCGTCCCCGAGCACGCCTCCCGCCGTTCCGCCCCGGGCGCGGCCACGCACGCCACCGTGCTGCACGCGGCCCTGCTTGAGGTCGGCCGCATCCACCCCGACGACCTGGCCTCGGCCCTGGGATGGGGCGCACACCGCCTGAAGCGGGCCGCCAGTATCCTGGCCGCACACCTCGACCAGCCCAGCAGCCCGCAGCGGCTCGTCCACACCGACACCACCATCCACCTGACCTGCGTGCCCGGCCTGCTTGACCCGGGGCAGCGGCAGAACCTGTACAACACCGGCCACACTGCCGCCTCCCTCGCCCCCGGCGAGGCCGCCGCCCTCACCCGACTGCTGCACCGCACCGCCCGCGGCCTCACCCCCGCCCTGCCCGCCGAGCAGGTCCCGCGCCTAGCCAACCGACGCCTGCTTGCCCCTTCCGGGAAACAGCCCGCTCCCCACCCGGATGTGTTGTTCGCCCTCGGCCTGGCCGCCCGCCCCCTCCTGGATGCCGCCGGCCCTGTCGGCCACCAAGTCCTGGGCCACCGCCCTGCCGCGGCCGCCCCGGAACAACACCGACGTGTCCACCACGCCGACGCAGCCCGCGCAGATTTCACCGACAGCCTCTTGCCGGTGCCCGCTGCTGACCCGCCACCACCCAGGTCACGATGATGCCGAGCCCGCGTACGGCCGCCGTGTCCGAGACCACCACCGGCGCGTGGAAGCCCACGTGGTCACCCGGCCAGACCAGCCCCGGCCTGCCCCCGCTCACCGTGGTGCACGATCCTCACGACGACTACGCCTTCATGGCCGCCGCGCTGGCCGCCCACACCCCTGCGGCCGGCCGTATCACCGTCCACCCCACCCCGGTGGCGAGCGCACCCGCTTCCCTGGCCCACGACCTGCTGCGCAGCACGGGCAAGCACCTCCCGCCAGCCGGCAGCGAAGACGGCACGTACTGGACCGGCAACACCGAGACCGCCTGGCGCGCGGTCGCCGCCTGGATGCTCGCGCTGCGCACCGGTCACGTCATCATCACCCGGGCCCATCGCATCAGCTCCCGGCACTTCGAGTACCTCTTCGCCCTGGCCGAACTCACCCAAATCCGGCTGACCCTGTTGTGCCACGGCCCACTCCCGCCCACTCTCGCCACCGCGCTCGCCACCCTCCGGCACGAAGAGGCGCACAGCCTGTCCGCGGCCCACCGTGCCTTCACCACACCCGCTCCACCACCGCCCGCCGACCGGTTCGCGTGGTGGGAGGCAGGTGAGCAGTTCCCGCCCCACGAGAGCGAGCCGTGCTTCCTGCTGCCCACTCGCCGTAAGCCCGACCGCGGCCACATCGAGGCAGCGGCCCGCCGCCTGGGCCGCGCGGTGCTCCCGCTGCCCGCCGCAGGCCGCTTCCCGCCCGAGCCCGACGAGCCGACCGCGCTTCTCGCGCACCGACTGCACGCGCGCATCGCCCATCCCGTCCACGCCGCAGCGCTGGCGGTGCGGGTTTTCGCCGCCCAGACGGACTCCCTGGCCCGAACCGGCCGTGGCCGGGAGACGCGGGCACCGTCCTGGGCAGTGGACTTGCTCGAGGCAGCCCGCCACTTCGGGCAGCTGGAGGGGCGTGCGGACAACACTTCCACGCCCCACCTCAGGTCCTGGGACCACGCGGCTGTGACCGAAGCAGCCCACGCCTGCGGCCTGTACGAGCACCAGGCACCAGACCCGAAGCGGCACTTCGCCGCCCCCACCCCGCGTTCCGGGCGGCCAGCCGCCGTGCGTCCTGACGTAGGCGGCACACCAGCACCCGGCCGGACAGCATGAGGCGTGCAGGAATCCAACCAACCGCGGGAAAACAGGAGTAGATGATGGCTGAGCCAGGGACAGAACTCTTTGAAGTGATCCGCCGCGACCACCGCGGCGGCGACAGGCTGCCGAGGTCCCTGGCCGCCCGGCACGGCGTGCCCCGCCAGACGGTCGTGGAGGCGATCTCGACCGTGCTGCCGCTGCCGCATTCCCTTCCGGCCGATGAGGAGCAGCTGGGCGAGGCCCGTCAGCTTCTGGATGCGCTGCTGGCCGAAGACCAGTCCATGGCGCCTGCCGAACGCCGCTCGGCCTTCGAGCTGTATGAGGAGCTGAGTCTTCGCACCAGCAGGCTTGGCGTCTCCTACCGGTGGGCGTGGGAGTACATCACCCATCGCCGCTCCCAGTACGCTGCTGGCACCTCACCGGAACCACACGAGCGGGCCTGGGCGGGCAATGTCCCCTCCGATATGCCGAGCTTCGTCACCTACCTGATCACCAGTGAGGTGCGCGACCTGGCGGAGCTGAAGATCGAGGGGACGCTGCCGGCTGCCGATGGTGTCGAGCTCGGCATGGTCACCCTCGGCAACGCCGTGGCCCGGATCAACCAGGCCCTGCACGAGTTCGCGCTGACCGGACTCAGGGCCGGCCTGTCCTACGCCCAGATGAGCGCCTTCACCGGCATTCCCGAAGACGACCTGGCAAAGCAGGTCGAGGACTACCACCGCCGCATGACGACCTGAGCAGCCACCCTGCCCCGCCCGGTCGCCGGCCGCGACGGAGCGGGCTGTAGACCGACGGGTATGGGGGCTCGCGGTGGCCGCACTCCGGCGACGGCGGTAAAAGCGTTACGGTCCTGCCGGGCGGTCGAAGGCCGGCCCCGCCGGACCGTCGTAGGCGCGGATGACCAGATGGCAGCCCGGATAGGCGTCTTCCACACGCCGGCAGTGGGCCACCACTGCTCCCAGCGCGCCACCGCGGCCCGTGCCGAATCCCAGCAGCGCTCCACTGTCTGCGTCGTGGATCCGGTAGTGGATGTCCTCGTTCACGTTCTTGGCGTCTGCCAGCGGTTCGCCATTCCAGGTATCGGTCACTTCCGTTCCCGTTCGTCGAGGCGGGTTGTTGTCGTCAGAGGCTGCAGAGGGTTGATCGACGGGCTGCCGGTCAGTGCTGGCGGGTGACGAAGATTCGGGCGCGTTCGTCGAGCTCGGCCGTGACCCGTACGCCGCGGGCCCGATAGGGGCGGAGGCTGGAGCGTAGGGAGCCGCGGACCGCCCGGCCGGCCGGGCGCGGGAGTGGCCTCGCCCTCGACCACGGTCCTGGTCCGCGGCCGTCCGGTGTTCGCGGCCTCGGGCGTCATCCCTGGTGCCGCGTCAGAGCCTCTCGCACGGCGGTGATGGCGATGCGCTCCTGCTCCAGGCGCAGGTGCGGCCGGTAGGCGCCGGTCCGCAGGTCCCGGTCGAGGTGGGCCTCCTCGGGGGTGAGGTGTGTCAGGCCGCCGCGTGCCTGTGTCTTCTCCTGGCCCCAGTGGGGCTCGTGGGCGAGGAGGGTGGCGCGGTCCATAAGCAGTGACGTGGTGTGCGGGAAGTGTCCTCGGACCTGATCGAGGATGGCGAAGCCATGGGTGTCGATGTCGCCCCAGTAACAGAGGTCGACATCGTCGAGCCAGGGCAGATGACGCAGCAGGGCGGCGGCGTATCCGGAGCCGAGGATGGCGATGGCGTCGGGGACCGGCGGCAGGGAGAGGTAGGTGATCTCGTTCTCGAGGACGAAGACGGTGCGCACCCCCAGGGACCAGTTGGCCAGCTCCTCGGCGCGGACGGTGATTTCACTGAAGGGCAGGGGAGAGGCGCCGAGGTAGCGCAGGCGGATGTAGACGGGCTTGGTGCGAAAGCCGTACCGTGCGACGAGATCGCTCTTCGGTGCGCTGGTGTTGACGCGGCTTTCAGGGAGCACACAATCGAGTAGGTCGGCGAGGATCCCTTTGTTGGTCTCGATGAACTTGGTGTCCACGCCCGGGGTGTCGATCTCGCGCAGGTAGACCGCCTCGGTGTCGTGGTCGCGGATCCAGCACGTGGTGCGCACGAGCCGGTGCCAGTCTGCAGCGTGGGCGAGGACCTTCATGGGATGGTCGGCCATCCACCGTGCGATGCCGGGGACCTGGCGTGCGGTCTGCTCGTGCAGGGCGTGGAAGTGGTCGACTTGGGTGGTGACGCGGAGCAGCGTCCAGAGGCGGTCGCGGGTATCGACCCATGCTCGGGCCGGGACGGTGTTCGACGGGATGCCGTTGCGGCCTCCGATGGATTTGGTCTGGATGCGCAGATGGGGGTTCCGGTCGGGGGCCCAGCACTGGGCCCAGGCGAGTGCCTGCTCGTAGTGCTGCAGCGCGTCAGCGGCGGTGGGGCCCTTGAGGGGCACCGCGATGGGTTCGAAGGGGTGACCGCCCGCGGCGGCGGTGAGGTAGCGGCCGCTGGTCCACTTGCGGCGCAGGGTCTCCACCACATGCTCGGGGCGGGTCCATTCTGCAGGGGTCACGACCGCTCCTTCGGGGGCTGGTTCGCCTGCTGGGCTGCTGCCTGCTTGTGGGCGCGGAACTCCTCGATGGTGAGGTTGTTCAGGCGGGAGCGGGTCTTGTCGGGGCGGTCGACATAACCGACGCGGGTGACGTGGGGCTCGATGACGTGGAGTTTCTGGAGCGGGGTGACGACGAGGAGTTGCAGGCCCAGGCGCTGGAACAGGTCGAGGGCGAAGTGGGCGGAGGGGTCGTCACCGCGTCCGAAGGCTTCGTCGATGGTGACGAAGTGGAAGGTCTTGGGTTTGGCGGCGGTGGGGTTGATGCGGAACTGGTAGGCGAGGGAAGCCGCGAGGATGGTGTAGGCGAGTTTCTCCTTTTGGCCGCCGGACTTGCCGCCGGAGTCGGAGTGGACCTCGTATTCGGCGTCGTCCTCGCGGTTGAGTTCGCTGGCGGAGAAGACGAACCAGCGCCGCACGTCGGTGACCCGGACGGTCCACTCCTTGTCGAGACGGGTGTGCTCCGGGCGGCCCTTGAAACGGTCGAGAAGCGCCTTGACTTGGAGGAACTTCTCTTCGGTGTACGCGTCATCGGCGTCGTTCGAGAGCGCTTCGCTGGTGCAGGCGCGCAGGTCGTACTGGAACTCGCGGACCTCCTTGTTCGGCGTGGGGGCGGCGTTGAGCCGGATGTAGCGGCCCGGGTTGTAGTCGATACCGGCCAGCGAGGTGTTGATCACGTCGATGCGCTCGCGGATCTGCTGCTCCTGAGCGCCGAGATGGGCCTGGAAGGAAGCGATGTCGCGGATGACGTTGGTGCGCAGGTACAGGAGGAACTGCTCCTCGAACCGGGGCAGGTCCTCGTCGGTGAGCCGGCTGTGCAACGCGCGGTAGCCATCGGCGGATTCGATGGTGTTGTCCAGCTCGGCGGTGTGGACCGGATACCTGCCGCGGAAGGCGGCCATCAGCCCCGCTGCCTGACTGCTGGCGTGGCGCAGGGCTTCGTGGCGGCTGCCGCTGCTGCGCAGCAGACGTGCTTCGGCACGGCGCTCGGCGTCGTCCAGCATCTCCAGAAGGCCGTCGCCGTCACCGTCGGCCGCGGGCAGGAACTTCCTCAGGGCTTCCTCGTGCTCCGCCATGCCGTCAAGGTTGCACTGCGCGAGGAACGTGGTGGTCCTGCCCAGCAGGTCGGCGATGTGCTGGACGTCGCGGCGCAGGCCGCCCAGCTCCTCCTGCCCCGTGGTGAACGTCTTCCGGCTCTGTACGATCTCGTCCTCGGCCCGCCGGAGCTGCGCGGTGAGCTTGTCCAGACCGGCTTTTGCTTCCAGGGCGCACTTCTGCTGCTCGAACCGCTCGATGTCCGCGACGGTGCTCCGCCAGTCGAACTCCGCGTAGGTGTCGACGCTGGCCAGCAAGGTGAGGGCGGCACTGATTCCGGCGCGGGCCCGCTGCTGCTTCTCGAGTTCCCGGGTGGCCGTAGTGATGTCGGCGCTTTCGCGGGTGAGGCGGGTGGCCTCGGCGAGGAGGGCGTCGAGCTTGGCCTGGTTGCTCCAGCCCAGCACCCAGTTGCGCCGGTCGTCGATGCGGTGGGCGTCGTTCTTCTCGTGGCGGCCTCCGCCGCCCTTGATAAGGCCCTGCCGGGTGACGGCGGGCCGGGCGGCGCGGACGAACGCGTCCAGATCGTCGGCGCACAGGTAGTCGGCACGCGAGCGCAGCCGCGCGGCGAGCCAGTCGCGGGCCCAGCTGCCGGACTTGAGTTGGAGTTTGCCGGTCAGCAGGGTGGGGTCGTCCGGCAGCGTGGTGAGGGGTGTGTGGGCGGGAACCTGGTAGTAGACCAGTCTGAGGCCCAGGTGACGGCCGTTGACCCAGGCCGAGACGGTGTCGTAGTGGGCGTGAGGGACCAGCAGGGACAAGGCGAACCCGTGCAGTACGCGCTCGGCGGCACCGGCCCATTCGGCTTCGTCGTCGCGTACCTGGATCAGCTCGCCGGCGAATGGCAGGACCTCGTCGGAGACGCCCGTGGCGGTGGCGAGTTCACGGCGCAGGGCCAGCAACTGGGCGGGAATGCTGGAGCGCTGCTGCTGCAGGCTGGTGATCTCGCGCCGCAGTGCGTCGGTCGCGGTGGTGTTTTCGTGGCGTGCGATGGCGAGATCGTCGAGTTTCCTGCGGGCCTGCTGCTCTTGTTCCTCGGCCCGGGAGCGGGCGGTGGAGATCTGGTCGGTCCGCTCGCGGAAGGAGGCGGCGTCGGTGACGGGATCCATGCCAGCTTGCGCGAGCCAGGCGCCGTACTCGGTGGCGCGCTTGCGGCGGCGCTCGCGTTCGCGGCTGAGCTCTTCGATCTGGCCGGTCAGGGTGATGAGCTTCTCCCCGCCGGCGCCGTCGATACGGCGCCGCAGGCCGTCGGCCGTCCCGCGCAACTGCTCCAGATGCCGCTCGCGAGTGGACTGCAGTTCCTCCAGTTCCGCCGCACCGGACATCAGTGTGGTGTGACGTCTTGTGAGGAGCCGGTGGCGGTGCTGGGCGAAGAACGCGGGGACGGCACTGCGGCGCCTGTCCAGGGTGGCGATCTCCCCCTGGGCGGTGTCGTACCGGTTGCATGCCACCACGATCGGCGTCAGGTCCTCGATCATCCGACGGGCCCTGACGACTTCGTTGTGGCTGGCGGTGAGCGCGTCGAAGTGGGCGACGATCTTGTCGACGGCCGTCTTCGCGTCGAACGGCTCCAGCATCCGCTCGCGGACGAACTCGTCCAGGCTGCCCACGGCCTTCATCGACACCGTCTGGTGGAACAGGTCCAGGGCCTGCAGGCTGGGGATGCCCATGCCTCTGAGCAGTGCCTTGCCGTACTGGGTGTATGTGCTGCCGTGGATGGTGGCCCCGTGCTGTTTCAGCTGCCGGCGCAGGTCGGTGATGTCGGTGCCGAAACCGGTGAAGTCGGTGTCGATGGACAGCGGTGCCTCGGCGGTGAGGTAGAACCGCTCAGGCTGCCCAGTGCTGGTTGGGGAGGTCCAGTAGAAGACCTGGGCGAGCGTGAGGTGGGTGCCGAGGGCGTAGTTGGTGAAGACGCCCAGGATCACGCTGTAGGAGGTGTGGTCGCGCAGTCCCACGGGGCGTGTGGTGTCGGAGGCCTCGACGCGCTCGTTCTTGTGATGGCCGAGGACGTAGGATCGCAGGTCACGCTCCTTGGCGTCGGCGCCCGCCGCCTTGTTGTAGGCGATCTTGTGGGCGGGCAGAAGCAGCGTGGTGAGCGCGTCCACCAGGGTGGACTTGCCCGATCCCACGCCCCCGGTGAGCAGGGCGCAGTGCCCGTCGATGGTGAAGGTACAGGTGGTGCGGTGGAAGGTGCCCCAGTTGAGCACCTCCAGGCGGGCGAGCCGGTAACCGGGGCCGATGTCGAGCGTGCCGGCAGGCTCTGCGGTCGTTGCTTGCCGTGGGATGAGCGCTGCCGGGTCGGTCGTAAGGGTCATGTGTCGTCCTTGGCCGTGGTGGAGGCAGCGTCGCGGTAGGTGGCGAGGAGGTCGTTGAAGTCGTTGAGGGCCTGGGCGTCGACCAGGGCCTTGATGTGGCGGCGGACCTCGTAGGTGCCGGTCTGCTTCGTCTGGCGCAGTGCCTTGAGGTCGACGAGTTTCTTGATGTGGGCGTCGATCTGGTCGACGAGCTGGGCTTCGTTGCTGCGCGGTGGGAGGAAGCCGCGGATCATCTCGACCAGGTCGTCGCGGGTGAGTACCAGGCGCGGGTCGGCGGAATCGGCGTCGCTGTCCGCGAGTCGTCCGCGCAGCAGGACGAGCATCAGGCTGACGGGGAATGAGAGCCGGTGGCGGGTGACCAGCCGGGGCACCGTGACGCCGTCGTCACGGGAATCGAGATCCTGCTGCCGGACGTAGGCGTAGCCCTCGGCGCGGTCGATGACGACGTCGAGGCCGATCACGCTGAGGTAGTCGCCGATCGCTGCCTGCTGGCTGACGATCTGCTCCCAGACGGCAGGGGCATCGCTCTGATAGAGCACGCCTGCCTTCAGCAGGTGGACCATGGGGACGGTCAGGGCGTCGCTCACTGATGCTCCGCCTTTCCGGCGGCGGTGCCGCCTTCGTCGCGTACGAACGTCACGTGCGGCACTCTCGCCTGCGTGTGCCCGGGCACGTGGACGCGCGGGTAGACCAGGAGGTCGGTGCGGTCCGGGTCCACGATCATGTCCAGGCCGGGGTCCTCCACCTGGAAGTAGGCGAGCAGTTCCGCGAGTCCCAGGGCCAGCGGGTGGTCGTCGACGATGGCGGCCAGGTTCGCCTGGCCGCTCGGGCTCGCGGCGACCGCCTCCAGGACATGACCGGTCAGCGCCTCGGTGTCGACGTGGAGGCCGGAGAAAAGCTCGGAAATGTCCACCTCCGCGTCGTCGGATTCCTCCACCGCGGCGGTGTCCAGCTCGATGCGTTCGACCGGCATGTACAGCCGTCGCTCCATCGGCAGCGTCAGATGTGCCTGAGGGACGTCCAGCGCCATGCCGGGCAGGTCGGCCCGGCCTTCCAAGGCGGTGACGTGACGCTGGATGGAGCGCACCAGCGCCAGGACGCGGCGGTCCTCTGCTCGGCTACGGTCGACCAGGAAGCGGCGCAGCTGCTCGGTCAGCTGCCGGACCGTGTCCTGGGTGTTCTCGGCCGCCTCCAGCCAGGCGAAGGGGATCTTCAGCAGGCTCTGGTTGGCCCTGCCTTCCAACTGCGGCAGTTGGTTGACCTGTTGCAGCAGCTCCCGTAGTTCCTGCTGGCGGCGGGGGGAGAGGAGGTAGTCGAAGAACGCCTGGAAGCTCTGTCCCTGATCGGACCGGGCGATCTCGTCGCGGTCCAGCAGGAACGCGGCCAGTTGCTCTCCCTTCCCGCCCTCGGCGGTGGCGACCTGGTGGCGCAGACGTACGTCCAGTTCCCGAAGATTGGCCTCCACTTCACGGAAGTCCCGCAGGAGTTCGACCGCGGTGCTCTCCACCTGCTGGTAGCGGTCCAGCAGTGCGAGCGGGGACAGCATGTCGACCTCACCGGTGCGCAGCCGAGAGATCTGGGCGTCGATCGCGTCACGCTCCCGGCGCAGTTCGTCGATGCGTGTCTGCGGATCGGTCTCAGCTCCGAACGCCATCTGCCGCAGGAGCGCGATGATGGTGTTCAGGCGGGACTCGGTTCCGATGAACGAACGTGCGGGCAGGTCCCGCACCCAGGCCACGGCCTTCTCGAGGGCCGCAGTCGCGTCGAAATGCGCCTCGTCCTCCCCCGGCGGGTAGTACTTGCGCAACCAGCTGTTCTTCGTCCACTCCGCCAGATAGGCATCGGCGGACCGGGGAAACGAGCCGGGCTTTTCCTCGTTGAGGAGGTAGAGCCGGTCGTCGAGCCGGGACTCCAGCACGGTCTCCGGCACACTGCGCGCGTTCTCATCGACGAACACCGTGCCGCAGAACGACAGCACCAAAGTGGCGTTGTCCGCGCGCAGCAGCACCCATGCCGGATGGCGGACAAGCGCCGTGACCTGGTCGAAATCCACGCAACCCTCCGATCGCACGCAACATTTGTCCCGCTCTGGGCCCGGCAGATGAACTCACTGTAGAAACCGGCACTGACAAAACCCGAAAAACGAATGAATTTGCGAATCCTGCTGGAATTTCACCCCGGGCACAGGCGCCCGCGCAGGCGTCATGCGGCGACGCGATGCTGGGCGAGTTTGTCCAGTATGATCTGGTTGGCTTCCCAGCCGTCCGGGAACTTGGCGCGCACGGACAGGTGCACCGGGTCGGTCGAGGGGTGGCCGTCCAGAAGATCGGCGATGCCCTCGCGGGCGACGACGATGCACGCCTGTCGGTGGCGGGAGGCGAGTACGCACAGCCGCCCGGCCTCGAGGTGGAAGGCCGTGGCGTCCCGGCGGCCTGACAACGGGTGCACGACGATGACGACTTCGAACTCGCGGCCCTGCAGCCGGTTCGCGGTGTCCACCGCCACACCCCGCGCGCGGGGGCTGCCGGTCCGGGCGAGCGCGGCCCGGACCAGGTCGGCCTGGTCGCGGTGGGCGACGCCGACGGCGATGTCACCGGCCTCCAGGGGTCGGCCGCCCGGGTGGCGCTCGCAGGTGGCGACCGCTCCGCGGTCCAGCAGCCTGCCGGCGAGGTCGGCGGCGGTCTGGAGCGTCTGGGTGTCGGTTCGTGGGACATGGCGACGGGGCAGTTCGTGCAGGGCCCAGCCGGTGGTGAACGCCTGCACGAGGGTCTCGTCCAGATCGGCGCGGGCGAGCCCGGCGGTGCGGAATTCCAGGGCGCGTGTGTCTTCACCGGTTCCGGCGGTGAAGTGGGTGAAAGGGTAGAACGCCTGGGCGATGGTGGGTGCGGCCGAGGACGGCAGGCGCCAGGACACTGGCAGCCGGTGCACAGGAATGTTCTGGTTGTGCTCCAGCATGACGCTGACGCCGTTCTGCGTGGGGTCGTGCGGCAGCCCGATCCAGCGCTCGGTACCGACGATCGTGAACGGGTCCAGCTGGCCGGGGTCGCCGACGAACAGGCCCCGCTCGAAGCGTTCGACGATCTGCAGCAGCACGTCCGAACGCATCTGGTAGGCCTCATCCAGGATCGCCCAGCCGAACGTGGCATCGCGGATGGTGGCCCACTTGGCGGCGGTGGCGACGATGATCCGGCAGCCGGCCAGGTCGGCCAGGGTGC
The DNA here is from genome assembly GCF_002794255.1 of Streptomyces carminius. Lineage (GTDB taxonomy): Bacteria > Actinomycetota > Actinomycetes > Streptomycetales > Streptomycetaceae > Streptomyces > Streptomyces carminius. Next base: position 17,939 of record NZ_PGGW01000043.1, read on the forward strand.
GGCCGACGGTGGTGTTCGTCAGGGCGCCCAGGGCCGGGGGTGGGTTGTAGCCGGTGGCGCTCAGCCGTCCGACGGTGATGTAGGGATGCTCCCTGGCCAGGCGCACGACCAGGTCGTCGACCTGGTTATTGGTCTGGGCGACGATGATCGGGCGTTCGCCGCTGTCGGTGAGTTCCTGGGCGGCGCGGACCACCAGGGTGCTCTTGCCGGCGCCCGGCGGGGAGTCGACGACCACGGCCCTATGACGCCCGTCAGCCATGTCCGCGAGGATCACCTCGGTAGCAGCGGCAGCGGCCGCCGCAGGGTCGGGCACGGCCGGTTCGGGCGTCGTGCCTGTGTCAGTCCTCATTGCCCCACTCCTCTGCGGCGGCGTCCTCGGGAACGGCGGAATCGGTGCCGACCCCGTCGGCTGCACTGTGTGTCCACGGGGTGGCGTCGGAGGCCGGGAACTGCGGTGCCGGGCGCCACCCCGGATCGGGCAGGTAGGCGACGTACTGGCCCGGCTCCGGCACGGTGCCCTGCTTCGGGACGCGGCCGCGCCCCATGCCGCCGGTGATCTCCACCGTGACCTGTGTGGTGTCGCCGTCGGGAAGGGCCGAGACGATCACGGCTTTGTGGCCAGTCGGCATGGACGGGCTGATCAGCTTGGTATTGGCGGCCAGCCGCACGGGATCATCAGTGCGGACGGTGACACGCGGCCGCGGCACCCGCCTGTTCTTGTCCGTGGTGACCGTCCGGCCGGGTTCGGCCTCCACGACCGTCCCGGCGAACGCCTCACCGGCGCTGCGCCGGTCGGCCAGCACGAAACGATCGTCGAACGCCATGTCGGACTCGAATTCGGCCAGCGTGTGCTCCAGCCAGCCCAGCCGCCGGGCCGCGCCGATCGGGGTGTCCCGCTTGCGCTGCGGAAGGCCGCCGGAGTCCCGGTAGTCGGAGTAGTCCGTGAAGGCCTTGCAGTCGCCCTCGAAGCGCTTGGCGGTCCGCGGTGCCTCGGGCACGGAGCGCAGCAGTGATATGGCCTGCCACACCATGCGCCAGGTGGGCTGGATCTGTCCCGCGATCAGCTCCCGCAGTTCGGTCTCGGCGGCGGCCAGCGTGTGTGGGCCGCCGAGCGTGTGAGCCGTGTCGAATTTTCTGATCGCCGGGGCCAGGTCGCGGTTGTCGAACTCGGGGGAGGTCGACGGGCCCGCCGGCGGGCACACGTCCGGGTTCTCCGCGTCGGCCATGGCCTGCTCGACGCTCAAGCCCGTCGGGGGAGCGATCCAGGCCATCAGGGAGGCGAGGTTCTGGTCCTCGAGCGTGCTCTGGCCGGTCGCCCAGTGCTCGGTGAGCATTGCGGTGACGGGCAGCAGCATGGAGGTGCCGGCCTGTTCGGCCCTGTCGACCAGGAACGTCAGCCACATGCCGAGCTCCGGCACGACGTCCGGCACCGCGTAGGGACCGGACGTCGCACGGAAGCGGCACATGCGGCCCAGGTCGGCCACGGCTTTGACGCCGCCAGGGTTCGGCACCAGAATCTGCGGCGCGTCGGTGTACCGGGAACGCTCGCCTTCCCCGCGGCGGTCCTGGCGGAAGGAGTCGATGTAGTCCATCACGATCCGGCCGAGGTCGGCGGCGAACGCGAACCTCTGGTCGCGGTTGCGGGGCTGGGCCACGATCAGCAGAGTCCCGTTCCTCTTGGCGGAGCCGACCATCGCGGCCAGGGGAGCCCCGGCCTCGCCCGCCATGGTCAGCGGGATAATCACCAGCGGCCGGGCAGATAGGTGCCGGTGCCGGAACTCGGTCAGGGGCACCGCCTGCATCGATTCCATCGCCTGCACGTGTGCCAGCGCCGACAGCGTGCTCATGCCGCACCCCCGAGGTCTTCCAGTTCTGCACGCAGCCGTGCGGCGTGCCGCAGGGCCGCGGCCATCTCCATCTGGTCCTCGCTCGGCGCCAGTTCTCCGCGGGCCAGCCCCATGACCATGGTTGAGGTGTCGATGCCGCCGAACTGATCGCGCACCACCGGCCCGAGGACATCCAGTGAGGCCTCCGCACGGGCGCGGGAGCGGCAGTAGAACGCCATCTCGCAGTGGTTCAGGCAGTCCGGGCGGTACGTCACGAGGACCTGGTCCAGTGCCTCGGTCAGCTCCTCGACCGGGCGCCGGGGCCGGTCCTCCGAGTCCCGGGCGAGGTCGAAGGTGAGGTCCTCGGGCAGCAGATCCACCAGGTCCCCGATGCGCTCGATGCGGGACAGCTGACGCGTCAGGGCGGCCACCTGCTTGCGGGCGTCGATGAACGCCCCGGTCGGCCGGTTGGTGAAGTCCTTCGGCGCGACCAGCACGATCGTGTCGGAGACGGCCTCCTCACCGATGCCGGCCCGCCCGAGCAGGTCACGCAGCGCGATGATGTACGCGCTCGCCTGCGTGGTCGCCGCCCGTACCTGTGCGGGGGCGGCCTGCTCGTCGATGATCGGGAAGCTCTTGATCTCCACGACGTGGAAGCGTCCGTCGATGCGGAAGGCCACCAGGTCCGGTTCCAGGTACGCCTTGTGACCGCCGATCTGCAGGCACAGCATCGGGTGGTCGAACAAGGTGCCGTCGCCCTCGCCCCGGGCGGCCCGTAGCAGCACGTCCTCGGTGCGCTCATGGCGCTCCTTGGAACGGCCGTCGCCGCCGACGTCGTTCAGGTCCTCGTACCCCACCTCCGGCAGCGTCAGCTCCAGGGTCTCGCGCAGGACGCGCAGGAGCTCCGCGCAGCCGTTGGCCTTCACCATCGCCTCGAAGGCGTTGCCGCGGGTGATGGCGAAAGAGGACTGGCCGAATGCCGGGGGGTGGCCGACATGTGTGGCGATCGCGGCCTTGTCGGAGCCGGAGGCGTCCAGCAAAGCCCGCAGCGTGCAGCGCGGGTTGTTCTCCAGGGCCGCCAGCGACCGGGCGTTGTAGTCCAGACGCTTCGCGGATCCGCGCAGTGCGGCGAGGCGGTCGTCGACTGGTTCTTTCACGGTCTCATAGATCCTTGCGGAGGATAAAAGGATGCGGGGAGATGAAAATCAGGCGCGGGCGGACCGCAGATGCGTCACGCCCCGCAGGGGCGCGCCGAACAACTGCTCGTCGTCACTGAGGGACTTGCGGGCCTGCCGCGCGGCCGCCGCCCGGTTGGCACGGTCGGTTTCGGTATGCACGTCCAGCTCTGCCTGGGCGGCGCCGATCACCTGCTGCGCATCCAGCGCGCCCTCGTGACCGGAGGCGTTCTTCGGCATGGCGTCAGGGATGTTGACGGCGAAGCGCCACAGCAGCCGCAGGGCCTGAGGACTGGGCCCGTCCGCAGCGGACTCGGCGGAGGTCTGCACCGCTTCGGCGATGCGGATCGCGCCGCTGAGGAAGTCCGTGCGAGGGGACAGCGGGCCGATGACGCGCTGCTCCAGCGTCCAGGTGCTGATCGTGATCAGTGCCCGCACCGGGGTCAGCAGGTCGTGCGCCAGGGCCGGGCACAGGTAGTACGGCCGGGCTCCCGGACTGGAGCGGTAGGAACGTTCCTCGTCCCGGCGCAGGCTGGAGAGCTTGGACGTGGACAGCTCTCCGGGGAAGAACGCCTCGTGCACGTCGACGATCAGCTTGGGCGCGGCCGGGACCCCGAGGAGCATCAGGGCGCGGTGGACGTGTTCGCGTGCCGGGAGCTGCGATCCCCGGGCGGCCGGGGCAGCTTGCGGCGCTGGGCTGGGCGGGGCGGTGGCCGGTTCACCGGCGTCGACGAGGGCGTCCCAGGCCCGTTCGGCGCGGCGCAGCTGCATTCGCAGCTCGCCGGCCCGTTCGGTGTCACCGGCGGCGGCTGCGTCGCGGATCGCGCGGCGCAGGGTGCCGATGCTCTTCTCCAGGGCGTCCAGCGGATCACTCATGTACCAGACGGTACCAGAGTTCCAGAGTTTTCCAGACTCTTCCTGTGATTCGAGGTACAGTCGGCGTCACCGAACCTCCGGCCGCGACGGCGCAATCCGCGCCGCCCCGCAGGCCGTTGTACTGGAGGCACCCGTGATGGGACGCGTATTCCACACCTCCGACTGGCACCTCGGCCGCCAGATCGGTCGCCATCGACGCGACAGCGAGGTCGACGCTGTCCTGGACGAAATCATCGCCATCGCCGAGGACTACGCCCCCGACCTGATCGTGCACAGCGGCGACCTCTTCGACAGCCCCCGCCCCAGCCTGGACGACATGCGCCGCGCGGCACAGGCACTGCGCCGCCTCGGCACGATCGCACCCGTGGTCGTCGTCGCCGGCAACCACGACACCACGCACGTCCTGACGTTCCTGGAATACGTCCTCAACGACATGGGCGCCCGCGAAGGAGACAAGACCCGGGTCCGCTTCGCCACCGACGCCCGCCCCGACAGACTGCTCCTCGCCGAATACCCCACCAGGAACGGGGAGCTCACCCTGCGCATCGGCGCACTGCCCTACCTGCACCCCAACCGCTTCACCTACTACTTCGCCGACCCCGCCCTGACCACCGCCACCTACGCCGAACGGATGCGCACCGTCCAAGCCGAGGTCTACCGCCGCCTGACCGCCCACCGCGGCCCCCGGGACGTCCTCGTCTACGCCGCCCACCTCTTCATCGAAGGAGCCCTCCCGTCCTACTCGGAGCGGCAGATCTCCCTGAGCACCGAGTACGCGGCCGCAGCCACCGACCTGCCCGACGTTGCCTACGGCGCCCTCGGCCACATCCACAAACCCCAACCCGTCGGCCGTTCCGGATTCCCCGCCTACTACGCCGGCAGCCCCCTGCAGATGGACTTCGGCGAAACCGGCGACACCAAGAGCGTCGTACTCGCTGAGATCGGCCCGGACACCAATCCCCGCATCGAACTCGAACCGCTCACCGCAGGCCGCCGCCTGGTCCGACTCGAAGGAACCCTGGAACAGATCGCCCACCGCGCCGCCCGCGTCGGGGACGCCTGGGTGAAAGCAGTGGTGAACGTCGACACCTTCGACCCGTCCCTGCCGGCCACCCTCGCCAAGATGCTGCCCCAGGCGACGCTCGTCGACATCGACGAGCGCCGTGCCGGCACAACCCACCGCGTGCTGGACCGGCAGACCTCCACCACCGAGCTGCCCGACATCGACGATCTGCTGCACGACTACCTCGCCGACCGCGGCACCGGCGGCCCGGCCCTGGACCGCGCCATGGCCGCCTTCGCCCACCTGCGAGCCGAACCCGACCCCGAGGACCCCGCACCGTGCTGCGAGGAGACGCTGTTGACCGCGGCCATCTCCGGCCAACCCCTCGACACCCTGGACCGCTCCAGCCTGCTGACCGGCATCGACACCACCGACGCGGAGACCACACGATGAAACCGATGACACTCACTCTCACCGGATTCCGCAGCTACCCCACCGAGGCCACCATCGACTTCACCGGCAAGAGCCTGGTCGCGGTCCTCGGCGACACCGGCGCCGGAAAGAGCAGCCTGCTCGACGCCATCGCCTTCGCCCTGTTCCGCAAGAGCTCCTGGGACGCCAGGGAACCCCGGCAGCTCATCGCCGACGGCGCACAGGCCATGAGCGTCGAACTCACCTTCGTCCATGATGGGCAGAACTGGCGCGTCCACCGCACCATGCACGCCACCAACCCGAACGCGGGCCGACACCACCTGAAAAACCTGGACACCGGCGAGGAGACCGACGGCGCCACGGCCGTCGACAACCGCATCAAGACGGTGCTGCAGATGAGCTACGACACCTTCCTGCGGGTCGGGCTGCTCCCGCAGGGCAAGTTCGACCAGCTCCTCACCGCCGCTCCCAAGGAGCGCAGCGAACGGCTCCGTGAGCTGTTCGGTGCCGAATCATTGGAAGCAGTGCGGAACCTGGCCGCCCGCCATGGCCGCACGCTCCAGAAACTCCTGGGTGATGCGAAAGCCAAGCGGGCCCCCATGCCGGACAACCCGCAGGAGACGGCCGCCGCAGCCGGTGCGGCCGCCGACGCGGCCACAGCCCAGGCCGAACGTCTGGACACCGCCATCGTCCGTATCACGGCGCTGCAGGAAGAGATCTCGCAAGCCCGGGACACCGCGGCGGCAGCCACCAGCGCTTGTCAGAGCCTGGCAGCGTGCCAGGTGACCGACGCCGGCACCGTTCTCGACGTCCTCGAGTGCGCCGCCACCGACCTCACCACACAGCGTGATCTCCTCAACCGGCGCGCCGAGCAGGCTGCGGCCAGGGAAACGGAACTGACCGGAGCGATCACCGCGGCGGAAAAGCAAGGGGAAGGCCAGGACGCCCTTGCCCAGGCCGCACTGCTGCTGAAGACCCTCGCGGAAACCGCCGAGGAACACCGAGACGAACGCGACCGGCTGGTCTCCCGAACCACACAACTCGACGACGAAAGCGACGCCATCGCCGCGGCGGACGCGGAACTTGCCGAACGGGCCGCCCGCGTCGAAGCAACGGTAGAGGAAGCCCGTGCCGCCGCCGAGACCAGCAAGCAGATCCGTACGTGCAGCACAGCTGTCCGCACCGCGTTGGACGCGGCCCTCTCGGCGGCCCGGCGCGTCGCTGACACCGCGCGCGCCCATGCCACTGCAGTGGACCGGCAGGAATCCGCGCATAAAGACCTCGGCCCGGTGGAGGACGAGGCATCTGCGGCCCACAAAGATCTCATCGCGGCCGAGACACATCTGGAGGCGCTGCGGTTGCGGAAAAAGGCAGCCGCGATCGCCGCCGACCTCCACCGCGGCGACGACTGCCCTGTATGCCGCCGGCAGCTCCCGGTCGATTTCCACCCCGCACCGGCCGACGCGGATGAGCTGGCCGAGGCGAACACGCGACGAGAGCAGGCCAAGAGCGCACACGACAGGGCCGTCGACCTGCGCGCCGAAGCCCGCGCCACCGTAACCGCCGCCGATAAAGCGGTGCTCGAACGCGACTACGAGCACCAAAGCGCACAGCAGACGGCGCAGGAGACGACCCAGACAGCGGAACGAGCCTTCCGAAGCCTGGAGGCGCTGGCCACCGAGGCAGGCACGGACTTCGACGCCCGGTCAGCCTCAGCAAGGCTGACCGCCGCTACCACTGCCTTGGCCGCCCCCGCCGCCAGCACCACCGCATCACCGCACCAGCAGCACCCCGAGCAGGACACCGCAGTGATCACCCACGCCATCGCCGCATGCGAACACGCGGCCGCCGCACACGCCGAAAAGCTGCAGGCCGAGGAGCACCGCCGCACCGCTGGAATCGAAGCGGACTGCAAAACACTGGCAGAACGTAAGAAAGCGCATGACCGCGACAAAAGAGATGCATCCGCAGCTCAAGAGCGGCATGCCCGGGCCGTGACAAGGACCGCCGCCGACATCGGCATGCTTCCCGCACGCATCCGGGCGATGCTGCCACACAACCCGATCGACATCGTCGTCGGACAGACGGACGCCGCCACCACAGCCGTCAACGCCCGGCAGGCCGAGCTCCAAGAGTTGCTCGACCAGAGGGAAACAGCCCGAACGGAGAAGACCGCGGTGCTCGCCGATCAGCGCACGCTCGACCACGACACCCGCGTCCACCTGGAACGCCCCCTCGAAAGGCTGCGTGACAACCTCGACGCGTGGGCCCAGGCCGCAGACCAAGCTCGCACCCGACTCGAGGAGGCCGACCGGCCAGCGCTGCCAGAGGCTCCCACCCAGCCGACGATCGCCGAGGTCCGCCACTACGCCACCGCCCTCTCGGCGACGACCTCAGCACTCGGCGACAAACTCACCGAGCGAGCCGCCGCGGCGACAGAACGCGCATTCGCCGCCGAAACCCGCCTCGCCGAGCATGCAGCCGCGCTCACCGATATCGACACCTTCGACGTCCCAGCCGACCTCACCACACCCACATCACTTCACCCCCTCGTTGCCGCAGCCGGGCAGGCAACCAAGGAAGCCGAAGACCAGCGCTGCAGACAACGAGAAGCACAGGACCTGATCAAGCCGGCCGCTGACCTGGACTTCGCCATCACCGCAGGCGAAGCCCGCTATGAAGCTCTCGAAGTACTACGCCGCGAACTGGTCGACGCCAAGTTCCTGGGCCACCTCACCACACTGCGAACCCGCGCACTGCTCGGCGTCGCCAGCGACCTGCTCGGGCAGATGTCCGACGGCCGATTCGGTTTCGCAGACGATTTCGACATCATCAGCCGCAGCTCCGGGGTCGCCCACCACCCGAATCGTTTGTCAGGAGGGGAGAAGTTCATGGCGTCTCTCGCCCTGGCCTTGGCGCTTGCCGAACTGTATTCCCGCAGTGGGCCGGCGCTCGGCTCCCTCTTCCTCGACGAGGGCTTCGCCGCTCTCGACACCACCGCCTTGGACCTGGCACTGGAGGTACTGCGCGCCCAGGCCGGAGGTGACCGCTTGGTGATGGTGATCAGCCACCTGCACGCCGTCGCCGAGGCCGTCGATGATGTGCTGTGGGTGGAGCGGACCGCCGCCGGCTCATCCGCCCAGTGGCTCACGCCGGCTGAGCGAGACGACATGGTCCAGGACGACCTCGCCAGCGGACTGCACTCCCAGGCGCGATAACTACTACAGGGCACCCCATACATCGCCGTCCCCGGGGACCGGGCTTCACCCACTCCCGCTGCACACGGTGCCACACCACCCTTCGAAGCTCCGCCCCCTACTAGAAGATCTACCGTTGTGTGGCGTGTTCGCCGTTTTGCGGCCGCTGTGAACCAGGGCGCGCGACGATGAACTGTGATGCCGGGGGAATGAGCCTGCTGAAGGAGTCCGTGGAAAGAATGGTGATCGGCGCTGACCATGTACACAGTGCAGCCACGGTCCGCCGTCGGCAGCGGCAGTTCGTGCCGCCGTCCGAGTTGTACCCGGTTGGGATCAGGGTTGACACTGCCCTGGTGGACCAGCTGTTCTACGCGACGGTGGACGAATGCCCTGACCCCCACTGCCGTCCGCTGCTCCTCGACCGCGTCGCACACGATGTGTGGTCGACACGCAAACTGGTCGACTGGGCATGCTTCATCACGTCGGAGACGTACTGCGGGCTTCCCGCGGAGCTCGTGGACGAACAAGCGTCGGCGGATACTGTTTTCCGTCCCTCGGTCACCTTCCGTCGACTCGCCGCGGAGTACCACAACTCAAAGGCGATCAACTCCATTTACGACGCATGCACAGCCGCGGAGCTCCGGGAAGCGGCGGACACCGCCGTCGCCCTGGTCGACGGACTGCAGGTGTGGGGAGCGGACTTCCTCTACCAGTGACCTCCCTTCCGCCCTGTCGCTTGTCTGCACAAGTTGCAACATCGATAGAAGACTGGCCTTGAGCGCTGCAGTTCTATTGACAGCTTTGAGGTGTCTCTATGGCCTGGAGTGATGGAGTTACCTCTGGTGTGATCATGCTTCTGATCTGGTGTGTTGCACTTCAGAGGAGAATGTTGCAGCTCCGTCAATAATCACGTTGCGGATGGTGGGCCGTGGTGGAGGACGGGCTGGGCCGCCATCCAAGGGGGATTTTGTGTGCTTTCATCCGTGTTGTGGTAAGAAGCCGTTGCTCTATCGATCATGGTGAGCATTGGTTCGAGCACGGGGACTCGACTGGGTGATCTTCAGCCGGTGCGGGCATGAAGACAGGGCCTCCTGTCCAGCTCGGGATTGCTGAAGTCCTTCGAGCGCCAGGAGGCCCTGTGTCGCAGTCTTCCGTCCGGACGGTCGGCGAGTCCAACTCGGTTGCCCCGTCGTGTGACTGTCTCGCGCACCGGTTCGGGAACGCCGCGGACCGGCCGCACAGGAGACCGACGTACCCGTCGGACATGACGGAGGCCGAGTGGGCGGTGGTGAGGGACCTGTTGCCGGTGCCGGAATGGCTGGAGGGCCGGGGCGGGCAGCCGGAAGCGTACTGCCACCGGCAGATGATCGATGCGGTCCGCTACCTGGTGGACAACGGGATCAAGTGGCGGGCGATGCCGGCCGATTTCCCGCCGTGGGACCGGGTCTATGCCTTCTTCCGCCGCTGGCGCGAGCGCGGCCTGGTCGCCGAGTTCCACGACCGGCTGCGGAGCCGGGTCCGCCACAGCGAGGGCCGGGACGCGGAGCCGACCGCGGCGATCATCGACTCGCAGTCGGTCAAGGCGGACGCCGTCGTCGGCGCCGACAGCCGCGGCTTCGATGCCGGCAAGCAGATCAACGGCCGCAAGCGGCACGTGATCGTGGATTGCCTCGGTCTGCTGCTGATGGTGCTGGTCACCCCGGCCAATGTCACCGACCGGGACGCCGCCTGCGGGATGCTGCCCCATCTGCTCGCCCGCCACCGCCGCATCCGGCTGGCCTGGGTCGATGGCGGTTACGCGGGCCGCCTGGTGGACTGGTCCAGGACCACCCTCCGCCTGGCCTTGGTAGTCGTCCGGCGCAGCGACGACGCGCAAGGCTTTACCGTGCTGCCCCGGCGCTGGTGCGTGGAACGCACCCTGAGCTGGCTGATGCGCACCCGCCGTCTGGCCCGCGACTACGAAGCTCTGCCCGCCAGCAGCGAAGCGGTCGTGCAGTGGTCGATGGCCATGCTCATGAGCCGCCGTCTCGCCCGCCGCCGCGCCGACCCGCTCACCGAGTCGGGTGCCGCAGGGTGAACAGGCCCGGCCGCTGCTCGGCCAGCCAGCCCCGCGCCACCAGCCGCTTCGCCCTCACCCGGACTCCCTCGATCTTCGCGGGCACCAGCTCCAGCCCCAGCCGGGCCGCCAGATCCTTCGCCCGCACCCCCTCCCGGCCCGGCTCCCCCTCCAGCACGGCCAGCAGCCGCCGGTACTCCGGCGCGAGCACCCCTGCGGTGACACCCTCACGCCAGTGAGGGACCACCGACCCGGCCACCGGCTCCTTCACCGGGGCCGGCACCGATTCCGGCCGGACCGGCTCCTCCACCACGGTGTCCGCGGCCAGGGCCTCAGCCAGCTCCGCCAACGCCACCACCCGACGCTCCAGCACCGCCTCCGCCTCCCGCAGCTCGGCCTGCAGCGCCTCCACCCGCTGCCGGGCAGCACGCTCCCGTTCCTTCAGCAGCCCCATCACCGACGGCACCCGACACCTTCACCGAGAAGACGACACGATGTGTCATCACTGCCGTCGAGACATCAACCCCATGCCTGACCAGCGGAAATGAGACGACCAGGTTCGGAAAGACAACAGCTTCTTACCTTGATCTTTATCCTCGCTGCTGTTTCAGGCGGACGTGTTCGGTGAGGGTTTCGATTCGTTTCACGGTCTTCCCAGGCTCGTGACGTGGGGCTGGCCTGCGGTTTTTCGAGCCGGGTGGGCGTCCTGGCCCGGGCCGGGAGGGTTGGGGCACGCCAGCGGGACGGGCGGTCTTCACGCGGAGGTGGCGGAACCCCCGACGGACCCGGGCGGGGGTGAGCCGGCGCAGCTCGGCGGGCCGTTCCCAGGGACGGCGGAGGTCCTCGGCGAGGGGCCGGGCGAGGCGGAGCTGGGTGTGGGCGGCGATGATCAGCCAGGTCCACAGGTCGGCCGTGTGCGGATCGCGGACCTTGGGGACGGTCCACCCGAGCGTCTGCTTGAACAGCCGGAAGGTATGTTCAAGATCGAATCTGCGGAGGAACGCCTGCCAGCGCAGGTCGACGTCTTCCCCGGTCATGCCGGTGCGCGAGGACCACAGCCACACCGGCTTGGGGTCGCGGTCGCCAGGCAGGTGGTCGACCTTCAGCCGGATCAACGTGCCGTGGATCAAGGGAAGTTCACCGCAGTGGTCGAGCCAGGGGCCACGAGCCTGCAGGCGGGGATGCATTCGGTCCCAGGCGAGGGCCTCGGCCGTGCCATAGCGAGTGGTGTCGCACACCGTGGCCTGGTCGGGGGTGTGCCAGGATTCCGGCTTGGAGAAGGTCAGGACGCCGCCGTGCTTGCGGGGCTGCCCGCCACGAGGGGTGGAGCGGCGAGGGCCGGCATCCTGGAGTATGACCCGGTCCGAGCGCAGCCGGCCGACCAGCTCGACGGGCAGGTCGGCCAGGACGTAGGCGAGGCGGGTGACGTCGTAGCCGGTGTCCATCACGACGAGGATGTCCGCATCGCCCGGCCGCCACTGCCCGGCGTGCACCAGCCTGGTGACCACCTCGCGCAGCTGGGCGGCGGTCACCGCGGTGGCGTCGTCGGCCGGCCCCAGCCGGATCGCGTCCAGCACGGCCGTCCAGGACGTGCGCCCCGTCTCCAGCGCGGCGACGAAGGAGTAGGGCCAGCCGGGGATGAACTGATCCGCGCTGCGGCCTCGCCCCTAGACGTGGCAGAACAGCAACTCCGGGCTCGTGGGGGCGTCAGGACGCAGCCAGTTGCTCACATCCACCGCGAGCACGATCCGCCCGTCAGCGGCACGCGGCAGCGGCGTGAAGGCCAGCAGCCTGCGCAGGCGGCGCGGTTCCAGCCAGCCGTGGTTGACCGCGTCGTACATCGCTCCGTGCCCACGCCGGTGCTCGGCCGTGAGCGTCAACTCGACCAGCGACGTCACCGGGCCGTCCGAGCACAGCACCGCGTCGGTGAGCTCGAAGAGCGCATCCGCCCGCGTGTAGAGGCAGTCGTAGAACTGGACACGAAAGTGGGACAGGACACCCAACGCGGCGTCAGAGGACTGTTCAGCGGCGAGACTCTTCACCAGCGGCCGTTCCTTCGCGCGACGTTGCTCGACACCTCGAAGCGTGAAGAACGGCCGCCCTGCTGTCCCGGGAACGAACCAAGATCAGCGGGTCAGGTGAACGGCCTAGGTTAAACGCCAAGCT
>NZ_PGGW01000044.1 GCF_002794255.1 Streptomyces carminius
CGCAGTGGCTGACGGAGGCACCGGGAAACGGTCTTCGGCAGGACCGGCGTGGCGGGTGTGTCATGGTGCTCGCATGACGTGGAACGGTGAGGAGTACCAGGCTCGGTTCGACCGCATCGCCGCCCAGGGGAAGGATGTCCACGGTGAGGCCGCGCTGGTCCGTTCCTTCGCGCCGGCCACGGTCCTCGACGCGGGCTGCGGCACCGGACGGGTGGCCGCCGAACTGGCCCGCCACGGAATCACCGTGGTGGGCGTGGATGTCGACGAGTCGATGCTCGCCACCGCCCGGCGCCGGGCGCCGGAGATCCGCTGGCACCGGCGCGACCTGGTGGGACTCGATCTCGGGCAGTCGTTCGACGTCGTGGTGATGGCAGGCAACGTCCCCCTGTTCACTCCGCCGGGCACGGAACCGGACCTGGTGGCCGGGGCCGCGGGCCACGTCCGGCCGACCGGGCGTCTCGTTGCCGGGTTCTGCCTGGACCGTAACTACACACTGGACGACTACGACGCCCACTGCCGGGCGGCAGGACTCGCCCTCGAAGCCAGATACGCGACCTGGTCCCAGGCCCCCTACACCGGCGGGCAGTACGCCGTCTCCGTGCACCGCAGGCCCTGACCACCCGCCGCCGGCACCGCGTCCGCGGCAGCGCGTGCCTGAGCACTCCGGCCGACTCCAGCCACATTCCGGCCGGTGCGGGCTGTTCAACCCACACTGCGGTGGTGACACCGACAGCACACGACAGCGGTGAGCGTCCGGGGTGAGAGTGGGCAGCTGCGGTGCAGAAGGTACGGCTGGTTGGATCCCGCCGGCGACGGGTTGCGTCACGGGGACCCCGGGCTGCCGGAGGACGGCGCCGGCGCGTAGCCCCGCAGGTCCGGAACGCGGCGGTGGAGGGTGCCCGGTCACACACCGGACCACTGCGGCTTCCTCATCGAGCCGGACGGCTCCTTGTTCGCCGCGGACACCGACCTGACGTCGTTCGGCCCCTGTTACGGCGATGCCGGCAGCGGCCTCGTGGGCTTCCGGTTGTCGACGCACCGATACCCGGCACGGCCGCAGGCGCACTCGTACGGCACCTCCCACCGGAAGGGCGTGATCGAAGGCGCGGCGGGGTTCCGGCGCCGGCTCGACGCCTTCGCCGGGGTGATTCGGTGGGGTGCCGCCGTTCAGGGATCCTCGTCGGCCCGGTCTTCAGAGGACCGCCTGTCGAGGACTCGGCCGAGGGCCGAGGCGACGAGGGCGACGGCGCGGTCGTCGTCGTGGGCCAGCCGGCGCAGGACCTCCCTCGCGGTGGGGCCCGTGAGTTCGACCAGTGCCTGGGCGATGCGGATCCGGGTGGCGGAGTCCGCGGTGGGTGCGGCGAGTTCACCGGCCAGGGCGGCCGTGATCCGGTGTGCGCGCACCGGATCCTGGGACAGCCTTCCCAGCGCCTCGGCCGCGTCCGCGTCGTTGGCGCCCCCGACCACCATATCGACGAGGACGGGCACGGCTGCGGCCACGCCGTGCCTGCCCAGAGCCAGCGCGGCATGTCCGCGCACTGTCACATCCGGGTCCCCGAGGGCGTCCGCGAGCACTGCGACAGCCCCCGGAGCCTCGGGCATCCGGGCGATCGCCAGCACCGCGCGCCGCCGGACGTCGACATCCCCCGCGTACGCACCCGCAGTCAGCGCCACCACACCGTCGCCGCCCGACCGGGCGAGCGCCCAGCGCAGGGCGCCCGCGACGTGCGGATCGGACTCGGCCAGGACCGCCCCGGCCAGCAGCCCGACGGCAGCCGGCGCGCCCTCCGGTCGGGCCAGGACGGCCTGCTGCCTGCGCGCGGCACTGGGCGAGTCGAGTTCCCTCATGAGTTCGACGATGCGCAGGACGTCCTGCCAGCCGGTGGGCGCCGACGCGTCGATCGCGCGGAGCCGCTCCAGCAGTTCCCGCTCCCGCTCCAGACGCTCCTCCGTCCACCGGACGAGGTCGCCGACCAGGGCGGCAGGGGTGAAGGACGGGTCCTGCAGCGCGCGGCCGATCTGCTTGAGCGAGAGCCCGAGCGACCGCAGGCTCTCCACGTGGAAGATCCTGCGGACGTCCTGGGCGGAGTACTCGCGGTAGCCGCCGGCGGTGCGGCCCGTCGGCCGCACCAGTCCCAGGGCGTCATAGTGCCGGAGCATCCGGGTGCTCACCCCGGAGCGGCGGGCCACCTCGCCGATCAGCAATCCGCGGCCTCCCCGTCCCCCGCGGTCTCCGCAGCCTCGGCGGTTCCCGGGGCCTCGGCACCCGCCGCCGCGGCAGCCGCGGCGGCTGCCCGCTCCGGGCCCAGCGCGACCGCGCGCTTGGCCTCCTCGATGGCCGCGTCGAAACCGGTCTCCGGATTGCGCCGGAGCAGTTCGGTGGCGCGGGCGTGCGCGGCCACCGCCGGGTCGAGGCTCTCAGCGGCCTTCTCCAGGACGGGCCCGATCACGGCACCGAGGTCGACCAGGGCCCGGCTCAGGCTCAGCTGCACGCCGCGGTCGCCGCGACCCAGTTGCAGGACCAGTTCGCCGGCCAGCTCCTTCTCCTCGCCCTCGGGCACCAGGGCGGCCGCGACGCGCCACGCGGTCCGCGCGACCTCGTCGTCCGGGTCGCGCAGCATGTCACGGGTGATCCAGGCCCATGTGCCCTTGTCGCCGATCTTGGAGAGCGTGTGCAGCGCCTGGCTGCGGGCCTGGTTGTGCTCGGAGTCCAGCTCCCGGCGGATCCGGGGCAGGGTGATCTGCGGCGGCAGACGGGTCAGCGCCCAGGACAGCATGTCCCGGACGAAGAAGTCCGGCTCGACGGCGCACCGTTCGACGAGCGTCTCCAGGAACGCGGGGTCGGCGCTCGAGCCGGCCGCCAGGGCCGCCTGGAGCCGGACCGACGAGTCCTCGGCGCTCAGGGCATTGGTCACACGGGTGTCCTGCGGGGTCGTGTTGATTGGGACCACCTCCCGGCCCCCCAGTGAAAACCTTGTCACCGTGTCAGGGTCAAGCCCATGACCAGCGAACCGGGAAACCCTCATCAGGTCAGGGGCGTCCGCCTGGGCGTACCGAAGTGGTGACCGTACCGGTCAGGAGGTCCGGCGTGCGAGCACCGGTAGGTGTTGGACAGGCCGCGACCGCCGCCGACAACGGCGCCTCCCCTGCGGGGTGGTCAGGCGCTGGGCTGACAGCTCGCCGTACTGGTCGATGTGGTCGATCACCAGCTGGTGGTCGGCGGCGGCGCGGTTGCGCCAGTCCAGGATCTTCTCCCGGGTGAGCTCCTCGAGGACCAGGTCTCCCGGTCGTCGTCGACGTCGGCGAGTTCCTGCTGCGGAGCGGGAACGGAGACGGCCGGGCGCGGCGCGGGCCTTGGCAGCGGCGGCCCGCTGCTGCCCTGTCTTCCTCGCCACGCCTCCTCCGGGCCCTGGCGTACGGCTGCGGAGTGGAGAACAGCGGCGCTGGACGCCACGGAGAGGGTGCTGTCGCCGGTGCAGGCCTCGCCGGTTCGACCGATGCCGATCGGCCCGCGTCGGGACGGATCAAGCCAAGTTCAGGAAGCCGCATACGTGCGGCTACCGCCCGGCAATACTACGCAGTGCAGTTATCTGGCTACACGTTTCAGGTGGAGGGCTTTCTTGCCGCGCAGGGACGACATCGTGACGATCGTGATCGACACGAAGAACGAGATGAAGAGGTCGATCGACGGCCTGGGCACCAGGGTCAACGACCTGGAGCGGGACCTTCGGGCCGCGTTCACCACCGAGGTCGCAGGGCTGCGCGAGACCGCCCTCGCCGACGTGAAATCGTCGCAGCACGAGACGCGGACCAGCGCCTACAACGCGGGCAAGCGGGCCAGCGAAGCCGTTGCTGCGGTGGCCGATCTGCGCCGGGACGTTGACCGGCTGCACCACGGGCTCGAAGGCTTGCGTGAGGACGTCGGCAAGATCCTCAAGGCTCTGCAGATCGCGGCACCGGCACGGGTGCCGGCGAGTGTCGGTTCGGCGGAAGACCCGTTCCCGGACCAGGCCGGGGCCAGCACCGGGTCCGGGCCGGATCCTGTCGTCGTGCCCGAGCAGAGGCAGGCACCGGACCAGGAGTCGGCACCGCAGGCGGAACCCGCTGCCCCGAAGCTCTCCGCGGACGACTCGCCCGAAGAAGACGAGCCGGGAGCCTCCACCGACCCCGATGCCCCCACGGCCGACGAGGACGAAGCCGATCAGTCGCCACCTGAAGCTGGGCAGTCCGCGCCGGAAGCCGATGGCCACGAAGAAGGGGACCACGATGTTGCCCGCGCGGCACTGGAGGCCAGCGAGCAAGGCCCCGGCGATCCGGTGAAGGAGCCGTCTCCACTCACCCGGGCGGGCAGGGTTTGGGCGATCATGAGGGCTGCGAGGGTCGCGTCGGCCACCCTGGTCTGCCACCGGGACACCTGGGAATTCGTGGCAGCGCAGGTGGGCAGCCATCCGCACTTTCGGACCCCGTCCCTCGAAGAACGCGAGGACGGCCGTGTGGCCGCGGTCCTTTCCGGCCGGTCGCTGGTCGCCATGCTCCTGGCCCTCTACCGCACGGCGGAAGCCTCCGTGCGCAAGCCGGACGGCGAGGAAGCCGAGGAGCTGATCACCTACGCCGACTGGTCCATGGCCTCCCAGGTCTACTACGCGACCGCCCAGGTCCTCAGCAACGCCTACTCCAAAGAAGGGGACCCCGTCGTGGTGACGATCGACAACCGGGTGCCCGCCCGGGCATGACGGTGCCGGGCAAGCGCTCCTGAACGGATGAGACGGAAGCCTCGCGGCTGACACACCGCGGGCGTACGGCAAAGAGCTGAGGGCCCTCACCATGGGTGAGGGCCCTCGAAAGTCTGACCCCGGTCGCGTGACGTAAGGCCAGAGGCTGAACCGGGGAATCTGTCGCCCACGGTACATCAGGGGGGTGCAGATACAACCGACGGCGGAGCAGCTCGCCGCCGCGTACGGGACGACCTGGTACGCGCGCGCCGAGCTGTTCGGCGACCGGGCCATGAGCGGCTTCAAGACCACGTGGCGCAACATCACCATGCCCGCCGACCCGGCGACCGGGAAGCCGGCGCAGAAGACCCTCCAGGCGGTCCCGGCCGGGAAGATCGTGGCGGAGTCCACCTTCGGCTGCTGGGTGAACCTGCTCGACAAGAGCGGCACCCGCGGCGACGGCCCGTACCGCAAGAACGTCGACTACGACTCCACCCTGTGGCGCAAGGCCCTCCACAAGGCGTTCCCGCACAGCGGCGGCAAGCGGACCACCGTGTTCACCACCGCCAGCCACGTCCGATCCCTGCGCAACCGCGCCGCCCACCACGAACCACTGATCGACGGCGTTCCCCTCCCGGGCCAGACCGACCGCCGCGGCAACACCCGCCGGCTCACCCTGCCCGACGCCCACACCGAGGTCCTGCGCCTGGTCGAGTACATCGACAAGGACGTCGCCATCTGGCTCGGACAGACCAGCGGCGTCCCCGAGCTGCTGCACACCCGGCCTTGACCAACCGGCGATGACCAGCGCCGGGGGCCTGCGGTCGACGAGCGGAGTGAGGGCCGCCCGGCAATCCGGCGGCCCTCACCTGAGTTCTGGAACCCCGGAGTACGGCCTGCCCGCCAAAACGGAGGGGTACCAGGGACGATACCGGGGTCTTCGCTACCCAGCGAACCTACGAGTGCCTCACCGTGCCCATCACTCGGGCCGCCACTCAATGACACCGTCACGGGTGACGCTGATGCTGTTGTCGCGGTGCCAGTCATGGAGCATCCCGATCACAGCCTGCTCACCAGGCAGGAGGTCGTACTCCTTCCCGGTGAGTTCCGCATCCGCTGCCATGTCCCTGTTCCAGTCGTCCATGTACTCGCCCAACGTCCACGCGTGCCCGTCCGGGTGGTCGGAGTCGGCCACCCGGAACCGTTCTTCACGCAGCAGCAGTTCGAGCTGCACATCGGCCTTCCTCAGCTCTCCCCCGTACTGAGCAAGGAGCTCGCTGACCCGCTCCGCGCCCAGAACATGCTCGGCCTCGCTGGGCGGACAGAACACGTAGCCCGGATAGAGAACATGCTCGCGGCGGACGAGAATCTGCTGACGCCGCTTGCTGGACTTCGTGGTCTTCTTCCTCGCCACGCGCGGGTCTCCCATCCTCATACGGGCGGCCTGCCCTGCTCGCACAGTCTCCCGTGTCCGGGACGCCCCGGCGGCGACTTCACGACAGCCGCTCCGATCACGCCGTAGTCCGCAGCTCTGCGGGCTGCGGCACGACGGACGCCGCCCCGGCCTGATGGGCAGCGCGTTCCGCGCGGGCCCGGCGCAATGCCAAGACGCGGGTGGCTTCGGACTCGCGACGGCGCTGAACGCGGGCCGCCTCGATCGGAGCCGGCTGGTCGTCCGAGACCACCTCCGCCTCCGGGAAAGCCCGCCGGCTCAGCTCGCGCATCGCCCTGGTCTGCCGCTCCACGGCCTCCGCGAGGCGCGGGGCTACCCACCGCTCGCCGACGACAGCCAAGTGCGCGGCCAGCACCTGCTGGAAACCGGGCGAGGCAGTGGCGCGGGTCTTCACCGGCGGCTGAGGTGCGGCCGCGATCTGGGGCTGGGCTCCGCCGCACGGGGCTCGGATGCGGCGCCGGCGGCCAGGACCCGGATGGTGCGGACGTTCGCACCCGGCGCCCGCTCGTTGGCCGCCGCGATCAGTGTCGGCGCGCTCCAGCGCAGCTTCGTGCCGTACGCGGGCGCGTCGGGGGCGGCGTCCAGGCGGCCGGTGTCCGCGTCGAAGCCCGCGGCCTGGACGTGACCGGCGAGCTCGGGCGCGGCCGCGGCGAGGATGCACCGAACTGGGCGAGGGTGCTGCCGCCGGCGGCCGGGGCGGTCATGCCGCGCTCGGTCATCATCATGCCGATCGGCCGACCGCCGTCTCTGGCTTGCGCGTCAGAGGGCTGGCATTCTGCGTGACGAGGGCGACCTGGATCTCCAGTCCTGGGGTACAGGGCCTCCTGCCGGCGTGATGCGCGGGTGATTGCCGTAGGGTCGGCTATCAAGACCGGCCGCATGGCGGGTCCGTCACGGAAAGACCAGGGGCGAGCAATGCCGATACGCATGCCCGCGGCTTTGCCTGATGACGGTGAGCCGCGTCTGAGACGCGTGCCGCCGGCCGTGGAAGAGGCGGCGAGGATGGCGGCGGTGCGCCGCTACGACATCCTCGATACCCCGCCTGATGGCGCGTTCGACCGGGTCGCGGCGATCGCCGCGCGGCTCTTCGACGTCCCCGTGGCGAGCGTGACGATCGTCGATGCCGACCGGATCTGGTTCAAGGCCGCCCACGGCCTGGATGGAGTGAGGGAGATCGGCCGGGATCCGGGGCTGTGCGCCTCGGCGATCCTGACCGATGATGCCTTGGTGATCCCCGATACCCTCACCGACCCGGTGGCCTGTTCCAATCCGCTGGTCACCGGCCCGATGGGAGTACGGTTCTACGCCGCGGCCCCGATCGTCACCGCTGATGGGCACCGGCTGGGCACGGTCAACATCCTCGACACCAAACCGCGGTCCATCACCGAGGCGGACACCGCGACCCTGACCGACCTGGCCATGATCGTGCTGGATGAGCTGGAGCTGCGTCTGTCGGCCCTGCACCGGCTGCGCGAGGAGCAGGAGCGGCGCAGGGAGCAGGAGGAGGCGCGGGAGCGGGCCGAGCAGGACAAGGCCGCGCTCGCCTCCTTCGCCTCCACCCTGCAGCGGACCCTGCTGCCGCCGGCGCTGCCGGCGGTGCCGGGGCTGGAGCTGGCCTGCCACTACCAGACGGCCTCCCCGCGCCAGGTGGGCGGGGACTTCTACGATGTCTTTCCTCTGGGCGGCGGCCGGTGGGCGTTCTTCCTGGGAGATGTGTGCGGCAAGGGCGCCGAAGCCGCCGCGATCACCTCCCTGACCCGCTACACGCTGCGCGAGGCCGCTCATCACCACGACGATCCCGCCGAGGTGCTCGCCGCGCTCAACAGCGCCCTGCTGCTCGATCCCTCGGTCGGCAGCCGGTACTGCACCTGCGTCTTCGGCACCCTCGATCCCGCTCTGGGCGGCGGCTTCACCACGGTGGTGGCCACCGGCGGCCACCCCCCGATCTTCCACCTCACCCGCGGCGGTGACGGCATGCTGCGGGCGGCGGCGGTGCGGCCCCCAGGCGGCATGCTGGTCGGCGCCTTCGAGGAGGCCCGCTTCGCCTCCCACACCTTGCACCTGGCGCCCGGCCACGGCCTGCTGCTGTACACCGACGGGCTCACCGAGGCCCGCCGGTCGGACGGTTCCATGCTGGGCGAGGACGGGGTGGCCGCCTTCCTGATCTCTCGCACCACCTCGGCCGCCACCGAACTGGTTGAGGATGCCGTCGCCCTGATCAGCGACCTGCCCGGCGGTGTCGATGATGACGTCGCCTTGCTGGCCCTGTCCGTCCCCCGCACGCCGGGCGAGCAGCCTGCCGCCACCGCGACCGCCCACACCGCCGCCGCACCCATGCCTTGCCCTGACGCTGCCCGACCAGCCGGGAGCGCTGATCCACTGTGACCGACGACTTCGCCCTCACCGTTCAGCGCACCGACGGCCCTCTGGCCCTGGTCGCCGTCGCCGGTGAGATCGACATGGAGACCGCACCCGCTCTGCGCACCAGGGCGCTGGAGGTCATCGCCCAAGGCCACCCACGTCTGATCCTGGACCTGGCAGCCGTGACCTTCTGCGACTCCTCCGGCCTCAACGTCCTGATCAACATTGTGCGCTGCGCGAAAGCCGCCGGCGGCTCCCTGGCCCTGGCCGCCGTCCCCGACCGCCTGGCCCGGATGCTCGACTTCACCGGCGTCAGCACCCTCATGCTCTCCTACCCCGGCATCGACGAAGCCGTGAGCGCCCACCACACCACCGCCCCCGAACCCGGCTGAGCCCCGCCTCCAACCAGGCACACGGGTGCGGCGTACCGGCGGCCGCCGGGAGGTGTCACCGGGAGGCGCCGGTGACAGGCGCGTCCACGGTGGTGGAGCCGCCCGCGTCAGCGGCGGCCATGGCTTCGATGGCGTCGACGGCGGTGGGGTAGGCCGGCAGGACCGTGTCCGTACCGGTGATGGCCAGCAGCCGGCCGAGACGCTCGGGAACGGCAGCCAGGGCCAGGCGGCCGCCCGCGGCCTGGGCGCGGTTGTACACGGTGATCAGAGCGTTCAGGGCCGAGGAGTCGGCCAAATCCACGACGGCCAGGTCCAGCACCAGCACGGTGTGGCTTTGGACGCTGCCATATCCCCTGGGAAGAACCCGGCGGCCGATGACACCCCCCGGTTATTGGCCGCCGGCCCCGACCCTGGCCGCACCGGTCCGCAGCCCGGAGCAGGCAGGCAGGGTAGATTCGCTGCTGTGCCACCGCAGCCCGCCGCCCGTCCTCTCCTTGACCGGGTCCGGCGTGTCCTGGTTGAGGCCAGGTTCCCCCTCCTCATGGACATCCCCGGTGACGCGGCGGCGGGCCTGTGGGTGGAGGCGGTCCCGGCCGGGGTGACGATCAGCTGGTGTCCCTTGGACGACTTCACCGCGCTGGCCGGGCAGGTCCCCGAGCCCGGAGCCCGAAGAACCGGCGGCTGAGGGCAGGCTGCCCGACGCAGTGAACGAAGCACTCCGCAACATCGCTCTGGACTGGCGGTTCCTCCACCCTGACATCTCGTGATCCTTGGGGGGTGAGACCCTGCAGGGTCTCACCCCCCAAGACGGTATGAAAACCACGTGAGGGAACTTACTTAAGACTCCTAACAAAAGTGGTGGCCTTGACCTGGTCAGAGGTCGGTGTCGTGCACGAGGCCGCCGGGTAGCAGGACGCGGTCAGCCGCGTAATCGCACCGCGATAAACCTGGCGACGTCGGCGATCATCCCCGGGATACTGGTCGTCCATGGATGAGGTCAAAGTCGTCGTCGCCCATTCCGAGCGCGCGACTCTGTGCGTCGGTGACGTGTTCTTGAAGGTGGACGCCGATCAGGCGCGCATCGACGTCGAGGTCGAGGCGATGTCCCTCGCGCCGGTCCCGACCCCGGAGGTCCTGTGGCGCAAGCCGCCCGTGCTCGCGATCGCCGCGCTCCCGGGGACGACGCTTGGGCACCTCGGCGGGCCGTCGACCGGGTCGCCGGCGGCGTGGGCCGCGGCGGGCGCCGCCATCCGGAAGCTGCACAAAGCGCCCCTGCCGCCCCAGCCGGGCCGGGCCGGGCGGAGCATCGCCGCGCTGGCGGCGGAACTCGACGCCGAGTGCGAGTTGCTCGTGACGAGGGGCCTGCTGCCCGCCGACCTGGTCGCCCGCAACCGCCAGGTCGCCGAGGCCGCGCTCCGGCCGTGGACTCCGGCGTTCACGCACGGCGACCTGCAGATCGCGCACGTCTTCGTCGACGGCGACGAGGTCACGGGCATCATCGACTGGTCCGAGGCGGGCCGGGGTGATGCCCTGTACGACCTCGCCACCTTCACGCTCGGACACGAGGAGCACCTCGGCGACGTCCTCGCTGGCTATGGCACCGACATCGACCTCGATGTGATCCACGCGTGGTGGTCGTTGCGAAGCCTGCTGGCAGTTCGCTGGCTGATCGAGCACGGCTTCGACCCCTTCGCGCCGGGCTGTGAAGTCGACGTGCTGAGATCCCGGATGTGAGGCTGCGCGGGCCTGACCGCTACGTATGCGTTCTGACGCATCGAGCAGGCCATCCCCTGGGGCGATCGCCCACCCTTACTCTCAACAAAGTGCGGTGCGCAGTCGTCGCCAGCAGATGACGGCGCAGCCAAGGGTGACGAACGCGTGGTGGATGTCGTCGCGGATCTCCCAGCGGATGCGCAGGCGGCGGAACCAGTGCAGCAGCGCGATCGCTCCTTCCACGACCCAGCGGTACACGCCCAGGCCGGAGCCGTGCCCGGTGCCGCGCCGGGCGAGGTGCGGGGTGATCTGGAACCGGCGGACCTTGTCCCGGTAGACCTCGTGGTCATAGCCGCGGTCGGCGTACAAGTGCTTGGGGCGGCGCAGTGGCTGGCCGCACTTGCCGCGGATCGGCGGGACGGCCTGGAGCAGCGGGATCAGTTGGGTGACGTCGTTGCGGTTGCCGCCGGTGGTGATCGCGGTGAGCGGGATGCCGTGCGCCTCGACGATCAGGTGGTGCTTGCTGCCGGCCTTGCCCCGGTCCACCGGGGACGGACCGGTGGCCGGCCCGCCCTTCATCGCGCGGATGTGGCTGGAGTCGACCGCGGCGCGGGAGAAGTCCAGCAGGTCTGCGGCCCGCAGCTCGGAGAGCAGCAGCTCGTGCAGGTGCTGCCAGACCCCGGCCTCGTTCCAGTCCCGCAGCCGTCGCCAGCAGGTCATCCCCGAGCCGAAGCCCAGCTCCTGGGGCAGATACTCCCAGCGGATCCCGGTGTACAGCACGAACAGGTTCCCGCACAGCACCTTGCGGCTATCCAGACGCTTACGACCTGGACGCCGCGGATTACGTGGGACGACCGGCAGCAGCGGCTCGATGCGCGCCCACAACTCGTCGTCGATCTCCCACGGTCTGGCAGCGGTCTTCCTCGTCTCGACTGGCTCGCACTCCCTTCGGCCAGCATCAACAAGAACTGACACTCCGTCATTCCCAGAGGTCCAGAAGCCTCTTTTTGTTAGGAGTCATAAGTCCGGAAAGGGCATCGGGACTCACCGAGCTCCTGGCCCGCGAACTACGCGCCCGCGGCCGCCGGGTCGACGTGGGTGAGGCCGACAGCAGCCGACCTGCCGCATCGGCGATGACCTGCCACGCCGAGCCGGGCTCGTCGGACATGGCGGCGCCGACCCGGCTGAGAGCTACCGCGGAACTGCGCACCGACCGGTGACCGGCCGGTGCGGACCCGGTCTACCAGTTCGCGGCTTCGCGAGAGGCGAGCCGGTTCGTGCGACCGACCGCGCGGCCCACCGCGTTACGCACCGCGAGGCCCTGCCGGGTGCGGGGCACCATGAGCCTGGAGAGCAGACCCACGCGTCGCTGCCGCGGACCCACCTCACGGCGGAGCCGCGACTCGTAGGCGGCGAAAGCGCGGGCGTGATCACCGGGATGGGCGGTGAGTTCTTCTGCGAGGGCGTACGCGCCCGCCATCGCCATGCTGGACCCGTCGCCCAGCAGGGCTGTCGCCGCCGCCGCGTCCCCGAGCAGTACGACCCGTCCGCGGGACCACGAGGGCACCCGGACGGTGGTCAGGGGGTCGAAGAACGGAGCCGGGTGGTCGAGGAACGCCGCCACGAGTTCCGGTGCCCGCCACGGCACGTCGGCGTAGGCGTCGGCCACGGTCTGCTTGTGAAGGGCGATGTTCTTGCGGTCGTGGGGCGCCGGCTGTTCGGCCCGGAAGGTAAAGATCGCGAGCGGGGTGGTCCGCGAGGGGTGGACGACCAGCATCCGGTTCGGCACGGTCAGCATCGTCATCTCACTCGGATCCTCGATGGCGTCGGGTTCCAGCGGCACGGTCGCGCCGTACAGACCCAGGTCGCTCGCGAACTGCTGCTCGGGGCCGAACACCAGGCGCCGTACGGTGGAGTGCATCCCATCGGCACCGACTACCAGGTCGAAGCGCCGTGGCGCGGACCGCCGGAAGGTGACGTCGACCCCACCTCCGTCCTGGTCGAGAGCAGTGACCGTGTCGTCGAACAAGAACTCGGCCTCGGTCTGCGCCGACCGGTGGAGTACCTCGGACAGGTCGGCTCGGGTCACCTCGACCGTCGGCGTCTTGTCAGAGGCGAGCGGGAGTTGCAGGATTCGCCTGCCTCTGGGGTCGAGCAGGGTCAGTGACCGATTGCGGGTGGCGAGTCCGCGGAGCTGCGGGAGGATGCCCATGCGGTCGGCGACCGGGATCGCGGGCCCCTTCACGACGATCGCGCTACCACCGGAGCGCAGCTGCCGGGCGTGTTCGACGACCGTCGGCCGGTGTCCATTCCGGGAGAGCCAGTACGCGAGTGCAGGCCCTGCAATTCCAGCACCGACTATCAGCACCTCGGGCTTCTTCATGACGATGACCTCTCGGAGTGTCGATGACCAGGTCCCGGCGAGCGCCGGGCCGGGTCTCAGGGAGCGGCGGCACGGGGCAGCGCAACCGGAACCAAGGTACGAAATACTTCGTACCTCAGTGGAGCACATCCTTCAGGTATGATTCAAGTCGTACCTGAAGGGGGTGCCGTGTGGCCGGGAGGAACCTGGTCGGCCCGGAGGCCGATGCGCTCGATCTGGGTGCGGTGTTTCGTGCCCTCGCCGACGAGCACCGTCGTTCGGTGATGACGCAGTTGGCCGCCGACCGCAGCGACAGCGAGCGGGGCTGCAACTCGTTCGGTCTTCCGATCTCGAAGCAGACCCAGACCCACCACTTCCGGGTCCTGCGCGAGGCAGGTCTCATTGACGAGATCGACTACGGCAACCGCAAGGGCATCCGACTACGACGCGCGGACATCGAGAAGAGGTTCCCCGGGCTGCTTGCGCTCCTGGGAGCAGAGCCTCCGGGCGGTACCGCTCCTCGCTGAGTGGCGGCGTCGTTTGAATGGTGGTTCCGGCTCACCTTCCGGGCTCTGTGGCCATGTTGGGGGCGGTGGCTTCTGGATCATGGTGGGAGCAGGATGCGGCGTCGTGGCAGGTCGAAGTTGGCGCGGCCGTACATCTGTCTGTTCAGCAGCTTGATCCTGGTGACGTTGCCCTCGACTGCTCCGGACGTGTACGTGGTGGTGAGGGGGACTGGATGGCCGCGCGGTCGCGTCGCATGCCGTTGGCCGGAGCTCGCAGTTCGCGTTGGCCGTCGAGGCGTACGTCGGCGATCCGGACATCGAGGGCCAGATGCTCGCTGCGGCGATCCCGGACCATGAGGGCCGGACGGCGGGCGTACTCGGCGGTCGTCGCCGGTGCGGGGGTGCGTTCGCACGGCGACTCGAGCCTCCACATCCGTCAGCACCAGCTGGCCGGCCTTCACTCCGACACCGGGCAGTAAAAGGTTCGCGACCTGGACCTCACCCATTACCACTGATAGCTGCCCAACAGCCCCCAAAACAGCGACAGAGCCCGGAAAGCGAGCCAGAGCCATTTCTGACTGACCGTTTCGGAATGATCTGCGGAGCCGGCGGAGGCAGACGATGGCGCAGGCCAGTTCCAGCAGGCTTTGATGGGGATCGACTCGGCGTTCGTAGCGGATACGCAGGCGTTTGAGAGGTGACGGAGCCAGGCGAAGGTGCGCTCGACGGCCCACCGGGTGCGGCCGGGGCCGGAGCCATGCGGGGCGATGGCCGGCTGGATACCGCGCTGCCACAGCAGGCGGCGGTACTTGAGGTAGTCGTGGCCGCGGTCGGCGTACAGCCTCTTGGGCCGGTGCCGCGGTCTGCCGCGCAGTCCGCGCAGGCGCGGTATCGCGTCGAGCAGGGGCAGCAGTTGGGTGACGTCGTGGCGGTTGCCGCCGGTCAGGGAGACGGCCAGCGGGGTGCCGCAGGCATCGACGATCAGGTGGTGCCTGGATCCGGGCCGGCCCCGGCCGACCGGGGAGGGGCCGGCATGGGCCCCCTTTGACCGCGCGAACGTGCGAACCGTCGACCGCGCAGCCGTCCATCTCCAGTCCTCCGGCCGTGCGGAGTTCGGCCAGCAGGATCTCGTGCAGGCGGGGCCACACACCGGCCTCGGTCCGGTCCCGCAGACGGCGCCAGACGGTCACCCCCGAGCAGCCGACCATCCGGGCAGGCACGTCGCGCCAGCTCACGCCCGTGCGCAGGACGTAGACGATGCCGGCCAACGCGGTCCGGTCCGGTACCGGTCGCCGCCCGGGACAGCGGTGCCGGCGCGGAAGCCGAGGCGGCAGCAGCGGAGCTGTGCGTTCCCACAGGTCATCGGGCACAAGATCGGCAGGCACCCGACCGGCCCTGCCAGAACCGTCGCAGATCACCAGGCGACACACCGATCTCATTTTGAAGCGATCGGTTACGGCCGGCGTTTCGACCGGATGCCCGGCCTTCCGTGAACCTTTCCGCCCGGAAGGCCGACTGTCTGTGTGACGGATGGTGCAGAGCAGGGGGGTGTGGTGGGCGACGACGCGTTGCTGGTGGTGCGCTGCCAGCTTGGGGAGCGGGAGGCGTTCCGCGAGCTGGTGGCCGTGTGGCACTCCCCGCTGTGGCGCTATGTCCGGGGCATGGTCGGCTCTGCGCACCTCGCGGACGATCTTGCTCAGGAGGTGTGGGTCACTGTGGTGCGCGGCCTGCCGCGGCTGCGTCAGCCGGAGCGGTTCGCCCCCTGGCTGTTCACCATCGCCCGGCGCGCGGTCACCGACCACCTGCGGCAGACGTACAAGGCTGCGGAGACGGCCATGGAGGAAGCCACGGCCGCCGCCGCCGACGACGAGCTCGGCGGTGTGCTCACCACGGTGCAGATCGAGGCAGGTCTTACCGCTCTGCCGCCCTTGGAGCGCGAGGTGCTGATCCTCTTCCACCTGGAGGACCTGCCACTGGCTTCCTGTGCGGAGGTGCTCGGTGTGCCGGCCGGCACGGTCAAGAGCAGGCTGCACCGCGCCCGGCGCATGCTGCGCGACCACCTTGCCGAGAAGGGATACCAGGCATGAGCGAGCAGAACCGCGCAGCGCAGCGGGCCGTGCCCGAGCGGCTGGAGCGCGCGCTGGCCGCGGAGGTGTCACTGCGGTCGCGGCTGCGCCACGTGGCGGTGGGCCTGGCCGGGGGGTGCGGCGCGGCCGTGATCGCGGTGTTGTGGGCCACCGAGCCGAACGCTCTGCCGGCGCCCACCCGGGCCGTCTTCGCCGGACTGATCGCCACCGGGCTGGCCTGGGCCGTCTTCGCCGGCTGGGTGCTGAGCAGGCGTCGGCCGCTGTTCGCCCGGGACCGGGTGCTGTCCGCCCGGATCGCACTGGCGGCGACCGCGGTGACCGCCCTGGCCGGGGTGGCGCTGGCCGCGGTCCGCGGCAGCACCGCCGACCTGGTGGCCACCGCCGCAGGCGGGGTCGTCTTCACCGCCGCCGCGGTGCTCGTCCTGGTACGGGCGCGGCGCCGGCGGCGCGAACTGCTGCGACTGCGGGATGCCTTGTGGTAGGACGCGCCCTGAACAGCCGAACCCGCCCAAGACAGGATCACCCGGATCATCAGGGAGACAGACATGGACAACAAGACTCCTCCGATCGGCCCGCTGGCCCTCGCGCTCCGCCTCCGCGGTGCGGGCAAGCACACCGTCCTGGTCATCGCGGCCCTGGCCGGTACCGCCCTGTTGATCGGTATCGGCCTGCTCCTGACCTGAGCCTGCGGCCCGGAGCCGGGGTTCCACCGCCGGTGCGTCGTTCCCCGGATCGGCAAGTACACCGATCCGGGGAGCTGGGCACCGCCCCGTCTGGCTTCATTCACGAGTCGTGGTTCTGGCACAACTTTGTGGACCTGTTGCGGAGTGTTACTGGTGGCCGCCCCCGGTGGCATGCACCGGTGAGCGATCGTGCAGGCTGGGCACATGGCCAGCCGCGTCGAGAAGTACCTCGCCCATCTTGATCAGCTCTCCGGGGGGAGAGAGCCCCGCTTCTTCCCTGTCGAGTCGACGAAGCAGGGGCTGCGGGGCGTGACGGAGATCGTGTACGACAACCTGCCGGACGGGCTTCTCACGGCGCTCACCTACGGCTTGTCGCTGGCAGAACATCCGGACTGGCAGCACGGCTCGCCGGAACTCTGCCTCAGCGTGAACTCGACCAACGTGACCTGGGCCCACGCGGTGGGCTTCCTCGCCGAGCAGCTCCGTGGAACCTGCCCATTCGGTTACGGCAGCACGATCGACTTCGGTGAGCGCATCGTGCCCGAGTCAGAGATGACGGCATTCTGTGTGTTTGCGCCGCTGGTCCTCGGCAGAGGCGACTACCTGGGGATCGACGTCGGCGTTCAGGGACACGAGGGCCACGACGTGATCAACATCCAAGGGATGTACCCCATCCACGAGGCCGAACGACAGTTCATCAACGAGCACGGGCCTGAAGCCTTCTGGAAGAGCGACTGGGAACCCGCCGACGTGCTCCGGCGCCCCGCGATCTGATCCGGGGAGGACAGCAGCCTCAGTCCGGACGGCCCATCGGCGGGCAGCGTCAGATGAGCAGGACTCACCTGCGCAGGGGCCCGGAGCCGACTCGGCCGACATCTGGCGCTTGGGCGTTTTGATCCGGTTGATCTGCCCTTCGACCGCGCCCGAGCTCCGGGGCAGGGTGAGTCCGGCGGTGACGGCGTCGAGACCGCGGTCGATGCCGTCAGCGAGAGTACGGAGGCTGGGCAGGTCGTCCTGCCGGACAGCGTCGAGCCAGGTTGGTAGGTGTCCTCCTTGGCGTTGGGTGAGCATGACCGCGGGCGTCCGCCGACAGCGCCGCGACGTCCGCGGTCGATGGGAACAACAACTCCTTCAGCCGGAGCGCGACCTCTTCCACGGCCCCGAGCCGTCAGCCCGACCGCCCTGCCCACGGACCATTCTCGGGCGCCTTCACGTACGGCTCGAAGGGTCTCGGATGTCACTCGGAGTGGCCGCGCCACAGAAGCTGTGCCAGAGCCTTTTCCCGTGAACACGAACAAACTCGCAGATCACCGGCTGACGCCGCAGCCAGTGAACAAACGCCGCTGCTGAACGCGGACGAAGCCACTGCGCAGGGCAGGCCGACTACCGTCCACTGACCGCGGGACGGCCCGTACGGAGCCGTCCCGGCGAGGACCTGACGGTGATCTGCCCTCCCCGCCGACGCGGGGGCGTTCCGGCCAAGGGCCTGGGCGATGCGGAAACCACGGCGTCCTCCCCCGCCTCTGCCTTCCAGGAGGCACCCGGCCCCCAGGGCGACGGCACCGGTCTCGGGCCTGTACCGGTCACCGCCCTCACCGAGCCCGATGAGTTCCCGAAAGAAACCGCCCCCTACGCCGCGATCCGGGCGCGGGCGGCCACCGCGACCGGGACGTGCGGGCCGGGGCGCGGCCGCCGCGGTGCTCGGGGCCGTCGAGCGCCCGGAGGGGGTCACAGCATGCCGCGCCGGGCCAGGTTGTGCATCAGGGCCCGCACGCCGAAGGACCACGGCGCGGCCTGCTCGCTGGTGACGACGGTGTTGACCAGGGCGCCCAGCGGCGGGCTGGAGATCCGCACGACGTCGCCGTGCTCGTGGGTGAAGCCCGCGCCGGGGGTGTGCCGGTCCTCGGTGGGGGCGAACAGGGTGCCGGTGAACAGCACGAAGCCGTCCGGGTACTGGTGGTGCGCACCGTGCGTCGCGGCCACCAGATCCAGCACGTCGCGGCTGATCTCGCGCATCGAGCTGCTGCCCTGGAGCACGTAGCCGTCGGCGCCGTCGATCCGCAGGCCGATGTCGAGCCCGCGTACGGCGTCGAGGTCGAAGCCGTCGTCGAGCAGACGCACGAACGGCCCGATCGCACAGGAGGCGTTGTTGTCCTTGGCGCGGCCAAGCAGCAGGGCGCTGCGTCCCTCGACGTCCCGGAGGTTGACGTCGTTGCCGAGAGTGGCACCGCGTACCCGGCCGCCCGAGTCGACGACGAGGACCGCCTCGGGCTCGGGGTTGTTCCACTTCGAGGCGGCGAGCACTCCGATGTCGGCTCCGGTACCGACCGCGGACAGGACCGGGGCCTTGGTGAACACCTCCGCATCCGGCCCGATCCCGACTTCCAGGTACTGCGACCACAGCCCCTCGGAGACCAGCAGCTCCTTGGCCCTGGCGGCCTGTGGCGACCCGGGCCGGAGGCCGTCGAGCGCGCCTCCCACCGCCTGCCGGACGCGCTCGCGCACCTGGGCGGCCCGCGCCGGATCGCCGCCCGCGCGCTCCTCGATGACGCGTTCCAGCAGGCTCCGGGCGAAGGTGACGCCCGCCGCCTTGATCACCTGGAGGTCGACGGGGGCGAGCAGGTGCGGGAGGTCGCGGCGGCCGGTCGCGGTCGCCTCCAGCAGCTCGGCCAGGGGCCAGACCCGGCCACCGCCGGCCTCGCGGACCACCGTGCCCGCATCATCGCGTTCCAGCAGGCCGGAGACGGTGGGCACGATGGCGGTCAGGTCGACCACCTGCTCGCCGCGCACCGCGGCCACACACGGCCCGTCCCACTGCGGGTCGTGGACGCGTGCGACGAGGGCGGCCCGGTCGGCGTCGTCCGGCAGAACCGAACCGGGCGTGAGGGCGGGGCGGGGGCGAACTGGTGCCGGTTCCACGCTGTGATCTCCCGGGGTCGCGGGCGGGGACGGGGTGTCGGGGACGGGGTCAGTGGGAGTCGCGGGGGACCTCGTGGCCGCGGCTGCCGCGCAGGAAGCCGAAGTCGGCTCCCTCGTCGGCCTGTCCGACGTGCTGGGTGTAGAGCCAGGTGTAACCGCTGGTGTACCGCGGCGCGGGCGCCTGCCACAGCTCCCGGCGCCGCCGAAGTTCGGCGTCGGTCACGTCCAGGCGCAGGGTGCGGTTCGGGACGTCGAGGACGATCGGGTCGCCGTCACGCACCAGGGCGAGGGGGCCGCCGACGGCCGCCTCGGGGGCCACGTGCAGCACCACGGTCCCGTACCCGGTGCCGCTCATCCGGCCGTCGCAGACACGCACCATGTCCGTCACGCCCGCCTTGAGCAGCTTGGCGGGCAGCGGCACGTTGGCGACCTCGGGCATGCCGGGGTAGCCCTTGGGACCGGCGTTGCGGATGACGATGACGGTGTCCTCGTCGACGTCGAGTTCCGGGTCGTCGGCGACCGCGTGGTACGCCTCGGGAGAGTCGAAGACCCGTGCGGGGCCGCGGTGGGTGAGCAGGTGCGGTGACGCGGCCGACTGCTTGATCACCGCTCCGTCGGGGCACAGGTTGCCGCGCAGCACTGCGGTACCGGTCCCGGCCGGCTGGAAGGGGGCGTCCAGGCCGGTGATGACGTCCGGGTTGACGCACTCGGCGTCCGCGACGTTCTCGGCGACGCCGGATCCGGTGACGGTGATCTGGTCGCCGTGGAGCAGCCGGCCCCGGAGCAGCTCGGCCATGACGGCGGGCAGCCCGCCCGCGTAGCAGAAGTCCTCCATCAGGTACCTGCCGCTGGGCATCAGATTGACCAGGGTCGGCACCGCGCGGGCCAGTTCGTCGAAGTCCTCCGGGCCCAGGCCGACGCCGACGCGTCCGGCGAGCGCGGTGAGATGGATGATCGCGTTGGTGGAGCCGCCGATCGCCGCGTTGACCCGGATGGCGTTCTCGAAGGCCTCCCGGGTCAGGATCCGCGAGGGGCGCAACTCCTCCTCCACCATCCGCACGATGCGCTGCCCCGCCGCCTGCGCGGTCTCCATCCGCCGGGCGTCGACGGCGGGCCAGGCCGCCGAGCCGGGGAGCTGCATGCCCAGTGCCTCGGCCATGCACGCCATGGTCGAGGCGGTGCCCATCGTCATGCAGTGGCCGTTGGAACGGGCCATGCAGCCTTCGGCGAAGAAGCACTCCTCCTGCGTCATCCGCCCGGTCTTGAGGTCTTCCTCGAACTTCCACACGTGGGTGCCGGATCCCACGTCCTGGCCGCGGTACTTGCCGTTGAGCATCGGCCCGCCGGTGACCATGACCGCGGGCAGGTCGACGCTGGCGGCGCCCATGAGCATGGCGGGCGTCGTCTTGTCGCAACCGGAGAGCAGGACGACGCCGTCGAGTGGATTGGCCCGGATCAGCTCCTCGACCTCCATGGCCATGAGGTTGCGGTAGAGCATGGCGGTGGGGCGCATCAGCGTCTCGCCGGTGGCCATGGTCGGGAACTGGAGCGGGAAGCCGCCCGCCTGCCACACACCGCGCTTGACGGCTTCGGCGACACGGGTCAGATGGGCGTTGCACGGGGCGAGTTCGGAAGCGCTGGTCGCGATGCCGATGACGGGACGCCCGTCGAACACCTCGTGGCCGAAGCCCTGATTGCGCATCCAGGAGCGGTACAGCATCCCGCTGCGGCCTTCCGCGCCGAACCACGCCTGGCTGCGGCGGCCCGTCGTCTCAGCGTCCGTCATGGTGTCCGCTCCTGTGGCTCGTGATGTCGCCTGCTTTGGTGGCATGTGTGCCGACCGGTGCGCCGTCCCGTAGCGTGGGACAATCATTAAATGATTCAATGAATGGCGTCCAGGGGGTGAACGAAGATCGTGGTGGCTTTCCGGACCATGCACCAGCGCGTGGTCGACGAACTGGGGCGGCGGATCGCCGGCGGTGCCTGGGAGCCGGGGCAGCCGCTGCCGGTCGAGGACGCGCTCGCCACCGAGCTGGGCGTCAGCCGCGGCGCGCTGCGGGAGGCGGTCAAGGCTCTGGTGGCCAAGGGGATGCTGGAGGTGCGCCCGCGTACGGGTACGCGCGTGCCGGCCCCGGAGCACTGGAACCACCTGGACCGCGACGTGCTGCGCTGGCAACAGGCCGGAGATCCCACGGTCTTGCTGCGCGATACGGGTGAACTGCGCCGGATCGTCGAGCCGGAGGCCGCCCGGCTCGCCGCCGGCCGGGCCCGGCCCGATGACGTGCGCGCCCTGTACGACGCCCTGGCGGCCATGGAGGCCGCGGCGGTGAGGCCCGGGCGCGGCGGCTACGTCGAGGCCGACATCGCCTTCCACCGCGCTCTGCTGGACGCGAGCGGCAACCGCCTGCTCGGCTCCCTGGGCCGCGCGGTCGACATCGCGCTGGAGCACAGCTTCCACGTCAGCACCCAGACCCCCGGCGCCGTCGAGGCATCACTGCCGGCGCACCGCGCCGTCGTGGAGGCCGTCGCGGCCGGTGATCCCGCGGCGGCGGCGTCGGCCGTGCTGTCGGTCATCGAAGCGGCCGAACGGGAGATCGCCGAGTCGCCGGGGCTGCCGCGGGCCCCCGGCTGAGCGGTCACCGCCCTCGTCCCCGGAGCGTTTGGGCCTGCCCACGCCGCTGCGGGATCCGGGCGACGATCCCCGAGCCCGCGGACCAGATCCGCAACCGCAAGCGGCGCGGGACCGCGGGCGGGCGCCCGCCACGACAAGCCCGCCGTGCGGTTCACCGCGACCGTGCGGATCGCCGTGAACGACGGCCGACGTCCCCCTACGTCACGCACGGCGCCGCGGACCCGCCGGGGATCGGCCTGCCGGCCGTCTTCGCCGAGGTCCATCGGTCCGACATGAGCAAGCGGTGCGGGGACGACCGGGTCCTGCGCCGAGCCGACGGCAAGGTGCTCAAGGGCCCCGGACACCGGCCGCCGGCCCTCGACGACATCGTCGAATGACCGCCGGCCGGGATTCACGTCGTGGACGCGCCACCCGCCGCGCGGCGGAACCTCGTCGCGAGGCGATCGAACGCCACCGCGAGCCCGTCTCCGTCGATCACCTCGATGTCGACGTCGAGCTGTGCCATCCACAGCGCGAGCCGGTCCGGGGCGTCGGAACCCAGCTCGACATGGCACGTGGACTCGTCGACCACCTCGATATCGACCGGGATGGGGATCTTCGCGGCGACCTCGGCGGCGGGAGCGTGCACGAGTACCCGGGCGCGGTACTTCCAGGCCGCCTTGCTGACGCGCCCGACGACGTACTCGACGACGTTGTCCTCCGGGATCGCGCGCGGCTGGAACCGCGCACCCGTCGGTGCGGGGGGAGCCATGCGGTCGACACGGAAGACCCGCCAGTCGTCACGGTCGAGATCCCACGCGAGCAGGTACCACAGCGGCCCCCAGCTCACCAGCCGTTGCGGTTCGGCGTGGCGGGCCCCTTCGCTGCCCCCGGGCTTCGTGTATCCGAACCGGAGCCGTTCGTGGCCGCGGATCGCGGCAGCGACCGCGCCGAGAACCGAGAGGTCGAGCGGCGGTTCAGCCCCTGGAACGACACTCGTCGCCTCACGTACCGCCTCGACGCGCCGGCGCAGGCGCGAGGGCAGCACCTGCTCCAGTTTCGCGAGCGCGGTGAGCGCTGTCTCTTCGACGCCGAGCCTCTGGGTCGCGACCGCACCCAGTCCGACCGCGACGGCGACGGCCTCGTCGTCGTCGAGCAGCAGTGGGGGCATCGCCGTCCCGGCGGCCAGCCGATACCCGCCCGCGACGCCGGGGCGCGCGTCCACGGGATAGCCGAGCGACCGCAGCTTGCCGATGTCGGCGCGCACAGTCCTCGTGCTCACATCGAGCCGCCCGGCGAGCTCGGAGCTCGTCCAGTCGCGCTTGAGCTGGAGCAATGACAGCAGTTCGAGCAGGCGGGCCGAGGTCTCCAACATGTCCTCCACCATTTCAGCAATTGCGGAAGCCAACCTGCCGCATTGCCTGTGAACGTCGGTGTCATGAACGAGAACAACGCACTCACACCGTTCCGCATCGACATCCCCCAGGCCGACATCGACGACCTGCGTAACCGGCTGGCACACACGCGCTGGCCGGTCCCCGTCCCGGGCCGGGACGATCGCACCGACTTCAGCCGCGGCATCCCGCTGGTGTACCTGAAGGAGCTCGCCGAGTACTGGCGCGACGGGTTCGACTGGCGCGCGCAGGAGGAGAAGCTCAACGAGTACGAACAGTTCACGACGGTCGTCAACGGCCAGACGTTCCACGTCGTCCACGCGCGATCGGCGAACCCGGAGGCCACCCCGCTGATCCTGAACCACGGCTGGCCGGGCTCTTTCGTCGAGTACCAGCGACTCGTCCCGCTGCTGACCGATGAGTTCCACGTGGTCATCCCGTCGCTGCCCGGCTTCGGGTTCTCCACCCCGCTGTCAGGGACCGGCTGGGAGCTGGCGCGGACGACGGAGGCATACGCCGAGATCATGACGCGTCTCGGCTACCAGAGGTTCGCGGCCCACGGCACCGACAT
The DNA here is from genome assembly GCF_002794255.1 of Streptomyces carminius. Classification (GTDB taxonomy): domain Bacteria; phylum Actinomycetota; class Actinomycetes; order Streptomycetales; family Streptomycetaceae; genus Streptomyces; species Streptomyces carminius. The sequence goes on from NZ_PGGW01000044.1 coordinate 23,765, forward strand.
CGGTGCGGGCACCACCGGCCGCCTCGCGGCGCTCCACCCGGAGCGCGTCATCGGCACGCACATCGGCAGCGACCCCCGGTGGCTCGGGTTGGTCGGCGACAAGTTCCCTTACCCCGACGGTCTGTCCGATGACGAGATCGCCCAGATCGAGGCAGTGCGCACCGAGGACGCGGCCGAGCGCGGATATCTCGAGATGCAGAACCACCGTCCCGACACGATCGGCGCGGCGCTCACCGACTCGCCGGTCGGTCAGCTCGCGTGGATCGCCGAGAAGTTCAGGACCAGGACCAGCGGCGCCTACCGGACGCCGGACGAGTCGGTCGACCGCGACCAGCTCCTCACGAACATCAGCCTGTACTGGTTCACCCGCAGTGGCGCGTCGAGCGCGCAGTTCTACTACGAGTCCGAGCACTCCGGACTCGACTTGGTCATGGCCTCCGGCGTGCCGTCCGGATGGGCCGTGTTCGACACCCACCCGCTCATACGGCGCGCGATGGACCCGTGGAAGGCGATCGACCACTGGAGCGAGTTCACCGAGGGCGGTCACTTCCCCGCAATGGAGGAGACGGAGCTGCTCGCGGACGACATCCGCGCCTTCTTCCGCGGCATTTCCTGACTCTCCGTCAGGGTCCGCGGGTCACGAAGACCCCTTCAGGGCCCGGCCGGTCCGGCACGCCCCCGGACCTCGTCGACCTCGAACCCGGCGGCGTTCAGTGGCACCTCGATCCCGTCCCGCTCGTGAAACCGCAGGGCCGAGACCGAGGTGACCACCTCGCCGTCGGGCGGAATGCCGGGCGGGAAGCGGCAGGACCGCTGGAAGGTGACCAGCGGGAGCGCTCCCGCCGTGCTCGTGCTGTGGTGCCGGGCGCTGGAGCTTCTGCCGGGTCCTCTCGGCGTCCGGATGGCCGGACCGTTCGACTTGAACACCACACGAGTCCGGCTCCACCGCTGACGTGACGGGGCCGGAACCCAGGATCTTCACCAGCCTTCTAGCCGGCGTCCTGCTCGAACGTGGCGTGCAGGCGCCGCGTGTGGTCCACGTGGCGCTCGGCCCCGGTCAGCGTGACCCTGGCCATCAGGCGCGGATCCGCGCTGGAGGCGGCCAACCGCACTTCCAGCTCGCCCGGTTCGACGACGCGCCGGCCGTCGCGTCCGGTGAAGCACGCGAGGTCGGCCGGGACCGTGACACGGACGCGGCGGGCCTCGCCCGGCTCCAGGTCGATCCGGGTGTAGCCGACGAGGCGCTGCACCGGCTGGACGACGGAGGCGACGGGGTCGTGCAGGTAGAGCTGGACGACCTCGGCCCCGGGCCGTTCGCCGGTGTTGCGGACGGTGAAGGCGAGGGTGAACTCGCCGTCCGTCGGAGCCTCCTGAACGGCCACGGTCAGGTCGGTCCAGTCGAAGCGCGTGTAGGACAGGCCGTGGCCGAAGGCGAACGCCGGCGTCGGGTCGATGTTGGACACCTCGCTGGCGTGCGCGAGCCGCGCGCCGAGGTACGTGGCCGGCTGGGAGCCCGGCGAGCGCGGCACGCTGACCGGGAGGCGTCCGGAGGGATTGACACGGCCGCTGAGCACCCCGGCGATCGCGTGCGTGCCCTCCTCGCCCGGGAAGAAGGACTGCACGATCGCGGCGGACTCGTCCGCGGCCCGGCCCAGGGCGTAGGGCCGTCCCGCGAGCAGCACGGTGATCACCGGGGTGCCCGTGTCGAGCAGGGTGTCGAGCAGGTGCTGCTGCGCGCCGGGCAGGACCAGCGTCTCGGCGTCGCATCCCTCGCCGCTGGTGCCCTGTCCGAAGAGCCCGGCGCGGTCGCCGAGCGCCACCACGGCGATGTCGGCCTCGCTCGCCGCCAAGGCGGCCTCGCCGATGTCCGAGAGGTCTCCGTCGTCGATTCCGGTGCCGCGGGCGACCGTGATCTCGGCGTCGGGGAACTCGGCGGCGAGGGTGTCGCGCAGCGTGGGCAGCTCGATGCCGAGCGGGGTCCCGGGGTGGCGGACGCCGATGTGCTGGGGGAAGGAGTAGCAGCCCAGTACCGCGGTCGGCTCGGTCGCGTTGGGGCCGAGCAGGGCGATGCGGCGCGGCCGGACGAGGGGCAGGGTGCCGTCGTTGGTGAGCAGGATGACCGCCTTCTCGGCGATCTCGCGCGCCAGTCGGCGGTTTTCGGGCGGATCCAGGTCGATCCTGCCGCGCAGGGCGTCCGGGTCGTCGGGGTCGGCGCCGTCGAGCGCGGCCGGTACGGCGCTCCAGTCGGGGTCGAGCAGGCCGAGCATCGCTTTCTGGAGCAGGACGCGGCGCAGGGCGCGGTCGATGAGCTCCTCCGGTACGCGGCCCTCGGTGACGGCCCGCACGAGAGGGGCGCCGAAGGTCTTGACGTTGGGCAGTTCGACGTCGACGCCCGCCGCGAGTGCGGTGCCGGCGGCACCGGCCCAGTCGGCCGCGACGCCGTGCAGGGTCTTCAGGAAGGCGATGCCGAAGTAGTCGGCGACGACGGTGCCCTCGAAACCCCAGGTGTCGCGGAGCAGCCCGGTCAGCAGGTGCCCGTCGGCGGCGGCGGGGATGCCGTCGGTGTCGGTGTAGGCGTGCATCACGGAGTGGGCGCCGCCCTCGCGGACGGCCATCTCGAACGGGGGTAGCAGGACATCGGCCCGCTCGCGGGCCCCCATGGGGGCGGGGGCGAGGTTGCGTCCGGCGCGGGAGGCGGAGTAGCCGGCGAAGTGCTTGAGGGTGGCGACGACGCCGGCGGACTGGAGACCCTGCACGTAGGCGGTGCCGATGGTGCCGACGAGGTACGGGTCCTCGCCGATGGTCTCCTCCACACGGCCCCACCGGGCGTCGCGGACGACGTCGAGGACGGGCGCGAGGCCCTGGTGGACGCCGACGGAGCGCATGTCGCGTCCGATGGCGGCGGCCATGCGGCGCACCGCGTCCGGGTCGAAGGCGGCGCCCCAGGACAGCGGGACGGGGTAGGCGGTGGCGCCCCAGGCGGCGAAGCCGGCCAGGCACTCGTCGTGTGCGAGGGCGGGGATGCCGAAGCGGTTCGCCGCGGCGATGCGGGCCTGGGTGCGCGCCAGGGACAGTGCGCCCACGGCGGGGTCGACGGGGACGGTGCCGAAGGGGCGGGTCAGCTGCCCAAGTCCGCTGGGCAGCAGCGCCCCGAGATCGACGGCCTCCTCCATGTCGTGCTGGTGCGGGGCTACTTCGCCGCCCTCGTCGGAGGCGCCCACCCACACTCCGTACAGCTGGGCGGTCTTCTCCTGAAGGGTCATCGCGTCGATCAGGGCGTCGACTCTCGTGGTGACGGGAAGGGCGCGGTCGTTCCAGAGGGGGATTTCGGGGGTGGGCTCTACGGCCACGTTGGCGGTCACTTTCCTCCCACGCCCATGGCCCCCGGGCCAGGCCGGGGCGATGGGTGAACAGGTAGACGAGCGGGGACAGGGAGCCGTTTCAGTCCTGGGGTCCGCGCGGCCCGGGGGCGGCGGTCACCGGCTGAATCCGGCGGTCAGGCCGCTGAGCAGCTGACGGCGGCCGAACGCGTACAGGACCAGGATGGGCAGGGTGGTGAGGACGACGGCGGCGAGAATGGCGGGGACGTTGACTCCGTACTGGCCCTGGAAGGTCCACAGCGCAAGAGGCAGAGTCCGGCGCTCGGGGCTCTGGGTGAGGACCAGCGGCAGCAGGAATCCGTTCCAGATGGTCAGTGCGTTGAAGATGGTCACGGTGAGGATGGCCGGCCGGGTCAGCGGTGCCGCCAGCCGCCACAGTGTCGCCCATTCGGTGGCGCCGTCGACCCGCATCGAGTCGAACAGCTCCTTGGGCACGTCGCGGATGAAGTTGGCCAGCACCAGCACGGACAGCGGGATCGCGAAGGCGATCGACGGGAGGATCAGCGCCAGCAGGCTGTCGTACAGGTGCAGCTTGATGACGATCAGGTTGAGCGGGATCACCGTCGCCTGCAGCGGGATGGCCAGGCCCATGAGGAACAGCCCGTTCATCCTGCGCAGGGCCCGTACGCGCCAGCCGCGTACGATCGCGTAGGCGGCCATGAAGGAGAACACGACCGCCGGTATCACGGCGCCGGCGGTGACCACGACGGTGTTCACGAAGTAGCGGGTGAAGTCGGACTCGATGACCAGCTGGTAGTTGTCCAGCGTGGGGTTGCCCGGAGGCACCAGTGGGTTGCTCGCGTAGTAGCGGCTCTGGGCCTTGAGGCTGGTGATGAGGGTCCAGTACAGGGGTACGGCGACGACGACGAGCCAGAGCCATCCGGCCAGTCCGCCGGCCCAGTTGCGCCGGCGGGTCGCCGGACGGGAGTGGTGCTGCCGCTCGTGGTGGGTGGCCTTCCCGGGCTGTTGCGGTTTGGTCAGCGTGGTGGTCATGTCAGGCCCCCTCGAGTTGGCTGTCACCGGCGTCCCGTCCCCCGAGCCGGCGCAGCAGCAGGGCGAGGCCGAGACCGACCAGGACGAGGATGACGGCGATGGCGCTGGCCGGTCCCATCAGGTTGGCCTGGAAGCCCCGTTTGTACATGTCCAGCGCGAGGACCCGGGTGGCGTCCCCGGGGCCGCCCTCGGTCAGGACGAAGATGAGGTCGAAGAAGGTCAGCGACCCGACCACCATCAGCGTGGACGAGGTGATGACGGTGTACTTCAGCTGCGGCAGCGTGATGCTGAAGAACTGCCGGATCTTTCCGGCGCCGTCCAGCTGCGCGGCTTCGTACAGGGACTTCGGGATCTGCTGGACGCCGCCTTGGTAGATGAGTGAGTGGAACGGGACGAACTGCCAGGAGACGACGAAGATGACGACCCCGAACGCCAGCCACGGCCGCCCCAGCCAGTCCTGGCGGAGCACCTCGATGTCCAGTCCGGCACCGAGCCCGAAGTTGGGGTCCAGCAGGGCCTTGTACGCGATCGCGATCGCCGCGGAGCTGAGCAGCAGCGGGACGAAGTACACCACGCCCAGCACCGCGCGGTAGCGCTGGCGGCCGGCCAGGAACGTGCCGAGCAGAATGCTCAGCGGGGTCTGGACGGCCCAGGACACGGCCATCACGAGGAACGTGATCCACAGGGCGTGCGGCAGCCCGGGATCGGTGAGCACCGCACGCCAACTGGTCAGCCCCGACGCGTGGATGCTGCCGATCCCGTTCCACGTGGTGAAGCTCAGCACGAAGACACCGATGAGCGGGATCACGGCGAAGCAGACGAAGACCACCAGCGCCGGCATCGCCAGCCACGGCAGGATGCTGCGCGGTTCGCGGCGCGGCGGATGGCTGGTGAGCGCGCTCATCTGCCGATGACCGCGTTGAGGTTGGCGGCGAACTGCTTCGGCGAGATGGACAGCTGGAACAGCTTGGCGATGTTGTCCAGCAGTGTCTCGGCGGCCGTTGGGCTGAGCGCCTGGTCCCAGGACTGCACGAACGTCTCGGCGTTGCTGGCGATGCCGTAGGTGAGCTGGAGGAATTCGGCGCTGTCGGAGGCGGCCAGCAGCTTCTCCGTGCCCAGCCGGACGGGAACCGACCCGTTGTCGATCCACTTCTTCACCTCGTCGTCCTGGAGGACGCCGGTCGCGAGGAAGTCCTTGGCGATCCTCTTCTCCTCGGCACTGGCCTTGGAGGAGATGGACAGGTACTGCGCGGGGTTGCCGACGCCGTTGGCCGGATCGCCCTTGCCGCCCTCGACGGGCGGGAAGTTCATGAAGCCCAGCTTGTCGCTGGAGACGAAGTCGCCGCCCTCGGCCTTCTGGATGCCGTACGACCAGGCGCCGTGCAGCATCATGGCGGCCTTGCCGGTGTACAGCAGTGCCTGGTCGGCGTTGGAGTCCGCGGTGACCGAGGAGAAGCCCTTGATGAAGCCTTCGGCCCTGACCAGGTCCTGCACCCTGGTCAGCGCGGTGATGGCGTCCGGGTGGGACCAGGCGTCCTTCTCTCCCTCGATGACGGCCTGGAACACCTCGGGGCCGCCGATGCGGTCGAACAGGAACTCCAGCCACATCATGTTCGTCCACCGGGACTGCCCGCCGAGGGAGAACGGCGCTATGCCCTCCGCGTTGAACCTGGGCACCAGCGCCATGATGTCGTCCCAGGACTCCGGCGGTCTCACGCCGACACGGTCGAAGACCTCCTTGTTGTAGAAGAGGACGATCGGCTGCACGTTCTCGCACGGCATCGCGTAGATCCTGCCGTCGACGGTCGCCGCGCCGAACGAGGCCGGCAGCAGCCGGTCCTTGACCTCGGAGTGCTCGTCGAACCACGGGGTGAGGTCCTCGACCTGGTCCGCCTCCACGTAGGAGCGCAGCGTCCCGCCGCCCCAGCCCCAGATGATGGTGGGCGCCTGACCGGCGCCGAGGGCGGTCTTGATCTTCGTCTTGTACGCGTCGTTCTGGAAGGTGGTGTCCTCGATCTGCGTCTTGGGGTTGGCCTTGTTGAACGCGTCCACCGCGCCGGCCCTGACACCTTCCTGCGGCTGGCCGCTGAGGTACCAGTACGTGGCTCCACCGCCGCCCTGGCCGGGACTGGACGAGCCGCAGGCCGACAGCGCCGCGGAGAGCGGCACGGCGGCGGCCATGCCGAGGAGGGTACGTCGAGAAAGGGATGTCTCCATGTTCGTTCTCCGCACTCGAGAGCCTCGGGCTACTCGTGAGCCGTGACGAAAGCATTTCGAAATGTTTCGACACTCGGCCCGTTCGGGCTTGCCCATGGAACGTGTGCGAGCACGCTAGGTTTCGGGTCTGCGCGCTGTCAAGACATGTGCACGCACGTAGTTACAAGGCGACTACCTGCGTAATCCCGGGCGATCACGGGTATCGAAACTTCTTGGCAGGGACCGAAACTTTTCGGGTTCCGGACCAAGGGCAGAAGAACGCGGAGGTGGCGCGGGCCAGGGTTGTCGTAGGGTTGGCCGGTTCCACCTGCGTTGGCGGCCATGACCGGTGGCTCACCACACCGGTGGACGTACTGCGGGGAGGAACCGATGCCACCGAACGGCAGGCGCACCACTTTGGCGGACATCGCCCAGGCCGCCGGGGTCTCCGTGGCGACCGTTTCCAAAGTGGTCAACGGTCGCGGCGAGGTGGCGCCGCACACCCGCGCCCGGGTGCAGGAACTGCTGCACCAGCACGACTACCTCGCGCCCGTGTTCCGCCACACCGAGGCGGTGGGGAGCCCGACGATCGAGGTGCAGTTCCAGGGCGGCCTCAAGTCGTACGTGGCCGAGACACTGGAAGGCATCATGGACTCCGCCGCCGAAGCCGGGGCCTCGGTGGTGATCAGCAAGGTCTGCCGCGCCCCGCACTGGGCCCGGGACCTGGCCTCAGCCGGGCGCCGCGCCGTCATCGCGGTCACCAGCGTGTACACCGCCACACACCTGAGGGAACTGGCCCGGGCCGGGCTGCCGCTGGTCGTGCTGGACCCGCTGCACCTGCCGGACAGCCGGGTCAACAGCGTCGGGGCGACCAACTTCGCCGGCGGCCTGGCCGCGACCCGGCACCTGCTCTCCCTGGGCCACCGCCGGATCGCCTACCTCGGCGGACCGGGCATGGCCGTGTGCAACCAGGCACGCATGCACGGCTACCGCGCCGCCATGGAGGCGGAAGGAGCGCCGGTGCCCGACGCCTGCGTCCGGCCCGGAGAGTTCACCTACGAGGCCGGCTTGCTCGGCACCGCGGCGCTGCTGGACCTGGAAGAGCCGCCGACGGCGGTCTTCACGGGCAACGACGAGATCGCCCTCGGCGTCATCGAGGCCGCCCGCGTCCGGGGCCTGCGCGTCCCCGAAGACCTGAGCGTGGTCGGCTTCGACGACACGCACCTCGCTCAGATGGCCTCACCACCACTGACCACTGTGCGCCAGCCACTGCGGGAGATGGGCGCGGCCGCCCTGCGCACCGCCCTGCGACTGGCCAACGGCGAGAAGGCCGAGTCCCACCACATCGAACTCGCCACCGAACTCGTGGTGCGCGCCTCAACGGCGCCACCGGGAGGGTGAGCGGCCGTTGGCGGGGCCGCCCGGCGCGGAGCCGGGTCGGCGGCGCCCGGTCCCGCACCGGCAGAGGGGCGGCGGGACACCGCACCCTTTCTCTACCGGCAGTAGAGGATCGCGGTAGAGTCAGGGATATGGCAGCAGACGAGACGAGCATCAAGGTGAGCGCGGCCGCACGGGATCGGCTGGCCCAGCTGGCGGCCGAGCACGGCACCACCATCCGAGCCCTGGTCGAGGACCTGGCGCAGGCAACTCCGACTCGGGCCGAGTACGCCGAGCGTGCCGAGCTGGCCCGCGCCGAGCTCGCCTCCGCCCTGGGCGGCGCGCCGGGCCCGGAGGCCGAGGCGAGGGCGAGGGCCTTGCTGGAGCGTCTGGGCGCTTCTCAGCACGGGCCGCGGGCGGCCGCTTAGTGGCGGCGATCGCGGTCGTTCTGGACCACACCGCCGCCGCGGCCCTGTACGACCCGAAGGACCCTTTCAACGAGGCGGTCGCCGCGTTCTACGTGCAGGCGTCCGGCGGTCTCGGCGCTCTGTACGCGCCGGTGCTGTCGCTGACGGCCGGCGACGCCGAGCGGCCGGGTCTGCTCAGCTACATCAAGGGGTTGCGGTTCATCCGGATCGAGGCGTTCGACACCGACGCCGCGGTCACCGCCACCGAGCTGCTGCGCTTCGGGCACTCCTGGGCCGCCGTCCACGCCATCCATGCCGCTCGTCCCTCCGCCGCCCACCCCACCGGCCGGTTCCTGCTCACCCTGACCCCCAAGGCGTACGCGGGCACCGGCGTCCAGGCCGTCCACCCCGGCCAGTGACCACCGGGGCCTGGACACCCGGTCAAGCCCGCCCCCGCCGGCCGGGAGGACAAGGCACGGCGGAGCGGACCGGAGACCGGGCCGCCGTCCGTGCTGGTTCGCTGCGGGGCATGCCACCGGTCAAGGCAGCGCGGTGCTGCCGGCGCGTACGCGGTTCTCGATACGCCGACGGTGTGTCCTTGGCCGGCACCTTGCCGGGCCGATCCCCTCCCCCGGCCCCGCGCGGTGCTCACCTGCCGATGCCGGCCGCCACCGGCAGCAGCCACGAACTCCTCGGTTCCACGCCGCGGACCAGGATCCGGCAGACCCGCACCACCGGGAACTCCGCCGGCCGGCTGAAGCCGAAGCCGTCCCCGGCCGCGTCCTGGACCGACCGCAGCCGCGAACCGTGGTGCGCAGCGCCCGGTTGCAGGTCGTTTTGATCCTGGCCGTTGCGGATCACCCGGCGTACGCCCCCGCGCCGGGTACCGGAGCCGGCGCCCTGGCGGCCGGCACCGGCGGGACTCGGCGCGGGGGCGTACGCCGGGCTGTACTGTCCGGTTCCCGCCATGTCCGCCCGCGTCATCGTCCGGCCTCGCTCACTGCTGCATCCTCGGGTCCTGGGTGGGGTCGGCACACATCCGCGGGCAGCCACGGTCGATCGCCCCGGCGCGCGATTCGCAGCGCCAGGGTTCGTTCCGGTAGATCCGGCACAGCCCGTACTCGGCACCGTGCCCGGGCAGCCACGCCGTCGCGGCGGAGGGCCCTGAGCAGAGCCGGGTCGAGGCCGGCCACGGCCGGAAGCGCGTCATCGAAGACCGTCACACCGCCGGGGACGACACCGTCGGCCTCGCCGGGGGCGCCGCGGTGCCCACCGCGAGGCGTCTTCGAGGGCGCCGCGGCCGGAGGACTCGAGGACGAAGGCGGCGGCGAGGGCGCGGAGGGCTCCGGAGAAGGCGGGGAAGGCGAGCGGGGCGAACAGGACAACGAGGACGGCGGGGGCGAGGACCACGCTTCACTCATGAGCGATGAGTTCGGGCGGCGGAACGGGTCTGCCCCGGTATGACACGCACCATCGCCGACATCTCGGTCTCCCTGGACGGCTTCGTCACCGGGCCCGGCCCCGGCCCGGACAACGGTCTGGGCACCGGCGGGCAGGCCCTGCACACCTGGGCGTTCTCCGACGACCCCGAGGAGCGCCGGATCCTGCGCGAGGCGACCGCCCGCTCGGGCGCCGTCGTCCTGGGCCGCCGTCTGTTCGACATCGTCGACGGGCCGAACGGCTGGGACGACACCCGCGGCTACGGCGCCGGCGAAGTCGGCAAGCCCGCCTTCGTCGTCGTGACGAGCTCGCCGCCGAAGGCGGTGCGGCTCACCGGCCTGGACTGGACGTTCGTCACCACCGGCCTGCCCGACGCCCTCACCGCCGCGCGCGAACGCGCCGAAGCGGCCGCCTCCGGCAGCGGCAAGGACCTCGACGTCGTCCTCATGGGCGGCGGCACCACGATCGGCTCGGCTCTCGAGGCCGGGCTGGTCGATGTGCTGACACTGCACCTCGCACCCGTCGTGCTGGGTACCGGGACACCGCTGTTCACCGGCAAAGCGCCGCGCACGCTGGTGCGGCGGAGCGTGACCTCGACACCGGCCGCGACGCACCTGACCTACGACATCCTGAGGTGATCCGATGACCACCATCAGCGCCAACGGTGTCGCCTTGGGCGTCGAGTCCTTCGGTGACCAGGACGCACCACTCGTCCTGCTCGCGGGCGGAACGACGCTGCTGTCCTGGCCCGACGCACTGTGCGAGCACCTCGCCGCCGGCGGGCGCCGCGTGGTGCGCTACGACCTGCGCGACAGCGGGGAGTCGACCACGGCGGACCCGCAGGCGCCCGCCTACACACTGCGCGACCTCGCCGCCGACGCGGCGGCCCTTGCCGGCACGCTCGGCGAGGGGCCCGCGCACCTCGCGGGGATCGGTGTCGGCGGGATGGTCGCCCAGGTGGCCGCGCTCGACCATCCGGACACGTTCTCGGCGCTCACGCTGGTCGGCACCCGCCCGGTCGCGCCCGGACCGCCCGACGACGACCTACCCGACCACGACCAGGCGGCGATGAACCGGCTGTTCGCGCGTCCGATGCCCGACTGGACCGACCGCGAGGCGGTTGCGGAGTTCGCCGCCGCCAGCGCGGAGATCCTCGGCGACGACCCTGTCGCCGCGCGCGCGACCGCCGCGCGCATATGGGACCGCACGCCTGGCACCGCGCCCCCCATCCAACTGGCCAACCACGTCGGCATGGTGTTCTCCCGGCTCGACTGCGCGCCCCGCTGGCGCGAGCGCCTGCCCGGAATCGGGGTGCCCACGCTCGTCGTCCACGGCCGCCGCGACCGGTTCTTCCCCGTCGGCAACGGCGAGGCGCTCGCGCGCGAGATCCCCGGGGCGCGGCTGCTCGTCCTCAAGGAGGCCGCCACCGCTGTCCCCGACACGGCGGCCTGCGAGGTCGCCGAGGCGATGCTCACGCTCGGGTAGAGGATGCCGTGTGCCGCGCGGGTACGGCACCCGCGCGGCAGCGGGCCCTCGGAAGGCCCGACCCGGCCACGCACCCACGATCGACGTCCGCGGAACCCCCGAAAACGGCTCTGGAGGCCATCGGCCGAGCCGGTTGCACCCGGCCCCGGTTCCACGGCGCCGGTGTCTGCCGCCGGCCGCCGACAGCACCGCGCACCGAGGCCGCCGCGCGTGACACGGGCTACGCCGGGTGACCGCGGAACACCCCGGCTTTGGTACGGTGCCTCCGGCGGCGGCCGGGTGCCACGAGCGCGCCCGCCCCGGTGGGTCCGCCGGGCCCCGGCTCCCGGACCGGGTCAAAACCCCGTTGGAAAAGCGGAGTCGATGAGCTACAGGCGGTTTCGCAGGTCAGCAGGTTTCTCCCTGTGGATACGGACTGTCGCACCGGGGCCACGAACATCTCCCGCCGTCCGCTACAGTCCGTCCACCTGAACGTGGCACAAGGGGGGGCGCAGATGCGTCGCGGCACATGCCCGATCTGCGAGCACCGGGCACCGGTGGCAGACGGGGTCATCAGTTACCACGAGAGCGGTGGCCAAAGCTGCCGTGGAGAGGGACGTACAGCCGTGGAAGAGCGGTTCTCACGTGAAAACGCCCCGAGCGACGCCCGGACGAAGGCGGTCATACGCCTGGCCGCGCTCCTGACGGTAGTCGGCCTGCTCGTCCTCATTCTCGGAGCGGTCCTCGGCTCCCTGCCTCTCCTGGTGGGCGGAGGCGTCGTCTTCGCCGCCGCGGGCCTCGGCGTCCTCGCGGTCCGCCGCACCCCGGCGGGCCTGCGGGGCACCACCCGGGAGCGAGCCGAGGAGCGGGGGACGGCCGCTGCGGAGACGTCGAACACCGTATCCGCCGAGCAGGAGCGGGAAGAGGAGCCGGACGAGGAGAAGGAGAAGAAGAAGAAAGAGAAGGCGGAGGAACGCCGCGAGCCCGAGCCCGAGCCGGAGGCCGCGGACGCCGCTCCCGCCCGGCAGGAGACGGAACCCGAGGCACCGCGTGAGGGGGAGCACCCCGAGGCGGAGGCGGCGAACGCCCTGCGGAACGCGGTCCGCGAGCTGCTGAGCAGTCTGCCCGAGCGGGAGGCCCCGCTGGAGAAGGCGATCGCGTACTGCCTGTCCAGGACGGATTCCGCTGACGACCCCCGGGTCCGGGACGAGGCCGAGAAGCTGGCGCGTGAACACGTCACCGCGGACGAGCGCATCCTGTGTGTGGCTCTCTCAGGGAGCCGCGAGGACGAGGGGCGCCCTGCCCTGCTGGTCCTCACCGACCACGGCGCGGCCGTGTCGGACAACGGGATGTCGCACCGGTTCGTTCCCGGATCCGAGGACGTGTTCGACCCCGTGGGGGACGCGGCGTGGGGGTGGCTGTCGGTCGGAGAGCTGACCTTCTTCTTCCGCGACAACCCCGACCTGCGCGCCGCCCTGGCAGTTCGGGAGGAGACCTCGGCCGCCATGCCGACCGTCGACGAGCCCACCGCGTCCGCCGACGGACCCGGTGGCGACGAGACCCGGGAGCCGGAGTCGGTCGCCGACAGGCCCACCGACGTACCCGAGCCGGTCGCCGTTGGACCCGCCGCCGAACCCGCCGCCGTCGAACCCACCCCGGCCGCCGACGGGGCCTCAAAGGCGTCGGCCGGCGAACCCGAGTCGTCTGCCGTGGAGCCCACCGTTGCCGAGGAGTCCGCCGACGACGAGAGTCCGGAGCCGGAAGCCCTTGTGGCCGAGGCCGAAGTCGAGGCACCCCGGACTCCGGAACATCCCCAGGTCGCATCCGACAACGACTCTCCTGCCGGCGCACACGCCGCGTCCGCCGAAGAGTCCGACGGCGGGAGGCTGGAGGCGAAGGCCCCCGCCGACGCACCGGAGCCGGTTGCCGACAGGCCCGTCCCGGTTGTCGAAGAGCCCGCCGCGTCCGCCGTCGAGCCGGAGCCGGCCGCCGACGAGCCCACCGCTGCCGAGCCCGTCACCTCCACCCACGAGCCGCTCGTCCAGCAGGCGGAGGCCGCCGGAATGGAGGCCGCGGCCCTCCGCGAGATCGCGCAGGCGGTCGTCACCGACCAGAACGCCAGCATCGTCTACGTTCAGGAGCGCTTCTCCCTCTCCCGCACGGCCGCACGGCGTGCCCTCGACGCGCTTGAGGCACTTGGGCTGGTCTCGGCTCCGGCCAAGAACGGGCGGCGCAAGACCATGGTCACCTCCCTCGACCACCTCACCGCGCCGGACGGACGCTGAGCCGTGTGCGGTGCCGGGGCGGAACCCGCAGGCCAGTGGTGTGCGCCGGCGTCCGTTCACGGTGCGTGGGTGAGTACCGGGCCGGAGGGCGCCCCTGGGGCGCCCTCCGGCCGCTTCACTCGTCGCTTTCCGCCGGCGGAGGCCGGCCCGTGAGGATCTGCTGGGCGTGACCGACCGGGCCGTCGGCGTCGTGCAGGACCGTGCGGGTGAGGCCCTGCCCGGAGGGACCGAAGCCTGACGAGAACGTCGTGACCGACCCGGGAGAGAAGCGGACCGTTGCCCGGGCCGGCCCGGCGACGGTCGATGGCGTGGACGATGAGTCCGCCCAGCGGGCTGGAGTGCTGTTTTTTCGGTTTCCAGGCCCCCTCGCGCGCGCCGTCGCTCGTAGCGGTGGTCGTCGATGGCTTCGGCCGGCCCGCCCACCCGGGCCCGGCGCGGCCGTTCCCAGGGCCCGGGTGGGCGGGCCGGTCAACGCCGTGGTCCGGCCGTCAGTCGCTTCCGAAGGCCGCGTCGAAGGAAGCCGTGGGCGGGTCGAAGTCGTACGCCCTCAGCCGGGTGAGGGCCTCGGGCGCCCCTTGGAGGCGGTCCATTCCGGCGTCCTCCCACTCCACCGAGACGGGCCCGTCATAGCCGGTCGAGCGCAGCATCCGGAACACGTCCTCCCAGACCACGTCGCCGTGCCCGGCCGAGACGAAGTCCCAGCCGCGCCGGGGATCCCCCCACGGCAGGTGGGAGCCGAGGCGGCCGTTGCGGCCGTCCAGCCTGCGCCGTGCCTCCTTGCAGTCGACGTGGTAGATCCTGGTGCGGAAGTCGTACAGGAAGCCGACCGGGTCCAGGTCCTGCCAGACGAAGTGGCTGGGGTCGAAGTTCAGTCCGAAGGCCGGTCGGTGGCCGATGGCCTCCAGCGTCCGGTGGGTGGTCCAGTAGTCGTAGGCGATCTCGCCGGGGTGGACCTCGTGGGCGAAGCGGACGCCTTCGGTGTCGAAGACGTCCAGGACGGGGTTCCAGCGGTCGGCGAAGTCGGTGTAGCCGCGCTCGATCATCGCCTCGGGCACCGGCGGGAACATCGCGACCAGGTGCCAGATGGCCGAGCCGGTGAAGCCGATGACCGTGTTCACCCCGAAGGCGGCGGCGGCGCGTGCGGTGTCGGCCATCTCGGCGGCGGCCCGCCGGCGCACTCCCTCCGGCTCGCCGTCGCCCCACAGGCGGTCGGGCAGGATCGCCCGGTGCCGTTCGTCGATGATCGCGTCACACACGGCCTGGCCGACCAGGTGGTTGGAGACCGCCCAGCACTTCAGGCCGTACCTCTCCAGCAGCGCGTGGCGCCCGTCGAGGTAGCCGGGCTCGGTCAGGGCCCGGTCGACCTCGAAGTGGTCGCCCCAGCAGGCGAGTTCCAGTCCGTCGTAGCCGAAGTCCCGGGCCAGGCGGCAGACCTCCTCCAGCGGCAGGTCCGCCCACTGCCCGGTGAACAGGGTGAAGGGTCGGGGCACGGTGCCTCCTGTGTGGTGTGTCAGGCGGGGACGGGAACGTAGACGGAGTTCCCCGCGGCGCTCTCCTCGACGGCCGCCAGGACCCGCTGGACCTGGAGCCCGTCGTCGAAGGACGGCCGGGGTTGTTCTCCGGCGGCGACGGCACACAGCAGGTCCCGCGCCTGGTGGACGAAGGTGTGTTCGTAGCCCAGGCCGTGGCCGGGGGGCCACCAGCCCTCCAGATAGGGGTGCTCGGGCTCGGTGACCAGGATCCGGCGGAAGCCCGCGGAGACGGCGGGCCCGGTGTGGTCGTGGAAGGCCAGTTCGTTGAGCCGCTCCAGGTCGAAGGCGAGCGAGCCGCGCTCACCGTTGAGTTCGACGGTCAGCGCGTTCTTGCGTCCCGTCGCGAAACGGGTGGCCTCGAAGGAGGCCAGCGCCCCGGAGGCGAACCGCCCGGTGAACAGCGCCGCGTCGTCCACGGTGACCTCGCCCCGTCCCGCGCCGCCGGTGCCCGACAGTCCCGCGGCGTCCCTGGCGGGCAGCGGCCGCTCCCGTACGAAGGTCTCGGTCAGCGCGGAGACTCCGGCCAGCGGCTCACCGGCCAGGTACTGGGCGATGTCGACGGCATGGGATCCGAGGTCGCCCAGCGCGCCCGAGCCGGCCTCCTCCCGGCGCAGCCGCCAGGTCAGCGGGAAGCCGGGGTCGGTGAGCCAGTCCTGGAGGTAGGCCACCCGTACGTGGCGCAGCGCTCCCAGGCCACCGTCCTGGACCATGCGGCGGGCCAGTGCCAGGGCCGGGACACGGCGGTAGTTGAAGCCGACCATGGCCAGCCGGCCGTGTGCTCTCGCCCGCCGGGCCGCCTGTGCCATCGCCTCGGCCTCCTCGACGGTGTTGGCCAGCGGCTTCTCGCACAGCACGTGCTTGCCCGCCTCCAGAGCGGCGACGGCGATCTCGGCATGGCTGCCGCCGGGGGTGCAGATGTCGACGAGCTGTACGTCCTCGCGTGCGATCAGCGCGCGCCAGTCGGTCTCGGCGGCGGCCCAGCCGAGCCTGCGCGCCGCGGCGCGCACCGCGTCCGGGTCACGGCCGCAGACGGCCGTCATGACCGGGTCGAGCGGCAGGTCGAAGACCCGGCCGGCGGTGCGCCAGCCCTGGGAGTGGGCGGCGCCCATGAAGGCGTAGCCCACCATGCCCACGCCGAGGGTGGGCCGTTCGCTCTCACTGCCGGAGGTGTTCATGGAAACTCCACATCGTCGTCCGCGCCGTCGGGTCCTTCCGGGAGGGACCCCGGTTGTGGGGGCACCGCCGGGGTGCGTCAGACGAAGCCGGTCGGCAGGTACTCCTCGACGTTGTCCTTGGTGACGATGGCGGAGTAGAGGGTGAGGGAGGCGGGGATCTCGAACTCGGCGAGTCCGCCGACGCCCTTGCCCTGGCCGAGGGCGCGGGCCAGGTCGACGGCGGAGGCCGCCATGGTGGGCGGATACAGGACGGTGGCCTCCAGTACGCCGTCGCCCGCCTCGATGGCCTCCATGGCGTGCCGCGAGCCGGCGCCGCCGACCATGAAGAACTCGTCGCGTCCGGCCTGCCTGATGGCGCGCTCGGCGCCGACCCCCTGGTCGTCGTCGTGGTTCCACAGGGCGTCGAAGGACGGCTGGGCCTGGAGGAGCTGGGCCGTCTTGGCCTGGCCGGACTCGACGGTGAACTCGGCGGCCTGGCGGGCGACCTTCTCGATGTTGGGGTAGTTCTTCAGTGCGTCGTCGAAGCCCTGGGTGCGCTGCCGGGTCAGCTCCAGGTTGTCCAGTCCGGCCAGCTCGACGACCTTGGCGTTCTTCTTGTCCCTGAGCCGTTCTCCGATGTACCGGCCGGCATTGAGTCCCATGCCGTAGTTGTCGCCGCCGATCCAGCAGCGGTACGCCTGCGGGGAGGCGAAGATCCGGTCGAGGTTGACCACGGGGATGCCCGCGCGCATGGCCTTGAGACCGACCTGGGTCAGCGCCTTGCCGTCGGCCGGGAGGACGACCAGGACGTCGACCTCCTTGTTGATGAGGGTCTCGATCTGGCCGATCTGCTGGGCGGTGTCGTTGGAGCCCTCGGTGATCTCCAGGGTGACGTCGGAGTACTCCGCGGCTCTTTTCCTGGCGTTGTCGTTGATGGCGTTGAGCCAGCCGTGATCGGCCTGCGGCCCGGCGAAGCCGATGGTCACCGGCTTGCCCGGCTTGTCCTGCGCGGTGTCGGCCCGCCGGGTGCCGCCTTCGTCGCCGTTGTTGTTCTCGTTGCTGGTGCAGCCGGTCAGGAGGACGCCGGCCGAGGCGGCGGCGGTGCCGAACAGCAGGCCTCTGCGGCTGGGGAGGGGAGGTGTGGGCATGGCTGGACCCTTCGGTTCGGGGGTGCGGGACCACGCGGCGGTGTCCGGCGGGGCTCGGGGCACACCGGCCGGGCGGGACTCACGAGGTCTGGGAACGCGCGGTGCGGTGCTGGATCAGGACGGCGGCGACGATGATCGCGCCCTTGGCGATCTGCTGGACGTCGCTCTGGAGGTTGTTGAGCGCGAACAGGTTGGTGATGGTGGTGAAGACCAGGACACCCAGGACGGAGCCGGTGATGGTGCCTCTTCCGCCGCTGAGCAGGGTGCCGCCGATGATCGCGGCGGCGATGGCGTCGAGTTCGTAGAGGTTGCCGTTGGTGTTCTGGCCGGAGCCGGTGAGGACGACCAGCATGAACGCCGCGATACCGCAGCACAGCCCGGACAGCAGGTACAGCATCAGCCGCTGCCGTCTGACGTCGATGCCCGCCAGCCGGGCCGCCTCGGCGTTCCCCCCGACGGCGACCGAGCGGCGGCCGAAGGTGGTGCGGTTCAGCAGCAGCCAGCCGACCGCGGTGACGGCCGCGAAGACCAGCACCAG
The DNA here is from genome assembly GCF_002794255.1 of Streptomyces carminius. Taxonomy (GTDB): domain Bacteria; phylum Actinomycetota; class Actinomycetes; order Streptomycetales; family Streptomycetaceae; genus Streptomyces; species Streptomyces carminius. The sequence continues at coordinate 41,679 of NZ_PGGW01000044.1, forward strand.
CGGCGGGATGCCGAGGACGTACGCCTGGGGCAGCCCGAGGTCCAGGACGGTGTCCACCCGGACGACCTGGGTCCTGCCGTCGCTGATCTGCAGGGCCAGGCCCCGGGCGGAGGCGAGCATGGCGAGGGTGGCGATGAAGGGCACCATCCCGCCGTAGGCGATGAGCACCCCGTTGACGAGGCCGCAGCCGAGGCCGACCGACACCGCGCACAGCAGCATGCCGCCGAGGCCGAAGTCCTGGGTGGCGACCGTGGTGGCCCACACCGAGGCCAGGGCGACGATCGCGCCGACGGACAGGTCGATGCCCCCGCTGATGATCACGAAGGTGACGCCGACGGTGACGACACCGATGACGGACGCCTGGGTGAGGACGAGCTGGAGGTTGCCGGTGGACAGGAACTCCTCGGGCCTGGTGAGGCCGCCGACGGCCACCAGCACGGCGAGCACCCCGAGCAGTGCGAGATTGCGCAGGTCGGCACGGCCGAGCAGGGCGCGCAGCGGGCTCCCGCCCGGTGGTGCGGTGGTCTTGGCGGGGACATCGGACACGGTGCCTGGCGAGCTCATCTCGACGGGCTCCCTTCCAGGACGAGGTCGAGGACCCGGTGCTCGTCGAGCTCCCGGGCGGGTGCGGTGTGGACGACCCGGCCCTCACGCAGCACCAGCACCCGGTCGGCCAGGCCGAGTACCTCCGGCACCTCGCTGGAGACCAGCAGGACGGCCACTCCGTCGTCGGCGAGGCGGCGGATGACGGCGTAGAGCTCGGCCCGGGCACCGACGTCGACGCCGCGGGTGGGTTCGTCCAGCAGCAGCACCCGGCAGCCGCGCAGCAGCCAGCGGGCGAGGACGACCTTCTGCTGGTTGCCGCCGGAGAGGGTGCGCACCGGGCGGTCGGGGTCGTCGGGGCGCAGGGAGAGGTCGCGGGTGTGGCGGTGGGCCGCGGCGCGTTCTTGTCGGCGGTCCAGCCAGCCGCCGCGGGCGAAGCGTGGCAGGCAGGACAGGGACACGTTGCGGGTGACCGAGTCGAGCATCAGCAGCCCCTGGGCCTTGCGTTCCTCGGGGGCCAGCCCCAGTCCGGCGCGGACGGCGGCGGTGACGCTGCCGGGGCGCAGGGGACGGCCGTCGACCAGGACCCGGCCGGCGGTGGGAGGGCGGGCCCCGTAGACCGTCTCCAGGATCTCCGAGCGGCCGGAGCCGACCAGGCCCGCCAGACCGACGATCTCGCCGGGGCGCACCTCCAGGTCGACCGGCTCGAACTCCCCGTCCCGGGCGAGTCCTTCGACCTTCAGCACCGGCCGCGCGGAGGGGTGGGGGAGGTCCGCGGAACGCCCGGGGAAGACGTACTCGACGGTGCGGCCCGTCATGAGGGAGACGACGTCGCCGGTGGGAACGGACCGGGCGGGCAGTCCGCGGGCGACGACGCGCCCGTCCTTCAGTACGGTGACGCGGTCGCCGATCCGGCGGATCTCCTCCAGACGGTGGGAGATGTAGACCACCGCGACGCCGTCGGCGGTGAGGTCGGTGACGATGCGGAAGAGGTTGCCGACCTCGTCGGGGTCCAGGGCAGCGGACGGCTCGTCCATGACGATGAGGCGGACGTCGTGGGAGAGGGCGCGGGCCATGCTGACGATCTGACGGGCCGCGGCGGACAGCCGGCGGACGAGGGTGTCCGGGGCGATCTCGGGATGGCCCAGGCGTGCGAGAAGGCGCGCGGTGGTCTCACGGGCGGCGCGGGGCCGTACGAAGCCGGCGGTGGCGGCCTCGTGGCCGAGGTGGATGTTCTCGGTGACGGACAGGTCCTCGACCAGGTCGAGTTCCTGGTGGATGGTGGCGATACCGAGGGCCATGGCGGCGGTCGGCGTCCTCAGCCGGACGGCTCCGCCCCGCCAGGTGATCTCGCCCTCGTCCGGCTGGTGGACCCCGGCGAGGATCTTGATGAGGGTCGACTTCCCGGCGCCGTTCTGGCCGAGGAGACAGTGCACCTCCCCGGCTCGCACGTCGAGGTCGACACCGTCGAGTGCGCGCACGCCGGGGAAGGACTTGGTGATGCCGGACATGGTGAGAAGGGGAAGGGGGTCCCGCTGGTGTTGCTCTGGTGCCATGACGAGCTCCAGGGAGTGCCCCATGCGTTCGGGCCATGGGGAGGAGGCGGCCGGTGGAGGTGGGTGGGGCCGTACGGAACGGGGCAGGACGGGGTGGAGCGTGCGGGTGTGCGTCCTGTTGGTGCGGCTCGGGATACCGGTGGTGTGGTTGTCGGTGGTGGTGCGGAGCCCGGCCGCTCAGGCCGGGGCGAACAGGTGGTCGCTGATGAGCCGGGCCGCACCGGTGACCCCGGCGACGGGTCCCAGCTCGCCCAGCACGATGGGAAGGTTGCCGGTGGCCAGCGGCAGCGACTGGCGGTAGACCTGGGTGCGGATGCTGGCGAGCAGGGTGTGGCCGAGCCCGGTCACACCACCTGCGATCACCACCAGAGCGGGGTTGAAGAAACTGACGAGGCCGGCGATGACCTGGCCGGTGCGGTTGCCGCCGGCGCGGATGAGTTCCAGACAGGCGGTGTCCCCGGCCGCGGCCGCGGCCGCCACGTCGGCGGCCGACAGCCGTCCGGCGGACTCCAGACGGGCGGCGAGCTCCGGCGACCGGCCGCACCGGGCGGCCTCCTCGGCGTCGCGGGCGAGCGCCGCGCCGCCGAAGTGCGCCTCCAGACAGCCCCGGTTGCCGCAGGCGCACTGCCGCTTCTGCGGGCCGGACTCCACCTGGATGTGCCCGATGTCGCCGGCACTGCCCGTCGTACCGCGGTAGACCTCGCCTCCCACGACGATGCCGCAGCCGATGCCGGTGCCGATCTTGACGCAGAGGAAGTCCTGGACGGACCGGGCCACGCCCGCGTGCTGCTCCCCCATCGCCATCAGGTTCACGTCGTTGTCGACCATGACGGGGCAGCCCAGTTCCTGGCTGAGCGCCTCCCGGACGGGGAAGCCGTCCCAGCCCGGCATGATCGGAGGTGCCACCGGGACCCCCTCGGGGAAGCGGACCGGCCCCGGAACGCCGATGCCGGCACCGTCGAAGCCCTCGGCCACTCCCGTGGCACGGAGCTTGGCCGCCATGGCGAGCACCTGTTCGAAGACCGCGACCGGGCCTTCCCGCACGTCCATGGGCTGGTTGAGGTGGCCGAGGATCTCCAGTTCGGCACTGGTGACGGCCACGTCGATCGAGGTGGCGCCGACGTCGACGCCGAGGAAGCGCAGTCCGGGCGCCAGCCGGATGTTGTGGGAGCGGCGGCCGCCGCGGGAGGCGGCGAGGCCGTCGGCCACCACGAGGCCGGTCTCCAGCAAGCGGTCCGTCTCCACGGCCAGCCTGGAGCGGGAGAGGTCCATCCGGTCCCCCAGCCGGGCCCTGGAGGTGGGGCCGCCGTCGCGCAGCAGACGGAGCAGTCGTGCCTGGTGCGCGTTCGCGGGCCGAGCCGTCATACGTCTCATGCCGCCCTCCTCTCCGGTCCCGGGTATCGGCAGGGGCCGCTCCGGCCCCGGTGAGCGTTGTGCCTCGCCGGACTTTCCCGAGGAACATAGCAGCGCCTGCCCGGGCCGGGAACAAGTTCTGCAAGAAGTATCGATACTTTTTCCTGCTACAGGACAAAGACGGTCGACAGTGCGCGGCAGTGCGGCTCGCCGCGTTCTCCCCTCACACGGTCGTGCACGTGCCGCTCAGGCGGAGCCTGCCCGGACAGGTCGCGCCCGGTGTCCCCGTCGACCTGGTCCTCGTCCACCGGTCGCCGGGCCTGCGCCCGTGCCTCTGGCCGCGGTCGCGCCGCAGACCGAGGCGCGGCACCCCGCTGAGCGTGCGCACCGACGAGCGGCGCACGCGGCCCACGCGGACGCCTGGCGGCGCCGGTGGGTCGGCGCAGGTCGTCGGACACCGAGGTGGCGAGCAGCCGGCTGACGGGCTCGGCGGACAGGGCGGCCACCCCGCGCAGTGCCCTGAGCGCGCGCAGCCAGGTCACCGGGTTCTTCCGGCCCGGCCCGGCCATCAGCTGTCCGAGCGTGGTGAGCTGATCGAAGCAGGCCCGTCCGCAGGCCGGGTTCCCCCTGGTCGGACGGGAAGCAGGCGGTCATGCGGATACGGAAACGGCCCTGAGCCGACGGAATCGGGCCCAGGGGTCCCCGGTGGGTCCCCGCGGACCAGAACTCGGCGATCACCGAGTCGGCGCTGTGGCGCAACTCGATGGTCTCGTGGTTCCGGTCGGGAAGGCCGCCCGGGTGTCGTGGTGGTAGCCGCCGACCTCGCCCTCTCCCCGTCGTGGACGGCCTCGTCGTGGAAGTGGCCGAGCACCAGGACGAGGCGCTGACGCGCGGCGAGGGCCTCGCGGCGCGGTGTGCCGAAATGCCATCGTGGTGGCATGACCGTAGAAGTTCGTCCGGCCTCGGTCTTCGAGGACGTCCGTACCCTGCTCGGCCCGAAGTCGCCCGGCGCCAACGTCTGCTGGTGCCTGAGCTACCGGCTCCCGTCCAAACTCAACCACGAACTCCGCGGACCGGCCCGCGGCGAGTACGTCGCCGACCTGTGCCACAGGCAACCTCCTCCCGGGGTACTCGCCTACGAGGGTGGGGAGCCGGTCGGCTGGGCCGCCGTGGCACCGCGTTCGGACACCTCCTTCGCCCGCAGCCGCAGGATTCCGTATGTCGACGACCTGCCGGTCTGGTCACTGTGGTGCGTTCGCGTACGCCCCGGCCACCGCAGGAAGGGGCTCTCGCACGCCCTCATCTCCGGCGCGGTCGAGTTCGCCCGCGCCCACGGTGCGCCGGCGATCGAGGCGTATCCCCTGGACAGTGGTGACGCCAAGGTCGACATGACGATGGCGTACGCCGGGCTGCGGAAGAACTTCGAGCGTGCCGGATTCGCCCATGCCGCCGACACCACCTCGGTGCTGGCCGGTCATCCCCGGGTCCTGATGCGGCTCGACCTGCGCTGACAGACCGTCCCCGGCCCCCGGCCGGGGTACTCCGGCGGTGTTCCCGAACCGGTCCGACACCTCGTGCGGCTCGACGGTTCCGGTGCCTTCACACCGCTTACGGCGGCGAGCCGGCCGGCGGCCGTGTCACCGCGCGCCGTAGTACAGCCGGAGGAACTCCTCCGTCGCCGCGCCGACACCTCCCTCGCCACCGGCGCCACCCGCGGCGGTTCCGTGCGCTCCGCCTCCGTCCCGGTGTTCCCCTGCCGCCGCCCGGTGAGGTGGCACAGCCTTACCGCCCGTGCCGCCCTCCCGGTGTGTCCACCGTGGTGATCACCCGCACCAGGGCGGGCGTACGGGGGGCGGAGCCGAAACCGAACCGCACCGGCGGGTCGACCGGCGCGAGCGCGCCCAGGTCCCGGCCCTCGAAGGAGGCCGCGAGCGAGATGACGGGCAGCAGGTCCAGGGCCCCGTACCACTCCCGGTACCCGCCGCCCGCGCTGCCCCGGGTACGTACCCCGGGCAGCAGGCGGGCGGGGACGTCGGTCAGCGCGGCCCAGGCGGGCCGGGCGGCCAGCGGGGCTGGCACGCACCGCAGCAGCCGGCCGAGTCCGCCCCGTCGTCCGGTGGTGAGGCGGAGATCCAGCGGTCCGGCCGCCACCTGCCACAACGGCCCGGACACGTCCACCGCCACCGGCACGACCCGCACCCGGTCGAAGCGGTAGACGGCGGAGACGAAGTCCGCGATCCGCTCGTCGGGGGCCAGCAGCAGCCGCTGTCCGCCGGCCCTCTCCAGCATCACGTCGCCGAACGGGCCGAACGGCGACTCCGGCCAGTGCCCCAGGACCACCCTCGTCCCGGAGGAGGTCCCGACCGCGCCGATCCACCCCCGAAACCGCAGGGCACTCCTCATCACACGCGCACCTTTCCGGGCGGACCGGGGCGTTCCTCCCCGGCCCCGTCCGGAACGCCCCGGTTCTCCAGGATGCCCGGTGTTCCGGGCCGGGGCGCCCACGGACACCGCCGCCGGCCGACTCGCGAGAGATTTCATTGAAACGTTGAACTGAAGCCGGTTGATGGTTGAAGATTCACTCAAAGCTCCGTCCCACCGGAGCTCTGATCGGGAAGGAACCGCAGCACTATGAAGAGCCGACCCAAGAAACTGGCACTGGGTGCCATGACGGCCGTCGCGGTGAGCGTCGCGCTCCCGGCAACCCCCGCCTTCGCCACCGACGAGATCGACTGCGGCGCCGGCACGGATTCCGTGCGGGTGACGTATCTGGAGAACGGCACGGAGCACGCCCGGTGCTGGACCGGCCCCGGCAACGTCCCGCTCGGACAGGGCGGCGTCACTTCCTTCACCTCGGGCGCCCACGAGGTGGTCGTCTTCTGGAGGACGAACCTGGGATGGGACGTCGAGGTGCTCCCGCCCCACACGTCGGCCCCCTTCACCGGCGCCGATACCTACCACGTCTACGGTTTCCACGTCAGGTAACCGCTGACCGCGGCCGGCCCGCTCCGTCCGGGCCGGGCCGGCCGTTCGCGGCGCACACGGTGACGAGGGGTGCTCGCCACCCGGCGGCCGGCGGAACTTCTCGTCCGAGAAAGTCCGGAACAACAGTCCGGGATCGTCCGGCGCGGGGGCGGTACGCGCCCGGGGACGGTCACCGGAGGCGACCGGACGACCGGGTGACCGGTGCGGTGCCGCGTCGGAGCGCGCGTCCATCGGCCGCGTCTGCCGGTTGTTCGGACAAGCCGGCACCGCCAGGGCCTGGCGATGACCGCTGTCGCTCCGCGGCAGGCCGAGTTGGCAGACAGCCGGTCCCGGTGGCACCGCCGCCCAGCAGTTCGGCGGCGCGGGCCCCCTCCGCGTACTGCGAGAGCACCAGCACCGGCAGTCCGGGGATCTCGGCCCTGGCCCGCGGGGCGGCCCGCAGCCCCTTCGTCGCGGAAGCCCGGCGGCATCCGCACGTCGAGCACGGCCACGCCCGGGCGGTGTTCCAGCCGCATCGGCAGGATCTCCGGTCCGGCGCCGGCGACGGCCGCCACCTCGTGCCCGGCCGAGGCCGGCAACGGCACCAGCCCTTCCCGGAACAGGGCTGGTGCCGTTGCCGGTCTCCGCGATCACCGTCGTCCCGGGCGGGAAGTACGGTCGGAACTCCGAGGCGGGAGACCACCCGGACGCGGACGGCCGGTCCGAAGGGGCGGAGGAGCCCTCTGCACCACCGCCGGGGAGCGGGCTCCACCGCGGGAGTCCGCCCGCCCCACCGGATCCTTCCGGCACTGCGAGGCTGCCGGCGAACGGGCGTCAGCCGATCACGCCGGAGCTCTGGGTGGCCGGCGAGGGGGTACAGGTCATATCCGCCGGGGTGTCGGCCGTGCCCTCGCCCTGGAAGCCGAAGGTGGTGCTTCCGCTCCTGCTGAGGGTCCCGTTGTAGGCCGCGTTGCGGACGGTGACCTCCTGTCCGCCGACGGTGAGGTCTCCGTTCCAGGCGCTGCTGACGGACTGGCCGCCGGGCAGCGTCCAGGTGACGGTCCAGCCGGTGATCGGCGCGGTGTGGCCGTTCCCGACGGTGACCTCCGCGGTGAAGCCGCCCTGCCACTGGCTGGTGACGCGGTAGGTGGCGGTGCACTCGCCGCGGGGGGCGGGGCTGCCGCCAGTGAGCGCGGCGGCGATGGCGTGGTAGGCGGGCTTCTTGGCGAAGTTCTCGTCCCACGGCAGGGCGGCGCCCTCGCCGGGGAAGACGGAGGGCACCCAGGAGTACTTGTCGGTGTAGTCCCAGAGGGTGATGCCGACGCACCGGGAGACCGCCAGGCACGCCTCGGCCACGGCTCCGTAGTCGGTGGCCTGCCGGGCGTCCTTGGCGGCGGTGCGCGGCAGGGTCATGCGGATGTCGAGTTCAGTGAGGGCGACGTCGACGCCCAGGTCGGCGAAGCGCTGGATGTTCTGCTGGAGGCTTGCCGGGACCTGGCCGGCGATCAGGTGTGCCTGCATGCCGACGCCGTCGATGGGGATGCCCCGGGCCTTGAAGGACTTCACCATCTCGTAGACGGCGTCGCTCTTGGGGCCGATTCCTTCGATGTTGTAGTCGTTGTAGTAGAGCTTGACGTCCGGGTCGGCGGCGCGGGCCGCCTTGAAGGCCTCGGCGATGTAGCTGTCGCCGATCTTCTGCTGGAAGACCGACTGCCGGCGGCTGCCGTCCTCCTCGAACGCCTCGTTGACCACGTCCCAGTGGATCAGCCGGCCCTCGAAGTGGTCGACTTCATGGGTGATGTGGTCGCGCATGACCTCCAGGAGCTCGCCGGCCGGCACGTCGCCGACCCAGTCGGGCAGCTGGTTGTGCCACACCAGGGTGTGTCCGCGCACCGACTGGCCGTTGGACTCGGCCAGGTCGACTATCTCCTCGGCCGCGGTGTAGTCGAACCGGCCCCGGGACGGCTCGGTGTACTGCCACTTCATGGTGTTGCCGACGGTGATCTGGCTGAACTCGCTGCCCAGGATCTGCGTGTACCGGGTGTCGGGCAGCTCGGGGTTGTCCGTGGCGGAGCCGAAGTAGCGGCCCTTGGCCTCGGCCAGTTCGCCCAGGGTGGTGTCGGCGTGGGCCGCAGCGGTGGGCGCGGCCGCGGTCAGCCCGGCCGACAGGGCCACTAACGCTGTGGCGAGGAAGCCGGCCGTACGGCGGCCTCGGGGCGGGTGGTGGCGGAACATGGTTCTCCTTCGGTTCGGGATCGTCCGAGGGCGTCATGTGGTGCGTGGTGCCGTGACGGTGGGACAGCGGCTCGGTCCGGCCCTGTCCCGACTCCTCCCCGTAGAGAAGTACCACCTGTCGGCGCCGGGGGCGAGATGGGCTTCGACCAGTTCCTCCCGCGGCGGCCGGCCCGCTGCGGGCGCGCCGTACAGACCGCGGCGGAGCGGGACAGCACAGCACGGCAGGAGCGTCTCGCCCCGCCACAGGCCGGTCTCGCGGCAGACCGGACCGGACGTCCTGACCGCCCGGCCCGGTCGGCGACGCGGTCCCGGTACGGCCGTGGCACCGGACCAGTACGTCCCACCCCTGGGACGGCGCCTCCCCACCCCCCGGCCGGTCACCTGGTCGTGGAGGCGGCTCCGACTGATGAACGACGGCGCGAAGCGTCCCTCACCCCTGCGGGCCGGTCCTTGCTGGGACAGGCTCCGCCGTTGGTCGTCGGGGACGTCGGGGAAGAGGGGCCCGGGTCGTGGCGCGGGCACGGACCCTCGGATCCGTGTCGTGGAGGAGGACTTGCATCGCCGTCGCCTGAGCGGGTTCGCCGTACAGGTCGTGGAGCCGCTCGGCAGGTCTCTACTACGTTTTCAGTAGCGGCAACTGTCAGCAGGCGTACGACGACAGGGCGGCCCGCATCCGGAGAGGCTGGGCGGACAACCAGCACCAGATGGGGAGACCTCCTGCCGTGGCCATTTTTCTTCACCGAGTGGGCCGTCTGGCCTTTCGGCAACGTTGGTACGTCGTTCTGATCTGGGTGGCCGTTCTGGCCTTCACCGGACTCAGTGCTCTCAAGGCCCCGGAGGCGTCCGACAAGGGGTTCTCCATGCCGGGCATCGAGTCCCAGAAGGCGTTCGACCTGATGGAACAGCGCTTTCCCGGAACCGCTGCCGATGGTGCGACCGCCCGGATCGTGTTCGTCGCGCCGAGCGGGGAGCGGATCACCGCCCCTGGGAACAGGCAGGCCGTGGAGAAGGCCGTGGCCTCTCTGGCCGACGGCGGACAGGTCGTGAGCGCGTCCGACCCGTTCCGGTCGAAGACCCTGAGCAGGGACGGCCGGACGGCGTACGCGACCGTCACCTACGAGGTCGGTGCCAAGGACCTCACCGACGCCAGCAAGAGCCGGCTGGAGGAGGCTGTCCACAGCGCTCAGGATGCCGGGCTGACCGTCGAGGCGGGCGGAAGCGCCCTGAACGCGGGTGGCGGGCCGGGCGGTACGGCCGAGCTGATCGGTGTCGCGGTGGCCGCCGTCGTCCTGCTGGTCACCTTCGGTTCGCTGGCCGCGGCCGGGCTGCCGCTGCTGACCGCCCTGATCGGCGTCGGGGTCAGCATGGCCGGCATTCTGGCACTGGCCCATGCGCTGGACTTGTCCGCGACGACGAGCATCCTGGCGATGATGCTGGGACTCGCGGTCGGCATCGACTACGCGCTGTTCGTCGTCTCCCGCTACCGCGAGGAGCGGGCCAGGGGCCGTGCGCCGCAGGAGGCGGTCGGGCTGGCGGTCGGCACGGCCGGTTCCGCGGTGGTGTTCGCCGGGCTCACCGTCGTCATCGCGCTGGCCGGACTCGCGGTGGTCGGCGTCCCGATGCTCACCAAGATGGGGCTGGCCGCGGCGGGCGCGGTCGTCGTCGCCGTGCTGATCGCGCTGACGCTGGTCCCGGCGTTCCTCGGTTTCTGGCCGAACGCCGTGCTCACGCGGCGGGCCCGCAAGGGCGGACAGGCCGAGGAACAGGACACCCGGAACAACGGGGGCACCCGCTGGGCGCGGTTCGTCCTGCGGCGCCCGCTGCCCGTGCTGCTGCTCGGCGTGGCGGG
>NZ_PGGW01000045.1 GCF_002794255.1 Streptomyces carminius
CGCAGTGGCTGACGGAGGCACCGGGAAACGGTCTTCGGCAGGACCGGCGTGGCGGGTGTGTCATGGTGCTCGCATGACGTGGAACGGTGAGGAGTACCAGGCTCGGTTCGACCGCATCGCCGCCCAGGGGAAGGATGTCCACGGTGAGGCCGCGCTGGTCCGTTCCTTCGCGCCGGCCACGGTCCTCGACGCGGGCTGCGGCACCGGACGGGTGGCCGCCGAACTGGCCCGCCACGGAATCACCGTGGTGGGCGTGGATGTCGACGAGTCGATGCTCGCCACCGCCCGGCGCCGGGCGCCGGAGATCCGCTGGCACCGGCGCGACCTGGTGGGACTCGATCTCAGGCAGTCGTTCGACGTCGTGGTGATGGCAGGCAACGTCCCCCTGTTCACCCCACCGGGCACGGAAGCGGACCTGGTGGCCGGGGCCGCGGGCCACGTCCGGCCGACCGGCCGTCTGGTCGCCGGGTTCTGCCTGGACCGCAACTACACACTGGACGACTACGACGCCCACTGCCGGGCGGCAGGACTCGCCCTCGAAGCCAGATACGCGACCTGGTCCCAGAATCCCTACACCGGCGGGCAGTACGCCGTCTCCGTGCACCGCAGGCCCTGACCACCCACCGCCGGCACCGCGTCCGCGGCAGCGCATGCCTGAGCACCCCGGCCGACCCAGCCACATTCCGGCCGGTGCGGGCTGTTCAACCCACACTGCGGTGGTGACACCGACAGCACAGAGGGCGCTCCGCCGCACAGGCGCCGCCCCATCGTGGACGTGGGATGACCTGGAGTGATCCCGCCGGCGCTCGCGGGCGTCGGCTGTGGGGCGGCGTGTCGGCCAGTGTCAGGGCAGCGGGCCGGCTCCTGGCCGAGGCCACCAACAAACCTGGACGCTTCCCGGGTGCTCGTCGGGCTCGTGGGGACTGCTGTGGTTCCCGTATGTGATGTCTCGCAGGTCCTGAGGTGGCGGGGTTGGTTCCGGGTGGTCCCGTCGGTGGTGCGGGTGGGTTCAGGCGTTCCAGCCGAGGGAGGAGACATAGGAGTAGGCGTCGTAGTCGGAGCCGAGATCCTGGATGAGATCGTCCCAGATCGCGTCGAGCGCCTCGTGGTCGTCGGCGAGCCAGGCGTCCACGGCCGCCTCCCACACGCGGGGGCGCACGGTCAAGCGGCGCACCTGGACATCCCTGCGGTGGGGGGCGGCCACGCGGGACTGGTCGACGGGGTCGATCTCGATGCGGGTGCCGCCGCCGGCCTTCAGGCGGCGTTTGAGATCGGCGGCGACGTTGCGGCGGCGCAGGTCCCAGTACGCGTCGTCGAGTTTGCGGCGGTTGGCGGGGGTGGGGAGGCGTTCTTCGGCCAGCCAGGCGTACAGGGTGCGGGGGGTGACGGTGAGGCCGGTGCGGTCCATGGCGGCGTATCCGGCCGGGGAGGTGGTCAGGTAGCGCAGGCGGGCCGCGATACCGCGTTGGGTGTCGGGTGGGGAGGTGATGCCGGTGACCATCTGCTCAATGCCCGCCCCGAGAGCGTCGGCGCCGGGGATGCCGTCGGCGCCGTACAGGCCTAGGCGCATCCAGCGGCCGGCCATCAGCGGCCCCCGGTGACGGTGTAGAGGACGGGTGCGCCGTCGCGGTCGGTCTTGACCTTCATCTCCCCCAGGCCCCGGCCCTGCTCCCAGACGCGGCGCCAGTCGCCGCCGGCCAGGTGCAGCTCATCGGTGCCGATGGCGGAGATGACGACCAGTCCGGCCTGGTGGGCCTTGTAGGCGCGGTTCCACAGGTTGGCGAAGGCCTGGGAGCGGATCAGGTGCGCCCAGTCCGGGCGGACGATCTCCCGATTGTGGGGAGACTCCCCCAGGGTGGAGACGAACTTGGAGTACATCGCCTTCACGTAGGCGGCGGTGACCTCATCCCCCGCCTGGAGGGCGTCTTCACGCGCCCCAGCCAGGAGCTGGCGCAGGGCATCGAGGAAGTTCTCCGTCGCCGAACTGGTCCACGACTCGTGAATCACCGGTGGTTCGCACAGCCGGTGGGCCGGGCCGGAGATCCGCAGCAGCAGCCGCAGGGTCGGCTCGGTCACCCACAACGGCCCCTCCTCTTCCCGGTCTCCCAGCGGACTGGGCAGGTGCGGGTGGTCCCAGGTGGGCGGGGTGATCAGGTGCACCCCGGAGCGCTTGCGGTCGTGCTCGGCGCCGGTGGAGTGCTCCAGCCTGCCGATCGGCAGCCAGGTTTTCATCGCCGACAGGTACGCGGCGTTCACATCCAGCGCGGTGACCGTCAGCTCGCCGTCGGGGGTGCGGCGGTAACCGGGGTGGCGCCAGGACGGGCGGGCCTCCCAGACCAGATCCGGGTCCTTCTTGCTGGGCTTGCGCAGAACCGGCGGGAGCGCCGGATAGGCGGTGTACTCATACCGGGCCCCGGCCCGGGTCCGGGCGAACAAGCCCATCACGTCCGGAATCGCCCGCTTGACCAGCGCCTGTGTGGCGGCGTCCGCGTCTCCGCCCGCACGCTGAAGCTCCCCCTCCACCGCGGCGGCGATGGTCTCCCGCAACTCGGCGCGCACCTGCTCCGCGGAAGAGGTACGACGGCGGGCCTGCTGGCGGGCATGCCCGGCGCGGGCCGCCTTCGCCACCGGGCTCTCGGTGTACCGCTCCGGCACGGCGGAGTGCTGCGACGGCCGGGCAGGGCCGGTGGAGACGGGCTCTGGCCGGGTCTCGGGAGCAGCACCCGCCCCCGCGGCACCGGCAGACACCGAGCCAGGGACGGGCCCTGCGGGGGCGGGGTGAATCTGAGCCAGACCCTCCAGCAACCGCAGGTACTTCATCCGCGCCGATGAGGACGGCAGTGGGCTGCGGGTCTCCAGGTTCACCACCGTCTGACGGCTCTTCACCTCGATGGCACTGGCCACATCCGCCAGTGACAGGTTCGCCGCCCGCCGCAGCCGCTGCCGCTCCTTCGGGTCGGCGAACTTCGCCGCCAGCCTGGCTTCCGCCAGCAGGGCTTCAACGCCTCCAAGGTCACCACTCATGACCCTATGCTACACGAAAAGTAGACACTTACTGGACATAAAATAGACAAAAATTAGATGAAGGCGGAGAGGAGCCGGTGAGGCGCAGTTGCCGCACCTCACCGACCCCCTTCGCGGCCGGTTCCGCCTTTGCTGGCAGCTGACTTCGACATGGCCGGCGCCGGCGAGCTGCACACCGGCCAACTCCTCCGCGCATCCCGCCGCGTCCCTTGTGGGAACCTCGGCGCTGAACGTGAAGGGGCCGCAGACAGACCGCCCCGGACCGCGCTCCGGCGCTCTTGAAACTCCCGCCCCGACATCGGTGAACACCGTCTTCGCCCGCGTCCCGTTGCGGGAGTTGCCGCTGCCCGGCCCCCGGCGTCGTGCTTCTCGTATCCGAGGTGATCGGTGATCTCGCCCCCGGGGCGGACTCCAGGACTCGCTTGGTCAGCTGCTGGAGCAGCCCGCCCTCCCCGGTCAACTGCAGACCCTCACTGCGGGCCCGGTCCACGAGCATCGCGACCAACTGCTCACCACTCGCCGGCACGGCCGCCGCCGGCTCACTACCCGGTATCTACTCGATGGTGGTGTCGCTCATCTGGCGTCTCCTTGATCATCGGATCCGCCAATCATTGGGCACTCCCCGTTCTGCATGGCACCGGCGGGGATTCGCAGCTCTGTTGCAGAGAGTGGTCACCCCGGGTTCACCATGCCGACGGCAGCCTCGGCGCAGGGCGTGGGAGGGACGGGTTGGGGGTGGGTGAGGTCGTAGGCGCGGTGCAGGCGGCTGCGGGGAGCGACCCGTCCGGCCAGAGCCTCCAAGTGCGGGGAGTGTTCAATGATCGGCGGATCCGACGATCAGGGAGACGCCGGACGAGCGACACCACCATCGGCCTGCCCGAGGCGGTGGAGAGCGGGCCTTGTCCCAAGGCCGGGAAGTTAGTGGTCACCCGCTGTTCGCAAGGCAGTTGATGTCCAAGCCGTGGCTGCGTAGAGGCCGGGGCCGATCTTGTGGATGAGTCCGCTGTCAGCCCGTCGGGAGAGTTGCCGATACATTGTGTCGAGCTGGATATCGCCGAAGCGGGCGGCGATCTGTGCGACTCTCCACAGGTGGGTCGGGTCGTCCTGGAGCAGAGCGAGAATGCGGTGCCGGCGGCGCTGGGCAGGGACGGTGTGCCGGTCGTCGCGCGAGACCGCGGGCAGTCCAGGTCCACGGGACACGGTGGTCGTTCCCCCTCGTCCGGGAGTGGCGGCCCGGCGCACCGGTCCCCGGTCGTGTACGCCGGTGCGCGCCGTGCCCGCAGGGTAGGTCGGCGAACTCGTGGGCCGGTGGAGCCGACCGGGCCCGCCCTCGGGGAGCGGCGAGCGGAGCTCCCCAGGTTCTGCAACGAGCTTCGGGCGAGCCTCCACCGGGTTTCCGGCGGGTCTCCGGTGGCCCCTGGGACGGTGCCCGGCGAGCGTGCGCGTCGCGGGCGCGCGCACCGCCGCACCGGGGCGTCGGGCGCGCCCGTGATCGCGCAGGTGCCGGAGGTGCTGCTGGTCAGGGGTGGGTGCGGGTGGGAGGTGGTTCAGGCGGCGCCGTCCGAGGCCGTCTCGGACGTGGTGTGTTCGGACTTGCTGTAGAGGACGTCGCGGGCCTGTTCCGCGGCGCGGGCGGTGCTCTCGGAGACGAAGTCGAGGAAGCGGGCGATGTTCTCCAGGCGGGAGCCGGCCGGGGTGTGGGAGCCGAGGACGCCCACTCCCTGCCGTGCGGTCTCGACGACCTGGGCGATGGACCGGGCACTGGCCATCATCGACCGGTACCAGACGTCGTCGTCGACGACGTAGCGCTCGCGGCGGCGTTCGTCGCGTTCGCGGCGGACGAAGCCCTGGCTCTCGAGGAACGCGATCGCCTTGGAGACGGACGCCGGGCTGACCTGGAGGTGCTGGGCGAGGTCGGACGCGGTGAGGCTGCCCGAGTCGGTGAGGCAGAGACTGGCCAGCACCCGGGCCATCATCTTGGGCATGCCCGAGGCCATGACGACGGTGGTGAACACCTCCTCGTACTCGCGCACCGCCTCGGCGTCGCGCCCGTGGGGCTGCGCCGGTGTCCCGAGGTTGCGGGGCGTGGTCTGCCGGCGGCGGCGGGAGCGGTGTTCGGTGGCACGGTGGGCCAGGTCGGCGCGGTAGGAGGTGGGGCCGCCGTTGCGCATCACCTCGCGGGTGATCGTCGAGGTGGGGCGGTCCAGGCGTCTGGCGATCTCCGCGTAGGCGAGGCCGTCGGCCAGTCCCAGCGCGATCTGCTGGCGTTCCTGCTGGGTGAGCCTGCCTCCCGGCATCGCGGTCTCCTCACATGGTCCGTGGTGTCTCCCGCCATCGTGGCTTCCACCATAGCGTTCAATCTCAATCTATTGCAACGAACAGAGCCAGGGATGTTGCATTAGCTTTATGGCCATTGCTACGTTTTCTCGCCTCTCGCCTGCGAAAATAACTCTCTCACGCGACGAGCGTGTTGCCACTTTCATGAACGCAACGTAGCGTTTCCATCGGTAGAAACAACGGACCGAAGGAGTGCACGATGCAGCGGAACAAGAACGCGACGCAGAGGTTCGACACCCCCGCCCCCGTCGCGGCCGTCCTCGACATCCCCGCGGGACGCGTCCGGTTCATCGCCGCCGACCAGGCCGACACCACCGTCGAGGTCCTGCCCGCCGACGCCTCCAGGAGCCGCGACGTGAAGGCGGCGGAGCAGACCACGGTCGTCTACGCCGACGGCACCCTGCGCATCGACGCCCCCGCCGCGAAGAACCAGGCCTTCGGATCCTCCGGCGCCCTTGAGGTGACCGTCCAGCTGCCCGCCGGCTCCCGCGTCGAGGCCAAGGCCGCCGACATCCGGCTGCACGGCACCGGACGGCTCGGCGACGTCGTCTTCGACAGCGCGCAGGGTGCGGTCAAGCTCGACGAGGCCGCGACCGCCCGCCTCACCCTCGCCGTCGGCGACATCACCGTGCACCGCCTCAACGGCCCCGCCGAGATCAGCACCCAAAAGGGCGACCTGCGCATCACCGAGGCCGTACGCGGCACGCTCACCCTGCGCACCGAGCACGGCGACATCACCGTCGGCGCCGCCCGCGGCACCTCCGCCACCCTCGACGCCGGCACCACCCACGGACGTATCGAGAACACCCTCACCAACACCGACGGACCCGACGCCGGCCTGACCATCCACGCCACCACCGCCTACGGCGACATCACCGCCCGCAGCCTGTAGAAGGAGCTCTTCTCATGACCAAGCCGGCCATCGCAGCGAACGGGCTGCGCAAGTCGTACGGCGACAAGACCGTGCTCGACGGCGTCGACCTGATCGTCCCCGGGGGAACAGTCTTCTCCCTGCTCGGCCCGAACGGGGCCGGCAAGACCACCACCGTGCAGATCCTGTCCACGCTGACCGCCGCCGACGGCGGGCAGGTCCAGGTCGCCAGTCACGACGTCGCCGCGGACCCGCAGGCGGTGCGTGCCGCGATCGGTGTCACGGGGCAGTTCTCCGCCGTGGACGGTCTGATCACCGGTGAGGAGAACATGCTCCTCATGGCCGACCTGCACCACCTGTCCCGGCAGGAGGGCCGGCGGGTGACCGCCGAACTGCTGGAGCGCTTCGACCTGGTGGAGGCGGCGAAGAAGCCCGCCTCGACGTACTCGGGCGGCATGAAGCGCCGCCTCGACATCGCGATGACGCTGGTCGGCGGCCCGCGGATCATCTTCCTGGACGAGCCCACCACCGGTCTGGACCCGCGTTCCCGGCACAACATGTGGGGGATCATCCGAGAGCTGGTCTCCGACGGCGTCACCGTCTTCCTCACCACGCAGTACCTGGAGGAGGCCGACGAGCTCGCCGACCGCATCGCGGTACTGAACGACGGCAGGATCGCCGCCGAGGGCACCGCCGCCGAGCTCAAGCGCCTCGTCCCCGGCGGGCACGTACGGCTCCGCTTCACCGACCCCGTCGCCTACCAGGCCGCCGCCCTCGCGCTGGACCGGGCGACCCGGGACGACGACGCGCTCGCCCTGCAGATCCCCAACGACGGCAGCCAGCGCGAGCTGCGCTCCATCCTGGACTGGCTGGACTCCGCCGGCATCGAGGCCGACGAACTGACCGTCCACACCCCCGACCTCGACGACGTGTTCTTCGCCCTGACCAGCGGCGCCGGCGTCCCCACCCAGCCCAAGGAGGCTGCCCGATGAGTTCCTTGTCCCTCGCCGCGCGCGACTCGAACACGATGCTGCGCCGCAACCTGCTGCACGCGCGCCGCTACCCCTCGCTCACCCTGAACCTGCTGCTCACGCCGATCATGCTGCTCCTGCTGTTCGTCTACATCTTCGGCGACACCATGAGCGCGGGCATCGGCGGCGGCGGCCGCTCCGCCTACATCGCCTACATCGTCCCCGGTCTGCTGCTGATGACCATCGGTTCCACCGTCATCGGCACCGCGGTCTCCGTCTCCAACGACATGACCGAGGGCATCATCGCCCGCTTCCGCACCATGGCCATCCACCGGCCCTCCATCCTCGTCGGCCACGTCGCCGGCAGCGTCCTGCAGTCGATCCTGAGCGTGGTCCTCGTCGGTGCCGTCGGCGTGGCCATCGGCTTCCGGTCCACCGACGCCACCGCGCTGGAGTGGCTGGCGGCCTTCGGGCTGCTCGTCCTCTTCACGCTGGCGCTCACCTGGATCGCCGTCGGCATGGGCCTGGTCAGCCCCAACGCCGAGGCCGCCAGCAACAACGCCATGCCGCTGATCCTGCTGCCGCTCCTGTCCAGTGCCTTCGTGCCGGTCGGCTCGATGCCGGGCTGGTTCCAGCCGATCGCCGAGTACCAGCCCTTCACGCCGGCCATCGAGACCCTGCGCGGCCTGCTCCTGGGCACCGAGATCGGCCACAACGGCTGGCTCGCCGTCGTCTGGTGCCTGGCTCTGACCGTCCTCGGCTACTTCTGGTCCACGTCGACCTTCAACCGCGACGGGAAGTAATCCGCCCCGCGACAGCGCGGGCCGCCCCGCCCGCACCCCCGCCGGCAACGTCACACAACGAACGCCCCCGTCCACGAAGGCCCGTCGCCGCTGTCTCCCTGACAGCGGCGACGGGCCTTCGCCCAGTGTCGTCAGTAGCGGTAGTGGTCCGGCTTGTACGGGCCCTCGGGCTCGACGCCGATGTACGCCGCCTGCTCCGGACGCAGCGTCGTCAGCTTGACGCCGAGGGCGTCGAGGTGGAGGCGGGCGACCTTCTCGTCCAGGTGCTTGGGCAGCACGTGGACGCCCGTCCCGTACGCGTCGGGATTGGTGAACAGCCCGATCTGGGCCAGGGTCTGGTCCGCGAACGAGTTGGACATCACGAACGGCGGGTGGCCGGTGGCGTTGCCCAGGTTCAGCAGACGGCCCTCCGACAGCACGATGATCTTCTTGCCGCCGGGGAAGGTCCACGTGTGGACCTGCGGCTTGACCTCGTCCTTGACGATGCCGGGGACCTTCGCCAGCCCGGCCATGTCGATCTCGTTGTCGAAGTGGCCGATGTCCCCGATGATCGCCTGGTGCTTCATCCTGACCATGTCCGAGGCCATGATGATGTCCTTGTTGCCGGTGGTCGTGATGAAGATGTCGGCCTTGTCGACGACCTCGTCCAGCGTCGTGACCTGGTAGCCGTCCATCGCCGCCTGCAGGGCGCAGATCGGGTCGATCTCGGTGACGACGACGCGGGCGCCCTGGCCGCGCAGGGACTCCGCGCAGCCCTTGCCCACGTCGCCGTAGCCGCACACGACCGCGGTCTTGCCGCCGATCAGCACGTCCGTGGCGCGGTTGATGCCGTCGACCAGGGAGTGGCGGCAGCCGTACTTGTTGTCGAACTTCGACTTCGTCACCGCGTCGTTCACGTTGATGACCGGGAACAGGAGAGAACCCTCGCGGTGCATCTCGTACAGGCGGTGGACGCCGGTCGTGGTCTCCTCCGTCACCCCGCGGATCTGCGCGGCGATGCCGGTCCAGTCGACGGTGCTCGCCTTCAGCAGGGCGGCCACGGCCGCCAGTTCCTCGTTGTCGGCCGGGGGCAGTTCGCCGGTCTTGAGGTACTCGACGCCCCGGTGGACGAGGGTGGTGGCGTCACCGCCGTCGTCCAGGATCATGTTCGGGCCGCCGGTGGGGCTGTCGGGCCAGGTCAGGGCCTGCTCCGTGCACCACCAGTACTCCTGGAGCGTCTCGCCCTTCCAGGCGAAGACCGGAATGCCGGCGGCGGCTATCGCGGCGGCCGCGTGGTCCTGGGTGGAGAAGATGTTGCAGGACGCCCAGCGGACCTCGGCGCCCAGGGCCACCAGGGTCTCGATCGGTACGGCGGTCTGCACCGTCATGTGCAGGGAACCGGTGATGCGGGCGCCGGCGAGGGGCTTGGCACCGGCGTATTCCTTGCGGAGCGCCATCAGGCCGGGCATCTCGTGCTCGGCGAGGGTGATCTCCTTGCGGCCGAAGGCGGCCAGCGACAGGTCGGCGACCTTGAAATCCGCGAACTCAGGCGACACGAATGCTCCTTGAACTGATGACGTTACGGTGGATGTCCAGGGCCGCGGTGGACCTGTTCAGGGTGATGTAGTGCAGTCCGGGCGCGCCCTCCGCCAGGAGGCGTCCGGCCATGGCGGTGGCGTACTCGACGCCGATGCGGTGGCCCGCGGCGCGATCGTCGCGGGCGGCTTCCAGACGGTGGGCCAGGTCTTCGGGGAAGGCGGCGTCGCTCAGTTCGGCGAAGCGGCGGATCTGGCGTACGTCGGTGGCGGGCATGATCTCGGGGACGATCGGGATGTCGCAGCCGGCCGCCGCCACCCGGTCGCGCAGCCGCAGGTAGTCCTCGACGTGGAAGAACATCTGCGTGATGGCGTAGTCGGCGCCGGCGCGGCACTTGGCCACGAAGTGCCGGATGTCGGTGTCCCAGTCGGGCGAGCGGGGATGGCGTTCGGGGAAGGCGGCGACGCCTATGGTGAGGTTCCCCAGGGAACGGACGAGCTCGACCAGCTGGTAGGTGTGGGTGAAGCCGTCCGGGTGCGGCACCCACGGTCCTCGGGGGTCGCCGGGGGGATCGCCGCGCAGCACGAGGACGTCCCTGATGCCGGCGTCGGCGTAGGCGCCGATGATCTGCCGCAGCTCGGCGGCCGAGTGGCCCACGGCGGTGAGGTGCGCGACCGGACGCAGCGTCGTCTCCGCCGCGATGCGCCGGGTGACCTCGATGGTCCGGTCCCGGGAGGAGCCGCCGGCGCCGTAGGTCACGGAGACGAAGTCCGGGCGCAGCGTCTCCACCCGGCGGATCGCCTGCCACAGGGTCCGCTCGCCGGCGGCGGTCTTCGGCGGGAAGAACTCGAAGGAGAAGGTCGTCACGCGCGGCCTCCCGCGTTGAAGTAGTTCGCCTCGGGGTGGTGGACGACGATGGCGTCGGTGGACTGCTCGGGGTGGAGCTGGAACTCCTCCGACAGGTGGACGCCGATGCGTTCCGGCCGGAGCAGGTGGGCGATCTTCGCCCGGTCCGCCAGGTCGGGGCAGGCCGGGTAGCCCTGCGAGTAGCGGCAGCCCTGGTACTCGGTGTGCAGCATGCCGTCCAGCGAGTCCGGGTCGTCCGCCGCGATGCCGAGTTCGGTGCGGACGCGGGCGTGCCAGTACTCGGCGAGGGCTTCGGCGAGCTGGACGGACAGGCCGTGCAGTTCGAGGTAGTCGCGGTAGGCGTCGGCCCCGAAGAGGCGGGTGGTCTCCTCGCCGATGCGGGAGCCGACGGTGACGACCTGGAAGCCGACGACGTCCCTCTCCCCGGACTCCTCGGCTCTGAAGAAGTCCGCCAGGCACAGCCGTCGCCCGCGGCGCTGGCGCGGGAAGGTGAAGCGGGTGCGCTCGTTGCCCGCCTCGTCCAGGACGATCAGGTCGTCGTCCTTGGAGACGCACGGGAAGTAGCCGTGCACCACGGCCGCTTCGAGGAGGCTGTCCGTCTGGAGGCGGTCCAGCAGGCCGCGCTGCCGCGGCCGGCGGACGCCCGTCCCGCCGGAACGCCACCGAGTTGACCGAACCGGTATGGCCCGTGAGCCGAGCCAGCACCCGGGGGCGGCGTACCGGCGGCCGGGCTCCACAGACCCACGGTCTGGTCGTAGCTGCCAGTGGCCAGCATCCGCCCGTCAGGACTGAAGGCCACGGAGTAGACCGAGCTTGCGTGGCCGGCCATCACCGGCCCGGGCTGATCCCACAACCGTACGGTCTGGTCCCTGCTGCCAGTGGCCAAGGTGCGCCCGTCGGGGCTGAACGCCAGCGTATCGACACTGTCGGTGTGTCCCATGAGAACCGGCAGTTCACGGACGGGACCGGAATGCGACACCGACCATCGGCGCACCGTCGCGTCCACACCGGTGGTGGCCAGGATCCGGGTTCTGGCTCACTTTCCGTGCCAGCACCACGGACGGTCACCGAAACCACGATCATGAACGACCATGGGTGACACGTTCCTCCGTGACCTCTGGTTCCACCATGTCGACGGCGCCCAGGTGGAACAGGTCGTGGCCGGTGCCGAGCCGGTCGGACCGGTGCTCAGCCGGCTGGTGCCGGGCGAACCCGAGGTCCACGGCCGGCCGGTGCTGCTGGAGCACCGGGGCCCGCCGCAGCCGGCCGGCATCGATCTCTCCGCGGGCCACCGCCGCACAGAGCCCCCCGTGACCGCGGCGGTGTTCGCCCACCAGCGAAAGCTCGGCCAGTGACCTGACCGGCCCGTCACCACACAGGACAGCGTCGGCCGGCTCGGACAACGCATCCGAACGAGCGATGAGACAGGAGTGGAACTCGCCCCGGAAGCATGACAGTTGCGCCAGAGCCTCCGGCCGGACGTCGCGGTGCAGCAGACTCATCCTCACGGCCTTCGTGCTGGACGTGTGCTCCTTGACCGGAGCACATGTTCGTACGAAGGCCGCTTCGGTGTCCGCCGGACACCGAAGCGAGTGATCAGGTTCGAGGCGCCATTCGGCGCTGGACGTCAAAGACCAAGCTCAGTGCCTGCTCCTGGACCTCCTTCTGGGCTGGTCGGGGTCCGTTCTTGCGCTCTGGGCGTGAGGGCCTGCCGCTCGGTGAACGGTCACCGTGACCGGTTGCCGAACGGCTCATCGGTCGGGATGGCCACGAGCTGCCGCAGCCGAAGCGGCCGGTCCGAGCAGCCCCGGACCGGCCGCTTCACAGCGAGGGCCGGCACCGTGGTGGTCGCTGTCCTGCTTGCGTGCGGCAGAGGATCGGCGGTCGGCGAGGCCGTGCGGGACAGGTCAGTTGAAGGCTGTGGCCACGGCGTCCGAGAGCTGGTTCAGTACGTCCCGCGAGAGTTGCACCGAGCCGGTGAACGAGAGGAAGCCGTGAACGGCTCCCTCGACCGGGAGGTGCTGGACCGGCACGCCGGCGTCGGCCAGCTTGCGGGCGTAGTGGTCGCCCTGGTCGCGCAGGGGGTCGTTCTCGGCGGTGACGACGACGGCAGGAGCGAGTCCGGCCAGTTCGTCACAGCGCGCCGGCGAGACCCGCGGGTCGGCGCCCTGGTCCGGGGTGCTGAGGTAGGCGCCCCAGAACCACTCGAGGTAGGAACGGG
The DNA here is from genome assembly GCF_002794255.1 of Streptomyces carminius. GTDB lineage: Bacteria > Actinomycetota > Actinomycetes > Streptomycetales > Streptomycetaceae > Streptomyces > Streptomyces carminius. The sequence continues at coordinate 12,610 of NZ_PGGW01000045.1, forward strand.
AGAGGACCGGGCCCGTCATGTTCTCGTACATTGAGGGGCTGTCGTCGAACCGGTCGACCGCCGGGTAGGCGAGCACCTGGAGCGTGATGCGGGGTCCCCCGAGGCGCAGGGATTCCTGTGCGAGAACCGCGGCAAGGTTGCCGCCGGCGCTCTCGCCGAACACGGCGATGCGCTCTCCGTCGCCCCCGAAGCCGGGGGCGTTGTCCGCGACCCAGGTCAGCGCGGCGTAGGCGTCGTCGACCGCGGCCGGGAAGCGGTGCTCGGGTGCCAGCCGGTAGTCCACGGAGACCACGATCGTGCCGGAGCGGCCGGCCACGGTGCGGGCCATGTTGTCCTGGGTGTCCAGGTTGCCGAAGACCCACCCGCCGCCGTGGAAGAAGAGCGTCACGGGCAGTGGCCCGGCGTCCGGCTCGGCGAGGGGCCGGTAGATACGGACGGGTATGCCGCGGCCGTCGGCAGCGGCCGTGGTGTCCCGGACGTCGGCGACCGGTATGGGAGCGCCGGCCAGGGCGCCGAAGGCGCGCCCGAACGCGCGGTTCTCCGCCACCGTCAGGGTCTCGGGAGCCGGTCCGCCTGCTGCGGCCACTTGCTTGAGCAGGCTCTCGATCTGGGGATCCAGGGGCATGGCACTCACCTGTTCTGAAGAGACGGCCACCCGGGATGGAATGACCTTTCCAGGATCATCGGCGGAGCATAGCTGGAATGTCAATTCCAACTTGGGTAGCGTGGGCATATGAACGCACCAGCGAAGGCCGGGGAGTCGAAGAGGCAGCGGCTCACCAAGGGCGGCCGCAAGACCCGCGAACGCATCATCGAGGCCGCCGCGGAACTGATGTTCCACCGCGGCGCGGGAGGCACGAGCATCCCGGACATCCAGGCGGCCGCCGGGGTCAGCGCATCGCAGATCTACCACTACTTCGGCGACAAGCAGGGCCTGGTCCTGGCGGTCATCGACCACCAGACGGACACCCAGCTCGCCCGGCAGCGTCCGCTGCTGGACAGCCTGGACAGCATCGAGGCCCTGCGCGAGTGGTGCGACAGGGCAGGGAACCGGCAGGACGCAAGAGGATGCGAAGGCGGCTGCGAGATCGGCTCGCTCGCCAGCGAACTCGCCGACAGCGATCAGTCGGCGCGGACCAGACTCGTCTCCGCCTTCGACCGGTGGGAAGACCCCATCAGGTCAGGACTCGCACGCATGCAGGAACGGGGCGAGCTGAGCGAGCGCGCCGACACCGCCGCGCTCGCCACCGCTCTGCTGGCCGCCATCCAGGGCGGCATGCTGCTCTCCCAGGTCCGCCGGTCGAGCACCGCCTACCGGCAGGCCGTGTCAGCGGTGCTCGACCACATCGAGAGCTACCTCGTCCGGTAGCGGCCCGGGGGCGCCGGCTCACCACTGACACCCTTGACCTGCTGACACAGATTTCAGAAGCAGGCACTGACCAACTGAGCGAGGGCTGCGGGTGCCGGCCCCGGACAGGATGCTGCCGGCCGTGCCCGGCTCTGCGGGCAACAACGAGGCAACCCCAGCCGCTCCAGTCGCGATATCAACACAAGCAACGGCATTGTCATCCGCTCGACAGGGGGACCCAGTCATGCCGGGCCCGGAGGCCAGTGGCCCTCTTGCAGGACCGCGGAAAACGCAACGGGGGCGGGACCGGGCGCCGGGAATGCTTGTCAATTCCTGTGGATGTCGTCGCGTGACGTGATGACCGGGGAGGCGGACGCCTACGCCGTCCGGGCGTTGATGGCCGGCGGTTCGGCCGGGCGTGCGAGGGTGTCGTCATGTTGATCGCGATGGCGGGTCTGCCCGGTGCGGGGAAGAGTTCGGTCGCCGGGGCGTTGGGGCGCAAGCTGGCTGCTCCGGTCGTGTCCGTGGACCCGATCGAGGCGGCGATGTGGCGTGCGGGGGTGGCCCGTGACCAGCCCACGGGCCTGGCGGCGTATGTCGTGGCCGAGGCCGTGGCCGATGGTGTGCTCGGCATGGGCCAAACCGTGATCGTCGATGCGGTCAACGCCGTGGAAGCGGCGCGGGGACAGTGGCGGTCGCTGGCGGCTCGTCATGGTGTGCCGGCGGTGTTCATCGAGGTGGTGTGCTCGGATCCGTTGGTGCACCGCCGTCGGTTGGAGAACCGGTCCAGGGGGATCGAGGGCTTCGCTGAGCCGACGTGGGAGGCCGTGCAACGGCTGCGGGAGGGATTCGCCTCATGGGCCGATCACCGGTTGGTGCTGGATACGGTGACCGACTTGTCGTCGAACGTTGCGACGGCCTCCGGGTTCCTCTCCGCGAAAGCCTGATCCTCAAGTGGTGCGAGATCAGTAGTCAGAGTCTGTGGATCGTGGGGTAGTCCAGGCTGCGTGGGCTTCCGGGCGTTCGGTGAGGTGGCCGTGTTCGAAGCGGGCCCCGGCGCGGACGAGGGCGACGAGGTGAGGTGCGTTTACGGCCCGCCGGCGGGTCCGGGCGGACTCGACGAGCTTTGAAGACCACGGCCAGGGCGGCGGCCGCGCTGCCGGCGCCCTGGGTGACCTTCGTGCGCAGACGGACGGTGGCGAAGGCCGACTCGACCGGATTCATGGTCCGCAGACGGATCCAGTGCTCAGCGGGAAAGTCATAGAACGCCGGCAGCAGTTCGTCCACGTCGTCAGTGATCCTCTTGACGGCCCTGGGGAACCCCGCCCCGCAGGTCTTGGCGTACGCTCCGGCCGCTCTCACGGCCTGCTCACGGTCCTCGGCGTCGCAGATCTCCTGCAGGCTTTCTCCGCACCGGGCTGGGCAGACCTCGGCAGGGCGTTCGCGACATCGGCGATCTTGTGACCCCAGCACCTTTGACGGCGCGTCCCGGGGAAGACCTCGGCCAGGGCCTTCCAGAAGCCAAGCGCACCATCGCCGACCGCGCAAAGGGGAGCGCGCGTCCCTCGCCGAGCACAGTCGCGCAGGAGATCTGCCCAGGAGTCGGCAGGTTCGCGGTAGCCGTCGCTCATCGCGATCAGTTCCTTGGTGCCGTCCGCGCGAACGCCCCTCAGCACGAGCACGCATGACTTGGCCTCCCGCAGGTGTATGCGCAGGTGGATGCCGTCGGCCCACACGTAGACGTAGTCGCTGGCAGACAGGTCGCGCTCGCCGAACGCCTGGTGGTCGGCCTGCCATTGCCGGGTGAGCCGGGTGACCGTCGCGGGTGAGAGGCCGGCCGCCGAGCCGGGGAACCGCTCCAGCGCAGGCACGAAGTCGCCGGAGGGCAGGCCATGGAGATGGAGCCGGGGCAGCACCTCGCTGATTTTCGGGGACTTACGGCCCCAGGGCGGCAGGACGGCCGAGGAGAACCGCTTGCGCTCGCCGGTGGCCTCGTCGACGCGCTTGTCGTTCACCCTCGGGGCCTTCACCTCCACCGCTCCGGCCACGGTGGTGACCTTCCTCGGCCGGTGGCAGCCGTTGCGGACCACCAGGCGATACCCGTGCTCGTCACGCTGATCAGTCAACTCGGCTGTGTGGGCGTTGACTTCGGCTTCCAGGGCAGCGGCCAGCATTCGCCTCGCGCCGTCGCGGAGGATGTCGTCGATCAGGGAGCCGGTCTCGGTTGTTCCATCGGCATTCACTACGCCCAGCACGGGCGTGCCTTCCCGGCCGACGGTGCAACGTCGGCCTACTCGATGACCAGAAGCCGATCACTCGGGAAGGTACGCCCCTCGCGTCCAGTCCGAGGCCGATCCACAGGTCATGAGCATTGCTCCGGGCCGGTGGTCTCAGCTCAGGACGTCTCGCAGCAGTCTGGCGTGCTTTACCGTCTGGCTCGATCCGGTGCGCGCGGCCACCGCCTCGACCTCGGGGATACGGCCCTTGGCCGCGCAGCGCGAAGCGCACTCGACCGCGAGCGCGAGGAGTGCCCCGGCTTCCCGGACCGGTGTGCCGCGCAGCAGCGCGGGCAGGGCGGCCTCCAGCACGGACCAGACCGTGGCGTACGCGCCGGTCCCGGCCGCCGCGCGCAGTCCGTCGACGACCCGCTTCGGTGAGCTCGATCCGTTGCGTATCAACGCCTGCAACTGCCCCGCGAGCAGCCGGCCGTCCAGCTGCCCCTGGGCGGCGAGCAGGAGCAGGGCGTCCACCGCGGCGTCACGGTCGCGGCCGGCCCAGGGATAGCCGATCTTCCAGGCGATCTGCCAGTGCAGGGCGTACCCCGCCGGGCCGTCCGCTTCGGCCAGACGCGCGAGCATGCGGCCGTTCACCGAGTCCTTGGCGTGTGCGGCCACCTTGTCGCGGTGATGTGGCAGCTGAGCGACCCAGTACGGTGCGGCGTAGGCGTCGTAGGGGCCGTAGCTGCCTTCGGGGGAACGGTCCCGTTCGTATGTACCGAACACGGCCGCGGCGACCGGCGGAAGCGGAATGTCATGATCCGGCCCGGGGTGCGCGGGCTCCCACCGTCCGGGCGGGGCGTCGGCCGGATCGGCGGCCGGCCACTTCTCCGGAGTCGAGTCCTGGTGCGGCAGACCACCCTCGCGCAGCCAGCTCGCCAGACGCCGGCCGGCGTCCGACCGCAGGTCACCCGCGGCGCGCCGCACCTGCTCATCCGCTGTGGGGGTCACCCGCAGCAGTGCCTGCGCCAGATCGACCGGTGCCGGTTCGACCCGCATACGCTCCAACTCGGCGACGCGCTCCACCAGCACGCCCGCGTCCACCGCGCCGGTGACGTGGGTCGGCAGGGCAAGTAGGAACGGCTGCGCGCCGGACTCGATCACATCGAGGGCCTCCATCAGACGCGCCATGAGCAACTTGCCGGGCGGGGAGATCGCCTCGCCGTGACTGATTCGGCGGTGGGGAAGACCGTACGCTTTCCTCGGCTCGTCGCCCCGCACGGCCGCCGCCACGTCGTACAGATCGCTCTGCCCGCAATCACGGTGGGCACCCGGTTCCCTGCGCATGACCGGTTCGAGCGCCCGGCACAGCGCCGCACGGTCGAGCCGGGCATGGCGGACCAGCCCGTCCAGCGCGCGCTCGAACGCCACCACGTCGTCGTCCGTGAGGACCACCGCCAGCTCCTGGGCGACCTCGGAGGCCGTCCCGGCGGGACCCCGCACCGGCCGGGGCCCGGGCAGGAAGGGCAGCACCTCGGCCTCGGCGGACCGCTCGGCGCCGGTGCCGTGCTCCGTGCCGAGCAGTTCCGCGGCGCGCGCGGACAGCCCCGGCCCGAGCGACGCGGCAGCCGTCCGGAGCTCCGCCCGCACCGGGTCCCCCGCGTTCTTCAGATGGCGGGCGACGAGCCGGAGGGCGCGCTCCTGCACGGACACGTCCGGGTGCCCGAAGGCGAGCGCCGCGTCGGCAAGCATCCGGTCCGCGCGCGCGGGCACCCGCCGTGCCACCCGGTCGAGCCAGGAGAGCTGTGCGCGCACCAGTTTCTTCTCGGGGCGCAGCAGGACACGTTCGCACGCCTCGCTCAGCACGTCATCCTCCAGCAGCCCCGCCTCGTCCAGTTCGCGCAGGACCTCCTGGCCGTAGGAGGCCACCGGGGACGACAGGTCGAGCATGGCCACGTAGTCCCGGAGGAAGGGAGCCTTTTCGGCTGGCGTGAGGGCCAGAGCCCGCAGGAACGCCACGGCAGGCGTGATCGTCTTGGGTCCGCCGTCCTGGAGAAGACATACGAGCAGCTTCTCGGTCAGGGCAGCCCGTTCGGGTGCCGTCCGGGCGTGCTCGTCGGCGGTGAGGGGGACGGCCTGCCAGAAGTGGATGGCGGCGGCCGGATGCTGGCCGGCCACGATCGCGAAGGTACAGCGGACGAGCGCGGCACGGTCCACCATCCCCTCGGCGGCGAGGGTGCACAGGGCCGACAGTGCCTGGCTGGTGAGGGATCTGGGCGACCGTTCCAGGACCAGTGGAAGAAGCGCGGGGGCCAGGGGGTCCTGGCGCAACCGCTCCAGGAGACCGCCCGACGGGGCGCACGAGTGCTTGCGCAGCCAGCCCCGGACGAAGTAGTCGGATTCCGGCATCGGGCAGCCGGTGGTGCGGACGATGTGGTCGACGACGAGGTAGAGGCGTTGTGAACCGCTGCCCTCCCGCACCTGCTCGTCGAGCCGCGCCACGAGTTCGGTCCGCCATGCGACGGGGAACAGGTCCACGACGTCGACCATCCAGTCGTCGTGCGCGGGCACGTAGCGTCCGCCCGAGTGGAGGTGGCGGGCCGCGGCGTCCGGGGTCACCTGGCAGCCCAGCCGTGCGCTGGCCAGGGCCACACGCTGTTCGTAGGTGAGCTTCAGCCAGCCCGGGAAGCCCAGCTCCTCGTAGCGGGCGGTCAGCTCCGGCAGTTGGGCCGCGCGCCGCTCCGCGCCGAGTTCGCCCAGGGCCCGGAGCACGCCGGGGACGTCACCGGCCTCCACGAGTGCCATCAGTCTCAACGTGCCGACTCCCTCTTCGTGTTCCGGACCATGCGGGTGGCGAGTACGTGTTTGCACGGTCCGCGACCACCCCGGTACCTCGCCCACCACAGGCAGGTGCAGCTCATCCGCTCGCCGTCCTCGATGCGGACCAGGTAGGCGTGCTCGTCCTTCCCCACCCACGCCAGCGCGCCGTCGATGCGGACCGCGCCCTGAGCGACCAGGGCCTTCGCTCCGCGCAGCCGCGGGTTGCGGGTCCCGGCGGCGCCCGCGGCGTAGGGCAGGTGCCGGTGGTAGTACGCCTCTTCCGCGAGGTCGTAGCCGACCTGCCCAGAGGTTCCCAGCACCGTCAGGGCCGCGCGGACGCGTCCGGGCTCCAGGCCGGACTGCGCGGACAGGTCGGCCACGTCGATCTTCGGCTCCCAGGCCAGCAGCTCCGCCACCCGGTCCGTGTCCCGCGCCGCCGGTCCCGTGGCGAGGTCGTCGAGCACGCCGCCCTCGCCGGAGAAGCCGCGCGAGGCGTGCGGGGAGAGCAGGAGCGTCAGCCGCATGCCGGGCAGCACGGCCTCCCACGCGACGGGCGCGGTCGGGTCCTGTTGGGCCCAGCTCCACTCGTCATGGCTTCGCTCGGGCTCCGGGGCGTACACCCGCACCGTCGACGCGTGCCGCAGTACCTGCTGGAGGCTCAGCAGTCGCTCGCAGCCGGGCAGGCACACGGCACCGGGCGACGGCCTGGTCGCCGGGCGCAGGGTGCGGCCTGAGGGAACCACCCAGCGTGTCGTGTGCGCGCCGGACCGCTGGGTGGGCCGCGGCAGCGACCGCAGGACGGCGGCCGCCTCCGCGGCGGGTATCTCGGCGCGCGGGACGAGGCCCGCCGCGATCACCTGGGCCTCCGCGAAGCCGCGCAGCCAGCGCTCCGGCAGCGGGACCTTTTTCTCCACGAACCGGCCGTCGAAGGTGGTGGCTGCCAGCCCGTCCGGCCCCACCCGCAGGTGCAGCGGGTCCAGGCCGCCGATCCTGGCGAGGGCCAGGCGCAGCGGTGGGCCGATGTCGACGTTGGTGGTGCCGTGGCCGACATCGTCACCGTCGAGGCCGGGGGCGAGGACGTCGAGGCGCGCGTGGACGCCGCAGCAGGCGGAGAAGGACTCCAGCCGCAACCGGTCGCCGCCGGCCGTGACGACCGGGTCCAGGAAGGCCGACGGCCGCGGCTGGTAGTAGCGGCTGGCGGCGACGCCGGCGACCGCGAGCAGCGCCGTCGCCGCGGCGGCCGGCGCGGTCAGGAACCCGTCGAAGAACCGCGGATTGGCCGCCTCGCCGTCCGGCGTGGCACCGCCCGAGGTCTCCAGGGTGAGGGAGCGCCCGGCCTGGGTATCGCGCACGGCGGACGCGCGCACGTAGGCATAGGACTGGGTCGTTGAACTCACATGCGAAGGCTAGGGGTTGGCACTGACGTCGGCTCGCTGGTACGGACGCTGCGCGGGCCGGGGTCCAGGGTCTTCGAGAAGTCGCGAGGTGGGCGGTTCGTCTGCCGCGTGCTGCACGTGACGGGTTGCCGGCCTCTGCGGACAGCGCGTCACCGTCGTACAAGGGGCACCGGTACCCGGTCGAGGTGCTCCCCCACTGCGTGTTGGCTGCACTTTCGTTTCCCGCTCAGCTTCCGCGGGGTGGAGGAGCTGATGCCGCACCACCGCCGGACCGTCTCCTATGGGACGGTCCGGCGGTGGTGCGCCACGTCCGGGCGGGCCTGTGCGAACGGACTGCGCCGCCGTCGGCCGCGGCCCGGGGATGAGGGGCATCCGCACGAGGCGTTCGTGAAGATCAACGGGAAGCTGAAGTACTGTGGCGGGCCTTCGACGCCGGCGGCACCGTGCTGGACACCTTCGTGCAGAGCCGGCGGGACAAGGCCGCCGTCCGGGGATTCCTCCGCCGCCTGCGGAAGAAGACGGGCACGGTCCCGCGGGTGATCGTCACCGACGAGCCCCGTTCCCACGGCGCCGCCCACCGGCCAGGTCATGCCCTCCGTGGCGCACCGCTCCCCTCAGGGCCTGAACAACCGGGTCGAGAACAGCCATCAGCCCACCCTCATCTGCTACCGCCGGCTCGCCACATGAGATGACCTGTTACGGAAGGACGATGTTGCGGCCGGGCCCGCCTTCGAGGGTGTCCTTTCCGGTGCCACCGCAGACGAGATCGTCGCCGCCTTCGCCGTCCAGTGTGTCGTTGCCGGGACCGCCGAGGATGATGTCGCGGCCGTCCCCGCCCATGGCGTGGTCGTCGCCGGGGCCGGCGTGCACGGTGTCGTCACCGCCGTAGCCCTCGATCATGTCGTCGCCCCGGCCGCCCCACATCTGCTGGTTGCCGCCGTCACCCATCAGGTGGTCCATGCCGTCGCCGCCGTGCAGGGCTGCGGGTCCCATGACCATGTCGTTCCCCGCGTCGCCCAGCACCGTGCGTGCGGTGTGGGCGTGCAGTTCGTCGTCGCCGGGGCCACCGCTGACGGTGCCGATCCCGGGCGTGAAGGCGGCGATCGTGTCGTTGCCGTCGCCGAGGAAGACATCGATCCTGTCGGGCCGGGGGCTGTCGGCGGGCAGTTCGCAGACGACGGAGGTGGTGTCCTCGGGTCTGGAGTACGCACAGTGGTCGCCCGGTTCGAGCGGGACCACGTCGCTGAAGCCGATCCGCCGGATCCCGTCGCTGGTGTACATGGAGAATATGTCGAGGTCGTTGGTCTGTCCTGCGGCGGCGGTGAGGACGATCGACTGAGTCGCCCAGTCGGCTCCGACGCGGGCCTTCGCCTCGGCGGCGGTGGCGGCGGCTGCCGGGCCGACGGCGAGGCCGGCGGTGAACAGGGTTACGGCGACCGCGCTGACGGTGGCCCGGTTTCGGTTCATGAGACCTCGTCTCGGTGGAGTGACGGGGGACCGACCTGCTTGGCGTGGTGCTGCCGGGGACCGGGCGGACCCGGTCGTAGGGGCAGCCTCCCCTGCTGGTCCGGATCTGCAAGACCGCGAATTGGCGCGGCGTCATGGTACGCCGTCGTCCCTCCGGATGTGACGGTTGGGCTTCTTTGGTGAGGCCTGTTCCCGGTGTCGCCGTGGCAGGGTTCGCCGGCTCGATTCTGGCTCAGCGAAGGTGAGCCGGCCGACGCATGCGTGCCGTCGGCCGCGTTCCCCGCCCGATGCGCCACACAGTCACAGCTCCCCACCAGGCAACCTGCCCGGCGAGGCCGACTCGGATGTACGGAACCGCACCAACGGGCCCCGGGATCTCGCGTGTCGTGGAACCAGACAGCCCCCACGCCAGAACCAGGTCCCGTTGCCGTGCCGCGAACATCCCTCCCCGGCATCGCCCCGCACGCCGGCCCGGGCCGCGCCCTCGCTTTCCGGCTGCGGGAAGGGGTCTGGCTCCCGGCTCTCGGCGGATTCCCTGCTCGCCGCCCGCCCTTGTAATCAACTCTGTTTGTTTCGTTGACATTTCACTCAGAAGTCGTACCGTTGGGAGCGCTCCCATAATGCTTCGCAGCTGGAAGGAGTTCCCCCCACATGCGCAAGCAGAACCCATCGACCGGGCGTTCCCGGTCGGCCCTCCGCCGGCCTCTCCAGGCACTCGTCATGCTGTTCGCCATGGTTGTCGGCGCACTGACCTGGTCGGCTCCCGCCCAGGCTCACGGCACCATCGTCGACCCCGCCTCCCGCGCTTACCAGTGCTGGAAGACGTGGGGCAGCAACCACACGAGCCCGGCCATGCAGACCGAAGACCCCATGTGTTACCAGGCGTTCCAGGCCAACACCGACACCATGTGGAACTGGATGAGCGCGCTCCGCGACGGCCTCGGTGGTCAGTTCCAGGCGCGGACCCCCGACGGGACGCTCTGCAGCAACAACCTCTCGAGGAACGCCAGCCTGAACAGGCCCGGGGCGTGGAAGACGACCAACGTCAGCAACAACTTCACGGTCCGGCTGCACGACCAGGCGTCCCACGGTGCCGACTACTTCAGGGTCTACGTGAGCAAGCAGGGCTTCGACCCCAAGACCCAGACCCTGGGCTGGGGCAACCTCGACTTCATCACGCAGACCGGCCGCTTCGCCCCGGCGCAGGACATCAGCTTCAACGTCAACACCTCCGGCTACACCGGACACCACATCCTGTTCGTGATCTGGCAGGCCTCGCACCTCGACCAGGCCTACATGTGGTGCAGCGACGTGAACTTCGGCTGAGCCGGAGAGCGCCGCACACGGCACCGACCTCTGCCGGGCGCCGGTAACCCGCCGCCCGGCCGACCGAGCCCCGTCGGGGCAGGGGACCCGTTTGGTCACCCTGCCCCGACGGGGCTTCCTGCGCTCCTGGTGTGAACACACCCGCTCGCGCGGCAGTCGCACGGTGGCCGGCTCCCCACCGTCTCGTCGTAAGACTCCGGCACTCAACGGCCAGGGAGAATCCTCGGCACCGTCAGCCCACCGGGGCGTACCGCGCCGCCCGGCGTACCCGCGCCGACCTGGCCTTCCCGGCCGCCGGCAACTCCCGGAGCACACCTCACTCACGCCATTTACGACATGGGGAACGATTGCCGGTGACGGGACGGCCGGGCTCGCGCGACCGCGAGCGGGACGGGACCGGAGGACTCGTGAGACTGCCGGTGGGTCCCCAGGAGTGGCACAGCCGAGGCGGGCGCGGGTATGGAGGTACCGGGCAGGACAGGTCACCACTTCGGTCAGGGGCGTCCGCGGAGCACGGTGCCCGGAAAAAGATTCGGCGGCCGTGTCGATCCGCGGCATGTCCCGTTCGACCTGGGAGTGAGAGGGTCCAAGACAGGGGCCCGGAGCATCCAGGGAGACAGCGCCGTGAAGTACATGCTGATCATGCGTGCCACCGACGAGGCCCTCGCGGGGATGGCGGGCACCGACTTCGCCGAGATGCTGGAGACCGTCGGCAGGTACAACGACGAAATGATCCGGGCCGGCGTGCTGGTCGCCGCCGAGGGACTCGACGACGCCGCCGAGGGCGTGGTCGTCGACCACTCCTCGGAGCCGCCGGTGGTCACCGACGGCCCGTACGGTGAGACCAAGGAACTGTTCGGCGGGTTCTACATCCTCAACGTGGCCTCGAAGGAGGAGGCCGTGGAGTGGGCCAAGCGGTCACCGATGACCGGCTCGGGTTTCAGGACCGAGATCCGCCGGGTCACCACGATCGACGAGTTCCCCCAGGACAACCAGTGGGTGCGGAAGGAACGGGCCTGGCGCGAGGCCACCGGCCAGCTCTGAGCGGAGTCTGCAGGAGATGACTGATCACAGCGGCCGGGAGGCCGTCGCCGCCGTCTGGCGGATCGAGTCCGCGCGGATCGTCGGTGCCCTCGCCCGGTACACCGGCGACTTCGCGCTGGCCGAGGACTGCGCCCAGGAGGCGCTGGCCGAGGCTCTGGTGACCTGGCCGCGCGACGGCGTGCCGCGCGACCGGGCCGGGTGGCTGCTCACCGTCGGCCGGCGCCGCGCCATCGACGCCTTCCGCCGCCGCTCCACCCTCGACGAGAAGTACGCCGCCCTCACCCACGGCCTCGGTGAGGGCGGCGCCGTCTCGGGAAGGACGCCGGCCGATCCGGTCCGGGACGCCGAGGAGGTGCTGTGGGATCCGGACCGGATCGACGACGACACCCTCGCGCTGATGTTCGTCTCCTGCCACCCCGTACTGTCACGGGAGGCGCAGGTGGCGCTCACCCTGCGGGTGGTCGGCGGCCTGACCAGCGACGAGATCGCCAGGGTGCTGCTCGTCCCGACCGCCACCGTGCAGGCACGGATCACCCGGGCGAAGAAGACCCTCAAGGCGGCCCGGGTGCCGTTCGGGGTGCCACCGGCCGGGGAGCGGACCGAGCGGCTCGGTTCGGTGCTCAGCGTGCTCTATCTGATCTTCACCGAGGGGTCCTCGGCCGGCTCGGGCGAAGAGCTGATCCGGTTCGACCTCGCCGGCGAGGCACAGCGCCTCGCGCGGGTGCTCAGCCGGCTGGTGCCGGGCGAGCCCGAGGTCCACGGTCTGCTGGGGCTGCTGGAGCTGACCGCGGCGCGTTTCCCCGCCCGCACCGGGCCGGACGGCCGGCCGGTGCTGCTGGAACACCAGGACCGCCGCCGCTGGGACCGTGCCGCGATCCACCGGGGACGAGCCGCCCTGGCCCGCGCCGAGCGGGCCGGCCGGGGCCTGGGCCCCTACGGCCTGCAGGCCGCCATCGCCGAGTGCCACGCCGTCGCCCCCTCGGTCGAGGCGACGGACTGGGAGCGCATCGTGCTCCTGTACGAGGCGCTCGGCCGGCTCGCGCCCTCACCGGTGGTCGACCTCAACCGGGCGGTGGCCGTCTGCATGGCGCAGGGGCCGGCCGAGGCCCTGTCCATCGTGGACGGGCTGAGGACCGCCAAGGCGCTGTCGAACTCCCACCTGCTGCCCAGCGTCCGCGGGGAGCTGCTCGCCCGCCTGGGACGCACCGACGAGGCGAGCTCCGAGCTGGACCTCGCCATACGACGGTGCGGCAACAAAAGCGAGCGATCGGTGCTGGAGGACAAACTCGCCGACCTCCGCTGACCGGCCCGAGGCCGCGTACGCGGCCGGCATCCCCACACAGCGCGGGCGAGTGCGGCCACCGGCCCGTGTGGCAGGCGCCTGCCACACGACCTGTCACGCCCGCGAGCGCCCGGTGGCCGTGTCCGCGCGGGCGCCGGGCACTCGCGCTCCCTGTGGGCCCGGGAGACCAGGCCGCCCGGGGTGCAGGGCGCCATGGCCTCCTCGGTCTCCACCTCCGGACGCGGCAGCAGGACGTCGATGAAGTCCCGCAGTGCCTCGATACCGTCCCCGGTGCGCGCGGAGACCGCGACCGAGCCCGGTTCCGCGGCCAGCAGCGGGGACAGCACGTCCAGAGCCCGGCGGACGCCTGCGAGTCCTTCGGTCTCCGTTCCGCTCCCGGCGGCGGTGCCGCCGGTCGTCCCCTCCCGTTCCGTCTGCTCGCCTCCCCTTCACAACGCCCCTCACAACGCGACCGGGGGACGGCCGTCGTACGGCCGTCCCCCGGGGTGTTCGGTGGTGTCCTGGGCCCCTCGGCCCTCGAAGTGGTCGGACTTGTCCGGGTCGCTGAACGTCTGGCGGCCCGGGGCGGGGGCCGCCGTCGGGTGGGTGCTGACCTGCGGCGCGAAGCCGCCGGTGCTCGGTGCGCGCCACGGGCCGGCGGGAAGTCCGGGATCTCAGGAAGGGGAGGGCCCGAGCCGGTCCGCCAGCGCGGCAAGGGCCTGCGTGCCCACCAGCTCCCCCGGCAGCAGCGGCACGTCGAGGAGAGGGACGTCCGGGACCCGCTGCCGCAGCCGGACGAGGTGCTCGTCCTCCTGCCTGCGGCGGCGGTCGAGCAGCTCACCGGCGTCCGCCGGAGAACGGCGGTTGGCGACGAGTGCGGCCACGTCGACACCGAGGCCGGTGAGCTTCTCGTACACCTCCATGGTCTCGGCGATCGGGAGCAGTTCGGCGGTCAGTACGAGCACGAATCCAGTGCGTGCCGGGTCCGTCACCACCTCCCGCAGCCGGGAGAAGCGGTTGCGGCGGCGGAGCAGGACGCGGCGCAGCTCGGCGTCGTGGCCGGTCTCCCTGCCGCCGCCGAGACCGCGCACCGCGGCGCCGAACCGCTCGGACCGGTCGCGGTTGGCGAGCAGGGCCTCGGTCCAGGAGACGAGCTGCTCGGGCAGCGCGAGCAGCCGCAGTGTGTGGCCGGACGGCGCGGTGTCGAAGACGACCAGGTCGTAGGCCTCCTCCCCGAGTTCCACCGCCTCGGCGATCCGCTCCAGTACCGCCGACTCGTGGGTGCCGGGCGCCTGCCGGGCCAGTTGGAGGTGCCGGGCGGCCGGTGCGTGCATCCGCTCGGGGAGCAGCCGCCGCATCGTCTCGGCGACCGCGGACAGGTGCTGCTCGACCGTGCGCTCCGGGTCGACCTCCAGCCCGTCGACGTGGCCGGCCGTCCCCGTCCCCGTCCCCCTCCCGGAGACGAGATCCTCGGGGCCGACCAGGCGCACGGGTTCGTCGCCCACGGGGCGGCCCCAGAGGTGGCCGAGGTTGTGTGCGGGGTCGGTGGAGACCAGCAGCACGCGGGCGCCCGACCGGGCACGGCCGAGGGCGAGCGCCGCGGCGACGGACGTCTTGCCGACTCCGCCCTTGCCGCCGACGAAGACGGTCCTGCGCGCGGTGACGAGGTCTAGCAGCACCCGACATGCTCCAGTGGCGAGCGGTCCATGCCCATGCGGCGGTGCCAGCCGTGGAAGTCCTCGTAGAGGGCGGGCATCAGTTCGGCGGTGTAGTACGCCGCCGGGTCCGGTACGCCCAGTGCCTCCGCGAGGACCACCATCGTGAAGAAGTCGTCCTCCTCGCGCCGGGCGCGGGCGAGGGTACGCCGGTAGGGACCGGCGTAGAACTCCTCCAGTCCGGCCCGGAGCGAGGCCCAGCGGGACGTCACTTCGTCAGCTCGGTCTTCTCCGTCACATCGGCGTCGAGAGCCTCCGGCGGCTCCCGGGACGCCCGCCGCATCGCGACGGCCGCCTCGAAGGCGACCCACAGGGCGGCGACGATGATGACGAGGTCGATGATCAGCAGCAGCCAGTCCCGGGCGTCGTAGAAGTCGCCGAGCTGCACGACCGCGGCCCAGAACGCCATGACGAACACGACCGCGAGCGGGATCAGCGCAGGCGCCGGATTGCGCCGCTTGCGGATCAGCATGACGGCGACGATGGACAGCGTCAGGGAGGCCAGCAGCTGGTTGCTGGTGCCGAACAGCGGCCAGATGCGCAGACCTCCCTCGCCTCCGGCGCCCTGGCTGAAGGTGAGTCCCATACCGACGGCGAGCGTGATGAGGGTGCCGGCGACATTGTTGATCCTCACCTTCGCGACCTCGCCGGCCTCCTGGACGACGAAGCGCAGCAGACGCACGCCGGTGTCCATGGTGGTGGCGGCGAACAGGATCGCCATGGTGGCCAGGACCGTGGAACTCAGCGATACGGGCAGGCCCAGGCCGCTGTTGAGGATCGCGCCGCCGCCTTCGACGAACGCCGTGACGCCGCCCTCGCCGAAGGCGCTGTAGACGGCCTCCCAGTCGGCCAGGGTGCGGTAGCCCGCGGTGGCGGCGATGATCGCGCCGAGCGCGAGCAGGCCCTCGCCGACCGCGCCGAAGTAACCGACGAAACGGGCGTCGGTCTCCTTGTCCAGCTGCTTCGAGCTGGTGCCGGAGGAGACCATGCCGTGGAAGCCGGAGATCGCGCCGCACGCGACGGTGACGAAGAGCAGCGGCACCAGATCCGGGGTGCCCGCGGGCACGGCGTCGTTGAAGGCCGGGGCGACGATTGTCGGAGCACTCAGCAGCACGGAGACGAACAGGATGCCGAGTCCGACGAAGAGCTGGACGCCGTTGATGTAGTCACGGGGCTGGAGCAGCACCCACACGGGCAGCAGGGAGGCTATGCCGGCGTAGACGAAGAGGGCGACGATCCAGAAGGTCGCCGGAGACATGCCCAGGACCGGGTCGGGCAGCTCCACCGGGACGGCGTCGCCGAGGAGGATCAGGCCGTAGAGCGCCGCGACACCGACCACGGTGACCAGGCCGAGGCTCATCCTGTAGCGGTAGACCGCCTGACCGATCAGCAGCGCCACCGCGACCGCGCCCCAGGCGGGGATCACCGCCGTGGGCGTGGAGATCAGCAGGTTCTTGATCACCACCGCGAAGGCCGCGACCACCATCAGGAGCAGCAGGAAGATCACGACGAGGAAGAGATTGGCGCCCCGGCCGCCGATGTAGCGGCCGGAGAGCGTGCCGATCGAGCGGCCCTTGTTGCGCGCCGAGGCCCACAGGGCACCCAGGTCGTGCATGCCCGCGAAGAAGACCGTGCCGAGGGTGACCCACAGGAACGCGGGCAGCCAGCCCCAGATGACGGCGACTGCGGGGCCGACGATGGGCGCTGCGCCCGCGACCGAGGTGAAGTGGTGTCCCCACAGCACGAACTTGTTGGTCGGGACGTAGTCCACGCCGTCCTGCAGTTCGTGCGCGGGCGTCCGGAAGGACGCATCGAGCTTGTAGACCCGGTTGCCCAGGAATCTCGAGTACAGGACATACCCGCCCGCGAACATCGCGAGGCCGATCAGGAGCAGGGGAAGTGCGTTCATGCGAGAGGCCCTCTGAGGTCTGGGAGACGGGGCGCCGGTCCGCACGAGACGTGCGCCCGGCAGGCAGGCAGCGGAGACGGTGGAGCGTGGCCCTGCTCGGCCGGGACGGGGAACCGGCTACGTGCGCTCCTTTCCCACAGCTTGGCGGCGAATCCGGACGCGGTGCGCCGCACCTGGACGGCGACTGCGCCGCAGCCCTCGGTGCGCAGCCCGCCGGGACGAAGGCCGGCCCCGACCGACCCGGGAGCACTGCTTCCGCCGTGCGCGCCGTGGTCGGTGTCGCCGCCGACTTCGGCCTCGATGCCGGGTTTACCGATGCCGGCCGAAAACGCTCCTCTCATGGTCCGCTCATGCTAGGCGACCGACCAGGCGATGAGGAGCCCCCGGAGACTGGTGACGACAGCGCACTGGGCGGGCGCCGTACTCCCAGCCCATCCCGTTTATCCAGTTGGCGCACATTGGCCGATTCGGCACAAGGTGAACCACTGAGCCGGGACTGCGGGATGTCCGGCTCTGTCTCACATCCGACAGCATCGGCGGCGGCCAGGCCGTCGCTCATGAACTCGCAGGTCCACGCACCACAGCGGTCGTTACCCTGGGATGGTCCGACCGGCTCGGCCGGAGGTGGCCCGGGGCCGTGTGAGGACTCCCTGCCGGGTGCCATCGCACCGTCGGCGCCGGAACAGGGCCATGAGCCCGGCTTCACGGCCCGTCATGCTCCGGCACGTCCCGCCGCAAGGCACCAGTCCGAGCCCGCCACGTATGGCGTCCACCAACTGCCGCCGCGTCCACACCGGCGGACGGCCCGGCTCGACGCCCCGCGGCAACAACGGCGCAAGCCGGGTCCACTGCCCGTTCGTCAGATCCCCATGCCCCACAAGAACGATCACCGACGAGTAAGATCAGTTTCCGCAGCAGCCCCTAGTCGGCGGGTACCCAGACGCTCTTGGGGACGAAGGAGCCGAAGTCGGCCAGACTGGAGTTGCCGGGCACCTGGTAGGGGCCGCCGAGGCAGTCGTCGTTGAGGAACATGGCAGCGTGACCGCTGTGGGTGTTGATCGCCGAGCGTGCGCGGTCGCCCCAGCCGTGGTCCACCAGGCTGACACAGACGCCACCCGGGCCGAGCGAGCTGACCGTGAACCGCTCCCCGGTGAAGTCCGTGCCCTCGTAGAGGCACAGAGAGCCGCCGGGAGGACACTCCGCGGCGCTCGCCCCGGAGGAGTCGGCGGTGGCCGGACCGGCCATGAGAACGAGCGGCGCCGTTAACGCGGCACCGGCGAGCACGCGCCATGCCCGGCGGGGACGAGCGACGGCCGGGCTGGTGGAATTGTTCTTTTCTTCGAACACGACCTGACTTCAGCTCCTTCTCGGCAGATGAGTCCCAGCGAATCCATTCTGTAACTCCTCTGACATGATAGGCAGATGGCCTGATCACTGACCAGGTGTCGCGAACTTGTTCCCCCAGGAACACCCGAGAAGATGTCACTCCTCAAAAGGAGGAAGAAGTCACTCCGGATATCCCGGCGCGGGCGTCCCGGTCCCCGGGACGCCCGTTCAGGCGTGACTGATCACCCGGGCCGGCCCGGCGGAAACGGCCCGGCCGCGGGGCCGGGCGCGGGTTCTCGGCAGGCGCGCTCCGCGTGCGCCGGCCGGGTGCACGAGTTGCGCGGGGTGGGGCCGGGTCACGGGCAGTGGGCAATCGCGCCCGGCGAGTCGGGGATATCGACCGGCGGCACCGGGTGAAGCCCTCACCCATGCCGCAGGCAGGGTGTGCTGCGGCGGTCCCAGGTACGCCGGATTCCGCATGGCTCTGAGCTTGGCGTTTAACGTTGGCGGGCTCGGTGTTTCTTGATCGACTCGACGCGTTTGACCGTCTTGCCGACGTCCTGGCGCTTGGCCCGGTGCTTGCCCTTCGAGCCGGGAGGCCGTCCCGGGCCCGGTTTGGACGGTTTCGGTGCGGCCGCCGGGCGGGCCCCGTCGCGCGGATGTTGCGAAACCCCCGGCGGACCCGGGCGGGGTGAGGCGGCGGGGCTCGGCGGGTCGTTCCCAGGCCGCGGGGAGCAGGTCGCGGGGGAAGACGAACAGGGTGCGGCGCACGGCGAGCTGCTTGGCCAGACCGCGGTCGGTGAACAGAGCCCGGTCCACGTCGGCGGTCGTCAGCGCGTTCATGCGGGCGTGGCAGGAGAGGTGGACGGTGGCCGGTTCGGTGGCGTGCAGGACGGTCATCGCCCGGGTGACGTCCTGCGGTGATCCGGCGCGGAACGAAGGGACCAGCAGGTGCCGGACGGCGAGCCGGGCGCGGCGTTCCGCGTCGGTGACATGGCGCACGGGCGGGCCGGCGGCGTCCGGTGACCGGCGGGGGAGAGTTGTCGGCAGGTGGGACATCATCCCCGGAGTAGAGGCCATTCCCTGGCCTCTACCCCTGTGAATGTCTCCCCTGCCGGGGCACACGGCCCCAGCGGCCCGCGAGGGCCGCGAAGAGGAACAGGACCAACGGCATGAGCATCAAGACCGTCGCCCACATCAACCTGCGCGGCAACGCCCGGGAAGCGCTGGAGTTCCACCGGTCCGTCTTCGGTGGCGACCTCGTCGCCGTCACCTGCGGCGGCCTTCGGGCGGTGACCGAGCCGGAGGAGGCCGGCCGGCTCTCGTGGGGTCAGGTGACCTCGCCGGCGGGCTTCCACCTCATGGCCTTCGACGCCCCCTCCTGAACGGCACGGGGACCACGGACGTGAGGACACGCGCACTGGGGCGGACCGGCATCCAGGTCAGCCCCTACTGCCTGGGCACCATGATGTTCGGGAAACTCGGCAATCCCGACCACGAGGACTGCGCCCGCATCATCCACCGGGCCCTGGACGCCGGTGTCAACTTCATCGACACCGCCGACGTCTACGGGTACAGCGAGACCGAGGAGATCATCGGCAAGGCCCTCAAGGGCCGGCGCGACGACGTGGTCCTCGCCACCAAGTTCAACGGCGTGATGGGACAGGATCCGAACCGGCGCGGAAGCTCACGGCGCTGGATCATGACCGCGGTCGAGGACTCCCTGCGCCGGCTGAGGGTCGACCACATCGACCTCTACCAGATCCATCATCCCGAACCCGGTACGGACCTCGAGGAGACGCTGTCGGCGCTCACCGACCTGCTGCGCAGTGGCAAGGTGCGGGCCATCGGCTCATCGAACCTCCCCGCTTCGGAGATCGTGGAGGGGCAGTGGCTCGCCGAGCGGCGCGGGCTGGCCCGTCTGCGCACCGAGCAGCCGACGTACTCCGTCCTCAACCGGGCGATCGAGCGTGAGGTGCTGCCGGTGTGCCGGCGGTACGGCATCGGCACGCTGGTGTGGAGCCCGCTCGCCTCGGGCATGCTCGCCGGCCGCTACCGCAAGGGGCGGCCGACGGACAGCCGGCGGTTGAAGTGGGTACCGAAGTACCTGACCGACGAGCGGGCCCTGGACCTGGTCGAGCGGCTCATCGCCCTGGCCCGGGAAGCGGGGATGCCGATCACCCACCTGGCGATGGCGTTCGCCGTGAACCACCCGGACGTCACCTCGGCGATCATCGGCCCGCGTACGCTCGCACACCTGGAGGACCTGCTGGCGGGCGCGGGCGTGGTGCTGGAGGACGCGCTCCTCGACCGCATCGACGCGCTCGTCCCGCCCGGCACCGACGTCGCGACGATGGACATCGCCTACCGACCGCCGGCGCTGCGGGACCCCGCGCTGCGCCGCCGTCCCGCCGCCGAGCGGGCGGCGGCCCCGGCCGGGTGAGAACCGCCCGGCCGGAGGGGAGACGACTCCCGCGGCGGGTACTGCCCTTACCCGGTCCACCCACCGGGTACGGGGTGAACGACACCGGGACGGACCGGACCGGCGCCCTGCCGCGGGGCAGTGGTCGACAAGTCCGGGGAGCGTGAGAGAGGACGGGAATGTGCCCACCAGTTCGGCACCGGCAGCATCTCGGCGCCTGCTCGACCTCCTGAGCCTGCTCCAGACCCGCCGGGACTGGCCGGGCGCGGTCCTCAGCGAACGCCTGCACGTCAGCCCGCGCACCCTGCGCCGCGACATCGACCGGTTGCGTGACCTGGGCTACCCCATCACCGCGACCAAAGGACCCGACGGCGGTTACCGGCTCGGGGCCGGTACTCGGCTGCCGCCCCTGCTTTTCGACGACGACCAGGCCGTCGCTCTCACCATCGCCCTGCGGACGGCCGTGGTGAGCGGCGCCGGAATCGAGGAGGCGGCCGGACGCGCGCTGGTCACGCTGAGCCAGGTCCTGCCGGCCCGGCT
This sequence comes from Streptomyces carminius, assembly GCF_002794255.1. Taxonomy (GTDB): domain Bacteria; phylum Actinomycetota; class Actinomycetes; order Streptomycetales; family Streptomycetaceae; genus Streptomyces; species Streptomyces carminius. Next base: position 33,422 of record NZ_PGGW01000045.1, read on the forward strand.
GCGCGCCCGCGTCGACGGCTTCGACGTCACCCCGGTCGCACACACCGAAGGGGACGGCCGGCCGGCGGATCCTCGGGCGCTGCTGGCCATCGGCGCCGCCATCCGCACCCGTGAGGAGCTGCGCTTCGACTACCGCACGCCGGGGCGGCCGGAGGACCACGAGCCCCTCCGGCCGCCCCGGCAGGTGCAGCCCCATCACCTCGTCGCCCGTGCCGGACGCTGGTACCTCGTCGCATGGGACCCCGGACGCCAGGACTGGCGTGTCCACCGTGTCGACCGGATGACGGTACGCAGCCCCAACGGCCCCCGCTTCACCCCCCGCGAGCTGCCCGGCGGCGACGTGGCGTCCTTCCTGGCCGCCCGCTTCAAGGGCGCACAGGACACCGGCGCCTGGCCCTGCCGGGCCGATGTCGTCATCGGTCTTCCTCCCGGCCGGGTCCTCCCCTTCATCGGGGACGGCATCGTCCTGGCGACAGAGCCCGACCGCTGCCGTGTCAGAGTCGGCTCCTGGTCCTGGGCCGGCCTGGCAGCATGGCTGCTGCGGTTCGACGCCGACATCGAGGTGGTGGACTGCCCGGCCCTCCGTCGCGCCTTCGCCGTCGCAGCCACTCGATCGGCCCGCGCCGCCGGAGGCGAGGACACCGATGCGGCCGGGTGAGCCCCTGCCCGGCGCGGCGGGACATGCACGGTGACGTCCAGGCCCCCTGGCGCACCGCCGTGCTCGCCGAGCCACGTCCGGCAAGGCGTTGCCATCCACACCGAACCCTCCCGGGGCGCCCGGCAACTCACGGAGGCACTGTGCTCCCCCTTCCTAGTCGGCAGGCTCCCGCCCTTGCGCCGACGGCGGTCCTCGCACCGGGCTCCCCGGGCCCGGCAGTCGCCCCGCGTTGCCCGGCACGGCTTCCCTACGACGACGGCCGGCCGGAGGCCGGTGTCGGTGACGGTGACGGTGACGACCTGATGGCCGGTGGAGCGGCGGCGGTTCCTCCTGCCGGAGGCCGCTACGCCCCGGTAGCAGGTGGGCACCGGCCTGTCGTCCACGATCGGCACGGCGTCCTTGCGGGACCGCCACCGCGGCCGGAGCGCAGGAGCCGGTCCGAGCGGGTCGGCAGTCCGGCCGGTCGCCGACTTGCCGTCCCACCTCCCGCCAAGAGCCCCCTTGGGGTGGTCCGGGGTCCGAACCCTTGACGCCGCGGCGTCCCGAGCCGCCGGCCGCCGCAGCGCCGGGGACGCCACCCACGGATATCCGGACCACCCGCGAACGCCGACAGCAGGTCCGCGGACTGCTCGACAGGGTGTCGATCCGCTCGAATGCGCCGCCGCTTCCTTCTCGCGTGATCACCACAGACACCACCGAATCACGGGACGGAGCCGCTCGTTCGGCAGACCCGCCGCCCGGTGATGTCCTGCGCGGCCGCCGTTTGCAAGCGCTTCTTCGGGCTCCGTCCCACGGACGAGAAGTCGCTCCACGCGTACGAAGTCGATCTGGCCCCACCGCTGAGCGGACGGAGGTGCTGGGCGCTGGTCCGGCAACGGCTCCGCTGCCTCCTCAGACCCCTCGGAGAGGACGGTGGAGCGGTGGACTCCGTAGGGGACGCCCGCCTGCCGCCTGCCGTCAGCGCCCGGTGGAGCCGTCGATCCGCTCGCGGAGGATGTCGGCGTGGCCCGCGTGCCGGCCGGTCTCCTCGATCATGTGCACCAGGACCCATCGCATCGACGGCGCCGAGCCGCGGCGCGGGGGCCGGGGCGCGGGGCGGGTCAGGTCGGTGCAGGCCTCGATGACCCGGTTCGCCCGCGCGATGGCCTCCCGGTAGTCGGCGAGCACGTCCTCGGCCGTCTCCTGGGGGGACGGCCTCATGGTCCGGTCCCAGTCCTCGGGCTCCTCGCCCAGGAAGTAGAACCGCTCGACGGCCGCCAGATGCCTGACCAGGCCCAGGAGGCTGGTTCCCGAGGGCACCCCGCCGGTGCGGACCTGCGGTTCCGGCACCCCTGCGGCCTTGTCCGCGACCGCGTCGCGGAGGTGGTCGAGGAAGCCGAGGAGGGTGGCCTTCTCGCCGGCTCCGGTCCGCGGAGGTCCGGCGTCCCCCGTCCGTGACGCGGCTTTCCGCGTGCGGGTGGGCGGCACCGTGTCCCGTGCGGCACGGGGTGTGCCGTGCGGTCGCGTGCTCATCCGGCGGTCCGCCGCAGTACGAGGACGTGGTCGGTGACGGTGGCGGTCTCGCCGGCGGGTCCGGTGGCCCGGCGCCGGGGTGTGTCCGCGCGCAGGACCCGCCACTGCCCGGGGTCGAGGTCCAGTCCGGCGGCGATCTCGGCGGGGGTGGGACGGCGTGGGGCGGGGTCCTGGTTCCAGGACCAGGGCGCGGTGGAGCCGTGGTCGACGATCAGCAGCAGGCCGCCGGGCCGCAGGGCCCGTGCGGCGGTGCGCAGTATCCGGTCACGGGGCAGTGGGAACGGAGTGTGGAGGTACTGCGCGGAGACGAGGTCGAACTCCCCGCCCGGGAAAGTCCGGGCCAGGTCGTGCCGTTCGGCGGTGACGCGGTCCCCGAGGCCGAGTTCGCGGGCCCGCCCGCGCAACCGTTCGACGGCGGTGGCGGACAGGTCCACGGCGGTGACCTGCCAGCCGCGCCGGGCGAGCCAGAGGGTGTCACCGCCCGCGCCGCAGCCCAGGTCCAGGGCGGCGCCGGGGCGCAGTGGTCCGGCGGTCTCGGCGAGCAGCGGGTTCACGCGGTCGCTCCGGCCGTGCCGGGCGGCGTGGTGTTTCTCCCAGAACAGTCCGGCCTCCTCGCCCGCGGGGTCGGCGTGTGCGTGGTCGTTTCGGGTGGTGTCCATTCGGGGTGGCTCCTTCGTGGGGTGTCGTCCGCCTGCCGGCGGGGCCGCGGTGCGCGGGCCCGCGGTCACCGGGCGGCTCGGCCGCCGAAGAACCTCAGCAGTTCGGCGGTGACGAACTCCGGGTTCTCCTCGGGCAGCCAGTGGCCCGCTCCGGGCACCTCGACGGCCCGCGTGATGCGGGTCATGCGGGGTTCGACCGTGGACCGGGTGGACTCGAGCATGCCTTCGGCGGTCATGAGCATCACCGGCATGGTGATCGGCGCGGCGGCGGTGTTGTCGCGCTCGTCCTTCTCCAGCGTCCGGTACAGCTCGAACCCGCCGGTCAGGACCTGTGGTCGGCGGTAGGTGCGGGCGAACTCGTCGATCTGCTCATTCGTGAACGGGGACTTCGCGCCGGGCCCGCCGAAGGCCGTCCCGCCGTGGGCGACGTACGGGAAGAACAGCGCGAGGTACTCGCGCACGTCGTCGTCCACGAGCGTCTCCGGGAAGGCGTCCTGGTCGTGGAAGGCCATGTGCCAGCTCAGCGACCGGTACCGGTCGGCGCTGAGCGCGGGGCCCGGCAGGGGGTAGTCCAGGTGGGCGTACTTGGCGACCTCGTCCGGGTACTGCGCGGCGTACTGGAAACCGACACCGGCGCCGAGGTCGTGTCCGACGAGGTTGATCCCGCGCAGGCCCAGTTCGCCGGCGACCAGGCCGTGCACATGGCGGGCGAGGGTGGCCTTGTCGTAGCCGGACGGCGCTCCCCCGCTGTCGCCGAGCCCCGGCAGGTCCAGCGCGTACACCGTGTACCGCTCGGCGAGTTCCGGCATGATCCCGCGCCACTCGTACCAGGACTGCGGCCAGCCGTGCAGCAGGACGAGCGGCTCGCCGGTCCCGCCGGTGACGTAGTGCATGCGCACGCCGTCGACGTCGGCGAACTCGTGGCGGAACAGGCGGTTGAACTCGGCGTCGCCGCGGGTGGCGGAGTCGAAGGCGGGAGCTGCCGGGGTCGCGGCCTCGGCCGCCGGCCGGCGTGGTGCCTCACCCGGCGGCTGTCCGCCGCCCGTCGCACACGCGGACGCCAGAAGGAGTGCCGCCACGGCTGTCCCCGCGCCCCGCCTCCACCGTGCTCCGGCCCCGCGGACGGCGGCTGTCCCGCTTCTGTGAACTGTTGCTGCTCTCACGACCATAGGGGGTCACCTCCGCGGACAGCATCACCAGCGCCGTTCCGCACTTGCAAGAAAAGTTGCGGATCCGCACCATGGACGGATGAGCAGAACCGGAGAGGACGTCCTGGCGGGAGTCGGGCCGCGGCTGCGCGCCCTGCGACAGGCGCGGGGCACGACGCTGAAGGCCCTGGCCGCCGAGACCGGCCTCACGCCGAGCACGCTGTCCCGGCTCGAGAACGGGAGACTCCGCCCCACGCTGGAGCAGTTGCTGCCGCTGGCCCGGGCGCACGGCGTCCCGCTCGACGATCTGGTCCAGGCGCCGCCGACCGGCGACCCGCGCATCCATCTGCGGCCGGTGCGGCGTGCCGGGCTGGTCCTGGTGCCGCTGACCAGGCGGGCCGGGGGCGTCCAGGCGTACAAGGTGGTCTATCCGCCCGCGGGGCGGGCGCCCACCATGAAGCCGCAGACCCACGAGGGGTACGAGTGGTTCTACGTCCTCAACGGACAGGTCAGGTTCGTGCTCGGCGAGCAGGAGTTCCGGCTCGGTCCCGGGGAGGCCGCCGAGTTCGACACCCGTCTGCCGCACTGGATCGGCAGCGCCGGAAACCAGCCCGCGGAGCTGCTGACCCTGTTCGGTCCGCAGGGGGAACGCACCCATCTGTCGGCGCCCGGCGGGTGACCGGGTGCCGTGGCAGGTCGGCCCGTCTGCGGTGGCCGTCAGGGCCCGGAACCGGGGTCCTTCCCCGCGGACGGGGCGTCGACCGGACGGGGCGTCGAGGCCGTGCGGCCCGGGCACAGCGGGCCGCGGGATCCCCGAACGCGGCGGCCGGGCGCGGAGGTCCGAGGACGTCGAGGCGGTATCCCCCGCCGGTCCCCTCGAGGGACGCGACCGGGTAACCGAGTTCGCGCAGGCGGCCGATGTGGCGGCGCACCGTGCGCGGGGTGATGCCGAGTCGTTCGGCCACTTCCTCGCCGGACCACCGGCGGCGTGTCCGGAGCAGCGCGAGCAGCCGCGAGGAGGTCTTCCGCATGTCGTCCATCGCGGCGCGGTAGAGGACACTCTCTGTCCTCTACCGGTGGAAAGCTGGTCCGCAGGTCACCAGGCAGGCACCACTCCTGGAACACGGTCCGCCGCGCCGTGGGCTCGTCCGGCACAGCGGCACTCGTTCACCGATTCGAAGGCAAGGAGCGGACCATGTCCGTCACGACCACCACCCACCTGAACTTCCGGGGCGCCGCGCGCGAAGCGCTGGACTTCTACCAGTCCGTCTTCGGCGGACGCGCCGTCGCCGTCACGTACAAGGACGCCGGCGCCGTGCAGGACGAGAACGAGGCGGACTGGGTGATGTGGGGCGAGGTGACCGCGGGCAACGGCTTCCACGTCATGGCCTACGACGTGCCCTCGCGACTGCCCTGGAACCAGGGCGAGAACCCGTTCTTCGTCTCCGTGCGCGGTGACGACACCGACGAGATCAGCGCCCTGTGGCACAAGCTCGCCGCCGGGGACTCGACGGTCGTGCGGCCGCTGGAGCCCGCGCAGTGGGCGCCGCTGTACGGCATGCTCACCGACCGGTTCGGCGTGACCTGGGTCCTGGACGTCGCCGCCCCGTACAACGGCTGACCTGCCGGCCGACACCAGGCCGCCGCGGTCGCGCGGCGGCCTGGGAGGAGAACACCGTCATGACCGTGCTCGGCACGCGCGCCCTCAACCGCGCCACCCTGGCCCGCCAGTTGCTGCTCGACCGCGCGGCCGTACCCGTCCGCGACGCCGTGGCGCGCCTGTGCGGTCTGCAGGCCCAGGAACCCCAGGAGCCCTTCGTCGGCCTGTGGTCGAGGCTGCGCGCCTTCCAGCCGCGGGAACTGGACGACGCGCTGACCGGACGCGAGGTCGTGCGCACGCACCTGATGCGCCGCACCGTCCACCTCGTCACCGCCGGTGACGCGCTGGCCTGGCGGGCCCGCCACGACGCGATGCTGCGCCAGCGGGTGCTGGCCACCTACCGCCGCGAACTGGCGGGCATCGACATGGACGAGCTCACCGCGGCCGGGCGGGCGGTGCTGGCCGACGGGCGGCCCCGCACCATGGCCGAACTCGTCGGGGCCCTGGAGGACCGCTGGTCCGCTTTCCCGCGCCGCGCCCTGGGCGAGCTGCTCGTCGCCGCCCTGGTCCCGATGGTCCAGCTCCCGCCCCGCGGCCTGTGGCGCATCAGGGCGGGGGTCCGCAACCTGCCCCTGGCCGCCTGGCTCGGTCGCGACATCGACCCGCTCCCCCCGGACGACGGGACCGACCCGGTCGGGCAGCGTCTGGTGCGGCGCTACCTCGCCGCCCACGGGCCCGCCGCCAGCGCCGACCTGCGCGCCTGGTGCGGTCTGGCGGGACTGCCCGCCGCGGTCAGGGCCGTCCGCGGGGAACTGATCGCTTTCCGTGACGAACGCGGCCGTGAACTCCTGGACCTGCCCGACGCGCCGCGCCCGCACCCGGACACCCCCGCGCCCGTCCGGTTCCTGCCCGCGTTCGACAACGCGATCCTCGGCTACCACGACCGCGGACGCATCATCGACAGAGCCCACCTCGGCCTGTCCGTCGCCGGGCAGCGCGCCGTCCTCGTCGACGGACGGGTGGCCGCCGTCTGGACCGTACGCGACGGGCGGCTCGACATCACGCCGCTGCGCCCCCTGACCGCCCCGGAACAGGAAGCCGTCCACGCCGAGGCCCGGGAGCTGGCCGCCTTCCTGGACGAGGGCATCGGCCACATCCGGATCACGGGCACCGGCGCCGATCGCTGACGGCGGGGTCCTCCGCAAGGTCCTCCGCGGCACCGGTGCGGGTTTCCCCCGCCGGGCGGGGCCCCGGGCGAGCCGGGCCGGCACCGCGGCGAAGCAGGTTGGATTTTCCGTCCAGTCGATGTACTTTACGTCCAAGACCTCGGCCCGGAGGGGCCCCGACAAGCTGGAGGACCGATGCCGCCCGGCCCGTCCCCCGATCGCGGCCCCGGCGGGCGGCGCACCGGCGACGGGTGGCCGGGAGCGGGCGGGCCCGGTGCGTCGGTGCCGCCTTCCCGCCCGGCGGAGGCAGGGTGCGGGAAGTCCCGGGGGGCGTGTGAGGCGCCGGCCCGGGAGCAGGACGCGATCATCGCCGCGCTGGCCCCGGTGGTCGACGGGATCGCCGCGACCCTGGGGTCGTTCTGCGAGGTGGTCGTGCACGACTTCCGCCGCCCCGAGCGCTCCGTGGCGGCCATCGCCGGCTCGGTCACCGGACGCACCGTCGGCGGCTCGATGAGCGAGATCGGCATGGGGATACTCGCCCGCGGCGACGAGGCGCGTGACGAACTCAACTACGTCACCCGGACCCGCGACGGGAAGCTGGTCAAGTCTTCCACGATGGTGCTGCGCGACTCCACCGGCACGGTGTTCGGGGCACTGTGCGTGAACCTGGACATCACCGCGGTCAACCAGGTCCACGCCCTGATCGGCGGTCTCGCCGGTGTCACCACCCCCGCCGCCGTACCGACCACGACCTTCGGTGACGACATCGGCTCCGTGGTGGACGCCGTCGTCGACACCTACCAGCTGCGGGAGAACAAACCCTGGTCCGACCTCAGCCGCACCGAGCGTCTGGATCTCTTCACCCGCCTGCACGAGCGGGGGGTGTTCGCCGTGCGCCGCTCGGTCCCGCAGGTCGCCGCCCGGCTCGGCATCTCCCGCGCCTCCGCCTACAACTACCTCGCCGAGGTACGCGCCCGGTCCGCGCGGGACGACGCCGGGTCCGGCCACACCGCCCCGCAAGGAGAGCAACCATGACGAACCGGCCTCCGGTCACCCTGGACGACGTGCGCGACGCCGCCGCGCGGATCAAGGGCGTCGCCCACCGCACCCCGGTGCTGCACTCGCGCACCCTGGACGCCCTGGTGGGCGCCGAGGTCTTCCTCAAGTGCGAGAACTTCCAGCGCGTGGGCGCCTTCAAGTTCCGCGGCGCCTACAACGCCGCCTCCCGGCTCTCCCCGGAACAGGCGGCCCGGGGCATCGCCGCCTACTCCTCCGGCAACCACGCCCAGGCCGTCGCGCTGGCCGCCCGGGAGATGGGCACCACCGCGGTCATCCTCATGCCCGAGGACACCCCGAAGTCCAAGATGGAGGCCACCGCCGGCTACGGCGCGGAAATCGTCACCTACGACCGCTACACCGGCGACCGGACCGCCCTCGGCGAGGCGCTGGCCGCCGAACGCGGGCTGGCGCTGATCCCGCCGTACGAGCACCCGCACGTCATCGCCGGGCAGGGTACCGCCGCGCTGGAACTGATCGAGGAGACCGGGCAGCTGGACGCCCTGGTGGCGCCGGTGGGCGGCGGCGGACTGATGGCCGGGAGCGCCACCGCCGCCAAGGGACTGCACCCCGCCACCCGGGTGATCGGCGTCGAGCCGGAGGCGGGGGACGACACCCGCCGCTCCCTGGCCGCGGGCGAGCGCGTCACCATCCCGGTGCCGCGCACCATCGCCGACGGCCAGGCCGCCGAGGCCCCCGGCGAGCTGACCTTCTCGGTCAACCGGCGCCTGGTGGACGAGATCGCGCTGGTCGACGACGACGAGATCCGCGCGGCGATGCGGTTCGCCTTCGAAAGGCTGAAGACCGTCCTGGAGCCCAGCGGCGCCACACCGCTGGCCGCCCTGCTCTCCGGCCGCCTCGAACGGCTCCCGCGCCGCGTCGGGGTGATCCTCTCCGGAGGCAACATCAGCGCGCGGCGCTTCGCCGAGCTGTGCGGCGGCTGAGACCCGCCGGCTCCCGGAAGACCCCCGCCGCGGGTTCGCGGCGGGGTGTTCACCGCCCGGCACCGTCGGCACCAGGCCGCGCGTCCGTACCGGGCTCCCTTCCTCGGCGTGCCCACCCCTTGCTCAACCTATCGAATATCGATAGGTTTCCATCGTTGCTCGATTGAAGGAGAGACGATGGGAAAGCTGACGGTGCTCGCGCTGCGGGCCGTGCTCGTGGCGCTGCTCGCCGGTTCGGTGTTCGTCCAGGCGGTGATGGTGCCGCTGCTGGCCATCGATCTGGAGGAACTCGACGCGGAGTTCGCGTACCTGCGCACCCCGATCCTCGTGATCTTCTTCCTGGGTGTGGTGACGGTCCAGGTCGTTCTGGTCTGCGTATGGCGGCTGGTGACGATGGTGCGGCACGGAACCGTCTTCTCCCATGCCGCCTTCCGGTACGTGCACATCGTGATCGGTGCGTTCACGGCGGCCGCGCTCCTGGTGTTCGCACTCGCGGTCGTCCTCGCACCGGGCGAGGCCGTGGCCCCGGGGGTCGTGCTCCTGCTGTGCGGGGTCTCCCTGGCGGTCTTCGGGGTCGCGCTCGTCGTGCTCGTGCTGCGGATGCTGCTCGCCCAGGCCGTCGCACGCGATGTCGAGGCGACGCGGATGCGCGCCGAACTGGCGGAGGTCATCTGATGCCGATCACCGTCGACATCGATGTGATGCTGGCCAGGCGGAAGATGTCCGTGGGCGAGCTCGCGGACCGCGTCGGGATCACACCCGCCAACCTGGCGGTGCTCAAGAACGGCCGTGCCAAGGCGGTGCGCTTCGCCACACTCGCCGCGCTCTGCGAGGCGCTCGAGTGCCAGCCGGGGGACCTGCTGCGCTGGGAACCCGGGAACCCGGCGGACGGGACGGCGCACGAAGAGCACCGGTCACCGGGGCACGTGGGCTGACGGAACACCACGGCCGTGTTCCGGCCGGGGCGGCACCGCCGGATGCCCCACCCTTGCCGTGCCCCGACGAGTCGTTCCCCGAGCCCGCACGCGGAGGGACACCAACCGGCGGCGAGGGCGAAGGGGCCGGTGGGAGGCCCGAACGGCCCATGTGCCCGGCCGTGTCCCGGACTACGTTCACGAACCGGCGCGGGGACGGGAAGCCGCTCACCGGCGGCGGACGCGCGACGCGGTGCGCCGGCCGAGGGAGGGGAACACGATGGACACGATGCCGAAGCCGTCCGGCGGCGTCCGCCGGATCAGGGGCGAGGGCACCGCCCCGGCCGGCTCCGCCCCGGCGCCGGACCGCCACCGCGGACGGCGCGGGCGGTGGGCCCCGCCGCAGCACGGTGCGTGGGCGATGTTGCTGCTGCGCTTCGTCGACCACATGGTCGCCGAGGGATTCCTGCGCGCCCCCTATCGGCGGATGCTCCTCGTGGAGCCGGACCTGGACCGCCTGCTGGAGCGCTGCGCCGACTACCGGCCCCCGGACTACACCTGGACGGAGAGCGACGTCTGACCCCCGCCCCGTCCGGTCCGCTCAGGCGGACTCCCCCACCGGGCGCGCCAGCGCGTCGACGGCCGCCGAGAACAGCCACGGCAGCCGCTGCGCCGCGGGCACCAGCGCCGCCCGGGTCCAGGGCACTCCCGCCGTGCCGAGCAGCGCACGGGTCAGCCGGCGGTAGCGGCGGGTGAGCCGGTGCCACTCCCGTTCGTACGCTCCCGGGTCGCCGGCGATGATCGCCCGTACCGCCGCAGGCGCCTGCGCGAGCGCCAGCGCGACGCCCTCACCGGTCAGCGCGTCGACGTAACCGGCGGCGTCGCCGACGAGCAGCACCCGGCCGGCGGTACGCGCGCCCGCCGTCTGGCGGAGCGGGCCCGCCCCGCGCACCGGTCCGGCCGGACGGGCCCCGGCCAGCCGCTCCCGCAGTCCGGGGAAGGCGGCGAGGTGCTCGTCGTAGGGCCTGCGGACGGTGGTGAGCACCGCGACGCCCACCAGGCCGCCGGCCACCGGGGTCACATAGGCCTCCGCGTCGCGGGCCCAGTGCACCTCGACACGGTCGCCCCAGGGGGCGAGCGCGTAGTGGCGCCGCAGCCCGTGCCGCGGACGGGTCCGGCACGGCCGGTGCAGGCCCAGGGCATGACGGACCGGTGAGTGCAGGCCGTCGGCCGCGACGAGGTGACCGGCCCGGATGCCGTCGACCACCACACCGTCCCCATCCTGCGCGACCCGGCGCACGGTGTGCTGCTCGATCGCCACGCCCGCGGCCAGCGCCGCCTCGCACAGCGCCGTGTGCAGCACCGTGCGGCGCACCCCGCGGCCCGGGCCCGCCCGGAAGGCGGCGTCGGCCCGGCGTGCCCCGGCGACGTACCGGATGCCCCGCAGGTCGCGCCCGGGCGGGTGTACGCCGAGCGCGGCCAGGGCGGCGACGGCCCCCGGCATCAGTCCCTCGCCGCACGCCTTGTCGACGGTGCCGGCGCGTCGCTCGAGAACGGTGGTCTCCAGCCCCGCCCGGGCCGCGTGCAGGGCCGTGGCGAGGCCGGCGGGGCCCCCGCCGGCGACGAGCAGGTCCACATCGCGCACGTCGTGTCCCGTCAGGCCAGCCGCGCCAGGGCGGCTTCCTCGGTCCGGACCCGGGTGGCGAGCAGGAAGGCGTTCAGCACGGTGAAGACGGCCGCCGTGATCCAGGCCGAGTGCACCAGCGGGAGCGCGATCCCCTCCACCACGACGGCGACGTAGTTCGGGTGCGGGATCCACCGGTAGGGACCGCCGGTCACGCGCGGGGCGCCGGGTACGACGATCACCCGGGTGTTCCACTGCCGGCCCAGGGTGGCGATGCACCACCAGCGCAGCGCCTGCGAGGCCACGACGAGCGCGAACATGGTCCAGGCGAGGACCGGCACGGCCTCCGGCCGGCGCACCCACACCTCCACCAGCGCCCCGGCCAGCAGGCCCGTGTGCAGCACCACCATGAACGGGTAGTGCCCCCGCCCGGACTCCACACCGCCGCGCGCCAGACTCCAGGCGGCGTTGCGCTTGGACACCACCAGCTCGGCGATCCGCTCCAGGCCGACGGCCAGGACCAGGACGGTGAACAGGACCTCGCCGCTCATCCCTCGCCTCCCGGGGCGCGCAGGAGCACCAGTTCGGAGCAGAAGCCCGGACCCATGGCGAGCATGAGCCCGTACGAGCCGGGACCCGGCGGCCGGGCGGCGAGCGTGTCGGCCATGACGTGCAGTACCGAGGCGGAGGACAGGTTGCCGATCCGGCGCAGCGAGTCCCAGGTCACTCTCAGGGCGTCCCGCCCGACCCCGAGGGCGTCCTGCAGCGCTTCCAGGACCTTGGGGCCGCCGGGGTGTGCGACGTACCAGCCGATGTCGTCGCCGGTCAGGTCGTGGTCGGCGAGGAAGCCGCGGACGTCGTCGCCGAGGTGGCGGCGCACCAGACCGGGAACCGAGGTGTCGAGCACGATCCTGAACCCGCCGGAGCCGATGTCCCAGCCCATCGCCCGCTCCGAGTCGGGGTAGAGGCGGCTGCGCGAGGCGAGTACCTCGGGGCGGGCGAGGTCCCCGGACCGCGCGAGCGGGTGCTCGGGCCCGACGGCGACCACCGCCGCCGCGCCGTCCCCGAACAGGCCGCCGGCCACCAGGTTGGCGACGGAGGTGTCGTCGCGCTGGAAGGTGAGCGAGCACAGTTCCACCGACATCAGCACCGCGACCCCGTCCGGACGGCCGCGCAGCAGGTCGTGCAGGCGGGCGAGGCCGGCCGCGCCGGCGACGCAGCCGAGGCCGACCAGGGGCAGGCGCACCACGTCGGGGCGCAGCCCGATCTCCGCCGCGACACGGGCCTCGAGCGAGGGGACGGCCAGACCGGTCACCGTGCACGAGACGATGCAGTCGACGTCGGCCGGGGTCAGACCGGCGCCCTTGAGCGCGTCGACGACCGCGCGGGCGCCCAGTTCGGTGCCGGCCCGGATGAAGACGTCGTTCGCCCGGCCGAAGTCCTCCAGCCGGGCGTACTCCGCCAGCGGGAGCACGGTGTGCCGGGTCTCGACGCACGCGTTGCGGTGGAACCGTTCGGCGACGCCGCGGTCGACCGTGCCCTCGACCAGCGTGGTGGTGAAGGCCTCGGTGATCTCCTCCTGCCGGTGGCGGTGCTCGGGCAGGACGCCGCGGACGCTGAGGACGCGCATGGTCATGCTGGCTCCCTGGATCGGCCGGTCGGGCGGGTGGGTGCGAGAAGCGCCCGGCCGAGGCCGAACGCGACAGTGGGGGTGAGCCGGCCCCGGGCGAGGCCGAGCTCGACGAGGTCGTCGAAGACGCGCTGGTCGGCGGCCGAGGCGCGCAGCCCGGCCGCGAGGACGAGACGGCCGCGGGCCAGGCGGGCGGCCAGCGCGGTGTGGCGCAGATGGGGCAGCAGGATCCGGCGGGTGGCGCGGGCGTACCACTCCCCCGCCCGCTCGGGCCGCCCCTCGTGCCGGGCCGCGGCCGCGGCCCGGCCGGCCGCGATGCCGGTGGCCACCGCGTAGTAGATGCCCTCGCCGGTCAGCGGGTTCACCAGGCCTGCCGCGTCGCCCGCGAGCAGCACGCGGCCGGCCGGCGGGCGCCAGTGTGCCGTCGACAGCGGCAGGTGGTGGCCGGTCCAGTCCCGCCCGCCCTCGGCCGCGCCGGGCAGGAGCACGTCGAGGCGTTCGAGGAGCTGGGCGCGGGTCGGTGCCGGACGGCCGGTGTGGAGGACCTCGCCGTACCCGATGTTGGCGTGTCCGTCACCGCGGTCGAAGGACCAGGCGTAGGAGGGTTGGTGCCGGGTGCCGAACTCGATGACCTGCGCGCCGCGCCGTCCGGGCGCGACCGGGGCGTAGCCGCGCAGCGCCAGGGCCGACGGACCGCGGGGCCGGCCGAGCGCGCGCCGCACGGCGGAGTGGGCGCCGTCGGCGCCGACGACGACCGCGGCGGAGATCTCCCCGTCCAGGACCACCGCGCCGGTGTGCTGCCGCAGTTCGCGCACCCGGTGCCGCCGGAACCGGGCGCCGGCGGCGAGCGCCGCGTCGACCAGCCGGGCGTCGAGGATCCGGCGCGGCACCACCCAGGCCGGACGGGCCGTCCGCCGCTCGGCGGCCAGGCCGCCGCGGCCGATGCGGAGGCGGCCGACCGGGACCCGGTCCTCGACGAGACCGGTGGCACCGACCTCGGCGAGGAGATCGAGGACATGGGGGGCCACGCCGTCGCCGCAGGCCTTGTCCCGCGGGAAGTCCGCCCGGTCCAGGAGGGCGACGCGCAGGCGGGGGTCGGCGTGCAGCGCCCCCAGGGCGGTGGCGGCGCCGGCCGGTCCGGCGCCGACCACCGCGAGGTCCCAGTGGGCGGGTGCCGGCCCCATCAGCCGGCCGCCACGAGCAGGACGACATCCAGCAGGGCGATGGCCACCGCGGCGCGGAAGGGGGTGCGGCCGCGGGCGACCAGCGTGAGCACCGCGAGGACGGCCACCGGTACGAGGGCGGCCCACGCCCACCCCGGAGGGGCTCCGGCCGGGCCGAACACGGCGAGCAGCGAGGCGGCGGGCAGCAGCACCGCGGCCAGGACGCGCGAGGGGCGCTCGCCGATCCGGTGCGGCAGGCCGCGGACGCCGGTGCGCTCGTCGTCGGCGAGGTCGGGAAGCGTGTTGAGCAGGTGGGCCCCGACACCGAGTGCGGCGCCGGCGGCGGTCATCCACAGCGGTGCCCACTCCGGGGCGGGGCCGGCCAGGGTGACGACCGAGGGCAGCGTGCCGAAGGCGCTGGCGTACGGCACCCAGGACCACCGGGTCGACTTGAGCGCCAGGTTGTAGGCGTGGCCCGCGCCGGCGCCCAGGACGATGTTGACCAGCGCGCTGCGCCAGCCGGCGAGCGCGGACAGCACCAGACAGGCGAGCGCGGCCACCACCAGGGCACGCACCACCCACCCGACCGGGAGCGCTCCGGTGGCCAGCGGCTTGTCGGCGCGGCCGACGGCGCGGTCGCGCGGAAGGTCGCGCAGGTCGTTGCCCCAGCCGATGGTGAGCTGGCCGGTGAGCACCGCCCCGGTGACGACGGCGGCGTCGAGCGGGCGCAGGTCCCCGCGGAGCGCGAGCAGGCCCGCGATGGCGGCGACGGCCAGGGCAGGCCCGCCGTGGGCGGCGGCGAGCAGCGCGAGCGCGGGCGGCGGTCCGGGGCGCGTCCCGGCCGTGTCGGCGGTCACGGGCGCCGCCGCACCGCGACCGGCCCGCGGCGGACCGCGTCGCCGGGCGCGCCGCGCACGGTGCGGGGACGCGGCACGGGCACCTCGGCGAACGTCTCACGGCGGGTTTCGGTGCCGAGGCCGGTCGGGCGCCGCCCTGCACCGCGGTCCGTGAAGCCGTCCGGCGACCGCCGGGCCGGGCCGGTGAGGGCGTGTCCGCCCCCGGCATGCGGGCGCCGCACGACGGCGGAGCCGGTGTTCCCTGTCGTCCCGGTGACCACGATGCGCATGCAGGACCGGTGCCCCCGTTGCCGCCCGCTCACACGGGGTGTTCCGGCATCCGGCGGATGCCGGCCGCGTCCGGCGCCGGTCCGCCCCGCCGGGCGGAGGGGCGGCCACGGGTGCGGGGACGGCACGGCGGGCGCGGAGGGAATCGTATGCCGGGACCGGCGGCGGGGCACGGGCGGCCGGCGGAGCCGTCCGCCGCCCGTGTGAACCGGGCGGCATCCTGGTACGTGACAGGTTCCGAGGGATGGCTGTCTCCGCCGCGCGTCCGCGGAGGACGACAGGCAGCGGCCCCGGGCACCCGCACGGAGCGGGCAGCACAGCGGTGCGCAGGCACCAGATGAGGACTGAGAACACTCGTGGACAACTCGCGGTTCCAGACGCAGGAGCGTTTCCACATCCGGCAGAAGGTGACCTTCGCTGTCAACCGGTACGTGGTGACCACGGAGGAGCCGGACGGCTCCGAGGGCGAGGTCGTCGCCTTCGCCCAGCAGAAGCGCCTGGCGTTCAAGGAACAGGTGACCTGCTACACCGACGAGTCCAGGCAGCGGGTTCTGTGCTCCTTCAAGGCCCGCAAGATCCTCGACCTCGGGACCGTCTACGACGTGACGGACGAGGCGGGCGACGTCATCGGGTCGTTCCGCAAGAAGTTCGCCGCCTCCCTGCTGCGCTCGACCTGGCAGCTGGAGCAGCCGGGCAGGGCGGAGCTGACCGGACTGGAGCGCAGCCGCTTCGTGGCCGTGCTGCGGCGGGTCTGGGGCGTGATCCCGTTCACCGATCTGCTGCCGTTCGCGTGGCCGTACCACTTCGACTTCACGCTGGGCGGCAGGCAGGTGCTGTCGGTGGACAAGAAGTTCGGTCTGCGCGACCGCTACGTGCTGGAGGTCGCCTCGCCCGACGTCGACCGCCGGCTCGCCATCGCGCAGGCCGTGGCTCTGGACGCGCTCCAGGACCGCTGACCGGAGCAGCCGGAGGCGTCCGGGCCGGCCCGCGCGGGCCGGCCCGGACGTCAGGCGTCAGACGTCACGCGTCGCGCGTCGCGCGTCGCGCGTCGCGCGTCAGGCGAGGTCGAACCGGTCGAGGTTCATCACCTTGTCCCACGCCGCGACGAAGTCCGTCACGAACTTCTCCTTCGCGTCGTCGCTCGCGTAGACCTCCGCGACCGCGCGCAGCTCGGAGTTCGCCCCGAAGACGAGATCGGCGCGGGTGCCGGTCCACCTGACCTCACCCGTGGCAGCGTCGCGGCCCTCGAAGGTGGTCGCGTCCTCGGACACCGGCTTCCACTCCGTGCCCAGGTCGAGCAGGTTGACGAAGAAGTCGTTGGTCAGCGTCCCGGGGGCCGAGGTGAGGACACCGGCCGGCGACTGCCGGTGGTTCGCGTCCAGGACGCGGAGGCCGCCGACGAGGACCGTCATCTCAGGGGCGCTCAGATTGAGCAGGTTCGCCCTGTCGAGCAGCAGGTACTCGGCCGGCAGCCGGTTGCCCTTGCCGAGGTAGTTGCGGAACCCGTCGGCGGTCGGCTCGAGCGCGGCGAACGACTCCACGTCGGTCTGCTCCTGCGAGGCGTCCACCCGGCCCGGGGTGAAGGGGACCTCGACGTCGAAGCCGGCCTCCTTGGCGGCCTTCTCGACGGCGGCGCATCCGCCGAGCACGATCAGGTCGGCGAGGGAGATCCGCTTGCCGCCGGTCTGGGCGGTGTTGAAGGCCTCCTGGACGCCCTCCAGGGTGCGCAGCACCGTCGCCAGCCGGTCGGGGTCGTTGACCTCCCAGCCGTTCTGCGGCTCCAGCCGGATGCGCGCGCCGTTGGCGCCGCCGCGCTTGTCGCTGCCGCGGAAGGACGAGGCCGACGCCCAGGCGGTGGACACCAGGTCGGACACCGACAGGCCCGAGGCGAGGACGTCGGCCTTGAGGGAGGCGATGTCCTGGGCGTCGACGAGCTCGTACGTCCGCTCGGGCAGGGGGTCCTGCCACAGCAGCGTCTCGGCCGGGACCTCCGGGCCGAGGTAGCGGGCGACCGGCCCCATGTCGCGGTGCGTCAGCTTGAACCACGCCTTGGCGAAGGCGTCCGCGAACTCGTCGGGGTTCTCCAGGAAGCGCCGCGAGATCTGCTCGTAGACCGGGTCGAAGCGGAGCGCGAGGTCGGCCGTGGTCATCATCGGCGCGTGGCTCCGGGCCGGGTCGTGGGCGTCCGGGACGGTGCCGTCGCCGGCGCCGTCCTTCGGCCGCCACTGGTTCGCCCCGGCGGGGCTCTTGGTCAGCTCCCACTCGTAACCGAACAGGGTCTCGAAGAAGCTGTTGTCCCACCGGGTCGGGGTGGCCGTCCAGGCACCCTCCAGACCGCTGGTGATCGTGTCACCGCCCTTGCCGGTGCCATGGGTGTTCTTCCAGCCCAGGCCCTGCTGCTCGATCGGGGCGGCCTCGGGGTCGGGGCCGACGCTCTCCGCCGGGCCCGCGCCGTGGGTCTTGCCGAAGGTGTGGCCGCCGGCGATGAGGGCGACGGTCTCCTCGTCGTTCATCGCCATCCGGCGGAACGTCTCACGGATGTCGCGGGCCGAGGCGACCGGGTCCGGGTTGCCGTTCGGGCCCTCCGGGTTGACGTAGATGAGGCCCATCTGGACCGCGGCCAGCGGGCTCTCCAGGTTCCGGTCGCCGCTGTAGCGCTCGTCACCGAGCCAGGTGGTCTCGGGGCCCCAGTAGACGTCCTCGTCGGGCTCCCAGACGTCCTCACGGCCGCCGGCGAAGCCGAAGGTCTCGAAGCCCATCGTCTCCAGGGCGACGTTGCCGGTGAGGATCATGAGGTCGGCCCAGGAGATCCGCCGGCCGTACTTCTTCTTGACCGGCCACAGCAGACGGCGGGCCTTGTCGAGGTTCCCGTTGTCCGGCCAGCTGTTGAGGGGGGCGAAACGCTGCTGGCCGGCCCCGGCGCCACCGCGGCCGTCGCTGATCCGGTAGGTGCCCGCGCTGTGCCACGCCATCCTGATCATGAGCGGGCCGTAGTGACCGTAGTCGGCCGGCCACCAGTCCTGCGAGGTCGTCAGCACCTCCGCGATGTCCCGCTTCACGGCCGCGAGGTCGAGGGACTTGAACTCCTCGGCGTAGTCGAAGTCCTCGCCGAGGGGGTTGGCCACCACCGGGTTCTTGGCGAGGATCTTCAGGTTGAGCCGCTCGGGCCACCACTGGTGGTTTCCGCCGCCCTGGGTCGGGTGCGGGGCGCGTCCGTGCGCAACCGGGCAACCGCCGGTCTCGCCCTCCGTCTTCGGGTCTGTGACGATTGCGTCATGGTTCTCGGACAACTGGGAATCCTTCCGGACTGGGCAGATCACGGGCTCGGGAGCTGCGGGTGGTGGAACGGTCGAGGTACGAACTCCAGTGAGTGGCCCCGGCCTCCCTCCCGGGCGGCCCGGGCACGGTCACCCCGGTGCCGGAGTGGTCGCCGCCCCGGGCGGTCTCGGACGGCGTGGCACGGGTGGCTGTCGGGTGGCTGTCATCCGCGGGCCGACACCGCGCAGCTCCCGGGCGGTGGTCCCGTCACGTCTCTCCCCTGCCGTACTGGAGTTTTCCTGTCCCTTGGCTGTCACCGGAACCGATCCTACAATGGACAGAGTCCAAGTCAAGAAACGCGCCAGGCGCATATCTGGTCGAAACCCGGACGTCCACTGTAAACTTTGGACATCCCGCCAACCCCGAATAGGTGAACCGACATGAGCGACCTGCTGGAGCGACTGCGAGGACGCGGCTGGCGGATGACCTCCCAGCGGCGTGTCGTTGCGGAGGTCCTCGACGGCGACCACGTGCACCTCACCGCCGACGAGGTGCACGTCCGCGCGGCGCAGCGGCTGCCCGAGATCTCCCGGGCGACCGTCTACAACACCCTGGGCGAGCTGGTCTCCCTCGGTGAGGTCACGGAGGTCTCCACCGACGGCCGCGCCAAGCGCTACGACCCCAACGCACACCGTCCGCACCAGCACCTGGTGTGTTCCGGCTGCGGCACCATCCGCGACGTCCACCCGACCGGCGACCCGCTGGCCGACCTCCCGGCGGAGGAGCGGTTCGGCTTCACGGTGTCGGAGGCGGAGATCACCTATCGCGGGCTGTGCCCGTCCTGCGCCTGACGTCCTCGCCCGCGATGTGGCCGGCGCCCCCGCGAGGGGCGGGGACGCCGGGCGGGATCGGCAGGTGGAGTCGGTCTGGGTGAGCAGCCCCATCCGCCAGGGCAGTGCGCTGTGGTCTCCGCCGGCATTCGGGCCGAGCCCCCGGTGGGGGAACTGCGGACGGCACGGGTCGATGGTGAGTGTCTGGTCGTTGTCCGCCCTGTTCAGTTCACCGTGGCCGAAGTCCCGTGTCCACGCCGGGAAGGTCACGCTGCCGGACCGGGCGAACGGGGTGGACTCGGTGTCGGCCGACGGGCTCCACGGGCCCTCGACGCGGTCGGAGGCGAAGGACCGGCACCAGGCGGCGGCCGTCGGGCCCGACGGCCTCCCGGAGCAGCAGGTACTCGCCGGTGCAGCCGATCCGGTGGACCGCGGCGCCCTCGAACAGGCGGTCGCGGTCGGAGTCCGCCAGGGCGATGGCCGTGTCGCCGAATCCGTTCGGGAAGTCCCGCACCGCGGTCTGGGCGCGGTCCGCGTGTGGCCGTCGGGCCCTCCGGTCGCCGGTGGCCCGGTCGCCGTCCGTACCGATGACACCGGTGCCGCGCCCTGCCGGGCCCCGGGATTCAGTGGGCGTAGGGCCAGCCGGCCGAGTCATGGGCCAGCAGGTTGACACCCAGCAACGCCGCGCCGTTGTCCGCGTAGTAGTGGTAGCCGAGGATGTCGCCGTCGGTGTCGGTGAACACGTCCTGGTGGCCGGGACCGTGGATGCCGCCGTGACCGGCCAGCACCTCGGTCCCGCCGCCGGAGGTCATCGCCACGCCGTCGCGGTCGCGGTACGGGCCGGTGACGTCGGTGGAGCGGCCGACCACGATCCGGTAGGTGCTGGACGCGCCCCGGCAGCACAGGTCGAACGAGACGTACAGGTAGTAGTGGGTACCGCGCCTGACGATGGTGGGGGCCTCGATCGCGCCGCCGCCGCGCCCGGCGAGGGAGTGGAAGGCGGTGCCGCTCCGCTTCCCGGTGGACGGGTCGAGCCGGATCATCTTGACACCCGACCAGAAGGAGCCGAAGGACA
This sequence comes from Streptomyces carminius, assembly GCF_002794255.1. Lineage (GTDB taxonomy): Bacteria > Actinomycetota > Actinomycetes > Streptomycetales > Streptomycetaceae > Streptomyces > Streptomyces carminius. The sequence goes on from NZ_PGGW01000045.1 coordinate 53,783, forward strand.
GCCACCAGCGGCCCCGGTCGTCCACGACGAGGTCGGGGTCGATGGCGTTGAAGTCGTCCGTCTCCCGGGACTCGACCACCAGGCCGTGGTCGGTCCAGCTGCCGGCGGCGCCGCTGGTGCTGGTCGCCAGGAAGATCGCCGAACGGTTGGAACCGAAGGTCGAGGCCGAGTAGTACAGGTGGTAGCGGCCGTTGTGGTATGAGAGGTCCGGTGCCCACAGGTCGCGGCTGCCGTCGGTGTAGGCGGTGGTCCAGGGCGCTCCGCCGGGGAAGGCCGACCCGGCGCCGCGGAAAGCGGTGCGGTCGGTGGAGGTCTTCAGGGCGATGCCGTCGCCGGTGTGCGCGACCAGGTAGCCGCCGTCGGGCCGCTTGACGAAGGTCGGGTCGTGCACCCCGATGTCCCCGGTGACGTGGCCGGGACCCGGGTATTCCGCGACGGTGACGGTGCCGGCCGCCGCCGGCCGCTGTCCGGCCGTGCCGACGACGGACGTCGCGGCCAGCGCGCACACCGCCAGCAGTGCTCCCACGGTCCGGCCGGTCCGGCGTCGCCGGGGGCGCGGCGCGGGGCGCGGACCCGGCCGGCCCGCGGGCGCCGCCGGTGCCGTCCTTCCGGTTGCTTCGGTCGTTCCGGTGTTGTCGTTCACCGCCGGAGTCTCCTTGTTCCGGTGTGGGGATGAGGACGGGACGGTTCCCTACTCGCCGGACGGCGCGGTGAGCGGGACGCCCGTCCTGACCGGGGTGCCGAAGTCGGGGGTGCCGTCGGCGTTCCAGGTGAACTTCTGAGCCCGGGTGGACCGGTTCATGTCGCAGCCGCCGCTCGCCGAGTCGTTGGCGTGGTAGACGATCCAGTCCTCGGTGCCGTCGGGGGACTTGAAGAACCCGTTGTGCCCCGGCGCGAAGACGCCGTTGGCGTCGCTGCGCTGGAACACCGGGTTCGGCGACTTGGTCCAGTGGTCCCGGTCGAGCGGATCGGTGCCGGTGAGGGTGAGCAGGCCCAGCTTGTAGTCCGGGCCCCAGCAGGCGCTGGCCGAGTAGACGAGCATGGTCCTGCCGTTGTGGTGGAGCGGTTCGGCGCCCTCGTTCACCGCACCGGTCTGCCGTTCCCACGGCAGGGTCGGCGAGCTGATGGTGCGGCGCGGGCCGCTGGGGGTCCAGGGGTTGCTCAGCGGGGTGATGGACAGGCTCTGCGTGCCGTCCATGGCGCTGCCCAGCAGGTACAGCCTGCCGTTCGTCTTCAGGATGCTCGGGTCGAGCTCCCAGGTGTTCCCCAGGTCCGCCTTGAAGCGGTACGGCCCCATCGGGTCCGTGCCCTCGCTCTCCAGCACGTGCAGCCGCTGGGTGGGGTTGTAGTCGGAGACGTTCTGCCCGGCGGTGTAGTACAGGTACCAGCGCGGGCCGTCGGGGCCGTCCAGGAGATGGAACTCCGGAGCCCACATGTTGCAGCAGCCGTTCGGCCTGCCGGACAGGTCGAACACCACGGTGTCGGGTGCGGTCGACAGGCCGGCCAGGGTGGTCGAGCGCCGCATGGTGACCGTGGAGTTCCAGGTGGTCGTGGCCAGGTAGTAGTGGCCGTCGTGGTACTGCAGCCACGGGTCGGGGCCGTTGCGCTTGACCGGGTTGGTGAACGTGCCGACGGCACCGGGGCCCGGTCTGACCAGCTGCCACTGCTGGTTGGCGCCGCCGGTGTCCGGCCACTGGATGATCTCGGCCCCGTCGTCGGTGGAGAAGTCGAGGACGTCGAGCGCCTTGCCGCTGTTGCGGTTGATCAGGCGCACATGGCCGCCGTCGGAGTCGGCCAGGCGGAACTGCTGGCCGGCGCTGTTCCGGTCGGTCTGCTGGACCAGTCCAGCCCGGTCCGCGGTGGAGCCGCCCTCGATGCCGAGGACCTTGCCCGAGTGCCGGGACCTGACCCGGTACCAGCCGTCACCGGAGTCGACGAACTGCCACTGCTGCCAGGCGCCGTCGTTGCGGGACCACTGGGTGATCCGCGCCCCGTCGCCGGTGGCCAGGTCGTACACGTCCAGCGCCTTGCCGCTGTGCCGGTTGACCAGCACGTAGGAGGCGTCGGGGTCCACCACCGCGGCCGAGGCCGTCCGCGGTACGGCGATGCCGCTCACCCCGACCAGGACGGCGGTCAGGGCGGCGGCGAGGCAGGCCCGCCACCACCGCGTGCGTAACGGTGTGCGCGGTGTTCCGCCGACTGGCATCGGGTGCTCCTTCCTGGGGCGGTGGCCGGGGGACGGGCCACCGCGGGGCGGGTGCCGCGCCGCCGGCGGGGACGGCGGCGCGGTCGTGCCGGGGCACCGCTCAGGTGCCGACCTTCCGCTTGTTCCACACGTCGAAGCCAACCGCGGCGAGCAGCACCAGGCCCTTGATCACCTGCTGCCAGTCCGTGCCGACCCCGACGAGGTTCATGCCGTTGTTGAGCACTCCGAGGACCAGGCCCCCGATGATGGCGCCCAGGACGGTGCCGACGCCGCCGCTCATCGAGGCGCCGCCGATGAAGGCGGCCGCGATGGCCTCCAGTTCGAAGTTGATGCCCGCCTTGGGGGAGGCCGCGTTGAAACGGGCCGCGAAGACCAGGCCGGCGAGCGCCGCGAGTACCCCCATGTTCAGGAACACCGCGAACGTGACCTTCTTGTCCTTGACCCCCGACAGCTTCGCCGCCGGCAGGTTCCCGCCGATGGCGTACACATGGCGCCCCACCACCGCGTTGCGCATGACGTAGCTGAACCCGACCAGCAGGACGGCCAGGATGATCAGGACCACGGGGGCGCCCTTGTAGCTGGCCAGCAGGAGTGTCGCCGTCAGCACGGCGGCGATCAGCGCCGTCAGTTTCAGGGCGAACAGGCCGGCCGGGAGCGTCTGCAGGTCGAACTCCCGCTGGCGGCGCCGGTCGCGCAGCTCCTGCCACACCACGAAGCCGATCAGCGCCAGCCCCAGGAGCAGGGTCGGGTTGTGGTAGTTGGTCGAGGGCCCGGCCTCGGGCAGGAAGCCGTTGGCGATCTTCTGCAGCCCCTCCGGGAACGGGCCCAGGGTCTGCCCCTTCAGGAAGATCTCCGTCAGACCGCGGAACAGCAGCATCCCGGCGAGCGTCACGATGAACGACGGGATGCCGACGTAGGCGATGAAGAACCCCTGGAGGGCGCCGGCCGCGGCACCCAGCAGGAGGGTGATGCCCACCGCGAGGGGCCAGGGCAGCTGGTGCTGCACCATCAGCACCGCCGCCACGGCGCCCACCAGGGCCGTCAGCGAGCCCACCGACAGGTCGATATGCCCGGCGATGATGACGATCATCATGCCGACGGCCAGGATGAGGATGTAGCTGTTCTGCAGCACCAGGTTGGAGACGTTGCGCGGCAGCAGCAGGTCGCCGCCCGTCCAGACCTGGAACAGGACAACGATCAGACCGAGGGCGAACAGCATCCCGTACTGGCGCATGTTGCGCCGGGCGCCCTCCAGCAGGGCGCGTACCACCGGCGATCCGGTGCGGGAGTCCCGGGCGTCGCCCGGGGGCGCCGGGGCGGCCGGATCGGTGGTCAGGTCGGTGCTCATGCCTGGTGTCCTTTGTCGCCGGTGTGACCGGGCGCGCCGGTGGCGGCGGTCGCCGGTGCGGAAGGGGTCTGCGTCATGTGCCGCATCAGCACCTCCTGGGTGGCGTCCGCGCGCCCCACCTCTCCGGTGAGCCGCCCGGCGGCCATGGTGTAGATGCGGTCGCACATGCCGAGCAGTTCGGGCAGCTCGGAGGAGATGAAGAGGATGGCCTTGCCCTCGGCGGCGAGCCGGTCGATCACGGTGTAGATCTCGAACTTCGCGCCGATGTCGATGCCGCGGGTGGGCTCGTCCAGGATCAGCACGTCCGGACCGGCCAGGATCCACTTGCTGAGGACGACCTTCTGCTGGTTGCCGCCGGAGAGGCGGCCGACCTTCTCGAAGACGTGGGGGGCCTTGATGTTCATGGTCCGGCGGTACCGTTCGGCCACCCGCCGTTCCTCGTGTTCGTCGACCACTCCGCGCCGGGCGAGCCGGCCCAGGGAGGTGAGCGAGATGTTCCGGCTGATGGAGTCGCCGAGGTTCAGGCCGTAGTGCTTGCGGTCCTCGGTGACGTAGGCGATCTTGTTGGCGACCGCCTCGGGAACGGTGCGGGTGCGGATCTCCCGCCCGTCCTTGTGCACGGTGCCCCGCGCGTACCGGCCGTAGGAGCGGCCGAAGACGCTCATCGCCAGTTCGGTGCGGCCGGCACCCATCAGCCCCGCGATGCCGACGATCTCCCCCCGGCGGACGGTGAGCGACACCCCGTCCACGACCTTGCGGTGCTGGTCGACGGGGTGGTGCACGGTCCAGTCGCGGATCTCCAGCGCGGGCTCCGCCACGGCGGGGCCCGCGTACGGCGTGCGGTCGGGGAAGCGGCTGTCCAGGTCGCGCCCCACCATTCCGCGGATGACGCGCTCCTCGGTGGTCTCCGGCGCCCTGACGTCCAGCGTCTCGATGGAACGCCCGTCGCGCAGGATGGTGACGGAGTCGGCCACCTGGGCGATCTCGTTCAGCTTGTGCGAGATGATGATCGAGGTGATCCCCTGGTGCCTCAGCCCCTGGATCAGCCGGATCAGCTTCGCGCTGTCCTCGTCGTTGAGCGCCGCGGTGGGCTCGTCGAGGATGAGCAGCCTGACGTCCTTCGCCAGGGCCTTCGCGATCTCCACGAGCTGCTGCTTGCCCACCCCGATGTCGGCGACCCTGGTCTCCGGGTGCTCGTCGAGCCCCACCCGCCCGAGCAGTTCGGCGGCCCTGCGCAGTGCCTCGCGCCAGTCGATGACGCCGCGCCGGGACGGCTCGTTGCCGAGGAAGATGTTCTCGGCGATGGACAGCTGGGGGACGAGCGCGAGTTCCTGGTGGATGATGACGATGCCACGCCGTTCGCTGGCGCGGATGTCCCGGAAGCGGCACGGTTCGCCCTCGAAGAGGATCTCGCCCTCGTACGTCCCGTACGGGTGCACACCGGAGAGGACCTTCACCAGGGTCGACTTGCCCGCGCCGTTCTCCCCGCACAGTGCGTGGACCTCGCCGCGCCGCACGGAGAGCGTCACGTCGGACAGCGCCCTGACCCCGGGGAAGGTCTTGACGATGGACCGCATCTCCAGGACGGTGCCGGCCGCGGGGCCCGCCTCGCGGCGGGCCCCCGGGGTGGAGGTCACTTGAGCTCCCCGGCGTCGATGTAGCCGGAGTCGACCAGGACCTCCCGGTAGTTCGACTTGTCCACGCTGACCGGGTCGAGCAGGTAGGCGGGGACGACCTTCTCGCCGTTGTCGTACGTCTTGTCGTCGTTGATTTCGGGCTTCTCGTCGCCGAGGACGGCGGCGACCATGTCCGCGGCGACCTTGGCCAGGGCGCGCGTGTCCTTGTAGACCGTCTGCGTCTGCTCTCCGGCGATGATCGACTTCACGGAGGCGACCTCCGCGTCCTGGCCCGTGACGATCGGCAGGGGCTTGGCGGCGCTCCCGTAGTCGTCCGACTTGAGGGCCGACAGGATGCCGATGGAGATGCCGTCGTAGGGCGACAGGACGGCGTCCACCCGGGCCTTGGAGTAGGTGGAGGTCAGCAGGTCGTCCATGCGCTTCTGGGCCGTTCCGCCGTCCCAGCGCAGGGTCGTGACCTGGTTGAGGGCGGTCTGCCCGGACCGGACGACGAGCTGCCCCTTGTCGAGGTGGGGCTTGAGGACCTTCATCGCCCCGTTGAAGAAGTACTTGGTGTTGTTGTCGTCGTTGGAGCCGGCGAACAGCTCGATGTTGAAGGGCCCCTTCTCCGAGCCGTCCTTCAGGCCGAGCTTGTCGACGATGTACGTGGCCTGGAGCTCGCCGACCTTCTCGTTGTCGAAGGAGGCGTAGTAGTCCACATGGGGAGAGCCCAGGATGAGCCGGTCGTAGGAGATCACCGGGATGTCGGCGTCCGCGGCCTGCTGGAGGACGTTGGAGAGCGCCTCGCCGTTGATGGCGGCCACGACCAGCGCGTCGACCCCCTGGGTGATCATGTTCTCGATCTGGGAAACCTGCTGGTCGGGGTCGTCCTCGCCGTACTGCAGGGTGCTGCGGTAACCGGCCTTCTTCAGGGCCTCCGTCATGTTCCGGCCGTCGGCGATCCAGCGCTCGGAGGACTTGGTCGGCATGGCGATGCCGATGGTGAGGTCCTCCTTGTCCTCCGTCTCCTTGCTCCCTCCCTCGCCGCTCTGTCCGCAGGCGGTGAGGAGGAGCATGGCGCAACTGGCGGTCACGGCCAGAGCGGCGGATACGGCTCGGCTGTTCTTCATGGTCTTTCCCTGCCATCTCGTCCGTGGGGAGGCGGCTCTGCACGGTTCGAGCCCCTGCGCGAGCGGGGTTGCGCCGGTGGAGAACCGTGTCCGCACGGCCGACCGGAAGCGGCCAGCCTGCCGGAAAGATTGTTAGCGCTAACTTGTGGCCACAGCAAGAGGCGGTACACGTTTTCCCGCGCTTTCCCGCGTTTTCCCACATCGGCACACACCCGCGAACCACGCGACAGAGGGCGGCGGCACGCCCCGCGGGGTCCGGACCCGGCACGCCCGCCCTCACCGGGGGCCACCCCGCGGGCGGCGCCGCACGGCGAAGAGCGTCCGCCCTCCCCGGTCCGGACGCGGTGCGGCCGGACCGGAGCCGTCGGCCGTCCCCACCCGGGAAACCGGGAGCACCACCGGGTCCGGCATCCCGCTCCCGCGGCGGCACGCCGGACGAGGACGCCGGCACCGGGGCGACACCCCGACCGCACCACCCGCACCGGCTCCGCCCCTCCCGCGATCACGGCGTCGGCCGCCCGCCCGGGACGGCTCCCCTTTCCGGCGAAACCGCACGCGACTCTTGTCCAATCGCCTTGTTATCGCTAACAATTTGCCGGAGCGGTCAGCTGTTCTCCCTGGCCACCCACCCCGCTGCTCCTGATGGAGACCTGACGAGAGACCCACACCGTGACCACACATGCCCCTGACGGCACCCTCGACCGCACCCACCCCGAGGCCTGCACGGTCGGAGTCGACTTCGGCACCCTCTCCGGCCGCGCCGTCGTCGTCCGGGTCCGTGACGGCGCCGAACTCGGGTCGGCGGTCCACGACTACCGCCATGCCGTCATCGAGGAACGTCTTCCCTCCACCGGCGCTCCGCTGCCGCCCGACTGGGCTCTGCAGCATCCCGCGGACTGGCGTGAGGTGCTGCGTACCGCCGTCCCCGCGGCGGTCGCCGACGCCGGGGTCGATCCCGGCCTGATCATCGGCATCGCCACGGACTTCACCGCCTGCACCGTGCTCCCGACCACCTCCGACGGCACCCCGCTGGCCGAGACGGAGCAGTGGGCGGCCCGTCCGCACGCCTGGCCCAAGTTGTGGAAGCACCACGCCGCCCAGGACCAGGCCGACCGCATCAACGCCCTCGCCCACGCCCGCGGCGAGAAGTGGATCACCCGGTACGGCGGCAGGATCTCGTCCGAGTGGCAGTACGCGAAGGCCCTGCAGGTCCTGGAGGAGGATCCCGAGCTCTACGCCGCCTGCTCCCGCTGGATCGAGGCCGCCGACTGGATCGTGTGGCAGCTGACCGGCAGCGAGTCGCGCAACACCTGCACCGCCGGCTACAAGGGCATCCACCAGGACGGCACCTACCCCTCCACCGGCTTCCTGGCCCGACTGCACCCCGGCTTCGCCGACTTCGCCGCCACCCGTCTGGAGCACCCGCTGTCCCCGCTGGGCTCCCGGGTCGGCGGGCTGAGCCCGCGGGCGGCCGCCTGGACCGGGCTGCGCGAGGGCACGGCGGTCGCCGCCGGCAACGTGGACGCCCATGTCACCGCGCCCGCGGCCGGCGCCGTCGAGAACGGGCGGCTGCTGGCCATCATGGGCACCTCGACCTGCCACGTCCTCAACGGCCCCGCCCTCTGCGAGGTCCCGGGCATCTGCGGCGTCGTCGACGGCGGCATCGTCGAGGGCGCCTACGGATACGAGGCCGGCCAGAGCGGGGTCGGCGACATCTTCGCTTGGTGGCTGCGGCAGGGCGTCCCCGAGGACTACCGCGCCGAGGCCGAGGCCGCGGGCGAGGACCTGCACGAACTGCTGACCCGCAGGAGCGCCGCCCAGCCCGTCGGCGCACACGGCCTGGTCGCCCTGGACTGGATGAACGGCAACCGCTCCACGCTGGTCGACCACCACCTGTCCGGTGTCATCGCCGGCCTCACCCTCGACACCCGTCCCGAGGACGTCTACCGGGCCCTGCTGGAGTCCACCGCCTACGGCACACGCGTGATCGTCGAGGCGTTCGAGAGCGGCGGTGTCCCGGTCGAGGAGTTCATCGTGGCCGGCGGCCTGAAGAAGAACCCCCTGCTCATGCAGATCTACGCCGACGTGCTCCGCCGCCCCGTCTCCCTGGCCACCTCCGAGCAGGGGCCGGCGCTCGGCTCCGCCATCCACGCCGCCGTCGCCGCGGGCGCCCACCCCGACGTACGGTCCGCCGCCGCCGCCATGGGCAGTGTCCGGCGCCACGCGTACGTGCCCGACCCCGGCCGGGCCGATGCCTACGACGCGCTCTTCGCCGAGTACCGCCTCCTGCACGACCGCTTCGGCACCGGCACCGACCTCCTGCTGCACCGCCTGCGCCGCATCCGCAACGCCGCGCGTACGGCTGCCGCCCGCTGAACCGTCCCCGTCCACGCACTCCCCCGTCTCCGCCCCACCCGTCCCGTTCGAGGAGCACGTCCGACATGGCCATCGACCAGCCCGACCACGAGATCTGGTTCCTCACCGGCAGCCAGGCCCTCTACGGCGACGAGACCCTGGCGCAGGTCGCCGAGCAGTCGCGGAACATCTGCGGCCTCCTGGGGGACCAGCCGCAGATGCCGGTGCGCCTCGTGTGGAAGCCCGTGCTCACCGACTCCGCCGCCATCCGCAGGGTCTGCCTCGACGCCAACGCCGACGACCGCTGCATCGGCCTGATCGCGTGGATGCACACCTTCTCCCCGGCCAAGATGTGGATCTCCGGCCTGGACGCGCTGCGGAAACCGCTGCTGCACCTGCACACCCAGGCCAACCGCCAACTGCCCTGGGCCACCATCGACATGGACTTCATGAACCTGAACCAGGCCGCCCACGGCGACCGCGAGTTCGGCTTCGTCCAGACGCGGCTCGGTGTCCCCCGCAAGACCGTCGCCGGCCACGTCTCCTCCCCGGAGGTCGTCCACCGCGTCGCCGCCTGGGCGCGGGCCGCCACCGGCCGCGCCGAGCTGGCCGGCCTGAGACTCGCACGGTTCGGCGACAACATGCGCGACGTGGCCGTCACCGAGGGGGACAAGGTCGAGGCCCAGCTGCGGTTCGGCGTCTCGGTCAACACCTACGGCGTCAACGACCTCGTCGCGGCGGTCGACTCCGCCGACGAGGACACGGTCACCACGCTGGTCAAGGAGTACCTGGAGCTCTACCGCCTCGTGCCCGAACTGCGGCCGGGTGGTGAGCGCCACGCCTCCCTGCGGTACGCCGCCCGGATCGAGGCCGGGCTGCGCGCCTTCCTCACCGAGGGCGGTTTCCACGCCTTCACCACCAACTTCGAGGACCTCGGCGGCCTGCGGCAACTGCCCGGCCTCGCCGTCCAGCGCCTCATGGCGGACGGCTACGGCTTCGGCGGCGAGGGCGACTGGAAGACCTCCGTCCTGCTGCGCACGTTCAAGGCGATGGGGCAGGGCCTGCCCGGCGGCGCCTCCTTCATGGAGGACTACACCTACGACCTCACCCCCGGCCAGGAGCTCGTCCTGGGGGCCCACATGCTGGAGGTCTGTCCCTCCATCGCGTCCGCGACCCCCTCCTGCGAGATCCATCCGCTCAGCATCGGCGGGCGTGAGGACCCCGTGCGTCTCGTCTTCGACGCCTCCCCCGGGCCGGCCGTCGTCGTCGGCCTGGCCGACATGGGAGACCGCTTCCGGCTCGTCGCCAACCGCATCGACGTCGTCGCCCCGCCCGAACCGCTGCCCAGGCTGCCGGTGGCCCGTGCGGTCTGGCGCCCCCACCCGGACCTGCGCACCTCCACCGAGGCCTGGCTGACCGCCGGAGCACCGCACCACACCGTCCTGACCACGGCACTGGGCGAGGAGGAGATCGAGGACCTCGCGGAGATGCTGGGCACCGAACTCGCCGTCATCGACGGCGACACCACCATCCGCCGGTTCACCCGGGAGCTGCGCTGGAACCAGGCCTACCACCGCCTGGCGCAGAGCCTGTGACCGGCCCCGGTTCCCACCTCCCCCAGGACGGAGTCCGCCATGGGTAAGACTGTCTCCGACGAGCTGCGCCACGAGGTGCTGAGGGCCAACCTCCGGATACCCGAGGCCGGCCTGGCCACGCTGACCTGGGGAAACGTCAGCGGCGTGGACCGGGACGCCGGGGTGTTCGTCATCAAGCCCTCCGGCGTGTCCTACGACGTGCTCGGCGAGGAGCACCTGGTCGTCGTCGCCCTGGAGGACGGGCGTGTCGTGGAGGGCGACCTGCGCCCGTCCACCGACACGGAGACGCACCGCAGCCTCTACCGGGCGTTCCCCTCCATCGGCGGGATCACCCACACGCACTCCACCCACGCCGTGGCCTTCGCCCAGGCCTGCCGCTCCATACCGGTTCTCGGCACCACCCACGCCGACACCTTCAACGGTCCGGTCCCGGTCACGGCGGCCCTCACCGCCCAGCAGTGCGCCGAGGACTACGAGTACAACACCGGCCAGGTCATCGTCGACCTGCTGGGCGGTGACGACGCCCGGGCGAGGGAGGTGCCCGGTGCCCTGGTGGCACACCACGGCCCGTTCACCTGGGGTGCCGACGCCACCAAGTCCCTCGAGCACGCCGTCGTCTGCGAGGCGGTGGCCGAGATGGCCCTCCACACCCTCGCCCTGGGCACGGTCGTGCCCCCGCAGCACCTGCTGGACCGCCACTTCACGCGCAAGCACGGCCCGGGCGCCTACTACGGCAATCCCGGCCGCGTGTGACCGGAGCGCCCGGGCCCGCGGGGACGGTGCGCGCGCCGTCCCCGCGGGCCCGGGCGTTCCGGTGCGCGAGTCGCCCGCGGCCCTCCCGTCCCCCACAAGGAGGAACACCATGAGACGTCTCACCCGCCGCGGCCCGTTAGCGGTGATCGCCGCGCTGGCCGTGCTCGTCGCCGCTGTCCCCGCCCGGGCGGCGGTCCCCGACTCCCCCGCCGTGCACTTCACCAACCCGATAGCCCTCCAGCGCGCCGATCCGCACGTCTTCCGGCACACCGACGGCTACTACTACTTCACCGCGACCGTGCCCGCGTACGACCGCATCGTGCTGCGCAGGGCCACCACCCTCCAGGGCCTCTCCACGGCGCCGGAGACCACGATCTGGACCAGGCACGCCACCGGCGAGATGGGCGCGCACATCTGGGCGCCGGAGATCCACTTCATCGACGGGAAGTGGTACGTCCACTTCTCCGCCGGCACCGCCGAGGACGTGTGGAAGATCCGCCCCTACGTCCTGGAGAGCAGTGCCGCCAACCCCCTCACCGGCACCTGGACCGAGAAGGGCCGCATCCGGCTGCCGCTGGACACCTTCTCGCTGGACGCGACGACCTTCACGCACAACGGCACCCGCTACCTCAGCTGGGCGCAGAACGACCCGGCCGTCGGCAGCGGAACCAGCATCTTCCTCGCCAGGATGTCCAATCCCTGGACCATCAGCGGCACCCCGGCGAGGATCTCCACGCCCACCCACGCCTGGGAGACCGCCGGGCACCGCGTCAACGAGGCGCCGGCCGTCATCCGGCGGGGCGGCAAGGTCTTCATGACCTTCTCGGCCAGCGCCACCGACAGCAACTACTGCCTCGGGCTGCTGACCGCCGACGCCACCGCCGACCTGATGAGGCCGGCCTCCTGGACGAAGAGTCCGCGACCGGTCCTCAGCAGCAACGACGCGACCGGCCAGTACGGCCCCGGGCACAACTCCTTCACCACGTCCGAGGACGGCAGGTCGGACATCCTGGTCTACCACTCCCGCGACTACCGGGACATCAGCGGCGACCCGCTCGACGACCCCAACCGCCGCACCCGCTACCAGAAGCTGTACTGGAACGCCGACGGCACCCCCAACTTCGGCATCCCCGTGGCGGACGGCGCCACCCCGGTCCGCTTCTCGTCCTACAACTTCCCCGACCGCTACATCCGGCACCGGGAGTTCCGGGCCAGGACCGACTCGAACGTCACCAACCTCGCCGACTCCCAGTTCCGTGCCGTCACCGGCCTCACCGGTGACGGCACCGTCTCCCTCGAATCGGCGAACCACCCCGGCCACTACCTGCGCCACAAGGACTCCGAGGTGTGGCTGGAGAGGAACGACGGCTCGGCCGCCTTCGCCGGCGACGCGTCGTTCCACCGCAGGGCGGGCCTGGCCGACTCCGCGTCCGGTGTCTCCTTCGAGTCCTTCAGCCGGCCCGGACACTACCTCCGGCACTCCGGCCACCTGCTGTACGTCCAGGCTCCGCGCACCGCGCTCGACCGCGCCGACGCCACCTACTACGCCGAGTAGGGGCCGCCGTCCTCACGTCCGGTCCGCCCGGCCCGGCGGACCCGGGTTCCGGGTGTCCTGGAGCGCCATGACCGGCGGAAGAGGAAGGGGCATGCCCGGTGGGAGGTACACGCCGCCGTGGAGGCGGGCAGGCCGGTCCCGGGATGTCCGCGCGAACGCCCCGGGACCGGGAAGCGGGGTCAGCGGGACGGGGCCGCCACGCTCTGCCGCTCGACGAGCCTGGGGGTGATGATCCGCTGGGCGGGGCCGGTGTCCCCGGAGGAGATCCGGTTCAGGAGCAGGGACAGGGTCTCGGCGGCCACCGCGTCGAAGTCGGGCCGCACGGTCGTCAGCGGCGGGATGAAGTAGGCCGATTCGGGCACGTCGTCGAAGCCGGCGATGCTCACCTCCCCGGGAACGGACCGGCCCCGCTCGCTCATCGCGCGCAGGATGCCCAGCGCGAGGTGGTCGTTCGCGGCGAAGACCGCGGTCACGTCCGGGACGCGTGCCAGCATCCGGCCCGCGCGGTATCCCGCCGCCGCGCTCCAGTCGGCCGTGGTGACCGGCGGGACCTCCGCGCCCGCGTCCTCCAGCGCCCGCTGCCACCCGCGCACGCGTCCCGCGGCGTCGAGCCAGTCGGGCGGGCCGGAGACGTGCCAGACCGTCTGGTGCCCCGCGTCCAGCAGGTGCCGGGTGGCGGCGAAGGCGCCCGCCTCCTGGTCCACGGTCACCAGTGCGGCGTCCCGTCCGGAGTCGCCGTCCACGGTGACCAGGGGGACGTCCGCGGGCACTTCGGCCAGTGCCTCGTTGGCCGAGACCGTGGGCGCGATCACCACCATCCCGGCGACCCGCTGGTCGCGGTGGTGCTCCACGGCGGCGGCGATCGACGGCCGGTCCAGCACCCGGACCCGCCGCACGCTCACCGCGAAGCCCGCCGCCGCGGCGGCCAGTTCGAAGGCGGCCAGCAGTGAGGCCGGGCCGAACAGGGTGGAGTTCTGCGCCACCACCCCGATCAGCTGGGTCTGCCCGGTCACCAGGGCACGGGCGGCGCGGTTGGGCCGGTAGCCCAGCTCCTCGATGGCGGCGCGGACCCGCAGCCGGGTCTGCTCCCGGACGTTGGGATGTCCGTTGAGGACGCGGGAGACCGTCTGGTGGGACACGCCCGCGAGCCGGGCGACATCGGTCATGGCCGGATCTCGTGCCGCCCGGCCGCCCACTGAGGTGCCTTCCACCCGCACTCCCTCGTTCTCGGTGTTCCCGGCTGTCCTGCCGCTTGTTAACGATAACCAGAAGCGTGCGGTCGGCAGCGGCGGGGAACAGGCACGCCACCGCCGCTTCGTCCGCACTGCGGAGCCCTTCGCCGACAAGCGGCACAGACAAAGATGAGCGCTAACATAGCGCACCCAGAAGCTGCGCCAAAGAGGCAAAATCCTCGTGTCCAGAGGGTTGACGCTCCCAATGTTAGCGCTCACTCTTACCGCTAAGTGACGACGGTCACGCAGGCTCGCCAGAGCGGGCGGGCGCGCTTCCACGGAGGAATGAGCAGTGCTGAAAAAGATCGCCACGGCCGCCGGCGTGCTCCTGCTGGCCACACTGACCGCCTGCAGTGGCGGCGGGACGGGCACCGCCTCGGGCGGGCAGGACAACGGCAAGATCACCATGGGCTTCGCGCAGGTCGGCGCGGAGAGCGGTTGGCGCACCGCCAACACCAAGTCCGTCCAGGAGGCCGCCAAGGCCGCCGGAGTGGAGCTGCGGTTCTCCGACGCGCAGCAGAAGCAGGAGAACCAGATCAAGGCGATCCGCTCCTACATCCAGCAGAAGGTCGACGTCATAGCGTTCAGCCCGGTCGTGGAGACCGGCTGGGACGCCGTCCTGCTGGAGGCCAAGCGTGCCAAGATCCCGGTGATCCTCACCGACCGCGCCATCGACTCCGACGACGACTCGCTGTACGAGACCTTCCTCGGCTCCGACTTCGTCGAGGAGGGCCGCAAGGCGGGCCAGTGGCTGGTGGACAACTCCCAGGGCCCGGTCAACGTGGTGGAGCTGCAGGGCACCACCGGCGCCGCGCCCGCCATCGACCGCAAGAAGGGCTTCGAGGACGTCATCGGCGAGCGTCCCGGCATCAAGGTCGTGGCCACCCAGAGCGGTGACTTCACCCGCGCCGGCGGCAAGCAGGTCATGGAGGCGTTCCTCAAGTCCACCTCCGACATCGACGTGGTCTACGCCCACAACGACGACATGGGCCTGGGCGCCATCGAGGCCATCAAGGCGGCGGGCAAGAAGCCGGGCAAGGACATCAGGATCATCACCGTGGACGCGGTCAAGGACGGCATGCAGGCCCTGGCCGACGGCGAGATCAACTTCATCGTCGAGTGCAACCCGCTGCTCGGCGAGCAGCTGATGGACCTGGCCGAGAAGGTCGTGGCGGGCGAGGAGGTCCCCAAGCGGGTCGTCACCGAGGAGACCACGTTCACTCCCGAGCAGGCCAAGGCCGCTCTTCCGGACCGCAAGTACTGACCCGCGCGGCGGTCCCCGTCACCACGGCTCCTCCCGGTCCGGGCAGGCGGTGGCGGGGATCGCAGCCACCACGACGAAAGCACTGGTCATGACCGATTCCTCAGCGTGCGACGGCGCTCCGGTGGTCGACATGCGCGGCATCAGCGTCGAGTTCCCCGGCGTCAAGGCGCTCTCGGAGGTCGACTTTCGGCTGTTCCCCGGCGAGGTGCACGCCCTGATGGGCGAGAACGGGGCCGGCAAGTCCACCTTGATCAAGGCACTCACCGGTGTGCACCGCCCGAGTGCGGGCGTGATCCGCCTGAACGGCGAACCGGTCGCCTTCCCCGGCCCCGCCCGGGCGCAGGAGGCCGGGATCAGCACCGTCTACCAGGAGGTCAACCTCTGCACCAACCTGTCGGTGGCCGAGAACATCCTGCTCGGTCGCGAGCCGCGCCGCTTCGGCGGCATCGACGGCAGGGCGACCCGGGCGCGGGCGGCACAGCTGCTGGACCGCATCGGCCTGGCCGTCGACCCCGCCTCCACCCTGGGCAGCCATCCCATCGCGGTGCAGCAGCTCGTGGCGATCGCCCGGGCGCTGGCCGTGGAGGCGCGGGTGCTGGTCCTGGACGAGCCGACCTCCAGCCTGGACGCCGGTGAGGTCGCCGAGCTGTTCCGGATCGTCCGGGTGCTGCGCGCGGAGGGGGTGGCGGTCCTGTTCGTCTCCCACTTCATCGAGCAGGTCTACGAAATCGCCGACCGGATGACGGTGCTGCGCAACGGCACCCTGGTCGGGGAGTACCTGCCCACCGAGCTGGACCGGCTCGAACTGGTGTCGGCGATGCTCGGCCGCGAAGCGGGCACCCTGGAGGAGGTGCGGCGCCGTTCCGAGCACCGGGTCCCGGACTCCGCCCCGGTGCTGACGGCCCGCGGTCTCGGCCGGGCCGGTGCGATCGCGCCGTTCGACCTGGAGAT
Source organism: Streptomyces carminius (assembly GCF_002794255.1). Lineage (GTDB taxonomy): Bacteria > Actinomycetota > Actinomycetes > Streptomycetales > Streptomycetaceae > Streptomyces > Streptomyces carminius. Next base: position 69,788 of record NZ_PGGW01000045.1, read on the forward strand.
CCACGCGGGCGAGGTGGTGGGCCTGGCCGGGCTCCTCGGCTCGGGCCGCACCGAACTGGCCCGGCTGCTGTTCGGCGCGGACCGCCCGGACACCGGCACCCTCACTGTCGGCGGGAAGACCGTCCGCCCCCGCGGTCCGCGGTCGATGATCGCCGAAGGTGTCGCGTTCTCCTCGGAGGACCGCAAGGCCGAGGGCGTCGTCGCGGACCTGAGCGTGCGCGACAACCTGCTGCTGGCCATGCAGGCCGCGCGCGGGTGGGCGCGCCCGATCCCGCGCCGCACCGCCGAGTCGCTGGTGGACGAGTACATCGCCAAGCTCGACATCCGTCCCGCCGACCCCGACGCCGTCATCGGCACCCTCTCGGGCGGCAACCAGCAGAAGGTGCTGCTCGCACGGTGGCTGGTGACCCGGCCCCGTCTGCTCCTCCTCGACGAACCCACCCGGGGCATCGACGTCGGGGCCAAGGCGCAGATCCAGAAAGTGGTGGCCGACCTGGCCGCCGAAGGCATGGCGGTGCTGTTCATCTCCGCCGAACTGGAGGAGGTGGTACGCGTGTCCGACCGGGTCGTCGTGCTGCGCGACCGGCGCAAGGTGGCCGAGCTGTCCGGCCACGACATCTCCGCCGACAAGGTCATGTCCGCCATCGCCGCGCAGGACGGACACCCCGCGGCGGTGGCCTCGTGAAGCCGGGACGCCTGAGACCGGGACGCCTGCTCTGGCCGCTGATCGCCCTGGCCGCCCTGATCGTGCTCAACGTGGTGGTCACGCCCTCGTTCCTGGAACTGCGGATGCAGGACGGACACCTGTTCGGCAGCACCGTCGACATCCTCCGCAACGGGGCGCCGACACTGCTCATCGCCGTCGGCATGACCCTGGTGATCGCCACCCGCGGCATCGACCTGTCGGTGGGAGCGGTCGCCGCGATCGCGGGCGCGATCGCCTGCACCTGGATCGCCGAGACCGGCGACGCGGTCACGGCCGTGCTGCTGGCTCTGGGCGTGTGCGTGCTGCTCGGGCTGTGGAACGGGTTCCTGGTATCCGTCCTGGGCATCCAGCCGATCATCGCGACACTGGTGCTGATGACCGCGGGGCGCGGGCTGGCGATGCTGCTCACCGAAGGGCAGATCATCACCGTCAAGAGCTCGCTGTACCGCCAGATCGGCGCGGGCTTCCTGATCCTGCCGGTGGCGATCCTGATCAGTCTGGCCGTCCTGATCGGCGTCGCGCTGCTGACCCGGCGGACCGCCCTGGGCATGCTGATCGAGGCCGTCGGGATCAATCCGGAGGCCGGCAGGCTGGCGGGGGTCCGCTCGCGCACGATCGTGTGGACGGTGTACGTCTTCGCCGCGCTGTGCGCGGGGGTGGCGGGCCTGATGATCAGCTCCAACGTCAGCGCCGCCGACGCCAACAACGCCGGGCTGTGGATCGAGATGGACGCCATCCTCGCCGTGGTCATCGGCGGCACCTCGCTGGCGGGCGGCCGGTACTCACTGACCGGGACCCTGGTCGGCGCCCTGGTCATCCAGACCCTGACCACCACCGTCTACACCATCGGCGTCCCGCCCAACGTCACCCTGGTGTTCAAGGCGCTCGTGGTGATCGCCGTGTGCCTGCTCCAGTCGCCGCGCACGGCGGGGCTCGTGCGAGCCCGGCGCAGGCCCGCCGCCTCCGCCGTCCGACCCCAGAAGGTGGGTGCCCGATGAGCGTCTCCGCTCCCGCACGTCTCCCCCGGCGCCTGGTGCCCGGGCGTCTTCCCCGGCGTTTCCTTCCGGTGGTCGCGACGTTCGTGGTCTTCACGGTCACCTTCGGCGCCGGCGCGGTCCGCTACGAGGGGTTCGCCTCGGGACAGGTCGTCACCAACCTGTTCGTCGACAACGCCTTCCTCATCGTGCTCGCGGTCGGCATGACCTTCGTCATCCTCACCGGAGGCATCGACCTGTCCGTGGGGGCGGTGGCCGCGCTGTCCACCATGATCGCGGCCGCCACGCTGAACGCGGGCTGGCCGCTGTGGCTGGCCGTGCTCACCGTGCTCGCCGCGGGCGGCACCCTCGGCCTGCTGATGGGCCTGGTCATCCACCACTTCGACGTCCAGCCCTTCATCGTCACGCTCGCGGGCATGTTCCTGGCCCGCGGGCTGTGCTTCCTCATCAGTGTCGAGTCGGTGTCCATCAAGGACCCGGTCTTCCGCTCCCTCGCGACCGGGACCATCGGGCTGCCCGGCGGCATCACCCTGACCTACAGCGTGCTGATCGCCCTGGCCACCGTGCTGGCCGGGGCGTACGTGCTGCATCTGACCCGCTTCGGCCGCACCGTCTACGCACTGGGCGGCAGCGAGTCCTCGGCACGGCTGATGGGCCTGGCCACCGGCCGTACCAAGGTCGGGGTCTACGCGGTGAGCGGGCTCTGCTCGGCACTGGGCGGGCTGCTGTTCGGCCTCTACATGCTCTCCGGCTACGGCCTGCACGCGGTCGGCATGGAGCTGGACGTCATCGCCGCCGTGGTGATCGGCGGGACCCTGCTGACGGGCGGGTTCGGCTACGTGGCGGGCTCGGTGGCGGGGGTGCTGGTGCTCGGCACCGTGCAGACCCTGATCTCCTTCGAGGGCACGCTCAGCTCCTGGTGGACCAGGATCGTCATCGGTGTGCTGCTGCTCGCCTTCATCGTGCTCCAGCGCCTGATCGTACGGAGACGAGCCTGAACCACACCCCCGGATCGCCCCGTCGCGCGGGAACACCGCGGCGGACCCCGGCTCCCCGGGGGAGCCGGGACGCGCGCCGCGCCCCTCCTCGTTCCTCGCCGGTCCGCCCTCCTCGCCGGGGCGGACCGGGGCGGACGAGGGGGGGCGGACCGGGCCCGGAGTCAGCCGGACTGGCCGCTGTCCTTCAGCGATCCCCAGCCGTGCCAGCGGTCGATCTCGATCCGGGCACTGACCCGGCGCCGGTCCCGCCGCGGGTACGGCTTCCCCAGGTAGTGCCGGGCCAGCCGGTCGATGTCGGCCAGTTCCTCGTCGTCGCGGAGTTCGACGACGCGGCCGATGAGGCTGAGGTGCGTGTACCAGTCGCCCTCGGCGAGCACGGTGAGCGTGACCCGGGGGTCGCGGCGCACATGCTCCAGCCGTTTGCGGCCCTCGTCCATGTTGACCAGTACCCGGCCGTCCTCCCACAGGTACCAGGTGGCGGTGGAAACCGGCTGGCCGTCGGGCCGCAGGGTCGCGATGACAGCCGGATTGGCCCTCTCCAGCATCGCGACGGCTGCCTCGGGAAGCGGTGGTTTCGACATGCGCGGCACTCCTTGCTGCGTCGTTGCTCGCCGTCGTCCGAACCGTACTGCCTCCCCCATCAGTCTCCTGGCGAGGGGACCACCGGCTTCAGCCGGTGGGGGAATCGCTTCCGTGGCTTGTGGTACTTTCTTTTCGTCCCGAAAGGGATCGGTTCGGGCTGGACCGCAACCTTCGGGTTGGAAGCCCCCTTCCTTCAGGTGGGGGAGCGGAGTCACGATCACACACCGCGACGCCTCCGCCCGGGCGGCACGTCTCCCGCACGGCGGCCCGGGCTCCGGGAAGGCGTTCCGCGAGGAGGTGCGTCCACCGCCGCCGGGAAGCGGTTCCCGGCGGCGGTGGGCGCACCTCAGCCGCGCAGGGCCTCGAACGCCCGGTCCACCAGCGTCGGCAGGTCTTCGGCACCCTGGCTGTCCACCCACACGATGAGGGCGATGTTCAGCGCGGCCAGTGCGGCCGCGGCGAGAACACGGATGCGCAGGACGTCGGCTTCCGGCCGGCGGGTGGCGAGGGCCTGTGCGAACAACCGCTCGGTGGCGTACTGGTTGTCCCAGAGCCGGGCGCGGAGGGCCGGTGTGGTCAGGATGAGCCGGGTGCGGGCCAGGAGCGCGTCCCTGTCGTCGGCGTAGACGGTCTCCAGTCCCTGTGCCAGTGCCCGGCGCAGGGCGGTGAGCGCGTCCTCGTCCGGGGGCCGCTGCTCGATGAGCCGGACGATCATCGGGTCGTAGTCGTCGGTCTCGACGACGGCCTCCTTGGTGGGGAAGTTCCGGAAGAACGTCATGTGGGAGACCCCGGCGGCGGCGGCGATCTCCTCGACGGTGGTGTTCTCGTACCCCTTGCTCAGAAAGAGCCTCAGCGCGTGCTCCTGGATGGCGCGGCGGACCTGCGCCTTCTTGCGGGCACGCAGACCTGTCGGCGGAGTCGCGGACGCCCTCATGGCCTCGTGCCTCCCGGGGCTGGTCAGGTACGGCGGAGCGGGATCACCGGACGATCACCGGACATGGCCGTCGCCGAGCACACGGGTCAGCCACCGGTCCAGCGTAGCCGGGGAGGTGCCGGACCATGCCAGGTGGCCGTCGGGCCGCACCAGCAGCGCGCGCCTCCCTCCGGTGACAGGGACCAGCACGGCTGTGTTCGTCTCTCCGAGGTGGCGCCGGGCGACAGTCGCGAGGTCCGCCGCGGCGGCGGCAGGGGCGACAAGGGCCCAGCGGGCTCCGAGCTCGGTGTGCAGACGGGTTCGGCCGCCGTCCTCGCGGACGCACTCCAGGTCGGGAACGCGGTCACCGGCGCGCGGGCGGGGGGTCGGCGCGGTCCGAAGCCGCCGGGGAGCCAGCGGACCGCGGCGGTAGCTGACCTTGAGCTGGGACATCTCCTCCCAGATCAGCCGCTGGACGAGTGGCCGGTTCAGCAGCGGGGCGAAGAGGTGGTCGCGCGCCATCCGGGCCGGCGGAGTCTGTCCGACGACCAGGCGGGTCGCGGTACTGGTGGACTCCAGGACCCCCTCCGCGATGGGCCGCCGCTCGGCCTGGTAGGTGTCCAGCAGTGCGTCACGAGCACGTCCGGTGGCGACGAGGGCGAGTTTCCAGGCCAGATTCTCGGCGTCGCCCAGACCGGTGTTGAGGCCCTGGCCGCCGAAGGGGCTGTGGATGTGGGCGGCGTCCCCGCTCAGCAGGATCCGTGCCCGCCGGTAGGTTGAGGCCAGGCGGCGGTGGATGCGGAACGTGGAGGTCCACAGCGTCTCCCGTACCTCTTCCCCGGCCAGGTCCGCCTGGTCCCGCAGCACCCCGAGCAGCGCGGCAAGCACGGCATCGGTACCGGTGTCGGTGCCGGTGTCGGTGCCGGTCCCGGCGGGTGCCGGGGCCATCAGGCGCCACAGGTCGGTGCCGGGCAGGGGGAAGACGCCGATCATCCGGTCGGCGCTCAACCACACCGACACCGTGTCCCGGGGCAACGGCAGGGCGACCCGTACGTCCGCGAGCAGGAAGCGCTCGACGACGGGGACGCCGGGGAAGTCGATGCCCGCCGCCTTGCGCACCCGGCTGTGCGCGCCGTCGCACCCCACCAGCCAGTCGGCGCGCAGCCGCTCGTCGGGGAGACGGACCGTCACGCCCTCACCGTCCTGGTCGGCGGCCAGCAGTTCCCGGTCCCACTCCACTTCGGTGCCCAGCTCGGCGAGCCGCTGCCGGAGCCGGGCCTCCACCTCGGCCTGGGACACGAGCAGGGCGGGCCTGGTCACCAGGTTGGTCCGCCGGCCGAACCGCAGCCGGGCCACGGGTTCGCCGCCGACATGGAGGATCGTCTGGCGGACCGGCAGCGAACGCCGCGGCAGGTCGTCCAGCGCGCCCAGCCGGTCCAGGACCTCCGAACCCCGCGGCTGCAGCCCCAGAGCCCGCGAGGTCACCGCCGGTTCCCGGGCCTTGTCCACCACCCGCACGGAAATCCCGGCGGCCCGCAGTCCGCACGCCAGGGCGAGCCCGGTGGGGCCCGCTCCGGCGATCACGACGGTCGGTGTGCTCACCCGCACTCCATCCGTTAGAAAGTAACAATTGTTAGAAGCTAACACGCGGGGCGGTGAAGTCAACGGCCTCACTTCACCAGGAGCACCGGAGCCCGGCACCGCCCGTACAACCGCCGCACGACCGCCGGTGACGACGGAGAGCGGTATCGGTGCCGCCGGGACCACATGCGGAGTGACGGCGCCTCCTCTGCCGGCCTCCCGGGGAGGCGATCCGCGGGGTTGGATGGAGGCATGACCACAGCATCGGAGCAGCCGCAGCCGTCTGATCAGGACCGGGACCGGGCGGGATTCGACCCCGCCGTCCGTGAGATGTTCCGCGCCAACCAGGCCAACTGGGACGCGCGGACCCCCGTCCACTCCGCCAGCCGCTTCTACGACCTGGCCGGTGCCGGAACCGGGCCCGAGGACGTCCTGGCCTGGTCCGCCCGGTGGTTCGCCCCCCGTGAGTGGGAGGACCTCGGCGACCTGACCGGGACGGACGCCGTGCATCTGCAGTGCCACCTGGGCACCGAGACCCTCGCGCTGGCCGCCCGCGGCGCGCGCGCCACCGGGCTGGACCTCTCGCCCGCCTCCGTCGCCGCGGCCCGGGAGCTGGCCGCCCGGACGGGGCTGGCGGTGGACTATCGCCAGGGCAACGTCTACGACGCCGTGGAACTCCTGGGCGGACAGCGCTTCGACCTGGTCTACACCGGCAAGGGCGCCCTGCACTACCTGCCCGACCTGGACCGCTGGGCGCGGGTCGTCGCCGGGCTGCTGCGCGGCGGGGGACGGGCCTACGTGGTGGAGTTCCACCCCCTGCTGCACTCCCTGGGCGACATGCCGGAGGAGGGCGAGGGGGACGAACTGCTGCTGCGCCACGACTACCTGGGCGGCCGCGGCCCCCGGCACCGCCGGGTGCGCCACAGCTACACCGACGGACCCCCCGTCGGGGGTGCCGCCGACAGCTACGAGTGGGCGCACGGCCTGGGCGAGACGGTCGGCGCCCTGGTCCGCGCCGGACTGACCGTCACCCGGCTCACCGAGAGCGAGGAACTGCCCTGGCCGCGCTGGCCGCGGATGGTCCGCACCGACTCGGGCTGGTGGCGGCTGCCCGACGACCGGCCCCGGATCCCCCTGATGTACGCCCTGCTGGCCACCCGGCCCTGACCCCGGCGCGCCTGCGGCAACCGCCGAAAGAGCACCCGGAGGCCGCCTTCCGCAGGGCCGTGCGCCTCGCGGTCAGGAGGAGTGGGGCACCAGGAAGTCGCCCGGGTCCAGGGCCCGGGCGACGATGCGGGTGTCGCCGATCCATCCGTGGAAGCCCTGACCGAACCGTTCGGCGAACTGGGTCGCGCCGATGACGAAGGGCTTGCCGAGGGTGGCGATACCGGTCGAGCGCTGGGCGGGATTGCGGGCGATCTTCGAGCCGTCGACGTACATCACGGTGCGGCGGCCGTCGTTGACCACGGCCACGTGCGTCCAGCGGCCGACCGGGATCGCATGACTCCAGGAGGTGGGGTCGGCGTCCTGGCGGTGGGGATAGACGACGAACTGCACGAAGCGCTCGCCGGACAGGTTGAGGCTGCACGTCGGTTCGTCGGGCGACCAGCCGGTGGTCTTGCCCGCGTCGCCGCTGCGTCCCTCCCAGCTGAGGAGGCCCATCCAGGCGTGGTCGCCCTCGAAGGGGTCGGGAAGCTTGAAGAAGGTCTCGATGGTGTATCCGGAGGTGAACTTCCGGCTGTTGAGCGGAGCGTGGGGGCCGGTGGTCAGGATCGCGCCCCGGTCCGGGTTCTTGCCGCCGTCGAACCGGAGGCTGGCGTGGGCGGGCTGGCCGCCGTGGTGGTCGGCCGACCAGGTGAGCGCCCGGGGGCCGGAGGCGTGCAGCCGCCGGGCCGTCAGGTCGTTGCCGTGGCCCGACAGGTCGCGCACCACGCTTCCGTCCGGGACGGGGGCGCCGTCCTCGCCGGCGGCGGCCGTCCCCGCGGGGTCGAACCGCCAGTAGGCGGCGGTGTCCGGCAGCAGCGCCGCGGAGGCCGGGCGCGGCCGGGGCGGTACGACGGGGGCGAAGCCCCGGAAACGGGCGGTGAAGTCGATGTCCATGCCGAACCGGTCGGCGGGGCCGGTCAGTTCGACGGTCTCCGCCTCCAGCGGCGTCCGTTCCTGCGGGTCGCGGGCCAGCAGCCAGGGCGAGAAGGTCTCCACGTCCACGGTGTCGCGGACCAGGTCGAAGGAGTACAGGCGGAGCATCGCCGCACCACCGTAGTAGCGGTCCTGGTAGTTGGTGATGTGGACGTGGACGTCGTTGCCCGCGCGGTTGGTCAGCACGGTGCGGCCGGGGGGCCAGTAGTGGCCGCCCAGCGCCAGGAAGATCTGGTCGTTGCGGTCGATGACGGCGTCCCACAGGCGCTGCCCGTGGGACGACAGCCGCGCGGTGCCGCCGGCGTCGGCGTGGGCCAGGTCGTGGGTGGTCAGGATGGCGGGCAGCCGGGGGTGTCCGTCGAGCACGTCCTGCACCCACCGCACTCCCCTGTCCGACACCCGCCAGTCCAGCGCCAGGACCAGCCACCGGCGTCCGCCGGCCCGCAGCACGTGGTAGGTGTTGTAGCCGTCCGGGGAGGCCCCGCCGAAGGTCGGCACGGAGGCGAGGCGCCGGGGCCCGAACGCGTCCAGGTAGGGGGAGCCGCCGCGCTGGTCGTCGGTGGAACCCGGTATGTCGTGGTTGCCCGCCAGCACGCTGTAGGGCACCTTGCGGTGGAGGGTGCGGAAGGTGTCCGCGGCGAGCCCGGTCTCCTCCCGCGTGCCGTGCTCGGTGATGTCGCCCAGATGCGCCACGAAGGCGATGTTCTTCCTCCCGCGCTCGGCGACCAGGTAGCGGAAGGTCTCCCGCAGCGGCGCGGGGTCGGCGCTGTCGGCGTCGAAGAGGTACTGGGTGTCGGGGAGGACGGCCACCGTGAAACGAGGGCTGTCGGGATCGAACCGGCCTCCGCCGCCCGGTGCCGCGGCGTGTGCCGGCCCGTCACCGAGAGCCGTCGTCGCGGCACCGGCCGCGGGTGCGGCGACGGCGGTCCGCAGCAGGGCGCGCCGGGCCACACCGTTCCGTCTGTCCATGTCTCTCATTCCGGCTCCCTGCGCGGCTGTGCGGTCGTGCGGTCGTCAAGGCACTGTGCTGACCTGCCGTGGCCGTGCGGTGGCCCGGGGCTGAACGGCGGCCGCCGGTTCACCGTATGCCGGGCGGGAATCCGGCCGTACGGCCCGGATCGGGCGGTGACCGCCGGAACGCGCCGCTCCCGGCGGTGTGTTCGTCGCACCGGCACCGGCCGCCCTCCGCGCCGTCCGAGGTTTCCCCGCGGCCCCGGCGTGGGCAGCACCCCCAGGTGCCCCGGACGACCTGAGGCACGGTGAGGAGGTGGCGGCGTGGCGGAGGCGGAGCACACGGCCCGCGCCCTGTGGAACCTGATCGAACCGGTCCACGCGGTGACCTACTTCGCGCCGCGGGCCCGGGCCGCTTTCGAGGAGGCGGGCCTGCGCGGTTTCTGGCGTGGGTACTTTGCCGGCCGCGCCGCGCCGCTGGGGGAGGTCGGGCCGGGGCCGGTCACCGCCGCGTTCTTCGGCTTCGCCCCGGCGATGGTCGCGCGGGCGCTGCCGGGTGTCTGGGCCATGGCGGCTCCCGGACGCGCGCTGGAGGCCCGGCGGGCCGGCGCCGGCGCGGCTCTGGAGCACCTGCTGTCCGGGTACGGCCGCCAGGTGGAGGAGGCCGCCGGCCTGCTGGTGCCCGTGGCCCGGGAGGCGGACTGCGCCGGGCGGGTGCTGGCCGCGGCCAACCAGGCCCTCCCGGTTCCGCGGAACGCCGTCGACCGGCTGTGGCACGCGGCGACCGTCCTGCGGGAGCATCGCGGCGACGGCCATGTCGCGGCCCTGGTCGCGGCGGGCCTGGACGGCTGTGAGGTCCTGGCGCTGCGGGCCGGTGTCGACCTGCCGCGCGCCGAGCTCCAGCCCCACCGGGGGTGGAGCGACGAGCAGTGGCAGGCCGCCCGGCACCGGCTGGCCGACCGCGGATGGCTGGCCGGCGACGGGACGGCGACAGCGGACGGACGCCGGGCGCACCGGGCGCTGGAGGAGGCGACCGACCGGGCTGCCGCACGTCCCTGGCGGGCTCTTGACGCCGTCGCGGTGGACAGGCTGCGGCGGGAGCTCACCCCCCTGGCCCGCGCGTGTGCCACAGCTCTGCGGTTCCCCAATCCGATGGGACTGCCCGCTCCGGCCGGGTGAGGCATCCGGCCGCGCGGCATCGCACGGGTACCGGACGGTTTGTTCGGTGCGGTGAGCACCGGACCCGGCGGTGGGATGACTGCCGGGCCCCGCGGGCCGTCGGCGAACGGCCCGCGCCCGCGCGGCCAGGGGCCGGATCGGTTCCGGCCGCCGGTGCGGGGCCCTGCCGTGCGCTTCCGGCGGGGCGGCCGACCGCCGACGGCGCCGGTTCACCGTGCGCCGTCGACCGGCCGGACACCGCTCAGCGGCCCGTGCCGAAGTTCTGGGTCCACCACGGACCGCCGTCACCGAAGTGGACTCCGACACCCAGCTCCTCGAAGGCGCAGTTGAGTATGTTGGCGCGGTGGCCGGGGCTTTTCATCCAGGCGTCCATGACCGAGGCGGCGTCGGGCTGTCCCCGGGCTATGTTCTCGCCCAGGTTGGACCAGGCGTATCCGGCCGCCTCCACCCGTTCGGCCATCGTGGAGCCGTCGGGGCCCGTGTGGGACATCACGCCGGACGCGGCCATCACGTCGCTGTAGTCGTCCGCGGCCCGCGTCAGCCGGGCGTTGGCGGTGACCGGTTCGCAGCCGGCGGTCTTCCGTTCCTCGTTGACGAGCGCGAGCACCCGGGCCTCCGGCCCGTCGCCGTCCGGCGCGGTGCCGGCTCCGGAGTCACCGGGTGCGCCTTCCCCGCCGCCGCCCCCGGTGTTTCCCTCGGCACCGGTCCCCTTGTTCCCCGTGTTCCCCGTGTTCCTCCCCGGGGCCTTCTCCGGGCTCTTCTTCGGGCTCTTCTTCGGGGCCTCGGCCCGTTTCGTCCTCCCGGGGGAGGCGGAGGAGGAAGCGCCGCGCCCGGGCTCGGCGGACGCCCCGGCGCCGGGTGAGGGGGAGGTGCTCGCGCCGGAGGAAGGCGAGGCGGAGGGGGAGGCGCCGTCCGTGTCCTCGTCCACCACCGGGTCGTCGGCGGTGTCGGTGGCGTTCGCCGTCACCCGGTCCGCCGGCCCGTCCTGGTCCCCGCTCGCGAGGAACGTGACACCGGCGCCCGCCGCCACGGTGAGCACGCTGAGCGCGAGAACGATGTCGCGCGCCGGGGTACCGCGCCGGGGACGGGCGTGGGAACGGGGCCGGGAACGACCGGCTCGGCGGGAGCTCATACGGACGGCACCTCGGGGAGTCGTTCGAAGGGCGGCCGGTTCGGGGAAGATCCCGGCGGGCGCGGCCCCGCCCACCGGGATTCTCGGGAGTCGGGCGAGAGCGTAGGCGAACCCGTGACCGAAAAAGCGGCTGGGAACGGCTTCCTCACAAAGCCTTAAGGAAGCCATGAGGTTCACACAAGGTACGGGGGTGCCTCTATGTCTTTCATCAAGCCCGTGTTGGTCATGCGGCGGTTGCTTCGGAGGTGCGGGGTTCGTAGAAGGTGCCGTCGCGGAGCATGGCGAACAGCACGCTGATGCGATGGCGGGCGAGGCGGAGGAGGGCTTGGGTGTGGGTCTTGCCGCGGGCCCGGCATCTGTCGTAGTAGGTGCGGGAGGCCGGGTCGTGCAGGGCGGCGAAGGCGGAGAGGAACATCGCGCGTTTGAGCTGCCGGTTTCCAGTGCGTGGGGCGTGTTCGCCGTGGATGGAGGACCCGGAGGACTTCGTGGCCGGGGCGAGGCCGGCGTAGGAGGCCAGGTGGGCGGCGCTGGGGAAGCTGCTGCCATCGCCCACGGTCACCAGCAGGGTGGCTGCGGTCCTGACCCCGACTCCGGGCATCGAGGTCAGGACCTTCGAAAGAGGGTGGGCCTCCAACAGCTCGCTGATCTGGACTTCCAGGGCCCGTCGTTGCTGGTGGACGGCGGCCAGGGATCTCGCGAGCGAGGGCACGATGACGTCCAGGGTGCTGGTGCCGGGAACGACGACGGTCTGTTCGTCGAGGGCGTCGAAGATGTCGCCCACGAGGCGTTCGGCCATACGCGGGGCCTTGGGCCGCAGCAGGTTGACCAGCTGGCGGCGGCCGGCCTTGCGCAGGGCCTGCGGGGATCCGAAGCGCTCCAGCAGGTGGGTGACCGCCGGGTGGTCCAGGCGCGGGCCCAGGACCCGCTCCAGGGAGGGGTGGAATTGGGTGAGCAGGCCGCGCAGCCGGTTGGAGGTGCGGGTGGCCTCACCGGTGAGGTCCTCGTCGAAGCCCACGAGCATGGTCAGCTGGGCGGCAGTCTCGTCGGCGAGGTCGAGGGCGCGCAGGGTGTGGGGCATGGTGCGGGCGGCGTCCGCGATCACGGCCGCGTCCTTGGCGTCGGTCTTGGCCTCGCCGGGGTAGAGGTCGGCGATCCGCCGCATTGCCAGTCCTGGCAGGTAGGCGACGTGGCAGCCCGTGTCCCGGGCCACGGTCAGCGGCAGGGCGCCGATCGAGGCGGGCTGGTCGACGACGACCAGGACGGTGCCAAACTTCCCGCGGAGCTTGTCGAAGACGGCCCGCAGCTTCGGTTCGCTGTTGGGCAGCCGCTTGTCGAAGACGGTCTTTCCCGCCGGTGTCAGAGCGTGGCCGTGGTGGTCGCCCTTGCCGACGTCCAGGCCCAGGTAGACCGCGATCTCGCTGGTGTCGAGCACCGTACCCCCCGAGGGTGGCTTGTGTCCGTCCCGGCCTCGGGGCGCTGGCACCGTATGCGCGCATCCACGTTACGCAGACCTGCCACCCCCAGGTGGCCCGGCCTTGCGCCGGGCCGGATGGCGGTCGGGCCTCTCATCAGCGGTCAGTCGGTGCCCTCGGGCCCGGTGACACCACCCCCCAGGTCATTCGAGCGACAGGGGGCAACAGTCATGCCGGGCCCGGAGGCCAGGAGCCCCGTTTCGGGGCCACGAAGAAGGTAACGGGGC
>NZ_PGGW01000046.1 GCF_002794255.1 Streptomyces carminius
GCCCCGTTACCTTCTTCGTGGCCCCGAAACGGGGCTCCTGGCCTCCGGGCCCGGCATGACTGTTGCCCCCTGTCGCTCGAATGACCTGGGGGGTGGTGTCACCGGGCCCGAGGGCACCGACTGACCGCTGATGAGAGGCCCGACCGCCATCCGGCCCGGCGCAAGGCCGGGCCACCTGGGGGTGGCAGGTCTGCGTAACGTGGATGCGCGCATACGGTGCCAGCGCCCCGAGGCCGGGACGGACACAAGCCACCCTCGGGGGGTACGGTGCTCGACACCAGCGAGATCGCGGTCTACCTGGGCCTGGACGTCGGCAAGGGCGACCACCACGGCCACGCTCTGACACCGGCGGGAAAGACCGTCTTCGACAAGCGGCTGCCCAACAGCGAACCGAAGCTGCGGGCCGTCTTCGACAAGCTCCGCGGGAAGTTTGGCACCGTCCTGGTCGTCGTCGACCAGCCCGCCTCGATCGGCGCCCTGCCGCTGACCGTGGCCCGGGACACGGGCTGCCACGTCGCCTACCTGCCAGGACTGGCAATGCGGCGGATCGCCGACCTCTACCCCGGCGAGGCCAAGACCGACGCCAAGGACGCGGCCGTGATCGCGGACGCCGCCCGCACCATGCCCCACACCCTGCGCGCCCTCGACCTCGCCGACGAGACTGCCGCCCAGCTGACCATGCTCGTGGGCTTCGACGAGGACCTCACCGGTGAGGCCACCCGCACCTCCAACCGGCTGCGCGGCCTGCTCACCCAATTCCACCCCTCCCTGGAGCGGGTCCTGGGCCCGCGCCTGGACCACCCGGCGGTCACCCACCTGCTGGAGCGCTTCGGATCCCCGCAGGCCCTGCGCAAGGCCGGCCGCCGCCAGCTGGTCAACCTGCTGCGGCCCAAGGCCCCGCGTATGGCCGAACGCCTCGTGGGCGACATCTTCGACGCCCTCGACGAACAGACCGTCGTCGTTCCCGGCACCAGCACCCTGGACGTCATCGTGCCCTCGCTCGCGAGATCCCTGGCCGCCGTCCACCAGCAACGACGGGCCCTGGAAGTCCAGATCAGCGAGCTGTTGGAGGCCCACCCTCTTTCGAAGGTCCTGACCTCGATGCCCGGAGTCGGGGTCAGGACCGCAGCCACCCTGCTGGTGACCGTGGGCGATGGCAGCAGCTTCCCCAGCGCCGCCCACCTGGCCTCCTACGCCGGCCTCGCCCCGGCCACGAAGTCCTCCGGGTCCTCCATCCACGGCGAACACGCCCCACGCACTGGAAACCGGCAGCTCAAACGCGCGATGTTCCTCTCCGCCTTCGCCGCCCTGCACGACCCGGCCTCCCGCACCTACTACGACAGATGCCGGGCCCGCGGCAAGACCCACACCCAAGCCCTCCTCCGCCTCGCCCGCCATCGCATCAGCGTGCTGTTCGCCATGCTCCGCGACGGCACCTTCTACGAACCCCGCACCTCCGAAGCAACCGCCGCATGACCAACACGGGCTTGATGAAAGACATAGAGGCACCCCCCCACGCCACCGCGCAGCTCGGGGAGCCTTACCGCCTCGCTGCCCACGCCCGTGGAACCATCCCGCTGACACCCCACACAGACGCAGGCAGGGAGCAAGGGGGAGGGCGGCGGCGGTGCGGCGGCAGGAGATCGAGGTCCTGGTGGACTTCCACGGCTTCGCGCTGCAGGAAGCCGACGACATCCAGGTGCCCCTCCCCTTCCCCGAAGGCCGGACAGAGTCCAGCGAGCCTGCGTTCCTGGTCCCGTATGAGATGCGTCTGGACATCCACAGCGCAGGCCACACCCACACCGCGGTGCTGGTGGCCGAAGTCTGGGACGACCAGCCCCCGCCGGACACGAACGAGGACGGGGAGTGGGAGGCGTGGGGTGAGGCGGAGATCTTCTCCCCAACCGGGCGGCTGTCCCTCGAGGTCATCGCGGGCAGCGCGAGGCAGATCCTGGAGCTGGGTGCCCGCGGCAGGCGGTGGAAGGTGCAGGTGTTCTCCGCGGGCCGCTCACAGACCGCCCGCCTCGCCACGGTAGGGGTGCCGCGCCGCATCGAACGCTACACAGTGCGCTTCTGGCCCGCCCGTCCCTGAGACCGGGGTCACGGCCCGGTCCCGGGTGGCCCGCATTTCGAGCGCCCACGATCAGCAGGACCGACGGTGCCCGTGGCACGACAGCGCGTTCGCCCGTGAGATGGTCGCTGTCATGACAGTTGGCGCGCCGGACAGCGAGGTTGCACTCGAGACGAGTCGCCTGCTGCTCAGGCCCTGGCGGGGGGCCGAGGCTGTCGTCCTCTTCGCGATGCTCCGCGACGGAACCTTCTGCGAACCCCAATCCGTCAGATCAAGCTGAATTGCCGAGAGCCTGCCGTGCTTCAGCCCACAGCCTCTCGAACTCCTCCGCGGAGATCTCGGCCGCCTGCGGCTGGTCCTGCCAGCCGTCCATGGGGCCTTCGGCAAGGACGCCGTACTGCCGTTCATAGCGGCCCATCGCTGCAAGATCGGCATGATCACGCAAGTGCAGCACTTCCTCCAGAGAGGCTGCCGTCACCGGTCGTGAATCCCGCCCCCGGACCTCAACTTGTCGCACCGCCCAGCCCTCGTCATCGGCCTCGAAATACAGCCACAGATCTTCGTCCTCGTAGTAGGTGCGGAACCAGGTCGCCATGCCGCCATCCTGGCCCACGACCTTGACCAAAGAGATAGGGCCCCCGCTCCACCCCAGCCCGGGAGCCGACGGCACGAGCACCGAGCACACACGGCCGTAGGCGGTTGCGTGTTTCCGCCGCACGCCGACGCGCGGGAACGTGGCTTTGCTGCTCTGCGGGGGGGTGCCGGCTCGGTTACCGTGACGAAGTCACCGTGGGTTCTGCACCGCCGTGTCGAGGACCTGGAGGATCTGCTGTACTTCATGGCGCCATCGATCCGCGTCGGCGCGGTCTCCCCAGCCTGTCACCAGCCCGGCCCTGTCGTAGAGGACACGGTGCAGCGCCTGGCAGGCCAAGACATACAGCGCTGCCGGCAGTTCAGGCAGCGGTTCCCCCGGGGCGTCTTCGGGGTCGATGGTGATCTGGCTGTTCGCGACCGTGCTCGCAACGAGAGCCGCAGCGGCCACCGCTTCGACACCGTCCCCGCCACCCACGCGCGCGCTGCCCCCCACCACCTGCTGCAACGCCCGCTCAAGCAGGTCAACGACCTGCTGAGGAGGGAGCCCTTCGAGTTCATCGACGAAGTCCGCGGCGCGGTCGCTGTCGAACGGACCGGTCCCCCACGTTCCCATGCACGGCTCCTGGTAGCGCTGTCCCGAAGGAAAACAGAGTGCCAGCCGCCACCGACGTCCAGGAGCGTGCCCATGGTCAGGACGACACCGCCGCGCCCACTCGACATCAAGACGCTCTTCCCCGAGTCGGCCACGTACCAAGACACGACGCCCCGGCTGCACTCCAGGCCAGGCAGCCCGACCGCGGCGGACAGCCCCGTGGGCGGACCGCTGCCGTGGCCGACAGACGGGCCCCGGCCACAGTGCACCAAGGCCCACGGGCGCGGCCGGCGGCCCGCGGACATCCATCGGGAGCGGCACGTCCTGGCCAATGCCCGGGCCCGGCGGAAGTGATACGGCAGCGCGAACACGCACTCGAGCCCTCCACCGCCAGCTGCCCAGGCCGATGCCGGGCTCGGTGCTGTGGCGGGCGCTCACCACTCGCACGCCCGGTTCGCGGACCAGGCACCCCTACGTGCCGCGGCCGCGGCCGGCGAGCACCACCCCCTGCTGCCGGGGCCGCCCCCGCGTGCCGTGTACCGGCGGTACCGCCCCCGACAGCACGACGGACTCAATGACATCGCCCTTGGTTGCCGCCGGCGCGCATACCAGTCGGCCGGATTCCGGCGCCGCCGGTTTCCCGATGCTGCTGCCTGCCCTACTCCAGCCGACAAAGCTGCGTCCCACTCCGGTGCGGCCCGTCCGGTTCAGTGCCAGCCCCCGGCGACATGCCCATCGGGCAAGGGCTGTGTCCGTTGCCCCGTTGTGTGGGGGTCGGCTGGTGTTCATGCGCTGGTGACCGGCCCTGTGGGAGGGTGCTGCCGATCCGCACGCCCCATCCGCTGCTCCTGCCGCCCTGCGGGAGCCCCCTGGAGAAGGGACGTCCCGCCCCATGCCGCACCCTCTGCCCGCCGCCCGCGTGCCGGCTCTGCTCGCCGCGGCCGCCGCGCTCGCCTGCACCGCCGGCCTCCTCCCGGCAGCTGCCGCTCCCCCGCCGCCTGCCGCCCAGACGGCGGGGGACTACTACCAGGCGGTGGCCGGCAAGAGCGGTCCCGCGCTGAGAAGCGCCCTGCACGCGCTCATCAGCGAGCAGTCCACGCTCTCCTATCGCCAGGTGTGGGACGCGCTGAAGACCACCGACGAGGACCCCGCCGACCCGGCCAGCGTCGTGCTGCTGTACACCGGCCGCTCCCAGTCCAAGAACACCCATGGCGGCGGCGCGGACGAGTGGAACCGTGAGCATGTGTGGGCCAAGTCCCACGGGGGTTTCGGCACCGCCACCGGTCCGGGCACCGACCTGCACCACCTGCGCCCCACCGACGCGTCGGTGAACTCCACCCGCGGCAACAAGGACTTCGACAACGGCGGCACCCCGGTCGGTGAGGCGCCCGGCAACCGCACCGACGCCGACTCCTTCGAACCCCGCGACGCGGTCAAGGGCGACGTCGCCCGCATGATCTTCTACATGGCCGTGCGCTACGACGGCGGCGACGGCCACCCCGACCTGGAACTCAACGAGCAGGTCAGCAACGGCTCCGTCCCCTTGCACGGCCGGCTGTCCGTGCTCAAGCAGTGGCACCAGCAGGACCCGCCCGACGCCTTCGAAGAACGCCGCAACCAGCTCATCCACGACCGCTACCAGCACAACCGCAACCCCTTCATCGACCACCCCGAATGGGTCACCGCCCTCTGGTAACCACCCCGCCCGCTACCCCAGCCCTCAACCGCGGGCAGGCAGCTCCGGGTGTTGCGTCAGTCGTCGAACTGCAGGCCTGCGTAGGGGTCCGGTTCACCCGTCCATGGGTCGATGCCCTCTGCCAGCAAGCGCTTCTCCTCGCGCCAGTGCAGGAACTGTCCCGTGCCCGCCTGCCACAGCGTGGTGTCGCTGAGTGGGCAGCTGTCGAACTCGCCCGCGAGCAATCGGCGCAGGAACTCGGCCATGCCAACGGGGTGAACAGTCCATCGGGACACCAGGCTCGGCCGCAGCACGGCAACCGGCCACTGGTCCGGATCGGCTGGGGAAGCCAGCCAGCAGAGCACATCGGCCGCAGACGTCACGCCCCAGGCGACGACGCTTTCTGCTGTGCCGACGACGCATGGAGCCCCACCGGCGGCTGAGTCCGGCGGCCGCTGATCACGCGCGTTCGCCGTCTCCGTAGCCATGCCGTCAACGTCCATGCGGTCAGGGCCGAGGGGGCGCAGCACCTCAAGGGAGTCGCTGATACCGCCCGCCCCATAGAACTCCATGAAAGCCATGTAGTCGGACGGGAAGCGGAAGCCCCAGGCGGCAGAGAGAGCCTCCCAATCGACACCCTCGTCCGCACCTGCATCCGGAGCAAGGACGGATCGCAGCGCAGTGACCGCGCTCCGCCCGCATGGCCCGTCGGTCACTTCACACCCCTCCAATGGGTTATGGAGCCCCATTTCGGGTCACGGTACCCAGATTTCGCCAATAATTGAATCTGCGACTATACAGCGAGTGGGGGGCGCCCTCATCGAAGGTGATGCCCGGACTGCCATCTTTGCTCACTCCATTTACCCTCATCTCAAAGGACACTGAGGCAGTGCGTGGTCCGGCATCTTCACCTTCATCGAGACCCACTACAACCGCAGGCGCCTGCGCAGGCACCCCCAGTGGGGTTACCTCACCTCGCACGAAACCCGCCAGCGCCACCAAGGAACGAAACCAGACTACGCCTTCGCCGCGCGACAGAAAAGTTCCCGAGATCACGGATAAATTTCAGTCCAGCAGCCGCAGCGGAGGCGGCCACGGTGTGCCGCCGGCGTATGGACCTGTGATGAGCAGGCCTCATTCCTCGCGCCATGGATAAACACCTTGCTCCGCGAGGCGCTCCTCCTCTCTGTCGTGCAGAAACCGGGGATTTGTGATCCCCATGAGAGACGTGTCGCTAATGGGGCACTCTGTGAACTCTTCTTGCAATAGCTTCACAAGAAACTCGACCATTCCACAGTCATAAATTTTCCAGACTCCATCACCCCGCTCGTACACAGCCAACGGCCACTTTTCGGGATTCTGGTCCTTCGCTATCCATCCGAGCGTGTCGGCGCTGTCAGTTTCCCCCCATACGAGAATCTGATCAAGCCGGTAGAGGCTCGCCAGACTCGGCTCGGCCCACCTGTCAAGATTCGAGCTCGCAAGCGCCGCAGCAGGCAGAGGAGCCACTCGCCTGATCATCGGATCGCTGGTCGCAACCGGAATCCTGATTCCGATCATCCCCTCGATGGTCCCGTTACCGAACAAGCGAACAAACTCTTTGTAGTCCTCCGGGAAGTCCGTTCCGTAGCAGGACTTGATCGCTTCCCAGTCAACGTTGTCCCCTGCGTCCCCACCAAACACGGTCAACAGATCAGACAGCCGCTCAACGTTGTTCCTCATTCCCAGTACCCCTCCGGGACCTCTCGGCCCAGGTTGTGAGATTTTCCGTCGTTCACACCGTACATGATATTTTTCACATGCTTGTCGAAACTAATTCCCGGTGTTCCGTGTGCAGTCACCCCGCGCGCCTGCATGCGGAATTCGACGGGAACCACCCGGTCTCCCTCGTATATGGGAGTAACTTTGTAATGGACCACCTGGCCGATCTCTACCGCATCCCTCACCTGGTTCTCATAGAACACCATATTGGGACTCTGGCCGGGATCCCTAGGATCTATCGGTTCCGCGTTGGCCGACCGGGAGCACGTTGCCAGATTCTCGTGACGAAGGCCGTCACCGCTCAACTGCTTACCAAGAAGATGACAGGCGTTGCGCCAGAATTTGGCGGGGCGGTTCCCCTTTCCCGAGGCATAGATAGCTGCCCACGTGTAAGCCGGAGGAGCCACTTTGGACACCTTGGTGCTGGTGCCCGAGTTGGCATCGAGGAACGCCTTGTCGAGGCATGCTTCGATGCCCGTGGCCCGATTTCCGTGCTTCGGGTCGACCGGCCCGTATTTTCGCCAACCTCCCCATGCTCCCCGACAATCTCCGGAGCTGTCATGATCGCTGCCGATACCGGGGTCGGTACCGGGTGCCGGGTGGGCATCGGGAGCCTGGTCCGGGCCGAACCGGCCGCTGTCGACGAGGTCCAGTACTTCCAGTGTGCCGATAACTTTGTCCCAGCCCTTGCCGGGCTTCCACCTGCCGGAGCCGGGATCCCAGTCGGGCTTGGGTGTCGGGCGTGCGGGAGCCGGGACCGGGTTCTTTCCGCGGTTGGGGTTCTGCGGGGGTGCCGGGGGCTTGATCACGGTCGCACCGGCTGCGGCGACGATGCCGAGCAGTGCTCCGTTGCCTCCGACTCCGGAGTAGTAGCCGCCCCCTCCACGCGGGTAGTAGCCTCCCCCGCCTGGTCGGTTCCGCTGTGCCGCTCTCAGTGCCGACCGGCGTGCCGCCTCCTGGGCCGCTCGTACGGCGGCGTTGTGCGCGGACCAGGAGGCAGCCTGGGCCTGGGCTCGGACAGCTGCGGCGGTGGATCCGTGAGAGCCAGCCCATGGGTGGGAGTAGGACTGGCCGTAGGTGCCCTTCAGGCCTCCCGAGTTCGATCTCATCCACTTGTCGGCCACGTGAGCGCCGCCGCCGATGGAGATCGTGATGGCGGTGCCCCAGCCGAGCGCGTTCCAGCCGGCGATCGCACCGATGGCGATCGGGATGGGGATGTGGCCGGTGGGGTCGGTGCCGTTGAGCGGGGAGCCGAACCCGTACGAGTAGCGGTTGGCCCGCTGCGCCGACCGGGTGGGGTCGAGTTGCCAGGTGTCGCGGGAGGCGAAGGTGCCGGTGCCGGGCTGGTACCAGCGGGCGGCCATGTTGACGTCGCCGGTGTCGGGGTCGGTCCAGCCGGACTGGTAGCCGACCGCCGGGTTGGTGCCGTCGGTGGCGGTGACCGTGCCGAAGGGGTCGTAGGAGCGGGAGCCGGTGACCTGGGTGCCGTCGGCGGAGAGGGTGGCGACCAGGTCGGTGTGCTGGTCGGTGATGGCCCAGCGTGCGGTGGTGCCGTCGCTGGTGGCCAGCAGTGCGCCGTTGGGGGTGCGGCTGTAGACGGTGGTGCCGTCGTAGGTGAGGTTGTTGGAGCCTCCGTCGTAGGTGAAGGGGGTCTCGCCGTGCTGGGTGATGCGGTCGAGTGAGTCGTAGGCGAAGGTGGTGTCGCCGTCGGTGATCTTGCGTTCGAAGGCGTCGAAGGTCAGGGTGCGCGGGGTGCCGCTGCCGTCGTCGACCGTCCGCAGGGTGCCGCGCGGGCTGTAGCCGTAGGTGGCCGTTCCGTCGGTGGTCAGGCGGTTGCGCTGGTCGTAGACGGCGGTTGCCCCTCCGGCGCGGATGCGGTTGCCGGCCGGGTCCCAGGCGTAGGCGGTGGTGGTGTCTCCCCTGGTCCAGGAGGTCAGCCGGCCTGCCTGGTCGTAGCCGTAGGTGTCGGTGCCTGCTCCGGCGAGCCCGGTGGTGGTCTTGGTGGTGAGCCGGTTGTCCAGGTCGTAGCCGTAGGTGGTGGCCGCGGTCGTCTGGGTGCCGTCGGGGTTGGTGATCTTGTCGTCGGTCAGGCGGCCGAGGTCGTCGTAGGTGTAGGTGCGGCGGGCGGATTCGGTCCAGGTGGTGGAGCCCTCCGGCTGGGTCGCGTACTGCTGGAGTGTGGGGCGGCCTGCGGCGTCGTGCTCGTACCAGATGTCGTTGCCGGTGGCCTCGTCCCACAGCCAGTCCAGGCGTCCGGCGCTGTCGTAGCCGTAGATGGTGGTGTTCCGGGCGTCGGTGCGCTCGGTCATGTTGCCGTCGGCGTCGTAGGTGTAGGTGGAGGTGCCGCCGTGGCCGCCGGTGGTCAGCAGTTGGCTGCGGTCGTTGTAGGTGTAGGTGTTCTGGACGGTCAGGTCGTCGGTGCCGGCGGTGGTCATCCGGCCCGCCAGGTCGTAGGTGAAGGTGCGGGTGGTCGTCCATGC
Source organism: Streptomyces carminius (assembly GCF_002794255.1). GTDB lineage: Bacteria > Actinomycetota > Actinomycetes > Streptomycetales > Streptomycetaceae > Streptomyces > Streptomyces carminius. The sequence continues at coordinate 9,174 of NZ_PGGW01000046.1, forward strand.
CTCCGCGCCGGTGCCGGTCTCCTTCACCAGGCGGCCGAGGCCGTCGTAGGTGCGCCGGCGCTCGACGCCGCCGGGCAGCACGGTGGCCACGCTCTGTCCGGCGGCGTCGTAGACCGTGGTCCAGGTGCGGTCGGCGGCCGTCGGGTGGGCGGTGGTGGACGGTTCGACGGTGGACTCGGGCAGTCCCCAGGGGGTGAAGGTGTACACCGTGGTGTTGCCCCGGCCGTCGGTGAGGCGGGTGCGGTTGCCTGCCGCGTCGTAGCCGAAGGTGGTGGTGATGGACTCGCCGTCGGCGACCGGCTCGGTCTGCCGGGTCATCCGGCCCAGCGCGTCGTGGGCGAAGGTGGTCGTCGCACCGGTGGCCGAGGTGACGGAGGTCTGGTTGCCGTCCGCGTCGTATTCGGCGTACGTGCTGCGCAGGATGCTGTTTCCGGTGCCGTGGTCGTCGCGCCAGGTGATGTTGCCCAGCACGTCGTAGCCGGTGGTGCTGCGCCGTCCGGTCGCGTCGACCGTCTCGATCGTGCGGCCGAGGGCGTCGTAGGCGAACCGCGTGGTGCCGCCTGCCGGGTCGGTGGCGGTGAGCACTTCGCCCGCCGCGTTGTAGGTGGCGGTGGTCGTGCGGCCCGCAGGGGTGGTGGAGGAGACCTGGTTGCCCGCGTCGTCCCAGGCGAAGCGCGAGGTCAGGTTGCGCGGTTCGGGGTGGCGCTCGATCACGGTGGCGGTGAGTTGGCGGCCCAGTTCGTCGTAGGTGGCCTCTGTCCGCGCTCCCGTCGGGTCGGTGGCCGAGAGCCGGAGCCCGGTGGGGGTCCAGGTGTAGCGGGAGATCCCGCCGCCGTCGGGGCCGGTGTCCTGGGTGTCGAGGGTGCCGAAGCGCTCCTGCTGGAGGGTGGGCAGTTCGGGGGTGCCGGCCGGTGGATCGGTTTTGCTGGTCAGGTGTCCCAGCTGGTCGTAGGCGTAGCGGGTGGTGCGGCCCAGCGGGTCGGTCTCGGTGCTCACCCGGCCCAGCCCGTCGTAGTTGGTTTCGGACACCGCGGTGATCTTCGTGCCGCCCGGGGGTGTGTAGTCGGGCAGCGTCATCTCGGTGGTCCGGCCGAGCTTGTCGATGGTGGTCCGGGTGATCGCGCCGTTGGCGTCCCGGGTCTCGGTGACGTCGCCGAAGGTGTTGTAGCCCGTCAGGACGGCCGGTCTGACCGTGGTGGTTGGTGTGCCTTCCTTCTCGGTCTTCACCGGCGGCGCGGTCTGCTCCACCAGGCGGCCCAGGGCGTCGTAGCGGTAGGTGGTGGTGTGGGCGGTCGCCTCGGCTCCGTCGGCGGTGCCGCGCGGCGTCACCGTGGAGGTGCGCAGGCCCCGCTGGTCGTAGGTGTGCCGGGTCAGACGTGTGCCCAGGCCGCCGTCGATCTCCTCGGTCAGGACGTTGCCGGCCGTGTCGTAGGTGTAGGTCTGCTCGTAGTAGGGCTCGAACGTCATGGCCGACACGCCGTCGGCCGGTGCGGTGACGGGCCGGGAGAGGGTCAGCAGCCGGTCGTCGGCGTCGTACTCGAACTCGGTCCAGCGGTCGAGCCCGTCGGGGTCGAACACCTCGCGGGTGACGCGTCCGGTCGCGTCGACCGCGACCGTCCGTGTGCTGGTGCCGCCGTCGGTGACCTGCCGGGTCAGGTGGCCCGCGCCGTCGTAGGTGTTGGCCTCCAGGACGATGTCGCGCCTGCTGTCGTCGGCCTGGGTGACCTGCTCGGCGGTGACGGTGGCGAGGAGGCCGTCGTCGAAGTAGGTGTAGGCGGTGGTGGCTCCCATCGCGTCGGTGGTGGCTGCCAGGCGGCCCGCCGGGTCGTAGGCGTGGGATTCCAGGATCAGGTCGCGTGTCCCGCCGGAGGGGTGGCCGGTCCAGTCCTTCAGGGCCGTCTCCTTGTGCCGTCCGGTCGCCGTGTAGGTGCGGGTGTAGGTGGTGCCGGAGGCGTCGGTCTCGCTGACCACCCTGCCCAGGGGGTCGTGGCCGAAGGTGGTGGTGTTGCCTTCGGGGTCGGTGATGCTGTCGTTCAGGCCGTGGGTGTCGTAGTGGTAGGTGGTGGTGCGCGGGGCGTCGCCGCCGGTGGTGTCCTCGGCGGTCTCGGTCAGCAGGTTGCCGTCCGCGTCGAACGAGCGTGTGATGCGGGCGCGGTGGGTGGTGCCGGTGATCTCGTTCTCCACCCCGGCGCCGGTCTCGGTGACCACCCGGGACAGGGAGTTGTAGGTGTAGGCCGTGGTCACCCCGTCCGGGTGGCTGTCCGGGATCTGCGTCTCGGAGGTCTTCCGGCCCAGCCCGTCGTAGGTGTGCTCGGTGACCAGGCCCGAGGGGGCGACGGTCTTCGCCAGGTCGCCGTTGGCGTGGTAGCGGTACTCGGTGACCGCGCCGCCGGGGGTGGTCTCCTTGGCCACCAGCCCGGCCGGGACCGTGCCGCCGTCCACGGCCGCCTCGCTGCCGGTGGTGTAGGCGGTGGTGGAGGTGCGGCCGTCGGCGAGCTCGGTGGTGGCGGGCAGGCCGAGGGCGGTGTAGGTGAAAGCGGTCCGGTACCGGTTGTCCGAGGGGTCCTTGGACCGGGCGTCGCGTACGGCGAGCGGTTTGTCGTTGCGGGGGTCGAGCGAGTCGCTTTCGTTGAGGTGGTACTCGCTGAAGGAGGTCCAGCACGAGTCGGCGTCCCGGCAGGTGGTGCGGGAGACCGTGTTGCCGCGTGCGTCGTGTCCGGTGATCGTGGTGTGGCCGTTGGGGTCGGTGACGGTGTGCAGGAAGCCGCCGGTGTCGTAGGCGTAGCTGGTCACCTCGCCGTCCGCGTCGGTGGACGACAGCAGGCGCTGGCCGCGCAGTGCGTCGTGCGTGGTGCTGGTGGTGCGGCCCAGTGGGTCGGTGACGGTGACGGTGGTGCTCAGGGAGGAGGTGCCCGTCTCCGTCTGGGCCCGGTAGTGGGCGGCGACCTGGTCGGCCGTGAGGTGGTGGCGGTAGACGGCCACCTCGTCGATCTCGCCGGTGAAGTGATAGGTGCCCTGGGGGACGCCCATCCAGCTCTCGCTGGCGTACCCCCCGCCGAGGTAGGCGTGGTCACGCGACTGGTCGGAGACCTCGCCTTGCAGGGAGCCGACCTTCGCCCCGTCCAGGTACAGCGTCTGCCCGGTTGCCGAGGCGGTCAGCACCACGTGGTGCCAGGCGTTGTCGGTCACCGCCTGGACCGAGGTGATCGGTGCCTCCGCACCCGCCACACCGGACTGGCGGAACTCACCGCGCAGCTTCCCGCTTCCGTCGATGTTCAGCACCGGCTGCCACGATGTCGGTTTCTGGCCGAGCGGAGCGTTCTGGAAGGCCAGCAGCACACCACTGGGTGTCCGCGTGCGGAACCACAGCTCCACGGTCGGTTCCGCGGTTCCCGCCAGGAGGTCGCCCGGCATCTCCACATGGCCGCCCGAGCCGAGTTTGAGAGCTCGGTCGTCCCCGGTTCCGAAGACGCCCGTGACGCCCTGCTGGGAGTACCGGGGCGTTCCGTCGTCCGCGTGGTAGGTGGCGTCGCCGTCGTGAGCGGCGATCTCGCTGTTCATGGTGGCGCCCGAGGTCTGGCCGAGTCTCCAGTACGCTGCCGGGCCGTTGCCCATCACGCTGCCGCGGTAGTCGTCGCCGCTGCCGGCGACCAGGGTGGAACGGGCCTGGTAGTGGCTGGTGATCTTGCCGGTGTCGAAGAGGTCCGGCGTGTAGGAGCCTGAGCTGGATTTCCGGAAGGCCACCAGTGTGGTGTCGTAGAACGCCACCTCGTCGATCTGGCCAGTGAAGTTCCGGTAGCCGCCGGCCTGGCCGTCCCAGCCGCTGGACGCGTAGCCGCCTCCGATGTAGGTATGGGAGTGGCGCACGGTACCCACGCCCGTTGCCAGCATTCCCTGGTACACGCCGTCGAGGTACAGGGCCTGTGCCTCGGCGTCACCCGCGAGAACGGCGTGGTGCCATTTGCCGTCGGTGACCGCTTTCTGCGAGAGGATGGTGGAGTCGCCCGGCTGGAAACGGCCGCGCAGCTTGCCGTCCGGGTCGATCAGCAGCATCGGCCGCCAGCCGGTCGGGGTCTCCCCCAGCTCGGCGTTCTGCGTGGTCACCAGGACACCGGGCTCGGTGCCCTTGAACCACAGCTCGATCGACATCGCGGCGTTGGTGCCCAGCGCTTCGGTGGGCACCTCCACGGCGCTCTGCCCGGTGTCGCCGTTGAAGACGGCCGAGGTGTCGTCGCCGTCGGCGAAGACGCCCTCGCCTCCGAGCCGTACGGCGTCCAGGTAGGAGCCGTTCGTGTCCTCGCCGGTCTCGCTCGCCGCCACGGCGCCGGATCGCTCGCCCAGGCGCCAGTAGCCTGTCGGGGAGGTGGCGCGCACGGCGTCCGCGTAGGTGGCGGAGGCCGAGGAGTAGGAGTGGTCGGACACCTTCCAGGTCCCGCCGCTGTCGTCGGTGGTCTCCTTGATCCTGCCGGTCACGGGGTCGTAGGCGACCGTGGCGTGCACCCGGCCGGAGGGCAGTGTCACCTTCGTCAGCTGCCCGCTCGCCTGCCGCAGTGCGTAGTGTTCGGCGATCGTGGCCGCGTCCATCGGGCGGTGGTAGACCGCCACGTCGTCGATGTCGCCGGTGAAGCGGTAGGTGCCCTGGGGGAGGCCCATCCAGCTCTCGCTGGCGTAACCCCCGCCGAGGTAGGCATAGCCACGGGACTGGTCGGTGAGCGCGCCTTCCAGGGAGCCGACCTTCGCCCCGTCCAGATACAGCGCCTGCCCCGTCGCCGTCGCCGTCAGCACCACGTGGTGCCAGGCATTGTCGGTCACCGCCTGGACCGAGGTGATCGGTGCCTCCGCGCCCGATACGCCGAGCTGGCGGAACTCACCGCGCAGCTTCCCGCTTCCGTCGATGTTCAGCACCGGCTGCCACGAGGTCGGCTTGCTCCCCAGCTCCTCGTTCTGAAAGCCGAGCAGCACGCCGGCGGTCTGGGTGCGGAACCACATCTCAACGGCCGGGAAGGAGGTGGCGCGGAAGGTGTTCGAGGGAAGCTCGATATGGGAGTCGGTGCCGTTGAACTGGACGGCCGTGTCGCTCGTCCCCGACAGGGCACCGCTCACGCCGCGCTGGACGTCGAGGTACTGGGCCTGGTTCAGGCCCGTGCGCGAGGGTGCTTCGCTGTGGGCCGTCGAGCCCTCGCTCTCGCCCAGCCGCCAGTACGACACCGGGCTGCGGTCCAGCACCGCGCTGCGGTACAGCGACCCGTCACCGTACTCGTACACCGTGCACTCGGTCTCCGACTCCGGTGAGCAGACTTTCACCAGTCGGCCGTCGGAGTAGCTGTAGGTCCAGGTCAGGCCGGGTTCTTCGGCGCCGATCGCGCTGGTGGTCACTGCGGCGACGTTGCCGCCGGTCCAAGTGAAGGACAGGGAGCGGCCCGAGAGCGCGTCCCGCACCGCCGTCAGCTTCCCGTCGGTGTAGGTCAGGAGCTGCTCGCGGCCCGCACCGTCTGTGATCTTCGTGAGGCGTCCGCTGGTGTCGAAGGTGTAGGTGGCGGCGGTGTTGTCCCGCAGCACCCATCCACCGCCGGTCACGGCGGTCAGGGTGAGTGTCGCGCCGGGCGGCGCGGCGTAGCTGCCGTCCGCGTTGCGGCCGAACCTCGCCCGGGAGCCGTCGGCCAGGGTGACCACGACGTCTCCGGTGCTCTCCTTGGCCGCGTGCATGTCCCAGCGGGTGGTCCACCCGGCGCCGAAGGCGGTGTCCGTCCGCGGGTCGAGGGAGTTGTAGGTGCGGTCGACGGCCAGTTGCGGGCCCACCGTGGAGAGGGCGGCGTCAGTGGCCGATGTGGTGTAGTGCCCGGAGCGGGCGCCGAACTCACGGCCGCTGTCGCCTCCCAGGTGGCCGGTCACCGCGGGCTGCGGCACCTGGGTGGTGAAGAGCGCAGGGTTGGGGCGGGTGGAGGTGTCCTTGCCGTCGTAGACGTAGGCGTACCAGGCGTAGTTCTTGTCCCAGGACAGCCAGCCGCTGGGTACCGACCACTGCTGGTCGGTGCTCCGTGTGCCCTTGCGGCAGTTCTTCCGGGCGTTGCTGCCCTCGACCTCGCAGATTTCGAAGGTGTACTCGAGGTCATCGCTCGGGTAGTGGTCGGAGTCCCTGCCCCGCGCCCACAGCGCAGGGGTCAGGGAGTCCAGCACCACGCCGCCGCCCGGTGCCGCCGCCGTCAGCTGCGGCGGGATGTTGACCGAGGAGAGCCTGACCGCCGAGCCGGGCACGCCGGCGGAGGTGAACAGGCTTACGCCGTAGTCGGTCATGGTCCACACGACCGTGTAGGTGGCCGGTGCCAGCGGTGCGATCTTCGCGTCGAGCGTCACGCTCTCCCCGGGGGAGATGTCCTGCGGCATCTCGGTGTACCGCCGGAGCGAGGAGTCGGTGATCTCCTTTCCCTGGGAGTCGTACAGGCTGTAGCGGAGTTTGTACTTGCCGGCCTTGGGCCAGGTCTCCTGGCCCTGGTTGGTGACCGTGATCTTCTGGGTGCCTTCGGAGGTGGCGGTCACCGGTGCGGTCAGGGCGCCGGGCTTGTAGGTGGCGCCGTACTTCGTCCAGGTCACGTCCAGGCTGGGCTTGCCGTTCGGGTAGTCGTCCGATCCGAACTGCTTCCAGCCGCGGGAGTCGGAGGTCGATGCCTTCACCGCCAGGCCGTAGTTCTTCTTGCGGCCGTGGGTCCAGTCGTCGACCAGTTTGCGGCCGGCCGAGCCCAGTTTGATGCTCTCCCACTTGGGCGCGCACGACCAGGTGGTCGTCCCCGAGGGGCGCCAGGCGTGGGCGAAGCTCTTCGAGCCCAGCGCGGCCCCGGTCGAGGGTCCCGGGTACTTGCTGGTGGTGCTCTCGGACCAGTTCTCGGTGATCGGATGCACCGTCACCGGCCGTGCGGTGCACGAGTAGGACCAGGTGTTGTACAGCGCCAGGTTCGCGCTGATCACCCAGGCGTTCTTCAGTGAGGATCCCACGCCGGAGAAGCGCAGGAACGACGCTGCCTTGTGGCTGCCGCCGTCGTAGGTGCCCGCCTTGAGCACGGTGTCGGTGGAGAAGTTGGTGTTGTACGGGTACTGGACGTAGGTGCCGGACGACGCCGTGACCGCCGTCACCGACGGGTCCACCCGCACCGGGAACGTCCGCTCGGGGGCGGTCAGCCACTCCTCGTCGAGTGAGACGACGAGGATCTGCCGATCGCCCTCCTGGATCAGGCGGTAGCGCACCCCGTCGGAGACCGCCCCTTGTCCCGAGCGCTCGTCGACGTTCGCGTCCTCCATCCAGCCCTGGGGCATCCAGGCCCGTGGCTCGCCGCTCGTGTCCTTGAAGACGACACTGCCGTGCTCGTCGAGCTCGGCGGTGAGCCCGGCTGATTCCAGGGGGAAGCGCCACTCTGTTGGTGCACTCCCGTCGTGTAGGACCAGCGTTTCCTTGACCGAGTCGCCGGTCCCGGCCAGTTCCAGGTCCGCCGACTGCCGCACGCCCGGGAAGGTGAGGGTGTCGCCGTCGGCTTGTCCTCCCACCGCGGCAGCGCCCTCGAGGGAGTATCCGACCGTGTGTGCCTCGTCCACGCGTATCCGGACCAGCGGGTTCGCGTCCGCACGGGCGGCGAAGCTGATCTCCGCCTCCGTGGAGCGGGTCTCCCATCCGTCGTCCTCGGCGCTCATGGTGCCCGTGCCCCCGGGACGGACGAGCGTGGGGTCGATCTCCTTCCAGCGTCCGTCCTTGCCGCGGTAGTTCACCGGCTCGTTGTAGTAGCGCGTGGTGTACGTCCCGTCCTCGTTGCGGAACGTGCGCTGCCGCTCACCGCGCTCCCCGGCCAGTTCCTTGCTGGCCTTCTCGTCGAAGCCCCGCACCCCGGGCGCGGGGGCTTCGGTTTCCTCCACGGGACTGGGCTCGGGTTCCCGAGAGGTGTCTCCCAGCTCGTCACTCGTCATCCGCTGCTCGAGCGGAAGCTGTCCGGGGGCTTCGAGGGCGCCCTTCCGGCCGCCCGCGGCAACCGCTGCGGTGTCCTCACGCGCGGCCTTGTGCCCACGCCGGTCGGCCGACCCCCACCGCTGGTCCGGCCTGTCGCCCGGTTCGTTGACGGCATCACGGTTCCACTGGCCCGCTGCCATGGCGGCGTGCTCCGTACCGGTCAGGACAGCCATCACAAAGGCAGCAGCGATGACAAGTGGACGCGCAGCGCGCACAACAAGCCCCCCAGAGAATGATCTTCGGCGAGAGATTCTTACGCTGCTCCCACTTTCTCCACAAGAAGATCACAGAGCTTAGTGATCTTCTTGTGACCTCCCCCCTGTCCCACTCACTGAATACACGGCGCCGATCTACGATAAAGCTAAGACTTATCTGTATTTATGCGACATACAATCATAATCACCGGCATTGAGGGCCTCCTCACTCGGTGAGAGAGCTGCGGACGTTGCCACCCGGCAGCGGCTATCACCGTTCACATCGCGAGCACCCGGGGAAACTGCCCAATACCGAGATAAACATCAGGATCTGACCGACATTCTCCCCCGCAACTGGCGGCCACAGCCGGAAACCGGCTCGGAAAAGCGCAGTCACGCTCTCAATAAAGCTCTGCCCGACCAGGGAAGGGCGGAGCGGGAGGCTTTGGTGCGTGGTTTTCACCAGAGGGCTGTTCTCAGCACGTGTGGCCCGAACGTAGCGAGTGGCGTGAGATGGCAGGAGAGCGGAGATGCGGACACCTTCGATGTCAGCGGTCACCATGCCGACTACGAAGGCGATGGCAATTGCAAGGAGGGTTTTGCAAAAAACACCGAGGGACGACAGGAAGCTGACGGTCTGCGTCCGCAGCAGCAGACGGAAGTGCCGGGTAGTGCGGGCCCACGCGGCCGCCGTTGGGTAACTGGAGCAGCGATGGGTCCGAGTCCTGCGGGCAACCGGGCACCTCCGCCGTGGTGCGCCACCCACACACCACCGCCACCACTCTGGCCATTTTTCTCCCCGGATGCAGCGGCAGGGGTCGCGCGTTCGCTCGAACATATTTTCCTAGCTCATCTTTCCAAGAGAACGCTCTTTCAGGGGACGGCAGTAGCCGCTGCTCACGGTTAAGATCTTCCCGCTCTGGCGCTCTGTGAAATTTCACGGCCTCCTCTGTACGGCCGTACAGGCGGCCCGGGCTATCCGGCAAGGCGGCCTGCATCCAGATAGGGCAGTGCAGGTCAGACACTATGAAAGCAGGGTTTGGCGATGAGGGATGGCAACGGTATGGCAGCGGATGCACTCGAGGGCGTTACCTGGGTGAAGGCGTCGGCAAGCGACTCCTACGCGAACTGCGTTGAAATTGCACGGCTGGAGGACGGGCAGGTGGCCTTCCGCAACTCCCGGTTCCCTGACGGACCGGCCCTGGTGTTCACCTGTTCGGAGGTAGACGCCTTCCTGGACGGTGCACGCAAGGGGGAGTTCGATCGAATGGTTGTCCAAAATTAGTCGGTCGGTGCTTTCGCGAGCCACCCCGGCTCCTCCGCGCCGGGATAAGGTCGATCCGCATCGACGGCATATGAGGAGTCAGGGTGGTTGACCGGATCTTGCGGATCGTCCCGGACGGTGACGGCGAGCCCACCAGCCCCAGGCCCACGGCCGACATCATTGTGGGCACGCACTTGCGGCACTTGCGGAAGGAGCGCGGATACACCCTGCAGCAGGTGGTGGAAGCGGATGGGTTCAGTTCGATCCCGATGCTGAGCAAGTACGAGCAGGCCAAGGTTCCCCTCCACGAAGAGAAGGTGGCCGGCCTCCTGCAGTTCTACGAGGTCCCCGACGACCAGCAGGGCCAGCTTCTCGAGTTGGTGCGCGAGGCCCGGCAGAGCAAGGTGTGGTGGGCCGGGTACCGGGACGTCGTTCCCGGGCACGCCAAGCGGCTGTTCAGCGTGGAGGCCTCAGCGCGCGAGATCCGCTCCTACGAGGAGAGCATCGTCCCCGGACTTCTGCAGACGGCCGAGTACGCTCGTGCCGTCATACAGGCGCCGTTCCGGAAGCCGTTCAGCGAGCAGTTTGCCCTGGAGCACAAGAAGTCCATCCAGCGGCGGCAGGAGCTTCGCCGGCAGCGTCAGCTTCTTCTGGAGGAGGCCGATTCCCCCTTTTTCTATGCCCTGGTGAGCGAGAACGTGCTCAACAAGGCGCTGGGAGGGCGGGAGGTGATGCGCGGACAGCTCCGTCACCTGTACAATCTCGCGGAGAACAAGCCTCGTGTCCACATTCGCATCCTGCCGTTCGCTGCGATGTCGCAGGCGGCGGGCGCGCCGACCTCCATCACGCTGCTGAAGTTCCCTCCCGGGTGCGGGGACAACCTCGTGTACCTGGAGCTGTACAACCAGGGCGGGACCTACGTCAGCGACACCGATTCGGTAGAGACCCATATGGCGACCTTGGACGGTCTGTGGGCAATCGCCGCGGACAAGGAGCAGTCCATGGCGATGCTGGAGGACTACATCAAGAAGGTGTCCGGCAAGGGCTAGGGGATGCGGGCCACTCCCCCGTACTCGATCCATTCCTCCGTGGCCTGCCGCGGGAACACCTCAGTATCGGGGTACCACCGTGACACCTCGCAGAGCTCCTTGGCTTTCTGCAGTTCCAGGCCGTCGAAGTAGCGGCTGATTTCCTCGGCGGACCGCACCCGCCCCCAGCGGCCGCCGGTGATATCGCGCATGAAGCGGGTGGTGTCGTTCCTTGTCGTCTCGTCGTCGCTGGCGAGTTGGCAGAGCACCAGGTAGCTGCCCGAGGGCAGGCGCTGCGCCACGTCGCGGACCAGCTGCCAGGGGTCGTCCTCGTCGGGGATGCAGTGCAGGACCGACACGAACAGCGCGGCGGTCGGCTCGTTGCGGATGAGCCGCTGCACCTGTGCGCTGCGGAAGATCGCGTCGGTGTTCCGCATGTCCTGCGCCAGGACGGCTGTCGTCTCGGGGTCTTCCTGCAGCATCATGCGACCGTGTCCCAGGACGATGGGGTCGTTGTCGATGTAGACGACCCGGGCGTTCTTGTCCGTCTCGTGGGCGATCTGGTGCACGTTGGGCTGGGTGGGCAGCCCTGATCCGTAGTCCATGAACTGCCGGATACCGCACTCGGCCGCCAGATAGCGGACAGCGCGTATCAAAAACGCCCGATTATTGAGGGCCAGCTCTTTTGTGCTCGGCGCTATGCGCAGCAGTTCGGCGCAGGCTTCCCGGTCCACCACGTAGTTATCCGTACCGCCGAGGAAGTAGTCGTACATCCTGGCGACGCTGGGTTTGCTGACGTCGATAGGAATGCTGCGCCTCCTTGGCCTGCCCGCAATCCGGTATTCGGCGGTGAGTTGTGCACTCACTGGCCGGATAGGACGCCCATGCTAGGAGCACCGGGTACGCGGGGCCACCTGCGCCGCCGCTTCGGGTGAGCCAACTGAGGCAAATCAGCCGCCCGGGTGCTTTCTCCAGCAGGCCGGCGCACACCCTCACAGGTGCCGTTGGTCCGGTTTTAGGACCCGCGCATATGCCATCAGGAAATGCAGGCCGGGTCTGTCAGGCCCCGCAGCGCTGTCCGGACAAGGGCGGCCATTTCCCTGTCGCTGATCCCGAGGAGATCGGCTGCCTGACCCAGCGGTACGCCAACGCGGTAGCGCAGCGTCAGCGCATCGGCCTGGTCTGCCGGCAGCACCCGATGCAGGCCCTTCCCCCGGCTGCAGGAACTCCTCGCCGCGATCCGGCTCCTGAGCAGATTCCACGCCAGCGCCGCTGGTGATGCGCTTTGCAAAGCTTCTGACCACACCATCGCCAAGTCGCCGAGAGCCGCTTGTGCCAGCTCTTCGCCCAGCTGGCGGCAGCCCAGCCGGACCGCGACATAGCGGGTGTACACATCCCGGCGAGGGGCGCAGAAGGCGGCGTAGGCAGCCGGCATCCTGATCGACACCAGAGGCGCCGGCGCGGCCGGGGAGGACCGGCCACGGGCCGGAAGAGGGGTACCCGCAGACGGTGGGGGCGAAAGCGCCGGCTGCGTCCTGGCCGCACGAGGGCATGCGCGGTGGACGTCGAGTTTCTCAGAGAGCATCCGCTGCCCCCGAACCAGGGAGGAACTCTTGCGTGGCCACACACCCGCGCTGTACGCCTTCCCACAATGGCTGAAAACCGACGGAGCCTCCGGCTGCCAGATCAGCGGTGCGGCGCGCAGTCTGCCCGCCCGACGTGCGCTCTCCTCGCGGGGCCCCGCCTCTGGTGTTCGCCGACAGGGCCTTCCCGGCTCCTTCGAGCGCGGGGAGCCAAAGGGCCAAAGAGAACTCGCCCACGGCGGCATGTCCACGGTGCGCCACGGCCAGCGGCCGGCAGACCGCCATACGCCGTCCCTCCCGCGGGTGCAGGCGCCCTTCCTCCTCCGGTGCGCTGCCCATGGTGGCGGCAGGCGCGGAGGCCGCCGACCCGATGCGCGGCCGGCCTACGCACGCCGTGCCGGGACACACGCGACGGGACCGGCATGCGACCTGGCCGGCGGAGAAAGGGGCCGCCAGGCCACGCCGGCCGCGGAGCCCGGCGCTGTGCGTACCCGGTGTCCCGGCCGCCCAGCACGTCTGCCGCCCACGGCCCAGAACCCGCTCTTCGGCCGGCCGGGTCGGCGGCCGGATTTTCGCGGGCGCACCTGCGCCTGCGGCCGGGCATCCAGCCACTGCTTCGCCGTACAGCCGCTCCCACCACCGGCAGGGCAGGAGCGGACAGCCATGCCCCGAACGCCGACGGCGGGGCTTCCTCCCGCGCCTTGTAGGCGCGCAGCGGCCGCAGACCGCGTGTGTCTTGCTCGGGTCCGTGCTGCTTGTCATCCCCTGCCTCCGTGATGCCGCTGCGACCAGGACGGTGAAACCCGGCCGCGCCGAGGCGGCCAGCCCCGGTGGGGGGCGGACCGAGGCACCGGCCCACCCCCCACCGGGAACAGGAGTCACCGCCTGCGGATACGCAGGTAGGCCACCACGGTCCGGTCGCCCCAGACCACGGGCACCAAAGCGGCCACCGTCCCCGCCGACACAGAGTCCCCACGCCACACCGAGGCGGAGATCACC
>NZ_PGGW01000047.1 GCF_002794255.1 Streptomyces carminius
CTTGATCTTTATCCTCGCTGCTGTTTCAGGCGGACGTGTTCGGTGAGGGTTTCGATTCGTTTCACGGTCTTCCCAGGCTCGTGACGTGGGGCTGGCCTGCGGTTTTTCGAGCCGGGTGGGCGTCCTGGCCCGGGCCGGGAGGGTTGGGGCACGCCAGCGGGACGGGCGGTCTTCACGCGGAGGTGGCGGAACCCCCGACGGACCCGGGCGGGGGTGAGCCGGCGCAGCTCGGCGGGCCGTTCCCAGGGACGGCGGAGGTCCTCGGCGAGGGGCCGGGCGAGGCGGAGCTGGGTGTGGGCGGCGATGATCAGCCAGGTCCACAGGTCGGCCGTGTGCGGATCGCGGACCTTGGGGACGGTCCACCCGAGCGTCTGCTTGAACAGCCGGAAGGTATGTTCAAGATCGAATCTGCGGAGGAACGCCTGCCAGCGCAGGTCGACGTCTTCCCCGGTCATGCCGGTGCGCGAGGACCACAGCCACACCGGCTTGGGGTCGCGGTCGCCAGGCAGGTGGTCGACCTTCAGCCGGATCAACGTGCCGTGGATCAAGGGAAGTTCACCGCAGTGGTCGAGCCAGGGGCCACGAGCCTGCAGGCGGGGATGCATTCGGTCCCAGGCGAGGGCCTCGGCCGTGCCATAGCGAGTGGTGTCGCACACCGTGGCCTGGTCGGGGGTGTGCCAGGATTCCGGCTTGGAGAAGGTCAGGACGCCGCCGTGCTTGCGGGGCTGCCCGCCACGAGGGGTGGAGCGGCGAGGGCCGGCATCCTGGAGTATGACCCGGTCCGAGCGCAGCCGGCCGACCAGCTCGACGGGCAGGTCGGCCAGGACGTAGGCGAGGCGGGTGACGTCGTAGCCGGTGTCCATCACGACGAGGATGTCCGCATCGCCCGGCCGCCACTGCCCGGCGTGCACCAGCCTGGTGACCACCTCGCGCAGCTGGGCGGCGGTCACCGCGGTGGCGTCGTCGGCCGGCCCCAGCCGGATCGCGTCCAGCACGGCCGTCCAGGACGTGCGCCCCGTCTCCAGCGCGGCGACGAAGGAGTAGGGCCAGCCGGGGATGAACTGATCCGCGCTGCGGCCTCGCCCCTAGACGTGGCAGAACAGCAACTCCGGGCTCGTGGGGGCGTCAGGACGCAGCCAGTTGCTCACATCCACCGCGAGCACGATCCGCCCGTCAGCGGCACGCGGCAGCGGCGTGAAGGCCAGCAGCCTGCGCAGGCGGCGCGGTTCCAGCCAGCCGTGGTTGACCGCGTCGTACATCGCTCCGTGCCCACGCCGGTGCTCGGCCGTGAGCGTCAACTCGACCAGCGACGTCACCGGGCCGTCCGAGCACAGCACCGCGTCGGTGAGCTCGAAGAGCGCATCCGCCCGCGTGTAGAGGCAGTCGTAGAACTGGACACGAAAGTGGGACAGGACACCCAACGCGGCGTCAGAGGACTGTTCAGCGGCGAGACTCTTCACCAGCGGCCGTTCCTTCGCGCGACGTTGCTCGACACCTCGAAGCGTGAAGAACGGCCGCCCTGCTGTCCCGGGAACGAACCAAGATCAGCGGGTCAGGTGAACGGCCTAGGTTAAACGCCAAGCTTACGTTCAGGCTCTCGGGTGGGCTGCTGTGCGGATGCTGTGGCGAGGGTCGCGGGCGAGAAGGTTCAAGATCGCAGTGGTCGATTCGGATCCTTCCATGCCTGCCTGGGCAGCTTCATGGGCGAGTACGCGCCGTACTCGGAAGTCGCTGTCCTGGGCGAGCCTCAGGGATGTGGCCTGGTAACGGAGGGGATGCCGCAGACACAGCACTGCGCTGGCCTGACGGACGCTCACGTGACTGTGCGCGGCCAGGAGGCTGGCATCGACCGAGGCGGTGACTTCCTGCGGGAGCCGGACCAAGGCCACCGCCGCATCCTGAAGGTCAGCGGTATCCTTGCTGCGGAGCAAACCGATGGCTTGATCACATATCCAGGCGTGCTCTTCGGGAAGATTCGCCGACGCCGCCGCCAGAAGCAGTGCCTTTCCACGGAGCGACGCCGATCCCATGGAGATCTGGAGCGCGCTGAGCGGGTGAGGCGCGCCGGCCACTTCAGCGTCCAGGTGGCTGCCGTCACGCTCGCCGAGCACAAACTTTTTGGCCGACTCAAAAGTCTGCTGCCAGGTGCCGGAAGGTAGGGAAACGACCAGGTTACGGGCACCGATGAGGGCATCTTGCCGGGTTGAGGCCACCTCGCGTGCATCACCGGCGATGCTCATGAGTTTCTCCAGACAGGCCATACGGGCGTCCCTGTCCAGGGCACCGGCCAAGTGGGAGTCGGGAACCAACCTGGTGCCGAACGAAGCACAGCCGGGTGTGGGCTCCGGATGCTGAAGGATGCGGTCCCGCGCCTCCTCCGCGCGCCTGCGCACGGATGGGTGTCCGGGGTCGACCAGCGAGCGTGCGACGTCCGCGAGATACCGGCCGTCGTCGTCCAGACGTCCCACCCTGGCCCGGAGCTCGGCCAAGTCCTCCTCCGTCAGCAGGTCAACGTGACTACCGGAGTGCTCCTGGGCCACGTTCCGGTTCGGCTGTCCGGCCGGCAGGCCGATCACCTCGTCACCTACGGTGAGTTTGAGTGCTTTGTATGCGCCGACGTCCGCGAGGTCGAACAACCGGGTGAGAGCTGTCATCGCAAGGGAGGGATGGGCTCTGGCGATGTCGACGCACGCGGCCGCGTGGTTATCGTCGGAGTGGCTGTACTGGTTGGGACCGCGTGGAACATCGGGAGCCAGCAGGTCGAGGAGGGCCAGAGCCTGTGCCGGTGTTCCTCGTGTCGTAAGGGCGCAGGCGCTGCGCACAGCCTGATGGGTGAGGCTCCAGGAGGGGGAGTCCACCAGTTCGCCCGCCCTGCCACGCTCAGCCAACACTGTGAGCTCGCCGAGCAGAATGCCAGCAGTGCCATCGTCGATCAGGTCTGCCTGCGCCTCGATGAGTGCTGCGCGAGCACAAAGCACCCACCACGGCCCGTTACCGAGGGACCCCGCCGGCAACACAAGATCGCCTGCAACAGCGGCGAGCTCTTTGAGTTTCTTGGCCTTACCGGCACGCTGGTAGAATCGGGCGGCCCGGTCCGGCTCGTGACTGTCGCGGTAGAGGTCTCCCAGAAACTCCAGCGCTCCCAACTCGCTCGCCCAGTCTCCCGTGATGACTGTGTCGGTGAGCCAGCGCCAAGCGGACAGGGCCGCCTCGGCAGGCTTGTCCCTTACCTTGGCCGACAGAGCATGCCGCGCAGGAGAACGCACACGGTCCAGCAGACGCCCTGTTCCTGTTGCGCGCAGAGCCTGAGCCAGCCGGTGTTCGTCATCGATCTCCGATGTCCACGGACCGTACTGGGCGTTCACTGCTCGGATGGCGTAGAGCCAGTCGGCGGCGTCCTCGGCCAGCCCGGCATGGATGGCGTCATAGACCGCGTCCCGCCAGCTCTCCAATGCCTCTTCGGCTCGGCTCTCGAGAGCACAGCGCCGCGCCTCACGTGCGTTGATCAGAGCTGCGTGCCGGCCGGGCACCCGGTGGCGCTGTGCCAATCGTTTGAGGTCGGTGCGCTCAGTGGTGTCGTACTCGGCACGTACCAAACGCAGACGGATGACGGCGTCCTCGGTGATCCGCGCGATCGGCTGCGTATCCGCGTGGGTGACTGCGGTGCTGATGAGCGTGTCCAGGCCTGCAAGCTGGTCCGGCTCTGAAGCCAGCAAATGCTCGGCCAGCAACAGCACCAGTAGTGGCCGATAGGGCAGCTCTTCCGAGGAGTCCTCCTTCAGGGCAGCCTTCAGGGGCTCGAAGGTGCCGAAGGGGTGGAGGATGCTGTTGACAGCAGCGCGGACCAGTCGGGCGTGCTGTTGGAGGCGTGCCGCATGCTGTGCCTTGGACGCCACCGCTTCATGGGCCAGTTTTTCAAGCTGGTGTACAAGCCTTCTCGGCTCGTCCCGGTCTCCGAAGTGAAGCGCAGTGACCGCGAGGTCGGCGGCTTGATCGGTGAGCCGGGCGTCCACGAGCGCTTCAAACTGCTTGCCGCGCATGGTGACCGCGTGTCCGCGGAAGCCAGCATTGTGCAGCCGGTCCGCCAGCTCGCCGTAGAGCCGGGCGGACTCCGCTGGCGCAGTTGACCGTTGTGCATCCGCCTGCCGGAGGATGGGCGCTACATCGAGTGTCTTCAAAGGGCCGACGAGGATCTTCTCCGCCTGCTCCTGCCGGTCGGGCAGCGGCACAGGAACCCCTGGCAGCGGCGCCCCGGTACAGAACGCCGCTGCTGTCTCGCGGGTCCAGAACCGGGCTACCACGTCACCTTGGAAACGCAGGTGATCGTTGATCTGCTCGGACCCCCACAGGTCCACCTCAAGATCGGGATGCGCATCCTGGAGCCTGCCCAACTCCTCCGCTACCTGCGTGGCCTCAGCGGAGGCCGAGGTGGCGATAATCAACCTATACGCGTCGAACGGGCGCCTGCCGGTGGCGAACTTCCCGACGGCCGCGCGTAGGTCGCTGGCGGTGAACTCCTTGTAGTCCTTGCACTGGATGACGGTGTAACGGCCATCCGGCTCCCGGTCGGCGAGATCGATGCCGTGCTGCGCCTGCCCCTGGACACCGTAGCGGCGGAACCTGACCCCCCTCAGACCCAGCGCACCGCGCGCTACTGCCAGGACCAGCTTCTCGAATCGATCCCAGCCGATGTGCAGGTCAAGATCCTCGCCCGGCGGGGTGTTACCCGGGGAACCGGGCCTTGGCGGGATGTTGAGGTTGGAGTCCGTGGCGCACGGCTTCCAGGTCTCATCAGATGGAGCAGCACCTGCACTTGCTGAGTGATCTGCAGTCTCAGGAGCGGCGCGATGCGAGTCAGGCTGGGGCACGCATTCAGTATCGCGCCGCAGACTGACATTCTCGTCTATTTCCTGGTAGCTGGGCTGAGGATGGTAAAGGACGGAGTGCAGTAACGGTCGGAAGCCGGGGGAGTAGTGGGCTTCATGGCACCGCCCTCCGGTCCCACTGCCGGGGGATACGTGGAGGGACTCGGCTCCTGCTCACTCCCACCCAGGACTGGCCCCACGACGAGCTCGTCGTGTGCGCTGGTGCCACCCGCGCAGGCGAGTACGGGTCTGTCAAACGAGCGGCTCTGTCTCACATTCGGTGGTGACGCGGGGTGATGTCATCCGAGGAGGATGCGGTGGCGAAGGAGGGGGAAGCCTGCTCGGCCGTACATCTGGCGCTTGATCAGCTTGGTCTTGTTGTTGACGCCTTCGGTGCCGCCGTTGTGATACGGCAGGGTGAGGGCGGCATCGACGGCGGCGCGGTCGCGTTCGAGTCCGCGGGTGAAGGCGTGTAGGTAGGGCAGGTCCTCTGCGTGCACGGTGGTGATCCACTCGGTCAGCCGCCTGGCATGGCCGTCGGCGGGGTCCAGCAGTGTGGCGAAGCGGTGGATGAGGCCCGCCAGGGCGGTCATCTCGTGACAGGCGGTGCGGGCGGTCTCGATCCTTTCGCGCTGGTGGTCCTTGAGGTGGTCGGGGTGGGTGAGGAGGTACCGGGCCAGGCGCCGGGGCGAGAGCGCGGGCCGGTCGGCCTCGACGCGGCCCTGGGTGATGTAGCGGACCAGAAGGTTGGCACTGCCGGTGTAGCCCAGTTCTTTGATCCCCTTCAGGAGGCGGGTGACTGGGACGGCGGGGTCCTGCTGACGCCGTTGGCGCAGATGCTCACGGTAGGGATCGACCAGGGTGAGCCGGTACTTGGGGGCCCGGATGAGTCGCTCCGGCTCGGGGACGCGGTCGTAGCGCTTGACGGTGTTCAGGGCGAGGTTCAGTCGGCGGGCGCATTCCAGCAGGCCGACTCCGCGCTTACGCAGGTCGTGGACCTGGTGCCAGCGCTCGCGGGTGGTGGCGGCCTGTACTCCCTCACGGGGCGGCGGGTCGGCCTTGGCCCAGCAGGTGCTGTGAGCTGCGACCTCCTTGCGGACGGCCTCGGTCAGGTTGTGCCAGATGTGCCACCGGTCGCCGACCTGCACCGCCTGGGGTAGCGCCCGGTGGACGGCCTCTGCATAGGTGGCCGAGCCGTCCCGGCACACCACCTCAACCCCCGGATGCCCGCGCAGCCAGGCTTCCAGGGCCTCGGTGGTGCGTCCGGGAAGGACATCGACGCGCTCCCGGGGCTCGGCGTCGATCAGCACGGTGGCGTAGTCGTGGCGGCGGCGCAGGGCGAAGTCGTCCACCCCCAGAACCCGGGGCACCGGCCGGGCCGGCAGTGGCAGCCGCCACAGCGTGCGCAGGGCGGTGTGCCGGGAGACGCCCAGGCCGAGGAGGGACAGTACCCGCACTCCAGCCCGGCCGGCTAACTCCCGTACCACCGCCCCGACCTGCGCGGACATACGCGGCGTGCGGCGCTGATAGCGCTCCAGCACCCCGGGCAGCTGTTCCCGGAAAGTCTGGCGGCACCCCTGCGTGGGGCACACCAGACGCCGCACGCGTACTTTGACCACCACTCGGCGGGCGCCCACGGGCACGTCCGTGACGACCCGCGTGTGATAGCCGTGCACCCGCCTCGACCGGACTCCGCAGTCCGGACAGGCAACCGTGCCGCACGGTGTCCGCGCCCGCACCAGGACCCACTTGCCCCCGTCCGCCACCTCCACAATGACCAGCGGCAACAGCCCAGAAAACACCGTACTCATAAGCGTGTTGACATCATGCACGCGGTGTCAACGACGTCGGTCACTTTCCGTCACCACCGGCCAGGTGTACTCCACGGTGATCGCCAAGGAGCGGCGCGGCGAGTACCTGGGTGACACCGTGCAGGTCATCCCGCACATCACCAACGAGATCAAGCATCGCATCCGCCGGATGGCCACCGAGGACGTGGACGTGGTGATCACCGAGGTCGGCGGCACGGTCGGCGACATCGAGTCGCTGCCGTTCCTGGAGGCGGTGCGGCAGGTGCGGCACGAGGTGGGCCGCGACAACGTCTTCGTCGTCCACATCTCGCTGCTGCCCTACATCGGCCCCTCCGGAGAGCTGAAGACCAAGCCCACCCAGCACTCGGTGGCCGCCCTGCGCAACATCGGCATCCAGCCCGACGCGATCGTGCTGCGCGCCGACCGTGACGTGCCCGTCTCCATTGGCGCTCTCTCAGGCCGCGGCCTACCTCGCCGACGCCACCTCGGCCGGTTGCCCGACAGCCAGACCCTGCCGCTGGCCGCCGCTTGGTCCCTGTCTATCGAACGTGCTGACGTCCCGCACCCGACCGGCCTGGCACGCCCCACGCTCCACCTGGCATCCCCAGCCGGTCAGTAGAACAGGAAGTGCGGGTCGTCGCTCCACCACGGGCAGTGCTCCACGGCGTCACCGTCTTCGTCCCCCGCAGCAGAACTGGCAAGGCTGTTGGCCTGGGGGAGCGGTAGCTGCCGGTCCTCGGGGACTGCGGCGGAGTGCGGGGTGGTGGCGGCGCAGGCGTGGCAGGTGTCGGCCAGGTGCCAGGCGCGGCCGTGGGGGGCGCGGGTGAGCAGGAGCAGGAGAGGGCCGTCGCAGCCGCGGTGCCGGGGGTGGCGGCGGCAGCCGTCCTCGCGGCACTGGCAGGTACGCAGATGCTCCGGGAGGACGGCCCGGGAGGCGTGGTCGGCCAAGTGCGCCAGGACGGTACGGCGAAGAGCGGCTCCTGCTGGGTGGGGGAGTGGCCCGCAGTCGGTGCAGCGCAGGGCCGGCCCGCCGGAGCGCGGGGTGAGGGTGACCGTCCAGGCGCGCTGTGGCGGTGGTGCGGTGGTGCCGGTCCCCATCGGGTGCCGTTCCTCCTTACTGGTCAGTCTGTGCCCGGCCGGGTGCCGCGGGCGGCGGTCCGGCGGCGCGCACCTTAGTGCAGAGGTCTGCCCTGCTGTCGAGGCGGACCACCAGGCAAATTAGGGCAGAAGTCTGCACTGACAGGGCAGGGTGCTGCACCGTGCGATAGCTGGGTGACGATCTTTCCGCCCGACCCGAACCTGGCCGCACTCCGCCTGGAGCTGGCGCGGGCACGGGCGGACAAGGGGTGGACCTACGACCAGCTCGCCGAACGCAGCGGCTTGGCCCGCCGCACGCTGATCGAGCTGGAGCAGGGCCGCTCCTCCGGCACCCTCAGGGCCTGGCACGCACTGGCCCACGCCCTGGACGTCCCGATCGGCGAGTTCCTCGGGACCTTGTGTGAGGGGCATCCGCCGCCCGTGGCACCGCCCTCCTGAACGGCCTGCTCAGGCAGCGAAAGAGCCTGCTCGCGTCATCCCCAAACGGGGGACGCGCCACGAACAGGTGAACGACTCGGCGAATATCCGCTCTAGCCGTTTCAGCCTTCCTCGGGATACAGGCGGCTTGGCCACCGGTGATGCGGCGCGTCGCCTGCCACGGTCTCGCCCATGACCTTCCACTCCTCCCGTAGGCCTGGCGCCGGCTGCTACCCGGGCACCAGCCGGTGCCCTTCGCTGGCCTGCGGCACCCACCGCCGCCCCTCCGCTTACCACCGCTGGGATGGTGAGATTGGCTGCCTGCCCGGTCAGAACTCATCGCGGCGGGCAGGTGGGTGATGGCGTCTGCCGCTGCCGCCCGCGTGCCGGTATGGCCGGCCCCACCGCTGACCCCGGCTGCGGCCGGTGGCTGACCCGCCACGACCTCCTGGAACCACCAGGCGCTCTGCCCGCGTGGCAATCCCACCCCCCAGCGGCCCGGAAGACCTCGCAGCCAGGCCGGATACGGCTGCGCCACCCGCCCCGCCCCGTGAAGGACAAGATGTGACGACGTTGAAGCCCACCGCAGAGCAGGCCGCGGCTGCCGAGGCATTCGAGGCCGGAGACCACCTGGTGATCCAGGCCGGCGCGGGCACGGGCAAGACCACCACCTTGGCCCTGCTAGCGCACGCCACCAGGCGGCGGGGCCGCTATCTGGCGTTCAACCGAGCCATCGCCCAGGCTGCTGCCCAGGCCTTCCCCCGCACCGTGATCTGCAAGACCGCCCACTCCCTGGCGTTCGCCGCGATCGGCCACCGGTATGCCGCCCGCCTCAACGCACCCAGAATCCCGAGCTGGCGCACCGGGGTAGAGCTGGGCATCAACCGCAGCATCACCCTCGACGGCCGGGACCTGTCCCCCCGGGCGCTGTCGGCGCTGGTGCTGCGCACCGTGGAGCGGTTCTGCCACTCCGCCGACCCGGTCCTCGGCGCCCGCCATGTGCCGCGGCTGCGCGGCATCGACACCGGCGAGCTCCACGCCGAGCTCGCCGATCTCGTTCTGCCGTACGCGGGCAAGGCCTGGGCAGACCTCCAGCACCCCGACCAAGGTGTGGTGCGGTTCGAACACGACCACTACCTGAAGATGTGGGCCCTGTCCCAACCCCGAATCGGAGCGGACTTCCTGCTGCTGGATGAAGCCCAGGACACCAACCCCGTCCTGGAAGAGGTCTTCCTCAACCAGCGCGGCCACGCCCAGCTGGTCATGGTCGGCGACTCCGCCCAGGCCATCTACGGCTGGCGCGGCGCGAAAGACGTGATGACCGGCTTCGACGGCACTCCGTTGACCCTGTCGCGCTCCTTCCGGTTCGGTCCCGCCCTCGCACAGGAGGCAAACCGGTGGCTGGCCATCGCCGGCGCCCCGATCCGGCTGACCGGCACCGACACCATTCCCAGCGAGATTGGCGAAGTGCAGGAGCCGGAAGCGGTGCTGTGCCGGACCAACGTCGGCGCCATGGTGGAGATCATGAAACACCTCGACGACGGCTGCGCGGTGGCGCTGGCCGGCGGCGGGCAGGCCCTGCGCGCCCTGGCACACGCCGCCCGCGACCTGCAGGCCGGCCGCCGCACTTCCCACCCGGAACTGGTGTTGTTTACTACCTGGGGCGACCTGATCGACTACGCCGAACATGACCCGGCCGGCCGGGACCTGCAGCCACTGGTGGACCTGGTCGGCGAACACGGTGCCGACACCATCCTCCACGCCGCCGACTGCCTGGTCGACGAACGCTACGCAGGGGTCACCGTCTCCACCGCCCACAAGGCCAAGGGCCGCCAGTGGGCCACGGTGCGCATCGCCGGCGACTTCACCCCGCCCCCGGACCTGGAAGAGAGTGACGAGAACGGCGAACCGCTGCCCGGGCCGATCGACGATGCCGAGGCACGCCTGGCCTACGTCGCGGTCACCCGCGCCCGCTACGCCCTGGACCTGGGCGGCCTGTCCTGGATCCACCACCATCCCGCCGGGCAGGCGGGCGGTGCACCTGCCGCCTCACAAGCACCATCCACTGAACAACCCGGACAGGCGAGACAGCGTTGAACTGTGCTGCTCATGAGCTCGGAGGCGGTCCCCAGTCGAGGACATGGAGGCCGACAGCTTTGATGAGGTCGGCATCCAGGCGGAGGAGCTGGACGGGGGAGTGGCCGTGGCGGTGTAACCACTGGCGGCGGCGGTGTTGTTCTGCCTGGCTGAGCTCGTGCCACCGGTCGTAGTGAACTCCGGGTTCCTTGCCGGGGTTCTCGCTGGCCCAGGCGCGCACGAAGCCGGCTTCGTCAGGGGCGCGGCGCAGAGTGATCAAGGCCCACGCGGTCTCATACGGCAGGGCCGGCCCGTGCTGGACCATGAGCCGGTGGGTCCGTAGCTGCCGCAGGGGGGCCAGAAGCCATCGTGTGGTGTGCGGGTTCATTCCGGTGTACTCCCGGGCTTGCTCTGGGCCTGCCATTGAGCGGCCGTGGTCATCAAGTCGTGGTGGCCGAGCACGTGGAGGGCGCGGGTGAGGGCTTTGAGGAAAAGGGCGCGCTGCTCGGGGGTGTCCGTGGCGGTGACGAGCTGGTCGATGAAGCGTCTGATGTCGCCGTGGATGCCGTCGTCCTCGCGCTCGCACGGGGCAGGGAGATCACCCAGCGCCGTGGTCAGGCTCGACAGCTGATCGAAACGGTCGGGGAATTGGTCGATCCACCACACCCGGCGCAGGTTCGGATCGGCGAGCACGCGCTGCAGATGGGCCAGGCGGCGCATCTCCGCCTCGTGCTCGAGGTCGATGTTCTGGTGTCGGCGTGCGTGTTCCTCGGCCAGCTCGCGATCCTGGACCGAGACGGCCAGCTGCACCGAGCCGATGACCTCCAGCCCGGCTACGGGGCTGTGCCATCGAGCCATGGCGGTGTTGGCCGCGTCCTGAGCCGCAGCGAGGTCGAGAACGGAGTACGAACTCAGGACGCGGCCGGCGCCGTGGCGCAGATGGTGACGGGCGAGGGCGGCAGGGTCGTGATGGCCGGGCACCTCGTCCTGCCTGGGGCGCCACGCGCCGTCGATGCGCACGGTGAAGAACACACTGGGGATGCGGCTGGGCATCCGCTCGCCGCTCATGACGAGCGGATGCACCGTTTCACCATCGGAGACGGGCGGTGCCGACAGGGTGGTTCTTCGGCGCCAGGGCAGGATGCTCACGCCGCCGAACGGGTCTCTTCACCGGCGGGCTCACGCCCGGCGCCGAGTCCAGATGGAGGCGCTGATTGCGTGTCGATCAACTGGTCGACCAGCTTGTGGCGTCGGGCCCGCCCCAGTCCGGTGCTGTCCGAGGAACCCACCAGCAGCCTGGCGACCCCCTGCTGGCCGAGGTGTCCGCGGATCACCGCTGCCACCACAGGCAGGACCGTGTCGTCCGGCAGCATGGAGGAGTCCAGCCAGGCTGCCAGGCTGGTGAGGGCTGCCTCGGCCACATCGGGCTCCAAGAGCGCCGCGCGCCAGCCGCGGACGAAGAGCTGCCTGCCCAGCGCGCTAGCCGAGTCGTCCGGGGTCTCCCCAACCACAAGCAACGGAAGGAGATCCTCGTCGGTGATATCGGTCAGCGCCAGGAAGATGCTCGCTCCGGCTTGGCGCACGGTGCCGTCGGCGGAACTCGACCAGTCGATGATCTCCGACAGCACCAGAACACGCTGCTCGGGACGGCCGGCGAGGGTACGTACCGCGCTGGCTACCGCTTCGCGCGCTTTGCCGTCGGACCGCGAGGCCAAAAGACGCAGCCGGGTCAATGCCACCCGCGGGTACTTCAGGCCCAGCCTGCCGGCGCAGATTTCGGCCACCGCCGCAGCCCGTGCCTCGCTGGTGTTCTTCTGGTGAGCCCAGTCGTACAGCTGCTTGCGGACACCAGCACCCGTGGCCGGATGGAGCGCCATGCTCTCCAGGATCTCCACGGCCAGCCGCCGGTGCCGGGCGTGCCCCTTGTCGAGCCAGTCGCTCACCACGGACCGCACCGTCGCGCCGTCGGGAAGCAGAGACAGGCGGACAAGGGATTCCGCGATGCACTGCAGATGCTGCTCGGCGACTCCGTTCGGGGCGCTGATCTTCGAGGCCCATTCCAGCAGTGCCTGCCGCAGCTGCGGCCGCTGCTGCCACACATGTGTCAAGACGGCCCCGGGCAGTCCGTGCCTCTTGGCCTCCAGCGAGATGTTCTCGCCGATCTGCGAGGCCTCGATGGTGTCCAGCCGCTGGTACAAGTCCCGGCCGGCCAGTGCGCCGCCAGGAGGCAGGACGCCCCCGACCTCCTTGAAGAGCTGATCGGCCGCTTCCATCACGACGCTGGCCGGTACATCCTCCAGCAAGGCGGCGGCCACCAAGAGCGCCCGCTCGCGCAGGTCCTCCGCGCTGGAGCGCTTCTCGAACCAGCCCTGCAGGTGCTTTTTCCAGCCGGTGAACTCCTCCTTGATCGTGTCCCTGTCATCGCTTTCGGAGTCGGCGACGAGCTGGGCCAGACGAGCCGCGTCAAAGGCGTGCGTTGCCGCCGCGAGCAGTTCCTCAAGGGGAGTACCTGACAGCCAGTCCACTCTGTCGGGAGCCAGGCACCGCAGATGAGCCCTGGCGACTTCCGCCGCTGCCGGCCGGACCAGGCGTACATGGGGGATAGAGGCCAGATGCCCGGGATCCCAGGCCTCCGGTGTCGCCAGGATGACCAGAACGGCTTCCTTCTCCCCGGCTTCCTTCTGGTAGCCGGACAACCCCGAGTAGAAACTCTCGGGCAGCGACCCGTGGTCTGTCAGGTCGAGGATGAAACCGTGCTTCTCGGTAGCGGGAATTTGCTCGATGCGCGGCTGCTCCCAGTCGGGTACCAGCCAGCGGATCCGCTCGCGAGGAACTCCCATCCCATGGAGCACTCGCAGCGCAGCTGTCCGGCGCCCTGCGCCAGCCTCACCGAGAAGGACCAGCACACTGCGTCGCTGGTCGAACCGACGTAGCGCGCCCACAGCCTCAGCCACCCGGCCCGGTCGGCCATCGACCGATGTGTCAACGAAAGCATGTTGCACGATCTCCATCTCGCGCTCGTCCACGCTGACGCCGTGCAGGTGCTCCCAGCCGCGCACGTACTGGTGACGGTGTTCCGCGTAGTTGCCGCCGACCTGGGTCACCCTGGCGTACCCCGATGCCTCAGCTCGCTGCTGTACCGGCGACATCCTGGCGTTCTCGTACGTTGTCACGGCTGCTCCGGGCGATAGGTGATCTGGTCTCCGCCGACCTGCACCACTTGCGCGTGGCCGCTGGCCTTGGCCTTCTGCCTCACCGGGGCTGAACGTTCGCCGGTTTTCCGACTCCCGGCCGGTGCCTGCGCCGCGGGGTTCCGCAGATGCGGGGGCGGGACATCGCTTTCCTCGGTGAGGTAGGGGCTGATCAGTGCAGGGGGTACCCGGGGGACGAGCACCCTGCAGGGCTCTTTGAAGTCCGGCTTGTCCTGCACACGTGCGGTGGCGGGCAGGAACTGGTTCTCCTGGAGATCCGTACGGCCCGCGCGCACGGTGCGACGGAAGGTGACTTCCGAGACCACGGCGGCCAGGAAGGAGCCATGCTCCAAGGCGGCCGTCATGGCCTGACGGACGGCGTCGCTGCTGATCAGCCGGCACGCGTCGTTGATGGCGTCTCCCCGGTGGTCGGGCAGGGACAGCGGCCCGGTGTGGACACTGGCTCGCAGCCGGATCGGCGGCGTGCTGGCCAGACGCGTCTTGTCGTAGCGGGTCAGTGCGTCGTTCAGGTGCCCGAGGAGCGGGTCGATCAGCCGTGCCGCATCCCGGTCCGGCAGCACGAAAATGGCCCCGTCGCCGGTGTCCTTGTAGGCGCCGTCCTCGGATGCGGGGAGACTCAGCCCGCTCTGGATGAACACGGTGGTCAGGATGTCGTCCAGGTCGGAGCGCACCGGAGCCATCTTCGCTTCGGGAATCTGGCTGTAGCCCTTCATGTCGACGACCAGGAGCGCACGCTCTGGCGGCACATCGACAGCGTTGGGCAGGGGGGAGGGGCTCATGGAATCACCGGCCTTTCAGCCACGCTGGTTCAGTTGGCGCACCATGCTGGCCGGGCCCGGATGAAGCCGGTGCCCAGTACTGGGCACCGACCCGGTGCTCTGCGTCACGTCTGGTTGTGTGCGTGGGCCTGGATGGAGGCGATGTCCTTGATGAGCAGGCCACCGCCTGCCTCTGTGTCCAGCCAGCCGCGTTCGCGCCAGGCCTTGATTGCCGTTCCGACTGCGTTGCGAGACGCGCCGATCATCTGTGCGAGTTCTGCCTGTGTAAGGCGTACCGAGAGTTCCGATGCTGCCGCAGAGGTGGATCTGACCAGGCGGTCCAGCGCCGAGGCCAGGCGGGCGGGCACTGAGGCGGTGGCGAGCTCCAGCCGTACGGTCTCCGCCTCGCGGACGCGAGCGATGGCATGGCGCAACAGCGGGGCCAGGAGATCGTGCTGCTCGACGAAGGCGAGGAAGTCGACAGCGGGGACGATGTGCACGCGGCAGGTCTCGGCCGCGATGACGGACGCGGTCCGCGGCCGCGCATCCAAAACGGCCAGCTCCCCCAACAGCTCGCCGGCCCCCCGTACAGCCAGCAGCGTGCGCTCCCCGCTCGTTCCGGTCAGTGTCACCAGAGCCGATCCGGATTCCAGCACGATGACGTGGGTTCCGGGATCTCCCTGCCGCAGCAGGAGGCTTCGGGCTGGACGCACCCGCACGGGCGCAAGGTCACGCAACTTGGACCACAAGTGCTGGCCGAGTACGGCGGCATGCGGCTGATACATAGACCCCCCGGTTGTGACACCCACCACGCGACGTGCGGGATGGTCTCAAGAGGTGATGTAGGGGATCAACAATCCAATTCCGGCCATACCGAGTGCAGACGCTGTAAGGTCCACAGCCACCCTGATGGCCCGGAACTTCCGGTAGGCAAGTAAGGCCAGCCTCGTCACCTGCAGCGCATCCGCACGCAACTGCTCCTCGCGACTCATGGCGGCAAGAGCAGCCACAAGAGCCTCAAGACCCCCGTCAGGAGACGGGATCTCCACCCCCATAAGGGCCCTGCCCCGGGGAAGCACAGGACGAATGGCCAACAGAGCAGCGACCAGAGCCGCGCCCAGCAACCCACACGCCGACGCCAACGCGACCTTCACGACCCACGCGGCATCACCCAACGCCGACAGGGCCGCGATGACAACGGCCAGCAGCCCTCCGGCCAGACCACACAGCGCTGTCGCTTTACTGTCAGCTCGCTGCACCTCAACGAATAGCTCCGCAGCTCTGCCCCGCAGCCTGTCCGCTGCTTCCCCCGGCAGAGCCCTCGCCGCAACCGTGCTGGACCCGCTCATAGAACCTCCCTGTCCACACAAGGAACGCCTGATGGTGCGGAACCCAACATGCCTGTACCTGATCTTCGCGTGTGCCCCCTACCTGGCATGGACGATGCCTGATCTGTCACATCCCAGCGGTAGGGCTTCAGCGCGGCAGGGCGCGCTCTCGTGTCCGGCTTCGCAAAGACCAGCGGCTACGGCCGACTCCTCCCCGGAACGGCCGACGATCCTGATATGCGTCAACCCGCCTCTGCCGTGATGCGCGGAAGGCGTCCATGGAGCTGTCTGTGCTGGGCGAGCTGTCACCCGAAAGGGTGACGTTCTGGCCGCAGGACTCCCTCTTGGCCCGGCAGCGAACTACGGTCGCCCCTCAGCTGTTTCGTCAGGGGGATCATGGCCAATCCGTACACCCAGCCCCAGCCCGCGCCGCCGCGCTCGGCGCCCAGATGGGCCCGCAAGAGGTTCGTCCTCCCGGCCCTGGCCCTGGCGTTCTTCCTCGGTATCGGTGTCGGCGCGAGCGAGAGCGACACCACGGCGAAGGCTTCCGCCGCATCACCGTCCCCGGAGCCGGCGGTGACGGTCACCCAGACCCGGGAGGTCACCGCCAGTCCGGCCGTCGAGCCGGAGCCGGCCGCGACGGTCACCGTCCGGGCCACCGAGACGGTCGAGGTCACCGTGAGCGCCCCGGCTCCACAGGCGGAGGGCTTCGGTACCTCATCGGGCGGGAACGATGGCGGCAGCGGTGGGGGATCGGCCTACTACTCCAACTGTTCAGAAGCCCGCGCTGCGGGGGCCGCGCCTGTCCGCCGGGGTGATCCGGGCTATGGCCGCCACCTGGACCGGGATGGTGACGGCGTCGGCTGCGAGTAGTGACTCCAGTTCTCCGCTGCGGCACTCCGGTGTCCGGGAGCCGGCTTGTTGCGCACGTCCGCGGCCGGAGCTTTGCGGCACGAGGAGCTGCGCACTCTCCCTGCCTGGCCGTCTGAAGGACTTCCCGCGCCTGCCCGAGCGGAGACGAAACAGCCCCCTGCCTCCCCTGGGGGTTATGCCGCAAGGGGCCTGGGCTTGGGTGCGCCAGGTCAGGAAAGACGCCGCCGGACAGCACAGACGCGCCGGGCATCTCACCAGCACTACGTTCCCCGCCGCCTTCTGACGGCACCAGGTGCGGCCACAAGCCGACGGGGAGCGGTCACCGCAAGGACATCACCGCGCATGAACACCACCGCATTGGCCAAGGGTGCGAACGCCGCGCTCGCCACCACCACGGTCACCGCCACCATCACCGGCCGGGGTCTGCCTCTGGACGTTTCCGCCTTGCTGCTGGGCCCCGGCGGCACCGTCCGCAGCGATAGTGACCTGGTCTTCTACAACCACCCCCGGCAGGACGGCGTGACCGTATCCGGCCGGCAGGTCGTCCTCGGCCTGCCGAACATCCCCGCCGACGTCGAAACCGTCGTCCTGGTCGCCAGCGCCGACCCCCTGCACCCGGGAGGTGTGTTCACCACCGCGCCGGCCCTGAGTATCACCCAGATGGGCGGCACCTCGCTGGGCTTCACCCCACCGGATTTCACCGCCGGCGAGACCGTCATTGTCCTGGCCGAGCTCTACCGCCGCAGCGGCGGCTGGAAGATCCGCGCCGTGGGCCAGGGCTACGCCTCCGGACTGGCCACCGACTACGGCGTCGACATCGAAGCCGACACCCCGGCCCCGGTCACCCCGCCGCGCCCCGGCACCGGGTCCCCCGGCGGGCGCGTGGACCTGGCCAAGGTCGAGAACCGGGCACCCGCCCTGGTGGCCCCGGCCCGGCAGGCCGGCCAGGCCCTCGCCCGAGCCGGCGCCACGGAACGGCGCGCGGCCGTGTACCTGATCCTCGACCACGGCTGGGACATGGAGGAGCTGTACGAGTCCTTAGCCATCCAGGCCTTCGCCGAGCGGGTCCTGGCGCTGTCGGTGAACCTGGACGACGACGGCACCGTCCCGGTCATCTTCTCCAGCGGAAGAGAGCCGTTCCTGGAAGAGATCCGCCTGGACAACTACCGCGGCAGGATCGGTCAGTTGCACACCCAGGTCGACTGGGGAGCGGGAGACGTGGCCGCAGCCATGCGCGCAGCCGTCCAGCACTACCAGCACCCCGGTGCCACCGATTCGGCCTTCATCATCACCCAGGTCGGCGACGAACCCTGGGACAAGGCCGAGGTCCGCTCCCTGCTGCAGAACACGGCCCCCCTGGGCGTCTTCTGGCTCTTCGTCGGCTTCGGACGGGGGAAGCTGGCCTTCTACAAGAACCTCAACGCCTCCGCCTCGGCCACCTTCACCAACGCGGCCTTCTACGACGCGGGCAAGAACCCAGGCGCCGTGCCGGGGGAGGCCTTCTACGCCGGCCTGGTCGACGCCTACACCGCCTGGACGCGCTGACCTCTGCCGATCGTGCGCGCCCGAACCCGTCGGCGCGGCGGCCCCTGGAGCTTCTTCTGGCTGAGCGGCGGTATCAGCCACGCCTGGCCGCTGTGTGGCGGCATCGGGTGGGCCGGTGGCCGTAGCGGTGGGTGAGGCGTGGTGCCTCACCCACCTTTGCGGTGTCTGCCTCTGCGGTAGGCCTGTGGTGGGAGGCGTGTGGGGACGCCGCAGAGAGGGAAGGCACCGCTCGGGCTGCCTCGCAGGGCGGGGTGGGATACCGGCCCGGTCCGATGAAATTGCAGAGGCGAGGACAGCGTGAACCCCGGATTCACCCTTTTGGGTGACGGGTGAGAGTTTCTGATCATCGGCCCGGTGAAAATCTGTGCCGGTTGCCGCACCCTTCCTGCTCGGTCTCAGGCCGAATTTATGTCACGTGTGTCCGTTATTTCCTTCCGGGTTTGCGGGCCGGGAGGTGCGGGAGTGTTTCCCGCCGGCGCTGCTGTGCCTGGTTTTCATGGTTTTCAGGCGGTGGCGTGCACGTTTTCGGGTGGCTAAGTTGCGGTCGGGACAGCAAGAAGGGCTTCGAGGGGTTGGTCGCCTGACTCGAAGCCCTTGCGCGTCCGCACTGTCCGCCTTGAGAGAAGGAGACCGAGTTGATCGAACGCGTGTACCGGAAGTGGGCTGGCCTGCTTCCGGTGTTTTCCGACACTAGCATTCCGCTCTCTGCCCTGATGCAAACAGCGGTGGTGGGCTTTTTCGCTGTCACGGTGCGGTGGAGTTCCGTGCTGGTCGCCGTGGTGATCTCC
>NZ_PGGW01000048.1 GCF_002794255.1 Streptomyces carminius
AGCTTGGCGTTTAACCTAGGCCGTTCACCTGACCCGCTGATCTTGGTTCGTTCCCGGGACAGCAGGGCGGCCGTTCTTCACGCTTCGAGGTGTCGAGCAACGTCGCGCGAAGGAACGGCCGCTGGTGAAGAGTCTCGCCGCTGAACAGTCCTCTGACGCCGCGTTGGGTGTCCTGTCCCACTTTCGTGTCCAGTTCTACGACTGCCTCTACACGCGGGCGGATGCGCTCTTCGAGCTCACCGACGCGGTGCTGTGCTCGGACGGCCCGGTGACGTCGCTGGTCGAGTTGACGCTCACGGCCGAGCACCGGCGTGGGCACGGAGCGATGTACGACGCGGTCAACCACGGCTGGCTGGAACCGCGCCGCCTGCGCAGGCTGCTGGCCTTCACGCCGCTGCCGCGTGCCGCTGACGGGCGGATCGTGCTCGCGGTGGATGTGAGCAACTGGCTGCGTCCTGACGCCCCCACGAGCCCGGAGTTGCTGTTCTGCCACGTCTAGGGGCGAGGCCGCAGCGCGGATCAGTTCATCCCCGGCTGGCCCTACTCCTTCGTCGCCGCGCTGGAGACGGGGCGCACGTCCTGGACGGCCGTGCTGGACGCGATCCGGCTGGGGCCGGCCGACGACGCCACCGCGGTGACCGCCGCCCAGCTGCGCGAGGTGGTCACCAGGCTGGTGCACGCCGGGCAGTGGCGGCCGGGCGATGCGGACATCCTCGTCGTGATGGACACCGGCTACGACGTCACCCGCCTCGCCTACGTCCTGGCCGACCTGCCCGTCGAGCTGGTCGGCCGGCTGCGCTCGGACCGGGTCATACTCCAGGATGCCGGCCCTCGCCGCTCCACCCCTCGTGGCGGGCAGCCCCGCAAGCACGGCGGCGTCCTGACCTTCTCCAAGCCGGAATCCTGGCACACCCCCGACCAGGCCACGGTGTGCGACACCACTCGCTATGGCACGGCCGAGGCCCTCGCCTGGGACCGAATGCATCCCCGCCTGCAGGCTCGTGGCCCCTGGCTCGACCACTGCGGTGAACTTCCCTTGATCCACGGCACGTTGATCCGGCTGAAGGTCGACCACCTGCCTGGCGACCGCGACCCCAAGCCGGTGTGGCTGTGGTCCTCGCGCACCGGCATGACCGGGGAAGACGTCGACCTGCGCTGGCAGGCGTTCCTCCGCAGATTCGATCTTGAACATACCTTCCGGCTGTTCAAGCAGACGCTCGGGTGGACCGTCCCCAAGGTCCGCGATCCGCACACGGCCGACCTGTGGACCTGGCTGATCATCGCCGCCCACACCCAGCTCCGCCTCGCCCGGCCCCTCGCCGAGGACCTCCGCCGTCCCTGGGAACGGCCCGCCGAGCTGCGCCGGCTCACCCCCGCCCGGGTCCGTCGGGGGTTCCGCCACCTCCGCGTGAAGACCGCCCGTCCCGCTGGCGTGCCCCAACCCTCCCGGCCCGGGCCAGGACGCCCACCCGGCTCGAAAAACCGCAGGCCAGCCCCACGTCACGAGCCTGGGAAGACCGTGAAACGAATCGAAACCCTCACCGAACACGTCCGCCTGAAACAGCAGCGAGGATAAAGATCAAGCTGAGGGTGGCGACGGCCTGCTCGACCAGGGCCCGGATCTTGGCGTGGGACCGGTTGACTGCCTTCTGGCCTTGGGAGAGCGTCTCCCAGCGTCCCCAGTACGGGACACGGATCGTGCCTCCGGCGCCTCGGTAGCCCTTGTCGGCCCGGCAGGTGACGCCGGTGGCCGTGAGTGTGCGGATGATGCCGTGCTCGCGGGCGGCCCGGACGTCGTGCACGGCTCCGGGCAGGGCCGGTGAGGACCACAGCAGCCGGCCGGCGGGATCGGCCAGGATCTGCACGTTCATCCCGTGCCTCTTGTGCTTCCCGGAGTAGAACGGTCGGTCCGCGGCGACGCGGTCGATCGGCAGCAGGGTGCCGTCCAGCAGCACGAACGCCTTCGTCGATGCCGTCCGGGCCGCCTCCGTGAGAGTCGGGGCGAGCGCGGCCAGGAGCTCGACGGCCTCGGTGACGTATCGGTAGGTGGTGGTGGTCCCGATACCGAATCCGGCTGCGAGCTGGACGTACGGGTGGCCGTTGCGGAGATGGGCGAGTGTGAGCAGGGCCTGCCGGCCCGGACTCAGGCGCCGCCACCGGGTGCCGAGCTCCCGGCGGTGCCGGCGGAGCTTGGCGGACAGGAAGCGCAGGGCAGAGCTGGACACGTCGACGCCGGACGGGTAGACAAGCACACGAAGCCTCTGGTGGAGACGGTTCTTCTTGGTCGAAAACCCATCTACCAGGGACTTCGCCTGTCTGTCAGCCCAACTGACCTACCCGGTGGCCAGGTTGGAACGGGCTCACTGGGCCGCATGGCACCGGCACATCACGCTCGCCATGCTCGCCCTGGCCTTCCTGACCGCCCTCGCCGCCGACGCGGCCCCCGACCGACCCGTCGATCCGATCCACCCCACCCGTGACAGCGAGCCGATCACGCTGACCGTTCCGGAAATCCGCCACCTGCTCGCCGCCGCCTTCACCGCACCGGCCACGACCGCAGCCCGACTACTGCACTGGTCCCACTGGCGCAGACGCCACCAGGCAACAGCCCGACGCAGCCACTACCGACGACGATCCACCGACGAACCTGCTGGATAGATCACGAAACCGCACTGGAGTACTAATCCGGGACGCACTTGTGGCACAACTTCTGGGACGGTCCTGACCTGGGCAGTGTCGATCGACATCGACACCGTCGGACGGCGTCCCAGTTCCAAGGAAGTGGGACGGCCTGGCCGGCCGCCTACATAGCCGCCTGTTTTTCGGCGGAAGCTACGGCGACTCCCGGTGGGCGAAGCTACCGCCGTCCGAACGAGACCGTTGTCCGCTGAGGGTCCGCGCCCAGGGCTCGTCGACGTCGGCCAGGCCGAGGGTCAGTGTGACATTTTCGAGCATACCGGCGCCGAACCAGTGCCGGACCGCAGCGTCGTCGTGGTTCAGGAGCTCACTGACGAGTTCGACCTGCCTGGCATAGCACGTGCGCAACGCCTCAGCCACGAGCGGCTCATCGGCTGCGCAACTGGCCTGCATGAGGAACCGCATGACGTCCCGGTCCTCGATCAGGGTGCTGTAGGCGGACCGGATCGCACGCATCACCGCCTCCGGCTGCCGGTGCGGCCCGGCCTCATCGGCGCCGGCTTCGGCGCCGGTCAGAGCATCCGAGATCAGCTCGGACACGTGGAGGATGGCACCGGCGAACAACGCCTCCTTGCTGGCGAACAGGCGGTAGACGTAGGGCTGAGAGATTTCGGCCCGTTCGGCGATCTCACCAGTGGTCGTGCCGTAGTAACCCTTGCGCGCAAAGCAGGCCACGGCAGCGTCCAGCACGACTCGACGGCGTTGATCGCTCTTCACTCTGGAGCCAGGGGCGGGCATGTCTCCCAGTCTCTCACTGCGGAGTGGGACAGGGTGCGACGGGGCAAGACGGGTGGGTGACCCGTCTCACCCCGTCGAACCGGGATCAACGCTCCGAGGGCCACGACACGTCTTGGCCGCTGGCCGCCTCGTCGGGGGTCATGGCCTCGATGACCACGAGAGGATTCCAGTAGTCGACGAACTGCTCGACCAGGCCCGCCTCGTCGAGGCGGATCACCGTGATGACTGTCTGCTCGTACGGCTTGCCGGTGCTGAGGGCGATTCCCTCCGAGCGGTATTCGGCGACCGCGGTCCGGGGGTTGGCCGTTTCGATGAACTTCACGTCGACGAACTTCACGTCGAAGGTCTGCGGGAAGCCGCGCATGTGGGCGATCAGCGCCTCGCGTCCCTGCACCAGGGTAGGCACACCGGCGGGGGCGAAGGGGAACTCGACCGTGCCGTCCGCGGCGTACAGCTCGATCCACTCGTCGATCTGGCCGGACGACACCAGCCGAAGGTGCTCTGCCAGGGCGTGCTGTGCGGGGGTGAGCTCGCGGGTCGGGTTGACGCTCATGAATACTCCTCTGTTAGTGGTTGAACAATAACAAACGTAACAGGGAGACCTCCGAGGAGCAAGGGTGAGGGCCGTCACGGCCCAGCCAGGACAGACGTCGGTAGTCCGACTCTGGTTTGGGAGGTGCAACGCAGGAGCGGCACCGTTTGGATGACGGCTGTGTCCCGGGAAGTCACCACGTCCGCGCACGCGCACGACCTCGGGCGTACTGCTCTCGCGGCCCATCTCATGGGCGTCGATCACGACTCGGACCTAGTACTCCAGTGCGGTTTCGTGATCTATCCAGCAGGTTCGTCGGTGGATCGTCGTTGGTAGTGGCTGCGTCGGGCTGTTGCCTGGTGGCGTCTGCGCCAGGCGGACCAGTGCAGCAGCCTGGCCGCCGACACGGCCAGTGGGTTGAGGAGGGCGCCGAAGAGGCGGCGGATCTCCGGAACGGTCAACGCAATGGGGTCGCTGCTGCGGGCGGGCTGGTGCGGATCGGCGGTCCGCTTCGGCGGCGCTGCGCCGGCGGCGAGGGCGGTCAGGAAGGCCAGAGCGAGCATGGCGAGCGTGATGTGCCGGTGCCAGGAGGTCCAGTGCCTCACCTGGTAGTGGTCGAGTCCGACCTGGCCCTTGGCGGCCTGGAAGCACTCCTCGAGCTCCAGCGGACACCGGCGACGCGGACCAGTTCGGACAGGGCCACCTTTGTGGGTGACCAGCACA
Source organism: Streptomyces carminius (assembly GCF_002794255.1). GTDB lineage: Bacteria > Actinomycetota > Actinomycetes > Streptomycetales > Streptomycetaceae > Streptomyces > Streptomyces carminius. The sequence continues at coordinate 4,691 of NZ_PGGW01000048.1, forward strand.
GGTAGAAGGCGAGTTCACCGGTAGTCCGGTTACGTCGGATGAGCAGGTGGCGGTGGCAGTCGGTGCCGATGTGGATCCAGGCCCAGTCGTAGTACCGCGGGCCTTTCGCACCGTTTCCCGCGCTGTGCCGCTGCCAGGCCGCGGCGGGCAGGCGTTCCGCGACGGTGTCCGCGCGGACGGCAGTGCGGCCGTGGTTGATTCTCACCCGCATCGAGCAGGCGACGGCCAGCACGTAGCCGGTGCCGCGCGCCTCGAGGGCGGCGCGGAGCTGGGGGTCCTGGCCGTAGGCTTCGTCGCCGGTCACCCAGAACGCGGTGATCCCGGTGTCCAGCGCGGCGGCGATCATCTCCCCGGCCAGGCGGGGCTTGGTCGTGAACTGGATGTCCTCGGGGATCCCGGCCGCGTGACGGCGTTCGGGATCGGAGCACCAGGACTGCTCGGGCAGGTAGAGCCGACGGTCGATCAAGGCCCGTCCCCGGCTGGTGGCCAGGGCGAGGAACACGCCGACCTGGGAGTTTTCGATGCGTCCCGCGGTGCCGGTGTACTGCCGTTGCACACCGGCCGAGGCCTGGCCCTTCTTCAGAAAGCCGGTCTCGTCGACGACGAGACCGGCGCCGTCGGCGCCGAGGTGTTCGGCGGTGTACGCGCGCAGGTCGTCGCGGACCGCATCGGCGTCCCAGCGGGCGTAGCGCAGCAGGCGCTGCATCGGCCCGGGTCGGCTGTGGCCGGCCTGTTCGGCCAGCTGCCAGCAGTTCTTGCGCTCGACGTTCGACAGCAGCCCGAGCAGGTAGGCACGGGCCGCGGCCCGCGGCTCAACTCGCCCGAAGCGGCTCGCGATCCGGACCATGACCTGGTCGAACATCGCCCGCCAGCGGGCAGGGTCTACGCTATGGCCCGCGGCCACCGCACGATCTTCAGGAGTCCACACAACCCCCGATGATCACGCGGCGGCCGCACCCGTTCCCAGCCGGGTCCGCGACAAGATCGCGAAACCAGACTGGAGTACTAGTGGGACTTGACCGAACCGGCGGTACGGTGGTCACGAGGCGGGAGAACCGCCTCGTGACCACCGGCTGCCTGTCCGTTCTGATCGTGTTGACCGCGGTCCTGGGCCTGGTCGTGTCCTGGTTGTGGTACCGGCACTGGCATGACGGGAACGTCAACAGCGAGCGCAGGGAGCAGGCGCTCGCGTCGGTCCTCGAACAGGCCCATGCCACGGCGGACGACACGGAGCGCGCACTCGACACGAGCGGCACCACCGACGCCGATGCACTCACCGGCGTCATCTGGCAGCATTCCAAGGCTCCGGTCATCGCCTACGACGCGTCCCGTCGCGAGTTCACCGCCACGGCCGCGATATCCGCCCAGTACGAGGAAGAGGTCATGCTCCCCGGTGGCGGGCCCGTCCAGGTGACCCGGTGCTTCGTCTTCACTTACACCCAACGCCCCGGCCGGGCGTGGACGTCGAAGGTGTCCGAGCGGGACGATGACGCATGCCGTCCGAGCACTCAGATCGGCAGCCGGGTCCGTCTGGCACTGACGCGCATCTCGAGCATGTACGCCGAGGACATGACGCGTGCCGGGGTACAGAATGCCCTGGATCCCACCGAACGACGTTCCTTCGACGTCAAGAACGTTGTGCGTGAGAGGGACATGATGACCGTCTCCGTCCTCGTCTCGAGCTCGGGGGCGGCAGTCGACCAGTGCTACCGCTTCACCCGGTTCCTCCGCGGTGACGGCGGCCAAAGACCTGCCACAGCGGTTCCGGTGTCTTCGTGCTGATACTTCCATGCAGGCCACGCTGCGGTTTCGGCGTGGTCACGGCGCTGATGTCCCTGCTGCGGCCGTTTTTGGGCCGGTGGTCGACGAGCACAGCGCTCGGGGCGGGAAGAGCCGGCGGGCGGCGAACACGGGCTCCAGCGCGGCCCGCCGCCTCCGGTACGGTCGGCCAGTCGTCTCCGTCCTGGACAGCCGCAGCAGATCGAACGCCACAACGTGGGCCGGCCACTCCTGCACCGCCCGGACCACCCTGGTACCGCGCCGGGCAAGCCGGTTCTGCAACCGCTCGAGCATGACGATCTCGCTGACGGGCTACCCCTTGCTCTTCAGCCGCACTGAGGTGTGCTCGACCTTGGTGAGTGCATCCCAGCGTGCCATTCTGAACGACATGGCTGAGTACTTCGAGGAAAAGCAGCGCGAACTCGCTCTCTCCATGACCGCGGAAAACGTGAGGTACCGGTCTCCGCAGTCGGCGTTCGAGGGAAGGTGCATCTGTGATTCGCCGGAAGGCATCAACGTAGTTGTGGCCGGACCGAATGGCGACGGCGACTTCCATCACGGCGACGAGAACACCCGGCTCTGCTGGTGGTTCACGGGAGACACTTGCCTCAGCAGGGAGAGCTATCACCCGAACCAGACGGGGAACAGCGCCTACGCACAGGCATTCATGACGGTCGGCTCGACGGCAGTCGTCACACGAGAGGACCAGTGAGGACGAGTATGTCGGATCACGGCACCGTAGCGCGGCAGCAACGCGTTACGGTGCCGTCCCCGGGATGCCTGGTGGCCCTCCTGGCGCCCATCGTCGCAGTGGTGATCGCGACTCTGGCGCTGATGTTCATGGGTCACCGGCAGGAGCGTGCGAATGAACGGAACGAGGCAGAGGCCATAAACAGGACAGCGGTCCTGGCGCGGTCGTACGTGCGTGACGTACTGGCGGCCCCGGCCGGTTTTCCCGGCCGGGAAGCCGTGCGCGGCATCGCCGAGCGGCACGACGGCAGGCTCGTCTCCTACGTGCGGTCGGAAGGCTCGCTGACCACCACCGTCAAGTTCTTCGGACGGTACGAGGACACCAGCATGTTCGGCGTGTCGCACTCCTGGGTCCATCGCTGCTGCTCCGCCGTGTTCCGTGAGGACGCCGCAGATGGTTTACGGGGGAAGGCAACCCGGCTTGAGAAGTGCGACGTCGGCTGATCCGGTCGGCCATGCCGTAGGCAGGCTGAGGTTCCCCTGAGAGGCGGGGAGAGGTGACAGCAGGCCGAGCTTCCGCCACGTGGTTCTCGCTGCATGCGGAGCCGGCTTGCAATTCTCGATCACCTTCTGCTGAAGTGCGGTGAAATCTTCCGGAGCGAGTCGGCCGCCGAGATAGAAAAGGCCGAAGGTGAAGACCAGGGTGTGTTCGTCGGCCGCGCGCAGCTCCTCCAGGAACTTCATCTCCATGTGGGGCATCTCTCGCTGGGCAACACATCAGAACGCCCGACATCGAGTGGCGCAAAACCGAGATTTTCGACGTCGGGACCTCTCTGAGCGTGTTCTCCCCGGTGCCGTTGGTTCAGTGCTCGGCTATGATCTCCGTTACGGCATGTCCAAAGCCAGTTCGGCGGTGAGCGGTGCAATCCGTGGGATATTCGCCCAAGTCCCCCCCTCGGACACAGACCATTCACCAACGGAGTGCGGGTCGGGAGCGATCTCGACCCGCACTGTGCGTTGTCCGGGCTGTAGGACATGCGCAGCCCGAGCTTGCGGTACAGGCGGTTCTTCTGCCGCTTGTCGGCGCCCTGGAGGGTCTCCGCAACGTCCCGTACCGCGTCGACGGCCTGGGTGATCCGTTCGCGGGAGAGCGTGGCTTGTTTGCGCGGCCGCAGTCGGGCCGCGGCGGCGGCCCGGCGGGCCTCGGTCTCGGCGATCCAGTGGGCGACGGTCTCGGAGGCGGCGGCTTCGGAGTCGATCAGGTTCCGGTACCGGGCGAGCTTCTGCTCGCAGTCCCGGATGACGGCCGCTGCTTCGGTGGAGGTGTCGGACCTTTCGGTGTGCAGGGTGTGGGCCTGGTGCATCCGGTCGATGGTGGGTTCCCGGACAGGTGCTGCGCTCGCGGCCCGCCCGTACCGGGCGGGCCGGACAAGGGCAGTGGTCCGGGATGCGGGTGGCTGGTAGGTGGCCCCTGGATGGCATCCGGGGGACCCCCTGGGAAACCGCTGCCGCTGTGTGCTCAAACGTGTCTGTTGTCACATTGCCGTCGGCCCCATCGGAGCGTTTTGCGATGTGGTGACCGTTTGATTCTCCTGGTTGTGAGGCTGTGAGCCCTCTACGTTGTGTGCGTCGCTCATCACAGGATCTTCGCACTCTGCTCCGGGGGTTCAGAGGATGTTTCGGCGTGCTCGTGCACGGGGGTTGGGTGTCGTGGTGCTGGGCGCCGCGCTGGCCGCGGGTTTGCTGCCCGGCGCGGGCTGGGAGCGGGCGGTCGCACGGCCCGCGGAGGCTGTTCGGGGGGAGGGCGCGGAGGCGCGGGCGTCGGCCGAGAGCAAGGCGCTGACGGAGGAGAAACGTTCCGGCGAACCCGTGGAGATCGCCTCCTTACGCGGGGAGACCAGCGAGGTCCACGCCACCCCGGACGGGGACCTGGAGGCGGTCGAGTACCTGAGGCCCGTACGTGCCCGGGTGGCGGGCGAGTGGAAGCCGGTCGACACAGGGCTGGCCCGGACCGGCGAGGGCACCGTCGCGCCCGGGGCCACCACGGTGGCCCTGGAGTTCTCCGGCGGTGGTGACGGGCCGCTGGTCCGCATGACGAAGGCGGGCCGGGAGCTGTCCCTGGCCTGGCCGCAGGAACTTCCCAGGCCCGAACTCGACGGTGCCACGGCTGTCTACCGCGAGGTCCTCCCCGGTGTGGACCTGCGCATGGGTGCTCAGGCCGACGGTTTCACCCAGTTGCTGGTGGTGAAGACGCCCGAGGCCGCGGACAGCGCCGCGTTGGACGAGCTGCGGCTGCGGCTGGGCACCGGCGGGATGCGGGTGCGTGAGACCGCGGACGGCGGGCTGGAGGCGGTCGACGACGGGGCCGGGGGCGCGGTCTTCGAGGCTCCGACGCCCCTGATGTGGGATTCCAGCGACGGCGCGGAGACCGGGGACGCGGCGGTGCGGAGTTCCGCCCGATCCGGTACCGGTGGGGGCGAGCCGGGCGCGGGGGAGTCGGGGAAGCTGGCTCCGGTGGGGGTGGAGGTGCCCGCCGGCGGCGGTGAGCTGGTGCTGAGCCCGGACCAGGAGGTGCTCAGGGGCGAGGACACGGTGTATCCGGTGTTCATCGACCCGCAGTGGTACTCGCCGCGGGCATCGGCGTGGACGATGGCGTCGAAGTACTGGGCCTCCTCGCCGCAGTGGAAGTTCAACGGCGACCCGGACGCGGGGTTGGGGTACTGCGGTTGGGACTACTGCAAGCCGCACGACACCAAGCGGCTCTTCTACCGCATCCCCACCAAGCGGTTCGAGGGCCGGACGGTCCTGTCGGCGGAGTTCGTGGTGCGCAACGTGTGGTCCGCCTCGTGCTCGGCACGCGAGGTGCAGCTGTGGCGCACCAGGGGCATCTCGTCGTCGACGACGTGGAACACCCAGGACACGGACGGCTTCTGGGTGGACCGGCTGCGGACGGCGTCCTTCGCCCACGGTTACGAGGGCTGCGCGGCCAAGGACGCCGAGTTCGACGTGAAGTCGGCGGTGCAGCAGGCCGCGGACGGGCGCTGGGACACCCTCACGTTCGGCCTGCGGGCGGGCAGCGAGACCGACCGGTACGGCTGGAAGCGGTTCTCGGACAAGGCCCACCTGCGGGTGCGGTACAACCGTCCGCCTCCCCAGATCCGGATGTCGCAGCTGGTCCAGGACCCGGGCGGGACGTGTGCGAGGCCGGGCGCGGCCAAACGGGTGCGCACCCTGCCCAAGGTGCGGGCCAACAACGCCACCGACCCGGACGGGGACAACGTGGCGGTCCAGTTCCAGCTCTCCTGGGACACCGGCGACGGCAAGGGCTTTACCGGGCGGTGGACCTCGTCTCGCACGACGTACAAGGCCGCGGGGTCGGACTTCGTCATCACACTGCCGGGCAGCACACCGAAGAACAGGACGGTGGGCTGGCACGTGCGCTCCCACGACGGCGCCCAGTGGTCGCCGTGGTCCTGGGTCGGCTCGGCCACCAGCTGCAACATGGTCTACGACACGACCGTCCCGGCCGGACCGTCGATCGGCTCGGGGCAGTACCCGGCCTCCGATCCGGAGGATCCCGACGATCCGTGGCACGACGGAGTGGGCCGCTACGGCGGCTTCACCGTCGACTTCCCCTCCTCGGACGTGGTCCGGTACCGGTTCGGGATCAACGGCGACCCCACCGCCGCGAACACCCTGACCACCTCCGGCGGCGGGGCGAGGACGGTGGACTTCATGCCGACCAGGCCGGGGCTGAACTTCGTCACCGCCCAGGCCTTCGACGCCGCCGGGAACGGCAGCGAGATCCGCACCTACCAGTTCCGGGTACGGGCCGGCCAGCCCGAACGGCTGGCCTGGAGCCTGGACGAGCCGGCCGGAGCCGGCGCGGTCGGCGGCGCGGGCGGCGCCTGGCAGGCGACCTTGTCCGGCGCCCGGCCCGGCGCCGAGGGGAGAACGGGCGGCGCCCTGAGCTTCGACGGCACCGACGACCACGCCGCGACGGTCTCCCCGGTGCTGCACACCGGCAAGAGCTTCTCGGTGTCGCTGTGGGCCAGGCTGCCCGCGGCCGGACCGGACCGGGAGGTGGTGGCCCTGTCGCAGGAGGGCCGGGGCGGCAGCGGCTTCGAGCTGGCCTACTCCCCGGACTCGGGCGGCTGGGTGTTCTCCCGGCACCAAAGCGACAGCGCCGGCGCGGCGGTCGCACGGGCGGCGCAGCCCGCGTGCCCGCAAGGGGATACCGCCTGTACGGCCGGGCGGCTGGGGGTCTGGACCCATGTCGCCGGGGTCTTCGACAACCCGGCCGGACGGCTGCGGCTCTACGTCGACGGACAGCAGGTGGCCGACGCCCCGTTCACCGGACCGTGGGACGCCCGCGGCCGCACCCTGCTGGGCGCGGCCCTGCGTTCCGGGAGCACGGGCGGTTTCTTCGCCGGGGACCTGGACGAGGTCCAGCTCTTCGACTACCAGCTCACCGACCCTCAAGTGGCCCTGCTGGGCGAGGGGAAGCCGGTGCACACCTCACGCCCGGCCAAACTGGTGTGGCCGCTGGACGAGGGGCCGGAGGCCACCGCGGTCACCGGCCGGGCCCAGCACGTCGAGGCCACCCTGCGCGGCGGCGCCCGGACGGGAGCGCCCGGCACGTCCGGCACCGCGCTGCGTCTGGACGGTACAGACGATCACGCGGACACCGGCCAGCCGGTCCTGGACACCCACCAGAGCTTCTCGGTGTCGCTGTGGGCCAGGCTGCCCGAGGACAAGGCCGACCGGCCGATGGTGGCCGTCACCCAGGCGTCCTCCCAGGCCCAGGGGTTCGAGCTGTCCCACTCCTCGGCCCTGGGCGGCTGGGTGTTCCTGCGGCCCCACTCCGACACCTCCGGCACCGGCATCACCCGGGCCGTGCAGCAGGCCTGCCCGGCCGGGACGAACTGCCCGGCCGCCCGGCTGGGCGAGTGGACCCACGTGACGGGGGTCTACGACTACGACGCCCGGCAGCTGCGCCTGTACGTCGACGGGAGGCTGGTGGCCACGGAGCCGTTCACCACCCCCTGGCTGGCCACCGGCCCGGTCACACTCGGCGCCGCCCTGCACGCCGACGGGCCCGGCGGCTTCCTTGAAGGCGACCTGGACGACGTACGCCTGTACGACCGGGCCGTCTCCGGCGACGAGGTGCGGCAGTTGGTCAAGCAGCGCCCCCTGGTCAAGGGCCGCTGGATGTTCGAGGAGACGGCCGGCACCGCACCGGTCACCACCCCCGACGACTCCGCCGAGGGCAACCCGATGACCCTCCACGGCGGAGCACGGACCGGCACGGGCTGGATCGGACTGGGCGGCCTGGAACTCGACGGGGTGGACGACCACGCCGACACCGGCACCGTGCCGGTCGACACCGGTGCCAGCTTCACGGTGACGGCCTGGGCCCGGGCCGCCGCGGTTCCCGGGAACGGGCCCGTCACGGTGCTCAGCGCCGAGGGCGGCCGCAACTCCGCCTTCGCGGTGCGCTACCTGCCCGGCGCGGACGGCTCCCCGGTGTCGGGGCACTGGCGGATCACCATGCCGGGTGAGGACGAGGAGGCGGCCCCGGCGACCGAGGTGGACCACCACCTCTACGGGGACGTCACCTCCTGGCAGCATCTGGCGCTCGTCTACGACGGCTTCGCCAAACGGCTGAGCCTCTACGTCAACGGCGAGCTGGAGGAGACCGCCTGCGCCGACGCCGAGGGGGACGGGAGCGCGGACGACGCCCAGTGTACGGAGCGCGCCTCGTGGGCCGAGAACGCCCTGTCGTTCACCGCGGGCCGGACGCTTCAGGTCGGCCGGGTGAAGACCGCGGGCTCCTGGGGGGAGTACTGGCCCGGCACGGTCGACGACGTGTGGGTGGTCCAGGGGGCGCTGAGCGACGGGCAGGTCGAGTACCTGGCCGGCCAGTGGTTCGAGGTGCCGACCGGGATACCGGACCCGGACTGATCACGCAGCCGGGCACACCGGGGACCGCCACCGGTGCACCCGGCTGCGTACCCGCACGGCATGTGCGGCCGTTTCACGACTTCTTTCTTGACTTCCTGTGTCCGGACGAACCCGCCCGGACGTGATCTTCGGTGAGGGATGGGACAGGGATGACCGGCAGACCGGGGAGACGGACGGGGGCGGGGCTGCGGCGCTGTACGGCGCTGGCGGTGTCGGCCCTGATGGTGGGAACACTGCTGCAGACGTCGGCCGTGCCCGTGGTGGCGGCCGATGGGGGACGGGGCCGCCCCGCACTGCCCGCGGCCGAGAAGCCGGTCGCCGGCGCCGAGAACGTCAGGGTCAAACCCCGCAAGGCGTACCGGGGACCGAAGACTCCGCAGCAGGCGCCCGAGGCGGCCTGGCCGAAGGCCGGCGAAGACGTGGTGGAACTCCCCGAACCGGAAGCCGGGGACTCCGCCGTCCCCGCACCGGAGAAGGCCGAGGGAATGCCCATCGCACTCGGCGTACCGGCCGTGGCAGGGACCGAGAACTCCCGGGTCCGCACCAGGGCGACCGGACCGGCGGCGAGCGGCGAGGTCGAAACCCGGGTCCTGGGCAGGAAGCAGACGGCCGAGGCGGGCGTGGACGGTCTGCTGTTCACTCTCGCTCTGGAGGACGGCGACGCGGGGAAGACCGGTGTGACGGTCGACTACTCCTCCTTCGCACAGTCCTACGGCGGTGGCTACGCCTCCCGGCTGACCCTGGTGGAGCTCCCGGAATGCGCGCTGACCACCCCGGAGGAGGAAGCCTGCTCGACACCCCGGCCCATCCCCACGGCCAACGACACCGAGCGGCGGAGACTGACCGCGGGCAGCGTCACCCTCCGCTCCGGCACCCCGACCGTGCTGGCCGCCGTGGCCGACGACAAGGGGATGGAGGGCGACTACAAGGCCACCCAGCTCTCCCCGTCGGCCACCTGGCGCACCGACCTCAACACCGGTGACTTCACCTGGTCCTACGAGATGCCGGTGCCGGAGGTGCCCGGCGGTCTGAAGCCGAACGTCGGCCTGTCCTACTCCTCGGGAGCGATCGACGGCCGCACGGGATCGACCAACAACCAGTCGTCCTGGGCGGGCGACGGCTTCGACCTGTGGCCCGGCCACATCGAGCGCCGCTACAAGCCCTGCGCCGACGACGGGGTGGAGAACGCGGACGGCAACAAGCCCGGTGACCTGTGCTGGGGCTACGACAACGCGTTCCTCTCCTTCAACGGCAAGGGCGGTGAGCTGGTCCCGGCCGGGACGGACACCTGGAAGCTCCGGCAGGACGACGGCACCCGGATCAAGCGCCTGACCTCCGCCGAGCGCGGCAACGGCGACGACGACGGCGAGTACTGGGAGGCCACCACCCCGGACGGAACCCGCTACTACTTCGGCCACAACCGGCTGCCCGGCTGGGCCTCCGGCAAGGAGACCACCGACTCCACCTGGACCGTCCCCGTCTTCGGCGACGACTCCGGCGAACCCTGCCACGCCTCGTCGTTCGCCGGCTCCTGGTGCCGGCAGGCCTGGCGGTGGAACCTGGACTACGTCGTCGACCGGCACGGCAACGCCGTCGCCTACTACTACGACAAGGAGACCAACTCCTACGGCCGCAACCTGAAGAAAACCGACGACACCCGCTACGACCGCGGTGGCCACCTGGACCGCATCGAGTACGGGCTGAGGTCCGCCGACCCGTACGCGGACAAGCCGCCGGCCAGGGTGGACTTCACCAGTTCCGAGCGCTGCCTGCCCGAGACCGGGGTGACCTGCGCGCCGGACACCATCGACGACAAGGCCTTCCACTGGTACGACACGCCCTGGGACCTCAACTGCGACGCCGGTGAGGACTGCGACCGGCGCCTGTCGCCGACGTTCTGGACCCGCAAGCGGCTGACCGAGGTCAGCACCCATGTCCTCAAGGCCGACGGCACCTACGGCAAGGCCGACTCCTGGACGCTCGGCCACCGCTGGGGCATGGCCGACATCGACTACCAGCTCCTGCTGGACAGCGTGCAGCACACCGGCCACACCGCCACCCCGGCGGTCACCCTGCCGAAGACCACCTTCGCCTATACCCAGCGGGAGAACCGGCTCGACCGCACCGGCGACGGGTACGCGCCGTTCGTCAAGGAGCGCCTGTCGACGGTGGCCGACGAGTCCGGCGGCCGCATCGACGTCAACTACTCCGCCCCGGCCTGTGACGCGGCCTCCCCGCCCACCCCGCGGTCCAACACCACCCGGTGCTTCCCCCAGTACATCGGGGGATCGGCGACGGACGACCCGGAGCTGCACTGGTTCAACAAGTACGTCGTCACCTCCGTCACCGCCACCGACCGGACCGGAGGAGCGCCGGACCAGGTCACCCGCTACGACTACCTGGGCGGCGCCGCCTGGCACTACGACGATGACGACGGGCTGACCAGGGAGAAGCACAGGACCTGGTCGCAGTGGCGCGGCTACGGGCACGTACGGGTGCGCACCGGCGGCCAGGACGCCGCCACCGTCAGGACGCAGCAGGACCACTACTTCCTGCGCGGCATGCACGGCGACCGCGCCCGGCCCGACGGCGGCGAGAAGACCGTCACCGTCTCCCTCGGGGACGACGAGGGCGACCCGATCACCGACCACGAGTCGGTGGCCGGCTTCGCCTACAAGACCGTCACCCACTCCGGACCCGGCGGCAGGGTCCTGGCCAAGACGGTCAACCGGCCCTGGCACCACGAGACCGCGAGGAAGGTACGCGACTGGGGCACGGTGACCGCCAACCTCACCGGCACCTCCCACACCAGAACATGGACCTCCCTGGACGACGGCGCGGGCGACAGATGGCGGGTCACCTCCACGGCGACGGAGTACGACACCGTGGCCGGACGCGCCATCGAGGTGGACGACCGGGCGGACGACTCCACCGCCGCGGACGACCAGTGCACCCGCACCACGTACGCGACCAACACCGACAGGAACATCCTGAACCTGCCGGCGCGGGTGGAGACCGTGGCCAAGTCCTGCGGCACGGCGCCGGACCGCGCCAGGGACGTCATCTCCGACGTCCGCACCGCCTACGACGGCGGGGCGTACGGGGCGGCGCCCACCAGGGGTGACAACACCGCGACCGCCACGCTCGAGGAGCACGACGGCACCAGGGCCGTCTACCTGGAGTCCGGCGCGACCTTCGACTCCTACGGCCGCCCCCTGACCAGCACCGACCTGACCGCGGACGTCACCGTGCAGGGCAGCGGAACCCCGGTACGCGCTCCGCGTTCCGACGGCCGCACCACCACCACCGTCTACAGCCCGGCCACCGGCCTGCCGGCGAAGGTGACGGAGACCAGCCCGCCGGCGGCCGAGGGGGACAGCGCCTCGGCGCTGACCACCACCACCGAACTGGAACCGCTGCGCGGCCTGCCGAGCGCGGTCCACGACACCAACGGCGTCACGACGACGTTCGCCTACGACGCACTGGGCCGCACATCGAGGATCTGGCTGGCCGACCGGCCCACCAGCGCGGTCCCCGACCACCAGTTCAGCTACACCGTCACCGAGGACCGGCCGGTCGCGGTCGCCACCAGGACCCCGAACAACCAGGGCGGCCAGTACACGGCGTACACGATCTACGACGGCTTCCTGCGCGAACGCCAGACACAGGCCCCAGGCCCCGACGGCGGGCGGATCCTCACGGACGTCTTCTACGACGAACGCGGTCTGACCGCCAGGACACACGCCCCCTACTACGCCGAGGGCGACCCGGGCACCGGCCTCTTCGCCCTCACGGACGCCCTGTCGGTGGAGACCCAGACGCACCACACCCACGACGGGCTGGGACGGGAGACCGAGGCCCGGCAGATCGCCGGAAACGGCGACGGCGGCACCGTCCTGAACGTCACGAAGACCCTGTACGGCGGGGACCGCACCACCGTCATCCCGCCGGAGGGCGCCACCGCCACCACCACACTCACCGACGCCCGGGGGCGGACCACCGAGCTGCGCCAGCACCACCACCGCGCGGCCGACGCCCCCTACGACGCGATCACCTACCGTCACACCCCCCGGGGCGAACTGGCGGAGGTCACCGACGCGGAGGGCAACACCTGGCAGTACACCTACGACCAGCTCGGCCGGAAGGTCCGCGACGAGGATCCGGACCGGGGCGTCACCAAGAGCACGTACGACGACCGCGGCCTGCTCACGTCCACCGAGGACGCCCGCGGAACCGTCCTCGTCAACCGCTACGACGGCCTGGACCGACGGATCGAGCTGCGCGAGGGCTCGGCCGCGGGCGCGCTGCGCGCCAAGTGGGTCTACGACACCGTCAGCGGAGCCAGAGGACACCTGGCCGAGGCCACCCGCTACCACGACGGGAACGCGTACACCTCCAAGGTGACGATGTACGACAAGTACTACCGGGCCGTGCGGACCGCCGTGGTCATCCCCCCGTCCGAGGGAGAACTGGCGGGCACCTACCAGGCCGGTACCGCCTACAAGCTCTCCGGCCTGGTCGGCGCCGTCAGCTACTCGGCCGCCGGCTCCCTGCCCGGCGGCGGCGTCACCCACGACTTCGACGACCGCACCCTGTGGGTGACCTCCTCCTTCGGACGGGGCTTCGACGCCGACGTCAGCCACAGCCTGACGGGCAGACCACTGCAGTACGCGCTCGGCTCGTCCGGCAGCAGCCCGAAGGCCTGGGTCACCAACACCTACGAGTGGGGCACCCGGCGCCTGGCCACCTCACGCGTCGACCGGCAGGACGTCAACGGCGTCGACCGGCACAGCACCTACCGCTACGACCCGGCGGGCAACGTCCTGTCCGTCGCCGACGTCTCCCGGTCCGGCACCGACAACCAGTGCTTCGCCTACGACCACCTGCGCCGTCTCACCGAGGCGTGGACACAGCCCATCCGGACCTGCGCCACCGCGCCCGAGGCCGGCGTACTCGGCGGCCCGGCCCCGTACTGGCACTCCTACACCTACGACAAGACCGGAAACCGGCGGACCGAGACCCGGCACGACACGGGCGGCGACCCGGGCAGGGACGTACGGCGGACCTACGAGTACCCGGATCCCGGCAGCCCGCGGCCGCACACCCTGACCTCGGTCACCACCACCGGCCCGACGGGCACCGCCCGGGACGGCTACGGTTACGACGCAACCGGCAACACCGCCACCCGCACCCTCGGCGGCGACACCCAGAAACTGGACTGGGACGCCGAAGGGCACCTGGCCAAGGTGACCGAACCGGTCGAAGGCGGGGCCGACAAGGTCACCGAGTACCTGTACGACGCCGACGGCAACCGGCTCATCGGCCGCACCCCGACCGAGACCACCCTCTACCTCGGCCACACCGAGATCACCCTGGCCAAGGGCGCCACGAAGCCGAAGGCCACCCGGTACGCGGACCTCGGAGGCGGCCACCAGGCCGTCATCGAGGACGACGGCACGGTCTCCTTCACCGTCGCCGACCACCACGGCACCGGTCACCTCGCCGTCAAGGCGGACGACCTGTCGCTGACCCAGCGCCGCACCCTGCCCTTCGGCGGACCACGCGGCGAGCAGCCGGGTCCCTGGCCCGGCACCAGGGGCTTCGTCGGCGGCACCACCGACACCGCCACCGGCCTGACCCATCTCGGGGCCCGCGAGTACGACCCCGGCGCCGGCCGCTTCGTCTCCGTCGACCCGATCATGGACCTGGCCGACCCCCAGCAGATGCACGGCTACAGCTACGCCAACAACAACCCGCTCACTTGGTCCGACCCCACGGGCCTGCGGCCGGACGGTCCTGTCGGCGGCAACGGCGTGGCCGACAGCTACTACTACAAGAGGGAGGGCAAACAGGGCAGTGGCTGGTTCGGAGACCGATACGGGGGCTGGAGCTACCGCCACGTGCAGTTCTTCCCCGGTCCCATCGGATCGAAGAAGGACGGCTACACCGTCAACTACACGTGGTCGAGGAAGGCCCAGAGCAGGGGGGTCGGCAAGAAAGACGGACAGGCCTACCGGTCCTTCGAGCGTGAGCAGCCCAAGGGCGTTCTCCCCCTGGTCATGGGCACTGTCGGTTCGATAATCCTTCCCGACCTCCACGAATGGGAGAACTGCTTCGGCGGAAGCGTCTCCGGCTGCGCGTGGGCTGCAACGGACCTGCCCGTCCTAAAGGTGTTCAAGACAGGACGTCTGCTCCAGGGGAGGAAGGCCGACGCCGCCGCGGAGAACGCCACCACCTGCGCGAGGGGGAGACACAGTTTCCTGGCCGGCACCGATGTCCTGATGGCCGACGGGTCCACCAAGGACATCGAAGACGTCACCGTCGGTGACAAGGTCATCGCGACCGACCCGGAGACCGGTGAAACACGGGAGCGGGAAGTCGTGGCGACGATCCTCACCGAGGACGACAAGGCCTACGTCGACCTCAGCGTCACGACCGAGGACGGGACCGGCACCCTCACCACCACCGGCCACCACCCCTTCTGGTCCGAATCCGACCGGGCCTGGGTCGACGCCGCTGACCTCACTCCCGGCACCGCCCTCCGCACCGACGACGGCACCACCGCCACCCTCCAGAGCATCCGCACCTACACCGACCACCAGGACACCTACAACCTCACCGTCGCCGACCTGCACACGTACTATGTGCTCGCGGGCGAGACTCCGGTACTCGTTCACAATTCCAACTGCCCGCTGACCGGTGGCTTCAAGGTGGGTGTGACTCCTGACGAGATCGCCGATATCAACCGTGGCTTTGGCGGTGAAACCCTGCTGAGTGGGTCGCCCGCGAACACCATGGCTAACGCCAGTCGCTATAACAGCTTCTGGGATAAGTCGGCCGTCGTGATTCGCGATATCGCTGGTGGTCACATGTTCAACAACGGAAACAAGCGCACTGCACAAGCTGTCGTAGAGCAGTTGATGCAACGAAACAACGTCACAAGTGGCCCCACTTCTGCCGATCTCCGAGGTGTCATCGACAGAGTAGGTAAAGGTCAGCTGCATGATGTCAGTGACATCTCGGCGGCTTTGAGGGGCTATTGATGGGAGCGCAAGGAATGAATATCGAGCAGCTCATGGAGAAGTTGAGCCGCTCAGGCGTCACCGTGATCCTTAAGGTGGACGACGAGAGGATGGCGGAAGGTGGCGAGCCCTGGACTTTGGTGATGTCGGGTCCGGGGCTGGGGCCCGAAGGATTCATCCGTGCTGAATCCTCCAGCCTGAGTGACTGCCTCGAACAGGGATTCACCCGGTTGCGTTCCCGGCCCGGCGACTGGGAATGGCTGGCAGAAATCTCGTAGCCATTGGAAACGAGGCCCTCCCGAATTTTTCGGGAGGGCCTCGTGCCGTTTGACGGCAACAGTGACGGCAACGTCAGCGGACGACTGCTGTTGCGGGCGGACCGTCGGGGTCGTCGTCGCTTGAGCCGAGGGCGTCGTTCAGGGTGGCGATGGCTTGGCGTTGGAGGCGGAGTCGTACGTGCGCGTAGACGCCGGCGGTGACGCCGATGTGAGCGTGGCCGAGAAGTTCCTTGATGACGACGAGGTCGACGCCTTGTTCCAGGAGCAGGGTGGCGGTTGAGTGGCGAAGGTCGTGGAAGCGGATGTGTCGGAGTCCGGCCCGGTCGAGGAAGCTGCGGAAGCGGCGTGTGAGGTTGGCCGGGTCGAGAGGCCGTCCGGTCGATGTGGTGAAGACGAGGCTGCTATCTCTCCAGTCCGGCCCTGCTGTCTCGCGTTCGTTGTCCTGGCGTTCCTGGTGCTTCTTGAGGGAGTGGATGCATTCGGTGGGAAGGGCGATGCGGCGTTCGGAGGCGCGGGTCTTGGTGGGCAGGTGGGTGAGGCCGCTGGTGCGGGTGCGCTGGAGCGAATGGTGGATGCTGGCCGTTCCGGTGGTGAGGTCGAGGTCTTCCCAGTGGAGGCCGAGGAGTTCGCCTTTCCGGAGTCCCGTACGGAGGGCGAGTTCATACAGCGCGTGGAGCCGGTCGGCGCGGGCCGCGTCGAGGAACTGACGGGCCTCTGCTGCAGTGAGCGGACGGAAGCGCCTGGGTTGGTGCGTGGTGGTCTTGACGTTGCGCGCGGCGTTGCGGGGCAGCTCGTCTTCGCGGACGGCGTGTTCCAGTGCCGACTTGAGGACCGAGTGCACGTAGGTCACGGTCAAAGCGGACAGCCGCTTCTGGCAGCACTCGCCGATGGCGCAGCACCTCTTCCGTTCGGTGTCCAGGCCCTGGGCGCAGCACTGGCAGGTGGTGCGGAGCCAGTCGAGGAAGATGCGGATGTCCTTGGCGGTGAGGCGGGCGACCTTCTTGGTGCCGAGGCCGGGGATGAGGTGGAGGCGGACGCAGGCGGCGTATCGGGTGTGGGTGTTCTCGCGGAGCCGGTGAACGGCGACGTTGTTGAGCCAGTAGGCCAGGTAGTCACTGACAGTGCTGTCGGCGGTGGCGACGGGCAGACCGCGGTTGCTGTCGGCGATCCTCTCGGCGAGCTTGTCGGCTGCGTTCTTGCGGGTGGTGCCATAGACCCGGACGCGTTTGCGGGTGCCGCCAGCTGAGAGTACGTAGCTGGCCGCTTCCCAGCGTCCGTCCTTGCGCTGGTAGACGGTGCCCTCTCCGTTCGCCCGGGTCTTTCTCTTCGAAGTAGCCATCACGCGGCCTCCGCCATCTGGCGTGAGATGAACTCCCGCACCGCTGATGCGGGGATGCGCCGGGAACGGCCGATGGTGACCGAGGGCAGGTGCCGGGAGCGGATCAGGGCGTAGACCGTGGACCGGCCGAGCCGGAGCCGGGCCATAACCTCCGGCACGGTCAGCAGTTCCTCGTCAGGCATGGGCGGTCTCTCCTTCCGTGCTGGCGTTGGGTGTGAGGGCGTCGGTCAGCCATTGCTCACCGGTGGTGAGGCCGGTTCCGGCGAAGGCCCAGTGGGCGAGGACGAACGTGGTTTCCTCCAGTGCGGCGGACGGATGGTCACCGCGTACGAGGGCGGCTTGGAGACGTTGCCACTCGGCGCGCGCCTGCCGGAGGGCGCCGAGGGTGGTGGAGTAGCGGCGGGTCTTGGTGGAGAAGTGGCCGCGGAAGCCGAGCATGTGCGCCCAGGCCCGCAGCCGCAGGTGTTCCAGATCCTTGCGGGCACCGAGGGTCCAGGCGGTGCGGATCATCCGCCGGGCGTGGTTGGTGAGGTCGAGCCCGGCCAGTTCGGCGAGGAACTTCAGCGGCCGGTCGAGGGTGCCGGTGGCGGTTTCGGCGCCCTTGGTGGCGTACTTGGCGATGTACGCCGCCACGGCCCGGTCGGTCAGCTCGGCGCCGCCGTCGAAGTCGGCGGAGCGGATCGGCCGCACGTCGAGCTGACGGCCGAAGGCGAAGGTGTGTGCCCGTCCGTCGAGGGTCGGGCCGGTGATCCGGGCGGCGGACGCGGCGGCTCGGATCGCGTCGGTCAGCAGCTCGGCACTGGCCCAGGACGGGGGAGGGGAGTCGCCGCCGTCCGGGCCGTCGAGGCGGATCACGGCGTGGAAGTGGACCGCGCCGCGCTTCTGGTACTCGGCGACCTTGGCGAAGGACACCCGCGCGTACTGGCGGAAGGCCCGTTGGGTGAGCCCGGCCCGCTTGGCGATCTCCCGGCGCAGGTAGATCGAGAAGCGCCGCCAGATGGCCCCGGCGTGTGCGTTCCACAGCACGGCCGCTTCGTAGTCGTACCGCTCCGGGTCGAGCGGTGTGCCGAGGGTCGGGTCGTCGGCCGGGTGGCGGGTGCCGCAGCGGCAGCGGCCGGAGTCGGGGCGGTTGTGGACCGGGCCGAAGCCGGGCGCGGTGAAGGTGGCGAAGACGCGCGGGTGCGCGGCGACCTGTTCGGGGGTGCCCTTGCCGCCGCGCAGTCCGGCGGTGATGAGCTGGTAGGTGTCGCGGCGGTAGGTCTCGGCGCAGGTGGCGCACCGGGTGGTGCGGCGGTTGTTGCAGCGCACCAGCAGGTGACCGGCGGGCAGGTCGGTGGAGTCCAGCCGGTGCAGTTCGGGGCCGATCTCGCCGGTTGTGGTGTCCAGGGCGTGCTCGACGCGGTAGCCGGACAGCCGGATCGGGTGCGCGCAGCCGCCGAGGCCGGAGAGCTGCCGGACCAGGCCGGGCAGGCTGCCCCAGGCGGTCAACATGCCGAGTTCTTTCAGCGGTAGTGAGGTCGTGCGGGGGATGATGGGCTTTCTCCTTCTCTGGCGTGAGTCGGGGAGGGGGCGAGGCCGGTCGGGGCGGCGGGATGCTTGGCGGTATCGAGGCCGCCCCGACCGGCTGTTCAGCGGCGGTGCTGCGCGGTGAGCAGGGAGCGCAGGACGAGGGCGGCGACGGCCACCGATATGGCGGTGACGGCGACGGCCGCCAGGAGCGCGGTCAGCACCACGCCGCCGACGAGCACAGCGGCCACCGCGCCGGTCGTGGCCGCAGGCAGCACGGGCCGCCGAGCCGGAGCGGGGCGGCAGGAGCAGGCCGGCGGCTGGCCGGACTCGGCGACGGCCGGGAGGTGCGGTGTGGTGGGAAGCTGCGGGCGCAGGAACACGGCGGGTTCTCCTCTCACTTGTTGGTGCCGTTGACGACCTCGACCCCGGTGCGGGTACCGGTGTCGATGGCCGGGGCGAGGAAGGTCTGGGAGAGGTAGAAGCCGAAGAGTGCGATCACCACGACGACCCACAGGCGGATGCCGAGGAACTTGATCGCGGCCCAGGCGATGACGCCCAAGACGAGGACCAGGGGCAGGGAGACGGTCACAGCAGGTGGGTTCCTTTCAGCGGACGGGGCAGCGGTGCGTGCGGGCAGCCAGCTCGGCGGCGGCGCGGCTGTCGTAGTCGGCACAGAAGCCGCAGCGCGGTGCGGTGCAGGCGGCGGTGTGCTTCTCACGGCCCCGGCTGTCGTAGGCGGTGCCGACCTGCACGGGGCCGAGGCGGACGACGCGGCGGAAGCGGTGGCGCGCGGGCATGGGTGGTCAGTCCTCTCCGGTGAAGTCGTCGGCGTGGTCGATGAGCCACTGTTCGATCTCGGGGTGTTCGTCTGCGGTGGCCCGCTGGAACGCGCCTTCGGCGACGGTCATGGCTTCGTCGAGGCGGTTTCGGCGGGTGAGTTCGGCGGAGCACTCCAGGGCGAGGCGGATGACCGGGCGCAAGGGCTCTCCTGTCAGGTGAGTTGGGCGGCGATGGATTCGGCCAGGGCGGGTGGGACGCCGAGGCGGGCGCGCAGGGTGTCGGCGTCGATGGGGGAGCCGGTCCGGGCGCGGTGTGCGTCGGCGACCTTCCGGGCGTGCTCGACGAGCGCGGCCGGGACAGCGGGAGCCGCCGGGAGCTCCGGTGCGGGAGCGGCAGGCCGGACCGGTTCCGGCTCGGGTTCCGGGGCGACAGCCGCGGGCGGTTCGGGTGTGGTCTCGCTCGGTGCCGGAGTGCTCGGCGAGTGCGCCAGGAGCGTGCCGCCGAGGAAGGCGACGGCCGGCCAACCGGCGACGAGGATGCGCAGCCAGTCGGGAACGTCGTCCAGGTCGAGGAGTCCGGCGGTGGCGACGTTCGCGCCGAGCGAGGCGACCAGGGCGGTGATGAACCAGCACCACCCGGCCGCCGTCGCGGTGCCCGAGCGCAGCCGACGCCAGGCCGCGACGAGCAGCAGGTCAACGCTGATCGGGTAGGCCCAGGCTTTCCACCCGTACTGTCCGGCCGCTTCGGCCAGGTCGTGCAGGTGCGCGAAGGACAGCGCACCGGCGATCACGGCCTGAATCAGCACGGCGTCCACCCGGGCCAGGTAGCGGCGCATCCTTGGCACCTCCTTTCCGGTTTCAGGCATGGCGGGGGTAGGGACATGGCGCGAAGGCGGTCGCGCCGACCGTCGGTGCGGGGTGGCTTTAGTCGGTCACCGGTCGCGGTGCGACCAGCGGAGTCGGCCGCTCGACCGGGACCGCCGGAACGGCAGGGCGGAACGGGTCGAGGGCGGGCACGTCGGGTGCGAGGTGGGCCGTCTGTCGGCAGACGGCGGCGGCGTCGGTCAGGGACAGGTAGGGGGTGCGGATGCGGGACCAGCCGCCGGAGGTGTCACCGGCCACGGCCAGGCCCGGCCGCTCCGGGGCGATGGAGCACGCCGCTTCCACCGCTTCGGGGGCGATGTCGCCGAGCGCCATCTTGGCCGAGGCTTCGTCGTTCACCCGGTGGCAGATGCGGCCGGAGAGCTGGGCGCGGAGCATGGTGGCGCCCTTGCCCAGCTCGGCGCCGAAGCGCTGCCCGCACACCTCCAGGTAGATCCCGGCGGCCCGGCCGAGCTGGGCGAGGCGGACGAGGTGGGTGACCATCGTGTCCCGCCGCTCCTCATCCTTCTTCGTCGCGACCAGGAACAGCTCGGCCACCTCGTCCACGACCAGCACGATCGGCACCGGCCGCTCATCCTCCGGCAGCCCCCAGATATCGGAGGTGATCTCCTCCTCCGGGGTGCTCGGGGCGAGGCCCTGCCGGGCTTTGATCAGGTCGTATCGGTCCTCCATCTCCTTGACGAGTACGGGCAGCAGCTCGGCCGCCTCGTCCGGATCGGTGGCCAGCGCCGACAGGCGCGGGGCGAACGGGGCCAGCTCCACCCCGCGCTTGCAGTCGATCCCGGCCAGCGCGACCGGCTGCCGGGCCAGGCCCGCGATGAGGTTGCGCAGGTACATGGACTTGCCCGACAGCGTGGCGCCCAGGACGAGTTCATGCGGCACGGTGCGGTAGTCGCGGACGAAGGCGGTCGCGTCCTGCCGCAGCGCCACCGGCACCGTGAGCAGTCCGCCACCGGTCTTGCGCGGCATCCGCACCCGGTGCAGCACGTCGAAGCCGACCAGGCGCAGCTCGACCGTGCCCGGCTTGACCTCCGTCACGTAGACGGCGTGGACGCCCCAGGCGTGGCGGAGCCGTTCGGCCGAGGCCGCCAGGTCCGCCGGTTCCTGGCCCGGGGCCAGCCGCAGCCGCAGGCGCAGGCCGGTCGAGGTGGGCCGGATCAGGCCCCGGCGGGGCGGCACCGGCCGGACCTCCCGGCGCGTGGTCGCCCAGGTGGCCAGCATCCGCAGCCGGGAGGGCGGCACGGTCAGCCCGCAGGAGTCCATGACCGCCCCGTAGGAGGCCAGCAGCCGGACCACCGAGAGCGGCAGGCCCGCCACCGGCCACCAGGCTGCCGGATGCCGGGACTTGGCCCAGGTGGCGGCCCCGCCACCGGCTACGGCGACGGGACCGGCCACCTCCACCCAGGTCATCAGGTCCGACACGGCTCAGAAAGTGTTGGGTAACTAGCTGATTACTCCTCGTTGTTGAGGTCTTCGGCGAGGCGTCGGGCTGCCTCGGTCTCGATCGGGCCGTGTGGTTCGACGTCCTCGCCGGCCAGCCGGGCGGCCATGAGCCGGATCATGGCCACCTTGATCATCGCTTCGGCGTGCGCGGTCTTGCGCTCGTAGTCCCGGGCCAACCTTCTGCACCGTCCCAGCCAGGAAAATGTCCGCTCCACCACCCACCTGCGGGGCAGCACCTGGAAGCCTTTCACGTCCGCGTTGCGCGGCACGACCACCAGTTCCAGGTTCTCCCTCCGGGCGGCCCACCCCACCAGCCGGGCGTCGACGGCGTTGACATAGCCACCGTCCACCCACACCAGCCCCAGCAGCGGAAAGCGCCGGTGGATGCCGCCGAGTACCAGCCGGTGGATGCCGCCGAGTACCAGTTTGGCCCCGGCCCGGTCCTGTATCGAGGCCGAGTGCACCACCGCCTTGAGGACCAGACCGCAGGTGTCCACCAGCAGATGACGCTTGCGCCCGCGCACCCGCTTGCCCGCATCAAACCCGACCGCCTCACCGCCCTCACTGGTCCGGGCGGACTGCGAGTCCAGCACGGCCGCCGAAGGCTGCGGATCCCGCCCGTCGGCGACCCGCACCCTCTCCCGCAGCGCATCGTGGACACGGTCCCAGGTGCCGTCCGCCGTCCAGGCGCGGAACCACCGGTAGGCGGCGTCCCAGGGGGCCAGGTCGTGCGGCACCAGCCGCCACGCACAGCCGGTGCCCAGCACGTACAACACCGTGTCCAGGATCAGCCGGCGCGGGAACTTCAGCGGCCGCCCGCCCCGGCGCGGATCCCGCCGGGGCAGCAACGGCTCGATCACCGCCCACTGGGCATCGGTCAACGACGTGTCATAGGCAGGCTTGCAGACACAGACACACATGCCGGTGATCCTCACCGCCAGCCGACCAGCGGCCATCACCACCCGGCAGTCACAGCCTGTCTCTAATCAGTTACCCAACACTTTCTCAGGCCCCCACCGCTGCCGGGACGGCGCCCGGGGTGACGGCGGCGGCCCGGTAGGCGATGCCGTGCTTCTGCTGGCCGTTGAAGACGTTCTCCCACGGCTTGGCCACCAGGCCCGGCAGGGACACCGGAGCGCCCAGCGTCAGACCCTCGGCGATGCCGCTTTCGGGTACGGCGACCCGGATCAGCGCCGACTCGCCGTCGTCGATGTAGACGACGCCGACCGTCATCAGCGTCTCCCCGGTCACGGTGTCCTTGGCGATCTCCCCGGTCTGCCGGTCCCGGACCTTCGGAGCGGGAGCTTCGGTGAGCAGGATCGTGGCGGTGGAGGTCTCCACACGGATGGTGCGCAGCAATTTCTCTCCTTGAAGACACACCGGGACCATGACACCTAGTCGTCTAGACAAGATGCGTCGAGGTGATCCCGGAACGGCTGGGAACGCGGACCACTGTGCCACAGAGCTTGCCCACTCGTCTATACGAGTATGCGTCTGAGGATGTACGAGTCGAAACCAGCCGCGCACCGGACCGCATCGCACCCCACCCATCCCCGGCGTCAGGTGGCCGGCAGCCGGTACGCCAACACGTAGGCGTCAGCGGCCATCACCGTGTCGCAGACCTCCACCGCCCGCCCCTCGGTGTCGTACGCGGTGCGCACCAGGTGGATCACCGGCACGCCGCTGGACAGCCGCAGCGTCCGCACCTCCTGCGGCGTGGGCATCCGGGCCTTGATCTCCTCGTCGAAGTGGTCCAGCCGGTGCCCCAACTCCTCCAACCGGGCATAGATGCCGCCCGGGCCCGGGTTCGGCTGGGCGATCGGAGTGTTCCGCGCCAGATCGAGCGGAAGGTAGGAGGTGGCGAACTCCACCGGCCGCCCGTCCAGCAGATACCGGCGACGCCGGGCCAGCACCCGCCGCGGCGAGCCCAGACGCGCCGAGATGTCCTGACTGGGCCGCTCCTCCCCGACCTCCAAACTGTCCACCTCCGACTTACTCCCGGCCGCCTCCGCCTCCACGAGAAACGCGGACTTCCCCTGTTCCCGGTGGCGCCGGGCGAACCGGTCCGAGGCCAGCCGCCGCACGGGCGGACGCGGCCGGACGAACACGCCCTTGCCGTGCTCGGAGACCACCAGGCCCTCGGTCTGGAGGATGGACAACGAGTTGCGCACCGTCATCCGGGAGACGCCGTAGTGCTCGACCAACTCTGCCTCGGACGGCAGCTTGGCGCCCTCGGTGAACCGCCCCTTGTCGATCGCCTCGCGGATCTGATCGGCGATCTGCCGAAACACCGCGCGGTCACTGGTCGGGTCCAGCGCCCCGAGAACGCCGGGGGAGAGAGCCGCCATCTTTACTCCTTTAGATATCTAGACGAGCACCTGAGTGTCATTGCTACGGTGGAGAGCCTAGCCAGGTAAGGGGACCCCAGAACGTGAGTACCGCTGAACGCCCCCACTCCGTGAGCGTCGCCGGAGTCATCATCGACGACCACGGCCGCGCCCTGCTGATCAAGCGCAGGGACAACGGACACTGGGAGCCGCCCGGCGGCGTCCTCGAACCAGGCGAGACCATCCCCGACGCCCTCCAGCGCGAAGTCCTCGAAGAGACCGGCATCAAGATCGCACTTCCGGCGACCCTGACCGGCGTCTACAAGAACATGACCGGCCTGATCGTCTCCCTCGTCTTCCGCTGCGAGGCGATCGACGGCACCCCCACCACCGGCGACGAGACCCGCGCCCTGCGCTGGGCCACCCGCGAGGACGTCACCGAACTCACCGACGAGGCATACGCCGTGCGCGTCCTGGACGCCCTGGATACGGCATCCCCACCGGCCGTCCGAGCGCACGACGGCGTGAAACTCGTCTAGCCCAAACCCACTGCCCATGGCGGCCTACCAGCACGAAGGAACTTGTATGGACGAGTATACGAGTACGGTGCAGGTCTGGGAACTCTCCTGCCCAAGACTCCCGGCCGAAGTCGCCCGCGCCCGCCGCTGGACCCGGGACATCCTCACCGGCAGCCCTCACGCCGACGACGCCGCACTGATCGTCACCGAGTTGAGCGCCAACGCCGTCACCCACACCACCGGCCCCGCCTTCCGTATCACCATCACCCGCACCACCCAGGCTGTCACCCTTGCCGTCACCGACACCGGCGGCAGCCCCACCCACCCCCACATCACGCACCCCGACGAGGAGTCCACCCACGGTCGGGGACTGGCCATCGTCACCCACCTCGCGGCAGCACTGGAGATCCACCACGACACCGGCGGCCACACCGTGACCGCCACCCTCCCCGCACCACTCCCAGCCGCACGAGAAGCCCAACCATGCTGAGCACCCGCGCCTACTGGTGCGAAGCGATCGCCCACACCCCCGACGACGGCCGCACCTTCTGGCTCGCCGCCCACCACACCAGCTCACCCCGCCTCGCCCTGCGCTGGCTCCACATCCGAGCCCGCCACATCAGCGACCAACTCGACCCACCAGCCGCCCGCCCCGTCCTGGCATGGCTCCACGACGACCAGGCCCACGAACACGCCTTAACCGTCCTCGCCCACGGCGCGCCCTACAGCCACACCATCCCCGACGACGCCGTGCGCTACCTGCTCACCGCCCGCCCCCTCACCAGGCAGCACCCATGACCCACGACCGCACCACCCAGAACGACCAGCTCTACCGCTACGAGATCACCGCCGCCATGAACGCCGTCGTCCGCACCTGCGCCGACATCGTCCGCGACCACAGCCACCGCGGCTTCTGGACACCCCACACCACCACCGACCAAGCCACCCACCAAGACCTGATCGAAGCCGCCCGCAAAGACGTGCTCAACCACCTTCAAATGGTCATCCAGTGCGCCGAGACAGTCGCCTACGCCATCGAGCAGGACCGCCAACGCCAGCCCAACAAGCCGACTGAGTAACAACCTTCTCTACGACTTCAAGTGCGGCTCGCTGCCGCTCGCCGCGCGCGGCCCGGCTCCCCGCCGGGCCGACGCTCCTGCCTTCGTCCCGCTCCGCCCCGGCGTCCGCCGGCCGCGCACCAGCAGCGAGCACCGGGGTTGCTGTCAGGGCTGGTCGGTGGCTGGGGCCGGTCGGCTCCGACGGCTTTACGCACCTGCCCGGTCCGGGACCCGCATCGAGCAAGCCCAGGGGGCCACTCGGACACATTGCGGGCAGGTCCAAAGCCTGCCCGAGTTGCCAACCAGCGTACGGCCCCCTGATCATGCCCGACCCCAGTCCGGGCAGGACACCGCCCAAACCCGCTCCGCCGACCTTGCCGAAGGCCGACGCATGGTCTCCAGCCCATGCACGGTTCTGACGGCAACGATGACGGCAACCGAGACGGACCTCAGCACACTTCCACGGACGCCAGCGGACCAGCCAACTTTCGCTGACCTGCAAAAAAGCAGGTGACGCCTCCCCAGCGCGCACACGTACTATGTGCTGGCAGGGCAGACGCCAGTCCTCGTTCACAACAGCAATGGCTGTCCTGCCGGGGAGCTGTCGGATCCACTTCCGCAGGGGATGTCGAGGCACTTCGTCAATGCCTATGACGAAATTAGGGCCGGGAGAGGCGTTCCGCAGACGGATCCTGCCACGGGAGCGCAGAAGGTATTCCAAGGCAGGGCGACTCACGAGAAGCGCTGGGCGGGTGCCCTGGAGTATCGAGTTCCCGGATCTAAGGGTGACAGCGCTCGGATTCTAGCGAAAACCCTGCCAGATGGCCGGATAGTGATGGGATGGACGAACGACCACTACAAGACGATCAAGCCTTTCAGTGCACCCCACTTCCCTGACTCTGGGTGGTAGTAGGTAGAAGTAAACACAATGGAGAGTCCGGAGAGGTCGTCGTCAGACCTCTCCGGACTCTCCGCCAGAATTCTCCTGGTCGGCAGCGGGAAGGTGCGAAATGAGTGAAAGCGGTTCGATTGTTCCGCTCTATCACCTAGTCGAAGAAGAGACCGGAACGGTCATTATTGCGGCGCGCGAAATTAGCGGGTTCTTTGTGGAGTCGGATCACGCACAGTCAGAGGAAATCTTGATCTACGGGTCGGCGCGGGAACAGGTCCGCCTCGGCATGGACCTGTCCGGTACAGAGCTGCGCGTGGTCAACTCGCTCGGCAAGGCGATCGGGTCGTATTACATCGGGCGGGTGGGGCTGCGCTCTACGTTCGAAGGTAAGGGAAGTCCCGGGCAGGGCGGCTTTGTTGCAACCTTCTATGGCCATACCTGCCCGTACGCCACGGCGGGAGCGATTTGGCGTCGATGGGCTTCGGGAAGTCCCCTTGTGAATGGGGAATGGGCCAGGTATCCCGTCGAATCGCATGATAGCTGGCTCCATGTGGTTCAAAACTCCTGGTTCGAAACAGGTCATGCGGCTAGGAGGTACGGCGTCGGAGAGATCTGCGTAATCGATGGCAGGCAGATTCTCGGTGAAAGCAGCTTCTACTGCGCACTTGGTGAATCGGTTAATGGCCCCGGTGGATATTTTGGATCCACCCTTGACGGGCTTGCTGATTGCCTTGCATCGTCCCGAAATCCTAGCGCTCCGTTCGAGTTGGTCTGGGAACACTTTTCCGGTGCGCAGGAAAGGATGGGCGCCTCGCTGTCGGCGTCCATCATGGAAGTTCTGAGAGAATTCGACGTAGACGTGATGCTCAGGTAGAAGCACTCGGTTTATGGAAATAAGGAGTGCAAATATTAAGGCCCACCAGGCGATGCATGGTGGGCCTTCAGCGGCTCTTGACGGCAGTAGTTGACGCTGAGGTTGAAAGGGTGGGGTGACAGGCTATGGGGGCTCCAGTGTCAGTCCGGCCCCGGCGATGAAGCCGTCGAGGACTTCGGGGCGGCGTTGGATGCCGCACAAGCGGTTCTTCACGAGCGGGGTGAGGTCGTCGATCGTGCGGGGTGCGAGATTGGCCAGGGACTTCTTCAGGTGCGCCCACACGCCTTCGACGGGGTTGAGGTCGGGTGCGTACGGCGGGAGCTTGATGATGGTCAGCCAGTCGCTGTTGCGGTCGCAGAACTCCCGCAGGGCCTTGGCGTGGTGGGTGCTGGCGTTGTCCCACACCACGATCAGCGGTGCACCGCCGAGCTGCCGACGCGCGGAGGAAAGCAGGTCCGCGAACTCGCGGGCCCGGAAGCCCTTCTTCTCGCCGGTGCGGCCCCGGTACGTCTGGGTCCGGTAGATCAGCCTGGTCTCGCGGCCCGGTCTGACGCAGATCATCCCGGCCATCAGGACCCGGCCGGACCCCTTGCCCGTCACTGTGACCAGCGGCGTCCGCCCACGTCGCGACCAGGTCCGGCCCTTGCCGGGTTGCAGGTCCTGCCCAGCCTCGTCCTCGAAGACTATCCACGCGCCCAGGAGCTGGGCCGTCCTCTTACCCGTGACGACTGCTCCGTCCGCCACGCGACGACGGCCTGCTCGTCCCGCTCGACGGCCCGGTGCACAGGGACCTGCGGTGACCAGCCCAGCCGGTGCAGCAGATACGACACCCCACGCGGGGTATACCGGTGACCGAACAGCCGGTGGATCAGCTCCGCGACCCTCGCCAGGGTCCACCGCTGGTCCTCCATCCAGCCGTGCGCCGCGGGGCCCGCTTCCAGCTCGGCCTGCAACCGCTCCGCCTGGGCCTTGCCGAGCCGGCACGGAAAGCCGCCGGCCCCCTTGGACGCCAGAGCCGCGCTGCCGCCCCTGCGCCAGACGGCATGCCAGGCATACGCCGACTTCCGCGACACCCGTAACCCGCGGGCCACCTCCGGCGGCCGCACCCCCTGCTCGAACATCTCCGCGGCCTCGAAACGCACCGCCTCACGCTTCGCCCGCCCCGCGGCGGTCAGGCCGCCGCCATCCGCGTACCTCATGGCGACGATGTAGCACCGCAAACGCCCGCTGTCACCCCACCCTTTCAACCTCAGCGGCAACTGGAACGACAAGGCCGACGCCATCAAGTTCTGAATCCAGTCGTCCGGTCAGTACCGGCGCTCCGGACTCGGGGCGCCGGTACTCTGGCATCTCGTATCTGACCCAAGCGCGCGACGGAGGCTCCTGTGAAGCGCACGCCCCATGGCGCTGCCGTCCTCACGCTCGGCGCCGTCCTGATCGCCGGAGCCACAGCCTGCAACGTCGACACCACCAAGCCACCCAACAAGGACGGACTGGTGGCGGAACTGCCCGCGGATCCGGATATGGCGCAGTCCAGGAAGAAAGCGCGTGAGTTCCGGAGCTGGGTTGACAAGCACGGAAGCACGCAGCAGAAGGATGCGGTTGGACGTGTCCAGCGCATCATCGGAGAGTGGAACGAAAAGACGGGAAGCGTCTATGTCTCCACCGACATCAACGGTGGAAGGACTCCGGTGAGGGACCCGGAGGCGGCTGCCGCCGCGATCGTTGTGGCCTTCGACGACTGGCAGGACTCCGGCCAGGGCCACGTGTCGGTGTACGACGTCTTCGGCAACGCCATGACCGCCGACAACGATTTCTGACGGGGCATCCACCGGGGTCGGCCTTCAGACGGACACAAGAGCTTCGCCTGGACCGACTACCGCGACTTGCTGACCGCTGCCCACCACCAGCTCGGTGGCCCCATCGTGGTCGTCCGGGACCACTTGAACGTGCACACGGCCGTCGATCTGCGGGAGTGGGCCGCAGATCGGGGCTGGCTGACCATCTCCTACCTGCCGCCCTACGTGCCCGACCTCGACCCGGTCGAGGGGATCTGGTCCCTGCTGTGGTGCGGCTGGCTCTCCAACGTCGCCTTCGCCACCCCCGAACCCCTCGTCCTGCGCGTCCGGCGCGGTCTGCGACACATCCGGTGCCGCAGCGAGCTCATCGACGGTTGCCTCGCCGAGACCGGCCTGACCGTCAGGCCCGCCTGAACTCTCACGACACCACGATTTCGACCTCCGCAACGCGGGGCACGCGGGCTTTCTCCGAGGCCGAGTCCGGGTTCGGTGGTGGTGGGGGGCCGGCGGCCCGTGATCGGTCTTCCTCGCGCGAAGGACCCCCGTTGGTGAGAGCAGTCGCGGGCCAGGCTCCGGCCCGTGCTTCCATGCCGGGGAGGTCACCAAGGGGGCGGGGCGGGGGCTCACCTGGTCTGCCGGGTGGGCGGCGCTGTGCCTCGGGCACACGACCGTGCCGGTTCACGGCGTGTCGGACGCCAGTCCGACCCGGTAGGCGAGGACGACGGCCTGGACGCGGTCGCGCAGGCCGAGTTTCGCCAGGATGCGCGACACATAGGTCTTGACGGTCTCGGGCGTGATGAACATCGCCGCGGCGATCTCCGCGTTCGACAGCCCCTCGGCGATCAGCCGGAGCACTTCCAGCTCGCGGGGGGTCAGTGCGCGCACGATGTCCTGCCTGGCCGGCCGGGAGGTGTCGGCCGGTCGCAGATGCTGGGCGAAGTGGCCGATGAGGTGGCGGGTGACGGCGGGTGCCAGTAGGGCCTCGCCCCGGGCGACGGTGCGGATGCCGCCCACCAGTTCCGCCGGGGGCGCGTCCTTGAGGAGGAAGCCGCTCGCTCCGGCGCGCAGCGCGTCGTAGACGTAGGCGTCGACGTTGAAGGTGGTGACGACCAGGACCTTCGGCGCGTCCTCGGTGTCGGGGCCGGCCAGTTGCCGTGTCGCCTCGATGCCGTCGAGCAGGGGCATCCGGATGTCCATCACGACCACGTCGGGGCGCAGCCGCCGCGCGGCCTGGACCGCCTCGTGGCCGTTCTCGGCCTCCCCGACGACCTCCATGTCGGGCTGCGCGGAGAAGATGGTGACGTAGCCGGTCCGCACCAGCGCCTGGTCGTCGCAGACGAGCACACTGATCGGTGGCGGCGCGTCGTTCACTGGGGTCACTCCTGAAGGGGCCTGGACGGAATCGTGGCGCGGACCTCGAACCCGCCCTCGGGCCGGGGACCGGCCTCCAGTTCACCATCGAGCATCCGCACCCGTGCACGCAGCCCCGCCAGTCCTCGTCCGCCCGCGGGGCCCGGCTTCCGCGTGACCGGTGCGGCGACCGGTCCGTCGGTGGTCACCTCGATCTCGATGTGCTCGGCACCGTGCCGGAGCAGGACCCGTGCCGGCTTGCCTGCCGCGTACTTCATGGCGTTGGTGAGCGCCTCCTGCACCACCCGGTACGCGGCCAGTTCCACGTCCACGCTCCGCGGCCGCCGCTCACCCTGCTCGCTGAACCCGACCGGCTGGCCCGACCTGCGGGCCTGCTCGACCAGGTCCCCCACCCGCCCCAGGGTGGGTGCCCGGCCCGCGCGCGCCGGGTCCGCGGACGCCGACTCGCCGGTCGCCTCCAGGACGCCGAGCAGGTACCGCAGTTCCGTCAGCGCCCGGCGGCCGGTGTCGCTGACGGCGGTCAGTCCCTCGCCGGCGCGTTCCGGCGCGGACGTGAGCAGGAACTGCGCCGCGTCGGCCTGGACCACCATGGCCGTCACGTGGTGGGTGACCACGTCGTGCAGTTCGCGGGCGATCCGCGCCCGCTC
>NZ_PGGW01000049.1 GCF_002794255.1 Streptomyces carminius
GGCATGAGCCCACTCGCCGGACCAGAACCAGCGAGACCCGCGCTGTTCGCCGAGCAGATCGAGCGGGACTCGGTCACTTCCACTGGGAAAGGACATCTGAGCTGCGGATTCGGCTTGACTTCAACCCGGAAACTTGATTGAATTAGCAGTGTTGGAAGGGGGCGGGAATCCCCGACCGGCGCCCGGGCCCACGGGTCCACACCGATCAACCTCAACGAAGAAGGAATTGCGATGACCAGCACGCCACGACTCGACCGCATCACGGCCGGCGGGACCAACGAGGTCTTCGACCGCATCCGTCTGGCCGACGGTCACACGCTCAGCCTCAAGACCCGTCCCGGCGCTGACACGGCCGACGAGGTCTTTCTCTTTCCAGGCCTGACCGTCCCCAACACGGAGGCCTGGGAGAACGAGGACCAGTGGGAGGGGTGGCTGACCGGCGGCGACCTCGGCGGGGAACCGCTGTACCTGGACGTCCCGATCGACGCCGTGCGCGACCTGATCCTCCAGCACGGCGGCGAGCACGAGGACCAGGAGAGCGAGGAGCCCGCGCCGGGCACCGAGGAGGCTGCGCCGGACCTGCTGCCTCAGATCGCCTACCTGCACGGCCGGTTCAAGGACGGTTACACCCCCGACGACGTTCGGAACGTCTTCGAATGCATCTACACGGCGGGCGGCCCGTACCTGGTCTGCGTGTGGGACTACGCCGACGAATACGGCTTCGGCGGCGACTCGCAGTTCTACGCCGAGGACGAGGACGGCGACCTCTTCGAGGTCCAGCCCGACATCCATCAGTGGCTCAGCGGCCAGCAGGAGACGCCCGGCCGGATGGACACCTGGGTGTGCGCGCCCGTCACCGAGCCGACGGAGTTCCCCGTCGGCGACGACTTCCACAACTACGCCCGACTCGACCGAACCGGCGGCTGACCGGCCGTCGCTGGCCGGGGGAGCGGGGCGGGAATCCCGCTCCCCCGGCCGGGGCCTCCCAGCCACACCGATCAACCTCAACGATCAAGGACAGGGCATGGAAGACACCTGTATGCGAAGCGGTGCCGACGGCGCTGCGGCGGATGGACAGGGGCGTCCGTACGCGAACGGGTTCCAGCCGGCCGTCTTCGAGTGGGACGGGTGGACGTGCGCCGACTGCGCCGTGTGCGGCACGGGCGCGGCGTGCGAGGACTGCGCTCAGTGCACCGCGTTCGCCGCACCGTACCCGCCGCACTGGGCGCGGGACTGGCAGGAGGGCGAGCCGGAGCGCGGCGTGGAGATCTTCGGCGGCCCCGGCGGCATGTCCGCCGGGCGGGGCCTGGTGGACGGCGGCGGCGACTGGGTGCTCATCGAGTGGAACCGGGACGCCGCGGCGACGGCGCGGGCGGCCGGTCACTGGGTGGTGGAGGCGGATGTCAGGACGCTCGACCCCCGCCACCCCGCCTTGCGCTGCACTCGCCGGTTCCACGGCTCTCCGCCGTGCCAGACCCTCTCCGGCGCGGGCAAGCGCGCAGGGTGGAACGCCGCCGAGATCTCCGAGCTCCAGTCGGTCATGTGGCAGGCGAGCGAGGCCTTCGGCTTCCTGGAAGTGGACGATCTGTGCAGCCTCTACGGCGGCCCGCACCACTACTTCGGCGACGTCATCAACGGCATGGAGGACCACCCCGACGCCGACGGCTGGGGCGAGTTCTGCGGCAGCGGCCACCTGCCTCCCTGTATGACCCCCGCGGACTTCCGCAAGTGGGCGGCGAGCGTGGTCTCCGACGACCGTACGGCGCTGATGGCCGAGATGCTGGTCTGGCCGATGTGCCTGGTGCAGATCGGCGCCCCGCTGGTGTCCATCACCATGGAGCAGAGCGCGAACCTGCTCAGGCAGAGCCCGGCCTTGGCCGAAGCCATTCAGTCCGAGATCACCAGCGTGGAAGGGTTCGGCTGGTCCTGGTGCTCGTGGCAGGTGGCGGACGCGGCCGACTACGGCGCGGCCACGCACCGCGAGCGCGCCTGGATGGTCGCCACCCGCTACGAGGAGCCCCGCTACGCGGACCACGTGGACGGCGACGAGGCGGCCCGCGCGATGTGGGCGCACGTCCTCAAGCGCACCGGCCGACTGCCGGACTGGGCGCCGGAACTCGACCGGAGGATCGAGCCCTACCAGGGGCGCCCCGTCCTGCCGACGGTGACCGTCGCGGCCGCGCTCGACCTCCCGGCGGACTGGTGGGCCGACACCCGCGGCAAGCGCGGGGTGAACCCCGCCACCGGCAAGCCCCTGGGCGGCGGGTCCTTCCCGCTCAACGAGGTCGGGCAGTGCGTCACCGCACCCTGGTACGGCATCAAATTCCGTCCCGCCGACGTTCCCCAGGGCGAAGGCACCGCCAAGATCACTCTGCCCGATCTCGGCGCGCTCGTTGGCTTCCGCCGCGACTACCCGTGGACCTACATCCCCACCCGCGCGGGCGCCCGGGGCGTGCGGAACATCGCACAGATGATCGCCGACGCGGTGAGTCCGTTCATGGGCGCGGCCGTCTCCTCCGCCGTCCAGGGCGAGGACTGGTACCGGCCGGTGGCCGCCTACCAGGCAGCGCTCTACCGGCTGGACACGCCAGGCCAGAAACCGAGCGACCGCCCCGCCGACGGCGGCCGCCCAGCCCCGCCCGCCCTGCGCACCGCGCGCCGGGAGGTCGAGCAGCTGGAGCTGTTCCCCGCGGCCTGACCGACGCCCACGGCGAAGCCCCGGCGGGCCGCTGATCTCCAGCGGCCCGCCGGGGCTTTCGGTCTCCTTCGGGTACTCGATTCAGTGACCGGTACTCCCGGATGCTCACGCACCGGTACCGTCCTGAGTGCGACGTCAGAACGGAGACCATCATGGCGTACGACGCTGAACATGGCCCGCGCACGTTCGGCCAGCGGGTCCGGCAGGCACGCGAGCGGCAGGGGAAAACGCGGCCGGTGCTCGCCGGTCTGGTGGGCCGCAGTAGCGAGTGGGTCAAGTCGATCGAGAACGACCGTCTGGCTATGCCGCGCCTGCCGCTCCTGCTGCGTCTGGCGGAGGCCCTCGGCGTGGGCGATCTCTCCGAACTCACTGGTGACGAGCGGCTGGCGGCCACCACCTACACCAAGGCGGCACATCCCTCGCTGCTGCGGGTGAAGGAGGCGCTGACCGACTACGAGTTGCTGGCCCGCGATGAGGAGCCCGCGCCGGCGGCAGCGCTGGCGGCCCGGGTCCGGCAGGCCTGGCAGGCCTGGCACGGTTTCGGTGACCACCGCAGCCGTGTGGCCGACATCCTCCCGGCCCTGCTGGCAGATCTCCGGCACGCCGCCCGCACACACGAGGGAGTCGAGCGCCGACGGGTCCAGGTGAGTCTCGCGCAGGCCTACCACCTGGCCCAGCTCTACCTCAGCTACCAGCCCGCGCCGGAGCTGGTGATGCTCACCGGCGACCGGTCCATGACGGCCGCCCAGGACGCCGACAGCCCGCACGCCATCGCCGCCTCGGCGTGGTACCTCAACCACGTCTACCGCGACGCCGGAGAACGCCACGAGGCCCGCGTGGAACTGGCGATGGACTCCCTCCAGCTGCTCGACGCGGACCGCGGGCACGAGGACATCGCGCTGGGCGGGCTGCTGCACCTGGCCGCCGCCCTGTCGTACGCGAAGGTGGGGCAGAAGGGCAGCGCCGAGCGGCACTGGGACAAGGCGGATGAGGCCGCCCGCCGTCTCGGCGACGGCTACGCGCACCCGTGGCTGATCTTCGGCCGGGGCATGGTCGACGCGTACGCGATCACGATGAACACAGATCTGGTCCGGTCCGGCGCGGCCGTCGACGCGGCCACGCACATCGACCTCGGCGCCATGCAGTCAGCCACCCGCCGCAGCTTCCACCTCGTCGAGACGGCCCGCGCGTACAGCCTGGAGGGCGAGCCCGTCGCGGTCGTGCACCTGTTGAGGAAGGCCTACGAGGTCAGCCCGGAGACGGCGCGCTTCAACCTGTTCGCCCGGGGCACGGCCGCCGAGTTGGTGGACAGCGGCGGAGCCCTGGTGCGCGACGACGCGCGTGACCTGGCGCGTCAACTCGGCGTTGCCGCATAGGGGTACAAGCTGTACCCCTTCGAGGGGTACAGCTTGTACCCCTCCCGCAGGGGGTAGCGACTGTACCTGTCGCTGCCCCCTACGGCATTTACGGTCGTGGCTTCGATCCACCACCGACCCGAGGTCTGGCGATGCCCGGCATGACCGCAGTACGGCCCCGCAGAACGGGGCACCCCGGCTACAACGTGACCAAGACGCGCACCCCGCAGACGGCCCAGGACGCCCGCCGCCTGGCGCGCGTGGCGCTGTGCGCATGGGGGCTGGAGAACGCGGCGGAGACGGCGGCGCTGCTGCTGTCGGAACTGATCGCCAACGCGGTCCGGCACGCCTGCGGCCCGTCGATCCGCATCGTCATCGACCGCCCCGCGCAGGACCGGGTCTATGTGGCCGTGGTCGACCGGGCGCCCCGGCAGGTGCCGGAGGTGCGCGCGCCCGGGCCGGAGGCGGTCAGCGGGCGCGGCCTGGTCCTGGTCGAGGAGCTGGCCGACCGGTGGGGCTGCGAGGTGCTGGGCCCCGTACGGCGGCCGTGGGGCAAACGCGTATGGGCTGAGATGACGGTGAGCCGATGAGCGGGCACGAGGACCTGCCGAGGGTGGGTGATGAGGTGCTGGAGAACCAGGTCCGCGCGATCGTCACCGACATCCGCAGCGGTGTGATCTGGCTGCGCGCCGCCGGGCGGGAAGAGTGGCCGGCGGAGGACCCGGGGAAGCTGCGGGTGAGGAGAACCCGCACCGAACTGATCGCCGCGGGGGAGTTGTGAGCACCTGCCGCCGCAGCGGGCCGTAGCCCGCCTCGAACCCCGTTGCCCGTGCCGCCCCCGTCACGGGCAACGGCTGGAAGCGGTGCCCCGGGACCACCCCGTGATGGGTCCCGGGGCACCGCCGCGCCCCAGAGACTTCCCGGCCTTCCAACCCCCCACCGGGCGGCAGCCGCACAACCCACCCCGGCGGGTGGCGGGCCCAGGGGCGCCGACCCTTTTTCCTCCCTCCCCGTCAAGGCCCTTTCCCAGGCCGGGGGACGGAGTGTCAAGGTGGAGCGCCCGCACCGCAGACGCGTCGCGAGGAACGAGCGACGCGGCGAGGAGCGGACGTACGACCTTGACACGGAGGAGACCGGCCGGACACTGAATCGGCCGGGGAGGGAAGTCACCAGATGCCAAAGGGGCCCCGCGAAGCGGGGCCCCTTCTCTGCGTCTTGTTGCTGTCAGTCGGACAGGTTCCCGGCGGCCGCGGCCACAGGGCCGCCGGTGTTCTCCTGGGCGGGAATGGCCGGAGCCGGGGCAGTGGTCGCCGAAGTCGCGGCGGCCGCCTTCCTCGTTCCGGAGCGCCGGGTGCGCGGCCGCCCCTTCGGGCGCTTGGCCGGTTCGTCCGCGCCGAGCGCCTTCAACTCCTCCGCACTCCAGCCCGCCGCTTCCGCGGCCGCGAAGGCCTTGCCGTACGGCTCATCCAGGGCGGCCAGCTTCCGCTGGAGCTCGCCGCGTTCCTCCAGGATCTGAGCCAGAGGCTCGATGGCCTTTGCCCGGGCCGCCTGGATCTCTTCCATCCGTCGCAGGATCTCGTCTGCACTCGCCATGCCGGGCATGGTAGCCGCCCCGGCTCTGGGGCAGGCATTGCGGGATGCCCAATCGCCGCAGCTCACGAGGGTTTTGACCATCGTCCAGGAACACCCGGCACTTTGATCAGATGCAGTAACCGCCGGAAGCGAGTTAGTGCCTAATGGAACATTAGGCATCGTCATGCGGCGGATCTTGACGCTACGCTGTCCGCCGCATGACGGGGTCCGAGCACGGACCGGAGGCGAGAAGCTACGGGGGTTTTGGTGGCTGCCAAGCAGCGTCCGCGGCGCCGGGAGAGACAAGAAGAGGCGCCACGGAAGCGGCGCGTGAACCTGGCGTTCAACGACGCTGAGCTCGCGATCGTGCAGGAGGCTGCAAGCCGAGAGAACATGGCGCCCGCCGCATGGGCGGCACGCGCAGCGCTGGCTGTGGCTGCGGAGACTGTGGTGCCGGTGTCAGTCGACGCCAAGGAGGTACTTCAGGAGTTGATCCAGTCACGCGGTCAGCTGCGGCGTATCGGCAACAACCTCAACCAGGTCGCCCACGTTCTGAATGCCGAGGGTGAGATGACCGACGAGCAGGTACAGGCGGTCCTGGCGCGTGTCCAGGCGGCGGTGCGGCGGGTGGATGAGGCCACCGTGCAGCTGATGCGTGAGCGGCGGCCGCGGCTGTGATGCCGAAGAAGGCCCGGGACGGCAACGACACCTCCGGCCTGCTGCACTACCTGTACGGGCCGGGTAAGCGGGACGAGCACGTGGATCCGCACATGGTAGCCGCCTGGGATCCCTACATCGAGGACCCGGCACGCTCCCCGAACATGACGATCACCGACCTCGCGCTGGTCCTGGACGCGCCCGTGCACGCACTGCTGGGCAAGAAGCCCGCCAAGCACGTCTACCACGTGGCGGTGCGCAATCCGCCGGAAGACCGGCAGCTGACGGACCAGGAGTGGGCGCGGGTGGCGTGCGAGCTGATGCACGCCGCCGGCGTCGACCCGCACGGCGACGGCCACGGGTGCAGGTGGGTGGCGGTCCGGCACGCCGAGGACCACATTCACATCGTGGCGACGAAGGCCAGGCAGGACGGACGGCAACCCAACCTGCGGCAGGACATCGTGCGGATGCACGAGGTTGCGCGCCGCTTCGAGGTGGAGCTGGGGCTGCGCCGCCTGATTCACGGCGACAAGACCGCGCGGAAGTGGCCCAAGACCGGAGAGGCGGAGAAGGCGGCCCGGCGTGGACTGCCGGAGACCGCTCGCGAGGTGTTGCAGCGCACCGTTCGGGAGGCGGCCGCGGCCGCCGCGAGCGATGCCGACTTCTTCGCCCGGCTGAGTGCGGGCGGGGTCCGGGTGAAGCAGAGAATCGCGCCGGACGGCAACCTCACCGGCTACGCGGTCGCCCTGCCCGGAGACCGCGACGGGCAGCAGGAACCCGTGTGGTTTTCCGGGGCCCGGCTGGCAGCGGACCTGTCGCTGCCCCGGGTCCGCGAGCGGTGGCAGCACCCCGTCTCGCCGCCGACCGCCGCGCCGACGGAAGCGTGGCAGGCAGCGGAGGAGAAGGTGCGGCGGGCGGCCGAGCAGCTGGGCGCTGGAGGGCTGCACCAGGGCGCCGGGGACGTGGCCGCGCTCGGGGACCTGGTGGTGGTTGCGGCCGTGGTCTCCCCGCGCCTGGTGCGCGACCGGATCCGTGAGGCGGCGCGCGAGTTCGAGCGTGCCTCGCGGGCACCGACCGCCCGCAGTCTGGAGGGCCAGGCGCGCGGGCTGTACCGCGATTCGTCGCACCTGCTGTCGCAGTCCGCGGCCGCGGGCCGCCCCAGCACGGCGGCCGTGCTGGGACTGCTGCTCGCTTTGGTGACGGCCGTGGAGGCCTCCCGACGCTGGCACGAGGCGCAGGAGTACCGCGCCCAGGCGCACGCCGCCGGACGGGCCGGGAAGCTGCTGCGGGAGGCGGTAGAGGTGACCGCCGGAGCGGCAGCGGCTCGGGAGTACAGGCCCAGCCCGAAGAAGAAGGCACCGGCCCGGTCGGGCACCGGGCAGCGGCTGGCGGCCGCAGCGGGCGGGCGGCCGATGGCGGGCGCCGTCCAGCAGGCCGTCCCCGCTCACGCCCGGGCCGTTTTGGCGGATCCGGCCTGGCCCGCCCTGCGCACGCGCCTGGTGGAGATCGAGCGGTCGGGCGAGGACCCGGCCGAGGTGCTGGCCACGGTCGCCGCCCGGCGGGAACTGGGCTCAGCGGACTCGGTGGCGGAGGTGCTTTCATGGCGCCTGGACGGATGGCGCAGGCAGCGCGGTGCGGCCGCGGCCGCCACCGGCCCGCGCCCGTCGGCGACGTCCGCGGGCGGCACCGGGCGCGGCGGCCCGGCCCGCACGACAGGGGCGCCCGCGCCGACTCGGCGCACGCCCGGCGACGAGCAGCGCAAGGGCCCAGGCCGGGCCCGTTGACGAGGGGAGAGCACGATGGCGACACCCACGGGAGATCCGGTCGGCGACGCGGCAGGCGAGGCGGTGCAGACGTCCATCATGGCGGTGCGTCTGGCCCTGGCCATTGCTGATGCGGTGCGGCGGCAGCAGCAGCGGAAGCAGGACGCGGAGGAGGAGTTGCCGCCTGCCGAGCAGGCGGTGAACGAGACGGCCGCCGAGGTGAAGACCCTCGTCCCGCCGGACATCTCCGCCGCGCTGATGACGGGAGCGGACTGGCCGCAGATGGCGCAGCAGCTGGCAGGGCTGCGCCGCGCGGGCGTGGACCTGGGCGAGTTCCTGCCGCGCGTCGGGGAGATCGCGGTGACGGTGCGGGACGCGGTCGCCGCGAACACCGCCCGGGTGGCCGAGGAGGGCACCAGGGAGTGGGAGCGCATGCTGCGCGAGACACTGCCGGCGGGGCCGGTACGCGAGGCGATCTTGTCCTCCCCGACGTGGCCGGACATCGCGGCGACGATGGCACGGCTGGACGAACGCGGTGCCGACGTCAGGTCGATCCTCGCCTCCGCACACGACGAGGGGGTCGGTGTCGACACCGCGGTGGCGCGGGTGCTCGCGGCGGATGCGGCACCGGCCACGAGCCGGGACGCGATGCTGTCGTACGGGCCGCTGACGACCGGGCTGGACATCCCCAAAGATCTGGACCTGGGCAACCGGGCGCGGGCGCTGCGGCAGCTGGCCATCTCCCCGGCGGAGAACGAACGCTACGGGCGGTGGATCCGCGAGGCGATGCCGGGACGCGAGCGGGAGGCCGACCTGCTGCTGTCGGCCCGGCAGTGGCCGCTGGTCGCCGCGCGGATGGCTCACATGGAGTCCAACGACGTGCCGGTGCGCGAGCACCTGAACCGCCTGATGCAGGACACCTCCTGGGAGCAGGGGCCCAAACCGCAGCTGGGTTCACGGCTGGTGCAGGCCGCCAACGACGCACTGCGCCGGCCGCTGGGAGATGCGGCCGCCTCGCGGGTGACGGTGAACACGGCGGCGGCCCGGGCGCAGTCGGCGACGCTGGACCCTACTAAGCACCAGGCGGCCAAGGGCACAACGCCTGCGGAGGCCGGAGTCACCCCGCACCGGCAGCAGGCCGGACCCGCGCCGACGCGCGGCAAAACCCGGTAGCCCCCGGGCCCGGAAGAGACGAGCGCCGCAGACCCGGCCCGGGGCTGCGGCGCTCGCCGCTTAGCGGACCGCTTCGCTCAGCTCGAACATCTGCTGGGTCATGCCGCGCATGTCCTCGCCGGTCGACAGCAGGGCGTGGACGAGGGCGAGCGTCGCGTTCACGCTGGCGCGCTGGCCCGGGTCGGTGATGCTCTCCAGGTCGTCGGCCGCCCGGTGTGCGTGGTCCAGGGCGCTGGTGTAGTGGCTGTCCTGCACGGGTTCCTCCTTGGTCGCGGCGGAGTTCAGGGGCGGGTGGCGCCGAAGTAGTCGCCCTCGGGCATGGCGGAGGTCAGGGGAGCGACCTTCACGTCCTGCCCGGTGCGCGGGGCGTGCACCACGTTGCCGTCCCCGGCGTAGAGGGCGACGTGGTAGATGCCGCCGGATCCGCCGTGGCTCCAGAACAGCAGGTCGCCCACTTTCAGGTTCTTGCGGGAGACGGGGCGGTCGGAGGTGGCGCCGTACTGGGCGGCCGCGACGCGCGGCAGTTTCAGGTCCGGCCAGTAGGCGTACTGCACGAGAGAGGAGCAGTCGAAGCCGACGGTGGAGGAGGCGGAGCACCGCCCGCCCTGGTAGCCGTTGGTGCCGTCGCAGAAGCCGGTGCTGGGGCCGCCCGGTCCGCCGCCGCCCCAGGCGTAGGGGGTGCCCAGCCGGGCGGCCGCCTTGCGCAGGGCGTCCGCGCCGTGTCCGGAGCCGGAGACCTCCAGCAGGCCCGGGCCCTGGAAGCGGGGCATGGTGGCCAGGATGGTCCGCACGTAGTGGTAGGTCTCGCCGCCCGCGAAGGACTTCGGCGGCACCCCGCGGAACTGTTCCACCCGCCCCCACCCGGCGTTGTATCCGGCCAGCGCGAGCGCCCGTGCGTCCCCGCCGTAGCCGGAGGCCTTGGCCTGCTTGAGCAGGGAGCACATCATGCGGCCCTGCGCCATGACGGCGTCGCCGATGTCCCAGGGGGAGGCCTCGCCGTTGCCGTCGGCGTCCCGTCCCCAGGTGGCCCAGGTGCCCGGCATGAACTGGGCCGGTCCCTGCGCGCCGGCGGAGCTGGTGGCCGCCTCGCGGCTGGTGGCGAACCGGGACTCCTGCCAGAGCTGGGCGGCCAGCAGCGCCGGGGTCAGCTCGGGATGGCCGCACTCCTCGGAGGCCTTGAGGATCCAGGGCCGGAACTCCGCCGGGACCCCTTGCAGTCCGCCGCCCCCGTCGGAGGTCTCGATGGCTTCGGCGTCGCCGTCGACGAGCACCATCGCCACCAGGCCGACGGCCGCCAGTAAGAGCAGGGCGGCGCCGCCCGCGGCGGCTCGGATGAGTACCTTCACGCGTCCCCCCGCGGCTGCGGTCTTCTTCGCCGGTGTGCCTGCGCTGCTGCTGCGACTTTCTGTCGTACTAGATCACGGGATGCCTGCTGTGCGCTCACCCATTGGGTGAGCGTCAGCCCGTACGCGGCTGCCCAGGCGGCCGCCGAGCGCACGCCGGTCACGCCGCGTTCGACCTGGGAGACCATCTGCCGGACCACGCCGATACGGGCGGCCATCTCAGCCTGGGTCAGTCCGAGGCGGCGCCGGGCGTCGCGTAGGGTCTGGGAGGGCCCACTGGGAGTGAGTTCGCTGAGCGGCACGGCCAGGGCCCGGGCGAGGGCGACGGCGACACGGGGGCGCGGCTGGTGAGTGCCGGATTCGGCGGAGCGGACGGTGTTCGGGCTCACCCCGGCGGCGGTGGCCAGGTCCTCGATGCGGATGCGGGCTTTGAGACGCAGGGCCCGGGCCCGCGCACCGTCGTACGACGTCACCTCTTGCTCGACCTTTCACCACGCAGAAAATGCCACTCAGATTTGCCAGCGGATCACGCTAGCCTCAGTAGTCCCACAGCCCAAGATCTTCGCTGACAAATGCAGGCAGACAGGGGGGAGTTGTGGCGATCACCCAGCCGGGGACAGCGGTCCCGCCGGCCGGTGCGGGGGTTGACCTCCGCTACGCACTGATCCCGGTCCACGGATACGGCATCGCAGGGGCGACGGTGGCCCGGATGCTCGACCCCGAGGGGAGGGGCGCGGCCCGCTTATTGCACCCTGGCGAGCCCGTCCCGTCCGGGGCGTGGCCGGTGCTGCTGGCCGATACCACCGTGTACGGCGCGACGTGCGTGGAGCACGTGCTGCGCAGCTGGCCCGCCGAACTGCCGCGCCCGTGGCTGGTGCTGGTCTCCGACGCGCCCGCCGCGCCGGTGCCCGCCGCGCGCTACCGCATCCGGGCCCTGGGGGGCCGACTGGCAGGCGCCGCGACAGTGCCCTACCTGCCGGTCCTGCGCACGGTCGAGGGGGCTGATGAGGCCCTGGAGCACAAGGACGTACGGGTCGCGGCCGAGAAGCTGCGGCGTCAGATGGAGGGCAAATGATGATGGACATGGCCGTGGAGCTGGTCACGCTGGCTGACGGCATCCCCGGGGCCAAGCCCACGGAGATTCCCGGGCTGAGCGGGCCGGTGTCCAAGTTGTTCGGCTACGGCCTGTGGCTGCTGATCCTGGCGGGCGCCGGGGGCACGGGGTTCGGCGTCTACAAGCTGGCGGTGGCGGACAAGTCCCGCCACGGCGGCGGATCCGAGCCGTTCAAGTGGATGGGGGGAGGAGTGGCCACGATCCTCCTGGCCGGTTCGCTGATCACCATTCTCAACGGCATCGCGGGCTGAGGCGGCGGAGATGTCACGGACCAGGGGAACGTGGAACACCAAGGGCATCTGGCTGGTGGGCGCGGCGCTGGCGGCGGTGCTCGCCCTGACGGGCTACGTGCTGCTCGGCGGAGACGAGGACGGCTCGGACACCTCGGGCAAGGGCGGCGCGAGCCCGTCCGGGTCCGCCAGTGCCGCGCCGACCTACAAGGCGCCGGAGCAGTGGACCGAGCCGGAGCGCTGGACGGCGCTGCCCCGAGGAGAGCGCACCGACGACCGCGGCAGCGCCGTTGGTTTCCCGCGCACCACCGAGGGCGCGGTGGCGATGGCGGCGGCCGCCAACACCACCACCGTCGAGGCCGATCGCAGCAACGTCGACGAGCAGCTGCGGATCTACCACTCCTACCTCTCCGAGGCCGACCGGACCGGTGAGAACGCCGAGGCCGTCGAGCTGAACGCGTTGCAGACCGACAAGATGCTGCGCAAGCAGATGGGGGTCGGCGCCGGGCAGCCGCTGCCGTCCGGCGCCTATGTGCGCAACTACGTCGTCGGCTACCAGGTCGTCACCGAGACGGACGGCGAGGTCGGCGTGTGGCTGCTGACCCGGGTGACGCAGAAGACCGGCGAGCTGGAGAAGGAGAGCAGCTCCTACACCCGCACGCTGGCCGGCGTGGTGTGGGAGGGCGGCGACTGGAAGCTGTCCGCCGCGGCCACCGAGCGCGCCCAGCACCAGGCCCAGACCCAGGGTGAGCCGGAGATGGTGGCCCCCGGCGACGCGGAGTTCAACGCGGCCGGGTGGACGGCCATCCGGGAGGCGTCGTGAGGCGTCGGCTGGCAGCGCTCCTCCTGGCGCTCTTGGCGGTGCTGGGCCCGTCGGCGGTGCCCGCGGCCGCCGACGACGGGCCGGTCGACAAAGGCATCGAGGTTGCGTGCCGGATCGGGACGGGCCCGGTCCTGGGCACCATCATGCGGGGCGCCACCAAGGCCACCGGTTCGGAAGTGTGCGCGGCGATCGGCGAGGTCGGCGAGGAGAAGATCAAGCAGGAGTGGAAAGGCGTCTGGGAGAGCGTCCTGGGCGATGTCATCAACACCTCCGCCGACGTGGTGAAGTGGACCATCAAGAAGGTTCTGACCGTCGCCCTGCTGGGGCCCAGCCTGGATCTGAAAGCCACCGGGCTGTTCGGAAGGGACGCCACGCTGGCGGGCATGATGACCTGGCTCGGGCTGGTGGTCGCCACCGCCGGGGCGATGTGGCAGATCGGCAAGATGGCCCTCACCGGGCAGAGCAAGCACGTCGGGCGGGCGATGCTGGGCTGGGTGGAGAACACCGTCCTGTCCGTGGCCGGTGTCGCCATGATCGCGCTGCTGCTGGCTGCCGGAGACGCCCTGGCCGCCGGTCTGGTCGAGGCCACGTTCAAGGACGACGGGAAGGCCTACGAGCGGATCGTGGCGGTGATGGTGCCCACCGCGGTCTCCAACCCCATCACCATGCTGGGCATCGTCGCGGTGCTGCTGCTGGTCGGCTTCATTCAGCTGA
Organism: Streptomyces carminius; assembly: GCF_002794255.1. Lineage (GTDB taxonomy): Bacteria > Actinomycetota > Actinomycetes > Streptomycetales > Streptomycetaceae > Streptomyces > Streptomyces carminius. The sequence continues at coordinate 13,443 of NZ_PGGW01000049.1, forward strand.
TTCTGGTGTTCTTGCGGCAGAGCGCCATCCCGATCCAGTGCCTGCTGCTGCCGGTGGCCGGCGGCGGCCGGGTCGGCGGTGACGCCACCCGCCAGTGGGCACCCCGCCTGATCACCTCCATCTGCGTGGTGATCGCCTACAAGCCGATCCTCGCGCTGATCATCTGCACCGGGTTCGCCGAGTTCGGCCGGGCCCAGACCCTGGCCGAATGGCTGCGCGGGTGCGCCACCCTCATCCTGGGAATCCTCGCGCCCGGCCCTCTGACCAAAATCTTCGCCCCGTTCGGCGAGGCCGTCGGAGCGGGGATGACCTCCGGTGGCATCAGCGGGGCGTTCGCCGGGGCCGCGGGCTACTTCACCGGCAAGCACCGCAGTGACAGCGGCGGCGACGGCGCCCGTCCCATGACCCCCATGGAGTACGCCCGGTACGTGGAGCAGTCCATGGGCAGCCAGGGAGGCCGGGACGGAGCCGCGGGGGAGAGCGGCGGCGAGGCGGGCCGCGACGCCCAGACCCAGGCAGCCCGCAACGAGTCCGGCCGGGTGCCCCGGCAGCCCGCCCCCGGCGAGGGCCCGGCCGCAGGCACCGGGACCGCGGCGGCCGGCGGCCAGAGCGCAGGCGCCGGAACACCCGCAGCCGCAGCCGGTGCCGGGAGCGCGGGCGCGGGCGGTGCGGGAATGGCCATCCAGGTCCTGGACGGCGTGAACAACACCGTCCAGGGCGCGAGCGGACAGATCGGAAGTGGGGGGCAGTCGCAGTGACCAGCCAGCACGAGGTACCCGGCGCCCTCATGGTCGACGGGTTCCGCACCCGCCGGAGCTTCGGCTTCGGCGGGCTGTCCAAGACCGCCACGATGGTCGGGGCCGCGGCCCTGGTGGCGGAGGGCATCGTCGGCACCCAGGCGCCGGTCACCTTGCTGGTCACCGTCCCGGTCACCCTCGCGGTCCTCGCGCTGGCCGCCTCCCGCCGCCACGGCATGTCCGCGCTGGCCTACTACTGGGCCAAGCTGTCGTGGCGGCGGGCCGCCCGCATCGATGCGACTTCCTACCGGCGGGTGCTGCTGCCGCACCCGTACGCGCTGGACCTGCCCGGCGTCGGCGCCTCCTCCACCCTGATCCGGGCCTACGACCCCACCACCGGCAAGCGCGTGGGCGTCGTCCACGACCGCGCCAGCGGCCACATGACCATCACCACACTGCTCGCCCCCGGCGGCAGCCTGATGGCCCCCACCGGCGCCGTGCAGAGTTCGCTGCGCACCTGGTCGAGCGTGCTGGACGCCATGTCCACCGACGACCAGGTCAAGGGGGCGAGCGTGACCATCCAGATCACCCCGGGTGCGGGGGAGGCCCTCGGGGACGACGTGCAGGCCCGCCAGGACCCGGACGCCCCCCGGCTGGCCAAACGCATCGTCAGTGAACTGGTGCGCACCACCCCGCACGCCACCGCCTCGGTGGCGCCGTGGATGTCGGTCACCGTCGACCCCGCCGCGTCGGCCAACGCGCCGACCGAGCTGTCCGACCAGGTCGCCGAGGCGCTGAAAGTCGTGGACTCGCTGGACCTGTCCGGCACCGGCACCGACATCGAGCGCCGCGCGACCGACGTCGACCTGCGCCGCCTGGTCCGTGCCGCCTACGACCCGGCGGTCTTCAACGCCCGCGACCAGGAGTTCGAGGACCTGTCCTGGTCGGAGTGCGGGCCGATCGCTGCCGACGACGGATGGGAGGAGTACGCGCACGACGGCGGGGTGTCCATCAGCTGGGTGCTGCGGGAGATGCCGCGCCGCCCCATCGCCTACAGCGTGCTGCTGCCGCTGCTGGCCCCGGGCCGCTTCCAGCGCCGCATCACCTTGGCCTACCGCGTGCTGGACCCGCACGAGGGTGAGGCGGTGCTGGAGCGGGAGATCAGCCACGCCCACCAGCGTGCGCAGGCCACCGCCGAGGTCAAGGGCCGCGCGAAGTGGTCCCAGCGGGCCGATGCCCAGCGCGCCGAGCAGGCCGCCGCCCAGATGGCCGGAGGCTCCCAGGTGGCGGACTGGACGCTGATGGTGACCGTCACCGCCCGCAGCACCGCCGAGTTGCCCGCTGCCCGCCAGGAACTGGAGCGGGCGGTGAAGGCCACCCGCGGCATCCGCATGCGTCCCGCCTACGGCGCCCAGGCCGCCGCCTTCGCGGCCGGGCTGCCGCTGGGCTACAACCCGCTCGTGAAGGACTGACCATGGCAGCACGCAAGTCCCGGCCGCCGGCGGTGACCACGCCCAAGCGGCTGGTCCGGCAGATCGAGCAGGCCCCCACCCGCGAGGAACGCCGCGAGCAGCGGCGGCTGCGGGGCCGGTTCGCTCCCCGGCTGGGGTGGGGCGGCCGGTTCGGCGGCCGCGCGGCGGTCGAGGACCCCGGCACCGTCTACACCGGCCCCACCAGCCAGGCCGGCGGCATCTACCCCTTCCTGCTCGGGTCCGGCCTGCCGCCGCGCGGCGTGCCGGTCGGGCGGGACGTGCTCACCGGGGAACTGGTGTGCATCGACCCCTCGGGCTGGACGGGGAAGCTGACGACCAACCCGGGCGTGTGGGTGATGTCCCAGCCCGGCGCGGGCAAGAGCGCGCTGGTCAAGCGGATCTGCCTGGTGTACTGCGCCTACGGGCATATGGTCGTGGTCCCCGGCGACGTCAAGGGCGAGTACACCGAGCTGGTCCGCGAACTGGGCGGCTCGGTGGTGCGGATCGGCGACGGCACCGGCCGGATCAACCCGCTGGACTCCGGCCCCCTCAAGGGCCGGGTGCAGTCCCTGCCCGTCGAGCGGCGCGAGGCCCTGCTGGACGTCCTCAACGGCCGCCGCCTGGAGACGCTGGTCGCTCTGCTGTCCACCAAGCACGGACTGGGCCGCAGCCCCAACGAAGTCGAGCGCAGCGCGCTGGACACGGCCGTCCAGGTCGCCTCCGCCGCCCAGGAATCGGGCAGCGACCCCGTCGTCAAGGACGTCGTCGACGTCCTGCGGGCCGCCCCGGAGGTACTGCGCACCAAGCTCGCCGCCGAGGGCGAGCGCTACCAGGACCTGACCCGGTCGGTCATCGCCGGACTCGACAACCTCATCGGCGGCCCCCTAAAGGGCCTGTTCGACGGGCCGACGACCACCCCGCTGGACATCAACGCCCCCGCGGTCTCCGTGGACATCTCCGCCCTGCGGGCCCGCGGCAACGACGTCGTGTCCGCCGGGATGATCGCCACGTGGGCGTACACGTATTCGAGTATCGACTCCGCCCGCAGCATCGGGCTGATGGACCGCAAGTTGGTGCTGCCCATGGACGAGATGTGGCGGGCCCTGCGCAGCGGCCCCGGGCTCGTGGACGCGATGGACGCGATCAGCCGCCTGAACCGCACCACCGACGATGTGACGATCTACGTCACCCACAGCTTGCTGGATGTCGAGGCCCTGCCCACCGAGATGGACCGGGCCAAGGCGCGCGGGCTGATGGACCGGTGCGACACCTGGGTGCTGGGCGCCTCCACCGCCGAGGAACTCGGGCGGGTGACCGGCAAGAGGATGCTGACCGAGCAGGAGGTCATGATGGTCAGTTCCTGGGCGTCGGCGACGTCCACCGGGCTGGACATCGACCCCACCACCTACGACGGCGAGGACGGGGCCCGCCCGGCGGAGGAGGAGGCCGCCCGGCACCCGGGCCGCGGCAAGTATCTGATCAAGCTGGGCACCCGGCCGGGCATCGCGGCCGCGCTCGACCTCACCGCGACCGAGCAGCGGCTGTACCGCACGGACACCAACCGGCGCCGGGTGACCACCACGGGGGGCGGCAGCCGATGATGATGACCGAGTCCGACCGCGCATGGGCCCTGGGCGGCATCGTCTTCGGCAGTGCGGTCACCTTGTCCGCCGCCAGCTGGGCCGGGGCCGCCGCCGGTGCGGTGCTCACTGGCGCCGAGGTCGCCCCTGCCTCCCCGCTGACCGTCTACCGCATGGCCGCCGACTGGTCCGCGGTGTGGCCGCACTCCTCCACCGCCTCCGCGGTTGGCGCCGTGCTGGTGGACGTGGTCGCCGTCGCCCTCCTGGCGTGGGGGCTGCGCTGGGCGTTCCGCTGGTTCCGGAACCCTTCCCACCTGGCCACGCTGCACCAGGTGCGCGAGCTCACCCCCAAGCACGCCGCGCGCACCGCGACTCGGCTGCGGGCCTCCCTCAAGGGGGCCGACCCCAAGAAGATCCCTGCCCGCGACCGGGGGGTGCTGCTGGGGGACCACCTGCCTTCCAGGGTGGAGCTGCGCGGAAGCGACGAGGACACCTACGTCGCCATCATGGCGCCCCGCGCGGGCAAGTCGACCTCGTTGGCCATCCCCGTGGCCGAGGAGGCCCCGGCGAGCCTGCTGATGACCTCCAACAAGCCGGACGTCTACGCCGCCACCCTCGCCTCCCGCTCCCGGGTTGGGCACGCCTGGATCCTGGACACCCAGGGGGTCGCCCAGGCCGAACGCGAGATGTGGTGGGACATGGTCGCCCAGGCCGAGACGCTGGAAGGCGCCGAGCGCCTGGCCTCCCATTTCGTCGTCCAGATCACTTCCGAGCAGGCCGACCCGTTCTGGTCCCAGGCCGCAGGTGACCTCCTGGTCGGCCTGTTCCGGGCCGCGTGGTGGGACGGCGGCAGCGCCCGGGACGTCATGAAGTGGCTGTCCGACCCCAACGAGAAGGCGCCCATGCGGGTGCTCTACAACCACGAGCCGGTACTGGCCGAACAGGTCGAGTCCTCCGTCAACATCGCGGAGGAGACGCAGAGCGGCATCTATCAAAACGCCCGTACCGCGGTGTCCGCGCTGCGCGACGAGAAGGTCCTCGCCTGGGTGACGCCGGACAAGCACCGGCCCCGCTTTTCCCCCGAGGCCTTCGCCACCTCCCGCGACACCCTGTACCTGCTGAGCAAGAAAGGCGGGCCCGCGAGCGCGGTCATCGCCGCCCTCGCGGACGCGGTCTTCACCGCCGGCACCGAGGCGGGCGAGCGCCACGGCGGCCGCCTGCCCGAGCCGATGCGCGCCGTCCTGGACGAGGCCGCCAACATCTGCCGCATCGCCGACCTGCCCGACCTCTACAGCCACCTCGGCTCCCGGGGCATCACCCCGTTCGTCATCCTCCAGTCCTACCGCCAGGGCGTGAAGGCGTGGGGCGAGGTCGGCATGGACGCCATGTGGTCGGCCGCCACGAAGAAACTCATCGGCGTCGGCCTGGACGACGCCAGGTTCGCCAGCGACGTCTCCACCCTCACCGGCGCCCACTACGTCGGCCGCAGCTCGTACTCCAAGAGCAAAGAGGGCTACTCCTACAGCGTCGGCGAGCAGCGCGAGCAGGTCATGGACCCCGCCGAGATCCGCGCCATGAAGAAGGGCACGGCCCTGCTGATGTCCACCGGCATGCCCGTCGCCCAGATCGCCCTGCGGCCCTGGTACGCGGAGAAGGTCATGGCCCACATCGGTGAGCAGATGAAGACCGAGGAGCAGGCCATCACCAAGCGGGCCGTCGCGGCGTATGAGGAGAGGAGGGCAGCGCGCGGTGGCCGATGAGCCGGACGGGGTGCCGGAGCTGAACGTGCCGGTCGGCATGTTCGAGGACATCGAAGACCTCAAGACCCAGCTCACGGCCCTGACCGCCCAGGTCAGGACACTCACCGGGGACGCCGGGGCCGACCCGGGCGAGGCCTTGGCTGACGAGGAGGCAGCGGCCGGTGGGGAAGCCGCCGACGCGGAAGAGGAGTGGCAGTACCCGCCGTTCATCCTGCTGCTCGACCCTCCCCAGTACGACGACGAGCTGCGCGCCCTGATCGAGTGGGTGGAGGGCGTCCTGGTGCCCGGCTACCTCGCCGAACCCTCGGCCGATGCCCGCTGGTGCCACCTGTGGTTCGAGCACCCCGTCGCCATCGCCCGCCTGCACGCGTGCTGGCTCGCCTGGCAGGAGCTGACCGACCCCGCCACCTGCGGCTACACCGGGCCCAGCGTGTGGCACCGTGACCACCTGGACCCCTGCATGCGCGAGCTGCGCGCCTCCACCGGCCCCTTCGCCGGGTGCACCAAGGGTGAGCACCAGATCGACCACCGCATGCCCGGCACCGTGCCCAGCGCCTGGCGGCACGGTGACGACTGACCGGGCCTCGGAAGCTCCCACACAGAGGCGCCGCCTGACTTGCCATTCTGGCCAGATAACCCATGGGCCCCGGCTCCCTGTTCAGCAGGGAGCCGGGGCCCATGTCACTCACCCAGCATGTTCACCCGTTCTCAGGGCAGGGCCAGTGGGTTTCAGGTGTCGGCACGGTCGGCGGGCGTCATGCCGAGGACGCGGGTGGTGGTCTCCTCCACCGCGGCGTGGATGGCGGCCACCAGCTCGGTGCGGGCGTCCTCGGTGAGGTCGGGATGGGTGGCGACCTGCACGGCGACCTCGTAGCCGCAGGTGGTGGAGCGGACCGCGAACGGTTCATGCGGCTGGAGTCCGGCGGCGCCGAGGCGGACGGCCCAGGCGGAGGTGTCGGAGGCCTTGCGGGCCAGCTCGAAAACCTCCTCCCGGGCCTCCTCGTAGGCGGTGAGGTCGGCCCAGTCGTCTTCCTCGTCGTCGTCGAGGAGTTCGTTCCACGTGGCGGGGGCGCCGGCCGCGACGGTGGACGGCACGGTGCGGTCGGCCATCAGGTCGCCGAAGTCGGCGAAGTCGGTGTTGCGGGCGATGGCCTGGCGTAAGCCAGTGGCCGCGTCCACGAGGTCGGCGTCGGTGTAGGCGCGGGTGTTCATGGCGTGATCTCCTTGGGTGTTGTGGGGCGGCCCGCCTGGTTGGGTCAGGCAGGCCGCTCCCGGCTTCCGTGGCGGATCAAGCGGGGGTGTCGTAGCCCCGGCGGGGCCCGTCGGGCACGGACTCGGTGCACGGCTCGCCCTCGCTGATTCCGGCGGGGCTGGTCACAGGCTGGCGGCCACCAGGCGGCGGATCATCTCGGCGCGCGGGATTCCCTCGGCCTTGGCTCGCTCGTCCAGGGCCGCAAGCACGTCGTCCGGGAGCCGGGTTTCGACCTTGGTGCCCACCGCCGGGCGTCCGCCGAGGTTCGGACCAGCCTCCTCCTCCAGCTCGCCGAACCACTGCTCGACCGCGTCGTCCTCGTCGTTGCGCAGCAGCCAGTCCTTCGCGGTTGCATCATCCACGAACTCGTACTTGCCCTCCGAGCCCTCCCACTGGGACCAGGTGTTGAGGACCCAGCGGCCACCCTTGGTGCGGTAAAGGGCCTGGTGGCCGAACTGTCCAACAGGGTTGACGGAGACGTTGTTGTTCCCGTCCCACCGAGTCCCCTCGTCGTACTTGATGGCGGAGTCGGGGTTGAACCAGCCGACAAGCTGGGGGCCGTCTTGGCCGTATTCGCTGATCGGGTAGGCGAAGACGTTGACGCGCGGCATACTTCCTCCCTTGCTGCGGAATTTCCGCATGCCTAAACCATTGCATAGGTTCCAGCATGCGTCAACCAAGTCTAGTTTTCCGCATGCGCATTCAGGAGTGAGGGCGCGAGGCTCCTCGGCGGGTGCGTCGAACAGGGGGTGGGTCCGCCGCCTGCCGTCTGACGGCGCGATGGAGGTCGGCTGGGCACTGGAAGCCGGTCGCCGGGAAGGGCTTGCAACCTTGCATCACGTGATGCATAGTTGTGGCTGTGAGGCAGAGGGAACAGCCCGAAGCCACGGAGAAGGAGCCTCCGATGATCACCCTTGTCAAGTCCGACGTCACCGGCCAGACCGCCACCTTCCACCGGTTCGAGGGCGGCGCGCTCTACAAGTTCACCGACGCCGACGAGACCATTCACGTCCAGCCCACCTACCTCGGGCAGCCGGAGCGGGAGGCGGTCACCATCAGCCTCGGCTCTCCGACGGACCGGAGCGGCTACCGCCTTACCGGGCTGAGCGTGGGTGACTACCTTCTGACCGGTGTGGTCATGTGTGCTGGCCCCGGGCTGACCCCCTGCCCGCACCCGCAGGCCCCGACCGACTACCCGCTCCCCGACATCCAGGACGAGGCCACCCGCGCCGACGCCGCCGACCTTCTGTGCGAGATCGCCCAGCACTTCTACTCTCTCGCCCGGTAACCCCCTACCTCCACCCATGCGAGCGGCCCGCCACCGGATGCCCCCCGGCGGCGGGCCGCTCCGGCACGAGAAGGAGCCCCGCACCATGACCGACGATAACGGCCGCGAGTGGTGGACGATCGCCCAGGTCGCCGCCTACCTCGGCGTCAAAGAGGCGTCCGCCCGCGGGCAGGCATCCCGCTGGGGCATCACCCGCGCCCATGTCACCGGTGCCAGCGGGCGCGCCGAGGCCCGCTACGACGCTGCCGAAATCCGTGAAGCGCATGCCGCCCGGCCCGGCCGCGGCGCTCGCACCGACAGGCGCCCCCGACAGGGCTGACCACGCAACCACGACGGCGCCCCCGCGTCTCCATCACAGCGCGGGGGCACCGCCGTGTCCCAGGGCATAGCCCTTGTGGCCGACTACTCCATCCGCGCCGCTTCCGGTGCTCCCATATCAGCGGGTGCGCCTTCGCTGCGGGGATTGCTGCCCTGCCGGGAGGTGCGCCGGGCGGTTTTCGGACTGCGGGGCTGTTCGGCGCTGGTCGGACACGGTGGTGGACCTGGAGCGGGCCGCGGCCGCTGAAACCCTGACGCTTGCCCCCTCGGCGGCGGCAGGAGGAGGCGGGGGGGTCGGCGCATGCTGGACGGCCGCGTCGAGCCGAGCGCGGAGCATCTCGGCGCCGCTGCCGTGCGCGATCGTCACCAGCTGGTCGGCAGCTTTTTGAGCGGCCCGAGCGGTGGGCGTATACGTGTCGGTGAGCGCGTTGAGCTGTTGCACGGTGGGCGGGTAGAACCGGCCGTGCGTCTCGCCCACATGGAGCGGACGGCGGTCGATGTCGTGGGTCACGAGCCCTCCCGCGACGTGCTGCACGTGGTGAGGGCCCGCTTCGGCGAGGGCCCGACCGGTGGCCGGCAGCCGGTAGAGGCCAGTGAGCAGAGGTTCCAGCCCGCCGACCTCATCGAGCATCGCCGCTACGTCCCGGGCGGCTCGGGGACCGTTCTCCGGCAGCCAGTCGGATCCGTAGAGGAACCGGCCGATCCGCACTGCCATGGCGTGCGCGTCGGCGGTGACCGGATGCGGCTGAGTGCGCGGCAGCAACCCGGCACGCCCCAGCCGCTTCACGTCGTAGGCGTAGCGGGGCAGGGACGGATGCTCGCGGGGATCAGCGGTGTCCACGAACCAGCGCCAGGCCTGGGCGGTGTGCTGCCACGCCTGCGCGGCGGTGCGGAGCCGGGCCGCACCGTCGCCCAGCGCGGCGGCCACCGGCTCGGTATGCGCGGCGCCCATCTCCAGCAGGACGCGCCCGGCCAGCAGATGCCCCATCGCCATGGACCGGGCGATCTGCTGGAGGTCGGAGCCGCTGAAAGGCCGTTCCTGCCGGGAGGCCTGGAAGGCGGCGCGGACGAGCCTGTCCCCGTCCTCGGCGAGCCCGTCGAGAACGGGGGTGGTGTCCAGCTGATACTGGCGGGGCGTCAGAGCAGGCGCGAAGGGCAGAGCCGCCATCTCCGCGGGGGCATCCTGATTGGCCTGGCGGCCGAACACCGCGGCCCGGTCGAGGGCATCGCGCGTCCCCTCCAGCGCCGCACGGACCGTCGACGGCGAAGTCCGGGAGGCCAGCTGGTCCGCGTACCGCCCCGCCGCCCACGCCACATCGGCGACCCGGCGCAGCACATAGCGCTGTGCGCGGGCCTGGGCGATCACCACCACGTACGGGGTGGTCGGGCGGCCGTCGGGATCACGGTGGCTGCGCAGCAGATCCCGGCTGATGGCCAGGCGTTGCCCCGCGGCCTCCAGAGAGCCGGAAGGGGAGAAGGGGACGACAGGCCCCCCGCTCAGCTCAGCCGCTTGCGCCACCCGCTCCGCAGCGGTACTCAGGTAGGCCCGCAGGTCCGCACTCGTCTCCGACATGACCGTGTGGACCGCGCCGGACGCACGCGGCAGGTGTCCGGGGTCACGGGCGTACTGCTGCGGGTACGCCCTGAGCTGATCCACCAGCTCGCGCAGCGAGGACACCAGGGCGCCCAACTGCTCGGGCGCGAGGACAGGCGGAAGCGTGCGGGCAGCGGATTGGACCTCTTCTGCGGCCGCGTCGAAGGTCTCGCCGAGCGTGAGAGGCATCAGGCCGCCCGCGCGGTCCGCAGGCAGCGCGCCGCACCGACGGCGCGAGCGGCCGCCGCCCGCAGCGCCTCAGCGTCTTCCCCGCCGCCTTCGGCCAGCGCGGCCAGACACCGCCCGGCCTTCTCCAGGACGCCGACGCACTCCGGCAGAGCCGCCTCATGGTCGAGCAGGGCCACCGGCCGGCCGGCGGGCAGCGGCAGCAACGCCCGGCCCGCCGTCGCGGCCTCAGCGGCAGCCAGAACCTGGAGCTCGTCGTACCCCGGCTGCCAGGCCACCGCGTCGGCGACCTGCTGCCCGGCGTCGAACGCATCCCACGAGGCTGCCAACACCGCGAGGCGGTCCCCGCCATCCAGCGCGGCGGCGACATCAGCGAGTGAGGATGTACCGGTAGACACTGTGCTCCCCCTAATCGATCCGGTTGCTGCCTGCATGCTTACACGCGCCCGGGACGCCCGGCAGGAGGGTTTGCGGCCCTGTGGATGAAACCGGGGCTGTGGACAATGCCCCGGAGGTGGCGGCCAAAGCCCGGACCGCGCGAAGTCGGGCCAGCGGCTGGCCCGATGCCTCTGCCAGGCAGGGAGAGGTCCGGTGTGCCGTATAATGGGCCCTCAGGCCTGTGGCCTGTCCGCCGGTTACGGCATCCGGGGCACTTCGCCGGGACGCTTAAAAAAAAGCCCTACCGGTGTGACCCGAATCACGGCAAAGTACAAAAAGACCTGATGGCCGCCTACGTAGGGCTTACTACTCGTCGAGTCGAGGCCCCGGCTGTAGCAGCGCACGCCAACCAGGTGGGGCCTCACGGATCAAAGGCCCTCAGTTGAACCTGCACATCGACCCCGTGAACGGCCTGCTCGTCGCCGTCGGCTGCATCGTTGGGTACCTCGTGCACCGCCGCCCCACCAGAGGAGCGGCCTTGCAGACGCCGCAGCGACCGGACGGGGATTTTGTCGGCAGCGCCACCGCAGCACTGACCACGATCCTCATCCTCGCTTTCTTGTTCGGGCTTGGAAACGGCGAAGGCAACCATGTCCAGGACGTCAGCCCGCGCCCCGCGCCGACGGCCTACGAGACACCCACTGTCGAGCAGTCCCAGACTTCTCTCCCCGCTCCTTGAATCACTGGACTGCTGGTGGGCGCGGCGCCTCGACCGTCACGCCCGCCAGCAGTCCAAGACGGCATTTGCCCTGCTGTTCCATCCTGCCCGAAACTCGATACCGCCCTACCGCTGAAACTCACCTCTTAAGAGGTGAGTTTCAGTTAGAGTCGGGCTATGCCCACAGAAGCCATCGCCGTCACCCCCGAGCCCTCACCCGCCCTGTCACTGGAGGTCGTGCCCGATCCGCCCGCCGGATCCGTTGCTGAGATCGCCGCCGGGGTCACCGGCGCCCTGGTAGGGGCCTGGAACGCGATCCGCGCCCAGCACCCGGACGTTCCTGAAGCCGTTATCACCATGGCCACCGGCGGCCGGGAGAGTGCAAGGAAACTCGCCCACTTCGAACCCCGGCGGTGGCGCCTGCGTGAAGGCGACGACGTCCACCACGAGGTTTTCGTCACCGCTGAGTCACTCCAAGGCGGAGCGGAGGAAGTCTTCAGTCATCTGCTGCACGAGGCCGTGCACGCGGTCTGCGAAGCCCGCGGCGTCGACGACTGTTCGGCCAGCCAGTACCACAACAAAAAGTTCCGCGACGCGGCCGCCGAGCTGGGGCTCAGGCAGAAGGGCGACGTCAGCGCGTACTTCAAGAAGAAGTACGGCTTCGCCGGTACGGAGCCGACGGAGGAGACCGCCGCGGCGTATGCCGAGCAGGTCATGGCGCTGGACGAGGCGATTCGAGCCACTCGCGTGCCCTCCTTCTTCGCCACTCGCACCCGCGGGGATGGTGCCGGGGGAGGGGTGGCAGGCGACGACAACGCCGCCAGCGACTACGACGACCAGGACGAGGACGAAATCCCGACGGTGAAGGAGAAGGAGGACCGCAACTACGCCAAGGCAACTTGCGGCTGCACACCGCCCACCGTCATCCGGGTGTCACCGCGGACGCTGAGCCGGAAGAACATCATGTGTGCCGACTGCACCACCGTCTTCACGCGAGACGACACTGCCTGATTGGCAATTCTGGCCAGATAACCCGTGGGCCCCGGCGATCCCCTCGCAGAAGGGAAGTCGGGGCCCACGTTGTTATGCGGCTGTACCACTGTGGTGCACCGGGAACGGCGCCTACGGCATGACGTTCCCCTGTTCAGCGATCCGTAGTGAGGTCCGGGAGGCTCAGGCGAAGTGGCGCGCGGCGGCCGCGACGAACCGGTCCGCAGCGGTCACGGCGCCCTCGCGAAGGGTGTCGAGCGTCTGCTGGTCGGGGGCGCCGCGCAGTGCGAACACCGCGCGGGTCGCCTCCTCGGCGGCTGCGGCGAGCGACGGCACCAGGATCGACACCTGGACCCTCGGCGCCTCGATGGCGGACCGGGTGGCGTGCGACTCGGCGCAGGCCGCAGCCACGGCCTCCGGGTCGGCTCCGGACAGCCGGAGCCCTTCCCGTACAGCCATGGCGCGGAGGTGGCCGGCGACGGCGGAGGCGAAGGCAGTAACGGCCTCCAACTTCCGGTCGCGCCGGTAGTCGTCCCGGGCCTCGCTGCGGATGGTGCGGGCGGTGCGGTGCTGGATGAGCCCGGCGACGACCGCACCGAGCAGCGTGCCGACGACCGCGATGAGGGTGCTCAGCACGAGCCCTCCCCGGCGGGCGGCTGCGAGAGCACGGTGTCGCGGCGGGCGTCCCAGCCGACGCAGTGCGTCGTCTCCCGGCCGTCCTGGTCGTAGCGTACGGTGATGTCCCACACGGGCCAGACGCCGAGCGGGCGCGGGCCCCGCTCGATCGCGAGGACCTCGTACGCGCTCGCGGCGTCGCCGTGGTTGTACCGGCCGCCGACGACGCGGGGACCGACCTGGGTGGCGATCCACTCCTCCCAGGTCATCTCGAACCCCTCCTCGCGGTCGCCCAGCAGCTCAGCGGGCATCGCGCCGTCGCACTCGTTGCAGGTGCTGTATCCGGAGGGGTTCACGGTGCCGCAGGTCGCGCACGTCCACGACGGACGGCCGCAGTCGTGGCAGGCGTCGTACGTCGCCGGGTTGTCGCCCCCGCACGTGCAGCCCCACGCCGTGCGCGAGCGCTTCGCGGCCGCGAGGTCGGTCTCATAGGTACCCATAGGTCTCCTTCTCGTACGGGCCGGGGGTCCCGGCTCTGATCGTTGTCTATCTGGCCAGATAAATCGCGCCTACATGGCCCGCAGGCGGCGCGGGGAGCGGGCCGGGGGCGGGTTGCGCGGGTTGGGCCAGTCGTCGGCGGAGAGGCCGTACGAGGGCGGCTTCCAGCTCGCCGGGGCGTAGTGCCGGTAGACGTCCTCCCACGGCGCCTTGAAGTACGCGGGCAGGAGGCCGCCGCGGTTCGGGATCGGCTCGGGCGCCGCCGCGTTCTGCTCGCGGACCTGCTCGGCGACGCGCTCGGCGTGGTCGACGTGCCGCTTGCAGAACCAGTGCGCGAGCACCCAGCCGGTCCGCGGGTCCAGCTCCAGCACCCTGTGGTGGGAGTCGGCGCCGCAGATCTGCCGCTCGTTGCGGAAGTCGACCGGCGGGACGTAGCCCGGGCCGACGTGCACGACCGGGGCGGGCGGGCGCCGCAGCGGCACCGCGGCCGCCTCGTCCCCGCTTGTGGCGGGTCGGCGCGGCCGGTAGACGTACGGCCGCAGGCGCGGTGCCTCGCAGCCCGGAGCCTGCCCGGGGCCCCAGTCGGCGGCCGCGCGGGGCGGCTCGTAGCGGGGCGCGTCGTCGGCGACCAGGGCGTCGAACCGGGGGCGGCCGGTCGACGGGTTCCAGCCCAGGGCCCGGGCGGCGGTGTTCAGCACGCGCCCGGGGTCGCCGGGGGCGACGAACAGGGCGTAGGCCACGGCCAGCAGCAGCTCCCGCGCCGGCGGGGTGGCCCGACGGTCGCCGTAGATCCGGTGCACGGTCTGCGCGTACGTCTCCGCCCGGTCCAGCCGGGGCGGTTCGTCCGGCGCGCTCACTCCGGCTCCCCGTCGGCGGGCCGGGCGACGAACGGCAGTCGCGCGGCGCGCTCGGCGTCGCTCTCCTCGGGCGCGCTCACGCGAACACCTCCACCAGCCGGACCGTCACCGCGTCCTCGTGCAGCCGCTGCCGCTTCAGGTAGTGGTTCCAGGTGCGGTTGTCGCAGCGCTGCGGCACGCCGTCGCCCGGGTCGAAGTCGACCAGGCAGTCGAGGTGCACGTCGCGGGTCAGGACGGCGGCCAGGGCGTCGGCGTCGTACATCGGCTCCAGGCCGTGGAAGACGCGCTGCCGGTCGACCCGGACGCGGGTCGCAGCGGTGCGCACTTCCATGGCGAGCGGGGAGAGCGCGGCCCACTCCAGCAGCACGTCGCCGTGGCACGGCTCGCCGGGCTCGCACGGGCAGGCCAGGTCCATGCCGCGCAGCTCCGGCAGCCGGGTGAGGATCTTCTCCCGCCGCCGGTCGCTCTCGTCGGCGGTCCAGTTGGCGCGGCTTCCGCGCAGCCACGGACGGAACTCGGCGATCACCGTCGCGCGGGCCTCCGGCTCCTGGTAGCCGATGTCCACGAGCTGCGCGACGGTGAACGGGTTGCCGAAGTCGGACGTGCGGTCCACGATCATGCACCGCTCGGGCTTGCGCCAACCGCGGTTGCGGCGGCGCTGGATGCGGGTGCAGGTACGCATAGGATGCGATCCTTTCTTGCTGGTCAGAGGGCGGTCGGCCGCGCGTGGATCGGGATGTGGACCTCCCCGCCCCCGCAGTCGAAGTCAGACCACTGGTACTCGGGGTCGAGCCTCCATCCGTTGTCCGTCGCCGCGCGCACGGCCTCCCGGATCGCCTCGGATTTGCTGGCGTAGGAGTCCCCGAGAGCCACGGACGCGAGCGGCAGCGCAAGGTCGGAGGTGTAGGTGTCCACCGAGGCCACCCAGCCCCCGCACTCCAGGATCAGGAGGTGCGTTGCCACCAGCCCGGCGCGGGCGGCGAGTTCGAGGTACCGGGCGTGATCGGTCTGCATCACCAGCCCCTCGTACTCCGGAAAGTACCCGGCGAGGTCTCGGTGCGCGGTCTGGTCGCCTTCCTGCGCCTTCCGCAGTACGGCGACGGCATCCGCGATCCGCTCGGGGGCAAGGACATCGTTGGACACGGTGGCTCCTGTCGGGGCGGGTTCGATGTGGTGCACGGCGGTGAAGCCCTCCCGGAGCAGGGCGTCCGCGGTGGTCTCTCGCGTGAGGTCGTGCTGCCAGCGCAGCGTGTCGTCGGGGACGCGCCGGTTGGTCGGCCGCAGCCCGTTCCGGGTCAGGCAGGTGCCGAGGTCGGGCAGAAAGCGCAGGGCGACGACGGGGCGCCCGTGCCGGCGGGCCCGCTCCACGAGCTGCGCCCGCACGTGGGGCTCCACGTTCGTGCTGTCGAGGAAGACCGTCGCCCCGGCGCTCAGGTGCTGCTCCAGGAGGGCGTTCTGCCGCTCCACGGCGGCCGGGGTGACGGACTGGTCGCCCGCGTCCCCGCCGATCTCGCGCCGCAGGGAGTCGAGGCAGACCACGACGTCGACCGCCGCGGTGTCGGCGTACGTCGACTTGCCCGAGGCCCCGGGGCCGACCGCGACCAGCAGCGTGCCGGGCGCCAGGTCGAGGGCAGGGATGACCAGGAAGTCCGTGGGCGCCGTCATCCCTGCCTCCCGGTCATCCGTTCCACGGCGGCGGCGAGTTCACCGCGCTCGGCGGCCTCCTCCGCCTCGGTCAGCCGCCGCAGGGCGTCCGCGACGGTGGCCTTCGGGTCGACGCGCGCGGCCTCCGTGAGCAGCTGGTTCAGCGCCTCGTAGCCGGCGGTGTAGCCCTCGTGGTAGCGGCAGAGCTGGTCCGCGACCTCGCCGCAGGCCGGGCAGTCCTCCCAGTCGGCGGCGTCGTACGGCTCGATCTCCATGGGCACGTCACCGGTGGGAGGCAGCTCCAGCGCGGCGTGCGGCCGGGCCAGGCCGAGGACGCGCTGCGACCAGTCCTCGGGCAGCGCGCGTACCTGCATGGCGAGCGCGGCGGCCACGGCGGGCTGGTGCTCGATGAGGTGCTGCCACAGCGTGTCCGCCGTGGTCAGTGGGTCGGGCGATAACGTCATGTCGTCTCCTTCTGGACGGAGTTGGCGATGACCATGCGGGCGATGGCGGACCGGAAGACCGGCACGTTCTCGCGGCTCATCTCGTAGGCGATGGCCTTCTGCCACGAGGGGTTGTCCGGGTCGTACACCACGGTGATGGGCGCCGCGGTGCCCTCCGGCCACCAGCCCGCCTTCACCCCGCGCGGGATGGCGCGGGATAGGGCGACCGTCGGTCCGTTGAGCTTGCCGAGGACGCTGCGCAGCTGCTCGGCGTCGATGTAGCCGTCGCCGTCGACCACGACCATCTCGGCGAACCGGCGGGCGCCGGCGGGCAGCGAACGGAGGTAGCGTTCAGCCCGCTCGACCGTCCACTCGGTGTCCGCTGCGACGGTCAGCTCGTGGCGGTGCTCGGCGAGCAGATCGAGCAGTTTTCGCTCGAACTCCGGTGAGGCACCTTCAATGGTGATCTTCATTAGGCCTTCCGACAGATACTTGCCCGGTTCTCCGGGGCCTGCATGGCGAGTGTGGCCCGCTGAACCCCCTTCCGTCTAGACCCGGGAGAATTTGGCGAGATTTCTGCACTCGTTCGGGTGATGTGGTGGCACGGCGCGTATCACCTCGGATAATGTGCCATATCCGAGGCGATAAACCGGACATGACGCCAGGTCAGCGAACCGGTCCGCCGACCCGAAAGGAGTCGCATGCCCGTTCGACGCAGCGACGCGGTGCCGATCGCCACCCTCCACCGGTGGCAGAGCAACGGACAGCGGCAGCTCGCCGCCTTCCTCACGCACGGCGCGAAGACCGACCTCCCGCCCCTCATGTGGACGCTCGCCCAGACCGGCGCCCTCACCGGCGAGGCCGACGGTCTCGAATACACCCCGGAGGGACAGCGCGCCGCGGTCACGCAGTGGGCCGCCCACGTCGGCGCCATCGTGACCAGCCGGACGACCAGCGACGGCCGTGAGGAGCTGTACGCCGGGTGGAAGATCGGCAAGGGCATGGAAGAGGTCGGCGGCTGCTTCCGCGCCACCATCTTCCTGGACGACGAGGCCCCGCAGCCGGGGAACCGGTGAACGCGCCGGCGGCGGAGGCAACTTCTCTGTGCCCGGGGCAGCTTGAACTGTTCCGCGTGCGGACCCGCCCGCACCTCACCATCGACTACGCCCGCCCCGACGGCGGCCCGCTCACCGGCGCCGACTTCGAGCACCTTGCCCGGATCGCCCGGGCCGCCACCACACGAAAGGGTGACTGACCGCATGCCGTTGTCCGTACCGCTCCTCCTCGTACCGGGAGAGCCGGACCGCCACTACACCGTCCATCTGCACCGCGTGCGCTCGGACGCCGACGCCGGGCCGCTCACCGCGTACCACCTCACGGAGCTGGAGGTGAAGGCCCAGCAGGGCCTGCGGATGGTCTCCGAGTGCATCGCCGCCGAGCTGGAGGCCGCCGACGTCGAGGTCACCGAGCACCCCGACGGCTCCGCCGAGGCCGTGGCCCGCGTGCTGTGCACCGAGGACGACTGCGCCGCCGTCGCCGAGCGCTACCGCCGCGACACCGACGAGGACGTCGAGGCGGAGGCTGCCCGGAAGTGGGCCGCCACCCAGCTCCAGGACCAGACCGTGGAACTCCTCCAACTCCGCGCCGAGCTGGAGAAGACCACCCCCGGCAAGACAGCCACGGACATGCTCGCCGTCCTGCTGGCTGTCCAGCAGGAGCGCACCGGCGGCCAGGGCGACCGCGCGGACGGGAAGTGACCGCCATGATGCTCACCTCCGTCACCCTGCCCGACGGCACCGCCGCCGTGGTGCACACCGCCACTCTCGGGTGGGGCGAAGACCTCATCGAGGAGCGCGGACTGCCCGCCCTCTACCGGATCGTGCTGGACGAGCTGAACGAGGCCGCTACCTGCACGGCCGTACGGGAGCACGACGGCGGTGTGCTGGTGGAGTCGCTGCACGGCGGACCGGGTGTGCTCGCGTACGCGCTGGCCCTGTGCACCGCCCCGGAGTGCCGCGCGGCCGCCGAATCCTACGAGAAGGAGATCGGCGGCCCGCACCCGGGCATGGACTTCGAGCGTGCCTGGGCCAGCAAGCAGGCCGTCGGCGACCAGGACGACCAGGAGATGCTCCAGGAGTACCTGTCCGCCGAGATTCAGGACGTCAACCTCCACTGGCTCCAGCAGACTGACCCCGACGCGGCCCGGATCTTCCGGCCCGGCTGTTTCACCGACAGTCTGCTCGACCTCGCCCACCCGGTGCACGGCCACGCCGCATTCGACCTGGGGCGGGCCCTGGAGCAGTACGCGGCCGCCAAGCGCGACGAGGGCCGAATGGACCGCTACGGCGCCCTGTTCGCCGGGACCGCCGACTACCAGTGGGACGCCTTCCTCCCCGCCGGCGCGACGACGGAGGCCGCCCGATGAGCAGTTCCGACGCCATCGCCGCCCACCTGGAGTGGCAGCCGTTCGCCCACCGGGCGGACTGCGCCAAGCCCGTCTGGGAGGTCGACCAGCAGAACGAGAACGACAAGCGGCGCCTGCGCCGGGCGGGGCCGGAGCACTCCTGCCCCAACGAGGAGTGCGGCCACCGCGGCCACTACGACCGGATTACCCTGCGGGTGCTGTGCCGGTCCTGCGGCACGGTCCACCTGATCAGCGGTGAGGAGTACACCACCCAAACGACCACCACGGTGCGCACCGGGTACGGGCAGCCTCCGAAGCGGGTGGCCGGGCTGTGGCTCTACCCCGGCCCGCCCATGCTCGACCTGCGGGGGTACGACTCGCCCGGCGCCTACCTCTGCTCCCGCCAGAAGGTCGACCGGCTGTCGGAGGCCGACATCGTCGGTGTCGTCACCGAGGGCCGGGGCAAGCGCGGCGGCACGGTCTGGCACGCGGCCGTCGGGCCCGACTTCTTCCCGCCCTCCCGTGGCTTCTCGGGCTACGCGACGTGGGCGAAGAACAGCGGCGAGAAGCCGTTCACGTCCGTCGCCGCGGCGGCGAAGTGGGTGGCGGCGGAGCTGGACGCGGCCGCCGCCGAGACCAAGGAGGACCAGGAGCAGTGAGCGCCACCGAGCAGGTCGACGGCGCGGCCGTCGTCGCCACGTACTTCGAGGACCAGATCACGGAGGCGGAGAAGGAGGTCGAGGCGGCCCGAGCGGCGCTCGCCGCGGCTGAAGCCAAGGTCGAGCAGCGGCAGGCCGAGCGGGACACGTTCGTCCGGGACGGCTCGCTGCCCCCGGCCGCGTACAACAGCTCCACCGGCCAGCCGGAGTGGGCTCTGTGCCAGTGGGCGCAGAACCGCATCGCCCACGTGGCCTTCGAGGACCTGTACGCCGATGACAGCGCCGTCTACAACCGGCTGCGCGCCGAGGAGAGCGCGGCCCATGAGTGGCTGCGAGAGAACGGCCACACCGTCCCCGAACCGTTCGGAAGGAAGGCATGAAGGAGGAGCGCACCGAGTCGATCGCGGCTGCCGCAGGGCAGCGGGCCGCCGAAGCGGAGGCTACGGAATGACTGCTGTTGAGGAGGCGTACGGGACCGCGCTGGAGCCGGTGGAGGTGGTCGACGCCGAGCTGGTGGAGGACGACGCCTCCGGCGCCGACGCGGTCGCCGTGCCCGATCCGGTGGCAGCCGTCCTGGCGGCCCTGGACACGGACGCCAAGGCTCACCTGGACGACATCCGGCCGAAGAAGACTAAGGACGGTTACGCGCGGGACTGGGAGATCTGGGGGGAGTTTCACGACTGGCTCGCTGAGCGGACCGGCACCCGCCTGCCGCTCAGCAAGGTCACCGTGGGCACCTTCGTGTCGTTCGTGACGTACCTGGACCAGGTGGTCGAGGCGCCGCCGAACACGATCGAGCGCAGGATCACGGGCGTCACCTCGGAGGCCCGCAGGTTCGGCTACAGCGTGCCCAAGGAGGCCACCGAGGCGGCCCGCCGGGCGCTGAAACCGCTCAAGCTGGACGAGAAGCGGATGAAGCGCGGTCGCGGCAAGGCGGCCGCCGTCACCCCGGCGGATCTGCGGAAGATGGCCAACGCTCCGCGCGAGCGCCAGCCGCAGCCGACCGCCCGGCGCCGCCGCGTCTTCCATGTGTCGGAGCTGGCCCGGCTGCGGGACCAGGCCCTGCACGCCTTGAAGTTCGCCGTGGCCGGGCGCAACGAGGAGATGTCCATCATGGACGACGTGCACGTTCGGCCCGTGGAGGAGGGGCTGATGGTGCACGTGCCCAGTGTGAAGGGCCGCCCGGCCCGGGACGTGCCTGTCACTTACGGAGAGGACCGTGCCACCTGTCCGGTGCGCTGCTGGCAGGCGTGGCAGGAGGCCAAGCTGGCCGCTGGTGCCGAACCCGGCGGCCCAGCGTTCCTGCCGGTCGACCAGTGGGGCCACCTGGGCACCGCGCGGCTGTCGCCCGACGGCGTCGGCCGCGCGCTCGCCCGCAGCGCGCAGTACGCGGGTCTGACCGGGCGCCGGATCACCGGCCACTCCGCCCGGCGCGGGCTGGTCACCACCGGCCGCAAGAAGGGCAAGCGCGTCGAGAAGCTGCGCCGTCAGGGCGGCTGGTCCGCCAACAGCCCGGTGTTCTGGGAGTACGTGGACGAGGGCGAGGCCTTCGAAGACGCCCCGACCGAGGGCATCGGCCTTTGATCGAGACGGTCACTCACGGCGGTGGCCGACGGGATTCCCGTCGGCCACCGCCGTTTCGGGTGGCTCTTGGTGCGTTCTCAGCGCCGCTGTCAGCCCCGGCCGCTACCGTGTTGAGCACGGCCCGCGCACGGGCCCAAGCCCGCCTCAGCCCATGACTGGGAGCACTGAGGCGAAGGTGCCAGGACTTCGATCCCAGCGCATCAGTGCGTACCGCACCACCTCGCCGCCCGGCGGCGAGCACCGAATGCCCGCGCAGCTTCACGTTCTCGCTCGCGTGCATCGGGTCATGGGTAACCGCTGCACGCTCCAGAGGAGAACTGCTGTGGTCAAGGGACATGGGAAGAAGCAGCGCGCCAAGAAGAGGGCCGCGCGCACCGGAGCCTCCCACGCATCGGCGGCCGCCGGCACCACACACAACCACCCCACGCCCGACACGGACCTCTTCACCGGGATGCTTCCGCACGTCGACGGCTGGGAAGCCAATCACGACCTGGCCACCCGGCTGGTCAGCGCTGCCTGGGCCGGGTGCCACCCCTGCCAGGCCTCGCTGTCGAGGAAGGTCCTGGCGGACCGGGCCACGCTCGCCGGTCTGGCGGGCGCCTGCTACCTGAACCCGCTGGGGGCCGGTGTCCAGCACTCGGCTGCGGTCAGCCCTGTCACCCGCGCGTGGGCCGCGAAAGCGCACGGCAAGGCGTTCTCCGCGGACGCCGAAGCGGCGTTGCGGGCCGTCGCCGAGATGAGCGAGGACGAGGCCAAAGAGCTGCTGGAGGACACGCTCGACCACTGGGCAGGGGTGTCTCTGGCAGCGCTCGGGCTGGGGGACCGCCTCACCGACGCCCCGCCGAGCCAGCCGCCGGGCGAGGCGATGGACCGCTTCCGCGAAGCCGGAATCAACGTCATCACACTCGACGACCTGGACCTCGAACTGCCCGACGACATCGACGGCGTGGCGCACTACTCGGTGCTGCTGGCCCGCACTGTGCTGCCGGACGGGCGGCCGTTCCCCATGCTGAGCCTGGAGTGCGAGACGGCCGGGGCCGGGATCGAGGACCTGCGCCGCCGCACCGACTGGCAGAGCTGGGACGGGCGCAAGATGCCCGCGCTGGACATCACCTGGCGGGTACGCGCGGACATCGCGACCCGCTCGCTGCGCTGCCTGGCTCAGGTCGACACCGAGGGCTGGGACATCGAGCCCCGCCTGTGGGACGCCAACGAGACCGTGTCCCTGCCCGAGCACTGGTGGGATCTGCTCGACCGCGCCCAGCACGTCCTGGTGGCCGGACCACTCAAGGGCGCACCTGACGAGAGCGGGCTGACCCGGGCGGCGGACTCCGGCGAGCTGCTGGCCGTCATCGCCCGCGTGTCCTTCTCCTGACCCTCCCCCACCCGTCCAGCCGAGGCAGACACGGCCCCGGTGCCGTCCGGCGCGCACGCACCTGCACCACGGGAGCGCTGTCCGCGCCGGGCGGTGCCGGGGGAGCGGGGGTCTGGGGGCCGGCGAAGGCCCCCAGCGCCCACCGGCCCCGGCACCCGACTCTTTGACGAGCAGACAGGAGGATCCCTTGACCCACCCCGACGAGGACGAGGTGAACCTCGCCCAGATCGCCCGTACGGCCGTCGCCAACTGGCGCCGGGCCCTTCCCGCCACGACCGAGACGACGGAGGTACAGGCATGACGGACGCCGCGATCGAGACCCCGCAGACTACGGCCCCGACTTCCCGGCAGGAGCCGCCCCTGCCCGAGGCTCTGGGCGCCCGGCGGATCGCGCTTCTGCTGGCTGAGCACACCGGCGAACAGGTCACCGCCGCCGATGTCGAGGAGCTGGTCGACCAGGAGCACCTCGTCGCGATCGACTCCTACAAGGGCTGGCCGATGTACTCGACCGCGGCCGCGCTCGACCTCGGCGCCGACCTGGTGCGGTCGGTGGTCGCCGAACGAGTGGCGTGGGAGGCGGCGAGCCTGCCCCGCGACGCCGCGGCGGAGCGAATCGGCTGGCACTGGAGCGACCTGGACCGCATGGGACGGGAGGGCCGCATCACCACCGGGCGCGGCGGGCGGTACCTGATCGCCGACCTGGACAAGCTCACCGAGGAAGCCGACGGCGAGCAGTACGTCACCGCGCAGGTCGCAGCCACGGACGTGCTGGAGATCCGGGCGAGTGACTGGAGGTACGTCGAGGCCGCCGGGTGGATTCGGCCGGCGGACGTCTACGAGAAGGAGGTGGGACGGCACCGCACGGTCACTGTCTCCCTCTACCGGCTTGGTGACGTCCGCGCGCTGCGGGACCTGCCCGGCGTCGACTGGGAGGCAGTCCGGGGCCTGCCGAAGGGGGCACCGTCCCCGCTGCGTGAGTACGCCAGGTTGGCCCCGACCCGGGCGGCCGCCGTCCGCGGCTTCGCTCAGGGTCTCGCCGACCGGCACGGCGTGACCGTCTGGGCTTGGAACAGCCCGTACTCCGGCCGCTGGGAGCTGGACTGGGAACGGACGGAGGACACACCCACCGAGGCCACCGTGCGCCGGGAGCTGGCCAAGGACCCGGTGGTGGGCGCCTACGCGGGCGAAATCCAGCTGTGTCCGGAGTGGGGCAAGATCGCTCGGGAGGCCCGGCAGTTGTTGGAACCGGGCCGCGCGGTCGTGCTCGATACCGAGACGACCGACCTGTACGGCCGCACCGTCGAAATCGCCGTGATCGACGCGGCCACCGGTAAGAAGCTGATGGACACCCTGGTCAACCCCGGGGACACCGAGATCAGCGACGGGGCCCGCTGGGTGCACGGCATCACGAGCGAGATGGTCGCCGATGCCCGTCCGTTCGAGAAGGTGCTCCCCCGGCTCCGCAAGGTCACCAGGGGGCGGACGATCCTCGCCTACAACGCCGAGTTCGACCGGGCCGTGGTCCTGGGCGACGTCGCCCGGGTTGGGAAGAAGCCGATGCACCTGGAGCCCTGGGGCAACTGGTACTGCCTGATGCAGGCGTACGCGGACTGGATCGGCTCCCGCCGCTGGCTCCGGCTCGGTGGCAGTCACCGCGCCGCCGGCGACTGCGAGTCGGCTCGGCAGGTACTGATCAAGATGGCGCAGGGCCGGGGCACGGCGTTCACCCCGGCGCCGCCCGTACCGGGTGACCCGGTCAGCGAGCCGCCGTCGGGGACGGTCCTAGCCGCGACCGCCGTGCCGACCGCCTGACACACCGCGCGTCCGCCACGAAAGCCGGGCCCATCCTCCTCGTACGCGACACGAGAAGGATGGGCCCGGCGTGTCCTCAAACCAACAAGGGACGGAAGAGACTATCCCGGCCCCGGGACTGGTAGGGGCATACGCGGGGTGGCTTGGGAGTCGGCGCTGGTTGCGGCTCGGTGGCGGGCACCGAGCCGCTGGCGGCTGTGAGGCCGCCCGGGAAGTGTTGATCAAGATGTCCGAGAGGTGGGGCAGCGCCTCCACCTCTCGGACGTCCGGCAGACATGGCGGCCGCCGCGTCCACCGGACGCGGCCCGACCGCGCGCCGGGGGCTACGGTTCACCGATGACTGCCGCCGTATTCCTTGCCGCAGCCTCTCCGGCAGCGGCCCCTGCCTGGGTTTCCTACGTCGGACTGGCGGTCGCCGGCCTGTCCGCGCTGGGGGTTGTCTCCAACTTCCTTTCGACTCACCACCGCGAACAGCGCAAGCAGCGCGAACGCTATGCGGAACACATCTCCGCCTGGACCGGGCCCCGCGTCCCCGAGGTAGCGCGCCCCGGCAAGGAGGACAGCGCGGAGTCCTGGGGGCACCGGTTCCGCACCATCATCGTGAACAACGGCTCGGAGCAGCCCGTCTACAACACCGTCGTAGCCGTCCCGACGCCGGAGGCGGAACTCCTTCCCGAGGAGGAACCGCTGCTGTACTGCGCTGTCGGGCTGATCCCGCCGGGAGAGAAGATCGAGGTGGACATTGGGGAGGCTGGTCAGTTCTGTCCCCAGTTCGCCGCACCGTTGCAGGTGTATTTCACCGACGCCCAGCGAATCCCGTGGTACCGCGACGAGGACGGGAAGTTGCACCGTAACCGCGCCAGGCCAGACGACGAAAGCCTGGGTGCAGGGGAGGGAACAGGGTTCGGCCGGAGGGTGAAACGCCTGACCCGCTGGCGCCGCACCCACGGCGCCACCCTGCCTCGAACTCAATAGACAGCTGTCCCACAACTGTGAGACAGTTAGGTGTCCGCACGGAAGCGGCCGGTCGGAGAAGCGACCTCCGACCGGCCTGCGCCCACAGGGAGGAGACCCCCATGAGCGTCACCACCGTACAGGTGATCCCCTGTACCAGCAGCGACGAGCTGTACCGCCGCTATCCCAGCCAGGGCGAGGCCCAGCCGGTGTACCTCCAGCTCGGGCTGGAGGACGGCATCCTGCACGCCAGCTACGACGCGCTGATCGGCAACGGCGCACCGCCGGAGGTGTTCCATGGCCGGGAGCGCCGCTACTACCTGCCGACCGTCCTCACCGGCGACGGCGCGAACAAGCTGATGCACGAGCTCGCGCCCCTGGCCCAGCGCGTGGTCGACGGCGGCGAGGTGCGGTGGAACGGAAACAACTTCGTCGGCGTGCTGAACGAGGACGCCCGGGCCGCCGAGGACGAGATCCAGGAGCAGATCGGCGCCATCGAGACCGCGGCCGAGTGCAACGAGGACGTGCTGCCGGTGTGGGACGTCGACGGCGTGTGCGGCGGCGACGAGGTCGAGGAGCACGGCATCACCGCCGCCACCACCGACGAGGAGCTGGAGGAGATCGCGGCCAGGATCCTCAAGGACCACCGCGAGGGCATGAAGCAGCCCTGCGCGATCGTCGACGGCCTGGAGGAGTACCTGCGCGACCTGCGCGACCAGCTCGCCGAGTCCGAGAACGACTGACCGGCTCCCGCTCTCGCCCGGGAGGGGGCCGTTCCCGCGCCGTCTGGAGCGGCCCCCTCCCGGCCTTCTCCCTCCCATTTCCATCTCTGCATCCGACTGGAGCCGTGCCGTGCCCTCCCCGAAGATCGACTTCCGCGCCGTGCCCCCGCTCGACAGGCTGATCGAGCAGCGCCGGGACTTCCCCGACACCCGCAACGCCCCCCTGGCCAGCGCCCCGGACGAGCCCTACCAGGAGGCCCGGCCCGGCGCCGTGGCCGCCCGCGACCTGTACGCCTACTACCAGCTCACCACCGCCGAGCTGGAGGACGCCGCCCGCGAGCTGACCCACGACCAGGTGCTGGCCATCATGGAGGCCCTCCACGGCATCAGCCTGGATGTCACCTGGCTGACCAGCGCCCCAGCCCTGCTGTCCGAGGAGATCGCCGACGGCTACGGCGACGACGAAGACGGGCCGGACAAGGAGCGGCAGGACCTGGCGGACACGGTCGCCGCCTGGCCGCGGCTGCGGGCCCTGGCCGTGGTGGAAGCGGCCGTCGCCGCCCGCACCCGGATGCGCGGCGGCCAGAACCTGGACGCCGCACTGGCCGCGGTCGGCCTGCTGCGCACCCGGAAGCACAAGGCCTGACTTCCTTGCCCGTCCGACGGCCGGGGCATCCGAAGTCGGCTGCCCCGGCCGTCTCCCGTCTCCGCCTCCCCGGCACAGGCCGGGAGCCCGCCCCGTACGAAGGAGTGCAGATGCCGCGCCATGCTCAGCCAGCCGGACGGACCGCCGCGGTTCCCCCGCCGCGCTCGGGGCCGGGCGAGCTGGCCCTGCGGCCCTACCAGGTCGAGGCTGTGGACCGGATTACCGAAGGCCTCGCCGATGGCGGCCGCGGGCAGCTGCACGCCGCCTGCGGAGCGGGCAAGACGCTCATCAGCGTGCTGGCGGGGCGGCGCCTGGTCCCGGCCGGCGGGCTGGTGGTGGTGCTGGTGCCGTCCCTGACGCTGGTTGCGCAGACCCTTGACGCATGGCGCGGTCACGGGCAGGCGGCGGCGCTGCTGGCGGTGTGCAGCGACGACACCCTCGCCGACGCCCCGACCCGCACCGCCGACCTGGGGGTGGAGGTGTCCACCGACCCGGCGCGGATCGGCGCGTGGCTGACCGCCCAGGGCGCCGGGCGCCGGGTTGTGGTGGGCACCTACCAGTCGGCCGGGCGTCTGGCCCAGGCGCTGCGCGCAAGCGAGCTGGCCGCGGACCTGGCCGTCATGGACGAGGCCCACCGTCTGGCCGGGCGGCCGGACTTCACCACCCGCCGGGTGCTGGAGGACGCCTACCTGCCCGCCCGCCGGCGGCTGTTCATGACCGCCACCCCCCGCATCGACGACGTGCGCACCGAGACCGTCGGCGCGCTGTCCATGGACGACGCCGTGGTGTACGGACCGGTGCTGTACCACTACCCGTGGGCGCGGGCGATCTCCGAGGGCTACCTGGAGGACTACCGCATCGTGGTGATGGGCGCCACCGAGGCCCAGGCGATGGAACTGCTGCGGGACGAGGAGCACCACTACACCGACCGGCCCGGCGCCCCGGACCTGCGGATGCTGGCCGCCCAGGCGGTCATCACCCAGGCCGCCCAGCGCTACGGGCTGCGCCGCATCCTGGCCTTCTGCCCCCGCCTGGCGGCGGCCCGGGAGTTCGCCGCCACCCTGCCGGGCACGGTGCGCCGTCTCCCGCCCGTCTCCCGCCCCGAGGGCGAGCTGTACGCGGGCCGGATCGAAGGAGCGATGAGCGACCGGCAGCGGCAGGTCGAGCTGGACCGGCTGCGCCAGCCACCGGGGCAGTGGACCGTCCTGGCCAACGTGCGCTGCCTCTCGGAAGGCGTGGACATCCCCGCCGTCGACGCGGTCGCCTTCGTCCACCCCAAGCGCTCTCAGGTCGACATCGTCCAGGCCGTCGGCCGGGCCCTGCGCCGTTCACCCGGCGGCACCGGCACCGCCACCATCATCGTGCCCATCGTGATCCCCGACTCCGCCGAAGAGGTCGGCGACCTCGACCCCGGCGAGTACGCCACGCTGTGGCGGGTGGTGCGCGCCCTGCGCGCCCACGACGAGACCCTCGGGATCGAACTGGACGACCAGCGCTCCCACGGCCACACCAGCAACCCCCAGCTTCCATCGAAGATCACCGTGGAGTTGCCGCCGGGCACCAGCGCCCGCGTCCTGGCCTCGCTGACAGCCCTCACCGTCCGGCAGGCGACGTCCCCGTGGTGGACCGGCTACGGCCACGCCCGCACCTACTACCAGCAGCACGGCCACCTCAACGTCCCCTTCGAGCACACCATCGCGGACGGAGACTTCCGGCTGGGCCAGTGGATCGTCAACGCCCGCCAGCAACGCCGCAAGGGCTGGCTGAGCCCGGACCGGATCGACGCCCTGAACAAGATCGGCATGATCTGGGAGACCAGAGCCCGCCCCTGGAAGGCCTTCCTGGACGAACTGGCCGCCTTCCGCGAAAGGTTCGGCCACACCCTCGTGCCGCAGGACTACACCGCCCCCAGCGGCTACCGGCTCGGCTCGAAGGTGAACGCCACCCGCTCCCGGTCTCACCAGGTGCCCGAGTACGTCCGCCGGGCCCTGGACGACCTCGGCATGGTGTGGAACATCCGCGAGCTGCGCTGGCAGCAGCTCTACACCGCCTGCTGCCACTACCGGCAGGCCCACGGCCACCTGGACGTGCCCGTCGGCTACATCACGCCCGACGGCTACCGGCTCGGCGCCGCCCTCAAGCGCCGCCGCCGGGCCTGGCGGCATGGCCGCCTCGACCCGGCCGAACAGGCCTCCCTGGAGGAACTGGGAATGGTCTTCTCCGAGGACACGGCCGCCTGGAACGCGCTGCTGGCCGCCTGCGACCGCTACGTCGCCGAACACGGCAGCCTCGCCGGCATCCGCAAGGACTACACCGGCCCCGACGGCTACCAGCTCGGCGCCCGCATCTCCTACTACCGCACCCTGCACAACGGGACCAAAGGCGCTTCCAGGCTGCCCGCAGCCCGCAAGGCCGCCCTCGATGAGCGCGGCATGGTCTGGCGCGTCGCCCCCGCCCGCGACATCACCCCCGGCGAGACCCGCACCCTCCAGGCCCTGACCGGCACCGACCGGGCCCGCGAGATCGTGCGCCTGATCGACGAGCACGGCGTCACCCAGTCCAGCATCGCCGACGCCCTGGACACCCACCGCTCCTACCTCAACACCAAGCTCAAGCAGTACCGGAACACCGGCTGCTGGGCCGAACGGCCGCGGCGCCCCGCTCAGTGAGAACGGCGCGAGGAAGGGCGGCTGGCAGGGGCGGTGAGCAGGGTCCACTGGCCGTGCCCGGCTCGCCCGCAGGCTATCCCCCAGTCCGTACCGAGCCGCTGGTGCAGCTGCCGGGGGGCGACGTACAGCGGGGTGCCGGGCCCGAAAGCGGTGCACCACAGCACCTGTCCGCCGGGAGCGATGACGCGCTGCACCTCGGGCGGATGGAAAACGCCGTTGAGGGCGACAATCAGGGGGACGGTGTGATCCGCGTAGGGCAGGGCCCGCACATCGGCGGTGCGCCACCGTACGCCGGGCAGGTCGTCGCAGTGGGCGAGCATGCCCGCGTGGAGGTCGGTGGCGACCACGACGGGCACCGCCGCAGCCAGCGCCGCGGTGGCCTCGCCGGTGCCGCAGCACAGCTCCAGCGCCCAGGGGGCCGGGCGGGCGCGGGCCAGCCCGGCGCGCACCGGCCAGTCGTATCCGTGCTGGGCGCTGGACCATTCCCTCCAGGTGGGTGCCTGCTCGGCGTAGGTGGCGGCCAGGGTGCGCCAGGCGTCGGCGTCCTTCGGGGAGGCCAGGATGCGCTGCTGGGCCAGGCGGCTGGAGTGCGCCGCGGCGTCCAGGTCGGGGGCCTGGTCGGCGGGCAGCACCGTGTCAATGTCGCCGGGGGCGGGGCCGGCGGAGGAGGTGGAGGGAGGCATGGCAGTGCTCTCCTGATAGGCGTGGTCGGAAGGGTGGAGGCGGGAGACTGCGCGGGCCGGATGGCAGGAAGGCGGCCCGCGGCGGAAGGGGAGTTTCGGGGCGCTGGTGGCCGCATCTGACACGCCAGGTGCGGCCACCAGCGGAGCGGAGGCCACGCGAAGTGGCCTCCGGCGGTCTCCGTGGGCTATGCCGTCACCTGTGGCAGTCGGGGTCCTCCGGGATGCACGTCCGCACGTGCTTCTCGACGTAGCGGGTCGCGACCCAGCCGGACTTGTTCCGGTTGGCGCCCTCGCTGACCTTCAGGTACGACCACGAGCCTTTGGTGCAGTACACCCGGACATCGGTGCTGCGGGAGAGCAGGCCCTTGGAGGTGTAGCTGGTGCTCGGGCCGCTGCGGAGGTGCACGGCCGACGCGGTGGTGTAGCCGTTGTAGTCGGTGACGTTCTTGGTGCAGGCCGAGGAGCCGACGGCGGCGGCCGACGGCGCCATGGCAACGGCGCCTCCGGTGAGCAGCGCCAGGGTGGCGGCGCCGGTGGCGACGCGGCGCGCGATGGTACGACGCATGGGTGGCTATCTCCGTCTGGTGTGGATGGATGGACCTCTGGAGCGGCCTGCGTGGTTGGCGACCGGGTGGCCTTCTCCAGCGGTGTGCAGCAAGCGCGGCACCGTGGGCTTGATCTCAGGGAGCAGTCAGCCCTGGTGCCGCAGGCGCCAGGAGGCGCCCGCTGCCGTTGCCCGTCGCGGAGAGCGGGAGACATGGGAGAATCAGCGCTCCGTCTCGTCACGCACGGGATGGATGGGCCTGGGGCGGCTTCTGCGTGGTTTGGCGACCGGGTGGCCGCCCCAGGCGGTCTGTGGAGATAACGCGCAAGGCGGCTTCGGGTGTCGCCGGGCAAACGGCCAAGACGCCGTCACCGGCGGCAGGGTCGCAAAAGCAGGCGCAGGCATGATTTCCCCCGTGGAATCAACGGCTACCGCCCTAGGCGGCGCGGTCTTCCAAGGACGCTAGACACAAGACCGCCCCGTGCGCACTGTGCAGCGTGCACTGCTGGGGTGTGCACCGCGTGCATGCCCGAAATGCCCTGTGCAAGGCGCTGCATATGCCGACAGCATGTTGTGCAGCATGCACTATCGCATCGGTGCGTGATCACACGGTTGCTTTCTGCGCCGGAGAGTTCGGATGCGACTGAGGGCCTGACCACCCGGAAGACGTCCGGATGGTCAGGCCCTCAAAGGGAGCCGGGGCTACGGCTTGCGGGCGACGAGCGCGTAGGCGTTGATCTTGTCGTTCTCCAGCAGCTCACCGGAGGTCTCCGGGCGCCAGCGGTGCACGGGCACGACTCCCGGGGCGACCAGCTCCAGCCCGTCCATGAACCCTTCGATGACCTCTCGGCTGCGGAGCTGGCCAGTGACGCTGCCCCGGCCCGCCGCGTTGTAGATCGCCTCCACTTCGGCCATCATCTCCGGAGCGAAGTCGTCCGTCGCGTGGGTGAGCACGACGACGCTGCCCGGCGCCAGGGCTGCCACGAGCCGGCGGACGATGCCCGCGGGATCCTGCTCGTCGCGGATCAGGTGCAGCAGTGCGCACAGATACAGCGCGACCGGCTGGCTCATGTCCAGCGTGTCCGCCAGCTCTGGCGAGGTGAGGATGGTGCCGGGGTCGGTGGCGTCGGCGTGGAGGTAGGCGGTGCGCCCCTCGGGAGTGCTGGTTAACAGCGCCTGGGCGTGGGCGAGCACCATGGGGTCGTTATCGGTGTAGAGCACCCGTGCGTCCGGGGCAGTCTCCTGCACGACCTGGTGGAGGTGGGGAGAGCGCGGGTCGGGGATGCCGGTGCCGATGTCGAGGAACTGGCGTATGCCGACCTCGGCTGTGAGCCAGCGCGCTGAGCGGCCGATGAAGGCCCGGTTGCTCAGTGCCGCCTCCCTGACCTCCGGCCAGATTCCCATGATGCGCTGGGCGATCTCCGTGTCGGTGGAGTAGTTGTCCTTGCCGCCGCCGAAAGCGTTGTACAGGCGTGCGCTGGAGGCCGAACGGTGGCCCTCGGCGCCGTGATCGTCGTCGTGCATGCGCCCTCCGTTGACTCGCTCCCCATCACCGGGGGGAGCTGCTGCAATTGCAAAGGGCGGCAGTGTATCGAGGAGGTGTTCCCCCGCGCGGTCGATCACCAGGGCCAGGAGTACGTCGTGCTGATCGCGGCCGGTCTCGGACAGAGTTCGGGAGAGCGCCGACGAGACCTCGGCCAAGGTCCGCGTCAGGGTGTTGCGGTGCCTGCCCAGGGCATCGGCGGCGTCCTGGAGACGGCCGTTGCACTCCGCCCAGGTCGTCAGCGCTCCCAGGTGCCCGGCGGGGTCCTCCAGCTCCGCCAGAGGGGCGAGCAGCTCGGTTACCCAGTCCCGCGCCCCGCTCTCGCCGAGAACCTCCCGCAGGGACGGGGAGGCGGTCCCGGGCGGCGGGGCGGGCAGTGCGTCCAGGTCCAGTGCCAGGTGCAGCACCGCGCGGTGGGCCAGCTGGGAGCGGTCGAGGCCGACGCGCTTCGTCAGGTCGGCGAGTCTGCGGCTGAGGGTGTTGCGGTGCAGCCGGGGCGACACGGCAAGATCCGTGCCGTCGAGGGCAAGGGGCGCGCAGGCGGTACCGGTTTCCTCCCTGTCCAGCAGTTCAGCGGCCCGGCTCGGTCCGTAGGACAGGGCCAGGCGGGCGCTGCCGACCAGCTCCCGCCGGTCCGCCTCGGGAAGGTCCCGTAGCGGGGCCAGCAGCCCGGCGGCCCAGGCTCGCGCCCGCAGGGACAGACGGTGTGCCAAGGGTGTGGCGCCCTCGTCCACCCAGGTGCGGCTCTCCTGTCGATGCGCTCTGATCAAGGCTTGCTTTGCCGCGGTGTGGGCGGACTCGATGTCTGTCCAGGGCACCGGCTGGCTGATGCCCGCGGCTCGCTGTCCGTGCGCGGCGATTACCGGGCGCAGCAGGTCTGCGGCCGCGGCTGCGTCCTTGCCGCGAGGGTGCAGTACGAGGACGTGCTGGTACTCCACCGGGCAGGCCACCAGCGCCCGCCGCTCCAGCGCCGCATCGCACGCCTCGGCGACGGCGGCCCGCTCCTCGCCTGGCCCGCACTCCACCACGCACACCTCGGCGACGTCCGCTCTGAACAGATCCGGCAACAGCGGCGCGGCCGTTCGTATGGCCTGCGGCACGTCGCCGGCCACGAGGTGCTGGATCACCGCGACCTTCACGGCCATCGCAGATTCCTTGAGCCGCCGCTCCTGGGCCCGCAGCGACAGAGGATGGCGCAGCAGCGCCACCTGGCTGGCCGCTTGAGCGACCAGTTCGCTCGCACGGCGCGGCCACGGGGTGTCCCGAACGGCCGCGAGGACCTGGCGTGGAACGGCAGCACCCATGGCGTGCAGGCGCATGTGGCGCCCCGCCACTGCTACGGCCGCGCTGTCCACCTGCCCGGCGAGCAGCTGCTCCAGCACCCGGCCGTGCTCGGCCAGGGCCGCCCACGTCCCGTCATCCCGGGTGATCACGGTGACAGTGCTGTCCGTCTGGTCGGCCAGCCACCGCAGCAGGGGCCCCGGCCCTTCGCCCTGCCGGTCCAGACGGCGTGTCTCCGCCAGCAGGTCAGCGGTCTGCCGGACCTGGGCCGTCAGAGCTTCGGCCAGCGCCTCCAGAACGAGGGCCTGGAGCTCCGGCACCGTGCACGGACGGGTGGCGACGAGCAGCGGCAGGCCACAACCGTGCGCGGCGGCCAGCAGCTCGGCAGTCGCCCACACCGGCGCCGGAGCACCAGCGTGCAGCGGCAGGGCCGGGTCTGCGACCGCGACCGCGACCGATCCCCTGCTCGCCAGGGCCCGCAACGCTGTCCGCGGAGCCGCCAGCACCCGCTCGTCGGCAGGCGGCGCGATGATCAGCCCATTACTCCCAGTGTCCTCGGGCGGGTACCAGTGCGGCCCGAGGGTTCTGACCGTCTCAACGGTCCGGTTCTCCGCGCGAGGATCCCCCGCCGCGTCCAGATGCCGGAGGATCGCTCCAGGCTCGGTACTCAGGTCGTAGGTGGTCAGCATCGGCTCCCCATAAGGGTGTTGGGGAATCGATCTTCACGCATAGACCCGTCGGCACCAAAAGGGTTGAAGCCGCGCGTACGGCAGTGGTCAGCCGCGCGAGTGCGGTCTTTCCTCTGAAGGTCAGACCCGGCACCCAAGACTCACCTCTTAAGAGGTGAGTCTTGGGTACGCAGGCAGAGCCCTCCGCCGCGTTTGCCTCTACGACGACAAAAGCCCCGACTGCACGGTTACGCCGAGGGCTCGCGGGTTATCTGGCCAGACTTACCAAAGAGGCCGGAACCGGCCGGACGCAGAAGACTGATGGTCGCCAAACGCCCAGCCAGAAGGCCAGTCAACGCGGGTTTGGTTTGCGGGCCTGCCGCTGCTCAACGCCATCGGGGCGCAGGTGTCCAGCTTGCTCAGCACCGTTGGCGGGCTTCTTCGCTCCCCGGTTAACAGTGGTAGACCGGCCTCGGGCGGCCGCCGTAGACACGCGTTTGGTGGCGCCTGGCATGGGCCGGGCCAATGCCTCCCCGAGGCGGCGCATCGATGGGATATCCACCGCGGCGGAGGCGGCATCCCGCGGCCCTGGCGGCGGCCCGCTGCGGCCCCCACCGGGGGAGGCGTAGGCGCTCGCGGCATCCGCGACGCCCCGCAGAGCGTCGGCGGCCGGTGCGTCCGAGCCGGTTCCCTCGCCCCGCCGCCGCAGGCGCCCCGCCGCCGCCTGCGCCCATCCGGCGACCTTCTCGCACGCGGTGATCGAGATCTTGCGGAAGAACTCGCCGACCCGGTGGTCCCCCATCAGCCGGTCGAAGTGCTCCCCGGCCCGCTCCTTCATCACACGGAACAGGTGGCCGAACGCGCCGCGCACCGTCTGGATCTTCTGCCATTCCGGAAAGTTCTGGAGCGCGGTGGCGTGCGTGTCGGCCTGCTGTAGGGCAGCGTTGACGTCGGCCGCCTGCTGCGGTGCGGACAGGGGCGCCGCCGCCTCCGCCGACTCGGCAGGGGTAGCAGCGTCCTGGTCCATGGCAGCGGGCGGTGCCGCCGGCGTGGCGGGGGCGACGGCCTCAGCGAAGGCCCGTTGCAGCGTCGCCAAGTCGGCGTCAAGGTTGGCGACCAGGTCCTGGGCGGTGCCGTTCCCCGGCGGCACGTGCTCCTCCCAGGCCTCCAGGACCGCATGGAACTCGGCGCGGACGTCCAGCGGCCCGGCCGGGGGTTCCGTCACCGCGGTGTCCGCGAGCGGGGCCTCTGTGCCGGTCCACAGCGGCAGCTCGCCAGGCTGCGCGGCGACTTCCGGCTGAGCTGCCTGGAGGGCATCTTCCAATGCCCGGCGGATGCCGTCGACGGCGGCATCGAGGGCCGGACCGCCGTCCTCGGGCGGTGCGGCGCCGTCCGGGCTCTCCGGACCCGGAGCAGCCGCAGGCTCCGCCGGTGCTGCCGAAGAATCCTCCCGTGCCGTCTCGCTGGTCTGTGAGTCCGGGACTTCGGAACTCTGGAACTGCGTGGATTCCTCGGGTGCCCCGGTGCCCGCCGGGGCGGGCGCGGGCTGCACCTCGGGCCCGGGCTCGGTGGGAGCAGCCTGTTCACGGACGGCGGCCCGCTCCGCCTGGACCGCGGCGAGCGTGGCTTGCACCTGGCCCTGTAGACGCCGGGAGTCGTACAGGAGAGAGGCCAGCGGGAAGGCCAGCTGACCGCGTACGGGATGGCCCGGGTCGACCGGCAGCGCACCGCCCCAGGCGTTGACGGCCCCCTGCACGGCGTCGAGGTGCTGCGTCATCTGCTGCGAGCCGTAGCCCTCGGACACCGCGGCCGCCAGGCCGTCGAGGGCACCGCCCAGCGCCCGGAAGTGCTCGTTCTGCTCGAAGTCGGAGTAGGCCCGGGCCGCGGCGAGGGCCACCGACTCACGGTGCTGTAGGGCGACGTCGCGCAGGGTGGCCCGCAGCACGTCCACCCGCTGTCGCGTCTCGTCGCCGACGGCCGCGCCCACCGGCGGGCCATAGGGGTCGCCGGTGAACGCGGAGTGCATGACCGCCGCGTGGGCGGCCGCTTCCTGCGGCTGATCTGCCAGGTAGGTGAAATCGGCAGGTTCGGCGGCCAGCTGTGCGAACCAGCCGCCGTCGCCGCCCGGCTGGAGCATGGCGACGACGAGGTCGTCCCGCAGTACCTCGCCGGAGTCGACCGGCTGGCCGTCCAGCCCGGACAGGCGCAGCCGGTAGCTGGAGTCGCCCGCGAGCGGGGCCGTCTCGAAGTAGCGCTGCGGTGCGGGCGGTTCCTCGGTGATCGGTTCGTCCGGGGCATGGGTGGGCTCCGGAATCGGCGGGGTGGTCATGGTCGGCTCCTCCGAAGCGTCTCGCGCCGTCTCGTCACTGGGGGCGTCCTCTCCCGCCGGGGTCGTCGGCGCGGCCGTCGTGTCGGTCTCGGGTGTCTGCTGGTCGCCGTCCGTCGTCTGGGGTCGGTCCTGCTCGAGGAACGACGCTTCGCGCCGTGCCTCGTGCATCCCCTTATCCGGGGCTGCGCCTGCGGGCTCCGGCGCGTCCTGGGGGAGGGGCACACGATCCGGCGCCGGATCGCTGTCCGTGGCGGTGTCGCCCGGAGCGTCGTCGACGGCGGCCGGCGGCTCCGGTACTTTCTGGGGGTCCGGCGCTGGGGCGTTGTCCGTGGCGCTCTCCGTCTCGGTGTCCGTCGCGGGCGGCGTGCCCGCGGGCGGTTCCCCGAGGCCTTCGGTGGCCGCTGCCGGTTCGTCGGGGCCTGGCTCGGTGCGGGTCTCCGGGGCGTCGTCGGCATCGGCGGGCGGTTGTTCGGCGGCCGCGCTCTCCGGGGTGGCGGTGTTCTGCTCCGCCGAGCTCGCGGTGAGGGCGGCCAACTCCGCCTCGAAGGCGGCGACCGTCGCTCGCGAGCGGGAGGCCAGGAGGCGGGCGGCCTCCCGGACCTGTCCCAGTGGGCCGCGCAGGTCGTCGCTGACGACCGCCTCCAGGGCGCCACTCCAGGCCGCCACCGTGTGGACCTGGCGCACCAGGTCGTCCGGCGAGCCCACCGGGCCCTCCCGCAAGGTCCGCTCGGCGTCCTGGTAGGCCGCCGCCAGCTGGGCGATGGGGTTGGTCGGATCACCGTCGCCGTCGGGGCGCTGCTGCCGGTCCGCTTCGTGGAAGCGCTGGACGACGGGCAGGGCGGCCCACCGTGCGAATGCCTCCCCCAACCGGTCGATGTCCGCCTGTGCCTCCGCGTCGGTGGTGTACGGCTCGGCAGGATCAAGCGACGGCACGTCCATGTCCAGGAGCACCACGTCCAGCTCCGGCAGTTCAGCAGCCGCTGCCGACGTCTCCGGGTGGTGGGCCTGGTGGTGCGCCTGAGCCAGTGCCTCACCGGCGGGGGCGCGGCCGGCGTACTCGGCGACATCGGCGCGCTCGGTCCAGCTGCACACACACCACGCCTCGACCCACGTCCTGCCCGGGCCGCCGAGGGTGACGGCCGTCGCGTGCGGGGCACCGTCAGCAACCGCCGTGGCGTGGAGGCGGAGTCGTTCGAGCATTGGCGCCCACGCGGACATGTAGCTGTCGACGGCGGTGCAGGATGCGATCAAGGTCCCCGCTTGGTCCTCGATCAGGAGCGGCGCCAGGTCACCGGAAGCGGTGCGGCCTTGCCACTCCCGGCGGACTGTGTAGAGGGCGCCGGTCTCGGCGGTGATCGTCCACGAGCCGTCAGGGTTGTACTGGATTGCCTCCGACTCCCCGACTTCCGGCAGTATCCACAGTCCGGCGTCATAGTTCATGCGGCGGGCGACGGTGAACCCGGCGGCCAAGTCCCCGCCAGTCTCGGCCGCATGCTCAGCGACGGCCGCCAGGGCCGCGCTTCTGCCCTTGCCGGAACCGATGCTGATCACGTCCCACCGGCCCGACGGTTCTACACCGTGCCAGGTCGCCCGCCACATGATCCCCTGCGCGCCCTTGCCCTGGTTGTCGTGGGAGATCTCGTACTTGCCGACGGTCAGCCCGGGGCCGGTGACGGTGAACTCATACGGGGACGGCCCGCCGTTGCGGCCCTTCGGGCTGACGGTCAGCGTGTTGACGTCGACGACCTCGGGCGCCGCCTCCTCAGCAGGCTCCGGCGCCGCGTCGCTGCCCTCCGCCCCCCAGCCGGCGAGTTCGAGGACTGCGAGGGCCACGCGGTCGGCCTCGTTCGCCGCTTCCACGCGGGGCGTGCCACGCCGGGCGACCAGCGCGACCCGGTCCTGGCGTGCTGCGGCCACTTCCGCCGCCGCCCGCTTCTGTGCCGCCGCGTCCCCGCCCGCAGCCTTCACCTCCGCTCGCGCTTCCCGCATGGCGCGGTCGTCACCGGCTTCGCACGCCTCGGTGAGGAGCTGACTCGTCAGAGCCTGGGCGGGCCAGGGGGCGGTCTCTCCGGCATCCAGTGCGGCCGACAGCATCTGTCCAGCAAGCTCAGCGATTCGGTCGGGCCACTGCTTCCAGTGCAGGTCGACCACCTTCGGATCACCTTTGGCCAGGCTCTCAACCAGGCTCTCCACGTCGTGGTAACTGATGCGCCTGTCCTCATCGTCCAGGAGCCGACGAGACAGGCACCGCGCGCACATGGTGTAGCAGCCAAGCTCGCTGCCCTGGTCGTCGACGACGGCGACCGTGTACCGGGCGCCCGAGCGCTTCGCACTGCACTTGCCGACGTACGGCGCCGACGCATCGCAGTACGCGTCCGGTGTGTCGGCCATGTCATCCGTGAGCTGGGCCACGACGTGTAGCCGCGCGTTCGGAATGGCGGCCCGGGCTGAGTGCCAGATCTTCCACTCGGCGACGTACTGCCGGTTATCCGGGCCCTTCCGGGACCAGTCCTCACCGGTGCGGCCCTGCGCGCCGTCCGGGTCGGTCAGGTGCTCCCAGCCCCACCGGCACGACGCGATAAGGCCGACACTGCCGAACCGGCGGACCAGGTACACGTCCTCTTCGAGCTGGACGCGGTCCGTGGTCGTCTCGAACTGGGGGGTCTGCGCCGTCAGGTGCCCGTACCGGGCCCACAGGGAAGCGAACCGGGTACGAGTCGCCGAGTCCTCACGGATTCGCTCCAGCACGGTGGTAAGGGGCCGGTCCTCCACGTTCGCGTCCCACCAGTAGGAGCCGTCAGCGTCGTGACCGGCCTCCCACTTGTCCTCACCTGGACGGGAGTACGGCACAGGGCGTAGCCGGAATGTGTGCCCGCCCGCCGTCGTCAGGACCCAGCCCGCCGCCGGTTCGCGCCAGTCGGTGAACGACACGGGGGCGATCGTCTCGCCCTCGACGAGCGCCGCCCGAAGCTGTGCCTCTCGCCCGTCGTCGGCCATTACCAGCTGGGCAGGCGGTTCATCATCAGGAACGGTCCCGCTGCCCGTGGTCGTCTCCGGCTCCACCGGGCCCTCTGCCGGGTCCTGTGCCGGATCGCCGAACAACCCGAGCTGTTCTGTCCCTGCGCCGGGCGCGGCCGCGCTCCCCTTTCTCCGGGCGCGAGTTCGGTCGGGGGCGGGTGTTGGCGTGGGCTGCTCGACGTCGGCTGGCGCCGCCACGAACGGGTCGGGCCGCCAGGCTCGGGGATCGTCCGGGCGGATGGCCGCCAGCAGGACGGCCAGTTCCTCAGCCGCCCGGGTCAGGTAGGGCGCGGACGTGTCGGCGAAGTCGGCAGCCCAGAGTAGATCGTCATGCACCAGCGCCAGGTCATCCGCGAGGTCCGTGCTGGTGAGCTGTCCAGCACTCAGGTTCTCCACGACCTGCCGCAGGGCCGACAGGCGTGCGGCGGCTTCCTGGTCCTCGCCCGGGTAGCTGGGGGAGAGGCGGATCGTGCCGAGCGCGGCGGTGAGCGTCCAGGCGGTGTCCGCGTCGATGGCCTCCCGGGGCACGGGCATCTGGAGGGCGCGGGCCACCAGTTCCGCCACCGCCGCCTGGCTGTCTTCGAGCAGAGCCGATACGGAGTCCCTGTGGCCGAAGGGGGGCCGACTCTCGAAGCGGGGCCCGGGCGCCTGCCGCATCTCGGCAGGCCGCGACTGGTCATGTGCCGCCCCCACTGTCTGGTTGAGGTCCGTGATGTAGCCGATCAGTCGACCGTCGAGCCAGACGGTGGAGGACGACTCGCTCGTCGGGATGATGTCCGCCCGGCCCGCGTACTGGGCCAGCTGCTCGGGGCCGCCGAACCGCTGCTCGGACTGTTGGAGGGGCTCCGGGGTGTCCGACGAGGACGTCGGCGGGGTGGCCAAGATGACGGAGGGCTCAGGAGGCGCGGGCGGGGTGCCTTCCGGGCCGGCGGGCGCGGCTTCGGTCTGCGCCTCTTCCACGGTCATCTGCCCGTCCGGGACGCCGTCGGTCTCCTCCCCTTCCGCGTCCGTCTCCGGCTCATCCTGCGGGGCCGGGTTCGGGACGCGTTCCGGCGGCACGAGGCCGAACTCCTCGTACAGGTTGGCCGTCCCGTGCCCGTCGCTGTCTTGCTCCGGGGTCGGCTCGGTCGGCTGCTGGCTGGTGTTCCGCTGTTCGGCCGTCGGCGGGGATGCCTCGCTGTCCGCCGGTTCCGTGTCCAGCTTGTGCAGTTCACGCAAGGCGTCATAGTGCCTGCTGGTGCCGTGCTCCGGCTCGCGCACCATGTAGTTGCCGTTCCGGGTGTAGCTGATCACGGTGCCGATGAACTCAGGCTGCGGCACGTAGGTCTTGCTCCACGTGTCGTAGTTCATGGGGGTTACGCGGACCTGCTCGCCGGGTGCGTACAGGGTGGTTACGTCTTCGACGGCGGACGATTCCACCTCTGCTGACTCCGCCTCGCGAGTGGCAGCCTCCGCTGCCTTTGCCTCGGGGTCTACCTGCCGCACCCGAGCCTGAGACAGGGCACGCCGGTAGTCGGTCAGCGTCACGTATCCGGGCAGAAGGCGGCCGCCAATCTCCGCCCCGGAGCGCTCAGTGTCGAACGTCCAGCGCTTAGCGCCTTCCGCCTGAGTCCACATCAAGGACAGAACGGCGAGCGACTCCCCACCTTGGTAGTTGTCGTGTGTCGTGCCAGAGGCCTCGCACTCCCACACACCGAGCAATGATTCCTCGTCCCCAACGACGATGGATCCGGCGCGCAGCGCCACGGCCCATCCCGCCGCCTCCGCCTTAGACGCGAACTCGATCATGGCGGACGGAACGCCCTTACGTCCCACGTTGGACGTATCCCACTGGCCGTAGGCACCCACCCACCAGGAGCGGTCGATCGCCGTGCCCGCTGGGCGCGTGATCCGGGCGACAAAACCAGGCTCGGGCCGCTCCTCTGTCCCGGGGCCGGGCTCGTCCTGTGTTGCCGGGGCCGGGGCGCGGTCGGGCTGCGCGAGGTCGAACTCCTCGTCGCCGGACGGCTCACTGGTCCGTGAGTCCGGAACTTCGGGAGTCTGGGACTCCGTGGGTTCCTCGGTGCTGCTGCCGTCCTCTGGCTCCGGCGGGGCCTGCTCCGGCGGTGCTTGGGCCCCGTCCGCGGGACGAGTGCCGGAGCTGCCGGTGGGCCTGGCGGCCGTTTCGTCGGGCGCAGGCGCAGGCGTGAGTGCCGGATTCGGCGCCGGCGCGGGGGCGGCCGTGGGAAGCTCGGGGGCGGGGGTCGTCGCGTCGAACGCGGCGAGGGCGGCCGCCGCCTGGTCGACCTTCGCCTGATGGGGTGCGCGCTGCTCGGCACGCTCCGCGATGGCCTTCTTACGGCTCTCGGGAGTGCGGTACCTCTCCGGGTCGAGCATGGACTCGGTCAGCTCCGGGAGCTTGTCCCGCTCGGTGATCGCGCCGACCACGGCATCCAACAGCTCCACGCGGCGCCGGGCGTGCTCGATGGCCGGGCCGTAGTCGACCGAGGCCTGCTGCGCGGTGAGCAGCGTGATCTCGGCTTCCAGCACCGGAAGGCGCTCGCGGTCCATGAGCTGGTGGTCTTCGGCCTTCTCCAGCGCGGTCGCCAGGCGGCCGATGATGGTGGCGCCGAACTTCGGGTTGGCCAGGTCGCCGATGGAGCAGACGGATTCGCTGTGCCGCAGGTTGGGGAAGCCGACGTGGGCGCGGATCTCGCCGCCGTCCAGGATCTCCGGCTGTACCGCGAAGTCGAGCCCGCCGAAGGTGCCGATCGTCGTCCACGGCCCCATTCCGAGGCTGCTGTGGCCGCGCAGGGCGTCGGCGACGGCCTGGCGTACGACCGGACCGGCCTTGCCGCGCTTGTCGAAGTCGCGGCCGCCGACCCGGATCTGGAAGGCGTCGCCGCGGATCGTGGCGGTGACCTTCGGCAGGGCGGCGTCCCGGAGGGCGATGGCGCGCTGGGTGCTGGCGAGTTCGTTCTCCTTGGCGAGCAGCAGCTCCGCCTGGCGGACGCGGTCGGCGGCCGCGTTGCGCCGGTCGGCCTCCAGGCCCTGGAGGTGGACCTTGGCCTCCATGAACTGCCGCATGAAGGGGTTGCCGCCGATCTCGGCGGCCATCGTGGCGTAGTCCCAGTCGCTCGCGCCGATCTCTTCGACGGTGTCGTTGTCGTCGTCGCCCTCGCCGGGCGGACGCTGGATGTCGCGCAGCCCTTCCGCCTTGGAGGTGAGCAGTCCGACCTGCCAGGCGTCCATGCTGCCCTTGGTGGCCAGGAAGTAGATGTTCACCTCCTCGTGCTGGTTGCCGGGGCGGATGACGCGGCCGTTGCGCTGGATCATGCTGGCCGGGGTCCAGTCCTGATCCAGGTGCATCAGGGCGTAGGCCCGGTTCTGGCCGTTGAAGCCGGTGCCGAGGACTTCGGTGGAGCCCATGAGGACCGCGATGCCGCCGTTGTTGGCGGCCTCCGACATCGCGGCCTTCTTCTCCGGGGTGGCGTTGTCCTGCGCGAACTGGACCATGTCGCGGGGCACCCCGCGGGCGGCGAGCAGGTCGCGCAGCTCGGCGTAGGCGTCGAAGCCGCCCTTGTTGTTGCCGCCGGGGGTGCCGCTGTTGCAGAAGACGAAGAACAGCCCGCCGGGGATCGGGTGCGGGGTGTCGTCGCGGCTGGAGACGGCGTAGGTGCGGTCCTTGTGGGCGTGGTAGCCCGCCGCGATGATGTCGGCCGCCGTCACCAGCTTGTTCGCCGCGGGAGCGCCTGCGTCCACCAGCCGGGGGTCGAGCGCGACCGCGCGGCCCTCGCCGGAGACGGCCAGCATGTTGTCCTCATCGCGGGTGACGTCACCGGCGTGGATCGCCTGGCCGCGGGCCACCAGGGTCTGGAGCCGGGCGCGCTGGTCGGCGGTCGACTCCACCAGCACCAGTTCCGGGGCGCCGCCGGCGAGCTTGGGCCGCTCGATCCCGACGTCGTCGCCGGTCTTGGTGTCGGTGGCCAGTCCCCACATCGTCTTCATCGTGGACTTCGACACGAACCGGGAGAAGCGTTCGACGATCGTCAGGCCACTGCCGTCCGGCGCCATCTCGATGCGCTGGACCTTCTGTCCGAAGGTCTCCGACCACAGGTCCGGGCCGTGCACCCCGAACTGGTCCAACAGCCACGGCGTCGCCAGTTCGAGCACTGAGTACTGCTCGAAGATGGAGTTCTCCATCGGCGTGCCGGTGCCGAGGGTGACGGTGGGGCGGCCGCCGTGGACCTCCGCCACCTGGTGGTGCCACCTGAGCTTCTGGTGCAGGTCCACTGCGCGGACGCTCGCGGTCTCGCCGCCGGCCTCTTTGGAGCGGAAGCCCACGGCGGTGAAGCGGTGCGCTTCGTCGACGAGCGCGTAGTCGAACCCCAGGTCCTCCCAGTACACCTCGCCCGGGGTGCGCATCGGCGCGTCGTTGCGCCGGATGCGGGCTTCCACCGTGGTCAGGCGCCGTTCCAGCTGCATCAGCGCGAAGGCGTTGTGCGGAACCCCCCGCTCGCGCTTGAGCTGTTCCTTCAGTGACTCGATCTCGCGGAAGAGGTACAGCTCTTGCTGCTCGGGGCTCATCCGGATCGACCCGAACGCGCCCTCGGTGAAGATGACCAGGTCCGGGGTGTTCGAGCGCAGCCACTCCAGGACCCGGCGACGGTTGCCGTCGGCGAGGTCGTCGGAGGTGATCAGGTGGATGTCGGCGTTGGGGTAGAGCAGTTTGGCCTCATCCAGCCACTGCCGGGCCAGGTGCGGTTGGACCACCGCGAAGGGCTTGGCGATCTGCCCGGAGGCCTTGAGTGCCTGCGAGCCCATCACCATCGTGGTGGTCTTGCCGAGGCCGACCTCGTGCGCGAGAACCACGCCCCGCTCGAACTGCATCCGCGCGGCCGCCGAGAGCTGCCACGGGTGCGGGGTCCGCTCGGTGGTGAACCCGGCCAGGGTCGGGGCCAGACCGTCGTAGCTGCGGACGACGTGCCCGTTCATCTGCCAGTTGTAGGCGTCGGTGAGCAGCGCGACCCGGGCGGTACTGGCGGTGCAGTAGTCCTCGAACGCCGACCGCATCGCGTCGGCCTTGTAGCGCATCGCGCGGGTGGCGTCCTCGTCCACCCCGTCGCCGCCGAGGGTGTTGACCACCATCGAAGCCCGCCCGAGCAGGGCCTTGGCGATGTGCACCGCCGAGCGCCGTTCGGTGCCCTTGAGCGCGTTGATCGCA
This sequence comes from Streptomyces carminius, assembly GCF_002794255.1. Classification (GTDB taxonomy): domain Bacteria; phylum Actinomycetota; class Actinomycetes; order Streptomycetales; family Streptomycetaceae; genus Streptomyces; species Streptomyces carminius. Next base: position 57,867 of record NZ_PGGW01000049.1, read on the forward strand.
TCGGGCACCTTGCCCGCGGCCAGGGACCAGCCGTACCGCTCGTTGTGGCTGACCTGGAGGGTCGGATCGCCGAGGTACTCCCGCAAGAAGCCCTGCACGAGAGACGCGGGAATCCAGTGCGCGCCGAGCTGGGCGGTGAACTGCCCCAGGCGCTTGGGCGGCGGCTGCACCGCTTCCAGCGCGGCGACGTTCACCGCGTACGTCGGGTCGGTGGCGGCCGCCTCGCGGGCCTGTTCGAGCTTCACCCGGACCGGCCCGGACAGGTAGGCGCCGGCGTGCTCCAGCTTCTTGGTGACCGGGTTGTCGAAGACCTCGGTGCCCAGGCGGCGGCGGGCCTCTTCGGGGGTCGTGCCCAGCAGGGAGGCGATCAGCGGCAGGTCCACGCCGCCGGTGGCGCCCATCACGGCCGTCAGTGCCGTCTTCGGGTCGTCGGTGGGCTCCAGGCCGCCGCGGCGGGTGCCCGGCCGCCGGGTGAGGACCTCGGAGGGCACCGGCCGGTCGTTCGCCCGGTCCCAGTGCTCCAGACCCAGGACGACGGCGGCGTGCGGGTCCTGGCGGAACCAGCCCCAGCCCGTAGGAAGGCGTTCGTCGTCGTCCAGCTCGACGCCGGCGGCGCGGGCGGCGGCCCTGGCCTCGTCGGTCGGCAGCGCCATCCGGGTCTGCCGGGGCCGGGACAGCGGCCCGTGCGCCATGGTGTAGGCGGCGTGTAGCCGGGCGAGCTGGCTGCGGACCTCGCGCGCACGGTCGGGGTCGCTGCCGGTGCGGTCCAGCTCTTGCAGTTCGCTCGCGGTGTCGCGCAGCGACAGCAGCATCCGCAGCTGCTCGGTGCCGGTGACACCGTCGGCGGTGATGACCCGGACCGGGTCCTCGCCGTTGACGTGCTGCCAGATCTGCCCGTCGTCGTCCGCGTAGAGGCGGCCGGTGAAGTCCGTCGCGTGCTTCTCGCGGGCGGTCTGCAACAGCAGCGGCGCGCGGTCGGGCCCGTCCTCGTGCGGGACGTAGCCCTGGCCGTCGGCGACCGCCGCGGCGGCGGAGGCCTCCATCCGCTCGCGCAGCAGCCGGGGGGCTTCGCCCGGGTCGCCCTGCACCGTCACCCGCGGCCCGTACGGCCCCGTCTCGGACGTCAGGCGTCCCAGCACGTTCTCCGGGTGCTGGGTGAAGTAGGCGTTCACCGCCAGGGTGTTGCCGCCCAGGTCCCGCTCCGGGGCGTCGATCCATCTCTGGTCGCCCGGTTCCTCGCCCTCCGCACGGCGGCGGAAGACCAGCACGTCGGCGACCACGTCGGTGTCGGCGGTCTCGCCGAAGGTGCCCGCCGGCAGGCGGTACGCGGCCGCCAGGTCGCCCCAGCGGGACATGGCCCGGCGGGCGGAGGTGTCCTCGCCGTCCAGCGTCCACCGCGAGGTGATCACGGCCATGTAGCCGCCCGGCCGCAGCAGGGCGAGCTGCTTGATGATGAAGCCGTTGTGCAGGGAGTGCCCGGTCGCGCCGTAGCGGCGCTCCCCGAACGGGGCCTGCGCGAACGGCACGTTCCCGATCACCAGGTCGAACGTGCCGACCGGGGCGTCGGTGTCGGTGAACGACTCGGACAGCACGTTGGCGTGCGGGTAGATCCGGGCCGCGATCGCCGCGGTGGTGGGGTCCACCTCAACGCCGGTCAGCCGCGCGGTCTGGGGGGCCACCCCGAAGAACGCGCCGGACCCGCACCCGGCCTCCAGGACCTCCCCGCCGTCGAAGCCGTACGCGGCCAGGCCCTGCCACATCGCCTCAGCGACGCCCTGCGGGGTGTAGTGGGCCGACAGCACGGCCCGGGACGCCGCCCGCCACTCGAAGGGGTCCAGCAGCTCCCGCAGCTCGCCGCGCACCCGGTCGTAGGACTCCCAGCGGGCATGGTCCGCCTCGAATCTGCCCTCCCACTCGCCGCCGGGCTGGTAGATCGGCTCATCGGGGTCCGGCTCGTCGAGGAACACGGTCGGGACCGAGCCCCAGCCCGACCAGCGGGCCAGGATGCGCTTCTCCTCGGTGGTGGCGCCGCGGCGGTCGCTCTCCAGTGTCCGCAGCACCTTGATGGCTTCGAGGTTCGCCTCAGCGCGGGCCAGCGGGCCGCGCGGCAGGTCGGCCGGGTCGGGGCGGAACCGCGCTACAGGTTCTCCAGCTCCCTGCGGATCGCCGCCAGCTCCACCGCTTCCGGACTCAGCGGCGCCGCCGGGCTGTCCGGGTCCTCCGGCGGCGGCAGCATCTCGCGCAGCACCTGCTCCCGCGCCGTCGCCCTGATCTGCTCCAGCTGCCCGACCCGGGCCTGGTAGCCCGTCTCCGGCTCCAGGGTCTCCTCCAGGTCCTCCTCCGCCGCGGCGATCGCCTCGCTCATCTGCGCTCCCAGCTTCCGAAAGTGCCGGTCCGGGTCCTGCATCGCCGCCAGCTCCCGCGGCCGGAACTCCTCCCAGTGCCTGCGCAGCAGCGTCTCGTACTGGCTCGTTGTCGCCATCGGCCTCGCCTCCCTCTTGCTCGTTGACGGTACCGGCCAGCGCCGCCATCTGCGCTGCCAGCCGGGACTGGTCCACCCCGCGCCGCTCGACGTCGCCGCCGACGGCGCGCACCTGCTCGATCACTGCGTTGATCCCGATGAGCGCGGCACCCATCGCCGGGATGCGCCGCTTGGCCGCCTCCCTCTCCCGCTTGGGCAGGTCCTCGTTCAGCGATTGCTCGCGCAGGTCCTCCGTGGTCCGCTCCGCGATCCGCGCCAGCTCCCCGAGCAGTCCTTCCTCGAAGTGGAACGGGTAGGCCCGCATCACCTGGTTCGTGAGCGGGTTCACCACCTTCGTCTGCGTCGGCAGCTGGTAGGAGGTGAGGAGGGTGAGCACCCGGTCGTACTCGCGGGACAGTTCTGAAGGCCTGCGCCGCAGCCATGACACCAGCGGGTCGTAGGCGCTGACCGGCAGGTCCACTTTCCGCTCCGGGCCCCAGGTGCGCCGCGGCAGCGTCTCCGGGTCCTGGTCGTAGCGCCGCACCAGGGCTGCCATCGCGGCCGGCGCGGAGTCGAAGTCACCGATGCTGCTGCGCTGGTCGTAGTGGGCCAGGGCCCGGAACTTCTGCCCCTGGCGCTCCATGTAGCCGTAGGTGTGCACCGAGCCGTCGATCAGCACCGTGCGGCGGCTGGTGATGCTTTCGCCCAGCTTCGCGCGGGCCGCCTCCGGGTGCTGCTCCATGCCCCGCTGGAACCACTCCGCCTCCACGGCCTTCAGCCGCGCCGCCCGGGCCTCCTTGACCGCATCGCTGTAGGAGTAGGCCGACTGCTCGTTTCTGGCGTTGAGACTCGATCCCAGCTCATTGTTCTCGGCGATCAGGTCTTCCAGCGTCATCTCGCCCACCGGCGTCCGCTCGCCGTAGGACCGCGCCCGGCGCGTGACCCGCTCCTCCTGGACGGCCTTGCGGTAGTCGGTGACCTGGTCGTACAGCTCGTGGCCGCTCGGCAGATATGTCCACACCGGGCCGATCTGCTCGTGGGCGCTCTCCAGTGCCTCATCGTCCAGGTCCGCCGCCGCCGGACCGGCCAGGAGGGCCTGGGCGGTGCGGGCGTACTGCTCGGTGCGCACCGCCTTGTTGCGGCGTGCCAGCGTCCGGTGCTCCTCGGACGAGGAGTGGAACGGCGTCTGGTAGAGGTTCTTCTGCCACCACTCGTACTCGGCAGCCAGTTCCTCGTTGCTCAGCTCCGTGACCGCCGTCGCCGTCGCCACCCGTTCCAGCAGCCGCTTGCCGCGCTCCTCCTGCAGCGCCCGGTACCGCCCCTCCACCGCGGCGCTGTAGTCCCGGGACCTCTCCATGGCGGCGGCGTCCTCCGCCTCCACCAGTTCCTCGTACGACAGGCCGGTGAGGTCCAGCGGCTCCGGCTCCGGCTCGGGCTCGGGCGGGGGAGCGGGCGCGGCCGCGGCCGCGGCCGGCTGGGCCTGCTGCGCCAGGGCGGCCGCGGCCGCCGTCGGCGAGGCGACCAGGTCCTCCGGGGTCTGGCCCGGTCCGAGCACCACGATGTTGCGGTCCTGCCGGGCGAACGCCTGTAGCACGGCGGCGAGGTTGCGGTCGCGGGTTTCCGGGTTCCACCTTCGGCCGGTCACCCGCGCCTGCCGCTGCCCGGACCAGTACAGGTTCCCGGCCTTGACCGCGCGCACGTCATCGTCGTCGTACTTGTCGGTGCCGTACACCGCGGCGACACCGTCTTCCTCCCACCGCACCCAGACCTTGTCGCGGACACTCGGGTCGCTCGCCGCCCGGTGGTGACGCGCGGCCAGCATCGCGAAGGACGACAGCCGCCTGTCCCCGTACCCGTCGCTCACCAGGCGGGCGTCGCCGACCCGGCCCACCGCGACGCCGCCCCGGCGGGAGCCGGAAGCAATCTCGGTGCCGTCCGGGCCGAACACGGTGACCGAGTCTCCCTTGATGAGCGCGTGATAGCCCGTCACCCCGTCGACCGGCTCCGCCCCTTCGGGCAGAGGCAGCGGACCAGGCGAGGCGGCCGATTCCGTCTCGGACGCGGTCTCCGGTTCCGTCCCCATGCGCTTTTCCCCCTGCCACGTAACTCCCGTGGCACGTCAGCACGTACATGCCACGTCGTCCCCATCGGACCCTACCGACCAAGGTCGAAAACCTCGATCCAGATACGCCGGGGAAGTCCGGCGGATGCGGCTGCGACACTCGTTTCGCGGTCGGCAGCAGTGCGCGCCTCAGTTATCTGGCTACATTTCCATCATGGCGAGCATGGCGAAGATGAAGTTTCACGTGGCGGTGACTGAGGAGTCCTTGAAGAGGCTCAACCAGCACGCCAGGAACGAGCGTGACCGCGAGGAGGCGTGGGTCAGCGAGCGCCGCCGGGAGCTGATCGTCCCAGGGCTGTCCCGGCGTGCGGCCGCAGCCATCCGCCGCGACATCCGGGCCCGGGTTGCCCGGATGCGACGGACCGGTGAGCTCGGCGGCACCCGGGATGACATCGTGACCCGCGCCGTCCGCGAGGAGTTGCGGGCCCGCGGCCTGGACCGCAAGTGGCCGAAGCCGCCGGAGGGTGAAGTCGACGCCCCGGGCCGTCGATGGGGCACTCCTCCCAGTCAGCCGATGGGCGAGGGCGGATACTCCCATCGCGTGTCGGTGAATCTGCCCTACAGTCTCGGCGAGGCTGTACGCCGCGCCGCGTACTGGACCAGCAAGGCCGCCGTGGAGGCCCTCCAGGAGTGGGCGGACCGCTGGGGTGACGGCGTCAATGTGGCCATGCGCGAGGCCGAACGTGACGGCATCCCGGCCGACCTCGCTCTCATGGCCGCCGTCGGCAATCTCTCGGCGCCCCAGTCTGCGCTGGAGATCAGGGACCGACTCCGGGCACAGGTCCTCACCACTGGAGACCTCATCCGCGCCGCCATCGACCGGATCGCCTATGGGGAGCAGGGCGAACTTCCCGAGGACCTGTGAACCTGGCGCCGCACCGGCTCCCCCCGGGAGCACAAAGGGGGTATTCGTACCCCTGGTGAGGTCATAGGCGGCACGGCGGGTGACGCCTTTCGGGGGGGTCTGGCAAGCTGTGGCTCGTCCGAGTACCCACCAGGGGAAGCCTACGGAGGTCTTTCATGTCCCCTGCCCAAACGACCGAAAAGCGCCGCGCAAGAGTCATCACCCTGATCCAGCAAAAGGGCGGGGCGGGAAAGTCCACCATCGCCGTGAACCTCGCCGCCGTCTCCGGCGAGAGCAACCCACCCGTGTCCTCCGACCCGGACGCACCGTGCCCGGTGGTCGCCGCGGGCATCGACCCCCAGGGCAGCCTGGAGGGGTGGGCTCGCAAGGTCCCCGAAGAGAGCCTGCCGTTCGACTACCTCGTCACCAAGGGGCGGCTGGGAGAGATTCCCAAGTTGCTCGAAGACCCTGATGTGCTGCGCGTCTACGTCGACACTCCGGGTTTCGTCGATCTGGACCCGGAGGCAGAGATCGACGATCCCGACCCGCTGGGCTCCGGCCCGGCCGGAGAGGCGATGCGTGAGGTTCTGGAGCTCACCGACCTCGCTCTGGTACCGATCGTCCCGGTCGAGACGCTGACGCATTCTCCTGCGGAGTTCACCATCGAACGCGTCCTGCGACCGCGGAACATCCCTTTCCGGGTTGTGATCAACAACTGGGACTCAGGAGCTGACCGCACCAAGGCCGATCTCGAAGAGATGCGCACGTGGTGCGAGGATCGCGGCTACCCGTACATGAGGCAGGCCGTCCGCCGCTACAAGCTGCACGCCAAGGCCCCCGACAGCGGGCTGACGGTGATCCAGTACCCCGAGAGCGGGACCGCGCTGCGCGGCCGCGAGGACTTCTACAAGCTGGCGCTCGCGGTGGAGGGGGTTCTCTAATGGGTCGGCAGCGAGGTGCCGCACCCAAGCCGCGGTACGAGCACAAGAGCGCGGTCGAGATGGCGCGAGCCCTCAAGCCGCTGCGCCGGCCGATCTCCGAGCAGCCAACCACGCTGACAGTGGAGGAGCAGGAGATTCTGGCCCAGTGCACCGCTGCGGTCGACACCCTTCAGTGGGCGTTCTGGCTGGCAGGTAAGGCGCTGGAGAGTATTCGTGAGGGGCGGCTCTACCGCGCCGAGACGACCTCGTTCGACGAGTTCGTATGGAAGCGCTGGGGCATGCGGAAGGCGTACGCCAACAAGCTGATCCAGACGTGGCGGATCGCAGAAGCCGTGTTCGAATTCCTGTCGAACGAAGTGGCTCCAATTGGAGCCACTTCCAGGAAGCCGAGCCCTCTCGCAGAGAAGGCCGAAGACGCCCTGCGCGCCCTGAACCAGGCGCAGGTGTGGGAACTGGTGCCAGTCGCCGACGCCTGGGATGTCGACACGGCAACACTCGTATTCCGCACTGCGATCGAGGTCGACGGGGTCCGGGTAACAGCCAAGGTCCTCAAGGGAGCTGTGGAAGCTCTCCCGAAGGAGGCCGACGCCGCAGAGATCGTCAAGCACGTCCGCTCTTACCTCACCTCCAGCAGCAGCGAGGAGGACGAGAACGGTCCGATCGACTTCACCGAGAAGGCTGAGCGGTCCGTGCCCTACAACTGGGTGCGGCGCCTGGCGAAGAGGGACGCGACTGCTGCGACCCGCTATCTCGACGCCCTGCAAGAACAGATCGACCGGTGTCGGGCCGAGTTGATCCCCCAGCAGCAACAACCGGAGCCTGAGACCGTCCAGGAACCTTCACTGGAATAGGGTCAAGCGACGACCGCCGCCTGACCCTCAACGCAAAAAGCGGGCCCCGTCCAAGAGGACGGGGCCCGCTTCGTGTCTGTCAGTTCACCTGCCGCTCAAGCCGTTTACCGTGCTGTTCTGCATCTACCGCGTGATCGGTTAAGTGATGAGAGCAGCGAGCAGCGCGGCGCCCAGGACGATGAGCGATACGGCAGTGATGATTCCGGCGATGCGCAGGCCCGCGTACTTACGGCGGGCGATCCGCGAGAGGTGGATGACGTGAGCAACACGGTCGCCGGGGGTCTGGAGATCCTTCACCAGCTCTCCGGGTGTGCACAGCGACCAGTAGAGGAAGCTGCCGCGGGCGGCACCCGCCAGGCGAGGGTGGACGACGAACAGCACGACGAGCATTGCGGCGATCAGGCCGACGGTGCCCGCGCCGACGAGAGTTGCGACGGCGGGGGGTAAGTCGCGCCCGGGTACCACGGCCACGAGCGCGGCGAGCGGCAGGGAGAAGCTGGTGAGCAGGACGCCGGATTTGGCGTCGGTCCTACTGATCTCGGCGAGGACGGTATTGGTGGCCGCATCCAGGCGGGCATCGAGGCTGTCGGGGTCGGTCATCGGATTCCTTCCGTGCCGATGGTCCAGACCCACGGCGCGGAGTCGGCGGCAGCGTTGGCGGCCGCGATGCCCAGGCGGGTGGCGAGGTCGCGGACCGGCTTCTTGAGACGGCGGCGGGCTGCGATACGGCGCAGCAGGATCGCGAGGAGCGCGGCCTGGTCGGCGTCTAGGGTGTGCTCGCACTGGCCGGCGTCGTCCAGGAGGGTGGTGAGCAATGGGTGGTCGTCGGCCGACAGGACACTGCGGGCGTACTGACCGAGTTCACGCAGTTGCTGGACGGCGATCGTGTCGACGCCGAAGAAGTCACTGCCGTGGCTGACGGTGACGTGCGTGCCCATGGGCAGGTTCCTTTCCGTCAACGGCGCCGGTTGTCGTTCTTGGTCTGCGCGATCAGTCCGGTGTTCTTGGTTCTGTGACTGCTGTTGTCCTGGTGGACGTCACCCGCGTAGTGCTGGTGGATCACGGGCGGGGTCGCCGCGGCGACTTCCTTGGCCTGCTTGAAGACCCGGGACAGGGCGCCGAGGAAGGCGACGGGTGCGAGGCAGATGATGCCGACGACGGCCGGGTTGACCTGGCCGACGGTCCACATCACCAGGGAGATGCCGCCGGAGATGGGCAGGGAGGTGACGCCGGCGGCGAGCATGATGCCGCTGACATCGGTGGCGCGCTGACTCATCGGCGGTCGGCCGGGCTGGGGGACTGGCGGAGCGGCGCCAACGACGGGGACGGGGTTGGGGTCGCGGTAAGAGGTCGGCACGACCGAATCGGGCCGATAGACGTTCTCGACGGCCTCGATGAGGCGGCGGGCCTCGGCGGTCGCCCGGTCCTCACTGTGGGGCAGAGACGGGGCGGGCTGGTGGTTGTGGGGCACGGTGCCTCCTTGGCGTCAGTCATGGCCAGGGCCCGGAGTCGACCTCCGGGCCCTGGCCGTGTGCGAGTGAGGGATCAGTCGTCTGCCGTGGGGGTGGGGATGATGCGCGCCGTTCCGTCGGGGCGGGCCAGCTGGCCCCGGTTGCGCAGGTTGCTGATGGTGGTGCGCAGGGTGCCGCGCCGGACCTCACGGCCGCCGTCGTCATTGAGGGTGGCGAGCAGCTCCATCTCGGTCATGCCGTCCGCCGGCAGGACCGCGAGGATCCGCTGGGCAGTCGTCATCGACGCCGCATCGGGTGTGGGGACCGCGTGGGGCGGCCCAACCTCGCCTTCCTCCTGGTCGCCACCCTGGGCCGCCTCGTACTCCTTGGCGGTCATGTACGCCTCCAGGTCGATCGCCTTACCGGGGGGTGCACCGTCGCCGTACAAGTCGAGGATCAGCGGGTCGTAGCCGGTACACGGGGCGACGGAGCCAACGACGTAGGTGCGGGCCATGCTGGTGGGTCTGGGCCCGGTCAGGTGGTAGAGCATGCCCTGACTGTTGACGTCGTCGTTGTCCTCGGTGGCCGTCTCGTTGAACCGGCGGATCCGCTGGACACGGCCGATGACCTTCGGGATCGGCTGGAGCGCCTCGCCGCGGGGGATCAGGCCGTCGCCGACGAGTTGCTGCATCATGCCGGACGACCAGCGCAGCAGAATCACTTCGCCTTCCTTGAGCATGGCCCGGAGGGTGTCGCTGCCGCCGAGTTCCTCCAAGTGCCCGGCCTGGGCGGCGATGACGATGCCGACGCCCACACTGCGGCCGGTGCGCCCCAACTCCTTGATGAGCATGGCGCCCTCGTCGCGGAACGGGGCGCCCTTCTCCAGCAGGCGGTTGGCCTCGTCGACGATGCCGTACGTCAGCGGGTCGGGGGCACCGATAACGAAACCCGAACGGCCCATCTCGGCGTACCGCGTCATGCGACGCTCGGCCTCAGCGACCAGGCCGCGCAGCATCAGGATCGTCTCGTACTGGGTGGTGACCCTGGTGGCGACCTGTCCGTTGGCCTCGGGGACGGACTGGCCCCTCTTCAGGTCGGCGAGGTGGACGACGATGCCGGAGCGTTTGGCTGCGACCAGGATCGCCTGGACGAGCCGGGACTTGCCCGCGCCTGTGGTGCCGAAGATTGCGCCGCGCTGCGCGTTGCCGGTCTTGGGGTCGAAAAGCCGGAAGCGCAGCGGCAGCCCGTCATAGTACGCACCCAGCGTGATCCAGCCACGCGCGTCCATCCGTAGGTCTTCCACACTGATGTCCCGCATGTCCATCAGCGGGTTGGAGGGGTAGATCCGCACGATGGCCTCGCGCCCCGCGCCCTGCTCGAAGATGACCCGCGAGCGGTCGTCCACGTTCAGCAGGTCGCACAACGCGTCGTGGTCGTAGCGGCGCACCCCGCCCGGCGGGGTGCGCAGGATGTGTTCCTTCACCTGCGGCATGGTCAGATCGGCTCCTTTCGCAGGTCGTAGGTGTTGGTCTCGATAAGTTCGACGCCCGGCATGGCCGTGGCGGCGATTTCCGCCCACGTCTCCTCGTCGGTCCCGGCGGCCTTCGCCTCGGGTTCGACAGGCTGCGGTCGGGGTCCGATGACCAGGAGTCGCACACCGGCGCCTCGGCCGGGGACGGGCCCGATCTCGATTAGGTCTTCGGACATGTCCAGGTACGCCGACAGGCGGGCGGTGGAGATCTCGGGCACGGGCATACCGTGCCGAGAGGAGCCGATGATGAGGGCCACGCACCGCTCGCTCACCTGCTGGTGCTCCAGGAGCACGGTGTCAGGGGCGATGCCGTCTTCGGTGGCGATCTCCTCGGCCCACCAGCGGGCTGCGGGACTGGCGTGCTCGGGCTGGTCGGGCACAGCGACCTCGGCCGTCTCGGCACCCTTCCCGTTCACCTCGGCGATCTCCTGGACGGTCGCCTCGCCGACGAGTTCACGGGCCACGAGCCCGGGCCGCAGCAGCCAGGTGGCGCCGGTCCACAATGCCACGGCGCCCGCCTGCACGAGCACGGACGTGACGCCGGCGGGCGCCAGACGCTCGCCGACCAGGACGGCCCCGCAGCCCGCGTGCGGCGCGGCGTAGACGGCGATGGCCGTGGCTTTCACCGATTCCGGTGCGCGCAGGATCTTGGCGTTCGTCGCCAGGCCCACACCGGCCGTGGCCACGGCAGCGAGAGCGCCCGGGAGGGTGAGGGAGTCGGTGAACAGGCCCCCGGTGAGAACCGCGGACCCGGTGATGGTGGCGACGCGTCCAGCTTGGGCGCGCACGCGAGCGAGCATGAAGGGGTACCTCCGGTCAGGACGGGGTGGGGCGGCCGGACCCTCGGGCCCGGCCGCCCCGCTGAGTGCTATCGGTTGCTGTAGTACGTCCGGTCGGCCACGGCGCCCGGCTTGGCCGTCATGGCTTCGTGTACGGGTCCGTAGTCGGCCTCGTGTTCCTCCTGGGCAGTCTGGAAGTCCGAGGCCATCTCGGCAGCCTCGGTGGCCAGGGCCTCGGCGTCGGCCAGGACACCGCGCATGACGGCCGCCGCGTCGTGGTGCACGCTGGTGACGGCCGGGTCCACGTTGAGGCCGGCGGCGGTGTCGGCGAGATGGTCGACCGACTTCGCGCATCCCTCGATGTAGTTGTAGGCGCCGCAGACGGCCTCGCTGAGCGACAGCATCGAAGCCGACGCGAAGGCCAGCCGAGCCACGACGACCGTGAAGGTGACACCGTCGGACAGGGTGTCGGCGACCTTGTCGCCGATGCGTGCGAGGTCCATGGGCTACTCCTGGTGGTAGGAGGCGTCGGCGGGTGCGGTGTGCCCCATGTCGCGGGTCACGTCGGCGGGGCGCTTGTCGTACTCAGCCGCGACCTGCCCGGCATGGGCGATGGCCTCCGAAGCGCGCGGCAAGCCCTGGGTAAGCGCTTCGGCCTTGGCCTCCACGACTCCGGCCCGCTCGATCAGGCGAGCGCACCAGCCGACGAGACGGCCGGGCACGGACTTGGCGACCAGCTCGGAGTGCAGCGACTCCAGCGAACTCACCAGGTCCTGACAGCGGTCGGCGACCACCCGGGCGTGCTCGGCCCCGAGAAGGATCTCCTCGGCCATGTCCTTGTCGGACTCGATGACGTCGTAGACCGTCAGCTCGGCATCGTTGAACTGGACGTTCTGCACTGCGGGCGCTCCGCCCATCGGCCGCGCTCCCTTCTGTTGTGCTGGTGCCGGACCGGGCGGCCCGGCGACGGTGGTGGTCGGCCCCGGCGGCGGTGAGCCGGCCGGAAGCCCCAAGCGGCCGCGGGTGATCGAGGCCGGGGCCTTCTTGGGCTTCTCCCGGTTCTGCCGGGTGAGCGTGACCGTGTAGGTGGCGGCCATCCCCGGCGGCGGCCGCAGCCACTCGCCGTTCGCGCGGGGCTCCTGCCGGGGCGGCGGCTGATGCTGGCGGTTGCGGCGGGACCGCGATCCAGGCCTGGGGCCCTTCTTCCTCTCGCTGTCTGCCGGGCCGCCACCCGCCGGGCCACTACTGCCCTTGCCCGCCGATGTGGACGTGGGGCCGACCCTCGGTTTCTTCCCCTTCCGCCAGAAGGCCCGCGCTCTCGCCGCTCCCGAGGACTTCTTCGGCTTCTTCAGGTCGACCTTCGGGGCGGCAGTGCTGCCGTCCGGCCCAGGGGAGGGCTTCGGCTTCTTCGGGTCGACCTTCGGGGCGGCGTCCGGCGTGGAGCCGGACCCGTCATCGGTCTTGCCCTTGCCGGACTTCTTCTCGGGCTTCTCGACCTTCCCGGCCTTGCTGATGACCGGCGGGGCGAGGCTCTCACGGCGGTTCTTGAGTCGGCGTCGGGCTTCCTCTCCAGTGGCCTGTGCCAGTGTGGTGCGGTCCGGCTCAGTGGCTGTGCCCTTCTCCTTCTTCTTCCGCTTGGCCTCGGCCCGAGCCTCGCGCGCCGCTTCCTTGCGCTTGGCCTTCGCTTCCAGGCGCCCGTTGCGGATCTTGTCCTTCACTGCCTGCCGGGCGTCCCGTGCGTTGTTCTTCCTCGCGCGGGACGCGTCCCGCTCCTTGGCCCGGCCCTCCAGCCGGGCCGCCTGCCGGTCCGCACGCCGCTGGTCCTTTGCGCCCTGGCGGGCTGCGGCCCGCTCCTGACGGCCGCGGGCCCGCTCCAGGGCCGGGCTGGAGGCGCTGGAGCGGGGTGACTTGCCACCGGAGGGTGTCGTGGTCCCCAACCCGGAGCTGTTCTTGCCGCCCTTGTCCGCACGGCTGTTCTTGCCCGGGCTGGTGGATCCGGCGGCTGAGGTGCCCTTGCTGCCTCCGGTCGAACCGTTACTGGTCGGCGCCTTGCCGCCCCGCCCCGATGTGCCTAGGCCGGATCCGCCTCCGGCAGCCCTGCTGCCCGACGGTCCGGAGCTCGCTGCCCCGCTTCCCTTGGCCCCGTGCGAACCGCTTCCGAACGTTCCGCTCTTGGTGCGGGCCTGCGTCGCACTGTCGTGGATTTTCTGTAGGGCGGCCTTGTGCTCGGCCCGGGCCCGGATCTTCTCGGCCCTGGCCTTGGCGGCGGCCTCGCGGACGGGGGCGGTGTCCTGGAAGCGCTGCCGACGATCTTCCAGCCACTGGTTCATGCCGCGCAGGGCCGCGACCGCAATGCCGATGGCGACCACCATCGTGTTCCGGGCCCCGTCCCGGCCGGACGTGCCACCGCTGTCGCCGGTGCCCTCTGACCGCAGCACGGCCGGGACCTCCGGTGACCAGGCGCCGGGCAGGGCCGGTACCGGCAGAGGCGGGGCGGCCGGCGCGGGAACGACGAGCGTCGGGTGGGACGGCCCTTCGTCCGTGGCCGCCGGTGCGGGGTCCGCGTCGGCGGCCACGGCGGGTTCCGGTGGTGCCGGTGGAGCCGCAGGCGGCGGTGGCGGTGGCAGCGGAGGCGGAGGCGGGGGCGGAGGGGCCCCCGTCGTCGGCCGGAACGGGATCACCCGGCCTTCGTCGTCGCTCATGCTCCCTCCAAGGGGGTTGACAGACTGTGACCGCCTCGCGTACGCGCGCGCGTGCCCGCGCGCCCGTGTGCCCGCGCGTCCGCATTACGCGCGTGCGAGGCGGTCACAGCCCGGTTTGAACGGTGGATTGATTGACCCGCGCCGTTACGCTTCGTAGCGACCGACCCAGGCGGCGACAGCGCGAGAGAGGTCGTTCCACGCCTCAAGGTCGCCGTTCCTCTCGCGGTCCGCGGCGACCGCGCGGGCCCGCTCGATCCAGGACTCGGCCAGACCGCGCGGGCCGCGCTTCGCCCGCTCCTTCTGGCGCTCCTCGAAGTGCGCCAGGCGGTTGGCCGCCCTGCGTTCTGCCTTGGTCTGGGCGGCCATCGGGTCAGGCCCCCTTCCTCAGCCCGTTGAAGACGTCTCCGAACTGGGCTTTCTTGTCCGGCGCGGTCTCCTCACCGGCCGGCGAGGACTCGATCGCCTGCCGCTGCCCGCCCTTGGCCAGCTCCTTCCGGAGGCGCTTCTCGGCGCGCTTGCCCGGCAGCTCCTCGTACGACCGCTGGTAGCGGGCGTTGAAGCTGATCAGGTCGAGCAGAGCGCGCTCCACGTCGTCGGCGGCCTTGAACAGCGGCCGGGTGACGTGCCAGGCCCGCAGGCGGGCCTGGCCGGGAAAGTCGCCTTCGATGGCGTCGAGCTCCTTGACCTCGGCTTCCATCTCGCGCGACAGGCGGCGCAGGTCGTCCACGATCGGCTGGAGCTGCGCACGGCGCTGCTCCAGGTGGATCGCCCGGTCGGTTCGTGATCGCAGGTGATCAGGGGTCCACTTGTCGTCGGTGCTCATGGGTGTCCTCTCAACTGGTGTACGCAGGGGAGGGAAGGGGGCGGGCCAGGCCCGGGCCGTACCGCATCACCGGACGGCGCGGATCTGGTTGCGGACCCACTCGGGGTCCAGGCCGCCGAACTCGGTGGCCAGAGCGGTAGGCGAGGGAGTCTCACCGGCCCGCAGGATCTCGGCGGCGCGGCCCCGGACAGCCGCGCGCTGTTCAGCGGTGGGCTTACCGCCGCCGGACCGACCGGCTTTACCGGTGCGCTGACGGCCCCGGCTACCGCCCGGGTTACCGGTACCGGTGGCGGCGGCTTTACCGGTACCGGTGGGCCCGGAGCTACCGCCCGACTTACCGCTACCGGTAGATGTGGAGTTACCGCCCGAGCCACCGGTACCGGTACCGCCCCGGTTACCGGTACCGCCGCCGGTTGCGTTACCGGTACCGCCGCCGGAGGGTGCGGTGCCTCCGGCGCCGTCCGGGGTGCCGGTTGCGGGCACCGGTGCGGTATCGGCGTGGTCACTGTCCAGCAGTCGGTGGACGCGCCAGATGATGACCACGAACGTGAGGACGACCACGGTGGTCAGACCGAGGATGATCGCGCTCCCGTGCGGGTTGGTCGGGTCGTGGACGCCGCCGCGCTCGGCGAGGTGGTAGGCCAAGTTGGAAGCCGCCATGATCGACAGAGCAGGGCGAACGTCGGACTTCTTCTTGAAGGCCACCACCGCATAGATGTCGACCGACAGCGGGAACAGCGGCGCCACGTACTCGTGGAAGCCCACCAGACGGGCGAGTTCGTACTCGCCGCTGGCGGCGAGCCCGACGCCGGCGGCCAGCGCGATCCACGGGGCGCCGCGCCAGGCCCGGCCGCTGATCCCCTTGCGCCGCGCCGACCGGCGGGCCGCGGCCCGCGCGTCGGCCAGGTGCTGCTCCGCGGCGGCCTCGTCCTTCCGGGCCTTGGCCAGAGCGGTATTGGCCTCACCCAGTAAAGCCGACTTCTCCCGCTCGGCGTCGGCCAGGATCACCTGGGCCTGCCTGCGGGCCGCCGCCTCCGCGTTCCGCCGCAGCTCCGCCAGTTCCTCGGCGAGCCGGTCGCGCTGCGCCTGGCGCTCCCGTTCGTGGGACGCGCGCAGTTCGCGGAAATCCTCCTCAATCTCTGCCCGGGCCTCCTCGGTCTCCTCGCGGTGCCGGGCCAGCTCGGCGTCGATCTCGGCTCGCCGCGCGACGAGCTCCTGGTCCAGGTCCAGCCGCGCCCGACGGCGGACCAGATCGAGTTCGGAGTCGAGCGCGGCCCGGGCTGCCGTGATCTCGCCCGCCCTCTCCTGGGCCTCGGCGACGATCTGCGCGGCGTCTGCGAGTGCCTTGCGGTAGGCGGCCTCCGCCGAGGTCCGGCGCAGGTCCACCAGTGCGGTGGCCCGCTCCTGAGCCTCGGCGAGCACCGCGCTCACCCTCTGCTCGGCCTCGGCGAGCAGCTGCCCGGCCCGGGCCTCGGCGGCCGCGATGGCCTCCTCCGCCGCCTGGAGTGCTTCCGCCCGCGCGGACTCGATGATGGTCTGCGCCTCGCCTCGGGCGTCGGCGCGGACGGCGTCCGCGTCCGCCTCGGCCAGGTGCAGCCGCCTCACTGCTTCGTCGGCGACCTCGACCAGGACGCGCCGGGCGTCGGCGGCCGCCGCCCGGCGGATCCGGCGGGCCTGGTCTTCGGCATCTTGGAGCAGGCCCGCCGCCTCCTGGGCCCCGTCCCATCGGGCGGTGTCGAGAATGTCGACGGAGCGGTCACGCAGGTCTGCGGCCCGGACATCGGCCGCCTCCCGTGCCTCCGTGCTCGGCGGCGCAGTCGCCGCACCGGCCGGGCCGCGCGGCGGCGGGGTCGTCGTGGTCTTCGTCGGCGGCTTGCGGGCCGCCGACTTCCGAGTCTTGCGGGTGGCTGTACGGGCCGCCACACCAACCTCCTTTCATGCAGGTGGCCGCCTTTCGGCGGCCACCACGGTGTTCCTCGGTCCGTCAGCCCCGTACGAGGCGAGCGGCCTTCCGGCCAACGGAGTTGACCGCGTTCGAGACCCAGTCGAAGGCCAGGCCGATGTGCTCGGCCAGCGCCTGGTCACCGACCTGCCTGCACGCGGTCTCGGCGTTCGAGCAGCGCTCGTCCAGCCGGTCCATGACCTTGTTCAGTCGCTTCGAGACCTTGTTCTGCGCCGCCCACAGCAGCTCCCCGAGGGCGTAGAACGGCATCACCGCTCCGGTCCACATCAGCAGCGTCAGCCGCAGCCGCAGCCGCAGCCGGGCCAGCGGGCTGGGGGTGTTCGCGGCCACGAGCAGGTCGTAGAGGACATCGAAGTCCTCCCCGGACCAGCTCTCCATCGGCCCGTGCTGCCTGTGGAAGTTTCGAATGGCCCTCTTCGGCCTTTTCAGCAGGGCGTTCATGCGCCGTACTGGTGTTGCGACCGGCGGTTGGTTTCTTCGGCCTTGCGGGCGATCGGCCGCTTCCTCGGGGGTCACAGCAGGTTGGTGGGATCGGCGGTGGCGGTGCCGGTCAGCACGGCCAGCTCCTCGGGGGTCACCCACTCCTGCGGGATGACCACTCGCAGGGTGACCGTCCCCTGGCACATCGAGCCGGTCACGACGAGTTGACCGTTGGGCAGCTGACCCGGCCGGGCGTCGTCGATCTCCTCCAGCAGCGCCGGCAGGACCTTCACCGCGTCCGCGGTGACCGTGATCGTGGCGACGATGCGCGAGGGCGCCACCTCGAAGGCGATCCTCACTCCGAGGCGGGCCAGGCTCTGGACCGACTCGAAGAGGGGGAAGACGTCGGCGACCGCGTCCTGAACGTCCTCGGCGATCCCGGAGGGCGACAGGGGCAGGCGGGGGGGCATGATGGTCATGCGGATCAGCTCCTAGCTGTTGGGATCCGTGGACCCCCGGCACACAGGGCGCTGCAACGCCGTGCCGGGGGTCGCGCCATACCAAGGACGGCGCGGTGAGTGAGTGGGGACTCGAACCCCTCCCCCGCCTGGCGTGGGGGCCGCTCCTGGGCTCACTCGAACAGGTGTCGGGCTGTTGCAGTTCCCGTCCCTGCCCGGCGCTGCGGGGTGCCGGGCAGGGACGGGCAGCAGGTCAGGCCACGGCGGGGCCGTGGGTGCGGGCGAAGGCCGCGGCCTCGGTCAGCACCTCGCAGATCTCCTCGTAGGTGCGGCCGCGCTTGCCGGACCAGGCGATCAGGCTCGGGTAGCGGGCGCCGGTCCGCAGCCGCAGGACCGCCTCGATGCAGCGGCCGGCCACGGTCTCGGTGTCGGCGTCGCCGTCGGCGGTGCGGCTGACCGCGTCCAGCGCCCCGTTCAGGGTCGGCGGGGCCGGGGTCCAGGACATCTCCTCGACCACGGCGCGGATCAGGCCCAGCAGCAGGCGCTTGACCGTCCAGGACTCGTCGGCGCCCGCCAGCGGGTGGGTGCCGTCCTCGGTCTCCTCCTCGTCGGAGCCGGAGCCGACGGTGCGGCTCCAGCCGCGCTTGTCCAGCAGCGACCGGACGGCCTCCAGGTGGTGCGCGGCGTCGGCGCCGGGCACGACCTCGCCGGATCGGCCGCGCCAGTCGAGACTGGCGGCGATCTCCTCGGCGGTCGGCAGGGTGGTGGTGTCGGTCTGAACCGTCATGGTGTTCTCCTCGGGTCGGTGCGGATGGGCCGGGGCTGTCCCGGCTCCCCACCCCCGCCCGGCACCGCAGGGGTGGCGGGCGGGGCCTGGGCAACCGATCAGCGGGCGATGACGGACCGCTCGATATCGCGGTCGATGACGGTCACGGCCTGCCAGTCGTGGGCGAGCCGCAGCGCGCGAGCAACAGCCAGCGCCACGGTCGGGGCGCGGTGCCGGCCGCCGGTGCAGCCGACCGCGACGGTGACCAGCTCAGTGGTCGGCCCGGCCTGGTAGGCGCGCACGGCCGCGGCCGTCGCCTCCACCAGTTCGGAGATGCCGGGCGTGGACAGCACCGCGTCGCGCACCTCCTGGTCCCGTGCGGTCATGTGCCGCAGCTCGGGGGCCACGTGAGGGTCACGGAAGTGCGTCCGCAGGTCCAGCACCAGGTGGGCGCGGGGGATACGGAGGCCGCCCCGGCAGTGGCCGTAGCCGAAGGACGTGATCCGCACCGGCGGCGCGGTGGACTCAGCCATGGATTCCCTTCTGGGTGGTGGGTGATGGGTGGAGGTCGCGCACCCGGTGGCCGGCCTCCCACGCTCTGGCGGCCGCCGTGGCGGCGGCCGCCAGCAGCGCGCGGGCCAGCGGGTGCCGGGTGCCGTAACGGGCTGCCGCCCGCGCCGCGTACTGCTGAGCGGCGCGGGCGGCGGCTATGCCGGAGATCAGAACTCCGGGACAGCGGAGGGGTGCGGGCGGGCCGGGGTCGGCTGTTCACCGCGGCCGTCCCGCTCGTGCGGAGTCGGCCGCATCGGCAACTTGGGCTTGGGCATGCGGGCGTTCCCCCTTTCAGTGCTGGATCGGGCAGCGGGTGAGGGAGTCGTCGACGACGGTGCCGCAGATCCAGCACTTCCAGCCGAGGGTCACGATGCGGTGCAGCGAGCGGCGGATGCTGGTCATCGGGCGCCCTCCGAGACGGCCTGGTCGGTGCAGCGGCACCGCCACCAGCCGCACAGCGGGCACGCGTCGTCGGCGGCCGCGGCGAGGCGGGCCCGCATCTGGGCGACCGTGCGCGGGGCACGCCGCTCGGCCGGGATGCGGACGTCGGCCTCACGGACCCGGCGCAGCAGTTCGGCGCCCAGCCGTCGATGGTTGTCCTCGTGCTCCAGGTCCTGGATGAGGCCCGCCTGCGGGCGGGCGGGGCCGCGTGTCAGGATGACGGTCACAGGTAGTCCCTTCGATTGGTGCCTGTGCCGCGCCGCCCAGGGCTTAGGCCCCCTGGGCGGCGCACCTATTGGTTGGTGCGGGGCGTCCTGAGCCCCACGCGCGCCACCACCCACCACAGCCGTAGAAGCAGCGGATGGAGTTGGTGGCGACGTGCAGTACAGGACTGCGTGACGCGGTCTCTGCCACCGCGCCTGCCTGGGCTTTTGCGGGAGCCCAAGGTTCCCGCCGGTCGTGCACATGGGCCCCTCGCTCCGACACCGATCCGGTGTGCCGAAGGTCGTCGAAGGCGGCCAAGAAGCCAGCCATGTCGTTCCCAGTTCTTGCTGTGCTCCGCCCGTGACGGCGGTTCGCCGACACCCCTCGCTGTGACCCGGGGGTGCGTAGGTCCAGGGGTCTCTGGTGTCCCTGCGTGACCTCCCGGGTTCCGGCCCGGGGCCTTTTATGGGTGTGTCTCAAAGAGCGGCCGCTTCCGGTCGGCTCCTGCGGCATTGGGCCGGTATTCAGGAGTCGCCGGGCGGTTGATCTCGGTGGGGTCCGGTCCTGGCCGGTCCCTGGCCTCCACGTCCCGCCGGTGGTGCGGAGCGGTACGTGGGGGCCAGGCAGAGCCAGGCGCGCAGAAGGGAAGCGGGAGGGTCAGGCCACGAGCACGGCCGGGATGGCGGAGGCGCGGCCGTCGTCGGCCAGCTCGGTGGCTGCTAGGCGCAGGAGCGCGGCCTGGCCCTGGCTGGCGAGGACCTGGTGCCAGCGGGCGGGCCAGGTGTGCGCGGGTCCGAGGGCCTGGGCGAGCGCGGCCCAGTCAGTGCCGTACTCAGGGACGGACGGGGTGAGGTGGCGGCGGATCACCGTCCGTGCGGTGGCTGCGAGCCACGTCGGCAGCCCCGACTCCTCAGTGCCGGTGACGGCGAGGTTGGCGTGCGCGAGAGCGTACTCCCAGGTGTCCTGCGCCAAGTCTTCGACCTCGGACCAGTGGTAGGCCGGCACCCGGTCGGCGACGTACGCCAGCAGCCGGTCCTGGTAGCTCTCATACGCAGTGGCCAGCATCTCCATCGGGTCAACCGGGGACGGTTTTGCCAGCGAGAGGGCAGACACAGGGATCTCCATTCGTCTCAAGGCTCGGTCAACGGCCCAGCCGGTGCAGCTTTGGCATGTTCTTCGCCGCGCGTGTTCCTCGTCTCACCCGGCGTTGTAGACCCAGGGAATCCTAGGGCACCCTAGGATGTCAAGCGGTACAGTGAGAACCAGACGGAGGAGTGAGGGAGTGAGATGGCAGACAGGGCCGACAACCGCCCGCCGTACATCCGCATCGCGGGTCACTACCGCGATCTGATCGCGTCCGGGGAGCTGGGGCCGGGGAAGCTGCTGCCGAGCATCAAGTCCCTCGCCCGGGAGTGGGAGGTCAGCAACGCGACGGCAGAGAAAGCCGTCGGGCAACTACGCAGCGAAGGCCTCGTCAGAGGGATTCATGGCGTCGGCACTGAGGTGATCGGCCAGCCTGTCTCGCTGTCCTCAGGGACACAACGTTTGGAACGGGGGCACCACACCGGCTCCTCGTGGGGAGCCGGCGAACGATCCGACTCGCACACTGCGGCTGTCGTCGCTGCGCCAAAAGAGGTGGCGAGCGCTCTGGGTCTTCATCCCGGCGACAAGGTGATCCGCAGAACCCGGGTCTACCGGGACAGGCATGGCATCGTCGCGCACTCCACCTCATGGATTCCAGGTGAATTCGCTCAGATGCTCCCTGAGCTAGTGCGTGGCGAGCGACTGCAAGGCGGCACCTCGCTCGACCTGATCGCCCGAGAGACCGGCCGTCAAGTCGCGATCCGCATGGACGAAACCTCGGCCAGGATCGCTACCAAGGAAGACCTCCAGCTTCTCGGCCTGGAGTCTTCCACGGTTGCCGCCATTCTGGTCCTCTCGGCGAAGTTCCTCGACGCCAACCAGCGTCCGCTGGAGTACGGCGTGGACCTCGGCGCTCCCGGCCGAACACGGGTGGAGACGTCGGAGACGATTCTGTGAGACGACCTGAGATGAACACAGCAGATGACTGCCTGGCCACCAAGCAGCCGACCACACGCGCTCCCCACTGCGTCCTGATGGCTGCCATGCCCGGTTCCGGCAAAACTCAGCTTGCCCAGGCCCTCGCCGCCCATGGAATGGTTCGGCTCTGCCCAGATGAGGAGATGTTCCGCAGGCACGGCCGATACGGCGTCGATTTCCCCCGCGGCCAGTTCCGTGTCAGGGAACGTCCCATTTTGGATGACTTGGCCGTCGATCTTCGCAACACCCTGTCCAGCGGCAAGGACGTCGTCTTCGATCACGGGTTCTGGACTCCAGCCGAACGCGCAGAGTGGCGGACGATCATCCTCTCTGCCGGAGGCGTTCCGATGCTGGTGCACCTGCCTGTGCCGCATGACGTGCGATGGTCTCGAATCCGCGAACGGAACCGAAACTTCCACACTGACCCGAACGCGATCTACTTCAGTGAGGAAGACTTGCGACGCTTCGCCACTCGCTTCGTTCCTCCAGGTGAAGACGAGCCCCACCTCGTCTACGACGGCAATCCGGGAACCGTGATCTCCGCCATGCAGTCTGGGCAGGACGGGCGCCCGTCAGTCCAGCCAGAGGAGCTGCAACGAGCAGGGCGAACGTGCCTCGGTGTGCCAAACGACACTCCGGAGTGAGGGATGTACCCGTAGATCACGCCAAAGAGAGAGAATGCGGCCTGTGTAACAGCAGGCTTTCGGACCTGCCGGTCGCGGCTGCTGATCGCTACGATCTACGCCGCGACAATCCGAGTAACCGCGTCCGCGCGGTGAAGCCCACGGAACCGAGAGGCGCAAGCGTGAAGTCCACCCCGTACATGCTCCCCCTGCCTGGCTCTCAGCTGCCAGCCGCAGTGCTCAACCCGATGCCGCTTCGCCCCGGCTCGCCGGGAACGCGTTCTCCAGAGGGGCAGCGACAAGGCGGGATCCTTGCGTGCCGCTTGCAGAAGTTTCGCCGCACGGTCTTCGACTCACTCACCAGAGACATAGCGAGCTCCGTGCCTGGCCCCGCCCCGTGAAAAAGCGATGGCCGCCCTGCCTGCCAGCAGAAACGGCCATCTTGCTTCGACTCCCGCCTCCACAGCTTGAGTCGTAGGTCGGCGTGACGCCGGTGCCCGAGCCCTGCCAGGCCCGAGGTCACCACCCCAGGATAAAGCGAGCAGCGGCCCGCACGCAGCAGCGTGCCCCAGGTCACGCGTCTCTTTTCCGTCACTTGCCGGTCTGCGACTCCCCAAACCCCCAGGGGAGAACCCGGAAAATGTTCCAGATCCACCCGACGACACACAGCGTCGCGGCGCCGAACCTCTCGGTCGCGACCGCCGCGAGCTCCGCCGCCAAGGCGGTGGCGCTGTGAAACGCCCACAGAAGACCTTGGCCGCTGCCGCCGCGCCGGACGGCGACGAACTGTTCGAGTTCTCCGGCACCATCACCGACTACTGGTCGTACACCCAGGTTCGCGACTACGTGATGCTGATGCCGGGGATGACCCACACCGCGTACCGGCTCTACAGCCTGCTGCGGTCGATGATGGTCGAGGCCTCCCGCCGGCCGCGGAGCGGCATGCGCCGCATGACGATCGACCAACTGTGCTGGCTGCTGCCCGGCCCGAATGACAAGCCCATGAGCGTCTCGGCCATGTACGAGGTCTTGAAGGCACTGGAAAAGCTTAACCTGGTCGTCCCCAAGGACACGGTGGAAGTCGCGGGCATCGCCAAGCTCAAGGGCAAGGAGCGGGCCGCCAAGGGCATCGTCCGGGGCTTCACCGTCAACGACCTACCGCCCGACGCCGTCCACACTGGCTGGCGCAACGCCTGGGACAAGCTCGACGCCTACCGGCCCGACTGGCGGGAGAACCCGCCACAGCCGCCCACCCACCTCACCGAGACCGAGACACTCCCCAATGGGCAGGTCCAGGCCCGGGTGCGGCTGGTCGACGACGACGGGCAGCCGTTCCAGAAAACTGGAACGCCGCAGGTCACGGCTGACGAGGACCCCGCATTCCAGAAAACTGGAACGCCAGACCAGAAAACTGGAACGCCAGACCAGAAAACTGGAACGGATCTCCCCCTGACCAGCGAAAACGATCACCCTCTAAGAAGCTCTCTCGAAGAAGCCTCTCCCTCTTCCGCACCAGGTGCCCCAACGGACCCTTCCGTCACGGCTAAGGCTGAGACGGGAAGAGGAGAGGAGACTTCGGCTTCGCCGGAGAACGGCACCGCCCCCTCGGCTGCCGCCGAGGAACCGGACACCCACGACGACGTGCGAGTGGCGGAGGCCTGGATCGCGGCTCGTCAGCGGCACGGCCACGGTGTCCCGGCCCGAGGGCGGGTGGCGATGGTCCGCGACGCTGCCCAGCTGCTCGCCGACGGTATCGACGTGGAGCACCTGATCGCCGCGGCCGCCGACATGGGCAGACGGGCCAACTGGTACAGCCTGCCCCGCCACCTGGAGCGGTTCATCCCGCCGCAGACCTCGGTGCCCAGCCAGCGCCCCGCGCTACCGCCGTGGTGCGGGAAGTGCAACGACGGGATGGAACCCGCACAGCCTGGCCACCGTCTGCGCGAAACGGACGACGGTCGGTTGGTCAAGTGCGAGTGTCACCCCAGCTACGGCAAGACGCCGGTGCTGACCTAAGCCCCTCCGCAGCAAGAAGGTGGCAGGGGAACCCCTGGTAAGGCCCCTGCCACCACTCGAATCACCAGATGAGAAGGGATTCACCCATGAGCGTACCCACCCAGCCCGGTGGCATCGAGGACGGCGGCGCCTCACTGTTCGACGAGGCACCGAAAGCCGCAGCGTTCGAGCGTGTCCCGCCGCAGGACCTGGAAGCCGAGCAGTGCGTACTCGGCGGCATGCTGCTGTCGAAGGACGCGATCGGCGAGGTCAACGAGACGGGGATCGACAGCACGGCGTACTACCGTCCGGCACACGGCGCGATCCACAGCGCGATCATGGCCATGTACGGCAAGGGTGAGCCGGTCGACCCGATCACGGTCGCCGACTACCTGACCAAGACCGGTGACCTTGACCGCGCCGGCGGAGCCCCCTACCTGCACACCCTGGTGCAGACGGTGCCGACGGCGGCGAACGCGGTGTACTACGCCGGGATCGTGAAGGAGCGGGCCCAGCTGCGCCGCCTGGTCGAAGCAGGCACCCGGATCGCGCAGCTGGGCTATGCGGCCGACGGCGAAGTCTCCGAAATCGTTAACGCCGCGCAGGCTGAGATGCAGTCGGCGGTTCAGCTCACCGCCGGCGCCGGGCAGGAACGGGTGCAGTGGGTGGACGACATGCTGGAGGACTACCTCGTCAGCATGGATGCGCCGCCGCCCACCCGCCTGCCGCTGCCGTACACCGACCTCCAGGCCATGCTTCCGATGGAGCCCGGCGACCTGGTGGTGGTCGCGGCCCGCCCGGCGATCGGTAAGTCCGTGGTGCTGCTCGACATCGCCCGGCATGTGGCGATCGAGCACCGCATGACGGCGCTGGTGTCGTCCATGGAGATGAGCCGCCCCCAGCTGATGGAGCGGATCATCGCAGCCGAGGCCCGTGTCCCGCTCCACCGGGTCAAGGACCGCCACTACGAGAACGATGACCGCAAGCGCATCCACGACGCCGCCCTGCGTATCGGCGGGGCGCCGATGGTCGTGGACGACGGCCCGGCCGCCACGGTCGTGCAGCTGCGTTCGCGGCTGCGCTGGCTCCAGGCCCAGGACAGGCTTCCGGCCGTGCTGATCGTGGACTACCTCCAGATCATGAAGGCATCCGGCAAGCGCGGGCAGAACCGCACCGGCGAGGTGGACGAGATCTCCCGCGGGCTCAAGGAATTGGGCGCCGAGTTCGGCGTCATCGTCATCGCGGCAGCTCAGCTGAACCGCGAGGTCGAAAAGCGCGAGGACAAGAAGCCGATGATGGCCGACCTGCGCGAGTCCGGCTCGATCGAAGCCGACGCCAACGCCGTGATCCTGCTGCACCGGCCCGACGCATACGACAAGGAGCACGAGCGGGCAGGCGAGATGGACTTGATCATCGGGAAGAACAGACAGGGCCCGACGGGCACCGTCACCGTCGCGTTCCAAGGCCATTATGCTCGCGCCCGCAACCTCGGTACAGGCTTCTGACCTGCTTGTGGGATCTCAGACTCCGTGGCCGAATCTCACGAACGATGGCCAAGCGGCGGCCGCTCGCGAGACTCCGCAGGTCGGAGCCTCGCCCATTGGCGGCCGCCCCGAGGATTCGGACACGGTCGTGAGACGGGACGGCTGGCCACGGCGTGAGACACCACGAGAAGCCGCAGGTCACAGAGGCGTCATCCGACACGAAGCGCGAGATCCTACACTGCAAAAGGAGTGGCGCGAGGACCACGGCGACTGACTGACGCCGTTGTGTCGACCCAACAACTCCCGTACCCGCACCCCCGCCCCGTCGTCCCGGCACAACGGGGCGGGGGTGCGCCGTTCCGGCCGGGTCTCCGCCGTCGGTGGTGATGTGGGGGGCGCTGCCCCCCACACCCCCCGGCCCTCTCTCGGAGGGGGCGGGGGGCCGGAATTGATCTTGCGGTGAGTGGGTGGGGCTGGGGTGGGCGGTCGGGGAGCTCCCTCCCCGATCGGGCACCCCGGAGGGGACCACAGCCCGCGCCGGGCCGCCAGGCCGAGCCGCTCCGCGGTCGCCTTCGGCGAGCCCGGCACCCCGACACGGCCCGCGGTCGGCTGACGCCTGCCCGACCGAGGAGGGAGCCCCCCGACCGAGGTGGTCGTGCGGCGTGCCGACGCCGGACGAAAAGGTCGCCTGATCTGCTATTTCGGCTTGACCTTGAGCCGGAAACTTGATTGAATTAGCAGTGTCGGAGCGAGGGCGGGAATCCCGTTCCGGCGCCAGGCCCCCGGGCCCACACCGATCAATCTCAACGAACGAAAGGTCACGCCATGACCACCACCGGCCACCCCCCCGCCGCCCGCGTGGATCTCACCAAGAGCCCTGCCGTCTACCTCGTGATCGTCGACGACCGCGATGCGTACACCAACTGGGCCGAGCACCGCCGCGAAGACCGGCTCCCCCAGCGGCGCGTGGTGCACGTCGAGCGCCAGGCCGACCACCCGGCGGAGCGGCAGCTCCAGTGGGACGAGCTGACCGGCTCGTGCCTGGACGCCGGGGAGTCGCTGAGCGTGCTGACCTACACCGCCGTCAGCCACGCGCACGCCGCCTACCTCGCCCGCCGCGAATACGCGCTGTTCAACGCCGCCGCCCGCATGGGCGAGGTGATTGACACCCACCTGGAGCACGGCGGCCGCGGGTGGGTCGCGATCCGCACCGCGGACGGCGGCAGCGACGGCGAGCTGTACGCCGACTACACGGACGCGTGGGCCGCCCAGGAGCGCCCCGAGCGGTGCACCTACCTCCCGATCTCCCCGCTGACGCCGTGGACGCCCCGCATGTGCGAGGAGTACCTGGAGTTCATGACCCACCTGCGGCACGGGTGCATGGCCTACGGCGCCCCGGCCTGCCACCGCTGATCTGCGGCCGCCGCCGGTGACGCGGGCGGGGCGGGAATCCCCGCCCGCGTCACCGGCTCGACCGTTCGACACCGATCAACCTCAACGAAAGGTCCACCCGCATGAACACCGCGACCCTGTCGTACCGGCTCGGTACGCCGGACTGGGAGCGCCGCTACCCCGTCCTCGTCGGCAAGGACACCGTGCTCGGTGCCGTGTTCCGCTGGCACCGCGACTGGATCACCCTCACCAGCGAGGGCGAGCGCAACATCGGCCGTCCCGAGAAGGGCCGCCGCGGCGTCGACCAGGCGGCCGCCCACGTGGTCGACGAGTACGCGACCGGGCGCATCACGCCCGTGTCGCTGGCCGCCGTGACCGCCGCCGTGCCCACGCTCGACGGCCCGGTGTCCCTGCTGCACCCGCGGATGCCGCAGACCCCCCGCAACATCGAGGCGGCGACGAAGGCGCTGGCCGCGCTGGCCGTGCACCGCTGGACGCCCTACACCGGCTTCCCCGGCAGTGACAACCCCTGGTGGCAGGAGTGCCAGTTGTGCGGCTGGCAGGGCCCGCGGTACTGGTCGCACCAGCGCGGCCGCAACGGAGAGCTGCCCAGCACCCACCGGCACACCGGCGGATGCGTTGGCGAGGAGAAGGTCCGCGAGCTGATCCCCGCCTACCAGCGCCAGCAGTAGTCCGCCCCCGTGTGGCTGCCGGGCCGGACCAGAGTCCGGTGCGCCGCCGAGTCCGCGGCGGCCGCCGCGTTCATCGCTGACTGGCTGGCTGCGGCCCGGCGCTGAGCAGCACCACCGGCCGGACAGCGGGCGGAGGGAGCGGGGCGGGAATCCCGCTCCCTCCGCCCGGCCCCGGCCCGAGCACACCGAACACCTCAACTTGGGAGACGACCGTGACCAATAGGAAACCCTCCACCCCGCCGTGCGGGACCGGGTGCGCCGCGCAGATGGAACTGTTCCCCGCGCCGGCCACCACGCCGGCCGCGCCGACGGCTGGATTCGACTGGGACGCCCACGATTTCGTGGTGGTCGGCGACAGTGGCGGCAAGGACTCTGGGGCCCTGGTGCACGAGGTGTGCACGCAGGCCGACAAGGCGGGCCAGCTGCACAAGGTCCGCGTGCTGCACTGCGATCTGGGCCGCACGACGAAGGGGCACCTGGTGGAGTGGCCCGGCGCGCTCGAAGTCGCCCGCGCCCACGCCGAGCAGTACGGTGTTCCGTTCGCTGTCCGCCGCAGCCAGCGGTGGCCGTCACTGTGGGACCGGATCCTGGCCCACGGCAACTGGCCCGGCCACTTCGCGCGTTACTGCACGAGCGACACCAAGACCGTCACGGGACGGGACTTCGCCGACGAAGTCGGCGGCAGCCTGGCGCTCGGGCGCCCGTATCGGGCCGGGTACGCGCTGGGCATGCGGGCCGAGGAGTCTGCGGCCCGCGCGTCCAAACCGGTGGTGGAGCGGCACCGGATGAGCGGCAAGGGCACGCTGCGGGTGGTGACGACGTGGCTCCCAATCCACCAGCTCACCACCGAGCAGGTGTGGGAGATCCACCGGGAGAACGGCATCGAGCACCACGAGGCCTACGACCGGGGCATGCGGCGCCTGAGCTGCCGCGCCTGCCCCCTGGCACACACCGATGACCTGGTCCGGTCCGCCCAGCTCAACCCTGAGCTGTTCGACGAGTACGCCAGGGCCGAGGAGGAGATGGGCCGCCCGTTCAAGAAGTCCATCACCCTGCGCGAGATCATCGAGCGCGCCCGCAGCTGACGGCCCAGGGCCAGACGTCGAGCGGCCCGGCGGGGCAATGCATTGGGAATCCCGCCGGGCCGGCGGTCCGGCCACCGAAGGCCCTCAACAGACCCATCAACCGGACACGCCAACATGGTAGACGCGTCCCGACCACACCAAGGAGCAATACCCGTGAAGACCATCGACGGCCGGCCGCACGCCAGCCGGGCCGACCTGATCGAGCGCAGCGGCTACAAGGACGCCACCCTGCGCAACCTGTGGGCGGCCCGCGAGACTAACGGGCACCCGCCCGCCCACAAGGACGGCCGCACCCTGTACTGGGACCTGGAGGAGTGGGAGCGCTGGTTCGCCGACTACCAGCAGCGGCGCAGCGGCGTTGACCGCAGCGGCAACCCCGACGAGGAACTTCCCCCGGCGGACCAGGCCCGGGTGCTCGGCATCGACGTCAGCGCGATCACCCACTACCGCGACAACCCGCCGCCGGGCTGGCCCGCTCCCGTGCGCACCGAGGGACTGGAGAGCGGCCGCGTCCGCGAGTACCGCACCCGGCGCCAACTGTGGGCCTACGCCGACTCCGCGCCCCGGGCCGGGACCGGCGGCCGCAGGCCGGCGGCGGGGCCCGACCCCCGGGTGGCGCTCGCCGTCGAGGCCCTGGCCGCCGAGCCCGGCCGGAAGGCGGGGGAGACGGCCGCCGCCCTCGCCGAACGCCACGGCGGAGGCCTCAGCACCTGGAAGCGGATTGTCACCGAGGCCCGCAAGCAGGCCTGACCTACGGCGGCCACGCGCTTGGCCAGCACCACCCCCGGCCGGGTAGACACCGGCCGCCGGTGTCTCCGGAAAGGAGCCGGAAAACCGCTGTCCGTTCCCGATACAGGTGATTGGCGAGAGGGGGGCTGACCAGCAATTGGTCAGTTCTGCTGGGACAACCGGCGATCGAGTCGTCCCAGCGGAAGTGAGCGGAGCGCTCCGAAGCTGTTCAGGTTCGCTGGGACTGAGCAGATCCGGCGGGACGTAGACCACGGCGATATCCGTATGTACGGGGCATGAGCCCACTCGCCGGACCAGAACCAGCGAGACCCGCGCTGTTCGCCGAGCAGATCGAGCGGGACTCGGTCACTTCCACTGGGAACGGACAACCGCTCTGAGCTGTGCTTTCACCTTGACATACACGTTAAAACTTGATTGAATTAGCAGTGTTGGAACGGGGCGGGAATCCCGGACCGACGCCCACCGAAGACCTCAGCGATAAGGACCACAGGACATGATCGAGACCGAGGCGGGGGAGCCGACCCCGCAGGCCTGTCTCCAGGTGGCCCGCCAGGCCGCCGAACTCGCCGTCGCGGCGGCGGACGAGGCGATGAACGCCGTGTGCCGCAGCCGCTCCGGCAGCACCGCACGCCTGGAGGAGGTCATGCACGCGGCCCACCGGGAGGCCGTCGAGGCCGAGGGGTGCGCCGCCCGGGCGGAGCAGTACGCGGCCGACTCGGAGATGCCGGACGGTGCGCTGCACTACTGCGCCCGCGGGGCCGTCGACCACGCCGCACGCGCCCAGGAGGCGGCCGGAGTCGAGGTGACGGCCACCGCTCTGCGGGCCGCGCTGGAGCGTCAGCTCACGGCCGAGGAGTGCGCCGAACAGGAGAGCGCCCGGCGTCGTGAGGAGGCCCGGCGGGAGGCCGACGAGCGGGCGGCCACCGGCATGGACAGCGACAACCGCCGCCAGGCGTCCATGAACCGCTTCTCCGCCGAACAGCACGTGCACGAACTGGGCTGGACCGCCGGGCACGTGCGGGTGATGGAGGCCGCCGAGACCGGCCGCCTGTACTGGCGCGGCGGGCAGGCGCGGCAGGCCGCCGAGCACGGCGTGTGGAACGGCGGCCGCAAGGTCAGCCGGGAGCGGACGCAGGCCCTGCGCGACGCGCGGTTCCTCGCCGCGGTCCGCGCGGCCGACGGCGCCCAGGTCCTCGTGCCCACCCCGATGGGCCAGGTCGCCCTGGAGCTTGCGCGGCTGCACCCGGCGGGCCTGTACGAGAGCGAGAAGACGGCGTACGAGGCCCGCTTCGCCCGGGTCGCCAAGCGGCACAAGCGCATGGACGACAAGAAGGCCGCCGCGCGCCGTCTGCCGCCGCTGGACCTCAGCGCGCTGCGGCTGTACCGGCGGCCGGTGACGCTCGTCGAGCAGGAGATGCGCGCCGAGCGCGAAGCGGCCGAGCAGTGGGAGGACGAGGGCGGCTACTGCCCCGGCGTCCCGACCCCCGCCCCCGCCGCAGGGGAGGACACAGTCCGGTGCCCCTGCTGCGGACTGCACAAGGCCGCCGTGTCCAGTGTCCTCGCCCCCCACAAGCCCGCCCGCGCCGCGGCCGACGACTGCCCCGGCAGTGGACTCCGCCCCGCCGCCGAGACGCCCCGCCCGGCCGCCGAGCCCCGGACCGAGGAGGCGCCGGCGGCGGCCGCAGTGCGCGCCGATCAGCCCCTGCTGCGGCGCCTGTTCGCACCGCGCGCCACCCGCGAACGGCACGAGGGAGGCCTTCGCACAGTCATCCGGCGTCCCCAGCGCAGCCTCACGCCGGAGGAGCGCGAGAGGGTACGGGACACGGCCGCGCTGAACTTCCAGGGCGCCCTGATCATGGGCCTCATCGACCCGTTGCCCAACGCGTCGCCGATGCCGGAGGAGGCGGGCGCGTGGGTGCGCGAGCACGTGTGGCCCGACCACTTCCGGGAGATCGACCGCAAGTACCCGCACGGCTTCCACCGGTGGTCGACGTGCGAACGGGGAACCTGCTGGAACTGCCTGTCAGGGCGGTGTGACCTGTGCGTGCACCGGCAGAAAGGCGGCCCGGACGTCGACGACAACACCGACTGGGTGCACAACCAGGAGGGGCGGTGCGTCGCGAAGCTCATCCTGCGGCCCGGCGGCGAGCCGTGCGTGTGGTGGTGCCGGTGCGACTGCTCCAAGGACCCCGCTCCGGCCCGGCCGACGGCGAGGCCCGTGCCCGATCCCGTACCAGCCGCGGCACCCGCCCGGGACCACGGGCCGGGCGCGGTGCAGGCCGCCTTGTGGTGACGCGGGGGGCGCTGCCCCCCGCACCCCCCGGCCCTCCCTCGGAGGGGGCCGGGGGGTCTTTTGATCTTGCTGTGCGTGGGTGGGGGCGGGGTGGTGGGGCCGGGGGTTCCCTCCTCGGCCGGACACCCGGAGGGGACCACAGCCCGCGCCGGGCCGCCAGGCCGAGCCGCTCCGCGGTCGCCTTCGGCGAGCCTGGCCCCCCGACACGGTCCGCGGTCGGCTGCGCCTGCCCGACCGAGGAGGGAGCCCCCGGCTGGCCGGTTGCATGGCGTGCCGACGCCTGGCGAGGCCGCAGGAAATGGCGTCTGATGTCCGTTCCCGATACAGGTGATTGGCGAGAGGGGGGCTGACCAGCAACTGGTCAGTTCTGCTGGGACAACCGGCGATCGAGTCGTCCCAGCGGAAGTGAGCGGAGCGCTCCGAAGCTGTTCAGGTTCGCTGGGACTG
>NZ_PGGW01000050.1 GCF_002794255.1 Streptomyces carminius
CGGCGACGAACGCCAGGACCGGACGGCAGCCGCCCGCACCCGCGCCCTCCTACGCGTCGGCCGCACGGCCCGCACGGCCCGCACCGACCTCCCCGCCACCCCCAACGCCCCCGACACCACCGCCCCCTGCCCCGACAACCTCACGCTCCTGGTCCACACCCACGCCCCGCCGCCCCGCCTGCTGATCTTCGGCGCGGTCGACTTCACCGCCGCCCTCAGCCGGGCCGGACGCTTCCTCGGCTATCGCGTCACCGTCTGCGACGCCCGCCCCGTCTTCGCCACCCCGGCCCGCTTCCCGGACGCGGACGAGGTCGTCACCGACTGGCCGCACCGCTACCTGGCCGCCACCGAGGTGGACGCCCGCACCGCGATCTGCGTCCTCACCCACGACGCGAAGTTCGACGTACCCCTGCTGCGCCTGGCCCTGGGCCTGCCCGTCGGCTACGTGGGCGCGATGGGCTCCCGCCGCACCCACGCCCGCCGCCTGGAACTGCTGCGGGAGGCCGGCGTCCCGGATGACCAACTCACCTTGCTGCACTCACCGATCGGCCTCGACCTCGGTGCCCACACCCCCGAGGAGACGGCGATCTCCATCACCGCGGAGATCATCGCCCACACCCACCAGGCCCCCGCCCGTCCCCTCACCCACACCACGGGCCCGATCCATCGCCTGGCCCCGACGCCCGAGGAGCTACACCCGATCCCGCAGCCCACATGACCACAGCCCTCTTCCGGCCTCAGTGCTCGTGCTTTCCGCGAGTGATCTACTGAGCATTTTCAGCGTTGCCTCTCCACGGTGAGGACGGCTTTGGTGATGACGGCCATGAGGTTGGGGCTGCAGCGGGCGCGTCGGAAGATCCGCCAGGACTTCAGGCGGGCGATTCCGCGTTCGACGGGTGCCCGGGCGGCGGACAGGGCTCGGTTGACCGTCCGCTCGGTGGGGGTGAGTTCGCCGTTGGGCGGGCGGCGCTTTGCGGTGGTGACCCAGTCGCCTGCACCGAGGTAGGCCATGTCGGCGAGGATCGGGACTCCTTGGCGTTCACAGATTCGGATGATCTTGTGGGTGCGGGCGGCCGTCAGGTCGTGGGTCCGGCCCGGCAGTGCCGGCGACAGCCAGAGGATCTCTCCGGCGGGATCGGTGACGACCTGCACGTTCACGCCGTGCCGCTTGTGCTTGGAGGAGTAGTCGGCTCGTCCGTCGCCGACCCGGTCGCACTCGGCGAGGGTGCCGTCCAGGAGCGCGTACTCGGGGTCCGTCTCCCGCAGGGTTTTCAGCAGTCCCGGTGCCTTGTCCGCCAGGTGCCGGACGACGGTGGTGACGTAGGCGTGGGCGGTGCCGACGGATACGCCGAAGCCTGCGGCGATCTGCGCGAGCGTGTCGTGCCGGCGGAGGTAGACCAGGGTGACGAGAGCACGCTGGTGGGGCGGGAGCTTGCAGCGGCGGTCACCCTCACGGGTGACGATGAGCATGGTTACCCACTCGACCAGGGCGTGAGGCAGGTCGAGTGCGGCAGGATAGGGAACCAACGAGGCTCCTGCGCTGATGAGTTGAGACGTCGAACACCTCTCTCAACGGCACGGGAGCCTCGTGCGTTGCGGGCAGCGGCCTCGTCACCCGTTCGGTGGCCACGCTGAAAAGGCTCACTGAGTCAGCTCGGCCAGCCAGGCAAGGCAGTCGTTTAGGACTGCGGCATCAAGCGCTTTGCCACTCGTGGACTGGCAAAGCAAGCGCGTCTTCGATGGATGAAGCATGGCGGGTCCTGTTTAGCTCCCGTCGTAGGCTACCTGCACTCGTATGGTGCCCTTGGCCGTATGCAGGAGGGCGTCGCCCTGTCCGGCTAGAGCTTCGGCTCCGGTCTCGTCCAGAATGATGCGGCTGTCGGTCGCGGTCTTGACCCGAAGGGCGAGTTGGGCAGGGAAGTTGGAGCGGATGGTCGTCGAGATAACGTCTGCGCTCGGGCGCTGCGTGGCGGCGATGACATGAATTCCCGCAGCGCGGGCTTTCTGCGTCAGACGCTTGAGCAGCGCCTCGATTTTCTTCTTCTCCTCTGGATCGCTAGTAAGGTCGGCATACTCGTCTAGGACGATGACGATCCAAGGCTTTCGTTCCGCTTTGTCGACCTTGGCGTTGTACTCGACGAGTTTGCGTGCACGAATCGCCTTCATGTCCTTGTAGCGCACGGCCATCTCTTCGACGGTTTCCTCAAGGATCTCGATAGCATCGGCGGCGTCCATGCCGATCATGCCGTCAAGGTGAGGGTCGTCCTCAAAATCGACGAGTTCGGTGCCCTTCGGGTCCACGAGGCGGAGTCTCAGGGTGCTCTTGTCGTACCGGATCAAACCTTTAAGGATCGTGTCCAAGGCGACGGATTTTCCTGATCCGGTAGTTCCCGCCACCAGCAAGTGTGGTGAGTCCGCGGAGGACAGGTCGATGGCGACCGGTTTTCCTTCGATGTCGGCGCCCAAGGGGGCAATGAGGCTCTCAGGGTTAGCTGGGCACTGCTGCCACAATGCCTTAGCGTCGACACCATACTTCTCGTCATCGATTTTAGGGATTTCGAAGAGCACGGAGCCGCGGTCGCTGCGAGTACGAATGCTGAAACCGGAGGGCAATTCCAAGGCCAAAAAAATCTCGTCGCGACGATTGGTCAGTTTTTCCACCGTGACGCCGGGATGAGGGACGAACCGGAAGATGTAGAATCCTGGCCCTTCCTGCCACGCGCCGATCTCGGGGGCGGTAACCACGACCCGGTGAAGGTCGAAGACATCAACAACCTTACGGTATCGAAGCCTCAATTCCTCCTCGCCGATCCCACCGCGATGAGCACTTGGAGTGACAGAATCTTCCTTTGCTGCGATGCGACGGGCAACTACCTGATCCGATACAGTCGCCGGAGCGGTCCCTCCGACGACCTCAATAGATGCGGCCGGCTCGCCCGAAGCAGGAATTTCAGTGGAAGCGTTTGCTGAGGGAGGCTTTGCGACAGTGTTTTGAAACCTCTCTGTCCCACTGAGGTCCCCCGAAGAGACAAGGGGGTCAGCATTGGTGGGGTCCTGGTTGGCACGCAGAGCGCCGATAAGATTCAGCAGCTCATGTTTGTTCAGCCTCACCAGGGTGTGCTTGCCGAGTTTTCTGATCTCGGGGGCTGGCTGGTCGTCCTCAGCTGAGATGGCCACGGCAACGCCGGAGACTTGACCAAGCTGAACGTCTGCGGAGCGCAGGGCATCAAGGATCTTCGCTTCGACCTGACGGTGGTCGCTTTTGCCTACTATGGCGCGAGCTGGAAGTTCTGAGGCCTGCAGGGTGTTCCCACTGGTCTGAGCGATCGCGGCGGCAAGCTCGTCCAGCCAGAAAGGACGGTCGTGGCGAGCCTCGTCACCTGAGCGGAAGGCATCCTTGCACAGGTCGGTGGTGCGATTCAGCTGCTCTTCGGCCGAGCCGACGTCGAAGGTCTGGCGGAATTTGGACTCGGCGACCAGAACATCCAGGCGAACTATGCCATCGTCTTGGATAGTCAGTACGAACCGCCCTAGATCGGCACGGGTTTTGTGCCCGCGACCGAACCAACGGTGGTGCTCGTCAAAGCTAATCCAGGTGACCAGGCTCGTGCCCTGCCGAGGGATGGGGAACTGCTGATCGATGACAAATCGAGTGGCTACCAGGCCGACGACTTCGTTGACCGTGGTGCCGATACCGAGGGAGCGCAAAACGGCGCCAGGAGCCACGTTGCGGCCGACCTCGTAAATCCGCTTGGCGGTGCCTTCGGAGTCCTGCGGGATGACGACACCGATCTGCTCCAAGCGGCGTTGCAGGCGCTGGACGACGAACTGTTGGCCGGTCTGCGAGCTGACAATGAGGGTGTACGACTCGTTCTTTCCGACACTCGGTTTGACGAGAATGACGTCAGGGCGGTTGTGCAGGGCATCGATCTGTTCACGGCCGATGAAGCTATCGAGGGTGACGACCCAGTGGGCCACGCGGTGCAGCTTGGCGAACAATTCCTGATGCTGGTGGAACTGCACCTGCATTTCGAAGTAGTCGATGCTGTCGACACTCTCCCGGGAGACTGGAGAACGGCGATCGTAGCGCACGCACAAGGTGGACCAAGACTCAAGAGTCTCATCGGCGGTTTCGGGTAGCAGCGCTCTCACGACGTTCTCACTAGTCTGAGCCAAGTTGTGTGAGGCCGGATGCTTCCAGGGGTTAAAAAGGCCCGACAAGGATTCCTTCTTGGTGCTCTCCTTGATACTGGTCTGAGTACCGAACAGCGCTGGAGCTAGAGCGAGATCTATGGTGTCTTCCAGGGTGTCTTCCAGCCCTGACAGGTCTGCTTTCTGGTCGGGATCCCATGTCTGCAGGATGAGTTGAACGTCGGGCAGGAAGCTGTCCTCGGACATCTCCGCGCCGGAGAACTGTAGGTCGAAACCCTGGATGATCTCGTGGTGGGTGGTCTGGGGAGCCAGCACGACCAAGTCAACCTTTAGACGAGAGTTCT
Organism: Streptomyces carminius; assembly: GCF_002794255.1. GTDB lineage: Bacteria > Actinomycetota > Actinomycetes > Streptomycetales > Streptomycetaceae > Streptomyces > Streptomyces carminius. The sequence continues at coordinate 4,497 of NZ_PGGW01000050.1, forward strand.
TGGCACGTACTTGCTTGGCCACGCGCATGGGTAGGACGGGGTCGCCGTTGCGGTTCAGAAGCAGTACACGTAGGCCGTCAAGCTTGTGAGGGTAAGTCGTCAGATAGTCGGTGATAACGCGGACCATCTCATCGATCGCGGTCTCGTCGACACTGGAGAGCCATTCCTTGGACTCGTTGCCGCCATGGCGGACCGGGGCATACTCTTCGTGTCCGGCCGATTCTCGCATCGGAATGGCGATCGTGCCACCCGGTCCGACGAGGACTGCCGGTGTTCCGTGTGGGGAGATGCGATCGATAGCGTCGAAAAAGAGATCCTCGTTCTCCTGATTGAGGCTCAGGCCTCCCTCTCTGTCCAGGGCGGTCTTAATGCTGCGAGCGATCTCTGTGTAGTTCCGTGCCAGCCATCGCAGCTTCAGTGGATGGGTGGCCAGCATCATCATGCGGTGATCGGCCAGCCCGACGACGTCGGTCAGGACGACGGCCTTAAGGTCTGCGTCCGGGGAGTTGTCGGGAATCAGGGTGGTGCGAGCTTCGCGGAGAATTTCTTCCCACTCGCGTACGTAATCGTTAACTTTCCCGGCATCAAGCCCTTCGGAGAACCTCTCAAAGTGCTTCCTCTTGAGGTGTTCCAGCTGGCCAGCAAAATTAGTTTCGCTGATAGGTGCAGGCTCGTCGACCTGCCATTGTCGGGGGTCGCTGAACTTCTCAAGGAAGGTGTCGAAAGTCAGATCACTGGCATGGCCAGGGGGGTTCCTCCAGCTGCTGTTGATGAGGGCTGCCAAGGATATCTGCCCGGGGATTCCCAGGGGGTCCCAGCGAAAACGTCGCTGGGCGACGCCATCCATCTCGACCAGGATGCGCAAAGGAGCCCACTCAGTGTTCAGGTCGAACGGCTCGTGGGTTTCTTGGGCCTCCAGCAGGGCTGGTTTCGTTACGTTCAGCAGGCAGTCTTTCACCTCCAGAGTCAGGCGAAGCCCGGTTGATTCCTGGATGTCACGCAGGGTGCGTGCGTACAGGAAAGCAAACAGCCAGCGACTCCATTGCCCGGCTTCCTGGTTTCCTTCAAGCCCGACCACGACGGAGCCTTCCTCTTCGTCGGAGAAGTAGGTCAGCTCGCGCAGCAGGGCACGCAGCGGGTCTTGGACGAACTGAGAGTCCGGGAAGGCAAGCTTCTCAACTTTGCGACGCGAGCGCTTGGACAGCAGGTCGGCCAGCGATTCAGCGCAACCAATGGGAGCCTCGTCAAGGAAGCGCTGTGCGGATTCCTGGTCTCCGCGGTTAAGTGCCTCTTCGATCATCATGGAGTCGAAGTCGTCGACCCGGTCTGAGGCCTTCTTCTCGATCTCTTGCCGGATCTGCTGCCCAAGGCCGATCTTTTTGGACTTCTGCTCAAAGACCTCAAGCCAGAGGGTCAGATCCTGCTCACAGCGCAGCTGACGACGATCCTGCAGGATCGTCCCACTGCGGTTGAGGTTGAGTACGAGGTTGCGCATGCGGGTTTTAACAGTCTCTGGCTCCGCTCCGATGTGAGCCAGGGACTCCTCGCTGAACTCAGCCGTGGCGATGCGGTCTATCAGATCTTCCGCGGTGATCTCCTTGCCGGCGGGCTGTTTGAAGGCACTGACGCAGACGTTCTTCTTGATTCGGGCAGGCAGCGCAGCAGGCTTGACGAAAAGGTTTCGGTCCGGGAATAGACCAAGAGCGGGCAAGGCTGCAGAAATCGCGGTACGGACGGTGTCAGACGTGTGGACCCGAGCTGCTACGACCTTCTGTGCCGTCTCGACCAGGAAGGCTGCCCAACGATGCAAGGACCGGGGATCTTCATCGGTGACTGCGCGCCAGATCTCTGGCATAGAGCCAGCCATCAGAGCCGGAATGGTGCCGCTGCCACCCACCTCCCGCCATACCTCTGCCATGAACCTGCTGAATCCGTGCTCGCCGGAGTTGTCATGCCGGACGCCCAGGATTGTGGCATCGTCAAGGGCGTTCATGGCCGCTAGGCCCTGTGCGTCCGGAGTCCGCCCCCACTCGAACAGCAACACCGCCATGCCCTGCACAGAATTCCGCCACTTGGTCAGCTGGTCCCCCCGGTCCAGCAGGAACTCATCAGGCACGCCGTTGATCTGCTCTGAGGTACCGACCTTGACGACAACCTGAAGCTCCGGTGACTCCGAAAGCCTCTGAGCTGTGCGACGGAGGGCCTCGGCCACAGTCGGCTGATCGAACCCGCTGACGCGCAGGCCGACACGGGTCCCGCTGGTCTCAGTGACCTTCCGCAGTGCTTCATTGGCGACGAACCGGCCGAGCGCTCGGATGCTGCTGTCGGTCACCGTGGCTCCCCTCGAACCATGCTGGTTGCGTCTGAATACTGAGTGAGTAGATTGATAGCGGTCAGCTTCTCTCGGAACGCCTTGCCGTTGTGGACAAGTATCGACGAGTCGATTTCATGGGCCAACGGACCCTCAGCCGCGACCTTGTTTTCCGCTACTAGGCCGTAATCTCTGTACAGCAGCGCACAGAACTGGTCGAATTCCATTTCCGTGCCCTGCGGGATGGTGGCGGATACCAGTGCTTCAAGCATCGAGGGCTTCATAGTGAAGTGTCGGCGCCCGGCTGTTGCGTTCAGGGCTCCTACAGCGGCGAGGGTCTCGCTGAAGAATGCCTGGGGCGATGCGACCGCCTTACCGTTCGCCTTGATGAATCGCTCGTATCGGCGCTTCTTAGCCTCGTCACCTTCGGATTTGTTGATCATTTCCTGGGCCTGGATGTTGATCGCGTTGGCGATGTCGTTGCGGAAGCTGGCGAGACTGTTCTGTGATTCGCTGCGCAGCGGATTCGCCTCATTTCCGAAGTCCAAAAGAATCGACTCACCATCGATGAAACCCAGCCTCCTGCGCGCGAGGTGAAGTTGGTGGCGGGCCAGGCAATAGGGGACCCAATGCATGAGGTTCTCGGTGCGCTTGGCTCTGGGCGTCGTAGCCCGGGCAACGATGTTAAAAACCCCATTCCTCAGGAGGGCAGGCCACGGACTGAGGTCCTCATACAGATCAATGTCTCTTTCTGAATCGTCTTCGTATGGCTCTTCGTCGTAGTCGAAGTCGTGGGCGCTAAGGGCTTTGGCGAGGTTGCCCAGCGGGGTGCCGCTGTCTTGGACGAGATCGCCAAGGCCCTGTTGGGTAGCTGCCTTGCGGTCAGGATTAGTGTCGCTGCGCAGGGCTTTGTAGGCCCAGCCCCCACCATCGCGGAAAAGATAGCGCTCGATGCTCGGAGCCTTGATCCTGGCAGTTAGTTTGCTGGCCTGCTCGCGCTTCTTAGGGGAGGTACCGCGTTGATGGAGCTTTCGGTCGACTGCGTCGTAGTGGATGAGCTCGCCGACGAACGGATAGATGTGCGCCCCGAACCAGCTGGGCTGACGGCGGCGCCCTGGGATATCGACCAACAGGGACGAGAACAGGGCATGGAGTGTCTCCAATGTTTCGGGAGAGTCCAGCTCGACCGCTTTACCGAGTTCTTCGTCGCCTTCGGCGATGGAGGATTTGGTTGCGATCCGCCGAGCCAGGTCGTGTGAGGTTCTCTTGTATGCAACCCTGTCTCCGTCGTCCAGAAGACCTGCATACTTCTGTGGGTTTTCCTGATGTGCCAGGTAGACGCCGCGGGCGATCGCGAGCATCTCAAGCGCGACGTAAAATCCGCGTCCTTGCTGTTCAAGATTCACCCCGAAGAGACGACGGACGACCTCTGCCTTGGAACGATCAGCCACTACACCCGCACCGACCTGATCTTGTCGCCGACGTCGATCATAAGCTTTCTCATGACGTTGCCCACCAGTACCTGAATCTCGTCGTCCTTGTTCGACGAGTCAGCCAGCTCTGCCAGGGATCCGCTCAGTCCGCGGATCTCGGCCTCATGCTGAACCTCGCTACGCAGGCCTGCGGCCCACCGCGTCAACAACTCGAAGCGCAGAAGATCCACCTCAACCGAGACTGCGGCCTGATCAGGGGCGACGGCTGGGATACGGATGTAGATCAAGCGGTTGAGCCACTCGACAGCTTTCTGCATCTCCGGGATGTCGCCCGTGCGGCCTTCCTTCTGCCACTGGGTGACCTGGTCGACTACCTCAACGCCCTTGCTGGATACTCGCCGAGAGATCACGGCTGCGCGGGCGCGATGGGCGAAGAAGGCCGGGTCAAGCACGAGGAAGTCAGGGTTGCTCCCAGCTCGGTGGATACCCTGGACGGCTTCCAGGCCCTTGAGGAAGCGGTCTCGCACTGTGGTGTCTGCTGGGTCACCATTCTTGTTCTGGACACTGACGAAGTCGTCGCCGGCCTGCAGGCCCATGCGGGCGAACCGGTCCTTGTTGTCAATGCTGTTGAAGAAGTCAGCACGTCGCAGGAACGTATACAAGCCCCGCAGCTGTTCGGCCTGTTTCTGTGCGTCCCGGATCGTACGGGCCTTCTGCAGGTAACTTTTGGGGTCCTCAGGAGGGAAACGGCTGACTGTGTCCGGGTCAAGACGGTCGTCAACCTGGCGACGAGATACCTTTCCCGGGTCTAGCTTGCGCAGTGCGAAAAAGGCGGGAACCCGATGACGTTGTTGCTGGGTCAACCGGTCACCGAAAAGCGCCTGATGGTACAGGTGAGGTGCCTGCCACAACCTGTTCGAGCGCGACCACTGGTACTTGGCATGAACGTTTTCACAAGACAGGCCGCCTGTAAGCATGTAGCTGGTCACTGTAAGCGCTTGGCGGGTTGTAACTACGGCTCCGGTGCGCTCGGCTGCGGCGAAGAGGTCCCGGATTGCGGCCCGGCGCTGAGGCCCGTGGGTTGCATCGTTCAACTCGTTGCGATTGGCCAGAATTGGGCAGATTTCCTGTGCATCACAGGTTTCACAAGGCTTCCACCGCGACCATTTCGGAGTCGTCCACTGCCTCAGCACCCAAGGGACGAAGCCACCATTGGGACCTTCAGCCGCTACGGACTGGTAATTGAGGTTGATGACAATGACTGTGTCATCAGGGTTGCTGACCCGCCCGCGAGCAATGCCCTCCGTGAGGGTCTTCACCAGAATCTTGGCGCGTCCTGTGCCGCCGTTGTCGAGGTTGTCGTCTTCAGCGACACATTTACGTAGCTGGCCCTCGTTTGCGCAGATAATCGCGACGCCATTGTCTGGAGGGTCGAGTAGCTCCACGAGCTTGCGGGCGCCCGCCTGCGCATTGAGTTCGCTGAGATCCCTCAGGATGTACAGTGGACGCTTGCTACGGGTCTGGCCGAGGGAGCGGCTGGCGTCGCCAGCCTCGGTCAATTTTTTGAAAACAGCCTTTTTTCGAACATCTGACGATACCGTCTCGCTGTCGACCCACAGCTTGGCCAGGAGGCTGGCACACAGACTCGTCTTGCCATGCCCAGCGTCTCCGGTGAGGACGATGGTTTTCGTGGTCGATTCCTCTATGGCCCTCAGCAGGTAGTCCAGCGTTGAGACGGGGAACAGTGACTGCGTCCGGTCTGCCTGTTCGTAGATCATCTCCGAGGTGTCGACATCGAACGGCTGGTAGCGACGTATCCGTTGGACGTGTTTGTTGACCTCTAGTGGCATGCTGCTGTCCTTCGTCGAGCGAGCCGGGGGCGCTGCAAAAGTCTAGCTGCCAGCGCTCCTGCTGGTAGGTTAAATTCGACCCAAGGGGTTGCCGCGTTACTCAAGCGGCACGGCTGGAGCTACCAGGTGCCGGCCCGCCGAGCAGTGGAGCGCGACGAGGTGGCGGTCGGCTGGGTGAAGGAGATTTGGCTCAGCGTGGAAGAACCGTGGCGGCGCTCAATACCTGGCTCGTCTTCGACGACGAGACCGATTTTTCGACGACGCCGCCAACCGCCCGCACCCGGTCTCGCCACGACCACACTCCCGTCGTGCACGTGCGAGGTCGCTCCCCCGCAGGTTATCCGTCGCCGTTTCGACCCGCTACAAAACCGGCAAACGCTCCCAGTTGATCTACCGGTTCTGCCCCGACGGATGCAAGAGCTTCTCCCGGAGGGTACTACCGCAACCTGACCCAAACCGTGCACCAGTGACTCGGCGACCTGATCGTGCTGCTCTGGGACATCTTGAACACCCACGTGACGGCCCGTTGATCAAGAGCCCTCTCACCCCGGCCAAGGGCACCTGGTAGGTGCTGCGACGTATCACCACGGCCAACTGCGTTTTCGCCGACCCGCACAACCTGATCGACCACTGTCCGGCGGGGCCTACACCACTCTTCGGTACCGCCGCGATGTCCTCAACGGCTGCCTCACCGGTACCGGCCTCCGACCCCAGCCACCATGATGACATCATGCTCTGAAAGTCAGTAGGTATCGGTCTACCGCGCGCGCTCACCCTTGATCGAGTACGATGACCGCTCGTTCCCGCCGGTTCTACAAGCAAGCGCAGATGGGGGGTCACACGTGGGTGAGCAGCACCCCTTGCGGGCCAAGCGGCGGCCGAAGTTTGAGGAGGGTGTCGTCTCCCTGCGAGTTGTGGACCTCTTCGCTGGCTGTGGTGGCCTCACTCTCGGTATTGCCCAGGCGGCACACAAGTGCGACGTCTCGCTCGATGTTCGTCTCGCAGTCGACTTTGAGGCAGCTCCCACCAAGGTCTTCAAGGCTAACTTTCCTAAGGCTAACGTTCATAAGGGGGCCGTCGAGTCCTACTTCGACGGTGATCTCGGCGCCTCGTTGACCGCTCAAGAGGCCGAGACTCTCTCCATGGTGGGTGAGGTGGGGCTCTTGGTCGGAGGGCCCCCATGTCAGGGGCACAGCAATCTCAACAACCACACTCGCCGTAACGACCCCAAGAACCGACTGTACCTGCGTATGGCTCGTGCCGTGGAGGTTCTGCGCCCCCGTGCAGTCGTCATCGAGAACGTGTTGTCCGTCGTAAATGACAAGCAGCAGGTGGTCTCCCGCGCTGTCGTTCACCTGAAGAAGCTTGGGTACGATGTCGCCACCAGTCGTATCGACCTACTCAAGCTCGGGGTCGCCCAAACACGTAAGCGCCATATACTGCTGGCCGTTCGCGAAGACGCGCTCCCTTTTGGTTTTTCGGCTGCTGATCTGCTGCAGATCGAAGACCACAACGTCATACCCCGTGACCTGCGTTGGGCAATTGGTGACCTGCTTGAGGTGCGGCCGAAGTCCTTCTTTGATGAAGCTGCTGTACCCAGTGCGGATAACCAGCGGCGCATGAAGTATCTCTTTGAGAATGACGAATATAATCTTCCGAACGAAGAGCGCCCCGAATGTCATCAGGGAAAGCATAATTACACCTCAATGTACGGCCGTTTGTGGTGGGACCGTCCAGCTCAGACTATTACCAGTGGTTTCGCGACGATGGGTCGTGGGCGGTTTGTCCATCCTGGCGTTCCCCGGTGCCTGACCGCCCATGAAGCCGCGCGCATCCAGGGTTTTCCGGATTATTTCAAGTTCGTTGACGAGAGGGCCAAGCCTCGCTATGAGCTGACTCGCACTGAGGTTCAGGTCATCATCGGAAACGCCGTGCCTCCGCCTCTGACCGAGGCGCTGACCTCCAATCTTTTCGACGCTGAGGTTCTACAGGCAAAGGGCGACGCCCCCCCATCGCTTGAGGACGACTTCGCTGCGTCTACTGTCGACCTCGCCTGCTAAGCCTGCAAAGGGCTACTGAACTTGATTGGGTGATGTCGGACCATCGGCCTGACGGCTGGGGGTCGGGTCCGATAGATCTGGGTGGGTGAGATACGCGCAGGGCGGCGGGCTGACCGACGCCGGGAGGGCCGCGCGGGAGCGTGTCCGGCTTCAGGCCGTGGAACGCTTCGAGCGTGGGGAGAAGAGCAAGGAGATCGCCACCGCACTGCGGGTGTCGGAGCGGTCGGTGGAGCGCTGGCGCAAGTCCTGGCGCGAGCGAGGCGAGGGCGGGGTCCGCTCGAAGGGGTCGCCGGGCCGGCCGAGGCTGGGGCCGGCCCAGATGGAGCGCCTGGAGCGGGAGCTGGAGCGTGGTCCGCTCGCGCACGGGTGGCCGGATCAGCGGTGGACTCTGGCCAGGATCAAGGCGCTGATCGGCCGGCTGTTCCACGTCTCGTACACCATCGAGGGCACGTGGCTGCTGCTGAAGCGGCACGGCTGGTCGTGGCAGCAGCCCGCCCGGCGGGCGATCGAGCGGGACGATGACGCGGTCGAGCTGTGGAAGAAGGAGGTCTGGCCACAGGTAAAAGACAGGCGGCGGCCCGGGGTGCGTGGATCGCCTTCGAGGACGAGGCCGGGCAGTCGATGACACCGCCCCGGGCCCGGACCTGGGGCAGGATCGGCCGCACGCCGGTGGTCAGGGTCCGCAGCCGGGGAAGTGGCCGCCTGTCCATGATGGGCATGTGCTGCTTCAAACCCGGCACCAGGTCGCGGCTGATCTACGGGCTGCGGGAGTACCGAGGCCGCAAGGACGAGCCGAAGGGCTTCGGCTGGAAGGACTTCTGCCGCCTCCTGGTGCGGGCCCGCATCCAGCTCGGCGGCCCGATCGTGCTGGTCTGGGACAACGTCCGCCTGCACCTCACCCGCGGCATGCGGGAGTTCATCGAGAAGAACGCCGACTGGCTGACCGTCTTCCAGCTGCCCACCTACGCACCCGATCTCAACCCGCAGGAGGGCATCTGGTCGCTGGTCAAACGAGAGATCGGCAACCTCGCGGCCGCCGATCTCTCCCAGGTCACCCGAGCCGTCAAGCGCAAGCTCAAGCTCAAGCAGATCCAGTACCGGCCCGACGTGGTTGACGGCTGCCTCGCCGGCACCGGCTTGACACTCAACGACTGACCGACATCACGAATTCAAGTTCAGTAGTTCCATCCGAGAGTATTTGAGTTAGGTGAATACCTTGCTGGTGGCCCGCTCCATAGGGGTGAGCATCATCAGGGGGCAGCCGCGGCACACCTCCTCTCCGACTTCAGACAGCTGATCGCTGTGAGTGCGCGACTGGGTGCTGGTAAAGCCGGAGGCCGGGCCGCATGGTGAGCAGAGCGAGCCGCCTTGAGCCCGTGAAGATTGTTACTCAACCAGCCGGTTGATCGATGTTGAGGGTCGACTGTGCTCCGGGGTGGTGCTGTGGAGTACCAACTTGAGGAGTAGGTCGGTGTTCTGGAGGTCGGGTAGGACGACATCGGCGCCGGCGGCTTGCAGGTCGGCCTCGTTGCTGTGGCCGGATGCGACGGCGATGATTCTTACGCCGCTGTCGTGGCTGGCCTCGACATCGGCGGGGGTGTCGCCGATGAGGACGGCGTCGGCCGGGGTGAGTGTGGCGCGTTCCAGGGCGATGCGGACCAGTTCGCTGCGTACGTCGTCGTCCTCACCGTAGGCGCCGGCCTCCCAGCCGATGTGCTGGTCGAGGCCGAACGTCTGGAGCTTGATTTCGGCGACGCCTCGAACGTTGCCGGTGAGCACGCTCTGCCGTACGTCCGGCTGAGCTGCCAGGGCGTCGAGTGCCGCCGCTGCCCCCGGCAGAGCGCAGCCACGCTCGCGGAGGTCTGCGATCCGGCGCTGGTGGGCGGCGACGAGTTCCCGGGCGAAGCGCTCGAAGTCGGCCCGGTCGGTGGTCAGGCCGTGGAGCTTGGCGGTCTCGCGGAAGATGACCGCTTCGGTGATGCCGTCGACCTTCGCCTGTTGCCGCATCTGGAGGCCGGTGGTCCGGTGGAAGGCTTCGGCCGACAGCTCACGGCCGACCCCTCGCGTGTCGATGAGCGTGTGGTCGATGTCCCACAGCACCAGCACCATCGTCGTCTCCCGCCTATCGGATCCCGTAACTACTTTCACACGTATGTGTACTCAGGGTGCCATCTTGTGCCTGTCGCCCTACGCTGAACCCTCAACCTGCCCCAGGAAGAAGGGGAATAGTGTGAATTCTCCATGTTTGCCCATCGGTGAGCGGATCAGGTACCACCGCACCAGGCGTGGGCGAACGCAGGTCGCAGTCGCCGGTCTGGCCGGTATCACCGAGGCGTACCTGTCCCAGATCGAGCGTGGCCTGAAGGTTCCCTCGGCCGATGTCCTGACTCGCATCGCCGCAGAGTTGAACGTGCCGGTCGCTTCCCTGCTCGGCGAAGACCCCGCCCCGAGCACAACTGAGGCTTCCACCACCACGGCGTCCAGTGTCGTCAGGGCGCTCATGGGCCGTGGTGTCCCGCGCGGGACCGAGCCCGCTACGCCGACCGCCCTGCGTGAACGGGTGGAGGCGGTATGGCGGATCTGGCAGGAGTCTCCCGCGCGGTTCACCGAAGCGGAGAAGCTTTTGCCTTCGCTGATCAGCGATACCGAGCACGCCATCTGTGCCCACCGGACTGGTACCGATACCGGTGGACGACGTGAGGTGTTCCGTACCGCTGCGGATTTGTACGGGCTGCTGCGGTCGTACTGCCGACGAACCGGACGCCTGGACCTGTCTCTGGTGGCCGCCGACCGCGCACGCCGGGCTGCCGAGGATGCCGACGACCCGGTGAGGATCGCAACTGCCCAGTGGAACCTCGGACATGTGCTGCTGTCCCAGGGGGAGGAGCAGGCGCAGGAGGCCGGGGCAGTGGCCTTGCTCGCGGTGGAGGGGCTTCAATGCGTTCCGCAATCCCCCGAAGCCACCGCAGTACGAGGCGCGCTGGAGTTGGTGGCCGTCCTGTCCTCCGCGAGAACTTGCCGGTGGTCGGAAGCTCGGAAACGGCTGGAGCAGCGCGCCAGACCGCTCGCAGAACAGGTGGGGGACGGCAACGTGCAGTGGACGGTCTTCGGGCCGACCAACGTGGAACTCCACGCGATGAGTCTGGGCATGCTTGCAGGCGAGGCATCAGAGGCCCTGCGTGTTGCCGATCAGATCGACACCTCCCATCTGCCGTCACGTGAGCGCCAGTTCACCTTTGGTCTGGAAGTGGCCCGCTGCTACGACCTGCGCCGTGAGGACGCCGCAGTGCTGGTCCATCTGCTGTCTCTTGAGGAACTGGCGCCAGAGGACCTGGTACGCAGCCCGCTGGCCCGGGAGATGGTCACCAACCTGGTGCGCCGGGTACGGCCGACGTACCGCCGCCAGGCCGCCGCACTGGCACAGCGAATGAGCCTGCTGTGACCCGAGCCTGTGGTTACCCGAACTCTCAGTTCGGGTAGGCCCGCCGATTCGCCCATACGGTCGCCGCACACCAGACGAGAACAACGGATGGGAAGCGGTTTTGACCATGGAAGCTGGCGGCATTGAGACAGCGGGCGGTCTGAAGTTGGCTCCTGCCGGGGTCGAATGGGATGCCGTCAAGGTGTCCCGATGGATCGGCCTCGAAGCTCTGGAGCGGCTGAAAGGACCGCACGGTGCTGTCGTCGTCGATCCTCACGAACGCGCCCTGTACTTCCTGGTTCCGCCTCGGAGCACCCAGGGCTGGGAGGTGCAGCACACCACTCCCCTCAGCACCGCCTCGTATGTGGTCGTCCCGCCTGCTGGCAAGGAAGCTGAGCCGGGAATCTACTGGCTGACCTCGCCTACTCACGGGCCTCTGCACACCGATGTGGACGCCCTGCGCGCAGCGATCGAGGAGACGCTGGGGCCGCGAGGGAAGGCCGCACGGTGAACGGTCTGGTCTGGCGTACGGCAGGGGAGCGGGTACGGCGGGCGGCCGTCGCCGAGGTGGCCGGTGGATATCCACCCGTGGGGAGAGGCGCCCGGTGGCTCGCCGGGAGTGGGCGGGCCTGGGAGGTGCTGGGGGCGTGGGCGCGCGGTGGGCCGGCGGAGGTGCCGGCCGGGGGCGGGTTCGACGTGGTGCGGGTGCCCGTCGGGCTGGGGCCCGAGACGGTGCGGTGGCTGCGGGTGGCCGGGGTGCCGCTCGGGCCGGTGCTCGTGGGGCCGGACGGCGCGGACTTCGTCGTGGCGGAGGGGACGGCCGAGGGGGACGCCGTACTGCCGCCGGGGACGCCGGTGCTGCTGCCGCCCGCGTGCGTCGTGGAGCCGTACCGGCTGGGCGGGCGCGGCTGGCTGGTGGGGCCCGCCGGGCGGGAGCCGGCGCGGGGCGGGGACGTGGCGTCCGCGTACGCCCTGGCGCTCGCGGAGGCCGGGGAGGTGCTGCGGTGAGCGGGGGAAACGCGGGAGGGGACGCCCGGGACGCCCGCGGGAACGCGCGGGGGGAGACCGTGCCGTACGTGGTGGCCTGGTCGGGCGAGCGCTGCGTCTCGCCGGACGTGGTCGCCGGCCCGTACGGCCTGGCCTACGTCGGCGAGGTGCCGCAGGACCGCGACCGGCACGGCGTGCTGTGGTCCCGGACGGAGCAGGCCCCGGGCCGGGGCCGCCCCGAGTTCGGGCGGATCCACCCGGCCCGGCAGCGGCGCGCGATGCTCCGGCTGCTGTGCCAGATCTGCGCCCGCCCCGCGAGCCGTACCGCCGACGGGGTGCTGTGGGTGATCGAGGACGACCGCGGGGCGTGGGACGGCTGGCCCGAACGGGCCGTCACCACCCACCCGCCGCTGTGCCTGCCCTGCGCCCGGCAGTCCGTGAACCGCTGCCCCCACCTGCTGAAGGAGGGGTGGGTGGCGGTACGGGTGCGGCACTCCGCCGTCGAGGGGGTGTACGGCCGCCTGTGGCACTCGCGCGGCGGGCGGCTGTACCGGGGCGGGAAGGAGGTCGTCCTCCACGGCCGGCCCGAGGCCCCGTGGGTGGTCGCCGGGCAGCTCACCCGCACCCTGCACGGCTGCACCCCGGCCGCCCTGCCCCTGCCCTGACGGGCGACGACCGCAGACCGCCCCGTCCGCCCGCGCCCCCGTCGCGGGCGTACGGGGCCCACTTCTCGCACGCAAGGAACCGCACATGAACGACACACCGCCGGGGACGCCCGAGGCGTCCGAGTCCGTACCGCCGACGCCCGTGCGCGGGCAGGTCGGGGCGCGGGAGGTGCTGCGCTGCGTCGGGCGGCAGATCAAGATCCTGCGCCGCCGGACCGGTCTGGAACGGGCGGAGCTGGGCCCGGCGATCGGCTACAGCCCGTCCATGGTCGCCGCCGTCGAGCTGGGGCGGCGCCCGCCCCAGCCGGAGTTCCTGGCCGCCGCCGACAGCGTCCTGGACGCGGGCGGGCTGCTGACCTGCGCGACCGACCTCGTCGAGCAGGCCCGCGCCGCCGGGCTGGCCGGCGTCCCCGGCGAACCGGAGTGGTTGGCCGCCTGGCACGCGTACGCCCCCGCCACCGTCCCCGAGCTGCTGCGCACCCCCGACTACCACCGGGCGGTGCTGCGCGCCGCCCGCCCGCTGCTGGACGAGGAGACCGTCGAGCGGCGTACGGCGGCGCTGGCCGAGCGCGCCGAACGGGTGCTGGGGCGGCGGCCCGCGCCGCTGGTCACCTGCGTGCTGGACGAAGCCGTCCTGCACCGCCCCTACGGCGGCCCGGCGGTGCTGCGGGCGCAGCTCGCGCACCTGGCGGAACTGGGGCGGCTGCGACACGTGGAGGTGCAGGTGATGCCGACCGGCGCCGCCGACCACGCCGGGGCCGAGGGCGGCGCCTTCGTCCTGCTGGAACCCGCCGACGGACGGCTGCCGGTGGCCCGCACCGGGGACGGCGAGCGGGTCACCGTCCGGCGGGCGGAGGTGCGTGCGCTGGAGCAGCGCTACGCCGCCCTGCGCGCCCAGGCCCTCAGCCCGGACGAGTCGTCGGCGCTCGTCGGGAAGCGGGCGGCGGAGGCGGGCGCGGGGGCGTGAGGGGAGGTCAGCCGCCGCACCGCGGTACGGACGGCGAGGTGCCGCACCCGTCCGGCGGGGGCATCGTGGCGTAGCCGTGGAACGACTCCGACGTCCCGCACATGAGCAGCACCGCCGTCGCGACGGCCATGAGGCCCTGCGTCCACGCGGTCACCCGGGCGCCCCGGCGGCGGGCGGCCCGCGCCGTCCACACCAGCAGCGCGCACAGTGCTCCCGTGATGGCGAGGTAGCCCCAGAGGGGGTGGGGTGGGGGCGGTGCGACCGGGCCGAGGGTCAGGCGGGCGGGGAACCACAGGTCGAGGACCGCGTCCAGGGCGAGCAGTTCCAGGGCGACCAGGGCGGAGGCGGCGGACGCGTCGGCGATCCGGCGCGTCCGCCCGGCGGCGCGGTCGGTGCGGTCGGCAGAACCGGTGGGGCGGAGGGGGCCGTCGGGGGGTGTCATGTCCACCAGCCTGCACCGGGGGACTGCGGGGGAGGAGCGCGGGCCGGGGCTCAGGGCAGGGCGTCGAAGTACGCCTTCTGCGCCGGGTAGTAGTCGCCGAAGTCGGGGCGGGGGCCGCCGGTGCGGGCGGCGGTGAGCATGTCCAGGTAGTACTCCCAGCCCGGGCCGATCTCGCCGATCCCGTCCGTGTCGGCCAGGTGCTGGACCAGGCGCAGCTCGGTGGTGCCGTCGCCGGCCTCGGACAGCAGCAGCTCCAGGCGCCAGGGGCCGGCCTCGTCCTCCGCCGAGACGGCGAGCCGGTGCGGCGGCTCGCAGGCGTCGATCCGCAGCGGGGACCAGGGCGCCTCCTCCTCGAACACCATCTGCACCTCGACGGTGCGCCCGGGGCCCGCCTCGCCGCGCCACGGGCCGAACCAGCGGGCGGTGCGCTCCGGTTCGGTGACGCTCGCCCACACGTCGGCGACGGGGGCGCGGTAGGTGCGGGTGAGGATCAGGTCGTGGCCGGCCGGGGTGGGGACGAGCCGTCCGGTGGGGGCGGGGGTCATGCCGTGTCCTCCCGTGCGGGGACGTGCGGGTGTGTGCGGGGACGTGCGACACGGTACCGGCCGGGGCGGCGGTACGGGCCCTGCCCGGCGCGGCCCGCGGCGGTGTCCATCCGGACGGCGGGGTCCTACGGCGGTCCGGCGGCGTTGTCGGTGGCGGGTGCTGGCTTTCCGTCCGCTGCCGGCCGGTTCGGCGCCCCCGGTGGGGGACGCGGTGGCCAAGGGGGGTGGCCGCTGAGCGGTCCCCGGGCCTGCGGGCCCCGGGGCCGCGAAAAGGCTCCGACTCCGCCCCCCTCTCACCGCTCTCCCCGGCCCCGGTCCGGGCTTCTGCCGCTCCACGGCGGCGGTCCGCCGTGCGCCGACGGCGTGGGCGGCGCCCGTACCGCCCGCGGTGGCCCCCCGCGGGCGCCCGGGGCGGCGGTGTCATGATGACCGCTCCCGGCGGGTTCCTTCCCGTGGGACACCCGGGGAGGACCGCTCAAGGAGGGCACGTGGAGGACCGGACGCGGCAGGAGCAGGCGAGCCCCGAGGTGCGGGCGCGCGTCAGGGCCGACTTCGAACGCCAGGGGCTGATGCGCCACCTCGGCGCCCGCCTGACGCACATCGGGCCGGGGAGCGCGCACATCGTGCTCCCGGGCCGTCCCGAAGTGACCCAGCAGCACGGCTACTTCCACGCGGGGGCGACCAGCGCGGTCGCGGACAGCGCGGGCGGCTGCGCGGCGCTCACACTCTTCCCCGAGGGCACCTCGGTGCTCTCGGTGGAGTACAAGATCAACCTCCTGGCGCCGGCCGTGGGCGACCACGTCGAGGCGGTGGGGACGGTCCTGCGGGCCGGGCGGACGCTGACCGTGTGCCGCCTGGAGGTGTTCGCCGTCCGGGACGGCGAACGGTCGCTCGTCGTGTCGGGCCAGCAGACGCTGATCCGGGTGGGCGAGCGCCCCGGGCGGTGACCCCCTCCGGCGTACTGCCCCGGACTGCGCTCCGGGGGCGCCACCCGCGGGCGCCGTCCGGGCCGTGTCGGGGACGCCGGACCGGGTACTGCGGGAAGGGCCCGGCCCAGCCACCCCACGACGTACGGAGGCCCCATGTCCGAGGAGCAGAACGAGCAGAAGAAGCTGGTCGAGCTGATGCGGGACATGCCCATCGCGATGATGACCACCTTCGGGCTGGAAGGGCCGCACAGCTTCCCCATGGCCCGCCAGGAGGTCGAGCCGAGCGCCGAACTGTGGTTCATCACCGCCCAGGACACCCGCCACGTCCGCGAGCTCGGGACGGACCCGCGGGTGTCGCTGACCTTCTCCTCCCGGGACTCCTGGGTGGCGATGACCGGGCGCGCGGAGCTCGTCCGCGACCAGGCCAAGCTCAAGGAGCTGTGGAACACCTTCGCCGAGGCGTGGCTGCCCGGCGGCCCCGACAACCCGGACGCGGTACTCATCCGCGTCGACGTGGAGCGCGCCGAATACTGGGACACCCCCGGCGGCAAGATCTCCTCGCTGATCAGCTTCGCCAAGACGAAACTGACCGGCGACACCTTCGACGCGGACCACGGGACCGTCCGGCCGTAGGCGCTCCGGCGCCCGGCACGGCGCCGGGACGCGGCCGGTCTTCTCCGCGGGATCGGGGTCCGCTCAAGTCCCGTGGTCCGTAGTACCGGGTTGCCGGTCAAACGCCGGACGGTGCTTCTTCCCGGGGGCCGGACTCAGGTGCGAGGACGGCGCGAAGGCGGCCGATGCCCTGCTGCCACTTCGGGCTGCTGTGCGCCTCGTCCCAGAGTTCGGCGAGTTCGGAATCCTCGGCGACCACCCGGTCGAGGGCTTCGACGGCGAGCGGCCGGAGATCGCCGGCGAAAGCGGGAAGGGCCTGCTTGGGCCCGTAGCCGGTGCTGATCGCCTCACCGCCCGGGCACTGCGCCGCGACGAGCGCGGCGGCTGCGACAGCCTTCTCGCCCTCCGAGCTCTCGAGGTAGTCGCGGGCCTGGACGGCTCGGCCGAGCGTCGAGCGCACGAGGCTCTCGCGCTTGTCCGGGGCCGTCTCGTCCAGGGTGTGGGCGAAGTCCGCGGCCATGTCGTTCTCGAAAGGACCGACGTCCCAGGCTCCCATGGTGTTCTCCTCGTGTTGACGTGCGGCGATCGTCGCAGCGGCCACTGACAGTGGCTGTCATGGGGAAAGCAGGACATGCTTCCGGGGGAGGGCGGAGCCGGCGCGGCCGGACATCTCGGCAGGCTCGTCTCCGGCACACCGCTGTTTGTGCAGGGGGGCTTCTTGTAGCTGGAGTCGTACGAGGTGGCCGGGATGGTGGGACGCCAGGTGTGCCGGGGCCGGGCATGGCGGTGGCATCCGTCCGGCCGTAGCGGCCCGCGCCGTCAGTGCGAGGGCAGGGTGGCGGCGGCCTCGGTGAGGACGGTGCGCAGCCAGGTCCGGAGGTGGTTGTCGTAGAGCCACGGGTTCCAGACCAGGGCGAGGCCGGGGAAGGGGACGGCGCGGCCGGTTCCGGCGCCCCGCACACCGCTCCCGGCATTCAAGGCGACCGGGGAACATGGCACAAATGCACAGTTCTCGCGCGATCCATGCGGTCGGTGCATGCGGCCGGTGCATGAGGCCGGTGCGTGCGGAGATCTCCGGAGACGGCCGGCGGCCCGTTCACCGGGCGCGCGGCGGTGGGCGGTGCCCGGGCCGGTCCGGCCGCCGGCGCGCGTCACCGCCGGCGACGGCGGCGGAGGTCAGGCGGGCCGGGGCGTGATGCTCACCGCGCGGTAGTCGTATCCGTCCTGCTGGAAGCCGGGGGCCTCCCAGACGAGGTCCACGTGCTGTCCGGGGGAGAGCGTGCGGAATCCGGCCATCCTGATGTCGGAGAAGTGGCCCCAGCATCCGCCGGGGGTCTCGGGGCAGTCGAGCACGCCCCACCCCTCCTCGTCGTGCCACTCGCGGACAGTCGCAGTCACCATGCGGGGAACCCTACGGCTCGGCCGGGCGGGTGACCCGGTGCCCCGGCCGGAGGCGGACGGCTGCGGCAGACGGGTACCGGCGCGGAACCTTTCACTCGCATGGACTGAAACCTGCAGTGGCTGATGTAGACATGCTTCCGCAGCAGGGCTAGTGTGTTTGCTGTAGCCAGGAAGTGAGTGAGGCGTGGCAGAGACGAACTGCCCGCATGCGGTACACGAGGTTGTGGCACGGCGGTGGAGTGGCGGGGCCGGAGCAGGTTTTGGGGTCCCCCCGCTGATCGCCGGGCCTGGTGGCCTTAAGACAGGGCCGCCGGCAGTACGCAGGATCCGCAGTACCAAGAGGTTTGTCAGAAGGAAGAGAGAAGGAGGAGGACGCCATCAGGATCGCCCGGGTGAGAACGGTTCGCCCGGGTACCGCAGGCCCCGGAACGGAAGGTGGTCCCACGGTCACGCATCCGCGATCCCCGCACTCTCCGCCCCCCGCCGGGGGCCGGTGCGGAAGCAGAAGGCCGGCGTCGCAGTAGCCGGTCGATGGTGTTACAAATCCCTCGGGGCCTTGGTGCCGTACGGCACCAAGGCCCCCTTGACGCGTTCCCCGATCAGAGGTGCAGATGACCGCAGGCACACCGCTCGACCGAATCGACGACGACGACTACCCCGCCTACACCATGGGACGGGCGGCGGAGATGCTCGGCACCACGCCCGCCTTCCTGCGGGCGCTCGGGGAAGCCCGGCTGATCACGCCGCTGCGCTCCGAGGGCGGCCACCGCCGCTACTCCCGCTACCAACTGCGGATCGCCGCCCGCGCCCGTGAACTGGTCGACCAGGGCACCGGCATCGAGGCGGCCTGCCGCATCATCATCCTGGAAGACCAGCTCGAAGAGGCCCAGCGCATCAACGAGGAACTGCGACGCGGTGGTGTCGGCTCCGGCCACAAGGCGGACGCCTGACCCGCGTCCTCACGGGGACGGCAGCCGGCACACCGCTCGGCCCGCGAGCGGTGTGCCGACCGGGCGTACCGCGGCTCCCGCGGTGTCCGCGGCGGGAGCGCCCAGGACTGTGGTCGCCCCCGCCCGCACCGCCCGCACCGCTGTCGTCACTTCACTGCTGTCACTGCTGTCATCGCTGTCCTGATGCGGGCTCCCGCCCGTCCCGCGAGCCACCGGGAGCCGGGGCGCCGAGCATCGCGGAAGCCCGCTGGAGCGGATCGACGATCGTCGCGACCGCGGCCCTGGGGGCGGTGCGGCAGGTGAAGCCGAGCCGGGCCATCGCCCTGAGCACCTCGTCGCTGCTGAAATCGCGGCGGTCCTGGTGGGTGATGACCTGACCGACCTGCTTGGCGGGGTAGTGGCGGCGCCCGATGATCACGGACTCGCCGGTGACCGGCTCGGGCTTGACGCCCTTCATCGACGTCAGCACGCCACCCTTGGTGAGCTCGAACGGAAAGCGGGCGATTACACAGCGCATGATGCCTCACAGAGGAGCGGAAGGAGAGGGGAGGGGGAGGGGGGAGAGGGACCGGTCCCCCGGTCGGAGCGGTTCCGGTGCTAGGCGGCCGCACCGGAGACGGACCGCCGTGCGGACGCGCGCCGGGCCGCCGCGGCCGGGTGGCGCCGACCGCGTGAGGTGGCACCGCGCCCGGAGCGTTCGGCTACCGGTGCGGTGATGACGACCGGCACGCCGGAGGGCGCCCGGGCACCGGTGATGCGCTGCAGGGCCTCCGCACCGGCGCGGACCCGGGTGGTCTGCGGGACGATGCCGGCCGTCGCCATGAGGCGGGTCATGGCGCGGTGCTGGTCCGGGGTGACGAGGGTGACGACGCTGCCGGACTCGCCCGCGCGGGCCGTCCGGCCACCGCGGTGGAGGTAGTCCTTGTGGTCGGTCGGAGGATCGACGTTGACGACGAGGCCGAGACTGTCGACGTGGATGCCGCGCGCGGCGACGTTGGTCGCCACCAGCACGTTGACGTGCCCGCTCCGGAACTGCGTCAGCGTACGGGTGCGCTGCGGCTGGGACTTGCCCCCGTGCAGGGCGGCGGCCCGTACCCCGCTGCTCAGGAGGTGCCGGGTGAGGCGGTCGACGGCGTGCTTGGTGTCCAGGAACATGATCACTCGGCCGTCGCGTGCGGCGATCTCGGTGGTGGCCGCGTGCTTGTCGGCGCTGTGGACGTGGAGCACATGGTGCTCCATCGTCGTGACCGCACCGGCCGACGGGTCGACGGAGTGCACGACGGGGTCGCTCAGGTAGCGGCGCACGAGCAGATCGACGTTGCGGTCGAGGGTGGCGGAGAACAGCATGCGCTGGCCCTGCGGGCGTACCTGGTCGAGCAGGGCGGTGACCTGCGGCATGAAGCCCATGTCGGCCATCTGGTCCGCTTCGTCGAGGACGGTGACGGAGACCTGGTCCAGCCGGCAGTCGCCGCGTTCGACGAGATCCCTGAGGCGCCCGGGGGTGGCGACGACGACCTCGGCACCGCCGCGCAGCGCGCCGGCCTGCCTGCCGATCGGCATCCCTCCCACGACCGTGGTCAGGCGCAGCCGCACCGAGCGGGCGTACGGCGCGAGTGCCTCGGTGACCTGCTGCGCCAGCTCACGCGTCGGTACGAGGACCAGCCCCAGCGGCTGCCGGGGCTCGGCGCGCCGTCCGGCCGTACGGGCCAGCAGCGCCAGTCCGAAGGCGAGGGTCTTGCCGGAACCGGTGCGCCCCCGGCCGAGGACGTCGCGGCCGGCGAGGGAGTTCGGCAGCGTCGCGGCCTGGATCGGGAACGGTGTGGTCAGGCCCTGCGCGCCGAGTGCGGCCAGCAGTTCCGCGGGCATGCCGAGATCGGCGAAGCTCGCGACGGCGGGCAGCGCCGGGGTGACCGTCTCCGGGAGGGCGAACTCGCCCTGGAGCGCGGCGGGGCGGCGGGCGCGGCCGTGGGAACGGACCGGCCTGCCGGAGCGGCGCGGGGCCGATGAGCCGAACCGGTTGTTCGAGCGTATGCGGTCCATGCGGAACCTTCCTCGATGCGGCGCGTATCAAGGAATTCTCGCAGCGGGAAGCGGCACGGAGAATTGCAAGAACAGGCCGGGTGGAATGAAGAATTGAATCGTGTGTCACGGCGCGGTCGAGAGGCGCCGAGCGGGTTTTCCCGGAGGGAGTCCGGGTGGGTGGGGCCGCGGGTTTCCCGCAGTCCTCCCGGCGTCGTCCCGCAGGCGGGGCCACCGTGGGAAGCGCATGCAGCAGGGGCCCGCACCCCGAAGGATGCGGGCCCCTGCTGCGAAGTGTGCGCCGGTGTCAGGCGGTGACGATGTTCTCGGCCGTCGGACCCTTCTGTCCCTGCGCGATGTCGAAGCTCACCTTCTGGCCTTCGAGCAGCTCGCGGAAGCCCTGGGCGGCGATGTTCGAGTAGTGGGCGAACACGTCGGCGCCGCCACCGTCCTGCTCGATGAAGCCGAATCCCTTTTCCGCGTTGAACCACTTCACGGTGCCAGTAGCCATGTCTTGCTCCTTCGGGGCAGTGAGTCGGCGTCCGCACTGTACGGACGCCGTGTCGCCGCGATGATCACCCCGCCGGAAGAAGACCGGTGCCAAAAAACACTCCCAGTGGCGCAGAAGCCGACCGGGAGGAAACTGGAATTCGGGAACCACAACTGCAACTGAGATCGACAGTAGCACGTTGCGGCGGTCTGTGCGCGCTCAATGAATTTGCTCCGCCTGTTGTCGCAGCGAAACTGCCCGCACATTTCACCGAATTCTCTTCCCGCGGGTACAGATATGATGCCGTCCGGGCCTCGTCGGTCCGTGGAGCCACGGCCACGGCGTCTCCCTCGGCCACGGGGGCGAAGACCGGATCGACGCGGGCGGACGCCGGCCGGGGTGTCGCACGGTTCCCCGTGTGTGCTGGATCCGCTCCGGCGGGGGCTGCCCGCGGGAGACGGCCACTCCGCCCGCCCTGCGCGGCGGGCAGGACGCGAGCCCGCGGCACCCGCCTCACAGGCCATCGACGGACACCGGCACACCGGCACAGAGGAGCACGCCCGTGACAGAACCGACGTCCCTCCTGCTCTCCCGCCTGCACGCGGCCGGTCTGCACGACGTCGTCGCGGTCGAGCCGGCCACCGGAGGGCTCGCCGCGACCGCGGGGTTCGCACGCCGCGGTGACGGCACATCGGTGTTCGCCAAGGCGTTCGGCGAGCCGTCGCCGGGTGCCGTTTTCGCCGCGGAGGCCGAGGGGCTCACCGTGCTGCGCGAGGCGGGCGGCGTCGCCACGCCCGACGTCGTCCTCGCGGACCGCGACCTGCTCGTGCTGTCCGTACTGCGGCCCCGGCCGCGTACCGAAGCCTTCTGGGAGCGGCTCGCGCATGTGCTCGCACACCTGCACACCACCACGCGGCACCCCCGGTTCGGGTGGCACCGGGACAACTGGCTGGGCCGTCGCCGGCAGGTCAACACCTGGGAGGACGACGGGTTCGAGTTCTTCGCCCGGCACCGCCTGCTGCGCTGGCTGGGCGAGCCCCGTGTCGAGGAGGCGCTGGACAGCGCGGACCGGGCGGCCCTGGAGCGACTGTGCGACCGGCTGCCCGAGCTGCTGCCGGTCAGACCCGCGTGCCTGACGCACGGTGACCTGTGGGCCCTGAACGTCATGGCCACCCCCGACGGGCGACCCGCACTGATCGACCCGGCCGTGTCGTACACATGGGCCGAGGTCGACCTGGCCCACGTGTGGACCACGGCACCGCCGCCCGAGGCGCATGTGCTGTTCGAGTTGTACGCCGAGCTGACCGGGCTCGACCGCGACTGGCGCGAACGCATGCCGATCCTCCAGCTCCGCCAGCACCTGGCCGTGATCGCCCAGTTCGACCCCGACTGGGGTGCCGCCGATCTCGTCCGCGCCACGCTCGCTCCGTTCCGCCGGCGGACCTGACCTGGGAGGTCCTGGAGCTTCCGGCCGACAGGTCGGGCTGCCGGTCGAGATCAACAGGTACGGGAGGGAATGCCGGTGACCACAGCTCCCAGCGGCGGGCCCGCCCGCCGTTCCGGTCGTCGCATCCGCTGCGGACCATCCGTGACATCCGGGAGTCCTTGCCCGAGGGTCGGCGTCGGCGCTTCGACACGGAACTTGCCGACACGGAGATCGAGGCGCTGTCCGAGATACCCCACCGCCGGGTGACGCCGGGCAATGACGGCTTCGAGGAGTTCCTGCTCTCCGCTCCCTTCGAAGGGCTGGAGTTCGGCGCCCGCTCCTGCGACGAGCAGCCGGGCACCGAGTGATCTGCCTGCTCGACACCAGGCCCGGGCCGCGCCGATGCAGTGCGCGCGTAGCCGGAGTGGTTCAGGTTGTCCTTGGCGACTGGCTGGTCTGCGCGGCCGATCGCCGCGCTCACGGCCGAAGGCTTGTCGGCGCAAGCTGTCAGCACCCGATGCCACCAGGTAGCACCGGGTGCTACCGTGAAGAGTGTGAGTATTCAGCCCGAAATCACCCAACGGGATCTGCGCAACCGGTCCCGAGAGATCATGGACGCCATACAGGGCGGCCAGTCGTTCACCGTCACCCGGGACGGACATCCGATCGGTCAGCTCGTTCCTCTGCGGCGACGCCGCCGGTTCGTTCCCCGTCAGGAGTTCACCGCGATGTCCAGGAGCGCTCCCGGCATCGACCTCGACACGTTCCGCGCCGACCAGGCCGCCACGGCCGAGACCTACCCGGACGATCCCTATGTCCGCTGACCGCTCGGCGTACGCCCAGGGCCTCCTCGACACCAACATCATGATTCTGCGCCGGTGGGTGGCTCCCGAGGAACTGCCGGACGAAATGGCGATCACCGCCGTCACCCTGGCCGAGCTGTCCGCCGGTCCGCACGAGGTCCGCCGCAACGACGAACAGAGCGGCTACGACGAACACGCCGAACGCGCCCGCAGGCTCGACGTTCTCCAGCGCGCCGAGAACGAGTTCGATCCCATCCCCTTCGACGCGGAAGCGGCCCGCGCCTACGGCCGCATCTGCGCCGCGGTGATCAGCGCGGGCCGCAAGCCGCGTCGCCGGGTGGCCGACCTGATGATCGCCGCCATTGCCGTGGCCGAGGGCCTTCCCCTCTTCACCACCAACCCCGATGACTTCAAAGGGCTGGACGAACTCCTCACCGTGGTACCGGTCACCCGCCCGAAGGCGCCTCACGAGGGCTGATGCCAGGGAGCCGGATCGGTGGAATCACGACGGACTCGGTGGTGCGAGCCCGGCACGGACGCGAGCACGCAACAGGGCCGGTTCGGGGGAGCAAACCCTCGAACCGGCCCTTCGGCTGGTGCCCCCGGCAGGATTCGAACCTGCGACACCCGCTTTAGGAGAGCGGTGCTCTATCCCCTGAGCTACGAAGGCGTGCGCAGACAGGTTAGCGGATCGGGGCGGGGCGTGCCGAACGCGTTGGCGGTGCTTCGGGGATCGGTCGGACGGGCGGACGGTCGGACGGGCGGGGTCAGTACGTCAGGCCGTGGCCGAAGGGGTGGAGGGTGCCGGTGGCGTCGAGGGTGGGGATGGTGACCGGGAGCTTCCCTGTGGGGGAGAGGTCGCCGTAGAGGGCGCGGACGGCGGCGCGGAGGGAGGGGATGCCGTAGGAGTAGGTGGCCAGGTAGGCGGGGACGCCGGGGAAGCGGCGGATGTCGTACGGATTGCGGACGGCGAGCGCGACGACCGGGCGGCCGGTGTCCGTCAGGGCCCGGACCAGCGCGGCCTGGGCGGCGCCCTGCTCGGAGCCGGCCGCGGCGGCGTTGACGGAGACGAGCACCACGTCGTGTTCCGCGGCGGCGGAGACGGCCTCGGCGATGAGGGAGTCGGTCGGGACGGCTGCCGTCTCCAGGACGGTGGCGGTCTGGCCGGGGCGGTCGGCGACGGCGTCGGCCAGGGCGCGGGTGGTCCCGGTGCCCCAGCCGGTGACCAGCACCGAGCGGGCGGCGGGGGAGAGGGGGAGGAGGCCGCCGTGGTTCCGGACGAGGGTGATCGTCCGGTCGGTGATCGCCTGTGCGTCGGCGCGGTGGCGGGCGTTGCCGACGGTGCGGACGGCGCGCTCCTCGTCCACGTACGGATGGGCCAGGAGGCCGCGGCGGATCTTGTGGACCAGGATGCGCTCCACCGAGGCGTCCAGCCGGGAGAGGGGGATCTCGCCGCCGCGGACGGCGGCCAGGACGGCGCCGTGGGCGGTGTCCAGCTCGGGGGCGAGGACAAGCTGGTCGCAGCCCGCCCGCAGGGCCCGGACCGGGGCCACGTCCGGTGGGAACTGGCCGGCGGCGCCGCGCATGTCCAGGGCGTCGGTGACGACCAGGCCGTCGAAACCCAGCTCCTCGCGGAGCAGGCCGGTGACGATCGGGTGCGACATGGTGGCCGGGACGCCCGACGGGTCCAGGGCCGGGACCACGATGTGGGCGGTCATGATCGTGTCGACCCCGGCGGCGACGGCGGCCCGGAAGGGCGGCAGGTCGATGCGGTCCAGTTCCTCGCGGGTGTGGTCGATGCGCGGCAGTCCGGTGTGGCTGTCGGTGTCGGTGTCGCCGTGGCCGGGGAAGTGCTTGGCGGCGGAGGCGGCCCCGCCGCGGTGGTGGCCGCGTACGGAGGCGGTGGTCAGCTCCGCGCACAGCCCGGGGTCGGAGCCGAAGGAGCGGACGCCGATGACCGGGTTGGCGGGGTTGACGTTGACATCGGCGACGGGCGCGTAGTTCTGGGTGATGCCCAGCGCGGCCAGCTCCCGGGCGAGGATCTCGGCCGAGCGCCGGGTGTCGGCCGCCGAGCGGCCGGCCGCCAGCGCCATGTTCCCGGGCAGCAGGGTGGCGGGCTCGGTGAGCCGGTAGACGACGCTGCCGCCCTCCTGGTCGACGGAGATCAGCAGCGGTACGCGGGCGCCGCGGGTGCGGGCGGCGCGCTGGAGCCCGTTGGAGAGGCGGGCGGTCCGGCGCGGGTCGGAGACGTTGTCGGGGCCGCGCCGGGCGTCGAAGTAGATGACGCCGCCGGGCAGGTACTTGGCGATCACCTCGGCGGGGGTGTCCACGCCGTACAGGGCGCGGTTGCCCGCGGCGGGCTCGTCGGCGGACCGGCCGTACACCTCGACGACGAACAACTGCCCGACCTTCTCCTCCAGCGACATGCGGCGCAGGACGGCCCGCGCCCTGGCCCGTACGCCCCGGGAACGGTCGGCGCGGGCGGCACCTGCCGGGGAGGCCAGGGCGGTGGAGGCGGTCAGGGCCGCGGTGGCGCCGAGCAGACCGGTGGCGAGGGCCTGTCTGCGGGAGGGTGGCACGGGCTGCTGCATTCGGGGCTCTCCTCACACGGGAGGGTGGGTGGCGTACGGGCTGTGGGGTTGTCGTCGGGGCTGTGGCGGGCACATCGTCGCAGCGTGCCGAGCCGGCGGCCAGGGGTGTGGACAAGTGCCGGGAGCCGGGCCGGTGGTCCGTGGACGGGGGCACCTCGAAATGTGACGCGGGTCACAGTGGTGATGTGGAACAACCGGGGAGGCGATCCCCGTTTGCGACGTTACCTATTCCGACGGGAGCCCGCTCCCCGGGAGTCCGCGAGAGGGGACGGCATGGCGGCCACCGGCACCACCGCCCCGCGCGGCACCGTCCCGCCCCGGCGCGCGGACGCGGTCCGCAACCGGGAGCGGATCGTCGCCGCAGCCGGCCAGGCGTTCGCCCGCTACGGCTCCGACGCGTCGCTCGACGACATCGCCCGGCGCGCGGGCGTCGGCAACGCCACCCTCTACCGGCACTTCCCGGACCGGGAGACACTCGCGCACGAGGTCGTGCTCGCCGTGGTGGAGCGGATCACGGACCGGGCGCGGGCGGCCCTGGCGGAGTGCGGCCCGAGCGGCGGGGGAGACGATCCCTTCGAGGCGCTGCACCGCTTCGTCACCGGGGCGGCGCAGGAGCGCGTCGGTGCCCTCTGCCCGATGCTGGACGCGGACTTCGACAGCGAGGAGCCCCGGCTGCTGGCCGCCCGGCGCCGGCTGGAGGGGGCGGTCGGGGAACTCCTCGACCGGGCGCGGCGGGCCGGACGCCTCCGCGCGGACGCCGACACCGGCGATCTGCTGATGGCCGTGGGGCAGCTCACCCGGCCGCTGCCCGGCGCGGACTGCGCGCGGCTGGAGCGGTTCTCCGGCCGGCAGTTGCAGATCTACCTCGACGGGCTGCGTGCCCCGGCGGAGTCCCGGCTCCCCGGGCGGGCGGCGACCCTGGAGGCGCTGCGGCGGGAGGACTGACCGGAGCGACCGGAGACGGCCCTGCGGGAGACGGCCGGGAGCGCGTGCGTACGCCGCGTCCCGGTGACCGGCCCCCACCGCGGACGACGGGGGTGTTCGCGGTGGGGGCCGGTGTGTGCCGGGCGTCCGGACGGGGCGGGCGACGCAGTGGCAGGCGGTCAGGAGTCCAGCGGCTTCTCGTACCAGGCGACGTCCCAGAACCGGCCGAACTTCCGGCCCACCTCCCCGTAGGTGCCGATGTGGCGGAAGCCGAAACGGGTGTGGAGGCGTACGGAGGCCGGGTTGGGCTGGGCGATGCCCGCGTAGGCGCGGTGGACGTCCTCGCCGGACAGGGCCTCGAAGAGGTGCTTGTAGAGCAGGGTGCCGATGCCCCGGCCGCGGGCGGTGGGGGAGAGGTAGACGCTGGTCTCGACCGAGGTGGAGTAGGCGGGCTTGGGGCGGAGCGGGCCGCTGGTGGCGTAGCCGAGCACCCGGCCCGTCCCCGTGTCCCGGGCAACCTGGAGGCGGTGCGGGCCGTCTATCGGGTGGGAGAGCAGCCAGGGACGTCTGTCCGCCGCGGTGAGGGGAACGGTGTCGAATGTGATGGGTGTCTCACGGACGTAGTGGTTGTAGATCTCGGTCAGCTCCGGGAGGTCCTCCTCTCCACCCGCCCTGACCTGCACTTCTCCGTTCCCCGTCACAAGGCTCCCCCTTCGTGCGGCGGCGCAGGATACCGCAAGATCGACAAAGTCGATGGGCGGCTTGGGAATTCTGTCCGGATTGAAGTCGTTGTTTCCAGCGAAGCGGGCACCCGGTTGAGAAGACGCCGGGTGGCCGGAACCGCCACCGACCAGTTGTAGACCACTCGTAAGGGAGTACGTATGGCAACCCGTGCCGTCGCCCGTCGTCAGGCCGATAGCAAGGGCTCTGGCGAGGCACGCACTGCTCGTACCTCGTCCTCGGGGGATGTCGCGGACCGGGACCTGGTCGGCATGTACCTCGACGAGATCGCCCGCACTCCGCTGCTGGACGCGGCCAAGGAGGTCGAGCTCTCGCTCGCGATAGAGGCGGGTGTGTACGCCCAGCAGATCCTCGACGGCGAGGTCGAGCCCGTCTCGGAGGACTCGCCGAGCGCGACCGCGCGCCGGGAGGAGCTGGCGGCGATCGTCGCCGAGGGCGAGCGTGCCAAGGACGTCTTCATCCGCTCCAACCTGCGTCTGGTCGTCGCCGTCGCACGGCGCTACCCCCGCAGCGGACTGCCGCTGCTGGACCTGATCCAGGAGGGGAACGCGGGCCTGGTGCGGGCGGTCGAGAAGTTCGACTACCGCAAGGGCTTCAAGTTCTCCACCTACGCGACATGGTGGATCCGGCAGGCCATCACACGGTCGATCGCCGACCAGTCGCGCACGATCCGGCTGCCCGTCCACCTGGTGGAGGAGCTGGGCCGGATCCGCCGTGTGCAGCGGGAGTTCAACCGCGAGCACGGGCGCGACCCCGAGCCCGCCGAGATCGCCGAGGAGCTGGGCTCGACGGCCGAGCGCGTCACGGACGTGCTCGACTGGGCGCGCGACCCGGTCAGCCTCAACATGTCCGTGGACGACGAGGGCGAGACGCAGTTCGGCGACCTGCTGGAGGACACCTCCGCGACCTCGCCGGAGGACTCCGTGCTCGTGATGCTGCGGCGTGAGGAGCTGGAGGAAATGATCGGGCGCCTGGACGACCGCACCGCCTCCATCATCCGCGCGCGCTACGGCATCGAGGATGGGCGCGAGCGCACGCTGACGGAGGTCGGCAAGCAGCACGGCCTGACGCGGGAACGCATTCGCCAGATCGAGAAGCACGCCCTGCTGGAACTGAAGAAGATGGCTCGTGACACGGGCTTCGACGCGGCGGCGTGACGGGGCGGGGCACGGCGGAACGCACCGTGCCGCGCGGCCCCGGCCCCCGAGACACCCCGGCGGAAGACCCGCATCCGACCAGCACGACCCGCACGGCCAGAGCCCCGGCACTCCCCGAGTGACCGGGGCTCTGCCGCGCCCGTGGGATGCCGCCTCCGGTGCCGGGGGGATCCCGGAGGGACGGCTCAGGAGCGGGGGCGGGGGCGGCTGTAGAGATCGCGGTAGGCGGGGAACACCCCGCCCGGGCCGTCCACGCCCTCCGCGGCCAGCACCGCCTTCACCACCGCCCGTGTCAGGGTGTCGGCCCCGGCGGCCAGCACGGCGTTGAACTCCTCGACGGCCTCGAACCCGGTGGGGCCCCCGGCGGGCTCCCCGGTGGGCCCTCCGGCGGCGGGGCCGTCGGCGGCCTCCCGTACGGCCGTCGGCCGGGCCCCGGTGGCCAGGGCGAACACGGTGTCGCCGTCGGTGAGCAGATGGACCGGGCGGACCGCACGGGCCAGCCCGTCGTGGGAGGTGCCCGCCAGCTTGTGCGCCTGGGCACGGGAGAGCGCGGCGTCGGTGGCCACCACGGCCAGGGTGGTGTTGAGCGGCGCGCGTACGGAGGCGGCCGTACGGCGCTCGGACTCCTGCCGGGCGGCTGCCAGCCTGCGCAGCGCCTCGGCGTGCTCGGCCGCGGAAGGGAAGGCCGGACGCCCGCCGCCGTACAGCTCGCCGTAGAGCGCACCCGTCGCCGGGTCGAGCACCGAACCCGCGGCGTTGACCACGACCAGCGCGCCCACGGTCGTACCCGAGGGCAGGACCGTGCTCGCGGTGCCCACTCCGCCCTTGAGGCCACCCGCCACCGCTCCCGTTCCGGCGCCGACACAGCCCTGGGGCACCGGGCTCCCGGGAGCCGTACGGTCGGCGGCCCCGGCCGCCTCGCGGCCGAGCGCGGCGTCGGGGCGGGCCCGCCAGGAGCCGCCGCGGCCGAGGTCGAAGAGGCACGCGGCCGGAACCACCGGCACCACCTGCTCCGGTTCGGGGCCGACCCGGAAGCCGCGGCCCCGTTCCGCCAGCCAGTCCACGACCCCGCAGGCCGCATCCAGCCCGAACGCGCTGCCGCCGGTCAGCACCAGGGCGTCGACGCGCTGCACCAGATTGCGGGGGTCGAGGGCGTCGGTCTCCCGGGTGCCGGGGCCGCCGCCCCGGACGTCCACCGCGGCCACCGCCCCGCCCTCCGGCGCGAGAACCACCGTCGTACCCGTCAGCCGGCCGTCGCCCCGGTAGCGGGCATGGCCGACCCGCAGCCCCGTTACGTCCGTCAGTGCGTCCAGGGGGCCCATGGCCTCCGCGGACCCCGTGCCGTCCGTGCCGCCCATGCCGTCCGTGCCGTCCGTGCCGTCCGTGCTGTCCGTGCTGTTCATACGGGCCATGGTCCCCGGTACGGCCCCGGAGGCGGCTGCCGCGACGCTCCCGGGGCGGCGGGCCGGGGCCGCCGTACCCTGGGGGCATGAACACCCCCGCCACTCCCGGCCCCGGGCACCGTGCCCCGGCGGACCCGGCTTCCGCACTGGACTTCACCGACCCGCTGAGCCGGCCGTCGAACGACGACACCGACCGGGGCTGGGGCGACCGGGGCTGGGGCGAACGGGCGGACACGGCGGGTGGCGACGCGGCCGACCTGGCCCGTTTCCTGGAGGAGAAGCCCCCGCACCACCTGTGAGGCACGAGCGCGAGCGCGGGCTCGAGCACGAGTGCGGGCGCGGGTGGACGGCGGGGTGTGTCCGGGACTACGCCCGGCCGGTGCCCTCGCCGCCGGTGAATCCCGGGCCGCCGGGGGCACCGCGCTGCGGGCCCAGCCCGGCCGCACCCGCCGCCGGGCCCTGCTCGGCGCGGAGGGCGACCAGGGTGTCGCGGATCTCGGCGAGCAGCTCCACCTCGCTCTTCTGAGCGGGTGTCGCGGCCATCTCCGCCGCCTCCTCGGTGTCCAGGGCGTCCAGCCGCTTCTTGAGCTTGTTCATGGGCACGATCATGAGGAAGTACACGACCGCCGCGGTGATCAGGAAGGTCAGGGAGGCGCTCAGCACCGTGCCCCACTTGATCGTGATGCCGTTGATGACCGCGCCCGTCGACTCGTCGATCTCGCACGGGCCCTGGAGGCAGGAGTGGTAGCGGTCGAGGTCCTTGGGCCCGATGGAGCCCACCACCGGGTTGATGACGCCCTCCACGACCGAGTTCACGATCTTGGTGAAGGCCGCTCCGATGACGACGGCAACGGCCAGGTCGACCACGTTGCCCCGCATCAGGAAGGCCTTGAACCCGTTCAGGACGCCTTGCTTCTCGCTCAACGGACTGCCTCTCTGCACATGCGCGCCGACCCTCGCCGACGGAACGCAGCACACGCTGCATGACCCCCGCGCCGGTTGTCCAATCCGGGGATCCGTCCGGGGCGGGCCCCGGGAGCGGCCGGTCGGCGCAGGTCAGCACAGGGTCACCGCCAGTTGGGAGTGTGCGGCGGCCCCGGCGAGCCGGGCCGCCACGGGCCGTGGCACCGAGAGCACCACCAGCGCCCCGGCTTCCTCGCCGGAGGCACCAAAGGCACCGGAGAGACCGGACGCACCGGAGGAGCCGGAGCCGTCCGGGCCGGGACCGGGAACGGCGGCCACCCGTACGTTCCGGGCGACGGTCCGGGCAGGACGGCCGGCCGGGACGCCCGCGGTGGTGTCGTCGACGGTGGTGGCCAGTACGTCCACCCGGTCGCCGGGCCGCAGCAGTCGCACCACGGCGGCGTCCGGAATCCGCACCGGGGCCTCGACCTCGGCCGCCGTGTCACCGCCGTGCCCGGGCGAGGACCGGGCCGCTGCCGACGGTGCGGGTGGTGCGGGTGCCGGCGCCCGTTGTGCGGCGGACCCGAGCGCGGACGGGGCCGGCTCCCCGCCGGGCCCGCCACGCGGCATCCAGGCCACGGCCACCGTGGCGGCCGCGGCGAGGGAGACGGCCGCCGCGCGCCTGCCCCGTCCCGCCGTCCGCAGCGACCCGAGGAGACCGCGGCCGGCGCGCACCGGCTCGAACTCCGGCACGGGACAGGAAGGAGGCGGACAGGAGGACGGCTGGGAGGAAGAGCGCCGGGAGGCGGAAGGGAGAGAAGGGCAGGGGGAAGAGGACACCGCGGTCACCGCCTTGGAGAGGGAACTCCCTCACGATGGCCGGTTCCGCGCGAGTCCGCCGGGCCCTGTGGAGAGCCCACAGGCTGTGGACAACTCCGTCACCCACACGGGCCGCACACGCCCCTCACGCCACGCAGGACGCGTCCCGCGGCGGCCCCACGCCGGCTCCACGCCGGCCGTCCCTACGGCAGCGCGATCCCCGGGTCCATGCCGTCCAGCGCGCCCGCGCACCCGCACTCCCGCTCCACCGGCAGTCCGGCCACCACGTCGAAGAGCACCTCGCGCAGCCGTCCGACGTTCTGAGCGAAGACTTCGAGCACCTCCTCGTGCGAGACGCCCTCACCCGTCTCCGCACCGGCGTCCAGGTCGGTGACCAGGGCGATCGAGGTGTAGCACAGGGCGAGTTCCCGGGCGAGGACGGCCTCCGGGTGCCCGGTCATCCCGACCACGGACCATCCCTGTGCCGCGTGCCAGCGCGACTCCGCGCGGGTCGAGAAGCGCGGTCCCTCGACCACCACCATCGTGCCGCCGTCCACCGGCTCCCACCCCCGGCCGCGGGCCGCCGCGAGCGCGGCCGTACGGCCCGCTCCGCAGTAGGGGTCGGCGAAGGTCAGGTGCACCACGTTCGGCACCGAGCCGTCGGACAGTGCCTCGCCGTCGTAGTAGGTCTGGACGCGTGACTTCGTACGGTCCACCAGCTGGTCCGGGACGACCAGGGTGCCCGGCCCGTACTCGGGGCGCAGACCGCCCACCGCGCACGGCCCCAGCACCTGGCGCACACCGGCCGAGCGCAGGGCCCAGAGGTTGGCGCGGTAGTTGACGCGGTGCGGCGGCAGGTGGTGCTTGCGCCCGTGCCGGGGCAGGAAGGCCACGCGCCGCCCGGCGACCTCGCCGAGGAAGAGGGAGTCGCTCGGTGGGCCGTAGGGCGTCTCCACCGTGAGCTCCGTCACGTCCTCCAGGAAGGAGTAGAACCCGGACCCGCCGATGACGCCTATCTCCGCCTGCGGAGCGCTTCCTGTCTGAGAAGTCATGGCCGTCACCCTAGCCCGCCCGGCGGGCACGCCGGAGACCCCGCCGGGCCGCGGCGGGGTCGGTGGCGTTCGGGATGCGTCCGGGGGCCGGACGTGTCGTGGGGACGCGCCGCCTCAGGCCGCCGTCGAACCCGCCTTGGAGGACGAGCCGCCCGACGAACCCGACGACGAGGACGACGACGAACCCGACGACGAGGAAGAAGACGACGAGCTGTCGCTTTTCTTCTCGGCCGAGGACGACGACGAAGCCGAGGAAGCCGAGGAAGACGAAGACGACGACGAAGCCGAGCTGCCGGACGAGGAGCTGCGGCTGTCGTTCCGGTAGAAGCCGGAGCCCTTGAAGACGATGCCGACCGCCGAGAACACCTTCTTCAGGCGTCCCTCGCAGCTCGGGCACTCGGTGAGCGCGTCGTCGGTGAACTTCTGAACCGCTTCCAGGCCCTCGCCGCACTCGGTGCACTGGTACTGATAGGTCGGCACTTGCTCCTCCTGGCACTCTTACCTGTGGAGTGCTAACGACGCACCATGGTGCAGCATTCCGGCGGCTTAGTCCACTGCGGACGGCCGACGGTGACCCTCGCCACGTGCCGTCACCCCCTCCGCGTCCCCCGTCCGGAGTCCTGCCCGGAGTCCTCCCGCCCGTCCCGGACGGGCCCCGGACGGGACGGGCGGGAGGGGACCGGTCCCTTCACCACCGGGGTGTCCGGTGCCGCCGGGACCAGCCGCCCGCGCAGCACCGCGACGATCACCAGCGCGAGCGCGGTGACCAGCGGCGGCACCGCGAACCCGGCGTTCGTCCCGAAGCCGTCCACCAGCTGCCCGGCCGCCGTGGCCGCCCCGGCCTGCCCCAGCGCGACCGCCCCGGTCAGCCAGGTGAACGCCTCGGTGCGGACGGTCGGCGGGGTCAGCCGTTCCACCAGCGTGAAACCCGTGATCAGACTCGGCCCGATGCCCGCGCCGGCCAGCAGCCCGAGAACGGCCAGCGGCACCACCGAGTCCACCGCCCACAGCGGCGCGGTGGCCAGCACCAGCAGCCCGTACGAGACCAGCAGCCGCCGTCGCGGGGACGACCGCCAGGTCAGCGCCCCGTAGCCGAGGCCGGCCAGCATGTTGCCCGCCGCGAAGATCCCGTACAGCACGCCGTTGAGGTCCGGCTGCCCGATGTGTTCGGTGTAGGCGGCCAGTGACACCTGCATGCCGCCGAACACCGCGCCGACGCCCAGGAAGGCGACGATCAGCACCCGTACGCCCGGCACCGACAGCGCCGAGGCGTGCGGGCCGCCGTCCGTCCCGGTGCCCGCGGCACCCCCGGCACCCCCGCTGTCCGCGGTGACCCGGGCGCGGCGCTGGACCGGGGGCTGGGTACGGCGCCGCGCCGCGAAGAGCAGTCCGCCGACGACGGTGAGGACCCCCTCCGCGGCCAGCCCGGCGGCCGGATGCACCCCGGTGCACAGCGCCGTCGCCAGCACCGGGCCGAGGACGAAGGTCAGCTCGTCGGTGACCGACTCCAGCGCCGCCGCCGTCGGCAGCGTCCCGGGGCGGTCCCGCAGCAGGTGCGCCCAGCGGGCCCGCACCATCGGGCCGACCTGCGGCACCGAGGCGCCGGCCGGCACGGCCGTCACCAGCAGCGCCCACAGCGGGGCCCCGGACAGGGCCAGCGAGGTCAGCAGGGCGACGGAGACGGCGTGCAGCGCGATGCCGGGCAGCAGGACGGCGCGCTGGCCGAAACGGTCGGCGAGCCGTCCGGCGCGCGGCGCACACAGGGCCATCGCGACCCCGGCGGTCGCGGACACCGTGCCCGCCGCGCCGAACGAGCCGGTGGTGTCCTCGACCAGCAGCACGATGCCCAGGGTCAGCATCGCGAACGGCTGGCGGGCCAGGAAGCCGGGCACCAGGAACGTCCAGGCGCCGGGGGTGCGCAGCAGCTCCCGGTAGCCGGCCCTGCGGGAGGGGCTCCGGGAGGAGCCGTCGGACGTGCCGGGGGGATCCGGCTCAGGGTTGACCGAGGAAGTGACCGTGGTGGTCACGACCTGACCTTTCTGCCGCCTGGTAGCGCGCCCCCGGGCGCCGTACGGCGGGCGTACGGCGGCCGCGCGGGGCCGGCCGAGGGCTGTCCTCTCACGCGGGAACCGCGGGCGCGGCGTGCTGCCGGACGGCCGGGCGGTCGCGTCAGCCCTGCATCAGGCGGAGTCGGAGCTCCGGAAGTCGGACGAAGTCGGATTTCAGGTTAACCCACCGCCCGCCGGTGGGCAGGCGGGCGGTGGGCAGACAGACAGACGAACGGGCGGCCGGGCGCCTCAGCGCCGGGAGCCCCCCAGCGCCGTACTGCCCGCCGATCCCAGCCAGCCCGCCAGCTTGCCGCCGCGCCCCACGGCCATCAGCCGCCGCTCGGCGGCCTCGCGCACCTCGTCGGTGGCGATCACCAGCAACTCGTCGCCGTACCGCAGGACGGTCGTCGGCCCCGGCACGAAGCTGCTGTCCCCCCGCACGACCAGGGTGACCGCGGCTCCTTTCGGCAGCCGGAGCTCGCCGACCTCCACGTTGTGCATCCGCGATCCCCGCGGGATGCCGACCGAGATCAGATGGCCGCGCAGCCGCTCCAGCGGGGCCGACTCGATCTCCAGGTCCATCGCCTCCTCGTTCCCGCCCAGTCCCAGCTTCCGGGCGGCCCAGGGCAGGGTCGGCCCCTGGATCAGGGTGAAGACGACGACCAGGACGAAGACGATGTTGAAGATCCGGTCGCTGTCCCGCCCGGGGGAGGACATGGGGATCGTCGCCAGGATGATCGGTACGGCGCCGCGCAGCCCCGCCCACGACATCAGCGCCTGTGCCCGCCAGGGCAGCCGGAAGGGCAGGGTGCACAGCACGACCGACACCGGCCGGGCCACCAGGGTCAGCACCAGGCCGATGACCAGGGCGGCCCCGAAGTCGTCCAGCAGCTCCGCCGGGGTCGCCAGCAGTCCGAGCAGGACGAACAGCCCGATCTGCGCCATCCACGCCATGCCGTCCGCGAAGCCGCGGGTGGCCGGCCGGTGCGGCAGCCTGGCGTTGCCCAGGACGATCCCGCAGATGTAGGTCGCCAGGAAGCCGCTGCCCTGTGCGAGGGTGCCCCCGGCGTACGCCAGGACGCACAGCGCCAGCACCGCGATCGGGTACAGGCCCGAGGCCGGCAGGGCCACGTGCCGCAGTCCGTACTCGCCGATCTTGCCGACGACGATCCCGGCCACGAGGCCGATGGCCAGCTGCAGCGCGATGTTCCCCAGGAGGACGTACCAGGAGTCCACCGGCCCGGCCATCGAGAAGGCGACGACCAGGATGACCACCGGGGGATCGTTGAACCCGGACTCCGCCTCCAGGGTCCCGGCCAGCCGCCTGGGCAGCGGCAGCCGGCGCAGGACCGAGAAGACCGCCGCCGCGTCGGTCGAGGAGACGACCGAACCCATGATCAGTGCCAGCCGCCAGTCCAGCCCCACCAGGTAGTGGGCGCCCGCCGCGGTGACCGCGACGCTGATGCAGACCCCCACGGTGGCGAGTACGGCGGCGGAGGAGGCGACCGGGCGGATGTCGCGCCACTTGGTGCTCAGCCCGCCCTCGGACAGGATCACCACGAGCGCGGCGTAGCCGAGTACCTGGGTCAGTTCGGCGTCGTCGAAACTGATGCCCAGCCCGTTCTCCCCCAGGGCGATGCCGAGCCCCAGGTAGATCAGCAGACTGGGCAGGCCGGTGCGCGAGGAGAGTCGGACCGCCGCGACGGCGACGAGCAGGACGAGCGAGCCGAGCAGCATGAGTTCGTTGAGGCGGTCGACAGTCAGAGGGCGGGTCCTTCCGTGCGTACGGGCGGGCGTACCGGAGCGGGCGTGCGGGACGGACGTGCGAAGCGGACACAGGGGACGAAACGGCCGGACTCCGGCCGCCGAAAGTCATTTGCCTGCCTAACAATTTACCATTGCTTGAAGGTTGCGGCTTTGTTGCCCGGGCTCCCTGCCGGTCCGGGGCCCGTCTCGTCCTATGGTTGCTCCAGCACTCCTGGTCCCACCCTGCCCGCGAAGGACAGCGATGCCCGCCAAGAAGACCTCACGACGCGCCCGTTTCTCCGTGATCGCAGTCGTGCTGCTGCTCGTGGCGGGTCTCGGCTACGGGACGTACTGGGGCGTGGACACCGTCCGCGCCTCCTTCCCGCAGACGACCGGTTCGCTCCAGCTGGACGGCCTGTCCGCCCCGGTGACCGTCAAGCGCGACGGCCACGGCATACCCCAGCTCTACGCCGACAGCGCCGAGGACCTCTTCCGCGCCCAGGGCTACGTCCACGCCCAGGACCGCTTCTGGGAGATGGACGTGCGGCGGCACCTGACGGCCGGCCGGCTGTCGGAGATGTTCGGCGAGGACCAGGTCGAGACCGACGCCTTCCTGCGCACCCTGGGCTGGCGGAAGGTGGCGGAGGAGGAGTACGAGAGCAAGCTGTCGAAGACGACGAAGGAGTACCTGCTGGCGTACTCGGAGGGGGTCAACTCCTACCTCGCGGAGCGCGGCGGCGCGGAACTCTCCCTGGAGTACGCCGCCCTCGGCTTCGTCAACGACTACACGCCGCAGAAGTGGACGCCGGTGGACTCCGTCGCCTGGCTCAAGGCCATGGCCTGGGACCTGCGCGGCAACATGCAGGACGAGATCGACCGCGCCCTCCTCGCCGGCCGGCTGGAGGAGCGGCAGATCGAGGAGCTGTACCCGGACTACCCGTACGAGCGGAACAAGCCGATCGTGCGGGAGGGCGCGGTGGACCCCGCCCAGGAGGCGTTCGACCCCGGGAGCGAGGCCCCTTCCGGCGGGGAGGCCGACGGGGACACCGGCGAGGGTACGGAGGGATCCGCCGACGGCACCGGCACCGGCACCGGCACCCAGGGCGCCGGATCCCCCGACGGCGTACGGACGCAGCTCACCGGTCTCTCCGACGTCCTCGACCGGCTCCCCGCCCTGCTCGGCCCGAACGGCAACGGCATCGGCTCCAACTCCTGGGTCGTCCACGGCAAGCACACGACCACCGACAAGCCCCTGCTGGCCAACGACCCGCACCTGGCCCCGCAACTGCCCTCCATCTGGTACCAGATGGGCCTGCACTGCAACGAGGTCGGCGAGGCCTGCCCCTTCGACGTCGCGGGCTTCACCTTCTCCGGCATGCCCGGCGTGATAATCGGCCACAACCAGGACATCTCCTGGGGCTTCACCAACCTCGGCGCCGACGTCACCGACCTGTACCTGGAGAAGATCGAGGACGGCAAGTACGTCTACGACGGAAAGCGGATCCCGTACGAGACCCGCCAGGAGACCATCAAGGTCGCCGGCGGCAAGGACCGCACCATCACCGTCCGCTCCACCCGCCACGGCCCGATCGTCTCCGACCGCAGCGCGGAACTGGGCACCGTCGGCGACCACGCCCCCGTCGGCGACCGGGCACCCGACCGCGGCAAGGGCTACGCCGTCGCGCTGCGCTGGACCGCGCTGGAGCCGTCCAACACCATGGACGCCGTCTTCAAGCTCAACCGGGCGGGGGACTTCGAGGAGTTCCGCGCCGCCGCCGCCGACTTCGCCGTCCCCTCCCAGAACCTGCTCTACGCCGACACCGAGGGCAACATCGGCTACCAGGCCCCCGGCCGCATCCCGGTCCGCGGCAAGGGTGACGGCCGCTACCCGGCGCCCGGCTGGGACCCGGACCACGAGTGGACCGGCTACATCCCGCAGGACGAACTGCCCTGGGAGTACAACCCCGAGCGCGGCTACATCGTCACCGCCAACCAGGCCGTCGTCGACGCCGAGAAGTACCCCTACCTGCTCACCGAGGACTGGGGCTACGGCGCGCGCAGCCGGCGGATCGAGGACCTCATCCAGTCGAAGATCAAGGAGGGCGGCAGGGTCTCCACCGAGGACATGGCCACCATGCAGCTGGACAACAGCAGCGAGATAGCCAAGATCCTGGTGCCCCACCTGCTGAGGATCGACGTCAAGGACCCCTACGTCCGCGAGGCCCAGGAACTGCTGGAGGGCTGGGACTACACCCAGGACGCCGACTCGGCCCCCGCCGCCTACTTCAACGGCGTGTGGCGCAACCTCCTCAAGCTCTCCTTCGGCAACAAGCTCCCCAAGGAGGTCCGGGTCGAGGGCGAGTGCCTGCGCGTCCGCCCGGCCGACGACTCCGGCCCCGTCGAGGACCTCGACGGCACCGTCCGCACCGTCCGCGAGTGCGGCATGCGGGCCCCGGAGTCCGCACAGCCGGACGGCGGCGACCGCTGGTACGAGGTCGTGTACAACCTGCTGGAGAAGCCCGACAGCGGCTGGTGGACCCCCGGCAGCCGGTACGAGACCGGCGCGGGCGACCGGGACGAGCTGCTGGCCGACGCCCTGCGGGACGCCCGCTGGGAACTCACCACCAAGCTCGGCAAGGACATCGACACCTGGAGCTGGGGCCGCCTGCACCGGCTGATGCTGAAGAACCAGACGCTGGGCACCGAGGGCCCGGGCTTCGTCCAGCACCTGCTCAACCGCGGCCCGTGGAACCTGGGCGGCGGCGAGGCGGCCGTCAACGCCACCGGCTGGAACGCGGCAGGCGGCTACCAGGTGGTCTGGGTGCCGTCGATGCGCATGGTGGTCAACATGGCCAGGCTCGACGAGTCCCGCTGGATCAACCTCACCGGCGCCTCCGGCCACGCCTACCACTCGAACTACATCGACCAGACGGACCTGTGGGCCGACGGCGAGATGCTGGACTGGCCGTTCGGCGAGGAAGCCGTGGAGAAGGCCACCGAGGACAAGATGGCCCTCACCCCCGAGCCCTGACGGCCCTCGTCCCCGAGCCCCGGCCGGACGCGGACGCCCGGGTCACGCCGTGAAGCGGTGCACCCCCTCGGGGGTCACCGCGGCGTGCACCGGCCGGTCGTGGGGCTCGGCGGGCACCTCGGCCGCCAGCAGCTCGCCGGAGTGGAGCAGCACCACCCGGGCCGGGGCGGCACCGGCGGACTCGACACGGGCCAGCCCCCGGTCGTAGCTGCCGCCGCCCCGTCCCAGCCGCGTCCCGCGCCGGTCCACCGCCAGCCCCGGCAGCAGTACGGCACCGGCCGCCGTGACCGCGTCCGGGCCCAGCCGGGGGCCGGTGGGCTCCAGCAGCCCCCGGCCGGCCCGCGCCAGGGAGCCGGGGCCCTCGTACACCGCCCAGTCCAGGTCGTCGTCGGGCAGCAGCACCGGCAGCAGCACCCGTACGCCGCGCCCGCGCAGCGCGTCCAGCAGCTCCGGGCCCCCCGGCTCGCGGCCGACCGGGACGTACGCCGCCACGGCGCGCGCGCCGGTCAGCTCGGCCAGCCCCAGGGCGTGCCGGACGACCGCCCCGGCGGCCCGCCGCAGCTCCTCCTGGGGCAGCGCCGCCCGCGCCGCCAGCAGGGCGCGCCGCAGCGCGCGCTTGTCCGCGGCGGCACCGGCACGGCCACCTCCCGCGGTGCCCTCCCCGGTACCGCCTCCGCCGCTGCCCTCACCCATGGTGATCGCTCCCTCTCCCCGTTTCTCCCCTTCCGCGGGACCGCCCGCGGACGGCCGGCCGTGGATCGCGGCGGGCCTGCCGGACCTGCGGGTTGTGCGTCCGGCCAACGGATATGGTGCTGACATGACTACCTCACGTGCACGGATCACGAAGGCCGTCGTCCCGGCCGCCGGGCTCGGTACCAGGTTCCTGCCGGCCACGAAGGCGACTCCCAAGGAGATGCTGCCTGTCGTCGACAAGCCCGCGATCCAGTATGTGGTGGAGGAGGCCGTGACCGCCGGGCTCCCCGACGTCCTCATGGTCACCGGCCGCAACAAGCGTCCCCTGGAGGACCACTTCGACCGCAACTACGAGTTGGAGGAGGTGCTGCGGAGCAAGGGCGACGAGGACCGGCTCACCCGGGTCCAGGAGTCCACCGACCTGGCCACCATCCACTACGTGCGCCAGGGCGACCCCAGGGGCCTGGGCCACGCCGTGCTGTGCGCCGCCCCGCACGTCGGCGACCAGCCCTTCGCCGTCCTCCTCGGCGACGACCTGATCGACCCGCGCGACCCGCTGCTGTCCCGGATGATCGAGGTGCAGGCCGCCTACGGCGGCAGTGTCGTCGCGCTGCTGGAGGTCGAGCCGGAGAACATCCACCTCTACGGCTGCGCCGTCGCCAAGCCCACCGGCGACGACGACGTGGTGAAGGTCTCCGACCTGGTGGAGAAGCCGTCCCGCGAGGCCGCGCCCAGCAATCTGGCCGTCATCGGCCGCTACGTCCTGGACCCGGCCGTCTTCGACGTGCTGCGCCGGACCGAGCCCGGCCGCGGCGGCGAGATCCAGCTCACCGACGCCCTCCAGGCGCTGGCCGCCGATCCCGCCATCGGCGGGCCGGTGCACGGCGTGGTCTTCAAGGGCCGCCGCTACGACACCGGCGACCGCGCCGACTACCTGCGGGCCATCGTCCGGCTGGCGTGCGAACGCGAGGACCTCGGCCCGGAGTTCCGGGCCTGGCTGAGCGACTTCGTGAACAAGGAGCTGTAGGACTTGAGCGAGACCTGGTCCGTCGACGAGCACCTGGCCGACATCCTGCGGTCGGTGCGGCCGCTGGAGCCGATCGAGCTGCAACTGCTCGACGCCCAGGGCTGCGTCCTCGTCGAGGACGTCCTGGTGCCCGTCTCCCTGCCCCCCTTCGACAACAGCTCCATGGACGGCTACGCCGTGCGGGTCGCCGACGTGGCCGGGGCGAGCGAGGACGACCCGGCGGTGCTCCGGGTCGTCGGGGACGTGGCCGCGGGCACCGGGCGGGCGCCGGAGGTCGGCCCGGGCCAGGCGGCCCGGGTCATGACCGGCGCCCCGCTGCCGCCCGGCGCCGAGGCCGTCGTCCCCGTGGAGTGGACCGACGGCGGTACCGGCGGCGGCCCCGCCGAGGCCATGGCCGCTCACCGCGCCGACCCGTCCGGGGCGGGCGGCGGGGTCCGTGTCCACCGGCCGGCCGAGGCCCGGCAGTACGTGCGGGACAAGGGCAGCGACGTACGCGCCGGTTCGGTCGCGCTGACCGCAGGCACCGTGCTGGGCCCGGCGCAGATCGGCCTGCTGGCCGCCATCGGCCAAGGCACCGTCACCGTACGGCCGCGCCCGCGCGTGGTGGTGCTCTCCACCGGCAGCGAACTGGTCCCGCCCGGCTCGCCGCTGGGCCACGGGCAGATCCACGACTCCAACAGCTTCGCGCTGACCGCCGCCGCCCGGGCCGCGGGCGCCATCGCCTACCGCGTCGGCGCGGTGGCCGACGACGCGCCCGCGCTGCGCGAGGTGATCGAGGACCAGCTGGTGCGCGCCGACGCCGTCGTCACCAGCGGCGGGGTGAGCGTGGGGGCGTACGACGTGGTGAAGGAGGCGCTGTCCGATCTGGCGGGTACGGCGCTGGGCGGCGCCGAACCGGTCCGCCCCGGGGACGAGCACGAGCACGGAGACGGAGACTCCGCCGAGCCCGCCGCCACCGCCGCCGCCACCGACGCCGCCGAGGGATCCGAGGCCGCCTCCGCCCCCGCCCGTACCCCCGCCCGCGGTGTGGAGTTCCGCCGGCTGGCGATGCAGCCCGGCAAGCCGCAGGGCTTCGGCCTGGTCGGCCCCGACGGCACCCCGCTGTTCGCCCTCCCCGGCAACCCGGTCAGCTCCTACGTCTCCTTCGAGCTGTTCGTCCGTCCCGCCCTGCGCACCCTGATGGGGCTGGAGCCCGTCTCCCGCCCGACGGTCCGCGCCCGCGTCGAGTGCGACGGGCCGCTCACCTCACCCGACGGCAAACGGCAGTTCCTGCGCGGCCGTTACACCCCGCCGGCCCCCGGTGAGAAGACCGGCACGGTACGCCCGGCCGGCGGCGCGGGTTCCCATCTGACGGCCTCCCTGGCGCGTGCCGACGCGCTGATCGTGGTACCCGAGCAGACCACCGGGGTAGCCCGGGGCGACGAACTGGAGGTCGTGCTCCTGGAGTGAGCCGACCGCCACCGGCGCCTGCGGGTACCGTTGTCGGTTGTCGTTCGGCAGTTGTCTGACACCTGTCCGACAGTTGTCCGACAGGTGTTCGGCAATTGACCGGCGACCGACCGGAACGGATCGCCGCACAGGAGAGTGATGAGCAGCGCGCAGCAGGGGAACCCCACCGCCAGTCCGCCCGGCCCGGCCGGGCGCCTCACCCACGTCGACGAGACGGGGGCCGCCCGGATGGTCGACGTCTCGGCCAAGGACGTCACCACCCGCACCGCCCGCGCCACCGGCCGGGTGCTCGTCGCGCCGCGTGTGGTGGAGCTGCTGCGCGGCGCGGGCGTACCGAAGGGCGACGCGCTGGCCACCGCCCGGATCGCCGGGATCATGGGCGCCAAGCGCACCCCCGACCTCGTCCCTCTGTGCCACCCGCTGGCGCTCTCCGGGGTCAAGGTGGACCTGGTGGTGGCGGACGACGCGGTGGAGATCACGGCGACGGTGCGCACCACCGACCGCACGGGCGTGGAGATGGAGGCGCTGACGGCCGTGTCGGTGGCGGCCCTCACCGTCGTGGACATGGTCAAGGCGGTGGACAAGGGCGCCGTCATCACGGACGTGCGGGTGGAGGAGAAGACCGGGGGCGCCTCCGGGGACTGGAGCCGGTCGTGAACCCGGGCTCCCCGGCCCCCGTCCGCCGCGCCCTGGCCGTCACCGTCTCCAACCGCGCCGCCGCGGGCGTCTACGCCGACACCACCGGGCCGCTGCTGGCCGAGGCCCTGGCGGGACTGGGCTTCGCCACCGACGGGCCGCGCGTCGTCCCGGACGGCGAGCCGGTGGCCGGGGTGCTGCGCGAGGCGGTCGCCGGCGGCTACGACGTGGTGCTCACCACCGGCGGCACCGGTATCTCCCCGACCGACCGCACCCCGGAGATGACCCGCTCCGTACTGGACCACGAGATCCCCGGCATCCCCGAGGCGATCCGCGCGGCCGGACTCGCCAAGGTCCCCACCGCCGCGCTGTCGCGCGGCACCGCGGGCGTCGCGGGCACCACACTGATCGTCAACCTCCCCGGCTCCGCCGGCGGTGTGCGCGACGGGCTGGCCGTCCTGGAGAAGCTGCTGGTGCACGCCGTGGACCAGCTCCACGGCGGGGACCACCCCAGGAAGGACCAGAGCTGAACGCGTTCTGGCCGGTCGAGCTGGCGGACGGGGATGTCGCCCTCCGCCCCATAAGGCTGCGCGACCACCGCGCCTGGCGCGAGGTCAACCACCGGAACCGTGAGTGGCTGCGCCCCTGGGAGGCCACCGTCCCGCCCGCCCTGCCCGGCCGGCTGCCGCCGCGTCGCCCGACGTACCGGCAGATGGTGCGCCATCTGCGGGCGGAGGCGCAGGCGGGCCGGATGCTGCCGTTCGTCGTCGACCACCAGGGGCGGCTGGCCGGCCAGCTGACGGTCGCCGGGATCACCTGGGGGTCGATGTGCTCGGGCCATATCGGCTACTGGGTCGATCACGAGGTGGCCGGGCGCGGGGTGATGCCGACGGCCGTCGCGCTCGCCGTGGACCACTGTTTCCGCACGGTCGGACTGCACCGGATCGAGGTCTGCATCCGTCCCGAGAACGGACCGAGCCGCCGGGTGGTGGAGAAACTCGGATTCCGGGAGGAGGGGCTCCGGCCGCGTTATCTGCACATCGACGGCGCCTGGCGGGACCATCTGGTGTACGCGCTGACGACGGAGGACGTCCCCGAGGGGCTGCTGGACCGCTGGCACCGGAGGTCCAGACCAGGTGCGCCACGAAAATAAAATAAATGTTCGATTTTCCTGTCCGGCGGCGACCCGCTGATTACTCGTCGTACATAATTGCGGAAAAGTGATCCGACAAACGCAAAAAACGGTAGGGATATCAGCCAGATCGTGCGACACACCGCGCCAATTGGCCTATCGCTCCCGGGAAATCCCTCTACCGTGTGGGGGGTGAGCAGCAGCGGCCTCATCTACG
Source organism: Streptomyces carminius (assembly GCF_002794255.1). GTDB lineage: Bacteria > Actinomycetota > Actinomycetes > Streptomycetales > Streptomycetaceae > Streptomyces > Streptomyces carminius. The sequence goes on from NZ_PGGW01000050.1 coordinate 49,377, forward strand.
CAGTCATCGTCGGGGCCTGGGCCGCCTACCTCGTGCCGATGTGGCTCCGTCGGCAGGACGAGCTCAACGAAGCCCGTCCGACGGAGCGCTTCGGCACCGCCATCCGGCTGCTCTCCGGCCGAGCGGCCATGGAGCGCCGCTGCGCCAGGGAGCTGGAGGCGGCCGGGCGCGAGGAGGGCGACCTCGCGGTCAGCGGGGCGGTCACCGACGACGACGCCACGAGCCTGCCCGCCGACGGTGTGGCGGGTGTGGACGTGCGTGCCCTCGCCGACCCCGTGACCGAGCACCACGAGATCCTCTCCCGCACGGCGATCACCCGCGCCGAGGCCCCCACCCAGGTGCGCCCGCACCCGGAGCGTGCCGGAGGTACCGGCCGCGGTGACCGCGACGACCGCGCCGACGACTCCGGCCGCCGGAAGCGGGCCAGGCTGCTGGCCCGCCGCCGCCGCACCACCATGGGGCTCTTCCTCGCCTTCACGCTCGGCGCGGTCGTCGCGGCGGTCGGCGGGGTCGCCTTCCTGTGGGCCCCGGCGATCCCGGCCGGGCTGCTGAGCGCGTACATCGCCCATCTGCGCGCCCAGGAGCGCCGCCGCTTCGTCGTCGTCATGGACCGCCGCCGTGCCGAGGCCGCCGCCCGCCGGCTGCGCGAGAACCGCGCCGCCGCGCCGCCGGCCGCTCCGAAGTCGCAGCCGAAGTCCGGGGCCGGGGCCGGGGCCGAGGCCGCGCCCGCGCCCGCGCCCGTTCCCGACACCGACCCGAGGGCCGCCGCCGAGCGGCGGGCCCTGGTGGAGCAGACGGACCACGCCGAGTGGGTCGACTCCCAGCGGCGCGAGCGCGCCCCCGGCTCGGCGGACGGCGGCTGGGAGCCCACCCCCGTACCGCTGCCCACCTACGTCAACGCCCCGGTCGCCCCGCGCACCGCCGGCGGCGTGGACCTGGACGCCCCGGACGCCTGGAGCTCGGCCCGTTCCGCCACGGCCCCGACGCCGGCCCCGGCTCAGACTCCGACCTCCGCCCAGGCGCCCGCCGCGCCGTCCGGCCGGTCCGACCGGAGCCGGTCCGACCGCTCCTCCTCCCGGCGCAGCCAGACCCCGCTGTTCGACCAGTACGCCGACGAGGACCGCCCGCGCGCCGCCAACGAGTGACCCGCCCGCCCAACCCCTCTCCGGCGCCGGTCCGGGGCATGACCAGCGCGGAACGGATTTCCGCGCACGGCGGTGAGGATGCTAGGGTTTCACCCGTTGCAGGGGCCTGTAGCGCAGTCCGGTAGCGCACCTCGTTCGCATCGAGGGGGTCAGGGGTTCAAATCCCCTCAGGTCCACAACATCCGGCTGCTCTCGCGTTCGCTTGGGAGCAGTTGACGAGATCCCGTCGGTCTTCATGGCCGGTCGGGGTCTTCGTCGTTTCTGCCGTTCACGCTCTGGGCGGCGTGCCGGTCATGCGACATCCCGCGGGTTCGTTGCCGGGCCGTAGTCCTCGGCGTGATCCCTGGTCAGTGCGGCCAGCAGCTCGGGGTCGGAGTGCACCTCGGCGGTGTGCTGCCAGGTGATGAGCAACTGGGCGACGGACGCGCTGTTCCCGAGCGAGTCGGCGGCGCGCATGGTGTCGACCAGCTCGACGGTGAAGGCGTGGAGATCGGGCTCGGGCAGGAAACGAACCCAGGGGAAGACGTCCGGCAGTATGCCGAGGAGCAGTTCCATGCCGCCGGGCTCCCGGCGGGCCAGCGAGGCCAGCATCCGGGTGGCTGCCGACACCACGGTCTGATCCTGCTCGGCCCGCGCCGCGGTGGTGAGGACCAGATCCTCGCCGTCTCTGCGATGCAGGAGCAGCCTCGGCGATTCCTTGAGTCGGGCAAGCGTCTGCTTGTTCCTGTTCACCAGCTCGGAGAAGTTCACGGCTGCGTTCTCGGTACTCATGACTTTGAAACTACTTTGAAACTTGCCCTGGTGCCCTCACCCGAAAGAGGAGCGCGGAGCGGTGGACCTGTCGCGCACACCCCGCCGCGGCCGATCGCCGGTGATCGGGTCCGTTCCGTCCGTCAGTGGAACTGGAGATCAGCGGGAGGGGCCTCGACGTGTTTCGTTGCCCGGGGACGGCTGACGGGCCGTCCGGCGTGGGTGGTGTCGCCGGGTCGGCCGTCCCAGCCGTGCAGGGAGAGCCCGGTGCCGTTGTCGTTGAGGTAGGCGCGGAGAGCGCGGGCGTTGGAGGGCACGAGGTTGCCGGGCAGGGCGGCCGTATCGAACCAGCGAATCTGGGCGTGTTTCTCGGGCTCCCGGTTGTCCGGCTCGCCGGCCCACTCGTGGGCGGCGAAGACGACGGTGAGGAAGCCGTTGGGTGCGGTGGGCCGCGGGGAGCCGTGGACCAGGTGGACGGCGTGCAGGGAATCGGGTTCGACGGTCAGGCCGGTCTCCTCGCGCAGCTCGCGTACGGCGGTCCCGGTGACGGGCTCGTCCGGTTCGCTCTTGCCGGTGGGGAGGTCCCACAGGCCCGGGGCGAACGCGGACCGGGGGCCGCGCTGGAGCAGGACGATCCGGTCAGTGGCCCTGTCGTGGACGATGACAGCCGCGACCAGCAGGGTCGTCGATTCGAGCGTGGGCCTGAGCGCCTCGGACCGGGCACCGTTTTGGGACTGGGGCACGAGGGTCCTTTCGGCGGTGGGCCAGGTGTTCTGGGTGCGGGTGCGGGTGCGGTGCCGACTGGGGCGGGGCCGGTCCGGGGCGGTCGGTCTGGACGGCATTATTTACGGCCGTTGCCGCGTCACGCTTTGTCGCCCTCTCATTGGCCGCAAATAACTCCCCTTGCCTTCGGCATGGGGGACCCCAGGTGTCCAGACCAACCGCCCCTCCCCGTCCCCTTCCGCCGTCGCCCGTCTGCGCCCCGTGTCCGGCAGCCGGTTCGGGTAGAACCGCAAACGTCTCCCTGACCGCTCGCGCCAGGGTCCCACTGGATACCGATCCGCACCGGGCGGAGCAGCGCAGCCACTCGTTTCCGGGGGCGGTCGGCTCAGGTTGAACGCGCTCACTCGCGTGGGGCCGTGCCCGTGAATCTGCTGCGGGTGGGCAGGTCGTCCGCGTGCGCGGGGGAGCAGGCGCGGGGTTGCCGTAGGCGCAGAGGTGGTGCACTCGGCACCGCCCCACCTCGCACTCCGACCCGTGCTGACCCCGGTGGCGGGTCGGGATGCGGTGGGAGGCGTCCCCGGTCAGGCGCACGTCTACTGGAACGGCGACGAGCCCGCCCTGCGGGGAGAGCACCGCGTCGTCTGATGCCTCAGTCTTGTTCGCTCTCGCTGCCCGCCGTCGGCTGCTCGGCCACGAACGAGCCAAGCCCCGGCACTGTGTACGTCGCACCTTCATCCCGTAGTCGGGAGAGAACCTTCTGTGCCGTGGCCTGCGCGATTCCGAACTCGGACTGCAACTGGATCACGGACGGTACGCGACTGCGTGGCGGATAGGTGCCATCGGTGATCCGGGCTCGGATCACATCGGCCACCTGCTTCCATCGCGGCACGTCAGACGCGTAGTCGATCACTGGGTCACGGTAAGCACGGTGTGGTTATCGCTGCGAGACATGCTCTGCCTAGCATGCTAGGTATGCTAGGTGTACGCTCACCATATGAAGGACCCCCGCGACCGCTGGAACGGTCCGGGGGCGTGGCCACCAACTTCCAAGGAGTTGATGACAGTGGGGAACCCTACAGGGGGTGCCCTGGGCCGGGCGTGCAGCCTTGCCCTTCTGCGGCTTCTGGTCCGGATGTTCCCGCCCTCCGGGCGGCACCGGAGGGCGGCGGCACCGCCGTCCGGGTGCCCGACGGCTGCCGGCCGTACGTCCGCGGCCGGGCGCGTGCCCGTTCGGTGCTCGCCGTACAGCCGGGAGCAGGGCGGAGCGTTGACGGGGGAGGAGTCGGCGCTGGTGCGGCCGTACTGGGCGGCGTACGAGCGGGCCGTGCGGCAGCGCAGGCGGCGGGTGCTGTGGCTGGCGACGGTGGGGCTGGATGTGGATACCCGGAACATTCACCTGCGCACGGCCGGGGGAGCGCGGTGAGCGGGGCGGAGGAGTACCGGTCGGCGCCGTGCGCGATCGGGCGGCACGGCGAGTGCGGGGACTTCCCGGCGCGGGAGAGCGGGGTGCCGGGGCTGCGGCACCTGGTGTGCGGGTGCGGCTGCCACCCGGCGGACGAGGGACGGGTGACCGCCCCGGCCGGGGAGGCCGCTGAGGGTGTGGGGGAGCGGTGGTACCGGCTGTGCTGGACGCTGCGGCCGGAGGCGCCGCGGGCGGTGGCCGGGGTGGAGTACGGGGTGCTGGTCGGGCGGGACGTTCCGGCGATACTGCGCGGGATGCGCGGCTGTCTGCCGCCACCGGCCTACCACGATCCGGTGCATGTGCGGGTGCTGGCGGACACCCCGGGCGGCTGGTCGTACGAGAGCCGCGCGGTGTCGGCGCACACCCACCGCATCGCCGGGCCGGAGGAGTGGGCGGCGCTGTTCGCCTGCCCCGGGCGGGAGCGGGCGGGGGACGGGACATGATGTCGCACGTGCGGCGGCGCGGGCGGCTGGAGTCGGTCACCTGGACGGCCGTGCTGGTGGCCGCCTCGGCTGTGGCGATGATCCTGCTGTTGCAGGCCGCGCGGCGGGGCACGACCGGATAGCCGGAACCCCGGGCGGGGAAGGCCTCACCTCCCCGCCCGGAGCCGTACGGCGGCCGGTGTCGGATACGGACGGACAGCACCAGTCGATAGATTGAGGCCATGTCACCCAGGGTCAGACGCATCACCGTCAGCGGCTACAAGGGGCAGACTCACGTACCGGCGGAAGGTGTGCCGGAGGAACGCGTCACGGCGCGGACTCTCCGGCGGATCAACGCCTTCCTGTCGGCGTTCGCACGCAACCAGGCCGCACACAGCGTCGATGTCCCCGGCGGATTCGCCGTGTATGACGACGCCTTCGCGCATTCCCGCGCGAACAACCAGATCGTCATCGACACGGTCGTCGACGCCGGCGTACTGCCCGCCGTCGCAGAGGAGGCACTGGGGCATTTACCGCACCGTATGATCTCCGTCCTCGATGACGAGGTCGGAACGGCGTGTGCGGAAGCGCTGCTCCGGTCCGGGTACACCCACTCCACCCTCCTGGTGATGCAGCACGACGGACCGGTGACGCGGCACGGCCGTGACGCGGGGAAGGTGAGCCTCGACGCGATCCGGGCCCCGCTCGCCGAACAGTGGCGGAACTTCCTCCCGGACGTCGACGACGAGGTCATACGCCACCTCGTCGACCGGAGAGAGGTCCGCCACCGTGGCGCTGACGTCGTCCACTTCATCGGCGCGCACACCGAGGGAGGCGAGGTCGCATCGTGGGCCGACCTCTATCTGGACCGTGCGACGGGTATGGCTCAGATAGAGGACCTGGTCACTTCGGAGGTCCATCTCGGACGCGGTTACGCCGACGCGGTCCTGAACGCCGCCCTGCGTCTGGCCGTCGACGCGGACTGCGGCACGCGGTTTCTCATCGCCGATGCGGCGGACTGGCCTCGCCACTGGTACGAGCGCCGGGGTTTCTCGGTCGTAGGCCGCTCGCACTGCTTTGAACGCGGCTGATCGCTAGTCCGTGACGAAGGGGGCGTAGCCGACCGGGACCTCGCTCACCTTCAGGTCGGAGAAGAGCAGGGTCAGCCGGTGGGCGTTCGTCTCGATGAGCACCCGGTGGAAGTCGATGCCGACGGCCTCCTCCCACTGCCGGACCGCTCGGGACGGGGGGAGGAGCTTCGCTCCGGGGTACAGGACGTGCCACTTCACGCCCCAGACGTACCCGTCCAGGCCGTCGGCGGTCTCGATGTCGGTGAGACGGTCGTCCAGGGAGACCCGCCAGGTCCCGGGCGGCACCGTCGTCTCGCACCGTGCCTCGACGCAGTGGCGGAAGAGGTACCGCAGATAGGCCGGCTCGATGCCGGTGGAGGGTGCGGCGGTCAGGTGGACGACGACCTCGTAGTCGCGCATGTAGCCGGTGTAGCCGTGGTGCACCAGGGCGTGGTCGAAGATCTCGTCCAGCCGCTGCTGGAGTACCGCCGTGTCCATGGTGGCGTTCTACCGCAGGGACGCCCGTTGACGCGTCTCGCGTCGTATGGGGTCGGTCCGGGGCGTACCGGCGGATGAAGGGAAGACGGCAGGGGACGTTGCTTGTCATCCGCTTCGGTGGCCCCACGCGGTGTGTGGCCTCGCGGCCGGAACCGGAGACGGGCCGGGTATCGCGCGGGGCCGTGCCCGCCGGAGTGGGCCGCGGGCGGTTCAGGCGCCGCCCGCGGCGGTGAGCACGTCCAGGGCGTCGCGCAGGCCGCGGGGGCGGACGGCGCCGGTGAGGCGGGTGCCGCGCCAGCCGGGGCCGGCGGCGAGCACGGCGGGGCGCAGCCGGGCGCCGCGCACGCCCCAGGTGAGGGCGCGGATCCGGCGGACCAGGGTGGCGTCCGCCGTCCGCCGGGTCTGCGACCACAGGACGACTGCGGCGGGGCCGGTGCGGCGTACGGCCTCCTCCAGTGCCTCGGGCGGTACCGCGGCGCCGAACATCCGTACCGGCAGGCCGCGCTCGTTCAGCGCGGCGGTCAGCACCTCCAGGGGGAGGGTGTGCGTCTCGTCGGGGGCGCAGGCCAGCAGCAGCGGGGGGCCGGGCGCGGGGGACGGCTCCGGCCCGGGGCGGGGCCGGGCGGTGACGCGGCGCAGCGCCGAGGAGACGTGCCAGGACAGCAGGTGCTCCACCTCGACGTAGCGCTCGCCGGAGGGGGTGTCGGAGGTGCCGTTGGAGGTGGCCCACTTGCGGCCCGCCGCCCGCAGCGCGGGCATGATCACCTCCTCCCAGGCGGCGACCACCCCGTGATCGGTGATCGCCCGGTCCAGCAGGCGGTCCAGGGCGGGCGCGTCGAGGCGTACGGCGGCGCGGGCCAGCCCCCGGCACTCCGGACCTACGGCGCCCACGGGAAGGGTGTTGCCCCCGCCCGTGCGGGGCGGCGGGGCGGCGGGAAGCGGCTCGGGCGCGGGGGTGGGCGGGGAGCCGGGGGCGCGGGCCTGGCGGGCGGCCTCCGCCGGGGGCACCCCGGCGGCGGTCAGCCGGCACATGCGCTCCAGCACGGCGATGTCCCGCGGTGACCAGCGGCGGTGACGGCCGTCCGCGCGGACGGTGGGCCCCAGTCCGTACCGCCGGTCCCAGGAGCGCAGGGTGGTGGGCGAGACGCCCAGCCGCCGGGCGACGGCGCCGGTGCTCAGGCCGGCGACGGAGGGGCGGTCGGCGGGGCCGGGGTGCTCTGCCATGGCGCCAGAGTAAACGATGCAGAAACGATGCGAGTTGTTCTCCGCTGTCATGCCCGCCGACGGTGTCGGTACCGGGGCGCGCCACGCGCCCGGTGGGAGGAGCGAGAGATCATGACGCCCACAGCGGTACAGGAGAGGGCACCCCGCCGGACCGGCCCCGCCCCTTTCGGCGCGGCCGACTCCGAGGAGGAGCTGGCACGGTCCCTGGCGCGCGGCGAGGAGCGGGCGCTGGCGGAGATGTTCCACCGCTGGGGAACGCTCGTGCACACGCTGGCCGCCCGCACCCTGGGCGACGCCCGGGAGGCGGAGGACGTGACGCAGCAGGTCTTCCTCGCCGCCTGGCGCGGCCGGGCCGGCTACCGGCCCGACCGCGGCACACTGCCGGGCTGGTTGGTCGGCATCACCCGCCGGACGGTGGCCGACGCGCTGGCCGCCCGTACCCGCCGCCGCGCGCTGGCCGAGCGGACGGAGGCGGCCGCCGGCGGCGGGCCCGCGGTGTCCGGGCCGCACCCCGACCAGGTCGTGGAGCGCGTCCTGCTCGCCCATGCCCTGGCCGGGCTGCCGCCGGCCCAGCGCCAGGTGCTCTACCTGGCCTTCTACGAGGACCTGACGCACCAGCGGATAGCCGACCGGACCGGGATGCCGCTGGGCACGGTCAAGGCCCACGCCCGGCGGGGGCTGCTGCGGCTGCGCCGGGAGCTGGACGCTCTCCGTCACCGGGGCTGAGCGGTGGTGAAACGGTCTGCGAGCTGGTGATCTGAGGGATTTGAGGTGAAATATGGCGTGTTCTCGGGTGCCGCCACATACTGGCTCAGGTGCCCGCGAACGGGCCGTCGGGGGACGGGTGTCGCCGCCGTACGGCGGTGGGCGGCGCGACGGCGACCGGCCGGTGGAGCCGGCGGGCGACCCAGTGGACAGCAACGAGAACCAGTGGATCCGAGGAAGCCGAGAAATCCGGAAAACCCGTCGTGTGGTGCATCCGTGAAGGGCGCTCGCACGGAAGTGGGGGTGAGAGTCCCGCGGTTGAGCGGGGCTCGTACGAAGGGAGTTCGATGATGAACCCGCGCAGCAGGAACGTCGCCGCCACCGCCGCCGGTGTGTGCGCGCTGGCCCTCACCGCCGCCCTGCCCGCCTCGGCGGCGGCCGCCCCGGCCCAGGACGAGAAGGCCATGGTGTCGGTCTTCCACGCCGTCCCCGGTCTGACCGTCGACGTCTACGCCAACGGGAACGAACTGCTTCCCGACTTCGAGCCCGGCACCCTCACCGAGCCCCAGTCCCTGGACCCGGGCACCTACGACATCGAGGTCTTCGCCGACGGCGAGGGCCCCGACGGCGAGCCCGCCGTCCAGAAGAGCGTCGAGGTGCCGGCCGGGGCGAACGCCACGCTCGCCGCCCATCTGAACGCGCAGGGCGACCCGATGCTCACCGCGTTCGTCAACGACACCTCCGAGATCCCGGCCGGTCAGTCCCGGCTGACGGTCCGTCATGTCGCTGCGGCGCCCGCCGTGGACGTCCGGGCGGGCGGAGACCCGGTGATCGAGGGACTGGAGAACCCGAACGAGGAGTCGCTGGAGGTGCCCGCCGGGACGGTGAGCGCCGATGTCGTCCTGGCCGGGACCGACGACGTGGTCCTCGGCCCCGCCGACCTGGAGCTGGCCGAGGGCACGAACAACGTCGTCTACGCCTGGGGCAGCGCCGAGGACGAGAGCCTGGCGTTGAAGACCCAGACGATCAGCGGCATGCACGGCGCGCCCTCCGGGGTGGACGCCGGGGAGAGCGGAGCGATGGCGCAGTCCAACGAGGCCGCCACCACCTGGCTCGGCTGGGGTGCCGCGGGCGCCGTCGCGGCCGCCGGGCTGCTGGTGGCGCGCCGCCGGTACGCACGGGACAACTGACGGCCGTGCGCACCTCCGGTACGGCGAGGGCCGCGCTCGCGGCCGTCGCGGCGGCGGTCCTGGGGATGCTCGGTTGGGCGCTGTGGCCCTCCGGGACCGCCGCACCAGAGGGATTCGGCGACCGGCCGCGGGTTCAGGCGCCCGCGGCCGGTCCGTCCGCCGGTCCGGCCGGGGAGAAGGGTTCCGGGGCCGCGGCCGAGCCGGTGCGGATACGCGTCCCGCGGCTCGGGCTGACGGCACGTGTCGGCCCGGTGGGGGTCGAGGAGGGCGGCACGGTGGAGGTCCCCGCCGACGCCGGCTCGGCCGGCTGGTACCGCTACGGTCCGCCGCCCGGCGCCGACGCCGGTTCGGCCGTCCTGGTCGGACATGTGGACGACCGCACCGGTGAACTGGGCGCCTTCGCCAAGCTGTACGGAATCCGCCCGGGCGACGCCGTGACCGTCGCCCGCCGCGGGGCCCCCGCCGTACGGTACGAGGTGACCGCCCGGGAGACCGTGGCCAAGGACCGGCTTCCCGCCGAGGTGTTCCGGCGCACCGGACAGCCGGTCCTGACCCTGGTCACCTGCGCGCCCCCCTACGACCGCGAACGCGGCGGCTACCAGCGCAATCTGGTGGTGTACGCCGTCCCGGCCGGGGACTGACCGCACGGCGGAGCACACCGGACAGCGCGCGAGGGAGCGCGAGGGGCACGAGGGAGCGCGAGGGAGGAGGGCGGCGTGGACGGCTGCGACCACACACTCCTGGCCGCCCTCGCCCTCGGTGACGCCTCCCCGGCGGAGGCGTACACCGCCGGATGCCATCTGGGGCACTGCGCCGCCTGCCGCACCGAACTGGCGGAGCTCCAGGAACTGGTGGCCACCGCCCGGACCGCGTCGCCGGGCGGCGACGCGGTCCGGCCTCCCGGGCGGGTCTGGCAGGCCGTCGCCGACGCCGTCACCGCGGAGGGGGACGGCACGGACGCACCGGACGGCACGGGGCCCGTCCGCGAGCGGTGACCGGGCGGGATCAGGGCAGGACCCAGGCAGGGCTCAGGCCGGGATCAGAGTGAGGTACGCCATGCCGAGCACACCCCGGTAGTGCAGCCAGGCGGCGCGGTGGCGGTCCAGCCGCTCACGCACCGCCCCGGCCCCGGGACGGTCGCCGTGGGCGGCGAGCCACTCCTCGGCGTCGGCCTGGTAGCCCGACTCGAACTCCTCCCACTCGTCCCCGTTCGCCGTCTCGGTCCACTCCGGCCGGAAACCGGCGGTGACGGCGGCGTCCACCAGCCCGGCCAGCTCCGGGTGGTCGGCGGCCGAGGCCCCCGGCCACATCCCGGCCAGTTCGGCGGGGGCCGGGACGCGCTGCCAGAAGCCCTCCCCGAACAGCACCCGGCCGCCGGGGGCGACCAGCCGGCGCAGCTCCCGCAGCGCGGCGGGGACGTGACCGGGCGGTTCGGCACCGGTCAGGGCGTGTCCGGAGCCCACGCACAGCACCACGTCGGCCGGACCGCGGACGGTGCCCCGGGCGGACTCCTCGGCGAACTCCACCCGGTCCGCCAGCCCGCGGGCGGCCGCCGCGCGGCGGGCGCGGGCCAGGGACTCCCCGTCGGTGTCGAGCCCGACGGCCGTGGCCCGGGGCGCGGCGGCCAGCAGCCGGAGCGTCAGCTCCCCCCAGCCGCAGCCGACGTCCAGGACGGTGGCGGGCCCGGTGCGGACGAGCCGCCGGACGACACGCGCGGCGCGCTCCTCGGAGAGCGGACCGTGGAAGGCGAGCCGGGTGAGGTGCGGCGGCCCGTCGTGGTCTGTCACCGGGCGAACGGTAGCCCGGCGGGCGGGGCGGGGGTACCGGTTACCGGTCTGCCGGCGGCGGGCACCGGCCGGAGCGCGGCCAAGTCGTGACCACGGCAAGTACAACCCGGGGAACCGGTCGCCGGTCTTCCGTCCCGGGCCGCTGACCTCGTGCCCCCACTTCCGGCTGTTTCCTTAGGAGTTGAAGAGTGCGACGCCACTCACCCCACAGACCTGCCCGCCGGCTGCGGCGGTGGACCGCCGGCGGACTGACCGCCGCTCTGCTGGCGGCCGGCGCCGCCGGCACCGTCGGTACCGCCCACGCGGACGAACCGCCGGCGCCGGTCCCGGTGACCTTCGCCGGGCCGGACTCGTACGACCTGTCGCTCGACGCCGAGCCCGTCGAGGGCGAGCCGGAGATCGAACTGCGGCTCAAGGGGCCGGGGGAGGCGGAGACCGACGAGGACGGGGTCTACATACCCGTGCACCGGGGGGAGTACAGCGTCACCATCGACGCGACCGGCATGGCGGGCGTCGCCGACGTGAACCTGCCGTGCGGCGCCGAGGGGCTGGTGGCCGTCTGCACCGAGTACGACCTGTACGGCGGCACCGAGGTGAACCCGCGCTGGGACATCGGTCTCGCCGTCAGCGGGGAGAGCGAGGCCGGGGACCTGGGCACCATCACCGTCACGGGTGAGGGCGAGGGGCTGGAGTTCACCGAGCACACCGTCGACGTGCTCGTCGGCGGACCGGAGTTCCGGATGCGCGAGCTCTCCGAGCCCGCGGGCTTCGCCCCCGGCGACACCTACGAGGCCCCGCTGGGCTTCCGCAACGCCGGCGGTACGGCGGCGAACGGGGTCGTCCTGCGGTTCGGCGGCTCGCGCGGACTGTCCTTCCCCGAGGAGTACGGCAACTGCGAGTACGCCGTGGAGGAGGAGGGCGACCTGCTGCGCATGCGGCGGGTGGCCCTGTGCACCTTCGAGGGCACCTTCGCCCCCGGGGCGGCGTACGCGCTGGACAGGCCGGTGGCGGTGAAGACGGCCGGCTTCGCGCTGAACGACATCTTCCACTACTACTTCACCGCCCTCTCCCCGGAGGAGGCGGACCGGCTGCGCGAGGGCGCCGACTACCGCCGCGGCGACGGCCGGAAGCTGACACTGGAGCCGGTGGGGAACGCCGACCCCGGCGACTACGCGCAGTACGCCGAGCTGGACTTCCCCACCAGGAACAGCTACGACCTCGACCTCACCGGCGAGCGGGTCGGCGGTGCCGAGGGCGAGACGGTGACGGTGGACGTCGCCCTGCACAACCACGGCCCGGCCTGGCTCGGAGCGCTGCGCTCGGGTGGTGAGCCCGTCAGCTTCACGGTGGACATCCCCGAGGGCGCGACGGTCACCGAGGCGCCCAGGGCGTGCGGGCGGTCCAACGAGGAGGGCGGGGAGCGGGACGACCGGTACCTGTGCTGGGCCGGAACCCCGCTGCTGGAGAAGGACAGCGAGGAGTTCCCGTTCGAGCTGCGGATCGACAAGGTCGTCCGGGGCGCCAAGGGCGCGGTCCGGCTGCCGGAGTGGGGCGGCGGCGCCAACCCCTGGGAGGGGGACCCCGCCAACGACACCGGCTGGATCGTGCTGAACGGCACCGGCGACGAGGAGACCCCCGGCGACACCGGCGGCCCGGGCGGGAACGGTGACGGCCCGGGCGAGGACGGCGAGGACCCCGGCGAGGACGGCGAGGACGGCAAGGACCCCGGCGAGGACGCCGAGGACGGCAAGGATCCCGGCGAGGACGGTGCGGACGCCGGGGGCGGCGACGGCTCCACCGGCGGTGACACCGGAGGCGACGGATCCGGGGACGGCGCCCTGGCCCTCACCGGTACGAGCGCGCTGGTCCTGGGCGGCGCGGCGCTGGTCCTGCTGGCCGCCGGCGCGGGTGTCGTGTTCGCCGTGCGCGGCCGCCGGGCCGGTGGCGCGGGCGGCACCGGTGGTGCGGTGGCCTGACCGGGCCGTGCCGGGAACCCGTACGGGGGTGCGCCACCAGTCCGGTGGCGCACCCCCGTTCCGCTCCCCCTCCCGCGCCCGGCCCCGGCGGCGCGCCCCGCGTCACCCCCGCGTCACCCCCGCGCCGCTCCCTCGGCGGTCCGGGGGACGGAGAGCCGCTCCAGCACCGTGACGAGCGCCTTCGTGTCGTCCGCGGCCGGCACGATGCCGAAGGTGTCCGCCAGGACCCCGGGCACCTCGTGCGGCTCCAGCTCCCGCACCCGGCGCGAGCCGTCCGCGCGGGTGGACACCAGGGTGGTGCCGTACAGCCCGTGGCGGACGTCCGGGCCGTTGCGCAGGACGACCGGGCGGCCGGTGAAGGGGGAGTCGGGGTGGGTGGAGACGTAGTGGTTGCCCACCTCCCAGTCGACGGGGTACTGCGGGACGGGCACGAAGGAGTGCAGCTCGCGCCACTCCTCGCCCGGCGCTCCCGCCGCGCGCCGCTCGCGCAGCACCCACTCCCCGGTGCCGAGCTCCGAAGTGCGCCGCGCCAGGCGGAAGGCCCGGCCGCCGGTGGCGACCCCGGCGCCGTCGGCCAGCTCGACCGGCTCCAGCGGACCGCTGCCGAAGCCGGCGTCGCAGAGCCACACCTGCCCGGTCCGGGCCGTCTCGGCGGTCGCCACCCGCAGGACGGCGTGTGTCGCGGCCTCGGGACGGCCCTTCCCCATGTCCACCCGGGAGGACAGCGCGGTCACTCCGAAGCCCAGCCGTTCCAGGACCGCCGCGAAGAGCCGGGAGTGCTCGTAGCAGTACCCGCCGCGCGCCCGGCGGACCAGCTTGTCCTGGAGGGCGGGCACGCCGAGGAGGACCGGGCGGCCGAGCACGATCTCCAGGTTCTCGAAGGGGACGGCGGTGATGTGCGCGCGGTGCAGGGCCCGCAGGGTCGCCGGGGTGGGGGAGAGGTCCCCGGTGTGGCCGATCCGGGCCAGATAGGCGTCCAGGTCCAGTGACCCGTCGTCCCAGTGGCGGACCTCTCCGGCACGGGCTCCGGTACGGGCCCCGGCACGGATCTCGGCACGGGGACGGATGCGGGTGCGGGTGGGGGTGCGCTTCATGGTGGCTGCCCTCCCTGTGCGAGCCGGTGGCGGTACCAACGCTATGACCTCAAGCGGACTTGAGGTCAAGGCGGACGGGGCGCACGGGTGAGGGGAGGAGCGGGACGGGACGCTCAGCGCAGCGGCTTGGCGTAGCAGCGGCTGCTGTCGTGGCAGCGGTAGAGCCCGAACTTCTCGGTGAGGGTGTAGCCGCTCGACTCGTACAGGGCGATCGCCTCCGGCTGCGCGATGCCGGTCTCCAGCACCATCCGGATCCGGCCCGCCTGCCGCGCGTCCTCCTCCAGCAGGGCCAGGAGGCGGCGGGCCAGGCCCTGCCCCCGGACCTCGCGGACCACGAACATGCGCTTGATCTCCGCGTCGCCGTCCCGGTAGCCCTCGCCGCCGGAGTCCCGGGCCCGCCAGGCGCCGGTGGCCACGGGGCGGTCCGCCGCGTCGTACGCGATCAGGTACAGCCCGTTCGGCGGCCGGAACATCTCCGGGGCCAGCGGGGTGATGTCGCCCTCGTCGCCGTACCGCTCGGCGTACTCCTGCTGCACCATGTCGTTCAGCTTCACGGCGTCGGGATGGTCGTAGGCGGCGGGCACGATGCGCATGACCGCATCGTAAGGTGCCCGGTGTGCTGACGATTTCGACGGTCAACGTGAACGGGCTGCGGGCCGCGGCGAAGAAGGGCTACGTCCCCTGGCTGGCCGCCACCGAAGCGGACGTGGTGTGCCTGCAGGAGGTGCGCGCCGAGCCCGGCCAACTCCCGGACGAGGTGCGCGAGCCGGCCGGCTGGCACGCCCTGTACGCCCCCGCCGCCGCCAAGGGGCGCGCCGGTGTGGCGGTGCTCACCCGGCGCGCGCCGGAGCGGGTGCAGGTGGGCTTCGGGGTGACGGAGTTCACCGACTCCGGCCGCTATCTGGAGGTGGACCTGCCCGGGGTGACCGTCGCCAGCCTCTACCTGCCCTCGGGCGAGGTCGGCACCGAGCGGCAGGAGGAGAAGGAGCGCTTCATGGCGGCCTTCCTGCCGTACCTGGCCGCCCTGCGCGAACGCGCGGCCGCCGCGGGCCGGGAGGTCGTTGTCTGCGGCGACTGGAACATCGCCCACCGGGAGGCGGACCTGAAGAACTGGAAGGCCAACCGGAAGAACTCCGGCTTCCTGCCCGAGGAGCGCGCCTGGCTCGGCCGGGTCCTCGACGAGGCGGGCTACGCGGACGTCGTGCGCCGCCTCCACCCCGACCAGGACGGGCCGTACACCTGGTGGTCCTACCGGGGCCGGGCCTTCGACAACGACGCGGGCTGGCGCATCGACTACCAGATCGCGACGGAGGGCCTGGCGGAGCGGGCGGTGAAGGCGGTCGTGGAGCGGGCGGCCGACCACGCGGGCCGGTGGAGCGACCACGCGCCGGTGACGGTCGTCTACGGCTCCTGACCGGAGTCGCGGTCCCGGTCGCGGTCCCGGTCGCGGGGCAGCAGGCAGGTGGTGAGCCGGCGGGCCTCTGCCAGCAGCGGACCGAAAACCGCCAGCCCCTCGGGGACGGCGGCGACGTGCCCGGGCAGCTCGGCGCGGAGCCGGTCCTGGACGGCGCGGACCTCGGCGACGGCCTCGCGCAGCTCCTCGCGGGCCGCCTCGGTGTCGTCGCCGGTGACGGTGCGCCCGTAGGCGCCCAGCGCGGCGTCGACCTGCCGCAGGAAGTCGGCGTACGGGCGGGTGACGCCGTGGCCGGGGCGGAGGTCGTCGTCGGTCTCCTCAGCGGACTCCACAAGGGTGCGGGTCAGGCCGACGAGCCGGTCGGCGATGTCCTCCAGGGTGTCCAGGGTCTCCTCGTACGCCGCCGCCAGCGCCGTGGCCTCGGTGCGGCGGCGGCGCTCGGGGTTGAGCCGCAGGCTCTCCTGGCTCCAGCCGATCGCGGAGTGCACGCCGCGGATCAGCCGGGGGAGACGGCGGGCCCGCTCGTGCCAGCCGCGGACGCGGTCCCGCTCCCAGGGCTCGTCCAGGCCGTCGGCGAGGTCCGTGACGATCTCCCGCGCCTCGCGGAGCACGTCGTCCACCGCCTCGCGGGTGCTGCGCAGGTAGACGGGCGGCATGACCAGCGCGTTGACACCGACGCCGACGGCCGTGCCCAGCAGTGCCGCCAGGATGCGGGAGACGGCGGAGTCGAGCGTCGCCTCGCCCGGGATCAGGGTGAACAGGGCGGCGGTGGAGGTGTAGATGCCCTGGTCGCCGAAGCGCGGCCAGTTGGCCAGCAGGGTGGTGACGGGCAGCACGACGACCAGCGCCGCCATGGGATGGCCCAGGGGGATGACCAGGGCGGCGGCCAGTACGGTGCCCACGGTGATCGCCAGGGTCTGGTGGAGGCCCTGCCGCACCGAGCGGTAGACGGTGGCCTGCACCAGTACCACGGCCACCCAGGGCGCCATCAGGGCGAAGGCGTCGGGCAGCAGCCAGGCTGCCGCGAACCAGGCGAGCAGGGCGGCGAGCGCGGCCTTGAGCGACTGGACGACCATGTCGCGCTCCCGGCCCGGCCCCCGCCCGGCGCGGCGCGCGGCGCGGGCGGCCCAGGAGACCTCCGCCCGTACGGCGCGGAGCGCGGCGGCGGCCCGGGCGCGCGGCGCCGGAGGGCGTGTATGCATCATGCAGATACCGGTGCCACGAGGGTGGCCCGTCATGCCGGGCGGTTCCCGCGGGCCGGTCAGGCCCCGGTGTCCGGTTCCGGCGCGGTCCCGGTTCCGGGCTCGTCGTCCGGCCGCGGCCAGTTCTCCAGTTCGGCGCGGATCCGGCGGTCCACGGCCAGGGCCACCTCGGCGTCGACGACCTGCTTGGACAGCGGGCGCAGCCGGTCCATGACCTCGGTGAGCCACTCCGGGCCGGCGCCGGCCGGCCGGCGGGCGTCCGCGAGCAGATGGTTCCTGATCAGTTCGGTGAACAGGCCGGCGACGGCGTCGGCGTGCTCGCGGACCACGCGTCCCGCCTCCAGCACCGCCGCCAGCGGTATGCCCTCGCGCACCAGCGCGGTGGAGGCGTCGAGCAGCCGGCGGCTGACATGGACCACCTCGTCGCCGTCGACGGCCAGATAGCCCAGCCGCAGGGCGGCGGCGAGGTTCTCGGGGGTCACCTCGCCGGGGAAGTGGGCGGCCAGCTCCTCGGGGGTGAGCCGGACGGGGGTCTCCTCCGACCAGGGCGGGACGAGGGTGCCGTCCAGCCCGAGCAGTTCGGCGGCCCGGCCGGAGTCCCGGCCCTTCTCGAAGGCGTCGATCAGATCGGCGATGCCGCCGAGGGTGTGGCCGCGCGCCAGCAGTTCGGAGATCGTCCGCAACCGGGCGAGGTGGTGCTCGTCGTACCAGGCGATCCGGCCCTCGCGGCGCGGCGGCGGAAGGAGTCCGCGTTCGCGGTAGAACCGCAGGGTGCGCACGGTGATGCCGGCCGCACCGGCGAGCTCGGCCGTGCGGTACTCCGCGCGTCCCGTCCCGTCCGCCGCTCCTTCCGTCCTGTCCGCCGCCCCTTCCGCCGCTCCGTCCGCCGTCCGACCCGTCGTGTCCGCCACACCCGGAAGCCTATGCGGCGCGGGCCGCCCCCGGCCGGACGGGGCGGGACGGTGGGGCGGGACGGTGAGGCGGAGGTGCAACCGGCGGTAACTTCCCGCTCCGCACCCCTACCCATGAGTACGTTCCTGTCCTACTCTCCAACAGTGCCAGTGATCGCTGGCATATTCTGCCCGCGGGGGCACCTATGTCGGGAGGGCGGCGTGGCCGAACGGGAACACGTACGGGTGGCGGTGATCGGCTCGGGCTTCGGCGGACTGGGGGCCGCCGTGCGGCTGCGCCGCGCCGGGGTCACCGACTTCGTCGTCCTGGAGCGCCGCGACGCCCTCGGCGGCGCCTGGCGGGACAACACCTACCCGGGCTGCGCCTGCGACGTGCCCTCGCACCTGTACTCCTTCTCCTTCGCCCCCAACCCCGACTGGCCGCGGAGCTTCTCCGGGCAGGAGGACATCCGCGCCTATCTGGAGCGGGTCGCCGACACCTTCGGGCTCCGCCCCCACCTCCGCTTCGGCGCCGAACTGCTGGCGGCCCGCTGGGACACCGCGGCGCTGCGCTGGGAGATCGAGACCCGGGCCGGGAGCCTCACCGCGGACCTGCTCGTCTCGGCCACCGGCCCGCTGTCGGACCCGAGGATTCCCGACATCCCCGGCCTGGCCGGCTTCCCCGGCAAGGTCTTCCACTCCGCGCAGTGGGACCACGGCTACGACCTGCGCGGCAAGCGCGTCGCCATGATCGGCACCGGCGCCTCCGCCATCCAGATCGTCCCGGCGATCCAGCCGGTGGTGGAGCGGCTCACCGTCTTCCAGCGCACCCCCGCCTGGGTCCTGCCGCGCCTGGACCGCGAGACCAGCCGCTTCGAGCGCCGGCTGCACGCGAGGGTGCCCGTCACCGGCGCGCTGCGCCGCCGGGCGCTGTGGCTGGTCCGCGAGTTCCAGATCGGCGCCTTCGCCCGGCACCCGGCCCAGCTCGGTCTGGTGGAGAAGCTGGCCAGGCGCCACCTGCACAAGGCCGTCCGGGACCCGGCGCTGCGCGCCGGACTCACCCCCGGCTACCGGATCGGCTGCAAGCGCATCCTGCTGTCCAATACCTACTACCCGGCCCTGGCGCGGCCCAACGTGGACGTCGTCGCCTCCGGTCTGAAGGAGGTGCGCGGCAGCACCCTGGTGGCCGCCGACGGCACCGGGGCCGAGGTGGACGCGGTGGTCTTCGGCACCGGCTTCCACGTCACCGACATGCCGATCGCCCACCGGATCACCGGCGCGGACGGCGTCACGCTCGCCGAGGCGTGGAAGGACGGCATGGCGGCGCTGCGCGGCGCCACGGTCGCGGGCTTCCCCAACTTCATGACGGTCATCGGGCCCAACACCGGGCTCGGCAACAGCTCGATGATCCTCATCATCGAGGCCCAGCTCAACTACCTGGTCGACTACCTGCGGCGGCTCGACGCCCTGGCCGCCGAGGCTCCCGGCGGCCGGACCGGCCGGGTCGCGCTCGACGCCCGCCCCGAGGCGGTACGCGCCTGGAACGACCGCGTCCAGGAGCGCATGCGGCGCACGGTGTGGAGCACCGGCGGCTGCGACAGTTGGTACCTGGACGCGAACGGCCGCAACACGACCGTCTGGCCGGGCACCACCGCCGAGTTCAGAAGGGTCACCAGAAAGATCGACCCGGCCGAGTACGAGGTGCTGCGCGCGCCCGCCCGTACCGCGGACCAGGACAGCCGGCCGGCGCGCACCGCGGAGGGGACCCGATGAACGACGAACCGGCGAACGACGGCCCGACGAACGGCGGCCCGGCCGCCACCGGGCCGTACGCACCGCCCGCCCCGCGCCGCGAGCTGACCGTCGTCTCCGCCGACGGCTCCCGGCTGCACGCCGAGGAGCACGGCCGCGAGGACGGCCCCACCGTCGTCCTGGCGCACGGCTGGACCTGCTCGACGCTCTTCTGGGCGCCGGTGATCCGGCTGCTGGCCGGCGAGCACCGGGTGATCGTCTACGACCAGCGCGGCCACGGCCGCTCCCCGGCCGCCGGACCCGGCGGCCACACCACCGAGGCCCTCGCCGACGACCTGTGCGCCGTCCTGGCCGCCGCCGGGGCCCGGGCGGTGGTGGCCGGGCACTCCATGGGCGGCATGACGGTCATGGCCGCCGCCGGCCGCCCGGAGCTGCGCGAGCGCGCCGCCGCCGCGCTGCTGCTCAACACCGGCAGCTCCGGACTGCTGGCCGAGTCCACCGTGGTGCCGCTGCGGGCGGGCCGGCTGCGTCTGCGCGTCCAGAAGGCCGTCCTCGGCTCCAGTCTGCCGCTGGGCCCGGTGACACCCCTGGGGATGCGCGTCCTGCGGTACGCGACCATGGGCCCCGGCGCGACGAAGGAGCAGATCGCGGCGTGCGCCCGTATCGTGCACGCCTGCCCGCGCAGAGTGCGCGCCTCCTGGGCCCGGGAGGTCCTGGCGGTGCTGGACCTGGACGCGAACCTCGCCGCCCTGGACCTGCCCACCGCCGTCCTGGCCGGGGAGAAGGACCGTCTCACCCCGCCGGCGCACGCCCGGCGGCTGGCCGCGGCCCTGCCGGACTGCACCGGCCTGACCGTACTGCCCGGCCTCGGGCACATGACCCCGATCGAGGCGCCGCGGGCCGTCGCCGACGCCGTGGCCGCCCTGGTGCGCGACCATCTGACGGGGGGCACGCCTTCCGTGTCCGCCGAGCCTTCCGCACGTCCCGCACGTCCCGCCGAGAAGGAGTCGTCGTAGATGGCACGCAACAGTCTCACGGGCCGGGTGGCGGTGGTCACCGGCGCCGCCCGGGGCGTGGGCGAACTGCTCGCCCGCCGCCTCGCGGCACGCGGCGCGCGGATCGCGCTGGTCGGCCTGGAGCCGGAGGAGCTGGCGAGGGTCTCCGCGTCGCTGCCGACCGACAGCGCCCACTGGCACGCCGACGTCACCGACCACACCGCGATGGCCCGGGTCGCCCGGGAGGTCGGTGAGCGCTTCGGGGCGGTGGACGTCGTCGTGGCCAACGCCGGAGTGGCCGCCGGCGGCCCGTTCGCCGACTCCGACGAGACCGCCTGGCGCCGGGTGATCGAGGTCAACCTGCTCGGCAGCGCCACCACCGCCCGCGCCTTCCTGCCCGCACTGATCGAGTCGCGCGGCTACCTGCTGCAGATCGCCTCGCTCGCCGCGCTCACCCCGGCCCCGATGATGAGCGCGTACTGCGCCTCCAAATCGGGGGTGGAGGCGTACGCGCACGCGCTGCGCGCGGAGGTCGGCCACCAGGGAGTGCGGGTCGGGGTGGCCTATCTGAGCTGGACCGACACCGACATGGTGCGGGGCGCCGACGAGGACGAGGTGATGCGCGAACTGCGCGGGCGGCTGCCCTGGCCGGCCAACCGGACGTACCCGCTGGAACCGGCCGTGGAACGGATCGCGGCGGGCGTCGAGCGCCGCTCCTTCCACGTCTACGGGCAGTGGTGGCTGCGCGGCATGCAGTCGGTGCGCGGCCTCCTGCCCGGGATCGTCGGCCGGGTCGGGCAGCGCGAGATGCGGCGCTTCGCGCCCAGGCTGGCCGCCGCGGGCGGCACCCGCACCGGGCTGGTGGGCGCGGGCGGCGCGGCGGACGAGCGGGCCCGCCGGCCGTCCGGCGCGGAGCCCGGCACGGAGCGCTGACCCCCGCCGAGGCGGCGAACCGGCGCCGGGTCAGTGCCTGCGCGTGTCGATCCCGGTGAGCCGATACACGCGCACCTGCGCGACGAGCCGCTCCGTCGCCGCCTGCTTCTCCGCTGCCGACCGCGTCGGCAGGCCGGCGGCCTCACACCGCTCACGTGCCTTGCGCCTGGCATCCTCCCAACTGACGGTGCTCATTCGTACTCCCGGGTCTCAAGGTCGGCGAGGTGCGAGGTGCGAGGTACGGGGTGCGGGGCCCGGGCGGGGCGTGCTCAGGCCTGCGGCCGGTCCTCCTCGCCCCACTCCGGGGAGCCGTCCTCGTGGGGGCGGTCCCCCCGGGCGTCCTGCTCGCGGTCGCGGTCGCGGCCGGACCGCTGGGAGCGGGCGGTGCCCGACATCCTCCCGGCCCGTTCGCCGTGGTCGCGGGTGATCTCGCTCTCGTTCCGGGGGTCGGCGGTACGCCGCGTGTACCCGCCGCGCCTGTCCGGCTCGTCCGGCCTGTTCATGTGCGCTCCCGAAGTGGTGCGGGACGTCCGGTCCGCCGCGGAACCGGCATGGCCCTTCCCAGTACCCGCCCGCCGGGCGCGCACACCGGGCGTACGCGCCGGAGGGCGGCGCTCACGGCCGGGGCGGCAGCGGCGGCCGGGAGCGGTCGGGCACGTCCCCGTAGCCGGGCGGGGCCGCCGCCGGGTGCCTCTCCAGCAGGTCCAGGGCGGTGCGTACGGCCGTCTCCAGCATCGGATGGCGGTCCTGGGTCCAGTCCCGGGGCGTGCGCAGTATCTCGATGTCGGGCTCCACGCCGTGGTTCTCCACGGACCAGCCGTACCCGTCGAACCACGCCGCGTTCATCGGCACCGTGATCACCGTGCCGTCGCCGAGCCGGTGGCGCCCGGTCATCCCGACGACCCCGCCCCAGGTGCGGGTGCCGACCACGGGGCCGATGCCCAGCAGCCGGAACGCCGCGGTGATCATGTCGCCGTCGGAGGCGGTGGCCTCGTCGGCCAGCGCCACGATCGGGCCGCGCGGCGCGTTGGAGGCGTAGCTGACCGGCCGGGCGTCGCGGATCAGGTCCCAGCCCAGCACCTTGCGGGTCAGCGCCTCGACCACCAGCTCGCTGATGTGGCCGCCCGCGTTGCCGCGCACGTCCACGATCAGCGCGGGCCGGGAGACCTCCACCCGCAGGTCGCGGTTGAACTGCGCCCAGCCCGAACCGCCCATGTCCGGGATGTGCAGGTAGCCGCACCTGCCCTCGCTCAGCCTCCGTACGACCGCCCGCCGCCGGCTCACCCAGTCCTGGTAGCGCAGCGGGCGCTCGTCGACGAGGGGGACGACGGCGACCCGGCGGGGCCGGCTCGGCTCCGCGCCGGGCGGGTCGCCCGCGTCGTGGGTGAGGAAGGCCAGTTCGACGGTGGTGCCGCCGGCCGCGGCCAGCAGCGGGTAGGGGCCGGCGACCGGATCCACCGGGCGGCCGTCCACATGGGTGAGCAGCGAGCCGTCCCGGACGCCCGAGCCGGCCAGCGGCGACCGGGCCCGGGAATCGGAGGACTCGCCGGGCAGGACGCGTTCCACCCGCCACCGGCCGTCCCCGGTGGGGGCGAGGTCGGCGCCCAGCAGCCCGATCGGCCGCTGGTAGTGGGCGGGCCCCTCGTCGCGCCGGGCGGGCGAGACGTACGCGTGCGAGGTGCCCAGCTCGCCCACCGTCTCGCGGAGCAGGTCGGCGAACTCGTCCGGGGAGGCCACCCGCTCCACCAGCGGCCGGTACTGGGCCAGGACCGCGTCCCAGTCGACGCCGGACATGCCCGGGTCCCAGAAGTAGGACCGCATGATCCGGCCCGCCTCCTCGAAGGCCTGCCGCCACTCCGCGCAGGGGTCCACGTCGTGCAGGATGCGGCGCAGGTCGAGGTGGGTCGTGGAGTCGCCGTCGGCGGACTCGGTGGCCGGGACCGCCCGCAGGTCGCCCTCGTCGTTGACCACCAGCCGGGTGCCGTCGCCGCTGACCGCGAACCAGTCGATGTCCCCGGTCAGCTCGGTCCGCTTGGCCTTGACCAGGTCGAAGTGCTCCAGGGTGGGGCGGCCGGAGGTGTCGGCGGGGTTGGCGAACGTCTCGCCCAGCGCCCCGGAGATCGGCCAGCGCAGCCAGACCAGCCCGCCGCCGCTGACGGGGTGGAGGGAGGAGTACTTCGAGGCCGGCACCGGGAACGGGGTGACCCGGCTGGCCAGCCCCTCGGCCTCCACCAGCACCGTGCCCTCCTCGCCGGCGGCCTCGCCGAGCGCGTCCGGGTCCAGTCCGCCGGCCGCCGGGCGGCCCTCGGGGGAGAGCGCGAAGGGCGAGGGTGTCGCCGAGGACAGCGGCACCAGGTACGGGCGGCAGCCCAGCGGGAAGGACAGGTCCCCGGTGTGCACGTCGTAGACCGGGTCGAAGCCGCGCCAGGAGAGGAAGGCCAGATAGCGGCCGTCCCGGGTGAAGACGGGCTGCTCGTCCTCGAAGCGGCCCTCGGTGACGTCCAGTGTCGTCCGGTCGCTCAGCCGGGCGATCCGGATGCGGCTGAGGGCGCCGCCGGTCCCGGGCTGGGCCCAGGCCAGCCACTGGGAGTCCGGGGAGAAGGCGAGGTGGCGCACCGGGCCGTCCTCGGAGCGGGCCAGTTCGGTGACACCGGTGTCCGCTGCCTCCCCGGTGGCCCCGGTGTCCCCGCCGGTGCCGGTGTCCGGCGCGGTGTCGGACGGGGCGTCCGGCGGCGGGGCGTCCTCGGCCGTCTCCCCGCCGGTCTCCACGGCGGGCTCCCCGCCGGTGCCGCCGTCCCCGGGGCTCCCGTCGGCGCTCCCCGCGTCCCCGGCGCCGGTGCGGACCAGCAGCAGCCGGCCGTCGTGCGAGGCGACGGCGAGCGTCTCGCCGTCCGGCGCGGCGATCAGTTCGTGCACCCGCCCCAGCCGGCCGGCCGCCGTCCGCCGCGGCTCGCCGGTGCCGCTGGCCCGCGGCAGGCCGGCGATCTCCACGGCGTCCTCGCCCTCGGCGTCGGTGACGTAGGCGATCTGCCCGGTGGAGCCGAGCATCTCCGGCAGCCTCACCCGCACCCCCGGGGTGTCGGCGATCACCCGGGCCGGGCCGTCGCGGTGGGTGAGCCAGTACAGGCTGCCACGTACCCCGACCGCGCTGGCCCGCCCGGTGGTGTCCACGGCCAGGGAGTTCACATGGCCCGCGGCCGGCACCTGGTAGCCGCGCCGTCCGGCGCGCGGCCCGCCCAGCCGTACGGCCAGCCGGCGCGGCCGCGCGTGCGGGGAGAGGTCGTCCACCAGCCACAGCTCGCCGCCGCACTGGTACACCACCCGCTGCCCGTCGGTGGCGGCGTGGCGGGCGTAGAAGTCGGCGTGGTCGGTGTGGCGGCGCAGGTCCGTGCCGTCGGGGCGGCAGGAGTAGAGGTTGCCGACGCCCTCGTGGTCGGAGAGGAAGGCGATCCGGCCACCGACGATCATCGGGCAGTCCAGGTGCCCGTACAGCTCGGGCACCAGGCGTTCGCCCTCCAGCCACAGCCGTCCCGTCGCCCCGCCGCGGTACCGCTTCCAGGCGGCGGGTTCGTGCGGCGGGGTGCCGGTCAGCAGCAGGGTGCGGACCTCGCCGTCGAGGTCGGCGACGGCCAGGTCCGACACCGGCCCCCAGGGCAGCTTCTCGCCGGGGCCGCCGTCGGTGGACAGCCGGTGGGCCCAGGCGAAGTGCGAGAACGGCTGGCCGTGCGAGGCCACGGCCAGGATGTCGCCGTCCGGGGTCCAGCCGCGGACCTGGGTGTCGACGGCCCCCCAGTACGTCAGCTGCCGCGACGGGCCGCCCTCGACGGGGGTGAGGTGGACCTCGGGGTCCAGGCTCCGCCAGGTCGTGTACGCGAGGTGGCGGCCGTCGGGGGAGAAGCGGGGGTGCCCGATCCGGGTGCGGTCCACCGTCAGACGCCAGGCGCGCGGGGGGTGGTGTGCCGCCGGTGTGCCCTCGGGGACGAGCGGGGCGACCCACAGGTCGTCCTCGGCGGTGAAGCACAGCAGCTCACCGTGGAGGTGCGGAAACCGGAGGTAGACGCCGGGCGGCTGCCCGTCCGCCGGGGCCGGGGGGACGGGCGGAGCCGGAGGGGCGGAGGAAGCGCTCACCCCTCCCATGATCGGCCGCCGGACGGGTGACGGCAACTCCTGCCGCCGGCCCCGGCGCCGGTCCTGCTCCCGGCTCGGTACGGGGTCCCGGCCCGGCGGTGGACCACGAGGGACCTCCGTTCACCCGGACGGGTGAGATCGGGGTCCACGGCGAGCCGCCCGGGCGGTGCGGGACGGGACAGCGCGGGACGGAGCGGCGCGGGACGGAGCGGCGCGCAACAGGGCAGTGCGCAACAGGGCAGTGCGGGACAGGGCAGATTGGGGCAGGGGGTTCCCCGGTTCCGGGCCGGGGGCGCGGGTGGTCGTCACCGCGCCGATCGTCAGGACCGGTGTCCTCGCGGGCTCCGCCGGGGCGCCCGACCAGGTGCGGTGGTCGGGCTGCCGGGCTCCGGCCCGGCCGTTCGGCGCCGCCCGGTGAGCGGGCGTGGTGGCCGCCGCGATGGCGGGCGAGGGGCCGCGCGGGCCACTCGCCGGGGGTGTCGGGGCGCGTCCGCCGCGCCCGGTGCGGATCGGTTCCGCCGGTCCTGTGCCCCGGCGGGCTTCTGAGGGGTGGTGCTCCTGGGAGGTGGTGGGGTGCCCGGACCTTCCGGCCCGTCCGGCCTCGCCGGTCCCGCCGGTCCCGCCGGTCCTCCGTGGCTCCCCGGCGGCGCTGTCCGCCGTGTGCCGTCCGCTGCCGTCGCCGGGACGTCACACCCCCCGCAACAGCGCGGTCAGCACCCTGTCGATGTCCAGCTCGTGGCGCTCGTCGCCGCCGGACACCAGCTCGTAGGTGCCGCGCAGGAAGCGCCGCAGGTCGGCGGTGGCGAACTCGATCACGGCCACCCCCTCCGGCGCCCGCAGCTCGACGACGGTCCGTCCCGTCTCGCCCGGCCGGACGTGCACGTCCCCCGGGCCGGCCGGGGACCGCATGCCCTCCTCCAGCAGTTCACGGGAGAACACCCAGACGACCTCGTGGCCGTCGAGGGAGACGTCGGAGGGGAAGACGATCCGCACGGCGAAGGGGTCCTGCCGGTCGTAGCGCAACCCGACGGGGATGTCCCGGGTGAGGGAGGGGACGGTGACCAGACGGGCCTGGACGTTGTGGTCGATGATGATGGGCATGGCGCTGCTCCTTCCGGGGGCCTGCTTTCCTACGACCCAGCCAGGGCGTTTTCATGACGACATACCGCGAGTAATTTCTGTGAGCTCTGCAACAATTTTGTGAGGATCCGGCATTCGCGACTGCTCGGGCTTACCGGTCGGTCCGTGTCAATTGCCCTCCAAGCGGCCGGTTCGGCGACGCTTCCCGACCCGACTGACCACACGCGGTCACTGGCGGCACAGGCGCTCTTGCAAAAGGTTCGCAACAAGTCCTTACTATCGGGAAGGGGAGCCGACTCCCTCGCGCGGTGTCCCTGCAAGCAGAGAGCGGAGCCCGACATGCATGTCCCCGACGGATTCCTCGACGCCCCCGTGTCGGTGGCCACCGGCGCCGTCGCCGCGGCCGCCGTCGCGGTGAGCCTGCGCGGCGCCCGCCGCGAGCTGGCGGGCGCCGCCGACAGCCTCGGCGCGGAGCGCACGGCGCCGCTGGCCGGGCTGGTGGCGGCCTTCGTCTTCGCCGTCCAGATGCTCAACTTCCCCGTCGGGGCCGGCACCAGCGGGCATCTGATGGGCGGGGCGCTCGCGGCCGTGCTCGTCGGTCCGTACACGGCCGTGCTCTGCCTGGCCGTGGTCCTGCTGCTCCAGGCACTCCTCTTCGCCGACGGCGGCCTCACCGCGCTGGGCACCAACATCACCCTGATCGGCGTGGTCACCGTGGTGACCGCCTACGCCGTCTTCCGCGCCCTGGTGCTGGTCCTGCCCCGCAGGCGGAGCTCGGTCACCGCGGCCGCCTTCACCGCCGCCCTGGTCTCCGTACCGGCCGCCGCCGCCGTCTTCACCGGCCTGTACGCGATCGGCGGCACCGCCGAGGTCTCCCTGGGGAAGGTCCTCGCGGCGATGCTCGGCGTCCACACGCTGATCGGCTTCGGCGAGGCGGCCATCACCGCCGCCACCGTGAGCGCGGTCCTCGCCGTCCGCCCGGACCTGGTGTACGGCGCCCGCGGTCTGACCCGCCCCCTCGTCCTGCGCGCCGCCGACGGCACGGAGCTGCCCGCGCCCGCCGGCGGTACGGAGCCCGCCGCGCGGCCCGCCGCCTCCGCCCGGAGGGTCTGGGCGGGCGGACTGGCCGCCACCCTGCTGTGCGCCGGGGTCGTGAGCTTCTACGCCTCCGCCTCGCCCGACGGCCTGGAGAAGGTCGCCGGTGAGCACGGCATCGCCGAGCGGGAGGAGGAGCACGGCCTGGCCGGCTCGCCGCTCGCCGACTACGGTGTGGCCGACATCGCGAACGAGCGGCTCTCCGGCGGGGTCGCCGGGGTCGTCGGGGTGGGCGCGACCCTGGCCGTCGGCTCCGGGGTCACCCTGCTGGCCGTCCGCCGCCGCCGGGCCGGGGAGGCGGCCGGGACCGGGGCCGACGGCCGTACGGCCGGGGCCGGCACCCCGGCCGGAACCGCCTGAGATGGGCGCCGGACACACCCACCGGCTCTACCGCCACGGGCACTCGCCCGTGCACCGGCTCCCCGCGCACTGCAAGACCGTCGCGGTCCTCGCCTTCGTCTTCACCGTGGTCGCCACGCCCCGCGAGGCGGTGTGGGCCTTCGGCCTCTACGCGCTGCTGCTGGCCGCGGTCGCCGCCGCGGCCCGCGTACCGCCCGGCCACCTGCTGAAGCGGATGCTGGTCGAGGTGCCGTTCGTGGCGTTCGCGGTCCTGCTGCCCTTCGTGGCGGAGGGACCGCGGGTGTCCGTGCTGGGCCTGGCGCTCAGCGAGCCCGGACTGTGGGGGGCCTGGAACGTCCTGGCCAAGGGCACCCTCGGCGTCGCCGCCTCCGTGCTGCTGGCCGCCACCACCGAGCTGCGCGAGCTGCTGCTCGGCCTCCAGCGGCTGCGCATGCCGCCGCTGCTGGTGCAGATCGCCTCCTTCATGCTCCGCTACGGCGACGTGATCGCGGACGAGATGCGCCGGATGGGCGTCGCCCGCGCTTCGCGCGGCTTCACCGCGCGGGGCCCGCGGCAGTGGGGAGTGCTGGCCAGGTCCGCCGGCGCGCTGTTCATCCGCTCCTACGAACGCGGCGAGCGCGTGCACCTGGCCATGGTCAGCCGCGGCTACACCGGCACGATGCCGGTGCTCGACGAGACGGCCGCCACCCGCGCGCAGTGGTCGTACGCCGCGGCCCTCCCGCTCGCCGCGCTCGCGGTCTGTCTGCTGGGATGGAGCCTGTGACCACCGCCGACGCCGACCCCGGCCCCGCCCACCGGCCCGCCCCCGGGACCGCCGCGCCCCCCTCCCTGGAGGTGCGCGGCCTCGCCTACGCCTACCCCGACGGCCACCAGGCCCTGTTCGGCGTCGACCTCACGGTGCGGCGCGGTGAGCGGGTCGCGCTGCTCGGGCCCAACGGCGCGGGCAAGACCACCCTCGTCCTCCACCTGAACGGCATCCTCTCCGGCGGCGCGGGCAGCGTCACGGTGGCCGGGCTGCCGGTGAACCGGGCCAACGTCGCCGAGATCCGCCGCCGGGTCGGCATCGTCTTCCAGGACCCGGACGACCAGCTCTTCATGCCCACCGTCCGCGAGGACGTCGCCTTCGGCCCCGCCAACGCCGGGCTGCGCGGCGCCGAACTGGACGCCCGGGTGCGCGAGGCCCTCGACCGGGTGGGGATGGCGGACCACGCCGACCGCCCGCCGCACCACCTGTCCTTCGGGCAGCGGCGCCGGGTGGCGGTGGCGACCGTGCTGGCCATGCGGCCGGAGATCGTCGTCCTGGACGAGCCGTCCTCCAACCTCGACCCCGCCTCCCGCCGCGAACTCGCCGACATCCTGCGGTCCCTGGACGTCACCGTGCTGATGGTCACCCACGACCTGCCGTACGCCCTGGAGTTGTGCCCGCGCTCGGTGATCCTCGGCGACGGCGTCATCGCCGCCGACGGACCCACCCGGGACCTGCTGACCGACACCGGGCTGATGCACGCCCACCGGCTGGAACTGCCGTTCGGCTTCGACCCCGGTTCGGTGACGCTTCCCCGGGCATAGGAGCATGGACGGTACAAGCATCGACCACCGGCCGGGGGAGCCCGGCAGCCGGGGGGAACAGTGGCCGACGTCCAGGGGACGGTGGCGGACGGCTGGGAGCCGGTCCGCGACGCCTTCCGCACCAACCTCGCCGAACGCGGCGACCGCGGCGCGGCCGTGGCCGTGTACCGGGACGGGCACCGGGTCGCCGACCTGTGGGGCGGTCTGGCCGACCCCCGCGGCGAGGCGCCCTGGACCGGGGAGACCGCCCAGCTCGTGCGCTCGGTGACCAAGGGGATCGCCTCGGCCGTCCCGCATCTGCTGCACCAGCGCGGACAACTGGACCTGGACGCCCCGGTGAGCGCGTACTGGCCGGAGTTCGCGGCGGCGGGCAAGGAGCGCGTCCTGGTGCGCCACCTGCTCGGCCACCGCGCCGGACTGCCCGCCCTGGACACCCCGCTCACCCCGGAGCAGGCCCTCGACGGCGTCTCCGGGCCGCGTGCCGTCGCCGCCCAGGCACCCGCCTGGGAGCCCGGCACCGCACACGGCTACCACGCCCAGACGTACGGCTGGCTGCTGGACGAGCTGGTGCGCCGGGTCACCGGGCGCACCCTGGGCCGCTGGTTCGCCGAGGAGGTGGCCGGGCCGTACGGCCTGGACGTCTGGCTCGGACTGCCGGCCGGACAGGCGCACCGGGTGGGCCGGATCGCCGAGGTGGCGGCGCCGCCCGCGCCGCCCTCCCGGGGGCTGCGGGTCCGTCCCCGGCGCGAGGTCGCCGAGGCCTGGCGCGACCCGGACTCCCTCACCCGCCGGGCCTTCGCCGCGATCGACCCGTCCCCGGACGAGAACGACCCCGCCTACCTGGCCGCCGGACTCCCCTCCTCCGGGGGCGTGGCCACCGCCCGTGCCCTGGCCCGCTGCTACGCGGCGTTCATCGGCGACCTCGGCGACGGCACCCGACGGCTGTTCGAACCCGCCACCCTCGCCCGGGCCCGCGCCGAGGAGTCGGCCGGGCCGGACCGCGTGCTGGTCGTCCCCACCCGCTTCGGGCGGGGGTACATGCTCCACGGGCCGTCCTGCCCGATGCTCGGGCCCGGCTCCTTCGGGCACTCCGGCCGCGGCGGCTCCCTGGCGTTCGCCGATCCGGAGACGGGGACGGCCTTCGCCTACGTCACCAACTCCCTGCAGAAATCGGTCACCTCCGACCCGCGGGCGCAGGCCCTGGTACGCGCCGTGCGCCGGGTGCCGGCCGGCCGGGACGCCCGCTGACGTCTGCCGACGCCCGCCCGGCGGCGCACGGCGGCCGTGGGGCGGAGCCGTGAGGAAACCGGCCACATCGAAGGGCGAGGTTTCGGTTCCGTGACGCCGGGTAAAGCCCGGATGACATGGGAGCGCTCCCATGGTCCGGACCCCCCACAGCCGGAAAACGGAGACCAGAGAATGCATTGTCATGACCGGGCCGAGTCCCCCCGCGGCTCCTTCCGCGCGGCGTTAGTACTCCTCTTCGCCGGGCTGCTCGCGCTGATCCCCTGGAGCAACAACACCGCCTCGGCGCACGGCGCCATCGTCAACCCCGGCTTCCGCGCGTACATGTGCCACGAGCGCTGGGGCGGCGACCACCTGAACCCCAACATGGCGCAGGAAGACCCGATGTGCGCCCAGGCCTGGCAGGCCAACCCCAACACCATGTGGAACTGGAACGGCCTGTACAAGAACAACGTGGGCGGCAACTTCCGCGCCGCCGCCCCCGACGGGCAGCTCTGCAGCGGCGGCAACGCCGAGAGCGGCCGCTACCGGTCCCTGGACGCCGTGGGCGCCTGGAAGACGACCGACGTCAACACCAACTTCCGGATGGAGCTGTACGACCAGGCCAGCCACGGTGCCGACTTCTTCCAGGTCTACGTCACCAAGCAGGGCTTCGACGCCACCCGCCAGCCGCTGACCTGGGGCAACCTGGAGCTGGTGAAGACCACCGGCCGCTACGCGCCCGCCCAGAACATCTCCTTCGACGTGAGCGCCCCCGGTCGCAGCGGCCGCCACATCGTGTACACGATCTGGCAGGCCTCGCACATGGACCAGGTCTACTTCCTGTGCAGCGACGTGAACTTCCGGTGATCCGCTGAACCCTCGGTGGTGAATCGGTAGTGGTAGGCCCCGCCGGACGCCCAGGCGTCCGGCGGGGCCGCGCTGTGTGCGCGGCCCGGGGGATCCCGCGGCCCCGCCGCGCGCCGGACCGGTCCGTCCACCGGGCCGTGCGGCGGTGTCACGGTCCGGGCGATCCGTCCGGCCATGCGTGTTCGGCCGGCTGGCCGTGGGCGTCGACGGCGCCGCGGGCAAGCGGGATGTTCCCGGCCTCGGTCGACGGCGGTCGACGTCGGTCGACGTGAGCGGGAGTTGACGCGTCCGTCTCCTCGGCGAGCGCTACGGCTGCGTCGCCGGGCCTGCGACGGCGGCCTCGGAGGTTGCCCAGAGCCGCGCCGCGTTGTCCGCGTTGAAGACGCGCGGGTTCGGACGGATGGGGTCGCCGGGGCCGTGGAGGGCACCGCTGGTCAGCTCGTCGGCCGGTGCTGTGGCGAGTCGCACCAGGCGTCGGGCCGACTTCTCGGGGCCGGCCAGGAACGGCGCGTAACGGAAGAAGAAGCGCAGCGCCGTGTCGCGGCCGATGTCGGTCCGGGCCAGGCCGGGGTGCAGGCTGAGGCTCAGGATGTCGGGCCAGCGCCGCGCCGCCTCCATCGCGAAGAGCACGTTTGCGGCTTTGGAGGTCTGGTAGGCGGCGATGCCGTTGTAACGCCGCCCGTCGCGGTCCAGCCGGTCCGGGTCGAGCCGCACGTTGGGACCGGGGCGCACCGAGGTGTTCACGATCCGGCTCCCGCGCAGCCTTTCCCGCAGCAGCTTGCTGAGCAGGAAAGGTCCCAGGTGGTTGGCCTGGATGGTGGCCTCGTGGCCGTCCACGGTGCGCCGGTGGGACATCGTGGTCATGCCGGCGTTGTTCGCCAGCACGTCGATCCTCGGGTACGTGGCCAGCAGGTGATCCGCGAGTGCCCGTACGTCGGCCAGTCGTTCGAAGTCGGCCTGGAAGCGTCCCGGCTCGGCCCCGCGCCCGGCTGCCCGGACCCGGTCGACGGCGATCGCCAGACGGCGCTCGTCACGGCCGACCAGGACGACCCGGTCGCCCCCGGCGGCGAGCTGTTCCGCGGCGGCGAGCCCGATGCCCGAGCTCGCACCGGTGATCACGATCGTGCGTGGTTCCGCCATGCCGGATGTTCCTCCCAGGTCCCGAGCCGTCACTGCGGTAGGACGCGAAGCGGGCGCCGCGGGTGCATCCGGGACCGAGAAACCGGACCCGGCGCCCCCGCCCACGCCCACCTCCGCACAGGGGTCACCCCGCCGCGCGGCCCGCCCGTTCCACCAGCAGCCAGCCGGCCACCGTCATCGCCACCGCCGTCGGGGCGGTGATCCGTACCGCCACCAGCAGTGCGTCCTGGCCTTCCAGCAGGCCGCCGAGACCGGTCATGGACAGACCCAGCACCCCCAGCACGCACAGGGCCGCGCCCAGCGCGGCGGCCGGCGCGGCGGCGCGCGGGAGAAGGCCGGAACGAGGCGGGGAAGCGGGGGCCGGGCCGGGGACGGCGGTGGCGGCGGGACGCTCGAAGCGCCGGAAGACGGCCACCAGCAGTGCGGTGAGGAGCGCCGCGGCCCCGACCCGGGCCGGGACCCACGCCCACCAGACGGCGCTCGCCGGGGCGGGCAGGGGGATGTCGAGGGCGAACAGCAGCCCGTACACGCCGAGCAGCGCGGTGAGGTGCCACAGGAAGGCCGTCATGGCCACCCCGTTGGCGGCGACCACCGCGCGCCACACCCGGGGCCGCGCCAGCAGCCGTGCCGCGGGAGCGCGCAGCAGCTCCACCGCGCCCACCAGCCAGGCGGCGTGGCAGAGCAGGGCCAGGGTGGGCGGGGACATGTTGCTGACCGGCTCGCCCGGCATGCCCACCATCGACAGCGGATACGGCCCCCACGCCACCAGCGCGGCGGCCGAGGCCAGCCCGCCCAGGGCCAGGGCCGCCGGAACACGCCGGTCCGGCCCCAGCCGCCCGTCGGCGCGCAGGATGCCCAACTGGTGGACCGCGAGCCAGACCAGGGCGAGGTTGAGGAACTCCACATACGGCATCCCGGCGGCGAAGCGCAGCAGGTCCACCATCGCCGCCCCCCAGGCGAGCGCGGCGAACACCCCCCAGCCGTACCGCTCGTTCAGCCGCAGCAGCGCCGGGGTGAGGGCCACCAGCGCCAGATAGACGCCGATGAACCACAGCGGCTGGGTCACCAGCCGGGCGGCGGTCTCCCACAGCGGGCCGTCGCGGCCCGTGACGTGGACGGCCAGTGCGGCCGCGCACCACACCGCGGTGAAGACCATGGTCGGGCGGAGCAGCCGCTGGAGGCGGGCGCGCAGGAACGCCGGGTAGCGCGGCGCGCCGGGCGGCAGGCGGCGGTCAAGCGAGCGGTGGGACAGCGCGTGCGAGAAGCCGCCGACCAGGAAGAACACCGGCATGATCTGCAACAGCCAGGTGGCGGGCTGCAGTTCGGGCACCACG
Organism: Streptomyces carminius; assembly: GCF_002794255.1. Classification (GTDB taxonomy): domain Bacteria; phylum Actinomycetota; class Actinomycetes; order Streptomycetales; family Streptomycetaceae; genus Streptomyces; species Streptomyces carminius. Next base: position 83,409 of record NZ_PGGW01000050.1, read on the forward strand.
GCCAGCAGGTTGCCCACCACCACGTGCCCGTCGTCCGGTCCGCCGGACCCGACCGTGACCGCCGCCATCAGCCAGTGGCCCAGCACCACCGTGCCGAGCGAGGCGACGCGCAGCAGGTCGACGTAGCGGTCGCGCCCGGCGGGCGTCGCCGCGGCGAGCGCGCGGACGCCGGACGCCCCGCGTCCTTCGGTGCCGGTGCCGGTGCCGGTGCCTGTCCCGGAGCCGGTGCCGGTGCTGTCTCCGGTGCGGTGTGCCGTCCCCCTGTTGTCCATGCCCGGCAGCCTGACGGCTGCGGCCACCTGTTCGACACGGTGTCCGTACTCAGAACCCGGCTGAGTACTTCGGCCGGGGCGCTGTACCCGGGGACGTCCGGGGCCGCCCGCGGGGTGCTCAGCGCACCGCCGCCCCCGGCGCCGGACCGGTGGCGGTACGGGCGGTGCGGCAGGTGCCCGACAGCCGCAGCTCCCGGGCGACGGCCGTCGCCGAGGCGGCGTCCGCCGCCAGGAAGGCACAGGTCGGGCCGGAACCGGAGACCAGGGCGGCCAGGGCGCCCGCCGCCGTGCCCGCCTTGAGGGTGTCGGCCAGACCGGGCAGCAGGGACAGCGCCGCGGGCTGCAGGTCGTTGGTCAGCGCGGCGGCCAGCGCGTCCGCGTCCCCGGCGCGCAGGGCGTCCAGCAGCGCGGCGGAGGGCTCCGGCGCGGGGACGTCGGCGACGCCCGCGCCCGCGCCGTGCCGCTCGCGCAGCCGGTCGCACTCGCGGTAGACGGCCGGGGTGGACAGCCCGCCCTCGGCGACGGCGAACGCCCAGTGGAAGGTGCCGCCCACCTCCAGCGGGGTCAGCACCTCGCCCCGGCCCCGCCCCAGGGCCGCGCCGCCGGTCATCGAGAACGGCACGTCCGAGCCCAGCCCGGCGCAGATCGCCAGCAGCTCCTCGCGCGGGGTGCGGGTGCCCCACAGCGTGTCGCAGGCCAGCAGCGCGCCCGCCGCGTCGGCGCTGCCGCCGGCCATGCCGCCCGCGACGGGGATGTCCTTGGCGATGTGCAGGCGGACGTCGGGGGAGCGGCCGTGGCGCAGGGCGAGCGCGTAGGCGGCGCGGACGGCCAGATTGGTGTGGTCCAGCGGGACCCGGCCGGCGTCGGGCCCGGAGCAGGTGAGGAGCGGGCCCTCGCCCTCCGGGGCCGGGGCGGCGGTGATCTCGTCGTACAGGTCGACGGCGAGAAAGACGTTCGCCAGGTCGTGGAAGCCGTCCGGCCGCAGCCCGCCCACCGTGAGCTGCGCGTTCACCTTGGCGGGTACGCGCACGGTGACCGGCGCGCCCGGGGTCCCGGGGACGGCGGCGCTCATGTCGGGGGTGCTCATGTCGGGGGTGCTCATGCGGTGCTGCCCTTCCGCTCCGCTACGGCCGCGAAGTCCTCGATCGTCAGTGCCTCCCCCCGGGCCCGGGGGTCGATCCCCGCGGCCCGCAGCGCCGCCTCGGCCGCCGCGGCCGAACCGGCCCAGCCCGCCAGCGCGGCGCGCAGCGTCTTGCGGCGCTGCGCGAAGGCGGCGTCCACCACGGCGAAGACCTCCCGCCGGCCGGCCGAGGTGCGCGGCGGCTCGCGCCGGACCAGCGAGACCAGCCCGGAGTCCACGTTGGGCGCCGGCCAGAACACGTTCCGCCCGATCGCCCCGGCCCGCCGCACCTCCGCGTACCAGGCGGCCTTCACCGACGGCACCCCGTACACCCGGGAACCGGGCTCGGCCGCGAGCCGGTCGGCGACCTCCGACTGCACCATCACCAGCCCGTGCTCGAGCGTCGGGAAGACGGCCAGCATGTGCAGCAGGACGGGCACCGCCACGTTGTAGGGCAGGTTGGCGACCAGCGCGGTGGGCGCCGGGCCGGGCAGCTCGGTGACGCGCAGCGCGTCGCGGTGGACCAGCGCGAAGCGGTCGGCGCGCGCCGGCAGCCGGGCGGCGACGGTCGCGGGCAGCGCGCCCGCCAGCACGTCGTCGATCTCCACCGCCGTCACCCAGGCCGCCTCCGCCAGCAGCGCCAGCGTCAGCGACCCCAGCCCGGGCCCGATCTCCACCACCACGTCCGTGGGGCGCACCCGCGCGGTCCGCACGATCCGGCGGACGGTGTTGGCGTCGATGACGAAGTTCTGGCCGCGCTGCTTGGTGGGACGCACCCCCAGCGCGGCGGCCAGCTCGCGGACGTCGGCGGGGCCCAGAAGGGCGTCGGTGCCGGGAGGACCGGACGGACCGGACGGACCGGACGGGCCGGAGGGGGAGGGGGCCGCTGAGCTCACCGCTGCAGTTTACGGCCGCACACCGGCCAGGGTGCCGCGCCCCGGTGCACGTACAGCTTCTTCGCCCGGCGGGTCTGCTCGGCCGGCGGGGCGTCCTGCGGCCGGCCGGTGCCGCCCAGCCGCCGCCAGGTGCGGGTGTCGAACTGGTACAGCCCGCCGTACGTCCCGGTGGGGTCCACCGCGTCCGGCCGCCCGCCGGACTCGCAGCGGGCCAGGGCCGCCCAGTCCAGGCCGTCGGCGCCGCGCTCCGTACGCGGCTCGGCGGTGCCCACCCGGATCACCCGCGGCTGGGGCTCGCGCACCAGCGCCGCGGCCGTCCGCCGGGGCCGCTGCCGTACGCCGTCCACCGTGCGCACCTCGTGGGTGATCCGCCGCAGCCCCGCGCGGCCCGGCCGCGCCACCACCTCGGTGCCCCGCGGCAGGGCCGCGTCCGGGCGCCGCACGGTGCGGTACGGGACCGGTTCCTCGTGGACCTCCGTGGTGTCGGTGACGCGCCGGACGGTGACCGTCTGGCCCTCGCGCGGGAAGGAGTCCAGTGGCGCGGACACCCGGTCCGCGCAGCGCACGCCGTCCTCGCAGGCCCGGCGCAGGCCGACGCCCGCCTCGGCCATCGCCTCGCGCACGGTCGCGGCGTTGGTGCGGACGGTGTGCTCGCGCCCGTCGGCCAGGAAGGTCACGGTCCGCTCGGTCCGCACCCGCAGCGCCAGGCCGCCGCGGCCGATGGGCCGGTCGCCGGGCACCGACAGGTACGCGCCCTCGGGACGCACCCCGAGCCGCCGCAGCGCCCGGGCCACGGTGGGGGCGGTGGTCCACACCCGCCGCTCGCGGCCGTCCACGGTGAGCGCGAGGGGACGGGCCCGGCGGACGGTGACCCGGTCGCCGTGGGCGAGCGCCGCGCCGGGGGCGGGGGAGACGGCGTCGTGCTCGCCGAGCTCCACGCCCTCGTCCGCCAGCAGCCCGGCGACGTCACCGGCGAAGGTGTGCAGGGTGCGCCGCTCGCCCTCCACGGTCAGCTCCACGGCCTTGTCGTGGGCGAGGAAGGCGGTGGTGCCGCCGGTCAGGAAGGCGAGGACCAGCGCCCGGGGCAGCAGGGCGCGCAGCGTCGCGGGGCGCCGGCCGGCCGGCCGCCGGGCGTGCGCGGCCCGCCGCCCCGTACGTCCCCCGGCCCGGCCCCCGGCGGGCGGGGGGACACAGGGGGGCGGGACGTACGGCGCCGCGGGCGGGGGGACGTACGGGGGCGGGACGTACTCGTACCCGGGTCCGTACTCCCCGTACGAGGGGGGACGGGGATCGGCCGCTTCCCACTCCCGTGTCTCCCACTGCTGGTCCCACGGCTGGTCCCACGGCTGGTCCCACGGCTGGTACGGAGGGGCGGCGGGGTACGCGGGCTCGTACCCGTACGCGTACTGCCGGGTCTCCTGCGGATGGCTCACGACGCGACTCCAAGCGGTCCGGGTGGCCGGACCCTAGCGGAGCCTCCGTCACTCTCCCAAGTTGTATGGATACCCTGGGTAACTTCTTCCTCGGATCCCTCAGTACCCGAAGGCGCGTGCGGTGTTGGCCGCGATGTGCTCGGCCAGCTTCTCCTCGTCCAGCCCCTTCACCCCGGCCATGGCGCGCAGCGTGTACGGGATCAGATACGGGGCGTTGGGGCGTCCGCGGTACGGGGCCGGGGTCAGGAAGGGCGCGTCGGTCTCCACCAGCAGGAGTTCGGGCGGCGCGACGGCCAGCGCGTCGCGCAGCGGCTGGGCGTTCTTGAAGGTGACGTTCCCGGCGAACGACATGAACCACCCCCGCTCGGCGCACACCCCGGCCAGCTCCGCGTCGCCGGAGAAGCAGTGGAAGACGGTCCGCTCGGGGGCGCCCTCCTCGGCCAGGACGCGCAGCACGTCCTCGTGGGCGTCGCGGTCGTGGATCACCAGCGCCTTGTCCAGCCGCTTGGCCAGTTCGATGTGGCGGCGGAAGGAGTACCGCTGGGCCGCGCGCCCCTCCTCGCCGGTGCGGTAGTGGTCCAGGCCCGTCTCGCCGACGGCCAGCACCTCCGGCCGGGCGGCCAGCGCGGCGATCTCCGCCAGCGCCTCGTCCAGGGCCGTGCGCCCCCCGGCGGCCTCGATGCGCGGCGCCTCGTTCGGGTGCAGGGCGACCGCGGCCCACACGTTCTCGTGCTCGGCGGCGGTACGCGCGGACCAGCGGGAGCGCTCCAGGTCGCAGCCGACCTGGAGCAGAGTGGTCACGCCGACCGCGGCGGCGGCCGCGACCGCCTCCCCGACGGTGGTGTCCTGCATGTCGAGGTGGGTGTGCGAGTCGGCGACCGGTACGGCCAGGGGCGCGGGCGGCGGCGCGGGCCGGACGGGCTTCGCGCTCTTCCGCGCCCCGGCCGTCTCCGCCGTCTTGGGGGACTGCTCCATGTGGTCGATCCTAGGCGGCCCGGCCGTCCCGCCCGTCGCGCGCCCGCAGGCCCGCGCCGGCCCGTCCGGCCGTCGGTCAGGGCCGCTCGCGCGGCAGCGCCTGCTCCACCGCGGCCACCCGTCCCGCTCCCATGATCCGCACCACGTGCGTCTCGCAGGCCGGGCAGGCCGGGCGGGTCAGGGGTGACGGCACCCGCGTGCCGCTCGCCGGATCGTGGTAGGTGACGAAGGGGCGTCCGTCGAGGTCGGTGTGGTGCCGGATCGCGTACGCCTGCTCCCAGCCGTGCCCGCAGTGCATGCAGGCGAACGAGTACTCCTCGTGAACGGTCGTGTGCCTGGGGTCCATGGGAACCTCCTCCGCTTTCTCCCAGTGGACTCCTCGGGTGCCCGAAATGCACGTGTGTGACCGATCCTTTATGTGATTCCCGGCCGCACCCGCCGGGCCGCCTCCCGCCGGGACCCCTCCGGAGCGCCTCAGCCGGTTCCCGGTCCGGCGCTCTTCGCGGCGACCACCGCGTCGAACACCTCCCGCTTGGGCACCCCCGCCTCGCGCGCCACCGCCGCGATGGCCTCCTTGCGGCGCTCCCCGGCGCTCTCGCGCACCGCGACCCGTCGCACCAGCTCCGTGGCGTCCAGCCCGCCCGGGACCGCGGCGGGCGCGCCCTCGACGACGACGGTGATCTCCCCCCGCACGCCCTGGCCCGCCCACTCGGCCAGCTCGCCCAGCGGGCCGCGCCGCACCTCCTCGTACGTCTTGGTCAGCTCCCGGCACACCGCGGCCCGGCGTTCGGCGCCGTAGGCCTCCGCCATGGCCTCCAGCGCGGCGGCCAGCCGGTGCGGGGCCTCGAAGTACACCAGGGTGCGGCGCTCCCCGGCCGTCTCGCGCAGCCGCGCCTGCCGCTCGCCGGCCTTGCGCGGCAGGAAGCCCTCGAAGCAGAAGCGGTCCACCGGCAGCCCCGACAGCGCCAGCGCGGTCGGTACGGCGGACGGCCCGGGCACGGCCGTGACCCGTACGCCGCGCTCGACGGCGGCGGCCACCAGCCGGTAGCCGGGGTCGGAGACCGAGGGCATGCCCGCGTCCGTCACCAGCAGCACCCGGGCGCCGCCGGCGAGCGCCTCGGCCAGCTCCGGTGTGCGCGCCGCCTCGTTGCCCTCGAAGTACGACACCACCCGCCCGGTGACCTCGACCTCCAGCGCCCGGGTCAGCCGCCGCAGCCGCCGGGTGTCCTCGGCGGCCACGATGTCCGCCCCGGCCAGTTCGGCGGCCAGCCGCGGCGGCGCGTCGCCGATGTCGCCGATGGGGGTTCCTGCCAGTACGAGTGTTCCGCTCACCCGGCCATCCTCCCAGGCGTCCGCCCCGGCGCCGCCCCGGCGCCGTCCCGGCCTCGTCCCGGCCTCGTCCGCCCGGTGGCGCCGGGACGGGGCGGGGCGACCGCGGGCCGTTCCCTACGATGGCCCGCGTGAGCAGTGACACCGCGACTCAGACCCGGCACGGGGAACCCGCGCGGGAGCAGCCCCCCGCGTGGCGCGAACGGCTGCGGCGCTACGGGTACGCGCCGCCCGCGCGGGCCGGCGTCCGGGATCGCCTCGTGCCGCCGTACCCGGAGCCCGGCCGGAGCCCGGTGTGGGGCCTGTTCGGGCTGGACGGCCGGGACGCGCGGCGGCTGGGGCGCCTGGCGGGCTGGGGCGGGCCGCTGCTGGTCGCGCTGTTCGCCGGGCTGCTGAGGTTCTGGAACCTCGGCTCCCCGCACGAGGTGATGTTCGACGAGACCTACTACGCCAAGGACGCCTGGGCGCTGTACCGGCTCGGCTACGAGGGCACCTGGGCGGACAGCGCCAACGACACGATCCTGGACAACCCCGCCGCCGCCCCCCTCGGCGAGACCGCCTCGTACGTGGTGCACCCCCCGGCGGGCAAGTGGGTCATCGCCCTGGGCGAGATGATGTTCGGCCTGAACCCGTTCGGCTGGCGGTTCATGGTCGCGGTGCTCGGCACCCTGTCGGTGCTGATGGTCTGCCGCATCGGCCGCCGCCTCTTCCGCTCCACCGCCCTGGGCTGCCTGGCCGGCGTCCTGCTGGCGGTGGACGGGCTGCACCTGGTGATGAGCCGTGCCGCGCTGCTCGACCTGGTGCTGATGTTCTTCGTGCTGGCGGCCTTCGGCTGTCTGCTGATCGACCGGGACGCCGCCCGCGCCCGGCTCGCCGCGGCCCTCCCGCCGGACGGGCGGCCCGACGCGGGGGTGGGCGGGCGGCTGAACCTGGGGTGGCGGCCCTGGCGGCTCGCGGCCGGGGTCTGCCTGGGGCTGGCCTGCGCCACCAAGTGGAGCGGCGCGTACGTGCTGGTCGCCTTCGGGCTCCTGGTCGTCCTGTGGGACGTCGGCTCCCGGCGCACCGCCGGGGCGCGCCGCCCGTACCGCTCGGTGCTGCGGCGGGACGCCGGGCCCGCCTTCCTCGCCCTGGTGCCGGTGGCCGTCGCCGTCTACGTCGCGTCCTGGGCCGGCTGGCTGGCCGGCCGGGACGGCTACTTCCGGACCTGGGCGGAGGGCCGCGAGGGGCTGTCGCCGGAGCTGGGGCCGCTGCCCCGGTTCGACATGACCTGGGTGCCGGAGTGGCTGCGCAGCCTGTGGCACTACGAGGCCGAGGTCTACCGCTTCCACGTCAACCTGACCTCGGAGCACCCCTACCAGTCCCATCCCTGGAGCTGGCTGGTGAACGCGCGCCCGGTCTCGTACTTCTACGAGTCCGCCGAACGGGGGGAGAGCGGCTGCACGGCGGAGGGCGGCTGCGCCCGCGAAGTGCTCGCCCTGGGCACCCCGCTGCTGTGGTGGGCGGCCTGCTTCGCGCTGCTGTACTGCCTGTACCGCTGGGCGCTGCGCCGCGACTGGCGCGCGGGCGCGATCCTGTGCGGGGTGGCGGCCGGGTACCTGCCGTGGTTCCTGTACCAGGAGCGGACGATCTTCTACTTCTACGCGGTCGTCTTCGTGCCGTTCCTGTGCCTGGCGCTGACCATGATGATCGGCGCGATGCTGGGGCCGCCCGGCAGCACGGAACGGCGGCGGGCGGTCGGCGCGGCGGGCGCCGGGGTGCTGGTGCTGGCGATCGTGTGGAACTTCGTCTACTTCTATCCGGTCTACACCGGCCAGCAGCTCCCCAAGGACGCCTGGCAGGGCCGGATGTGGCTGGACACCTGGGTCTGACGGGCCTTCCGCGCTCCCCGTTTCCCCCTCCCCGGGGCTTCCCTCGGGCTCCCCGCGGGCTCCCTCGGACTTCCCCGGGCCCTTCCCCGGACGCGCCGTGTCCCGCGAGGGGCACGCGGGACACACACAGGCGCCGCCCGCCGGAAGAACCGGCGGGCGGCGTCATGAGAGGGTCAGAACGGAAACCGACGTGAAGCGTCAGTCGACGTTCTTGTTCTTGTTCTCGGCCTCGGCCTCGGCACCCGCCGCGGCTCCGGTCTCCTGGCCCTGGCCCTGGCCCTGGGCCTGCTCCTGCTCGGGGGCGACGATGATCTTCGCCTCCTTCTCGACCTTGTGCACCTTCTTGATGTGCGTCTCCTCCTCGTAGTTCTCGGAGCAGTCGATGTTGTTGTTGGCGGCCGAGAGGATCGGGAGGTCGATGACCTCGATCACGTCGCAGCTCAGAACCTGGCTGTTGTTCTCGAACTTCGCGCCGTTCTGGGCCTGGGCAACGGCGGCTCCACCCGCGACGGCCATGGCGGCGGTGAGCGAAACGACGAGCGACTTCTGCAGCTTCATACGGTCTTGTCTCCTTGACGAGAGAAGGAAGTTTCCGATGATCCCCGGCCACCGCCGAGCGGCCGAGGAGTCGGTTTCCGGAGTACAGTCACCATGCGGCCGGTTCACCGGAAGGCGGGAGTGACCCCCACATCGGCGACATTAACCGACCGAATCCACAGAAGCGTGTTTTTCGCCGCTTGCGTGTCTTGCGGAAAGTTCGTCGCCGACTTCGCCAACCAGTGAACGAGCCGGGGGCCCGGGTTGTTACTACTCCAATTAGGTGGTGCTGTCGCTCCGGTATTCGGCGGCCGTGCGGGAAACGGCGGAAGGCCGCCTCCGGTGAACCTGGAGACGGCCTTCGTGAAGCCGGGGGCCGACGTGTGCCGGCGGTGGCGTCAGTCCTGCTGCGACTCGACGCTCTCGACCCTGACCTCCTTCTCGTAGTTCCGCGAGCAGTCGATGTTGTTGTTGGCGCTGGACAGGATCGGAACGTCCAGGACCTCCAGGGTCAGGCAGGACAGGACCTGGGAGTTGTTCTGGAACTTGGGTCCGTCGGCGTGGGAGACGCCGGCGCCGGCGGCCAGCAGTGCGGCGGTGGAGAGCGAGACGGCCGCGGTCCGCTTCAGGTTCATGGGTGCATACCTCCGATGTACGAATGTTCGAAGCCTTTTCACGGGCTTGTTCCGCGTAATACCGGAACTCGTTCGCCCGGTACACGGTAGAGCCTGCCGTGTGCTGATATCCCGTTCCGCTGCGCTGTACGTGTCACGGACCCGGGCGGCCGGCAGTCGCGCGGGCCCGCGCCGTATGGGCCGGACCGGGGAATCGGTTCCTGCCTCGCCCGTGACAACGACAGGACGGGAGTCCGGGTTTCGTCTTCGAAAGAGTGAAGGAAATATCCGCCGACCGGCGGAATGGATTACCGGGGCGCATTCTTCCGTGCGGGCCGCCGGGGGAGGGATCCGCCGGCCGTCCGGCGCCGGACGGCACCGGACGGCACCGGACGGCCGGTCCCCGGATGCCGCCCGGGGTGCCCGACGGGACGCGGGGGCGCCGGAACCGGCTGTTTTTCACCCGAACGAATCCCTTGTGTCGCGACGGCCGGGGATCACCCCTCGACCGGACCCGTGTCACACGAGTGCTCTAGGGTTTCCTCACAGGCCCCCGGCGGGACCGGCCGGGGCAGGGGCGGAGGTTTCGGACATTCATGCGTGACGGTCGGAAGGCAGTAGTGATCGGCGCGGTCGTCACCGCGCTGGTCGGAGCCGCCGGAGTCGGGGCGTACGCCCTGGTCGGCGACGGCGGCCTGGACGCGGTGATCGCCAACGGTCCGGCCGGCGGGGGGAAGGAGACCGGCCCGCCGTCCGCCGAGGAGATCCGGGAGACGGCGCAGAAGTTCCTCGACGCCTGGCAGGCCGGGAAGACCGAGGAGGCCGCCGCGCTCACGGACGACGAGGCCTCCGCCGCCGAGGCGCTCGACGGCTTCCGCGAGAACGCCGGGGTGACCGGGGTGACCTTCGCCCCCGAGCCCGCCTCGGGCACCACCGTCCCCTTCACCGTGACCGCCGAGGTGGAGCACGGCAAGGAGCGCGCCGAGTGGGTCTACGAGTCGGATCTGGCCGTCATGCGGGACACCGGGACCGGTGAGGCGGTCGTCGACTGGGAGCCGTACGTCCTGCACCCCGAGCTCCAGGCGGGCCAGACCCTCGAGACGGGCGAGGCCGACGCCCCGCCCGTCAGGACGGTGGACCGCAACGGCACCGAGCTGACCGCCGAGGCCCACCCCGAGCTGGCCGCGACCCTGGCCGACCTGCGCAAGCGGTTCGGCGACAAGACCGACGGGAAGCCCGGGATCGCGACCCGGATCGTCGGCGCCGACGGCAAGGACGTCAAGACCCTCAAGAAGCTGAGCGAGGGCACCCCGGGCGAGCTGCGCACCACCCTGGACGTGCGGGTGCAGAAGGCCGCCGTCCAGGCCATCGCGGACAGACCCAAGGCGTCGGTCGTCGCGCTGAAGGCCAGCACCGGCGAGATCCTGGCGGTCGCCAACACCCCGGCCGACGGCTTCAACACCGCCTTCCAGGGCTCGCTCGCCCCCGGTTCCACGATGAAGGTGGTGACCGCGTCGATGCTCCTGGAGAAGGGCCTGGCGGCCAGCGACAGGCAGCACCCCTGCCCGAAGGAGTTCAACCACGGCGGCTGGCCGTTCCACAACCTCGACAAGTTCGAGATCAAGGGCGGCACCTTCGCCCAGTCCTTCTCCGCCTCCTGCAACACCGCCTTCATCAGCCAGGCGGGGAAGCTTGCCGACGACGACCTCACCAAGCAGGCCCGCGAGGTCTTCGGCATCGGGCTGACCTGGGAGGTCGGCACGACCACCTTCGACGGCGCGGTGCCCGTCCAGTCCGACGCCCAGATGGCCGCCTCCCTGATCGGCCAGGGCGGTGTCCGGGCGAATCCGCTGATCATGGCCTCGGTGTCGGCGACGGTGAAGAACGGCGTCTTCAAGCAGCCCCACATCGTCTCCCCCGAGGTGGACGGCCGCACCCTGACCAAGGCCCCGCGCACCCTTCCCCCGGCGGTCTCCCAGGAGCTGCGCTCCCTGATGCGGCTGACGGCCACCAGCGGCACGGCCGCCGAGGCGATGGCCGGCACGAACGGCGACATCGGAGCCAAGACGGGCTCGGCGGAGGTGGACGGCCAGGAGAAGCCCAACGCCTGGTTCACCGCCTACCGCAACGACATGGCCGCGGCGGCGGTCATCCCGGCCGCCGGCCACGGCGGCACGAACGCCGGCCCGGTCGTCCGCCAGGTCCTCAACTCCCTGAACTGACCGGCCCGGTCCCGTTCCGGCCGCCTGCCCCGCCCGAACGGCCCGCGCGAAACCGCCTCGCGCGGGCCGTTCCCGTCCGGTGGGCGTCACCCGCGCGGAACGGCCCGCCACCGCTGCCGTCTCCGCCGCGCGTCCGTGCTTCTCCGCCGCCCCGCGGTTCCGGGCCCGGTGGACACCGAGGCCCGGGCCTTCCGCCCCCGGCACCCGTACGGCCGGGGTGATCGGCCGCGAGGAGCCCTGCCCCGCAGCGTGACGCCGCGTTCCGGGACTGGCGTTGACGTCGGCGTCAGGGTCTAGCGTCGGGGCATGCGGATCGGGGAGCTGGCGAGACGCGCGGGTACCACCACCCGCGCCCTGCGGTACTACGAGTCGCTGGGGCTGCTGCGGGCACACCGTACGGCCAACGGCTACCGCGACTACGGCGAGGAGGATCTGCGGCTGCTGCGGCAGATCCGCACACTGCAGGACTTCGGCTTCGAACTGGAGGAGACCCGCCCGTTCGTGGAGTGCCTGCGGGCCGGACATCCGGCGGGGGACGCGTGCCCCGCGTCCCTGGAGGTGTACCGCCGCAAGCTGGCCGAGCTGGATGACTGCATCGACCGGCTGCGGACCGTACGGCGGGAGATCGCCGCCCAGCTGTCCCGCGCCGAGACGGTGGCGGGAAGGGCGGACGGACCGGTGGACGGACCGGTGGGGGGAGCTTCCGCACCGGAGCCGCGGTGTTTGCTGTCGCCGTGTGAGCCTCCCGGACCGCACGGACCCGCGACGGACGGGCCGCCGGACGCGGCCCGGGAGAGGAGAACGGGAACATGGCGCTGACACAGGAGCTGACGGCGGTCACCGATGCGACGTTCGCCGGGGAGGTGCTGGCGGCCGAGGGACCGGTGCTGGTGCAGTTCACCGCCCGGTGGTGCGGATCCTGCCGGATGATCGCCCCGGTGCTGGCCGAGGTGGCCCGTGAGGAGGCCGGTCGGCTGAAGGTGGTCCAACTGGACGTGGACGCGAATCCGGAGACCGCGGTGGCGTACGGAGTGCTGTCCGTACCCACCCTGCTGGTCCTCCGCGCCGGTGAGCCGGTGCGGTCCCTGGTCGGGGCGCGTACGAAGCGGCGGCTGCGCCAGGAACTCGCCGAGGTGCTGTGACGGCACCGCCCGGCACGCGGTGCCGCCGCGGCCGTCAGGGGCGGGGCGGCACCGCGCAGGCGGGCGTCGAGCCGGGCATGCGGTACCGGTTGGCGGCCACCCAGCGGTAGCCGAGCCGGGCGCAGCCGCGGATGCCGGGGAGGGCGAGGAACCTCCCCGCCGCGCGGTACCGCCGCTTCGGCGAGGACCGCAGGTACGCGGCGACCGCCCCGGCGCCGCCCGCCGCCGCCCGTCCGCCGTCGAGGAGCAGTACCTCGCGTTCCAGCCGCGCCAGATGGGGCCGGGTGATCCGCTCGGGCAGCGACTGCCAGGGCGCGGCGGGAACGGTGGGCGCGGCCCGGGCGACGAGGAGGGCGACGGATTTCTGGCAGAAGCCGCAGTCCCCGTCGAACGCCAGCACGGTGGACGGGAGTTCACGAGTCCCCACGGGGCACCTCCGGTACCGGGACGGCGGGGCCGCGGAAGCGGTCCCGGCAAACCAGGCTACGGCGCCCGCGAGCCCCGGAATGGCCGGAAACGATCCTTATCCGTCCAGGCCCTTCCCAGAAAGCGCTCTCCAGGGGACGATTCGGGAAAGGGGCCGACCGCTTGAGGCCACAGTCCGTGAACTGTCGGTGACCAGGACCTCCCAGAAGCCGTCGCAGAGCGATACGGTACGGCCCCGAAACGTAAGACCGAAGCCGCAAGAGAAGGCGGCGTTCGGAAGGAGGGGGGACCGTCCCGTGCCCACTGACTACGCGTGCCAGGCAGCGGCCGAGCAGGCCGCACACGGCATCGCGCCCATAAGGGCGCTCCTGGTGCCCGCCCAGCGCTCCGGCCCGCCGCAGCAGGAGGAGGTGTCGGTCGTGATCCGGTCCTTCATGGGACCGCAGCAGACCAGCCGCTCCTCCGCCCGCCGGGAGGAGGGCCCGCCGCCCGTCGAGCCCGTCGGGGCGCCCGTCGGCGCGGCCGTGCTGCTGAGTTTCCTCGACGGGCTGCGTGCCGACCTGAGCGGTGCGCTGGTCGACTGGTACTCGGCGATCCCGACCCAGCTGCCGCAGACGCTCGGCGTACCTGGTGCCGACTCGTCCGGACCGCCCGCCCGCATCCCCAACGGCTGGCAGTCGCTCGCCGACCTGCAGAGCAACGCCCAGGACGTGCTGACGGTCCTGGCCGGCCGCCCGCGCGGCGGTCAGCAGGTGGGCCCCGCGGAGCTGAGCTGGCGCCTGGCGCTGCTGGAGGACCTGTTCTCCGGGGCGCTGCGCCGGATGGGCATTCCGGACGACACCGCGACGGACTCCGCCGCCGAGCTCGTCGGCGCCACCGGCTCGCTGTTCGGCCTCAACCGGCCCACTCCGCGCTCGGCGCCCGCCCCGCAGCAGGCGTACTGAGCCGGGCGTACTGAGCCGCAGGGGCCGGGAGGGCTCCCCGCCGTCGGCCGGAGGCGCGAGCGGACCCGCCGTGAGCGCTTCCGTCCGCCCCGCGGCCACGGCCCCGCCGCCGGGCGGGGCCCGGCCGGCGGACGGACCCCGCCGGCCGCGGCACTAGGCTGAGGAGGAACCAGCCCACCAAGACAGACCGGCCCGGCACGGGCCGGGCAGCGGGAGCCCCATGGCCACGAACCTCGTCAATCTGGAAGCCGTCGGCAAGGTGTACGGCACCCGTACGCTGCTCGACGGCATCTCCCTGGGAGTCGGCGAGGGAGACCGGATCGGCGTCGTCGGGCGCAACGGCGACGGCAAGACCACCCTCGTCCGCATCCTGTCCCGGCTGGAACCGGCCGACACCGGACGGGTCACCCACGTCGGCGGGCTGCGGCTGGGCGTGCTCACCCAGCACGACTCGCTCGACCCGGCCGCCACCGTCCGGCACGAGGTCATCGGCGACCTGGCCGACCACGAGTGGGCCGGGCACGCCCGCATCCGGGACATCCTCACCGGGCTGTTCGGCGGGCTGGACCTGCCCGGCTTCCCGCAGGGCCTGGACACCGTCATCGGCCCGCTCTCCGGCGGCGAGCGGCGGCGTATCGCGCTGGCGAAGCTGCTCATCGCCGAGCAGGACCTGATCGTCCTGGACGAGCCCACCAACCACCTCGACGTCGAGGGCATCTCCTGGCTGGCCGGACATCTGCGCGCCCGCCGCTCGGCGCTGGTGTGCGTCACCCACGACCGCTGGTTCCTGGACCAGGTCTGCACCCGGATGTGGGACGTGCAGCGCGCCGCCGTGCACGAGTACGAGGGCGGCTACAGCGACTACGTCTTCGCCCGCGCCGAGCGCGAGCGCATCGCCGCCACCGAGGAGGCCAAGCGGCGGAACCTGGTCCGCAAGGAGCTGGCCTGGCTGCGGCGCGGCGCCCCGGCCCGCACCAGCAAGCCCCGCTTCCGCGTCGAGGCGGCCAACGAGCTGATCGCCGACGTGCCGCCGCCGCGGGATGCCGCGGAGCTGATGCGGTTCGCGAACTCGCGGCTCGGGAAGACCGTCTTCGACCTGGAGGACGTCACCGTCCAGGCCGGGCCCAAGGTGCTGCTCAAGCACCTCACCTGGCAGCTCGGCCCGGGCGACCGGACGGCCCTGGTCGGTGTCAACGGCGCGGGCAAGACCTCCCTGCTGCGCGCCCTGGCGGACGCGGCGTACAGCGGCGGCGAGGAGCAGCCGGCCGGCGGCCGGATCCGGGTGGGCCGGACGGTGAAGCTGGCGTACCTGTCGCAGGAGGTCGCCGAACTCGATCCCGCCTGCCGTGTGCTGGAGGCCGTGGAGCGGGTCCGGGCCCGCGTCGATCTGGGCGGGGGCCGGGAGATGACCGCCTCGCAGCTGTGCGAGCGCTTCGGCTTCGGCAAGGAGAAGCAGTGGACGCCGGTCGGCGACCTCTCCGGCGGCGAGCGGCGGCGGCTGCAGATCCTGCGGCTGCTGATGGACGAGCCGAACGTGCTGTTCCTGGACGAGCCGACCAACGACCTGGACATCGAGACCCTGACCCAGCTCGAGGACCTGCTCGACGGCTGGCCCGGCTCACTGGTCGTCATCTCCCACGACCGCTACTTCGTCGAGCGGACCACGGACCGGGTGTACGCGCTCCTCGGCGACGGCACGCTGCGGATGCTGCCGCGCGGCATCGACGAGTACCTGGAGCGCCGTGAACGGCAGCGGCAGACGGGCCCTCCCGCACGCACCGCCCCGGCCGCCCCGGCACCGGGCCGGGCCGCTCCCGCCGTTTCCCCTTCCACCGGCTCCGCCGATTCCGCCGCCCCTGCCGCCGCCAAGCCCGCGGCGCTCTCCCGGGCCGCCCGGAAGGAACTGCAGCGCATCGAGCGCAGGCTGGAGCGGATCGAGGAGCGGCAGACCGCGCTCCACGCCGAAATGGCCGCGCACGCCACCGACTTCGAGAAGGTCGCCGCCCTGGACACCGAGCTGCGGGAACTGACCGGGGAGCGGGACGAGTTGGAGACGCGCTGGCTGGAACTGGCCGAGGAGGACTGACGGCGGCGCGGATTCCGCGGCTCGGCGTCCAGGGCGGCGCCGGCGGAGGACCGGGGCCGCCGGAGTCCCGGGTAACGGCGGGATCGCGGGCGGGTCTCACCTGATGGACCGGAAGGGAACCGACGACCTTTCCGGATGTGTCCGGTGGTAGAAAGAGCTTCGCTCCACTGTCGGTGCCCATACGTCAAGAGACGTCGGAAAGCTTCGGAAAACGTCGGAAAAACGTCGAGAAGTGGCGGGCCAGTGTCCGATTCGCTCTGCCCAACGGGGGGCTGAGGGGCTGGGCAGCCGGTCCGCGCGTGAAGAGGAAAACCATGTCGCAGCCGCCTCCGCCACCCAGCCAGCCGCCGTCCGACGGCTCCGACGCGCCCCGGCAGCCGGACGGGCCGCCGCGGGAGCCCGGGAGTCCGTCCCAGAACCCGCCGGAGCAGCAGGCACAGTCGCCGGAACGGCCGGAGCCGTCCGGACAGCAGTCGCCGGACGCTCCGGCCCCGGCCCCGGACGCGTCCGGGGACCGGCTGGCCAAGTCCCCGGCACAGCCCGGCCAGCCCGGCCGGCCCGCCCCGCCCCCGCCGCCCGGCCCGCCGCAGTTCCAGCCGCCGTCGGGCGGCTTCGGCGCGCCGCAGGAACCGCAGACGCCGCAGGCGCCGCAGCCCCCGCCGTCGTACGGCTACCCCCAGCAGCCGCCGCCCGTCCCGCCGTACGGCGGGACGCCGCAGCCGCCGTACGGCCAGCCGCCGTCCTACGGCTACCCCCAGCAGCCCGCCCAGCCCTACGGCCAGCCGCCCGCGTACGGGGCGCCGTACGGGCAGTACCCGCCGCAGCACCCCTCCCAGCAGCCGACGTACCCCATGCCCGCGGGCGGGACGCCGCCGCCCGGCGCGGGCGGCGGCAGCGGCAAGATCCTGGCCGTCGTCGCCTCGGTGGTCGCGGTCCTGCTGATAGCCGGTGCCGGGATCTGGTTCCTCGCCGCCAAGGGCGACGACGAGCCCCAGGCCAAGGGCGGTGACACCAGGGGCGCCAGTGAGGGCACCAGCGAGGGCGGCACGGGCGAGCCCGGGAAGAAGGGCGGGACGAAGCGCGAGCACAAGGACCAGGTCGGGATGGCCTGGCAGATCGACGCGCCGGACATGTCGAAGGCCGAGGACACCATCCACGACGTCCCCGGCACCTGGTTCGTCGGCGACAACATCGTCAAGGCGTCGACCGACTCCGTCACCGCCTACAACATGGACAGCGGTGAGGAGGCCTGGTCCATCGACATGGCCCGCGGGTCCAGGTGCACGGCCGCCCAGCAGGTGTCGGACAACAGGACCGCGGTGCAGTGGGGCCGCAAGTGCGAGAAGATCATGGCGATCGACCTCGCCGCGGGCAAGGAGCTGTGGCGCGAGGACTTCCCCACCAAGGACCGCGGCGCGAGCGAGTACAGCTACACCGAGATGGCGATCAGCGGCAACACGGTCGCCGTGGCGTGGATCGGCAACGCGGTCGGCTACGACCTGACCAGCGGAAAGAACCTGTGGTCGACGAAGCAGGGCGAGAGGTGCCAGGACCGCGGCTACGTCGGCGGCAGCCAGCTCGTCGCGCAGATCGAGTGCGGGTTCGGTGAGACCCAGGCGCTCCAGTCCGTCAAGCCCGACGGGGCCAAGGGCTGGGAGTGGAAGGCCCCCGCGGGGGTCGACATCAAGCGGATCTTCTCCGTGGACCCCGTGGTGATCGGCGTCCAGGCCGGTGGTGAGTACGACCTCACCGACCTCATGATCCTCAGCAGCTCCGGAAAGCTCCAGGCGAAGATCAGCCTCCCCAAGGAGCGCTACTGGTTCGCCTGTGGGGGCATCGCGCTGGCCGACTGCCACAACGTCGTCGTGGACAAGGCGAACAACTCGGTCTACCTGCAGACCTACCGGCACCAGGGCGAGACCGGCAGCGTCAGCGAGATCGCCGCGTTCGACCTGGCCACCGGCAAGTCGAAGTGGCTCTCCAAGCCGACGGAGGAGACCCAGGTCGCCCCGCTGGCCATGGAGGACGGCAAGCTGCTCGGCTACGAGCAGCCGTCGTACGAGAGGGCGGGACTGATCACCTCCATCGACCCCGGGACGGGGAAGGCGACTCCGTACGTGCGGATGCCGGCGGCCTCCCGGGACCTGGAGCGCGGCATGAACAGCATCGGCAACGGCCGCCCGTACTGGCACGACGGCCGCTTCTTCCTGGTGGTGCACCGCTTCTACAAGGACGCGAGCCTCAACAAGGGGAGCATCCTGGCGTACAACTGACGCCTCGTACGGCGGGCGGGCCCCGCGCTCCCCGGGGGAGCACGGGGCCCGCCCGGCTGTCCGGGTGCCGGGCGGCACCGGCGGCGGCGCCGGGGGAGCGCGGTGGTAGAAAGAGCGACGCCCCGACACCGTTGTTGCAGACATCAAGACACCGGGACGCCGTGGGCCGGGTCGGCCATCCCGGTCCGCGGCCGAAGAGGGAACCCATGTCACAGCCGCCTCCACCGCCCGGCCGGCCGCCGGCGGGAGGATTCGGGCCGCCGCAGGAACCGCCGCGGCCGCCGGCGTACGGCCCCCCGCGGTGGCCCGGCCCGTACGGGCCGCCGCCCGCGTACGGGAATGCCGACCAGCACCCCGCGCACCCCGCGCACCCCGCGCCCGGCGGCACGCCGCCACCGGACGGGAGCGGGAGCAGGGGCGGGGGCGGACGGAAGAGGACGCCGGCCGTCGTCGCCTCGGTGGTCGCGCTCCTGCTCGCCGTCGGCGCCGGGGCGTGGTTCCTGGGCGGGGACGACGGCGGCACGGCGGCCGGAGCGGACGGCCGGAACGCGGCGAACGCGGCGAACCCGGAGAACCCGGAGAACCCGGAGAAGGAGCACGACGGCCGGTTCGAGACGCTCTGGAAGAAGGCCGCGCCGGACACCTCGGACCTCGCCGACCAGGGCGGTTACGCCTACGGCACCTGGTTCGCCGACGGGAGGCTCGTCCGCGCGCTGTTCGACTCGGTCGTCGCGTACGACCTCGCCACCGGCCGGACGAAGTGGCTCTCCGAGCCCACCCGCACGGGCCAGACCACCCCGCTGGCCCTGTGGGACGGCAGGCTGCTGGGCTACGAGCTGCCGACCCCCGACGAGGCGGGACGCCTCACCTCCATCGACCCGGGGACCGGCAGGGCCACCCGGTACGCGGAACTGCCGGACGGTGACTGGAAGGCGGAGTTCGCGATGCAGTCGAGCCAGAGCCGCCCCTACTGGCACGACGGCAGGCTCTTCCTGGTGGCGGGTGACTTCTTCACCGGCGAGCACCCCGGCCGGGGCGGTCTGCTGGCCTACGGCTGACCCGGCCGGCGGCCGGGACCCGGCCCGGCCCCGCGACGTGAGCGGACCCGCACGCCCCGTACGGGCGCGCGGTCCCGCTCACGCGGTTCTCGCCGGAAGGGGCGCGCGGCGCGGGGCGAGCGTGTAGCTTCCGTGGGCATGGCGCGGCCGGGCGGAACGGGCTGGACCGGGGCACAGGCACAGGACGACAGGGGTGTGGATGACCGTGCGGCTCATGGTGGTCGACGACCACCGTCTGCACGCCGAGGCGCTCGCCTCGGCGCTGAAGTTGCGCGGGCACCGGGTGCTCGCCGCCGCCGCGCCGGCCGCGGGGGCGGCCGAGCTGGTGATCAGCAGGGCACCGGAGGTGTGCCTGTGGGGGACGGCGTCCCCCGCTGAGCCGGGGGCGTTCGACCCGGTGGCGCGGATCAAGCGCGAGCGCCCGCAGACCGCGGTCGTGGTGCTGGGCCCGGTGCCCAGCCCGCGGGGCATCGCGGCGGCGTTCGCGGCGGGGGCGTCCGGCTACATACGGCACGACGAGCGGATCGAGGGCGTCGAGCGCGGCATGGTCCGGGCCCGTGCCGGGGAGACGGCCGCGGCGCCGCAACTGCTGCAGGACGCCTTCGCGGAACTGCTCAACCCCAGGGCAGAGCCGGACGACGAAGGGGTCCGGCTGCTCCAGATGCTCACCCCGCGGGAGATCGAGGTGCTGGTGCGGGTGGCCGAGGGCGAGGACACCCGGCTGATCGCCCGGGGCATGGGCATCGCGCCCAGCACGGCCCGTACCCATGTGCAGCGGGTGCTGATGAAACTCGGGGTCGGCTCACGGCTGGAGGCGGCGGCGCTCGCGGCCCGGACCGGACTGCTGGACCGGGTGACCGTACCCGGCTCCGGCACCGTCCCGGGTGCCGGGCGGGAGCCGGGAGCGGACACGGGAACGGGGGCGGGCTGAGCGTCGCCGCCCGGCCCGCCCCCGTCCGTACCGTCCGTCCGGTCACTCCCCGGCGGGCGGCCGGTTCCCCTCGGCGGCCGGTCCCGCTGTGTCCCCGCCGGCCCCGCCGCCCCCGCCGGCCTCCCGCGCGGTGGGCGGCGGAACGGCGGGGCTCAGCCGCAGCCACAGCAGGAAGAACAGTCCCAGCGCGAGCATGGCCAGTCCGGTCCACAGGTTGATGTTGATGTTCTGGGCCTTAGCCAGATCCGCGTCGGAGACGAAGACCCCGGCGAGGGTGACCATGACCCCGTAGATCAAGAAGAGGACGCCGATGACCCGGCGGATGTCGAAGAGCCGGGCCGCGCTGGCCGAGCGTTCCTCCATCCGCAGGTCCTCCTGCTGCCAGTCGGCGGCGCCGCCGGGGCCGTTCGGGGTCGGGTCGTTCCTGCCGTTCGTCACGGAAGATCACATCCTTCGCTGTGCGGTGCGCGGAGCACTCGGGGCGCTCAGAAGGAGACTCAGAAAGAGAAGGGGACGTAGCACAGGGCGGCCAGGATGATCGCACCCCAGCCCAGCAGCGCGGGCCTGCGGTACCAGGCCTCGTCGCCGGCGGCCGGGGGCTCGGCCAGGCCGGGGGCCCGGGTGCCGTACACCAGGCCGGCCAGTCGTTCCACGGGTTTGGGCGCGGTGAACAGGCTGACCGTGACGGAGACGACGGCGCCCACCACGAAGGCGATGATGGCGGAGACGAAGTTGGCGCCCTGGTCGGTGGGGATGTCGACGAGCCCGCCCTGGTAGAACCAGAAGTAGTTGATCATCGCCGCGACCGTGCCCGACAGCAGGCCCCAGAAACCGGCGGCGGCCGTCATGCGCTTCCAGAACATGCCGATGATGAAGACGGTGAACAGCGGCACGTTGAAGAAGGAGAACAGCGTCTGGAGGTAGTTCATGATGTTGCTGAACGTCGCCGCGATGAACGCCGTCCCCATGCCGAGGACCACCCCGATCGCGGTGACGATCCGGGCGACGAGCACGTAGTGCTCGTCCGGGCGGTCCTTCTTCAGGTAGGCCCGCCAGATGTCGTTGGTGAACACCGTGTTGAAGGCCGAGACGTTGGCGGCCATACCGGCCATGAAGGCGGCGAGCAGACCGGTCACCGCGATGCCCAGCACGCCGTTGGGCAGCAGGTCCCGCATGAGCATCGGGATCGCGTCGTTGTACTCCAGGCCGTTGCCCTGGCCGATGTCGGGGGCCACCACCAGCGCGACCAGGCCGGGGATGACGACGAGCGCGGGGATGAAGATCTTGGGGAAGGCGGCGATCAGCGGGGTCCGCTGGGCGGCGGAGAGGTTCTTGGCCGACAGGGCGCGCTGCACCTCGGCGAAGTTGGTCGTCCAGTAGCCGAAGCTGAGGGCGAAGCCGAGACCGAGGACGATGGTGAGCCAGTTGGCGCCGAGCGGGTTGTCCGAGCCGATGCCGGTGCCGCCCCAGGCGGAGACGAAGTTGTCGCCCTGGGAGGCGGTGAGGGAGTCGCGCAGTCCGCTCCAGCCGCCCACCCGGGTCAGGGCGAGGACGGTCAGCGGGATCAGGCCGGCCAGGATCACGAAGAACTGCACGACCTCGTTGTAGATGGCCGAGGACAGGCCGCCCAGGGTGATGTAGAGCAGCACGAACACGCCCGCGACGACGATCGACACCCACTGCGGCCAGCCCAGCAGCGCCTCCAGCACGATGGCCAGCGCGTAGAGGTTGACGCCCGCGATCAGCACGGAGGCGGCCGAGAAGAGGATGCCGCTCAGCAGGTGCGAGGACGGCCCGAAGCGGTGCAGCAGGAACTCCGGGACCGAACGCACCCGTGACCCGTAGTAGAAGGGCATCATCACCAGGCCGAGGAAGACCATCGCCGGAATGGCGCCCACCCAGTACCAGTGCACGGTGTACATGCCGTACTGGGCGCCGTTGGCGGCCATGCCCAGGATCTCCAGGGCACCGAGGTTGGCCGCGATGAAGGCCAGACCGGTGACCCAGGCGGGCAGCGAGCGGCCGGAGAGGAAGAAGTCAAGACTTGTCTTGATACTGCGCCGGGCCGCGAACCCGACTCCCAGGACGACGAGGAAGTAAACGCCGAGGATCGCGTAGTCCAGGGCGTTCGTCGGGAGCCGGAGATCCTGAGCCAACTGTGGCATGGGCGCTCGCCTCCATGGCGTGACGGGGCCGGTGAGGGACGGCCCCTTGACGTTGATGTTCAGTCATGGTTCTTTGTGTTTGATTGTGTTCGGGTCGCAGTATAGGAGTCCCGGTGTGAAGAAGACCTCGATCCGCCTCGCCGACGGCCGTGAGCTCGTGTACTACGACTCCCACGGAGCCACCGGGCGCGAGGCGGTGGACCGGCGTCCCATCGAGGCCGTCGCCACCTCCTCGGAGATCCGCCACGACCCGCTGCTCGACGAGTGGGTGGCCGTCACCGCGCACCGCCAGTCACGTACGTACCACCCGCCACAGGATGAGTGCCCACTCTGCCCGTCCAGGAACGGCCGTCTGACGGAGATTCCGGCGGACGACTACGAGGTGGCCGTCTTCGAGAACCGCTTCCCCTCCCTGGCGGGCCCGCCGGGCCCCGGGCGGGCGGCCGACCCCGGCGGCCTCCTGGTGCGCGCCCCGGGCGCCGGGCGGTGCGAGGTGGTGTGCTTCACCGCCGACCACGACGCCTCCTTCGCCGACCTGGACGAGGAGCGCGCCGCCCTGGTCCTGGCCGCCTGGACGGACCGCACCGCCGAACTGTCCGCGCTGCCCGGCGTCCGGCAGGTGTACTGCTTCGAGAACCGCGGCCGGGAGATCGGCGTCACCCTCGGCCATCCGCACGGCCAGATCTACGCCTATCCCTTCACCACCCCGCACACCGGGCGGACGCTGCGCTCGGCCGCCGCCCACCGGGAGCGCACCGGCGGCAACCTCTTCGACGACGTCGTCGCCGCCGAGCGCTCCGACGGGCGGCGCACGGTGCTGGAGACCGCGCACTGGACGGCCTTCGTGCCGCACGCCGCGCGCTGGCCGTACGAGGTGCACCTGTACCCCGTGCGGCGGGTGCCGGACCTGACGGAGCTGGACGACGCCGCCCGCGCCGAGTTCCCCGGCGTCTACCTGGAGCTGCTGCGGCGCTTCGACCGGGTCTTCGGGCCGGACGAGCCGCCCACCCCGTACATCTCCGGCTGGCACCAGGCACCCACCGCCCCCGACGGGCAGGGGCCTTCGGACACCGTCCCGCAGGGACCTTCGGACACCGCCCCGGAGGGGCCTTCGGACTGGGCCGACCGGGCGGACTTCGCGCTGCACCTGGAGCTTTTCACCATCCGCCGCACGTCCGGAAAGCTGAAGTACCTGGCGGGCTCGGAGTCCGGCATGGGGGTTTTCGTCAACGACGTGCCGCCGGAGCGGGCGGCCGAACGACTGCGAGAGGTGGCGAGCCGGTGAGCGGCACATACCTGGTGACGGGCGGCGCGGGATACGTCGGGAGCGTCGTGGCGGCGCACCTGCTGGAGGCGGGACACCGGGTGACCGTCCTGGACGACCTGTCCACCGGCTTCCGGGAAGGGGTGCCCGAGGGCGCGGAGTTCGTCGAGGGCCGGATCCAGGACGCGGACAGGTGGCTCGACCGCTCCTACGACGCGGTGCTGCACTTCGCGGCCAGCTCCCAGGTCGGCGAGTCCGTCGTCCACCCCGAGAAGTACTGGCACAACAACGTCGGCGGCACCCTGGCGCTGCTGGACGCGATGCGCGCCGCACACGTGCGCACCCTGGTGTTCTCCTCCACGGCCGCCGTCTACGGCGAGCCCGCACAGGTGCCGATCCGCGAGGACTCCCCCACCGCCCCGACGAACCCCTACGGTGCCGCCAAGCTGGCCGTCGACCACATGATCGCGGGCGAGTGCGCGGCCCACGGCCTGGCCGCCGTCTCGCTGCGCTACTTCAACGTGGCGGGCGCGCACCGCGGCGGGCGCGGCGTGCTGGGCGAGCGGCACGACCCCGAGTCGCACCTCATCCCGCTGGTGCTCCAGGTGGCCCTGGGCGAGCGGGGGAGCGTCTCGGTCTACGGCGACGACTACCCCACGCCCGACGGCACCTGCGTGCGCGACTACATCCACGTCGCCGATCTGGCCGAGGCCCACCTGCTGGCCCTGGACGCGGCCCGGCCCGGCGAGCATCTGGTGTGCAACCTCGGCAACGGCAGCGGCTTCTCCGTCCGCGAGGTGATCCGCACCGTCCGCGAGGTCACCGGCCACCCCGTCCCCGAGACGCCGGCGCCGCGCCGCGCCGGCGACCCGGCGGTCCTGGTGGCCGCGGCGGACCGGGCCCGGGAACTGCTGGGCTGGCGGCCGTCCCGCACCGAACTGCGGGACATCGTCGCCGACGCCTGGGCCTTCGCCCGGGGCAGGGTCCTGGATCCGGCGGGGGACACGGCGGGGCACACGGCGCGGGACACGGCGGACGGGGGGAGCGCCGGATGAGCGGCGGACCGGAGACGGACCCGGACCGGTACCCGGCGGCCGTGCGGCGCGCGGCCGACGGCTTCCGCGCGGTCCACGGCGGCGACCCGGAGGGGGTGTGGGCCGCACCGGGCCGGGCCAACCTGATCGGTGAGCACACCGACTACAACGACGGCTCCGTGATGCCGTTCGCCCTGCCGCACACCACCGTCGTCGCGGCGGCCCGCCGTGACGACGGCGTGCTGCGCCTGCACTCGGCCGACACCTCCGGCGGGACGGTGCGGCTGGCGCCGGGCGAGCTCGCCCCCGGCACCGGCGGCTGGGCCGCGTACCCGGCCGGTGTGGTGTGGGCGCTGCGCGAGGCGGGCCTGCTGCCCGGCACCGGAGAGGGCGGCGGGGCCGGCGGGGACGGCGGTGCCGGTGCGGACCTGTACGTCACCAGCGACGTGCCCACCGGCGCGGGCCTGTCCTCCTCGGCCGCCCTGGAGGTCGCCACGGCCCTGGCGCTGAACGACCTGTACGGCCTGGGCCTGCCCGCCGAGCGGATCGCCGCGCTGTGCCGGCGGGCCGAGAACGACTACGTCGGCGTCCCCTGCGGGATCATGGACCAGATGGCGTCGGCCTGCTGCACCGCCGGCCACGTCCTCCACCTGGACACCCGGGACCTGTCGCACCGGCAGGTCCCGTTCGACCTCCCGGCGGCGGGGCTGCGGCTGCTGGTGGTGGACACCCGGGTCAAGCACGCGCTGGCCGACGGCGAGTACGCCCGCCGCCGGGCGGGCTGCGAGACGGCCGCGCGGGCCCTGGGGGTGCGGGCGCTGCGCGACGTGCCGCCCGGCGAGCTGGCGGCGGCGCTGGCCGCCCTGCCCGATCCGGCCCTGCGGCCCCTGGTGCGCCATGTGGTCACCGAGGACGAACGGGTGCGGGAGGCCGCCGCCCTGCTGGACACGGGCGCGATCCGGGCCGTCGGCCCGGTGCTGACGGCCGGACACGCCTCGCTGCGCGACGACTACGCCGTCTCCTGTCCGGAACTGGACCTGGTGGTGGAGACGGCGAACGCGGCGGGCGCGCTGGGCGCCCGGATGACCGGCGGCGGCTTCGGCGGCTCGGCGGTCGTCCTGGTGGAGGCGGCCGGGGCGGAGGAGATCGGACGGGCCGTCACCGACGCCTTCGCCGCGGCCGGTCACCGGGCCCCGCGGCTGTTCGGGGCGGTGCCCTCGGCGGGGGCCCGCCGGCTGGACGGGTGATGACCCCGCGGTCCGCCGGCCCCGCGGGGCCCGTCCCGGACGGTGCGGCGGACGGGGCGGCGGACGGTGCGGTGATCACGGCGGGGCGGAAACGATCGCATCGGATGTCCGGATGAACACCAGTGGCGCCCGTGGGACCGGCCGGAGCCGCGGCGGCGGCCGGTTTTCCACAACCCCCTTCTCCCGTCGCGCCCCGGCCGTACGCTGAGGGACGGCGTCGGTGGGGGCCGATGCCGCTTCAGGGGGCGAGGCGGACCGGATGCGGCGTCCGGCGCGGGGTACCAGCAGAGCATGGCGGCGGCCGTGCGGAGGTGTTGGTTCCGCACCGGGCGCCCTGCCCGGACACGGGCGAGTCCTTGAGGACGTATGGGCGACAGGGGGTGTGTGCGTGCAACGTATCCGGGTGCTCGTGGTGGACGACCACCGCATATTCGCCGAGTCACTCGCCGCCGCGCTCGCGGTGGAGCAGGACGTGGAGGTGGCCGCGGCGGGCAGCAGCCCGGCGGCGCTGCGCGCCGTGGAGCGGGCGGCCGCCGACGGCCGTCGCTTCGACGTCCTGCTGATAGACGCCGATCTGGGCGGGGCCTCCCCGCCGGCGGAGGCACTCCCCGCGGAGCCGGACGCGCCGGCCGCGATCGGCGGGATCCCCCTGGTCTCCCGGCTCCGCACCGCGCACCCCGGGACCCGCACCGTCGTGCTCGCCGAGCGCGACGACCCGTGCCGCGCGGCGGCCGCCCTCCAGGCGGGGGCGTCGGGCTGGGTCGCCAAGGACAGCTCGCTCTCCCGGCTGCTCCAGGTGGTTCGGGGCGTACTGCGCGGCGAGACGCACCTGCCGCCCGCGCTGCTGACCGGAGTGCTGCGCGAGCTGACCGCGGCCCGCCGCAACCGCACCGAGAGCGAGCGGCTGGTCGAGTCGCTGACCCCGCGCGAGCACGAGGTGCTGCGCTGCATGGTGGCCGGGCTGGGCCGCAAGGCCGTCGCCGAACGGCTCTACCTGTCCCCGCACACGGTCCGCACCCATATGCAGAACGTCCTGGGCAAGCTGGGGGTGCACTCCACCCTGGCCGCGGTCGCGCTGGCCCGGCGGGCGGGGGTCGGCCCGGTGGATCTGGAGCACGCCCCGACCTGAGCCCGGCACCCGGGGCCCGGCCCGCGCGTGATCCGGGCTTCGGGCGCCGTCAGCCGGGGACGTTGTCGAACGGGGCGGTCAGGCAGCGCAGCAGCCCGGCGAGCTCCCCGCGCTGGGCCGCCGTCAGCTCGGCCAGGATGGCCCGCTCGTGCGCCAGCAGCCCGGCCAGTGCCCGGTCCGCCCGGTCGCGTCCGGCGTCCGTCAGCCGGACCAGGACGCCGCGCCGGTCGCTGGGGTCGGGCAGCCGCTCCACCAGGCCCTTCTTCGCCAGCCGGTCGATGCGGTTGGTCATGGTCCCGGAGGTGACCAGGGTCTGGGTCAGCAACTGGCCGGGGGAGAGCTGGTACGGGGCGCCGGCGCGGCGCAGTGCGGTCAGCACGTCGAACTCCCAGGGCTCCAGCCCGTGCTCGGCGAACGCGACGCGGCGCGCCCGGTCGAGATGGCGCGCCAGCCTGCTGACCCGGCTGAGCACCTCCAGGGGTTCCACGTCGAGATCGGGGCGCTCGCGGCGCCATGCTGCCACCAGTCGGTCGACCTCGTCCTGCATGTGCCCAGTGTAGTAGTTCTGTCGATATGAAGTCTCTTGGCGTCAAGATAAAGCTCGGGGGAGACTTCCCCCATGGACCGCAAGGACGCCTCCGCCGACCACGCCCCCGGAACCGGCGCTCACGACTGGGACCCGGAACAGTACCGCTACCACGCCGGCCCCCGGCTCCGCCCGCTGTACGACCTGCTGGCCCGCGTCCCCGAGCTGCCCTCGCCGCGGCCCCGCATCGCCGATCTGGGCTGCGGGCCCGGCGGCCCGACGGTGCTGCTCGCGGAGCGCTGGCCGGCCGCGTCGATCACCGGCTACGACCTCTCCGAGGCCATGCTCTCCGAGGCCCGTGCCTACGCCGGTCCCCTCCCCGGCGGCGGGCACCTGGACTTCGTCCACGCCGACCTCGCCGACTGGCGCCCCGGGCACCCGCACGACCTGATCATCTCCAACGCCGCCCTGCACTGGGTTCTCCCTGCCGAAGGCAAGGGACGGGTTCTCCCTGCCGAAGGTGCCGAAGGCAAGGCCGTCGCCGAGCGGCACGCCGAACTCCTCCACCGCTGGGTCGCCGCCCTGAACCCCGGCGGCTTCCTCGCCTTCCAGATCCCCGGCAACTTCACCGCCCCCAGCCACACCCTCCTCGCCGGACTGCGCACCTCCCCGCGCTGGCGCGACCGGCTGGGGGAGGACGGCACCCGCGTCCCCGTGGCCGAGCCGGCCGAGTACGCCGCCCTGCTGGCCGGCCTCGGCTGCGAGACGGACGTGTGGGAGACGACCTACGTGCACGTCCTCACCGGCGAGGACCCGGTACTGGAGTGGACCAGGGGCACGGCCCTGCGCCCGGTGCTCACCGCCCTCGACGGCGACCCCGCCGCCCGGGACGCCTTCCTGACCGAGTACCGCGACCTGCTGCGCGAGGCGTACCCGCCGGGCCCGCACGGCACCCTCTTCCCGTTCCGCCGGATCTTCGCCGTCGCCCGCCGGCCCGGCTGACCACGCGCGGGAGGGCTCAGGGAAGGGCGTCCGCGGAGGCGCGCACGGTGTGCCGCAGCCGGGCGGCGTCCCGGCTGGGCGGCACCCCGAACTGGCGGCGGTACTCCCGGCTGAACTGCGACGGGTTGTCGTAGCCGACGCGCCGACCGACCCCGGTGACATCGCCCGGGCGGGTGGCGAGCAGCAGCCGGGCCTCCTGCAGCCGGATCTGCTTCTGGAACTGGACGGGACTCATCGCGGTGACGGCCTGGAAGTTGCGGTAGAAGGCCGAGACGCTCATACCGGACATGCGGGCCACGTCCTCGACCCGGAAGGCCTGCGCGTAGTGCTCGCGGATCCAGCGCACGGCCCGGGAGACATGGCTGAGGCTGCTGTCGGCGAGGCCGAACTGACGGACCGCCGCACCCTGCTCACCGGTGATCAGCCGCCACAGGATCTCGCGCTTGACCAGCGGGGCCAGCACGGCCCGGTCCCGGGGCTCGTCGAGCAGCCGCAGCAGCCGGACCACCGCGTCGAGCAGCGCGGCCGGGGCGTCGCTGACGGCGATCCCCGACGGGGCGTTCCCACCGGCCCGGGGGGTGTCCCCGGGGCCGGCCCGCAGCAGCAGCTCGGCGACGGCCGACGGCTCCAGGACGAGACCGAAACCCAGTGCCGGCCTTTCGGGATCGGCCCGGGTGAACTCCCCGGTGACCGGTAGGTCCACGGACGCGACCAGGTACTGCCCGGGCCCGTACTCGTACACCCGGTCGCCCAGGGCGAGCCGTTTGGCGCCCTGGGCGATCACTGCCAGCACCGTGCCGGACATCGAGAACGCCGGCGGATCCGACCGGTCGACCTTCGAGATGAGGACGCCGTCGACGGCGGTGGTCCAGTCGGGCCGCGCATGCCGGGCCAGCAGGGTGCGGAGCTCTTCGAGGCACATGCGCCCATTGCAGCACCGCTGTGCGCCGCGGCTCCCGGATTCGGGAGGATCGTGCAGGCGCAAGCGAGTATCTGTCTAACGTTTCCGCAGGTCAGGGCGGTTGGATGGAATCACTCCAGTCCATCACCGCGAAAGCAGGCGCCGATGATCGCCCACCACGGATTCAACGTCACCCTGACCGCCCGGCCCGGAGCGGGCGGCCGGCTGGTCGACCTGCTGCTGACCGCCCTGGCCGAGGGCGGCCCCGCCGCGAGCGAGCACTGCGTCGTCTACCTCGTCTCCCGCTCCGCGTCCGACCCCGACACCGTCCACGTCACCGAGGGCTGGACCAGCGAGGAGGACCACCGGCGGGTCTTCGCGGGCGAGGCCGCCCGGGCCGTCGTGACGCGGGCCGGGGAACTGCTGGCCGGGGAGCCCGAGTACACCGACTACGTGCCGGTCCGCGGCAAGGCCGCCTTCTGACCCGCCGGCCCGGGCCCCGCCGCACCGGCGTCCGCCGGGCGGCCCCTCTTCCCCCGGCCTCCCGGCACCGTCCGGAACCACCCCGCGAAAGGCAGTGACCATGCCCACGAAAAGCCCCGGCCTGGACCCCGAACTGCGCACACTGCTGGCCGACATGCCCCTGATGTCCCGGCTCGATCCGGAAACGCTCGCGCAACTGCGCCAGATCCCCTCGACACCCGTCGAGACCCTCCTCGCACACCGGCGGGTCGACCGGCGCGAGGTCACCGTGCCCGCCGGGGACGGCACCCCGATCCCCCTGTCGGTCCTCGCCCCCGCGAACCCCGGCCGCACCACGGCCGCCCCCTGCGTCTACTGGATGCACGGCGGCGGGATGGTCATGGGCGACCGCTTCTCGCAGCTCGACATCCCGCTGGAGTGGCTCGACGAGTTCGGCGCGGTCGTGGTCTCCGTGGACTACCGGCTCGCACCGGAGGCCACCGGCACCACCCTCGTCGACGACTGTCACCAGGGACTGCTCTGGACCGTCGAGCACGCCGCCGAACTGGGCATCGACCCCGCCCGGATCGTCGTCGCGGGCATCAGCGCGGGCGGCGGCCTCGCCGCCGGTCTCACCCTGCTGGCCCGTGACCTGGGCACTCCGGAGATCGCCGCGCAGCTGCTGATCTGCCCCATGCTCGACCACCGCAACACCAGCACCTCCAGCCGCCAGCACTCCGGCGAACCCGGCGTGTGGACCGGTGAGATGAACGCCTTCGGCTGGCAGGCCGTCCTCGGCGGCCTCGCCGGCGACGAGATACCCGCGTACGTCTCACCCGCGCTGGCGGACGACCTCTCGGGCCTGCCGACGACCTACCTCGACACCGGCTCCGCCGAGGTCTTCCGCGACGAGGGCACCGACTACGCCACCCGCCTCTGGGCGGCCGGCGGCCAGGCCGAGCTGCACGTCTGGGCGGGCGGCTGCCACGGGTTCGACGCGCTGTACCCGCAGGCGCGGATCTCGGCCACGGCCCGCCGCACCCGCACCGACTGGCTCGCCCGAATCCTGCGCCCGCACTCCGCCGCATGACGCCGTCCACCTACCCGCACACCCGCACACCCGACCACCCGACCACTCCCAGGAGGAACCCCATGAAGGTCGCCGTCGTCACGGGCGCCAGCTCCGGCATCGGACAGAGTGCCGCCATCGAGATCGCCAGGCGCGGCACCGGCGTCATCCTGACCTACGGAGGCAACCCGCGAGGAGGGCGGGAGACGGCCGCCGCCATCCGGAAGGCGGGCGGCACGGCCGTCGCGCTGCCCCTGGACCTCGGTGAGACCGGCACCTTCCCGGCCTTCCGGGACGCGGTGGCCGCCGCGCTGCGCGACACCTGGCAGCGCGACACCTTCGACTACCTGGTCAACAACGCCGGTTTCGCGCGGACGTCACTGATCGAGGACACGACCGAGGAGACGTTCGACGGGCTCATGCGGGTCCTGCTCAAGGGGCCGTACTTCCTGACGCAGCGGCTGCTGCCGCTGATGGCGGACGGCGGGGCCGTCGTCAACACCAGCAGCAGCTCGGCGGCGGTGACGACGGGCGTGGAGCCCGGCTACTCCGCCTACGCGTCGGCGAAGGGCGGTCTGGACGTGCTGACCCGCTACATGGCGAAGGAGTTCAGCCCGCGGGGCATCCGCGTCAACGCCGTCTCGCCGGGTTCGACCCGCACCAGGATCGGCGACGACGCCTTCACCCGGTTCCCCGAGGTCGTTCCGGCCCTCGCCGCGAAGACCGCGCTCGGCCGGGTCGGCGAGCCCGGCGACATCGGCGAGATGATCGCCGTACTCGTCTCGGACGAGAGCCGCTGGGTCACCGCCCAGAACATCGTGGTGTCGGGCGGCTACGGCCTCTGACGTGGCCGCCCGCCGACCGCGGCCCGTCGGCCCCGGTGCTGGCAGAGTCGCGTATCAAACCGTCGCGTACTCCCCGCCTCGGCTCGGCTTCCTGTGACTTTCCGTGACTGCCGCATCCCTTGGAGCGGGGAACTCGCGACACTCGAACACGCGGCTCTGCCGGTCTCAGCCCCCGTACGCCACTTCAGCGGAGGCGACCGCCCCGGCCGGTTGCAGTTGGGTCGAGGGCTGGTGCGATGCCGTTGAGCTGCCCGTTTCCAGCCCCGTCGCATCGAACTGTGTATGCGGTTCTCCCGTACAGGGCTCTCCGGCATCCTTCGCCGTCGGCGTTCGGAGAGTCCGCCGGGGCCGGAAGAGCCCGGGCGCGATGACAGCTCCGTTGAAGTTGATCGGCCCATGCCGACTGGCGTCCTGATGCGCCACCCGCATGCGGACGGACAGGGACGGAAGCCCGCTGAACAGCCATTCTCCCCCTTCCGATGACATCCGCACACCGTGCGCCGGCCCGGTTCCGTTTGACATGCATAGCAAGCTATGTATTAATCGACGGCACAGAAGCCACCCGGAGGTCGATCATGACGATGAAGCCCGAAGACCCCGCCGGCCCGCCGGTCCGGCGGCTGCCACGGGAGGAGTCACTGGGATACCAGGTCAACCACCTCGCGCGGCTTCTGGAGCGGGCCCTGCGGCTGCGCATCGAGGAGTACGGAGTCGTTCCCGGGCAGTTCGCCCCGCTGCTCGCGCTGTACGAGCAGGAGGGGTTCACCCAGCGGGAGCTGTGCGAGCGCGTCCAGATCGAGCAGCCGACCATGGCCAACACCCTGCAGAGGATGGAGCGCGACGGACTGATCCACCGCGTTCCCGATCCGCACGACAGACGCCAGGCGAAGGTGCTGCTGAGCGACCGGGCCCGCGAACTCCGTGAGCCCCTGATCGCCGCCGCCCGCGACGTCAACAGCCTTGCGACCCGCGGTCTGGACGCGGCGGAGGTCGCGCAACTGCTGAGCTTGATCGCGCGGTCCATCGAGAATCTGGCATCCGCCGGGCGCTCCTGAACCCAAGACCTGAACCCGGGAAGGGAAAGTCCATGAAGACCCGAGTGCACGCTGTTGCCGGGGTTCTGGCCCTGGCGCTGATCAGTCTCTTCTTCACGGCGTCGGCCGTGGTCGAGATCTTCGGCGACGATGCCGCTGTACGGGCCGTCAAGACCGCGGTGGTCTTCGCGCTGTTCGTCCTGGTGCCGTGCAT
Source organism: Streptomyces carminius (assembly GCF_002794255.1). Taxonomy (GTDB): domain Bacteria; phylum Actinomycetota; class Actinomycetes; order Streptomycetales; family Streptomycetaceae; genus Streptomyces; species Streptomyces carminius. The sequence goes on from NZ_PGGW01000050.1 coordinate 116,427, forward strand.
GGCGATCACCGGCGCCACCGGTCGGAGCCTGGGCGCGCCGCGCCGCCGTGCTCCCCTGATCCGCCGCAAACAGCGGCGTATGGCGGCCGCCGCGGCGATCGGGCTGCTGGTCCTCGTCCCGTGCGCCATAACCCTGCGGATCTTCGCCGACGACGGCCGCTTCGACACGACGTTCGCGGTCGTCCAGGCCGTCGAATTCCTCGGCGGCGCCGTCAACATCACGCTCCTGGGGCTCAGCGCACGCGACGGCAGGCTTCTCACCGCGGCCGCCCGGCGACGCAAACGGCAGGCCGCGACCGTCGCAGTGCAGCCGTAGTCCACACAGCCGTACCGGATCCGGGGCAACGTCAACTGCTCGGCCGCTACAGCTTCACCGCCTCGCCCCAGCCGCCGGCGTCCTGTGCCCGCTTCGGGACCCTGATGTGCCGGAGCCGGACGAGACCGGTCGGGAGTGGTCGGGGCCGTCGCCGCCTGCGTCTCCGCAGGCCGTCGCCCGGTCGCTCAGAGGAGGGCGCCGCCGGAGACCTCGACTCGCTGGGCGGTGACCCAGCGCAGGCCCTCGGAGGCCAGCGTGGCGATGGCGTCGCCGATCTCCTCGGGTTCGCCGACGCGGCCGAGCGCGGTCTGTCCGGCCAGAACCCGGCGCATCTCGGCGTCGTCCCGCATCGCTCCACCGTTGAAATCGGTGGCGGTCGGCCCCGGGGCGACGGAGTTGACCCGGATGCCGCGCGGGCCGAGTTCTGCGGCGAGGGTGCGGCTCAGGGCTTCGACGGCGGCCTTCGAGGCGGAGTAGACCGAGGTGGCGGGGCTGGTGTGGCGGGTCAGCGACGTCGAGACGTTGATGACGCGGCCGCCCTGGGCCAGCAGCGGCACAAGTGACTGGATGAGGAAGAACGTGCCCCGGACGTTGGTGCCCAGCACCGTGTCGAAGTCGTCGATCGTGACGTCCTCCAGCGGTCCGAAGATCCCCACTCCCGCGTTGTTGACCAGGATGTCGAGCCGCGAGGCACCCCAGCGCTCCAGCTGCTCGCCCAGTTCGGAGGTGAAGGACGCGAAAGAGGAGACGTCGCTGATGTCGAGCCGGAGAACAGCGGCGGTCCCACCCACCGCCCGCACCTGTTCCACCGTCTCCTCGGCCCCGGCCGCGTCACCGCGGTGGGTGACGAGGACCCGCACCCCGCGTGTGGCCAGAGCGATGGCCGCGCTGCGTCCGAGGCCGCGGTTCGCACCGGTCACCAAAGCGGTCTTGTCGATCGTCATGAGCTGTTCCTCCACCGCGCGGCTACCGGAACTCGCCCGGGCGCCACAGATAGGATGCGAGTCACTCGACTCGCCTTACTCGCGTACCGTAAGCGGGGCCATCAAGGCGAGTCAAGTGACTCGCCTCGGGTCTGCGGCATACTGTCCGCATGGCAGCAGAGCTCTCCGCACACCACCGCAGACTCGCTCAGCAGAAACGCGAGGCGATCACCACCGCGGCCACAGAACTGTTCCTGGAGCGCGGCTACGACGGCACCTCACTGGCGCGGATCGCCGAAGCGGCCGGGGTCTCGAAGTCCACCCTGTTCAAGCAATTCCCCACCAAGGCGGCCCTCTTCGAGGCCATCGTCACCGAGTCCTGGCAGCGTGACGCCGGCGACGCCGCCGCGCGGCCGCGGACCGGAGACCTGCGCTCCGGACTGACGGCCATCGGCCACCGCTATGCCGACCTGGTCGGCCGGCCCGGCATGGCGGCCCTGTTCCGGATCGTCATCGCCGAACTGCCCCGTTTCCCCGAACTGGGACGGATGCAGTTCGAGCTCGGCAAACTGCCCTACTTCACCTCCGTCCAGCACTACCTGGAAGCCGAGCACGAGGCGGGCAACGCCGATGTCCCGGACGCCGTGAGCGCCGCGAACCAGTTCCTCGGCATGATCGCCAACTACGTCCTGTGGCCCCGCATGCTGCTGACCGACTGGAACCCCGCAGCCGCCGACATCCACGACGCCGTCGAACAGGCCGTCCAGACCATGCTCGCCAGATACACCCCGGCCCGCCGGCCCGACCCGAAGCCGGAACGCTGACACCGGCGCGCAGTGCTCAACATCCGCGACGCCCCCACTCGGCGGCGCCTGTCGGTAAACGATCGTTCCCGGCCCGCCCTGGGGCGGACGCCGCGCTGTGCGCCGACCACCGGCGCGTCCGGGCCGGTGGCCGGAGGCCCGCACGGGACGGGCTAGCTCCGCCGGTGCCCTATCAGCCGGGGTTTCTGTTCCAGCCCGTCCAGGCCGTGCCAGGCGAGGTTCACCAGGTGGGCGGCCACCTCGGACTTGTTCGGCCGGCGGGCGTTCAGCCACCACTGGCCCGTCAGCGCCACCATGCCCACCAGGGCCTGGGCGTACAGCGGCGCCAGCTTGGGGTCGAAGCCGCGCGCCTTGAACTCCAGGCCCAGGATGTCCTCCACCTGGGTGGCGATGTCGCTGATCAGGGAGGCGAAGGTGCCCGTGGACTGGGCGACGGGCGAGTCCCGCACCAGGATGCGGAAGCCGTCGGTGTACTGCTCGATGTAGTCCAGCAGCGCGAACGCCGCCTGCTCCAGGAGCTCACGCGGGTGGCCGCCGGTCAGCGCGCCGGTCACCATGTCCAGCAGCCGGCTCATCTCCCGGTCGACCACCACCGCGTACAGCCCCTCCTTGCCGCCGAAGTGCTCGTACACCACCGGCTTGGAGACCCCGGCCTTGGCCGCGATCTCCTCCACCGAGGTGCCCTCGAAGCCGCGTTCGGCGAAGAGCGCGCGACCGATGTCCAGCAGTTGCTCGCGGCGCTCCTTCCCCGTCATCCGGCGGCGCCTGCGCCGGGTCGGGTCCGGGGCCCTGGCCCTGTCCTTGGTACTGCCGTCGTCGGTCGCCACACCCCCATCATGCCGCCTCGGCGGCCTCCGGCCTCCGGCGGGCGTCGATCCGCTTCTGCGACGGCCAGCGCACGTCGTACGCCCAGCCCGCCTTCTCGAACCAGCGGATCAGCCGCGCGCTGGAGTCGACCTGCCCCTTGAGCACCCCGTGCCGGGCGCAGGTGGGGTCGGCGTGGTGCAGGTTGTGCCAGGACTCGCCGCAGGACAGCACGGCCAGCCACCACACGTTGCCGGAGCGGTCCCGTGACTTGAACGGGCGCCTGCCGACCGCGTGGCAGATGGAGTTGATCGACCAGGTGACGTGGTGCAGCAGCGCCACCCGCACCAGGGAGCCCCAGAAGAACGCGGTCAGCGCGCCCTGCCAGGACATCGTGACCAGACCGCCGACCACCGCGGGGAAGAGCAGCGAGACGGCCGTCCACAGCACGAACTGGCGGGAGATGCGGCGGATCACCGGGTCCTTGATCAGATCCGGGGCGTACTTGTGCTGAGGTGTCTGCTCCTCGTCGAACATCCACCCCATGTGGGCCCACCACAGGCCCTTGAGCAGGGCGGGGACGGTCTCGCCGTACCGCCACGGGGAGTGCGGGTCGCCCTCGGCGTCGGAGTACTTGTGGTGCTTGCGGTGGTCGGCGACCCACCGCACCAGCGGGCCCTCCACCGCCAGCGAGCCGGCGACGGCCAGGGCGACGCGCAGCGGCTTCTTCGCCTTGAAGGCGCCGTGCGTGAAGTAGCGGTGGAAGCCGATGGTGATGCCGTGGCAGCCCAGGAAGTACATGCCCACCAGGAGCCCGAGGTCCAGCCAGCTCACCCCCCAGCCCCAGGCCAGGGGGATCGCGGCCAGCAGGGCGAGGAAGGGCACGACGATGAAGAGCAGCAGGGTGATCTGCTCGACGGAGCGGCGCCTGTCGCCGCCGAGCGTGGCGGAGGGGAGCGGGGACTCCTCCTGCGGCCGGTTCCACGGGGGGACTTCGGTGGTGTCGTTGTGCACGTCCGGACTAATGCTCATGAAGAAACTCTCGATTGAATCCGGGGGACGGGGGTCTCTTACTTACGGTGCCGTAACCTACGGCATCGTAAGTATGGCAGTCCTGAACACAGGGACAAGGGGGCCGCATGGTGGACGTGGCTGATCCACGGAAACCGGCGCGGCCTATCCTGGTGGTCGTCGGACAACGCGGTCCGTGACCTGCCAGAAGCATCGCCGCAAGGAGCCGCACCTGTGAGCAGTGCCGACACCTCCTCGACCCCCGGTGGCACGAACCCTGTAACCGGCGGGGAGGTACCCACACCGGGTCTTCCGGGTACCCCGGAGCACCCGACGGAATCCGGCAATCCCGATAACAGTCCCAAGACCGGCACCGGCGCCGGTGCCGACACCAGCAGTGCCCTGCGGGCCGACATCCGCCGGCTGGGCGACCTGCTCGGCGAGACCCTGGTCCGCCAGGAGAGCGCCGAACTGCTGGAACTCGTCGAACGCGTACGCGCCCTGACCAGGACCGACGGCGAGGCCGCCGCGGCCCTGCTCAGCCGGACCGACCTGGAGACGGCCACCAAGCTGGTACGGGCCTTCTCCACCTACTTCCACCTGGCCAACACCACCGAGCAGGTCCACCGCGGCCGCGAACTGCGCGCCCGGCGCGCGGCCGAGGGCGGGAACTTCGCCCGCACCGCCGACATGCTCAAGGAGGCCGACCCCGCCCACTTGCGGGAGGCCGTCCGCAACCTGGGGGTGCGGCCGGTCTTCACCGCCCACCCCACCGAGGCCGCCCGCCGGTCGATGCTCACCAAGCTCCGCACGATCGCCGGGCTGCTGGAGAACACCGACCCCGACGAGCGGCGCCGCACCGACCTGCGGCTCGCCGAGAACATCGACCTCATCTGGCAGACCGACGAGCTGCGCGTGGCCCGTCCCGAGCCCGCCGACGAGGCCCGCAACGCCGTCTACTACCTCGACGAACTGCACACCGGGGCCGTCGGCGACGTCCTGGAGGACCTGGAGGCCGAGCTGGAGAGGGTCGGGGCCCCGCTCCCGCCCGGCACCCGCCCGCTGACCTTCGGCACCTGGATCGGCGGCGACCGCGACGGCAACCCCAACGTCACCCCCGCCGTGACCTGGGAGGTGCTGCTGCTCCAGCACGAGCACGGCATCAACGACGCCCTGGCGCACATCGACGAGCTGCGCGCCGCGCTGTCCAACTCCATCCGCAACAGCGGCGCCACCGGGGAACTGCTGGCCTCCCTCCGCGGAGACCTCGACCTCCTCCCCGAGATCAGCCCCCGCTACAAGCGCCTCAACGCCGAGGAGCCCTACCGGCTCAAGATCACCTGCATCCGGCAGAAGCTGCTCAACACCCGCAGGCGGCTGGCCGAGGACACCCCGCACGTCCCCGGCCGCGACTACCTGGGCACCGGTGAGCTGATCGAGGACCTCGCCCTCGTCCAGACCTCCCTGCGCGAGCACCGCGCCGGACTGGTGGCCGACGGCCAGTTGGAGCGGGTGCTGCGGACCCTGGCCGCCTTCGGCCTCCAGCTCGCCACCATGGACGTGCGCGAGCACGCCGACGCCCACCACCACGCCCTCGGCCAGCTCTTCGACCGGCTCGGCGAGGAGTCCTGGCGGTACGCCGACATGCCGCGCGACTACCGGCGGCGGCTGCTGGCCAAGGAGCTGCGCTCGCGCCGCCCGCTGGCCCCCCAGCCCGCCCCGCTGGACGCGGCCGGGGAGAAGACCTTCGGCGTCTTCACCACCGTCCGCAAGGCGCTGGACACCTTCGGGCCCGAGGTCATCGAGTCCTACATCATCTCCATGTGCCAGGGCGCCGACGACGTCCTGGCCGTCGCCGTGCTGGCCCGTGAGGCCGGACTGGTCGACCTGCACGCCGGCTGGGCGCGCATCGGCGTCGTGCCGCTGCTGGAGACCACCGACGAGCTGCGCATCGCCGACGAGCTGCTCGACCAGATGCTTTCCGACCCCTCCTACCGGAAGCTGGTCGCCCTGCGCGGCGACGTCCAGGAGGTCATGCTCGGCTACTCCGACTCCTCCAAGTTCGGCGGCATCACCACCTCCCAGTGGGAGATCCACCGGGCCCAGCGGCGGCTGCGCGACGTCGCCCACCGGCACGGGGTGCGGCTGCGGCTGTTCCACGGCCGGGGCGGCACCGTCGGCCGCGGCGGCGGCCCCACCCACGACGCGATCCTCGCCCAGCCCTGGGGCACCCTGGAGGGCGAGATCAAGGTCACCGAGCAGGGCGAGGTCATCTCCGACAAGTACCTCGTCCCCTCCCTGGCCCGGGAGAACCTGGAGCAGACGGTGGCCGCCACCCTCCAGGCGTCCGCCCTGCACACCGCGCCCCGCCAGTCGGACGAGGCGCTGGCCCGCTGGGACGCGGCGATGGACGTGGTCTCCGAGGCCGCCCACGGCGTCTACCGGAGGCTGGTGGACGACCCGGACCTGCCCGCGTACTTCTTCGCCTCCACCCCGGTGGACCAGCTCGCCGACCTCCACCTGGGCTCCCGCCCGTCGCGGCGCCCGGACTCCGGCGCCGGCCTGGACGGGCTGCGGGCCATCCCCTGGGTGTTCGGCTGGACGCAGTCGCGGCAGATCGTGCCCGGCTGGTTCGGGGTCGGCTCGGGCCTGAAGGCGGCCCGCGACGCCGGGCTCGACGGCGTGCTGGACGAGGCGTACGGACGCTGGCACTTCTTCCGCAACTTCCTGTCCAACGTCGAGATGACGCTGGCCAAGACCGATCTGCGGATCGCCCGGCACTACGTGGAGACCCTGGTGCCGGCCGAGCTGCGGCACATCTTCGCCACCATCGAGGCCGAGCACGAGCTGACGGTGCGGGAGGTGCTGCGGATCACCGGCGAGCGGGAGTTGCTGGACGCCCAGCCGGTGCTGAAGCAGACCTTCGCCATCCGCGACGCCTACCTGGACCCGATCTCCTACCTCCAGGTGACGCTCCTGGCCCGGCAGCGCGAGGCCGCCGAGCGCGGTGAGGAGCCGGACCCGATGCTGAGCCGCGCGCTGCTGCTGACGGTCAACGGTGTCGCGGCGGGCCTGCGCAACACCGGCTGACGCGGCCCCGGCGCCGCCCTGACGCCGCGCCGCCCCGGTGGCGGACGGACACGGGCGAAGGGCCCCTCTCCCGGCCGGGAGAGGGGCCCTTCGCGCTGTGCGGTACCGCGGATGGCCGCGCGGTGCCGTGCGGCACCGACGTGCCGGGGATCAGGCCTCGTGGACGCCCTTGCGGCGGCGCACCACCAGGTAGGAGCCCGCGCCCAGCAGCGCGGCGGCGGCCGCGGCGAGCGCGGCGACCGGGGCGGAGGAGCCGGTGTCGGCCAGGTTGCCGCCGCCGTTGGGGACCTCGCCGGTCGTGCCCTCGGTGCTCTCGCCGGTGGTGGTCTCGCCGGTGGTGCCTTCGGTGCTCTCGCCGGTGGTGGTCTCGCCCGTGGTGCCTTCGGTGCTCTCGCCGGTGGTGGTCTCGCCCGTGGTGCCTTCGGTCGTCTCGCCGGTGGTGGTCTCGCCGGTGGTGCCTTCGGTCGTCTCGCCGGTGGTGGTCTCGCCGGTGGTGCCTTCGGTCGTCTCGCCCGTGGTGCCTTCGGTCGTCTCGCCGGTGGTTCCGCCGTCGGTCCCGCCCGTCTCGGTGGCGGGGCAGGTGTGGGACAGGTTGAACTTCTTCAGGTTCCCGCCCTTCACCTCGGCCTCGATGGCGGTGAGCTTCGCACCGGGCTCGGAGGCCACGTAGGCGTGCTTGTCGGACGGCGGCCCGAAGTCGGTGATCGTCTGCGTGCCACCGGGCTCGAAGGTGACCGTCAGTTCGACGAACGTGGCCTTGTTGCCGGGCAGGACGAAGTGCCAGCCGTCCTTGTCATCCGGGACGGTGGGGCAGTCGTCCTCCTGCGGCGCCGCGCCGTCGTCCTCGGTGGCGGTGCGGGGCAGCGGCTGGCGCAGTTCCGGGGAGTAGGTGTCCGTCGCGAACGCGGGAGCGGCCGGGGCCAGCAGCAGTGCGGCCGCCGCGGAGACCGCAGCGGTACGCGTCCAGGTGAGAGTACGCATAGATGAGCTACCACCTTCGGTGGCGGAGGTGTCAGGGACGCGTGGGGGGTGAGGTGGCCGTAGCCTGCTTCCGTCCCGCCATGCCGGTCAAGCGCGATACGTCCCATCCGTGCGGTTGTGCCACACCTGCACCAGAAAGCGGAGTATAACAATCAGATTAACGGTGCAGGTCGTGGTCCCGGACCCGGCCCGGGCCGGGAAGGCCGTCCCGGGCCGGAAAGCCGCCGCGCGGGCCCGCTCACAGCACCGCGAACGCGGCCCCGACCAGTGCCAGACCCAGCAGCCCCGACGCCCAGGCCGTACGCCGCATGTGCAGACCGCCCGCGATCACCAGCGAGGCCAGCAGCAGCGCGCCCGCGAACGGCAGCCACGCGTGCAGGATGCCGGGAAGGCCGGTGCGCAGCACCTCGCCCGTGCCCGGCCACAGGACGACCGGCAGCGCCTCCCCGCGGTCGTGGGAGACCAGCGCGTCGAGGACCACCTCGGGACGCTCGCCCGCGCCGCCGCCGTCCGCGGGGGTGAACAGGCCCGTGCACGTCCAGCCGTCGCACTCGTCGACCGTCATCATGCCGCGCACCCCGCCCCGGTCGGCCACCACGCGGCGCATGGCGTCCAGGGACGTCCAGGCCCCGGCCATCAGCAGCGCGGCCGCCACCGCGCCCATCAGCCACGCCTGCACCAGAAGCAGCAGGCCGTACACGCTCTCGCCGACCCGGCGCACCGGGCCGCGCCGGGACATGCGGCGGGACATGCGGCGGGAGGAGGAGCGGGAGGAGGCAGGTGACCCAGATGACCCAGACGACATGGCCGGATCCTTGGCCATGGCGATACGGAAGGTCAACCTCCGTGGGTCCTATGCCCTGTCCGCGGCCTCTCGGCCGGTACTCAGGAGTTGTAGGTGTTCTGCGCCCGTTCCAGACCGTCCAGCACGAGGCACTCCACGGCGTCGGCGGCCCGGTCCACGAGGTAGTCCAGCTCCTTGCGTTCCGCGGCGGAGAAGTCCTTCAGCACGAAGTCGGCCACCTGCATCCGCCCCGGCGGCCGGCCGATGCCGAACCGGACCCGGTGGTAGTCGGGGCCGAGCGCCTTCGACAGGGACTTCAGCCCGTTGTGGCCGTTGTCCCCGCCGCCCCGCTTCAGCCGCAGCGCCCCGTAGTCGAGGTCCAGCTCGTCGTGGACGACGACCAGCCGCTCCGGCGGCACCTTGTAGAAGTCGCGCAGCGCGGTCACCGGGCCACCGGAGAGGTTCATGAACGACATCGGCTTCGCCAGCACCACCCGGCGGCCCCCGGCACCCGGCGCGCCCAGCCGGCCCTCCAGCACCTGCGCCCGCGACCGGTGCGCCCTGAACCTGCCGCCCATCCGCCCGGCGAGCAGGTCGGCGACCATGAACCCCGCGTTGTGCCGGTTCGCCGCGTACTCCGGACCGGGGTTGCCCAGGCCCACCACGAGCCAGGGGGCGTCGGCGTCACTCATCGTCGTCCCTCTCTGCGGGTCCCGCGGCTCCCGCGGCGGATCGTCACGGCGGCCGCCGCCCCGCGCCCAGGGCGCGAGGCGGCGGAGGAAACGCGGACCGCGGGTCACTCCGCGGTGAGCTCGCCCTCGGCCTCGCCCGCGGTGGGCTCCTCGGCCTGCGCGGACAGGATGTTGAGGACCACGGTCTCCCCGTCCACCGCCAGGGAGGAGCCCTTGGGCAGCGGGATGTCCTTGGCCAGGACCGAGTCGCCCGCGGCCAGGCCCTGAATGGAGACGGTGACCTCCTCCGGGATGTGGGTGGCCTCGGCCTCGACCGGCAGCGTGCTCAGCACGTGCTCCAGCAGGTGCGAGCCCGGGGCCAGCTCGCCCTCGGTGTGGACCGGGATCTCGACGGTGACCTTCTCGCCCTTCTCCACCACCAGCAGGTCCACGTGGACCAGGAAGCCGCGGATGGCCTCGCGCTGGACGGCCTTGGGGATCACCAGCTCCTGGCGGCCCTCGATGTCGAGCGTGATCAGCACGTTCGAGTTCTTCATGGCCATCATCAGGTCGTAGCCGGGAAGGGCCACGTGCACCGGGTCGCCGCCGTGCCCGTAGATCACACCGGGCACCTTGTCCTCGCGGCGGAGCCGGCGGGCGGCCCCCTTGCCGAACTCCTTGCGGATCTCGGCGGAAATCTTCACGTCGGCCATGACGCACTCCTCGTCTCTCAAGTCGGTTGGTGGCGGATGCCTGAGCTACTCGGCCACGACAGACCTGCTGCGAAGAGCGCGTCGATAACGGACGACCGTGCCGGGCTACGGCACGGCTCCCTCGCCGAGCAACTCCACGAGTCTACCGCCCTCCGTGCCCCGGGTCCGACCGGGGCACGGGATGCGGGGTAGCGGGAGGCGGTGGACGGAAGGCGGGGTGGGAAGGCGGGGTGTGGGGGCGGACGCCGCGGACGGGTGCGCGGTGTCCGCCCCCGCGGCTCACGCCTGCTCGTCGAAGAGGCTCGTCACCGAGCCGTCCTCGAACACCTCGCGCGCCGCGCGGGCGATCGTCTGCGCCATCGACAGCACCGTGATCTTGTCCACGTCCACCTCGCTCGGCGTCGGCAGGGTGTCGGTGAAGATGAACTCGCTCACCTGCGAGTTCTTCAGCCGGTCCGCCGCCGGACCCGACAGCACACCGTGGGTGGCCGCCACGATGACGTCCTCGGCGCCGTTGGCGAACAGCGCGTCCGCCGCCGCGCAGATCGTGCCGCCGGTGTCCACCATGTCGTCCACCAGCACGCACACCCGGCCCCGGACGTCACCGACGACCTCGTGGACGGTCACCTGGTTGGCCACGTCCGGGTCGCGGCGCTTGTGCACGATCGCCAGCGGCGCGCCCAGCCGGTCGCACCAGCGGTCCGCGACCCGCACCCGGCCCGCGTCCGGCGAGACCACTGTCAGCTTCGCCCGGTCCACCTTGCCGCCCACGTAGTCCGCCAGCACCGGCAGCGCGAACAGGTGGTCCACCGGCCCGTCGAAGAAGCCCTGGATCTGGTCGGTGTGCAGGTCCACCGTCAGGATCCGGTCCGCGCCCGCCGTGGCCAGCAGATCCGCCACCAGCCGCGCCGAGATCGGCTCCCGGCCGCGGTGCTTCTTGTCCTGCCGCGCGTAGCCGTAGAACGGCACGATCACGGTGATGCTCCGGGCCGAGGCCCGCTTCAGCGCATCCACCATGATCAGCTGTTCCATGATCCACTTGTTGATCGGTGCGGTGTGGCTCTGCATCAGGAAGCAGTCCGCGCCGCGCGCCGACTCCTGGAAGCGGACATAGATCTCGCCGTTGGCGAAGTCGAACGCCCTGGTCGGCACCACGCCGACACCGAGATGCCCCGCGACCTCCTCCGCCAGCGTGGGGTGCGCGCGGCCCGAGAAGAACATCAGTTTCCTCAGGCCGGTCGTCTTGATCCCGGTCACAGCACAGTCTCCTTGCCCAGCATCGATTCGTCGCAGCGCACCACGGCGTGCGCCTCTCACGGTACGCCCTGCCCGCGGCGCGCCCGTCGGCTCACCCACCGGTCACTGTCCGGCGGGCCGTTCCTCGCCGCCCTGCTCACGCGCCTGCTCGGCCGCCCGCGCGGCGGCGCTGCCGGGACGCTTCCGGGCCACCCAGCCCTCGATGTTCCGCTGCTGGCCGCGGGCCACGGCCAGCGAACCGGGCGGCACGTCCTTGGTGATCACGGAACCCGCGGCGGTGTAGGCACCGTCCCCGACCGTGACCGGGGCCACGAACATGTTGTCCGAGCCCGTCCGGCAGTGCGAGCCGATCGTGGTGTGGTGCTTGTTCTGCCCGTCGTAGTTCACGAAGACGCTGGCCGCACCGATGTTCGTGTACGCGCCGATCGTCGCGTCCCCCACATACGACAGATGCGGCACCTTCGTGCCCTCTCCGACCTCGGCGTTCTTCATCTCCACATACGTGCCGGCCTTCGCCTTCGGCCCCAGCCTCGTACCGGGCCGCAGATACGCGTACGGACCCACCGACGCGCCCGCGCCGACCTGGGCGGCCTCGGCCACCGCGTTGACCACCACCGCGCCCTCACCGACCCGGGTGTCCGCCAGCCGGCAGTTCGGCCCCACCTCGCAGCCCGCGCCCAGATGCGTGGCGCCCAGCAGCTGCGTACCCGGGTGCACCACCGCGTCCGGCTCGTACGTCACCGTCACGTCCACCCACACCGACGCCGGGTCCACCACCGTCACCCCGGCCAGCATCGCCCGGTGCAGCAGCCGCTCGTTCAGCAGCCGGCGCGCCTCGGCCAGCTGCACCCGGTTGTTGATGCCGACGATCTCCCGGTGGTCGGCCGCCACGTGCGCCCCCACCCGGTGCCCGTCCGCGCGCAGGATCCCCAGCACGTCGGTCAGGTACTCCTCGCCCTGGCTGTTGTCGGTGCGCACCCGTCCCAGCGCCTCGGCCAGCAGCCGTCCGTCGAACGCGAACACCCCCGAGTTGATCTCCCGGACCGCCCGCTGCTCCTCGGTCGCGTCCTTGTGCTCCACGATCGCCGTCACCGCGCCGGCCTCGTCCCGCACGATCCGCCCGTAGCCGGTGGCGTCCGGCACCTCGGCCGACAGCACCGTCACCGCGTTGCCCTCGCCCTCGTGCGCGGCGGCCAGCCGGCCCAGCGTCTCTCCGGTCAGCAGCGGCGTGTCACCGCAGGTGACCACCACCGTCCCGGCCGGCTCCACCCCGTCGGCCGCCAGCGCCTCAAGCGCCATCCGCACCGCGTGCCCGGTGCCGAGCTGCTCGGCCTGCACGGCCGTGCGCACCCCGGCGTCCAGCTCCGCCAGATGTCCCACGACCTGCTCACGCGCGTGGCCGACCACCACCACCAGCTCCTCCGGCGCCAGCTCCCGGGCGGCCGCGACCACATGGCCGACGAGCGACCGCCCGCAGATGTCGTGCAGGACCTTGGGCCTCGCGGACTTCATACGGGTGCCCTCACCCGCTGCGAGAACGACGACGGCTGCCGGGCGGATGGCGCTCACGGGTGTGCCCTTCGGCTGTGGGACGGATGCGGAACAGGAGGCGGGACAGGCCCCGGACGGATCCCGGGACCACCTCCGGGACGACCCCCGCGCCCCTGGCGGACGGCGCCGGTACCGGAGGTGGACGGCGGCGGAACCGCGTGGAAAGGGGCGGTGTCCCTCCGCAGGATACCGGGGGGACCCGCCTATTCCGCCGGTGCCCCCTGGCCCGGTACCGCCGGGCCGCCCGGCTCCTCCGGACCGGAACCGGCGTCCGCGCCGCTCCCGTCCAGGCCCTCCAGACCACGCCCGGTCAGCGTCGCCAGACTGGCCCGCACATGCGCCATGTGCTGCCGCACCGCCTCCCGGCGCTGGTCGTGGGTGCGCACCACCCGCTCCGTCTCCCGCTCGATGCGCTCCCGGCGCAGCCGCGCCTGCGCCAGCAGCTCATCGGCCCGCTCCCGGGCCTCCTCGGTCAGCAGCCGCGCCGTGTCCTCGGCGGCACCGCGCTCCCGCCTGGCCCGCGACAGCAGCTCGTCGCCGTGCTCCACCAGGCCCGTGACCCGCGCCGTCACCTCCGCCTCCCGCGCGGCCAGCGCCCGGTCCAGCTCCGCCGTCTCCTCCGCCTGCTTCCGCTCCTGGGCCAGCCGCAGCGCCTCGCACCGCTCGACCGCCTCCCGCAGCACCCGCTCGGCCGCCACCCGCAGCTCGGTGGCCTCCGTCCGCGCGGTCCGCAGCAGATCCTCCGCCTGCCGGCGGGCCTCGCCCAGCAGCGCCTCCGCCGTCGCGTCGCCGCCGGCCCGCACCCGGGCCGACGCCTCCCGCGCCGACTCCCGCAGCGCCCGGCTCTCCTCCTCCGCCCGGACCAGCACCTCACGCGCCTCGGTGTCCGCACGGGACCGCAGCTCCCCGGCCTCGGCCTCCACCTCGGCCAGTATCAGCCGCGCCCGCTCACCCAGCGCCTCGTAGGTCTGGACGGGCAGCGACTCGGCCTCCGACCGCAGCCGCGCCGCCTCCTCCTCCAGCTCCCCGACCCGCCCGCCCAGCCGGGCCAGCCGCTCCCGGGCCTCCTCCAGGTCCGCGTGCAGCCCGGAGGCGTGGCGGTCGACCTGATCGGGCCGGTAACCGCGGCGTACGACGACGAAACCATGAGGTGACCTGGACGCAGACATGGCGAACCCCTACCTCCACGCGATCCGGCGAACGACCCATCCAGGATGCGCCATGAAACCCGTCACGCATCAACCGACACAAACCGTAAGAAAACTGTCGGGAGTGCGCCGCACCGCAACGCGCCCCCCGGGCACACCGGCCCCGGCACCCGACGGCGCCGGGGCCGGTGCGGGGACCGGCTACAGCAGCCCGTCCCACATCTGCTCGAGCAGCACCGACCACCAGTTCTCCGGGCCCGCCGGCGCCGCCGGGTCCAGGCACGCCAGCATCGCCTGGAAGTCCACCGTCCAGCGCCCCGCCTGCTCCGGCGTCAGCCCGTACCGCAGCCGCCACATCCGGCCCAGCAGCGCCAGACAGCGCACGAACTCCGGCAGCCCGCTGTTCACGAACTGCGGCACCGCCGGCTGCCCGCCCGGACCGCCCTCCAGCGGCACCGCCACGATGTGCGCCGTCCCGTACTGCACGCACAACTGCCGCCCGAAGTCGTTGCCCATCACCAGATACGAACCCGCGTCCGCCGCCGGAACCACCCCGCGCTCCTGCGCCAGCTCCGCCAGTGTCGGCACCGGACGGCCCGGCTGCGCCTGCGCCCAGAAGAACGGACCGAAGTCCACCGGCAGCCCCGCCCACATCAGCGTCTGCGCCACCACCTCCGGCACACCCTGCCGGGAGACCGCCCGCTGGTCGAAACGGAACACCGCCTGCGGACCGAACGCCTCCGCCAGCTCCTGCGCCACCCCCTGCGGCGGAACCGGTGGCGCGGGCCGCACCTGCGGCAGCGGCACCCGCACCGGAGCCGGCCGCGCCGGGCCGTCCGCCACCTGGTGCAACTCGCCCTGGTGCTCGACCAGATGCCGCACCCCCCGCTGCCGCGACGCCACGTCCCGGCCGTACGGCGCGGTGTGACTGATCCGCACCTGCGGCCAGCTCTCCCGCACCATCCGGGCACAGTAACCACCGGGCGCGTCACAGCACTCCAGCTCCGTGTGCAGCTCCAGCACCTGCTGCGGCGCGATACCCATCGCCCGCAGCTCGTACAGGATCTGCCACTCCGGATGCGGAGTGCCCGGCGCCGACCGGCGGATCAACTGCTGCTCCGAACCGTCCGGCGCGCGATAGCGCAGCACCGCCATGTAACCGGGACCCACCGTCGGCACACCGGCGGGCGGCTGCGGATAGCCGTACGACGGCACGCCGGGAGCACCGGGGGCGCCCACCGGGGCACCCGGGGCACCGGGCGGCGGGCCGGGAGGGCCGGGGGGCCCGGGGGGTCGGGGCGCCGCGGACGGTGGTCCGCCCGGTCCGCCCGCCG
>NZ_PGGW01000051.1 GCF_002794255.1 Streptomyces carminius
GCAGCCTGTACCCCCGTTTCACCGCTCAGCCGGTTATCCCGCGCCGCCGCCGGTCCATAGCGTTTCGGGTATGACGACGAGGCAGCGGAAGACGCGGAAGAACACCAGGTGGAGCCGGGCGACGAGCGTGCGGGCGGGGCTCGCGCTGGCGGGCGTCGGCGCGATCGGCGCCACGACGCTCACGGGTCTGAGCACCGACGCCATGGCGACCGGGGAGCGTACGGCGAAGGCGGGTGCCGCCGCGCACCACGGTGAGCGGGCCCAGCTCCGGAAGGACGCGCGGGCCGTGCTGGAGACCGGGGTCACCGGCCTGACCGTCCGGGTCCAGGACGAGCGGCGCCGCTCCACCACCGTCCGGGCCGGAGTCGCCGACCTGCGCGGCAACCGGCCGGTGCCGTATGACGCGCACTACCGCATCGGCAGCGACACCAAGACGTTCACCGCCGTCCTCGTCCTCCAGCTCGTCGCCGAGGGGAAGCTGGACCTCGACGACACCGTCGAGCAGTGGCTGCCCGGCCTGGTGCAGGGCAACGGCAACGACGGCAGCCGTATCACCGTCCGCAACCTCCTCCAGCAGACCAGCGGACTGGCCAACTACACCAACCTCCAGTTCCAGAGCCTGGAGACCATGAAGCAGGACTTCCTCGCGAACCGCTACACCTCGCTCGCTCCCGAGGAGCGCGTGAAGCTCGCCATGACCGTCGCGCCCGAGTGGCTGCCGGACGCCGCCGATCCCGGGTCGGAGACCCGGTGGAGCTACTCCAACACCAACTACGTCCTGGCCGGGATGATCATCGAGAAGATCACCGGCAACTCCTGGGAGCGGGAGGTGCGCGACCGCATCGTCAAGCCGCTGCGGCTCAAGGACACCTTCGCCCCCGGCACCTCCGCCCGTATCCCGCGACCGACCGCCACCGCCTACACGAAGTTCCCCGGCGAGAAGAGGCTCACCGAGACCACCGAGCAGGCGAACGCCTGGTCCGACGGCGCCGTCATCAGTACCACCGCCGACATGAACACCTTCCTGCGCGCCCTGCTGGGCGGCCGGCTCCTCCCGGCCGGGCAGCTCGCCGAGATGAAGCGGACCGTGCCCGCCGAGGGCTTCACCAGCACACCCGGTACGACCTACGGGCTCGGCATAGCCTGGCGCCCGGCCGAGGGCTGCGACAAGGGCGTGTGGTCCCACGGCGGGAAGTCGTTCGGCACGGTCTCCGAGACGGCCGTGACCGACGACGGCCGCCGCTCCGGCGCCTCGGCCGCCTTCACCATCAACTTCGACGACACGGACAAGCACATCGCCCAGGACGACGCCACCCAGCGGATGCTCGTCCGCGCCCTGTGCGAGTGACACCCAAAGCCTGACTCCCCCTCCCCCCGGGCCGTGCCCCGGCCGCCGACGCGGCCGGGGCACGGCCCGGGCCGGTTTCCCGGTGCGGCTCCGGCCGGGGCCCCTCAGCCGGCCGCCACTGCCCGGCCCACCCGGTTCCGCATCGAGGGCTGCGGCTCGCCGCCGGAAGTAGGCAAAGGTCCCGGGCCCGCGACGAGAGGTTCGGGGACCAACCCTCCGAGGGGTCAGGGACCGGTTGGGGAAAGGCAGTTACCGGACCCGATGATTTCGGGCATCCCGCTGTCCCCCTGATAGACGGCGACAGACCAGCGGGAGTAGTTCCAGTCCCGGTTGCCGTTGTACTCGTCGATCAGTTTCCGGCAGCCGGTCCTGGAGACGACGTCCTGGAAGTTGCTCCGCTGGGCACGGCCCACAAGTGCTCCGTAGCCGTCCCAGACCCATACGTACGTGACTCCATCCACGCGTGAACGCGCGGGCTTTCTGCGTCGGTGGCTAGCGAGCTCGTGCACGGTTGGCGGTGAGACGTTGAGGGCTTCGGCGGGACTCGGCGCTCACGTCTGCTGTGCCGAAGCGAGGTCCGCGGTCTGCTGGTGTGAGAGGAGACCGGCGACGGCCTGGACGGTGTGGTTCATGTGCTCGCGGCGTCCGAGGTGGCGGGCCAGCGCCCGCCAGTTCTTCAGGTGGGCGATGCCGTGCTCGACGCGGATGCGCCGTGAGGAGTGCGCCGTGCGCTGCCGCCGGTACATCTCCTCGTACCAGTCCGGAGCGTTCTTCTTGAACTTGCGGTGCGGAGGTGTGACCACCCTCCCGCCAGTCTGCGCGCCCAGACCCTGGTAGCCGGCGTCGGCGAGGATCTCCACCGCGGGCCCGTCGGCCAGGAGCTTGACCAGCCCTGACTGGCGGGCGTGGGTGATGTCCGCACAGCTGCCCGGCCTGGTCGGGCTGCAGAACAGCATCCGGCCGTCCGCGTCGGTGACGACCATGGTCTTGACGGCGTTCTGCCTGATCTTGCCGGAGATGAACGCCTCCCGGTCTCTGCGTCCGGCGGCAGGGCGGCGGACCCGGATCTCGGTGCCGTCGATGATCCCGTCCTGCCGCTGGTGCCGAGGTGGTCGATGACCTCGGCCAGGGTCCGCAGCCGCACGCCGGGGGCGATGGTGCAGCCTCGCTCGGCGAGCAGGGGCCGCACCTCGCCGACGGCGCGGGTGATGGTGGAGCGGTCCACGCCGAACCAGCAGGCCAGCACGTCGTGCGTGGTCGTGTGGCGCAGATGCACGAGAGTGGCCAGGAGCCGGTCGACGAAGACCAGCTTGTGCTTCGCACCGGCGCCTACGGCCCGCTTCCGCGGCCGGGAGGTGAGCCTGGCCTGGTGCCGTTCATGCCACAGCGGACCCAGCTCGGCAATCAGTTCAGCGATCACGTCGGCCGACAGGCCCGTGATCCTCCGGTCGCTGGTGATCACTGCACGCGTCGCCTTCCCCACCACACAACCATGATCAACGATCAGCAGCTCGACGCCTCACCGCCAACCGTGCACGAGCTCGCTAGTGCCGCGCAGAGGGCCAGCCCGGCCCTGTTGAGGACGTTCGTCGCGCCGACGTGGTCCGCATTCGTGGTGAAGCCGCACGCCGTGCACTGGAACCTCGCTTGGGTGACGCGGTTCTCCTTCGCGACGTGCCCGCAGCCTCCGAGGCCCTTCCCTCCCGCTTCACAGAGATCGTCTTGACGCGGCCCCGCACGGGCCGTGCCGGTGCACACGAACGTGCCCGACACCCTGCAGGCGGACACGGGTCTGGCGGTCGGTGGGGGTGGAGTCTCAGCGGCAGTCGTCGCCGTCCTTGGGGAAGGTGACGGTGTCGAAGTGCCCGACGCCCTTGATGTCCGTGGCGGGCTCCGGATGTCGGCTCCCGGCTGGGTCGGCCGTACGCGGCGACGCCGGTACGGGCGGTTCCGGTGGGTGGTCGGCCGGTGCGCCGGAGGCAGGAGATAGTGCAGCCTGTACCCCCGTTTCACCGCTCAGCCGGTTATCCCGCGCCGCCGCCGGTCCATAGCGTTTCGGGTATGACGACGAGGCAGCGGAAGACGCGGAAGAACACCAGGTGGAGCCGGGCGACGAGCGTGCGGGCGGGGCTCGCGCTGGCGGGCGTCGGCGCGATCGGCGCCACGACGCTCACGGGTCTGAGCACCGACGCCATGGCGACCGGGGAGCGTACGGCGAAGGCGGGTGCCGCCGCGCACCACGGTGAGCGGGCCCAGCTCCGGAAGGACGCGCGGGCCGTGCTGGAGACCGGGGTCACCGGCCTGACCGTCCGGGTCCAGGACGAGCGGCGCCGCTCCACCACCGTCCGGGCCGGAGTCGCCGACCTGCGCGGCAACCGGCCGGTGCCGTATGACGCGCACTACCGCATCGGCAGCGACACCAAGACGTTCACCGCCGTCCTCGTCCTCCAGCTCGTCGCCGAGGGGAAGCTGGACCTCGACGACACCGTCGAGCAGTGGCTGCCCGGCCTGGTGCAGGGCAACGGCAACGACGGCAGCCGTATCACCGTCCGCAACCTCCTCCAGCAGACCAGCGGACTGGCCAACTACACCAACCTCCAGTTCCAGAGCCTGGAGACCATGAAGCAGGACTTCCTCGCGAACCGCTACACCTCGCTCGCTCCCGAGGAGCGCGTGAAGCTCGCCATGACCGTCGCGCCCGAGTGGCTGCCGGACGCCGCCGATCCCGGGTCGGAGACCCGGTGGAGCTACTCCAACACCAACTACGTCCTGGCCGGGATGATCATCGAGAAGATCACCGGCAACTCCTGGGAGCGGGAGGTGCGCGACCGCATCGTCAAGCCGCTGCGGCTCAAGGACACCTTCGCCCCCGGCACCTCCGCCCGTATCCCGCGACCGACCGCCACCGCCTACACGAAGTTCCCCGGCGAGAAGAGGCTCACCGAGACCACCGAGCAGGCGAACGCCTGGTCCGACGGCGCCGTCATCAGTACCACCGCCGACATGAACACCTTCCTGCGCGCCCTGCTGGGCGGCCGGCTCCTCCCGGCCGGGCAGCTCGCCGAGATGAAGCGGACCGTGCCCGCCGAGGGCTTC
>NZ_PGGW01000052.1 GCF_002794255.1 Streptomyces carminius
GTGGGGTGCCGGTTGTTCGGCGGGGCCGTGGGGGTGGCCGGGGCGCTGCCCGCCCCCGGTGTGCAGGGGTGTACTCCCTGGTGGGACCGGGGTGGCCTGCGGGTGCGTCCGGAGCCGGGGCCGGTCCGTATCGGCTCCGGGCGGCCCTGTCGGGAGTGGGTTCGGTCCGGGGTGCGCGGCAGGCGGAGGAGGACATCCCGGGGACGGGTCCGGGGCTGCCTCTCCCGGGGGCGGGTTCGGCCCGGGGCTGTGGGGGGTGTGGTCGGAGGAGCACCCCGGGAGTGGGCCTGGTCTGGAGCGCAGGCACGGCGGTGGTGCACCCGGCGACGGCGGGGAGGGGACGGGGAGGGGCGGCCGTTCCGGACACTCAAGCGTTATTTGCGGCCAATGAGTGGGTGACAGAACGTGACACGATCACGGCCGTAAATAATGCCGTCCGGAATGGTCGCCCCGGACCGGCCCCGACCCCCGCACCCACCCAACCCGCACCCGCACCCGCACCCGCACCCCGGGCACGGGCACGAGCACGGGCACAGCCCGTAGTACCTGAGGTGGACGTGCCGGGATGCGACCGGGGGCGGACGCCCCGGAGCGCCGGACTGCCTAGGCTCGGGGCCGTGACCGAGACGACGACGAAGGCATCCACCCCCGCCGACGGGCGGTGCACCGAGCTGCGGATGGCCCGCGACACCCTGCGCGGACTGCGCGAGAACCTGCTGACCGGTGCCTTCGCGTTCCGTCCGCTGCCGCCGCTGCCCACCGACCACCGGCTGCTGCGCCGGCTGCCGGACCGGGTGCGCGAGCCCGCCCGCCGGCTGCCGCACCTGGCCGTCCTGGGGCTGGCACTGTTCCTGATGTCGGTCGAGCTGGACAGCAGGTTCTACAGCGACGGGGCCGCCCTCCGGGCACTGCTCCTCGGCGTACCGCTGATCATGGTGCTCTTCCGGCCCATCGGTGCCTTCTGGCTGTCGATCGGCGGGGTGTTCGTCTCCGCGATCGTCGCCGGGCGGGACTGGGGCAACTGGCCCTGGACGGAAGCGGCCATTTTCTCGCACCTGACGATCATGCTGATCGTCGCCTACCGGTCCCGGCCCCGTACGGCGTTCGACATGTGGCTGGTGACCGCCCTGCCCGGCGGGTTCTTCCTGCTGGTCGCCCCCGGTTACGCCACCACCAACGTTCCTCTCATGCTGATCCTCTCCGGGCTCGCCCTCACCCTCCTGCTGGGAGTGCGCAGTTGGCAGGATTCACGCCGCCAGGTCGTCGAGCAGGGCGCGGTGGTGGCCGAGGAGCGCTCCCGGCGGACCCTGCTGGAGGAGCGCACCACGATCGCCCGCGAGCTGCACGACGTGGTCGCCCACCACATGTCGGTGGTCGCCATCCAGGCCGAGGCCGCCCCCTACCGGGTGGCGGACCCGCCCGAGGAGCTGGTGGCGGCGCTGGCCACCATCCGGGAGAACGCGGTGACGGCGCTGACCGAGCTGCGCCGGGTCCTGGGTGTCGTACGCGCCGACCTGCCCGACGGGCTGCGTCTGGATCCGGAGGCCCCGCAGCCCACCCTCGCCGATCTGGAGGAGCTGCTGGAGAACGTGCGGCGCGCCGGGCTGGCGGTGGAGTCGGTGCGGACCGGGAGCGTACGGCCGCTGCCGCAGGGCGTGGAGCTGTCGGCGTACCGCATCGTGCAGGAGGCGCTGAGCAACGTCCTGCGGCACGCGCCCGGCGCGCACACCCGGGTGGAGCTGGCCTATGTGCCCGTCGGGCTGGGGCTGCGGGTCGTCAACGGTCCGCCGGGGGAGCCGGTGAAGGAGTCGCCGGGCAGCGGGCACGGCCTGGTGGGGATGCGGGAGCGGGCGGCGGTGCTCGGCGGGGAGCTGGACGCCGAGCCGACCGGGGACGGCGGCTTCGCGGTGGAGGTCTTCCTGCCGGTGGAGCCGGGCCCGGTGCCGGACGGTGGTCCCGCGTGATCCGGGTGGTGATCACCGACGACCAGGTGATGGTCCGGGAGGGCTTCTCCGTCCTGCTGAACGCCCAGCCGGACATGGAGGTCGTCGGGGAGGCGGTCGACGGCCGCGAGGCCGTGGAGCAGGTCGCCGCGCTCGCCCCGGACGTGGTGCTCATGGACATCCGGATGCCCCGGCTCAACGGTCTGGAGGCCACCCGGGAGATCTGCGCCTCGGGGGCCGCGGCGAAGGTGCTGATCCTGACCACCTACGACCTGGACGAGTACGTCTACCAGGCGCTGCGCGCCGGGGCGAGCGGCTTCCTGCTCAAGGACGCCTCCGCCCGTCAGCTCGCCGACGGGGTGCGGACGGTGGCGGGCGGCGAGGCGCTGCTCGCGCCCGCGGTCACCCGGCGGCTGATCGCGGAGTTCTCCCGGCTCGCCGGCCGGACCGGGCCGCGTGCTCCGCTCCGGGAGCGGATCGGGGACCTGACCGAGCGCGAGACCCAGGTGCTCGCGCTCGTCGCGCAGGGCCTGTCCAACGGCGAGATAGCCGCCGAGCTCGTCGTCGCCGAGTCCACGGTGAAGACCCATGTCAGCCGGGTG
Source organism: Streptomyces carminius (assembly GCF_002794255.1). Taxonomy (GTDB): domain Bacteria; phylum Actinomycetota; class Actinomycetes; order Streptomycetales; family Streptomycetaceae; genus Streptomyces; species Streptomyces carminius. The sequence goes on from NZ_PGGW01000052.1 coordinate 2,546, forward strand.
CTGGTCAAACTGGGGCTGCGCGACCGTACCCAGGCGGCGGTCTTCGCGTACGAGTCGGGACTGGTCACACCGGGCGGCTGAGGCTGCCCCGGCGGTCCGGGTGGGAGGGCCCGGGCGGTCACGGATCGGTTGCGCCGTCGGCGGCACGCGGCGCGCACTCTATCCTCGACCCACAGGTGAGTTGGGGAGGAGCGGCGCGCGATGGAGCCATTGGGGGAGGGGGACCCGCGCTGGGTGGGCGGCTACCGGCTGCTGGGCGGACTGGGTGCCGGCGGGATGGGCCGGGTCTACCTGGCCCGTTCCGAGCGCGGCCGTACGGTCGCGGTGAAGGTCGTCCGTGCGGAGCTGGCCCGTGAGCGGTCCTTCCGGGAGCGCTTCGCCAAGGAGGTCACCGCCGCGCGGCGGGTCGGCGGCCAGTGGACGGCTCCGGTGCTGGACGCCGACACCGAGGCCGACACGCCCTGGGTGGCCACCGGCTACATAGCCGGGCCGTCCCTGCAGTCGGTGGTGGAGGAGGACCACGGCCCGCTGCCGGAGCACTCGGTGTACGCGCTGGCCGCCGGGCTGGTCGGGGCGCTGCGCGCGATCCACGGCGCCGGGCTCGTGCACCGGGATCTGAAGCCGTCCAACGTGCTGGTCACGATCGACGGGCCGAAGGTGATCGACTTCGGTATCGCCCGCGCCCTGGACTCCGTCACCGAGAGCGGGCTGACCCAGACCGGCGCGGTCATCGGCTCGCCGGGCTTCATGTCGCCCGAGCAGGTGCGCGGTGAGCGCGTCACTCCGGCCAGCGACATCTTCTGCCTGGGCTCGGTGCTCGCCTTCGCCGCCACCGGCCGGATGCCGTTCGGCGGCGACGACAGCGGTCTCCACGCCCTGCTGTTCCGGATCGCCTCGGAGCCGCCGGACCTGACGGGGCTGTCCGGTTCGCTGCGCGAACTGGTGGCGGCCTGTCTGGCGAAGGAGCCCGCCGACCGGCCCTCGCTGGACGACCTGGCCGCCCGGGTCGGGCCGCACGCGCCGGCGGGCGGCACCTGGCTGCCGGGCGAGGTGCTGGCCCAGCTCGGCCGCCATGCCGTCCGGCTCCTGGACAGCGAGGACCCGGACGCCGCCGCGGGCGCCCCCTTCGCCGGAACGGCCGGTGCCGCAGTACCGCCGAGGCCCGGTACTCCGCCGCCGCCCGTGTCCCCGGTGGCGGTCGCCCCGGGCTTCCCGGCACCCGGCGCGGTGACCGCCGTACCGGGTCCCTCCCCGTACCCCCCGGCGCCGCCGCCCACCGGCCCGATCGGGCCGTACGTGCCCCAGCAGCCGTGGCACTCCACGCCGCCGCAGGGCGCCGGGCCCTACCCGGGGCCTCCCGGCGTCCTGCAGCCGCTGCGCGGGCTGTCCCTGGCGCTGTGCGCGACCCTGAGCGCGGTGCTGCTGTACACGCTGGTGGAGTTCGTGCTGAACATCCGCCTCTACAACGCGCTGGACGCGCCCGAGGAGACACCGCTGGGCGACCTCCGCATCGACCAGGAGTCGCTGCGGACGACCACCGACGCGATGGCGGGGCTGGGCCTGCTGTTCGGCCTGCCCGTGGTCGTGCTGTGGGTGCTGTGGTTCTGGCGGGCCCGGGCGAACGCCGAGGTGTTCGCGCCCGGGCGGATCCGGCACAGCCAGGGGTGGGCGATCGGCTCCTGGTTCACCCCGGCGATCTGCCTCTTCATGCCCAAGCAGATCGTCAACGACGTCTGGGACCACAGTGATCCGGCCGCGGACCGGGGCAACTGGTACGGCCCCCGCCGCCGCGGCACCCGCGGGCTGCTCAACAGCTGGTGGACGCTGTGGCTGTGCATGCTGCTCGGCGGGATCCTGGAGTGGGAGTCCTGGTACGAGTCCGGGACCGTCGGCGACGCGCAGGGCGCCGCCGCCTACTCGATCGTGCTGGACCTGGTGGAGCTTCCGGCGACGCTGCTGGCGATCCTGGTGGTGCTGCGCCTGACCGGGATGCAGGAGAGCCGGGGCATCGGCCGGCGGTGACGCCGCCGGACCGGCGGGAGTGCGGGCGGCGGGAGTGCGAGCGGCCGGTGCGGCCGGCCGGTGGTGCGGCGGCGCAGCACCACCAGCAGGCCGGCCACCCCCGCGAGCGCGGCACCGCCGAAGGCCGCCGCCCGGGGGGAGAGCGGCTCGGACCCGGTGGTGCCGGTGTGGACGACGCCGGTGTGGACGAAGGAGCCGGACAGCAGCTCCCCGGTGCCGCACAGCACGATCACGGGATAGCTGCCGCCGACGGCCAGCCCCGGCCGTACGGCGGCGGTGGCGTGTCTCTCCCGGGCCGGGCCGCGGACGGGGCGCTCCAGGGCGACGGTCCGCTCGAAGGCGGGTGAGGAGACGGTGCCGCCCGGGCCGCCCGCCTCGCACACGGCGCGTACGCCGACGGCGGTGCCCGCACCGCCGTGGTGCGGGCTGAGGACGAGTTCCCGGCCGGTGCCGGGAGCGCCGTCGCCGGTGTCCGCGGCGGCCGGTGCCGCGGCGGCGGTCAGGGCGGCGGTCAGGGCGGCGAGCAGGGCGGTTTTCAGGGTGGTGGCGAGGCAGTGGGCGGCGGTGAGCCGCCGGGGGGACGGGGACTGCATGGCGACCTCCTGCGACGTTCCGACACGGTGCCGCCGGTGCCCGGGCCGGACCTCCGGTCGGCGCCGGCCGGCACCGGTGGGCGCCGGTCCGTGTCGGTCCGTGTCGGTCCGTGTCGTCTGTGGCATCGCCCCCATGCGAGCAGCGTCCCCGGCCCCCCGCATCCCCGGCGGGCGACGGGGGTGACACGGCTGCGCCGTACGGCGGAGCGTGACCACTCGGTCGCGTTCCGCCGTACGGCGCGTTGCTGATGCCGGTCTGCCGCCGGTCCGCCGTCAGCCGATGTCGCGGCGCCGGAAGGCGGCGATCCCGGCCACCAGCGGCACGGCCGCGAGCAGCAGCAGCCACAGGTACGGTGCCGCGGTCACCTCCGCGCCCGGCAGCTTGGGCAGATGGGTGAACGGGCTGATGTTCATGACCGACTGCGGCAGATCCAGCGACGGGCCGATCCAGCCGACCACCAGCACCACGACGACCAGGCCCCAGGCCGCCATGCTCAGCGCGGGCAGGGCGCCGAAGAGCAGGACCGCCGCCCCGGCGAGCAGCCACACCGCGGGCGTCTGCGCCAGGGAGGCACCGGTCACCCGCCACACCTGGCCCGTGTCGCCGGCGGCCAGCCCGTAGCCCAGGCCGGTGGTCAGGCCGCTGACCAGCAGCAGGACGACCGACCCGGCGTAGGCGATGACCAGATGGCTGCTCACCCAGCGCAGCCGGGGCAGCACCGAGGCGAGGAGCGGCTCGGCGCGCTCGGAGGTCTCCTCGCCGCGCATCCGCAGCACCGCGCTCACCGCGTAGACCGCCGCGAGCATGCCGAACAGGCCGATCATGGCGGCGAGGAAGGCATCGGTGATGCCCTGGGCGCCGCCCATCCGCTCGATGATCTCGCGGCTCTGCTCGTTGTCGCCGATCAGCTCGTCCGCGCCGTCCGCCATGGCTCCGAAGGCGAAGCCGCCCAGCGCGAAGCCGGTGCCCCAGCCCAGCAGCGAGCCGCGCTGGAGCCGCCAGGCCAGTCCGTACACCCCGCCGATCCGGCCCTCGGCGGGGCCGGGCCGGGTGGCCAGGAAGCTGGCGCCGACGTCGCGCCGCCCGGCCAGCTCGTACGCCGCGGCGGACACCACCGCGATCAGGGCCACCATCAGCAGCAGCACCCAGAACCGCTCGTCGGCGTACGGCCGCACGTTCCGCGTCCAGCCCAGCGGGGAGAGCCAGGCCAGCGGGGAGGAGCCGTCCGCCGTACCGGAGTCGCCGGCGGCGCGCAGCATGAACGCGGCGCCGAGCACGGCACCGGTCAGTCCCTTGGCGAGCCGGGCGCTCTCGGTGAGCTGGGCGGCCAGGGCGGCGAAGGCGGCGAAGACCATGCCGGTGCCGCCGACGGTGAGTCCCGTCGCCACCGAGCCGGCGGTGGGCAGGCCGATGCTCATCAGACCGAGGGCGATGAGGACGGCGGCCGCGGCGTTGGCGACGGCGGCGGCCAGCAGCGCGGCGGTCAGCGGGGCGCGGTGGCCGACCACGGCGGCGGAGATCAGCTCCTGGCGGCCGGTCTCCTCCTCCTCGCGGGTGTGCCGCACCACGATCACCATGCTCACGATGGCGATGAGCACGGTTCCGGTGGTGAGCAGCTCCCACACCGAGACCGCGCCGAGGGTGGGTTCGAAGACCGGGCCGTAGATCGCGCGCATCGAGGCGTTGGCGTTCGTCGAACGGGCCATGTCGGCCCGGTCGGCCGCGGTCGGGTAGAACTGCTCGACGGCCGCGGCGCTCTGCACGGCCAGCACGGCCAGCAGGATCACCCACACCGGGATCAGCAGCCGGTCGCGGCGCAGGGCGAGCCGCAGCAGCGTCCCGGTGCCGGCCAGGTCGTGACGGGAGCCGCCGCGGCGGTGTTCGGGGGCCGGCGCCGGGCGGGTGGGGGGAGAGGTCACGGCGGTCACGGTGCCACTGCCTTCCCGGCCTGCTCGGCCCGCTCGGCCTGTTCGGTTCCGCCGGTGCCGTCCGCCGGGAGCTCCTCCTGGTAGTGCCGCAGGAACAGCTCCTCCAGGGTGGGCGGGGTGCTGGTCAGACTGCGGACGCCGGCCTCGCTGAGCCGCCGCAGCACGGCGTCCAGCTTGTCGGTGTCCACCTGGAGCCGCACCCGCCTGTCCTGTACGGCCAGGTCGTGGACCCCGGGCAGTTCGGAGAGCCCGTTCGGTGCGCTCGCCAGCTCGGCGCTCACGGAGGTGCGGGTCAGGTGCCGCAGTTCGGTGAGGGAGCCGCTCTCCACGGTGACGCCCTTGCGGATGATGCTCACCCGGTCGCAGAGCGCCTCGACCTCGCTGAGGATGTGGCTGGAGAGCAGCACCGTCCGGCCGCGGTCGCGCTCCTCGGCGACGCAGTCCCGGAAGACGCCCTCCATCAGCGGGTCGAGGCCGGAGGTGGGCTCGTCCAGGATCAGCAGTTCGGCGTCGGAGGCGAGGGCGGCGACCAGGGCGACCTTCTGCCGGTTGCCCTTGGAGTACGTCCGGCCCTTCTTGGTCGGATCCAGTTCGAAGCGTTCCAGCAACTCGGCCCGGCGTTTGCGGTCGAGGCCGCCGCGCAACCGCCCGTAGAGGTCGATGACCTCTCCACCGGAGAGATTGCGCCACAGGTTGACGTCACCGGGCACGTACGCCAGCCGCCGGTGCAGCTCGACGGCGTCGTCCCAGGGATCGCCGTCCAGCAGGCGGGCGGTGCCGCTGTCGGGGCGCAGCAGCCCCAGCAGCACACGGATGGTGGTGGACTTCCCGGAGCCGTTGGGGCCGAGGAAACCGTGCACCTCCCCGGTCTCCACCTGCAGGTCGAGCCCGTCGAGCGCGCGGGTCCGGCCGAAGGTCTTGACGAGGCCGGACACCGAGATTGCCGTGGTTGCCGTGGTCATGGTTCTGAAACTACGCTGAATTCACAATCTTGTGAAGTTGCAAAACGGCCATGATGGTTCCACCTGCCGTGAACTGGAAGGATGGCCGCGTGGTGAACGAACATTCGGGTGAGCCGGGCGGGGCGGACGCGCCCGGGGGCCCGGCGGAAGAGGCCCGGGCCGCCGAGGTCGCCGACTTCGTCGAGCGCTTCGCCGCGGAGCTGACCCAGGCCGGTCTGCAGCGCATGGCCTCGCGGGTCTTCGCCTGCCTGCTGGCCGACCAGGCGGGCGCGCTCAGCTCCGCCGAGCTCTCCGAGCGGCTGAGGATCAGCCCGGCCGCCGTCTCGGGCGCCGTCCGCTACCTCTCCCAGGTGCATCTGGTCACCCGTGAGCGGGAGCCCGGGTCGCGCCGCGAGCGCTACCGGGTGCACGTGGACATCTGGTACCAGGCGATGGCCGACCGCGGCCCGCTGCTGGACCGCTGGACGGCCACCCTGGAGCGGGGCGTCAAGGCGCTCGGGCCCGACACCCCGGCGGGGCGCCGGATCGCCGAGTCGGCGGAGTTCTTCGCGTTCATGCGGCGCGAGCTGCCCCTGATGATGGAGCGCTGGTACGCCCACCGCGACGCGGACCGGGCCGGTTAGGGCCCGGTGCGGACCGCCTCAGGACGGGGACGGGGCGGCCCGCGGGACCGGGACCGTCAGCCGCAGCGCCGAGGGGTGCGCCGTCCAGGTGCGGGTGTGGACCGGGCCGGAGACCACCGTGTCGGCGCGGTAGCGGAAGTGCGGCCCGGACACCGTGACCGTCCGCGCCCGCACCCGCACCGGGCCGGGCACCGAGCGCTGCCGTACCACCACGTTCGCGAGACCGCCGTCCGGCGCCAGCCGGACGTCCTCCACCGGGCGGTCCAGATCGGTCAGCAGCACCCCGTCCGCCTCCACGCGCAGCCGTGGTGTCTCCGGCCCGGGCGCGGGCCGGGCCAGGGTGCGGACCAGGGTGCGGCAGCGGCCCAGCATCCCGCCGTCCCCGTCCCCGCTCCCGTCCGCCGGCCGCTGCCGCACCGGCGGGATGCGCAGCCCGCCCAGCACCACCCCGCCGCTGTCGTCTATCAGCAGGTCGAACCGCTGCTCGGCGCCCTCCAGGACGGCCCGCGCCGCCCGCACCGCGTCCAGCGGCACCCCCAGCGAACCGGCCAGCGAGACCGACCCCGGCCGCCCGACCGGCACCACCGCCAGCGCGCAGTCCGGCAGTCCGCGCTCCAGGTGCAGCAGCCGCACCGTGCGCAGCAGGGCCCGGTCGTCGCCGACCACCACCGGGCGCCGCCGTCCCCGGTGGGCCAGCGCCCGGGCGATCTCCTCGGGTCCGTCCGGCAGGCACACCTTCACCCGGGAGGCACCCGCGCACAGTACGTCCCGGGCGATCCGTACGGACTCCCCGTCCGTACGTCTGGCGAGCGGGTCGACGAGCACGAGCAGTGGATGCGGAACCGGCACCTCGGTCCTTTCGGGTCGTACGCGGCGTGGTCGGCGGCGGCGTGGTCGGCGGTGTGTCGGAAGCGGGGACGGTACTGGACGGTGCCGGGGCGGGGGAGCGGTGTGGACCGCGACCGGAACGCCGCGTTCGCCTCCCGTCGGAGGAGTCCGGTAATCTCTCGGTGCAAGAGCCCCTGCCGCTGTTGTGCCAGGGGCTTCGTCGATTCGGGGCACCGGTCCGACGGCTCTTGGCCGGCGGGTGGCCGGCACGCACGTTGGACATGCCCCGACGGGAAGGGGTGTACGCCTGTGCCCGCACTTGTGCTGCTCGGGGCTCAGTGGGGTGACGAGGGCAAGGGGAAGGCCACTGACCTGCTCGGTGGCTCGGTGGACTACGTGGTGCGCTACCAGGGCGGCAACAACGCCGGCCACACGGTCGTCGTCGGCGACCAGAAGTACGCGCTGCACCTGCTGCCCTCCGGCATCCTCTCCCCCGACTGCGTCCCGGTGATCGGAAACGGCGTCGTGGTGGACCCGGCGGTCCTGCTGTCGGAGCTGCGCGGTCTGGAGGAGCGCGGCGTCGACACCTCGAAGCTGCTGCTCAGCGGTAACGCGCACCTGATCACGCCGTACCACACCACGATGGACAAGGTCTCCGAGCGCTTCCTGGGCAAGCGGAAGATCGGTACCACCGGCCGCGGCATCGGCCCGACGTACGCCGACAAGATCAACCGGGTGGGCATCCGCGTCCAGGACCTGTTCGACGAGTCGATCCTGGCGCAGAAGGTCGAGGCGGCCCTCGACCAGAAGAACCAGGTCCTCGCCAAGCTCTACAACCGCCGCGCCATCGCCGCCGAGCAGGTCGTCGAGGAACTGCTGGGCTACGCGGACAGGCTGCGCGGCTACGTCTGCGACACCACGCTGGTGCTCAACGACGCCCTGGACGAGGGCAAGGTCGTCCTCTTCGAGGGCGGCCAGGGCACCCTGCTCGACGTGGACCACGGCACCTATCCGTTCGTGACCTCCTCCAACCCGACCGCGGGCGGCGCCTGCACCGGTTCGGGCGTGGGGCCGACGCGGATCGGCCGGGTCATCGGCATCCTCAAGGCGTACACCACCCGGGTCGGGGCCGGTCCCTTCCCGACGGAGCTGTTCGACGAGGACGGGGAGAAGCTGCGCGCCATCGGCGGCGAGCGGGGCGTCACCACCGGCCGCGACCGGCGCTGCGGCTGGTTCGACGCGGTGATCGCCCGGTACGCCACCCGGGTCAACGGGCTCACCGACTTCTTCCTCACCAAGCTGGACGTGCTCACCGGCTGGGAGCGGATCCCGGTCTGCGTCGCGTACGAGATCGACGGCCGGCGGGTGGACGAGCTGCCCTACAGCCAGACCGACTTCCACCACGCCAAGCCGGTCTACGAGATGCTGCCGGGCTGGTCGGAGGACCTCTCCATGGCCAAGACCTTCGAGGACCTGCCGAAGAACGCGCGGGACTACGTGAAGGCGCTGGAGGAGATGTCGGGGGCGCCGGTCTCCGCCATCGGCGTCGGGCCGGGGCGGGACGAGACGATCCAGCTCAACTCGTTCCTCTGAGCGGTCCCGGGGACAGCCGGTCCTGCCGGTGACCCGTGCCGCCGGGCCGTGCCGCCGGACATCCGGCGGCACGGCTCACGGCTCCGGGAGGTCCAGGGCGTCCAGTGCCTTCGACAGCCGCTCCAGTGTCCCGCGCACCTCGGCGAGATCCGCCTCGCCGCCCAGCGCCCCCGCCAGCCGGGCCGCGAACTCGGCATGGCCGGGGGTGATCCGCGCGATCGCCGCGCGGCCCTCCCCGGTGGGGGCGAGCAGCTTGGCGCGGCGGTGCGCGGGATTGGGCTCGTACACCGCCAGGCCGCGCTCGACCAGCAGGTCGGCGACGCGCTGCACACTCTGCCGGGTGATGCCCATGGTCCGGGCTATCCCGGCCACCGGCAGCGGTTCGCGCAGCACCGCGCCGAGCACCTGCCACCAGGCGGCGGTCAGCCCGGCGGGCCGGGCCAGCCGCTCGGCGGCGGCCAGGAACTGGCCGTTCAGCCGGAAGACGGCCAGCGCCGTGTCCGACAGCAGCTCGGAGGCGCTCACGCCGCCCCGCCCCCCGGGTGCGCGCCGTGTGCTCCGCGCACCGCTGCCGCGCCGCCGTCCTCCCCGGAGCCGCCGGTCCCTCCGGCGCCTCCGTCACCTCCGGCACCGCCGTTCTCGTAAGCCGTCAGCGTCTCGTACGCCGCCGCGTCCGAGTGCCGGAACAGCCGGAACCAGGCGTCGGTCACCTCGGCCGGGTGGGCGGCCAGCCGGGTGAGGATCTCGCGGGCGAACGCGACCGGCTCGGTGGGCCCGGCGGTGATCAGGTCGCCGTCGGTGCACGCGTCGGCCTCCCGGTAGCGTCCGCCGCCCCGGTAGCCGGTGGCGGCCAGCACCTCGGCCGCCGCGCCCGTGTGGTCCCGGTCGTCGAGCAGGCCCTCCTTCGCCAGCCCGGTCACGGCCCCGCAGATCGCCGCGACCGGTACCCCCGCGTCGAGGAAGCGGCGGGCCGCGCCGGCGAAGGGCGGCAGTACCTGCTCCCAGGCGTCCGCGCCCGGCAGGATCAGCAGCGCGCTGTCGCCGGGGCGCAGATCGGCGATCGACAGGTGGGGCGTCACCCGCATCCCGCCCATGCTGATCACCGGCTCGCCGCTCTCGCCCACGTACACCACGTGGTGTCCGGCGCCCGCCAGCGCGGTGGTCGCGTAGGCGGGCTCCCAGTCGGCGAACGTGTCGTAGACGGCGACGTGTACGGTCCTGCGCTCCACGGCGCTCCTCCTCACCGGGCCGGACCATCCGGCCGATCAGGACAGCATCCTGTCATTTCGACAATATGCTGTCAATGCTTGGGCGTTAGGCTGCTCCCCGGAGAAACCCGAGGTGCGCGAGGGGTGCGGATGTGTGTGACGTGCGGGTGAGCGAAGGCCGTACCGTCGGCGGCACCGGTGGCGACGGCGGCACGGCCACCCGGCGGTCCCCGGCCGCGGGGAGGCGGTCGTGATCCAGCGCAGCACACTGCGCGCGCAGATCGCGGACGCGCTGCGCGACGAGGTGCTCGCCGGGCGGCTCCCGGCGGGCGAGGGCTTCACCGTCAAGGAGATCGCCGAGCAGTACGGGGTCTCCGCCACGCCTGTGCGCGAGGCGCTCGTCGACCTGGCCGCGCAGGGCCTGCTGGACGTGGAGCAGCACCGCGGCTTCCGCGTCCACGTCTTCACCCCCGACGACTACCGGGCCATGGTGGAGGCGCGCGGCCTGGTCATCGAGGGCGTCTTCCGCCGTTCCGCCGCCCTCGCCGGGCCCGCTCCCGGCGGCGAGCGGCTGACCTCGGTGCGCCGCCGCGCCGAGGCCGCCGAACGGGCCGCGCTCGCCGGCGACCTGGACGTACTGATCGGCTACGACCTGCGCTTCTGGCGGGAGCTGGGCGATCTGGTCGGCAACTCCTACATCTCCGACTTCCTCGACCGGCTGCGGGTGCAGTGCTGGGTCTTCGCGGTCCCGCACCTGCGCGAACAGCCCGGACTGCGCGGCTCGCTGTGGGCGGACTACCGCGAGCTGGTCGACGCGGTGGAGCGGCGGGACGGCGCGGCGGCCGAGTGCATGGTCACCGCGTCCAACGAGCACTCCCTCGCGCTCGTCGAAAAGCTCGGCTGACGCACTACGCTGTTCCGGGCTGTTCCGGCCGCCGTCCTGCGTCCGCCGTGTCCCCGTGTCCCCGCATTGGAGCCCCGTTGGCCTGTGACCTCTGGCTGGTGCCGCTCGTCGACGTGCTGTGCCACAGCCCCGAAAACCCCTTCGCCGAGGAGCTCGCGGCGTACGACAAGGCGCTGTCCGCCGCCGGTCTGCCCCCGGTCCCCGTCTACGGCTACATGCCCGGGCTCTCCGGTGACGTGGCCCCCGTCGCGGGCTTCGACTACGACGCGCTGCACTTCCTGCGCCGCGCCCACCTGCTCCAGCTCTGCGGTCTGGAGGTCACCCCGGTCGACGAGCTCGGCGGCGACTACGAGCAGCTGCTGGAGATGTTCGCGCCGACGGCCCAGCAGTCGCACCTGGTCTGGCACTACGACCACACCGGCGCGTACGTCCCGGTCGACTTCGACCACCCGCTGGCCGACGAGGAGCTCCTGGCGGGCGGCGGCCCGCTGGGCTCCAGCCACGGACTGCTGCGCGAACTGACGGCGGTGGCGCCGTACCTGGGCATCGACCCGGCCAACCCGCCGCCGCCCCCGCCCCCGCCGGCCCGCCCGACGGAGCTGGAGGAGGCCGCGGCTCCGGTCGCGCACGACGGCGGGCCCTTCGCCCGCGAGCGGCACGTCTGGCTGGGTCTGCACGCCGCGGCCACCCGGAGCCTCGCCCAGGGCGCCATGATCCTCTTCGGCTAGCGCCCCCGCGCCGTCCCGGCCGCCGCCCCCGCCCCGGCCGCCGCCCCCGCGCCCGCCGCACACGCGGCGGACGGGGCCGGGCGGCTGGGCAGGCCCTCCCGGTAGGCCCGGGCCACGGCGACCAGTTCGTCGAGCTTGTCGCGGGTGCGCAGCAGCTCGTCGATGTGCCCGGAGAGCCGGTCGCGCTCCCGCGCCATCCGCTCCAGCGCGGCGTCGGAGTTCTCCGCGCTGGGCGCGTAGGCGCAGGGCAGCAGTTCGGCGATGGTGCGGCTGGACAGCCCCGCGGCGTACAGCCGCTGGACGAACGCGACCCGCTCGACGTCGCCGTCCGTGTAGTGCCGCTGCCCGCCGGCGCTGCGGACGCTGGTGAGCAGTCCCTGCTCCTCGTAGTAGCGCAGGGACCGGACGCTGACCCCGGTCCGTGCCGCGAGTTCCCCGATGCGCATGCCGTCCTCCTGGCTGTGATCCGCGTCACGGCGGCTTGCCTCTGACATCAGTGTGAGGTTCTAGCGTAGCCGTCGTGCCCGAGATCCGGGCGCCGCGGAGTATCGAGGAGTCCTGACATGCCGTCACTTTTCAGCAGCTACCGGCTCGGTGAACTGACGCTTCCCAACCGGGTGGTGATGGCCCCGATGACCCGGGCCCGGGCCGCCGCCCGCGGGCTGGCGACCCCGTCGATGGCGGCCTACTACGCCCAGCGGGCCACGGCGGGGCTGATCGTGACCGAGGGCGTGCAGCCGAGCGCGATCGGGCAGTCCAACCCCGGTACACCGGGGCTGCACACCGACGAGCAGGTCGCCGCCTGGCGTCCGGTGACCGCCGCCGTGCACGCCAGCGGCGGCCGGATCTTCGCCCAGCTCATGCACGGCGGCCGGGTCTCGCACCCGGACACCATCGGCACGCTGCCGGTCGGCCCCTCGGCCGTCCCCGCCGCCGGCGAGGTGTTCACCCCCACCGGGCGGCAGCCCGCGCCGGTGCCCCGCGCCCTGGAGACCGCCGAGGTGCCCGGGCACGCCCTCTCCTACGCCCGGGCCGCCCGCCGCGCCGTCGACGCCGGCTTCGACGGCGTGGAACTGCACGGCGCCAACGGCTATCTGATCTCGCAGTTCCTCTCCTCGAACGCCAACCTGCGCACGGACCGCTACGGGGGTTCGGTGGCCAACCGGATCCGGTTCGCCGTCGAGGCGACCGCCGCGACCGTCGAGGCCGTCGGCGGGGACCGGACCGGCATCCGGCTCTCCCCGGGCGGAACGTTCTGGGGTGTGGAGGAGACCGGCGTCACCGAGCTCTACACCGCGCTGCTGACCGAACTGGCCCCGTTCCGGTTGGCCTACGTCCACCTGGAGGCCACCGTCGGCGACGAGGTGCTGACCGCCCTGCGCCGGGTCTGGCCGGGCACCCTCGTCATGAACCCGGTGCTCCCGCTGGGACCGAAGCAGACCGGGCGGGACGACGCCGACCGCTGGCTGGGGCTGGGCGCCGACCTCATCAGCTTCGGCCGCGCCTTCATCGCCAACCCCGACCTGGTCGAGCGGCTGCGCACCGGGCTCCCGATCGCGCCCGCCGACGAGGCCACGTACTACCAGGGCGGCGACGCGGGCTACCTGACCTACCCGGCGTACCAGTACGCGGCGGCCTGACGCCGGCCCGCCCCCGCGGCTCAGCGCGGCCCCTCCGGGGGCCGCTGCCGCGGCATGTTGGGGCGCGCGCCCGGTGGCAGGGGAAAGCGGGAGGACTGCGCCGCGACCGCCAGATCGGCCCGGGCGCGCCAGGCGGCCGGGGTCAGCGACTGGGTGTGCAGCGGCGCCGGGCCGGAGCGGAACTCCACCATCCAGGAGGCGGTCTCGCCCCGCACCAGTTCGGTGATGTCCTCCGTGAACCGCCGCAGCACCCCCAGACAGCGCTCCGCCGCCTCGCTCGCGGTGCCCTCGGTGGGGCCCAGCACCTCCCGCACGCACTCCGAGGCCCAGTCGTACTGCAGCATCTCCAGTCGCCGCTGCACGGCCTGCGCGGTGGCCATGTCCCGCATCCAGCCCGACGTCAGGCCGGACCAGCGGTCGCAGCCCGCGCACACCGCGGCGGCCAGCAGCGCCAGGAACGACCACAGCGCCGCGCCGTCCGGCGCGCCGGCCAGGTCCAGCAGCGGCAGGGCGCCGGCCACCGCCGCCGAGAGCGCGGTGCCCGCCCGCAGCAGCCGGGCGCCCCGGCGCTTGCGCGCCCGGTCGGCCAGATACCACTCGGCGACCTGCAGGGCGCCCTCCTCCGCCCATCGGTACAGCTCGTCCAGGCGCTCGGCCGGCTCGGCCCAGTCCCCCAGGGGGAAAGGCCGCCCGAGCAGGTCCCGGCGCAGATCCCTGCGCCCGCCCCGCCCCGTGCCGTCGGCCGCCTCGGGCCACATGTCCTCCGGCTGACTCACCTGCCACTCCCAACAAAGTCCTCGTTCGGACCACTCGCGTAACCGCCAGGGCCCCCCTTCCTACCGCCAAAAGTGGGAGGCACCGACTCCTTCGCGGTATTTCCGCCCATATGTGGCCCGCGAGTGGGTATAAAGGGCCCTCGTCTGTCCTCCAAAAGAGTGATGGGCCTTGACTTGTCGATTTCTTGGCGTTTTGGCGTCTTGGTGCCTTGTCGACTTCCGTGGGCTTCCTGCGGGCTTCTCACGGGCTTCTCACGGGCTCCCCACGGGCTTCTCGCGGGCTCCGGCGGCGGCGTGCCGGGCCGCGCGGCGGACCTCCGGCAGGTGACGCGGGCGGGGGCGGACGAGGCGGGTGGATAGGCTGCAGGCGTGAAGGTCCTCGTCATCGGCGGCGGCGCCCGCGAACACGCCCTGTGCCGCTCCCTGTCCCTCGATCCCGACGTCACCTCGCTGCACTGCGCGCCCGGCAACGCCGGAATCGCCGAGGTGGCCACCCTCCACGCCGTCGACGCCCTCGACGGCGCGGCCGTGGCCGAACTGGCGGCCGGGCTGCGGGCCGACCTCGTCGTGGTGGGGCCGGAGGCCCCGCTGGTGGCCGGGGTCGCCGACGCCGTGCGCGAGCGCGGCATCGCGGTCTTCGGCCCCTCGGCCGAGGCCGCCCGGCTGGAGGGCTCCAAGGCGTTCGCCAAGGAGGTCATGGCCGCCGCCGGAGTGCCCACGGCACGGTCGTACGTGTGCACCACCGGTGAGGAGGCCGACGCGGCCCTCGACGCCTTCGGCCCGCCGTACGTCGTCAAGGACGACGGCCTGGCCGCCGGCAAGGGCGTCGTCGTCACCGCCGACCTGGAGGCGGCCCGCGCCCATGCCCGGGGCTGCGACCGCGTGGTGATCGAGGAGTTCCTGGACGGCCCGGAGGTCTCCCTGTTCGCCGTCACCGACGGCGAGTGCGTCGTACCGCTGCGGCCCGCCCAGGACTTCAAGCGCGCCCATGACGGCGACGCGGGCCCCAACACCGGCGGCATGGGCGCCTACTCGCCGCTGCCCTGGGCCGACCCCAAGCTGGTGGACGAGGTGCTGGCCACCGTCCTGCAGCCCACCGTGGACGAGCTGCGCCGCCGCGGCACTCCGTTCTCCGGGCTGCTCTACGCCGGGCTCGCGCTCACCTCGCGCGGGGTGCGGGTGGTGGAGTTCAACGC
Source organism: Streptomyces carminius (assembly GCF_002794255.1). Lineage (GTDB taxonomy): Bacteria > Actinomycetota > Actinomycetes > Streptomycetales > Streptomycetaceae > Streptomyces > Streptomyces carminius. The sequence continues at coordinate 17,548 of NZ_PGGW01000052.1, forward strand.
CCGCTTCGGCGACCCGGAGACCCAGGTCGTCCTGGCCCGGCTGAAGACCCCGCTGTCCGGGCTGCTGTACGCGGCGGCCACCGGGCGGCTGGCCGAGTTCCCGCCGCTGCGCTGGCGCGACGCGGCGGCCGTCACCGTCGTCGTCGCCGCCGAGGGCTACCCCGCGGCGCCCCGCGCGGGCGATGTGATCGAGGGGCTGGACGAGGTCGCCGGGCGGGACGCGCCCCGGGCGTACGTCCTGCACGCCGGCACCCGGCGGGACGAGTCGGGCCGGGTGGTCAGCGCGGGCGGCCGGGTGCTCTCCGTCACCGCCACCGGCGCCGGCCTGGCCGAGGCCCGGGAGAACGCCTACCGCGCCCTCTCCCGCATCCGGCTGGCCGGCTCGCACCACCGCACGGACATCGCCGCCGAAGCCGCCGAAGCCGCCGAAGCGGCTGAATCCGCCGAACCCGCCGGACCGGTGGGAGGGGGCGCGTAACCGGGCACCCCCGGCGCGGCCAGTCGCGCACCCAGCTTTGCCCAAAGCCATTCCATCGAGTGACCACCTCCTCGTCCGGCTGAGTCCGCCGCGGGTCCCGGCTAGGGTTCCCGCGGGTGACTCCGGCAAGTGGCCCACCGCACATTGCGATGTCGCCCGCCGGTGCCACAGTGGGGGAGTGACAGGCGCGGGGAAACGGCAAGGGGGTGAGCGGATTCGTGGCACTACCTGAGACGGGCGCACGCTCGGCGCGCGACCACGCGCTGGCGGTTCTGCGGGTGCGCGGCGCCGCGTTGGGCGCCGCGCTGCTGCCCACCGCCGTGGCCGCCGTGCTGCTGGCCGGCGGGGCGACCGGCCGGCTCGGCGGGGCGGGCTGGGACGCGGCCCGCTGGGCGGCCGTCGCCGTCGCCCTGCCGGTCCTCGCCGCGGCGGCCGGAGTGGCCGCGGTGGTCGCGCGGGCGCGCCCGGCGGTCAGCCCCACGGTGCAGATCGAGGAGGCGGCCGCCCCCGACCTGTACCGGCTGATACGCGAGCTCGCCGACCGGCTGGACGTGCCCGCGCCCTCGGCCATAGCCCTGACGCCGGACTGCGACAGCTGGCTGGAGGACCGGGCGCACATCACCCGGGGCCGCGGCCTCGAACGGTTCCGGGCCGGGCCGTTCCGCCCCGGCGGCGCCCGTGCCGCGGCGCCGGTGCTCGTCATCGGCTCCCCCTTCCTGTGGTGGATGCGGGTCGCCGAGCTGCGGGCACTGCTCGCCCCGGTGGTCGCCGGGACGGGGCCGTCCGCGCATCCGGACATCGCCGCCGCGCGGCGCTTCGTCCGCGGGCTGGACGCCGCCGCCGCGGTCGCCGCGGCGGTCCGCGGCCCGCTCCCGAAGCGGCTCGGGTACGGCTTCGCCGGCCGGATCGCCCGGCTGCTGCTGCGGGCCGGGGCCGTCCACGCCGCGGAGATGGAGCGCATGGTCGCGGCGGCGGCCGCCGTACGCGCCCAGACCGTGGACTACGGCCTGCGGGTCGTCGCCCAGGAGCAGGTGGGGCTGGCGTACGCGGGCTGGGACCGGCTGCTGACCCGGGTCGCGCTGCCCGCCTGGCGCACCGGACGCTGGCCGGTGCGGCTGGACGCCGGGGTGGTCGCCGCGCTCACCGAGCTGTCCCGGCGCGACCGGCTGGCCGAGGGCTTCACCAGCCGGCTGGGCGAGCGCCCCGCCTGCGACCTGCTGGAGGAGCCCGGCGCCGTGGACCGGGCGGTCTCGCTGCTGGCCGCCCGGCTGTTCCACGACGGGCCGACCGAGCCCGGCCCCGACTGGGTGCCGGTGGACTGGCAGCAGTATCCGGAGGAGGTCGTGGACCGCATCTGGCGCACCGGGGCGGCCCGGCTCTTCACGGTGCTGCGGGCCACCGGGAACCCGACACTGGACGAGCTGCTCGACCGGCTGGCCGCCACCGCCGCGGACGGTGGCGGTGCCGAGGAGTTCGTGTCCCGGATAGGGGCGGTGCTCGCCCGGGAGGAGGCCGCCGGTGCCGGTGCCGCCGGGGCCGCAGGTGCCGCCGCCCGTACGGCCGGCGGAGTGGCCGTGCTGCCCGCGCCGTCCGCGCCTGCCCCGTCACCCGCGCCGTCCGCGCCGTTCCCGCCGCTGCCCGGCGGGGGCTTCCCGCCGCAGCCGCCGCGCGCCGGCCGCGAACTGCTGGCCGAGCACATCGCGGCCGCCGTCTGCTGCGCGGCCGTGGACACGGCCGGCGCGGTTCCCGGCCTGGACTGGCTGGACGGCCCCGCCCTGTTCGTGGCCGGCGAACGCCGTTCCGACCTGACCCGGCCCGTCCGCGCGCTGGCCGAGGACGGGGATCCGGAGCCGCTGCGGAACTGGCTGGCGGCCGTGGGCGTGCGGCACGACAAACCCATACGGCTGGTCTAGCGGCTCGGCTCCGCTTTCCGGCCCGGTGGCTGCTCCTTGCCGCGCCCCCGTCACACGGCCGGGTCCGCCGGGGTGCCGGTGATCCGGGTGACGAGGAAGTCGATTCGTTCCTCCTGGCCGTCCGGGGGGATGCGGCCGCTGCCGGACAGGACGGCCATGCCGTGCAGTGCGCTCCAGGTGACCTCGGCGAACAGTTCGCGTCGCTCGTCGTCCGGGCGGAAGCAGTCGACGAACTCGCCGAAAGCGGCCCGTAGCGGGGGCGGTGTCTCGGCGCTCGCGAACTTCACGTCGGTGGGCAGGACGAACATGGCCTGGTACAGGGCGGGCCGCTCGGTCGCGAACTCCAGATAGGCGCGGCAGACGGCGCGCAGGGACTGTCCCGGCCCGGGGGCGGCCTGTCGCGCGCGGCGCAGGTGGGCGGCGAGTTCACCGAAGCCGTCGAGGGCGACGGCGCTCACGATGGCGTCCTTGCCGCTGAAGTGGCTGTACAGCACCGGCTGGCTGTACTCGACGCGTTCGGCCAGCCGTCGCGTCGTCACCGCCTCCCATCCTTCGGCCTCCGCGAGTTCGCGCGCGGCTGTGACGATCAGCTGATGACGGTGGGCGCGTTCGCGTTCGCGGCGCCCGTCGATGGCGGACATGACGACATCCTAGCAACGCTAGACATCCTGCCGGGACTAGGTCTATCGTCGCTATCACTGCTAGCGCCGCTAGAAAACGCCGCGGGCGCTGCCACCGAGAGGGGAAGCAACCCATGCTCACCAACATCGCCACCGTGCTCGCCGGACTGATCGGCGCGGGCATCGTCTTCATCGGCGCGCGCGCCTTCTGGGCACCGCAGGCCGCGGCCGGCTTCGGCATCCCCGGCACGCCGACCGAGGACCGGAACTTCCGGGCCTGGCTGTCCGTCAAGGCCGTGCGCGACATCGCCTCCGGGGTCTTCGTCTTCGTCCTGCTGGTCGGGGCGACACCCCACCTGCTGGGCTGGTTCATGCTGGCCGCCACCGCCATACCCGTCGGTGACGCGCTGATCGTGCTGCGCAGCAACGGGCCCAGGGCGGCCGCCTACGGCATCCACGGGGCCACCGCCGCGGTGATGCTGGTGACCAGCGCGCTCCTGCTCCTCGCGTGACCGCCCCGCGCGCCGCCCGGGTCGCGGTCGGCGGATCTGCCGGCTGGGCGCCGGACCCCGCCCTCGCGCGGCGGGCGACCGAGAGGGCCGAACTCGTCGGCACCTGTCACCCGGTCGGCGGTGTGAGGTGGCCGCCGTTGACGGGATTTCCCCCGCCGCCCTCCGGGCCCGCCGTGTCGCACCCCTTCGTTTCGTGTCGCCCGCTCCGCCCGCCGCTTTCTCTTCTGTCTGACTCCGTCCATTCTGTGGCCGTTCCGTGCTCTTTCTCCTCCGGAGAATGCCGGTCTTGTTCTGTATGTGAGTCTTCGGCCGCCGCTGGGCGGGGACGACACTCCCGAACGCCCTCCCGGATGGGCGGGGCGCGATTCCGGCCGTCCGACGACGAGGGGTGACCGACTGTTCGCGTTATGTGATGTGCTGGTGCCTGACATCGCGGAAGCGAGGCCGGAAAACAGTCGGGACGACAGGGAGGGGCGAACAGGTGAGCACGGAGCAGACCCGCCGGCGCTGGGAGTCGGGGGCTCTCGCCCACGCGGTCACCGATCCGTTCGGCCAGGGGCCGCTGCCCTGGCTCCGGTGCGGCGAGCACTACTTCGACGACACCGGGAACGTCGTCCCCTGGTACCTCGACCACAGCACCCTGGACGGCGGCACCGGCACCGGCACCGGCACCGGGAACGGCACCGGGAACGGCACCGGGAACGGTGGCGGCAACGGCGGCGCGGCGGTCCCTTCCCGGAGCTCCCGGAGTTCCCGGAGCGGCCCGCGTACCGCCGACGACGTGCACTGCCAGATCAAGGGCTTCACCTCCGAGAGCGCCGTCTCCCCGGGCGGGTCCATCGACTTCCGCATCACGGTCAACCCGCCCCAGCCGTTCGGCGTGGACGTCTACCGCATCGGCCACTACGGCGGCGAGGGCGCCACCAAGATCACCACCAGCCCCCGGCTGTCCGGCATCGTCCAGCCCGAGCCGCTGACCGCCGACCGCACCGTCTCCTGCCACCACTGGTGGCTCTCCTGGCGGCTCCAGGTCCCCGAGTACTGGAGCACCGGCGCCTACGTGGCCGTGCTGACCACCGCCGACGGCCACCGCTCGCACATCCCGTTCACCGTCCGCGACGAGCGGCCCGGCGATCTGCTGCTGGTCGTCCCGGACGTCACCTGGCAGGCGTACAACCTCTTCCCGGAGGACGGCCGCACCGGCGCCAGCCTGTACCACGCCTGGGACGAGGACGGCCGCCTGCTGGGCGAGGCGGACGCGGCCGTCACCGTCTCCTTCGACCGGCCGTACGCGGGCGCGGGCCTGCCCCTGCACGTGGGGCACGCCTACGACTTCATCCGCTGGGCGGAGCGCCACGGCTACGACCTCGCCTACGCCGACACCCGGGACCTGCACGCCGGGCGCGTCGACCCCGCCCGCTACCGGGGGCTGGTCTTCGCGGGCCACGACGAGTACTGGTCGGTGCCGATGCGCCGCGCGGTGGAGAAGGCCCGCGACAGCGGCACCTCGCTGGTCTTCCTCTCCGCCAACACCATGTACTGGCAGGTGGAGCTGCGGACCTCCGCCTCCGGCGTCCCCGACCGGCTGCTGACCTGCCGCAAGGAGCGCGGCCCCGGCCGCTCCCGGCGCTGGCGCGAGCAGGGCGAGGCCGAGCAGCAGGTGCTGGGCATCCAGTACGCCGGCCAGGTGCCCCGGCCGTATCCGCTGGTCGTGCGGAACGCCCACCACTGGCTGTGGGAGGCCACCGGGGCGGCCGAGGGCGACGAGCTGCCCGGACTGGTGGCGGGCGAGGCCGACCGCTACTTCCCGCGCACCGCCCTGCCCCTGCACACCGACCGGGTCCTGCTGGCCCACTCGCCCTACCAGGACGCCGCGGGCGCCCGGCGCCACCAGGAGACCTCCCTGTACAGGGCGCCCAGCGGCGCCCTGGTCTTCGCCTCCGGCACCTTCGCCTGGTCACCGGCCCTGGACCGTCCCGGCCACGTCGACACCCGCGTCCAGCGCGCGACGGCCAACCTCCTGGACCGCATCTGCGGACACGGCTGACGGCCGGCGGAGCGGCCCCGGAGGCCCTCCGGGGCCGCTCCGCCGGCCGTCAGCCGGTCATCTCCCCGGTGGGACGGGGCCGTTCGGGTAGGCCCGTCCCACCCGTCCGTCCGACCCCGACCGGTGCCGTGCCCTCGCATACGGGACAATCGGCATCACGTACCAAGCCACAGGAGGAGCCGTGACCGGATTCGTCGACAAGCCCGAGCCCGTACAGGTGCCGGGCCTGACGCACGTGCACACGGGCAAGGTGCGGGACCTGTACCGGAACGGGGACGGCGACCTGGTGATGGTCGCCAGCGACCGGGTGTCCGCGTACGACTGGGTGCTGCCCACCGGGATCCCCGACAAGGGACGTGTCCTCACCCGGCTGTCCCTGTGGTGGTTCGACCAGCTCGCCGACCTGGTGCCGAACCACGTGGTCTCCACCGAGCTGCCGCCCGGCGCCCCGGCCGACTGGGCGGGCCGCACGGTGGTCTGCCGCTCCCTGCGGATGGTCCCGGTCGAGTGCGTGGCCCGCGGCTACCTCACCGGCTCGGGCCTGGCCGAGTACGAGGAGACCCGCACGGTCTGCGGGCTGGCCCTGCCCGAGGGGCTGGTGGACGGCTCCGAGCTGCCCGCCCCGATCTTCACCCCGGCCACCAAGGCGGAGGTCGGTGAGCACGACGAGAACGTCCCCTACGAGGAGGTCGCCCGCCGGGTGGGTGCCGAGACGGCCGCCGCGCTGCGCCAGCTGACCCTGGCGGTCTACTCCCGCGGCCGGGACATCGCCCGGGAGCGCGGGATCATCCTGGCCGACACCAAGTTCGAGTTCGGGTACGGGTCCGCCGTGGACGGGGCGGCGGGGGAGGAACTGCTGGTGCTCGCCGACGAGGTGCTCACCCCCGACTCCTCCCGCTTCTGGCCCGCCGACCAGTGGGAGCCGGGCCGCTCCCAGCCCTCGTTCGACAAGCAGATCGTCCGCGACTGGCTGACCTCCCCGGCCGCCGGCTGGGACCGGCACGGCGAGCAGCCGCCGCCGGAACTGCCCGCCGAGGTGGTGGAGCGCACCCGCGCCCGGTACGTCGAGGCGTACGAGCTGCTGACCGGTACCCGCTGGGACTGACGTCCCGCGCCCGCGCGGCACGAAGGCCCCGGTCCGGTGGACCGGGGCCTTCCAGTGAGCGGACGACGAGGCTCGAACTCGCGACCTCAACCTTGGCAAGGTTGCGCTCTACCAACTGAGCTACGTCCGCACGCGCCGTGCGCGTCCCGCCCGACCGGGCGTTCTCCGTACGGCGCGCCTCCACTATAGCCAACCCGCTCGCGGGCCCGCGCCCACCGGTTCACCGCCGGCGGCCGGGTGACGGCCCGGGACCGTCACGTCACGTCACGTCACACCCACCCGGACGCGGACGCGGAAGCGGACACGGACGCGGCCGCTCCGCCCGCGCCGTCGGGCCGTCCGGTGAATCCGGCGGAGAATTCGTCGGATTCACGCGGCGTCCGGACGGAAATCCCGGAAGGAGATATTCCGATAACGCCGGGTGTGATGTGCCTCACGGACGGTGGCGGGTTGTCCGCGGATATCCGCCTTCCCATACTGATCGCGGTGAGGAAACCGGTGGCGGGAACGGCCCTCCGCCGGTTCCGGGCAGAACGGGGGAACCGGTGCCGGCGTGTCCGCCGGTGGCCGGACGTCCCCCTCTTCCGTTCCCGGGGTGCCCGGCGCTCTGTGCGCGCCGGCCGCCCCGGCCGTCCGTGAAGGAGGAATCCGTGCTGCTGGAGAAGGTCAACCGCGATCCCCGGATGAACGGCCACGACGCCGGAGGCGCACCGGAGCGTCCGGCGGTCCCGGTCATGACCGCCGCCACCGTCACCACCGCCCAGTCGGGGATCATCAATGTGCCGCTCGCGAACGGAGCGGTGGTGCAGATATCCCACATCTCGGCCGTCGTGAAATAGGCCGTGGAGCGGGCCGGGCGGGGTCAGAGCCAGCCGCGCTCGCGGGCGACGCGCACGGCCGCGTGGCGGTTCTCGGCCGCCAGTTTCGCGGCGGCCGAGGAGAGGTAGTTGCGGACCGTCCCCGGCGCCAGCGCGGCCCGTTCGGCGATCTCCGCGATCGGCGCCCCGTCCGCCGCCAGTTCCAGCAGTTCGGCCTCGCGGGCGGTCAGCGGGGAGTCCCCGGAGCTGATCGCGTCGGCCGCCAGCTCCGGGTCGACGTAGCGGTTCCCGGCGTGCACCGTGCGGATGATCTCGGCCAGCCGTCGCGCCGAGACCGTCTTGGGCACGAAACCGCGCACCCCCGCCGCCAGGGCCCGTTTCAGATGCCCCGGACGGCCGTGCCCGGTCACGATCATGGTGCGGCAGCCGGGGAGTTCCGTGCCCAGCGCCGCGGCCACCGCCACACCGTCCCTGCCCGGCATCTGGAGGTCCAGCACCGCCACATCGGGACGGTGCGCCCGGGCCATCGCCAGCGCCTCGGGTCCGGACGCGGCCTCGGCGACCACCAGCAGGTCGTCCTCCAGCGCCAGCAGCGCGGCCAGCGCGCCCCGGATCAGGTGCTCGTCGTCGGCCAGCAGCACCCGTACCGGGTGTCCGCCGCCGGTGTCACCGGTGCCGGTGTACCGGCCGTGCTCCGTCACCGTGTGCCGTCCTCTCCCCGGTCCTCTGCCGTGTCCTCTCCCGCGTTCTCTCCCGCTTCCTCGCCGTCCGTCCCGCCGGCCGCCGTCCGTCCGGCCGGCGGCCGGACCGGTACCCGGGCCGTCAGCAGGAAGGTGCCGCCGCCGTGCCGCTCGCCGGTCAGTGTGCCGCCGAGCGCGGCCAGCCGCTCGCGCAGCCCGGCCAGCCCCGAGCCGCCCTCCGAGCCGCCCTCCGCGGCGGCCGGGGACGGTCCGGCCCCGTCGTTCTCCACGGCCAGCTCGACCGGACCGTCCCCGGGGCCGGTCCGCAGCCGGATCACACACCACCGGGCGTCGGCGTGCCGCAGCACGTTGGTGGTGCCCTCGCGGACCACCCAGCCCAGCGCCGACTGCAACGCCTCCGGCAGCTCCCCGCTGCCGCTGTCCTCGATCCGGCAGTCGATCCCGGCGGCCCGCAGCACTCCCCGCGCGCCCACCAGCTCAGTGTGCAGATCGGCCTCCCGGTAGCCGCGCACCACCTCCCGCATCTCCCGCTGGGACTCCCGGGCGATGCGCTGCACCTCGGTCATCTGGTCCACGGCGGAGGCCGCGCCGCGCCGCGCGAGCTGGACGGCCAGCTCGCTCTTGAGCGCGATCACCGACAGGTTGCGGCCCAGCACGTCGTGCAGGTCCCGGCCGAACCGCAGCCGCTCCTCGGCCACCGCCAGCCGGGCCTGGGTCTCCCGGGCGGCCTCCAGTTCGCTGACGACCCGCATCGTCCAGGCCGAGCAGCGGTAGGAGACGCCGAAGAGCACCGATCCGAGGACTCCGCCGACGACCGTCGCCACCAGCCCTCGCGTGGGCGCCCCCAGCGCCCACGCGGCCGTCACCGAGGCAGCCAGCAGCACCGCCACCAGCCCGGCGCTCCGCCCGGGTGACAGCACCAGCGGCAGCGGTCCGGCCAGGAACATCAGCAGCCAGACGACGGCCGGCAACGCGTCGGGCGTCGACAGCTCGCCCGCACCGGTCAGGGCGAACACGGCGGCGATCCCGGCGGCGGTGAGGGCGACGTACGCCACCGTCGGCCGCACCGGCCGCTCCGCCGTGCCCAGGTAGTACCGGAGCCCGGTCCGGGACAACAGCAGCTGGCAGCCGATGTGCGCGGCGAACAGCACTCCGAGCACGGCCATGGCCCAGGCGGCGGGCCCCGCCGTCCGGGCCACGGTCCAGCCGAGCAGTGTCACGCCCTCGAAGAAGGCGAAGCTGTAGAGCGTGTACCGGGTGTACTGCTGGAAGCGCACCGGGCCGCTGGACCGACGTACCCGTCGCACCCAGCCCAGCGCGCCGCTCCCGGCCTCGACCGTCACCGTCGTCCCCGCTTCCCGCCTGCTCCCGCCCGCTTCCCCGCTCAGCGCCGCGGCTCCCAGCGGAACCACCGCCGCACGGCGTACCCGGACGCCACCGACCAGGCCGTGGCGACCGCCACCGCACGCAGTATCCCGTCCGCCTCCCCGCCGCCGAACCAGCCGTACCGCACCAGTTCGACCACCGGTGTCATGGGCAGCAGCCGCAGCACGTCGGCCACCCCGTCCGGAGTGAGCTCCAGCGGGATGAACATCCCGGAGCCGAGGAACGCGAGCAGCAACAGCGGCAGCGCGGTGATCTGCGCGCTCTCCGCGGTCCGGGTGACGACGGCCGTCACGGCGGCCAGCAGCACCAGCAGGACGACGCCCAGCAGCACGCCCAGCACCAGCAGGTCCGGGCGTTCGGGCGGGGTCATCTCCAGCAGGGCCGCCCCAGCCGCGACCAGCAGCGCGCACTGCGCCAGCGCCACGGCGGCCGCCGGCATCGCGGTCCCGGCCAGGATCTCCCAGTCCCGCGGCTCACCGGTCCGCAGCCGCTTGAGCACCAGTTCCTCACGGCGGGAGGCATAGGTGGAGACCAGGTTGGAGTAGACGACGAGGACCAGCACCATGAGGACGCCGCCCGTCATCACCACGCCGGTCGCGTCCAGTCCGGTGCCCTCCAGTGAGATCTGCTCGACCGAGGAGCGCATGAACAGCACCATGGCGGGCGGCATCAGCAGGGCGGTGAACAGCGCGGTGCGGTTGCGGACGAGCAGGGTCAGCTCGGCGCGGGCGAGCGAGCGCATCCGCCGTGCCGCGGCCGCGGCCCCGGTGCCCGCGGCGCGCCCCGTGCTCCCGGTGTCCGTGGCGGGTGTGGTGTCCGTCGTGCTCATCGTGTCCCCGTTCCCGTTCCCGTTCCTGTCTCCGCCAGCCGCGCGGTGGCGGCACCCGCGCCGTCCCCGTCGTCCCCGCCGTTCGCGTCGTTCGCGTCGTTCCCCGTGTCCCGGAAGTCCCCGGCACCGCCGTGGGCGATCTCCAGGAAGGCCTCCTCCAGGGAGGCCGAGCGGGCGTCCAGCCCCGCCAGCTCCACCCCTTCCTGCCGGGCCCACAGCAGCAGTTCGGTCAGCGACTCCTGAAGCCGCTCGGTGCGTACCTCCACCCGGCCGTCCTCCCCGGCGGCGGCCCGCAGCGACAGCGGCAGCCGTGCCACCGGCACCCCCGCGGGCAGTGTGAAGCGGATCCGGGAGGGGCGGGTGGCGGTGACCTCGTCCGGGGTGCCGGAGACGACGATCCGCCCGGCCCGCATGATCGCCAGCCGGTCGGCGAGCTCCTCGGCCTCCTCCAGGTAGTGCGTGGTCAGCAGCACCGTGGTGCCCGCCGCGCGCAGTTCCCGCACCAGCCGCCAGGTCTCCCGGCGCCCCTCGGCGTCCAGCCCGGTCGTCGGCTCGTCCAGGAAGAGCACCTCGGGCCGGCCGAGCAGCGCCATCGCCAGGTCCAGCCGCCGCCGCTCGCCGCCGGAGAGCTGCTTGACGCGTACCTCGCGGCGCTCCCCGAGCCCCACCGCGGCCAGGACCTCCCCGATGGGGCGCGCCCGGGTGGTGCAGCCGGCCCACATCCGGGCGGTCTCGGCGACGGTCAGGTCGGACGGGAAGCCGCCCTCCTGGAGCATCACACCGATCCGGGGCCGCACCCGGGCGCGCTCGCGGTACGGGTCGTGGCCGAGGACGCGCACCTGTCCGCCGCTGGGCGCGGCCAGCCCCTCCAGCAGCTCGACGGTGGAGGTCTTGCCCGCCCCGTTCGTCCCCAGCAGCGCGAACAGCTCGCCGCGCGCCACGGAGAACGAGATGCCCCGTACGGCCTCGAAGTCGTCCCCCTTCGGCGAGCTGTAGCGCCGCCGCAGCCCGCTCACCTCGATGACCTGTTCCCTGGTGTTCATGCCCTCAGCATCCTGCGGGAACGGGTGCCCGGGCAGTGCGGGCTGTCATGAGCGCGGGTGACAAATGTCATCGGCGCCGGCCGGCCGGTGTCACCGGCCACGACGAGAGCCTGCGAACACGGCGAACACGGCGAACACGGCGAACGCTGTGAACACGGCGAAAGGCCCCGGTCCGAAGACCGGGGCCTTTTCACTGAGCGGACGACGAGGCTCGAACTCGCGACCTCAACCTTGGCAAGGTTGCGCTCTACCAACTGAGCTACGTCCGCATGCCACCACCCGGCTCTCACCGGGAGGCGCGCCATCACTCTACCCGATCCCGGGGGACCGGTGGAGAGAATGGAGCGGGTGACAGGAATTGCACACTGCGTCTCCCTCTTGGAAAGAGGGCGCTCTACTACTGAGCTACACCCGCGTGACCATCCGGGCTTCCGGCCGTTTCCGGCCGCCCCGGCGGTGTGTCCCTGACTCTAGCCGATCACCCGGGGTGTCTGGCAAGTCGGTCCGCCGAGCCGCTCGGGGGCCGCTCAGTGGGCCTCGTCGAAGGCGTCGTAGACCTTCTTGGGGATGCGGCCGCGCGGCGGCACCTCGAAGCCGTTGGACCGGGCCCAGGCCCGTACCGCGGCCGGATCCGGGGCGACGGAGGTGTGGTGGTACGTCCCGCCCGACCTCGACCGCTTGCGGCCGGCCCGCACGTAGGGCGCGAGGCTCATGCGCAGTTTCTTCGCGTTCTCGCGGTTGAGATCGATCTCGTAGGACTTGCCGTCGAGGCCGAAGGTGACCGTTTCCGACGCCTCCCCGCCCTCGATGTCGTCGGAGAGTGTGACCACTACGCGCTGCGCCACGGATATCGGTCCTTTCGAGTGGATCACTGCCGAGAACGCTGTGAAACCACCGGTTGACATGCGGTGATGTCGGCGTTCCGGCCGGTCGGGATCAATGCCTTTTCCCTTTGTACAGCGGCAGGCATTGATTCGCGGAGGGATGAATTCCCGTCCGCGTGTCAGGTCGTCGGGAGGACTTTACTTTTTCGGCGCCCATTCGTGTACCACTTCCCGGTGTTTTCTCGGGGGCCGATACCTGACCGTGACCCGGGGTACGGTTATCTACGCGAGTAGAGTTTTCCGCCGGGTACGCTGAAGCGGCAGCCTCCAGCACCAACACCCACCCAGGAGTACCTGTGGCTCGCGTCGTAGTCGACGTCATGCTCAAGCCGGAGATCCTCGACCCCCAGGGCCAGGCGGTTCAGCGTGCGCTGCCGCGACTGGGCTACGAGGGCATCGCGGACGTCCGCCAGGGCAAGCGCTTCGAGCTCGAACTGGAAGGGCCCGTCGACGACGCCGCCCTCGCCCGGATCCACCAGCTCGCCGAGAAGTTTCTCGCCAACACCGTGATCGAGGACTTCACGGTCCGCGTCGAGGAGACCGAAGAGGTGACCCCCGTATGACGACCCGGGTAGGAGTCGTCACCTTCCCCGGCTCCCTCGACGACGTCGACGCCCGGCGCGCCGTCCGCCTCGCCGGCGCCGAGCCGGTCGCCCTGTGGCACCGCGACAAGAACCTGCACCAGGTGGACGCCGTGGTCCTCCCCGGCGGCTTCTCCTACGGCGACTACCTGCGCTGCGGCGCCATCGCCCGGTTCTCGCCCGTCATGGAGACGATCGTCGACCAGGCCCGCGCGGGCCTGCCGGTGCTGGGCATCTGCAACGGCTTCCAGGTGCTGTGCGAGTCGCACCTGCTGCCCGGCGCGCTGACCCGCAACGACCACCTCCACTTCGTCTGCCGCGACCAGAAGCTCCGCGTGGAGAACGCGGACACCGCCTGGACGTCCGACTACACCGCCGGCCAGGAGATCACCGTCCCCCTCAAGAACGGCGAGGGCGGCTACGTCGCCGACGAGCGCACCCTCGACGAGCTGGAGGCGACCGGCCGGGTCGTCTTCCGCTACGTGGACGTCAACCCCAACGGATCCCGCCGCGACATCGCGGGCATCACCAACGAGGCCGGCAACGTCGTCGGCCTCATGCCGCACCCCGAGCACGCCGTCGAGACCCTGACCGGGCCGACCACCGACGGCCTGGGGTTCTTCACGTCGGTACTGAAGAAGCTGGTCACCACCTGAGATGACTCTCGACACCGTCAAGCACGCGAGCTCCACCCCCGACGTCGAGCAGCCCTGGGCCGAACTCGGCCTCAAGCGCGAGGAGTACGACCGGGTCCGCGAGATCCTCGGCCGCCGCCCGACCGGCGCCGAGCTGGCCATGTACTCCGTGATGTGGTCCGAGCACTGCTCCTACAAGTCCAGCAAGGTGCACCTGAAGCAGTTCAGCGAGAAGGCGCCGGAGTCCGACGCGCTGCTGGTGGGCATCGGCGAGCAGGCGGGCGTCGTGGACGTCGGCGAGGGCTACGCCGTCACCTTCAAGGTCGAGTCCCACAACCACCCGTCCTACGTCGAGCCCTACCAGGGCGCGGCCACCGGCATCGGCGGCATCGTCCGCGACATCATCGCCATGGGCGCCCGCCCGGTCGCCGTGATGGACCCGCTGCGCTTCGGCGCCCCGGACCACCCCGACACCCGGCGCGTCCTGCCCGGCGTCGTCGCCGGCATCGGCGGCTACGGCAACTGCCTGGGCCTGCCCAACATCGGCGGCGAGGTCGTCTTCGACTCCTGCTACCAGGGCAACCCGCTGGTCAACGCGCTGTGCGTGGGCGTGATGCGGCACGAGGACATCCACCTGGCCAAGGCGTCCGGCGCGGGCAACAAGGTCGTCCTGTACGGCGCCCGCACCGGCGGCGACGGCATCGGCGGCGCCTCCATCCTGGCCTCGGAGTCCTTCGACTCCGACAAGCCCAGCAAGCGCCCGGCCGTCCAGGTCGGCGACCCCTTCCAGGAGAAGCTGCTCATCGAGTGCACCCTGGAGGTCTTCCGGGAGAACCTGGTCGTCGGCATCCAGGACCTCGGCGCCGCGGGCCTGTCCTGCGCCACCTCCGAGCTGGCCTCCAACGGCTCCGGCGGCATGCGCGTCGAACTGGACACCGTGCCGCTGCGCGACTCCACGCTCTCGCCCGAGGAGATCCTCATGAGCGAGTCGCAGGAGCGCATGTGCGCGGTGGTCGAGCCCGGCAAGGTGGACCGCTTCCTGGCCATCTGCGAGAAGTGGGACGTCATCGCCACCGTCATCGGCGAGGTCACCGACGGCGAGCGGCTGGAGATCTTCTGGCACGGCGAGCAGATCGTGGACGTGCCGCCGCGCACCGTCGCCCACGAGGGCCCGGTCTACGAGCGGCCCTACGCCCGCCCGCAGTGGCAGGACGCCCTCCAGGCCGACGACGCGAACGCCCTGCCCCGGCCGAAGGACGACGCGGAGCTGCGCGAGCAGGTCGTCAGGCTGGTCGGCTCCCCGAACCAGGCGTCCAAGAAGTGGATCACCGAGCAGTACGACCGCTACGTGCTCGGCAACACCGTCCTGGCCCAGCCCGAGGACAGCGGCATGATCCGCATCAGCGAGGAGACCGGCCTGGGCGTGGCCATCGCCACCGACGGCAACGGCCGCTACGCCAAGCTCGACCCGTACGCGGGCGCGCAGCTCGCGCTGGCCGAGTCGTACCGCAACGTCGCCGCCACCGGCGCGAAGCCGCTGGCGGTCACCGACTGCCTGAACTTCGGCTCCCCGGAGGACCCGGCCGCGATGTGGCAGTTCGCCGAGGCCTGCCGCGGTCTGGCCGACGGCTGCCGCACCCTGGGCACCCCGGTGACCGGCGGCAACGTCTCCCTCTACAACCAGACCGGCGACGTGGCCATCCACCCCACCCCGGTGGTGGGCGTGCTCGGCGTGATCGACGACGTCGCGCGCCGCACCCCGATGGCGTTCGCGGAGGAGGGCCAGCTTCTCTACCTCCTCGGGGAGACCCGCGAGGAGCTGGGCGGCTCGGCCTGGTCCCAGGTCGTCCACGACCACCTGGGCGGACTGCCGCCGCAGGTGGACCTGGAACGGGAGCGGCTGCTGGCCGAGATCCTGATCGCCGCCTCCCGGGACGGCATGATCGACGCCGCGCACGACCTGAGCGACGGCGGGCTCGTCCAGGCGGTGACCGAGTCCTGCCTCAAGGGCGGGAAGGGCGCCCGGTTGATCGTCCCCGACGGGCTGGAGCCGTTCGTGTTCCTGTTCTCGGAGTCGGCCGGCCGCGCGGTGGTGGCGGTGCCGCGCAGCGAGGAGCTGCGCTTCACCGACATGTGCGGCGCCCGCGGGCTGCCCGCCACCCGCATCGGTGTGGTGGACGGTGACGCCGTCGAGGTGCAGGGCCGGTTCACGATCCCGCTGGCCGAGCTGCGCGAGGTCCACGAGGCCACCATCCCGGCCCTGCTCGCCTGACGGCCCGCGCGTAGTACCCGGCCCGGGTGCCCGGGACGCGCCCCGCCCCCCGCACCGGGGGCGGGGCGCGTCGCACGTTCACGCGCCGGTGTGGCCGATGTGCTCGATATGCAGGGACTGTGTGCGCGTGTCGATGCGGTAGAGAACGCGCCAGGGCCCGTGGCGCAGCCGACGGTGATCGGTTCCCCAGGGGCGGGACTCCTCGGGCCGGGGGTTCTCGGTGAGCCGATCGGTGGCCTGGAGGAGGGTGTCGACACCGCGGGCGTCGTTCTTGAGATGACCCGCGGCCGCGTTGAGGGCGGCAGGCTCCCACAGAACCCGCCAGGTCACTCCCCTCTCCCGGCGGCATCGAGAAGGGCACGGCGTGCCTCGTCGTGCGGGATGGGTGTTTCGGCGCGGCCGAGCGCGCGATCCCGCTCAAGGCGGGCCAGCGCGAGGGCGTCCTCCAGATCCTCGAGTTCGGCGGGGGAGATGAGGACCGCTGTGGGGACACCGCGGTCGGTCAGGGTGATGTGCTCGTGCTGGGCGGCCCGGCGGGCGAGATCGCCGAGTTTGCCCCGTGCCTCCGCGATGGGATACGTAGCAGACATGCATCTAGTGTACAGATGCACCACACTTCTGCGGTGCTCCCGGCGCCCCGTCGGCGGAGCGGAATCTGTCCAGGTCGCCGGGTGCGCGAAGCGCACCGGCCGCACCGACTGAGTCCGCCGCGTGGTGGCGGGTGGCCGGCCTCTGGTCCAATATCCATCCTCTGACTAGAGTCAGAGGATGGACTCGGAGCAGATCGAGCAGGTGCGGCGCTTCAACCGCACCGTCACCGAACGCGTGGGCGTCCTCCACGACCGCTATCTCGGCCGCGACCGGCCCGTCGGCGAGGCCCGGCTGCTGTGGGAGATCGGCGAGCGCGGCGGCGCGCAGGACGTACGGCGGCTGCGCGAGCGCCTCGGCCTGGACTCCGGCTACGTCAGCCGCCTGCTGCGCGCACTGCAGGCCGACGGCCTGGTGACGGTGGAGCCGCACCCCGGCGACCGGCGGGTGCGCACCATCCGCCTCACCGGCGCGGGCCGCGCCGAGCGCGCCGAACTCGACGCCCGCAGCGCCGAACTGGCCGGTTCCCTGCTGGCGCCGCTCAACGACGGCCAGCGCGCCCGGCTGACCGCCGCCATGGCCGAGGCCGAACGGCTGCTGACCGCCGCCACGGTCACCCTGGAGGTCACCGACCCGGACCACCCCGACGCCCGGCACTGCCTGCGCTCCTTCTTCGCCGAACTCCAGGAGCGCCTGGACACCGGCTTCGACCCCGCCCGGAGCCTGCTGCCCGACGCGGGCGAACTCCGCCCGCCGCGCGGGGTGTTCCTCGTCGCCCGGCTGCACGGCGAGCCCGTCGGCTGCGCCGGCCTGAAGCTGCCGTCCGGCGCCCCGGCCGAGGTCAAGCGCATGTGGGTGGCCCCTCGTGCCCGGGGCCTGGGCCTGGCCCGCCGCTTCCTGTCCGAACTGGAGGCGCGGGCCGCGCACCACGGCCACGAGGTACTGCGGCTGGACACCAACAAGGTGCTCACCGCCGCGATCGGCCTGTACCGCTCCCACGGCTTCGAGGAGGTCCCCGCCTTCAACGACGAGCCGTACGCCCACCACTGGTTCGAGAAGCGGATCGCCGCGGGACCGTCGTCCGGTCCGCGGGAGTGAACGGGCGCGGTGTCACGGGGCGCTGGTAGGTTCACCGCCGGACGGGTGCCGAGGCCGTACGGCACAGCAGCACAGCAGTACAACGGGACGGGGGAGACGGGGAGATGGACCGCGGGCGGTGGCGGACGGCGTACGTCCGGCTGATGTGCGGCACGGCCGTTCTCGCGATCGGGCTGAGCGGCTGGACGCTGTGGGAGGTGTGGGACCGCCGGCACACCGTGGACGAGGCGTGCGCGGGACTGGTCCCGGCGGGCGAGGTGCTGGCCCTGTCCGGGAGCGGCGGCGAGATCACCGCCGCCGAGGAGATCGAGCCGGACAAGCCCTTCGCCCAGGCCTGCGTGCTGCGCAGTGCGGAGGCCGCCGAGGCGCTGGGTGGTTCGGGCACCCGGCAGTTCTTCATCGCGCGGCTCGCCACCGAGCCCACCGGGTGGACCTCCGAACCGGTGGACGACAGCTTCCAGGACCCGCTCGACCCCTCCAACCCGTGGATCCGCGTCCCGCTCGTGCACCAGCCGGTCGGTGGCGGCATCACGGGCGAGGTCACCGAGAACGGGGTCGCCGTCCGGCTGCCCTGCCCCGGGGTCGAGCACCAAGGCGAGGAGATCACCGCGATACGGGCCGCCGCCACCCTGGACCTGGTGGCGTACCGGGAGTTCGGGCAGGACGGCCAGCTCCGTCAGGCCGACCGCGACCGGCTGGCGGACATCGCGGTCGCCGCCGCCGACAACCTCGCCGCCGAGCTCGGCTGCCCCGACCGCCTCCCCGAGCCGCCGGACGGCATACCGGCGCTGAACACCGAACCGGTCGACCCGGACGAGGCGGCGGGCACCTGCGCCTGGTACGGCGCGGCAGGCCTGCACACCGGTCCGGCCAACTCCTCGGGCTGGCTGCCGGACCAGGTGCTGGAGAGCCGCGCCGGCGAGCTGGTGTGGCAGGAGCGCTGCCTGCTGACCGTCAGCGGCGAGGCCCGGGGCGCGACGCACCTGCGGCACCGGGACGACCCCGCCTACCGGCGGTACCGCGAGGCCGACGAGGGGCGAGGGCTCTGGTGGCTCAGCGCCGAGAGCTTCTTCGGTGACGCCGCCGAGCAGGTCGCCACCGACCCCGTCCACGAGGAGCGGACGGTCGAGCACGGCACGGGCGGCTACGACAGGCAGGGGAACGCCTGGTGGGCCACCTCCGTCTGCGACGGGGAGCCCGCCGTCCACGTCCTCACCGCCGGTTACCCGTACGTCCACGGCGCGGGCCGCCATCTGGAACCGGTCCTCCGCGCCTACGTCGAGGACGTCGCGGAGCGGCGCGGCTGCACGGACGCCGTCCTGCCCACGGCGGACGACTTCGCGCGGGCGGACTGACCCGGGCGGCCGGGCCGGTCCGGACGCCCGCCGGGGCCGGGGTGCGGGGACGGCCGCGACCGGCGGGCCCCGCTCAGCGCAGTTGGTCCGCCACCGCGTTCCAGACCTCCCCGGCGCCGCCGATGAACCCTCCCCAGTAGGGGTCCTCCGCCTTGATGGGCGGAATGTGGGTGACCTTCTCGTTCCTCTTGTCGGACAGGAAGGGGAACAGGCTGCGCAGCGGGTTGCTCCCTCTCCGTTCTTTCCCGGAACCGTAGGAGACCAGGTACTTCAGCTCGGCCGCCGTGGCGTAGTCCCTCGCCCAGGCGATGCCGTCGTCGCGGCCCTCCTCGCGCAGCTCACGGTCGCTCCTGAGCCGCTCGCGGTCCCTGTCGCCGATCGTGCCGCGCAGGCGTTCGACCACGGCGGTGAGGTCGCTCATGACGTTCTGCCTCGCCCGGTCCCGCTCCACCGCGTTGCGCAGCGCCTCCTGGCAGATCGCCGAGATGGGCAGCTCGCGGGCGCGGACCTGTTCGGCGAGGGCGTCGGGAACGGAGATGTTCATACGCATGCCGTACTCCTCCGGTGTCGGGCCACGCTCACACACGCCACATTACACACCCGTTGTGTAAGCGAGCAACGGGCCCGGCCGCGAAGGCACTTGCCGGCCCCGGTCGGAAGCCGCCTCTCCGGCTCGCGGCGCCCGCCCTCCCCCTCCGTGTGCCCTCACCGTTCCGCGTCCCGCCGGCGAAGGCCGTCGAGGACGACGCTCATCAGCGGCCGTGCCGTCGACTTCCATTCGTCCCGGTCCAGTCGGCCGAGGTAGGCGACGAGCTGGAGGACCCCGCGGGCGTCCACGTCCGTGCGGAGGGCGCCGGCCGCCTTCCCGGCGTCCAGCAGGCGGCCGAGGGCGTCCTCGACGGGGTTGCGGCTGTGGGCGACGAGGTCCTGCCATGCCGCCGGCTCGAGTGCCGCCAGGACGCCGTGCTTGATCTCGGCGTAGTCGACCAGCCGGTCGAGCCAGCGGCGCAGGGCCTCCACCGGCTCGTGTGCCGTCAGCAGGGCGGGGGCGGCGGTCACGAGTTCCTCGACGTCGCGCCGGTAGACCTCGGCGAGGAGCGCCTCGCGGCTGGGGAAGTGCCGGTAGAGCGTTCCCTGGCCCACGCCGGCGCGCCTGGCGATCTCGTTGAGGTGGACGTGGTCGGACTCGGCGAGGGCCGCGCGGGCGGCCTCCACGATGCGGGTCCGGTTCCGTGCCGCGTCCGGGCGGCGTGGCGGCGTGCTCATGGACATCTCCCGGTGTTCCGCCTCTGACAAGTGGACACGTGTCCGGTAGGGTGGGTCAGGCACCGGACACGTGTCCACTTTACTTGGAGGCAGCAGTGCTCTCTCTTCAGGGCAAGGTCGTCGCCGTCACCGGGGCGAGCGGCGGCATCGGCGAGGCCACGGCCCGGCTGCTCGCCCGGCGCGGCGCCGCGGTCGTCCTCGCGGCCCGCCGCGGCGCGCGTGTCGAGGCCATAGCGCGGGACATCCGGGCGGAGGGCGGCCGGGCCGCCGCCCGCGTCACCGACGTCACCAGGGCCGAGGACCTCGAGCGCCTGGTCGCCACCGCCACCGACCGGTACGGCCGTATCGACGTGCTGGTGAACAACGCCGGCATCGCCCCGATCAGCCCGCTGGCCGACCTCGACACCGAAGGGTGGTCGGCCATGATCGACGTCAACCTCCGCGGCATGCTCAACGGCGTCGCCGCCGTGCTGCCCGTCTTCCGCGAGCAGGGCTCGGGCCACCTGGTCAGCATCGTCTCCGTGGCCGGCCTGTCCGCGGTGTCCCCCACCATGGCCGTCTACGCCGCGACCAAGAACGCGGTGCGCACCGTCCACGAGGGACTGCGCGCGGAGTCCACCGACGGGGTGGTGCGCACGACGGCCGTCTCACCGGGATACATCCGCACCGACCTCGCGGACTCCATGGCGGACCCGCACCTCCGCGAGCGGACGCGCGGGTTCATGGACGCGGTGGGCATCCCCCCGGCGGCGGTCGCCCGAGCGGTGGCCTTCGCCGTCGAGCAGCCCGGCGACGTCGAGATCGGCGAGATCAACGTCCGCCCCACCGCCCAGGCGTGACGCCCGCCGGCCGGGCACCCCCTCACCGCCGCCAGAACAGGTGGTGCGTCACACCGCTCGGGCTGGGCACGGCCTCGTGGTGGAACCGGTCGAGCAGTTGGTCGGGAGACTCCCAGAGCCGCACCCCGGACCCGAGCCGCACCGGCGAGACCACCACGTGCAGGGTGTCGACGAGGCCGGCGTCCAGGAACTGCCGGATGGTGGTGACCCCGCCGCCGAGCCGGACGTCCCTGCCCCGCGCCGCCTCCCGCGCCTGCTCCAGGACCGCGGCCGGATCGCCGCCGGTGAAGTGGAACGTGGTGTCGGAGAGCGTGAACGAGGGGCGCTCGTGGTGGGTCATGACGAACACCGGGGTGTGGAACGGGGGCTCCTCCCCCCACCAGCCGCGCCAGTCGTGGTCCTGCCAGGGCCCGCGCTGGGGCCCGAACTTGTTGCGGCCCATGATCTCGGCGCCGATGTTGTGGGCGAAGTCCCGCGTGAAGTAGTCGTCGAGACCGCGGCTGCCCCCGGGATCGGTGCGGTTGGGCCAGCTCGCCGTGGCACCGGCCCAGGCGAACATCTCCCCGGGGTCGGCGTGGCCGAACGGCCGCTCAAGGCTCTGGCCCTCACCGGCACCGAAACCGTCCTGCGAGACGACGAAGTTCTGCACTCGCAGCAGCTGACTCATGGATTCCCTCCTGGTGGTCGACAACAGTGGGACCGCCCGGGGCGGAAGAACTCATCGCCGCGGCCGTGACCGGCCCGTCCCGCCCGGCCGCGGGGCATCGCGTACTTCTTCCGCGCGGTCGCGGGCTGCGAGGATGGGGAACCCGCGTATGGGACGGAGGCGCGGATGAGCGTGCGGATCAGGCCCGCGCGGGCAGCGGAGGCGGCGGCCCTCACCGGCCTGGCGCTGCGGTCCAAGGCGCACTGGGGCTATGACGCGGACTTCCTGGCGGCGTGCCGGGACGAGCTCACCGTCGCCGCGGACGAGGTCGTACGACGGCGGGCCACGGTGGCCGACCGGGACGGCCGAGTCCTGGGCTTCACCACCCTCGAGGGCGAACCGCCGGTCGGCGTGCTGGGCATGATGTTCGTCGAGCCCCAGGTCATCGGTCAGGGGATCGGCCGCCTGCTGTTCCGGCACACCGTCACCGCCGCACGGGAACTGGGTTTCGCCCGGCTCACGATCGACGCGGACCCGCACGCCGAGCCCTTCTACCGCGCGATGGGCGCGGTGCGCGCGGGAGACGTCCCCTCGGGCTCCGTCGCCGGCCGGCTGCTGCCGCGACTGGTCCTCACCGTCCGGCGCTGACCCCGGCGCGGCCCGACGGCGTCATCGCCGGGAAGCCCCGGCGCGGCGGGCGACGGCACCGCGTGGCTGCACGACGGCGCCTCCTCCCGGGCCGTCCTCGCCACCGGCGACGACCTCTCGGGGCCCGAACGCCCGTCCGCGCCCCGAGGTCATGGCGGAACAGACGTGTGCCGGTAGCGGCCCGTATCGCGCCACGGCGGGCCGCTTTCCGGTCACCGCACAGGGTTCTCGCACCGGACGGGAGGCGGGACAGCACGATGGCACCGTCGGTCCGTCGACAGTGAGGAGACGCTCATGGGGGAGCACCGCAAGCCGGAACCGGACCCCGGCGAGGGCACACCGCCGCCCGGGAACGCCGACGGGCAGGTGCCCGTGCCGCCGCCGGGCGACGGCAAGCACAAGAAGGACTGAGCCCGGTGAGCGAGCCGGACGGGCCGGACGAGCCGGACGGACTCGACCGGCTGCGGGAGCGGTTGGCCGCCGAGCTGGCGGCGCGCGGGGAGTGGCCGGAGCGCTCGCCGTGGATCCGCCGGGCGGTGGAGGCCCTGCCCCGGCACCTGTTCGCCCCGGACCGGTTGTGGCGCTGGGACGGTTCCGCCTACGTACCGCTGGACCGCTCCGCCGACCCCGGCGGGTGGGCGGCCGAGGTGTACGCCGGGCCGTACGACCCGGCCGTCACCCAGGTCACCGGCGGCCGGGCGACTTCCAGCCTGTCCTGCCAGGCCGTGGTGGTGGACATGCTCGACTCGCTGAAGGTGGAGCCGGGCCACCGGGTGCTGGAGCTGGGCACCGGCACCGGCTGGAACGCCGCGCTGCTGGCCCACCGCACCGGACCGGGCGGCCGGGTGACGAGCGTCGAGGTGGACGCGGAGCCGGCCGCGCAGGCGTGTGCCCGGTTGAAGGAGACCGGCACGACCGGCGCCGAGGTGGCGGTGCACGTCGGCGACGGCGCGGCGGGATGGCCCGGGGGAGCGCCGTGGGACCGGGTGATCGCCACCTACGCCGTGGACGAGATCCCCTGGACGTGGGTCGCCCAGACCCGCCCGGGCGGCCGGATCGTCGCGCCTTGGGGACGGCTCGGGCACGTGGCCCTCACCGTGGCGGCCGACGGGCGCTCGGCGTCCGGTTGGCTGCAGGGCCTGGCGGCGTTCATGCCCGCCCGCGGCACCGACGACGGCCGCACCTGGCGGCAGATCCGCGCCGACGGCGCCCCCGGGCGGACCGGCCCGTTCCCCCGCGACGTGCGCGAACTGCGCAACGGCCATCTGCTGTTCGCGGCCCGGGTGCTCCTGCCGGACGTACGGGTCCTCCCCGGCGCGGCGGGCGACGGCACCGCGTGGCTGCACGACGGCGCCTCCTCCTGGGCCGTCCTCGCCACCGGCGACGACGGCACGGCGACCGCCCACCAGGGCGGCCCGCGCCGCCTGGCCGACGAGCTGGCGGGCGCCTGGCGGTGGTGGCTGGCCGCGGACCGCCCCGAGGTCTACGACTTCGGCATGACCGTGGAGCCGCACCACCAGCACGTCTGGTGCCGGGACCCGCACACCGGCCGCGTCCCGGTGGAGGGAGGCCGACCCGGTTACGCGGTCAGGCGCGGTAGAAGTCGGCCAGTGCGGTGAACGCGGCCTTGGGCTCCCAGCGCATGCCGGAACAGGTCCCGCCGCGGCGGCCGTCGCGGACCCGGACGATGCCGGGGCTGGCGAGGTCGAGGTCGTCGCGGGGGTCGCCGTCGGGGCGGTGGGGGAAGTTGTCGAGTGCGAAGAGGAACACGAAGGCGCCGTCGACGCCGCAGGCGTCGAAGATCTCCAGCAGCTCGCGGAGGTAGGCGGCCTGGCCGGCCTCGTCGCGGACGAACTCGCCGTTCAGCCGGATCGGTGCACCGGTCCCCCTGTCGTACTCGGCGATCTCCATGAAGCGCGCGCCCAGCTCGCCGGCGCCGCGGTAGGCGGCTGTGCCGAACTCGGTGACGGCGACCGGCTTCCCCTGCGCGACGAGCTCGCGCACCCCGTCGGCGAACCGGTCGGCCACCCCGGCCGACCGGTACAGGTCCACGCCGACGAGGTCGAAGGGTGTCCAGTCGACGCGTTCGAGCGGTATGGCGGCGTAGGTGATCCTTCCGCCGAAGCGCTCGCGGACGAGGCGGACGGCCTCGGTGAGGAAGCCGTTGACGCGCGCGCTGAGCTCACCCACCCGCGCGGGCAGGTCGTCCCGCCGGTCCAGCAGCAGCCGGAGCCGGTCCTCCTGGGTGCCACCGGGCAGGAACCCCTCGTTCATCAGGCTCACCTCGGCGCCGGTGACGAACACGACCTCGGCTCCCCGCCGCCGCAGCCGCTCCGCGCGTACGGCGCAGTCGGCGAACAGGTCGAGCATCTCCCCGCCGGTCAGTTCCAGGGGATAGGGCGAGAACCAGACCTCCAGGCCGAGGTCGGCGGCGTGGGCCGCGGCCGCCTCCAGCCGCTCCGGATCGCCGCCGATGACGCGGACGGCGGTGCAGTGCAGATCGTCGCGGATGACGCCCAGCTCGCGTCTGACCACGTCCGGGTCGAAGCGCTCCCGGGAGACCACTCCTCCGCGGACGAAACCGGTGTCGTAGCTGATGCCCTTGGCCCGCATGTCCCTGGTCCTTCCTGGCGGCTGCTGTGTGGACCTGACACTAAGCGCAAAAAATGCGTGTACGCAAGTTTGCGTATACGCATTTTTGTTGGGATGCTGGGGACGTGACGACACGAGGAAGCGGGCTGCGCGAGCGGAAGAAGCAGGCCACCCGGGAGGCACTGCGCGCGGCGGCACTGCGGTTGGCCCTGGAGCGCGGGCCGGACAACGTACGTGTCGACGACATCGCGCAGGCCGCCGGGGTCTCGCCCCGCACCTACAACAACTACTTCTCCAGCCGCGAGGAGGCGATCGTCGCCGCCGTCACCGCCGAACGGGAGTCCCGGGTGGCGGCGGTGGTTGCCGCCCGTACCGGTGCCCGTCTCGCCGACGACGTCATCGACGCGGTCGTGGAGCAGTACACCGACCCGGGCGGCCCCGGCCGCGACGCACTGCTGCTGATCACCACCGCCCCCGCGCTGCGTGCCGCCTTCCTGGACGCCGCCACCGCGATCGAACGCCCCCTCGCGGACGTGATCGACGACCGCCTCGGTGGGACCGACCCGTACACCGCCCGCGTGCTCGCGGCGAGCGTCGCCGCCGCCGTCCGGGTGGCGCTTGAGCGGTGGCTGCGGTCGGCCGCAGCCACCCCGGCGGCCGGCGGACTCGTCGTCCCGGCCGGCTCACTGCCCGACCTGCTCCGCTCCGCACTCGCACCGCTCGCACCCGCACTCGACGCGGCCGAGGAGCGGCTGCGGCGCGGCGAGCGCCGCTGACGAGGGTGCGTTCACCGCTGCCCCTGCCGCTTTCCGCACGACGGGGTGGTGCCGCCCCCGTGAACGGTCGGCGGCGCCTGCGGCCGGCCGGTCGGTCCACGACCGGGACCGGACGGCCGGGATCGCCCGGCCAGGGGGGTGGTGTCCGTCCGAGGTGGTCCTGGCGTATCGGACGGGGTTGGCGGGGCGCCGGGACCGGGTCCGAGTCCGACGGCCCGGTGGTTCAGCCGGTGGGAGCCCGTCGAGGTCGTTGTCCTCGAAAGCGTTGTCCCCCGAGCGAGCTACCTGGGGTGTCCCCTCATGGGTGAAGTGCGGCACCGGCGGTCTCTTGTTGACTTCGTGCTGTCAGCGCAGCGGTCGGACCGGCGGTCCGACCGTGCCGAACAGCAGGAGGGCAACACCATGAGAAAGACGCGCAGTTCCGGAAAGCCCGGTTTCCCCGGGAACCGCCGTTTCGCCACGGCCCTGGTGGTCTCGACGCTGGCCGGAACCGGGCTGGCCGCCTGCGGCGGGCAGGACGACCTGGGTCTCCGGAGCGCCGAGAACGCCGAGGGCACGCCGCGGGCCCAGGCAGCCGAGCGGACCGCGGACCACGCCAAGATCACCTGGGGCACGTGCCCGGAGCCGGCCGGGGAAGCGAGCCGGAATCCCCGCCTGACCTGCGGGACGATGAAGGTCCCGCTGAACTACCGCGATCCGGACGGCACGAAGATCGATGTGGCGGTCTCGCGGCTGGCCACGGCCAAACCCGGGAAGAGGCGCGGCGTCCTGCTGCTGAACCCCGGCGGACCGGCCGTGGGCGGTCTCGGCATGCCCGCGACCATGGCGCCCACGCTGCCGAAGTCCGTGCTGAACAGCTACGACCTGATCGGCTTCGACCCGCGCGGCGTCGCGCACAGCACTCCGCAGAGCTGCGGTCTCCAGGACCCCAGCGTGCCCGGGCTCTTCCCCTATCCCGCCGCGGACGGCTCGATCACCCAGAACGTGGCCGCCGCCAAGGCCGACGCCGAGAAGTGCGCCGACACGGCGGGCGACGACCTGCGGCACTTCACCACCGCCAACACCGCCCGCGACATGGACCGCATCCGCCAGGCGCTCGGCGAGCGGAAGATCTCCTACTGGGGCCAGTCCTACGGCACCTACCTCGGCGCCGTCTACAGGTCCCTCTTCCAGGACCGGACCGACCGGATGATCCTGGAAGGCAACATCGACCCCACCAAGGCGTGGGCCGACCAACTGGCCACCTGGGGCAAGGGCATGGCCGACCGGTTCCCCGACGCGGCCGCCGTCGCCGCGGCCCAGGACGGCACCCTCGGGCTGGGCGACAGCGTCGAGCAGGTGACCCGGAGCTACCTCACCCTCGCCGATCGGCTCGACCGCGAGCCCGTCCCCGTGCCGGGCGCGTCCCTGTCACTGGACGGACCGCTGCTCCGGAGCATCACCTACGGCATGCTTCAGCGCAACGAGACGCTCCCACCGCTGGTCGGTTTCTGGAAAGCCGCCGCCGCCCTGGCCGACGGCAGTGCCACCGACGCCGACAAGGAAGTTCTCCAGCAGATCCTCGCCGGCACCCCGCGGGCCCCGGGCGTCCCCGCGGACAACCAGGCCACCATGTTCCTGGCTCTCCTCTGCGGCGACGCCGAATGGTCCCAGGACACCGACGGCTACGCCGCCCGCACCGCCGCCGACCGCAAGGCGTGGCCCCTCACCGCGGGAATGCCGGCCAACATCTGGGCGTGCGCCTACTGGAAGAAGCCGGTCGAGCAGCCCGTCACCGTGACCGGCGAAGGCCCGCGCAACACCCTGATCCTCCAGAACCGCCGGGACAACGCCACTCCGTGGGAGGGCGGCACAGGGCTGCACAAGGCCCTCGGCGACGGTTCCGCCTTCGTCGGCGTGGACAACGGCGGGCACTACGTCTACAACGCGGGCTCCGCCTGCGCCGACAAGGCGACCGTCGGCTTCCTGACCACCGGCCACCTGCCGCGCAAGGACGTCTACTGCACCGACGTCAAGCGGAAGTGAGCTTCCCCGTTGTGCGGGAGGTGACCGGGCGTGGCCGGCCGAACGGCACCTTCCCGCCCTCCTGGCACCCGCTACTGAGGGGCCCGAGGCTCACCTCAGTGTCCAGTCCTGGTGGAATCCGGTGGCC
The DNA here is from genome assembly GCF_002794255.1 of Streptomyces carminius. Taxonomy (GTDB): domain Bacteria; phylum Actinomycetota; class Actinomycetes; order Streptomycetales; family Streptomycetaceae; genus Streptomyces; species Streptomyces carminius. The sequence goes on from NZ_PGGW01000052.1 coordinate 45,332, forward strand.
GGTCCTGCCAACAACAGCTTGTCGCAGCTCGATCCGGACGCGGCCAGTCTGCGTCATCGACGGACTCCAGTGGAGCCGCACCGCCGGTCGGCCTGGTGCCGGGACCCGCACACCGGCCGCGTCCCGGCGAAGGGAGGCTGATCCGTCCACGCGGCGCGGCTGTTCCCGGGCGGGCATCACCCGGGAGTGCGAGCACGGACCAGGAGGGTGCCGACATCCCCGGGGTCGGGGGCCGGGAGGACCTGGGCGTCGATGTCGGTGAAACCGTTGCGCTTGAGCAGATCGGCCCACCACCCGGGGCCGTACGACCAGCGCACGACGGTCAGCTTGCGGCCGGCGAATCCGTTGCCGTACATCGGCTGGGGGCCGTGGTGGCCCTCGATGGGTTCGGCCTGGGAGAAGGCGAGGACTCCGCCCGGGATGAGGCGCCGGGCGATCAGCGGAACCAGTTCCTCGGGGTCGGTGAACCAGAGGGCACCCCAGACGGAGAAGATCGCGTCGTAGGCCGCCTCCGTGCTGCGGAGGTGGTCGCATGCCTCGGCGTGGACGAAGGTCAGCCCGGGTGTGCCGCCCCACCAGCGGCGGGCACGGGCGATCTGGACGGTGGAGAAGTCCAGGGCCGTCACCGCCACACCGGTACGGGCGAGGTGGACGGCCTCCCTGCCCTCGGCGCAGCCGAGCTCCAGCGCGGTACGCGGGCTGCCCAGGAACTCGGCCCCCGGCCCATGGCCGTCGTACTGGGTCCAGGCGAACCCGTCGACCTCAGGAGTCGGCTGTTCGCCCTCACCCCGGTACGGCTTGTAGGTGTCCCAGTACTCGGAAAGGCTGGTCGACGCGCGGGGCACGGGCTTCCTCCGGGGTGTCCGAGGGGCTGGACACCGTATCCGCGCGCCCGGGCGCCCACGGCTTGACCGTGCGTTTTCATCCGTGCGAGTGACGACAGCGCGCTTCGGTCAGGCGGGTATGTCGAACTCGTTGCCCTTGGCGCCGTCGATGGAGCACTCCCAGATGTGGCGGATGACGACAAGGGCGGGGCGCTCGGGCTCTTGCTGCCTCGACCAGGGTGCGTCCTGACGCATCGACGAGTAGGAGGCGGCGGAGAACTCCCGCACGCGTACATGCGGGCCGGTGATCACGTCTTCACCGATGATCGCGGTGTGCGGATGCGGTTCGGGAGCCAGCCAGGCCGGTCCTCACCGGCACGGTCGGCCTTCGGGGAGTGGGCCCTGTCGGCGGCCACGGCAGCCGGTCGGGTAGCCGGGCCACGTCGCCGTACTCGGCTACCCGACACCGCCACCGCGCTGTGGTCACGAGATACGACAAGCTCGCCGTCCGCTACGAGGCCACTGTACCGGCCGCAATGATCAACGGATGGATACGAGTGGCTCCGGCGTACCTGTGATCGCTAGCCTCACCAGCTGTGAAGCAGCGGCAGCAGAAGAAGCTCTCCCACCGCCTTTTCGAGGCAGTCCTGTCAGGTGACGCCAGGTGCGTGAAGGCCCTGCTGCGCGGTGGAGCAAGCCCGGAGAGGAGGAGCACAGACGGCACCACTCCTCTGTACCTGGCATCAGTACAGGGCGAGGCCGAAGTGGCCCGCTTGCTCATGGAGGCCGGGGCTTCCCCCGACACTGAAAGCAGCGGCCCGGGCTCGGAGGGCACACCGCTGTGCGCGGCTGCTTGCTGGGGACACACCGCAACGGTCCGGGAACTGTTGGCGCACGGCGCCGATCCCAACCTCCGCGAAGACCAGGGCGCAGGCCGGTCGCCGCTGGACTGGGCGGACAACGGCCCCCACCCCGGCATCACCGAAATTCTCAGGGCGGCAGGAGCGCACTCGACAACAGAAGCTCCCCCGGCTCCGTAGTCGGCATGGTCTCGCACTCACTCAGGACGAATCCTGCCCGCCACCGGGGTGCTTGGTGCAGAGGACGACGCCCAGCACCTCACTGGTACTGCTGTGGATCATGTCCTGACAGGCGTGTCGAGTTCGGCCCACCAGCCGGTGTCCACAGGTGGGAGGCCCGTCGGCGCCTCGGCGAGCATCACGGGGGCGGTCTCGGGCTGACCGGGGAGCCGGCCCCCGTGGTGCTCCGTGGTCAGGCGGGTATGTCGAACTCGTTGCCCTTGGCGCCGTCGATGAAGCACTCCCAGACGTGTCGGGTGACGACGAAGGGCGGGTTGTCCGGGTCCTCGTTGTCGCGGAGCGCGACCCGGTCACCGGGCAGGAAGGCCACCTCCAGGCAGCCGTTGGTGCTCTCGCTCACGCTGGCCTTCCGCCACTGAACGTTGCCGAGATCCGGTGTGTCGGTCATGGGTTACAACTCCTCCAGTAGGGTCTCCAGGAACTGCGCCGACTCTTCCTCGTCGAGCGCCATGCCGCGCAGGCGGCCGAAGTCGGCGTCGAAGCGCCGGATGTCGTGCGGCTTCTGCATGTAGAGGTTCCCACCCGGGGTGTCCAGGTAGACCACCACGGGCTCCGCCGGGTCCGGGAAGTCCAGGATGGTGAAGGAACCGTGCAGGGCGGCATGCGCGCCCTTGCTGAACGGGAGGACCTGCAGCGTGACGTTCGGCACCTCCCGGGCGTAGTGGGCCAGGTACTGGAGCTGCGCTCGCATCACCTCGCGGCCACCGACGAACCGGCGCAGGCACGCCTCGTCGAGGACGGCGTTGAGCTCCAGCGGGTGCGGCTTACGGGTCAGGGCTTCCTGCCGGTGGGAGTGGAACGCGACAAGGGTGTCGATCTCGCTGTTCTGCGCGGTGGGGCGCCCCGCACGATGGATGGCACGCGAGTAGTCCTCGGTCCGCAGCAGGCTGTGGACCATGGCCAGTGTGTACACCCGCAGTGTGGCCGCGTCGGCTTCCAGCCCGATGTAAGTGGCGAGGTTGGGCGGCAGAGCGTCCTCGTAGACGGTCCACCATCCCTGTTCGGGACCGTCCTGGAACAGGTTCAGCAGCAGCTCGCGCTGTTCCTTCGACGCCTCGTAGGCGTCGAGGAGTCCCCGCAACTCGATGAGCTGGAGCTTGCGGCCGCCGTTCTCGATCCGGCTGATGGTGGAGTCGGACCGGTCGATGGCCTTGCCCGCTTGTTCGATCGTCATTCGTGAATCTTCACGAAGGCGGCGTAGCTCTCTGCCAAGACGCCTCATGCGTACCACGGGACCGTGGGATCGCTTCATTTGGCGGCCTCCTCCCCTGCTTCTACTGAGGGTCATCCTGCCTCACTCTGAGGCATGGAGGTAATCGACGTTTTCATCCGCTCCATCCCGGTTCTTCACCTGGCGAAGGTTGCTGAATCTTCTGACAGAAGTTGCAGACAGAAGATTCAGGCGTCATTCTAGAGGCATCCGCTACGCCGGGTAGCCATCTGGTCGCTCATCGCTTACTGGTTCGATTCGCCTGATGGTCGGGAGCACGTCATGCAGCACTCAGCACGTCACACCGCCCAGCGCCCGGGGGCGGCCCCGGACCGGGTGCTGCTGTCGCCGCGCGGTGCCGCGCGGCGGGAGCGGGTCGAGCAGGCGCGCCGCTGGGCGCACCGGTACGCCGGGCTCGGGTGGGCGGTGACGCCCGCCTGCACGGGGCGCCACGCGTGGTGCTTCGCCCCGGACCGGCACCCGGCCACGCCCCGGTGGGCGCGGGAGGCGACGGCGGACCCGGCGGCGCTGGACCGGCTGTGGGACGCCCGCCCCTCGTACGGCGTGATCGCCGCCACCGGGCCCGGGCGGGGCATGGCCGCCCTGTGCGCCGACGGCCTCCGGTGGCCGTACGTGCTCGCAGTCCTCGCCGCCGCCGGGATCGCGGCACCGGTCATGCGGCTGGCCGCCCCGCACGGCGAGGGACCCGAGCGGCTGTACGTGCTCACGGACGAGGAGCCGCCGCCCGTCCCCGCCGGGGAACGGGCGGGCCGGGTCACCGCGCACCCGCCGCACCGCCCGCTGCCGCTGCCCGCCGCCGACGGCGCCGGGCACGCCCGGTGGGTCGCGCCGCCGACCGGGCACCCCCTGCCGGCGGCACGCCAGGTGCTCGACGTACTCGGCGCGCTCGGCGCGCTCACCACCCTCCACCCCTGAACGGAAGGACCCCAGGCCCATGACCCCACACTCACCCCTCGTCCCCGGGCTGCGGCCCGTGCCGCCCGCCCGTCCCCGCCGCGGTGAGCGCGGCCGGTGGACGACCACCGCCGTCGACGGGCGCTCGGAACTGAGTCCCCGGCGGGCCCGCGAGTACGTGCGCCGGGTCTGCGGGCGGTGGCGGGTGCCCGCCGCGCAGGCCGAGAACGCCGTGCTGATCGTCTCGGAGCTGGTCACCAACGCCGTGGTGCACGGCGTTGGTGACCGCGTCACGGTCGTGGTGACGCTGACCGGCCGGGACCGGCTGACGGTCAGCGTCACCGACCGGGGCCCGGAGGCCGGGGGAGAGGCGGGGGAGGACGGGTCCGGCGGTACGCCACCCCCGCCGCCGGACGAGCCCTGCCCGGCCGCCGAGGGGGGCCGGGGGCTGTGGCTGGTGTCGGTGCTGGCCACCGAGGTGGGGTGTGAACCGGTCACCGGCGTCGGCAGGGGCACCGGCACCCGGATCTGGGCCCGTATCGACCCGCCGGAGGCGGCGTGCGGGGCGTGACGGGCGTGCGGGGAGTGGTGCGGCGGTACCGGCGGGTGCACCTGTGCACGGTCACCGCGACGCGGGAGGCCGGGACCGTGCCGCTGGCCCGGGCGTACGCCCCCGGCGGGCGGTCCGCCCTGCGGTGGCTGTGGGCCGAGGCCGACGGACTCGCCGCCCGCCTCGGCCCCGGAACGGAACACGGCCCCGGAACGGCCGCCCGGCTGCTGCGGATGTGGAGCCGGAGCCTCGCCGCGGGCGAGGTCGCCCTGCACACCCTCGCCCTGGGACGGCCGTACGGGCTGACCGTGGGCGAGCGCGGCACGGCGTACGCGCTGGAGGTCCGGCGGATCCTGCTGCCGTCGGAGCCGACCGCCGGGGAAGGGATGCGGTGAGGGCGCGGTGAGGGCGCGATGAGGGCGCGATGAGGGCGGAGGTACGGACGGCGGGATCACCCGGCGTCGGTCGCGGCCCGGCGCCGCCTCCCGCCGAGTGCCAGGCTCAGCAGGGCGATGCCGGCGGAGACGAGGACGAGCCGCACGCCCCAGTCGACGGCGGTCCCGTACTCGGCGTCGGCGAACACGGGGAGCCGGAGCAGGAGCGTGCCGAGCGGATAGGTGGCCAGGCAGACGAGCAGCATCGCCCAGAAGGGGGGCTCGTTGCGGAAGGCCAGCACGTTCAGGGCGAGGAACACGGTGCCGAGCACGGCGAGGACGGCGACGGAGGCCATGGAGGTCATGGGAACCAGCCTTCCGGCCGACGGGCGGGGGAGCGTCGGCCCCGCGGGGGAACGGCGCCTCTGCCGGAGGACATAGGGAGGACACGGACACACGGCACAGGCACGTGACACGGCCCGCCCCGGAGTGCCGCGGTACGACTGATCGCCGCGACCGGCGGGTAACCGCCTGCTCCGGTCACCCGGCGTTCTACGCTGACGCCATGCCTCCCGCGAAGCGCAAGCCCAGGACGTACGAGCCGGCCCTGGTGCGGGCCGGGCTCATCGGGCAGGTGGAGTCCGTGCGCACCGCCGTGCACCGGCTCACCCCCGAGCAGCTGGCCCTGCCCTCCGGGCTGCCCGGCTGGGACGTGCACCACCTCGTCGTCCACATCGCCGGGCAGATCGAGGCGGTGCCCCGGCTGCTGGCCGAGCCCCCGCCCCGGGTGCCCGGACCGCAGACGGACCTGAACACCTGGGCGATGTCCACCGCCGCCGTCGCCGACCGGCTCGACGCCGAGACCCGCAAGCACGCCCAGGAGTACGAGAGCGCGGCGCGGGCCGTCGACGACGCCGTCGAGCAACTGGAGCCGGTGCTGGAGCAGGCGGTACGGCCCGACGTGCTGCTGCCGCACGGCTTCGGCGCCATGCGCGCCCTGGACTTCACGGTGACCCGGCTGGTGGAGCTGGTGGTGCACAGCGACGACCTGGCCCGCGCCACCGGCGTCCGCGTCCCGCCGGCCCGCCAGGCGCTGGCCTCCGCCGTACGGCTGCTGGCCGACGCGCTGGCCGCCAAGGCACCCGGCTCCTCGGTGGAGGTGCGCGTCCCGCCCTTCGCGGTCGTCCAGTGCGTCGAGGGTCCCCGGCACACCCGGGGCACCCCGCCGAACGTCGTGGAGACCGACCCGCTCACCTGGATCCGGCTGGCCACCGGCCGTACCGACTGGGCGGCGGAGCTCGATGCGGCGCATCTCACAGCCAGTGGCGAACGCGCCGATCTGCGTGCGCACCTTCCTGTGCTGGGCTGATGCCCCAGCGTGAGCGGTCCGCCCGGCGGCCGCCCGGATTCGGAGCACCGCGTGACCTGTCCTAGACTCGAACGCGTGCCACGTGGCGACGGACGACTCAACCACGACCTGCTCCCGGGTGAGAAGGGCCCCCAGGACGCCTGCGGCGTCTTCGGTGTCTGGGCCCCGGGAGAAGAGGTCGCCAAGCTCACCTATTTCGGGCTGTACGCGTTGCAGCACCGGGGACAGGAGTCCGCGGGAATCGCTGTGAGCAACGGCTCGCAGATCCTCGTCTTCAAGGACATGGGCCTGGTCTCCCAGGTCTTCGACGAAACCTCGCTGGGTTCCCTGCGGGGCCACATCGCGGTGGGCCACGCCCGCTACTCGACGACCGGCGCCTCGGTGTGGGAGAACGCCCAGCCCACCTTCCGGGCCACCGCGCAGGGCTCGATCGCGCTGGGCCACAACGGCAACCTGGTCAACACCGCCGAACTGGCCGAGCTGGTCGCGAAGCTCCCCAGCAGCGGCGGCCGGGCCAACCGGGTCGCCGCCACCAACGACACCGACCTGGTCACCGCGCTGCTGGCGGGCCAGGTGGACGAGGACGGCAAGCCGCTGACCGTGGAGCAGGCGGCGCCCGGCGTCCTGCCGAAGGTCAAGGGCGCCTTCAGCCTCGTCTTCATGGACGAGCACACCCTCTACGCCGCCCGCGACCCGCAGGGCATCCGCCCGCTGGTCCTCGGCCGGCTGGAGCGCGGCTGGGTGGTGGCCTCCGAGACGGCCGCCCTGGACATCGTCGGCGCCTCCTTCATCCGGGAGGTCGAGCCCGGCGAGCTGATCGCCGTCGACGAGGACGGGCTGCGTTCCCAGCGGTTCGCGGAAGTGAAGCCGAAGGGCTGCGTCTTCGAGTACGTGTACCTGGCGCGGCCCGACACCGACATCGCCGGCCGCAACGTCTACCTCTCCCGGGTGGAGATGGGCCGCCGGCTGGCCGCCGAGGCCCCGGCGGAGGCGGACCTGGTCATAGCGACCCCGGAGTCCGGCACCCCCGCCGCGGTCGGCTACGCCGAGGCCAGCGGCATCCCCTACGGCAGCGGTCTGGTCAAGAACTCCTACGTCGGCCGGACCTTCATCCAGCCCTCGCAGACCATCCGCCAACTCGGCATCCGCCTCAAGCTCAACCCGCTCAAGGAGGTCATCCGCGGCAAGCGCCTGGTGGTCGTCGACGACTCGATCGTCCGCGGCAACACCCAGCGCGCCCTGGTGCGGATGCTGCGCGAGGCGGGTGCGGCCGAGGTGCACGTGCGGATCAGCTCCCCGCCCATCAAGTGGCCCTGCTTCTTCGGCATCGACTTCGCCACCCGCGCCGAGCTGATCGCCAACGGCCTGTCGGTCGAGGAGATCGGCACCTCGCTGGGCGCGGACTCGCTGGCGTACATCTCCCTGGACGGCATGGTCGAGGCGACCACCATCGCCAAGCCGAACCTGTGCCGGGCCTGCTTCGACGGGGAGTACCCGATGGAGCTGCCGGACCCGGGACTGCTGGGCAAGCACCTGCTGGAGACCGAGACGGCCGAACCCGCCGGCGCCGACCCGGACGGCGTGCGGAGCCTGCTCGGGGGTCCGGGTGCGGCCGACGCGCTGCGCAGGCCCTGAGCAGCCGCCCCCGGCCGTTCCCGGCCCCGTCAGCCTCCCCGCCGTCAGCTCTCCGCCGGTCCCCGCCGGCCCCGCACAGAGGAAGACCATGACCTCCACCGACTCACCCGACCCCGCCGCCGGCCCGGCCGAGGCCGGTCCGGGTGCGAGCTACGCCGCCGCCGGAGTGGACATCGAGGCGGGCGACCGCGCCGTCGAACTGATGAAGGAGTGGGTGCGGAAGGCCCGCCGCCCCGAGAGCGTCGGCGCGCTCGGCGGCTTCGCCGGCCTCTTCGACGCCTCCGCCCTCAAGCGCTACGAGCGTCCGCTGCTGGCCTCGGCCACCGACGGGGTGGGCACCAAGGTCGCCGTCGCCCAGAGGATGGACGTCCACGACACCATCGGCCACGACCTGGTGGCCATGGTCATGGACGACCTGGTGGTCTGCGGCGCCGAGCCGCTGTTCATGACCGACTACATCTGCGTGGGCAAGGTCCGACCCGAGAAGGTCGCGGCGATCGTCAAGGGGATCGCCGAGGGCTGCGTACTGGCCGGCTGCGCGCTGGTCGGCGGCGAGACGGCCGAGCACCCGGGACTGCTGGGCCCCGACGAGTACGACGTGGCGGGCGCGGGCACCGGGGTCGTCGAGGCCGACGGGGTGCTGGGCGCCGAGCGCATCCGCACGGGTGACGTGGTCGTCGCGATGGCGTCCAGCGGGCTTCACTCCAACGGGTACTCGCTGGCGCGGCACGTGTTCTTCGACCGGGCCGGCTGGGCGCTGGACCGCCATGTCGAGGAGTTCGGCCGGACGCTGGGCGAGGAACTGCTGGAGCCCACCCGGATCTACTCGCTGGACTGCCTGGCGCTGCTCCGCGCCACCGAGGTGCACGCCTTCTCGCACATCACCGGCGGCGGGTTCGCCGCCAACCTCGCCCGGGTGATCCCGGAAGGGCTGCGCGCCACCGTGGACCGCGCCACCTGGAGCCCGGCGCCGGTCTTCCGCACCGTGGGCGAACTCGGCCGGGTGGCGCGGGCGGAGCTGGAGCGGACCCTCAACATGGGCGTCGGCATGGTCGCCGTCGTACCGCCGGAGTCGGTCGGGGCCACGCTGGAGCTGCTGGGCGAGCGCGGGGTGGACTCCTGGGTCGCCGGCGAGATCACCGGACGGGGCGAGGGCGCCGCGGCGGTGGAGCTCACCGGGGACTACGCCGGCTGAGCGGGCGGCCGGACCGGCCGGTCCGGCCGCCCGCTCAGCCGGGACGCCGGAGAAGGACCAAAACCCGGTCCGGCGGAAGCCGGACCGGGTGATGATCGATGTGAGACCGGTGTACTCGGTGACGGACGACGGCGTCAGGCGCGACGTCGGTGGTGCGACGGAGAGGGAGACCGGGAGTCGACCGAATGGTCGGCGCCCTCGGAATCCTCGTCGTCGTTGTACAGCTCCGCGTACTTGGCGTACGGGTCGTCCAGCTCATCGTCCTCGAACCGCTCGCCGTTCGGCGGTTGGTTCGCTGTCGATGCGCCCAGCTCCTCAGCCAGGCGTGCAAGATCAGTCCCGCCGCTGTTGTACTTCAGCTGGCGGGCGACCTTTGTCTGCTTGGCCTTGGCCCGGCCGCGCCCCATGGCTCGACCCCCTCAACGACGGGGCTCAACGGCCCCAGAGTCTTGACACGCGTTCATGATGCGGAGCGGACCCTCGATGCGATCGAGAGACCGTCCGTGGTGCTTCAACGGTACCTGCTTCCGTCGCCCTACGGTACGCCGCCCGCACGACACGGCCGGTGCGGGCACCGTCCGGCGACCCTTTCCTCGCTGGTCAGTGCCGATTTTATCTTCTGTCCCGCCGGTCACCCGCCAAGGGGTGGTGAGGGATGTCTCCCGCACGGTCCACTACTGTACGTGATGAACCGTGAGACTCAGCGTCAACAGGCCGTGCGGAACCGGCCGCCGGGCCCGGTGCGGGGAACGGGTGTACGGATCCGGCCGCGGTACGGGTGCCGGCGGCCGGGCGCACCGGGCGCCGGGGTCGGGTGCCGGGAGCCGGAGCCGGGCCGCCGGGGTCAGGCGCCGGGCCGCCGGGTCCGCCGGGCCTCGGCCATCCGCTGCTCGGCGATGCGGTCCGCCGCCACCGCCGGCGGCACCCCGTCGGCCGCGGCGCGCTCGAAGATCGAGAGCGTGGTGTCGTGGATCTTCTCGGCCTTTGCCTTCGCACGAGCGAAGTCGAAGCCGTGGAGCTCGTCCGCCACCTGGATCACGCCGCCGGAGTTCACCACGTAGTCGGGCGCGTAGAGGATGCCCCGGCCGGCGAGGTCCTTCTCGACCCCCGGGTGGGCGAGCTGGTTGTTGGCCGCGCCGCAGACCACCCTCGCCGTCAGCACCGGGACGGTCTCGTCGTTCAGCGCGCCGCCCAGCGCGCAGGGCGCGTACACGTCGAGCCCCTCGGTGCGGATCAGCGCGTCGGTGTCGGCCACCGCCGTCACCTCCGGGTGCGCGGCGCGGATCCGCTCCACGGCCTCGGCCCGCACGTCCGTGACCACGACCTCGGCGCCGTCCTCCAGCAGGTGCTCCACCAGGTGCCGGCCGACCTTCCCGACGCCGGCGACGCCGACCCGGCGGCCGCGCAGCGTGGACTCGCCCCACAGGTGCCGCGCGCTGGCGCGCATGCCCTGGAAGACGCCGAAGGCGGTGAGCACCGAGGAGTCGCCCGCGCCGCCGTTCTCGGGGGAGCGGCCGGTGGTCCAGCGGCAGGTGCGCGAGACCACGTCCATGTCCCGCACGTAGGTGCCCACGTCGCAGGCGGTGACGTAGCGGCCGCCCAGGGAGGCGACGAAGCGCCCGTAGGCCTCCAGCAGCGCCTCGCTCTTGAGCTGCTCCGGGTCGCCGATGATCACGGCCTTGCCGCCGCCGTGGTCCAGCCCGGCGAGGGCGTTCTTGTACGACATGCCGCGGGCCAGGTTGAGTGCGTCCCGCAGGGCGGCCTCCTCCGGGTCCGCCTCGGTGGCGTACGCGTGGAACCGGGTGCCGCCCAGGGCCGGTCCCAGGGCGGTGGAGTGGACGGCGATGACGGCCTTCAGGCCCGTCTCGCGGTCCTGGCAGAGCACCACCTGCTCGTGGCCGCCCTGCTCGGAGTGGAACAGGGTGTGCAGGGCGGTGGCCGAGGGACTCGCGGTGCTCGCGGTGTTGGTGGTGCGCTCGGCGCTCGATGCCTGTCCGTGTCCGTGTTCGCGGACGTGGTCGCCGGCGGCGGGACGTACGTCAGTCACGGTGGTGACTCCTGTATGTCGCGGAGGGGATGCCCTTCCAGCATCCCCCGCTTGTGGCGGGAGGATACGGGCGGGCCGGATGGCATGAGAGTACGGCCTGGGCGCCCCCGGGAGTACCGGGGTGCGGCCGCGGTGCAGTTGCGGTGCCAGGATCAGGGTATTGAACTGCCCTTGTCCCGCTCCTGCCCGTCTCCTGCCCGCCCCCGACGGTCCCAGTCCGCCCCGGTCCGTTCCGATCCGCACCGATCCGCACCGATCCGCGCCAATCTGCACCAATCCATCCGAGTAAGCCCCGGTCCGCCGTCTCCGGCCGACCGCTCCAGGAGGAAGAACCCGTGGTCACTACTCCGGTGGTCGTCCCGTACGCGTCCTATCTGCGGGTCTACGAACCACTGGCCGCCTTCCCCGAGCCGGAGCGCTCGCACTGGGCCCGCTACGCCCGGCGCGAGCACCTGCCCGGCGCCCAGGACGAGCTGCGCCGCTCGCTGGCCGGCCTGGTGCCGGTGCCGCCGGTGGTGGTGCCGGTGCGCGAGAGCGCGGACGCCTTCGTCGCCGAGGCGGACGGGGTGCTGTGCGTGTGCCCCTGGCGGACCCGGCTGCGCGGCTGGCTGGCGCTGGGACGGCTCGGCGGCGAGCTGCCGCCGCCGGTGCTGGACACCGCGGTGCCGCCGGTGGTGCGCCGGGAGGCCGCCGCGGACTACGAGCGCTGGCGGGAGCGCAACCCGGACGCCCGGCCGTGGATCCGCTCGGCGGCCTGGCACGTCCCCATCCGCTGGTTCGTGCTCTTCGCCGACGAGGAGCGCGAGTACGGCAAGGGGGAGGGCGGTGGTCTCGGCAGTGCTCCGGAGGGCGGCGGCCTCGTGCTGCGCTACCGCACCCCGATGGTGCAGGCCCGGCGGCGGCTGGCCCGCGGGCTGAGGGTGCTGCGCGAGGAGCTGGAGGACAGTCCGCTGGTCGACGGCCTGGTGGACGTGGGGCGGTGGCTGGAGGAGTTCCACCCCCGCTCGCTGGTGGAGCTGGACTACGGGGGACTGGTGTATACCCTCTCCGAGGAGGAGCTCGCCGCGGACCACTCCGCCGCCGACACCGCGGAGGGCCTGGCGGCACTGCGCGAGGGGGACGCCGCCCGGGCCGGCGCCGTGTACGAGCGGCTGTCCGACCGCTGGCGCGCCGTACGGCAACGGGGACTGGCCAGTTGAGGACCGGTCGGAAGCCGGTGGAGGATCCGTTCCGGCCGGAGTCCGGCCGAAGCTTTGGCCCGTGCGTGACGGAAAGCACTGGCAAGGGTCTTGCTCCGAAGACCACCTCTCGTGTCAAAATAGGACAAGGAGTCCGGAGAGGGCTTCATCCGTCCAACTAAGGTCGGATCCATCGGTATTGCGCTTTGCTCGGGGAGCCTGGGGAGCTCTGCTCACGTTGTAACCGATCGTCACGATGGTGTGACTGTCCGTTATGGCATGGTCCATCGGCTTCCGTCGAGGTTGGCCACCTGAGAGGGCAATTCCGTCGGTTTGGCCGACGTGGCTGGACAGATGGTGTAGTTGTAGTGCCGAGGACAAGCCGTTCGTCCTATAACCGACTCGGCCCGCGCCTGCCATTTCGGGCAACGCGGGTCAAGGTGCAGAATTTAGAGGAAAGAACCGTGATGGTTCGGTTCTCCCGAGGAGGCCGCTCATGACCGCTCGCACCCCTGATGCCGAGCCGCTGCTGACCCCGGCTGAGGTTGCCACCATGTTCCGTGTGGACCCGAAGACGGTCACACGCTGGGCCAAGGCCGGCAAGCTCACGTCCATCCGCACGCTCGGAGGACACCGCCGTTACCGCGAGGCGGAGGTGCGCGCCCTGCTGGCGGGTATCCCGCAGCAGCGCAGCGAGGCCTGACCAACCCCGCACAACCCCGCACAACGGGCGAACCGGGACCCCCATCCCGCCAACTCGTCCCGCACAGCACCATCAGCACCATCTGTCGGGCCGGTGTCCCCCACGCGGCCTGAACTTCGATCGCGCTGGGCTCCGCCGGGCCCGGCGCGATCTCCTGTGTCCGGAGGGCCTTTCCGGCGGGGCGGCCGACCCCGTCCCGCAGCCCGTTCCGGCGCCGGCCCAGACCCCGTTCCCGGACCTGTCCGGGGCCGGGGTTCGGTGTTTCCCGGGGCTGTTCGGTCGTCAACAGGCCGGTCTCCGGGCGGTGTTGGGCAGTGGCCGAGACCTTTCCCGGGGCCGGGAAAGCCGGGTGGGACATGTGAGGAAGACGCCGGGGAAGTGCCGTGGGACAGCAGTGCAATGGCACATATTAAATTTGGCATGGGCTGGAAGGTGGCGGATTCCCTTCTTCGGCCATCCGATTCGGTGACACCCGTCACATCGCAGGCGTCTTGCCCGTGGTGGCTAACGTACGGTAGTGGGAAATAAGTGCATGACGTACCCCTCACCGCCCGGTGGACCCGGACCGGGACACGGAAGGGGGTGCGGACCGGACGGGGCCGCCACCCGGTTCGGGTTTCGGCCGGGTCCGGCCCGCACTCGTTTCCGTCGCTCGACGTCCGGCCGTGAACGGTCCGGTGGCTTCCGGGACCGGTTCGCGTCCACCGGACGGTCAGGCCGGGGCGCCGTCCACGGCACCGGGCCGGCCGCCCGGTTCCGTCCCCGGGTGCGGCGTCCCCGGGCGCGGCCCGGGGAACTCGTCCGCCGGCTCCGTCGCCAGCCGCTGCAGCCGGTGGCAGACGGGGCACTGGCGGGTCAGATGGCCGTAGCGGGCCGCCGCCGACAGATGCGCTCTCAGCAGTGCCCGTGTCTCGTGCCGTGGACGTCCCGAAGTCGTCGGCATGGCGCCCACCTCCTTGCAGGAGAGGTACCCGCGGTCTGTCGGGCCGTCAAGACGGCCCGCAGCGGCGGGCGGTGGGAACGGGCCGGAACGGACGGGCCGTGAGACGGCGGGAGACACCCGGGCGCCCGGAGAAGGCGCGGAGAAGACACGGAAGGGTGCGGAAGGCGCGCGGAACGGCCGAAGGCCCGGATCCACGAGGGAACCGGGCCTTCGTACTGCGGTCCTGACGGGATTTGAACCCGCGGCCTCCACCTTGACAGGGTGGCGAGCACTCCAAACTGCTCCACAGGACCTTGAGTCGCAGCCGGATGTCCTGAGCTGCGAGAAGGACTCTACAGCAGCCCGGGGCCGCGGCGCGAACTCACTTACCGTGGCGGCCTTGCCACAGCTCATGCCACGCGCCGGGCCGCGGCCCGCGGCCCGTGCCGTGGCGGACGGCCGCCGTCACGGGGCCGCCGCGTCCACCGCCTTCATGATGCGCTTGTCCGAGACCGGATAGGCCGTGCCCAGCGCGTGCGCGAAGTAGCTGACCCGCAGCTCCTCCAGCATCCAGCGGATATCCCGCGCCTCACGCGGCACCGGCCGGCCCGGCGGGAACTGCTCCAGCAGCCACTCGTACTCGTCCCGCATCTCCTTCACCTTCGCCATCCGGGCCCGGTCCCGCTCGACGTTGGCGGGAAGCTGCTGCAGCCGGCGGTCCACCGCCGTCAGATAGCGCAGCAGGTCCGGCAGCCGGCCCGTGCCGTGCGCGGTGACGAAGCCCGGGCCGACCAACTCCGCGAGCTGCTCCCGCACGTCCGCCAGGTTCGGCGCGAGCGTGGGACTCTTCGCCAGCGGAGGCGACTTCAGCCGGCGCTCGCACGCCTGCCGGGCGGCGAGCACCTCGCGCACCTGCCGGACGGTCACCAGCACCGCGTCGGTGAGGTCGGCGCGCACCGCGTCGAACAGCTTGCGGAAGCCCTCCTCGTCCCAGGCCGGGCCGCCGCGCGCCGCGATCAGCCGGTCGGCGGCGGCCGTCACGCAGTCCTCGAACAGCGCCTGGACGCTGCCGTGCGGGGCGGCTGCCAGGGCCAGCTTCGCCTGGTTGGAGAGCTTGTCCTGGGCGAACTTGGCCGGATTGGAGGGCAGGTTCAGCAGGATGAGGCGGCGGGTGCCGCGCCACATCTCCTGCCGCTGCTCGTCCTCGGTGTCGAAGAGCTTCACCGAGACCGAGTCCCCGTCGTCCACCAGCGCCGGGTACGCCTTGACCGGCTGGCCCGCCCGCCGGGTCTCGAAGGTGCGCGGGAGCGTGCCGACGGTCCAGGAGGTCAGCCCGGTGCGCTGCTCGACACCGGGGCCGCCCCCGGCCCCGCTGCCGCCGTCGTTCCCGGCACCTCTCCCGCCCCCGGCCCCGCCGCCGGTGCTCCGGGCGGCGTCGAACGCCTTGGCCAGCGCCGCCCGGGTGCGGGACCGCAGTGCCAGCCGCAGCTCCTCCAGGTCCTTGCTCTCGGCGTTCCCCGGGATCCTGCGGCGCCGCTCGTCCACCACCCGGAAGGTGATCTTCAGGTGGTCGGGGACCTTCGCCGGGTCGAAGTCCTCCGGACTCACCCGCACCCCCGTCATCCGGGTCAGCTCCCGCGCCAGGGCGGCCGTCAGCGGCTCGTCCGGCGGGGCGGTCGGCGGGGCCTCGCCGTCCCCGGCGACCGCCGCCAGGAAACGCCGGGCGTAGTCGGGGGCGGGCACGCAGTTGCGGCGGACCGGCTTGGGCAGCGAACGGATCAGCTCGGTGACCAGGTCGGCGCGCAGCCCCGGGATCTGCCAGTCAAAGCCGCGCGACTCGACCTGGTTGAGCACCTGGAGCGGGACGTGGACGGTCACGCCGTCGGCGTCGGTGCCCGGCTCGAACTGGTAGGTGACCCGCAGCTTGAGCTGCCCCTGACGCCACACGTCGGGGTAGTCGGCCTTGGTGATCCGCTCGGCCCGCTCGTTGATGAGCATGGACTTCTCGAAGTTGAGCAGATCCGGCTCCTCCTGGCGCTTCCGCTTCCACCAGGAGTCGAAGTGCGCCCCGGAGACGATGTGCTCGGGGAGGCGCTGGTCGTAGAAGTCGAACAGGGTCTCGTCGTCGACGAGGATGTCGCGGCGCCGGGCCCGGTGCTCCAGCTCCTCCACCTCGCCCAGCAGTCTGCGGTTGTCGTGGAAGAACTGGTGGTGGGTGCGCCAGTCGCCCTCCACCAGCGCGTTGCGGATGAAAAGGTCCCGGCAGGTCTCCGGGTCGATCCGCCCGTAGTTCACCTTGCGCTGCGCGACGACGGGGACGCCGTAGAGCGTCACCTTCTCGTACGCCATCACCGCCGCCTGCTTCTGCTCCCAGTGCGGCTCGCTGTGGACGCGCTTGACCAGGTGCCCGGCGAGCGGCTCGATCCAGTCCGGATCGATCTTCGCGTTGACCCGCGCCCACAACCGGGAGGTCTCCACCAGCTCGGCCGACATGATCCAGCGCGGCGGCTTCTTGAACAGCGCGGAGCCGGGGAAGACGGCGAACTTGGCGCTGCGCGCGCCCAGGTACTCGTTCTTCTCGGTCTCCTTCAAGCCGATGTGCGACAGCAGCCCCGCCAGCAGCGACTGGTGGACGCGGTCGGCGTCGGCGTCCCGGTCGTCGAGGTGGACGCCCATGGACTTGGCCACCTGGCGCAACTGGGCGTAGATGTCCTGCCATTCGCGTATGCGCAGGTAGTTGAGGAACTCCGTCCGGCACATGCGCCGGAAGGCCGAGGAGGACAGCTCCTTCTGCCGCTCCCGCACGTACTTCCACAGGTTGAGCAGGGCGAGGAAGTCGCTGTTCTCGTCCCTGAACCGGGCGTGCTGCTGGTCGGCCTGCTGCTGCTTGTCGGCGGGGCGCTCGCGCGGGTCCTGGATGGACAGCGCCGCGGCGATCACCATCACCTCGCGGACGCAGCCGTTGCGGTCCGCCTCCAGCACCATCCGCGCCAGCCGCGGGTCGACGGGGAACTGCGCCAGCTTCCGGCCGGTCTCCGTCAACCGCCTGCGCGGGTCCTTCTGCTTCGGGTCGAGCGCGTTCAGCTCCTCCAGGAGCTGCACACCGGCCTTGATGCTGCGGTGGTCCGGCGGGTCGATGAAGGGGAAGTGCTCGATCTCGCCCAGCCCGGCCGCGGTCATCTGGAGGATGACGGACGCCAGGTTCGTCCGCAGGATCTCCGGATCGGTGAACTCCGGGCGGGAGAGGAAGTCCTCCTCGGAGTACAGCCGGACGCAGATGCCGTCCGAGGTGCGGCCGCAGCGGCCCTTGCGCTGGTTGGCGCTGGCCTGGGAGACCGGTTCGATCGGCAGCCGCTGGACCTTGGTGCGGTGGCTGTAGCGGGAGATGCGGGCGGTGCCGGTGTCGACGACGTACTTGATGCCGGGCACCGTCAGTGAGGTCTCGGCGACGTTGGTGGCCAGCACGACCCGCCGCCCGCCGTGCTTCTGGAAGACGCGGTGCTGCTCGGCGTGCGACAGGCGCGCGTACAGCGGAAGGACCTCCGTCGAGCGGAGGTTCCGTTTGTTCAGTGCGTCGGCGGTGTCCCGGATCTCGCGCTCGCCGGAGAGGAACACCAGGACGTCACCCGGCCCCTCGGCCTGGAGCTCCTCCACCGCCTCGCAGACGGCCGTGACCTGGTCCCGGTCGGAGTTCTCGCTGTCCTCCTCCAGCAGCGGCCGGTAGCGGACCTCCACCGGATACGTGCGGCCCGACACCTCGACGATCGGCGCGTCCCCGAAGTGCCGGGAGAAGCGCTCCGGGTCGATGGTCGCGGAGGTGATCACGACCTTCAGGTCCGGGCGGCGGGGGAGGAGCTGGGCGAGATAGCCCAGCAGGAAGTCGATGTTGAGGCTGCGCTCGTGCGCCTCGTCGATGATGATCGTGTCGTACCGGCGCAGCTCGCGATCGGTCTGGATCTCCGCCAGCAGGATGCCGTCCGTCATCAGCTTGACCAGGGTGTCCTCACCCACCTGGTCGGTGAAGCGGACCTTCCAGCCCACCGCGCCGCCCAGCGGGGTGCGCAGCTCCTCGGCGACCCGCTCGGCCACCGTGCGGGCCGCGATCCGGCGCGGCTGGGTGTGCCCGATCAGCCCGCGCACCCCGCGGCCCAGCTCCAGGCAGATCTTGGGGATCTGCGTCGTCTTCCCGGAGCCCGTCTCACCGGCGACGATCACCACCTGGTGGTCCCGTATCGCCGCCAGGATGTCGTCCTTCTTCTGGCTGACGGGCAACTGCTCGGGGTAGTCGATCGCGGGCACGGCGGCGCGCCGGGCGGCGACACGCAGCTCGGCCTGCTCGATCTCGGCGGCGATCTCGGACAGCACGGCCCGCCGCGCCTCCGGCTTGCGGATGCGGCGGGTGCCCTCGAGGCGCCGGCCCAGCCGCTGCCGGTCGCGCGGCATCAGCTCGGGCAGCCGCTCCAGGAGGGCGGGGAGGGTGGGATCAGACACAGTGGACATACGGCCTCCAGGATCGCACCCGTCCCGCGTGCCGGGCGAATCAATTCGCCGGAGCCCGGGAGAGGCGTGTCACCTATGTCGTGGGCACCCGCGCGCGCCCGGCGGCCCGCCACTGTCAGCGGCCCCTCGTAGCCTGCGCGCATGGGAATGATCGGAGAGTACGCGCGCCTCACCCCGGAGCAGTTCCAGCGGGCGCTCGGCGACCCGGAGTGGGCGCACGAGTTGGTCCTGGAGACGGGCACGGCGGAGTGGGAGACGAAGCCGGAGCCCGGACGGGCCCGCCGCCTGGATGTGGACAAGGCGTGGGACGGCATCCGTTTCCTGCTGGAGCGGTCCGGCTTCCTCGTGGACGTCGTCCTCGGCGGCGAGCTGATACCCGGCGCCGCCGACTGGGGCTGCACCCCGCCCCGTCACCTCACCCCGGCCCAGGTGGCCGAGGTCGCCGGGGAACTGGCGAGGACACCGTTCGAGGCCCTCGTCGCCGACCTCGACCCCGCCGAGCTGACCCGCGCCGACACCTACCCGTCGGGCCTGTGGGACGAGGGCGGGGCGGACGGCCTGGAGTACGTCCGCCACCACTACGAGGCGCTGCGCGTCTTCCTCGCCGCCGCCGCCCGGGACGGTGACACCGTGCTGCTGTGGATCTCCTGAGCCCGCAGCTCAGGGGGCGCGCGAGGCGGCGCGCCGCCGCCGGCCTCGGACGGCAGCGCTCACCCGGGCGTCACCGTTCGGTGCGGCGTGCGTACCGCGCATACGCTGCGTCCATGCGGACCGTGTTCATGTTCCCCGTCGCCGAACGTGCCGACACGGCGGCCTGCCTTGACCGGCACCTTGCGGGGGGCGGCGGGTCGTGGACGTTCGCCGAAGGCCTCTACGTCGTGATCGACGACGAGGAGACCGGCTGCCTGTTCCGGGACTGGGCGCCGGAGGAGGTGGCCCTTCTCGAAGCGGCTCTCGGGTACCACCCCACCTGGGCGGTACAGGTCGACGTGTCCGGGCGGATCGACGGAACCGCTGAGGTGCGCCGTCTTGCCGCCCTGCTGCTGAGGCAGGGCGGCGTCGCGTTCGACGACTACTCCGAGCACGCCTGGACGCTGCGGGAGATCGAGTCGGACGCCCTGTTCGAGGGCCTGCGCTTCTTCGACTTCCGCACGTATCACGAACGCCACCGCCGCCCTACGGCGTGAGACCGGCGGAGCCGGACCCGGTGATCGTCCGGGTGGCTTTCCGCCGTCATCCGGCCCCCGCCCGGTGACGATCGCGGGCGTGCGCCGTCGCTGATGTCAGTCCGGCCGAGGGAAGATGTTCACCGCTCGGTAGGCGTACCCGTCCTGCCCGGGGGCTTCCCACTGGAGGTCCACTCGCTGTCCCGGCGACAGCGTGCGGAACCCTTCCACCTGGATGTGGGAGAAGTGGCCCCAACATCCACCAGGGGTCTCGGGGGAGTCGAGCACGCCCCACCCTTCCTCGTCGCTCCACTCGCGGACAGTCGCAATCACCATGAGAGGGACCTTATGAGTTTTTCCCGAATGGGGCAGAGGCCTTTGTGACGCGCTAGCTGGGTGGGGCGGCGTAGCAGAGGGCGCCGGTCTGCCGGCCGTCGCCGTAGTGGTGCGTGGTCTCGCCGATCCTGCGCCATCCGAGGCGTTCGTAGAGGCGTATGGCGGCGGTGTCCTTCGTCATGACGTCGAGAACCAGGCGGAGCCCGCGGGCCTGTGCGTAGGCCGTCGCCGTCCGCGTCAGTTCCTCGCCCAGGGCGCGCCTCCGGGCGTTCTTGATGACGAAGAGGCGGCCGAGTACGGCCACGTCCTCGGGGGCCTCGCCGCTCTGCCTGGCCCAGAGGGCTACGGCGTCCTCGCCGTTGGGACTCATCACTGCCACGTGTCCGACGACCTGGTCGTCGGCCTCTGCCACCCAGGAGGCCGACACGCTCTCCGACCGCAGCCAGGCTTCCGGGTCGGCGACCCCTTCGACGGGACACCCGTCCGTCGCGTGCACCTCCACCAGTGCCGCCGCCGCGCCGGGCAGGTCGGCTTCCGCGAACGGCCGGATTCTCGGGTTCCCCATGCGGGCTCCTGGCTACTCGACGGGCAGTTCCTACGGCAGACCGGTCTGGTCCGAGCGGTGAGCGTGGGTGAGCTGCTTCGGTGTCCCGAAGTCAGTCCAGCGCGTACTCGGCCGAGAGTTCACGTCCGGTTCCCAGGAAGTCCACGGCGTACTCGACGACCCCGCCGTTCTGGTCCCAGTAGCGGTTGGTCATGGTCAGGGCCGGCGTGCCTGGCTCCAGGCCGAGGAGGGGAGCGTCCTCCCTGGTCACGGGCCGGTGCGGAGACCGGGCGCCCACGTCCACCGCGTGGTGCCTGCCGACGTGGGCGCCCAGGGCTGTCCCTGTACCGACGTCAGGCCACGTGCGCTCCCAGCCCGGTCAGGCCCGGTGCCACGTCCGGTCGCAACACGAGGTTGTGATCGTAGTCTCCGCCGTTCTGCGTCCGGTAGGCGATCGGCTCGGTCGTCGGGATCGTGAGCAGGCGCTCGCGCAGCTCCTCGGCCGCTGCCTCGCCCTGCTCGGGCGTGAACCGGTCGGCACCCGGGATCAGCACCGGGGGCAGCACCTCCGCGCCCGCGTAGAACAGGGTGCCGTGCTGCAGCGGGAACAGCAGTTCGCCGATGGCTCCGTGGATGCCCCGCTCACCGTAGAACCACGCCGGCCCGCCCATGGTCACAACCGCCATCGCACGCTTACCCGCGAGGAACCCGTCTCCGTAGCCGATCCACTCGCCGTTCGGGCCGCGCAACCCGTACGCGAAGCCCTGGTGCCAGACCCGGTCGAACCAGCCCTTGAGGATGGCGGGCATTCCGAACCACCACATCGGGAACTGGACGACGATGGTGTCCGCCCGGTTGATCTTCTCCTGCTCGGCTCGGATATCGGCGCTCAGCGCGCCGCTCTCGTACGCCTGCTTCGCGGCAGCAGCGACCTGGAACCGCTCCGCCGGGTGGTGGGCGTAGCCGGCGGCGTCGACGACGGGATTCCAGCCCATCGCGTACAGGTCCGACACCTCGACCCGGTGGCCTTCGGCGCAGAGCGCGCGCTGCCCCTCCGCGGCGAGGTAACCGTTGAGCGAGCGGGGTTCGGGGTGGGCAAGGATCCAGAGAACGTTCATGACGCCGATGGTGACCGTACGGCACCGTCACGACGACTGGCCCGATGGACAACATGTGCGAGGATCGGGCCATGACCGTCTTCGCCGGTGACGGGCGCCACCGTGTGGCGGTCCTGGTCCGCGACAGGGTTCTGTCATTCGAGCTCAGCATCGTTCACCGGATCTTCGGCCAGGCCCGCACGGCCGCCGGCGCCTCGCTCTACGAGGTCGTGACCTGCGCACTCGTGCCCGGGGAAAAGCGCACGGACGCCGACTTCCCCATCACCGTCGTTCACGGCTCCGAGGCGCTGGCCGAGGCCGACACCGTCGTCGTCCCAGGGTCCGCAGACGACTTCGACCCCCACAGTGGACCGCTCGACCCCGCGCTCACCGCCGCGCTGGCGCGGATCCGACCCGGCGGCACACGGATCGCCTCGATCTGCACGGGATCGTTCGTGCTGGCCGCGGCGGGCCTGCTCACCGGGCGGCGAGCGACCACGCACTGGCGCTCGTCCGCCCGGTTCCGGGAGCGATTCCCGGATGTCGCGTTCGACGTCGACGTCCTCTACACCGACGACGACGGGGTCCTCACCTCTGCCGGAGCGGCGGCCGGCATCGACCTGTGCCTGCACATGATCCGCACCGACCACGGCGCGGCAGTCGCCAACGAAGTGGCGCGCGGCTCCGTCGTCCCGCCGCACCGCGAGGGCGGCCAGGCGCAATACGTGCAGCGACCGATGCCGGAACCGGGAATCTCATCGACCGGCAAGGCACGCCAATGGGCGCTCGCGAATCTGCACCGGCCCATCACGCTCCGGGAACTGGCAGCCCAGGAATCGACAAGCACGCGAACATTCACCCGGCGTTTCCGTGACGAAGTCGGTACCTCACCGGGACGGTGGCTCACCCAACAGCGCATCGAGCGAGCCTGCGCCCTCCTGGAATGCACCGACCTGTCGGTTGACCAGGTCGCCGCCGCTGCGGGCTTCGGCACCGCCGGCTCGATGCGACTGCATCTGAAAGCCGAACTCGGGGTCTCACCCAGCGCCTACCGTGCCACGTTCCGCGGCCCCTGACCTGCGGGAGGCGGGAGGAGGGATGCCCCTGGAAACGGGGAAGTCCCCGGGCGAGCGGGCTCGCGCGGGGACTTCGTCTGCGGTGGCTGGGGCCGGGGTCGAACCGGCGACCTTCCGCTTTTCAGGCGGACGCTCGTACCAACTGAGCTACCCAGCCGCGCGGTCCTGACGGGATTTGAACCCGCGGCCTCCACCTTGACAGGGTGGCGAGCACTCCAAACTGCTCCACAGGACCAAGCGTGTGCGAGCACCAGTCTCGCACAGATTGTGCGTGCCCCCAACGGGATTCGAACCCGTGCTACCGCCTTGAAAGGGCGGCGTCCTGGGCCACTAGACGATGAGGGCTGATGGCCCACCTGGGCGCTTCTCAGCGCGTCGGGGACGTGAGAAGCATATGGGATGCGGGGACGGTTCGCCAAAACAGTTCCCCGGGGGTGTCCGGGTGGGTCCGGGGCGGGCCGCTATCCCGTGGGCGAGGGTGCCGCGGGAGCGGTGGGTGCCGGGGGAGAGGGGGAGGGCGGCGGTGAGGCGCCGGGGGAGGGCGTGGACGTGGGCGTGGAGGTGAGGGAGGACGTGGGGGAGGGGGACGGGCCGCCCCGTTCCTCGTCGTCCGGCAGATGGCGGCTGACCTCGGCCGTCGTCAGGCCCAGCCCGCCGAGGGTGATCTCGTCCCAGGCCTGGAGCCGCTTGCTCTCCTGGTCCAGGTAGAGCACCGAGGCCATCACCTTCTCCGGCTCGTCGCCCTCCACGGCCCGCAGTCCGCCGCCGCCCGTGGAGCCCTGGAGCATCAGCCGGGTGCCGTCCTCCAGGATCCGGGTCTTGCGGACGTGCAGGTGCCCGGCCAGGACCAGGGGCACCTCGCCGTCCACTTCCTCGGCCGCGTCCGGGTTGTGCGCGGCCGCGATGTGCACCGGCTCGCCCCGCTTCTCGCTCGCCCGGATGGCCGCGGCCAGCTTGCGGCCGGCCCTGATCTCGGCCGGTTTGCCGCCGGGCTTCGTCGAGCGGTCCGGGGTGAACTGCGGGTCGCCGATGCCCGCGATCCGCAGGCCGTCGAACGTCACCGGGGCGCCGCCGTCCAGGACGTACGCGTTGTCCAGGTCCTCCAGGTAGGCCTGGGTGGAGCGCGAGTCGTGGTTGCCGCGCACCCACACGAACGGGGCGCCCAGGTCCTCGATCGGATCGAGGAAGCCGTTCTCGGCGGCGGTGCCGTGGTCCATGGTGTCGCCGGTGTCGATGATCACGTCGATCTCGTACTGCTCGACCAGGGAGGCGATGATGCTCCAGGCGGCCGGGTTGAGGTGGATGTCGGAGACGTGCAGCACCCGGATCGTGTTCGGGTCGGACTGGTACGACGGCAGGGTGGAGACGGCGTCGTACAGCTTGGTGACATTGGTCACCAGCCGGGCCAGCTCCTGCTCGTAGACGTTGAACTCGGTGACGATGCTGCGCGCGTTGCCCACCACGTTGGGGGCGCTGGCCAGCAGCCCGGAGAACCTCGGTTCCAGCACCGACTTCGGGTTCCAGGTCGAGTACGCCACCGCCCCGGAGGCCGCCAGCAGCGCCAGGGAGAGCCCGCCCGCCGCGAGGGCGCGCCGCGGGCGGCGGTAGACGGCCAGGCCCAGTGCGGTGGCGCCGGTGAGCACCGCGGCACAGGACTTCACCGCCAGTTCGCGGGTGCCGGACTGGACGTCCTGGGCTATCCGCTCCTCCAGCCCGCTGATCCGCTCCGGGTGGTCCACCAGCGCCTGGGCCCGCACGGGGTCGAGCTGGTCGACGTCGACGTCGAGGCTGAGCGGGGCGTGGTGGGTGTCCAGGTCGAGCGAGCCGAGCGGCGGTACGTCGATCCGGGTGCCGCCGGTGGCCGAGGGCTCCAGCGACATCCGGGTGTTCACCGGCCCCACGGGCGCCTGCACGCTGCCCACCACCAGCAGCCCGAGCCAGGCGCCCAGCAGGGTGACGACGACCAGTGTGAACGCCCGGGCCCAGGGACGGGAGGTGTGGGACGGGCGGCCGAGGGAGAGCGGCCTTTCTCCCCGGCGGTGTGTACGGCGGCGCCGGAGAAGAGCGCGCGGAACGGCTGCGGCCCTGCGGGCGGTGGCTCTCAGCGGCCGAAGTGGTTCACGGCTCATGCCGAAGCCTATGCCCGTCCGGAGATCGACTATGCGGCGGCGCGGTGACGGTACGGCGGCGGTACGGCGGCGGCGCGGGGCGGCCGGGGACGCACCGGACGGACCCGGGCCCCGCGGCGCCCGGCGGCGGTGGCGGACAATGGGCGCGTGCTGGAGATGACGCGCGAGGAGTTCGAGGAACTGGTCGCCGAGGCGCTCGACCGGATCCCCCCGGAGCTGACGCGGCTCATGGACAACGTGGCGGTGTTCGTGGAGGACGAACCGCCCGCCGAGGATCCCGAGCTGCTCGGGCTGTACGAGGGCACGCCCCTGACCGAGCGCGGCGAGTGGTACGCCGGGGTCCTGCCGGACCGCATCACGGTCTACCGCGGCCCCACCCTGCGGATGTGCGAGCGCGACGGCGGCGACCGCGAGCTGGTCGTCGAGGAGGTGGAGATCACGGTCGTGCACGAGATCGCCCACCACTTCGGCATCGACGACGAGCGGCTGCACGCCCTGGGGTACGGGTGAGCGGTCCGCCGTCGGGCGGGCGGGACGAGCCGGACGGGCCCGTGGACCCGGACGTCGATCTGCGCGTCCCCGCCCACCGGGCCGAGACCGCCGGCGGCCTCCGCTTCCGGCGGACCCTGGCCGTCCTCGCCGCCGTCGCGGCGGGCGGGGCGCTCGGCGCCACCGCCCGGTACGCCCTGATATCGGCCTGGCCCGCCCCGCCCGGCGGCCTGCCCTGGGCGACCCTCGCCGTCAACACGGCCGGCAGCGCGCTGCTCGGCGTGCTGATGGTGCTGGTGGCCGAGTACGGGCGGGGCCACCCGCTGGCGCGGCCCTTCCTGGGCACGGGGGTGCTGGGCGGCTTCACCACCTGCTCGGCGTACGCGCTGGACACCGTCACGCTGCTGGAGCGGGGCGCGGCGGGCACCGCGTCGGCGTATCTGGGCGGCACGCTCGCCGCCGCGCTCGGCGCGGTCTGGGCGGGCGCCGCGGCGGCCCGGGCGGTGCTGGGAGGCAGGGCGGTGGCGGGGTGACGGCGGGCGGGGGCGACTGGACCGGCGGCCGGCTCGTCTGGACGGCGGTGGCGCTGGGCGGGGCGGCCGGGGCGTGTCTGCGGTACGTCGTGGACCGTGCGGTGCAGGCGCGGCACGAGTCGGTCTTCCCGTGGGGCACCCTCACCGTCAACGCCGCGGGCAGCGCGCTGCTCGGCGCGGTGACCGGCGCGGCCTGGGCGGGAGCGGCCGGGCCGGGCGCGGTGGCGCTGCTCGGCACCGGGCTGTGCGGCGCGCTGACGACGTACTCCACCTTCTCCTACGAGACGCTGCGGCTGGCCGAACGCGGCCGGGCGCGGGCGGCGCTGGCGAACGCCGTGCTCACCCCGGCGGTCGCGCTGGGTTCTCTCTGGGCGGGTCTGGCCCTGGTGCGTTACCTGGCGGGCTGACGGGAGTTGGGCAGGGCGCCCGTCCTCATCCCGCCCCGCCCCGGAGGTGCCGCCCGTGCGCCGGATCCCGTCCGCCACCCGTACGTCCCCGTGTGTCCCGGCCCGTACGGGTGCCCGCACGGCTGTCCGTGCGGGTGTCGGTGCCCTGCTGCTCGCCGCGCTCGGCGGCTGCATGACGATCGGCTCCCCGGACGAGGAGGACGGCGGCGGGCGGCGGCCCGCCGGGCACCAGGTGTCCCGCGACGCCGCCGACCCGCGCCCGGAGGGCGTGGCGGTGCCGCGCGCCGGGGACGGCCACGGCGGCGGGCGGCGCGGGCCGGCGCGGAAGGACGGCGGGGACGGAGCGGGGGACGGGAGGGACCGGAGCGGCGGCAAGGCCGGCAAGGCCGGCAAGGCCGGCAAGAACGGTGCGGACGGCGGCGCGGACCGGGACGCCGGGGATGCCCGGGGCCGCGACGCCACCCGGCGGCCGTCCGGCCGGTCCTCCCGCCCCGCCGACCCCTCGCGTCCCGGGCGCACGCCCACGGCGGGCGGCGACCGCCCCTCGCCGCCCCCGTCCGTCCCGTCCTCCCCGTCGCTCACCACCCCGCCCGCCGTCCCCTCCTCGGCGCCCCCGTCCTCGCCGACCTCCGGGGACGGTCCGGGCGAGGGGCCGGACGGTTCCCTCGCGGGGGCGGGAATGAACGACGGCGCGCCCCGTGTTCACTCCGTGTACGCTTACGAATCCGCTGACTCCGACCGCCTCGGACACCATCTCGACCACCGCTCCGCCCTCCGCCCCACCCACCGCCCCGAGGAGCCCCGGACCGACTCCGGCGAACAGCTCTGAAACAGGGGACGGTAGACTGACCGCAGCGGTCTCCACCGCCGACCCTCGGCCCCCGGAAAGGGATTTGCGCTCCGGGACACGGGGTCGTATGGTGGCAGATCGTTTGATCCCATTTGCCCGGCGCCGTTTCCAGCGCGCCGTGTGGCGCGTCCCTTACCCGAACCGTGGCTGACCGCACCGAGGCGGTCGTATGCGAGAACACGGAGTTGTGGGCGCGTGCCATGACTCCGGAAGGTTTTGTCTTCGCATGTCTTTGACCACCCATGAGATCGTCCTGCCCGAGGACGAGCCGACGACCACGTTCGCCGACCTCGGCCTGCCCGGGGAGATCGTGCGCAAGCTCGCGCACAACGGCGTCACCGTCCCGTTCCCGATCCAGGTCGCGACCATCCCGGACGCGCTGAACGGCAAGGACATCCTCGGCCGCGGGCGCACCGGCTCCGGCAAGACGCTGAGCTTCGGCCTGCCCCTGCTGGCCCGGCTGGCCGGCGGCCGCACCGAGCGCAAGCGCCCCCGCGGCATCATCCTCACCCCCACGCGTGAACTGGCCATGCAGGTCAGCGACGCGCTCCAGCCCTACGGCGACGTCCTCGGCCTGAAGTTCAAGGTCGTCTGCGGCGGCACCTCGATGATGAACCAGATCACCGCGCTGGAGCGCGGTGTGGACGTCCTCGTCGCCACCCCCGGCCGGCTGCGCGACCTGATCAGCCGCCGCTCCTGCTCGCTGGAGGACGTGAAGATCGCCGTCCTGGACGAGGCCGACCAGATGGCCGACCTGGGCTTCCTGCCCGAGGTCACCGAGCTGCTCGACCAGCTGCCCAAGGGCGGCCAGCGGATGCTGTTCTCCGCGACGCTGGAGAACGAGATCGACAGCCTGGTCCGCCGCTACCTGGTCGAGCCGGTCCACCACGAGGTGGACGCCGCCCAGGGCGCGGTGACCACCATGAGCCACCACGTGCTGATCGTGAAGCCGCGCGACAAGGCGCCGGTCACCGCCGCGATCGCCGCACGCAAGGGCCGCACGATCGTCTTCGTCCGCACCCAGATGGGCGCCGACCGGGTCGCCGAGCAGCTCCGCGACGCGGGCGTGCGCGCCGACGCGCTGCACGGCGGCATGACCCAGGGCCTGCGCACCCGCACGCTGGCCGACTTCAAGGACGGCCGCGTCAACGTGCTGGTCGCCACCGACGTCGCCGCGCGCGGCATCCACGTCGACGACATCGACCTGGTGCTGAACGTGGACCCGGCCGGTGACCACAAGGACTACCTGCACCGCTCCGGCCGCACCGCCCGCGCGGGCCGCTCCGGCACGGTCGTCTCGCTGGCGCTGCCGCACCAGCGCCGCCAGATCTTCCGGCTGATGGAGGACGCGGGCGTGGACGCCTCGCGCCATGTCATCGGCCGCGGCGACGCCTTCGACGACGATGTGGTGGAGATCACCGGTGCCCGGTCGCTGACCGAGGTCCAGGCCGAGTCGGCGCTGAACGCCGCCAAGCAGGCCGAGCGCGAGGTGGCCGAGGTCACCCGGCAGCTGGAGAACGT
This sequence comes from Streptomyces carminius, assembly GCF_002794255.1. Classification (GTDB taxonomy): domain Bacteria; phylum Actinomycetota; class Actinomycetes; order Streptomycetales; family Streptomycetaceae; genus Streptomyces; species Streptomyces carminius. Next base: position 74,002 of record NZ_PGGW01000052.1, read on the forward strand.
GCGGCGCCGGGCCGCCGAACTCCGCGAGGAGGCCGACAAGCTCTCGGCGCGCGCCGCGCGCGAGCGGGGCGAGGACCCCGAGGCGGCGGTGGCGGCGGTCGCCGAGGCGACCGAGGCCGCGGCCGCGGAGGCCACCGCCGAGGTGATCGCCGCCGAGGCGGCGGCCGAGGCCGCCGCGCGGCGGGCGCGCGAGGAGCGCTCGTACGACCGCCGGGACGACCGCGGCGGCGACCGGCGCCCCTTCAACCGGGACCGCAACGACCGCGGCGGCGACCGCCGCCCGTACGGCCGGGACCGTGACGACCGGGGTGGCGAGCGCCGGGACGACCGCGGCGGCGACCGGCGTTCCTTCGGCCGGGACCGCAACGACCGGGGCGGCGAGCGCCGTGAGTTCGGTCACCGGGGCGGTGACCGTCCCTTCAACCGCGACCGCAACGACCGCGGCGGCGAGCGCCGGGACGACCGCGGTGACCGGGGCGGCTTCCGCGGCGGCGAACACCGTGGCGAGCGCCGTGAGTTCGGTCACCGGGGCGGCGACCGTCCCTTCAACCGGGACCGCAACGACCGCGGCGGCGAGCGCCGTCCGTACAGCCGTCCCGAGGACCACCGCCGTGACGACCACCGGGGCGGGGACCGCCCGTTCGACCGGGACCGCCGCCCGTCGTTCGACCGCCGTGCCGACAAGCCGCGCTGGAAGCGCAACGACTGACCACGGCACCCGTCCCACGGCGACACCTTGAGGGCCCGGCCCGGAGCACCGCTCCGGGCCGGGCCCTCCGCCGTTCCCGGCCGCGGCCCGCCCGGGTCCCGGACAGGGTTCAACGAGGCTCCCGCCGAAGAGGTTCATCACCTGTCGCGGCACGCGCAATGCCTTCGGAGCACGACGGGTGCGCGGGCTATGCTTCGGGGGCGGGCCGTTAGCTCAATTGGCAGAGCAGTGGACTTTTAATCCATTGGTTGTGGGTTCGAGTCCCACACGGCCTACGGACGCGGGGGAGGGGAAGACCCTCCGGCCCGTGAAGGGGAGCGCCCCGGGTTGGCTTCGGCCGACTCGGGGCGCTTCGAGGTTCCGAGGCTGGTGCGTGAGCGCCTGTGCGAAGGGTGGCTGCGCGCCGAGCCCGTGGACGAGCCGTTGGACCTCGTGGCTGTCAGGCCCCCACCGGCTCTCCGGCTTTGGTGATGGCCGTGGTCGGAACGCGTGGCGCTCAGCCTCGGCGGGCGGCGCCGTCCGGCCACACCACGTCCACGGGGATGCCCGCCGCCTGGGCTTCGAGAACGGTGTCGGCGGTGCCGCCGCCCTTGCCCGTGGGGGGCTCGCCGTTCCATACGGCGACGAGTCGGTCGGCGCGTTCGATGAGGACGGCGTTGGCGGCCTCGTACGCCTGTCGGTTGGCGGTCTCGTGGGGAAGGACCAGGACTTCGGCGGCGGCATCGACGAGCCGGTCGAAGAGAGGCGCGTGATCGGGCTTGACCTTGTTCTGGCAGTAGTCCCGGGAGGGAATGACGGCGATCAGGCGTCCGCCGGCGGCGAGGACGGCTTCGGCGAACAGGGAGTCGGCACCCTTGGCGATGCAGGAGACGCCGACGAGTTCACCGTCATCGGCGTACTGCCTGAGCAGGTCGTCCAGGGCGGTGCGGACCAGGGGGATGCTGTCCCCGGTCAAGTCCATGTGCCCGGTTACCGAGATGGTCGTCACGGTCGTCGCTCCCCTTCTCAGGTCGACAGCAGGTCGCGGATCCTGTCGCGGACCTCGCGTACGGGACGGGCCGCGCTGTTGCCCACGGTGTACGGGTACAGCTCGCCGAGCTGGGTGCGGACCCGGCTGGAGCGCGTGGCACAGGCAGCGTCTACGGCGTGGTGGGTTTCCGCCACGGCGCCAGTGAGGTCGCCGAGCAGGAAGTGGCACTGGGCCAGGCCGATACGGTCCAGGGCGTGGCTGCGGCTCGCCTCGGGGCCGCGCCGGGCCAGGGCCTGGCGGATTTCGATGGCCGCGTTCTCGGCATGCTGTTTGGGGTTCTGCCGGGCGAGGTCGAGGAGCCGACCGCCGGTAGTGCCGGCGAGCTCGGCCTCGTCGAAGTACACGATCCAGTACGGCTCCTCGCCCTTCTTGGTGTTGGCGAGGGACTCGGTGGCCTGGGCGGTGGCGCGCTGGAAGGCAGCGGTGCGGCCCATCGCCGCGTACGACCATGCCTCCCGGGTGTGGAGCATGGCGCGCACCCTGGGGCCGGCGACGTGCCGGGCGCCTTCCTGGGCGAGGCGGATGAGTTCGAGGGCGTCTTGGGGCCGGTCGCGGTAGAGCATCTGCCGAGCCATGCCGGCCAGGACGTTGGCGCCGAAGACCATGTCGCCGCCGGCGTGGGAGGCGCGCAGGGCGAGCAGGTAGTAGTCCTGGGTTCGGCGCTGGAGTCCGGAGTCCCAGGCCATGGTGGCCGCGGTTCCGGCGAGCTGGGCCATGACTTGGTACAGGCGATGCTCGACCTGGGGGGCCTGGTGTTCGCCAAGGTGAGCGGCGACCTCACTGAGCTGGCCCAGGATGGCCTTGCGCCGAAGGCCACCGCCGTACTTGTGGTCCCAGGCGCGGAAGACGCGCGCCGTGGACTCCAGCTCCTCGACCTCCCTTACGCCGAGCCGTCCGCGACGACGTGGCCGGGCGGCGGAGGGCGCAGGCTGGAGCCACCCCTCCAGTGGGTCGAGCAAGGTGGCGCCGGTGACGGCGGTTCCGGCCAGAGCGCGAGTCGCCGCGCGTCGGTCCATCACGAGATCGCTCCTCGTCAGGTGGGCAGCCAGGTCCACTGTGGCATCCGGCCGCCAGGGGACCTCCTCGGTGCTGAGCCGCTCACCCTCCGGCTCCACCGACGGCTTGTCCCGGACCGGGCGGCTCTCCCAGGGACGTGATGCGAGGCCGAGGAGATGGCCGGGGATACGGAGTCCGTCGGAGACACGGCAGATGACATCGAAGCTGGTGACCTGCTGCTGACCGCTGATGATCGTGGAGACCTTGCCCGGGGTGAGGCGGCAGGCGGAGGCGATGCGGTTCTGCGACAGGCCGCTGTACTTCTTGATCAGGGCGAAAGCGGCTGCGAAGTCGTGCTCCGCCAGGGCTCGGCGGACATCCTCGCGTTCGAGGAGGTCAGGAGCGAGCGGGCCGGGGGTGGTGGCGTCCATGGGGCCAACTTCCGGTGCGATCGTAGGCGCGATCAAGCTTCTTACGAAGCCGGGAACGAGGGTATTCCCGCCTCGGCAATACCCGCTGGTCATATCGCACCTGTCCACGTCAGGCGACGCTTGGTAAGCAACCGAACCCCATCGGTGACCGACTCCGAGGGCTCGGCTGACCTGCACTCCAGCGGACGGAGGAGAGCCATGCCCACGTACTCGCAGCAGCCCCGCCTGCCCCGGGCAACCTGGGCGCGACATCTGAGCCAGCCGGAGCTCTTCGCCGCCGGCCGGGACTGGGACGCCATTCGCGTCGAGGCCGGCACCGGTGTACGGGCGGTGCGCTTCCTCGAAGCCTCCGGCGTCCCCGTGGGGCCGGTGCTGCACGGCCGGGGCAATGGTCAGGCGTACTTCCTCACCCCGCCCGGTACCGCACGGGGATGGCGGCAGAAACGGAGCCGTGCGCCCGGCCAGGGATCGTGGGTCGCCCTGGCTCCGCCGGGATGGGTGGGCGGCATGCTCAGATGGGTAAGCGCCCCGACCGACGGCCCGCCATACACAGCAGTCCGCGACCTCACCCTCGCACTGACCTTCGCCGCGCTTGAGGAGACCGGCCAGTGACCTCGTGGCCCCGGCCCACCCGGAGGCGATCGTGATGACGCGAGCGGTGAGGTGGCTGGCCTGCTTCACAGGGCCGCTCCTGACCGTGCTGATCTCCGCGTCCTGCGGCTTCGTGATCGGCTTCGCGGTCTCTGCTGTCCCACCAACCCCTGAACCCCATCTCTCTGCCGGAGACCGCACATCCCTTCAACGGCTTCCCAGCCACATGGTCCCGGCAGGGAGCGGGCCACCGGCCGGCCCATGAACGAGCGGCCCTGAACGACGGCCACGTACGGACCCGAACGCGGTACCCGCGCACCCGGCTGCCACGGGCCCGTGTGCAGCCGGATGCGGGGGTACCGCGCTCCCCCGTCCACATCTCCTGTGGGCGGCTCAACCATCCCCTTCGGAGGTACTGGAATGGCAACCGGGACGACCGAGACGGCGCCGATGACCGGCGACAACTGGCAGCTCACCATCGCGATCACGGACTCGCCGGTACCCGTGGCCGAAGCCTGCGACACCAGCGACGGGTGCGAGTCCACCTGCGCCTCCTCCTGCACGAGCTGACCCACACACCGGAACCGGTGCGGGCCGGGCAACCGCCCGGCCCGCACCGGCCCAGCCGAACGGGATCCCACATGACGCAGACCAGACAGCTCCAACGCGGTGATGTGCTCTTGCTGAGGGCCGCTGTGCTCCCGCTCACCGCCCAGCGCACCCAGTGGCCTGACCCGGACGATCCGGCCGACTGCCGCCGGTGGCTCGTCGATGTAGCGGCCTGTTCTTCCTTCACCGATGCGGTGAGAGCCGCATCCCCACAACTCGCCCGAGCCGTCGACCACATCATCGAAGACGAGGACTCCCCTCCGAAAAAGGTGCGCAAGGTGGTGGGCGCGACGGCCCGGTACCTCTTGCGGGCCGCCGGACGCCCCACGCCGTTCGGCCTGTTCGCCGGCGTGGCCACCGCGAAGTGTGGACCGGCAGAGGGAAGGATCGGTACCGGCCACGGTGTCTTCGCCCGTCCGGACACGCTCTGGCTCGACCATGTCCGCCGCAGTCTCCAGCGACGGCCTGACGTACTGTCCCAACTGGCCCTTCAGGTGAACGACCTGACCGCACGGCATGGCGATGTACTGGTACGGCCACTGCCCGGTGGCCGTACCGCGAGCGCTGCCATCACCCGGCCACTCTCGGTGATTCTCGCGCTGGCCGCCCACCCCGTTTCGTGCCGGGAGATCACTGATCGGCTGATCAAACTGGGTGGCACCGCCGAGCAGATCGCCCACCTCCTCACGGACATGTTGGAAGCGGGCTTCCTCATCAGTGACCTGTCGGCGCCTCTGACGGAGCCCGACCCCCTGGGGTACATGCTGCGTGTTCTGCGCCCCTTCGCGGAACGCCTGGATCCTGAAACGGCCGGCCTGCTCAATGACCTGGAGGACGTGCGCGGTCTGCTCGCCGGACACGATGCGACGGCCACTCCGGCCGCCGCGCAGGAATTGCGTCATACGGCTGAGAAACGCATGAGCGGCGTCAGCGACCGAGGCCGGACGCGCATCAGCGTGGACCTGCGACTCGATGCCACCGTCCGCGTCCCGGCGCCGGTGCTGAAGGAGGCCGAGCACGCCGCGGAGGCGCTGCTGCGGCTGACGCGAAACATGGGCGAGAAGCCCCTGTGGGCCGCGTACCACAGTCTGTTCTGGGAACGGTACGGCGCCGGCAGTCTGGTCCCGCTGCGGGATGCGGTCGACCTCGCGGCCGGGGTGGGGCTGCCGGCGGACTTCCCGATGTCGGTGTGGTCGGAGCCGCCCACCAGGACGCTGCCGCGTGATGAGTTGCTGATGGCCAAGGCGTGGCAGGCCGCGCTCACCGGTGCCCGTGAGCTCCGGCTCACGGACGCGGACCTCGACGAGCTGTGCGTCGGTACCAGCCGCCATGACGCGGCCATCGCTCCGCACGTGGAGATGGCGATGCGGGTGCATGCGCCGACGACGCAGGCTCTGGACCGGGGCGACTTCACCCTGTCCGTGCGTCCCGCCTGGAGCACCGGCACCCTCACGGGCCGGTTCGCCACCGCCCTCCCGGACAGTGGCCTTGACGAGGTGTACCGGCGACTTCCCACTCTGGTGGACGGCGCGCTGCCCGCCCAGCTCTCCTTCACCCCGGTCCACCCGCACGCCGAGAACGTGGCCCGGACCCCCGCCCTTCTCCCGTACGTGATCCCCGTCGGCGAGCACCGGGCCCCGGCCGGCTGTCTGATCCCGCTTGATGACCTGGCGGTGCTGTCCACCAGCAAACGACTGCACCTGGTCAGTCTCTCGCGGCGCCGCGTCGTCGAACCGGTCGTTCTGCACCCGCTCGCCCTGGAGAAGCAGGCGCCGCCGATCGCCCGGTTCATCGCCCTTCTCGGGCGCGGCTTCGCCACCGCCTGGACCCGGTTCGACTGGGGTCCCCTCGCCGCCGGGGTGCCGTACCTACCCCGGGTCCGCTACCGCAAGGCGATCCTCTCTCCGGCCCGCTGGCGTCTGTCCGCCGCCGACCTTCCACCCGACTCCTTCCAGCCTTCCTGGCAGGACGCTCTGAGCGGCTGGACCCGGACGTGGAGGTGCCCGAACCTCGTCGAGCTGCGCGACGACGACCGCACCCTGCGCCTGAACCTGGACGAGTCACTGCACGCACGGCTCTTGCACGGCCACCTACGGCGCCACGGCAACGCCGAGCTGCTCGAAGCTGCGGACGAGCGGGACTTCGGCTGGATCGGCCATGCCCACGAACTCACCCTGCCGCTCACCTCCACCCTGCCGCCCCTGCCCCACCCCGATCTGGCAGCGGCCCCGGTCGTGACCAACCGGATGCTGCCGATGCCCGGAGATGTCCAGCAGCGGTGGGTGCAGGCCAAACTGTTCACCCACCCGATGGCCATGGACCAGATCCTCACCTGCCGCCTGCCCAGTCTCCTCGAATCGCTGGGCGCCCCCGGCATCTGGTTCGTGCGCTACCGCACCGGGCAGGAGGAGGACCACCTCCGACTGCGCATCGCGGCGCGCGGCTCGGAGGAGCAGGCCACAGCGGTACGGACTGTCGCCCGCTGGGCCGCACACCTGCGGGACGAGGCGCTCGTCTCCCGGCTCGTCTTCGACGGCTACCGCCCCGAGTTCGGCCGCTACGGCATCGGACCGGCCCTGGAGGCCGCCGAGGCCGTGTTCGTCGCCGACAGCGACGCGATCCGGTACGCGCTCGCCGACCTGACCGGCCTGGGCCGGCATGTCCTGTGCGCACTCGGAATGATCGACATCGCCCGGGGTCTCCTCGGCGAGGAGGAAGGCATCCGCCGGCTGGCCACCACACCCGCTCGCGGCAAGGTCCTGCTCAGGATCACCCGCCAGACGCTGCACCACGTCCGCACCGAGTCCCTCACGCCACGCCCCAACGGCCCGGTCCGCCTGGCCGACGCGTACGAACGGCGCCGCACCACCCTCGCCACGTACCGGTCCCACCTCACCGACGAGCAGACCGGCTCGGTACTGGAGTCGTTGCTGCACATGCACCACAACCGGCTCATGGGCCCGGACCGGGAATCCGAGGCAGCCTGCCGCCACGCCGCCCGGCAAGCATGCCGCTCCCTCCTCGCACAGGAAGCAACACGGTGAACGACCTCACGCACGACCTGGGCCGCGGCCTCGCCGGAACCGCGCTCCACCAGGCGGTCGCCGCTCGGGACAGCGGGCAGTGGGACGCGATGCACACCACCGCAAGGACTCTGACCGGACAACCGGCCGTCAGCCATCCCGCCGGCGCGAGCCTCTATCGCGGGGCACCGGCCGTGGCCTACGTCCTCCAGGTGGCCGGCCACCCGGCCTACCGCTCCGCCCTCGGCAACCTCGACAGCGTGCTCGCCACGCTCGTACGCACACGGCTCGCGGACGCTCATCACCGCATGGAGGCAGGTCGTCCACCGCACATGCGGGAGTACGACCTGATCTCCGGCCTGACCGGACTGGGCGCACTCCTCCTGCGCCGAGGCACACACCCAGAACTCCTCGACGGTGTCCTGCGCTACCTGGTGCGGCTCCTCCGACAGCCGGTCATCCTCCACGGTGAGGAAGTCCCTGGCTGGTGGACCTCGGACAGCCCGAGCGGTCGGCCCGACGCCGCCTGGCCGACCGGGCACGGCAACTTCGGCATGGCGCACGGTGTCGCCGGGCCTATCGCGCTCCTTGCCCTGAGCGCGCGTGCCGGGCACACCGTGACCGGCCAGTACCAGGCCCTGACGCAGTGCTGCCGCCTCCTGCAGGAGCGAGCGCACCACCTCGCCAACGGCGGCCCCGCCTGGCCGGAGACCATCACCCTCGACGCGTGGCTCAACAGATCACCGGCGCCGAAGCGTCCTGGTAGACCATCGTGGTGCTATGGCACCCCCGGCATCGGGCGCGCCCTACAGCTCGCAGCGATCGCGTGCTCGTGCGCGACCACACAACGCCTGGCCGAGGACGCCCTCACGACCTGTGCTGCTGATCCCGAACAGCTCACCCGTGTCGATGACGCCACGGCCTGCCACGGCTGGGCCGGACTCTGCCTCTCCGTCCACCTGGCCGCCGCCGACACCGCTCCGGACAGCGCACTCCGACGCGTACTGCCGTTCCTGCGCTCCCGCTTCGCAGTCCACCTGGCGCAGCATGCGCTTCCCGATACCGCCGGGCTCCTGACCGGTGGCGAGGGAACCCTCCTCGCACTCCGCGCCCTCGACTCCACCCGCCCTGTCGCCACAGGGTGGGAGACCTGCCTCCTCCTCAACTGAAAGAGCCACGGTGAACGACACCTCCACCTTCGACGACCTGCGCAACCGCCTCGTGGACGAGATCATCACCAAACGCCCTCTGCCCGCTCCGATCGAGCGGGCCCTGCGCACCGTCCGCCGGGACCTCCACCTGCCCGGTCTCGACCCGGCCGACGCCTACACCAACCGGGCCGTCACCATCAAGGACAACCCCGACGGCCCGCTCGCCCTGTCCTGCGCCTCCGTGCCGTCCACCGTCGCGATGATGCTCGCTCAACTCGCCCCACAGCCCGGCGACCACATCCTGGAGGTCGGTGCCGGAACCGGCTACAACGCCGCTCTTCTCGCCGAACTCGTCGGCCACGAAGGCAAAGTCACCACTGTCGACATCGACCCCGGCGTCGTCCTCCACGCCCGCCAGGCCCTCAACCGCACCGGCTACGAACACGTCAGGGTCATGGAACACGACGGCCTGAAGGGCGCCCCCCAACACGCCCCCTACACCCGCATGATCGCCACCGTCGGCCTCTGGGACGTCCCTGCCTCCTGGTGGCAGCAACTCGCCGACGGCGGCCGACTCGTCCTCCCGCTCCGCTGGCGCGGCCAGGCCCGCTCCGTCGCCCTCACCCGCCAGGGCGACACCCTCGTCTCCGACGGCATGGAACTGTGCGGCTTCGTCCCCATCATCGGCCAGACCGGAGAGCGCACCACCGAGCTCGCCGACGGCACCGTCCGTCTCCACCACGACCAGGACCAACCCGTCGGCCCCGACCAGCTCGCCGAGGTGCTCTCCACACCGCCCATCGAGCTGTGGTCGCAAGCCCGTGTCGGCAGCGAGGAGACCTTCGACGGCATCTGGCTGCGTGCCACCGCCTCCGACGATGCCGTCTGCCGCATCGAAGTCACCAGCAAGGCACTGGATGAAGGAGTGCGGTGCCCCGCCATCCCCGGCCGCAGCCCCGCCCTCGTCTCCGGCAGTTCTCTTGCCTACCTGATCGCCGAACGCGACAACGCAGATCCCGAGCGGCCGTCGCGCCTCGGTGCGGCGGGGTACGGACCCGACGGCGCCGCTCTGGCGCGTACTTTGATCGCCCACATCGCCGCTTGGAGCGCCGATCGCGCCGCAGCACCACACATGACCATCCACCCCGCAGGAACCGCAGACGTGACCCTTCCGGAAGGACACGCCATCGACAAGGAGGACAGCCGCGTCGTGCTGTCCTTCGCCATGGCGAGGACGTGAAGGACAGGGGCGAGGTTTCGTCCTTGAGGCTGTCCACAGGCGAAACCCTGTGCCCGGCCCGGGGCGCTTCAGGGCTCCGGGACCGGTGCGTGCGCGCCTGGGCGGGGACGGCGGTGACTGGTGGGGGTTCCGGTCCGTGCACCACGGGTACGGTCTCCGCCCGGACACGAGGCGGAAGGCGGCTGCTTTCCGGTACCCATCGGGATGGAATCTCAGGGCGCCAGGACGCCGAGAGCGGTGAGCACGGTGAGCAGCAGGAAGGCAACCGCCCAGCGGATGCACTGGTTCTTCCGGAAGGCGATCCGGCTGGTGTCCCGCAGCACGCGGGTCAGCCGGGTCTCCGCCGCGCCGACGCTGTCGTGCAGTACAGCGGGCAGGCGGCCTTCCCGGGACGCCCGGACCACGTCCCCGAAGTACGCCAGGGTCGGCGGCCCGCCACTCACCATGCTGCCCAGCCGCGGTACCACGGCCAGGAGCAGGGCCAGCAGCGCCCCGGTCGCCGAGAGCACCGCGGTCCACCACAGCGGAGCCGTCCACGGGGCGGCCTCGGCACGCCGCACCAGCAGCATCCCCAGCAGTGACGCGGCGGCCGCCAGCAGGACGGCGGCCTTGCCGTCGGCACGGCCGATCTCGGCCTGGTTCTGCGCGACCAGTTCGCGCAGCAGCGCGGTGGTGTCCGGCGTGGGGGCCGGCGCCGTGCGTGGCCGGGACGGTCGGCTTCGGCGCAGACCGCGGAGCAGCGACGTCCCGGCCGTCATCACGGCCTCCCGTTCACGTGGTTGCCGTGCGGCCCGCGGATCTCCCGTACCCGGGCCAGCACCTCCCGTCCCTGGGGGATGCCCATCTCCGTGAGCACCTCGGCCACCTTGACGCCGAGGAAGCCCCGCTCTTCTCCGGTCAGACCGGCCAGGAGCGCCGCCAGGGATCCCTCCCAGGACTTCTGCTCGGTCAGCGAGTCGCGGTGGTCCTCCGTCCACTCCAGCACCTCGCGGGCCTGCTCCGGATGGTGCAGCAGCCACAGGGCCGTGAGGCTCCGCGGCCCTTCGGCGACCGCATCGCGGTAGAAGCGGTACGCCTCCCGGTCCGTCTCGGACCAGGCCGGGAGTAGCGCCGGTCCGGCGGGGTGGGGAGGCGTCGCGACCGCGCGCCGGAGCCGGTAGACGATGCCCCAGTCCTCCATCTCGTGGTCCTGGTGGTAGGGATCAGGTGCCTCCACCGTGCCCGCCGGCCGGGTGGTGCGGCGGGCCACGTCCTGGGCGATCCGCTCGGTCACCTCCTCCTCCAGGATCTCGGTCCGGATGATCCGGACCGGGTCGACGACCCGCCAGGTCACGGCGTGCCGTGACACCGGGCGGGGCCCCGCGCCCTCCGAACGGACGGGCACGTTCACCCAGCCCGGTCGTTCGGTGAGCGAGACCCAGACGATCCGGTCGTACTCCCGGCGCAGGACCCCGCCGACCCCCGGGCGGGGGTGGCCGGAGGCCTCCGGTCCCTGCGGGTGCTCGACCCTCGCAGTGCCGTCCCGGGCCAGCAGGACCAGCGCCCGGTCCACCCGGGATCCCCAGCGCAGCCCCAGCAGGGCGCGCAGCGGTGAGGATGTCAGCGGTTCCACCAGTGGCCCGGTCATGCCGGAGCTCCTTCCTCCGGGCCCTCGCCCGGTGCGGCGGCGCGGCTGTGCACGCGTGAGAGGACGAAACGAATGACGCCACGCTGCTTCGCGGCCGTCTCCGAGAGCGCGGCGTAGAAGGAGTCGAACCGAGTGAGCCGCTGAGGCTCGGCCGCCGCCTCCGCGTCGAGGAGACCCTTGGCCACCGTGTCATACAGCGCCGGATCGTCCAGCGAGGCCAGCACCAGGGGCAGCACCGCCCGGGGAGCCTCACAGACCAGCCCGGCCAGCGACAGTCTGCGGCCGCCCTGGGGGCTCCGCTCCGGGAAGGCGCCGGAGGCCAGCGACTCCAGCACCGAGACGGCGTACGTGTGGCGCGGGGTACCGCTCGGTGCGGTGAGCCAGCGGACCAGCCGGTCGAGAACCTTCTCGTCATTCGCCTGCTCGCTGAGCAGCACCCCGAGGGCGAAGGACACCGCGCTGCGCAGCCGCGGTTCGAAGTCGGTTCCGGACGGCTGGGCGCCCAGCACCGTGTCCAGCAGCCCCAGTGCCTGATCGGAGTGGGCCAGACCGAAGCTTCCCGCGCAGGTCTCGGCCGCGGTGCAGCGCAGGTTGGGGTTGGGCGACCGGCTCCACTGACGCAGTTGCTGGCGCACCGCACTCGACAGCTCGCTGTGCTGCGAGACCTCGCCGAGGGCGTACGCCACCAGGCGCCGCTGCCAGCGGGTGTCCGAGCTCGCGAAGCCGTAGAGCTGGCCCAGTGCGCCCGCCCCGGTGGCGTGGCACAGCACCTTTCCGAGGGCGGTGCCCGCGGTCAGGTCCATCCCCTGCTGGTACGCGGACTGGCGCAGTACGTCCAGGAGCGTGTCCGCCATTCCCTCGTGGTCCAGCCACAGCCGCCGCAGGATCTCGTCGGCCTGGTACCTGTGCCGGAACATGACGGGTTGCGTCCAGTAGCGGTACGCCCCGACCCTGTCGATACGGCGCGGCAGCGTGTGGGCCCCCACCTGGCCCAGCCGTTCCTCCAGGCTGCGTCCGAGCAGGTCCGTCTCCGGGCCGGGTACGGGTGCGGTCTGCCCGGTGCGGGCGGCGAGAGCCGGCCGCAGCCGGGCCGCGAAACGGGTGACCACGGTCCGATCCTGCCTCTCCAGCAGGGCGACCGCCGCGGTGAGCGCCAGCCCGTCGGCGTTGCCGCGCACCTCGTTCAGCACCTTCGCGGTGGTTTCGGCCGCGCTGCTCGGGAGACCGGCGACCGCGTCCGGCACGTTGCGCGTTCCGGACGCGACGTCGCGCAGCGCCTCGGCGACACCGGCGCCGACGGCCGGGGAGCTTCCGGGACCGAGGTGGTCCCTGAACTCGTCCCCGTTGAGGTGGGACAGCGCCGTGGAGAGCTGCTCGGCGGTGAGGCCGCCGGTCCGGACCATGGTGCGCAGATGCTTCTGCGCGACGTCGTACGCGCTCGGCGGGACGTGGGGGACCTGCCGGCTCTCCGTACCGTGCGGCAGCGGCGACTCCCTCCTCAGGGTGACCACCAGGTGGGCGCCGATTCCCCTCAGCCGGTCGTCCAGCGCGTTGAGGGCGACCTCGCTCAGGTTCTCCGCGACGTCCGGTTCGAGCCACTGGAGGAGGTAGCCGCGTGCGGCCGACGGGGACCAGCGGGTCAGGTCCTGCCCGGTGTCCAGCCCGGTGATGCCGTCGGCGCCGTGCCGTTCGCGCAGCAGCGCGAAGGCGGCGGTGCCGGTGCCGGTGCCGCCATCCCCGCGCAGTAGCAGGACGCGGCGGTCCAGTATCTTGCGGCACTGCGGGAACGAGGGGGGCTCCACGAAGGCCCGCAGCCGTTCCTCGACATCCCGGGCGGGGTAGGGGCCCTCCCGGAAGCGGGGCCTGAGCACCTCGGCCGTCGCGTCGTCGGCGGTGGGCAGGACGTTGTAGTAGATGCTGCCGTGGACGTTTCCCGTTACGCCGACTCCCCGCACGTCCTGCTGGTTGCCCTCGTAGACGCCGGCCGGGGCCGGGCGGGCCGCCGGGGCCGGCGCGTCGTCTCCGGTGCTCATCGCCGCTCCTCCGTACCGCCGACGTGCTTGGTGCCGGAGACGTTGTCTCCGCTTCCCCAGTGTTGGTTGTCCGCGCGGTAGGCGGTGGGGCCCTGGTAGGAGATGCCGCCTTCGACACTGCCCAGGACGCCGATGCCCTCGACCTGCTGGGAGTTGTCCCGGTACACGACCGACGGCCGCTCGGGACCGGTGCTCCCGCTCCTGGAGCTCTCGGGGTTCCGGGAGTCCTCGCCGGAGGACATGACCCCGGCGGCGAGGAGGTTCCCGGAGGGCGAGGGCACGTACAGCCACGCCCGCTGGGCGAAGGACTTGCCCTCGACGGTGGCGGGCACCTCGACGCAGTGGTCGGGGTGCAGGCCCGTGTAGCCGCCGAGGATCACGTCCTCGTGGACGCGGTCGGAGATGATCGCGGCCAGGTGGGTGGTGTGTTCACTGGCGGCGGCGAGGACGGCCTTGACCGGCCGGGAGTCCAGCAGCCGGTGGGTGTCGTTGCGCGGCTTCCCGTTGCCGTCGCCCGGCGCGCCGGAGTCGGGGAGCGGGCCGACGTGGACGCTGGCCCGCAGCCGGATGCGCGCGCCGCCCTGCTGGGAGTTGTGCCGGCTGAGCACCTCGTCGAGCACCCGCAGAAGCGGTGAGACGACGAAGGGCAGCTGCTCGGGGTCGAAACCGAAGACGATGCCGTCCCCGGTGCTCGCCGGGAACCGCTTGGCGTCCTTCAGGCCGGTCAGCCCGGCTTGGTCGAGCGCCGTGTCGACGAGTTCGGGGATCAGCCGGCTCACCGGGGCGTGCAGTATGGCGGGGAGGCCGGTGAAGTCCTTGGCGTCGACGGCCAGGAGGGCGCGGTAGCCCGGCAGCGGGCGGCTCTCCGACCATGGTCTGGGCATGGGCACAGCCGTGGGCATGGTTGACCTTTCAGTGTGCGAGTCAGTGTGCGAATGCGTACAGGTATCGGCCTGAGGGCTTTCCTTCGGCCGCCAACGAGCATCTGCGGGAATCGCGGAGGCGAATGCACAGCGCAGTGCGCTCGGCCGGTGAGGCCGGTCACACTGCCGCGGTCCTGCGGCCGGGGGTCAGTCCGCCGCGGCCAGCAGGCGTAGCGCTTCCATGTCCCGGATCACGACGGCTCTGCGGGCGGTCTCCACCGCCCCCTCCCCGCGCAGCCGCCGCAGCCCGGCGCCCAGCGCGTTGCGGGTGACGCCGACGGACTGGGCGAGTTCCTCCTGGGTCAGGCCGGAGAGCCTGAGCGGTGTCCGCGTCGCGCCCTCCGCGGGCGAGGCCAGGGCCGCCAGCCGGATGAGGGTCCGGGCCAGCCGGGCGATCAGGGGGAGGGTCAGCAGTTCGGCGCGGTACAGGTCCGACTCGCGCAGCCGGTCCAGCGCCTGCCGCACCAGTTCCATGGCCACCCCGTGTTCCTCGACGAAGAGACGGAACCGGCGGGCGTCGAGGACGACTGCCGTGCAGGAGCTGAGGGAGACGACATCGGCGATCCTGGTGCCTCCGTCGAACACCGATGTCTCCCCGAGAAGATCCCCCGGTCCGCGGAAGGCGAGCAGTGTCACGCCGCCGCAGCGCTCGTGCCGTACGACCTTGACGAGTCCTTCGGTGAGCGCCAGGAGATGGGTTCCCGGCGCTCCCTGCCGCAGCAGCACACTCCGGGCCGGAAACCGCCGTGCTGTCCCTTGGGCCACCATTTCGCGCCACAGTTCCTCGGACAGCACTCGTGGTCTCCTCATGGCCGCTCACGACTGTGCACCGCTTCACGGTTGTACCGCCGTGTCGGTGCCGACAAGCGCCGGTTCACCGGTAATGGCCGGATCTGTTGCTCAAGAGGGCGTTACGGCTGGAGGATCCTGGAACGGCTGAGCGGACGACAAACACCTGTGCGGGATGCGCCGGGCGGGCTCAGAACAGGTCCGGTGACGGCGTTCCGGGGGCCGCGTGCAGGGGTTGTTCGGTCCAGATGGTCTTGCCGGAGGCGGTGTAGCGGCTGCCCCAGCGGTGGGCGAGCTGGGCGACGAGGAACAGGCCGCGGCCGCCCTCGTCGGTGAGGCGGGCGCGGCGCAGGTGGGGCTGGGTCTGGCTGGGGTCGGAGACCTCGCAGATCAGTGTCTTGTCGCGGATCAGGCGCAGTTCGACGGGCGAGCCGGCGTAGCGGACGGCGTTGGTGACCAGTTCGCTGACGATGAGCTCGGTGGTGAAGGTCAGTTCCTCCAGTCCCCAGCCGGTGAGCCGGTCGGTGGCCAGTTGGCGGGCGCGGGCGACGACGGTGGGGTCGGCGGTGAACCGCCAGGCGGCGGTGGCCCCCTCGGGCAGGGCCCGCACCCGGGCCACCAGCAGGGCCACGTCGTCGGCCGG
>NZ_PGGW01000053.1 GCF_002794255.1 Streptomyces carminius
GAACAGCGTCCAGAAGGTGATCTTGCCGAGCCGCTCGTCGAGCATCTTCCCGGTGAACTTCGGCCACCAGAAGTGGAAGCCGGCGAACATCGCGAAGACCACCGTGCCGAAGACCACGTAGTGGAAGTGCGCCACCACGAAGTAGCTGTCGGAGACGTGGAAGTCCAGCGGCGGGGAGGCCAGGATGACACCGGTCAGACCGCCGAACAGGAAGGTGATCAGGAAGCCGATCGTCCAGAGCATCGGCGTCTCGAAGGACAGCGAGCCCTTCCACATCGTGCCGAGCCAGTTGAAGAACTTCACTCCGGTGGGCACCGCGATCAGGAACGTCATGAAGGCGAAGAACGGCAGCAGCACACCGCCGGTGACGTACATGTGGTGCGCCCACACGGTGATCGACAGGCCCGCGATGGCGATCGTCGCGCCGATCAGGCCGATGTAGCCGAAGATCGGCTTGCGGCTGAAGACCGGGATGACCTCCGAGGCGATGCCGAAGAACGGCAGCGCGATGATGTACACCTCGGGGTGCCCGAAGAACCAGAACAGGTGCTGCCACAACAGCGCGCCGCCGTTGGACGGGTCGAAGATGTGGGAGCCGAACGTCCGGTCCGACTGCAGCGCGAACAGCGCGGCGGCCAGCACCGGGAAGGCGAGCAGCACCAGCACACCGGTCAGCAGCACGTTCCAGGTGAAGATCGGCATCCGGAACATCGTCATACCGGGCGCGCGCATGCAGATGATCGTGGTGATGAAGTTGACCGCGCCGAGGATCGTGCCGAAGCCGGACAGCGCCAGCCCCATGATCCACATGTCGGAGCCGACCCCGGGGCTGTGGACGGCGTTGCTCAGCGGGGTGTAGGCGAACCAGCCGAAGCTGGCGGCGCCGCCCGGGGTGAGGAAGCCGGCCACCGCGATGAGGGAGCCGAAGGAGTAGAACCAGTAGGCGAGCATGTTCAGCCGCGGGAACGCCACATCGGGCGCGCCGATCTGCAGCGGCATGATCCAGTTCGCGAAACCGGCGAACAGCGGGGTGGCGAACACCAGCAGCATGATCAGGCCGTGCATGGTGAACGCCTGGTTGTACTGGTAGTTGCTGAGGATCTGAGTCCCCGGGCGGGCCAGTTCGGCCCGGAGCAGCAGTGCCAGCAGCCCGCCGAACGTGAAGAAGACGAAGGAGCTGATGAGGTAGAGGGAGCCGATCTTCTTGTGGTCGGTGGTGGTCAGCCAGCCGACCGCCACCGCACCTCGGCTCCGCTTGCGCGTCTCCCCCTGCCGGGGCTGCTCTGTCTGTAGCGTCATTGACCCGCGTCCTCTCGACCCACCGGCTCCGGCCGCGGCCGGAGGTGTTTCCCCGCCCGGCGCGTGTACGCCCGTCCGCCGACGGCGGACGGGCCCGCTGGTGCCTGGTTCCTCGGGGGTTTACGAAACGAATGCCACCTTTGCTGCCTTCCGTCATACGCGTACGGGCCGCCGACGGCAACGGCATCGCCCCCGTGTCCGCCGACCGGCGGTACCGTCCCGTCGTGACGGCCCCTCAGGGCACCGCGGCGGGTCGGACCGGCAGTGCGGAGTCCCCCGGCGGCGGGGCCTCAAACCCCGGTCCCGGCCGGGTGTGGTCCGACGCCGCGTCAGCGGAGTTCTCCGGTGCGGGCGGGCCGGGCGGGCCGGGCGGCGGTCTCCCGGCCGTGTGGCCGGCCCGGCGGCCGGGACCGTGCCGTCCCGGATCCGGCGGGGGCGAACCAGTGGAGCCAGGCGGCGAACGCCGCGCCGGTCCCCAGCAGGACGCCCAGGACCCAGGTGCTCAGCGCCTCGGGGGAGGGCGCGAGGGTGGCCGCCAGGTCGTAGGCGATGTGCCCGGCGACCAGCGGGACGAGCCGGCCGCGGTGCAGGTACAGGAAGAGCGAGCAGGCCCCCAGCAGGACGAGCGCCGCCCCGGGCACCCCCAGGTACAGGTGCCCCGCCACCCGCAGCAGCAGACTGAGCGCGCACAGGACCCACAGCGGCCGGCCCGCGGCACGGCCCAGCGCGATGACGGCGCCGACCAGCACCATCTCCTCGGCGACGCCGGTGAACAGGACGTTGGCCACCATGTCCGCCGGGCCGCGCCATCCCAGCGCCGAGCTCTGCGCCTCGTGCAGCACCGGCAGCCAGGGGGCGGCCGCCGGCAGGCTCACCTGGAGATGGGCCATCCAGACGACCGTGGTGTAGGCGAGGACGAAGACGGCTCCGAAGACCAGTACGGCCGTCAGCCGTCCCTGGGGGGTGCGGGCGCCGGGGGGAGCCACTCCCAGGCCCCGCCATCCCACGCCGTGCGAGACGGCCAGCTCCCCGCAGAGCCAGGCCAGCAGGACGGTGGTGGCCACGCCGCCCACCGCGCTCTGCGCCTCACCGGCCCGTACCAGATCCACGGACCGGGCGGCGCCGGCGAGCACGGTCAGGGCGAGCACCGCCCTCAGCCCGCCCCGTCCCCGTCCCCGTCCCGGGGCGCGTTTCGGAGCCCGTACGGGCGGACGGGTCGGGTGCGCCCCGGTGCGGTCCGCCACCAGACGTGCCAGCCAGCAGCCGGTGGCCAGCGAGCAGAGCAGCCGGAGCCAGGGGAGCACCGCGCCGGACCAGCCGTCCGCCGGCGCACCGGCCAGCAGCGCGAAGTCGGCCGCCGACCCCGCCACCGGCACGGCGCAGGTCACCAGGAGCAGCCACCGCAGGTCGCGTGCCGCCCGCCGCCGGCCGCCCGGCGGCGGGCGCCGGTCAGGCGGACCGGCGGTCCGGTGGGCGGCTGTGGTCTGCGGCGGGCTGTGGGACATGGCGGCTGCCCTCTCATGCGTCGGCGCGGGCGGGCGGACCGACACGTCGGCGCATCGACGTCCCGGTGCTTCGGTGCCTCTTTCTTCCGGATAGCCGGTCACACGCCGACGACACTTCCGGCGGCGCTTTCGGCACATGCCGGAACACGGCGGGTGACGACGGGCGGCCGCCGTCCGTACCTCACGTCCCGGGGTGCGGGTCGCGGGTGCCGCGTCAGCCGAGACCTCCCCGGGCTCCGGGCCGAGGGGTGGGGCCGCAAAGCGGCCGGAAGCCGTATGTAGTCGGTCCTACCTGGGCTTTCGGTCAGCGCGGCGAGCACGGGCCAGGGCGGTGAGCGGGGTGAACCTTGGCTGACGCGGCACTAGGATGCGGCGGTATCCGGAAGCGGTCGAGCGGGAGCGGTAACACACGTGAGCAGCCAGAACGCCGAGGGCGCGGGCGGGCGGAACGACGAGCGGGACGACGGCCGGGAACCGGTGTGGGACGTCGTCGTGGTGGGGGCGGGGCCGGCCGGCGCCTCGGCGGCGTACGCCGCGGCCGTCACCGGACGGCGGGTCCTGCTGCTGGAGAAGGCCCGGCTGCCGAGGTACAAGACGTGCGGCGGCGGCATCATCGGCCCTTCCCGGGACGCCCTGCCGCCCGGCTTCGAGCTTCCGCTGCGCGACCGGGTGCACGCGGTGACCTTCTCGCTGGACGGCCGGTTCACCCGTACCCGCCGCTCCCGGACCATGCTGTTCGGCCTGGTCAACCGGCCCGACTTCGACCAGGCGCTGGTGGAGGCCGCGCGGAAGGCGGGCGCGGAGCTGTGGGAGGGGGTCACGGTCAGCCGGGTGGAGCAGCACGGCCCTGCCGTCCCCGACCGGCGCACCGTCGCCGTGATGCTCGCCGACGGCCGGACGGTGCTGGCCCGTGCCGTGGTCGGCGCGGACGGCAGCGCCAGCCGGATAGGAGCCCATGTCGGGGTGAAGGTCGACCAGGTCGATCTCGGCCTGGAGGCCGAGATCCCGGTGCCGCCGTCGGTTGCGGAGGACTGGGCGGGCCGTGTCCTCATCGACTGGGGACCGCTGCCGGGCAGCTACGGCTGGGTGTTCCCCAAGGGGGACACGCTCACGGTCGGGGTGATCTCCGCCCGCGGCGAGGGCGCCGCGACCAAGCGTTATCTGGAGGACTTCATCGCCCGTCTCGGGCTGGCGGGCTTCGAGCCGGAGATCTCCTCGGGCCATCTCACCCGCTGCCGCTCGGCGGACTCCCCGCTGACCCGCGGCCGGGTACTGGTCTGCGGTGACGCCGCCGGCCTGCTGGAGCCGTGGACGCGGGAGGGCATCTCCTTCGCCCTGCGCTCCGGACGGCTGGCGGGGGAGTGGGCGGTGCGGATCGCCGAGGCGCACGACGCGGTGGAAGCCCGCCGCCAGGCCCTCAACTACGCCTTCGCCGTCAAGTCGGGCCTGGGCGTGGAGATGGGGGTGGGCGGCAGACTGCACGCGGTCTTCGCCAGGCGTCCCGGGACGCTGCACGCGGTCCTCACCGGCTTCCGCCCCGCCTGGAGCGCCTTCGCGAAGGTCACCCGGGGGACGACCACCCTCGGGGAACTCGTCCGCACCCACCCCCTCGCCCGGCGCGCCCTGGAGGCGATGGACCGCTGAGCGGCCCCGGTCCGCGGGAGTGCCGCTTCCCGTCCGGTGCGGCGGTCCGGGAGCGGCGCACCGGCCCGGGGCTGCGGTCGGGGAAGCCGGGGCGCGAGCCCGCAGCGGGACGGCCCCGGCCGTCAGGGACGAGGCGTGCCGCCCGGCGGTCGGTCTGCCGGGCCGTACACCGGTGGATCCTGGACCGTCCGCACGAGTACGTGCTGCCCCACGGCTCACCGCACCCGGCCGACGGGGGCCGCCCCCAGGTCCCTCCCCGCGAGACGGCCCCGGGCTCAGGAGGCCAGGGCCGAGGCGGGCAGCAGCGAGGGATCCTGGCGCAGGATCCGCCCGTGCAGCTCGCGCAGTGCCGGGCCCGGCTCCGAGCCCATCTCCTCCGCGA
This sequence comes from Streptomyces carminius, assembly GCF_002794255.1. Lineage (GTDB taxonomy): Bacteria > Actinomycetota > Actinomycetes > Streptomycetales > Streptomycetaceae > Streptomyces > Streptomyces carminius. The sequence continues at coordinate 4,831 of NZ_PGGW01000053.1, forward strand.
TCCGGCCCCGGGCCTCCTCGTACGCCAGCAGTGCGTCCGAAGGCCGGCCGCTGCGGTACAGGGCCAGCATCAGCAGGCCCACCAGCCGTTCCCGCAACGGGTGTTCGACCACCTGCCGGGTCAGTTCGGGGAGGCACTCGTGGTACCGGCCCAGCTCCAGATCGCCCTCCAGCCGGGTCTCCAGCACCATCAGCCGCTTCTCCGCCCAGCGGCGCCGCTCACCGGCCAGGTAGGGACCGGTGAGGCCCTCGGCGAACTCGCCCCGCCACAGCTCCTCCGCCTCCTTCGCCAGCGCGCCCGCCCGGCGCAGATCCCCCGACTCGCGGGCGGCCAGCGCCGCGCGCAGCAGCGTCCGCCGCTCCGCCAGGTCGTCGATCGCCGCGTTCTCCAGACGGTAGCCGCTGCCGGTCCACACCAGTTCCGGTGCCGAGGCGCCGCCGTCCGCGGCCGCGAAGGCCCGGCGCAGACCGGAGATGTACTTCTGTGCCAGGTTCCGCACGTGTGACGGCGGTTCGCCGCCCCAGACCGCGCTCACCAGCGCGTCGTACGGCATCGGCCGCCCTTCCTGGAGCAGCAGGACGGCGAGCACCGCCCGCTGCCGGGGCGGTCCCAGCGGTATCTCGGTCCCGCCGCGCAAGGCTCGCAGCGGACCGAGCAGTTCGAATCGCAGACCCTCAGCCATGTGCCCTCCCTCGCTGCCCTATGAGAGTACGGCCTGGAAGCCGTTCCGGCGGATCCTCCGGCGGACCGCGGGAGCGCGACCGCACCGACAGCACGTACGAGAGGGGACGCCCCGGCGGTTCACGGGGAGGCCCGGCCGGGCTCCCGCCGGACCGGGTGACCGGACACCGTGCCCGTCACGTACCCCTCACGTGCCCCTCACGCTTCAGTCGTCCCACCGGACCGCGGCGGCGGTGCGCCACAGCGCGGCGAGCTCCGCGTCCCCCTCGACGGTCACCTCCCCGGCGGGCGCACCGCCGTGCGGCCACCGGTTCCACAGGGCCAGGTGGAGGACCTCGGCCGGGCCGCCGATCACGCAGTCCGCCGGGATGCCGTCCTCCCGGCTCACCCGCGGCGGCTCCCGGGACAGGCGCAGGGTCCACGGCGCGGCCCCGGGGGCCGTCACCCGCAGCACCCGGGGCGGGACGTGGCGCAGCCGGCTCTTGGGGCGGCTGTGGAAGCCGGTCAGCAGTTCGTCGATCCCGTCGGCGGCGAAGGCCGGGCCGATCCGGCCGGGGGCCGGGCCCGAGGCCAGTTCGGCGTCCACGCGGTGAACCGTCGTCTCATGGGCCTGGCGCCGTGCCCGGAAGGCGCGCGGGGTGGGCGAGCCGGGCAGGAAGGTCCAGCACGCCAGGTCGGGGGGTGCCTCCCGCAGGATCCTCAGCAGCCTCCGGTGGCCCTCGGCGAACCAGCCCGGCAGCCGGTCGTCGGGCATGTCCTACCGCGGCGCCGGGATGCCTGCCGGGTGCCGCCCGGCGACGACGGTGCCCGCCCAGCGGTGGACCATGCCCTGGTGGGCCACCAGGTCCCGCACCCGCCAGCCGGGGCAGGGTGGGGACTTGGGCGTCCCATCCCGCCCGCAGCGCCGCGGTGAGCAGCAATTCGCCCTCCGCCTCCAGGACTTCGAGGTGACGGTCGATCTCCACGGGCAACAGTGTGACAGCGCGTGGTTCCGGCGAGTGGACCGGCCGACTTTGTTCGAGGGCGACACAAAGCCAGAATGGGGTCGTGACCCCGACGCGTACGACAAGGCTGGAGAGAGGCCGCAGCGCCCTCGGTCCGGCGCTGGAACTGGTGCACACCGGACGGGCGCCCACCCGTGCGGTGCTCACCGCGGAACTCGGTGTGACCCGGGCGACCGCGGGGGCCGTGGCCGCCGAACTGGAGACGCTCGGGCTGATCACCGTCGACTCCCGGCCCGCCGCCGCCTCCGGCTCCCAGGGCCGCCCCTCCCACCGGCTGTCGGTCGATCCCGAGGGGCCCGTCGTCCTGGCCGCCCAGGTGCACGCCGACGGTTTCCGGGCCGCCCTGGTCGGGCTCGGCGGCCGGATCGTCGCCACCGCGCCCGGCGCCGTGACGGTGGAGGCCGACCCGGCCCAGGTGCTCACCGAGGTCGTGGCGGCCGGGGCCCGGCTGCTGCGCGGGACCGGACGGCGCTGTCTGGGGGCCGGCCTGGCGGTGCCCTCCGCGGTCGCCGAGCCCGAGGGCACCGCCCTCAACCCGCTGCACCTGGCCTGGCCCCCGGGCGCGCCCGTCCGGGAGATCTTCGCCCGCTGCCTGGCCGACGCCGGCGTCCCCGGTCCGTCGGGGAAGGTGCCCGCCACCGGCCACACCGCCAACGACATCAACCTCGTCGCCCTCGGCGAGCACCGCCACGGCGCCGGGCGGGGCGCCCGCGACCTGCTGTGCGTGGCCACCGGGCACCGCGGTGTGGGCGGTGCGCTGGTCCTCGACGGCCGGCTGCACACCGGCAGCGCGGGCCTGGCCCTGGAGGTCGGCCACCTGACCGTGGACCCGGACGGCCGGGCCTGCCACTGCGGCGGCCGGGGCTGTCTGGACGTGGAGACCGATCCGCTGGCCTTCCTGGAGGCCGCCGGACGGGAACCGGGCCCGGAGACCGGGCTGCTGAGCCGGGCCATGGAACTGCTCCGCACGGAGTACGCCACCGACCCGGCCGTACGCGACGCCGCCGGGCTGCTCATCGACCGGCTCGGTCTGGGGCTGGCCGGGCTGGTCAACATCCTCAACCCGGACCGGATCATCCTCGGCGGGCTGCACCGGGCCCTGCTGGAGGCGGACGCGGAGCGGCTGCACGCGGTCATCGCGGAGCGCAGCCTGTGGGGGCGCAGCGGCAGCGTGCCGGTGCTGGCCTGCGAACTGGAGCACAGCAGCCTGGTGGGCGCGGCCGAGCTGGCCTGGCAACCGGTCCTGGACGACCCGGCGGCGGCGCTGTCAGGATGAGCCGGTGGACACCGCGCAGCCCCTGCCGCCAGTACCGCCCGTGCCGCCGGTCCGGGTGCGCCCGGGCCGGGGCGGCGACCTCCCCCTGCTGCGGGAGGTCGAGCGGGCCGCGGGCGGCTGCTTCCGCGAACTGGGCATGGACGCCGTGGCCGACGACGAGCCCCCGTCCCTGGGCACACTGCGCGAGTACGCGGCGGACGGGCGGCTGTGGGTCGCGGCCGACCCGGCGGACCCCCGTGACCGTCCCGTGGCCTATCTGCTGGCGGATCCGGTGGACGGCAACACCCACGTGGAGCAGGTGTCCGTGCACCCCGGCAGCGCCCGGCGCGGTATCGGCCGGGCGCTGATCGACCATCTCGCGCGGCAGGCGGCTGCCCGCGGCGAGGGCGCGCTGACCCTGACCACCTTCGCCGAGGTGCCGTGGAACGCCCCGTACTACGAGCGCTGCGGTTTCCGCAGGCTGGCACCCGCCGAACTCACTCCCGGGCTGCGGGCGATCCGCAGCCGGGAGGCCGCCCACGGCCTGGACCAGTGGCCGAGGGTGTGCATGCGACGGGACCTGTGAGCACCGGGAACGCGCCGCCGGCCGGGCTCGGGGCAGTGCCGGCGGGAAGTCCCGCGGCGTGCGGCCGGACTTCTCCGGAGGCTCCCGGCCCGGCAGCCGGGCGCCGTCCTCGGTGACACCGGGGGCCGAACCGGGCCGTCCGCTCGTACGGGAACCCCGCGGTACCTGCCGCGGTGCGGACCCTGCCCGGCGGGCCGGTACCGCGGTCCGGACCGGAGGCCCCGGCCGGACGGTGGGCCGCGGCGCGACGGCGGCGCGCCGTCCGCGGGGACATCTCCGCGGCGGTGCCGGGGGATGTCAGAGGTGCGCGACGGGGGCGACCGTCGTCCCTGCCGCCGAAGCCGCCGCGGGCGCCGGGGCCGCGGGAGCGGAGACACGGCCGCGCGGCAGCGGATCCGGCCGGGGCAGCGGCTCCGGCGCGGGCAGCGGTGCGGGCGACGGCAGCGGCTCCTGGCGCGGCGTCCCGTCCGGCGCCCCCGCCCGCCTCCCCGGTGCCGCTGTCCGCGCCGGAACCGGAACCGGCACCGGCAGGGTGAACCACACCACCTTGCCGGTGCCGTCGCGCTGGATCCGCATGCCCCAGCTGTCGCTGACCGCCGCCACCAGGGCCAGCCCGCGCCCGTGGGTGGCGAGGACTCCCGAGGGGTGCAGGGGAGGCATGTTCGGATCGTGGTCGCGTACGGAGACGGTCACCCGGCCGGGACGCAGCGCGATCTCCACGGTGCAGTGCCGGTCCGGGGCCACATGCCGGTGGACGTTGGCCAGCAGCTCGGTGACACCGAGGGCGGCCGGACGGACGAGGCCGTCCAGTTTCCAGTAGCGCAGCTGGGCGGAGACGATCCTGCGGACCTGGTCGGTCCGCGTGGGCAGGGCCTGGAACTCCACCGTCCGCTGCCGGTCGGACGTGCTGGGGTGGCTGATCACGACTGCGGCTCCCTGATGGCGGTTGAGGGTCCGGACGACGGAGAGCGCGTCAAGCGTGCTGACGGCCGCTGTGACACAGCATCAGCGTGATTCACGTCACAAAAGCGTGCAAGTCGGGCGTTTCTCGAGGAGTGAAGGACTCGCGCCGACTACCGGCCGGCCGGCCGGTGGACCGGTCGGCCGACGGCGGCCCGCGGCTCCGCCGCGACCTGCGGCCCGCGGCCGGCGCGGGACCGGCGCAGCGTGGCCACGAGGGCGTCGCGCATCTGCCCCTTCAGCCGCAGTGCGTACCGGTTGCCGTTGAGCGTCGCCATCGCCAGGTCGGCGGTGGCGTACCACGGTCCGCTGATCCGGACCTGTTCCACCGGCGCGCTGTCGATCTCCCGGCCGTAGCTGGTCAGCAGCACCAGCCGGCCGTCGCGGACGACGACCTGCCCGGCCCGGGTGAGCGAACGCAGCCACCGCGCGATCCGTACACCGGTGGCACTGAACTCGGGTTCCGCCACGGCGCACCGCCTCCCCTCTCGTCACCGCCGGCCCGCGGTCGCGCGGACCGTCCTCGGCGCCACCCCCACCGGGTGCCCCTGCTCAGAAAGTCTGCACGCCTCCCCGCCGGTGCGCCAGAGCGCGGGCAGTCCTCCGCGGGGCCTTCGGGCGGCGGCCCCGCGGGACACCGCGCGTACGGTCCCGGCAGGCGCCCCGTGCGCACCTCCCGGCCGGTCCCCTCCCGAAACCCCCGGAGCCCCCGGAGCCCGCTTCGGCCCCCGAGGGCTCAGAGCTCCCCCCGCGCCTCCCGGTCCGTGCCCGCCACCACCAGTTCCGGCAGTTGCTCACGGATCTCCGCGCGGACCGCCTCCGGCATCCCGCCGTCGGTCACCAGGGTGTCCACCTCGGCCAGCGAGGCGAACGAACTCAGCCCCACCGTCCCCCACTTGGTGTGGTCCGCGACCACCACCACCCGGCGCGCGGAGCGCACCAGCCGGCGGTTGGTCTCGGCCTCGGCCAGATTGGGCGTGGACAGCCCGGCCCGGGTGGATATCCCGTGCACCCCCAGGAACAGCACGTCGAAGTGGAGGGAGCGGATCGCCGCGTCCGCCACCGGCCCCACCAGGGAGTCGGACGGGGTGCGCACCCCGCCGGTGAGCACCACGGTCGCCGCGCCCGCGGGGACGCCGCGCGGGCCGCCGTCCGCGCGCTGCGCGGCGTGGAAGACGTCCGCGACCCGCAGCGAGTTGGTCACCACCGTCAGCTCCGGGACGTCCAGCAGATGCTGGGCCAGGGCGTACGTCGTCGTCCCGCCCGACAGCGCGATGGCGCCACCCGGGGCCACCATCGACGCCGCCGTCCGCGCGATGTCCTTCTTGGCGCCCAGTTCCAGCGCCGACTTCGCCTCGAAACCCGGTTCGTGGGTGCTCGCTCCCGACACCGGCACCGCGCCGCCGTGCACCTTCTCCAGCACACCCTGCCGGGCCAGCGCGTCCAGGTCCCGGCGCACCGTCATGTCGGAGACGTTCAGTCTGCGGGTCAGCTCGTTGACCCGCACCCCGCCGCGGCGCCTGACCTCCTCCAGGATGAGCGCACGACGCTGCTCCGCCAGGAGGTTGTGGTTGTCGCTCACCTGCTGGACCGTCCTCTCTCGTCTGCGGGCGTCGTACGGAGCGCGTCGTACGGGGCAGTCGTACGGGCAACTGTTCGGCCCCATCCTTCCACGGCGCACGGGCCGTCCCCGAGGCACGATTGTGACGCCCGGGTCCGCCGGTCGGGCTGCGGACGGACCGCCGCGGCCGCCATCCTGGAACCGGCGGCACGCGGGGCGCACACGGCACACACCTGGGGGCAGCGTGGCGGAGAACCGGCCGGGAACACCGGCCAGCACACCCGGTACACCCGGCGCGTTCCGGGCCTCCGGCGCACCGGCGCTGGAACTCCTCGTGCACGGCGTCGGAGGCACCACACCGCAGGAGATGCTCGGCGATCCGCGCACCGTGCGGATCGCCGGCGACGACACGGCGGGCATCCACCGCCGCACCGCCGACGCGGACGCCGAGAGCCGCCGTCCGGAGCACCAGCACCGCGGCCGGCACCCGGACGGCGCCGGGGAGGACGCCGGCCGGCCGATCCCCGAGGCGTACTGCTGGTCCAACCTCACCTCCGGCAACAGCGCCCGCGCCCTGTGGCTGCTCCTGCTGCCGTTCATGGTCGCCAACATCGCCCACTGGATGCGGCCCGCCGCTCCCGCCCGCCACGCGGCCCAGCGGCTCTACGACGTCCTGGTCCGCCTGGTGGCCCTCTCCCTGACCGTGCTGCTCACCGCGGCCGCCTGCGAGGTGGCACTCGACCTGGTGGCCTGGCAGTGCGCCGCCGCCGAGCACTGCGCGGCCGGCAAGCCCTGGCTCGGGCCGCTCACCGGGGGCTGGTGGGCGCAGCCCGGCCGCCGGCTCGTCCTCGCCGCGGCGGCGCCCGTCGCGCTCACCGCGCTGCTGTGGTGGCTGTCGCACCGCACCTGGAGCGCCTACGAGTCCGCCTCGCCGCCGCCGCGCCCGCCGGGCCCCGTCCGGCCGCTGCCCGGCGGTGAGCGGCCCGCGCTGTCCCTGCCCGGCTTCTGGTACGGCCGCCGGCTGGTGTCCCGGCTGCGCGCCGCCCACACCGCCGCCGGACTGCTGACGGTGGCCGCCGCCCTGCTGGTCCCCGCCCTCGGACACGACCGGCGGCCCGGCGGGGGAGGGGCGGCGGCCGTCTGGGGCTGGACACTGGCCGCCGCGGTCGCGGCGGGCTGGGCGGCGGTCGTGGTGGTCGTGGCGCGCCGGGGCCGCACCGAGGCGGAACCGGACGAACGGACCGACCGGTGGGCGTCGAAGGTGCTGCCGGGCGCCGCGCTGGGCGTGCTGGCACTGGTCGCCGGGTACGCCGCCTGGTCCCGCCCGGAGTGGTCCGCCGCGGCCCGGCTGCCCGGCACCGGGGTGTTCGCGTGGCTCATGTTGCTGCAGGGCGTGCTGGTGACCGCGCTGGCCGGGACCGCCTGCGTACTGCACCGGGCCGCGCCGCCGGAGGGCTGCGCGGGGCGGTGCGCCATGGGCGGACTCGGCGGCGCCGCGGCCGCCTTACTCGCGTGCGGTCTGGGCGGGGTGCTGACCGGCGGGACCGCCCAGCGGGTCGCGGACTGGCTGGACCGGGGCGGCACCCCGGGGGTGGCCGGCGGCGCCGTCGCCGGGCCGCCGGTGCTGCTGAGCTGGCAGGCCGCGGTGATCCCCGTGCTGCTGCTGGTCGTGGTGGTCTTCGCGGGGTACGCCGCGGCGCGGACGTGGCACCTCTGCCGCCGGATCGCCCCGGGCGTCGTCGGCTCCTACGAGGGGGAGCGGCGCGAATCGGTCTCCCGCAGCAGACGGATCGCCCGCGCCGTCGCCCGCGCCCGGCTGACCGACTCCACGCCCGCCCTGGCCGCCGCCGTCACCGCCGCCACCCTGCTGCTGGGGACGGGCGCACTGGCGGGCGCCGCGCTCACCGGGACCCCGCCCGGACCTGCCGCGGACACCTGGCCCGGCCCGCTGCCCGCGCTCGCCGACACCGTCCAGTCACTCGGCTCCTGGCTGATGGGCGCCATGGTGCTGCTGCTGGTGGCGATGGGCCGCCGCGCCTACCGCGACGCCGCCGCCCGCCGCACCGTCGGCATCCTGTGGGACGTGGGCACCTTCTGGCCGCGCGCCGCGCACCCCTTCGCGCCGCCCTGCTACGCCGAGCGCGCGGTGCCGGACCTGACCTGGCGGATGTACGCCTGGACCGGGCTCACCGGCGGCCGGCTGGTCATCTCCGGGCACTCCCAGGGCAGTGTGCTGGCCGCCGCGGCCGTCTGGCAGCTCGACCCGGCCACCCGCGGCCGGGTCGCGCTGCTCACCTACGGCTCCCCGCTGGAGCGGCTCTACGGGCGCTGGTTCCCGGCCTGCTTCGGTCCCGGCCCGCTGAACGCGCTGGCGGGGGAGGTGGACTGCTGGCGGAACCTGTGGCGGCTCACCGACCCGATCGGGGGCCCGGTGCTGGTCGGCGGGGACGGCGGGGACGGCGCCCCGCCGGTCGACCGCGGTCCGCTGAAGGACCCGCTGCACTACGGCCGCAGCATGGAGCACCCGCTGCCCGCGCCGATCCTGGGACACGGCGAGTACCAGGCCGACCCCGTCTTCGGCGCCGAGCGGGCGGCGCTGCTGGACCGGCTGGCCGGGGCGGGGCGGAGGCCCGCCGTCCCCGGGCAGGCCGGGCCGCTCGCGCCGCGGCCCGGATCCTGAGGACCGGCCACCGGCGCAGGCGGGGGAACCCGGGGCCGGGCCCCGGGGCCGCGCGGTCAGTGCGCCGGGGAGCCCGGCAGGTCCTCCGGGTGCAGCAGGGTCAGGTCGTCGGTGTCCGGGTCGGCCAGCTGGGCGACCCGGCCCGCGTGCCGCTCGACCATGGCCTCGAAGGTCTGCCGCGCGGTGCGGCCGTTGCCGAACGAGGGCCCCTTGGGAAGCTCGGTGAAGTACTTCAGCAGCGACTCGGCCGTACCCGGCGCGAGCCGGTACTCCTGCTCCTCCGCCTGCTGCTCGACGATCCGCAGCAGTTCCCCGGGCGCGTAGTCGCCGAACGTGATGGTCCGTGAGAAGCGCGAGGCCACCCCGGGATTGACGTCCAGGAAGCGCCGCATCTCCGCGGTGTACCCCGCGGCGATGACGACCACCTCGTCGCGGTGGTCCTCCATCAGCTTCACCAGGGTGTCGATCGCCTCCCGGCCGAAGTCCCGCCCGGAGTCCTCCGGGGAGAGGGCGTACGCCTCGTCGATGAACAGCACGCCGCCGCGGGCCCGGTCGAACGCCTCCTGGGTGCGGATCGCCGTCGAACCGATGTGCTCGCCGACCAGGTCCACCCGGGACACCTCCACCAGATGACCGCGCTCCAGCACGCCCAGCGAGTGGAGGATCTCCCCGTAGAGCCGGGCGACCGTGGTCTTGCCGGTGCCGGGGGAGCCGGTGAACACCAGGTGCCTGCGCACCGAGGCGGCCTTGAGCCCGGCCTCGCGGCGCCTGCGGCCCACCTCGATCATGTCGGTGAGGGCCCGCACCTCCCGTTTGACGCTCTCCAGCCCCACCAGCGCGTCGAGTTCGCCCAGCACCTCCTTCGCCGGCCGCGCGGGCTTCCCGGCCGCCTCCCCGGCACCGGCGTCCGGGCCGGAGGAAGCGTCGGACGGGCCGGCGGGCGAAGCGGCCGACTGCTGGGGTATGCCGCCGAGCAGGCCGGTGTTCCGGACGACGGGGGCGGGCTCGGGAACGGCCGGCGCGGCGCTCTCGTCACTGGTGCAGTCCTCGACGACGGCTCCCCCGTCGGCGAACTCGTAACCGCCGCGCGCGCAGCGCTCGGTGCGGCAGCGGCGCAGTGTGGCCCGGCAGCCGTCGATCACGTGGAAGCCGTACCCCCGGGAACCGGTCACCCGGCAGCCGGTGAAGGTGCCCCGGCCCTCGGCGGAGACGTAGAAGCCCGCCTCGGCCGGACCGGTCACGGTGCACTGCTCGACCTGGGGGTCGGCGCCCTTGGTGACGATCACGCCCGTCCCCGCGTCGTCGATCGTGCAGCTCGCCAGCGTCCCGCCGCTGCCGTGGTCGCGGAACCAGGCGCCGGTCGCGGCCTGGCGGATGCGGCAGTCGTCCAGCTCCACCGTACCGCCGTCGCTCACCGACACCGCGGTGTTGCGCACCTGCGTCAGATCGCTGTCCAGGACGTCGGCCCGCGACCCCCGGTCCAGGACGAACAGTGCGTCCGGCACGTCCTGCACCCGGCAGGAGTCCAGTACCGCCGATGCGCCGTCGCTGATCCACACCGCCGGGTAGTCGCCGGTGCTCTCCCTGATCTCGCACCGGTTGGCGTCCACCCGGGTGCCCGGGTCCCACACCGACAGGCCGTTGCGGCCGAAGCGGCGCACCGTGGAGCGGGTCAGCGTCAGCACCGAGCGGGAACGCAGGTCGACCGCGTTCTCCGGGATGTCGTGGATCTCGCAGTCGGCGAGGGTGAGCACGGCGTCGGTGTCCAGGGTGACGCCGTCGGCGGAGGTGCGGTGCACCCGGCAGTCGGTGAGGTGGCCCGAGGCTCGGGAGGCGACCCGCACCCCGGCCCCCTTGATCTCGTACAGTTCGCAGCCGACGGCCTCCACCGTGCTGCCCTCCCCGGTCAGCGACAGCCCGGCGCCCGAGGCGTGGTGGATCCGGCAGCGCTCCAGCCGGGGGGAGGCGCCGTCGTGCACCGCGATCCCGGACTGTCCGGCCGCGACGATCTCGCACTCCTCGAACAGCCCGCCCGCGCCGCCCCCGACGCTGATGCCCACTCCCGCCGGGTTGTCCACGGTGCAGCGGCGCAGGGTCGGCCGGGCACCGGCGCGCACCTCGACACCGGCGGCCGAGCGCGTCACCACCCGCAGTCCGGACAGCTCCGCGACGCAGTCCTCGACCAGCACCGCGGGCGCCGCCGCGTCCTGTCCCTCGATCTGCAGGTCCTTCACGACCGCGGTGGCGCGCACGGTCAGGGCCACCCCGTCGGCCGGGGCGATCCGCACCGAGCCGCCGGCCGCGCGTTCGGGGCCGCGCAGGGTGACGGCGCGTTCGATCACCAGGTTCTCGCGGTAGGTGCCGGGGGAGACGGTCAGTACGTCACCGTCGCCCGCGGCCTGCAGGGCGGCGGAGAGGGAGGCGTAGTCGCCCGTGCGGCGCCGCCACCGCGATGTGCCGGTGTACGTCACCTGGACCGAGCCCTCTGCCATGAACAGCCTTGCCCCAAACCTCGTGCGAACGTCGATCGCGCTGCCGTCTGCCGGATGCACCACCGTAGCGTGTGCCGGACCGATGGGATGACCGGTCCGCCCTCCCGGGGAACCCGGGGGGCGGACCGGTGCCGTGTCCGCCGGGAGAGGGCTCAGCCGACGTGGCCGGCGCACCCCCGGCCGGGGTCGGTGCGGGCCCACTCCTCGTCCCAGCGGGCGAGGCGCCGGGCCCGCAGCCGCCGCAGCGCCGACCGCCGCAGGAGCTCCACCGCTCCGGCCGCGGCGCCTCCCGCGCCGATCCCGGCGAGGGCGGTGTGCGTGGCGACGGCGGCCGGGTCCAGGGGGCGTGTGGTGGGCAGGCCGCGGGAGTCGATCCAGACGCGCAGTCGTTCCCCGGGCCCGGCCGCCCGGTCGGCGGTGACCGTGCCCGCGTGGGCGCGGCCGTCGGGCGCCGTCCAGGTGGCGGTCACCCGGTGGCCGGCCTCCGGCCCGTCTCCGGGGACCGGCCGCGCGGTGGACGGGTCCACCGTCGCCCACACCTGCCGCCGCTCCCGGTGCTGCTCGCGCGCGGTCTCGGCCAGCGCCTCGTGCGCGGCCCGGCCGCCCCACCCGGCGGCGGCCGGTACGGCCAGGACGATCAGCAGCACGGCGGCCAGTGCCAGCCTGCCCTCGGCCCGGTCGGCACTCCGGTGCAGCGGACCGCGCCGCCGGTGCCACAACCCGGTGATCGCCCACACGGGCCCCACCCCCCCTTGTCTCCTGCCGTCCGCACCTCTCCGCCGCCGTCCGCCCCCGTCCGCCGCCGTCCGCACGGGAACGCGCGACGGCGGGTGGGTGGCCGGGGGAGAGCGCCGTCGCGAGGCCGGGTACGTGCCCGCGGGTCCGGTCCCCTCCGCAGGTCGAGGGTAGCGGCCCCCGGCCGCTCCGCGGCGGGCCCCGGGCGTCGGGAAAGCGGCGGGAGGCGGCGGGGAACTCCCGGAAACGGGCGGGGACACGAGGGAGGAGGAAGCCGCGGGCGGCCGGGCCCGCCCCGGGACGCGGCGCGCGGGGCCGGCCGCCGTCCCGGGACACCCGCCGCCGGGCCGGCGGACCGTCAGGAGCCCGGCCAGCTCCAGTCGGCGACCTCGGGCAGGTCGGTGCCGTGCTCGCGGACCCAGTCGTGGTGCCGGTGGCGCACGTCCTGCATCCGCTGGCGCACGCCCGCCGCCCGCGCCGCCAGGCCCGGCACCCGGTCGATGACGTCCATGGCCAGCCGGTAGCGGTCCAGGTCGTTGCGGAGCACCATGTCGAACGGGGTGGTGGTCGCCCCGCTCTCCCGGTAGCCGCGCACATGGAACCGGTCGTGCACACCGGTGCGGTGGGCGAGCCGGTGGATCAGCCACGGATAGCCGTGGTAGGCGAAGACCACCGGCCTGTCACGGGTGAAGACCGCCTCGAACTCCGCGTCCGCCAGCCCGTGCGGGTGGGCCGAACGCGGCATCAGCCGGGCCAGGTCCACCACGTTCACCACGCGCACCGCCAGCTCCGGGAGGTGCTCGCGCAGCAGCGCGGCCGCGGCCAGCGTCTCCTGGGCGGGCACGTCGCCGGCACAGGCCAGCACCACGTCCGGTTCCCGCTCCGGGCGCTCGGTTCCGGCCCACTCCCAGATGCCCGCCCCGCGCGCGCAGTGGGCGCGGGCCTCCTGGGGCCCGAGCCAGTCGAAACAGGACTGCTTGCCCGCGACGACGACGTTGACGGTGTCGGTGGTGCGCAGGACGTGGTCGGCGACGCACAGCAGGGTGTTGGTGTCCGGCGGCAGGTAGACGCGCACCACGTCCGGGCTCTTGTTGAGAACGTGGTCGACGAAACCGGGATCCTGGTGCGAGAAACCGTTGTGGTCCTGCCGCCAGGCGTGCGAGGTCAGCAGGAGGTTGAGGCCGGGCACCGGGGCGCGCCAGGGCACCTGGCGGGCGCTCTGCAGCCACTTGGCGTGCTGGGTGACCATGCTGGCGACGATGGGGGCGAACCCCTCGTAGGAGCTGAACAGGCCGTGCCGCCCGGTGAGCGTGTAGCCCTCCAGCCAGCCCTCGCACAGATGCTCCGAGAGCACCTCCATCACCCGGCCGTGCGGCCCCGTGTGACGGTCCGTCGGCAGTGTCTCCCCCTGCCAGGCGCGGTCGGTGACGGCGAAGACCTCACCCAGGTGGTTGGACTCCGCCTCGTCGGGTGCCACCACCCGGAAGTCGCGCCGCCCCTCGGTGTCCTCCAGGATCCGGCGCAGCATCCCGCCCAGCACCCGCGTCGGCTCGTGGGAGGAGGCGCCCGGCCGTTCCACCGGCACCGCGAAGGCCTCCGGGCCGGGCAGCGGCAGGGACCGCCGCAGCCGGCCGCCGTCGGCGTGCGGGTTCGCCCCCAGCCGCCGGTCCCCGCGCGGTACGCAGGCCAGCACCTCGGGACGGGGACCGCCGTGCTCGTCGAACAGCTCGTCGGGCCGGTACGAACGCAGCCACCGCTCCAGCGCGCGCAGCCTTTCGGGGTCCTCCCGCACCCCGGCCAGCGGAATCTGGTGGGAGCGCCAGGTGTCCTCCACCGGCTCGCCGTCCAGTTCGCGCGGACCGGTCCAGCCCTTGGGGGTGCGCAGTACGAGCACCGGCCAGTGCGGCCGCCCGGCGCCGCCGCCCGCGCGGGCCGCCCGCCGCGCCGCGGTGATCCGCTCCAGCGCCTCGTCCAGGGCGGCGGCCAGCGCGCGGTGCACCCGGTGCGGCGGGGTGTCCGGCTCGGCCGTCACCCACAGCGGCTCGTGCCCGTAGCCGCGCAGCAGGGCGTCCAGTTCCTCCTCGGGCAGCCGGGCGAGCACGGTCGGGTTGGCGATCTTGTAGCCGTTGAGGTGCAGGACGGGCAGCACCGCCCCGTCGTGCACCGGGTCCAGGAACTTGTTCGCGTGCCAGGAGGCGGCCAGCGGCCCCGTCTCGGCCTCGCCGTCCCCGATGACGCAGACGGCCAGCAGGTCCGGGTTGTCCAGGGCGGCCCCGTAGGCGTGCGCCAGCGAGTACCCCAGCTCACCGCCCTCCTGGATCGAGCCGGGCACCTCCGGGGCCGTGTGGCTGGGCAGCCCGCCGGGGAAGGAGAACTGCTCGAACAGCCGGGTCATCCCGGCCTCGTCCCGTCCCACGTCCGGCCACCGCTCCCCGAAGGTGCCCTCCAGCCAGCTCCCGGCCAGCACCGCGGGCGCGCCGTGCCCCGGCCCCCACACGCACAGCGCGTCCAGGTCGCGGGCCGAGATCACCCGGTTCAGATGGGTGTGGACGAGGGCGAGCCCCGGGCAGGTGCCCCAGTGGCCCAGCAGCCGCGGTTTGACGTGCTCGGGCCGCAGTTCCTCGCGCAGCAGCGGGTTGCCCCGCAGATAGAGCTGGCCGGCGGCCAGGTAGTTGAGCGCGCGCCAGTGGGCGTCCAGCTCCGCGCACTCGCGGTCGGTGAGCTTTCCCTGCGTCTCCATCGGTCTCCTGGTGGGGATCGCTTGTCGTCGGCTTGTGGTGGCTTCCCGCCGCCCGGGGGAAGGCCGGACCGGACCGTGCCGCCGGGCCGGGGTCCCCGCCCGGCGGGGAGGGGGACCACCGGGCCGCCTTCCGCCGGAACCCGCGCCGGGGGCGGGCGTGAGCGGTGCCCCAGAGGCGTGTCCCCGCTGACCGGTGTGTCACACCCGTACGCCCCGGCGCCCTCGCGGCCCGCCGTCCGCCGGCGTTCGTCCCGCCGGTGGTACCGCGGTGCGTCGCGCACGGGGGTACGCGTCCTGGTGCGGCACACCGCGCCGGTTCTTCCGCCGCCGTGACGCCGCCGGGCGCCACGGGCGCCGCCGGGCGCCGCAGCGGCCGCCTCCGCGGGCGGCGTGACACCCGGAAGCGGGGTGCGGAGCGGCGCCTTCCTCCCGGAGGAACCGGGGTGGTGCGGCAGGGGCGCGGCCCGCTTGACGGCGAGCGGTGCGCGGGCGGTGCCCCGGCGGGTCCCGGAGTGTGCCGTAAGCCCGCCGCCCGCCGTACCACCTCCGCACCCGCGGGTGTCAGCCGAGGACCTCGAAGGGATCGCCCGTGCGCAGGACACCGGTGTGCTCGGGAACCAGCTTCTGTCCGAAGACCAGCGCGTCCCCGAAGCGGCGGTGCCGGGCCAGGGTGCGCAGCGGCTCCTTGCCGCGCTCGCCCGTGGCCTGGTCGGTGGTGGTCACCACGCAGCGGGCGCAGGGCTTGACGACTCGGAAGGAGACCTCGCCGATCCGCACCCGGCGCCAGCCGTCCTCGGCCCACGGCGGGGTGCCCTCGACGACGGCGTTGGGCCGGAAGCGGCCCATCGGAAGCGGGCCCTCGTCCGGGTGGTCCCCCTGCGCTATCAGCAGGTTGAGCGCCTCCAGCGAGGACACCGTGGTCAGCAGCAGCGGGAACTCGTCGGCGAGGTTCACCGTCTCGCCGGGACGGCCGTACTCCGGATCGACCGGGCGCCGGTGCCCGGGCGCGTCGAGGTGGACCAGCCGTGCCCCGGTGCCCAGATACGCCGTCAGCCAGGTGTGGGCGCCGTCCGCCGCCTCCACCACCTCCACCTTGGTGCGCCACATCCGTGCCACGACCGTGCCGGCGGCCGGATCCGGCACCTCGACCGTCAGCGGCGGCATCCCCGGGCCGGACAGCCGGAGGCCGCCGCCGGGCAGCGGCTCGGCGGCGGCCAGGGCCAGACGCGGGTGCTCCCGCTGGGTGAGCAGCGTGCCGTCCGGGCCGGTCACCATCCAGCGCCGGTCCCCCGACAGTCCCCAGGGCTCCACAGCGGCACGGGCGGTGCCGGCACCCGCGAGTGACTTCACCGGGTAGCGGACGAGCGCGGTCAGCGCGGGCATGGTCATACGGCCACCCTGCCACCCGGATCGGACAGTCGGGTCAGTAACCACGCCCCTGGTACGGGTGGCCGCCGTACGGCTGCTCCTCGTAGGACCCCGGGTACGGGGCCGGGGCGGCGGCGGGAGCGGGCATCTGCCGCGGCGGCACCGGGCGCGGGGCGACCGGACGCATCTGCGGCTGCTGCTGGTTCGGGTAGCCGTAGCCGCCCCGCGGCGCGCCGGCCTGCTGCGGTACGTACGGCGCGGGCGCCTGCTGCAGCGGGGCGGGCTGCTGGACGGGCGCGGGCTGCTGGTAGGCCGGAGCCTGCTGGTAACCCCGCGGCGGGGCCGCCGCCTGCGGCTGGTAGGCGGAGGGCCCGGACGGCAGCGCGGGCAGCGCGGCCGGCAGGGCGGGCAGGTAACCCGGGGTCTCGTACGGGGACGACGGGACCCGGATGGGCGCGATCTGAGGTTTACCCCGCTCGGCGACCAGGCTGTCGTAGATCGGGGTGTCAGCGAAGGAGGGCGTGGAGTAGTAACCGCCGCCGTAGGTGCTGCGGGGGGACGTCATACTCATAAGTTAAGCCCACGATGTGCCAGTTGGGGAGACCGTTAGGAAGGTCATTTCCCGGGTTCTCCGGGGTCATGAGCCACCGGTGTGGGCAAAGGGGGAGAAAAGCGCCCATCCCGTCCATGATCCGGGAGGCGGGAACGGATTCCGCGGGAAACGGCGGTCTCCTTCCGCTTCCCCTCCCGGTTCTTCTCGGGTTCTCCGGCCTTCTTCCCTTCCTTCCCCTCCTTTCCCGCCCCCTCTCCCGCTCCTCCCGGCGGTCCCGTCCACCGCCCCGTCCCGCTCTCCGCCTCCGTTTCCCGCCGTGACACCTCCGGGGGCAGAACCGGGTGCAATAAGTTGTGGCCCGGCAGAGCACCCGAAGTGCGCGAGGGCCCAGCAGCGAGGGGGAAGCATGAGCATGCTCAAAGGCACCAACGTCCCGGTCCGGGCGGAGGCCGTACGGGTCGAGGTGGGATGGCGTACCGGGCCGGGCGTGCCGGACGTGGACGCCTCCGCGCTGCTGCTGGTCTCGGGCCGGGTCCGCTCGGACGGCGACCTCGTCTTCTACAACCAGCCCGGACACGTCTCCGGCGCCGTGCGCCACGAGGGCAAGCGGTCCGTGCCCGCCGACGGCGCCGGTGAGGGCGCCGGTGAGGGCGCCGTCACCGACACCCTCGCCGTGGACCTGGCGCGGGTGGAGCCCGCCGTCGAGACGGTCGTCGTCGCCGCCTCCGCGGACGGCGGCACCTTCGGCCGGGTGCCCGGACTGTCCGTACGGGTGGTGGACGCGGGCAGCGGGGCCGAACTGGCCCGCTTCGACAGCCGGGACGCCACCTCCGAGACGGCCTTCGTCCTGGGCGAGCTGTACCGGCGGCAGGGCGCCTGGAAGTTCCGGGCCGTCGGCCAGGGCTACGACAGCGGACTGGCCGGCCTCGCCACCGACTTCGGCATCACCGTCGACGAACCGCGGGGCCCGGCACCGGCGCCCGCGCCGCCCGCGCCGCCGGCCGCCGCGCCCGCGTCCCCGGCGGCGCCTCCGGCACCGTCCGCGCCGTCCACATCATCCGCGCCCACACCCCCGGCACCCCCCGCGCCTCCGCGGCCCGTGCGGCTGACCAAGGTCACCCTGACCAAGGAGGCGCCGAGGATCTCCCTCGCCAAGCAGGGCGGCACCTCCGGCGCGATGCGGGTCAACCTCAACTGGCAGGTGCACAAGCAGTTCAAGGGCTGGGGCGCCAAACTCGGCCGGGCCATGGCCCTGCACGCCGACCTCGACCTGGACCTGTGCGCCCTGTACGAGCTCGCCGACGGCAGCAAGGGCGTCATCCAGGCGCTCGGCAACGCCTTCGGTGCCCTCCACCGGCCGCCGTACATCCTCCTCGACGGCGACGACCGCACCGGTGCCGTCGAGACCGGTGAGAACCTCACCGTCAACCTCGACCACAAGGACGCCCTCCGGCGCGTCCTGGTCTTCGTCACGATCTACGAGGGCGCCCGCAGCTTCGCGGGCCTCAACGCCACCGTGACACTCACCCCGCAGCACGGTGCGCCCGTCGACTTCTCCCTCGACGAGTGCACCGTCCCCTCCACCGTCTGCGCCCTGGCGCTGATCACCAACAACGGCGGCGACCTCGTCGTCCAGCGCGAGGCGCGCTACCTGATCCCCGAGCGGGGGGTGAGCCCGCAGCGCACGGTGGACCACGCCTACGGCTGGGGCATGCAGTGGACCCCGGGCCGCAAGTGACGCACCGCGGACCCCGTGAGCCGCCCGCCGGAGCCGGAACCCCTCCGGGCACCGGCGGGCGGCCCGGGAAGCCGCTGCCCGTACCCTGTTCCCCGTGAAGATCGCGCTTGTGGACTCCGGGCTCGGACTGCTGGCCGCCGCCGCCGCGGTACGCCGGGCCAGGCCCGACGCCGACCTGGTGCTGTCCAGCGACCCCGACGGCATGCCCTGGGGGCCGCGGACCACCGGGGACATCACCGCCCGCGCCCTGGCCTGCGCGCGGGCGGCCGCCGCGCTGTCGCCCGACGCGCTGATCGTCGCCTGCAACACCGCCTCCGTGCACGCCCTGCCGGTACTCCGCGCCGAACTGGAGCCGGCCGTCCCGGTCGTGGGCACCGTGCCCGCCGTCAAGCCCGCCGCCGCGGCGGGCGGTTCCGTCGCCGTCTGGGCCACCCCCGCCACCACCGGCAGCCCGTACCAGCGCCGCCTCATCGCCGACTACGGCAACGGCGCCGAGATCACCGAGGTGCCCTGCCACGGCCTGGCCGACGCCGTGGAACGCGCGGACGAGCCGCTGATCGACACCGCCGTGGCCGCGGCCGCCCGGCTCACCCCGGCCGGAGTGCGGGCCGTGGTGCTCGGCTGCACCCACTACGAACTGGTCGCCGACCGTATCCGCGCCGCCGTACGGACCCCCGGCACGGCCGGTCCGGAGCCCGCCCTGTACGGCTCGGCCGCCGCGGTCGCCGCCCAGGCGCTGCGCCGGATCGGCGCGGAACCGGCCCCGGCCGCACCCGCCACCGGAAGCCTGGCCGTCCTGCTCGGCGGCCGTCCGGCGGCGCTGACCGCCCCCGCGCACCGCTACGCCGAGGGCAGGCTGCTGGCCGCGGCGGACGGGACGACCCGCGGGACGGCGGACGGGTCCGGGCGGACACCGGCCGAGGTGGCGGAGTAACGGCAGGGAACGGGGAGCGCGAAGAGGACGGAGAGCGGGGGAGCCGGGGAACGAACGGGGGAGAAGCCGCTCACGGCAGCCCGCCCTCGGGCGGCCGGTGGGCCGTCGCCACCCCCGCCAGCAGACCAGCGCCCACGGTGACCTGGTTGAAGCTCAGCGCGTTGCCCGCGCTCGCCAGCACGGCCAGCACGGTGAGCGCGGCTCCCGCCACCAGCACCACCGGCGCCGGCCGCGGGGACCGGTACAGCGCCAGCAGCAGCCAGCCGAAGGCGCCGCCCAGCAGCAGCACCCCGGGCAGCCCCTGCTCGGCCGCCAGTTGCAGCGGTGCCGAGTGCGGCTTGCCGTCCGCCGCCGGGTCCTGGGCCGCGGTCGGGCTCAGCTCGCCGAACCGGTCGGGACCCGCCCCGCGCACCGGCTCCGCCGCCGCCAGCGCCAGCGCGTCCTCCCAGAGCCCGACCCGGTACGTGCCGAGCCGGTCCGCCAGCACGCTCTCCACCGGCCGCAGAGCGGGCGGCGCGGTGCCGTCGGCCACCGCCCAGACGGTGGCCGACGCGGCGGCCGCGACCGCCGCCAGCACGGCCAGCACGGGAAGCCGGCGGCGCATCCGGCCCGCGGCCAGGGAGAACAGCAGTACCCCGAGTGCCGCGGCGCCCCCGGCCGGCGAGCCGATCACCGGCGCGGCCGCCGCGATCGCCAGGGCCAGCAGGTGCAGCAGCCGGCGCGCCGGACCGGTCCGCACGGAGTGGGCCGCACAGCAGGCCGCACCCGCCGAGAGCGCCAGCAGGGCGGCGTCGGCGCCCATCCGGCCGTCCGGCCCGGTGGCGTACGGGACGCCCAGCGGGGAGTACCCGGAGGCCAGCACGATCACCGGTCCGGCCACCGCCGCCCCGGCGGGCAGGGCGGCGGGCAGCAGGGAACCCCCTATCCGCCCGCAGGCGTACCCGGCGGTCACCGCCAGCACCGCGAGCAGCAGTCCCTCCGGGCGGGCGTCCCGGCCCGCCGCGCAGAGCAGGACCCAGCCGACCCAGCAGCCCAGTACCACGGTGCCCACCGCATGCGGCGAGCCGTTCCGCTCCGGTGCGACGGACACTGTTCCGAGCGCCGGTGACGCCATCGTCTGCGAACCCCCGATACAGACGGTCCCGCGGTGGCCCCCGGGAAGTGTCCGGACGGCGGCGCGGGCCGTGACTTCAGGGGCCACCGTAGCCGCTGGGACCCGTCCGCGGGTATGCGTCGGCGCCGAAAAGGATCGACAACCGGTGTCCGACCGGTCACCCGAAGGCACGGAGGGGACACGTAGGCTCACCGCATGGCGATTCCCGACTTCATCCGTGAACTGCGCGCGAGTGCGGGGCGGCAGCTGCTCTTCCTGCCCGGGGTGAGCGCGGTCGTCCTCGACGACGAGGGGCGGATCCTGCTGGGCCGGCGGGCCGACACCGGCCGCTGGGCGCTCATCGGCGGCATACCCGACCCCGGCGAGCAGCCCGCCGACGCCGCGGTCCGCGAGGTGTACGAGGAGACCGCCGTGCGGGCCGTGCCGGAGCGGCTGCTGCTGGTGCAGACCCAGGCCCCGGTCCGCTACCCCAACGGGGACGTGTGCCAGTTCATGGACATCTCCTTCCGCTGCCGCGCGCCCGGCGGGCAGCGGCCGCGGGTCAACGACGACGAGTCCCTGGACGTGGCGTGGTTCGCGCCGGACGCCCTCCCGCCGCTGGACGAGTTCGCGCTCACCCGCATCGCCCGCGCGGCCGGGAGCGGGGACGGACCCGCGTGGTTCGAGACCACCGTGCCGGACCCGCGCACGGGCACCTGACGCGGCGGCGCGGCCCGCCGGGCGCCGCCGACCGTATGAAAAAGTGTGCCAAGCGACAAGGAAACCGGTCCAGTCGCCGCCCGGCGGAGCGGCCGTACGGCCGGACCCGGTCAGCGCGGACCGGGCCCGGCGGGGAAGTCGCCGCCGAACGCCAGCACCGAGGACATCCTGCCGCCGCGGCGCCGCAGTTCGGTGAGGCGGGGGACCAGGTGCGTGTCGCCGTCGTGGGCGGTGTACTCGGCGTAGCCGCTGACGAAGGCGCGGTCGTCCACGACGGTCACGCCGACGTGGTCGTGCCGTATCGCGGCGTACCGGCGGGCCACCGCCTCGACCGCGGCGACGGCGGCGGCCCGTCCGGTGGTCTCGGGCCCGTCCCCGAGCCGGAACCGGCAGTCCTCGGTGAGCAGCCCGCCCAGCGCGGCGGTGTCCGCCGCGTCGAGCAGGCCGAAGAACTCCTCTGCCCAGCCGGGGACCCGCACGGGGTGCTCGGCGAGGTGCTTCATGTGGAGTACGCCCTCGCGGACCATCCGGGCCGCCTCCTCGTCCGGCAGGGGGTCGGTGCCCGACCGGGGCCGCCAGTCCATGCGGTACTCGAGCGTCACTCCGCCGGGCCCGCGGCGCAGTGTGTTGTGGAACGCGCCGGTGTAGGTGTCGTCGCCGACGTGCTCGAACACCACGTCGACGCCGTCGTCCAGCGGAATCTCTCGGATCCTCTCCCGGATGGTCAGCGGTACCGGGAGGGGCTGGAACATCTCGCGCAGGACGTGGTCGCCGGTCCGCTCCAGGATCCTGCAGCGGGTCACCGGCACGTACTTGCGCGGCCGGTCGATCTTGTCGGTGAGCAGGACGCGGACCTCCTCGTAGGAGGCGTCGACGACCGTGCTGTACGAGGCCTGGGGCATGAGGTGCTCCTTGTCCGTTCGTCCGTCCGTTGCGCCGGAGGAGCCGGTGTGGGGGTGGCGGGGCTCCCGCCGCCGGTCCCGCGAGCCGCGGGGAGGGGCCTCCTCTCCGGCTCTCGCATCATGCAATTTATAAACTACTTTACATCATGCCGCATGGCCGCCGGGCGCGGACGGCGGCGGCCGGCATAGGGTTGCCGTGATCGAAGGGAAGGGTGAGATGGCCGTCCAACCGACCACGAGGTTCCCGTACCTGGTCTGGATGCTGTCGAACACGCTCAACCAGCGGATCGAGCGGGCGCTGCGGCCGCTGGGCCTGACGCAGGCGCAACTGGCCGCCCTCGCCCAGCTCTCGCTGGAGTCCGGCGGCGGGCTGTCCGGCGCGGAACTCGGCCGGCGCGCCGGGGTGACGCCCCAGGCGATGTCCGCCTCACTGGCGTCGCTGGAGAAAAGGGGACTGGTCCTGCGCGGCCCGCACCCGACGCACGGCAGGGTCATCGAGGTACGGATCACCGAAGCGGGCCGTGAGCTGCTGGAGCGCGCGAAGGCGTGCACGGAGCCGGTGCACGAGCGGGCGGTGGCGCTGCTGGACGGGGAGGAGCAGGGGGAACTGCGCCGGCTGCTGCTCCGGACGATGGCGGCCCTCGATATCCCGTACCCGCGGGACGTCCCGGAAGGCGGCTGAGCCCCGGCGGCGGATCCTCACCGCACCGCCGGCACGGGTCCACACGGTCCTGTGGCGGCTGCGGCGCGGCGGGCCGGCCGCGGTGGACGGCCCCGTGGACACCGCTTGGACTCCGGCGAGTTCCGGCCGCGCGCCCTCCGCGCACCCCGGGCCCCCGCCCGGCGGCGTACAGACGGTCCGTGTCTCGGGGACGGTCCGCCCCGGCTGGAGGAGCCATCGGCCTGCGGCGACACGACGACAACGATCCCGTTCTCCGGCGAGGCGTCGACGACACCCGCCAACCGGTCACCGTCACGAGGTACTGCTCGGACAGGGACGTCGGGCTCGTCCTCGGCCGACCGCCGCAGGCGGTCTCCCTCCGGAATCGGCCGGCGGTGATGGAACACCCCGTGCACGGCCACGCGCGGATGAACGCCCCGGTTCGTGGCGCCACCCCAGGACACCGCCGGGCACGGGCGAACGCCGTCAGGAGGATGGGGCGTCGGAGGCCGGCGGGGGCGGTGGGAAAGGCGGCGGAGGCGGAAACCGGGGCCGGGCCGGAGCCACCGGGGGAGCCACCGGAGGAGGCGGCGGGGGCTCCGCCGGAGGACGGCTGGGCCGCCGGGGGTGGAGCTGCGGCGGAACCGGGGGCGGCGGGGCCGGCGGTGGGGGAGGAGGCGGTTCCACCGCCGGCAGCAGCGGTCCTCCCGAACGCAGCCTGGCGATGGTCAGCTCGGCGCGGCGGCGCGCGTGCGGGGCGTCATCACGTCCGTAGACCAGCCGGACACCGAAGCGGCCGAGGTTCTCGACGGCGAGCAGCCGGTAGCCGAGCGCGTGGGCGATCTCCTCGATCCGGTGCCTTTCCGCGGCTGTGGCCCGGCCGGGCCGGAGCCCGACGCGGCCGCGACCGTCGAACTGTGCGCGTATCTCGTCGTCGTTCACCTGACCCCGCTCTCCGGAAGGGGCCGACGGTCACCTGGCCGCTCCACCCCGTAATCGTCGCACGCGCCGGCCTCCCGCGGGCGCGCGGGCGAACATCCGGCCGAGCGCTTCCGCGGCACCCCGGGGTCCGAGGGCGTGACCGGTGCCCCGGCGGTGGCCGGACCGGCGGTGCGCGACAGCCCCGGGTCCGGCACGGTTCTGCGTGCGGGGCGGTTCGTGAACGCACCCGCACCGGCCGCGCCTGGCTGGTCGCCGGAGTCCCCACCGGTGGCCCGCCCGGCCGGAGCAAGCCCTGACGGACCGTACGCGGCAACGCGGGCCTCAGGCCGACAGCCGTGCGAGGTCGTCGGCGACGGCGATGCCCAGCGGCGCCTCGGTCGGCTTCCCGCTGTGGGTGATGATGACGGCGGTCAGCGGCCTGCCGTCCTCGGCGGCGGTGGCGAACCGCCAGAACGCCTCGGGGGCGGTCGTCTCGCGGGGCAGGTGCTCGACCCGCTCGACGCCCTCGGAGAACCGAAGCGCCTCCCGCACGGGGGCGTCCTCGGCGAGGCCGTCGTGCCGGCGCATCTGGTCGGCCACCCACCGGGCGACCGTGTTCGTCGTCAGCAGCCCGACGTAGGTGCTGTCGTCGTACACCGGCACCTGGGAGAAGTCGTTCTCGTACATCGTGTCCAGCACCCGGCGCACGGACTCGCCGGGGGCCGCGGTCACCGGCCGGCCGCGCTGTCCGAGGAGGGCCAGGACGAGCTTCGGGCCGAGGAGTTCGTCCCGCAGCCGCCGTGCGGCCGCCACGGCGGCATCGGTCGGCTCCGCCAGCGGCTGGTCGTTCAGCCGCCGCCCGTGGGTGAGGGCGTTGCGGAGCTCCGCGAGCGGCAGGAGCTCCCGGTACTGCTTCGGGTTCAGGCGGCGGCCCCGCTTCGCCTGGTACTCGTCGAGCATCGCCCGGAAGCCCTGGTACCTGTCCCCCTCCCGGTACAGGCTCTGCCGGAGGTGCGCCTCGATGTCGTTGAAGGCGGACATGAACAGGTCGTACGGGCGCTGCGCCATGGGGATCGACTCCTGCCGTGCTCACCGGCCGCCTCCTGGTGCCGGGCGGCCGGACTGAGACCGGAGGTTATCCCTCCGGTTGTTCCCGCGGCTCACCGGCCCCGGTGTCCGCCCCGCTCCCCGCGCCCGCCCCCGTACGACGGAGGCTGCCGCCCGGAAGGCCCCTGTCCACGGCCGTTCGTGAGGCGCGCGTGCGGGGCGGTAGCCTCACGCGGCAGGAGCGGGTCGCGACCGGGGGCGAGACGCGGGGGTGCGGGTGAGGAACGGGCTGCGCGCCGCGTGGATCGCGGCGCTGACCGTCGTGGTGAGCACCGCGGGCCTGCTGGTCGCGCTGGCCGCCAACGCCGCAACGGGGCAGGAGCGCTGGCCGGGCGTGCTGGACGTGCTGCGGCGGCATCCGTGGCCTGCCACCGGCCTCCTCGCCGCCGTTCTGGTGGCGGGCACGGTGGCGCTGTGGTGGTTCCAGGACCGCCCCGGCGCCGCGCCGGACGGCGACCCGACGCCCCCGCCGCCCTTCGAGGTGCCCGGCTGGGTGGTGGACCGCGCCGAGAGCGCCCGCGTGGTCGCCGCCGTGTGCGGCGGGCGCCGCACGGTGGGCATCACCACCGCCCTGCACGGCGCGGGCGGCTTCGGCAAGACGACGCTGGCGCGGGTGGTCTGCGCCGACCGCCGGGTGCGGCGGCACTTCCGCGGCCGGGTCTACCTGGTCACCCTGGGCCGGGAGGTACGGGGACGGGCCGCGATCGCCGAAGTCGAAGAGAGCCGCTGAAGATCACGGACCATGCTGTGCGGATCGCTCAAGCGGCTCCCGGCACCACCACGCGCACCGGGTGGCCCGGGTGGCCCGGGTGCGTACGGGAGGACAGGTGATTCCGGCGGGTATGTGCAGGTGGGTGTATGTGGTCTGTTCATAGGACATGCCGCTTTCCCTGTGCCTACGTTGGCGGTGACCAGGGGCGCTGACGGGGGCTGTTCTGTGTGCGTCGGACCGGACCCTGTACGCGCCGTGCGCCGTGCCTTGACGCGGCGGAGCCGCGTTGCGGCAGGACAGAAGGAGGGTCGGTCCATGAGCGAACACGAGTCGGACAACGACACGCAGGTCGACGGGTACCAGCCGGGGACGGGAGTGGTGCACGCCTTCGGTCGTCAGTTGACTTCCTCCCCCTCGTGAACGAGGGGGAGGAAGTCAAGGAGGTCCACGACGACGTCGAGGTCGTCAAAGGCCTGGAGATCGGCTCACCCCAGCTCTACGGAATCGGCATCCCGGAGGGCAGGGAGAAGAAGTGCAGGCAGGTCGCCGAGAAGTTGCGCGAGTTCATCACCTCCGCCCACTGGCGCGGGTCCTTCCGGAACCACTTTCCCGAACTGGCCGACGAGGACAAGCAGTTCGAGCAGCACTACAAGCCGGCCGTCTCCGACATCGACGCCTACTCCTGCTCGAAGGACTGAGGCTCCCGCTGCCCCGTTCCGGGGCACTTCATCAATAAAAGTGTGCCAAGCGGCACATGGAACAGAGACGAACGGGCGGGGGCTCCCCGCACCGGGACCGCCGGTGCCCTCCGCGCGGATCACGGTGCCGGTCGCCGTCCCGCACGGCAGTCTGGAGCCGCCGCCCCGTCGGCATGGCCGGACCGTCGCCCGGCGCGCCGCCGTACGCGGTGGGCGGGCACGGAAAAGGCGAGGAGACCCGCTCCTCGCCACTTTCAACCTATAGCGCACCGGGGGGCTTGCGGCAAGGCCCCCGTCGTGCCGCAGGATGGTCGGCCGAAGCCGGGATCTGCGGAAATGGGTGACTTGCGGTATGCGTGTGGTGTTGTCGGCATGGGGATCGCGCGGGGACATCGAGCCACTGGTGGCGCTCGCGGCGCGGCTGCGGGAACTCGGCGCCCAGGCGCGGGTGTGTGCGCCGCCGGACGAGGAGTTCGCGGAGCTGGCGGCGCGTGCCGGTGTGCCGCTGGTGCCGCTCGGCCCGAAGGTGCGCCCGGTGGTGTCCGGTGCGCGTCCGCCGACGGCGCAGGACGCGTTCCGGCTCGCGGCCGAGCTGGTCGCCGCGCGGTTCGACACGCTCACTTCGGTGGCCGAGGGATGTGACGCGCTGCTGGCGACCGGCCTGCTGCCGGCCGGTGCACGGGATGTGGCCGAGAAGCTGGGCATCCCCTACGTGTTCGCCTGCCTCCAGACCTACGGACTGCCGTCGCGGCACTTCCCGCCGGGAGCGCGGCCGGGCAGGCGCTCCTCACCGGAGGAGGCCGGTCCGACCGACCTGGAAGTGCTGTGGGAGGAGGACGCCCGGCGGGTGAACGCGCTGTACCGCGAGGCGCTCAACAGCCACCGGGCGGCGATCGGCCTGCCGCCGGTGGGCAGCGTCCGCGACCACGTCTTCACCGGCCGGGCGCTGCTGGCGGCGGACCCGGTCCTGCTCCCGTGGAAGGACCTGACGGAGCTCCACCTCGTCCAGACCGGGGCGTGGATCCTGCCCGACGAGCGTCCGCTCCCGGCCGAGCTGGAGGCGTTCCTGGACGCCGGCGCGCCGCCGGTGTACGTGGGCTTCGGCAGCATCGCCTCGTACGTCCCGGAGGACATCGCCCAGGTGGCCGTCGCAGCGGTCCGGGCGCAGGGCCGCCGTGTCGTCCTCGCCCGCGGCTGGGCCGGTCTGGCCCCGGTCGACGGCGCCGACGACTGCCTCGCCGTCGGCGAGGTCAACCAGCAGGAGCTGTTCCGCCGGGTGGCCGCCGTCGTGCACCACGGCGGCGCGGGCACCACGACGACGGCCGCCCTGGCCGGCGCACCCCAGGTGGTGGTCCCCCAGATCGCGGACCAGCCCTACTGGGCCGCCCGGGTGGCCGAACTGGGCATCGGCTCGGCACACGACGGCCCGACGCCGACCGCCGGGTCCCTCTCGGCCGTACTCGAAGCGGCCCTGACACCCGAGACCCGCGCCCGGGCGCGGGACGTGGCAGGCGCGATCCGCACCGACGGGGCGGAGGTGGCCGCGGAACTGCTGCTCGACCTGGCCGGCCGGGGAGGACCGCCGGTGTCGGCGTGAACCACGTGGAACCGCCGGACCGGGTACCGCAGACCGGCGGACGCCACCGCCGCCGGCCCGCCCGGCAGCCGCCGTACGGGCGGGAATCCCGGCCCCCGGCGGCCGGGGACCGGTGGTGTTCAGCGCAGGGTGAGCGGGGCCGCGGAGGCGACGTGGGACAGCTTCTGCGGGTTGCGGACGTAGTAGAGGCCCGAGATGCGGGCGTCCTCGACACGGACCGCCAGGACGCCGTCGAACTCCCCGTCCAGACGGACCAGCAGCGCCGGATGGCCGTTGACCGCGGCCGGCTCGGTGGTGAGTGTGCCGTCGAGCCTGCCGATGCCCCCGGCGAACATCCGGGCCACCTTCCCGGCGCCGGTGACCGGCCGCAGCGCGGTGTGCCGGACGCCGCCGCCGTCGCTCATCAGGACGACATCGGGAGCGAGCACGTCCAGGAGGGCCTGCGGGTCCCCGGTCTCGACCGCGCGCCGGAACGACTCCAGGACCGCCCGGCCCTCGCCCGGGGAGACCGCCCGGCGGGGCCGGCGGGCCTGGACGTGCCGGCGGGCGCGGTGGGCGATCTGGCGGACGGCCGCGGTGCTCCTGTCGACGGCCTCGGCGATCTCGTCGTAGCCGACGTCGAAGACCTCGCGCAGCACGAAGACGGCGCGCTCGGTCGGCGACAGCGTCTCCAGGACGAGCATCAGCGCCATCGACATGCTCTCGGCGAGCTCGACGTCCTCGGCCACGTCCGGCGCGGTGAGCAGTGGCTCGGGCAGCCAGGGCCCGACGTACGCCTCCCGGCGGCGCTTGACGGCGCGCAGCCGGTTGAGCGCCTGGCGGGTGGTGATCCGGACCAGGTAGGCGCGCCGGTCGCGCACCTGCCCCTGGTCGGTCCCGGCCCAGCGCAGCCAGGTCTCCTGGAGGACGTCCTCGGCGTCGGCCGCCGAGCCGAGCATCTCGTAGGCGACGGTGAACAGCAGGCTGCGGTGGGCGAGGAACGCCTCGGTCGCCGGATCGGTGGCCTCGTCACTCATCCCTCGTCCGCTCTCCCCGTTCCGCGCGGCCGGCCCCGGCGGCCGGCCGCGTCCGCGTGCGTCCACGGCGAAATCCTCACAGCACGCGCCGGCCAGCCGTCCGGCCGGCGGCGGCCGGTGCCCCGGCGCGCAGCAGCTTCCGGCGCCTGGCGGCGCCTCCCGGCAGGCGGTGCAGGCGGTACGAACCGGGCTCGCGCGCCTCCCCGGTCAGGTACCCGGGGATGCTCCTGCAGCCCAGCTCCTTGATCCTGGCGGCCGGGCCGCCGCCGATGTGCAGCCACACCGCGACGTCGGAGCGGTTGGCGAGCTGGTAGACGCCCGCGCCCCGGCCCAGGCTGATGCACTGGGCGTAGATCGAGTGGTGGAGGGGCGCCGGCTGCTCGCCCGCGAGCCGGCTGAGCACCGTGTCGGCGGCCCGTGCGCCCAGCGGTATCGCGTTCAGGCAGCTCATCCGCAGCGGCAGGCCGGACGGCGCCGCCGAGTCCCCGGCCGCGACGACGCGCGCGTCGTCCACGCTCGTCAGCGTCTCGTCCGTGAGCAGGCGGCCCGCGGCGTCGGTGCTCAGCCCGCTGCGGGCGGCCAGGCCGGGAACGCCGAAGCCGGCGGTCCAGACGGTGACCTCGCCGGGCAGCTCACGGCCGTCGGCGAGCCGCACGGCGCCGCGGGTCACCGCCGTCACCTTCGAGCCGGAGCCGTCGACGACCCGCACACCGAGACCGGCCAGTTGCCGCGCGGCCGAGCGCCGGCCCCGGGCGTGCAGGTACGGACCGAGGACGCCGCCGCAGACCAGGGTCACCCGGCGGCCCTGCTCCGCCAGCTCGGCGGCGGTCTCGATGCCGGTGGAACCGGCGCCGACCACCGTCACCGGAGCCGCCGCGGGAGTGGCCTCCACCACCCGGCGCAACCGCCGCGCCTCCTCCAGGGTGGCGGCCGGGTGGGCGAACTCGGCCGCCCCCGGCACGTCCGGTTCGGCGCTGCCGCTGCCCACGGCGTAGACCAGGTAGTCGTAGCCGAGCGTCCCGCCGGACGCGGACGTCACGCCGCGCCCGGCCGCGTCGATCCGGGTCACGGTGTCGACCACCAGCCGGACGTCCTCGGCCAGGACGTCCCGGTAGGCGACGACCGCGTCGTCGGATCCGCCCACCAGCTGGTGCAGGCGGACCCGGTGGACGAAGTCCGGGCGCGGGTTGACCAGCGTCACGGCCACGTCGTCGCGTCGCGTCAGCCGGTTCGCGGCCATCACGCCCGCGTATCCGCCACCGATCACGACCACCTGCGTCTTCCCGGTCATGGTGCCTCCTCCGCCTCGGGGGTTCGGCCTCAAGACACCGCGCGACCGGTCGCTGTGACAGGGTGTGAGCCGGATCACGTCGCCGGTGCCCCGGTCGGAGCTGCGGCCGCGCGCGGCCGGCACCGCCGTACGGCCCGCCGGGCACGCGCCCGCGCCGGTTCGCCCCCTCCACGGGAGCCTTCCGTCCCGCACGGCGGGGGTGCGGCGGAGGAACGGCGCCGTTTCCGTCGCAGGCCCGCCGGACCTGCGGCGTCCCACCCGGGCGGGGGCGCTACCCGGCCGGTTTGAGCGGGTCGTGCCCGAGTGTCATCAGCCGGTGGCGCCAGTTGGACTGGCCCGCGGTGGGCTCCATGTCGGCGCCCCGCTCGGCGGTGACGGTGTCGACGACCTTGCGCATGACGCGGACGTCGTCGTCGGTGAGGTCCACCCGGCGCTTGCCGAGGATCTCCAGCACGCGGCGGCCGTTCTGGGGGCCCGCCTGGTCCGGCAGCTCCTCGGTGGTCTCGCCCGCGGACCGGGTCATGAGCCATTCGTTCAGCTCGCGTGAGGTCATGTTCACCACCGTGTGGAACTCGCCCCACAGCTCGTCCAGCTCCTGAGTCGAGATGTCGGCCACTTCTGTCTCCTTTCATCCCGTACCGTCCGGTTTTCCGGCTGCGGTGAAAGGAAACGGGCCCGCCGCGTCCGCCGGGATGTCCGCCCCCGGCGGAAAGCGGGGGAGTCACCGGGGAGTCAGGAGTGAACGGGGAAGTCCCGGGTACAGAGCCCGACCGGTGGGGCATCGCCTGGAGCGGGATAATCTCCCTGCGTCCGCGTTTCTCGGGCCATGACCGCTTTTCGGGAACGCTCGTCAGGAAGTGACACATTGTGGGGGATGTCAGGTTCGACCTCTCCGCCTTCAGCCTCAGCGAGATGGTGCGCTGCGGCGCGGAACTGCGGAAGGCCGCCCGGGAGGCCGCGTCCATGGAGGAGGCGGCACAGACCGTGGCCGACTTCCTGTACCGCGGCATGGCCGACGCCGGGGGCCGCCCGGCCTGCCCCCTGGTACGGCTGTTCGTGACGCGGCGCTGGGACGCCCTCGGCCCGAAGGACCGCGCGGCGCTGTCCCGGTCGGCCCGGCCGGGCACGGTACCTCCGGCGCCGGACACCCGCTGCCTGGCCCTGGTCGCGTCCCGGGGCTCCTACCCTCCCTGGCAGGACCCGGACACCGGCGCCGAGCGTTTCGCCCTGCCGATGTCCTCTCCGGAGGCCGTCCGGCAGGTGCCGCTGCTCTCCCGGCTCGTCGAGCGCATCGGCGCCGGCGCCGGCAGCGGTCC
This sequence comes from Streptomyces carminius, assembly GCF_002794255.1. GTDB lineage: Bacteria > Actinomycetota > Actinomycetes > Streptomycetales > Streptomycetaceae > Streptomyces > Streptomyces carminius. The sequence goes on from NZ_PGGW01000053.1 coordinate 36,152, forward strand.
GGAGCCGGGGGAGGGGGCCGGCGGTCCGACGCCGTCCCGCGACCGGTTCGAGGTCCTGCAGGTCACCGACGACACCCGTACCCGTGAGCTGTGGGGCCGGGAGTTCGTGGCGGAGTACGGCATCCGCTCCGCCCTGGCGTTCGGCGGCCCGCTGCCGGACGGCGAACTGTTCGCCGTCGTCGTCTTCTCCCGCGTCCCACTGCCCCCGCGGACCGCCGAACTGCTCCGCACGGTCGCCGTCAGCACCCGGATGGCGCTCATCCCCGGCGCCCCCGGTGACGCGCCGCCGCCGGGCGGCGCCGGCGAGCAGCCGGTGCGCGAGCGCGCCGCCGCCACGGAGGCACTGCTCGGGGCGCTGGAGGAGTCCGTCCAGCGACAGGCGGCGTACCTGGAGACGCTGGTGGCGGAGCTGAGCGCCACCGCACGGGAGCTGCGCGACTCGCAGCGGGAGCTGCGGCGGCGCGAGGAGCAGCTGCGGGAGGAGGCGGACATCGTCGAGACCCTGCAGCAGGCCGGGAACGCCCTGGCCGCGGAGCTGGACCTCGACACCCTGGTGCAGCGCGCCTCCGACGCCGCCACCCGGCTGACCGGGGCGGCCTTCGGCGCCTTCTTCTACAACGTCACGGGTGAGACCGGGGAGTCCTACCGGCTGTACGTGGTCTCCGGGGAGGACCGGTCGGCCTTCGACCGCTTCCCCCTGCCCCGCAACACGGAGGTGTTCGAGCCGACCTTCCGCGGTGTGGGCGTCCTGCGCTCCGACGACATCACCGCGGACCCCCGGTACGGCCGCAACGCGCCGTACCGGGGCATGCCCGAGGGGCACCTGCCGGTCCGCAGCTATCTCGCCGTCCCCGTGGTCTCCCGCGGCGAGGTGCTGGGCGGTTTCTTCTTCGGCCACCCCGAACCCGGCATGTTCACCGAGCGGCACGAGCGGCTGGCCACCGGGGTGGCCGCGCAGACCGCCGTCGCGCTGCAGAACGCGCGGACGTACCGGCAGGAACGCGCCGCCGCCACCGAGCTGCAGCGGCATCTGCTGCCGGTCCTGCCCCAGGTCGACGGCCTCGTGCGGGCCTCCCGCTATCTGCCCGCCACCCGCGGCACGGAGGCCGGCGGCGACTGGGTCGATCTGATCCCCCTGCCCGGCGGGAAGGTGGCCCTGGTCGTCGGGGACGTGATGGGCAAGGGCATCCGGGCCGCGGCCGTCATGGGACAGATCCGTACCGCCTGCCGCGCCTACGCGATGCTCGGGCTCACCCCGGCCGAGGTGCTGCGGCAGCTCAGCACCCTGGTGGACGACATCGCCCCCGGACGCATCACCACCTGCGCCTACGCGACGCTGGACGCGGACCGCGGCCGGCTGCGCGTGGCCGTCGCCGGCCATCTGCCGCCCGCACTGCGCGACGCGTACGGCGCGGTGCGCCTCCTGGACGAGCGGATCGGCCCGCCGCTGGGCGTGGGCAGGCACGGCTACACGGAGCAGGAGGTGCCCTTTCCGCCCGGTGCCCGGCTGCTGCTGTACACCGACGGCCTCGTCGAGCACCGGGAGCGGCCCATCGACGCGGGGCTGGGGGAGCTGCGGGAGCTGCTGGCCGGGGCGGCCGGGGAGATCGAGGCCGACTGCGACTCCTGGCTGGCCGCCCTCACCCGCGGCGGCCGGCACGACGACATCGCCATGCTCTGCGTCCACCGGCCCGCCGCGGAGGAGGACGACCGGGCCGTGGTCGTCCGCGAGTACCCGCCGGTGTCCGACGCGGTCCCGATCGCCCGCCAGGTGGTGTCCGACACCATGCACGACTGGGGCCTGGGGCGGCTGGCGACCGACATGATGCTCATCGCGGACGAACTGGTGGCCAACGCCGTGCGCCACGCCAGGACGCCGCTGCGCATGGAACTGCGCCGGGCCGAGGACAGGATCGTGCTCGAGGTCACGGACAGCAGCTCCGACGAGCCCCGGCTGGTGACCTCCGCGCCCGGGGAGTTCGGGCACCGGGGGATCTTTCTGATCGACGCCATCGCGGCCCGCTGGGGGACCCGTCAGGTGACGGGCGGCAAAGTGGTGTGGGCGGAGGTGGCCGCGTGACCGCCGCTGCGGGGCCCGCCCGCCGTCCGGAGGAAAGCGGACGATCCGACGCGGCGCTCCCGGGCGCCGAGCAGAGAACGGACCTGCCGAACACGGAACCGCCGAACACGGAACCGCCGAACACGGAACCGCCGAACACGGACCTGCCGAACACGGAACCGAGGATGGACAGATCACCGCCCTGTCGGCCGCCGGAGCCCGCCGCGTCCGCCGTTCCGGCCGGTGCCGGACCGCTGCCCAGCGGTCCCACCCTGACCCTCGCGTCCCGCACGGGCGAGGGGCACACCGTCGTCGCCGTCGACGGCCCCCTCGACTACCACACCTCGCCGCAGCTCCTGGGACACCTGCGGTCGAAGGAACCGCGCCGGGTGCCGCTGGTGGTCCTGGACCTGTCCCGGGTGGCGTTCTGCGACTCCAGCGGGCTGGGCGCCTTCGTGGAGATCTTCCGGCACCGTTCCGAGGAGGGCCTGCGTCTGGCGCTCACCGGTCTCCAGCCCGAGGTCAGACGTGTCATGGAGCTCACCCGCCTGGTGGACGTGCTGCCGCTGTACGCCACCGTGGCCGACGCGCTGGCGGAGGGCCGGGCCGGGCCGGACCGGGTGGAGCGGGACTGAGCGGGTCCGCGGCACCGGCCCGCCCGGTGTCCGCGGCGGGAGTCCGCGCCGGGCGGGCCGGCGGTGTGTCGCAGCGCGGGACGGCCGGACCGCGCGGCCCCGGATCCCGGACGATCCCGGCCGCGCCTCCGGCCCGCGGGCAGCCCTGGGCCGGATCCGACCGGTACCCGCGATCGTGACCGCCGCCACGACGCGGGCGGCTCCCACCGCCCCGGCGCCGCCCCGGGGTCCGGCCGGCCGCGGTGGCCTGCCGGGGCATCGGCCCTCCGCATCGTCGTCCGGGCCGGGGAGCGCGGCACGGCCCGGGGCAGTCGGCAGGAGGCGGACGCGGCCCCGGGCGCGGGTGCCGCGGCGTCGTCCGGGCGGTCCGGGGGTTCCCGGCGCCGGGCGGTTCCCCGCCCGGCGCGGATCGGGGAGACTGTACGCCCGTCCGGTGGACGGTGATCGGCTTCCGGAATCGGGCGGGCGGGACGGACGGAGCAGGGGGCGGTGTGGGGGGATTCCTCGTCCGGCGGGCGTGGGCGCACCGGTCGTTGGTGGTCGCGGTGCTGTTCACCGTCACCCTCACCTGCTGTGCGCTGACCGTGACGGCGGTTTACGCGGACGCCGTCGCCGACGCGGGACTGCGGCGGGTACTCCAGGACCGGTCGGCCGCCAGGGCGCTGCTGGAGGCGGAGTCCGATGCCGTCGCCGCCGAGGACGACCGGGCCCGGTTGGACGCGCTGGTGCGCGACACCGCGCGGGACGCCTTCGGCGGACTGCCGGTCCGGGTCGCCTCCACCGTCCGGTCGGGTTCCTACCAGCTGCCCTCCGGCGAGCGGCCGCCCGAGACGGGCCCGGCCGGCGGGGACCCGGCCGATCCGCTGCTGACCCTGCTGGCCACCCTCGACGCCTCCCGGGTGTCCTTCACCGCCGGTGCCCGGCCCGGTCCGGCGGGGGAGGCCGGTGCCGTCCCGGTCGCGGTACCGGAGGCGGCCGCCCGGACCCTGGGCGTACGTCCGGGCGAGCGGATGACCCTCGCCGACCGTCGTCAGGGCCCGCCGCTGCGGGTCCTGGTGACGGGCGTCTACCGCCCGGCGGACCGGAGCGACCCGTACTGGCGGCTCGACCCGCTGGACGGCCGGGGAGCCCGCACGATCGGCTTCACCACCTACGGGCCGCTGCTCGTCCACCCCTCGGCGTTCACCGGCGGCCGGGTCGCCCCGGCCGCCGCCGCCTGGCAGGCGCGGGCGGACTTCTCGGCGGTGACCACCGCCCGCACCGATCGGCTCGGGGCCGACGTGCGCCGCGCCGTGGACCGGCTCGGCGGCGCCCCGGGCATCACCCGGGCCGCCAGCGGCCTTCCCGCCCTGCTGGCCGAGACGGAACGGTCGCTGCTGGCGAGCCGGTCGGCGCTGCTGGTGGGCGCGGCCGAACTGACGGTCCTCGCCGGATGCGTGACGGTCCTGCTGGCCGGGGCGCTGAACGAACGGCGCTTCGGGGAGAACGCCCTGCTCACCGCGCGCGGCGGTACCCGGCGGCGGCTCGCGGCCCTCACCGTCGGCGAGGTGCTGCTGCTCACGGTTCCCGCGGCGGCCGTGGCCGCGCTGTCGGCCGGCCCCCTGGCGGAGCTGATGGCGCGGCACGGTGCACTGGCCCGCGGCGGGGTGCGGATCTCCGGCGCGGCGGACGGCCGGACCTGGGCGGTCGCCGCCGCGGTGGCCCTGGGGTGCGCGGCGGTGCTGACCGCGCCCGCCCTGCGCCGCGGCGGCACCTACGTGGGGGAGCGGGCCGTGCGGATACGCCGCCCCGTACTCGGCGCCACCGTGCGGGCCGGGGCCGACGTGGGGCTGCTGGCCGTCGCCGCGGTCGCCTACGCCAGGCTGGCGGGGCACGCGGACGGCGGCGCGCCTCCGGACGGCGACGGGACGCTCGGGGTGGACCCCGTCCTCGTCGCCGCCCCCGCGGTCTGCCTGCTGGCCGGCGCGGTGCTGGCGGTACGGCTGCTGCCGGTGGTGGCGCGGGCCGGCCGGTGGGCGGCCGGCCGCGGCCGCGGCCTCGTCCTGGCCGGCGCCCACTGGCAGCTGTCGCGGCGCACCGGACGGATCGCGGGGCCACTGCTGCTGGGGGTCCTGGTCGTGGCCACGGCCACTCTCGCCGCGGGCCAGGGGGCGAGCTGGGACCAGTCCCGGCAGGACCAGGCCGACTACGCGGTGGGGGCCGATCTGCGGGTCACCGGGATGTCGACCCCGGTGTTCGGGCAGGGAGGCGTCTACGACGGGCTGGCCGGGGTCCTCGCCGCCACCCCGGTGGCGCGGGAACAGGTGGTCCTCGCCGGGGACCGCACGGCGACCCTACTGGCGATGGACACCGGCCGGGCGGCCGACGTCGTACGGCTGCGCGGGGACCTGGCGGACCGGTCCGGGGAGCAGCTGTTCGCCCCGCTGCGCACCGCGGACCGGCCGCCCGCCGGCTGTGTCCTGCCGGACGGGGCCCGGCGGCTGCTCGTCACCGCCCGGCTGCGGGCCGGGGAAGGACCGGGCGCCGGCGGACCGCGGGAGCGGCTGCGGGCCGTCGTCCGGGACCGGTACGGCGTCCCCCACACCTTCCTCCTGGGAGAACTGCCCGCCGACGGCGAACCCCACGTACTGGAGGCGGACCTCGCCGCCGCGGCCGGCCCCGCGGGAGTGCCCGCCGGCCCGCTGCGCCTGACCCGGCTGACGGCCGGCCATCCCCTGCCGGAGCACCCGGTGGACCTGCGGCTGACCGTCACCGGGCTGCGGGCCGTGACCGCCGGCGGCGGCACGGTGGCGGTGCCCGTGCCGCCGGACACCGGCTGGGAGGCGCGGGCCCGCGTCGACGACCCGGACTTCCGGTCCGCGCCGGAGCGCGGTTATGTGGACGTCCGCGCCGACCTGCCGGCCGCCGCCCGGGACGGGGCCCTGCCCGACGTGCGCTACGGCAGCGGGGCGCAGCCGCCTCCCGGGCCGTACGGCGACCGGTTCGGCGGCGAACTGACCCTGAGCGCCGTCCACTCCGGCGCCCCCGACGAGTCCGGGCCGCGTCCGGCGGCCGTCGCCACCGACGCCTTTCTGCGGGCCCAGGGGGCCGAGGTCGGCGACACCACCACCGTCGACCTCTCCGGAACCCGGCTGGAGGTCCGCATCACCGGCTCGGTGCGTGGCCTGCCCACCACGCCCCTGCACGGCGGCGACGGGGAGGAGGGCGCCCTGCTGATGGACCTGCGCGGCCTTCAGGACGCCCTGCTCGCCCGGTCCGCCCCGGGAGTACGGCCCGGCGAGTGGTGGCTGGCCGCCGAGCCGGGCCAGGACCGGCCGGTGGCCGAGGCACTGCGCGCCAGGCCGGACGGTGTGACACTGCTCGCCCGCGACGAGGTGGCCCGGGAACTGGCCACCGACCCGCTGGCGGCCGGCCCCCGTTCGGCCCTGCCGGCCATCGGGCTCGCCGCCGCGGTCCTCGCCCTGTCCGGGGCCGCGGTGGTCACGGTCGGAGCCCTGCGCGACCGCGCCGCCGACACCGCGGTCCTGCGCGCCCTGGGCGCCCCGCGGCCGCGGATCGCCGCATCGGTCGCCGTCGAGCAGGGTTTCCTGGCGGTGGCGGCCGTCGGCCTGGGCGCGCTGGCGGGAACCGTACTGGCCCGCGTCGTCGTGCCCCTGACCGTCGTGACGCCGCGGGGGGACCGGCCCGAGCCCGCGGTGGAGACGGTCTTCCCCGGCGGGCTCCCCGCCGTACTGGCGGCCGTCGTGGTGGCGGTGCCCGCCGTGGTGGCCGCGGCCGCTGCCGCGCGCCGCACGCGCCCGGTGGACCGGCCGCGCGGAGGGGAGGACTGACATGGCGGCGACCGGACGGCCGCGGGCGGCCGTGCCCTGGGTCCGTGCCCGGCTGCGGGCGTCGGCGGGCGGTGCCCTCGCGCTGGCCGTGCTGGTGGCGGTGACCGCCTTTCTGGCGGCCGCCGTACCGCGGCAGACCGCGGCCCAGGAGGACGCCGCGCTGCGGCACGCGTTCGCCCGGGCACAGCCGGACGAGCGTACGGTGACGGTCACCGCACCCGCCTCCCACCAGGAGGTGTCCGAGGCCGGCCGCGACTTCCTCTCCCCGGCGCGGCTGGCGGAGACGGCCCGGGTGCTGCGGGACACCGCGCGCCCGCCGCTCGTCCCGGACCGGGAGGCGGCGGTGTACGGGCTGCGCAACAGCGCCCCGGTGGCGGTCCGCGGCGACGGGCTGCCCAGGCCCACGGGCCTGCACCCGCAGCTGACCCTCCACACCCGGCCGCAGGACGCCGGCGTGCGGCTGAGGCTGGTCTCCGGCCGGATGCCGTCGCCGGACGTCCGCGGCACCACCGTCGAGGCCGTGGTCACCACCCGCACCGCCGAGGTGATGAACCTCGCGGTCGGCTCCACCTTCCACTTCCCCGACGTCACCGCCGCCCGGGTGACGGTGCGTGTCAGCGGACTGGTCGCCCCCCGCGACCCGGACGCCGACCACTGGCGGGCCGAGCCCGCCCTGCTGGAGCCCGAACTGCGGACCGTGCCGGCCACGGTGCCGCCCCCGAACCAGTACTGGTACTTCTCCGCGCTGATCGACAGCGGGGCCCGCGCGGTACTGCTGCGCTGCAACGGCGGTGCCATGGCCTACTGGCACCACCCGGTGCGCACCGCCGGCCTCACGGCGGCGGACGTACCGGCCCTGCGGTCCGCGCTGGCCGCGCTGTCCGCCGGACCGGACGAGGCGGAGGTGCGGGACCGCTCACCGGTGTCCGGCACCGATGTCGCCGCCGATGAACTCATCGCCCTGCTGGAAGGGTTCGAGGAGGAGCGCCGCACCTCCCGTTCGCTCGTCCTGACCGCCGTCACCGGTGTCGGCGCGGCGGCCACCGTGGTGCTGGTGACAGCCGCTGTCCTCACGGCCGCCGGGCGGCGGCCGGAACTGGCGCTGCTGCGGGCCCGGGGCGCGAGCCTGCCCGGTCTGGGGCTCGGCCTGCTCGGGGAGACGGCCGCCGTCGCGGTGCCCGCCGCCGCGGCGGGCACCGGCTGCGCCCTGCTGTGGGTACCCGCCCCCCGGGACACGCTGCCGGTGTCGCTGGCGGCGGGCGCGGTGGTGGCCGCGGTGGCGTGTACGGCGCTGCCCGCCCTGGCGGCGGCCGCCCACCGCCGGCCGCGTCCGGAGGTCCGCGGCGACGTCGCCACCGCGCGTCCCTCCCGGCGCCGCACGGTCGCGGAACTCACGGTCGTCGCGCTGGCGGTGGGCGGGCTGGTCGCCGCGCGGCGGGCCGGCACCGCCTCCGGCGGTACCGACCCGCTGGCCGCGGCCGTACCGGTGCTGCTGGCGCTGGTGGCCGCGCTGGTGCTGCTACGGGTGTATCCGCTGCCGCTGCGGATGCTCGCGCGTCCGGCCGCCCGGCTGCGGGGGCTCGTCCTCCCCCTCGCACTGACCAGGCTCGGCCGCGCCCCGGCCGTGTCGGCGCTGCCGCTGCTGGCGGTGCTGGTCGGTCTGACCGTGTCCGCCTTCGGCGGCGCGGTGCTGACCGGGGTCGCCGAGAGCCGCGACCGCGCGGCACTGGCCGAGGTGGGCGCCGACGCCCGGGTGGAGGCACCGGACGCCCTGCCCGGCGGTCTGGTGGACCGGGTCCGCCGGGTACCGGGGGTGGACGGGACGGCCGCCGTGCGGATCGAGTACGGGCAGCGGCCGGAGGATGCCGGGGGACCGGCCTTCGCGCTGGTCGCCGTCGATCCGCGCTCCTACGCACGGCTGGCCGGCCGCACCGGGCTCGACGGCGGCGAGCCCTTCCCCGCCGGGGAGCTCGGCCGCGCCCCGGGCGCCGGTCCGCTCCCCGCGGTCGTCTCCCCCGGCCTGGCCGAGGCTCTCGGGGACGGGGGGACGGCCGCCGTCGACACCGCGGGCGGCCGCGCGACCGTCCGGGCCGTCGCCGTCCGCTCCGAGACGCCCGCCGTCACGGGGGAGTTCGCCGTCGTGTCGGCCGCGGCGCTGCCCGCGGGGCGCGGCGGTGCACCGCCGCGCCCCACCGTGCTGCTGGTGAGCGGCCCCGGACTCGACGGCCGGGCCCTGGCGGACGCGGCCCGCCGCACGGCGGACGGCCTGACGGTGAGCCTGCGCTCCCGGCAGGAGGCCGGGTACGGCGCAGGCCCCCTGCGGGAGGGCACCCGGCGGATGCAGCTGGCAGCCGCGGCGGCCGGAGCGGGCTATGCCGCGCTCGCGCTGCTGCTGTGGCTGCTGCAGTCGGCGGCCGAGCGCCGGGCCGCCCTGGCGCGGCTGCGGGCGGTGGGGATGAGCCCGCGGCAGGGCCGCGCCCTGGTGTGGGCCGAGACGCTCCCCCCGACGGCGCTGGGTGTACTGGGCGGGGTGGCGACAGCGCTGGGGGCCGTGGCGCTGCTGCGCCCCGCCGTGGATCTGACCCCGATGGCGTTCACGGCCCGGGCGCGCGCCGCCGGGGAGGAGACCGTGCGGGCGGCCCTGGTGACCGACGCGGGAGCGCTGCTGTGGCCCTCGTCGGCCCTGCTCGCCCTGGCCTGCGGGGTGGCGGCCGTGCAAGCCTGGCCGGGCGGCGCGCGCGAGGAGGGCGGACGGTTGCGGAAGGGGGAGCGGGAATGAGCCGTTCGACGGTGCCGGTGAGCCTGGCCGAGCTGGAACGGCGGGCCGCGGACGAACGGAGCGAGGACGGGCGCGGCCCGGACGCGCTGATCGTCTGCGACCGGCTGGTGCGCATCTTCACGGCCGGCGGTGTGGAGGTCCAGGCCCTGCAGGGCCTGGACCTGGTGGTGCGGACGGGTGAACTGACCGCGCTCGTCGGGGCCTCCGGCAGCGGCAAGTCCACCCTGCTGAACGTCCTCGCCGGGCTCGACGTGCCGTCGGCCGGTACCGCCTCGGTCGCCGGGTTCGACCTCACGGCGATGGACGCGGCGGCCCGGCTGCGCTACCGCCGGGAGGTGGTGGGGTTCGTCTGGCAGCAGGCGGCCCGCAATCTCCTGCCCTTCCTCACCGCGGCCCAGAACGTGGCGCTTCCGATGCGGCTGGGCGGTGGCCGGATACGGCGGCGGCAGTGGGCCGCACGGGTACGGGATCTGCTGGACCTGCTCGGCGTGGGCCACTGCCACGACCGCGTGCCGCACCGGATGTCGGGCGGTGAACAGCAGCGCACCGCCGTCGCCGTGGCGCTGGCCAACGCCCCCGTGCTGCTGCTGGCGGACGAACCGACCGGTGAACTGGACTCGCGGGCGGCGGAGGAGGTCCTCACGGCCCTGCGGACGGTCAACGAGGAGCTGGGCACCACCGTGCTGATCGTGACGCACGACGCGGCGGTCGCCTCGGCGGTCCGCCGTACGGTGGCTATCCGCGACGGGCGGACCTCCTCGGAGGTGCTGCGCCGTGCGACCCGCGACGGGAAGGGCGCCGAGACCGTGACGACCCAGGAGTACGTCACGGTCGACCGGGCCGGGCGGCTGCAGTTGCCGGCCGAGTTCGCCGAGAAGCTGGCGATCCGCGACCGGGCCCGGCTCACGCTCCGGCCGGACCACATCGCCGTCCACCGGGACGACGCCGGGGAGGTCCTCCGGGAGAGCGCACCGGAGGACCTCCGGGGTGCGCAGGCGGACGGCGGCCGGGACAGCCGCCGGTGAAGCGGCGCGGAGAAGACGCGGGGAAAGCGGAGAAAGCAGGGAAAGCGGGGAAAGCGGGGAAAGGGGAGGACATGCCGGTGACCGGCACCGGGACGCCCATGCGGCGCACGGCGGACGGGCCGGGGCCGGAGGCGATGGTCGCCGTCCGGGACCTGGTGCGCACCTACGGCGGCGGCCCCGCTGCCGTGCGCGCCCTGCGCGGGGTGACCTTCGAGGTCCCGCGGGGAGAGCTGGTGGCCGTGCGGGGGCGTTCGGGCGCGGGGAAGACCACCTTGCTGAACCTGGTCGGCGGCCTGGACCGGCCCGACGCCGGCCGGGTCGCCGTGGACGGCGTCGACCTGGCCGGGCTCGGCGAGCGGCGGCTGCTGGAGCTCAGGCGCGAGCGCGTCGGCTTCGTCTTCCAGACCTTCGGCCTCATCCCCACGCTGACCGCGGCCGAGAACGTGGGCGTCCCGCTGCGACTGCGCCGCGCCCCCCGGCACGAGCGCGAGGCGCGGGTGGAGCTGCTGCTCTCCCTCGTCGGACTGCGGGAACACGCCGCCCAGCGGCCGGGGGAGCTCTCCGGCGGCCAGCAGCAGCGGGTGGCGATAGCCCGTGCGCTGGCGAACCGGCCCGCGCTGCTGCTGGCCGACGAGCCGACGGGGCAGTTGGACACCCGCACCCGCGAGACGGTGCTGGAACTGCTGCGCGCCGTGGTGGACAGCGAGGGTGCCACCGTCCTGCTGACCACGCACGACGACGAACTGCTGCGCCGCGCCGACCGGGTGTTCGAGCTGAGGGACGGTGTGGTGACCGCCGGCCGGTAGCCGAACCGGTCGAAGGCGGTGCCGCCCTCGGTGACGTACATGCCGGTGGCACGGTCGGTGAAGCCGGTGCCGGGCCCGCCGCCGGCTTCCGGCGCATCTCCCCGGGGCGGCCCCGGCCGGGGACGGGGGTGTCCGGACCGCCGGCCACCACGCCGGGCGGCCCGCCCGCCGCCTGGTCCGCGGCGGTGAACGGCGAGGGCAGGACGTCCGCGGTGCGGATGTCCACGAACAGGGCGGCATCGGGGAACCGTCCGAAGACCGCCGCCGGTACGGGTACGAGCCGTACCGGCGGCGGTCTGGGGGAGGCGAGGGGAAGGGCCGCAGAGGGAGGTGCGGAAGGTCAGCCCTCCCGGGCCGGTGTGGTGGCGGCGGGCCGTGCGGGGATGGTGAACTTCTTGCGCCAGGCGAGGGCGACGTAGACCAGGGCGATGAGGACGGGGACCTCGATGAGGGGGCCGACGACGCCGGACAGGGCCTGGCCGGAGGTGACGCCGAAGGTGGCGATGGCGACGGCGATGGCCAGTTCGAAGTTGTTGCCGGCGGCGGTGAAGGCCAGGGTGGTGGTGCGTTCGTAGGCCAGGCCGAGGGCCTTGCCCAGGGCGAAGGTGCCGAAGAACATCAGCGCGAAGTAGACCAGCAGGGGCAGGGCGATGCGGGCGACGTCGAGGGGCTGGGAGGTGATCGTCTTCCCCTGGAGGGCGAAGAGGATGACGATGGTGAACAGCAGGCCGTACAGCGCCCAGGGGCCGATCTTCGGCAGGAAGCGCCGCTCGTAGTTCTCCCGGCCCATCTTCTTCTCGCCGAGGTGGCGGGTGAGGAAGCCGGCCAGCAGCGGGATGCCGAGGAAGATGACGACGTTGAGGGCGATCTCCCACATGGAGATGTCCAGGGCCTCGCCGTTGCCCAGGCCGAGCCAGCCGGGGAGCAGGTCGAGGTAGAACCAGCCCAGCAGGCCGAAGGCGAGGACCTGGAAGACGGAGTTGAGGGCGACCAGGACGGCGGCGGCCTCGCGGTCGCCGCAGGCCAGGTCGTTCCAGATGATGACCATGGCGATGCAGCGGGCGAGTCCGACGATGATCAGGCCGGTGCGGTACTCGGGCAGGTCGGGCAGGAAGATCCAGGCGAGGGCGAACATCACGGCCGGGCCGATGAGCCAGTTGACGACCAGTGAGGTGACGACCAGTCTCCTGTCGCCGGTGACGGCGTCGAGGCGGTCGTAGCGGACCTTGGCCAGCACCGGGTACATCATGATCAGCAGGCCGAGCGCGATGGGCAGGGAGAT
>NZ_PGGW01000054.1:0-290 GCF_002794255.1 Streptomyces carminius
CGTTCCCCGAAGGAAACAGCCGGCTTCACGGACTTAGCATCACCGGACTCGGCCCTTGCGCCACACAGCGGGTACCGGAATATCAACCGGTTATCCATCGACTACGCCTGTCGGCCTCGCCTTAGGCCCCGACTTACCCTGGGCAGATCAGCTTGACCCAGGAACCCTTGGTCAATCGGCGCAGGAGTTTCCCACTCCTGTATCGCTACTCATGCCTGCATTCTCACTCGTGAACCGTCCACCACTGCCTTCCGGCGCGGCTTCACCCGGCACACGACGCTCCCCTACCC
>NZ_PGGW01000054.1:340-1926 GCF_002794255.1 Streptomyces carminius
TGCTGGAACGACACGACGTCGGCGGTGTGCTTGAGCCCCGCTACATTGTCGGCGCAGAATCACTTGACCAGTGAGCTATTACGCACTCTTTCAAGGATGGCTGCTTCTAAGCCAACCTCCTGGTTGTCTCTGCGACTCCACATCCTTTCCCACTTAGCACACGCTTAGGGGCCTTAGTCGATGCTCTGGGCTGTTTCCCTCTCGACCATGGAGCTTATCCCCCACAGTCTCACTGCCGTGCTCTTCACTTACCGGCATTCGGAGTTTGGCTAAGGTCAGTAACCCGGTAGGGCCCATCGCCTATCCAGTGCTCTACCTCCGGCAAGCACCACACGACGCTGCACCTAAATGCATTTCGGGGAGAACCAGCTATCACGGAGTTTGATTGGCCTTTCACCCCTAACCACAGGTCATCCCCCAGGTTTTCAACCCTGGTGGGTTCGGGCCTCCACGACCTCTTACAGCCGCTTCACCCTGCCCATGGCTAGATCACTCCGCTTCGGGTCTTGGACACGCTACTCAACCGCCCTGTTCGGACTCGCTTTCGCTACGGCTCCCCCACACGGGTTAACCTCGCAACGCACCGCAAACTCGCAGGCTCATTCTTCAAAAGGCACGCAGTCACGACCGCAAGCGCAAGCACTCACGGCGACGCTCCCACGGCTTGTAGGCACACGGTTTCAGGTACTCTTTCACTCCGCTCCCGCGGTACTTTTCACCATTCCCTCACGGTACTATCCGCTATCGGTCACCAGGGAATATTTAGGCTTAACGGGTGGTCCCGCCAGATTCACACGGGATTTCTCGGGCCCCGTGCTACTTGGGTGTCTCTCCAACGAGCCGCTGACGTTTCAGCTACGGGGGTCTTACCCTCTACGCCGGGCCTTTCGCATGCCCTTCGCCTACATCAACGGTTTCTCACTCGCCTCACAGCCGGCAGACCGTGAAAAAAGAGATCCCACAACCCCGCCTACGCAACCCCTGCCGGGTCTCACACGTAAACGGTTTAGCCTCCTCCGGTTTCGCTCGCCACTACTCCCGGAATCACGGTTGTTTTCTCTTCCTGCGGGTACTGAGATGTTTCACTTCCCCGCGTTCCCTCCACACTGCCTATGTGTTCAGCAGCGGGTGACAGCCCATGACGACTGCCGGGTTTCCCCATTCGGACACCCCCGGATCACAGCTCGGTTGACAGCTCCCCGGGGCCTATCGCGGCCTCCCACGTCCTTCATCGGTTCCTGGTGCCAAGGCATCCACCGTGCGCCCTTAACAACTTGGCCACAGATGCTCGCGTCCACTGTGCAGTTCTCAAACAACGACCAGCCACCCGCCACCCCGCCCACCAACGAGCGAGTACACCGGGACCGGCACCGAAGACACCAGCCATACGGCCGTGCCCTCAGACACCCAACAGCGCGCCCGACACCGGAGAACACCCTCCCCGCCGTTCCACGCCCCAACAGGAGCAGTACTGGACAGGGAAACCATCCCCACGATGCCGACTAGTCAACGTTCCACCCATGAGCAACCACCGCCGAACGTGCGCCGGCGTAGTGGCCCCTGGACCACCAGACCCGGCAACCCGG
>NZ_PGGW01000055.1:0-2566 GCF_002794255.1 Streptomyces carminius
GGGGTGGTCTTGGAGGGTGTCTTCGATGGCCATGGTCAGCACGGGGTGGGCGCTGACTTCGATGAAGGTGTGGTGGCCGGTGTCGGCCAGGGTGGTGGTGCCGGTGTGGAAGTGGACGGTCTGGCGGAGGTTTCGGTACCAGTAGTCGCCGGTGAGGGTGGGGCCGGTGATCCAGGTGCGGTCGGTGGTGGAGTACATGGGGGTGGTTGGTGTGTGGGGGGTGATGTCGGTGAGGAGGTGGGTGAGTTCGTTGTGGATGCGTTCGACGTGTGAGGTGTGGGAGGCGTAGTCGACGGGGATTTTGCGGGCTCGGATGTCGGCGTTGGTCAGGTCGGTGTGGAGGGTGTCGATGGTGGTGGGGTGGCCGGCGACGACGGTGGAGGTGGGGCCGTTGACGGTGGCGATGTCGATGTGGTCGCGGTGGGGGTCGGTCCAGGTGCGGGTGTCGTGGAGGGAGAGGGGGATGGAGAGCATGGCGCCGTGGCCGGCGAGGTGGCGGGCGATGGCCTGGCTGCGGAGGGCGACGATGCGGGCGGCGTCGTCGAGGGTGAGGGCGCCGGCGATGGTTGCGGCGGCGATTTCGCCTTGGGAGTGGCCGATGACGGCGTCGGGGTGGATGCCGTGGTGCTGCCACAGGCGGGCGAGGGAGACCATGACGGCGAAGGAGACGGGCTGGACGACGTCGACGCGGTCGAGGGTGGGGGCGTTGTCGGTTTGGCGGATGACGTCGGTGACGGTCCAGTCCTGGTAGGGGGCGAGGGCGGTGTCGCAGGCGGTGATGGCGTCGGTGAAGGTGGGGGAGGTGTCCAGCAGTCGGGCGCCCATGCCGGCCCATTGGGTGCCCTGGCCGGGGAAGACGAAGACGGTTTTGCCGGTGTTCTGGGGGGTGCCGGTGGTCAGGTCGGGGTCGGTGGTGTTGTGGGTGAGGGCGGTCAGGGCGCGCAGCATCTGGTCGCGGTCGGTGCCGGTGATGACGGCGCGGTGGTCCAGGCGGGCGCGGTGGTGGAGTTGGGTGGCGATCTGGTGTGGGGTGAGGTGGGGGTGGTGGTCGAGGTGGTCGAGCAGGCGGCGGCCGAGTTCGGTCAGGGCGGTGGGGGTGCGGGCGGAGAGGATCCAGGGGACGGGGGTGTCGTGGGTCGGTGGGGGTGTGTCGGCGGTGTCGGGTGTTTCGGGGGTGGGGGGTTGTTCGATGATGGCGTGGGCGTTGGTGCCGCTGACGCCGAAGGCTGAGATGCCGATGCGGCGGGGGTGGCCGGTGTGGGGCCAGGGTTGTGTTTCGGTCAGGAGGCGGACGTTTCCGGCGGTCCAGTCGACGTGGGGGGTGGGGGCGTCGATGTGGAGGGTGCGGGGGAGGGTGGCGTGGTGGATGGCGAGGACGGATTTGATGACGCCGGCGATGCCGGCGGCGGCTTGGGTGTGGCCGATGTTGGATTTGAGTGAGCCCAGCCAGAGGGGGTGGTCGGGGTTGCGGTGTTGGCCGTAGGTGTTGATCAGGGCTTGGGCTTCGATGGGGTCGCCCAGGGTGGTGCCGGTGCCGTGGGCTTCGACGGCGTCGATGTCGGTGGTGGTGAGGTTGGCGTTGGCCAGGGCTTGGTGGATGACGCGTTGTTGGGAGGGGCCGTTGGGGGCGGTCAGGCCGTTGGAGGCGCCGTCCTGGTTGGTGGCGGTGCCGCGGACGGTGGCCAGGATGGTGTGGCCGTTGCGGCGGGCGTCGGAGAGGCGTTCCAGCAGGAGGACGGCGACGCCTTCGGACCAGCCGGTGCCGTCGGCGGCGGCGGCGAAGGCCTTGCACCGGCCGTCCGCGGCCAGCCCCCGCTGCCGGGAGAACTCGACGAACGTGCTGGGCCGCGGCATGACCGCGACGCCGCCGGCCAGTGCCAGGTCGGACTCGCCCGACCGCAGCGACTGCACGGCCAGGTGCAGGGCCACCAGTGACGACGAGCACGCGGTGTCCACCGTCACCGCCGGACCCTCGAACCCGAACGTGTAAGACACCCGGCCGGACAGCACACTCGGCAGGTTGTTGTGCGACGTGTAGCCGTCCACGCCCTCACCGATCAGATCCGCTCCGACGGTGTAACCGGTGTGGAAGCCGCCGGCGAACACCCCGGTCCTGCTGCCGCGCAGCGCCGTGACGTCGACACCCGCGCGTTCGAAGACCTCCCACGAGGTCTCCAGGAACACCCGGTGCTGCGGGTCCATCGCCAGCGCCTCGCGCGGAGAGATCCTGAAGAAGGCCGCGTCGAAGCCGCCGGCGTCCTCCAGGAAGCCGCCCCTGCGGACGTAGGTCTTGCCCGGCAGACCGGGCTCCGGGTCGTAGATGCCGTCGATGTCCCAGCCGCGGTCCGTGGGGAAGTCGGACAGGGCCTCCCCGCCCGCCTCCAGCAGCTTCCACAGGTCCTCGGGGGAGGCGATGCCGCCGGGCAGCCGGCACGCCATGCCCACGATCACGACCGGATCGTCGTCCGTCCGGACGGCGGCCGCGACCGGCGCCTGCTCCGCGGCACCGCCCGCCAGTTCGTCCAGCACGAAACGGGCCACCGCCCGGGGCGTGGGGCAGTCGAAG
>NZ_PGGW01000055.1:2616-3282 GCF_002794255.1 Streptomyces carminius
AGCGACTGCACGGCCAGGTGCAGCGCCACCAGTGACGACGAGCACGCGGTGTCCACCGTCACCGCCGGACCCTCGAACCCGAACGTGTACGACACCCGGCCCGAGACGACGCTGGCGGCCGTCCCGGTGCTCTGGTACCCCTCCGTGTCGTCGGCCGAGTTGGCGAGGCTCATGCCGTATTCCTGGTTCATCACCCCGGCGAACACCCCGGTCCTGCTGCCGTGCAGGGAGGTCGGGTCGATGCCCGCGCGTTCGAAGACCTCCCACGAGGTCTCCAGGAACACCCGGTGCTGCGGGTCCATCGCCAGCGCCTCGCGCGGAGAGATCCTGAAGAAGGCCGCGTCGAAGCCGCCGGCGTCCTCCAGGAAGCCGCCCCTGCGGACGTAGGTCTTGCCCGGCAGACCGGGCTCCGGGTCGTAGATGCCGTCGATGTCCCAGCCGCGGTCCGTGGGGAAGTCGGACAGGGCCTCCCCGCCCGCCTCCAGCAGCTTCCACAGGTCCTCGGGGGAGGCGATGCCGCCGGGCAGCCGGCACGCCATGCCCACGATCACGACCGGATCGTCGTCCGTCCGGACGGCGGCCGCGACCGGCGCCTGCTCCGCGGCACCGCCCGCCAGTTCGTCCAGCACGAAACGGGCCACCGCCCGGGGCGTGGGGCAGTCGAAG
>NZ_PGGW01000056.1:0-59102 GCF_002794255.1 Streptomyces carminius
GGGGTCGGGGCCGGTCCGGGGCGACCATTCCGGACGGCATTATTTACGGCCGTGATCGTGTCACGTTCTGTCACCCACTCATTGGCCGCAAATAACGCTTGAGTGTCCGGAACGGCCGCCCCTCCCCGTCCCCTCCCCGCCGTCGCCGGGTGCACCACCGCCGTGCCTGCGCTCCAGACCAGGCCCACTCCCGGGGTGCTCCTCCGACCACACCCCCCACAGCCCCGGGCCGAACCCGCCCCCGGGAGAGGCAGCCCCGGACCCGTCCCCGGGATGTCCTCCTCCGCCTGCCGCGCACCCCGGACCGAACCCACTCCCGACAGGGCCGCCCGGAGCCGATACGGACCGGCCCCGGCTCCGGACGCACCCGCAGGCCACCCCGGTCCCACCAGGGAGTACACCCCTGCACACCGGGGGCGGGCAGCGCCCCGGCCACCCCCACGGCCCCGCCGAACAACCGGCACCCCACCGACCGGAGGTACGCCCCGGCCGCCCTCCCACGCGCGGGTGAACGGCCGGGCGGCCGGCCTCGCGGCAGCGGCACGTCCTGGCCGCCCTCACGTGCGGGGGCGAGTGGCCGGCAGTGCGGCCGCGGGGCGGGGCGTCACCCGACGTGCGCGAACCGGCGGGGGTGGAGGACCGCAGGCACGGCGATGGCGCACCCGGCGACGGCGGGGAGGGGACGGGGAGGGGCGGCCGTTCCGGACACTCAAGTACGATTTGCGGCCAATGAGTGGTTCACGACACGTGGGACGGCAACGGCCGTAAATCGTACCGTCCGGAATGGCCGCCCCGGACCGGCCCCGACCCCACCACCCACCCAACCCGCACCCGCACCCGCACCCCGCACCCCGCACCCACGGAACCCGCACCCCTCGTCAGAGGGCACACCTCAACCGGGCGAAGGCGCCCGTGCCTGGGGTGACGGGCGCGTAGTGGCCGGTGCCGGGCAGTTCGGTCAGGTGGGCGCCGGTGGCGGCGGCGTAGCGGCGGGACAGTTCGACGGGCACGTCCGCGTCCTCGGTGCCGTGCAGGAGCCGTACGGTGACCGCGGCGGGGTCGGGCGGCGGCAGCCGTACCGGGTCGGCCTCCCGCAGCCGGGCCGTCACCCACTCCGGGCCACCCAGCAGCTCCACCACCGCGCCGCCGCTCAGCCCCAGTTCGTGGGCGCGGCCGAGGTCGGCGACCGGGGCGACGGCGACGACCGTCCCCCGCACAAGACCACGCGCCGCCGCCCACAGGGCGAGGTGGCCGCCCGCCGAGTGCCCCACCAGCGCCCGCACCTCCCCGAGCCGGGCCAGACGGGCCAGTGCGCGTTCGACGTCCTCGAAGGTGCCCGGCCAGCCACCACCCCCGCCCACCCGCCGGTACTCCACCAGCGCCACCCCCAGACCGTGCCCGTCCGCCAGCGCGGCGGCGAGCGGGGAGAGGTGGGCGCGGTCGTACGCCTCGCGCCAGAACCCGCCGTGCAGGACGGCCACCAGGGGCGCGCCGGACCCCTCCCCGGGCCCGTACAGGTCGATCACCTGGGAGGGGCGGGGCCCGTACCGCTCGGTGGCGGGTGGCGGCACCGGGGCCAGGCCCAGCAGTGCCGCCTCCTCAGCGGCGCCGGCGTCCCGGCTCACCGCTCCCCCAGCACCTCGCCCAGGACGCGGGCGGCGCGCTCGGTGTCGGCGAAGGACGTGTACAGCGGGGTGAAGCCGAAACGCAGCACGTCCGGGCGGCGATAGTCGCCCACCACGCCCCGCTCCACCAGCGCGTCCATGACCGCGCCCGCGTCCGCGCAGCGCAGCGCGACCTGGCTGCCGCGCCTGTCGTGCTCCAGGGGGGTGAGGCACTCCAGCCGCCCGGCGGGCGCGTAGTGGTCCACGCGGCACAGGAAGAAGTCCGTCAGCGCCAGGCTCTTGGCGCGTACCGCCGCGATGTCCACTCCGTCCCAGACCTTCAGCGCCTCCTCCAGCGCCAGCATGGACAGGATGTCCGGCGTCCCGACCCGGCCGCGTACGGCGCCGTCGGCGGGTTCGTACTCCGGGGCCATGGCGAACGGGTCGGCGTGCGAGTTCCAGCCGGGCAGCGGGGAGTCGAAGCGCGGCTGGAGGTCGTGGCGGACGTAGAGGTAGGCGGGGGCGCCGGGGCCGCCGTTGAGGTACTTGTAGGTGCAGCCGACGGCCAGGTCCACACCGTGCTCGTCCAGCCCGACCGGCAGGGCGCCCGCGCTGTGGCACAGGTCCCACACCGTGTACGCGCCGGCCTCGTGGGCGGCGGCGGTGATGCCGGGCAGGTCGTGCAGTTCGCCGGTGCGGTAGTCGACGTGGTTGGCCAGGACGGCGGCGGTACGCGGCCCCACCGAGCCCGGCAGCCCCTCGGCGGGCAGCGCGCGCACCGCGGCGCCGGTCAGCCGGGCGGCGGAGACGGCGAGGTAGCCGTCGGTGGGGAAGGTGGCCTCGTCCACCAGCAGGTCGGTGCGGGCCGGGTTGTCCTCGCGGGCGAGGCGGATCGCGGCGACCACCGCCTTGAGGACGTTGACGCTGGTGGAGTCGCCGACGACGACCTGGCCGGGCGCGGCGCCGATGATCGGGGCGATGCGGTCGCCGACACGCTCGGGCGCGGTCCACCAGCCGGACTCGGTCCAGGAGCGGATGCGCAGCCGCCCCCACTCGTGTTCCACGACCTCGGCGAGGCGGGCGGGCACGGTGCGGGGCAGTGCGCCGAGGGAGTTGCCGTCGAGGTAGACGACCGGTTCGTCCTTCTCGTCGGTCAGGACGAAGTCGGCGCGCCGGGCGGCCAGTTCGTCGGCGGCGTCCAGCGCGGCCGCCTCGTCGCGCGGTTCGGTGCTCTCAGACATGGCTGCGGGCCGTCCACAGTTCGGGGAAGACGTTCTTGCGGGCGCGCTTCTCCAGCCAGGCCACCCCGGCGGAGCCGCCGGTGCCCTGCTTGGCGCCCATGGCGCGGCGGGTGGCCGTCAGGTGGTCGTTGCGCCAGCGCCAGACGAGTTCGGCCACCTCGGTCAGCGCCTCGCCCAGCCGCAGCAGGTCGCTGCCGGGGTCGCCGGAGTAGATCCGCGCCCAGACCGCCTCCACCCCCGGGTCGGGCTCGTAGCGCAGGGAGACGTCCCGCTCCAGCACCGGCCGGGGGACGTCCTCGCCGCGGCGGGCGAGGTAGCCCAGCACCTCGTCGTACAGGCTCGGCTCGTGCAGCGCCTTCTCCAGTTCGGCGTGCACGCGCGGCGCGCCGCGGTGCGGGACGAGCATGGCGGCGGACTTCTCGCCGAGCAGGAACTCCATCCGCCGGTACATCGCGGACTGGAAGCCCGAGCCCTCGCCGAGGGCGGAGCGGTAGGAGTTGAACTGCGCCGGGGTGAGGTGGGCCAGCGGCTCCCAGGAGGCGTTGAGCGAGGTCAGCTCGTAGGTGGAGCGCCGCAGTGCGGCCAGTGCGCGGTTCAGGTCGTCCGCGCGCAGCGCCCGGGAGGCGGTGTGCCACTCGTGGACGATGACGGTGAACCACAGTTCCATCACCTGGGTGGTCACCAGGAAGGCCATCTCTCCGGGGTCGTCGGAGAGCGGGTGCTGGAGGTGGGTGAGGACATCGGCCTTGACGTAGTCCTCGTACGGGGTGGTGCCCGCGAAGTCGAGGTTGGGTTCCTCCGGGCCGGTGGTGCCGGTCTCCGGATGCTGCGGCGACTGTGAGGTCATGAGGGCTGTTCTCCTTGCGCGCTCGCCCGGGATCGCCGGGCCCTTACCCGCAGATCATCGGTTCGGGGCCCGGCGACGGCAAGAACCGGTCAGGAGAGGGTCGCCGCCGCGGTGGGCGAGCTCTCCTTCAGGAAGGCGGTGCAGCGCTCGTACTCCTCCTGCTCCCCGATGGCCTTGGCGGCCCGGGCCAGGGCGTGCAGGGCGCGCAGGAAGCCCCGGTTCGGCTCGTGTTCGAAGGGGACCGGGCCGTGTCCCTTCCAGCCGCTGCGGCGCAGGGCGTCCAGGCCCCGGTGGTAGCCGGTGCGGGCGTAGGCGTACGACTCGACCATGCGCCCGGCCGTGTAGGCGTCGTCGGCGAGCTGCGCCCAGGCCAGGGAGGAGGCCGGGTGCTTCGCGGCGACATCGGCGGGAGGGGTGCCCGCGGCGAGCAGCTCGCGCGGCTCGGGGTCGTCGGGAAGATGGGTCGGGGGAGGCCCCCCGAGCAGGTTCTCGTGAATGGCCATGCCCCCAGTCTGCACGGTCCCGGCCCGGGTGCGGACGGGCCCGGCCTCCGCCATGCGGGTGCCGGGCCCGTCCGGGGTGCGGGTGTGTGCCCGTTACTTGATCCTGGTGCCCGTGGAGCGCAGGTTCTCGCACGCCTGGAGCACGCGCGCGGCCATGCCCGCCTCTGCGAGCTTGCCCCAGCTGCGCGGGTCGTAGGTCTTCTTGTCGCCGACCTCGCCGTCCACCTTCAGCACACCGTCGTAGTTGCGGAACATGTGGTCCGCCACGGGACGGGTGAACGCGTACTGGGTGTCGGTGTCGAGGTTCATCTTCACCACGCCGTTCTCCAGCGCGGTGGCGATCTCCTGCTCGGTGGAGCCGGAGCCGCCGTGGAAGACGAAGTCGAACGGGCTCTGCTTGCCGAACTTGGCAGCCACGCCCTCCTGGAGATCCTTGAGCAGCTCGGGACGGAGGACGACGTTGCCCGGCTTGTAGACGCCGTGGACGTTGCCGAAGGAGGCGGCCAGCAGGTAGCGGCCCTTCTCGCCCAGGCCCAGCGCCTCGGCGGTGCGGATCGCGTCGTCGACGGTGGTGTACAGCTCGTCGTTGATCTCGTGGCTGACGCCGTCCTCCTCACCGCCGGTCGGGGTGATCTCCACCTCCAGGATGATCTTGGCGGCAGCGGCGGCGGCCAGCAGCTCCTGGCCGATCTCCAGGTTGTCGGCCAGGGTCTCGGCCGAGCCGTCCCACATGTGGGACTGGAAGAGCGGACCCATGCCCGCCTCCACCCGCTTGCGGGAGAGCTCCAGCAGCGGGCGGACATAGCCGTCCAGCTTCCCCTTGGGGCAGTGGTCGGTGTGCAGGGCGATGTTGACCGGGTACTTCTCTGCGACGATGTGCGCGAACTCGGCCAGCGCGACCGCGCCGGTCACCATGTCCTTGTTGTACTGGCCGCCCAGGAACTCGGCGCCACCCGTGGAGATCTGGACGATGCCGTCGCTCTCCGCCTCGGCGAAACCGCGCAGCGCGGCGTGCAGCGTCTGCGTCGAGGTCACGTTGATGGCGGGGTAGGCGAACTTGCCTGCCTTCGCCCGGTCGAGCATCTCGTTGTAGACCTCGGGGGTTGCGATGGGCATCTGTCCGCTCCTTGATGGTGTGCGAAAGCTGTTCGGCTCGGTGTGGGTCAACGGAACGACGTCATCGTCGTCCCCATCCTCCCAGACGGGGCGGCTTGCTCCACCCCAGCACCCGTTCACCGCCGGGGACGGGCCCCGCACCGCCGGCCGGCCTACCCAGCGTCACCGTTTCACGTGAAACGGTGACGCTTCCGGCCCTCCTCCGGTTGCCGGTAGCCGGGGCCGGTCAGGACAGGCCCAGGTCGGCCAGGCCGTACGCCTGGTAGTACGGCAGCCCGGCCTTCTCGATCGCCGGGGCCGCACCGCGCTCGACGATGACGGCGACGCCCACGACCTCCGCCCCGGCCTCCCGCAGCGCCTCGACCGCCGTGAGCACCGAGCCGCCCGTGGTGGAGGTGTCCTCGACCGCCAGCACCCGGCGGCCCGCCACGTCCGGGCCCTCGATCCGGCGCTGGAGACCGTGTGCCTTGCCCGCCTTGCGGACCACGAAGGCGTCCAGCCGCCGGCCGCGCGCGGCGGCGGCGTGCAGCATCGCGGCGGCCACCGGGTCGGCGCCGAGGGTCAGACCGCCCACCGCGTCGTACTCCAGTCCGTCGGTGAGGTCGAGCAGCACCTGGCCGACCAGCGGTGCGGCCTCGCCGTCCAGGGTGATCCGGCGCAGATCGACGTAGTAGTCGGCCTCCTTGCCGGAGGAGAGGGTCACCCTGCCGTGGACCACGGCCTTGTCCTTGATCTGCCGCAGCAGCTTCTCGCGTGCGTCGCTCATGGCGACGAGCCTAGGACAGCTCCTGGTCGGGGCGGCGCCAGGTCC
Organism: Streptomyces carminius; assembly: GCF_002794255.1. Classification (GTDB taxonomy): domain Bacteria; phylum Actinomycetota; class Actinomycetes; order Streptomycetales; family Streptomycetaceae; genus Streptomyces; species Streptomyces carminius. The sequence goes on from NZ_PGGW01000056.1 coordinate 6,123, forward strand.
AGGTGGTGGTGGCCTCCAGCGGGTCGATGGGCGTGACCAGCCGGGGGTGGGTGTTGAGCCCGTTGGGCGGGCCGGTCTGCGGCTCCACACAGACCGCCTCGGCCTGTTCGTTGTAGACGACCACCCACTCGCAGCGGCTGGTGACCCTCAACTCCAGTTCGCCGGGCCAGGTCAGGGTCACGTCCACCCCCTCCGGCATGCCGAAGCAGTCGTCCCAGGGGCCGGGCCCGGGGTCGGTGCGGCGGCCGGTGGGAACGTGGTCCGCGCCGCGCTCCTCCTGCCAGGCGGGGGCGAAGTCCAGGGTGACGTCCCTGCCGCCCCGGCCGAGGTTGCGCAGGAACCAGGGGTGCCAGCCGGCCTGGGCGGGGAAGGAGTCGCCGAACGTCTCCACGCCCAGCGTCAGGGTGAGCCCGCCGCCGTCCTCGGCCAGCTCCACCAGTTGGGTGACCCGGCCCGGCCAGGGCCAGGGTTCGGTGAGGTCGCAGAAGAAGGCCGCGGTGCGCTCGTCGCTGCGGGCCGTGCGCCATGCCCGGCGGCGCACGGTGCCGTGTATGGCGTGCTCCCCCGAGTCCACGGGCAGTTGGTACGTCTCCCCGCCGCTGTGGAGGCGGCCCTGCCGGATCCGCCCGCACCAGGGCACCATCACGAACGAGCCGAACCGCTCGCCCTGCCTCAGCACCTCCGTGCCGCCGATGCGCAGCGAGGCGATCCGGCAGCCGCGCTCCGGCTCGACGGTCACCTCGGTGTCGCCCGCCCGCAGGCGCACCGTGTTCTCCGGGGCACTCCCCGCGTCGTTCTTCATGTCATGAGCAGCCACACCCAGGACCCTAGACCGCGGCGTACTCGAACGGCGTTCACCCGGAGCCGTGTTGGCGGCACCGACGGTGCCCGCCGGCCGGTGCCGGTCAGCAGTGCCGGTCAGCGGCGGCGGCGCAGCACGCGGCCGACGACGACCGCCGAGGCCACCACCAGCGCGGCCGCCGGGGCGGCCCAGCGCAGTACAGCGGCTGCCGAGGGGGTGTCCTGGGGCGGCGGTACGGGTGCGTAACGGCCGCGCGGCGGCGCGTGGTCCACCTCCTCGGCGCTGCGGCCGATCATCGTCCGGCGGGCATGGGCGGCCTCGGCGGCGTGCCGGGGCCCCTCGTCCAGGTCTTCGATGCCGTCGAGTCCGTCGGTCTCGTCGAGATCCTCCAGACCGTCACCGGCGCCGGCGGCGAGGTCGTCGCCGATGCCGCCGTCGAACTCCTCGTCACCCGCCGGTTCCAGGGCCGGCGGGGGGATCTCGACTTCGAAGACCCCCTTCTCCGTCTCCCCCGTACCGTCCGTCGTGCCGTCCCCGGGCCGTTCGTCCCCCGGCTTCTCCGTCCGCGCCCCGGCCGAAGGCCCGTGGGGCTCCCCGGACTTCTCCGGTTCCTCCGGCTCTCCGGCGCGGGCGGCGGCCCGGTCCCGGGCCTCGGCGGAGGCGGGGGTCTCGGGGGCGGGGATGCCCGGGATCACCGGCTCGTTGTCGTCGGGCTCACCGATCCCGCCGGGCGCGGCGGCGGTGCCGGCGGCGCCCGCCGCCGTACCCGGGCCGATCGGGTCGGCGGCCAGGCCGGCCGCCAGTTCGCCGCCGAAGCGGTCCAGCAGACGGCGGCCCGCCGTGTGCCGCTGTCGCTCCTCGAACTCCGTGATCCGGCCCTCGCCGCGCAGCTCCGCCGTGCAGACGAGCACCGTGCCCTCGCCGTCGTCGGCCGGGCGTGTCGCCGCCGTCAGGGTCAGTTCCACCGAGCCCTCGCCCCGGGCCTCGCCGCCCTCGGCCCGGACCGTGTACGTCCCGCCGCCGTCCCCCTCGCCGGCTCCGCCGCCCTCCTCCCGGGTCAGCCGCAGACTTCCCCGGTAGGTGATGCTGGAGCCGCCGATCCGCACCTTCAGCCGCCCCCGGAGAGCCACTTCTCCCCCGGGGCCCGCCTCCGCGGTATCGGGCTGGAACCCGGACACACAGCGTGCGACGCGCTCCGGCTCGGCGAGCGCCGCCCGGACGGCTTCGGCGGCGAACGGCACGTACACCTCATGCTCCATGAGGCGGAGCCTACCCAGTACCCCCGGCACCAGTACCCGGTCCGCACCGACATCGGCATGCCGCGCGCCGCTCCGCCGGGCACCCACCGGGCGACTGCCGAGGCGCTTCACGCCCGGTAGCGCGGGTGCATCAGGGTGGAGGGCGGCAGTCCGGTGACGCGGTCGCGCGCCGCGCGTCCGGCGGCACGCGCCAGGTCCGCCCGGTCGACGGCGTGCGGGGCGGGGCCGCCGGGGGCGAGGCCGAGCGGTGGCCGTACGCCGCGCGCCGCCAGGACGAACCCCCAGTGGCCGGACCGCGTGTCGTCCTTCCGCTCCCGCCACCGCGTACGTTCGGGGCCGGTGGTGGAGCCGGAGGTCCGCCCGTCCACCACGTAGGGCGTGGTGCGCAGCCCCGCGGCCCGCACCGTGCTCTCCACCGTCCAGTAGGCGTGCGAACGGCCGCCGGCCGGCCCCGCGTGCACCGCCAGCCGGCCCGGGGCGGTGAGCACCCGGCCCGCCAGCCCGAAGAACTCCTGGGAGTACAGCCGGGCGGTGGCCGGGATGCCGGGGTCGGGCAGATCGGAGACGACCACGTCGTACGGCCGCCGTCCGGAGTGCGGCCAGGCGCGCAGCCAGTCGAAGGCGTCGGCGGCCTCGACCCGCACCCGCGGGTCGCCGAAGGCCCGCCGGTTGAGGCGGCTGAGCACCGGGTCGGTGCGGCCCAGCCGGATGACACCGGGGTCGATCTCCACCACGGTCACCGAGGTCACGCCCGGGTGGCGCAGCACCTCGCGCAGCGCGAGGCCGTCGCCGCCGCCCAGGATCAGCACGCGCTCGCGCGGACCCGCCGCCATCGCCGGGTGGACCAGCGACTCGTGGTAGCGCCGCTCGTCCTCGCCGCACACCCGCAGCCGGCCGTCGAGGAACATGCCGAACGCGGGCGGTCCGTCCCGGCCGTGCCGGTCGCTCCCGGTGAGCACGATCTCCTGGACACCGGTGCTCAGCGCCACCCGCACCTCCCCGCCGTACACCGCCCGCCGCGCGGCCGCCGTGAAGGGTTCGACGACGGTGGTGGCGGTCACCAGCACCGCCACCACCAGGACGTTGGCGGTCAGCAGGACGCGGCGGGCGCGGCGGGAGAGGTCGTCGTGGAACAGCCACAGCACCAGTGCGCCGCCCGCGACGGCGTTCACCGTCCCGACCACCAGCGCCCCCGAGAGCTGGCCCAGCAACGGCAGCAGCAGGAAGGGGAAGGCGAGCCCGCCGACGAGGGCGCCCACGTAGTCCGCGGCGAAGAGGTCGGCGACCGCCCCGCCCGCGTCCTGCTTCCGGATCCGCTGGATGAGTGTCATCAGCAGCGGCATCTCGGCGCCGATGAGCACGCCGATGACCAGGGAGAAGCCGATCACCAGGAACCCGGTCCCGCCGAACCAGGCGAAGCACGCGTACAGCACCATCGCCGAGGAGCCGCCGACCAGCGCCAGCACCGCCTCGACCAGCGCGAAGCCGGCCGCCGCCCGGGTGCGCAGCCGTTTGGCCAGGAGCGAGCCCAGCCCCATGGCGAAGACCATCACCGACAGCACCACGGAGGTCTGGGTCACGGAGTCGCCCGCCAGGTAGGAGCCGATGGCGACGAGTTCGAGCTCATAGACGAGCCCGCAGGCGGCGCACACGAAGACCGCGGCGAGAACGAGGAACCGGCCGACTCCGGCCGGCACGGGCAGCCGCGCCGGAGCATGCTCCGGCGCGGACTCCGGTGAACCCGCAGGCACGGAAGCGGTCGTTTCGATCACGTCAAGAACGCTACGGGACCCTTTCCGCAGGATTCGTCACTCACACGGGTTAACGGGTCGCACGGGAGACCGGCACGGCGCTTCGCCCGATCGCACGCGCCGCACGCACGGCGCACACGGCGCGCGCCGAACGCGCGGGCGGAAGCGGGCCTACACACCCACCCGCTCCGGCTCCCGCACCCGTGCCCCGACCCTGGTGTGCGTCACGACGAGGCGCCCCTCCCGCGGGTAGGAGTGCCAGGTCCGCCAGTGCACCTGGCCGCCGAGTCGCTGCACCAGCATGGCGGTGAAGGCGTGCGGATCGCCGGGGAAGATCCCGGCCAGGCCGTGGGGGTGGTCCGCGACCAGCGCGAGCAGTTCCTGGGCCCGTCCCGCGAAGGAGCCGCCGGGAAGCGTCTCGACGCGCGCCGCGAACGCGTACTCCCAGTCGTCGATCCGCTTGGAGACCCCCAGCGGCAGCGGTGTCCGGCTGCCGGGAATGCACGCCACGGTCTCCGAGCAGGCGGTGCCGTCCGTGTCCTGGAGCAGCACCTGGTGCGAGGCGCCGAGCAGCCTCAGCTGCACACGGGCGCGGGGGAGTTCGAGGTCCAGCTCCGCCAGGGCGGGCAGGGGCTCGCGCCCCAGCGCCCAGGCGAGGTCGCCGGCTCGGGTGTCGGTGTACGAGGTCTTGAGAGTGGTGAGCATCGATCGGCTCCGCAAGCACGCAGTGAGAGTGGGCCGGCCCCTCGGACGGCCCAGGAGGGACCGGAGGGTGTCGTCGTAACGCCGGCTCGTGCCCACGTGGGGCCCGTTACACAGTCACCGAACCATGGAACGCCCGCCGCCCACAGAGTTTTTACTGGGCTTCGTCGGGTTTCCATACCAAAGGGGACCTGTCAGTTCAGATGTTCTCCCCGTTGCCCTGCAACCGCTGTACGGGTGAATTGCGTCAGGCGCCGCCGCAGCCGCCTCCCCCACCGCAGCCGCCACCGCCACCGCCACCACCACCGCCGTCGCAGGACGACGAGCCGCCCCCGTCGTGGCCCGAGCCGCCGTCCGCGGTGACCAGCCCGGCCCAGAGACCGCCCTCGGCGGCCACTCCACCGCGGCGCCGCCGCCTCCTCGACGCCCCGGCTCCCCTGAGGATCAGCAGTACCACGGCCAGTGCCAGCACCAGGACCAGAGCCAGAACCATGATGTCGGAGCCCGACATGGCGCTCCCCCCTTTCCGCTACTCCCCTGCTCCCCTTCCGGGGCTTGCGGCCACGATGCCCGGTGGCCGCACGGGCCAAAGCGGAGTTGAGGAACTCCAGAGGTTCGGCGGAGGATGGCCGCCATGACCGCCACCGGACGCCCGCTGCTCAACCGCCGCCTGGCCGAGTTCGGCACCACCGTCTTCGCCGAGATGTCGGCGCTGGCCGTGGCGACCGGCGCGATCAACCTCGGCCAGGGCTTTCCCGACACCGACGGCCCCGAGGAGGTCCGCGAGGCGGCCGTACGGGCCCTGCGCGACGGCCGCGGCAACCAGTACCCGCCCGGCCCCGGCATCCCGGAACTGCGTGCCGCCGTCGCGGAGCACCAGCGGCGCTTCCACGGCCTGTCGTACGATCCGGACACCGAGGTCCTGGTCACCGCCGGGGCCACCGAGGCGATCGCCGCGGCGCTGCTGGCCCTGGTGGAGCCGGGCGACGAGGTGATCGCGCTGGAGCCGTACTACGACTCCTACGCCGCGTGCGTCGCCATGGCGGGCGGCACCCGGGTGCCGGTCACCCTGCGACCGGGCCCCGCCGGCGGTGACGGCGGCGGTGACGGCGGCGGTGACGGCGGGCCGCGTTACCGGCTGGACCTGGACGAGCTGCGGGACGCCGTCACCCCCCGCACCCGGCTGCTCCTCCTCAACACCCCGCACAACCCCACCGGCACCGTCCTCACCCGCGCCGAGCTGACCGCCGTCGCCGAGTTGGCGGTGGAACGGGACCTGCTGGTGGTCACCGACGAGGTGTACGAGCACCTGGTCTACGAGGGCGAGCACCTCCCCATCGCCGCCCTGCCGGGGATGCGGGAGCGCACGGTGACGATCTCCAGCGCCGGCAAGACCTTCTCCTTCACCGGCTGGAAGGTCGGCTGGGTGACGGCCGCCCCGGAGCTGGTGGCGGCGGTGCGGTCGGCCAAGCAGTATCTGACCTACGTCTCGGCGGGCCCCTTCCAGTACGCCGTCGCCGAGGCGCTCGCCCTGCCGGACGCCTACTACCGCGGGCTGCGCGAGGACCTGCGCGCCAAGCGGGACCTGCTGGTCGCGGGCCTTCGGGCGGCGGGCCTCACCGTCCACCGCCCGGCGGGCACGTACTTCGTGACCACCGACATCCGGCCGCTGGGCGAGAGCGACGGGATGGCCTTCTGCCGTTCGCTGCCGGAGCGCTGCGGAGTGGTGGCGGTGCCCAATGTCGTCTTCTACGACCACGCGGCGGAGGGGGCGCACTTCGTGCGCTTCGCGTTCTGCAAGCGCGAGGCAGTTCTCGAGGAGGCGGTACGGCGTCTGAACGACGGGCTGCGGGGCGGGGCCGCCTGACACCGGCGGAGCCGGGGCCGTGAGGGGCGCGGCACGGAACGGCGCCTGGGGCGGGACGGCACCCGGAACGGCCCGTTCCGGGCGTCATCCGGCGCCGGCCGACCGGCGCGTCCGCACTCGCGGACGCGCGCCGGCCCCGGGCGCGGCGGCCGTACCGGTCCGCGCCCGGGGCCGGCGTGTCACGGGGGTGCCTGCGGGCCGAGGAGGGTCAGTCCTCGCCGCCGTCGGACTCCTCCACGTCCTTGGCCAGACCGAGCTGCTCGACGAGCCAGCGGTCGAACTCGACCGAGGCGCGCACCCAGCTCACCGTGCTGGAGACGAAGTGCTCCAGGGAGACGCCGACGCCGATCAGCATCTGCGCCTCGCCGATCAGCCGGACCGTGCCGTCGTCGTGCGTGTGGCTGTAGACCTTCGGCCACAGCGTGCGGCGGTTCCAGTCGTCGATCAGCTCCAGCAGGCGGGTCTTGTCCTCGATGGAGTGCGGACGGTCGTAGAACGTCCGGACGGAGAAGATCTGCTGCTCCTTCTCGCCCCGGAACATGAAGTAGGTGCGGAACTCCTCCCACGGCGCCGCGAGGTCACCCTCGTCGTCGACGACGTACTTGAGCTCCATCTGGTCCAGGAGCTGCTTGACCAGGTCCTGGTCGGGGATGACCGGCCCGGTGGGCCCGGTCGGCTGCTGCTCGGGCTGCTGGCCCCCGAAGTTCGGGATCGAGGACGGGTCGATGCTCACCGTGGATTTCCCTTCATACGATTCCTGCCATCCTCCCTCACCCCGGCCGGGTCATGGCAAGCCAGGACCGCCGGCCCCGGAACGGCGGACCGGTATGACGGGTCTGTACGGGTGAGAACCGGGGTGGCCACGAGGGAGGTACACGATGACGGAACCGGGGAGGCCCGCGCGCGGAAGGCGGCCGCACGCCGTGCTACGGGCGCTGTCGGCCCTGCCGCTGCTGTGCGCGGCGGTGGCCTGCACGGCCGCCGGCAGCGGCGGAAGCGGAAGCGGAGGCGACGACAGCGGCGACGGCCGGCTCGGCGTCCGTTCGCCGATCGGCTGCGCCGAGGCGATGGACTTCGCCGGCGGCACCCTGCCCGAGGGCGCCACCGATCAGGAGTGCTCGACGGAATCCGGGATCGACACCCTGGTGCGCGGCACCTTCCGGATGCCGGGCGCGGACGCGGGGCCGTGGCTGGAGCGCGCCTTCCCCGGCGCGCGGCCCCTCCCGGAAGCCGCCCCGTGCGAGGCCGACCGGTGTGTGGAGACCGACGGGGCGGGCGGCGAGGCCGATGTCGTGCGGGTCTCCGTGACGGACGAGGGCGGGGGCGCCGCCCTCGTCACCCTGGAGGCGTTCACCCTGTGAGCGGCGGGGCGCGGGGGCTCCCGGTCCCGGGAGCCCCCGCGCCCCGCCGCACCGGTCACCGCAGCGGCGCGACGGCCAGGCCCGTCTTCTCCAGCCCGACGTCCACCCGGACGGTGTCGCCGTCGCGGACGTCGCCCGCCAGGATCGCGCGGGCGAGCTGGTCGCCGATGGCCGTCTGGACCAGGCGGCGCAGCGGGCGGGCGCCGTAGGCCGGGTCGTTGCCCTCGACCGCCAGCCAGTCCAGCGCGGCGTCGGTGACGTCCAGGGTGAGCCGCCGGTCGGCCAGCCGCCGGGCCAGTGCGTCGATCTGGAGCCGGGCGATACGGCGCAGCTCCTCGCCGCCGAGCGCGGTGAAGATCACCAGGTCGTCCAGCCGGTTGAGGAACTCGGGCCGGAAGGAGGAGCGGACGGTCGCCATGACCTTCTCCCGCTTCTCCTCCTCCTTCGCCAGCGGATCCATCAGGAACTGGCTGCCGAGGTTGGAGGTCAGCACGAGGATGGCGTTGCGGAAGTCCACCGTCCGGCCCTGCCCGTCGGTGAGCCGTCCGTCGTCGAGCACCTGGAGCAGGATGTCGAAGACCTCGTGGTGGGCCTTCTCCACCTCGTCCAGCAGCACGACGCTGTACGGGCGCCGCCGCACCGCCTCGGTGAGCTGGCCGCCCTCCTCGTAGCCGACGTAGCCGGGGGGCGCGCCGACCAGCCGGGCGACCGAGTGCTTCTCGCTGTACTCGCTCATGTCGATGCGGACCATGGCCCGCTCGTCGTCGAAGAGGAAGTCGGCGAGCGCCTTGGCCAGCTCGGTCTTGCCGACGCCGGTGGGGCCGAGGAACAGGAACGAGCCGGTGGGCCGGTCCGGGTCGGCGATCCCGGCCCGGGAGCGGCGCACCGCGTCGGAGACGGCGCGGACGGCCTCGCGCTGGCCGATCAGCCGCCGGCCCAGTTCGTCCTCCATGCGGAGCAGCTTGCGCGTCTCGCCCTCCAGCAGCCGTCCGGCGGGGATGCCGGTCCAGGCGGCGACGACGTCGGCGATGTCGTCCGAGCCGACCTCCTCCTTGACCATGGTGTGCCGGTCCCCCTGCGTGGCGGCCTCCTGCTCGGCGGCCGAGGCCGCCTCCAGCTCCCGCTCCAGGCCGGGGATCTCGCCGTAGAGGAGCTGGGAGGCGGTCTCGAAGTCGCCGTCGCGCTGGGCGCGCTCGGCCCGGCCGCGGGTCTCGTCGAGCCGCTCCTTCAGCTCGCCGACGCGGTTGAGGCCCTGCTTCTCCTTCTCCCACCGGGCGGTCAGACCGCGCAGCTCCTCCTCGCGGTCGGCCAGCTCGCGGCGGAGCCGCTCCAGCCGGTCGCGGGAGGCGGCGTCGCTCTCGCCGGCCAGCGCCAGCTCCTCCATCTTCAGCCGGTCCACGGCGCGCTGGAGCTCGTCGATCTCCACGGGCGAGGAGTCGATCTCCATACGGAGCCGGGAGGCGGCCTCGTCGACCAGGTCGATCGCCTTGTCCGGCAGGAAGCGGGAGGTGATGTAGCGGTCGGACAGCGCCGCGGCGGCCACCAGCGCGCCGTCGGCGATCTGCACCTTGTGGTGGGCCTCGTAGCGCCCCTTGAGGCCGCGGAGGATAGCGACGGTGTCCTCGACGGTGGGCTCGGCGACCAGCACCTGCTGGAAGCGGCGCTCCAGGGCCGGGTCCTTCTCGATCCGCTCGCGGTACTCGTCCAGCGTGGTGGCGCCGACCATGCGCAGCTCACCGCGGGCCAGCATCGGCTTGAGCATGTTGCCCGCGTCCATCGCGGAGTCGCCGCCGGCGCCCGCGCCGACGACGGTGTGCAGCTCGTCGATGAAGGTGACGATCCGCCCGCCGCTGGACTTGATCTCGGCCAGGACCGCCTTGAGCCGCTCCTCGAACTCGCCGCGGTACTTGGCGCCGGCGACCATCGCGCCCAGGTCGAGGGCGACCAGCCGCTTGTTCTTCAGTGACTCGGGGACGTCGCCCTTGACGATGCGCTGGGCCAGGCCCTCCACGACGGCGGTCTTGCCGACGCCGGGCTCGCCGATGAGCACCGGGTTGTTCTTGGTGCGCCGGGAGAGGACCTGCACCACCCGGCGGATCTCCTGGTCGCGGCCGATGACCGGGTCGAGGCGGCCCTCGCGGGCGGCGGCGGTCAGGTCGGTGCCGAACTTCTCCAGCGCCTTGTAGGTGCCCTCCGGGTCGGGGGTGGTGACGCGCTGCCCGCCGCGGGCGCGCTCGAAGGCGTCCTGCAGCTTCTTCGCCGTGGCGCCCTGCCGGTCGAGCAGCGTGCCCGTCCGGCCGCCCCGGGCCGCCAGCGCGATCAGCAGGTGCTCGGTGGAGACGTAGGCGTCGCCGAGCTCCTTGGCGCGCTGCGCGGCGTCGGCGAGGACGGACAGCAGGTCGCGGTCCGGCTGCGGCTTGGCGACGGTGGAGCCCTGCACGCTGGGCAGCGCGGCCAGCAGGCGCTCGGTCTCGGAGCGCAGCGCCGCCTGGTCGGCGTCGACGGCGGCGAGCAGGTCCTGGATGTTCTCGTTGTCCTGGCCCTCCAGCAGGGCCAGCAGCAGATGGGCCGGGGTGATGTCGGGGTGCCCACCGGTGAGGGCGCGGTTGTTGGCCGCGCTGATCGCGTCCCGGCTCCTGTTCGTCAGCTCGGCGTCCACGGGTACGTGCTCCTCCTCTGTCGCCAACTCTGCACTGAACAACATGCAGTAAGTTGAGTCTATTGCACTCAAGGGAGGAACGGGAGAGCGAACCAAAGGGTTCCCGCCACCCGGCCTCCGATTCCCCGAGCCGCTCCCGCCCGATCGGTTCCCGTCCGGTCAGTTCCCGCCCGATCGGTTCCCGCCCGGTTTCCGTACGGCCCGGGCGGGAGAAAACGCACACGTACGGACCGGAACGTTCTGCATCGTGCACACACGCCCCTCTCACGCACCGGACACCTTCTCCTCGTCATGGTCACGTTCCCCGGGTCAGCCCCTACGCTGTTTGTTCCGGGGACCTTTCCGGAACGCTCCGGCCGCTGTTCGCCGCGGTGCTCACCCGCCCGGTGGACTCCGCCGCGGCCCATCACACAGCGGGGGGACGAGTTGTGGGTACGAACGCGATGTCCGTGCTGGGGATCTCCGCCGAGGAGGAGGAGACCTACCGGCACTTCCTGCGGCACCCCGGCACCCCCGCCGACGACATCCACCTGCGCATCCACACCGACCAGGACACCGTCCGGCGCTGTCTGGACCGGCTGCTGGAGCTGGGCCTGCTCAGACACGAGCCGGATTCCGGCAGCGTCGTCCCCGCCGATCCGGAGACCGCCGTCACCCTGCTGACGGACCTGCGGCTGCGCGAGCTGTACGAGGAGCTCCAGCGGGTGACCCGGTCCCGGCACATCGTCGACGCGCTGCTGGCCGAGCAGGGGCCCCGGGCCGCCGCCCAGCAGGGCGTGGAGCAGCTCGGGGACCTGCGGCGGATCCGCAGCCGCATCGACGACCTGGCCTTCTTCGCCCGGGACGAGATCCTCTCCGTCGAGCCGTACACCGAGCTGTCCCCCGCCAACATCGACCACGCCCGGCCGCTGGACATGCGCTGCCTGCGCCGGGGGGTGCGCATCCGCAGCGTCGTGCTGCGCAAAGCCCTCGACCACCGGCCCACCCGGGACTACCTGCGGGAGCTGGTCTCCCACGGTGCCGAGGTGCGGGTCGCCGAGGACGTCTCGGAGCGCATCCTGGTCTACGACCGCCGCACCGCCCTGGTGCCCCTGGATCCGGCCGACACCTCGCGCGGCGCGCTGCTGGCCCACGAGAGCGGGCTCGTCGCCAACATCATCGCGCTGTTCGACAAGATCTGGGACCAGGCCGAGGACCTGCTGTCCGTGGTGGGCGAGGACGGCCGGGACCGGGAGGAGTACGTGCCGAGCGGGGTCGAGCGGCGCGTGCTCGATCTGATGGTCTCCGTCGGCAAGGACGAGGTCGGCGCCCGCGAGCTGGGCGTGTCGGTGCGCACCTACCGGCGCCATGTGGCCGACCTGATGCGCGTCCTGGGCGCCGCCAGCCGGGCGCAGGCAGCCCTGCTCGCCCGGGAGCGCGGCTGGATCTGATCCGGGCCGGGAAGCGGAAGCGGAAGCGGAAGCGGACCAACGGGAGACGGGCGCGGGCGGGGAAAGCGACGAGCCGCCGCCCACCCGGGGGGTGGCGGGCGACGGCTCGTACGGCGGGTCCGGCCAGGGACCCGCCCGCCGGCCCCGGCGAAACAGGGGCCCGTGGGGGGAGGGAAATGGCTCTCAGGGGGCGCGGTGGCCCGCCAGGGGTGGCCGGATCACCCCTCCGCGTGCCAGCCGCGCAGCGCCCGGTCCGCCAGCACCCGGTGGACGGTGCCGCGTATCGCGGCATGGCCTCCGGTGCCCTCCAGGCGGATCAGCAGCCGCACCCGGTCCTGCTCCACCCGCGGGGCACAGGACCAGTGCGACGGAAGCAGGCCCAGCAGCCGTACCGCGGTGGTCGCCGCGCCGGGAGCCGTGGTGTCGTCCCGTACGGCGACGACCTCGACGTACTCCCCGGCGTACTCGCGGGTCTGCTCGGATCGGTTGTCCACCGGGCCGTCTCCCGCAGGGAGTGGGGCGCCGCACCGGCCGTCGCCGGCCCCCCGGTCGGCGGGACCGTGCGGACGTCCGGGTCGAACTCGGACGAGTGGTTGCCGGGCGGCGGACAGGTACTCCCTGATGCGCCGGTACTCCACCGACGCCTCACCGCGGCACCCCGGGGCCGGTTCCGCGCCGGGCGTGTCCGGCGCCGCGGCCGGCTGCGCGGCCGGAGTGACCGGCGTGGTCGGTGTGATCGGCTGCAGGGTCACGGAGTCCCGCCCTTCCGCGGTGTTCAGCGGCCCGGTGAACTGGAACCGCATCCCCTCACTGCCAGCCGTTCACCTGGTCGGTGAGGACCGCGTCCCCGCCCTCGGAGACCGTGGCGGAGTCCTGCTGGGAGAGGTGCTGCGGCGACGACGGGGGCACCTCGGGGGAGGACGCCGCCGCAGCACCGGCGGTTGCCGAGAAGGCGATCACGGATACTCCGGCGACCACAACACCGCGCAGCAGGCGGGTGGCGCTGCTGAGAGATCCTGCCACTGGGCTGAAGATGTCGCGCACGTCCATGATTTCCCCATGTAATCGCTGGGTTTTCTTCCGGCACCGAAGAAGATGCCAGGGCTCGGGGAACGAGGGTAGGTGCAGCGCTGTCAGCATGCTGCACGGAGTGCCGCAGCTTCATGTCACCGTTCCCCCGCGGCGGCCGGTCCACCCGCCCGCCGCCGGCTCACCGGGAGGGCGCCGGTACGCGGCCCGCCGCCGCCAGCAGCCGCCGGGCCCCGGCGGGGAAGGGGCGGCCGAGCACCCGCCCGCGGTCGTCGCCCACCGACACCACGGCGACGACCGTGCCGGACTGGCTGCGCGGGTCGTAGTCCCGCAGCCACGGCCCACCGCTGGACCCCCGGGTCAGGTCGCAGGACTCCATCAGCAGTCCGCCGGTGTTCGGCGGCCGGGTGTCCCGCGCGGTCAGCAGGGTGGGGACGCCCGTGCAGTGGCCGAGCGTCTCGCCGTCGTACGGCCCGGTGGCCGGATAGCCCAGGGCCACGGTCCGTTCGGCGGGGTCGACGGGGGCGAAGTCGAGCCGGTTGGCCCCGACGTGCTCCTGTATGGTCCGCCCGTCCTTCTTCTCGACGGTCAGGAAGGCGTAGTCGTGCAGCAGGGCCTGCGGCAGGCGCCCGCGCCTCCAGTCGGGTTCCAACTGCACGGACGTCACCTGCCAGCCGGACCGCACCACGCTCCCGGTGCCGTGGCGGTGGTAACCGGGGACGAACCAGGCGCGCTCCCAGCGGGGCTCGCCGGGGTTGTGGACACAGTGCGCGGCGGTGACCACGACGCTGCCGTTGGGCGCGTCCACGACGGCACCGGAGCAGGTGAGCAGCTGGCCGCCGGGGTAGGTGCCGATGAGTTTCCCCACCGTCCGGACGGCACCGTGCGGCCAGGGCGCCTGCACGGTGCCCGCCGCGCGGCCGGCGGCGGGCGCGCCGGGGAGGGCGGGGCCCGTCCCGGGGCCGGTCAGCGGCGCGGCGCCCAGCAGCGCCGCCGAGGTGGCGACGGTGAGGACTGCGGCTATGACGGCACGTATCTTGTCCATGCCCTCACGCTGCGCCCGCCGGTGTCGGCGGGCCATCCGCACACCGCCGTCCGGGTGCCGCGGAGCGCCCGGCCGGGTGACCGTCCGAATGGCCGCGCGGCCCCCCGTCCGGGGGTAGGCGGGGACCGGCGCAAGAGACCCGCCCGGATCCGGGCCGGTGGGCGGCGCGTGCCGCCGCGGCACCCGGACGGGGCGCGCCCGGGTCGGTCAGTCCGCGGCGCGGTGGGGCCGCCAGACCACCAGGGCGCTGGACTGCTGGACGTCCTGGTAGGGGACCAGGTCCCGGCGGTACGAGGCGTGCACCTGGGCCTCGCGCTGACGCATGGCCACCGCCGCCCCCTCCAGGGCCTGCTGGAGCTCGACCACCTTCGACTGGAGCGCCGCGACCTGGTTCTCCAGCTCGATGATGCGCTTGATGCCCGCCAGGTTGATGCCCTCGTCCTGCGACAGCCGCTGCACCTGGCGCAGCAGCTGGATGTCCCGCGCCGAGTAGCGCCGGCCGCGGCCGGCCGTGCGGTCGGGTGAGACCAGACCGAGCCGGTCGTACTGCCGGAGCGTCTGCGGGTGCAGCCCGGAGAGCTGCGCGGCGACCGAGATGACGTAGACCGGCGACTCGTCCGTCAGCTCGTACGGGTTGCCGCGCACGCGTCCCGGACCCTGGCCCTGTCGTCCCCGGCCGTAGCCGTCCATATCGGTCAGTCTCCCTTCGCGGCCTTGAACAGCGCCGCCCGCGGATCCTCGCCCGCGGTGGCGTCACGGTAGGACTCCAGCAGATCCCGCGCCTTGTCGCTCAGCCCCTTCGGGACCGCCACCTCTATGGTGACCAGCAAGTCGCCCCGGGTGCCATCCTTGCGCACCGCTCCTTTGCCGCGGGCGCGCATCGTCCGGCCGCCGGGCGTACCGGCCGGGAGTCTGAGCGTGACCGGCGGCCCGCCCAGCGTCGGCACCTTGATCTCGCCGCCGAGCGCCGCCTCCGGGAAGGTGACGGGCACGGTGACCGTCAGGTTGTCGCCCCGGCGGCCGAACACCGGGTGCGGCTCGACGTGCACCACCACGTAGAGGTCTCCGCCGGGCCCGCCGCGCTCGCCCGGCGCGCCCTTGCCCCGCAGCCGGATGCGCTGGCCGTCGGCCACCCCGGCGGGGATGCGCACCTGCATCGTGCGGGAGCTGGTGGCCCGGCCGCTGCCCTTGCAGACCTCGCACGGGTCCTGGGCGATCAGGCCGCGCCCCTTGCAGTCCACACACGGGTCGGTGAGCGAGAAGCCGCCCCCGCCGCCGCGGCTGACCTGCCCGGTGCCCACACAGGTGGGGCAGACCCGGGGGGTGCCGTGCTTGTCACCGGTGCCCGAGCACGCCTTGCACGCCGCCGAGCTGGACATCCGCAGCGGGACCGTGGCCCCGTGCACCGCCTCGGTGAAGCTGAGCGTCACCTCGGACTCGATGTCCTGGCCGCGGCGCGGCTGGGTGCGGGTGCCCGTGCCGCCGCGGTTGAACAGCCCGCCGAGGACGTCGCCGAAACCGCCGCCGAAACCGCCCGCGGTGCCGCCCCCGCCCTGCGGTCCCCCTCCGAAGAGGTCGTTCAGGTCGAAGTTGAAGCCGCCGGGGCCGCCCGCCCCCGGGCCGGGGCGGAAGCCGCCGGCGCCGAAGAGCGCGCGTGCCTCGTCGTACTCCTTGCGGCGCTTGGGGTCGCCCAGGACGTCATGTGCCTCGGAGACCTCCTTGAAGCGCTCCTCGGCCTTGGCGTCGCCCTTGTTGGCGTCCGGGTGGAACTCGCGGGCGAGCTTCCGGTACGCCTTCTTGATCTCCGCCTCGGTGGCGTCCTTCGGGACGCCGAGAACCTTGTAGTAGTCCTTCTCGACGAAGTCCTTCGTGCTCATCCCCGGCGTCCCTCCTCTCGTTCCTGCCCCGCGTCAGCCCTGTTCCGGGCCACCGCTCTCCTCATCCGCCGCCGTGTCCGCCTGCCGCTCCCCGTCCGGCTGCGCCGGCTGCCCCGGCTGCGCGCCGGGCTGGGGCTCGGCGACCCCGACCCGGGCCGGCCGGATCGTGCGCTCGCCGATGCGATACCCGGGCTGGAGGATCTGCACGCACGTCGTCTCCGTCACATCGGGCGAGTACGAGTGCATCAGCGCCTCGTGCACCGTCGGGTCGAAGGGCTCGCCCTCCTTGCCGAACTGCTGCAGGCCCATCTTGGCCACCACGGTCTCCAGCGACTCGGCCACCGACTTGAAGCCGCCGACCAGTTCGCCGTGGTCCCGGGCGCGCCCGATGTCGTCGAGCACCGGCAGCAGCTCGGTGAGCGCGTTGGCGACCGCGATCTCCCGGACCGCGATCCGGTCCCGTTCCACCCGGCGGCGGTAGTTGGAGAACTCCGCCTGGAGCCGCTGCAGGTCCTGCGTGCGCTCGTGCAGCGCGGTACGGGCCTGGTCGAGCTGGGCCGTCAGCGCCACCACCGCGCCGTCGTCCGCCGGCCGGTCCTCCGGACCCGCCTCCTCGGCGGGTCCGGCCGGCTGCGCCGCGCCGCCGCCGGCCGGGCCGGCCGGCCCGGCCTGCTCGGCCGGACCGTCCTGCGCCTGCTGGCCGTGCTGCGGCTGCTCGGTGGGGAGGTCGGGCTCCTGCTCAAAACCCGGGGTCTCCTCCGTCACGCCGCACCACCCTTGCCCTTGTCCTTGTCGTCGTCGACGATCTCCGCGTCGACCACGTCGTCCTCGGCGCCGCCGCCGGCCTGCGCGCCGCCGTCGGACTGCGCGCCGCCCGCGGTCTGCTGCTGGGCCTGGGCGTCGGCGTACAGCGCCTGGCCCAGCTTCTGGCTGGTGGTGGCGACCTTCTCGGAGGCCTCGCGGATCGCCGCGGTGTCCTCGCCCTTGAGCTTCTCCTTCAGGTCGGCCACCGCGGCCTCGACCTCGGACTTGACGTCGCCGGGCACCTTCTCCTCGTTGTCCTTGAGGAACTTCTCGGTGGTGTAGACGAGCTGCTCGGCCTGGTTGCGGGTCTCGGCGGCCTCGCGGCGGCGGTGGTCCTCCTCCGCGTACTGCTCGGCGTCGCGCATCATGCGCTCGATGTCGTCCTTGGGCAGCGCCGAGCCGCCGGTGACGGTCATGCGCTGCTCCTTGCCGGTGCCCAGGTCCTTGGCGGAGACGTGCATGATGCCGTTGGCGTCGATGTCGAAGGTGACCTCGATCTGCGGGACGCCGCGCGGCGCCGGGGGCAGCCCGGTCAGCTCGAACATCCCGAGCTTCTTGTTGTACGCGGCGATCTCGCGCTCGCCCTGGTAGACCTGGATCTGCACGCTGGGCTGGTTGTCCTCGGCCGTGGTGAAGATCTCCGAGCGCTTGGTCGGGATCGTGGTGTTGCGCTCGATCAGCTTGGTCATGATGCCGCCCTTGGTCTCGATGCCCAGGGACAGCGGGGTGACGTCCAGCAGCAGGACGTCCTTGACCTCGCCCTTGAGGACACCGGCCTGGAGGGAGGCGCCGATCGCGACGACCTCGTCGGGGTTGACGCCCTTGTTGGCCTCCTTGCCGCCGGTCAGCTCCCTGACGAGCTCGGCGACGGCGGGCATGCGGGTCGAGCCGCCGACCAGGACGACGTGGTCGATCTCGGAGAGCTGGATGCCCGCGTCCTTGATCACGTTGTGGAACGGGATCTTGCAGCGCTCCAGCAGGTCCTGGGTGAGCTGCTGGAACTGGGCCCGGGTGAGCTTCTCGTCCAGGTGCAGCGGGCCCTCGGCCGAGGCCGTGATGTAGGGCAGGTTGATGGTGGTCTCGGTCGAGCTGGAGAGCTCGATCTTCGCCTTCTCCGCGGCCTCGCGCAGCCGCTGGAGGGCCATCTTGTCCCGGGACAGGTCCACGCCGTGACCGGACTGGAACTGCTTGACCAGGTAGTCGACGACCCGCTGGTCCCAGTCGTCACCGCCGAGCTGGTTGTCGCCGTTGGTGGCCTTCACCTCGACGACGCCGTCGCCGATCTCCAGCAGGGACACGTCGAAGGTGCCGCCGCCCAGGTCGAAGACCAGGATCGTCTGGTCCTCCTTGTCCAGGCCGTAGGCCAGCGCGGCGGCGGTCGGCTCGTTGACGATGCGCAGCACGTTCAGACCGGCGATCTCACCGGCCTCCTTGGTGGCCTGGCGCTCGTGGTCGTTGAAGTACGCCGGGACGGTGATCACCGCGTCGGTGACCTTCTCGCCCAGGTAGGCCTCGGCGTCGCGCTTGAGCTTCTGCAGGACGAAGGCGCTGATCTGCTGGGGGTTGAAGTCCTTGCCGTCCAGGTTGATCTTCCAGTCGGTGCCCATGTGGCGCTTGACCGACCGGATGGTCCTGTCGACGTTGGTGACGGCCTGGCGCTTGGCGACCTCGCCCACCAGCACCTCGCCGTTCTTCGCGAAGGCCACAACGGACGGCGTGGTCCTGGCGCCCTCGGCGTTGGTGATGACGGTGGGCTCACCGCCTTCGAGAACACTGACGACGGAGTTCGTCGTGCCCAGGTCGATGCCGACCGCACGTGCCATTTCGGGTTCCTCCAGCTCATACCTTGAGTAAGTCTGACTCAAGAGTGCCGCAGACCCGGAAAAGCGTCAAGAGACCTGAGTCATGCGGACTCAACTCTCCTCCCGGTGTACGACTTAGAAAAAGCCCTGCGGTCTCCTCAACCGCCCCCGGCGAGACCACTCCTGGGAGTACGCCGGCGGGTCCCCTCGCAGTTCCCGGCCGGGGCCGGGCCGCCGGCGGGCAGGCCGCCGGGCAGTCGCTCGGACAGGCCGCCGGACAGATCCCCCGACAGTCCGCCGGGCAGCCGGTCGCCCGGTTGCCCGTACTCGACGACCAGCACGGCCGCGTCGTCCCGCAGCCGCCGGCCGGCGTGCCGGGCCACGGCGTCCAGCAGCAGTTCCGGCAGCCGCTCGGTGGGCGCCGTGCGCAGTGTCTCCAGTGTGCCGCCGAGCGGGAAGAACCGGCCGTCCTCGTCGCGCGCCTCGTCGATCCCGTCGGTGTACAGCAGCAGCCGGTCGCCGGGTTCCCACCGGGTGACGGCCGGCTGGACGCCCAGGGCGTCCCGGGGAACGCCGCCTCCCCCCGGAACCGCACCCCCGGCGGCTGTGGCACCCGCGGCGCCCGCCGCCTCCGCGAAGTGATGCAGCAGTCCCAGCGGCGGCAGCGGCTCGGCCGCCAGCCGCCGGCAGCCCGCGGGGGCCAGCAGCACCGGCGGCGGATGCCCGAGAGCGGCCACCCGCAGCACCGGGCCCTCGATCTCCACCAGCGCGGCGGTCACGAACAGCTCCTCCCCCTCCGCACCGGCCAGGTCGCCCGCGGTACGGGCCACCGCCCGGGAGCAGCGGCCCGCGACGGCGCCGAGCGCCGACTCGTACTGCGCCGCCTCCCGGAACGCCCCCAGCACCGCGGCGGCCGTACGGATCGCGGGCAGTCCCTTGCCGCGCACGTCGCCGATGATCAGCCGGACGCGGTCCGGCCGGCCCGGCACCGGGGAGAACACCGCCTCGTACAGATCGCCACCGACCAGGGTGTCGGTCTCGGCGGCGCGGTAGCCGGCCGCCAGCCGCAGCCCGCCCGCCCGGTCCGGCACCGGGGAGAGCACGGCCAGCTGGGCGGCCTCGGCCACCCGGCGCATCCGGTCGAGCTCGCCCTCGCGCCGCTCCCGCATCGCGCTCGCCAGCAGGGCGGCGAGCCCGACCACGGCCACCGAGGCCAGGACGACCGTGTGGTTGCCCGCGTCTTCCCAGTTCCCCCACTCCTGGCCGACGGCGCCCGCCAGCCCGACGGCCAGCGCCGCCGCGGTGAGGGCCAGCACGTCGCGGGGGCCGCCGCGGATCGCGGCGAGGGCGGGCACCGGGGAGAGCAGCGGCCCGGCGTGGAAGGCGCGCCCCCGCAGCGCGTCGGCGATCTCCACGGCCGCGACCCCGGCGACGAGCAGCCAGGGCAGGAGGAGCCAGAACCACCGGCGCCCCCACAGGCCCGTGGCGGCCTTGGCGGACCCCGCGCTCAGAGGGCGCATAGGGACCTTCCTCCCACCCGCGAGAAAACGACTCATCCATTTCTACCGCTTTCGGCGGCTTCATCACCCTCTGTCGGCCGTGAGCCGTAAGATGACCGTGCTCCCACGGGGGCTCCCACGGACCGCGAGCGTTCCGGCCACCGGATCCCGACGATCCCCGCACACCGCCTCCCGGACAAGGTGTCCGACGGGTGATTCCGGGAAGGGGCGCCGCAGCGACGCAGATCACCGTACGAGTGGCTGCGGACGGCCTTCGCCAGTGGGTAGTCTCGAACAGATCGGATAAGTTACCGCTTAGTAAGCTTGCAGCAGCAGGCACCGCCCCGCAGGTTCGAGGAGCCGCCATGCAACTCGCCGCGATCGTCGTCTCGCTGGTACTCACCGCGGTCGGCGTTGCGCTCCTGGCACGCGCCGTCGCGCAGATCTACCGCTTCGTCAGGCTCGGACAGCCGGTACCGGCGGGCTCGCGCACCGACGACCCCAAACAGCGCACGATCACCCTGGTCAAGGAGTTCCTGGGGCACACCAGGATGAACCGCTGGGGCATCATCGGCTTCGCGCACTGGTTCGTGGCGGTCGGTTTCCTCACCCTGCCCCCGACCCTCGCCCACGCCTACGGGCAGCTCTTCCGGGCCGACTGGACCCTCCCCGTCCTCGGCGGCTTCCTGCCGTACGAGATGTACATCGAGTTCATCGGCCTGATGACCGTCCTGGGCATCCTCACCCTGATCGTCATCCGGCTGCTGGACCTGCCCACCCGCCCCGGCCGCAAGTCGCGCTTCACCGGCTCGACGGCCTGGCAGGCCTACTTCGTCGAGTACGTCATCCTGACCATCGGCGTCGCCATCCTCGTCCTGCGCGGCCTGGACGGCGCGCTGCACGGCGTGGACGGCTACGAGGCCGCGTACTTCGCCTCGTACCCGCTGGTGACGGCCTTCGACGGGCTGGACACCGGCACCCTGCAGAACCTGATCTACCTCACCGCGATGGTCAAGATCGGCACCTCGATGATCTGGATGATCACGGTGTCGCTCAACATCGGCATGGGCATCGCCTGGCACCGCTTCCTGGCCTTCCCCAACATCTGGTTCAAGCGCGCCTCCAACGGCGAGGTCGCCCTCGGCCCGCTCCGGCCCATGACCTCCGGCGGCAAACCGATCGACTTCGAGACCGTGTTCGACGAGGAGGGCGGCGAGGAGACCGTCTTCGGCGTCTCCCAGGTCGAGCACTTCTCCTGGAAGGGCATCCTCGACTTCTCCACCTGCACCGAGTGCGGCCGCTGCCAGTCGCAGTGCCCCGCCTGGAACACCGGCAAGCCGCTGTCGCCGAAGCTGCTGATCATGTCGCTGCGCGACCACGCCCACGCCAAGGCCCCCTACCTGCTGGCCGGCGGCGGCAAGACCGCCGAGGGCGAGGAGAAGGCGAGCGCGGAGCAGCTGAAGGACGTCCCGGCCGCCGCCCTGGCCGAGGCCGAACGTCCGCTGGTCGGCACGCTGGAGGAGAACGGCGTCATCGACCCGGACGTGCTGTGGTCCTGCACCACCTGCGGCGCCTGCGTCGAGCAGTGCCCGGTGGACATCGAGCACGTCGACCACATCCTCGACATGCGCCGCTACCAGGTGATGATCGAGTCCGCTTTCCCCTCCGAGGCGGGCACGATGCTCAAGAACCTGGAGAAGAAGGGCAACCCCTGGGGCCTGGCGAAGAAGCAGCGCTTGGAGTGGACCAAGGAGCTCCAGCAGGAGGCGGGCTTCGAGGTGCCGGTCGTCGGCAAGGACGTCGAGGACCTCACCGAGGTCGACTACCTGTACTGGGTCGGCTGCGCCGGCGCCCTGGAGGACCGCGCCAAGAAGACCACCAAGGCCTTCGCCGAGCTGCTGCACATCGCGGGCGTGAAGTTCGCGATCATGGGCGGCGACGAGAAGTGCAGCGGCGACTCCCCCCGCCGGCTGGGCAACGAGTTCCTCTTCCAGCAGCTCGGCCAGGAGAACGTGGCCATGCTGAACATGGCCTTCGGCGAGGACGACGAGGACCCGGCCACCAGGAAGCCGAAGTCCCAGAAGAAGATCGTCGCCACCTGCCCGCACTGCTTCAACACCATCGCCAACGAGTACCCGCAGCTCGGCGGCGAGTACGAGGTCATCCACCACACCCAGCTGCTCCAGCACCTGGTGGACGAGGGCAGGCTGGTCCCCGTCACCCCGGTCGAGGGCCTGATCACCTACCACGACCCCTGCTACCTGGGCCGCCACAACAAGGTCTACACACCCCCGCGCGAGATCATCGCCAAGGTGCCGGGCCTGCGGAACGAGGAGATGCACCGCCACAAGGAGCGCGGCTTCTGCTGCGGCGCCGGCGGCGCCCGGATGTGGATGGAGGAGCGCATCGGCAAGCGCGTCAACACCGAGCGCGTGGACGAGGCACTCTCCCTGAACCCGGACATCATCTCCACCGCCTGCCCGTTCTGCCTGGTGATGCTGACCGACTCGGTCAACGGCAAGAAGGCCGCAGCCGACGGCGGCTCCGCCGCGGAGGGCAAGGCCAAGGAGGACCTCAAGGTCGTGGACGTGGCCCAGCTCCTGCTGGACTCCGTGAAGGCCCCCGCCGACCCGGCGGGCGGCGGCACGACCGAGCCGGAACCGGCCCCCGAGCCCGAACCGGCCAGGTAGCCGGGCGACCGGACGGCGGCCGGCCCCGCACCGCGCGGGACCGGCCGCCGCGCCGTCTCCTCCGTCTCCCCCGCCCGTGTACCGCCCATGTACCGCGCGTGCCCGCACGCGCCCTTCCCGCGGGCACCACCTCCGGCCCTGGGGACAGCCCCACCGGGGCCCCCTAGGGGCTGTAACAGCTCGGCGGCAAAGGCACCGCCACCGACGGGGGACCGTCACCGCCGTCCGTGCGACACGGTACGTTCGAAGGCGTGGCTGGATTCAGGATGGGACGCGGCCGGAATTCCCGGAGCGCACAGCAGCATGGGCAGCACCCCCCTCGGCAGACCCCTGGGCCGGGAGCGGGGCCGGGACCGGGAGCGGGGCCGTACGGGCCTCCGGCGGCGCACGGCCGGCCGCCGTACGGGCCCGGGCAGCCGACGCAGCCCCAGTGGCGCCAGGGCGGTGACCGGCACGGCGAGCCGGAGTACTTCGGCGACCCGGGTCACGGCCGGCCCGGCGGGCACGACCCGTACGCCAACAACCCCGGGCACACCCAGGTCTTCGGTGTGGGCGACGTGCACGGCCCGGGCGGCCCCCAGGGCGGCGGTGACGACTACGGCGCCGGTGCCACCTACGGCGCCGGCGGCCAGCCCGCTCCCGTCGGCCCCCGGCTGCACTGGAAGCAACTGCTGAGCGGCATCGTGCTGCGGCCCAACGCCACCTTCTGGCAGATGCGCGACCACACCGTGTGGGGCCCCGCGGTCGGCGTCACCTTCCTCTACGGACTGCTCGCCGTCTTCGGCTTCGACCAGGCCCGCGAGGACGCGATCAACTCCACGCTCTCCACCGCGATCCCGTTCGTCCTGATCACCGGGGTGGCCGTGGTGATCTCCGCCCTGCTGATGGGCGCGGTCACGCACACCCTGGCCCGGCAGCTCGGCGGCAACGGGCTGTGGGCGCCCACGATCGGCCTGGCCATGCTGATCATGTCGATCACGGACGCCCCGCGGCTGCTGCTGGCGATGTTCCTCGGTGGCGACGACTCACTGGTCCAGATCGTCGGCTGGATCACCTGGCTGGCGGCGGGCGCGCTGTTCACCTCGATGGTCAGCCGCTCGCACGAGCTGCCCTGGCCGAAGGCACTGGGCGCCTCGTCCATCCAGCTGATCGCGCTGCTGTTCCTGATCAAACTCGGCACGTTCTGACGCCTCCCCGTGCGGCCCGGCAGGCCCCTTCCGGCAGGGGTCTTCCGGCAGGGGCCGGGTCAGGACTCGAGGACCTGCCCCTGCCGCCGCACCACGGGCGGCTCCACGGACCACGGGAAGTCGATCCACCGGTCGGTGCGCTTCCACACGTACTCGCACGCCACCAGCGACTGCGGCTTCTCGTAGATCACCGCGGAGCGCACCTCGGCCACGTGCTCCGCGCAGAAGCCGTGCACCAGCTTGAGCGTCCTGCCGGTGTCGGCGACGTCGTCGGCGACGAGGACCTTCTTCCGGCTCAGGTCCACGGCGTTGGGCACGGGCGGGAGCATGACGGGCATCTCCAGCGTCTCGCCGACCCCGGTGTAGAACTCGACGTTGACCGGATACAGGTTCTTCACGTCGAGCGCGTAGCCGAGCCCGCCCGCGACGAACAGCCCGCCGCGCGCGATCGCCAGGATGATGTCCGGCTCGTAGCCGTCGTCCGCGACGGCCCGCGCCAGCTCCCGGACGGCCCGTCCGAAGAGCTCGTAGGTCAGTTTCTCCCGTTCCCCGCCACCACTGCCACTGCCGCTGCCGCTCATGCGCCCCCGTCTCCTCCCGTACCTGTCCCCGGACCTTCTCAGACCTGTGTGCGGTGGAAGTTCAGATACGACCGCGAGGGCGTCGGCCCGCGCTGCCCCTGGTAGCGGGAGCCGTAGCGGGCGGAACCGTAGGGGTGCTCGGCCGGTGAGGTGAGCCGGAACATGCACAGCTGACCGATCTTCATGCCCGGCCAGAGCTTGATGGGGAGCGTCGCCACGTTCGACAGCTCCAGCGTCACGTGCCCGGAGAAACCGGGGTCGATGAACCCGGCCGTGGAGTGCGTCAGCAGGCCCAGCCGCCCCAGCGAGCTCTTGCCCTCCAGCCGGGAGGCGAGGTCGTCGGGCAGCGTGACGACCTCGTAGGTGGACGCGAGCACGAACTCGCCCGGGTGCAGGATGAACGGCTCGTCCCCCTCCGGCTCCACCAGCCGGGTCAGGTCCGACTGCTCGACGGCCGGGTCGATGTGGGGGTAGCGGTGGTTCTCGAACACCCGGAAGAAGCGGTCCAGCCGTACGTCGATGCTCGACGGCTGCACCATCACCGGTTCGTACGGTTCGATCCGCACCCGCCCGGCGTCGATCTCCGCCCGGATGTCCTTGTCTGAGAGAAGCACGTGCCGAGCGTACAGACAGGCCGCGGGCCCGGCGATCTCGCCCCGGGCCCGCGGCTCCCTCGGCCTGCCGTCATTCCCGGCCGTCTACCCGGCCGTCCGACACCTTCCCGGCACCTTCTCCGCGCCCTCCCGGCGCACCCTCAGTACCGGCCGGCCCGTGCCCGGGCCCGCACCGGAACGGCCTGCCGCAGCCGCGCGCAGCGCGGGCACCGCAGCAGCCGTCCGGGACCGATCCGGCTGCTGCCGAGGTTCTGCATCGGGAACGTAGCGGTGCTGAAAACATGCCCCTCGGCACACTGAACGACGGTGGACTCCATCGCCTGCCTCTCCCCAGGTACGTCAACGACGAAAGCCACGTTAGGGGATGAACCACCCGGCCCGCCGCACCGGCACCCCCGCAACCGTACGCCCCAACTCCCTTCCCTCACCGCACGGGATCACACTCGCGACACGTCGGCGACGCACCCGGGCGGGCACAGCGAAAGGACCCCGCGGCTGTGCGCCGGGGGTCCGGGATGCGGTACAGTATGCGTCGATGAGCAACGATGATCGTTCGCTCTCGCGGGCGTAGTTTAATGGTAGAACATGAGCTTCCCAAGCTCAGAGCGCGGGTTCGATTCCCGTCGCCCGCTCCACAACGAAGGCCCAGGTCACAGACCCGGGCCTTGCTCGTTGTCCGGATCTTTTCGCGCCGTCCCAAGCGGCCCGTGCCAGATCCGTGCCAGGAAGGGGATCACCGGGTGTCAGCGGCCAGTTCGGAATCCCCACGTACGGCCAGTTGTGATGTCACTCTTGGTTACGGCCCGGGTTCGACGTCTGACCCGATCGGTCACATGCGGATGGACGCGACCGGTTGTCGGGCCACGTCAGTGCCAGGCACAGGCGATCAGCTGTCCGCGGAGTGGGCGTCGGCAAGGGCCTCGCCGAAGAGCCGTCCGGCGAGTTCCACGCAGCGCATCCGGGCAGGAGAGAAGTCGTAAGGCATCTTGGTGATCGCTGCGGCGGCACTCATCTCTGTGCCCTCCTCCCCTTTCAGGTCGGCGTCGTAGATCTCGAAGATCTTCTCCTCGGCCGCGTCGAGACCAGCTGCCTCGATGGCCTGATTCAGGGCCATTTGGTGAGCGCATCGCTGTACGGCGAGCTCTTCGACGCGCGGGTCGTCGGGTTCGACGCCGTCGTCGAGGGCGGCCTCGGCCGCCTCTAGACGGTCCTCCTCGGCCCGCAGGTCGGGGTGGGTGGCCAGCACGATGAACGTGCTGGCCTGGATGGCGGCGCCCAGCGGCCCGAAAATCCGTTCCGTGACCAGCAGAGCGTCCAGATCGGAGGGGCGCAACGCGCCCGGGGGCAGGTGGCTGAGCCGGTCCGTGACCAGTTCGGAGAGCAGCCCCAGCGGGCTGCCCACCGCCCGCAGGCGCTGGACAGCCGCGCGCCGACGTTTGACGGCGGCCTCCTGCGCCGCCAAGGTTTCCTCCAGCCTGCTCAGGACCGACTCGATATCCGGGGCGTGGTCCAGGGCTTCGTCTCCAGCTTCGTCCCGGGCTTCGCCGAAGGCGGCCCGCATGTCGTCCAGGCTGATACCGGCATCAGCCATCTTGCGGATCCACAGCAGGCGGGTCATGTCGTCATAGCCGTAGCGGCGGCGGCCGTCCCCGCCGCGCTCGGGCTCCGGCAGCAGACCGATCTCGTGGTAGTGGCGGATGGCGCGTGGGGTGATCCCGGCGAACGCAGCGGCATCACCGATCTTGACCTGCCGGGGAGGCGTGAGGGAGGGGTACATCGCAGACAGAGCCTTTCGTGCTGTGGTGCCCCGACCCCACCACATGCCGCTACGGCATGTGCAACAACCCCATCCAGGTGCCACCGGAGCCAGACCCTGGCTGCCGCCGGGACCGATCAAGAACGACGAACCATCCGGGAACGCAGAGTGACCACCGGCGGCCAGATAGCTCCCCGCCAAGTGGCCGCCGCTGGGGAATTCCCACTGACCGCCGACAACCGGGAAGGGGCATCCTCCTCACCGGCGAGGAGCAACCTGTTCGGGCCCGGCCTCCTTGCAGGTCGGCGCTCAGGAACGCGGCAGGGTCAGCACATGATCAATCGGCATCGGCATCGGCACGTCATGCCGGTGCCGAGACAGTGCGCCGACCTCCCGGTAAGGGCTCTCCCCCGCCAGCCCGGGTACGGTCTCCGGTCCGGGGGCGGTGGCCAGCGGACCGGCCGGAGTGTCGTGACGGGTGCCGTAGGCGGCGCACCAGCGGTGGTAGAGCCGCCGTGCCTGGGCGGCGCGGACGACGCGGCGCAGCAGGGCGGCGGTGATGGCGTCCCAGAGCCATGGATTGGCCACGCGTTCGACCGTGCCCAAACCGCTCAGAGCCTGCAAAAGCGCGGCGGGGGCGCGCTGGGGCAGATCGTCCGCCGGGGTGCGGCGGATGCCTGGGGCAGAGCCCGGGGCGGCGCCGACAGCCTGCCACTCCAGACCGGAGCCGTCCCAGCGGGCGTACCAGAGGGCCGTACCGTCCGGCACGAGCCGGGCGGTGGCACCGCCGGGTTCGGATGTCCAGGCCGGGTGATCGGTGAGCAGAGTGATCAACGTGAGGCTACAGGGGATGACATGGGTTGCCGGGCAAGGTGATGCTCCCTCACCCGGGCTCCGGACGCCGGTGATCGCGTACATCCACCCGCCGCCCGTAACGAGCGGGACAGCTCGCAGAGCACCGCCGGGCCCCGGCCGGCCCGGGGCGGCGGCCGGTCAGGCCGGGAGGGCGTCGAGGCGTACGGGGGCGCAGTCGTGCAAGGTCAGGACCAGGCGGTGGGCCACGGTCCAGCGGATCGCAGGACTGTCGTAGGCCACCACGTGCAGGGCGCCGTCGGCGGGTTCCAGCGTGGCCGGGCGGTGGACGACTCCGGCCACGCCCCACACCTCCGCGCGGCCCACCATCGCGGCGACGTGCCCCTCCCGCAGGCGCGGGCAGTGCCGTACCGAGACGCGGGCGCACGGTACGCACACCGGCGGCGCGGTCGTCCGCTCGCCCTCCTCCACCGGACGCCCCACGTCCCGCAGCACGAACAGCCACGGTCCGCCGCGCGGGGTGGGGCGTCCGCAGACCTGGCAGAGCATGCGCCGCGCCGCCCGCCGCTGCCGCAGGGCGTGCACGTTCTGGAACTGCGGCCTGCCCCGGCCCGGCGCGAAGGACTGCCGTACCCACAGCGCCCCGTGCCCGTCCCGGTCGTACGCGGGTTCCCCCGGATACCCGATCCGCTCGCCGCCCGCGTCCGCCCGCCGCACCACCAGCGGACGGCGGGCCCGTTCCTCGCTCCAGGCGGCGATATAAGGAACGGGGACCGCGTCCGGCCCGACACCGGACGGGTGCGGGAGTGCGGCGGCGGACGCCGCCCGGATCGGGCGGTCCGTTCCGGTCCGTTCTCCGGCCTCTTCCGGGAAGGCAGTCCCGCTCATCCTCGTCCTCCTGGCGCTCGGCTCCGCTCTCACCAATACGTAACCGCGCGATCACTCTGCGCGGTACCGTGAGGGAGACGGCGAGACATGAAGCCCCTGAAAACGCGTTGACGTGGGGAGTTGGCATGGGAGCCAGGACACCGAACGAGGGCCTGCGGCGGTTGCTGGACGAGAGCCGGTGGTCGCAGGCACAGCTGGCCAGGGCGGTGAACCGCGTCGGGGCGGAGGCCGGGATGCCGCTGCGGTACGACGAGTCGGCCGTGAGCCACTGGCTGAGCGGCACCACACCGAGAAAGATGGTGCGGCCCTTCGTCCGCGAGGCCCTGTCCCGCAGGCTGCGCAGGCCCGTCACGCTGGCCGAAATCGGGCTGGGCACCGATGGCCCGACGCGCGGCGCGGATACCGTGGAAGGGCTCATGGACCTGGGGAGGACGGACATGGACCCATCCCGCCGCAGCGTTCTCGGGGCCGGGCTGTTCTCCGTGGCGCTGACCGTCCCCGGCTGGCAGGAGATCATGGGCAGGGCCGAGGCCGTCCAGAGCGGTCGTACCTCCCGCGTCGGCCGGCCCGAGGTGGACATGGTGACCGCCATGACCGAGCGCATCAGCGAGCTGGACGACCAGTTCGGCGGCCGGCACGCCCGCCCGATGGCCGCCTCCTTCATCGTCAACACCGTCTCGCCCTTCCTGCGCGCCGACGCCCCGGACGACGTGCGCAAGGACATGCTGTCGGCCGCCTCCGACCTGTGCTACCTCACCGGCTACATGGCCGTCGACGAGGGACTCCAGGGCCTGGCCCAGCAGTACTACCTCAAGGCCCTGGAACTGGCCGGGGCGGCCGAGGACCACCTGACCTACTGCACCACGCTGCGCGGCATGAGCGTCCAGGCCGTCGATCTCGGCCACGGCCCGCAGGCGCTGCGCCTGGCCGACGCGGCAGCCGCCGCCTCCCCCCAGGCCGGACCACGCATGCGCGCCTTCCTCTCGGGCCAGCAAGCCCACGCCGCCGCCCGGACCGGCGACCGACGCAGCGCGTTCACCCATCTCAAGGACGCCGAAACCGCCATGGAGAAAGCCGAGTCGCAGGCGAAGATTTTCGGCTCGTACGACCCGACGGCGCTCTCGTACGCCACCAGCCAGGTGCGGTACGAACTGGGAGACCTCAGCGGGGCGATCAGAGCCATGGCCGAGGCCGACAGGCTCCGGGAGCCCGTGTACCGCAGAATCCGGGTGCTACGCCGGGCAATGCTCGCGGAGAGGCAACTGCGGCTCGGGCATCTCGAGGAGGCGTCCGCGACCTGGCACTCGGCCCTGGACGAGTACCCGCATGTGCAGAGCGGCCGGGTCGACGACCGTATCCGCACCATGGCCTCGCTGATCCGCCCCCACCGGCGCAACCGCGCCGCCCGCGAACTCCACGACCGCGCCCGCACGGTGGCTCCTGCCGTCCTCCGTGTCTGAGGGACCGCCGAGCGCCGCCGATCACCGAGGCGACACATCAACTCTCCGCCACCGTCCCAGCCCTGGTCTCCTGCCACACGTCGCAACGACGCGCACAGAAAAGCCGAACACGGCCTGTGCTGCCATGATCGTGCCGTGTCCGAGTTCAGTTGGCCGAGTGGCCCCGAGGTACCGACCGCTGAGGAAGTCCGTCGAAGCTGGGAGGCGACAGTCTCCGCGCTACCGGTCGGAGCCCACATCAGCGGGCAGGTCATCGGTCGCCGGCCGTTCGGGGTCTTCGTCCGGCTCGACGGGCTGCCCAGCGCTGTGGCGCTGGCCGAGATCACCAGCATGCCCCGTGGCATGGAGCTGCCCGTTGTCGGGGCCACCGTCGCAGGGAAGGTCGTCTGGCACACGCCGCACAACTGTCAGGTCAGGATCAGGCTGAACGAGTGGGACCGCTCTTCATGAGCCCGCCGGACCGTCTCCGTTTCCGGATCGTTCATCACCGTACGGAGCCGTCCGGAACGGTACGCCGCACCTGGCCGACCGCCAGGAGCCATCCTGCGTGGACGCGGTCGAACGGCGGCGGGCAGCTGCCGGCAGGCCGCCCACAGGCCGACCGAGCGCGGCGCGTTCGAGATCTGCGACGTCCCCTGCCCTTGACGAGGCCGAGCCGCACAGTCGTGACGTCCGTGTTTTCCCGGAGACCGACCACGAGCGCGACGGAACCGCACGGCTCGGCTCACCCCGAAGGGTTACTCGGCGGGCAGGGCCTCCCGCATGGCCTTGGCGGTGGCGGCCGGGTCGTAGCCCTCGGGGACGCCCTCGACCAGGATGATGTCGCCCTCGATGTGCCGGGAGCGCAGCGGTGCTATCTCCCGGTAGGCGGGTGAGTCCCACCAGGCCCGCGCCTCGGCGATCCCGGGGAAGCCGATCACCACGACGTGTCCGGGCCAGTCGCCCTCCTTCACCTCGTGCTGGGCGGCGTGCACGAGGAAGCGGCCGCCGTACGGCTCGAAGGTGGCGGGGATGCGCTCGATGTACTCGGCGATCTCCGGGTGCGGGGCGGCCTCCCGCAGGTGGGCTATGACGTAGGCGGACATGGCACGTCCTTCCGGTCGTTCGGGATCCGTACGCCGAGAGCGTGGCACGTCGGCGCGCCGGGGTCGATGACCTGGCGGGTAAGCGGCACGCTTGCCCGCGGGGCGGCGGTGCCGGTGACCGGCGGTGGGGTCAGGGACGGCGGGCGGCGAGGCCGGAGCGCCAGGCCCAGGCGGCGATCTCGACGCGGTTGCGGGCGGAGAGCTTGCTCTGCACGTTGCCGAGGTGGGTCTTCACCGTGCCCACCGAGATGGACAGTTCGGCGGCGATCTCCGCGTTGGTGAGCCCCGTGGCCACCAGCCGGACCACCTCCGTCTCGCGCGCCGACAGCTCAGGGTGCCACTCCTCCCGGGGCCCGGACCCGGCCGGGGCGGCGCCGCCCGGCGGGCCACCCGCCAGGCCGCGCAGCAGGCGGACGGTGACGGACGGGCTGACCAGGGCCTCCCCGGAGGCCGCCGCCCTGATCGCCTCGACCAGCAGCGCGGGGCCGGAGTCCTTGACGAGGAAGCCGCACGCGCCGTCGCGCAGCGCGCGGTGCACGTACTCGTCGTCGTCGAACGTGGTGACCACGACGACCTTCGGCGGGTCCACCAGGCCGGGGCGGGTCAGTCTGCGCAGCGCCTCCAGGCCGTCCAGCCTGGGCATGCGGATGTCCATCAGCACCACGTCCGGCCTGTGCCGTTCGGCCAGTTCCAGCGCCTGCACGCCGTCCACCGCCTCCCCGACGACCTCGATGTCGTCCTCGGCGGACAGGATCATCCCGAAGCCGGTGCGGACCATGGCCTGGTCGTCCGCGATCAGCACCCGGATCGTCATGCGGTCTCCTTCACCGGCAGTGTCGCCCTGACCGTCCAGCCTCCGGACGCCGCGGGGCCCGCCCGGACCGTTCCGCCGATCATGCCCACCCGCTCGGTCAGCCCCCGCAGGCCGAAGCCCCCGCCCAGGGAACGGCCCAGGGCGGAGCGCGACCGCCCGTCGTCGCTCACCTCCACCGTGACCCGGCCCTTTGACCGGACCAGACGTACGTCCACCCCGGTGCAGTCGCGGGCGTGCCTGCGCACGTTGGTCAGGGCCTCCATCACCACCCGGTGCACGGTGGTGGTCACCTCCACCGGCAGATCGCCGAACTCGCCCTCCGTCCGCAGCCGCGCCCGGCCGCCTCCGCTTCCGTCGCCGTCGCCGTCGCCGTCGCCGACCGGGGCGAACCCCGCCACCAGGGACCGCACCTCGTCGATGCCCGCGAGCGGTGCGAGGGCGGCGCCCGCCGGGACGGGGCCCGGATCCGTCTCGCGCAGCATTCCGACCATGGCGCGCATGGAGGTGAGCGCCTCCGTCCCGGCCCGCTCGATCCGCTCCAGCGCGGGCGGCACCAGCTGGGGCTTCCGGTCCGCGACCGCGCGGGCGCCCTGCGCCTGGACGACGATGCCCGTCACGTGGTGGGCGACGAAGTCGTGCAGGTCCCTGGCGAACTCGGCGCGCTGCTCCAGCCGTACGGCGGCCTCCCGCCGCCGTCTGTCCGCCGCGACCAGGCGTACGGTCAGGCCGGCGCCCAGCACCGCCGCCGCCGTCAGGGCGAAGAAGAGCGCCACGACGACGCCGGTCTCCTTCACCCCGGCGGCCAGTGGCCGCAGGACGACCGCCGCGATCAGCACCGGCGCCGTCACCGCCGCCCACACCGGTGCCGCGCGCCAGGCGACGAGGGCCAGCAGCACCAGCAGGGCCACCGGTTCGGTGAGGCCGTACGGGTCCGGGGGCGCGGCGCCCGTCTGGCCGGCGCGGACGACGGCCGTGGTGCCCAGTGAAGCCGCCGCCGCGACACCGGCCGACGCGGGCAGTCCCCGGGGGCCGAGCCGGGGCGAGAGGAGGAGGGCGGCGGCCGCCAGCAGGGCGCAGCCGAGTTTGAGCGCACCGGCCGGGGCGCCGTGGAACATGCCGTAGCCGTGGTCGAGCAGCCCGAGGCCGAGCAGCGGTGCCGCCGCCGCCACCGTCCGCACCACGGCGCGCGGCCGGGGCCCTCGCCAAGAGCTCATGGCGGTGAGCGTATCCGGAAGGAGCCGGTCAGGGGTCGGCCGAAAGTCGCAGTGGACGGCCGGAGGTTCCGTCTTCGGGGAGATCCGCCGCCATGGTGCGACGGGCGAGAGTGGCACAGCCGCCCGGACGACATACGGGCGGCTGTCCGTCACAGCGAGGAGCGTGCCCCATGGGCGACATCAACTTCGAGATCGGTTCCGCCACCGTGCTGGGACCGCTGCTGGCCGTGTACTGCCTTCTGCTGGCCGTCCGCGCGGCACGGGGAAGGCCCGGGTGGGCCGGGAAGCGGGCCGTGACGCGCCTGGCCGGCGCCCTCTACCTCGCGGGGGTGCTGAGCCTCACGGTCTTCCCCGTCGCCGTGACTTACGGCACGTACGCGAACCAGGTGCCCTGGTACGCGATGGTCCAGCCCATACCCCTGCTCGTCGCCGACCTCAGCTTCGTGCCCAACGTGGTCATGCTGGTCCCCTTCGGGATGCTGCTCCCGCTGATCTCCCGGCAGGGCTCCTCGCTGAAGCGGGTCACCGTCCAGGCGGCGCTTCTCAGTCTGTCGATCGAGGTGACGCAGTGCCTCATGTACGTCCTGTTCAACAACGGCCGGTCGGTGGACGTCAACGACCTCATCGCCAACACCCTGGGCGGGGCACTCGGGTACCTGGTCATACGGCTGGTGCTCCGCAGCGCGGCGGCCGGGGAACTGCGCGCCTTCGCCCTGCCGGTCTCCGCGGCGGCCCCGGAGACCGTGGAGCGCCGCGCCGAGCCCGCCCCGGGCCGGCTCCCGGGCGCCGGCGGCCCCGTTCCGCGCTGACCGGCCCTCCCCCGGGCACGGCCGGTGGTCCGCGGGCGCGGCCGGGGCCACGGTTCGTGGACGTGCCAAACCGCCGGCACGGCGCCGGACCGACGGCGGTGCACCCGCCGCGCATAGGGATGGTGTTGCCAGCCCCCCTGAGAACTGGGGGAGCAGGGCCACTGAATCGCCGCGGGAGCTTTTCTAGGCTCTGTTGCATCGTCAGAACGCGGCGAACTCCGGAAATCTGCGGAAAACCATCCGTACTTCACCGGAACATGACATCGATTTCCGCCGCACCACCATGTGAACCACTTTTCTTTCGGCACCGTTACTTCGTTTCATGGGAGAAATCATGTTCCGCAAGATCAACGCCTCCGTCGTGACCGCGCTGTGCTGCACCGTCGCCGGCGTGGGGCTCGTGGGCTGTGAGGAGTCCACGGCGGTGGACTCGAAACCGTCCGCCGCCACCACCCCCACCGCACAGGACACCGACGAGAGCGTGTTCTCCGGAACCGGGAAGATCGATGTCGAAGGCATGTCGGTGAACGTGTCCTGCTCCGGAAGTGCGGCGGAGGACGGGCCGGTCATCGTTCTGCTGTCCGGGCTGGGTGACGGGCTGGACAAGATGGCCGCCTTCCAGAAGACCCTGAGCGAGAAGAACCGCGTCTGCTCCTACGACCGGCTCGGTGAAGGCGCCAGCGACCAGCCGGAAGGCCCGCAGAGCTTCGAGAGCACCGGGGAGGTGCTGACCGCGGTGCTCGACCGGGTCGCCGGCGACAGCCCGGTCGTCCTGGCCGGGCACTCGCTGGGCGGGGTGATCGCCGCCCGGTACGCCACCGACCACCAGGACAGGGTCAAGGGACTGGTGCTGCTGGACGCCACCTCGCCGACGAACGTCGCCGACGTCAACAAGGTGATACCCGAGTCCGCCACCGGCCCGGGAGCCGAACTGCGGACCCAGGCCCTCGCGATCCACGAGGGGCAGAACCCGGAGCAGCTCGTCATCCCCGACGGCGAGGTCCGTTCCGCCGGGGACATCCCGGTAGAGGTGGTCCAGCACGGGCAGCCGTACCTCGCGGCCGTCCCCGAGTACGGACCGCTTCTGGAGCGGACCTGGGCCGAGGGCCAGCGCAAGTGGCTCGCGGTGTCCGGCGACAGCAGGCTCTCCACCGCCGAGAAGAGCGGCCACTACATCCACGTCGACCAGCCGGACGTCGCCGCCGAGGCCATCGAACGCGTCACCGCGCAGGCCGCACGCTGAGCGGCGGCCGGAGCGGCGGGACCCGCCGGATCCTCCCCCTCTACGGCCCGGACGGAGGCGTTCTCCGCCCCCGTCCGGGCCGGGGCATTTCCGGCCGGGCGTTTCCGGCCCTGCCGTTCGCGGTGCGCGTTCGCGGTGCGGGACGGGCCGGGGTGGGGCAGTGCGGTGCGGTGCGGGGGTTCCGGTGTCGCGTCACCGTCCGCACGCTCCGGGCCGTGGGTGGAAGTTGTGGGTGGAACAAGCGGTTCCGGATGATCTGCCGGATACGTCGTGTCAGTGGCGGGTGTGTGGGCAGCACGGAAGGTGAACGCAGTTCGCCGACCGACATCCGAACCGGAGGCGCCTTCCGTGTCCGAAGCGCTCCCCAGGACCGACCGGCTGACCCTGGCCGACACGCCCAACGCGGTGGCCTGGGCCCGGCGGTACGCGTCCGATGTCCTCCTGCGGTGGGGAGTGCCGAAGGGCGTCGTCGAGACCGCGCACCTGCTGGTCTCCGAGCTGACCACCAACGCGATACGGCACGCCCGGCCGGGCCCCGGTGTCTCCCCCTACTCCCCGCTCTCCCGGGTCCGCACCGTCATCCTGGGGCTCCGGCTGGCGGGCGACCAGCTGCTGGTCCTCGTGGAGGACGGCGACCCGCAGGCGCCCGTGGTGCGGGATGCGGGCGCGGAGGCCGCACAGGGGCGAGGACTGTTCCTGGTCACGGCGATGAGCCGGAACTGGGGCTATTACTTTCCCGACCGGCACCCGGGGAAGATCGTGTGGGCCGAGCTCTCCCTCCGGCTGCCGCACGGTTATCCGGACGAGGAGAAAGGCAGGTTCGCCGCCTCCGGCGAGCAGCGCGAGCAGGTGCCGACCGGGCTCGTGGCCCGTACGCTCCTCGGACTGCGGGAGTTGTGACGGCGGCGGAGACGGCAGCGGGATTGTCACTGCCACGGGCGATACTCGCACCGGCGGGGCCCTGTCCGGGCGCCGCGGGGACGAAAGGGCGGACATGGCCGAGGTGCTGCTGTTCCATCACGCGTGCGGACTGACGCCCGGCGTGCGCGAGTTCGCCGGGGAGCTGGAGCGGGCCGGACACACCGTCCACATACCGGATCTGTACGAGGGGAAGGTCTTCGGCAGCCTGGCGGAGGGCGCCGCGCACGCGCGGCAGGTCGGGTTCGGCACCCTCACCGGGCGAGGGCGGCACGCGGCCGAGGAGCTGCCCGGCGGGCTGGTGTACGCCGGGTTCTCCCTCGGCGTCCTACCGGCGCAGTACCTCGCCCAGACCCGGGCCGGGGCGCGGGGCGCGCTGCTGTTCGAGGCCTGCGCACCGGTGGCCGAGTTCGGCGGTGCGTGGCCCCGGGGAGTGCCGGTGCAGGTCCACGGCATGGACGGGGACGAGTTCTTCACCGGGGAGGGCGATCTGGAGGCGGCCCGGGCCCTGGTGGAGTCCGCCGAGGACGCCGAGCTGCACCTCTACCCGGGTGAGGGACACCTGCTCGCGGACAGCGGCCTGCCCTCGTACGACGAGCGGGCCGCCGCGCTGCTCAGGGAACGAGTGCTCGGCTTCCTCGATCGGATCGGATAGCCGGGGCGGGCGCTCCGACGGCCGGGGTGGCGGTGTGCCTCCGGCGCGGCCTACCGGCCGTCGACGGCCCCGTCCGAGGAACCCTCCGGGACACGGTCGTAGGTGAGGAAGAACGCCCCGCTCTCCAGGGCGGTGTGCTCCACGACCTGCCAGCGCACCGGGGCGAAGGCGGTGCCGCGGGAGAACAGCGGAATGCCGTCGCCGATGGTCAGCGGCCCCACCTTGAGGATCAGCCGGTCGATCTCGCCGTACAGCGCGCTCGCCAGCTCGGCGCCGCCCAGCAGCCAGATGTCCCTGCCCTCCTCCCGCTTCAGCTCCCGCACCTTCGCGGCGGGATCGCCGGCGACCAGCTCGACGGCCGGGTCCGGGCTCTCGGTCAGGGTGCGGGAGAAGACCAGGTGGCGCAGGTGCGGGTAGGCGTCGGTGACACCGGCCGCGAGCCCGATCTCGTAGGTGCGGCGGCCCTCGAGGACGGTGTCGAAATGGGTGCCCGGATCCGTGACGGACAGCGCGGCCCGTGCCCGGGCGGGCAGGATCTCCGGGTACCGCGCGATCAGGTGCCGCAGGTAGTCCTCGGGGATGGGCCAGAAACCGTCCGGGCCGGTGGGGTCGGCGCCGTCCGGACCGGCGATGAAGCCGTCGAGGGTGGCGGCGATGCAGTAGACGAGTCTGCGCACGGGTGAACGGCCCTTCGTCGGTGACCGGCCGGGGTGGCGGCACGGTGGTGGTGCCCATGGCGGAACGGTGCCTGGTGATCATGCCCGGCAACCGGTCCGGCGGCCACCGGTTTGCGCCTGCCGCGGAGGGCGCGCCGGCGGAACGGCGGCCCGCCGACGCGACACGGACGTCCGGTGCCCGGCCGACCGGGTGGGTCGGCCGGGCACCGGCTGCCGTGTCCAGCGGAGCGCGGGGGCTACCCCGTGGTCAGGTAGGCGCGTTCGATCGTCTGGACCAGGGTGTTGCCCTGCCGGTCGGTGAGACGGGCCCGCAGGGAGACCGAACCCGGCTCCTCCGGGTGCTCCAGCAGCAGGTGCTTTCCGTCCACCGCCTTCGCCTTCCGCCAGGTCCTCCCCTCGTCGTAGGAGACCTCGAAGGACAGCTTCCGCACCCCCGCCTCCCGGGCCGCGCCCTCCACCGCGAACGGCACCGTGAAGGTACGCCCCGCCGTCACCGTCACCGCCGGCGACAGCCTGGGCGAGAAGCGCACCACCGACAGCGGCAGCCGCTCCCAGGTGTCCTCCGGCGTGCGCGCCGAGTCGAACGACCACTCCGCCCGCACCCGGTTGCTCACCGAGGCGTGGGAGGCGGGCCGGGACTCCTCCGCCGTCAGCGTGTACCGCCGCTCCTCCGCCGGAAGGGCGAACGGTTCGCCGTCCTCGTCCTCCGGGAACGGCTCCCAGAAGGGACCCTCGTAGCCGTACTCCGTCAGGAGGCCGTCGTACTCGTCGGTGAAGACCTCCTCGCCGCCGGCCCGCAGGGAGACGCGTCCCTCGGCGGCGGTCATGGCTCCGCCGTGCCCGGCGCCGTCGGAGTACAGCGGCAGCTGGAGGTGCAGCGTGTCGCCCCGCCGGGCGGCGCCGAGCGGCAGCCCCTGCGGATCGATCCGGTCCGCGGGGAGGCCGGGCCCGTACACGCCCGTGCCGAGCTGCTCCCGGTACTTCCGGCCCGCCTCGTACGTCCGCCGGTCGCCGAACAGCGTCCGCTCGGTTCCGGAGTCCTCGCCGTCGGCGGTCAGGTGGGGCCGCCACGCGATGCCGCCGAGGACGTGGGTGGTGTAGGTGGCCGGCAGGGCGCGCCGCTGGTCCGTGACGAGCCAGTTGGCCAGGGTGCCGCTTCTGCCGTACGGGTCCACGGGGGCCATGAAGAGGGCGGCACTCTCGCCGGGGACCGGTGCGGAGGCCGTGACATCGACCTCCGCCAGGTCCTCGGGCCCCACCTCGGCGGTGAAGCCGCCCAGGTCCGCGCCGCGCCGGTTCCAGGCCAGGTGGTACAGGTCCGCCGGCTCGCCCTCCCCCGTCTCACGGGCCCAGATGCCCTGGTACTGCACGAACGCCTCGTCGTCCGTTTCGGGGCCTATGTGGCCGACCAGGGTGCCGTTCAGGTCCGGGTCCGGTTCGTCCCCGAAGTGGGAGAAGGCGTCGAAGTAGCTGGGGTAGCCCCCGGCCGTGGGCGCCAGCCTCTCCGCGCACTCGTACACGCAGTACCCCACCTCCGCGTACACGGCCCTGGTCTCGCCGGCCCCGTCGCCGGAAAGGCCGACGGACACCGGCTCGGCCTCGCGGGCGTCCATCGTGACGGTCGTGTCCCGGTCCAGGTTCAGCCCGGGCCGCAGCAGCAGGGCCGTCTCGTCCCCTCCCTCCTTCACCGGCACCAGGCTTTCCAGGGCGTAGCGGCCCCTGGGCAGCCGGAAGGTGAACTCGTCCCCGACGAACGGGCGTTCGGAGCCGTCCGGGCCGAGGAGGAAGGTGAAGCCGTCCTCGGCCGGTCTGCCGTCGGCGTCGAGGTGCCGGATGGTCAGGTCGTACGACTCGGGCTCGCGGTGCACGCCGAGGGCGGTGCGCACGGTGGTGGCCCCGTCGGCGGAGACGGCGGTGAGGACCCCGCCGAACGCCTCCTCCTTCTCGGTGGTCCGGGTGTCGGCGGTCACCTCCGCCGTGGCCGTGCCGCCGGGCGGGACGGTCAGCGTCCGGGGCGAGACGGTGAACATCCCCTCGGGGACGGCGGCGTCGTCCGTCCGCACCGACAGCTCCAGCTCGACCGGCTCCCCGCCCATGTTGCGGTAGGTGACCTCCTTCGTCTCCGGCTCCCGGACGGTGTGCGGCCAGGGCACCAGGGTGAAGTTGACCGGGCCGCCCTCGGCGAGGACCTCCCGCTCCAGGGCGGTGGCCACGTCCACCCGGCCGGTGCCCTGCTCGTAGACGGTGTACGGACCGGGCTCGGTGCTGCCGGTCAGCACGGACTTGAGCCGCTCGCCGTCCCAGCCGGGGTTCTTCTGGAGCAGCAGCGCGGCGGCGCCCGCCACATGCGGGGCGGCCATCGAGGTGCCGTCCAGGGAGGCCACCCCGGTGCCCTCCTCGTCGAACAGTCCGGCGACGGCGGCGACGATGCCGGCGCCGGGAGCCGTCAGGTCGGGCTTGACGTCGCCGTCGCCGGTGCGCGGTCCCCGGGAGGAGAAGCCGGCGAGCCGGTCCTCCTTGTCGACGGCGCCGACGGTCAGCGCCGCCTCCGCGGTGCCCGGGGAGCGGAGCGCGCCGGGGCCGTCCGCCCCCTCGTTGCCCGCGGCGACGACGAAGAGGGTGTCGGACTCGGCGGAGAGCCGGTTGACGGCCTCCTCCAGGATGTCCGTGTGCGGCTGGTCGGGCCAGCCCAGGCTCATGTTGACCACCTGCGCGCCCTGTTCGACGGCCCACTCCATCCCGGCGACGACATCCGACTCCCGGCCCCCGCCCTCGTCGTCGAGGACCTTGCCGTCGAGCAGCCGGACACCGGGCGCCACGCCGGTGCCCTTCAGCTTCTGCCCGGTGCCGGCGACGGTGGAGGCGACATGGGTGCCGTGGCCGAGCCGGTCGGCGGTGTCCGGGGCCTCGGAGAAGTTCTTGTGCTCGATCACCTGGCCGGCCAGGTCGGGGTGGGAACCGTCCACGCCGGTGTCCAGGACCGCGACCGTCACGCCCTCGCCGTCGTAGCCCGCCTCCCAGGCGGCCGGGGCGCCGATCCGCGGGACGCTCTCGTGCAGGGCCGTCTCGACCCTGCCGTCGAGGCGGATCTCCCGGACGCCGGAGGAGGACGCCAGCCGGGCCGGGTCGCCGGCGGAGCCGCCGCCGTCGGTGACCGCCGCCCAGAAGTCGTCGCCCCGGTTCTTGCTGGGGCGTACGGCGCTGCCGTTGACGGCCGGCAGCTTCCGGCCGACCTTCGCCCCGGCCTCGGTGAGCGGCTTCTCCGGCGGGGTCCGCTCGCCCGCGTGCTTGACGATCAGCGGCAGATCGGACCGCTCCCGGTCGTCGTAGCCCATCTCGATCAGCCCGGTGATGTCGAACAGCCGCGCGTCGAGTTTCCCCCGGGCGACCAGCGGGGCCGCGTCGACCGGCAGGACATGGGTGTGGCCGTCGACGCTGCGGATCGAGAAGGCGACCTTCTCCCGGCCCTCCGCCCGCTCGATCCCCACGACCCGGCCGGACGCCCCGACGTGCACGGTGTCGCCGGTGACCAGCGTCACCGCCCGCCGGTCGCCGGTGCCCTCTCCGGCGGTCCCCCCGGTGTCGGGAGAGGGCGCCGCCAGGGCGCCGCCGGTCGGTGTGACGGCCAGTACCGCCGCCAGACCCGCCGACACGGCGGGCGTGCCCGGGTGTCTCAGGCGCGCCAGATGCCTCAGGTGGCTCAGATGTCTCAGATGTCTTCCGGGCATGTGCCCTGTGCTCCCGTCTCGCTCGGTGCGAGCACGCCGCGAGTGCGTGGAGCAGAGGTGCGGCACATGTGCGGAGCGCTCACACGGTCCGGGTGGTGCGTTCACTTCGTCACATGGACGAGGGGAGGGCGGGGTTGCGCGGTGGTACCGGGATTGACGCGTTCTGTGCGCCGGGGCCGAAACGGAGCGGTGCCGGGGCCGGGGCCCAGGCCGGGCGCCGGACCGGGCACCGGCGACCGGGGCGGTACGGTGCGGGCCGCCGCACGGCCGGGCGGGCCCGGCCGACCGTTCCGTCTCAGCGGCCCGGTTCCCCGGCCGGCGGGCGGTGGAGGCGGGCGAGCAGCCGCTCGGCGGCGTCCAGGGCGGGTTCGCGCACCACATGGTGGGTGATGCCCCAGCACCGCTCGTATCCGGCCAGTGCGGCGGCGCTCTCCTCCTCGGTGCCGATCCAGGCGTACGGCGCGGCCAGGACGTCCCGCGCGGCGCAGCCAGGACGTCCCGCGCGGCGCAGCCGACCTGCCCGGCGAAGCGGTGCGCGGCGGCCTCCGCGTCGTCGGTGACCTCCACCACCTGGACGAGCGCCTCGCGCACCGGCCCGTTCTCCCGCCCGGTGGCGGCCCGCTCGACCAGTTCGACCTGCCGGTCGACGTCCCCGGCCCGCCACCGCACCTCGTGGCGGTGCCCGTCCTCCAAGGTGCGGCCGAGCCCGCTCAGCCCGACGGTGTCCGCGTACGGCCCGAGCCCGATCCGCTCGGTGACCGGCGCGGCGGCCGGGCCGGGCCGTATCGGTCCGATCCGGTCCGATCCGGTCAGACCAGCAGCAGGACGACGAGGACGCACAGGACGGCGGCGCACAGGGTCAGCGCGGCGGCCCTGATCACCCGCTGCCGCGCGGGCAGGGGGACGACCTCGATGCCGGAGTGGGCGGGGAAGGCGTAGAAGACCCGCCCGGGGAGGCCGGGGAAGGCGGCTCCGATCACCGGCAGATCCTCGATCTCCGCCTCCATGGCCACCTGGTTGGCCCGCTTCTCGACGGCGAGACGTTCGACCTCCGCGCGGTGCACGGATTCGTACCCCTCCGGCGGACGGCCGCCGTGCCGCATGGGGAACCTCCAGGGCGCTCCCCGCCGGGCGGCCTTCCACCGGACGACGGGCGGCAGGCTCCGCCGCTGCCGGGGTGGCTTCCCCTTCTGGCTGGTGATCTCGATGACTCCCTGGGTCCAGGTCATCCAGTGCCCCTTGCCGCCGCAGGCACCGCACTCCACCGTTCCCCCGCCCCGGCACGTACTGCAGTGGTACCAGCCCTTGCCCCCGCAGTGCTCGCAGTCCTTGCTCCCCCCTCCCGCGCAGTCGGGGCAGGCGGTATCCGGCGTCTCACACTTCTTGCAGGTGACCCGCTGCACGGTCTCTTCGCACTTCTCGCAGATGACCCGTGGTCCGGTCCCGTCCTTTTCAGACGGTACGGGCTGTGCCGGTGCCGGGCTCCGTCGCTTTCCGCTGCCCTTGCACGCGGTGCAGCGCCTGGTGTCGCGACAGCGGCACTTCTGCCGGGGTTCGCAGGGAAAACGCCCGCTGCCCTTGCACTGCGGACACCCCAGCCTGCCGTTGACGCAGCGGTCGGTGTCGGGGCAGTGCCACTCCTTCTCCGTGCCGTCGCGCAGCAGGAGGACGCGCTCCTCCCGCACCGGTTCCGAGGGCGGGGCCAGTGCGCGGGCCTTCAGTTCCTCCGGGGTCCGGTAGCGGGGAAAGGGGGACAGGTCGGGTCTCCTCCCCTGCTTCATGTCCCAGCTCCCCTTCTCCTCCCCATAGTCCACTGTCCAGTGGACCACCTCGCAGGTGAACACCGAGTACCGGGTGAGGTCGGGCTCGCCCAGCTCGCGCAGGTCCTTCGGGCCGCCGCGTTCGGCGATCCTCCGCTCGACCGCCCGCAGCGCCTGCTCCTCGGTCATCCCCTCGGCCATGCCCGCCCGCCCTCCCGCCGCACCGCGCCGCCATGGCGCCGTGTCGCCACCGAGGTTTCCCCTGCGCCGCGGCCGGTACGCACCCCCTGTGCGTACGCCGGGGGCGCGCGCAGAGGCCGCGCGCTACGCCTGCGGGGCCGTCCCGGGCGCACGGGACGGGCGGACCGCGCGGGACGACGGGCGGACGAAGGGGCGGTCCCGGGCGGTGACGGCGCCGGCCGGGCCGGCGGCCCGCAGCACGACGTCGAGCGCCCGGTCCGGATCGGCGGCGTACCGCCCGCTCGCCCAGGCGGCGTTGGCCTCGACCACCGCCCAGTGCCCGTCGGCCGTCTCCCCGACGTCCACGACGATCGCGGTGGGCAGCGTACGGCCGTGGGCGGCGAGCAGTTCCGCGCCGAAGGCGCGGGCGCCGTCCGGCAGCGGGCCGGGGCTGAGGCGTCCCCGCTCCGCGTACCGGCTGCCGGTGTGCACCGCGCCGTCGAGCACGTACAGCCGGTACTCGGCGGTGAACTCCAGCACGTCCGCGACCAGCACGGCCGTCTCCGGGTCCACCGCGTCCGGGCCGGG
Organism: Streptomyces carminius; assembly: GCF_002794255.1. Taxonomy (GTDB): domain Bacteria; phylum Actinomycetota; class Actinomycetes; order Streptomycetales; family Streptomycetaceae; genus Streptomyces; species Streptomyces carminius. The sequence continues at coordinate 49,670 of NZ_PGGW01000056.1, forward strand.
CAGCCGCGAGCCGTCCGGGTAGACGCGCGCCGGTATGCCCTTGTCGTTGGGCGACTTGACGAACGCGGGCCGCCGCAGCTCGTACGCCTCGCGGATCGGCACGGCCAGGATCTCGCGCCGGGTGTACGCGCGGGGCAGCCGGGCCAGCCAGTCGGCGGGCGCCTCCAGCGGGGCGATGCCCAGGACGGGTGCCACGGCGTCCGCGAAGGACGGCCCGGCGTGCAGGTGCCGGGCGCGCAGGCCGCCGGGCACCTCGAAGGAGGGCAGCCGGACGGTGCGCAGGCCGCGCCGCCGGGCGGTCTCCGCGAGGACGCGCGCGGAGCCGGTGAGCCGGGGCGGCAGGACGAGGGTCGCGGGTGCCGGGTTCGCGGGTGTGGTCACAGGCCGCGAGCATGGTGCACGGGCGGCCGCCGGGACCACCGGATATCCGGGAACCGGGCCGGTGCCGGCGGCCCGGTTCCGACGAACCGGTGTCGGCGGCCCGGGGTAGATTGCACCGATCACTCACGGTTCGACGACTGGGGGCTCGACATGGCTCTGTTCGGGAACGCGCACGCGATAGACCCGGCCACCGCGCAGCAGGACTACGCGCGGCTGCTGGGGCAGGGCGAGCGGGTGCACGCCGCGTACCTGCTGATCCGCGACACCATCCTGTTCACCGACCGCCGGCTGATCCTCGTCGACAAGCAGGGCATCACCGGCAAGAAGACGGAGTACCACTCCATCCCGTACCGGAGCATCACGCACTTCTCGGTGGAGACCGCCGGCACCTTCGACCTCGACGCCGAGCTGAAGATCTGGATCTCCGGCAACGCCGTGCCGGTCCAGAAGACCTTCACCAAGGGTGTCGACATCTACGAGGTGCAGGCGGTCCTGACGCAGTTCGTGACGGGCTGACCGGCCGGGACGGGGCACAGTGGAGGTATGGGCACCAACGCGGTGACCGGCCGCCCCCCGCACCGTCCGCGGCCCGTGCCGGCCGGGCGCCCGGTGGACACCCGGCGCGTCTGGTACGCGGCCTACGGCTCGAACACGCACCGCGAGCGCCTGATGTGCTACCTCGCCGGGGGCCGCCCGCCCGGCGGTGCCCGGACGTATCCGGGCTGCCGCGATCCCCGGCCGCCCGAGCGGTCGCTGCCGGTGCTGCTGCCGGGACTGCTGTACTTCGCCACCTCCTCACCGGTGTGGGGCGGCGGCGGCCGGGCCTTCCACGATCCCGACGGCGGCGGCGAGACGCCCGCGTACGCCCATCTCCTCACCGCCGCCCAGTTCCGCGACATCGCGGCCCAGGAGATGTACCGGGAACCGGGCGCCGGTCCGGACCCGGACCCCGACCCGGATCCGGACCTCGCCGGGGCGGTGGCGCACGGCCGGGTGCGGCTGGGACCGGGCCGCTACGAGACGCTGGTGTGCCCCGGGCTGCTGGACGGCCGCCCCGTCCTCACCTTCACCGCCCCCTGGCACCGCGGCGAGGTGGCCGGCAACCCGCCGTCGGCCGCGTATCTGCGGCAACTGGCGGCGGGGCTGGCGGCGGCGCACGGCTGGAGCGCGGTACGGGCGGCGGAGTACCTGGCCACCCGGCCGGGGGCGGCCGGGCACTGGACGCCGGAGGAGGTCGCCGCGCTGGTCGCGTGAGCCCGGGCCGTACCGGACCGGCCTGCGCGGTGCGGGTGCGGGGAGCCGGACGTCGTCACGGCCGGACCGCGACCCGCCAGCCGGGGTTGTACGTGTCCGGCACCGGGTGCAGCGGCCAGTCCCGGGCCCACTCCGGGGGCGCCGCCTCGCGCAGCACCACGGCGTCGGGCCGGGCCGGGGAGCCGTACTCCAGCGGGGCGCAGCCGGCGGTGTGGGCGAGGGGGATGGTCATGCTGGTCGCCTTGATCCCGCACGGCGGTTCCACCCCGTGCTCGCGCAGCACCCCGGCGATCCTCCGCCAGTCCTCGCGCGCCTGCTCCTGGATGGCGCCGTGCGCGTGCGCGAGGACGAACTGCACGGCCAGATGGCCCGCCAGGACGAGGACCAGGACGGCCGCCGCCGGCCGGGAGCGGCGGGCCCGGTCCCCGGCGGCGAGCAGGCCGAGGGCGGCGGGCAGGGCCAGCAGGGCGTAGCCGGGCAGCAGGAAGCGCGGTGCCGCGTAGGGGACGAGCAGCAGGTACGGCGCCATCGACGCGGCCGCCACGGCCACCGCGAGCCACAGCGGCGCCCTGCCCGCGCCCGCACCCCTGCCCGCGCCCGCGGCCGTCCCGGCGCGCCGCGCCGCCCACAGGCCGAGCGCGACCAGCGCCGGGAGCAGCACCCACCACCCCAGCGCGGGCAGCCGTACGCCGTCCCCGTCGCAGGGGCGGCACAGCAGCGGCCCGTCGAGGGCGGTGAGATGGGCGGTCAGGCTCAGGACGGGGCTGATGCCGCCCTGGGTCTCACCGGCCTCCGCCAGCCGCTCCGGCACCCCGCCGAACCGCAGGTGCGCCTCGACCACCCACGGCAGCGCGCCCGCCGCGACCCCGGCCGCCACGGCCAGGGCCCGGCCCCGCCACCGCCCCCCGGCCCGCAGGGCGGGCACCGCGAGGGCGGCCGCCAGCAGCGGGGCGGCGACGGCCACGCCGTCGTTGGGCCGCATCAGGGTCACCACGGCCAGGCCCGCCCCCGCCCCGGCGTACCGCGCGCGGCCGGGGCGGGGGTGCAGGAGGCAGCCGGTGGCCGCGACCGCGCCCATCGCCGTGTAGTGGTTGGGCATGGCGGAGTTCGCGTAGAACAGGGGGATCCACAGGGTGCCGTACAGCGCCGCGGCCACCCACACCGCCGACGGCCGGGGCAGCACCCGCAGCCAGGGGCGGAACCCCAGCCAGAGCGCGGCACCGGACAGGAGCAGCAGCCAGAGCCGCAGCAGGAGGACCGAGTCGCTCCAGGAGGCGACCGGGGCGAGCAGCAGCGGTACGCCCCGGGTGCGCGGGGCGCTGAACGGGGTCGGCGGGCCGTACGGGCCGAAGCGGGTGGCGTAGACGAGTTCGTCCCAGCCCAGCCGCAGGGTGACGGGCACGAGCAGGGCGGCCAGTACGGTCACCGCCGCGCAGACCGGCAGCAGCCGCCGGTGCGCCCGCCGCGGGGCACCGGATCCCGGGGGCGCGCCGCCGGCGGCGGACGCCGTACGGGGCCGCGCCGGTGGCCCGCCCACCGGTCCGTCCGGCATACCCGTCACCCGGCTCACGTCGCCTCCAGCCGGTCGTCCGGCGTCCGTTCCACGGCACCCGGCGAACCGGACGCCGGGCAACGCCCACAAGTCACCCGGGGAGTCCCGGCCAAACCCCGGAGCCCCCGGAAGGGTGACCGGCGGGCGAACGCCGAATCGGCCGGACATCGGCCTGAAAGCGTCTTCGGGCGCCTCACCCGCCCCACTGGCCTCGATGATCTGCCGATGACGGGCCGGGGCGGCCGACCACCGCCCACCGCGGTCCGCGAGAGGGCCGCCCATGAGGACGGGAAAGCTCACAGCCGCCGTACCGGCGGTGGCCACCGCGTTGATCGTCGCTCCGGCCGCGGTCACCGGTACGGCGCACGCGACCGGGCCGGAGGACCCCCTGCTGCCGCACCCGGGCCCTGGGGTCCTCCGGTGGATTCCGGAACGGTTCGGGGACGGCGGGGCGGTCTCGGGCGGTATGAGCGCCGACCGGCCGACGACGGTGACCGTCGCCTGCCAGGGCGGCGGCGAGGTGCTGGTGACGATGGAGCCGGACAGTGCGGAGGCCCCGGCGGAGTTCCGGGCGGAGTGCCCCGCCGGGACTCCGGGGACCGGTTCGACGGTGATCCCGCCCGGCCCTGAGCGGGGCTTCACCGTGGGCGTGGACGCCTCGGACCAGAGCGTCCGCTGGTCCCTGACCGTGACCGTGCCGGATCCCTGACGGGCCCAGCCCGGCCCGGCCCGGCCCTTGCCCGAAGCGGTGGTTCCCGGGTACGTGTCCGGTTCCGGCGATGCCTCCCGGGGCCCGCCCGCCGACTCCCCGCGCCGGGAGCAGGCCGTGGCGAGAAGCCCGAACGGCGCCGGGCTCCAGCGCGCCGCTCCCGTGCACCGTCGGCTCCGGAAGAAGCCGGTACATCCCGCAGGGGGTTCCGCACGGCATCGGCCGGGCTCCCCGAATCCCGCGCCTGGCCGGATCGCGGACCCGGCACGGGAACCTCAGCCGCGTTCGCGGCCCGGGACGGGCGGCCGCGGCGACCGGGTGGAGACCCCCGCCGGGGGCGGCTGTCCGGAAGCAGCCCTGCGGGCAGTCGTACGAGATCGGGGAGCTCCGGCTCCGGGCCGGGACGCTCCCCGCCGAGCGGGCGGCACCGCGGCTGTGCCCGCCTCACCCGTTGTGACCGGCCCTCGCACGGGCACGGTCCGCGACGGCCCGTGCACGAAGGGCAGGAGCGTCGTTCCGCTCCGGCGCGTACCGGGGGGTGGCCCGTCACGTCATTCCGGGCACACTGTGGCAGAGTCCTGTCCAGAGGGTCCGGGATTCTTACCGATCGGTACGTACCAACCCGGGCGGAACGCGGCCCGCTCACCGGGCGGGCCCACGGCAGCACCTCCCCACCGGTACTCTCGACCGGTTCACGTTCGAAGAAGCGGAGTACAGCGGTGGTACGGATCGGACTGGGCGCCGCGGTGGCCCTGGCACGTGAGGTCTCCGAGGAGATCCTGGCTCCCCAGGCGGCGGCGGTGGACGCCGAGCGGCGGTGGCCGGACAAGGGCGTGACCGCCCTGCGGTCCCGGCTGGGCGGGCTGGTGGTACCCGAGCACTCCGGCGGGATGGGGCACGGGCTGCCCGCGGTGGCCCAGATCGGCGAGGTGACGGGGCAGGCGTGCGCGTCGACGTCCATCTGCTTCGGCATGCACCTCGTCGGCTCGGCGGTGATCGCCGCGAAGGCCGACGCGAAGCAGCGCGAGCGCTACCTGGAGCCGATCGCGGCCGGGGAGCACCTGACCACCCTGGCGCTGTCGGAGCCGGGGACGGGCGGTGAGTTCTGGCTGCCGCAGACCCGCATGGAGCGCACCGAGCCGGACCGGCTGCGGCTGACCGGCACCAAGAGCTTCGTCACCAACGGCGGCCACGCCGACTCCTACGTGCTGTCCACCGTCGCGGCGGGCCCCGGCACCCCGCCCGGACAGTTCTCCTGCACGGTGGTCGACGGCGACACGCCGGGCCTTCGGTGGGGTCCCCCCTGGCAGGGCTTCGGCATGCGCGGCAACGCCTCGCGCGGTCTGGAGCTGCCCGGCGCGGAGATCCCCGACTGGTGCCTGCTGGGAGAGGAGGGCGACGAGATCTGGTACGTCTTCAACGTCATCGCCCCCTACTTCCTGACGGCCATGGCCGGCACCTACCTGGGTGTGGCCACCGCCGCCCTGGAGGAGGCCCGCACCCATCTGCTGGCCCGGCGGGCACGCGGGGGCCGGACCATGGCGGGCCAGCCGGTCGTACAGCACCGGCTGGGCACCATGTGGGCGCGGGTGGAGCGCACCCGGCGGCTGATCTACCACGCCGCCGCCGAGGCGGAGGCCGGCGGCCCCATGGCCCTGGCCGCGCTGGCGTCGGCCAAGGCCGAGGTCGCCGACGCGGCCGTGGAGACGGTCAACGACGCGCTGACCCTGGTCGGCGGGGTCGGCTACGGGGAGGACTCCCCGCTGCAGCGGATGCTGCGCGACGCCCGCGCCGCCCATGTGATGGCCCCGGTCACCGACCTGCTGCGGGTGTGGACCGGGCGCGCCCTGCTGGACGAGCCGCTGCTGGAAGACTGACCGAAGTGACCGAGAAGACCGCACCGAACGAGTCCACCGACCCCACCGGTCCCAGGAACCGCGTCCTGCTGGTCGACGTCCTGCGCGAGACCGCGGACGAGTTCCGTACGGTCCTCGCCCCGGGGGTCGAGCTGGTCCCGGTCACGGCCGCGGAGGTGCTGGAGCACACCGGCGGCACCCCCGGCGAGCGCCGCCCCACGGTGGTGGTGATCGGGCGGCGGGTGTCGGCCCCGGTCGGCCTGATCCACTCCGTCCGCCCCAACCCCTCGGACCTGGCGGTGGCCGTGGTCTCCGTCGCCACCCACGACAGCAGGCTCGCCACCCTGCCGATCCTCTTCTCCGCCGACCTCGTCCGCCAGGTGCCGGACACCCAGGCCGACCTGCTGCCGGACGTGGCGCGCGAGCTGCTGGCGGGCATCGCCCGGCGGCGCGACCGCGCCGCGGTACGGGCCGCCGCGCAGCGGCAGCTCGCCTCCGGCGCGGCGGCCGGCCACCGGCCGGGGGAGCAGTTGCTGGGCGAGCTGCTGGTTCAGGCGCCGATCGGCGCGCTGATGCTGGACGACGGCGGCGCGCTGGTCGCCTGGAACCACCGGGCCGCCGACATCCTGGAGCTGACCGGGGCCGACTCGCTGCGCCGCCCGCTGGCCGAGCTGTTCCCGCCGGGCGACCGCGCCGCGCTGCGGCAGCACCTGGCCGTCTCCGGGGAGAACTCCGCCGCCGGCCCCGACGTGGTCTTCGAGCGCACCCGCTCCGACGGCACCGGCCAGGCCCTGCGCGTCGCGCCCCAGCGGGTCGCGGACGCCGAGGGCCACCGCCGCCTCCTGGTCCTCGCCGAGGACGTCACCGACCGGATGCACGCGCAGCGCAAGCTCGCCGAGCGCACCGGCCACGCCCTGCTCAGCGCGGAGGTGGCCGCCGCCATGACGGCCCCGGGGGAGCTGGTCGAGCGCCTGGACCGCTGTGTGCGGGCCACCGCGGACCGGCTGGGCGCCGCCCGGGTGTGCATCTGGACGCTGCGGCCGTCCCGGGAACCGGAGCACACCTCCTGCGCCGAGGCCGACCCCGAGAACGGCGGGGTGGACGGGGACGGTGTCCCCCTCCACCCGGAGACCGAGCGGGCCCTGGTCGAGCGGATCGCCGCCGCGCGCCGTCCCCTGCTGGACACCGTGCCCGAGGACACCCGGCCGAAGGGGGCGTTCGCCGGCTATCCGCTGGTCTCCGGCGGCGAGCTGCTCGGCGTGCTGTCCCTGACCACCCGGCTGACCCTGCCCGGGTCCACCCTGTCGGTCCTGGAGAGCATCGCCGACCAGATAGCCGTCGGCATCCAGCAGGACCGGCTGATGCACCGGCTGCGCGAGGCCACCCGGGCCCTGGAGGAGCCGCTGCTGCCGCCCCGGCTGCCCGAGCTGCCCGGCTTCGACCTGGCGGCCCGCTACCACCCCTTCGGCAGCGGTCTGCACATCGGCGGGGACTTCTACGACGCCTTCACCGTGCCCGACGGCCGGCACGTCCTGGTCCTGGGGGACGTCTGCGGCAAGGGGCCGGGCGCCGCCGCCATCACCGGCCTGGTGCGCCACACCCTGTGGGCGGCGGCCCAGCAGGATCCCGAGCCCGCCCATGTCCTCGGGCTCGTCAACCGCGCCCTGCGCCGCCAGAACACCCCCTTCTGCACCCTCACCTACGCCGTCCTCATGCCCTCCCCCGGGCGGGACGGGCCGGGGGAGCCGGGGGAGCCGGCCCGTCTCCGGCTGGCCTCCGCCGGGCATCCGGCCCCCCTGCTGCGCAGGGCCGACGGCAGCACCACGCCCCTGGAGGTGCGCGGCCCGCTCCTGGGCGTCCTGGACGAGCTGCACCACCCGGTGGCCGAGGTGGTGCTGTCCCCCGGCGAGACCCTCGTGCTGTACACCGACGGCTTCACCGAGGGGGCCGGCGGGGAGGACCGGCGGGAGTCCGAGGACCTGGCCGCCCTCGTCGCCGCGCAGCCGGTGCCGCCGCCCGGCGACACCGGACGGCCGGCGAACGACATCGCCGCGGCACTGCTGCGGGACGCCCACGACTGGTGGGGGGAGCGGCTCCGCGACGACCTGGCCGTACTGGTCCTCACCGCCCTCGGCCGAGCCCCGTCCCGTTGAGGCAGAGGGCGATGTTGCGCACCGCCGCGGTGAGTTCCTCGATGACCCGGGCCGCCTGCTCGGCGTCGTGGAAGGCGGGGCGGTCGGCGGCGAGCGAGGTGCCGAGGGAGCCGCTGAGGGAGTTGTTGAGGTCCTCCGTGAGCCGCCGCACCGCGTCGATGTCCCCGGCGGGGGGTGCCGCCGGGGGTGCCGCGGACGCCGCGGCGGGCGGACCGGCCGGTGCGGGGGTCTGTGCCGGTGCGGGGGGCGCCGCGGGGGCGGGCGCCGGGGCCTGTGGCGGTGCCGGGGCGGGCGCGGGCTCGTCGGGTGCCGGGGACGCCGGGGACTCGACGGGAGCGGAAGCGGGCGGCGCGGCCGGAGCGGCGGCCTCCGCCGTCTCCGCGGGCGCACCGCCCGTCGTACGGCCGGGAGGCTCCGGCCGGTCCGCGGCGGGGGCTCCGGGACAGGCCGTCCCGGCACCGCTCGCCGTCGCCGGAACATCCCACCGCTTCTCGGGCTTCACCACGTCCGGCGAGAACCGCGCCTGGGCCGGCAGCGTGTTCTCGGTGCCCGGCGACCACAGCGGGGTGCCCTGCCGCGGCGCCGGGGCCGGGGCGCCGGCGTGCTCGGCCCGCCACTGCAGCCGGTAGCGCTCCACCTGGTCGGCACAGGCGGTGCGGGCGTGGAAGATCGCGCTGTTCTCGCCCAGTTCGGGGTACCAGAGGTTCGGTCCGGGGAACCGCACCGTGCGCATCCGGGGCTTGACGGGCTCCGCGCAGCCGATGCAGCAGCCCACCGGTACGCACAGCCCGCCGCCCTCGCGCCGCGCCGCCTCCTGGGGTCCGGTCTCGCCCCGGTACTCCCCGTTGCCGCACGGCGGCAGTTCGCCGCAGGTGCGGCAGACCGCGTAGTGCTCGGGCAGTACCTGCCAGTTGTGGCCGATGGGCGCGCACCAGTGCTTGGGCGCGGAGCGGGGGAAGTTCTCGTTGCGCAGGACCAGGATCACCGGCCGCTTGTAGAAGTCGGAGCGTTCGGGGGGCAGCATGTTCAGCCGCCCGTTCGCCCGGCGCAGGTCCTCGGAGTGCCGCCACAGCTCGACGTGTTCGCGCCAGGCGTGTTCGTAGGAGAGCGGCCACGGGTGGTCGCGGTACTCGTTGACCTCCAGGATCCGCCAGGGCTGCCGGTCGAAGACGACGACGTGCCCGGGGCGCAGGCGGAGGTACGTACCGTTGTCGCCTTCCTTCGGCCAGTCGACGCGGCCCACCCGGGTGGGCTGGTCGGGGAGCCCTTCGCGGACATGCATGACACGCTCCTCGGCAACGGGACAACCATGGTCATCATGGAGCAGTTTCTATCATTCTGGAGCATTTCGGACCATTAGCCGTTCAGACACGCTCACGGCCGTACCGGCACCGGACATGACGGGGTGTCAGCCGGGCGGGGGTGCGGGTGCGGGTTGGGTGGGTGCTGGGGTCGGGGCCGGTCCGGGGCGACCATTCCGGACGGTACGATTTACGGCCGTTGCCGTCCCACGTGTCGTGGCCCGCTC
>NZ_PGGW01000056.1:59152-81582 GCF_002794255.1 Streptomyces carminius
TTGCCGTCCCACGTGTCGTGGCCCGCTCATTGGCCGCAAATCGCACTTGAGTGTCCGGAACGGCCGCCCCTCCCCGTCCCCTCCCCGCCGTCGCCGGGTGCGCCATCGCCGTGCCTGCGGCCCTCCGTACTCGCCCGTGCACGCAAGGAACGGCTGGGGGCACCGCTGCTCTGGGACCCCGCGCTCCACTTGGTGTCCGCCTTCGCCACCGTCGCCGTCCTGCCCGACGCGGCCCGGGCACCACATGTCCGGAAAGGGCCGTCTTCGCCTGCCGGCACCCGCTATCCTCTGGCCATCTCACTCGTTCCTCCCCACAACTTCGTCGGCACCGGCCGGCGGGGGCCCTGTCCTCCGGGGCCTGTCCGGAGGGGCGAGGAGGAGCGATGAACGATCACGGTACGGAGGAGACCCGAGACCGGTGGACCGCACCCGAGAGGTGGCAGGTCGTCATCGGGGTGCTGGGCCTTCTCGTGGCGGTCGTCGCCTGTGTGGGGCAGTTCGTCGTCTGACGTCCGGACGCGCCGCACACGAGGTCCGGACACGGCCTGTGCTCGCCCGCCTGGCGAGCCCGGTCAACGGGAGAGTGTCCGGGCCCGTCCTCAACCGCCGGTGGCTCCGGTCGGCTGCCTGCGGGACGGCTTTCGCTCCAGATGGGCGACGACACCGGAGTGGAAGCGGTGCACGGCGTCGTCGACGCTGCGGATGAAACCCGTCTCGGCGTTGCCGCGAGTGCTGCCCATACCCTTGAAGAGGGACAGCCGGAAGCCGGTGATCCGCTCGCCGCCCCTGGGGAGGATGTCACCCGGTTCGGGGCGCAGTCGTTCCAGGGTGCCGCGCGGGCCGACCCCCTCCCCTTCGACGAGGGTTTCGACATGAAGGTCGGCCGGAGCCTCAGCCAACTGCCGGACCAGGCGCTTTGCCCAGGAGAGGGGGTATCCCTGCTCGGGCGCGGGGATCTCGATGGACATACGCAACCTGCCGGTGCGCAGATCGGCGGTGATCGCGAGGATGCCGGAAGTGCCCTCGACACGCAGCTCCGCGAACAGCCTCCCGTCCTGGCAGAGCCGGTCGGCGAGGGCAGCGCGGCGGGACTGCGGGTCGGTGCCGCGCCGGGCGCGCTGGACGGGCAGGATCTTCCGGCCGAGTTCACCGCCGAGCCGCAGGCAGACCTGGCGGACGAGTCGTTCCCAGTTCTCGACGACCTCCAGAGACCGCTGATCACCCTGACAGAGGGTCTCGGTGTCGATGGCATTGCGTACCGGCACCCAGGCCGGACCCATGTTCTGGAAGCCATGGCAACCGGAGTTCTCATGCTGGAGGTAGTTCAGGAGTTCCTGGAGGAGCCAAGCGTGAGCGGCGTTGCCGACCCCCTCGTGGCGGATCAGCAACTGAGCCTGGTGCACCACCTCGGCCCAGGACAGGTGCCGCAGCGCCACCCGGTGCTTGCGCCGCCGGTCGATCTTGACATCGACGAGCGGGGTGCCCTCCAGAGCCACGTCGTTGGAGAGCGTGATCACCGCCTCGTAGCCGCGCCGGGCGGCGATGTCCATGTAGTCCTGGACCTGTTCGGCCCGGAGCGGGTTGCCGTTGGTCTTCGTCTCCACCAGCGCGGTCCAGAGCCTGCCCGCCCGCTCGATACGGATCACGCCGTCGGGGCGCTTCGGGTTGTCGCCGTGCGGCAGCGAAACCTCCGTGAACGTCTCCATCCGGCCCGCCGGGGCACCGAAGCCGGCGGTGAGACGGCGGCCGAACTCCGGGACCTGAGCCATCACCGACAGCAGGATGGAGGTCGCCCGGGTCTCACGTTCGCGGTCGCTGCGCAGTGAGGAGACGGGAAAGAGGCGAGCCAGCCGCCAGGAGTCGTTCTCGGCGAGCGGCTTCCTGGTCACCCGGGGCAGCGTCACCTTCTTCCTGGCCGTGCGGGGACGGCTGGACGGAGCCGGTGCGGGAACGGGCGCCGAGGCCGGGGCCGTCCCGGTCTCCGCTGTCCGCCGCTCCACCTGCCTGGGGATGCCGGGCAGCGGAGCTCCGACGGGGCCCTGGGGCGGTGGCGCTGTCTCCTCGGGGCGCCCGTCACCGGTTCCGGCCCCGGCAGCCTCGGCACTGACGGTGTCGGTGTCGTCGGTGTCGTCCACATCGATGCCGAAGTCCGTCGCCAGGCCCGCCAGTCCGGTCTCGTACCCCTGGCCGACGGCCCGGAACCGCCAGCCGCCGTTCCGCCGGTAGAGCTCACCGAAAATGAACGCGCTCTCCACCGTGGCATCGTCGATCGAGAAGCCGAGCAGTGCCTCGCCGGTACGGTCCGCGAGCGTCACCCGCAGGCCGTCCAGCTCCCCGAACCGGCCGCCGCCGTAGCGACTGGCCCCTATGACGACGCGCTCGACGTCGACCGGTGTCGCTTCCAGGTCGAGGCTGATGCGGTCCTCGCTGCCGTCGGCGGTCGGCGTCTTGCCCAGCAACTGCACACTGCCGTCGGCCGCGGCCGGATTGTTGTAGAAGAAGAAGTCCGCGTCATCGCGCACTTTCCCGTCCGCGCCCAGCAGCAGCACCGAGACATCCGCGTCACCGTCCCCTGTGGCGCTGCTCCAGCGCAGCCCCAGGGTGACGGAACCGATCTCCTCGCTCAGCCCTGCCAACTCGACATTGGCGCCCTTGACCATCTCGTGCACGTGGCCCCCCGACTTCCCGGTCGCGCCAGGTACGCCCGACCTCAACCGCTTGGCGATGTGTTGACTCAGCGCACAACATGCATGCGCAGATCGCACCCTAAGCCCCGGAACGCGTTGGCGACAGACGAATGGGACAAGCGTTATGACGGCGGCCCGGCCCGGGAGGTGTCTCCCGGGCCGGGCCGCCGCGTGCGTGGTGAACCGTTTCCCCGGCCGGAGTGCCGGGCGGGCCTCAGATCAGGCCCTGCGCCACCATCCCCTCCTCCACCAGCTCGAAGCCGGCGATGTTGGCGCCCGCCACGTAGTTGCCGGGCTGCCCGTAACGCTCGGCCGTGGTGTGGCAGAGGTGGTGGACGCGCTGCATGATCTCGGTCAGCCGGGCCTCGGTGTGCTCGAAGGTCCACGAGTCACGCGAGGCGTTCTGCTGCATCTCCAGCGCGCTGGTGGCCACCCCGCCCGCGTTGGCGGCCTTGCCCGGGCCGAACAGCACGTCGGCCTCGCGCAGCACGCGCACGCCGCCCGGTGTGGTGGGCATGTTCGCGCCCTCGCCGACCGCCTGCACACCGTTGCGCACCAGTGTCGTCGCGTCCTTCTCGTCCAGCTCGTTCTGGGTGGCCGAGGGCAGTGCCACCTCGCACGGCACCTCCCAGACCCGGCCGCCGGAGACGAAGTTCGCCCCCCTGCGCTCGGCGTACTCGGACAGTCGGGCGCGCTCGGTGAGCTTGACCTGCTTCAGCAGTTCCAGGTCGATGCCCTTCTCGTCCACCACGTAGCCGCCGGAGTCGGAGCAGGCGATCGGGGTGGCGCCGAGCTGCCGGGCCTTCTCCATGGCGTAGATGGCCACGTTGCCGGAGCCGGAGACGACCACGCGCTTGCCCTCCAGGGTCTCGCCGCGCGTCTTGAGCATCTCCTCGGTGAAGACGACCAGACCGTAGCCGGTGGCCTCGGTACGGGCCTGCGACCCGCCCCACAGGACGCCCTTGCCGGTCAGGACGCCGGCCTCCCAGCGGTTGGTGATCCGGCGGTACTGGCCGAAGAGGTAGCCGATCTCGCGGCCGCCCACCCCGATGTCGCCCGCCGGGATGTCCGTGTACTCGCCCAGATGGCGGTACAGCTCGGTCATGAAGGACTGGCAGAAGCGCATGACCTCCGCGTCCGACTTCCCCTTGGGGTCGAAGTCGCTGCCGCCCTTGCCGCCGCCGATCGGCATGCCGGTCAGGGCGTTCTTGAAGGTCTGCTCGAAGCCCAGGAACTTGATGACCCCCAGGTTGACGGACGGGTGGAAGCGCAGACCGCCCTTGTACGGGCCCAGGGCGCTGTTGAACTCCACCCGGAAACCGCGGTTGACGTGGGTCCGCCCGGCGTCGTCGGACCAGGGGACACGGAAGATGATCTGCCGTTCCGGCTCACACAGGCGTTCGACGAGGGACTCGTCCAGCAGCTCGGGCCGCCGGGTGAAGACGGGCTCCAGCGACTCGAGCACCTCCCACACGGCCTGGTGGAACTCGTTCTCTCCCGGATTGCGGTGCAGTATCCGGTCGTAGAGTTTCTCGATCACGGGTTCTCCTAGAAGGTGCGGCTCCTTGTGTCCCGCCGTTCCGTGTCCCTACGGAACCTGCACAAACGCATGACGCCGAGCACCAGGAGGCGCTCGGCGTCATCGCACGGCGTGGCGGACTTCCAGCGTGACATGCCAAGGTCACGACGTCTCCCCGAGGTCCCGCACTCCGGCCCGGCTCACGGGCCGGGTGCCCACCCCGGGGTGGGCGAATCCTCACGATTGCCCGGATGGCCGCACACCCGGCACGGTGCCCGGCCGTCCGCGCCGGCTCCGTGGAGCCCTCCCGCACCGCGCGCCTGTCCGAGTAGGGTTCTCCCCTGCGGGTGATCACACCCCGCGTACAGCCGAGAACACCGATCACAGGGGGCACGGTGTCGTTCGACGAGGAGTGGCGGCAGATCCAGGCCGATGTCGCGGAACGCCGGACCGGGACGCGTCTGAACCAGCTCGACGGGGACGGCGGCGGTACCGCCGACCTGGCCGCGAACGCCGACGACCTGGGCAGGGTCGGCAGCGACGCCGCCGACCTGTGGAAGCGGCTCGACAAGGACGGCCGGCACGCTCTGTCGTCCACCTCGTCGGCCGGCAGCGCGCTCAAGAGCGAGAGCTTCCGCACCGGGAGCGCGATGGAGACCGTCCACGACACCTGGGAGAGCCAGCTGAAGACGCTGCTGGACGCGTGCATGCACATCTCCCAGCACCTGGACTACAGCGCCGCGCAGCACAGGAAGGACGAGGCCGACATCTCCCAGTCCTTCACCAGGTTGTCGGTCTCCGAGATCAGCAAGTTCTTCAAGTAGGGGCGACGGTGAAGCTGACCTTCGAGAACGTCTACCACGCCCCGCTGGGGAAGATGAAGACGGCCGTCGACGACTGGACGGCGACGGTCACCAAGCTGGAGGAGCTCGCGGACGACGCCCGCACCACGATGGTGGCCCGCAGCAACAAGGCCGACTGGACGGGCGCCAACGCCTCCGTCACCAAGCCGTTCATCGGCAAGACGGCCAAGGAGTTCGACGACGCCGCCAAGGCCGCCAAGGGCGTCAAGCAGATCCTCGAGGACGGTTACAACGCCTTCAAGAAGGCCCAGGACGACCTCAAGGCGATTGTGGAGACCGACGCGCCCGCCCAGAACCTGGTCGTCGGCACCACCGGCAGAGTCGCGGCGAAGAACCCCATCTCGCAGACCCACGCCGCCCGCCACGACCCGGACTTCGAGACCCTGGTCCGCAACGAGCGCAACGCCGTCCAGGCGCTGCAGAAGCGCATCGACGCGGTGATCGAGGCCTGCGACGAGGCCGACGTGGCGGCCTCCAACGCGCTGAAGGCCAACATTACCGGTGACAAGCACAATTTCAGCGCGCCCGCGTACGACAGCCTGGACGCCGAGGAGGCCCAGCGGGCCGCCGACCTCGCCGCCAAGGGCACCGACATGACCAACACCGAGCTCCAGCAGTTCAACGAGCTCATGACGGACAACCGCGGCTCGGCGACGTTCGCCACCGCCTTCTACGAGAAACTCGGCCCCGAGAAGACACTCGTCTTCTTCGGCCAGATGGCCCGGGAGGGCTACTACGCGGGCCAGGACGACAAGAAGCGGTTGGAGCAGATCCAGGCGCTGCAGAAGAGCCTCGGCCTGACCCTGGCCACCGCCACCGACCCGGACAACAAGCCGAGTCTGCCCGCCACCTGGGGAAAGGAACTGCGCGGTTTCGGCACCCAGCGCATCCCGATGTACCAGTACGACCACTCGGGCCCGTTCGGCTACCAGCTCCTCGGCGGAATCCTGCGGTACGGGAACTACGACCCCCGCTTCCTCAACCCCATCGCCGAGCACGTGGTCCAGCTGCACAAGAAGGACCCGTACATGTTCGCCGACTCCAAGGTGATGGTCGGCCCCGAGGGCAGCCCGCTGAACCCCTCCGGGGTGAACGGCGCGGGCTTCGACCCGGTCGTCAGCGTCCTGGAGGCACTGGGCCACAGCCCGGAGGCGGCCAAGCAGTTCTTCTCCGCCGAACCCACCGTCTACGACGAGAACGGCAAGGAGGTGAAGAACGGGACCCTCGACCTCGGCAAGGGGGAGGACGGGAAGGCCATCGCCAACTACCTGGATTACTTCACCGACAAGGGCTACGACTTCTTCCCCGACATCGTCGGCCACCACCCGGACGACGCGAAGAAGTCCGCGGACTACCTGCCCGACGCCCTCGGCCACGCCCTGGAGGCGGCCACCCTCGGCCACGCCTGGGACGACCCCAGCCCCACCCTCGACCGGGACGCGACCTCGGCCAGGATCATGGAGGACGTCGTCAGGACGGTCGGGGTCGACGCCGAGCTCGTCAAGCGGATGGAGCCGCTGGCCGACAGCCTGGGCACCATGGGCGCCGGCTACATCGACGACGTCAACTGGGCGCTCAGCGACAACAGTCCAGAAAGTATCTTCGCGCCCAAGGACAACGCGAGCACACACGCCAAATTCGGCCTCACCGACATACGGCAGTTCATGAGCACAGTCGGCCAGTATCCGGACGCATACGCATCGGTGTCGACCGCGGACCGCATCTACACCATGAGCATGCTCGAAGCCCAGGTCGGCCCCGACGGGCAGATCAAGGAGGGCGCGGCGCGCGAGGTGGTGCGCACCGGGGCGGAGGTGCAGGGGCTGCTCGACCAGGCCCGCGCGGACCAGGTGCGAGCCGAAGGGGCTCACAAGGACGAGGAGTTCAACAAGGCCCTGGAGGAGCGTTCCGCATGGGTCAAGTTCGGCACGACGGCGGCAGTCTCCGCCGGTGTCGCCTTCCTGCCCGCCACGGTGGCGGGCGCCGGTGCCGCCGCCATCCTCGTCCCGCTGGCCGTCGACACCGGAACCGGAGCCATCAACGAGGGGATCGGCCAGGTCATCGGAGACTGGGTGGAGACCGAGAAGAAGAACAACGACAGCAAGGAAGATGTCCAGGAGCAGCTGCGCCAGATCTACCGGACTGGCGAGCACAACGCGAACGCACCGGTGCGGCAGTTCCTCCTTCAACACGGCATCGAGTCCGAAACCCCCTTCGCCCAGGACCTGACGGAGTCCGTGATCATCGGCCACAACTCCGGGAAGAGAAGAGAAGATGAGCAGGGAAACCTTCCCCAGGTCGGTGACTAGCTGATGCGGCCGGAGGTGCGGAACCCAGCGAGTGCGGTCTGTACGGCACTCCTCCTGTCTCTCGGCGGAACAGCCTGCGACGGAGGGGACGAGAGCGACAGGGAGCAGCAGAAGACCGTCAGCGCGGAAGAACTGTGCGGAGGGGCCCTCTCGTCTGTCGCCGCCGAGTCTCTGGAGAAGGTGACCGGCAAAAGGAAGTTTGCCCGGACCTCCCTGGGAGAGGGAGCAGCCGGGACCGCGAAGATGCTGTCCGAGGAGTTCAACTCCCAGCCCGAGCTGGACGGTTCACCCCGAAATGTCCATGACTTCTGTCTGATCTACACCGACAAGTCGGCCGACCTCACCGACGTGGCGATCACCTTCGAGATCACGGACAGCGACAGACTGGGGAACCCCGACGACCTGGACCCGGACTACAGCATCTACCCGATGGGGCGCAGGACTCTCTCCGCGGAGGACAAGGCGGTCGTCTACTTCGAGTGCGCCGGTTCTGAAATGAACAGTTCCACGGATTCACCCGCCCTGATCAAGTCGGAGCTCCGGCACCGATACGACCCGGCCGTGAAGGGGCAGGAGGCCAAGGAGGCCAACATGACGGTCCTGCACTCCGCCGCCCTGGCCGTCGCCAGGGAGCTGAAGTGCGAGGACGACGGCGGACTCCCCGCCGAGCCCGTCCTCACGCCGAAGGCGTAAGACCGTCCGGCCGGCCCCGGTCGGGTCGGCCGGAGCCGCCGTGGCCGAGGCCCAGGATCTCCGCCATCTCCCACCGCTCCGTGTCCGTGAGGTCGGCGTCGGTCGGCTCCGGGAGTGCGGGCAGCTCGGCCGCCCTCCGCCGGGCCGCGGCGATCACCACGTCGACGTGGGAGGACCGGGCCTGCGCGGCACCGGTCCCGGTCGGCTGCCGGGAGGCGGCGGCGAGACGGGCGGAGAAGTCCGCACCCGCGCGCCCGCCGTACTCCCCCGCGTACTCGGCCTGTTCGCGGCGCGGACCGGCGCCGGCTCTCTTCCTGCCCATGAGGCGCACTGTATGCCGCCGCGCCGTCCACCGCATCCGGGCGCGGGCGTGCGCGGGCCCCGCCGCGCGCCCGGAGGCGGCGGGCGAGCGTGCCGGCATCCGCGGTGCGGCGGGGCGGACTTGGAAAGAAACCGGAGAGACGTTAGGTTAGGCTCGCCTAACTAAATGGCGGCCCCGCCGTGGGGCGGCCGGACCGTGACGCGTGTCCGGAGGACGGCCGCACCGCCCTCCGACCCACCCCGCACTCCACCGAGGTAGAGCCCCGTGTCCATCGCCCTCCCGCCCTCCGCCGCCCCGCGCTCCGCCTACCCGGCCGACGTGGTCCCCGCACCGGTCCGCCGGCGGCTGCTGGAACTGGCGGCGAGTGAGACCCCCCTGTCCGCCTACCTCTACGACGGGGAGGCCGCCGCCCGCCGCGCGCGGCAGCTGCGCGCGGCGCTGCCGCCGTGGGCGGCCGTCCACTACGCGGTGAAGGCCAACTCCTTCCCCGGGGTCGTACGGGCGCTGGCCCCGCACGTCGACGGCTTCGAGGTCGCCTCCCGGTCCGAGCTGGAACTGGCCCTGGCCGCCCTCCGGGAGCGGGACGGCGGCCCCGCCGCCGGTGCCGCCCCCGTGCCCGTCGTGGCCGCCGGGCCCGCCAAGTCCGTGCCGGTGCTGACCGCCCTGGTGCGGGCCGGGGTGGAGGCGATCAACGCCGAGAGCCTGCTGGAACTGCACCGCGTCAGCCGCATCGCCGTCGCCGAGGGCACCACCGCCCGGGTGACGCTGCGCGTCAACCCCGTGGACATCCCCGTCACCGGCTCGCTGAGCATGGGCGGTACGGCCTCGCAGTTCGGCGTCCCCGAGCCCGACGTCCCCGAGGTGCTGGGCGAGGCGCTGCGGCTGCCGGGGCTGGACGTGACCGGCTTCCACATCCACGCCGCGTCCAACAACCTCGACGCCGACGCCCAGGCGGCCTATCTGCGCTGGTGCGTGGAGTGGGCGGCCAAGGCCGCCGCCACGCACGGCGTCGACCTGCGCACCGTCGACATCGGCGGCGGCATCGGGGTGGCCTTCGAGGAGCCCGCGGGCGAACGCCCCTTCGACGTGGCCCGCTTCGACGAGCTCGCCGGAGACGTCGAGCCGCCGCCCGGGGTGAAGGTGATCCTGGAACCGGGCCGCTTCCTGGTCGCCGACTGCGGCTGGTACGCGGCCGAGGTCACCGACGTCAAGCACAGCTACGGCACCGCCTTCGCGGTGCTGCGCGGCGGCATCAACCACTTCCAGCTCCCCACCTCCTGGGAGCTGGTGCACAACATCGCGGTCCTGCCCGTCGAGCGCTGGCCCGAGGGGCTGCCCCGGCCCGGGGCGGCCGGGGAGCGCGTCACGGTCGTCGGCGAGCTGTGCACCCCGGAGGACACCCTGCTGCGCGATGTCCTGGTGGACCGCGTCCGCGCCGGCGATCTGGTCGTTTTCCCCTACGCGGGCTCCTACGGCTGGGAGTTCGCCATGCACAGCTTCCTCGGCCACCCGGTCGCGGAACGCCACCTGCTCTGACCCACCCCACCCCCCGAGGGACGGCCCCGGCCGCCCCGCCGACACCTCCTGACGGAGCTGCCCGACATGACCGTGTCCATCACCCCGCC
The DNA here is from genome assembly GCF_002794255.1 of Streptomyces carminius. GTDB lineage: Bacteria > Actinomycetota > Actinomycetes > Streptomycetales > Streptomycetaceae > Streptomyces > Streptomyces carminius. The sequence goes on from NZ_PGGW01000056.1 coordinate 69,171, forward strand.
GACCGCGCCGTCGGCCGAGGCCATCCTGCGGCGCCAGCGGGCGCGGGAGTCCTCGGCCCGCACCTACGCCCGCTCCTTCCCCGTCGTCCCGGCCCGCGCGTACGGCATGACCGTCGAGGGCGCCGACGGCCGCCGCTACCTCGACTGCCTGGCCGGTGCCGGAACCCTCGCGCTGGGCCACAACCACCCCGTGGTGACCGAGGCCGTGCGGCGCACCGTGGACAGCGGCGCACCGCTGCACGTGCTGGACCTGGCGACGCCGGAGAAGGACGAGTTCACCGACGCGCTGTTCGCCACCCTGCCGCCCGCGTTCGCCGACAAGGCCCGCATCCACTTCTGCGGGCCCGCCGGGACGGACGCGGTGGAGGCGGCCCTGAAGCTGCTGCAGACCGCCACCGGGCGGCACGGCCTGCTGGCCTTCACCGGCGCCTACCACGGCATGACCGCGGGCGCGCTGGCCGTCTCCGGCGGCGTGGCCGCCAAGCGGCCGGTGCCCGGGACCGCCGCCGACGTGACCCGGCTGCCCTACCCGTACTCCTACCGCTGCCCGTTCGGGGTCGGCGGGGAGCGCGGGGCGCGGCTGTCGGCCGCCTACACCGAGCGGCTGCTGGACGACCCCAACGGCGGGGTGGTGCCGCCCGCCGCGATGATCCTGGAGGCGGTGCAGGGCGAGGGCGGCGCGGTGCCCGCCCCCGACGACTGGCTGCGCGAGATGCGGCGGATCACCGCCGAGCGGGAGATCCCGCTGGTCGTGGACGAGGTGCAGACCGGCGTGGGCCGCACCGGCGCGTTCTGGGCGATCGAGCACAGCGGGATCGTCCCGGACGCGATGGTGATGTCGAAGGCGATCGGCGGCAGCCTGCCGCTGGCGGTGGTCGTCTACCACGAGGACTACGACGGCTGGCTGCCCGGCGCCCACACCGGCACCTTCCGCGGCAACACCCTGGCCATGGCGGCCGGTACGGCCACCCTGCGGTACGTCGCCCGGGAGGGCCTGGCCCGGCGGGCCGCGGCGGTCGGGGCGCGGCTGACGGACCGGCTGACGGCCCTGCGGGCCGAACTGCCCGCGATCGGCGACGTCCGCGGACGCGGGCTGATGATCGGCGTCGAGCTGGTGGACCCGGCGGGCACGCCGGACGCCTGCGGCGCCCTGCCGCCCGCGCCGGACACGGCGGTCCGGGTGCGGTCGGCCGCGCTGGAGCGGGGCCTGATCGTGGAGCTGGGCGGGCGGTACGACTCGACGGTGCGGCTGCTGCCGCCGCTGGTGATCACCGACGAGGAGGCCGAGGCCGTCCTGGACCGGCTGGCCGACGCGATCGCCGAGGCGACGGCCCGCCCGGAGGGCGGACACGGCAGCGGACACGGTGGCGGACACGGCAGGAACGAGCGCGGGGCGGTGCGGCCGGTATGAGGGAGAGCGTGTACGAGGTGTGTGAGCCCCACCCGGCCGACGGGGCGTTCGAGGGGCTGGTCGGCGCGGTGGACGGCGCGCTGGGCGGCGCGGTGGACGGTGCGGCCGCCCACCCCGTCCCGGGCCCCCGTGCCGGCGGGCCCCGCACGGGCGGCCCGGAGCGGTACGCCGCCCCCCTGTCCGGCGGTACGGGCGGCGCCGCCGCCCTGCGTCCGCTGCTCGACGAGGTGCTCACCGCGCTGGCGGCGGGCGCCGGACGGCGCGGCGGCCCGGTGCCCGCCGGGCTCCCCGGTGAGCTGGCCGCCCGGGTGGCCCGGGAGTACGCGGCGGACGGCACCAGGACCGGCACGGGGGCCGGCGCCGTCACCGGTGACGGCGCGCTGTCCCGGCTGACCGAACTGCTGGCGTACGGCAGCGCCGACCCGGCCGACCCGTCCTGCGCCGCGCATCTGCACTGCCCGCCGCTGGCCGTCGCCGTCGCCGCCGATCTGGCGGTCTCCGCGCTCAACCCCTCCCAGGACTCCTGGGACCAGGCCCCGGCCGCCACCGCCCTGGAGACGCTGCTGCTGGCCGAGCTCGCCGAGCTGGTGGGCTGGGACGAGCAGGCCGCCGGGGTGCTGACCTCGGGCGGCACCGAGTCCAACCTGATGGGCCTGATGCTGGCCCGCGACCGGGTGCTGACCCGCGCCGGCGGGGAGCAGGTCGAGCTGGCGGGCGTGCCCCGCACCGGCCCCCGGCCGCGGATCCTCGCCTCCGCCGCGGCGCACTTCTCCGTGCAGCGGGCCGCGGCCCTGCTGGGCCTGGGCGAGGACGCGGTCGTGCCCGTCGCCGTCGACCGGGAGCTGCGCATGGCCCCGGACGCGCTGGCCGGCGCCCTGGCCGCGGTCGCGGCCGCCGGCGAGCTGCCCGTCGCCGTGGTGGCCACCGCCGGGACCACCGACACCGGCGCGGTCGACCCGCTGCGCGCCTGCGCCGCGCTGGCCGCCGAGTACGGCGCCTGGCTGCACGTGGACGCGGCCTACGGCGGCGGCGCGCTGCTGTCGGACCGGCTGGCCCCGCTGCTGGACGGCATCGAGCTGGCCGACTCGGTCTCCCTGGACTGGCACAAGCTGGGCTGGCAGCCCGTCGCGGCGGGCGTGTTCCTGGTCCGGCGCGCGGAGACGTACGCCTCCCTGGCCCGGCGCGCGGTCTACCTCAACCCCGCCGACGACGAGGAGGCCGGCTACCCCAGCCTGCTCGGCCTGTCGCTGCGCACCACCCGCCGCGCGGACGCCTTCCCCATCGCCGTCACCCTGCGGACACTGGGCCGGGCCGGGCTCGGGCGGCTGGTGGACGCCTGCCACGAGCTGGCCCTCGCCGGGGCCGCGGCGGTCCGCGACCACCCCCGGCTGGAGCTGCACTGCGACCCGGTGCTGAGCGCCTTCCTCTTCCGCTACCTGCCGGAGCGCGGAGCGGACGACCCGGAGCGGGTGGACCGGCTCAACGCCGCGCTGCGCCGCAGGCTGCTGCGCGAGGGGCGGGCGGTCGTCGGCCGCACCGAGCTGCCGGGCGAGGGACCGGGCCGGGTGCGGCTGAAGCTCACCCTGCTCAACCCGCACACCACCGCCGCCGACGTCGAGCGGCTGCTGCACACCGTCGCCGCGGCGGGCGAGGCGGAGGAGAACGGGCCGGCCGAGGGGACGGCACCGTGACCGGCCCGGCCTCCCCCGCCCCCGCCTCCGCCCCGGCCGCCCCGGCCGCGGCGCAGCCCTCCCCGGTGCCCTGCGGCGCGGACCCGCTGGACCACCCCGATCCACAGCGGGCCGGCGACGCCGCCGCGACCGAGACGCTGCTGCGCGCGTACGTCCGCGAGACCGGCACCGGGGTCCCGGTCGGCGGCCGGGTGCTGCGGCTGGACCTGCCGCTGAGCGGGCTGACGCTGCACGTCCCGGTGCGCTACCGGTCGGCGGCCGGCTGGCACCGCTTCGGACGGGCCCGGGTCAGCGCCTTCGAACCGGGCGGGAACGGCTCCTCCTCGGGCGACCTGCCCGCCGACGCCGCGCTGGTGGCCGCCGCGCTGATCCGGGAGAGCACCCTGGGCCGCGGCCACCCGCCCCATCTGGGCACGGACGCGGTCGGCCGGGTGCTGAACTCCGCCCGCCGCACCGCCGTCCACCTGGAACGGCGCCGTGCGGAGCCCGCGGACGCGGCGGGCCCGACCCCGTTCCTGGACGCCGAGCAGGCGCTGCTGCTGGGCCACCCCTTCCACCCGGCGCCCAAGAGCCGCGAGGAGGCCTCGGACGCGGAGCTGGCGGCGTACTCGCCGGAGCTGCGCGGCGCCTTCCCGCTGCACTGGTTCGCCGCGCACCCGGACACGGTGGTCGGCGAGGACGCGGACGGCCGCCCCGTCGCCGGGCTGCTGCGCGCGCTCGCCGCCGGACCCGGCGGCCCGGACGTGCCCGACGGCATGGTCCCGGTGCCCGTCCACCCCTGGCAGGCCCGCGAGGTGACCGGCCGCCCGGAGGTGGCCGCCCTGCTGGACGCCGGGCTGCTGCGCCCGCTGGGCCCGGCCGGTCCGGCCTGGTACCCGACGTCCTCGGTGCGGACCGTGCACCGCCCGGACGCCGCGGCGATGCTCAAGCTGTCGCTGGGCATGCGGATCACCAACTCCCGCCGCAACAACCTGCGCGGCGAGATGCGGCTGGGGGTGCGGGCCGCACGGCTGCTGGCCGCGCCGGACGGCCCCGGGGCGTGGCTGCGCGCCGAGCACCCGGAGTTCGGCATCCTGCGGGACTTCGCCTGGGTCTCGGTCGGCACCGAAGGGCCCGAGACGGGCCTGGAGACCGCGCTGCGCGACAACCCCTTCCGGGGCGACGCGGGCGATGCGGACGGCACCGGCGACGCGCTGTGCGTGGCCGGGCTGCTGGCCGAGCGCACCGGCCCCGGCGACGGCTCCCCGCCGCCGTACCGCGCCGCGCTGTGCGCGGCGGTGGCCCGTACCGCCCGCGCGCACGGGGTGTCCACCGCCGAGGCGTCCGCCCGCTGGCTGGCCCGCTACCTGGACGTGCTGGCCGTCCCCCTGATCCGCCTCCAGGCCCGCCACGGCCTCGCCCTGGAGCCGCACCACCAGAACACCCTGGTGGCCCTGGACGCCGACGGGCTGCCCGCCGCGGGCTGGTACCGCGACAGCCAGGGCTACTACCTCACCGCCTCCCGCGCCGCCGCCCTGGAGCGGCTGCTGCCCGGGGTGACGGACGGGGTGGAGCTGGTCTTCGACGACGCCTTCGTCGACGAGCGCGTCGCCTACTACCTGGGCGTCAACAACCTCCTGGGACTGGTGGGCGCCTTCGGCGCGCTGGGCCTGGCCGACGAGGAGGCGCTGCTGCGCGTGCTGCGCGGCGCGCTGGAGCGGCTGCGGGCGGCCGAGCCCGGCGCGGCGGGCCTGCTCGGCATGCTGCTGGACGCGCCGGTGCTGCGCTGCAAGGGCAACTACCTGACCTGCGTGGACGGTCTCGACGAGCTGGTCGGCGACGTCCACACCCAGTCCGTCTACATCGACCTTCCCAACCCCCTCGCGGAGGTACAGCGGTGACCGAGCAGCACACGCCCTCACCCGGCGGCGAGCCGTACGACCTGGTGGGCGTCGGGATCGGCCCGTTCAACCTGTCCCTGGCCGCCCTGAGCGACGGGGTGGCCGGGCTGCGCGCCCTCTTCCTGGACCGCCGGCCCGCCTTCTCCTGGCACCCGGGCCTGCTGATGGAGGGCACGGTGCTCCAGGTGCCGTTCCTGGCGGACCTGGTGACGATGGCCGACCCGACCAGCCGCTGGTCGTACCTGAACTACCTGCGCGAGCACGGCCGGCTGTTCCCGTTCTTCTTCTCCGAGCGCTTCCACATCCCGCGCCGCGAGTACGACCACTACCTGCGCTGGGCCGCCGAGAACCTGCCGTCCTGCCGCTTCGACGCCGAGGTCACCGCCCTGGAGTGGGACGCGGACGCCGGGGTCTTCGCCGTCACGCACCGCTCGGCCGACGGCACCGCCTCCCGCGTGACGGCCCGGCGGGTCGTCCTGGGCGTGGGCACCTCCCCGGTGCTGCCCGGGCCGCTGCGGGAACTGGCGGCGTCCGGCGGGCACACCGGGCGCGTCCTGCACAGCGCCGACTACCGCACCCACCGTGCCGCGCTGGCCGGTCTGGACGACGTGACGGTGATCGGCGCGGGCCAGTCCGGCGCCGAGGTGCTGCTGGACCTGCTGCGGCACCAGGACGGCGAGGGCCGGGGCGGCCCGTACGTGCGGTGGCTGGCGCGCACCCCGGCGTTCGCGCCCATGGAGTACTCCAAGATCGGGCTGGAGCACTTCACCCCCGACTACATCCACTACTTCCGCGCGCTGCCCGAGGCCGACCGCGAGCGGCTGGTGCGCGAGCAGTGGCAGCTCTACAAGGGCGTCAGCGCCGACACCCTCGGCGAGATCCACGACGAGCTGTACGAGCGGACCATCGGCGGCGGCCGGCCGCGCGCCGACCTGCACCCGGGTACCGAACTCACCGCCGTCCGCCCCGCCGGCGACGGCGCGGACGGCTACGTCCTGACCTGCCGCCACACCGGGCAGGGCGCCGAGTTCGAGGTGCGCACCTCGGCGGTCGTGGCCGCCACCGGCTACGCCGCGCACCGCCCGGCCTTCCTGGACACCCTCGACAAGCTCGTCGACTGGGACGACCGGGGCCGCTACCGGGTGGACGGCACCTACCGGGTCGCCCTGGACGAGAGCGTGACCGGCACCCTGTACGTGCAGAACGCCGAGCTGCACACCCACGGCGTCGGTGCGCCCGACCTCACCCTGGGCGCCTGGCGCTCCGCGGTGATCCTCAACTCCGTCGCGGGCCGCACCGTGCTGCCCGTGCCGCAGCGGGCGGCCTGGACGACCTTCGGCGCCCCCACCACCGCCGCCGGAGCCACCGCCGAGACCGCGGACCCGCTCCCGTGAGCGGGCGCGCGCGGCACGCCAAGGCCGTCCTGATCGCGGTCATCGGCCTCCACCTCGTCGCCGAGACCGCGCTGACGCCCTTCCTCCCCCAGCTCTTCGAGCGGCTGTACGGCATCGAGGACCACGGCGCGACCGGGCTCTACCTCTGGGTGTGCCGCATCGTCGGGCTGGCCGTGCTCCCGCTGTGGGGGCTGGCCGCCCGGCGGTGGCCGCTGCACCGGCTGGTGCTGGGCGGGCTGTGCGGGACCGCCGTACTGGACCTGCTGCTGGGCCTGGCCCCCAGCTACGCCGCGTACACCGCGGTCTCGACGGCCGTGGTGGCGACCAACAGCGCGCTGCTGCTGGCCTATCCGGCGTTCATAGCCCAGTACGACGGCGGCGGGGACGGGGCCGGGGACGCCGCCGGCGGGGACGGCGAGCGGTCCCGGCTGGCCGGGATCTGCTCGATCGTGGTCGTCTTCCACCTGTCCGCCGTGGCCGCCACGGTGGTGGGCGCCGGGGTGCTGGCGCTGCCCGACCCCCGGTGGGGCATCTCCTCGTTCGCGCTGCTGGACGTCGTCCTCGCCGTGCTCGTGCACCGGGTGATGTGCCGCCGCGCCCCGGCGGCCGCGGACGTGGCCGTCCCGGCCGCCGCCGACACCCCCACCGCCCAGGCGGCGGCCCAGACCCAGAACCAGAACCAGCCGCGACCGGCGCCGAAGCGCCACCGGCGCGGCCGGTTCGCGCTGCTGGCCCAGGTCGCCCTGATCGGGCTGGCCTTCGACTTCTCGGTGAGCGTGGCCCGGCCCTTCTTCACCGAGTTCGCCGCGGACCTGGGCGGCGGGGCGACCGCCTCGGCGGTGCTGTTCTTCCTGCCCAGCGTCGCCGCGCTGGCCGTGCTGCCCGTCGTGCGCCGCTGCCACGCGCTGCTCGGCGACCGGCTGCTGCCGCTGTCCATGGCGGTGGGCGCGGCCGGGCTGCTGTGGCAGGCACTGGCCGACTCGCTGCCCGCCCTGGTGGGCGGTCGGCTGCTGTTCGGCGTCTGCCTGGGGCTGGGCCAGGTCGCCGTGGAGCTGCGGATGTTCCGCGCCACCGGTACGGCGGGCCCGGAGTACACGGCCGTCGAGACCGCCCGGTCCGCCGGTCTGCTCGCCGCTCCGCTGGTCGCCACGGCGGCCGTCTCGGCCGATCTGGCGCTGCCGCTGGCGGTCGCGGCGGCCGTCCAGGTGCTGGGCACCCTCCTGGCGCTGCGCCGTGCCCGCCCGGCGGCGCCCGTCCCGGCCCCGGTGCCCGCCGTGCCCGCGCCCCGCCCCGAGCCCGCCCCCTCGTCCTCACCCGTCCCCGAACCCGTCCCCGCCCTCGCGCACGCCAAGGAGAACGACCGTTGAGCACCATCCCCCACGACGCCTGGACGGAGGCGGGACGCAGACTGCTCGTCAAGGCCGTCGAGGAGTTCGCCTACGAGGAGCTGCTCGTCCCCGAGCCCGACCCCGACGCGCCCGCCGGGTCCGGCGCCTACCGGCTGGTCCTGGCCGGCGGCGTGCACTGGACGTTCCGCGCCGCCCGGGGCACCTTCGGCACCTGGCGGATCGCGGACGGCACCCTGCGCCGCCACCCCTCGCCCGCCCCCGACGAGCCGGGGGAGGGTGAGGCCGGGCCCGAGCAGCTCCTGCTGGACGCCCGTCCGGCGCTGGGCTGGGACGGTCCCACCACCGCCGAGGTGCTGCGCGAGCTGACCGCCACCCGCCGCGCCGAGGCCCGCGTCATCGCCCGCGACCTGCCCGCCGCCGCCCTGGCCGACCTGGACCACCTGGCCCTGGAGTCCCACCAGGACGGCCACCCCTGCATGCTGCTCAACAAGGGCAGGCTGGGCTTCGCCGCCTCCGACGCCGCCGCCTACGCCCCCGAGTCCGCCGGCGAGGTGCGGCTGCGCTGGGCGGCGGTGCACGACTCGCTGGCGGCGTACGCGGGCGTGCCCGGCCTGGACGCCGCCGCCCTGCTCGCCGAGGAGCTGGACGCTCCCACGCGGGAACGATTCACCACCGTCCTCACCGAGTCCGCCGCCGCCCACGGCCGCGCCCCGGACGAGTACGTCTGGCTGCCGGTCCACCCCTTCCACTGGGACGAGGCCGTCGAGACCCTCTTCGCCCCCTACCTCGCCGACGGCCGCATCACCCCGCTCGGCGAGGGACCGGACCGCTACCGCCCCCTGCAGTCGATCCGCACCCTCGCCAACCTCGACCACCCCGGGCAGCGCAACGTCAAGGTGCCCCTGCTGATCCGCAACACCCTGGTGTGGCGCGGTCTGTCCACCGAGCCGACGCGGGCCGCGCCCGACATCAGCGCCTGGCTGCACTCGGTGCGCGACGCCGATCCCTACCTCCGCGACGAGCTGCGCTTCCACCCGCTGGGCGAGGTCGCCTCCGTCGCCGTGCGCCACCCGCTGTACGAGTCGGTCAAGGACGCCCCGTACCGCTACCACGAACTGCTGGGCGCGGTGTGGCGCGAGCCGGTCACCGGGGTGCTGCGCGACGGGGAGAAGGCCCGCACCATGGCCGCCCTGCTGAAGACCGGCTCGGACGGCAAGGCGCTGGTGACCGAGCTGGTGGAACGTTCCGGCCGCGCACCGCGCGACTGGCTGGCCCGCTTCCTGGCCGCCCTGCTGCCCGGCCTGCTGCACTACCTCTACCGGTACGGCGTCGCGTACTGCCCGCACGGCGAGAACACCGTCGTCCTCTACGGCCCCGACGAGACACCGGTCGGCATCGCGCTCAAGGACTTCGCCGAGGACGTCAACCTGCTGCCCGAGGACCGCCCCGAGTACGCCACCCTGACCGAGCGCGCCGACGCCGTCCTGCTGCGCTGGCCCGCCCACGAGCTGGCGCACTCGCTGCTGAGCGCGGTCTTCGCGGGCCACTTCCGCTTCTTCGCGCCCCTGCTGGAGAGGCACCTGGGCGTCCCCGAGGCCGAGTTCTGGACCCTGGTCCGCGCCGAGATCGAGCGCTACCACGCCCGCTTCCCCGAACTGGCCGGCCGATTCGCCGCGTTCGGCCTGTTCGCGCCCGCCTTCGACCGGGTGGCCCTGAACCGGGAGCAGTTGCTGGGCGGCGGCTTCCACGACCGCGCCGAACGCGACGAGGGCTTCGACGTCGTCCACGGCACCGTCCCCAACCCCCTGGCCGACGCACCCGCCGGACACACCTCATGAGCACACCCTCCCCCGCGGACCCGTACGAGACCCTGCGCGCCGAGGCGGAGGCGGGCCGGATCGAGGAGGTGATCGTCGCCGTCCCCGACCTCCAGGGCCGCCTGGTGGGCAGCCGGCTGTCCGTCCCGTACTTCCTGGACGAGGCGGCCCGGCAGGGCTTCGGCGCCTGCGTCTACCTGCTGGCCACCGACGTGGAGATGGACACCGGCCCCGGCTACGCCATCGACGCCTGGGACAGCGGCTTCGGCGACTTCGTGCTCCGCCCCGACCCGGCCACCCTGCGCACCGTGCTGCCCTGGGACGACGGCACCGCCCTGGTGCTGGCCGACGCCGTCTGGCCGGGCGGCGCCCCCGTCCCGGTCGCGCCCCGCCAGGTGCTGCGCACCCAGCTCGACCGGCTGGCCGAACGCGGACTGACCGCGTACGCCGGGACGGAACTGGAGTTCCTCGTCTTCGGGGAGTCCTACCGCGACGCCTGGGAGCGCCGCTACCACGGTCTGCGCCCCGCCACCCGCTACAACGTCGACTACTCCCTCCAGGGCCTCTCCGAGATCGAGCCGGTGGTGCGCCGCATCCGCCGCGAGATGGTGCGCGCCGGGCTGGCCATGGAGACCGCCCGCGGGGAGTGCCACCCGGGCCAGTACGAGATCGTCTTCCGCTACGCCGAGGCGATGGCCACCTGCGACGGCCACGTCTTCTTCAAGAACGGCGCCAAGCAGCTCGCCGCCGCCGAGGGCGCCGCGCTGACCTTCATGCCGAAGTTCGACGACGGCGAGGGCAACTCCTGCCACATCCACCTCTCGCTGCGCGGCACGGACGGCACCCCCGTCCTCGCCGACGACTCCGCCGGTGACGGCATGTCGGACCTGATGCGCCACTTCGTCGCCGGCCAGCTCGCCTGCCTGCCCGACCTGGCCCTGCTGATGGCCCCGAACATCAACTCCTACAAGCGGCTCCAGCCCGGCGCGTTCGCCCCGACGGGCATCGCCTGGGGCCGGGACAACCGCACCTGCCCCGTCCGGGTCGTCGGCTCCGGGTCCTCCCTGCGGATCGAGCACCGGGTGCCCGGCGGCGACGCCAACCCGTACCTCGCCGTCGCCGCCGTGGTCGCCGCGGGCCTGTACGGCATCGACAACCGGCTGTCGCTGCCCCCCGAGCACACCGCCAACGCCCTGGCCGACGACACCGTGCCCCGGCTGCCCGGCACCCTCACCGAGGCCCTGCACCGCTGGGAGAACAGCGAGATCGCGGCCAGGCTCTTCGGCACGGAGACGGTCACCCACTACGCGCGGGCGGCCCGCACCGAACTGACCGCCTTCGAGCGGTCGGTCACCGACTGGGAGCGGATGCGCGGCTTCGAACGGCTGTGAGGGGGCGCCGTGCGGCGCCGCTTCTCCGGACCCGCACCCCGCCTGCCGCTTCCGGCAGGCGGGGTGCGGTGCTCCCAGGAACAGCCCGGCCTGCCCGATCGCCCGCTGCCGGGGCACGCTCGTTCCATGCCCGGAAGAAACCGAGGACGGCGACTCACCGTGCCTGTTCTGGCCATGCTCGCGGCAGCCGCCTGCGGGCAGCCGGACAACGGCGAGAGTTCGCCCGGCCACCGGCCGACGCCGAGCCAGTCCGCCGAACACAGCGAGAACGGGACCACCATGGCAAGCCACCCCTACGTCGGCATGTGGGTCACCGCCGACAACCACATCAGGCAGGAACTCCTCCCCGACGGCCGCTACGACGAGGCACGCGGAGAGCGCGGCAGCGCCTACACCGGCCGGTACTGGGTGAAGGGCGACAGGATCGAGTACCTGGACGACACCGGATTCACCGCGGACGGCGAGTTCGAGGGCGACGTACTGCACCACGGCGGCTACGTCTTCTACCGCGAGGGGAGCCCGGCCCACCGCCGGGCGGCGCGTTCCTGACGCCACGGCAGCCCTGCCCGGGGCGGGCACGGGAGACCCGGGCTGCGCCCGGGTGCGGGTGGGGGTGCGTGGTGGGGTCGGGGCCGGTCCGGGGCGACCATTCCGGACGGTACGATTTACGGCCGCTGACGTGCCACGTTTCCTCGCCCGCTCATTGGCCGCAAATCGCGCCCCTGGCCTTCGGCATGGGGGACCCCAGAGTGTCCGGAACGGCCGCCCCTCCCCGTCCCCTCCCGCCGTCCCCGGCTGCCTGAAGTGCGCCGCTGCCCGAACCTCACATGCCTCCCGTGACCTGCGGCACCGGCCGCAGCGACAACTCCCACAGACACCCGGCGCTCGTGTGGCTGTAGACCACCGCCCGGCCCGCACACAGCAGCCGCCGCGTGGAGCCGGTGCCCGCCTCGTGCGCCCAGGTGAGGAACCGCGCGGCGGCCTCCGGCCCCAGACTCGCCGCGATCCGCACCGCCCGCTCCCCCACCCGCGGCGAGAAGCAGCCCCCCAGATGGCACACGCCCGGCCCAGGCACCCCGCAGTAGGCGACGACCTCCGCCCGATACGCCACCGGTCCACTCACCCCTCCCCCACCGGGCCGGACAGCAGCACGGTGAACCACACCCACTTACCACCCGGCACACACGTGCAGCCCAGCCCGCCGGCCACCTCCCGCAGCAACCACAACCCCCACCCCCGCTCCGCATCCCACTCCGGCACCCTCACCTCCGGCACCCGCGCACAGCGGTCGAAGACCCGCACCAACGCCGTGCCCCGCCCCTGGCGCACCTCCAGCCGACACCGCCGGTCCGCCACATGCCGGCACACGTTCGCCAGCAACTCCGAAACCCCCAGCCGCGCCACCTCCACCGCCGACCGGCCCCCACCCATGGCCCGCACCACCACCGCGACCTCCCGCCACCACACCTCGATCTCCCA
>NZ_PGGW01000057.1:0-72550 GCF_002794255.1 Streptomyces carminius
TCAGCCATGGATGGTCTCCTCCCAGAAGTGGCAGGCACTGCGGCGCCCGGTCAACTCGGTGCCGTCCGACTCGGTCACCCGGTACAGCGGCGGCACATCCACCCGGCACACCTCCCGCGCCCGCGGACACCGCGGATTGAACGCACACCCGGACGGAATACTCGTCAGACTCGGCGGCAGCCCCTGAATCGCATACAGCTCCCGCCCCTTGTGATCCAGCCGCGGAATCGAATCCAAAAGACCCCGCGTATACGGATGCGCCGGACGCTCGTACAACTCGTGCACCGGAGCCGTCTCCACGATCCGCCCCGCGTACATCACCGCGATCTTGTCCGCCACATCCGCCACCACCCCCAGATCATGCGTGATCAGGATCAGCCCCATGTGATACTCCCGCTGCAACTCCCCCAGCAGCTCCATCACCTGGGCCTGCACCGTCACATCCAGCGCCGTCGTCGGCTCGTCCGCGATGATCAGATCCGGCTCCAGCGCCAACGCCATCGCAATCATGATCCGCTGCCGCATACCACCGGAGAACTGATGCGGATAATCGTTCACCCGCGCCCGCGCCGCCGGAATCCGCACCCGGTCCATCAACTCCACCGCCCTCGCCTTCGCCTCCTTCCGCGAAAGCCCGCGATGGACCCGGAACATCTCCCCCAACTGGAAACCCACGCTGTACACCGGATTCAACGCCGACAACGCGTCCTGGAAGATCATCGCGATCTTCCGTCCCCGCACCCGGCGCCGCTCCTCCTCCGGCAGCTTCAGCAGGTCCCGCCCCTGGAAGAAGATCTCCCCCTTCGGAATCCGGCCCGGCGGCATGTCGAGGATGCCCATGACCGCCTGCGCGGTCACCGACTTCCCCGACCCCGACTCCCCCAGCACCGCCAGCGTCTCGCCCGCGGACACCGAGTAGTTCACCCCGTTGACCGCCCTGGCGACACCGTCCCGGGTGTGGAACTCCACATGCAGGTCGCGGACCTCCAGCAGCGGCCCGCCGCTGCCGGTCTCCGGCTCCGGTACGTACTCGGTCTTGTCGATGGTGGTCACGTACGTCTCCCTCAGCGCAGCTTCGGATCGAGGGCGTTGCGCACGGCGTCGCCGAGCATGATGAACGCCAGCACCGTGATGGAGACCATCACGGCTGGGGACAGCAGGACGAACGGCGCGTTCCGCAACTGGTCCTTGCCCCGGGAGACGTCGCCGCCCCAGGAGACCGTCGGCTCGGACAGGCCGATACCCAGATAGGACAGGGTCGCCTCGGCCGCGATGTAGCCGCCGAGCGCGATGGTGGCGACCACGATCACCGGCGCGACGGCGTTCGGCAGCACATGGCGCAGCAGGATGCGGCGGGTGCCGGCGCCCAGCGCCCGGGCGGCCTGCACGTAGTCCGTCCCCTTGACCGAGATCACCGAGCCGCGCGCGACACGGGCGATCTGGGTCCAGCCGAGGAACGCCAGTGCCAGAGTGACGATCCAGACGGTGCGCACGTCGAAGACGCTGAGGACGACCATGGCGCCGAGCAGGAACGGGATGCCGGCGAAGGTGTCGATGATCCGCGACAGCAGGCTGTCCAGGATGCCGCCGAAGTAGCCGGCCAGCATGCCGACCAGGCCGCCGAAGACGGTGACCAGCAGGGTCACGGCGACACCGACGATCACCGAGGCACGGGCGCCGTACACGACGCGGGCGTAGATGCTGCGGCCCTGCACGTCGTAGCCCAGCCACTCGGGTGCGAAGAAGTGGGTGAGCTCCGGCTCCTGGAGGTAGTGGTTCGTCAGATCGCCGTAGCGCGGCGAGGCGCTGGTGAACAGCCCCGGCCAGGCGACCATCACCAGCAGGAGCGCGATGATGACGGCGGAGAACACGAAGAGCGGGTTGCGGCGCAGGTCGTACCAGGCGTCGGACCACAGGCTGCGCGGCTTGCCGACCGTGCCGCCCAGGCTGCCGACTCCCTTGTCGGGCTCCACCGCCAGCGAGGCGGGCGCGGCGGGGACCCGGGGTCCGGTCACCGGTTCGTTCTTCTTGGTCAGGTCAGGCATAGCGGATCCTCGGGTCCAGTACCGCGTAGAGCAGGTCGACGATCAGGCTGGCGCAGAGGTAGATGATGACGATCAGGCTCGCGATGCCGACCACGGTCGAGCCCTCGCGCTGGATCAGCGCCTCGTAGACGGCGTCACCGATGCCCTGGACGTTGAAGATGCCCTCGGTGACGATCGCGCCGCTCAGCAGCGCGCCGAGGTCGGTGCCGAGGAAGGTCACCACCGGGATCAGCGAGTTGCGCAGCAGATGGACCCCGACCACCCGGCGCCGCGGGAGGCCCTTGGCGATGGCGGTGCGGATGTAGTCGGAGCGCAGGTTCTCCGCGATGGAGGTGCGGGTGAGCCGTACCACGTAGGCCAGCGACAGCGCGGCCAGCACGATCGCCGGCATCAGCAGTTCGCTGAAGTCCTCCGAGTTGCGCACCGTCGGCGTGGCGACGTCCAGCTTGAACGCGAAGACGAACTGCGCGCCGTAGCCGAGCACGAACGAGGGCACCGAGATCAGCAGCAGCGTGAAGACCAGCATGCCCCGGTCGAGCAGCGTGTCGGCCTTCAGCCCCGCGATCACGCCGAGGGAGATGCCGACGAGCACGACGAAGGTGAAGGCGAACAGCGCCAGCCTGATCGTCACCGGAAGGGCGTCGGAGATGATGTCGCCGACCGGTCTGCCGCTGGCGATCTGGGTGCCGAAGTCGCCCTGGAAGAGGCCGGTCAGATAGTTCCAGTACTGCTGCCAGAGCGGCAGGTCCAGACCGAGGTCCTGCTTGATCTGGGCGATCTGGGCCTCGTCGATGGCCTGCTCGCCGTACAGCGCGCGCACGGGGTCGCCCGGCAGGCTGTACATCATCAGGAAGATCAGCAGTGTCGAGCCGATGAACACCGGGATCATCTGGAGCAGTCGCCGTACGACATAGCGCCCCATGTTTCCTCCATTGGTTGCGGACAGGCCCCAGGGGCCGTCCCGCTGTGGCGGAAACGGCCCCCGGATGCCTCCTCCGCCGCCCGCCCTCGCACGGAGGCGGGCGGCGGAACTGGCCGGATGCGGACGGACCGCGGGCGGACTACTTGACGGTGACCTCGTTGACCACCAGGTCGCCGTGCCAGTCGACCTTCACGTTCTCGACGCGGTCGCTGTAGCCGGCGTTCAGCTTGTAGTTGAACATCGGGATGGCGGGCATCAGCTCGGCCATCTTCTGCTCGGCCTCCTGGTAGAGCTTGATCGACTCCTCCAGGGACGCGGCGCTGTCACCCTTCTCGAAGAGGGCGTCGATCTCCTTGTTGGAGAAGCGGCCGCTGTTGGCCTCGGCCTTGGTGTGGTAGAGCTCCCGCATGAAGTTGACGTTCAGCGGGTAGTCCGCCACCCAGCCACCGCGGTACATGCCCTTGACCTTGTTGGCGTCGCGCAGGTCCAGGTCGGTCTGGAAGTCCGGCTTCGAGTCCGGGATGCACTCCACACCGGTGTTCTGGCGGATGTTCTCGCAGACCGCGGTGACCCACTCGGCGTGGCCGCCGTCGGCGTTGAACTGGATCCAGATCTTGTTGCCCGGGATCCCGCCGCCCTCCTCGACGAGCTCCTTGGCCCGCTTCGGGTCGAACGTCAGGCTCGGGGTGTCGAGGTCCTGGTTGCCCTTGACCTGCGGCGGCGTGAAGCTGGTGGCCGGCTCACGGGTGCCGTTGAGGACGGTCTTGGCGATCGTCTCGCGGTCGATCGCCATCGACAGGCCCTGGACGACCTTGGGGTCGACGCCCTTGAAGGGCTTGCTGTAGTAGGCCGGGACGATGCTCTGCACCGCCGCGTACGGCTGCTCGATCGCGCGGTCGCCCAGGTCCTGCTTGTACTTCGGCAGGTCCTTGGGGCCGATCGTGCGGACCATGTCCAGGTTGCCGGAGATCAGCTCCTGGTAGGCGGCCTCGACGGTCGAGTAGTTGACGAACTTGATGCCGTCGTTGTGGGCCTTGTCCTCGCCCTTGTAGTCCTTGTAGGCGGAGACCTGGAACAGCTTGTTGTGGTCCCACTTCTCGAACTTGTAGGGACCGTTGCCGACCGGCTTCTGGCCGAAGGCCTTCGGGTCCTCGAAGGCGACGCTCGGCAGCGGGGCCCAGGTGGTGTAGCCCATCTTGTACTCGAAGTACGGGACCGGCTTGCTCAGCTCGATGGTGAAGGTGAGGTCGTCGACGACCTTCAGCCCGGACATCGTCTCGGCGGTCGGCTCGCCCTTCTCGGGGTGCACGTCCTCGTAGCCGGCGATGTCGGAGAACCAGAAGCTGTTCTTCTGGTTGTTCTTGATGTTGGCGGCCCAGTTCCAGGTGTCCACGTAGGACTTGGCGGTGACCTTCTCACCGTCGTGGAAGGTCCAGCCGTCCTTCAGCTTGACCGTCCAGGTCTTGGAGTCCTCGGTCTCGATCGACTCGGCGTTGAGATAGACGATCTCGCCCTTGTCGTCGAACTCCAGGAGCTGGGTGAAGAGCGCCTTGACCAGGTAGGAGCCGTTGCTCTCGTTGGTGTCCGAGGGGATCGGGGCGTTCTGCGGCTCACCGACCTCGATCGAGACGTAGCCGTCGCCCTTGCCGGAGTCCGACGTGTCGCCGCTGTCGCTGCCACTGCAGGCGGTCGCGGCGAGAGCCACGACTATCGCGCTTGCGACCCATTTGGCGCTCTTGGCACCGCGCATGGGTATGCCTCCTCAGGAGTCCACTGTCTGTACGGACGGTCCGCCGCCGTTCCGGCCGGCTGGGCCGGCCTCGGCGGGGACCGTTGTCACGAGTCAGCGCGGTCGGTGCGCACGCTCCTCGATCCGAGCTCGATGACACTCAACTATTGGGCAATCAGCGCGCGTAAACCACTGCGCAGGGATCTCGTTTTGGTCACATCCCGTACACCTTGATGTCCGAAATTCGGACAAAGTAATCCGTTACAGACGCCCGCGAACCGGACGGTTGGCACGACTTTCAGGACAGGCACTCCGCATTGCGGACACAATGTGAGTAAAATCGCTTGACGGATTCGCGCTCACCGATATACGGAGCGCAGTCGTGGTAGACGCAACCGTACCGGAAACCAACCGGTCGGTAACCCCCGAACGCGAACAGGCGCCGCACCTCCGCGTACGGAGGTGCGGCGCCTGCCGGGACCGGTCACCCGGCCGGTCCGCCGGGCGGCGGTTTCAGCGCTTGGCGCGGGAGGCGGCGCGGGCGCGCTCCTTCTGGTCCAGGGAGACCTTGCGGATGCGAACGCTCTGCGGCGTCACCTCGACGCACTCGTCCTCGCGGCAGAACTCCAGGGACTGCTCCAGCGACAGCTTCCGCGGCGGCACCAGGTTCTCCGTGGTGTCCGAGGCGGCCGCCCGCATGTTGGTGAGCTTCTTCTCCTTGGTGATGTTGACGTCCATGTCGTCGGCGCGGGAGTTCTCACCGACGATCATGCCCTCGTACACCTCGGTGCCCGGCTCCACGAAGAGCGTGCCGCGCTCCTGGAGGTTGAGCATCGCGTACGCCGTCGCCACCCCGGCCCGGTCGGCGACCAGCGAGCCGCTGTCCCGGGTGCGCAGCTCGCCGCACCACGGCTCGTGCCCCTCGTGGATGCTGTGCGCGATGCCGGTGCCGCGGGTCTGGGTCAGGAACTCGGTGCGGAAGCCGATCAGCCCGCGCGAGGGCACCACGAACTCCATCCGGACCCAGCCCGAGCCGTGGTTCGTCATCGTCTCCATCCGGCCCTTGCGGGACGCCATCAGCTGGGTAATCGCGCCCAGGTGCTCCTCGGGCGCGTCGATGGTCATCCGCTCGACCGGCTCGTGCACCTTCCCGTCGACCTCCCTGGTGACCACCTCGGGCTTGCCCACGGTCAGCTCGAAGCCCTCCCGGCGCATGGTCTCCACCAGGATGGCCAGCGCCAGCTCGCCGCGGCCCTGCACCTCCCAGGCGTCGGGCCGCTCGGTGGGCAGCACCCGCAGCGAGACGTTGCCGACCAGCTCGCGCTCGAGGCGGTCCTTGACCAGCCGGGCGGTCACCTTGTGGCCCTTGCCGCCCTTGCCGACCAGCGGCGAGGTGTTCGTGCCGATCGTCATCGAGATGGCCGGCTCGTCCACCGTGATCAGCGGCAGCGCCACCGGGGTCTCCGGATCGGCCAGGGTCTCGCCGATCATGATGTCGGCGATGCCCGCGACCGCGCAGATGTCGCCGGGGCCCGCCTCCTCGGCGGGCTTGCGGGTGAGCCCCTCGGTCATCAGCAGCTCGGTGATCCGCACGCTGTGCACCGAGCCGTCGCGCTTCATCCAGGCCACCGTCTGCCCCTTGCGCAGGGTGCCCTGCTTCACCCGGCACAGCGCGATGCGGCCGAGGAAGTTGTCGGCGTCGAGGTTGGTGACATGCGCCTGCAGCGGGGTGTCCGCCTCGTACACCGGGGCCGGGACCGTCGCCAGCAGAGTGGAGAAGAACGGCTCCAGGCTGTCGCTGTCGGCCGGTACGGTGCCGTCCGCCGGCTTGGTCAGCGAGGCCACGCCGTCCCGGGCGCAGGCGTAGACGATCGGGAACTCGATCTGGTCCTCGTCCGCGTCCAGGTCCAGGAAGAGGCCGTAGGTCTCGTCGACGACCTCGGCGATCCGGGCGTCGGGGCGGTCGGTCTTGTTGATGCACAGGATGACCGGCAGCCGGGCCTGGAGCGCCTTGCGCAGCACGAAGCGGGTCTGCGGCAGCGGTCCCTCGGAGGCGTCCACCAGCAGTACCACCCCGTCCACCATGGACAGGCCGCGCTCGACCTCGCCGCCGAAGTCGGCGTGGCCGGGGGTGTCGATGATGTTGATGGTGACGGGCTCGCCGCCCTTGGGGTGGTACCGGACGGCGGTGTTCTTGGCGAGAATGGTGATGCCCTTCTCGCGTTCCAGGTCGCCGGAGTCCATCACACGGTCGTCCACCTGCTGGTGGGCCGCGAAGGCGCCCGCCTGCCGGAGCATGGCGTCCACCAGGGTGGTCTTGCCGTGGTCGACGTGGGCGATGATGGCGACGTTACGAATGTCGTGGCGCGTGGGCATACTGGGGGCGCTTCTCCCGGAATCGTGGATGGCGACGCGGCCGGTGCGGCCGCGCGCTCGCCGGGCTGGTCATCGCCACGGCCTTCGTCCCCCCATGGTACGGGCCCGGGACGCCGGACCCGGCGGAACGGCCCCGCCCGGCACCGGCGCCGCCGCCGTGCCCGCCCTCCCGCCGGGGCCGGCGTCCACCCGCGACCGGGATCTTCCCCCTTCTTCCTGAAAACCACCGCCGCACCCTTCACAAGCCAAGTGTGACGCGCGACACTCCCATGGTCATGCCAGCGCCACCCCTGGGAGGTGGGCACGTCATGTCGTTGCAGGACGAACTGACGGCGGCACAGCGCTGCCTCGACGAGTTGGTCCGCACCGTCGCCCGGCTGGAGCGGGACGTCGGCGGCGGGCTGGAGATCCGCCGGGTCAGAAGCGACGCGGACCATCTGCGCGAGAGTCTCTCCCTGCTCCGCGCCTCGGTGCCGCGGCAGCCCGCGGAGCCGCCCCCCGGGGAGGTCGTGATCGTCCCCGACACCCCGTACGACCGCGCCCTGTGGGCCGACGCGGAGGAGGAGGGGCTCGGGGCGCCGCGCGACCGGCCGGCCCGCGACCGCTGACCGACGACCGTACCGCCGGGAAGACCCGCCCGGCCCCGCCCGACCGGAGAGACCCGGAGAGACCGTTGGCCACAGACACCGAACCCCACCGGAGCGGGCACGGCGTGCGCGGCGGCACACGTGCCGCCGTCAC
This sequence comes from Streptomyces carminius, assembly GCF_002794255.1. Lineage (GTDB taxonomy): Bacteria > Actinomycetota > Actinomycetes > Streptomycetales > Streptomycetaceae > Streptomyces > Streptomyces carminius. The sequence continues at coordinate 7,814 of NZ_PGGW01000057.1, forward strand.
GGCCCCGCACCTGAGAACGGACCGCTGGTGGCTCGGACCGGCCGCCACCGCCGCCGGACTCCTCGCCTTCGTCGTGTACTCCACCTGGCGGGCCTTCGCGAACGACGACTACTACGCGGCCCCCTACGTCTCGCCGTTCTACTCCCCGTGCCTGGCGGAGAACTGCGTGCCCATGGAGGCCGGCCCCAACCTCGCCCTGTTCGGCGACTGGTGGACCCTCTCCCCGGCCCTGATCTTCCTGATCCTGCCGCTGGGCTTCCGGCTGACCTGCTACTACTACCGCAAGGCGTACTACCGCGGCTTCTGGGCCTCACCGCCGGCCTGCGCGGTCGCCGAGCCGCACCGGAAGTACACCGGTGAGACCCGTTTCCCGCTGATCCTGCAGAACGTCCACCGCTACTTCTTCTACGCCGCGGTCGTCATCGCCCTGATCCTCACCTACGACACCCTGCTCGCCTTCCGCGACCCGGAGTACGAGTGGGGCCACATGGGGCTCGGCACGCTGCTCTTCGTGGTCAACATCGCGCTGATCTGGGCCTACACCATCTCCTGCCACTCCTGCCGGCACATCGTCGGCGGCCGGCTGCGGCACTTCTCCCGGCACCCGGTGCGCTACCGCCTGTGGGGCTGGGTCAGCCGGCTCAACGCCCGGCACATGCTGCTGGCGTGGGCCTCCCTGATCAGCATCGCGCTGACCGACCTGTACGTCTATCTGCTGGCCACGGGCGCGTTCGACGATCCCCGTCTCTTCTGACGGCCCCGGCCGGCCACCGCCGGCGGCGGAACGCCCGTTCTCCGAACCTGCCGAGAGGGATGCACTACAAGATGACGCACGTGACGCGCCACCAGTGGGACGTGGTGATCGTCGGGGCGGGCGGCGCCGGGCTGCGGGCCGCGATCGAGGCCCGTGAGCAGGGGCTGCGGACCGCCGTGGTCTGCAAGTCCCTCTTCGGCAAGGCCCACACGGTGATGGCCGAGGGCGGCATCGCCGCCAGCATGGGGAACGTCAACGAGGGCGACAACTGGCAGGTCCACTTCCGCGACACCATGCGCGGCGGGAAGTTCCTCAACCAGTGGCGGATGGCCGAGCTGCACGCCCGGGAGGCCCCCGAGCGGGTGTGGGAGCTGGAGACCTGGGGAGCGCTGTTCGACCGCACGGCGGACGGGCGGATCTCCCAGCGGAACTTCGGCGGCCACGAGTACCCCCGGCTGGCCCATGTGGGCGACCGCACCGGTCTGGAGCTGATCCGCACCCTCCAGCAGAAGGTGGTCTCCCTCCAGCAGGAGGACTTCCGCCTCTCCGGCGACCACGAGGCCCGGCTGGCGATCCTCCAGGAGTGCACGGTCACCCGGATCCTCAAGCGGGACGGGAAGGTGGCGGGCGTCTTCGGCTACGAGCGCGAGTCGGGCCGCTTCCTCGTCCTGGAGGCGCCGGCCGTGGTGCTGGCCACCGGCGGCATCGGCAAGTCGTTCCAGGTGACCTCCAACTCCTGGGAGTACACCGGCGACGGCCACGCGCTGGCCCTGCTCGCCGGGGCGCCGCTGGTCGGCATGGAGTTCGTGCAGTTCCATCCCACCGGCATGGTCTGGCCGCCGTCGGTGAAGGGCATCCTCGTCACCGAGTCGGTGCGCGGCGACGGCGGCGTGCTGCGCGACAGCGGGGGCCGCCGGTTCATGTTCGACCACGTCCCGGACGTCTTCCGCGACAAGTACGCCGAGACCGAGGACGAGGCCGACCGCTGGTACGAGGACCCGGACAACAACCGCCGCCCGCCCGAGCTGCTGCCCCGCGACGAGGTGGCCCGCGCCATCAACGCCGAGGTCAAGGCCGGCCGCGGCTCCCCGCACGGCGGGGTGTTCCTGGACGTGTCCACCCGGATGCCCGCCGAGGTGATCCGGCGGCGGCTGCCGTCGATGTACCACCAGTTCAAGGAGCTGGCGGACGTGGACATCACAGCGGAGCCGATGGAAGTCGGCCCGACCTGCCACTACGTGATGGGCGGCGTGGACGTGGACCCCGACACCGCCGCGGCCACCGGGGTGCCGGGGCTGTTCGCGGCGGGCGAGGTGGCCGGCGGGATGCACGGCTCCAACCGGCTCGGCGGCAACTCCCTGTCCGACCTGCTGGTCTTCGGGCGCCGGGCCGGGCTCCACGCGGCGCGGTACGCGGCGGCGCTGGCCGCCGGCGACCGGCCGGCCGCCGCCGCCGAGGACGTCGACGCCGCGGTGGCCGAGGCGGTACGCCCGTTCGGCGCCGCGGACGGCGGGACCTCCGGGACCTCCGGGAACGGCAAGGCCGACACGGACGCCGGCGGACCGGCGGAGAACCCGTACACCGTCCACCAGGAGCTGCAGCGGACCATGAACGACCTCGTCGGCATCATCCGCCGCGAGGACGAGATGGCCGAGGCGCTGCGGCGGCTGACCGGCCTGTGGGAGCGGGCCGGAAGGGTCCGGGTGGAGGGGCACCGGCAGTTCAACCCCGGCTGGCACCTCGCCCTGGACCTGCGCAACATGCTGCTGGTCAGCGAGTGCGTGGCCCGCGCCGCCCTGGAGCGCACCGAGTCCCGCGGCGGCCACACCCGCGACGACCATCCGGGCATGGACCGCGCCTGGCGCCGGGTGAGCCTGCGGTGCTCGCTCACCGCGGAGGCGTCCTACCGGGCGCCCTCCTCCGGCGGCCGGATCGCCCTGTCCCGCCACGGGACACCGCCCATCCGCCCCGACCTCCTCGCGCTCTTCGAGAAGGCGGAGCTGGTGAAGTACCTGACCGACGAGGAGCTGGACGAGGAGCTGACGGCCAAGTGAGCGAACGTCGGGAGCAGCGGGAGCCGGGCCGGGACGAGCGGGACCAGCACCGGGATCAGGACCAGGGCCGGGGCCGGGAGCACACGGACGGGCCGGACGGCGGCTACCGGGCCCGCTTCCGCGTCTGGCGCGGCGACACCGGCGGCGGCGCCCTGGAGGACTTCACCGTCGAGGTCAACGAGGGCGAGGTGGTCCTCGACATCATCCACCGGCTCCAGGCGACCCAGGCGCCGGACCTGGCGGTGCGCTGGAACTGCAAGGCGGGCAAGTGCGGTTCGTGCAGCGCGGAGATCAACGGCCGCCCCCGGCTGCTGTGCATGACCCGGATGTCGGTCTTCGACCGCGCCGAGACGGTCACGGTCACCCCGCTGCGCGCCTTCCCCGTGCTGCGGGACCTGGTGACGGACGTGGGCTACAACTACACCAAGGCGCGCGAGATCCCCGCCTTCGTACCGCCCGAGGGGCTGGCGCCGGGCGAGTACCGGATGGCGCAGGAGGACGTCGGGCGCTCGCAGGAGTTCCGCAAGTGCATCGAGTGCTTCCTGTGCCAGAACACCTGCCATGTGGTCCGCGACCACGAGGAGAACAAGACCGCGTTCGCCGGCCCGCGCTATCTGATGCGCATCGCGGAGCTGGACATGCACCCGCTGGACTCGGCCGGTGAGCAGGGCCTGGACCGGCAGGCCACCGCCCAGGACGAGCACGGGCTGGGCTACTGCAACATCACCAAGTGCTGCACCGAGGTCTGCCCGGAGGGGATCAAGATCACCGACAACGCCCTGATCCCCATGAAGGAGCGGGTGGCGGACCGCAGGTACGACCCGCTGGTCTGGCTCGGCAGCAGGATCCGCCGCCGCCGCGGCTGACCGGCGGCCGGGGCCGCGCGGTACGGTCCGTACCGCGCGGCCCCGGCCGGCACGGGCCCGGTCAGAACAAGCTCAGCAGGGCCTCCGCCATGTCCGGCGGCTTGGGCTCCCCGTCCTCGGGGAGGCAGAGTTCGAACCAGACGATCTTGCCCCGCGGGGTGCGGCGGCTGCCCCAGCCGGTGGAGAGCAGGTCGACCAGTTGCAGACCACGCCCGCCCTCGTCGGTGTCGCGGGCGCGGCGGCGGCGCGGCTGGACCAGGCCGGTGTCCCACACCTCGCAGACCAGGGTGCGGTCCAGCAGCAGCCGCAGCCGGATGTCCCCCTCGCCGTAGCGCAGCGCGTTGGTGACGAGCTCGCTGACGAGCAGTTCCGTGGTGTCGGCCAGGTCGTCCAGCTCCCAGTCGGCGAGCTGGCGGAGGGCCAGTTCACGGGCGCGGGCCACCGAACGGGGCTCGGGGGGCAGCCGCCAGTCGCCCACCGATCCGGCCGGCAGCCCCTGGATGCGGGCCAGCAGCAGGGCTATGTCGTCCTCGCCGTGGTGGGTCTCCAGCGCGCCCAGCACCTCGTCGCAGACGTCCTCCAGCGGCCGGTCGGGACCCGCCAGCGTGGTGCGCAGGGCCTCCAGCCCCTCGTCCAGCGGCTGGTGGCGGGACTCCACCAGGCCGTCGGTGTAGAGGGCGAGCAGGGCGCCGTCCGGCAGCTCGACCTCCGTCTCCTCGAAGGGCTCGCCGCCCACGCCCAGCGGCACGCCCTTGGGGACCTCCAGCAGCAGCGCGGGCTGCTCGCCCTCGCCGTCGCGGGGCTCGACCAGCACCGGCGGCAGATGGCCGGCGTTGGCGAAGGTGCAGCGCCGGGTGACGGGGTCGTACACGGCGTAGACACAGGTGGCCAGGTACACCTCGGAGAGGTCGGCGGAGCGGCCGGAGGACTCGGAGCGGCCGCCGCGCGGGGCGCCCAGCCCCTGGGCGATCTCGTCGAGGGCACCCAGTACCTCGGCGGGCTCCAGGTCCAGCAGCGCCAGGGTGCGCACGGCCGTGCGCAGTTCGCCCATGGCCACGGCCGCGCGCAGCCCGCGGCCCATCACGTCCCCCACCACCAGGGCGGTGCGGTGGCCGGGCAGTTCGATGACGTCGAACCAGTCGCCGCCCACCTCCGTCGCCGCGCTGCCCGGCAGGTAGCGGCAGGCGATGTCGAGCCCGGCCGCCTCCGGGTCGTCCGGCGGCAGCAGACTGCGCTGGAGGATGAGCGCGCGCTCGTGCTCCCTGCGGTACAGCCGGGCGTTGTCGATGCACACGGCGGCCCGGGCGGCCAGTTCCGCGCCGAGGGCGGCGTCCCGCTCGCCGAAGGGCTCGCTGCCCTTGGTGCGGGAGAACTGCACCAGGCCGAGCACCCGGCCGCGCGCGACCATCGGCACGGCGAGGGTGGACTGCACCAGGGTGCCGGTGGCCCGCTGGACGCGGGCGGTGCGCAGTGCCTCGGCGTACGGGGAGCCGGCCGGGTAGCGGTGGACGCTGCCGAGCTCGACGGGGGCCGGGTCGGGGTCCTCGCCGGGGCGGTGCCCGAGGGTGATCGGGCCGTCCGAGACGGCGCTGGCGAAGGCCACCCGGCGCAACGGCCGGGTGGCTTCCGCCTCCTGGGACGTCCTGGGGTCCTCCCCGGAGAACAGCTCGGGGAACAGGTCCACGGAGGCCAGGTCGCAGAACTGGGGGACGGCGACGTCGAGCAGCTCGCGGGCGGTGGTGTCCAGATCGAGGGAGTTGCCTATCCGTGCTCCGGCGGCGTTCAGCAGGGCCAGGGCACGGCGTACATCGTCCGGTTTCCCCGGCTCGGCCGGAATGTCGCTCAACGCCGCCCCTTCCTGTCCGGTCCAGCATCCTCCCAGGTACGGCTTCTTGGGAACACACCGGTCCAGTTCGCTGCACGGTCCCTGCCACGTCCGACAAGCATCCGCGCCGACTCCGTTCCCTCCTCTCCTAACCGGGTGGAGTCGACCCGAACCACACGCCTGACGAGACGGTCCTGTGGACCGGCCCGGCGGCGGCACCGCCGGCTGAGCGGAGACACGTGATGTGGCGTGGCGCAATTTTTCCGGTGTCCTCGACACAGCGTCAAGGCGCGAGCACGTCCTCGGGGGCGTGTACCGGCGTGGGAACGCATCCACTTCCGCGCCCGCCACCGCGGGAAACGGCGGTGCGCCCGGTGACACGGCCGGCTGTGCGACCGGCGGTGCGGCCGACGGCGTGCCCGGCGAAAAGGCGTCAGTGCAGCGGAAGTTCGAACCACACCGTCTTGCCGATGGGACCGTACCGGGTCCCCCAGCGGCGCGCCGCCCGGGCCACCAGCTGGATGCCGCGTCCGCCCTCGTCATCCGCGGTGGCGGTGCGCTCCCGGGGCGGGACGGGCAGCGGGTCGGAGACCTCCACCAGCAGGGAGGAGCCGCGCACCATCCGTACGCCGATGGGTCCGTGGGCATGGCGCAGGGAGTTGGTGACCAGTTCGCTGACGAGCAGTGCCGTGTCGTCGACCAGCGCGTCCAGTTCCCAGCCGCGCAGGGCCCGCCGGACGGCGTCGCGGGCCCTGCGCACCGCGTACGTCTCGGCGGGGAAGGTCCAGGAGGTGGTGCTCCCCTCGGGGAGTCCGCCGAGCTGGGCGAGCAGCAGGGCCACGTCGTCCACCCCGCCGGCGCCGCCGGAGTCCGGGGAACCGCCGTCCCCGCTGTCCCCGCCGCCCAGGTCGGCCAGCACCCGGTCGCAGATCTCCTCCAGGCAGGGGCGGGCCGGAAGGGCGCCGAGCAGGGTCGCCAGCCGGCCCAGGCCGTCGGTGATGTCCTCGCCGCGGTGCTCGATCAGCCCGTCGGTGTAGAGCACGAGGACCGTGCCCTCCTCCACCTGCGTCTCCAGGGACTCGTACGGCACCTCGCCGACGCCGAGCGGGGTGCCGGGCGGCGCCTGGACCGGCACGGCGGTCCAGTGCCCGGCGGACCGGTGGACCAGCAGCGGCGGCACGTGCCCGGCCATGGTGAAGGTGCACCGCCGGGTGGAGGGGTCGTAGACGACGTAGGCGCAGGTGGCCATCAGCGGTTCGTCGGGGCCCTGGACGAGGTCGTCGGCGAGTTCGTCGACCCGGCGCAGCAGTTCGCCGGGCGGCAGGTCGAGCCCGGCCAGGGTGCGCACGGCCGTGCGCAGCCGGCCCATGGTGGCCGCGGCGCGCAGTCCGTGGCCCATCACGTCGCCCACCACGAAGGCGACCCGGCCGCCCGCGAGCGGGATGACGTCGAACCAGTCGCCGCCGGCCGCCGCGTCGGGCTCGGCGCGGCTGCCGCCGGGGACGTACCGGTAGGCGACCCGCACCCCGGCCGGGGAGGGCACGTGCTGGGGCAGCAGGCTGCGCTGGAGCATCAGCGCGCTCTCGCGCTCACGGGCGTAGAGCCGGGCGTTGTCCAGGCTGGTGCCGGCACGTCCGGCCAGCTCCGTGGTGAGCGCGAGGTCGTCCTGGTCGAAGGCGGGACGGTCGGCGCCGCGGCTGAGCACCAGCAGTCCCAGGACGATGCCGCGGGCCCGCAGCGGGACGACCAGCACGGCGTGGACGCCCAGGTCGATGGTGGCCCGGACCGTGGGGTCGCCGGGATAGGTGGCGGAGAGCAGCTCGTCCTCGGACAGCATCAGATGGGGGACGGTGGAGGCGAGCACCTCGCCGAAGACCGAGTCCGGTGCGAAGACGATCTCCCGGCCGACCCGCAGCACGCTGTCGACGACGGGCCCGCGGTTCCGGGCGGCGGTGCCGAGCTGGAGCAGCGGGGTGTCCGGCAGGCGGCCGGGGCGGGGCAGCTCGCCGCCGTGCGCCACGGCGCCGTACAGCATCACGCTCGCGTAGTCGGTCAGGCGCGGGACGAGGGCGCCGGCGAGGGCCTCGGCGATCCGGTGGACGTCGAGCAGGTCGCCGAGGGCGACCCCGACGTCGTCCAGGAGCTTCAGCCGCTGACGGGCCCGCTCCATCTTCTCCAGCGCCTCGCGCCGCTCGGTGACGTCCATGACCGTGGAGCTGATGCCGAGGACCCGCCCGTCGGGTGCGGTGAGCCTGCCGTACGACACCGAGCGCCAGCCGTGCCCGTCGGGCGCCAGGACGACCGAGTCCACGACGGGGCGGCCGGTGCGGAGCACCAGGGACTGCAGCCGGGCGAGCTGGTCGGCCATGTGCGCGGGCAGGACCTCGTGGACGGTCCGGCCGACGATCTCGTCGGCCGGCTTCGCGTTGAGCCGGGCCAGTGCCTCGTTGACGCGGATGTACCGGTGCTCGGTGTCGAAGACGGCGATGCCGAGCGGGGAGGTGGCGAAGAGGGCGTCGAGGGCGGCGAGGTCCTGCTCGACGGTGCGCAGCCGCGAGGTCTCGACGAGGTTGGCCAGAATGAAGGGGCTGCCCTCCGCGGGGGTGATCAGCGAGGCCCGGCCCTCGACCTCCACGGTGTGGCCGTCTGGGTGGCGCACCCGGAGGATGCCGCGCCAGTACTTCTCGTGGCTCAGGACGGAGTAGAAGTCGCCGGGCCCCACGAGGTCGCCGGCGGAGGAGACGGGGATGTCGGTGAGGTAGTCGACGTAGTACCGGCCGATCATGTACTCACTGGACCACCCGAGGATCTCCTCGGTCGTCGGGCTCCACAGCAGGATGTACCCCCGGGTGTCGAACATGACGATGCCGACGCGGAGGGTGTCGAGCAGCGAGGTGGCCACTCGGCCGGCCGCGGTCCGGAACGCCCTGGGGGTGTCGCTCACACCGTCCTCGTCCATGCTGGGGTCGCTTCTCGGTCGTGATAATCCTGCACATACTCCGACAGACAGGACAACCGATCCGTACCCTGTTGCGCATGGGTCAGACGTGGTCACCGCTTCCGATCCGCAGGCGCTCGATGAGATAGCGCCGCTCCCCCGCGCTCCCACGCGCGCCGTCCGCGCCGGAACCGTCCGCCCGGCGCCCGCCCAGCCGCTCGGCCATGCTCTGCGCCTCGGCCCGGGTGGCATAGCAGCCGACGCGGTAGCGGTTGCCGTTCGCGTCCTGCCGGATGACCATCCAGGGGAGCGCGGTCCTGCTCTCGCTCATCGCGCGCTCCCCCGCCGCGCCCCGCTCCGTCCGCTCCGCGCGCCGCACCCTGGTGATCTACCGGTCCGCATATGCCCGAGCCTACGCCCGGACTTCACTCAGCGCATTCGACTTGGCACAATGCGGCATTCTTTCGGCCACCTGTGCGATCAACGGGAGGGGCGCACGGAGCGGATCAGCGCACCGGCAGGTGGTACACCACGCGGTGCCGGTCCGCGGGCACGACCACGTCCGCCGTCTCCACCGGGCGTCCGCCGGCGCGGTACGTCCGCTCGATCACCAGCACGGTGTGCCCCGGCACCCCGCCCAGCTCCAGCATCTCCTCCGCGAGCCCCGGCCGGGCACCGACCTCCTCCACCACGTTGTCCACGACGAGATCGATGGCCGCCATCCGCTCGACCACCCCGCGCCCGCCGAGCGGCCCCTCCTCCGGCAGCATCACCGGGGTGCGCCCGGTGAGCTCCAGCGGCTCCCAGGAGGTGGAGAGCATCGACGGCTCGCCGCCGGTCCGGAACAGATAGCGGGTGCGCATCACCCGCTCCCCCTCCTTGATCCGCAGCCGCTCCGCGACCCGGGGGGACGCCTCCTCCCGCTCGCTGCGGGACTCCCAGGTGCCGGCCGCCCGGTCGTCGGCCTGCTCCTGCCGGAACGGACTGGCGGAGCCGCCGGCCGCCCGGTAGCCGGTGCGGAACACCGGGCACGGCACGGGACGCTCGCGCACGTACGTCCCCGACCCGGAGCGCCCCTCGACCAGCCCTTCGGCCATCAGCACCTTCCGCGCCTCCAGCGCGACGGTGTCCGAGACCCCGTACTCGGCGCGGATGCGCGCCTGCGAGGGTAGTCTCGTGTGCGGTGGAAGCGTGCCGTCGGCGATCTTCCGGCGGAGATCACCGGCCACACGCAGATACGCGGGTTGCTCACCGAACGGCACATGCCCTCCAAGCCACTTGACGGTCTGCAACAGCTTCGCAACAGAGCGTTATAACCCGCAATAATCGGCCACGGTTTCACTCGATGTGATGAAGTGCTGCTCAGGGCAGGTTTCGGCCCCCGCGGCAGGACGGCGCCACAGGGCCGGACACCCGGCCCCCCGGGACGGTGAGAGAACGTTCCGGTGCGGCGCGCCGCCGCGCGCACGGGGAACCGCGTCGGCGTCCCCCGCGGGTGCGGCCGGGCCGTTCCGGCGGCCGCGGAAAGGGCACCCCGCGCGACACGCGCGGGACCACCTGGCACACTACTCGTCTCCGGCACCGGACGCTCTCGTCTCCCCGGAGAGCCGTTTCCGTCGCGAGAGGAAGCCGGGGGGCAGTGGGCAGGAACGGGACGCCGGTCCGGGAGGACTCCGGCGATCGGCCGCCGCATCCCGTGCCGCGCGGCGCGGCACACGGGATGATCCTGCATCCGGAGTCGTCGGTGCGGCGGGTGCTGTCGGTCATCGCCGACGCGGGAGTCGCGTTCGCCGTCATCGTGCCGGCCCTGTCCTACACCGCCGGATTCGATCCGGTGGTGGGAGGGCTGATGGCCCTGTGCCTGCTGGGCCGGAGACGGTGGCCGGAAGCGGTCATGGCGGCGGTACTGGCACTGGCCGCCGTTCAGTTCGCCCTGTACGACCTGCCCGAGACGGAACTGGCGTCGGCGCCGGCCGCCTACGACGTCGCGGTGCTGCTCGCCATGATGTCGGTGATCCATCACTCCCGGACCGGCTGGATGCCCTACGCTGCGGGCGGCGCGGTGCTGCTCCCGACGGCGTGGGGGCTGGTGGGCGTGCCCGCCCTGGGGATCGAGCCCTTCCTGCACGGGACCTTCGACCTGCTGATCTACTGGGGACTGACGGCCGGTGTGTGGTTCACCGCCTTCTCCCTCCGGGTGCGGCGGCTGTACGCCGAGAGCCAGGCGGCACGCGCCGAGCAGGCCGAGCGGGAACGCGAGCACCTCGTCAGGCTGGCCGCGGCCGAGGAACGGGCCGAGATCGCCCGGGAACTGCACGACGTGGTGGCGCACAGCCTGGCCGTGATGACCCTGCAGGCCGACGGGGCGGGCTACGCCCTGCGCACGGATCCCGACACGGCGGCCGCCGTCCTGAAGACGATCGCCGACACGGGACGCGAGGCGCTCGACGACATGCACCGCATCGTGCGGGTGCTGCGCGGCACCGGTGAGTCCGGCGCCGCCCCGGCGGAGACCGGACGGCGCCGCCTCACCCTCGACGACGTGCGGGTCGCCGCCGATCGCGCGCGCGCCGCCGGGCTGCGGGTGAGCGTGACCCTCGACGTCGACCGGGAGCACCTGTCGCCCCCCGAGGAACTGACGGCCTTCCGGATCGTCCAGGAATCACTCACCAACGTGCTCCGGCACGCGCGCAAGGGAGCCCATGTCACCATCACGCTCCGGGAGGAGCGTGACGCGCTGCTCATCACCGTGGCCGACGACGGCGGGGGCCGGCTCGCCGGCGGCACCACCGGCCGGACGTCGGGCGGGAACGGCCTGTCGGGCATGCGGGAGCGCATCGCCGTCTTCGGGGGAAGCCTGGAGGCGGGGCCGCGGGTCGGACCCGGCTGGCAGGTACGCGCACGGATGCCGATGAGACCGAGGAAGGCCGAGAAGGCCGAGAAGGCCGAGAAGGCCGAGAAGGCCGAGAAAGATCGAGGAAGGAGGAGTGATGACCCGGGCCGGCACACCGATCCGAGTGGTCGTCGTTGACGACCAGCCCCTCATCAGGGCCGGCTTCGCCATGGTGCTGGCGGCCCAGGAGGACATCGAGGTCGTCGCCGAGGCGGAGAACGGGGCGGACGCCCTTCGGAAGCTGCGGGACGTCGAGGCCGACGTCGTCATCATGGACATCCGGATGCCCGTGCTGGACGGGATCGAGGCCACCCGGATCCTCATGGGCCAGGAGGGTGCGCCGCGCGTCCTGGCGCTGACCACCTTCGACACCGAGGAGGACGCCTTCGCCGCGCTGAGCGCGGGGGCGAGCGGCTTCCTGCTCAAGAACTCCCCCGGACCCGAACTCGTGGAGGCGATCCGTGTCGTGGCGGCCGGGGACTCGGTGGTGGCGCCGCGGATCACCCGGCTGCTCCTCGACCGCTTCGCGGACCGGCTGACGTCCGGGAAGGGCCGGGACGAGCGCCTGGAGATCCTCACCGGCCGCGAGCGCGACGTCCTCTCCCTGGTCGCCCAGGGGCTGTCCAACGCCGAGATCGCCGCCGAGCTGACCGTGGCGGAGGCCACGGTCAAGACCCACCTGGGCAACCTCATGGCCAAGCTCCACCTGCGGGACCGTGCCCAGGCCGTCGTGTTCGCCTACGAGTCGGGGCTGGTCCGGCCGTCGCACTGACCCGGGACCTCCGGCCCCCTCCCCGGTCTCTCCGGTCTCTCCGGCGGGCCGCCGCGCGGTTCTGCCACCGGGGGCGCAGAGCTCCTCCGACTGAGGGTGCAGATCTCCCGCTTCCCTTTTCGGGTCTCCGTCCGATGTGGCGCGGACCGTTCGCGAGCAGGCTGGGACACCTCACGCGGTGCCCGTCCACCAGGCCGCGCACCGCGTGGGGATCCACCCCGGCGCCCGGCGCGGGAGGCCGGGGAACCGCGAGGAGAGGGAGAAACCGTGAACGCCGTGAACGCCGTGAACACCGCAACCGAGGGACGCAACCGGACCCGTACCGCCGTGATCGCGGCCGTGGCGACGGTGACCGTCGCACTGGCGGCCGGAGCGGGCTACTGGTGGTACGAGAGCAGCAAGCCGAGCCAGGCGTCGGCCGCGGACTGCCGCATGGCGAAGGACATCGTCGAGCAGGCCAAGGAGGCCGCCGGGAAGCCGGCCGGGGAAGCGGAGGAGTGGGGGCGGAAGACCGCCGCCGAGCGCCGCGTGAAGATGGCGGACGGCTACCTCGGCTTCCGGGTGGCCCAGTACGAGGCCTGGGCCGTGGAGCACGCCAAGGACGCGCCCTCCGGGACGGCGCGCGAGATCCGGAGCCTGCGGGACAAGGCGCAGGAGCACTGCTCGGACGCCGGCGTCGACCTCCCCATGACGGCCTTCGGCTCCTGACCGCCGGAACACACGAGGCCGGCGAAGAGCGAGCGAAGAGCACACACCATGCGGGTTCACCCACAGTCCCGGGACACCGGGCCGTCCGACGCGGTCATCACCGCCACCGACCTGGTCAAGACCTACCACCAGGGCACCACCGGGATACGCGCCCTGGACCACGTCAGCGTCAGCATCCGGCGCGGACGGTTCACCGCCGTCGTCGGCCCCTCCGGCTCGGGCAAGTCCACCCTGCTGCACTGCGTCGCCGGGCTCGACACGCTCACCTCCGGACGGATCGTCCTCGACGGGGTGGAGCTGTCCGGGCTGTCGGACGCCGCGCTGACCCGTCTGCGCCGGGAGCGGATCGGCTTCGTCTTCCAGTCGTTCAACCTGCTGCCGCAGCTGACCGCGCTGGAGAACATCACCCTGCCCCTCACCATGGCCCGCAAGGCCCCGGACCGCGAACTGGTCGACCACCTCGTCCACATCCTCGGCATCGCCGACCGGATCACGCACCGGCCCGCCGAACTCTCCGGCGGACAGCAGCAGCGGGTGGCCATCGCGCGCGCCCTGGCGTCCCGGCCCGCGGTGGTCGTCGCGGACGAGCCCACCGGGAGCCTGGACTCCCGGTCGGGCGCGGACGTCCTCGCGTTCCTGCGCCGCTGCACCGACGAACTGGGCCAGTCGGTGGTGCTGGTCACCCACGACCCCCTGGCCGCGGCCTGCGCGGACCGCGTGCTGACCCTCGCGGACGGACGCCTCGTCGCCGACGAGACCGGCCCCGGGCGGATCCCCTTCACCGGGCACCGGACGGGGGCACGGCTGTGACGACCACGACGAGATCCTCCTGGCGCGGCACCGTCCTGGGCACGCAGATCGCCGAACTCCTGCGCAGACCGGGGCGGTTCGCGGCCACCGGGCTGTCACTCCTGCTGGCCGCGTTCGTCGTCTTCGGCACCGTCATGACCCAGCAGATCCTCAGCTCCACCGCGGTGGAGCGCTTCCGGGGCACCCCCGGGGCGGTGTCCGCCGTGCTCACCTCCGACGCCCCGGGAGGCATCGGCGACGCCGAGCTCCGCCGGATCGGCGAACTGCCCGGGGTCGCGGAGGCGGTGGGCCGCCACGACGACGGTGCCCCGCTCGGCGGCAGCTCCGTCGAGCGCTACCTCCGGCTGTACGCCGATCCCGGCACCGGACCCCTGTCGCAGGTCCGCCTGCTGCGCGGCACCTTCCCCGACGGCCCGGACCGGATCGCCGTCAACGAGCAGGCCGCCCGGGACTACGGGCTCGCGCCCGGCTCCCCGCTCGTCCTGCTGCGCGTCGACCCCGACGACCCCGGCCGCACCCTGCCGACCGAGGTCGAGGTGAGCGGAGTCGTCCGCAGCGCCGTGACCGGCCAGAAGCAACCGGCGGGTTACGCGACCGAGCTCCGGATCAGGCGGCTGCTCGCCCTTCCCGGCCATCCCCGGGTGGACATCCGCACCGAGTCGGGGACCGTGCCCGACGGGCTGCGCGAGGACATCGGCCGCATCGTGCCGTCCGCCGAGCTGCGCGACGGTGCGGCCGTACGGGCCGCGGAGGAGAAGGAGGCCGCCGCGTCCGCGGGCGACCTGCTGGAACTGGTCTCCCTGTTCCTGGCCGTGGCCGTCGTCGCCTCGGCCCTCGTGGCGGCCTCCACCTTCCGGATCGTGTTCGCCCAGCGGGTGCGCCAGCTCGCCCTGCTGCGGGCCGTCGGCGCGACGGGGCGGCAGCTGCGGCGGGCCCTCCTGGCCGAAGGAGCCGCCGTCGGCCTGGCCGCCGGCCTCGCCGGAGTGGCGGCCGCCTGGGGATGCTCGCACCTCGTCCCGCCCGTCTCCGGCCGGTTCGGGCAGCCGCTCTCCCCCGCCGCCGGTTTCCCCCTGGCCGCGGCCGTCCTGACCGTGGCGGGCACCGCGCTCCTGGCGGTCCTGGCGGTCCTCGCCCCCTCGCTCTCCGCCGCCCGCGTCTCCCCGATGCAGGCACTGCGCGCCGCGGAGCACACGAGCGGCACCAGGGCCGCTTCCGCCGGCCGGATCCTCGCCGGGCTCCTGGGTGCCGCGGGGGCCGCCGCGCTGGCCTGGCACCAGCGCGGTCTGCTGCCCGAGACGGAGGGCGAGGACATCGACCGCTTCTCCGCCCTGCTCGTCATCACGGTCTCGGGCACCCTCGCCCTCCTCGCCCTGAGCGCGCTGGGCCCCGTACTCGTCCGTCCCGTCCTGGCCGCGCTCTCACCGCCGCTGCGCCGGCTCGGCACGGCGGGGCGCCTCGCCGTCACGAGCGTCGGGGAGGCACCGCGCCGGGCCGCCGCCGGCATGCTCGTGGTCGCGCTCGGCGCCTCCCTCATCAGCGTCACGCTCGTGACGCTCGACTCCCTGCGCGCCTACGACCGGACCAGGCAGGCGGTCGAGGCACCCGCCGACTACATCCTGCGGCGGGACGACGGCGCCCCGCTTCCGGGGCTGGCCGCCGAGGTGAAGGCCCTCCCGGAGCTGACCGGCGTGCGGACCTTCCGCAGCGTCGACGTCGTCTCGGGCACCCGCAGCGCGACGCTCACCGACCTCGACCCGCACCGGCTCGGAATCGCCTCCGGCCTGCCCACCGCGACCGGCACCCTCGGCGCCCCGCGGGCCGGGCACGCCGTCGTGGACGCCCAGTACGCGCGGGACCTCGGTGTGCGGGCGGGCGACCGGATCAGCGTCCGGTACCAGGAGCGCACCACCACCTTCACCGTCGCGGCGACCCTGCGCGGCAGCGGCCCCTACCACGCCTCGGTCTACGTACCCGCCGCGGACCTGACCCGGATGGGAGTGGACACCGCTCCCACCACGATCACCGCCGACGCCGCCGAGGACGGCCCCGGGGGCAGGTCACGGGCCGATGCCGCCCTCACCGGCCTCCTGGCGGACCCGGCGGACCGCCACGGCCGCGTCCTCGTCCACGACCCCGCCGAACAGCAGGGTTCCTCCAGCGACCTGGGGACGGTCGGGACGACGGTGATACTCGTGCTGGGGCTGACCGTGATCGTCGCCGTCGTCGGGGTCTCCATCACCGCCTCCCTCGGCGTGGTGGAACGCACCCGCGAGTTCGGCCTGCTGCGCGCCCTGGGCCTCACCGCGGGCTCGGCACACCGCACCGTCACGGTGGAGTGCGCGATCCACGGGGCGCTCGGAGGCGTACTCGGCCTGGCACTCGCCCTGCCCTACTCGTGGCTGGTGGTGCGCACGATCGCGGCGACCGCGCCGTTCAGCCTCCCCACGGGCCGGCTCGCGCTGGTGGTCTGCGTCCTCACCCTCCTCACGGCCGCCGGGGGCGCGGCGCCCGCGGTCCGCGCGTCCCGTACCCCGCCCGTGACGGCGGTCGCGCAGGGCCGGTGACGCGGCGCCGGGTCCCGCCGTACCGCTTCCGGGTGTCCTCGCGGTGCTCGCCCGGGACGGGCCGGAGGAATCGTCCCGGGCGGGTTTCGGCCCCCGCGGCAAGGCCGCGGGGGCCGAAGCGCACCTGTCCGGGGGTCCCCGCACCGGTTCCGGGCCGTGACGGGAGCGGACCAGAACCGGGACCCGGCCGCCCGCGGCCGGGTCAGGACGTCAGAACACCAGCGCCCAGGAGTTGACCGTGCCTGTGTCGAACGCGGCGTTGTCGGTCACCCGCAGCGTCCAGACGCCGTCGGCCGCCGTCCCGCCCGCGCCGACCCGGTACAGCCCGACCACGTCGTCGGCGCCGCCGCCCGTGCCGTGGTCCTTGAGCAGGTGCACGGTGCCGTCCGGCGCGACCACCTCGATCCGCAGATCGCCGATGTAGGTGTGCCGGATGTCGAGGTCGGCCTTCAGCCCCTCGGGGACGGGCCCGCCGATCCCCGAGACGGTGATCGGGGACTCGACCGTGGCGTTGTCCTGGATCGGCCGGGCGGTGGCGTTCTCGAAGCGGACGCCCGGCGGGGCCTGCGGGCCGCCCGCCCCGACACCCAGCAGTTTGTTGGGCGACCCGCTGCCCGCCCCGAGAACCGCACCGGTCACGACGGCCTCGTCCAGGCCCGCGGCGACCTGGCCCGGGGCGGCTCCGGGGTGCTCCGCCAGGTACAGCGCCGCCGCTCCCGCGACATGCGGTGCGGCCATCGACGTGCCGGAGATGGTGCTGGTGGCGCTGTCCGAGGTGTGCCAGGCCGAGGTGATCTCCGAGCCGGGCGCGAAGAGGTCCAGGACGGCGCCGAAGTTGGAGAAGTAGGAGCGGCCGTCGTCGGCGTCGGTGGAGCCGACGGTCAGCGCCTCGGTGACCCGGGCGGGTGAGTAGCCCGCCGCGTCGGCGCCGGAGTTGCCCGCCGCGACGACGTAGGTGACGCCGGCGGCTATGGAGTTGCGCACCGCGGTGTCGATCGCGGGGTTGGCTCCGCCGCCCAGGCTCATGTTCGCCACCGCGGGCCCGGTGGCGTCACGCGTCACCCAGTCCACCCCCGCGACCACACCGGCCACGGTCCCGGAGCCGCCGTCGTTCAGCACCCGCACGGCGACGATCTCGGCCTTCTTGGCGACCCCGTGGGCGGCGCCGGCGATCGTGCCGGCCACATGAGTGCCGTGGCCGTTGCCGTCGGAGGCGGTGGTGTCGCCGTCCACGGCGTCATAGCCGTACCGGGCGCGGCCGCCGAAGTCGCCGTGGGTGATCCGCACACCGGTGTCGATGACATAGGCGGTCACCCCCTCACCGGCTGAGTCGGGGTAGGTGTAGCCGTCGTCCAGCGGCAGGGCCCGCTGGTCGATCCGGTCCAGGCCCCAGGAGGGCGGACCGGGCTGGGTGGTGGCGACGGAGACCTTCTGGTCCTGCGCCACGGCCTCCACGGCGGGGTCGGCCGCCAGCCGCTTCGCCTCCGCCTCCGTGAGCCGGACGGCGTAGCCGTTGAGGGCCTCGTGGTAGGTGCGCCTGATCTCGGCACCGTACCTCTCCGCCAGCTTCCTCCCCTTCGCCGAGCCGGCGTCGGCCAACTCCTCGTCGAGGGTCACGATGTAACTGTTCTTGATCGCTCCGGGTGCCCCGGCGTTCTGGATCACGCCTTCGGCGGGCGGTGCGGGGGCCGCCGCGGCGGTCACCGCGGAGCCGAGGCCGACGGCCAGGGCCGCGGCGGTGGCCGCGGCCGTTCGGGCAAGCCTGCGTCTGGTGGGACGCGTCGCCGCCATGAGGGTCCTCCTCCTGTGGGGGGTCGTGCCGATACGGAATGCGCATGGGCATGACAAACCAACGGCACCAGGTCCGTGCGGTGCGCGGCGGTTCGCCTCCCCAAAGATTTGCCGTTCCACAGGAATGCCACAAGGGGGTGCCCTTGGAAGACACGCACCTGTCACACACCGTCAACATGTCCACTTGAAAAGGTGGTTGGAGACTCCCCTCCGGAGGAACGCCGCACGGCGCTCCGGGCGGGCCTCCCCGCGGAGGGCGGCACCGCCCCGGCGGCTTTGCCGGCTCTTTGACAACCCGTCGCGCCTCCGCCCCGTCTCCCCGGACGACCCGTGAAGCAGTCCACCCCCCTTCCGGGGCCCTGGTGCAGGGGAGCAGTCGATGAGCCTGGTCGTTCCCGGTCACCCGGGGCCCCGGGGCCGGGGCGCACCGCCGTTCCGGCGGAGCGTGACCGCACCGCCCCGGCGTGGCGCCCACGAGGGTCACCCACCACCGCCCACCCGATCGAGGGTTCGTCATGTTCCGTACATTCCGTGGAAGACGTGTCCGCCCCGGCGCTGCCGCGCTGGCACTCGCCGCCGCTCTCGCCGCCCTGACGGCCGGTCCCGGCCTGCGGGCGCAGGCCACCGACGCCGCAGCCGCCGACCCGGTCGGTGTCGTCGAGTACGACCTGGGCGACGAAGTGTTCACCGACCCGGCGGACTGGCACGGGGTCTCCGAGCTCCGGGCCGTCGTCCACTACCCGCGCAACATCGACGGCAAGCTGCCGGTGGTCGTGCTGATGCACGGCCAGCAGCTCCCCTGCCACTCCCCCCGCGAGGAGGACTGGGACTGGCCGTGCCCGCCCGGCGTCGACCCCTACCCCAACCACCGGGGCTACGACTACCTCGCCGACGCACTGGCGCGGGACGGCTACGTGGTGGTGGCGCCCAACGCGAACGGCCTCAACTACCACATGGGTGTCGCCCCGCAGCGCGCACGCCTGATCAACCGCCACCTGGAACTGCTCGGACAGTTCTCCGAGACCGGTGGCGGGCCGCTCGCCGGCCGCTTCACCGACGCGCACACCGGCGAGCCGACGACTCCCGGCCTGAGGAACCGCCTCGACCTGGACCGGGTCGGCACGATGGGCCACTCGGTGGCCGGTGAGGCCGTCATGTACCAGGCCGCCGACGGCAACCGGGAGGAACTGCCGGACGGCGTACGGATCCGCGGGGCGGTCTCCCTCGCCTCCCCCGGGCCGAGCGGCTTCTTCGACACGCTGGTGACGGAAGCGCCGTTCGCGGTGGTCTCGACCGGATGCTGGTCGCTGGGCAACGAGTCGTACTTCGAGGACGCCCGCGGCCACTCGGGTGCCAACGGCTTCCTGCTCCGCCTGACCAAGGGCAACCACAACTACTTCAACACCGAGTGGACCGCCGGGCCGGAGCCGAGCGGCGGCGACGACACCACCTGCCCCAAGACGGCGGGACGGCCGACCCCGGAGCAGCAGCAGGGTCTCCTGGTCACCTACCTGCGCGCCTTCTACGCGTACAGCCTGAAGGGCGACCGGTCCGTGCTCCCGGTCCTGACCGACGCCGGGCAGTTCCCGGGCGTCGACACGGAGACGGACAGCTACTGACCGCGTCGCGGGCCCGGCCCGGTGGCCGCAGCCGCCACCGGGCCCCGGACCGCCCTCCGGACGGAGCTCCGGGTACTTGGACACCCCGGTCCAGCACACGTCCGGCACATCGGGACACCGGTCGCCACACCACACCGCAGCACCGGCGCACCGGTCTCGTCCCCGACGGGAGCCGTCCACCGGGCCGGCCGTTCCCGGCGCACCCGCTGCCGGCGTCGGCCCCGGCGAGGATGCCGAGCTTGACCAGGCGTTTCAGCTTGGCGCGGTGCGGTCGAGAGCGCGATCGATGATGTCGGCGATGAACGCGGAGGTCACCGTTTCGCCCTCGTAGGTCGCTCGGACGAGGATCGCGCCGACCAGCATGGCGAGGCAGGGCTCGACGTCGTCGGGCCGGAGATGCGCGGCGAGGACGCCGCGGACTCCGGTCGTGGCGGTCTCGTACAGGCGGTCTCGGAGGTCCCGCGCGCCTTCGTCGTGGCCGGCGCGTTCGATGACGCCTGCCATCAACCGGTCGTACCGGCCTTCCGACAGTGTCAGCGCGAGCGCGCTCAGCGAGTCGTGGAGGTCTTCGTAGAGGTTTCCGCCGGTCGGCGGGTGGGCGGCGTCCTCACAGATATAGGTGATCGCATCCCGCATGAGATCGACGGAGGTGGGCCAGTGCGCGTAGATCGTCGCCTTCGAATACCCGGCCCTCCGGGCGACCTCGGCGTGCGTCGTCGCCTCCCAGCCTTCTTCCAGCAGTGACGCGGCGCTCGCTCTGATGACGTCGCGCCGCGTGCGCGCCACGCGCGGATCCCCGGGCCCACCGGACGACTTTGCCACTCCTCAAGGATAGCCCGGCTCGGCCCAACAGGCCACTACTGGACATGCAGTACAGTACTAAATTATCAGTACAGCAATTATCGGAGTGGCCTCAGGCGCGGGCTCATCCCTGCGCGCGCCGCCCGACTTCCTCCCGCACCGTCCCGCAGGCCGGTTCCCTTGAAGGGGCTCCTTGATGACTTCCGCAGTGCCACACACTCAGCAAGCAATCGTGCAGAGCCGCTACGGAGCGGTTCGTGACGTGCTCGCGCTGTCAGAGGTGGTTCCCGTCCGCGCTCCAGGACCCCAGGAGGTGCAGGTTCATGTCCGGGCGGCAGCGGTCAACCCCATCGACTGGCAGATGATCGAGGGGAACCGGCGCCTCATCACCCGCCGCCGCTTCCCGTTCACGCCGCTGTTCGACCTTGCCGGTGTCGTCACCGCGGTCGGGGATCAGGTCACCTCGTTCCGAGTGGGTGACCGGGTGCACGCCGACAACGAGATCGACGGAGGTGGCGCCTCGGAGTACGTCAATGTGCACTCGCGGTTGCTCGCCCACGCACCGGCAGGGCTGGACTTCGCCGAATCCGCCGCGGTCCCGCTTGCGGCGCAGACAGCGATGACCTGCCTGGACCGCGGCCAGGTCGCGGCCGGAACCCGTGTCGCGGTGATCGGGGCGTCCGGAGGCGTCGGCCACTTCGCCGTCCAGATGGCACGTGCGGCCGGGGCCTTCGTACTCGGTGTCGCCGGCGCGCGCAACCAGGGGTTCGTGCGGTCCCTGGGAGCGGACGAGGTCATCGACAGGAACGCGACCGATCTGTCGGCCGGCTTCGGCGCGGACTCGTTCGACGTGGTGGTCGACTGCGTCGGCGGACGCGAGCAGTGGACACGGGCGCGGCGGGTCCTGCGTCCGGGAGGACGGTTCGTGACGATCGCACGCGACGAGGACGGCGTGGTCACACCCGCCTCCGCGGCCCGGCTCCTGACGACGATCACCGCTCGCAGGGTCCGGGGCGCGGGTCCGCGGGGAACAAAGTACGTTCCCGTCTTCCTCAAGGCCTCCGGGGCCCTTCTGCGGCGTGTGAACGAGCTGGTCGAGGGCGGCCGGGTCCGCGTCCACGTCTCCCGTTCCTTCCCGCTGACGCTGGAGGGCGTGACCGCGGCGTTCGAGGAGAGTCGCGCGGGACGGGCCACCGGAAAGCTGGTGCTCCAGCGATGACGTCCCGGTTCCAGGACCACGGGCGGGCCACCGCTCCGGAGTTCGCCTCCCCCCTGCGGCTGCCCTGCGGCATCACTCTTCCCAACCGCATCGTGAAGGCGGCGATGGAGGAGCAGCTCGCGGGCAGGGGCGGCCATCCCGACGCCCGGCTCGTGACGCTCTACCGCACCTGGGACAGGGGCGGTGTGGGCATGATGCTGACGGGACACGTCATGGTCGACCGGTCGGCCGTCGCGCAGCCGGCCGATGTCGTCCTGGACGCCGCCGGCGACCTCGCGCCCTTCCGGGAGTGGGCGGCGGCCGCGGAGAAGAGCTCGTTCTGGATGCAGATCAACCACCCGGGGAGAGTCGTCCAGCGGGACACCGGCTCGCGAGCACTGGCGCCCTCGGCGGTGCCCGTGGACATCGGCCCGCTCTCGAAGCTCTTTCCGGCACCCGAGCCGATGACGGCAGGCGACATCCGGGACACCGTGGAACGCTTCGCGGTCACGGCGGAGCTCGCCGAGCAGGCGGGGTTCGCCGGTGTCGAGATCCACTCCGCGCATGGATACCTGCTCGCCCAGTTCCTCTCCCCGCTGGTCAACAAGCGGACCGACCAGTGGGGAGGCTCCCTCCGCAACCGTGCCAGGCTGCTCCTCGACGTCGTCGCGGCCGTCCGCGCGCGCGTGTCACCTGGTTTCGGCGTCGCCGTCAAGCTCAACTCGGCGGATTTCCAACGTGGCGGCTTCGACCTCGAAGACGCACACCACGTCATCGAGTGGCTCGGCGGCAGTGTCGACTTCGTCGAGCTGTCCGGCGGGAGCATCGAGTCACTTGCCACGGCCGGTCACCCGGCGGACGAGCGCACCCTGGAGCGCGAGGCCTACTTCCTCAAGCTCGCCGGAGAGCTCGTCGCGGACGCTTCGATTCCTCTCATGCTCACCGGCGGGATCCGACGGGCACGGGTCGCAGAAGACGTGATAGCGCGCGGGTTCTCTCTCGTCGGTGTCGCGACCGCGCTCGCGCAACGGCCCGACGCCCCCCTCCGCTGGCTCGCGGGCGAGGACGGCGAGGTCCCGGCCCCTCGCTCCTCTCTCCGATCCAGGTCCCTTCGCGCGGCAGCGGTACAGGCAAGCATTACCTCGCGACTGCACGATCTCAGCCGCGGCCGTTCAAGACCAACGCTCGCCCCGGCCGCCGCCCTCTTCGTCGACCGGTACCGGCGATCCCGCGCGCTCCGCCGCCGGCGTCGAGAGCGGTCGACGACCTCCTAGGACGTTCGGCCCCTGACCGGGCGTCGGCGCATGCGCCGACGCCCGGTCAGAACCTTCGGCACTCGCAGGACGGAGCACCGGCGCACCGGTCTCGTCCCCGACGGGAGACATCCACCGGGCCGGCCGTTCCCTCGGCCCGGTTCACTCGGACTCCGCCCGCCCCTCGCCCGCCATACCCAGGCGTGCCTGTTCCTCCTCCACGATCCGCCGGGCCAGCTCGGTGTCCGACACGTCGACCGCGTCCGGGGTGGCCTCCGCCACGGCACTGCGGCGGGCGTAGGCATCGAACAGGCGGGTCTTGTTCTCCAGCATCCTCACCATGCGCTCGTCCACTCCCCCCGTGGCCAGGAGGCGGTGCACCCGGACCGGCCTGACCTGACCCATGCGGTGGGCCCGAGCCACCGCCTGGTGCTCGACGGTCGGCTTGATCTGGGGTTCGCAGATGATGACGACGGAGGCGGCCTGCATGTTGAGACCTATGCCCGCTGCCTGGATCTGCGCCAGCAGCACCGCGGGCCCCGGGGCGGCCGCGAAGTCGTCGACGACCTGCTGCCGCCGTCCGGCCGGTACGTTTCCGGTGAGCGGGCCGAGCACCGGGGCACCGCCGACGGAACCGGCGACGAGCGCTTCCCGCACCGTACTCAGTACGTCCTTGAAGTAGGAGAAGACCACCGTCTTCTGCCCGTTCTCGCCGGCCTCCCGGACGATCTCCCGCAGTCGGCCCAGTTTGGCCGACTTCCCGGGGTGCGTGTACGCGGCCCTGCGCATCGCCATGAAGTTGCCGTCGCGCACGGCTTCGCGGTAGGCCGCCTCGTCAGCGGCGCTCAGTTCCTCCCACTCGTCCGTGTGCTGGAGGCTGGGCAGCTCCGTCAGCACGTCCTCCTGGTTGCGCCGCAGGTAGACCGGTGCGACGGCCCTGCGGAAGGCCGTGGACCCGGCCGGCGCGTCCCGGTCACCGAGGGATTCCGCCAGGCCGGGGTCCAGCATCCGCACCAGATTGCGGAACTCGGCGACCCGGTTCTCCATCGGGGTGCCGGTCATGAAGAGCGTGCGCTCGCAGCGCTCCGCCCACTGAGCCACGGCCTGGGAGCGCAGAGCCTCCGGATTCTTCACGGAGTGCGCTTCGTCCACCACGAGCATGCCGACCTCTCCGCCGCCCGGGGCGGGGAATCCGCGCAGCGCGTCGAAGGTGGTCACACCCACCCCGCCCCGCCCCTTCCAGTCGGCGAACGCGTACTGCCGGTCCGGGCCGTGCAGGACCATGACACGCAAGGTGCTGCGGGCCTCGATCTCGCGCGTCCAGTTCACCAGGACGCTCGCCGGGCAGACGACCATGAAGTGGCTCTGCCCCTCGGCAGCCAGATGAGTCAAGGCTGCTATTGCCTGAATGGTCTTGCCGAGGCCCATCTCATCGCCGAGCATCACCTTGCGCTGCGCCAAGGCGAACCGGGCACCGAACGCCTGGTAGCCGCGCAGGGAGACCCGGCGGTGGGAGTCGTCGAGTTGCTGGCCCCGAACCCGCTCCGCGATCTCCTCGGGCAGGAACCCCTCGGCAGCAGCCGCGTCGGGCGCACGGCCGGAGATCTCGGCAAGCAGGCTGTAGTACTCGGCAGAGCGCAGTTCGAAGTCGACCCAGGCCGCGATGTCGGACGAAGGCCCTCGCAGCAGATCCACCGATGTCTGGGCGAACAGCCCGGGGACACCCGCCTGGTCCGCCTCGTCCACCACCGACCGGATCTCCGCGACCGCCGCCAGCGCACGGGATTTCTTCTCCCGGCCGGCCAGCAGCATCCTCAGCCGCCCGGCGGCGGGCCCGGCGGCGGCCAACAGCGGACCCAGTCGTCTCGACAGGCCGGCCGCCGTGTCGACCGCGCGCCGGGCGTCCGGGCCGGCCTCCACCAGCACGTGCAGAGCCGTGACGAGCGCGGTGGTCCGCGGCTCCGGCCGGTCCACGTCGATGTGGACGGCCACCGTTTCGTGTGCGGCCTCGGACAACCGGCGAGCGGCGGCGAGGACCTGGTCAACGGTGCGTCGGCCGACCCCGGGGATCTGGAGCAACCGGTAGGGGCCCGCTTCCAGTACCCGGCCGACCGTGCGCAGTCCGCTCCTCTCGACGCTGCCCAGGCGCAGCCGTCCTTCGGTGACGTCCTGCAACCGGGCGACGGGGATGGCATCAAGCTCCCGTGCCACCGCCGAGTCCTGGATCGGTTTCAGGGCCGCCCGTACCGCCTCGACGGCCTTGCCGTGGTCGCCGACCACCGACAGCGCCGCCTCGTGCAGCCGCGCCCCTCTCGCCACCACGTTCCGTTCACCGCGCCCCACCCCGTCCACCCTTCTCCACGCCCCCGCATCCTCCCACCGCCACACCGGATTCCGGCACGTGTTCAGGCATCCGCACGGATGCCGCCCGGCTCCCACGGCACTTGCCCGGACTGCTTCCGGCAGGACGACCACGTCCGATTCCGCCGACCGGTCCCGGCAGGCGGAGCCACAGGGCCCACCTGGTCGAAGCCCGGCGAAACCACCGGAGGTTCGGCATCTGGGGGGAGGCCGGCACCGACGTACGCAGGGACGTCGGCCGAGGGTGAGCCGCTCGCCCTCAACGCCGTCTCCAGCGCTACGAGTGCAACCTCGATGGAAAGGTCACAATTCCACGAACGGTCCATGCCGGGCAAGGAAATGCGGCAGACTCACTCTCACGGTCTTCGCGCTGGTGATGCGCGTTCCCCGGGCAGAACCCATGGACCAGCAGAGAGCCATGTCCAGTAATAGTGGTCGCCGAAGCTAAGGGTATTCATGGACAGCACATCAGCGCCGCAGGAGGACAGCAGGCGGTTCGATGTCCTCCTGCTCGACTACTCCATGGCACGCGAGGACGAACGAACTCACCAGAATATGCAGGCAGCGATCTCCGGTGTCGCGATTGCGCTCCTAGCGGTAATCGCAACGCTGGTGAGCGAAGCATGCCAGTTACGCCAAGACGACGGCTGCTCCCCCAAAGTACCTCACATCTTCCTCGCAGGCGCCCCGGCCGTCCCTCTCGGAGTTCTTGCCGTTCTCCAGTTGACCGGCGCATCCGCCGCAGTGCGAAGTTACTACATGCGAGCACTGGAGAAAGAGCTGAGAGAGTACGCGCAGGCTCCTCTGAAGCAGCTCACAGCCATCGCCAACATCGGACCAGCCTCACACACAGGAATTCTGCTGGAAATCACCTCGCTGCGCAGAGGGCGCATCGGCCACAGGTTCTTGACAATCATAACGATGCTGATCGCGTTCTTCACATTCGGCGGTCTGACGCTTTACATAGCACTCAAGCTTCCCCACGCCTACCGCATGGGCATGTTGACCGGCTATGGAATCTCGTTCACTGTTCTGTTTCTAAGTGTCGTCTCTGTCACTCTGGGTGCGAGACGGACCTTCATTCGCGCCGCGAAAGGTTTTGCCTCTCGACAAGGGGACTCCATGTTCGAGGGCGCCGCTATGAACACGGAAGGGCGCAGCCTTGTTTCATACCTGATACTCCCGCGACCCGAGGACTGGATCAAGTGGCTCTTCGTTCCGCTGGTCTTCATTCTTGCGTCCTGGGCAAATGGAAAAGAGTACGACTGGACTTCCATGGCCGTACACCTGCTCATCACCGAGTACCTGGTGTACTCGGCCAGGTATCAGTGGAACGACATCCGGGGCCTCAAGGACGATCTGAACCACCCTCAATCCGGTTCCCGTTTTCGCCTGCCTCAGGTGGAGTCACCGGCACATGCCCGGTTCATTATAGGCGCGAGTCTGTTCGTGGCCATTCTTCGACTCTCCGCTTCTCTTGCACTCGGGTTCATCCTGGATCAGACAGTCGCCACCCTGTCTCTGATTCTACTGGTTTTGGGCATCGCGCTGCTGTACGAGCGACTTCGTGACACCGAGAAACACAGCAACATCGCAGCACGACTCTTGTGGAGCGTCGTCGGGGCAGGTTACGCAATCCGTTTCTTGGTCGGTCTCCACGCCGCCGGGGAACCTGTACTCAGCACGCTGGCACTCTCGGGGGTCGCCTATGCATACACCTTTGGAATCATGTTCGTCCTGATGACCTGGGTGCTGGAAGCCACAAGTTTCTGCGGCCGGCAGACGTCAAACGAGTGGCACATCGCCGACAGCGCCCTCCGCAGGAAGCGCCACATCATGCTGCTGCTCCCCTACCTTCGCATCCCCCGAGTGGACCTCACCTCGCCTCCTCATCAGCGTTCCTCGCCGGCCTTCCCTCCATGCGAGGGAGAACCTGTCCTCGCCAGACCGGAAAATGTACGGACACTGTTCGCACCATGGCGTGTCGCTTTCCTCTCCACTGCACTCTGCTCAGCGCCTCTCGGAACACTTCTGGCGCAGCATCAAATCGATGTACGCCAGATGGCGCCGAGCATGTTACTGGCAGGCCTGGCGGCAGTCATTGTTGCGCGGAGCTCCGCCCTTACAGCTTTTTCCGGGATTGCGCTTTCTTCTTTCCTTATCGCCTCCCTGCCGTACCTGTCGGGCTCCGGGGACCCGATTACCGACGCAGTCCTCATTTCTTTCCCATGGCTACTGTGCGGATTCACCTACGTATCTTTTTCCCAGCAGTCCTACATCCAGCTGAAGAACTTCGCCAAGAACTTGTCGGAGAGAGCAAGGAAGATACTTCTGCGAATTATCCGATGGGTTGTCGGGGAAGAGACCTGGCGAGAAATAAACTGAATTAATCGCGGGATCCTGAAAGGTCTCGAACCTGCGCCGCTTCCTCATCGGCGGAGGAGCGTACGGCTATCGCAAGGTAGCGCGGCAGGGTGAGCAGAACCCGGCACGACTGCGCATGCCACCCGGCCATCCCGGTCCGGAAAGTGCTGCGTAACCAGATGACTGATCTTCGCTGTTGAGGTCTTCGACAAGGTGTCGGGCTGCCTCGGTCTCGATCGGGCCGTGTGGCTCGATGTCCTCGCCGGCCAGCCGGGCGGGCATGAGCCGGATCATGGCCGCCTTGATCATCGCTTCGGCGCGCGCGGTCCTGCGCTCGTAGTCCCGGGCCGACCTTCTGCACCGTCCCAGCCAGGAAAATGTCCACTCCACCACCCACCTGCGGGGCAGTACCCGGAAGCCTTTCACGTCCGCGTCGCGCGGCACGACCATCAGTTCCAGGCGCTCGTTCTTGGCGGCCCAGCCCACCAGCCGGGCGTCGACCGCATTGACGTAGCCGCCGTCCACCCACACCGGCCCCAGCAGTGGAAAGCGTCGGCGGACGCCGCCGAGTACCAGTTCGGCTCCGGCCCGGTCCTGTATCGAGGCCGAGTGCACCACCGCTTTGGGGACCAGGTCGCAGGTGTCCACCAGCAGATGACGCTTGCGCCCGCGCACCCGCTTGCCCGCGTCGAACCCGATCGCCTCACCGCCCTCGCTGGTCCGGGCGGACTGCGAGTCCAGTACGGCCGCCGAGGGCTGCGGATCCCGCCCGTCGGCGGCCCGCGCCCTCTCCCGCAGCGCGTCGTGGACGCGGTCCCAGGTGCCGTCCGCCGTCCAGGCGCGGGTGACGAAGAGCAGGATCACCCAGCACCGATCCGGCACGGGCACGGAGACGGGGTCGCGATCTGGATGACACGACTCCATCTGAGCTGCTGTTTTGCCAACGAATAACTTACGCCACGGCGTGGACTAAACGTTGAAGCGGAACATCGACGGCACCACGACGACCTGCGAAAACCCCGAGATCTTGATCACGGTCCAGCCAGGATCCAGCAGCCGGAACAACGTCGCGGCGGCTCCGGGCAGCTCGGTCCACCGCGCCACACGAGGGCACGGTCAAGACCGG
Source organism: Streptomyces carminius (assembly GCF_002794255.1). Classification (GTDB taxonomy): domain Bacteria; phylum Actinomycetota; class Actinomycetes; order Streptomycetales; family Streptomycetaceae; genus Streptomyces; species Streptomyces carminius. The sequence goes on from NZ_PGGW01000057.1 coordinate 36,511, forward strand.
CCGCGATCCGTGAGCATCACGGTGCGCTGACCCGTATGCCGGGCGAGCGCCTCGAAGTCCCGGCCGCAGTGCAGCAACACAAGACCGGACAACTCGGCGACGGCGGCAACGAGCAGGTCCACCGGTCCGGCGCTGCGGTGCTCACCGTGCCCGACAAGAATCTGCTGAACCTCACGCGCGCGCTGGTAAACGTCATCCGGGATCGGCGCCCAGGCATAGAACCCGTTCAGATGCCGCTGCATCTGCTGGTGGTGGCCGGACGACCGTGCAGACCGAAGCACCTCCAACTCGGTGATCTCACACATGCCGACCAACCCGGAGTCCAGCGCCTCCCCCCACCCCCACGCGTCCGCACCATGCTGCAGGAAACGCGCCACCGCAGACGTGTCGGCCAAGTAGTTCACGCAGCCCGATCCCCGTCAGCCGCCGCGGAGCCGGGACGGTACCGCGACTTGTCCAACAGGACATCCAGATCCAGAGCCTCAGCCGCCATCCCCTCGGCCGTCAAGCGCGCCTCGTGACGCTTGACCCGGTCACTGACCTCACGGAGGGCGCGGTTGACCGTGTCCTTCTTCGTCTTCGTCCCAAAAGCCCGCTGTGCCGCGGCGAGCGCCTGCTCATCAAGCTCGATCAGCGTCTTCCCCATATACTCCACCCCTTTCCATATATCCAGAATCTACCATGGATATACAGCATGCGTCCTCGCCTTCCGAACGACGCGCGACCCACCACTGCGGTGCAGTGGGCTCAAGCGTCCGCCCCGTGCCGGAGTGCCTCCGGCACGGTGAGCCGGTGCCGCTCCTGGGGTCGTCGCATGGCCGGCGGGCTGTCACGTGAGGAAACTCAGCTCCCGATGCGAAGGCTTCACCAGGCCGGGACGAACCAGCCAAGATCCAGCCATCGGAAACCCCGCCCAGCTTCAACTACCATCCAGCACTGCCCCGGCCTGCAAAAACGCTGCATCCCATCTCCCGACCCCAGATCCCGAACGTTCCGCCGCAACGAACGAATCCGAGCAGCGAACAGCCCCCTGACCTGCGCATATGCAGATCAGGGGGGCGATCCCGCGAGACGGCTAAACGTTGAAGCGGAACTCCACCACGTCGCCGTCCTGCATGACGTAGTCCTTGCCCTCCATGCGCGCCCTGCCCCGGGCGCGGGCCTCGGCGACCGAGCCCGCCTCGATGAGGTCCGCGAAGGAGATGACCTCGGCCTTGATGAAGCCCTTCTGGAAGTCGGTGTGGATCACCCCGGCCGCCTCCGGGGCCGTGGCGCCCTTCCGGATCGTCCAGGCGCGGGCCTCCTTGGGGCCGGCCGTCAGATACGTCTGCAGGCCCAGGGTGTCGAAGCCGACGCGGGCCAGGGTGGCCAGGCCCGGCTCGTCCTGGCCGACCGACTGGAGCAGTTCGAGGGCGTCGGCCTCGTCCAGCTCGGCGAGGTCCGACTCCAGCTTGGCGTTGAGGAAGATCGCCTCGGCCGGGGCGACCAGCTTGCGCTGCTCCTCCTTGTAGTCCTCGTCCACCAGCTCGTCCTCGTCGACGTTGAAGACGTAGAGGAACGGCTTGGTGGTGAGCAGGTGCAGGTCGTGCAGGAGGGCGGCCCGCTCCGAGCCCTGGACGAAGCCCGCCGAGAACAGGGTCCGGCCCTCCTCCAGGATCGCCTGGGCCTCCTCGACCGCCGTCACCTTGGGCTGGACGTCCTTCTTGATCCGGGACTCCTTCTGGAGCCGCGGCAGGACCTTCTCGATCGTCTGGAGGTCGGCGAGGATCAGCTCGGTGTTGATGGTCTCGATGTCGCCCGCCGGTGAGACCCGGCCGTCCACATGGACGACGTTCTCGTCCTCGAAGGCGCGGATGACCTGGCAGATCGCGTCCGACTCGCGGATGTTCGCCAGGAACTTGTTGCCCAGCCCCTCGCCCTCGCTGGCACCGCGCACGATGCCCGCGATGTCGACGAAGTCCACGGTCGCCGGAACGACACGCTCCGAGCCGAAGATCTCCGCGAGCCTCGCCAGCCGGGTGTCGGGGACGCCGACGACGCCGATGTTCGGCTCGATGGTGGCGAACGGGTAGTTGGCCGCCAGCACGTCGTTCTTGGTCAGGGCGTTGAACAGGGTCGACTTGCCGACATTGGGCAGGCCGACGATTCCGATCGTGAGCGACACGTGGCGACTTCCCGTAAGCGAGAGGATCTTGGTGGACCGGCCCGGGAGTGGGCCGATCCACCAGTCTACGGGCACCCGAAGGGCTGGCAGGGCGTGTCCGTGCCCCGCTCCGGGGCGGTCGGCGTCCTACGTTGGTGCGGTGGAGCAACACAGCGCGCACGCGCCCCGCGACCGTCGGCGGCACCGGGCGGACCGGTCCGCCTCCTCCGGAGCGCCCCGGCCTCCCCGGCCCCCCCGGCCGTCCGGAGCACGGCTCACCGGGCTCGGCTGCGGGCTGCTGGCCGTCGGGGCGATGACGGCGGCCGGCGGGCTGGACGCGCTGCTGCTGGGCGGCGATCCCGCCGTCTACGGGATCTGCTTCGTGCTGGTCAGCGCCGTGTGCGCGCTGTGGGTACGCCCCGCGGAGCTGCTCGCCGCGCCGGTCGCGGCACCGATCGCGTTCACCGCCGGGGCGCTGTTCCTCGGCGACGAGGCGGACGGAGCGGCCGGCCTGCTGGTGGAGCTGGTGACCGTGCTGGCCGTCAACGCCGGATGGGTGTACGGCGGCACACTGACCGCGGTGGCGGTCGTCCTCGTCCGCCACCGCGGTGCCGCCCGCAGACGGGCCGCACCCGCGGACCGGGACGGCCGGGCGGACCGGGAGGGCCCGGACCGGAAGGACGCCGACCGGGCCGCCGCCCGGTCCGGTCCGGCCGGTTAGCCCCGCCCGGACGGGGCCGTGCCGTCCGGGCGGCCCGTACGGTTCAGCCGGCGGCCTTCCGCGCCGCCTCGGCACGCAGGTCCCGGCGCAGCTCCTTGGGCAGCGAGAAGGTGATGGTCTCCTCGGCCGCCTTGACGATCTCCACGTCCGCGTAGCCCCGCCCGGCCAGCCACTCCAGGACCTCCTCGACCAGTACGTCGGGGACGGAGGCGCCGGAGGTGACGCCGACCGTGGTGACGCCCTCCAGCCAGGCCTCGTCGATCTCGCCGGCGCCGTCCACCAGGTGGGCGTCCCGGGCTCCGGCGCCGAGGGCGACCTCGACGAGCCGCTTGGAGTTCGAGGAGTTCTGCGAGCCGACGACGATCACCAGGTCGGAGTCGGCGCCCAGCTGCTTGACCGCGATCTGCCGGTTCTGCGTGGCGTAGCAGATGTCGTCGCTGGGCGGGGAGACCAGCTTCGGGAACTTCTCCTTGAGCCGGTCGACGGTCTCCATGGTCTCGTCAACGGACAGGGTGGTCTGGGAGAGCCAGACGACCCTGGACTCGTCGCGGACGGTGACGCCCGCCACGTCCTGCGGGCCGTCGACGACGGTGATGTGGTCGGGGGCCTCGCCGGAGGTGCCGATGACCTCCTCGTGCCCCTCATGGCCGATCAGGAGGATGTCGTAGTCCTCCTGGGCGAAGCGGACCGCCTCCTTGTGGACCTTGGTGACCAGCGGGCAGGTCGCGTCGATGGTCGCCAGTCTCCGCCGCTCGGCCTCCTCGTGCACGATCGGCGCCACGCCGTGCGCGGAGAACATCACGATGGAGCCCTCGGGGACCTCCTCCGTCTCGTCGACGAAGATCGCTCCCTTCTTCTCCAGGGTCTGCACGACGTACTTGTTGTGGACGATCTCGTGACGGACGTAGATCGGCGCGCCGTACTGCTCCAGTGCCTTCTCGACGGCGATCACCGCGCGGTCGACGCCCGCGCAGTAGCCGCGGGGCGAGGCGAGCAGGACCCGGCGTGCGGTCGTAGCAGTCATGGGGCCATCGTACGGGCCGGACCGCGGGGCACCGGGGCAGGTGCCGCTCCGGCGGGGCTGTCGGGCTGTCGGGCTGTCGGGCTGTCGGGCTGTCGGGCTGTCGGAGCGGACGGCTAGCCTCCTCGCATGGCTCTCAACACGTCGCCCGAGGCGCCGGTCCCCGTCGGCGAGGTGTCGCGGCTGATCGGCGGATGGATCGACCGGCTCGGCGCCGTATGGGTCGAGGGGCAGATCACCCAGCTGTCCCGGCGGCCCGGCGCGGGCGTGGTGTTCCTGACCCTGCGCGATCCCTCGTACGACATCTCGATCACCGTGACCTGCTTCCGCGGTGTCTTCGACCAGGTGGCGGACGCGGTGGGCGAGGGCGCCCGGGTGGTGGTGCACGGCAAGCCGGAGTGGTACGCGCCGCGCGGCCAGCTCTCGCTGCGGGCCGCGGAGATCCGGCCGGTCGGGGTCGGCGAGCTGCTGGCGCGGCTGGAGCGGCTGAAGAAGTCGCTGGCCGCCGAGGGGCTGTTCGCGGCCGAGCGGAAGAAGCCGCTGCCCTTCCTGCCGGCGCTGATCGGACTGGTCACCGGCCGTGCCTCGGCCGCCGAGCGGGACGTGCTGGAGACGGCCCGGCAGCGCTGGCCCGCCGTCCGCTTCGCGGTGCGCAATGTGGCGGTGCAGGGGGTGCACGCGGTGCCGCAGGTGATCGAGGCGGTACGGGAGCTGGACGCCGATCCGGCGGTGGACGTGATCATCGTGGCCCGGGGCGGCGGCAGTGTCGAGGACCTGCTGCCGTTCTCCGACGAGCAGCTGGTGCGGGCGGTGGCCGGCTGCGTCACCCCGGTGGTCTCGGCCATCGGGCACGAGCCGGACACCCCGCTGCTGGACCTGGTGGCCGATCTGCGCGCCCGGACGCCCACGCACGCCGCCAAGGACGTCGTCCCGGACGTGCGCGAGGAGCTGGAGCGGGTGCGGCAGCTCGGCGAGCGCGCGCGGCGGGCGGTGGAGGTGCTGCTGGAGCGGCAGGAGCGGGGGCTGGCCGACACGGTGAGCCGTCCGGTGCTGGCCCGGCCGTACACCATGGTCACCGAGCGCGAGGAGCAGGTCGGGGCGCTGCTGGAGCGGGGCCGCCGCACCTTCGGGCATCTGCTGGCGCGGGCCGAGGCGGAGCTGGAGCACACCACCGCCCGGGTCGTCGCGCTCTCGCCCGCGGCGACGCTCAAGCGGGGCTACGCGGTGCTGCGGCGGGCCGACGGGAGCGTGGTGCGGGCGGCGGAGGAGGTGGCGGACGGCGAGGAGCTGCGTGCCCGGCTCGCCGAGGGCGAGTTGCGGGTGGTCGCGCGGCAGACGGATGAGCGGGCGGCGGAGGACGGGTGAGCGGACCGCGGCGTGCGGGCCGTACAGGGCGTGCGGGGATGTCCCGGGGTTGTCCGACACCGGCTCTAGGCTGGGGCGCATGACGGACACGAGTACCCCGCCGGCCGGGGAGCCGGGCTACGAGCAGGCGCGTGACGAACTGATCGCGGTGGTCCGCCGCCTGGAGGCGGGCGGCTCGACGCTGGAGGAGTCGCTCGCGCTGTGGGAGCGCGGCGAGGAGCTGGCCGCGGTCTGCCGCCGCCGGCTGGAGGGTGCCCGGGCCCGGCTGGACGCGGCGCTGGCCGCGGAGGACGACGGACCGCCCGGCGGAGCGGCCGGGGAGGCGGACGGGGCCGGGGAGACGGACGGGGCCGGGGAGACGGAGGACGAGGCGCCGGGGATGTGACCGCCGCCGTGTGACCGCCGCCGTGTGACCGGGTCGGCGGTTGAATGGTTGAGCGCTCACCTTTAGGGTGGTTGGTGCACGTTTCAGCAGTTTTTCCGACCCCACCCGGAGGCCCCCGTGAGCCTGGCCCTCGACGCCGCCGCCCAGGACCTGCTCTTCCGTGAGGCGCACACCGCCCACGCCTTCACCGACGAACCGGTGACCGACGAGCAGCTCCGGGCGGTCCACGACCTGGTGAAGTACGGGCCGACCGCCTTCAACCAGTCGCCCCTGCGCCTCACCCTGGTCCGCTCCCCCGAAGCCCGGGAGCGGCTGGTGGCGCTGCTGAGCGAGGGCAACCGGGCCAAGACCGCGGCCGCGCCGCTGACCGCGATCGTCTCGGTGGACCTCGACTTCCACGAGCGGCTGCCGGAGCTGCTCCCGCACGCTCCGGGCCTGAAGGACCGGTTCTTCTCCGAGCTCCCGGTCCGTGAGAGGACCGGCTCCTTCAACGCCGCGATCCAGCTCGGCTACCTCATCGTCGGCATCCGCGCCGCCGGGCTGGCCGCCGGCCCGATGACCGGCTTCGACGCCGAGGGCATCGACAAGGAGTTCTTCGGCGACGGCCGCCACAAGGTGCTGGCCGTGGTCAACATCGGCCGGCCCGGCCCCGGCTCCTACCGCCCCCGGTCGCCGCGGCCGGCCTACGAGGACGTCGTCACCACCGTCTGACACCCGGCCCGGCTCCCGCCGTCCCGGCCGCCGCCGATCAGCCCTCTCAGCGCCCTCTCAAGCCCGCTCAGCCTTCCGAGGTCTCGAGCGCGGCGGCCAGCCGGGTGAGGCTGCCGAGCGGCGCGGTGCCCGTGACCACCGTGGTCACCCCGGGCTCCCGCCGCACCAGCGCGTCGTACTTCGGTCCCTCGTAGTGCTCCCACTCCTCGCCGCCGGCCGTCCGGTTCCGCCCGGTCGGCTCCGCCCCGTGGGTGACCTTCGTGATGAACTTCTCCGGCCTGCCGTCGCTCTGCTTGACGGCCGCGTACTCGTTGTCCGGATCCATGAAGCCCAGATGCCACACGGCCCCCTGGTCGCTCTGCGCCTCGTAGTCCACCGAGGTGGCCCGCCAGTCCGCGGGCAGCCCCACCGGCGCGGCCACCGGGTACGGCGCCGCGCGCCGGGCCGTGACCAGCTCCACGTCGTAGCTGATCGGGCGGACCGGGTCCAGGGAGTCGTCGTGCGGGATGAACAGGTACGCGATGCCGGCGCCCAGGAGGACCACCAGCATCGACAGCACCATGTCCCGTGCCGTCTGTCTGCCGCGCTTGCTGCTTGCCACCCTCCCATGGTCCCCCATCCCGGCACCGGTCCGGAGCGGCACCCCCCGAAGGCGGCATGAGCGCTCATCCGTGGGGCACCCTGCTCACTTGACAAGTCCCTCGATAAGGTCGGAGCACCCTCAAACGGCCGTCGCGTTCGGACGCCGTACAGACGTGCAGAAAGGTGCGTCACGATGACCGATCACCACCATCTCCCCTCCCAGCTCGAAGTCAGCCCCGAGGCTCCCGACCGCAACCTCGCCCTCGAACTCGTCCGGGTGACCGAGGCGGGCGCCATGGCCTCGGGCCGCTGGGTCGGCCGCGGTGACAAGAACGGCGCGGACGGCGCCGCCGTGAAGGCCATGCGCACCCTGGTCTCCACCGTCTCGATGAACGGCGTGGTCGTCATCGGGGAGGGGGAGAAGGACGAGGCCCCGATGCTCTACAACGGCGAGCGGGTGGGCGACGGGACCGGCCCGGAGTGCGACGTGGCCGTGGACCCGGTGGACGGCACGACGCTGACGGCCAAGGGCATGGGCAACGCGGTGTCGGTACTGGCGGTGGCCGAGCGCGGCTCGATGTTCGACCCCAGCGCCGTGTTCTACATGGACAAGCTGGTCACCGGCCCGGAGGCGGCGGAGTTCGTCGACATCACGGCCCCGCCCGCGGTCAACATCCGCCGGGTGGCCAAGGCCAAGGGCCGCTCCCCGGAGGACGTCACGGTGGTGATCCTCGACCGGCCCCGGCACGACGGCGTCGTGAAGGAGGTCCGGGAGGCGGGCGCCCGGATCAAGTTCATCGCGGACGGCGACGTCGCGGGTGCGATCATGGCCGCCCGGGAGGGCACCGGTGTCGATCTGCTGCTGGGGATCGGCGGCACGCCGGAGGGAGTCATCTCGGCCTGCGCGATCAAGTGCCTGGGCGGTGTCGTCCAGGGCAGGCTGTGGCCGAAGGACGACGAGGAGCGGCACCGGGCACTGGACGCGGGCCACGACCTGGACCGGGTGCTGACCACCGACGACCTGGTCAGCGGCGACAACGTCTTCTTCGTCGCCACCGGGGTCACCGACGGCGAGCTGCTGCGCGGGGTGCGCTACCGCGGGGAGACCGCCGCCACCCAGTCGCTGGTGATGCGGTCGAAGTCCGGCACGATCCGGCTGATCGACTCCACCCACCGGCTGTCGAAGCTCCGCGCCTACAGCGCCATCGACTTCGACCGGGCGAGCTGACGGGGCGGGCCGGCCCTTCGCCGGTGCGACGGGCCGGCCCGCCCCGTCAGGCGATACGGGACACCGGCGCGGGCTGCACCGCGTCGGTGTCGCGGCGGCGGCGCCGGGCGAGCATCACCCTGCGCTCGGCCGCCGTCAGGCCGCCCCACACCCCGTACGGCTCGGGCTGGAGCAGCGCGTGCTCACGGCAGTCGACGAGCACGGGACAGCGCGCGCAGACACGTTTGGCCGCCTGCTCCCGGGAAAGACGGGCGGCTGTGGGCTCCTTGGAGGGCGCGAAGAACAGCCCGGCCTCGTCCCTGCGGCAGACCGCCTCGGAGTGCCACGGCCCGGCTTGTTCCCGTGCGGACGTGCGCTGGACAGGGACGGCGGCGGCCTGCAGGGACTGATGCGGCATTGGCAGCACGGGTCTACTCCTGACGACGGGCTACGGCTGTTCGATCTGTCGATTGAGTCACCTTGATCCGCCTGGCTGCGCACGGCGGTTCGCGCTGCGGCCGTACGAGAGACGATGCATCCGGCCTACCCACTGTGCGCGCGCTTATGCATACGGTGGCGTATCACCGGAGGCCCTTGCTCCGCCTCCATCCGGGACCCGCTGGCCGCCCTCCGGACGGCGGTCCGCGGGCCGTGGCATCGGAGGCGGGATTCCCTTCCGCGAACGTCCGGCGGGCGGCCCGCCGGACGGCCGCCGCCCGCCGGGTGACCGGAACCGCCGGGTGCCGGCCGAGCCGGCCCCCGGGGCGCGGGCCGCCCTCTCCCCCGGGGCGCACACCGCCGCCGGGGCGGCCGCGGCGGTCATGACGGCGGACCGGAACCCGGAGTACGGCCTGCTCGCCCGGGACCGCGCATGAACGTCCGGGCGCCCCGGCCTGACGCGGAACGGCTTCGAGCCGTGCTCCCCCGGCCGTCCGCGGCGTCCGCGGCGGCCGGGGCTGTGCCGGCGGGGGCCGGCGGGGGCCGGCGTATCCCCGGTCCTCAGGGCAGCAGGAGCTCGAACCACACCACCTTGCCGGTGCTCAGCCGGGTGGCGCCCCAGCGCCGGGCGAGCCGGTTGACCAGGTACAGCCCCCGGCCGCCCTCGTCCGTGGCCCGCGCCTGCCGCAGCCTGGGCAGCTGCGGCACGTCGTCCCCGACCTCGCAGCGCAGGGTGTCGGTGCGCAGCAGCCGCAGCGTGATGGGCCGCTCGGCGTACCGCACGGCGTTGGTGACCACCTCGCTGACCAGCAGCTCGACCGAGTCCGTCAGCTCCTCCAGGTCCCACCGCTCCAGCGCGCGCCGCGCCAGCCGGCGGGCCTGCCGCGCGGTCTGGGCGCGCGGGTCGAGGTACCAGTACGCCACGTCGCTGGGCGGGATCCCGTCGAAGCGGGCCGCCAGCAGCGCGATGTCGTCGTCCCGGTCGCCGGGGCCGAGGATGTCCAGCACCTCGTCGCACAGCGGTTCCAGCGGCGGCGGGGTGTCCGGGCGGGTCAGCCCGGCCGTCTCGGTGAGCTTCTCGCGCAGCTGCTCGATACCGGTCCACACGTCCCGGTGGCGGGACTCCACCAGCCCGTCGGTGTAGAGCAGCAGCGTGGCCCCGGCGGGGGCGTCCAGCTCCACCGCCTCGAAGTCCACCCCGCCCACCCCGATGGGCGCGCCGGCGGGGATGTGGAGTACCTCCGCCCGGCCGTCGCGGTACAGCAGCACCGGCGGCGGATGCCCGGCGTTGGCCACCACGATCCGGTGCGCGACCGGGTCGTAGACGGCGTACAGGCAGGTCGCCATGCGGTCGGAGCCGAGGCGCTGGGCCTGTTCGTCCAGGTGGTGCAGCACCTCCTGGGGCGGCAGGTCCAGCCCCGCCAGGGTCTGCGCGGTGGTCCGCAGCTGGCCCATGATCGCCGCGGAGGTCATGGAGTGGCCCATGACGTCCCCGACGACCAGGGCCACCCGGCCACCGGGCAGCGGTATCGCGTCGTACCAGTCGCCGCCCACCCGGGCGGTCTCGGCGGCCGGCAGGTACCGGCTGGCCAGCGTCACCCCGACCGGCTGGGGCAGCACGTCGGGGAGCATGGTGCGCTGGAGCTCGTCGGCGATGTACGCCTCACGGCCGTAGAGCACCGCCTTGTCCACGCCCAGCGCCGTGTGGGTGGCCAGCTGGGCGGCGACCAGCAGGTCGTCGGCGTCGAAGACGGCCCGGTCCGGGCGGCGCAGGAAGACGGCCGCGCCGATCACCCGGCGCCGGCCGCGCAGCGGGGCCAGGATCACCCGGCGCCCGCCCGGCACCTCGCAGCCGGAGCCGAGCAGCTCGGGCAGCGCCCCGCGGGCGGTGGGCACGTCGCCGAACACCGGCCGCACCCCGCGCAGCACCTCGGCCAGCGCGCCGCCGCCGCGCACCTCGACCAGCTCCGTCGCCCCGCCCCCGGTCCCGTCCGGCGGGACGGCCGGCAGCGGCAGCGGGAACTCGCCGGTGTCGGAGGCCTCCGCCTCGGCGCCGGCCGGGACGGGCGGCTGGGCTGCGTAGTCCGGCAGCCGGTCGGTACGGCGCAGCCGCAGCACGGCGGGACCGGCGGGGCGCTCGTCCCCGACCGGCAGCGGGTCGCGCAGATAGACCAGGATCGCGTCGGCGAACGCGGGCACGGTGGCCCGGCACAGACCGAGCACGGTCTCGTCCAGGTCCACGCCGCGGGCGATGCGCCGGGTGGCGGCGCCCACGAACCGCAGCCGGTCGCCGCCGCGCCGCTCCTGCTCGGCCCGCTCGTCCCCGCCGGGGTGTACGCCGGGGTGTCCGGCCGTGCCGGGCGCGGTGTCCGGGGCGGTGTCCTCCGGGGTGCCGGGGCGGCTGCGGCCGCCCGGTTCCGGTTCGGGGGCGCCGCCGGCCGGGCGGGCGTGGCCGGTGTCCTGGGCGTGCTCCGCCTCCGGCGGCTGGGCCGGAGCGCTGTGCGGGACGTCCTGGGAGGCGGCCGTGAGGCCGGGCGGGTGGCGGTCGCTGTCGCGGGAGCCGGGAAGCGCGGCGGGCGCGGTCCCGGTACGGCCGGCCACGGGCGCGGCCGTCCGCGCGCCGCCGCCCGTCGGCCGGGCGGCGGACTGCTGGGGGGTCGGGTACTCCGTCACGCGTTGGGTTTCCATCCGTCCGGGGCCGCGCATCGGGCGTGCCCAGCGCTTCGAGGGCTGTTCGAGGGCTAGGAGCGTCGGCAGTGCAGGAAGATCTGGATCTCGGGGGGGACGTCCGTGCTGGCCGGTGCGTACGTGAACGACTCCTCCCCGGCGATCTCGAAGCCCGCGTCGCGCACCACCTGGCGCAGTTCGTCCCGTAGATAGCCGGATACCCGGATCGTATTGCCCAGGAACGGAATCGCGAAGTCGTCCACATCCGCTTCGACCATACCCAGTGCCAGCACCCCGCCGGGGTTGAGCTGTCCGTGCAGCATGCGCAGGGCGACGGGGATCTCGTCCCTGGGCAGCATCAGCAGGGCGAAGAAGGCGGTGATGCCGTCGAAGGGCCCCAGGTCGTGGTTCTCCAGATCGGCGATGTCCATCCGGTGGAACTCGGCACCGGGGACGTTGTCCCGGCTGAGCTTGAGCATCCCGGGGGATATGTCGATGCCCGTGACCCGGTGCCCGGCCTCGAAGAGCTGGCGTGCCGTGGGGACCCCGGTGCCGCAGCCGACGTCCAGCACCCGCGATCCGGCGGGCAGCTGCCCGGCCAGCCAGGCGCCCGCGGCGAGCTGCCCCTCCTTGTGCGGGAACGCCTCGTCGTAGCGGTCGCCGATGGCGTCGAAGGCGTCGGCCTGCCCGGCGCGATCGATCGCCGCCCGGTCGCCTTCCGTGTACGCCTGGTTGCCTTCTGTGGTGCTCACGTCTGGGGCTCCTCTCACGGACGTGCGCCATGTCCTTTGTGAGGACCGGGACTTCCGATGCGGCTGAGGGTTTGCGGAGGTCGGGGTGATCCTACGGCCGGCCGCCCGGGGAAACGGCTGGGTTTCACCGAATGCCCAAGGCCATCATGCGAGACGCGGGGGCGCCCTCACCAGCCCTCTCGGCCGTCCGGGTCCGGGGACCGGTCCCAGTCGCCCGGCAGCCGGGGAATCCGCCAGGCGGGGTCGGGGCGCCAGTCCTCCCAGCCGTCCCGGAACGGGCTGTCCCAGGAGCGGACCGCCGCCACGGCCCGCCGTCCCGCGGCCCGCACCCGCGCGGCCCCGTCGGCGTCCAGCAGGCCGACCCGCCGCGCCTGCGCGAACTCGTCCTCGTCCTTCCACTCCCAGCTGCGGTCGGGGTGGACGGCGAGATCCAGGAAGTGGTCCTCGGAGTCGACCCCGCCCGCCCAGCGGCGCAGCGGCTCCTCCAGGTTCACGTACCAGTTCCGGAAACGCCAGTCCCGCTCCCAGAACAGCCACACCGACCAGGGCTCGCCGGGCCGTGCGAGCTTGAGCACACCGGTGCCGGACCAGCGCGAGCGCACGGTGGTGCGCGGCTTGGTGTAGCGGGTGGCGAGCGGTTCCCGGTGCACGGGGGTGCCGTCGGCGAGCCGCGGCCGGACACAGACGGTGCCGGGGGCCACCCAGACGGCGAGCAGCCCGGGGGTGTCGCGGACGACGGTCACCGGGCGGCAGATGTGCGGGGCGGTGCCTCCGTTGGCCCGGTAGCGCCACAGGATGTGCTCTCCGGGCCGCCAGCGGGGGCCGCCCGCCGTTTCCGTGTGCTCCGCCGTGTCCGCCGTCATGGGCGGATATTAGTCCGCGCCGACCGGGGTCCGCCCCGTCCGCCGCTCCGGGCCGGCGGACGGGCCGGCGGACGCAGCGGCGGACGGGAACGGGGGTCAGGGCCGGGTCATGCGGAGCACGTCCAGCGCCTCGTCGAGCTGCTCCCGGGTGAGGTCGCCCCGCTCCACGTAACCGGACTCCAGGACCACCTCGCGGATCGTCTTCCGCTCCGCCAGGGACCGCTTGGCGACCTTCGCGGCCTCCTCGTAGCCGATGTACCTGTTCAGCGGGGTGACCACGGAGGGGGAGGACTCCGCGTACTCGCGGGCGCGCCCGGCGTCCGCCTCGATGCCGTCGACCGTGCGGTCGGCCAGCAGCCGGGAGGCGTTCGCGAGCAGCCGGACGGATTCCAGCAGGTTGCGCGCCATCACCGGGAGCATCACGTTCAGCTCGAAGTTGCCGGACGCCCCGGCCGCCGCCACCGTGGCGTCGTTGCCCGTCACCTGGGCGGCGACCATCAGGACGGCCTCGGGGATCACCGGGTTGACCTTGCCGGGCATGATCGAGGAACCGGGCTGGAGGTCCGGCAGCCGGATCTCGGCCAGCCCGGTGCGCGGGCCCGACGCCATCCAGCGCAGATCGTTGCAGATCTTGGTCAGGCCGACGGCGACCGTCCGGAGCTGTCCGGAGGTCTCCACCAGGGCGTCGCGGGCCCCCTGCGCCTCGAAGTGGTCGCGGGCCTCGGTCAGCGGCAGCCCGGTGGTACGGGCCACCTCCGCGATCACCGCGGCCGAGAAGCCGGGCGGGGTGTTGATGCCGGTGCCCACCGCGGTGCCGCCCAGCGGCAGCTCCGCCAGCCGCGGCAGCGAGGCGCGCAGCCGCTCCACCCCGTACCGCACCTGCGCGGCGTAGCCGCCGAACTCCTGGCCGAGGGTGACGGGCGTGGCGTCCATCAGATGGGTGCGGCCGGACTTGACCACCCCGGCGAACTCGGCGGCCTTGCGCTCCAGCGCCGCCGCCAGGTGCTCCAGCGCCGGGACCAGGTCCGCGGTGACGGCGGCGGTGGCGGCGATGTGGATGGAGGAGGGGAAGACGTCGTTGGAGGACTGGCTGGCGTTGACGTGGTCGTTGGGGTGCACCGGGGCGCCCAGCCGCTCGCTCGCGAGGGTGGCGACGACCTCGTTCATGTTCATGTTGGAGGAGGTGCCGGAGCCGGTCTGGAAGACGTCCACCGGGAAGTGGTCGTCCCAGTGCCCCTCGGCGACCTCGGCGGCCGCCTCGGCGATCGCCCGGGCCTTCTCCTCGTCCAGGACCCCGAGCTCGGCGTTGACCTTCGCCGCGGCCTGCTTGATCCGGGCCAGCGCCTGGATGTGGGAACGCTCCAGACGCCGGCCCGAGATCGGGAAGTTCTCCACGGCGCGCTGGGTCTGCGCCCGCCACTTGGCGTGCGCGGGCACCCGCACCTCGCCCATGGAGTCGTGTTCGGTCCGGTACTCGCCGTTTTCGCTCTCGCTCGTCCCAGTCATGGGGACAAAGCTACGTCCCGGCCGGGGTCAGCTCCCGGGGCGCACCGGGATGGAGGTGACGAAGGGCCTGGCGGGGCCGGGGTCGGTGAAGAAGTCGTTGCCCTTGTCGTCGACGACGACGAACGCGGGGAAGTCCTCGACCTCGATCCGCCAGACCGCCTCCATGCCCAGCTCCTCGTACTCCAGGACCTCCACCTTCCTGATGCAGTCCTGGGCCAGGCGCGCGGCCGGGCCGCCGATGGAGCCGAGGTAGAAGCCGCCGTGCTTCGCGCAGGCGTCGGTGACCTGCCTGCTGCGGTTGCCCTTGGCCAGCATCACGAAGGAGCCGCCCGCCGCCTGGAACTGCTCGACGTAGGCGTCCATGCGGCCGGCGGTGGTCGGGCCGAAGGAGCCGGACGCGTAGCCCTCGGGGGTCTTGGCCGGGCCCGCGTAGTACACGGCGTGGTCGCGCAGGTAGGCGGGCATCTCCTCGCCCGCGTCCAGCCGTTCCTTGATCCTGGCGTGGGCGATGTCGCGGGCGACGACCAGCGGGCCGGTCAGCGACAGCCGGGTCTTGACCGGGTGCTTGGACAGCTCGGCGCGGATCTCGTCCATCGGGCGGTTGAGGTCGATCCGCACCACGCCCTCGTCCTGGACGCCGTCGAGTGCGTTGCCGAGCTCGGCGTCGGTGGTGTCGGGCAGGAAGCGCGCCGGGTCCCTCTCCAACTGCTCCAGGAAGACGCCCTCGGCGGTGATCTTCGCCAGCGCCTGGCGGTCGGCGGAGCAGGAGACGGCGATGGCCACCGGGCAGGAGGCGCCGTGCCTCGGCAGCCGGACGACGCGCACGTCGTGGCAGAAGTACTTGCCGCCGAACTGGGCGCCGATGCCGAGCTGCTGGGTCAGCTCGAAGACCTTCTCCTCCATCTCCGGGTCGCGGAAGCCGTGGCCGGCCGGGGAGCCTTCGGTGGGCAGGGCGTCCAGGTAGTGCGCGGAGGCGTACTTGGCCGTCTTGAGGGCGTACTCGGCGGAGGTGCCGCCGATCACGACCGCCAGGTGGTACGGGGGGCAGGCGGCGGTGCCCAGGGAGCGGATCTTCTCCTCCAGGAAGCGCATCATGGCCGCCTCGTTCAGCACGGCCTTGGTCTCCTGGTAGAGGAAGGACTTGTTGGCGCTGCCGCCGCCCTTGGCCATGAACAGGAACTTGTAGGCGTCGCCGTCGGTGGCGTAGAGCTCGATCTGCGCCGGGAGGTTGGTGCCGGTGTTGCGCTCCTCCCACATGGTCAGCGGGGCCAGCTGGGAGTAGCGCAGGTTGAGCTGCGTGTACGCGTCGTGGATGCCGCGCGAGAGGGCCGCCTCGTCGTGCCCTGCCGTCAGCACGTTCTGGCCGCGCTTGCCCATCACGATCGCGGTGCCGGTGTCCTGGCACATCGGGAGCACCCCGGCGGCGGCGATGTTGGCGTTCTTCAGCAGGTCCAGCGCGACGAAGCGGTCGTTGGCCGACGCCTCGGGGTCGTCCAGGATGCGGCGGAGCTGGGCCAGGTGCGCGGGGCGCAGGAAGTGGGAGATGTCGCGGACCGCCTCGGCGGCCAGCAGGCGCAGCGCCTCCGGCTCGACCTTCAGGAAGGTCCGCCCGCCCGCCTCGAACGTGCTGACGCCCTCGGCGGTGACCAGGCGGTACGGGGTCTCGTCCGCGCCCAGCGGCAGCAGGTCCGTGTAGGAGAACGCCGGGGAGTCCGGGCGGGGGGTCGCTGCGGCGTTCGGGCGGGGGTCGGCAGACATGGGGTGGTCCGTTCCTTTCGCTGGCGGCCGGTGGCTGGCGGCGCCTCACAGCGTAAGACCCCGGCCGGCCGGCGGCCGGTGTGAGGTCGGGCTCACCCGGCGGCCCCGGCTTCCGCGGGATCGTCCGGCACCGCCCCTGGTCGCGATGTATCGCGTTCGCTAGGCTGGCCGGGTGGACGAGAAGACCTCGCTGCGGAAGCAGCCAGCCGAACGGTCCGCCGCGCCCCCGGCCGCACCGCCCGCCGCACCGCCCGCCGCGCGGGCCGTCGACGAGGCGGACGTACGCGCCTCGGACGCCGACCGCGACCGGATCGCGGAGATCCTGCGCGAGGCGCTCGCGGAGGGCCGGCTGGACACCGAGGAGCACGCCGAGCGGGTCGACGCGGCCTACCGGGCGAAGACGATCGGCGAACTGCGGCCGCTGGTACGCGATCTGCCGGCGGCCCGCACCGGCGCCTTCCGGCCCTCTCCCGCCCCGGCGCCGGAGTCCCGCGGTCCTTCCCCCGGCACGGCCGCACCGTGTCCGCCGTACGGCACGTCGTCCGGCCGGCACCTGCTCGCGATATTCGGTGGGGCCTCGCGCCGGGGGCGCTGGCGGGTGGGTCCGCGGACCAGCGCCCTCGCCCTCTTCGGCGGCATCGAGATCGATCTCACCGAGGCCCTGTTCGACCACCGGGAGGTCGTCATCGACGCCACCGCGATCTTCGGCGGCATCGAGATCAGGGTCCCGGAGAACGTCACCCTGCGCGGCAGCGGCACCGGCATCATGGGCGGCTACGACGTGCGGTCGGCGGAGGCCGAGGACCCGGACGCGCCGGTGGTCGTGGTGCACGGCGCGGCGATCTTCGGCGGGGTGGAGGCCAGGCCCAAGCGGGGCAAGCGCCTGCGCGACCTGCGCCGCTGACGCTCCGTCGGCGGCGTCCGGCCGGAAGACGCACCGTACGGCACGCGCCGCCGCCCGTACGGCCCCCCTCCGTGCGGGCCGTACGGGCGGTGGTCACGCGGCGCGTCACTCGGTGCGCAGTCCGTCCGGGCGCATCATCCGCCACAGCGGCGGCAGGCTGAGGACGGTCACCAGCAGGATCACGCCGCCGCCCAGGCCCGCCATGCCGGCCAGGCTCGCCCAGTTGACCGCGAACGGCTCGGAGACCATCGACAGCAGGATCGCCCCCAGTCCGATCCCGCCGGCGATCGACAGCGCCAGGCCGAGCACCACGGGCAGCGCCGTCTGCCACAGCACCGACCAGGCCAGCGTGGCCCGGCGGGTGCCGAACGCGACCAGCACCGACAGCAGTTTCCGGCGCTCGCGCAACTGCTCCAGGGTGGAGACGATCATGCTGGCGCCGATGAGCAGCAGCACCCCGGTCGCGCCGGCGTACAGGGCGCGCTGGATGAGCGCGAACCTGTCGGCGGTGTCGCTGTCCGTCAGCTCCACCACGATGGTGCGGGGGGAACCGGGCTCCACGGCGTTGCGCACGTACTCCGCCGCGTCGGGCACCGACGGGTCGAGCCGCACCAGGACCTCGACCCGCCCGTCCTTCAGCCGGGAGGGATCGAGTGCCCCCGGGGTGGCGAGAACACCCTCGGTGAGGTTGCCCGAGGGATCGTTCCGGGGCTCGGCGTCGCGGACGTCGGCGGGGACGGTCCACGGGTCCGGGTCACCGATCCGGACCTCTTCCTCCTCCTCCGGCAGGTACTCCGGGATGTTCAGGTCGAGCCGCGCACCGGGGCGGGAGCCGACGCCCTCCCGGTCGGTCGTGAAGACGTCCCCGTCCGTACAGGAGCCGACGCGGGCCAGCTCCGTCAGGACGGCGCAGTCCGCCACGGTGACCTGCGTGTACACCGGGTCGCCGCCTCCCTCGCCGGGCATCGGGACATGGACCTCGGTGCTGCCCAGCGCCTGGCGCACCCCCCGGGTGTCCGCGAGCCGCCCGGTCAGCCCGGCGGCGCTCGCGCCGCTCTCGGTGTGGTCGATGATCTGCAGCTGGGCGCGGCCGGTGTCCTGGCCGGTCGGCCTGGTGTACTCCTCCTCCGCCGCGCCGAACAGCATCTGGATGGCGATGGCCCCGGCGACGGCGACCGTGATGCCGCTGACCGCGCGGGCCGCCGCTCCGCTGTCGAGCTGGAGCCGGCGGACGGCGAGCTGGAAGGGGAGTGACCCGCCCCGCAGCCGCGAGACGACCCACTCGATCAGCCAGGGCAGCACGGCGGCGACACCGACCAGCAGCAGCAGGACGCCCGCGGCGACGGTGTAGGTGGCGAGCGCCCCGCCGTCGGGGTCCATCCCGTCGAGCAGGGGGGACAGCAGCAGCAGTCCGGCCACGGGCGGCAGCAGCCGCCACCACAGCCGACGCCTGCGGACTCCGGAGCCGCGCACCACGCCGAGCGGCTCGATGGCGACGCCGCGCAGTGCCAGCAGGGTGACGGCCACCGCGGCGACGGGCACGGCCAGCAGGATCAGCGTGGCCAGCAGGGCGCTGGGCCGGACGTCGGACGGGAAGACGCTGATGTCGAAGAGCGTGACCTGGCCGATCAACTGACGGGCCGGCAGGAACAGCGCGATGCCCACGAGCAGCCCGAGGAGGGCCCCGACGAGGGCCTCCCCCGCGGCGATGCGCCGCACCGTCCGGCTGTCCGCGCCGACCAGCCGCAGCGCGGCGAGCCGGCGGTCCCGGCGTTCGCCGCCGAAGCGCACGGCCGTGGCGACGAACACCCCGACCGGGAGCAGCAGCACCACACAGGTGACGATCACCAGTAGCAGCAGGAAGGGGTCCAGGGGCTCCTCCGCGCTGTTCATGCCGAAGCGGTCGATGCGGAAACCGGAGCCGTCCGCCGTGGAGAGTTTGTCGGTACCCGCCAGATAGGTGAGCTCGTCCGGGCCGCGCAGCCCCTCCTCGCCGATGGTGCCGATGATCCGCTGAGGCAGCCGCTCCCGCAGGAGCTCTCCCTCGGGGGAGGTGAGCAGCTCCTTCAGCGGGGGCGAGACGAGCATCTCGCCGGGGCCGGGAGCCTTGTCCACTCCCGGCGGCAGCGGCGGGTCCTCGCCCTCGGGCTGGAGGTACCGGCCGCGGATGTCCTCGCCGCGGAAATCGGTGTCCGCCAGCGTGTACAGGGCGGTGTCCGCGGAGCGCTCGAGCTCGGGCGCCCCGTAGATCTCCCGGGCGTCGGTGCGGGCGTCGCGGGCGGCGAACATGTGGGGCACGGAGGCCGCGATCATCAGCACGGCGACGCCGAGCCCGACGCCGATCGCCGTGAGGACCGTACGGATCCAGCCCTCGCGGCCGCCGGAGAGCGCGAAGCGGGCGCCCATCAGCAGGTCGGCGAGCCGGCCGGCCGCTCCGGCCCCGACGGCCGGCGCGGGCGGCGGGTCCTCGGCGCCGGAGGGCGGTGCGGTGTCCCGGGCCTCCCGCCGGGAGTCCAGTGCCCTCACGCCGCACCCGCCATGTCCCGCACCCGGCCGTCGCGGACCACGATCTCGCGGTCGGAGTAGGCGGCGACCCGGGGCTCGTGGGTGACCAGCACCACGGCGGCGCGGGTGTCCCGGGCGGCCTCGGTCAGCAGCTGCATCACGCGCTCGCCGTTGAGGGAGTCCAGCGCGCCGGTGGGCTCGTCGGCGAAGACCACCCGCGGTCCGGTGACCAGGGCGCGGGCGACGGCGACACGCTGCCCCTGGCCGCCGGATACCTGCCCGGGACGGTGGTGGCGCACGTCGTGCACCTCCAGCCGCTCCAGCCAGCCGGTGGCCTGCCGCTCGGCGTCCTTCCGGCCCATGCCGGTCAACCGCAGCGGCAGGGCGACGTTCTCGACGCAGGTCAGCTCGGGGACGAGCTGGCCGAACTGGAAGATGAAGCCGAACTCGGAGCGGCGCAGGGCGCTGCGCTCGGCGTCCGTCATCGCCGACAGTTCGCGGCCGCGGTAGTGGACCGCGCCGGAGTCGGGGCGGACGATGCCGGCCAGGCAGTGCAGCAGGGTGGACTTGCCGGAGCCGGAGGGGCCCATCACCGCGACGACCTCACCGCCCTGGACGGTGAAGTCCGCGCCGGCCAGGGCGGGGGTGGGGCCGTAGGACTTGTGCAGGTCCACGGCGCTGAGGAACGAGTCGGTGGCGGTCATCCGCGCACCTCCTTGGCGAGTCGGTCAAGACGTGCGGCGGTCATTTCCAGCCAGCGCAGGTCGGCTTCGAGATGGAACAGGGCGTGGTCGCAGATGAGCTGGTCGGCGAGGTCGCCACCCTGCTTGCGCCGGGTCAGCTCGCGCATCAGGCGCAGGTGCTCGGCCCGCTGGACGTCCAGCAGCTCCCCTGCGTCGCGCCCGGTCAGCAGCGCGAGGACGACCTTGGTGTAGAGGACGGACTGCAGATAGGGCTCGGGCTTCTCGGCCCGGCCGAGCCAGCCGACGACATCGGTGATCCCGGCGTCGGTGATGGCGTAGCGCTTGCGCTCGGGACCCCCGCCGGGCTCGACCCCGTCGACCTGGACCAGGCCGTTCTTCAGCAGCCGGGACATGGTCGAGTAGACCTGCCCGTAGTGCAGCGGGCGGTCGTGCCCGAAACGCTCGTCGAAGGCGCGCTTGAGGTCGTAACCGTGGCGGGGCCCGGTCTCCAGAATTCCCAGCAGGGTGTGGCCGATGGACATGACGACGACTGTACACCACGTGTATACACGAGGTGTATACACATGGGCCGTGCAGCGCTTCACTTCTCTGACCAGGCGTTTTCCCGACTTCCGGGCATCCGGTCCGGGTTCAGTCCTCCGCACGGGGAGGGCGGCCCCGGCGGGGATGGGGACGGGCGTCCCCCGGCATCCGGCCGGCCTCGTTCAGCGCCCGGCGCAGCAGGTAGTCGATCTGCGCGTTGGTGCTGCGCAGCTCGTCCGCCGCCCACCTGGCGAGCGCCTCGTGGACCGCCGGATCCAGCCGCAGCAGCACCTGCCTGCGCTCCCGCCGGGGCCGGGGTCCCGGTTCCGGCCCCGGCTCGGAACCGGAACCGGGACCCCGCTGGGACGCCGTCACTGGTACAGCGTCCCGGTGTTGAGGACCGGCTGGGGCGAGCGGTCGCCGCAGAGCACCACCAGGAGGTTGCTGACCATGGCGGCCTTGCGCTCCTCGTCCAGCTCGACGAAGTCCTGCGCGGCGAGCCGGGCGACGGCGTCCTCGACCATGCCGCAGGCACCGTCCACGATCGTCCGGCGCGCCGCGACCACCGCGCCCGCCTGCTGGCGCTGGAGCATCGCGGCGGCGATCTCGGGGGCGTACGCCAGGTGCGTGAAGCGCGACTCGACGATCCGCACGCCCGCCGCCCGCACCCGGGCGGTCAGCTCCACGGCGAGCTTCTCGGTGATCTCCTCGGCG
Organism: Streptomyces carminius; assembly: GCF_002794255.1. Lineage (GTDB taxonomy): Bacteria > Actinomycetota > Actinomycetes > Streptomycetales > Streptomycetaceae > Streptomyces > Streptomyces carminius. The sequence goes on from NZ_PGGW01000057.1 coordinate 57,979, forward strand.
TTGCCGCGCAGCGACAGGCCGCCCTCCTCATGGGCGTCGTACGGGTACTCGATCGCGATGTGCCGCACGGCGGCCTCGGTCTGGGTGGAGACGAACTCCAGGAAGTCGTCCACCTCGAAGGTGGCCTGCGCGGTGTCCTCCACCTGCCAGACGACGACGGCGGCCAGCTCCACCGGGTTGCCGTAGGCGTCGTTGACCTTGAGCACGGCCGTCTCGTGGTTGCGAACCCGGGTGGATATCTTCGCGCGGCTGGTCAGCGGGTTGACCCAGCGCAGTCCGTCCTCGCGGATGGTGCCGGTGTATCGCCCGAAGAGCTGGACCACCCGGGCCTCGCCGGGCGCCACCATGTTGAGCCCCGCCATGGCGAAGAGCGAGCCGACCACCAGCAGCACCCCGAGGACGATCAGCGTCACCCCGGCACCGCCCGAGCCGTCGGCGGCGAGTCCCGCCCCGAGGAAGATGCCACCCACCCCGAGCAGCAGCCCCAGCAGGCCGAGCAGCAGGGCGAGCCCGCCGGGGACGGAGCGGGCGGGCTTCTCCCGCACCCGCGGTGGGGGCATCTGCGGAAGGTCTCCGGCCGTGGACACGGTGTCGGCGGGCATGGCGGTTCCCCGTCTCGTTCTGGTGTGATCTAGCAATGTGATAGCACATTATCTTGGCGGGGCCCGTTCCGGAAGCCCGGGGAAGCCCCGGGAAGCCCCGGGAAAAAGCCGCGGGGGCCCCGCCCGTGCGGCGGAGCCCCCGCAGGAGCCCTCGTGAGACGGCGGAAGTCCCGCCTACCGCTCCGGAGCGCCCGTCCCCGGGCCGTTCTCCCGCGCCACCGCCTGCTGTGACGGCGCCTCACCCGCCGTATCGCCCGCCGCGGCCTCCGGCACCGCGAACTCGGCGGTGGCGCCGTGCGGGACGGCCCCGCCGTGCAGCGCGTTCTGAGCCGTGTACTCGCGCAGATAGCCGACCGCGGAGTTGAGCACCGCCACCACCGGCACCGCCGTCACCGCGCCGGGGATGCCCGCCAGCAGGCTGCCGCCGGTCACCGCCAGCACCACGCCCAGCGGGTGCACCCGCACCAGCCGGCCGAGGATGAAGGGCTGGAGCACATGGCCCTCCAGCTGCTGCACGGCCAGCACCACCGCCAGGACGAGCAGCGCGGTGACCATGCCGTTGGTCACGAAGGCGACCAGGACCGCCAGCGTCCCGGAGGTGAAGGCGCCGACGATCGGGACGAAGGCGGACAGGAAGACGATCACGGCCAGCGGCACCGCCATCGGCACGTCCAGGAAGTAGATGCCGATCCCGATGAAGAAGCCGTCGATGAAGGCCACGATCACCGTGCCGCGCACATAGCTGGTGAGCGTCGTCCACGCCCTCGGCCCGGCACCGGCGATACCGTCCCGCGCGGGCCGGGGCACGAAGTTGAGCGTCCAGTTCCACACCCGCCGGCCGTCGTAGAGCAGGAAGATCGTCACGAACAGCGCCAGCGCCGCGCCGGTGAGGAACTCCACCACGACGGTCACGCCCTGCAGACCGGCGTCGGTGATCGCCTGCGTGTTGCTGCCGACCCAGTCGTTCAGGCTGTCCGCGACGTTGTTGATCTGCTCCTCGGTGACATGGAACGGACCGTCCAGCAGCCAGTTCCGCAACTCCTCGATACCGTCCTGCACCTGGCGGGTGAGCTGGTCGGCGTTCTCCATCACCTGCCAGACCACGAACCAGCCCACCAGCCCCAGCATCGCCACCCCGGCGACGAAGGTGATCGCGGTGGCCGCGCCCTGCCCCACACCCAGCCGCCGCAGCCGGGCGACGGTGGGCTGGAGCAGCGCGGTGAGCAGCAGGCCGACGGCGAAGGCCAGGACCAGCAGGCTGAACGCGCTGATCACCTTCATCAGGACGTAGACCACCCCGGCCAGGATCAGCAGCCGCCACCCCACCTCGGCCGCCACCCGCACCCCCCACGGCACCATGAAGGCGGGGGGCGGCACCGGCGAGGCGGAGGTGCCCGCGGGGGGCGGTGGAACCGGGGGGCCGCCCTCCCCCGCCGGGGCGGAGGAGTGGACGGGCACGGCCGGCGGGGTGTCGTCCGGCTCCTTCCCGGCCCGCGCCAGGCGCTCACTCAGCCGGTCGGCGAGGCGCGACACGCCCTTCCTCAGGCTCTGCAGTCTCGACATGCCGTTTCCTTCGCCCCCTGTGTTCCTTCTGGCCGGTTCTCCGGCCGGCTCCAGTATGGGCCGACCGGCCGGGGCCGATACGCGCGTCCGCATCGGCCACCCCGTCATGGGACGAGATCACCGGGATGAACGGTTGCTCCGGACCGGACACACCAAACCCCCCGTCCGGTGGACGGGGGGCTCGGACCGGTTCTCACGACCCGGTACGGCTCAGTACCAGTGGTTGGCCTGCCAGAACTCCCAGGCGCCGCAGGGGCTGCCGTAGCGGTCGTTCATGTAGTTCAGACCCCACTTGATCTGGGTGGCCGGATTGGTGCGCCAGTCGGCACCGGCCGAGGACATCTTCGAGGCGGGCAGCGCCTGGACGAGGCCGTACGCGCCCGAGGAGGGGTTCTCGGCCCGGTAGTTCCAGCTGCTCTCGCGCTCGACGATGTTGGAGAAGCACTGGAACTGGCCGCCGCCCACGATCTGCTGGGCCATCGCCTTGACCTCGGCGACGCTGTAGGAGCTCTGCGCCGGGAAGTCGGCGCGCTCCGCCGAGCGGCTGGCCGCCTGCTGCTGCGCCCTCTTCTCGCGTTCCTCGGCCTCCTTGGCGGCCTTCTCCGCGGCCTCCCTCTTGGCCTTCGCGTCCGCGGCCGCCTGCTTGCGGGCGGCCTCCGCGGCGGCCTGCCGGGCCTCCGCGTCCGCGGCGACGGCGGCGTTGTCCGCCTGCTGTGTGAGGGAAGCGGTCTGTACCTGGGCCTGCTGGCCGACGGGTATGTCTGCGAGGAGCGTCGCGTCCGCGGCAGTGGCCTCGACCGGCTCGGTCGATCCCTGCTCGTTCCCCGAGGCCACTCCGACGACAGCGCCGACGGTGGTGACCGCGGTGGCGGATGCCACGGCGAACCCCCGGACCGAGATCCGAGTCACACGGTTTCCTTCCACACTGCCCACTCGGGTGACCCCGCGGGCGCAATCGTGCCCCTGACACGGACCTCCCCACGCGCTGGTCACGGGAGGCACTGGCCCGGCCGGATCCCTCCGGTCGGGGGGACCGCGTGGTGCTTCGGGCGGCGTACGGCGTTCGTTGTTGACTTGTGGGTGCCGCACCGGGTGGTGCGGGCGGTGTCGGTGTGCCGTACGCGGGGCCTGACAGGACCCACACACTGCCGGAAGCGGAACGACGGATGCAATTCTGTGACACGTGGGAAAGCTCACACCGCATCCGGTGCTCCGATTCCCCGGAAAAGGGCGTGCGGAAGGCCCCGCACGGCTAGGCTGCTGCGCTTCGCCGTGCGGGGCCTTGCGCCCGGACCGGGCCGAAGTCGCCCCCGGGCACGGCCGATCGCGGCGGAACACCGCCGCAATCGGCCGAACCGTGCCGGACACGACCGGACACGGCGGTATGCGGCCGGACGCTGCCGAATACGGCTGAACGGCTAGATACGACCCTCTTCCAGCATCTCGGTCACCAGCGCCGCGATCGGCGACCGCTCGGACCGGGTGAGGGTGATGTGGGCGAACAGCGGATGCCCCTTGAGCCGTTCGACCACGGCGACCACCCCGTCGTACCGCCCGACCCGCAGGTTGTCGCGCTGGGCGACGTCGTGGGTGAGGACCACCCGGGAGTCCTGCCCGATCCGCGACAGCACCGTCAGCAGGACGTTCCGCTCCAGGGACTGCGCCTCGTCGACGATCACGAACGCGTCGTGCAGGGAACGGCCGCGGATGTGCGTGAGCGGCAGCACCTCCAGCATGCCGCGGGCCACGACCTCCTCGATCACCTCACGGGACGTCACCGCCGAGAGGGTGTCGAAGACCGCCTGCGCCCAGGGGTTCATCTTCTCGTCGGCGGTGCCCGGCAGGTAGCCCAGCTCCTGGCCGCCGACCGCGTACAGCGGCCGGAACACCATGACCTTGCTGTGCTGCCGCTTCTCCAGCACCGCCTCCAGGCCGGCGCAGAGCGCCAGCGCCGACTTGCCGGTGCCGGCCCGGCCGCCCATCGAGAGGATGCCGACCTCCGGGTCGAGCAGCAGGTCCAGCGCGATGCGCTGCTCGGCGCTGCGTCCGTGGATGCCGAACGCCTCGCGGTCGCCGCGCACCAGTCTGACCCGCCTCTCGGGCGTCACCCGGCCCAGCGCGCTGCCCCGCTCGGACTGCAGGACGAGCCCGGTGTGCACCGGCAGTTCGGCGGCCTCGGGCACGTACACGCTCTCCGCGGCGAACAGCTCGTCCACGTCCTCGCCGGCCAGGGTCAGTTCGGCCATGCCCGTCCAGCCGGACTCGGTGATGGCCAGTTCCGCGCGGTACTCCTCGGCCAGCAGCCCGACGGAGGACGCCTTGATGCGCATCGGGAGGTCCTTGGAGACGACGGTGACGTCGTACCCCTCGGCCTGGAGGTTCCTGGCCACCGCCAGGATGCGCGAGTCGTTGTCGGCCGGTCTGCCGTGATCGCCCCGCATGGTGGAGGGCAGGATCGCCGGGTCGGAGTGGTTCAGCTCCACCCGGAGCGTGCCGCCCAGTTCGCCGATCGGGATGGGGGCGTCCAGCCGCCCGTGCAGCACCCGGTACTCGTCCAGCCGCCGCAGCGCCTGACGGGCGAAGTAGCCCAGTTCCGGGTGGTGCCGCTTGGCCTCCAACTCCGTGACCACGACGACCGGAAGCACGACCTCGTGCTCGTCGAAGCGGGTCAGGGCCGACGGATCGGCGAGCAGGACACTGGTGTCGATGACATAGGTGCGCCGGTCGTGCTCACGACGCTTGGTTCTGGTCACCACGGGTGGACGAACCCCCTCGGAAGAGTTCGGGGTGCGACGGCGTCGCGGGGAAAGAGACCGGGCTCCGGCCCCGGTGCACGGGCCGGGCACCGGCCCTCCGCGTCCTCCGTGCGTCTCGCACGGACGTCCGTGGTGTGCAAAGGGCCTCCCGGGACCGCCCCCTGGATCGGGGACCGGCCTGAAGGGGGTATTCCCTGCGCGTCCCCGCGCCATGCAACGGCATATGCCGCAGACCGGATGAACAGCCGGTGACCTGCCGGGGCCGGTACCCCGTCAGGAGCCGTACCGGCGGTGGCGCGCCGCGTAGTCCCGCAGCGCGCGCAGGAAGTCCACCTTCCGGAAGGCGGGCCAGAACACGTCGCAGAAGTAGTACTCCGAGTGCGCGCTCTGCCAGAGCATGAAGCCCGACAGCCGCTGCTCACCGCTGGTGCGGATCACCAGGTCCGGGTCGGGCTGCCCCCGGGTGTACAGGTGCTCGGCGATGTCCTCCAGGGCCAGGTTCTCCGCCAGCTCGCCCAGGCTCGCGCCCCGCGCGGCCCGCTCGGCGAGCAGGGAGCGCACGGCGTCGACGATCTCCTGCCGCCCCCCGTAGCCGACGGCGACGTTGACGAGTATCCCGCGGTTGTCCGCGGTGGCCTGCGCCGCCTCCTTCAGGACCCGCTGGGTGTGGTCGGGCAGCAGGTCGAGCGCGCCGACGTGGTGCACCCGCCAGCGGCCGTCCGCGGCCAGGTCCCGTACCGCGTCCTCGATGATCGCCAGCAGGGGGCTGAGCTGTTCGGGGGGCCGGTTGAGATTGTCCGTGGACAGCAGCCACAGCGTGACCACCTCGACGTCCGTCTCGGCGCACCAGCCCAGCAGCTCCCGGATCTTCTCGGCGCCGGCCTGGTGCCCCTGCTCGGTCGTACCGCCGGCGGCCCGCGCCCAGCGGCGGTTGCCGTCGAGGATGACACCGATGTGCTTGGGCACCTGGGTGTGGTCCAGCCGGCCCTCCACCCGGTGGGTGTAGAGCTTGTAGACCAGTCGGCGCAGCCACTGGGGGTACCGGGTGCCTCCCCGGGAAGATCGCAGCATCGGTTTGTCAGCCCCTCCATGCCGGCCCGAACGTGCGGCCCCGTCCGGCCGACCTGGGTGGATCAGCCCGCGACCCCGGTCCGCCACCCCGGACGGACAGGCTTCTCCCGGCGGAACCGGGCGGGGGTTCCCGGCCGGGACCGGGCGGGGCGGGGCCCGCGGAGACCGGCCGGACGGGACCTGAGAACCTTACTGCGGGTCCGCACAACCGCACGAACCGGGACTGTCACAGAACAGCGATAAGCGGACCCGGAGGTGAAGCGGGCCGACCCGTGGGGGGGGATACGGGCCGGCCCGAGGGGGGCTTCCACCATAACCGTCAAAGACGTGCGCGCCGTGCACCGACAGCCCGTTTCACCCTCCCGTACCCCCCCGGCGCGCCCCCAGCACCAGACCCGCCAGGGCGCCCGCCACCATGAACGGCCCGAACGGCATGGCCGTCTCGCGGCTCGCCCGGCGCAGGACGACCAGCGACATCCCGTGGACCGCGCCCAGCGCGAAACCCGCGAAGGCCCCCGTCAGCAGGGTGCCCCAGCCGTACCACCCGAGGGCCGTCCCCACCGGGACCGCCAGCTTGACGTCACCGAGCCCCATGCCGCGCGGGCTGGCCAGGAACAACCCCAGGTACACCGCGCCCAGCGCCGACCCGCCCAGCAGGGCCCCCGGCCAGCTGCCGCCCGCCCCGGGCAGCAGCGCGGCGACGCCCAGCAGGGCCGCGCAGGCCGCCGCCAGCGGCAGGGTCACCACGTCCGGCAGCCGGTGGACCCTGCGGTCCACGGCCGCCAGCAGCACCGCGAACGGTGCCAGCAGCAGCCACACGCCCAGCTCCGGCCGGCCTCCGACGGCCGCCGCGAGCAGCGCGCACACCGCCGCCGTGACCGCGGCCGTCCCCGCGGCACCCGGTCCGTACGCCGGGCTCCCGCACGCCCGGCACCGGGCCGGACCCGCCCAGCCGGACAGCGGGCCCCGCAGCGGATGGCCGCCGGGACACTCCGCGCGCCACGCCGTTCCCGGCTCCACGGCGAGCCGGTACGCGGCACGCGGCACCAGCAGCCCGGCGGCGGCGCCGTAGCCGGCGGCGAGGGCGATCAGCGCGCAGTACACGCCGCGAAGCGTACGGCGGACGGCCGGTTCCGGGTACGGCTTGTGGAACCCGGGGGAATCCTCTGGTAGAACCCGGCGCACGCAACAGCACGGGAACGGGCACGGGCACGGGTGACGGGCCGTACGAGACGAGGGGACGGGCCATGGACCGCCTGCGGGACGGACAGGGGGTGCTGCGTGTCCCCGCGGAGGGCCCGGCGGAGGTTCCGGCGGGGGCACCGGCGGAGGTTCCGGTGGAGGTCGCCGCGTCCCTCGGCGCCCGTACCCGCGGTCTGCTGGGGCGCGACGGCATCGAGGGCGCGCTCCTGCTGACCCCCGCGAGCGGGGTGCACACCTTCCGGATGCGGTTCGCGATCGACGTGGCCTACCTCGACCGCGGTCTGCGGGTACTGGCGGTACGGACCATGCGGCCCGGACGCCTCGGCCTCCCCCGGCCGCGTGCCCGCCATGTGCTGGAGGCCGAGGCGGGCGCCATGGTGCGCTGGGGGCTGCGGCCGGGCGTACGGGTGGCGCTGGAGTCGTGACACCGACACCGACACCGACACCGGGCTCGTGGCTCCGGATCCGGCAGCCGGTGGTCCCGGGGGGTCGTGCCGGTCACCCGCCGCGCGGGAAGGAGACCTCGACCCGGCGGTTCTTCTTGCGGCCCTCCTCCGTGGAGTTGTCCGCGATGGGGTAGTCCTCGCTGTAGCCGCGGATCCTGAAGGTGACCTGGGCGGTGATCTCCTTCAGCAACTGCCGGTGCACCGACTCCGCGCGCCGCTTGGAGAGGTCCCTGCCGTGCGCGTAGGAGCCCAGGTTGTCGGTGAAGCCGAAGACGTTGACCTCCGTGGCTCCCTGCTTGTCGATCTCCACGGCGATGTCCTTGATGCGGGCATGCGCCTCGGCGTTCAACTTGGCGCTGTCCCGGCCGAAGAGCACCTCGGCCTGGAGCGTGAACTTGGTCTGGAAGTTGGAGTCCTCGCGCCGCTCCGCACCGCCCTGCTCCTCCACGATGGAGCGGATGTCGAGGACCTTGGGCTCCTTGAGGGTGGCGCCGTCCTTCATCATCAGACCGGGCGCGTTCTGGTCCACCTCGACCGGCGGGGACGGGGTGGGGGCGAAGCCCGGCGGCGAGCTGGGGCCGCCGGGCTCGGCGGACGCGGTGCCCGGCGCCGTCACCGTGAGGGCGGCCACGGCAAGGAACACACCGGCGCCCGCGGCGACGGTGCGCCGCATCACGAGGGTGCGCGGTCGGTCGGTCATCGCTGCGCGCCCCTCACTTGTCGGTGATCTGTACGGTCACGCTGCTCATGGTGGGGACCTGCAGGTCGACCTCGGTGGTCTCCGCCGGCGGGGCGGGGAACTGCGCGAAGAAGTCCGCGGTCTTCCCGCCACCCAGACCACTCGGGAACATCGTGCACAGACAGTTGTCATCGGTGTCGCGCAGGATGTAGTAGCGCTTCTTGCCCTTCTTGTCGACAAGTGTCATACCGCCGACCGAAGCGCCTTTGCTCGCCAGCTCCGTGTCACCCGCGGTCCAGTGCCGGAAGGCATAGACCTGGTCACCGGTGTTCTCGATTCGCCCTTTGACGGTGACGAACCCCCCCTGGTCCCGGACGACCGAAGTCACGACGATGTTCACCCCGTCCGAGCCCTTGATAGTCGCCAGGGCCGTGCCCTCCCCTCCGTCCTCGCCGCCGTTCTCCCCGCCGGAGCCGTCCTGCCGGCCGTCCGATCCGCCGTCCCCTCCCCTGCCGGACGGCTGGGCGGAGGAGCCGGCGTTCGGCGCCTCGTCGTCCCCCCCGCCGCACGCAGTCAGGGTGAAGGCCAGCGCCGCGGTCATCGCCGCGGCGGCCGCGCCCCGCAGCAGCTTCCCTATCGCGCGTGTGCCCATGCGTTGTGTTTCCTCTGCTTGTCGTTCGCTCACTGGTCCGCCAGGTGGACGGAGAACAGCTCCTCGGGGTCCGGAAGGATCTCCAGGAGATCCTCCGGGTCGAGGTCGGGGCCGATCTCGATGGGCGCGTCGATCCCGTCGCAGACCAGTTCGTGCCCCGGCTCCGGCTCCTCCTCCTCGCCCGGGGGCTCCTCGGTGTCCTCCTCTTCCCCGCCCGGCTCGCCGTTCGGGGGTGCCTCGGTCTCACCGATGTCGCAGCGGGGCTCGATGACCGCCGTGGCAGTGGCTTCGGCGTGCGTGCTCTCCGTACCGGGGATCAGCGAGTCCCCGACCGGTTCGGTGTTCCTGACCCCGACCGTGAATCCGGCCGGAAAGCTCACCGGGTCGCAGCCGGTCAGCTCCGCGCCGTTCTTCCGCGCGAACTCCGCGGCCGCCCCGCAGGCGCCGTCCGCGTCGCCCACCTCGTTCCCGCCGAGCAGGTCCTCCCAGCTGTCCGGGTCGAAGAGCTCCAGGAGGTCCTCCCGCAGCCCGTCCCGGGCGTCCTGGGCGGCGGCCAGCGCGGCGGCGTCCGCCGCGCCCTGGGCGTCGTTGCGGGCGGCCGACGCCATCCCGACCGCGAAGAACGCCAGCGCGAGGAAGAGCAGGCCCGCCACCGCCGTGAGGTAGACGGGGAAGGCCTGCCCGGCGTCGGAGGTGCCACGGCTCACCCGGTGATGCTCTCGACCTGCTCGACGATCTCCGCCGCGATCGTGGCACCGAGATTGGTTCCGAGCAGCACGAGGATGATCGCCACGACCACCGCGATGATGCCCATGTACTCCACCGCGGACTGCCCCTCGTCCGCGCGCCGCCGCAGGGCGTCGGCCCTGACCTCCCCCCAGTTCCGCAGCCGGGCCTGGGCGTTGACGGCGGTCCTCAGCAGTTTGTCGCTCACGGTCTACCCCTCCGAGTCCGGCCGGCCGTCCGCCGGCCGACACGTACGATTCTGTGCTTGCGACGCCGTCCCCGTCACCGGCCTCTCCACGGCCGGGCTCATCGGCGACATGAGAAACGTACGCGGGTTCTCCCGACTCGTCCCAGGGTGCCGGAGGCCAATTCCCCTTCCGGGGGGCGCGCGGAGGCACTTCTCGCTCGGTCACGGCGCGCCCTCCTCCCTGTCGGCCGGTGCGGACCGCTCGGCCCGGGGAGCGTCCGGGCCCGGCATCGACTGTGCCATATCGAATTGCGTTTGCGAAGAACCACGGGAAGGCCGCGTCCTGTTCGAGACAACCGTCAACGGCCTTGACAAAGGCGCACTTGGTCCGGGATGGGAACTTTGCGCTCCCTTCTCAAGTGCAAGCGCCCCCGAATGCGCCGTTACGTCCACCGTGTCCCGGCCGGTCACCATGAGCCGCACCCCGCTCGCCTACTCGCCCGTGAAGGAGTCGAAGTCGGTGCCGGAGCCGAGGAGCAGACCGGCGGCCATCAGGATGATGGTGGCCGGCACCATGAAGGTGGTGACGACCATGGTGGCCTTGGGAATCGCCCTGGCCGCCTTGCGCCGGGCGTTCTGCGCGTCGGCACGCCGCATGTCGTTGGCGATGGAGATCAGGGTGTCGACGATCGGGGCGCCCAGCTCCTCGCCCTGCTGGAGCGTGCTGACGAACATCGCGACCTGCTCCGAGTCGTTCCGTCTGCGCAGCTCGTCGAAGGCCTGCCGGCGGCTGACCCCCATGTCCATCTGCCGCAGGGTGATGCGCAGTTCGTCGGCCCACGGCCCCTGGTACCGCTCCGCCACCCGCTCCAGGGCCTGCCGGAAGCCGAGCCCGGCGCTGACGACGACCGCGAGGACGTCCAGGAAGTCCGGAAGGGTGCGCTCGATGTCCTCCCGGCGCTGGCGGACGGCGATCCACAGTCCGACCTCGGCCCACAGGAAGGCGAAGGCCAGCAGTGCCAGGGCGGCGACCGGCTGACCGTCGAGCAGCATCACCAGGGCGCCGAAGAGCCCCAGGAAACCGTAGACGGCGCGGCGGGCCGCGTAGCGGTCGATGGTGAGGCCGCCCGGGTTGCCCGCCATGCTGATCTGGCGGCGCTTGCGGTCGACGAGCTTCGGGCCCATCAGCCGCAGCACCAGCGGGGCCCAGCGCATGCCCAGCCGGTCGACGGCCGAGCCGACGGCCCCGGTGCGCGAGGAGCCGACCTCCAGGGCGACGGCGAGGTCGCCGGGGAGCCTGGTCTCGCCGCGGTACATGCGCAGCCCGGCGAAGATCCCGCAGACGCCGGCCGCGAGGGCGAGGGCGAGCAGCAGACCCATGGCTTGTTCCTCTCCCTCAGACGTCGATCCTGGAGATGCGGCGGATGGCGATGAAGCCCAGAACGTACAGCCCCAGGGAGACGAGCACGGCGACCTGCCCGGGGAAGCTCCCGGTGACCCGGTCCAGGGCGCCGGGCTCGATGGCGTTGATCAGCAGCATGGCGCCCAGGCCGATGGCCGGGACCGCGTAGGCGGTGACGTTCACCTGGGAGAGCTGGGTGCGGACCTCGCGCCGGGTCTCCTTGCGCTCCTCCAGGGTCCGGGTGAGGTTCTGCAGGGAGCTGACGACCGCGCCGCCGGCCCGGTTGGAGAGCACCAGGGTGGTGACCAGGACGACCAGTTCGCGGGAGGGGAGCCGGTCGGCGAGCTCGTCCAGGGCCTCGTCGACGGAGCGGCCCAGGGCGAGCTGGTCGGCGACCCTGCGCAGCTCGTCGCCGGCGGGGGCGTCCAGCTCGTCCGCGGCCATGCCCAGGGCCGTGCGCAGCGCCAGTCCCGCCCGGGTGGCGTTGGCCAGTACCCGGGACAGCTCCGGGAGCTGGCCGATGAATGCCTCGATCCGCCTGTTGCGCTGCCAGTTGAGGAAGGCGTTGGCCCCCCAGACGCCCAGCAGCCCGGCGAGCGGCCCGAAGAAGGGGGCCAGGACCGAGGAGGCCAGCAGCCACAGGGCGGCCACCACCGCCACCAGGTAGACCAGGAACTCGCCCGGGGTCAGGTCCAGTCCGGTGGTGGTGAGCTTCCGCTCGATCCGCTGCCCCGGACCGGTCCGGCGCAGCCTCCGGTCGAGGCCGGCGAACCGGCGGTGCCGGCCGGAGACCGGCTGCCCGGTCAGCGCGAGCCGGTCGATCAGCTCCTGGCGCTGCGCCCGGCCGGACGCGTAGGCGTGGATGCCCGCTACCGCGAGCACCCCGGCGAGCAGGGTGACGCCGATCGTCGGCAGGGCGAGGTTGTCCATGTCGGGGCGGCTTCCTAGAGGGCTTCGCGGGTGAGGAGCTGGCTGTCGTCCCGGGCGATGCCGAAGGCGGGCGGAACGGGTTCCCCCTTCAGCCGGAGGCGTTCGGCGACCCGGCCCGGCAGGGGCAGGTGGCGGAAGACGCCGCGCACGGTGCGGTCGGCCCCCATGGGCCGGGTGTCGAAGCGGCACACGGTCGTGATGCGGTACTCCTCGCGGCCGTGGGAGTCCAGGACGGCGACCTCGCTGACCCGGCGCGATCCGTCGGGGTAGCGGCTGAGCTGGACGATGACGTCCAGGGCGCTGTTGATCTGGTCCCGCAGCGCCTCGAAGGGGATCTTCACCTCCGACATCGAGGCGAGCGTCTGCAGCCGCATCAGGGCGTCCTCGGCGCTGTTGGCGTGGACGGTGGCGAGCGAGCCGTCGTGGCCGGTGGACATCGCCTGGAGCATGTCGAGGGTCTCGCCGCCGCGGACCTCGCCGACGATGACGCGGTCGGGGCGCATGCGAAGGGAGTTGCGCACCAGGTCGCGGATGGTGATCCGGCCCTTGCCCTCGACGTTGGCGGGGCGGCTCTCCAGGCTGATGACATGGCTCTGCTGGAGCTGGAGCTCGGCGGCGTCCTCGATGGTGATGATGCGCTCCCCGTCGGGGATCAGCCCGGACAGTGCGTTGAGCAGGGTCGTCTTGCCGGAACCGGTGGCGCCGGAGACCACGATGTTGAACCTGGCGCGGACCAGCCCGGACAGCAGCAGCACCAGCTGCTCGTCCAGGGAGCCCATACCGACCATCTCCCGCAGGGTGTAGGCGCGGGGGAAGCGCCGGATGGTGAGGGTGGGGCCGGACAGGGACAGCGGCGGGATGATGACGTTGACGCGCTCCCCGGAGGGGAGGCGGGCGTCGACCATCGGGTTGGACTCGTCCACCCGGCGGTTGACCGTGGAGACGATGCGCTCGATGGTCTGCATCAGCTGCTCGTCGGAGGCGAAGCGCAGCGGGAGGCGCTCGACCCGGCCGGCCCGCTCCACGAACACCTGGTCGGGGCCGTTGACCATGATCTCCGTGATGGAGGAGTCCTCCAGCAGCGGCTCCAGGATGCCCAGCCCCAGGGCCTCGTCCACCACCCGGCGGATGAGGAGCGCACGCTCGGGGGTGGAGAGCACCGGGCCCTCGCGGCTGATGATGTGCCCCAGGACTCGCTCCAGGCGCACCCGGCGCTCGGCCGCGGCGAGCGACGACATCTCCGCGAGGTCGATCTCCTCCAGCAGCTTGGCCCGGTAGACCGCGACGAGGTGGCCCTCCTGCTGCGATCCGCCGGCCGGGTCCGGAGCGTTGATGCGCGCCCTCAGGCTCATCGAGCCTCTCCTTCGTGGATGCCCCGGCCTTCGGGCCGGGGTGGGGGTACCTCCCGCTTGCGGGGGAGAAACGAAGCTCCCGCGTGGCGGGGCAGGGAAAGCCGGTTCGCCGCCAGGGCGGACCGGCGTCCACCGTCCACCGACCGACACCCGGCACTCACACGGAAACTGATAGAATGTGATGGGTGAAGCAGCAGGTCAAGCGGGCGTATCGGTACCGCTTCTACCCCACAAACGAGCAGGCGGCGGAGCTGTCGCGCACGTTCGGCTGCGTCCGCCTGGTGTACAACAAGGCGCTTCAGGAGCGCACCCGGGCCTGGTACGGCCAGCAGCGCCGGATCTCCTACGTGGAGTCCTCGGCGATGCTCACGCAGTGGAAGAAGACCCAGGAGCTGGCCTTCCTGACGGAGGTGTCCTCCGTCCCGCTCCAGCAGGCACTGCGCCACCTCCAGGGCGCGTTCGCCAACTTCTTCGCCAAGCGCGCCAAGTACCCCCGGTACAAGAGCCGGAAGAAGTCCCGCGCGTCGGCCGAGTACACCCGCAGCGCCTTCACCTGGCGCGACGGCAAGCTGACCCTGGCGAAGATGACGGAGCCTTTGGACATCCGCTGGTCGCGGCCGCTGCCCGAAGGCGTGGAGCCGACCACGGTGACCGTCTCCCGCGACGCGGCCGGGCGCTGGTTCGTCTCCCTGCTGTGCGAGGACACCATCGCGCCCGCGCCCGCGACCACGGCGGCGGTCGGCATCGACGCGGGTATCGCCTCCCTGGTGACGCTGTCCACCAGGGAGAAGATCACCAACCCCCGGCACGAGCGCCGCGACCGGACCCGGCTGGCGAAGGCGCAGCGGGAGCTGTCGCGGAAGGCGAAGGGCTCGGCCAACCGCGCCAAGGCCCGGCGCAAGGTCACCCGTGTGCACGCGCGGATCGCCGACCGGCGCCGCGACTTCCTGCACAAGCTGTCCACTCGGCTCGTCCGTGAGAACCAAACGGTCGTGATCGAGGA
>NZ_PGGW01000057.1:72600-190655 GCF_002794255.1 Streptomyces carminius
AGTACAAGTGCGCCTGGTACGGGCGCGACCTCGTCGTGATCGACCGCTTCTTCCCCTCCAGCAAGCTGTGCGGGACCTGCGGCACGGTCGCGGCGAAGCTGCCGCCGAACGTCCGCACCTGGACGTGCGACTGCGGCGCAACCCATGACCGCGATGTGAACGCGGCGCGTAACATCCCGGCCGCCGGGCCGGCGGCAGCAGCCTGTGGAGACGGTGCAAGACCTCAACGGGAGTCCTCCCGGACGGGGCGGTCGTCGCTGAAGCAGGAACCCCAGCGGGCGAGTGCTGGAATTTCCCGCCCTTGAGGCGGGGAAGGAAGTCAAGTGCCGAATCCTCCAGTGGTACGGGCGGCGCGGGCGGCGCCCGGTCAGTCGCGGGGCATCGTGGACGTCCTGCTCACCTCGCCGAAGTCGCCGATGCCGGGGACGACGGACGGGATGGTCACCTCGGCGGTGACGCTCACCTCGTCCGAGGAGCCGCCCCAGGCGAAACCGACCGTGAGCCAGTCGCTGACGGCCGCCCGGCCGGCCGCGGCACCGTCCGGCCCGTCCTCCAGCGACTCGGCACGGGCGGCGGCCCGGGCCGCCGTGCCGGCCTGCTGGGCGGCGTACGCCACCAGGCCGAGCTGGAGCGCGGCCAGCCCGATCAGCAGCAGCACCGGCAGGAAGCCCACGAACTCCACCGCGACCTGGCCCCGGTCCGCCCCGGTCCGGCCGCGGCGCCGCCCGCCGGGGCGGTACGGACGCCGGTGGACGCTCATCGTTCCTCCTCCCGTACCGCCCCCGCCTCGCCGGTGACCGTCAGCGGCAGGTTCGCCATCCCCGGGAACAGGACCGGCACCCGCAGCTCGACGGTGGCGGTGACCAGGCCGGCGGCCCCGTCGCCGCAGCCGACCGTCCCCTGCCAGGCGCTCGGCAGGTGCTCCCGCGCCGCGCTCTGGCAGTCGCCGTCCACCGCCGCCGCGCGGGCGGCCTCGTCGGCGGCGTTGCCCGCCAGGGTGAAGGTGTAGCCGACCAGGACGAGCTGCCACATCAGGGCCAGCACGACCAGGATGAGGGGCACCATGCCCACGAACTCGACGGTCGTCTGGCCCCGTTCCGCGCCGCCCGCGCCGCCGCCCGCGGCACCGCCCTCGGCACTGCCCTCCGGTCCCCGCCCAACACGCATCCCCGCCTCCCTCCGTCGCCCGTACCGCCGGGCCGGCCGCGCGGCCCGCCCCCGAGTCCACTGCTTTGCTGCCCCTACAGCCGCTTGCCGACGCCTCCCCGGCGGCGGCGCAGGCCGACCGAACCGCGGTCGGCGTGCTGCCCCGCGCCCCGGCCCCGGCCCCCGGTGCCCGCCTCGGCGCCCTTGACGAGCCCCAGCTCACCGGCCAGTCCCCACATCGCCTGCCGGACGGCGCCGCGGCTGTCGAGGTCCTGCATCCGGCCGGAGTCCACGGCGGCCTGCAGTTCCTTGAAGTTGGCCGGAACGACACCGCGTGCGACCGGGGTCCGCACGATCCGCTCGATGAGCTGCGGCTGGATCTCCGCGCCACGGCTGTGTCGGTTGACGACCGTCCGGGTCTCCTCCGCCTTGCGGATCTGCAGCCGGTCCCAGAGCCGGATCATGCGCTTGGCCGCCCGGACGGCGACCACGTCCGGGGTGGTGACCAGCAGGGCGATGTCCGCCAGCTCGATCGCGGCGGCGTTGGCGCCGGTCAGGTGGGTGCCGCAGTCGACGACCACGACCTCGTGGCGGGCGCGCAGCACGTTGGTGATCTGCCGGGCCGCGCGGTCGTCGACCTCCTCGGCGCGTTCGCCCTCGGCCGGGGCGAGGAGCAGCGACAGCCCGGTGGAGTGGGTGAAGACGGCGTCCTGCAGCACGCGCGGGGACAGGTCCCTGATGCCCGCCAGGTCGGCCACCGAGCGGCGGAACTGGACGTCGAGGTACGAGGCCACGTCGCCCGCCTGGAGATCCAGGTCGGCCAGTGCGGTGGTACGGCCCGAGGCGCGGGCGGCCAGGGCCAGTTGCACGGCCAGCACGGTGGTGCCCACCCCGCCCTTGGCGCCGGTGACCGCGACCACGGTGCCGCCCGGGCCGCCCGGGGTGTCCGGGCCGGTGGCGAGGTGACGCCGCACCCCCGCCGCCCACTGGGCGGCGGCGCCCACCCGTGTCACCAGCTCGTCGTAGGACAGGGGCAGTCCGACCACCCCGCGCGCGCCGGCGTCCATGGCCGCGGAGTACAGCCCGGGAGTGGTGTCGGTGGTGACCAGGACCACTCCGACCGCCGGGAAGCGGAGCGCGACCTCCCGGATCAGTTCCAGCGCCGGCAGCGGCCCGACACGCTCGTGGACGAGGACGACCTCCGGCAGGTCGCCCACCGACTCGGCGGCCAGCGCCGCCAGGGTGTTCAGCAGCGTGGTGGAGTCGCCGGCCGGCGGTGCGGGCTCGCTGTCGGGGAGCTGGCTCAGCAGCGCCGTCAGGGAACGGGCGGCGTCGGCGTCGGCGACGGCCGGGAGGATGCGCGTGACCATCCGTGCCTCACTTGTCCCCGGTGAGCGTGTAGGTGCGTTCCTGTTCGGAGATCTCGGCCGTGTCGCCGGGCGCCACCAGTGCCAGCCGGACGTTCACCGCGAAGGACTCGGCGAAGGCCACCCGCTGGGCGTCGAGCGTGCTCAGCGCGAAGGTGATCGGCACCGCCTCGGCCTCGCGGTCACCTCTCCTGCGGTCACGGTCGTCACGGCCGTCCGAGCGGGAGATGGGGGTGAGCCTGCCGACGTCGACGACCCGGGCGTTGTCGACGATCACGCGGGAGACCTCCCTTTCCTCGTCCCCCTCCTCGACGCGGAACGTCGCGTAGATGTTGACCCTCGACTGGGGCGAGATCTTGCCGGCGACGCCGGTGGCCGCGTCGATCATGATGGCGATCTCCTGTTCGCCCGGCTTCAGTTCGGGCTGCTCGGACACCATGCCGGACTGCAGCAGCGAGCCCTTCCGCAACCGGTTGGCGGCGATCTTGCCCTCGATGTCGTCGAGGTCGGTGAGCGCGGTGTCCGACAGCCAGCGCTCCGGTATCGAGATCCGCTCCACCGCCTTCTCGTCCAGGACCTGGTAGGCCGGCACGTCCTTCGCCAGGCGGTACGCCGTGACCTCCGGGCCGACCTTCGACTCCACGTCGTTGATCACCGACAGCACCCCGCCGAAGGCGACGAGGGCGCACAGGACGGACAGGAGCAGCAGGATGACGCCACGGCGCTGGCGTGAGTTCATGGTCGCGGCTACCTCGTTCGGGAACGGCGGGGGCGGTACGGGCGGCGGGGGCGGTGCGGACCGCGGGAGCGGCGGGAACCCGTCGGGGCACGGGAGGCGGTGCGGGCCGGCGGACCGGCACCGGCCGCCGGCCGGGCCGCGGGCGTACGGCGGCGCACCTCAGCGCGTCCGGCCGGGTGCCAGGGCGCGGCGGCCGGCCGGATCCGGTGCCGCCGGGAGGGCTCGGGGGCCGCCGGTGCCGCCCGGCGGTGCCGCGGGTGCGGAGCAGAACGCGCAGCGGTCACCGATCAGCTCCAGGCCGCACCAGTGGCACTCCTCCCGCCGTACCGAGCTGACGAGCTGGTACAGGACTGAGATGTCGGGGATGGCCGCGGCGAACTCGGTCAGTTTCCCGGTGCCCCACCAGCGGGCGGAGTCCTCCGGCAGCGGTGCCCGGTGCAGGCCGCCCACCCGCCAGTGCGGGGCGAGGGTGCCGGTCACCCAGTCGGCGGAGAGCGGGCCGGTGGCGACGGTCAGCTCGGTGGCGAACTCCGGCCCGGCCAGGAGGCCGTCCCCGCCGATTCTGACCAACTGGGGGGTGGGGCGGGCGAGCACGGCGAACTGGGAGCCGGGCACCCAGGACCTGGCGTGCGCGGTGAGGCTCACCGGTACGCGGTCGAGCCGGGCCACGGAGTTCAGCAGTGCACCCGCGTAGATGTAGTGCGCGAGCAGCCGGGAGGCGGCGGCGAGGACGCCGGGGCTGAAGTCGCAGACGGACAGCCGGCGCAGCTGGCGGACCAGGACGCCGGTGGCCAGCGGCGGGAGGTCGGTCTCCAGCAGGGCGATACGGTCGCTCTCCAGCACGGAGCGGACGGTGTGCAGCCGCCGGACGAAGGCGGCGGGGGCGGACGAGGGGTACAGGACGACCACGTAGCCGTGCCGCTCGGTCAGCAGGTGCGTCTCGGCGAGCGCGTCGTCCAGCGGCTGCCGGTCGGGCGGTGTCAGCACGTGCGCCGTCGGCGTGTGCGCGTCGGGCGGGGGGAGCACCAGGTCGGCGCTGGTGACAGCTATCGCGGTGGGCACGTGGGGGTTCCCCTGTCCAAGAACTGTTCTGCGGTACTGCTCTGCCCTGTGGAGTCCGGCCGGTCCTGCCGACTCAGCAGCCTATCGACGCTTTACCCGGCAGAGAACACTTACCGGGAACCAGGGGGCGCACGGCCGTTGCCGACACACCGTCAAAAGCGGGCAAGCAGTGACAGACTGCCGGGTGATTTGATTGTTTCGCAACCTTTGATCATGGTCGCGAACACGGCTTTCCCGGCCGGTCCGCAGCGGAGGACGGGAAGTTGAAGGGTGAAATCAACCGGCCGTTATCGGACGGCCCGCACCCGGCGCGGAGCCGAATCGGAAAAGCGGCCCGGATTACAGGGCGCACCCGCCCGGCGCGCCGCACCGGGCACCCGCGCCGGGCGACTCCCCTTGACATGTCCATTGGTCTGAACCATTCTTCCGGGTCAGCACGGTGGCCACCGTCTCCCCACGCGCCCTCATCCCCCAACGCACGGAGGCAGCAAGTGGAAGGCACGACGCGAAGAGACCGCGGAAGCGGGAGAGGCAGGCCGTCCGGACGGGCCGGGCGGGCACGGCGGAGCGGCATCCGCACGCGGCTCGTCGCGGCGCTCGGCACGGCCGCACTGGCGGCCGGCGCGGTGGCGTTCGGCGGCCTGACCGGCAGCGCCGGGGCCGCCGAGCCGAACCTGCTGGCGAACCCGGGCTTCGAGTCCGGGCTGGACGGCTGGACCTGCTCCGCCGGCAGCGGTTCGGTCACCGGATCCCCGGTGCACGGCGGCACGGCGGCACTGCGCGCGACCCCCACCAACAGCGACAACGCCCGCTGCTCCCGGACCGTCACCGTGCTGCCGGACTCCGAGTACCGGCTGAGCGCCTGGGTGCGGGGCCCCTACGTCCACCTCGGCGCATCGGGCACCGGCACCACCGACGTGTCCACCTGGACCCCGGGCGCCTCCGACTGGGAGCGGCTGCGGACGTCCTTCACCACCGGCCCGGACACCACCTCGGTCACCGTGCACACCCACGGCTGGTACGGCCAGGGCGCCTACCACGTCGACGACGTCCTGCTCACCGGACCCGGCGCCGGTGACGGGGACGGCGGCGACCCGGGCGAGCCCGACCCCGAGCCCCCGGCCGTGCCCGGCGGACTGACCGCCGCCCCGGCCGGACCGTCCTCGGTCACCCTCACCTGGGACGCCGTCACCGGCGCCACCGGCTACCACGTCCACCAGGACGGGCGGAAGGTCCTCTCCGTCTCCGGCACCTCGGCGACCGTGACCGGGCTGGCGCCCGCCACCTCCTACGAGTTCGCCGTCAGCGCGGTCAACGGCGCGGGCGAGTCGGCCCGGTCCGCCCCCGTGACCGCCGCCACCCGCGGCGAGACCGGCGGCGGCGAACCCGGCGCGGACGTGCCCGAGCACGCCGTGACGGGCTACTGGCAGAACTTCGACAACGGCGCCACCGTGCAGAAGCTGCGCGACGTGCAGGACCAGTACGACATCATCGCCGTCTCCTTCGCCGACTCCACGACCACCCCGGGCGAGATCACCTTCAACCTCGACCCGGCCCTCGGCTACGGCTCGGTCCAGGAGTTCAAGGACGACATCGCCGCCAAGCAGGCCGAGGGCAGGAAGGTGATCATCTCGGTGGGCGGCGAGAAGGGCAACGTCACCGTCAACGACGCCGCCTCCGCCGCGCGCTTCGCCGACAGCGCCCACCGGCTGATGACGGAGTACGGGTTCGACGGGGTGGACATCGACCTCGAACACGGCATCAACTCGGCGTACCTGACGGAGGCGATCCGCTCGCTGTCGGCGAAGGCCGGGCCGGGCATGGTGCTCACCATGGCGCCGCAGACGATCGACATGCAGTCCACGTCGACGGAGTACTTCAAGCTGGCGCTCAACCTGAAGGACATCCTCACCGTCGTCAACATGCAGTACTACAACAGCGGCTCCATGCTGGGCTGCGACGGCAAGGTGTACTCGCAGGGCTCGGTGGACTTCCTCACCGCGCTGGCCTGCATCCAGCTCGAGGGCGGCCTCGACCCGTCCCAGGTGGGCATCGGCACCCCCGCCTCCCCGCGGGGCGCGGGCTCCGGTTACGTCGAACCGTCCGTGGTGAACGCCGCGCTGGACTGCCTGGCCCGGGGCACGAACTGCGGCTCGTTCAAGCCCGCGCGGACCTACCCGGGCATCCGCGGCGCCATGACCTGGTCCACCAACTGGGACGCCCTCAACGGCGACCGGTGGTCGGACACGGTCGGCCCGCACGTCCACGCGCTGCCGTAGGGGGTCCGGCGGCACCGCGAGGGGGCGAGGGGCGGGCCCGGTCCGGTGGACCGGGCCCGCCCCCGTTCCCGCCGCCGCCCGTCCTACCAGGGGAGCTCGCGCAGTTCCTGCACGCACAGGACGACGAAGAGCAGCCCCGCCACCGCCAGCGAGACGTTGCTCACCGGACCGTTGCGCCACGCGCGCGGGGTGCGGTCGGAGTTCAGCAGCCACAGCAGGGTCCCGGCCAGGAAGGGCATGAAGAAGGCGCCCAGCACCCCGTAGGCGATGACCAGCCCGACCGGTTCGTCCAGCCACAGCAGGCCCATGGGCGGGAACGTCAGCCACAGCAGGTAGCCCCGGAACGGCCGGGACCGCTCACGCCGCCCGCGGGCGATCTCCAGCACCGGCGGCTCGGAGCCGGTGCCCTGCGCCCGGGCGGCCCGGGTGCGCTCCACGAAGTCCGCGAACAGCAGGCTGACGCCGTGCCAGACGCCCACGATCGAGGAGAAGGAGGCGGCGAAGAAGCCCACCAGGAAGAGTTTGGCGGTGACGGTGCCGAACCGGTCCTCAAGCACCCCGCCCAGGTCGACCAGCCCCTGCCCGCCGGAGCCGACGGCGGCGTTGGTGGCGTGCAGCAGCTCGGCCCCGACGATCAGCATCGCCACGACGAAGACACCGGTGGTGAGGTACGCGACCCGGTTGTCCAGCCGCATCATGCGCATCCAGCCGCTGTCGGTCCAGCCCTTGGCGTTGATCCAGTACCCGTAGGCGGCCATGGTGATCGTCCCGCCGACCCCGCCGACCAGTCCGAGGGTGTAGACCAGCGAGCCGTCCGGCAGGACGGGCAGCAGCCCGGCGAAGGTGGCGCCGAGGTCGGGGGCGGCCCGGACCGCCACATAGACGACGATCACGAACATCACCCCGACGAAGACCATCATGATCTTCTCGATGACGGCGTACCGGTTGAACCAGACGCACGCCAGCCCCGCCAGCCCGCACAGGATGGCCCAGGTGCGCAGGGACAGCGAGCCGGGGAAGAGGGCGACGAGCGGCAGCGCGCTGGAGGACATGGCGGCGGCGCCGTAGACGAAGCCCCAGACGACGACGTAGACCGCGAAGTAGCCCGTGGTCCAGGCGCCCAGACCGCGCCAGCCGTCGAAGATCGTCCGGCCGGTGGCCAGGTGCCACCGGCCGGTCGCCTCGGCCAGCGCGATCTTCACCAGACAGCCCACGACGGCCGCCCACAGCAGGGTGTGGCCGAACCTGCCGCCCGCGACGAGGGTCGCCACCAGGTCGCCGGCGCCGACCCCGGTGGCCGCCGCCACGATGCCGGGCCCGATGAGCCGCCAGCTCGTCCGCCGCTCGGGGGGCTGCCCGGGCGGTGGTCCGGATGGCGGTTCCCCGGGCGCGCCCGCCGCGGTCCGCCGTTCCGCGCTGTCCGTCCCGCTCGTCCCGTCCGCCTCGCCCGTACTGGTCATGTGTGACCTCCGTCTTGTCCCGGTGACCGGCGTGGCGCATACAACAGCGCCGTGCCGCCGGGCACAAGAGGGCACCGGACGGTGCACGGGCGGGGTTGACGGACCGGGTTGACGGACGGGGTTGACGGCCCGTCAGTCCAGGACGGCCAGGGCGTCGATCTCCACCAGCAGCCCGGCGGGCAGCCCGACGTAGACGGTGGTACGGGCCGGGGGCGCCGAGCCGTCGGCGAGGCACTCCGCCAGATGGGCGTCGTAGAGCGCGTTGAACTCGGCGAAGTGGGCGGTGTCGGTGAGATAGACCCTGATCATCACCACGTCCTCCCAGCCCGCGCCGCCCTCCGCAAGGACCGCCCCGACATTGGCCAGGGTCTGCGCGGTCTGCTCGCGCAGCGTCGGTCCGGCCGGGACGGGCGGCCGTCCGGGGCCGGTGGGCAGGAAACCGACCTGCCCGGCCACCTGGAGGAGGTTCCCCTTGCGCAGGCCGTGCGAGAAACGGGCGGGCGGGGTGGTGTGGGCGGGCGGGTTCACCGCGGTCTTCGCGGCCCTGCCGGGGGTGTCGCTCAACGCTGCTCTCCTGTCGGGCTCGTGGTGTCGGTGCGGGTTGCGGTGCCGGTGCCGGGGTCCCGGCCGGAGTACTCGGCGCCGACGGCCTCCGCCGTGCGGCGCACCAGCGGCACCAGGCGTATCAGCTCCTCGGCGCCGACGACGGCACCGGGCGCGGAGACGGACAGCGCGGCGACGGCCCGGCCGTCCGCGCCCCGTACGGGCGCGGCCACGCAGTTGACCGTCTCCTCGTGGCCGCCGAGGTCGGTGGCCCAGCCCTGCTCGCGCACCCGGGCCAGCTCCGCCAGATAGGCGGCGGCGTCCTTCGTCGAGCGGGCGGTGTGGCGGGGGTAGTCGAGCCGCTCGGCCAGCGCCCGCCGCTCGGGCTCGGGGAGGTCGGCCAGCAGCACCTTGGCGACGGCGGCGACGGTGATCGCCACCGGCCGGCCGACCCGCGAGTACATCCGCACCGGGTAGCGGCTGTCGACCTTGTCGATGTAGACGACCTCGTCCTCCTGCCGGACGGCCAGGTGGACGGTGTGCCCGCAGGCCGCGTTCAGCTCCACCAGCCGGGGGTGGGCGACGGCGCGCACGTCGAGGTTCTCCACCGCCTCCTGCGCGAGGGCGAACAGCCGCGCCCCCAGCCGGTAGCGCTGGTCGGGCTGGCGGTAGACCAGGCCGTGCCCGTGGAGGGTGCGCAGCAGGCGCAGGGCGGTGGACTTGTGGACGTCCAGCTCCCGGGCGACCTGCTCCAGTCCGGCCGGCCCCCGGGCCAGCAGCGGCAGGATGCTCAGTGCCCGGTCGACGCTCCGGCTCATGGGTCAGCCCCTCCGTGCTTCCGGTTCCGGGCCCGGGGACGAATCCCGGCCGCCGCCCGCCGTCCAGCCGGGGGCGAGCCGCAGCCGCGCCCAGGCCTCCTCGTCGAGGGCGGCCAGCCGGTCGGCGAGGGCGCGGGCGGGCGGTTCGGCGAAGTCCCCGGCGGCGGTGAGCACGGCCGCGGCCGTCAGATGACCGTGCCGCAGCCGCAGCGGGACGGGCAGTCCGCGCAGGGTCGCCGAGAGGAATCCGGCCGCGAACGCGTCCCCGGCGCCGACGGGGTCGGTGACCACCACGGACGGGGCCGGCACCCGGAACTCGCCGTCGGCGGTGTACGCCGTCGCGTCCCGGCCGCTGTCCTTGACCACCAGGACGGCCGGCTCGGGCAGCAGGAGCCGCAGCCGTCCGGGGTCCGCCACCCCCCAGGCCTCCCGCGCCTCGTCCGCGCCGACGAAGACCAGGTCGCAGCGGCGGGCGAGCGCGGCCGGCACGGCGGGGTCCCGGCCCCGCCACAGGGCCGGACGGTGGTTGACGTCGAAGGACAGCAGCGGGCGCCCGGGCCGGGGTCCGGTCAGCTCCGTCAGCAGGGCACGGCAGGAGTCGGAGAGGGCCGCGGTGATCCCGCTGAGGTGGAGCACCCGGCCGGAGTACGCCGTGGCGCGGTCGACGGTGTCCGGGGACATGGCGGAGGCGGCCGAGCCGGTGCGGTGGTACAGCACCTCGGCCGGCGTACCGGCCGGCCCGTCGCCGGTGCGGAAGTACACGCCGGTGGGGCGGTGCGGATCGCGCCGTACGGCGGAGACGTCGACCCCGTGGGCGGCGAGCCCGGCCAGCACCCGGTCGCCGAAGCCGTCGGCGCCCAGCCGGCCCACCCAGCGGACCCGGTGCCCGGCACGGGCCAGCAGGCACGCGACGTTGGACTCGGCCCCTCCGACGCCGCAGGCGAAACGGGCCGCGCCGGCCAGGCCCCCGGGGCCGTCGGACCGCAGGACGGCCATGGTCTCCCCCAGGCAGACGGCGTCGGCAGGAGCGTCGGCGGGGGTGCCGGCAGGGGGCTGTGTCATGGCCGGCTCCGTTCCTGGACTGCTTCCGGACTGCTCCTGGACTGCCGTTGACCGGGTGTTCGCCGGGATGCTAGACAGCCGTGAGCACATCACGCAATGAGCGTTGCACGGAGTGCAACGGAAGGCGCCCCCGTCAGCGTCCCCGCCACGGCATCCGGAGGCCCCATGACCGCCGAGCCCACCCCCGGTCCCCCCGCTCCCGCTCCCGACCCGGTCGCCGCCCTCGCCGGGGAACGGGTCGACCACCGCTTCAAGAGCATGCCCCCGGACGCGGCCGGACTGACCGTGGGCGAGCTCGCCGCCCAGCGGCGCTCCGTCTTCACCGGCGGCTTCACCACCCCGCTGCTGACCCTCTCGGCCGATGCCCTGGAGCACAACCTGCGGCACCTGGCCGAGTTCTGCGCCCGGCACGGTCTGGCCTTCGCCCCGCACGGCAAGACCTCGATGTCGCCGCAGCTCTTCCGGCGGCAACTGGACCTGGGCGCCTGGGGCGTCACGGTGGCGGTGCCCTGGCAGGCCCGGGTCTGCCGGGCCTTCGGGGTGCGGCGGATCTTCCTGGCCAACGAGGTGGTGGACGCCGCCGCGCTGCGCTGGATGGCCGGTGAGCGGGCGGCCGACCCCGGAGTGCGCTTCGTCTGCTACGTGGACTCGGTGCGCGGGGTGGAGCTGATGGACGCCGCGCTGGGTACCGTCCCGGGCGCCCCTCCTCTCGATGTCGTGGTCGAACTCGGGGTGCCCGGCGGCCGCACCGGGGTCCGCAGCGCCGGGCAGGCGGCCCGGGTCGCCGAGGCGGTGGCCGCCTCGGCGGCGCTGCGGCTGGTGGGGGTCGCCGGTTACGAGGGCGAGGTGCCGGACGCCGACGCCGGCCGGGTGCGGGCCTGGCTGCGCTCGCTGACGGCGCTGGCCGCCCGCCTGGACGCGGCGGGCCGCTTCGCCTCCCTCGGTGCGGGCGAGGAGATCGTGGTGAGCGCGGGCGGCAGCGCCTGGTTCGACGTGGTCGCCGAGGAGTTCGCGGCCCTGCCCGAGCTGTCCCGGCCGGTGCTGCGGCTGCTGCGCTCGGGCGCGTACGTCTCCCACGACGACGGCCACTACCGGCGGCTGACCCCGTTCAACCGGGTGCCCGGCGAGGGGTCGCTGCGGCCCGCGTTCCGGCTGTGGGCGCAGGTGGTCTCCCGGCCCGAGCCGCATCTGGCGTTCCTCAACGCGGGCAAGCGGGACGCCTCCTACGATCTGGGCCTGCCCCAGCCGGTCGCCGTCCGTGCCCCGGACGGCACCGAGCGCGGCGCGGCGGGGCTGGAGGTGGTGAAGCTCTCCGACCAGCACACCTTCGTCACCGTCGGGCCGGAGGCGGGTCCCGGTGGCGCGGACGGCGGGCTGGAGGTGGGTGACTGGGTGGCGCTGGGCCTGTCCCACCCCTGCACGGTCTTCGACCGCTGGCAGCTGATCCCGGTGACCGGTGCGGACGGCACGGTCACCGACCTCGTCCGCACCTTCTTCTGAGCCGGGCCCGCGGATGGATCTCGTCCTGCGCGGCGCGACCGTCGCCGACGGCACCGGCGCGCCCCTCTTCCGGGCCGACGCGGGCGTCACCGGCGGCCGGATCGCGGTGCTGCACCGGCCCGGGGACGGCCGGCCGCGTCCCGGCGGCCGGCGCGTCCTGGACGCCGACGGCCTGGTCCTGGCCCCCGGCTTCGTCGACATGCACGCGCACAGCGACCTGGCGCTGCTGAGCGACCCCGAGCACTTCGCGAAGGCCGCCCAGGGCGTGACGCTGGAGGTGATCGGCCAGGACGGGCTGTCGTACGCGCCCGTGGACGACCGCACCCTGGACCGGGTGCGGCGGACGATCACCGGCTGGCACGGCGACGGCTCGGACGTGGAGTTCACCTGGCACAGCGTCGGGGAGTACCTGGACCGCCTCGACGCCGGCACCGCCGTCAACGCCGCCTACCTCGTCCCGCACGGCACGGTGCGGGCGATGGTCGTGGGCTGGGAGGACCGGCCCGCCACGGCCGGGGAGCTGCGCCGCATGCGGCACCTGGTCGCCGAGGGGCTGGCACAGGGCGCGGTGGGCATGTCCTCGGGTCTGACGTACTCCCCCGGCCGGTACGCCGACGACGCCGAGCTGACCGGGCTGTGCCGGACGGTGGCGGCGTACGGCGGCTACCACTGCCCGCACCACCGCTCCTACGGCGCGGGCGCGCTTCAGGCCTACGCGCAGATGGTGGCCGTCGCCCGGGACTCGGGCTGCGCCCTGCACCTGGCGCACGCCACCCTCAACTTCCCCGGCAACGCGGGCCGGGCGCCCGAGCTGCTGGCGCTGCTGGACGCGGCACTGGCCGACGGGGTGGACGTGACGCTGGACAGCTATCCCTATCTGGCCGGCTGCACCACGCTGGCCGCGCTGCTGCCCGGCTGGGCCTGTGCGGGCGGCCCGGAGGCGGTCCTGGCGCGGCTGCGGGACGACGGGGTGTGCGAACGCGTCCGGTACGCGATGGAGGTGGCGGGCTCGGACGGCTGCCACGGGGTGCCCGTCGACTGGGACACCGTGGAGGTCTCCGGCACCGCCGATCCCGCGCTGGCCGGGTACACGGGCCGGACGGTGGCGCGGTCGGCGGCCGAGCGCGGCGAGGAGCCGTTCGCGGTGGCCCGGCGCCTGCTGCTGGCCGACCGGCTGGGCACCACGGTGCTCCAGCACGTGGGGCACGAGGAGAACGTCCGGGCGATCATGCGGCACCGGGTCCACACCGGCGGCAGCGACGGCATCCTCGTCGGCGACCGGCCGCACCCGCGGGCGTACGGCACCTTCCCGCACTACCTGGGCCGCTACGCGCGGGAGCTGGGGGTGCTGTCGCTCCAGGAGTGCGTGGCGCGTCTGACCGGGCGGCCCGCCGCCCGGCTGCGGCTGCCGGACCGGGGGCTGGTGCGCGAGGGGTACCGGGCCGACCTGGTGCTGTTCGATCCGGGGACGGTGGCGGCGGGCGCGACGTTCGCCGAGCCGCGCAGGCCCCCGGTGGGCATCCCGTACGTCCTGGTCGACGGCCGGTTCGTGATCGACGGCGGCCGCCGTACCGACGCGCTGCCGGGCCGCTCGGTGCGGCGTGCCGGGTGGTCCGGCGGTTCCGGTCAGGCCGCGTCGTAGGCGACCAGCGAGATCCCCACGTAGTGGAACGCGAAGGCGGCCAGGGTGAGGGAGTGGAAGACCTCGTGGAAGCCGAACCAGCGCGGTGACGGGTTCGGCTTCTTGATGCCGTAGACGATCCCGCCCGCGCTGTAGAGCAGCCCGCCGGCGACCACGCACACCAGCACGGCGGCCCCGCCCGCGCGCAGGAAGTCGGGGAGGAAGAACACCGCGGCCCAGCCCATCGCGATGTAGCACGGGGTGTAGAGCCAGCGGGGCGCGCCCACCCAGAAGACCCGGAAGGCGATACCGGCGACGGCCGCGGTCCAGATGCCCCACAGCAGCACCTGACCGCGGCCGCCGGGGATCAGCAGGATCGTCAGCGGGGTGTAGGTGCCCGCGATGATCAGGAAGATGTTCGCGTGGTCCAGGCGGCGGAGCACCGCCTCGGCGCGCGGTCCCCAGTCCCCGCGGTGGTACAGGGCGCTGACGCCGAACAGCAGACAGGCCGTCAGCGTGTAGACCGCGCAGGCGGCGCGTCCTCGCGCGGTCTCCGCGAACGCGGTCAGGAAGACGCCGGAGACCAGCACGGCCGGGAACATCCCGGCGTGCAGCC
The DNA here is from genome assembly GCF_002794255.1 of Streptomyces carminius. GTDB lineage: Bacteria > Actinomycetota > Actinomycetes > Streptomycetales > Streptomycetaceae > Streptomyces > Streptomyces carminius. The sequence goes on from NZ_PGGW01000057.1 coordinate 86,814, forward strand.
AGCCCCGCAGCCGGGGTTTGAGGTACTGGGCGGCCCGGTCGGTGGCCTGGTCGAGGGTTCCTGTGTCATCGGGTGCTGCGGCGGTCATACGCCTCATCGTACCTACGTGATCGTAGGTTGCGGTCATGCCGTGGCGTTGCTCACGGCCCGCCGGTCTGGACAGAAGCACCCCGAAAGCGGAGTATCAAATGAGCGCGACCGGTACCGGATGAGCATGCCGCGGCATCCGGACCGCAGCCCCCAAGGGGTCGCTACGGGAACGGCGGGACGGCAGAACGACCAGCACGCCGAAGCACCGAAGCGCCGAGAACACCGAGAACAACAGAAATGCGGACACGGGAAACGGATACATGTGCGGTATCCGCCATGTCCACCACAACAACGGAAAACCCTCAACCTCTGGAGCGATCGTGGCGCGCAGTACTGCGGCTCCCGGCAACACCACTCCGACCCGGCACAGGGAACTGACCGCCTGGGTCGACGAGATCGCCGCCCTCACCCAACCCGACCGCGTCGTCTGGTGCGACGGCTCGGAGGCGGAGTACGACCGGCTGTGCCGGGAACTGGTCGAGAAGGGCACCTTCACCGAGCTGGACCCGGTCAAACGTCCCCACTCGTACCACGCCGCCTCCGACCCGAGCGACGTGGCGCGGGTGGAGGACCGGACGTTCATCTGCTCCGAGAAGGAGGAGGACGCCGGCCCCACCAACAACTGGATGGCACCCGCCGAGATGCGGGAGATCTTCACCGGCGCCGGCGGGCAGGGCGGCCTCTTCCGCGGCTGCATGCGCGGCCGCACGATGTACGTCGTCCCCTTCTGCATGGGCCCCCTCGGTTCCCCCCTCTCCGCGCTGGGCGTGGAGCTCACCGACTCCGCCTACGTGGCCGTCTCCATGCGGACGATGACGCGCATGGGCAGCGCCGTGCTGGCGGAACTGGGCGAGGACGGGGCGTTCGTGAAGGCTGTGCACAGCGTGGGCGCCCCGCTGGAGCCCGGGCAGGCCGACGTCCCGTGGCCGTGCAACTCCACCAAGTACATCTCCCACTTCCCCGAGACCCGGGAGATCTGGTCCTACGGCTCGGGCTACGGCGGCAACGCCCTGCTGGGCAAGAAGTGCTACGCCCTGCGCATCGCCTCGGTGATGGCGCGCGACGAGGGCTGGCTGGCCGAGCACATGCTGGTCCTCAAGCTCACCCCGCCCCGGGGGGAGTCGAAGTACGTGGCCGCGGCCTTCCCCAGCGCCTGCGGCAAGACCAACCTGGCGATGCTGGAGCCGGGCATCCCCGGCTGGACGGTCGAGACCATCGGCGACGACATCGCCTGGATGCGCTTCGGCGAGGACGGCCGCCTCTACGCGATCAACCCCGAGGCGGGCTTCTTCGGGGTGGCGCCGGGCACCGGCGAGCACACCAACGCCAACGCGATGAAGACCCTGTGGGGCAACGCGATCTTCACCAACGTCGCGCTCACCGACGACGGCGACGTGTGGTGGGAGGGCATGACGGCCGAGCCCCCGGCCCGGCTGACCGACTGGCGGGGCGACGAGTGGACACCGGAGTCCGGCACCCCGGCCGCCCACCCCAACGCCCGCTTCACCGTGCCGGCCGCGCAGTGCCCGATCATCGCCCCGGAGTGGGAGGACCCGAAGGGCGTGCCGATCTCGGCGATCCTCTTCGGCGGCCGCCGGGCGAGCGCGGTGCCGCTGGTGACGGAGTCCTTCGACTGGCAGCACGGCGTCTTCCTGGGGGCGAACGTGGCCTCGGAGAAGACCGCGGCGGCCGAGGGCCGGGTCGGCGAGCTGCGCCGGGACCCGTTCGCCATGCTGCCGTTCTGCGGCTACAACATGGGCGACTACATGGGCCACTGGCTCGAGGTCGGCCGGCAGACGGACCCGGAGAAACTGCCGAGGATCTACTACGTGAACTGGTTCCGCAAGAACGACGCGGGCGAGTTCGTGTGGCCGGGCTTCGGTGAGAACAGCCGGGTGCTGAAGTGGATCGTCGGCCGGCTGAACGGCGAGGCCGGGGGCGTGGAGACCCCCATCGGCACCGTCCCGACCCGGGAGGCCCTGGACACCGCCGGGCTGGAGCTGCCCGAGGAGGACCTGGACCTGCTGCTGACCGTGGACCGGGAGGTCTGGCGCGAGGAGGCGGCGCTCATCCCCGAGCACCTGAACACCTTCGGCGACCACACGCCGAAGGAGCTGTGGGACGAGTACCGCGCCCTGGTCGAGCGGCTGGGCTGACCTCCGGCCCGCCGCTTCCGCCGCCCCGCCGCACACGGTGCCGTGTGCGGCGGGGCGGCGGACGTACGGGCCGCACCGGTCCGGCCCGGCCCCCGTCAGCCGGCCCCGGTCAGCCGGCCCCGGTCAGCCGGCCCCGGTCAGGCCGAGCGCCCGGGAGTGCGCCGCCATGCGCTCGGCCGCCAGCTCGGCCGCCTCCTTGTTCGCCCGGGAGGTGGCCACCACCAGCGCCTGCCCGGCGAGGTTGTGGGCCCTGCGGTGGAGGGCCGCCGTACGGGCGGCGCCCGCCGCGGCGGCGGACGGGGTGGCCCGCAGGGGCGGCCGGCCGCACAGCCGGGTGACCTCGGCGTCCAGCCGCCGCGCGGCCGTGTCAAGCGCCGGGTGGGGGGTGAGGACGCGGAGCTCGTCGGTCACGGTCAGCAGCGCGGTCAGCTGCCCGGCGAGCCGGTTGTCCAGCTCCTCCGCGCGGGAGCGGCGGGGGAGACCGCGCCCGGTCCCGGCCTGATCGGCCATGGTGTGGACCGACGGGGTGCGAATCGGTTCGTACATGGATGGCCTCCTGGCGTTTTCAGGAGACCATCCTAACTTGGACTCTGTCTAAAGTTACCGCCGCTGCGGGACACTCCGTCAGATTTCCCGGTTTCCCGGTTTCCCGGCGCCTCTCAGTACTGGCCGTAGCCGTCCAGGAAGTCCCCGATCCGCCGCACCGCGTCGGTCAGGTCCTGCACGGCCGGCAGGGTGACGATGCGGAAGTGGTCGGGCTCGGGCCAGTTGAAGCCCGTGCCGTGGACGACCATGATCTTCTCCGCCCGCAGCAGGTCGAGGACAAGCTGCCGGTCGTCCTTGACCTTGTAGACCTTGGGGTCCAGCCGCGGGAAGAGGTACAGCGCGCCCCGGGGCTTCACACAGGTCACCCCCGGGATGGCGGTGAGCAGTTCGTACGCGGCGTCGCGCTGCTCCAGCAGCCGCCCGCCCGGCAGCACCAGGTCGTTGACCGACTGCCGGCCGCCCAGCGCGGCGGCCACCGTGTACTGGGCGGGCATGTTGGCGCACAGCCGCATGTTCGCCAGGATCGTCAGGCCCTCGATGTAGCTGGCGGCGTGCGCCTTCGGCCCGCACACGGCCATCCAGCCGCTGCGGTAGCCGGCCACCCGGTAGGACTTGGAGAGGCCGTTGAAGGTGACGGTGAGCAGGTCCGGGGCGATGGCGGCGGTGGGGGTGTGGGTGGCGCCGTCGTAGAGGATCTTGTCGTAGATCTCGTCGGAGTAGACGATCAGGTTGTGCCGGCGGGCGATGTCCGTCAGGCCGCGCAGCAGCTCGTCGTCGTAGACGGCCCCGGTGGGGTTGTTGGGGTTGATGACGACGATCGCCTTGGTGCGGTCGGTCACCTTGCGCTCTATGTCGACGAGGTCGGGCATCCAGTCGGCCTGCTCGTCGCAGCGGTAGTGCACCGCGGTGCCGCCCGACAGGGAGACCGCGGCCGTCCACAGCGGGTAGTCCGGTGCCGGCACGAGCACCTCGTCGCCGTCGTCCAGGAGCGCCTGCATGGCCATCTGGATCAGCTCCGAGGCGCCGTTGCCGAGATAGATGTCCTCTATGTCGAGCTCGATGCCCCTGGTCTGGTAGTACTGCATTACCGCGCGCCGGGCGGCCGGCAGCCCCTTGGCGTCGCCGTAGCCGTGCGCCGACCCGACGTTGCGCAGCATGTCCTCGAGGATCTCCGGCGGGCACTCGAACCCGAAGGGCGCGGGATTGCCGGTGTTGAGCTTGAGGATGCGGTGGCCCGCCGCCTCCAGCCGCATGGCCTCCTCGAGTACCGGACCCCGGATCTCGTAGCAGACATTGGCGAGCTTCGTCGACTGGATCACCTGCATACCGGTCACTCTACGGGCGCCCCACCCGCGGCGCCGCGTGTTCTTCCCCACGCGGGTGACGCGCACCGGAGCGCGCCCGTGCCCGCCGGGTGCCCGGCAAGCACCCGTCACCTGCCCGAATGTCTCCGATACCGGCGGGAACGTGGCGCCGCCGCGGGCCGGTGGCCGAGAATCGCCGACATGGCCCCCGCACGCACCTCGTCCCCTTCCGCACCCAAGCTCGGGCTCCGGGAGCGGAAGAAGATCCGCACCCGTCAGGCGATACGGCAGGCCGCGTACCGGCTCTTCGCCGAGCAGGGCTACGACTCCACCCCCGTCGACCAGATCGCCGAGGCCGCGGAGGTCTCGCCGAGCACCGTCTTCCGGTACTTCCCGACCAAGGAGGACATCGTGCTCGCCGACGGGCACGACCCGGTCACCGTGGCGGCGCTGCGCGGCCGGCCGGCCGGCGAGCCCCCGGTGCGGGCCGTGCGGGAGGCGCTGTACTCGACGGTCGGCGAGGCCTACCGGGCGGATCCGGCCGAGATGTACCTGCGCGCCCGGCTGATCCGCGACGTGCCGGCCGTCCGCGCCCGGCTGGCCGAACACACCGAGATCACCGGCCGGCGGCTGCGCGAGGTGCTGTCGGAGCGGACCGGGCGGCCGGCGGGCGATCTGGCGCTGCGGGTCGCCACGACCGCGATGCTGGGGGGCCTGACCGAGGCGATGCTCCACTGGGTGGAGAACGACATGCCGGGGGACCTGGCCGAGCAGGTCGGCCGCGCCCTCGACTTACTGGAGCGCGGCCTCCCGCTGTGAGCGGCCGGGGATGCCGGGGCGGCGGTCAGTCCCGTGCCCGGACGTCCGCCACCGTCCCCACCGCCCGGGCCAGCCGCTCCGGGTCGGCGGTGGGGGCGTCGCACACGAAGTGGTGGCAGACGTACGCCGCCGGACGGCCGTCGATCAGCGGCCGGTCCCGCAGCAGCGGGGGGACCTCCGCCGGCCGTGCCGCCCCGGCGTCCCCGCCGTCCGGCGCCGGCTCCCCCACCGCCACCACCGCGCCGGGCGCGGTGGCGAGCAGGGCGGTGCGGTGCAGTACGGCGGTCGCCGGGTCGGCGGCCGGGCCGACCACCGCGATCTCGCGCGGCCCGTCGAGGGCCGCCTCGGCGGCGGCCAGCCCCCAGCCGGTGAAGCGCGGCACCCGCGGGGCCAGCGCGGTCACGACGCCCAGCGCCCGTTCGGCCGCCTCGCGGTGGCGGGCGCTGCCGGTGTGGGCCGCGTAGGACAGCAGGGCCGCGGCGGCGGCCGTCCAGCCGGAGGGGACGGCGTTGTCGGTGGGGTCCTGGGGGCGGCGGATCAGCTTCTCGGCGTCGTCGGCGGTGTCGTACAGGGTGCCGTCGGGCGCGGTGAAGCGCGCCAGCACGGTCTCCAGCAGGGTGCCGGCCAGTTCCAGCCAGGCGTCCTCGCCGGTCACCGAGTACAGGGCGAGGAAGCCCTCGGCGACATCGGCGTAGTCCTCCAGCACCCCGGCCCCGGGGCCCGCCGCGCCGTCGCGCGAGGTGCGCGCCAGCCGTCCGTGCTCGTCGGTGTGGACGGCCAGCAGCAGATCGGCGGCGGTGGTGGCCGCCTCGACCAGGTCGGGGCGGCCGAAGTAGGCGCCGGTCTCGGCGAGCGCGGCGATCGCCAGTCCGTTCCAGGCGGCGACGACCTTGTCGTCCCGGCCGGGGCGCGGGCGCCGCTCGCGCGCGGCCAGCAGCCGCCGCCGCACGGACTCGGCCCGCCCGGCGTCCGGCGGGGTGCCGGTGTCCGGCAGCCGCAGGACGGAGGCGCCCTCCTCGAAGGTGCCCTCCTCGGTCACCCCGAAGTACGCGGCGGCCGCCTCGGCGTCCGCCGCGCCGAGTACCTCGCGCAGCTGCTCCGGCGTCCAGACGTAGTACGCGCCCTCCTTGTGCCCGCCCGCACCGTCGTCGCTGTCGGCGTCCAGCGCGGAGGCGAAGCCGCCGTGCGCGGTGCGCAGCTCGCGCACCAGGAAGTCCGCGGTCTCCAGCGCGACCCGCCGTGCCGTTCCGCTGCCGGTGGCCCGCCACAGATGCGCGTACACCCGGCACAGCAGGGCGTTGTCATAGAGCATTTTCTCGAAGTGGGGCACGACCCACTTCTCGTCCACCGAGTAGCGGGCGAAGCCGCCGCCGAGCTGGTCGTAGATCCCGCCGCGGGCCATCGCCTCGCAGGTGGCCTCCGCCATCTGCAACGCGCCCTCGGAGCCGGTGCGGGCGTGGTGGCGCAGCAGGAACTCCAGCACCATCGACGGCGGGAACTTCGGCGCCCCGCCGAAACCGCCGTACCGGGCGTCGAACTCCCGGGTCAGCCCGAGCAGCGCGGCCCCCAGCTCCTCGGGGCCGGGCGGGCGCGGCGTGCCGTCGCCGGCGTAGCCGATGCTCCGGCCGGCCAGTTCCGCCGTGATCCGCCCGGCGGTGTCGGCGACCTCCTCCCGGCGGTCGGCCCAGGCGGCCCGGACACCCTCCAGCACCTGCCGGAAGGACGGCATCCCGCCCCGGGGCCGGGGCGGAAAGTAGGTGCCGAAGTAGAAGGGCTCGGCGTCGGGGGTGAGGAAGACGGTCATGGGCCAGCCGCCGTGCCCGGTGGCGGCCTGGACGGCCTCCATGTAGACGGCGTCGACGTCCGGCCGCTCCTCGCGGTCGACCTTGACGGACACGTAGTGGGCGTTGAGGTAGGCGGCGGTGGCCTCGTCCTCGAAGGACTCCCCGGCCATCACATGGCACCAGTGGCAGCTCGCGTACCCGACGCTCAGCAGCACCGGCACGTCCCGCCGCCTCGCCTCCTCGAAGGCCTCGGGCGACCAGGGCCACCAGTCCACCGGGTTGTCGGCGTGCTGGAGCAGATACGGAGACGTCTCACGGGCCAGTCGGTTCGCCATGCCCCCATCCTGCCCCCGCGTGCCCCGGACCGGCGAACCACCGGGCCCGCGCGGCACGCACCTGCTCTCCCCGCGAGGCACCGCGCGGGGAGAGCAGAAGGACGGCCTGCGCAGTCGGCACAGGCCAGGAGAGGTCTACAGGTACCGGAGTCAGTGGCCTGCCGTACCGGACGAGGTTGACGGCGAGCACGAAGAGAGCAGGCACGGTGACCGTTCTCGCCTGTCCCCCTATCGCCACCGGTCCATCGGGAGTGACATGCGGCTGGCGGCAGGGCAGCGGGGAGCCGGCCGGCTCATCCCTCCGCTGCCCATGCCTTCCCGTGCCTGTCTCAGGCGATGGCCGCGATGTCGCCGTCGTCGAAGTAGATGGCCTGGTGCAGACGCCCGCCGAGCGCGGCGGCGAACCGCGCGAGCACATCCTGCCCGGAGATGTGCCCCCGCTCGATCTGTGACACGCGCCCCTTGGTCACGCCCATGCGTTCGGCGACGTCCTGCTGTGTCAGCCCCCGAGCCCGGCGCAGCTCCGCCAGCCGGCGCCCGGTCATCTCCGCGAGGAGCTCCTCCTTGCCCGCCTGTACGGCCTCCTCACCGCCGGCGCGGGCGACGTACTCGGCGCGGATGTCCTGCCAACGGGTGTAGCCGTTCACGGTCGTCCACCTTCTTCCCGAGCTCGTTCCTTCACATACGTCTCGTAGCGCTGCTCGGCCAGGGGGATCGCCTCCCGGTACCACTCGTTCCACCGGCCCGACTTGTCTCCCGCGACCAGCAGGATGCTGCTGCGCCACGGATCGAAGGCGAAGAGGATCCGAACGGTCCCCGGCCGCAGCTCCTTCAGATGCGCCATCGACGAGCCATGAATGGTGTCCACCAGTGGACGCCCCAGTCCGGGACCCCCTTCGGCCAGTGCGTCCAGTGCCTGTACCACCCGTGCGAGCACCGGTCCGTCCAGGCCGCTGATCCACTCACGAACCTCGTCGACGAGGACGATCTCCCACTCGCCGTTCACAGCGCGAGTATAGCTTCTGCTATACCCAGTGGGGGGGGCGGCCGCCGGCCCGGCCGGGTCAGGAACCCGACGTCTGGAAGTCCGACAGCGCCTGGTTGAAGCGGGTGAGCAGCTCGCAGAACACCGCCTGTTCGTCCTCGCTCCACTCCTGCGTCAGCAGGGCCATCAGTTCGCGCCGCGAGGCGCGCACCTGTTCCAGCCGCGCGGCGCCGCGCGGGGAGAGCTGGAGGACGACCGCTCGGCCGTCGTCGGGGTGCGAGGTGCGCTTGACGAGGCCGGACTCGACGAGCGGCGCGACCTGGCGGGTCACGGTCGAGGAGTCGATCCCCATGCCCGCGGCGAGCGCCTTGACGCCCGTCGGACCGTCCTGGTCGAGGCGGTTGAGCAGCAGGTAGGCGGCCCGGTCCATGGAGTTGCGGGCCTGGCCGACGCCGCCGAGCCGGGTCTGCTCGGCACGGCGCGCGAAGAGCGCCACCTGGTGCTGCATGGCGTCGAGGAGGCTGTCGGGACCGGACGGGGAGCCGGACTCGGGCGGTGTGGGGGGCATGCTGGCCTGCACGCTCGCTTCGCTCGTTTCGTCGTAGGGGTGGGCGGTCGTCATGTCCGGGTGCGTGGGCATGGCCGGTGGCTCGCTTCTTGAGGAATACGGGGTACGACGGGCTGAGGGTTTGCCACAGAGTACGCGTCCCAAGGCCGTGCCGTACCGGTGCTGTACGAATACGTCCGGACCCGGAAAGACCTACCGCCGGTAGCCCGAGGTGGGCCCCGTGATGCCGTCGTCCGGCCGCCGGGCGGGGTTCGGGCCCGCCGCCCCGGGACCGGGCTGCCAGACTGGCGGCATGGTTGCCAGTTCCCTCCCGCACAGTGGTTCCGACGGCCCCGACGGCTCAGCGGCCCTCACCCTCGACGACATCAGGAGCGCCCAGAAGACCCTCTCGGGGGTGTCCCGGGTGACGGCGCTGGAGGGCAGCCGTCATCTGAGCGCGCTGGTGGGCGGACCCGTCCTGCTCAAGTGCGAGAACCTCCAGCGCACCGGCTCGTTCAAGATCCGCGGGGCGTACACCCGGATCGCCGCGATGCCCGCCGCCGAGCGGGCCCGCGGTGTCGTCGCGGCCAGCGCGGGCAACCACGCGCAGGGCGTCGCCCTGGCCGCCTCCCTGCTCGGGGTGCGCTCGACGGTCTTCATGCCGGTGGGCGCGCCGCTGCCGAAGGTGGCGGCGACCCGGGAGTACGGCGCCGAGGTACGGCTGCACGGGCAGGTGGTGGACGAGACGCTGCGGGCGGCCCAGGAGTACGCGGCCGGGACCGGGGCGGTCTTCATCCACCCCTTCGACCACCCCGACATCGTGGCCGGGCAGGGCACGGTCGGACTGGAGATCCTGGAGCAGTGCCCGGACGTGCGCACGGTCGTCGTCGGGGTGGGCGGCGGCGGGCTGGCGGCCGGGCTGGCGCTGGCGGTGAAGTCGCTGCGCCCGGACGTGCGGGTGGTCGGGGTGCAGGCCGAGGGCGCGGCGGCGTATCCGCCCTCGCTGGCCGCGGGGCGCCCGGTGGCGCTGGAGTCGGTGTCGACGATGGCGGACGGCATCAAGGTCGGGCGGCCCGGCGACGTGCCCTTCAAAATCGTTGGCGAACTGGTGGACGAGGTCCGTACGGTGTCCGAGGACGCGCTCTCCAGCGCGCTGCTGCTCTGTCTGGAGCGGGCCAAGCTCGTCGTGGAACCGGCCGGGGCCGCTCCGGTGGCGGCGCTGCTGTCCGCCCCGGAGGATTTCGAGGGGCCGGTGGTGGCGGTGCTCTCCGGGGGGAACGTCGACCCGCTGGTGCTGCAGCGGACGCTGCGGCACGGCATGGCCGCGGCGGGCCGTTACCTGTCGCTGCGGCTGCGGCTGACCGACAGCCCGGGGGCGCTGGCCGCGCTGCTGGGGGAGCTGTCGGTGGCGGACGCCAACGTCCTCGACGTCAGCCATGTACGGACCGACCCCCGGCTCGGACTCGCGGAGGCAGAGGTGGAGCTTCATCTGGAGACCAAGGGGCCGGAGCACTGCGCCGGGGTGACGGCGTCACTGCGCCGGTCCGGCTACACGGTGCTGGACTGAGTGGCCGGCCGTACCGTGCCGAACCCACCGGTCCCGCGCCGGGGACGCCGCGTCCCGGGGGCGCCCGGAGCCGGACGGGATCCGTGACTCCCCGGCCCGCCAAGCGAGTTGACGCGATATATCGTGTTGCTGCACAGTGCTGACCCGCGCCGGGCCCGCGGGTGTCCCGCGGGGTGCCCGCCGCCCTGTCCGCGCCGGACGCCTCCGGCGCACCGCCCGCCCCACCGCGGGCCCCGATCTTCGAGACCCTTTCCGCACAACCACACCCCAGGGGAGAACCGCCATGCCAGGTGCCATCCATGCCGAGGGTCTGGTCAAGACCTTCGGCGACGTCAGGGCTCTGGACGGTGTCGACCTCGATGTCCCGGAAGGCACCGTGCTGGGCCTGCTCGGGCCGAACGGCGCCGGCAAGACCACCACCGTCCGGGTGCTGACCACCCTGCTGCGGCCCGACAGCGGCCGCGCGACGGTGGCGGGGATCGACGTCCTCGCCCAGCCCCACCGGGTACGCCGCTCCATCGGCCTGTCGGGCCAGTTCGCGGCCGTCGACGAGTATCTGACCGGCCGTGAGAACCTGACGATGGTGGGCCGCCTCTACCAGATGTCCGCCCGGGACGCGAAGCGCCGGGCGGACGAGCTGCTGGAGCGGTTCAACCTCGCCGACGCCGCCGGCCGGACCGCCAAGACGTACTCGGGCGGCATGCGCCGCCGGCTCGACCTCGCCGCCGCGCTGGTCGTCAGCCCGCCGGTGATGTTCATGGACGAGCCGACCACCGGTCTGGACCCCCGCAACCGCCAGGCGCTGTGGGAGGTCATCGAGGAGCTCGTCTCCGGCGGCACCACGCTGCTGCTGACCACCCAGTACCTGGAGGAGGCCGACCGACTCGCCCACGACATCGCCGTCGTCGACCACGGCCGCGTCATCGCCCGCGGCACCGCCGACGAGCTCAAGGCGCGGATCGGCGGTGAGCGCATCGAGGTGGTCGTCCACCGGCGCGAGGAGATCACCGCCGCCCAGGAGGTGCTGCGCGCCCTCGGCAGGGGCACGGTCGCCCTGGAGGAGCACACCCGCCGGCTCACCGTCCCGGTGGTCGGCGGCGCCAAGCTGCTCGCCGAGGTCATCCGCGACCTGGACGCCCGCGGCATCGAGATCGACGACATCGGACTGCGCCGTCCGACCCTCGACGACGTGTTCATCTCCCTGACCGGCCACGCCGCCGAGGAGAAGGACTCCGCGAGCGGCGCGGGGAACGGCGCGGGGAACGACAAGGACACCCACGACGCCGGGCAGGCCGGCGGACGGAAGGAGAGCGCCAAGTGAGCACCACCACCGCCGAGCCCGCCCCCGGGACCCGGGCCCCGCGCTCGGCGGGCGGCATCCGCCAGTCCCTGTCGGACTCGCTGGTCATCGCCCAGCGCAACCTGCTCCGCATGATGCGCATCCCGGAAGTGATCATCTTCGGGCTGATCCAGCCGATCATGTTCGTGGTGCTGTTCAGCTACGTCTTCGGCGGCTCCATCAACCTTCCCGGCGCGGGCGTGGACGCGGAGGCCTACCGCTCGTTCCTGATGGCGGGCATCTTCGCCCAGACCGTCACCTTCGCCACGGCCGGCGCGGGCGCGGGCATCGCCGAGGACATGCACAAGGGCCTGATCGACCGCTTCCGCTCGCTGCCGATGGCCCGCGGCGCGGTCCTCACCGGCCGCACCCTGGCCGATCTCGTCCAGACCGCGCTGACCCTGGTGGTACTGGCGGTGGTGGCGCTGCTCGTCGGCTGGCGCGCTCACGAGGGGATCCTCAAGGCGCTGGCGGGCTTCGGCCTGCTGCTCCTGCTGGGCTACGCCTTCACCTGGATCGGCGCGCTGATCGGCCTGTCGGTGCGCACCCCGGAGGCGGCCACCTCCGGCGGGCTGGTCTGGCTGTTCCCGCTGACCTTCATCTCGATCGCCTTCGTGCCCGCGGAGAACATGCCGTCCTTCCTGCAGAACGTCGCCGAGTGGAACCCGTTCAGCGCGACCGTGCTGGCGTGCCGCGAGCTGTTCGGCAACCTCCCGGCGAACTACCCGACCCCCGACGCCTGGCCCATGGAGAACCCGGTGCTGGCCTCGGTGCTGTGGTCGGTGGTGATCATCGCGCTCTTCCGGACCCTGGCGGTCCGCAAGTACCGTTCGGCCACCTGATCCGTACGCGTCACACCGGCCCCCGGGCCGCCGCGGGACCGCCCCGCGGCGGCCCGGGGGCCGCCCCTCTCTCACCGCCGGTGTGCCGCCGTCTCCGGCACCGGCCCGGCGCTCAGCCCTGGTACGGCTTGGCCCGCAGGATCCTCACCGAAGCCGTCCGGCCGTTCGGCAGCTCGTACCGCGCGTCGTCGCCGACCTTCTTGCCGTTCACACCCGAGCCCAGCGGAGACTGCGGCGAGTAGGTCTCGATATCCGAGCTCATGTACTCGCGGGAGGCGAGGAGGAACGTCAGGGTGTCGTCCTCGTCACCGTCGAAGGCGACGGTGACCACCATGCCGGGCTCGACCACGCCGTCGTCCGCCGGAGCCTCGCCGACCTTGGCGTTCTGCAGGAGCTGGGTGAGCTGGCGTACCCGCAGCTCCTGCTTGCCCTGCTCCTCCTTGGCCGCGTGGTAACCGCCGTTCTCACGGAGGTCGCCCTCCTCGCGGGCCGCCTCGATCTTCTTGGCGATCTCGGTGCGGGCAGGACCCGACAGGTACTCCAGCTCGGCCTTGAGCTGGTCGTACGCCTCCTGGGTGAGCCAGGTGACGTTGTCGCTGGTCTGGGTCACAGGTGCTCCTCGTCGGTACTCGGGATATAAAGCAACGCCCTACCCGAAGGGTGGCGCCTTCATGGGTGGGCGAAACCACGAGCCTAACAATTCCGGGGGAAAAGGGAAGAAGGTCGGACCACCGCCGCCCGGGGCGGATCGTCAGGTTCCGTCCACTGCCGTACAGCCGACCAGTTTGGCGGTGGTCGCCCTGGCCGTGGTGCGGAGGGTGACGACCTCGTCGATCCGGCTCTCCGGCGCCTCGAAGGTGAAGTCCGCGCGGCCGACCTCGCCGCCGTCCTCGGCGAGCGAGCTCACGGTGCACACACCCGTGACGTCCGCGTCCTTGCGGACCTCCAGATGGACGGCGACCTCCCGGTCCGACACCACGTCGAACTTGATCAGCTCGGCGCTGACCTTCGTCCCCGTGATATACGACACCCCGAACCAGGCGATCATCGCCAGGAAGGCCACGCCCAGCACCGCGCCGACCGCCTTCAGCCCGCGGTCCGAACCGCCGCCGCCCGGGCGCCCGTAGCGCCCCTGGGGGAGCCCGCCGCCTGCGGGAGTCGCGGAGGTCATGGGGTCACGTCCTGTCGGTCCGGTGGGGGAATACAAGCGGATGCCGCTTCGGTCACTATAGAAGCCGTCTTCCGAGACCAGGTAACGAGGATCGAGCCTTGACTGAACAGCTCAGACTGATGGCCGTGCACGCGCATCCCGACGACGAGTCGAGCAAGGGTGCGGCGACCATGGCGAAGTACGTGTCCGAGGGGGTGGACGTGCTGGTCGCGACCTGCACGGGCGGAGAGCGCGGCTCCATCCTCAACCCCAGACTGCAGGGCGACCCCTACATCGAGGAGCACATCCACGAGGTACGGGCCAAGGAGATGGCCGAGGCCCGCGAGATCCTCGGGGTGCGGCAGGAGTGGCTGGGCTTCGTCGACTCCGGCCTGCCCGAGGGCGACCCGCTGCCGCCGCTGCCGGAGGGCTGCTTCGCCCTCCAGGACGTCGAGGAGGCGGCCGGGCGGCTGGTGGCACTGATCCGCTCCTTCAAGCCGCAGGTCATCACGACCTACGACGAGAACGGCGGCTACCCGCACCCGGACCACATCATGACCCACAAGATCACGATGGTGGCCTTCGACGCCGCGGGCGACCCCGCCCGCTACCCGGAGGCGGGCGAGCCCTGGCAGCCGCTGAAGCTCTACTACAACCAGGGCTTCAACCGTCCCCGCACCCTCGCCCTGCACAACGCGATGCTGGAGCGCGGGCTGGAGTCCCCCTACGGGGAGTGGCTCAAGCGCTGGGAGGAGTTCCAGCGCGCCGAGCGCACCCTGACCACCTATGTGCCCTGCGCGGACTTCTTCGAGATCCGGGACAAGGCACTGATCGCCCACGCCACCCAGATCGACCCCGACGGCGGCTGGTTCCGGGTGCCGATGGAGCTCCAGCGGGAGGTCTGGCCGACCGAGGAGTACGAACTGGCGAAGTCTCTGGTGGACACCTCGCTACCCGAGGACGACCTCTTCGCGGGTATCCGCGACAATTGACGCCATGAGCCCCACCACCTCTCTCGCCCTGAGCCCCGCCGCCGGCCTCGTCGACCTCGCCAAGGAGTTCGACGAGACCAAGGTGACGCCCGGAATCCTCGGCTTCCTGGTCTTCGCCGTGCTGGGGGTGGCCGTCTGGATGCTGCTGAAGTCGATGACCCGCCACATCGGGAAGGTCGACTTCGAGGAACGGCCCGCCGGAACCGCCGGGGACACCGAGCGCACCTGAGCCACCGGTACGGGGCCGCCGGGCCCGCCCCCGCGGGGGCGGGCCCGGCGGCCCCGTACCGCGCTGTCCGGTCGCGCGGGGCGGGGCGGTACGAGGACCGGGGCCTGCCCCGCACCGCCCCGTACCGCGGTACCGCGCACCGGTTCACTCCCGGACGGGACCGGCCGGTCCCGGAGCCGCCGCGGACGGGACCGGCCCCGCCGGACGGCCCCGGCTCCCGTCCCGCCGCCGTACGCCCGGCGGGGCGTACGGCGGCGGCGGGTCACACCTGGGCGCCGGTGTCGCCGGGCCGCCGCTGCGTCCGGCGGCGGGAGCGCTGCCCGGTGACCGCCGCGGAGGGCTTCCCGCCGCGGTGGGGCGGCGGTGCGTCGGTGCGGGCCTCCAGCTCGATGGCCACCGGCGTGGCGGTGAACACCGAGGACCAGGTGCCCACCACGATGCCGATGAGCAGCGCCAGGGCGAAGTCGGTCAGGGTGTCGCCGCCGAGCGCGGCCAGCGCGGCCAGGATGAACAGCGCGCCCAGGCCGGTGTTGACGGTGCGGGGCACGGTCTGCAGGATCGCGGCGTTGGCGATCCTCGCGAAGGGGGTCTTCCGGTCGGCGGCCCACAGCTCGCGGACCCGGTCGAAGACCACCACCGAGTCGTTGACCGAGTAGCCGATCACGGTGAGCAGCGAGGCCAGGAACACCCCGTCGAGCGTCTTGCCCAGCCAGGCGAAGATCCCGATCAGGATCAGCACGTCGTGGACCATCGCCGTGACCGCGCCCACCGAGAACGTCCAACGGAACCGTACGGCCAGATAGAGCATCTGGGCCGCCAGGGCGACCCCGAGGGCGATCAGCGCCCCCCGGCGCAGCTCGTCGCCGATGCTGGGCCCGATCAGCTCGTCACGGATCTTCTCGGTGTCCCCGCCCAGCTCCTCGACCACCTCGGCGACCTCGGCCGCCTCGGCGTTGGACAGCTCCTCGGTGCGCACCGTGAGGTCGCCGTCCCCGGAGGTCTGGACGACGGCGCGCGGGAAACCGGCGTCGGCCAGCGCGGTGCGGGCCTCCTCCGGGTCGACGGGCTGGGCGGTGGAGTACTCGATCATCCGTCCGCCGGTGAACTCCACCCCGAAGTTCAGCCCCCGCACCGCGATCCCCGACCCGGCCAGGACGACGGCCACCAGGGAGACGGCCAGCCAGCGCCGCGACCGGCCCATCAGGTCCGGCCGCCGCTCGTTGAGCCACTCGCGCACCCGCCCCTCCCGGCCGATCCCGGTGAGGGCGGGCCGGGTGCGGACCGCGCCCCGCGCGACGGCGAACTCGGCGAGCACCCGGGTGACGACCAGGGCGCTGACCATGGAAGCCAGCACACCAATGGACAGCGTCACACCGAACCCGCGCACCGGGCCGGAGGCGAAGAAGAACAGCAGTCCGGCGGCGAGCAGCGTGGTGACGTTGGAGTCGGCGATGGCGCTCAGCGCGTTGCGGAAGCCCGCCGTGACGGCGGTGCGCAGGCCCCGGCCGCGGTGGGCGGCGTACTCCTCCCGGGCCCGTTCGAAGACGAGCACGTTGGCGTCCACCGCCATGCCGATCGCCAGCACGAAACCGGCCAGGCCCGGCAGGGTGAGGGTGGCGCCCAGGACGACCAGCGCGGCGTAGGCGATGAGCCCGTAGCAGGCCAGCGCCACGACGGCGAGGAAGCCCAGCAGCCGGTAGATGACGATGATGAACAGCGCGGTCAGCGCGGTGCCGATGACGGCGGCCCAGGCGCTGGCCTCGATGGCCTCCTCGCCCAGGGTCGGGCCGACGGTCCGCTGCTCGATGATCTCCACCGGCACCGGCAGGGCGCCGCCGTCGATGAGCAGGGCCAGCTCCTTGGCCTCCTCCGCGCTGAAGCTGCCGGTGATCTGGGTGGAGCCGCCGGTGATGCCGACGTCGCACTGGACCGAGGGATCGACCTGCGGCGAGGAGATGACCCGCTCGTCCAGCACGATCGCGACCCGGCGCTTCGGGTCGCCCGGCGGGGCGCAGGCCGCCTCCCCCGTCAGGTCGGCCCAGGCGTCCTTCCCCTTGCCGCGCAGGTCGACGGTGACGAACCAGCCGCCGCCGGTCTGCTGGTCGATCTGCGCCTCGGCGCCGGAGACCTCCGCCCCGGTGAGCTCGGACGGGCCCAGCCGCAGCCGCTGCCCGGACTCGTCCGGCAGGATCTGCTCCCCTTCTCCGGCCTCCCCCTCCTTCGCGCCCTCCTCCGCGATCCCGAGGACGGGGTGGAAGGAGAGCTGCGCGGTACGGCCGAGGACCTCGGCGGCCTCGCGCGGGTCCTGGAGGCCGGGCAGCTCGACGATGATCCGGTTGTCCCCGGAGCGGGCGATGGTGGGTTCGGCGACGCCGAGCGCGTCGACCCGGCGGCGGAGCACCTCCAGGGTGCGTTCGGTGGCCTCCCGGTCGGCCTCGGCGGTGGGCGAGTCACGGGTCTCCAGCACGATCTGGGTGCCGCCGCGCAGATCGAGACCGAGCCGTGGGGAGGTGGTGACGGCGAAGTAGGCGGACAGGGCGACGACGGCGAGGGCGATCAGCGCCCGCACCAGGGTGGCGCGTGTCAAGGGTTGCCTCCAGCGGGGCGTGCGCCGCGGCCGGTGACGGGCCGGGGCGTACGGGAAGTGACGGGTGTGGGGTTCCTGTCAGGTGCCCGGTGGAGGCGGCGGGGCACGGCCCCGGTGGCGGACGGTGTCCGGGCCCGGCCCGGCGGCCCCCGGCACGGCGGCGTACGCGCGTGTGCCCGCCCGGGGCGGGGGCGGGTACGCGGCGCGGACCGGCACCGCCGTACCGCCCGGCGGTACGGCCTGCCGT
The DNA here is from genome assembly GCF_002794255.1 of Streptomyces carminius. Lineage (GTDB taxonomy): Bacteria > Actinomycetota > Actinomycetes > Streptomycetales > Streptomycetaceae > Streptomyces > Streptomyces carminius. The sequence continues at coordinate 104,333 of NZ_PGGW01000057.1, forward strand.
TCGGCGGTGGTCCCCCGGTGCAGCAGCGGGACGCCCTCGCACCCGGCCGGGCACGGTTCGTCGGCGCTGTGCCGGACGTCGGTGCGGGAGGCGGCGTGCGGCCCGCCGCCCGGCACGGCCGCCGCGGCGGAGGCGAGCACCCCCAGCAGCAGGGCCACCGCCGCCAGCAGCACGCCGGCCGCGCCGCCGGGCACGTCACCGGCCGGCTGCGCGCACCCGGCCGGTGAGGAGGGAACGGCGGAGGGCACGGTGGACCGCCGGGTCATGCCGCCCCTCCTTCCGTGGTCCCCCGTGGTCCCGCGACGGGCCGCCGGGGCCCGGGGTCACGGCTCGATCAGTCCGGCCCGGATCGCGTAGCGGGTCAGCTCCAGCCTGTCCCGCAGCCCGAGCTTGTGCAGCATGTTCGCACGGTGCCGCTCCACGGTCTTCACGCTGATGACCAGTGTCCCGGCGATCTGCTTCGAGGAATGCCCCTCCGCGACCAGTTTGAGCACTTCCTCCTCCCGCGCGGTGAGCACCCGCCCGGGCACGTCCTCACCCTGCCGGACGCGGTCGAGGTAGCTGCGGATCAGGGCGGTGACCGCGCCGGGATACAGGAACGGCTCGCCGCGCATCGCCGCGCGGCACGCCTCGACCAGATCCCGGTCGGCGACGGACTTCAGCACGTATCCCGAGGCCCCGGCCTTGAGCGCCTCGAACAGGTACTGCTCGTTGTCGTACATCGTCAGCATCAGGATGCGCAGTCCGGGGTGCCGGGCGGACAGTTCGCGCGCCGCCTGCAGACCCGTCATGCGCGGCATGGCGACATCGAGGACGGCCAGGTCGGCGGGGTGCTCGCGGGCCGCGGCGACCGCCTCGGCGCCGTCCCCCGCCTCGGCCACCACGCACAGGTCCGGCTCGGCGTCGAGGATGAGCCGCACCCCGCGGCGGACCAGGGCGTGATCGTCGGCGAGCAGGATGCGGATGGCCCCCGGTTCCGGTCCGTTCCGCCCGGCCGTCCCGGTCGCGCTCCCGGTCCCGGTCGCGCTCCCCGTCATGTCGCGGCCCCCGTCCCGGCGGCGGGCGCGGACGGCCGCACACCAAAGCCGTCCCCCGGCTCGCCGGGGGACGCGGCGGCGGGTACGGACAGCCGCACCGCGGTACCGCCGTCCGGCGCGGGGCCGATGTCCAGAGCGCCCCCCACCAGCAGCGCCCGCTCCCGCATGCCGCGGATCCCGGCGCCCTCCCGCGCGGCACCGAGCCCCCGGCCGTCGTCGCGCACCTCCAGCACCACCCCGCCGGCGGCGCGGCACAGCCGCAGTTCGACCAGCGCGGCGCCGGAGTGGCGGGCGGCGTTGGTGAGGCTCTCCTGGGCGACCCGGTAGAGCACCAGCTCCCGCTCCCGGTCCAGCGGCGGCAGCCCGGGGTCGAAGCGGCGCCGCACCACCAGCCCGGTGTGGGTGGCGAAGTCACCGGCCAGCGCCGTCAGCGCGCTGACCAGACCGAGGTCCTCCAGCACCCCGGGACGCAGCCGGCGGGCCAGCCGCCGCACCTCGTCCAGGCTCTCCCGGGTGGTCTCCTGGGCGTGCCGCAGGTCCGCGCGCAGCTCCTCGTCCGGGGTGCGGTCCGCGGCCCGCTTCAGCTCCAGCAGCACGGCCGTCATGCTCTGGCCGACCTCGTCGTGGAGCTCCTGGGCGATCCGGCGCCGCTCGGCCTCCTGCGCGGACAGCACCCGGGCGCTGCCGGCGGCGCGCTCGGCCTCCAGCCGGTCGAGCATGTCGTTGAAGGTGCGGATCAGCTCGGCGACCCCGCCCTGCCCGGTCACCGGCAGCCGCCGGCCCGGACGGAGCAGGTCGACGGTGGTCATCAGCCGGGTCAGCCGCTCCAGCGGGGCCAGCCCCACGCGCAGCAGGGCGGCGTTGGCCACCAGCATCACGGCCAGGCCGCCCAGCAGGACGGCCGCCTCGGTGAGCAGCACCGGTACCGACACCGTCACCGGTGCCCACAGCAGCAGCGCCGTCGCCGTGCCGAGCACGACGGCGTTGAGCCCGAAGATCCGCCAGAACAGGGACACGGCGTCCACGACCTCCTCGTCCGGCTGTGTCCCCACCAACTATCCGCCACTTCCGCCGTCCGGCCGCCACCGGTGTCCGCCGGGACCCGTCCCGGGGCTCCCCCGGGACTCCCCGCCAGCCTGCCGGGGCGGGGCCGCGCCGGTCGATCGGGGCCGGCCGCCATCCGCGGCCGCCACCGGTCCGCTCCCCCGTCCGGCACGTACAGCCTCCCACCCCGCCAGGATGGGTGGCACCACCGATGGCGCCCACCGGGCGCGGCGGCCATGGTGGGAGACGCATGGGCGCGCGGCCCCTTGCCACGGTGCGGCCGCGCGCCCTCCCGTATTCCCCCGGGCCCGCCGGCCCGCCCGCTGCGGAAGGAACACCACCGCGATGACCACCGAGACACCCCGCGCCGAGGACCCTCCCGAACGCCGCACGGTTCACGATGCCCGCCAGCGACTGGAGCACGAGCGCAACTCCCGGCTGGCCCAGCTCGCCGCCGTGGCGGAGAGCGGACACCACGCCGCCGACGACCTGGTGAAGGTCCAGGCCGACACCATCCGCCGGCTGATCGGGGAGATCGACCTGGCCTTCGAGCGGCTGGCCGACGGCAGCTACGGGATCTGCCGCCGGTGCGGTACCGACATCCCGGCCGAGCGGCTGGAGATCCTGCCGTACGCCCGCTGCTGCGTCACCTGCCAGCAGCGCCCCGCCTGAAACCGTTCCGCCGGCCCGTGCGGGCGTACGGCAGCCCCGCCGTACGCCCGCACGGGCCCGCGCCCGTCCGAGGTGATGCAGTGGACAACCAGGTCACCGGTGCCGCCGGTGCCCGCGGCGCCGCCGGCACCGGGCTCACCCCCCGGGAGCTGGCCGCGCTGCGCGAGAGCCTGGAGGAGCAGCGCCGGTTCCGGCTCGACCAGCTCCGGGAGTCCGGCTGCCCCCGGCCGCTGCCCGGCGACGGGCGGCACACGGCGGGCCGGGCCGAGGTCGACGCCCGGCTGACTGCCTCCGCCCGGATGGTCCTCACCGATGTGGAGGCCGCCCTGGAACGGATGGACCGGGGCCGGTACGGCCGCTGCGAGCGGTGCGTCCGCCCCATCCCCCGGCAGCACCTGGAGATCGTCCCGCAGGCCCGCCGCTGCGCGGCCTGCCACCGCGCCGGGGGCGCCGAGAGCACCGGGGAGCCCCGGTGGTGACCCTGCCCCCGCTGCGCGACCGGGCCCGCCCGGCGCTCCGCACCGCCCCGGGACCGGCCATCGACCTGGGCAGCGACCGCACCCGGGTATGGCTGCCCGGCCGGGGCCTGGTCGCCGAGGTCCCGACGGTGACCTCGCCCGGCCCGCACGGCACCCGCCCGGTGCGGCGCGGCCGCGTCGTCGACCCCGAGGGCGCCGCACGGCTGCTCGGCCGCCTGCTGGCCGGCCTCCCGCGCCGGTCCGGCCGCCCCCCGGTGGCCGTCCTCACCACTCCCGTGCTGTGCGACGCCGGTCACCGCGCCGCGCTGGCGGCCGCCCTGGCGGCCGTGCCCCCGGCCCTGCGGCCCCGTACGGTCCTGGCCGTGGACAGCGTCCGGGCCGTCGCGCTGGGCACCGGAGCCGCCCCGGACGAGCCGCTGTTGGTGGTGGACCTGGGGGCCCAGCTCACCGAGATCGCGCTGCTGGCCGACGGCGCGGTGACCGGCGCCCACCGCCTCCCGCTGGGCACCGCCGACCTCGGCACGAACACCACCGCCGCCGGCCTGGCCGGCGCGGTCGTCGAGACGGTGACCGCCATGCTGCGCGCCGACGACACCCCGCGGACGCTCGACGCGCTGGAGCACGGCCTGCTGCTGTCGGGCGGCGGCGCCCGGCGCCCGGAGGTCGTCCACCGGCTGGCCCGCCTGCTGCGCACCCCCGTCCGGCCCGCGCCCGCCCCGCACGCGGCCGCCGTACGCGGGGCCGCCGCCGCTCTGTTTCCGGCGTATCCGGCGTATCCGGCGTCCCCGGCGTCCCCGGGCCGCCACCCGGCGCTCACCACCGTGCTCGACGGCGGCTGACCCCCGTACGGGGCCGCGGGGGCCCGTACGGGGGCCGGCCGCCCCGGCCGTTCCCCGGTCAGCCGAGCGCCCGCGTCAGGTCCGCCAGCAGATCGTCCACCGCCTCGATGCCCACCGACAGCCGCACCAGGTCGCCGGGCACCTCCAGCGCCGAACCCGCCGCCGAGGCGTGCGTCATCCGGCCCGGGTGCTCGATCAGGGACTCCACCCCGCCCAACGACTCGCCCAGCGTGAACAGCTCCGCCCGGTCGCACACCGCCACGGCGGCCTCCTCGCCCCCGGCGACCCGGAAGGACACCATCCCGCCGAAGCCGCGCATCTGCTTGGCGGCCACCTCGTGCCCCGGGTGCGACTCCAGGCCCGGGTAGTACACCCGGGCGACCTTGGGGTGGGCCTCCAGCATCCCGGCGATCCGGGCGGCGTTGGCGCAGTGCCGGTCCATCCGCACCGCCAGGGTCTTGACGCCGCGCATCACCAGCCAGGAGTCGAACGGCCCGGCGATGGCGCCCATCGCGTTCTGGTGGAAGGCCAGTTCCTCGCCCAACGACTCGTCGGCGGTGACCAGCGCGCCGCCGACCACGTCGGAGTGGCCGCCCATGTACTTGGTCGTGGAGTGCACCACCACGTCCGCGCCGAGCGCGAGCGGCTGCTGGAGGTAAGGGCTGGCGAAGGTGTTGTCCACCACCAGCCGGGCGCCCCCCTCCCGGGCCACGCCGGCCAGCGCCGCGATGTCGGCGATGCCCAGCAGCGGGTTGCTGGGGGTCTCCACCCACACCGCCTTCGTGCGCGGGCGCAGGGCGGCGCGTACGGCCGCCGGGTCGGCGGAGTCGGCGACGTCCCACTCCACGCCCCAGCGTTCGGCCACCTTCGCGAACAGCCGGAAGGTGCCGCCGTAGGCGTCGCCCGGGATCACCACGTGGTCGCCCGGCACCAGCAGGGTGCGCAGCAGGCAGTCCTCGGCCGCCAGACCGGAGGCGAAGGCCAGCCCGCGGCGGCCGCCCTCCAGCGCGGCGAGGTTCTCCTCCAGGGCGGTGCGCGTCGGGTTGGCGCTGCGGCTGTACTCGTAGCCGCCGCGCAGGCCCCCCACCCCGTCCTGCTTGAACGTCGAGGACTGGTGGATCGGCGGCACCACCGCCCCCGTCGCGGCGTCGGGCTCCTGCCCGGCGTGGATGGCGAGGGTCTCGAAGTGCCGTGCCTGGTGCGGGGCCGCGTTCGGGTCTGCGTGCTGGTCACTCATGGTCCCCGAGCGTAGTCGGCGGGCCGTGCGGTGGCCGTACGGTAGAGGCATGGAAGCGCTGCTGTTCTTCGTCGCCATCGCCGCCGTCGTCGGGCTGCTGGTGGTTCCCGCGATCCGCCGCCGCCGGGCGCTGGAGGGCTCCGCCGCACTCCCGGCCCGGCTCACCGACCCGGACCACTACGGCTTCGTACCGCCCGAGCGGCTCGACGTACGGCTGCCCGGCCCCGACCGGGAGCTGACCGACGCGCTGGAGGAGACCCAGCGCACCCAGGACTGGCAGCCCGTCGCCCGGCTGCTCGCGCTGACCGGCGACGACTGGGAGCTGCGCTGGCAGCGCGTCCAGTCGCTGGCGGGCGCGGCGGCCATGGAACTGGCCCGCTCCCGTACCGCCCCGGCCGACGGCCCCGCAGCCTCCTCCCCCTCTCCCTCCCCCGCTTCCTCCGATCCCCTCTCCCTCTCCAAGGACCCGGACGCCGCCCCCGTCCCCCAGGACGCGCGCTGGCTGCGCCAGTGGCGCTCCTCGTCCCCGCGCGACGCCGGCTGCGCCCAGGTGTACGCGCAGTTCCTCGTCTGGCAGGCGCTGGGCGGCACCGGCTCGGCGGACCGGCGGATCATCCTGGAGGAGGCCCGCGAGATCGCCCGCGAGGCGGCCCGCATCGCCCCGGCCGACCCCACCCCGTACATCACCGACCTGTTCGCCGCCCGCGCCCTCGGCCTGCGCCCCGCCGACTTCGAGGCGCTGTGGGAGGAGGTCCGCCGCCGGGCCCCGCACCACATGGGCGCGCACCTGGCGGCGCTCCAGTACTGGTCCGCCAAGGGCCACGGCTCCAAGGACGACGCCTACTCCTTCGCGGAGGGCGCCGCGGGCCGGGCACCCGAGGGCAGCCTGCTCCCGGCGCTCCCCCTCTTCGCGGTCTACGACCACCTGCCCGAGGCCAACATGGTCAGCGGCCTGTACCGGAGCGCGGTGGTCGAGCAGGCCGTGGCCGGCGCCCAGTACGCCCTGCACCACGCACCCGCCGGCCACCCCGTCGCCCCGCACGTGCGCCATCTGCTGCTGTGCTTCCTGGTGCGCGCCGAGCGGTACGCGGAGGCCCTGGAACAGGTACGGGCCGTCGACGGTTATGTGGGAGCGGTGCCGTGGGTCGACGGCGGCGACCCGGCGGCCGAGTACGCGGCGTACCGCGCCCTGGCGGTCGCGGGCTACGAGACCCGGGGCGACGCGACCCGCATCCCACCGTCACACTGACGCACTGACGCACCGGCGGCACGCACGAGGCGTACGAGGCGCACGGAGGAGAGTTGAGCATGCTGTTCGGCCACCACAAGAAGTCCCTCCCCACCCCGGAGGAGGCCCTGACCGGCCGCCCGGAGCGCCTGTACACGGTCCCGGCGCGCCACACCGTCCTGGGCAACCCCCTGCTGGGCCCCTACCCCGAGGGACTGGAGACCGCCGACTTCGGCCTGGGCTGCTTCTGGGGCGCGGAGCGGAAGTTCTGGCAGACGCCGGGCGTGTGGACGACCCTGGCGGGCTACCAGGGCGGCCACACCGAGAACCCGACGTACGAGGAGGTCTGCTCGGGCCTGACCGGGCACACCGAGGCGGTCCGGGTCGTCTTCGACCCGGCGAAGATCTCCTACGGGGAGCTGCTGAAGGTGTTCTGGGAGTCCCACGACCCCACCCAGGGCTTCCGCCAGGGCAACGACGTGGGCACCCAGTACCGCTCGGCGGTCTACACCCACTCCCCGGCCCAGCAGGCCGCGGCGGAGGCCTCCCGCGAGGCGTACCAGTCGGTCCTGACCGCCTCGGGCCACGGCACGATCACCACCGAGATCCTCCCCGCCGCCCCCCGCCCGTTCTACCCGGCGGAGGGCTACCACCAGCAGTACCTGGACAAGAACCCGGGCGGCTACTGCGGCATCGGCGGCACGGGCGTCAAGCTGAGTGCCCCGTCCGAGACGAACTGGGGCCGCTCCTGCCCGACCGGCATCGCCCCCGCCGACGGCTGACCGACACGCCTGGATCTCGTCGCGGCCCTCTCCCCTGGGTACGGTCGGGTTGATGTTCGCTGTGTGCCGTCGTCTGCCTCGACGGCGCACGGTCGGTCACGACCATGGGGAGTTGGTTCGGCATGCCGTCCGACGCTGCTCGGGAGACGGAAGAGGGGTTCACCTCGGAGAGAGCCGCGCGGGTGATGGCTGCGGCGTGCCGGTCCGCCGGGCTCGACAGCGACGGCGCGCGGCTGATCCGCCTCGGGGAGAACGCCCTCTTCCGGCTGGCGGCGCATCCGGTCATCGTCCGCATCGCCCGGTCCACTGATTACCTGTCCTCGGTGCGGGTGGAGGTGGCGGTCTCGCGTTGGCTGGCAGGTGAGGGCTTCCCGGCCGCGCGCACCGTGGACGACCTCGATCAGCCGTTGGTCGTCGCCGGCCACCCGGTGACCTTCTGGCACCTGATCGAGGAGGGCGACCGGAAACCCACCTACGGGGAGCTGGGCGGCCTGCTGCGGGACCTGCACGCAATGCGGCTCCCCGCAGGTCTGGAGCTGCCTCCTTACGAGGTCTTCGGCCGGACCGACCTGCGGATCGAGAAGGCGGCCGGGATACCGGAGGACGACCGGGAGTTCCTGCGCAAGCGGGGCCGTGAGCTGCGCGACCGGCTGGCGGAACTGCGCTTCGACTCGTCCAAGGGGCCGGTCCACGGTGATGCGCACGTGCAGAACCTCATGGCGGACCGGAGCGGCCGGACGCTCCTGATCGACTTCGAGAACTTCAGCTACGACCATCCGGAGTGGGACCTGATGGTCACCGCCACCGAGCATCACAGCCTGGGATGGCAGACGGCGGAACAGTACGCGGCGTTCGTCGGCGCCTACGGCCGGGACCTGCGGGACTGGGAGGGCTTCCCGGTCCTGCGCGGTGTCCAGGAGTTCAAGATGACGACATGGCTCATGCAGAACATCGCCGAGGGACCTGCGGTGGCCGAGGAGTACGCGCGGCGCATCGCGTCCCTGCGGGACGATGACGCGCCCCGGCACTGGCAGCCGGGCTGACGGCTGCCCGCACCGGCCGCCCTACTCGTCGTCCAGCTCGGCCAGCGCGTCGCGTACCTGCTCGTTGAAGTGCTGGACGGCGGGGTTCCCGGCGTGCGCGGAGACCTCGCGCTGGAAGTCGGTGACGTACCGCAGGAAGCGGGCGGACTGGAGCGCGTCCCCGTTCTCGACGGCCAGCGTCGCCGTGTCAACGGCTGCTTCCAGCTCGCCGTTGAGCAACTGGCTCTGGGCCAGCACCATCCGGCAGAACCCGAGTGTGCGGGCGTATCTGGGGTCGGTGATGGCGACGGCCCATTCGGCGAAGCGCACGGCCTCGGCGCCCTGCCCCAGGTCGCGGAAGCAGTGGCAGAACTCCCCGACCAACTCGGCCTCGTCCATGTAGGCCAGCCAGTCGGGATCGTCGCCGCTGTCGGCCCGCTCGAAGTACCTTTCGGCCTCGTTCATGGCGCGGGCCGCTCCCGTGCGGTCCAGCGCGGTGGACAGGGCACGGGCCTCGTGGGCGGCGAACAGGGCCATGGCGCGCGGTGTGGCCCGTCCCCGGCCGCCTTCCAGCGACGCGCGGGCAAGCTGCACGGCGCGGGGCGCCTGGCCGAGGTAGTTGGCCTGGTGGCTCATGTTGGTGAGGATGCGGGCGCCCATCATCCGGTCGTCGATGACCTGGGTGAGCCGTAGCGTCGCGATCAGGTAGCGGTTGGCCAGGGTGTGATTGCCGGTGTCGTAGGCGGTCCACGCGAGAAGCTGCGCGATCTCCGTGGCGGCCTGGAAGAGGGCCTTGCCCACGCGTTCGCTGTAACTGGCGCTGAGCAGCGGGAGAACGTCCTCGCGGAAGTAGTGGCGCAATGCCTTGTGCCCGTGTCCGCCCCCGAACTTGAAGTCGAGATGCATGAACATCTCCGCGGCTGTCCGTACGGCGGCGACATCCCGCATGCCGACACGGCGGGCGCCGGGTGCGTCGGTGGTGAGTCCGTCCGAGCGGGAGACCAGCCATGACAGTACGGCCGAGTTGACGTCGCCCTCGGGTAACAGGTCCGCGCCGGCCTGGCCGTCCTCGGGGCGGAGCTGGGTGAGGGCGTCCAGATGGCCGAGGGCTTCGGGCAACGAGTGCGCGTAGCCGATGCCGCCGACGGGCACGGCCGGTTCCATCTGGGGGAACCCGAGATCCGACGGTGTGATCCTCCGGCTCAGCTTCTCGCTCAGCGCTTCCGCCAGGAAGGCGGCCGTCTGCGGCTGGATACCGCCGCCGTCCAGCCAGCGCTGTACGGATACGTGAGTGGTGCCCAGGTGTATGCCGCGCCGTGCGGCGATGTCCTTTACGCGCCTGGCCAGTCCCTTGTTGGACGCTCCGGCCTCGGCCATGACAGCGGCCAACCGGTGATTCGGTTCCCTGGTCATGCTCCCTGCCTCCCGAGAAGGCGTCAGACGCCCATCGTTACACGGGAAATGCCCCTCTGGTCAGGGGGTTCACCGATGAACCCCCTGCGGTGCCCGGTGGACCCCGGTGTGCACGTGAACCCCTCGGTGATCACTCCCACCTGCGTGAAACCCGCTCTTGACTGTTCTCACACGACGGCGGGACACCGCTTCCGCCGATGGGTCGAAGGGGTAGCCATGGAGACGCGCGAGGCAGTGCATGAGCCGTTCCTGCGGACTGCGGGCCGCACCCCTCTGGAGCCTGCCTCACTGGCGGCGGCCGAGCGCTTCCGCGCGATCGTGCTCGACGCGGACTCATCGGACACCGCACACGTCGCACGCCGCACGGCTGCGGAAGTGCTCCATGACTGGGAGCTGCGGCGCCTGGTGGACGACGTGACGTTGTGCGTCTCGGAGCTGGTGGGCAACGCCGTGCACCACGCCACCCCGGACGGCTGGCAGGACGGGCTCGGCGGGGAGCGGCATGTCTCCGTCGCCTTCCGGGCCTGGCCGAAGTGGCTGTTCGTGGAGGTCTGCGATCAGGACTCCACACCGCCGATGCTGCCGACCGGGGGCCTGCTCAACCCACTGGACTGTGCCGTCTCGTCCGAGATGACGTTGCCGGACCACGGGCGCGGCCTGCTCATCGTGCAGAACCTCGCCGATGCGACCTGGTGGGCGCCCCGGGACACCGGTGGCAAGAGCGTCTTCTGCCGCTTCGACCTCAACGGCGGGGCCGGCTGATGACCGGCCCCTTCACAGACTCCGCAGGAGCCACAGGCAGCCGGTTCCCTATGGGTGCTCAGGGATCCGGATGGCATCCGCGGAGACCGCCCGGGGAGCGGCGAGAGTTCTCCGGCGCGGTGGGCGGCTCCCTGGCGGGGATTCCCCGTTCCTCCTCGGGGAGCCGCCCGACACGGCCCGTGGCAGTGGCAGAGAGCAGCAGGAGGACACGGATGCTGGCGATGCGGGTACAGAGCGGCGACCTGGTCGAGGTGGAAGGCCAGTGGCAGGAGGTCAAAGCCGTCCGGACACAGCGGTACGCGACGGGCGGCACGTGCGTGACCTTCGTCTTCCAGACCGGCCCGGTGCTCCGGTTCCGGGCGGGCGACTCGGTGGCGATCCGGCGGGACGGGCAGGAGGTGAGCTGATGGCGCTCCGATCACGGATGCGGTTCGTGCACTGGTCCCTGAGCATCGACCCGGACAACGGCGAACCGGCCTACGCAGCAGCCTGCGTCACGTGCGATGACGCCTCGGGGCCGTCCGCCGACAAGAGAGCCCCTGAGCTGTGGTGCCTGCGCCACGCGGGCCGCACCGGTCACACGGGCTTCCGGGCCACCATCACCAGCCACTTCCGCGCCACACCGCTGGAAGGTCCCCGACCGCCCTGATACCGGGGCGGGGCCACACCGCCACAAACCACAACCGGGCCACCCCCTCAACCCTGGCAGGCACAGGGGTGGCCCGGCGGAGATCCCGGAGGACCCCGGTGCCGATGGTACCGGGGCACTTCGGCGTGCCCTTGACCAACTCGGCCTCCAAGCAGCGGAGTTCAGACGATCACCTGGGAGAGGGGCACGGGCCGATGCACGACCCGGAAGAGACAGGTTTCACGAGCGACGGACTCGACCTCGACGCAGCGCTGTGGGTCCGCGGCATCGACTACCTGTCGGGCTGGCGCGAAGCGACGGACGCCGCACGGGCCCTGGCTGATGCCCTCGAAGCTGCGGGCGTGAACGCGACGGACCTACAGCTCCGAGCAGGCACAGACCCGGACGGCTCCGGCATCATCACTCTGAAGTGCTCGCCTGATGTAGCGCGAGACGTAGCGAGGTTGGTGGAGTAGCGGCTCACTGGTGACCATGAGCTTGGGAATCACCGCAAGATCAACCCTCCGCCATGCCCTTGACCTGCGTAAAAGCCCTCACAGCCCACGCTGCGCGGCCCTCCGAAGTAACTGTTACTGACCGTGTCTCCCCGCCCGTTCTGGCACGCATCTGGCACGGCAGCGATGTGTGAAGGCGCAACTTTCCCCAGTATCCCGCCTACAAAGGTCAAGTAGGAGCTACTGTGTGACCCTTCGACGTTACTCTCTGTGTCTGTCTTCTGGAGATCAGCTGCCGTGCCCGTGATCAGTCCATTGCTGCCGGGGGACCCGGAGCGTGTCGCCTCGTACCGCGTCGTTGGTCGGCTTGGGGCGGGCGGTATGGGAACCGTGTACGCAGCCACGGGTCCCGGCGGGCGTCGGGTCGCCATCAAGGTCATTCACGCCCAGCACGCTGCGGATCCCGAATTCCGGGCACGTTTCCACCGCGAGGTCGAAGTACTACGCCGGGTAGGCGGCCCATGCCTGGTGCCGCTGCTGGACGCGGCCCCGGCAGCCGATGTCCCATGGTTGGCCACTGACTACGTCTCCGGCCCCACTCTGCAACAGCACCTCGCGACACGGGGGGCTCTGACCGGGATACAGCTCCACCTCTTCGCAGCCGGCACTGCCAGCGCGCTGGCCGCCATCCACGCGGCGGGTGTTGTCCACCGCGACCTCAAGCCGACGAACGTCATGCTGACGCCGCAAGGTCCCCGCGTGCTGGACTTCGGGATCGCCCACATAGCCGACGGCACAATGATCACCCGCACCGGGACGATGTCGGGAACCCCCGGATGGATCAGTCCTGAGCAGTACCGAGACGGAGCAGTGGGATCGCCTGGCGACGTATTCGTGTGGGGCGCACTCGTCGCCTACGCGGCAACCGGACGGCTTCCCTTCGGCTCTGGCGCTCCTGACGCGGTGGCCTTCCGAGTAATGCGTGAGCAACCGAACTTGGAAGGACTACCCGAGGAACTGCGCGGCGTCATCGAGCCCTGCCTGGCAAAGGAGCCGGAAGAGCGGCCAGCAGCCATCACCCTGGCCGAGAAGACGGCGGACCTGCTGAGCCAGCAGGTAACCCAGGTCCTGGACAGCGGACCTGAGCAATCCACCCTGGTACAGGACGTCATGTCGGAGCAGTGGCGCATGCCGACAGTCGCCGACGATCCTGCTTGGACGACCACTGAGCCCCAGGACCTTCGCAGGTACATCGTCTGGCTGGCAGCGACCGCCGCCGTGCTGGCCGCGGCAATCGGCATGTGGGCGGTGACCACGCCGGGAAAAGGCGGAGCCACAACCGACTCCTCATCCAGCCGTACGTCCAGTTCCTCCGATGGCACTCCTACCCAGAGGAACAGCTCAAGCGCGACACCGACCACAAGCCAGATGCCCACTGCGCGGGCCGTGACTACACCGTCCTCAGCGCCTTCACCGTCTCCGACTCTCAACAGGACCCAGGTCAGCACGATCACGCCCTGGGCTCTCGGTGGCTACCCCGCCGACGACATCACCGTTACCGGTGAGACCATCGGCTCCTGCTGGAGCTCTTCCGAATCCACGATGCGTCTCGATGCCTGGAGGTGCATCGCCGAAGAAGAGATCCTCGACCCGTGCTTCGCCCCCGATGTGGGCCCCGAGCACGAAGCTCTGCTCTGCATGGGCGCCAGTCCTACCAGGATGGTTCGGCTCACCCTGACCGAGCCACTGCCCGGCAACAACTTCCACATACCGGGTGGACCTCAAATCTCCCCCATCATCATCGTCCTCTCAGACGGAAACGCCTGTCGCGTGATGACAGGCGCTACCACTGTGGTCGCTGAAGAGCGCATGAACTACGCCTGCGAGGAGGGCGGGCACCTGTATGGCGAGCCAGACAAGACTGGCGCCGTCTGGACTATCTCGTACCGAGCCGAAGGAGCAGGCATCAGCATCAGCACCCCGATCGCCAGCGTCTACCAGTGAGCCTGCCAGGAGCTTGCCGGGCTACGACCGTTGGGCCTACATGCTTTCCAAGCCTGTTGGGGACCTGCTGGCAGTCGTTCACTGCCGTTCACCTGCGTTCATGGGCGGCTTGTTACATGGCTGGGATCGGCTCCGGGTCTTACCCGAACGTCGGTGGACCGGACTGAATGAGACGGAAACTGAGACGACCAGTCCGGCGGCCGCTGTCAGTTGCCTCGCCTAGTCTCCGGCCATGAGCATGATCGGTGAGTATCTGCGTGTCACGGCTGCTGAGCTTGACCGGGTGGTACAAGACCCTGACTGGGCGCTGGACCTCGTCGAAGAGGTCCAGAACGCCGAGGAGGAGTCGGAGCCTGCGCTGGCCGAAGCGCGCCACTTCAGCACGTACAAGACCTGGGATCTGCTCCGCTTCCTCTTGGCGCGTGTCGACTTCCCGGTGAACGTCGTCCATGGTGAGGAGCCGTTCGCCGAGGATGGGGACTGGGGCTACGGGCCGCCGAGGTACCTGCGCCCGGAACGGATCCGGCTCGCGGCGGAGGCGCTTCGCACCACCCCCTACGACCAGCTCATCAGTGGCGTGGACCCTGCTGACCTGACCGAGGCCGAGGTGTACCCCCTCGGGTGGGAAGAGCCCGGAGCGCTTGAGTGGGGGCGCCATTGGTACGACGGCCTGACGCAGTTCCTCAAGGCTGCCGCTGTGGCGGATGACGCGATGCTCGTGTGGCTCGACTGACCGTTGCTTTACAGGTTCGTCCCGCCGAGCGGCCGATCTGCTCGGCGGAGGTCCGGACGGGGCCAAGAGAGCACTTTGGCGACCACGACAGACTGCCGCTGTGCGCTGATGTTGCCGTCAAAGGCTGCCGTCGCCCAACCGCGGTCCCGGAACCTCAGCCCTCGACAACTGGCCACGCCGGTCGGCTCGGTGATCGCGTATGCCTCGCTATTTCGCGACGGCGTCAGCCACACGCTCAAGGCGGACCCGACCGTGGTCAGGATGTCCTTGGCGCGGGTAAACCCGGCGAGGATGACGGCGCCCCAGCTTCTCAGAAGGGAGCGGGGGCGCCGCGCCAGTCACCGCCGCTTGCACGGCGGGTGCCGATCACACGTCGAAGAAGTGACGATGCGACGGCGCCACCTCGGAGTCTTGTTTGTGGAGTCGCTCTGACCCGCAGAAAAGCCGTTGTTGTCTGTCGTTGCCGACCACCCTCGGACGGCCCCGGCGGCCGAAGAAAACAGCGGCCCTCCGTTCAGAAGAGGTCGTCAGGTCCCCGATAGTGCAGCTCGACGCCAGGTCCGTCACTGACCCTTCGCGCGTAAAGTATTCCTTCCATGGACAAGTTGAGCGAAATTTTGGCGTGTCCGACAAAATCAAAACCTGGCGACCAGAGTCTTACCCCATTACGGTGTGCGGTTGCACGAAGCCATGCACGCTTTGATGGCGGCGGGCCGGACCAAATGACTTCATAAATCCGCTCGACTCTTTTTCTCCATGACCGATATCGGGTCCGCGACACATTTTCTGCAAATCGCAGCCACGCTTCGCGTGACTCTGCGGTCGGCCAGTTCGGTGAACGGGAAATTTCGGGCTCCAGCCGAGCAATCCATGTCCACATTGCTGAAACTGAGGAGAACGTCGCACCGGTCTCCTCAATGGCAGATATTGCGGCGACTCGGTGGTCGAAGCCGGCGCGAATCAGGATGGATGCTGATTGAAGAAAAGTGCCAGTCTCGATCGCGGTTAGCACTGATCCTTCGAGCGCGGCAGCAGCGGGGTTACCTTGCGCGTCCTCATACACACGAGCCGCCTCAGCGCCCCACACAAGTCGATAGATCAGGTCCGATTCGATGAACTGGGCGATGGCGATGCGGTCATCAGGATCGGGCCCATCGACGTCTCCTAGGGGCCGACCATTCACCCACTGTCCGAGAACCCCTCGCCAGTTCCTGATCTTCGTATCGGGCTGGAACGTAGGCAAGGAGAAGAGCGTTTCCGCGATCTGCTCAATCCGAGTTGTCGCGGTTTCGTGATCTCTCCCAGTTATAGCGGCCTCGGCCTGGGCGATCAATTCAACGACGTCCCCTGCAACCTGGGCAAGTTCTCGTCCTGCGTCTACGCCGAGCCCTGCAAGGTACCATCCGCGACGCTGCGTTCGTGTGCATGTGGCCCAGATGAACTGGGTCCGGTTGGCGACTACCTCACGCAAAGCCGCAGCGGGCCCCTCGCCGAAGCGCTGGATTTGCCGGTCCCACAAGGAATCCCTGAGGGTATCTGCGATCCGCTGCGTGATCTGGTCAGGATGGGAGTCCTCCTCCCCGAGGACGCTCAAGATTCCTGTGTCGAGCAGCGCGAGGTTTGACCGCCAGGATTGTTCTGCCGCCTCTTGGGCCACCGGCGTCTCGCCGGCAACAACCGGGAATGCCCATTCTGAGCCTCCAGTGAGGTAAGCGAGAAATTTCGACAGTTGACTGGAACCGATATGCTCAATGATGCGTCGGATTAGGGCACGACTCACCTCGATCAGTCCGGACCGCAAAGTCTTGCCGGTCTCGCCGCTGGTGAGTTCCCTCCAATCACGTCGTTTGGAGTCCTTAGGGTCGAAGATGGGACAGAGCACAAGCCCTTCGCTGTCGACGAAGGCGCGGCCGGCCCGTCCGATGACATTTGAGAACTCAGCACCGGTAAGAAGGTTCCCACTGCGGCGAAGTCCGTGGAAAAGCACAACGGATGCCGATAGGTTCAAGCCTTGGGCGAGGGTCGGTGAGGCCACCGTGACCTTGACGACTCCCGCGTGAAGCAAACGCTCAACTTCACGGCGGAAAGGTGCGGGGAGTGCGCCGTGGTGGATAGCCACTCCCAATTTGAGGCACTCCAAGATGGGGTGATCTTCGCCGAACCATTCGGCACCAATCGAGAGAACGCTCGCCAGGTCGACCTGAGGGGGGAGGACGGAGTCGATGAGACCTTGTTTTCGAAGTTTGACGATCTCGCGCGCATAAGGCTCAACTGAGTTCCGTTGCGGACAGAAGATCAGCACTGTTTGACCTTCTTCAACGAGTCGCCACGAGGCCGCGATGACGAGTTCCCGCTGATCAGCGGGAAATGACTTCCTCCGAGGGCGAGTCGGCGCTTTTGCTTCGAGATATTTGGGGATAAATGGTCGGTCACCTCCCAATGTGATCGACAAGCGAGCGTGGTCTCGACGCCATTCCACCAAGCCAAACCGTTGCTGCGTGGGGCGCCATTCCTCGCGGTGGAGCCCACGCGGATTGTCGTCGGTTATCCAGGAAACGAAGTCATTGAGGTCATCGCCTGAAGGGAAGACAGCCGAGAGACATACGATCCTGCGCGTGTTCGCGTCGGAGCGGCGCAAAAGACGCTGGATCTGCGCTTCGTACCGAACTTCACGCTCGGACGGCCCGATCATGTGTCCTTCGTCGAGGACTACCAGGCCAACGTCATCGAGAAGACTTGGGTCCGATCTAAGAGCAAAGTCAAGTTTTTCCGGGGTTGCTACGACGATGCGACTCTCACGGAGGGCATGCTCATCGAACTCACTCACCCCCATGCTTCCGTAGAGGGATGAGACATTTATCCCGAGAGGCATAAAGGTACGCGCCAATACCTGTTCGGTTTGAGCAGACAGTGCCCGCAGCGGAGCCACATAGATGGCCCGCTGCTCTTGAGCTAGGCAGGACAAAATGCAAAGCTCTGCGATCCGGGTCTTGCCCGCACTGGTAGGGAGAGCAACAACAAGGTCGTCGTTCCCCTCGAAAATTCGATCGACAACGTGTAGCTGCGATGGCCAGAGGTCGATCTCGGAGCGCCCGCGGGCAAAGAGAGTGGCTACGAAAGTTTTTCGCAGGTAACGCCACCGAGCTTTGCGTAGCTCATCAGGAATTCGAACGTGCGCAATCCCTACCGGCGGTGGTTGGTCAGGGATGTTAGTACCAATACTGGTGTGGGCAAGGTCATCAAGCAATCGACGTGTGAGGCGATGGACCCACCAAGGTCCCGGAGCACTTATATCGTGTGACGCACGCTCTCCTGTCTGTAAGTCAGCGAGTGCCGTCGCCATCAGTTCCGACTGAGCGTGAGCCAAAGCAAATAGTGCAGCGGAGACAGCCGACATGTAGTTCTCGCTGAGCAACAATTCAATAGGGCCACGGTCGCTTGTTAGAGTCCCAGCCTCCTCATGGACAGTGGGATATTCACGACTGGAGCCAAGGAAGGCTGCCAATAGGGCATCGTCCGTCACGTCGGGCGATGCCCTTAAACGTCGAGTCCGTTCCTCGATAGCATCGAGGGAGCGCATAATCAAGTCAGCCAGCGTCTGTTCCATCGGCGTCAGTCGGCCTGATTGCACACTTCCTTGGACCAGCGAATATGCGCGTGCAGCATATCCAGCCAGATGACTTGCTGCACCAGCAATCAAACGGTGGAAAGATGTATCGCTACTCTCCGATACATTCCTGGTGGCTGCCTCAAGCGCGTACGAGGCATGAATAAGGCCTTCGCGAGCGAGACTTGCGTAACGGTCGACTGTTTCCTGATCTGCCTCGTCCGTGTTAACCGGCTCAGCGATTCGAAGGCTGGTGGAGATCAGGGAGTAAGCGTACCCGAGAAGGTCGTTATCCAGGGAGCTATCGAACAACGGCGCTCCGTCGGGCAGCGTTCCACCGCGACGGATCATAGACTGGGCCTGCCCTCTGGCGACGAGTCGACCTCGGAACCGCGGTTCTATGGCGCTGGTCAAGGCTTGAGACAAGGATTGATGGTCACGCACGATCCGCAATCACCCTCTCGTAGACTGTGCGGACAAAATCTTGGTGCGCTTGCACTTGAAGAATCACTGCCCGCTGCGCTATATCACCCTTGTAGGCGATCAGATCAACATTGACATGACTGATCGGATTGTTCCCTGCGAAAAGGAATATCAGGTGCGTAACGATTTTAGGTCGAATTCCATCTTCGAGCTGGAGTGTGAGGATTTCCTCCCCCAAGTCATCATTGACCGTGCCCAGCAAACGCTCTGCGAACTGGGTCAATGAATGTGGAGATGGAAGCCCGTCGGAGCGCTGCAAACCGTCGCGGGCTTCTTTCACCGTGTCAGATTTCGCTTGAGCTCGGCTTTTCGCTTCACCTTTGATCAGGTGAACCTTTGACGAAGAGTCAAATCTTGCAGCGAGCACGTCATCACCGCGCATTGCCCACTCTTGGTGGTCCCGCTGAATCAATCGGCTAGGGCCGATGACATACCCACAGTCTTCCTCCAGAAATGCGGCAGCAAGTATCTCGCCAAGATCACCTGATCTTGCGCTTTGCTTGGTTGGAAGCTTGTTTTGCAGAAACTTGGCTACCTGGCCCTTGCCGAATCGTTCCGCAATTCGTGTCAGCGATTTAGTTTCGGCGTAGCGACTAGGAAGGTAGGCTGCAAGCAACGTAATGCCAACCTCATCCGTAGCCGACGTAAGAACGTCGATTACATGAGATTCGACATACGTCACCTTAGAGGGTTTGCACCACTTCTTGTAGCTCGTCACCTCATTGCCCCCCGCAATAGGTCGCCGTCTCCATGCAGCCGATGTGCCGTCCACCCCGAGGACCAGCCGTGCCGCTCTCCGCAATCCGGTATGGTCGATCCTCGCGATCGCGAGCGTAGCGGGTCAAGCACGCTTCCGCTCTGCGGGGTCTGTCACCAGTCGGCTTGTAAACCCGGAATCGCGCAAGCGTTCGTACGCTGCGGCCACGTCATCAGGAACGTACTGTTCGAGCATGAATCCTTGCTGTGGGTAGATCATGAGCCGCTGTTGCGTGCCCGTCAACATGTCAATTACGAGGCGTGCATCGCCAATCGAGTCGATGTAGTCGACCAGGGTCATGCGGGTGGACGTGCTGACCCACTCGACTTCAGGCCACAGCTTGTGGGTGGTCGCGTAGGCCCGTCGTTCTTCGTACGGCTTGCTGACCAGCAGGACGGACGAGACGGCAGGAGCACCCGGCGCCGCGTGCTCCTCTTGCCGTTCGGCGGCAGCGCCGCCCTGCACGAGACTGGTCAGCGCGGCCGGCCCAAGAAGAGGGCGTAGCGTAGTCCATCGAGATCGGCCTCGGGCGAACGAGTCAGGGGCCGATCTCCTGCTTGCTGCGGTCGCCCTCACAAGTCCGACCGGAGCGGTTGCAGACCTGCCCGACCCACCGCTTACCCCAGCTCCCATCCCGTCTGCCGTCGACCCACACACCGTGGAGCGGGCGTGGTTCAGGGCGTCAAGGTGGAGCGCGCCACTGTACGAACGACCTTGACGCCCTGGGCCGCGTCTGCTCGGCTCTGTCTGGGTCGACGGCAGACGGGATGGGAGCTCCCCCGCGCACGCCACACTCGGCCGGCACTCGCAGGCGGCGCCCCCGCCATCTCGGAGCCTGAACGCCCCCGCCGGAGGCATGTCTTTGAGCCGTGGCCGTTCTCTGCGCGGTGATCGACTCATGGCCTTCGGCCCTACCCACACTGGGCGCGCGTCGGCGCAGCGCGGGCGGAGCGGGCCGGAGGCAGGAGCGGCGCCCGCGGCGGAGCCGGGAGCGCGCCCGGCGGAGCGGAGCGCAGCCGGGGCTTGAGTAAGTGAAGACAGGTTTCGACAGGTGGCGGGTCAGCCGGTGGGCTGGGTCTGGTGGGGGTTGTCGGCGGTGATGCGGTAGGTGAGTTGGGCGCGGGCGCCGCTGGTGGTGAGTTCTTCGAGGATCAGTGGGCGGTCGTCGCGGCCTCGGGTGGTGCGGGTGGTGTGGATGACCGGGGTGGCGTCGGGGAGCTGGAGCGTGGTGCGCTCGTCGGGCAGCGGCATGCGGGCGCGGGCGGCCTCGGTCCACGACAGAGTGTGTCCGGCCTCGGTGAGCAGGGCGTAGATCCGCGCGGGCTCGGTGTCGGGGTGCTCGGCCAGTGCGGTGCCCTCGGCGGTGGCGAACGGGATCAGGGTCCGGTGCAGGGCGCGGGTGCCGGTGGCCGGGTCGGTCAGAAGTCGGTCGACGCCGAAGAGGGCTTCGCCTTCGTCCAGGGCGAGGAGTGGGCCGGTGGTGGCCGTGGTCTTGGTGCGGTAGACGCTGGGCTCCTCGGCGGTCTTCCATCCGTCGTGGCCGGTGGTGAAGTGGCCCGCGTCGTCGCGGGTGATGGTGCGGTCGATGGTCAGGACGGGGACCGGGGCGCCGCGGACGAAGCTGCCCTTGCCGTGGATGACCTCGATGAGCCCTTCGCTGCGCAGGGCGGCAATCGCGTTGCGCACGGTGGGGCGGGAGACCTGATAACGCTCGATGAGCTGGGTCTCCGAGGGCAGCGGCGCGCCCGGCGCGAACTCCCCGGATGCGATGGCGTCGCGGATGGCTGCGGCCACCTGCTTGTAGAGCGCTCCGGGGCGCTGGATCTCTCCCATGGGGGCCTCGCTGTCGGGTGAGGAAGCGGCGCCGCTCGCTCGGCGCGATGTCACTCGTCAGCATAAGTGGTTGCGTTCGGCCGTCAAGACGTGCATAGTCGTCACTCGTCATTACGAGTGACGTCAGCGCAGTGCTGGCGTCCGATCGGCCAAGGAGGCCAACCACTGATGCAGTCCATCCCTGTGGACACATCCCGGCTCGGCGTACTGCGGTGCGCCGTGGCGCCGGAACCGAAGATCGCGGACTACGAGAAGCAGGAGGTCAAGAAGGACCGAGAGGGCAACACGATCTACACCGTGGGCGTCATGGTCCGCCAGGAAGGGCGGCGGGTGTCGGTGATCGAGGTCTCCGTCACCGGAGAGCCCAAGGGCGTCACCGAGGGGGCCGAGGTCCGCCTCACCGGCCTGGAGGCGTTCGCCTGGGCCATGGGTGACCGGCACGGGATTAGCTTCCGTGCGGCTGCCGTCACCCCGGTCACCCCGGCTGCCGCGCCGTCCGGCAAGGGCGGTGGCGTCTGATGGCAGACCTGATCCTGGTCGCTTTAGCGCTGGTGGTGCTGGTCTGGCTGCTGGGCGGCGGTGAGTGGCTTCGCCGGCGGTGGCCGCACTGGCACTGGTGCCTGACCGGCTACCCGAGCACTGCCGTGCGGGTGGTGCTGACCTGGCGGAAGGTCGCACAGCTCAACGACCTGTCCGTCTCCTACCGGCCGCCTCGGCGGGTACTCGGCGGAGTGGTGGTCAAGGGCACGGCCCTGCGCCTGCTGCCTCCGCGGATCTCCTTCCCGCGCGCTCTGCCGAACGGCCTGTCGCTGCTGGTGCGGCTCCGCCCGGGGCAGACTCCGACCCCGTTCGTGGAGGCTGCCGACGCGCTGGCGCATGCCTGGGGCGTGCACAGTGCGCGGGTTACCTCCCCTCGGCGGGGCGTCGTGCTGATCACGGCGACGGCACACGATCCGCTCGATGATCCGCGCATGCCGGACGACGCCGGTCCGCCGTCGCTGCTGTCGGCGGTGGTCGGTGTGCTGGAGACCGGCCGTGCGTGGGTGATGGACTTCCGGCGCGTGCCGCACTGGCTGATCGTCGGTGCCACGCAGTCGGGCAAGTCCACGCTCCTGACCCGGCTCGTCGCGCAGCTCGCGCCGCAACCGGTCGCCCTGGTCGGGATCGACTGCAAGGGCGGCATGGAGCTGGGGTTGTTCGGGGATCGGCTGTCGGTGCTGACCACCTGTCGCCGTGAGGCGGTGGCCGTGCTGAGCGCGCTCGTCACCGACATGCAGGAACGCATGCAACTGTGCCGCCGGGCCGGTGCCCGGTCCATCTGGGACCTGCCGGAGAAGTCGCGGCCGGTGCCCGTGGTGGTGATCGTCGACGAACTGGCGGAGCTGTATCTGACCAGCGGTTCGAAGGAGGACCGGGCGGAGGCCGAGCAGTGTTCCAGCTACCTGCTGCGGCTGGCACAGCTCGGCGCGGCCCTGGGGGTACACCTGGTGGTCGCCGGACAGCGGGTCGGCTCCGACCTCGGACCGGGCGTGACCGCGCTGCGGGCTCAGCTCACCGGACGGATCTGCCATCGGGTCAACGATCCCGGCACGGCGGAGATGACCCTTGGTGATCTCCACAAAGACGCCGTGATCGTCGCGCAGACCATCGGCATGGGTCACAAGGGCGTCGCGGTCACCACCGATGACGCCGACGGCTGGGTGAGGGGCCGCTCCTGGCTGACCACTCCGGAAGAGGCGCGGCACATCGCCTCGGAGCACGCGGGCATCGCTCCGCGCCTGCCGTTCCTGACCGCTGCCCTGGGCGGGGGTGAGCAGGAGTGACCGGCTCCCCCATCCCGCTGGTGGTGGTCCTCGGGCTCATCACCGTGCTCCTGGTCCGCTCGCGCGATGTCCGGGCCTGGGAAGCGGTCGTGGTCGCCCTGTTCGGCTTCTACCTGGCCCTCACCCCGGTCCGGTGGACCGTCCTGGCCGTCGTGGACTGGCTGTCCGGCGGCTTCCTCCACACCTGAGACGAGAAAAGAGCCGCTGATGCCGATGCGCCGTGTGCGCTGCCCCGTCTGCAAGGGCGAGGGGTCCCGGAAGACCTGGACCGGCCGCCGCCACCGCTGCCGCGTCTGCCGGGGCGCCGGAACCATCCGCTGACCCGCCCGTCACCACACCGATCCGTCAGGGAGTGACCGCCATGGACGCGAGCCACCCAGCCTCATCCATCCGTGCCGCTGCGGCGGCCCACCCCGGGAGGTCCCCACCATCACCGCCGAGTCCATGACCTCGGCCGACAGGCGCGCCGTGCTCGACCGCGCGGCGCGCCTGCGCCATCTCTCCGACGCCGAACGCGACATCATCCGCCTCGCCTCCGACCCGCTGTTCCCCCGCTGGCTGGAACAGATCACCGCCACCGGCGGCTGTGCACACCCGGTGCATCTGGCGGGCTCCACCACCACCTACGACGCGCTCACCGGTGAAGTCCTGCACCACTACGACACAGCGAACGAGCCGGGCGAGCGGCTGTCGGTCCGCTGCCGCAACCGCCGCGCCACCGTCTGCGCCCCCTGCTCCCGGCTCCACGCCGGGGACACCTTCCACCTGGTGCGCGCCGGACTGGTCGGCGGCAAGAACGTCCCCGACGACGTACGGGACCGGCCGCGGTTGTTCCTGACCCTGACCGCCCCCGGCTTCGGCCCGGTCCACCGCGCGGCCGACAGCTCCCCGTGCCGCCCTCGGCGGAACGCTGGCGAGTGCGAGCACGGGCGCCCGGTCGGCTGCCCGGCCGTGCACGACGTGACCGATCCGCTCGTCGGCCAACCGATCTGCCCCGGCTGCTACGACTACTGCGGCCACGTGCTGTGGCACGCCTACGCCGGGCGGCTGTGGAAGGCGTTCACCGACAACCTCTACAACCACCTGGCCGCGCGTACCGGACGCACCCGGACCGGGCTGCGCCGGACGGTGCGCCTCTCCTACGCCAAGGTCGCCGAGTACCAGAAGCGCGCGGCCGTCCACATCCATGCCGTGCTGCGCCTCGACGGCGCGGACGGCCCGGCCACTGCGCCCCCGACCTGGCTCGACACCGACACCCTCACCCGTGCCGTGCGCACCGCTGCGGCGGCCGTCCACCTGGCCACGGTCCACAGTGCCGCACTCGGTGAGTACGCCCTGCGCTGGGGTGCTCAGCTCGATGTCCGGCCGCTGCGCGCCTTCGACGGCCCGGACGGGCTGACCGACGATGCGGTAGCGGCATACGTGGCCAAGTACGTCACCAAAGGCGCGGCCGACACCGCCGCCGGCCTCGACCACCGGCTGACCGGCCCCGATGACCTGCGCACCGCCCCGGTCTCCCCGCATATACGCACCCTCATGACGACCTGCTGGCGCCTGGGCGGCCTGCCCGAACTGGCACCGCTGCGGCTGCGCGCCTGGGCTCACACCCTCGGCTACCGGGGCCACGTCCTCACCAAGTCCCGCGCCTACTCCACCACCTACGCGGCCCTGCGCGCCGAACGCGCCGAGTACGAGCGGACCGCACAGAGCCCGGAGCTGTCCCCCGGACCGGAGACGGTCACCGATGCCCACTGGCGCTACGTCGGCTCCGGCCACTCCCCCGGCGCCGCGCTCATCGCCGCGGGCGTCGCCGAAGACCTGGCAGCCAACCGGGAGGCGGCTCGGGAAGCTCTCCGTTCCGGTCTCGGGGGCGCTCTTGGCGCCTGAGGAACTGAGAAGGCGGGTGGCCGCGTCCCGCGCGCGGCAGGGGCTTCCGCCGATCATCGAGGACCTGGCGGTGATAGAGCGCGTGGTGCGGGTCCTCGCCCTGGTCGAGCCCGGGACCCGCACCGCGTGCCGCCGCGCTACGCGATCCAGTCGAAGATGAACCGATCGGGGTCCCATCGCTTGCGCGGGTTGGCGGGGGCCACCTCTATGGCTCGCACGGTGGCCGTGACGATGGCGCGGCGCTGGGAGTGGTTCATCTTCTCCCAGCGTTCCCGCATGTCCTCGTAGCTGCCCACGAAGGCCAGCAGGACGGCCGTCCTCGATGTCTTCGACAGCTTCGCCCGGTTGCGCTCCAACCGCTCCTCGACCGGCTGGCGGGCGATCATCCATTCCTTGCGGCTGATCTTGCGGTTGCCGAAGTCCCGGGCAAGCTCCTCCAACTCCTCCTCGTCGGCCCGGATCTCCTCGTAGAGGCCACTGTCCTCGTCGTCCGGGCGCTGGAGCCGCTTCCGGAGCGTGGGCGAGTCCAGCGCGGTCAGGATCATGTCGCGTACATGCTCGTCCGTCTTCTCGGCGTTGGTCGCCGTTCCGGCGCACGCGTCGGTGCCGGGGGTGTTGGGGCAGACGTAGCGCGGTACGCCTGCGCGGGGCCTGCCGACCATGCCGTATCCGCACGGCGTGCCGTCCGCCTTCGGCTTCGCGCACCGCAGGATGCCGGAGAGCAGGTAGCTCCGCCTGGTGGTGCCCTCCACCCTGCGGCGCCGCTCGGGGTCGGACAGCAGTGCGCGCAGCCGGTCGGAGTCCTCATGGCTGAGGATCCCGGGCCATATGGCGTCGGCCACTATCTCACCGAGCAGGGGGCGGGTCTTCTCCCAGGAACTGCGCGGGGTATGCTCGCGCCGTCCGCTGATCCGCGCGGACGCCAGCATGCGGCGCAGTGCACTGGGCTTCCACGGGATGCCCGCCACGGTGGTGATACCGCGCTTCTGCCAGTCGCGGCAGATGCTCGCCAGACTCTCGCCTGCCAGTACGCGGCGGGCACCCTCGCGGATGACCTCGGCCTCGTCCTCGCGCACGGTGACCCGGTCGTCCTCGTACCCGAAGGGGCGCTTCCCGCCTCCGGCGACCTTTCCCGCCTCGGCGGCCTGGCGGCGCTGGCGCTGCTGACGCTCGGCCTTGTGCTCCGCCTCGTGGCGGGCGGCGGCACCGAGCATGCGCGCGATCATGCGGCCGGTCGGCGTCGCGAGATCGATCTCCCCACTGACCGTGGCCAGCTCAAGGCCGTACCGGTCCGCGAGATCGATCACGTCTTCCAGCTCGCGCGGGGAGCGTGTCAGCCGGTCCACGTGCCAGCACACGACGGCGTCCACGGTCCCGTTCCGCACGTCTTCCATGAGTTCCTGCCACGCCGGGCGCGGCGCTCCGGAGTAGGCGCTGACATCATTGTCGGTATGGACGGCTACGACATCCCAGCCCTTGCGGGCGCTCAGAGCCCGGCAGTCCTCTTCCTGGCGGGCGACTCCGAGACCCGCACCGCCCCTGTCCTGGCTGATCCGGCAGTAGATCGCTGCTCGTCGCGTCATGGGTCACATAGGTACACGCTCGTAGGAACCGGTGTCGCCTGTCCGGTGGGCGTGGCCAAGGCCGAGGGCTGACCGGCCCGGGCCGCCCGTCGTCGTCACTCGTTCGGACGACTGCGGGCGGCCCCCGCCGGATACGCTGCCCGCAGCGAGCAGAATCCCGCCCAGGGGAGACGCCATGACCACCTCCGCCACAGGCCGACCGCTCATCCCCCAGCCGCCCGCCACCGTGACCGCGCTGCGGCAGGCCGTCGCCCAGATCGCACCGGCGGCCCTCCCGGCCTTCACCCGGGAACTGGACCAGGCCGCCGACCAGGCCCGACAGGGCTCCGACCTCGCGCCGCTGCGGCGCTTCGTCGCCCAGTGGGCGGTCCAGGTGCACATCCAGCGGCATCCCCACCCGGCAGAGCGGCTGCGGCAACTGGAGGACCTCGCCGCCACCGGCGACGCCGACCGGGCCCGCAAGGCGGCCTCCGAGATCGGCCGCATCCTGGACGACGCGCACGCCGCGCTCGCCACCCCGCCCCAGCGGTGAGTGACACCTGGCGCTGGGAGTACGACCCGGACAGCGCGCACGTCACCGGCGGAGTACCAGCCGAGATCACCGCCGAAGTGGAACGCCTCGCCACCCAGCTCACCGAACTGGCCGGCATGGGCGTCGACATCGGAGACCTGGGCAACGGACCGCGCACCGGCGGACTGCGGTATGGACGCGGCAGGCGGCTGGTTCTACTTCCTGGCCTCCCCCAGGGACCGCCTGATCGTCGTCGTGAGGATCGTCCCGCCCTTCGACCAGTTGTGAACGGGAGTGTGCAGGCGACTCCAGCGACCAGCAGTACCTCGACCGCGGCAAGGACGGCTGCTTCGGCATCGGCGCCGCCTTCCCCGTCTGCGCGGCCGAGGGCAGAGAGCCGACATCGTCGCCCAGTGGGCTTTGGAACCTACGCCCGGAGAGTGCGTGACGAGCAGTTGCCGCTTGCCCGGCGGCACACGGCACTGAGGTGCGCCGTCGTGTACTACTGACCGCTCGGCTTCAACGCGACCTGGGCGTACCTGGCCGCGACAGCATGTCCTTCACCCGACCTCCGCAGAGATCCGGCCGCCTTGCTGCGCGTGCTGGACATGTTGGAGGCAAGCCGCGCGGCCCGACTCGACGAGTTGGACGTCTTCGCCGCCCACCGGCGCGCGGAGAGAGCGGTCGGCCGACGAGTCCCGCGAGCCGCCGAGACGGCACATCTGCTCGGACCTCGCTGGCCCGGCAGGAGGGCCCCCTCCCGGCTGGGACTCGTCGCCGCCGTGGCGAACCGTCACTCCGCCTTCCAACGGTTTCCCCACCCGGACGGCACTGCCTGCCGCGACGGCCAGGCCCGACAGCTCGCCGGCCTGCGTGCCCGCCTCGACGACTGCGCCCTTTCCTACCTCACAGCCCTCGGCCGTCCGGACGGCTCGGTGCGGGACGCACTGGCCGATACGGTCGACGGCATCAGCCGCCTTGTGCGCCCGGGCTACACGCCTCTGAACATGTACCCGCTCACGTGGCTGCGCTTCGCGAACCTCCTCGCGTACGCCGTGGATGCCGCCTTGAGCACTGAACCCTGACGACGGCAGCACCTCGATCGCCGGACACACCCGACCGGCACCGGCCCGTCGAGACCTGAGAACGCCGGTACTGCCGCAGCCGAAAATCAATGGCCTGCCGGAATCGGCCGACACCACCCTGTACGGCATGGAAGAACCGCAGCGCGGGATCCGCGCGCTCCACACGGCATCCACGATCACCGTCTACCAGGCGTACCCCCCGGAGATCGGTGAGCCCGCGGTTCGCCAGGGCCGTTTTCCCGCCGCGTGGAAGCGGGACCGGATGACGTGGATAAAGCCCTCGTTCCTGTGGATGATGCACCGCTCCGGCTGGGGCACGAAGACGGGGCAGGAGACGATCCTTGCCGTCGAGATCACCCGCGCCGGCTTCGAGTGGGCACTGCGTCACGCGTGCCTGTCGGATTACGCACCCGGGCTGCACACCGACCGCAGCACCTGGCGGCACCGGTTGAAACGTGCACCGACCCGCGTCCAGTGGGACCCCGAGCGGGATCTGCACCTCCGACCCCTGCCCTACCGCTCGCTGCAACTCGGGCTCTCAGGTGAGGCCGTGCAGCGGTACGCGGACGAGTGGACGGTGTCCATCAGCGATGTGACTCCACTCGCCCGGGAGATCCCCACACTCCTCAGCGGCGGCGACCCGGCTTCCGCGGCTCAGTTGCTGCCCGAGGAGCGGGCATACCCCGTCAGTGACGAACTGACAACCCACCTGTGTCCGTGACCGGGCACGGGTGGGTACCGCCCAGTGGATGTGGCAGCGCCGCGCTGCTTCCCGGAGTACCGGGAAGCGACCATCGGCCGTCCGCCGGTGCGGGCAACCCTCCCCGGGGGCACCGCGGTCTTACCAGGTGCGTGCTCAGGGCGTCGGCCCTCGTCGGACCGCGCCCGTGGGCCGACTGAAAGGAGTAGCCCGTGGAGATCGATCCCGGCCTCTGCCTGGACGTCCCGGAGGAATTCGACGACTCGGACGCCGAGACCCGGGTGCACCCCGTCGCCCGGAAGCTGTTCCACGCCACCACCGCCGCGGACGTCTTCAGGAAGGCCGCCGAGTGGGTGGCGGAACAGAAGGTCTTCCCCGTCGACGTCTCCTGGGACTTCCTGCACGACGAGGACGAACCGTACTGGTTGAGCCTCTACTTCGTTTTCGAGCAGGACTCCGACGATTCCTGACCGCCGCGGACGGCAGGACGGGCCGTACCCGGGCCGGCGCCCGGAGCGAGAAGGCCCCGTCGGGCCGGTCGGCCGGTGGAGGCGGAGACCAAGTGGGGTCAGGAGATCCGGGATCTCCCGGTGGGGATCGCGCGTCCCTCCTGTGGTTCCTGCTTCACCCGCGGACGTGCCGGCTGGTATCGCCCACCAGGTCCGGTACCACCTCGAGCGTCTTCCACCACCACCGTCCGTCCACGCGCTCGAAGGTCCCGTTGAAGCGCGCGTAGATGATCGGCTGGAGTGGGAAGTCCGCGAGTGCCTGCCATATGCCGGCACAGCTTGCGAAGGAAGCCCTTCCTGAGTCCTCGTCGACGTCGATCACGACGTTCGTGAGCTGGTGCCTGGTGTGTGTCCGCCCGTCGTACAGGATCACGTGGTCGTCGAGCCAGCGGCGCACCGGTTCCGGCCCGGGCCCGTCCGCGAAAGGCCACATCCCGTGCTTCCAGAGCCTCGCGACTCCGTCGAAATCGGCAGCGTCGATGGCCTCGCAGTACGCACAGAGGGTGCGCCATATCTCCTTCTCCGAGTCGTAGGAGGGCTTCCCGAGCGCTTGCGGGATCTCGATCGGACTCATCGTCCTCCTCCGTCCTCGAACCTGGTCTCGGGTACTCGCCGGGGAGTTGTCGCAAGGTTCTTCGTGGTCGAGGTTAACGCCGGCCTGCGGGCGACGCGGGGTCTCGATGACTGGAGCAAGCCGCCATGGTGACGGAAGGTGGAACGGCCGTCCGCTTTCGGTCCGGCCACCGGCATGGGCCGTACGGTGATCCCGAACGGCTCAGGCTCGGAAGGCGGCGGGGGCCGCCGTGCGGGCACGGTCGTGGAGTTCGCGGGCGGCACGGTTGCGCAGGTGGGGGCGGATCAGCGAGACCACGGTGCGGACGCGGGCGTCCGCCCGTCCGCTCTGGACGTACGGGTACTCGTCCAGGGCGAGGTTCCAGGTGGCAGCGGCCTGTTCCAGGTGCCCGAGCCTCATCTGCCGCTCGGCGGCGATCATCAGGTTCCGTACCCGACTCCTGCGTTGTGTGGGCTGCCGGAGCCGGTTGGATTCGACCTTGGCCTTGACTGCTCCGCCGATGTCTCCCAGCTCGTACCGCACCTGGCTGGTGTGGTCCGCGAGCCCGGCATGGTCGTACCTGCCCGTGAGTCCGGTGTGTGACTCGGCCTTGTCCAAAGCCACTTCCGCCTCCCGCAGACGGGCCGGCGCACCGCGCCGGTCGCCGGCCCGGGCGGCCGCGTCGGCCAGGTGCAGTGCCCGCGGTCCGTGGCCCAGGTCCGCCGCCTGGACGCTCATGCCGCGCAGCGTGGTGCAGTACGTCAGGTGGTCCTCGGCCGCACCGGCCAGTTCCAGGGCCTTGAGGTAGCACTGCTGGGCCAGGCCCTGGAGTCCCTCGTCGACGGCCATGTAGCCGGTGAGACAGCACAGGTCGGAGGCCACCGACAGCATGTCCTTGCGGACCTTTTCGGGAGCGGGGCGGGGAGGACCGCCCGGGGCGGGCGGCGTCCACCGTCAAGCCCGGCCCCGGCCCCGTGCTCCTGGCCTTGATCCGCCCGTACACCGGGGAAGGTAGGTGCTGCCCGGCCGACCGAGCGGGGGCGGTTCTTCGGCAAGGCGATGCGGAACCGCCCCGGCGGGCGCCGGGAGCAGATCCTCCGGAAGAAGGTGATCAACCGCTTCGTGCGGCCGCCGGCTGCCGAGCTGCTGTGGTCCGTCGAGGATGCCGAGTGGCTCGTCCTCGGATTCGAGTGCGCTGAAGGCCGGAGGCCGGATTTCCCGCCGGGTCCGCACGCGACGCGAAGGCTTCCGTGCGGGAACCGAAGCGGACGGAACAGCCGGCGTCCGCGCTTTAGCATATTCGTGCGCCGAACGGGCCGAAGGACTCGAAAAACGTCCTGATCCATTGATCACGACGAGTTTTCGGCCAATGATCGGCCGCCCACATGTCCGTGGACAACCCGGGGCCCCGTTCCTCACTCATCCGCACCGGAGACAGCAGACGCGGGCAGACCCGCCGTGTTCCGACCGCTCCGGCCGGCCCATCCGTTCGCCGACTGTCATCCGATCTGTCACCTGAGGCAATCGGAGGAACGAAGCACGATGACAAGACCGCACAAGATCCGTCCGTGGCGCCCGGCGCTGGCCGCGGCCACGGCCCTCGCCGTGACCGCGGGCATCGCCGCCGTGGCGTCCGCCAGCGAGGACGGCGAGGCGGACGGTACGCCGAA
Organism: Streptomyces carminius; assembly: GCF_002794255.1. Lineage (GTDB taxonomy): Bacteria > Actinomycetota > Actinomycetes > Streptomycetales > Streptomycetaceae > Streptomyces > Streptomyces carminius. Next base: position 135,669 of record NZ_PGGW01000057.1, read on the forward strand.
GCTCGGCCTGGTCGCCGCCAGCAAATCGCTCACCTTCACCTCGTGGACGGACTCGCCCGGCTTCTTCCTGGACCTGGGCACGTACGTCACCGCCGAGGGCGCACCCCTGGAGATCAGGGTGACCCGCGAGTCCTACGACGACCCGGTCGTCGCCACCCGGGTCGTCCGCGACGGCGGGGAGACCCGCACCGAGGTCCTCCCCGAGGGTCTGGTGGACCGGTTCTCGGGGCTGCCGGGGTTCCTGGAGGTCACCGTCGCCGACGAGAGCGGCGAGACCGTCCTGGAGGAGACCCAGGACTTCTGCCCGAACAACGCCTCCGGCCGGATCAGTCCCGACGCGCCGGCCACGTCCCGGTATCCCCAGAGCTGTCCCGCCAACCCGTTCACGCTCGGCTCGGTGTGGGGCATCGAGGAGGGCTGGGCGGCCAACACCTACACCTACCGCTACGACGGCGAGCAGGAGGTCGAGCTGCCGGCCGGGAAGTACACCGCCACGGTGTCGGTGGCGGAGCGGTACCGCGAGGCGTTCGGCATCGCGGACGAGCCCCGCACGGTCGCGATGACCGTGCGCGAGCAGAGCTGGGAGGACGAGGAGCGCGGCGAGAGCCTGCCGGACGACGCCTCGGCCCACGGCTCCCGCACCGCCGGGCACGCGCACCACTCGGCCGCCGACGCCCCGCCCGCGGCCGCCGCTGACCGGGCGGGCCCCGCGTACAACGTGGGCCACGGCCCGTACCCGCCCGCGCCGCCCGTCCGGCCCTGGGCGCAGCTGGAGGGAGCGGACGGCGAGGAGGGTGGTGACGAGCTCGACGGTGAGACCGGCGGGACCGGTGAGATCGGCGACGGGCCCGGGCGTACGGACGGCTCCCGGCAGGCGCCCGCACTGAAGCCCGCCGCCAAGCGCCCCACCGGCAAGGCGCGCGTGCCGGACGTGCCCCTGCCCGACCTGCGCTCCCTGCCCGCCTACGGCATCACCACCACCGACGGCTACGAGTCCGCCCCGGACCGCGACTACCTGGCCTTCAGCGCCAACGTGTGGAACGCGGGCCCCGCGCCGCTGGTGGTCGACGGCTTCCGCACCCCGGGCGAGGACCTGATGGACGCCTACCAGTACTTCCACGACGCCGACGGCAAGCAGGTGGGCTACGCCCCGACCGGCACGATGGAGTGGGACCCGCGCGAGGGCCACGAGCACTGGCACTTCACCGACTTCGCCAGCTACCGGCTGCTGAAGGCCGACAAGAAGGAGGCGGTGCGCAGCGGCAAGGAGGCGTTCTGCCTGGCCAACACCGACGCCGTCGACTACACGGTGGAGAACGCCAACTGGCACCCGGACAACACCGACCTGTCCACCGCCTGCGGGGCGGAGAACTCGATCTCCGTCCGCGAGGTGCTGGACGTCGGCTCCGGCGACACCTACACCCAGGACCTGCCGGACCAGTCCTTCGACATCACCGACCTGCCGAACGGCACCTACTACATCCAGGTGCTGGCCAACCCCGAGCAGCGGCTGAAGGAGACCGACACGGACAACAACAGCGCGCTGCGCAAGGTCGTCCTGGGCGGCGAGAAGGGCGCCCGTACGGTGACCGTGCCGCCGCACGGCCTGGTGGACGCCAACTGATCCGGGCGGTTCGGACGGTCCGGATGGTCCGGACCCTCCGGAGCACCTGACGCCTCCCCGGCCGCCGGTGCCGGGCCCCCGGGCCCGGCACCGGCGGCCGTGCGTATGGTGCCGGCGGGCGGCGCCGTACCGTCGCCGGGACCTCAGAAGTGCCTCAATTCGCTGGGCTCCGGCCCGCTTTCGGGAGAGGATCCTGTCATGTTCGGTTCCAGCAGACAGGATCCGGCCGTCGTGGTCCTCCGTGACGCGGACGGGATCGCCGCTTCCCTGCGGCAGGCCCTGGCGGACGCGGAGGCCGGGGAGCGGCCCGGTCTGGAGCGGGCCCTGGCGCTCGCCGAGGAGGCCGCGGCGGTCCCGGAGGCGGAGTTGCGTGTCCGCTGGACGCGGCGGCGGCTCGCGGCAGCCGGCTTCGACGGGCCCCTGGACTCGGTCGAGGCCGTCAGGGCGCTGCGCACGGCCGAGCGGAGGCTGGGCCTGCGCCAGGCGGTGGCGCTGACGAAGGAGGCCGCCGCGGCGGAACCGTCCGCCGGGAAGAGGCCCGGCGGCTGAGATCCCACCCGCCTCGCGGGTGTGCACAGGGGCCGGGGGGAAGTGGCCGGGACGGGGGTACGGCCACCGCCTCCCGGCCCCGCGCCGTCCCGCACGGACGCGGCGGTACCCTGCCGCGCCCCGCCCGCGCGGCAGCGGGCCGACGGGACGAGCCGGATGAGCGGGCACGGCCCGGCCCCGGCCGCGGACGGACGCCGCGGACCGGGGCCGGTTGGGAACAGGCGCGCGGAAGGATTCCGCGTGGCCGGGACCGTCAGGCCGACACGGCGCTGAACTCCTTCAGGAACGCCTGGTTGAACGCCTTGAGGTCGTCCGGCTTGCGGCTGCTGACCAGGGTGTTGGGCCCGCCCGTGCAGACCACGACCTGCTCGTCCACCCAGTTGGCGCCCGCGTTGCGCAGGTCCGTCCGCAGGCTGGGCCACGAGGTGATCTTCCGGCCGCGCACCACGTCCGCCTCGATCAGCGTCCACGGTCCGTGGCAGATCACGGCCACCGGCTTGCCGGCGTCGAAGAAGCCCCGCACGAAGGCGACGGCCTTCTCGTCCGTCCGCAGGAAGTCGGGGTTGGCGACACCGCCGGGCAGTACCAGGGCGTCGTAGTCCTCGACCGCCGCGTCGGCGACCTGCCGGTCCACCGGGAAGGTGTCGGCCGGTTCGAGGTGGTTGAACGCCTGGACCTCCCCGCTGCCGGTGGACAGCAGGCTGGGGTTTCCGCCGGCGTCGATCACGGCCTGCCACGGTTCGGTCAGCTCCACCTGCTCCGCGCCCTCGGGGGCCACGAGAAAGGCGACCTTCACTTGTGCCACGTCCTTTCGGCAGTCCGGTTCTGTACGTTCCCCCTCCTGTCTTCGGGTCCCCGGGGACAAGTGCGTTATGCAGGAATTCTGGATTTTCCGGGCAGGACGGGGCGGAACGGGGAGCAGACGGACGGCGGCCCGCCGGAAGCGGGTGCTTCCGGCGGGCCGCCGGTGCCGTGCCGTACGGTGCTCCAGTTGCCCGGGCGGCTCAGGTGCCGGGGGCGGACCGCTGGGTCACCTGGTGCGGTAGGCGTTGGTGATCGTCCGGGACAGCGCGTTGGCCTTCTCGTCCCGGAGGTTCACCTCGAACGACACACCCCTGCCCCTGGCGGGGTTCCTCACCGTGAGCCTGTCCTTCTTCAGCGCGGCCTTCTTCCAGGTCCCGCCGCTGTCGTAGGAGACGTAGAAGTTCAGGTACCTCAGGTTCTTGCGGTTCTTCGCCGCCGCCCCCTGGAGGGTCACCGGAACCGACTTGCTGATCTTCGCCTTGGAGGTGCCGTCCAGGTTGAGCGTCGGGGTGCAGCGCACCACCGAGACCAGCAGCGCGGTGATGTCCTCGGGGCGGGCCGAGGTGAAGGTGCAGGAGGAGCTGATCCTGGTGCTCAGCCTGGCGGGCTTGCTGCGGCTGACGGTGGTGGTCAGCCTGTACTCCGCCTCGCCCTTCGGAAGGGTGAACTCCATGCCGTACAGCGGCGCGTCGACCGACTCGTGCTTCCTGCCGTCGCGGTAGGCCCCTCCGTCCTCGGTCGGACAGGGACCGAAGACGCCGTTGTTGAGGGTGTGGGTGTAGCTCTTGCCCGCGTACCTGCGCTCGTGGGTGTAGTACCCGCCCTCGCCGGCGCCGTCCGGGGCGTACTGGTGGTACTCCAGGCCCCAGGCGGCCGTCTTCTCCCCGGCCCGGACGTACATCGTCGTGGTGGCCGGGAGCGTGTGCTTCCTGCCGGTGAACCACTGGGCCCCGGCCGGTACGGGAGCCGGCTCACCGCGGCGTCCCGGCGGCATGCCGTCCATGCCGTCCATGCCGTCCGTGCCGTCGTCGGGGAGCTGGTGTTCTCCAGGGCACCGCGGGAGTCGGTGGTCCGCTCTTCGGTGGCGGGGCGGTCGCGCTGTCCGCGTCCGTCCGGCGCACCGGCCTTCGCACTGGTGGGGACGGCTGTTCCTACCCGCGGGTTCGACTCCGGCGGTTTTCCCCGCGTGCTCTGTCCTTCGGGGCAGCCGGACGCCACAGCGGGCCTCTTCCGCGCCTTCGGCCCTTCACGGGCCCCCGTCCGGCCGTCCGTCAGGAGACCGGGAGGGCGCCGGACGCGGTGCGGGAGACGGGGAGCGCGACCGGGGCGTACGGACACGCGCCGGGGTCCGGGGAGGCGGGGAACGCCGGAGGCGGCGGGCCCGGCGCGAGGAGTGCCGGGCCCGCCGCCTCCGGGCGGGATGTGTCGGGCTGTGCTCAGCGGACGGCCGTAAGGCAGTCAGAGAACCATCAGGGAACCGTCAGAGAGCGGAGCCCGCCTTCCAGTCCTCCCAGGACATGTTCCAGCCGTTGAGGCCGTTGTCCGGGGCGATCTGCTTGTCGTCGGAGTTCTTCACGATGACCACGTCGCCGATGAGCGACTCGCGGAAGAACCAGGCACCGTCCTGGCCCGGGTCGCCGGCGCCCTTGACGTCGTTCAGACCCACGCAGCCGTGGCTGGTGTTGACGTTGCCGAAGACCGAGTCGGCACCCCAGTAGTTGCCGTGTATGAAGGTGCCCGAGGTGGACAGCCGCATGGCGTGCGGAACGTCCGGGATGTCGTACTCGCCCTCGCCGTCGTCGTCGGTGAAGCCGACCGTCGCACCGTTCATCCGGGTCTCCTTGTGCTTCTCGGAGATCACCATCTGGCCGTTGTAGGTCGGGGTCTCGGGAGCGCCGGCCGAGATCTTGAAGGTCTTGACGGTGTTGCCGTCGCGGACGACCTCCATCGTCTTGCTCTTCGCGTCCACCGTGCTGACCTGGGCACGGCCGACGGTGAAGCTGAAGGTCTTGTCCTGGACACCGGTGACGCCCGGGGCGCCCTCGACGCCGTCGAGGTTGATGTCGACGGTGACCTTGCTGTTGGCCTTCCAGTACTCCTGGGGGCGGAAGTCGAGGCGTGTGTCGCTGAACCAGTGGCCCACGATCTCCTGGCCGCTGGTCGAGTTCACCTCGATCGCCTCCTGCACGGCCTCCTTGTTGGCGATGCCCTTGTCGAAGTTGAAGGAGACCGGCATGCCGACGCCGACGGTCGAGCCGTCCTCGGGCGTGAAGTAGCCGATGAAGCTGTTGGCGGGCGAGACGGTGGTGAAGGTCGCGTTCTCGTGGACCTCGCGGCCCTTGGCGTCCTCGGCCTGCGCGCTCAGCGTGTACCGGGTGGAGCGCTCCAGCGAGCCGTTCGGCTTCCAGCTGGCGCCGTCGGCGGCCAGCGTGCCGGCCACCTCCTCGCCGGTGGCGGCGACCTTGAGCGTCACCGAGGTGAGCTTGCCCTTCTCCGCGGTGACCTTGGTGCCGTTGATGCTCGCGTTGTCCGAACCGCTCTTGGGCGAGATGACTATTCGCGCCTCGGAGGCCTCCTCGGCCGCGGCCCTGTCGACCTGGGACTGCTGCTTGTCCGGCTTCTTCGCGGAATCGGAACCGGATCCGTCGCCGTCGTCCCCGCCCCCGCACGCCGACAGTGTGAGCACCCCACTGAGCAGCGCGGCTGTCGCCACGAAGCCCCTGCGGCGCTTGCCGTCCGTCATCACACGCTTCTCCATCCGCTTTCGAACCTCTGGTCCCGATCCCCGTTCACACCGTCCGGTGAGGGCCGACCGGGATGTCCACCCCACACAGCCACGCGTACGAGAACGCGAGGGAGCCGCCACCCGTTCCCCCCAGGGTAGGACTGTGGGCTAAGACATCCGCGCCGGGCGGAGGGTTGCAGCGCCGGGCGGGGAATTCCCCAGCCGTTCCGTATTGTTATCGAACGCTCACCACAGGGTGGCACCCGATCACACGGCTCCCATTGTCCATGGATTTTCCGGGCATCGACAGCCTTATGTCACGGTGTGACCGGAATCGCAGAGGGCGCGTGAAGCATCCTCCGGACCGCCCTTCCCGCGCCCCGCCCCGCATGGCTAGCATCGTTCTCCGCACCGTCGACTCGCAGCACCGAGGGGGCTTTTCCGTGCGAGCACATCGCCGACCGCTGGTGACCGCCGCCGTCGCGGGCGGCCTCCTGTGCGGCCTGTGGTTCGTACCGTCCGCGAACGCCACCGGGGACGGCGGCCCCGCCCGGCCCGCCACCGCGCAGACCCAGCCCCGGGATCAGGGGCAGGTCCAGGATCAGGAGCAGCTCCGGGATCAGGAGCAGCTCCGGGATCAGGGGCCGGCCCGGTCACAGGCGCAGGATCCGGCCGGGAACGACTCCGCGCAGGGCGCCGAACTGGCCGACACCGGAAGCTTCAACACCACGCCGTACCTCTTCGGCGGCCTCGGCTTCCTGAGCGTGGGCGGTGTGCTGCTGGCCCACGCCCACATCCGCTCCGGCCGCGCCGGCCTCACGCCAGCGGCCCGGTGACGGACTCGGCCGCCGCCACCAGCCCTCCCCCTCGTACGAACGTCTCCGCCGCGGCCAACTCCGGTGCCAGAAAGCGGTCCTCACCCGGTCCGGCCACTCCCGCCTCCTCCATCGCGGCCAGTACGGCCGTGCCGGCCGGCGCCGGGGTCAGCCCGTCCGCGGCGCGCAGCCGGAGCGCGCGGGCCGCGGCGCACAGCTCGACGGCGATCACCCGGCCCAGGCAGTCGACGGCGGTGCGCAGTTTGCGGGCGGCCGACCAGCCCATCGAGACATGGTCCTCCTGCATCGCCGAGGACGGGATGGAGTCCACCGACGCCGGGACCGCCAGCCGTTTCAGCTCGCTCACCATGGCGGCCTGGGTGTACTGCGCGATCATCAGGCCCGAGTCCACCCCCGCGTCACCTGCCAGGAAGGGCGGCAGACCGTGGGAGCGGTTGCGGTCCAGCAGCCGGTCGGTGCGGCGCTCGGCGATGGAGGCCAGATCGGCGGCGGCGATGGCGAGGAAGTCCAGCACATAGGCGACCGGGGCGCCGTGGAAGTTCCCGTTGGACTCCACCCGTCCCTCCCCGGGGAGCACCACCGGGTTGTCCACGGCCGCCGCCAGCTCCCGCCCGGCGACGGTACGGGCGTGCGCCAGGGTGTCGCGGCCCGCGCCCGCGACCTGGGGGGCGCAGCGCACCGAGTAGGCGTCCTGCACCCGCGGGGCGTCGTCCTGGTGGTGGCCGGTGAGCCCGGAGCCGCGCAGCACCGCGCGCATGTTGGCGGCGGACGCGGCCTGCCCGGGATGCGGGCGGACGGCGTGCAGTTCGGGCGCGAGCACCTTCTCCGTGCCCAGCAGCGCCTCCAGGGTGAGGGCGGCGGTGATGTCGGCGCAGGTGAGCAGGTGGGCGAGGTCGGCGCAGGCCAGCACGAGCATGCCGAGCATGCCGTCGGTGCCGTTGAGCAGCGCCAGGCCCTCCTTCTCGCGCAGTTCGACGGGGGCCAGGCCGTGCTCGGCCAGCAGTTCGGCCGTGGGGCGCACGGCCCCGTCGGGCCCGGTGGCCTCGCCCTCGCCCAGCAGGGCCAGCGCGCAGTGCGCCAGCGGCGCGAGGTCGCCGGAGCAGCCCAGCGAGCCGTACTCGTGGACGACGGGGGTGATCCCCGCGTTGAGCAGGCCGGCCAGGGCGCGGGCGACCTCGGGCCGCACCCCGGTGTGCCCCGAGGCCAGGGTCTTCAGCCGCAGGAACATCAGCGCCCGCACCACCTCGCGCTCCACCCGCGGCCCCATCCCGGCGGCGTGCGAGCGGACGATGTTGCGCTGCAGCCGCGTCCGGAGCCCGGCGGGGATGTGCCGGACGGCGAGGGCGCCGAAGCCGGTGGAGACGCCGTAGACGGGTTCCGGTCCGGCGGCCAGGTCCTCGACGATCCGGCGGGCGGCGGCGAGGGCTTCGACCGCCTCGCCGGAGAGTTCGACCTGCGCCGGGCCGCGGGCGACGGCGACGACGTCCTCGGCGGTGGTTCCGGCGGTGCCGACCACGACACGGTTCTGCATAGTCATATTCAGGAACACTAGGGAGTGAATCGCGCGCTGTCACGGGCCTGTCGCGCCGGGGCCGCGTGGCCGGGATCACACCCGGAGCGCGGAGTCGCACCCGGAGCCCGGTGGCGCGCACGGTCCGCGGGGTCAGACGTCCAGACCGCGGAAGCGCCGGCGGTCCCGGCCGCGCCCCGGGCGCCCCCGCTCCCCCCGTGTCCCGGGCGCCCCCTCGCCCCTCTCCCCCTCCTCGGCCTCGTCCGCGAGGCGGACGACCACCTCCTCGCGCCCGGCCACCACCGGCTTGTCCGTACGGGCGGCCTTCGCCCGGTACTGGGCCGCGTCCGCCAGCCGGAACAGCCGGCGGGCCGAGCGGACCGGGCCTATCGGATCGCCCGTCGAGGCGACCCCGCAGGCGACCCCCTCGCCCCGCTCCAGCTCGGCGGCCCGGCGGCAGACCTCGTCCGCGACCCGGACCACCTCGTCCGCCGGCGGCCCCACCGTCAGCAGGCAGAACTCGTCACCGCCCAGCCGGGCGGCCAGGGTGTCGGGGAGCATCGCGCCGCACAGGGACAGCACCGAGGCGAACCGCTCCAGCAGCTGGTCGCCCGCCTCGTGCCCCAGCTCGTCGTTGACCGCCTTGAGCCCGTTGACGTCGCAGACCAGCAGGCTCACCACCGTGCCGTCCGCCCGGTGCCGCTCCAGCGCCTCGTCCAGGCGTATGTCCACCGCCCGCCGGTTCGCCAGCCCGGTGAGCGGATCGGTGAACGCCAGCCGGCGCACCTCCTCCAGCCGCTCGGTCTGGGCGATCCCGGCCGCGATCACCGCCGCCAGGACGGTGGCGAAGTCCGTGTCGGACCGGTCGAAGACCGGCTGCCCCGCCTCCCGCGCCACGTACAGCTCGCCCCACGGCCGGCCGTGCAGCACGATCGGGGCCACCACGCAGCAGCCCCGCCCGCGGTGGCGCAGCGCGGTGGCCCGCCGGGCGGTGACCGGCCCCCCGACGGCCCCGTGACGGGCGCCGTCCGCCGTCTCCACCCAGGCACGCGGCTCGCCGCCGCCCGTCCAGCGCCGGTGCAGGAAGCCGGTGATCTCCGGGAAGTCGTGGACCGGGTACGACTCGTCCTCGGGGAACTCCTCCTCGTCCCCCTGCCGCTTGCCCGTGTTCACCAGCACCCGCAGCCGCCCCCGCGCGCGCTCCCAGACGGAGACGGCCGCGAAGGAGCCGTCCATCGCGGTCCGCGCGCCCTCGGCCGCGGCGTGGGCGACGTCGCGGAGCGTGTGGGCGGCGGCCATCGCCTGCGCCAGTCCTACGACGGCCCGCAGCCGCGCGTCGTCACCCATGCCGTACCCATCTCATACGACCCAGGTTATGAGCCTTCGCTCCGGCGCGCCGACCGGCTCACTCCCCGGGCCAGCGCGGCGGGCGCCGCTCGTTGAAGGCGGCCACGCCCTCGGCGCGGTCCCCGGAGAACGCCACCGAGCGCCAGGCCGCGTCCTCCACCTCCAGGCCCGCGTGCAGGTCCAGACCCCAGCCGGTGCGCAGCGCCCGTTTGGCCGCCCGCAGGCCCACCGGGGAGTTCGCCGCGATGCGCCGGGCCAGCTCCAGCGCCTCGGCACGGTCCCGCCCCTCGGCCGCCAGGTGGTCGACCAGGCCCAGCTCGCGGGCCTCGTCCGCCGCCACCCGCCGCGCGGTGAAGATCAGCTCCGCCGCGCGGGCCGCGCCCACCCGGCGGGGCAGCAGCTGGGTGCCGCCGCCGCCGGGGATCACCCCGACCGACACCTCCGGCAGCCCCACCACGGCGGTGGGGTCGGCGACGATCAGGTCACAGGCCAGGGCCAGCTCGAAGCCGCCGCCCAGCGCGTACCCGTGCACGGCCGCGATCACCGGCACCGGCAGCCGGAGCACCCCGGTGTAGGCGGCGCGGGCGTACGGGCGCTGCCGCGCCAGGTCGGCGTCGGTGAAGGAGTTGCGCTCCTTGAGGTCGGCGCCCACGCAGAACGCCCGTTCGTGGGTGGAACCGAGCACCACCGCCCGCACCCAGCGGTCGGCGGCGAGGGCGGCGCACGCCTCGCCGAGCCGGCGGGCCAGCTCGGTGGAGACGGCGTTCATCGCCGCCGGCCGGTCCAGCAGCAGCTCGGCGACATGGGTGTCCGCCTCGCGCCGCACCACGACCCACTCGCCGTACCGCTCCTCCGCGGTGCCGCCGCCCGTGCCACCGCCCGCCCTGCCGTCCCTGTCGTCCGTGTCGTCCCTGCCGTCCGTGCCGCCGCTCACACCGCTCACGCCGCCCCTCCGGTTAACGGTCGCTCACTGCCGTACGCAGCGCATCATGCCATCCGCGCCGGACCGGGGCGGAGCCGCCGGCGGGCCCAGGAGGACGCAGGAGGACTCAGGGGGACGCGCGGCGGGAGAGCAGCCACGGCTCGACGACGCCGAGCCCGCGCACCGGGCGCTGGTAGAGGGGCTGGAGGGCGAAGCGGTACCCCGAGGCGTTGTCGGCCTCCTTCTCCGACTCGGGCGCGTCCCCGGCGGCGACCAGCTCCGCGCGCAGCGCCCCGTCCACCAGGACCGTGTCCTTGGGGGCTATGGAGGTCAGCCGGCTGGCCAGGTTGACCGTGTTGCCGAAGACGTCCCCCATCCGGGTGGTGACCGTGCCCAGCGCCATGCCCACCCGCAGCTCGGGCATCGTCGGGTCGTTGGCGAGGGTCTCGATCAGCCGCAGCCCGATCTCGGCCGCGGTGCCCGCGCCGTCGGCCACGTAGAGCACCTCGTCGCCGAGGGTCTTGATCAGCCTGCCGCCGTGCGCGGCCACCAGGTCGGCGGCCGTGGTCTCGAACGCCTCGACCAGCTCGCCCAGTTCCTCCTCCTCCAGCCGCCGGGTCAGCCGGGTGAAGCCGACCAGGTCGGCGAAGGCGACCGCCAGGCGCCGGTCCACCATCTCCTCGTCGTCCGCGGCCTGCACCACCCGGCCGGTGGCGGCGGCCAGCTGCCGCCGCCAGACGTACACCAGGAACTCCTGCAGCTCCGGCAGCAGCAGCTCCACCAGCGGGTACGCCACCTCGGTACGGGTCATCCCCGGCTCGGGCGGCTCGGTCAGCCCCTCCAGGAAGGAGTCGATCTGCCACTCCGCCAGCCGGGCGGTGGTCTGCCCGGTGGAACGCGCCACCTGCACCGCCATCGGCTCGCTGAGCAGCCCGGCCTCCACCAGGCCGGCCAGCCGCCGCAGCGCGATCACGTCGGCCTCGGTCAGCGCCCGGGCCTGGCCGATGTCGGGGAAGCCCATCGCGCGCCAGAAGCGGGCCGCGAGCTCCATCGGGACGTCGGCGGCGCGGGCCGCCTGGAAGGGTGTGTAGCGCCGCTCGGCGCCCAGGATCAACTGCTCGATGCGGAGCGCGAGAGGGTCCTCCTCAGCGGGGGCCGCGGCAGGGTCCGCGTTCCTGTCCGCCGCCTCCCTGGCCGCCGGCTCCGGCTCTCCGGCCGGGGTGCCCGAGTCGTCCACTGCCCTTCCGATCCACTCACCGCCCCCGCGCCCACCGCGCCGGGTCGAGTCCACGATACGGCAGGTGTGCCCTGGCTCACTCTCCCGGCGATCCGTCCGGCGGCCCTCCGGGCGCCCCGCCGGGCGCGGGCCTGAGGTGCACGATGTCGCCCGCGTCCACCGGCCGCTGCACCCCCTCGGAACCGGCCAGGACCAGCCGTCCCGCACCGTCCACCGCGACCGCCTCGCCCACCGCCTCCGTCCCGCCCGGCAGCAGGGCACGCACCCGCCGGCCGAGTGTGGCGCACCCGGCGGTGTACGTCTGGCGGAGCCGGCTCGCCTCCGGGTCGCCGTCCGCCTCGCACCAGCGGCCGTACCACTCCTCCAGCGAGCGCAGTACCGCGCGCAGCAGCGGATCGCGGTCCGTGCCGGTGGCGCCGCGCGCCCCCGCGAGCGCCAGCGAACCGGCGGTGGGCACCGGCAGCTCGTCCGCGCGCAGCGAGACGTTGATCCCCAGGCCGAGCACCACCGCGGCGGTCCCGTCCGGGGTGGTGACCCGTTCGGCGAGGATGCCGCCGATCTTGCGCTCGGTGTCCCCGTCGCGCACCAGGATGTCGTTGGGCCACTTCAGCGCGGTGTCCACACCGGCGGTACGGGCCAGGGCCGCGGTCGTGGCGACCCCGGCGAGCAGCGGCAGCCAGCCCCAGCACCCGGCCGGTACGTCCGGGGCGAGCAGCACCGAGAAGAACAGGCCCGAGCGGGGCGGCGCCGTCCAGGCACGCTCCAGCCGGCCGCGGCCGGCGGTCTGCGCCTCGGCGACCAGTACCGCGCCCCGGCCCGCCGTGCCCCGCGCCGCCCGGGCGGCCAGGTCGGTGTTGGTGGAACCGGTGCGGGTGACCACCTCCACGGAGGTCCACAGCGCGCCGGGCCGCAGCAGCGCACGGCGCAGCGCGGCGGCGTTCAGCGGTGGCCTGTCCAGGTCGGACCAGGGGTTGTCCGGGGAATCACCCGGGGAGTCGTCCGGGCTTTCCGAGTTTTCCGAGGGCTCCCGCGGTGTCATGCAAGACAGGGTAGATGTGGCAAACACCGCACCGCCGGGGCACCCGCCCGCCGATACGCTACGAGTCGGTAGCAAGCCGGTAGCAACCCGTTCACCACGAGGAGCCGCAGCCCGTGTCCGAACAGCAGAGCCGAGCCGTCGAGACGGCCTCCGAGGACCAGGATCTCCACACGACCGCGGGCCGGATCGCGGACCTGGAGCGGCGCATCCAGGAGGCCACCCACGCGGGCTCGGCGCGGGCGGTGGAGAAGCAGCACGCCAAGGGCAAGCTGACGGCGCGCGAACGGATCGGGCTGCTGCTGGACGAGGGCTCCTTCACGGAGCTGGACGAGTTCGCCCGGCACCGCTCGACCAACTTCGGGCTGGCGGACAACCGCCCCTACGGCGACGGCGTGGTCACCGGCTACGGCACGGTGGACGGGCGCCCGGTGGCCGTCTTCTCCCAGGACTTCACCGTCTTCGGCGGCGCGCTGGGCGAGGTCTACGGGCAGAAGATCACCAAGGTGATGGACTTCGCCCTGAAGACGGGCTGCCCCGTCATCGGCATCAACGACTCCGGCGGCGCCCGCATCCAGGAGGGCGTGGCCTCCCTCGGCGCCTACGGCGAGATCTTCCGCCGCAACACCCTCGCCTCCGGGGTGATCCCGCAGATCTCCCTGGTGGTCGGCCCGTGCGCGGGCGGCGCGGTCTACTCCCCGGCGATCACCGACTTCACGGTGATGGTCGACCAGACCTCGCACATGTTCATCACCGGCCCGGACGTCATCAAGACGGTCACCGGCGAGGACGTCGGCTTCGAGGAGCTGGGCGGCGCCCGCACCCACAACGCCACCTCCGGGGTGGCGCACTACATGGCCGGCGACGAGAAGGACGCCGTCGAGTACGTCAAGGCGCTGCTGTCGTACCTGCCGTCCAACAACCTCTCCGAGCCGCCCGCCTTCCCCGAGGAGGCGGACCTGGAGACCTCGGAGACCGACCGGGAGCTGGACGCGCTGATCCCGGACTCGGCGAACCAGCCGTACGACATGCACACCGCGATCGAGCACGTGCTGGACGACGGCGAGTTTCTGGAGACCCAGCCGCTGTTCGCGCCGAACATCCTCACCGGCTTCGGGCGGGTGGAGGGCGCACCGGTCGGCATCGTCGCCAACCAGCCGATGCAGTTCGCCGGCTGTCTGGACATCGACGCCTCCGAGAAGGCCGCGCGCTTCGTGCGCACCTGCGACGCGTTCAACATCCCGGTGCTCACCTTCGTCGACGTCCCCGGCTTCCTGCCCGGCGCCGACCAGGAGTACGGCGGCATCATCCGGCGCGGCGCCAAGCTGATCTACGCCTACGCCGAGGCCACGGTGCCGCTGATCACCGTCATCACCCGCAAGGCGTTCGGCGGCGCGTACGACGTGATGGGCTCCAAGCACCTGGGCGCGGACCTCAACCTGGCCTGGCCGACGGCCCAGATCGCGGTGATGGGCGCCCAGGGCGCGGTCAACATCCTGCACCGCAGGACGCTGGCGGCGGCGGGGACCGACGAGGAGCGCGAGGAGCTGCGGGCCAGGCTCACCGCCGAGTACGAGGACACGCTCCTCAACCCCTACGTCGCGGCCGAGCGCGGTTATGTGGACGCGGTGATCCGGCCCTCGGAGACCCGGCGCCACCTCGTGCGGGGCCTGCGCGCGCTGCGCACCAAGCGCGAGTCCCTGCCGCCGAAGAAGCACGGCAACATCCCGCTCTGACCGCTTCGACCCGACCGCTTCCGACAGCGAGGAGACCGCGGCAATGATCAAGGTCGTACGCGGCAACCCGACCCCCGAGGAACTGGCCGCCGCCCTGGCGGTGGTGCGCACCCGGGCGGCGGCCCTGGCGGCCGGGCGGCCCGCCGCGCCCCGCGCCGCCCAGTGGTCCGACCCGGCCCGCACCGTCCCCGGCCGGCGGCTGCCGCACCCGGGGCCGCAGGCGTGGCGGACGACGTACTGGCCCGGCTGAGCCGCCCTCCCGCCCGCTCCCCCGGAGCGCCCGGGGCGCCCGGGGCGCCTGAGTACGGGTACTCAGGCGCCCCGGGCGCGGACGGCGGAGGATCGAGGACATGCTCTGGTCCGACCCGGCCGACGAACCCACCGAGGAGCTGCGCTCCGCACAGGCCATGCTCCGCCGCGCCGGCCCGCTGCTCGCCGTCGCCATGCTCGTGGTCTTCCTGCTGCTGCTCTGAGCGGGCCGCCACGCGCGGGCCCGTCGGCGGCCGCCCGTCAGCGGCCGGCCCGGAGGTTCCTAGGATGAGCCGCATGGTCCACGACACCGCCTCCGTCCATGGCGCCGCCCCCGCACCCGCGCGCCGTCTCGTCCTCGCCTCCCGGTCCCCCGCCCGGCTCGGGCTGCTGCGGCAGGCCGGGCTGGCGCCCGAGGTGATCGTCAGCGGGGTGGACGAGGACGCGATCAGCGCCCCCACCCCCACCGAACTGGCCCTGCGGCTGGCCGAGGCGAAGGCGGCGGCCGTGGCGGAGCGGGACGCGGCGGCGGGCGCGCTCGTCGTCGGCTGCGACTCGGTGCTGGAACTGGACGGGCGTCCGCTGGGCAAGCCCGCGGACGCCGAGGAGGCCACCGCCCGCTGGAAGGCCATGCGCGGGCGCACCGGTGTCCTGGTGACCGGGCACTGCGTCGTCGACGTGGCCGCCGGCCGCCGCGTCTCGGCGACCGCCGCCACCTCGGTCCGCTTCGGCGAGCCGACCGACGCGGAGGTCGCCGCCTATGTCGCCAGCGGCGAGCCGCTGCACGTCGCGGGAGCCTTCACCCTCGACGGCCGGTCGGCGCCCTTCGTCGAGGGCATCGAGGGCGACCACGGCAATGTCATCGGGCTCTCGCTGCCGCTGCTGCGGCGGCTGCTGGCCGAGCTGGGCGTGGGGATCACGGAGTTGTGGGCCTGAGCGGTGCCCCGGCGGCGCCGGGCGCGGTGTCCCCGGCCCCTTCGGCGCCCTGCCCGCCGGCCGGGGACACCGGGGACGACAGAGCCAGTACGAGGACGCCCAGCGCGGCCATCACAACGGCGAACGCGGCCCACCCCACCAGCGCGGCGGCCACCGCGCCGAGCACCCCGTGCCCGACGGCCACACCGGCCAGCAGCACGCGGGCGGGCCGGCCCGGCGCCCGGCCGGTCAGGGCGGTGCGGAGCAGCAGCGCGCCGCACAGCAGCAGCAGGACTGCCAGGACGGCGCCGCCGGCCCAGGCGGAGACGGCCGCGACGCGCGGGTCGAGCCCGGCCAGGGACATGTCCTGCCGGTCGACCATGACCCCGAGGATCCAGTGCAGCACCGCGACCCCCGCGGCCTCGGACACCAGTACCGCGGTCGCCGCCAGGGCCACCGGCCGTCCGTGCGCCATGCCCGTACCCCGCTTCCGTCCCCGCCCCGCCCGTCCGTCCGTCCGGCAGCGCGCATGCTACTAGCGGGTAGCGCCGCCGGGAAGCCGCGGCGCACCGGCAAAGAATTGCCCCGTCGTTCATAGGAATCCCACAAAGAACCGGCGATTCCACCGCAGCGCCCGGACAGTAACCTTGACCACACGGCGAATCTCCGGCCGGAGCCGTGAGGCCCGGCGTACCGTGTGCTCACAGGGGGTTTGGGCTTCTCAGGATTTCCGGAATCACATTCCGTGTGGGCAAGCTCACCCCCCGGGGCGACTCGGCGTGCGGTGTCGCCACTACCTAAACTCACATCGCTCATGTGTTGCTGCGGCCCAGCGCCAAGGAGGAAGCCATCGTGCGCAAGGTGCTCATCGCCAATCGCGGTGAAATCGCTGTCCGCGTCGCCCGGGCCTGCCGGGACGCCGGGATCGCGAGTGTGGCCGTCTACGCCGACCCGGACCGGGACGCGCTGCACGTGAAGGCGGCGGACGAGGCCTTCGCGCTGGGCGGCGACACCCCGGCCACCAGCTACCTGGACATGGCCAAGGTACTGAAGGCCGCCGCCGACTCCGGCGCGGACGCGATCCACCCCGGCTACGGCTTCCTCTCGGAGAACGCCGACTTCGCCCAGGCCGTCCTGGACGCCGGGCTGATCTGGATCGGCCCGCCCCCGCAGGCCATCCGCGACCTGGGCGACAAGGTGGCGGCCCGCCACATCGCCCAGCGCGCCGGCGCGCCGCTGGTCGCGGGCACCCCCGACCCGGTCTCCGGCTCGGACGAGGTCCTCGCCTTCGCCCAGGAGCACGGTCTGCCGATCGCCATCAAGGCCGCCTTCGGCGGCGGCGGACGCGGTCTGAAGGTCGCCCGCACCCTTGAGGAGGTGCCGGAGCTGTACGACTCGGCCGTCCGCGAGGCGGTGGCCGCCTTCGGCCGCGGCGAGTGCTTCGTGGAGCGCTATCTGGACCGGCCGCGCCATGTGGAGACCCAGTGCCTGGCCGACAAGCACGGCAACGTGGTGGTCGTCTCCACCCGGGACTGCTCGCTGCAGCGCCGCCACCAGAAGCTGGTGGAGGAGGCCCCCGCGCCGTTCCTGACCGCCGAGCAGAACGCCGAGCTGTACCGCGCGTCCAAGGCCATCCTCAAGGAGGCGGGCTACGAGGGCGCCGGCACCTGCGAGTTCCTGGTCGGCCAGGACGGCACGATCTCCTTCCTGGAGGTCAACACCCGCCTCCAGGTGGAGCACCCGGTGACCGAGGAGGTCACCGGCATCGACCTGGTCCGCGAGATGTTCCGGATCGCCGACGGCGAGGAACTGGGCTACGACGACCCGGTGCTGCGCGGCCACTCCTTCGAGTTCCGCATCAACGGCGAGGACCCGGGCCGGGGCTTCCTCCCGGCCCCGGGCACGGTCACCGTCTTCGCCCCGCCCGCCGGTCCGGGCGTGCGGCTGGACGCGGGCGTGGAGTCCGGCTCGGTCATCGGCCCGGCCTGGGACTCGCTGCTGGCCAAGCTGATCGTCACCGGCGCCACCCGGCAGCAGGCCCTGCAGCGCGCCGCCCGCGCCCTGGCGGAGTTCCAGGTCGAGGGCATGGCGACCGCCCTCCCGTTCCACCGCGCGGCGGTCGCCGACCCGGCCTTCGCACCCGAGGTCAACGGCCGTCCCGAGGGTCCGTTCAGCGTTCACACCCGGTGGATCGAAACCGAGTTCGTCAACGAGATCAAACCGTTCACCGCAACCGCCGACGCGGAGGCGGAGGAGGACGAGCCCGGCCGGGAGACCGTCGTGGTCGAGGTCGGCGGCAAGCGCCTGGAGGTCTCCCTGCCCGCCTCGCTGGGGATGACACTGGCCCGCACCGCGGCGGCCGGCGGCGCCCGCCCCAAGCGGCGCGCGGCCAGGAAGTCCGGCCCGGCCGCCTCCGGTGACGCCCTGGCCTCCCCGATGCAGGGCACCATCGTCAAGGTCGCCGTGGAGGAGGGCCAGCAGGTCGCCGAGGGCGAACTCGTCATCGTCCTGGAGGCGATGAAGATGGAGCAGCCCATCACCGCCCACCGCGCCGGCACCGTCAAGGGGCTCAGCGCCGCCGTCGGCGCGAGCGTCAGCTCCGGCGCCGTCATCTGCGAGATCAAGGACTGACCGGACGGCAGACCCGGCACGGGCGGGGCGGGACGGCACGGCGGCCGTCCCGCCCCGCCCGTGCGTCGGACGGTCAGTGGTGGCGGCGCGGGGCCAGGTCCGTGACCCGGCCCGGCTGGCCCTCGCCCGGAGCGGGCGGGGGAGCCGCGCGCAGTTGCTGTGAACCGCCTCCCCCGCCGCTCTGCGGGTGCTGGCGGCGCTGCCCCGGCAGCGGCACCTCGCGGCGGGGCTGCCGCCCCGTGCCACCCGTACCGCCCTCCCCGCCCGTACCGCCCGGCCCGGGGTGCCCGGCCGGACCGCCCAGGTGGGCGCCCGCCTCGCCGGCCACCGCGATCTGGACGCCCTGGTCGGCCAGGGCCTGCAGCTCCGCCGCCGCCCGCTCGTCCTGCGCCGGGGGCTCGTTGGTCACCAGGCGGGTGATCAGGTCCGGGGAGATCGTCTGGAACATCGTGTCGACACCGAGCTTGGTGTGGTCGGCGAGGACGACGACCTCCGCCGCGGCCCGCACCAGCGCGCGGTCCACGCTCGCCGACAGCATGTTGGCGGTGGACAGGCCGCGTTCGGCCGTCAGCCCGTTGCCGGACAGGAAGGCACGGGACACCCGCAGCCCCTGCAGGGAATGCTCGGCGCCGCTGCCGACCAGCGCGTAGTCGGCCCCGCGCAGTGTGCCGCCGGTCATCACCACCTCGACGCGGTTGGCATGCGCCAGCACCTGCGCGACCAGCAGCGAGTTGGTGACCACGGTCAGGCCCGGCACCCGCGCCAGACGGCGGGCCAGCTCCTGGGTGGTCGTGCCGGCGCCGAGGACGACGGCCTCGCCCTCCTGGACGAGGCCCGCGGCCAGATCGGCGATGGCCGTCTTCTCCGCGGTCGCCACATGCGCCTTCTGGGGGAAGCCCGACTCCCGGGTGAAGCCGCCGGGCAGCACCGCGCCGCCGTGGCGGCGGTCGAGCAGTCCCTCGGCCTCCAGCGCCCGGACATCGCGCCGTACGGTCACTTCGGAGGTCTGGACGACTCGCGCGAGCTCCCGGAGCGAGACGGCTCCGTTGGCACGCACCATTTCGAGGATCAGTTGGCGACGTTCTGCAGCGAACACAGAACTGACAGTAACCTGCCCGACCGTCTGCTTTCAGCTGTTTCCGCTGAATAACGGAAGTTGTCCGTAGCCGTGTCCCGGCCGTGGTATAGGCGATCGTTTCCGGGCGGATCCGGCGGAACCAGACCGCTGATCAGCCCTCTTCGGCCGTCTTCCGGGTGTGGAGCTGCCGTGCCACCTCGGCGATCGAGCCCGAGAGGGAGGGATAGACGGTGAAGGTGTTCGCGATCTGTTCGACCGTCAGGTTGTTGTCGACCGCTATCGAGATCGGATGGATGAGCTCGCTGGCGCGCGGTGCCACCACCACGCCCCCGACCACGATGCCCGTGCCCGGCCGGCAGAACAGCTTCACGAAGCCGTCCCGGATGCCCTGCATCTTGGCGCGCGGGTTGCGCAGCAGCGGCAGCTTGACCGCGCGGGCGTCGATACGGCCGCTGTCCACGTCGGCCTGCGAGTAGCCGACGGTGGCGATCTCCGGGTCGGTGAAGACGTTCGCCGAGACCGTCTTGAGGTCCAGCGGCGCCACCGTCTCGCCCAGGAAGTGGTACATCGCGATCCGGCCCTGCATGGCCGCGACCGAGGCGAGCGCGAAGACGCCCGTGCAGTCGCCGGCCGCGTAGACGCCGGGGACGGAGGTGCGCGAGACCCGGTCCGTCCGGATGTGGCCCGACTCCCGCAGCCTGACCCCGGCCTCCTCCAGACCGATGCCCGCGGTGTTGGGGACCGCCCCGACCGCCATCAGGCAGTGGCTGCCGGTGATGACCCGGCCGTCCGAGAGGGTGACCTCGACCCGGTCCCCCACCCGCTTGACCGAGGCCGCCCGGGAGCGCGACAGCACGTTCATGCCGCGGCGCCGGAAGACCTCCTCCAGCACCACCGCCGCGTCCGGGTCCTCGCCGGGCAGCACCCGGTCGCGCGAGGAGACCAGCGTCACCCGGGAGCCGAGCGCCTGGTAGGCGCCGGCGAACTCGGCACCGGTGACGCCGGAGCCGACCACGATCAGCTCCTCGGGCTGCTCCTCCAGGTCGTACACCTGGGTCCAGTTCAGGATGCGCTCACCGTCCGGGAGGGCGTCGGCCAGCTCGCGCGGCTTGCCGCCGGTGGCGACGAGGACGGCGTCCGCCGTCAGCCGCTGCTCCCCGCCCTCGCCCGTCTCCACGACCACCTGGCGCGAACCGTCGGACGCCTGGTGCGGCTCCAGCCGGCCGCGGCCGCGCAGCACCCGGGCGCCGGCCCGGGTGACGGCGGCGGTGATGTCGTGCGACTGGGCGAGCGCCAGGCGCTTGACCCGCCGGTTGACCCTGCCCAGATCCACCCCGACGACCCGGGCGGGATTGTCGGGGTCGGGTGTGCCGTCCTCGACGATGATGCCGAGCTCCTCGTAGGAGGAGTCGAAGTTCGTCATCACCTCGGCGGTGGCGATGAGCGTCTTGGAGGGGACGCAGTCGGTCAGCACCGACGCCCCGCCCAGACCGTCCCGGTCGACGACGGTCACCTCCGCGCCGAGCTGCGCGGCCACCAGCGCCGCCTCGTAGCCGCCGGGCCCACCACCGATGATCACGATCCGAGTCACGTGTCCCAGTCTGACACGCGACGCCCGCGCGCCCGGCACCACCCGCCGACCGCACGGGCACTCCGGCCGGGGGGCGGCGCCCGCCGCCCGCTAACCTCGTCGCATGTCGCTCTACGCCGCCTATGCCGGAAACCTCGACGCCCGGCTGATGTCCCGCCGCGCCCCGCACTCCCCGCTGCGCGGCACCGGCTGGCTCAGCGGATGGCGGCTGACCTTCGGCGGTGAGCACATGGGCTGGGAGGGATCGCTCGCGACCCTCGTCGAGGATCCGCTGTCGGAGGTCTTCGTCGCGCTGTACGACATCGCACCCATGGACGAGGACTCCATCGACCGCTGGGAGGGCGTCGGCATGGGCATCTACCGCCGCACCCGGGTGCGGGTGCACACCCTGGACGGCGACGAGACGGCGTGGTGCTACGTGCTCAACGGCTACGAGGGCGGGCTGCCCTCGGCCCGCTATCTGGGGGAGATCGCGGAGGCGGCGGAGTCCGCGGGCGCTCCGTACGACTATGTGACGGAGCTGCGCAAGCGCCCCTGCTGAGGATTCCGGGTGCCTCCGCCGGACACGTCCACCGCTCGCCCACCGCTCGCCCACCCGCCCATCCCCTGCTCGTCGCCGCCGTCGGAGCGCCGCGGGACCGGCCCCGGGACCACTGCCGCCCCGGTTCCGGGGAACACCCCGGCCGGGGGCGTCTACGCGCGTAGGCAATTACCGGTTACCCTCATCGGCGTGAACGCATCTGCCAGCACGGAGTACTCCGGCGACCCCCACGCCGCCGCCGAAGCGGCCGCGGCCCGCCTCCGCGAACTGACCGGCGCGGAGAGCCACGACGTGGCCCTGGTCATGGGCTCGGGCTGGGTCCCGGCCGCCGACGCGCTCGGGGCGCCGGACCACGAGTTCCCGGTCACCGACCTCCCCGGCTTCCCGCCGCCGATGGTCGCGGGGCACGCCGGGCGGGTCCGCTCGTACCGTGCCGGCGAGCGACGCGCACTGGTCTTCCTCGGCCGCACGCACCTGTACGAGGGCCACGGCGTCGCGTCCGTCGCCCACGGTGTCCGCTCGGCGGTGGCCGCGGGCTGCAAGACCGTCGTGCTGACCAACGGCTGCGGCGGCCTCCGCCCGGGCATGCGCCCCGGCCAGCCGGTCCTCATCCGGGACCACATCAACCTGACCGGCCGCTCCCCGATCGCCGGTGCGCACTTCGTCGACCTGACGGACCTCTATTCGCCGCGGCTGCGCGCGCTGTGCCAGGAGGTGGACGGCACGCTGGAGGAGGGCGTCTACGTCCAGTTCCCCGGCCCGCACTACGAGACGCCCGCCGAGATCGGCATGGTCCGGGCGATCGGCGGCGACCTGGTCGGCATGTCCACCGTGCTGGAGGCGATCGCCGCGCGGGAGGCGGGCGCGGAGGTGCTGGGCATCTCCCTGGTCACCAATCTGGCCGCGGGCATGACCGGCGAGCCCCTCAACCACGAGGAGGTCCTCCGGGCCGGCCGCGACTCGGCCGCCCGGATGGGTGAACTGCTGGCCCGCGTCCTGCCCCGCGTCTGACCGGCCGGCACGATGGGCGCCCGCCCCTCCCCCGTACGGTCCGGGCGGTGCCGTACGCCCCGCGGGCCGGTCCCGGACGGCACCCTGGCGACACCCGGACGACACCCTGGCGATGAGGTGCCCGGTGGGGTCCGGGAGCGTCCCGGGTAGGAGTGGGCCGGAGACCGGCGAGGACCCGCGGACGCCGGTGGACACCGACGGAGCCGACGAAGACCGACCAGAGGGAGTTCCCGCGGCCGCCCCGGCGCGGGAGTGGCGGCGGACGGGAGCGCCCGCCCGGCGCCGCCCGTACGGCGGCCGTGCGAGACGACACGCGAGAGCGGAGACGACGTGACAACCGTGCACGATGAGCTGACCGCCCGGGCGCGGTCCTGGCTGGACGAGGACCCGGACCCGGAGACCCGCGAGGAACTGGCCGGGCTCCTCGAGGCACAGGACTTCGGCGAACTGGCCGACCGCTTCTCCGGCACCCTCCGGTTCGGCACCGCCGGGCTCCGCGGCGAACTGGGCGCGGGACCGATGCGGATGAACCGCGCGGTCGTCGTCCGGGCCGCGGCCGGGCTCGCGGCGCACCTGCGGCGGGCCGGGCACGGTGGCGGCCTGGTCGTCGTCGGGTACGACGCCCGCCACAAGAGCGCCGACTTCGCGCGCGACACCGCCGCCGTGCTGGTCGGCGCCGGTCTGCGGGCCGCCCTGCTGCCCCGCCCCCTGCCCACCCCCGTCCTGGCCTTCGCCGTACGGCACCTGGACGCCGCCGCCGGCGTCATGGTCACCGCGAGCCACAATCCGCCCCGGGACAACGGCTACAAGGTCTACCTCGGTGGGGGCGCGCAGATCGTGTCGCCGGACGACGCGCGGATCGCCGACGAGATCGCCTCGATCGGCTCCCTGTCGGAGGTCCCGCGCGCCGAGGACGGCTGGGACGTCCTCGGCGAGGAGATCACCGAGGCCTATCTGGAGCGGGCGGTCTCGGTCCTCACCCCGCGTTCCCCCCGGGACGTGCGCGTCGTCCACACCGCCCTGCACGGGGTGGGGGGCGCGGTCGTGGCCGCGGCCTTCGAGCGGGCGGGCTTCCCCGCGCCGATCGCGGTGGCCGAGCAGGCCGGGCCCGATCCCGACTTCCCGACCGTCGCCTTCCCCAACCCCGAGGAGCCCGGGGCGATGGACCTGGCCTTCGCCACCGCCCGTGACCGTCAGGCGGAGGGCGTCGACCTGGTCATCGCCAACGACCCCGACGCCGACCGCTGTGCGGTGGCGGTGCCCGACCCGGGCTCGGACACCGGCTGGCGGATGCTGCGCGGCGACGAGGTGGGCGCGCTGCTGGCCACCCATCTGGTGCACAAACGGGCCCGGGGCACCTTCGCCACCACGATCGTCTCCTCCTCCCTGCTGTCGAAGATCGCCGCCGAGGCGGGCGTGCCGTACACCGAGACACTGACCGGCTTCAAGTGGCTGTCCCGGGCGGACGGGCTGCGCTACGCCTACGAGGAGGCGCTGGGCTACTGCGTCGACCCCGAAGGTGTCCGCGACAAGGACGGCGTCACCGCCGCGCTGCTCGTCGCCGAGCTGGCCGCGGAGCTGAAGGAGACCGGCCGCACCCTGACGGAGCTGCTGGACGACCTCGCGGCGCGCTACGGGCTGCACGCCACCGACCAGCTCTCGGTGCGGGTGGCGGACCTGTCCCTGATCGAGGCGGCGATGCGCCGGCTGCGCGGGACGCCGCCGGTCACCCTGGGCGGTCTGACCGTCACCTCGGCCGAGGACCTCGGCCGGGGTGACGGCGGTCTCCCGCCGGCCGACGTGCTCCGCTACCACCTGGCCGGCGACTCCCGGCAGGGCGTCTCGGGCGCCCGGATCGTCGTCCGGCCCAGCGGCACGGAGCCGAAGCTGAAGTGCTACCTGGAAGTGGTCGTCCCCGTGGCGGACGCCTCGGAACTGTCCACCGCCCGGGCCACGGCGGACTGGGCCCTGGGCACCCTCCGGACGGACCTGGCCGCCGCCGCGGGTATCTGACCCGCCCGGCTCGGCGGTCCGCGGCACCCGGCACACCCGCCCGGACCGCCGGGCCGGGCGGTCCGCGGCACCCGGCACACCCGCCCGGACCGCCGGGCCGGGCGGTCCGCGGCACCCGCGCGCCGACGGAGCACCGTCCGGCGGTCGCGCAGCCGGGGCACCCGGGCAACCGGGACGCCCTACCGAGCACCCGGCCCTGAGGAGACGGGCTGCGGCGGACCGGTCACCGGACGGACGGGCCTGCCGGAGTGCGGGCCGGTACGCTCCGCGCCCGTCCGGGCCGCACGGACAGGCGTCCCGCGTTCCGGCCCGCAGCCACCGGACGTACGCAGCCACCGGACCGCACCGGCCGGAGCCGGCCCGCCCTGACCGCCCTGACCGCCCGGTCACCCTCAGCCCAGGAGCAGCAGGAGCACGAGGGCGAGTCCGCCGACGGCGGCGGGAACCAGGATCTCGTAGGCCCACCGGACGGCCGGGGCGCCCTGCGCGGCCTCGGCGGAGGCATGGCGCTCGGCCAGCGCGCGGATCTCCTCGACCGCCTGGTCGGCCTGGGGCCGGTAGCCGCCCTGGTCCCCGCCGCCCCCCGGGCCCGTCCCCCCGCCGAACACCGTCGGCGCCGGGCCGCCTCCCCGCTGCCGGGCGGCCTTCTTCCGCTGCCGCAGCGACACCGGGATCGCCCACATCTGGTACTTCGCGCCGCCCGCGGCGAAGACCTCGGCGGAGTACGCGGCCCGCACATCCTCGACCGACGCCCACGGCAGGGTGATCGTGCGGAACGGATTGCGCACCCGCAGCCGCTCACTGCCCGCGTACACGGCGGGCCGCAGGGAGAAGGCCACGATCAGCGGCGCGAGGAACAGCAGGGCGGCCAGCGAGATCCACCGGACGCTTCCCTCGCCGCTGAGGACTCCGTCACCGGTCAGCAGCACGACGAGCAACAGCAGCAGACCGCCTCCCACCAGCCCCGGTACGGAGCGGTAGACATGGTCGGCGTATCCGGTCTGCTCACGCGTCATGCCCCCGATTCTGCCCGATGACGGCCGGCGTGGACGGCCCGCCCGGTCTCCGGGGCAACCCGCCGGGGACACATGCCGGAAGAGAACGACGGGGAGCGGAGAGGACGAGGAGCGGAGAGGGCGGAGGGCAGGAGGGAGCGGTCAGTCGATGATCGCCTCGTAGTAGCGGTCCTCGGCGGAGTCGTAGACCAGGGTGCCGTCGGCGTCGTACCCCCTGACCGCCGGAGCCGTGTCCGGCTTCTCGGTGAGCACGCCGCTCGCCACGAAGTAGCCGCCGTCGATCGCCGCCTCCACCGTCCGTCCGCCGTACTCCACGGTGACCCTGCTGACCTCGGCGGTCACACTCCCGTAGTCCACCCAGCGGTAGGGCAGTTCCCAGTCCGTGCCGCCCAGGGGGATCTGCCGGTAGAGCACATTGGCGTTGATGTCGACCGTGACGGCCCGCTCCGGGGCCCCGTCCCCGTTGAACACGCGCAGGTTCTGCGTCTCCTCGCGGTCCCGGCAGAAGTACACCGCCCCGTCGTCCTCGCGGTGGACCGCCAGCACCCCTGTGCCGGAATTGCCCTCGTTGTGGTTGGTCACCAGCTTCCATGCCTGGAGGAGCCGGTAGTCCGCCGGGTCGCCGAGCTCGTCGGCCGGAGGTGCGCCCTTCGAGTGCTTCGCCTGCAGGGCGGCGTGGGACTTCAGACAGCGGGCGAAGGACGCCTCGGCCTGCGAGAGGCCGATCCCGTCGGCGAGCTGCCCGGGTGTGGCGGGCGGCCCCATGCCTTCCGGCTCTTCGGCGTCCGCCGAGGTGCCGGGAGAGTCCGGCGCACCGGACGACGCGGGCGCGGTACCGGCCACGGGGGCGGAGCCGTCCCCCCAGCCGCCGTACGCGCCCAGGGCCACCCCCGGCACCACGGCCAGTACGGCGATCCCCGCCCCGGCCACCGCCATGCCGCGCCGGCGGGCGGTCCGTGCCCCCCGCACGATGGAGTCGTAGGGCGCGCCCTCCGGGCGGACGTCGTCCACCCCCTCGGCCAGCATCCGGCGCAGTTGCACCTCGAACGGAGTCTCCTCGCTCATCTCGTCTCCCCATGGTTGGCGGGCACCGGTACCGCCGGCTCCGCGGCGGTACCGGTGCGGGTGTCGGTCCCGGGCCCGGTACGGGTGTCGGCGCCCGGCCGGACCGCGTGCAGGCCCGGCTGGGCCCGCAGCTTGGCGAGCCCCTTGGACGCCTGGCTCTTGACGGTGCCGACGGAGCAGCCCAGCGTCTGCGCCACCTCCGCCTCCGAGAGGTCCTCCCAGTAGCGCAGCACCACCACCGTCCGCTGCCGCTTGGGCAGCCGGGCGAGGGCTCTCATCAGCACCTGCCGGTCGACGGCGCGCGGCGCGGGATCCGGGTGGGCCGGTGCGGCGGCGTCCAGCGGCAGCTCCGTCAGATGCTCGGCGACACGCCGCTTCCTGAAGCGGTCCTTGTTGCAGCTGACCAGGATGCGCCGTATGTAGGCGTCCGGGTTCTCGCTGCGGACGACCCGCCGCCAGGAGCGGTACGCCTTTGTCAGGGCGGCCTGTGCGAGATCCTCGGCATGGTGGCGGTCTCCCGTCAGCAAGTAGGCCGTCCGCACCAGATGTGGCCATCTGGTGCGGACGAAGCCCTGGAACTGACTTTCGTCTTCTGAGTGCATCCGCGCTCCCTTCACCCTCCAGACCACCCTCTGTCCGGAACGGGTTGCCCGGGATTCCGGACACCCGGAAGGGGTGCCGTGGTGCCGCCCGGACGTGACACCGCCGGCGGTCCCGTCCCGCGCACCTCCCGGGCCGGGCCGTGCCCCCTCGCCGCCGGCCGGATGCGGTCCCCGTCCCGGCGGCCCGTCCCCGCCGGACGCCGCCCGCATCGGACGCCGGGTACCGGGCCGCGGTGCGCCGGGTGGGGGATGGGGGATGACAGCCGCTACGCGCGTAGATATGCTCGTCTGGTGACCATGCCTGCCTCGCCTCCCACCACCGCGTCCGAAGCGCCGCCCCCGGCGTTCGCGGACGCCACCGCGTCCGACGCCGCGCTGCGCCGCTTCCTGCACGGCCTGCCCGGGGTCGACGCGGTCGGCCTCGAAGCCCGCGCCGCCGCGCTCGGCACCCGTTCGATCAAGACCTCGGCCAAGGCCTTCGCCATCGACCTGGCCATCTCGATGATCGATCTGACCACCCTGGAAGGCGCCGACACCCCCGGCAAGATCGGGGCGCTGTGCGCCAAGGGCGTCCACCCCGACCCCACCGACCGCACCGCCCCGAGGGTGGCCGCGATCTGCGTCTACCCGGACATGGTGGCCACCGCCCGGCAGGCCCTGGACGCCGCCGGTGGCCGGGAGGGCCGGACCGTCAAGGTCGCCTCCGTCGCCACCGCCTTCCCGGCCGGCCGCGCCGCGCTGGACGTCAAGCTGGCCGACACCCGCGGCGCGGTGGCCGCCGGGGCCGACGAGATCGACATGGTCATCGACCGCGGCGCCTTCCTCTCCGGCCGCTACCTCCAGGTCCTCGAGGAGATCAGGGCCGTGAAGGAGGCCTGCGCCCGCGAAGGCGGCGAGGACGCGCACCTGAAGGTGATCTTCGAGAACGGCGAACTGGCCACCTACGACAACATCCGCCGCGCCTCCTGGCTGGCGATGCTCGCCGGGGCGGACTTCATCAAGACCTCCACCGGCAAGGTGGGCGTCAGCGCCACCCCGGCGAACACCCTGGTGATGCTGGAGGCGGTGCGCGACTTCCGCGCCGCCACCGGCACCGTGATCGGCGTCAAGCCCGCGGGCGGCATCCGCACCACCAAGGACGCACTCAAGTACCTGGTGCTGGTGAACGAGACCCTCGGCGACGACTGGCTGCGCCCCGACCGGTTCCGCCTCGGTGCCTCCAGCCTCCTCAACGACCTGCTGATGCAGCGCCAGAAGCTGACCACCGGGCGCTACTCCGGCCCCGACTACGTGACGGTGGACTGATCACGATGAGCCCTCTGTTCGAGTACGCGCCCGCGCCCGAGTCCCGCGCGGTCGTCGACATCGCCCCCTCCTACGGACTGTTCGTGGACGGCGAGTTCCGCGAGGCCGCCGGCGGCCGGGTCCTCAAGACCGTCTCGCCGGCCACCGAGGAGGTGCTGTCCGAGGTCGCCCACGCCGGCGACGAGGACGTGGACGCGGCCGTGGCCGCCGCCCGCCGCGCCTTCGGCCCCTGGTCGGCGCTGCCCGGCGCCGAGCGCGCCAAGTACCTGTTCCGGATCGCCCGGATCGTCCAGGAGCGCTCCCGCGAACTGGCCGTCCTGGAGACCCTGGACAACGGCAAGCCGATCCGCGAGACCCGGGACGCGGACCTGCCGCTGGTCGCCGCGCACTTCTTCTACTACGCGGGCTGGGCCGACAAGCTCGCCCACGCGGCCCTCGGGCGGAGCCCGCACAACGGCACGAGCGGGCCGGACCCGCGTCCACTGGGCGTGGCCGCCCAGGTCATCCCGTGGAACTTCCCGCTGCTGATGCTCGCCTGGAAGATCGCCCCGGCGCTGGCCTGCGGCAACACCGTCGTCCTCAAGCCCGCCGAGACCACCCCGCTGTCCGCGCTGTTCTTCGCGGACGTCTGCCGCCAGGCCGGGCTGCCGCCGGGCGTGGTCAACATCCTCACCGGCGACGGCTCCACCGGCGCCGCGCTGGTCGCGCACGAGGGCGTCGACAAGGTCGCCTTCACCGGCTCCACCGCCGTCGGGAAGCAGATCGCGCGCACCGTGGCGGGCACGCGCAAGAAGCTCACCCTGGAGCTGGGCGGCAAGGGCGCCAACATCGTCTTCGACGACGCGCCCATCGACCAGGCCGTCGAGGGCATCGTGAACGGCATCTACTTCAACCAGGGCCAGGTGTGCTGCGCGGGCTCCCGCCTGCTGGTGCAGGAGTCGGTCCAGGACGAACTGCTGGACGCGCTCAGGCGCCGGCTGGCCACCCTGCGGGTCGGCGACCCGCTGGACAAGAACACCGACGTCGGCGCCATCAACTCCGCCGAGCAGCTCGCCCGCATCACCGAGCTCGCCGACAGCGGCGAGGCCGAGGGCGCCGAGCGCTGGTCCCCGGCCTGCGAGCTGCCCGAACGGGGCTACTGGTTCGCGCCGACGGTCTTCACGAACGTCACCCAGGCCCACCGCATCGCCCGCGAGGAGATCTTCGGCCCGGTCCTGTCCGTGCTGACCTTCCGCACCCCCGACGAGGCCGTGGCCAAGGCCAACAACACGCCGTACGGCCTGTCGGCGGGCGTGTGGACGGAGAAGGGCTCCCGCATCCTGGCGATGGCGGACCGGCTGCGGGCCGGTGTGGTGTGGGCCAACACGTTCAACAAGTTCGACCCGGCCTCGCCCTTCGGCGGTTACCGGGAGTCGGGCTTCGGCCGCGAGGGCGGCCGTCACGGTCTGGAGGCGTACCTCGATGTCTGAGATGTCTGAGATGTCCGGTGGTAACGGCGGCACCGCGCGCACGCGGCTGAGCGTCCTGAAGACCTACAAGCTGTTCGTCGGGGGGAAGTTCCCCCGCTCCGAGAGCGGACGGGTGTACGAGGTGACCGACACACGCGGCAGGTGGCTGGCCAACGCCCCGCTGGCGTCCCGCAAGGACGCCCGGGACGCGGTGGTCGCCGCCCGGAAGGCGTTCGGCCCCTGGTCCGGGGCGACCGCGTACAACCGCGGCCAGATCCTCTACCGGATCGCCGAGATGCTGGAGGGCCGCCGCGAGCAGTTCACCGCCGAGGTCGCCGCCGCCGAGGGCCTGTCGAGGGCGAAGGCCGCCGCGCGGGTGGACGCCGCCGTGGACCGCTGGGTGTGGTACGCGGGCTGGTCCGACAAGATCGCCCAGGTGGCGGGCGGCGCCAACCCGGTGGCGGGCCCGTACCTCAACCTCTCCACCCCCGAGCCCACCGGGGTGGTCGCCGTGCTCGCGCCCCGGGAGTCCGCCTTCCTCGGCCTGGTCTCGGTGCTCGCCCCGGTGATCGTCACCGGCAACACCGCCGTCGTGGTGACGAGCGAGCGGGCCCCGCTGCCCGCGCTCTCGCTGGCCGAGGTGCTGGCCACCTCCGACCTGCCCGGCGGCGTGGTCAACATCCTGTCCGGCCGTACCGCCGAGCTCGCCGCCCCGCTCGCCGCCCACCAGGACGTCAACGCGATCGACCTGGCGGGCGCGGACGACGCCGGCCTGGCGAGGGAACTGGAGGCCGCCGCGGCGGAGAACCTCAAGCGGGTGCTGCGCCCGGCGGACGGCGGCGCCGACTGGTCCGCCGACCCCGGGACGGGGCGGATGCTGGCGTTCCTGGAGACCAAGACCGTCTGGCATCCCGTCGGCGTCTGACCACGCCCGCCCGCGCCCCGCGGCGGCCGGTGCCGCGGTGTCCCGCGTACGGACACCGCGGCACCGGCCGTTCCCCTGAGGAACCCCGAGCCCCTCAAGCCTCCGGCATCCGCCCGGCACACCGGTACGAAGTCCTCCCGCCATGCCCGACAATGGTGTTCCGTGGCCTCCTCCGACACCGCCCGCGTGATCCTGTTGACCGGACCGTCCGGCTCCGGAAAGTCCTCGCTCGCCGCCCGCACCGGACTGCCCGTGCTGCGGCTGGACGACTTCTACAAGGAGACCGGCGATCCGTCCCTGCCCCGGTTCCCCGGCAGCGGGCTGGTCGACTGGGACGACCCCGCCTCCTGGGACGCGGACGCCGCGGTGGCCGCGATCGGCGCCCTGTGCGAGCGCGGCCGCACCGCCGTGCCGGTGTACGACATCGCCGCGAGCGCCCGGACCGGCACGGAGGCGCTCGACCTGCGCGGCGCCCGGCTGTTCGTCGCCGAGGGGATATTCGCCGCCGAGATCGCCGGACGGTGCCGGGAGCTGGGACTGCTGGCCGACGCCCTGTGCCTGCGCGGCCGGCCCGGCACCACCTTCCGGCGGCGGCTGGTCCGCGACGTGCGCGAGGGCCGCAAGTCGCTGCCCGTCCTGATCCGCCGCGGCTGGACGCTGATGCGCGACGAGCACACGATCGTCGCCCACCAGGTCGCCCTCGGCGCCCACGCCTGCGGCCGGGACGAGGCCCTGGGCCGGATCGCGGAGCTCGGCGCGCCCTCGGTCGTGCGCCGCTGAGCCCCGCGCGCCGGCCACGGCCCCGGGCGGCCGGGCGTACGACGGCGCGCGACGGGAGCGGGTCCGGCCACACCCCCCGGCCGGCCGGACCCGCTCCCGCTTCCCCCGCTGTTCCCCCGTCGTCCCCCTGCCCCCGTTCTCCCCCGTTCCCCCGTCCCCCCGGTTCTCCGGCGCCGGCCGTCAGGCGACCAGTTCGCCGAAGCTCTCCTCCAGGTCCCGGCCGAAGCTGAGCGACTGGTCGTCGCGCAGCCGGCGCAGGGAACGCCAGATGCTGCTCTTGACCGTGCCGACGCTGATGTTCAGGATGTCGGCGATCTCCGGGTCCGTGCGGCCCTCGTAGTAGCGCAGGACCAGCATGGTGCGCTGCGTCTCGGGCAGCCGCGCCAGCGCCTGCCACAGGACCGCGCGCAGTTCGGTGCCGCGCATCGCGTCGTTCTCGCCCGCCGCCTCGGGCAGTTCCTCGGTCGGGTACTCGTTGAGCTTGCGGCGGCGCCAGGCGCTGATGTGCAGGTTCGTCATGGTGCGGCGGAGGTAGCCGCCGACCGCGGCCTTGTCGCTGATCCGCTCCCAGGCGCGGTAGGTGGAGAACAGTGCGCTCTGCAGCAGGTCCTCGGCCTCGTGCCGGTCCCCCGTCAGGTGGTAGGCGGTGGCGTACAGGGAGGCGCGGCGCTCGCGGACGTAGGCGGTGAACTCCGCCTCCGACACGCCCTGGCGCCGCTCCCCCGGTGCCTCCCCGTACGCCTCGTCCCCCCGGCGGCCGCCCCCGACGGCCGCCTCCCCCACGGCGGCGATGTGCGCCGGCCGCTGCCGCCCGGCGTTACGGACGCACCCTCCCCCTCGTCTCGCCGTGCCGGCCTCCGGAGTGCCCGGGCCGCCGGACCTCTCCCTGCTCCGGGCGGGAACCGCCGGGGTGCGCGGATGCGTGTGGATAACTGCGCTGGTGATGGTGCTGTGCAGTGTGGTCATCTCGCGCCCCCCTCGTAGAGCCAGCCCGTTCGCTCGCCTTGCTGTGCCGAATACACTGCCGCGGCAGTTTCATGGCCGGGTCCTCCCTCTGTCACAGGGGTGTCACAGGGCGCGGAGCGGGCGTGCCCCGGAACCGGACCGGTTTTCCGGGTATCCCGCGTATCCCGTGCATCCCGGGTGTCCGCCAGTCGAAGTACGGGCGGGGGATGCGCCAGAATGGCGCGCGTGCCATTCCTGTTGCTGATCGAGGACGACGAGGCCGTCCGTACGGCCCTGGAGATGGGCCTGTCCCGGCAGGGCCACCGTGTGGTGACCGCCGCCTCGGGCGAGGACGGTCTCAGGCTGCTGCGCGAGCAGCGGCCCGATCTGATCGTGCTGGACGTCATGCTGCCCGGCATCGACGGCTTCGAGGTGTGCCGCCGCATCCGGCGCACGGACCAGTTGCCGATCATCCTGCTGACCGCGCGCAGCGACGACATCGACGTCGTGGTCGGCCTGGAGTCGGGTGCGGACGACTACGTCGTCAAGCCGGTGCAGGGACGGGTGCTGGACGCCCGTATCCGCGCGGTGATGCGGCGCGGCGAACGTGAGGCGAACGACTCGGCGGCCTTCGGCGCGCTGGTCATCGACCGCTCCGCGATGACGGTGACCAAGAACGGCAGGGACCTGCAGCTGACCCCGACGGAACTGCGGCTGCTGCTGGAACTGAGCCGCCGCCCCGGGCAGGCGCTGTCGCGGCAGCAGTTGCTGCGGCTGGTGTGGGAGCACGACTACCTCGGCGACTCCCGGCTGGTCGACGCGTGCGTCCAGCGGCTGCGCGCGAAGGTCGAGGACGTGCCCTCCTCCCCGACCCTGATCCGTACGGTGCGCGGGGTGGGCTACCGGCTGGACCCCCCTGCGTGAGCGACGCACGCGAGGCCGCCGGGCCGCGCCTTCCCGCGATACCCGCGCCCGCGCCGAGCGGGTGGAGAAGACCGCCCCGCGCCGCGGCCGGCGACGTACGCCGGGCCACCGCCCCGCACCCCGGCCCGGGGGCCGCGCCCCGGCACGGCGGGGCCCACGAGGAGGAACTGTGAGCGGGATCCCCGGAAAGTTCATGGGGGCGCTGCGGCTGACGAGCCTGCGGCTGCGGCTCGTGGTGGTCTTCGCGCTCGTCGCACTGATCGCCGCGGCGGCCGCCTCCGGAATCGCGTACTGGATCAACCGCGACGCCGTCCTCACCCGGGCCCAGGACGCCGCGCTCAACGACTTCCGCGACTCACTGGGCGACACCGCGGGGTCCGTCTCCCGCCGCACGTCCTGCGACGAGCTGCAGGACGCGGCCGACGCCATGGCGAACTCCGCCGAGCGGTACGAGGTCGTGCTGATCTCCCGGCGGACCGGCGGACCGCCGTGCCGGGCCGCGTCGCACGGGGACTTCACCCTGGACGACGTGCCCCGGACACTGCGCACCGCCGTGAACCGGAAACGCGAGGTCGACGCCGCCAACCCGGCCGAGTACCACCTGTACTGGCAGCGGATCGACCTGGACGGCGAGCCGTACCTGGTGAGCGGCGCGACCGTGATCGACGAGGGCGGCCGGCCGGCGCCGACGGGCTACATGCTCAAGTCGCTGGCGGCCGAGCGGGACGACCTCAGCTCCCTGGCCTGGTCGCTGGGCATCGCCACCGCGCTGGCGCTGGTCGGTTCCGCCCTGCTGGCGCAGGCCGCCGCCACCACGGTGCTGCGGCCCGTGCAGCGGCTGGGGGACGCGGCGCGGCGGCTGGGCGAGGGGAAGCTGAACACCCGGCTGCAGGTGTCGGGGACCGACGAGCTGGCCGAGCTGTCCCGCACGTTCAACCGCACCGCCGCGGCGCTGGAGAAGCGGGTGGCGGAGCTGAGCGCCCGCGAGGAGTCCAGCCGGCGCTTCGTGGCGGACATGTCCCACGAGCTGCGCACGCCGCTGACCGCGATCACCGCGGTGACGGAGGTGCTGGAGGAGGAGGCCGACTCGCTCGACCCCATGATCGCGCCCGCGGTCG
Organism: Streptomyces carminius; assembly: GCF_002794255.1. GTDB lineage: Bacteria > Actinomycetota > Actinomycetes > Streptomycetales > Streptomycetaceae > Streptomyces > Streptomyces carminius. The sequence continues at coordinate 170,152 of NZ_PGGW01000057.1, forward strand.
GACTGGTGGTCAGCGAGACCCGGCGGCTGAACGACCTGGTGGAGAATCTGATGGAGGTCACCCGCTTCGACGCGGGCACGGCCAGACTGGTCCTGGACGACGTCGATGTCGCGGACCAGGTGACGGCCTGTGTCGACGCCCGCGCCTGGCTGGACGCGGTCGAGCTCGACGCCGACCGCGGTGTGATGGCCCGGCTCGACCCGCGGCGGCTGGATGTGATCCTGGCCAATCTGATCGGCAACGCGCTCAAGCACGGCGGCTCCCCGGTGCGGGTCTCGGTGCGCACCGGGAAGCCCGGGGCAGCCACGGCGAGGCGCGCCGCGGGCGGGGACGAACTGGTCATCCGGGTCTCCGACAACGGACCCGGCATCCCCGAGGACGTGCTGCCGCACGTCTTCGACCGCTTCTACAAGGCGAGCGCGTCCCGGCCCCGGTCGGAGGGCAGCGGTCTCGGGCTGTCGATCGCCCTGGAGAACGCGCACATCCACGGGGGCCGGATCACCGCGGAGAACGCGCCCGGGGGCGGCGCGGTCTTCACCCTGCGGCTGCCTCGCGACGCCAGCCGGCTCGCGCCGGACCGCGACCGGGACGACTACCGGGACCCCGACCGGGGCGCCGGCCAGGAACTCGACCAGGAGTCCGGCCAGGACGGCACCCGCGGCGGCGCGGGCACCGGGACCGGCGGGGAGGGCGACCGATGACGACCGCGCACCGTACCGCCCGTGCCGTCGCCGTCGTTCTGGCGGCCCTCACGCTCGGCGGGTGCGGCATCCGTTCGACGCCCGTGCCGGTGGACGCGGGCGCGGCGCCGTCCCGGGTGTCGTGTGCGGCGCCCGGCGCCGGGGAGGCGCGGCAACCGGGGGACGAGGTCATCCGGGTGGACGTCTTCCTCGTCTGCGGCGGCGGTGTCGAGCCGGTGGAGCGCACCGTGCCCGTGAAGGCCGGTGAGCAGGGCCCGGACGTACGGCTGAGGACGGCCCGCGCGCTCCTCGACGAGTTGCAGGAGTCCCCCTCCCGGGCCGAGGACGAGGCGGGCTTCGGCACCGCGGTGCCGCACACGCTGGAGGTCCTCGCACCGGACGAGGAGGACTCCCGCGAGACCCTCCGGCTGAGCCAGGAGCCCGGCCGGCTGCCGCCCTTCGCGCTGGCCCAGATCGTGTGCACGTTCGCGGGCACGGCCGCCACCGGACAGGAACCCGCGGTGGTGCTCGGCGGTCCGGGCCCGGGCCCGGGGACAGGAGCGGAGCCGGAGCCGGAGGAGGGCCGCGGGGCCCCGTCGGCCTACTCGTGCACCGACGCGCTGCGGAACGGTCCGGAAGCCGCGGGGACGGCGGGCGCACCGCCGTCGTAGGCGGCGATCGGGTGACGGCCAGGGAAGCCGGGGCCCCGGGGAACCGCCTCCCGGACCACGGGCGTCCTCGTCGCTGTGCAGCGTCAACACCGCGGCGGTCCCGCCGCACACCGCGTCCGGACAGCGGGTCTCGTACTCCTGTGCGGCCACCTGCTGTTCGTCGGCTGGCTGACGCTGCGGCCGCTGTCCGTGCCCTGGGTGTCCCCCGCGAACCTGCGGCCCTTCGCCTCGGTCCACGCCGACCTCGCGGCCGGCCCCCAGGCCGCGCTGGAGGGCATCGGCGGCGGACTGGCGCTGCTCGCCCCGCTCGGCGTACTGCTGCCGATGGCGGTGGGCCGGGTGACGTCCCGGCTCGGCTCCTGGGCCCGTACGGTCCTCGCCGGAGCGATGATCTCGCTCGGCATCGAACTGGTGCAGCCCGCCGTGCCCGGGCAGGTCGCGAACGTGGACGCGCTGCTGCTCAACACCACCGGTGTGGCCCTGGCCCATCTGCTGTGCTACCCGGCGCTGCGGGCCCGGCTGCGCACCGCCCACCGGAAGGACCTGGCCCGTGTCCGGGTCCGCCGTCCGGACGACGAGAACCGGGGGGCGACCCCGAGGACCACGGGGGTCGGGATCGCCCCGTAGACCGACGTCCGTCCGCGACGCTCCGCCTACCGTGAATTGGGTACCCGGCGAACAACAGCGTTCCGGACGAACGAAGGAGTCACAGCCATGGCCGCACTTGTCCGCCCCGATGACAACCGGATGATCGCCGGTGTGTGCGCCGGACTGGCCCGGCGCTTCGGCGTCTCCGCGAACACGATGCGGGCGATCTTCCTGATCTCCTGCCTGCTCCCGGGGCCGCAGTTCCTGATCTACATCGTCCTGTGGATCATGCTCCCGGACGAGCGGAAGGTCCATCGGGCCGGCAACTGGTGACACCGCTGCGGGCGCGCGTCACGGCGGGCCGTACACCGGATCCGGTGTACGGCCCGCCGTTCGTCTCCCGGGGAGGAGGATCCCGGAGGCGTGCGGTACGGCGTCAGCCGAGGCCCTTGGCCAGCGGAAGCGATCCCGTGAGCTGCTGGAGCGACTTGCCTCCGACGAGGGCCCGCACCGGCTCCTGCTGGGGCGCCTGCTGGGGAGCGGGGGCCGGCAGCGTCCGCGGCGCCTCCTGCTGGGGCGCCTGCTCGGGAGCGGGAGCGGGCAGCGTCCGCGGCGCCTCCTGCTGAGGTGCCGGAGCGGCCTGGGGGGCGGGTGCGGGACTGAGGGCGGGCAGCGCCTTCGTCAGAGTGCCGGCGAGCTGCCCGACGACCGGAACGCCCGGCAGGGCGGGCGCCGCGGAGGCGGTCCCGGCACCGGCGACGGCGACGGCGACACCGAGCACGGCGGCGCCGAGTGTCTTCATGGTTCGCTGCTTCATCAGCTGCTACGTCCTCTTGTGGATGGGTTGGGGCGGCCTCGCGAAAGTAGCCAGAACGTCACACCCTCCGCAAACACCCGCAAACAGCGAGTGTCGGGATATCCGGCCGTCCCGGACCTCCCGCCCCTCCCTTCGACGGCAGGACGTATCCCCTGGTCACCGCCCTGCCGCAGCAGCCTCCCGGAACAGCCACTCGGACTTCAGCTCGGCGTACCCGGGCTTGATCACGTCATTGATCATGGCCAGCCGTTCATCAAAAGGAATGAAGGCCGATTTCATCGCATTGACGGTGAACCACTGCATGTCGTCGAGGGTGTAGCCGAACGTCTCCACCAGGTGCTCGAACTCGCGGCTCATACCGGTGCCGCTCATCAGCCGGTTGTCGGTGTTGACCGTGACCCGGAAGCGCAGCCGCCGCAGCAGCCCGATGGGGTGCTCGGCGTACGAGGGGGCCGCCCCGGTCTGCAGGTTGGAGGTCGGGCACATCTCCAGCGGGACGCGCCTGTCCCGCACGTACGCCGCCAGCCGCCCGAGCTTCACCGAGCCGTCCTCCGCGACCTGGATGTCGTCGATGATGCGCACCCCGTGACCGAGCCGGTCGGCGCCGCACCACTGGAGGGCCTGCCAGATCGAGGGCAGCCCGAACGCCTCCCCGGCGTGGATGGTGAAGTGGTTGTTCTCTCGCTTGAGGTACTCGAAGGCGTCCAGATGACGGGTGGGCGGGTGGCCCGCCTCGGCGCCCGCGATGTCGAAGCCGACCACGCCCGCGTCCCGGTACCGGTTGGCGAGCTCGGCGATCTCCAGGGAGCGGGCGGCGTGCCGCATGGCGGTGAGCAGCACGCCGACCCGGATGCGGTGCCCGGCCTCGCGGGCCCGGCGCTCGCCCTCCCGGAAGCCCTCGTTGACGGCCTCGACGACCTCCTCCAGGGTCAGCCCCCGCTCCAGGTGCTGCTCGGGCGCGTACCGCACCTCCGCGTACACCACACCGTCGGCCGCCAGGTCCTCGGCGCACTCGGCCGCGACCCGCACCAGCGCCTCGCGGGTCTGCATGACCGCGCAGGTGTGGGCGAAGGTCTCCAGATAACGCTCCAGCGAACCGGAGTCGGCGGCCTCGCGGAACCAGGCGCCCAGCGCCTCCGGATCGGTCTCGGGCAGACCGTCGTAACCGGTGGCGCGGGCGAGTTCGGCGACGGTGGCCGGACGGAGGCCGCCGTCGAGGTGGTCGTGCAGCAGCACCTTGGGGGCACGGCGGATCTGGTCGGCGGTGGGGACGGTGGTGACAGTCTCGCTCGTCATTGCCGCACTCTAGCGCCTACGCGCGTAGATATCATCCTGCTCCCGGCCGCCCGGCGCCCCGTCCGCGCACCGCGTTCCGCCCGCCCTTCCGCGCGCTCCCTGGAAGGTTCGATATTCAATGGTGACCGCACGACACCACCGGTACACCCGGGCTTCTGCCATGGTTCTGCCATGGCTCAGCAGGCGTTGCCGCGCCGGGACGCGCGGCTGGGGCGGGCGTTCGGCGCCGACCGGTCGGTACAGGGAGTTGTTCTGCTGCTGCCGGGGGGACAGGCCGTGAGCACCCGCCGGCGCTCCTCCCGGGCCGCGGCGGCGACGCTGCCGCTGGCCCGCCGGCTGACCCGGGCCGGAGCGGGCGAGGCGCTGGCGGCCCATGTCGTCCACTACCGCTACCGCGGCTGGAACGGCCCGGCCGCCCACCCGGTCCGGGACGCGGAGTGGGCACTGGAGCAGGTCGTACGGCGCTACGGCGACGTACCCGTGTGTCTGGCGGGCTGGGACATGGGCGCCCGGGCGGCGCTGCGGGCCGCCGGCCACCCGGCCGTGGTCTCCGTACTGGCACTGGCCCCCTGGCTGCCGGCCGGCCCCGGGGACGGCGCACCGGAGCCGGTGGAGCAGCTGGCCGGACGCACGGTGCTGCTGGTGCACGGCACGGACGACGAGCACACCGCGCCCGAGCTCTCCTACCACCTGGCGGCACGCGCCAAGAAGGTCAACCCGGACGTCTGCCGCTTCGAGGTCCACACCGACGGCCACGCCCTGCGGCAGCACCGGACCGAGGTCGTCGCCCTGGCCGAGAACTTCGTCGTCGGCTCGCTGTGCGACCGGGACTTCGCCCGCCCGCTGGCCGACGCGCTGGCGGCCCCGCCGCCGCTGGGCCTGCGGATGCCGCTGGCCGCGGGCTTCGGCCGCGCCCTGCGCCCCTGACGGCACCGCGCCGGTCCGTACGCCCGGCCCTCACGCCAGCAGCCGTCCGCGGCGGCTCAGCAGGAACTTCTTGAAGGCCGCCACCGGCGGGGTGTCCGGGCGGCCCTCCACCCAGGCCACCCCGATCTCCCGCACCGCGCGCGGCTCGGTGACCGTCAGCTCCCGCACCCCCGGCCGGGCCACCGTCGGCGGCGGCAGCAGCGCCACCCCCAGCCCGGCCGCCACCAGCCCGCGCAGCGTCTCGGCCTCCTCCCCCTCGAAGGCGATCCGCGGCCGGAACCCCGCCTCGGCGCAGAGCGCGTCGAAGATGCGGCGCATTCCGTAGCCCGGCTCCAGGGTGATGAACGGCTCCTCGGCCGCCTCCGCCAGCCGGATGCGGCGGCGCCGGGCCAGCGGGTGGTCCTCGGGCACGGTCAGCCGCAGCCGCTGCTCGCCCAGCCGGCGGACCACCAGATCCGGTGCCTCGGGGATCGGGGAGGTCAGGCACAGGTCCAGATCCCCGGCGCGCAACCGCTCGACCATCGCCTCGCTGTACGTCTGGATCAGCGAGAAGCGCACCCGGGGGTGGTCGGCGCGGAAGGAGCGGATCAGGCCGGGAACGGTCTCGAAGCCGAAGGTGTGCAGGAACCCGAAGGCGACCTTCCCGGTGGCCGGGTCGGCGTCGGCGCGCACCGCCTCGGCGGCCTGCTCCACCGCGCCCAGCGCACGCTCCACCGAGGTGAGGAACGTACGGCCGGCGGGCGTGAGGGAGACGGTGCGGCCGCGGCGGGAGAACAGGTCGACGCCCAGGTCCTCCTCCAGCCGGGCCATCGCCCGGCTGAGCGTGGACTGCGGCACCCCCAGCCCGCCCGCCGCGCGCGTCACGTGCTCATGGCGGGCGACCGCCACGAACTGCGCCAGGCGCGGGGTGAGCCGGGCCGCCCAGGAGTCGTGCGTGATGGCGGGCACGGACTCGGCGGACCGGGATGTGTCCGACGTAACCCTCATGTCTTTCCTGTTGCCGTCCGGTGACACGGCACCCCCTCACCTCTGCTTATGCATATGCGCATGAAAATCTTCGATTTTGTGCATTGGACGCATCAGATCGTTGATCGTACGTTCGAGACATGCCTTCCGTCGATACCGGGGCGCCCGCCCGCACGGGTGCCTCTCCGCAGCGTCCCCCCGCTCCCCGGCGGGTCAGCCTGGCCCTGTTCGCCATGGGCCTGGCGACCTTCGCCCTGCTGTTCTCCACCCAGCCCCTGCTGCCCACCCTCTCCGCCGACCTCGGCGTGACACCGGGCCAGGCCAGCTGGACGGTTTCCGCCGCCACCATCGGTCTCGCGGTCGCCGTCCTGCCGCTGGCCACCCTCTCGGAGCGCTTCGGGCGGCGGACGCTGATGACGGGCTCCCTCGCGGTCGCGGTCGCGATCGCGCTGGTACTGCCGTTCGCGCCGAACCTGGAGACCCTGATCGCGCTGCGCGCGCTGCAGGGCGCGGCCATCGCGGGCATCCCGGCCGCGGCGACGGCGTATCTGGCGGACGAGCTGCACCCGCGGGCGCTGATCGGCGCCGTCGGACTGTTCGTGGCGGGCAACAGCGTCGGCGGGATGACCGGCCGCGTCCTCACCGGCTGGGTGGCCGAGGGCTGGGGCTGGCGCACGGGGCTGGCGGCGGTGGGCGTGCTGGCCCTGGTGTGCGCGGTCGTCTACCGGCTGCTGATCCCGAAGGCACGGAACTTCGTCCCGGCCTCGGCGCGTCCCGCCGAGATGCTGCGGGTGGTGCGCGGTCACCTGTCCGACGGACTGCTGGTGCGGCTGTACTCGCTGGGACTGCTGTTCATGACGGTCTTCGGCGCCGTCTACACGGTGATCGGCTACCGGCTGGTGGCCGAGCCCTTCGGACTCTCCCAGGGCCTGGTCGGCTCGATCTTCGTGATCTACCTGGTCGGCACCGCCTCCTCGGCGGCGGCCGGCCGCCTGATCGGGCGGCTGGGCCGGCGCGGCGCGCTCTACCTGGCCATCGGCACGACGGCCACCGGCCTGCTGCTGACCCTGGGCACGGATCTGACGGCCGTCCTGCTGGGCCTGGTCCTGGTCACGGCGGGCTTCTTCGCCGGGCACGCGGTGGCGTCCAGCTCCGTGAGCCGCACCGCCACCACCGGCCGGGCGCAGGCCGCGGCGCTGTACCAGATGGCGTACTACCTGGGCAGCTCGCTGGGCGCCTCGCTGGGCGCGATCGCCTACCACGCGGCGGGCTGGAGCGCGACGGTCGCCCTGACCCTGAGCGCGCTGGTGGCCGCCGCGGGGATCACCCTCTACGCCACCCGGCGCGCACTGGCCGCGCGCCGGACTTCCTCGCCGGTGGTGGCGCGGGGCTGAGCGCGCCGGGTGGCCCGGTTGAGGGTCGGCCCACGCTCCGTCGGAGCGTGGGCCGACCCTCAACCGGCGGGGAAGATGCCCGTGTCGACCGCGAAGTCGAAGGGAGCGGGGAGGTGGACCTTGTCCCCGAACTTGCCGGAGTGCAGCACCCGGTAGACGTCACCCTTCGGCTCCCCGTACAGCGTCACGGTCGGGCCGCCCGGGGCCCAGCGGTCGACGAGGAGGTACAGCGGCACCCCGGCCCGGGCGTACCCGGCGGGCTTGCTGAGCCGGTCGTGACGGGCGTTGGACGGGGAGGTGATCTCCACGACGAGTTCCGCCTCACCGGCCGGCACGGACGAGCCGGGCGCCGTCTCCAGCACGGCTTCCGACATGACCACCAGATCGGGGATGTAGATGCCGCCACGGGACGGAACGGAGACGCCCTGGGTCTGGTAGACGTACCAGTCCTCCGGAATCGACCTGTCCAGCACACGCTGCAGCCTTGCGGCGATGATGTTGTGCTCACTGGCAGGCGGTGGTGACACGGTGATGATCCCATCGATGATCTCCACCTTGCAGCCCTCGGGCCAGTCCGTCTCCTCCCAGAGCCGGACCAGGTCGTCCCAGTCCCAGGCGTGCCCCGGCCCCGGATCGACGGTGAGTGCGCTCATGGCGGTCTCCTCTATCGGTACGTCACCGATCCCAGCATGCCCAAAGGCACCCGCACAGGTCTACCGGCACCGTTCGCCCGAACGAGAAACACACCTGGTCAGCCGGTGGGGAAGGGGCTCGTGTCGAGGTTGAAACCGAAGGGTTCGGGGAGGGGGATCGCCTCCCCGAACCGCCCGCCCCGCAGGAGCCGGTAGGCGCCCTCCGCGGGCTCCCCGTACAGCAGGACGGTCGGGCCGCCGGGCGCCCATGCGTCGACCAGCAGGTACAGCGGCACCCCGGCCCGGGCGCAGCCGACGGCCTTGGCGCCCCGGTCGTGGCGGGCGTTCGACGGCGAGGTGACCTCCACGACGAGCCGGGCCCGTTCCGCGGGTACGAGGCCCCCCGCCCCGTCCGGCCCGGGCTCCGGCTCTGACTGCGGCAGGACCAGCAGGTCGGGGACGTAGATGCCGCTCCGGTCCGGTACGGAGACGGCCTGCCTCCGGCGGACCGCCCATCCCTCGGGGACCGCCTCGCACAGCGACCGCCGCACCTCGTCCACGATGAGGTCGTGGGTGTCGGAGGCCGGGGGTGCCACGGCGACGACGCCGTCGACGATCTCCGCCCGGTAACCCTCGGGCCATTCCATCGCCGTCCAGAGCCGGACCGCGTAGTCCCACTCGCAGACGATCGGGTCATACGGGTCGCCCGGCGTGCACGGCTGGCACACGACAGCCGGTTCCCCCATGGCGTTCACTCCTTCTCCACACCGGCGCACCTCCTCCGATCCCAGCGCACCGGTACGCCCGGAAGCGACCTGTTCGAAGCGCGTTCACCCGAAAGGGGACATCCCGGCCGGGCCGGGTCCTTTCAGGCGGTGGTCCGGTCGGGCGCGGCGAGCCAGACGAGCCGTGCCGCGACGCCCTCCTTCTTCACCCCGAACCACCGCACGGCCCGCTCGGGGGACGCGAGGCCGAATCGCCGGACTCCGTCGGTGCTGACCACCTCGGCGCTTCCGTCCTCGTACGCGACCCCCCACGCGGCGACGCACCCGTCCTGCTCCCCGTCACCCACCTCCCACGTCTGGACCACGGCGAACTGCCGGGGCGCGAGATCGAGGACCATGGCGCGCAGCTCCTGGTCGAAGTCGCCCGGGAACGGCGCGGGTCCGCCGTGCGGCGCGGCGCCGCTGTGCTGCGGGGGTACGTCGTTCACGAAGTCCTCCTACGAAAGAGCGAATTGGACGCGGTCGCATTGCCGCCGAGGAGCGGCACCTGAATCTTTGGCGTGTGCCACCGTAGCGAGACACATAGAATGCATTCCACCGCCAAGGAGGAATACATTTTCCAAACGCTCAACAGAGTGAAGATCGATTTTCGCGTTCGACTCAAGGAGAACGGCCATGCCGCCGAGCAAGGTCCCGCCGACCATCCGGCAGCGACGCCTGGGCGCGGAGTTGCGTCGGCTACGGGAGCAGGCGGGGCTGTCGGCCACCCGGGCCGGCGAACTCCACGGCGCCACCCAGGCCCGGATCAGCAGCATCGAGTCCGGCGGCTACCCGGTGAGCGCGGAACGCGTGCGGGCCCTGGCCCACCTGTACTCGTGCACGGACCAGGCACTCATCGATGCCCTCACGAACATGACCGGCGGGCGGACCCGGGGATGGTGGGAGGAGTACCGGGAAATCCTTCCTTCCGGGGCCCTCGACCTCGCCGAACTGGAGTATCACGCACAGGCCATACGCATCGCCTCCGCGATCCACCTTCCCGGGCTGCTGCAAACCGCAGAGCATGCCCGCGCTCTCTTCAGAGACGTGGTGCCCTCCCTGTCGCCGCCCGAGGTGGAACACATGGTGTCCCATCGGATCAAGCGACAGACCGTGCTCTACGGCGAGCGGCCGACTCCACTGACGGCGATCATCCATGAGGCGGCCTTGCGCATGGGGTTCGGTGGTTCGAAGGTCGCACGGGAGCAACTGGAGTATCTGCTTGCCGTAAGCACGCGGGAACACGTCTGCCTGAAGGTGATTCCGTTCGGCACCGGAAGCTACCCCAGCTCTGGTTCGGGGATTGTGTACTTCGTCGCCGGGGTTCCTCAGCTGGACACCGTCCAACTCGACACGGACACCCATTCCGAGTTCGTGACCGCTCAGCCCCAACTGATCAGGTACCAATCTGTACTGGACAAGTTGGAAGCCAGCGCCCTCGAACCGGCCGCGTCGCGTGACCTGGTGCTCAGTGTCATCCGAGAGATCTGAGAAGGAGCGAATGTGACTGTCCCCGCTTGGCAGAAGTCCTCGTACAGCGGCACCGCCGCCAACTGCATCTACATCGCCGCGGGCGACCGCCGCACGGTCAGGATGCGCGAGAGCGACGATCCGAGCACCGTCCTCACCACCACGCCCGAGAAGCTGGCGGCCTTCATACGCGGCGTGAAGGCAGGCGAGTTCGACCACCTCACCGAGGGCTGAGCGCTTCACGGGCTCACGGTGCGGATGCGGTGCCGGGTGGGGTCGGGGCCAGTCCGGGGCGACCATTCCGGACGGCATTATTTACGGCCGCTGACGTGTCACGTCTCCTGAGCCGCTCATCGGCCGCAAATAACGCTTGAGTGTCCGGAACGGCCGCCCCTCCCCGTCCCCTCCCGCCCGTCGCCCGGCTGCAAGCCGCCATCGGGCAAGCCATCACCACGTCCATCCGATGACAGGCAGGACGTCCTCCGGCACCGTCTCACCACTGGATCCGTAAAAGTCGGAGCAGTTCACGTTCCCGGAGCACTACGGTTCACACGTGGTTGTCTTTTCTTCCCTGGCCTCTCTCTCGTCGGTGGCGGCAGCCCCGGCCTGGGTCTCCTATACCGGTCTAGCTGCCGGTGGTGTGTCCGCCGCAGGCGTCTTCGGGAACTTCCTCTGGACCCAGCATCGCGAGCACCGGAAGCAACGCGAGCGGTACGCGGAACACGTCGCTGCTTGGACCGGCCCTCATGCACCTGAGAAGCCGCCCTCGGGCGATGAGTCCTGGGGCTATCGATTTCACACGGTTATCGTGAACAACGGCTCCGATCAACCGGTATACAACGTCGTCGTGTGCATACCGTCCCCAGATGCCGACCTGCTCCCCGGCGAGGAGCCTCTGTTGCTCCATGCCGTCGGACTGGTCCCACCGGGAGAGAGACGCGAGGAGGAGATCGGGGAGATCGGCCAGTTCCGTCCACAGTTCGCCGTGCTGCTGGAGGTGTACTTCACCGACGCCCAGCAGATCCAGTGGTACCGCGACACTCAGGGCAAGCTGCACCGCGACCGCTCTGCTCCGGCGTAGCCGCCGGTGACGAGCATCGAGACCACTACGCCGGAACTTACCGCCGCATCAACGCAACCGTTCACAGCAAGTATCCCGTGAGCACTCAGCCTGCGCATGAAGCGCAGCGAAGGAGATGGACAGGGGGCGTTGCGGCGTCGAAGGTCGGCGGACTCAGGCAGGCAGCCTCATGTCGACGACGGCACTGATCTCGACGACCTGGCCGGGGAGGGTCAGCTCGGTGACGCCGAGGACGGTGCTGGCCGGACGGTGGTCGCCGAAGTACGCCAGGTTGCCCTCCGCCACCACCGCGGCGTTCCGCAGCAGGCCCACCACGTACAGGGTCTGGGAGACGACCTGGTTCCGGGTGGCGCCGTAGTGGGCCAGGACCCTGTCGAGGTTGGCGTAGGTCTGTGCGAGCTGGGCGGTGAGGTCGCCCGCGTGGCGGAACTCGCCCGTCTCGTCGAACGAGAGCTGCCCGGAGACGTGGATCAGGTCACCGGATCTGATCGCCTGTACATAGCCGAAGTCACTCTCGGCCGGTATGCCGTACTGGAAGGCGTCGACGGTGGTCATGGTGGCTCTCCTTCTACTCTCTTGTGGTTACTCAGGAACTGTAGGAGAGTTTGATCCGACCTGGAAGAACGCACTTTTCAGTGACTGGGGAACCAGATGGTGACCAAGCAACAGCTCAAGGGCCTGCCCGAGGACGCCGACCTGCGGCGCGCGGACTCACTGGCACGGGAGATCTTCTCGGACGTCGCCAACAAGTGGGCGCTACTGATCATCGAGGCACTCGGCGAGCGCACTCTGCGCTTCAGCGAACTGCGCGACGAGGTCGAGGGCGTCAGCCACAAGATGCTCACCCAGAACCTGCGCATGCTGGAGCGCAACGGCCTGGTGAGCCGGAAGGTGCACCCCACCGTGCCGCCCCGGGTCGAGTACACCCTCACCGAGCCGGGCCGGGCCCTGCGCGCCACGGTCGACGCCATGTGCGACTGGACGCACCGGTACCTCGGCCACATCGAGAAAGCACGCGGCAGCTTCGGCGCCTGACCGCCCTCACGGGCCTCCTGATGCCGGGAGGCCGCGGAGTCAAGGCGGGCCCTTCTCCGTGCGCTGCTGCTGTTTCCCGGTGTCTGGTCCGGTTCCCCCGCGGGTGTCGCAGGAGGGGCGGATCCGGTTTCCCGGGTTCCGCGTGTTCCAGTAGCCGATGACCGCCAGGCGCTGACCGGCGAGAGTCACGACGTCTCCGGGGGACGCCGGGGCGAAGACGTCGACTGTCGCAGGAACTCCGCTCTGCGCCTCCGGGGAGAGGAGACAGGCCTGTCGGTCGCTGCTTCGGTGCGGCGGTGCTCGACGGGTCGGAGTCCTCCCCGCACGTCACGGGGCGGAGGCCCGTTTGGCGGTGTCCCGCCGGGTGATGGCCTCGGCCACCTGCTCGACGGCGGTACGCAGGAGCGTGCCGTAGGCGTCCCGGGAGAGGTGCGGGGTGTACTCCCCGGCCGCGTCGATGTGCTCGGCGGCGGCGTCGAACGATCCGAGACGACGGTAGTCGTCGGCGAGGTTGAGGTGCAGGGACGGGTAGAAGCCCGCGACACTCAGGTCGGCGTGGTGTTCCTGGACGCGCTGCTCGGTCATGGCGTCGGCGGCGTCCAGTGCCCGGATGTCCCAGGCCAGGGCCTGGGCGGGATCCTCGTAGAGGTCCGCCAGGTGGTGCGCGAGGGTGCAGCGGTGCAGCGGGTCGCCGGTGACACCGGTCGCGGACCACAGGTCCAGGAGTTTCCGGCGGGCGGAGGGGGTGTCGCCGGTCCTTCCTTCGGCGACGGCTCGGGCGATGGCTTCCATGGTCGGGCTGGGAGTGGCGGTCATGGCGGGGGTCCTCATCGTCTTGCGGGCTGGACGGGCATGGCCACGGTGGTGAGATCGCCGCGGTCGGCCGAGCGGACCGTGCCGGGCAGGCCGGGTCCGCGCAGGTCGAGCAGCACGTCGGGGCCGATGGCAGTGCCGACGGCCGGATAGAGCGTGGTCAGTTCGAAGGAGATCCGGAGGTCCTGCCCCGTCACGGTGGCCGGGAGCGGGAGGCCGGGGTGCTCGTCACCGGCCGGCAGGACGTTCAGGCCGCGGGAAGTCACGTGCAGCGAGACCCGCTCGCCCGGTTGTTCCTCCAGGGCTCTCAGAAACGGCTCCTTCGAGACCGTCACACGGGTGGTGGGCTCGGGCAGCGACGCGAGCATCGACCGGTGGTCGGGGAACTCCTCCGGCAGCAGCCGGCAGTACTGGTCCCCTCGTTCCGCCATGCGCAGCCAGATCCCGTGCGGCGCCGCCTCGACCCGCACCAGCACGCTGCGGCGGATCTCGGTGACCGCGGCCCGCAGTTCGTCGCCGTCGACCGTGGCAGCCCATGCCGCGGCCGCCGGCTCGGCGGGAACCAGGGTTCGAGTGGAGAGCCGGTAGCGGTCTGTCGCGGTCAGCGTGACCGCTTCGCGGGCCGCCTCGACGCGCAGCCCACCGAGTACCGGCAGCCCCGGATCACGCACGGTCGCGGTCAGAACCTGTTCGACCGCGTCGGCCAGCACAGGCCCCTTCAGCGCGGCGATCGGCAGACTCGGCACCCCGGCGAGCGACGACCTGACCACGTCGGCCCGGCGCCGTACCGCTGCCGCATCCTCGAGAACCTTCGCGACATGCTCATCGATCAGACGGGACGCCTCGGCCGGCCCGGCGGCGAGGACCGCCTCGACCACCGTGAGGGGGATGGCGATCTCCCGGAGTCGGCGGAGCCCGTTCGCCCGTGCCACCTGGCCGGCGCTGTAGTAGCGGTAGCCCGAGACCGGGTCGACCTCGGCAGGAGGGAGCAGCCCGCAGTCGGCGTAGAACCGCAACGCGCTCGGGGTCAGACCACTGCGTCGGGCGAAGGCGCCGATCGGCATCAACTCGGAGTGCGACACCCCGCCATCGTCGGGCTTCGACCAGCTTGAAGGTCAAGCACCGATCCCGGTGTTCCGCGGGCCGGAAACCCTGAGGGCAGCCACCACACGCCCACATCCGCCTACGACCTGTCCGACCGGGCACTTCCTCAGGTCCGGCTGTCGCCCAGAACCGTGCCGATCAGGGCCTCCGCCGCACCGGGATCACCGGCGAGCCGCCCGGCCTCGCGGATCTCCTCCTCGTCCAGGGCCCGGGCCTTCACCAGCTGGATCGCCTCGTGGATGCCGTCGCCGTCGCCGTGCGCGAGCATGACGAAGAACCAGCGCACTGCCTGCACCGGGTCCGGCATGGTGCCGAAGCCGTCGCGGTACCAGCACGCGGCGGCGTTCATCGCCCCCGTATGCCCGCGCTCGGCCGCCCAGACATACCAGCCCAGCGCTTCCTCATCCCGGTCCAGCGCGGACAGCCGGTCGGCGAGAACGGCACCGGCTGCGACGATCCCCTCGCATGCGGCAGTCTCCAACAGCCGCAGGGACTCGTCGGGGTCGTCGACCAGCTGAGCGAGGTTGAACGCGCCGTAGGCGTCCCCGGCCTCGGCGGCCACCCGGAAGAATTCGACGGCACGCACGCGGTCCTCCGCGACGCCCAGGCCCGTCGCCAACATGTGCCCATAGGTGCGCTGCCCGGCCGGGAGCCCGGCCTCGGCCGCCGCGCGGGCGTAACGCACGGCCATGGGCAGGGCCGACTCGTCGAAGTGCTCCAGGTAGATCCCGGCGAGCAGCGCGGCGGCCTCCGCCGACCCGCCATCCGCCAGCGGTACGAGTCCGGCGGTCGCCCGGGCCGCCAGTTCGGCGCCCTCCGCACTGCCCTCCGCCGCGGCCCGGACGAAGGCGTGCCCCGCGGCCAGCCAGTCTCCGGCCGCGGCCGCCCTTCGGCCCTCTTCCAACGGCATGCGGGAACCTTAGGCCATCGTCCCGTAATCGGATCGCGGCGGTGGTGACGGTGCCGTGGAAGACCTCGGCCCTCTGCCCGCCCACCCCCGTCCACCTCCACCACCGTCGAGCCGGACGCTCAGCTGGGCCCCCACCTCCCGGAACCCGAGCGCGCGGGCGATTCGCCGGGACGGTTCCGGCCGTGCTCTCCACTGCGGCATGAGCCCCGCGTCGAGAGCGTGCGCCACGGCCGCAGAGGCCACCGTCTTCGCCAGCCCGCGACCGCGACACCCCGGCGCTGTCAGGACGGACAGGTGTGCCGTCCCCCGCGGCCAGGCCTGATACCCCGCCGCGGCCACGGCCTCGGCACCGTCGAGGACGACGAAGGCCGGCGACGAGATCTCCTCCAGACCGCTCTCACCGGCGTCCTCCCGCCCCGCTCCCACCAGCAGGGCCGACAGACCGGGGTGATCGGCAGGGAGCCTTGCCACCGTCCGCCCCCCGAGCACGGGACGGAAATCCGGGCCGGACACATAAGCGAGGGTGGCCCGGAGCACATCCGCCCGGACGAGAGCCGCGGGAGGCACCTCGGCCGCGACCTCGCGCAGCCGGACGGCGGCCCCGGCCGTGGGTACGGTGACGATTCCCGCTCCGCCCAGCACCACGACCCCGCACCATGAGGGGGGACACAGCCTCGACCCCGGCGAGACGACCACAGCGGCAGAGCGCCCGAACTCCACGGCCACACCGGCCAGTTCCTGCCACAGCGCACGGACACGAACTGCCAGCGGATCGGGTGCCATGCCGGGATCCTGCCATTCCCGGGACCACGGGGAAACGGCTTTCTCCGGCTGCCGACCAGCCGGGGCCGGAAAGCAAGCCGCTCCCGGCCCCTCACCGCGAGGCTGCTCGCAGAACTCGGCCCGCAGCCGGGCGACGGCGGGAGGGGACGGGGAGGGGCGGCCGTTCCGGACACTCAAGTACGATTTGCGGCCAATGAGCGGCTCAGGACACGTGGCACGGCAACGGCCGTAAATCGTACCGTCCGGAATGGCCGCCCCGGACCGGCCCCGACCCCACCCGACACCGCACCCGCACCCGGACCCGGACCCGGACACAGCCCGGGGCACCGTGCCCCAGTGCGGCAAGCACGGCCTTGACCTCAGCCGGACTTGAGGTAGCACCCTCTTCGGCATGGACACGGACCCCACGGCGCAGGCCGCCGACATCAAAGCGATCAAGCAGGTGGTCGCCACCGTCGAGCACTCCCAGCAGCACAAGGACCCCGACGAGTTCCTCTCCCTCTTCCACCGCGACGCGGTCTGGACGACCGCCCACGGCAAGGTCCTCATCGGCCTCGACGCGATCTCGGAGTTCACCCGCCGGGTCCTCCCCGCGGCCCACTGGGACGGCGAGGTCACCTATGAGGTGACCCATGTGCTCTTCATCCGCCCCGACGTCGCGGCGGTCAAGGTCCGTCAGCGCTATCTGCCCCCGGGCGACGGGAGCGAGGGCGCCCCGCTCTACGTGATGGCCCGGCAGGACGACGGCCGCTGGCTGCTGACCGCCTGCCAGAACACGGCGGTCGTCCCCGGCTGACGGGACCGCCGGGCCGCGCCGCCGAGGCGGCGCGGCCCACCCCTGGTCAGCGGAGACCGAGCTTGGCGAGGGTGTGCTCGGCCATCCGCCGCTCGCCCAGGGCGTTCGGGTGGACGGGCACCACACTGGCCCCGAAGAGCACCGGCTCGATCCAGCGGGTGCCGTACGCCTGGCAGGCGTCGTGCCCCTCGGACACCTTGGCGAAGTCCACGTAGGTGGCCCCGGTCTCCTGGGCGGCGCGCTTGATCACCGCGTTGAGGTGGGCCTGGAGGGCGCGCAGATAAGGGACGTCGCCCGAGGCGATGGGCATCTTGGCGAAGCAGGACCGGTCGGCGGTGGCCGGCATGATCCACGGGTAGCCGAGGACGGCCACCCGGGCGTTGGGCGCCTCGGCCCTGACGGCCTCGAGGGCCGCCTTCAGCGCGGGATAGGTGCTGTCGTCGATCTTCTCGTCGAAGGTGTCGCCGTACAGGTTCTTGCAGGGGCTGCCGTACCCGAGGGTGAGGGCTCCGGCCGAGCCGCAGGCCGCGATGGCGCCGATGAAGGTGTTGTTGTCGTTGCCGCCGATCGTCAGCGTCACCAGGTCGGTGCCGGCGTCGAGCGCGTCGAGCTGCGGGGCGACGCCCGGGTACTGGGCCGCGGCGAAGTCCTTGGTCTGGGCTCCGCCGCAGGTGACGTCCGTGAACTCGGCGCCGAGACGGTCCGCGATGACGTTCGGGTAGTTCGCCGTCGAGCGCAGGCACAGCAGCGGGGCCGAGGGGTCCAGGGGCAGGATGCCCGAGCCCGCGCTGTAGCTGTCGCCCAGTGCGACGTATCTGAGGGGCTCGTCGGCGGCGGGTGCGGCGTGTGCGGCGGACCCGGTGAGACTGAGGGCCACCGCGCTCGCGGCGGTGACGGCGGCGGTCAGGGCACGGCGGAGGGCGCGCATCGGCATCTGGCCTCTCTGGGGACCGGGCGCGGGGGTGCCCGGCGAAGTGCTGGGAACGTGGTGATCGGGCGGCGTCGCAAGCGGGTTACCAGTGGTTACACGCGAGTACTGACAGGTAATGTGCAGGCTGCTGGACGCGCCGTCAACAGCGTCGGCGGAACTTTCCGGCACCGGCACGGCGGAGGGCGGGTACGCCGAAACGGGCCCCGGCCGACGGATCGGCCGGGGCCCGCGGCGCTGCTGGATCAGTACCAGCTCTGGTAGACGCCCGTGTTGCAGCCGAGCGTGCGGAAGCCGAGGTTGCTGTCATCGATGCACTTGTTGGTGGCCTGGTTCTTCAGTTCGATCGTCCCGTCGTTCCAGTGCCTGACGAACCAGCTCTGGTTGGTGCTGGAGTCGCAGGTCGCCGTCTTGAAGCCCTGGTCGCCGTCGTACATGCAGCGGCCGGTGTTGAGGTTCCTCAGCTGCACCGTGCCGTCCGCCCACTTGTGGACGTTCCACTGCTGGGCTGCCGAGTTGTTGCAGTCCCAGGTACGGAAGCCGTTCGAGGTGTCGTCGATGCAGCGGCCGGTGCCCTGGTTCTGGAAGGTGTTGACGGCATTCGTCGCTGCGGAGGCGCCGCCGAGGGGCAGCAGAGCGAGGGCCGCGGCGGAGACGCCGACTGCCGCCGCACGCTTGAGCAGAGTGGTGGACATGGCTGGTTTTCCTTTCGGTGGTGGTGACGTCCCCGGCCGCCCCGGCCGGGGACGAGCAGCGAGAAGGGCCGCTCGGATCACGTCAGCACTGGCGGCTGACGTTGCCGGTCTCGTTGCCCTTGAGGTAGATCGCGCTGACGTAGCCGACCCCGCCGGCCCGCAGCGGCAGTTCGATCCACTTGTCGTTGGTGTAGCCCTCGGCCGTGACGGTCTGGCCGGTCTTCCAGCAGTTCGCCGGGTACGTCTCGTTCGCGTGGACCGTGCTGACCACGTCGCACCCCGTCGACGCGCACGAGCGCACGTTGGCCTGCGCCCACGCCGTCACCGTCGTCTGCCCACCACCCCCGCCGCCGGGCGTGCACGGCAGGCCGACGCCCCGGTCGCGCAGGTACGGGACGGGGTCGATGCCGCGTACGGAGGTGGAGGTCGAGGTGCGGACGCGGAGGTGGAGGTGGACGCCGGTGGAGTCGCCCTCGCTGCCCATCAGGGCGATGCGCTGCCCGGCCGACACCTGCTGGCCGACGCTGACGTCCCGCTGGTACATGTGGCCGTACTCGGTCACCGTGCCGTCGGGGTGCAGGATGCGGATCCACTGGCCGTAGCCCTGCGCCGGGCCGGAGGCGATGACCTCACCCGGGCCGACGGCGTAGATGGGCGTGCCGAGGCTGTTGGCGATGTCGATGCCGTCATGGCCGCCGTGGTACCACTGGGACACCGTGCCCGCGGCCGGGCAGGCGCCCGTGAAGGCCGCGGTGGCGGACGTGGCCGCGGTGGCGGACGCGGCAGGCCCTCCGGCGGACGTGGCCGCCTGTCCGGGGGCCGCCGCCACGAGGGGCAGGGACAGAGCGGTGACGGCCGTGAGGCCGGCGCGCAGGATGGATCCGGACGGTCTGAGACGCACGGGTGTTTCCTTTCCCCCTGTGGTTCCTGTGCCGCGGCGGTCACGTTCGCCGAGCGGCGACAGGAAACGTATGCCGACGGCAGCGGCCGGGGGCACCCGGAACGTTCCGGAGGGACGGCGGGGCCGCCGCCGGGATAGGGGTTGACCGTTCACTGACTGCCCGACCTCCGGGGGAACCCTCATGAGACCGACCGTCCGCAGGCTCGTCGGGAGCCTGTGCGCCCTGATGGTGGTGGCGAGCCTGCCGCCGGCCACCGCGGCCGCCGCCGACCGGTCCGCCCGCAGCAGCTGGCGGATCGACCTGACCAGTGAGAGCAGTGACCAGCACAACATCGCGCACCGCGCGGGCGGCATCACCGTCGGCGGCGCCGCCGTCCGGACGCGTTCCGCGCCCGGCGCCTCCTACGCCGTCTACACCTCACCCACCCGGAGTCTGGGCCGCCAGGCCTCGGCCTTCACCATCCGGCAGGAGGCCGAGATCCCCTCGGGGACGACCCTGCTGACGGAGGTGCGCGGCAGCAGCCACCCCGGCACCTGGACGCAGTGGAGCACGGTCGGCCGGGACGGGAGGGTGCGGCTGCCGGAAGACGTCTCGGTGCTCCAGACCCGGCTGACGTTCCACGGCCGGCCGGGCGGCGACGGGGCCCCCTCCGTGTCGGACCTCGTCGTCCGCGCCGACGCCCGGCAGCCCGCGGCCGCGCCGCCGGCGGGAGCCGCGGGCGCCACCGCCGTCACCTACCGCCTCTTCGCCACCCGCGAGGGGCTGGTCGGGCACACCACGGCGAACGGCCACGTCATCCAGGAGCGCGACCACTTCGTCGCCCTGCCCTCGCGCCGCATGCTGGCGAGCAACGGCGGCCACGAGTACCGGGTGCGGCTGTGCTACAAGGGCCGCTGCGAGACGGCACCGGTGTGGGACGTCGGGCCGTGGAACACCCGGGACGACTACTGGAACCCGTCCGCCCAGCGCGAGATGTGGCGCGACCTGCCCCAGGGCAGGCCGCAGGCCCAGGCGGCGTACCAGGACGGCCACAACGGCGGCCTGGACGAGTTCGGCCGCCGGGTCGCCAACCCCGCGGGCATCGACCTCGCCGACGGCACCTTCTGGGACGGCCTGGGCATGACCGACAACGACTGGGTGGACGTCACCTTCCAGCCGGAGGACGGCGGGGGTGGTGGGCAGACGACGGTGACGGCGTGGGCGCAGGCCAACGTGCGCTCGTGCGCGTCGACGGGGTGCGACGTGGTCAGCA
>NZ_PGGW01000057.1:190705-222287 GCF_002794255.1 Streptomyces carminius
ACTGCCGCTGCGGGCCGGCGGGGTCGGCTACGTCAGCGCGATCTACCTCAAGGGCAACGAGACCGGCAACGTCAGCCGCCAGTGCTGACACCCCGGAACGTTCCGGGGTCCGCCGCGCGGCTCCCTGCGGCACCGTACCGACCGACCGGCCGGCACCGTGCCGGACGGACAAGGAGGATTCCCATGCGTCCCCTCTTCAGGAGACACCCGTCGAGACCGGCGGTGCCCCGGGCCGTCCGGGCCCTGCTGGCGGTGCTCGCGGTGTTCGGGCTCTGGACGGCCGTGGCGGCGGCCCCGGCGGCGGCCGCCGGGGCCGCCGCGGCCCGGCCCGACTTCCGGCTGCCCTTCCCCTGCCAGCAGACCTGGCAGCTCCAGACGTACGCGGGGCACGGCCCCGACGACAAGAAGCTCGACATGTACCGCGTCGGCGGGCAGACCCTCGGTGCGCAGGTGGTCGCCTCGGCCGGAGGCACGGTCACCGAGTTCTTCGAGCCCGGCGGCCTGGAGATCAACCACGGCGGCGGATGGTTCACGGTGTACCTGCACATGGACCGCATCGACGTGCGCCTGGGGCAGCAGGTCGCCTCGGGCGCGCCGCTCGGACGGCTCGGGCTGGTGGGGACCGACTCGGCCCATCTGCACTACGAGCAGCTGTACGACACCAACGGGGACAACGACGGCGAGACGGACGAGATGGTGCACCCGGTGCTCCAGGGCACCGAGTACCGTCTCTCGCCCGACGGGCCGTTCCCCCGCGTCACCAGCACCAACGCGTGCGACGGCGGGGGCGGCGAACCGGCGAGGTACTGGGTGGACACCTTCGCCGACGCCACCGGCTACGCGGCGGCCGACTGCGTCGGCGACAGCGGCCCGCGCTGCGCTCCCCAGGGGAGGTTGCTGGCGGGCACCAACTACGTCCTGTGCAAGAAGTGGGGCGACGAGGTGCGGGTCGGCGACTCGTACAACCACTGGTGGCTGCTGACCGACCTCGACGAGGTCTCACCGGGCGGCACGGGCCGTGCCTACGTCTCCGCGTACTACCTCCAGCGCTGGGGGAACGACGAGGCGAAGGACAACGAGGGGCGCGACATCAAGCTGTGCTGACGTCAGTCCCGGACCGCCCGCCCCGGGCACTCCGGGAGCTGCGGGCGGTCCTTGGTCCGCACGGCCGGCAGCCAGGCCGTGCTCCGGGGCTCCCCGGCCGGGAGGCGGACCCGGAACCACCGTGTCGAGCGCGCGCCCGTCTCGTCGACGACCGGCGCGCCCCGCGCCAGCCGGCAGTCGACGGCCAGGGCGTCACCGTGCCACACCCTGGTCGTCACGACGTTCTCGGCGGTGTACGGCTCCAGGGGATCGATCGCCAGGCCGAGACTGCACAGTTCGTCCCGGCTGCCGGGTGCGCGGCACCGCTTCTCGGCGTTGAACACCTCCACGCGCGTGCTCCTTCCGTCGCCCGCCGCCTGCCCGGTCCGCCCCGACGCCATGGTGCCGGCGCGGACGGGCCGGTCCTCCCTGCCGGACTCGGCCCAGCCGGCGCCCGCCCCGCACACCACCGCGGCCAGGGTGGCGGCCAGCGCGGTGCGTCCGCGCCGGTGCGGTGGGGAGGACGGTGCCGGCCGCTCCCGCCCGGCCCGGACGCGGGCCAGCAGGCTCTCCGCGGTGTGCGCGGCGCGGTCGGCGTGGTCCGCGGTCAGGCAGTCGGCCGCCAGACCGCGCCAGAGGGGCGGCACGCGCATGTCCATGCGCAGCGGTGCGCGCCCGGCGGCGTACTCCTGGGCGGCGGCGGCGCGGGCCGCCGGAGTGGCGCCGGGGAACGGCGAGGCGCCCCCGGTGAACACCTGGTGGATCATG
Organism: Streptomyces carminius; assembly: GCF_002794255.1. GTDB lineage: Bacteria > Actinomycetota > Actinomycetes > Streptomycetales > Streptomycetaceae > Streptomyces > Streptomyces carminius. The sequence continues at coordinate 192,557 of NZ_PGGW01000057.1, forward strand.
ATGCCCAGCGCCCAGATGTCGGTGCTCCGCCGTATCTGCACGCCCCGCTCCCCCAGCGGCGCCCGCCAGCGCTCCGGCGGCAGGTAGTCGGGGGTGCCCAGGGGCGGGATGTAGGCGTGGGTGCCGTCCAGTTCCACCGAGAGCCCGAAGTCCGACAGCCGTACGGACCCGTCCGCCATGACCAGGACGTTGTCGGGCTTGAGGTCCCCGTGCACCCAGCCGAGGCCGTGCAGGTGCGCCAGTCCCTCGCAGACCTCGGTGAGCAGCCGCGCGCCCTCCCGCGCCGACAGCGGCGGCCGCCCGGAGGCGGGCGGGTCCCCCAGCCGGTCGCGCAGGCTGTGCTCGGCCCGCTCCATCACGAGCACCACGGCCCCGTCGAGGGCGGGGCTGGCGGGTTCGCTGAGCGTCACGGAGTCCAGCAGCCGGATCAGCCGGGGGTGCCGGGCACGGCGGCCGAGTTCGGTCTCGCGCCGGGCGGTCTCCACCATGCCGCGCGCCTGGCGCGGTGCGAGTCCCGACGTGGGAAGGAACTTGAGCGCGACCTCCACCGGTCCGCCGGCTCCGTCCGCTCCCCCGACGGACCGGCCCTCGTACACCGTCCCCCAGCCGCCGGCCCCGATCAGGTCGGCGACCTCCCAGTCGCCCACCCGGTAACCGCGCGGGACCACCTCCACCGACTCGCCGCTCACCGGCCCACCACCTCCGGCCGGCGGTGGGCCCCTCTCCTGGGCGGCAGGATCTCCAGGTCCTCCTCGCGCACCAGTCCGAAGCGCAGGACGAGCCCGACGATCGCCTCCCGCTTTCCGTTGCGCCGCCCGCCCGGACCGGAGTCGGCACCGCCCGGGGCGGCGATCCGCAGCTTCTCCTCCGCCAGGTAGTCGATGTGGGAGCTGACCGCCCGAGCGGTCAGCCGGCCGCAGACCGGATGGTTCCGCAGCCGCTCGACGATCTGCGGTGTGGTCGCCACCGCCACCGCCGACTCGTCGCGCAGCCGGGGTTCGCAGAGCGCGACCAGGACCAGGAAGTACGTGGAGGTCCTGTCCAGGGAGAAGGCCGTCAGCGTGTCGGTGCCGCCCTGGCCCGCCGACCCGCCCGAGCCGAGGTAGACGTGGTCGGGGGCGAACACCTGGAAGCTCACGAGGCGGTCCTGGGTGGGCAGGACGACGCGCGCGAACTCGAAGGGGACGGGCGCTCCGGCCCGGCGGGGCGGCACCCTGAAGTACTCGCCCGCTCCTTCCGGGTTCTCCACCAGGTAGCTCTGGGCCGTACTGAGATTGCTGAGCTGCCAGTGGTCCTCCGTCACCCGGATCTCCCCCGCGAGCCGGGACACCGCGGGGTGAGGCAGCCGCAGCTCGACGGGGACGGACGCGGAGCCGCGCCCGAAGCGTGCCACGTCCCCCGGACCGAGCCGGAGGCTCACCGGCCCGCGGGCGGCCTCCGTTCCCCCGTCCGACGGCAGGTGGACCAGTACACCGCTCATCGTCTTCTCCTCTCCCGCCCGGTGCCCTTCTCGGCACGGACGGATCGCCCCGGGGCCGGGAAGGAAGCAACCGGCTGCTCCGGGACGGACTTCTGCGTTCGGTCGGCTGGGCCGGTCGTGTCCCGGGCCGGGACGGGCCGGGTCCGTCGGGACGGCACGGAGGGAGGAGCGCCCCATGACGAAGCGGTTCAGGGCAGGCCCGTCTGCGGAACACGCCGTATGCCCCTGCCCACGGGGTGGTGTGGGGAGTCCCGCTGGTGATTCCGCAGCGGGCTCCGTGTGCCGGCGAACCGGCCGCGCACCTGTGACGGCATACCGATCACGGTCAAGCTCGCTCCCCCGTCCGTGTCCCCCTCAGGAGTCCGCGCCACACGAGCACGCCGCCGCACCGGGGAGTCAGCCCGGTCGTCGCGGCGGCGAGCAGAACATTCGCACACCAGTGCCCCAGATGTCACGGACAGCGGTATGCGGAATCCCACCCGACCGATAATGAGATCCTTGTCGCCGCAGCAGGAAGGGGGTGACCATGGCCGACACGGGCTCAGGCAGGCATGCGGAACCGAGCATTCACCAGTTGCGCCTGTTCCTGGTGCTGGCCGAGGAGCTTCACTTCGGCCGAGCCGCCGCACGCCTGTTCATCACCCAGTCCGCGCTGAGCCAGCAGATCCGCGACGTGGAGAGACGCCTGGGGGTCCAGCTGTTCGAACGCACCAGCCGGACCGTCGCCCTCACTGCGACCGGGCAGGAACTGCTCGCCGAGACCCGAACAGCGGTCGGCGCCGTCGACCGGATGCGGCGGATCGCCGACACACAGGCGCGCCGGCTCTCGGGCCGGCTCGTCGTGGGGACCATCGGCGCCGAGGCCGCCATGCCCCACACCCGCGCCGTCCTGCGGACGCTGCGCGAACAGCATCCCGACGTGCTGCCGCAGGTGATCAGCCTCAACTTCGTGGACCACGTCGCCGCCCTGTTCCGGCAGGAGGTCGACGTGGTCTTCCTGCGGCCTCCCGTTCCGGCCGACATAGAGCTGCACCACCTCGCCGAGGAGCCCCGCGTCGCCTGTCTCCCGGCCGGCGACCCCCTGGCCGCCCTGCCCCGTCTCACCCTGGCCCAGCTCGCCGACCGCGCCGTGGTCGACGTGCCCGAGCAGGTGCCGCGGGTGTGGTGGGACTTCTGGGCGGTGGATCCGCGCCCCGACGGCAGTCCCGTGCGGTACGGACCGGTCGTCACCGACATGGAGTCGCTGCTCCACACCGTGGCCGGCGGAGCGGCGATGTGCTTCCTCCCGGCGGCCGCCCGGGACTTCTTCCCGCGCCCCGGCATCCGGTACGTCGACGTCACCGACCTCGCGCCCTCCTCCTCGGCCTTGGCCTGGCTCGCCGGCAGACGCGCCGAACCCGCCATCACCGCCATCCGGCGGGCAGCCCGGAACGCCCTGTGAGCCCGGGAGCGTGCCCACCTGCCCGGTCCCGGGGGCCTCGCGGCTGTGACGTTCCAGGCGTTGACGGTGAAGGCCAGTGCCGCTCGCCGCCACACCCTCCGGCCTGACCCGCACTCTCACCCGCACCCTCCGGCCTGACCCGCATCATCCGCGAACCCTCCCCTCCAAGGCCGCTCTCGTGTTGGATGGGCCGCATGGTGCCCACCGACCGGCTCGCGGCGTTCGCGGCCATGTCCTTCCTGCTGATCGTGGTCCCCGGCCCCAGCGTGCTGTTCGTGATCGGGCGGGCACTGGCACAGGGGCGCCGCGCCGCGCTGACCACGGTGGCGGGGAACACGCTCGGAGCCTGCGTACTCGTCGTGGCCGTGGCGCTCGGGATCGGGACCGTGGTGGAGCGTTCGGTGCTCGTCTTCACGGTGCTCAAGCTCGCGGGTGCCGCGTATCTGGTGTACCTGGGGGTCAGGGCGGTACGGGAACGCGGTTCGCTGCGGGCCTCGTTCACCGGCGACGCCCCCGCGCGAGGCGGTCCGCGCACGATGTGGGAGGGGTTCGCGGTCGGGGTGGCCAATCCCAAGACCATCGTGTTCTTCGCCGCCGTGCTGCCCCAGTTCGCCGACCGGGGCCAGGGCCACGTCACGGCTCAACTGCTGCTGCTCGGCCTGGTCTTCAACCTGATCGCGGTCGTCTGCGACAGCATGTGGGGGCTGCTCGCGGCCACCGTGCGGGGCTGGTTCGCCCGCTCACCGAAGCGGCTCGCCATGGTCGGCGGGATCGGCGGGTTCACGATGATCGGCCTGGGCGTCACCGTCGCCGCGACGGGCCGCAGGGAGTAGTCGCGCCCCGGGACGGCCCCGGCTCCTGCGGTCGGCAACGTTCCCGGCCGGGAGACTGCCGCATCGTGCACAGGACCCCGCGGTCCGGACGGCGGCAGGATGCCCTGTATGACCAGTCCTCCGGAAGTGATCTGCCGTTTCCAGCGAAGAGGCGTCCTGTGGTTCCTCGCCGGCCTCGGAGCCGCCGGAACGGTCTCAAGCACGGTGCACACGGCGTACCGGGGCCCGGGCGTGTCGTGGCTGGCCGTCGGTCTGCTGTCCGCGCTGCTGGGCCCCTTGTTCCTCCACGGGGCGACCGCACGGTTACGCGCCGACGCGTACGGCCTGCACTCCTGGACACTGCTGCGCCGCCGGAGCGTGCCGTGGTCCGACATCGCCGATCTGCGCCTGCGGCTGAGGCGCGGCGGGAGCAACGGTTCCTGGCAGGTCCTCCGCGTCGACCTGTTGCTGCGCGACGGACGCAGACGGCTCCTGCCCGTGCCGCAGGGTTCGTCCCTCGACAGGCGGGACTTCGACGCGAAACTGGCCGCGCTCCGTGTGCTGCACCGCCACCACGGGATCCCGGAGTCGAGCCACCTCCCCGTCATCTCGCACCGCACCGCCGGGAGCGGCTGGGTCCTGTCCCTGACCCTGTGCGCGCTGCTGCTCATGGGCGCGGGACTGGCCGCGTGGTTCGTGCCGAAGGCCGCGTCGGAGGAGCGGGCCTGGAAATCGGCCGCCCCGTGCGCCGCCGGGACACCCGCCGCCGAGCGCGGCGAATGCCTGGCCACCCTGCCCGCCGTGATCGAGCGGACCGAGGTCAACCGGACCAGGGAGAGCAGTTGGCTGTACTTCGCCGGCGACAGACCGCAGGAGCGGATCGCGGTCTCCCGCGAGGACGCCCTGGAGTTCCGGCCCGGCGACGCCGTCGAGCTGACCCTGTGGCGCGGCCGGGTCAGGGAGGTCGCCGGAGAGCGCCGTGTGTGGCGCGAGCACCGCACCCCCGCCGGGGACCTGGCCGCCATCTCGGCCGCGTGCGTCCTCGCCGCGGGTTACCCCGGCGCCCGGGTGCTGCTGCGTCTGCGCGGACGTCGGCTGCCCGACGACGAGATCCTCCCGTCGGCCCTTCCGTTCGCGGGCGCGCTCGCCGGTACCGCCCTGTGGCTGCTGCCGCTCTGCTACCTCCACCCCACGGCACCGCCCGCCTCCCCGGCGGCGGTCGTCTGGTCGGCCGCGGGCTCGCTCGTCTCACTGGCCCTCCTCACCTGGGCCTGGCGCGCCACCCGGATCCGTACGCCCCGAACGGCCGAGGAGTCCGCCGGGGAAGAGGTGTTCCTGGCCGCCCGCTTCCTGGAACACACCGACTACAACCCGCACGGCTTCGGCACCCACATCGTCCTCGGCGGCGGCCCGCCCGCGGTGACGCCCCACCCCGGCCCGGGCCGGTTCGCGGCGAGACGGATACCGGTGGAGCGGCTCACCGCCGGAGACGTGCGCCGTGTCCGGGGCGGCGACGGCGACACCGTCCCCAGGAGCTGGCACATCGCCGAAATCGACGACGCGGGCAGGCCGGTCCGCCTCGCCGCCGCACCGTCCGACCTGGCCCGCATCATCCGCGAACTGGACTCCGCGGGCGCTCCCGCCCCCGAAAGGACCTGCGGTGCGCCGGGACCGGCCGGAGGCTGAGGCCGTGGAGCCGACCCACCTCGGTCTGCCGGTGCGCGACGAGCGGCGCAGCCCGTACTGCTACCCGCCCGGCGGTACGGGGGCGGCACGGTGACCGTCCGCGACGCCGCCGGCTTCGGTCCCGCCCCGCACCCGGTGCGGGGCGGGAGCGGACCCCTGCCCGAGTTCCTGCACTTCGGCTTCCGGCTGTCCGGCCCGGCAGCGGTACGGGCGCTGCTCGAACGGCTCACCGCCGACGGTGTCGAGATCGTCGAGTGCCCGGACCCGGACGGCCACCGGGTCGAGGCGTACCGGGGTAGTCGTGTCGCGGGACGAACGGCGCCACAGACGGACAAGGGGCCTTCCCATGGGTCCTGCCCGCGGCTCAGGGCCGGTTCGCCCTGCCGTCGAGCCAGAGCGTGTCCGACTCGTCCCGGTGGGTTCCGTCCGTTCCGACGTGCTTGCCGGAAATCCCCGCACCGTTCCTGATGACGTGCACGAGCGCCATCCCGTGCCCGCGGCCCAGGCCGTAGTCCTGCTTGAGCCACTCCAGGATGACGCCGGCCCTCGTGTCCGGGCTGTCGTAGCCGCGTTCCCGCGCGAGCGTGATGAACCGACGCGGCGTCAGCCCCGTCTTTTCCTCTGCCTTGTCCAGGTATGCCTGAAAGGACATGCCCTCTCCTCCTCGATGTCCATGCCGACGGAACCGGCCGGCGAGATGCCCTGCTCGTCCCCCGCTCCGGCACGAGGGCCGGCCCTCAGGGCTTCGGCTGGGTGAAGCGGATGTTGTTGCCGAAGGGGTCGCGGAGACCGCAGTCGATCCCGTACGGACGCTCGGTGGGCTCCTGGGTGAACTCCACGCCCCGGCTCAGCAGCGTCTCGTAGGTCTTGCGGCAGTCGTCCGTGCCGAGGATGAGCCAGCCGCCCATCGCGCCCTTGCTCACCAGCTCACGGACCTGTCCCGCGGTCTCCTCGGACATCGCCGGCGGGCCCGGCCTCTCCAGCAGGACCTGGCGCTCCGGATGACCGGGGACGCTGACGGTCAGCCAGCGCATGAAGCCCAGCTGGACGTCGGTGTTGACCTCCAGACCGAGCTTGCCGACGTAGAAGTCGAGGGCCTCGTCCTGGTCGAGGACGTAGATCTGCGAGTGCGTGATGGCGTTGAACATGTGCACCACGCTACTGAGCGGGCCGGGCGGAAACTTATCCGAAACTGCTCAGCTCGCACTCGGCCGGGTCCACGCCATCGTGAAGCACGTCGGCACGCCCGCGGCCGTCGCCTCCCTGCGGTACTCCCTCGGCGACCGGCCGACGATGTCGCGGAACGTGCGGCTGAAGGTTCCCGTGCTGCCGAAGCCGACCTCGAAGCAGATGTCCGTCACACTGCGGTCGGTCTCCCGCAGCAGGAACATCGCCCGTTCGACGCGGCGGCGCTGCAGGTAGCGGTGCGGCGTCTCGCCGAAGACGGTCCGGAAGGTGCGGATGAAGTGCGCCGGTGACACATGGGCGATCCGGGCCAGGGCCGGGACGTCCAGCGGCTGGGCGTAGGCGCGGTCCATCGCGTCCCGGGCCCGGAGCATGCGGCGATTGGTGTCTTCCGTGGCGCGGCTCACGTCTCCATCACACCACGGACCCGGCATACCACCCGCCTTCCGGGGACTCGAGCCCGCAGCCGGGGGACGGCGGGAGGGGACGGGGAGGGGCGGGTACTCCGGACACTCAAGTACGATTTGCGGCCAATGAGCGGCTCACCCGACGTGTCACGATCACGGCCGTAAATCGTACCGTCCGGAGTGCCCGCCCCGGACCGGCCCCGACCCCGGCACGCACCGCACCCGCACCCGCACCCCGCGCCGGGAGTCCGAAAACTGACGCCCGGAAACGGCGAACCCGATCGACCACCGGACCAGTCGCGACACTCCGCCCCTCCGCAATGCGAGTGGACCGCCGCACAGCCGACATTCCCCGGCCCAGCACCTCACAAGAGGCGAAGAAAAGCGGACAACCTCGGAGTCCGCTGTGCTGAATATTGCAGAGTGTTCGGTCCACTTCTACTGTGGGAGCGCTCCCATTTTCGCATGCCGGTACCTGCCCCCGGTTCCTCCCCCCACGACTTCCCCCGGGGTCCGCATGTTCTCCTCCCCCCACCCGCCCACGCCCGCCCTCCCGCGCGGCCGCCACTCCGCCCCACAGACACTCCCACCGGCACTCCCGCAGGCGCCCCCGCCGGCAGCGGCCGGCGCCGGCGGACCGCACGGCCGGTTCGCATGACCCGCCACACCCCCGCCGGCGGCCGTGCGGCGTCCTGCCCGGAGGCCAATGACGCCCGCCGCCCCCGCCGCATGCGGTGGCCACGGCTCCGTACCGCGCGAACAGACAGTCCCCCCCCACCAGAAGGAGCACTCCATGCGCGATTCGTCCGGTGTGAGCCGGAGGACGATGCTGGCGGCCCTCGCCGCGGGCGCGATGGGCGGCACCGGCGTCCTCGCCGGCACCGGCACCGCCCATGCCCGTGCCCACACCCGTGCCGCCTCCGCCGCCCCCGCCGCCGCCCCGGTACGGGTCATGCCGCTCGGTGACTCGATCACCGACGGTCTGAACGTGCCGGGCGGCTACCGCATCGACCTGTGGCAGAAGCTCGTGGCGGACGGCCACGAGATCGACTTCGTCGGCTCCATGGCCAACGGCCCGGGCAGCCTCGGCGACCGCGACCACGAGGGCCACTCCGGCTGGACCATCGCCCAGATCGACGCGAGCACCGACGGCTGGCTCCAGGCGTACGACCCCGGCACGATCCTGCTGCACATCGGCACCAACGACATGTACCGCCAGGACCCCGGCGGGGCGCCGGGCCGGCTCTCCGCGCTGATCGACCGCATCACCGGCCGGCTGCCCGAAGTGGAGCTGTTCGTGGCGACGATCATCCCCCTGCCCTTCGCCGACGCGAACGTCCGGGCGTACAACGCGGCGATCCCCGGCATCGTCCGGAGCAAGGCGGAGGCCGGCCGGCACGTGCACCTGGTGGAGATGTACAGCGCCCTGACGGCCGCCGACCTGGCCGACGGCGTGCACCCCAACGCCACCGGCTACGGCAAGATGGCGGCCGTCTGGTACGACGCCCTGCTGTCGGTGCCGGGCAGCCTCGGCCTCACCCCGGAAGGCGGCGGTAGGCCCGCAGGGTGAGCAGGGCGGCCAGGGTCGCGCCCGGGCGGGCCGCCACCTCGACGGTGGGGGACCACTTCGCCCGGCGGAGCGGCCAACCGCCGTCCTCCCGCTGCTCGGCGGCCAGGTACCGCAGACCGCGGTCCAGTTCCGTGTCGGTGAACCAGGCGCGGGCGAGGCTCTCCGGGTGCGGGACGAGATCGTGCGGCAGGTGGTACTCGCCGGGTGCGTAGCCCGGGGCGAGCGACACGTCCTCCGGATGCCGGGGGTCAAGGAGGACGAGGTGTTGGTCCCGCACCAGTTCGCCCAGACGTACCGCCTGCCGCACCCCCCAGTTGCGGTCCGGGGCCGCGTCGAGGAACTCGACGACGGCCCGGGCCTCGTACGGGTGGGTCAGCCGCAGTTCCCCGACGGCGCGGCGGCAGAAGTCCGCCGCGCCGGCCGGCCAGGGGTGCCGCACCCCGGCGCGGAGCAGCGGGGCGACCGCCAGGGCGGTGGCCGGCAGTTGCCCGGCGGGCCGCTCCGGGACGGGCAGCCGGGGCGGGTGCGGATACGGGCGCAGACTGGGCAGGACGGCGGGCACCCCGCCGTCCGGGGCGGTGTGCCCCGCCAGCCAGTCGCAGATCCGCCCGGCCCGGGGGCCGGACAGCGCGCCCGTCTCCGCCAGGACCCGCAGGGCCGCGGCCAGCGCGACCGGCTGGCTCGCGGGGCCCCGTACGTCGGGCTCCAGCCCGTAGGCGTAGCCCCCGTCCGGGGCGCGGTGGGCGTCCAGGGCGGCCAGGACGCCCGACGGGTCGGTCTCGCCGCCGAAGAGGAAGGCGAAGCGGCGCTGCTCCAGCACCCGCCCGGACTCCCACAGGAAGCGGGCGGCCCGGTCGATCATGTCGCTCATGGCCTCTGACGGTAGAGGGCCGCCCGCCGGTGGTCCCGGAGGCCGCGGACGCCACCGGCGCCCGTCCCCCGGACAGGGGTACGGACGCCGGCAGGCGGGCGCCGCCCGGGGCTCCGCGGCGGATTCCCCCGCACACGCGCGGGCCGCCGTCTCCCCGGAGACGGCGGCCCGCGCGTGTGCGGGGGAGGCGCGGGATCAGCCCAGCGGGGTGGCGGCCGTCACCTCGTGCAGGTGGATGAGGACGTCGTGCGACCCGCCGAGGGCGAGGTCCTGCTCGGGGACGGGCCAGGCGGCGCCGATGTTGCGGGTGGCGCGCGGCTCGGCCAGCCAGGCGCGGGCCGCGGCGGGGGCGGTGCGCATGTCCACCAGGTAGTCGCGGTAGCGGACCTGGTCCAGCAGGTGCTCGTTGCTGCCGGGCTTCGAGGCGCCCACGCTGAAGGTCTGCTCCGGGCTGCCGGAGCCCTGCTCGGCGTCGAAGGCCCGGAAGGAGCCGCGGTCGAAGGAGAAGCCGACGCTCACGTAGCGCTTGCCGAGGTGGTCGCGGAGGAAGGCGCCCTGGACCTTGGGGTAGTTCTCGTCGTAGCTGTCGTAGGCGACGTGCGTGTTGTGCGCGGAGACCATGACCTTGTCGCCGGTGTACCTGTTCCACCAGGCGACGTTGTCGGCCATGACCTTGTCGCGGAACGTCATCATCTTCCTGATCTCCTCCAGGTCGGTGACGCCGAAGGAGTAGCCCCGGAGGGACTGGTCGACGGCCCGGGCGTGCTGCACCGCCCAGGTGTGCGCCTGCCGGTCGGCCTTCCGGCCCGAGGCGGGGCCGGCCTTCTCCAGCAGTGCGAGCACCTTCCCGGTGCGCCGGGCGTTGTCCTGGCGCTCGGCCAGCGGGACGGTGAGGTACTGGTCCATGTACTCGCCCGAGGAGACGGTGGGCCGCAGCCCGTCGTACAGCTCGTTCACCTGCTCCGCCCGTCGCGGGTGGGCCTTCGCCACGTAGTCGGCCACCCGGTCGTACAGCTCGGGCCCCGCGTATCCCATGTCGTTGCCCATGAACCGCACCGGGTCGTGCGGGTGGCGGAGGTTGTACTCCCGCATCCACTGGAGGATGTCCCGGTACTCGGCCTTCTTCCCGACCTTGTAGACGCCCTGGTACTCCTCGTCCAGGATCTGCTCCAGATCGCCCCTGCCGTGCAGGACGTAGTCGTTGATCTTCAACCCGGTGCTCCAGGGTGTCTCCAGGGAGAAGGTGCGGAAGCCCTTCTCCTGGACCAGGTGGCGGAAGACCCGGTGCTTGACGGTGAAGAACTCGTGCGAGCCGTGGGTGGCCTCGCCCATGCCCACCACCTCGGCGTTCCCGATCATGCGGCCCAGCACCCGCAGGTCCCGCAGGCTGCCGTACGGCTCGGTGGAGCGCAGCGGGTGGGCGCTGCGCTCCAGCGCGTGCAGGACGTGCCGGTCCCTGCCGTGGGACCAGCCCTTGCCGTGGAAGGCGGTCTGCTGGACGGAGACGGTGTGCGGCTTGTGCGGTGCGGCGATCGCCTGGTGCACGGGAACGGCGGTGGCCAGCGTGCCCAGGATGATCGTGGCGGTGAGGGCGAGGATCGGCTTGCGTCGTGAGGTCATGCCTCAAGACCCCCGTCCGCACCCCGTCCCCGACCAACCACCGGAACACCCTGTCCGGGGTGCACCGGGCGCGGTGCCGGGCGGTGCCGGGCGGTGTCAGGCGATGCGGTCCAGGATCAGCGGGGGCGGCTCGTGGGAGGCCGCGCCGGGGGTCCCGGCGATCTCCACGGCGCCGTCGGCCAGGGCCCGGAGCGCGTAATCGAAGCGCTCGGGGGTGTCGGTGTGCAGGGTCAGCAGCGGGGCGCCCGCCGTGACCCGGTCGCCGGGTTTGGCGTGCAGCTCCACCCCGGCACCGGCCTGCACCGGGTCCTCCTTGCGGGCCCGGCCCGCGCCGAGCCGCCAGGCGGCCACGCCGACGGCGTACGCGTCCAGCCCGGTCAGTACGCCGGAGGAGGCGGCGGTCACGGTGTGCCGCTCGCGGGCGGTGGGCAGCGGGGCGTCCGGGTCGCCGCCCTGGGCGGTGATCATGCGGCGCCAGTGGTCCATCGCCGAGCCGTCGGCCAGCGCCCGGGCCGGGTCGGCGTCCGCCAGTCCGGCGGCGTCGAGCATCTCGCGGGCCAGTGCCAGGGTGAGCTCCACGACGTCGGCCGGGCCGCCGCCGGCCAGCACCTCCACCGACTCGCGGACCTCCAGGGCGTTGCCCGCGGTCAGTCCGAGCGGGGTGGACATGTCGGTGAGCAGGGCGACGGTCCGCACACCGTGGTCGGTGCCGAGGCCGACCATCGTGCGGGCCAGTTCGCGGGCGTCGCCGAGGTTCTTCATGAAGGCGCCGGAGCCGACCTTGACGTCCAGCACCAGTGCGCCCGTGCCCTCGGCGATCTTCTTCGACATGATCGAGGAGGCGATCAGTGGGATCGCCTCGACGGTGCCGGTGACGTCGCGCAGCGCGTAGAGCCTGCGGTCGGCGGGCGCCAGGCCCTCGCCCGCCGCGCAGATCACCGCGCCGACCTCGCGCAGGACGTCCAGCATCTCCTCGTTCGACAGGGACGCCCGCCAGCCGGGGACGGACTCCAGCTTGTCGAGGGTGCCGCCGGTGTGGCCCAGACCGCGGCCGGAGAGCTGGGGCACGGCCGCGCCGCAGGCGGCGACCAGCGGGGCCAGCGGCAGGGTGATCTTGTCGCCGACGCCGCCCGTGGAGTGCTTGTCGGCCGTCGGGCGGGGCAGGGCGGAGAAGTCCATGCGCTCGCCGCTGGCGATCATCGCGGCGGTCCAGCGGGCGATCTCCGCCCGGTCCATGCCGTTCAGCAGGATCGCCATGGCCAGCGCCGACATCTGCTCGTCGGCGACCTCGCCGCGGGTGTAGGCGTCGACGACCCAGTCGATCTGTGCGTCGTCGAGGCGGCCCCGGTCGCGCTTGGTACGGATGACGGAGATGGCGTCCATCGTCGGGTGCGGCTCCTTGGCTGGAGGTGTGGCGGGGTGGAGGGGGTTCAGCGGTCCGCGAGGTTCTCGGGGCCGAAGGCGTCCGGCAGCAGGTCGGACAGCGGGCGGACGCCGGTGGCGGTGTCGACCGCCAGACCGGGGCCGCCGTGCTCCCACAGCAGCTGGCGGCAGCGGCCGCACGGCATCAGCACCTCGCCCCGGCCGTCGCAGCAGGTGAAGGCCACCAGCCGGCCGCCGCCGGTGGCGGCCAGCTCCGAGACCAGGCCGCACTCGGCGCACAGCGCGACACCGTAGGCGGCGTTCTCCACGTTGCAGCCGGCCACGGTCCGGCCGTCGTCCACCAGCGCGGCGGCGCCGACGGGGTAGCCGGAGTAGGGGGCGTAGGCCCGGGACATCATCTCCCGGGCCCGCTCCCGCAGGGCGGTCCAGTCGACCGCGCCCGCCTCGGGGTGGCCGCTCATGTGCCCTCGCCCTTCCGGTAGGGCCTGCCGTTCGCCCTGGGCATCCGCAGCCGCTGCGCGGACATCGCCAGCACCAGCAGGGTGGCGACGTACGGGGCGGCGCTCACGAACTGGCTGGGCACCTCGTCCACCGACAGGTACCACACGAACAGCACCAGGCCGGTGACGGCCGAGACCGCGCCGGTCGCGTACTTCCTCCGGTACAGCGCCCAGGCGGTGGCCAGCACCAGCAGGATCGCCAGGAGCAGCAGCAGGGCGTGGACGTTCTGCCCGCCGCCGCGCAGGTTGAGGCTGTCGGTGTAGCCGAACAGGCCCGCGCCCAGCGCCAGTCCGCCGGGCATCCAGTTGCCGAAGATCATCGCGGCGAGGCCGATGTAGCCGCGCCCGCCGGTCTGGCCCTCCTGGTAGATGTTGGAGGCGACCTCGGCGAGGAAGACACCGCCCAGGCCGGCGAAGCCGCCGGAGATGACCACGGCGATGTACTTGTACTTGTAGACGTTGACGCCCAGGGTCTCCGCGGCGGAGGGGTTCTCGCCGCAGGAGCGCAGCCGCAGCCCGAAGGCGGTGTGCCACAGCGCCCACCGGCTGAACGGGATCAGCGCGACGGCCACGACCGTCAGCAGGGAGAGGTTGGTGACCAGGCCGCCGGCGAGCCCGGCGACGTCCGAGACGAGGAACCAGTGCTTGTCGTTGAGCGTGTCCAGCGCGTCGGAGAGCCAGGGCACGGTGATCCGCCCTATCGACTCGATCGGCGGGGACTGCTTGCTGGTGCCGCCCTCCATGTCGGCGAAGGTGAAGCTGGACAGGTAGCGGGTGGCGCCGACGGCGAGGATGTTGATGGCCACACCGGAGACGATGTGGTTGACGCCGAAGGTGACGGTGGCGATCGCGTGCAGCAGGCCGCCCAGCGCGCCGCCGAGGATGCCGACGAGCACGCCCGTCCACGGGCCCCACTGGACCCCGGCCCAGGCACCGAACCAGGTGCCCAGGATCATCATGCCCTCCAGGCCGATGTTGATCACACCGGCCCGTTCGGCCCACAGGCCGCCCAGGCCCGCCAGTCCGATCGGCACGGCCAGCCGCAGGGCGGTGGAGGTCTGGCCGACGGAGGTGATGCCGTGGGCGCCGGTGATCACCCGTACCGCGGCGACCAGGAACAGGACGCCCGCGACGACGAGCATCCACTCGGCGAGGGTGAGGCGGCGGCGGCGGGCGGTCGGCCTGGACTGCGCGGCCGGCTTGGTCAGGACGGTGCTCACGCCGACACCTCCTTGCTGGTCTTCGGGCCGGTGCCGGTTCCGGTGCCGCCGTCGCCGGAGGCGGCGAGCTCCTCGCCGACCTTCTGCTGCTGGCGGCGCAGGCCGTAGCGGCGTACGGCCTCGTAGCTGATGACGACCGCCATCACGATCAGTCCCTGCATGATCGTGGCGATCTCCTTCTCGTAGCCGTTGTAGTCGAGCGTCGCGGACGCCTTGTCGAGGAAGGCGATGAGCAGGGCGCCGAACGCGATGCCGAGGGGGTGGTTGCGGCCGAGCAGGGCGATGGTGATGCCGGTGAAGCCGACTCCGGCGGGGAAGTCGAGGCTGTAGGTGTGGGCGTCGCCGAGGAGGACGGGCATGCCGGTCAGCCCGGCGATGGCGCCGGAGATCAGCATGCTGGTCAGCACCATCCGCTTGGCGTCGACGCCGCTGGCGACCGCGGCGCTCTCGCCGGCGCCGGTGGCGCGCAGGTCGAAGCCGAAGCGGGTGCGGTTCAGCACCAGCCAGTACGCGATGCCGCAGAGCGCGGCGACGAGGGTGAAGCCGTAGATCTCACCGGCGGCGCCGAGGTCGAGGCCGGGGAACCAGCCGGATTCGGGGATCTCGCCGGTGGTGAGGTTGTTGCCGCGCTGCTCGCCGAACTGGTCGGGCAGGATCAGGTAGGCGATGATGCTGGTCGCGATGGCGTTCAGCATGATCGTCGAGACGACCTCGCTCACCCCGCGGGTGGTCTTGAGGATGCCCGCGATACCGGCCCAGAAGCCGCCGACCAGCACCGCGACGAGCAGGATCACCAGGATGTGCAGCGGTCCGGGCAGTTCCACCGAGGCGCCGACCAGGGCGGCGGCCATCGCGGCGAGCCGGTACTGGCCGTCGACCCCGATGTTGAACAGGTTCATCCGGAAGCCGACGGCCACCGCGAGCGCGGCCAGGTAGTAGGTGGCCGCCTGGTTGACGATGAGCACCTGGATGTCGGAGTGCACCGCGTACTCGATCATCAGGGTGTACGGCTGGACGGGATTCCGCCCGGACGCGATCAGCACCACCGACGTCAGCACCATGGCGACGGCGATGGCGAGCACCGGTCCGCCGGCCGCCAGGATCAGCCGGTCCTTGTCGAACTTCTTCATCGGTCCTCTCCCCCGTCCCGGCCCGCGCCGCGGGCGCCGTCGGCGGTCTCATCGGGGGTTTCGTCGGCGGTCTCGTCGGCAAGGCGGCCGGAGGCGGCACCGGTCATGGCGGAGCCCAGGGCCTCGGGGGTGATCGTGGCGGGATCGGCGTCGGCGACCAGCCGCCCGCGGTACATCACGCGCAGGGTGTCGGACAGGCCGATCAGCTCGTCCAGGTCGGCGGAGATCAGCAGGACGGCCAGGCCGTCGCGGCGCGCGGCGCGTATCTGGTCCCAGATCTGCGCCTGGGCGCCGACGTCCACACCGCGGGTGGGGTGGGCGGCGATCAGCAGCCGGGGGTGGTGGCTCATCTCGCGGCCGACGATCAGCTTCTGCTGGTTGCCGCCGGACAGGGAGGCGGCGGTGACGTCGATCCCGGGGGTGCGGACGTCGTACTCGGCGACGATCCGCTCGGTGTCGGCACGGGCGGCCTTGATGTCGAGCCAGACGCCCCGGCTGTTGGGGGACTCGGTGACATGGCCGAGGATGCGGTTCTCCCACAGGGGCGCCTCCAGCAGCAGCCCGTGCCGGTGGCGGTCCTCGGGGATGTAGCCGACGCCGCCCTCGCGGCGCCTGCGGGTGGGCCAGGCGGTGACGTCCTCGTCGGCGAGGGTGATGGTGCCGCCGTCGGGGCGGCGGGTGCCGATCAGCGCCTGGATCAGCTCGGTCTGCCCGTTGCCCTCGACCCCGGCCAGGCCCAGCACCTCGCCCTTGCGGATGGTGAAGGTGATCCCGTCCAGGACGGTGCGGGCGCCGTCCACACCGCCGTTCTCGGTGAGGGTGAGCCCCTCGACCCGGAGCATCGGGGTGTCGGTGACGGTGGACTCCCTCGTCTCCGGCGAGGGCAGCTCGGCGCCGACCATCAGCTCGGCGAGCTGCCTGGCGGTGACGTCGGCCGGTTCGACGGAGGCGACGGTGGTGCCGCGCCGTATCACGGTGATGTCGTCGGCGACCGAGAGGACCTCGCCCAGCTTGTGGGAGATGAAGATGACGGTCAGGCCCTCGGCCTTCAGCTCGCGGAGGTTGGCGAAGAGCGCGTCCACCTCCTGCGGCACCAGTACTGCGGTGGGCTCGTCGAGGATGAGGGTGCGGGCACCGCGGTAGAGGACCTTGAGGATCTCCACGCGCTGCCGGTCGGCGACCCCGAGGTCCTCCACGTAGGCGTCGGGGCGGATGCCCAGGCCGTAGGTGTCGGAGATCTCCCTGATGCGGGCGCGGGCCTTCGCGCCGATCCCGTGCAGCTTCTCGCCGCCCAGGACGGTGTTCTCCAGGACGGTGAGGTTGTCGGCCAGCATGAAGTGCTGGTGGACCATGCCGATGCCCCGCGCGATGGCGTCACCGGGGTCGGCCAGGCTGACCTGCTCCCCGTCGACCGCGATGGTGCCCTCGTCCGGCTTCTGCATGCCGTAGAGGATCTTCATCAGGGTCGACTTGCCCGCACCGTTCTCGCCGACGACGGCGTGCACGGTGCCCTTGCGGACGGACAGGTGGATGTCGTGGTTGGCGACGACACCGGGGAAGCGTTTGGTGATCCCGGTCAGCTCGACGGCGGGAGGACTGCTGGACGCGTTGATGGTGCACTCTCCTCGGGGCTAAGGAGTGGCTCGTAGGAGCGCCCCGGCGGGGCGGGCGGACCGGCTTGCGCCGGGCTGGGCCGCCGGGGCGTGGGTGGCGAGGGCGACGCTATCGCGTCAACGGCTTACTACGCGCGTAGAGCCCACTCCGTCATGCGGGCCCGGCAGCGGGACCCCGGGGGGATCCGCGCCGCCGGGCCCGAGCCGGAGCCGGGCGGCCGGTGCGGTGGGCGCACCGGCCGCCTCGGGTCGTGCCGGATCGTCCGGCCCGGATCGGGGCTCAGGGAGCGGCCTTGACCTCGATCTCGCCGTTCACGATGCTCTCCTTGGCCTTCTTCACGGCCTCCTGGAGCTCGGTCATCTCCGTGAACGCCGGGTTGGAGTCGGCCAGGCCGACCCCGCCGGACTCCAGGTCGAAGCGGACCTCGCCCGACAGCGGCTCGCCGTCCTGCACCGACTTGGCCAGGTTGTAGACGGCGCCGGAGACGTCCTTGGTCATGGAGGTCAGAATGCGGTCCTTGTACTTGGCCAGCGTCTTCTGCTCGTACTGGTCGGAGTCGACACCGATGACCCACTTGTCCTGCGCGGCGACCGCCTCGATGACGCCCTGGCCGGCCAGGCCGGCGGCGTGGTAGATCACGTCGGCGTCGGCGTCGAGCTGGCCGCGCGCGGCCTCCTTGCCCAGGTCGGGCTTGGAGAAGCCGCCCATGTCCGGCGGCTGGGTGAGGTACTGGGTCTTCACCGTCACCGACGGGTCGGTGTCCTTGACGCCCTGGACGAAGCCCGCCTCGAACTTCTTGATCAGCGGGACCTCGACGCCGCCGACGAAGCCGACGACCTTGGACTTGGTGGCCTTGGCGGCCGCCACGCCCGCCAGGTAGGAGCCCTGCTCCTCGCTGAAGACGAGGTTGGCGACGTTCTCCGCCTGGACGGTGTTGTCGTCGATCAGGCCGAAGGTGGTCTTGGGGAACTTCTCCGCGACCTCCTTGATGGACGGCGCGTAGGCGAACCCGACCCCGATCACCGGGTTGTAGCCCTGCCGGGCCAGCTCGGTGAGGCGCTGCACCTTGTCGGCGTCCGCCTCGCCGTCGGAAGGCTCGATGTCCTTGCCGCCGATACCGAAGTCCTTCTTGGCCTTCTCGAAGCCGGCGTAGGCGGCGTCGTTGAAGGACTGGTCACCACGGCCGCCGACGTCGTAGGCGAGAGCTATGCCCTTGCCCTTGGCGGACTCCGAGGAGTCCGAACCGGAGGACGACTCCGTGGATGTGCCGCCACACGCGGTGGCGCTGAGGGCGAGGGCCGCGGCGGTCCCGACCGCGGCAAAGAGCTTGCTTACCCGGCGCAAGAGGACTTCCCTTCGCTCGAAAGCGCCTCCGTTGGCGCTGGCTTTCCGCCGCATCGTAACGCGCGTAGATGTCCGGAAGAGATCCCCTGCGGGGGCCGTTATCACTTCGGTGTGAACAGGGCGTGCCGAGCCCCTGCCGACGGGTGACGCCGGGGTGGCGGACACCTGGCGCGCCGGGCCGCGCCACCCCGTCCCACCAGCGCGGACACCCGGTCGGCCGGAATCCCGCCGCCCGGCGGAACGCGTCCGGGCCGGGCGGCGGATGTGCCGGATACCACAGCGGTCCGGCCGGGCCGCGCACCGCACCGGTCCGCGCCGGGGCCCACGGCGCCGGCGCTGACGGCCCTACTCGCGTTCCGCGTCCAGCAGGGCCGCGGCCGTGAACAGCTCCACGCCCGCGGCGATCGCGCTCTCGTCGACGTCGAAGTCACCCCGGTGCAGGTCGCGCGGGGAGCGGTCGCCGGGCGGGCGCACTCCGAGCCGGGCCATCGCGCCGGGGACGTGCTCCAGGTACCAGGAGAAGTCCTCGCCGCCCAGGCTCTGCTCGGTGTCCTCCACCGAGCCGTGGCCGCGCCGGGCGATCATGGCGTCGCGCAGCAGTTCGGCGGCGCCCCGCTCGTTGACCACCGGGGGGACGCCGCGGATGTAGTCGAGTTCGAACTTGGCCCCGTGCAGCGTCGCCACCTCGTCGATCGCGGCGTGCACCAGGTCGGGAGCGATCCGCCAGGCGGGCAGGTCCAGGCAGCGCAGGGTGCCGGACAGCTCGGCGTGCTGCGGGATGACGTTGGGGGCGTGCCCGGCCTCCAGCCGCCCCCAGGTCACGGCGAGCCCGGCGCGGGTGTCGACCCGGCGGGACAGCAGTGCCGGGACGTCGGTGACGATCCTGGCCGCCGCGGTGACCAGGTCGGTGGTCAGATGGGGACGCGCGGTGTGGCCGCCGGGCCCGTCCAGGGAGACCTCCAGCCGGTCGCAGGCGGAGGTGATGGGGCCGGCGCGCAGCCCGATCCGGCCGGCCTCGACCTTGGGGTCGCAGTGCACCCCGATGATCCGGCCCACTCCCTCCAGCACCCCGGCCTCGATGGCGTCGGTGGCGCCGCCGGGCAGCACCTCCTCGGCGGGCTGGAACAGCAGCCGCACCGAGTGGGGCAGCCGGCCGGCCCGGGCCAGCCCGGCCAGGACGAGTCCGGCGCCGAGCACGGTGGTGGTGTGCACGTCGTGGCCGCAGGCGTGCGCCCGGTCCGGGACGGTGGACCGGTAGGGCACCGTCTTGGTGTCCGGGATGGGGAGCGCGTCGATGTCGGCGCGCAGCGCCAGCATCGGCCGCACGCTCTCGCCGGGAACCGCCCCGGCGGGGTGGATGTCGCAGATCAGTCCCGTACCGCCCGGGAGTACGCGGGGGTGCAGCCCGGCCTGCTCCAGCCGCGCCCGGAGGGCGGCGGTGGTGCGGAACTCCTGGTGCCCCAGCTCGGGGTGCATGTGGAGGTCCCGGCGGAAGGAGATGAGCTCGGCACGGAGGGCCTCCGGCAGGGCGCCGGGCAGCGGCGTCTCACCGGTGGTCCGGATACTGGACTCTGGCGACAACAACTGGCTCACCCCATCGAGGGTAAGCCCAGGTGACAGCCGCGTGCTGGAGTAACGCCCAAAGTTCATCCCCACGAGGCGGGAAAAACCGGATCGGCGATCGCATACGGCCTGGTGTGGATGGGTATGAACCTCGATTTTATTTGTTTCACAATGTGGTCACGGCTCGGCCGCGGGACGGACGGTCCGGATGTTGCGGACCATCCGGGCGGGCGCCGCGGGGCGTCTCCGGGAGGGGCCGGGAGGAGCCGGGGCGGTGCGGGGGCGGCGGTGCGGGAGCGGCTCAGGAGGAGGTCGGAGCCGCCGGCGGCAGCCGCCGTACGTCCCGCGCGGTACCGGTGACCCCGGCCAGGAAGCCCCGGGCGCGCGGTGAGGCGTTCTCCGTCAGCCAGGCCGGGTCCACCTCGCAGACGGCGACCGTCACCCCGGTGCCCGCCAGCGCCAGCGGCAGGGTGTGCACGACGGTGGACGGGAAGCTCAGGATCGTGCGGCCGACGGGCCCGCGGCGGGCCACCAGCTCCAGCGGGAGGTCCGGCCGGACGATCTCCAGCCCCGTACCGGCCGCTATCCGGTGCAGTTTGCCGGCGCTCTCCCTGCGGTGGGCGAAGTAGCGGGTCGCGCCGTGGGCCCGGGCCAGGGCGGTGACGGCCGCCAGATAGTGCCCGTCGTCCACCACCCCGGTCTCGACCAGTGAGGTGCCCACCAGATCGGTGCCGCCGGTGAGCGCGGGCGGGCCGAAGCGGGCCCTGGTCCAGCCGAAGTCGTTGCGGACGGCCCGCACGTGCTCGGGCGGCTCGACCGGCATCGAGCTGAACACCTCGACCCGGTGGTCCGCCGAGGGGGTCATACGGCGGCGGGCCGCCGCCGAGACGGGCGCCAGGAGCGCGGCGCGCGCTCCCCCGGCACCCCTGCGGTGCCAGCGCACCAGCCGCTCGCCGCGGGCGAGCTGGGTGACGAACTCCATGGTGGCCGTCCCGTCGTCGACCACCACCAGCCCCGCGCCGCCGGGCCCGGTGCGGACCAGGGACAGCAGCAGTTGCACGTACCGCGAGAACGGGTCGCCCACCACGATCCGCGCCGCCCGGCGCAGTGGTCCGAGCAGCGAGCCGACCGTCCGCAGCGGCGCGGTGGTGCCGCCGCGGGCCTCCTGCCAGCGGACGGCGATCCCCTCGTCGCGGGCCAGCTCGGCCATCCGCCGCAGCTGACCGCGGGTCATGGCCTCCCGCGGCGGCAGGACGATCACGGTGAGACCGGCGTCCCCCCCGTCTCCCCCGCCGCTCCCGGTTCCCGCGGCGCCACCCCGGCCGCCGCCGGTGGCGTACGCCCACTCCAGGACGTTGAGGAGCTGTACCGGGCTCTCGACGAGGGCGACGGTGCCCGCGCGGGGCGCGGCCCGGCCGCGGCGCGGGGCGCGCCGGGCCGCGGCCGGTTCCGGGACCGGGCCCGGCACGGGCCCGGTCCCGGGCTCTTCGGGGTGCGGAGGGGTTCCGCCGGTGCTCACCGCCGCCGGTCCCGTCAGACCGCCGCGGGCTCGCGGTCGGCGGCGGAGACCCCGGTCTCCTCCGCCTCGGCCACGACACCCTTGACCCGGCGCAGCTTCTTCATCGGGGCCAGCTCGCTGTCGTAGACCCGCTTGACCCCGTCACCGAGGGACTCCTCGATGGTCCGGATGTCGCGCACCAGGCGCTGCAGGCCCTGCGGCTCGACGGAGGCGGCCTGGTCCGAGCCCCACATGGCGCGGTCCAGGGTGATGTGCCGCTCCACGAAGGCGGCGCCCAGCGCGACGGCGGCCAGCGTGGTCTGCAGGCCGGTCTCGTGGCCGGAGTAGCCGATCGGCACGTTCGGGTACTCGGCCTGCAGGGTGTGGATCATCCGCAGGTTCAGCTCGGCGGCCTTCGCCGGGTAGGTGCTGGTGGCGTGGCACAGGACGATGTTCTCGCTGCCCAGCACCTCCACCGCGTGCCGGATCTGCTTCGGGGTGGACATGCCGGTGGAGAGGATGACCGTGCGGCCGGTGGAGCGCAGGGCGCGCAGCAGCTCGTCGTCGGTCAGGGAGGCGGAGGCCACCTTGTGGGCGGGCACGTCGAACTTCTCCAGGAAGGCGACGGCCTCGGTGTCCCACGGCGAGGCGAACCAGTCGATGCCGCGCTTGCGGCAGTGCTCGTCGATGGCCCGGTAGCCGTCCTCGTCGAACTCGACGCGGTGCCGGTAGTCGATGTACGTCATCCGGCCCCAGGGGGTGTCGCGCTCGATCTCCCACTGGTCGCGGGGGGTGCAGATCTCCGGGGTCCGCTTCTGGAACTTCACCGCGTCGCAGCCCGCTTCGGCGGCCGCGTCGATCAGCGCGAAGGCGTTCTCCAGGTCGCCGTTGTGGTTGATGCCGATCTCGCCGGTGACGTAGACCGGGTGGCCCGGGCCCACGAGCTTGCTGCCGAGGGTACGGAGGCGGGGGCTGGTCATGGTCAAGACAGTTCCTTTCCGAGGATCCACGAGGCGATCTCGCGGATCGCGCCGGCCCCTCCGGGTACGGAGGTGACCGCGCGGGCTGCGCCGCGCACGACGTCGTGGGCACTGGCCACCGCGACGGGCCAGCCGACCAGGCCGAAGCACGGCAGGTCGTTGACGTCGTTTCCGACGTAGAGCACGCGCTCCGGCGCGATGCCCTGCTCCTCGCACCACTGTTTGAGGGCGAGGTCCTTCCGGTCGACGCCGTGGAGCACCGGGATCCGCAGTTTGCGGGCCCGGGCGGCGACCACCGGGTTCTGTTCCGTGGACAGGATCAGCAGCGGCAGCCCGGCGCGGCGCAGGGCTGCGATGCCCAGTCCGTCGCCGCGGTGGACCGCGACGGTCTCCCGTCCGTCGGAGTCGACGTACACCCGGTCGTCGGTCTGGGTGCCGTCGAAGTCGAGTACGACCGCGTCGACGTCCTCGCGGCCCGGCAGCGCGCCGGGCCGACCCGGCGTCCCGCCGTCCAGCAGCGGCGCCAGCGCGCGGGCGCGGGCCAGGTCGTGCGGGTCGTCGATCTCCAGCACGCGCGCGGGATCGGTGCGCACCAGCTCGGTGCGGCCGAAGAAGCGGTGCCCGGCGGCGCGGAAGCCGTCGGCGCGCATCGCGTAGGCGGCGCCGGTCTCCAGCAGGTCCTGCGGCCGGTCCTGGCGGCGCGGGCGGTACGCCTTGTCGTGGTTGACGCCGTGGCCGCCGTCCTGCGCGGCGTCCGCGGCTTCTCCGGCGTCCCCGGTGCTCCCGGGGTCTCCGTCGCGCCAGACGAAACCGTGGAAGGGCGCGACGGTCAGCGCGCTGTCGGCGCCTCCGTCGGTCACCGCGGCGGCCACGCCCTCGATGTCCTCGCGGGTCAGGAAGGGGCTGGTGCACTGCACCAGCAGCACCACCCCGGCCGCCCGGCCGTGCCGCTTCTCGTGCGCGTCCATGGCGTGCAGGACGGCGGCCTCACTGGTGGCGGTGTCGCCCGCGATGCCGGCGGGCCGCTCGACGACCTCGGCGCCCGCCCCCCGGGCGGCCTCGGCGATGGCCCGATCGTCGGTGGAGACGAGCACATGGGTCACGCCCCGGGCCGCCAGGCACTCCCGTACGGCGCGGACGACCAGCGGCACGCCGCCGACGGTGGCGAGGTTCTTGGCCGGCACGCCCTTGGACCCGCCGCGGGCGGGGATCACGGCCAGCACGGCCGGGGCGGTGGCCGGGCCGGTGGGGGCGGCGGTGGCCGCCGGAACGGTGGGGGACACGGTGACGGCTCCTCGCCGGGCTGGGTTCTCGTCGGTGGTGGTCACGCCGGGCGCGGCATCTGCCGCGCGCGCTCCCCGGGCCTGTGCCGGGCGCTCCCCGCTCACAGCTCCCCCATCCGGCGGATGACGGGCGCCACGCGCTGGACGCCGTGGCGGTACGCCCCGCGCGCCGCGTCCCGTACCGCCGACCGGACGGCCCGGCGCAGCCCGGAGGCCTGCCGGTCGGCGGCCGTGTCGGGCCGGGGCGCGCCCGAGGGGTCGAGGCCGTGGCGGGCGAGGATGCCGGGGAGGTAGCCGGGCGCGGTGGTGAGCGTGTAGTAGGGGGTGACCGGCGGCAGCGCCGGGCGGGCGGCCAGCGCGGCGACGCGGGCGCGGGCGGCGTCGAAGGCCGCCTCGTAGGAGCCCCCGGCCGCCACTCCCTGCCGGGCGGTCCACACCGGGTCGGCCTCGGGGAGCAGCCCGGCGTCGAGCCGGTCCCAGGAGGTGAGGCAGCCCGAGCCCAGGAAGTGGTGGTTGCCCAGCGCCTCGCGGACACCGAGGTCGGTGAGGACCGCGGTGGGGATGCCGCGGTGCAGCGACTCCAGGGCGGCGGTGGAGCTGACGGTGACCAGCAGGTCGGTGCGGTCCAGCACCTCGCTCATGTGGCCGTACACCAGGCGGCAGTTGGGCGGCAGTCCGCCGGGAAGCCGCGCCGCGAGCTTCTGGTACGGCTGCTCCTCGATGTGCGTGGTGTGCTCGCCGGGCCTGCTGCGCAGCTTGACCAGCACCTCGCGGTCGGGGTGGGCGCGGGCGTGGCCGGCGGCGCGGCGCAGCAGGTACGCGCGGTCGGCCCGGGAGGCGGGCACGGAGGGCTGGACGGCGAAGACCACGGTGCGCGGCCGGCCGGCCGCCTCGGTCCACGGGACGTACGGGGCGCCGCCGAGGAAGGGCAGCGCGCACTCCACCACGCTGCCGGCGTCGGCGCCGACGCCCGCGTAGACCGCGCGGAAGCGCTCCGCGTCATGGGTGGAGTTGGCCAGGACGACGTCCGCGCCGTGCCGCAGCAGCAGCCCGTCGGCGAGCTTCTCGTAGACGACGCCCACGTAGCCGGTGACGGTGACCGGGCGGCGCTCCGCCCCGTTCAGCTCGTGTGCCAGACCGTGCAGCATCGCCTGGACGGTGCCGCCGACGCAGGAGAGGACCACCACGTCGTACGTCCCGCGGTCGGCGGCGCGCAGGAACTCCGCGGCCGTCACCTCGCGCAGCCCGGCCACCCGCGCCCCGACCTCGTCGAGCTGGCGGGCGGTCGGGGTGGCGCGGCCGCGCAGCAGCAGTCCGTCGACACGTGCGCCGGGGGCGATGCGGTGCGCGGTGAGCGCACCCCACTTCCAGCGGGTGTCGGAATCCGCGAGCACGGCGACGCGCAGCGGCGCCTCTTGGGAGTCGTGGGATTCCTGGGAGTCCGGGGGTTCCGGGGATTCCGAGGAGTCAGGATCGGTACGTGGTGGCACGCCGCAGACGCTAGGAAGCCTTTCCTATTGTCCGCCCAACGTGACCACAACAACTGGTTAACAGGATGCCGACGGAAACCCAACCGGCCTTCTGGGCAATGGAGTTCACCTGCCGTACGCCACGATTTCACCGAGGCGTACGGTGCCGGTCGGCACCGGCGCCACCCGGGCACCTAAGGTCACCCGGGTGGTGAATCTCTCCGTCGTCGTGCCGTTCCGCAATGTTCGGCCGTACGCCCCCGACACGCTCCGGAGCCTGCGCGCGAACGCGGCGGAGGGCATCGAATTCGTCCTGGTCGACGACTTTTCCACCGACGGCACGGAAGATCTTCTGGAAAGGGCCGGAAAGGACATTCCCGGAGCCGTCGTCGTGCGCCGCGGCGAGCAGGGCGGGGTGTCCGCCGCCCGCAACACCGGTCTGGAGGCCGCCCGCGGGCGGTTCCTCGCCTTCCTCGACGGCGACGACTGGGCGGCGCCCGGCCACTACCGCGAACTGCTGGCCGCCGCCGAGGCGCTGGACTGCGACTTCCTCCGCACCGACCACGTCCGCTGCACCGGCCGCACCCGCACCCTGGTGCGCGTCCCCGAGGGCCGCCGGGGCACCGTGCTGGACCCGCGCGACGCGATCCTGCCCGCGCACCGCTCCACCTCCGTGGACTACGCCTACGCCTGGGCGGGCGTCTACCACCGGCGGCTGCTGGAGAGCGGCGTGCTGCGCTTCGACGCGGCGCTGCGCACCGCCGAGGACCGGCCGTGGATCTGGCGGCTGCACCGCGAGGCGTCCTCCTTCGCCGTGGTCGGCCTGACGGGCATCTTCTACCGGCGCGGGGTGGCCGGCTCGCTCACCCGGATCGGCGACGAGCGGCAGCTCGACTTCATCCCCGCCTTCGACCTGCTGGTCGAGGAGACCTCCCGCGACCCGGACGCCGCCGCGCTGCTGCCGAAGGCGGTGCGCACCTACTGCGCGGTGCTCCACCACCATCTGACCGGCGACCGCTTCGAGCCGCGGCTGGCCCGCACCCTGCGCGCCCGCTGCGCGGCCGCCCTGCGGCGGCTGCCCGCCGGGGTGCTGGCGGACGCCCTGGACGGCATGGACACCGCCCGCGCGGCGCGGCTGCGGCGGCTGCGCCGCCGGCCGGCGGCCGTCCCCCCGCGGCTTACGGGCCGGTCCCGCCGCCCGTCGCCCGGCCGCGCGGAGGCCTCCCGATGAGCGTGTCCGTCCCCTACGGCGGCTCCCCCGTGCAGCTGCTGGTGGTCACCACCTCGCACGGCGCCGCGCTGCTGGCCGCCGCCGCGGACGCGGGGCTGCTGGGACCGGCCCGGGAGCGGCTGCCGGTGGTGGCGTCCGCCGCCCCCGTGCCCGAGGCCGTCCCCGCGCCGGCCGCGCCGCCCGGCGCCGCCCCGCCCCTGGCCCGCTTCGGCCGGGTGCTGTCCTGGGACGCCGTCGTCCGCCCCCTCCACCCCGGCGGCTGGGTGCCGCGCGCCGACGACGCGCCGCTGTGGGAGCGGCAGCTCCGCGCGCTGTGGGGGCTGGGCGGCGCCGGGGTGGAGCTGGTGGTGGAGCGGGTGGAGTCGGCTCCGGCGCGGGCGCTGGCGCGGATCTTCCCCGACGCCCCGCTGACCGTCCTGGCCCCCGGGCTGTCGGCGTACGGGCCCACCCCCGGCAGGCTGGACCCGCTGACGGGCACCCGGGTGCGCCGGGTGCTCCACCCGGACGTGCTGCCCGGGCTGCGTCCGCTGCTGCTGGCGGAGTTCGGGACGGCGGCGCGGGCGGTACCGGCCACGGCGCTGCGGGCGGTGGCGGCCGAGTGGGCGCGGGAGCTGGAGCCGCCGGTGCCCGAGGCCGGGGGGCGGGCGCCCGGGGAGGACGCGTTCGAGGGGTGCGCGCTGCTGCTCGGGCAGGACCCGGCGGCACCGGGCGCCCTGCCGCCCGCCGAGGAGGGGCGGCTGTACGGGCGGATGCTGCGCCGGGTGCGGGAGCTGGGCCACCGCACGGTGGTCTGGACCCCGCACCCGGCCGCCCCCGCCCACCGGGTACGGGGTCTGGCGGCGCTGGCCGGGGAACTGGGGGTGACGCTGGGCGTGCCCGGGGGCGTGCCCGGGGGCGCGCCCCCCGCCGAGGCGCTGTACGAGCGGCTGCGTCCGGCGCTGGTGGCCGGCTGCGCCTCGGGCGCGCTGCTGACCGCGGGCGCCCTCCACGGGCTGCCGGCCGCCCGCCTGGGCACCGGTGCGCTGCTGGAGGGGATGGTCCCGTACGAGAACGCCGACCGGGTGCCGGCGGTGCTCGTCCACGAGCTGCTGCCGGACCTGGCGGCCGGGGAGCCGGCGGGAGTCGTCCCGCCCGGTCCGGGGGAAACGGCCGAACTGGCCGAACTGGCCGAACTGGCCGGGCTGGTGCGGGCGGTGGCCTACTGCATGTGGCCGCGGGTCCGTCCGGAGCTGCGCGGCGAGGCCGAGCGCTTCCTGGCCGCCTGCTCCCGGGACCGCCTCCGGCGTCACTTCGCGCGCCGCCGGCTGGCCGCACTCGCCCTGCCCGGCGCGGTCCCCGCCTCCCTGGCGCCCCTGGCCCGCAGCACCACCGTGCGACGCACGGCACGCCGGGCACGCGCCGTGGTGCGCGCGGTGCGGTGAGGCGCGCGAACGTGTGCGGCGCCACGTGTGCTTCGTCACAGCCGCCCGCCGGCGGCGGACCGCCCCGGGGCTCATCGGCCCAGTACAGAAGGCACATCGCGGGCGGAACACCCCGCCGGGCCCCGGCGGGGGAAGTGAGCTGCGTCTCTGTTTAAACGGCGCGTACCCCCGCATGCTGGACGAGTCGCGGCCCCGGCCGCGCACCCGGATCACACCCGGACCACGCCCAGACCGGCGGAGTGCCGGTTCACCGGCCTGTCACGCGCGAGACGAGGACACCCCATGGCCCACACGATGGCGGCGACGACCGCGGCATCCGGAGTCCGCACCGGCGGACCGTCGGACGAGGAGCGGGACAGGCTCATCGACCAGGCGCTCGGCTGGACGCTCACCGTGCTGGTCGCCGTGATCGTCACCGGCCTCGGCCTGCTGTGACGGCCGGATCCGCCGGCTGAGACCCGGCCGGCCCGCGCGAGGCCCCCGGCAGCGGCTGCCGGGGGCCTCGCGCGGGCCGGTGCCGGGCCGGTCAGAAGGTGTCGGTGGGTACGTAGGCGCCCCACACCTCGCGCAGGGTGTTGCACACCTCGCCGACCGTGGCGCGCTCACGCAGCGCCTCCTTCATCGGGTACAGCACGTTGTCGCCGCCCTCGGCGGCCTTGCGCAGCCCGGCCAGGGCGGCGTCGACGGCCGGCTGGTCGCGCTCGGCGCGCAGCCGGGCCAGGCGCTCGGCCTGCTGGGCCTCGATGGCCGGGTCCACCCGCAGCGGCTCGTAGGGCTCCTCCTCGTCGAGCTGGAAGCGGTTGACCCCGACGACCACCCGCTCGCCGGAGTCGGTCTCCTGGGCGATGCGGTACGCGCTGCGCTCGATCTCGCCCTTCTGGTAGCCGTGCTCGATGGCGGCCACCGCGCCGCCCAGCTCCTCGACCTTCCCGATCAGCCCGGTGACCAGCTCCTCGATCTCGTCGGTCATCCTCTCGACGACGTAGGACCCGGCGAAGGGGTCGACGGTGGCGGTCACGTCGGTCTCGTGCGCCAGCACCTGCTGGGTGCGCAGCGCCAGCCGGGCCGACTTGTCGGTGGGCAGCGCGATGGCCTCGTCGTAGGAGTTGGTGTGCAGTGACTGGGTGCCGCCCAGCACCGCGCCCAGGCCCTGCACGGCCACGCGCACCAGGTTCACCTCGGGCTGCTGGGCGGTGAGCTGCACCCCCGCGGTCTGGGTGTGGAAGCGCAGCATCAGCGACCTGGGGTTCTTCGCGCCGAAGGTCTCCCTCATCACCCGCGCCCAGATCCGGCGGGCCGCGCGGAACTTGGCGACCTCCTCCAGGATCGTGGTGCGGGCGACGAAGAAGAAGGAGAGCCGCGGCGCGAAGTCGTCCACGTCCATGCCGGCCGCGACCGCGGTGCGTACGTACTCGATGCCGTCGGCCAGGGTGAAGGCGATCTCCTGCGCGGGCGTCGCCCCGGCCTCGGCCATGTGGTAGCCGGAGATGGAGATGGTGTTCCAGCGCGGGATCTCGGCCCGGCAGTACTTGAAGATGTCCGAGATCAGCCGCAGCGAGGGCCTGGGCGGGAAGATGTAGGTGCCGCGGGCGATGTACTCCTTGAGCACGTCGTTCTGGATGGTGCCGGTCAGCTTCGCCGCCGGCACGCCCTGCTCCTCGGCCACGAGCTGGTAGAGCAGCAGCAGCACGGCCGCCGGCGCGTTGATCGTCATCGAGGTGGAGACCTCGCCCAGCGGGATGCCGTCGAACAGCACCCGCATGTCCTCGATCGAGTCGATCGCCACGCCGACCTTGCCGACCTCGCCGCTCGCGATCGGCGCGTCGGAGTCGTGGCCCATCTGGGTGGGCAGGTCGAAGGCGACCGACAGACCCATGGTGCCGTTGGCGATGAGCTGCTTGTAGCGCGCGTTGGACTCGGTCGCCGTGCCGAACCCGGCGTACTGCCGCATCGTCCACGGCCGCCCGGTGTACATGCTCGGGTAGACGCCCCGGGTGTACGGGTACGCCCCCGGCTCGCCCAG
>NZ_PGGW01000058.1:2500-104661 GCF_002794255.1 Streptomyces carminius
TGCCCTCGTCGACCAGCACCGGAGTGTTCGGCATGACCCGGACGACCGGGGTGCCCTCGGGGAGGCGCTCCTCGAAGAAGGCGGTCGGGACGCCGGCCGCGACGCTGACGATCAGCCGGTCGGCGTGGACGTGGGGGGCGAGTTCACCCAGGAGCGCCGCCATGTCCTGCGGCTTGACCGCCAGGATGAGGGTGTCGGCGGCCTTGGCGGCCTCGGCGTTCGTGACGGCGGTGACGCCGTAGCGGGTCCGCAGCTCCTCGGCACGTTCCCGGCGGTGCTCGGTGACCAGGAGGTCGGCGGGCGTCCAGCCCGCGCGGATCATGCCCGAGAGCAGGGCCTCACCGATCTTGCCTGCTCCGAGAATGGCGATCTTCTGGGTCATGGGAGGACTCACCTTGCCGGGATCCGGTGCGTATGCGGTTGCGTCGCAATCCTCGCACCCGGCGCGGGGTGGCCGCCGGGGCGTCCGACTGGCGGGCAGGGGCGTTCACCGGTCCGGTTCCGCGGCCCTGCCTCGCCGGTGAGGGCGTCCGGCGGTGTCCCGCGTGACGGGTGCGGAGCGGGTCCGGGTCAGGCGGTGCGGCGGCGGAGGGTGACCGCGCCGAGGACGAGGACGAGGGCGGCACTGCCCGCGACGACGGCCACGTCGCGGACGAAGTCGCCGGTGACGTCGGTGCTGCGCAGTACCTCGTTCATGCCGTCGACCGCGTAGGACATGGGCAGCACGTCGGAGACGGCCGTCAGGACGGGCTGCATGCTGTCGCGCGGCGCGAACAGGCCGCACAGCAGGATCTGGGGGAAGATCAGCGCGGGCATGAACTGGACCACCTGGAACTCGGTGGCGGCGAAGGCCGAGACGAACAGGCCGAGCGCGGTGCCGAGTACGGCGTCGAGCAGCGCGATCAGCAGCAGGAGCCAGGGGGAGCCCGCGAAGTCCAGGTCCAGCAGCCAGATCGCCACACCGGTGGCCAGGGTCGCCTGGGCCACCGCGAGCACGCCGAAGGCCAGGGCGTAGCCGAGGATCAGGTCGCCCTTGCCCAGCGGCATGGCCAGCAGGCGCTCCAGGGTGCCGGAGGTGCGCTCGCGCAGGGTGGCGATGGAGGTCACCAGGAACATGGTGATCAGCGGGAAGATGCCGAGCAGGGAGGCGCCGATGCCGTCGAAGGCGCGGCGGTCGGCGTCGAAGACGTAGTGGAGCAGGGTCAGCAGCAGCACGGGCACGAACAGCAGAAGTGCGATCGTGCGGCGGTCGTGGCCGAGCTGGTGCAGTACGCGGCCGGCGGTGGCCAGGGTGCGCCGGGTGTTCATCGGGCCGTCTCCTTCTCCTTCGCGCGGGCGGTGTCGACCAGGTGGAGGAAGGCGTCCTCGATCGTCCCGGTGCCGGTGTGCTCGCGCAGGGCGTCGGGGGTGTCGTCGGCGAGGATCCGGCCGGCGCGCATCAGCAGCAGCCTCTCGCAGCGGTCGGCCTCGTCCATGACGTGGGACGAGATCAGCAGGGTGGTGCCGCGCTCGCCGGCCAGGCGGTGGAAGAGGTTCCACAGGTCGCGGCGGAGGACGGGGTCCAGGCCGACGGTGGGCTCGTCCAGGACCAGCAGCTCCGGGCTGCCCAGCAGCGCGACGGCCAGGGAGACCCGGGAGCGCTGGCCGCCGGAGAGGTTTCCGGCGAGGGAGCCGGCGTGCGAGGTGAGGTCGACGTCGGCGAGGGCGCGTTCGACCTGCGCGTGGCGCTCGTCGCGGGACAGGCCGAGGACGGCGGCGAAGTAGTCCAGGTTCTGGCGGGCGGTGAGGTCCGTGTAGACGGAGGGCGCCTGGGTGACGTAGCCGACGCGGGAGCGCAGCGGTGCCGTGCCGGCCGGGTGGCCGAGGAC
This sequence comes from Streptomyces carminius, assembly GCF_002794255.1. Classification (GTDB taxonomy): domain Bacteria; phylum Actinomycetota; class Actinomycetes; order Streptomycetales; family Streptomycetaceae; genus Streptomyces; species Streptomyces carminius. Next base: position 4,369 of record NZ_PGGW01000058.1, read on the forward strand.
CTCCAGGGTGCCGGTGACCTTGGCCTGGGTGCCCACGACGGCGCGCATCAGGGTGGACTTGCCGCAGCCGCTGGGGCCCAGGAGGCCGGTGACGGTGGCGTGCGGGACCTCGAAGGAGAGGTCGTCGAGGACGGTGCGGCCACCGCGTACGACGGTGAGTCCGCCGGCCCGGACGGCCGCCCCGGAAGAGCAATTCATCATGTGTTGAATAATGCTCCCGGTGTGTCGGCGGCGTCAAGCGCGACGGCGGCGGAAAACGCGCGCCCCCGTCCCGGAGGTCTTCGGGGACGGGGGCGCGCGGGGCGGCGGATACGGCGGGTACGGCAGCTACGGCGGGGCGTCAGCGCCTCCGGCCGGACCGGCGCGGGGCGGAGCCGCGGCGGGCGGCGGGGTTGCCGCGGCGGGCGGCGCGGCTCGCGCTGCGGCGCTCGTACCGCTCGACGGCCCGGTCGTACTCGGCGCGGCGCGGCTTCTCGCCCGGTGCCTCGACCAGGCTGCGCAGGGCGTAGGCGAGCAGGACGCCGAGGAAGCCCACCACCTTGATGGAGCGCATCGAGACGTCCGGCCGGTCACGGACGGCGGGGTCGGCGGGATCGCGGGTGTAGTTGGTCAGGGTGCGGCTGAAGGCCATGGAGCAGGACAGCGCGAAGGCCACCACGAGCAGGGTGCCGAGTACGCTCCCGCCCTCGGTGAGGGTCGATCCCTCGTAGGCCAGCCGCAGCACCCAGGCCCCGGCGGCGGCGAGCACGAGCGCCCCGAGGGCGAGCGCGATCCGGCGGACGTGGTAGCCACCGGAGTGGTCCACCCAGGTGGTGCCGTAGAAACGGATCGGCTCGGGCTCGGGGCGCTCCCGCATCTCGCTCATGGTGTCGATTATGACGGCGGGGTTCCCGGACGGACCGGGGGTGTCAGCCGAGCCTGTCGACGTCCCGCACCGCGCCCTTGTCCGCGCTGGTGGCCATCGCGGCGTACGCGCGCAGGGCCGCGGAGACCTTGCGGTCGCGCGCCTTCGGGGCGTACCGGCCGTCCAGGGCCTCCCGGCGGGCGGCCAGGGTGGCCTCGTCCACCTTCAGCTCGATGGTGCGGGCTGGGATGTCGATGGCGATCAGGTCGCCGTCCTCGACCAGCGCGATGGCCCCGCCCGCGGCCGCCTCCGGGGAGACATGGCCGATGGACAGGCCCGAGGTGCCGCCGGAGAAGCGGCCGTCGGTGATCAGCGCGCACTTGGCGCCCAGGCCGCGGCCCTTGAGGAAGGAGGTCGGGTAGAGCATCTCCTGCATGCCCGGTCCGCCCCTGGGGCCCTCGTAGCGGATGACGACGACGTCGCCCTCCTTGATCTGCTTGGTCAGGATCTTCTCGACGGCCTCCTCCTGCGACTCGCAGACGACGGCCGGGCCGGTGAAGGTGAGGATCGACGCGTCGACGCCCGCGGTCTTCACCACGCAGCCGTCGACGGCGACGTTGCCGTGCAGGACGGCCAGTCCGCCGTCCTTGGAGTAGGCGTGCGCCACGTCGCGGATGCAGCCGCCGGCCGCGTCGGTGTCCAGCGACTCCCAGCGCTCGGACTGGGAGAAGGCGCTGGCGGAGCGGACGCAGCCGGGGGCGGCGTGGAACATCTCGACCGCCTCCGGCGACGGGGAGCCGCCGCGGATGTCCCAGGTCTTGAGCCACTCGGCCAGCGAGTCGCTGTGGACGGTGTGCACGTCCTCGTTGAGCAGGCCCGCCCGGTACAGCTCGCCCAGGATGGCGGGGATGCCGCCGGCCCGGTGGACGTCCTCCATGTAGTACGAGCCGTTGGGCGCGACCTTGGACAGGCACGGCACCCGGCGCGAGATCGCGTCGATCTCGGGCAGCCCGAAGTCCAGCCCGGCCTCCTGGGCGGCGGCGAGCAGGTGCAGGATCGTGTTGGTGGAGCCGCCCATGGCGATGTCGAGGGCCATGGCGTTCTCGAAGGCGGCCCGGGAGCCGACGGTGCGCGGCAGGACGGTGGCGTCGTCCTGCTCGTAGTGGCGCCGGGTGATCTCCACGACGGTGCGGCCGGCGTTCTCGTACAGCGCCCGGCGGGCGGTGTGGGTGGCCAGCACCGAGCCGTTGCCGGGCAGGGAGAGGCCGATGGCCTCGGTGAGGCAGTTCATCGAGTTGGCGGTGAACATGCCCGAGCAGGAGCCGCAGGTGGGGCAGGCGTTCTCCTCGATGAGGGCCATGTCCTCGTCGGAGACGGAGTCGTCGGCCGAGTCGGCGATCGCGTTGATCAGGTCGAGCTTGCGGACGGTGCCGTCGACGAGGGTGGCGCGGCCGGACTCCATGGGGCCGCCGGAGACGAAGACGGTGGGGATGTTCAGCCGCATCGCGGCCATCAGCATGCCCGGGGTGATCTTGTCGCAGTTGGAGATGCAGATCAGGGCGTCGGCGCAGTGGGCCTCGACCATGTACTCCACGGAGTCCGCGATCAGGTCGCGGGAGGGCAGCGAGTAGAGCATGCCGCCGTGGCCCATGGCGATGCCGTCGTCCACGGCGATGGTGTTGAACTCGCGGGGGACGCCGCCCGCCGCCTTGACCGCCTCGCTGACGATCCGGCCCACCGGCTGGAGGTGGGTGTGGCCGGGGACGAACTCGGTGAAGCTGTTGGCCACCGCGACGATCGGCTTGCCGAAGTCCTCGCGCGCTACGCCGGCGGCCCGCAGGAGGGCGCGGGCACCCGCCATGTTGCGGCCGTGGGTGACGGTACGGGACCTCAGCTCGGGCATGCTGCTCCACTCCTTCGTGAGCCGGTGCGGACCTTCCGCGGGGCCGTGCGCGGCCATACGTGGACCGTGGCTGTCGAGCGTACGCCCCCGGGACCGGGATGCGGACGAAAAGTCCGGATCGTAAGACACGGTTTCCGCCCGGCGGGTGCGCGCCGCGTCCGCGGGACACCTCCGCCGCTCACCTGCCGCTCACCCTTCGCGGAGCCGCTCCCCCACCGGTCCGGTCAGCTGGTGCTGGACGGTCGGGGCCAGCCGGACGGCCAGTTCCCCGGCGTCCAGGGAGGCCAGCGGCTCGGCCTTGATCACGTAGCGCAGGATCGCCGTGCCCACCAGTTGCGCGGCCGCCAGCTCCACCCGCAGCTCCCGGTCCGGGCCGTCCAGCTCCCGGGCGACGGTGGCCATCAGCTCCCGGGTCACCTGGGCGCGCAGGATCCGGGCCGCGGTCTCGTTGTTGACCGCCGAGCGGACCAGGGCCAGCAGCGGCTCACGGGTGACCGGGTTCTCCCACACCCCGAGGAAGAAACGGGTGATCCGGCCGCCCAGGGTGCCGGGGGTGTGCGGGGGCAGGGCGCGCAGGCCCTCCCTGGCAGGGGCGAAGGAGACCTCGACGGCCGCCTCGAAGACCTGTTCCTTGGTGCCGAAGTAGTGGTGGACCAGCGCCGGGTCGACGTCCGCGCCGCGGGCGATGGCCCGGATGGACGCCCGGTCGTAGCCGCGCTCGGCGAACTCGGTGCGGGCCGAGGCCAGGATGCGGTCCCGGGCGGCCTCCCCGGCCGCCGCGCGGGCGGCCGACGTGGGGCGGCCGCGGCGGCGTACGGGCGGGGCGGTACGGCCGGCGGGTCCGGGGCGTCCGGGTTCCCCGGGGCGTCCGGGTTCCCCGGGGTGTCCGGCGCCGCTCACGGTCCGGCCGTCCGGGACGCGGCGGCGAGATGGGCGCGGGTGTAGGCCAGTGCCTCGGCGAGGTCCGCCTCGCGCTCGGCCGGCGACATCGCGCGGCGGGTGTTGACCTCGACCACCACGTTCCCCTCGAAGCCGCTCGCCGCCAGGTGCTCGAGCACCTCGGCGCACGGCTGGGTCCCCCGGCCGGGGACCAGGTGCTCGTCCTTGGCGGAGCCGTTGCCGTCGGCGATGTGGAGGTGCGCCAGCCGGTCGCCCATGCGGTTCACCATGGCGAGGGTGTCGTTGCGGGCGGTGGCGGTGTGGGACAGGTCGAGGGTGAAGTGGCGGTAGTCCTCCTCGGTCGGGTCCCAGGCGGGGGCGTAGGCGAGCATCTCGCGGTCCCGGTAGCGCCAGGGGTACATGTTCTCGACGGCGAAGCGGATGTCGGTCTCGTCGGCCATCCGCCACACGCCCCGGACGAACTCCCGGGCGTAGGCGCGCTGCCAGCGGAACGGCGGGTGCACCACGACCGTGCCCGCGCCCAGCTTCTCGGCGGCCTCGCGGGAGCGCTGGAGCTTGTTCCAGGGGTCCTTGGACCACACCCGCTGGGTGATCAGCAGACAGGGGGCGTGCACCGCGAGGACCGGCACACCGTGGAAGTCGGAGAGTCTGCGCAGCGCCTCGATGTCCTGGCTGACCGGATCGGTCCACACCATGACCTCGACCCCGTCGTAACCGAGGCGTGCGGCGATCTCGAAGGCCGTCGCCGTGGTCTCCGGGTAGACGGAGGCCGTGGACAGGGCGACCTTCGGTTCCGGCTTCGGGAAACGCACCGCTGGATCGACCACGCAGAACAGCCTACGGCGCGCGGCGGGGATCCCCGGGTCCGCGGCGGCCGTTCCGCGCCCCGACGGGCGGGGTTGTGGGCAAGCTCACGGCACCGCCCCGGCCGTCAACCGGCCGTCAGCCGGCGGGAGCGGCGGCGGCCAGGGTGTCCAGCCGGCGCAGGATGACGCCCTCGCGCAGCGCCCAGGGGCAGACCTCCAGCCGCTCCACACCGAACAGGTCCATGGCGCCCTCCGCCACCAGGGCCCCCGCCGGCAACTGCCGGGCCCGGCCCTCCGAGACTCCGGGGAGCCGCGCGCGCTCGGCGGTGGGCATGGCGACCAGCTTGGGCACCCACTCCTCCAGCGCGGCGCGGTCCAGTTCGCGCTGTGTGTACATGCCCTCGCCGTTGCCGGGGGAGCCCGCCAGCCGGGCGAGCTGCTTGAAGGTCTTGGAGGTGGCGACCACGCGGTCGGGGGGCGCCAGCCGGCTGAAGTCGCCGACCACCTTGGCGATCTCGTGCCGTACGTGGCGGCGCAGCGCGCGGACGTCGGCCGGGTCGGGCGGGTCGCCGGGCAGCCGGGCGGCGGTGAGCCGGCCCGCGCCCAGGGGCAGCGAGGCCGCGGTGTCGGGCTCCTCGTCGATGCCGTACGCGATCTCCAGCGAACCGCCGCCGATGTCGACGACCAGCAGCCGGCCGGCCGACCAGCCGAACCAGCGGCGGGCGGCCAGGAAGGTCAGCCGCGCCTCGTCCTCGCCGGACAGCACCCGGAGCACCACGCCCGTCTCGTCGGCCACCCGCCGGAGCACCAGATCGGCGTTGGCGGCGTCCCGCACGGCGGAGGTGGCGAACGGCAGCAGGTCCTCCACACCCTTGTCCTCCGCCACCTCCATCGCCTCGCGGACGGTGGCGACGAGCCGCTCGATCCCGTGGGGGCTTATGGCTCCGTCGTCGTCGAGGAGTTCGGCCAGGCGCAGTTCCGCCTTGTGGGAGTAGGCGGGCAGGGGGCGGGCGCCGGGGTGCGCGTCCACCACCAGCAGATGCACCGTGTTCGAACCCACGTCGAGGACACCGAGTCTCATAAGGGGCCACGCTACTGCGACCGGGTGAGGACCACGGACCGGGCGGGGGTGCATACCCTGGGGGCGTGACGAAGACGAAAACGGCGAACTCCTACAACTCAGACAGCGGCCCGGGCGGTGACCCGGAGGGCGCCCCGGACGGCGGCCGGAACGTGGGGGGTGAGCGGCGCCGGGCCGCGGGCGAGGAGGTCTCCCTGGACCACGCCCGGATGTGGGTGGAGTTCCCGGACCCGGCGGACGAGGAGCAGGTGTTCCGCTGCGACCTGACCTGGCTGACCTCCCGCTGGCACTGCGTCTTCGGCCAGGGGTGCCAGGGAATCAGCGCGGGGCGCGCGAGCGACGGCTGCTGCACGCTGGGCGCGCACTTCTCCGACGAGGAGGACGAGAAGCGCGTGGCGGCGCACGTGGCACGGCTCACACCCGAGCTGTGGCAGTTCCACGCGGAGGGCACCTCCGGGCGCGGCTGGACCGAGGTGACCGAGGACGGCGAGCGGCAGACCCGGCTGCACCAGGGCGCGTGCGTCTTCCTCAACCGGCCCGGCTTCCCCGCCGGATCGGGCTGCGCGCTGCACACGATGGCGCTGCGGGAGGGGCGCGAGCCGCTGGAGACGAAGCCGGACGTGTGCTGGCAGCTCCCGATCCGGCGCACCTTCGAGTGGGTGGAGCTGCCGGACGGCGAGCAGCGGCTGTACGTCTCGATCGGCGAGTACGACCGCCGCGGCTGGGGCCCGGGCGGACACGACCTGCACTGGTGGTGCACGGGCGCGTCGTCCGCGCACGGCGCGGGTGAGCCAGTGTACGTCTCGTACCGGCCGGAACTGACGGAGCTGATGGGCCCGGCGGGATACGAGCGGCTGGTGGGGCTGTGCGAGGAACGGCTGGCGGCGCAGGCACCGCCGGTGCCGCACCCGGCTGACCGGGTGGACCAGGCGGACGGGACGGACCGGACGGACCGGACGGACCGGACGGACGGGATGGGCCAGGCGGACGGGACGGACCGGGGTGACCGGGTGTCCGCCGGCACGGACGCCGTCGCCGTTGCCGCCACCGGCCGGCCGGACGACCGGCCCGGTCAGTCCTGCTGACCAGGCCCGGGACCGGCCTCCCCGGCGGGTGGCGGACCGGAGGGCTCGGCGGGTGGCGGGTCGGAGGGCTCGGCGGGGGGTTCGGCGGGGGGCTCCCCGGCGGGCTCCCGCGTCGGCCCGGGCTCGGCCGGCGGTTCCTCGGCGGGTGGCGGGACGTCCCCCTCTCCCCGTGCGCCCTGCCCCCGCAGGGTGACCACCGCCTTCGCCGGATCGACCGAGATGCGGGCGCTCCACGCGCCCGCGGGCTCCCGGCCGCGGTCCACGGTGACCGTGACGGTGACCGACTCCCCGGGCCGCAGCGTCCCCCGGGTGCGGCTCAGCCGCAGCCAGGAGGCGTCCGCCCGGGCCGTCCAGCGGACCCGCTCGCCGCCCGAGGCGGTGAGGACGACGAGTGTGGCGCCGCCGGCGGGCCGCGCCCCGACGGTCAGCCGGCCCGGCCCGGTGCGGTCGTCCCGCCCCGGCGCCTCCCCTTCTCCCGGTTCGCCCCGTTCTCCCCGTCCTCCCGGCTCCCCCGGCCGGTCCGGGTCTCCCGGTGAGCCCTTCCGGCCGTCCACGCCGGTCACGTCGACGTCGACGCGGACACCGCCGCTCCCCTCCCGGAAGGCACCGCCCCCGGGCCGGGAGCCGTCCCCGTGGGGGCCGCCGTACCGCCCGCCGGAGCCGCTCCGCTCGGCCGCCGAGGCCTGAGTCCCGCCGCCCGGCCCGCCGTCCTGCGGTGTGCCCCGGTACGCCGCCCACAGGGCCAGCGCGGGAGCGGTGACGAGGGCCGCCACCACCACGGCGACCACGGCGCGGCGGCGCAGCCGCGCGAGGTGCTCGGCGCGGCCCCCCGGGCCGGCGGGGAAGCCGCGCCGGTCGAAGCGCGGGGCGCGGCGGTTCCGGGCGCGCTGCGCGGCGAGCATCGCGGCACGCACCTCGTCGCCCGGCGCCCGCAGGACGGTGAGCGTGCCGGCGTCCGCGGGAGCGGTGCCCGGCCAGGGACCGCCCGCCAGGACCCGCTCGGCGGTACGGCGGCACTTCCCGCAGTCGTCCACGTGCCGCACCAGCTCCCGGCGCAGCGCGCCGTCCAGCAGCAGTTCCCGGCCCTCGGCCAGCCGGGCGACGGCCGGGCAGCCGCCCCGGTCGACGACGGCGAGCGCCGTGCGGGTGCGCTCCACCTCGCAGGCGCCGCTGGACAGCAGCAGCCCGGTGGCGTCGTGCCCCAGCCCGAGCACGGCGGCGACCTCGTGGACCGGCAACTGGTGGCGTACCGCCAGCTCCAGGGCCTCGCGCTGCTCGGGGCCGGTTCCGGCGGCCTCCGGCCAGGCGAGCGAGGCCAGTTCGCGGCGGCGCTCGGTGGCGACGGGGCCGGTGACCTCGGCCGGCTCGGGGAGCCCCGGCCGCTCGGCGAGCCGCCGCAGGCAGGCCCACCGGGCCAGTGAGTACAGCCAGGCCCGGTGCAGCGCGGTGTCGGCCGGGGCGCGGCCGCGCCGGCGGCGCCGGTCGGCGACGGCCAGCGCCTCGCCGAGGGCGGTGACGGCCGCCTCGTGCTCGCACATGACGGACAGGCAGTAGGTGAACAGCCCGTCCAGGTGCTCCGTGCCAGGATCGGGGGACTCCCCCGGCCGCGGCGCGGCGCGGTGCGTGCCACGGTGCGCCCGGTGTGCGCCGGTGGTGTGCGTGGGGTGCTCGCGCCGAGTGTTCGTCACCCGGCCGACCGTAGGCGGAAGGCCGGGGCTCCCCGGCCCTGCTCGGGCGGGTTTAACCCTTACGGGTGACCATCGGCGGCGGAACACGGGATGTGCGGCACGGAACGGCCCGGTGACGGGCGGGAGACGGGCCGGGGGAACGGGCCGGGCGGCGTCCGCCGCCGGTCCCGGAGACCGGGGCCGGGTCCGGCGGCGGACGCGGTCCGGAACCGGCTGTCAGCCGCTCCGGCTACCGTGAGGCCATGGCTGCCCGCAAGTCGTCCGCGAAGGACCGTCCCGCCTACCGCTGCACCGAGTGCGGCTACAGCACCGCCAAGTGGCTCGGCCGCTGCCCGGAGTGCCAGGCCTGGGGCACCGTCGAGGAGAGCGGCGGCACCCCGGCCGTCCGCACCACCGCGCCCGGCCGGGTCTCGTCCCCCGCGCTGCCCATCGGCCAGGTGGACGGGCAGGTGGCCACCGCTCGCGGTACGGGTGTGCCCGAGCTGGACCGGGTGCTGGGCGGCGGGCTGGTGCCCGGTGCGGTGGTGCTGCTCGCGGGCGAGCCGGGCGTGGGCAAGTCGACGCTCCTGCTGGACGTGGCGGCCAAGGCGGCCGGTGCCGAGCACCCCACCCTGTACGTCACCGGTGAGGAGTCGGCCGGGCAGGTGCGGCTGCGGGCGGACCGGATCGGGGCGATAGCCGACCATCTGTACCTGGCCGCCGAGACGGACCTGGCCGCGGTCCTGGGCCACCTCGACGAGGTCAAGCCCGGGCTGCTCGTCCTGGACTCGGTGCAGACGGTGGCCTCTCCCGAGATCGACGGCGCGCCGGGCGGGATGGCGCAGGTGCGGGAGGTGGCCGGGGCGCTGATCCGGGCCTCCAAGGAGCGCGGGATGTCCACGCTGCTGGTGGGCCACGTCACCAAGGACGGCGCCATCGCCGGACCGCGGCTGCTGGAGCATCTGGTGGACGTGGTGCTGCACTTCGAGGGCGACCGGCACGCCCGGCTGCGGCTGGTGCGCGGGGTGAAGAACCGCTACGGCGCGACCGACGAGGTCGGCTGCTTCGAGCTGCACGACGAGGGCATCACCGGGCTGGCCGACCCGTCCGGGCTGTTCCTCACCCGCCGCGCCGAGCCGGTGCCCGGCACCTGTCTGACCGTCACCCTGGAGGGCCGCCGGCCGCTGGTGGCGGAGGTGCAGTCGCTGACGGTGGACTCCCAGATCCCCTCGCCGCGGCGCACCACCTCCGGGCTGGAGAACTCCCGGGTGTCGATGATGCTGGCCGTGCTGGAGCAGCGCGGCCGGATCAGCGCCCTGGGCAAGCGGGACATCTACACCGCCACCGTCGGCGGGGTGCGGCTGTCGGAGCCCGCCGCGGACCTGGCCATGGCGCTCGCGCTGGCCAGCGCCGCCAGCGACGTCCCGCTGCCGAAGAACCTGGTGGCGATCGGCGAGGTGGGGCTGGCGGGTGAGGTCAGGCGGGTCACGGGGGTGCAGCGGCGGCTGGCCGAGGCGGCGCGGCTGGGCTTCACCCACGCCCTGGTGCCGACCGACCCGGGGAAGGTGCCGGCCGGGATGCGGGTGCAGGAGGTCGCGGACATCGGAGAGGCGCTGCGGGTGCTGCCCGCACGGCCCCCGCGGTCCGCGCGGACCGCGGAGGAGAGTGCCGGGCGGGGCGGCGGAAAGGGCTCCGGACGGGGCGACGGCTGACCCGCGGCCCGGCACCTCGGCCCGTCCGGGCGGAGCACACCACACGGGGCCGACCGCCGCCGGTAGACTTTGCCCTGGTCTCGCCCGTACGTACGCACGACCAGAAGGAGTGCCGTGGCAGCCAACGACCGGGCAGCAGCCGGCGCCGACGGCCTGTTGCGCGCCTCACTGAGCGCGGTCGCGCCGGGCACCCCCCTGCGCGACGGCCTGGAGCGCGTCCTGCGGGGGAACACCGGCGGACTCATCGTGCTGGGCATGGACAAGCACGTCGAGGCGCTGTGCTCCGGCGGTTTCGTACTGGACGTCGAGTTCAGCGCCACGCGGCTGCGCGAGCTGTGCAAGCTGGACGGCGCGCTGATCCTCGACAAGGACATCACCAAGATCGTGCGGGCGGGCGTACAGCTCGTCCCGGACGCCTCGATCCCGACGGAGGAGACCGGCACCCGGCACCGCACCGCGCAGCGGGTGTCGATCCAGACCGGTTTCCCGGTGGTGTCGGTCAGTCAGTCGATGCGGCTGATCGCCCTGTACGTCGACGGCCAGCGGCGGGTCCTGGAGGACTCGGCGGCGATCCTGTCCCGGGCGAACCAGGCGCTGGCGACGCTGGAACGGTACAAGCTGCGGCTGGACGAGGTGGCGGGCACCCTCTCCGCGCTGGAGATCGAGGACCTGGTGACCGTCCGCGACGTCTCCGCGGTGGCCCAACGGCTGGAGATGGTCCGGCGGATCGCCACGGAGATCGCCGAGTACGTGGTGGAGCTGGGCACCGACGGACGGCTGCTCTCCCTCCAGCTCGACGAGCTGATCGCGGGTGTGGAGCCCGAGCGTGAGCTGGTCGCCCGCGACTACGTGCCCGAGCCGAGCGCCAAGCGGTCCCGCACGGTCGGCGAGGCGCTGGCCGAGCTGGACCGGCTGACCCACACCGAGCTGCTCGAACTTCCCACCGTGGCGCGGGCGCTGGGGTACAGCGGTTCGCCCGAGACGCTGGACTCCGCGGTCTCGCCGCGCGGTTACCGGCTGCTGGCGAAGGTGCCCAGGCTGCCGAACGCCGTGATCGAGCGGCTGGTGGAGCACTTCGGCGGGCTGCAGAAGCTGCTGGCCGCGAGCGTCGACGACCTGCAGACCGTCGACGGCGTGGGGGAGGCGCGGGCCAGGTCGGTCCGCGAAGGGCTGTCGCGGCTGGCGGAGTCGTCGATCCTGGAGCGGTACGTCTGACGCCGGGTCACCCGGCGGCGGTGCGGCGGCGGTACGGTGCGGCGGCGGTACGGCCGCGTCCCACCGGGCGCGGTACGCGCCCGGCCGTCGCCCCCCGCGCCGGTGCGCCGGCCGGTCCCGCGGTCCTTCTGTCCTTCGGCCCGTCAGTCCTTGGTGAGCACGAACGAGGTGCGGGCCTTCTCCAGCCCCGCCACCTGGGCCTCGACCAGATAGGTGCCCGCCTTGGCGGTGGCACCCAGGGTGGCGCACCGGGCCGGATCGCTGTGCCGGCGGTCCCACTCCAGGGTGCGGACGGCCGTTCCGCCCGCGGGGACCCGGTAGTGGGCCGAGCGGGTGCCCTTGGAGCAGTCGTCGGACTGCCAGACCTTCCTGTCTCCGTCCCCGGCCTCGGTGATCGTGAAGACGGTGGCGCCGCCGCCGAAGTCGACCTTGCAGGCGCTGTCGCCCTCGTTCCGCACGGTCAGCCGGAAGACGGGCTCCTCGCCCGGCGCGTACCGGTTCTCGGTGCTGCGCAGTGTCGTCTCGGCCGAGCCGGAGCGGCAGTCCGGCAGTGCGGAGCCGGCCGGTACGGCCTCGGCGCCGCCCGAGACCCCGGTGTCCGCGCCGCCGGCACCCGAACCGGTGCCGCCGTCCGGGCCGGAGCCGTCCGAACCGCCGCCGTTCGCGCCGGAGTCACCGGCGCCACCGGCGCCACCGCTTCCGGAGCCCGTACCGCCCCGGGCGCCGTCGGTGTCGCCACCGCCCGTGTCGCCGGTACCGCCCGTGCCGCCGCCCACCTCCTCGCGTCCGCCGGGGCGTTCGCTGATCAGTGACTCGGAGGAGGTCGGCCCGGGGGTGATGGAGCTGACGGTTCCGTCACCGCCCCGCCCCCGGCCCTGGTCGCCACCGCCGCCACCGCCCGGGCCGCCGGATCCGACGGCCCATATGACGAGCAGCGCCAGGCACAACAGGAGCGCAAGCACAACCGCCCTTCGCCGCCAGTAGATCGAGGAAGGAAGGGGCCCGACCGGTTTGCGCAGAGATCCCACGCGGAAACCTTACGAGACATCAAGAGCCCCATGGTCCTCACCCGCCGTACCGGCGGACAACTTTTGTGATGATCGGCCGGGCACCTCCCGGCGGCTGTCCGAAGCGACGCCCGAATGTGTCCGCGTGTGACCACATGGACACTTTCCGTACCGTTCGGGCATGAGCAGCGATCCCCACGTCCCATTCCCTTCGCACGCCGGCAGCGACGGCCTCTACCGCGAGGTCACCGACTTCGCCGCGGACGCGCCCGGCTGGGCGCACGCCCTCGCCGAGCACGGCACCGGGGGCGGACCGCTGGTGCTCGCGGCCGTGCTGGCGGTGGCGTGCTGGCGGGTGCGGCGGGCCGGGCCGCGGGTGCTCGCCCGGGCCCTGCTCGGTCCGGTGGCGGTGGCGGTGGCGTACGGCCTCAGCGAGACCGTCAAGCTGGTCGTACGGCAGGAGCGGCCGTGCCGGGCCGTGGCGGACGCGGCGCCCGCGATCGCCCCCTGCCCCGCGCCGGGCGACTGGTCCTTCCCCAGCAACCACGCCACCGTCGCGGCCGCCGCGGCGGTGGCCGTCGTACTCGTCTGGCGGACGGCGGGCCGGCTGGTCCTGCCACTGGCCGCGCTGACGGCGTTCTCCCGGGTGTTCCTGGGAGTGCACTATCCGCACGACGTGGTGGCGGGCGCCCTGCTGGGCGCGGCCGTGGTGCCGCTGGTGGCCTGGGCGGCGGTACGGCCGGCGGCCGTACTGGTGGAGCGGGTGCGCGTACGGCTCGGCCGTACCGAACCGGTCCCGTAGACGCGGCAGCGGGACCGGGGCGGCGCGGGACGCGGCCATGGGTGCGGGCGCCGGCCGGAGTGCCATGGCCACGACATACCGCAGAACGGGTGCGGCATACGGTACGACGGGTGGTGCCGACCGCCCACCGGCGCGGGCCGCTGCGTTGCCGCGCTCCGCCGTGTCAGGATCGGAAGCGCCATGACTGCGACCACATCCGAGCACAGCCCCACCGGTCCGACCACGGCCGGCCTCCGTCCCCCCGACTCCCCCGCCCCCACCGACCTCCACACCCCCGTCGTCGAGTGGTTCGAACACCACGCCCGCGACCTGCCCTGGCGCCGCCCCGAGGCGGGCGCCTGGGGGGTGATGATCAGCGAGTTCATGCTCCAGCAGACCCCGGTCAACCGGGTGCTGCCGGTGTACGAGCAGTGGCTCGTCCGCTGGCCCCGCCCCGCCGACCTGGCCGCCGAGCCGCCGGGCGAGGCGGTACGCGCCTGGGGCCGGCTCGGCTATCCGCGCCGCGCGCTGCGGCTGCACGGCGCCGCCGCCGCCATAACGGAACGGCACGGCGGTGACGTGCCGCGCGAACACGCCCAGTTGCTCGCGCTGCCGGGCGTGGGCGAGTACACGGCCGCGGCCGTCGCCTCCTTCGCGTACGGCCAGCGGCACGCGGTGCTGGACACCAACGTCCGGCGGGTCTTCGCCCGCGCCTTCGGCGGCCGCGAGTTCCCGCCGACCGCCACCACCGCCGCCGAACGCCACCTCGCCCGCGCCGTCCTGCCCGAGGAGGACACGATGGCGGCCCGCTGGGCGGCGGCGACGATGGAGCTGGGCGCCCTGGTGTGCACGGCCCGCAAGCCGGACTGCGGAAACTGCCCGATCATGAACCTGTGCGCCTGGCGCCGGGCGGGCTCGCCCCCGCACGACGGGCCGCCGCGCCGCACCCAGAGCTACGCGGGCACCGACCGCCAGGTGCGCGGCAGGCTGCTGGCCGTGCTGCGCGAGGCGGTGGACCCGGTGCCCCGGGCCGTCCTGGACCGGGTGTGGGACGAGCCGGTGCAGCGGTCCCGCGCCCTGGACGGGCTGGTGGCGGACGGGCTGGTCGAGCCGCTGGAGGGCGGTGTCTACCGGCTTCCCCAGAGCCGGATGCGAACCAGTTGAAAGGCGGCTGAAGGACAGCCGGGAAACGGTGCGGCCGCCACGGCGGCCGCACCGCCGTACCCGGCCCCTCCCGCACTCACGGTGATGTACCGCCGCGACGTCCGCCCCTCCGTCACGCTCTGTTCGCACGGCGCGTTTTCCGCGCCCCGCCGACCAGCGGCTGTCACTCTCGGTTCCGGATCCGCTCCCCGGTCGTTACACAACCGCCGGACAGCCGTGCACTGTCCGTGCTCCCACCGTGGGGCCGCCCGCAACACCGCCTCCATAGCGTCTCTGCCCGTACCGGCCACAGCGGGGCCGCCGACCACGGGACCCGCTCGATCAGGGGGAGACAGCATGAGCACGGCGACGGCGCCCCAGACGTTGGACTTCGAGGAGTACGTCCGGACCAGGCAGGACGCTCTGCTGCGCAGCGCCCGCCGGCTCGTCGGCAACCCGGTGGACGCCCAGGACCTGCTGCAGACCGCGCTGACCCGTACCTACGGCCACTGGGACGGCATCGCGGACAAGTCGCTGGCGGACGCCTACCTGCGCCGGGTGATGATCAACACCCGCACCCAGTGGTGGCGGTCCCGGCGGCTGGACGAGATCCCCACCGACATGCCGCCGGACGTGGTCAGCATGGAGGACGGCACCGAGCAGCACGCCGACCGGGCCCTGCTGCTCGACATACTCCAGGTCCTGGCCCCCAAGCAGCGCGGTGTGGTCGTGCTGCGCCACTGGGAGCAGCTGAGTACCGAGGAGACGGCTGCCGCACTGGGCATCTCACCCGGTACTGTCAAGAGCACTCTGCACCGTGCACTGGCGCGGCTGCGCGAGGAGCTGGAGAATCGCGCCCGCCGGGAGCACGGTGACGAGGACGGCCGGTCCTCCGGGCACCGGAGCACCGTCGGCAGCAGCGCGGCCTGCAACAGGGCGCAGCGGGGCGGCAGGCACCGGAGCGGCAGGCGCTGAGACGGCACCGACCACCAAAGCGGCAGGGCCGGCGCGGCCGCCGGGAGCGGAGGAGGAGGCGGGTGCGTGAGGCCAGGAGACGGCCGGTGGTGTCGGTGACCTCCGGCACCCGGACGGCGGTGGCGCGAGCCACCGCCGTCGTCGTGCTGGCGGCCGCCGTGCTGACCGGATGCAGCGGCGGCGGCGGGGTGCGCATCGAGACGTCCGTCACCGCCACCGCCGAGGCGCCGCGCTCCAAGGCGTCACCGCTGCCCGCGCGCCCATGGCCCTCCTCGCCGGCCGAATCGCCGCAGGAGTCACTGCCCCACCCGCCGGTCGCCTCGCCGCTGCCCACCGGCGCCCAGCCCATCAGCCCGCCCAACACCGGCGGCGAGCTGGACGTCCTCACCCTGCTGCGCAAGGACCCCAAGGTCGGCGAGGGTGTCAAACGGGCCCTGCGGCCCTGCTCGGCCGAGACCTGGCCGGTGGACGTGGCGTACGGGAGGCTGACCGGCGACGAGCACGGACCGGATATCGTGATCAACGTCTTCGACTGCACCGACAACATGGGTCTGGGCAGCTACGTCTACCGGCAGAGCTCCAACGGGCAGTACATCGGTGTCTTCGCCGACGAGACCCCGCCCGTGCGTGCCGAGACGGACGGCGCCCTGCTGGACGTGACCCACCAGGTCTACGCGGAGGGCGACCCGGCGTGCTGCCCTTCCGGCCACTATGTGGTCAGCTACGGCTGGCGGCAGGACCGGTTCGTCGAACTGGCGCGCAGGCACCGGCCCTCCGGTGAGCTGATCACGCCGGAGCCGGAGCCCCGGCGGACGGTCGTCGAGGACGTGCCCGGCGAGCTCACCGGCACGGACGGCGCGGGGACGACGGGGACGACGGGGACGACGGGGACGACGAGAAGCAGAACCGGTCCGGGAGCGGACCAGGGGGGTTGAGCGGAGCCGATGGCCGACACACATGTGCTCTTCGTGGAGGACGACGACGTCATCCGGGAGGCCACCCAGCTCTCCCTGGAGCGCAACGGCTTCACCGTGACAGCCGCCGCCGACGGCCTGGACGGCCTGGCGGCGTTCCGCTCCCGGCGCCCCGACATCGCCCTGCTGGACGTGATGCTGCCGGGCCTGGACGGAGTGAGCCTGTGCCGCCGGATCCGCGAGGAGTCGCTGGTGCCGGTGATCATGGTGTCGGCGCGGGCGGACTCCATCGACGTGGTGCTGGGTCTGGAGGCCGGTGCCGACGACTACGTGACCAAGCCGTTCGACAGCACCGTGCTGGTCGCCCGCATCCGTGCGGTACTGCGCCGCTTCGACCACGCGACGACCGCGTCCGCCGGGCAGGACGGCGGCGACGGCGCCCCGGGCACCCTGCGATTCGGTGACCTGGAGATCGACACCGAGGGCATGGAGGTGCGGCGCGACGGCGCGCCGGTGCCGCTGACCCCGACGGAGATGCGGCTGCTGCTGGAGTTCTCCGCGGCCCCGGGCACGGTGCTCAGCCGCGACCGGCTGCTGGAGCGGGTGTGGGACTACGACTGGGGCGGCGACACCCGGGTGGTGGACGTCCACGTCCAGCGGCTGCGCGGCAAGATCGGACAGCGGCGCATAGAGACGGTCCGCGGTTTCGGCTACAAGCTGAGGGGCTGAGCGGCGGATGGACCCGCTGGATCTGCTCATCGGTCCGCGCCCGCAGCGGCGCCTGCTCCAGACCCTCCCCCGGTTTCGGCCGCTGCGGGAGACCGCCCGCCGCGGCCGGCGGTGGGTGCCGCGCACCGGACTGCGCTGGAAGCTCAGCGCCGCCATCGCCATCGTCGGCGCACTGGTGGCGCTGGTGCTCAGCCTGCTGGTGCACGGCGCCGCCCAGTCCTCGATGATCGACAGCAGCCGTGACCTCCAGGACGAGCGGCTGCTGACCGTCCAGCGGGTTCACGAGTCCACGGGCCGCATCTCCCTCGGCGCCGAGATCGACGATCCCGGCCTGCCCGAGCCGCTGCGGGAGGCCGTGGCCGGGGGCGATCGCGCCACCTTCGTGATGGAGGGCCACGGCGAGTACCTCGACGTCTGGGCGGCCACCCTGCTGCCCGACGGCCGGGTGCTCTCCCTGCGCACCCGCTACACCGACCGCTACACCGTCCTCGCCGACCTCGACCGGGCGCTGGTGTTCGGCTCGGTGGCGGTGGTGCTGGGCGGCACGGTGCTGGGTGTGCTGATCGGCGGACGGCTCTCCCGCCGGCTGCGCCAGGCGGCCGCGGCGGCGGGCCAGGTGGCCGAGGGGGAGACCTGGGTACGGGTGCGGGACTCGATCGGCGACCGGGTGCGCGACGAGACCGACGAGCTGGCCCGCGCCGTCGACCGGATGGCCGAGGCGCTCCAGCAGCGGTTGGAGGCCGAACGCCGGGTCACCGCCGACATCGCCCACGAGCTGCGCACCCCGGTGACCGGCCTGATCGCCGCCGCGGAACTGCTGCCCCCGGGCCGCCCCACCGAACTCGTCCGCAACCGGGCCCAGGCGCTGCGCACCCTGGTGGAGGACGTACTGGAGGTCGCCCGGCTGGACGGCGCCGCCGAGCGCGCCGAACTCCAGGAACTGGCGCTGGGCGAGTTCGTCGCGCGCCGGGTGCACGCGATGGCGCCCGACGCGCGGCTGAACGTCGTGCGGGAGTCCGTGGTGACGACCGACCCGCGCCGGCTGGAGCGCATCCTCGGCAACCTCCTCGCCAACGCCGCCCGCCACGGCCGCGGTCCCGTCGAGGTCGCGGTCGACGGCCGCCGGATCCGGGTGCGCGACCACGGCCCCGGTTTCCCCGGGGAGCTGCTGGCCGAAGGACCGAGCCGGTTCCGCACCGGCAGCCCGGACCGCGGCAGCGGGCACGGTCTGGGGCTGACGATCGCGGTGGGGCAGGCACGGGTGCTCGGCGCCCGGCTCACCTTCCGCAACGCCCGGCCGAACGGCGCGGTGGCGGCCCTGTGGCTCCCCCAGACGCCGCCGGACGCCCGTCCGGTGTGAGTCCGCCCCGGCCCGGGGCGGGGCGGGGCGCCCGTACGGGAGGCGGCTCACGCGGTGGGCGCCCGCCGTCAGTCGCAGATCTCCGACCACTCCTTGCTCGGATCCAGCCAGTCCTCGCGGCGCTGGGTCAGCGCGTACCGGTTGCCGGAGGTGTCCCGGAAGACCGCCTCGATGCCGTACGGCCGCTCCCGCGGCTCCTGGACGAACTCCACGCCCCGCGCCCTCAGCTTCTCGTAGGTGCCGCGGCAGTCGTCCGTCCGCAGCGCCCCGGCGCCCAGCACCCCCTTGCCGACCAGTCTCGTCAGGGCCTCGACCGACTCCGGGTCGAGGCCGGGGACGTCCGTGCGCACCAGGGTCAGCTCGACGTCCGGCTGACCCCCGACACCGACCGTGACCCAGCGCGTGCCGCCCACGGTGATGTCACCGCGCGGCTCGAAGCCCAGCTTCTCGACGAAGAACCGCAGATCCCGGTCCTGGTCGGTGGACCAGACGGTGACCGCGGACATTCCCTTGATCATGATGTGCTCCCGAAGCCGGTCGTGGACCCGTGCTCTCGCCCGCCGCGAGCAGTGCCCCCACCCCCTTGCTTCTCCGCAATCACGCTCCCCGAACCCAGCTGTCCGACGCTCGCACACGGCCCTGACAGCCGGCCCTACGATCTCCCCGGGAAGAACCCGAGAAATCTCCCGGGGGGAATCATGGACGCCGCGACTGTCGGGGCACGGCTGGCGGCGAGCGCCGTCGCGCCGCTGGTGGGGAAGCTGCTGGTGCGGGAGGGCCCGGGCGCGGGACTGGCCGACCGGCCGGTGCGGCTGAGCGGCCGGCTCTCCTTCCGGGGCGAGAAGCGCGCCCTGGGCGAGAAGGAGCTGGCGAAGCTCGCGGACGAGCTGCTGGCCCGGGCCACCGAGCCGCTCCCGGCGGCCGAACGGCTGCCCGGCCACGAGGAGCGGGCCGTCGCCCACGCCTTGGCCCGCACCCTGTACGCGCTGGGCGACCTGGACATGGACGACGCGCAGGCGGTCGAGCTGGGCGAGCGGGAACTGGCCCGGCGGCTGCGTGCGGCGGCCGGGGAACCCACCCGGGACCTGGCCGAGGGCGCGGCCGTCCTGCACGACGTACTGCTGGAGGCCGCCTGCCGCCAGCTCCTGCACTTCTTCACCCAGCGCTCCACGTTCATCCCCCGCACCCTGGTGGAGCAGACCCGGCGGCTGGCGGCACTGGAGGCGAGCCTGTCCCCGGCGGCCGGGAGGGCTCGCGCGCTGGCCGCCCGCTCCGCCGAGGACGCGGCGTTCGAGCGCCGGTACGCCGACTACGTCGCCCGCAAGCACAGCCGTCTGACGATCTACGGTCTGGACCTGGCGCACTCGCGCGAGTGGCGGCTGGACACGGCTTTCCTGTCCCTGGAGGCGAGCCGGGACGACGGCGCGGGCGAGCAGCCCGTCCCGGTCCGCACCGACCGGATCCTCACCGGCCGCTCCCGGGTGCTGCTGCGCGGGGTGGCCGGCTCGGGCAAGACGACACTGGTGCAGTGGCTCGCGGTGACGGCGGCACGGCCGGCGGACGCGGGAGACGCGGCGGGCGCGCCGCACCCGGAGCTCACCGGCCGCGTTCCCTTCGTCCTCCCGCTGCGCGCCTTCGCCGCCACCGGCGGGCTGCCCACCCCCGACCGCTTCCTGGAAGCGGTGCGCTGCCCGCTCGCCGGGGCCCAGCCGCCGGGCTGGGCGGACCGGGTGCTGGCGGACGGGCGCGGACTGCTGCTGGTCGACGGCGTGGACGAGGTCCCCGAGCGGGAGCGCGAGGAGACCCGCCGCCGGCTGGACGACCTGCTCGGCGCCTACCCGGACAACCTGTGGCTGGTCACCTCCCGCCCCTCGGCGGTGCGCGACGAGTGGCTGGCCTCCCAGGGCTTCGGCGAGCTGACCCTGACACCGATGGACCGCGACGACGTGGCGGCGTTCGTGACGCGCTGGCACGCCGCGGCCGGGGCGGAGCCGGAGGCGGCCCGCTCCCTGCTGGCCGCCCTGCGCACCAAGCAGGACCTCGGCCGGCTGGCCACCAACCCGCTGATGTGCGGCCTGCTGTGCGCCCTGCACCGCGAGCGCCGGGGCTTCCTGCCGCAGGGCCGGAAGGACCTGTACGAGGCGGCGCTGTCGATGCTGCTGGAGCGCCGCGACACCGAGCGCGGCATGCACCGGGACGGTGATCTGCGGCTGGCCAAGGAACCGCAGCTCACCCTGCTGCAGAAGCTGGCGTACTGGATGGTGCGCAACGACCGCGCCCAGATGGACCGCGCGGACGCGCTGGCCGTCCTGGAAGGCGTGCTGCCGATGATGGCGTACATCGAGGCGGGCCCGGAGGAGGTGCTGCGGTACCTGCTGGAGCGCAGCGGCCTGCTGCGCGAGCCCGTGGCCGGGCAGCTCGACTTCGTCCACCGCACCTTCCAGGACTACCTGGCGGCCCGGGCGCTGGTGGAGGCCCGCGACTTCCCGTGGCTGGTGGACAACGCGGGCCGGACCGAACTGGAGGACGTGGTGCGGATGGCCGTCGCCCACGCCCGACCGGACGAACGCGCCCGCATCCTGGACGGCCTGCTCGATCTCACCACGGTCGGCACGACCGTCCGCCGGGCACTGCTGGCCCTGGCCTGCCTGGAGCAGGCCACCGAGCTGGACCCGGCGGTACGGAACCGGGTCCGTTCCTTCGCCGGTGAGCTGCTGCCGCCGCAGCATCGCCCCACCGCTCTCGCCCTCGCCGAGTTCGGCGGCTCGCTCGTCCTGGAGCTGCTGCCCGGCCCCGAGGGCCTTGCGGACGAGGTGGCGGAGGCGGTCGTCGTCACCGCCACCCGGATCGGCACCGACGCGGCTCTCCCCCTGCTCGTCCGGTACCGGGACCATCCCTCACTCGACGTGCGCCGCCAGCTCGCCTGGTCCTGGCACCGCTTCGACCGCGCCACCTACGCCGAGGAGGTCCTCGCCCACCTCGACGAGGACGGGCTGTACTTTTCCGCGCACAGTGCCGAGGACCTCCGCGCCCTGCGCGCGCTGGGAGGCCGTTCCCGCATCCAGTACGTGCCCACCGGCGATCCGGACCTCCGGGTGCTGACCGAGCACATCGGCCCGGACCGGCTGACGCATCTGTGGCTGGGGGATTCCTCCGCGTCGCTGACGACACACCTGTGGTTGGGGGATTTCTCCGGGTCGCTGGACTTCTCATGGCTCTCGGCCTTTCCCCGGCTGCGGGTCCTGGTGGTGGCCCCCGGAGTCGGGCGACTCCTCGGCGGAGTCCCCGCCGGCGTCGAGGTCCGCAGCAAGCCCTGATCCCGCCCCCGCACACATGAGGCGGCCCGGGACCGTTCGAACGGTCCCGGGCCGCCTCATGTGGCTCGGTGCTGCCTGCCCGGCGCCTGCGCGCCGGGCGGCGTCACGCCTCCTTGGAGAGGTTCGGGCCGCCGCCCGCCGCCGACTCCACCGGAGGGGCGTCCGGCAGGGCCGTCTTCTCCTCGCCGCGGAAGGTGAACTTCGCCGCCTCACCCTCGCCCTCGGTGTCGACGACCACGATGTGACCGGGGCGCAGCTCGCCGAAGAGGATCTTCTCCGACAGGATGTCCTCGATCTCCCGCTGGATCGTCCGGCGCAGCGGCCGGGCGCCCAGGACGGGGTCGTAGCCCTTCTTGGCGAGCAGCTTCTTGGCCTCCGTGCCGAGCTCGAGGCCCATGTCACGGTCCTTCAGCCGCTCGTCCACCTTGGTGACCATCAGGTCGACGATCTGGATGATGTCGGTCTCGGTGAGCTGGTGGAAGACCACCGTGTCGTCGACACGGTTGAGGAACTCCGGCCGGAAGTGCTGCTTGAGCTCCTCGTTGACCTTGTTCTTCATCCGCTCGTAGCCGGTCTTCGTGTCGCCCTGGGCGGCGAAGCCCAGGTTGAAGCCCTTGGAGATGTCCCGGGTGCCGAGGTTGGTCGTCATGATGATGACGGTGTTCTTGAAGTCCACGACCCGGCCCTGGGAGTCGGTCAGCCGACCGTCCTCCAGGATCTGCAGCAGCGAGTTGAAGATGTCCGGGTGGGCCTTCTCGACCTCGTCGAACAGGACGACCGAGAACGGCTTGCGGCGCACCTTCTCCGTGAGCTGGCCGCCCTCCTCGTACCCGACGTAGCCGGGGGGCGAGCCGAACAGCCGCGAGACGGTGTGCTTCTCGCTGAACTCCGACATGTCGAGGGAGATCAGCGCGTCCTCGTCGCCGAAGAGGAACTCCGCCAGCGTCTTGGACAGCTCGGTCTTACCGACGCCCGAGGGGCCGGCGAAGATGAACGAGCCACCGGGACGCTTGGGGTCCTTCAGACCGGCCCGCGTACGGCGGATGGCCTGGGACAGCGCCTTGATGGCGTCCTCCTGCCCGATGACGCGCTTGTGCAGCTCGTCCTCCATGCGGAGCAGGCGCGAGGACTCCTCCTCGGTGAGCTTGAACACCGGGATGCCCGTGGCGGTGGCCAGGACCTCGGCGATCAGCTCCTCGTCCACCTCGGCGACGACGTCCATGTCGCCGGCCTTCCACTCCTTCTCCCGCTTCGTCTTCGCGGCGAGGAGCTGCTTCTCGGTGTCCCGCAGGGAAGCGGCCTTCTCGAAGTCCTGCGCGTCGATCGCGGACTCCTTGTCCCGGCGCACGTTCGCGATCTTCTCGTCGAACTCGCGCAGGTCCGGCGGAGCGGTCATCCGGCGGATGCGCATCCGGGAGCCGGCCTCGTCGATCAGGTCGATCGCCTTGTCGGGCAGGAAGCGGTCCGAGATGTAGCGGTCGGCGAGCTGCGCGGCGGCCACCAGGGCGGCGTCCGTGATGGACACCCGGTGGTGCGCCTCGTAGCGGTCGCGCAGCCCCTTGAGGATCTCGATGGTGTGCGGCAGCGACGGCTCGGCGACCTGGATGGGCTGGAAGCGGCGCTCCAGGGCCGCGTCCTTCTCCAGGTGCTTGCGGTACTCGTCCAGCGTCGTCGCGCCGATGGTCTGGAGTTCACCGCGGGCCAGCATCGGCTTGAGGATGCTGGCGGCGTCGATCGCACCCTCGGCGGCGCCCGCACCCACCAGGGTGTGGAGCTCGTCGATGAACAGGATGATGTCGCCGCGGGTGCGGATCTCCTTGAGCACCTTCTTCAGGCGCTCCTCGAAGTCACCGCGGTAGCGGGACCCGGCGACCAGGGCGCCCAGGTCCAGCGTGTACAGGTGCTTGTCCTTGAGCGTCTCGGGCACCTCGCCCTTGACGATCGCCTGGGCCAGACCCTCGACGACCGCCGTCTTGCCGACGCCGGGCTCGCCGATGAGGACCGGGTTGTTCTTGGTACGGCGGGACAGCACCTGCATGACCCGCTCGATCTCCTTCTCGCGCCCGATGACCGGGTCGAGCTTGGACTCGCGGGCGGCCTGGGTGAGGTTGCGGCCGAACTGGTCCAGCACCAGGGAGGTCGAGGGCGTGCCCTCGGCGGGACCGCCGGCGGCGGCGGTCTCCTTGCCCCCGGAGTAGCCGGACAGCAGCTGGATGACCTGCTGCCGCACCCGGTTCAGGTCGGCGCCGAGCTTCACGAGGACCTGGGCGGCGACGCCCTCGCCCTCGCGGATCAGGCCGAGCAGGATGTGCTCCGTACCGATGTAGTTGTGGCCGAGCTGAAGGGCCTCGCGGAGCGACAGCTCCAGGACCTTCTTCGCACGGGGGGTGAAGGGGATGTGGCCGGACGGGGCCTGCTGGCCCTGGCCGATGATCTCCTCCACCTGCTGGCGGACCGCCTCGAGCGAAATCCCGAGGCTCTCCAGGGCCTTAGCGGCGACACCCTCACCCTCGTGGATCAGTCCCAGGAGGATGTGCTCGGTGCCGATGTAGTTGTGGTTGAGCATCCGGGCTTCTTCCTGAGCCAGGACGACAACCCGCCGCGCGCGGTCGGTGAACCTCTCGAACATCGTTAATCGCTCCTCAGAGCGGTCAGGCAGTAAGGGGTCGGTCCCCTCCCTGTCCTTCCGCAGCTTAGTCCCGCAAGCGGGGACCGCTCGTTCCGACTGCCGACACCCGTCCGGATCGCCCCCGCGCAGGGGCGGAGATGAGCTGTACGCCTTCCCGCCCTCGTCCCGGACAGCCGACAACAGTTCCAACCCGATGGTGCGAGACGATGTTCCCGCAGGCCAGACATATCCGCCCGCTTCCACTACGCCGACGGCGAACGCCTCACGGCCGACACGCCCGTCCACCGCTCCATCGCCGGTGCCGCACCCCCGTTCCACGTGGGATTTCCTCACCGACTTCTTACCCCGGGACACTGACAGTCCATGCGGGGCACGGGGGGCGCATCCGCTACTGGCGAACACTCTTGCGCGGCGGACGCCGCCCGCTCAACCACGACATCCCGACACTGCGGGTGATGGGTGGAAGCGGTGTGTGACCGGGAGCGCGGCCCGGCCCGCGCACGGCCCTCGGGAGGCCGCTGCGCGGCCGCGGCCTCCCGGGCGGGGTCGCGGAACGGCTCCGGCCGGTGCCCCGGCCGGTACGGAACGGCCGTTCCGGCGGGTACGGCGGCGGAACGCCACCGCACGCGACTTTCAGCCGTTCGCCTTCTCGTAGGCCTCGCGAATGTTGGCGGGGACTCGTCCCCGGTCGTTGACCTCGTAGCCGTTCTCCTTGGCCCAGGCGCGAATCCTCGCGGTGTCCTGGCTGCCGCCACCACCGGCCGCACGGGCCTTGCCGCGGGCCGTACGGCCACCGGTGCGGCGGCCGCTCTTCACATAGGGCTCGAGCAGGCCGCGGAGCTTGTCCGCATTGGCGGTGGTGAGATCGATCTCGTAGGTCTTGCCGTCAAGGGCGAACGTCACCGTCTCGTCCGCCTCACCGCCGTCGATGTCATCGACAAGAAGGACCTGAACCTTCTGCGCCACCGGTTACTCCCATTCGTCGTGTGCGGTCAGTCATCGAAAACCGATTACTGATGCTGACGACGAAAGCAAACCGCTTTTTCGGGGAAAACACAAACCCCCGGGGAAGTTTGCCCGGCGGATCCGGCCGGATTGGCGGGACCTTTCGGACATAGGCCACACGGTGCCGGCGGCTCATAGGTGCAGCAGCATCCGTGTGTTGCCCAAGGTGTTGGGTTTCACCCGTTCGAGACCGAGGAACTCGGCCACCCCCTCGTCATAGGAACGCAGCAGCTCGCTGTAGACATCCCCGTCGACCGGAGTCTCACCGATCTCGGTGAAGCCGTGCCGGGCGAAGAAGTCCACTTCGAAGGTGAGACAGAAAATGCGTCGCACTCCCAGCCGGCGCGCGGTCTGCAGCAGCTTCTCGAGCACCAGGTGCCCCACCCCCGCGCCCCTGAGCGCGGGATCGACTGCCAGCGTACGGACCTCGGCCAGGTCCTCCCACATGACGTGGAGGGCGCCGCAGGCCACCACCCGGGCGTCGTGGTCGCGTTCGGCGACCCAGAACTCCTGGATGTCCTCGTAAAGCGTCACCATCGGTTTGTCGAGCAGGATGCGATCGCGCGCGTACGTGTCGATGAGGCGGCGCACGGCACGCACATCACCGGTTCTCGCGCGGCGGACGGTGACCTCGCTTACCGGGCCCGGTGCTTCTGGCATGTCCGGACGCTATCGCTCCGAAGCCCCGCCGCTTCCCCCGGGGGCGTCGAGATGCACGCCTTCCGGCTGCACGACCCGCAAGGCATCCCGCAGGGCTTCCCGCTGTTCCGCCGACATCATCCCGAAGAACGCCACAAGCGCCGCGGCGGGGTTGTCACTCGTGCACCATGCGTTGTTCATCAGTGCCGCGGAGTAGGCGGCCCGGGTGGAGACGGCTTCATATCGATAGGCCCGGCCTTCCCGCTCGCGCCGCAGCCAGCCCTTCTCCCGGAGGTTGTCCATTACGGTCATGACGGTGGTGTATGCGACCGGCCGTTCCCGCCGAAGGTCGTCCAGCACTTCTCGCACCGTGACCGGGCGGTTCCACCGCCATACCCGTGTCATCACCGCGTCTTCCAACTCTCCGAGTGGCCGGGGCACGGGAATAACGATAGTCCCGTATGGGCGAAACGCCCGGCATGCCCCGCTTCACCGGCCGGTCCGCCGG
Organism: Streptomyces carminius; assembly: GCF_002794255.1. Lineage (GTDB taxonomy): Bacteria > Actinomycetota > Actinomycetes > Streptomycetales > Streptomycetaceae > Streptomyces > Streptomyces carminius. The sequence continues at coordinate 30,589 of NZ_PGGW01000058.1, forward strand.
ACCGCGGGACACCCGCGAGGCCTCACCGGGGCCCACGGGCATCCGCACACGGAAGAGGCGTGCGCCACGGGACACGTCCGGTACGTCCCCGCGGCGCACGCCTCCCGCCGGCTGCGGCTGCCGCCGTCTAACGCTCCTCGCCGCCGCTCCGCGACGCGCCCCGCGCGGCCTCGGCCCGCGCCATGGCGTCCACGGCGGCGTCCTCCTTGGCCTTGTTGGCGCCGCCCTGGTTCTTGACGATCGTCACGATGAGCGCGGTAAAGGCCACGGCCATCACCGCGGACGGGGTGAGTGCGGCGATGTACTCCATGCCGGTCAGCCTCCTTCGGTCCCGGGTCTCCCAGCCTAACCGGCGCCCCCGCGCGTCAGACCGGCAGGGACCGCCGCGACGGCACGGACGGGCGCGGCACGGGCGCCTGGCGGGCCGGGGCGGACCGGGCGGCCACCGCCCGCTCGCAGCGGCGCAGCAGCCCCGCACGGCGCTCCCCCTCCGCCGCCCCGGCCGGCTCGGCACACAGCCCGCGCAGCGCCTCCACATCGGCCCGGCGCGGTACGCAGTCCAGCGCCAGGGCCTCCTCCAGGAGCGTCAGATAGCCGGACACGGCGCCCGGCAGCGCAGCGCGGTGGCGGTCCAGGTCGGCCAGCAGGAACGCCCGCAGCCGCCGCGCCTCCCGGGCCGCCTCCGCCAGGGCCCCCGCCAGCCGCCGGTACTCCCGCGCCGCCTCGGGCCGTACGGCGCCGGGGCGCGGCGCGTGCGGCGCCGGGACGCCGGCGGACCGGAGGGCGAACGCGAGGGCGCCTTCGAGCACCCGCAACTCCTCGGCGCTGACGACCAGGGCGCCTCGGCAACCGTATGGCATGGGCATACCGTGACGGTACGTCAGGAAGACCACGGAACCCGGCACATGACGTGAAAGGCCGGAAAACCACCCGGAACACCCGGCATACGGCCGTACGCCGCGCCCCGTCCTGCCCCGTCCCGCCCTGCTCCCGTCCCGCCCTGGACGCCGGGACGTCAGCTCCGGGGCCGGTTCCTCTCGTAGACCAGCCGCAGGCCGATCAGCGTCAGCCACGGTTCGTGCTCGTCGATGGCCGCGGCCTCGCCCAGCACCATCGGGGCCAGTCCGCCGGTCGCGATGACGGTCACGTCCTCCGGGTCGTCCGCCAGCTCCCGGGCCATCCGCTCCACCACGCCGTCCACCTGTCCGGCGAAGCCGTAGAGGATGCCGGCCTGCATGGCCTCCACGGTGTTCTTGCCGATGACGCTGCGCGGCCGGGCCAGCTCGATCTTGCGGAGCTGCGCGCCGCGCACCCCGAGGGCCTCCACCGAGATCTCGATACCGGGCGCGATGACACCGCCGGCGTACTCGCCCCGCGTGGAGACCGCGTCGAAGGTGGTGGCCGTGCCGAAGTCCACGACGATGCTCGGGCCGCCGTACAGCTCGACCGCGGCCACCGCGTTGACGATGCGGTCCGCGCCGACCTCCTTGGGGTTGTCCATCAGGACGGGCACCCCGGTCCTGGTGCCCGGCTCGACGAGGACGGACGGGATGTCCCCGTAGTGGCGGCGGGTCACCTCGCGCAGCTCGTGCAGGACGGAGGGGACGGTCGAGCAGACGCAGATGCCGTCGATGCCGTCGCCCAGCTCCACCCCCAGCAGCGGATGCATCCCCATCAGCCCCTGGAGGAGGACGGCCCACTCGTCGGCGGTGCGCCGGGGATCGGTGGAGATCCGCCAGTGCTCGACGATCTCGTCGCCGTCGAACAGTCCGAGGACGCTGTGCGTGTTGCCGACGTCGATCGTGAGCAGCATCAGCTTCCCTCCTCCCGCGTCTCGTCGCGCAGGTCCAGGCCGATGTCGAGGATCGGCGAGGAGTGGGTGAGGGCGCCCACCGCCAGGTAGTCCACGCCGGTGGCGGCGTACGCGCGGGCGCCCGCCAGGCTGAGCCGGCCGGAGGACTCCAGCCTCGCCCGCCCGGCGACCAGCTTCACCGCCTCGGCGGTCTCCTCCGGGGTGAAGTTGTCCAGCAGGATCAGCTCCACGCCCTCGGCCAGGACGGGTTCGAGCTGGTCCAGCCGGTCCACCTCCACCTCGATCGGCACCCCGGGGAACTCCGCGCGGACCCGGCGGAACGCCTCCGCCACACCGCCCGCCGCCACCACGTGGTTGTCCTTGACCAGCGCGGCGTCCGACAGCGACATCCGGTGGTTGAGCCCGCCGCCGCAGCGCACCGCGTACTTCTCCAGGGCGCGCAGCCCCGGCGTCGTCTTGCGGGTGTCGCGGACCCGGGTGCCGGTGCCCTCCAGCTCGTCGGCCCAGGCCCGGGTGGCGGTGGCGATGCCCGACAGCCGGCACAGCAGGTTGAGGGCGCTGCGCTCGGCGGTGAGCAGGTCGCGGGTGCGGGTGCGCACCGACAGCAGTCGCTGGCCGGGCATCACCCGGTCGCCGTCCTCGGCGTGCCGCTCGACCTCGAACTCCTCGGTGCACACCACCGACAGGACCGCCTCGGCGATCCGCAGCCCGGCGACGGTGCCCGCCTGACGGGCGGTGAAGTCGCCGGTGGAGACGGCCTCCTCGGGGATGGTCGCGACGGTGGTGACGTCCACGCCGTGGTCGAGGTCCTCCTCGATCGCCAGGTGCGCGACATCCTCGACCTGCACCGGGTCCAGGCCCGCGTCCGCCAGCAGCCGCGCCAGGTCCGGGTCCAGGCCGCACTCCAGGGGGTCGAGACCGAAGTCGGACTCGTCCTCGTCGCCGGCCCCGCAGCCGCAGGCGTCCCCGCAGCCGCCCGCCGCGCCGTTCACCGCCTCGTCCGGGCGGTGGCGGCCGATCTGGAGCAGCGGTAGTTCGTCGGGTGTGGGGGTCACGGCTTCTCCTCGGGTGCGACCGGTGGAAAGGCGGTCGAGTCGGTCGTACGGACGACGAGCGTAGAGCCCTCGGCGGTGGGACGCAGAGCGACCACCAGATGCCGGCGCCAGACCTCGTCGTCGCGGTCGGGGTGGTCCTCGCGCCAGTGGCAGCCCCGGGTCTCGGTGCGGCGCAGGGCGGCGGCGACCAGGACCCGGGCGACGAGGTGCAGGTTGGCCGTCTCCCAGGCCTCGACGCCGGGCTCGGCGGGCTTGCCCACCCCGTCGGACGCCGCGGAGAGCGCCGCCAGTTCCGCGGCGGCCCGCGCCAGACTGCCCGCGGAGCGCAGCACTCCGGCGCCGGCGGTCATGGTGCGCTGGATCGCGTACCGCGCCTCGGGCGGCGGCAGCGGGACCGTCCGTCCGCCACCGGGCGCGGGCACGGGTGCGGCGGCGCGGCGCGGGGCGCGGGCGATGCCGGCGGCGATCCGCTCGGCGAACACCAGGCCCTCCAGCAGGGAGTTGGAGGCCAGCCGGTTGGCGCCGTGCACCCCGGTGCAGGCGACCTCGCCGCAGGCGTACAGCCCCGGCACGGTGGTGCGGCCCGCCAGGTCGGTACGGACCCCGCCGGAGGCGTAGTGCGCGGCGGGCGCCACCGGGACCGGCCCGGTGACCGGGTCGATGCCGTGGGCGCGGCAGGCGGCGAGGATGGTGGGGAAACGTTCCGCCCACATCCGTGCCCCGAAGTGCCGGGCGTCGAGGTACATGCAGTCGGCGCCCCGCTCCCGCATCCGCCGCATGATGGCCTTGGCGACGATGTCGCGCGGCGCCAGCTCGGCCAGCTCGTGCTGCCCGAGCATGAAGCGCACGCCGTCCGCGTCCACCAGGTGCGCGCCCTCGCCGCGCACCGCCTCCGACACCAGCGGCTGCTGGCCCTCGCTGCCCGCGCCCAGGAAGAGCACCGTCGGATGGAACTGGACGAACTCCAGGTCGGAGACCTCCGCCCCGGCCCGCAGCGCCAGGGCGACGCCGTCACCGGTGGAGACGGCCGGGTTGGTGGTCGCGGAGAACACCTGCCCCATGCCGCCGGTGGCCAGCACCACCGCCGGGGCGTGCACGGCGCCCACGCCGTCGTGCCGCCCCTCCCCCATCACATGCAGGGAGACGCCGGCCGCGTGTCCGCGCCCGTCCTTGAGCAGATCCAGGACGAGCGCGTTCTCCACCGTCTCGATACCGGCCTCCCGCACCGCCGCCACCAGCGCCCGGGATATCTCCGCGCCCGTCGCGTCGCCGCCCGCGTGGGCGATACGGCGCCGGTGGTGGCCGCCCTCGCGGGTCAGCGCGATCTCCCCGGAGGCGCCGGTGTCGAACCGCGCCCCGGCGCCGATCAGCCGCCGCACCGCGTCCGGGCCCTCGGTGACCAGGGCCCGCACCGCCGCCTCGTCGCACAGGCCCGCGCCCGCGACCAGGGTGTCGTCCAGATGCTGCCCGGGGGTGTCGCCCTCGCCCAGCGCGGCGGCGATCCCGCCCTGCGCCCAGCGGGTGGAGCCCGCGTCCAGCCGGGCCTTGGTGACGATCACCGTCCGCCGCCCGGCCGCGGCGCAGCGCAGGGCGGCCGTCAGCCCGGCCACCCCGGAGCCGACCACCACCACGTCCGCCCCGATCGCCCAGCCGGCGCGCGGGGCCGTCAGCCGCAGGCCGGCCGCCGGCGGGTTCGCGAAGTCGTTCACCGGGCTCCTCCGCTTTCTCGGGTTTCCCCGGTTTCTCGGGTTTCCCCGGTTTCTCGGGTTTCCCCGGCAGGAGACCCCAGGCGCAGCCGGACGTTGTCGATCAGGCGGGTGGTGCCCACCCGCGCCGCCACGGCGAGCACGGCCTCGCCCCCGTACGCGCCGGGTTCCTCCGGCACCGGGGTGAAGCCGTCCGGGTCCACCAGCGCCAGATAGTCGGTCTCCAGCGGCGGATCGGCCGACCGGGCCCCGTCCAGCACCGCCCCGGCCGCGGCGCGCACCTCGCGCGGCCCGCCGCCGCCGGCGAGCGCCTCGCGCCCGGCGGACAGGGCGCGGGACAGGGCCAGGGCCGTGGTGCGCCCGGCCGCCGACAGGTAGCGGTTGCGGCTGGACAGCGCCAGCCCGTCGGGCTCGCGCACGGTGGGCACGCCCGTGATCTCCACGGGGAAGTTCAGATCGCGGACCATGCGGGTGATCAGGGCGAGCTGCTGGGCGTCCTTCTCCCCGTACAGCGCCACGTCGGGGGCGGTGAGGTGGAGGAGCTTGGCGACGACGGTGAGCACACCGTCGAAGTGGCCCGGGCGGTGGGCACCCTCCAGCCGCTCCCCCATCGGACCGGCGCTGATCCGCACCTCGGGCTCCCCGCCCGGGTAGACCTCCGCGACCGGCGGCGCGAAGACCGCGTCGGCACCCGCCCCGGCGGCCACCACCAGATCGGCGTCCAGGGTGCGCGGATAGCGGTCCAGGTCCTCGTCCGGGCCGAACTGCAGCGGGTTGACGAACACGGTGACCACCACCTGGCCGTCCGGCCCGGCCGCCGCGCGGGCGGCACGGATCAGGGCGGCGTGTCCCTCGTGCAGGGCGCCCATCGTCATCACCACCGCCCGCCGCCCGGCGCGCGGCAGGGCGCGCAGTTCGGCGGCGGTACGCGGTACGGGCACGACCCGGCCCCCTCGTTCCACGGTTCCTCCGGTCACCGGTTCCCCCCGTCGGAGAGGACCTCCAGCAGGTCCTCGGCCAGCTCCGGCCTGAGCAGGCCGTTGGCCAGGGCCCGGTCCGCGGTGGTGCGGGCCATGGCCAGATAGCCCGCCACCGCCTGCGGGGCGTGGCGGCGCAGTTCGGCGACATGGGCGGCGACCGTCCCCGCGTCGCCCCGGGCGACCGGGCCGGTCAGCGCGGCGTCACCGGAGCGCAGGGCGTTGTCCAGGGCCGCGCCGAGCAGCGGGCCGAGCATCCGGTCGGGGGCGGCGACCCCGGCCGCGCGCAGCAGGTCCATGGCCTGCGCGACCAGGGTGACCAGGTGGTTGGCGCCCACGGCCAGGGCCGCGTGGTACAGCGGCCGGGCCTCCTCGGCGATCCACTCGGGCTCCCCGCCCATCTCGATGACCAGCGCCTCGGCCGCCATCCGCAGCTCCTCGGGCGCGGTGACCCCGAACGGGCAGCCCGCCAGCCGGGAGACGTCCACGGGCGTGCCGGTGAACGTCATCACCGGGTGCAGCGCCAGCGGCAGGGCACCGGCCCGGGTCGCCGGGTCCAGCACGGCGGTGCCGTAGCGGCCCGAGGCGTGCGCCAGCAGCTGGCCGCGCCGTACCGCACCGGTCTCGGCCAGGCCCGCGACCAGGGCGGGCAGGGCGTCGTCGGGCACGGTGAGCAGGACGAGCTCGGCGCGGGCCAGCACCTCGGCGGGCTCCACCAGCGGCACCCCCGGCAGCAGCGCCGCGGCCCGGCGGCGGGAGGCGTCGGAGACGCCCGAGGCGGCCACCGGGCGGTGGCCGGCCAGCCCGAGCGCGGCGGCCAGGGCGGGGCCGACGCGGCCCGCGCCGACGACACCGACGGTCAGGCGCGCGGGACGGTCCCCGGCGGCACCCGAGGAGTGTTGGTTCACGTGAGCTGGGCCTTCCGTTCCAGTCCGACGGATCCGGTACCGGACGATTACCGCCATGCTACGCGGACGCCCGGGTACGGCCGTTCCGGTCCCGGTGGGCGATGATCGGCCCATGACCCCGGATCCGGAGACAGCGAACGAGGACGCCGCGCGGGAGCGGCGGTTCGCGGCGTGGAACCACGCGCCGCGCAGACTGGCCGACGGCCCCGCCGGCGGGACGCTCGCCGGGTGGCTGGCCCGGCTCGCCGAGGAGGGAGCCGGGGTCTGGGACCTGGCCGGCCGCCCCGACCTGTACGGGGACGGCGTCGTCACCGCCCTGGAGGAGCGCACCGCCGCCCTGCTGGGCACCGGGGCCGCCGCGTTCTTCCCCACCGGCACCATGGCCCAGCAGGTCGCCCTGCGCTGCTGGGCGGACCGTACCGGCAGCCCCGTCGTCGCCCTGCATCCCATGTCGCACCCCGAGCGCCACGAGCGGGGCGCACTGGTACGGCTCGCCGGGCTGCACACCGTCCACCCGACCGCCGAGCCGCGGACGCCCACCGCCGACGAGATACGGGAGCTCCCCGAGCCGTTCGGCACACTGCTGCTGGAACTGCCGCTGCGCGACGCGGGCTTCGTACTGCCCACCTGGGAGGAACTGGTGGAGACCGTCACCGCGGCCCGGGAGCGGGACGCGGTGGTGCACCTCGACGGGGCCCGGCTGTGGGAGTGCACCGCGCACTTCGGGCGCCCGCTCACCGAGATCGCCGCCCTGGCCGACACCGTGTACGTCTCGTACTACAAGTCCCTCGGCGGGCTCTCCGGCGCCGCCCTGGCCGGGCCGCCCGACCTGGTGGAGGAGGCGCGCGCCTGGCGGCACCGCTACGGCGGGCAGCTCTTCCAGCAGTGGCCCGCCGCGCTGTCCGCGCTGGTGGGGCTGGAGCGGGAGCTGCCCCGGCTGCCGGAGTACGTCGCCCACGCACGGACGGTGGCGGGCGTTCTGCGGGAGGGGCTGGCCTCGGCCGGGGTGCCGTGGTTCCGGATCCATCCGGAGGAGCCGCACACCCACCAGTTCCAGGTGTGGCTGCCGTACGGCGCCGAGGAGCTGACCGAGGCGGGTGTGCGGCAGGCGGAGGAGGACGGGACGGTGCTGTTCCGGTGGTGGGAGGCGCCGGGGCCGCCCGGGACGGCGATGGCCGAGGTGACGGTGGGCGCGCCCGGGCTGGGCTGGGGTCCGGCGGACGTCCGCGAGGCACTGTCTGCGTTCCTGGCCCGGGTGCCCGGCACGGGGTGAGGGGTGCCCTGGGCGGGCACGGGGGTGCGGGTTCCGTGGGTGCTGGGGTCGGGGCCGGTCCGGGGCGGCCATTCCGGACGGTACGATTTACGGCCGTTTCCGTGTCACGTTGCCTTGCCCGCTCATTGGCCGCAAATCGCACTTGAGTGTCCGGAACGGCCGCCCCTCCCCGTCCCCTCCCGCCGTCCCCCGGCTACCGGTCCGATTCGCCCGTGCTCCGGGCCGGGCCCACTCCCGGCACACTCACCCGGCCGCGGGCCGCACACCCCGGGCCGAGCCCGCTCCCGGAACGGCCGCCCGGAGCCAGAGCCGGGTCGGCCCGGCCACCCTCACGGACCCGGGTGAGCGGCCGGCACCCGCCCCACGGCAGCGGCACGTCCTGGTCGCCCTCATGTGCAGGCGCGAGTGGCCGGCATCGTGGCGCGGCCAGGGACGTCAACCGACGTGTACGAGCCGGTGGGCGTGGAGGGCCGCAGGCGCGACGGGATGCACTCGGCGACGGCGGGGAGGGGACGGGGAGGGGCGGCCGTTCCGGACACTCAAGTACGATTTGCGGCCAATGAGCGGGCAAGGAAACGTGGCACGTCAACGGCCGTAAATCGTACCGTCCGGAATGGCCGCCCCGGACCGGCCCCGACCCCAGCACCCACCAGAACCCGCACCCCCGTGCCCGCCCAGGGCACCCCTCACCCCGTGGCGGGACCGCCCCCCGCCCGCACCAGCCCCGTCTCGTACGCCAGCACCACCGCCTGCACCCGGTCGCGCAGCTCCAGCTTGCCCAGGACCCGGCCCACGTGCGTCTTGACGGTGGCCTCCGAGAGCACCAGCCGCGCGGCGATCTCGCCGTTGGACAGGCCCTGCGCCACCAGCAGCAGCACCTCGCGCTCACGGCTCGTCAACCGCTCCAGCCCCCTGGCCCGCGGCCGCTCCCCGGCGGCGGGCAGCAGGGTGGCGAAGTGGTCGATGAGGCGGCGGGTGGTGGACGGGGCGACCACCGCGTCCCCGCTGTGGACCGCGCGGATCGCGCCCAGCAGTTCGTTCGGCGGCACGTCCTTGAGCAGGAAGCCGCTCGCCCCGGCCCGCAGCGCGGAGAAGGCGTACTCGTCGAGGTCGAAGGTGGTCAGGATCAGCACCCTGGGGTTTCCGGGGCCGCCCTCGCCCCGCTCGCGGATGCGGCGGGTGGCCTCGACGCCGTCCAGGCGGGGCATCCGCACGTCCATCAGCACCACGTCCACGGCGGCGGCGCGCAGCCTCTCCAGTGCCTCGGCACCGTCCGAGGCCTCGGCGACGACCGTCATGTCGGGCTGTGCGTCCAGCACCATGCGGAAGCCGGTGCGCAGCAGCGCCTGGTCGTCGACGAGCATCACCCGGACGGTCATGGGGTTCCCTCTCCTGTGGTTGTCGCACGGTTCACGTCGTGTTCTTCAGCGGCAGCACCGCGCTGATCCGGAAGCCGCCGCCCGGCCGCGGCCCCGCGTCCAGGCTGCCGCCGACCATGCCGACGCGCTCGCGCATCCCGATCAGCCCCTGGCCCAGCCCGTCCAGGCCGCCGATCTCGTACAGCTCCCGCTGCGCGCCGCGGCCGTCGTCCTCGGCGAGCAGGGTCAGGTCGTCGGCGCCGTAGGTCAGCCGGACGGTCGCCCCGGCGTCCGGACCGCCGTGCTTGCGCGTGTTGGTCAGCGCCTCCTGCACGATGCGGTACGCGGTCAGCCCGATGCTGCTGGGCATCGGGCACGGGGTGCCCTCCACCCGGAAGTCCACCGGCAGGCCCGTGTCGCGCACCTGGTCGACGAGCTCGGTGAGCTGCTCGATCCCGGGCTGCGGCACGTACTCCCCGCCCTCGGCCTGTTCCCCGGTGCGCAGCACGCCCAGCAGCCGCCGCATCTCCGACAGCGCCTGGCGGCCGGTGCCGGAGATGGTCTCCAGCGCCTTCCTGGCCTGGTCGGGCGCGGCGTCCAGGACGTAGGCGGCGCCGTCGGCCTGGACGACCATCACCGAGACGTTGTGCGCGACCACGTCGTGCAGCTCGCGTGCGATACGGGCGCGCTCGGCGGCGACGGCCACCTTGGCCTGCGCCTCGCGCTCCTTCTCCAGCCGGGCGGCACGTTCCTCGAGCTGCGCGTAGTACGCCCGCCGGGTGCGCATCGAGTCGCCGAGTACCCAGGCCAGCACGAAGGTGGCGGTCAGGAAGACGGTGCCGACGATCTCCGCGGCAAGCGACTGCTCCTCGTCGGGCCAGCGGAGCGCGGAGATCGTGGGCGCGACCAGGGCGCCGGCGAGGGCCAGCCGGGAGGCCCAGCGCCTGCCCCGGGAGGCGTTGGTGAAGACGATCACCAGCATGGCGAAGTTGGCCGGCACCGGGAACGCGCCGGTCGCCACCTCGGCCACCCCCGCCCCGGCGGTCAGCAGCAGCATCCGCTCGGGCGCGCGGCGCCGCAGGGCCACCACCGCGCACAGGGCGAGGACGATCGGCCCGGAGGCGATCAGCTGCGCCTCGCTCTGCTCCACCGGCGGCTCCGGCGCCGCTATGACCGAGACGAGCCATCCGGCGGACATCGCCAGCAGGACCACGGCCCACAGACTGTCGACCCAGGTGGGATGCCTGCGTATGAACTCGTATACCCGGTACACATCACCCAGCGTAGGCAGACGCGGCACGGGCGGGAGTCAGCCCGGCGGGCGATCCCCGTCCGTGCCGCCTACTCCCCAGGGTGGAGGCAGCGGCGCCCGGCGCGGTTGGAGCAGCCAGGTGAAACCGCCCAGGCCCGCCGGGTCGGTCAGCTCGGCGGCCTCGCCCGCGCGGCCGAGCAGCCGTACGTACGCGGCCGGGTCCGCCGTGGCCAGGGTGAGCGGCGGGCGGTCGCCGCGCACGCCCAGGGCGCGCAGTGCCGCGCGCTGGGGGAGCAGTACGGCCGGTCCGTGGCCGGGCGGCGGGCGGACCGCCGCCGCGCACGCGTCGAGGGCGACATGGGCGGTCAGGTCGCGGTCGCCGTCGGGGACGGGCGGCACCTCGCGGCCGTCGCGGTAGCCGGTGAGGGTGCCCAGCGGCGGACGGGCGGCGCGGGTGTGGGCGTAGTCCACGGCGACGGCCAGGCCACTGTCCAGGCAGGACACGGCCGCCGCCCACGCCTCGTCGCGGGGGCGGCCGATCTCCGCGCGGCGGCCCGGCTCGGGCGGCAGCGGCCACCAGCGGGCCAGCCACTCCGCGTCCGCGCCGGTCACCGGCCCGCCCGGGTGCTCGGTGCCGTCGCCGTCCACCAGGACGTAGCGCGGTACGCCGTCGCCGTCGGTCTCGGCGATGTCCACGGGAACGTCGTCCAGCCACTCGTTGGCGAACAGCAGCCCGGCCGCGCGGTGCGGCGGTTCGGCGGACCAGCCGATCGCCGGGTCCAGCCCGGCGGGACGGGGGGCGCGTTCGACGGCGTGGGCGCGCACTCGGGAGGCCAGGTCGCCGGGCAGCGCGGGCAGGGCGGCCAGTACGCCGGTCAGCAGTTCGCCGCGGCCCGCGCCGTAGTCGATCAGCGCCAGCTCGGCGGGGCGCCCCAGCACCTCGTCGACGCGCCGCAGCAGCTCCGCCACCGCGTGCGCGAACAGCGGCGAGGCGTGCACCGAGGTGCGGAAGTGGGCGGCGGGCGCCTGCCGCACGAAGAACCCCTCCGGCCCGTAGAGGGCCTCCTCGGCGGCCTCCCGCCAGCGCCGCGGTCCCGGCGCCGGTTCGCCGGTCACTTGTCGATGTCGCCGACGACGAAGAACATCGAGCCCAGGATCGCCACCATGTCGGCCACCAGCGTGCCGGGCAGCAGCTCGGACAGCACCTGGACATTGTTGTACGAGGCCGAGCGGAGCTTGAGCCGGTACGGGGTCTTCTCCCCCTTCGAGACCAGGTAGTAGCCGTTGAGGCCGAGGGGGTTCTCCGTCCAGGCGTAGGTGGCGCCCTCGGGGGCCTTCAGCACCTTGGGCAGCCGCTGGTTGACCGGGCCGGGCGGCAGTTCGGCGAGGCGGTCCAGGCAGGCGTCGGCGAGGTCGAGGGAGTTGTGGGTCTGCTCCAGCAGCACCTCGAAGCGGGCCAGGCAGTCGCCCTCGGACCGGGTGACGACCCTCAGGACGTCCGCCAGCTCCCCGTAGGCCAGGTACGGCTCGTCGCGGCGCAGGTCGAAGTCCACCCCGGAGGCGCGGGCGAGGGGGCCGCTGACGCCGTAGGCGTGGACGGTGGCCGCGTCCAGGACGCCCACCCCGCGGGTGCGGCCGCGGAAGATCTCGTTGCCCAGGACGAGCCGGTCGTAGACGTCCGTCTTCGCCCGGACCTCGGCGACGGCCTGCCGGGTGCGGCCGAGCCAGCCGGCCGGGAGGTCCTCCTTGAGGCCGCCGACCCGGTTGAACATGTAGTGGATGCGCCCGCCGGAGACCTCCTCCAGGACCCGCTGGAGCGCCTCGCGCTCGGTGAAGGCGTGGAACACCGGTGTGATCGCGCCCAGTTCCAGGGGGTAGGAGCCGAGGAACATCAGGTGGTTGAGGACCCGGTTGAGCTCCGCCAGGAGGGTCCGCGCCCACACCGCGCGGGCGGGCACCTCCATGCCGAGCATCCGCTCGACGGCCAGGACGACACCGAGTTCGTTGGAGAACGCCGACAGCCAGTCGTGGCGGTTGGCCAGCACGATGATCTGCCGGTAGTCACGCGCCTCGAAGAGCTTCTCGGCACCGCGGTGCATGTAGCCGATCACCGGCTCGGCGGTGGTGATCCGCTCGCCGTCCAGGACGAGCCGCAGCCGCAGCACACCGTGGGTGGAGGGGTGCTGGGGGCCGATGTTGAGCACCATGTCGGTGCTCTCCGCCGCGCCTCCGACGCCGACGGTCGTCTCGGTGTGCTCGGTGTGCTCGGTGGCCGTGCCGGGCTGGGTCATGGTCCCAGTCTGGCAGCAGCGCGCGGCGCCCCGCGCGGCCGGGCGCCGCTCCCGCCTACTCTTGCCGGTATGAGCCTGCCAGCCGAAGGACCGCCGGACACCGCGGAGCGCACCGGCGGGGACGAGTCGTGGCGCGGTGTGGAGCGGGGCCTGCTGCGGATGCGCAGAACGGTGCTGGCCGCCGTGCTCCTCCCGCTCGCCGCGGTACTGGGCCTGCTCCTGTACGTACTGGCCGGCCCGGGCTGGGCGGCCGGCGCGCTGGTGCCGGCGGCGGCGACGGCCTGGGGCTGGCGGGCGCTGGCCCGCAACTGGGCGTCCTGGCGTTACGCCGAGCGCGCCGACGAGCTGCTGATCAGCCGCGGGGTGATCTGGCGCGAGCTGACCGTCGTGCCGTACGGCCGGATGCAGTTGGTGGAGGTCACCTCCGGGCCGCTGGAGCGGCACTTCGGGCTGGCCCGGCTGCAGTTGCACACCGCCGCGGCGACCACCGACGCGCACATACCCGGCCTGACGCCGAAGGAGGCCGAGCGGCTGCGCGAGCGGCTCACCGAGCTGGGCGAGGCCCGCTCCGCGGGGCTGTGATGGCGCTGCTGGAACGTCCCGAGGGCAGGCGGCTGCACCCGGTCACGCCGTGGCGGCGGGCCTGGGCGCCGGTGGCGGCGCTGCTGGCCTTCGCCGTACAGGACCCGGAGCGGGCCCGGCGGGGTGTGGAGTCCCTGACCCCCGCCTGGCTGCTGGCCGCGCTGGCGGTGGTGCTGCTGGTGGCGGCGGCGTACGGCTTCCTGTCCTGGTGGATGACGAGCTATCTGGTGACCGACACCGAACTGCGCATCCGTACCGGCCTGTTCTTCCGTCGCGCGGCGCACATCCGGCTGGACCGCATCCAGGCGATCGACGTCGGCCGGCCCCTGCTGGCCCGGATCGTCGGGGTCGCCAAGCTCAAGCTGGACGTGGTCGGCGCGGAGGAGAAGGACGAGCTGGCCTTCCTCGGCGAGTCCGACGCGGTGGCGCTCCGCGCCGAGCTGCTGGCGCGGGCGGCGGGCATGGCGCCCGAGGACGCGCCCGGGGCGGGCGAGGCGCCCGCCCGGGAACTGGTCCGGGTCGACACGGGGATGCTGCTCGTCTCCCTGCTGCTGCTCGGCGGGCTCTGGGCGTTGCTGGCCGCGACGCTCGTCCTCCCGGTGGTCGTCTGGCTGTTCTCGGACAGCGTCTGGCCCGCCCTGGCGGTCGTGGTGCCGCTGCTCGGCGGGCTCTGGCGGGGCGGCGCGGGCCGTTTCATGACCGAGTTCGACTGGGTGGTGGCCGAGTCCCCGGACGGGGTGCGGCTCGACCACGGGCTGCTGGACCGCGCGCACGCCACCGTCCCGCCGGGCCGGATCCAGGCGGTGCGGATCATTGAGCCGCTGCTGTGGCGGCGGCGCGGCTGGGTGCGGGTCGAGCTGAGCGTCGCGGCCGGGGGCAACGAGGGCGGCGTCCTGCTGCCGGTCGCCACCCGGGAGACCGCCCGGGGCGTGCTGGGGCGGGTGCTCCCCGATGTCGACCCGGCCGAGGCGGAGGCGGCCCTGACCCCGGTGCCGCGCCGGGCCCGCTGGGCGGTGCCGCTGTGGTGGCGGGGGTACGGGCACGGGGTGACGGGGGCGGTCTTCGCGGCCCGCCGCGGGCTGCTGTGCCGCAGGACGGAGCTGGTGCCGCACGCGAAGGTGCAGAGCGTACGGCTGTCCCAGGGGCCGTGGGAGCGGCGGCTGGGACTGGCGAACGTCCATGTCGACCACGGCGCGGGCACGGTGGCGGCCCGGCTGCGGGACGCCGACGAGGCCCGCGCCGTGGTCGGGGCCCAGGCGGAGCGTTCCCGCACCGGGCGCCGTACGGCACGCCCGGAGCGCTGGCTGACGCGGTGACGGCGGCGGGGCGGTGCGGGGCGGGGCGCGGCGGTCAGGCGCGGGCGCGGCGCGGCTCCCCGGAGTCCGTCTCCTGCTCCCCGGCGGAACCTCCGGCGCCCTCGCCGTCCGGACCGGCCGCGCCGGATTCCGCGGTGCCGGCCGCACCCGGACGGATGACCTCACTCGCGGCGGAAACCTCCGATTCCGGCCCTGAACGGGTCCCGGCCGCCCGGTCACCTTCCTCGTCCCGGTCGGACGGGGGCTCGGCGGGCGTGCGCGGCCCCCCGGTCTCCCTGCGCCGCCGCGGGGCGCCGCCGGTGCCGAAGAAGTCGAAGCCGCCGCGCCTGGGCGACTGACCCCCTGCCCAGCCCGGATACGGCTCCCGTCCCGGCGGCGGTACGACCGCCTCCCGTTCCTCCGCCGCCTTCTCCCCGGCGTCCTCCCGCTCCTCCGCCGCCTTCCGCTCGGCGTCCTCCCGCTCCCGCTGCGCCCTCTCCTCCTGGAGCACGGCGTTCGTCCGCAGCCGGGTCAGGGCCTCGCTCGCCTGGATGTAGGTCAGCGGGGTGGGGGCGCCCGAGGCCCGGCGGTGGTCGGCCGCCCCGGTGGTGAGTTCCTTGACCTGCCCGGCGGCCTCCAGGGCGAGCTGCCGCCGCCCCTCCAGCGCGCTGGCGCGCTCGGTCTCGGCGGTGGCGTACCGGCGCAGCAGCGCGGCGTGCTCGGTACGCAGCCGGGTCAGCTCGGCCTGCTTCTCCCGGAGGGTGATCTCCACCTTCCGGCGGAGCTCGGCGGCCTCCTCCAGCTCGGTCTCCAGCTCCGCCTGCCGCTCCTCGGCCCGCCACTCGGCCGTGGCCCGCGCGGCCCGCACCTCGGCCACCCGCCGACCGGCCTCCCGGTCCCAGTGGCGCAGCAGCACGGCCCCGGCGACGGCGGCCAGCGCCGCTCCGGCGGTGAGCACGCGCAGCGCCATCACTCCCGGGGCGCCGGCATCACCCACCAGCCAGGCCACGAGCGCGCAGAAGAGTGCGGCGCCCGCCACGGCGGACGGCGCGAGCATCCGGTGCAGGGGAGGTGCTTGGCGGTGGCGTCCTCGTGGCATGGCCTGGAATTTACCGTGGGTGCCGCCCATTGAGGCACCGTCCCTCCCCATTCGTTATCTCGCGTGTCCCCCGATGCCCACACCCCGTCAGAAACCGCCGCCCCGTTCCCGCGACAGGACGATCAGTCGCGGCGCCGGACCACCAGGGCCGAGACCACCACAATCACGGTGAGCGTGGCGATGACGCTGACCACGGCCAGCCGCATCGCCGGTCCGAGGGTGTTGTTGCCTTCGTGTGCGAAGTCGTACCAGACCAGGATCGACTGGAACAGGGCGATGGCCGTGAAGACGAACAGCAGCCGGTTGCGTCGCTCGTCCCGCCGGTACTGCGTCATGCTGCGATGGAAGTCGAGGATGTCGCGCAGCGACTGGAGCTGGACCTCCAGCACACCGCGCTCGCGTTCCATCGCCCAGCGCTCCATCGCCGCGTCCATCACCACCGCGCCCGCGTTCACGGTGTAGCGGCTCTCCTCCAGCCGCACCATGTCCCGCAGCGCCAGGTCCTTGCTGAGTTTGAGGGAGGCGGTGAACTGCCGGTCGACCTCCGCCACCCGGTTCCAGCGGGTGTCGTTGAGCTGCAGCATCCGGGCCGACACCAGCCGGTTGGCCTCATCCACCGCGATCCATTCGGTGGTAGCCGCCATCACGCCCTCCAGTACCTCGTGGATCCGGTGGCCCGGCAGCCGCTCCAGGGTCGTGAAACCGTCCCCGAAGCGCAGCAGTGCGTCATCGTGGATCCTGCGCTCCACGCCGTAGACCCGGGTCGCGCCCGGCTCCTGGTCCCGCGGCGGATCCATCAGCACCCGGTGCCACCACAGCAGACGTCCGGGTTCCATGACCGCTTCGCCCACCGGATCGACCAGTTCCCGGGCGAGCATCCGCTCCGAGATGCCGTCGGTCCAGCGGGCGACATGCGGATTGAGCTTCTCCACCAGTTCGCTTTCGCGGTCGTGTATCGCACTCCGGTCCGGGACCTGGATCGTCAGCATGACGTAGCAGTAGCCGTTGGGCTCGAAGCGGCACCGCAGCGGTCCGACGTCCGCGAGGCGGACCGTACCGACGGTCTTCTCGCCGCTGAGCCGGGATCCGCCGGTGGACATGTGGTGGTCGAACAGCAGTTGGGAGTCCGGTGTGTCGACCTGTGGCGAGAAGTCGGGCACCGCCTCGGTGACGGCCTCCTTCAGCGCCCTGCCGACCTCACCCCCGAAGGTGCTCGCGCACAGCCGGAACCGCATGAGAAAAGGCGCGATGAGTACCACCTGCACGACAGCCGAGCCCCCTGCACATCCCCGTCGGCCGGACCGCGGGCGGGCCGTGCTCCGCCGGACCGTTCACATGTCCGGAGCCGTGAACAGTGTCCACTCGCCGTGTCCGGCGTGGCCGCCCTCGACAGCCCACCCGCTGCCCAGCAGCCTTCGCATCCGGTCCGGCAGGACGTACAGCGGCGTCCCCGAACGGAACGAGGTGCACCACAGGAGTTGCCCACCGGGTTCGACGACCCGCGCGATCTCGGAGGGGTTGAACACCCCGTTGAGCGACACTACCAAGGGAACCCGCGCCGTCGCCAAGGGTAGTGCCCGTACGTCGGCCACCATCCAGCACACCCCGGGCACCTCCACTCGCCGCCGTATCATCTCCGGGTTCAGATCGCACGCGACCACCGTGGGAACGGCCTCGGCGACGGCGGCCGTCGCCTCGCCGGTGCCGCAGCAGATCTCCACCGCCCACCGGGCGGGCCGGGCACGGCGCAGTCCCTCGCGCACGGGAAGGTCGTAGCCGTACTGCTCGTCGGTCCAGGACCGCCACTCCCCGGCCATCCGCTCGTACGAGAGCTGCAGGCCCAGCCACGCCTCGTGGTCCTCGGGGTTTCTCAGCAGACGCTCCTGGAAGCGCCGGCTGGGATGGACGTCGGCCTTCAGGTCGGGCGGGCCCGGGATCTCCTCCATTCCGTGACGATAACCGCCGACAGGTCTGGACCGGTAGCCGCCGTGCGCCGTGCGGGCCTGGTCAGGCCGCTGCCGCCGTCGGCGGCTCGTCGTCGTCCTCGGGGAGCCTGCACACCCGCTGCAGGAAGATGCCCGCCGCCACCACCGCGGCACCCGCCAGCACCGACAGGCCGGCGTAGACCACCTGGTCGCGGCGGGCGGGCACGTCCATGACGTTGAGGAACAGGTAAAGGCCGGCGCCGCCGTACGCGCCCGCGGCCAGGGCCGCCACCAGGGCGCTGGCCTGGCCGAGGACGACGGCGCGGGCCGCCATGATCGGCTCCACGCCCTTCGCGCCGGGCTGCCGCTCGCGCTGGGCGCGCAGCCGGGTGCGCAACGACAGGGCGGTGGCGGCCAGGACGGCGGCGATCAGCGCGAGCACGACCGGGGCCGCGACCGGCACGGCCGGCGGGGTGCCCAGCCCGTCCCACATCCCCATGCCCGCCCAGGAGAGCACCAGGGCGAGTACGAAGAGGCCGGCCAGCGTCCTGATACGTAGTTCCCTCACGGAACTCCCCACGTCGTCTGAGATACGGCAGTTGAGACACGGCGGTTGGGACATGGCGGTGCCCGGTGGCGCCGCCGTGGTCACTCGGGCAGTCGCAGTTCCAGGTCGTCCCGGCGGGTGATGCCCTCCCGGCCGACCGCGTCGAGCAGCTCCGCCACCGGACCGTGCCCCGGAACCTCGGCGTCCGGATCCACATCGTGCCACGGTGCCAGGACGAAGGCCCGCTCATGACAGCGCGGGTGGGGAAGCGTCAGCACGGGGTCGTCGGAGACGGCGTCCTGGTAGGTGACGATGTCCACGTCGATCGTCCGCGGCCCCCAGCGCTCGTCGCGCACCCGGGCGTAGGCCTCCTCGATGGCGTGGGCCCGCTCCAGCAGCGAGGCGGGCGGCAGGGTCGTCTTCAGCAGGACGACGGCGTTGAAGTACGCGGGCTGGGTGCCCGGCTCCACTCCCCACGGCTTGGTCTCGTACACCGGCGAGACCCCCTTGACCCGCACCCCCGGGGTCTCCTCCAGCGCGTCGACGGCGCCCTGGAGGGTCTCCAGCCGGTTGCCCAGGTTGCCGCCGATGGACAGGACGGCGCGCTTGGGGTTGTGCAGGGTCATGTCGGCGGCGTCGACCTGGCGCACCACGGAGGCGGGCACCGGCTGTACGGTCGGGTCGCTGTTCGGCGTCATACACGGCTCCGCTTGATGGTGATGGTCACGTCGTCGAACGGGACGGTGATCGGGGCTTCCGGCTTGTGGACGACGACCTCCACCTCCCGCACCGCCTCGTGTGTCAGGCACTGGTCGGCGATCCGCTGGGCGAGGGTCTCGATCAGGTCGACCGGCTCGCCCCCGACGATCGCGGCGACCTCCTCC
This sequence comes from Streptomyces carminius, assembly GCF_002794255.1. Classification (GTDB taxonomy): domain Bacteria; phylum Actinomycetota; class Actinomycetes; order Streptomycetales; family Streptomycetaceae; genus Streptomyces; species Streptomyces carminius. The sequence continues at coordinate 49,554 of NZ_PGGW01000058.1, forward strand.
GCCACGACGCCGTAGTGGACCGTCCTGGTGAGGTCGTCACCGGCCGCGGCGGGCCGGGTGTCCAGGCCCAGGACCAGGTCCACCACGAAGGTCTGACCCTGCTCCCGTTCCCGCTGGAACACCCCGTGATACCCGCGGACCCTCAGCCCGCGCAGTGTGACGCGATCCACCCGTTTCACTCCCCGTCGGTCGGCCGGCGGACGCGGCGGGCCTGCCACCCCGTGCCACCGCTGGAGCCACTCTCTCAGACGGGACCGTCAGAGCAGTGTCCCGCCCTCCGGATCCATGCCGTCCACGCCGCCGATGCCGTCGCCGTCCTCGTCCTCGTCGTCCTCCTCGACCAGGATCGGGGAACCGTGGTGCGCCCAGACCCGCCACCGGCCGTCCTCGTCCCTGCGGAAGACGTTCGTGGCGACCACCAGGCCGCCGATCAGCGGGCCGGCCGAGCCGTCCGCCTCGGCGGGGCCGCCGCTGAGGATGTTCTCGGTGCAGGTCACCACGGCGGTGTCGCCCAGCACGGAGACCTCGACGTCGGTCAGGAAGAACTGGATGTACTCGGTGTTCGCCATGATCAGCGCGTACGAGCGCATCACCTCGTCGCGCCCGTTGAGCACCGGCCACCCGGGATGGACGACGCTGACGTCGTCGTTCAGCCAGTAGTCGGTCAGGGCGTCGATGTCGCCGCGCTCGACCGCCTCGTACAGTGCCGCGTTCGCCGCCTCGACGGCCTCGACGTCCGTGCGGGCCTCTCCGCTCATGGCACCTCCCGGTGAGCTTCTCCGCCCTCGCGGCAACCACCCGGCGACACGGCGATGTGCGGCCCGGCAGCCGCGCGTGCGACGCTCACTGTGCCTCCCGGTGAGCTTCCGCCCCCGCGGCAACCACCCGGCGACACGGCGATGTGCGGCCCGGCAGCCGCGCGTGCGACGCTCACTGTGCCTCCCCCGCCGTCTCCAGTGCCCGGGCCACCCGGACCGCGTCCGCGCTGGCGCGTACCTCGTGCACCCGTACCGCCCAGGCCCCCTCGCGGGCGGCGATCGCCGAGACCGCGGCCGTGGCCGCGTCCCGCTCCCGGGCCGGCGGTACGGTGCCGTCCGCTCCGGCCAGCACCCGGCCCAGGAACCGTTTGCGGGAGGCGGCGACCAGCACCGGCCGCCCCAGTTCCCGGCGGAGCCGGGCGGTGGCGTCCACCAGCGCCAGATCGTGCGCGGCCTGCTTGGCGAAACCCAGTCCGGGGTCGACGACGATCCGCTCGGGCGCGATGCCGCCCGCCACCGCCTGTTCCAGAGCGGCACGCAGTTCGCCGACCACCTCGGTGACGGTGTCGGTGTAGACGGCCCGGTCGTTCATGTCGATGCTCTGGCCGCGCCAGTGCATCACCACGTAGGGCACCCCGGCCGCGGCCACCACCGGCACCATGCGCGGGTCCGCCCGGCCGCCGCTGACGTCGTTGACCAGCCGGGCACCGGCCGCCACCGCCTGCTCGGCCACCCCGGCGCGCATGGTGTCCACGCTGACCACCACGCCCTCCTGGACCAGATCCCGTACGACGGGGATCACCCGGCGCAGTTCCTCGGCCTCGTCGACCCGGGTGGCGCCCGGCCGGGTGGACTCGCCGCCCACGTCGACCAGGTCCGCGCCCTGCTCGGCCAGTTCCAGCCCGCGCTTGACCGCGGCCCCGGCGTCGAACCAGCGACCGCCGTCGGAGAAGGAGTCCGGCGTGACGTTCACCACCCCCATGACCGCACAGCGGTCCCAGGACGGCAGCCCGGCCACTTCCCCGCGTGAGGCGCGCAAGGTACTCATGTGGTCCAGCCTAGGCGCTCGTCCCGCGGCACCCGGGTACCCGTCCGGCGGCGGGCCGGTCAGCGGGCCATGATCAGGCTCATCGCCTCGGCGCGGGTGGTGGCGTCGCGGAGCTGTCCGCGGACGGCGGAGGTGATGGTCTTGGCGCCGGGCTTGCGGACCCCGCGGACCGTCATGCACATGTGCTCGCACTCGATCACGACGATGACCCCGCGCGCCTCCAGGATCCGCATGAGCGAGTCGGCGATCTGGGTGGTCAGCCGCTCCTGGACCTGGGGACGGCGGGCGAAGACCTCCACCAGCCGGGCGAGCTTCGACAGCCCGGTGATCTTGCCCGAGGCGGCCGGGATGTAGCCGACGTGGGCGACGCCGTGGAAGGGCAGCAGGTGGTGCTCGCAGGAGGAGAGCAGCTCGATGTCCTTCACCAGCACCATCTCGTCGTGGCCCAGGTCGAAGGTGGTGGTCAGCACGTCCTCGGGCCGCTGCCGCAACCCCGCGAATATCTCCCGGTACGCCCGCGCCACCCGGGCCGGGGTCTCCCGCAGTCCCTCGCGGTCGGGATCCTCGCCGACCGCGAGGAGCAGTTCGCGTATGGCGTTCTCGGCGCGCTTCTCGTCGAACTCGCCGACGGGGCTCTCGCCGTCCAGCGTGACCGGGTCGATCATGCGTTCCTCGTTTCTCGTGCCTGCGCGGCGGGAATACGGCGCGCCCCTCCGGTCAGTAAACCGGAGGGGCGCGGTACGGCATTCCGGGAGCCGTGGTGGCTCCCGTCACTCACGGGCCCGGGTTCAGTCCTCGGGACGGGGCTCCTGAGCCCGCCGGGCCGGGTCCTCCTTGGCCAGTGCCGTGTCGGTCGGGCCGATCTCCTTGCCCTTCTCCGGGACGGACGACGAGCCGTTGGCCAGGGCCAGCTCCTTGGGTGTGGAGACCGGCGGCCGGGTCGAGGGCGTCCGGCGCGCGGAGCCCGTCCAGGCGGGACGGAAGGGACGCTTGACGACCGGGCGGAAGATCTCGGCGATCTCCTCCTTGCCGAGGGTCTCCTTCTCCAGCAGGGCCAGCACCAGGTTGTCCAGGACGTCCCGGTTCTCGACGAGGATCTCCCACGCCTCGTTGTGCGCGGTCTCGATCAGCTTCTTGACCTCCTCGTCCACCAGCCCGGCGACCTCCTCGGAGTAGTCGCGCTGGTGGCCCATGTCCTTGCCCAGGAAGGGCTCGGAGCTGTCGGAGCCGAACTTGATCGCACCCAGCCGCTCGGTCATGCCGTACTGCGTGACCATGGCACGGGCGGTGGCGGTGGCCTTCTCGATGTCGTTGGCGGCGCCCGTGGTCGGGTCGTGGAAGACCAGTTCCTCGGCCGCGCGCCCGCCCAGCATGTACGCGAGCTGGTCGAGCATCTCGTTGCGCGTGGTGGAGTACTTGTCCTCCTCGGGCAGGACCATCGTGTAGCCCAGTGCCCGGCCGCGCGACAGGATCGTGATCTTGTGGACGGGGTCGGAGTTCGGCAGGGCCGCCGCCACCAGGGCGTGTCCGCCCTCGTGGTACGCGGTGATCTTCTTCTCCTTGTCGCTCATGATCCGGGTCCGCTTCTGCGGTCCGGCCACGACGCGGTCGATCGCCTCGTCCAGGAACTTGTTGTCGACCAGCTTCCGGTCGCTGCGCGCGGTGAGCAGCGCGGCCTCGTTGAGCACGTTGGCCAGGTCGGCACCGGTGAAGCCGGGGGTGCGGCGGGCCACCGCGCTCAGGTCGACGTCGGGCTCCATCGGCTTGCCCTTGGCGTGGACCTTGAGGATCTCCAGCCGGCCCTGCATGTCGGGGCGGTCCACCGCGATCTGCCGGTCGAAGCGGCCCGGGCGCAGCAGCGCCGGGTCGAGGATGTCCGGCCGGTTGGTGGCGGCGATCAGGATGACCCCGCCCTTGACGTCGAAGCCGTCCATCTCGACCAGCAGCTGGTTCAGCGTCTGCTCGCGCTCGTCGTGGCCACCGCCCATGCCGGCGCCGCGGTGGCGGCCGACGGCGTCGATCTCGTCGACGAAGACGATCGCCGGGGCGTTCGCCTTGGCCTGCTCGAACAGGTCACGGACCCGGGAGGCGCCGACACCGACGAACATCTCCACGAAGTCGGAGCCGGAGATCGAGTAGAACGGCACCCCGGCCTCGCCCGCGACGGCACGCGCCAGCAGCGTCTTGCCGGTGCCGGGGGGGCCGTACAGCAGCACGCCCTTGGGGATCTTCGCCCCGACGGCCTGGAACTTGGCGGGCTCCTGGAGGAACTCCTTGATCTCGTGGAGCTCCTCGACCGCCTCGTCGGAACCCGCGACGTCCGTGAAGGTCGTCTTGGGGGTGTCCTTGGTGATCAGCTTCGCCTTCGACTTCCCGAAGTTCATCACCCGGGAGCCGCCGCCCTGCATCTGGTTCATCAGGAACAGGAAGACGACGACGATCAGCACGAACGGCAGCAGGGAGAGCAGCATCCCGACGAAGGCGTTCTGCTCCTGCGGCGAGACGGTGTACCCCTCGGGGATCTGCCCCTCCTGGTACTTGGACTGCAACTGCTGGGCCAGGTTGAAGCCCTGCTCGTCGATGTAGCTGGCCTGGACCTTGTTGCCGCCCTCGATCTCGGTGTCGCCCTTGAGTTCGATCTTGACGGTCTGCTCGTCGCCGGTGGTCAGCTCGGCGGACTTGACCTGGTTCTTGCTGATCGCCTGTACGACCTGGCCGGTGTCCACCGTCTTGTAGCCGCCGGACGAGCCGACGACGTTCATCAACACGACCACGGCGAGGGCGGCCAGCACGATCCACATGATGGGACCACGGAAGTAGCGCTTCACGTCCATCCACACGGGGCGGCGTGCGCCCCGTCCCTCCTGCCACAGTTGAGGCACGGCGATCCCGGGGGGAGGTCGCCGTGCGTACGGTGTATTACTCGGCTCGGCTCGGCCTACGAACAGACTGCATCAACAGACCGACCTTCGGACGGTACCCCAGCACTGCCGCCCGAAGCACGGCCTTGCGGCGCCTGAGGGGCTGTGAACAATCCCGCCCATTGGTTACAACGCCGAGCACCCTCCCCGCGTTCCCGGGCGGCCGCGGGGACATTCGGACGCCCCGCGGCCGCCCGGCGTCCGGGGCGTCAGCCGCCGTAGACATGGGGTGCCAGCGTCCCCACGAAGGGCAGGTTGCGGTACTTCTCCGCGTAGTCCAGGCCGTAGCCGACGACGAACTCGTTGGGGATGTCGAAGCCGACCCACTTCACGTCGATCGCCACCTTCGCGGCGTCCGGCTTCCGCAGCAGGGTGCACACGTTCAGCGACGCGGGCCCGCGCGAACCGAGGTTCGACAGCAGCCAGGACAGCGTCAGGCCGGAGTCGATGATGTCCTCGACGATCAGTACGTGCCTGCCCTGGATGTCGGTGTCCAGGTCCTTGAGGATGCGGACCACGCCGGAGGACTGGGTGCCCGCGCCGTAGGACGACACCGCCATCCAGTCCATGGTGACCGGTGTGGACAGGGCGCGGGCGAGGTCGGCCATGACCATCACCGCGCCCTTGAGGACCCCGACCAGGAGAAGGTCCCTGCCCGCGTACTCCGCGTCGATCCGAGCGGCCAGCTCGGCCAGCTTCGCGTCGATCTCTTCCTTGGTGACGAGCACCGACTTCAGGTCGGTGCCCATGTCCTTCTCGTCCACCCTGCCGCTCTCGGTCGAGGTTCACACTTGCCGGACGACCAGTGTGCCACCCTGCCGCCGGGCGGCCACCCGGCCGGGCAGGTTGAGCGCCCGCTGGCCGTGCCAGTCCGTGACCAGCCGGTCCATCTCCTCGATGTGGCGGGCGAACAGCGAACCCGCCGGGGACCCCGCCGCGACGGCCCCCCGGCGCAGCACCCGGCGGCGTACGGCGGGCGGCAGGGCGCGGAGCCGGGCGACGTCGAACGCCACCGTCCCGCCCGTGCCGGTGCCCGCGCCGGGGGCGGTGCCGGTGCCGGTGGCGCCCTCCACCGCCGCGGGGGCGGCCGTACGGGCCGAGAGCTCGGCCTCGCGCGCCCAGGCGTCCAGCGCGTCGGCGTCGTCGCGCGAGAGCTGGGCGGTGCGGGCCAGGGCCTCCACCACGCCCTTGCCGAGCGCCTTCTCCAGCGCGGGCAGGGCGTCGTGGCGCACCCGGGAGCGGGTGAAGGCCGGATCGGCGTTGTGCGGGTCGTCCCAGACGGGCAGCGACTGGACCATGCACGCCTTGCGGGTGGTCTGCCGGTCGAGGGCGAGGAACGGCCGCCGGTAGCGGCGCCGGGCGGCCGGGCGGCCGGCCGGTGAACCGGAGACGGCCGCCATCCCGGCCAGCGAGCGGGTGCCGGATCCACGGGCGAGTCCGAGCAGGACCGTCTCGGCCTGGTCGTCGCGGGTGTGGCCGAGGAGGACGGCGAGGGCACCGTGCCGTTCGGCGGCCTCGTCGAGGGCGGTGTAACGGGCGGTGCGGGCGGCGGCCTCGGGGCCTCCGTCGCGGCCGACGGTCACGGTGAGGGCCTCGGCCGGTTCGAGGTGGAGGGCGGTGAGACGGGAGACGACCTCGCGGGCCCGCTCGTCGGAGCCGGGCTGCAGGGCGTGGTCCACGGTGACGCCGCCGGCTCGCAGGCCGAGGCGGGGGGCCTCGAAGGCGAGGGCGGAGGCGAGCGCCGTCGAGTCGGCTCCCCCGGAGCAGGCGACGAGCACCAGCGGGGGGAGCCCGGCGCCGGGAACGTCTCCGCGGGCCTCGCGGAGGATCTCGTGGAGTGTGCGGCGAACCGCCAGGCGTATCGCCGCGACCGCGGGGTGGGGACCCATGTCCGTTCACTTCCTCGGGAGGGGGGTGGATGGCCACTGTGACTACACAGTGTGCGTAGATGGTGACAGAGAAGAGTGGTCTTCCTGAGCATCGCACGCGCACCCACGGCTCACGGTCCCTCGGAAGAGTGATTGTGCGGGCGTTCGGCGGTCATCAGTCCGTTTTCCGGTGCACCCTCGCGACCCAGTCCGCCGGTTTGGCGATCTCCCCCTTGGTGGGCAGGGTGTTCGGGGAGGTCCACACCTTGTTGAAGCCCTCCATCCCGACCTCGTTCACGACCGCGCGGACGAACCGCTCGCCGTCGCGGTACTGGCGCAGCTTGGCGTCGAGTCCCAGCAGCCTGCGCAGTGCCTGGTCGAGCCGGCCGGCCCCGGCCGCGCGGCGCTTCTGGAACTTCTCCCGGATCTCGGCCACGCTCGGCACCACCTGGGGGCCGACCCCGTCCATCACGTAGTCCGCGTGCCCCTCCAGCAGCGACATCACGGCGGTCAGCCGGCCGAGCACCTCGCGCTGGGCGGGCGTCTGCACCAGCTCGACGAAGCTGCGGCCCTCGCCGTCCGCCTCCGCCTCCTCCTTCTCCGTCCCCGCCGTCCAGGGTTTCCCGCCCCCGGCCAGCGACTGGACGGCCTCGCGCAGCCGCTCCAGCAGCGTGGAGGGGTCCATGTCGGTCTCCCCGAGGAAGGAGTGGATCTCCGCCTCGATGTGGTCGCGCAGCCAGGGCACGGCCGAGAACTGGGTGCGGTGCGTCTCCTCGTGGAGGCACACCCACAGCCGGAAGTCGTGCGGGTCGACGTCCAGCTCGCGCTCCACGTGCACGACGTTCGGCGCGACCAGCAGCAGCCGCCCGCCGCCCGCGCCCGGGGTGCCCGGCAGGTCGGGGGTGGGCGGGGCGAAGGTCTCGTACTGGCCCAGGACGCGCGAGGCCATGAACGACAGCAGCATGCCGACCTCCACACCGGTCACCTTGCCGCCGACCACTCCGAGCACCGCGCCGCCCGGCCCGCCCGCGCGCCGCTCCTGCATCTTGCCCAGCAGCGGCGACAGCAGCTCGCGGAAGCCCGCCACATTGGCCCGGATCCAGCCGGGCCGGTCCACGACGAGTACGGGGGTGTCACCGGCACCGTCGGCCGGTGACAGCCGGGTGAAGCCGCGTACGTGCTCCTCGGACGCCGCCGCGTGCCGCCGCAGCTCGGCCACGGCCTCGCGCGCCTCGTCCCGGCTCACTTCGGGCCCCGGCTTCACGAGCCGGGTCGCGGTCGCCACCGCGAGATTCCAGTCGACCATCTCCACACCACCGAGGCTCGTCATAGCTTCACCGTACGTGCCGTCGCCGCCGGACGGGAGGACGACGGGGGGACGACTACAGGGGACGCCGGGTCCGGACCGGCTCCGCTCCCGGGTGCCCGCCGGGGCCCGGTCGTAAAGCCCGGCGGCCCCGGCGGTGTCCGTCACCGCCGGCATCCGGCCGCCGCGGTGCGTGCCGGTGGGCCGGCGTCAGCGGCAGCCACAGGCGGCGACGGCCGCGGCGAGACGGTCCAGGGCGGTGTGGGCCCCCTGGCGGTCGGTGGTGCCCGAGGCCAGGAAGGCGAAGGCCAGCAGTCTGCCGTCGGCGTCCACCACCGTGCCCGCCAGCGTGTTGACCCCGGTCAGCGTGCCGGTCTTGGCGCGGACCAGACCCGCGCCGCCGCGGGTGCCGGCACCGTCGTAGCGACCGCCGAGCGTGCCGTTGAAACCCGCCACGGGCAGCCCGGTCAGCGCCGGCCGCAGCCCGGGCCGGCCGGGCTCGGCGGCCAGCGCGAGCAGCCGGGCCAGCAGCCCGGCGGAGATCCGGCCGTCCCGGTCGAGCCCGCTGCCGTCCGCGAAGCGCGCCCCCGCCGGACGCAGCCCCAGTTCCGCGAGCTGCGCCCGCACCGCGCGCCCGGCCCCGGCGAAGCTCGCGGGCTCGCCGCGCTCGGCGGCGGTGAGCCGGGCGAGCGCCTCGGCGATGTCGTTGTCGCTGTGCGTCAGCATCCGCTCGGTCAGCTCCGCCAGCGTCGCGGACCGGTGGACGGCCAGCTCCTCGGCGCCCGCCGGGGCCCGGCCCGCCACGGCGGGCCGGGCGGCGTCACCCCCGAGGACTCCGAGTTCGCGCAGCCGGTCGGCGAAGGCCCGGGCGGCGTCGCCGGCCGGGTCGGCCGAGCGCGGGGCGGGCCCGGCGGTGCTGTCGTCCAGCCGCCCCTCGTCCACCATCAGCGGGACGACCGGCGCGATGTTGTCGTTCACCCCGATCGGATGGCGGACCGGGCCGGTGTAGAGCGAGGTGTCGTAGGCCAGGGTGATCTCCGCTCCGTCCTTCCCGTCCTTCCCGTCCGCCCCGCTCCTTCCCGCGCCGCGTTCCGCCAGTTCCCGGGCGGTGGCGCCGGCCAGCCGCCGCAGCTGCGCACCGGTCAGCGTCGGGTCCCCGCCGCCGACCAGCACGATCCGCCGCTCCGCCGCGTCCCACACCACCCGGGTGGCGATCCGGTGGTCCGGACCGGCCGCCGACAGCGCGGCGACCGCGGTGGCGATCTTGATGGTGGAGGCGGGCGTGACGGCCCGGTCCGCCTCCGAGCCGTAGAGCTGCCGTCCGGTCGCCACGTCCACCACGGCGGCCGTACGGACCGTGCCCAGGACGTCCCTCTCCAGCAGCGGGTCCAGGACGGCGGCGAGACGGGCGGGCACGGGGGCGGCGGCGGAGCCCGGCGCGGCGGGGTCGTCCGGCCCGGCGGCGTCCCGTCCCCCGCCCCGGCCGGTGCCCAGCGCGGTCAGCACCGCCGCGGCGCCGGGCGCGGTGCCGGGACGGCCGTCGGTGTGCTCCGCGCCACTGTGCCGGTCCCGGTCGGCGGCGCGCACCCGCTCGGCCGTACGCTGGCCGGAGTCCCACGGTCCCGCGACGGCCACCGCCGACAGCGCGACCGCCAGTCCGACGGCGGCGGAACCGATCGCCACCAGCCATGTGTCCCGCACCTCGGACCAGCCCCTTTCGCGCCCACACACCTGCGTGAGGGACACTTAACCACCACACCGCCGGTCTCAGGGGGAGAGCCCCCGCGGCCCCGGCGAGGACTGAAGCACACGGAGGAGTCTCCCTTGGAGTTCGACGTCGTCATCGAGATCCCGAAGGGTTCGCGGAACAAGTACGAGGTGGACCACGAGACCGGTCGCATCCGGCTCGACCGGCACCTGTTCACCTCGACCGTGTACCCGGCCGACTACGGCTTCGTCGACAACACCCTGGGTGAGGACGGAGACCCTCTGGACGCCCTGGTGCTGCTGGAGGAGCCCACCTTCCCCGGCTGCATCATCAAGTGCCGGGCGATCGGCATGTTCCGCATGACGGACGAGGCCGGCGGCGACGACAAGCTGCTGTGCGTGCCCGCGTCCGACCCGCGGGTGGAGCACCTGCGCGACATCCACCACGTGAGCGAGTTCGACCGGCTGGAGATCCAGCACTTCTTCGAGGTCTACAAGGACCTGGAGCCCGGCAAGTCGGTCGAGGGCGCCAACTGGGTCGGCCGCGCCGACGCCGAGGCGGAGGTCGAGGCCTCGGTCAAGCGCCTGGAGGCGTCGGGCGGCGGCCACCACTGACGCCCCTGCCCCGCACCGCGCGCGGCGGGCCGCCCCCGTGACGGGGGCGGCCCGCCGCGCGCGTGTCACGGCCCTCAGAAGCCGCGGGTGCGCTTCGCCGCGCGGCGGCCCGGCAGCGGGGTCTCCCGGCCCGGGGCCTTGATGAACAGCCGGGCCAGCTCGTTGCCCAGGTTGACGCCGATGGCGATGGCCAGGGCCAGGGCGGCGGCCCGGGAGAGGTTGGCGATGCCGTCGTTCAGATGGCCCTGCGCGATGCCGAGCAGCCCGAAGTAGATGGCGCTACCGGGCAGCAGCGGGCCGATCGACGCCGTGATGTACGGCAGCGCCGAGACGAACTGGTAGCGCGACATCAGCTGTCCGAACAGGCCCACCAGGCCGGCCGCCGCCGCGGTCGCCGCCACCGGGTCGATGCCGCCGACGTCGGCCATCGCCCCGTACACCAGCCAGGCCACGCCGCCGTTGAGGGTGGCGAGCAGCACGGTCGAACGTTCCTGCTGGAGCAGTACGCAGAACGTCAGCGCCAGCAGCATCGCCGCCGCGAGCTGGAGGGGCGGCCGGCTGTGCAGGTCCAGCCCCTCGGGGTTGAACTCGGCGCCCAGCTCGGAGCCGATGTACAGCACCAGCAGCACCCCGCACACGATGCCGACGACCAGGTAGACCACCTCCAGCAGCCGGGCCGAGGCGGTGATGTAGAAACCGGTCAGCCCGTCGTGGACGGCCGCCACCAGGGCCCGTCCCGGGATCAGCGGGAACAGGCCGCCGGTGACGACCGCGGACGCCCTGATGCTCAGGCCGAGGTCCGGCGCGAACAGCGCGACCGCCACCCCGATCGCCGCGGGCGGCATCGCCGCCGCCACGAACTGGTAGAACTCCGGCAGTCCGCGCTTGGCGAAGAACCAGGCGAGCCGGTCGCCGAGCATCGCGCCGGCCGCCGCCAGGAAGAAGACCAGCCAGCCGCCGCCGACCAGGGTGGACGCCGCGCCGGCCAGCAGGCCGCTGGCGACGGTGAGGGTCTTCTTGGAGAACGGGTGGCGGTTGCGGCGGATCTCGGCGAGCCGGCCGTACGCCTCCTCCAGCGTCACCCCGTCACCGGTGATGTCGTCCACCAGCCGGTAGACGGCCGCCAGCCGGGTGTAGTCGGTGCCGCGGCGGCGCACCGTGCGGCTCAGCGAGACGGGGTCGTCCACGAGCGAGGGCTGGTAGGTGACCGTCAGCAGGGTGAAGGTGACGGTGGGCTCGCAGCGGTCCAGGCCGTACGCGTGCGTCACGCCGAACATCGCCGCCTCGACGTCCTCGGCGCCCTCCCCGCCCGCGAGCAGCAGTTCGCCGATCCGCAGCGTCAGGTCCAGGACGCGCGGCGGGGCCGGGCCGGTCTCGGCGTCCTCCTCGTCGGTGCGCCGGGGCCGCTCGGGCACCGGGCGCTCGCCCAGCGGCAGCCGCACCATGGTGCGCATCCGGTCCTGCCAGGGCGTCCCCGGCCGCATCAGGCCGGGGAGCGCGGGGATGCCCTCGGGCGGGGTGAAGGCGACGCCGGGCTCGTACTGTGCCTGCCTGCGCAGCCCCTCGGGGACGGCGAACTCCGACGTGGGGTGTTCGTCCTCGGGCTGCGGGGGCGGCAGCGGGACGCCCTCGGGCGGGGCGAAGGCGCTGTGCGTTCCCGTCTCCTCCGACGGGGACCGGCGCCGGTCGAAACGGTGCTCCTCCGGGCGGGTCGTCTCGGTCGTACCGCTGTTCCGCGGGGTGTACCCGGTCACGCTGCTGTCCGCTCCTCATGCCGTCGGCCGGCCGTCGTACGGCCTCGCGGTTCCCGTCCTGTCGCCGGAGATGTCCGGTTCCACCTGCGAGCATAGGTCCGCGCCGCCGGTACGGAAGGCAGGGGCGGTGTGATGTGCGCACAGGGGGCGGGCGCGGAACGGCGGGCGCGGGGCGGCGACTCGGAACGGCGGCCCGGGAACGGTCAGCCGGGCGGCCGTTCGGCGTACGGGTTCGGCGTCCCCTCGGGCAGTACCTCGACCGACCGCTCGCCCTCACCGGCCATCACGTACGCGCCGTCCCGCAGGCGCCGGACCAGGCCGCGGGTCCACTCCGCGCCGCTGACGGCGGTGTGCACCCACAGCTTCATGATCTCGCCGATGTGGCCCCACTCCTCCGGGGCGGCGGACGGGGTCCAGTGGCGTTCGACCTCCCGGCTCCACTCCTCCAGGGCCTTGACCCGCTGTTCGAGGAGGGTGATCGCCTCGTCGCGCGGCAGGTCCACGAGGAAGCCCACGCCTGCCGTGAGCACGTCGGGTTTCTCGTCGTGCGCCGTCAGCGCCCAGCGCAGCAACCGGAAGAACTCCGCCTCTCCGGCGTCCGTCAGCTCGTACTCGGTGCGCGGCGGGCCGCCGGCCGTGCTGGGCCCGGTGCCGCGGGTGTGCAGCAGGCCCTGTTTGGCCAGCTGCTTGAGCGCGTGGTAGATGGAGCCCGGTTTGGCGTTGGACCACTCGTGCGCGCCCCAGAACTCCAGGTCGTTGCGGACCTGGTAGCCGTGCGCGCGGCCGTGCTGGCGGACCGCGCCCAGCACCAGCAACCTGATCGCCGACACCGTCGTCCTCTCCCGTTCCGCCCTGTTCCGCCCTGTTCCGCGTACGGCGCCGACAACGCGCCGTGCCCGTCGCCGCCCAGCGTATCCGGGCGGCGACGGGCACGGCGTACGGGCGCGGGGGCGCCCCCGCGGCGGCCGGGACGGAGGGCGTTCCGGTCCCGGGGATCGAACACCCCCGCCGGGGCGGGGCGTTCGCTCAGGGAGTCACCCCCGTCTTCTCCAGGGCGTCGGGGGCAGTCTCAAGAGCGCGGCGGAGCAGTGTCCCCACGGTCAGAAGGACGGCCAGCCAGCAGGCACCGAGCGCGAACGCCTGGCGGTGCCCAAGACTCTCCGTGATGGCCCCGCCCACTGCGTTGCCCAGCGCGATGCCCACCAGCCAGACGCTCACCATCAGGGTGTACGACCTGGTCAGCGCGGCCCGGGAAACCAGTGTGTCCAGCAGTGCGGAGGAGGCGATGGCGGACGGGCCGGCGCACGTGCCCACCAGGAACAGCGCGGGCAACAGCAGCGCGAGACTGCTCGCGGCCCACGCCGCCAGGCCGGCCGCCACGGCCGAGCCCGCCAGGGCCGCGAGCAGCAGCCGGGCCGGTGACCAGCGCCACGGGCGGGCCCCGAAGACCAGCCCCGCGATGATCTCTCCGGCCGAGACCATCGCGATCAGTACCCCGCTGTCCGCGGCGGTGCCCAGTGCCAGGGCGGCGGCCGGCACGGCGACGGCGACGATGCCGGCCGAGAGTCCCGCTCCTGCCACGATCAACAGCAGGACGGTCAGGCCGGCGTTCCCGCGGACACCGTCGTACCAGGCGGAGGAGGTCCGCAGGGGGCGCCAGTTCCGCGAAGCTCTCGTCGTGGCGAAGAGCAGCCCCGCCCCTCCGGCCAGGAAGCCGCCCGTCACCACGGCCGCACCCGGCCCCGCCGACACCAGCAGCAGCGACGTGACCAGCGGCCCGGTCAGCAGCGCGAGCTGGAACAGCACGGCCAGCAGCGCGTATCCGGCCGTGCGGGCCCCGGCTCCCCGGACCAGTTCGGCCAGCAGCACCCTCATGCTGCCGGTGGTCGCAGGAATACAGGACCCCGCCCCGGCGCTGGCCGCGACGGCGAACCCCCGCCAGTCCACAGCGGGCGCGGCGGCAACCAGCAGGACGCCCCAGGCCGCGCAGGCCGTGCCCGCGGGCGCGAGGATCCTCGTCTGGCCGTAGCGGTCGATGAGCCGCCCCTGCGCCGCCATCCCGGCGGCGTTGCCCAGGCCGAACGCCGCCGCCGCCAGGCCGCCGACGGCGAGCGAGCCGGTCAGCTGATGTACGTACAGCAACAGGCCCAGGCCCAGCATGCCGACGGGGAGCGCGCCGAGCACCGTGGCAAGGAGCGGGACACGGAGGTCGGAGGTTTTCAGGACATCGAGATAGCCCTGCATGGGACATGCCTTTCCGGCAGGCCCACCCACCCGGGAGCCGGACTCCCCATGATCCGCCGTCATTCACGACGGCAGCTGACACGTCCAGACCTTACGGCCGCACCGGACCGATCTCAATGGCCGGCGGCCCGGGGCGCCACGACGAGGCACCGCCCCGGCCGCCGGACGACCGGGCCGGAAACGGCTTCTCACTCCATGACGGACCAGTCCGGCTCCGGCATCGCGCCCGTCTCGAAGACCAGGTCGAAGGCGCCCTTGCCGTCGATCGACTCGCGGATGACGTCCGCGTGCCCGGCGTGCCGGGCGGTCTCCTCGATCAGGTGGAGCAGGCCCCAGCGCCAGGAGCGCTCCCCGCCCTCGTCCCAGGGGACCTTCGGGGCGGTGAAGGTGACGTCGAGCGAGGGCAGCGCCCGTACCGCCGCCTCGGTCTCGCGGGCCACCTCCTCGGAGCGGGCCAGCAGGAACCCGATCGTCTCCTCCCCGCCGGGGAGGAAGCTGGTCTCCCACTCCTTCGCCCGCTCCCGGATGTCGAGGGGCTCGCCGCGCATCGTCTGCAGCGTGCCGCGCTCGACCACCGTGACGTGCTTGAGCACCCCGGCCACCGAGAGCTCGCTCGCGCTCGGCCTGCTGCGGGCCTGCTCCTCGGTGAGACCGTGCAGGGCGCGGCGGATGCCCTCGCGCTGGGCCTCCAGGTACGCCAGCAGGGCACCGCGCTCGTCGCCGGGGGCTTCGGTGGGGACGACAACAGGCATCTCGGGTCTCCTCGGGTTCACAGGCGGGCCGTTCTCTCCGACGACTCACACGCTATGCACCCTTGCGGACGACTACTGTCCTCAAGGGACACGGCGGGAAGAAAGCCGGAAGAAACGCGCCGGAGCGCGCCGCGCCGGCGGGGCGCAGGGGCACGGGGAGACAGGGGCGCGGGGCGGCCCGGCGGCGTGCCGGGCGGGAGGTTCCGCGGAGCCGCGCCGTACGGGAGCCGCGCCGTACGGCGGACCGGCCGGTCCGGCCGCTCACCGCCGTGCGGAGGTCACCGGAGGCGGAGGTTGAGGCGGAGGCGGAGGCTGAAGCGGCTGCGGCGGGCCGGTGCCCGGCGGCGCGTCAGAGGGTCTGCCGGATGCGGTGGAGGAGGTCCCGGGTCTTCACGGGCGGGAGGCTGTCCTCCAGAAGCCGGTCGAGCACCGTCTCGTACTGGGCCACCTCGTCCGGCTTGTCCACGTAGAGGGCACCGGTGAGGTGCTCCAGGTAGACGATGTCGGAGATCTCCGACTCGGGGAAGCGCAGCAGGGTGAACGCCCCGCTCTCGGCCGGGTGGCCGCCGGTGTCGAACGGCATCACCTGGAGCGTGACATGGGGCAGCTCGGAGAGCTCCGTCAGATGCCGCAACTGGGCGTCCATGACCCCGTGACCGCCGTACGGGCGGCGCAGCGCCGCCTCGTCCAGCACGCAGCGGAAGCGCGGCGCCCGCTCGGACAGGAGCAGCTTCTGCCGCTCCAGGCGCAGCGCGACCCGCCGGTCGATCTCCTCCCGCGACAGCCCCTCCTGGTGCCCGCTGGTGACGACGGCGCGCGCGTAGTCCTCCGTCTGGAGCAGTCCGGAGACGAACTGCACCTCGTAGACGCCGATGTGGGAGGCGGCGCCCTCCAGGCCGACGTACGTCTGGAACCAGTTGGGCAGCACGTCGCTGTAGCTGTGCCACCAGCCGGCCACGCCGGACTCCCGCGCCAGGTCCAGCAGGGGCTCGCGCTCCGCCTTGTCGGTGACGCCGTACAGCGTGAGCAGGTCCTCGATGTCCCTCGACTTGAAGCTCACCCGCCCCAGCTCCATGCGGCTGATCTTGGATTCGGAGGCCCGGATGGAATATCCGGCGGCCTCACGGGTGATCCCGCGGGCCTCGCGGAGTCGCCGCAGCTGAGAGCCGAGCAGAATGCGACGCACCATCGACCCGCTTGACCGGCCGGTCCCGTTTGCCCCGTTCACTCCGTTTTTCACCGGAAATACTCCTGTTGTGATCAGCTCTCCACCCCTGGCACAGGAGGAAGTGTGCCACTAATGCGCTCCGTTGCGTGCCCACGCGGTTACACACAATCGAAAGTCGTGCGTGCACGTGCATCTGCCCTTGCATCTGCTGTGGGCATTGGGAAACATGGGGAAAGCGCAAGTGCACACAGAGTCAGGGCACTTGGGCATGTGCACGATCCACCGCACCAGCACAACGAAGCGGAAGAGGAAACGGAAGACCGCTGACGGGGTCCGCCAGGGCCATGACCGCCGCATCGCCAGGAGTGCCTCGCCATGGGGACCGAAGGACCGACCGTGCTCGACCGGTTATGGCATGACTTCCCGCCGCTCGCCCCCGACACGCTCTCCGGTTCGGCCTCCCGCGTCCTGCCGCCCCGTCACGAGGCGGTGCGGACCGCCCGGGAGTTCACCCGGAGCACGCTGACGCGCTGGCGGCTGACCGGGTGCTTCGACAACGTGGCCCTCGTCGTCTCGGAGCTGGTCACCAACGCCCTGCGCCACGGCCTGTCCGACGCCGCGCCCGCGCCGGGGTCCGCGCCCGCGCCCGGCAGGCCGGAACCGCCGATCAGGCTGCACCTGATGCACTGGTCGGGCCGGCTGGTCTGCGCCGTGCGCGATCCCAGCGAGAAGGCGCCCGTCGCCAGGACGCCCGGGCTCGCGGAGCTGGCCGGCCTCCTCGGCCCCGATCCCGCCGACGGCACGGCGGACGTGCCCGGGACGCCCGGCGCGCCGGACGCCGCCGGACCCGCCACCGGATTCCCCGAGCACGCCGACTGCGCCGACTGCATCGGCGCCGAGGCCGAGTCCGGGCGCGGACTCTTCCTCGTCGAGTCCTTCAGCGACGGCTGGGGCTGGCAGCCGATGGCCGAATCCGTGCCCGGGACGTCCGGAAAAGTGGTCTGGGCACTGTTCCGGCTCAACCCCGGGGCGCGCTGAGGCGTCAGTCCTGTACGAGGTGGTCGAACTCGCCGTCCTTGACGCCGAGGAGCATCGCCTCGACCTCGGCGGGGGTGTAGACCAGTGCGGGGCCGTCCGGGAAACGCGAGTTCCGGACGGCCACGTCGCCACCGGGCAGTCTGGCGAACTCCACGCACGCTCCCTGGGAGTTGCTGTGTCTGCTCTTCTGCCAGACGACCCCGTGGAGGTCCCTGGCTGCCATGCCGTTGTACGCCTGGGGCATCGGACTCTCCCGGACAGTGCGGTCGGGTGCGGTCGGGTAACTGGAACGGTCAACTTCCTCGGATCATAACTCCGTTCATGTGCGGATGCACGTGAAGATGCACGTGCACGACAGCCTGTCACGGGTTCATGACAACGGGTCGAGAAGTGTTCCCCACCGGGCGGCGGCCGTACGGAGCGCACCGTGCGACCGGGGCAGGGCCACCCGCGGCCGAACCGGACAGGGACCGGTCGGGACCGGACGGGACGGGAACCGGACAGCACGGCCGGCCGGACCGGCGGACGAAACGGAACCGGGCCCCGGCGCCCCCGCCCCCGGACCCGCTCCCGCCCGCCCACCTGGTGTGCCCTATGCCACCGGGTCGTCGGGCCCCCGGTCGAGCAGGTCGCGCAGTTCTCCCAGCGCCTCGCCCCAGAACCGCTCGTACGGGCTGAGCCAGTCCTGTACCTCGCTGAGCGGACCGGCCTCCAGCCGGTAGTGCCGCTCACGCCCCATGCGCCGCTCGCTGACCAGACCGGCCTCCCGCAGCACCTTCAGGTGCTCCGAGAGGCTGGGGCGCCGCATGTCGAAGTGGTCGGCCAGCCGTTGCACGGGCTGTGGCCCCTCCACGCGGAGCAGGCGCAGCACCTCGCGCCGGGTGGCGTTGGCGAGCGCGGCGAAGAGCCGGTCCTCGCGGATCCGGTCCTCGCGGAGCCGGTCCTCGGGTACGCCGATGGCAGTCATGTTCCCCCTAGAGAGCCCTCGGGTGGGCGCGGAGGGGGAGGAGGATTCCGGTACCGTCGGTCAGCGGCTCCGGGCCGCCCGCCTCCGCGTCGATAACTGTGGTCGATAACTGTGGTCAATCAGTGGTCACCCGAATGATCCCCCGCCGATGCCGAAAGCGGAACCCTGTCCCGTGGGCTGAACGCCCCCTGGACAAAGGGCCGTACGGTGGTCGGCGGGTGCCGCGCGGAGGCGGCCGGGACGCCTCGCGGCACCCCCTCCGCACCGCCCGCCCTTGACCTCGAGCCGACTTCACCTTCTACCGTCGTCGTCAGCGTCGGGACGTCGGCGCGGAGGACCGGAGGACCCGCCATGAGTATGGAATCCGCCGCGTGGAACGCGCTCTACCAGGCGCGCCACGCACCCCAGGACCAGCGCCCCTTCGACCGGGCGACGCTGCGCCGCATCGCGGGCTTCGCCCGGCCGCACCGGCGGCGGCTGACCCTGTTCCTGCTGCTCAGCACCGTCACCGCGCTGCTGGCCGTGGCCACCCCGGTGCTCGCCGGGCGGGTGGTGAACGTGATCGCCGAACAGCCGGCGCCCGAGGGGGCGGCCGGCACCGTCGTCCTGCTGGCCGTGCTGATCGCGGGCATCGCGGTGGCCGAGGCCGCCGTCGGGCTGCTGGCCCGGTGGCTGTCGTCCCGGATCGGCGAGGGCCTGATCCTGGACCTGCGCACGGCCGTCTTCGACCACGTCCAGCGGATGCCGATCGCCTTCTTCACCCGCACCCGCACCGGCGCGCTGGTCAGCCGGCTGAACAACGACGTCATCGGCGCCCAGCGGGCCTTCAGCAACACCCTCTCCTCGGTGGTCGGCAACACCGTCACCCTGCTGCTGACGGTGGCGGTCATGGTGCGGCTGTCCTGGCAGATCACCCTGCTCGCCCTGGTGCTGCTGCCGGTGTTCGTACTGCCCGCGCGGCGGATGGGCACCCGGCTGGCCCGGCTCTCCCGGGAGGCCGCGAACCACAACGCGGCGATGAGCACCCAGATGACCGAGCGGTTCTCCGCGCCCGGCGCCACCCTGGTCAAGCTGTTCGGGCGCCCGGCGGACGAGTCGGCGGAGTTCGCGGCACGGGCCCGCCGGGTCCGCGACATCGGGGTGCGCACCGCGATGGTCCAGTACGTCTTCCTCACCTCCCTGACCCTCGTCTCCGCCCTCGCCCTGGCCCTGGTCTACGGCCTCGGCGGCCGGTTCGCCCTCAGCGGCGCCCTGGACCCCGGCGCGGTGGTGGCCCTCGCCCTGCTGCTGACCCGGCTCTACGCCCCGCTGACCGCCCTGGCCGGGGCCCGGGTGGAGGTGATGAGCGCGCTCGTCAGCTTCCAGCGCGTCTTCGAGGTGCTGGATCTGCGGCCCCTGATCGAGGAGCGCCCGGACGCCCGCGAGGTGCCCGGCGGCCCGGTGGCGGTGGAGTTCGACAGGGTGGACTTCGCCTACCCGTCCGCCGAGAAGGTCTCCCTGGCCTCCCTGGAGGAGGTCGCCGTGCTCGACGGCCGCGGCGGCGAACAGGTGCTGCACCAGGTCTCCTTCCGCGCCGAGCCGGGGCAGATGGTCGCCCTGGTGGGCTCCTCGGGCGCGGGCAAGTCCACCATCGCCCAGCTCGTGCCGCGGCTGTACGACACCGACGGCGGCACGGTGCGGATCGGCGGCGTGGACGTGCGCGAGCTGTCCTTCGCCTCCCTGCGGTCCGTCCTCGGCATGGCCACCCAGGACGGCCACCTCTTCCACGAGACCATCCGCGCCAACCTCCGCTTCGCCCGGCCGGACGCGGGCGAGGAGGAACTGTGGGAGGTGCTGCGCCGCGCCCGGCTGGAGGAACTGGTCGCCTCCCTGCCCGACGGACTGGACACCGTCGTCGGCGAACGCGGCTACCGGCTCTCCGGCGGCGAGCGCCAGCGGCTGACCATCGCCCGGCTGCTGCTGGCCCGGCCCCGGGTGGTGATCCTGGACGAGGCCACCGCGCACCTGGACTCCACCTCCGAGGCCGCCGTCCAGGAGGCGCTGGCCGAGGCGCTGCACGGCCGCACCTCGGTGGTGATCGCCCACCGGCTGTCCACCGTGCGGGCCGCCGACCAGATCCTGGTGGTGGAGGGGGGACGCATCATCGAGCGCGGCACCCACGAGGAGCTGCTGGCGGCCGACGGCCGCTACGGCGAGCTGTACCGCACCCAGTTCGCCCCGGGCACCACCGCCGCGTCCGCGCCCGCGCCCGCGTCCTGAGCCGCTGTTCCCGCCGCCGTCCGGTACCGGTCCCGGACGGCGGCGGGAACAAGCCGGGAACACCGGCCCTCAGACCAGGGACTCCAGGAGCGCCAGGGACTCGGCCGGCGTACGGGCCCGGGCGCGCAGCGCCCCGTACCGCTGCCGCCACACCCGCGCCTGAGCGCGCCGGGTGATGATCCGGTCCCCGGCCCGGACCGCCGTCAGCCGGTCCCCGGCCGGCTCCAGCACCGTGAAACCGCCCTCGGCCCCGCCGGGATGGCCCTCCACCGCGGTGGGCATCACCTGGATCTCCACATGCCGCCGCCGCGCCAGTTCCACCAGATGTCCGAGCTGCCCGCACAGCACCTCCCGGCCCCCGTACGGGCGGTGCAGGACGGCCTCCTCCAGCACGCAGGTGACCAGCGGCGGGGGCTGCCGCTCCAGCAGCTCACCGGCCGCCGCCTGCGCGGCGGCCTCCCGCTCCACCGTCCCGTCGTCCAGCGGCGGACGGGCCGCGTGCAGGACGGCGCGCGCGTAGTCCTCCGTCCGCAGCGGCTCCGGAACGGCCGCGGGGGCGTAGGCGTGCCACGCGGTGAGCGACGGCTGCCCGTCGTGACCGCCCCGGTACAGCCGCGCGGCGCGCACCTCCTCCACCACCTCCACCGCGGCGGCCAGGACACCGTCCGAGCCCAGCACCCCGTCGGACGCACGCAGGAAGTCCGGCCGCGGCACCCGGACCCCGGTCTCCACCGACGCCACCATGTGGACGCTGTAACCGATCCGCGGACCCAGCTCGGCCTGGGTCAGCCCACTCCGCTTGCGCAGGGCCTTGACCTGTCTCCCGACACAGCGCAGGACCGCCTCCCCGTCCACGAGCCCGTACGCCCGGTCCATCCGGTCCGTCCCGTCCGTCATGCCCCCTCCCCGAGCAGCAGCCGCCCCAGCGCGACGAACCGGGACACGGCGGCGGGCGGGCACAGCGGGCCGGGGCACCGCGGCGGGACGCACCAGTAGGCCCGGCCGGGCCGGCACTCCGTCAGGTCCGGGTGCGGCACGCCCAGTCGCGTGCCCTCGCCCAGGCACTCAGCGCCGGTGCGGTCCCGCTCCCACGCCCACTCCCGCTCCGCGCCGGCGCGGACCAGGGCGTAGTAGCGCCGCCAGTAGGCACCGGCGAACACCGGCCCGCCGCACAGCGCGTCGCGCAGACGGGCGTCCACGGCGCCGGGCTCCCGCGCGGCGGTCGCCGCGTACACCAGCGCCGCCGGGAGCCGTACCGCCGAGAACACCTCACCGCACCACAGGAGCGCCACCCCGTGGGTCTCCCACTCCGCGCGGGCTGCGGCACGGTCCGGTGCCGCGCCGAGCAGCCACCGCGCGGCGGCCTCCCCGGCCCCGGCTCCGGCCGGTCCGTACGCCCCGGTGCGCGGCTCGGCCCGACCGGTCACCGCAGTCCCTCCGCTCCGTGGCACCGGAACGCCTCGGCCAGTCGGCACCCGATGTCCCGGCCGTGCATGAGCCGCAGCGGGGCAGCGGCCGGCTCGGCCCATGGCGGGGTGTCCCACCGGGTTCCGTGCGAGGGAGGCAGTGCCACCCATCCGCCCGTCCCGGTACGCACCTCCACCGGCCGACGGCCCGAGACGGCAGCGGCTTCGCCGCCGGTGCCGGACAGCACCAGGAGGACGGCCCGCCCACCCATGACGATGCACGGCACCCGCGCCTCTCTCTCCAGCATGACCAACGCCGCCATGCCCACCAGACGGGGAACCACCAGCGCGTCGAAGGCGGCCGTGGGAGCGATGAGCGCCGCCCCGGGCGCTTGCGACAGACGCCCGGCGGCCTCCGCGGCGGGAAGGGCATCCAGCGGGCCGGGCACGGGATGCGCTCCCGGCGCGGAACAGCCGGGGTTTTCGCAGGTGCACCCCCGCCGAGGCCGGTACCGATGGCCGACCACGATCGGCCACCCCAGGATGCCGCTGTAGACGCGGACGGCCGCCTGCGGATCACGGGTATTGATCGGCTGCACGCCGAAACCCCCAAGTAATCAGGTTCTCACGGAAAGTGACTCCGCCGAGAGTGATCCCTCAGGGAACGGCCGACCCCTCAGAATCTGAGGGGTCGTTGACCAGGGGGCGTCAGTGCACCAGCTCCATGTTCTTCACCAGCCCCGACAGGGCCGCCGCCTGCGAGGGCACCCCCACCCTGACCAGGTCTGACACCAGTGCACGGGCCATGGGGTGCCCGCAGACGTAATAAGGCGCTCCGTGCGCCGCCTCGCGCAACTTCACCACAGCCGCGGGGTTGCGGCCCAGCTGATGAAGAGCCCGTGCCTCGTCGATCGCATGATGGGTACGGCGCTCCCTGCTCGGCACCGCCTTGAGATCGACCTCTTTCACGCGTGTGAGCCCGACATCCGGCTGGTCCACCTCCACGCCCGCCTCCGTCGCGTGCACCAGCACGTTCCCCCGCCCGAACACCGTGTGCGACTCCAGGTCGTTCCAGTCGGGCCCGAGCCTGTCGGCGTCCTCCAGCGCCGCGTCGATCCGCGCCCAGGCATCGTCCTTCCGCAGCCCGCGGGCGAACGCGATGGCACACCGCAATTGCAGGGCGCCCCGCAACGACAGTGCGGCCGGCTCCGGCCGACGGGCCGCCGCGTACGGTTCCAGCTCCCGCAGCGCCGCCTCCGCCACCGTCACCGTCTCCCACATGGACGCCTGGTGCAGCAGCGCTCCGCACCGGTCCCATGCCACCGCCGCTTTCAGCAAGGGGTCGTCCAGCCGGGAGGCCGCCCCGGCAGCCACCTCCGACGCGAACCAGGCGAAGTCCGGGTACCCCAGCAGGTTCAGGGCGGTGCGCGCCGTACGGGCGGCGTCCACCACCAGCCGCAGCGCCTTCCCGCGTTCCTCCGGCCCGGCGCTCAACAACGCGGTGTTCAGGTCCTCGACCACCGGCGGCAGCAGGCGGGCCACCTCCGGCAGATTCGCCGCCTGCCGCGCCGTGTTGGCTTTCCGCAGCGTCTTCCGCACTCCGGTCAGGTCCACCGGCCCGCTCAGCGGAGCCAGCCCCGGGTGCCCGGACAGGATCAGACTGGTACGGCGCATCGCCGTACGCAGAGCCGGGATACAGGAGTGCGCCAGGCTCCCGCCCTCCCGCTGGAGGCGGTAGGGCTGTCCCAGCAGCCACACCACATCGACGTCACACCGCTCGGCGATAGCGGTGATGACGCTGTACCGGTCCAAGGGGACCCGCCCGGACTCCACGTTCGCCAGCCACACCTCCGACCGCGACAGGAAATCGGCGAGTTCCCGCTGTGTCAGTCCAGCCGCAGTGCGGGCGATCCGTACACGAGTTCCAATGTGCTCGTCATCGACACGGGGCATACCGGCCTCCGCTGTGCTGGTTGTGTTCCCGACGCTCAGAACGGTACTGCCAGGAAGAACCCGTACGCCCCCGAATGCGCGAGATGCGTCCCTCTACAGGTCAATCCCGCCGCGTGGAAAGCCCACAGGGCCTTGACGGGTGACCCACCGCCCAGTTGTCGCCAGGAATCGGCACGCTCCAAACAGGCGTAACCGAGCACGGCGCGGAACATGGACCGGAGGAAACCCGTTCATTGTCGACGAATGCCCCACCGGACAGGACAAGAACAGTGGGCGGACCAGGCGCGGCACCGGAGCCGAGCAGCAGGAAGCCGGGGAGGGCTACCCAGCCACCTCCGCAAGAACCTCCAGTACCGCCGACCACGGAAGCTCACGCTCTGCCGGCCCTTCGCGGGGCTCGTACAGGGGCCAGACGTCCGAACCGTAGACCAGGTGGACGCCTCCCGCACGCAGAGCATCTATGTGACGCCGCCATGCGGGGTGACGGGCGTGGGCCGCGTTCACACGGGGGAAGACGACGACGGGCAGGCCGAGGGTGCCGATAGCCTCCCCCACCTGCGTCAATGCCTGGTTGTCCATCACGCCGGTCGCGAGTTTCGCAACCGTGTTGGCCGACGCGGGAGCCACGACGTAGCAGTCGGCCACCGGATGCGGCCGGGGCTCCCCGCTGAGACGCGGCTGGTCACGGACGGGCAATCCGGTCAACCTCTCCAGACGCCCGGCCTCACCGTTCGCCCGTAGCCACTGCCCCGCCGTCGGTGTCAGAGTTACTGCGACCCGCCAGCCTCGCTCGATCGCGGGCTCGACCAGACCGGTCCGCAGGGTCTCGACTCCCCCCGCCGCAGTGCCGACGACTCCCAAAACTCCGCGCTTTTCTGTCCTCACCGCACCATCCTGCACCGCTGAGCCATCACGAATACCTCGGATGAAACGGCGCCTCCGGCACCAGCCGCTCAACAATCCCCACAAACTGTCGCACTCACCACTTGCTTGAGCAGTCGGCCTCGGTCCAGATCGCCTGGAGGTCACGGCAGACAATGGTGAGCGTGCCGCCCCAGCAGGCGATCTCGTGGCTGCAGCCGTCCCTGTGCGGCAGGATCTCGTCGAGAATCACAGTCCCGAGGCCCGCCCCTCGGTCCTCGTCGGTGGGATCGATGATGAAGCTGGACACCCCTGTGTAGCGAATGACGAGGTCGTGGTCATGCTTCCAGCAGTTGTGCTGGAATTCGACCTCTATCTCCTCGCCGCCGGCGCTCCGGACGGCCCTAGGCGTCAGATCCTTGACGCATCGTCTGCTCTGGAAGTCGTAGTGGTCCGTGTCAGTGGCGAAGGCCCGAGCACCCGGCGGCAGATCACCAGAGATCGAGGGCAGATGGTCAAGGTAGCGAGCCGGTTCCAAGACCCCTGACAGGTCACCGACCTGCGCATCGAGATTGAGGTACTCCATCGACCTTCGCCCCTGCTCGTGGCTTCCTCCTGGCCGAAGAATCGTCGCACGGACTCACCAAACGAGATGACGCCTTGTGTGCTCTGTGCACATGAGCCGCTCCTCTCGGTAAGATTGATTGGGTGCTCGTCTCGCGTCACATCCGGCGTCATACGAACTCGGGCTTGCCCGCCACCCCGGCCAGACGGCTCAGGATGCACAGGTCGGGTACGTGCTCGGACCTGATCCTGTGGAGAATCTGGCCCGTCTCGGGGGTGCCGACATGGAGAGACGACAACTCGTCACATCCGCCGCCTACTCGGTCGCCGCTGCCGCCCTGCCGCTCGGCGCGGCGGAGGAGCTGACCGAGCGCATCGGTACGGCACGCCGCCGAGGCGTCGCAGGAGCCGCGGAGATCGATGCCGTCCGGAACATGACCAGCCTGTTCGTCACCCTTGACGAACGCCACGGCGGGCAGCACGGTCGCTCCGCCGTCGTCCAGTACCTCCGGAGTGACGTCGTCGACCTGTGCCGCGCACGTTTCGCCACCGAGGAGAAGCACCACGAAGCACTGGCCGTGGCCGCGTGCCTGGCCTATCTGTGCGGCTGGAAGGCGTATGACGCCCACGAGCACGGGCTGGCCCAGCATTACTACCTACAGGCGTACGCCCTCACCCGCGAGGCCGCGGACGAGGTGCACGGGGCGTGGATACTGCGCATCCTCGCCCACAACGGCATGGATGTGCGCCGCCCGGAACACACCCTCGACCTCGCCGAAGCCGCCCTTGCCCGTGTCAGGGGGCGACTCGCCCCGCCTGCCGAGGCCCTCTTCGCCGTCACCCGCGCCCGGGCGCTGGCCGTCGCGGGCCGCGGTCCCGAAGCCGTTCGGCAACTCCGCGCCGCTCAGGACCTCGTCCTGCGGGGCGAGCCCGACGAACTGCCCTACTGGGCCGCGCTGTGGGGACCACCCCGGGGGACCCTCGCCAGCCACACCGCCAAGACCTTCCACACACTCGGGGACCACGCCAACGCAGAGCGGCACTACGCCCTTTCCTCCCGCTACCGCCCCGGCTCCACGCACCGGCGTATCGCCGCCCTCTCCCTCATCTCACAGGGCCGCGAACAGTCCGCACTGGGACGGCTGGAAGCCGCCTGTGACACCTGGGGCCGGTCCCTGGATCTCCTGGAGGGGGTACGGTCCGCCCGCGCGGTCGACGCCGTCGCCGGTATCCGGCGACAGCTCGGGGTGTTCCGGCACCGTGGTGTCCAGACTGCGGCTGATCTCGACGAGCGGGCCCGCAACTGGCTGGGCACTCACCGGCCTCCCCGGCACATCTGACTCCGCCCAGTGCCGAAGGGGTCGGATCCGCCCCGGCCGGGGCGGGCCCGCGCCGAGCCGCTGAGCTGCTGAGCTGCTGAGCTGCTGAGCTGCTGGGTCACCTTGAGGTTCCCCGGTAACGGAAAAGTGCGTTCTTCCATGTCAGCGGCCACTCTCCTACGGTTCCCGAGTAACCACGAGAGACCGGGAGCGCCCCGGTCCGGCGGAAGCGGACCCGTGGGTCCGCACGACGAGGAGACGCACAACATGGCCATCACCCTGATGAACCCCGAAGGACTGCCGAAGGTCGACGTCTACCGGCAGGTGGCGGTCGCGACCGGGTCGAGGATGGTCTTCATCGCCGGACAGGTCTCCTGGGACGCCGACGGGGCCACGGTCGGCGAGGGCGACCTCGCCGCGCAGGTCGAGCGGTGCTACCTCAACGTCGCCGCCGCCCTGGCCGAGGCCGGCGGCTCCTTCGCCGACGTGGCGAAGCTGAACGTGCACGTCGTCGACTGGACCCCCGACAAGATGCCCCTGCTCCTGGAAGGGATCGACCGGGCCGCCGCCAAGCTGGGCGTCACCCCGGCCGCACCGGCCACCCTGCTGGGCGTCGCGGCACTGGACGTACCCGAGCACCTGGTCGAGGTCGAGGCCGTCGCGGTCCTCGACTGACCGGCTCGCCCCGCCCCGATGGCCGGCGTGACCAGATGGTGCGGGAGAAGGTGATCAACCCGTTCGTCCGGCCTCTCGCTCCGTCCCTGCTGTGGTCGGCCGAGGACGGGGAATGGACGGACGCCGACGCGGAGGCCATCGACGCCTTCACCCTGGCCCATGCCCGTATGAACCGCCGCAGAGCCCTCCGGAATCCCGGCGAGCCCTGGCTCGTCGCGACGGCCGAGGCCGCCGAGGCGTGGGCCGGGCACCGGGGCGTGGGGACCGGCTGAGACCCGGCGGGACCGGTCCAGCGGTCTGACCGGGCGTCATGCTGATGTGCCGTCATGCTGACCCCGCATCATTCTGACCGTGCCGGGCGGCACTCGGCGGGTACGGCGTACGGGCCGGGCCGACGCCCATCCGGATCAGTCCAGCGCGCGCGGGCGGCGCGCCGCCCCCACGATGAGGGCAGGGCCGCCGTGCCGGCGGTCCTGTCCGATCACCACGGGACCACCACGGGAGATGCCGCTGTGACCGTCAGTCTTGAGCAACTGCGCCGCTGTTCCGTGGCCGTCGACCTCGGCGCGGCCCGGACCCGGGTCTACCTCAAACGGTTCGGTGTCATCGTGGACGCGCCGTCCGCGGTCGCCGTGAACACCCGCTCCGGCGCGCTGATCGCGGTCGGTGCCCCCGCCGAGCGGATGGTGGGCCGCACCCCCGGGCACATCCGGGTCGTCCGGCCGGTGGCGGGCGGGACCGTGGTGGACATCGACATGGCCCGGCGGATGCTGCGCGCCCTGCTCGGCGACCGGCTCCGCCGGGCCTGGCGGCGCCGGCCGACGGCGCTGCGCGCCGCCGTCTGCGTGCCGCACGGTGCCGAGCCGCTCGCCCGGCGGGCCGCCGTGGAGACGCTCACCGGGCTGGGCGCGCGGCGGGTGGAGCTGGTGGACGGTCTCATCGCGGCGGCCGTCGGGGCCGGGCTGCCCGTGGCGGAGCCCGAGGCCACGATGATCGTGCTGTGCGGCGCCTCCACCTCCCATGCCGCGGTGCTCTCGCTGGGCTCGACCGTCGCCGCCGAGACGGTGCCGGTGGGCGGCGAGATCATCGACCGGGCCGTCGTCCAGCATCTGCGCAGCCACCACGAGCTGCTGCTCCCCGGCCAGGCGGTCCACCCGCTGCACCTGGCCATGTCCGTCGCGCCGGCCGGGCAGGCCGAGGCCGAGGTCTACGGCCGGGACGTGACCACCGGCCGGTTCCGCACGGTGAGCGTCGACACCGACGGTGTGCGCGCCGCCATCCGTCCCCCGCTGACCTCGCTGGTGGACGCCATCCGCGGGGTACTGCGACAGTGCCAGCCCGATCTGGTGGCCGATCTGGCGGACCGCGGGATCACGCTGGTGGGCGGCAGCGCGGCGCTGCCGGGTCTGGACACGATGCTGCGGCAGGCCACCGGGATGCCGGTGCGGGTCGCCGAGCAGCCGGCCGTCTGCGCGGTGGAGGGGCTGGGCGCGATGCTGGAGGGACGCGTACAGCCGTTCCACCGGGATCCGCTGGGCCGCTGAGGGGCCGCGCTGACCGGCCGCCGCCCGGCCGGCCGTCAGGTGCGGGGCACGGCGGGCGGCCGGTCCGCGCCGGCCTCGTCGGGCCGCCCGCCGGACCGGCGGGCGCGCGCCGCGTGTACGGCGTGCACCACCACCGCGAACACCACCAGGGCCGGCACCAGTCCGGCGCCCGCGCCGAACAGCGCGGTGGGCAGGTAGCCGTCCCAGGCCAGTCCCGGTTCCGCCGCCGCCCGGCGGGCGCAGCGGTGCGCCGCGCCCGCCACCGCCGCCCCGGCCGCCAGTGCCACCGCCCACCGCCGGACGGGTGCGGCCAGGACGGGCAGCCCGGCGGGCGGCGGGGAGTCGGGCAGACGCCGCCAGGCCCGGCGCAGGAAGACGGCGAGCACCACCAGGGCGACGGCCGAACTGCCGTACTGGAGCTGGTGGTGGAGCGGGACGCCCAGCGCCTCCTCGGCCAGGAGCGGCACCTGCCGCACCCCCCACCTGTCCGCGTGCGTGAAGGAGTCCCAGAACGCGTGGGTGGCGGCGCCCAGTGCCGCCGAGAGCCAGAACCGCGCCGCGAGGGAGGCGGGCGGCCGGCCTCGCCAGGTGCCGCCGCGCAGCAGCGCGTACGCCCTGTCCTGCCGCCGCCGGGGCAGCAGGGCCGCCAGCGGCGCCCGCAGCAGCAGCCACATCCCCACCAGCGCGGCGGCGAGCAGCACGTCCACGGTGAGCACCCCGGCCGGGGAGTGGGTGTGGGCGCCCAGTTCCATGGCGGCGGGTGCCGCGCTGGCGGCGTAGTACGTCAGGTCCGGCGCGAGGGTGCCCGCGACCAGCGCGGACGGCAGCAGCGGTCCCCGGCCGGTCCCGTCCGGGCGGATCCCCGGCAGCGCGGCGGCCGCGTGGCTGAGCGTGAACGGCATTCCCTGTCCCCCTGTCTCCGGCCCGTCCCCCGGGCCTCCCCCGGCGGCGGTGCCCCGCCGCGTCCTGGCGGGCCTCGGCCCGGGGCCACGGCGCGGATGTGCCGGGCCTGTCCGTGAGTCGTCCCCGTGGTGGACCGTACCGGGCCGCGGTGCGGCGCGCGCGGCCGGCCGGAGTGCGCCCGGTGGCGCGGCGTTCCGGGGGCGGGGAACGCGATCGTGAGGCGGCCGGAAGCCGCCCGCCGGCCGGGCTCACCGGGCGCACCCCGGCCGGCGCGGCGGACGGGGCGGGCCCGTGCGGGACAGGCGGTCAGCCGTGCGGGACGGGCCGGAAGCGGCGTACGGACCGGCGCCACCGCGGTTCGGCGGACGCCCGCCAGCACGGCTCCACGGGGCCGAAGCCCGGGTCGGTGCTGATGTCGGGGCCGGCGCCGAGTCCTCCGGCGGCCCCCAGGGAGGCGGCCGGGGAGCGGAGGTCGGGGGCCCGGAAGTCCGGGGCGGGCACGTCCCCGGGGAGGCTGCCGGCCGGGCCGCCGCCCGCCGCCCCGTACGCCGTGAGCACCGCGCGCTCCTCCTCCGCCACCGGTTCCCCGCCACCGCCGGTGAGCCGCTCGTACAGCCGCTGCGCGTCGAAGGGCAGGTCCCGCCGCCAGCCGCAGGCCACCACCGGCCACAGCAGCACCATGGCGCCGCTCAGCGACGAGGTCACCCCCACCTCCACCCGGCAGCCGCCCTCCCGGGGCCACAGCCGGAAGTCGTAGCGCGGCACCTGGGTGCCCAGCGGGGTCCACATGCGCTGTCCGACGAACCCCACCCGTACGGGGGGTTCGCACACCGCCCGGGTCAGCAGGCACTCGTGGCGGCGGCCCGGGAACCGGTACCGGTACGCCTCGACCGTGCCGTCCGTGCCGTCCGCACCGGCCGTGCCGTCCGTACCGGCCGTGCCGTCCCGCGCGCCGTCGCGCGTCCCGTCCGGCCGCACCTCCATCACACCCGAGTGCCAGTCGGCCAGGTTGCAGCCGTCGGCCAGGTACCCGAACACCTCCTCGACCGGCAGCGGTATCGACACGTACACCCGCACCTGCGGCATCCGGCCACCTCCTGGGAGCACGGCACCGGCCACGCGACGGCCCTCCGGCCGGCCGCGCCCCGTCCGGGCCAACCTCCTCCTACACAGCCAGGCTGGGACCGCGCGCCCCCGCTGTCCTGCGCTCATGGGCCGTTCGGGCTATGCGCGGCGCCGGGCGGCCGACCCGGCCCCGCCGGCCGGCTCTCCTGGCGGCGGCCGGCGGGGCGTGCTAGCTTCTTGGTCATACGCCCAATGCGAACGCCCAATACGATTGACCAGGGCGACCAGAACAATCAGGACGACCGCCCAGGAGGTGCCGGGAGATGACGCCCACCGCGGCCGAGCGCGGCCAGGAGACCCGGACACGTCTGCTCGACGCCGCCGCCCGGCTGATCGTCGAGGAGGGCTGGGGCGCCGTGACCACGCGGAAGGTCGCCGACCGCGCCGGGCTGCGGCCGGGCCTGGTGCACTACCACTTCCACACCGTCACCGACCTGCTGATCGACGCCTCCCTGGAGTCCGCCCGGCGGGAGGTCCGGGGCGCCCTGGAGGCGGTACGGTCCACCGGCGCGGCGGCGGGCCTCGATCTGCTGCTGGAGGCGGTGGCGGAGTACTCCCCCGAGGACCCCGGCACGATCCTGTTCACCGAGATGCTGCTGGCCGCCCGGCGCCACGAGCGGCTGCGCGCGGGCATGGCGGAGCTGCTGCGCGAGTGGCGCACCGCCGTGGCCGACTGGCTGCGCGCCGCGGGCCGCTGCCCGGACCCGGAGGCCACCGCGGTGCTGCTGGGCGCCGCCCTGGACAGCCTGGTGCTGCACCGCATGATCGACCCGGAGCTGGTCGGCGTCCCCGTCTCCGGCCCGCTGCGGCGTCTCGTGGACGCCTCCGCTCCCACCCCCACCCCGTCTGCCGGTCCGCCCGAGAGCCCCGCCGCCCCCACCGGCCCCCCGGGTGGGGGCGGCGGCTGACCCTCCGGGCGCGCCCCCGGCGTTCCGTCCCGCCCGCCGACGGGTGCCGCGCCGCGCGGCGGGACACGACCGGTGCACCCGAGGAACGACCCCGAGGAGAGACATGGCCCAGACCGCACAGGCGCGCGGCGGAGCCCGGCTGCGCAAGGTGTCCAAGACCTACGGCGCCGGTGAGGCCGCCGTGACGGCGCTGCGCGACGTCGACCTGGACGTCGAGCCCGGCGAGATGGTGGTGATCCTCGGCCCGAGCGGCTCCGGCAAGACCACCCTGCTGAACGTCATCGGCGGCATCGAGGCGGCCGACGGCGGGGAGCTGGAGGTCGCCGGGGAGACCCTGACCGGACGGCCGCCGAACTCGCTCGCCGGGTTCCGCCGCGACCGGGTCAGCTTCGTGTTCCAGTTCTTCAACCTGGTGCCGACGCTGACGGCGCGGGAGAACGCCGAGGTGATCGTCGAGCTGACCGGACGCGGGGACCGGGCCCGCGTCCCGGAGCTGCTCACGGCGGCCGGGCTGGCCGACCGCATGGACCACTTCCCCGCCCAGCTCTCCGGCGGCCAGCAGCAGCGGGTGGCGATAGCCCGGGCCCTGGCCACCGATCCCGACCTGGTACTGGCCGACGAGCCGACCGGCGCCCTGGACACCGCCACCGGCAAGTCCGTCCTGCGGCTGCTCCAGGAGGCCAACCGGCAGGGCCGCGGCGTGGTGATGGTGACGCACAACGCCTCGGTCGCGGCGATGGCCCATCTGGTGGTCTCCATGAGGGACGGCCGGGTGGAGTCCGTGGAGCGCAACACCTCGCCCGCCGACGTCTCCGCCGTGAGCTGGTGACCGGCGTGCCGCGGATCCTGTTCACCAAGACCCGGCGGGACATCCGCCGCCGGCTGGCCCAGTTCGCCGCGATCGCGACGACCGTGCTGGTCGGCGTGCTGCTGTTCACCGCCAGCTACGACGCCTACCGCAACCTCGGCGAGTCCTACGAACGCACCTACGAGCGGCTGCACTTCGCCGACCTCACCGCCACCGGCGGCGATCCGGAGCGGATCGCCCGTGCCGTGCGGGACGCCGGGGGCGTCGCGGGCGTGACGGTGCGCACCGAGGCCCGGGTCCCGATGCGCGTCGGCGACGACAAGCTCCTCGGCCGGGTCACCGGACTGCCCGCGGACGGGCGGCCCGAGGTGGGCCGGGTGGACGTGGTCGACGGGCGCGGCCTGTCCCCCGGCGACCCCGGCGGGGTGCTGGTGGAGCGGCACGCCGCCGACACCTTCGGACTGTCCCCCGGCGACACGCTCCGCGCCTTCGACGGCTCCGCCTGGCGGACCCTGACCGTGCGGGGCACGGTGGTCTCCCCGGAGTACCTGTGGCCCGCGTACACCCGGCAGGAGGTGCTGATCGACCCGCACTCCTTCGCGGTGCTGTTCGCGCCCGAGGCCACCGCCCGCGAACTGGCGGGCGACGGCTCCCGGCAGACCCTCGTGGAGCTGACCGGCGCCGCGCGCGGCGGCCCGGCGGCCGACCGGATCGCGGACCGGCTGCGCGAGGCCGGCGCGGTGGACGTCATGCCGCGCGCCGACCAGCCGTCGAACGCCACCCTCAAGGAGGACCTCAAGGGCTTCGAGCAGCTCGCCGTGGCCTTCCCGGTGCTGTTCCTGTCGGCGGCGGCCGTCGCGGCGTACATCCTGATCACCCGGCTGGTGCTCGCCGAGCGGAAGATCATCGCCACCTTCCTGGCCGCGGGCGCGCCGCGCGGCACCGTGGTGCGCCACTACCTGGGCCACGGCGTCCTGGCCGGTACGGCGGGCGCCGTGCTCGGGGCGGCGCTGGGCACGGCCGCCACCGCCGGGGTGTCCCACGCCTACACCTCGGCGCTGGACATCCCCGACACGGTGGTGCAGACCCGCCCGGGCGTGCTGGTCACCGGCCTGTTCTTCGGTGTCCTGGTGGGCCTGGCCGGCGGCATCGCGCCCGCGCTGGCCGCCTCCCGGGCCGCTCCCGCGGAGGCGATGCGCGGCGACGCCGGCACCCCGAAGGCCCCCGGGCGCTGGGGCCGGGCGGTGGCCCGGGCCCGCCGGCTCCCGGTGGTGCTGCGGATGGCCCTGCGCGAGCTGACCCGCAGCCGGCGCCGCACCCTGGCCACCATGACGGGCACCGTGCTCGCGCTGATCCTGACGCTCTCCTCGGTCGGCATGATCACCAGCATGGTGTCCCTGCTGGACGTGCAGTTCGGCACGGTGCAGCGGCAGGACGCCACGGTGGTGGCCGATCCGCGCGCGGGGGACCTGGCGGAACGGCTGGGCGAGGTGGAGTCCGTGGCCCGGGTCGAGGCGATCACCACGGTGCCGGTGACCGCGTCGGCGGACGGGCACTCCTACCCCACCACCCTGACGGGCTACCGCCCCGGCACCGTCATGCACGGCTTCCGCACCGGGGACGGCGGCACCCGGGAGCTGCCCGGGGAGGGCGTCCTGGCCGGCCGGGCGCTCGCCGACCGGCTGGACGTCTCGGTCGGCGACACCCTCACGGTGCACACGCCGGGCGGCGCGGAACGGGTGCGGCTGGCCGGGCTGCTCGACGAGCCGATCGGCACCGAGCTGTACGCCACCCGGGACACCGTCGCCGCCCTGACCGGGCTGGAGGCCAACGGCTACCAGCTCCGCTTCGAGGACGGCGTCACCGGGGACGGGCGGGACGAGGCGCGCTCGGCGGTCACCGCCCTGGACGGCGTGGTGGCGTACACCGACGAGCAGGCCCTGCGGCGGCAGATCGACCGCTTCCTCGGCCTGTTCTGGATCTTCGCCGGGGTGATGCTGGTCCTCGGCGGGATCCTGGCCCTGACGGTCATCTACGTGACGATGACCGTCAACGTGGCCGAACGCACCAACGAGCTGGCCACGCTGCGGGCGGCGGGGGTGCCCCTGCGCCGGATCGCCAAGATCCTGGCCGTCGAGAACCTCACCGCCACCCTGCTGGCGGTCCCGGCCGGGCTGGTGCTCGGCGCGGTCGCCGCCCGGGAGTCCCTGCGCGCCTTCGACAGCGACATGTTCACGGTCGAGCTGTCGATGGGCTGGCCGGTGCCGGCCGCCGCCGTGGCGGCCGTCCTGGCGGCGTCGCTGCTCTCCCAGGTGCCGGCGGTGCGCATGGTGCGGCGCCTGGACCTGGCCCGGGTCGTACGGGAGCGGGCCCAGTAGGCGGGCGGCGGGCCCCGGACGGAACGCGTACCGCCCCGCCCCCCGGACCGGCGGGTCCGGGGGCGGGGCGGTACGCGGAGAGGGGGACGAGGAGTGGAGGGGAGAGAAAGGAGTGGCGCGTCAGAAGACCGGGCCGCGGTGCTCCAGCAGTTCGTTGAGGGTGTGCTGGATGGTGTCCCGCACCTCGCCCGCCAGCTTCTCCACCACCTTCTCGTCGTCGGCGGCGCCGGCGGGGAAGCCGTCGGTGGTCACCGGCTCGCCGAAGCGGATCGTCCACCTCGTCGGGAGCGGCACCAGGCCCAGCACGCCCAGCAGGGGGAAGGTGGGGGTGATCGGGAAGTACGGCAGGCGCAGCAGCCGGGCGAGGGTGCGGGACTCGCCGATCATCGGGTAGATCTCCTCCGCGCCGACGACGGAGCACGGCACCATCGGCCGCCCGGTGCGCAGCGCGACCCGCGCGAAGCCCCCGCTGCCGAAGCGCTGGAGCCGGTAGCGCTCCTCGTAGGGCTTGCCCAGGCCCTTGTAGCCCTCGGGCATCACGCCCACCAGCTCGCCCTCGTCGAGCAGCCGGACGGCGTTCTCGGGGCAGGCGCGCACATGCCCCGCCCGGCGGGCGAGGTCGCGGAGCACCGGGAGGGAGAAGGCCAGGTCGGCGGCGAGCAGCCGCAGCCTGCGGTGCGCGGCGTGCCGGTCGCGGACCGCCACCTGGAGCATCAGGGCGTCCAGGGGCAGGGTGCCGGAGTGGTTCGCCACCACCAGCGCGCCCCCGGAGTCGGGGATGTTCTCCAGGCCCTCCACCTCGACCCGGAAGTACCTCTCGTACAGGGGGCGCAGGGCGGGGAGGATCACCTCGTCGGTCAGCCCGGGGTCGAAGCCGAAGTCGTCGACGGCGCCCTCGCCGGAGGTGACGCGTTCGAGGACCTCGGCACCGCTCGCCAGGAGTTCCCTGCCCACCTCGGCCAGCAGGGAGAGCCGCTCCGCGGCCTGCGGGCCGCCCGCTCCCCGCGCGCCCGCCGTACCGCCGCCGGGCCGGTCGCCGGTGTGGCCGGCGGAGTCGTCGTGGTGTCCGAACGGCCTCTGCTCCTGGAACACGTCTGCTGTCTCCTCGATGTGTCGTTGTCCGGCGGCCGGCGCGTCCGGTACCGAGGAGCCGGCCGCGGTGCGGCGCCGCCGGACGCCGCACCGCGGTGCGTCAGTACACGAACGGGATGAACTTGGCCGTTCTGGCCGAGTACTCCTCGAACGCCTCGCCGTACCGCTCGGCGAGGTACTTGTCGAGCATGGGGATGTTCAGGAAGACGAACATGCACGCCATGACCAACGGGATGGCGAAGGCCCAGACCGTACCGGTCACCAGCGCGAAACCGGTGAACAGGACCGTGTCGCCGAAGTAGTTGATGTGCATGGAGTACCTGAACAGCCCTCCGGTGTAGAGCCTGCCCTTGTTCTCCGGCCGCTGCTTCCAGAGCTTGCGCTGGTACTCCGAGCCCGTGTTGAGCCAGGAGCCGACCGCGTAGAGCACCACGCCCAGCCAGACGAGGAAGCCCGGGGAGTCGGTGTCGGTGCCGCCGAAGTACGCCATGGTGCCGTGGATGACCACGACCCAGGCGCCGACGGTCGCCGCCTCGGACCACTCCATCTTCCGCTTCAGCATGACGAAGGTCGTCGCGACGAACCGCAGCAGGTAGACCGCCGACAGGCTCACCAGGAGGACCCGGCGGAGCGTGTCGGCCCGCTCGAGGTCGGTTCCGAACCAGTCCCCCACCGTGTCCGTTCCGCCGAGGAGGAGGAACCAGGCGGCACCGGCGACCGCGAGCGCGTTGCACGCGGTCACCAGGAGTTTGGGGCCGGTCGAGGGATCGTGTCGGCCGTACATGGGCCACTCTCGCTTTCTGCGCCTTCTTCTGCGCCTTCCCCCCGTTCACGGACAGCTCTTCGGGAAGCGGTACCGGTCAGCCGACCACCTTCCTCCCCGCCCCGGTCCTGCCGTTCGCGGCCCCCTCGGAGCCGTCAGAGCCGTTGGAACCGTTGGAACCGCCGGTCCCGTTCGCGCCGTTGGAGCCGTTCGCCGTCCGGGCCGCGGCGCTCCTCCCGCGTCCGCCGCCCGCGGCCGCCCGGGCCGTGGTCCGGCGGGCGGGCTCGGGCGCGGACTCGGACCCGGACGACCCGGCGGGCCCGGCGGGCTCGCTCCCGGCCTCCTCCTGCTGCCCGGCCTCCTGCATGAGCTTGGCGCGCATCGCCAGGTACTTGGCGTTCATCTCGTCGACCGGGATGAACTTGTTGATGCCGCCCGCGCTGATCTTGGGCTCCTGACGCTCCATGATCCGCACGTCCTGGGGGTCCTGTACCCACTTCTCCATGTACAGGGAGGCCCAGGGCAGGACCCGCCGCAGCTTCTCGAACCGCAGGATCGGCTTGACCTGCGGGTACTCATACCAGCGCAGGATGTGCTCGGTGTGCCCGTCGTCGATGGGAACCAGCCACGAGGTCGTCTCGAACTGCTCGGTCCTCACGTGCACCATGCACGGGAACGTGAAGGTGATCTCGTAGTGGGTGGTGTTGGCGGGGTCGTCCTCCTGGCAGTGGTCGAAGGAGTACCGGATGGTCTGGCCCTCGGTCTCCACCCGGTGGTTGGCGATCTTGGTGGCTGCGAGGTAGCGCTCCCGGCCGTCCAGCCCGAGCTTGCTCGGCGTCCCGTACAGCAGCAGGTAGTCGATGTAGTTGAACCAGTGGTCCCGGTGCACGTAGGTCACGTGGTAGAACTCGAGCAGGCTCTCGATGTAGCGGGTGTAGTGGACCGGGCGGGTCCACCGCTTCGTCGCGTAGACCTTGGGGTTCTCGGTGACCTCCCGGGGGGCCGGCAGGTCCGGCAGTACGTCGCGCTCCTCGCCCCACCACATCCACACCAGCCCGAACCGCTCGCGCACCGGGTGGGTGGGGACGCGCAGCGAGCCGGGGATGCGCGCCCCGGAGCCCAGGGCCGGGACCGCCCGGCACGCGCCGTCGGAGCCGTAGCGGAAGCCGTGGTAGGGGCACTCGATGGAGTCGCCCTTCATCCGGCCGTCGGCCAGGTTGGCGCCCTTGTGGGGGCAGCGGGCGCCCTGGCAGACGAGGTTGCCCTCGACGTCGCGCCAGAGCACGAGTTCCTCGCCGAAGCGGCGGACCCCGGTGGGGCTGTCGTTGCCGACCTCCTCCGACTGGAGGATCGGATACCACTGGTTGCGGATCATCGGTCGTCTCTCCTCATCGTCTCCCACCGGGGCCGGCGGGGGGTTACGGCGTCTTCGGGAGGGCCGGCGGGTTTCCCCGGTCCTCGGCTGTCGGCCCTCGGCCCTCGGCCCTCGGCCGTCGGTGTTCGGGCCGGCCGTTCAGCCCTCGACGACCTCGACCACACCGGTGTCGCCGTCGACCATGACCAGGTCGCCGGTCCGGATGCGCTGGGTCGCGTGCTTGGTGTTGACCACCGACGGCACGTTGAACTCGCGGGACACGATCGAGCTGTGCGAGAGCATGGAGCCGATGTCGGTGACGACCCCGCCGGCCACGGCGAACAGCGGTGTCCAGGAGGCGTCCGTGTACCGGGTGACCAGGATCTCCCCGGCCTGGAACTCGTCGGCCTGCCACACCAGGTCCTCCACGATGCGGGCGCGGCCGACGATCCGGCCCGGACTCGACCCGAGCCCCTCCAGCCGGGCGCCGTCCGGCACCGGCCGCACCGCCTGGGTGACGTCGTGCTCACCGACGAAGGTCAGCGGCGGCTCCGGCAGGCGCTTGTGGTACTCGTGCAGCCGCCGTGCCTCGTCGATCCGGCCGCGGCCGAAGACCTCGCGGGCGTCGGCGCCGGTGGCCAGATAGCTCCGCACGTCCTCGAAGTCCAGGTGGGCGACCTCGTCCAGGGAGTGCAGCACCCCGGCGTCCACCAGCCGGCGGCCGACCTCGTAGACCACGTTGCGCACCAGCCAGATGGAGGTGATCATCGCCATCCGGGTGGCCTCGCGCAGCTCGCTGCACAGGGCGTACAGGGAGATGACCGTCTCGATGGTGCGGCGCTTGGCCGCCGGCAGCCGCTCCAGCACCTTCCGGGCCTCGCCGGTGTCGCCGCCGCTCCGTCCGAAGGCGTCCCCGGGAGTGCCTTCGGCGGCACCCCCGGAAGCACCGTCGGCCGCGTAGCGCCGGATCATCTGGAAGAGGTAGCCCGGGTCGTCGATCCACCGCGGGTGGGTGAGCTCCATCTCCTGCCGGCCGCGGGTGCCGTTCATGCGCAGGAACGGCTCCATGTGCCGCTCCCAGAACGCCCGGCCCTCCTCGTCGGCGCGGAGCGCGGCCTCGATGCCCTCCAGCGGCTCCTCCTCGATGATCCGCAGGGCGCGCGGCATGCGCCGGGCGGCCTGGGCCACCGCCCAGATCTCCCGGGCCGACTCCACGGTCCGCAGCGTCGACATGTCCGTCTTGATGCGGTTCTGGAGGTTGACGCCGTCCTCGCCCAGCCACCGCGCGCACAGCTCGGTCAGGACGCCGTAGAAGCCGAAGGCGTTGATGTAGTAGGGCATGTAGCCCACGTGCATGTCGTGGAAGTAGCCCAGGTGGCGGTTCAGTTCGGTGTGCAGCTCGCGCCGGCTCAGCCGGGTGTGGTCCAGCCGGCGGGCGCGGTCGAACTCGTACAGCCGGGAGGAGACCATCTTCTCGGCGCGGCTCCTCGTCCGGGCGACCTCGGCGGCCGTGTACTTCAGCCAGACCGCCGTCGAGAGCGCGTCCTCCACCCCGCCGGGGAAGGTGCCGAACGGGTTGCGGTAGGCGGCCAGGTCCACCTCCTCGCTGACGAAGCGGCTGGTGAAGTGGCGCTGGTCCCGGGTGGGCAGGCACTGGCCGAGCAGATGGGCGGTGTAGGAGATGTTCAGGTAGACGTGCCCCTGGAGGTACCCCATGTGCCGGTCGGCGTCGCCGGTGACGCGGACGCCGAGCGCGGCGGCGCAGTCCGTGTGGACGTGCTTCTGGTAGTACCGGGCGAAGCTCAGGCCCAGCGGTGTCATCAGCCCGACGAAGATCTCGCCGATGTCCATCCGGGACCACAGCGTGCCCTGCCGGATCTCCGCGGGCTGCTCACTGACGTACGGGCTGTGCCGGTCCGCCCGCCCGGCGCCGTCCGGGGCGGGCCGGGTGGTGATGGGGCGGGTCTGGAAGAGGTGGAGGGCGCCGTCCCGCAGGCCCCACTCGATGTCCTGCTCGGTGCCGCCGTAGTGGGAGCGCACCCGCAGGGCCAGTCCGGCCAGTTCGCGCAGCTGTTCCCCCGTCAGGCAGGGCACGTCGCGCGCGGCGGGGTCCACCTTCGTCATGCCGATCCGGCCGGGCTCGACCGGCGCGCACTTGGTGACCTTGTAGCGGACCCGCTCCTCGACCACCTCCAGGGTGCGGTCGTCGACGGCGAAGAAGTCGCTGGAGACCCGGCCGGAGACCAGGCCCTCCCCCAGGCCCTGACAGGCCTCCACCACCATGCGGTGCGGCCGGCCGCCGACCGGGTCCACGGTGAACAGCACACCGCTGATGTCGGAGTGGACCATCTCCTGGACCACCACGGCGATCGCCCCGGCCTCGGCGCCGTCCTCGCGGTAGGCCGCGGCCCGGTCGGACCACAGCGAGGCCCAGCAGCGCCGCACCGCGTCCAGCAGTGCCTCGTTCCCGCCGACGTCCAGGACGGTGTCGTGCTGCCCGGCGAAGGACTGGTCCGCGGAGTCCTCCCGCAGCGCGGAGGAGCGGACCGCCACCCGGGGGCTCCCCAGCCGCTCGTAGGCGGCCAGCACGGCCGCGGCGACCGGGCCGGGCAGCTCGGTGGCGAGGATCTTCTCGCGGATCACCCGGGGCTCGGCGGTACGGACCTGCGCGGCCAGGCCCGTCTCGCGCAGGAAGTCCTCGAAGAGGCCGGTGGTGAGGCAGAAGGCGGGCGGGACCGGCAGCCCGGCCCCGATCAGCTCGGCGAGCCGGGCGGCCTTGCCGCCCAGGACCGCCGGATCGGCCGGGTCCTTCCCCAGAACGACGACGTGCCCGGAGCGGGACGCCCCGGCCGCCGGGTCCTCGACATGCTGTGTCATGGTCGGTGCCTCCTCGGCGGTCAGAGCTGTGCGGCGGGCGCGGGCGGGTTGGTGCCGGTGAAGGCGTGGAACTGCTCGCCGGGGACGATCCGGTCCGCCCGGACGTCGGTGAAGCCGGCGCGCTCGAGCTGGTCGGTGAGCTCGTCCTCGCGGGGCAGCGGGCCGCCGAAGTCGGCGTAGGTGAACCAGAGGTTGAGCACCTCCAGGCCGATGTGGCCGCCCCGGCAGGAGGTGGTGAGCAGCAGCCGCCCGCCCGGCGCCAGCAGGGCGCGGGCCCGCTCCAGCACCTCGACCCGTTCCTCGGGGGCGAAGTAGTAGATGTTGTTGTGCAGGGTGACGAGGTCGAAGCGGGGCTGGAGGTCGAGGGTGCGCAGGTCGCCCTGCCGGGTCTCCACCCGCTCGGCGAGCCCCCAGGCGGCCATGTTCTTGGCGGCCCGGTCGGCGACCTCCGGCTGGAGGTCGATCGCGAGGGCGGTCAGCCGCGGGTTCAGCCGCGCGGCGTGCCGTACGTACACGCCGCTGCCGCAGCCGATCTCCAGCAGGTGCACGGGGGTGGTGGTGTCCAGGGTGCGCTCGACGGCCTCCTCGACGAAGGACCGCACGACCAGGCTGGAGCGGGCGATGACCGCGCCGTCCTGGTCGCCGAGCGAGAAGCGCCGTCCCTCCCGCAGCATGCGCGGGCCGTCGAGCAGGACCGGCAGGTGGAAGCGCATGACCTCCTCCAGGGCCGCGGCGACGGCGTCGTTGTCGGCCCGGGCGAGCGTCCTCGCCGCCGTGCTCCGCAGCCGGTAGCAGCCCTCCCGGCGGTCGAACTCGCCGAGCTGGACGCCGATGTCCAGCCAGGCGCGCAGCAGTTGGCGGTCGCCGCCGGTGATCTCCAGCCGCTCGGCCAGGGTGTCCAGGTCGCAGGGGCGGGTGGCGAGCGGGCGCAGTATCCCCGCGCCGGCCGCGGAGGCCAGGAAGGCGGCCCGGTACAGCGGGGTGATCAGCCCCTTGGACAGCGCCAGCAGCAGCGGTGTCCGCCGGTCGCCGAGGACCTTGGCCACGGTGCGGGCCTGGGTCAGGGGGCCCTCGGCGCGGTCCACGACGTTCTGGGCCAGGCTCAGTATGTCCACGATGGGTTCCTCTGCGGTGTGGCGTGCGGCGGGGTGGGTGGTGTGGCGCGGGACGCGGCGGTGGGCGGGGCGAACGCGGCGGGCGGTTCCGGCGGGCTCTCCGGGCCGGGAGCGGGAGCGGGGCCGGGAGCGGGGCCGAGCCGGTCCGTCTCGGACCGCAGTTCGCGCAGCAGCCGGAGCCGCGGCGCCTCCCTCAGCAGGAAGAAGTGGCCGCCCGGCAGGTGCCGGCGCAGGAACGAGCCCGTGGTGTACGCGCGCCACGCCTCCACCTCGCCGGGGCCGGCGAGGGGGTCGTCGGATGCCGAGAAGGCGGTCATCGGGCAGCCGAGCGGGCCGCGCGGCCGCCACCGGTAGGTGTCGCAGACGGTGAGGTCGGCGCGGAGCACCGGCAGCCGGCGCTCCAGGTAGGCGTCGCCGACGCCGCCGGGGTCCGCGCCGTCCGGGCCGCCGAGGCCGCCGAGGTCCCGGACGAAGCGCCGCAGTCCGTCGTCGGCGAGGGCGTGGTCCGCCCGGTCGCCGTACAGGTGCGGCGCCCGGCTGCCGGAGACGAACAGGTGCCGGGGACCGGGCTCGCCCCGCTCGCGCAGCGCGCAGGCCACCTCGTAGGCCAGCAGGGCGCCCATGCTGTGCCCGAACAGCGCGTAGCCGCCGGGCCCCCCGGTGATGCCGTGCGCGGTCAGCGCGGTGGCGAGGTCGGCGGCCAGCGGCGCCATCCGGGTGTACGGCGCCTCGTGCAGCCGCAGCCCCCGGCCCGGCAGCAGCACCGGCACGACCCGGACGCGGTCGCCGAGGTGCCCGTCCCAGCCGCGGTACGCCGACGGCGTGCCGCCCGCGTACGGGAGGCAGACCAGCCGCGGCCGGACGGCGTCCGGCGCGGCGGCGGCCGGTGCCGCCGTCGCCGTCGCCGTCGCCGCCCGCCCGGCTCCGGGCGGGCCGGCCGGCGGGAACCAGGGGCCCGCCCCGGCGGGTGCCTCAGCGCTTGACATGCCTGCGCCCCTCGGGGGTGTCCAGCCAGGCCAGGGTGCGGCGCATGCCCTC
This sequence comes from Streptomyces carminius, assembly GCF_002794255.1. Taxonomy (GTDB): domain Bacteria; phylum Actinomycetota; class Actinomycetes; order Streptomycetales; family Streptomycetaceae; genus Streptomyces; species Streptomyces carminius. The sequence goes on from NZ_PGGW01000058.1 coordinate 92,642, forward strand.
CTCGAAGTCCACCTCGCTCTTCATCCCGAAGTCCTCGCGCGCCCGGTCGGCGGGGTAGGACTGGTCGCGGTCGAGGAGGTGGACGGCGTGCCGGGTGAGGACCGGCCGCGCGGAGAGGCGCAGCGCGCCGTAGAGCTTCTCGGAGACGACCGCCACGGTGGTCGCCACCGGGGTGGGCAGGCTCAGCCGCGGCGGGCGGGTGCCCAGCCCGCGGGCGAGGGCCCCGACGTACTCGCGCCAGGTGGTGAGGTCCGGATCGCGCAGGTTGTACGCCCGCCCGGCGGTCACCGGGGAGGTGCAGGCGTCGATCATCGCGTCGGCCGCGTTGTCCGCGTACAGCAGCCCGGCCGGTGCCCGGCCCTGGCGGACGTGGACCATCTGCCCGCTCAGCAGCAGGTTCGCGATCTCGATCACGAAGTCCTTGCTGCCGGGCCCGTAGACCGACACCGGGCGGACGACGGTCACCGGTACGCCGGTGCGGCAGGACGCCTCCCGCACCGCGCGCTCGCCGAGGATCTTGCTGCGGTTGTAGGGCAGCCCGATGTCCCGCAGCGGGGCGCTCTCGTCGCAGGGCCGCGCCGGGTACCCGTAGACGTCGGTGGTGCTGACGTGCAGGACGCGCTCCACGGTGCCCGCGTGGTGGGCGGCCTCGACGACGTTGCGGGCGGCGTCCTCGTTGACCCGCCGGAACCGCTCCCAGGGACCCCAGTCGGCGGACACGCCCGCGCAGTTGTAGACGTACCGCACGCCCTCGGCGGCCCGGCGCACGTCGGCGGGATCGGTGAGGTCGCCGACGACGGTTTCGGGCCCGGGCTCGGTGCCGGCCAGACCGGTGAGGTCGCTCTCCGCGCGGACCAGGGCCCGGACCCGGTACCCGCGTCCGGTCAGCCGGCGGACCAGATGCCCGCCGAGGAAGCCGCTGGCGCCGGTCACCAGCACCTCGGGGCCCGGGGACCCCGAGGGGCCGGGGGCGGGGAAGGGGGAGGGAGAGGGGGAGGGGGAGGGGGAGGGGGAGGGGGAGGGAGAGGGGGAGGGAGAGGACGGGGACGGGGGTGTCGGAATGCTGCCGTTGGTCGCCATGTGTCACACCAGGAGGTCGAGGGCGCGGTCGAGGTCGGCTTCGTCGTGGTCGTGGTTGACGAAGAAGCGCAGGCGGCACTTGTCCCGCTCCACGGCGGGATAGCCGATCGGCATCACGTTGACGCCCTGCTCCAGCAGGGAGTTGGAGAGCGCCATGGTCCTCCCCCAGTCGCCGATGATCACGGGGACGACCGCCGAGAGCCGGGAGACCCCGATGTCCAGGCCGCGGGCCCGCGCTCCGGCGCGGAAGTGGTCGGACAGCTCCCGCACCCGCGCCACGCGCTCCGGCTCGTCCCGGATGACGCGGAACGCCTCCAGCGCCGCCGCCGTGTTGGCGGGGGAGATGCCGGTGCTGAAGATGTGCAGCGGGGCGGTGAACTTGAGGTACTCGATGAGCGGGCCGCGGGCCGCGATGTAGCCGCCCAGGCTGCCGATGGCCTTGCTGAGCGTGCCCATCCACAGGTCCACGTCGGCGGGGTCGGTGCCGAAGTGCTCCCCGATGCCGCGCCCGGTGGCGCCGAGCACCCCGATCGAGTGCGCCTCGTCGATCATGAGCATGGCCCGGTGGCGCCTCTTGACCTCGATGAACCGGGGCAGGTCGGGGATGTCGCCGTCCTGGCTGTACGCGCCCTCGACGACGACGAGCGCGCGGCGGTGCCGGGTGCGCATCGCGCCGAGGATCCGGTCCAGGGCCGCCCAGTCGTTGTGCGGGAAGGGCCGGCGCCGGGCGCCGGAGAGCATGCAGCCGCGCACGGTGCTGTCGTGGATCCACTCGTCGTGGACGATGAGGTCCTCCGGGCCGAAGAGGTGGCCCACGGTCGCCACGTTGGTGGCATGGCCCCCGGCGAAGACGATCGCGCCCTCGGTGCCGAGGAACGAGGCGATCTCGGCGTCGAGTTCGTGGTGCAGCGGGGTCTCGCCGAACAGCAGCGGGGTCGCCGAGCTGGAGGTGCCGTAGCGGTCGATGGCCGCCTTGGCCGCCTTGCGGACCCTCGGATGGTGGGAGAGGGCCAGGTAGTTGAAGGCGGCGAAGTTGAGGACCTCCCGGCCGTTCAGCCGGGCGCGGCCGGAGTTGAAGCCCTCGTGGACGCGCCCGTAGGGGTTGGCGCCGTCGGCGCCCGCCTGCCGCAGCCGGCCCTGGAGCTCCGCGTACTCGGCCCACTCCTCGAACTCGTACTCCATGTGCACCGGCGGATCGGCGGGCGGCTCGGCGGGCACGGCGGCGGGCTCAAGGGCGGGGACCGCCTCCGGCCACGGGGTGCGGGGCTGCGCGGCCATGAGGGCTCCGGTGGTCTCGGGGGTGGTCTCGGGGGTGGTCCCGGGGTCGGTCCCGGGCGACGGGCCGGTCCCGGTGAGGCGGTCGGTCAGGTCGCCGACGGTGGGGTCCTCGGGGAGGTCCCGGCGCAGCCGCGCCACCCGGTCGGGGAACCGCGCGGCGATACGGCGTTCGAGGTCGACCCGCATCAGGGAGTCGAAGCCGAGGTCCGCGCCGAGGCGGGCGTACGGCGGAAGCTGCTCCACGGGGAAGCCGCTCACCCGGGCGACGAGGCCGAGGACGGCGTGGCGCACCGCGCCCGCGCCGGCCGGGGCGGGCGCGGCGGCGGCCGGAACCGTCGGGGCCTGGACCGGGTCGGTGGCGGGCCGGGCGTACGGCTCGGTGTGCTGCCCGGCGGGGCCGGCCGGCCGGGGCGGGGTGAACCAGTACGACCGCCGCTCGAAGACCGCGTGCGGCACGGGGACCCGCTCGCGCGGCCGGCCCTCGTCCAGCGCGGCCCAGTCCACCTCGCCGCCCGCGCAGTGCAGCCGGCCCAGCGACTGCAGGAGCACGGCCCAGTCGTCTCCCCCGCGGCGCAGCGACGGCAGCCACAGCGGCGCCGGGCTCCCGCTGCCGTCTCCGGTGCCGCTTCCGGTGCCGCTTCCGGCCCCGTCCTCGGCCGCGGCGGTCATGAGCCGTCCGAAGCCGAGCAGGGTGGAGTGCGGCCCGATCTCCACGAAGGTGTCGCAGCCCATGCGGCGCAGGGCCGCGAAGCCGTCGGCGAACCGCACGGTGCCGAGCAGGTGCTCGACCCAGTGGTCGGCGCCGATGTGCCGGACCCGCTCCCCGGTGGCGTCGGAGATCCACGGAACGCGCGGCTCGGCGTGGACGGCGGAGCGCGCCGCGGCCAGCAGCGGCGCCGCCGCCCCGGCCATCAGCTTGGAGTGGAAGGCGTGCGAGACCTCCAGCGGCTTCACTGTGATCCGCCGGCCGGTGAGCGTCTCGCGCAGCGCGTCGATCTCCTCCCGCTCCCCGGAGAGCACCAGGTGGCCGGGGGTGTTGACGGCGGCGACCGCGACCGAGGCGAAGCCCGCCGCGGCGGCGCGGACCGTCCCGGCGTCCCCGGTACAGGCGATCATCGCGCCGTCCCCGGGCTGGGCGGCCATGTGCCGGCCCCGTTCGGCGGCCAGGGTGAGTGCGTCCTCGAAGGAGAGCACCCCCGCCACGCAGGCCGCGCCGAGCGCGCCGACGCTGTGGCCGAGCACGGCGTCCGGCCGTACTCCGGCGGACGCCCACAGTTCGGCGAGCGCCACCTCCAGGGCCACCAGGGCCGGCTGGCAGTAGCGGGTGCTCCGCAGCCGCTCGGCGCCGGAGTCGTCGAACAGCAGACCGAGCAGCGAGGTGTCCAGCAGCGGCCGGAGCACCTCGTCCGCCCGGTCCAGGACGCGGGCCGCCCCGGCGTGCGTCTCGTACAGGTCCCGGCCCATGCCCGGGTACTGGCTGCCCTGGCCGCTGAAGAGGAAGGCGGTACGGCGGACCGGGCCGCCCGCGGCGTGGCCGCGGACCACGGCGGTGGTGGGCCCGCCCCGCACCAGCGCCTCCAGCCCGGCGTCGAGCTCGGCGGCCGAGCGGCCGGTGACGACGGCGCGGTGCGCCAGTTGGGCCCGGCCGGTGTTCGCCGAGTGGCACAGGTCGGCCGGGGGGACGCCGGGGCGGCTCGCCAGATGCGTCCGGTACTCCCCCGCCAGCGCCGTGAGCGCCGTAGGCGTGTGCGCCGACAGGCACAGGGCGTGCACCCGCCGGTCGGGCCGCGCGGCGGGGTCCGGCTCCGGCCGGGCGGGCCGCTCCGGCGCGGCCTCCAGGACCGCGTGGGCGTTGGCGCCGCCGAAGCCGAAGGAGCTGACCCCGGCCCGCGCGGTGCCGCCGCCCGGCAGCGGACGGCACCAGGTGGGCACCTCCAGACCCGAACCCTCCCAGTTCATGCGGTGGTTGGGGGTGCGCAGATGCAGCAGCGGCGGCACCTGCCGGTGCCGTACGACGAGGGCGGCCTTGATCAGTCCGGCGATGCCCGCGGCCGCCTCCAGATGGCCGATGCTGGTCTTCACCGAGCCGACCAGGCAGGGCTCCGCGCCGTCCCGGCCGCGCCCGTAGACCTCGGTCAGGGCCTCCCACTCGACGGGGTCGCCCAGCGAGGTGCCGGTGCCGTGGGCCTCGACGTAGCCGATCTGCCCGGCCGTCAGGCCCGCCCGCTCCAGGGCCCGGGTCAGCACCGCGCGCTGCGCCGCGCCCCGGGGCGCGGTCAGCCCGTTGCCGCGTCCGCCGTGGGCGACGGCCGTCCCCCGGATCACCGCGTGGACGCGGTCGCCGTCGGCGAGCGCGGCGGACAGCGGCTTGAGGAGGACCAGGCCGGCGCCCTCGCCGCGCACGTACCCGTCGGCGGCGTCGTCGAAGGTGCGGCAGCGCCCGCCGGGGGCGAGCATCCCGCCCTCGGCGAAGGCCACGGTGAGGCCCGGGGTGGCCATCAGGTTGACGCCGCCCGCCAGGGCCGTGCCGCACTCCCCGTCGCGCAGGCTGCGGCAGGCCAGGTGGACGGCCACCAGGGAGGAGGAGCACGCCGTGTCCACGGCCAGGCTGGGGCCCCGCAGGTCCAGCAGGTAGGAGATCCGGTTGGCGGCGACCGACAGGGCGTTGCCGGTGGCGCTGTGGACGTCGACGGTGTCGAGGTGGCCCATCTGCAGGTCGGCGTAGTCGTGGCTGCTGATGCCGACGAAGACCCCGGTGTCGCCGCCCGCCAGGCTCGTCGGCGCGGTGCCGGCGTCCTCCAGGGTCCGCCAGGCGGTCTCCAGGAGCAGTCGCTGCTGCGGGTCCATGCGTTCGGCCTCGCGCGCGGAGATTCCGAAGAACCGGGCGTCGAACTCGTCCGCGCCCTCGACGAACCCGCCGTGGCGGGGCGCCCGTACCCGCTCGGGGTCCCAGCGGCCCGGCGGCACCTCGCCGACGGCGTCGCGGCCGTCGGTCAGCAGCCGCCAGTAGCTCTCCGGGTCGGGGGCGCCGGGGAAGCGGCAGCCCATGCCGATGATCGCGATCGGCTCGTCGGCACCGGACGCGGGCGCGGCACCGGGCGCGGGTGTGGGTCCGGCGGCGGGCACGGCAGCGGGCCGGGGCTCCGCCGGGGCGGCGAGGTGGGCGGCCAGGGCGCGGACGGTCGGGTGGTCGAAGACCACTCCCGGAGTCAGCGGGGTGCCCAGCCAGGAGCCGAGTTCGGCGGTGACGGCGACCGCCTGCCGGGAGTCGAGCCCCAGGGAGGTGAAGGGCACGGTGGGGTCGATCGCCGCGGCGGGCAGCCCGAGGCGGTCCGCGATCCGGTCGGTCAGCCAGGACTCGACGGCGGCCGCGCCCACGCGGTACCGCCGGGCACCGGGGCTACCGGCGGACGCGCCGCCGGGGGCGCCGGGGGCGCCCGCCTCCGGCCGGGTCCGCTCGTACACCTGCTCGGTCAGCGCGTCGGCGGTCGGGGTGACCAGCAGGTCCCCGACGGAGAGCCGGACGTCCAGCAGCCGCTCCAGCTCGGCCACGGCGGTCAGCAGCCGCGGGTAGTCCAGACCCAGCTCGGCGAACGTACGGCCGGAGGTCTCCCCGGATGCCCCGGCGTCACCGGCCGCCCCGGAGTTCCCGGCGTCCCCCGGCACCGCGCCGGTGAGCACCCGGGCGACGGTCCCGGCGATCTCCTCCCGGCTCCGGCCCGCGGCCGGGCCGGCGGTGCGGGCGGGGTGCTCCGGCGTCTCCCGGAGCACCCCGGCGGCCACCACCGGCAGCGCCAGGTCCAGGAAGTCCTGCCGGCAGGCCCGGCGCCGGATCTTGCCGCTGCTGGTCCTGGGCACCCCGGACCTGCGGACCAGGACGACGGCGTGCGGTGTGACCTCGTGCTCCTCGGTGATCGCGGTGCGCAGCCGCGCCAGCAGGTCCCCGACGGGGATCCGGTCGTCCAGGCGGCGTCCCTCGATCTCGTGGACGACCACCAGTTCCTCGGCGCCCTCCACCTGGACCCCGAAGGCGGCGCCGGCGCCCGGCCGGACCGCCCGGTGGGCCCGCTCCGCGGTGAGCTCGATGTCGTGGGGGTAGTGGTTGCGGCCCTGGACGATGACGACGTCCTTGGTGCGGCCGACGACGTGCAGCCGGTCCTCGCGCAGGAAGCCCAGGTCGCCGGTGCGCAGCCAGGTGGTGCCGGGCCCGCCGGTGCCGCCGCCGGTGCCGCCGCCGCCGTCGGTGCCGGTGCCGTCGTTCCGGAGCCGGGCGCCGAAGGTCTCCTCGGTGGCGTCGGGCCGCCGCCAGTAGCCCCTGGCCACGCTCGGCCCGGCGACCCAGATCTCGCCGATCCGCCCCTCGCCGGCGACCCGGCGCCGGGTGGCGGGGTCCACGATCGCGGTCTCGACGCCGTCCACGGCCGTACCGCAGTCGACGACACGGGTGGTCCGCCCGGCACCGGGCTCGGCGGGCTCGGCGGTGCCCGCCTCCAGCGCGCCGGAGGCGAACGTCCCGGCGACGGGCGGCTCGTGGGCGTCCGTACCGGTCACCATCAGCGTCGCCTCGGCCAGCCCGTAGCAGGGCAGCAGTGCCCGGCGGTCGAAGCCGCAGGGCGCGAAGTACTCGGCGAAGCGCTCCAGGGTGTCGGCGCGCACCGGCTCGGCGCCGTTGAGCGCCAGCCGCCAGGCGCTCAGGTCCAGGGCGTCGCGCTGCTCGGGAGTGATCCTGCGGACGCAGTGCTCGAAGCCGAAGTTGGGCGCGACGCTGGTGGACGCGCCGGTCCGGGAGAGCGTCTCCAGCCACCGCAGCGGCTGCCCGAGGAAGGTCAGGGGCGACATCAGATGGGCGGGGAAGCCGCCGTACAGCGGCGTCAGGATGCCGCCGATGAGCCCCATGTCGTGGTACGGCGGCAGCCACGACACCATCGCGGAGCCGCGGTCGTGCGCCAGCCGCAGATGGATCGAGCGGAGGTTGTGGAGCAGGTTGGCGTGGCCGACCATGACGCCCTTGGGCGTGGCGGTCGAACCGGAGGTGTACTGGAGGAACGCCAGGCAGCCGCCGGTGGTGCCCGGGTCGCGCCAGGCGTCCGGGTCGCGGTCGGCCGCGGGGACGCGGTCGGTGACCGTCCAGCGCAGCCCGCCCAGGCCGAGCGCCTCGGCCTCCGCGCGCCGGTCCGCGACGGAGCGGGCGACCTTCTCGGTGGTCAGGGCGTGGGTCGCCCCCGAGTCCCGGGCGATGGCCGCCAGCCGCGGCACGGTCCGGTCGAAGCGCGCGGTGTCCGGCGGGTAGGCGGGCACGGCGACGGCGCCCGCGTACAGGCAGCCGAGGAAGGCCGCGACGTAGTCCAGACCCGGGGGGTGGAGCAGCAGGACGGGGCGGCCCGCCAGGTGCTCGCGCTGCAGCAGGACGGCGACGGTGCGGGCTCGCAGGTCGAGTTCGCGGTAGGTCCAGGACTCCTCGGCCCCGTCGTGCCCGGTCAGGAAGCGGTAGGCGAGCTCGTCGGGGCGGTGTTCGAGGTGGTGCCGCAGGACCGCGGTGACGGTCTCGGGCTCTCCTCCCCGCCACAGGACCTCGGTCGGATCTGGTGTCATGTGCGTCTCCGTCACTTGCCGGTCAGGGCCCGCGGGCGCCGGCCCGCCGCGGCCGCGTCGGCGGCCTCGTCGGCCAGTCGGCGGTAGTCGGTCTTGCCGTTGGCGTTGTGCGGCAGCTCGGCCAGGCGCACGGCGGTACGCGGGAGCATGTAGGGCGGCAGGTGGCGGGCGCAGTGCCGCTTGAGGGCGAGCAGGCCGGGCGCGTCGGCGCCGTCGCGGACGGTGTAGTAGAGGGCGATCCGCGGGTCGTCGCCCCCGGCGACCACGGCCGCCGCGGTCTCGACCGCCGGGTGCCGCAGCGCCGCGGCCTCGATCTCGCCCAGTTCGACGCGGTAGCCGGAGAGCTTGACCATGCGGTCCCGGCGCCCCCGGTAGACCAGCCCACCGTCCTCCCGGCTCACCAGGTCGCCGGTGGCGTGGCGGCCCAGGGGGTGCCCGGCGGCGGCCGACTCCGCCTCGCGCCGCCAGTAGCCGGGGGTGACGCAGTCGCCCTCGACGACCAGCTCGCCGATCGCCCCGGGCCCCTCGGCGGGACGGCCGTCCTCACCGGTGACCGTGAGCCGCGCGCCGGGCAGCGGCCCGCCGATCGGCACCGGCCGGTCGTCCGCGAGGTCCCCGGGGCGGACCCGGTGGTAGGTGCAGACGTTGGTCTCGGTCGGGCCGTAGAGGTTGTAGAGGGAGGTCCCGGCGGGCAGCAGCGCCGCCAGGGCGCGCAGTTGCGGCACGGGGAAGACCTCGCCCGCGAAGAGCACATGGCGCAGGGTGCGGGCGGTTGCGGGGGTGAGCGCGCCGGAGACGGTCAGCAGGTTGAGCACCGAGGGCACCGAGTACCAGACGGTGACGCCGTGCTCGCGGACGCCCGCGGCCAGGGCCGCCACGTCGCGCGTCCGGTCGTCGGGGACGATCCACACCGCGGCGCCGGACGACAGCCCGGCGAACAGGTCGAAGGTGCTCAGGTCGAAGTTGAACGACGCGTGGTTGGCCAGGACGTCCCCGGGGCCGAGGGCGAACTCGGCGCGGGCCCAGCGGATGAAGGCCGCCAGGTTCCGGTAGGTGATCCGCACGCCCTTGGGGGTGCCGGTCGATCCCGAGGTGTAGAGGAGGGCGGCGAGGTCGTCGCGGCCGGCGGTGTGCCCGGCGGTGCGGTCGGTGAGGGCGGTGAGGGCGGTGAGGGCGTCCCAGGTGCGGACGGGTACCGGGACGGGTGCGGTCCCGCGCTCCGGCGCCGTACCGGCGGGCCCGGCGTCCGGCCCGGCGTCCGGGTCCGGGTCCGGGTCCGGGTCCGGGTCCACGAGGACGACCGCCCGGACCGACGCGGGCAGGCCCGCCCCGGCCAGCGGGCCCAGCCGGGCCCGGTCGGTGAACACCACGGCCGGCTCGGCGTCCGCCAGGATGGTGCCCACCCGGTCCGGCGGCTGGCGGCCGTCCAGGGGCACGTACGCGCACCCGGCCCGCAGGGCGGCCAGGACGGCCCCGGCGTAGCGCGGCTGCTTGTCCGTCCAGACGGCGACGCGGTCACCGGGTACGGCGCCCAGCTCCGCCAGGGCGGCGGCGAGCGCCGCGACCTCCCCGGCGAGCTCCCCGTAGGTCACGGTCCGCTCGCCCACGAACGCCGGGCGGGCGGCCTGTCCGTCCGGCAGCCGCGCGGGGAGCCGGATCAGGGCCACGTCATCGGGGTCGTCAAGTTCGCCGCCGGGTGCGTACACGCCGGGGCGGCCGGTCCGCTGCCTGGTCACCGGCCTCACCCCGCCGACGGCAGGACGCCGACCTCGCGGGCGGCGTCGACGAAGATCCCGGCCGCCTCCGCCAGGTCCTGCCGGGTGTGCTCGCAGGTGACGCTGACCCGCAGCCGGGCGTCGCCCAGCGGCACCCCGGGGAAGACGACGGTCTGGCAGTACAGCCCGCGGGCGCGTACGGCCCGGCCCATCTCCATCGCGGCCCGCTCGTCGCCGACGACCACGGGGAGGATGGCGCTCCGGGTGTTCTCCAGGTCGAACCCGGCGTCGGTCAGCAGGCCGTGCAGCAGGCGGATGTTGTCCCACAGCCGCTCGATCCGCTCCGGCTCGGACTCGATCACGTCGATCGAGGCGATGAGCCCGGCCGCCACCCCGGCGGGGATGTTCGCGGCGAAGACGTAGGAGTTGGAGTAGTGGCGCAGGTACTCGACGACCTCCTCCTCGCCGACGACGAAACCGCCCATGCCGGCGAGGGTCTTGCTCATGGTGCCGAGTTCGAGGTCCACCTCCCCCTTGAGACCGAAGTGCTCGGCCGTGCCGGAGCCGCGCCGGCCCAGCACCCCGGTGGCGTGGGCGTCGTCGATCATCACCCGCGCGCCGTACTCCCGGGCCAGGCGGACGATCTCGGGGAGGTCGCAGATGTCGCCGTGCATGCTGAACACGCCGTCGGCGACGATGAGCCTGCCCGTGGGCCGGTCCGCGCAGCGCGCCAGGACGCGCTCCAGGTCGGCCATGTCGTTGTGCCGGTAGATCCGGCGCTCGGCGCCGGAGAGCTTGCCGCCGTCGAGGATGCTCATGTGGTTGAGCTTGTCGGTGATCAGCGTGTCGTAGCTCTTTACCAGCGCGGAGATGGCGCCGAGGTTGGCCGCGTAGCCGCCGGGATAGACGATGCAGGCCGGGCGCTGCTTGAAGGCGGCCAGCCGCCGCTCCAGCTCCTTGTGCAGGGTGTTGGTGCCGCCGATGAAGCGGGAGCCGGTGTGGGTGGCGCCGTAGGTGCGGGTGGCCTCGCAGATCGCCTCGACCACCTTCGGGTGGTTGGCCAGGCCCAGGTAGTTGTTGGAGGCGAACATCAGGAACTCGCGCTCGCGCCCGGTGAGTTCGTCGAAGATGACGGCCCGGTTCCCGCAGCGGGAGCGCAGCGGCATGCCGTACCAGTAGAGCCGGTCCCGCCTGCGCCGCCGCAGATAGGCGCCGAAGCTGCGGGTCTTGGCGAAGAGGTCGGGGTCGCGCTCCTCCATGAAGTCCTTCATGGAGCGGCTGTCCCAGGAGTCCTCGCCGTACGGCTCCGGCGGTACGGCGCCGGACTCCGCGCCGGACTCCGTACCGCTGTCCGCGCCGGGCTCCGGCCGGACGGGGACAGCCCCCGCGGTCCCGGTGAGGTGGGGACGGAGTTCCTCGGCCAGGGTCCGCAGGGTGGTCGCCGCCACGCCGCCCGCCACGTCCGCGGCCAGGCCGAGGGCGTCGGCGGTGTCGGCGACGATCGAGGTCAGCACCACGGAGTCGATGCCCAGTTCGCTCTCGAGGTCGGCGTCCGGCCCGAGCTGGTGCCGCTGGTACCGGGTGTGGTGCATGGCCTGGGCGACCAGGGTCTCCAGCAGGACGTCGCCGTCCGGGCCCGGCACGGCGTCCGGCGCGGTGCCCGACACGGCACCCGGCACGGCGTCGAGCGCCTCCTCGACCGCCTCGGCCAGTTCGCGGATCGTGGTCAGCCCGCCGGGCAGCGGCCCGGCGAGGGCGAAGTGCTCGCGCACCGTCTCCAGGATCGACTCGAAGACGACCGAGTCGATGCCCAGCTCGCCCTCGAAGTCGCTCTCCGGCAGCAGGTAGGACTCGTCGTACAGGGTGCGCGAGGCGATGATGTCCACCACCTGCCGGTGGACGTCCTTGGTCTCCCCGGCCGCGGTGCCTGCCGGGGTGCCGGCCGCCCGGTCCGCCGCGGTCTCCTCCGCCGTGTGCGTCATCGGACGGCCCCCGCCTTCCGCAGGCGCTCGACGAGGCCGGTGATCGCCTCGACCGTCCGGAAGTTCGCCGGGGTGATCTCGTGCAGCGGCACGGTGACCCGGAACGTCTCCTGGAGGTAGTGCACGAGGTCGAAGATCCCGGCCGAGTCGACGATGTTGAGCTCGGTGATGGGGACCTGCGCGTCCAGCCCGTCGGCGTCGCCGTCCAGCCAGACGTCGGCGATGTGGTTGATGATGGACTGCTGAGTGCTCATGGGCTTCCTGGGCTCGGCCGCCGGGGCGGTGGTCATGAGGAGGTGGCGGGGGTGTCGGCGGAGGTGCCGGTGCGGCTGTCGATCAGCTCGGCGACGGCCGCGACGGTGTCGCCCGGGGA
>NZ_PGGW01000058.1:104711-106573 GCF_002794255.1 Streptomyces carminius
CCTCGAAGCTGGTGTCGGGACCGATCTCCGCGCGGTCCACCTCGAAACGGCCGACCAGGATGTCGACCAGCCTGTCGTACGTCGCACTCATCTGCGCACTCCTGCTCTCTCGTGCGGATCGGTCTCGTGCGGGCCGTCTCCGGGACGGGCGATCACGGGCCAGGTCAGTACCGTCGAGCCCCAGGTGAGGCCGCCGCCGAACGCCGTGAGCAGGACGCGGTCGCCCGGCCCGATCCCGCCGGCGGCGTGTGCCTGGTCGAGCGCGAGGGGGATCGACGCGGCGGCGGTGTTGCCCACCTCGGCGATGTTGCTGACGCAGCGTTCGGGCGGGATGCCGAGCTCTTCGGCGAGGTGCCGGGTGATCCGGGCGTTGGCCTGGTGGCCGACCAGCCGGTCGACGTCCCCGGTCTTCCAGCCCGCGCGGTCCAGCACCGTCCGCGCCGAGTGGCTCATCCGCTCCACCGCGAGCCGGAAGACCTTCTTGCCGGCCATGGTGAAGTAGTGGTCCCCGGGGCCCGGTTCGACGCCGGACAGCCGCTGGCGCGAGCCGCCCGCGAGCACCGTGATCAGGTCGCCGCCCTCGCCCTCGCTGCCGAGGTCGAACGGTCCCAGGGCGCCCGGTTCGGCCGGGTCGCCGGCCCGCAGCACCACCGCGCCCGCGCCGTCCCCGAAGATCACCGAGGTGGTCCGGTCGCGCGGGTCGAGGATGCTGGAGAAGGTCTCGGCGCCGATCACCAGGACGCGTCCGGCGATGCCCGCGCAGATCAGTCCGGCCGCGGTGGCGAGCCCGTAGACGAATCCGGTGCAGACCGCCGAGACGTCGTACGCGGGCGTCCCGGACAGTCCCAGCCGCGCGGCGACCAGGGGGGCCGTGGCTGGGCAGGGCCGGTCCGGGGTGGTGGTGGCGACCAGCACGGCGTCCACGGCCGGGTCGCCCGCGGACGCCAGGGCCCGGGCGCCCGCCCCGACGGCCAGGTCGGAGGTGGCCGTGCCGGGTGCGGCGAAGTACCGCCGCCCGACCCCGGTCCGCGACCGTATCCACTCGTCGGAGGTGTCCAGGCTTGCGGCCAGCTCGTCGTTGGACACCGCCCTGGACGGCAGGCGGCTGCCGATCCCGGTCAGCACCGCGGCCCGGTTCACCGGGCACCGCCGCGCGGTCCTCGGTCTCCGGTGGCGGCCCGGCGTGCCGGGCGGCTGTTGCCGTGTACGACCACGCGGTGTCCCTCCCCCTCGTGTGCCTCGTGTCCGGTTCGGCCGGCGGTGTGCTCCGCGGTACGCCCGTGCGGCGCGCCGGGCCGGATGTCCCGGTCCGGGGCCGTACGGACGGCGCGTCAGCCGAGTGTGTGCGGGGCCGCTGACCGGGCGCTGACCGAGCGCTGACGGCCGGCTGACCCGCCGCGGCGGGCAGCCGGGGGAAGGCCCGGAGGGAGGCGGGAAGCACCCGGGGAGAACCGGTGGGAGACGGACAGGGACGGGGCCCGGCGGGCGGGGCCGCGGCGCCGGCGCCGCTCCGGATCCGGCCGGGGGCGCCCGCCGGGCCCGCCCCGGTGCTGGTCAGCCGCCGGTCAGCCATCCGTCAGCGCCCGGTCAGCAGCCGTCGGCAGACTCGGCAGCCCGGCCGGCCCGACGGACGGTCCGGCAGCCCGAACGACAGCCCCGATCGACAGCCCAACGGCAGCGCGCCCGTCCCCGACCCTCCCGCCACCGACGCCTCCGGGCGGGCGGGCCCCGCGGCCGGGCGCCGGAAAGGCAGGGCACGTCCGTGAGTACGACGAGTGCGACGTACGACAGGCTGGTCGACATCCTGGTCGGCCGTTTCGAGGTGGACCGCGCGGAGATCGGTCCCGACACCAGCTTCGAGG
>NZ_PGGW01000058.1:106623-359043 GCF_002794255.1 Streptomyces carminius
TCCCCGGGCGACACCGTCGCGGCCGTCGCCGAGCTGATCGACAGCCGCACCGGCACCTCCGCCGACACCCCCGCCACCTCCTCATGACCGGCGTCGCCGTCACCGGCCTGGGCCTGGTCACCGCCGCGGGCATCGGCACCGAAGCCACCTGGGAGGGGGTGTGCCGGGGCGAGTCGGCCGCCGCGCGGAACCCCGCGCTGGAAGGGCTGCCGGTGGACATCTCCTGCACCGTGCCGGGCTTCAGCGCCCGCGAGCACGTGGGGCGCCGCAGCTCCCTGATGCACGACCGGTTCGTCCAGCTCTCCCTGACGGCCGCCCGCGAGGCCGTCGCCGACGCCGGACTCGATCCGGCCGGCTGGGACGGGGCCCGGGTCGGGGTGGTCGTCGGCTGCGGGCTCGGCGGTGTCGCCACCTGGGAGGAGCAGCACCGCAGGATGCTGGAGCAGGGCCCCGAGGCGGTCTCCTCGCTGCTGGTCCCGATGCTGGTGCCCAACATGGTCGCCGGGCACCTGGCGATGGACCTGGGGGCCACCGGGCCCAACTTCGTGACCGCCACCGCCTGTGCCTCCGGCGCGACCGCGATCGGCAGCGCGCTGCACCTGCTGCGCTCCGGCGCCTGCGACGTGGTGGTCGCCGGCGGCGGCGAGGCCGGGGTGAGTCCGCTGATGGTGACCGGCTTCGCCCGGATGGGCGCGCTGTCCCGGCGGCTCGACGAGCCGTCCGCCGCGTCCCGCCCCTTCGACGCCGGCCGGGACGGGTTCGTCATCGGCGAGGGCAGCGGGATGCTGGTCCTGGAGCGGACGGCGGACGCCCGCGCACGCGGGGCGCGGGTGCGCGCCTCGGTGGCCGGGTACGGGGCGTCCGCCGACGCCCACCACATGACCTCGCCCGACCCCGGGGGCGCCGGTGTGCTGCGGGCGCTGCGCGCGGCGCTGGCCGACGCGGGCGCCGTCCCCGGGGAGGTGGACCACGTCAACGCGCACGGCACCTCCACCCCCCTCAACGACGTCGCGGAGGCCGCGGTGCTGCGCAAGCTGCTCGGCGACGGTGTCGCGGTCACGTCCGCCAAGGGGGTGCTCGGCCACTCCCTCGGCGCGGCGGGGGCGATCGAGGCCGCCCTGACCGTCCTGACCGTCGAGCGCGGCACGGTGCCCCCCACCGCCAACCTGGAGCGGCTCGATCCGCGGATCGAGCTGGACGTCGTCGCGGGGGCGCCGCGGCGGACCCGGACCGAGGTGGCGGTCAGCAACTCCTCCGGGTTCGGCGGCCAGAACGCGGTCCTGGTCGTCACGGCCGCGTGACGCCCCACGGCACCGCGCCGGGCGCGGCCCCCATGACACGGCCCCGGGCCCGCGGTACAACCCGGACGAGCGGTACGCCCCGGCACGTCTCCCCCGGCCGTTCGGCCACGACACCGGAAGATCCCGTCACGTGACTTCGACCACGCCCATGACCAGAGGGAACCTGCTGCTGCAGCGCGTCGTCGGCGTTCTGTACATCGCCGCCGGCATCGGCAAGTTCTTCCCCGAGATCGAATCGGTCGAGCAGCGGCTGGACGACGCCGCCCGGTCGAACGGCGACGCGCCCCTGCTGGGTCCCTTCACCGACTGGCTCGCGCGGTACCCCGACGGGGTGACCCTCTTCGTCGCCGCCGCGATGATCTCCTCCGGACTGCTGCTCCTGCTCAACCGGTACCTCGTCCTGCCGGTGCTGTACTGCCAGCTGCTGATGCTGGTCTGCTTCGTGGTGATCCTGGTCGGCAGCGTGCCGCAGATACTCGTCATGGACGCGGCGTTCTTCGCCGCCGCCATATACCTGCTGCGGCTGCACCGCTCGCCGGCCGCCGAGGCGGTGCCCCTCGCGGACCCGCTGGACCCCACCGCCCCACTGGCCCCACCGGATCCCGCGGACCCGGACGACCCCACCGCCCCGCCGGCCTCCGGGGGTGGGCCCCGATGAGCGGAACGACCGGTGCCCGGGCGCCGTTCACCCTGCCGCACGCGGAGCTGGCGGCCCTGGAGGAGCGGGTGGCCGGGGCCCTGCGGACGGCCGACGACAGCGCCCTGGAGATCCTCGGCTACGGCGAGGTCACCCTGGTGCTCCGGCTGGCGACCGGCCAGGGGGCCTTCGCCTGCAAGCGGCTGCCGGTCTTCCCCGACCGGGACCGCTTCGAGCGCTACCGGCACTCCCTCGACGAGTACCTGGAGCGGCTCGGCAAGGGCGGGCTGCGGGTCGCCGACACCCTGCTGTGGCACCTCCCCCTGCCCTCGGGCCGGATCGTCGCCTACTGCGTGCAGCGGGAACTGCCCGCGCACCGGCTGTGCTCCCGGCTGCTGCACGGCGCGGACGAGGCGTGGGCCGGGGACTTCTTCGCGCGCTTCCTCGACCGGGTCGAGCAGGCGGTGTCGCCCGAGCTCGGGCTGGACGCGCAGGCGGCCAACTGGATGGAGGTGGACGGCGAGCTGGTCTACCTCGACGTCACCACCCCGCTCATGCGCGACGGGCGCGGCCGTGAACTGCTCGACGTCCGGCTGTTCTTCACCTCGCTGCCGTGGCTGCTGCGCGATCCCGTCCGGCTGTCGATGACACGGTCCATCTTCGACAAGTTCTACGAGGTGCGCGGGGTCCTCCTCGACTTCCTGGGCAATCTGCACAAGGAGCGGCTGGGCCATCTGGTCCCGGTGTTCCTGGAGCGGGCCAACGCGCGGCTGGCGAAGCCGATCACCGAGCGGGAGGTGGCCGCCTACTACCGCGACGACGCCCGGATGTGGGAGCTGATCCAGCGGCTGCGCCGGGCCGACCGCTTCTGGCACCGCAGCGTCCGCCGGCGCACCTACCCCTTCCTGCTGCCGCCCCCCGTGGAGCGCTGACGTGACGGTCTCCACGGCGGTCCCCGGGGCGGTGTCCGCGCCGCCCCCCGCGCCCCGGCCGCCGGCACCCCGGGTGCCGTACCGCGCCACGGCCCCGCGGGCACCGGCGGCCGGGATCGGCGAGAGCCTCGTCCTGGACCCGTCGCGCCCGCTGTACGTCAGCCATGTGCGGGGGCCGCTCACGGTCGCGGTGGTGTCGATCGCCTGGCTGCGGGAGCGCAGCGAGGCCGACCGGGCGGCGCTCCGGGAGCGCTACCTGTGGGACGAGGAGGCGGCCCGGCTGGCGACGCTGCACCTGCCCAAGCGGCGGTCGGAGTGGCTCGCGGGCCGGCTGGCCGTCAAGCACAGCGTCTGCGCGTACCTGCGGCGGCACGGGGGTGCGGCGACCGCGCCGCACGAGGTGCGGGTCCGGCCCGTGGCCGACGGCATCCGGGCCGGCAGGCCGACCGTCAACGCGCCGGTGGACGTGGGGCTCTCACACTCCGGCGACCTGGCCGTCGCCGTCTGCGGTCCGCGCACCGTCGGAATCGACCTGGAGTCCGACCGCCCGGTGCCTCCCCTGCTGGCCGAGCTGCTCGCCGTGGACCGCGTCGGCGCCCGGACCCCCGGCCGCCGGCGGCTGGCCGCCATGCCGCTGCCGCTGCGCTGGGCCTGCCGGGAGGCCGTGCTCAAGCACTTCGGCTTCGGGCTGCGGATCGGCGCCCAGGAGGTCGAGCTGCGCGGCTGGAAGGACGACGGCCGGTTCTCGTGGCGGGCCGGACCGGAGCTGCGCCGCCGTGTCCCCGTCGCCGACGGCCGCCGCTTCGACAGCTGGGCGGGGCGGTTCGGCGACTACTTCCTGGCCCTGGTGTGGCAGTGAGGAGCGTGTTCCGTGTCAGCAGTACCGTCCCCGGCCCCCCGTCCCGGTGGGCCCCTCGGACCGGTGCCCGGCCCGGGCTTCGGGGAGGCGCTCCGCGCGGCGGCCGGGACCGCCGCCCTCAGCCCGTCGTCGCACAACTGCCAGCCGTGGGCGGTCGCGGTGGCGGCCGGGCCCGCCGCCCGCCGGGCGGCCGCCCGGCTGCTCGGCGACGGCGGCGGTGACGGCGACGGCGACGGCGACGGCGACGGCGGGAGCGGGAGCGGGAGCGGCGGGACGGGAACGGAAGGGGAGGAGCGCCACTACCTGGTGCTGGCCCTGGACCGCGCGCGGCAGCTCGACGCGCTCCCCGCGCACGCCGCGGAGATGCTGGTGAGCTGCGGCCTGTACTGGCGGCTGCTGCTGCGCGCCCTGGCCGCCCGGGGCTGGACGGCGGACCGCGTGCGCTTCACCGGGGGCACCGGGGGCACCGGAGACTCCGGGGGGCCCGGCGGGTTCGGTCCCGCGTGGCCGGGGAGCTGGTCGGCACCGCTGTGCGTCGTCCGGCTGCGCCCCGGCGCCCCGGCCGAGGACCCCGCCGCGCTGCACGCCACCGCGCTCGCCCGCCGCACCAACCGGGCGCCCTACCGCGCCGGGGAGATCGATCCGGCGGTCCTGGAGGAACTGCTCGCCCCGGCCGGGGACACCGCCTGGGACACCGCCTGGGACACCGCAGGCGCCGGGGTCGTCGTACGGCACATCGGGGACGCCGGGGTGCGCGCCCGTTTCGCCGCCCTCGTCGCCCGCCACGGCGGCCGGGACTTCAGCCATGGACCGGCCTGGCGGGAGACGCACTCCTTCCTCCGCCGGGACCACGCCGACGCGCGGGCCCACGGCGACGGCTTCGCCCTCGACCAGCTCTTCGGGCCGCTGTCACGCCTGCGGCGGCTGGCGCTGCGCGCCGCCCTGGCCCCCGCCACCATGGGCGTCCTGTGCCTGGCCGGCTACCACCGCCTGCTGGCCCGGCAGCTCGCGGCCACCGTACGGGCGGCGCCGGTCCTCGTCGCGATGGGCCTCCCGGCCGGGGAGCCGGGCCCCGGTGACCTCGTGCGCGGCGGTGCGCGGCTGGCCGACTACTGGCTGCGCGCGACCGGGGCCGGGCTCGCCCTGCACCCGGTCAGCGTCGTCCTCCAGCACGACGACCCGCGCCGGCGGGTCCAGTCCCTGCTCGGACTGCCGGGGCGGCCCTTCCTCGTCGCCCGCCTCGGCCGGCCCACCACCGGCTTCCCCCCGGCGCCGCGCCGGGCCGCCGAGGCCGCTTTCCGGACAATCTGACGGAATTTCCGGCGAATACTCCGTTCCCCGCCCGGCCGGCGCCGCGGCCACCGGCCCCCACTCGCCCGAACACGGTCAAAAAACCCCTGCCCGTGTTAATCTCGGTCCCCCGGAAATTAGTAATTCGCGCGTAGGTCTGATAGAGCCACGGGCATCACCGTTGTCCCACATAAGTGACCAAGGGGTAACATCAGTGCCGCATGGGGGAAGCCCGGGACGGGCCGGAATGTCCGCACGGGAAGGCGGCCCGAACGGCGCGTCCGAGCGAATACGGGAATCGCGGAACCTTCCACCGCGGCAGACAGTCCCCAGTACGGGGGGCGGTGGAAGATGAACATGAGGGTCCTGCTGTGCTGCGATGAGTCGATCATGAGCGCGGGCATCCGCGCACTGCTGAACGAGCAGCCGGACGTCCAGGTCGTCGGCCACTCGTCGGGCCGCGACTGCGCCCGGATCACGGCGCGGTCGCGGCCCGACATCGTCCTGGTGATCTCCCCGGCCCTCAGCATCGAACACCGGCGGGAGCTCGCGCAGCTCGCCGCCATGGCCAAGGTCGTGCTGATCCCCAAGGCCGAGAACACGCACCGCTCCCTGGAGGCGGTGCGCCAGGGAGTCAGTGCGGTCCTGGCGCCCGACACCTCCGCGGACGAGTTGATCCACACACTCCGGACGATCAGCTCGGGCGAGGCCATGGTCATCCCCAAGGCGACCCGGCGCGCACTGTTCTCGCTGCCCGGGAGCCGCGACTCCGACACCGCCTCACGACTGCTGGGCACGCTCACCCCGCGCGAGGCCGAGGTACTGCTCCTGCTCGCCCGGGGAAGCTCCAACACCGAGATCGCCGGGAAGCTCTCGGTCTCCGAGGCGACCGTCCGGTCCCATGTCCATCACCTGCTGAGAAAATTGAATGTTGAATCACGTACCCAGGCCGTCGCCCTGGCCTACGAGAGCGGCATCATGGCGGCGATGGAGGAGAGGGCGGAGGGGAAATCGGATCCCCCCGCGGAATTCCGCTTTCCCGGCGAGAAGCGGGCGGGTGAACGGAAGGGGCGGAGGCAAGGGAAGAGCCCGGGTCAGGCCCGGTAGCCCGGCTCGACGCGCTCGCCCACGAGTTCGTCGACCACCACCGCCATCTTGTCGAAATCGGTGACGAGCGAGCGGAAAACTTCCTTTTGCATGTCCCTCTCGAATTCCTCCCGGCTGGTCACCTCGATGAGCTCGAAGAAGTGGACCGGTGCCGCGGCCCCGCCGCTCTCCCCTGCCACGACGCGCTGGACGCCGAACGCCAGCACACTGGGCAGCTCCGGGCAGGCGGCGTAGTCGGTGTCCCGGACCCAGGCCTCGAAGTCGGCCGGGTCCACGCCCTCGTGCAGGCGGATGCGGTGAACGATGGTCGTCATGGTGTCCTCCGGAGAGTGCGGTGACTGTGCGGTGGCGGTGCTGTGTGGTGGCGGCGCACGGGCGGGACGGTCAGCGGCGCCTGCCCGGGCGGCGGCCGGTCAGCCCCATCGCCCGGGCGACGTTGTTCTTCTGGATCTCGTTGGTCCCGGAGAAGATGCGGGCGGGCAGCGCGTCGCGCAGCAGGGTCTCGGCCTCGCCGTCGAGGACGCCGAGCGCGCCCCGGAGCTGGACGGCGTCGAGGCCGACCTGTACGGCCGCCTCGCTCACGGCGAGCTTCGCCAGCGCGGGCGCGATCTCGTCCTGGCTGCCGTCGGCCAGCCCGCGGGCGGCCCGGTAGAGCAGCAGCCGGGCCGCCTCCAGCCGCAGCGTCATGTCCACGACGCGGTGGCTGACGGCCTGGAAGCCGCCGATCGGCGTGCCGAACTGCTCGCGCTCGCCGACGTGGCGGACGGTGTCGTCCAGCACCCGCCGCATCGCCCCGAGGTAGGCGGCGAACAGGCAGGTCCGCTCCCACTTCATCGACGAGGTGAACACACTGGCCCCCGCGCCCTCGGCGCCCAGCATCCGGTCGGCCGGCACCACGCACCCGTCGAGGCGGACGTCGGCCGTGGGCGAACCGCGCAGCCCCACCTTGCGGTAGGGCGGGCCGACGCTCAGCCCGGGGGTGCCCGCGTCCACGACGAAGGTGCTGAGCCCGAAGAAGCCGCCGCCGGGCGCGGTGGCCGCCTGCACGACGAAGACGTCGGCCACCGGCGCGTTGGTGGTGAAGCACTTCTCGCCGTCGAGTACGTAGTGGCCGTCCCGGCGTTCGGCGCGGGTCCGCAGGTTCAACGCGTCGGAGCCGGCCTCCGGCTCGGTGACGCAGTGCGCCGCGATCCGCTCGCCCGAGCAGAGCGCCGGCAGCCAGCCCAGCTTCTGCTCCTCGGTGCCGAACTCCACGATGGGCATCAGCGAGGCGAACAGATGGGCCGCGACGGAGAACGCGAAGCCGGTGTCGGGGCTGCCCTCCCCGAGCGCCTCCAGGACCGCGGCGGCCGCCACGGCGTCCAGTCCGCTGCCGCCGTACCGGCCGGGCACCGTGGCGCCCACCACGCCCTGCTTGCCCGCCAGCAGCCAGCGCCTCCTGAAGTCCCCGGCGTCGAAGCCCCCCGGACCCGCCGGGGCGTCCCCGGATCCCCCGGAGGGCCCGGCCAGCTCACGTCTGGCGAACCGCAGGACCATGTCGCGCATCTCCGCGGTTTCCGGATCGAGGTCGAAGTTCATCGCGTTCCGTCCGTGTGCTCCTCGACGAGGAGGTGGTAGTTGATGCCGCCGGTGCCGAACGAGCTGACCCCCGCGCGCCGGGGCCGCCCCGGCCCGGCCGGCCACCGGGCCGCCTCGGTCGGGACGGTGGCCGGCACGGCGGCCAGGTCCAGCGCGGGGTTGAGGGTCCGGAGGTTGGCGCCGGGCGGTATGGTCCGGGCCCGGATGGCCTGGAGCGCGCGCAGCAGGCCCGCGCTGCCCGCCGCCGCGAAGGTGTGGCCGAAGAAGGACTTGGCGGAGCCGATCCGCAGGGGGTCCCGCCCGGGGGTGCCGTAGACCCGCGCCACGGCGTCGATCTCCACCCGGTCGCCCACCCGGGTGCCGGTGCCGTGCGCCTCCAGGTAGTCGACCTCCCCGGGGCCGAAGTCGACCTGCTCGAAGGCCCGCCGCATGGCGCGCGCCTGGCCCGCCGCGTCGGGGGCGATCAGGGACCTGGCGTCGTTGGAGGCGCCCACCCCGCGCAGGACGCCGAGGATCTCGTCCCCGTCGCGGCGGGCGTCGGCGTACCGCTTGAGGAGGAACAGGCCGCAGCCGTCCCCGGGGGTGAAGCCGTCGGCCGCCGCGTCGAACGGCCGGTTCGTGCCGTGCGAGAGCAGGCCCAGCGCCGAGCACAGGACCATGTCCCGGGCGTTGCAGGCCAGTTCGACGCCCCCGGCGACGGCGAAGTCGGCGGTGCCCGCCCGCAGCGCGCCGACCGCGAGGTCCAGCGCGGCCAGCGACGAGGCGCACGCCGCCTCCACCGCGACGGGCACGGCGGCCAGGCCGTACTCGTTGGCGATCAGCGCCGCCGTGCCGCCGGCCAGGCAGCCGTCCAGGAGTGCGGGCGAGAGGGGGTCGCCGGGGCCGCCGTAGCGCTCGCGCACCCGTTTGAGCAGCGTCCGCACCTCCACCGGGGACAGCCCGGCGGCCCCGGCGAGGGCGGCGAGGGCCTCCTCGGTGTCGCGCAGGGCGAGGTCGACGGCCGCGCGGCGCTCCGCGGTCAGCCCCAGGTTGCTGCCGATCGCCACCACGCCCGGGCCGCTCAGGGTGCCCGCGGCGCGGCGGTGCCCGGTGAGGAGTTCGCCGGCGACCGCGAGGGCGAGGCGCTGCGCGGCGTCCATGGCCGCATGGCGGAGCGGGGTGATCCGCAGCCCGGCGGGCGGCTCATCGGGGACCGGGACGTGGCCGCCCCGGTCGGTGTAGCTGTGCGTGAGGCTGAGCGCGCCCGGCGCGTGGTACAGCTCCCGGTCGAGCACCGAGTCCGGCACCGGTCCCAGCCGGTCCCGTCCGGAGTGGACCACCCGCCAGAACTCCCCGGCGTCGCGTGCCCCGGCGAACCGGCCGCCGACCCCGACCACCGCGACCGGTTCGGCCGCGGCGGCGGTACGGGCGGCGGTGCGTACGGGCGGCCCGCCCGCACGGCCGCCGGACGCGGTCCGGTCCGGCTCGTGCTCGGCCAGCAGCAGATGGCACAGGGTCCCGGTGAGGGAGGCGCCGTGGACGGCCGCGTACCGCGGCGCCCCGTCCCGGCCCCGCGGCCACTCCTCGCCGGTGCGGAGCATCCGGAAGGGGGCGCCGTACGGCAGGCCGCCGTCCGGCGGTGGCCACTGCGGGGGAAGCCCGCGGTGGTGCAGGGCGAGGGCCGCCTTGGTGAGGGCCGCCAGGCCCGCGTTGGCGAAGGTGTGCCCGAGCCGGTCCCGGACGCTGCCGAGGACGACTCCCCCGGCCGGGCCGGCCGGCTCCCCGTCCGCGCCCCGGTGGAGCCCGGCCAGCGCGGCGAGCTCGGCCGCCGTCTCCCGGGCCAGCCCGGAGCCGGCGCACTCGACGTACCCGACCGCCCCGGCCGGTACGGCGGCCTCCCGGTGGGAGGCCTCGGCGGTCTCCCGGCGGAGCGGTACCGAGTCGGAGTAGCGGAACGCGCCGGGCCGGGCGTGGTGGCGGAGCGCGGCGCCGCGGATCTCGGCGTAGATCCGGTCCCCGTCGCGCACGGCCGACGACAGCCTCTTGAGCAGGACCGCCCCGACCCCCTCGCCGAGCGGGAAGCCCCGGCCGTCCGCCGCGAAGGGACGGGTGCCGGGGGCGAGCAGGCCCTTGGCGGCCAGCGCCAGCTCCGGCAGCGGGCCCTCCCGGCGCTGGCCCGCCACCACGAGGACGGCGTCCGAGACCCCGCCGCGCAGGCAGTTGACCGCGTGGGCGACGCCCAGGAAGGAGGTCGCGTCGGCGGACTCGACCGCGAGCGTACGGCCGTGCAGTTTGAAGGCGCCCGCGATCCGCGCCGGGATGGTGCTGGCCATTTCGCCCACCCGGTCGTGGGAGGACCCCCCGGCGCGCTCCACCAGGAGTACCCTCAGCCGCTCGGCCGCCTCGGCGCCCCACGGCGCGCCGCCCGCCGCGGCGGCCACCTCGCGCGCGTAGCGGCCGGCCTCCACGCGCAGGGCGTTGGCGTACTGGCGGTCGAGTCCGAAGCAGGTGCCGGTGACCACGTCCGTGCGGTCGGCGGGCAGCGGCCGGCCGGGGTGGCCGGCGTCGGCCAGACAGCGCCGCGCCGCCTCCAGCATGAGCAGCTGCATCCGTGCCATGGCGCCCGCCTGGGCCGGCGGGATGCCGTAGCGGGCCACGTCGACCCGGAGGTCCGCCAGCCCGCCGGGGCTCCCGGCGGGGGAGTCGGCGCGGTCTGCGGAGCCGGCGCCGGGCTCCCCCGGAGGCCCGGCGTTCAGCAGTCTCCAGTAGTCGCCGGGGCTCCGGACACCCGGATAGAGCGCCGCCATCCCCACGATCGCGATCGGCTCCGGCGGAGCCTGGTCCGGGCGGTGCTCCCGCCGTGCGCCGGGCGGTGTGTCGGACGGCATGATGCGGCTGCTCCTGTGTCTCGGCTGTGGGTCCGGCCCGGTGGACGGGCACGGCGGTGGACGGGCACGGCGGTGGACGGGCACAACGGTGGACGGGCACGGCGGTGTCACGGCGCGCCCTTCGGCGGGTGCGCCGGTCAGCGGTGCGCGGCCGCCGGGGCGCGCCCGCCGGCCCAGACCGCGGCCGGCCGGTCGAGGTCCGGGTCCCGGGCGAGGATCTCCGCGTGCCGGCGCTGGAGCCGGTCGCCCGGCCGGACGCCCAGCTCCTCGTCGAGGTACCGGCGGGCCCGGTGGAACACCTCCAGTGCCTCGCTCTGCCTGCCGGAGCGGTACAGGGCGAGCATCAGCAGCTCGCAGAAGCGTTCCCGCAGCGGGTACCGCGCCACCATCCGCCGCAGTTCCGCGATCGCGCGGGACTCGTCGCCGACCGCCAGCCGGGCGGCGGACAGGTCCTCCCAGACCGTCAGCCGGCGCTCGTCGAACAGCGCGGCGGCGCTGCGGCAGCGCAGCCCGTCCCCGGCGTCGAGCAGCGCGGGGCCGCTCCACAGCTCCAGGGCGGACTGCAGCAGCCGCAGCGCCCGGGCGGGCTCGTGGACCAGGGCCGCCGTCCCCTGCACCGCCAGGTCCAGGAAGCGGTTGCCGTCCACGCACTCGGCGGACACGTCGAGCAGGTAGCCGTTGTGCACGGCGCGCAGGACGGTGGTGTCGCACGGGCGGCGGGCCGCGCCGTCGAGCACCTTGCGCAGCCTGGTGGCGTTCGCCTGCAGGGCGTTGCGGATGTTGCCCAGCGGAGTGCCGGCCCACAGCTCCTCGGCCAGGTCCCCGGTGGATATCGCCTGCCCGGCGTCCAGCGCGAGTGTGGCGAGCATGGCCCGCACCTTGTTCGACCGTATTTCCCGGCTCTGCCCCGCCACGGAGACGGAGACGGGCCCCAGAAGATTGATCCGCACGACGTTCCCCCGTTTTGCTGCGATCAACAGCGGCCGCCGGCCTGCCGGAACCCCCGTGAGGCGCCACCGGTACCCCGCGACCGCCCCGGGGTCCGGGGCGGTACGGGCGGGGCCGTGGCAGGCGGCCTGCTTTCCGTACCCCGCAGTCTCACAGGGGGGACCGCGCCGGGGCATCCACCGCCTGACGGTTTTCCCCGGCCGCCACCGGCCACCCCGTGTACCGCGGACTCAACCATTGGTTGAATCCGCCTCAACCCTTCTCACGGCCCTCCGCGCCCGCTCCGCCGCCGGGCGCCCGACCCTTTGCCCGGTTATCGGCAAAGACACCCGAAAGAAGTAAGCACACCGCCCCACACGGGTGAATTCGGGCGCGGGTTTCCGGGGCTCGAGAACGAGTGCCGCAGGCGTACGGCGCCGCACGCCCCACCATCACCAGGACCGCACCGGCCCGAGCACACCGCCCCGACGCCCGCAACCCCTCCCATATGACTACATGCGCGCTTTGGTCCGCTTTCGTAACGTCGAGCGGGAAGCCGTCCGCCGAGGCGGCGACACCGTACCGGGGATCCAACGAGGAGGACCTTCGATGATCACTCACGCAACGGCCGGCCCCGCTCTCACGCCCGCCGACCTGACCGAGCGGCACACCGTCACCGACCTGATGACCGTGCGCGAGGCCCCGGTCAGCGACGCGCCGGTGTGGGCGCCCGAGGCCATCGGCCTCCTGCTGCTCGCGCTCCTGCTCTCCCCCAGGGAGCCCCGGGAGAAGTGACCGGGCCGCGTCCCGCGGCCCCCGGCCGCGCGGCGCGACGGGACACGGCGCGAGCCGGCCCGGGCCGACAGCGGGACGGGGCACCCCGGGAGATCCCGGGGCGCCCCGGACATCCCGGCGAATTCCAGGAAGTCACAGGAGAGCGGCACGACATGACAGACCGGTCCAGAGAGGTGGATCTCTGATGCCGAACCCGGACGTCTCGCCGCGCGCGGCCTACACCGCCGCGGTGGAGAGTCTGGCCGACCGCGTCCTCGGCGCCCTGCGGGGCGCCGGGGACCCGGTGGTGATCGCCACCCAGGTGGAGGAGGCACCCGACCCCAAGGCGGCGCTGGCCGCCGTACGCGTACTGGGGCCGGACGTCTTCGCCCCGGCGCTGTTCGGCGAGGCCCCTCCCGGCCCCGCCGACGTCCGGACGGTGGCCGAGTCCTTCCGGCTCTTCCCGCCCGCCCCCGACGCCACGCCCGAGACGGCGTGGCGCGACTGGACCACCGCCCGGCTCCTCCTCCGGTACGGCGGTGACGACTCCCTGGGCGCGCCCGAACCACCCGTCCTCGACGACGGCGGGGAGGGCCCGGACGGACCGGACGGCGCGGGGGGCGGCACCGGAGCACCGGACACCTCCTGGCGCGTGTGGTCCCTGCGCATGGCGCAGCTCGCCCCGCTCGCCCTGCCCGGCGTGGCCGGCCCCGTCCACGCGGCGGCGGCCCGGCGGTCGTCCGCCCTGGCCCGCGGCACGGCCCGGGCGATGCTGCGCCGCGACTACCCGATCGCCGCCTGCCTGGCCCGCTGGCTCGCCCACCCGGCACACCGCGGAGCGCGGCCCCGCCTGGACGTGGCGGCCGTGGTACGGCACATCGAACTGCACGGCGTGGGCGGGGCCCGCACCGCGCTGGACACCGCGATCGCCCGCCGGCTGCTGGACCGGCCGGAGCACCGGGGAGGCCCGACACCGTGAGCACACCGAGCACCTCCCCCCTGAGCGCCCCCGCGCCGGCCCCCGTGCCGCGGTCGGCCCGGCAGGTGACCGGCCGGGCCCTCGGCTGGCTGCGCCGCCACTGCGAGCTGGGCGTCCTGCCCCCCGGCACCACCGCGGAGCTCGCCCACCCCGACAGCGTCTACAAACCGCTGGGCGAGACGGCACTGGCCGGCTCCCTGGTGCTGCGCGAGGAGCGGGCCGACCCGCGGGACCACAAGGCCGCCCGCGAGCTGCTCGACTTCGCCTGGTGGGAGCTGCGCGGCGGCGACATGCTCTACGAGCGCCAGCTCCGGTACCTGATGATGACCGACCCACTGGAGCTCTACACGCACTTCGTCCGCGCCGGCTACCGGCACCGGCGGCTGGACGCCCTGCTGGAGCACCTGTACGGGGTGGTCACGCCGTACGCCGTCGAGCAGGTGCCCAACCGGCGGCTGGCGATCGCCAACGCCGCGCGGCTGATGGGCCTGGACCGCGCCACCGGCCGGGGGATCGACTGGAAGCTGCTCACCGACGCCACCTGGCTGGGCAACACCCCCGAGCCGTGGGCCGTCGACTGGATGACGGCCTACTCCATGACGCACACCGTCTTCCACCTCACCGACTGGGGCGCACGCCCCGGCGAGCTGCCGCCGCACCTGGAGGAGTACCTCCAGCTGTGGCTGCCGGTCTGGCTGGAGGTGTGGCGGGAGGTCGAGGAGTGGGACCTGTTCGCCGAACTGCTGATCGTCGGCGCCTGTCTGCGGGAGCCGTACCTGGACCCGGCCGCGTGGGCGGAGCTGGCCGCCGTGCAGCACGAGGACGGACTGGTCCCCCGGGACGGCAAGGCGGTGGACGGGGACGCCGGCCGGCGCTTCCGGGACCACCACCACCCCACCGTGGTGGCCGCCGTCGCCGGCACCCTGGCCCTGGCCCGGGTCCCTCCCTCCGGCGGCCCCCACGGCCCCTCCCCAGAAGCCGCCCGGTGAGCGGCACCGCCACCACCGGACCGGGCCCGGCGGAGTACGGCCCGGCGGGCGGGCCCGGGCCCGGCGCCCGCCTGGCGGCGGTGGCCGACGCCGCCTCCGGCCCGGCGGTGGCGGTCGTGGCGGTACGCGCCGGGGAGCCGGCCATGCTGTGCCGGGGCGCCACCGAGGCCACCCGCTTCGAACTCGGCTCGGTGACCAAGACGTTCACCGCCCTGCTGCTGGCCGAGTCGGTCGCCCGGGGCGAGGTGCGCGCCGACGAACCGATCGCGGGCCGCCTCCCCGGGCCGGCCGTGCCCCGGGGCCTGGGCGACCGGATCACCTTCGAGCACCTGGCCACCCACACCGCCGGACTGCCCCGGCTGCCGCCCGGGCTGCCGCGCCGGGCGCTGCCCCGCTGGTTCACCAACCCGTACGAGACCTTCACCCCCGAGCACCTGCTGCGCTCGCTCCCCCGGGTCCGGGTGCGCCGTCCGCCCGGTGAGCGGGTGCGCTACTCCAACCTCGGCGTCGGGCTGCTGGGGCAGTTGCTGGGCGAGGCCGCCGGCACCGGCCCCGCCGACCGCTCCGGCCCCGCCGGTCAGACCGATCCCACCGGCTACGCCGCCGCGCTCACCGCCCGGGTGCTGGCACCGCTGGGGCTGGCCGACACCACCTGCGACCCGGAGGTCCCGCAGGCCACCGGCCACTTCCACCACCGGCCCCGCCCCCCGTGGCGGATCCCCGGCCTGCCCGGCGCGGGCGCGCTGCGCTCCAGCCCACGCGACCTCCTGCGCTATCTGACGGCCCTGCTGGACCCGCCGGACGGCCCCGCGCGGATCCCCGGCACCCTGCGCACCGCGCTGCACGACGTGACCCGGCCGCGCGTCACGGAGCCCGGCGGCGACCGGGTGTGCCTGGTGTGGAAGTCGCGGCTGCTCACCGCGGCCGACGGCGCCCCCCGCGAGCTGCTGTTCCACTCGGGCGGCACCCGCGGCTTCACCTCGTTCGCCGGTTTCTCCCCCACCACCGGCACCGCCCTGGCGGCCCTCACCAACGGCTCGCCCACCCTGCGCGGCACGTTCATCCACACCGCGTACCGGGCGCTGCGCGAGCTGACCCTGGAGGCGCCTCCCCGGCAGCCGCCCGCCCGGCGGCCGGGGCCCGCGCACCCGGCGGAACCGCGCCCGGGGGTCCGATAACCGGCGGCCCGACAACCGGAGCTCAGTAGCCGGAGCTCAGTAGCCGGACGGCCGCACCAGCCCCGTCTCGTAGGCGTGGACCGCCGCCTGGGTGCGGTCCCGCAGCCCCAGTTTGGCCAGGATGCGGCCGACATGGGTCTTCACCGTCTGCTCCGCCACCACCAGCCGGGCGGCGATCTCCGCGTTCGACAGCCCCTGGGCGATCAGGGACAGCACCTCGGTCTCCCGCTCCGTCAGCTCCCCCGTCCGGTCCTGCAGCGGGGCCCGGGGCACTCTGGTCACCCGGGAGTACTCCGCGATGAGCCGCTTGGTGACGTTCGGTGCGAGCAGCGCGTCACCGGCCGCCACCACCCGTACCGCGTGGGCCAGCTCGCCGGCCGAGGCGTCCTTGAGCAGGAAGCCGGACGCGCCCGCGCGCAGCGCCTCGTACACGTACTCGTCGAGGTCGAAGGTGGTCAGGATCAGGACCCTCGTGGTGTTGTCCGGCCGCCCGGTGACGAGACGGGTGGCCTCGATGCCGTCGAGGTTGGGCATCCGGATGTCCATCAGGACGACGTCCGGGGCGAGGTCCGCGACCCGGCCGACGGCCTCCAGCCCGTCCACCGCCTGCCCGACGACCTCGATGTCCGGCTCGGCGCCCAGCAGCACCGTGAAGCCCTGCCGGACCATCGCCTGGTCGTCGGCTATCAGTACGCGGATCGTGGTCATGCGGGTTCCTCGGCGGGGTCTGCGGAGTCTGCGGGATCGGCGGGCAGGACGGCGGTCACTTCCCAGCCGCCGTCCGGAGTGGGCCCGGCGGCCAGTTCGCCGCCCAGCATGGCGGCGCGCTCCCGCATGCCCAGCAGCCCGTGCCCCCCGGGCGGGACGGACGGTACCGTACGGCCCTCCCGGCCCGGCGCGGTGTTGGCGACCCGCACGGTGAGCGCGTCCGGCCGGTGGCCGATCTCCACCCGTACCGCCGCGCCCGGCGCGTGCCGCATCGCGTTGCTGAGCGCCTCCTGCACGATGCGGAACGCCGACAGCTCCACACCCGGCGACAGCGGACGCGGCTCCCCCGTGATCCCGGTGGTGACCTCGACCCCGGCGCCGCGCACCGTGCCGAGCAGTTCGTCCAGCCGGTCCAGACCGGGCTGCGGGGCACGTGTCCCCTCCGCCCCCGGGTCCTCCGAGCGCAGCACCCCCAGGACGCGCCGCAGCTCGGTCAGCGCCTCGACGGCGTTCTCGCGGATGCCCGCGAGGTTCTCCCGCAGCTCCGGCGAGGGGTCGGCGACCAGGTGCGGGGCGACCTGCGCCTGGATGGAGATCACCGACATGTGGTGGGCGACCACGTCGTGCAGTTCCCGGGCGATCCGGCTGCGTTCCTCCAGCAGGGTGCGCCGGGCCCGCTCCTCGGCGGTGAGCTCCTCCTGCTCGGCCAGCCGGGTACGGGCCACCCGCACGCCGCGCAGCGCGGCACCGAGCACCACGGGCACCGTGAAGGTGACGACGTACGTGCGGGGCTCGGGGAACCGGTCGGGGTTCAGCGACACACCGGTCGCCCCCACCAGCAGGCTGAGCACCAGTGCCTCGGCCGCGACCCGGGGCCGGGTCCGCAGGGCCAGCAGGAAGAGCACCGCGGCGTGCGCGAAGAACCCCGGCTCGGTCCAGGGGTACATCGGGGGGCCCGCGCCCCTGCCCCGTTCCACCATGTCCGCGGAGACCGGGCCCGCCAGCGCGAGGGCCAGGGCCGGGGCCACCGTCGACACCCACCAGGCCGGCACGGGACGGTACAGCGCGCCGACGAGCGCCCCCGCCTGGGCGCCGGCGAGCAGCAGCGCCGTCTCCGGACCCAGCCGGTAGACGGCCCTGTAGTCGTCCGCCATGGCGAAGTTCAGGACCACCGCGAGCAGCACCACCGGTATCACCAGCATCAGCGACCAGTTCAGCCACAGCCGCCGCCCCACCGGCGGCAGCGGCTCGGCGGACACCGTCAGCAGGTCCTCGCGCAGGGCGCGCGGCGCCGCCCGCAGGCCCCGCAGGATCCGCCCCCGCACGCTCCGCCCCCTCGGCACGGGCCTCACCCTAGCGACTCCCCGCCGGCTCCCGCCGTCCACCACAACGCCTCCGCGCCGGCGCGGAGGCGCTCGTACCGCACGGGTTCGAAGTCGGTGTCCGCGCCGGGGACGACGACGGTGATCCGCTCGGCGCGGGCCGGGTTCCCGAAGACCTCGGCGGACCGGCCGCCGTTGCGGCCGCCGAAGGTGAGGAAGTGCCGGTCCGGCGCCGCCATGGCGCGCAGTGCGGCGGCCCGCCGCCGGTCGCCGTGGCCGTCGGCCGTCCGGGCGGCGGCCAGGACGTTCCCGCGGTTGGCGCGGTACCGCGCGGCGAGGGCCGCCGAGTACGCGTCCACCGGGCCGAGCGCGGCCGGTGGCGGTGCCGGTACGTCCGCGGCCCCGGCCGCACCCGACACCGGCACCGCCGCCGAGGCGGCGACCAGCGCGGTGAGCAGGGCGGTGAGCAGGGCGGTGAGCAGGGCGCGTCGGACGCGCCGCGGGTGACGTGTACCCCGTACCCGTCCGCCGCGCGTGCGGAGCTGCATGGCGGGTCCCTCCCGGTGCCGGACGGCTGCCGTGCTTTCCGGCACCGAGACTACGGAGCGCGCCCCCTGACCCGCGTCCCTCCGGGGAGCCCACCTTCCGGGTGGCTCTCAGGTACTACGAGGAGCGGGCGGGACCCCCGCGGGCCGCGCCGACGGCAGCGGGCGTACGGACCCGTACGCGGCGCCCACACCGTTCCCGGACGCCCGGGGTCACCGGGCCCGGCCCGGACGGCCCGGACGGCCCGGACGGCCCGGTGCCCGCACCCGTCGCTCCGGTGGGTGCGGGGCGGTGCCGTCCCCCGCCGTCCGCGGGCCGACGTGCGCGCCGGGGCTGATCAGGGGCGGCGCGCCGGAGTCGCGGAAGTAGGCGAGGAGGATCTCCTCCAGGGTGGGGTCGTCGGTCCGCCAACCGCCGGCGACGGGTCCGTCGGGCCGGACGAGCGCGGTGAGCTGCCGGCCGCTGACCCGTGACTCGACGACCGTGTGCCGGGCGAGCTCCGGGGGGAGGTCCCGGCCGGCGGGCGTCCCGGTGAGCGCGCCGGTGAGCGCCCCGGTGAGCAGGGTGTGGGTGGTGAGGATCTCGTCGACCCCGCCGGCCAGGCGGATGCCGCCCGCGGCGAGGACGAGCAGGTAGTCGCAGCTGTTCTCCAGGTCGGCGAGCAGATGGGAGGAGAGCAGCACGGTGGTGCCGTACTCGGCGGCCTCGGCCAGCAGGACGGACATGAGTTCGCGGCGCACCAGCGGATCGAGGCCGGACCCGGGCTCGTCCAGGAGGAGCAGGTCGGGACGCCGGCCGAAGGCGAGCGCGAAGGCCACCCGGGTGCGTTGGCCGCCGGAGAGGGCACCGGCCCGCGCGTCGAGGGGCACCCCGCCGGAGCGGACGATCCGCTCGGCGGTCCGCTGGTCCCAGCGGGGGTTCAGCTCCCGGCCCAGCCGCAGTGTCTCGGCGACGGTGAACCGCTTGAACAGCGGCTTCTCCTGAGGGAGGAACGCGACGCGCAGGCCGGCCTCCGCGGTCCCGGGGGCCGCGCCGAACACCCGGACGGTGCCCGTCGTCGGCTTCAGCAGATCCGCCGCCAGCCCCATCAGCGTGGTCTTGCCGGCGCCGTTCGGGCCGATGAGCCCGCAGACCCGGCCGGCCGGCAGCCGGAACGAGCAGTCCCGGAGCGCCCAGCCGCGCCGGTACCGCTTCCCCAGGCCGTACGCCTCGATGGCGGACTCCTCCGCCTCCTCCGCGTACCCCCCGCCGGCCGCGGCCGTACTCACCCGGGTTCCCCGCCCGCGCCGCCGTGCCCGTCGCCGGCGGCCGCCGCGCTCCCGCCGTACCGCTCCTGCAGGACCGACGTGACCAGGGCGGTCACGTCCTCCCGGTCGAGCCCCGCCGCACGGGCCCGGTCCATCCACGCCGTCAGTTCCCCGCGCAGCGGCGAGTCGGCGGCGGCCTGGGGCCGGGCCAGCGACCGGCGCACGAACGTCCCCAGGCCGGGGCGCGGTTCCACCAGTCCCTCCCGCTCCAGTTCCCGGTAGGCCTTGAGGGTCGTGTTCGGGTTGACCGCGCAGGTCCGCGCGACCTCCTTGGCCGTCGGCAGCCGGTCGCCCGGCAGCAGCACACCGAGCCGCAGGGCCTGCTTGGTCTGCAGGACGATCTGCTGGTAGGCGGCGATCCCGCTCCGTCTGTCGATGCGGAACTCGATCTCCCTCACCCCCCTCTGGCCGGTTCCACCGGCCGGCCGGTGGAACCGACGATGGAGGGGCGGCGCGGCCCTGTCAAACGAGGCGGACGGCGGACGGCGGACGGCGGGCGCGCGGCGGGCGGTCCGGGGACCGCCGGGGCAGGGGCGCCCCGGCCGGCGCCTCAGCCGAAGGAGAGCGGGATCTCCTCGGCGCGCAGTTCCGCGACGGCCCGGCCGTACATCCGGGACTTGATCACACCGAGTGTGGGGCTCGCCTTGGCCGTCAGGGACCCGGCGATCTCCAGCGCGGTGGCGCGTACGGCGTCCTCGGCCACCGCCCGGTCGACGATCCCGGCGGCGCGGGCCTCCTCGCCCCCGTAGCGGCGGGCGGTGACCATGGCCTCGTGGGCGGTCTGCGGGGTCAGCCTGGCCTGGATCAGGGCGGACATGCCCGGGGTGAAGGGGATGTGGATGTCGGCCTCGGGCAGGCACCAGTAGCCCCGGTCGGCGCGCATCACCCGGAAGTCGTGGCACAGCGAGAGCATGGCGCCGGCCGCGAAGGTGTGGCCCTGGAGGGCGGCCACGGTGACCAGCGGCAGGGTCAGCACCCGGGCGAGGAGCTCCTGGACGCTCGCGGCGTACTCGGCGGCCCGGTCGGTGTGGGCGAGCAGCCAGTCGAGGTCCAGGCCGTTGGAGAAGAACTTGCCGGTGGCCGCCGTCACCAGGGCACGGGGCCCCTCGGCGTTCTCCACCTCGTCGAGCAGCGCGCCGACCGAGGCGAGCCAGTCCGGGTGGAAGCGGTTCTCGGTGTCCCCGAGGTCGAGGAGGAAGACGTCGTCCCGGCGCTCCAGCGTGGGCATGGGTGGCTCCTTCGGTCAGGGAGGCGGGAGGGCGGGCCCTCCCGACAGGCTGCTACCGGCAAGTAACTACTCGGCGGCATGTTATCCGGCTTCCGGTGGCACCCGGCCACCGCACGCCTGCCCGCGCGCCCCACGGGGCGGAAGGGACCGCACGGATCCGGACAGCCGGCCGGACAGCCGCCGGAAGGAAAGCGTCGAGACGGAAACTTCCGGTGTGCGCGCCCGCGGGGTGCCCGGTGGGCGAGAATCGGCCACCACGACCGGCCACCGCCCCGCGCGGGATACGGGTGGCGGGCCGGAGCGGGAGCGGGAGCGACGAGGAGAGCCGGTGGAACAGTCCGGGGGCCGCCGGGGAACGACCGGAACCGCTCCGGCCCGCACCTCGCGCCGAGCGCCGACCCCGACCGGATCACCGAGCGGATCCAATGCCTCGTACTCCGACATGGTGTTCGGCCTGTTCAAGATCCTCGGCTACGACTTCAGCCCGCGGTTCCGCGACCTGGACGACCAGCGGTTCTGGCGGGCCTCGGTGCCCGGCGTCGAGACGGGCACGTACGGCGTGGTGGAGGACCTGGCCCGCAACCGCGTGAACCTGAACAAGGTGATCACGCACTGGCCGGACATGCCGAAGGTCGCCGGTTCCCTCGTCACCGACCAGGTCCGCGCCTACGACCTGCTGCGCATGTTCGGCCGCGAGGGACACCCGGCCCCGCTACAGCTTCACCGCCTCCACCCCGGCGGCCGGCGCCCTGCGCCCGCTGCGCGACCCGGACACGCTGGAACTGGATGAGGACGACGAAACGCGAACCGAGTATGCGAGCGGCCGACCGGAGTGAGAGTCCGTCCCGCGGTGAGGGCGTGTCCTACAGGTGCGGGTAGTCGGTGTAGCCGTGGTGGTCACCGCCGTAGAAGGTGGCGGGGTCCGGTGTGTTGTAGGGGCCCTGGGCGGCCAGGCGGGCGGGCAGGTCGGGGTTGGCGAGGAACAGTGCCCCGAAGGCGATCATGTCCGCGGTGCCGTCCTGGATGAGGGTGAGTGCGTCCGGGCCGGTGGGCTGCGGGTGGGTGAGCGGGTTGAGGATGAACGTCGAGGGCCAGGACTTGCGCAGGCGTGTGGTCAGTTCCCGGTCGGCTCCTTCGATCATGTGCAGGTAGGCCAGGTTCAACTCGCTGAGCCGGGTGACCAGCGTGGTGTAGGTGCTCTCCACGTCCGCCGCGTCGTGCTCGGCGATGTCGTTGTAGGGGTTCGCGGGCGAGATTCGGAAGCCGGTGCGGCGGCCGCCGATCGCCTTTGCGACAGCTGCAGCCACCTCCAGGGCGAAGCGGACCCGGCCTGCCACATCACCGCCCCAGCCGTCCGCGCGCTGGTTGGTGTTGGGGGCGAGGAACTGGTGGATCAGGTAGCCGTTCGCGCCGTGAATCTCGACCCCGTCGAAGCCCGCGGCGATCGCGTTGCGTGCTGCGTCGGCGAAGTCGGCGATGGTGCGGGCGATGCCGTCGGCGTCCAGTTCCTGCGGGGTGACGAAGTCCATCGGCCCCTGGTGGGTGAACACCTGGCCCTTCGCGGCGACGGGTGAGGGCGCAACGGGGTGCAGACCGGCGGGGAGGAGACTGGGGTGGCCGATGCGGCCGGTGTGCATCAGCTGCGCGAAGATCACCCCGCCCCTGGCGTGGACGGCGTCGGTGACCTTGCGCCAGGCGCTGACCTGCTCCGGCGAGTGCAGGCCCGATGTGTCGGGGTAGCCCTGGCCGACCGGCGAGGGCTGTATGCCCTCGGTGACGATGAGGCCGGCGCTCGCTCGCTGGCTGTAGTAGGTCGCCATCAGGTCGGTCGCGGTGGCGCCCGGCCCGTAGGCCCGGCTACGGGTCATCGGCGCCATCACGATGCGGTTGGCCAGCGACCGGCCGGCCACATCGACCGGGGCGAATACGTTCGTCATGAGAATCTCCCTGCTGTCACAAAGATGGAAGAAAAAGGGGAGCATCTGCTGCGTCGTCGGCCTGCGAGTCATCTCTGCGCGCCGGTCCGGGCACGGGGCCGCGCCCGCGTAGCGCCGACGGGACCGTAGAGGCCCCACGTGCGTGTTCGTGCGTTCCCGCCGCGCTGATACGCCGATCATGGGCGGAGTCGAAGCATGTCCTCCTGGGCCCGTGTGGAGCGAGGGCAGCCCTAGCTCCACACAGGACACGGATGGTGTCGACAAGTCAGCCGGCTCTCCGTGCCCGCTTACTCGCCAGGTGGCTGTCGGCTGTGGTCCCTGAGCGACTTCTCGATGATGCGCGCGCATGTGGTGAATGCCTGGATCTGGTCAGGGGTCAGGTCGCGCACGGAAACCTGTTCCAGGGTCCGCCACATGTCGGCGATGGGCTCTTGGAGAGCACGCCCGGCGTCGGTGAGGTGGACCACCATGACCCGCCGGTCGTGGGAGGCGGGCTCCCGGGTGAGCAGCCCGGCCTCCTGCATACGGCGCAGGGACTTGGAAACGGTGGAGTGGTCGAGACCGGCCCGCTCCAGCAGTTCCGCCTGGGTCCGGCCATCGTGGTCGAAGAGCTGCATGAGCAGCAGCTCCTGCCCCGGGTGCAGGTTCATGGCGCGCAGCATGCCGGCGGCATGGGCGCGGTGGGTGCGGGCGAGCTGGAAGATGGCGTAGCTCAACGGCCCCGCTTCCGCCGTGTTCGGAAGCTCCGACGAGGTGGGGTCTGACATGGCTGCTCCCTCATCACACAGCAAGTGGGCTGGCGGACTAGTTGACGGTGAGGACGATCTTGCCGCGGTTGTGGCCGGCGTCGCTGGCCTGCTGGGCCTTGGCCGCTTCGGCGAGGGGGTAGGTGGCGCTGATCGTGGTGACCAGGGTGCCGTCGGCGGCCTGCTGGGCCAGCTCGGCGAGGCGGGCGGCGGAGCGGCGCTGGGGCCCCTCGGCGAAGACGACGCCGAGCTCAGCGGCGCGGAAGTCGGCAGTGGTGACGATCCGGTCCGTGCCGCCGCGCAGAGTGATGGAGTCCTCCAGCGCACCCTTGCCCGCGGCGTCGAAGACAGCGTCCACCCCTTCGGGGGCAAGCGCACGGACCCGCTCGACCAGGTTGTCGCCGTAGACCAGCGCGGTGGCGCCGAGGGAGGTGACGTACTCCTGGTTGGCCGGGCCCGCGGTGCCGATGACGCGGGCGCCGCGTGCGACGGCCAGTTGGACGGCGATGGTGCCCAGCGCCCCGGAGGCACCGTGGATCAGCAGCGTCTCACCGGAGGTGACACCGAGCAGGTCCAGGACGCGCTCGGCGCCGTCGGTCGCCACGGGCAGGGCGGCGGCGTGCGCCCAGTCCAGACCGGCGGGCTTGGGCGCGAGGACGGCCGCGGAGGCCAGGGCGTATTGGGCGTAGGAGCCGGTGTCGGACCAGCCGAGGACCTCGTCTCCGGCCTTGAGGTGGTCGACGCCCTCACCGACGGCGTCGACCACTCCAGCGATCTCGCCGCCGGGCACGGCGGGGAGGGTGGTGGGGAAGATGGCCTCCATACCGCCGGAACGGATCTTGCCGTCCACCGGGTTGACACCGACAGCCCGGACACGCACACGGACCTGACCGGGGCCGGGCTGGGGGATGTCGATCTCCGCCTCGTGCAGGACCTCGGTGCCACCGAACGTGTCGAAAACTATGGCCTTCATGACAGCTCTCCTTGAAGTGGGATGCCGCACCGACCAAATTTAGTGGCCAGCCACATAAAAGTAGCACTGATTACGTGGCTGGCCAAGTTATTGGTCGAGGAGCTTCCAGGGGCGAGCCCGTCCGTCGTCAAACGATCGAATGACGACAGGCCGGGCGCACGTCCGATGAACCGGGACTTTCCGGGGCCCGGCGACGGCTCAGCTCCAACGGGATCCGATAGCGGTTGACGGCAGAGGCAGACGACACCGAGGACCGAGGTCCGATGAGGGGCGGAAGCGAGGGACAGCGTGGCCAATCTCGTCTACAAGCGGGGGTCGACCGACCAGCAGTCGACCGCCCGCCAGAACCTCGTCCTGGCCGAGGCCGGGATCGAGGACTCGGTCGTCTTCGAGGAGGCTGGAACCTCCAGCCGTCTCCACCCGCTTGAGCACCCGAAGTTTGGCGGCCTGCTCACCTACGCACGGCCGGGCGACACCGTGCACGTCTCCGAGATGTTCCGCCTCGTACGCGGCACCGGACACATCCTCGACGTGCTCGACGTCCCGCACCGCGACCGTCTCGCCCCGCGCATCCACGACGGCGTGTTCTCCGGCATGGACCTCACCGCACGCCACCCGCGCACCGGCCAGCTGCCGTCCACCGTGAAGTTCATGGTGCAGACCCTCGCCGCCGCCGGCGACCTCCAGCGCGACCTCCAACGGGAGCTGACGTACGACGGACTGCGGGCCACCGAGGCCAAGGACAACAAGGGCGGACGCCGTCCCGCCCTGGCGGACGAGACGGTCGCCGACGTGCGCACCGCACACCTGGAGGGCCAGTCCGTCGCCGCCCTGGCCCGCGAGCACAGCGTTGGCCGCGGCGCCGTGCGCACCGCCGTCGCCGACCTCCTGCCCGAGCACGTCGCCGACGACGAACCCGCCCCGGCCCCGGAGCTCCCCATCACCCTCGACATGCCCGGCAAGGTCGCGGACTTTCTCCGTACCACCGAGCCGGACGACGCCGGGCGGGCCGCGCTCGACCACGGCCAGGCCGTGCGACGCGGCACGGGCTACACCCTCCGCGTCACCGCCGTTCCCGCGGTCCACCTCCAACTCCTCGCCCGCTGCCAGGTACTCGACGGCGCCGGGGCGATCCCCGCCCGGCGCAAGGCCCGCCGCGAGTACGAGAACCGCGTCAGCACCCTCGGAGCCCCAGTCTGACCGAGATCACCGGCTTGGCGTCACCGCTGTACCGATGTTCCCCGAGGCCGTGTACGACCGGCGCACCCCGTCCAGCCCGGTCCTCACCCAGCTCGACCGCACCCTGGAGGCGATCGCCGACAGCCCCGTCACCACCGCCTGCCCGGCCCGTGCCGAACCGGGCGGGACGGACGACGCGACCGCCTGGCGTCTGCGCTGGAGCAGCGCGGGGCACCCGCCGCCCCTGGTGGCCACCCCGGACCGGCGGGCGGAGTACCTGCACGCCGAACCCGGCGTACCGCTCGGCGTCGATCCCGGCCTCCGCCCCGGCCCGACCACACCCACCCCCTGCCGGACGGGGCCTCGGTGGTCCTCTTCACCGACGGGCTGGTGGAGCACCCCCGGCACCCGCTCGACGAGACGATGGCGGCACTCGCCCGGGTGGCCGCCGACCACGCCGCGCCGCCGCCGGACGCGCTGTGCCGCGTCCTCGCCCACCGGCACACCGGCGGCGGCCACGACGACCCGGCCGTCCTCGTGCCGCGCGTTCCGGAGCGCGCCGCCCACCCGGACTGACACCGCGGGAGCAGGGGGTGGCGGAGCGGAGCCGCCGCACCGCCACCGGCGCGTCCGCGTCCCGGCGGCCCGTCCCGGCGGGCGGCACGGCCCGCCGGCCGTGCCGCGCCTCCGCCGCGCGGACGGGCCCGGTGCCGGCGGGTCCGTCCGTGCGGCGTCCGGTCCCGGCGCCTCAGGAGAAGTTCACGTCGCTGCAGATGTAGTACACCTGGTCGGCGTGGGACGCCTTCCAGATCGTGTACACGATGTGGTGCCCGGTTCGGCCGGGGGCGCTGACGTCGACCAGAAGGTCCGAGGCGGGGGCGTACCGCCCGGTCGTCCCGAGCAGCTCCAGATCGCCCCAGCCCAGCCGCCGGGTGGTGGGGTCGAAGCCCTGCCGGGTGACGTAGACCCGCAGGTAGTCGGCACCGTGCAGGGCCTGGTCGCGCAGGTGCACCGTGAAGTCCTCGCCGACGTCCGTGGTCCGCCACGGGCCCGGGTTGTCCATGGACCGGTAGCGGCCGTCCCCGGTGAGGCCGGCGCTGCACAGCTGTCCGTCGGGGATGAACGCCCGGTGGTCGCCGCCGACGTTCTCGCGGTACAGGCCGTTCCAGTTCCACATGGCGTTGGTGTCGTCCTGCCAGGCCTGCCAGCACATGGGGTCCTCCCGCTGCATGGCCGGATTCTGGAAGTCGCTTCCCCAGCGCAGCCAGCAGCCGTAGTTGCGGGAGGCGGGGTCGATGACCGAACCGTGGGCGGCGGCCGGGTCGGCCCACGGGACCAGACCGACGAGCACGGCGGACAGCAGCGCGAGGACCCGGAGCGTCCAGCGCCCTCTTAAATCATGCTCATGACAATAAGGCATGGATTCTTCGCCTTTCGGGGATCGAGGACTCCCTGCTTGAAGCACCGGGAGTTGCCGGGAGCGCTCCCAGGCACTTTGGCCGCGTTATCCCCCCGGCCATCCGACCAAAACACATTCGATGACAATTCGACAGAAACCAATAAGGGGGCTCGCTCGGCTCCACACGGCACCGGGCTGCCCCGGCCGGGCCGCGCTCGGTGTCCCCGGCGTCCGCGCCCGCTCCGGCTGCCGGTCGGCCCCACCCGCAATACCCTGGAACCAGGGCGAAGAAATCCGCGAACAGTCCGTTGCCCCCGCCCGTCCCCCGTATCCCTCCGTAAGGGGAAGTCCCATGTCCGCCACGCACACAGCCGAGTTCGAGCACGTCATCCACACGGCGAACATCTGGTTGAAGGCGGTGTCGGAAGCCCTGGAGACCGAGGACCGCCACCTCGCCCACCGGGTCCTGCGCACCTGGCTGCACACCCTCCGCGACCGGCTCACCGTCGACGCCGCGGCCAATTTCGCCGCCCAGCTCCCCGAACTGCTGCGCGGGGTCTACTACGACGGCTGGGTCCCGAGCAGCGTGCCGGTCAAGTACGACCGCACGGCCTTCGTGAACCGCTTCGCGCAGGAAGCCATGGTCAGCACCGAGGCGGTCCCCCGGATCGTCCCCGCGGTCACCGACACCGTGCGCGGGCGCCTCTCGCCCGGTCAGCTGGACCGGGCGATGGAGCAGTTGCCGCACGGCGTCCGCACCCTCTTCGAACCGGCCCCCGTCTCGGCCTGACGCCCCCGCCGCGAGAGGTGCGGGAGGACGCTCCGGGACGAGCCGCGCTCCCGCCCCGGGAGACCACCCACCCGGGGCGGGGACGGCCCGGGAAGCGTCCCTCAGCGGACCGGGCGTCGGCGGGAGCGCAGGGCCAGCCGTACGGCGAGCAGGACGAAGGCGGCCACCAGGACCGCGATGCCGACGGCCAGCAGGTAACCCAGGGTCTCCACCACCACCCCGACGATTCCCAGGACGACGGCCACAAGGACGAGGAACAGGAAGAGCGCCATGCGGTGAGCCCCCCTTTCGTGTTTCGCACCGGTCGGGAGCGGACGGTCAGCGGCGGGCCAGCCGCCGCTCGCCGCCGACGCCCGGCTGGTAGGCCAGGTCGTAGTGCCGGAAGACCGACTCCTCCTGCTCGGCGGGCAGCACGTCGTCCGTGCCGATGGCCGGAGCCTTCTTCACCAGCGCCTTGTCGTACGGCACCCGTACGTAGTCCGGCCCGGCGACCGCCTCGCCGACGGGGACGAACACCAGGCGGTGACGGGTGGGCAGCCCGGTGCGAACGGTGGCCATGGCGGGCGCGTCGGTCGCCGTGTCCACGTAGACCGCCTCCAGCTCGCCTATCTTGTGCCCTTCCGGGTCGATGACGTCACGGTTGCGCCACTCGCGGATGTCAGCTGTCTGGATCATGCTCTGCTCCCTGCACGGGTCGTCGGTCGGTACGGGTCTCCCGGGGGGCCGTGCCGCGGCTGCGGCCTCCCTCCCGTACAGAACGTTCCCGGTATTCGCCGCTCGATGGCACGGGGCGGCACCGGTCCGCTACACCTCCGGCCCGCCGCCGTCACCGCCCCCGCCGTCACGGCCGTCCCGGCCTTCCCGGGAGGCGTAGGTGTACGGGCCGGAGCCCCCCGCCCCGGCCGGGAGCGCGGGCTCGCGGACGGTCCGCCACTCCCTCTCGCCCATGGCGGCGCGAACGTGCTCGACGGTCTCCGCGGCGGCCGAACGGGCGGCGGCCAGACGGTCGCGGAGGCCACCGAGCAGCAGGTGCCCGTACTTGACGACCCGGCCGTCGACCATGACGGTGTGCACGTCACCGCGGCCCGCCTGGAGCACGATGTGCCCGTAGGGGTGGACGACCGGGGACATGACGGGTGACCGGTCGTTCTTCACCAGGACGAGGTCCGCCTTCCGGCCGGGGGTGACGCTGCCGGTCACGGAGTCAAGGCCGAGGGTCCGCGCGCCCCCCAGGGTGGCCCACCGCACGACGTCCTCGGCGCGCAGCCGGTGGTGGGACACGGTCTCACCGCGTTCGTGGGCCGCCAGGTGCGCCCTGCCCCGGTCGGCGTTCAGGGTGGCGCGCATGGCGGCGAACAGGTCCGCGCTCCCCCACATGGCGGAGTCCGTGGACAGGGACACCGGTATCCCGTACTCGTGCAGCCGCCGGGTCGGCGGGTACCCCTGGCCCGCGTTGAGCTCGCTCTCGGCGGCGACCGAGGCGGTGCCGCCGGTGTCCGCGATGCGCCGGCAGGAGTCCGGGGACAGCGACGCGGCGTGCACATAGGTCACCGCGGGGGTCATGCAGCCGTGCTCCCACATCAGCCGGATGCTGTCGTCGTCGGTGGCGCCCCACACCCCGGCGTGGGTCGTGACGCGCAGCCCCAGCTCACGCGCCGCCTCGAACGCCGCCCGCTCGGGGAAGGCCGGGTCACCGGTGACGTCGAAGGCCAGCTGGAGACCCAGCATGTCGTCCCCCGGGGTGAACCGGCGCTCCGCGAAGGTCCTGAAGTCGGTGCCGGTGGCCCACTCCCAGGGGGCGCCGAGCAGGTTGCCGTACGCGAGGACGTGGCGGCCGGGCACGGCCCGGAGCGCGTCCACGGCGGCGTCGGCGTGCTCCGGGGTCCGCAGGCCGTGCGACCAGTCCAGGACGGTGGTCACCCCCGCGTCGAGCGCCTCGACGGCGGCCAGGAGGTTGCCGGCGTGGATGTCCCTGGGCCGGAACACCTCTCCCCAGTTCAGGTAGCAGAAGGCGAAGTACTGGCCGAGGGTCCAGTCCGCGCCGATGCCGCGCAGCGCCGTCTGGTACATGTGGCGGTGGGTGTCGACCATGCCGGGCAGCAGGATGCCGCCGGCGGCGTCGATCTCTGCCGTCCCGGCGGGAACGGCCAGCTCACGGCCGACCGCCTCGATACGGCCCCCGGTGACCAGTACGTCGCCGTCCTCGACCACCGCGCCGGTGTCCACGGCCAGCACCGTGGCACGGCGGAAGACGACGGGACGGCCGGGGGCGAAGTCCGGCGGGCCCGCGGCGGGGGTGGTGTCCGTGGCCATGGTCGGGCTCTCCCCTTCTCGGCGTTCTCGCGTTCCCGGCGTTCCCGGCGTTCTCGCGTTCTCGCGTTCTCGGCGTTCCGGTTGCCGGCCGCTGCCGCCCGGTACGGCCGCACCGGGGTGAGGGCGCGTGCACGGGCGCGGCCGGCTCCTTCCTTTCACCGGCCCGCGAGAATAGGAGGATCAGGCGGACACGGGAACAACGCCTTCCCCGGACCCACCCGGAATCGGTCACGGGCGGCACCCTCCGCCCCCGGCGGAGACCAACGCCTTGGGTGACGCTCTCCGGCCGCAGAACGAGACCAGAACCGG
Organism: Streptomyces carminius; assembly: GCF_002794255.1. Taxonomy (GTDB): domain Bacteria; phylum Actinomycetota; class Actinomycetes; order Streptomycetales; family Streptomycetaceae; genus Streptomyces; species Streptomyces carminius. The sequence goes on from NZ_PGGW01000058.1 coordinate 136,799, forward strand.
GACCGCAGCCCCACCGAGGCGGCCCGCGCCCGGCGCCGCCGCAGGATCAGACAACGAGGAAGGACCCAGGTCACAGACGTGACCTGGGCCCTTCCCGGAGTGAGCCGCCTAAGGGAATCGAACCCTTGACCTACGCATTACGAGCAGTAACAGGTACCGAACGGTGATCACGGGCTGACCTGCGGCGGAGCCTCGGGAATCACCTCTCGGGCCGCTGACCTGCGGTTGTTCTCCCCCGGCCGGTCCCCTCCGGTCCCGGGCACTCCCGACCGCTCCCGGACCGCCCGTCCCCGGTACGTCCCCGGCGGGCCCCGCTGTCCCCGGTGCGTCCCCGATGGTGCCAGGGCTCCCCATGGGGCACCCGTCCGTCAGGAAGGCTCCGGACGTAGCGGCAGATCACGGAGAGGGCTCCGAACGCGCAGGCTGCGCACTGCTACTCGGACGCGGCGTACTTCCGCGTCCCCGGGGAACCGGCCGCGCACCAGTCTGCCCGGACCACGGACGCGTGGCCACGGCCCGGCCCGCACGGCGTTGCCGACTGCGCGGACCGCGACCTCCACAGACCGGCCACCCGGCCCGCCGTCCCGCAGGACTACCCCGCGCACCTCCTCCGCCCGGGCACGGACGTCCCTCCCCGACCTGCCACCGGTCGGCTGCCGGAACCGGCGTCCGCCGGGGGTTGCGGGGCTTACCCCTCCATGGTGTACGGGCGCCGCTCCCAGTACCCGCATCTCAACGAAACCGCAGGCCAGGATGCGCGAGCACGGATCTTCCGTGGTGTCGCGAGGCGCCTGCCGCCCGGACTTGCGGCGCTAAGTGCCTCCTCCCGCACTGTGGCCGCTGTCCGGCCCCACCTCCCGCAAAGAGGCGGCGCGCCCGGCGCTTCGTACACCGCATGCCCGGTGCATGCCTGATCCCGAAGGACGCTCATGTCCGAACTGCCCCCGACCGACCCGCAGCCCCAGCCGGTGATGGTGGACGCGACAGCCGTCGTGCCGATCCTGACCCTGCTGGGCGTGCTGGTGCTCCTCACCATCGGCGCCTTCCTGTTCTACGTGGTGCTGCGCCACCCAAGGCTCACCGCACCGCTGACCGTGACCCTGATGGGCATGGCGCTCCTCGTGCCCCTGATCACAGCCGTACTCGCCATGACCCTGCGGTGACCTGTACCCCGTCGTGAACCGCGAGGACATCAGCCACCTTGCCCGCATGCCGAGCGGCTACGGGCAAGGGGCTCTCCTCCCGGGCAGGGCCACGGCCTTCAGCCCACACCCGAAGCGACCGGCCTGAGGCGGCCTGGTTCAAGGTGGTATTCCCGAATTCCGCGACCGCATGATTCGGCCATCCTCAACTCATCCGGCGGAACTGTAGAATGTTCCGCTCTGTCCACTTCCGATGGTGACGAACAGTAACCGTGATGATGGGCAGACCGTCGGCCAGAACCCGCGGGTCCGTGCACCGCAGCGATCGTTCTCTGGTACCGGCTGATCGACTCGGCGTCTGTCCGTGAGAGTCAGGAGCGACAGGCTCAGCGGCCTCGGTGCGCTGCCGTCCGTCTCGGCAACGAGCAGTTCGCCGCGGGACTGGGCATCGGCGTGCGGGCCATGGCCGCCTGGCACGCCGACGAGAACGTCGTGCCCCACGGGGAGATGCAGCAGCTCCTCGACACCGCTCACGAGCAGGCTTCCGACGCGGCACGGCAGCGTTTCGCGCTCCTGTTGGCGAAGGGCCGGACATCAGCGAGGTCGACACCCGTCGGCGCGCAGGCACTCCGCGTGGCCATCGCCGTGGTCATCCGTGACAGTGACGTCCTGCTGGTGTACCGAAGAGATGACGACGCAGCCGAGAACATCGACGTCATGTGGGTCCCCCAGAGACTCGGTGACCCGCTTCATCCCCGTCAATACGATCTTCGCCCGTCCTGGCCGTCCTGGAGGAGCAGACGTGACGCAGCGGAACACGGACGAGCGGCCGGGCATCGCCACTGCCATCGTGGTACACGAGGGACACGTGCTCATGGTGCGCCGCCGGGTCAGCGAGGGACAGCTCTCCTGGCAGTTCCCGGCCGGAGAGGTCGAGCCCGGCGAGTCCCGCGAGGACGCCGCTGGCGGGAGACCCAGGAGGAGACCGGCCTGGACGTGGCCGCCGTGAAACCGCTCGGCGAGCGGATCCCCCCGAAGACGGGCCGGCTGATGTCGTACACGGCCTGCGAGGTGGTGGGCGGCACCTCCCACGTCGCGGACACCGAGGAACCGGCCGAGCTCGCCTGGATCGCCCGTGACGAGATCCCGCAGTACGTGCCGTACGGGCTGCTCGAGCCGGTGCAGGAATACCTTGACGCGGCTCTGCTTTCCTGAACGGCCTCGGGCCGCACTCAGGAGAGCGTGGCGTCACCCTGTCATGGAGTGGGCCACAGGCGAGCAGTCCCTGAGGGGATCTTCTCCAAGAGGGTCCAGCTCCACGAACGCCCGTCGATCACCAGGGTGGTCTCGTCTGCGACTCGCCATCCGCTCATCCATCTGCCACCGCCGTGGTTGCGTGCTCGGCATGAACAGGTGCATACATAGCCGATCGCATTCATACAGCGTGGGTTGCACTTCTCGGAACGGTTGAACTCCCGGCCGAGCAGGATGCGACCGTGCCGCTGCACAAGAGCGCCAGTGAGTTCGATGAAATGGTCCGTGGCCACAGCCCAGGAGCCGTTGTTCCGTTCCCACTCCGGCCTGGCTCGGCTGTGTACGTAGGTGTGCACGAACCGCTCGTGCTTCTGCCAGCCGTGCTTGGGGATCCAGTAACCGGTGCGCCCCTTGGCCGGGAGGGTGACGATGGGGGCATCGGCGTCGTCCCACAGCGGGATCCACGATGGTCTCGGCACAGGCACCTCCTGGATCGTGCTGCGGGGACGCCGTGGCGTGGAATGCGAGTTGTCAGAGGGACCGATCTTGTAGAGCGGCATCTGGGGCACTCCAGGCTGATAACGCTGCTTCGCGGACTCCGGGCACTGCCCGACTCGCCGATCAACGCGGGGATGAGCGAGTACCTTTCCCGTGCGTCGGTCTATCCGTATGGCACCGCCGCAGAGCCGGCATCTTCCCTTCTCCGTGTAGGAGGTAGTCAAAGCGTTCCCTTCATGCGAAGAGAGCCTGAAAGCTCGGACGGATTCGGACCCTTCGGACGCAGCAGGCCCAGCGTAGGCACGACTACCGCCGACGGGTGTCGAGTTGGAGATATGAGGCTGCATACCTGACCACCACGTCCGGGCGCCACCGGCACGCATCAGGAACTCCGCCGGCCGTGGCCGACAACGCGGCGGATGACTCGGCCTTCCTCTATCGGCGGAGGTGAGGTTGATGTGCGCGCCCAGGGGGCGGGCCTGGCCCACCTGGTCTCCAGCCTGGTGCCGCTGGGCGTCGTCAAGGGCTGAGGGGACGCCCGGCTCCGGGGCCGACCGGCCGGCGGGAACATGGACCGGTGAACGGTGACGGCCCGGGCCGGTGAGCGCCCGGCCGCCCGGAGGAGATCGCCGGGGTGTTCGCGGGAGCCGGAGAGCTTTGTGGCGCGGCCGAAGTCGAGGATCCCCATGGCCACGCCCAGCTCCACGTGGTCCCATGGGGTCGACAAGCCTCCCGGGATCCCGGGGTCCGACGGCGTGGTGGAACAGCGGCCGGATTGGCGAGGGGTCAGAGAACCACTCCGTCCCGCACAGCGGTGAGCGGAAGGTCCCGTCGGGGGAGGTGTATCCAGCCCTCGACCTCGGCCCCGGATTGTTCCTCCTCGGTGGCCGGCACATGGGTCATCCCACACGCTGCGGCCCGCGCGACGACCGCCGAGATCAGGGCGTCCAGATCATGGTCACTGGCCACACACCGGCCACGAACCCGGTCGGACAGGTCCAGGTCCAGGCCGTCCTCAAGACCGGCAAGAATCCGGGCCCGCGCAGCCGTGGCACCCTTGCCCTTGTAGGTCCCATCCGGAGCGAGTCCCCACTGGATCAGCGCGAACGCCGGGTAGACCTCGACGACTGGGCCCGAACCGTCACGCGGTATCGCCGGACCGCCCTCGGCCAGCCGAGCCAGCAGGCCGGCCGCACGGATGGCGACGACACCGAGCTTGTCGGCCGACACCGACAGCGGACGCCGTCTGCCTGCCCCGGTGCGCTTCCACGCCACGTCATCGGTCAGCCGATGAGTAAAGGTGTTGCCGAGCCCGGGACGACCGTCGGCGCACGTCGCGTGGTCGGCAAGCGCCGGTAGCTCGGCACCGGCCCGGTGCGCGACGAGCAGGGAGATGAAGTCGACCGGCCAGCCCAGGGGCGAGTCCAGTCCCGTCTTGTCCGCGGACCGCATCGCTGCCAACAGGTCGTTGTCGAGCTTCGCGGGAAGCAGTTCGACCACAGGCCGCCGGCCCCACGTCACGCGGCACATGCCCGTGGTCCCGGTACGCCCGGCCAGGTCGACCCCCACCGTCACCATGGCGTCACCCTCCACTACGTCGGAGGCCTGCTTCATCACAGGAGTCACCTGCACGAGGAGTTCCCTTCCGTGGCCTGCCCGAATGCCTCCTGTTCCGCACCCCGAGAACCGTTACTACCTTCGGTAGGATCAGGACCATGAGTAGTAGCAAAAAATACTCCATCAGTCTTCCCGAAGATCTCGCCGAGTCCGTACGCACTCATGTGGGCCCCGGCGGCTTCTCCGCCTATGTGGCCGAGGCGCTGGAACAGCGCGTGGCCATGGACAAGCTCCGCGAGATCGTCACCGACTTCGAGACCGACAACGAACCGCTGTCCCGCGAGGAGATCGAAGCGGCCCGTGCCATGCTGCGCCACGACCGGCGTAACTCAGGCGGTGCTGCGGCCTGATGCCCGGCACGCTCTTCCTCGACAGCGAGGGGCTGTCCAAGCTCTACCTCAAGGACCGCACCGTCCTGGCCCTCGTCCAGGCGGCCTCGGAAGAAGGCGTCCGGGTCGCCACGACCGCCATGACCACTCTCGAGGCGGACTACGAGCGCATCCACCCCGCTCGCATCCGGTGGGTGCTCTCCCGGATCGACGTCCATGACGTCACCAAGGACGTCACCGGCCAAGCGGCTGCACTGCTGCGTGGCCACCGCCTCAGAGGCCATAAGTACGCCATCGACGCCGTCCTCGCGGCCATCGCGCGCTCCGCGCCGGGACCGGTCACCGTCCTCACCTCCGACCCCGAGGACATCAGCCTGCTCTGCGGACCCGCCATCGAGATCGTCAAAGCCTGATGCATGCGGATCGCGCGCACGCCCGCTCACGTACGACGCCGAGCAGATACAGAAGGCCCCCGTGAGGATCACGGGGGCCTTCTGTTCGAACCGTCTCCCCTGGTGAGGGGCGGAGCCGCCTAAGGGAATCGAACCCTTGACCTACGCATTACGAGTGCGTCGCTCTGGCCGACTGAGCTAAGGCGGCGAACGCTCGCGGCCGGGCCGCGGCGGGCTCAAGTCTACACAGTGCCCGGGGGTGCCCCGTACCGGGTTCGCGCCGGGGCGGCGAGGGCGCCCGGGAGCGGGACCCGGGGCGGGGACGCCGGGGTCAGGTGCACTTCGCGCCCTTCTCGGGGACCTTGCCGCGCAGCAGGTAGGCGTTGACCGCCGAGTCGACGCAGTCGCTGCCGCGCACGTACGCGGTGTGGCCGTCGCCCTCGTACGTCAGCAGGGTCGCCGAGGAGAGCTGTGCGGCCAGGCCCTCGGCCCACTTGTACGGGGTGGCCGGGTCTCGGGTGGTGCCCAGGACCAGGATCGGGGCGGCGCCCTCCGCCTCGATGCGGTGGGGTTCGCCGGTGGGCCGCGGTTCCCAGTAGGTGCAGTTCAGGGCGGACCAGGCGAAGCTGCGGCCGAAGACCGGGGATGCCTCCCGGAAGTCCGCCACGGCCCGTTTGGCCTCGGCCGGGCTGCTGAAGGGCGGCGGGAGGTCGATGCAGTTCACCGCGGCGTTGGCGTACATGATGTTGCCGTAGGAGCCGTCCGGGTCCCGCTCGTAGTAGTCGTCGGCCAGCGCCAGCAGTTCCGCGCCGTCGCCGTCCAGGGCGGAGGTGAGCGCCGAGCGCAGCTTCGGCCAGTAGTACTCGGTGTACATGGCGTTCAGCACGCCGATCGTGCCCAGCGACTCGGTCAGCTCGCGTTCCTGGCCGGTCTCCAGCGGCCGGCTGTCCAGGCGCTTCAGGAAGTCGCCCAGCTTCCGGCCCGCGTCCTCGGGGTCCTCGGTGCCCAGCGGGCAGTCCCGCCGCTCCACGCAGTCGGCCAGGAAGGCGGTGAGGGCGGTGTCGAAGCCCGCGGTCTGGTCGCGGTTGAGCTCCTCGGAGGTGAGCGAGGGGTCCATGGCGCCGTCCAGGACGAGACGGCCGACCCGGGAGGGGAAGAGTCCGGCGTAGGTGGCGCCGAGGTAGGTGCCGTAGGAGGCGCCGACGTAGGTGAGCCTGTCGTCGCCGAGTGCCGCGCGCAGGACGTCCAGGTCGCGGGCGGCCTCGGCGGTGGAGACATGGCCCAGCAGCTCGCCCGCGCGCTTCTCGCAGCCCTCGGCGAACTTCTTGAACGCCTCGACCAGTTCCTCGGTCTCGCCCTGGTCGTCCGGTGTGACGTCGGTCTGCGTGTAGGCGTCCATCTCCTCGTCGGCCAGGCACTCGACGGGCTCACTGCGGGCCACGCCGCGCGGGTCCATGCCGACGATGTCATACCGGGCGCGCACCGGGGCCGGATAGCCGACGCCCGCCGCGAGCTGGACGTAGTCGACGGCGGAGCCGCCGGGGCCGCCCGGGTTGACGTGCAGGGTGCCCAGGCGTTCGCCCGGGCCGGTGGCCTTCTTGCGGGTGACGGCCAGCTCCAGGTCCTCGTCCGCGTCCGGCGCCGCGTAGTCCAGGGGCACCCGCAGCTTCGCGCACTGGAAGCCGGAGACTCCGCAGTCCTTCCAGTCCGGCTTCTGCCCGTAGTACGGCTTCAGCTCCGCCGGGATCTCCTCCGGCAGCGGCTCCAGCGGCGCGGCGGTCGGGGCCGCGCGGTCGTCGCCCGGGGACCGCGCGGGCGGTTCGGAGACGCCCGGACCGCGCCGCTTCTCCTCTCCGGGCTCCCCGGGGCCGTCGCCGTCCGAGCCGGAGCAGCCCGACAGCAGCAGCGCGGCGGTCGCGAGCGCGACGCCGCCGGTACGGAGCAGACGCCTGGTGTCCATGTCCGGAGCGTATACGGGCCGGAGCGGCGCGGCAGGGCGCCTCTCCGCCCAGGCGGCCGGTTCAGCCCGTCCGCAGGGTCACCGCCATCGCCTCCACGGCGAGCAGCGGCGCCACGTTGCGGTCGATGGCGCGGCGGCACCGCAGGACGGCCTCCACGCGGCGCAGCGTCTGCTCCGGCCGGGTGGTGGCGGCGACGCGCTCCACCGCGTCGCGGACGTCCTCGTTGGCGAGGGCGACCGGAGAGCCGAACTGCCGGGCCAGGACGTCGCGGTAGAAGGAGGTGAGATCGACCAGGGCGAGGTCGAGGGAGTCGCGCTGGGCCCGGGTGGCCCGGCGCTTCTGACGGGTCTCCAGATCCTTCATCACCCCCGCCGTACCGCGCGGCAGCCGGCCGCCCTCGGACGCGCCGAGCGCGGCGCGCATCTCCTCCGTCTCCCTGGCGTCCACCTCCTCGACGGCCTCCCTGGCGTCCGTGCCGGCCGCGTCGATCAGCTCCTGGGCGGCCTTCAGCGCGTCGCCGAGCTGCTCGATGCGGACGGGGAGCCGCAGTACGGCGGCGCGGCGGGCACGGGCCCGTTCGTCGGTGGCCAGCCGGCGGGCCCGGTCGATGTGTCCCTGGGTGGCGCGGGCGGCGGTGGCGGCCGTCTCCGGCTCGATGCCGTCGCGGCGGATCAGCAGGTCGGCGACGGCGGCCACCGGCGGGGTGCGCAGCACCAGCAGACGGCAGCGGGAGCGGATCGTGGGCAGGACGTCGTCGACGGAGGAGGCGCACAGCAGCCACACCGTGCGGGGGGCGGGCTCCTCGACGGCCTTGAGCAGGACGTTCCCCGCGCTCTCGGTGAGCCGGTCGGCCTCCTCCAGGACGATGACCTGCCAGCGGCCGCCCGACGGGGAGAGCTGGGTGCGGCGCACCAGCTCGCGGGTGGTGTCGGCGCCGATGCTGAGCTGGTCGGTGCGGACGACCTCGACATCGGCGTGCGTACCGACCAGGGCCGTGTGGCAGCCGTCGCAGAAGCCGCAGCCGGGGGCGCCGCCCAGCGCCCGGTCGGGGCTGACGCACTGCAGGGCGGCGGCGAAGGCGCGGGCGGCGGTGGCCCGGCCGGAGCCGGGCGGCCCGGTGAACAGCCAGGCGTGCGTCATCGCCGAACCGGGCAGCGCGGCGGTCCCCGCTCCGCCGGAGGCGGCGGCACCGCCGGAGGAGGCGGCGGTGACGTACGCGTCGGCGTCACGGGCGGCGGCGACGAGCTGCTCGGTGACCCCGTCCTGCCCGACGAGGTCCTCCCATACGGTCATGGTCCGGTGCCCCTCCTCCCGGTGTTCCGGTGTCCTGTCGTCCCGCTGTCCGGGCCCGTCCCGGCGGGTCCGTCCCGGCCCGGCCCATTGTGCCGTGCCCGGCTGACAGGCCGGTGCGGCGGACCGTGCCCGGCGGCCGGCTCTCAGCCGCGGCGGCCCCGGCGTCCGCCGCGCCCGTCCTCGCCGGCGGGGCCGTCCGGGTCCGCGGTGTCGTCGCCGGTCAGCGCCTGCTGGGGGCCGAGCAGTTCGTCGGCGAGGGTGGGCAGGTCGTCCAGCGGTGTCTCCTCCGCCCATTCGGGGCGGCGCCGGGGGCGGCCCTCCTCGTCGACCTGGGGCAGCTCCCTGGTGCGCTCCGCCTCGTCCGGCCCGGGGGCGGCGGACGCGGGCGGCGCGGGCGGCTGGACCTGGGGCAGTACGGCGGTCTCGTCCGCGTCGGGGTCGCGGGACGGCGGCGGGCCGGCGGGCCGGGCCCGCGGTATGACGACCGTCTCGTCCTCCGCCGGCTTCCCCGCCGGGCCCTCCGCCGGGATCTGCGGCAGCATCCTGGTCTCGGCATCGGGGTCGGCACCCGGGCCGGCGGCACCGGCGGCGCCCGCGGCGTCCGCCTCCTCGGTCGTGCGCAGCGAGTGCCCGGACTGTTCGGGCTGTGCTCGCCGCTGCTCCTCCTCGGCCCGGCGGCGGGCCTCCTCGGCGCGCAGCAGCGCCTCCTCGGCCTTGCGCTGCTTCTCCCGGCGGCGTTCCTCGGCCTCGGCCCGCAGCCGGGCCTCCTCCTCGGCCTGCCGGCGGCGGCGTTCCGCCTCCTCACGGCGGGTCCGCTCCTCCGCCTCGCGGCGCCTGCGCTCCTCCTCCGCCTGCCGGCGGGCCTCCTCGGCGCGGCGGCGGGCCTCCTCGGCCTGGCGCAGCTCCTCGCGGCGGCGGGCTTCCTCCTCCTCGCGCTTCCTGCGCTCCTCCTCCTCGGCGCGCAGCCGGGCCAGACGCTCCTCCCGCTCACGCGCCAGGCGCTCCTCCTCGGCCTTGCGCGCCGCTTCCTCCTCCGCGCGCCTGCGGGCCTCCTCCTCGGCCTTGCGGCGGGCCTCCTCGCGGGCGGCGATCTCGGCCTCGGAGAGCGGCAGCGTCTGGTCGAGCCGGTGCCGTACGACGGTGGTGACCGCCTCGGGCTCCTGCCCGGCGTCCACCACCAGGTAGCGCGTCGGGTCGGCGGCGGCCAGCGCCAGGAAACCGGCGCGGACCTTCCGGTGGAACTCGGCGGACTCCGACTCCAGCCGGTCGGGCGCCTCGGTGAACCGCTCGCGGGCGGTCTCCGGCGAGATGTCCAGCAGCACCGTCAGGTGCGGGACGAGCCCGCCGGTGGCCCAGCGGGAGATCCGGGCGACCTCGGTGGGCGACAGATCGCGGCCCGCGCCCTGGTAGGCGACGGAGGAGTCCACGTAGCGGTCGGAGATGACGACGGCACCGCGCTCCAGGGCGGGCCGGAGGACCGACTCGACGTGCTCGGCCCGGTCGGCGGCGTACAGCAGGGTCTCGGCACGGTGCGACAGGCCGGCCGAGGAGACGTCCAGCAGGATCGCGCGCAGCCGCTTGCCGATCGGGGTGGCGCCCGGCTCGCGAGTGACCACCACCTCGTGGCCCTTGGCCTGGATCCACTCGGCCAGCGCCTCCACCTGGGTGGACTTGCCCGCTCCGTCGCCGCCCTCCACGGCGATGAAGAAGCCGTTCGGCGCGGGCGCCGGACGCGGCTCGGTGCCGCCGGTGAACGCGTCGCGCAGGTCGCGCCGCAGCGGTACGCCCTGCCGGTCGTCCAGACGGACCAGGACGAGGGCAGCCACCGGCAGCAGCAGCGCGCCCACCAGCATCATGGCGAAGGCGGCGCCGCCGTGCGCGAGGACGAAGTCGCCGTTTTCCACCCGGTGCGGCCCTATGAGGGCGGCCAGCACGGGCGCGGCGAGGGCGGCGAGCGCGATGGAGAGCCGTACGACCGCGTGGAGGTGGTCGGTCGTCCGGGCGCGGCGGGGCTCCTCGGTCTCCTCGTCCAGCAGGGTGTGTCCGGTGTTCGCGGCGACCCCGGCGGCCAGGCCCGCGAGCAGGGCCAGCAGCAGCACGGTCGTCAGGTCGGGGGTGAGCCCGGCGGCGAGCAGGGCCAGCCCGGTCAGGCCCGTGGCCAGGGCCAGCAGCCGGCGCCGGGACAGGGCGGGCAGGACGCGCGGCGCCCGGCGGACACCGGCGGCGGTGCCGCCGGTCAGCGCCAGGACGGACAGGCCGAAGGCGACCGGGCCGCCGCCGAGGTCGGCGGTGTGCAGGGCGGCCAGCGCCACGGCCGCGGCGATCGCGGCGGCGAGGCAGGCGCAGGCCAGGACGAGCAGCGGGGCGGCGCCGGTGCGGCCCCGGTCCACCGTCCGGTCGGCGCCCTTCGCCGCCTCACCCGCCTCGTCCGCCTTGCCCGTCTGGCCTGCCTTGTCCGTCTGGCCTGCCTTGCTGCGCGCCGTCCGGTCCGCACCGCCGGTCCTGGGCCGGCGCAGACCCTCCAGCGGGGAGCGGGGGCGCGGGGTGTCGCCGGCCGGGAGACGGAGGAAGTACAGCAGGCTCACCGAGGCGGCGAACAGTCCGGCGGCGGCGTACGAGGCCAGCGCCGCCTGGTGGGTGCCGAACCAGTCGACGACCGTGGCCAGCAGGTTGCTCACCAGGGCGACCGCCACCAGGGCCGCGCCGGCCAGCGGCACGGCGGCGAAGCCCGTGCGCAGCCACAGCCGGCGCAGGGCGTCGTGGTGGTCCGGCAGGGGGCGTACGGCGGCGCCCTCGGGCGGCGGCGCGGGCAGCAGCGTGGGGGCCGCGCTGTCCTTGGCCACCGTGTGGAAGCGTTCGGCGACCCCCAGCAGGAAGGCGGTGACCAGCAGGAACGCGAAAGCCTGGTCGGGCGTCCAGTCGACCCACAGCGGTGCGACGATCATCAGCGCGAGCCGTACGCCGCCCGCGCCGATCATGGTCCAGCGGCGGTCGAGGGCGCCGGAGGAGTCCGCGGTCAGGGAGGACAGCGGGCCCAGCAGGACGGCGCCGAACAGCAGGGTGGCCAGCAGCCGGGCACCGAGGACGGCGGCCACGGCCAGGGCCGCCCCGCGGTAGCCGCCGCCGAGGAGCGGCTCACCGCCGCCGGCGGGCACGGTAAAGGCCGCCTGGAGCACGAGGAGCACCAGGACGAGCAGGGCGAGGATGTCACCGACCCCACCGGTGAGCTGTGCGCCCCACAGCCGTTTGAGCGGGGCATGCCCCAGCAGGGCCCGTACGGCGCGCTCGCGGGAGTCGGCGGCCAGGGCGTCGGAGGTGGAGGTCACGACCGGTGGCTGCTCTGCTCGCGTCATCCCGCCAGCCTAGCGGGCCGCGGCGGCGGAGTGACGGTACGGCCGAACAGGTGGACGGTGTCGTTTCGGAGCCGCTGCGGGACGGGGGCGGGGCGCGGCCTCCCGGGCGGCGTCCTCGGGCGGCGTCCCGAGCGGCGGTCCGTGCCCCGGAGAGGCACGGGCCGCCGCCCGAGGACGGTCCTCACTCGGTGCCGTTGGCGCTCGCCGCGGTCTTGCGGGGGGCGGTCTTCTTCGCGGTGGTCTTCGCCGCCGTCTTCTTGGCAGCGGTCTTGGCGGCGGTCTTCTTGGCCGGCGCCTTCTTGGCCGGTGCCTTCTTCGCCGGCGCCTTCTTCGCGGTCTTCTTCACCGGGCCCTTGGCGCGCTTCTCGGCGAGGAGCTCGTAACCGCGCTCCGGCGAGATCGTCTCCACGTCGTCGTCGCGGCGCAGGGTGGCGTTGGTCTCGCCGTCGGTGACGTACGGGCCGAAACGGCCGTCCTTGACCACCACCGGACGCCCGCTGACCGGGTCGTCGCCCAGTTCCTTCAGCGGCGGCTTGGCCGCGGCCCGGCCGCGCTGCTTGGGCTGGGCGTAGATCGCGAGGGCCTCGTCGAGGGTGATGGTGAAGAGCTGGTCCTCGCTCTGCAGCGACCGCGAGTCGGTGCCCTTCTTCAGGTACGGCCCGTAGCGGCCGTTCTGCGCGGTGATCTCCTCGCCGGTGGCCGGGTCGGTGCCGACCGTGCGCGGCAGGGAGAGCAGCTTCAGGGCCTCGTCCAGGGTGACGGTGTCCAGGGACATCGACTTGAACAGCGACGCGGTGCGCGGCTTGATCGCGTTCTTCCCCGTCTTGGGCGTCCCTTCGGGCAGCACCTCGGTGACGTACGGCCCGTAGCGCCCCGCCTTGGCGACGACGGTGCGGCCGGTGTCCGGGTCGGTGCCCAGCTCGACCTCGCCGCTGGGCTTCGCCAGCAGTTCCCTGGCGTACTCCACCGTCAGCTCGTCCGGCGGCAGGTCCTCGGGCACGTCGGCGCGGCGGCCGGGCTCGCCCTCCGCGGCGGCCGGCTCCTCGACGTAGGGGCCGTAGCGGCCGACGCGCAGCACGATGCCCTCGCCGACGGGGAAGGACGACACCCCGCGGGCGTCGATCGCGCCGAGGTCGGAGACCAGCTCCTTCAGTCCGCCGAGGTGGTCGCCGTCGCCGTTCCCGGCGTCGGCCGCGGCGGTGTCGCCGGAGCCCGGCTCGTCGGCGCCGAAGTAGAAGCGGCGCAGCCACGGCACGGCCTCGGCCTGGCCCGCGGCGATGCGGTCGAGGTCGTCCTCCATCTTCGCGGTGAAGTCGTAGTCGACCAGCCGGCCGAAGTGCTTCTCCAGCAGGCCGACCACGGCGAAGGAGAGGAAGGAGGGAACGAGCGCCGTGCCCTTCTTGAAGACGTAGCCGCGGTCGAGGATGGTGCCGATGATCGACGCGTAGGTCGAGGGGCGCCCGATCTCGCGCTCCTCCAGCTCCTTGACCAGGGATGCCTCGGTGTAGCGGGCTGGGGGCTTGGTGGCGTGGCCGTCCGCCGACATCGCGGTGGCGGTCAGCGGGTCGCCCTCGGCGACCTGCGGCAGCCGGCGCTCGCGGTCGTCGAGGTCGGCGGCGGGGTCGTCGGAGCCCTCGACGTACGCCTTGAGGAAGCCGTGGAAGGTGATGATCTTGCCGGAGGCGCTGAACTCCACGTCCCGGCCGTCGGCACTGCGGCCGCCGACGCGGACGGTGACGGACCGGCCGGTGGCGTCCTTCATCTGGGAGGCCACCGTCCGCTTCCAGATCAGCTCGTACAGCCTGAACTGGTCGCCGGTCAGGCCCGTCTCGGCGGGGGTGCGGAAGCGGTCCCCGGAGGGGCGGATCGCCTCGTGCGCCTCCTGCGCGTTCTTGACCTTGTTCGCGTAGGTGCGGGGGCGGTCGGGCAGGTACTCGGCGCCGTAGAGCTGGGTGACCTGGGCACGGGCGGCGTTGACCGCGGTGTCGGACAGGGTGGTGGAGTCCGTCCGCATGTAGGTGATGAAGCCGTTCTCGTACAGCTTCTGGGCCACCTGCATGGTCGCCTTCGCACCGAAGCCCAGCTTGCGGCTGGCCTCCTGCTGGAGGGTGGTGGTGCGGAAGGGCGGGTACGGCGAGCGGCGGTACGGCTTGGACTCCACCGAGCGGACGGCGAAGCCGGTGTCCGCCAGCGCGGCGGCCAGCGCGCGGGCGGCGGTCTCGTCCAGGTGCAGGACGTCCGCGCCCTGCTGCCTGAGCCGCCCGTCGGGGCCGAAGTCGCGGCCCTGCGCGACCCGGCGGCCGTCCACGGCGGTCAGCCGGGCAGTGAGCGAGGCGGGTTCGGCGGCGGGGTCGGCGGCGCCGTCGGCACCGTGCGTGCGGCCGGTGGCGAAGGTGCCGGTCAGGTCCCAGTACTCGGCGGAGCGGAACGCGATGCGCTCGCGTTCGCGCTCGACGACGAGACGGGTGGCGACGGACTGCACCCGGCCCGCCGAGAGCCGGGGCATGACCTTCTTCCACAGCACCGGGGAGACCTCGTAGCCGTAGAGCCGGTCGAGGATGCGGCGGGTCTCCTGGGCCTCGACCAGGCGCTGGTCCAGCTCCCGGGTGTTGGAGACGGCCGCCCGGATGGCGTCCTTGGTGATCTCGTTGAAGACCATCCGGCGGACCGGGACCTTGGGCTTGAGAACTTCCTGCAGGTGCCAGGCGATGGCCTCGCCCTCGCGGTCCTCATCGGTGGCCAGGAACAGTTCGTCGGACTCCGCCAGCAGCTGCTTGAGCTTCCTGACCTGGTCCTTCTTGTCGCTGTTGACGACGTACAGCGGCTCGAAGTCCTGGTCGACGTTGACGCCGAGCCGGGCCCAGGGCTCGCCCTTGTACTTGGCGGGGACCTCGGCGGCACCGCTCGGCAGGTCCCGGATGTGCCCGACGCTGGCCTCGACCACATAGCCCGGACCGAGGTAGCCCTTGATCGTCTTGGCTTTGACCGACGACTCGACGATCACGAGTCGGCGCCCGCCGCTTGCGGCCTTGCTGGTCGGGGACAACTTCTTCTCGCTCTTCTCTCCGGTTCCCTGGGGCGTGGTCCCGGTCCGTGTCGGCTCTGGGTCGCTTGCGCTCTCGCTGCGGAGTGTGACGGTACCTCCCGCCCCCGTGTCAAACGGTAAAAGTCCGCAACGCCACTCGAACGGTAACCCGAGTCCCAGCATTCCTGCCGCCCCGCGTCGACTGGCAGGATGTGGCCGGTCATGCGTTCCAGCCGACCGCCTGGGGGGGTTCCTGCCATGTCGGGCCCTGTTCACGGACCGGGCGAGCGGACGCGGACGGGCACCGGGAGATCCGCCCGGGCCACCCGTACCGCCCGGTTCCTGCGTACCGCCCGTACTCATCCGGCCACCCCACCGCTGACCGCGCTGGCGGCCGGGCTGGTCGCGGCCGGCTATCTGTGGAACACCGACCCCCACCAGTCCGGGCAGTGGCTGCCGCGCTGCCCGTTCAACGTGCTCACCGGACTGCTGTGCCCGGCGTGCGGCGGTACGCGGCTGGCGTACGACCTGCTGCACGGGGACCTCGCCGCCGCCTTCCACGACAACGCCCTGCTGCTGGTGCTGGGCGGGCCGGCGGCGGCATACCTGGGCGGGCGGTGGCTCGTGGCGGGGCTGCGCGGGCGCCGGTGGCGGCCGTCGGCGGGGCGGTGGGGCACGGTGGCGATCGTGGGGACCGCGGTGGTGTGGGCGGTCGTACGGAATCTGACCGGCTGAATCCGCCCGCTCTCTCCCGCTCTCCCCCGCCGCCCTCCTCCGCACCGCTTCGCGGTGGTACGCGGTCCGCGCGCGGTTCACGGCGCGCCCGTCCGGTCACCTTTCGATCACGGCTCCGGCCACCGGACAACCAGTGGGGGCCGCCGACCGTCTGGGCCTCCGCCGCGGTACGGCCGGAGCACCGGCAGCCACAGTACGTCCCCAAGACGAAGGCAAGGATCTCCCATGTCGTTCCCCGGCACCGCGCCCAACGGCCAGCCGTACTCCGACAAGTCCAAGGTCGTCGTCGGCCTGCTGCAGATCTTCCTGGGCGGCCTGGGTATCGGCCGCTTCTACACCGGCCACACCGGGATGGCCGTCACCCAGCTGCTGACCTGCGGCGGTCTCGGTCTCTGGGCGCTGATCGACGGCATCCTCTTTCTCACCAGCAGCACCCGCACCGACAAGCAGGGCCGGGTCCTGCGCGGCTGACGGTCGGAGGCCGGGGTGCCCCGCGGTGAACGGGCTCAGAGCAGGGTGAACAGCCAGGCGCCGGCGGCCAGCAGGGCCGTGCCGAACAAGGTGGTGACCGCGGCGGCCACGGTCTGGTCGACGCCGTCGGCCACCGGCTCGCGCAGCCGTACGCGCACCGATGTCCACAGCAGCAGTCCGGCGCCGACCAGTGCGAAGGTCGCCCCGGCGAAGACGGCGGGTCCACTCTCCATGCGGAGCATGGTCGCGTTCCGGGAAGACCTGCGGGCGAACGGCGGGTGAACACCGGCGAAGTGGCCGGATTCCGACCCCCCGTGGCCTCTCCTCTTCTTCCGCACCCCGGCTCGTTCCCCGGTGCCATCCGGTGTCCTCCGGCTTTCTGCTCCCGGCGTCCTCAGCCCGCCGTGCCCCCGTGCCCCTCCAGGGGCAGCAGGAAGCCCTGCTCCACCAGCAGCCGGATCGACTCCGGAGTGCGGTCGCGCAGGCCCACCGGGTCCTCGCCGAGGAGCTGGGCGATGGCGTCGAGGATCCGGCCCGCCGGGAGCGAGCCGTCGCACACACCCGCGAAGCCGGCCCCGACCGTGTCCACCCGCGTCGCCCGCCGCATACCGCGGTTCTGCCGCAGCACGACGTACTCCGGGTCGTCCGCGCCGGGCTTGCCGATCTGTTCCTGCACCACCTCGTCGGCGAGGACGAACCGGGTGGCGAGCAGGGCCGCGTCGTCCGTGGCGCGCAGGAAGTCCCGGCGCTCGAAGTGGGCGCGCACCTCCCCGCCGAGCGGCTGCTCGACGGGGTGCGGCCACTCCTCGGCGGTGACCGACGGACGCTCGGCGCCCGACTTGCGCAGGGTGATCCAGCCGAAGCCGACGGCCGTGGTGCCGCGCGCGGCGAACTCCGCCAGCCAGGCGTCGTACCGTGCCGCGTACACCGCGGGGTCGCCCAGGTGGTCGCCGCCGTCGCGCAGCCACAGCTCGGCGTACTGGGCGACGTCCTGCACCTCGCGCTGCACGATCCAGGCGTCGCAGCCGGGCGGCACCCAGGAGGCGAGCCGTTCGCGCCAGTCCTGGCCGTCCACGTGCTGCCAGTTGGCCAGCAGCTGGCACCAGCCGCCGTCGGCGAGGTGGGCCGCGGAGTCCCGCACGAGGATGCGGCACAGGTCGTCGCCGCCCATACCGCCGTCCCGGTAGGTGAGCCGGGTTCCGTCGGGGGCGCCCGCCGCGGCGCGGGGGGAGATGACGAAGGGCGGGTTGGAGACGATCAGGTCGTACGGCGCCTCGCCCCCGACCGGCTCGAAGAGCGAGCCCTCGCGCAGATCGGCCTCGGGAGCGCCGGACAGCGCCAGGGTGAGGGCCGTCAGCCGCAGGGCGCGGGGGTTGAGGTCGGTGGCGGTGACGGAGTCGGCGTGCTGGGCGGCGTGCAGCGCCTGGATGCCCGAACCGCAGCCGAGGTCCAGGGCGCGGGCCACGGGTGTGCGCACCGTGATGCCCGCCAGGGTGGTGGAGGCGCCGCCGACCCCGAGGACGAGCCGGGCC
The DNA here is from genome assembly GCF_002794255.1 of Streptomyces carminius. GTDB lineage: Bacteria > Actinomycetota > Actinomycetes > Streptomycetales > Streptomycetaceae > Streptomyces > Streptomyces carminius. Next base: position 154,401 of record NZ_PGGW01000058.1, read on the forward strand.
CGCGGGTCCGGGTCCGGGCCGGCCGTACCCGAGCCGGCCGGGTCCGTGCCCGGATCCGCCAGGTCCGGGCCCGCCACCGTGCCGGTGTCCCGGGCGGTGCGGACACCGCCGGCGCCGCCGACGGCGCAGCCGAGGTCGGAGACGATCCACCAGTTCTGCCCCGCCGGGCCGCCGTACGGCCGGATGTCCACGGTGGCCCGTACGGCGTCCGCGCCGCCCGCCGTACCGCCGCCGGCGCGGCGCAGCCAGCCGTCGGCGAGCGCGTCGTCCGCCGGGAGCGCGGCGCGGGCCCGTTCGTACGGCACCGGCCGCTGGAGCAGGAACAGCCGCACCAGCGTCGCCAGCGGCCCGCCGTCGCGGGTGGCGCGCAGCGCGGGGACGGTCTCGCTGCGGGCCAGCGCGGCGTAGGCGGTGGCGCCGAGCAGCTCCAGCAGGCCGTCGGGGGTGAAGTCGGCGGTGCGGAAGGCGTCGCGCAGCCGGGGCAGGGCGGGGCCGGGGGCGGGGAGGTGGTCCGTACTCACCGCCCCATTGTGGCGTGGAACCGTCCCGGGCACCGGACGTGCCCGCCGTGTACCGGACACCTCCGGTACACGGGCCGTACCGCCCGCGCCGCCCGCGCCGCCTACGCCGCCGACGCGGAGGGGCTCGGCGCCGGCTTGCGGCAGCCCTTCTGCTCGGCCATGGCCTTGCCGAGCTCGCCCTTCTGGAGTTTCTCCAGCGCCTGGTCACCGCCCTCGTTGAGCCGGCCCAGCCCGTCGGCTATCTCCTTGAGCCCGTCGGCGAACTCCGCCTGGTCCTCGGTGTTCAGGGCGTCGGCCTGCTTCTTGAGGTCGGCGTACTTGCGGGACATGCCGTCGAGCTGCCGGACCGCGTCCTTCTCCAGCGCGGCGCCGTCCTCGACCGGCGGGGTGCCCGCCCCCTTCACGGCCTTGGCCAGGGCCGCGTAGGCCCGGGAGATGTCAGAGAAGGCCTGCGCGTCGGTCGTCTTGATCTCCTCCGGGGGCTTCTCCCCCTCGGTGGCCTGGGTGATGGAGGCGTTGGCCTGCTGGATCCTCTTCACCTGGGGCTGCACCTGGTCGCAGAACTTCTGGGCCCACGCGGCGGTCTTGTCCTCACCGTCACCGCCGCACCCGCTGAGCGCGAGTACCAGTGCCGTGCCGCCGGTCAGCGCGATCGCAAGTTTCTTGTTCACTCCGGATCGGTCCCTTCGTGGCTGTCCGGCCCGGAACATACACGCATACGGTCCAACGGCCGATTACGGCACACGGCTTATACGCGGTTTGTGGTCGATATGGACGTCCCGGGGACAAGCACATCTCACACGGATCCGTCCGGGACCGGACGCCCGGGCACACGGCGGGGCGGGCGCCCGGTATCCCGGGTGCCCGCCCCGCCGGCGGCTGTTCCCTTCCGCGCCTTCCGTGACCGTCCGGCCCTTCCGGTCTTTCAGGTCCTTCTTGTCTCTTTTCCTTCTTGGCCCTTCTTGGCCTTTCTTGATCCTTCTGATCTTTCCGCTCCGGCCCGTGCCGCTGTCCGGACCGCGCTACGGAGTCGTCACCGGGGCCCCGGACTCCGTGGAGCCGGACGGTGTGCCGCCGGGCGTCCCGCCGCCGTCCGCGCCACCGTCCGCGCCGGTGTCCGCGTCCGCGTCGCCCACCGCGATGCCGCGCCGCTTGGAGACGTAGACCGCGCCGACGATGACGGTGAGGGCGAGGACCGCGATGAGGGCCCGCACCCAGGGGCTGGCGTCGTCGCCGTAGCTGAACTGCACCACCGCGGGCGCGATCAGCAGTGCCACCAGGTTCATCACCTTCAGCAGCGGGTTGATCGCCGGGCCGGCGGTGTCCTTGAACGGATCGCCGACGGTGTCGCCGATGACGGTCGCGGCGTGCGCCTCGCTGCCCTTGCCGCCGTGGTGGCCGTCCTCGACGAGCTTCTTGGCGTTGTCCCAGGCACCGCCGGAGTTGGCGAGGAAGACCGCCATCAGGGTGCCCGCGCCGATCGCCCCGGCCAGGAAGGAGCCGAGCGCGCCGACGCCGAGGGTGAAGCCGACGGCGATGGGCGCCATGACGGCGAGCAGACCGGGGGTGGTCAGCTCGCGCAGCGCGTCCTTGGTGCAGATGTCCACGACCCGGCCGTAGTCGGGCTTCTCGGTGTAGTCCATGATCCCGGGCTTCTCCCGGAACTGGCGCCGTACCTCGAAGACCACCGCGCCCGCCGACCGGGACACCGCGTTGATCGCCAGCCCGGAGAACAGGAAGACGACCGCGGCGCCGAGGATGAGGCCGACCAGGTTGTTCGGCTGGGAGATGTCCAGGCTCAGGTTCATCTCGCCCGCCCGGGCACCCACGTCCGCCACGGCGGTGGCGATCGCGTCCCGGTAGGCGCCGAAGAGCGCGGCGGCGGCCAGTACCGCGGTGGCGATGGCGATGCCCTTGGTGATGGCCTTGGTGGTGTTGCCGACGGCGTCGAGGTCGGTGAGCACCTGGGCGCCGGCGCCCTCCACGTCGCCGGACATCTCGGCGATGCCCTGGGCGTTGTCGGAGACCGGGCCGAAGGTGTCCATCGCGACGATGACGCCGACGGTGGTCAGCAGACCGGTGCCCGCCAGCGCCACGGCGAACAGGGCCAGCATGATGGAGGTGCCGCCCAGCAGGAAGGCGCCGTAGACGCCGAGGGCGATCAGCAGCGCCGTGTAGACCGCGGACTCCAGGCCGATGGAGATGCCGGCCAGGACCACGGTGGCCGGGCCGGTCAGCGAGGTCTTGCCGATGTCGCGCACCGGCCGCCGGCCGGGCTCGGTGAAGTAGCCGGTGAGCTGCTGGATCAGTGCGGCGAGCACGATGCCGATGGCGACCGCGACCAGTGCGAACACCCGCGGGTCGCCGTCGTGGCCGAGGATGCCGGTGTCGGTGACGCCGTCCAGTTCGGCGAAGCTGGACGGCAGGTAGACGAACGCCGCGACGGCGACGAGGACCAGCGAGATCACCGCGGAGATGAAGAAGCCGCGGTTGATGGCGGTCATGCCGCTGCGGTCGGCGCGGCGCGGGGCGACCGCGAAGATGCCGATCATGGCCGTGAGGACACCGATCGCGGGGACGAGCAGCGGGAAGGCCAGGCCCGCGTCGCCGAAGGCGACGGTGCCCAGGATGAGCGCGGCCACCAGGGTGACGGCGTAGGACTCGAAGAGGTCGGCGGCCATTCCCGCGCAGTCGCCGACGTTGTCGCCGACGTTGTCCGCGATGGTGGCGGCGTTGCGCGGGTCGTCCTCGGGGATGCCCTGCTCGACCTTGCCGACGAGGTCGGCGCCCACGTCGGCGGCCTTGGTGAAGATGCCGCCGCCCACTCGCATGAACATCGCGATCAGCGCGGCGCCCAGACCGAAGCCCTCCAGGACCTTGGGGGCGTCGGCGGCGTAGACGAGCACCACGACGGCGGCGCCGAGGAGGCCCAGACCGACGGTGAACATTCCGACGACACCACCGGTACGGAAAGCGATCTTCATCGCCCGGTGGGAGACGTCGGTCAGATCCCTGGCGGGTTCTCCCGCACCGGGAGTCGCCTCCCGTGCGGCGGCGGCGACCCGTACGTTGCTGCGTACCGCGAGCCACATGCCGATATAACCGGTGGCCGCCGAGAAGCCGGCGCCGACCAGGAAGAACAAGGAGCGGCCGATTCGCTGGCCCATGTCGTCGGCCGGGAGCAACATCAAAAGGAAGAAGACCACGACGGCGAATACGCCGAGAGTGCGCAACTGCCGCGCGAGGTAGGCGTTCGCACCTTCCTGCACGGCGGCGGCGATCTTCTTCATGCTGTCGGTGCCCTCACCGGCCGCGAGCACCTGACGTACCAGCATCACGGCGACCACCAGGGCCGCCACCGCGATCAGTGCGATCACCAGCACCAGACCGCGGTTGCCGCTGGTGAGAACGGCTTCGGCCAGGTGCAGCCGGTTCTGGGAGGGGATGTGGTGCGCGGCCATTCGTCCTCCTTGACGTTTGGCACATGGGCGCGCGCAAGCACGCTCAGGCGTCCTGCTGCAAAGATGTGGACGGATTGTAGGAGCCGCTCCGGGTCATAACCAGAGTGCGCTATTCACCGCCGATCCGCACCTTTGAAGATCGAATAGCAGGCACCGAGACGATTCCCCCGAACAGGGGGATGTATTCCCCTGTGACACCGCCGTCTCACTGGGACGGCAGCTCTTTGAGACACCCCCCGAGGTGCCATTCGGGTGATTTCCGGAAAAAGGCCACGAGGAATGCGTCCGGAAACACCAGGGCGACGCCGGCCGGAGCTTCCGGAGCGACGGCACGCAGGTTTTCCCCTACGGAATTTCCCGCGGCGGGCCGTACGCGTGGGGAGGCGGCCCGGCGCACCGACCCGGCCGGGAGGGACCAGGACGGGAGGGGGAAGGGACCGGACAGGAGAGGGATCGGACAGGAGAGGGATCGGACAGGAGGGAGACCGGCGGAGGAAGCCGACGCGGCAGCCGGTGGCGGGAGGGCCGGTCCTCCGGTGCGGAGCGCCGTGCGGGGAGGACCCGGCTATGCGCGGGAGACCGGGGTGACCGGCCAGCTCATCCGGATGAGGCCGCCGTGCTCGTCGGCGGTCACCTCGAAGTCGTCCACCAGCCCGCTGATCACCGCGAGCCCCAGATCGCTCTCGTCGTCGCCCTCGGCGCCGTCCCCGTTGGCGGAGCCATGGCCCGGACCGTGCACCGTCGGGACGTCGTCCCCGACCTCGATGCGGAACGCCTTCTCGCCCTCGGTCAGCCTCACCCGGACAGGTGTGTCGAGGCCGTGGCCGACATGGAGACCGACGGCCCGGCTGCACGCCTCACCCACCGCGAGCCGCACCTCGTCGAGCGCCGTCTCGTCGACACCGGACCGGCGCGCGACGGCGGCCGCCACCAGCCGCGCCGTCCTCACATGCTCGGGCAGCGCGCTGAAGAGCAGTTCGACGGTGGCCATAGCCATCCCCCTCGGTAGTACGTGCGGACCTTCGCGCTCACCGGCCGGGAACTCACCGGCCCGGCGGCCCGATGCCTGGATCCGGCGGCCGGCGGTCAGCGACCGACAGCCGACAGCCGACGGTCGGCAAGGGGCACCGGGCCGACACACGTGTGGACCCGGTACCCCTGTCGCCGCCTTGCGCGGGCTGTGCGGCCCCGGCTTCTCAGTCGGTGGCCGCCACGGCCTCGTCGACCGAGGTGTGAATGGGAAACACCTTGGTCAGGCCGGTGATACGGAAGATCTTGAGAATGCGTTCCTGGTTGCAGACCAGACGCAGTGATCCCTCGTGCGCGCGCACTCGCTTGAGCCCGCCGACGAGCACACCGAGGCCGGTGGAGTCGAGGAAGTCAACACCCTCCATGTCCACGACCAGGTGGTAGCTGCCGTCGTTCACCAGCTCCACCAGTTGCTCACGCAACTTGGGCGCGGTGTATACATCGATCTCGCCACCCACCGAGACGATCGTGCGATCGCCGACGGTACGGGTCGACAGGGACAGGTCCACGGATCCTCCAGCACCTTGCTATCGAGCGGTCCGCCCCCTGGGATGTACCCCACCGGGAGCGGAGAGGGGTCCCTTCTACCGGAAGCGGGGAGGGGGTCCTCCCACCGGGGGGCGGGAGGGTGTCCCGCCGAAGGCAGAGGTGAAGCCTCCCCACCGAAGGTAGGGGACGGATCGGCAGCCGCAGAAGCATTCAATCACTTACCCGGGTCATGCACGACGCCTTGCGACCATTGTCCGTCGTGCCGGTGACACACTCGAATCCGATGGCCACCAACCACCGCGCGGCGTCGGCAGACGCGCGACCCCCGTCCCCGTCCCCCCGGGCAGTCCTCGAAGGCCTCACCGCGGGGGCGGACCGGGCCGTGCGCATCACCCATACGGAGCACCTGCCCCCACGGGTCGGTCGTCATGCGGACTGGCCTGGCCGGATTCGGCCGGAAGTGATCGACGCGATCCGCGCGGCGGGTATCGACCGCCCCTGGGAGCACCAGGCCCGTACCGCCCGGCACGCACTGCGCGGCGAGTCGGTGGTCGTCGCCACCGGAACGGCCTCGGGCAAGTCCCTGGCCTATCTCGCCCCGGTGCTCAGCGCCCTGCTGGACGGCTCCGGGGCCCCGAACGGGCGCGGCGCCACCGCCCTCTACCTCGCCCCGACCAAGGCCCTCGCCGCCGACCAGCGGCGGGCCGTGAGCGCACTGGCCGCCCCACTGGGCAGCGCGGTCCGTCCCGCGGTCTTCGACGGCGACACACCGGCCGAGGAACGCGACTGGGCGCGGCAGTACGCCAACCTGCTGCTCACCAACCCCGACATGCTGCACCGCGGGCTGCTCCCGGGCCATGCCCGCTGGTCCTCCTTCCTGCGCGCGCTGCGTTATGTGGTCGTCGACGAGTGCCACACCTACCGGGGGGTGTTCGGCTCCCATGTCGCCCAGGTGCTGCGGCGGCTGCGGCGGGTGTGCGCCCGTTACGGCGGCGCGCCGGTGTTCCTGCTGGCCTCCGCCACCGCCGCCGAGCCGGGCAGGGCGGCGACCCGGCTCACCGGCCTGCCCGTGACCGAGGTCACCGAGGACGCCTCCCCGCGCGGCGAGGTGGTCTTCGCCCTGTGGGAACCCCCGCTGACGGAGCTGCGCGGCGAGCGCGGCGCCCCGGTGCGCCGTACCGCCACCGCCGAGACCGCCGACCTGCTCACCGACCTCGCCGTCCGGGGGGTGCGGACTGTGGCCTTCGTCCGCTCCCGGCGCGGCGCCGAGCTGATCTCGGTCATCGCCCGGGAGCGGCTGGCCGAGGTGGACCGCGATCTGGCCGGACGGGTGGCCGCCTACCGCGGCGGCTATCTGCCCGAGGAGCGCCGCGCCCTGGAGCAGGCACTGCACTCCGGCGAACTCCTCGGCCTGGCCGCCACCAACGCCCTGGAACTGGGCATCGACGTCTCCGGGCTCGACGCCGTCCTGCTGACCGGGTATCCCGGCACCCGGGCCTCGCTGTGGCAGCAGGCCGGGCGGGCCGGCCGGGCGGGCCAGGGAGCGCTGGCCGTCCTCGTCGCCCGGGACGACCCGCTGGACACCTATCTCGTCCATCACCCCGACGCGATCTTCCGCCGCCCCGTGGAGTCCACCGTCCTGGACCCGGACAACCCCTATGTCCTCACCCCCCATCTGTGCGCGGCCGCGGCGGAACTCCCTCTCACCGAGACCGACTTCGAGCTGTTCGGCCCGGCGGTGCCCGGGCTGGTGCCGGTGCTGGAGCGGCGCGGACTGCTGCGCCGCCGGGGAACGGGCTGGTACTGGACCCGCCGTGAGCGGGCCTGCGACCTCGCCGACATCCGCGGCCGGGGCGGCCGGCCGGTGCAGGTGGTGGAGGACGCCACCGGACGGCTGCTGGGCACGGTCGACGCCGCGGCCGCCCACACCACCGTCCACGACGGCGCGGTCCATCTCCACCAGGGCCGCAGCTACGTGGTCCGGCGGCTCGACCTGGACGACTCGGTCGCCCTGGTCGAGCAGGCCGATCCCCCCTGGACGACGATGGCCCGGGACACCACCGCGATCTCCGTCCTGGAGACCACCGCCGAGGTCCCCTGGGGCGGGGCCCGGCTGTGCTTCGGCTCGGTGGAGGTCACCAACCAGGTCGTCTCCTACCTGCGCCGCAGGCTCGTCACCGGCGAGGTGCTCGGCGAGACGAAACTGGACCTGCCGCCGCGCACCCTGCGCACCCGCGCGGTGTGGTGGACGGTCACCGAGGACCAGCTCGACGCCGCCCGGGTGGGCCCGGAGATACTGCCCGGGGCCCTGCACGCCGCCGAGCACGCCTCGATCGGGATGCTGCCGCTGTTCGCCACCTGTGACCGCTGGGACATCGGCGGTGTCTCCGTACCGCTGCACGCCGACACCCTGCTGCCGACGGTGTTCGTCTACGACGGACACCCCGGCGGCGCCGGCTTCGCCGAGCGCGCCTTCCACACCGCCCGCGAGTGGCTGACCGCGACCCGCCAGGCCATCGCGGCGTGCGAGTGCGACAGCGGCTGCCCCTCGTGCATACAGTCTCCCAAGTGCGGCAACGGCAACGACCCCCTGCACAAGCGCGGCGCCGTCCGGCTGCTCACCGAACTGCTGCGGCAGGCCCCGCCCGGGCCCGCACCCCGGCGGCGTACGGACCCGCCCGCACCCGCACCGTGAGATCGGCGACCAGGTCCCGCACCCGGCAGCGGACCACTCTCGCCCGCTGGGCGGCGGCCACCTCCCGGGCCGCGGCGCACGCCCGTGCGTCGCCCCACAGGGCGTGATCGGCCGCCGCGAGGGCCGCCGCGTCCGCCGCGGCACCCGCCCGGTGGCGGACCACGACAGCCTGCCCCAGGCCCAGCACGGCCACCGCCAGCACGCACAGCACGACCCCGCACACCGCGGCCCACACCGTGGCCGAGCCCCCGTCCCCGCGCCCCGGTCGCCGGGCCGCCGACCGGTCCGTCGGCGGCCGGTCAGGCGGGCCGGGCGGCAGGCTGCCGGGCAGGCGCCCGCTTCGCCGGTCAGTCCGGCTCCGCATACGCCACCGCCTCCGCCCCCAGTTCCACGGCCAGCGGTCCCGGACCGGCCGCCCTCGCGGTCACCCGCACCCGCACCAGTTCTCCCTCCCGCGCCGTCTCCACCGCCGCACCGCGCGGCGCCACCGCGCGTACGGCCCGCCGCACCCGCTCCGGCGGCTCGTCCCGGGCCACCGCCCGTGCGCCGGCGCCCGCCGCGTCCACACATCCGATCTGCGCGGCCACCGCCGCCACCGCCCACAGCACCATCCCGAGCAGGACCACCAGGGAGGGCACCACCACGGCGGTCTCCGCGGTGACATAGCCCGCCTCCTGCCCCGCCCCCGTTCGGAGAGCCCGCATCCGTGGGGCCCGCATCCGTGGGGCCGCCGACCGGAGTGGCCCTCCCGCACCGCCGGGTGGGCCCGTACCGCCGGACGCGCCCGTCCCGGCGCCGTCAGAAGCCCGCATCGAGCGCCCGCTCGATCAACTGCTGCATCGCATCGCTGACCGGTTCACTGGTGACGATCTTGTACAGGACCGCAGCGAAGCCCGCGGCAGCGATCGTGCCCACCGCGTACTCCGCCGTGCTCATCCCCGCCTGTGTGTCCCCGGACCGCACCCTGCGCGCGATCCTGCCGCTCCACTCCCGCATCCGTCCCCGCATGGTTCTCTCCCTCTCCTCTTCCGGTTTCCGGTTCTGTTCCGGGTGTTCTTCCGGGTGTTCCGGGTGTTCGTGTTCTCTTCTCGGTCGCCGTACGGCGACCGGCTCACAGCAGGGACCGCGCCAGGCCGATGACCACCGGCACCACTCCCGCCAGCAGGAAGGCGGGCAGGAAGCACAGCCCCAGCGGCCCGGTGACCAGGACCGCGGCCCGGCGGGCCCGCCCCGTCGCCGCCCGCGCCCGGGCGGCCCGGCACTCGGCCGCCAGCCGGCCCACCTGTTCCACGGCGGGCACTCCGGTCGTCCCCGCCCGCTCCAGGCACCGCGCCAGCCCGGCCGCCCCTGGCAGCTCGCCCAGCCGCTCCCACACGGCCGCCGGATCACCGCCCAGCCGCAGCTCGGCCGAGGCCCGGACCAGGCGCTCGCCGAGCGGACCGCCCACCGAGGCGCCCACCGCCCCGGCCGCCTCACACGGCCCCGAACCCGCCGCCAGGCAGGCGGCCAGCAGCTCCGCGGTGATCGGCAACCGCTCGTCCACCCGCACTCCGAGGTCCGTCTCACCCCGTGCGGACCGTCCGGCGGCACGGGAACGACCGGTGCTCTCCGTCCGGTTGCCGCGGCCGCGTGACAGTCGTCCAAGGCCCCACGCCGCGGCGGCCCCGAACGCCCAGCCGACCGGACCGCCGACCAGCACCACTCCCAGTGCCAGGACACCGAGCGGCGCCGCGGCGTCCCGCAGCGGTGGCAGCCGCCGCCGTATCCGGTCGACGCGCGGCGGTGTCCGCCCTTCCGGCCGACCGACCGGCAGCGCGGTCAGCCGCCGCCGGTGCCGGCGCGCCCGTCCCATCGCCGGTACCGTCCCCACCAGGCAGATGGCGGCCACCGGAGCGGCCAGTCCGGCCAGTCCGGCCGCTCCGGGGAAGCCGACCGGCCCGGAAGGTCCGAGGAACGCCGTCCACAACCCGTGGAAGATTTCGCCGGTCACTTCCGGCCGCCCTTCTCCGCCGTACGGATGATCCGGGCGACCCAGGCCAGGCCGGCCCACTCCAGTGCCCCGGCCGCGACCAGACAGGCCCATCCCGCCGGGCTGTGCAGCAGTACGTGCAGCGGCCGCGCTCCCATGGCGGTGCCCAGCAGCAGCCCGAACGCCGGCAGCACCGCCAGCACCAGCGCCGTGGCGCGCGGGCCCGCCAACTGGGCGCGCAACTCCTCCCGCTGGTCGCGTTCCGCGCGCAGCGCCCCGGCCGCCCGGTCCAGCCCGTCCGCCAGCCCCGCGCCTCCGTCCACCGCCACCTGCCAGCACGCGGCCACCCCGGCCAGCCCGCCCGCGCCCTCCTGCCGGGCCGCCTGCCGCAGCGCCTCCGGTACGTCCCCTCCGAAGCGCGCCGCCGCCAGTACCGCCGCGCCACCGTCCCCGAAGCCGGGCATGCCCACCGCCAGCAGGGCCCGCTCCGGGGTACGGCCGGCCCGCAGCTCACCGACGAGTGCCGAGCACAGTTCGACGACGGCCGCCTCCCGCGCCTCCCCCGCACGCCGCCGTTCCCGCCGCCGCAGCCCGCGCCCCAGCAAGGGCACCGCCAGCACCCCGGCCAGCAGCGGCAGTACCGAACCCCCCAGCAGCGCCGACACCGCACCACCCGCCAGGCACCAGCCCACGAGCCCGGCCCGGATCCCGCGAAAGGCCCCGGCCCGGCCACCGAGCAGACGTGCCGGTCGGGCGACGATCCGCGCCACCGGTCCCGGGGCGGCGGCCCACCACGGGGGAACTGGCCCCGCATCGTCCGCGCACAGCGACCGGGCCCGCCGCACGCCTTCACCCGGCCCGCTCAACAGCCAGGTCAGTGCTCCGGCACACACCATCGCCGCGCACACCGATCCCGCGTACACCATGGCCGGCCGCGCCTCCACCAGCCCCGCCGCTCCGGCCGGAACCGCCGCTTCGGCCAGTCCCAGCGCTCCCGTCAGCCCGGCCGTCCCGGCCGGTCCGGTCACCGTCACAGCGCACCACCACCCCGCGCGCACAGCCGTTCCAGCCGCGGCCAGCCCCGTTCCCGCACGAAGCCACCCGGGCTCCAGACGGCGGCGGGTACGGTCACCACCAGGCCGTACCGGTCCTGCTCCAGTACGTGGATCTCCGCGACGCGCCGCCGCCCGCGGCGGTCCCGCTCCAGGTGGAGCACCACCGACAGCGCCGCCGCGAGCTGGCTGTGCAGCGCGGTCCGGTCGAGCCCGGCGGTGGTGCCCAGCGCCTCCAGCCGGGCGGGTACGTCGGCCGCCGCGTTGGCGTGGACGGTGTATTGACCGAACTAACTCACAGGTCTTCGCAGGTCAGGTGGGGTTTCTGCTAGCTTCCCGCCATGCCTGGTGAAGAGGGTCCCGGAAGGGATCTAAGGAACTTTGTGCTGCCCGAGATTGGCAAGTTGCTGGAGACAGGAGACCCGTGGGAGCCCTACCAGCTGCTGGACCCGTTCGGGCGGCCGGTCGAGCCGGTCAGGGTGTACTTCAAGGACCTGCTGGCTGGGCCGTACTCGCCGCTGACGCCGCGCTCGTACGGCATGGATTTCCTGCGGTGGTGGCGCTTCCTGTGGGCGTTCGAGATCGAGTGGGACCGCGCGACCCGTGTGGACGCCCGGGATTTCACACTGTGGATGAAACTGGCGGACAAACCGTTACGCGTCCACTGGCGCCACCGCGGCAAGGACCCCTCCGAGATCCCGGCGCCGTCCCGGACTGGTCGGCCGGCGCCGGGAACTCCGAACCCGGTGACCGGGAAGCCGACCATCGGGGCGAAGTACGCTCCCACCACATGGGCTCACTGCGAGACGGCTCTGCGGACCTTCTACGACTGGCACCTGGACAACAACTCCGGTTCCCTGCTGGTCAATCCGTTCCCCTTGGACTGCTCACGACACCGGGGCCGGCGCCGTCCCAGCGCCCAGGGCAAGCAGGGCCGTCCAGGTGAGCGGGCGAACGCCCACCACAACCCGATGGACGAGTTCCAGACGGATCAGAAGGGCCGCTACCGCCCCAAGGTCCCCAAGCGGATTCCGCGGCGGATCCCCGAGGACAAGTACACCGAGGTCTTCGCGAGCCTCCGTTCGCACCGCGACCGGGCACTGTTGGCCTTCTGGGTCTCCAACGGTGCCCGCGCCAAGGAACTCCTCAGCCCAAAGCAGGGCGACGCGAAGGTCGGCCAGCAGACCATCGGCGTGATCCGCAAAGGTACCGAGGACTACCAGGAACTGCCCGCCAACCTGGATGCGTTCGTCTGGCTACGGCTCTACCAGGAAGAAGCCTGGAAGAAGGGGGTCCCACAAGGCCGCCACCAGCCGCTGTGGTGGACCCTGCGGCGTCCGTGGCGGCCGTTGGAGTACGACGCGGCCCGCATGATGTTCAAACGCGCCCAAGGACTCCTGGGCTCCAACTGGACGCTCCACGACCTACGGCACACCGCGACCTTCTTGATGCTCGACGACCCGGACATGCCGCCCGTCTACGTTCAGCACATCCTCGGCCACAAACACCTGTCGACCTTGGACATCTACAACCGGCCCAGCAAGGACGACGTGATCGCGGCAGGTCTCGCCTTCCACGCTCGCCAGGAGCAAAAGCGGCAGAACCCGGCGCCCGTGGTGCCGTCTCCCGCCTACAACTCAGACTCGCTCAACATCCTGTTCGGAAGGCAGCCCTCGTGATGCAGCCCGCACCTCCCTTGGCGCCAGTAGTTCCAGCACCATCGGCCAGGCCCGCGACGCGGACCCTGAAGGGGGCGGAGGCTGCTGCGCTGCTCCGGCGTTTCCCACCACGCACACCGGCCTCTACATGGCCGATGACGGAGGCGACTTCGGAGTACCTCCTCCACAGCATCCAACGACCGCCGCTCTGCGCGCCGGGCGAGTCTGCCCAGGCGGTTCGGGAGATCGGTGCCCGGGTGCTTCTGCAATGGCTGCAGACGTTCCCGGGAGCCACTTGGCAGGAACGCTGGCAGGCCAGTCCGGCAGTCACCTGGTCGGGGCAGGAACTGATCGAAGGGGTCCGTGCGTGGGCTCGCACGATCGGCAGGAGTCCCACACCAAGCACAGTCCGTTCCGGGGTCCTGGCTCTGATCTGTGCGGACGCCATCCGACCCGATGCGGCATGGCTGTCCCGCTACCCATCAAAGCACTTGAGGCCGGCCATCGCGGCCGCGCGAGACGCAGAAGGGTTCGCTCGGCTCCAAGCTGCTATCCCACAGTCCGGACGCAGGAAATCGGACGGGCTGCTGGCCCTTGCCCAGATCCTGGTTATGCACGGCGGAAAGATCGAAGAAATTGTCGTCGGAGACTTCCTTGCGAGGCTTCGGGAAGTACCTCGGCACCAAAGCGGCCCCGTGCGTCTTGCCTACTCCTGGCTTCGCGGAATCGGGCAATTTCCGTCTAATGCTCCGGTGACACTTCGCCTGATCGAGAACCGCTCAGGTCAGGTCACGCCAGCCGAACTCGTGGACCGGTATCACCTTCAGTGCAAGCCGGTTCGCGACCTCATTGTCGACTATCTCTCGGAACGTCAGCCGAGTATCGACTACAACTCACTCAAGCTTCTATCGACGAACCTCAGCCGATTGTTCTGGGCTGACCTTGAACAGCATCACCCCGGAATTAACTCGCTCCGCCTTTCTCCCGACATGGCTGCGGCCTGGAAGGCGCGCCTCGCAGTGAAAACTGTCCGAAGGAGACGCCCGGATGGGACGGTCGGGGAGGTGACGGGACCGCGCGCTTCAGCGCCATCCGTGATGATGGCGGTCCGTGCGTTCTATCTGGATATCGGGCACTGGGCACTGGAGGAGCCCGAGCGCTGGGGACCCTGGGCCGTTCCGTCTCCAGTTTCCGAAGCGGACTGCTCTGTGAAGAAACTTGAGCAGCAGGTCAAGGCGCGGATGGACCAGCGCACCCGTGAGCGTCTGCCCTACCTGCCGGCTCTCGTCCGTGTCGCTGATCGCCGCCTCAAAGAGGCAAGTGAGCGGCTTGCTGCCCTCGTCAGAGCACCTCTGGGCTCCACCTTCACCGTCCTGGGAGAGACATTCACCGCCCCGAAGACCACCTCCCGCGCCGACGGGCAGGCAACCACGGTCCACGACGTTCAGGGACGGCGCCGTGACCTGCGCACGGAGGAGAAGCGGGCTTTCTGGGCCTGGGCCACGATCGAGATCCTGCGGCACACAGGAATCCGAATCGAAGAATTGCTGGAGCTCGGGCATCACAGCATCATCAGCTACAAACTGCCCACAACCGGCGAGATCATTCCCCTGTTGCAGATCGCCCCGTCAAAGATCGACCAAGAGCGACTCCTCCTCATCTCTCCAGAACTCGCCGATGTACTCAGTGCCGTGATCACGCGCGTCCGCCAGAAATACGGAACAGTCCCTGTGGTTCCAAGCTACGACCACCAAGAGCGGGTCTGGAACGATCCCCTTCCCCTCCTTTACCAATGGCAAGTGAGTGAAGAGCACCGGCCGGTCTCGGTGAACACGGTCCGACAATCATTGAACGAAACCATGACGGCCGCTGGCCTTACTGACGCTTCCGGAGCACCCTTGAATTTCCAGCCCCACGATTTCCGTCGAATCTTCATTACGGACGCGATCCTCAACGGGCTGCCGCCGCACATCGCGCAGGTGATTGCAGGCCATGGAAACATCAACACCACCATGGGATATAACGCGATCTACCCTGCCAAGGCGATCGAGGCTCACCGCGCGTTCATCGCGCGCCGGCGGGCTCTGCGTCCGGTCGAGGAATATCGCGCCGTGACCCCAGAAGAGTGGCAGGAGTTTCTCGGCCACTTCGCGCGCCGCAAGCTCGCCCTCGGCGACTGCGGACGAGCCTACGGAACCGACTGTATTCATGAGCACGCTTGTATCAGATGCCCCGTACTCATTGTCGACTTCAGCGAGTTGTCACGCCTGGTCGAAGTACGCGACAACCTCACCGATCGGATCGCCGAAGCCGAAAGAGAGGGATGGTTCGGCGAAGTTGAGCAACTATCCGTCAGCCGTACCGCCGCAGAGGAAAAGATCGCTCAGCTTGAGTCAAGGAAAAACCGAAAGGACTCACCAGTCTTCCTCGGCACCCCCAGCTTCGACCAGCTGATTGCTCGTGACAGCGAGGCTGACGCCACCGAGTCGACATGAAGCGCACAGAAGATGCGGGGGAAATCGCCCCTGGATGGGCTTTTTCTAATCGCTAAGGAGACGAACTAGCTTCCGGAAGTGGCCATCCCTCTCCGCGATCTCTTCGATGTCAATCTCCGCCACATGAGCAAGAAATTTGTCCATCCTTATCGCGCTTTTCGCCTCACGCTTAGAAGCGAAACCCAGCCATTTCTCACTCCAGGGCCCGGCGATAACTCCCTCTGTTCGCCCCGCAACATACATGACATCATCGGGAAGCTGCTCGGCGGCACTCGACAGATCAGTGAAGATTACGACAGGCCCGACGCGAGATTCCGAAGCGGCCAGCGCAACGTTCGCAAGTCCCACGGAGCCCTGTGAATGAATTACGGTCAACTTCCGTGTCTTGATGCCTCTGGAGAGGAGATTCTGTGCGATTCCGCGGATAAACAACTCGTCGCGCATCCCTTCCACTACTACGGTGAGAGGCTTGTCGCTAGGTTCAACCGTTGCAATGTAGGGAACGAATACCTCCCCCAGTTCAGCTGCCAGGCGGAGCTTGTGTCGGAGGACGTTCCCGAACCCATGTGTCGCGGCGGCGAAAACGTCATCACGATCAAAAAGGAGCACGTTCAAATCCTTGCCTACGCGCAAGGCATCGACGGCGTCAGGGCCGTACTCCGACATGGAAATGAAGATGCCGATTGTTCCAACGAGCTTGCCGTCCACCTTTCCTTTAAACTGATAGATGGCGGATGCGGGAACCTGGTCTTTCCACCACTTCGCCTCGAGTAGGTGGAAGCGTCCCTCATGCATAAAGGAACCATCTATCTCTTCCCCTGCGGGTCGAAACGAGGTCCTCGGAAACATCCCCTCCGATGCGAGGAGCCTGTTCAACCATCCTTCGAACTTGCGCCCCCGCGCCTGTGGCGTCATTCCCTGGTAAAGCTTGGCTAGGTTCTCTAGTTCTTCACGCAGCGTCACAGGTGGAACACTACGAGCCTTTGGAGCCAGACCGCAGGCGTAGTTCGGAGAAGGTGCCGCACCCGCCCTCATGGCCGGTGTTCAGGGCGGCCAGGAGATCCGTCACCTCCGGCCCTCTCACCTCGCCGACCACCAGCCGGTCCGGCCGCATCCGCAGGGCCTGCCGCACCAGGTCCCGCAGGGTGACCCGGCCCGCTCCCTCCTGGTTGGCGGGCCGGGCCTCCAGCCGCACCACGTGGGGGTGGTCGGGGCGCAGTTCGGCGGAGTCCTCGGCCAGGACGATCCGCTCCCGCGGCCCCACCAGCCCCAGCAGACACGACAACAGGGTCGTCTTCCCCGACCCCGTCCCGCCACTGACCAGGAACGACAGCCGGGACTCCAGCACCGCCCGCAGCAGCCGGTCACCGCCCGGCGGCACCGTACCGGCCGCCGTCAGCTCCGGCAGGGCGAAGGCCCTCGGCCGCACCACCCGCAGGGACAGACAGGCGCAGCCGACCGCCACCGGCGGCAGCACCGCGTGCAGCCGGGTGCCGTCCGGGAGCCGGGCGTCCACCCACGGGCGGGCGTCGTCCAGCCGCCGGCCCGCCGAGGTGGCCAGCCGCTGGGCCAGCCGGCGAACGGCGGCCGCGTCCGGGAAGCGGACCGCGGTGCGCTCCACTCCGTCGCCCCGGTCCACCCAGACCTCGTCCGGCCCGGTCACCAGGACATCCGTCACATCCGGCTCGGCCAGCAGCGGCTCCAGCGGCCCGGCGCCGACCATCTCCGACCGCAGGGCCTCCACCACGCCCAGCACCGCGCTGTCCCCCAGCAGCCTCCCCTGGGCCCGCAGCGCCGCCGCGACCCGGGCGGGGGTGGGCTCGGCACCCGCCTCCGCGAGCCGCAGGCGTACCGCGTCCACCAGCGCCCGCGGCGCCTCCGGCCCGGCGGGTACGCCCGTTCCCAACGCATTCGCCCCAGGCCCCGTACGAGCCCGTGTACGCGCGCTCATACGGCCACGCTCCCCAGGCCGCCGGCCGGCGGCGCCCCGCCGCTCTCCGGCATCGCGCGGGCCCAGAAGCCGGCGCAGAACCGGGCCAGTGGACTCCGGGCGTCCGTGCCGGGCGGCCGTCCGGCGTCCACCGACGCCGACAGCCCCGCCTCGGTGGGAACCTCACCGGCGAGCCGCAGTCCGAGCAGCCGGGCGATCTCCCCGCCCGCCAGCCCCGATCCCGCGCAGCCGCGCACCACCGCCCGCAGATCCCGCAGCACCATGCCCGTACGGGAGGCCACCCGGTGCGCCGCGGCGACGGCCCGCAGCTCGGCGGGCACGACCAGCAGCCCCAGGTCGAGCTGGGACAGTGCCTCCGCGACCGACTCGTCCAGCCATCTCGGCAGATCGACCACGACCACCCCGCCGCGGCGTCTGGCCGCGCCCAGGACGGCGCGCACCGCCTCCGACGGGACGGCCACGCTGTCCCCGCGGTCCCAGCTGAGCACCCGCAGGCCGTGCAGTACCGGCAGGGACTCCTCCAGCGCCACCCCGCCGACCCGGCCGCGCGACTCGGCGAGCGCGGGCCAGCGCAGGCCCTCCGCCCGCTCTCCGCCCAGCGGAATGTCCAGGCCGCCACCGAGCGGATCGGCGTCGACCAGCACCGTGCGGTGCCCGGCACGTGCCGCCGTGACCGCCAGCGCGCAGGCCAGGGTCGAGGCGCCGGCTCCGCCGCAGCCGCCCAGCACCCCGACCGTCAGCGCCTGCCGCCCCACGCCCTCGGCCGCGTCGGCGATCCGCCCGGTGAGCCAGGGCTCGCCGTCCGGCAGGAACACCACATGCTCGGCGCCGATCCCCATGCCGCGCCGCCAGACCCCGGGATCGTCCAGATCCCGGCAGACGAGCAGCACGCCCGCCCGGCGTGCGGACGCACGCGCCGAGCGGGACAGCGGGCCGGCCCGGTCGTCGCCGACCAGCACCAGCGGGGCGCCCTCCCAGACGCCCGGCCCCGGTGGCGCCCCGTGCGCCACCTCCGCCTCCGCCCCGGCCGCGGCGCACAGCCGCAGCAGGTCGTCCAGCAGTTTCTCGTCCTCCGTGACGATCAGGATGCTTCCGGCCACTGTCCGTCCCCTTCCGGATTCGCACTCTCCAGTTCGCGGAAGATCCGCGAACGCCGTGCTCAATCACCGTGCCGGGGAACGGAAAAAATCGATGATCTTGGTCCAAATGCGTGGACAACTCGGCAGTTGTGAATAACTCGCTCACTCAAACGAGTAGCCCCCGCGCGCAGCTTGACAACTACACAGAGTGACGACGCGGAGGGATGCGGCGCTCGGCGCCCAGAGAGATCAAAGATGCAACATAAAGGGGTTTGGCAACCCGACATGCCCCCGGACATGCGACGACCCCCGCCGGGGGGGAGAGCGGGGGTCGTCTCCACGGCCGACTCGGGGGGGGAGGAGCCGGACCGGGGTAGCACGGTCGCGAACGATCCGTGACTTCCATGGTGTACCCGAGAGCCTTCTCAGGCAAACCCACACGCCCCACCTTACGCCGAATGGCGGGCGCCTATGCTCACCCTCGTGGAAAACCACTCGCTGCCGCGCACCGCTGCCTTCTTCGACCTGGACAAGACGGTCATTGCGAAGTCGAGCACGCTCACCTTCGGGAAGTCCTTCTACCAAGGTGGCCTGATCAATCGCCGTGCCGCGCTGCGTACCGCGTACACCCAGTTCGTGTACCTGGTGGGCGGCGCCGACCACGCCCAGATGGAGCGCATGCGCGCCTACCTGTCCGCGCTGTGCCGCGGCTGGAACGTCCAGCAGGTCAAGGAGATCGTCGCCGAGACGCTCCACGACCTGATCGACCCGATCATCTACGACGAGGCCGCGTCCCTCATCGAGGAGCACCACCTCGCCGGGCGGGACGTCGTGATCGTGAGCACCTCCGGCGCCGAGGTGGTCGAGCCGATCGGCGAACTGCTCGGCGCGGACCGCGTCGTGGCCACCCGCATGATCGTCGAGGACGGCCGCTTCACCGGCGAGGTGGAGTACTACGCGTACGGCCCCACCAAGGCGGAGGCGGTGCGCGAACTGGCCGAGTCCGAGGGGTACGACCTCTCCCGCTGCTACGCCTACAGCGACTCGGTCACCGATGTCCCGATGCTGGAGGCGGTCGGCCACCCGCACGCCGTCAACCCCGACCGGGCGCTGCGCCGCGAGGCGGTGGCCCGGGACTGGCCGATCCTCACCTTCCAGCGCCCGGTCCGCCTCAAGCAGCGGTTCTCCGGATTCGCGATGCCCCAGCGGCCCGCGCTGGCCGCGGCGGTGGCGGTCGGCACGGCCGCGCTCACCGCCGGCCTGGTGTGGTACGCGAGCAGACGGCGGGCCCGGTTCGGTACCGCCTGAGCACGCCGCCCGCGTCCCTTTCGACGACGTTTGAAGGTGAAAGAAAAGATCGGTGGGCAAGGGTTCCGATTCGTCCCGCCGTGGGGTACAAAGAAACCAACGGCCCGCGAGACCTGAACCGAATCGCATCCGAGAGGAAGTCCGGTACAGACAGAGGCCCCACGGACCGAGCATGGAAGCCGGGAACCCACGCGCAGCCGACCCGCGATAGGGCCAGCCGCACCAGGACCGGGCGAGATGCCCACCTGATGTCGGCGGATCTCATGCACGCCTGGTACCCCGGCGGACGTGCCAGCGACGGTGCCGACTCAACGCCGGTACCGTCGCACTTGTGTGTCCGCACCGCCCGTGCTGCGCCCGTGGCGCTTGCACAGTCCAGCCCGTCAGGCCGCCCCGCGCTGCAGCGCCTCGCAGACCGCCGTGCTCTCCCGCGCCCCCAGCTCCACCGCCCGGCCGCAGTGGGCGATCCACTCCGCCACGCCCTCCGGGGTGCCCGAGACATAGCCCGCGAGGGCACGGACGTACGCCTCGCCGCCCTGCTCGGCGTGGCCGAGCTCCGCCGGGCAGACGGATTTCGGATCCAGCCCGGAGGCGATCAGCACCAGCCGCTCCGCCGCCCGGGCGACCAGGCCGTTGTACTCGGTGAAGGGCCGTACGGCCAGCAGTTCGCCGTGCACCACCGCCGCCGTCACCAGCGCGGGCGCGGCGGTGCCCGCCACGATCAGCCCGGCCAGTCCGTCCAGCCGGGCGGTGACCTCGTCGGCGTCCAGCAGCGGGAAGCCGTCGAGCAGCAGCTCCGTCACCGGCTCGCCCGCCAGCCGCGGCCGCCCCACCGGATCGCCGCCGGACCGGGCCGTCTCCCGATCCCGTACTCCGCCGCCCGCCGCCACCAGGTGCAGCCGGGCCAGGACCCGCAGCGGCGACTGCCGCCACACGCCCAGCAGCTGCCCGGCCTCCGCCGCCACCCGCAGGGCCGCGCCGACCGTGCGGGCCTCGGCGTCCGCCCCGAAGTCGCTGCGCCGGCGCACCTCCTCCAGCGGCCAGTCGGCGCCGCCGAGCGCCGCGGAGGCCCGCGCGCCGCGCAGCGCCGCCTCGGCGGTGACCTCGGCACTGCGGCGCCGCATCACCCGGTGTCCGTACACCCGGTCCACGGCTCCGCGCATCGCCGAGACGGAGTCGGGGACACCGGGCAGCTCGCCCAGCGCGGCGAGGGGATCAGCAGTCGTAGACATGCCCCAGACCCTACGCAGCCGTGCCCGGCCGCCACGCCCCACGTTCGAGTGGTCTTCTTCACCCGGTCCCGTTCCCCGTCTCCGGGGCCCCGTGCACCTCACTACGCTATCGGTTATGAAAATCGCTTTCGCAGGAAAGGGCGGCAGCGGCAAGACGACGCTGTCCTCGCTGTTCGTCCGCCATCTCGCCGCCCGTCGCGTTCCCGTGCTGGCCGTGGACGCCGACATCAACCAGCATCTGGGCACCGCGCTGGGGCTGCCGGAGGAGGAGGCCGCAGCCCTTCCCGCGATGGGCGCCCGGCTGCCGCTGATCAAGGAGTACCTGCGCGGCACCAACCCGCGGATCCCTTCCGCCGAGGCGATGATCAAGACGACTCCGCCGGGCACGGGCTCCCGGCTGCTGCGGATCACCGAGGACAACCCGGTCCACGACGCCTGCGCCCGCCGCGTCCGGCTCGATCCCGGCGGCGCTCCCGGGCACGCTTCCACCGGGGCACCCGGCGGGGCCCCCGGTGACACGGTCCGGCTGATGGTCACCGGCCCCTTCACCGAGAAGGACCTGGGCGTGGCCTGCTACCACTCCAAGGTCGGTGCCGTGGAGCTGTATCTGAACCACCTGGTCGACGGGCGCGACGAGTACGTCGTCGTCGACATGACGGCGGGCTCGGACTCCTTCGCCTCCGGCATGTTCACCCGCTTCGACATGACGTTCCTGGTGGCCGAGCCGACCCGCAAGGGGGTGGCGGTCTACCGGCAGTACAAGGAGTACGCCCGCGACTGGGGCGTCGCGCTGCGCGTGATCGGCAACAAGGTGCAGGGCCCGGAAGACCTGGACTTCCTGCGCGCCGAGACCGGTGACGACCTGCTGGCGGCCGTCGGGCACTCCGACTGGGTGCGCGCTCTGGAGAAGGGCCGCCCCAGGCCGTTCACGGAGCTGGCGGAGGCCGACCGGGAGGCGCTGCGGGTGATGTACGGGGCGGCCGACGCGTCGTACGGACGGCGCGACCGGGAGCGCTACACCCGGCAGATGGTCCACTTCCATCTGCGGAACGCCGAGAGCTGGGGCAACGCGCGGACGGGCACCGACCTGGCCGCGCAGGTCGACCCGTCCTTCGTGCTGGGCGAGACGGCGGCCCGGGCGCCCCAGCCCGTCTGACGACAGCTCTGACGGTACCTCTGACGGCAGCCCTCGACCCGCACGACGGCTCTTTGGCGGGCGGCCCGCCCGCGGTGGTGCCGGAGCCCGGCTCCGGCACCACCACACCATCGCGGCGCCGTGTCCGTCAGCCGTGTGTCATCCGCGCGGCTTCCCGGAGCCGGAGGGGCCGGAGGGGCCGGAGGGCGGGGACGTGCCGGCCGTCGCCGGAACGGCCGGGAAGTTCCCCCAGCCGCCTTCCGGGGCCTCGCCGACGCCCAGGGTGCGCAGCTTCTCCAGGATCGCCGGGTCCTGCTCGTCGAGCCAGTCGACGAGCTGCCGGAAGGAGACGCAGTGCACGTCCGCCTTGGGGCAGATCTCCCTGATGACGTCCTCGACGGCCTTCATGTAGACGCCGCCGTTCCAGCCCTCGAAGTGGTTTCCGATAATCATCGGCGCCCGGTTGCCGTCGTAGGCCCGGTCGAAGCCGGCCAGCAGGCCGTCCCGCATCTGGCGCCCCCACCGCTCGCGCATCGCCGGGTCGCCGTCGACCGTTCCCGACTGGTTGGCGAGGAAGTTGTAGTCCATCGAGAGCGTCTCGAAGGAGCGGCCGGGCATCGGCACCTGCTGGAGCGGCAGGTCCCACAGATCGCCCTCCTTGTCGGGCCAGACCTGGGTGCCGTTGCCCGAGGAGTCGTAGCGGAAGCCCATCTCCCGCGCGGCCGGCAGCAGGTTGTCGCGGCCCTCCAGACAGGGGGTGCGCCCGCCGACCAGCTCCCTGTCGTAGTCGAAGGGGAGGGGCTCCAGGTCGTTCCAGCCGGTGGCGGTCTTCCAGTTCGACACGAACCACTTGGCCTGTTCTATCTCACTCTTCCACTGCTCGGACGACCAGTCGCCGACACCTCCCGGCCCGCAGAAGTGGCCGTTGAAGTGGGTGCCTATCTCGCTGCCGTCCAGCCATGCGCCCCGGAGCTGCTCCAGGGTGGCCCGTATGTTCTCGTCCTTGAGATAGCCGATGTCGGAGGCGCCGCGGCCGCGCCCGGGCGGCCGGTAGCGGTCGGCCTCCGATTCGGGGAGGAGGTATATCCCGCTGAGGAAGTACGTCATGTGCGCGTCGTACTTCCGGCCCACCTGCCGGAAGTGGGAGAAGAGCTTCTTGCTGTCCTCGCCGGCGCCGTCCCAGGAGAAGACGACGAACTGCGGGGGCTTCTGTCCGGGTTCGAGCTTTCCGAACCGGGGCTGGTTCGGCTGCGGGCCTATGTACGCGGTGGAGCCGTCGCCTATCAGCTTCGCCCGGGCCGGCTTCTCCGGCCGGGCCTCCTTGTTCGCACGCTCCTCCCGCTCCTCCTCGCTGCTCCCCTTGCCGCCCTCCGGCGCCTCCGGGGCCCCCGAACACCCGACCGCCAGCAGGGCCAGCGCGGCCGCTCCCGCGGCTCCCCTGACCAACCTCCCCGCAGTTCTCATCAGTTCCACCTCGCCCTTCATGTGTGCCTGCGGCCGATGCGCACGGCCTGCGAACAACCTCACACGCCCTCAGAGAGGCGCAACCGGCGCCGACGGTTCCCGGGCTCTTTTCACTCCGAGGCGTGAAGAACGAACCTGATTGCCCGGATCCTCTTCCTTGATCCTTTACGCGACATTACGATTCGTTTACCGAAACTTTCCGTAGTGACGCCCATACGGACCGTGAAACGACCCTGGACGGAGACGGTGATGTCCGCCTGCGCCCCTGCTCACTCCTCCGACGCCGACCCGCCCGGCCGGGCCACCCGGTCCGGCTCACCGGCCTCCCCGACGACTCCTCCGCCCCTTGCGGGCCCCCCGGCCCGATCCTCCGGCACCTCCTCCCGCTCCCGCGCCGCCCGACCGTACCGGCTGCGGGCCCGGCTGCCCGGCCCCCGGCACGGGGACACCCCGGGTGGCGCACTGGCCGCTGATCTCTCGGCCTCCGTGTCCGTCTTCCTCATCGCCCTGCCGCTCTCCCTGGGCATCGCCCTGGCCACCGGGGCACCCCTGCAGTCCGGCCTGGTCGCCGCGGCCGTCGGGGGCATCGTCGCCGGGCGGTTCGGCGGCTCTCCCCTCCAGGTCAGCGGGCCGGCCGCGGGCCTGACCGTGGTCGTCGCCGAGCTGATCCAGCTCTACGGCTGGCGCACCACCTGCGCCGTGACAGTGCTCGCCGGGCTCGCCCAGCTCGGCCTGTCGGCGCTGCGCACCGCCCGATCGGCACTGCTGATCAGCCCGGCGGTGGTGCACGGCATGGTCGCGGGCATCGGGGTGACGATCGCCCTCGCCCAGCTGCACATCGTGCTCGGCGGGAGTCCGGAGAGCTCCGCCGTCGCCAACGCGCTGGCCCTGCCCGGCGGGCTGGCCGGAGCACATCCCGCCGCGCTGTCGGTCGGTGCCGTCACGGTGGCCGTCCTCCTGCTGTGGCCGCGCCTGCCCGGCCGGGCGGGCGAGTTGACACGCCGGGTGCTTCCCGCCGCGCTGGCCGCGGTGGCACTGGCGACGGCGGTGGCGGTGCTCGGCGGTCTGCGGCTGCCGAGCGTGGATCTGCCCTCCTGGCGCAGTCACGCCCTCCCGGGAATGCCCGAGGGGCCGGTGCTCGGGCTGCTCGCCGCCGTGCTCACCGTCACCCTGGTCGCCTCCGTGGAGTCGCTGCTGACCGCGCTGGCCGCCGACAAGCTGGCCACCGCCCGCACCCTCCCGGCGCATCTGTCGGCGGTTCGGATCCCGCGCGCCGACCTGGACCGGGAGCTGCGCGGCCAGGGGCTGGCCAACACGGTGTCCGGTGCCCTGGGCGGGCTGCCGGTCACCGGGGTGGCGGTGCGCACCTCGGCGAACGTGCAGGCCGGTGCGGTCAGCCGCAACTCCGCCGTACTGCACGGGGTGTGGGTACTGCTCGCCGCCGGGCTGCTGGCCGGGCTGCTGGAGCTGATCCCGCTGGCCGCGCTCGCCGCGCTGGTGACGGTGGTCGGGGTGCAGATGGTCAAGGTCGTCCACATCCGCAGCGTCACCCGGCACCGCGAGGTGCCGGTGTACGTCGCGACGACGGCGGGTGTGGTGCTGTTCGGCGTGCTTCACGGGGTGGTGATCGGGGTCGCCGCCGCCGTCGCCGTCGCCCTGCACCGGCTGGCCCGTACCCGGATCGACTGCGAGAGCGACCGGGACGGCGGGACCCGCCGGGTACGGGTGCGCGGTCAGCTGACGTTCCTCGCGGTGCCACGGCTGAGCCGGGTCCTGAGCGGCCTTCCCGAGGGCAGCCGGGTGGTGGTGGAGCTGAGCGGTTCCTTCATGGACCACGCGGCCTACGAGACCCTGCGGGACTGGGAGATCTCCCACACCGCGCACGGCGGCCGGGTGGAGGTCACCGGCCGCTCCGCACCCTGCGTACGGGAACCGTCCGGCGCGCACGGCTGCACCCCCTGGACGCCCTGGCGCAACCACCAGTGCACCTGGCCGCGCCCCGTGGGATCCCCGGACGGCGGCTCCCCCGGCGGCTCCCCTGGCGACTCCCCCGGTGACTCCGCGGACGCCCCCGCCCGGGGGTCCGCCCGGGACCGGCTCCTGGGCGGGGTGAGCAACTTCCAGCGCACCACCGCACCCCTGGTCCGCGAGGAGCTGGCCCGGCTGGCGCGGGAGGGGCAGCGGCCCTCCCAGCTCTTCCTCACCTGTGCCGACTCGCGGCTGGTCACCAGCATGATCACCTCCAGCGGCCCGGGGGATCTCTTCACCGTGCGCAATGTCGGCAATCTGGTGCCACCGCCCGGCGCCGAGGCCGGTGACGACTCGGTGGCGGCGGCGATCGAGTACGCCGTCGAGGTGCTGCGCGTGGAGTCGGTCACCGTCTGCGGACACTCGGGCTGCGGCGCGATGCAGGCCCTGTCCGGCTCCGGAGCGAAGGCGCCGGGGGCCGCCTCCGCGCCGGGCCGTTCCCTGGCCCGCTGGCTCGGCCACGGCAGCCCGAGCCTGGAGCGGCTGACCGGGCGGGGCGGACCGGTCCCGCGCATCGTGGCACCCGGCCCGGTACCGCGCGAGTCCGACGAACTGGAGGCACTGTGCCTGGCCAATGTGGTGCAGCAGCTCGACCATCTGCGGGCCCACCCCTGTGTGGCACGGCGGCTGGCCGAGGGATCGCTGCGGCTGCACGGGATGTACTTCCATGTCGGCGAGGCTCAGGCGTACGTACTGGACCGGTCACCGGCCCGCCCCTCGGAGCGTGCGCCGGACCAGTCGCCGGACCGTTCACCCGACCGGCCACTGCTCCGGCCGGACGACCCGGACGCCCCGGACGGCTCGGAGGTGCCGGTCTTCACCCCCGTACGACCCGGTGTGCCGGCCGTCTGAACAGTGGCGGAGGCGGCGGACGACGAGGGCGGCGACGATGGACGAGAGGCCCGGAAACGCACCGTTCGACCGTTCACCGACCGCTCGCAGACGACCGTGCACCCCTGGCCGCAAGAGGTCTATACCACTTGGGGTGAAAGTCTTGTCAGGCAGCACACGGGCTGGTGAGCTAGGGCCTGGGACACACCGGACAACCCTGGGAAAGGGAGATGTCGTGAGCAACGAGAGCCTGGCCAACCTGCTCAAGGAGGAACGGAGGTTCGCGCCGCCCGCCGAGCTGGCAGCGAACGCCAATGTCACCGCCGAGGCCTACGAACGGGCCAAGGCGGACCGGCTGGGCTTCTGGGCCGAGCAGGCCCGCCGACTGAGCTGGGAGACCGAACCGACCGAGACGCTGGACTGGTCCAACCCGCCGTTCGCCAAGTGGTTCAAGGACGGCCGGCTCAACGTGGCCTACAACTGCGTCGACCGCCATGTGGAGGCCGGTCTCGGCGAGCGGGTCGCCATCCACTTCGAGGGCGAGCCCGGTGACACCCGCGCGATCACCTACGCGGATCTGCAGCGCGACGTCTGCAAGGCCGCCAACGCCCTCACCGAACTGGGCGTGCGGGCCGGCGACCGGGTCGCCATCTACCTGCCGATGATCCCCGAGGCCGCCGTGGCGATGCTGGCCTGCGCCCGTATCGGCGCCCCGCACTCCCTGGTCTTCGGCGGCTTCTCCTCCGACGCCCTGGCCACCCGTATCCAGGACGCCGACGCCCGGGTCGTCATCACCGCCGACGGCGGCTACCGCCGCGGCAAGCCCAGCGCCCTCAAGCCCGCGGTGGACGAGGCCCTCAGCCGTCCCGGCACCGAGAACGTGCGCAACGTCGTGGTCGTCCGCCGCACCGGCGAGGAGACCGCCTGGACCGAGGACCGCGACGTCTGGTGGCACGACCTGGTGGAGCGCCAGTCCGAGAGCCACACCCCGCAGGCGTTCGAGGCGGAGCACCCGCTGTTCATCCTCTACACCTCCGGCACCACCGGTAAGCCCAAGGGCATCCTGCACACCTCCGGCGGCTACCTCACCCAGACGGCCTACACCCACCACGCCGTCTTCGACCTCAAGCCGGAGACGGACGTCTACTGGTGCACGGCCGACGTCGGCTGGGTCACCGGTCACTCGTACATCGTCTACGGGCCGCTGGCCAACGGCGCCACCCAGGTGATGTACGAGGGCACCCCCGACACCCCGCACAAGGGCCGCTGGTGGGAGATCGTCCAGAAGTACAAGGTCACGATCCTCTACACCGCACCGACCGCCATCCGCACCTGCATGAAGTGGGGCGACGACATCCCGGCGAAGTTCGACCTGTCCTCGCTGCGCGTGCTCGGCTCGGTCGGTGAGCCGATCAACCCCGAGGCGTGGATCTGGTACCGCCACAACATCGGCGGTGACCGCACCCCGGTGGTGGACACCTGGTGGCAGACCGAGACCGGCGCCATCATGGTCAGCCCGCTGCCGGGCGTCACCAGCACCAAGCCCGGTTCGGCGCAGGTCCCGCTGCCCGGCATCGCCGCGACCGTGGTGGACGACGAGGCCAACGAGGTCCCCGACGGCGCCGGCGGCTACCTCGTCCTGACCGAGCCGTGGCCGTCCATGCTGCGGACGATCTGGGGCGACGACCAGCGTTACCTGGACACCTACTGGTCGCGCTTCAAGGACCGCTACTTCGCGGGCGACGGCGCCAAGAAGGACGACGACGGCGACATCTGGCTGCTGGGCCGGGTGGACGACGTGATGCTGGTCTCCGGCCACAACATCTCCACCACCGAGGTCGAGTCCGCGCTCGTCTCCCACCCGAAGGTCGCCGAGGCTGCGGTCGTCGGCGCCACCGATCCGCAGACCACCCAGGCGATCTGCGCCTTCGTCATCCTGCGCGGCACCGCCGCGGAGGACGAGGGCCTGGTCGACGAGCTGCGCAACCACGTCGCCAAGCACCTCGGCCCGATCGCCAAGCCCAAGCGCATCCTGCCGGTCGACGAGCTGCCCAAGACCCGCTCCGGCAAGATCATGCGGCGTCTGCTCCGCGACATCGCCGAGAACCGGACACTGGGCGACGTCACCACCCTCACCGACTCCACGGTGATGGATCTGATCCAGGCCAAGCTGCCGGGCGCCTCCGCCGGCGAGGACTGACCGGCCGGTCCCGCCGACAGCACAACGGACGCAGGGGCGTCCGGCCACCGCCGACCCGGTGTCGGTGGTGGCCGGGCGCCCCTGTCCCGTGCCGGCGAGACGGGCGGCGGAGCGCGGGCCGGGCACCGCGCAGGCACCGCGCGGAGACCGCGCAGGCACCGCACAGGAACTGCGGAGCGGGGTGAGATGCGCCTCGCCCGGAAGCCCACGGCTCGCCGCCGCGACGCCGGGGGCCCCGTTCCGGCATGATGCTGACCCACCGGCAGTGGGCCCGGTGGCCCGCGAGCGGCAGGCCACGAGCAGCGGACGGCACACGGCGGACGACAGGCAGCAGACGGCAGACCAGTGGACGACGAGAGGAAACAACCGATGAGCGCAGCCGACGACGGCCGCAGCATCGGGCAGCTGGTGGCGGCAGCCACCACCGAGCTGTCCGCGCTGGTGCACGAGGAGATCGCGCTGGCCAAGGCCGAGCTGCGGCAGGACGTCAAACGGGGTGCGATCGGCAGCGGCGCGGCCGTCGCGGCGGGGGTGCTGCTGCTCTTCTCGCTGCCCGTGTTCAGTTTCGCCGCGGCGTACGGCATCCACAACCTGGGGCTCGGTCTCGCCTGGTCCTTCACCATCGTGGGCGGGGTGTACGTGCTGCTCGCGGCCGTCCTCCTGCTGCTGGCCAAGAGCAAGCTCTCCAAGGTCAAACCGCCCCAGCGCTCGATCTCCTCGGCCAAGGAGTCGGCGGCCGTGCTGTCGAACGTCAAACCGCACCCCCGGCCCGTCCCGAAGGCGAGGGAGGAGCCCAGGGCCGTCGAGCACGTGTCACGCTCTTCCGCATGACCGACATGACGGGCCCGAGACGCATGGCAGACACTCCGGACACACCTCCCCCCGGCTCCCCCACGCCCCCCGGCTCCCCCGCGTCTTCATCCGTCGTCCGGATGGACGGCCCGTGGACACACCGGGACGTCGCCGCCAACGGCGCGCGCTTCCACATCGCCGAACTGGGCGAGGGCCCGCTGGTGCTGCTGCTGCACGGCTTTCCTCAGTTCTGGTGGACCTGGCGGCACCAGCTTCCCGCCCTCGCCGAGGCGGGGTACCGCGCGGTCGCGATGGACCTGCGCGGCGTGGGGGGCAGCGACCGTACGCCCCGGGGCTACGACCCGGCGAACCTCGCGCTCGACGTCACCGGTGTGATCCGCTCCCTGGGCGAACCCGACGCGACCCTGGTCGGTCACGATCTGGGGGGCTATCTCGCGTGGACGGCGGCGGTGATGCGGCCGAAGCTGGTCCGGCGCCTGGCCGTCGTCTCGATGCCGCATCCGCGCCGCTGGCGCGCGGCGATGCTGGGCGATCCGCGGCAGACGGCGGCCGGCTCATACGTCTGGGGCTTCCAGAGCCCCCTGCTCCCCGAGCGGCGGCTGACGGCGGACGACGGGGCGCTGGTCGGCCGTCTGCTGCGGGAGTGGTCCGGGCCGCAGGCCCCGGAGGACGACGTGGTGGAGGTCTACCGGCGGGCGATGTGCATCCCCTCCACCGCGC
Source organism: Streptomyces carminius (assembly GCF_002794255.1). Taxonomy (GTDB): domain Bacteria; phylum Actinomycetota; class Actinomycetes; order Streptomycetales; family Streptomycetaceae; genus Streptomyces; species Streptomyces carminius. The sequence goes on from NZ_PGGW01000058.1 coordinate 184,531, forward strand.
ACTGCTCGGTCGAGCCGTACCGCTGGCTGATCCGGTCGCTGGCACGGCTGGACGGCTTCCAGTTCAACCGCCGCATGAAGCGCCCGGTCCGGGTGCCGACCCTCCATCTGCACGGCTCCCTGGACCCGGTGCTGCGCGCCCGCAGCGCGGCGGGCTCGGGAGAGTACGTCGTGGAGGCCCCCTACCGCTGGCGGCTGTTCGACGGTCTCGGCCACTTCCCCCACGAGGAGGACCCGAAGGGGTTCACCGGCGAGCTGCTCGACTGGCTCAGGGATCCCGGACCGGAGCGCTAGGTGTACTGACCTGTGAGGTTGGGGACGCGGCCGGCGGCGGGTCGCCCGCCCGGGCCGGGATTCCCCGGGCCGGGCGGGCGGCATGCGCACGTGACGCGTGCATAGGCCGACTGACGGACCGTTGGGCGATTACCGACCTTGGGGCAGGGGCAGAGTCCGGGGTATGGGTTGGACGCACGACTACCGTGACGTGTCACGCGACATCCGGGAACAGAACAGCGCGCGGGGGATCTCCCCGCGACCTCCGCGGGAGCATCGCGAACTCCGCGATCCCCGCGATCCCCAACTCGGCATCCCGCACATCCTGCGCCGCCGCGCCCGCTGGGTCGGTGCGCGGCTGCGGCACACCACCCGCGGCTGACGGTGCCGCCGGGCCGACGGGAGCACCGCTGAGCCCACCGCCGGGACCGGCAGGGCCGACAGGGCCGGCACGACCGACGGCCCCGGCACGGCCTTTGGCCGCACCCCGGTGCGGTCCGGGAAGCCGGCCGGCTTCCCGGACCGCACCGGCACCGCACCGCCGTCACATCGCGCAGCCCTGGCTGTCCACCGGTCCCCGGGCGGCGAGCCCCTGCTCGATGTCCGGCCGCACCTCGTCGTAGGTGAGCGCGTAGCCGGTGCTGTCGTCCTCCAGGGACTTGGCGAAGATGACGCCGTACACCCTGCCGTCCGGGGTGAGCAGCGGGCCGCCGGAGTTGCCCTGCCGCACCAGCGCGTGCAGGGAGTAGACGTCGCGGTTCACCGTGCCGCGGTGGTAGATGTCCGGCCCGGTGGCCTGGATGCGTCCGCGCACCCGGGCGGAGCGCACGTCGAAGCCGCCGTTCTCCGGGAAGCCCGCGACGATCGCGTCGTCGCCCGTCCCCGCGTCGTCCGTCACGAAGCGCAGCGCGGGCGCGTCCAGTGACGGCACGTCGAGCACGGCTATGTCGCGCTCCCAGTCGTAGAGGACGACCCTGGCGTCGTACAGCCTGCCCTCGCCGCCCACCTGCACCGTCGGCTCGTCGACCCCGCCGACCACGTGCGCGTTGGTCATCACCCGCCCGTCGGCGAAGACGAAGCCCGTGCCCTCCAGCACCTTGCCGCAGCTCGGGGCCGTACCCACCACCTTGACGACGGACCGCTTGGCGCGGGCGACGGCCGGACTGTTCACCAACGCCGGGTCCGGAGGCTCCACGGAGGTGATCGGCTCGTTGGCGAACGGCGAGAAGACCTGCGGGAAGCCGTTCTGCGCCAGCACCGAGGTGAAGTCCGCGAACCAGGTGTTCGCCCCTTCCGGCAGCGTCTTCGAGACGCCCTGCAGCACCGCCGAGCCGCGGACCTCGCGGGCGAGGGTGGGCAGTGTGGTGCTCGCCAGCGCCGAGCCGATCATCCAGGCGACCAGCAGCATGGCCACGACGTTCACCAGCGCGCCGCCGGTCGCGTCCAGGGCCCGCGCCGGCGACCAGGTGATGTACTGCCGGAGCCGGTTGCCCAGATGGGTGGTGAGCGCCTGGCCGACCGAGGCGCACACGATCACCACGACCACCGCGCCGACCACGCCCGCCGTCCCGGGCGACGCCCCGTCGGTGATCTCGCTCCAGATCACCGGCAGCAGATAGACCGCGACGAGCCCGCCGCCGAGGAAGCCGACCACCGACAGCACGCCCACCACGAAACCCTGGCGGTAGCCGACGATCGCGAACCACACGGCGGCGAGCAGCAGCAGTACGTCCAGCACGTTCACGTCGCCCACCGTCTCATGCGCGCCAGTCGAGAGGGACACACCGGTCGGTGTCCCACGGCTGTTCCCAGCCGGCGAAGTGCAGGACCCGGTCGATGATCCCGGCCGTGAAGCCCCAGACCAGCGCACCGCCGACGAGGAAGCACGGGCCGCGGAAACCGCTGGGGTGCACCGCGGTGGCCCGGTTGGCCGGGTCCACCAGGTCGGCCACGGGCACGGTGAACACCCGGGCCGTCTCGGCCGGGTCCACCGGCGCCACCGGACTCGGCTCCCTCCACCACCCCAGTACGGGTGTGACGACGAATCCGCTCACGGGGATGTAGACGCGCGGCAGCCGGCCGAAGACCTGCACCCCGGCCGGGTCGAGCCCGGTCTCCTCCTCGGCCTCCCGCAGCGCGGCACGCAGCGGCCCGTCGCCCTCCGGGTCCCCGTCCTCCGGGTCCAGCGCGCCGCCGGGGAAGGACGGCTGCCCGGCGTGCGAGCGCAGGTTGGAGGCCCGCTCGATCAGCAGCAGCTCGGGGCCGCCGTCCCCGCCTCCCGCACCGTTCCCGCCGTCCGCGCCGTTCCCGCCGTCCGCACCGCTCCCGCCGAAGAGCATCAGGACGGCCGACTGCCGTCCGCGCCCGTCCGGCGGCGGCAGGAAGCGGCTCAGCTGCCCGGGCCGTACGGTCGCCGCCGCCTCGGCCACCGGGCGCAGCCAGGACGGCAGCCCCCGGCCGGTCACGGGGACGGGCCCGGAAACGGCGGCGGAGCAGTCGCACGTCCCCCGTGTGTCCCTCATGTCCGCCTCACTCCGCGCCGAGCGGCGGCGCGGGCCGCCCGGGGTAGTCCGCCGGCGGCTTCAGCCGCTGGCCGGGCGCGCCGCCCATCTCGTACTTCAGCAGCTTCCGCGCCTTCTCCGGATCCGTCTCGCCCTCCCCGTACGAGGGGCACAGCGCGGCGATCGGGCAGGCACCGCAGGCAGGCCTGCGGGAGTGGCAGATCCGGCGGCCGTGGAAGATCACCCGGTGCGAGAACATCGTCCACTCCTTCTTGGGGATGATCTCGCCGATCTCGGCCTCGACCTTGTCGGGGTCGGTCCGCTCGGTCAGCTTCCAGCGGCGCACCAGCCGCCCGAAGTGGGTGTCCACGGTGATGCCGGGCCTGCCGAACGCGTTCCCCAGCACCACATGGGCCGTCTTGCGGCCGACACCGGGCAGGGAGACCAGGTCCTCCAGTCCGCCCGGCACCTCGCCGCCGAAGCGGTCGCGCAGCGCCGCGGAGAGTCCGAGCAGCGACCTGGCCTTGTTGCGGAAGAAGCCGGTGGGCCGGATCAGCTGCTCCAGCCGCTCGGGGTCGGCCGCGGCCATCTCCTCCGGGGCGGGGTAGGCGGCGAAGAGGGCGGGGGTGGTCTGGTTCACCCGCAGATCGGTGGTCTGGGCGGACAGGACGGTGGCGACCAGCAACTGGAAGGGATTCTCGAAGTCCAGTTCGGGGTGGGCGTAGTAGTACACCTCGGCGAGCTCGCGGTTGATGCGCCGGGCCCGGCGGACCATGGCGAGCCGCGACTCCGGCCTGCCGCCGCCCGCCGCTCTCACCGCCGTCCCCCGTTCGGCCGATACCTGTTCGCCCTCGGCTGAATCGCGGGATGAGCCACGGGACACCGTCACCCGCCCGCCCCCTTTCCTTCCGTCGTCCTGCCGTGCCCTGCCGTACCCTGCCGTTCCCGCCCCGGCGCAGCGGGGCGTTGACCACCCGGCCAGCGTACGGGGGAGCACCGGCCACCGTCCCGGCCACCACCGGTTCGGAGGCCAAACGGCCCCCTGAGGCACGTGCTCGGGCACCAGTGCGTCAAACTTGTGACTGATCGCACTGTTCTACCGTCCGGCATCATGGGGGCGACAGTCCCCCAGGGCAGGTCGACAAGGAGAGAACTCGTGGACGACGTTCTGCGGCGCGCCCCGCTCTTCGCGGCGCTCGACGACGAGCAGGCAGCCGAGCTGCGTGCCTCCATGGCGGAGACGACGCTGGCACGCGGTGAGGCCCTGTTCCACGAGGGCGAGCCCGGCGACCGGCTGTACGTGGTGATCGACGGCAAGGTCAAGCTGCACCGCACCTCCCCCGACGGCCGCGAGAACATGCTGGCCGTCCTGGGCCCCGGCGAGCTGATCGGCGAGCTGTCCCTGTTCGACCCGGGCCCGCGTACGGCCACGGCCACCGCGCTGACCGAGGTCAAGCTGCTCGGCCTGGGCCACGGCGACCTCCAGCCCTGGCTGAACGCCCGCCCCGAGGTCGCCTCCGCGCTGCTGCGCGCCGTCGCCCGGCGGCTGCGCCGCACCAACGACTCGATGTCCGACCTGGTCTTCTCCGACGTCCCCGGCCGGGTCGCCAAGGCCCTGCTGGACCTCTCCCGCCGCTTCGGCGTGCAGTCGGAGGAGGGGATCCACGTGGTGCACGACCTCACCCAGGAGGAGCTGGCCCAGCTCGTCGGCGCCTCCCGCGAGACGGTCAACAAGGCCCTGGCCGACTTCGCCAGCCGCGGCTGGCTGCGGCTGGAGGCGCGCGCGGTCATCCTGCTGGACGTGGAGCGGCTGGCGAAGCGCTCCCGCTGACCCCGGCGCCCCCGCGCCGGACGCCCGGCGCCGTACGGCCGGCACGGCGGCACGCCGCCGCCCGTCCGGCAGTTCCGCCACCGTGTTCGCCACCGTGTTCGCCACCGTGTCAGCCGCCGTCAGACCAGGCCGTGCTCCTCCAGATACTCCAGTTGCGCCCGCACCGACAGCTCGGCGGCCGGCCACAGCGCGCGGTCCACGTCCGCGTAGACGTGCGCCACGACCTCCTCCGCCGTGCGGTGGCCGTTCTCCACCGCCGTCTCCACCTGCGCGAGCCGGCTCGCCCGGTGGGCCAGGTAGTACTCGACGGCCCCCTGCGCGTCGTCCAGCACCGGGCCGTGCCCCGGCAGGACGGTGCGCACCCTGTCCTCGGCGGCGGCCACGGTCAGTGAGCGCAGCCGCCGCAGCGAGTCCAGGTACTCGCCCAGCCGTCCGTCGGGGTGGGCGACCATCGTCGTGCCCCGGCCCAGGACCGTGTCGCCGGTGAGCACCGCGCCGTCGGCGGGCAGCAGGAAACTGAGCGAGTCCGCGGTGTGCCCCGGGGTCGGCACCACCCGCAGCTCCAGTCCGCCGGTGGTGATCACGTCCCCGGCCCGCAGCCCCTCCTCCCCCAGCCGCAGCGCCGGGTCGAGCGCGCGTACGGTCGAGCCCGTCAGCGCCGCGAAACGGGCGGCGCCCCCGGCGTGGTCCGCGTGACCGTGGGTCAGCAGCGTCAGCCCCACCCGCCGTCCGGACCGCTCGACGGTGTCGGCCACCCGGCGCAGATGGCCCTCGTCCGGCGGACCGGGGTCGACGACGACCGCCAGCGACGAGCCGGGCTCGGCGACGATCCAGGTGTTGGTGCCGTCCAGCGTCATCGGCGAGGGGTTGGGCGCGAGCACGCACACCGCACGGGCGGTGCCCGTGCCGTCGATCGCGCCGCCGCGCGGCCGGCCGGGCGGGATGGCGGCGTCGGTCATCCTGCCTCTCCCCCGTTCGCTGCCCTGTCCCGTGCTCCGGACGGTGCCCCGCGGCCCTCTTCTCCGGACGGCTCCGCCGGCACGTGCCTGGTGAACTCCTCGTGTCCCGGCCAGCGCAGCACCACCCGCTCCCCGCCTGCCCCGTCGTCCTCCAGATACGCCCTGGCCAGCACCGGCGCCAGATCCCGCTCCCGGGCGGCGGCCAGCGCCCCGGCCACCCCGGCGTACGGCAGCAGCTGCCGCAGGGTGGCGATCGTCGGGGGCATCATCAGCAGCTCGCCCCGGTCGTAGCCGGCCGCCGCCTCGGCCGGGCGGAGCCACACCGCGCGGTCGGCCTCGCCGGAGGTGTCGCCGGAGACGTCGCGGGTGCGCTGGCCCTCGGGCAGCGCGGCCACGAAGAACCAGGTGTCGTAGCGGCGCGCCTCGAACTCCGGGGTGATCCAGCGGGCCCAGGCGCCCAGCAGATCGCTGCGCAGCACCAGCCCGCGGCGGACGAGGAAGTCCGCGAAGGACAGCTCGCGGGCGATCAGGGCGACCCGGTCGGCCTCCCAGTCCGCGCCGGTGGTGTCGGCGACGACGGTGTCCGCGTCCGGGCCGGCCAGCAGGACGCCGGCCTCCTCGAAGGTCTCGCGCACGGCGGCGCACACCACGGCCTGCGCGACCGTCTCGGGCACCCCGAGCCGCCGCGCCCACTCCGCACGCGCCGGACCGGCCCAGGCGACCGCGAGCCGGTCGCTCTCGTCGCGCGGGTCGACCCCGCCGCCCGGATAGGCGTACGCGCCCCCTGCGAAGGCCATGGAGGTGCGGCGGCGCAGCAGGTGGACGGCCGGGCCGCCGTCGGTGTCCCGCAGCAGCAGCACCGTCGCCGACCGGCGCGGCGGTACGGGGACGATCCGTCCCGCGGCCAGGGCGCGGATGCGTTCGGGCCACTCGGGCGGATACCACTGCCCGTCCGGCCGCCCGCCCGGAGCGGGCGGCGGCTGCGGCGGCTGCGGCGGCTGCGGCGGCTGCGGGGACGAGGAGGGCGGGGATGACGGCGTCGACGGCATGGCCGGATCGTAAGACGGCGGGCCGCGGTGTTCGAGCCGGACGCCCGAACACCGCGGCCCGTACCGCGCACACCGCACCGGCGCCGCGCCCGCCCCGGCTCCGGACGGGCTCAGTCCTCCGACCAGTCCACCAGCTCGACCAGGACCTCCACCTCGACCGGCGCGTCGATCGGCAGCACGGAGACGCCCACCGCGCTGCGCGCGTGCACGCCCCGGTCGCCGAAGACCTCACCCAGCAGCTCGCTGGCACCGTTGACCACACCGGGCTGGCCGGTGAAGTCCGGCGCGGAGGCGACGAAGCCCGTGACCTTCACCACACGGGCGACCCGGTCCAGGCTCCCGGCGACCGACCGCACCGCCGCCAGGGCGTTCAGCGCGCAGATCCGGGCCAGCTCCTTGGCCTCCTCCGGCGACACCTCGGCGCCGACCTTGCCGGTCGCCGGCAGCTTGCCGTCGACCAGCGGCAGCTGCCCGGAGGTCTGGACGTAGGAGCCGGAGCGCACCGCCGGGGCGTACGCGGCCAGCGGGGCCGCCACCTCCGGCAGGGCGATCCCCAGCTCGGCCAGCCTGGCCTCGGCGCCCGCGGAACCGGACCCGGTGCCGCCCTTCCTCACTGCTTCTCCCGCTTGAGGTAGGCCACCAGCTGCTCCGGGTTGGGGCCGGGCACCACCTGGACCAGCTCCCAGCCGTCCTCGCCCCAGGTGTCCAGGATCTGCTTGGTCGCGTGCACGAGCAGCGGCACGGTCGCGTATTCCCACTTCGTCATGGGCCCGACCTTAGTACCTTCCCGGTCCCCGCTCCCCCCGCCCGCCCTGGCTCCCGCCTCTCCCACCCGCCCTGCTCGCGTTCCCCCACCATGGCCCATCCCCACGCGTACTCCGCCGCGCCGGTGGTTAGGCTCGCAAGGGTGAGCAGGCTGCATGTGGTGACCGGCAAGGGCGGGACCGGCAAGACGACGGTCGCCGCCGCACTCGCGCTGGCGCTCGCCGAGGAGGGGCGACGCGTCCTCCTGGTGGAGGTCGAGGGGCGGCAGGGCATCGCCCAGCTCTTCGAGACGGAGTCGCTGCCCTACGAGGAGCGCAGGATCGCCACCGGCCCGGGCGGCCGCGGCGAGCTGCACGCGCTGGCCGTCGACGCCGAGCGGGCCCTGCTGGACTACCTGCAGATGTTCTACAAGCTCGGTGGCGCGGGACGGGCCCTGAAGAAGCTCGGCGCGATCGACTTCGCCACCACCATCGCCCCCGGGGTGCGCGACGTGCTGCTCACCGGCAAGGTCTGCGAGGCGGTGCGCCGCCGCGACCGCCGCGGGCGGTTCGTCTACGACGCGGTGGTGCTGGACGCGCCGCCCACCGGCCGGATCACCCGTTTCCTCGCGGTCAACGACGAGGTGGCCGGACTGGCCCGGGTCGGCCCGATCCACAACCAGGCCCAGGCCGTGATGCGGGTCATCAAGTCGGCCGAGACCGCCGTGCACCTGGTGACGCTGCTGGAGGAGATGCCGGTCCAGGAGACCGTGGACGGCGTGGCCGAACTGCGTGCCGCGGGGCTGCCGGTGGGCCGGGTCTTCGTCAACATGACGCGTCCGGCGGTGCTGGACCGGGCCTCCGTGCACGCCGCCGGGGAGTCCCGCACCGAGCTGGCCAGGTCGCTGTCCCGGGCCGGGCTGGGCGGCGCGCGGCGCGGGGGCCGGGCGGAACAGCTCGTCGAACCGCTGCTGCGCCAGGCTCACGAGCACGCCGAACGGGTGGCGCTGGAGGGCGAGCTGCGCGCCGAGATCACGGCGCTGGGGCTGCCCGCGTACGAGTTGGAGTTCCTGGCCGAGGGCGCCGATCTGCCCGGTGTCTGCCGACTGGCCGGCGAGCTGCGCGAACAGGGGGTGTCGAGGTGACGGCACGGACGGCGGGTCCGACAGGGAAAGCGGGGACGGCGGGGACGGCCGGACGTCCGGCGCGCGGCGAGCTGCCGGTGCTGGAGGTCGATCCGCTGATCGACGACCCCGGGACCCGGATCGTGGTCTGCTGCGGCGCCGGCGGCGTCGGCAAGACGACGACGGCCGCGGCCCTGGGCGTACGGGCGGCGGAGCGGGGCCGGAAGGTCGTCGTCCTCACCATCGACCCGGCCCGCCGGCTGGCCCAGTCGATGGGACTGACCGAACTGGACAACACCCCGCGCCGGGTGAAGGACGTGGGCGGCCCGGCGGGCGGCGAACTGCACGCGATGATGCTGGACATGAAGCGGACCTTCGACGAGATCGTCGAGTCCCACACCGACCCCGAGCGGGCCCGCGCCATCCTGGAGAACCCCTTCTACCAGTCGCTGTCGGCCGGTTTCGCGGGGACGCAGGAGTACATGGCGATGGAGAAGCTCGGCCAGCTCCGCGCCGAGGGCGAGTGGGACCTCATCGTCGTCGACACCCCGCCGAGCCGGTCCGCGCTGGACTTCCTGGACGCGCCCAAGCGGCTGGGGTCGTTCCTGGACGGCAGGTTCATCAGGGTGCTGATGGCCCCGGCGAAGGCGGGCGGCCGGGCCGGACTGAAGTTCATGAACCTGGGGATGACCGGGCTGTCGATGTTCACCGGCACCCTCAACAAGCTGCTCGGCTCCGGGCTGCTGCGCGACATGCAGACCTTCGTGGCCGCCATGGACACGATGTTCGGCGGCTTCCGCACCCGGGCCGACGCCACCTACCGGCTGCTCCAGGCCCCGGGCACGGCGTTCCTGGTGGTGGCGGCGCCGGAGCGGGACGCGCTGCGGGAGGCGGCGTACTTCGTCGAGCGGCTGGCCGCGGACCGGATGCCGCTGGCCGGGCTGGTGCTGAACCGGATGCACGGCAGCGAGGCCGTCCGCCTCAGCGCGGAGCGGGCGCTGGCCGCCGCGGAGATTCTCGAGGACGACGGCATTGTGGATCACCCGGACGGGAAGGGTGGTGGAGAACAGGCCGCCTCCGACACCGCCTCCTCCGGCTCCCCCGCCCCTTCCGGCGAGTCCTCCGCATCCCCCGCGGCAGGCTCCCCGGCCGCCGGCTCCCCCGCCACGGCCGAACGGCTGGCCGCGGGCATGCTGAGGCTGCACGCCGAGCGGATGCAGGTCCTGGCACGCGAGCGGCGCATGCGGGACCGCTTCGCCGCGCTGCACCCCGAGGTGCCGGTGGCCGAGGTGGCGGCCCTGCCCGGCGACGTCCACGATCTGGACGGGCTGCGGTCGATCGGTGAGCGGCTCGCGTCGCAGCACGACGCGTCCGCCTGACCGTCCGCATCCGCGCCCGGCCGGGGCGGCGGTTCCCGGGGCGGGTCAGCCCGCCGCGGCGTAGTCGCCCTCGTACTGGTGCGCCTCGTACTCCCGGGATTCGACCTCCACGGGCAGCAGTCCGGAGCCGCGCTCGTACTCACTGCGCGCGGTCTCCAGGAGCCGCCGCCAGGAGGTGACCGTCGGGCGGCGGCGCAGCAGCGCTCTCCGTTCCCGCTCGGTCATCCCGCCCCAGACGCCGAACTCCACTCGGTTGTCGAGGGCGTCGGCCAGGCATTCGGTGCGCACCGGGCATCCGGTGCAGACCGCCTTGGCGCGGTTCTGGGCCGCCCCCTGTACGAACAGTTCATCCGGATCGGTAGTGCGACAGGCCGCCTGCGCACTCCAGTCGGTTACCCAGCCCATGCCGGCGCCGTCCTCTCCCGAATATCGAGGCTCCCCCACGGCGGCAGACGGCATATTCACCGCTGCCAGGGCAGGACGTTACGGAAGGCGGGCAGGGCGCAACACCCCCGACGGGCCCAATCTTGAATGGTCCGAACGGACTATGGGTACGCGGCAGATCACCCAACGGAGTGAGCGGGGAACGACCGGCACTTTCTCCCCATAAAGGGACATCTCCCCGGCGAAGCGAGGGAATCTGACCGGAAGTCTGCTGACATAGGATTTCAATCCGGTCACACCTCAACACCCGATGGAGTGAGTTGGGGGTTGACAAGGAACCTGGTGACCGTGTCAGACGTGATACAGCGTAGGCGAACACTCGCTCACCTGTCCGGCGATTGAGAACGTAGGCTGCTCCTCATGGCAAACAAGCGCTCGGGTGGCGGACTGACCGGTCCCCAGCAGGCCGCCAAGTTCCTCGGTGTCAGCGTGCTCGCGGGAGCGGTGATGGCCGGTGTCGCGCTGCCCGTGGCCGGCGGCCTCGGGCTGGCCGCGAAGGGGGCCGTCGAGAACTTCGACGAGATCCCCGTCGACTTCAAACGGCCCCCGCTGAGCCAGAAGAACCGGATCCTCGACGCCGAGGGCGAGCTGATCGCCACCGACTACTACCGCGACCGCACGGTGGTGCCGCTGGAGAAGATCGCCCCGCCCATGCGGAAGGCGATCATCGCCATCGAGGACTCGCGCTTCTACGAGCACGGCGCCGTCGACCTCAAGGGCATCCTGCGCGCCCTCAACAAGAACGCTCAGCAGGGCGAGGTCTCCGAGGGCGGTTCGACCCTCACCCAGCAGTACGTCAAGAACGTCTTCGTCGAACAGGCCGGGGACGACCCGGAGAAGGTCGCCGAGGCGACCCAGCAGACCATCGGGCGCAAGATCCAGGAACTGCAGTTCGCGATCCAGGTGGAGGAGGAGCTCACCAAGGACCAGATCCTGGAGAACTACCTCAACATCACCTTCTTCGGACAGCAGGCGTACGGCATCGAGGCCGCCGCCCGGCGCTACTTCTCCAAGCCCGCCGCCGACCTCGGGCTCCACGAGGCCGCGCTGCTGGCCGGGCTCGTCCAGTCCCCCACCCGCTACGACCCCCTCAACAACGAGGAGGACGCCCTCAAGCGGCGCAACGTGGTGCTCGAGCGCATGGCCGAAACGGGCGCCGTCAGCCGCAAGGAGGCCGACGCGGCGAAGCAGCGGGACCTCGGGCTGAAGATCAGCAGGCCCAAGAGCGGCTGCATCACCTCCACCGACAAGGCGGGCTTCTTCTGTGACTACGTCCGCAAGGTCGTCCTGACCGACCCGGCCTTCGGCAAGACCGAGGAGGAGCGCCGGGAGCGCTGGAAGCGCGGCGGTCTGACGATCCACACCACGCTCTCGCCCAAGGCGCAGAAGGCCGCGGCCAAGGCCGCCACCAGCAAGGTCTACGAGGACGACCCGGTGGCCGCCTCCGTGGTCCAGGTGGAGCCCGGCACCGGCAAAATCCTCTCGATGGCCCAGAGCCGCCCGTACGGCCTGGACCAGAAGAAGAACCAGACCACGCTCAACCTGGCGGTCAACAACGCCATGGGCGGCAGCACCCACGGCTTCCAGGTCGGCTCGACCTTCAAGCCGATCATCGCCGCCGCCGCCCTGCAGAAGGGCATCAACCCCACCCACACCTACAGCAGCGACTGGAAGACCACTTTCAAGGAGAGCGACTTCACGGTCTGCGGCAACAAGCCCTACGGCACCAAGGAGTGGCCGGTCGAGAACGAGCTGGAGTCCGAGAAGGGCTCCTGGGACATGACCAGCGCGCTCGGGAAGTCGATCAACACCTACTTCGCCAACCTGGGGCAGAAGGCCGGTCTGTGCGACGTCGTGAAGATGGCGGGGAAGATGGGCGTCAAGCGCGGCGACGGCCAGCCCGTCGAGCAAAGGCCGTCAATGCTCCTGGGCGGCCAGAACATCAGTCCGCTCGCCATGGCCGCCGCCTACGCCACGTTCGCCAACCGCGGCACCTACTGCTCCCCGGTCGCCATCGAGAAGGTCGTCGACGCCGACGGCAAGAAGCTGTCGGTGCCCAGGACCAAGTGCGAGCGGGCGATGTCCGAGCACACCGCGGACTCCATCAACAAGATGCTCAAGGGCGTGGTGGAGGACGGCACCGGTACGGCGGCCGGGCTCTCGGACCGCGACAACGCGGGCAAGACCGGTACGACGGACGGCCGCAAGGACGCCTGGTTCGTCGGCTACACCCCGAACCTCTCCACCGCGGTCTGGGTCGGTGACGACGTCGGCACCCCGCGGGAGATGTTCGACATCACCATCGGCGGCCAGTACTACCCCAAGGTCTGCGGCGGCTGTCTGCCCGGGCCCATCTGGAAGACCGCGATGACCGGCGCCCTGAAGGGCGAGTCGGTGGAGTCCTTCAACGACGTGCACGTACCGCGCGGCAGGACCAAGGAGGACAAGCCCGGCGACGGCGACGGCGACGGCGACGGCGGGCGGAACGACAACCGGCCCGGCGGCGAGCGCCCCGGCCGTCCCTCCATCCCCGGCCCGGGCTTCACCTTCGGGCCCGACCTGACGGCCGGCGGCACCACCGACGGCGGCACCGAGACCATGGGCGGGAACACCAACGCCGGCGGCAACACCAACGGCGGCGTCACCCCCACCGGCGAGCCCGGGGGCTTCCCCGGCGGTTTCGACAACGGCGGTGCCGACAGCGGCGGTTGGCAGGATGGCGGCCAGGACGGCGGCTGGGGTCCCAGGTAACGCACAACCGACCGCGACCGTCCCACCAGGAACGCGGGAAGGGGTGTCCCGGCCGGCAACACCGGCCGGGACACCCCTTCCGTCGTTCTCCCGCGTCCTTCGCGCCCGGCGTACGGGCGGGACCTCCCCGTACGCCGTCGCGTCGGCGGTCAGCCCGCCAGCCTCCTCTTGACCGCGGCGGCCACCCGGCCGCCCTCCGCCCGTCCGGCCACCTTCGGGTTCACGATCTTCATCACGGCGCCCATGGCCTTCGGCCCCTCGGCCCCGCCGGCCCTCGCCTCCGCCACCGCCTCGGCCACCAGCGCGTCCAGCTCCTCGTCGGTGAGCGGCTTCGGCAGGTACTCGGCGAGCACCTCGCCCTCGGCCCGCTCCCGCTCGGCCTGCTCGGGACGCCCGCCCCCGGCGAAGGCCTCCGCGGCCTCGCGCCGCTTCTTGGCCTCCCGGGCGATGATCTTCTCGACCTCGGCGTCGGACAGCTCACGGGCCGTCTCGCCCGCCACCGCCTCCTTCTGGATCGCGGTCAGCGTGAGCCGGAGGGTGGCGGAGCGCAGCTCGTCGCGCGCCCTGATCGCCGCGGTGAGGTCGTCCTGAAGCCGGGTCCTGAGCGTGGTCATGCCGGAAGTGTGCCAGGAGGCGGCCCCGAACGCCCACCGCATTCCGCCGCGCCGCCCCGGCTTCCCCCGCCTCCCCCCGGCCTCCGCAGCCTCCGTGCGGCGCGGCGTCGGCCGTTCGGGGGCCGCACCCGGCGCGTACGTCTGCGACCATGAACACATGCCTGCGCGATACCCGCTCTCCCTCAAGGTCCCCCTCGGCATCACGGCGGTCGGCGCGGCCTGCCTCGTCTACTCGGCGGGCATCGAGGCCCGTGCCTTCCGGCTCCGCCGCGTCACCGTCCCCGTGCTGCCGCGCGGGATGCGGCCGCTGCGCGTGCTCCAGGTCTCCGACATCCACATGGTCGGCGGACAGCGCAAGAAGCAGCGCTGGCTCCAGTCGCTGGCCGGGCTCCGCCCGGACTTCGTGGTCAACACCGGCGACAACCTCTCGGACACCGAGGCCGTCCCCGAGGTCCTGGACGCGCTCGGCCCGCTGCTGGAGTACCCAGGCGCGTACGTCTTCGGCTCCAACGACTACTACGGACCCAAGCCGCGCAACCCCGCCCGCTACCTGGCGGAGAAGACCAGTGGCCGCCACGGCCTCAACGGCAACCCGCCGGCCGTCGGCGCCATCCACAACCCGTGGGAGGGCATGCGTGACGCCTTCGACGAGGCCGGCTGGGTCGGCCTGTCCAACACCCGCGGCCGGCTCAAGCTCGACACCGGCGAGGAGATCGCCCTCACCGGCCTGGACGACCCGCACATCAAGCGCGACCGATACGACGAGGTGGCGGGCGGCCCGGAGGACGACGCGGACCTGTCCCTGGCCGTGGTCCACGCCCCGTACCTGCGCGTCCTGGACGCCTTCACCGCCGACGGCTACCCGCTGATCCTGGCCGGCCACACCCACGGCGGCCAGCTCCGCGTCCCCTTCTACGGCGCCCTGGTCACCAACTGCGACCTGGACACCGGCCGCGCCCGGGGTCTGTCCCACCACGAGGCGGGCGGCCACCGCGCCCACCTGCACGTCTCGGCGGGCTGCGGCGCCAACCGCTACACCCCGTTCCGCTTCGCCTGCCCCCCGGAGGCCACCCTCCTCACCCTGACCGAACGCCCCTGACCGGCCCCGGGCCCCGCTCCGAGAGCTGCCCACACCCCACCCCGGCACCCGGGAAACCGGATTTCTCCTGAGCACGGGCGTGGGCTAGAGTAGTCCTCGTTGCTCCGGGGTGTGGCGCAGCTTGGCAGCGCGCTTCGTTCGGGACGAAGAGGTCGTGGGTTCAAATCCCGCCACCCCGACAGAGAAACACCAGCTCAGGGGCCTGATCCGCATAGCGGATCGGGCCCCTGGCGCTTTCCGGGGGTGCTTGGGAGCCGCCTGGGAGACGTTCTTGGTCGGCTTCTTCCAGTGGCGGGCGACGAGGCCGCGTGAAATGCGGCGGCCAAGAAGCTGTTGTCTTTCCGAACCTGGCCGTCTCTTCCCGCTGGTCAGGCATGGAAAGCCGCACTGCTCAGACTGCCTTGAGCATCCTGACATCGGACTTCGGCAAGCCGATCGGGGTAGGGGAGGCCGAGGCGATTCGTGAAGATCACACCGGGAACGAACCGGTTACGGCACAGGCCAACGAATGGGATCTGGGCTGCGGCAACGGTGTGGCGTTCATCGACAGCAACGGCACCTTCAACGTGCAGTACTACTGCGGGTCCACGTGCACGCTGTCCTGGGGCTTCGAGCTGTCCGCAGCCAGTCAGAATACGGTGGTGGGCGACATCAACGAAACGGGGCCTCGCCGGTGGCGCAACGGCTCATTCGCCGGCCAGAGTGCCCGGCACTCCGTTCCGCCGAACTACCAGATCCACGGCACATTGAAGCCCGTTTACGACAAAATCCGGATCAAGTACCAGGACTACATCATCCGGCGCCACAACATCGGTCCGGGCGGCACCGCCTCCCCGACCTTCGCCGGTCGACTCAACCTCACGAACTAGGACAATGCCCGCACCCGAAGACGAAATCCACCGGCTGGCCCAAGCGATCCTCGACCGCTTGGGCCAGTCCGGTCAGTCCTGGCACGTCACGGAGACCGCACCCGTCGGTCGCACCCCCTTCAGGATGCCGGAGGAAGCTCTGGACGGCGTGGCCGCCGTCGAATCCGAGGTCGTGTTCATCGCCGACAGCGCAGCCGAGCAGCCGGAGACCCTCGCGGCGCATTTCACGCTGGGAGTGGACCGCGCGGAGGCCGTCATGTCTCTCGCCTCCCAACTGCAGGACCATCTCATCGAAGCCTCAAGCGGTGATCCGATTCCCCCCTGCCCCGGACACCAGCACCCTCTGGTGGCCCACGTCGTCGCCGGGGAGCCTGTCTGGGAATGCCCGAAGTCCCCGGTTCATCATCGAGAACTCATCGTTCCGCCCGGCTGAGCGGCATATGGTTCGGCGATTCCCGCCGAACTGGCCGCCGCCGCCCTGCCCTTCATCGGGCCCTGACCGGACGCGCAGCGGTGCCGCAGCCGTGGTGGCGGCCTGGCGAAGGCAGGCCACACCCCAGGGTTCAGAAGCTGTTGCTCTAGTGGTGAGCATTGGTTCGAGGACGGGGACTCGGCTGGGTGATCTTCGGCCGGTGCAGGCATGAAGACAGGGCCTCCTGTCCAGCTCGGGATCGCTGAAGTCCTTCGAGCGCCAGGAGGCCCTGTGCCGCAGTCTTCCGTCCGGATGGTCGGCGAGTCCAACTCGGTTGCCCGGTCGTGTGACTGTCTCGCGCACCGGTTCGGAAACGCCGCGGACCGGCCGCACAGGAGACCGACGTACCCGTCGGACATGACGGACGCCGAATGGGCGGTGGTGAGGGACCTGCTGCCGGTGCCGGGATGGCTGGAGGGCCGGGGCGGGCAGCCGGAGGGCTACTGCCACCGGCAGATGATCGATGCGATCCGCTACCTGGTGGACAACGGGATCAAGTGGCGGGCGATGCCGGCCGACTTCCCGCCGTGAGAGCGGGTCTATGCCTTCTTCCGCCGCTGGCGCGAGCGCGGCCTGGCCGCCGAGTTCCACGACCGGCTGCGGAGCCGGGTCCGCCACAGCGCCCGCGGCCAGGGCCTCGGCCAGCTCCGCCAACGCCACCACCCGGCGCTCCAGCACCGCCTCCGCCTCCCGCGGCTCGGCCTGCAGCGCCTCCACCCGCTGCCGGGCAGCACGTTCCCGCTCCTCCAGCAGCCCCATCACCGACGGCACCCGGCACCTCCACCGAGAGGACGACACGATGTGTCATCGCTGCCGTCGAGACACCAACTCCATGCCCGGCCAGCGGAAATGATACGGCAGCCTCAAAAGGGCACAAAAGGACAAAAGCTTCCCACGCCTGATGCCGGATGGAAGTCGGATCCGGCCTGGCGCTGAAGCGTGCAGCCGCGCCGGGAACAACGGGTCCGGCCGGCACTGTTGCACCGGCCGAGGGATCGGCGCTGCACGGGCGGGGAACCTCGGAGACCACAAGGCCGTCTGCCCCGACAGGACCAGGGTCCCGGGATCGCGGTACGCCCGCCGCACACTCGGACCGAGACGTATTTCTGCAGGAGGACTGCTTGATGACTGGCCGGCCCTTGACGCTCATGGCGGTACACGCCCACCCCGACGACGAGGCCACCGGAACCGGAGGGGTCCTCGCGCGGTACGCGGCGGAAGGCATCCGCACGGTTCTCGTGACGTGTACCGACGGCGGTTGCGGTGACGGAGCGGGGGGTGTCAAGCCGGGCGATCCCGGGCACGATCCGGCGGCCGTCGCACTGATGCGCCGTCAGGAACTCAGGGCGAGCTGTGACGTCCTGAAGGTCAGCGATCTGGAGATGCTGGACTACGCCGACTCCGGGATGGCGGGCTGGCCGAGCAACGACGCCCCCGGATCCTTCTGGCAGACCCCCGTGGAGGAAGGCGCGGCCCGACTCGCGGAACTCATGCGGCACTACCGACCTGACGTGGTCGTCACCTACGACGAGAACGGCTTCTACGGCCACCCCGACCACATCCAGGCCCACCGCATCACGATGGCGGCGCTGGAGATGACCGCGCTGACACCGAAGGTGTACTGGACCACGGCGCCCCGCTCGATGATGCAGCGGTTCGGCGAGATCATGCGCGAGTTCCATCCGGACATGCCGGAGCCGGATCCTGCCGAGGCCGCCGCGATGGCCGAGATCGGCCTCCCCGACGATGAGATCACCACATGGGTGGACACCACCGCGTTCAGCGGCCAGAAGTTCGACGCGCTGGCCGCGCACGCCAGTCAGGGCGAGAACATCTTCTTCCTCAGGATGGGCAAGGAGAAGTTCGGCGAGTTGATGGGCATGGAGACCTTCGTGCGTGTCCAGGACGCCACCGGCGCGGCCGTACCCGAGAACGATCTCTTCGCCGGACTGCGCTGACCCACTCATCCGGGACGCAGCACCGGGTGAACTGGCTCAGCCGTCCCTGGATGGCCTCACGGTCCTTCTCGGAACGTGCGGAGTGGAGCACCTCCGGTTCGGTGAGGTCGCACAGGGCGGCCGGTCCGGCGCCCATCCGCCGCTCCCGTTCCCCGGTTGCCCGGCGCGGCAGGGTGCGGACCAGGACCGACGTGCCGACGTGTCGACGAGGTGGTCGGCCACGCTCACCGGGCGGAACCACCTCGGTGGCTGCGCTTGCCGAGGAGGAGCTCGGCATCGAGGGCGCCTTCGTCCGCGAGGTCCTGCGACTCGTGCAGGACTCGCAGGTGGCCATTGCGGGCCGAACCGCTCGTAGCGGCCGGCTCCCGTGGGCCGGGGTCACCCGGCGGCCGGAGGAACCGGGAGGAGGCGGGTGATGTCGACGGTGCCTGTTCCGGTCTGCGGCTGGGGGATGAGGAGCCACAGGGCCGCCAGCGCGGCGAAGGTGACCATGAGGGCGGCGAGCCCGGTGCGGCTCTTCGCCCAGCGGGCCCGGTACCGGACCGGGTCCTCCACCAGCACCTTGGAGAGCCGGGCGGCGGCGGTGGAGACGGCGAGGACGACGGCCGTACGGCCCCAGCCCGACAGGCCGAGGCGTTCCTCGCTCAGCAGCAGGAGGACGGGCCAGTGCCACAGGTAGAGGCTGTAGGAGAGCAGGCCGAACCAGCGCAGGGGAGGCGCGGCGAGGAGGCGGCCGGCCGGGCTCCGGGGCGCCCGGGCGAGGAGGCCGGTGAGCAGGGCGGCGGCCAGCGCGTGGAGGAAGAGTCCGCCCTGGAACAGGGAGAGGTCGTCCTGTCCGTCGGCGGTGGCCCAGTACGCCCCGATCCCGCACACCAGGACCGCACCCGCCCAGCCGGCCGCGCGGTCTCCCACCCGGGCCAGGAGGCGGGAGGCCGGTGCCGTGGCCGCCAGGGCGCCGAGGAGGAGGGAGAAGGCGCGGGTGTCGGTGCCCTCGTAGACGCGTGTGGTGTCGGTCGGGACGGTGAGAGCGATCATGAGGGCCAGCGAGACGGCGGCGCCGGCCGCGGCCAGAACGGCGACGCGCCGGTGCGCGGCGCGGCCGCGGGCCGCGAGCCCGAGGAGCAGCGGCCAGACCAGGTAGAACTGCTCCTCGACGGCGATGCTCCACAGATGGGCGAAGACCCGGGTGTCGGCCGAGTCCCAGTAGCCGACCTGGTCGGAGACGAAGTGCCAGTTGGCGAGGTTCGCCGCCACCCACGGCGCGTCGTCCAGAGCGTGGCGGAGCAGGAGCGGCGGGCCGAACGCCCAGGTGAGGACCAGGGTCCCCGCGATCATGACGGCGAGCGCGGGAAGCAGGCGGCGTGCGCGCCGCCCCCAGAAGGCGACCAGGTCGATCCGGCCGTCGCGGGCCCGGGTCTCCTTCAGCAGAAGGCCGGTGATCAGGAAGCCGGACAGCACGAAGAACAGGTCGACGCCCAGGAAGCCGCCGCCCAGGTGGCCGGTGTGGAAGAACAGCACGCCCAGGACGGCCAGCCCGCGCAGCCCGTCCAGCGGTGCGATGTGCCGTGTCGCGGACGGTCCCGGGGCGGCGGCGGCCGCGGGAGCGGCGGGAGCGGTACGGGCACGGCGGGCGGCGCGTACCGGCGGGAGCTGAGCGGGCATGAATCTCTCTCGGGAAAGGGGAGGGGGCAGGACGGGGCAGGACGGGACGTGCCCAGGGGGAATGGGACGGGGCCGGGGCGCGGCGGGCGGTCGCCCGCCGCGTCGCGGGCTACCGGCAGCCGAGTCGGCCGTAGATCTCGTCGCCGGTCCACTCCCCGTTCGCCCACTCCTTCGCCGGGGCCGGGGCGAAGTCGTGGAGCTCGCCCAGCTCCTCGCCGAACCACTTGGCGAACGCGGCCGAGCCCTGCTGGCAGGAGTGGACGCCGTCCCCGCTGCGCTGCGCCCGGTCCGCCGTGCTGTCGGTGCCCCACAGGGCGGCAGAGTCGAGGAAGTGGACGGTGTCCGGGTGCTTGTCCGCGACCTCCTCGGCGGACTTCGGCGCGGTCCTGATCTCGGCCTCGTGCGGCTTGTAGAACTCGTCCATCCTGATGGGCGGCGCGGACACGATGAGGAGTTCGGCGCCCGCGTCGTTCACCGTCCCGGCCAGCCGCTCGTAGGCGGTGCGCTGTTCGTCGGGAGTGCCCCAGTCGTAGCTGGAGATCTGGTAGGCGACGACGTCCGGGGCGAAGGACTCCAGTTTCCGCGGGAGCGACTTCCAGGTCGGTTCCGCGACCTCACCGACGACGCCGCCGCCCCCGGTGGCGGCCATGGACGCGAACTCCACCCGGGCCGCCTCCAGCGCCGCGCCGAGGGCGGGAGCCTCGACCTCGGCGATGGAGTCGCCCATCCACAGCAGTCGCTGTGGCCTCGCGCCGTTCCCCAGGGTGCCGGACGGCTGCCCGTCGGCGGTCGCGCCGGTGCCGCGGTCGGCGGCGGAACCGGAGCCGGAACCGTCGTCGGCTCCGCCGCAGGCGGTGAGGCCGAGTACGGCCGCCGCGGCGGCGAGGGCGAGTCCGGCGGTGCGGCGGGCGGGGCGCACGGGGCGCGGGGCGGAAGTGGTCCTGGTGGTCTCGTTGTTCATGTCCTCAGCAGAACCCGCGCGACCGCCGCCCGGACGGCCCGTCATCGTTTCATCATGTGATGCGGAAACGGGCGTCATACGCTTCGAGCACCCTGGTGGAACAAGGCAGCCGGCCCGAGAAGAGTGCGTCACCCATGGCACGAGTCCTGCTCATCGAAGACGACCCCGCCGTGCAGCGGGGCGTCACCCTCGCGCTGCGGCGCCGGGGCCACGAGGTGGAGGTCGCCGGCAGCGGCGAGACCGGGCTGCCGGCCCTGGAACGCCGGCGGCCCGACCTGGTGCTGCTCGATCTGATGCTGCCGCGGATGAGCGGTCTGGAGGTGTGCCGCCGGATCCGGGAGGACAAGCAGATCCCCATCATCATCCTCTCCGCGCGCGGCGACGAGATCGACATGGTCGTCGGCCTGGAGGCGGGCGCCGACGACTACATCGTCAAACCGGCCGGCGCGGAGATCATCGAGGCCCGGATGAAGGCCGTCCTGCGGCGGGTGGCGCCCGCCCAGGACGCATCGTCGGCGCACCCGGCGACGGGGGCGGAGCACCACGCGGACCTCACCGTGGACCGCACCACCCTGGTGGTGTCCAAGCGCGGCACCGAGCTGGCCCTCGCCCCCTCCGAACTCAAACTGCTGCTGTTCCTCACCGCCTGCCCCGGTCAGGTCCACAGCCGCCAGCAGCTCCTGGAGCAGGTCTGGGAACACTCCTTCTACGGCGACGCCCGCCTCGTCGACGCCTGTGTGATGCGGCTGCGCGCCAGGATCGAGGACGATCCGCGCAGGCCGGTGTACGTGCAGACCGTCCGCGGCTTCGGCTACCGCTTCGGGCCCGTCCGGTGAGGATCACCGGGCCACGCCTCCCCAGGGGGCTGCGGGCGCGGTTCGTCGTGGCCTTCCTCCTGGCGACCGCCTTCGGCGCGCTGCTCACCGCGGGCCTCACCTTCCACCAGGCCCGCTCGTCCATCCTGGAGCGCAGCCGGAGCACCGCCGTAGCCGACCTGCGCGTCCAGCTCGGCTCCCTCACCCCCGGTCTGGCCTTCCCGCCCGGCACCGGGGAGCTGCGCGGCCTGGCCCACCAGCTCGACCAGGTCGGCGGCTCCCGGGCGTGGCGCTCCTCGGCCGCGTACCGGGACGGCGAGCCGGTGTCGGCCTCCCCCGGCACGCCGCCCGTGCCCGAAGCGCTCCGCGAGGCCGTCCGGGAGCGGGGCCGGGCGGTGTACCAGCACATCGAACACGACGGCCGGCCCTGGCTGGCCGTCGGCATGCCCGTCGCCTACGCCGACGACCCCGGACGGCCCGGTGACGGGGGCGACGGCGGGAGCGGCAGCGGCAGCGGCAGCGGCAGCGGGGAGGACGAGCGGGGCGGGCTCTCCGGGCTGGCCGTGTACGCGTCCTTCCCCCTCGACGACGAGCGGGCCGACATCGCCGCCCTGCTCACCGCGGCCCGGACCGGGGCGGTTCCGGCCCTCGCCGTCGCCGTGGTCCCGGCCCTGTTCGCGGCCCGCGGCGTCCTGCGCCCCGTTAGGCGTCTGCGCCGCGGCGCCGAACGCATCGCCTCCGGCGAGTTCGGCACCCGCCTCGGTGTCGCGGGCCGCGACGAACTCGCCGATCTGACCCGCTCCTTCAACACCATGGCCGAGACCCTGCAGCGGGACGACGCGGAGCTGCGCCGCATGGAGGCGGGCGCGCGCCGCTTCGCCGCCGACGTCTCCCATGAACTGCGCACCCCGCTGGCGGCCATGGCCGCCGTCACCGAGGTCCTCGACGAGGACGCCGCCTCCGGTGTGCTGCCCGCGGACACCGCCGACGCCGTCCGGCTGATCAGTGAGGAGATCCGCTCCCTCGCCCGCATGACCGAGGACCTGATGGAGATCTCCCGCTTCGACGCCGGGGCCGCCCCGCTGCGCGCGGAGGAGCTGGACCTCCGCACTCTCGTGACCAAGACCCTCCAGTTGCGCGGCTGGTCCGGCGACGAGCGCGTCGGCGCCGACCTCCCGGCTCCGGTCCCGGTGCGTGCCGACCCCCGTCGCGTCGACGTCGTCCTGGCCAACCTGATAGGCAACGCGCTGCGCCACGGCCGGCCTCCGGTCACCGTCGCCGCCCGCGCCGAGGGCGGCCGGGCGGTCGTCACCGTCACCGACCGGGGGCCCGGCATTCCCGAGGACGTCCTCCCGCATGTCTTCGAGCGCTTCTACAAGGCCGACACGGCCCGCACCCGCTCGCGGGGCAGCGGCCTCGGCCTGGCCATCGCCCACGAGAACGCCCTCCTGCACGGCGGCACCCTGACCGCGGCCAACACCCCCGACGGTGCCTCCTTCACCCTCACCCTCCCCCTCGCCACCGCCCCGCGGGAGCAGTGATGACACACCCCCCGGCCCGCCCCCGGCGCGTCCCCCGTCCCGGGGCGGCCGTCCTCGGCGCCCTGGCCGCCCTGCTCGCGGCCGCGTCCGCCGCCGGCTGCGGGATCGCCCCCGCCGGGCCCGTACCGGCCGGGGCGCCGGCCTCCGGCGTCCAGCGGCCCGGCACCGAAGCCCGCCTCGTCCGCCTCTACTTCGCCGACTCCCACGGCATCCGCGCCGTCTCCCGCCCGGTGGAGCGCCCGCTCGGCCCGCAGCAGGCCCTCGACCTCCTCCTGGCGGGTCCCACCTCCGCCGAGCGCGGGCGCGGCCTGATCAGTCGGGTGCCGCCGATGGGCGGCCGGCTCACCGCCACGGCGGCCGACGGGGCCGTCGACATCTCCGTCCCGGTGACGGTCGCCACCGGCGAACTCGACGTCACGGCGGTCAGCCAGCTCGTCTGCACCGCCGCCCACGCCGAAGTGCCCGGCGACCGGCCCCCCACGCGGGTCGACGTCCGCATCCGCGAGGGCGGTGTCCACTCCCGGACGCACTGGACGGTCCGCTGCGGGCCCAACGGCAACGCGGTACCGGTGACCAACTGACGGGCTGACCGGCCACGGCCGCCGGCGTGACGGCCCGGCGTACACAGCCCGCCGCCGAGCGGGCACACCGGGCGGGACGCACCCAACCCGGCCGTACCGGCGCCGGACTCCCGGGCGGGAGCGGCGGCTTCCCCGTTGCCGGGGCCGGCCGTCCGCATCTCCAGTAACCTTCCGGCTACGCACAGTTGAGATCCCCGCGCGTGCCGCGTGGGCGACAAGGGGGTGTGCCATGGCGGTGACGCGGCGGTTGAGCCGGTTCGGGGACTGGTCCACGCTCCGGCCGATGTGCCACAGCGGGAGCCTGCGCGACCAGCAGCCCTTCTTCGCCGGTGCGGACGTGGGCAGCCGGATGGACCAGGTGCGCAGGGCGATCAACGACATCCGCGTCCACTGGGACCGGTATCCCGACTTCGTGGCCGATCTGCGGGAGTACCTGGAACGCCAGGCGGCCCGGGCCGGCACCGGAGGGAGCGACGGGGAGGACGGGGAGGGCGGGGAGGAGGACGGGCAGCGGGTCGCCGCGCTCTTCTCCGGTGTGAAGGAGTGGGCGGACCGGCGGGACCCCGGTGAGGACGACGGCGACGGCGACGACTACAGCGCGATCCGCCTCTACACCTCCCAGCCGGGCTACCGGCGGATCTTCGGCACGATCAACGCGGCGTTCCGGGACGCCGGCCTCACCCGCGACACTAAGGCGCTGCGCAGCGCGGCCTTCCTGGTCGAGCTGCTGAGCATCGACCTGTTCAACTACCGGCACCGGCACACCCACGCGGACAACTTCGAGGGCGTGGTCCACCGCGGCATGTGCGTCTCGGACGCCCAGCTGGGCAGGTTCGCCGAACTGGCCTCCGGCCCGGTGGACCAGCGCTATCTGTCCATCCCCCTGGCCATGGCGTCGGCCAGTACGGACCGCGCGAGCGCCCTGGCGTTCGCACTGGAGCAGGCCAGGAGGCATCCCGGGCGGCACCCCCTCCTCTGGGAGATCCGTGTCGCGGGCCTCCCCGCCGAACTGCTGGACGTCTACCGGGCGGCTTTCCCCCGCGGCACGGTCACCTCCATGTGCGCGGTGCCGATCGACCGGCTCTCCGACTACCCCTACGAGAAGGAGGTGCTGCTGCGCGGCCCCTTCTTCCAGATCCTCCGGCTGACCCGGAACACCGCGGGCCGCGGGGGCCGGGACGAGCCGACACACGTCGTCGAGGCCGTCATGCTCAACAGCAACCGCGACCACGTGAGCACCGTGGCGTCCGACGAGGGCGAGGACCGGCGCGCGCGGGACCTGTTCCGCACCCTCGTCACCCTCCACAGGTCCGCGCTGTGCGCCCAGTACGCCGGGGAGCGCGGCCTGGCCGGGGACGCGGCCGTCTACCGGTCGCTGCACTCCGGGAGCCGCGCGGCGCTCGACCGGCATCTGGAGCGGCCAGGAGGTGCCTCCCGGTGACCGGCACGCCGGCTCCCCCCGGAGCGGGGCAGCGCAGCTACGGCCTGTACCACCCGTACTTCCACGTCCGGGACGACCGGTGGCTCAAGGCCGCCGCGCTGTACTGGCCGCGCATCGTGCGCATGGTGCCCGAGGACTACGCGACCCGCGACTCCGAGACGGTGAAGGTGCTCACCGGTGAGCTGGGCTTCGTCGAGCGCCTCTCCCCCGGGGCCTCCGTGGCCTCGGTGGCGCCGCGCTTCCTGGAACTGGTGTCCGGACACGCCGACGCGCTCCGCCCCCGCCTCGGTGTCGGACAGGAGGACGCGGCACGCCTCCGGCATGCGGCGCGGCCCGGTGGCCCGGGACCGGGCCCGGGGCCGGCCCCGGGCGCCGTGCACCACGACCAACTGCGGCCGGAGGTCGTGGACGCCCTGGTGGACGCCGGGCTGGCCGTCAGGGGCCGCATCGACCTGTCGCACGAGGCGGACCGGCGGTGGGTGGTCATGGACGAGCGGCTGGTGGCGGTGTACACGAGCGTGCCGGCCGAGGACGTGGCGGCGGCCAACAGGCTCCAGCTCACCACCGACCGCCCCCACGCCTACGCGGTCGCCAACGGCTGGTCCGCGGACCGGATCGCGGAGGCACTGCTGGACGGCTTCGGGCCGGTGGGGCCCGGAACACCGGACCCCGGAAACCCGGAGGCCGCGGCCCCGGAGCGCGGGACCGAACTCGCCCAGCGGGTGGCCCTCCTCGCCCTGAACCTCGTCGTCCCCGAACACCTCGACCGGGTTCCGGTCCAGCGGATCGTGGCGCTCCGCAGACGCCACGAGCGGGAGTTCCTGGAGTTCGGGCGCGCGGTGGACCAGGCGGCGGCCGAACTCTCGGAGCTCGCCGGGATCAGTGACCCGAGGATCCTGGAGCAGTATCTGAGGGACGAGGTGGAGAGCCGCTTCGCGCTCCCCCTCAAGGCGCTGCGCCGCCACCTCCAGGAGCTGCGGCTGGGCGCGGCGACCATGGCGGTCAACGTCAGGACGCAGCTTCCCGCCACCTTGACCCTGGCCGGTGGCGCCTGGCTCGCCGGGCAGCCGGTGGTCGCGGGGACGACGGCCACCGCCCTGGGGCTGCTGACCGTCCGGCAGAGCACCCGGCAGCAGAAGGAGGAACTCCTCGGGGCGGCGGGGCCGGCGAGTTTCCTGCTCCACGCCCGGGGGGAACTGGGGGAGCGGAAGCTGCTGGCGCGGACGCTCGGCCGAATGGGGCGTATCGCCGGGACGGGCGGGTGACGGACGGGTGCCGGACGTCCGCCTGACCGGAATCCGTCCCGGTGGACGTGGGGCCGGTGCCGCCGCCGGGTCCGTGTGCCGGTGTCAGGGGCGGCGGGCAGGATGGGTGGCGGCGGCCGGCACGGGACCGGCCGCCGGGAGAGACTGCTACGCCGATTACACCGACTACGGGGAGTGCCATGTTCCGCACCGTTCACCTCGTACGGGACGAGGGCGGTCTCGTACCGGGCGAGGGCGTCGACGCCCTGGAGCCGGAGTACGCGGTGGTGGACCTGGAGACGACCGGCCTCGACCCCCGGCACGGCCACCGGGTGTGCGAGATCGCGGTGGTGCGCGTCCGGGGGGACGGCGAGGTCGTCGAGGAGTTCTCCTCGCTGGTGGACCCCGGCCGGAGCATTCCGAAGGAGACCGCCGACCACCACGGGATCGGGGACGGGGACGTCGCCGGGGCGCCGACGTTCGGGCAGCTCGCGGACACCCTGCTCCGGCTGCTGCACGGCGCCGTGACGGTCGCGCACAACCTGCCCTTCGAGGAGCGGTTCCTGGCCGCGGAGTTCGGCCGGCTGGGCGGGACGCCGCCGGGGACGCCACCGGAGCCGGGCCTGCCCGGGCTGTGCACGGTGACCGCCTTCCGCGCCCAGCTCGACTGGCGCGCGTACCGGCTGCCGGGCGCGGTGCGGAGCCTGTCGGGCCGGTGGCCCCGCACCGAGCACGTCGCGCTCGCCGACGCCCGCAACACGGCGGCCGCGCTGACGACCCTGCTGGCCGCGGCGCCAGGCCGGCTCGTGCTGCGGCCGGCCCCCGTATGGCCGCCCCCGCCGATACCGCCCGGTGGGGACGGCGGGGACGGCGGCGTGCGCGCCGTGCCGCGCGCCTACCCGGCCACGGGGCGCCGGGGCGACCTCGCCGGGCTGTGCCGTTCCCTGCCGGTCAGGGCGCGTACGGTGCCGGATCCGGCGGGCGCGGCGGCGTACCGCGCGGCGCTGGAGGCACGTCTCGCCCGAAGCGGCCGTGTCACCTGGGACGGTGCCGCCGAACTGGGCGCTCTGATGGGCCGGGCCGGTTTCGGCCAGGAGTCGCTGCGGGCCCTGCACCGCGAGGTGTGGCGCGTCGCGCTCCGCCGGGCCGGGAGCCCGGTGCCGGAGGAGGCGGCCCGGCGGCTCCACGGGCTGGCCCGGCTCCTGGACGTGCCGGAGCTCGCCCGCGAACTGCCTCCCGTCCACGAGGAGCTGAGCGGCGTACGGCTGGTGCCGCGCGGCGAGGACGCGGAGGTGCGGGCCGTGGCGGCCTGGGCCGGGCGCCACGGCGCCACCGTCGGGACCGCCGTCTCGAAGAGCACCGACCTGGTCGTCACCGTGGACGTCGCACGGGCGGCAGGGCTCAAGGCCGTACGGGACCACGGCATACCGGTCCTCACCCCCCGGCAGGCCGAGGACGAGCTGCGCCGCCGGATCGCACGGGCGGAGAAGGAAAGGGAGGAGGAACGGGAGGAGGAACGAGAGGAGGACGGGACGGAGGGCGCCGGCGGGGACGGCGGACGGGCGGGCCGGGCGGACCCCCGGCTGGTGTTCCCCGTCTCCGGCCCCCCGGTGGGCTGGCGGCGGTACGAGCTGCCCGCCGAGCTGTGCGACAGCGGCAACGGCGGCGGCGGCTACGCCCGTGCGGTCCGGCGGCTCGTGGAGGACGCGGCCGACCCGGCGGTGCCGTACGTCCGCTTCACCCGGGATCCCCGCCCCACGCTGACGGTCCACCGGGACGGTGTGCCCGGTGAGCTGCGGGAGCAGGTGGACGAGGCGCTGGACCGGCTGCGGCGGCACCGGGACGGCCCGGCGGTCGAGGTGCGGTAGACCCGACCCCTGGGGGCGCGCGGCACCGGACGGCGGGAGCGTCCGCGCTCGACATGGCGGCGGCACCGCGCCCCGCGCTCGTCACCGCCGTTCTCCCAGCCGGACGGCGAACGGCACGCTGCCGCGGACGTCCGGACGTGCGGTGGTGGTCGCCCCGCCCGCGCGCAGTGCCCGGCCGAGCCCGCCGGACAACGGCAACGGCACGTACCGGCCGGTGGCCGCGCACCCGGAACGTGACGCGCTTCCGGCCGGCGGGCCGGGCGGATGCGGACCGGGGTCCCGCCCCCGGCCTCAGGGGCCCGGCGGCGTCCTGCCGTCGAGCCGTACGAGAGCCTCGTCACCGGGGCCGGGAGCGGAATCCCCGCCGGTGCCGGGTTCGGTACCGGGCTCGGGCGGGAGACCGAGGGCGAGATCGTGCGCGCTCTCCGCCTCACGGCGGAACAGCCGGTACCACATGAAGACCACGAAGCCCGCGAAGACGAACCACTGGGCGGTGTAGCCCAGGTTCTGGAACGCCTTCAGATCCAGCCCGGCGCCGGCCGGCGCGACCGGCGGCACGGCCGCCATCGGCTCCCGCGGCCGCTCGACGGTGATCCACACGTCGCGCACCTCGTACGGCACCATGTTGACCAGGGTGGCCGCGCTGATGATGCCGAGCTGCCCGGCCGGCAGGGCGCCACCGACGCTCACGCCCCTGGAACCCTGGGTCTCCGGGGCCTGGACCGCGCCGGTCACGGTCACCTCGCCGCCGGGCGGCGCGGGCACCCGCGCCGGATCCGCCGCGCCGGGCAGCCAGCCGCGGACGACGGGGAGGGCCGGGCCGTCGCCGGTACGCAGCATGGTCAGCACGTAGAAGCCCTCGCGGTCCTCGATCCGGCGCCCGGGTACGAGGAACTCCTGGTCGGTGTCGTAGCGGCCGGTGGCCCGGGCCCGCTCCCCCACGGTCTCCTCGGTGAGGGGCAGCAGCTCCTCCAGCGGCCTGGCCGCGGACCGCGCACCCGCGCCGGACCGCGCCTCGGACCGCTCCTGCCGGACCTGGTGGGTGTCCACCCGGTCCTCGAAGCGGCCCAGCTGCCAGCTCCCCATGAAGAGGCAGAAGGGGATCGACAGCAGGACGAAGACGTTGATCGCCCACCAGCGCGGCGTCAGCAGGAACCGGTACACGTCCTCAACGGTACGGGGACGGACCGGCCGGCTCCCCGCCGCCCCCGCCGCGCGCCGCCGGGCGGGCCGCCGTCACTTCGCCTGGAGCGGTCCGGTGCGGTACACCGTCCCGGCGCAGGCGGTCGCGATCTCGACGCGGCCGATGCGCGGTTCCCCGGCGGCCGGTACGTAGCGCAGGAGCACCGTGGGCGAGGCGGCGGTGCCGCCGCCGGGGCCGCCGGTGTCGTACCCGAGCTGGGGGGTGGCGGCGTTCGTACCGGTGCCGCCCGGACTCTCCTCCGGAAGGGCGTCGCCGCCCTCCGTGCCGTCCCCGCCCCCGGCGCCGGTACTGGTGCCGGTACTGGTGCCGTCGCCGGTCTCGCCGGTGGTACCGCCGTCGCCGCCGTCGCCGTCCGTACCGCCGGTACCGGAGCCGTCGCCGGTGCCGGCTCCGCCACCGGTGCCGGAGCTGGGCGCCGGGCTCGGGTCGGAGGAGGGGAGGCAGCCGGGGGCGCCGCCCTCGTCCGGCACCCAGGCGAACCGCACCTCGTACGACCGGCCCGGCGCCAGAACGACCGAGTCCGGTGCCGGCCCGGGGTCGGGCAGCCTGGTCGCCCGGCTCCCGCCGGTGTGGTGGACCACGGTGACGTCGCCGTCCCCGGTGCCGCCCAGCACCGTGGCGCTGACCGTGTCGGGGCCGGTGATCCGGCAGGAGGAGTCGGAGACGTTGGTGATCCGGAACACCCCGTACACCTGCCCGTCGGCGTCGGCGGGCTCCGCGCCGGTGCCGCCGTCGTCGAGCTGGGAGCGCAGGCAGGCCGGGGAGACGGGGGCGAGGGTGTCGTCGGTGCCGGGCTCGGCCGGGCGGCCGTCCCCGGGGGAGCCCTCCCCGCCGGGCGCGCCGGCCGTCTCCTCGCCGTCCCGGAGGTCTCCGCCGGCCTCGACGCGGTCGGAGTCGCCGCCGTGGTCGTCGGTCGCGGAGCCGCCGTCCCGCCGGGTGTCGTCGGCGGCGCTGGTGCTGGTGCCGTCCAGGACCCGGGAGACGACACCGCTCTGCGTCAGGACGGGGACGGCGAAGCCTGCGACGAGGCCGGCCGCGACCGCGCCGACCGCCAGCTGGCGGCGGCGGGCCCGGCGGGCGGGTACGGCCCGGTGGATGCGGTCGAGGGCGTCCGGGGACGGCTCGACGTCCTGCACCACGTCCCGCAGCAGCAGCCGCAGCGACCGCTCGTCCAGCTCCAGCAGGTCCGGCCCGTCCGGGGTCCGGTCGTCCGGGGTGTCTTCCGCGGCCCGGTCGTCCCGCCCCGGGACCGCCGGGGTGTCGTCTCCCGCCCGGCGGCGGTCGCCGCCGGGGTCCCGGCCGGAATCGGAGCCGGAATCGGAGCCGGGGACGGTGCCGGGTTCGGTGCCGGGCGCGGGACCGTGCGCCCCGTGCGGTTCGCGCTGTTCCCCGGGCCGGCTGTCGCCGCTCATGCGGGCGCCCCCATCGCGACCCGCAGGGCCGCGATGCCCCGCGAACCGTACGCCTTGACCGAGCCCAGCGATATGCCGAGCGCCTCGGCGACCTGGGCCTCGGTCATGTCCGCGAAGTAGCGCAGGACGAGCACCTCGCGCTGGCGGCGCTGGAGCTTGCGCAGCGCCTTCTTCAACTCGTCCTGCTCGATCCGCGCGTAGGCGCCCTCCTCCGCCGAGGCCATGTCCGGCATCGGCTTGGAGAGCAGCTTGAGCCCCAGGATGCGGCGGCGCAGTGTGGAGCGGGAGAGGTTGACGACCGTCTGGCGCAGGTAGGCCAGGGTCTTCTCCGGCTCCCGCACCCGGGCCCGCGCCGAGTGGACCCGGATGAACGCCTCCTGCACGACGTCCTCGCAGGAGGCGGTGTCGTCGAGGAGCAGGGCGGCGAGCCCCAGCAGGGAACGGTAGTGGGCGCGGTAGGTCTCGGTGAGGTGGTCGACTGTGGTGCCCGCTGCCATCGCCATCGCGCCGTCAGCGTCCGTCGGCCGCGTGGGAAGCGAGGTGGCCGTCGGCGCCGGTGCCGGTGCCGGACGGGACGCCTGCCAGGGAACGGTCACGGGCATGCCCCTGCCCGCCGCACCGCCCCGTTCGGGGATCCGTGCGGGCGCCGTCGCGATTCCGAGTACCTCTGCCACGCCAGTTGGACACACTGCCCCCCGTCAGGGTTGTACGCGTGGGCCGCCGTTGTCGACGACGATTCGAAGAACCACATGCGCACCACCTCTTCCTCCGCACCGCCACCTCGGCGTCCTCGTCTCCGGCAGGGTTCTCCGGCAGGAAGGTGAAGACGCCCGCGCCCGGACCGCGGTTCCGGATGCGCGAAGGCAAAATCCTCGTTCAGAACGTTGGTCCGGATCAAGCGGTTGCGGGGCGTGGCTTCATTACGACTCCTTCACGGTCCCGCGCCGGGCGTGCGCAGGGGACGCACCGGATACACACCGGACACACACCGGATGGCCGATACCGGGATCTTCCGGACCCCGCACCCGCCGCCGGCCGCCGCTCCCGTCAGCCGCGGCCGGCCGCCGACTCCACCGCGAGCAGCTCGCCGAGCTGCGCGGTGTTGAGCGCGGCCCCCTTGCGCAGGTTGTCGCCGCACACGAAGAACTCCAGCGCCCGCGGATCGTCCAGCGAGCGCCGCACCCGCCCCACCCAGGCCGGGTCGGTGCCCACCGCGTCGGCCGGGGTGGGGAACTCGCCCGCGGCCGGGTCGTCGCACACCACCACGCCCGGCGCGCTCGCCAGGATCTCGTGGGCCGCGGCCACCGACACCTCGTTCTCGAAGCGGGCGTGGACGGACAGCGAGTGGGTGGTGACCACGGGGACACGGACGCACGTCGCGGTGACGCGCAGCCGCGGCAGTCCGAGGACCTTCCGCGACTCGTCGCGGATCCTCAGCTCCTCGGTGGTCCAGCCGTCCCGCGCCGCCGTACCGGCGAAGGGCACCACGTTGAGCGCGATCGGCGCCGGGTACGGGCCGGTGCGGTCGCCGACCGCCCGGCGCAGATCGCCGGGCTGGGTGCCCACCGCGGTGCCGGCCACGGCGGAGAGCTGCTCGCGCAGGGTGTCCACGCCCCGCTGCCCGGTTCCGGAGACGGCCTGGTACGAGGAGACGACCAGCTCGTCCAGACCCCACTCGGCGTGCAGGGCGCCCAGCGCGACGATCATCGTCAGGGTGGTGCAGTCGGGGGTGGCGATGATGCCGCGCGGGCGGCTCCGGGCCGCGTGGGCGTTCACCTCGGGAACGACCAGCGGCACCCGCGGATCCATCCGGAACGCGGCGGAGTTGTCCACCACCACCGCGCCCCTGGCGACCGCCACGGGCGCCCACCGGGCGGCGACCTCGTCGGGCACGTCGAACATCGCGACGTCCACGCCCTCGAAGACCTCCTCGCCCAGGGCGAGCACCTCGGTCTGCTCACCGCGCACGGTCAGCTTGCGGCCCGCGGACCGGGGCGAGGCGACCAGCCGGATCTCGCCCCAGACGTCCGCGCGCTCCGACAGCAGCCCGAGCAGCACGGTGCCCACCGCGCCGGTCGCGCCGACGACGGCCAGGGTGGGCCGGCCGGCGCGATCCCCGGAGCGCGGGACGCCCGAGGCGGCGGGGGTCATCGCCCGGTGCCCCCGTAGACGACGGCCTCGTCGCTGTCGCTGTCCAGGCCGAACGCGGTGTGCACGGCCCGCACGGCCTCGTTGACGTCGTCCTTGCGGGTCACGACCGAGATGCGGATCTCGGAGGTGGAGATCAGCTCGATGTTGACCCCGGAGCCCGACAGCGCCTCGAAGAAGGTCGCGGTCACCCCCGGGTTGGTCTTCATCCCGGCGCCGACCAGGGAGATCTTGGCGATCTGGTCGTCGTAGCGCAGCGAGTCGAAGCCGATGCCGCCCTTGGCCTTCTCCAGCGACTCGATGGCGCGGCGGCCGTCGGTCTTGGGGAGGGTGAAGG
The DNA here is from genome assembly GCF_002794255.1 of Streptomyces carminius. GTDB lineage: Bacteria > Actinomycetota > Actinomycetes > Streptomycetales > Streptomycetaceae > Streptomyces > Streptomyces carminius. The sequence goes on from NZ_PGGW01000058.1 coordinate 217,810, forward strand.
AGATGTCGGTCAGTCCGGTGGACGCGGCGGAGACGTTCTGCACCACCATGTCGATGTTCAGCTCGGCGTCCGCGATCGCCCGGAAGATCTTGGCGGCCTCGCCCGGCTTGTCGGGCACCCCGACGATCGTGATCTTCGCCTCGGAGGTGTCGTGCGCGACACCCGAGATGAGCGCCTGCTCCATCGGCTGGTCTCCCTGCGGTTCATTGCTGACCCATGTGCCCCGCAGTCCGGAGAAGGACGAGCGGACGTGGATCGGGATGTTGTAACGGCGTGCGTACTCGACGCAGCGGTGCAGCAGCACCTTGGAACCGGAGCTGGCCAGCTCCAGCATGTCCTCGAACGAGATCCAGTCGATCTTGCGGGCCTTCTTCACGACCCGCGGGTCGGCGGTGAACACGCCGTCCACGTCGGTGTAGATCTCGCAGACCTCGGCGTCCAGCGCGGCGGCCAGCGCCACCGCGGTGGTGTCCGAGCCACCCCGGCCCAGGGTGGTGATGTCCTTCTTGTCCTGCGACACGCCCTGGAAGCCGGCGACGATGGCGATGTTGCCCTCGTCCAGAGCGGTCTTGATGCGGCCCGGTGTGACGTCGATGATGCGGGCCTTGTTGTGGACGGAGTCGGTGATGACACCGGCCTGGCTGCCGGTGAACGACTGCGCCTCGTGTCCCAGGGATTTGATCGCCATCGCCAGCAGCGCCATGGAGATCCGCTCCCCGGCTGTCAGCAGCATGTCGAACTCGCGCCCCGACGCTACCGGGGACACCTCTCCAGCGAGATCGATCAGCTCGTCCGTAGTGTCACCCATCGCCGAAACCACGACGACCACCTGGTGGCCGTTCTTCTTGGCTTCGACGACTCGCTTGGCGACGCGCTTGATGCCCTCGGCATCGGCAACGGAGGAGCCGCCGTACTTCTGCACGACAAGGCCCACGTGCGCTCCTCGTAACTTTGTCTTCCGGGGCTCCCGTACAGGAACCCAGCGGTCGTTCCAGTTTACCGAGCAGGCCTTTTCGACCCCGCCTCTACCACATCGTGAGATGTTCCGCCCACGGGCAGTGGTGGCGCGGCGCCACGTCGCACCGGCTCAGCGGCCACCCATGCCCGGTGCCGGGCGTCCTCACACGGAAACGCCGGTGAAACGTTAGGCAGCTCACATTCCGGGAACCCGTGTCCGTTTGCACGCGAGCGGGAGCGCCCGCCCTTTTCACCCGGACGGCCTACGCCTCCCCTCCTGCGGTGGACGTGTCCGGAGGGGCGTGCGGCGATGGGGTGAAAGGTCCGCGCCGGGCGGCTCACGGCCGTCCGCCGGACTCACCGCGACAACACAGGGACAGCTCATGCGCAAGATCGCGACAGCAGCGGCCACCGCTCTCGTCCTCTCTCTCGCCCCGGTCTCGTCGGCGGTCGCCCAGACACCGGCCGAAACGGCGGACACCCCCGTCGCGGCGGCACCGATGATCCTCGCCCAGGACGGGGAGGAGGACGACGGCGGCGGCAACGCGGGTCTGTGGGGCCTGCTCGGTCTGCTCGGGCTCCTCGGACTCATCCCCCGCAAGCAGAAGGAGCCCACCCACACCGGAGCGACCGACTACCGGTCGCGCGGCGGCGCCTGACCCCCGCCGTGCCCGCCCCGGGACCGCGGGCGGCTCAGCGCCGGGCGACCGCCGTCAGGTCGATGTCCAGCTCGAACGGCACGGTCACCTTGAGCCGGTCGTGGTGGATGCCGGTCACGGCGTAGGTGCGGGTGGCGGGCTCCAGCTCGAAGACGTAGACGACCGGCCGCCCGCCGTCCTCCTCCATCCGCCAGAAGTGCGGAATGCCGGCCGCCGCGTACTTGCGCGGCTTGGTCTCCCGGTCCCGCGCCCGGGAGTCCTCCGACACCACCTCGACGGCGAGGACGACGTCCTCGGGGCGGTAGCTGGTCTGGCGGGGACCGGTGTCCGCGTCAGACCTGGTCACCATGACATCCGGCTCCGGGCGGTCGCGTTCCCCCAGGGTTACGGTCATCTCACGGACGACTTCCAGTTCGGGCGGCGCGGCCAGGAGAAGATTGTGCTCAAGCACACGCATGGCGCGCATGTGGAACTTGGTCTGCGGACTCACGAAGACGAGGCTCCCGTCGATCAGCTCCGTGTGGGGGGGCAGATCGGGCAGCCGGTCCAGATCGTCGGCGGTGTATCCGCCCGCCGGCGGTCGCGGCCACGCGTACTCGGGCTCGACACTCATCACTGCTCCCATGAGGCAGATCCTCGCCGACTTCATCACACTACCCAGCCGCTTCCGTTCTCCGTCACCCGCACGAGTGAGAGAACGCTCTCCAGGCTCCGACCGGCCGTGTCCGGCGGGCGCATGGAGCCACCGGACACGGGTACCCCGGCCCCCCTGAAACAGCAGGAAGGCGGCATGCGCGGCAGACGTACACCCGTGTGCGGCCGGACGAGAGGCGGAGAACCCATGAAACACGCGGCGCGCACAGCGCTGGTCCTCGCCGGTGCCGGGGCGGGCGCGGTGGCCCTGCGCAAACTCGCGTCCCCGCCGGCGGACGTCCGGCGGGGCGAGCGGTGGCTGGTCGTCACCGTCAACCGCCCGCCCCAGGCGGTGCTGCCCGACGGCGGCCGGCCGCCCCGCCCGCTGGACGAGTTCGGCGACGATCTGGAGGTCGCCGTACGGCCCGCCCCCGGCGGCCGCGGCACCGAGCTGGCGGCGCGGCTGCGCGAGGGGAGCACGCCCGTCAGGGCGCAGCCCGCCCAGTACTCGCTGCCCGCCCGGCTCGCGGGCGAGGACCCGCGCCAACCGGTACGGCAGGCGCTGCGGCAGGCCAAGGCGCTGCTGGAGACGGGCGAGGTACTGCGCCCGGACGTGCCCACCGCCCGGGAGGAGACCCTGGGCAGCAGGCTCGTCGGGCTGGCCACCCGGCGCGCCGGCGGGGAGGGAGTGCTGTGAGGGCGGTCTGCTGGGAGGGCGTGAACAAGCTGTCCGTCGAGCAGGTCCCCGATCCGGAGATCCGCAACGACCAGGACATGATCGTGAAGCTGCTGGCGAGCACCACCTGCGGCTCCGACCTGCACCTGATCGGCGGCTACATCCCGGCCATGCAGGCCGGCGACGTGATCGGGCACGAGTTCGTCGGCGAGGTGGTGGAGACCGGCCCCGGGGTGCACCGCCACAAGACCGGCGACCGGGTCGTGGTGTGCTCGTTCATCGGCTGCGGCAACTGCTGGTACTGCGAGAACGACCTGTGGTCGCTGTGCGACAACAGCAACACCAATCCGGGCATCGGCCAGGCCCTCTTCGGCTACGAGACCGCCGGGATCTTCGGCTACTCGCACGCCATGGGCGGCATCCGCGGCAGCCACGCCGAGTACGTGCGGGTGCCCTTCGCCGACCACGGGGCGTTCACCGTCCCCGAGGGCGTCGACGACACCAGCGCGCTGTTCGCCTCCGACTCGGTGCCCACCGGCTGGATGGGCGCCGATCTGGGCGGGGTGAAACCGGGCGACGTGGTCGCGGTGTGGGGCTGCGGCGCGGTCGGGCAGATGGCGGCGCGGGCGGCGGTCCTCAAGGGCGCCGAGCGCGTCGTCTGCATCGACCGGATCCCCGAGCGGCTGGCGATGGCCGAGGAGCACACCGGCGCCGAGACCATCGACTACACCACCACCGACGTCGCCGCCGAGCTGCGCGAGCGGACCGGCGGGCGGGGTCCGGACGTGTGCATCGAGGCGGTCGGCATGGAGGCCCACGGCACCGGCCCCGACCACCTCTACGACCAGGTCAAGCACCAGCTCCGGCTCCAGACGGACCGGCCCACCGCCGTGCGCCAGGCGATCCACGCCTGCCGCAAGGGCGGCTCGGTCTTCGTGCTGGGCGTCTTCGCCGGGGCGGTCGACAAGTTCCCGCTGGGCATGGTGGTCAACAAGGGGCTGACCCTGCGCGGCGCCCAGATGCACGGCCAGCGCTACATCCCGATGCTGCTGGACCGTATCGCCGGGGGCGAGATCAGCACCTCCCACCTGGCCACCCATCCCATGTCCCTGGACGACGCCCCCGCGGGCTACGACATGTTCAAGCACAAGAAGGACGGCTGCGTGCGGGCGGTCTTCCGGCCGTGACGGGTCGGCTGTGACGGGCCCGGGCCCCGCCCGCCCCGGCCGACGCCCGTACCGGCCCCCGGACACACCGTCCGGGGGCCGGTACGGGCGCGGTCAGGACCCGCACCGGCCACGGCAGACCGCCCGCACGCAGCCGTACCCGCCGCGCCCGCCGGTCAGCGGTCAGCGGTCAGCGGTCAGCGGGCGAAGGCGTCCACCCCCGTCAGCTCCGCCGACAGCGCCCACAGCCGTGCCGCGCCCGCCGGGTCGACGGCGTACTCCCGCACCCCCTCGGTGTACCCCTCCGCACCGGGCTCGGCGTACTCGGCGATGTCGCAGTCCTGGCAGTAGGCGCCGCCCGTACCGGCCAGCCGCGGCGAGGTGGCCGCCCACACCTGGGTCGCCGCGCCCTGCTCGGGGGTGCGGAAGAAGTCCGCCCAGGTGCCGTCCTCCTTCATGAACCCCATGGCGACCATCTCCCCGTCCGTCAGATGGCGCCCCAGCTCGGTGGCGATGACGCCGGGGTGCACGGAGAAGGCCCGTACGCCGGACTCCCGGCCGAGCGCGTCGAGGTGCACGGCGAACAGCACGTTCGCCGTCTTCGCCTGCCCGTACGCCTGCCACTTGTCGTAGCCGCGCTCGAAGTGCGGGTCGTCCCAGCGGATGTCCGAGCCCTGGTGGCCGGTGGAGGAGACCGCGATCACCCGCGCCCCGGCGGCCCCGCCGCTCCCGCCCGCCCGGGAGAGCGCGGGCCACAGCCGGTTGACGAGGGCGTGGTGGCCGAGGTGGTTGACCGCGAACTGGGCCTCCCAGCCGTCCGGCCCGACCCGGGTCTCCGGGCAGGCCATGATCCCGGCGCTGTTGATCATGATGTCGATGCCGCGCCCGGAGGCGAGGAAACGCTCCGCGAAGGCGCGGACGCTGTCGAGGTCGGCCAGGTCCAGCTCCTCGACCTCGACCTCGACCTCCACCGCCGCGCCCGCGATCCCGGCGACGGCCTCCCGCGCGGCCTCCGGCCGCCGGGCGGGCACCACCACCCGGGCGCCCGCGCGGGCCAGCGCCCGTGTCGTGGCCAGTCCGATGCCCGAGTAGCCGCCGGTGACGACCGCGAGCCTCCCGGTGAGGTCGATCCCGGCCAGCACCTCCTCCGCCGTGCTCGTCGCCCCGAAACCCGATCCGATCCTGCGCTGTGGCTGTGGCTGTGGAGTGGTCATGCCGTGACGCTACGGATTGGAGCGCTCTCGAAGTCAAGGGCGGAGCGGGGGCGGATCCCGGCGGGGCTCAGTGGGGCTCAGCGGGGCTCAGCGGGCGTAGTCCTTGAGCCGCTCCGTCTTCAGCGTGATCCCGACCGGGGCGGGAAGCTCGACGACCGCGCCGTACGGCCGGGTCGTCCGGGTGCGGTACGTGCCGCCCTCCGGCTCGGAGTGCACGGTGAGGCTGTGGTCGTCGCGGTCGACCAGGAGGTACACGGGGATGCCCGCCGCCGCGTACCCGTCGCGCCTCTCCACCCGGTCACGCCGGTCGGTGTCCGCGTCGTACGACGTGACTTCGACCGTCATCAGCACGCCGTCGGGCTCGGCCCACTCGCCCTGACCGACGAAGTGGTCCTCGGGTGCGAGGGAGTCGTCCGGCCGGACCCGGCCGCCGCGGTACTTCTCGACCCTGAGTCCCTGCTCCGGGTACAGAGCCAGCTCGGGGCGCTGCTGCATGCACTGCTTGAGGAGCCACATGACGATTGCCCCGTGATCACCGTCCGGCACCGGCTTGACCTCCAGCTTTCCGTTGACGAACTCCAGCCGCACGGTTTCCGGCGCCGTGCGGGCGAGCTGCTCGAACTCCTCGACGAGCATCTGCGGCCGGTCAGCGGTTCCAGGGGTCATGGCGTCGCCTCCTCGACTCCATGGTGCCCCGGTCCCGGCCCTCTCGATCTGCACGGTCATACAAAGCTCCGATCACTTCCGCGCGCGGCGGCGCGCAGGCGGTCGACGCGCTCCCGGGTCTCGGCGGGTGCCGGGCCCGCCGCGCGGGGCGGGGGCACACCGCGGCAGCCCCGGCACAGACCGCCGGGCAGCGCATCGGGGCGGCCCGGGACACCGCACGTCGTGCACTCCGCCAGCCGCAGCCCGGCCGGGACGGCGGCGGACCCGGGCCCCTGCCCGGGTACGGGCGAAGGCTCGGGCGGGAGCTTGTCCGTCAGGCGGCGGCGGACGAGGGCGGCCGGGTGGTGCACCTCGGGCGGCAGCCCGGCCGTCAGGGCGTGGACGAGCCGCCGCTCGTCGGCGTCGCGCGCCAGCCAGTGCCCGGCCAGCGGCGCCAGCGCCCCGCACTCGGCGGCCGACAGCGCCAGCCGCGGCTCGGCGCGCCCCAGCCCGGCCAGCACCCCGTACGCCCGGGAGAGCGGCGGCCGTACGGGCCCGGGGCCGCCTTCGGGCTCCGGCGCGGAGCCGCCGTCCGCCGACGCCGCAGGCGCGGGGCCGCACTCCGGGCGCTCCCCCGTCAGATACGCCACCCACCAGGTGTCGTCGCGCGCCGTCCGGGAGAAGTACGTCCGGGTGACCCAGCGGGGGCTGCCGGTGCCGCGGACGTGCTCCCGGCCGCGCCGCAGGTGCCCGGCCTCCGACAGCCGCCGCAGCGCCGTGGACAGGGCGTACTGGCCGTAGTCCGGCAGGACCCTGGCCAGCGTCTTCACCGAGATGTCGGCTCCCTCGGGCAGCCGGTCGAGATAGCCGGCGATGGACGCCTCGCGCCGCGGCAGGTGATCGAAGTCGTGTGCGCCGCGCGGCAGTTGGCCGGGCACCGAGCGCTTTCCGTAACCGGGTGACGCCATGGGGTGCTTGTCTGCGGGCGAAGTGACGCTACAGTCGGGGGAAGCCATGGATCGAGTCCTGTTCGATCGTGTTGGTCAGGCCCCCGGCCGGTGTTGCTAGCACCGCCGGGGGCCGTTTGCGTATGGCGGCACGCCACCGCGCCGCGACGCTCCGTTTCCTCCCGCGGACCGAAAGTCATACGTACAGGTGAGCACCGTGCGGGGAGGGTGGGTGGGTTCTACCGACCCACCCATTCCTTCAGAGCAGCGCTCGAATCCCGGGGCCCGGATCCCGGCCCTTGAGCTCCGGGGGGAACCGGGTTCGCGCGGACCCGCCCGGGGTCGCCCGGGCTCCCTAGGGTTCACCCGATCAGGTGAACGCGCGTCGGGCCTTCGCCAGCAGCAGCTCCCGCTCCCGCGCGTTGCGCGTCAGGGACGCCGCCCGTTCGAACTCGGCCCGCGCCTCCGCGCCCCGCCCCAGCCGCGTCAGCAGGTCGCCGCGCACGCTCGGCAGCAGGTGGTAGCCGGTCAGGGCGGGCTCACCGGCCAGCGTGTCCACCAGTTCCAGTCCGGCCGCCGGGCCCTCGGCCATCGAGACGGCGACCGCCCGGTTCAGCTCCACCACCGGGGAGGGGATCAGGGCCGCCAGCCGGCCGTAGAGCGCCGCGATCATCGCCCAGTCCGTCTCCTCGTACCGCACCGCCCGCGCGTGGCAGGCGGCGATCGCGGCCTGGAGGGCGTACGGGCCGTGCGGCCCGGGACCCGAGCGCCGCAGCGCCTCCAGACCGCGCAGGATCAGCATGCGGTTCCACCTGGTGCGGTCCTGGTCGGCCAGCAGCACCGGCTCACCGCCGGGGCCGGTACGGGCCGGGATCCGGGACGCCTGGAGCTCGAGCAGCGCGGCGAGGCCGTGGACCTCCGGCTCGCCGGGCATCAGGCCCGCCAGGACGCGGGCCAGGCGCAGCGCGTCCTCGCACAGCCCCGGGCGGCACAGGTCTTCTCCGGCGGTCGCGGAGTAGCCCTCGTTGAAGATCAGGTAGATGACCTCCAGGACCGACGACAGCCGCCCGTCCCGCTCGGCGCCGTACGGCACCTCGAAGGAGACCCGGGCCTCGGCGAGTTTCCGCTTGGCGCGCACGATCCGCTGGGCGACGGTGGGCTCCGGGGCCAGGAAGGCGCGGGCGATCTCCTGGGTGGTCAGCCCGCCCAGCAGCCGCAGGGTCAGCGCGGCCCGGGCCTCGGCGGACAGCACGGGGTGGCAGGCGGTGAAGATCAGCCGCAGCAGGTCGTCGTCGATGTCGCCGGGCCCGGCGGGCTCGGGCGGGGGCGGGGCCGCGTCCTCCAGCGTCCGCCCGACCTCCGCCAGCTTGCGCGCGTACGTCTCCCGGCGGCGCACCAGGTCGATCGCGCGGCGCCGGGCGGTGGCCATGAGCCAGGCGCCCGGGTTCCCCGGGACGCCCGACTCCGGCCACTGCTCCAGCGCGGCGACCAGAGCGTCCTGCGCGAGTTCCTCGGCGATGCCGACGTCCCGCACGACACGGGCGACACCGGCGATGATCCGCGCGGACTCGATCCTGAAGACCGTCTCGACCGTCTCGACTGCTGCGGCCGTCCCGGCCGTGTTGCCTGCCGTCACGGCCACCCATCAGAGCAGCCGTGCGACGGCGGGGCAAACGGCGCCGGGGCGGGCGCGTCAGGAGCAGGGCGCCTTGGCGGCGTCCCGGCCGCCCTGACCGCCCTCGCCGCCCGGCCCTTCCGGGCCGTCCGCGTCGATCTCGCGGACCTCGGCGGTGAGGGTCACGCCCACCGGGTGGATCTCCAGGAAGCGCCTGGTCCACTCCATCGCCTCGGCCTTGTCCTTCGCCTGGATGATGGAGTAGCCGCCGACGACCTCCTTGGTCTCGGTGAAGGGCCCGTCGGTGCAGCCGACCTTCCCACCGGACCAGGTCATCCGGGTGCCCTGGGAGGTCGGGGTGAGACCGGCGGTGTCCAGCATGACCCCGGCCTTGGTGATCTCCTCGAACAGGGCGTTCATGCGCTGCTCGAACTCGGGGCCGAAGGCTTCCTCGGGGATGTTGTTCTCGTCGACACGGATCAGGGTCATGAAGCGCGGCACGGTGACTCCTCTGCTGGCCGGCGGGCGGGGCCGTTCCCCGCCTCTCACCCGTGCGTCGAACGGGAGACGGCCGGATCGACAGCCCCGCCGGAAATTTCCCGGAGATTTTTCCGCCCGGCCGCCCCGGCCCCTGCTCCCCTCCGGGGGAAGGAGTCAGCGGCTCCCCCGCATCGCGGAGAGCTGACGGGTGATGCCCAGACGCAGGGGGACGGCGGAACGGTGGCCGAGCACCGCCGCGGCGCGCCGGGTGTCGGCACAGGTGGAACCCATGTCCCCGGCGGCGGGCGGGGACGACCGCAGACGGATACGGCGACCGGTGCTCTCCTCGACCAACCCGATCAGGTCACGCATCCGCGTACGCACTCCGGTCCCCACGTTGAAGACCTCCGGCAGGCAGGAGCCGTCCCGGAGGTCGAGGGCCGCCGCCCGGAGAGTCGCGTCCACGATGTCACTCACATAGGTGAAGTCGCGTTCTTGCTTCCCGTCTCCCAGCAGGTTGAACTCCCGGCCGGTGAGGGCGGAGCCGATCAGCCGGGAGATCGCCATGTCAGGCCGCTGCCCGGGCCCGTAGACCGTGAAGTAGCGAAGCACGACGACGCCTGTCCCGCTCCCGGGGAGACAGCCGTACGCGGAGCACAGTCCTTCCCCGGCCAGTTTGGAGGCGCCGTAGGGAGATACCGGGTTCGGAACCGCCGACTCCGGGACGGGAGTCCCCGCCGTGCCGTAGACGGAGGACGACGAGGCGTACACGAAGCGGCACACCCGGCCGAGCACGCATGCTTCGAGCAGACGCTGGGTGGCCAGGACGTTGTCCCTCAGGTAGACACCGAACCCGCCGCCCCAGGACGGGCGGACACCGGCCCTGCCGGCCAGGTGGATCACGGCGTCCGCGTGCCGGACGTGCTCCAGGACGTCGTCTGACGCGATGTCCCCGCTGACGAACGAGTAACCACCTCCGCCTGTTCGCCCGGGAGTGTCCGGACTTCCCGGAACTCCGCCGGGAGGCCGGAGATCGATCCCCGTGACACGTGTTCCCCGGGCCAGCAGCGCCGCCACGACATGTCCGCCTATGAAGCCCGACGCTCCGGTCACCACGGCCCGTTCCAGACGACGCGGTGAACCGGGGTCCAGCGGGCCGAGAGCGTCCAGAGACAAGATGCCTCCCTGTTCCCAGCGCGGGAAGAAGAGCTTCCGCTCACTGCTCGTTCTCGTGACGGCCGCCCCGCCCACCCGCCGCGGAAGCCTCGTCTCCCGCCGGACCGGCGCGTCCGGGCGGGCGGCCCGGGCAGACGGCAGCGGTGACGGCCGGACCCCGCCACGGTGCAATCATCGAACGACCTCGGCCGCGGACACGAGCGGCAACTCGGCCAAGGTGTGCACGGCCCTGGGGTCCAGGGCCACCGGAGCCGGTCCCGGCCGGAAATCCTCCCGACTCGTCCCCACATTCCCCTGTTCACCGATGAGCGCGACAGATGTTCGAGCCGTTACTCATATGAGCCACGCCTCCGGAGCTGAACGGAACTTTCCGTTCAGGCGGTATGAATAACCGGCCGAAAAGCATCCGCTTCGGTGTTTTCTACTGATCACTTCCTCTTGGCACCACAGGTAGACCTGCGCCTCTCGACAAACCGGAGGAACTTCCCCCTCAGGGCTCTTGGGTGAGCTAGCGCACCGGTTCACACAGCGATAACATGACGCCCCATCACGCTCCCGGGGTGCGTGCGCCGCCAGGAGCGTGCTTCACGCCCTGGAGGGATCTTGCCCAGGAATCAGAATTCCGGTAAGTCCCCGCTCGTTCGCGTCGCAGCCCATCAACCGTACTTTCTGCCATGGCTGGGTTACTTGAACAAACTGGTCCACGTGCAGATATTCGTCCTGCTGGACGATGTCCAGTTCCGCAAGCGCCACTACTACGAACGAACTCGCATCACGGACATGCAGGGGAACATTCGGTGGCTCGGCCTGCCGGTCGGAGAGAACTTCGCGAGGCCGTGCAACGAAGTGGTACTGAAGATCGACTGCGCCGAGCGGATCATACGCACTCTCATGCACTCCTATGCACGCGCGCGCCACTTCGAGGAGAGCTTCGGTGCGCTCTCCGAAATTCTCCGCGACATCGTACGGCCGCAGCGAAGAGTGTCCGACATCAACATCGACCTGGTTGTCCGGATCCTGGAACTCCTCGACATCCGGGTTCCGGAGATCGTCCGGTCGAGTGAGCTGTCCGCTCCCGCCGACGCGACCGGACGGTTGATTCACATATGCCGGGAGCTCGGCGCGGACCAGTTGCTGCTGGGCAGCGGAAAGAGCGAGGAGGTGCACGACATGGGCCTCATTCACTCGGCAGGGATATCGGTTGTCAGGCAGAACTTCCTGGAACACCATCCGGTCTACTACCAGACTCGTCGGCGCCGCGCCGGATTCCAGAGAGGCCTGTCCTGCGTGGACGCAATCCTGAACACCGGAAGACCGGCGACGAGGGAAATGGTGAACAGTGTTCCCGTCGAACCCTTCGGCCTCGACGAGAGGAAGGCTTGACATGAGTTTTTCCGTGCGCGACCTCCACTTCACGGGAGCAGGAGGGAAAACCAGTCTGTTCGGCCGGATCATGCTCCCCGCCGAGCGGTCGGCCCGTCGCCACCCCGCCGTCATCATGCTCTCCGGTGACGGCCCCAAAGGCACCAGGAGCCTCAGTTGGGTCAACCTTCCCCCGCTACTCGCCGAGCGCGGCATCGCCTCGTTCGTGTTCGACTTCGAGGGACTCGGACGCAGCGAGGGGGAAAGACGGAACCTGACCGTCGACAAGGCGGTCGTGAACTTCCGTGCGGCCTTCTCCGTCTTCGCGCGGCAGGACGGTGTCGACAGTGGCCGTATCGGTGTCTTCGGTTCGAGTTTCGGCGGCACGGTGGCTCTCCTCTGCCCGGACATCGTCAACCGGGCACGCGCCCTCGGACTCAAGTCACCGGCGCTGCACCTGGCCGACGCGTATGTCAACGAATGCGGTGACGAGGACCTCGGCACCTGGATCGAAGAGGGTTACTCGGCCAGCCTCGACTACGATCTCTCAGTGCTCAGGAGCGCTCTGCTCAACAACGCCTACGCCGGCGCCGCGGAAATCAGCGTCCCCACCCTGATCACTCATGGCTCGGCCGATTCCACAGTCCCGGTCCGGCAGAGCCGGCTCCTGCAGACGGTGATGAGGAGGGAAGTCGCTCAGCTGAGAGTGCTGGACGGCGTCGGTCACTCCTACGCGGAGGAAGGAGCCTGGGACCGCATGGCCGAGTCGTTCGTGTCCTGGTTCGCACAGAATCTGTAGGGCGCCAGGAACGTGGAGGAGTCCGTATGCGCACGATCGTAAAGCAGATCAACATAGTGGTCCTGTTCGTTGTCACGCTGACGGCGGCCGCCGTCAGCGTGGGGGACCTCTTCGGCCTGCTGCCCGACAACTGGCGAGGAGTACCGGCAGTCACTCTCGTGCTGATAGCCGGCATCGGCCTGCACATCGGCATATCCCACATGTCGTCCGAGGACTTCCAGACGACGGCCCTCGGCCTGCTCAGGAAGATCGAGCGGGAGGCACGCGTACCCGAGATCCGGGTGTTCGAGGACTCCGTCGAGATCGAGAACTACCTGGGGAAGAGACTCCTGGAGGCGCAGAAAAGCGTGTGCGACCTCTCCTGGAAGAAGAACATCAGTGCCGGATTCTCCGCCAGCGGGAGACAGTTGTCGCACACCTACATGGACAAGTGCATCGCCTCCACCTCGGACCGCATCCCCTACCGGGAGATCTTCGTGTTCAGCGATCCGCGGCGAGTCGAGAAACTCCGCCGCCGACTGCGGGAGAAGAAGAAGGGATACTCGTGTCGTTACTACCGGAACGACTCCGAGATTCCCCGCCTGCAGTTCGTCATCATCGACGACACCGAGGTCATCTTCTTCGCCTCCGCCAATGACTCACCCCTCTGCTCGGTCAGGAACACGGAAGTGGCCAAGGTGTTCCGCTCCTACTTCGACGCCGCCTGGGCGGTCGCGGTGCCGATCAAGCAGGGGCCGGTCATTCACCAGCAGGAAGTGGACTCGATCCTTTCCTCTCCCCCCGCGGTTTCCTGACCCGGATTCCACCGGAGAACCCCGCGGCGCCATGGGTGCCGACGCGGTCCCCACCCATGCCGAAAGCGCGTACCGGGCGGAGGCGGGGAGCGAGCCGGTGGGCCCCACCCGCCCGCCCCGTGCCCGGAACCCCGGCGTCACGGCGAACCGGAACAGCCTGGCCCGGACCAGTCCGGTGGAGCCGCCCCGGCGGACGAGGCACCCGGCACCCGGGCGGCGGGCACCGTACGCCCTCCGGGGCGCGCCGCCCGGGCCCGGCGGAAACCCGGAAACCCGGTCACGACGGGCCGCGACGGGCCACGGCGCGGGGCCCCTCACGGCGAAACCCGCCACGCCCGCCACCGGACGTGCTCAGTCGCCGTTCGGCTTGATCCCCAGCGGGGCGGCGATCTCCGCGGCCATCACCGCGCCCGCCTCCTCCTCCAGCCGGAGGTCCTCGGCGTCGCTGTCGGTGTCCAGGCCGTCCAGCTCGTCCATCGGGGTGTCCAGCCGGACATGGGCGACCAGCGACTGGAGGGCGCGCAGGGACGCCGAGGCGGTGGGCCCCCAGTTGGACAGGTACGAGAACTGCCACCACCACAGCGCCTCGCTGACCCGCCCCGCGCGGTAGTGGGCCATGCCGTGCCGCAGGTCCGTGAGGACGTCGGCGATGTCGTCGGAGATACGGCAGGGGACGGGGGCGCTGCGCGCGTACGGGTCGAAGACCTCCGAGTAGACGTCCACCGGGTCCAGCAGCCGGGCGAGCCGCATGCGCAGCTCGTCGACGTCCGGCTCGGGACCGGTGTCCGGCTCGTACCGCTCGTCCGGGACGATGTCCTCGTGCGCGCCGAGCCGCCCGCCCGCCAGCATCAGCTGGGAGACCTCCAGCAGCAGGAAGGGGACGGCGCTGTCCGGCTCGTCGCCCTTGGCCACCTCGGTGACGGCGACGATGAAGCTCTCGATCTGGTCCGCGATCTGCACCGCGAAGTCGTCCGGGCTCCGGTCGGGGCTCCGCGTCTGTGGCGTTGCCGGGGTTTCCCGCATGGTTTCAGACATCGAGCAGTCTTCTCCCCTCGAAGGCACGTCCCAGCGTGACCTCGTCGGCGTACTCCAGATCTCCTCCGACGGGAAGGCCGCTGGCCAGCCTGGTCACACGCAGTCCCATGGGGGACACCATGCGCGCCAGGTAGGTGGCCGTCGCCTCCCCTTCGAGGTTGGGGTCCGTGGCCAGGATCAGCTCGGTGACGGCGCCGTCGGCGAGCCTGGCCAGCAGTTCCCGTATCCGCAGATCGTCCGGTCCCACACCCTCGATCGGGCTGATCGCGCCGCCGAGCACGTGGTAGAGCCCACGGAACTCGCGCGTCCGCTCGATCGCGACGACGTCCTTGGGCTCCTCCACGACGCAGATGACCGAGGCGTCGCGGCGCGGGTCCTGACAAACCCTGCACCGCTCGGCCTCCGCGACGTTCCCGCAGACCTCGCAGAACCGGACTTTCTCCTTCACCTCGGTCAGCGCGTGGGCGAGCCGGCGGACGTCCGCCGGCTCGGCCTGCAGGATGTGGAAGGCGATCCGCTGCGCGCTCTTGGGACCGACGCCGGGCAGCCTGCCCAACTCGTCGATGAGGTCCTGAACCACGCCTTCGTACACGGCCGCCTACTCCACTCTTTCCGCTCCCGGCCCGTCACCGGGACCTCGTTCTCCTCCGCGCGGTCCCCGCCCTGACCGTACGCTCCTTACCGCTTTTCAGAACGGCATGCCCGGCATGCCGCCCAGTCCCTGGGCGAGGGGACCGAGTTTCTGCTGCTGGAGTTCCTGCGCGGCGGCGTTGCCGTCGCGCACGGCGGCCAGGACCAGGTCGGCGAGGGTCTCGGTGTCCTCCGGGTCCACCGCCCCGGGGTCGATGACGAGTCCCTGGAGCTCACCGGCCCCGGTGACCGTCGCCTTCACCAGGCCGCCGCCCGCCGAGCCCTCGACGGTCGTCTCGGCGAGCTCCTGCTGGGCCGCCGCGAGGTCCTGCTGCATCTTCTGGGCCTGCTGGAGCAGCTGCTGCATATCGGGCTGGCCACCACCGGGGATCACGGATCAGCTCCTGGCTCGTCGACGACGGGATGCGCACGGGTACGCCGGCCGGTGTACGGCGGCGCACTCCGTATTCCCTGAGCGTACGCGTTCACCACCGGTCTTGGCCTCGCCACGGCGGTGGTCGTTGCCGTCCTTTTCCCTCCGGCCGGACGGGTGACGGTCACCCGTCCGGCCCTGCACGGCCACAGACAGCCACGGACGGCCCCGATCCCTCCGGGAACCGCCCGCGGATCACTCGTGGTGGAGCTCCTCCAGGACCGTCGCCCCCAGCTCCCGCACGATCAGCTCGTGGCCGGACAGGGCCGAATCGTCCAGATCCGGGTCGTCGTCGGCGGGCGTGTCGTCCTCCGGCGCCACGGGAACGGGGGGCGGCGGCCCGGTGTCGGAACGCGCGTCGGCGGGGGCCGCCGGGGACGGCGCCCGCGGCGGCCGGTCCGGACGGTCGTGCGACGCGGCCGGGGCGGGGGCCGGGGGCCGGGCCGCCGGAGCCTGCGCCGTGGGCGCCGCCCCCGGCGACCGGAAGGAGGCACCGGACTGCGGGGCGGCGGGCCGGCCCCCGGCCGAGGACGACGCCGAGGACGACGCCGAGAACGCCGAGGACGACGCCGAGGAGAACGCCGAGGACGACGGCGACGCCGGGGCGGCCGTACCGCCGGAGGGGTCGACGACGGCCTCGACCTTCCACTGGACGCCGAACGCGTCGGCCAGCGCGCCGCGCAGCACCTCCTCACTGCCGCTGTTGACGAAGCTGTCGCGGGCACCCGGGCTGGAGAAACCGAGCTGGAGCGTCGTCCCGTCGAACCCGGCGATCTGGGCGTTCTGGCTCAGCAGGATCCAGGTGAACCGGCGCCTGCTCTTGACGGCCTCCAGCACGTCGGGCCACATCCGCCGCACCTGCTCGGCGCCCTGCCCGGGCGCGCCGCCCGCCGCGGCCGAGGAGGGCTGCTGCGGCCGCTGTTCCGCCGGGGCGGCCGGCGGCGCCACCGGACCGGGAACAGCCGCAGGCGCGGCGACCGGGCCGGTCTGCTGCCGTCCGGCCCCGGCGGGCGCGGCCGCCGGCCAGGCGCCGGGACGCCGTCCGCCGTCCGTACCGCCCTCCGGACCGGCGGGTGCCGCCGCCGGCCAGGCACCGGGACGCCGTCCGCCGTCCTCCGGCGGGCGGCTCTGCTGCGGAGGCTGCTGCGAGGGCTGCTGCGGCCGCTGTTCCGCCGGGGCGGCCGGCGGCGCCACCGGACCGGGAACAGCCGCAGGCGCGGCGACCGGGCCGGGGACCGGGGCCGGCGGCGGACCGCCCGGCTGACCGGCGGACCCACCCGACAGCCCGCCCGACAGAACGGCACCCCGCTCCAGCCGGTCCAGCCGGGCCTGGAGCGAGCGCTCGTCCCCGTACGCCGCGGGCAGCAGCACCCGAGCGCAGATCAGTTCCAGCTGCAGCCGCGGCGCGGTGGCGCCGCGCATGGCCGTCAGCCCCTCGTTGACGATGTCCGCCGCCCGGCTCAGCTCGGCCGGCCCGAGCACCGACGCCTGGGCCGCCATCCGCTCCACCACGTCGGCCGGTGCGTCGATCAGCCCCTTCTCCGCGGCGTCCGGCACGGCCGCCAGGATCAGCAGGTCGCGCAGCCGCTCCAGCAGGTCGGCGACGAAGCGCCGCGGGTCGTGCCCGCCCTCGATCACCCGCTCGACCACCTCGAAGGCCGCCGCCCCGTCGCCCGCCGCGAAGGCGTCCACCACGTCGTCGAGCAGGGCGCCGTCGGTGTAACCCAGCAGCGAGGTGGCCATGGCGTACGTCACGCCGTCCGCGCCGGCGCCCGCCAGCAGCTGGTCCATCACGGACATCGAGTCACGCACGGAACCGGCCCCGGCCCGTACGACCAGGGGCAGCACGCCGTCCGCCACGGGGATGGCCTCGCGCCCGCACACCTCCGACAGGTAGTCGCGCAGGGTGCCCGGCGGGACCAGCCGGAACGGGTAGTGGTGGGTGCGCGACCGGATCGTGCCGATGACCTTCTCCGGCTCGGTGGTCGCGAAGATGAACTTCAGGTGCTCCGGCGGCTCCTCGACCACCTTCAGCAGGGCGTTGAAGCCCTGCGGGGTGACCATGTGCGCCTCGTCGATGATGTAGATCTTGTACCGGCTGGAGGCGGGCCCGAAGAACGCCTTCTCCCGCAGGTCACGGGCGTCGTCCACACCGCCGTGCGACGCGGCGTCGATCTCGATGACGTCGATCGAGCCCGGCCCGTTGCGGGCGAGGTCCAGGCACGACCGACACTCGCCGCACGGATCCGGCGTCGGGCCCTTCTCGCAGTTCAGGCAGCGGGCGAGGATGCGCGCGCTGGTCGTCTTGCCGCAGCCGCGCGGCCCGCTGAAGAGGTACGCGTGGTTGACCCGGTTGTTGCGGAGAGCCTGCTGGAGGGGGTCGGTGACATGCTCCTGCCCGATGACCTCGGCGAAGGTCTCGGGGCGGTAGCGGCGGTACAGCGCGAGGGACGACACGTCTCCGACGATATCGGCCCCCGCCGACATCCGTGCCGCCGCGAAGCCCCCGGCTCCCGCGCGCCCGCTGCCGGAAACGTCAGCGCCCCCCACGCACCCGCCAGAGCCCGCTTACCCTTGCTGCCTTCCGGCCCTGGGGGAGTTCAGCGAGATAGCGCCACGTGAGGGGCTGCGCCCAGCCTACCGGATGCCGGGGACGGCCCGTACACGGGTGGGGTCACGGACGCCGGAGCGTGGCCGGGAGCCGCGGGTTCGCAACCACTCCCCCGTGTCTTGTATTGTTTGCGGCGGAGGATTCGCCTAGAGGCCTAGGGCGCACGCTTGGAAAGCGTGTTGGGGGCAACCCCTCACGAGTTCGAATCTCGTATCCTCCGCCACGGCCGACCAGCCGAAACGAAGGTCCCGACCGCCCAGCGGCCGGGACCTTCGTCGTTCCCTGGTCTCAGTTCTGGTTTCATTCATTTGGGGCATCTGCGACATTTCTTGTGATACGCCATGCCTCCCTTGGGGAGCGGCAAACGCCGGGACCGACGGGCGCACGCCGCGAGGCACGCCAGAAGGTAGGAGTATCTTTCATGGAAGCGTACTTCTATCTCTCTGGAGCTGCTCGTGGACAAGCCTGCCGAGATGTTCGACCGGGACTACGAGTGGTCGGCACTGAGCCGGTTCATCACCGACCCGCAGCCCGGCGCGACTCTGGGTGTGGTCTCCGGGCGTCGCCGCCAGGGCAAGACGTTCCTGCTGGATGCCGCCTGCCGTGCCGCCGGAGGGTTCTATTTCGGTGCGACCGAGGCCGCCGATGCCGAGTCGCTACGGCGGATCAGCGCGGCGCTGACCGCCCACGTCCGTCCTGCCAGCCCGTTCCACTTCGCCGACTGGGCAGAGGCCGTCGACGCACTGCTCGCGCTCGGCGCCAAGCGGCCCGTCCCCGTGGTGATCGACGAGTTTCCGTACCTCGCCAAGGCCAACCCCGAGCTGCCCTCGATCATCCAGGAGGCGCTGCGGCCCCTGCGTGACCAGCGCACCGGCTCCCGTACCCGGCTGTTGCTGTGCGGCTCGGCGCTGTCCTTCATGGGCAGGCTGCTCTCAGGTAATGCCCCACTGCGCGGACGGGCGGGGCTGGAGTTGGTCGTCCGCCCCCTGGACCACCGCCTCGCCGCCGAGTTCTGGGGCATCACCGACCTCCACCTGGCCATGAAGGTGAACGCGATCGTGGGCGGCACCCCGGCCTATCGGCGCGAATTCGCACGCGGCGACACGCCCGCCGGACCGGACGACTTCGACGACTGGGTCGTCCGCACCGTCCTCAACCCCGAAACCCCCCTCTTCCGCGAGGCCCGCTATCTGCTGGCCGAAGAGCCCGACCTTCGCGACACCGCCCTGTACCTGTCCGTCCTGGCCGCCGTCGCCGACGGCAACGCCACACGCGGGGGCATGGCCGGTTACCTGGAACGCAAGGCCACCGACATCGCCCACCCCATCAACGTCCTCGAAGACGCGGGTCTGCTGCACCGGGACGCGGATGCCTTCCGCGACAACCGGCCCACCTACCGGATCGCCGAACCGCTGATCGGCTTTTACCACGCGATCATGCGACCGGTCTGGGACCAGCTCGAACGCCCCGGCAGCGCGGGACGGGTCTGGCAGGCCAGCCGTCGCCGCTTCGTCAGCAACGTCCTCGGGCCCCATTTCGAACAGGTCTGCCGCGACTGGGCGCTGCATCACGCCGACCCCGAGTTCTTGGGCGGTCTGCCCGCCCGCGTCGGACACGGTGTCGTTCACGACCCCAAGGCCCGTACCGGCAATGAGGTCGACGTGGCGGTCATCGGAATCGCGGACGGCGCCAAGCCCCCACTCCTGGCCATCGGAGAGGCCAAGTGGAACGACACCATGGGCGCCGCCCACATCGAACGTCTCCGGCACATCCGCGACCTCATCACTCTGGCAGGCCGCTACGACACCACGAACACACAGCTCATGTGCTTCAGCGGAGCCGGATTCAACGACAAGGCGCATGCCGCAGCGGCAACCGGCCCGGACATCCGGCTGATCGACCTGGCGACCCTCTACAACCAGGCCTGACGTACGCCCACGCATCCGTGACTGTCGGGGTAGAAGCGTCTGTTGCCGGAAGCCGGTGGTCACCGTACTCGACAGCCCCGACAGCGCTGCGCCCGAATCCCCGCCGACGACCGGACCCACGCCTGCTCCGGCACTGTCCGCACCCCGCCACGGGGCCCGGCCGACTCCCGAGCCCACCACTCCATCAGCGCCGGATTCGAGCCGCTTGGTCAGCGTGGATGCCATTCCGCCCCGGCGTACCGCCCAGGTGCTGGGCACCGGCGATCACCAGGAAACCGTCATCGCCACCCTGTCCGAGACCGTGGCAGGACCGCAGCAGGCTGCTGAGCTTGCCCGGCTACGAGAGCAGGCCGGACGCATCGCCGCCATCGCGGAGCAAGCTCTCCAAGGCCAGGATTCATCACTCACCTGACCGGCCCGATCCTCTCGCAGCGACCACCGGCAGCCGGGGACGGGCTGGTCTCAGTCATGGTCCCATTCACCTCCGTCCAGCCCCGTACAGACGGAGCCGATACGAATGCTCCGCCGCAGGTCAGGACACATACGACCGCCGCCGGACGCCCGGGCGAACAGTTGGAAAGCGTGTTGGGGCAACCCCTCACGAGTTCGAATCTCGTATCCTCCGCCACGGCTGACCAGCCGAAACGAAGGTCCCGACCGCCCAGCGGCCGGGACCTTCGTCGTGCTGTGGTTGCAGTTCTGGTTGCAGTCGGCCTCCTTCGGCAGATCACCAAGGCAGTGGCAGGACGTGCGTCGGCCTGCCGATGCCTTCACTGAACTCCCCCGAGTTGCAGGGATGGGCGAGCGACAAGGCGCTCCAGCGAGACCGGCGACCCGCCGCCGGCCTTCACTTCCACCCGTCTGGTCACTGGGAGTATGGGCAGGTGAGCCGCATGAAGCACGGGCCGGGGTCGACGGTGGAGGTCGTCAGCGCACTGGGCGCGACATACCGCGGTGAGCTCTCCTTCATCGTCGGGCGAGCCCCGGCGGCAGAGGCCGAGGCATAAGGTCCACCGCATCGCGTCCCCGCGGCCCCAGCGACAAGGTGACTCGGGACATGTGGTCCAGGAGGCAGACGGGACCGCCTGCCCCCTCACCCCATGCATAAGCTGAGATATACTTCTCCCCATATTTGATATCAGGAGGTACGCGTGAGTCGGACTGTCATCGACCTGGACGACGAGCTGGTCGCCGATGTCGCGAAAGCCCTGGGGACGAGCACCAAGAAGGAAACGGTCAACACAGCGCTGCGCGAGGTGCTGGAGAACCGGCGCCGCGCGCTGGCCCTGACCCGGCTCCGGGCCGCCGCCGATCAGGGCGCCTTCGACCTGGAGCTGTTCGAAGACAAGAGGAATTACCGGCGGTGAACGCGGCGCAGTTTCTGATCGACACCAGCGCCCTGGCGCGCTTCCTGCGGGGAGACGCGGAGCAGTACGGCTGGGATCAGGCGGCAGCCACCGGACTCATCGCCACCTGCCCGATCACGGAGCTGGAGTTCTTCTACAGTGCGCGGTCCACCGCCGACCGGGCGCGCGGTATCGAGGACATCCGGCTGATCTTCGGCTGGGCCCCTGTCGATGACCGCGCCTACGACCGCGCCTGGCAGGTTCAGGAGGCCCTCACCAAGCGGGGCAGGCACCGCAGTGCCGGCGCGGTGGATCTCGTGGTGGCCGCGACGGCGGAACTGCAAGGCCTCACCCTCTTGCACCGCGACCACGACTTCGAGTGCATCGCCGCCGTGACCGGGCAGCCCCTCCAGTGGTACGGCCCGGAGGGTGGCAAGTAGCGCCCGCGGTGGCAGTCCTGGTTGCGTTCGTCTCCGTTCGGCGTCATGGGAACTGGACCGTCCATAGCCCTTCGCCGCAGATCAGGACGCGTACGGCCCGCGTCGGACACGGTGTCGTTCACGACCCCAGGGCCCGTACCGGCAATGAGGTCGACGTGGCGGTCATCGGAATCGCGGACGGCGCCAAGCCCCCACTCCTGGCCATCGGAGAGGCCAAGTGGAACGACACCATGGGCGCCGCCCACATCGAACGTCTCCGGCACATCCGCGACCTCATCACTCTGGCAGGCCGCTACGACACCACGAACACACAGCTCATGTGCTTCAGCGGAGCCGGATTCAACGACAAGGCGCATGCCGCAGCGGCAACCGGCCCGGACATCCGGCTGATCGACCTGGCGACCCTCTACAACCAGGCCTGACGTACGCCCACGCATCCGTGACTGTCGGGGTAGAAGCGTCTGTTGCCGGAAGCCGGTGGTCACCGTACTCGGCGGCCCCGACAGCGCTGCGCCCGAACCCCTCACGTCCCCGGTGTTCGGGTCTTGGGCATCGGCTACACGGCGACGAGGCGCACCCTGTCGCCGCAGAGCTTCGTCATGTCGTCGATGTCCGAGGTGAGCATGACGACCGGGCGGCGCTGCCGCAGCGCCATCTCGGCCACAGCGGCGTCGATGGCGTACTTGTGACCATGAAGTCCGGCATTGATCAGCATGGCCGAGGCGGCCTTGGTCTCCTCGTCACCGATGTGCACGATCCGCACGCCGGACAGGACCCGGGCGAACCGCGCCTTATCGGTCCGGCGATGCACCGCTTCGATGATGGTGAGTGCGCTGATGCCCACCTCCATGCCCCGCTTGCGGGCTTCGGCGACGAGGGCGACGACGGGCTCGTGATCACTGACGACCTCGACAGGCCCTCGCAGTCGAGAACGAGGGTGCCTTCGTGGCTCAGCTTGCGGCGGGCCACCGCCCCTTCTCCGCGAACACCTCGTCGAAGACCCGGCGTGCCCGCTCCTGCTCGTGCCCGGAGATCGCCCCCTGACGGCGCTCGTAGTCGGCCAGGTACTCGTCCAGGATCTGACCGCGCAGCTCGCGCTCCACCGCTTCGGTGATGAATGCGGAGAACTCACACTTGCCGACCCTCCGGCGGATCGCCTCCGCCGTCCCCTCGGGGAGGAAGAGGCTGACCCTGGTGGCCGGCCCTTCGCCGACGCTGTAAGGGATCTCGCTCATGGGACCGCCATTATCAAACAAGTAGGAATTGGGCCTGGGCGCAGCATCCGCCGAACGACGCGAGCCGCCCGCCCGTCGCCTTGTGCTCTCAGTTCTGGTCTCGTTCACCTACGTTCAGCCGCGTCCGGACGCCGCTGTTCAGTCCGTCCCACGACCACATCCGGACCCCCGGGCGAAGACTTGGAAGGCGTGTCGGGGGCAACCCCTCACGGGTTCGAGTCTCGTATCCTCCGCCGTCGCCCACCAGGGCAGACGCGGGGCCCCTACCGGTCACGGTCGGGGCCTTCGTCGCGCCACGGCCTCATACGGCCGCCCTCCTCCCGGGCCCCTGAAGCGAGGGGACGCGCGCGCCGGAACGCACGCGGTCCCCGCCGGACGCCGGACGCTGGACGCCGGACGGACGGAGGGAGGGCACGCCCCGGGCCTCCGTGCGTACCGCCCTCCGCTCCCCGCCTTCACCGGATCTCCCCGTACGCCGTGAACCCTCGCCGTGGAGCCGCCGTCCTACCTTCCGCCGCAAGGCACGTGAAGCCGGTGGCCAATCCGGCCCGGCTCCGTCCGAAGGAGAGATGCATGAAGTCATGGCGCTCCCGTATCGCCGCCGGTCTCGCCGTCTGCGCCACAGCGGTCGCCCTTCCGCTGACGGTGGGCTCGGCGTCCGCCGCCGCAGCCTCCGACTGGCGCCCGGTCGGCGGCGGGTACCGGACGTACCTCAGCTGCTACGAGGACGCGCTGGACTACCTCAAGTACAACGAGACGGGGTACACCCAGTTCCACTGCCGGCCGAACGGCGACACCTGGGACGTCTGGTTCCGCTGAGCGGCCCCGTCCGGGGCGCCTGACCTGCCGCTGCTCCCGTTTTCCCGGTGAGTCCACGGGGCAGTGGGGCGGTCGTCCGGCACGCCCCGGAGTGCCCGGGCGGTGCCGGGCCGGGGGCACGGCCCCGGAGGGAGGCGCCGGGCCGTGCCCCCGGTGCCCGCCGCCGTCTTGCAGATGACGTAACGGCATGTGCTGTCGTGGGGGCAGCGAACGAAAGGCAGTGTCCCGATGACCTTCGATCCCCCCGTGCCCCGCCGCAGCGTCAAGATCGGGGAGGCCGCCTCCCTGGCCGGCACCACACCCCGGGCCATCAGGCACTACCACCAGATCGGCCTGCTGCCGGAGCCCGGGCGCGGCACCGACGACCGGCGCCGGTACGGCTACGAGGACATCGTGCGCCTGCTGTGGATCCGGCGCATGACGGAGACCGGGCTGAGCCTGGACGACGTCCGGACCGTGCTCACGGCGGACGGCCACCGGCCCCGGCAGGCGGTACTCGAAGCCCTCGACCAGGGTCTCGCGGAGAAGGAGGCGGCCGTCCGCGCACAGCGCGAGGTGCTCCGCCGCCTGCGCAGCGCCGACAGCGGCGTCGGGCTGCTCTCCCCCGCCGTGGGGGAGATGCTCGAACGGCTCGGCGCGGGTCCGCTGAAGCCGGAGCAGCTCGACGAACTGCTGGTCACGGAGCGGATCCTCGGCCCCGAGCAGGCCGCGCTCCGGGCCGCCGACTTCGGCCTCCTCGCCACCGACGAGAAGCTGCGCGCCGAGCAGGACCGCCTGGACCGGGCCGCGGAGGCGCTCACGGACCCGGAGGACCCGGCGGTCGAGGAACTCGCCGCCCGGTACTTCGCCCACTACCAGACCATGGAGGAGGCCGGGCGCGCGGCCGGCGTCGGGCACGACGGCCACGAACCCCCGGTCGAGGTCGACCGGGAGACGGGCCGGGCGCACTGGCCGGGCCTGGACGAGGCCAGGCGCCTCCCCTCGGACGTGACACCGGTGCAGCTACGGATCGCGGAACTGGTCGGCGCCATGTTCGGAACCATGTTCGGCGCGCAGCTCGCCGAGGAGAGCGGGGCTCCCGGCGGGGGGCGCCGTCTCCCGGAGCGCACCGCCGGGGCCGTCGGCGAGCCGGGCGGCGGCAGGGCCTGACCGGGGCCGCGTACACCACGCCGGGGCTGGGCGGCGCGACGGCGCGGGTGGCGCGGATCGACGCGGCGGCGCCGGCGCTGCCGGCCGCCGCGGCCGTACTGCTCCGGCGGCGGGGCGGCGGCTGAGCGGTGGCCGGACGGCCCCGACGGCACGGACGGCCCCGACGGCGCTCGTCACAGCAGGAGCAGGACGGCGGCCGTCCACAGCGCGGACAGGACGACCACGACCGGGCCGAGCGGCATGCCCTGCTCGGCCGGGGCGGCGTCCCCGGCCGGACGCAGCCCCGGCCGGTACAGCAGGACGCGTATCTCCTCCGCCGCCCGGGCGGCGGACGTACGGCCTCCGGCCCGCCGTCCGAGCAGGCCCACGCCCACGGGCGAGAGGTCCAGCACCTCGTCGCCGGACAGCCGGAGGCGGAGCCGGTCCGCGGTGTGCTCGGCACCGCCGAGCCGCTCCCACGGGACACGGCGCACCCGCCAGGCGCCGGTCACCCACAGACCCCCGCGGTCCGCCGTGACCCGCCAGCCGAACGCGGTGGAGACCGAGCCGATCAGCCAGCGCAGCCCCAGCACCAGCACCAGCGTCTGCCAGGAGACCCAGGAGGAACCGTCGCCCAGGACGGCCCAGGTGAAGCCGCCCTCCAGCACCAGCAGGAACAGCCCGACGGCCCGGGAGCCGGAGTCCGCCGACCAGGACCGCGGGCCGTCCGCCGGTGCCATGGCGGCGGCGGCCTCCTCCACCGGGCGGCGGGCGTTCGCGCGCTTGCGGGGCCGGGGCCGGGAGCCGGCGCCCAGGAGGTCGCGGAGGCCGGGACCGGCCGGTTTCACGGGGGTGACGCTGCACTCCACGGCCGGCTCGCCGCCGTCCGCGGTGAGAAGGGCGACTTCGGCACCCGGGTACGGGGCGCCGAACAGCAGCGCCTCGCGCAGCGGTGGCGCGGAGCCGGTGCCGGTGCCGCGGCACGCGTCGGCGATCTCCCGCAGTTCCCGGCCGAGTTCGCGCTTCGCCTCCGCCAGGTCCTCGGCGGTGAGGTTCACCCCGTCTCCGCCGCCCGCGTCGTCCCCGCTTCCTTCGCCGTCCTCGCCACCGTCCTCGTCCTCGAAGGAGTGCAGGGAGTGGAAGTGCAGCACGGGCGTGGCGGCGGTGAGGTCGTCCGCCGCGTACACCCAGGTCCTCGCGTCCTCCTGCCCCTCGCGGACGAGTACCCGCAGCACCGGCACCCGCCCCCGGCGCAGCCGTACCGAACGCCGGCGCCCCACCGCCCCGTTGGCCGCGAACGCCACCCCCGGCACACCGGCCGCCAGCACCAGCAGCTCCCAGCCGAGGATGTCGTACGGCTCCGAGGCCAGGAGCAGCCGGCCGCCGCCGGACAGGAGCTCCACGGCTGTGCCGGGCGGATAGTCCTCGGGGTGGCCGGTCTCCACGCGGTAGGTGCGGTTCCCGGCACCGGCCGTCAGGACGGAGGCGCCCCCGTCGGCCCCGTCATCCTCGCCGTCCCCGTCCGCCCCGGTGACCGTGGCGGTGATCCGCTCGGCGCCGGCCGCCCACCTCTCGTACGCGCCGATCCCCTCCTCCGCCTGCCAGAGACCGAACCCGGCCACCGCCAGCAGCGGCGCGGCGAGCCCGAAGGAGAACCGGCCGCGCCGGAAGGTGCGGGCCGCGGCCGGCAGCGGGTGGCCGGCGGGGCCCGCGGCCCGCTCGGCGTACCGGCGCCGCCGTTCCGCGGCGGCCAGCCGGTGGAGCAGCGCCGTCGCCGTCCAGGCGGCGGCGGCCGACAGCGCGAGCCCCGGCGGATCCAGCAGGCCGGCGAGGCCTTCCTCCGCCGCGGTGCCGACGAGGATCGCGCCGAGTCCGGCGAGGGCCCACCGCGGCTGCCGCCAGACCCAGTACAGGGTCAGCGGGACGGCGGCCGTGAACGCCAGGCCCCACCAGTCGGCGCCGCAGGGCTCGGCCGTGGTGCACGGCGGCGGGGGCGCCGCCGCCGTGCACCACATGGCGGCGGCCAGCAGCGCGAGGAAGGACCACAGGGGGTGCGCCCAGCGGGCCGGGGCCGCGGCCAGCCAGCGCCCGGTGTCCGCCGACCGCCAGGGACGGACCCCGGCCGGTACCAACTCCGGCGGCAGAGGGAGGGCAGGTGTGCTCACCAGCGCATTATCGGTGCCCGCTCCCCGACTCCGCAGCGGGCCGGTGCGGTTCACCCCCGACACCGCTTGAACGCGTTCGAAAAAGGTCCACAGCCCATGGCGCCGGCTTTTTGAACACGTTCAAGAAGCGTTCCAGAAGGGTGGGGACATGGACCTCACTGTGCTCACGTATGTCGTCTGCCTGCTCGTCGGCATCGGACTGACCGTCTGGGTGGCACGCACGCTCAGCAGGAACGGACTGGTCTTCCTCGCGGACGTGCTGGGCGGGAACGAGAAGCTCGCGGACGCCGTCAACCATCTGTCCGTCGTCGGGCTCTACCCGGTCAACCCCGGCTTCGTCGCGCTGTACCCGCGGGTCGGGGACCCGGTGGACACCACCGGGGGCGTGTTCGAGGCGCTGTCGAAGCAGCTCGGCGTGGTGCTCCTGGTGCTCGGCGCGATGCACCTGGCCAACGTCTGGGTGCTCAGCGGGATCCGCAGGCGCGGGGTGCTGGAGCGGGACCAGGTGCCACCGGTGCCGCCGCGGGGCTGGACGGCGACGGGCGGCACCGCCCCGGCCCCGGGTGCGTGACCCGGTGACCGCGACCCCGACCCCCTACGGGGCCGCCGCCGGGGGCCGGGACGCCGCACGCGTCCCGGTCCGCCGGCTGACGGTGCTCCACGACGCGCGGTGCCCGCTCTGCACCCACCTGCGGGACTGGCTCACCGGCCGGCGGCAGCTCGTGCCGCTCGACCTGGTGCCGGCCGGCTCGGACGAGGCCCGTCGGCGACTGCCGGACCTGGATCACGACCGCACCCTGGAGGAGATCACCGTCGTCGGCGACGCCGGACAGGTCTACCGGGGACCGGCCGCCTGGACCATCTGCCTGTGGGCACTGGACGGATACCGGCCGTCGGCCCACCGGCTGGGCACCCCCGTCGGCGCCCGGCCGGCCCGGGGCACGGTGCTCGCGGCGGCGAAGTACCGCGAGACGCACCGGCGGCAGCAGGAGTGTGGCGGCCGCTCGTGCTCCACCGCCGACGGCCGGCGGTACGACCCGGCACAGGGCTGGTCCCGTACCGGCCCGGACGGGCCGCCGTCCTGCGGGGGCTCCTGTCCCGCCCCCGGCTAGGCTCGCCCCCGTGGACGACGCAGCGCCGAAGGCCGTACGCGGAACCGGCACCGGCACCGGGGACGGGGGCCGGGGGAAGCCGAAGAGCGAGCAGACCCGGACCCTGATCCAGGGCCTCTACGACCGCATCACCGCCGAGCACCACGCGGCGGCCGCCATGGCCCTGGACGGCGAGCGGGACCTCGCGGCACGCATTCGCGGGGCCCTGCCGGCCCGCCTGGACATCGCCGGTCCGTACCACGGGTTCGCCGCCCAGTTCTTCAAGAACACCGCCGGCCCGGAGAGCCCGCTCAGTCCGTTCTCCGCCGAGTCCGAGGTCCCCCGCCTGGCCGCGGTCGGCCTCCACCGCCGGGTCCTGGCCGGCACGGACACCCGGTACGGCCCCGAACTCGCCGACCACCCGCCGCAGTTGCTGTGGCTCCATCAGATGGGCCTCGTCCTGTTCCGGGTCCACGGCCGCTCCGAGGGCTCGGCCGACAGCCGCCGCCTCGTCGAGCGCGCCGCGCCGGTCCGCGCCCGCGCGATCGGGCTGACCCGCTTCCGGCTGCCGCGCCCGCTGGTGCGGGAGGTGCACGACCTGCTCGACCACTTCCTCCCGGCCGCGGCGGGGACGGCGGCCGGCGGACCGCGGGGCGGCCGCCGCGGGAAGGCGGGCGCGGACGCCGCGCCGGAGCGGGACGGGAACGGCGGATGAGACCGGTCCTGCTCGTCGCGGCGCAGCGGACCAGTACCGCCCTCCTCCTGGCCCGGGCCGCGGCCCGCCGCGGCCTGGAGACGTACACCCTCACCGGCCCGCACACGCTCGCCGCGCTCACCGGGCGGCCGGTGCACTGGTACGGCGGGCCGCTGACGGCCGACCGGGTCGCCGGCCCGGCCGGTCTGGGGCTGCTGGAGCCGCCGGACGACTGGCTCGTCCGGCTGCCCCGGGAGTTCACCGCCCGGCGGATCGAACTGACCACCCTGGCCCGGGCGTGGACACTGCCCCGCCCCGCCTTCGTCAAGCCGCCCGGCGACAAGTCCTTCCCGGCCGCGGTGTACGCCGACGGCTCGCGGCTGCCCCGCACCGGGGAGCGCCTCGGGCCGGACACCCCGGTGCTGGTCGGCGAGGTGGTGCACTTCGCCGCCGAGTACCGGCTGTTCCTCTTGGACCGTGCGGTGGCCGCCGGGAGCCGCTACGCCGTCCACGGTGTGCTCGACGTCGCGCCGCTGGCCGGGGAGCGGTACGAGCGGCAGGTGCGCCGGTTCGCCGGGCGGCTCCTGGCGGCGGCCGGGGACCTGCTGCCCAGCGCGGTCACCGTCGATGTCGGCCTGCTGCGCGAGCCCGGCACCGGCCGCGGGCGCTGGGCGGTGGTGGAGGCGAACATGCCGTGGTTCTCCCACAGTTACGCGGCACCGCCCGACGCGGTCCTCGACGTCGTCCTGCGCGCCGCCGGCCCCCTCGGCCGGGTCTCCCCGGCCGACCGCCCGTTCCTGCGGCCGGAGCGGCCCGAGCGGCCCGAGCGGTCTGTGGGGAGGGAGTGAAGGCCATCTGACGGGGCGTCGGCCCGCGCCCACGCATCGGGCACCATGAGTGTGTGCATGGTGACTCCACGTCCTCCTCCGGTCCTCCGCCGCCTCTCCCCAAACGCCCCAACGCCGTCCTGCGGCTGTACGACGCGCCCGTCCACCGGGACTGGCTGTTCTGGCTGACCGTGTTCTGGGGAGCCGTGTCCGCCGTCTCCATCCCGACCGCCGAGGAGCCCGATCCGCCCAGTCCGCTGCCCGTGTGGCTGGACACCCTGCTGGCCATCCTCGTCATGACCGCCCTCTTCGGTGTGCTGCCCGCCTGGCTGCGGTTGCTCTTCCGGCGGTGGCGATCGCGCCGGGCGCGGCGGCCGGGACCGTCCGCCGCGCCGTCCACGCCCGTCCCGCCGCCGTCGCGTCCGCCGGATCCGCCGCGGCCGTCCGTTCCGCACGCCCGTGAGCCGTGGCCGCGGCCGCCCGCCGGTCACCGTCCTCCGGCGGCTCCCCGCCCCGGCCCGGACCCGACCGCCTCCTCCGTGCTGGCGCACGCCCGGACCTCGCTGCCGCACCCCGTCGCCCGGGCCGTACGGGCGCTCCAGCAGGCGCACACCGACCGGGACCGGTACGAGGCGCTGCTCGGGGCCGCCGAGATCCTCGCCGCGACGGCCAGCGTGACGGTGGCGGCGCTCCTCAACCGCGAGTGCGCCGGCCGGGGCGGTCCGGAGGACGATCCGGTGGTCCGCCGGCTCGCCACGCTGCGCGGCGCCTACACCGGCGCGGGCACCACCTTCGGCACCTGGACAACCTGGCTGGACGGTCTGGGGGCCCTGCCCCCAGACCCCCTCGAAACGGTGTCCGGACTGCGGGACGCCCTGGCGGACCGGCCCGGCGCCCCGGGGATCGTCGGGCGTCTCGACGCCCTGCGCGACGAGCGCAACCGGTCCGCCCACGGCGACCGGCCGCGCAGCCGGCAGGAGGCCGCCGCGCGGGTGGCCGGGCAACTGCCCCACCTGGAAGGCGCCCTGGAGCGGGCCCGGTTCCTGGCGGACCTCCCCTGGCTGCTCACCGTCCGCTGCGCGTACCGGCCGCGTACCCGCACCTACGACGTGGAGGCCGGTCATGTGATGGGCGACCATCCCGACTTCGAGCGCCGGACGTTCACCCTGGGCGAGCCCGTCGGCGACGACATGCTGTACCTGCACACGCCGGACGGACCGGTACCGCTCTCTCCCTTCGCGTCCACCGGTTTCTGCGCGCAGTGCGGCCGGGTGGAGGTCTGCTACGCCCACCGGGCCGCGAAACGGGGAGGCCCCGCGATCCTCAAGGGTTTCAACACCGGTCACGACATCCCCGCTCCCGAACTCGACGAGGAACTCCGCGCACTCCCCGAACGGGCGCGGGGCGGCCGCCGCTGACAGGTCACCGACAGCGGGCCGACGGCGTGCCGACGGCGGAGCCGGGGAAACGCCGGAAACGCCGGAAACGCCGCGGCCGGCCGTACGGAACGGCCGGCCGCGGCGGTGCGGGTGCGTGGACACGGGCGGGGCTCAGGCGGCCACCGCCGCCGCCCGCACCGCCGGGACGCCCAGCGTCCGGCGGGCCGTGCTCAGGCCGGTGACCAGCGTGGCCACCGCGGCGACCGCCACGATGACCAGCCAGATTCCCGGGCCCTGCGCGGTGGGCAGAGTCGAGTCGGTGAGGACGGAGTTGAAGGCCGTGACCCCGGCGAGCCCCGCGGCCGTGCCGAGGAAGACCCCGGTCACCGTCAGCACCAGCGTCTCCACACCGACCATTCCCATCACCTGTCCGGGGGTGGCCCCCGCCAGCCGCTGCCGGCCGAACTCGGAACGGCGGTGGGTGGTGGCCGCGTACAGGCTGTTGACCAGCATGAGGCAGGCGAAGACCACGATGATGCCGACCAACATCGTGTTCAGCGTCTCCATGTTCTCGTCCTCGGCCGTCACGGTGACGCCGGACGGCGTCAGCACGTCGTTCTGGATGGCCCGCATGTAGAGCGTCGCCGTCGCCAGCCCGACGAAGATGGTCATCGGCATCAGCACTCCGGACAGCCGCTCGGCGCCCTTGCGCATGTTGTGCACGGCCAGTTGTCCGCTCACGCCGGCGAGCGCCGCGACCGGCCTGCCCGCCATGGCCAGCAGACCGCGCAGCAGCACCGGGGAGAGCAGCGCGAAGCCGACGGCCAGCACGATCGCGCCGTATCCCGGGGCCGCCATCAGCGCGGGCTCCTCGGCGTCCATCCCGAAGGTGGCGAGCACTCCCGCCGTACCGGCCGCGACAATGAGGCAGCCCACGACGGTCCGGACCCGGCCGGAGCGCCCGCGCTTCCCGGCGGCCTCCCTGGTCGCCCGGCGCACCGCGAGGAACGCGGCGCCCACCGAGGCCAGCAGGGTGACACCGATGCCCGAGAGCAGCGCCACGGGCCCCAGTGCGTGGTCCACGCCCTGGGCGACCTGCCCGCTGTCCTTGAACATCTCCAGCAGCAGCCGGCCGCCGAACACCGCGGGCACCACGGCCACCAGCACCCCCGCGAGGGCGAGCACGGCCGCCTCGCCGACGACCATCCGCCGGATCTGCCCCGGGGTGGCCCCGATGCTGCGCAGCAGTGCGAGCTCGGCGGCGCGCTGCCGGACGTTCACGGTCAGGGTGGAGGCGACGGAGAAGAACACCAGCAGCGCTCCGTAGCCGCCGACCATGGTCCCGACGGTGCCGAGCGTCTCCGCGCCGGTGGCGGCGGCGCCGCCGGCGGCGTCCGCCGTGTCCCGCAGCGAACCGAAGGTCATGGTGAGCGCGGCACCCAGGGAGGTGGCCAGCAGGGTGGCGAAGAAGCGTCCGGGGCGTTTCCGGACGGAGCGTACGGCCAGTGCGAACATCGCTCACACCCCCAGCGGCGCGTCGTGGGCGGAGGCGACGGCACCGGCAGCATGGCTGTCGTCGCCCAGGTGGGCCAGCCGCTCGGCGACGGTGTCCACGGTGGGCCGCACCAGCTCACCGGCCAGCCGGCCGTCGGCGAGGAACCGCACCGAGTCGGCGTACGAGGCGGCCACGGGGTCGTGCGTCACCATCACCACCGTCCGGCCGTGTGTGTGGGCGGTGTCCCGCAGCAGCGCCAGGACGTCCCGCGCGCTGCGGGAGTCCAGCGCGCCGGTCGGCTCGTCCGCGAAGATCACGGCGGGCTCGGTGACCAGTGCCCGGGCGATGGCGACCCGCTGGCGCTGGCCGCCGGAGAGCTCGTCGGGCAGATGGCCCAGGCGGTCCCCGAGGCCGACCCGGCCGAGGATCTCCCGCGCCCGCCCCCGGTCCACGCGCCGTCCGGCGAGCTTCAGCGGCAGGACGGTGTTCTGCTCGACGGTGAGGGTGGGCAGCAGGTTGTACTGCTGGAAGACGAAGCCGATCCGGGTGCGGCGGAAGCGCGTCAGCTCGGCCTCGCCGCGGCCCGTCATCTCCGCGCCGTCCACCACGACCAGCCCGCGGTCCGGGCGGTCGAGCCCGGCCGCGCACTGCAGCAGGGTGGACTTCCCCGAACCGGAGGGGCCCATGACGGCGGTGAAGCTCCCGGCCCGCAGGCTCAGCGACACGTCGTCCAGCGCCCGCACCCCGCCGCCGGCGCCGACGGCCCCGTAGGTCCGGGTGATCCCCACCAGCCGCAGCGCCTCGCCCGCCCCGGCGGCGGACGCCGGCCCCCCACCCTTGCGACTCCGATTCCACATGGTCGTTCCTCCCGCTCTCCGGCGCTCCCTGCGCCGCACCAAGAACGCTACGGACGGTCGCGGGCGGCCACACTGGGCGTACGCACCGGAGCGGGGGTGTCGCAAGGTACACCCCCGCCGTACCGCACGCGGGACGGACCGGGAGCCGTGGACGGCTCCGCCGCCGTCCCCGCCGCCCCCTCATCTCCGCAGCAGTTCCTCCACCGACTCCGTCACCTCCGACGCCGCCGCGTCGAAGGGCTCGATGACCAGGTCCGCCCCGGCCACGCGCAGTTGCTCGGCGGCGCGCGGGGTGTGGGCGGTGAGGGCGACGTACCCCCGGTAGCCGTGGTGCCGCAGCCCGTGCAGCAGGGCCCGGTTGGTGTCCGGCAGGGGGATGGTGCTGATCACGCAGCGGGCCCGGGTCAGCGGCAGGTGCTCCAGGAAGTGCGCGTCCTCGGCGCTGCCGAAGACCGCCGTCACACCCTCCCGGTGGTTCCGCCTCACCCGGTGCGGGTCGAAGTCCACCGCCAGGAGACGGTGCCCGGCGTCGCCGAGCCGGTCGGCCAGAGGGCCGCCGAAGCGGCCCAGTCCGTAGAGGATGACGTCGGCCTCCGGCTCCTCCCCACCGACCCCCACCTGGCGGCCGCCGGTCCGGTCGAGCCTGGTCAGCCAGCGTTCCAGGCGCCGGTAGAGCTGGTGGGAGTAGAGGATCAGATAGGTGGAGCCGCCGATGGTGATCAGTCCGACGACGGTGATCAGGCTGACGGCCCCGGCGCCGATGTGCCCGAGGCTGTAGCCGAGGGCGGCGAGGATCAGGGAGAACTCCGAGATCTGGGCGACCGTGAGCCCGGCCAGGAAGCCCACCCGCGGCGGATACCGCATGGCGACCATGATCAGCACGACGATCAGCGGGTTCCCGACCAGCACGAACACCGAGAAGACCAGCGCCTCGACGAGCTGTGAGCCGGCCTCGTCGAACTCCAGCCGGGCGCCCAGTTCGAGGAAGAAGAACAGCAGCAGGAAGTCGCGCAGACTGACCAGCCGGGCACCCAGCGCGTCCCGGTAGGGGGTGCTCGCCAGGGAGACCCCGGCCAGGAAGGCCCCGACCTCCGAGCTGAAGCCCAGCCACTCGCTCAGCGCGGCGACCGACACGGCGTAGGCCACGCCGAAGAGCACCAGCAGCTCCTGGGAGCGGGCGATGTGGTGCAGCAGCGGCGGCAGGACGTAGCGCATCAGCAGGGCGATCCCGGCCAGCAGCCCCAGCCCCTTGGCGAGGACCAGCGCCACCTCCAGGGCCATGCCGCCGCCGGTGTCCCCGGTGCGCTGCCCGAACGCGGTCAACGCGATCATCACCAGCACCACGACGATGTCCTGGACGATCAGGAAGCCCACCGCGATGCGGCCGTGGAGCTGCTCCAGCTCGCGCTTGTCGGACAGCAGCTTCACGATGATGATCGTGGAGGAGAAGGTGAGCGCGACCGCGACGTAGAGCGCCGTCACGGCGTCCATGCCCAGCCCCAGGGCGATCAGGAAGCCGAACACCGAGGTGAACAGCACCTGGCCGAGTCCGGTGGCCAGCGCCACGGGGCCGGTGGTGCGCACCAGGTGCAGGTCGAGCCGGAGTCCCACCAGGAACAGCAGCACCGCGATGCCCAGCCGGGCGAGCAGTTCGACGGTGCCGTCGGCCGCCACCCAGCCGGTGCCCGTGGGGCCGACCAGGATGCCCACCCCGATGAAGGCGACGATCAGCGGCTGCCGCAACTGGACCGCGACCATCCCCAGCAGGGCGGAGACGCCGAGCACGGCGGCGACGAGGGTGAAGTCGTGCGGGTCCATGGCCTCGTCCTCCGTTCACTCCCGGCCGGTTCCGGCCGCTCCCGGCCCTCGTCCCGTCGGCGCCGCGGTGCCGGCCCTCAGTGGTCCGGCGCCGCGGTGGTCATCCCCTGACCCCGGGGACCACCAGCACGTCGCACGGCGCCCAGGCCATCACGTGCCGGGCGACGCTGCCGAGGAGGACGTACCCCAGGCCGGACTGCGTCCCGGTGCCGACCACCACCAGCTGGGCCCCTTGCGTCCCGGCCAGTTCCGCGACGGTGTCCTGCGGGCGCCCCGGCACGATCAGGACGCGCACCGGCCTCGGGTCCAGCTCGTCCGCCAGCCGCTCGACCTCGGGGCGGGCCTGTTCGGTGACCGCCTGCCGCAGTTGCCGCAGCCCGTCCTCGTCCACTCCCTGCTGGAGGAGCAGGTTCTCGCCGGGGACGGGGCAGGAGCGCGCCAGGAGGTGATCGGCGCCGGGGAACAGTGCGGTGCCGAGCCGGGCCGCGGCGCGGGAGGGCTCCGTGTCGTCCACGGCGAGCAGGACCGTGCGGTACGCGGTGGCGGGCGGCTGTCTGACGAGCAGCATCGGGATCCCGCTCGCCCGCACCAGGTTCCACGGGGTGCCGCCGACCGGTACGCCGGCCCGTCCGTCCGCTCCGCGGGCCCCCACGACCAGCAGGTCCGCGTCCGCCGCCGCCACCTCGTCCAGGATCACCGGGGCCGTGTGGCCGGAGCGCACCTCGGTGACGGCCGTGCCGCCGGGCGCCTCCCGGGTGTGGCGCTGGAGGTGGGAGCGCAGCTCGGAGCGGGCGAACTCCAGCAGCTCCGGAGCCGTGTCCGGCGGTACGGCGTACACCACGTGCAGATCCGCGCCGCAGTCGGCGGCGAGGGAGGCCGCGCGCTCCACCGCCCTGCCCGCCTCGGCCGAGAGGTCGGTCGCCACCAGGACGCGTCGGGGCGGCACCGAGTACACGGACATCACTCCTGATCACGAGGCGGCACACACCAGATTAGTGGTTCTGTCCCGGTTCGTCAGTGGTCGTGCACCGCTGATGCGCTCCCAGCGCGCTTCGGAGTGCGCCGGAGCGGCGCCTTCCGTACCGCCCGCCGGGATGTTTCACCCGACCGCCGTACGGACACTCGTGAACATCCCGGTTCCTATGTGCGCATTGCGACTGAAAAACCGCACAACGGGCCCCGCGCCGAGGCAACCGGCAACCGGCAACCGCACCGCACAGAGCGAGGAGGCACCCGTGAAGGCCGTCGTCTACAAGGAGCCGTACACCGTGGCCGTGGAGGAGGTCTCCGACCCCCGGATCGAGGACCCCACCGATGTGGTCATCAAGGTCACCACGTCCGCGATCTGCGGTTCCGACCTGCACATGTACGAGGGGCGCACCGGCGCGGAGTCGGGCATCGTGTTCGGCCACGAGAACATGGGTGTCGTGGTGGAGACCGGCCCCGGCGTCGCCTCGATACAAAAGGGCGACCGGGTCGTCCTGCCGTTCAACGTGGCCTGCGGCTTCTGCCGGAACTGCCTGGCCGGCAACACCGGCTTCTGCCTGACCGTCAACGAGGGCTTCGCGGGCGGCGCCTACGGCTACGTGTCGATGGGCCCCTACCGCGGCGGGCAGGCGGAGTACCTGCGGGTGCCGTTCGCCGACTTCAACTGCCTGAAGCTGCCCCCGGGCGACGAGCACGAGGACGACTTCGCCCTGCTCGCCGACATCTTCCCCACCGGCTACCACGCCGCCGAGCTGGCCCGGGTCTCCCCCGGTGAGACGGTGTGCGTGTACGGCGCCGGGCCGGTGGGCCTGATGGCCGCCTACTCCGCGGTCCTGCGCGGCGCCTCCCGCGTCTTCGTCGTCGACCGCCAGCCGGACCGGCTGCGGCTGGCCGGACGGATCGGCGCCACGCCGATCGACTACAGCGAGGTCGACGCCGTCGAGCAGATCAAGGAGCAGACCGGCGGCGAGGGCACCGACAAGGGCATCGACGCCGTCGGCTACCAGGCCACGGTGGCCGAGGGCGAGGAGCAGCCCGCGATCGTGCTCAACAACCTGGTCGAGTCCGTGCGCCCCACCGGCATGCTCGGTGTGGTCGGGCTGTACGTCCCCGAGGACCCGGGCGGCCCCAGCGAGAGCGCGCAGAAGGGTGAGCTGCTGTTCCGGATCGGCAGGTTCTTCGAGAAGGGCCTGCGCATGGGCACCGGCCAGGCGAACGTCAAGGCGTACAACCGCCAGCTGCGCGACATGATCGTCTCCGGCCGGGCCAATCCCTCCTTCGTGGTCTCCCACCGTGTCCCGCTGGACGAGGCCCCGGACGCCTACCAGCGCTTCGACCGGCGGGAGGACGGCTGGACCAAGGTGCTGCTCAAGCCCTGGGAGAGCGACGGGCAGCAGAAGAAGGAGAAGGCGGCGGCGTAACGGGCCGGCCCGCTCAGCCCTCCTGCCACACCTCGGCCACGGCCCGCGCGCACGCGGCGGCCTGGGCGCGTCCCGCCCGTGCGCAGGCCGCCCGGCGGGCCGGGTCGAGAGGATTGCGGACCAGCGCGCGGCGGACGGCGGCCTCCGGGGTGACCAGCGCGACCCGCGCCCCGGACACCCGCAGCCGGTCGGCCTGCCGCCCGGCGGTGGCGCCCGGCCCGAACGCCCGGGTCAGCGGGGCGAGCACCACGACCCGGTCGTGTCCCCGGGCCAGATGGGCGTTGGCGGCGGACCACACGCCGCCGTCGATCCACCGCCGTCCGCCCAGGGCGACCGGCGGCCACAGCCCCGCCAGGGTGCAGCTCGCGGTGACCGCCCGCGGCAGGTCGGCCCCGCCGCCGGAGCGGAAGACGCCCAGCTCGCCGGTGTCCGCGTCCACGGCGGTGACGTGCAGCCGCCCGTCGGGCCAGTCCCGTACCGGCAGCAGCCCGGCGACGGCCGCCACCGTCTCGGCCTCCGGCACGGTACGGGCGGCCAGCGCCATCCGCCCCAGCCGCCGTGCCACCGCCCGCGGGGTGCGGGGGCCGCCGAACTGGGCCCACAGGAACCGCAGGGCCAGTCCGGGGGTGACGTGCGGCGCGAAGGCGGGCCCGTCCGGGCCGGACTCCGTCTCCGCGAGTTCCTCCGGAAGCCTCCCGGCCACCAGCCCGGCGCCGACCACCGCCCCCGCCGACGTGCCGATCACCACATCGGCACCGGCGAGGTCCACCCCCGCCCCGGCCAGCCCGGCCAGCACCCCGGCCTGCCACGCCCCGCCGGCGAACCCGCCGCTGCCGAGCACCAGTGCCCTGTCCGCCACTCCGGCGACCCCCTCTCCACCAGGCTTCCCAGCCGGTCTTCCCACCCGCTCCTCCGGTCCCGTCTGCCCTCCGGCCGCGGCCGGCACGCACCGCGGAACGGTTCGTACGCATGTCGTACGCTCGCACGGCCGGGCGCCGCAGTGCCCGGAGCACGGGGTACGGGGCACGGGAGCACAGGGAGAGCACGATGGCCGCGACGCTGACGAACTGGGCGGGGAACGTCGAGTTCACCACCCGGACCCTGCACCGCCCGGCGTCGCCCGGCCGGCTCCGGGACCTGGTGACGGACGCGG
Organism: Streptomyces carminius; assembly: GCF_002794255.1. GTDB lineage: Bacteria > Actinomycetota > Actinomycetes > Streptomycetales > Streptomycetaceae > Streptomyces > Streptomyces carminius. The sequence goes on from NZ_PGGW01000058.1 coordinate 256,425, forward strand.
CCGCGGCGGGCGGCCGGCTGAAGGTGCTGGGCTCGGGCCACTCCTTCAACCGGATCGCCGACACCACCGGCGCCCTGATCGCCCTGGACGCGCTGCCCGCCGCCCGCACCGCCGAGGTGGACACCGCGAGCCGCACCGTCCGGGTCGGCGGCGCGGTGCGGTTCGGCGAACTGTGCCCGGTGCTGCGGCGGCACGGGCTGGCGCTGCCGAACCTGCCGTCCACCCCGCACTTCACCCTGGCCGGGGCGTACGCCACCGGCACGCACGGCTCGGGGCACACCGGGGGCACGCTGGCGGCGGCCGTACGGTCCGTGGAGCTGCTCACGGCGGACGGGGCGACGGTCACCGTCACCCGCGGCGGCGCCGGTACGGGCGGTCCGGGCGGCGCCGCCACCGAACCCTCCGACGAGTTCTTCGGGAGCGTGGTCTCGCTCGGTGCCCTGGGGGTGGTCACCGCCCTCACCGTGGAGGCGGTCGAGGCCTACGAGATCGAGCAGTACGTGTACGAGGGGCTGCCCTGGCCGGTGCTCACCGAGCACGCCGGACGGATACTGGGCGCCGCGTACAGCGTCAGCGTCTTCACCGACTGGGCGGGCCCGCCGCGCGTGTGGGTCAAGCACCGGGCCGGCGGTCCGCGCCCCGACCTGGCCTGGACCGGCGCCCGGCCCGCGGACGGCCCCCGTCACCCGATCGAGGGAATGCCGGTGGAGAACGCCACCGAGCAGGGGGGCGTGGCCGGGCCGTGGGACGAGCGGCTGCCGCACTTCCGCGCCGGTTTCGTGCCCAGCGTCGGTGACGAGCTGCAGTCGGAGTACTTCGTGCCCGCCGCCCGGGCCGCCGGGGCCGTCGCCGCGCTGCGGGAGCTCGGGGGTCTGCTGGCGCCCGTGCTGCAGGTGTCCGAGATCCGCACCGTCGCCGCCGACCCGCACTGGCTCAGCCCCGCCCACGGCCGCGACAGCGTCGCCTTCCACTTCACCTGGATCCCCGACACCGCCGCCGTCGAGCCCGTGCTGCGCCGGATCGAGGAGGCGCTCGCCCCGTTCGGCGTCCGTCCCCACTGGGGGAAGCTGTCCGGCATGGCACCGGAGACGCTGGCCGCCTCCTACGGGCACTGGGCGGACTTCCGCGCGCTGCTGCGCCGCCGGGACCCGGCGGGTGTCTTCCGCAACGCGCTGCTCGACCGGTGGTTCCCGCCGGAGCCGGACGGCACCGGCCGGGGCGGAGCGGACCGGGCCGGAAACCCCTGACCGGCCCCGGGGTCCCCGGGGACCCCGGGGACCCCGGAAGCCCGGAAGCCCGGAAGCCCGGAAGCCCGGAAGCCCGGAAGCCCGGAGGGCGGACCCGAGAGGCAGTCCGGAGAACACCACCGGGGGCATCCGGGTGATCCCCGGCTCACAAGAACGGGCGGTTTGAACTTCCGTCACGGACAGGGCACTTCGGCCAAAGCGGTCGACTTGCGCGCCACGCATTCCCACGGCGCCGTTCGGTCGCTACCTTCCCTTGCACCGTGTCCGTAACCCGGACACGCAATCCCCCACGCCGAACAACTCCGTCCCCGCTGTACCGCACCGGAAGGAACCTCCCGTGCACGTACCTCTCCACAGAGGCAGAAAGCGCAGGATCGTCGCGGCCGTCTCCGCCGCGGCCCTCACCGCCCCCCTGCTGATAGCCGCGTCCGCCGGCCCCGCGGCGGCCCGGCCCGCCCCGGCGGGGCAGGGCGAGAAGCTGGCGCGGAAGCTGGTCAGGATGGCCGACGGCGACGGCGCCATGCGGCACCTGAAGGCGTTCCAGGCGATAGCCGAGCACAACGACGGCAACCGCGCGGCGGGCACCGACGGCCACCTGTGGTCCGCGCGGTACGCGGGCACCCTGCTCAAGGCGGCCGGCTACGAGGTCACGTACCAGAACTTCGACTTCGTCTACCGCGAGACGCTCGCGGAGCGGCTGACCGTCCTCGCGCCCGACGAGCGCGAGGTGCCGGTCAAGCTGATGACGTACACCCCGAGCACCCCCGAGGGCGGCATCGAGGCGGCCCTGGCCGTGGTGCCGGTGGACGACGACGGGACCACCGGCTGCGAGCCGGGGGACTACGCGTCCGGCGACTACACCGGGAGGATCGCGCTGATCCGGCGCGGCGGGTGCACCTTCGCCGAGAAGCAGGCCGCCGCCGCCGACGCGGGCGCGGTCGGCGCGGTGATCTACAACAACGCCGAGGGCGAGCTCAACGGCACCCTCGGCGACGCCTCGGCCGGCCGCGTCCCCACCGGCGGCACCACCCAGGAGGAGGGCGAGGCGCTGGCCGCCGCGGCCGCCGCGGGCGAGGTGCGGGTCAACCTGGAGATCCGGGAGTTCCAGGAGACCCGCAGCACGCCCAACGTCATCGCCGAGACCCGCGGCGGCGACCCGGACAACGTGGTGATGCTCGGCGCCCACCTGGACTCCGTCGCCGACGGCCCCGGCATCAACGACAACGCCTCCGGCTCGGCGGGCATCCTGGAGGTCGCCCTCCAGCTGGCCAGGGCCGAGAAGGGGAAGCCCGGAAAACACGGCAAGCACGGCAAGCACCGGGGTCACCCCAACAAGGTGCGCTTCGCGCTGTGGTCCGCCGAGGAGGTCGGCCTGCAGGGTGCCGAGCACTACGTGGCGAACCTGTCCGAGGCCGAGCGCGAGAAGATCGCCCTCTACCTCAACTTCGACATGATCGCCTCGCCGAACTACGGCCTGTTCGTCTACGACGGCGACGACTCCGACGCCGTCGGCGCGGGTCCCGGCCCCGAGGGCTCGGCCCAGCTGGAGTACGCGATCAACGACTTCCTGCGGTCGCGGGGCCACGAGCCGCGCGGCACCGACTTCAGCGGCCGGTCCGACTACGGCCCGTTCATCGAGGTCGGCATCCCCTCCGGCGGCACCTTCACCGGCGCCGAGGGCATCAAGAGCGAGGAGGAGGCCGCCCTGTGGGGCGGTGAGCCCGGGGTCGCGTACGACAAGTGCTACCACCAGGAGTGCGACGACCTGGGCAACGTGAACAGGAAGGCGCTGGACATCAACGTCGACGTGATCGCCGACGCGGTCGGCACCTATGCCTGGGACACGGACTCGCTGCGCGCCGAGGTGCCGTCGGAGCCCACCACGGGCACGGCGGGCAGCGGCGGCGGTCTGCACGACCACAGCCACGAGGTCACCGGCTGACCGGCTGATCGGCGGCCCACCCGTCGGTGGGTCATATTCCGGTACGGTGGCGCCGGGCGCGGCGGAAGGCTGCGCCCGGCGCCGCCCTACCGGTAGGCTTTCCGTGTGATCTTCAAGCGAATCGGAAACGGGCGGCCGTACCCGGACCACGGCCGGGAGAGCACCCGTCAGTGGGCGGACGTCGCCCCGCGCCCGGTGCGCCTGGACCAGCTCGTCACCACCAAGGGCCAGCTCGACCTGGAGACCCTGCTCGCCGAGGACTCCACGTTCTACGGCGATCTGTTCGCGCACGTCGTGAAGTGGAACGGCGACCTCTATCTGGAGGACGGTCTGCACCGGGCCGTACGGGCGGCCCTCCAGCAGCGACAGGTGCTCCACGCCCGCGTGCTCGAGCTGGACTGACGGCCGCCGGCCCACCCGCCGCACCGGGACGCCCGCCGCACGGCTCACCCGGGCGCCCGCCGTTGCCCCTTTCGGGGCCGACCGCGCCGATAGCATTGATCATCTGGTAGGCATTGCGGCGTACCCGCACTACGCTGCGCCCATGAGCATGCTCACACCCCCTGGCATGGGCGGCAGGTACCGCGTCACGGGTAACCGCTACCCGCGCATGCGCCGTCCGCGCAGGCGCGGCAGGATCGTCGTCGCCACCACCGCGGCCGTCACCGCCGTCGGGGTGCTCTCCTGGGGGACGGTCCAGCTCGTCGACGTCTTCACGGACGGCCGTCACACGGTCCGCACCGCCGCGGCCGGACAGGGCTGCGTGCCGGGCGGTACGGCGACCCCGACCACCCCGACCACCCCGGGCACCGGGACGGCAGGGACGGCCGGTGAGAAGGGGAACGCCAAGGGCGCCGGAAGGACCGCGCGGCCCACCCCGACGCCCACCCGCACCGGCGCGCCGCCGAGGCCGGCGGCCGTCACCGTCAACGTCTACAACGCCACCACCCGCGCCGGCCTGGCCAAGAAGACCGCCGACGAGCTGCGCAAGCGCGGCTTCAAGGTCGGCGAGGTGGCCAACGCGCCCGCCTCCCTCGACAAGAAGGTCAAGGAGACCGGGCTGCTCATGGGCGCGCCGGCGGCGTACCGGACCGGCGCGTTCGACGTCCTGCTCACCCAGCTCCCCGGCGCCGTGGTCAGGCCGGTCGACCGCAAGGGCGGCGAGGTCGACCTGGTCCTGGGCGACGCCTTCCGCGCCCTGGCGGCGGAGCCGGCCGCCCGGAAGGCCCTGACGGCCCTCGCCAGTCCGTCCCCCTCGCCCTCACCGTCCTGCTGACCGCACCGCCGGGCCCCCGGGACCCCCGGGACCCCTGGAACCCCTGAGAACCCGAGCCCTTGGCCCTCCCCGGCCCCGCTGCCCCCGCCGGTCCGGCCGCCGGGCTAACCCGCCGTCCCGTACATGCGGTCGCCCGCGTCCCCCAGGCCCGGGACGATGTAGCCGTGCTCGTTGAGCCGCTCGTCCACCGCGGCGGTCACCACCGTCACCGGCGCGCCCGCCAGCTCGCGCTCCATCAGCGCCACGCCCTCGGGCGCCGCCAGCAGGCAGATCGCCGTGACGTCGTCGGCACCGCGCCCGATCAGCTCCCGGATCGCCGCCACCAGCGTGCCGCCGGTGGCCAGCATCGGGTCCAGGACGTACGTCTGGCGCCCGGAGAGGTCCTCGGGCATCCGGGTGGCGTACGTGGACGCCTGGAGGGTCTCCTCGTCGCGGATCATGCCGAGGAAGCCGACCTCGGCGGTCGGCAGCAGCCGGGTCATCCCGTCCAGCATGCCCAGTCCGGCCCGCAGGATCGGCACCACCAGCGGACGCGGGTGGGACAGCCTTACGCCCGTCGTCGCCGTCACCGGGGTGGTGAGGTCCACCGGCTCGGTGCGCACGTCCCGGGTCGCCTCGTAGGCGAGCAGGGTCACCAGCTCGTCGGCGAGCCGCCGGAAGGTCGGGGAGTCGGTGCGCCGGTCGCGCAGCGTGGTGAGTTTGTGCGCCACCAGCGGGTGGTCGACGACATGAATCCGCATACCCACGACAGTAGCCCGGCCACCGCCGGGCACCGATCCCGGCCCGTACTGGCGTACCCGCGTCTTTTCGGGGGACAGTGAACAGGTACGACCGGAGGTGTGGCCGTATGCACGAGCCGAACGAGCGACGCGAGGACCTGCCCGGGGAACGCCGGGCCCTCATACGTCAGGAGCAGCGCCAGACACAGCGCCAGGGACAGCGCCAGGAGCAGTTCCGGGGCGAGCGCCGCAGGCGCCCGGAATCCCGGGAACGGCGCGGCGGCCCGGCGGAGGCCGCCGTACCCGACGTCCCCGCGGATCTCGCGGGCACGGCGGCCTCCCGGGAGGCCCGGAGCGCCCGGGGCGCCGAGAGCGACGCGGAACGGCGCCGTCGCCGGGCCGTCTTCCTGCGCGAGCTGAACGAGGCGAAGGCACTGCGCGAACGGGTCCAGCCACGGCGCGCCCGCGCCGCGCGGATGCGACAGGCGATGCGGATGCGGACATTTCGCTGGTAGTCCGCCGCAACACCCACCCGACCCACGGCCGAAGACCTCTCGCCGGGCGCCGGTTTCTGCCACGATTCCGAGTGGGCGGGGCGCGGTCCCGTCAGCACTCGGGCACCTGAAACCAGTGGGAGAGTCACGGTGTATTTCGCCGCACTGCTCGCGCGCACCGAAGACGGGTGGGAAGCGAGCGACACGGAACTCGACGAGGTCGAGACGCTCGCCGACCTCGCCGACCTGGCCCGGGAGGCCTCGGAGGACGACGAGCCGGTCCTGGTCTGCATCGAACAGGAGGGCGCCTGGTTCGGCGTCGTCCGGGTGGAGGGCGAGGAGGATCCCCGCGTCTTCGTCTCGGACGCCGCCGCGGCCACCCGCAGCTCCTACGGGGAGATCCTGCTCACCGACGAACTCCTCGGCCGGGAACCGGACGGGGAGGAGGACCTCGACCGCCTCGTGGACCTCGACGGCACGGAGGACGGCGAGCCGGAGCCGGACGAGGAGGGCGTGGCGGACGACGAGGACGGCACGCCCGCGGCCGGGGCCGTACCGGCGGGACCGGTGGGCGACGCCGGCCTGCTGGCCGACTTCGGCGTGGACGAGAAGGCGCTGCTGTCGCTGACCTCGCAGGACGCGCTGAGCGAGATCGCCGACGCGCTCGGCTGCACGGAGACCCTGGAGGCCGTGCGGTAGCGGCGGTCCGCCCGTCCCGCCCGGGACCCGCCCGACCCGCCCGCCGGCCCCGCGGGCGGGTCGGGCGGGTCCCGGGCGGGACACTGTTCCGCATGAGCGATCCGAGCCTTCCGCGTGATTCGAGCGGCCCGAGTGATCCGAGTGATCCGAGCCGTTCGCGCGGTCCGGCCGACCCGGTGCGGGATCCGTGGCGTCCGGCGATGCGGCATGCCGTCGGGGAGGCCGCCCTGGCCCTCCGGACCGGCGACGTCCCCGTCGGCGCGGTCGTCCTGGCCCCGGACGGCGCGGTCCTGGGCCGCGGCCGCAACGAGCGCGAGGCCACCGGCGACCCGACGGCGCACGCGGAGGTCGTCGCGATCCGGGCGGCGGCCCGCGCGGTCGGCGAGTGGCGGCTGTCCGGCTGCACGCTGGTGGTGACCCTGGAACCGTGCACGATGTGCGCGGGCGCGATCGTGCTGGCCCGGCTGGAGCGGGTGGTCTACGGAGCGGTGGACGACAAGGCGGGCGCCGCCGGCTCCCTGTGGGACGTCGTGCGGGACCGTCGGCTCAACCACCGGCCCGAGGTGGTCCCCGGGGTGCTGGCCGAGGAGTGCGGAAGGCTGCTGACGGACTTCTTCCGCGGCCCGGGCCGGGAGCCCCCGTCCCGGCCCGGCGCCCGCCCGGATACCGATTTCGGCACACGCCCGCCCGTGGGCTAAGCTCTCTCCCGGTAGCGTGTCCGAGCGGCCGAAGGAGCTCGCCTCGAAAGCGAGTGTGGGGGCAACTCCACCGTGGGTTCAAATCCCACCGCTACCGCAGGTGGACGGAGGCTCCCCCCGGCTCGGGGGGAGCCTTCGCCGTCTTCCGGCCCCCGCTCCGGCGCACCCCGCACAGCACCGCCCCACCGTGGTGGAACGTCCTCCGCGACTGTCTGGGACCGCCGCGCCGGTGCCGGATAGACTCTCGCGACCGCACGGACGGGTCCCGTGCGGCCTGGTGCGGAGTGCTCGGTGGCATACGGGGAGAGGCGGGGCTACGTGGACGTCAAGAAGGTCGCGCTGTACCTCCTCCTCGTCTTCGTCCTCTACTCGATCATCACCTCGCCCGAGCGTTCCGCCGAGCTCGTCGGGATCGGCTTCGAGGGCATATCCGGTGCCGCGAAGGGCGTCGGCTCCTTCATGACCGAACTGGTGAACTGAGCCCGACCGTCCGTACGGAGCGCCCGCCCCGCTCCCGCGGCTCACCGTGCTCTTCCGCGGCGCCCGCCCCGGCCCGGGCGCTCCCGCCGGGATCCGCCGTGCGCCTGTCCGTAACAACACGTGGCCATACGATGCTTGCGCATGGCGCATATAACTTGTGATGCTATGACCGCTTTGCCGGACCTGTCAGGACCATGAAGGGGTTGGACGAACGGTGGCGGCCACGCGGACCCTTCCCCAGCCCTCTACCGGGGGTGAGGCCCCCGCCCGGGGGACCCCCGGCCGTCGCAGCGCGGAGACCCGGGCCCTGACCCAGGCCCTCTTCGAGCGGCTCTCCGGCCTGGAGCGCGGCACCGCCGAGCACGAGCGGGTGCGCGGCGCCCTGATCGAGGCCAACATCCCGCTCGTCCGCTACGTCGCCGCCCGCTTCCGCAGCCGCAACGAACCCATGGAGGACGTCGTCCAGGTCGGCACCATCGGCCTGATCAACGCGATCGACCGCTTCGACCCCGGACGCGGCGTGCAGTTCCCCACCTTCGCGATGCCCACGATCATCGGCGAGATCCGGCGCTACTTCCGCGACAACGTCCGCACCGTGCACGTACCGCGGCGGCTGCACGAACTGTGGGTGCAGGTCAGCGGCGCCACCGAGGACCTGACCGTGCTGCACGGCCGCTCCCCCACCACCGCCGAGATCGCCGAGCGGCTGCGGATCGGCGAGGAGGAGGTCCTGGCCTGCCTGGAGGCCGGCCGCGCCTACCGCGCCACCTCCCTGGAGGCCGCCCAGGAGCGGGACGACGGCCTGCCCGGACTCATCGACCGGCTCGGCTACGAGGACCCGGCGCTGGACGGCGTCGAGCACCGCGACCTGGTGCGGCACCTGCTGGTCCAGCTCCCCGAGCGCGAACAGCACATCCTGCTGCTGCGCTACTACCGCAACCTGACGCAGTCCCAGATCAGCGCGGAGCTGGGGGTCTCCCAGATGCACGTCTCCCGGCTGCTGTCCCGGAGCTTCGCCCGGCTGCGGGCCGCGAATCCCATCGACGCGTGACCCCTGCCTCTGCCCCTCCCCCTGCCCCGCAGATGACACTCGTTCAGGCGGAATCCCCGTCAACTGTGCAGTTTTATCGACATGGACCTACGTCGTGTTGCTGACTTGTGACATTCTGCTGGAACTGCGTTTGCCGCGGCGGCGCCGCCGGTATTGACCGGTAGGTGCCTCCCTCACGCCGAGGGTGCCGCCGCGATCCGTCCGCGACCCAAGGGGGTGGCATGTCCGTAGAACTGGGCAGCGCGAAGGTGCTCGCCGAGCAGCCGACCGACACAGCCGACGACGCTCCGTACGTTCCCGCAGACTGCGACGCCATCGACACCCGGACCCTGTCCCGCTCCCTGTTCCAGCGGCTCGCCACGCTCGACGCCGACAGCCCGGAGCGAGCCTATGTCCGCGACACCCTCATCGAACTGAACCTCCCGCTGGTGCGCTACGCGGCGGCCCGCTTCCGCAGCCGCAACGAGCCCATGGAGGACATCGTCCAGGTCGGCACCATCGGCCTGATCAAGGCCATCGACCGCTTCGACTGCGAGCGCGGCGTGGAGTTCCCCACGTTCGCGATGCCCACGGTCGTCGGCGAGATCAAGCGCTTCTTCCGCGACACCTCCTGGTCGGTGCGCGTCCCCAGACGTCTGCAGGAGCTGCGGCTGGCGCTCACCAAGACCAGCGACGAGCTGTCCCAGAAGCTCGACCGCTCCCCGACGGTCGCCGAGCTGGCGGGCGCGCTGGGCGTGTCCGAGGAGGACGTGGTGGACGGGCTGGCCGTGGGCAACGCCTACACGGCCAGCTCCCTGGACTCCCCCGCCCCCGAGGAGGAGGGCGGCGAGGGCTCCCTCGCGGACCGGCTCGGCTACGAGGACAGCGCGCTGGAGGGGGTGGAGTACCGCGAGTCGCTCAAGCCGCTGCTCGCCAAGCTCCCGCCGCGCGAGCGGCAGATCATCATGCTGAGGTTCTTCGGGAACCTGACCCAGTCGCAGATCGGCGAGCAGGTCGGCATCTCACAGATGCACGTCTCCCGGCTGCTGACCCGTACGCTCGCGCAGCTGCGGGAGGGCCTGATCGCGGAGGAGTGAGCACGGGGCGGCGCCCGCCGGGCGCCGCGGGAGGGCGATTCCGGAGACAGCCGCCGGGCGGTACACCGCCGCGGCGGCTGTCCCGTGTCCGGACGCCGTGGTCGTGGATGTCGTGGTCGTGGATGTCGTGGCCGGTGTGGGCGCGCCGCGGGGGCCCGTACGCGCCGGCCGGATCAGGAGAGGGCGAACCAGACCACCCCGGCGATCACCAGGACGGCCACCACGATCCCGGCGATCAGGCCGATCCGGGGGCCGGAGGAGGGAGTCGCCGCGGGCGGACGCGGCCCGTCCTCGTCGACGAAGGCGCGGAACATCTGGGTGCTGCCGGCGGGGTCGTGGCCGCCCTGCGGACCCTGCGGTGCTTGGGGGTTGTGAGCCATGACCAGGACCCTAGCGAACACCCGGGGAACAGGTCATCCCTTCTCTCCTCACCGGCCCCCGCCGGGCACCTCCGTCCGCCCTCTCTCCGTCCCCGACGGGCCGTACGTCAGAGCTTGGGGAACTTTTTGCCCTCGCCCGCCCGATTTCGTTTGCTTGAGACAAGCAAACGAACATAAAGTTGCTCAAGGCAACAATCTTCGGGCCCGAGGGAGACACCGGATGACCGCATCCGATCCGTACGCCGCTCCGTACGAGGAGCTGGCCCGGCAGATCGGCCTCACCGGAGCCGTCCGGCGCGAGCTGGCCCGCTCCCTGCCGGACGAGTGCCCGCCCGCGTCGGCCGCCGTGCTGACACTGCTGGGCAGGCACGGCGAGATGCGGATGAGCAGGCTCACCGATCTGCTCGGCATCGACATGTCCGTCACCAGCCGCCAGGTCGCGTACGCCGTCGACCGGGGCTGGATCGACCGGCGGCCCGACCCCCTCGACGGCCGGGTCCGGCTGCTGCGGCTGACCGAGGACGGCCTGCTGCTGCTGCGCGAGGCACACCGGCGGGCCACCGGTGTACTCGCCGAGGCGCTCGCCGACTGGCCCGAGGAGGACGTCGGCCGCCTCACCGAACTGCTGGCCCGGCTGCACGAGAGCTTCGGCGACTGCGGCAGGCGCGGCGCCCGGGGCACGCACCGCACCACACCCCTCCCCGATGCCCGGTCCGATGCCCGGTCCGAGTCCCGCGTCCCCGAGCCCCGCCCCTGAGGCCCGGCCCCGCCGGGCACCCCACACATACGGCCCCGGGACGCCATGACGTCCCGGGGCCGGAAGAGAACAGGAACAAGGAGCGCATGGCCACGTCCACACCCTCGAAGGAAGGGCCGGGAAGCCCCGGCCCCGCCGAGCGGGACACCGGAGCGGTGCCCATGACGCACCGCCAGATCATGGAGGCGCTGTCCGGGCTGCTGCTCGGCATGTTCGTCTCGATCCTGTCCTCGACGGTCGTCTCCAACGCCCTGCCCCGGATCATCGCCGACCTGGGCGGCGGGCAGAGCGCGTACACCTGGGTGGTGACGGCGACCCTGCTGACCATGACCGCCTCCACCCCCCTGTGGGGCAAGCTCGCCGACCTCTTCAGCAAGAAGCTGCTGGTGCAGCTCGCCCTGGTCATCTTCGTCCTGGCCTCCGCGGGCGCGGGTCTGGCCCAGGACGCCGGCACCCTGATCGCCTTCCGGGCGGTACAGGGACTGGGCGCGGGCGGACTGGCGGCGCTGTCCCAGATCATCATCGCCGCGATGATCCCCCCGCGGGAGCGCGGCCGGTACAGCGGCTACCTCGGCGCGACCTTCGCCGTCGGCACGGTCGGCGGCCCGCTGCTGGGCGGTGTGATCACCGACACCTCCTGGCTCGGCTGGCGCTGGTGCTTCTACGTGGGCGTGCCCTTCGCCGTCCTCGCGCTGTTCGTCCTGCAGCGGACGCTGCACCTGCCGGTGATCCGCCGTCAGGACGTGAAGGTCGACTGGCTCGGCGCCTTCTTCATCACCGCCGCGGTCTCGCTGCTGCTGATATGGGTGACGCTCGCGGGCAACAACTACGACTGGCTGTCCTGGCAGACGTACACGATGGTCGGCGTCTCCGTCGTCCTCGGCTTCGCCTTCGTCGTCACCGAGACGCGCGCCGCCGAGCCGATCGTCCCGCTGCGGCTGTTCCGCAACCGCACGATCACGCTCACCGCGCTGGCCTCGCTCTTCGTCGGCATCGCGATGTTCGGCGCGACCGTCTTCCTCAGCCAGTACTTCCAGCTCGCCCGCGGTGAGTCGCCGACCATGTCCGGCGTGCTGACGATCCCGATGATCGCCGGCCTGTTCCTCTCCACCACCGTCTCCGGGCAGATCATCACCCGCACCGGCCGCTGGAAGGTCTGGCTGGTCGCCGGCGGGATCCTGCTGACGGCCGGACTGGGGCTGCTGGGCACGATGCGGCACGACACCCCGTACTGGCAGCTGGCCGTCCACATGGCGCTGCTGGGCATCGGCGTCGGCATGATGATGCAGAACCTCGTCCTGGCGACCCAGAACCAGGTCGCCCTGAGCGATCTGGGCGCGGCCAGCTCCGTGCTCGCCTTCTTCCGCTCGCTGGGCGGCGCGGTCGGCGTCTCGGTACTGGGCGCGGTGCTCGCCCACCGCATCACCGACTATGTGAACGAGGGCATGGCCGGGCTGGGCGGCTCCTCCTCCGGCGAGGCGACCGGCGGCAACGGCAGCGCCATCCCGGACCTGGCCACCCTCCCGGGGCCGGTCCGCGCGGTCGTCGAGAGCGCGTACGGCCACGGTGTCGCCGACATCTACCTCTACGCCGCGCCGATCGCCCTGATCGCCCTGGTGCTGGTGGCCCTGGTCAAGGAGGTCCCGCTGCGGACCCAGCTCGACACCCCGCAGGATCCCGCGGAGGGCACGACGGGGAACTCCACGGCGAACGCCCGGGTCTGACCCCCGGGCTCCCCTCGAAGGTCCCCGGACGCATCCCTGCGCCGGGGACCTTCCCTGCCCGGGAGAACCGCGGAGCGTCCCGCCCGGCCGTCGGCGCGCGATGTTTCACGGGAAACATCGCAACGTCGCAGTATGACAAAACACCTGCTCAGCGGCCCGTTCTCCGCCCGGCGGGCCACTCCCGCCTCCCCGGACGGTCCTCCGCCGTTACCCGCCCCGCGGGGCCTCCCACTCCGCCGCGGCCCCGGACCGGCGTCCGGGCGACCGCGTGCCCGGTCGACGGTGTTCATGCCGACCGCCCGGGTACCCGTTCAGCCCGGCGGCATGCCGGTGTGTTTCCGCCACCGGCCATCTGTGTACGGCGCCACTTGTGAGCGTTCCGCTTCCTCACGACCCGCACAGGTTGAGAAGGGTTTGCGGCTCTTCCGCCGCTTCCGCCCGACTGCCACCGGGGGACCAAACAGCGCCAACCTCCCTCACGGCCCCTTGCCCCGTCGGTCCACGCCGCCCTTATGGTGCTCGGGTGGCCAGTGGCTCCCCGGCCGCCCGCCGGAGCGCGATCGGTCACCGACCGGAAGACACCGTCGTCACGGGGGAAGGAAAGTGAGAATTCCACCAGACGGAAGAACCGAGCACGACAGGACAAGGCACTGCTGCGAACCGCTCGACGTACCGAGCTGGGTGCGCGAGGCGGATCTCTCCCTGCTGACCACGCGTGAACGCGAGGTCCTCGTCGCACTGGGCGACTGCCTGCCCAGTACCGCCATAGCCGACAGCTGCTGCATAACGGAACGAACGGTCAAGAAGCACATCGCCGGCATCTTCCTCAAGCTGGAGATCTCCTCGCGAGCGGAAGCGGCCGTCATAGCGACCTGCCGGAAGCGTGAGCTGTGGGCGAACAGTGGCCTCGCGGACACTGGTCTGCTTGGCAGGGGCATGACACCTTCGGGCGAGTGAAACCGTCCCGAAAGGAGAAGAACATGTCCGTATCCACCCTGGCACCGGAGACCGCCGCGCACACGCACCGGATCACCTCACGCGCCGTCGAGGCGGCCAGGACGAGGATCGACCGAGGACTCGTCCGCTACGACGCCTGGTTCCTGGTGTTCGTCGCGGTCATCCTCGCCCTGGGTGCCACCCTGCTCGCGGGAATGGCCGTCTGGTGCGTGGTCAACCAGGGCAAGACCTTCACCGGCAGCTGGGAGTACCGGGACTTCGGTCTGCGGGTCTACTTCGAGTGCAGGTAGCGCACGCCACCGGATGACCGACCGGCGTTCCGGTACGGTGCCCGGCCGGCCCGGCCCCGACGGACATCCCGGGCCGGCCGGGCACCCCCGCACGACGGACTCGGCGAAGGAACGAGGTGACCGTGACCCTTCTGGACATCAGGAACGTCAGCTACTCCTACGACGGCACCGTCAACGTCCTCGCGGACGTGTCCCTCTCGGTCGAGGAGGGGACGATCGTCGGTCTCGTCGGCCCCAACGGCTCCGGCAAGTCCACACTGATCAAGAACATCTTCGACCTGGTGCGCCTCCAGTCCGGCTCCCTCCGCGTCGGCGGCCACGAGCACGCCTCCCCCGAGGCGAAGGCCCAGGGCATGTACCTGTCCAGCAACGACTACCTGCCGGAGTTCCTCACCGCCCGCGAGTACCTCTCCCTGCTGGGGGACCTGTTCCGGACCGGGACGGACCACTGTGCGGCCCTCGAACTGTTCCGCAGGTTCTCGATGGAGGGGCGGTACGACCACCTCATCGAGGACTACTCGCACGGCATGCGCAAGAAGACCCAGCTCGTCTCCGCACTCGTCATGCGCCGCCCCCTGACCGTGATCGACGAGACCCTCAACGGCATCGACCTCGAAGCGCTCCACCTCAGCGAACGGGAGTTCCGGCGCCTCCGCGACGAAGGCCGGTCCATCCTGCTGTGCACGCACGACTTCGCCGTCCTGGAACGGCTGGCCGACCGCGTCGTCTTCCTCGACCTGGGCCACGTCGTGTCCGACGAGCCCACGCACGAGCTGATCGCCGAGCACGGCTCGGTGGCCACCATGGTGTTCGACCACCTCGGATCGGACGAGCGATGACCCCACGGCTGCGCCACTCCGCCGTCCTGGCCCGGATGCTCCTCGTCTTCTTCCGGCGCCGGGTGCTGCGGGTGGGAGTCCTGCGCTCCGCCCCGGTACGGGTGTTCGTGGTGTCGGCGGCCGTCCTGCTGCTGGGCGCCATGTGCGCCTCCGCCTACTTCTTCCTCAGACCGCTGGCCGGCGACACGGCCGTGTGGCGTCTGCTGTTCGACACCTCGACGGTCTCCCTCGTCCTGTGGGTGCAGATCGCGTTCCTGCTGGTGAAGGTGCTCTTCATCAACGCGGAGGGAATGCTCCTGCTGAGTCACCAGCTGCCGGTCACCAACCGGGAACGCTCGACGGCCTTCCTGCTGTACGAGGCGGTGATGACGGGCGTCGTGGCCTGCGCGGGCCTGATCGCCCTCATGGTCAGCGCGGTGCTCCTGCTCGGACCGGGCGCCGTCCCGTACGTCACGGCCTCCGTCGTCCTGCCCGCCGTCCTGACCTACCTCGCCCTGAGCGTCCTCTACCAGGCGCTGACCCGGCTGTGGAACCTGGCGGGGCTCGGGCGGATCTCCGGCGTCCTGTCCGTCCTGGTCCTGTTCGCGCTGCTGGCGCTCTACTCCACCCTGATGAAACCGATGATCCAGGACCTCAGCCAGGCGTACCTGGACGAGCGGACCCACCACGTGTGGGTCACCTCGGTGTCCTGGGCGTGGCAGCGGTACGGGGCCGCCGCGGCCCTCGCCGCCGCGCTGCTCGCCGCGGCGGCGCTCACGGCCCTCACGCTCGCCCTCGCCCCGAACCGGCACATCCGGCAGTCCCGCTACCTGAACATCCGGGCGGGCGGACGGCTGCGCGGCGTGCTGGGCCCGTACGACTGGTGCCTGCTGCGCGGTTCGCAGACCGTGGCGGGTGCGGTGATGGCCGTCGCCCTGTTCGGCTGGCTGCTGCTGCGCCCCACGGCGAACCCGATGTGGAGCCTCACCCTCCTGTCCGTGGGCGGCCTGTACCAGTTCACCGCCACCCAGCCGCTGCGGACGCTGCCCGGGGCCTCGGTCCCCGCCTGGCGGGTCTACGGGCGCCTGCTCCGGGCGCAGCTCGTCCTGCTCGCCGTGTTCGCCGTGCCCGGGCTCGGCATCGTCTTCTCCGTCGACCCGCGGCTCTTCTTCCACAGCGGACCGGCCCTGCTGGGCTGCCTCGGCGGAGCCGTCATGACCACGTGCATCGGCATCGTGTTCCCGGCGGAGAAGGACAACCCGTTCTCCGTGTTCCTGGGGCTCTCCGCGGTCGCCGTCGTGCTGGCCCTGTCGGCGATCGGGCTGGGAATGCTCAGGCTCCCGCCCTGGGTGATGGCGGCGTGCCTGGCCGGAGCGTCCGCCCTGTTCGTCCTGTACGCGGTGCAGGGAATCCAGACAAGCGAGTCGAGGAGAAGGAATGAGAAAGGCACTACCGGTCGTGAGGTCCGTCGCCGGGGCCGCCGTGCTGACTCTGGCGGTCGCCGTGACGACACTGCTGTACCTCATGTTCTCCACGGACGATGACAAGGCCGTCCACCGGGAGGCCCTGTTCGGCTCGCTGTTCTTCGAGACGGAGGAGAAGAGCGACGGGGCTCTCGGCGTCACCATGGGCGTGGCGAACCCGACGGCGCTGATCGTCATGTTCCTCGTGTTCGCCGCCGTCCTGACCATGGTCCAGTTCATCTACCGGGGATTGAAGCAGCGTCGTGAGCAGCTCATCGAGGAGATGTCCCGCAACTGACCCGGGGGGCCACGGCCGGGACGGCCTCCGGATCCGCACGGTCGTGGCGGCGGTGGCTGCCCAGGTATGGCCCCTGCTGGTGTTCCTGGGCCTGTTCCTGGCGGCGGCCCTGGCCTGGTTCGCCCGGTCGGGCGACCGGGTGCCGGCCGAGATGGCGTGGGGGGTCTTCGAAGCGGCGGCCCTGGGGCTGGTGGCCTCGTTCGCCCTGCACGAGTCGGCACACGTGGTCGCCCTCAGACGCGTCCGCACGGTGACCCGTATCGCGCTCGAGCGCACGGCGTGGCGTACGTCGGTGGTCCCCGAGGGCACCATGACGGCACGCCAGACGGCAGGGGTGGCCCTCGCCGGGCCCCTCTCCTGCGTCGCGGTCGGCGCCCTCCTCTGGCTCCCGGACCTGGACCGGTCCCTGGCCTGGTGGTACCTCGCGCACGCCGCGTTCCTACTGCCCCTCTTCGGCGACGGCCGCGCCCTCCGCCACGCCCTCCGCACGGCACGGGGCCGGCGGCCGGCCGGGGAGGCCCGGGGGTGAGCCCGGCCCTGCCCCGCCGGCGATGAGTTCCGGCTCCGGCGGGAGTCTGCCTGTACGGAGGTTCGTCCAGGGAAGCGGCGCCGCGCGACGGTGCCGCCGAGACGACGGGGAGCCGGGCCATGTCCGATGACGAAGCACAGATCCGCGCCTTGGTCGAGCGATGGGCCGCGGCGGTACACCGGGGCGACCTGGCGGCGGTCCTGGCGGACCACGCCGACGACATCGTGATGTTCGACGTACCGCCGCCGTACCGGGGCGTCCGCGGAATCGACGCCTACCGCGAGAGCTGGCCGCCCTTCTTCGCCTGGCAGGCCCAGGGCGCCCTCTTCGAGATCGACTCCCTCGACGTCACCGCCGGCGATGACGTCGCCTTCGCCCACGCCCTGCTCCGCTGCGGAACCCCGCAGGACCTGGCCGGACGGCCGGAGAACCGCCTCCGGCTCACCCTCGGGCTGCGCAAGGAGGGGGACCGCTGGACCGTGGCGCACGAACACCACTCGTTCCCGGACACCTCCGCCGAGGAGGCCGCCGCCTCCGACCTCCGGTAGACGCGAACAGGCTGCTGGAGCACACGCAAGAGCCCCTGCCGGTCTCCCGACAGGGGCTCTGAGCTGCTGCGCGCTCGGCAGGATTCGAACCTGCAACCTTCTGATCCGTAGTCAGATGCTCTATCCGTTAAGCTACGAGCGCTTGACCTCCCGGCCGTTCTGTGGGCCGGTCGTCGTTGCGGGAACAACATTACATGACCCGCGGCCGGAGGCGAAATCCATTGCGTCCTTACGGTCTGACCTGCGCGGAAGGCCGATGGAGGACCGGAACGATCCGAACGGCCCGGGCGACGGCGAAAGCCCCGGCCGCACGGGCCGGGGCTTCGGTGATCTCGATGATCGAGCGGAGGCTGAGGGATTTGAACCCTCGATGGGCGGTAAAGCCCAAACCGCATTAGCAGTGCGGCGCCATAGACCAGACTAGGCGAAGCCTCCCCACGGGCCGCGTGACCGCGGCGCGTGTGTGCAGATGATGGCACAGCCCGCGGACTGTCTCCAATCGGCGTCTACGTTACCCGGACGACACTCCCCCGGGCAAAGCCCTTTCCCACCGGTGGCGGCGGTGCCGTGGGACGAGCGGGTGGATGTGCGCAACGACGCGCGGTCCGGCGCGTTAGCAGGGGGATCGCAGCACGGACAGACAGAGACAGACAGGATCCGCCATGCCGCACCGCCGCACCGCCGCCGCAGTCCTCACCGGGGTCGCCCTCGCCGGGGCCGCCGTCCTGTCCGCCGTCGCCGTACCGGCGGCGGCGGACACCGTACGCTCCCGGTCCCAGGCCCAGGCTCAGCCCTGGAAGGAAACGCACCGGCCCGTCGCCTCCCCCGCCCGGCAGGACCGGCTCACCTTCACCGTCACCGAGAGCAGGCCGGTCGTCGGCGGGACGACGCGGATCCAGCGCAGGTACACCCTCCACTGCCACCCCGCCGGCGGCAGCCACCCCGACCCGCTCGCCGCCTGCGAGGCCCTCGACCGGGCGGACAACGGCCCGGGCAACCCCTGGGAGCCCGTCCCGCCGGGCACTCCGTGCGCCCAGATCTACGGCGGGCCGGCCACCGCCCAGGTCACCGGGACCTGGCGCGGCCGCCCGGTGAACGCCGCCTTCGACCGCACCGACGGCTGCGAGATCGCCCGCTGGGAGGCGCTCGTTCCCGCCCTCCCCGACCTGCGGGAGTGACGAACGCCACACCTCCGGGCGGAACCCGGTTCCATGTTCTACGCATGCTCCGCACGCATCCGCCGTCGCTTCCGCTACGGCTGGCCGTAGACTCCCCCCAGTGGCACGCACAGGAGAACGGCACACCAGTGGCGCTCCCGGTGCCGCCACCGGGCACTGGCTGGTCAGCAGGGAGGATGCGTCGTGAGCAGCAGGCCATCCCGAGGCGCTGCTCGCCTCGCCGCCATACTGGACGCCCTGCCGGACGCGTTGCTGCTGGTGAACTGCAACGGCACGGTCGTCAACGCCAACAGCATCGCGTTGGAGGTCTTCGAGTCGCCGGGTACCGCCCTGGTCGGGCGCGGGCTGCTGGATCTGCTGCCCGACTTCGACTCCAAGCTCATCCCGGGCTCGATGCGCCGCCCCGACGACGCCCCGCAGCCGCGCACGAAGCCGAAGCGGATGGTGGCGCGGCGCACCGACGGCAGCCAGTTCGTGGTCGAGGTGACCAGCGCCAACCTGGACGGCCGTACCCCTTACGAGTCGTCCTTCGAGGCCGCCTTCGCCGACCACGGCGGCAGCGGCTACACCGGCGACGAGCTGCTGATGCTGGTCGTCCGCGACCTGACCGGCGCCGTCGACACCGAGGCCGAGCTGGTCCGGCAGCAGCGCCAGACCGAGATGATCCTGCGCGCCGCCGCCGAGGGCGTGATCGGGGTGGACACCGAGGGCCGGATCGTCCTGGTCAATCCGGCCGCCGCCCAGATCCTCGGCCACCGGGCGAGTGATCTGGGCGGGCAGAAGCTGCATCCGCTGGTGCACCACTCCCGGCCCGACGGCAGCCCGCTGCCGTACGAGGAGACACCGCTGGCGGACACCCTGCGCTCGGGGCGCAAGCACCGGGTGCGCGGGCGGCAGGTGCTGTGGACCAAGGACGGCCGCGCCGTGCCGGTGAACATGACGACCGCGCCCGTGCGGGACGGCGACCAGCTCGTCGGCGCGGTGCTCGCCTTCACCGACCGCACCGCCTACGACGAACTCGCGGCACGCCACCGGCAGCTGCTGTCCCTGCTGGAGAGCGGGCTGCGCGGGCCGCTGGAGCAGTTGCGCGGCGAGCTGGGCGGGCTGGTGTCCGACCCGGCCGGGCAGCTCTGGCCGGAGGCGAACCAGATCCTGCACTACCTGGCGGCCGGCTACACCCGGATGACCACGCTGGTGGACAACGTGCTCAGCTACCAGCGGCTGGACTCCGGCGGCGAGAAGCTGCGGCGCGAGACGGTGCCGCTGGAGGAGGTCGTCTCGGCCGGTGTGGAGGGCGCCGTCGAGCTGATCGGGCCGGGGCGCGCGCAGTTCGCGGTGCACGCCCCGCCCGTCGACGTGGAGGTCGACCCGGTGCGGCTGGCGCAGGCGCTGGCGCATCTGGTGGCCGATGTCGCCGGGGTCGACGCGACCGGCAACGCCGCCCACCAGGGCGCGGCCACCGGCGACTCGACGATCGTGGTGGCGGCGGCACAGCGCGGCGGCGTCGTGCGGATCGAGGTGCGCGGGCCGTACGGCGGCGGCAGCCCGGTCCACGAGCCGCTGGTGCGCGGGATCGTGCGGCAGCACGGCGGTGTGCTGCAGACCCACCGGGTGCCGGGGGCGGGCGGCGACAGCTACGTCCTGGAGGTGCCGGTGGGCTCCCCGGACCCGGAGGTCGCGGAGCGGCGCCGGGCGGCGCAGCGGCCCGAGGTGCCGCCGCCGGCACCGGCGACGGCGGATCCGGCACAGCAGTCCGCCCGGGACGTGCCGTACGCGCAGCAGACCGGGGAGACCGGCGTGGGCGGCCGGGCGGGCGGCGGGGCGATCGCGCTGCCCGCGGGCAGCGGTGGTACGGCTCCCGCGTCCGTACCCGTACCCGCGCGGCCTCAGCAGTCCCCGGCGCCCTTCCCCGTCTCCGCCGGACCGGAAGGGGGCGGCGGTGCCGCGCCCGTTCCGGCCGGGACGGGGCGCCGCCGGGCGCGGCGCGCCCTGGCCCCGGTCGAGGAGCGCACGGACACCGCGGGCACGGGGAGCGGTAGCGGTACGGAGACCGACGCGCACAGCGGTGCGCACGCGATGCCGCAGCCGTCCCCTGCTCCTCCCTCCCCCGCTCCGTCCCCGAACGGGACGGGCGTACCAGCCTTCCCGCAGCAGGCGGGGTCGGGCGGCGGGCGGCGCGCCCGGCGGACCGCCGAACCCGAGGCCGCGCCCGGCACGCCCGGGAGCGGACGGGAACCGGAGCGCGCGGCGTTCGCGCTGCCGCCCGCGGCTCCGGCTCCGGCTCCGGCTTCGACCCCGGCTCCGGAATCCGCACAGCAGCAGGTCCGGCAGCCACAGCAGCCCCAGGCACAGCCCGGCCTCCAGACCCGGACGCCACCGTCTTTCCCGGCTTCCGGGGTTTCCGGGGCTCCCGAGACCCCGGCACCCGGGGACGACCGGCCCACCGGCCGGCGCCGCCGCGTACCGCCGGTCCAGGCGCCGCCTCCGGAGGCGGCGCCCCAGCAGCCGGCCCCGCAGGTTCCGCAGGCCGCTCCGCCGATGCCCGAACCGCAGCCGCAGCAGGCACAGCCGCAGCCGTCCCGGGGCGAGGCCGGTACGCCCGCGCAGGCCCCCGGGTCCGGTTCCGGGCAGAACGCCGAGCACGGCCAGGCCGAGGACCCCGAACAGTCCTCCCGGGCCGACCTCACCGTGGTGGCGGCCAGCCCCATCCTGGGCGGCTCGGTGCCGCCCACGGCAGCGCCCCGGCACCGGGGGCTGCCGATGCCGGGCCGCGAGGCGTCCTCGGAGCACACCTCCGGCGTCAGCGTGCGCACCCTCGGCCAGGGGGTGCCCTTCGGCCGCCAGGGCGACGAGCAGCACTCGGGGCAACACTCGGGGCAGTACCCGGTGCAGCACTCCGGCCAGTACCCCGTTACCCGGGCGCCCCAGGCACCCCAGCCGCCGGACCGGTCGCAGCCGGCCGCGGACCAGCAGCCCGCGCCCCCCTCGCCCTCCGCCACGGGCACCGCCCCGGGCCGCCGCCGCAAGCTGGCGGCCCCGCCCGAGGGTGGCGAGCGCGCGGCGGCGGCCGCCGCCGCTGCCGCCGCCGTACCGGGCGCCCCGCCGCAGGCCCCGCCCCGGCAGCCGTCCGTACCGCAGCCGTCCCAGCCACCCCAACCCCCGGCCGCGCCGCACGCGCCCGCGCCCGGACCGGCGACCGGTGGACGGGAGTTCGCGATCGGCGCGCCCGAGGCCGGAGCCACCGAGGGGCCGGAGCCGCTGGACGGCCCGGGAGGCGCCGTCGAGGTGACCCCGGCCGCCGGACCGCCGGTGCCGATGCCCACCGACGACGAACTGCCGCCCGAGCCGCTCGACAACCCCCGGCGGCTGCTGGTGTGGCCCGAGCCGGACGTCTCCACCCAGCAGGCCCTGACCGACCGCGGCTACCGCCCCGTGATCGTCCACTCCCGCGAGGAGGTGGACGCCCAGATCGCGGCGTATCCGGCGGCCCTGTTCGTGGACCCGCTGACCGGCCCGATCACCCGCACCGCCCTGCAGTCGCTGCGCCAGGCCGCCGTCGCCGCCGAGGTGCCGGTGCTGGTGACGGCCGGACTGGGGCAGGCCTCCCGGGAGGCGGCGTACGGCGCGGACCCGGCCGTCCTCCTCAAGGCGCTGGCGCCGCGCGACAGTGAGCAGCACCCGCCGCGGGTGCTGCTGGTGGAGGAGCACCCGGAGATCGCGGATGCCTTCGCGGCGACACTGGAGCGGCGCGGCATGCAGACCGCGCACGCCCCCACGGACGCGGACGCGGTGCAGGTCGCCGAGCAGATCCGGCCGAACCTGGTGGTGATGGACCTGATGCAGGTGCGCCGCCGCCGGGCCGGGATCATCGACTGGCTGCGGGTGAACGGCCTGCTCAACCGCACGCCGTTCGTCGTCTACACCTCCACGGGCATCGATCCGGACGAGTTGTTCCGGCTGGCCTCCGGCGAGACGGTGCTCTTCCTCGCCGAGCGCTCCACCACCCCGGAGGTGCAGTCGCGCATCGTGGACCTGCTGGCGAAGATCGGGGCCGGGGCCGGCTGACCGCCGTCAGGCGTACTGCCGGCCCCGGCCTTCCGGGGCAGTACGTCTGACGGCGATCCGGACCGGCGGTTCAGGTCTGCGGTCCAGGTCTGCGGCTCGCTCAGCTCGATGCGGTGCAGCGCCGGCGCCTGTTCACCGCCGACGTCGAGGGCCGTGTCCGTCAGCTTGACGACGTGTTCGCCGCCGTGTGCCAGGGTCTGTCCGAGCACCTCCTCGAGGGTGGACGTGCCCGGTGGGGTGTACGCGACCGGGGCGCGCACATCGCGGTCAGCGCCGCGCACGCCGTCCAGGCGGCCCGCGGGTCCGGTACCCACAGGGCGCGCAGCAGCGCGGGCAGGGTGCGCGGTACGTCGTTGGGCGCCGTGGCCGCGTGGACCGGCGTCGTCGCCTCGCCGTGGCCGTGGGTGGCGTACCGGTGGGTGGCCGCCCGCACCAGTTCGGTGAGGCGGCGGTGCGCCTCGGCCGGGACCGGCGCGCCGGACGCGGCGCGCCGGAACTCCTGGCGTCCTGGCGCCGTCTAGAGCCGCGTGACGTCCAGCTCGCCCTCGGCATACCGCGCCCGCAGCACCTTCTTGTCGAACTTGCCGACACTCGTCTTCGGCACCGCCGGGATCACCGTCCAGCGTTCGGGGAGCTGCCAGCGGGCCACCTTGTCGGCGAGGAAGTCGCGCAGCTCCTCGTACGAGACCTTCCCGGCGCCCTCCTTGAGGACGACCGTGGCCAGCGGGCGCTCGCCCCACTTCTCGTCGGGCACGGCCACCACCGCCGCCTCGGCGACGGCCGGATGGCCCATGAGATGGTTCTCCAGCTCCACCGACGAGATCCACTCGCCGCCGGACTTGATGACGTCCTTGGCGCGGTCGGTCAGCGTCAGATAGCCGTCGGGTGTGACGGTGCCGACATCGCCGGTGCGCAGCCAGCCGTCCGGGCTGAACCTGTCCTCGGGGCGGATCGGCTCGGCGCCCGCGCCCCCGTAGTACGCCCCCGCGATCCAGGGCCCGCGCACCTCCAGTTCACCGGCGGACTTCCCGTCCCACGGCATCTCGGAGCCGTCCGGGCCGATCAGCCGTGCCTCGACGGAGGCGGGGAAGCGGCCCTGGCTGACTCGGTACGGCCAGGCGTCCTCCCCGCTCAGCCCGCCCGGCGGGTGGCCGACGGTGCCCAGCGGGGAGGTCTCCGTCATGCCCCAGGCGTGGACGACCCGCACTCCGTACCGCTCCTCGAAGGTGCGCATCAGGGACGGCGGGCAGGCCGAGCCGCCGATGGTGACGTGCCGCAGGGAGGAGATGTCGCGCGGCCGCTCGGCCAGTTCGGCCAGCAGCCCCTGCCAGATGGTGGGGACGGCCGCGGAGTGGGTGGGGCGCTCGGCCTCGATCATCTCGGCGAGCGGGGCGGGCTGGAGGAAGCGGTCCGGCATCAGCAGGTTGACGCCCGTCATGAAGGCCGCGTGCGGCAGCCCCCAGGCGTTGACGTGGAACATCGGCACCACGGGAAGGCTGGTGTCGGCGTCCGTCAGCCCCATGCACTCACCCATGTTGACCTGCATCGAGTGCAGATAGACCGAGCGGTGCGAGTAGACGACGCCCTTGGGGTCGCCGGTGGTGCCGGAGGTGTAGCACATGGCCGCGGCGGTGCGCTCGTCCAGCTCCGGCCAGTCGTACGCGGTGGGCCGTCCGGCGAGCAGCGCCTCGTACTCGTGGACGGCGGGGCGGCAGCCGTCCAGCACGGAGGTGTCGCCGGGGCCGACGACCACGACGTGCTCGACCGTGTCCAGGCGCGGCAGCAGGGGAGCGAGCAGCGGCAGCAGCGAGCCGTCGACCAGGATCGCCCGGTCGGCGGCGTGGCCCACGATCCAGACCAACTGCTCGGCCGGGAGGCGGAGATTGAGGGTGTGCAGGACCGACCCCATCGCCGGGATCGCGAAGTACGCCTCGACGTGCTCGGCGTTGTTCCACATCAGGGTGGCCACCCGGTCGTCCCGGGCGATACCGAGCCCGTCCCGCAGGGCGTGCGCGAGCTGGGCCGTACGCTCCCCGATCTCGGCGAACGTCCGCCGCTGCGGCTCGGCGTTCCCGGTCCAGGTGGTGATCCGCGACCGCCCGTGCACCGTGGTGCCGTGGCGCAGGATGCGCGAGACGGTCAGCGGTACGTCCTGCATCGTGCTCAGCACCGGGGCCTCCCGAGGAGAGATACGGGCGCCACCCGCGGGCAACGCGGTCGTTTCCCCGGCAGCCTGCCACCGACCGGCCGGTATGTCACCAGGGCGGACCGGAGGTGTCACCGCCTTCCGCCGCCTTCCGTCCCTTCCGGCGCGCGGTGCCGCGCGCCTCCCGCGGCTACGCGGCGGCCGTCACCGGCTCCGCCCCGAGGCCCCCGGCGCGCCGCACCGCCCGCACGCCGTTCCGCACATCACGCACATCACGCACCTCCGCGGCACCGGCTGCACCTGCCGCTGCCCTTGCCGCCCCCCGCGCCCCGTCCCCCTCGTCCGGTGCGGTGCCGCGCGCCTCGGCCAGCAGCTGCACGTCCTCCCGGAGCTTGGCCAGCGCCCGCGACACCGCGCTCTTGACGGTGCCTACGGAGACCCCGAGCACCGCGGCGGTCCGCACCTCGCTGAAGTCCTCGTAGTACCGCAGGACGACCATGGCCCGCTGCCGGGCCGGGAGCCTCAGTACCGCCCGCCACACCGCGTCGCGCATCGCCTGCCGCTCGGCGGGGTCGTCCGCCGGCACCGTCGTCTCCGGCTCGGGCAGCTCGTCGCAGGCGTACTCTTCCACCCGGCGCTTGCGCCACTGCGAGGTACGGGTGTTGAGCAGCGCGCGGCGCACGTAGCCGTCGAGGGCGCGCTGGTCCTCGATGCGCTCCCAGGCCAGGTAGGTCTTGGCCAGCGCGGTCTGGAGCAGGTCCTCGGCGTCGGCCGGATTGCCGGTGAGCGAGCGGGCCGTGCGCAGCAGCACCGGACCGCGCGCCTGTACGTACGAGGTGAACGTCAGGCGCGCCCCGGCCGCGGTGGTTCCCCCTTGAGTGGTCATGGCCCAACGCTAGGTTCCGCGCCCCCCACCGGAATCGGCCGCAGGTCCCGATGCCGGATCCCTCTCAGGTCGGAGGGGAGGCGCCGGATACACCTCCCGGGGGTGTAGGGAACACCGGCCCCTCTCAGGGTCCCCGCGTGCCCCTCCCCCACACGACGGCGCGGCCGCACTCCAGGTGCGGCCGCGCCGTGCATCCCTTCTCCCATCGGGCACCGGCCGGTTCCCCGCCCGGCCGGCACCCCGTCGGCTCACCGGAGCCGGTGGAGCGTGTGCACCGCCGCGACGGGGCGGACGGTGCGGATACCTGCCATGTCCTCCTCCAGGAGCGTCCGTTGGGCTTCTTCCGGTTCAGCGACGTCGCGCCACCAGACTGCCCACCGGAAACCCGGAAAACCGCCGCCGGCGCCTCATTCCCCCGCACGAATGACGATGTGTCGATAAACCACCGCACAACCGCACCACCCGTTCGGCCCCGCTCTCGCGCTTCTCCTCCGAAGCTCCGGACGCTGCTCCGCCCCGTACGGGCGCCGCACGCCGGGCCGGCCCGCGGCAGCCGTTCTCCCGAGGGTTTCCTGTGAGCGGTCCGCCCCGGCGGCGCACGGACGGGGCCCGGGCTCGGCACGGAGCGCGGCACGGGCCGCCGGACTCCCAGGGTTCTCCCAGAAGTTCCCAGGGAAAGACCGGACCGGCCCGCCAGGATGCCGTCCCATGACAGCGATCGACGTACGGGGACTGACCAAGAGGTACGGTCCCGACACCGTGGTGGACGACCTGTCGTTCACCGTCGGGCCCGGGCAGGTGACCGGTTTCCTCGGCCCGAACGGCGCCGGCAAGTCCACCACCATGAAGATGATCCTGGGACTGGCCGCCCCCACCCGGGGCTCCGTCACCATCGGCGGCCGCCACTACCGCGACCTGCCCGTGCCCCTGACCGAGGTGGGCGCGCTGCTCGACGCCGGCGCCGTCCACGGCAGCCGGACGGCGTACAGCCATCTGCTGGCGCTCGCCACGAGCAACGGCCTCCCCCGGCGCCGGGTCGGCGAGGTGCTCGCCCGGACCGGGCTGGAGGGCGTGGCCCGCAGGCGGGCCGGAGGGTTCTCGCTCGGCATGCGGCAGCGGCTCGGCATCGCGGCGGCGCTGCTCGGCGACCCTCGGGTGCTGATCTTCGACGAGCCGGTGAACGGGCTCGATCCCGAGGGCATCCGCTGGATCCGGGCCTTCATACGCTCCCTCGCCCGCGAGGGCCGGGCGGTGCTGGTCTCCAGCCACCTCATGAACGAGATGGCGCAGACCGCCGACCACCTGGTCGTCATCGGCCGGGGCCGGCTCATCGCCGACACCGGCATGAGCGAGTTCCTGCGCACGCGCGGCGAGGGCACCGTACTCGTCCGCACCCCCGAACCGGGCTCCCTCGCCTCCCGGCTGACCGCCGCCGGGGCCACCGTGCGGGAGGGCCCCGAATCCTCGCTCACCGTCTCCGGCCTGACGGGCGAGGAGATCGGCCGGCTCGCCGTCTACCACGGCGTCCCGCTCAGCGAACTCACCCCGCAGCGCCCCTCGCTGGAGGACGCCTTCATGGAACTGACCAGGGACAGCGTCGAGTACCAGGGACACCAGGAGGCCGCCGCATGACCCCGCCCGCCGCCGAGCCCGCCGCCACCGCTACCACCGCCACCGCTACCACCGCCGCACCCGCCGGCGGGTCCGTCACCGGGCCCACCGCCGCGCCCCGGGTGACCTTCGTCCACACCCTCCGCGCGGAGTGGGTCAAGTTCCGTAGTCTGCGCTCCAGTTGGTACACGCTGGCCTGCCTCTTCGGGGTCGGGCTCGGCATCACGGTCCTGTCCATGAGCTCCGCCGGGACGCAGTACGCGGACGCGACGGCCGAGGAACGGCAGGACTGGGATCCGACCGGCCTCAGTCTGACGACGTACATCGTCGCCCAGCTGATCATCGGTGTGCTGGGCATGCTGGTCGTGACCTCCGAGTACGCGACCGGTCTGATGCAGACCTCGCTGACCGCCACGCCCCGCAGGCACCGGCTGCTGGCGGCCAAGCTGGCGGTGGCCACCGCCGTCGCCGTGGTGGCCGGCCAGGTGCTGATGTTCGCCGCCTTCCTCATCGGCCAGGCCCTCCTGCGCGGGCAGGACGTGCCCAGCGCGGAGCTCGGCGATCCCGGGGCGCTCTCCGCCGTGGCGGGCGGCGGGCTCTACCTCGCGGCGATCGCGCTGCTCGCCGCCGGTCTCGGCACGCTCATGCGGGCCACGGCGGGCGCGCTCACCATCCTGGTGGGAATCATCTTCCTGGTGCCCGGCCTCGCGGGCCTCTTCCCCGCCTGGCTCGAGGGCCTCCTCGGCTTCTGGCCGACGGCGGGCGCGGCCGCGGTCCTCACGACGGTCCCGGACCCCGACTACCCGCACCCCTGGCTGAACCTGGGCGGGATGTGCCTCGGCGTCGCCGCGGTGCTGGCCGCCGCGTTCGTCGCCTTCCGGCACCGTGACGTGTGAGGCGCGGGCCCGCGGCGCCCGGCGGACCGCTCGCGGACGGGCTCCGGAGCCGGGCCTCCGTATCCTGGCCGGCGTGGAGCGACCGGAACAGACGGCCCCGGAAGCCCGGGAAGCCCGGGTGCCCGGGGCGATGACGCCCCGGGAGGACGACGGTGCCGGGCGGGATGCCGAGCGGCTGCTGGTGGTGGACGACGAGCCCACCGTCCGCGAGCTGCTCTCCGCGACGCTGCGCTTCGCCGGCTTCCGGGTGACCTCCGCGACGACCGGCGCCGAGGCGGTCGCCGCGGCCACCGAGGAGCCCCCCGACCTGGTGCTGCTCGACGTCATGCTGCCGGACATGGACGGCTTCGAGGTGGTCCGGCGGCTGCGCGAGCGGCGCGCGGAGGGCCGCGGCGGGCCGGTGCCCGTCCTCTTCCTCACCGCCCGGGACCGCCAGGCCGACAAGGTCACCGGGCTCTCCCTCGGCGCCGACGACTACGTGACGAAGCCCTTCGACCTGGAGGAGCTGATCGCCCGGATCCGCGCGATCCTCCGCCGCACCACGGGCCACCGGACCGGCGTGCTGACGGCGGGCACCCTCGCGCTCGACCCCGAGGGGCACCAGGTGACGCGGGCGGGGCGGCCCGTCCGCGTCTCACCCACCGAGTTCCGGCTGCTGCGCTACCTGCTGGAGAACGCCGGGCGCGTGGTGTCCAAGGCGCAGATCCTCGACCGGGTGTGGGCCTACGACTTCGGCGGCGACGCCGGCATCGTCGACACCTACATCTCCTATCTGCGGCGCAAGGTCGACACCGAGGAGCCCCGGCTCATCCACACCGTGCACGGCGTGGGCTACGTATTGCGGGAGCCCCGGCGGTGAGGCGGGTGAGGCGCCCGCCGGGGCACCCGCCGCACCGGCACCCGCCGCACCGGCTCTCGCCGCACCGGCTCTCGCTGCACCGGCTCTCGTTGCACCGGCTCTCGTTGCACCGGCTCTCACTGCGGGCCCGGCTGCTGCTGCTCACCACGGGCCTGCTGCTGGCCGGACTGGGCCTCATCGGCGCGGTCGTCTCCGACCGCCTGGAGCGCTACCAGCTCGACCGCATCGACGACCGGCTGCGCTCGCTCACCGAACTCGTCTCCCAGGTCTCGGCCACCGGGCCGCCCGAGGTGGACGGTGCCCGCGCCCGCCCCGAGCTCCTCGGCCCCGGGCTCGACCTGTTCGGCGCCCCGTACCTGGTGTACCTGGACGCGGACGGCTCGCCGACGAGGAGCGTCCACTCCCCCCGGCTGGACGGCGCGGCCCTGCCGCCGCCCGGCGCGCTGCGCACCGTCCCCACCGACGGGACGGCCGTCGGCCTGCCCGCCGCGGACGGCTCGGGACGCTGGCGGGCCGTCGCCCGGCCGGCCACCGGCTGGGACGGGGCGGTGATCGCCGCCGCGCCGCTCACCGAGGCCGACGCCACCGTCGCCCGGCTGCGGACGAGCAGCCTGGCAGGCGGCGCCGTCCTGCTCGTCCTGCTCACGGCGGTCGGCTGGTTCGCGCTCGGCCGGGGTCTGCGGCCGCTGCGCCGGATCGAGCACACGGCGGCCGCGATCGCCGGCGGCGACCTCACCCGGCGCGTACCCGTCCTCGCCCAGCCCGGCACGGAGATCGGGCATCTCGCGGCCTCGCTCAACACCATGCTCGGCCAGCTCGAACGGGCCTTCGCCGACCGGGCGGCTTCCGAGGCCCGGATGCGTACCTTCGTCTCGGACGTCAGCCACGAGCTGCGCACCCCCCTCTTCGTCATCAAGGGCTCGGCCGAACTGCACCGGATGGGCGGGCTGCCCGGGCCGGCCGACGTCGACCGGGCGATGCGCCGCATCGAGCGCGAGGCCACCCGGCTCACCGCCCTCACCGAGGACCTGCTGCTGCTCGCCCGGCTCGACGAGGCACCCGAGGGGCAGCTCGACCGGGCCCCGATGGATCTGCGCACCCTGGCGGGCGACGCCCGGCACGATCTGCGCGCCCTCGACGCGTCCCGCCCGGTCGAGCTCACCGGGCCGGGCGGCACCGGCCCGCCCGGCCCGGCCCCGGTCCACGCCGACGAGGGCCGGCTGCGGCAGGTCGTCGCCAACCTCGTGGGCAACGCCGCCGCCCACACCCCGCCGGGCACCCCCGTCCGCATCGGCGTCGGCACGGCGGACGGCCGCGCCGTACTCGAAGTGGCCGACGAGGGACCGGGATTGGCGGCCGGGCAGGCGGACCGCGTCTTCGACCGCTTCTACCGGGCCGACCGCTCCCGGAACCGCTCGGGCGGCGCCGACGCGGGGCTCGGACTCGCCATCGCCCGCTCCCTCGCCCGGGCCCACGGCGGCGACGTCGAGCTGGAGACCGCCCTCGGCGAGGGCGCCCGCTTCCGGCTGACCCTGCCCCTGGCCCCGCCACCACCGGACCGGGACTGAGCCGCCCCGGCGGACGCGCCCCGGCGTCCTCCTCGCGGCACTCCGGGACGGCGCCTTCCAGGAACCTCGGCCCGCGGCGGCCGGGCGCGGTTCGGACCGATCCGTCACTCCTCCGGACGGAGCCGCCGGCGAGCGGCCTCGAGCCGCTGGTCGTAGTCGGGCGCGAACAGCCCGGGAAGCGCCTTGTCCAGCGTTCCCGCGATCCGGTGGACCGGTGCCCAGACCGCCGGGTCGTCGACCATGCGACTGAGGTCCGTCATCTGCAACTTCTCCAGCCAGTGCGACAGCACCAGCGCCTCGTCACTCGTCAGCTTGATCGTGACGTGACCATCACCCATGCGCACACCCCTACGGCTCGGCCCCGGCCCTCGACCACACGAACCTACTGTCCTCGGACCTCGTGCCCCGGCCGAAGGCACAGGGGCGTCCCCGCTGCGCCCGGTCGTGGACGAGGCCGCTCAGGCGCGCTCTCAGGGAGAGCACCGCGTCGGTCACCTCGGGATCGGTGGCCCGGGCGTCGGTCTTCGCCGCCCTGCCGCTGGCGTGAGGACCTTGCCGGGCTCCACGTCCGGCCGGACCGCGGCGGCGATCGGGGCGCACCCTACGCCTTCACGACGCGGGGCGAGGGCTTCCACCTCGTCGGCGAGGCACTCGCCCAGTGGACGGACGTCCGGTCACCGGGCACGGCCGCCCGGGTGATGCCGACGACGGAACCACCCGGGATCAGTCGACGGCGATGCCCCGGGCCGCGAGTATCGCGTACTTGTCCGGGACGTCGATCCCGCCGGAGTCCGCACCGATGATGCGCCTGAGATTCGGCAGGAGGGGGAGATCGTCGAGCGAGCGGACGTCGAACAGGTCGTCCTCGCCGTCCCAGATCGGGGCGCACTCCAGGTACACCTGGTGACCGCCGTCGAGGACCAGCGTGTCCACGGTCGCCAGCAACTCGTCACCGATGTGCAGCCGTTCGAAGAAGTCACGGGCCTCGTCGAGCACCGTGTACGCCAGGCCGTTGCCGTGCACGTAGCCGTAGAGGTCGGTGACGCCCTTCTTTCTCCGCAGGTACGCACTCATGCTGAACGGCGGGGTGAGCGTCCGGTCCCAGTACATGAGTTTCTCGACGACCAGCAGCTTGAAGTTGAAGTCACGGAAAGCGGTCACGGGCACAAGAGCTATCACCCGCGTGTGACAGCGAGGCGACGGAAACGGCACGCCACCGGCGCCCCGACGGGGGCCGTGGGACGCGAACCCGCCGAGGCATCGCCACCCTGACAGCCCTCAGCGGTGCGCTGCCCGCTGCCACCGCGCACCTCCGGCGAAGCTTTCGCCATGAGGCACCTGGTGACTGCCGCGAGAGAATGGATCCAGCTCGACCCTCATGACGGCAATGCCGTTCACCGCTGCTTCCAGCACTGGCTCCGTAATGTCCTCGGCGACGACCAGGAATAACGGTGGAACAGTGCCTGCCCACCGGAACGCACGCGCCCTTTCCGTGCCCCCGTCGAA
Source organism: Streptomyces carminius (assembly GCF_002794255.1). GTDB lineage: Bacteria > Actinomycetota > Actinomycetes > Streptomycetales > Streptomycetaceae > Streptomyces > Streptomyces carminius. Next base: position 288,586 of record NZ_PGGW01000058.1, read on the forward strand.
CGGGAGACCACGGGGAACGGCGGTCGCCGACGGCAGCGGGCACGACGACGACCCCTGACCGTCTGTGCTGGTCAGGGGCCGATCAGATGCGGAGGCTGTGGGATTTGAACCCACGGTGGTGTCGCCACCACGACGGTTTTCAAGACCGTTCCCTTAGGCCGCTCGGGCAAGCCTCCCCACGTCGCGCGCCGGGTGGCGCGCGGCGTGGGGACAGCCTAACCGGTACGGCCGGTGAGGTGGCTCAGTCGCCCGTGCGGGAGCCCAGGGTCAGTTCGGTCTGGGCTTCCTTGCCGTCGCGCTCGTAGGTGAGCGTGACCTTCTCGCCCGGTTCGTGGGCCCAGATCTCGCTGATCAGGGTGGGGCCACTGTCGATGGCCACGCCGTCGAACTTGGTGATCACGTCGCCCGCCCGCAGGCCCGCCTTGTCGGCCGGGCCGCCCGGGGTGACCGGCTCGGCGCCGTCCTCGGCGTCCTCGATGATGCGGGCGCCGTCGTCGCTCTGCTGCTGGGTGACCACCTGGACGCCGATGACCGGGTAGACCGGCTCACCGGTCTTGATCAGGTTGTCGCCCACCCGCTTGGCCTGGCTGATCGGGATGGCGAAGCCCAGGCCGATGCTGCCCGGGGCGCCGCCCAGGCCACCGCCGGGCGCCGACTGGATGGCGGAGTTGATGCCGATGACCGCGCCCTCGGCGTTGAGGAGCGGGCCGCCGGAGTTGCCCGGGTTGATGGAGGCGTCGGTCTGGATGGCGCTCATGTAGGAGGCCTGGGCGCCCTGGCCGTCGCTGGAGGCGACCGGGCGGTTCTTGGCGCTGACGATGCCGGTGGTGACCGTGCCGGACAGGCCGTACGGGGCGCCGATCGCGATGGTGGCGTCGCCGACCTGGACCTTGTCGGAGTCGCCGAGCGGCAGCGGGGTCAGCTTGGCGCCGCCGGCGTCCTTGAGCTTGATGACCGCCACGTCGTAGCCCTGGGCGCGGCCGACGACCTCGGCGTCGTACTTCCGGCCGTCGGAGAACGTGGCGGTCAGGTCGCCTCCGTCGGCGGCGCTGGCCACCACGTGGTTGTTGGTCATGATGTGGCCCTGCTGGTCGTACACGAAGCCGGTGCCGGTGCCGCTCTCGCCGCCGCCCGCGGCCTCGATCGTCACGACGCTGGGCAGGGCCTTGGCCGCGATCCCGGCGACGGAGTCCGGGGGACGGTTGACCTGCTCCAGGTTGCCGTCGGAGGAAATGGTCGTCGAGGTGCCGCTGTTCGCGCGGTCGGCGGCCCAGAAGCCGACGCCCGCGCCGACGCCGCCCGCCAGCAGGGCGGCCGCGACGACGGCGGCGATGAGGCCGCCGAAGCGCCCCCGCTTCCGCTCCGGGCCCGGGGGCGCCGGCGGGACGAGCGGGGCGCCCCAGGAGGCGGCGGCGGTGTCGGGGGCTTGGGGCGGGTGCGTACCGCCGCCGTAGCCTTCGCCGGGCGCGCCCCACGGATTGTGGGGTTCTCCCGGCTGCGGGGCCTGGGCTCCGGGTGCCCCATGGGTCCCGTGCGCCCCGTGGGACTGGGGGGTGTGGGGCTGGACCGGGGCGGGGGGCGGCGGGGTCGTCGCGAACTGGGTGGTCGGCGGGTCCTGCTGCGGCGGCTGCGGCTGCTGCTGGGAGTGCGGCTGGTGCTGGGAGTGCGGCGGTGGCGCGTCCGGGTCGATCTTCCGCAGGACGGTCGTCGACGGGTCCTCGGCCGCCGGCGCCGGTGGCGGCGCGTGGGTGGGCGCCTGGAGGTCGTAGTCCTCCGGCGGGGCGTCGTTCGGTGTCCTGGGCGCGGCGTCGTCGGCGCCGGACCGCCCGGCCGGCGGGGGCGGCACGGGGGCGTCCGACGCGGGCCTGTCGGCTGCGCCCTCGTTCTCGGTGCTCACAGCTCTCTCCTCAGGTACACGACAGTACACACCGCCCGGAGCGCGGTGTGATTGTTCAGGTGTATGACGCCAGCTTCCCCCATGAGACGTCAGACCGGCGTAAGCGCACCCGTCCGGGCGGCCCCCGTCCGCCGACCCGCGCGGTACGGGGTGGCACCATAACGCGGTGAGTAATGAGACCGACCGGGTGCCGTCCGGTTCCCGGCGCCGCATCTCCGTCGTCGCCCACCGCGGGGCCTCCGAGGACGCCCCGGAGCACACCCTGGCCGCGTACCGCAGGGCCATCGAGGACGGTGCCGACGCCCTGGAGTGCGACGTGCGGCTCACCGCCGACGGCCATCTGGTCTGCGTGCACGACCGCCGCGTCAACCGTACCTCCAACGGCCGGGGCGCCGTCTCCGCGCTGGAGCTGGCCGATCTGGCCGCCCTGGACTTCGGCTCCTGGAAGGGCTGGGGCGACACCCGGGAGTCGCCGGACACCGAGAGCCGCGAGCACACCTCGGTCCTCACCCTGGAGCGGCTGCTGCGGCTGGTGGAGGAGCAGGCGTCGGCGGGCCGCCGGGTGGAGCTGGCCGTGGAGACCAAGCACCCGACCCGCTGGGCGGGGCAGGTCGAGGAGGAGTTGCTGCGGGTGCTCGCCCGTCACGATCCGGCCATTCCGGTACGGGTCATGAGTTTCTCGGCGCGCTCCCTGCACCGGGTGCGGGCCGCGGCGCCGTGGCTGCCCACCGTCTACCTGATGCAGTTCCTGCTGCCCCGCCACCGCGACGGGCGGCTGCCACCGGGTGTGCCGGTCGCCGGGCCGAGCATCCGGATCCTGCGTGCCCACCCCGAGTACGTGGCGCTCGCGCACAGCATGGGCCACCAGGTGCACGTGTGGACGGTGGACGATCCGGCCGACGTGGAGCTGTGCGCGCTGCTCGGCGTGGACGCCATCATCACCAACCGGCCCCGGCACGTGCTGGCCCAGCTCGAAGGACTGGAGGAGGGCTGACGGCCGGGACACGGCGGGGTGGTGCTCCGGCGCACTCGGCCCGTACGGCGGCCGGAGCCGGCCGGCTCCGGCCGTCAGCCGCGTCACGGGACCGCTCCGGACGGTTTCCACGCACGGGCAAAAGGGCATTCATCCCGTGGCGTGGGGTGAAGAAGGAGGTCTCGGGGGTGGCGTTGGTGGTTGCACAGGAAGCGCCGACGTCGTCGACGATGGCCGTACCCCACGGTCCGGCGGGCGTGGGTACGGCACGGCGGCGGATGCGCGAGGAGCTGCTCGGCTCCGGTATGCCGGAAGCGGTCGTCGACGACGCGGTTCTCGTTCTCTCGGAACTGCTCAGCAACTCGTACCGGCACGCCAGGCCCATCGGCCCGGGCGAGTGCGTACGGGCGGCGTGGGGGCGTACGGGCGACGGCGGGGTGCGCGTATCGGTCACGGACGGCGGGGGCCCGACCCGGCCGCGGCTGTCCAATCCGTCGGTGACGGCGCGGGGCGGCCGAGGCCTGTCGATCATCACCTCCCTGGCCCGCGACTGGGGTGTGCGGGACGGCGGGGTGCCCGGCTGTGTGACGGTCTGGGCGGTGGTGCCGCCGTCCGAGTCCGGCTTCGGCTCGTCGATGAGGTTCGACGACCTGATGGATCTGGAGGACTTCGCCTGATCGCCCCGCGGATGCCCGGGGCGGTGTCGTCTCCGGCGTCTCCGGTGTTTCCCGCGTACGCGGGACCCTCCGGTGGTACGGGCTAGGCTCGCGCCGACAGCGTCCGTACGACCGGGAGATCCGTACGCCATGGCCAAGAAGCGCCGCCCCCAGACCAAGGCCGCAACGCCGCAGCTCACCGGTGGGGAGATCCCCGTCGTCGGGGCTCGCGAGCCCTGCCCCTGCGGATCGGGCCGCCGTTACAAGGCCTGCCACGGGCGCGCCGCCGCGCAGGCGGTGACGGAGCTCGTCCGTCGCCCGTTCGAGGGACTGCCCGGGGAGTGCGACTGGGTGGCGCTGCGCGAGCTGGTGCCCGCCGCGACCGCGCCGCTCACCCCGAAGGACGGGCTGCCCGACGACGTCCCCGCCCTGACGCTGGCCACCGTCCTGCCCATGGCGTGGCCCGCCCTGCGCCGCGACAACGGCGCCGTCCTGCTCGGGCTGCAGAACGACACCCCCTCCGGGGACATCAGCCGGGACCTCGCCGACGTACTGCTGCGGGCGCTCACGGCCCGGCCGGGCAGCCCGGTGGCCGCCGAGCGCACCGCGGCCGACGCCCCCCGGCTGCAGGATCTGCTGGACCCGGAGGCGCCCTTCGTACCGGAGGTGCATGACGGATTCGGGTTCTGGGTGGAGGACGCGGAGAACCAGAGCCCGGAAGTGGCCGCCTCACTGGAACGCGCCAACTCGGCGGCCTTGCCAACCGCCCGGCTGACCGGAGTGGAGGCGGCGTACTGGTGCGAGACTCCGGAGAAGAACCATCTGCGGTGGGTCATGCCGCATTCCGAGGAGCGGCTGCTCGACGCGCTCGCCCGGCTGCACGCCGCGGGTGCCTCGTCGCTGGGCGAGGACACCAGGCTGGTCGGCTCCTTCCGGGCCCACGGGCTGGTCGTGCCGGTGTGGGACCTGCCGGGCGCGATGCGCGCGGAGGAGTGCGAGAAGCCCGCGGCGGCCTTCGCCGAACGGCTCGGCGAGGCGCTGGAGTCCACCGCTCCGCTGACCGCCGACGAGCGCCGTGCGCGCAGCGGATTCACCAATCGCCAGGTAACTCTCAACTGACAGACGAATTTCCGGCGTCCGTTGCTACATTCCTGCCGTGACTCCTGTCACAACTCCCCTTGCGGGCCGGTGAATAGACGGCTTGAAGGGATCGGTGGAATTTGCGAACGGGCCGTTACTTGTTACCGTTCTAACTGCCCGGTCGCTGGTGCATCCCCCGTCGCCAGCGATCGGGTCTTCTCATGTCCGGGCCCCGGTGCGGTGCCCCGGGGGGTCAGCCCCCGTGCGGGCGCCCCGGATCGCCGGGATCACCGGCGTCACCGCCGGTTCCGCTGCCGGACCGCAGCAGCAGCCGCTCCCCGTCCGGCGCCCCGATCTCCGCCACCGCCGCGTACGGTTCCCCGTCCGGGCGGGTGCCGGCCGTCCGCCGCCGTGCCGGGGTGTCGCACGCGCCCGGCCGGTCCGTCGCGGGCAGGGCGCAGGGCATGTGCACCGTACGGCCGTCGGGGCCGGTCAGGCTGAGGGCGCCGGGCAGGGGCTCGCCCGTCGTGTTCCGGTAGTACATCCGCCCCCAGGTCGTACTGTCCCGGGTCAGGACGCAGGTCTGCGCCCGTACCCCCTCCGGTGCCGCGGCCTGGGCCCCGCAGACGGCGGTGACCTCCGACAGGCCGACGTCCGACAGCAGCTCCGGGGGGATGGCGAGTTCGGCGGAGCCGGGGGCGGCGGGCGCTCCGGGGGCCGGGGCCGCGGGCGCGGCCGGTGGCGCCGGTGTCGGGGAGGGTGCGGCGGTGTGCCGGAGGCCGGACGCGTACGGCGAGTCCGGGCCGGCGGTCGCGGCGGCGAGGGGCAGGGCCACGGCGAGCGCCACCGTACTGGCGAGCGCGATCAGGCGGAGGCTGCGGAGGTTCGTGGCACGGTGCTGCGGCTCATGCATGGACGACCCACCTGCGACTCGCTGGGGAGCGGGAGCCCTCGGCGGGCCCTCCGGGTGGGCCGAACATACCGGGAACGGACCGGCGCCCCTCGGGACAGAGCGCCTGTTTCCCTCCAACTCCGGCGCACCGTTACCCGTACGAGTGAAAGTGAAAGGGTGCGGTCCCGGCCGGCACCCCGGCCGGGACCGCACCCTCCGGTGCGCCGGGCTCAGTACGCCAGCCGGCTGCCGGTGTCCGGGACCTGGGCGCTCGCCCGGACCAGCACGTCCACCAGGGACTCCATCCGCGGCAGCCACGGGGTTCCGCCGTCCCCCACAGACGGCGGCCGCTCCCAGTCCACCTGCCCGGCGCCGGTGCGCGACGGCGGCAGCGGCACATAGCCGCCCTCGCCGTGGAAGCGCAGCGAACTGGGTACCCAGTCCTGGGCGTAGAGCAGCTCGCCCAGTTCCTCCAGGTCGTACGGCGCCACCAGCAGGACGAAGCGGGTCGGGGTGGCGATCACCGGACCGGTGCGCACCCCGAGCCGGTCGAACTCCGCCAGTGCCCGCTCACCCGCGGCCGCCGGCAGACTGAGCGCGCAGGGCGCGCGGTCCCCGGTGGCCAGCAGGAGGGGCGCGCCGGGGCGGCTGGTCCACCACCAGCGCACCATGCGGGCGTCGGTGGTGGCCGCCAGCAGCCCGGGGTCGAAGGGGTGCGCGCCGGGCACGGCGCAGTCGGGCCGCGGACAGGAGCAGCGCCCCCGTGGCTGCCCGGACTGGCGTGCGGTCAGGCGCCTGGACTCCCGCGGTGCCACCCCGGGCAGTACCGGCCACCCCCACCGTGTGGCGCAGACGAGCGCCGCGTCGCGCAGCGCCCAGCGGGTCATGCGTCGCCTTCCGAGGATCTCGCGCATCAGCGCTCGTTCCTTTCCGTAACGCCAAAGATCGACAAGGACCTATCCGGACCGGTCAGCCGATGGCGGCTGTCCGACCCCCCTCACACCTGTACATCTGCGGATCTCACGTGATCGCACATACGCTGCCGAGCGCTGCGGCACCGCGATGTCCCCCCGCGGCCCCGGGCCTTCCATGGATCGGGCGCGAAACCGTGAAACCGCGAAACACGGAGAGTGGCGCGCCTCGCGGCTGCGCCCGTGCTGTCCGTACTGCCTCGTGCCCGCGCGGCGTCCCGCTGCCGGTCCTGCCCTGATCCCGATCGCCGCGTACGAGGTCACGCCCCGGTTCCGCCCCGTGAGACGCGCGGGCCCGCCGCCGGGTTCCGGCGCGGCCCGACCTGCCCGATCCCTCTTGCCGTACGTACTCACGTACCCACAACAGTCGTGATGACGCGCTGTCGTGTCAGACGCCAGTCGACCGCGCACCACCGAGCACAGCGTATGTTTTCGGCCAAGCTCGTGACACCCCCCGGAACCATCTCATTCCCTCCCCGCCCCGGGCGGCGGAACCGTCTTCCGGGACACCCGCGGCCCGCTCGGACAATGCTGGACATCTCGCCATCAGGACGTGTACACCTGGAGGCATTGATGGCGGAGCAGCACTACATGGGGGTTCGCGATGCTGTCGAGCACGCCGGCCCGCACCGGGGGCCACCGCCCATGAGCGCCCGACGCCCGCCGAAACTGGCCGGAACCAACTCCCCCGCACCGCCTTCCCAGCACACTGGCCCGCCCTCCGCCGTGCCCCGCGGGCAGTCCGTACCGGCCCGGCCGCACGGTCCCGGCCCGGATCCGGCGCCGGGCCGGGGGCCGGTCCCGGCCCGTCCCGCCGAGCACCTCGCCGCCGTCCAGGACCGGCTCGCCGGCCGGCTCTCCGACCTCACCATCCTCCACGGGCTCACCGAACGCCTGCTGCGCACGGCCACCCTGGAGAGCGCGGTGCACGAGGTGCTCCGCGCCGGGGCCGCCCTCGCGGGCGCCCGGCGCGGACTGCTCTCGCTGGCCCCGGCGGGCCCGGCGGGACACCCCGGCCCGCCCGCCGAACGGCCCGGCGGAGTCGGTCCCGGCGCCACCGTCGGGCTCGGCCTGGGCGTGGCGGACCTCGGCCAGATCGAGACCGTCCCGCACGGTTCCGTCCCCTTCGCGCTGCTGTCGCCCGAACCGGCGGAGTCCGCCGCGCCCGGGCGCGGGGGCGGGGAAGGGGGTGGGGAAGGGGGCGGGGGCGGCCCCGCCGGGCCCCGGGAGGTCGTCCTCCCCCACATCGGCCGGGACGCCCGCCTCGGCCCGCGCCACCGCGAGGTCGCCGCCCGGCTCGGCTGCGCCGCGAGCTACGCGGTCGCCCTGGAGACCGGCACCGCCGGACGGGTGGGCGCGGCCGTCTGGTTCTACGACGAGCCCGCCCGGCCGACCGAGCGCCGCCGCCACCTGCTGCGGCTGTACGCGCGGCAGGCCGCCGAACACCTCGCCCGCCAACTCGACCTGGCCCGCGCCCGGAGCGCCCTGGACACCGTGCGCGAGGGGCTGCTGCCCGGCCGGCTGCCCCGGGTGCCGGGGGTGCGGCTGGCGGTCCGGCACCGCACCGGACCGTGCGGCGGCGACTGGGGCGACTGGTACGACGCGCTGCCGCTGCCCGACGGCGGACTCGCCCTGTCCGTGGGCACGGTCACCGGTTCCGGTGCGGACGCGTCGGCCGCGGCGGGGCGGCTGCGCGCGGCGCTGCGGGCGTACGCGGTGCTGGAGGGCGAGGACCCGGTCGCCGTGCTGTCCGATCTGGAGGTGCTGCTGCGGCTGACCGAACCCGCCCGCGCGGCGACCGTGCTGTTCGGATACGCCGAGCCGGCCCCGCCCCCGCCCGCCTCGGCACCCGGAGCCGCACCCGGAGCCGCGGCCGGGGGCGCCCGGATCGTGCTGGCCGGGGCGGGGCACTGCCCGCCGCTGGTCGTCGGGCCGCGGCGCACCGAGCTCGCCGAGACCGCGCTCTCCGCGCCGCTGGGGATGCTCACCTGCTGGGAGGCGCCCGGCGTCGAGCTGGAGCTGGCCGCCGGGGAGACGCTCCTCCTCTACGGCGACGGGCTGCTGCGCCGCACCGGCGAGCCCCTCGACCGGGCCGTCGACCTGCTCAGGTCGGCCGCCGAGCGCGCCGCGCCCACCGTCCGCGACGACCCCGGCGCGCTGGCCGACCACCTGCTGCGCGCCCTCGCCCCCGTCGGGGGGAACACCGGGGACGGGGCCGCCGGGGACGGGGCCGCCGGGGACGGGGCCGCCGGGGACGCCGTGCTGCTCGCGGCGCGGTTCTGAGTCCGTCCGGCCCGTTCGCGGCCCCGTTCCGCGGCCCCGGCCGGCGGCCCGCGCGGACCTACGATGGAGGAGGCCCGCACCAGGCCCACACCACCAGCAGGAGGAGGCAGCGACGTGGCTGACCAGCAGACGCCGGAGACCCCGGACGAGCAGGCGGACGAGCACGCGGAGGAGCAGCCGGTCAAGCAGCGGAAGAACGGCCTGTACCCGGGCGTCTCCGACGAGCTCGCCGAGAACATGCGGAGCGGCTGGGCCGACACCGAACTGCGCGACCTGACCCCCGTCCCCCAGGCCGCCCGTACCGCCGAGCGGCGCGCGCGGCTCTCCGCCCGCTTCCCCGGCGAGCGGCTGGTGATCCCGGCGGGCAACCTCAAGACCCGCTCGAACGACACCGAGTACCCGTTCCGCGCCTCCGTGGAGTACGCCTACCTCACCGGCAACCAGACCGAGGACGGCGTCCTGGTCATGGAGCCGCGCGACGGCGGCGGCCACGACGCGGTGCTGTACCTGCTGCCCCGCTCCGACCGGGAGAACGGCGAGTTCTGGCTCGACGGCCAGGGCGAGCTGTGGGTGGGCCGCCGGCACAGCCTGGCCGAGGCCGAGCGGCTCTACGGCCTGCCCTGCCAGGACGTGCGCACCGTCGCCGCCGCGCTGCGCGAGGCCCGCGGCGACGTCCGGACGGTCCGCGGGTACGACGCGGGTGTCGAGGCGGCCCTGCGCGACAAGACCACCGCCGAGCGCGACGAGGCGCTGCGCGTCTTCCTCTCCGAGATGCGCCTGGTCAAGGACGAGTTCGAGATCGGCGAGCTGCAGAAGGCCGTCGACTCCACGGTGCGCGGCTTCGAGGACGTCGTGCGCGAGCTGGACCGGGCCGAGGCCACCTCCGAGCGGTACATAGAGGGCACCTTCTTCCGGCGCGCCCGGGTGGAGGGCAACGACATCGGCTACGGCTCCATCTGCGCCGCCGGGCCGCACGCCACCACCCTGCACTGGGTGCGCAACGACGGCCCGGTCCGCTCCGGCGAGCTGCTCCTGCTGGACGCGGGTGTGGAGACCCACACCCTCTACACCGCCGACGTCACCCGCACCCTGCCCGTCGGCGGCCGCTTCACCGACCTCCAGCGGAAGATCTACGACGCCGTCTACGAGGCGCAGGAGGCGGGCATCGCGGCGGTGCGGCCGGGCGCGAAGTACCTGGACTTCCACCACGCCGCCCAGCGGGTGCTCACCGAGAAGCTGGTGGCGTGGGGTCTGGTCGAGGGCCCGGTGGAGCGGGTGCTGGAGCTGGGCCTCCAGCGCCGCTGGACGCTGCACGGCACCGGCCACATGCTCGGCATGGACGTCCACGACTGCGCCGTCGCGCGCCGCGAGGCGTACGCCGAGGGGACGCTGGAGCCGGGCATGTGCCTGACCGTCGAGCCGGGCCTGTACTTCCAGCCCGACGACCTGACGGTGCCCGAGGAGTACCGGGGCATCGGGGTGCGCATCGAGGACGACATCCTCGTCACCGAGGACGGCAACCGGAACCTCTCGGCCGCGCTGCCGCGCCGCTCGGACGAGGTCGAGGAGTGGATGGCCCGGCTGCGCGGCTGACCCGCGCACCGGGTGGCGCGTACCGCGGGGAGGGCGGTCCCGGAAGGGACCGCCCTCCCCCGTCCGCCCGGCCGGAACCGGGGACGGGTACGGATGCGGATGCGGACACGAGCGCGGGTCAGGACGCCTTCAGCAGCGCGTCCTCCCGCCACTTGAGGAGCTTGTCGAAGCAGACCACGGCGCCGTCGCCCGGCCTGTTGCGGAAGTCGACGTGGTCCGCGAGGGCCTCGATCAGGAACAGCCCCCGGCCGTGCTCACCGCTGTGGGGCACCTCCTGGAGACCGGCGTCGGCGAGCAACGGGCCGAACGCCATGGCGGGTGCGGCGTCCTCCGCCGCCGTACCGAGCGGGTCCGTCGCGCGGTACGCACCGCCGTGTCCTTCCTCGTACGCCGTCCCGTCCCCGAAGCCCGGCCCGTGATCGACCACTTCGATGCGGCACATGTCGTCATCGATGTACGCCGTCACGTGGTACTCCCCGGCGCCCGACCGCCCGGACTCCCCGGGACCGCCGTGCTCCACCGCGTTCGCACAGGCTTCCGAGAGCGCTACCGAAAGGTCGTAGGAGACATCGGGGTCGACGCCCGCCGCCTCCATCGCGCCGAGCAGTAGCCGCCGGGCGAGCGGAACGCTCGCGGCCTCACGCCGCAAGTGGAGAGACCACCAGATGCTCATGCTCAGCCTCCTGGCTGCGGCTCGACATACGCATACGTATTGCCAGGGTCGGCGCCGGTAAGCCGTCCCGGGCCTCCTACCCCTCATTCGGCGGAGGGGAGGAGTGCCGTGAGGTACGGAAAACGCATGAGAAGGAACGATCAGGGCGTACCGCCCGGAGTGGACGGATGCGGACACCGGCCGGTGGTGACCGCGGGCAGCCCGTGGCGAGCCCGTAAGCGGGCGCGGGGGCAGGCACGGCAGCAGGCACGGGAAAGAACCGCCGGGGCCGGGATTATCGGTTTTCCACAACGCCCTGCAGCCCGCGGCGGCGCGGGTGAGATGATGGCCGGGCCATGAGAGCCCCCGTCGCGCGTGCCGCCGCCGACCTGCGACTGCTGCGGGCCGCGGTGTTCACCGCGGTCTGCGTCACCCTGTCCGCGGCCGGGCACGTGCTCGCCGCCGGGCAGGGCCTGCCGCTGTGGACGGTCGGCGCGGGCTGTGCGGCCGTCCTCGCCGTGGCCGTGCCGCTGGCCGGACGCGAGCGCTCCCTGCCGGGCATCGCCGCCCTGCTGGCGGCCGGGCAGCTCGCGCTGCACTTCCTCTTCTCCTGCGGGCAGGACGGACCGGCCGCCCGGAGCGCCCCGGGGGCCGGGGCCGGCGACCGGCACGGGCTGCTGGAGCTGGCCGGACGGCTGCTGTGCGACGACCGGGCCACGGCCGCCCTGAGCGAGGCCGAGGCCCGCCGGGTCGTCGGCGAGGCCGGGCTCTCCCTGTCCGCCCTGCCGGGAGCGGCCCATCCCGGTCACCCCGGTGGCCCCGGCCACGCGGGCCATGCCGTCCCGGCCGGTACGCTCGCCGCCGAAACCCCGGCCGAGTGCCTCCAGGCCGCCGTGCGCACCGCGCTGTCGCTGCTCTCCGTGCCCATGCTGCTCGGCCATCTGCTCGCCGCGCTCGTCATGGGCTGGCTGCTGCGCCGCGGCGACGACGCGCTGTGGCGGCTGGTCCGGCTGTACGCGCGGCAGGCCGCCGTGGGCGACGCCCTGGCCGGCGCGCTGCTCGTCCGGGCGCTGCGCACGGCACTGCGCTGGGCGCGCGCGCTGAGCCGCGGGCTGCTGCCCGCCGGGCTCCTGCCGCCGTCCGCGCCCCGCACCGACCGCGGCGCGGACCCCGTACCGCCCCGCTCCCTGCCCCCGGGGCACCCGGTGGTCCGGCGCGGGCCGCCGTGCTCCGCGGACGACCTCACCCTCGCGGTCTGACGCGCACACCCCCCACTTCCGTACCCCACGGGTGAGGTGCGCGCCGGTGCCGCGCGCACACCGAATCCGCGCCTGTCCGGCCCGGGGCCCCGGCCTGTCCGGCGGCACCGACCGGTCGTCCCGTCGTCCCGTCGTCGGTTCGTTCCCGCCCGGCCGCCGCTGTCCGGCCGCCGTGCCGGGTGCCGCCCCGCCGGGCCGGGAGGCGCTCCCCCACCCGTGTCAGAGGAGTGTCATCGACCATGCAGTCCACCCCCCGCACCGCCGTCCGTGAGACCGCCGGCGCCACGGCCCGCCGCCCGCTGCCGTCCGGCCGCCGGCTGGCCGCCGCCGGTGCCGCCGCCACCGCCTGCGCCCTCGTCCTCGCCGGACCCGCCGCCGCCCATGTCTCCGTACCGGGCACGGCGGAGCAGGGCGGCTACGCCACCGTCGACGTCAAGGTCCCCAACGAGCGCGACAACGCCTCCACCGTGAAGGTGGAGGTCACCCTCCCGGCCGAGCACCCGATCGCCTCGGTGATGCCCCAGCCGGTGCCCGGCTGGGACGTGGAGGTCACCAGGACCAAGCTGGACAAGCCGCTGGAGCTCCACGGCCGGCAGCTCAAGGAGGTGCCCTCCAAGATCACCTGGACGGAGACCGGCGGCGGCATCCAGCCGGGCACCTTCCAGCAGTTCCCCCTCTCCGTCGGGCAGCTCCCCGAGGACGTGGACCGGCTCGTCCTCAAGGCCGTCCAGACGTACAGCAACGAGGAGGTCGTGCGCTGGATCGAGGAGCCGCCCGCCGAGGGCGGCGAGGAGCCGGAGCACCCGGCGCCCGTGCTGAAGCTGGTCCCGCCCGCCGACGAGGCGGGCGGCGAGGACGGCGACGGCGCCGACAACGCGGCGGCACCCGCCGCCGACAAGGACGGCGACGGCGCGGACGGCGACGAGACGGAGAACGCCGCCGCGGAGAACGGCGGCACCGACACCACCGCCCGTGTCCTCGGCGTCCTCGGCATCCTCGCCGGCGCCGGCGGCATCGCCTTCGGCGTGCTGGCCGGACGCCGCCGCACCACCACCACCGCCTGACGGCCGCGAGGCCCGGGAGGGGCCCGCGCCCCCGCGCACCGCGGGGCCGGGCCCCTCCCGGGGCCGCGCGCCGGCATCCACCGACAGCAGGAAAGAACCAGAATGCACCACATCCCGCGCCACCACCCCCGGCGCGCCCGCCGTACCGCGGCGCTGGCCCTCGCCGCCGCGCTGCTCGCCGTGACCACCGCCGCCTGCGGCTCCTCCGGCAGCGGCTCCGGCGGCTCCGGCGACACAGCAGCCGTGTCGGAGCCCACCGGCTCCGTGAAGCGGGGCACCGTCCTGAGCAACCCCTTCGACAAGCCCGATCTGGTCCTCACCGACACGCGGGGCGAGACCTACGAGCTGATCGAGGAGACCCGGGGCCGGCCGACCCTGGTCTACTTCGGCTACACCCACTGCCCCGACGTCTGCCCGCTGACGATGAGCAACATCGCCGTGGCGAAGTCCAAGCTGCCGGAGGCCGACCAGGAGAAGCTGCGGGTCGTCTTCATCACCTCCGACCCCGAGCGCGACACCCCCGCCTCGCTCGGGAAGTGGCTGCGCGCCCAGGACCCCGACTTCACCGGGCTCACCGGCGACTTCGACACCATCCAGGCCGGCGCCCGCACCCTGGGCATCAGTCTGGAGCCGCCGGTGGTGGAGGAGGACGGCGACGTCGTCTCCTCCCACGGCACCCAGGTGCTCGCCTTCCTGCCGAAGGACGACAAGGCGCACGTGCTGTACACCTCGGACGTGCCCGTCGAGGTCTACGAGCAGGACCTGCCCAAGCTGGTGAAGGGGGAGCTGCCGTGACCCGGCCGCGCACCCCCGGCGCCCCCGGTACCCGCCGCGCCCGACGGGGCGCCGCGCTGCTGGCCGCCGCGCTGCTCGCCGCGGGCACGACCGCCTGCGGCTCCGGCACGGAGACGCAGGAGACGGGGACGGGGACGGGGGCGGAGACGGCGGGACCGGAGCTGACCGTCGAGGGCGCTTACATGCCCGAGCCGGTGACCACCGACACCGCGGGCGGCTTCCTGGTCGTCCACAACAGTGGCGGCAGCGACGACGCGCTCACCTCGGCGACCAGCGCCATCGCGAACGAGGTGCAGATCCACCGCACCGACGGCGGGCGGATGGAGCGGGTCGCCTCGCTGCCCGTGCCCGCGGACGGCGCCCTGGAGCTCAGCCGCGGCGGCAACCACCTGATGTTCATGGACCTCGACCGCAGACCCGAGAAGGGCGAGAAGGTCACGGTGGAGCTGCGGTTCGAGAAGTCCGACCCGATCGAGATCGAGATCCCCGTCGAGGCGACCAACCACGTCCCCACCCACTCCCCCCACACCCACGAGCAGTGAGGTCACCGCCATGACCACCGCCGTCCCCCGCACCGCGCACCGCTCCCCCACCCCGTCGCGCGCCCGGTCGCGCGCCCGGGCCCGCACCGCCCTGCTGGCCGTCCTGCTCGCCGCGTTCGGCCTGCTCGGCCAGTTCGGCGGCGCGGCCCCGGCCGCCGCGCACGCCGTCCTGACCGAGAGCGACCCGGGGGAGGGCGAGGTGGTCACCCACGCGCCGGAGGAGGTGACGCTGACCTTCACCGAGAGCGTGGCGCTGTCGGACGACTCCATCCGCGTCCTGGCGCCGGACGGCGAGCGGGTGGACGACGGCGAACCGGGGGAGCGGTCCGACGGGGCGGGCGGCGGGGAGGGCTTCCACTACGCGGTGGGCCTGCGCGGCGGCCTCGCCGACGGCACGTACACCGTGGCCTGGCGGGTGGTCTCGGCCGACAGCCACCCCATCGCGGGCGGCTTCACCTTCTCCGTCGGGGCGCCCTCCGAGACCTCCGTCTCCCTCTCCGCCGAGGAGCCGGGCGGCGGCCTGGTCGGCGCGCTGTACGACATCGCCCGCTACGCCGCCTACACCGGCTTCGTGCTGCTCGTCGGTGGGGCGGTCTTCGTACTGGCCTGCTGGCCCGGCGCCGCCCGGCTCCGGGCGGTGCAGCGCCTGGTGGTGGGCGGCTGGCTCGCCCTGACCGCCGCCACCATCGCGGCCCTGCTGCTGCGCGGCCCGTACACCGGCTCGGGCCGGCTGGGCGACGCCCTCGACGCGGACGGGCTCCGGGCGGTGCTGGAGACCCGGCCGGGCACGGCGCTGGTGTCCAGACTGCTGCTGCTCGCGGTGGCGGCGCTGTTCGTCTCGGTGCTCTTCGGGATGTACGCCCGGCTGACCGCCGGCGGGACGGGCGACGAGGCACGTGACGGGGAGACCGGCGGATCCGGGGACACCGGGAACACCGGGGAGGGGCGGGGGCCGCGAGACCGGCGCGAGCTGCTCCTCGGGCTGGCCGTCGGCGGTACGGTCGGCGCCGTCGGACTGGCCGCCACCTGGGCCCTGGCCGAGCACGCCTCGACCGGCATCCAGACCGGGGTGGCGATTCCGGTGGACATCCTCCACCTGCTCGCCGTGGCCGTCTGGCTGGGCGGGCTGGCCACCCTGCTGACCGCCCTGTGGCGGGGTCCCGCCGTACCCGCCGGGGCGGTACGCCGCTTCTCGGGGCTCGCCCTGGGCGGTGTGGCCGTCCTCGCGGCCACCGGTCTGTACCAGTCGTGGCGGCAGGTCGGCAGCTGGTCGGCGCTCACCTCCACCGACTACGGGCGGCTGCTGCTGCTCAAGGTCGGCCTGGTGGCGCTGCTGGTCGCGCTCGCCCGCCACTCCCGCCGCTGGACCGCGCGGCTGGCGGACACGGCTCCCGCACCGGCGGCCGCGGACACCGCAGGGACCGCAGGCACCGCAGGCACCGCAGGCACCGCGGAGACCGCGCCCGGGACGGCCGCGGAGACGGAGCCGGAAGCAGGGGAGAGGAAGGGGACGGCGTCGGCGGAGGCCCCGGAGGAGAAGCGGAGCGAGCGGCGGGAGACCGCCCCCGCGGTGGCCGGGGCGACCGCCGCGACCGCCGAGTCCGCCCCGGAGCGGGCGGGCGGGGACGGCTCCGGCGTTCCGGGCGGTCCGGAGGACGCCCCGACCGCCGAGCGCGCCGCCCAGCTCGCGCGCCAGCGGGCCGCCGCCGACACCGCGCGCCGCCGCCGGGAGCGCGACGCGGACCTCCCGCGCACCGGGCTGCGACGGTCGGTGCTCGCCGAGGCGGCCGTCGCGGCGGCCGTCCTCGTCGTGACGACCCTGCTCACCGGCACCGAGCCGGCCCGTACGACGCAGGCCGCCGCCAGTGCCCGGGAGGCGGCGGAGCACTCGGCCGTGGGTTCGGGCACACTGACACTGCTCACCCCCTTCGACACCGGCGGCCAGGACGGCAAGGGCTCGGCCGAGCTCGAGATCGACCCCGGCCGCAAGGGCGACAACACCGTCCGGCTGCTCATCACCGGCCCCGACGGCCGGCAGCCCATGGACGTACCGGAGGTGCGGCTGGCCTTCACCCTGGAGGCCCAGGACATCGGCCCGCTGACCGCCGAGCTGACCGAGGACGGCACGGGACGCTGGACGGCCACCGGACTCCAGCTGCCCATGTCCGGGGTCTGGGAGGCCGCCGTCACCGTACGGACCTCGGACATCGACCAGGTGACCGAGCGGATGACCTTCCTGCTCCCCTGACCCCCGTGATCACGCACCGCCACGAGAACCGCCACGAGAACCGAGACACCGCAGGCCCATGAAACGCCACCGCACCGCCGAGTCAGCCGAGCCCACCGAGTCAGCCGAACCCACCGCACCCACCGCACCCGCCGGCCCGTCCCGCCGCCGGGTGCTCGGCGCCGCGGGCGCGGCGGGCACCGCCGGGCTGGCGCTCGGCGCGGCCGGCGGCGCCCTGGCCACGTCCGCCGCGGCCGAACCGCCCACCGCCCTGGCCACCGTCGGGCGGCGCCGGATCGCCTTCCACGGCACGCACCAGCCGGGCATCACCGAGGCGGCGCAGGCACACGGCCATCTGCTCGCCTTCGACCTGGTGGCGGGCGCGGGCCGGAAGGAGGCCGCGGCACTGCTGCGCCGCTGGTCGCGGGTGGCCGGGGCGCTGATGGCGGGCGAGGTGCCGCCCGGCAGGCTGCCCGACACCGGGATCGCCCTGGACGCCGGGCCGTCCGCCCTCACCGTCACCTTCGGCTTCGGCCGGACCTTCTTCGACCGCACCGGCCTGGCCGCGCACCGCCCGGCCGCGCTGGAGCCGCTGCCCCCGTTCTCCGCCGACGCGCTCGACCCGAAGCGCTCCGACGGCGACCTGTGGGTGCAGATCGGCGCCGACGACGCCCCGGTGGCCTTCCACGCGCTGCGCGCCCTCCAGCGCGAGGCGGCCGGGACGGCCCGGGTGCGCTGGCAGATGAGCGGCTTCAACCGTTCCCCCGGTGCCACCGCCGCCCCCCGCACCGCCCGCAACCTGATGGGCCAGATCGACGGCACCAACAATCCCAGGGAGACCGACGAGGACTTCGGGCGGCGGGTCTTCGTGCCCGCCGGCGGCGAGCCGGGCTGGATGGCGGACGGCTCGTACGCGGTGCTGCGCCGCATCCGGATGCTGCTGGACGACTGGGAGCGCGTCCCGCTCGCCGACCAGGAGAAGGTGATCGGCCGCCGCAAGTCGGACGGCGCCCCGCTCTCGGCCGGCCCCGACGGCACCGAGACCACCCCGGTGGACCTGGCGGGCCGGACCGCCGACGGCGAGCTCGCCGTCGCCGCCGACGCCCACGTGCGGGTGACGGCGCCGGAGACCAACGGCGGCGCGGCGATGCTGCGGCGCTCCTTCTCCTACCACGACGGCTTCCGCGACGACGGCGCCCCGGACGCCGGACTGCTGTTCGTCGCCTGGCAGGCGGATCCGCTGCGCGGCTTCGTGCCCGTGCAGCGCAAGCTGGACCGGGGTGACGCGCTGTCCCGTTTCCTCCGCCACGAGGCGAGCGCGCTGTTCGCGGTGCCGGGCGGAGCCGAGAAGGGCGGGTACGTGGGGCAGCGGCTGTTCGAGGGCTGAGATCCGGGCCGGGGCCGCCGCCCGCACGGCTACTGTGGCCGTATGTCTCCCGCGAGCCGCTACACCTATCTGGGCCCCGAGGGCACCTTCACCGAGGCCGCGCTCCGCACGCTTCCGGAGGCGGCCACCCGTGAGCTGGTGCCGATGGTGTCGGTGCCCGCCGCGCTGGACGCCGTGCGCAACGGGGAGGCGGGCGGCTCCCTGGTGCCGATCGAGAACTCGGTGGAGGGCGGGGTCACCGCGACCCTGGACGAGCTGGCCGCCGGCCGGCCGCTGATGATCTACCGCGAGGTGCTGCTGCCGATCGCGTTCGCGCTGCTGGTGCGGCCGGGCACCGCGCTGGAGTCGGTCAAGACGGTGACCGGGCACCCGGTGGCCCAGGCGCAGGTGCGCCGCTGGCTGGCGAAGCACCTGCCGGACGCCCAGTGGGAGTCGGCGGCCTCCAACGCGGACGGCGCCCGGCTGGTGCAGGAGGGGCGGTACGACGCGGCGTTCGCGGGGGAGTTCGCGGCGGCGCGGTACGGGCTGGCGCCGCTGGTGACCGGCATCCACGACGCGCCCAACGCCCAGACGCGGTTCGTGCTGGTCGGACGGCCCGGGCGGCCCGCGGCGCGGACGGGCGCGGACAAGACCTCGGTGGTGCTGTGGCTCGGCGACGACCACCCGGGCGCGCTGCTGGAGCTGCTCCAGGAGTTCGCGGTGCGGGGCGTCAACCTGGTGCGGATCGAGTCCCGGCCGACGGGGCAGGGGATCGGCCGGTACTGCTTCTCGGTGGATGCCGAGGGGCACATCACCGACCGGCGGGTGGGCGAGGCGCTGATGGGGCTGCGGCGGATCTGTCCGAAGGTGCGCTTCCTGGGGTCGTATCCGCGGGCGGGCGCCGAGCCGTCGCAGACCGCGCCGCTGCGGCCGGGGACGACGGACACGGAGTTCGCCGAGGCGTCGGACTGGCTGACGCGCTGCATCGACGGCCGCGCCTGAGCTCCCCGGGCGGAAGCCCGGGAAACCCGGAAGAGACCCGGAAGGCCCGGAAGGGCCCTGGGGACAGCCGGAGAAGGCCGGGAGAGCGGCGCCGGAGCCCTCTTTCCGGAGTTATCCACAGGGGCGCGGGCGGCCTGTGCACAACCCGGCCCGGAAAACCGTCACTTCGCCCAAAAACCGAAATCATCAACACATCGCCCAGAACCGAGCAGATCTCCGCTCCATACGGCAATTCACTTGATCGGCACTTGCCCTACAACCGGAAGGGCGGCCTTTTCGCCCGCAAGGGCGTGTAGCGGTGGCGGCAAAGGGGAATCCATGGCCGGGCACATCCCCCGGCAGACCGTATCGCCGGTTCTTCCACAGGATTTCCCCGCCCCCTGTGGACAACTCCAGGGCTCTCTCCTGCGACCTGTGGATAACTTGCGCCGGCCGGCCCCGCCGCCCGCGTCCACCGCCCGCCGCCCGGCGACATCGCCGGAGCGGAATTCCGTCCCCCCGGCGCCCGCCGCCCACTCGGCACGGTGACAACTGCGAATTCACTTGACGGCAGTCATTCCGTAAGCCGAGCAATGGACAAAAAGGGCAAAAGCTCACGTACCGCCATATCGAGTCGAGCGCGACGCCCGCCCCCCGGTACCCTGGCCGCGTGATTGACCTTCGTCTGCTCCGTGAGGACCCCGACCGTGTGCGCGCCTCGCAGCGCGCCCGTGGAGAGGACGTCGGCCTCGTCGACGCCCTGCTCTCCGCCGACGAGCGGCGCAGGTCGTCCGGCGCCCGCTTCGACCAGCTCCGCGCCGAGCAGAAGCAGCTCGGCAAGCTGATCCCGAAGGCCGCCGGCGAGGAGAAGGCCGGGCTGCTGAAGAAGACGGGCGAGCTGTCCGCCGCCGTCAAGGCCGCCGACGCCGAGCGGGACGAGGCCGACGCCGAGACCCAGCGGCTGCTCCTCCAGCTCGGCAACCTCGTCCACCCCGAGGTCCCCGTCGGCGGCGAGGACGACTTCACCGTCCGCGAGACGCACGGCACCCCGCGCGACTTCGCCGCCGAGGGCTTCGAGCCCAAGGACCACCTGGAGCTCGGCCAGACCCTCGGCGCCATCGACGTCGAGCGCGGCGCCAAGGTCTCCGGGTCGCGCTTCTACTACCTCACCGGCGTCGGCGCCCTGCTGGAGCTGGCCCTGGTCAACGCCGCGATCGCGCAGGCCACCGAGGCGGGCTTCACCGCCATGCTGACCCCGGCGCTGGTCAAGCCGCGCGCCATGGAGGGCACCGGCTTCCTCGGCCAGGCCGCCGAGAACGTCTACCACCTGGAGAAGGACGACTACTACCTCGTCGGCACCTCCGAGGTCCCGCTCGCCGCCTACCACATGGACGAGATCCTCGACGGGGAGAAGCTGCCCCTGCGCTACGCCGGCTTCTCGCCGTGCTTCCGCCGCGAGGCCGGCACGTACGGCAAGGACACCCGGGGCATCTTCCGCGTCCACCAGTTCGACAAGGTGGAGATGTTCTCCTACGTCGCCCCCGAGGACTCCGAGGCGGAGCACGCGCGGCTGCTGGAGTGGGAGAAGCAGTGGCTGAACGCCCTGGAGCTGCCGTTCCGGGTGATCGACGTCGCCACCGGCGACCTGGGCGCCTCCGCCTCGCGGAAGTTCGACTGCGAGGCGTGGATCCCCACCCAGGGCAGGTACCGCGAGCTGACCTCCGCCTCCAACTGCAACGAGTTCCAGGCCCGGCGGCTGTCCGTCCGGATGCGCGAGGAGGCCGGGGACGGCGGAGACGGCAAGAGGAGGGTCCGTCCGCTGGCCACCCTCAACGGCACGCTGTGCGCGGTGCCCCGCACCATCGTCGCCCTGCTGGAGAACCACCAGCGGGCCGACGGCTCGGTCCGGGTCCCGGAGATCCTCCGGCCGTACCTGGGCGGCCGCGAGGCGCTGGAACCCGTCGGCCGGTGAGCGCCGCCGCCTCCGCCCCCGTCCCCTCCGCCACCCGCCTCCCGTACCGGCTGGTCGCCACCGACCTGGACGGCACCCTGCTGCGCAGCGACGGCACCGTCTCGCCCCGCACCCGCGACGCGCTCGCCGCCGCCACGGCGGCGGGCGCCGCGCACATCGTGGTCACCGGCCGCGCCGTGCCCTGGACGAGGTACATCCTGGACGAGCTGGGCTACGACGGCCTGGCCGTCTGCGGGCAGGGCTCGCAGGTCTACCACGCGGGCGAGCACCGGCTGCTGACCTCCGTCACCCTCGACCGGCGGCAGGCCCGGCTGGCGCTGGAGCGCATCGAGGCGGAGGCCGGCCCGCTGGCCCTGGCCGTCTCCCGGGACGGGCTGGACGGCCAGGTACTGTTCGGGCCGGGCTACCGGGTGGGGGACGGGGAACTGCCCGCGTCGTCCACCACCGATCCGGCCGAGCTGTGGGCCGAGCCGCTGAACAAGATCTACCTCCAGCACCCCGGCGGGCTCGGCGACGACGAGCTGGCCGCGGCCGCCCGGCGGGCCGCGGGCGACCTGGTGAGCGTGGTGGTCTCCGGCGAGGGCATCGTCGAACTGCTGCCGCTGGGGCTGTCCAAGGCCAAGGGCCTGTCGATCGCCGCCCGCCGCCTGGGAGTGTCGCCGACGGCGGCGATCGCCTTCGGCGACATGCCCAACGACATCCCGATGTTCGCCTGGGCCGCCCACGGCGTCGCCATGGGCGGCGCCCACCCCGAGCTGCTGTCGGTGGCCGACGAGGTGACGGCCTCCAACGACGAGGACGGCATCGCCCTCGTCCTGGAACGGCTGCTCGCCGGGGCCTGACCGCACCCGCACGGTCCGCCGCCCCCGGCCGGCGACCCGGCCGTCCCGGGCGGGCGTGTCCGGTGGCAGGGCACCGCCGGCCGGCCCTGAGAGCCGGGGCCGGCCGGCGGTGTCCTGCCGGGGGCCGCCCCCGTACTGGACGGGCGGGGTCGTCTCGGCGTTGCCGTGCCACTCGCACAGCAGGACGGTGGCGTCGTCGTCGATCCGCCCGTCGTGGTGGTCGAGCACCGCGTGCACCAGGCGGCGCAGGGTCTCGGGTGCGGCGAGGCCACCGGCCTGGTGGCGGATGATGAAGTCGACGAAGCGGTCGCGGCCGAACTCGCGTCCCTTGTTGTCGCGGGCCTCGGTGATGCCGTCGGTGTAGAGCAGCAGCCGATCCCCGGGTTCGAGCTGTTCGCGGCACAGGGTCGCCGGGAGACCGAGTTCGGTGCCCAGGGGGTGGGTGGGCCGGCAGTGCAGGTGGGTGGTCCAGCGTCCGCCGCGTATCAGGATCGGCGGCGGGTGCCCGCAGTTGATCCAGGTGAGCAGGCCGGTCGTCAGGTCCAGGTCGGCCAGCACGGCGGTGGCGTAACGGGTGTGGGTGAACTGCTCGATCAGGGTGGCCTCGATGGCGTCGCGGATGTCCGTGAGGCTTCCGCCCTGGCGCCGTCGGCTGCGGCAGGTGGCCATGGCGAGGTTGGCGGTCAGTCCGGCGGCGGTGTTGTGCCCCATGGCGTCGAAGACGGCCAGGTGGGCGGTGTCGGCGGCCAGTGCGTAGTCGAAGGCGTCGCCGGCGGCGGCGTAGGCGGGTTCCATCGCGGCGGTGATGGTCACCCTGTTGCTGGCGAAGGTGCGCGGCGGCATGAGGGTCCACTGCATCTCGGCGGAGACCGACATGGGGTTGATGCGGGTGAGGCGGGCGTAGGAGTCGCTGTGGTGCCGCCGGGCGACCAGCAGCAGGGCTATGAGGGAGGCGAGGTCCTCCATCGTCTGCCGCTTCGGGTCGTCCGGCTCTCCGTCGGTGTCGAGGCGGAGCACGCCGAGGCGTTCGGTGCCGTCCAGGACGGGAAGCCAGTGCTGCACCCGTCCGTCGGCGGGCGCGGACAGCGGCTGACCGCTGCGGAAGACCCTGCCGGGCAGCGTGCCGTCGATGTGCGTCTCCTGCCCGCCCCGCCCGGCGTCCAGGCCCTGTCCGGTGATCTCCCGCAGCACCTTCTCCTGCACATCGGCCACATGGACCGTCGCGTGGTGCAGCCCGGCCTCACCGGCATGCCGGGCCACCAGCCCCGGCAGCTCCTCGAAGGCGGCCAGATGGAACGCCCGCAGCAGAGCGCGGAGCATGGGGAGGAGGGTTCGGGCGAAGCCATGGAGGACGACCTGTCAGGCGGGGGGTGGCCCGCGTCCGGCCGTCGCCCTCACCATGCGGGGGGCCGTGGCCTGCCGTGCGGCAGACGAAAACGAGAAGCCTGAAACGGATGTCCCGGCCAGCCTACGCCCCGGGCCCGCCGGGCCCGGGAAACCCCGCGTGTGACCGCGCGGACCCACCGGCCGCACCGGGACGGTTCAGGACTCCGCGTTCTCCCGGGCACACTCCCGGTTGTCCGTCAGGACGGCCAGGCAGATGTCGAGGAGCTGCTCGGTCTGCTCGGGGTCGAGGTGGTCGAACAGGGAGTTGCGCACCTGCTCCACATGCCCCGGGGCGACGGACTCCAGCTCGGTGAACCCCTCGTCGGTCAGGGTGGCCAGGGTGGTGCGGTGGTCGGCGGGGTGCTGGCAGCGGCTGATCCAGCCCTTGCCCTCCAGCCGGGCGACGGCGTGCGAGAGCCTGCTGGCCGAGGAGCCGGTGATCCGCGCCAGCCGGCTCATGGTGAGCGTGCGCTCGGGCGCCTCGGAGAGCATGGCCAGGATCTGGTAGTACGCCAGCGGCATCCCGGCGTCGCGCTGCATCTGGCGGTCCAGTTCCTCGCGTACCCGCTGGGTGGCGCCGAGGAAGGCCCGCCAGGTCCGCTGCTCGCGCTCGTCCAGCCACCGTGCCGTGCTCATGCCTCCAGCGTACGGGGCCCCGCGGAACGCCGCGGGACCGCGCGTCCTGTGCAGGGCCGGGCCGGGTCCGGGGGCGGCGGGCCGGAGCCGGACCATCCAGTCCAGCTCGGCCAGGCACCCGCCGCACCCGTACAGCCGGGCGGCCCCGTTCGGCGTCACCGCCGTCCCGACGCACAGCACCCGGACCCCGGACCGGCGGCAGTACAGCCAGCAGGTGCCGGTGGCCCACCCGTTGCCGTCGTCCGTGCCCGCGGGCGGCATCGGCGCCGACGCCGTGGCGGGGTACGTCACCGGCCCCACCGCCGCCCGGCGTTGGCGGCGCCCAGCACCGCGCGGAGCCGCTCGCACGCGGTGGCGGGGCGGAGCCCCGCGAGGTCGGCCACCCACTCCTGCCCGCCCCCGACCGGGCGGATCCGGGCGCACGGCCCCGCCCGGTCCACCTCCCGGGCCACGTACTCGCCCACCTCGCCCCGCTCCGGGTCGTAGACATACGTCCCCGGCTCGGGGGCGATCACCAGCTCGTCCATGCCTCACGCCTTTCACCGTTCCGTGTGTTGCGTAACCATTCGTATCCGCAGAGTGGCCGCTTCCGCCTACGGTCGGAAGGCGTTGATGTCCCATGTTCCGGCTGGGGAGAGGGAGTTGCCCGAAATGCCCGCACGACCTCGCGATCTGACACCCGACCGCGGCGCCCGGCATCTGTTCGGGGCGAAGATGCGCGCCCAACGGGAGCGGACGAGCATGAGTCTGGAAGGGCTGGCGGACGTGGTGAACGTCAGCCGCAGCCACCTGTCCCGCATCGAGACGGCCGAGGTCATGCCGCCCCCGTCGCTGCCCACCGCGCTGGACATGGCCTTCGAGACGGACGGGATCTTCGCGGAGCTGTACCGGCTCGCGTGCCGGGAGATCCACCCCGACCAGTTCCGGCGCCGGATGACGCTGGAGGCCCAGTCCCGGCTCATCGAGGAGTACGCCGGTCAGATCGTGCCGGGGCTCGTACAGACGGAGGAGTATGCCCGCGCCCAGTTCACCGCGGCCAACCCCAAGGCGGCGTGGGAGGAGATCGATGAGCTGGTCACGGCCCGGATGAGCCGCCAGGCCCTGCTGCGGGGCGCCTCCCCGCCGGACCACTCCCTGATCCTCGACGAGGCGGTACTGCGCCGCGGCTTCGGCGGACCGGCAGTCATGCGGGCCCAACTGGCCCGCCTCGCCGAGCTGACCCTCACACCGGCGACCGTCCTCCAGGTTCTCCCGTTCGAACACGGGGGACATGCCTTGGTGGGAGGCTCACTGGCGTTGCTGACCCTGGACGGCGGTACACAGGTCGTCTGGGAGGAGAGCATCACCACCGGGACGCTGCTGGAGGACATGGAGAGCGTCGCGGACCGCCGGCGGGCCTACGATCTGCTCAGAGCATGTGCCCTGTCGCCGCGTGACTCGGCGGCTTTCATCCGGTCCGTCATGGAGGCGCTACCGACATGAGCAACCTCGTGGATCTCTCCCCCGCGGAGTGGGTCAAGTCCAGCCACAGCGGCAACGGAGGGGCCAACTGCCTTGAGTGGGCACCGGCCCGTGTCCGCTCCGGTAACGTCCCCGTACGCGACAGCAAGCACCCCGGCCACCCGGCGCTCACGTTCCCACCGCAGAGCTGGATCTCCTTCGTCACCGGCCTCAAGAACGGCGAACTGCCCACCACCTGAGCCGCACCGTCCCGCACCGTCCCGCACCGTCCGTACGGAGTCCCGCCGCGTGACGCGGCGGGACTCCGTCGTCTCGTGCCCGGTCCGCCGCCCCCACGGGAATTCGAGCGACCACCCAATGGTTTAGTGTTCAATCAGTGCCGTCGGCGGACACCCGTCGTGAGGCGCCAAGCGGCTCCGCCGTGCCCGCAGACAGGTACGTCCCGCAACCGCACACCGACCGCCAACGAAACGGAGACCCCGCTGTGAGCACCCCCGTCAAGCTCGCCATCGTCTACTACTCCTCCACCGGCACGATCGCCACGATCGCCCAGGAGATCCGCGAGGCGGCCGAGAAGGCCGGTGCCGAGGTCCGGCTGCGGAAGGTCGCCGAGCTCGCCCCGCAGGCCGCGATCGACTCCAACCCCGCCTGGGCCGCCCACGCCGCCGCCACCGCCGGCACCGCCGAGGCCACGCCGGACGACATGGAGTGGGCCGACGCGGTGATCTTCGGTTCCCCCACCCGCTACGGCAACATATCCGCGCAGCTCAAGCAGTTCATCGACACCCTCGGCGGCCTGTGGGCCGAGGGCAAGCTCGCCGACAAGGTGTACAGCGGCTTCGCCTCCTCCGCCACCGCGCACGGCGGCCAGGAGTCCACCCTGCTGGCCCTGTACAACACCATCCACCACTTCGGCGGCATCCTCGTGGCCCCCGGCTACACCGACCCGTCCAAGTTCGTCGACGGCAACCCCTACGGCACCTCCCACGTCGACGCCCAGGGCAACAACCCCGTCGACGACACCACCCGCACCGCCGCCCGCGTCCAGGCCGAGCGCGTCGTGAAGATCGCCGCCGCCCTCAAGGCGGGCCTGGCCGGCGCCTGATCCCGCCCTCGCCCCGGTCCCGTACCGGTCCCGCTCCGGCGGCCCACAGGTGTGGGCCGCCGGAGCGTCAGAGGAGAGCCGTCACGGCCACACTCGCCAGACTGGGCACCAGCACCGTCACCGCGGCGACTGCCCAGTAGGGCCCGCCCCGCAGGCGGGCCCGGCGGGCGACGGCACGATTGACGAGCCACCACACCAGGGCGAACGCCACGACCACCGGGCCCGCGAAGAGGAACCACGGCAGCATCCCGTCGTTCTCCGTGGGCTCTCCCCGCGTCCAGCCCAGCGCGGCCAGCGGCCAGTTGGCCGCGAACTGCCACAGGAGCCACACCGGGACGACCGCGGGCACCCCCAGCAGGAGGTTCACGCCCACGCAGGCAAACCACTTCCGGGCCGGTGCCCCGCCCTCGTGCGCGCCCCCGCCCGCCGGCTGCGCCCCGGCCTCCGTCCCGCTCCTGCTCCTGCTCCCACTCCTCACCAGCAGGGTGAGGAGCAGGGCGCACCCGGCCAAGGGGAACGCCCACGCGTTGACGTAGTCGGGGACGATCACATCGACCGTCCGCCCGTCGTCCAGGCGGCAGCCGAACTCCAGCGGGACGAACGACGGGTCGTAGCCGACGACATGTTCCGCACCGATCTCGTGGCACGCCATGGACTTGCCGTAGTCGTCGGTGAACATCAGGTGCAGCAGTCCCCAGGTGTACACGCCGACCGCACCGGCCCACACCAGGGCCGCGACGGACCTCACGGCCGCCGTCCACGTCACCGCGGCCGTGGCCGTGGCCTTCCGGGCACGGACCAGCAGCACGACCCCGGTGCCGAACGCGTACAGCACGAGCCCCGGGGCGGCGGCGAGACCGGTCAGGAGCAGCATGAGGAAGACGGCGGGGTGGTGCTCCGCGAACGGGTCGGACGCTGACATCGTGCGCTTCTCCTCCTGCTACGAGCGGCGAGGGACGGGGCCGCACGTCCCCTCGCGCCACCGGCCCCGGAACCAAAGGTCCCGGCGGCCGGTCGCCGGACCCGAATTTCGGTGCCGTCGATGATCCCGGTCCTGCCGCTGACATGGAGGGGGTGGTTAACCCCGACGAGGGTCCGCAGCCGCACGCCGGGATAGACCGTGCAGCCTCGCTCGGCGATCAGGGGCCGCACCTCACCGATAGCCCAGGTGGCGGTGGAGCGGTTCACGCCGAACCGGCAGGCGAGCGCGTCGTGCGTGGTGGCGCGTCGGAAGTGGACAAGCGTGGCCAGGAGCCGGTCGGCGAAGACCAGTTGGTGCTTCGCGCCGATGCCCGTCGCCCGCTTCCGCTGCCTGGAGCAGTCCTGGCCTGATGCCGTTCATGCCACAACGGATCCAGCTCAGCTGAGAGTTCGGCAATCACGTCGGCTGACAGGCCCGTGTCCCCCCGATCGCTGTATGAGGCACGTTCCCCATCACACAACCATGATCGACGATCGAGAGCTGGGCACCTCACCACCGACCATGCACAGGCTCGTTGCACTCCCCACCATCAGGCCGTCAACCGGAGGAATACAGAATTCCAGCCGGAATGCTACCTTGCTTGCTTCTTGGCGAGTTTTTTCGAAGCTGCGATACGCGCGGGTTCTTCGACGTTCTGGGTCCCGGCACCCTCGCCTGGGGTGATTTGCCACTCTCGGAGCGTCGCTGCGACCTGCTTGAGCTTCCTTGAATCAGGCGGAACGTCAATAAAGAACATCGATTCCTGGGGCGGCCTCATGTCGCCGCCCCATTTCACCACCCCTTGAAGCTCCGCGAGAATATCTCGGATCGCTGTGACCTGGTGTGGCCAAAAGCTCCCCTTGGCTCCCAGCGGATACAGTTCTGGATAAAGCGCCAGCGCGGTACCGGATAGGTGGTTTGACTCGAATTCCACCTTAACGTTGCGATCGGCGCTGTATCCGATGATCTCACCACGCTCGCGCTCCAGCATGGCGACGTCGTAGTGGAAACGCTGCGCCAGATAGGCCAGGACAACTCCCGCGTCACCTTCGCGCAGGGAGACGGTCAGATCACATCCCTGAATGTCATGCATGGCGATAAGCGGCAAGCGACCGGCGGGAATGTCCCAGCCGTTCGCCGACGTCGACTTGCGCCACGAGGAGTCCGCGGTCTGGGCGGTGGCGGGAGTGATAAGTCCACTCCCGCCGGTGACCAGTGCGGCTCCCGCAGCGACACCAAACCCTTTGAGTACGGCGCGACGTGAGTGTTCGGTGATCATGAGATCCCTTCAATGTAATGAGCTGGCCCGCCGGCGCAGGCCTGCGCTGGCGCAGGCCAGGACGATGGCAAGACCTGCCAGCGTGCAGATGAGCACGTTGATCGACATGGAGATGTGCTCCACCGTTGCACCATCGGAGTAGACACATGCACTGCGAAGAGGCCACTGCTCCTGCTCAATGCTCACCAACTCGGCACCGGAGGCATTCTGGTCCTCGCACAACTCGGGAAACGGCCCTCCCATGGTGACGGAGAACCAGCCGTAGCAGTACACCGCTGCTGCCGAGGAGCCAAAGATCAGAGCGATAACCGCACAGAGCTTGGACATAGGCAGGGGTGGGTTGTTCATCATCAGGGCGACGGTCACAGTGCCCGCTGCCACAGTAACCAGACTGATGAGCATCAGTACGCCCAGAAAAGCCATCAGCACTGCGTCACCTTCTATTCTTTCACCCCTGCGGTTGGGCGGGATATCCCACCGCTTCCTCGCATTCTACTCGGCAAGGAAATTCCTTTAACGGTTCACTCCTGATCGATGAGGCGATTCAGTACTTCGGCGAAACCTCCGTAAAACTCGTTCATTACGGAACCAGATTCGTTCCAGGGCTCCTTGCCCAGCGGGCAGTTCCTACGGATCAATAGCGCACGCGTGACTGACAGGAGCTTGTCGTCTATTTGGTCTTCGAGGAATGCCTTTGCCGTCTTCTTGACGTTATCCATATCATTGTTGAATCTGGCCAGGAAGAAGTCACTGAAGCGCGTCAGATGGCCCCCGTTGAGGAGGATGTCCTTTAGCGCTGAGACGATGTTCGTGCCACCGGACTTCAGCTTCGCGGCAACCGCGAACCCATCGATGTCCTCGATAATGTCGTTGAGACTGAACGTCGACGCCACATCGGGTCTGGCGAGCGTCTTCCGACAGAAGTCCAGCGGAGAAGCGTTGTCTGAGCGGCTCCACTCACCGTAGAACGTGAGCAGGTCTCCGCCCCAACTAGCCAGTTCGGCGCGGTTTGCCTTACCGATCCCAGCATTTCCTTTGAGGAAGTATCCGCTCGCGCTAGCCGCTAGGTGGTCAGGGTTGATGATGACGCCCATCGACGGGTCGATGTACGCATGCTCCCTCGATCGACTGAGTCCCTTACCCGTGGCGTACTGAATGAATGCGTCGTCGACCTCACCGAACAGAGCTCTCCAGCGGGAGTCGGTGTACTTGTTCCAGCGCATGAACTGTAGCGAGAGTTCGTTCGCGTCACCCTTTCCGTAGGAGACAGCGGCGTCATACACCTTCTGGACGTAGGCAATGAATTCCTCTGCCGGCGATATACCCACCTCGTTGACCGAGCTCTGCCCGAAGTCCCAGCCGGGACGGTGGGCCACCCGGTCCAACGCAAACGTGTCCGAACCTGCAGAGAACTGAAACTCCTTGATCTGGTTGAATGTCCAGTTCTGCGGAAGCGGAAATCCTAGGTTTCCGGAGAAACCATACGACATGCCGGAGACATACGCATAAGGGACATAGGCTCCTGCGGACACACTGGCGCATACGTTCCGCGAACCATACACCCCGGCGATGTACTTGCTGCCTTTGCTTTTCAGTGCGTCATTCACTCCGACAAAGTAGTCGACAACCCTTTCCATATCCGCCTGTGTGGCATCGTAGTCGACTGCGAAGTAGATCACCGTACTCCGATTGAATCCATACCCCTCGGCCCGGTCGTGCGCTCTGCGTCCATGATCGTATCCATTCCCGTAGTCGAAGTCATCGAGACTCCTTGCGTCGTACTGGAACAGGGGGATGACATTCAACCCGGCAGAGAATATCGCCTCCAACTCGCCAGGCTGTATTTCTTTGTTCAGATTACTCGATGACGGCTCGTCAAGGTAACGACCCACGGCTCGATAATCGGCATCGTATAGGGCCTTCGCCCGGGCAGCAGTGATGGTAAAACGAGTATCGCAGGCGGTGACGTTGACCCGCCGGTCAGGGTTGCCGTAGGAGACCAGCAACTGCGCCCAGGTGTCGAAGTCGGCTTTCCCGGTCACGTTGATCGCAGAGAAACTCTGGAATTTTTTTACCCAGTCCGTGAGATTCGCGTCGAACCGATTGCTGAAGTTCGCGATGTCTCCACTCGTGTTGGAAGGACCGTTCGCCACACAGGCGCCCGAGAACAGTTGCACCCACGTACCACTGTCACCTTCGGCGAGCGTATGGGACCTCAAGCCGGCTTGGGTGCCGGGCCCGAAGACGCCGTTGACATCGTCCTCGTGAATTCCCACCTCATACTGAATTGCCTTCATCAGAGCTTGCTGAGCGTCGCGGGAGAAGTAGCCGTCACACGGACCGATGAAGAAGGTCGACTTTTCCATGTATCGGCCATTGAGCCACTGCTGCAGGAAGCGTATCTGCTCCAATCCGCCGGACAGGAAAATGTAGGCGTCCATGGTGAGCAGGGCCTTGAATACCTTAGGACGCACGGTACCGTCAATATAGGCTGACGATAGACCTATGTCTCTCATCATTGTGTTGATGCCGGTCCGGGTGGCGTCTGACATCTCCCCGTCGATGGCGCCGGCGCTGTATCCCTTGCAGTACATTCCGGACTGGATGATCTTGACGATGTTCTTATTCGACTCACCGATCCTGACGGGGCCCCTGGCGACCAGCCTGGACAATGTGGTGGGACCGAAGGCGTTGGAGAGCGCTGTGATGCCGAGTTCGTGCTGCAATGCCCGTGTCAGAGAGTACATGGTGTTCCATCCAGTCCTCCCGTCCTCCTTCACGGCGTTGTAACCAGCGACGTCCTTGTAAGTCGCGTTGACCCACTTCTGGGCCTGTAGAACCATTTCGTCAGCCATGGAAGTCCTTTCGTGGAAGCAGGTAATGGGGTGTGTCGCCCGGACGGGTGGTTGGCTGGAGATCTTGGCTCAGATGGATGACCCGCTAAATTACGACTACCGACTGAGTGGATCTCGACCGCTACCGAGCTTGAACTCGAGATGTCGGTCAACCTTCGATGATCAGGCCAGTGCTAGCGAGACAGCTGTCGACCACGTCGGGCCGGTACCGGAGCTGCTTCAGCTTGGGCTTGACGGCTCAGATGACCCGGGAGAGGTCGGCGGCCGCGAGGTTGCCGACCTCACGCTTGACCAGCGACCGGATGCCTTCGTACGGATTGAGATCGGGCGCGTAGAGGGCAGATGGAAGACGGTCAGCCAGTCCGCGTCCTTGATGAACTCCTGCATACCGCGGACCAGGTGCAGACGGATGTCGTCCCACAGCAGGACGACCGGACCGCCGAACTTTCTCACCAGAAGGCAGCAGAAGTCCCGCCGATCGAAGCCTTCCGAACGGAAGGCCCATCGCTTCGTAGCACCAGCTTCTGTCGCTCCACCAGGCACCGGCAGTGGTTCACGAGGGGGCGCGGGTGACACTGACGATGCTGACCTCAGCACGTTCCGGGACGGGTGCACCAGACATGTCCATCGCTGTGTGCGCCTGGGACGCTTGTTCACCGGGCGCGAGAACGTTGGTGGTGGCACGCACTGTGGCGTTGAACCCTTCTGGGCCGGTCACCCGGATCTCGATCTCATAACTGGCCGATTCCCCACCCTGGTTGGTGACCTCTACCGACACCCACATTCCGTCTCCGGAGGACTTGCGTACCGGCTCCTTCACCGCCACATCGCCCTTCGTGGCAACGACTTGGGAGAAATCCCGGTCTCCACCGGGATCGTGGGAGGGCGGCAGTGGCTCCTCGGGCCTGACCCTGTCATCGGTCCTCGGGGACGGTTTGGCCGCGGAGGACATGGACTCCGCGGGTTCCGGCGGCGTGGACGGGCTGCCGGAGATCTCCGGGGGCGCGGGGGAACGGGACCCACTGCCACCCGGCGAGGCCGATGGAGAAGCGGCGGAGAGCCGGGGCCTTTCATCGCTCCCGGCGGCCTCTTCGCCCGAGCCGGTATCGCGGAACGCAGTGACCACAGCACCGATCAGTACAGCGACCACAGCCAGTGTGACGGCCGCGCCCCACGTCTTGCGGCGCGGAACGCGGCGGACTTTCCGGTGTCCCATCAGTTGCAGTGAGTCGCAGTGGTTACGCGGTCGATGATCGCCACGTTGGAGCTGGCCGAGTCCTTCATGATCGCCGTTACTTTGGAGCATTGGGCGGCGTCGCTCGTGATACGGACAGGACCAGCGTATTGGGTGAAGTTACCCTCATCCGTCTTGCAGACCCCATTGACCCGGTTATCGCACAGTTTGAGCTTCATGTATTTCCTGACACCCAGGTTGTTGTCGAAGATGGCACAGACGCTGTTCCGGCCATTTTCGTAGGTGAACAGGGTCCCGAATCTTCGCTCGTCGGGAAGGCGCTCGGCGTAGTTGAGCGAGTAGCCCGAGCCGCACAAATTGGCCGCGGCCTGGACAGCCTGCGGGTCCGCCGCCGCGATGGCGTGAGTGCCGGCGTCCGCGCTTGCCGAGACCCTCACACCCAAGATTTCGGCGGCATTGACGGCGGAAGCCTGTGGAGCAGTCAAGCCGAGGGAAACAACCGCTGTCGCCACTGCCGCAGCATGCAGAGAAGACCTGGAAATAGACATGAGCGCCTCCTGTAGTCACGTGAGGTACCCGAGGGCACAAGACCCCCACCCCCACTACCCGTCGCGAGTTGGTCAGACCCGCAGAGCACCAGCACTATATGCACAGAGCACATGGCGATGGAAACTAATTTCGGCCCCAAGTGCTTCATGGCCGAATTCGGTCCATACGGCCACAGCCCATAACCTTGCTGAATCCCACATATAGGGATACCGCGTCGACGGGATGGCCTGAAGGCGGCGTGCACGCGGACGCTTCCCATGCCCGGGAGCGCGGCGGGCCCGCACCACCTCGAAGGTGCGCTGGCTCGTCGAACGCCCGTGGGCCCCGCCGCTCCCTCGGAGTGGCGGGGCCCGCAGGCGTTCGGCGGCGGAAGGTGCCGGGCGGCTCACTCCTCGCCGGCGAGGGTGAGGGTGCGCAGCTTCTGCCCGGCGTACCAGGTGCCCGCCACCGTCACCACGGCGAGCAGGATCGCGGCGGTGACCAGGCCGACGTCGGAGTTGATGCCCACGTCGGGCGACGCCGTCTTCTCGGCCAGCGCCAGTGCCCACTGCTGGACGCTGAGGGTACGGGCGCCGGGGACCAGGTTGCCGAAGAGGGACTCCCAGATCAGCGCGTAGATCAGGCCGAAGACGACGGCGTTGCGGCTGACGGTGCCCAGCAGCAGGAAGACGGCGCTGTAGGCGATGGACGCGACGACCGCGGCGACGGTGAAGGCGACGGCGATCTGCTGGCTGTTGCCGTTGAGGATGAACCCGGCGATCAGCATGGGGATGCCGGAGAACGCCATGGTGACGGCGACGGCCACGGTCAGCTTGGTGAGGATGATCGTGGGCCGCTTCACCGGCTTGGCCAGCAGGTAGACGATCGAGCCGTCGTCGATCTCCGGGCCGATCGCGCCGGTCCCGGCGACCACGCCGATCAGCGGGACCATCGTGGCCAGCGCGAAGCCGCCCAGCACGTTGACGGCGGTCTCGTCGTCGGCGCCGACCAGCAGCCGGACCGCGACGGCGATCACCAGCAGCAGGGCGGGCAGGATGAACAGGATCAGTGCCCGGCGGCGGCCGAGCAGGGCCCGGTAGGTGAGCCGGGCGACCGTGGGGTCGTACATCGCGAAGAGGCTCCTTGGGTGGTTGCCGGGCCGGGTCAGGCCGTGACGAGGTAGGAGAAGACGCTCTCCAGGGACTCGTCCGAGGGCGAGACCGTGAGGAGCCGGATGCCGTGCTCGCGGGCGACGCGCGGCAGGTGCTCGGTGAAGCGCGTGAAGTCGACGGCCTGGATGCGCAGGGCGTTCTCGGCGCTGTCGAGCTCGACGCCCGCGGTGCTGGGGTCGGCGATCAGCGCGGCGGCCAGGGCCCGGTCGTCGCTGGACCGCACGAGGTAGCGGTGCGGCCGGTCGGTCATCAGCCGGCGGATGCGGCGGAAGTCCCCGGAGGCGGCGTGCCGTCCGGCGACGATCACCTCGATGTGCGAGGCGAGCTGCTCGACCTCCTCCAGGATGTGGGAGGAGAACAGCACGGTGCGGCCCTCGTCGCCCATCCGCCGCAGCAGCTCCATGAGCTGCATGCGCTGGCGCGGGTCCATGCCGTTGAACGGCTCGTCCAGCAGCAGCACGGCCGGGTCGTGGACGAGCGCGGAGGCCATCTTCACGCGCTGCCGCATGCCCTTGCTGTACGTCTCGATCTTCCGGTCCTGGGCGTACTCCATCTCGACGGTGGCCAGCGCCCGCCGGGCCGCCGCGTCCGGCTCGGGCAGGCCGTGCAGCTCGGCGTTGGCGACGACGAACTCGCGGCCGGTGAGGAAGTCGTACATCGCCTCCCGCTCGGGGACGATGCCGATCTGCCGGTAGACCTGCTCGTTGCGCCAGATGGTCGTGCCGTCGAGGGTGACGGTGCCGGTGGAGGGGGCCAGGAAGCCGCCCATCATGTTGATCAGGGTGGACTTGCCCGCGCCGTTCGGGCCGAGCAGACCGGTGACGCCGGGCCCGATGTCCATCGTCACGTCGTTGACGGCGACGACGTTGCCGAACCAGCGGGACACGTGGTCGATGTGGATCGTGGTCATGGGTTACGCCGCCTTCTCGTTCCGCGGGGAGATGTACTGGCTCATCACAGCGCCTTGCGGTACCGGCGCATCAGCGCCGCCCAGCAGCCCGCCACCAGGGCGACGAGGACCAGGACGTAGACGGCCGCGGCGGCGGCGGACGGCTCGTGTCCGCCGGGGAAGCCGGAGACGGCGCCGAGGAAGACCGACTGGAAGCCGTCGAGCAGCGAGGTCGGGGAGGCCAGCCCCAGCCACGGGACGGCGCCCTGGGCCTCCTGGACCTCGGCGATCGCCTGGACGGTGGTGACGGCGAAGTACGGGATGGTCAGCACGGCGATGATCGCGGCGACGCCGAAGCCCCGGCGCGGGGTCAGGGCGGCCACCAGCAGACCGACCCCGGCGTAGACCACCGACATCAGCGCGTTGGCCGCCAGTCCCTGCAGGAAGCCGGTGGTCTGGTCGGCGAAGTCCAGCTTGGCGAGCAGGGCGCCCGCGTACATGATCACCAGGGGCGCGGTGGTGAACAGGAAGAGGGCCGCGGCCATGGCGGCGTACTTGGCCGCCACGTAGTCGACGCGTTCGATGGGGCGCGAGAAGTACAGCGGGACGGTGCGGAAGCGCAGGTCCAGGGAGACCGACTGGGGTGCCTGGGCGGCGAGGTAGAGGCCGATGACCGGCTGGAGGGCCAGCCAGTACTGGGTGTAGTCCATCTCCAGCTCGTCGGCGCCGGTGGCCACCGCGACCGCCACCAGGATGCCCGCGGGCAGGACCATCACGGCCAGCAGGATGAACGGCAGCACCTTGGACTTCGCCGAGCGGCCCAGGCCGTACGCGCCGCGCAGGGACTGGATCAGCAGCGAGCGGCGGGCGTAGGACCGGCCCAGCCGGGGGCCGTCGTAGTGGCGGTAGCCGATGTTGTGGATGCTGGCGTCCGCGCCGGGCGGGACGGTGGCGGCGCCGGTCGTGGCCGCCTCGGGCGTCGTGTCAGGCCGCATCGGTGCTGCCCCCCTTCTGGACGGTCTCGGTGGCGGCGGGGGTGTCGGGAGCACCGGGGGTGCCGGGCTGCGGCGAGTTCTGGAAGACCTCGGCGATGCGGTGCCGGCGCTGCTCCATGCGGACCAGGCCGAGTCCCAGCCCGGCGACGGTGTCGCGGACGGTGTCGTACACGGCGTCCGCGGCGTTCCCGGCGTCCCCGGCCTCCTCACCGCTGCCGGCCGCCTCGACCAGCAGGACGTGCCCGGCACCGGGCAGCCCCTCGCCGGCCGCCCCGGCCGGCGCCACGGTCAGCCCGGCGGCGGTGAGCGCCTCGCGCAGGGCGGTGGTGCCGTCCGGATGGGTGTCGGTGTCGGTGACCTCGACCGCGAGGGTGGCGGTGCGCTGGGTGTAGTCGGCGGTGGCGGAGGAGCGCAGCAGCTTCCCGCCGTCGATGACGACGACGTGGTCGCAGGTGCGCTCCAGCTCGCCCAGCAGATGGGAGGTGACCAGGACCGAGATGCCGAAGTCGGTGTGGACACGGCGGATCAGGTCCAGCATGTCGTCGCGGCCGACCGGGTCGAGGCCGTTGGTCGGTTCGTCCAGGAAGACCAGCTTCGGGTCGTGGACCAGCGCCTGGGCCAGTTTGACCCGCTGCTTCATACCGGTCGAGTAGCCCCCGATGGGCCGGTAGCGCTCCTCGTACAGGCCGACGTGGCGCAGGGTGTCGGCGGTGCGCTCCCGGGCGGCGTCGGCGGGCAGCCCGGACATCCGCGCCATGTGGACGACGAACTCGGTCGCCGACACGTCGGGCGGCAGGCAGTCGTGCTCGGGCATGTACCCGACGCTCTCCCGGATCTCGGCGCCCCGGTCGGAGACGTCGAGGCCGAGTACGGACGCGGTTCCCTCACTGGCCGGGGAGAGCCCCAGCAGGATTTTGATCAGGGTCGACTTACCCGCGCCGTTCGCACCCACCAGGCCGGTCACGCCCGGCGTGATCCTCATGGTGAGCCGGTCCAGCGCGGTAACCCTCGGGAACCTCTTGCTGAGGTTTTCGGTCGCGATGACAGTCACAGGTCGACCGTAGTGGTGCCGTGAAGGGTTCACGTCACCCCGGGGGCGTGGATGTGCCTCGTACCGGAGAGGGAGGCGCCCCTAAGGGAGATCTGCCCGGGGGATGGCCACGGCGGCCCGCCGTCCGCCGGTGTCACCGCACGGAGAGCGGATACCCGGACAAGCAGGACGTTCCGGTGCCGTGCGGCGCCGGCGGGAGGAGACAGCGATGACGGCGGACACACCGGCGGGCACGGCGGCGGCTCCCGCGGGCGTACGGGAACGCTGGGTCGACGGGGACGGCGCACGGCTGCGGGTGGCCGAGCTGGGCACCCCGTCGGCACCGGACGGCGGGCGCCGCCCGACGGTGCTCCTGCTGCACGGCTACCCGGACACCAAGGAGCTCTGGCTGCCGGTCGCCGAGCGGCTCGCGGACCGCTGCCACGTGGTGCTGTACGACATGCGCGGCTGCGGCCGGTCCACCGCCCCCGAGCCGCTGCGCGGCGGCTTCACCCTGGAGAGGCTGACCGGCGACTTCCTGGCGGTGGCGGACGCGGTCAGCCCGGACGCCCCGGTGCACCTGGTGGGGCACGACTGGGGGTCGATCCAGGGCTGGGAGTTCGCCACGGTGGAGCGGACCCGCGGCCGGATCGCGTCCTTCACCTCGATCTCCGGTCCGTCCCTGGACCACCTGGGGCACTGGTTCGCCCGGCGGCTGACCCGGCCCGGCCCGCGCCGGGCCCTCCAGGCGCTCGGGCAGGGCGCCCGGCTCTCCCACGTGTGGGCGATGCAGGTGCCCGTGCTGCCGGAGGTGGCCTCGGGCGTGCTCTGGCCCGCCCTGGCCCGGCGCCGGGCCGCACGCGCCGCCGACGGGTACGGCGCGCGGCGCGCGTACGGCGACGGGTACCCCACCGGCTCGCTGCCCGCCGACGCCGCGCACGGCGTCTGGCTCTACCGCGACAACCTGCCGGACCGGCTGCGCCGGCCGCGCGAGGACGCGTACGCCCGGGTGCCCGTCCAGGTGATCACCCTCACCGAGGACCCCTTCCTCTCCCCCGCCGTCCACGACGGCCTGGAGCGGTGGGCGCCGCGCCTGGTGCACCGGGCGCTGCGCGCCGGGCACTGGGCGCCGCGCACCCGGCCCGACCAGCTGGCCGACTGGATCGGCGCGTTCGCCGGGAGCGGCGCGGACCGCGCGCCCGGCGGACGCGCCGACACCCGCGCCGACTCCCGGGCCGGCGTCCCGGCCCTGGCACCCGTACGGCACCGGGCGCGCGATCCGTACGCCGAGCACTTCGGCGGCCGGCTGGTGCTGGTCACCGGCGCGGCCCGGGGCATCGGCCGGTCGACGGCGCTGGCCTTCGCCCGGGCCGGGGCCCGCGTCGTCGCGGTGGACATCGACGCCGAGGACGTGGCGCGCACCGCCGAGCACGCCCGGCTCACCGGCGCGCCGCGGGCGTGGGCGGAGGTCGCCGACGTCTCCGACGGGCAGGCGATGGAGGAGCTCGCCGAA
This sequence comes from Streptomyces carminius, assembly GCF_002794255.1. GTDB lineage: Bacteria > Actinomycetota > Actinomycetes > Streptomycetales > Streptomycetaceae > Streptomyces > Streptomyces carminius. The sequence goes on from NZ_PGGW01000058.1 coordinate 327,636, forward strand.
CGGGTGGCCCGGAACTGCGGCGTGGTGGACATCCTGGTCAACAACGCCGGGATCGCCGCCGCCGGACCGTTCCTGGAACACAGCGCGGACGACTGGGCGGCGGTGCTCGGCTCCAACCTGTGGGGCACGATCCACGGCTGCCGGCTCTTCGGGCGGCAGATGGCCGAGCGCGGGCAGGGCGGCCACATCGTCAACGTCGTCTCCTGCGCCGCCTACGAGCCCACCCGCGCCCTGCCCGCGTACTGCACCTCCAAGGCGGGGGCGCTGATGCTCAGCGAGGTGCTGCGCGCCGAACTGGCCGGGGAGGGCATCGGAGTGTCGGCGGTCTGCCCCGGTGTCGTCAGCACCTCGATCCTGGACGACGCCCGTTTCCGGGGCCTCGACGCCGAGGAGCGCGAGCGCCGCCGCAAACGGGCCTACCAGGTGTACCGGATCCGCCGGTACTCACCGGAGAAGGTCGCCGACGCGGTGCTGCGGTCGGTGGTGCGCAACCGCGCGGTGGTGCCGGTGAGCCTGGAGGCGCGGGGCGGCCTGTGGCTGTCCCGGCTGGCGCCGCCCCTGCTGCGGGCGTTCGCCCGGATCAACGTGCGGGCGTCGGCCGCCCGGTCCTGAACAAAGGAGGTGCGCGGCGCCGGGACGCCGGGCACCCTGTCCGTCCATGGACGAACGGCGCATGAAGCGCGTCTCGAAGTACCTCTCCCGGCACCTGCGGCACGACCCCGGGCGGATCGGCCTGACCCTGGACGCCCAGGGCTGGGTCGCCGTCCCCCACCTGCTGGAGGCCGCCGCCCGCCACAACGTCCGCCTCACCCGCGAGGAGCTGGCCGAGGTGGTCGCCGGCAACGACAAACGGCGTTTCACGCTCGACGCCGAACGGGACCTCATCCGCGCCTGCCAGGGGCACACCGTCGTGGTGGACCTGGGTCTGCCGCCCGCCGAGCCGCCCGCGTACCTCTACCACGGGACGGTCGGGCGGAACCTGGCGGCCATCCGCCGGGACGGCCTGCGGGCCATGGCGCGCCACGACGTCCACCTCTCCCCCGACCGGGAGACCGCCGCCGCCGTGGGGGCGCGGCGCGGGAAGCCGGTGGTGCTGCCGGTGGACGCCGGGGCGATGCACCGGGACGGGCACGAGTTCCGGGTGAGCGCCAACGGGGTGTGGCTGGTGGCGCACGTACCGCCGGAGTACCTCCGGCTCCCGGGCTGACCGCGTCCGGGCCCCCTCACCGGCCGCCCGGGGCGGGGACCTCGGGAACCCTGAGCCGCCATAGGCTCGGAGGTATGAGCAGCCTGCGTCTGAGCACCGTGATCCTCCCCGTCCACCGCTGGCACGAAGGCGCCCGCGACCAGTGGACACGCGCCGAGGAGCTGGGCTTCCACACCGCCTACACCTACGACCACCTCTCCTGGCGCGTCCCGTTCCGCGACGGGCCGTGGTTCGGCGCGCTGCCCACCCTCACCGCCGCCGCGACGGCCACCTCCCGCATACGGCTGGGCACCCTCGTCACCTCGCCGAACTTCCGGCACCCGGTGACGCTCGCCAAGGAGCTGATCTCCCTGGACGACATCTCCGGCGGCCGGGTCACCCTGGGCATCGGCGCCGGCGGCAGCGGCTTCGACGCCACCGTCCTCGGCCGGGAGGCCTGGACGCCGCGCGAACGCGCCGACCGCTTCGCCGAGTTCGTACCGCTGCTCGACCGGCTGCTGGCCGAGGACGCGGTCACCCACCGGGGCACCCACTACTCCGCCGACGGGGCCCGCAACATCCCCGGCTGCGTCCAGCGCCCCCGCCTCCCCTTCGCGGTAGCCGCCACCGGCCCGCGCGGCATGCGGCTCGCCGCCCGGTACGGCCGGGCGTGGGTGACCACCGGCGACCCGAAACTGACCGAGGAGGGCACCCCGGAGCAGTCGGCGGCGGCCCTCCACGGCCAGCTCAAGAAGCTCGAAACGGCCTGCTCGGACACCGGCCGGAACGTCGCCGAGCTGGACAAAGTCCTGCTCACCGGCTTCACCCCCGAACGCGGCCGCCCGCTGGAGTCCCTGGACGCCTTCGTGGACTTCGCCGGCCGCCACCGGGAGCTGGGTTTCACCGAGCTCGCCGTCCACTGGCCGATCCCCGACTCCGGCTTCGCCACCGACCAGCGCGTCTTCGAACAGATCGCGACAGAGGCCCCGCGCCAGCTCCTCTGAACCGGATCTTTCACCCCGCTCGGGGCGCATATCGCAGTATGCTTCCTTCCATGACCGACACGACACGCATCACCGTCACGCTTCCGACCGACCAGGTGACCGAACTGAGGAAACTCACGGACAACGTCTCCGGCTATGTAGCCGCAGCGGTCGCCCGGCAGATAAGGCACCAACTCCTCGGCGCCGACCTGCAGAGGTATCAGGAGGAACACGGAGCCTTCACCGAGGAGGAAATGAACGAGGCTTTCGCCAAGATCTTCGGCGGCACGGAAACCGAGGGACCGGCGAGCGCGGCTTGAACAGGCACGTCGAGACCGCGGTCCTGGACTCCCAGGGGCTCTCTGCCTGGATCTCCCAGGAACGAAAACTGCTCACCATGGTGCAGGCCTTCCACAGGATGGGCACCGACCTGGTCGTCTCCGCCAACACCATCGTCGAGGTCAGCCACGCACGGGTGAGCATGCCCCGGTTGCAGTGGACACTGTCCCGGGTCAGAGTGGAACCGGTGACCGAGCGAGCCGCCAGGGAGGCGGCCAGACTCCTGAAAGATGCCGGCCTCCACGGACACAAGTACGCCATCGACGCCACCGTCGCGGAGGCGGCGTTGCGCCAGCCCGGGCCCGTCGCGGTGCTGACCTCCGACGTGGACGACATGACCCGGTTGTGCGGCCACCGGGCCCAGATCATCGGGGTCTGACTGTCCGTGTCCATCCGGTTCCGGATGCGTTCGCCTCCTGTCTCATTCGGGCACCTTCATGCACGGCTGTGCGCGCATATGCGGGAGTATGGTGACCGTGACTCCTGCCCAGGACCTCCCGGCCACCCGCCCGCGCCTGATCGCCACCGATCTGGACGGCACCCTGCTGCGCGACGACAAGTCCGTCTCCGACCGCACGGTCGCGGCGCTCGCCGCCGCCGAGGAGGCCGGGATCGAGGTCTTCTTCGTCACCGGCCGCCCCGCCCGCTGGATGGGCGTGGTCAGCGACCACGTCCACGGGCACGGCCTGGCCATCTGCGCCAACGGCGCCGCCGTGGTCGACCTGCACCGCGGACGAGAAGTGGTGCACGTACGGGAACTGCTGCCCCCCACCGCCCTGTCGGTGGTGAAGGAGCTGCGGACGGCGGCCCCGGAGACGAGCTTCGCCGTCGAGCGGACCGCCGGCATCCACTACGAGCCCCTCTACCCCCAGTTCCACCTGGACCCCGGCGCGGTGGTGGCCCCGGTCGAGGAACTGCTGGCACCGGCTCTCGAGGAAGACCACGGACCGGTCCTGAAACTCCTGGCCCACCACACCGGGCTGACCCCGGACGACTTCCTGGACACCGCCCGCACCGCGGCGGGCCACCACGCCGAGTTCACCCGCTCCAGCCCCAGCGCGCTGCTGGAGATCAGCGGCCCCGGCGTCAGCAAGGCGTCCACCCTGGCGCTGTGCTGCGAGCGACGCAACGTCGCGCCCGAGGAGGTCGTCGCCTTCGGCGACATGCCCAACGACCTGGAGATGCTGACCTGGGCCGGCACTTCGTACGCCATGGCCAACTCCCACCCCGCCGTACTGGCCGCGACCACCCACCGCACCGCCGGCAACGAGGACGACGGGGTGGCCGCCGTCATCGAACGGCTGCTGGACCTGCCGTCGGCGATACGGCGGCCCGGAACCGCCTGAACGAGCGGCCCGGGGCCGCTCCCCCCGCCGACCCTGCGCGGGCCGCACGACGCACACCGGCCCCACCCCCGCATCCTGCCGGGCCCCCGCGGTGCCCGTCGGACCCGCACCCACCAGCGCGCCGGACCACGCGACGCCCGTCGGACCCGCACCCGGCAGCGAGCGGGAGGGGACGGGGAGGGGCGGCCGTTCCGGACACTCAAGCGTGATTTGTGGCCAATGGATGGGTGAGGAAACGTGTTGCGGCAACGGCCGTAAATCATGCCGTCCGGAATGGCCGCCCCGGACCGGCCCCGACCCCCGCACGCACCGCACCCGCACCCCACCCGCACCCCGTGCACCCACCGCTTGCCCTGGAGCGCGCTCCAAGCCCCACCATGAGGTCCGCCAAGCGCACCGCACGACGAGAGGACCACCGGTGAGCGCACCGTACTTCGCCCTGGGCACCATCGACTTCGGCACCCGGCTGGACGCGACGGCGTCCATGGAACTGCTCGACCGCTTCGTCGAGCGCGGCGGCCAGTGGCTCGACACGGCCAACTGCTACAGCTTCTGGCTGGACCCCTCCGGCACCGGCGGCCAGAGCGAGACCGTGATCGGCGACTGGCTCGCCGCCCGGCCCGGCATCCGCGACCGGGTGCTGATCAGCACCAAGGTCCGCCAGCAGCCCACCGTGCCCGGCGACTGGCCGGACTCCGCCGAGGGACTGTCCGCCCCCGCCATCCGCCGGGGGCTGCACGAGAGCCTCCGGCGGCTGCGCACCGAGTGGATCGACCTGTACTGGGCGCACGCCGAGGACCGGAGCGTGCCCCTGGAGGAGACCGTCGGCGCCTTCGGCGAGGTGGTGGCGGACGGCCTCGCCCGCCGGCTCGGCGCCTCCAACCACCCCGCCTGGCGCGTCGAGCGCGGCCGGGCCGTCGCCCGCGAACTGGGCGTGACGGGCTGGACGGCCGTGCAGCAGCGCTACTCCTACCTCCAGCCCCGGCCGGGCGTCGTCCTCCCCGAGGACGGGCACATGCACGCGACCGAGGAGTCGCTCGACTACGTGCGCAGCGAGCCCGGGATGGACCTGTGGGTCTACTCCGCGCTGCTGTGGGGCTCCTACACCCGCGCCGGCACCGACAAACCGCTGCCCGAGCACTACGAGCACCCCGGCACCCGGCGACGGCTGGCCGTACTGCGGGAGATCGTCGCCGAGACCGGCGCCACCGCCAACCAGGTCGTCCTGGCCTGGCTGGCCGGGGGCGACCCGGCGATCGTCCCGATCGTCGGGGTGAGCCGGACCGGGCAGCTGGACGAGGCGTTCGAGGCGATGGAGCTGCGGCTGAGCGAGGAGCAGCGGGGCCGCCTGTCGGCGGCGGCGTAGCGGCGGGGGGCGCCCGCCACACGGGGCGACCCGCCTCGCGGGGCGACCCGCCTCGCGGCGTCACCCGACCGCCGTGGTCAGCGCCCCCTCCGTGGCGCGCTCCCGCTCCAGCATCGCCCGGAACGGCCCGTCCAGCGCGGCCAGTTCCGCGTACGGCCCGCGCTGGACCGTACGGCCGCCGTCGAGGACGAGCACCTCGTCCACCGCGTCCAGCCCGGCCAGCCGGTGGGTGATCAGCACGGTGGTGCGGCCCTCGGTGGCGGTCAGCAGGTCGGCGGTCAGGGCGTCGGCGGTGGCCGTGTCCAGGTGCTCGGCGGGCTCGTCCAGCACCAGGACCGGGAAGTCGGCCAGCAGCGCGCGGGCCAGGGCCAGCCGCTGGCGCTGACCGCCGGAGAGCCGGGCGCCGAACTCGCCGACCAGGGTGTCCAGGCCCTCGGGGAGGGTGGCGGCCCAGGTGTCGAGGCGGGCCGCGGCCAGGGCCGCGTGGAGTTCGGCGTCGGTGGCGGTGGTGCGTGCCAGGCGGAGGTTCTCGCGCAGGGTGCTGTCGAAGATGTGCGCGTCCTGGGCGCACAGGCCGACGAGGCGGCGGACGTCGTCGGAGGCCAGGGCGGTGGCGTCGGTGGCGGTGGCCGAGTCGGCGCCGAGGGTGTAGCGGCCGGCGACGGGGTCGAGGAAGCGCAGCAGGACGTGGGCGAGCGTCGTCTTGCCCGAGCCGGAGAGACCGACGACCGCGACCCGCCGTCCGGGGGTCAGCCGCAGGTGCATGTCCTGGAGGGCGGGGCGGTCACCGGGGTCCTGGCCCGGGTGGCGGGCCGTGACGCCGTCGAGCACCACGGGGAACGCGGCGGCGGGCGCGGGCGCGGGTACCGGGTGCTCCGGCTCGCGTACGGGCGCGGGGGCGTCGGTCACCTCGTGGACGCGTTCGGCCGAGCGGCGGGCCCGCTGCCGGTGCTGGGCGGCGAGCGGCATCCCGGTGACCGCCTCGAACGCGGCGAGCGGGGTGAGGACCACCACGGCCATGAGGAGGCCGTCCAGCCGCCCGGTGTGCACGGCGGCGGCGCCGAACCAGGCGGCGGCGGTGACGGTGAGGCCCGTGGTCAGCGCCGTCAGGCCGCCGCCGAGGGCGGTGACGGCGCTGCTGCGGGCGGCGATGCGGGTGAGGGCCGCGTCGGCGGCCCGTACGGCGGCCAGGCGGCGGGGCAGCGCACCGGCGACGGTCAGTTCGGCGGTGCCGGTGAGCAGGTCGACGGTGCGGGTGGTGAGGGTGCCGCGGGCGGGGGCGAGCTGCCGCTCGGTGCGGCGGGCGACGGCGGCGGCCAGCGCGGGGACGGCCACTCCGGCGGTGAGCAGGCCCGCGGCGAGGGCCAGTCCGGCCTCGGGGAGCAGCCAGGTGGTGAAGCCGGTGGCGGCGAGGGAGACGGTGGCGGCGACGGTGGCGGGGAGCAGCCAGCGCAGGAAGTAGTCCTGGAGGGCGTCGACGTCGGCGACGAGGCGGGTGAGCAGGTCGCCGCGGCGGGTGCGGCGCAGTCCGGCGGGGGCGAGGCGTTCGAGGCGCGTGTACACGGCGACGCGCAGGTCGGCCAGGACGCGGAACACGGCGTCGTGGGAGACGAGGCGCTCGGCGTAGCGGAAGACGGCTCGGCCGATGCCGAAGGCGCGGGTCGCGGTGACGGCGATCATCAGGTACAGGACGGGGGGCTGCTGGGAGGCACGGGAGATCAGCCAGCCGGAGACGGCCATGAGGCCGATCGCGCTGGCCAGTGCGAGGGCGCCGAGTACGAGCGCCAGGGCGAACCGGCCCCGGAGGGGGTGCGCGATCTCGCGGACCCGGGCGAGGGTGCTGCGCTGTGCGGGTGCGGGTGCGGGTGCGGGTGCGGGTGCGTCCGTGGGGGCGGGCGCGGGTGCGGGTGCGTGCGTGGGGGCGGGGGCGGTGCGTGCGGGGGTCGGGGCCGGTCCGGGGCGACCATTCCGGACGGCATTATTTACGGCCGTGGACGTGACACGCTCCTGATCCGCCCATTGGCCGCAAATAACGCTTGAGTGTCCGGAACGGCCGCCCCTCCCCGTCCCCTCCGGCACGCTGCCGGGTGCGGGTCCGACGGGCGTCGCGGGGTCCGGCGCGCTGCCGGGTGCGGGCTCGCTGCCGTCTGCGGGTTCGGTGGGTGCCGGGTGGTCCGGTGTGCCGATGGGGACGGGTGCGGGTCCGGAGGGCGCTGCGGCGGCGGAGCCGATGCGGATCACGCGGTCGGCCAGGGGGAGCAGCGCGGGGCGGTGGACGACCAGGAGGGTGGTGCGGTCGCGGGTGAGGCGGGCGATCGCGTCGACGACCTGGGCCTCGGTGGCGCCGTCGAGGGCGGCGGTCGGTTCGTCGAGGAGGACGATCGGGCGGTCGGCGAGGAAGGCGCGGGCCAGGGCGACGCGCTGGCGCTGGCCGGCGGAGAGACCGGTGCCGTTCTCGCCGAGGAGGGTGGTGGGGCCCAGGTCGGCCGCTCCGGCGTCGTGGAGGGCCCGGAGCACTTCGGCGTCGGTGGCGTCGGGGCGGGGGAGGCGGACGTTGTCGGCGATCGTCCCGGCGAACAGGTGGGGGTGCTGGGGGACCCAGGCGATCTGGGAGTGCCAGGTGGGCGGGGCGAGGGTGGTCAGGTTTGTGCCGTTGACGAGGATGCGGCCGGTGGTGGGGGGAGTGAGACCCAGGAGGGTGCGGAGGAGGGTGGTCTTGCCGCAGCCGGAGGGGCCGGTGAGGGCGATGGTCTCGCCGGGGCTGATCGTGAGGGTGGTGGGCGGGAGGGAGTCGGTGGTGCGGCCCTCGTGGCGGACGGTGAGGCCGTCGAGGGTGAGGGTGGCGGTACGGGCGTCGGGGGCGGGGTGCGTGCCGGGGGTGGGGGGTGCTGTTTCGAGGAGGGTGAAGACCTCGTCGGCCGCGGAGAGGCCTTCGGCTGCGGCGTGGTAGTGGGTGCCGACCTGGCGCAGCGGGAGGTACGCCTCGGGGGCGAGGATCAGGATGACCAGGCCGGTGTGGAGGTCGAGTTCGCCGTGCACCAGGCGCATGCCGATGCCGACGGCGACGAGGGCCACGGAGATGGTCGCGAGGAGTTCGAGGACGAAGGAGGAGAGGAAGGCGATCCGCAGGGTGCGCAGGGTGGCGCGGCGGTAGTCGGCGGTGATGACGCGGATGTTCTCGGCCTGGGCCTTGGCGCGGCCGAAGACCTTGAGGGTGGGCAGGCCCGCGACGACGTCGAGGAAGTGGCCGGACAGGCGGGTGAGCAGCCGCCACTGGCGGTCCATGCGGCTCTGGGTGGCCCAGCCGATCAGGACCATGAAGACCGGGATCAGGGGGAGGGTGGCGGTGATGGTCGCCGCCGAGATCCAGTCGTCGGTGAGGATCCGGGCGATGACGGCGACGGGGACGACGACGGCGAGCGCCAGTTGGGGGAGGTAGCGGGCGAAGTAGTCGTCGAGGGCGTCGATGCCGCGGGTGGCGAGGGTGGCGAGTTCGCCGGTGGACCGGGCGGGGCCGAGGGCGGTGGCGTGGGCCAGGAGGCGCAGGCGGAGTTCGGACTTGACCGCGGCGGAGGAGCGGTGGGCGGCCAGTTCGGTGAGCCAGGAGACCAGGGCCCGGCCGAGGGACACGGCCGCGAGGAGGAGCAGGGGGGTGGTGAGGGCGGTGGGGGGTGTGCGGTGCTGGAAGGCCTCGGTGATGACTTCGGCGATGAGTACGGCCTGGGCGATGACCAGGCCCGCTCCGGCCAGCCCGAGGGCCACCGCCGCGGCGAGGAAGCCGCGGGTGGTGCGGGCGTACCGGAGCAGGCGGGGGTCGACGGGCTTCATGCGCGGGTCGGTTCCTGCTGCTGGGGGTGGGTGTCGGGGGCGATGTGCTGGGTGCCGATGCGCTTGCGGAAGACCCAGTAGGTCCAGCCCTGGTAGAGCAGGACGAGGGGGGTGGCCAGGACGGCCAGCCAGGTCATGATCGTCAGGGTGTAGGGGGTGGAGGAGGCGTTGGTGACCGTCAGGCTCCAGGCCGGGTTGGTGGTGGAGGGCATGACGTTCGGGTAGAGCGCGAGGAAGAGGGTCGCGACGGCGGCCACGATCGTCACGCCGGAGAGGGTGAAGGACCAGCCCTCGTGGCCGACGGTGATCGCGCGGATGGCGAGGAGGAGGGCGACGGCGGCGGCGGACGCGGTGAGGAGGGTGGTCAGGTCGCCGCGGTCGAGCTGGGTCCAGCCGAGGAAGGCGACCGCGAGGACGGCGGTGGCCAGGCCGAGGCGGACGGCGAGGGCGCGGGAGCGGGCGCGGATGTCGCCGACGGTCTTGAGGGCGGTGAAGACCGCGCCGTGGAAGGTGAACAGGGTGAGCGTGGTGAGGCCGCCGAGGAGGGCGTAGGGGGTGAGGAGGTCGAGGACGCCGCCGGTGTACTCCTTGTCGGCGTCGATGGCGACGCCGTGGACGATGTTGGCGAAGGCCACGCCCCACAGGAAGGCGGGGAGGAGGGAGCTCCAGAAGATGGCGTGCTCCCAGTTGCGCTGCCAGTTCTCCTCGGGGCGCTTGGCGCGGTACTCGAAGGCGACGCCGCGCACGATCAGGCAGACGAGGATGAGGAGCAGGGGGACGTAGAAGCCGGAGAAGAGGGTGGCGTACCAGTCGGGGAAGGCGGCGAAGGTGGCGCCGCCGGCGGTCAGCAGCCAGACCTCGTTGCCGTCCCAGACGGGGCCGATGGTGTTGATCAGTACGCGGCGCTCGGCGCGGTCGCGGGCCAGCAGCCGGGTGAGGACGCCGACGCCGAAGTCGAAGCCCTCCAGGAAGAAGTAGCCGGTCCACAGGACGGCGATGAGGACGAACCAGATGTCGTGGAGTTCCATGGGAAACCTCAGTAGGAGAAGGCCATGGGGCGGTCGGCGTCGTCCTTGTCGCCGCCGATCCGGGTGGGCGGGTTGAGGTCGGCCTCCGTGAGTTCGGGGGGTCCGGCCTTGACGTACTTGGCCAGGAGCTTGACCTCGATGACCGCGAGGACGGCGTAGAGGGTGGTGAAGACGGTCATCGAGAGGATCACTTCGAGCTGGGAGACGCCGGGGGAGACGGCGTCGGTGGTGCGCATCAGGCCGTAGACGACCCAGGGCTGGCGGCCCATCTCGGTGAAGATCCAGCCCCAGGCGTTCGCCAGGAGCGGGAAGCCGAGGGTGAGGAAGGCGAGCTGCCAGTAGCGGCGGGTGAGGGTGGGGCCGAGGGTCCGCTCGCGGGTGAGGGCGAGTGTGGGGACTTCGTCGGGGGTGGTGCGGTGGCGTTCGGCCAGCCAGAAGCGGCGGCGGGTGAGCCACAGACCGGCCGCGCCGAGGGCGAGGGAGGCCATGCCGAAGCCGATCATCCAGCGGAAGCTCCAGTAGGCGACGGGGATGTTGGGCCGGTAGTCGCCGGGGCCGTACTGCTCCTGGAGGGCGGCGTTGGTGTCGTTGATGCCGGGGACGGGTGAGTCGAAGTCGCTGTGGGCGAGGAAGGAGAGCAGGCCGGGGATCTCGACGGCGACCTTGTTGTGGCCCTCGTCCACGTCGCCGTAGGCGAAGACGGAGAACGGGGCGGGGCCCTCGGTCTCCCACAGGGCCTCGGCGGCGGCCATCTTCATCGGCTGCTGCTCGTACATGATCTTGGCGAGGTGGTCGCCGCTGGCGGCGGTGAGCGCGCCGGCCGCCACCATGGTGACCAGGCCGAGGCGGAGCGAGGTCCGCATCACGGGGATGTGGCGGCGGCGGATCAGGTGGTAGGCGGCGATGCCGACCAGGAAGGCGCCGCCGGTGAGGAAGGCGGCGGTCATGGTGTGGAGGAACTGCGCCACGGCGGTGTTCTGGGTGAGCACGGCGAGGAAGTCGGTCAGCTCGGCGCGGCCGGACTCGGCGTTGATGCGGTAGCCGACGGGGTGCTGCATCCAGGAGTTGGCCGCCAGGATGAAGTAGGCGGAGAGCACCGTGCCGATCGAGACCATCCAGATGGTGGCGAGGTGGATCTTCGGGGGGAGCCGGTCCCAGCCGAAGATCCACAGGCCGATGAAGGTGGACTCGAAGAAGAACGCGATCAGCGCCTCGAAGGCAAGGGGGGCGCCGAAGACGTCGCCGACGAAGCGGGAGTAGTCGGACCAGTTCATGCCGAACTGGAACTCCTGCACGATGCCGGTGACGACGCCCATCGCGATGTTGATCAGGAAGAGCTTGCCCCAGAACTTCGTGGCCCTCAGGTAGACGTCTCTGCCGGTGCGGACCCAGGCCGTCTGGAGAACGGCGGTGAGGGCGGCGAGCGAGATCGTCAGGGGGACGAAGAGGAAGTGGTAGACGGTGGTGATGCCGAACTGCCACCGCGCCAGGGTCTCGGGCGCCAGAGCCAGGTCCACGGCACTCTCCAAGGATGCGGACGGGTGTGAGGTGGCACACAACTTTGTGAATGCGTTCACATTCACAAGAAGTATGACTCAGCTATGTTCGTGCCTCCAAACCGGGGGTGGGAGGACACGAACGTCCCTGTTGGGAGGGCCTTTGGTCCCGGGTGGCGGGGCTTACGGCTCCTGGCGGAAGCTCTCCGCCGTCCGCAGGAAGAGGTCGTTGGCCGCGGCCTCGCCGATCGTGACCCGGGCCCCCTCGCCGGCGAAGGGACGCACCACCACGCCCGCCTTCTCGCAGGCCGCCGCGAAGTCGGCGGTACGGTCGCCCAGCCGCAGCCAGACGAAGTTCGCCTGCGTCTCGGGCACCGTCCAGCCCTGGGCCCGCAGCTCGCGCAGCACCCGCCCGCGCTCGGCGACGAGCGCGTCCACCCGCTTGAGCAGCTCGTTCTCGCTGCGCAGCGAGGCGACCGCCGCGTCCTGCGCGATCTGGCTCACCCCGAAGGGCACCGCCGTCTTGCGCAGCGCCGCGGCCACCGGCTCGTGGGCGACCGCGAAACCGACCCGCAGGCCGGCCAGGCCGTACGCCTTGGAGAAGGTGCGCAGCACGCACACGTTGGGACGGTCGCGGTAGAGCTCGATGCCGTCGGGGATCCCGGGGTCGCGGACGAACTCGCGGTACGCCTCGTCCAGGACGACCAGGACGTCGCCGGGGACCCGGTCCAGGAAGCGTTCCAGCTCGGCGCGGCGGACGGCGTTGCCGGTGGGGTTGTTGGGGGTGCAGACGAAGATCAGCCGGGTGCGGTCGGTGACGGCGTCCGCCATCGCGTCCAGGTCGTGGTCCTCGCCCCCGGTCAGCGGCACCCGGACGGAGGCCGCGCCGGAGATCTGGGTGATGATCGGGTACGCCTCGAAGGACCGCCAGGCGTAGATCACCTCGTCGCCGGGACCGGCGGTGGCCTGCAGCAACTGCTGGGCGACGCCGACGGAGCCGGTGCCGGTCGCCAGATGCGTCACGGGCACCTCGAAGCGGTCCGCCAGCTCCGCCAGAAGGGCGGTGCAGGCCATGTCCGGATAGCGGTTGAAGGAGCCGGCCGCGGCGGTGGCGGTCTCCAGGACGCCGGGCAGGGGCGGGTAGGGGTTCTCGTTGGAGGACAGCTTGTAGGCCCGCGGGCCGCCGGGGGCCGGGGGACGGCCGGGCTTGTAGGTGGGGATCCCGTCCAGCGCCGCGCGCAGCTTGGGGGCCTTCTCCGTCATGGCAGGTCCTCCGTGAGTTGTTGGACGGCCCCGGAGGGCCGGGTCGTGGAGCGGCCGTGCCGCCGCTCGTACCGCTATTGCTGCACACCATAGGAGGATTCCCGGGGTCCGCGTACCTCCCCCATGGGCGCTTTTTTGCGAGCGTGCGCGGGTGGCGCGCGCCGTGGCGCGCGTCACTCGTGGAGGTGAGTTGAGACAGCTTTGAGACATCCGGGGTTCTGCTGGAGCAGACGCCGAAACAGCTGCAGAAACGATGGGTTAATCCTTCAACTACCGCCTCTTCCAAGGTCGTTACCGCAGTCACGGCTTGCAGAATCGTCTCTTCACCCCCTCCCCTGTGAGCTCCCGCAGACGGTGTGTCACGGCCCTACTATCGGCACGCCATGACAGCAGCAGGGAAGCACCAGGTGAGCCGGGCACACAGCCGTCGACTGGGACGCGCGGGCATCCGTGACGTAGCCGCCGCGGCCGGAGTGTCGATCACGACCGTCTCGGACGCGCTCAACGGCAAGGGACGGCTGCCCGACGCCACCCGGCGCCATGTCCGGGAGGTCGCCGACCGGCTCGGCTACCGGCCCTCCGCCGCGGCCCGCACCCTCCGCACCGGCAAGTCGGGGCTGCTCGGGCTCACGGTCACCACCTACGGCGAGGAGCCCTTCACCTTCACCGAGTTCGCCTACTTCGCCGAGATGGCCCGCGCCGCCTCCTCCGCCGCCCTGGCCCGCGGCTACGCCCTGGTGATCCTGCCCGGCAGCACCCGGCAGAGCCCCTACGACGTCTGGTCGAACGTCGCCCTCGACGGCACCGTCGTCATCGACCCCTCCGACCGGGACCCGGTCGTCACCGAGCTGGTCCGCCAGGGCATCCCCGTCGTCTCCGACGGCCGCCCCTGCGGCGACCTGCCCGTCACCGCCTGGGTCGACAACGACCACGAGGCCGCGGTGACGGGTCTGCTGGACCATCTGGCCGCCGCCGGCGCCCGCCGCATCGGCCTGCTCACCGGCACCAGCACCGACACCTACACCCGGCTGTCCACCACCGCCTATCTGCGCTGGTGCGAACGCCGGGGCCAGGACCCGGTGTACGAGGCGTACCCGGCCCACGACCCCTGCGCGGGCGCCGTCGCCGCCGACCGGCTGCTCGCCCGGCCCGACCGGCCCGACGCCGTGTACGGCCTGTTCGACCCCAACGGCACCGACCTGCTCGCCGCCGCCCGCCGCTACGGGCTGCGCGTCCCCGACGACCTGCTGCTGGTGTGCTGCAGCGAGTCGGCCGTCTACGCCGGCACCGAGCCGCCCATCACCACCCTGTCGCTGAAGCCCGGACGCATCGGCACCACCGTCGTACAGCTGCTGATCGACGCCATCGAGGGGACCGGCGGCGGCCGCCCCGTCCAGCAGATCATGCCCACCGACCTGATCGTCCGCACCTCCTCGCAGCGCCGCCGCCGGCGGGCGACGGTGAGCGCGCCCCGCTCCCCCGAACAGCACGGTTGACCGCAGAACCGGATGATTCCGGGAAAAAGCCCCGTGCCGCCCGCGCCACGTCCGGACGCGGGCCGAATTGCCGCCCCCGGGTGCGTCACAAGGCGCGACCTGCGTTCCTATGATGGGCGCACGACACCAGGACCGGCTTTCGGCTGGGGCAACCCGCGGGAGGCGAAGAGAGGGTCCGGCAGGTGCAGGCGCGCGCGATGGTGGAGGGGTCGATGACTCAGGGGGCCGGTCACGGAGCCGACGTCTGGCACGGCACGGGCGCGACGGGCGGCACCGTGGCCGGCGGTGTGGTGGGTCCGGCGGCCGGTGGCGCGGTCAGTGGTGTGGCCGGTGGCGCGGTCAGTGGTGTGGCCGGTGGCGCGGTCAGTGGTGTGGCCGGCACGCCGGGCACACCGGCCACTCCGGCCACCGGGCCGCACCCGGAGGGGTACACCCCGACCCGGCGCGACCTGCCCGTCATCGGCGCCGGGGCGCCCGTCCCCACCCCCACCCTGGTCGACACGCCCGCCCCCGCGGAGGGGCCGGGACCGCTGTACGTCGTCGGCGACGTCCACGGCTATCTGGACGAGCTGCGCACCGCCCTGCTCAACCAGGGCCTGATCGACACCGAGGACCACTGGACCGCGGGCAACGCCCGGCTGTGGTTCCTGGGCGACTTCACCGACCGCGGCCCGGACGGGGTGGGCGTCATCGACCTGGTGATGCAGCTCTCCGCCGAGGCCGCCGCCGCGGGCGGTTACTGCAAGGCGCTGATGGGCAACCACGAGCTGCTGCTGATCGGCGCCAAGCGGTTCGGCGACACTCCCGTCGGCTCCGGCGCGGGCACCGCCTCCTTCCAGGCCGCCTGGCTGCTCAACGGCGGCCAGCGCTCGGACATGGAGCGCCTCCAGGAGCACCACGTCCAGTGGATGTCCCGGCTGGACGCCATGGCCCTGGCCGACGACCATCTGCTGGTCCACTCCGACACCATGGCCTACCTGGAGTACGGCGACTCCATCGCGGACGTCAACGACACCATCACCGAGGCGCTCACCCACCACGACGCCGACGAGACCTGGGAGTTGTTCCGCAAGTTCACCAAGCGCTTCGCCTTCCGCGACGAGGCCGGGCCCATGGCCGCGCGCGAGCTGCTGGACGCCTACGGCGGGCGGCGCGTCGTCCACGGCCACAGTCCGATCCCGTATCTGCTGGGCGAGGTCGGCTCCGAGGACGGCGGCGAGGGCACACCCCAGGTGAACGGTCCGCACGTGTACGCCGACTCCCTCGCCGTGGCGATGGACGGCGGGGTGACCATGGCCGGAAAGCTACTGGTGGCACAGCTTCCGCTGCCGTTCTGAACGGCGGGCGGCCGACGGGCGGCGGTGGCTGTACGGCGGTCGTGCGCGGTCCGCACGGTGTCCACCGGGTGCGTGCGGTGTCGGCGACCGGAGTGAACGGCGCGCCCCGGTAGTGCGTATTTTCCGGAAACACCCTGTCACGTTCCGCCGGAACCGCCTTACCATGCGGGTCCCTGCCGTAGCGAGCTCTCCTCCGTTTCCGCCCTCACGGCCTTACGGAGCACCGGGGGACGCACATGAACACCGCTCCGCACCTGAGCCCCGAGGACCGTGCCGAGTTCGGCAGAGTCCTCGAGGAGGCTCTGCGCACCACCGCGCACCGGCGCACCGTGCCGGGCACCGGCGCGGAACCGCCGACCACCGAGCAGCTCCGCGCCATGGCGCTCGGCGCCGCCGCGGCGATCGCCGCCTGCGCCGCCGCGGAGTACGGCACCTTCGTCCAGCTCCGCGACGAGCTGCGCCGTCCCGGCCACGCCCCGGACTCCGCCGGTTCCGCCGCCGGGGCCGGCGCCGGGCTGGTGGCGATGCTCTCGGTGCTGGCGCCCGTGCTCGCCGGGACGGCCGCGGTGATCTTCCTCGTCGTCGGCCATGTGCTGCGGATGCTGGACCCCGAGCCCGCCATCGCCGCACCGCTGCGCGACACGGGCTGGGCCTTCGCCGCCCTGACCGCCGCCGCGCTCCTGGCCGCGTGCGTCGGGCTGCTGGTCACCGCGCTGCGCCACGGCTCCGGCGCGATCCGGGCGGACGGCCGGAGACGGGACGGCGGGCAGCGGGACGGGCGACGGCGGGCCCTGGCCGAGGAGGTCGAGCGGGCCCACGCGGCCTGGCGTACGGCACTGCTGGAACGCGGGATGCTGCCGTTCCTGCACAACGCGCTGGAGGGGCACGGAGCGCTGGACGGTCCCGGGAGCGCGCCGGGGACGGCCCGGGTGCCCGGGCACGGGGAGCCGCGCGGGGAGCACGGTGACCGGCGCGACGACCGGCCCGGGGAGCCGCGCGGCGAGAGCCGCCACCCCCGGCTGGGCTACACCCATCCCGGCTTCTCCAGTCCGGCCCCGGACCGGGCCCGGGAGACGGGCACCCGGACCGGCTTCACCAGCCCGGACTTCACCGGCCCCGGCTTCGCGAGCCCCGACTTCGGCGGGCCCGAGCACACCCCGGACTGAGTACCGGGGACGGCCCCCGGGCGGACGCCACCGCGGGGACGGGGACAGATGGGGACAGGCAGGGACGGACAGGGACAGGTGGGGACGGCCGGGAAAAGCGGTGGGGCAGCGGGGGACGGGCTGGCACCCTGGGGAGGGTGACCGAGCATCCCCGGCCCGAGTTGTTCCTGAAGGTCTCCCCCGCACTGCGGATCTTCCTGCCCGCGCGCCGCCGCGCGGACGAACTCCTTCCCGTCCCCCACGACGGCGTCTCCCCCCTCGTCCAGATCGTGCAGTCCTCGGGTGTGCCGCTGACCGAGGTGGGCGCGCTGGTGGTGGAGGACGGTGGTGGTGGTGCCGGTGGTGGTGGTGCCGGTGGTGGTGGTGCCGGGCGGCGGGTGGAGCCGTCGTACCGTCCCGGCGCGGGCGAGACGGTCCGGGTCGAGCCCGTGCCCCGGCCGCAGCCGGTGCCCGGCGGACCGCCGCGCTTCCTGCTGGACGTCCATCTGGGCACGCTGGCCAGGCGGTTGCGGCTGGTGGCGGGCCTGGACACCGCCTACCACAACGACAGGGGCGACGCCGCCCTGGTCGAGCAGGCCAACGCCGAGCGGCGGGTCCTGCTCTCCCAGGACCGCGGGCTGCTGATGCGCCGCCGGCTGTGGCTGGGCGCCTATGTGCGCGGCTCGGACCCGGACGACCAGCTCGCCGACGTACTGGACCGCTTCGCGCCGCCCCTGGCGCCGTGGACGCGGTGCACCGCGTGCAACGGGGCGCTCGCCTCGGTCGGCAAGGCCGAGATCGCGCATCTGCTGCGGCCGGGCACCCGGCGTACGTACGACACCTTCGCCCGCTGCCGCGACTGCGGGCGCGTCTACTGGCGCGGGGCGCACGGGGACCGGCTGGAGTCGCTGGTGGCCGGGGCGGTCGGGGCGTTCGGCCCCGACCGCGCCGACCGGTCCGCCGGGGCGGACTGAGGCCGGGAGCCCGGCCGGTCGGCCGCCGGGCGCGGGGCGCGGGGCGCGGGGCGGGCCGCACACCGGTACGGAACGTGTCGGCTCATCGGCCGTACCGTCGTTCTACTCACCCACCTAGGTTGCAATCCTATCTAGCTCATGGTGTCATCTAGGTATGGCAACAGACCGACGGGCCAGCTGGCTCAAGGGCGTCCTCGACCTGCTGGTGCTCTCCTGCCTGACCGACGGCGAGAGCTACGGCTACGAGATCGCCAGACGTCTGGACGAGGCGGGGCTCGGCACGATCCGGGGCGGCACCCTCTACCCGGTGCTCAACCGGCTGGAGGAGGCCGGGCTGGTGGCGGCCGAGTTCCGCGCCGCCGAGCGCGGCCCCGGCCGCCGCTACTACCGGCTCACCGCCGAGGGCCGCCGGAGCCTGGCCGAGCAGAGCGAGGCGTGGCTGGCGTTCCACCGCACGGTGAGCACCGCGCTGACCGGCGGACCGGCCGCCGCGGCGGCACAGGGCTGAGCGTCCCGCGCACGAGGGCCGCAGACGAGGGGAGAGACCATGGACGCGTACTTCACGGATCTGGCGGAGCGGCTCCGCGCCCGGGGCGTCGCCGAGGAGCGGGTGACCGTCACCCTCACCGAGCTGCACGACCACCTGCTGGACGCCGACAGCACGCCGGAGGCGGAGTTCGGCCCGGTGGCCGAGTTCGCCGAGCAGCTCGCCCGCGGCACCGGCGCGTCCGCCCCCGAGGCCGCCGGACAGCCCGGCTCCCGCGCCCAGGAGTGGCGCTGGACCGCCGACATCTACACCGACCGGGAGCTGCTGAACCGCTACGGCGGCCAGGGCTGGGAGGTCGAGCGCGTGGACCGGCTGGGCCAGTTCGTCTGCCGCCGCGACCCCGGGAACGCCATGCGCTGGGAGTACCGGCGCGAGACCACGCTCCGCGGGGAGCGCGGCAAACTGGCCGCCCGGCTCGCCCCGGACGGCTGGGAGCCATGCGGCCGGTGGGCGTACCTGGCGTACTTCAAGCGCCCGTGTGCCGTCACCGCCGGTCCGGCCGCCGCACTGGCCGCCGCGCCGGAGGTCCCGGGGCGCCGGGTGTTCTTCAGCCGCAAGTACCGCGCCCTGCTGATGGCGGTGCTGGCCCTGCTGGTGGCCGAGGCCGTCTACTTCGGCAACTCGGACATCTCCCTCGGCGACCCCGCCACCCTCGCGGGCATGGTGGTCGGCGCACTGGCGGGAGGCGCCGGGGCCGCGTACGGCCTCCGCCGCCACCTGCGGAAGGAGCGGTCGGCCGGGCAGCCGTGATGGCCGCCGCCGGGGTTACCGCCCGGGCCGGACCGGGCAGAACACGCCCGGAGGGCACGACACGACACGGCACGGCACGACAGGCCCGGGAGGAGCAGCCGTTGACCACGACCCGCCGCCCCGTCCGTCCCTCCCGTCCCGCCCGCGCGGCCGCCCTGGTCGGGCGGCTGCGTCCCGCCCTGTACGCGCTGGTGGTGGCGCTCGTCCTGGCCGACCTCGGCGCCGAGGTGGCCGACCTCGGTGACGGAAGGGGCCTGTCCGGCCGGGTACTGCTCGCGGCTGCCGGGCTCGCGCTGGCCGCCGAGGCGCTGCGCGCGTACCTCACCCGGGCCGTCCACCGGGGGCCCGAGCCCGCCGCGGTGGAGGTCGCACCGCCGGTCACCGGCCGCTGGAGCGCGCTCAACAGCCCGGCCGACAAGGTCCCCAGCCACGGCGTCCGGGCCTACGGCCAGGCGTACGCGATCGACGTCGTGCGGGAGCCGGAGCCGCCCCGGGAGCCCCGCCCGGCGTTCGGCTGGTGGCCGCCCGTCCGCCGCAACCGCGACTTCCCCGCCTTCGGCGAGCCGGTGCTGGCGGTGGCCGACGCCACGGTCGTACGGGTCCGGGACGGCCGCCGCGACCATCTCACCCGCAGCTCCTACCCGGCCCTGCTCCCCTTCTTCGTCGAGGCGTCCTTCCGCGACCTGGCCGGATTCGGTGCCCTCGTCGGCAACCACCTGGTGCTCGACCTCGGCGACGGCACGTACGCCCTCTACGCCCATCTGAAGCGCGGCTCGGTCACGGTGCGGGAGGGCGAACGGGTACGGACGGGCCAGGTGGTGGCCCGGGTCGGCAACACCGGCAACTCCACCGAGCCGCACCTGCACTTCCAGTTGATGGACGCCGCCGACCCCTGCACCGCGCGCGGCGTGCCGTTCGCCTGGCGCGGGGTGGGCGTGCCGCGGAACGAGGAGACGTTCACCGTGTGACCGCGGACGGCGAACCTCCCGGCCGTTCACGCCAATTGGCCGATTCACGCCCCTTACCGGCGGTCTCACCGGAAAAGCGGATCACGGTACGGGAAGTTCCCTCACCCGACACCGGAGGAGAGTGCGATGGCGCGCGTGTCACGCAGGAGCAGGACCGCCGTGGTGACGGCTGCCGGGCTGCTGGCCGGTACGGCCGTACTGACCGGCTGCGGCGACGACGGGAACGGCAGTGCCTCCGAACCCGGCGGCGAGGAGACCCGCGACGGGGACCGGAGCACCACCGAGGTCGTCCGGGCCGCCCACGAGGAGACCCTGGAGGCCGAGACGGCGAAGCTGGAGCTGCGGGTACGCGCCGCCGCCGACGGAGAGCAGCAGACGATCACCGGGAACGGCGTCATCGACCTGGTCGACGGCACGAGCAGGCTGACGATCGGGACGGGCGGCCAGAAGATCGAGCAGCGGGTGGTGGAGCAGGACCTCTACCAGCGGCTCCCCGAGTCCCTGCGCGGGCAGCTCGGCGGGGACAAGCCGTGGATCAAGGTCGATCTGGGCGAGATCGCCCTGGCGGCCGGCGGCACCGGCGAGCTGCAGATCACCGACCCGGCCCAGGCCATGGAGTACGCCGGCGCCCTGACGGACGGCGACGCCGAACGCGTCGGCACCGAGAAGATCGACGGCGTGGAGACCACGAAGTACCGGGTGGAGGTGGACGTCGACGAACTCGCCAGGGGCGACAACCCCCAGGCCCAGCGGCTCCGGGAGCAGCTCGGCGACACCCTGCCGATGCACCTGTGGCTCGACGACGAGGACCGCATCCGCCGCCAGCAGTTCGACATCGACCTGGGGGCGGTGAACTCCACCCAGGACCCGCAGGGCTCGAAGAACCCGCAGAGCACCGCGCTCCGCACCACGCTCGAGTTCAGCGACTTCGGCACCGAGGTCGACGTCTCCCCGCCGCCCGCCGAGGACACCACGGACGTGACCGACAAGATCACCAAGCGCGGCGGGTAGTCCTCCCCGGACGGCTGGACGGCTGGACGGCTGGACGGCTGATGGCGCACAGGACGTCCGGCAGGCGGGCTTCCCCGCTCAGGAGCGGAGGACGCCCGCCTGCCGGGCGGCCCGGATCCACTGCGGGAACTCCGACAGCAGCCGGTCGTACAGCTCCGGGTCCGAGACCTTGTCGATGTCGTCCACGGCGAAGAAACCGACGTTGTCGACCCGGCGGCCCGGCAGCGTGTCGAACCGCTCCAGCACCCCGTAGTTCGCCCTGCCCAGCCCCACGAACTGCCAGAAGACCGGCTCCTCGACCGCCTCCCGCAGCTCCTTCTCGATCTGGTCGTTGCGGTAGACCCCGCCGTCGGAGAAGAACAGCACCAGGGTCGGATCCGGTGCCGGGTGCTCGCGGACGTACGCGCGGACCTCGGCGATGACCTTCTGCTCCTCGTTCTGGATGCCGATCGTCCGCATGTCGATCTGCTCGGGCGCCAGCCCGCGCTTGCGCTTCTTCGGCCGCCCGAAGAGGCTCAGCTCCCCCACCCGTACGTGCAGCCCGATCCACTCGGGCAGCTCGCCCAGCCGCAGGTCCGGCAGCCGGGCCGGGGACGAGGCGAACGTCCACGCCTGCATCTCGCCGTCGTCGTCGAGCTGCGCGGCCACCGCCGCCATGCGCTCGACGACCCCGGCGACGACGCCCTTGCTGTAGAGGAACGACATCGAGCCGGAGGCGTCCAGGACGAGGATCACCCGCGCCCGCGCCCCCTCCGCGCCGTGCTTGCGGAGGCTGACGGCGACCTGCTCCTTGCGGAGGGAGAGGCGCTTGCGCATGTCGACGGGGAGGTGCTCCTCGCCCTTGGTCAGCCGCGGGGCAGCCGCGGCGGGAGGAGCGGCGGGGGGCGGCGGCGCCTGCGGCTGGGGCCGTGCGGGCTGCGGCTGCGGCTCGTCCACACTGATGCCGTAGTCGGTGGCCAGCCCGGCCAGCCCCGATGCGTACCCCTGCCCGACCGCCCGGAACTTCCACTGCCCGCCGCGCAGGTACAGCTCGCCGCCGACGAACGCCGTCTCGGCCGTCGCCGCCATCTCGAACCACACCAGTTCGGCGCCGGTAGCCGCGTCCTGCAACGTCAGCCGCAGCCCGGTGAGCTGCCCGAACGTCCCGCCGTCGGCCGAGGCGCACAGCAGCACCCGTTCGACGCCCGCCTCCAGCCGGGCCGTGTCCACCTCCACGGTGTCCAGGACCGCGCCGCCCTCGCGCCGCTTGCCGAGGTGGCGCACGGCGCCGGAGGCGTGGCGGGGCTGGTTGTAGAAGACGAAGTCGGTGTCGTCCCGCACCCGCCCGGCGGCGGTCAGCAGCAGCGCCGACGCGTCGGCGTCCGGCACACCGGGCGCGTCCGCCCAGCTCAGTACGGCCCGGACGGCGGGTACGGACAGCGGCACGTTGGCGCCCTTGCGCAGGGATGCGGTACTCACCCGGCCAGTCTGCCCCGGCCCCGGCCCGCACGGACCCGGTGGGGGCAGTAATCCGCACGGAACGTCGGGCACGGGACGCGTTCTTCCCTGCGGGAGTCAGGACCCCGATCCTCCGGTTCCCGCGCCGCCCCGAGAGATCCCCGTCCCGCCCCGCCGACCCGTTGGGCGGCATAACAGCAGGTCAGCGTGTGGGACGTCCCACGTGTACGTCAACTTCCCCAGGGGTGCGGCGGCCACCGGTCACTGTCCCGCAGCCTTGTCGGCAAGCCGGCCGGTGCGGTCGGCTCCACCCGTTCGAAGGAAGTACATGCGAGCCACGAAGAGAACGTTCGTCAGCGCCGTAGCCGTCGCCGGGATCGCCGCGACGACCCTGACCACCGCGGGCACCAGCTTCGCCGCGTCCGCCCCGGACACCAGGCCGGCGGCGGTCACCGCCGAGGCCGCCGCCCCGCTCGCGGTGGTCAACCTCGGGCTGACCATCACGCAGGCCAAGAACCTCCAGGCGTACCTGCGGGACTTCTACGGCTACACCGGCGCGATCGACGGACAGCTGGGCACCAACAGCTGGAAGGCGATGCAGCGCAGCCTCAGGAACTTCGGCTACACCGGGGCGATCGACGGGGTCGTCGGCGGCGGAACGGTGAAGGCGCTCCAGCGCCTGCTGCGGAGCTACGGCTACGACGGTCCCCTCGACGGAATCATCGGACCGGAGACCAAGGCCGCGTTCAGGGGATACGCGATCTCCCGCTGAGCCTGCCGCGTAACTGATCACGGGTGATCGCGGGTACCGGAGGACCGGCCCCACCACCGCCTCCGGTACCCGCGCCCGCGGCCCGGCGTCGAGGAGACGAAACACGGGCGAGCGGTGCATCCAGGCCACTGACCGGCCCGTTCTTCCCGGGACCGGCGGGCGGACCGGCTAGCGCGCCACGCGGTGGCGGAGGTAGACGACTTTCGAGTTGAAGGTGCGGGTCTCGACGAGTTCGAGGTCCACCCGGCGCTCGCGCCGGGGAAAGAACGGGATGCCACCGCCGACCAGCACCGGGTGGACAATGGCCCGGTACTCGTCGATCAGGTCCAGCTCGGCCGCCTCGGCGGCGAGGGTCGCGCCGCCGATCGCGATCTCGCCGCCCTCCCCCGGCTCGGCCCGCAGCCGCCCGATTTCCTCCGCCAAGCCGCCGGAGGCCAGGCGGGCCTGGCCCCGCACCGCCGACAGCGTGGTGGAGAACACCACCTTCGGGAGCGGCTTCCAGAGCGCGGCCCATTCCAGCTCGGCGTCGTCGAGGGACTGGTCCTGCTCGGCGGTCTCCCAGTACAGCATCGTCTCGTACAGCCGCCGCCCCAGCAGATGGACGCCGACCCCCCGGATCTCGTCGATCCAGAAGCGGAAGACCTCCTCGTCGGGCTCCGACCAGTCGAACCCGCCGTCCGGCCCGGCGATGTAGCCATCGAGCGAGACGTTCATCGAATAGGTCACGCTGCGCATCAGAGGTCCTCCTCGGTGACGGGTCCGACAGTACGACCGCCAAACGCCGCAGAACTCATCGCGACTCGCGGGATTCCCCCCGGGCGGGGCCACCTCACGGGATCACTCCATTGCGGGGGCGAGGGTCGGCATGATGGCAGAACATGTCCGCTCCATTCCAACCCTCGCTGCGAAGTCGAATACTTCGTGGCCTGCCGCTCGAAGCTCCCCCCTTGCCATACAGCACCGATCACATTGCCGCCGGGGTAAACAACCATGTCCATACGGCGTCCGACACCCACCTTCAAGGAAGAAGAGGCACAAGATCCAGCCACATCCTGACACCTTCACACGCCTCATCTTTTTCTTGAATAAGGCGCCCCACATCCTTCACGGCACCTAGAAGATTTTTAATCCGTCGCAGAGTCAGCATTTCTTCACGACTTAGACTACGCCACCGCGAAGCCCTCTCTTTTGCCTCCTCAAACGGATACGGGATGGAATCAAGAACTAGGCCACACAGCTCCTCCAGACTCCAAGTCGGCCCCAAATCCCTTCCATCCAGATTCCGAATTACGTAAGATCTGATTCGAGCTTCATCGACAGAAGAAGCAAGGAGGTCGGAAGCCCCACATACTTCTTTCCGCCGGATGCAAAAAATCGCCACCTCGGCCCACAGGACTCTTTCCTCCTGCGGCAGTGAACTTTGCATCCTGCCGACGCCCATGTCTCGCAACTCCTCCAACGCGGAGCCGGACAGGCCCTCTACCGGAAGAGACAGAACGATACTCTTAACATCCCTTGCGGAGACACCCCTCGGATGCTTTCCGAAAAGGTTGATCAGCTCATTTGACTCTTCACTCGAGGAATGAAATTCCGGCCCGCTCAAACGCTTCCCTCCCCACCTGCAAGCTTTCCATGGAAGGCTTGTAATGACCACTCATATTGTTGATTTCCATCCCGAAGTAGCTTCCATCGGAGCCGGCTATCTCCGCCTCGCCAGCAGCCAGCACTGGGCGACCTCCCGTGAGCACAGGATGCTTCAGCTCAACACCATTCGCATATTTCGGAATAACGAATAGCCTCCCTTGTTCATCAACGGCCCATTTGATGGTTCCCGAGTTCACCGCGGCATCGAACCCTTCATCACCGACCCTCAACGGTCTGACTCCGAGTCTCTCCGCGTCAGCCAACTCCTGCGCCAATTCTTCCGGCATCTGGTTGGGGTACGGAGCCAGTCCGAGGGGGTCGGTCCGGGTGTGGGGGTTGTGGGGGTAGGTGGTGGGGTTGGGGGCGGGGGCGAGGCCGAGGGGGTCGGGGGTGAGGTAGCGGGCGGTGGTGGGGTCGTAGTAGCGGAAGTAGTTGTAGTGGAGGCCGGTTTCGGGGTCGTGGTACTGGCCGGGGAAGCGCAGGGGTGTGTAGGTGGTGGCGTCGCGGTTCCAGGTGGTGGTGCCCCACAGGGTGGTGCGGGTGTGCCAGGCGAGGTGGCCGGTGTCGTCGATGAGTTCGGTGGGGGTGCCGACGAGGTCGGTGACGATGGCGAAGAAGCGGGCGTCGATCTCGGTCTGGGTGGCTTCGTCCACCAGGCGTTCGGTCTGGGTGATGGGGTGCAGGCCGTGGTGGTCCCAGGTGAGGGTGACCGGGTGGGGGAGGTCGGGTGTGGTGGTGGTCTGTTCGATGAGGACCGGGCCGTCCCAGGTGAAGTCGATCTGTTCGGCGACCTCGCCGGTGTGGGTGAGGCGTTGTTTGGCGGTGCGGCGGCCCAGTGGGTCGTACAGGTAGCGCCAGCGGGTGCCGTCGGGGGTGGTGACGGTGGTGAGGCGGTCTTCGGTGTCCCAGGTGTAGCGCCAGGTGTCGGGCTTGCGGGAGAGGCGGGTGCGTTGGCGCAGGGTGAGGCGGCCGGCGTCGTCGTGTTCGTAGCGGGTGCGGCCGGCCTGGGTGAGGCGGGTGCCGGTGTAGGTGCGCTGGCCGGTGGCGTCCGCGGCGGCGTGGGTGGTGGGCCAGGCGGCGGAGGTCTGGTTGCCGGCGGTGTCGTAGGCGTAGGTCTCGGTCCAGCCCTGGGCGTGGACGGCGGTGACGCGGCCGGCCGGGTCGAGGTCGAAGGTGCGGTGGCCGGTCAGGAGGTCGTCGACGGCGGTGAGGTAGCCGTCGGCGCGGTAGTGGTAGCTGCGGTGCTGGACCGTGGTCTCTGGGCTGGTGAGGGTCTGGTCGGTGAGGCGGCCGGCGGGGTCCCACAGCTGGGTGAGGGTGACGTCGCCGATGCGGCGGGTGGTTTCGCGGCCGGCCGGGTCGTGGGTGAAGTCCAGGGTGCGGCCACCGGTGGTGAGGGTGGTGCGGTTGCCGGCCGCGTCGTAGGTGTAGGTGGTGACCTGGCCGGTGGGGGTGGTGCGGCGGGTGCGGCGGCCCAGCGCGTCGTAGGAGAACGTCAGGACCCGGCCGCCTGCCATCTCGGTCTTGACGCGGCCCAGCTTGTCGCGCTGGTAGGTCAGGTCGGTGTCGGGGCCGGTGATGCGCAGTGGGCGGCCCGCAAGGTCGCGCTCGTAGGTGGTGACGGCGCCCGCGGCGTCCTTGCGGGCCAGCAGACCCAGCTCGTCGTAGGCGAAGGTGATCGTCTCGCCGAGGGGGGTGGTGCGGGCGGTCAGCTGTCCGGCGCCGTCGTGGGTATAGGTGACGGTGCGGTCGTCGAAGTCGGTCTCGGCGGTCAGGCGCCCGGCCGGGTCGTAGACATACCGCCAGGTCAGGCCCTGGGGGTTGGTGACACCGGTCAGGCGCAGGGCGGCGTCGTGCTCGAACTCATACCGCGTTCCGTCCGGGTCGGTGCGGGCGGCGAGCAGGTCGAAGTGGGTGTACTCGAAGACGGTGGTGTTGCCGGCCGGGTCGGTGTGGCGGACGCAGTTGCCCTCCCCGTCGTACTCCCACGACTCATCCGCCCCGTCCGGGCCGGTGCGGTGGGTGAGTTTGCCCTCGGTGCTCCAGGCCAGGCGGGTGACCGCACCAAGGGGGTCGGTGAGGGCGGTGGGGCGGCCGAAGGCGTCACGGGTGTAGCGGGTGACCGCCCCGAGGGGATCGGTGATCTCCACGGGCAGGCCCGCCGCGTCGCAGCGCACGGACGTGGTCTCGCCCAGCGCGTTGGTCACCGCCGTCAGATGACCATGGGTGTCGTAGGCGTAGTGGGTCGTCGCGCCCGCCGGGTCGGTGGTGGCGGTGCGGTTGCCGCGTTCGTCATAGGTGTGACGCCATGCCGCGCCGTCCGGCTCGCGGACCTCGGTCGGCAGGCCCAGCTCGTTGCGGGTGATGACCACCTCCCGGCCGTCCGGGCGGGTGAGGCGGACGAGGTGGCCGGATTCGTCGTACTCGAAGCGGGTGGTGCGGTCCAGAGGATCGGTGTGGGTGAGCGGGCGGTCGCGGTCGTCGTAGGCGAAGCGAGTGGTGGCTCCGGTGGGGTCGGTCGTGGCGACGGTCCGGCGGGCGTCGTCGATCAGGTGGCGGGTGGCGTGGCCCTCGGCGGTGGTGACGGTGGTGATGTGGTGGCCCGTGGCCGGGTCGATGTCGTCGTAGGTGAGGATGACCTGGAAGTGGCCGCCCTCGCCGCCCTCGGCGACGACCCGGTGCCGCTCGTCGTAGACGTAGTCGTAGCGGCGGTCGTTGGAGTCGATCCAGGCCGTCACCCGGCGGTGCTCGTCGTACTCGAAGCGCAGGGGGCGCCCTGAGGAGTTGATCACCTCGGTGAGGTCGCCGGTGTCGCTGTAGCCGTAGCGCATCACCGGCTGTGCCGTGCCGTCCGGAGCTGCCAGGGACAGGGCGGTGACGTGCCCGTCCTCGACGGTCAGGTGCAGGACGTAGCCGCCGCTGTGCTCGATGCGGACCGGGGCGCCGGTGGCCTCGTCGTAGGCGAAGGTGATCCAGTTGCCGTTGCGGTCGGTGAGCTGCTCCAGCAGCGCCACGCCGTCGCCGCCGGGCTCCGCTCCCGCCGGGGGAGCGAAGTGCCGTACGCAGCCGGTCTCCGGGTCGGTGAGGGTGTAGCCGCCGTCGGGGGTGCGCTCCAGCGGCCACCGCGGTCCCGCCTCGGGCAGGGTGGACACCCCCGGCGCCGGGTGCGGGTAGGCCAGGATCAGACCGTCCTCGCCGATGAGGACGACGCCCTCGGCGTCGACCTCCAGCCGCTGGTCGACGGTGGAGGACCAGGACGGCCCGAACCACCGTCCGGCCCGGTAGCCGGACTCCACACGACGCCGGAACACCAGCGGCAGCGCGCCCGGCAGGGAGACGTCCGTCTGCGGCAGGTACATCCGGCCCGTCGCCAGGTCGACCGGGTCCACTCCCTGCGAGTTCTTCCGGCTGTCGGGCGTCTTGCTGTCGTGGGGCCCGTTGTCGCGCAGTGTCGTGCGGCCGGGGTTGTCGGCCAGGTCCCGAGCGGCGCCCAGGCCCTTGCGGGCGGCGCCCGCGCCCCGGGTGGCGAGGAGTTCGGGAACGAGCCTGCCGCTGCCCTCGGCCGGGTCCCGCATGAACTGCTCGTACATCTGCCTGCCCGCCCCGAGCGGGTCGTTGGCCGTCTGGACCAGTCCGGCGGCGGTGTTGTTGAGGTTGGTGAGGTAGTCGCCGGGGTGGGTGAGGTTGTGCGGGTCGAAGGGGTTGAGGCCGCGGGCGAAGGAGACGACTCCCGCCGAGCCTCTGATCATCCCCATGTTGAAGTGGTTGATCCGGAGCTGGCCCTCCATCAGCCCGTCCTTGAGCTGCTCCCCATAGGACGGTCTGGCCGGGGCGTCCTGCCGGGCCCGCGCCACGGCGGCGAGTGCCTCCTCGGCCGCCGCGTCGCGCTGACGGCGGGCCTCGGCCAGCTTCTCCCGGGCGGCCCGGCGGCCGGACTCGCCGGGGTCGGAGAAGTCACCGGGCCGCTCCGGCTCCGGGCCGGGATCCCGGCCGCTCAGCGCGGCCGCACCGTGCTTCCGTACCGCCTCGTCGTACCTGTCCACCGCCGTCTCGTGGGCGGTCCGCGCCTGCCTGGTGGCCTTCTCGGCGGCCCGCCAGGCGTCGACGGCCTCCTGCGCCTGGTCCTGCGCCCACTTGACGGTGTCGGCGAAGCGGTCCATCGTCTCGGCGGCCGCCCGGCAGGCCTGCGCCGCCCGGAACCACTTCGGCGGCTGGAGTCCGGCCTTCGTCCGGAAGGCGTCGGCCGCCTCGCCCTTCCAGGCCCCGGAGTCCAGGCCCCGCAGGCCCTGTCCGACGTTGTCGAACGCCCTGGTGAAGTCACGCAGGTGGGAGACGGTGGCGCGGATCTTCCCGACGCTGCCGTGGACGAGTTTCCGCGGGTCGTCGGTCTGCCCCAGTTCCAGCTCGTCGACGTCCGCGCCCATCCGGTTGGCCAGCGAGCCGCTGCCCTCACGGACCAGGTTGACACCCCGCTCCCAGCCGAGTTCGTCCAGCCCGTCCGCCGCCTTGTCGCCGGCCCAGTCGATGCCCTCGCCGAGCTTCTCCGCGCCCTTCTCGCCCAGTTCCTCGAGGTCGTCGGGCACCAGGTCGCCCCACCCCATCAGCGCCCACCCCCGGCGCCGTCCTCCGGGGAGGGGCCGAACGCCTCGTCCAGCATCCGGTCGCGCGTCCGCTCGTCGGCCCCCGCCTCGTCCAGCGCCCAGTCGGTCAGCCGGCCGCCCGTTCCCTCGGTGGCGGCTCCGCGTGCGGTGTCCCGCCAGGTCTGCCCGGCCTCGTCCGCGGCCCGCCGGAGCGCGTCGGGGCCCATCTCGGGGGCGTCGGGGGTGACCAGTTCCCGCCAGCTCTGCCGGGTCACCTCCTCCTCGGAGAGGTGCGGGTTGCCCAGCAGTGCGTTCGCGCCGACCTTGAAGGTGCCCCCGAGGTACTGCTCCTCCTCCCAGAGGAGCCCCGCCGCCAGCCCCATCCGGGCCGCCAGGTCACTGGCGTCCTGGACCAGCGCCCGTACGCCCCACTCCCAGTCCTCGCAGAATGTCTCGAACTCGCGGGCGAGCCGGCCGTGTCCGGTCTCCATGCCGGTCATCGACAGGTTCTCGAAACCGGCGCCGAGCAGCGCGCCGGTGGCCGGGCCGATGTCCTTCAGCTCACCGATCGCGTCCCGCAGGCCCCGGGTGATCCGGTCCAGGTGGTCCCCGTCGATGTCCAGGTCCGCGTCGCCGCCGTCACCGCTCACCGGGTCCCCCTCCGTCCCCGCCCGTCCGCTGCCGGGCCTCCTGACCGGGTGTCACCGCGGAACGGTAGGTGAGTGTTCCGGCGTCCGTGGCGGGTTTCGCGCCGGGTGCGTCGCGATCCGGACACCCCGGCGGGCGGCGGGCGGGCGGGGAAGTAGCGCAGCCTGTACCCCCGTTTCACCGCTCAGCCGGTTATCCCGCGCCGCCGCCGGTCCATAGCGTTTCGGGTATGACGACGAGGCAGCGGAAGACGCGGAAGAACACCAGGTGGAGCCGGGCGACGAGCGTGCGGGCGGGGCTCGCGCTGGCGGGCGTCGGCGCGATCGGCGCCACGACGCTCACGGGTCTGAGCACCGACGCCATGGCGACCGGGGAGCGTACGGCGAAGGCGGGTGCCGCCGCGCACCACGGTGAGCGGGCCCAGCTCCGGAAGGACGCGCGGGCCGTGCTGGAGACCGGGGTCACCGGCCTGACCGTCCGGGTCCAGGACGAGCGGCGCCGCTCCACCACCGTCCGGGCCGGAGTCGCCGACCTGCGCGGCAACCGGCCGGTGCCGTATGACGCGCACTACCGCATCGGCAGCGACACCAAGACGTTCACCGCCGTCCTCGTCCTCCAGCTCGTCGCCGAGGGGAAGCTGGACCTCGACGACACCGTCGAGCAGTGGCTGCCCGGCCTGGTGCAGGGCAACGGCAACGACGGCAGCCGTATCACCGTCCGCAACCTCCTCCAGCAGACCAGCGGACTGGCCAACTACACCAACCTCCAGTTCCAGAGCCTGGAGACCATGAAGCAGGACTTCCTCGCGAACCGCTACACCTCGCTCGCTCCCGAGGAGCGCGTGAAGCTCGCCATGACCGTCGCGCCCGAGTGGCTGCCGGACGCCGCCGATCCCGGGTCGGAGACCCGGTGGAGCTACTCCAACACCAACTACGTCCTGGCCGGGATGATCATCGAGAAGATCACCGGCAACTCCTGGGAGCGGGAGGTGCGCGACCGCATCGTCAAGCCGCTGCGGCTCAAGGACACCTTCGCCCCCGGCACCTCCGCCCGTATCCCGCGACCGACCGCCACCGCCTACACGAAGTTCCCCGGCGAGAAGAGGCTCACCGAGACCACCGAGCAGGCGAACGCCTGGTCCGACGGCGCCGTCATCAGTACCACCGCCGACATGAACACCTTCCTGCGCGCCCTGCTGGGCGGCCGGCTCCTCCCGGCCGGGCAGCTCGCCGAGATGAAGCGGACCGTGCCCGCCGAGGGCTTC
>NZ_PGGW01000059.1 GCF_002794255.1 Streptomyces carminius
GGCAGAGGCTGGGCGGGTGAGGGCTGGACGTTCTGCCCGCCCGGGAGCGGGCCGTCGTCCCAGGCGGCCGGGTCCAGGGCGGCGGGCAGCGGATCGGCGGGCTCGGCCAGGGCCGCGGACTGCTCGATGAACCCGGTGAGCGTCATCCCCGGGGCACCGGCCCGCGGATTCAGCGCCTTGCCCAGCAGCTCACGCAGCACCACGATCTCGGACCGGCTGCCCGCCAGACCGGTCTGCCAGTTCTCGTACCGCCCGGCGATCTCCACCAGCAGCGCCCAGGTCAGCGGACCGCTCCGGTCACCGGCGTAGGCCGGATCGGCCAGCCGCATCCGCTCCAGCCGCCCGAACGCATCCAGCAGCCGCGCCTCCGGCCCGGTGCCGAAGACCTCACTGACGGCACGCACCATTCGCAGAGCGCGCTCCTGCCGCTCCACCGGCGGCAGATGGTCCAGCCCCAGGTGCCGGTCGGCCAGTTCCAGCAGCCCTTCCCCGGACGGCTCGGGGTGGAACACCCGCGGGACCACCTCGGGCTCGTCGGTGGTGTTCCGCAGCCACAGGGCCGCCGGGTCCCCGCCCACCGGATGCTTGAGACGGACCTGTGTGGGCGTGGCGCGCACCATACTTCCGGCGATGTTGGCCGTCTTCTGGCCGTTGCGGGGCACGGCCAGCGGGTCGCTGCCCGGCGCCTGCCCGCCCACGTGACAGAAGTGCACCTGCGCGGCCTGGTCCGCCCGCAGCTTCCGGAAGCTGGGCCTGCGCCGCATGATCCCGCCGAGCTCCCCGTGGTCCACCCGCACCGCGGTGCCGTCGTCCAGGTGCAACGCGACACCTTCCCGGCTGCCGTGACCGACCACCCAGTACCCGATCTCCGGGCCTTCCAGGGCGTGGAGGGGGCCTCGGACGTCTCTGTTCCAGTAGTTCCGGCGCCAGTGCCGCACCGCGGACATGTAGGGGTACTCGTCCTTCTCCGCCTCGGCGGTGTCCTGGGCGCTCTCGCTGGACCAGCCCAGGACGTCCATGCCGTCCCCGGTGAGGATCGTGTACCGCGTCAGCCGGCTGTCCGGGTACTCCTGACCGTCCACCGTGCGGAAGTACCCGGGCGCGGTGCCCGGCGGCAGGACGTAACCGGGCCTGCTGGGAATCCAGTGGCCCACCGGAACCCGGCCGGGCCTGTAGTCGTCCAGTAGCGCGTGGATGTCCCCCGTCCGCGCGCTGCGCCGGTAGACGAGGTACCTGTTGGTGGTCCACACCGTGCGGTTCGCGCCGCCCAGCCGGTCGGCCACCAGCCGGGGCAGCTCCAGACCCCCCGCCCCGGCGCGGTCCACCAGGAACACCACCGGACCGTCCGGCGGCATGACCGGGTCGTGCCGGAGCAGCTCCGCCAGCTCCTCGGCCTCCACCCAGTACACGCCGCCGGTCTGGCCCCGAACGCCGATGGCCTCCTCGTCGCCTTCGGCCAGCAGCACGTACGGACGCTCACCGGCCCACTTGGCATCCTCCAGGAGCAGTTCGCCGTCGAAGACACCGACCCGGTCCAGGTTCAGGGGCTCGACCGCCGTGCCCAGCCAGTTGCGCCCCGGGAGCCGCCCGTTGGGAGTGTTCACACCGTCCGGACCCATGAACACCCCCCGGTAGTCGTCGAGGTGGAACGCCGCCAGCGCCGCCACGCTGCCCGCCCGGTTCGCCTGCACGGCGTGGGTCACGACGCTGCTGAGGTTCCACAGGTCGTCACGGGTGACCCAGTGTCCACGGGGCAGGTGGAGGATCCTGCGGGTCATCTCCCGCAGCACGTCCAGGTCCAGCGGACGCCGGGAGAGCCTGGTGTCCGCGGCCCGCGCCGCGTCCAGGGTGTCGAACTCGGCCGTGAGGTCGTCGAAGCTCGCGTCGCCCGGACGTACGCCCATGGCGTCGTAGAGCAGCTGCTCCCGCTCGGCGGTGGGCGTCGGCGTCGCGCTCTGGTTGCCGGGGCTGTTCCACGTTCCCGACTCCGGGAAGACCGGCGCCGGGTCACTCCCGTCCCGGGGCGTGCCGGACGGACCGGCCTGCTCGGCCCGCTCCTCCCGCGAGGGCTGGGCAGGCAGAGGCTGGGCGGGTGAGGGCTGGACGTTCTGCCCGCCCGGGAGCGGGCCGTCGTCCCAGGCGGCCGGGTCCAGGGCGGCGGGCAGCGGATCGGCGGGCTCGGCCAGGGCCGCGGACTGCTCGATGAACCCGGTGAGCGTCATCCCCGGGGCACCGGCCCGCGGATTCAGCGCCTTGCCCAGCAGCTCACGCAGCACCACGATCTCGGACCGGCTGCCCGCCAGACCGGTCTGCCAGTTCTCGTACCGCCCGGCGATCTCCACCAGCAGCGCCCAGGTCAGCGGACCGCTCCGGTCACCGGCGTAGGCCGGATCGGCCAGCCGCATCCGCTCCAGCCGACCGAACGCATCCAGCAGCCGCGCCTCCGGCCCGGTGCCGAAGACCTCACTGACGGCACGCACCATCCGCAGAACCCGCTCCCGCCGCTCCACCGGCGACAGGTGCCCCAGCCCCAGGTACCGGTCCGCCATGCTCAGCAGTGCCTGCGCGGGTGGCTCGGGGTAGAACACCCGCGGGACCACCTCGGGCTCGTCGGTGGCGTTCCGCAGCCACAGGGCCGCCGGATCCCCGCCCACCGGCTGCTCGAGACGGACCTGTGTGGGCGTGGCGCCCACCACGCTTCTGGTGGCGTTGGCCGTCTTCTGGCCGTTGCGGGGTGTCACCAGCGGATCGCTGCCCGGCGCCTGCCCGCCCACGTGACAGAAGTGCACCTGCGCGGCCTGATCCAGACGCAGCTTCCGGAAGCTGGGCCTGCGCCGCATGATCCCGCCGAGCTCCCCGTGGTCCACCCGCACCGCGGTGCCGTCGTCCAGGTGCAGCGCGATGTCCCCCCGACTGCCGTGGCCGACCACCCAGTACCCGATCTCCGGGCCTTCCAGGGCGTGGAGGGGACCTCGGACGTCTCTGTGCTGGTAGTTCCGGCGCCAGTGCCGCACCGCGGGCAGGTGGGGGTACTCCTGTTCCTCCGCCACGGCGGTGTCCTGGGCGCTCTCGCTGGACCAGCCCAGGACATCCATGCCGTCCCCGGTGAGCAGCGTGTACCGCGTCAGCCGGCTGTCCGGGTACTCCTGACCGTCCACCGTGGTGAAGAAACCCGGCGCGGTACCCGGCGGCAGGACGTAACCGGGCCTGCTGGGAATCCACCTGCCCACCGGCGCCTGGCCGGGGCTGTGGCGGTGCAGCAGCGCGTGGGTGGTGCTCCTGCCCGGGGCCTGTCTGAAGGTGATGTCCCCGTTGGTGGTCCACACCGTGCGGTTCGCGCCGCCCAGCCGGTCGGCCACCAGCCGGGGCAGCTCCAGACCCCGCGCCCCCGCGCCGCCCACCAGGAACACCACCGGACCGTCCGGCGGCATGACCGGGTCGTGCCGGAGCAGCTCCGCCAGCTCCTCGGCCCCCACCCAGTACACGTCGCCGGCCGGATCCGTCACGGTGACGGTCTGGTGGTCGCCGTCCGCCAGCAGCACGTACGGACGCTCGCCGGCCCACTTCGCCCGCTCCAGCTTCAGCGTGTTGCCACCGGAGACACCCACCCGGTCCAGGTCCAGGGAACCGAACGCCAGGCCGAGCCAGTTACGCCCCGGGAGCCGTCCGGTGGGAGTGTCCACACCGTCCGGTCCCGAGAGCACCCCGAGGTAACGGTCGAGGTGGAACGCCGCCAGCGTCGCCACACTGCCCGCCCGGCCGGCCTGCACCGCCTGGCCCATGACCTGGAAGAGCCGACGGTGGTCGTCGCCGGTGATCTGGTGTCCGCGGGACAGGTGGAGGACCCTGTGCGCCATCTCCCCCAGCACACCGAGATCCAGCGGACGGGCGGAGAGCTCGGTGTCCGCGGCCCGCGCCGCGTCCAGGAAGTCCAGCCCGGCGAGGTGGTCGTCGAAGCCGCTGTCACCCGGCCGCAGGCCCAGGGCGTCCTCCAGCAGCCGCACCCGGTCGGTGACGGCGGCCGCGGCCAGCAGCGCGTCGAACCCGGCGAACGGGTCGCCGCCGGTGCCGGGGCTGTTCCACGCCGCCGACTCCGGGAAGACCGGCGCTTGCTCGGTGGCGGCCGGGGCGGGCAGGGAAGCGACATCCGTCCAGGTCTCGGGGGGACCGTCGTCCCAGGCGGCCGGGTCCAGGGCGGCGGGCAGCGGATCGGCGGGCTCGGCCAGGGCCGCGGACTGCTCGATGAACCCGGTCAGGGTCAGCCCCGGGGCACCGGCCCGCGGGTCCAGCGCCTTGCCCAGCAGCTCACGCAGCACCGCGTACTCGGACCGGGGGGCCACCTCACCGGGCTGCCGTGCCAGGTACTGCCCGGCGATGTGCCGCAGCAGCGCCCAGGTCAGGGGGGCGCTTCCGGCACCGGCGTAGGCCGGATCGGCCAGCCGCATCCGCTCCAGCCGACCGAACGCATCCAGCAGCCGCGCCTCCGGCCCGGTGCCGAAGACCTCACTGACGGCACGCACCATCCGCAGAACCCGCTCCCGCCGCTCCACCGGCGGCAGGTGGTCCAGCCTCAGGTACCGGTCGGCCAGTTCCAGCAGCGCCTGCGCGGACGGCTCCGGGTGGAACATCCGCGGAACCGCCTTGGGATCGTCGGTGGTGTTCCTCAGCCCCAGCGCCTCCGGCTCCCCCCCGCCCAGGGAGCCGAAGGAAACCTCCGTGGGCATGGCACGCACCATCGCCCCGGCGGTGTTGGCCGTCTGCTGCCCGTTGCGCGGTGTCACCAGCGGATCGCTGCCCGGCGCCCGCCCGCCCGCCTGGCAGAAGTGCACCTGCCCGGCCCGGTCCGCCCGCAGCTTCCGGAAACTGGGCCTGCGCCGCATGATCCCGCCGAGCTGACCGTAGTCCACGTCCACCTTGGTGCCGTCGTCCAGGTGCAGGTCGACGCCCGTCCTACTGCCGTGACCGACCACCGAGTACCCGATCTCCGGACCCTCCAGGTCGTGGAGGGGACCCACGGATGCGCGGTGCGTGTAGACCCGGCGCCAGTGCCGCACCGCGGACAGACCGGAGTACCCCGCTTCTCCTTCTCCGATCTGGTCCTCGCCGCTCACGCTGGCCCAGCCCTGGACGTCCATGCCGTCCTGGGTGAGGATCGTGTACCGCATCAGCCGGCTGTCCGGGTAGACCTGGCCGTCCACCGTGGTGAAGAAACCCGGCGCGGTACCCGGCGGCAGGACGTAACCGGGCCTGCTGGGAATCCACCTGCCCACCGGCACCCGGCCGGGGCTGTGGTCGTGCAGCAGCGCGCGGAAGGCGCCCGTGCCCGGATCGGGCCGGAAGACGATCCTTCCGTCGGTGGCCCACACCGTGCGGTTCGCACCGCCCAGCCGGTCGGCCACCAGCCGGGGCAGCTCCAGACCCCCCGCCCCCGCGCCGGACACCAGGAACACCACCGCGCCGTCCGGCGGCATCAGCGGGTCGTGCCGGAGCAGCTCCGCCAGCTCCTCGGCCCCCACCCAGTACACGTTCCCCACCGGGTCCAGCACCGCGACGCGCTGGTGGTCGCCGTCCGCCAGCAGCACGTACGGACGCTCACCGGCCCACTTCGCGTCCCGCGGGTCCGCCGTACCGCCCCTGAGGACACCGGTGCGGTCCAGGTCCAGCGGGGGGACCGGCCGGCCCAGCCAGTTGCGGCCCGGCAGCCGCCCGCCGGGGGTGTCCACACCGCCCGGCTCCTCGAGCACTCCCAGGTAGTCGTCGAGGTGGAACGCCGCCAGTGCCGCCACACCGCCCGCCCGGCCGGCGTCCGCGGCGGAGACCGCGACGTCGTAGAGCTCCCACAGATGGTCACGGGTGAGCTGCTCTCCGCCGGGCAGGTGGAGCACCCTGCGCGCCATCTCCCCCAGCACACCGAGATCCAGCGGATACCGGGAGAGCTCACCGTCCGCGGCCCGCGCCGCGTCCAGGACGTCGAAACCCGCGACGAAGTCGCCGAAGCCCGCGTCGTCCGGCCGGGCGCCCAGGGCGTGCTCCAGCAGTTGTGTCCAGTCGGTGGCGGGCACCACCGACGACGTCTCGCTGTCGGTGTCGCTGCCGTCGTGGGAGCGGGCGTCACTGCCGGGGTCGGGGCTGTTCCAGGCCGCCGCCTCCGGGAAGACCGGCGCCGGCCCGGTGTCGGACCGGGCGCCGGGAGCAGGTTGCCGGACGGCATCCAGGAGCAGGTAGCTCTGGACGGCCGCCAGGTCCTCGGGGAGGAATCCCCGGTGTTCGCGGGTGAGGTTGACCGCGGTCAGCGCCTCCTGCTTCAGGGCCTTCGCCCTGTCCTCCGTGGGGGCCTTCCGCCAGTGGAGACGCTTCTCGAAACCGGTCCGGTTCACCATGGCGACCACCCACTGCCCGCTCAGGGTGGGGACCCGGTCGACGGTGATCCGGCCGTAGCCGACGGTGTCGTGCCAGACCTGCATGCGCTTCGCCTGCATGTTGCCGGCCTCCTCCAGGTAGCGCACCTGGTGGCCGATCAGCGCATAGGACTCGAGGTTGCCGCTGCGGAAACCGAGGTGCCGCAGCCGGCCGTCCGCACTCCGGGCGAGATAGTCGAACACGCGCATCTGGGTGGTCCGGTCCGGCTCCGGGAAGGCCTGACGCCACTCCGGACTCTCCCAAAACCCGGTCAGATCGTGGACCGTCCGTGCACCGGCGGCCGACTCCAGCTTGGCGAACCCACCGGGAATCGCGTCCCCCGCGACCAGCACCGTGGTACCGGCCGGCACCAGACCGATGAGCTGCCGCAGTCCCGTGATCCCGATGTCGTGCTGCGGATGGCTCTTGCCCTTCACCTTTCCTTCGAACCGCGACCACAGGACCGCGAACGGACCGTCCCCGGAGATCCCGCGCGCGGCCAGGAAGTCGCGGACCTTCCCGTCGGCCTCCGGGTCGGCGCCCAGCCCCCAGGCGTCCTTGAGCATTCCCGGACTCGACTGCGGGTCCCACAGGTTCGCCACGATCCGGGTCCCGTGGTCGACCGGCTTCTGGGACCGGACGTCGAGCAGTTCCGGGGGAACCGGCGGATCCGCCTTCTGGCTCTCGTCGCCCATGGCCGTGCCGTACTTGGCGTTGTCGTACACGCCCCGGGCGTTGTACGTCTTCAGCAGGTGGACACGCCGCAGTTGCGACTCCACCTCGGCGTCGCGCCGCTGCCGCAGGGCGCTCTCCTGCTCCGGCGTGACGCCGTCCCCCAGCGCGCGCAGCTCCACCGTGTACCGGTTGTGCGCCGGCGCCGTGAGACTCCTTCTGATGAAGGAACTGATCCTGTCGGGGACTTCGCTGTCGTCGTACGCGACGAGCACATGGAGCTCGGGGTTGTGCAGCAGCGCGGCGGTGAGGCCGAAGGAGTCTCCGGTGAAGTGCCCGAGAGTGATGATCAGGTCGTTGTAGGGGCGGGCACCGAGGTGGTAGGCGTCCAGCAGTGTCGTGAGGTTCCCCCGCAGGGTCTGGAGACTCTCCTCGGTGGCCCCGAAGCGGCTCCACATCGCCTCCAGTTGTTCCTGGGGGGTGCCGATGACCAGCCCGGCCAGGTTTCCGAGGAAGACGATCTCCCCGTGGCCCTTTCCGCCTCTCGCCTGGTATTCCCTGGTACGGGCGTCCTGAAGGTTCTCGAACGCCGCCACGTTGGCGTCCGGCTGGTCTCCGAGAATGTGGAGCAGGTCGAAGAGCCTCTTCGGAAGTTCGCGCGGACTGCCCAGCGCAAGGGCGACTCCGGCGTCGACCAGGACCTTCTGGTGCTCACGGACCGGTATGCCGTTCACAGGCACCACGTCCTGGTAGGGCTCCGCGGTGGGCGTCAGGGTGACGCTCACCTCGCCCACCGTCCCGGTCACGGTCCGGCCGCCCTGCGGGGCCGCCCCGAACCACTCCCCGTTCACCCCCGTGATCCCCGCCGACACCATGTTGTTGACCAGTGGGACGGAGATCTCGCCGCCACCGGTGAACACCAGGAAGTTCAGGTCCGTGATCGGGCGCGGGCTGCCGTACAGGTTCGCCACGGCACCGCCGGTCAGGGCGACCGGATACCCGGCCTGCTGCAGGACCGCACCGATCTGCCAGGCCGTCTCCAGCGCCGCCTGGTTTCTCACCGGGGTGTCGGGGGCGGCGTCCGTTCCCGCCCTGCCCTCCGGCCCCGGCCGGGCATCACCGCGGCGGGGGTCGAGCTGCACCCGCACCTGGTACTGGAGAGTGCGTGCCGTCCGGCCGCCACCCGTGAGCACCGTGAACCGGTAGGTGTTCCCCGCCGGGAAGACCTCGGCCGTGTTGCCCTGCAACAGCCAGCCGGGCGGCACCCTGCCCCAGCCGGCCTGCCGGAAGAGGAGGTACAGCAGCTGCGGGGCGCCGACGGACGGTTCATCGGCCATGACGGTGAGGCCCTGCCCCGCCGTGTTCCGTAGCCACCCGATGCTCTGGGGGTCCGCACCACCGGCGTCAACCGTGAGCACGGGCCCCTCCGCGGGGGGCGCGGGCCGGAGACCCGGGCGGGAGGGGCGGCTTCTGCCGCCGCGACCATCGTTGTGAGGAGCGTTCCACAGTTCGGCGGGCGGAAAGGCGGGCGCCGGGTCGTTCTGGCGCGGGGGGACACCGGACGGTCCGGGCCGCCCGGCGGTCGTCTCCGCCGGCTCCCCGGTTCCGTCGGTCTCGCCGGTCTCGTCGGTCTCGTCGGTCTCCTCGATCGTGGGCAGGGGGGAGGAGGAGGTGGTACGAGCGGCGTCCAGCAGGGGCTGGAGCGCGTCCTGCAGCCCGCCGACGAGGGTCCTGCCGTCCTCGGCCAACGGCAGTTTCCCGAACAGGGCGTGGTCCACGTCCAGCCGGACGGTCCCGCCGGGGCCGTGGAGGACCAGCCGCGCGTCGAAGGCGAAGTGGCGGAAGTGGCGGGTCCCCTCCTTGTTGCTCTCGTCGGTCTCGGCGACCTTGTAGTCGTGCTTCTCGCCGTCCTCGACCGCGACGAGGTCGAACGGGGCCCGCTCGATGAGGTGGCCGTTGTCGTGGGAGTCGCCGCCCTCGGGGCCGAAGGCCAGTGACCAGCCCGAGGCCTCCTCGCGGCTGCTGCTCGGGGCCTGGTCGTCCTGCTGGTAGCGGCGGGCCTTGAACCTGGCCACGGCCTCGGGCAGCAGCGGGTGGGCGGCGGTCAGCTCAAGGCCCACCAGGACGGTGTCGTCTCCCACCGGGACCGGGTAGGCGCCGAGCAGCAGCGGGGCGATGTTCGCCTTCAGCATGCCCTCGTCGGTGTAGTGCTCGAACCTCGGCCTCGTCAGGTCGTTCAGCAGGCCCGCCGTGCGCGGAGGCCGGCCGCCGGTGAGGTCCGGAGCCTTGTCCTTGGCGTAGCGGCGGGCGGTCGACGGGGCCCAGAGCTGGACGGCCGCGGCGGCCGGAACCGCCCAGGGGTGGAGGTTGTCGATCAGTTCCCGCGGCGGGGTGCCGGTCATGGGGGCCGGGGCGTGGCGGTCGGCCTTGGTGGTGCGCTCCCAGCGCGGGTTGGTGCCGGGGGAGGGAGGCAGGTGGGCCGCGACGCTCTCGACCTCCGCGTCGGTCACGGTCCCGGTTCCGGTCCCGGCCGGGACGGTCAGGTGCTGGGGCACCAGCAGCCGCGCCGTCCCCGTCACCGGGGAGCCGCCGGCGGCGGCGCTGTCCTCGTGCCACGTCCAGGGGCGGTGGGCCTCCCACAGACGGTGCAGGGTGTCGGTGCCCAGCTTCCGCCCGAGGGTGAACAAGGCCCACTTGGCTCCGCGTACGGGCAGTTCGACGATCGCGGGCGGCCTGGTGCTCATGCCCATCTCGATGCGGAACACCATCGGGTGGGTGAACTCGTGCGCGGTGTCCTTGGGCGCGGTGCGGTAGATGTCCTTGATCTCGCGGGCCTCCCCCTGGCCCCGGGAGGTCTTGGACTCGTAGCCGGCACCGAACTCGGCACCGCCGTGCTCACCGCCGACGCCACCGCGGGTGCTGAAGTGGAAGCCGCCGTGGAAGCGGTCGGTGACGGAGTCCTCGGTCTCCTCCTCGGTGATTCCCTCACTGCGCAGGGTCAGCGTGACGTCGGGGCGCGGCCGGTCGTCGGTGGCGGGCTGGGGGACGGCGGTGACCTTGATCCACAGGTAGCGGGTGACACCGAACAGGCCGGGAACGGGTATCCAGCGCCGTATCCCGGAGGTGATCAGGGAGGAGTGCCGGGCTTCCATCCGCTCGGAGGAATAGGTGTCGGTCAGCGTGCGCAGCAGCAGGTTCGGCCGGTTCCCGCCGTCCCCCTCTTTGCGCAGGACGCCGCGGGCGCGCAGCCGGGACA
The DNA here is from genome assembly GCF_002794255.1 of Streptomyces carminius. Classification (GTDB taxonomy): domain Bacteria; phylum Actinomycetota; class Actinomycetes; order Streptomycetales; family Streptomycetaceae; genus Streptomyces; species Streptomyces carminius. The sequence continues at coordinate 10,328 of NZ_PGGW01000059.1, forward strand.
GGATCGCGGGCAGGACGTCGTCGGCCTTGAGCAGTTCGGGATGGGCGATGCCGGGGAGCATCGCCGGATAGGCCACGGTACGGGGGGCGGACCGCTCCCTCGGGGCGGGCGCGGCGCCGGGCAGGAGGTCCTCCATCCGGCGCTCGGGCACCAGCAGGTCCAGGGCGTCGCGCACCGCCAGGTGGCGGGTGGTCTCCTCCCAGGTGTCCCCCATCCACCGCATGGCGGTGACCTCGAAGACCGGGGTGGTGCGCACGGTGTGCGTGACACCGCCGTAGGTGGCCCGGGTGATGGCGATGTTGCCGGACTTCCGCTTGCCGCTCTGGCCCCACTTGCGCTGGCGTCCGAAGGGGAAGGCGAGGATGAAGCGGCCGCCGGGTCCCTTGCCCTTCTCCTCCCGCGCCGGTGCGCCGTGGCCTTCCTCGTCGCCCTCATCCTGTTCCTGGGCGGCGTCGCTTCCCAGAAGGAACTGCGGACCGCCCGAACCGGCGAACTCCAGGCCCTCGTTGTACTCCACGCCCTGCTGGTGGTGGTCGGCCGCCTGCAGGTAGTGCTCGATCTCCGTGCCGTCCTCGGCGGGCGTCGGCCCCAGGTCGGTGGGGTTCAGGGCCCGCAGCCGCAGCCGGACAGCCTGCTTGTGCCCGTCGCGGTCGGGCAGGTCGAGCACCCAACCCGCAGTGCCGGCCAGGGCGTCGAACTGGTTGGCCAGTTCGGTGGGCGTGGTGGCGTTGCGGATGGGGTCGGGCCAGTTCTTCCAGTCCTCGGACCACTTCCTGGCCTCCTCCTCCGGCATGCCGTTGATCCGGGCGTGCAGGAAGGCCGCCAGGTTCGCCAGTTGCGGCATGGTGAGGAAGGCCGGATAGACGCCCGAGGTACCGCCCTGCTCGAAGGCCATCCGCGGCGCGTCGGCCCCGGGCACGATGCTGCTGACGGCCCACTGCCCGGCGGCACGGAGCTGGGCGGAGGTCGGGGGCACGGCGGGCACGTGCTGGTGGGGGACGTCGACCAGGGCGATGTTCTCCCCGGGCCGGTCGATCCACCAGGTGGTGGGGGTACTGTCCGGGTCGTCCGGGTCGGGGTGGAGGAACAGCTCGTAGACGATGTTGTAGCCGTGCTCGTCGACGTCCTTGGTGGTCTCGGTGCGGCGGTAGCTCTTGACACTGCCGGACAGCTCGTGGCTGACGTCCTTCCCGCCGCTGCCAATCAGGCGGAACATCCCGAGCTGGACACGGAACCAGTCGCGGATGGCCAGCCGCACCCCGCCGCCGAAACCGACCTCCCCGGCCCACTTGCGCTTGAGGTGGCCGGCGGCCTTGCGGGCCGAGACCGCCCGGGCGTTGACCGTGCGCGGGTAGGTGGAGGAGGCGTCCTCCAGCCGTTCCAGCAGGTGCCCGCGGACTCCGGCCCGGTAGGTGCGCCCGCCGACGGTGACGGTGTGTGCGATGCCGTTGAGCAGGGTCGGCAGGTCGGACTCCAGCGCCGGCGTGCCGAAGAACATCAGCAGGTCCTTGTCGGCCACCGTCCAGTCGGCCTTGCCGGCCTTGTCCCCGAGGTCGTTCCGGATCGCCCAGCGCAGCTGTTCGAGGACCAGCTCCGAGCCGGGCAGATCGCTGAGCATGCCCAGGCCCTGCCCCTTCCGGGTGGCCAGCGCCAGGGGCTCGCGGGGGTGCGGAGGCGGCAGGGGGAGGTCCAGGCGCGGGGGACGGGTGGTGGTACGGACCGGGGCCGTGTCCGAGGCCCGCAGCAGCGCGCGGACCCACGGCTGGGCGGTCACCGGACCGGGCGGAAGCGGACCGTGCAGCAGGGCGGGGGTGGCCACCGCGCCCAGCAGACGGTGTTCGAAGTCGCCCGCCTCCCGCAGCGGCATGCCGAGTTCGCCGGTGACGGAACCGGTGGCCGGGGCGACGGTGTGGCTGGTGGAGCTGGTGGTCACCGTCAGACGCAGCCGGCTGCGGTAGCGGGCCTGGTCGGCCCTGGTGTTCAGGACGGTGTGCAACTGTCCCTGGGTGTTGTGCGAGTGCCCCTCGGAGCGCTCGGAGGTGGCCTTGGGTCCGAAAGCGGGGAAGAAGCCGTCGGCGATGTCGCCGTCCTTGGTGCCGCCCAGGATGTTGGCCAGGAAGGCCGCACCGGCCTTGGTGCCGCCGTCCTTCTTCTGCTCCGCCGACAGGCCGCCGCCCATGTCGTCGCGGACACCCACGCCCTCGGTCGTTCCCAGGTACTGGACGGACTCGATCTGGGCGTGGATGTGGAAGTGGCCGCGGAAGGACTTGGCCGCCACGGTCGCGATGTGGACGGGGTTGGTCAGGTCGCCGCTGGTGAGCAGCCAGCGGCTGCGGTTCAGCAGGGACCGCTCGTTGATCGTGGCCTGCGCCTGCGCCGTGGCCTTCAGGGCGGCGTCGGCGCTCAGGCCCGCCACGCGCAGGGCGCCCTGCAACTGGGCGACGATGTCCGTCACCTCAAGGGCGTTGAGGGTGATCTTCGCCCGTGTGGGCGTCCGGAAGGGCCCTTCGGTGTCCCCCTCGCGCCGCGGGGCGGCGGGAGGTTCGGGGACGCTGTCGTCCGGGCGCGGGGCGCCGGGGACGGAGTAGTCGGCGGGCAGTCCGACGCCCAGCTCGCGGGGGGTGACCACACCATGGCGGCGCTCCTGGCCGTCGACGAAGATCCGCATCTCCACGTCGGCGTCGAAGCCCGTGGTGTCGCTCATGAACAGCTTGCGGCCGGAGACCACGTCGCGCTTCCACTTGCGGACCTTCTTGCGGGACACCTGCGCGCTGATGCTGGGCAGGCCCAGCAGGAGCACGGAGGCCGCCCTGGACGCGGTGTTGATGGCGGTCGTCAGGGCCGACTCGAAGCCGTGCGCGACGTCCCGCGACCTCTCCCCTCCGGTGGCCGTCGCCGCGAAGCCCACCGAGTAGTCGCGCACCGCCCCGGGGGCCTTCCTGGCCTGCGGACGAGGGTCGCGCAGCTGAGGGCGCAGCCACACCAGGCGGCCGTCCGCCACCAGCATCCGGCCCTTGGCCAGCAGTTCGTTCCACTGCTTGGGGTCGGTGGTGAGCAGCAGGTCGACCAGCGCGGTCCGCAGTGGCGCGTACAGTGCCTCGTCGCCCGGAGCGGCGTGGGCACGCAGGCCGTCGAGGACGGCGTCGGCCCAGTCCTCGGCCACGGCCCGCGGTGCCAGGGCCCAGGAGGGCATGTCGGCGCGCTGTGTGAAGGCGTGGCCGAGCGCGCCGTGTTCCAGGTACCAGGGTGCCTCGGGTGGATCCTCCCGCGGCGGTTCCTCCTGGTTCTGGGGCTGCTCCTGGGTCTGGTCCTGGATCTGGGGCTGGATCTGGGGCTGGTCGTGCCGCTCGTGCCGCTCGTCCCGCTGCCGGTCCTGGACGCCCTCGCCGCCGGGCTCCGCCGTCTCCTCCGCGCCCAGTGCCTCGGTGATCCGGCCGTGCACGTCTCCCGTCAGGTCCGCGGCCCGGTCCAGCAGCGCGTCCCGGATCTCTCCCAGCCACTCCCCGCCGTCGAGGCTCTCCGCGAGCGCGTTGATCCCCTCGGCCACCAGCCCGTCGAACTCCGCGTCGCGCGTCAGCAGCGTGGGGAAGGCGAAGGAGCCGTCGGCCAGTCCGTCCTCGACGGCCTGCTCTATCGCCTCCGCCATCGGGTCCGGGCCGCCCTCGGCGGGGGCGGTGGAGGCGTCCCCGGCGTCGAAGGCCCGCAGCAGCCGCGCGTCGGCGTCGTTGAACCCCGGCGGCAGCAGTACGGGCACGACGGGGGTGGGGAGCTCCTCGCCGGCCGGCTCGGGCGCCTGGCTGGGTTCGAAGGACAGCTCCTCGTCGGTGGCGGCCAGCATGGTGCCCGTCTCGCCGAGCAGGGGGGCCAGATGGAGGCCCGGGTCGTCGATGTGACCGGCCGTCAGCAGCTGTTCGGCCGAGGAGCGCCCCATGCGCAGCGCCATGGGGACGTGCAGCGGGATCTCGATGCTGCCGATCGAGGTGGTGGCCGACTCGCCGTCGGCGGGACGGCTCGTGGCGGTGTCCTCGCCGGAGACCTCCTGGATCCGGGAGGAGTCGGCGGCGGAGTCCTCGAGTTCGGCCTCCAGGCGCAGGTCCACGTCGAACTGCACCAGTACCGACTCATCGATGACCACCGTGAATGGCAGTTCACCGGAGACCCGGGCGGACTCGGAGACCATCGTGCGGGCCAGCGCGCGGTTCCCGGTGGCGATGTACTGCTGTACGGCGCTGTGGGCGGGGTTCAGCCAGCCGCCGCCGACCGGCGGCGAGCCGCCGGACTCGACCGCGGCGTTGACGGTGGCGGCCGTCTCCTCGGCCGTCCGGAGGTGGCCGGAGGTGACGCCGGGGGTGTACTCGAACGTCATGGGCTCCCCCACCCCCAGGATCTCCCCGTTGGTGAAGCGGGCGTTGGCCTGGAGCCTGAGCTTCTTGCCCTTCGGCAGACCGGAGACGAGATGGTCCGGCAGAGAGCCGCCCACGGCGGCGAGCGTCGGCAGCATGCTGGTGATCCACTCGGTCGCCAGCGCGTCGTCCACCGTCAGCGACGGCACGGTGCCGGTCATGTGGAAGTCCTTCGACGCCTTCAGCCCGGCCAGCAGCCGGCGCAGCCCGGCTTGGATCTGGGGGGTGCCCGCGAAGGAGAAGACGTGCGACTCGGGCGACACCGGGGCGCCGTTCCCCCGCCACCGCGCGAGGGACGGGGTGCGGGCCGCGGGCTGCCAGTCCGGGGCGGGCAGTGCCCTGGCGGGCCGCATCCCGGCCAGCGCCCGTACGTCGGACTCCAGCATCCTCTGGACCAGCCGGCGGTCGTCCTCGCCCTCCGCGGGCGCGGACAGCGGGACGACCGCGGCCGGGTCGCCGTCCTCGTCCTGGCCCGGGGCGAACAGCTCCAAGGACGCGGTGAAGGAGGAGCGCATGTACAGCGCCGGGGCGTCGGCCGACGCGGTCAGCTTCTTCTTGAAGCCGTGCTTGACGGAGTCGACATGCGCGGCGGCAGCGGTCGAACCGACCGGCAGCGCGGCGGTGTAGGGGATCGTGCCCCCCTTGTCGCCTGCGACGTCACCGATGCCGAAGATCGCCGTGTTCGTAGTGTCGGTCACCGAGCGCACCGTGCCCCGGGACCGCTCCATACCGACCTCGGCGGCGAAGGTCAGGGACTTGCGGTCGGTGGGGCGGCCGTGGAAGACGCCGGTGCCGCGCCGGCCGGTGAGACGGGCCACGTAGGCGACCTTGCCGTCCGGTTCGTACAGCGTCACCTTCACTCCGCCGTCCGTCACACCGGCCTGCAGTCCCCGGAAGCCGACCCTGCTCAGGACCGCCATCAGGCGCTGGGTGTTGCTGTGCCGGTCGGCCACCAGGTGAGGCGGCAGGACACGGTCGGCGAACTTCTGCCCGCGCAGCCGGGCCAGTTCGGTGCGCAGGGCGGGCAGCAGCCTGCTGAGATCGGGAGTCTTCTCCAGCTTCCCGAAGATCACCGCGCCGTTGTTCTCCAGGCGCAGGTCGGCGGCCTTGTCGGCCGGTGCGGTGACGGGCTCGGTGACCGGTTCGTCGACCGGTGTGGTGACGGACGGACCGGCGGGGGCGTCGGTGGTCTCGTCGGCAGGTGTCTCCGCGGGACCGCCGTCGGTCTCCTCCGCGGGCGTCCCGGAGGAGTCGGCCGGTTCGGTGGAGACCGTGGCCGGCAGGGGCGGCGCGGGCGGCGCGGACGAGGAGATCTCCATGCTGGGCCGGGCCAGGAACTCCTCAAGTTCCTCCGCCATGCCCAGTTCGCGCACCTGGGTCTCGGAGAGCCACACCCACGCCACGCCGGGCAGCTTCCCGCCGTAGGTCTCCAGATTCGGGGTCCTGCCGCGGACGGAGACCTCAGCCGCCATCAGCACGTCCAGATCGGCCTGGACGAGCACCATCCGCTCGCCGGGCTCGGTGGAGGTGGAGTACTTCACCTTCACCGAGACGCCCGAGGAGGACTCCCGTGCCCAGTTCCAGGTGCGGGCGTAGCCCGTCCCACCGAGCTGCCACACCAGTTTCGCGAGGGAGCCCGCCCCGCCGAGGAAGAACTCCGCCGAGGCCGACGGGCCTCTCATCCGGTTGCCGGTCGCCTGATGTCCGCCGATGGCCACCGCGTCGGTCGGGGGGCCGCCGGCCACATCGCGGATGCGAGGCCGTACCGCGTGCAGGCGCACTCCCACCGCGCCCAGCAGATCGTGGACCCGCCGGTCGAAGTGGAGGTTGTCCGCCAGCCACACATGGTGGGTGGCGATCTCGAATCCCTCGTCGACCGCGTCCGGGCCGAAGACCTCGTTGATCTTCCGCGCCGGGTCCAGCTCCGGCGTGCCCAGCGCGCCGTCGCCGTCGCCCGAGGCCGCGATCAGCAGCTCAAGCGCTCTGTCGTACAAGAACCGGGCCACCCCGGAGTTCTCCAGCAGCTGCCACTGGGTGATCCTGCGCTCCCCCGGCCACGGCGGTGCCCACCCGGTCTCGAACATGTCGCTCAGACCGCGCAGCGGGGGCACGGGGAGGGGTACGGCCGGCGGAAGCGGTCCGGCGGCGGGCCGGAGGGCGTCCCCAGAGGGCTGCGGCCCGGAGTGGGTCAGCGAGGTGGGCGCGGTCAGCCGTACCGGGGCGGGGGGAACGCTCAGGGCGGCCGTGCTCCGGTCGGAGCGGGCTCCGGTGGTGGCGATGAGCCGCGTCTGCGGGGTCTGGCGGCCCGGGCTGCCGGGGGTGGCCACCCGTCGCAGGCCGCGGGGCCGACTCACCAGGGTGACGTCGACCTCCACGGGCAGCGCGGTGCCGAACGCGCTGACGAGGTCCTGTCCTTCGCTGAGGGAACCGGTGGCGGTACCGAGCAGTGTGCCGCCCTGCCCGTCGCGGACGCCGGAGTAGACGCCGCCGAACGTGCCGTTGAGGTACAGATGGCCGGGGACGAGCGTGCTGTTGAGGCGGAACCGCAGCGAGACGCCGCGCCGCCTGTTCTCTCCTGCCAGCAGTTCGCTGGTCAGCTCGGGCCCGTACAGCAGCTGCCAGGAGTCCACATCGCCCAGATAGCGGATCGGCCCCCCCTGCCCGAATCGTACCCGCACGACGGCGTGGTCGGTGCTTAGCGGGGTCTTGCGCACCAGCTGGACCTGGACTCCCAGGGTCGTCAGCGCCTTGCGGTTGTCGTACAGGTACGCCGGGGAGAGCTTGTTGTCCAGCTCGCGCTGGTTGGCGCGCATCCGCCTCCCCTCGTTCTCGGAGGAGCGCCACACCGGGACGTCGTCGCGCCGGCCGAAGGCGGGAAGGAACCCCTTGAGCCGCGGGTCGTCGGCGAACAGCCGTCCGAGGCTGTCCAGCAGCGGCGCGGTGTCCAGTCCGGACCACACCGTGCTGGTGGCCGCGAGGCCCACGGCCAGCCTCCGCTCGAAGCCCGGGTGGGTGAACAGCGGGTTCGGCTTCATTCCCGGCGGCAGTGGCAGCCCCAGGTCGGCCGCCTCCTCCGCGCGCAGGTACAGCCACGCGCGGACATGTGCCACTGACGGTCCGCGCCGCGTACGGGGGGAGGTGGGGCCGGTGCCCTCCACCTCCACCCTCAGCCGCGCCAGGTACAGTACCCGGTCCCCGCCGATCGCCGCACCCTGGAGCGTCGTTCCCTGTTGCGACAGGGCCGACCAGCGGGACCAGGCGAGGGCCAGGCCCGGCTGGAAGAAGAACCGGACGCGGGGACCGGTCGGCGGCAGGACGAACCCGGCTCCCGGCCCCAGCTCGACCGATCCGCCGTGGGCTTCGTCGTCCTGGACCGCGTGCTTGCGTGCCGCCAGTTGCAGGGAGACCAGTGTCGGGAAGGAGGGTGAGCCGGTTTCCAGGCTCTGCTTGTCGGTACCGGGGCGGCGGATCACCGGGGTCATCTCCGTGATCGCCGCCCGGATGCGATAGCCGCCGGTGTTCTTGCCCCAGGAGGCGGCCAGGTCCTCGGAGAGGGTCCAGCCGTTGAGCATCCGCGGCAGTTCCCGGGTGAAGACGTCGACCCTCGACGCGCTGTGCGCGTCCGACCGGCCGCGGGTGCCGGGTCCGACCAGTGCGGGGTGGAGCTGGGTCGTGATGGCGTCGAACACCCCTCTGCCGCCGGAGTAGGGCGCTCCGGGGTCGGCCCACAGCGGCAGCAGGCTGGGCGCGAGGGCGATGCGCCGCGCGGTGGCCGCGTCGATCCGCCTGGTCGGTCCCAGTCTGCTCGGCTCCTTCTCGGGCACCAGTTCCGCCAGCGGCACCTTGGCGATCGCTTGTCCGTCACCCTTCAGGGACCTGGCGTTCGGCACCCCGGCCTTCTGGATCCGCAGGTTCCACTGCACCCGGCGCGGGACCTTCACCGTCCCGTCCGCGCTGATCAGGACATGTATCTGCCCGCTGGTGTGCTGCTCGGCGCGGGTGGTGACGTGCCGCCTGAAGGAGAAGTTGACGTTGAGGGCCGCTCCCGCCAGGGCGGGGACGGGGATGTCGGGGACGGGGATCAGGAAGTAGCCGTTGCCGCTCAGTACCAAGCCGCGGGTGTCCTGGGTGGCCCGGCCGGTCACCGCGAGGGAACTGCGCTCGACGGCGGCCGTGTGCGCCTCCGCCTTGGTGCCCGCGGTGGTGCCCGCCGGGGCGGAGGGCGTGCCCAGCACGGTGATCAGCGGGCGCGGTTCGTCGGGGTGGCGGTTCATCGCCACGGTGACGTCGTACCAGCCGTCGCGGCCCTCGATCTGGAAGGAGCGGCCGTGGTTCAGGAAGGTCTCGGGGGCCTCGTCCAGAGCGGTGAGGATCTCCTGCGGGGAGCCGCCCCCGGTGCTCGTCTCGATCTGCGTCTCGATCCAGTCGATGCCCCTCAGGTCGTAGAAGGTCGTCGTGCCGGCGGCCTTCATCGATTCCAGGTAGGCCGGCAGATGCCACCGGGGCTTCTTCGGGGCGGGGCCGGACCCGGCGTGGAGCGGTACCGGCGGGAGGTCGGAACCGTGCTCGGAGAGGTAGATCCACGGGGTCCGGACCGACGGGCCCGGTACCGACGAGTCCTGCGCCGGTGCCGTCACCGGGCCGGCCTTGCGGGCGGAGACCGTCAGCGCCCGCTCCCGCGACCACTTCTCGGTCGGGACGGTGTCACCGGGGACGGACAGGGGCAGGTCGTGGACCACCGGGCCGGAGTCGGTGGCGTTCTCGATCGCCTCCAGGTAGTCGGCTGGCAGCCGGCCGTCGGCCGGGGTGGTCAGATCGGCCATCACCCCGGTGGTGAACGCCTTGTCCGGGCGGTTGCGGTACAGCGACTCGGGGTCGAAGTAGCGGTCCGGCACACCGCTGTACTGGAACAGTTCGTGCAGAACCGTGTTGTCGTCGAGCAGCCGGTTCGCCGCCCGCGGGCCGGCGTCGGCATCGCCGTCGGCGGGAGCGGTGTGCAGCCGGAAGTGCAGCTGGTCCGAACGCCCGGGCCGCTCGGTGCGGGAGATCTCCACCGCCTGCCGGTGGTGGGGCGCGTGGATCAGCCGGACGCTCATGTGCAGTTGGTCGCCGGAGGCCGGCAGGGTGAAGCCGGTGTTGACCCGCTGGTTCAGCAGCGCGTTCACCTCGGCCTCGAAGGCTGGCAGTTCCTCCGCGGTGAAACCCTCGCCCGGCCGGACCGGCAGGGCGATCTCCAGGTCCCGCACCCACCGGCCGTCCGCCGCCTGGATCCGGCGGATGCGGGCGCGTATCAGACTCTGGCGGCCGGACAGCAGTCCGCGGCGGCCGTCCGGCCGCGGGGCGTCCGGACGGCGGGCCGGGTCGTAGCTCTCGGTGTACAGCGGGGCGGGTGCGGCCTGGGCGCGACGGGACCACCAGGCGTTCAGGGGGACCGGTTTGGCGGCCGGGGTCACCATCCGCGGGGCCCGGGTGCCGGGGGCCGAGGACGGGCCCGGCGCGAAGGCGGGCGGGAACAGCGAGAACTCGTCGCTGTTGTCGGAGGGCCTGCGCTGGGAGTTGCCCGAGCCGCCGGAGGCCGTCACCGCCTCGTCGATCGCTCTGCCGAGCTGGGCCAGGTAGTCCTGCCGCAGCCGGTTCCACAACTGCCGGTCCGACCTGTCCGCGCCGTCCGCCGCGATGTCCCGCAGCCCCAGCCGCCGCCCCAACTGGAGCGCCAGGTCCACCGGCGCGGCCTTCACCGGCAGGGCCTGGGCCGAGACCGTCCCGTCGGGCGTCACCTCGACGCTCCAGTGCGCCCCCTCCGGATAGTTGCCGTCCACCGGCTGCACGGTCACATGCAGCAACCGCTCCCCGTCCGACAGCCGCAGCCGGTGCCGGGGCGCGTTGAACAGCACCTCCACCTGCTCCCGCAGCCGGTCGGCAACCGCCTCCACCTGGGACGCCGTCACCCCCGGCCCAGGACGCAACGCCACCCGCACCGTCACATCGACATAGTTCCGGCCGGAGAAGAACCGCCGCACGTCGAAGTCCCACCCCCGGTGCCGCTGGGCCGCCCCTCTCTGGTCCGCCCACCTCTGGGTGCCCGGCCGGCCCGGGTCGTTCTGGCTCTGCGCGGCCCAGGTGGTCTGCTGGGTGATCTCCTCGGGTGTCGGCCTGCGGTCGATGGGACGGCCCTGCGGGTCGAGTTCGATCGAGCGGAAGTCGACGCCCTCGTACAGGGGCCGCTCGCCCACCCGACCGCGCTGGCCGTCGATCCACAGCACCCGGCCCCGGTGGTTGACGCCCACGACCGCATGGTTGTTGCCGTTGGGACGCTGGAAGATCACCATCGCCGCGGAACCATGACCGCGGGACAGCAGCATGTGGCGCACCGACTCCCACGCGGCGTCCGAGTCGCTGCCCAGATCCCGCCAGCCGGCGTCCAGCCACCGGGAGGTCAGCCGTCCCCCGCGGTCCTCGATGCCCTGGGCGGTGGCGGCCGCCACGGTGGGAACGCCGTACCAGGACGCCAGCACACTGCGCGCGACGTCCATGCAGTTGTCGAGGCGGCCTTCCGTACCCCGGGTCTCGCGCCGTGCGTTGACCCGGCGCACCCACTCCGCCGCGCCCATGTCGGTGGCGAAGTCGTTGCTGGCGTTCGCCCGGTTCAGGGCCCTGATCGGCCCGGCGAGATAGTAGGTCCCGCGGTCCCGCGGATCCGGGTACCGCTGGAACATCCCGTCCTGGACCGGGAAGACACGCTCCAGCCCGGTCTGCTCCTCCGGCCGCGGCGGCCGCAGCCGCCCCTCGGGGGATTCGCCCTCCTGGACATAGGGGCGAATCTCCCCCAGCGGCCGGAAAACCCCCTGCCCCGCCAAGAACACCCGCGGATCGGCGAACGTCCCGACCTGCCCGGCAGCCCCGGTGGTACCGGTGTCCGGGGAGTTCCAGGCGGCGTTCGCGCCGGGGAAGACCGGGCCCCGGGAGGACCCGCCGGTGGAGTAGGCAGGGTAGGCGGTACCGCCCGAACGCCCCGAGTTCCTCGACCCCGTCGAGTACGTCGAGTACATGGGATAGGTGGAGGTCGCGGAATAGCTTGGATAGGCAGACGCCGTGGTGGTGGAGGAGGACGCGGAGGCCGTGGGGTAGGCGGGATACGCCGTGGAATACGACGAGCTTGTGGTGACGGTGGTGGGTGCCGCCGCCGTGCTGCCCGCGGCGGGAAGACTGTGCCCGCGGGTGACGGTGACCAGCCGGTACGGAGGCTGATGCCGAATCCGCAACCGGACACCACCGAGCTCGGTGTAGTCATGCACCCTGCCGTAGCGGTCCCCCCGCGACTGCGTCACCGGAGAAGACGCATACGCCCGCAGCGGCACATACCCCGGCACATCCCGGTACCGCCTGTTGACCTCCTCGATCCCGGCCAGCAACTGAACCGACTGACTGTTCTCCGCCGCGGAGACCTCGTTGTCCAGCAAAATGTGCGCGGTGCTGTGATGCCCCAGCACATACTCCAGGCTGTACGCCAGCCCCGAGGGACCGCGGTCCCGCGCCCACGGACCCGGATGCGGAACCACCAGATCCGTGTACGGCACATGACGGCCGAACCCCGTCACCGAACCGCGCACCAACCTCGCACGCCCCGCCCCCAGCACGGCCTCCACACCACGCTCCAGGGACGACAACAACACCGGGTCGTACGCGGTCACATTGCGCCGCAACCGGTACAGGTCCGCCAGCAGCGTCACATCCTCCGGCCCCGCACCACCGTCCACCGCGGCCGCCACCGTGTTGCGCGTCTCCTCCACCGCATCCGCGATCGGCGTGTAGTCCTCCACACCCCGCAACCGCTCACGATGCGCCGGATGCAACTCCGCAAACCACGCCGACGACTCAACCTCCGCCCAGGAAACCTCCCGCGCATCACCGAACCGGTCGAAAGCCACCAGAACAGGAGTACGCCGCCTGCCACTCCCGCTCCCACCACTCCCGCTTCTCCTGCTGCCAGACCCCGGAGAATTCCACGCCGCATCCACCCCCGGAAACACCGG
>NZ_PGGW01000060.1 GCF_002794255.1 Streptomyces carminius
TTGAGAAGACTGCCTTGCAGTTCGGCACGGAGGTCCGGGGTCAGCACCGTACCCGCGCGATCCACCAGCAGCGCCATCTCATAACCCACCAGACCGATGTCCGCGTCCGGATGGGCCAGCACCGCCAGCGAGGAACCGTCGGAGATCGACATGATGAAAAGGAACCCACGCTCCATCTCCACCACCGTCTGATTCACCGCACCCCCCTCGAAGATGCGCGACGCACCAGCGGTCAGCGAGGTCAGCCCCGACGCGACCGCCGCCAACTGATCGGCACGGTCCCGCGGGAACCCCTCGGACATGGCCAGAAGGAGGCCGTCGGCGGAGACCACCACCGTGTGCGACACCCCCGGGGTGTTGTCCACGAAGTTGGTGATCAACCAGTTCAGGTTCTGCGCCGCCTGGCTCATCGGACTCAACTAACGCTCCTGCTGGTAGGTGGGGCCTGTACCGCGGCTGCCGCTGGCCTGGCCGTTTCCGGCCTGTCGACCCTGCTGGATGCCCCGGCGGAGATTGGTCAGTCGGCCGCGGACGTCGGCGGGCGCCCGCGAGACCTGCGGGCCGGCCGGCGCGGTCTGCCGCTGCTGTGCGGTACCCGCGACCAGGTTGGCACGCGGTACACGGCGCGGCAGCCCGGAAGTGGTGACTCCGCCCGAGGCGGGCTGCCGGAGCTGCTCGGCGCGGCGCCAGCGCTCGTCGTTCGGGCTGTCCTGCCAGCCGCCGGCACCCGCACCGCCGGTGCTGCGCTCACCACCGGTGGCGGGCTCCCTGCGCGGCGGCTGCGGAGCCGGTGCGGAGGGTGCGGGAGCGGCCGGGGCGGGACCTCCGGTCTCCGGCTGGTGCCGAGGCGCTCCCGCGAAGCGGGAATCGCCCGTGGGGGGCGCGGAGGACGCGGCCTCCTGAGCGGCTCGCCTGGAATTGAACCAGTTGCTCTCGACCGACTCGAAGATCGGGGTCCGCTCGTTCGAGCCGACGGCGGCCGCCGAGCTGCCGGGCAGCTCGTAACCGGCACCGTTCTGGGGGGCGGGGAAACCCGGCTGGGTGTACTGCCCCGTCGGCTGGGGTGCGGACGCCTGCGGACGCGGGAACTGCCCCGTGTCCTGCGGACCCTGCGGACGCGGGAACTGCCCCGTGTCCTGCGGACCCTGCGGACGCGGGAACTGCCCCGTGTCCTGCGGACCCTGCGGACGCGGGAACTGCCCCGTGTCCTGCGGACCGGCGTTCGGTTCCAGCCGCGGGAACTGCGCCGTCTCCTCGAGACCGGCGGACTGCTGGTACGCATCACCCCGGTCGGGACGGGCGTACTCCCCGGTGGCCCCGGCCTCCTCATGACCGCGCGGCGTGTCGGAGACCTGGTGCGGACCGGGCATCCGGTCACGCGGTCCGTCGGCCCAGCTCGGGCGTCGACCGTCCGATCCGGGGGGCAGCTCGCCCGCGGGGACGCCGTCACGCTGCGGGAAGCGGTTCGCGGAAGGCTCGGGGCGCGCCTCGGCACCGAAGGCGTTCACGGCACCCGCGCCCGCCGCCGGGGAGCCCGCCCTGTGCCGGGGAGGCTGTCCGTGCTGTCCGGGCTGTCCGGGAGGGCCGGCGGGACGGGGCGGAGCGCCGAACCCGCCGTCCGCCGGAGCGCCACCACCCGGCAGGGCCGCACGCGAGGAGCCGCCCTGGACCTGGTTGCGGGTGGGCAATCCACCGAGCCTGCTGGTGCCGGGCGGGGTTCCGCCGCCGCTCTGCGGCTCGCGCCGGAGCGTGGCGGACGGAGCGGCGCCCTGGCCGTTGTCGGCACCGGCTCCGGGCTTCTTCGGCTGTCCGTCGCGCTGGGTGACGTCGACCGGGAGCATGACCAGCGCGGTCGTACCGCCGGAGTCGGAGGGGCGCAGCTGGATGCGGATGCCGTGCCGCAGGGAGAGGCGGCCGACCACGAACAGGCCCATGCGGCGGGAGACCGAGACGTCGACCGTCGGCGGGTTGGCCAGCCGCTCGTTGATCGCCGCCAGGTCCTCGGGCGACAGCCCGATGCCGGTGTCGTGGATCTCGACCAGTACCCGGCCGTCGGGCAGGGCGTGGCCGGTGACCTTGACCTTGGTCTGCGGGGAGGAGAACGAGGTGGCGTTCTCCAGCAGCTCGGCCAGCAGGTGCACCAGGTCGTTGACGATCCGGCCGGCGACCTCGGTGGTGGGCACGGAGCTCAGCTCGATGCGCTCGTACTGCTCCACCTCGGACGCGGCGGCGCGCAGCACGTCCACTAGCGGCACCGGGCGCGTCCAGCGGCGGCCGGGCTCCTCACCGGCGAGAACCAGCAGGTTCTCGCCGTTGCGGCGCATACGGGTCGCCAGGTGGTCCAGCTTGAACAGCGAGGAGAGCTGGTCCGGGTCGGCCTCGCGGGACTCCAGTTCGGAGATCAGCGACAGCTGGCGCTGGATCAGGCCCTGGCTGCGGCGCGAGAGGTTGGTGAACATCGCGTTGACGTTCCCCCGCAGCAGCGCCTGCTCGGCGGCGAGGCGGACCGCCTCCCGGTGGACGTCGTCGAACGCCGCGGCCACCCGGCCGATCTCGTCCCGGCTGTGCACACCGACGGACTTCACGGAGGTGTCCACGTCCTGCGGGTCGGCCTCGGAGAGCTGCTTGACCAGCTCGGGCAGCCTGCGGTGGGCCACTTCCTGCGCGGTGTCCTGCAGTCGGCGGAGCGAGCGGACCATGGAGCGGGCCACGACGAACGCGCCGACCAGCGAGATGCCGAGCACGAGCAGGACGAGGACGCCGTTGACGAAGGCCGCCTGCTGGGCGTCCGCCCGCAGTCGGCGTGCCTGCTCGTCCATCTGGGTGAGCAGGGATTCCTCGATCTTGCTCATCTGCTCGATCTTGACCCGGTCCTGGTCGAACCAGTCCAGGTACGAGCGGTTCTCGCGTGAGATGCCCTCGCGGTCCTTCACCACGCGCTCGGCGTACTGGTCGGCCGAGGTGATGTTGACGATGCCCTCGTCGAGCGGCTTGGTGAGTTCGGCCGCCTCGCCGCCGCCGTAGATCTCGGTGAAGCGCTTACGGGCAGCGCTCTCGGACTCCCAGGCGCTCCGGAGGAAGAGGTGGTCGTTCTCCGAGAGCTTCGGGCCGTCCTCGTGGGCCAGGCCGGCGCTGATGATCGCGCGCTGCATGGAGGCGTACTCCTTGGCGGAGGAGAACGCGGCCAGCGCGCGGGTGCTCTTGATCATCTCCGGGTTGCTGGTGGCCTGCGCCATGTCCTGCGACAGGTTCAGCAGCGAATCGATCAGCTGGTTGTAGTCGTTGACCGTCTGGGAGACGTTGTTCGGGTTCTCGTACGCCCGGTCCCGGATGGTCTTGAGCCTGTTGAGCTGCCGGTTGACCTCGGTGACCGTCGCCCGGACGCCGGAGAGCGTGTCGTCCTCGGCGTCGGCGATCTGGCCGGCGGCGTCGAAGAAGGCCACCTTGACCTGGTCGGTCTCCTCGCGCGGCCCGACGACTGCCTCGTCCTTGGGATTGCCGGTGCCGGTCAGCGGACCTGCCGAGTTGTCCCGCTCCTCCTGGAGGGCCGCCGCCAGCTCGGTGGCGTGCTCGGTCATCTCCGTGAGCAGCTTCATGCTGTCGAGCTGCTCGACCTCGGTCAGCGAACTGTTGATGCGCAGCGCGCCCAGCGAGGTGGCCGCCACGACCGGGAGAGCCAGCAGCGACACCAGACGGGTGTTGATGCTCCAGTTGCGCAGGGCGAGACGGGAGCCCGTCGAAACGGGCCCGTTGGGCTTCCCCCCGTCGGGCCGGCCGTCCGGCTGCGCGTTCGGACGCATACCTCCGTCGGTGTCGAGGGCCTGCTCCCGGCCACCGCTCTCCTGGGCGCGCTGGGGAGAGGAGCCGCGGTCGCTCGCACCACGCAGCTCCGGGTCCCCCACAGCGCTGTCATCCCTCTTGAAACGTCCCTGCACTAGCGTCGCAACCTCTGGACCAGGCGTCCCCCCGCGAACGGCGGAACGGTATCGAGTCGGGAAGGTCCGGAAGGACCCCCCTGACGGTCGTGAGTGACCGGCGCACCCTCAAGTCACCACCGCGCGGCGCTCCCTCTGCGCCCCCTGCGCGCCGGCTCGTCTGCGGCGGTCCGTGGAATTCCAGCACAGTGCAGGATCTCCAACAAGGGCCGTGGATAAGGCTGTGACATGCGTGACTCTGTGCAGGCGGGGCGTTGCTGAGGGTGCGGGACGACACCCCCATTGCGGACTTTTGGCAGCTAGTCCCCCGGGGGAGCGCGGGGGGCACCCGCTGCCCCGGTAGCGCCATCAGAGGGTGTTATGCCCGATTAGTCACTTGTTTGGCGATTGGCCAACCCGGGTACGGCGGGGTGATATGCGGCTTTTGCCCGGTGATTCGTGAGTAAAATCACAGACGGATCGTTACCTGAGTCATCCCTGGCGGGGAACAGGGACCCTTACGCTCAGCTTTACACAGCAGCGGTGAACGACAAGAAGGCGAACGGGGCAGAGTCCGTGAAGACGACGATGATCATGCGCAATGTTGCCAACCCGCAGCGAACCACCCTGGTCCACCTGGAGAACGCCGACGAACTCACCCCGGTGCCCCAGGTCGAGCGGGCGGGCGCGCAGGACGCGGAGGCAGCTCTGCCGCCCCAGACCGCCAACCCGCGGCGGACCGTTCTGGTGGACGCCCCCGCCGGCTGAACGCGGTGGACCGCTCCGGCCCCGTCTCCCTTTCCGGGGAGGCGGGGCCGGAGGCGTGTACGGGGGCCGGGGCGGATCAGCCCTGCCAGCTGTGGGGGGCGCGGTAGCCGAGACCGCGCTCCAGCCGGCGCCAGCGAGCCGGAGCGCGGCGCGGGCCGGCGGCGGGGCCGGTACCGGCCGCGGCGGCGCGGGCCAGCAGCAGCGCGGTGACCGCGGCGAGTTCCTCCTCGGAGGCATGTCCCTTCTCGACACGGACCACACCGGTGGTTCCGGCAGCGGAAGTACTCACAGCACACTCTCCAACACGATCGGCCCGACGGCCTCTGAACGGGGACGGGAAGGGGCGTTCGGGAAACCGCGGGTCATCGGCGGCCCCGGGGGTGGTCGGCGCTCTACTGCGGCGGGTTGCCGTGCTTGCGGGCGGGCAGATCGGCGTGCTTGTTCCGCAGCATCGCCAGGGTGTCCACGAGCACGGTGCGGGTGTCGGCCGGGTCGATGACGTCGTCGACCAGACCGCGCTCGGCCGCGTAGTAGGGGTGCATCAGCTCGGCCTTGTACTCCTTGACCAGCTCCGCCCGCGTCTCGTCGGGGTCGTCGGCCGCGGCGATCCGCCGGCGGAAGATCACGTTGGCCGCGCCCTCGGCGCCCATCACCGCGATCTCGTTCGTCGGCCAGGCGTAGGTGACGTCCGCGCCGATGGACTGGGAGTCCATCACGATGTAGGCGCCGCCGTAGGCCTTGCGCAGCACCACCGAGACGCGCGGCACGGTGGCGTTGCAGTAGGCGTACAGCAGTTTCGCCCCGTGCCGGATGATGCCGCCGTGCTCCTGGTCCACCCCCGGCAGGAAGCCGGGAACGTCCAGCAGCGTGACGATCGGGATGTTGAACGCGTCGCACATCTGCACGAACCGGGCGGCCTTCTCGCTGGCCTCGATGTCCAGCACCCCGGCCAGGACGCTGGGCTGGTTCGCCACGATCCCCACCACCTGGCCGTCCAGCCGCGCCAGCACGCACAGGATGTTGGTGGCCCACCGCTCGTGGACCTCCAGCACCTCGCCGTCGTCGACGATCTCCTCGATCACCGCCCGCATGTCGTAGGGGCGGTTGCCGTCCGCCGGCACCAGGTCCAGCAGCGCCTCGCACCGCCGGCCGGCCGGATCGGCGCTCTGGGCGGCCGGCGGGTTCTCCCGGTTGTTCGCCGGGAGCATCGACAGCAGGTAGCGCACCTCCTCCAGGCAGGTGGCCTCGTCGTCGTAGGCGAAGTGCGCCACCCCCGAGGTCGCGGCGTGCACCTCCGCGCCGCCCAGCCCGTTCTGGGAGATCTCCTCCCCGGTGACCGCCTTGACCACGTCCGGACCGGTGATGAACATCTGCGCGGTCTCGCGGACCATGAAGACGAAGTCGGTCAGCGCCGGGGAGTAGGCGGCGCCGCCCGCGCAGGGCCCCAGCATCACACTGATCTGCGGAATCACCCCACTGGCCTTGGTGTTGCGCTGGAAGATGCCGCCGTAGCCGGCCAGCGCCACCACGCCTTCCTGGATGCGCGCCCCGGCCCCGTCGTTCAGCGACACCAGGGGCGCGCCCGCCGCGATGGCCATGTCCATGATTTTGTGGATCTTCGCCGCGTGCGCCTCCCCCAGCGCACCGCCGAAGATCCGGAAGTCATGGGCGTAGACGAACACCGTCCGCCCCTCCACCGTCCCCCAGCCGGTGACCACGCCGTCGGTGTACGGCTTCTTCCCCTCCAGGCCGAACCCGGTCGCCCGGTGCCGCCGCAGCGGCTCCACCTCCCGGAACGAGTCCGGATCCAGCAGCAGCCCGATCCGCTCACGCGCCGTCAGTTTGCCCTTCGCGTGCTGGGCCTCGGTCGCCCGCTCGCTCGGGCCGCGCCGTACCTGCTCACGGATCGCGTGCAACTCCGCCACCCGGCCGCGGGTGTCACCCGCCGCGGTCGGTTCCTGGGACAGATCGGTCATGTACAGACCCTACGAAACAGCCCCGCCATTCACCGTCGTCAGATTCGTACAGTCTCCGCCCGGGATTCATGGCCACGCTGGACAGAACTGCACCTCGGATGCCACGTACACCAGGGAAGACTCCGAGTTTCGGCGTCGCGCACTGTGAGGTTCCCACAGTGCGCGACGAGTGCGTTCCGAACGTGCGGCCGAGCTGCCGTGACGGTCGCTCAGCCCAGGGGCTCCACTCCGGCCCGCAGCAGCCCGTAGGTGTAGGCGTCGACGAGGGCGTGCCAGGAGGCGGCGATGACGTTGTCGGCGACCCCGACGGTGGACCATTCCTCCCTGCCGTCGCCGGTGGTGACCAGCACCCGGGTGGTGGACTCGGTGCCGTGGGTGCCCGCCAGGATGCGGACCTTGTAGTCCACCAGCTCCATCTGGGCGAGTTCGGGGTAGATCCGCTCCAGGGCCAGCCGCAGCGCCCGGTCCAGGGCGTTGACGGGGCCGTTGCCCTCGGCGGTGGAGACGGTGCGCTCGCCCTTGGCCCACAGTTTCACGGTCGCCTCGTTGGCGTGGGAGCCGTCGGGCCGGTTCTCCACGATGGCGCGCCAGGACTCGGTGGTGAAGAAGCTCCGCGGCTGTTCCTCCGTCTCCTCCCGCAGCAGTTCCTGGCGCAGCAACAGCTCGAAGGACGCGTCGGCCGCCTCGTAGCTGTAGCCCCGCAGCTCGCGCTCCTTGACCCGCGCCACGATCCGGCCGACCAGCTCGCGGTCCCCGCTCAGGTCGATCCCCAGCTCCTTGCCCTTGAGCTCGATGGAGGCGCGGCCGGCCATGTCGGAGACCAGCATCCGCAGCCGGTTGCCGACCAGTTCGGGGTCGATGTGCTGGTAGAGGTCGGGGTCCACCTTGATGGCGGAGGCGTGCAGCCCGGCCTTGTGCGCGAAGGCGGACACGCCCACGTACGGCTGGTGGGTGTCGGGGGTGAGGTTGACGACCTCCGCGATGGCGTGGGAGACGCGGGTCATCTCGCGCAGCCTGCCCTCGGGCAGGACGGCCATGCCGTACTTGAGCTGGAGGGCGGCCACCACGGAGAAGAGGTTGGCGTTGCCCACCCGCTCGCCGTAGCCGTTGGCGGTGCACTGCACGTGGGTGGCGCCCGCGTCCACCGCGGCGAGGGTGTTGGCCACCGCGCAGCCGGTGTCGTCCTGCGCGTGGATGCCCAGCCTGGCGCCGGTGTCGGTGCGCACGGTCCGCACCACGGCCTGGACCTGGGCGGGGAGCATGCCGCCGTTGGTGTCGCACAGCACCACCACGTCCGCGCCCGCTTCGTGGGCGGTGCGCACCACCCATGTGGCGTACTCGGGATTGGCCAGGTAGCCGTCGAAGAAGTGCTCGCAGTCGACGAAGACCCGGCGTCCGGCCGCGCGCAGGTGCTCCACGGTGTCGCGGACCATCGCCAGGTTCTCCTCCAGCGTGGTGCGCAGCGCCAGCTCCACATGACGGTCGTGCGACTTGGCCACCAGGGTGACCACCGGCGCCTGCGACTCCAGCAGGGCCTGTACCTGCGGGTCCTCCGCGGCGGCGATCCCGGCCCGCCGGGTGGCGCCGAAGGCCACCAGCCGGGCGTGCCGGAAGTCGATCTCCTCCCGGGCGCGCCGGAAGAACTCGGTGTCCCTGGGGTTGGCACCGGGCCAGCCGCCCTCGATGAAGCCGACGCCGAAGTCCTCCAGATGACGGGCGATGGTCAGCTTGTCCGTGACGGAGAGGTTGATCCCCTCCCGCTGCGCCCCGTCGCGGAGCGTGGTGTCGAAGACGTGGAACGCGTCACTGACGTGTGACGCGTCGCCGGAGTGCTGGGCGTCCGCGGTCTCGGTCATGCTGGTCTGGCTCCTGTCGGATGAGTGAAGTTCCGGAAGGTTCGGCTCCACTTGTCCCCATCATCCCTCACGCCCTCGTCCCGGCCGGATGGGGCCGGAAAACGAAAAAACCCCTCGCGGGTGCGAGAGGTCTGCGCGCGGGTCTGGGACACGGTGTCCGCGACCGCACTGGGTAGTACGGAGGCGGTCACTGCGGACCGGCGCGCCTGCTGCCAATAATCATGGCGGACGAAGGCATGGACGCAGTCTGGCACGGATGCGGGCCGGGCGGGAAGCGGTCTCACCATGTGGAAACCCGAACCCGGGGGGGCGGTCGGCGGCCGGGCCGCCGACCGCCCCCCCCGGGGCCAGGACACCCCGGGCGGCGCGCGGCGGCGCTCAGCCCAGCCGGTGCATCCAGCCGTGCGGGTCCGCCGCGCGGCCGGTCTGGACGGCGAGCAGCGCCTCCCGCAGCCGCATCGTGATCTCACCGGGCTCGCCGTCGCCGACGGTCCACTCCGCGTGCGCGGACTTCACCGAACCGACGGGGGTGATGACGGCCGCGGTGCCGCAGGCGAACACCTCGCTGATCGAGCCGTCGGCGTTGCCCTCGCGCCACTCCTCGGCGGAGATGAGCCGCTCCTCGGTGCGGTAGCCCAGGTCGGAGGCGATGCTCAGCAGCGAGTCGCGGGTGATGCCGGCCAGCAGGGTGCCGGTCAGTTTGGGGGTGACGATGGTGGCGTCCCCGCCCGAGCCGGACACGAAGTACAGGTTCATGCCGCCCACCTCCTCGATCCAGCGGCGCTCCACGGCGTCCAGGTACACCACCTGGGCACAGCCGTGCTCGGCGGCCTCGGCCTGGGCGAGGAGGGACGCGGCGTAGTTGCCGCCCGTCTTCGCCTCCCCCGTGCCGCCGGGAGCGGCACGCACGTACTCCTGCGACAGCCACACCGAGACCGGCTTGACGCCACTGGGGAAGTACGCGCCCGCGGGCGAGGCGATCACCATGAACAGGTACTCGTCGGCGGGCCTGACGCCGAGTCCGACCTCCGTGGCGAACATGAAGGGCCGCAGGTACAGCGACTGCTCCCCCTCGCCGGGCACCCACGCCCGGTCCTGCCGCACCAGCAGGTCGCACGCCTCGATGAAGGCCTCCACCGGCAGCTCGGGCATCGCCATGCGGCGCGCGGACCGCCTGAAGCGCTCGGCGTTGGAGTCCGGGCGGAAGAGCGCGACCGAGCCGTCGGCCTGGCGGTACGCCTTCAGCCCTTCGAAGATCGTCTGGGAGTAGTGCAGCGTCATGTTCGCCGGGTCCATCTGGAGCGGGGCGTACGGCTGGAGCTGCGCGTCGTGCCAGCCGCGGCCCTCGGTCCAGCGGATCGTGATCATGTGATCGGTGAAGTGCCGGCCGAAGCCGGGATCGGCGAGCACCGCCTCGCGCTCCGCGTCGGGCGTCAGGTGCGCGGAGGGCTTGAGGTCGAATTCGATACGGGGCGTCGTCATCGTGAGCGCGTCCTTCACGTAAGTGTCCTGGCGGACCGCGCGCCCGTGCCCCCCGCAGCGCCGGGACGTCCGGCGCTCCGCAGGTAGTAGGGCATCCGAGTTTCCGCTCGGACGGCGGACCCGTGTCCGGAGACGTCGGGGAACGAGGCGCCGTGCGGCGGGCACGGATGGGCGGCCCTGGGGTAGATGGTCGCACCCAACCGCCGAGTAGCACAGCGGCCGGGCACTGGCGGGCCCGGCCGGTGGTGTGCGGCGGGGCGCTAGCCGGTTACACGTACGGCGAGAGCGTCGCCGATCTCGTCGGTGGTGCGGGGGTCGGAGCGCTCCGCGAGGTCGGCGGAGACCGCTTCCTCGATCCGCGCGGCCTCGGTGTCGAGGCCGAGGTGCCGCAGCATCAGCGCGACGGACAGGACCGCCGCGGTCGGGTCGGCCTTGCCGGTGCCGGCGATGTCGGGCGCGGAGCCGTGGACCGGCTCGAACATGGACGGGAAGGCGCCGGTGGGATTGATGTTCCCGGAGGCGGCCAGTCCGATGCCGCCGGTGACGGCGGCGGCGAGGTCGGTGATGATGTCGCCGAAGAGGTTGTCGGTGACGATCACGTCGAAGCGCTCGGGCCGGGTGACGAGGAAGATCGTCGCGGCGTCCACATGGAGGTAGTCGGTGGTGACCTCCGGGTACTCCTGGCCGATCCGATCGAAGATGTTCTTCCACAGGTGGCCGGCGTACACTAGGACGTTGTTCTTGTGGACCAGCGTGAGCTTCTTCCGCGGCCGGGCCTTCGCGCGCTCGTAGGCGTCCCGCACCACGCGCTCGACGCCGTAGGCGGTGTTCACGCTGACCTCGGTGGCCACCTCGGCCGGGGTACCGGTCCGCAGGGAGCCGCCGTTGCCGGTGTACGGGCCCTCGGTGCCCTCCCGGACGACGACGAAGTCGATCTCGGGGCGGCCCGCGAGCGGGGTCGCGGTGTTCGGGAAGAGCTTCGAGGGGCGCAGGTTGACGTAGTGGTCGAAGGCGAAGCGCAGCTTGAGCAGCAGCCCGCGCTCCAGCACCCCGGAGGGGACCGACGGGTCGCCGACCGCGCCGAGCAGGATCGCGTCGTGGGTCCTCAGCCGCTCCAGCTCCGCGTCCGGCAGGGTCTCTCCCGTCGCGTGCCAGCGCTTCGCGCCGAGGTCGTACTCCTCCGTCCGCAGCTTCACATCCCCCGGCAGTACGGCGGAGAGGACTTTCAGCCCCTGGGCCACGACCTCCCGGCCGATGCCGTCACCGGGAACCACTGCGAGGTTGATGCTGCGAGACATGGGGGGGACCCTACCGGCCGTCCCAGGAGATGACACGCACCGTCCACGATGCGGAACATGTCGGGGCCGGCCGGCGTACGGGCGGCGCACCTCCGGTCAGTGGCCGGGGGCACCGCCGTTGTCGCGCCGGTCCAGGGCCCGCTGGAGGGCGGCGGCGGCGTTCTTGCGGTCGGTGTCGTTGCGGTGGGCGCGGGGGTGGCGGGCACGGCGGCGTGCGGTCTCGTCCATGGTCGACTCCCTGGGGGATCGGGGACACCGGAGGATCCGGAAGAGGAAAGGTCCAGCGCGCCGTAAGCGGCGGGGGCGTCCGGTGCGGCAGGGGTCGCCTGCGAGGGGGCACCGCGCTCATCCGCCATTCGCTGATGGAGCGAGACGTTCGGCTCCTACCAAAGTAAGGGCTGAAAGCTGTGATGTCCCACCTAATAGTTGGCCTTCCTACTATCTGAGACGGCGATCTTCCGGGGACGTCCCTGAGCTGCGCTTTCTCCACTGTGACCCGGACCACTTCACCCGTTCGGAGGAGGCCGGAACAGCCGAAACGTTCCGCTTGACGGGCCGGCGCCCAGCGTCGTCGCCGTCGCTTGTACGGCGACCACCAGCCCGCCCATACTTCAAGGAGGAGGTGCTGCACCATGACCGCTGTCACCCACGAGGCGCCCGAGACCGTCGAGACCGCCGACGAGCACCCGGAGCGTCCCGAGGACTCCGGGCACTCGGAAGCCCTGTCCGGCCACACCCTGGACGAGGCACTGTGGCAGGCGTGGAAGAGCATGGAACTCCCCGAGGGCTTTCACGCCGAGATCGTCGAGGGGTCCATCGAAGTGTCTCCCACCGGCCGCCACAGCCATGGTCAGATCGTCAACCGCCTGCGTCGGGCACTGGAGAAGTTCCTCGACGACGGTGACCACGTCGCCTACCAGGACATGAACGTCGTCCACGGGATGACGGTCTGCGTCCCCGACCTGTTCGTCGCCCCCGAGGACGACACCGAGCACGTCACCGAGGACGGCCTCGGCCTGGACGCCTCCTGCGTCGGGCTGGCCGTCGAGGTGGTCTCCCCCGGTCACCGCGCCGCCGAGCGCGACCGGGTGCACAAGCGTCGCGCGTACGCCCGGGCGGGGGTGCCGGTCTACGTCCTGATCGACGACCACGACGGCCACGGCACCGTCACCGTGCTCACCTCCCCCTCCCCCGAGGAGGCCGTCTACGCCGCCGAGACCCGGGTCCCGTACGGCACCGAGGTCGCGATCCCCGAGGGCGCGGCGAAGGGCTTCGTGATCGGCGAGGCGATCACCGGGCCGCTCCGCGGCTCCTGAGCGGTACCCGCGCGCCCGCATGCCCGTCCGGCCCCGGCGCCTGCGCGCCGGGGCCGGACCCGTACCGTGGTGACTCAGCCCATGTGCGGGTAGCGGTAGTCGGTCGGCGGGACCAGGGTCTCCTTGATGGCGCGGGTGGAGGTCCAGCGCGTCAGGTTCTGCTTGGAGCCCGCCTTGTCGTTGGTGCCCGAGGCCCGGCCGCCGCCGAAGGGCTGCTGGCCGACGACGGCGCCGGTGGGCTTGTCGTTGATGTAGAAGTTGCCCGCCGCGAAGCGCAGCGCCTCACAGGCGTGGGCCGCGGCGGCGCGGTCCCGGGCGATGACGGCGCCGGTCAGGCCGTAGGGGGCCACCGACTCCATCTGCTCCAGCACCGCCGCCCAGTCGCCGTCCTCGTAGACGTGTACCGCCAGGATCGGCCCGAAGTACTCCTGCCAGAAGACCTCGCTGCCCGGGTCGGTGCAGGTCAGCACGGTCGGGCGGACGAAGTAGCCGGTACTGTCGTCACAGCTGCCGCCGGCCACGATCTCGCAGGCCGGGTCGGCCTTCGCCCGTTCGATGGCCGCCTTGTTCTTGGCGAAGGCCCGCTCGTCGATGACCGCGCCCATGAAGTTCGCCAGATCGGTGACGTCGCCCATGGTCAGGCCCTCGACCTCGGCGGTGAACTCGTCGCGCAGGCCGCTCTCCCAGAGGGAGCGCGGCACGTAGGCGCGCGAGGCGGCCGAGCACTTCTGGCCCTGGTACTCGAAGGCGCCGCGGGTCAGCGCGGTCTTCAGCACCGCCGGGTCGGCCGAGGGGTGGGCGACGACGAAGTCCTTGCCGCCGGTCTCGCCGACCAGCCGCGGATAGGTCTTGTAGGTCGCGATGTTCTCGCCGACCGTCCGCCACAGGTACTGGAAGGTCTTCGTCGAACCGGTGAAGTGGATGCCCGCCAGGTCGGGGTGGGCCAGCGCCACCTCGGAGACCTCCCGGCCGTCGCCGGTCAGCAGGTTGATCACCCCCGGCGGCAGGCCGGCCTCCTCCAGCAGCCGCATCAGCGTCACGGCGGCGAACGTCTGGGTGGGGGACGGCTTCCACAGGACCACGTTACCCATCAGGGCCGGGGCGGTGGGGAGGTTGCCGGCGATGGCGGTGAAGTTGAAGGGCGTGATCGCGTAGACGAAGCCCTCCAGCGGACGGTGGTCCAGCCGGTTCCACACTCCGGGGGAGTTGGCGACCGGCTGCTCGGCCAGGATCTGGCGGGCGTAGTGGACGTTGAAGCGCCAGAAGTCGATCAGTTCGCAGGGCGCGTCGATCTCGGCCTGCTGCGCGGTCTTGGACTGGCCCAGCATGGTGGCGGCGGCCACCGTCTCCCGCCAGGGTCCGGCCAGCAGTTCGGCGGCCCGCAGGAAGATCGCGGCCCGGTCGTCGAAGGACAGCGAGCGCCACACCGGGGCCGCGGCGAGCGCGGCGTCGACCGCCTCCCGCGCGTCCTGCCGGGTGGCGTGGGCGGCGGTGCCGAGCACCGCCTTGTGGTTGTGGGGCTGTACGACGTCGAAGCGCTCGCCGCCGCCCATCCGCCGCTTCCCGCCGATGGTCATCGGCAGGTCGGCCGGGCCGGCGGACAGTTCCTTGAGCTTCGCCTCCAGGCGGGCTCGTTCGGGCGAACCGGGTGCGTAGGTGTGCACCGGCTCGTTCACCGGCGTGGGGACCTGGGTCACGGCGTCCATGGGCCGTTTCCTCCTTCGGGGTCGGTCGTGTGGTGCGTTCGGCCGTCGCGCTCAGTTCCGGGTGGCCAGCGACCGCAGGAAGAACGCCAGGTTGGCGGGGCGTTCGGCGAGCCGCCGCATGAAGTAGCCGTACCAGTCGGTGCCGTAGGGGACGTACACGCGCATCCGGTGACCGGCCGCGGCCAGCCGCTCCTGTTCGGCGGTGCGGATGCCGTACAGCATCTGGAACTCGTACTCGTCCGGCTTGCGGCCGGCTCGCCGGGCCAGTTCCTGGGCGACGGCCACCATGCGCGGATCGTGCGAGGCGACCATCGGGTAACCCTTTCCCGCCATCAGGATCCGCAGGCACCGGACGTACGCCCGGTCCACCTCGTGCTTGTCCTGGCGGGCGACGGCGGCGGGCTCGCGGTAGGCGCCCTTCACCAGGCGCACCCGGGAGCCCTCGCCGGCCAGTTCCCGGCAGTCGTCCTCGGTGCGGTGCAGGCAGCTCTGCAGCACGGCGCCGGTGGCGGGGAAGCGCTCGCGCAGCCGCGCCAGGACCGCCAGGGTGGAGTCGGCCGTGGTGTGGTCCTCCATGTCCAGGGTGACGGTCGTGCCGACCTCCGCCGCGGCCTCGACGACCGGCAGGACGTTGGCGTAGGCGAGGTCGTCGCCGCCCGGCAGGGCCTGGCCGAAGGCGGAGAGCTTCACCGACATCTCGACCCGGGCCCCCAGCCCCGCCTCCCGCAGGGCCCCGGCCAGGGCCAGGTAGGCGTCACGGGCGCGCAGGGCCTCGGTGCGGTCGGTGACGTCCTCGCCCAGATGGTCGAGGGTCACCTCCAGGCCCCGGGCGGTGAGTGAGCGGACCGCCGCCATGGCCTGGTCCAGGCGCTCTCCGGCGATGAAGCGGTCCACCACGGGACGGGTGACCGGCGCGGCCGAGACGGCGCGGCGGATGCTGTCGCTGCGGGCGGCCGCGAGGAGCACGGGACCCAGCACGGGGCACCTCCTCGGACGGTACTCGGGGGTTGTCGGGCCGGCGGGTGCGGTTCCCCGCCGTCACCGTCGAACCTAGGGAACGCTCCGGTTGCCCGCCATCGACAGCTGTCACGCATCCGTGGTCCGGATCTCAGACATCTGTACGACAATGGTGGGGTCCGCGGCGGCCACGGGGAGCACGGCCGTGGCGGCCCGGGAAGCGGAAGGCGGCACGGGGGATGCGTGAGGACTACCAGACACTGGTCGACGAGGTGACCGCCCTCCTGGGCACACCCGCGACCCTGGAGGACCGCGACTTCGCGCTGATCGCCTTCGGAGCCCACGGCGGTGGCGAGGACGGCGGCGGCGACAGCGACGGCGGGAAGGGCGGGGAGGACGGCGACGGAGAGGGCGCGGACCCGCTGCTGGACCCGGTCCGGGCCCGCTCGATCCTCCGGCGCCGCTCGACCGCCCGGGTACGGTCCTGGTTCGAGAGCTTCGGCATCACCCGCGCGGTGGGGCCCGTGCGGATTCCACCCGATCCGTCGGCCGGTGTGCTGCGGGGCCGGATCTGTGTGCCGGTGCGGCACGGCGGGGTGCTTCTCGGCTACATCTGGCTGCTGGACGACGGGGCGCTGGAGCTGACCGACCCCCGGCTGGCCGACGTACGGGCCGCCGCCGATCGCGTCGGCGCCCTCCTGGCCGCCGAGTCACGGGTGGACGCCCGGCTGGGCCGGCTGCTGCGCACCCTGCTGACCGCGGCCGGCGGGCACCGGGCGGCGGCGGAGACCGGACTGGCCGGGGAACTGGGCGAAGTGGCGGCCGGGCCGCTGGCGGTGGTGGCCGTGCTGCCCTGGGACGGGGCCGGACGGGAGCGGGACGCCCGTACCGGCGGGGGGATCCCCGGCGCGCTGCCGGGCGCGGTCGCGGCCTGTGCGGTGCCCGGAGTGGGGCCGCACCCGCCGGGCGAGGGGCTGGCCGTTCTCGTCCGGCTGCTCTCACCCGGCGGTCCCGACCCGGCCGGTGCGGCAGCCGAGCGGCTGCTGCGCACGCCGTACACCGGCGGAGGTGGCGGAGGTGGCGGCGGGGACGGCCGGGACGGCGGGAGCGGGGGCACCGGCCGGAGCGGGAGGGTGGCGGGGATCGGCGCGCCCTGCGCGGGGCTGGCCGGAGTGCCCGGCGCCTGGCGGCAGGCGCTGGCCGCGGCCCGGGCCGCACGGGCGGAGAGCCGTCTCGGGCCGGTCGCGCACTGGGACCGGATAGGGCCCTACCGGATGCTGACCGCACTCGCCGCTCCGCCCGGGGCCTCCCCGGGTACGCCCGCCGGACCGCCGGACGCGGCGGTCCGGGCCCTGCTGGAACCCGGCCGCCGGGAGCTGGCCCGCACCGTGGAGGTGTTCCTCGACCACGCGGGGCAGGCGGGCCGCACCGCGGCGGCGCTCGGCGTTCACCGGCAGACGCTGTACTACCGGCTGTCGCGGGTGGAACGGCTCACCGGCCTCGACCTGGGCGACGGCGAGGACCGGCTGCTGCTGCACATGGCGCTCAAGACCGTACGGCTGCTGGAGAGCTGACGGCGGAAGGGCGTCGGCCGAGGCGGCGGCAAGGCGGCGGCCCCGGCACGGATGTCCGTGCCGGGGCCGCCGTGGCGGACCGTCCGGTGGTCAGTCCTCCAGGTTGACGAAGCGGGCCGAGGTGGCGCCGATCTCGTCCGCGATCTCGGTGAGCACCGGGGCCGGGATGGGCCCGTCGACGGTGAGGGCCACCAGCGCCTCCCCGCCCTCCTCGGAGCGGGAGACCTGCATGCCTGCGATGTTGATGCCGGACCCGCCCAGGATGCGGCCGATGGTGCCGACCACACCGGGGCGGTCGGTGTAGCGCAGGAACGCCATGTACTCGGCGAGCGCCAGGTCGACGTCGTACTCGCCGACCGCGACGATCTTCTGCAGGTGCTTGGGACCGGACAGGGTGCCGGAGACCGAGACCTCCTCGCCGCTGCCCAGGGTGCCGCGCACGGTCACCACGTTGCGGTGCTCCGGGGACTCCGAGCTGGTGGTCAGCCGGATCTCCACACCTCGCTCCTGGGCGAACAGCGGCGCGTTGACATAGCTGACCGTCTCGGCCACCACGTCCTCGAAGACGCCCTTGAGCGCGGAGAGCTCCAGCACCTTGACGTCGTGCTGGGTGATCTCGCCGTAGACCTCGACGTCGAGGCGGACGGCGACCTCGCCGGCCAGCGCGGTGAAGATCCGGCCCAGCCGCTCGGCCAGCGGCAGTCCGGGCCGCACCTCCTCGGCGATCACGCCGCCCTGGACGTTGACCGCGTCCGGGACCAGCTCGCCGGCCAGCGCCAGCCGCACCGACCTGGCGACCGCGATACCCGCCTTCTCCTGCGCCTCGCCGGTGGAGGCGCCCAGGTGGGGGGTGCACACGACGCTGTCGAAGGCGAACAGCGGGGAGTCCGTGCACGGCTCGGAGGTGTACACGTCCAGACCGGCGCCGGCGACCCGGCCCTCCTTCAGCGCCGAGAGCAGGGCCGCCTCGTCGACGATGCCGCCGCGCGCGGCGTTGACGATCCGCACCTCGGGCTTGACCTTGTGCAGCGCCTCGTCGCCGATCAGGCCGAGGGTCTCGGGGGTCTTGGGGAGGTGGACGGTGATGAAGTCCGACACCTCCAGCAGCTCGTCCAGGGAGAGCAGCTTGACGCCCATCTGGGCGGCGCGCGCGGGCTGCACGTACGGGTCGTACGCGACGATCTTCATACCGAAGGCCGACATGCGCTGGGCGACCAGGACGCCGATACGGCCGAGGCCGACGACACCGAGGGTCTTCTCGGAAAGCTCCACGCCGGTGTACTTGCTGCGCTTCCACTCGCCGTTCTTCAGGGCGGTGTTCGCCTGCGGGATGTTGCGGGCGGTGGAGATCAGCAGGCCGCAGGCCAGTTCGGCGGCGGTGACGATGTTGGAGGTCGGCGCGTTGACGACCATCACGCCGGCCTTGGTGGCGGCGGAGACGTCGACGTTGTCCAGGCCGACCCCCGCGCGGGCGATGACCTTCAGCCGCCTGGCGGCGGCGATCGCCTCGGCGTCCACCTTGGTGGCACTGCGCACCAGGATGGCGTCGACATCGGCGATGGCGGGGATCAGTTCCGCGCGGTCGGCTCCGTTGCAGTGCCGGATCTCGAAGTCCGGGCCAAGGGCGTCAACCGTGGCCGGGGAGAGTTCTTCGGCGATGAGTACTACGGGTTTGCTCACTTCGCTCTTCAGTCCTCACTGGTCCGTGGTACGGCCGCGTCCCGACGGCCGGTCGGTGGAGGTGGGCAGCCGCGTGGAGACGCACGACGCTGTGAGCCTGGACGCGCTTGTTGTGCTGTGCAGTCTAGCCACGGAGGGGCGGCCCCGGTGACCGGTCACCGGGGCCGCTCGCCGGGCGGCCGGACGCCGCTCCCACCTGCGGACGGGTCCGGCTCAGTCCTCGTCGCCGACCCAGCTCATGAGCTTGCGCAGCTCACGGCCGGTGGTCTCCAGCAGGTGGTCGGAGTCGGCCTTCTTGTACTCGTTGTACTTGGGCAGGCCGGCACCGTACTCGGCCATCCAGTTCTTCGCGAAGGTGCCGTCCTGGATCTCGGTGAGGACCTTCTTCATCTCGGCCTTGGTGTTCTCGTTGATGATCCGCGGGCCGGTGACGTAGTCGCCCCACTCGGCGGTCTCGGAGACCGACCAGCGCATCTTGCCCAGGCCGCCCTCGTACATCAGGTCCACGATCAGCTTCAGCTCGTGGAGGCACTCGAAGTAGGCGATCTCCGGCTGGTAGCCGGCCTCGACCAGGGTCTCGAAGCCCGCCTTCACCAGCGCCGAGGCACCGCCGCACAGCACGGCCTGCTCGCCGAACAGGTCGGTCTCGGTCTCCTCGGTGAAGGTGGTCTTGATGACGCCGGCCCGGGTGCCGCCGATGCCCTTGGCGTACGACAGGGCCAGCGGGAAGGCGCTGCCGGTGGCGTCCTGCTCGACGGCCGCGATGCACGGCACGCCGCGGCCCTCCTCGAACTGGCGGCGGACCAGGTGGCCCGGGCCCTTGGGGGCCACCATGCACACGTCCACCCCGGCCGGGGGCTTGATGAAGCCGAAGCGGATGTTGAAGCCGTGGCCGAAGAAGAGGGCGTCGCCGTCCTTGAGGTTCGGGGCGATGGACTCCTCGTAGACCTTCGCCTGGATCGGGTCCGGCACCAGGACCATGATCACGTCGGCCTCGGCGGCGGCCTCGGCCGGGGTGACCACGCGCAGCCCCTGCTCCTCGGCCTTGGCACGGGACTTGGAGCCCTCGGGGAGGCCGACCCGGACGTCGACGCCCGAGTCGCGCAGCGACAGGGCGTGGGCGTGGCCCTGGCTGCCGTACCCCAGGACCGCGACCTTGCGGCCCTGGATGATGGACAGGTCGGCGTCGTCGTCGTAGAACAGCTCGGCCACTTCGGATATCTCCTTGTTCTTGCTGTACGGGGGTCTTGCCGTACGAGTCAGGGATGCGATCGGCCCGTCCCCGGGACCGCCGTCAGGGCCACCGTATGCCGGGGCGGGCGGGGACGGGTGCCGGTCTCGCTATGCGGTCCGGTCCAGGGCGCGCAGCGAGCGGTCGGTGATCGAGCGCGCGCCGCGGCCGATCGCGATGGTGCCGGACTGGACCAGCTCCTTGATGCCGAAGGGCTCCAGCATCTTGAGCATGGCCTCCAGCTTGTCCCCGCCGCCGGTCGCCTCGATGGTGACGGCCTCAGGGGAGACGTCGACGGTCTTGGCGCGGAAGAGCTGGACGATCTCGACGATCTGCGAGCGGGTCCCGTTGTCGGCGCGGACCTTCACCAGAACGAGTTCCCGCTGGACGGCGGAGGACGGCTCCAGCTCGACGATCTTCAGCACGTTGACGAGCTTGTTGAGCTGCTTGGTGACCTGCTCCAGCGGGAGGTCCTCGACGTTCACCACGATGGTGATGCGGGAGATGTCGGGGTGCTCGGTGACGCCGACGGCGAGCGAGTCGATGTTGAAGCCCCGCCGGGAGAAGAGCGCGGCGATCCGGGCGAGGATGCCGGGGGTGTTCTCCACCAGGACGGAGAGCGTGTGCTTGGACATCGGGCGTGGTGCTCCGTTCCTCTGTGAGGGCTTCAGTCGTCGCTGTCGCCGAAGTCGGGACGGACGCCGCGCGCCGCCATGACCTCGTCGTTGGAGGTGCCCGCCGCGACCATCGGCCAGACCATCGCGTCCTCGTGGACGACGAAGTCGACGACGACGGGGCGGTCGTTGATGGCGTTGGCCTTCTCGATCACCGCGTCCAGCTGGGCGGGGTCCTCGCAGCGGATGCCGACGCAGCCCATGGCCTCCGCCAGCTTCACGAAGTCGGGGACGCGGGTGCCCCTGGGCTGCTGGGCGGCGCCCTCCCCCGGCTCGCCCTGCTCCCCCTGCTCACCCGGGCCGCTGTGCAGCACGGTGTTGGAGTAGCGCTGGTTGTAGAAGAGGGTCTGCCACTGGCGGACCATCCCGAGGGCCCCGTTGTTGATGATCGCGACCTTGATCGGGATGCCGTTGAGCGCGGCGGTGACCAGTTCCTGGTTGGTCATCTGGAAGCAGCCGTCGCCGTCGATCGCCCAGACGGTGCGCTCCGGGGCGCCGGCCTTGGCGCCGAGCGCGGCCGGGACGGCGTAGCCCATGGTGCCCAGGCCGCCGGAGTTGAGCCAGGTGCCGGGCTTCTCGTACTTGACGAAGTGGGCGGCCCACATCTGGTGCTGGCCGACGCCGGCGGTGAAGATCGTGCTCTCCGGGGCCAGCGCGCCGATGCGCTCGATGACCTGCTGCGGGGACAGGGAGCCGTCCTCGGGCAGGTCGTAGCCGAGCGGGTAGGTCTCGCGCCAGCGGTTCAGCTGCTGCCACCACTCGGTGTAGTCGCCGGTGCGGCCCGCCTCGTGCTCGGCGCGGACGGCCACCACCAGGTCGGCGATGACCTCGCGGGCGTCGCCGACGATCGGGACGTCGGCGGTGCGGTTCTTGCCGATCTCGGCCGGGTCGATGTCGGCGTGCACGATCTTCGCGTACGGCGCGAAGGAGTCCAGTTTGCCGGTGACGCGGTCGTCGAAGCGGGCGCCGAGCGCGACGATCAGGTCGGCCTTCTGCAGGGCGGTGACGGCGGCGACGGTGCCGTGCATGCCGGGCATGCCCAGATGCTGCGGGTGGCTGTCGGGGAACGCGCCGAGCGCCATCAGGGTGGTGGTGACGGGGGCACCGGTCAGCTCGGCGAGCACCTTCAGCTCGGTGGTGGCCCCCGCCTTCAGCACGCCGCCGCCGACGTACAGCACCGGACGGCGGGCCTCGGCGACCAGCCGGGCGGCCTCGCGGATCTGCTTGGCGTGCGGCTTGGTCACCGGACGGTAGCCGGGCAGGTCGGCGGCCGGCGGCCAGGAAAAGGTCGTCCGGGCCTGCAGGGCGTCCTTGGCGATGTCCACCAGAACCGGGCCGGGGCGGCCGGTCGCGGCGATGTGGAAGGCCTCCGCGATCACCCGCGGGATGTCGGCCGGGTCGGTCACCAGGTAGTTGTGCTTGGTGATCGGCATGGTGATGCCGCAGATGTCGGCTTCCTGGAAGGCGTCGGTGCCGATCGACTTGGAGACCACCTGCCCGGTGATCGCGACCAGCGGGACGGAGTCCATGTGGGCGTCGGCGATGGGGGTGACCAGATTGGTGGCGCCGGGACCGGAGGTGGCCATGCAGACCCCGACCCGGCCGGTGGCCTGGGCGTAGCCGGTGGCGGCGTGTCCGGCACCCTGCTCGTGGCGGACGAGCACGTGGCGCACCCTGGTGGAGTCCATCAGCGGGTCGTATGCGGGCAGGATGCAGCCACCGGGGATACCGAATACCGTGTCGGCGCCGACTTCCTCGAGAGAGCGGATGAGGGCCTGGGCGCCCGTGACGTGCTCGACGGTGACGGTCTGGGGCTGCGCCCCTCCGGTACGGGCCCGCGGCTGCGGGCGGGGGGCCCCGGTGGCCTGCTCGGTCATCGCTGTCTCTTCTCGGGGAGTGAGGGTCTGAAGACTCGTGGTGGGATGGCTGGTGGGTCGGTCGCCTGTCGGCCCGGAGCCGGTCGTGCACCGGTTCGTACCGTTGTACCGGCTTCCGCTCGACTGCTGGTGCAACAAAAAACCCCTCGTGCCGTCAGGCAGGCGAGGGGAGCGCGTCGCTGTCGTCCACGGGGCGGTCGGCCCCGGGGTCAGTCGACGCGCCGGCCAAGTACGAGAATTCGGGTGCGCATGTCATTGACCTTCCTCCGGTGACGCCTGGGGTGTCAAGTCGGTGGGACGGAAGTCTCACTATTCGAGCGCAGCGGAGGATGCGCCACCGGGTCCGGTCCGGCGGCTCCGCCCCTGCGTACGGGCAGGGAACCGGCGACCACCACCGAGCGGGCGGCGCCCTGCGGGTGCTGTTCCGCACCGACCGGATAGCGGCCCCGGACCAGGGCCCGGCGCAGCCGGTGTTCGTCCAGCGGCTTGGCGAAGGCCGCTCCCTGGGCGTGGGTGCAGCCCAGGGCCCGCAGTGCGGCGGCCTGCTCGGAGTGGTCCACTCCGTCGGCCACGGAGGTCATGCCGAGGTCCTCGGCGATCCGCAGCAGCCCGGAGGTGATTTTGCGCACTCTGGCGGACTCCGTGATCCCGTCCACCAGGGCGCGGTCCAGGCGCAGGGCGTCGGCCGGCAGCCTGCGCAGCGCGGCCAGGGCGCCGTGACCACCGCCGAAACCGTCCAGGACGATGCCGACACCGAGCCTCCGCAGCGCCGTGACCCACAGCTCCAGCTCGTCCAGGGAGACCCGCGGATCGCTGTCGGACAGCTCGATGAGGAGGGCATCGGGCGGCAGCCCGTGGTGGGACAGCAGGGACTCGACGATCGCCGGGGTGGTCGAGCGGTCGGTGAGCCGGCGGGTGTCCAGCCGTACGGACACCGGCACGGGGAAGCCCTCGCGGTGCCGCTCCGCGGCCTGTTCGACGGCCCTGCGCAGCAGCCAGGGCACCGGCTCGGCCGTCCCGCCCCCGCCGACGGGGTGCGGGGCGTGCGGGGCGCCGGCGGGTGGGAAGAGGATGCCCCGGGCGGAACGCCTGCGGGGCTGGGCGGCGACCGAGGTGATCCGGCCGCCGGCGAGCTCGACCACGGGCTGGTGGAGCAGCGCGAACTCGCTCTCGGCCAGCGCCCCGCGCAGCCGGTCGGTGGTCAGCTCGGCGCGGCGGACGGCCTCGGCCTGCGGCTGGGGCGCGTACAGCTCGACGCGGTTCTTGCCGGCCTGCTTGGCGCGGTACATCGCCAGATCGGCATGGCGCATCAGGACGGCCGGGGTCACCCCGGGCTCGGCGAAGGCCACCCCGATGGAGGCGGCGACCCGTACCTCGCCGCTCTCGATGCGGTAGGGCCGTGAGAGGGCCGTGCGCAGCCGCTCGGCGATCTCCAGGACGCGGTACTCGCGCTCGGCCCGGTCGCACTCGCCGTCCCCGACGACGAGGGCGGCGAACTCGTCACCGCCGAGCCGGGCGGCGGTGTCCCCGGCCCGCACCGCCTCCCGCAGCCGGCGGGCCGCGTGGATCAGCAGCTCGTCGCCCGCCTGGTGGCCGATGGTGTCGTTGACGGCCTTGAAGCCGTCGAGGTCGATGTAGAGCACCGCCGTGTGGCCCGCCTCGGCGTCGCCGCGGCGTCGGCCGCCGAGCGCCTGGCGCACCCGCTCGGTGAACAGCGCCCGGTTGGGCAGATCGGTCAGCGGGTCGTGGGAGGCGTTGTGCTGGAGCTGTGCCTGGAGCCGCACCCGCTCGGTCACGTCGCGGCTGTTGAAGATCAGGCCGCCCTGGTGGCGGTTGACCGTCGACTCCACGTTGAGCCACCGCCCCGAGGCGTGCCGGATGCGGCACTCGATACGGGCCGAGGGCTCCTCCTCGGGTGGGGTGGCGAGGAAGCGGCGGATCTCGTGCAGGACCCGGCCGAGGTCCTCGGGGTGGATCAGGGAGGCGAGTTCGGAGCCGACCAGCCTGTCCGGCTCACGGCCGTAGACGCCCGCGGCGGCCGGGGAGACGTAGCGCAGCATCCCGGCCGGAGAGGCGATCATGATGACATCGCTGGACCCCTGCACCAGGGACCGGAAGTGGTTCTCCTTCTGGGCCAGTTCCTGGGTGAGGTGGATGTTGTCCACCAGCATGATGCCCTGTCGCACCACCAGGGCCAGCACGACGGTGCAGCCGGTCAGCAGCACCACCTTGTCCAGGGCCCCGCCGTCACGGACGTTGTAGAGGATGCCCAGGGTGCACACGGCGGCGGCGAGGTACGGCGTGAGGGCTGCCAGTGAACCCGCCGTGGCGGCGCCCGCCGGGGCGGTTGGCCGGACCGCCCGCCGGAAGTCCGGCCGGGAGCCGGCGCGGGCGGCCGGACGGTCCGCGCCGCGCAGCCACCCGCCGCCCTCCCGGCCGCCGACCCAGGGCGCGTACGCCAGCAGCAGGGAGCCGGCGAACCAGCCCGCGTCGAGGAGCTGGCCCGAGGAGTAGTTCTCCCGCAGCAGGGGCGAGGTGAACAGGGCGTCGCACAGGACGGTGAGGGCGAGGGCCCCGATGACGGTGTTGACCGCCGAGCGGTGGGCGGCGGAGCGGCGGAAGTGCAGGACGAGGACCATGCTGATCAGCACGATGTCCATCAGGGGATAGGCGAGGGAGAGGGCGACCAGCGCGAGCGACTCGCCCTGCCAGTACGAGGGGTGGTCGAGCGCCAGACTCCAGGACAGGGTCAGCAGCGATCCGCCGATCAGCCAGGCGTCCAGGGCCAGGCACGTCCAGCCCGCCCGGCTGACCGGGCGCTTGGCCAGTACCAGCAGTCCGACGATGGCCGGCGGCGCGAAGAGCAGGAAGCAGAAGTCCGCGGCCGAGGGGCTGGGCACGGAGGTGTCCAGCACCACCTCGTACCAGCCCCACACCCCGTTGCCCAGTCCGGCCATCGCCGAGGAGAGCGCGAACATCGCCCAGGCGGGCCGGAACGGGTTGCCGGGGTGGGTGCGGGCGTAGTGCAGACAGGAGCCCGCCGCGGTGAAGGCCGCGAGGCTCAGCCCGAAGTCACCCATGACCAGTGCCACGCTCTCCGATCCCCAGCCGAGCGCCGCGCCCGTCGCGTACACCCCGCACACGGCGGCCAGGGCGAACCGGGAGAGCCCGCCGACCCGGTCCCCCGCTCCGCGGGCGCTCATCGCGGCGCTCCCGGATACGGCGCGCGGCGCGTTCGTGTCCGGAGCACCGTCCGGAGCACCGTCCGCGGCGTCGCGTGCGGTGTCGTGTGTGGTGCCGTGTGCGGCTCTGTGCGCGGCGTCGCGGGTCGCCCCGCGGGCCGACGCCCCGTCCGACACTGGTCATGTGTCCGGCAGTTCGCCTGGTGGCCGTGCATGTCGCCCGTCCCCCCTCGTGGTCTGGTACGCCCCCGGACCGGACGATACACCAGGTCAGTCACTCAGGGACATAGCACCTCTACACAGCGTGACGAACAACAGCATCGCAGATACAATGCGCAGTTGCCCGTATCCGGAGCGTACGGCACCCGTTGGGGTGGTCTTCCCCCTGACCGGTTTCCCGCCCGGTTACTCCTACCCGGCTTCCCCCGCCACCGCGACGACATGCTCCAGGGGTTCACCCGCCGCGAAAAGCCGCAGCTGGGAGCGGAGCAGTCGCTTGGCCCGCGGCAGGAAGGCGGAGGTCGGGCCCCCGACATGAGGGGTGATCAGCACACCCGGTGCCCGCCACAGCGGATGCTCCGCGGGCAGCGGCTCGGGGTCGGTGACGTCCAGCGCGGCCCGCAGCCGCCCGGACTCCAGCTCGGCCAGGAGCGCCCCGGTGTCCACGACGGCACCGCGGGCGACGTTCACCAGCAGCGCGCCGTCCTTCATCCGGGCCAGGAAGTCCGCGTCCACCAGGTCGCGGGTGGCCTCGGTCAGCGGGACGGTCAGGAACACCACGTCGGCCCCGGGCAGCAGCCGGGGCAGTTCGGCGAGGGCGTGCACCGGGCCGCGCCGGGCCTCACGGGCGGTACGGGCGACCCGGTGGACGGCTTCCACCTCGAAGGGGACGAGCCGTTCCTCGACGGCGGCGCCGATGGCGCCGTAGCCGACGATCAGCGCGGTCCGGTCGGCGAGGGCCGGCCGGAAGCCCGGTGTCCACCGGCCCTCGTCCTGGGCGCGGACGAAGCCGGGAACGCCGCGCAGCGAGGCGAGGGCGAGGGTGAGCGCGAGCTCGGCGGTGCCGGCGTCGTGCACACCGCGGGCGTTGCACAGTACCGCGCCCCGGGGCAGTCCCGGCACGGCGGACGCCACATGGTCGATGCCCGCGGTGAGCGTCTGCACCACCCGTACGTCCGGCATGTGCGCCAGTGGCCGCACCGCGACCTCCGAACCCTTCAGATAGGGGACGGCGTAGAAGACGCAGCGCGCGGGATCCGCCGGGAACTCCTCCTCGCCATCCCACCGGACGTAGTGGAGGGAGTCCGGCAGACCGCCGATCTCGGCGGGCGGGACGGGCAGCCAGACATCTGCGGAAGCCATGGCCGAAGGCTATCCCGGAGGCTCTTCGAGCCGTTCCGAGGCTGCCCCGGGGGGCCGTGCGCGGGCTGCGGACCGTGCGGGAGTCCCCGGCGATCCCGCCCGGGAGGCTGTGCCGGGCCCTTGGGAGGCGTCCGCGGGTCACCCGTTAGGTTGGGACGCGCCCCGGTGGGGCGAGGGAGGGAGCACGTCCAGGTGGAGCGCAGGACGATCGGGGCGGCGGCGCTGGAGGTGGGTGCCGTCGGACTCGGCTGCATGCCGATGAGCTGGGCCTACACCACGTCGGAACAGGACGGCGAGTCCTCACTGCGCACGGTGCACGCCGCGCTCGACCGCGGGGTGACACTGCTCGACACCGCCGACATGTACGGGCCGTTCACCAACGAGCTGCTGCTCGGCCGGGTGCTCGCCAAGCGCCGCGCGGAGGCGTTCGTCTCGACCAAGTGCGGGCTGCTGGTCGGCGAGCAGCATCTGGTGGCCAACGGGCGCCCCGGCTACGTGAAGCGGGCCTGTGACGCCTCGCTGCGGCGGCTGCAGACCGATGTGATCGACCTCTACCAGCTCCACCGCGCCGATCCCGAGGTGCCGGTCGAGGAGACCTGGGGCGCGATGGCCGAGCTGGTCGCGGCGGGCAAGGTGCGCTCGCTGGGGCTGTGCGCGGTGGGTGTGCGGGCCCGGCGGCGGGCGGCGTCCACGCCGCCGTACCAGGAGACGATCCGGCAGCTGGAGCGGATCCAGCAGGTCTTCCCGGTGAGCTGTGTGGAGGCCGAACTGTCGGTGTGGTCCCGGGAGGCGCTGGGGTCGCTGCTGCCGTGGTGCGAGGCGCGCGGCATCGGTTTCCTGGCCGCGATGCCGCTGGGCAGCGGCTTCCTGACCGGCACCCTGACCGTGGGCGGCGGCTTCGAGCCCGACGACGTACGGGCCCGGCACCCGCGGTTCACCGCCGAGATGATGGCCGCCAACCAGCCGATCGTCGCCGGGCTGCGGCGGGTCGCGGCACGGCACGACGGTGCCACTTCGGCGCAGGTGGCGCTGGCCTGGCTGCTGGCGCAGGGGCGGCATGTGGTGCCGGTGCCGGGCGCCAAGAAGGAGCGCTGGGCGGTGGAGAACGCCGCGGCGGCCGGACTGCGGCTCACCGCCGGGGACCTGGCGGAGATCGCCGCCCTGCCCGCCGCCCAGGGGTCGTGGGACTGAACCCGCCGGACACTCACCGGGCCGGACCGGGAACACCGGGCGCCCTCCCGGCGTACGGTCGGGTGTACGGGTCCCGCGGCGCGCGCCGTGTGCCGCGGCTCCGGAGCACGCAGAGCACGAAACACGAAACACGAACCACAGAGCACAGAACGCAGAACGCAGACCGAAGCCGGACGAACCAGTCGACCGGACCCGACTGAAGCTGTCGAAAGGCGCGCTGATGGTGCGAAGCCGCTCCCTGTCCCTCCGACCGCTCGCGCGGCCGCGCCCGCGCGGGGCGGCCGCCTGTCTCGCCGGGCTCGCGCTGCTGGCGGCGGGCTGCACCGGCGGCGGCGGGGATTCCGCGGACCGCGGGAACGCGACGGGTTCCGCCACCCCGGGGCCCTCCGGGGAGACCTCCCGCTCCCCCGGCGCCTCCGCCGCGCCCGCCGAGGGGTCGGTGAAGGTCGTGGAGACCGTCGCGACGGGTCTGAAGTCGCCCTGGGGGCTCGCCCCGCTGCCGGACGGCGACCTGCTGGTCTCCTCCCGGGACGAGGGCACCGTCTCCCGGGTGGACGCCGGGACCGGTAGGACCACCGAGCTGGGCTCGGTGCCCGGGGTCGACCCGGACGGCGAGGGCGGCCTGCTGGGCATCGCCCTCTCCCCGGACTTCGCCGAGGACCGCTATGTCTACGCGTACTTCACCAGCGCCTCCGACAACCGGATCGTACGCATGCGCTACGACGCGGACCGGGAGGCGGGCCGGCAACTGGACGCGCCCAGCACGGTCCTGCGCGGCATCCCCAAGGGGATGATCCACAACGGCGGGCGGATCGCCTTCGGCCCGGACCGGATGCTCTACGCGGGGACGGGCGACTCCGGGGACCGGAGCCTGTCCCAGGACCGGGAGTCCCTCGGCGGCAAGATCCTGCGCATGACGCCGGACGGCGAACCTCCCGGCCACGGCAACCCCGAGGCCGACTCGGTGGTCTACTCCTGGGGCCACCGTAACGTCCAGGGGCTGGACTGGGACGCCGACAAGCGGCTGTGGGCCTCGGAGTTCGGCCAGAACACCTGGGACGAGCTGAACCTGATCCGGCCCGGCGGGAACTACGGCTGGCCCGAGGCGGAGGGCAGGGCCGGCGAGGAGGGTTTCATCGACCCCGTGGCGCAGTGGGAGCCCGCCGAGGCCTCCCCCAGCGGCATCGCCGTCGCGAACGGCTCGGTGTG
The DNA here is from genome assembly GCF_002794255.1 of Streptomyces carminius. GTDB lineage: Bacteria > Actinomycetota > Actinomycetes > Streptomycetales > Streptomycetaceae > Streptomyces > Streptomyces carminius. The sequence goes on from NZ_PGGW01000060.1 coordinate 29,254, forward strand.
GCTGGCGGCCCTGCGCGGCGAACGGCTCTGGCGGGTCCCCCTGAAGGGGGAGGAAACAGTGGCGGATCCCCAGGCGTTCCTGGAAAGTGAGTACGGGCGGTTGCGAACGGTGGTCCCCGACGGGGACGGCGGGCTGTGGCTGGTCACCAGCGAGACCGACTCGCGCGGTACGCCCGGAGAGGACGACGACCGCATTCTGAAGCTGGAGGTCAGCTGATGTTCAATCTGGTCGACGAGCTGTTCAACCCCGGGCAGCGCCATGCCGAGGACGAACGTCAGCGGCTGGAGAGCACCCGGTTCGACGAGGGTGCCCACGAGCCGGGCTGCGGCCCGATCGACCTCAGCTCCGGCTGCGTCCTGATAAGGCCGCCGCGCCCGGTGCCGGCGGAGGAGACGGACCCCGCCCCGGAGCCGGGCCCGGGACCGGACCCGGCTCCGTAGCGGAGGCCCGGCCCGCCCTCCGCGCCGGTCCGGTCCGCCTCATCCCACCGCCGCGCGCCCGGCCTCGCCCACCGGCTCCACCAGCCGCAGCCGGTGCGCCATCGCCGCCGCCTCACCGCGCCCGGAGACCTCCAGCTTCGCCAGGATGTTGGAGACGTGCACACTGGCCGTCTTCGGCGAGATGAACAGTTCCTCGGCTATCTGCCGGTTGCTGCGCCCCGCCGCCACCAGGCGCAGCACGTCCCGCTCACGCCGGGTCAGGCCGAAGGACTCCACCGGATCCGCCGGAGGTTCCGGCGGCGCCGTCCCGCCGCCGCGGCCGTTCCCGCCGCTGCCGCATCCGCCGGTGCCGGGTGCCTTCAGCGGGACGCGGGCCCGCCCGGCCAGCTGCCCGATCCGCTCGCCCAGCGGTACGGCGCCCAGCCGCAGCGCCGTACCGTACGCCAGGGCCAGCAGCTCCGCGGCCCTCTCCCGCTCCCGCCCCTGGTCCAGCAGTGCCTCCGCCCAGCGGTACCGCGCCTGGGCCAGCCGGTAGGGCCGCTCCACCCGCTCGAAGGCGGCCACCGCCTCGGCCCAGCGGTCCGGGTCGTCCCGGCCCTCGGCCCGCAGCAGTTCGGCGTCCACCAGCAGCCCGTACGCCGCCCACACCGGCACCAGCCGCGGCAGCCGCCGGGCCGCCCGGCGGATCCGCGCCATGACACGGGCCCGGCCCTCCTCGGCGGCGGGCAGCCCGCGGGTGTCCGCCTCGACCGACAGCCCGGCGTACAGCAGCTGCCAGGCGTAGCGCTCGGTGGAGAGGGGGAAGCCCCGCTCCAGTGCCTCCGCCAGGATCCGCCGGGCCTCCAGCGGCCGGCCGCGGGCCGCCTCGATCTCCAGCCCCACCCGGGCGAGCGGAATGACGTACTGCGGCTGCGGGTCGTGGGTGCCGTAGTGCGACCATGCCTCGGCCAGTTTCCGGGCGGCCAGGTCCACATCGCCCCGGCGGAGGGCGAGATGGGCGGCGCCCAGGGCGGCGGCGCCGCGCGGCTTGGCGCCGTACGCCAGTCTGCCGGTGGCGGCCAGCGCCGCGTCGGCCTCCGTCCAGCGGCCCAGCGCGGTCAGCGACTCGGCCTGGTTGCCGTGCAGCCAGGCCCGGGTGTCCCGCAGGCCGAAGCGGTGGGCGACCCGCAGGCCCTCCGCCACCACCTCCAGGGCCTGTGCCGAACGGCCCACCTCCTCCAGGGTGTCCGACAGGTTGACGTGGCAGCGCCCCATCACGGAGACCTCGCCCTGCTCGACGACCCGCCGGACGGCCGACGCCATCTCGGCGAGCCCGCCCGTCACGTCCCCCGCGGAGACCCGCAGCCGGCCCAGGGTGAGCCGGGCGTGCAGTTCGGTGCTCCCGGCCCCCACCAGGGCGGCCAGTTCCACGGCGCGCCGTGCGGTGGTGAGTGCCTCGGGGCCGGGCTCGTGGACGGCGCCCCAGGCCGCGGCGAAGGCCAGCACCTCGGCGTGGACCGGGGAGGGCGGCAGTCCGCGCACCAGCTCCTGGGCCCGGGCCAGCTCCGCCCAGCCGTCGCCCTGGGAGCTGGTCTCGGCGACCTTGGAGCGCCACGTCCAGAACCAGGCCGCCCGCAGCGGCTCCTTCTCCTCGTCCAGCAGCCGCAGGGCCTGCTTGACGACCACCTGCGCCCGCTTGCGCTCGCCCGACAGCCGGGCGGCGGTCACCGTCTCGGCCAGCAGGTCCAGATAGCGCAGTTCCTCGTCCCCGCACTCGCAGGCCGGGTACACCTCGGCGTGTTCGAGGACCGGCAGGGCGAGTCTGGTCTCGGAGGAGGCGTCCTCCCACAGCTCCAGCGCCCGGTCCAGCAGCCGCAGCTGCTCGGCGTAGGCGTAGCGCCGCCGGGCCGCGACCGCGGCCGCCAGCACGGCGGGCAGCGCCTTGGCCACGTCGCGGGCGGCGTACCAGTGGCTGGCCAGACGGGCGGCCCGCTCGTCGGTGCGGACCAGGCCCGGGTCGTTCTCCAGCGCCTGGGCGTAACGGCGGTTGAGGGTGACGCGTTCGCCGGGGAGCAGGTCCTCCGAGACGGCCTCGCGCACCAGCGCGTGCCGGAAGCGGTAGCCGTCGCCGTCCTGGGTGGGGGTGAGGACGTTGGCGCCCACCGCGGCGCGCAGCGCCTCGATCAGTTCGTTCTCGGGCAGTCGCGCCACCGCCGCGAGCAGGGTGTGCTCCACCGCGGAACCGCCCTCGGCGGCGGTCCGCACCACCTGCTCGGCCGTCTCCGGCAGCGCCTCGACCCGGACCAGCAGCAGATCGCGCAGCGAGTCGCTGATGCCGCAGGAGGAGCCGGCGACCGTCAGCTCCTCCACAAAGAAGGGGATGCCCTCGGAACGTTCGAAGATCTGCTCGACCAGCTCGTGCTCGGGCTCCTCGACGCCCTGGATGCCGGCCATCTGCGCCCGCACCTCCTCCCGGCCGAACCTGGGCAGCTCGATGCGGCGGACGGTGCGCAGCCGGTCCAGTTCGGCGAGGAAGGGACGCAGGGGGTGGCGGCGGTGGATGTCGTCGGAGCGGTAGGTGGCGACGACGACCAGCCGGGCCCGGCCCAGTGAGCGGAACAGGTACGCCAGCAGCTCGCGGGTGGAGCGGTCGGCCCAGTGCAGGTCCTCGACGGCGAGGACGAGGGTGCGGTCCCTGGAGAGCGACTCCAGCAGCCGGGCGGTCAGCTCGAACAGCCGGGCCCGGCCGTCCTCCTCGTGCCACTCACGGGTGGGCTCGCCCAGCTCGGGCAGCAGCCGGGCCAGTTCGCCCTCCTGGCCCGCGGCGGCGGCCGTCAGTTCCGCGCCGAGCCCGCGGTGCAGGGAGCGCAGCACGGTGGAGACGGGCGCGAAGGGCAGGCCCTCCGCGCCGATCTCGACACAGCCGCCGACGGCCGTGACCGCGCCGGCGGCACGGGCCGCGGCCAGGAACTCCTCCAGCAGCCGGGTCTTGCCGACTCCGGCCTCCCCCGCCACCACGACCGCCTGCGGCTCGCCCGTGGCGGTGCGGGCGAGCGCGCCGGTGAGAGCGGTCAGTTCGTCCCCGCGCCCGACGAACACCGGGCTGACCCTCGTCATGTCCACGAGGCCGAGCATCGCACAGGGGTCCGACAGCCCGGCAACGGTTTTCGCCGCGGGCGTGACCGCCCCCGGGGCCGCGGCGGCGGTCGCCGCCGCGGGAGTCGCCAGGGGCATCAGGCCGCCCGGATCCACCGCCTGGGACTCCGCCGTCCCTCCCCCTCGTGCCGCTCCCCGCCGTGCCGCTCCCCGGTCCGTTCCGCCCGGCTCCGGCGGCGGGCGGCGGTGGCCTCGCGCACCAGCCGTTCCCGGTCGGCCTCGCGGCGCAGTTCCTCGGCGCGCTCCTGCTGTATCCGGTACTCCAGCATCTTCGGTCCCCCCGGTTGTCGACGGTCGCCGCCTTCCGTTCCCGGCGGCTGCTCTCCACCGTCGTCTCCCAGTCGGGTCCGGCGCATCGGGAGCCTGCCCGATGTTCACGGCGCCGACCGCCTTAGTCCCCGGGGCCGGGACACCGGTGAGCCCGCCGGCCCCTCCTCAGAAAGCCCGGAAAGGGCCTGAGGCCCCCTCAGGACGCCTGGGGTTCCGCACCCGGGATGCCGCCGGACCCGCCGTGCCGCCCCGCGGGGCGGCACGGCACGGCCCCCGCGCCCGGACGGGACGCGGGGGCCGTGGGGACAAGCCGTGGACGGGCCGTGGACAGGCCGTGGGCAGGTCTTGAACAGTGCGCCGCCCCGTGCCGCGGGTCAGCCCTGGCCGCCCAGCTTCTCCAGGATGAGTTCCCGCACCCGGGCGGCGTCCGCCTGCCCCCGGGTGGCCTTCATCACGGCACCGACGAGCGCGCCGGCCGCCTGCACCTTGCCGCCGCGGATCTTGTCCGCGACGGCGGCGTTGGCGGCGATCGCCTCGTCCACGGCCGCGCTCAGCGCGCCGGTGTCCGAGACGACCTTCAGCCCGCGCTTGTCCACGACCTCGTCCGGTCCGCCCTCGCCCGCGAGGACGCCCTCGATCACCTGGCGGGCCAGCTTGTCGTTGAGGGAGCCCTCGGCGACCAGCGCGCACACCCGGGCGACCTCGGCGGGGGTGATGGGCAGTGCGGACAGCTCGGTGCCCTGCTCGTTCGCCCGGCGGGCCAGCTCACCCATCCACCACTTGCGGGCCTGGTCGGCCGGGGCGCCCGCGTCCATGGTGGCGGTGATCAGGTCGATGGCGCCCGCGTTGAGGACGGACTGCATCTCGTGCTGCGAGACGCCCCACTCCTCGCGCAGCCGGTTGCGGCGCAGCCGCGGCAGCTCGGGCAGCCCGGTCCGCAGCTCCGCCACCCACTCCCGGGCGGGCGCGACGGGCACCAGGTCCGGCTCGGGGAAGTAGCGGTAGTCCTCCGCCTCCTCCTTGACGCGGCCGGAGGTGGTGGAGCCGGTGTCCTCGTGGAAGTGGCGGGTCTCCTGCACGATCGTCCCGCCCGCGTCCAGCACGGCGGCGTGCCGCTGGATCTCGAAACGGGTGGCCCGCTCGACGCTGCGCAGCGAGTTGACGTTCTTGGTCTCGCTGCGGGTGCCGAACGTCTCCCTCCCGTGCGGGCGCAGCGACAGGTTGACGTCGCAGCGCAGCTGCCCCATCTCCATCCGGGCCTCGGAGACGCCCAGGGCGCGGATCAGTTCGCGCAGCTCGGCGACGTACGCCCGGGCCACCTCCGGGGCGCGCTCCCCGGCGCCCGTGATGGGCCTGGTGACGATCTCGACCAGGGGGATGCCGGCCCGGTTGTAGTCCAGCAGCGAGTGCGAGGCGCCGTGGATGCGGCCCGTGGCGCCGCCGATGTGCGTGGACTTGCCGGTGTCCTCCTCCATGTGGGCGCGCTCGATCTCCACCCGGAAGACCTCGCCGTCCTCCAGCTGCACGTCGAGGTACCCGTCGAAGGCGATCGGCTCGTCGTACTGGGAGATCTGGAAGTTCTTCGGCATGTCCGGATAGAAGTAGTTCTTCCGGGCGAACCGGCACCACTCGGCGATCTCGCAGTTCAGCGCGAGGCCGATCCGGACGGTGGACTCCACCGCGGTCGCGTTGACGACCGGCAGCGAGCCGGGCATGCCCAGGCAGACGGGGCACGTCTGGGTGTTGGGCTCGGCGCCCAGCGCTGTGGAGCAACCGCAGAACATTTTGGTCCTGGTGCCCAGTTCGACATGGACCTCCAGGCCCATGACGGGGTCGTAGGAGGCCAGCGCGTCCTCGTACGACACCAGTTCAGTGACAGTCACGGAGAGTCAGACCTTTCGGGCGCTGCGGTCAGTCGTCGGCGAGGACGTCGTCGATGTCCAGGCGGCGCAGTTCACGGACGAGGATGGCGGCGTTGGTAAGGACCGCGGCACCGGACACGACCGCGTCCAGGAGCTTGAGCCGGTCGGTCTCGCGCCGGGCGAGCTGGACCTGCTTGACGATGCCGACGACGCCGAAGAGCGAGCTGCCGATGGCCAGGTAGAGGCCGGGCCTGCTCTTGCGGAATCCCTTGTACTTGTTGAGGGTGCTCACAGCGCGGGTGCCTCCTCGAGCAGCGGGTGGCCCCACCGGGCGTGGAACGCGGCCTCGACCGCGGCTCCGACGCGGTAGAGCCGGTCGTCGGCCATGGCGGGGGCGATGATCTGCAGGCCGACGGGGAGCCCGTCCTCGGGCGCCAGACCGCACGGCAGCGACATGGCGGAGTTCCCCGCCAGGTTGGCCGGGATGGTGCACAGGTCGGCCAGGTACATGGCCATCGGGTCGTCCGCCCGCTCCCCGATGGGGAAGGCGGTGGTGGGGGTGGTCGGCGAGACGAGCACGTCCACCTGCCCGAAGGCAGCCTCGAAGTCGCGCTTGATGAGGGTGCGCACCTTCTGGGCGGAGCCGTAGTAGGCGTCGTAGTAACCGGAGGACAGCGCGTACGTGCCGAGCATGATGCGGCGCTTGACCTCGGGGCCGAAGCCCGCCTCCCGGGTGAGGGAGGTGACCTCCTCGGCGGAGCGGGAACCGTCGTCGCCGACCCGCAGGCCGTAGCGCATGGCGTCGAACCGGGCCAGGTTGGAGGAGCACTCCGACGGCGCGATCAGGTAGTACGCCGCGAGCGCCTTGTCGAAGGAGGGGCAGGAGAGCTCCACGATCTCGGCGCCCAGTTCGCGCAGCAGCTCCACCGACTCGGTGAAGCGCCGCATCACGCCCGCCTGGTAGCCCTCGCCGCCGAACTCCTTCACCACACCGACGCGCAGGCCCGCCACGTTCCCGTTGCGGGCGGCCTCGACGACCGCCGGGACCGGCGCGTCGACGGAGGTGGAGTCCAGCGGGTCGTGCCCGGCGATCACCTCGTGCAGCAGGGCGGCGTCCAGCACGGTGCGGGCGCAGGGCCCGCCCTGGTCGAGGGAGGAGGAGAAGGCGATCATGCCGTAGCGGGAGACCCCGCCGTAGGTCGGCTTGACGCCGACGGTGCCGGTGACGGCGGCGGGCTGGCGGATGGAGCCGCCGGTGTCGGTGCCGATGGCCAGCGGCGCCTGGTACGAGGCCAGCGCCGCGGAGGAGCCGCCGCCGGAGCCGCCGGGGATGCGGGTGAGGTCCCAGGGGTTGCCGGTCGGGCCGTAGGCGCTGTTCTCCGTGGAGGAGCCCATGGCGAACTCGTCCATGTTGGTCTTGCCCAGCACCACCACGTCCGCGTCCCGCAGCCGCCGGGTGACCGTGGCGTCGTACGGCGGGATCCAGCCTTCCAGGATCCTCGAGCCGCAGGTGGTCGGGACGCCCTCGGTGGTGAAGATGTCCTTCAGCGCGAGCGGGACGCCGGCCAGCGGGCCGAGTTTCTCGCCCCGGGCGCGCTTGGCGTCCACGGCGCGGGCGCGGGCCAGCGCGCCTTCGCGGTCCACGTGGAGGAAGGCGTGCACCTTCTCGTCCACGGCCTCGATCCGGGCGAGGTGGGCCTCGGTCACCTCCACGGCGCTGGTCTCGCCGGAGGCGATCCGCGCGGCGGTCTCGGCTGCGGTGAGCCTGGTCGGATCACTCGTCTGGGTCATGGTTCAGTCCTCCCCCAGGATCTGCGGCACCTTGAAACGCTGCTGCTCCTGGGCCGGGGCGCCGGAGAGCGCCTGGTCGGGGGCCAGCGACGGACGGATCTCGTCCGGGCGCATGACGTTGGTCAGCGGCAGCGGGTGGGAGGTCGGCGGTACGTCCTCGTCGGCGACATCGGAGACGCGGGCGACCGCGCCGATGATCTGGTCGAGCTGTCCGGCGAAGTGGTCGAGCTCTTCGTCCTTCAGCTCCAGACGCGCCAGCCGGGCGAGGTGGGCGACCTCCTCGCGCGTGATGCCAGGCATGCAGCGATTCCTCGGGGTGAGTGGTGGATCCTTCGGGGTTTGGCGGACTCTTCCTTCGGTCCGCCCCAATCCTATGGCCTACGGCGTCCGCGGCGGTGGGCGCACGGCGCCGCGGACGCGCTGTGCGGACCGGGCGGAATGGGCCGGGCGCGCCGGGCTCCGGCCCGTGCTCCCCGACGGCGGCGGCGGGTGCCGTGTCCTTCCGGCGCCCGGTCCGCACCGGGACGCCGGTCCGCACCGGCCCGGCGGGTCCGGGGATCTCCGGGACCGGGCCGCCCGGAGCGGGGTCAGCGGGCGGGCTGGCCGTGGGAGCGCCGGGCTCCGGCGGTCCCGGGCCCCGGCAGGGCCGGGGGCGCCCCTTCCACCGGCGGCGGTGCCCCGTTGCGGGCCAGCAGCCAGGAGGTGGCCTCGGCCGGGGGCATCGCGGCGGACACCAGCCAGCCCTGCACCGCGTCGCAGCCCAGGTCGCGCAGCCGCTCCCAGGTCTCGTCGTCCTCCACGCCCTCGGCGACGACGCGCAGGCCGAGGGAGTGCGCGAGATCGACCGTGCAGCGCACGATCTCGGCGTCCTCGGTGTCCACGGCCAGTCTGGCGACGAAGGAGCGGTCGATCTTCAGCTCGCTCACCGGCAGCCGCCGCAGATGGACCAGCGAGGAGTAGCCGGTGCCGAAGTCGTCCAGCGACATCCGCACGCCGTGGCCGGTGAGCGCGGCGAGGGTACTGGCGGCCTGGTGCGGATCCTCCAGCAGGACGTGCTCGGTGATCTCCAACTGGAGCGCCCCGGCGGGAACGCCGTGCCGGGCCAGCCGGGCGGCGACCGATCCGGCGAAGCCGGGGCTGTGGACGTCCCGGGGCGAGACGTTGACGGCGACCGGCACCGTCAGGCCCCGGGCCCGCCAGCGGGCGACCTGGCCGAGGGCCGTCTCCAGCACGTAGTCGGTCAGGCGCGGCATCAGCCCGGAGCTCTCGGCGATGGCGATGAACTCGTCCGGGGAGACCTTGCCCCGTTCCGGATGCACCCAGCGGACCAGTGCCTCCAGGCCTGCGACGGTGCCGTCGAAGTTCACCTTGGGCTGGTAGTGGAGCTCTATGTCGCCGGCGTCCAGGGCGCGGCGCAGATCACCCAGGAGGCCCAGCCGGTCGGGGGTGTTGCCGTCGCGGGTCGCCTCGTACACCTCGACGCCGCTGCGGTCGCGCTTGGCCTGGTACATCGCGACGTCGGCGCGGCGCAGCAGGCCCTCGGCCTCTCCGGCGTGGTCCGGGAAGACCGCGACCCCCGCGCTGGCCTCCAGTTCCAGGGTCAGCCCGTCCAGGTCCAGCGGCGAGCCGAGGGCGGCGACGAGGGCGCGGGCGATGCGCTGGGCGCTGGTGGGCGAGTCGGCGAGCGGCAGCAGGACGGCGAACTCGTCGCCGCCGAGCCGGGCCACCTCGGCGCCGCGGGGCAGGGCGGTCCGCAGCCGGTCCGCGATCTGGAGGAGCAGCCGGTCGCCCGCCAGATGCCCGAGCGTGTCGTTGACCGACCGGAAACGGTCGAGGTCGATCAGGACGAGGGCGGAGCGCGCGCCCAGCCGCTCGGCCTCGTCGAGGGCGGACCAGGTGCGCTCCAGCAGCCACTGACGGTTGGCGAGTCCGGTGAGCGGGTCGCGGAGCTGCTCCTCGGCGCGGGCCCGGGCGATCCACAGGGCGGAGTCGAGCGAGATCAGCGGCACGGCGAAGAGCGGCAGCAGCAGCGGGGTGTGGGACGCGACCACGACGATCAGCGGGGAGATGCCGAGCAGGGCGACGGCGACCATGCCCTGCCGCTGCAGGGCGGTGCGGGCGACCGTCGGCAGGCCGCCCTGCCGCGGGGCCAGGCTGTACCAGAGCAGCACCCTGGTCACCACCAGGTAGGCGCAGGCGGCGAGCAGGACTCCCGGGAGCGCGCGCAGCCCCCACTCCGGCGGCCCCCAAGGGCTCTCCACCGATGGCTGGATCCCGAGGGCGGCCAGGCAGAGGGCGGCGGAGCCGATGCCGAGGATGTCCACCGCGCCGTGCCGCAGCGCCTGCCGCCAGCGGTGCCGCCGGGCCGCGCCGACCAGCACCACGACGGCGAGGCTGACCAGGGTGGCGGGCATCCACCCGTACAGCAGCAGGATGGCCAGGGTCAGGGCGGCGCCGGACCCGGTGCCGCCCCACCAGCGGTCCCGGCCGAGCGCCACCAGATGCCCGACGATCAGGCCGGTGAGGGTGGCGAAGGACCAGCCCGCCACGCCGCCCGGGAAGAGCGCCTGCCCCTCGGAGACCACCCGGAGGACGCCGGCGGCCAGTGCCATCCCGGCGACCGCGACGATGCCGCGGTCGAGGCCGGGCACCTCCAGGCCGATGGCGCGCTGCAGCCAGGACAGGCCGTCGGATCCGTCACCCGGCAGGGCCTGCGGGTGGTGCCCGTGGCTCCCGTGGCCGAGCCACTGCTGTCCCCGGTCCCGGGGTGTCTGCTGCATGCGCGTCCCTCTCACAGCCGTCGGTGCCCACGTCACGGCAGGCGCACCCCACCAACAGTAGGGGGCGGACGGCCGCCGGGGGCAGTGATCGATCGGGGTTGCCCGAATGCCGACCGGTCGATCGCGTCCGATTGATAAGCGCCCCGGGGACCCGTCTCATCACTCATCAACGGCACTCTCCCGCAATGAATTTGACGGCGGTGATCCACCGTCCTCCTCTCCGGTGGGTCCGTCGGGGACGACGGCGGCCTCCCGGGCGGCGTCCGGGCCCTGTCCGAGCAGGACGGCGAGGCCGTCGTCGTCCAGAATCGGCACCTTCAGCTGCACGGCCTTGTCATATTTCGACCCAGGACTATCACCCGCCACAACAAAACCGGTCTTCTTGGAAACAGAACCGGTCACTTTTGCGCCGCGGCTCTGCAGGGCCTCTTTCGCCGCGTCCCGCGTGTACGACCGGAGGGTGCCGGTGACGACGACGGTGACGCCCTCCAGCGGACGCGGCCCCTGTGACCCGCCGCCCTCCTCCTCCATCCGGACACCGGCGGCCCGCCACTTCTCGACGATCTCCCGGTGCCAGTCCTCGGCGAACCAGTCCTTGAGCGAGGCGGCGATGGTCGGGCCGACCCCCTCGGTGGCCGCCAGCTCCTCCTCGGACGCCCCGGCGATCCGGTCCAGTGAACGGAACTCCCGGGCCAGCGCCTCGGCCGCCACCGGGCCGACATGACGGATCGACAGTCCGGCGATGATCCTGGCCAGGGGACGCTCCTTGGCCGCCCGGATGTTCTCCAGCATGGCCAGGGTGTTCTTCCGCGGCTCGCCCTTGAGGTTGGCGAAGAGGGTGACGACCTTCTCCTCGCCCGTCTTCGGATCCCGCTTGGGCAGGCCGCTGTCCGGATCCAGGACATGGGTCTTGATGGGCAGCAACCGCTCCAGGGTGAGGTCGAACAGGTCGCCCTCGTCCCGCAGCGGCGGGGTGGCCGGCTCCAGCGGCCGGGTCAGTGCCGTGGCCACCACGTACCCGAAGTGCTCGATGTCCAGGCACTTGCGGCCCGCCAGGTAGAACAGCCGCTCGCGCAGCTGCCCCGGGCAGGAGCGGGCATTGGGGCAGCGCAGATCGACGTCGCCCTCCTTGGCGGGCCTCAGCCCGGTGCCGCACTCGGGGCACTCGGCGGGCATCACGAACTCCCGCTCGGTACCGTCCCGCAGATCCACCACCGGGCCCAGGATCTCGGGGATGACGTCGCCCGCCTTGCGCAGCGCCACGGTGTCCCCGATGAGCACGCCCTTGGCCCGCACCACGTCCTGGTTGTGGAGGGTGGCGAACTCCACCTCCGAGCCCGCCACCGTCACCGGCTCCACCACCGCGAACGGCGTGGCCCGCCCGGTGCGGCCGATGCTCACCTTGATGTCCAGAAGCCTGGTGTTGACCTCCTCCGGCGGGTACTTCCAGGCGATCGCCCAGCGCGGCGCCCGCGAGGTGGAGCCCAGCCGCCCCTGCAGGGGGATCTCGTCCAGCTTGACGACGACCCCGTCGATCTCGTGCTCCACCGAGTGCCGGCGCTCCCCGAAGTGCGCGATGAACTCCCGCACGCCCTCGACCGAGTCGACCACCCTGTTGTGCCGGGCCGTCGGCAGCCCCCACTCGCGCAGCAGCCCGTACGCCTGCGACAGCCGGTCGATCTCGAAGCCCTCCCGGGCGCCGATGCCGTGCACCACCATGTGCAGCGGGCGCTCCGCGGTGACCTTCGGGTCCTTCTGCCGCAGCGAACCGGCCGCAGCGTTGCGCGGGTTGGCGAAGGCCGGCTTGCCCGCCGCCACCAGCCGCGCGTTCAGCTCCTCGAAGCGCTCCATGGGGATGAAGACCTCGCCGCGGATCTCCACCAGCTCCGGAACCCGCTCGCCGGCCAGCCGCTCGGGGATCTGCGCGATGGTGCGGACGTTGGGTGTGATGTCCTCGCCGATACGGCCGTCGCCCCTGGTCGCCGCCCTGGTCAGCCTGCCGTGCTCATAGGTCAGGTTGACCGCGAGCCCGTCCACCTTCAGCTCGCACAGGAAGTGGTACGGCACCCCGCTCAGCTCGCGCGCGACGCGGTCGGCCCAGGCGTCCAGCTCGGCGTCGTCGAAGGCGTTGTCCAGCGACAGCATCCGCTCGCGGTGCCGTACGGCGGTGAACTCCGTCTCGTAGGCCCCCGCGACCTTCTGCGTCGGCGAGTCGGGCGTGGCCAGCTCCGGGTACTCGGCCTCCAGCGCCTGCAACTCCCGCAGCAGGGCGTCGAACTCGGCGTCGCTGACGACGGGTGTGGTCACGTAGTACCGGAAGCGGTGCTCCTCGATCTCCTGGGCCAGCTTCGCGTGCCTCTCTCGCGCCGCGCCGTCCGGGCTCTTCGACTCCACGAAACCAGCCTCCCGTTACTCAGGGTCGTCCTCGAGTGAGCGTGCCGCCCGGACGCAGTGCGCGAGCGCGGCCCGGGCGTACGCCGGCGAGGCGCCCGCCAGACCGCAGGCGGAGGTGACCGCCACCGACTCCGCCAGCAGCCCGGGAGACAGCCCCAGCCTGCGCCACAGCGTCCTGACCCCCATGACGCTACCCGCCGGGTCTGACAGCCCGCCCGCCGGTGGATCAGTGCCCGGGACGACTCCGGCGAACAGCGCCGTACCGCCCTCGACCGCTTCCCCGATCGCCTCGTCGTCACGCTCCGTCAACAGCGAGAGATCGAAGGAGATCCCGGCGGCGCCCGCGCGCCGCAGCAGCGCGAACGGCACCCCGGGCGCGCAGGAGTGCACGATCACCGGGCTGTCCCCGGCCGCCGCCCCGGCCGCCTCCCCTGCCGTGGACCGGGCCGCCGCCACCACCTGCCGCAGGGCCTGCTCGACGACGGCCCGGTCCACGGCCCGGTGGGTGCGGTAGCCGCTGGCGGTGGGCACCCGCCCGGTCAGCACCGCGGTCAGCGAGGGCTCGTCGAGCTGGAGGACGACCGTGGCGCCCGGCACCCGCCGCCGCACCTCGGCGAGATGCCCGCGCACCCCCTCGGCCAGCGACTCGGCCAGATACCGGCACGCCCCGGCGTCGCCGAGCATCGCCTCCCCGCTACGCCGCTCCAGCGAGGCTGCCAGCGTCCACGGTCCGACGGCGGAGACCTTCAGCGCCCCGGTGTACCCCTGGGTGAACTCCTCCAGCGTGTCCAGGTCCTCGCGCAGCCAGGCGCGGGCCCGCCGGGTGTCGCGGCCGGGCGCGTCGCCGACCCGCCAGCCGCTGGGCTCCAGCCGTACGTACAGCTCCGCCAGCAGAGCGCCCGCCGTCCGCCCGACCATGTCCGCACCCGGCCCGCGCGCGGGCAGCTCCGGCAGGAACGGCAGCTTCTCCAGCGTCTCGGTGACGGCCTTCACCGTCTCCCGGACGTCCGTGCCCGGCATCGACCCGACGCCCGTGGCGGCGCCCGGCCCCCACACGTGCCCGCTCACGCCGACGGCCTCACCCTCAGGTCGGTGAGCTCCGCGTCCGCGGGCAGGTCGAGGGCCGTGAGCAGCGCGGTGGCCACCGACTCCGGATCGATCCAGCGGCCCGGGTCGTACTCCCTGCCCTCCTGCCGGTGCACCTTCTCCTGCATCGGGGTGGCGGTGCGCCCCGGGTAGACGGAGGTGACCCGCAGCCCGCTGTCCTTCTCCTCCTGGCGCAGCGAGTCCGCCAGCGCCTTGAGGCCGTGCTTGCTGGCGGCGTACGCGCTCCAGTCGGCGTTCGCGCTCAGGCCCGCGCCGGAGTTGACGAAGACCACCTGGCCGCGCGCCGCGCGGAGCTGGGGCAGCAGCAGCCGGGTCAGTTCGGCCGGGCCGACGAGGTTGACCGCCAGGGTGGCCTGCCAGACCTTGGGGGTCAGCTCCCCCACCGCGCCCAGGTCCACCACCCCGGCGGCGTGCACCAGGGAGTCCGCCCGTTCGGGCAGCTCCTGGTGGGACAGCGCCCACGACAGGCGCTCGGGCTCGGCCAGGTCGCCGACGAGGGTGCGGGCGCCGGGGAAGCGCTCGGCCAGCTCCCGGGCTCGTCCGGCGTTCCGTGCCAGCAGCCACAGCTCCTCGCCGCGGCCGGCCAGCCGCGCGGCGGTCGCGGCCCCGATGCCGGAGCCCGCCCCGGTGATCACATGCGTTCCCATGGGCACTATCGTCCCATCCGCCCCGCGTCGCGGCGGACTGGTGTCGTCCGCCTCGCCCGCATGATCCAATGCGGCACATGGCCCCCTCCACGCCGCAGTTCCCGCCGCCCCCCTCCGGCCCCGTACCGGCCGTGCCGCAGCAGGGCGGGCGCCGGTCCGGGCCGGGGAGTCCCGGCGGTCCGGACGGCGACGGCGGCCCGGACGGCCGGTCCGGCCACATGATCGTCTGCGGTGACAACTCCCTGGCCCAGCGGCTGGCCCGGGAGCTCGCCACCGTCTACGGCCAGCGGGTGACCGTCGTCCTGCCCTCGCTGCGCGGCGGCGACCAGGGCCCGCAGATCGCCGCCCTGACCGCCGAACCGCGGCTGGAGGTGACAGCGGTTCAGGCACGGGTGCCGGACGAGGCCGCGCTGCGCGAGGCGGGCATCGAACGGGCCGCCGCGCTGGCCCTGACCTCCGGCGACGACCAGCTCAACATCCACGCCGCACTGCGCGCCCGCCGGATCAACCCCGGGATCCGGCTGGTCATCCGGATGTTCAACCGCACCCTCGGCCGCTATCTGGAGGACCTGCTCGACCGCACGATCGCCGCCCGCGTCCCCGGCCTGGACCAGAGCGCCGTGGACGCCTCCACCACCGTGCTCTCCGACGCCGACACCGCCGCGCCCTCCCTGGTGGCGGCGGCGGTGGTCGGCAGCGACAAGATAATCCAGGCGGACGGGCTGCTGCTGCGGGCCAAGGACCGCACCATCGGCACCGCCGACCGCCGCAACCCGCTGTGCACCCTCGCGCTCCAGCCCGACACCCCGGACTCCGACGAGGGCGACGTCTACACCGCCCCCGGCGACCGCGACGGCCCCGTGCTGCTGCCCGATCCGCGCGATCTGGAGGGACTGCCGGACGACCGCGGCACCGTGGTGCTGGAGGCCATCACCCGCCGCTCCGACCAGCCGGGCGCCCCCGCCCGGGTGCCCCGGCTGCCGGTGGGCACCTTCTTCTCCGGACGGCTGCGGGCCGCCCTGCTCTCCCTCACCGCCGTGGTGGTGCTGCTGGCCGCCGCCAACTGGTACGTCACCCGCGAGACCCCGCTGCACGCCGCCTACGTCACCCTGCTCGACGTCATGTCGATCAACGACCCGGCGCTGGAGGGCACCACCTGGGAGCAGTTGCTGCAACTGCTGGGCGCCCTGGCCGGGACGGCGCTGCTGCCGCTGCTGTTCGCCGTGGTGCTGGAGAGCTACGGCACCTTCCGCCAGGCGGCCGCCCTGCCGCCCCCGCCGCGCGGCATCGAGCGGCACGTGGTGCTGCTGGGCCTGGGCAAGGTCGGCACCCGCGTCCTGGACCGGCTGCTGGAGCTGGGGGTCCCGGTGGTCTGCATCGAGCGCGACCCCGAGGGCCGGGGCGTCGCCATGGCCCGCGCCCGCCGGGTGCCGACCCTGATCGCGGACGTCACCGAGGACGGTGTGCTCGAGGAGGCGGGCATCGCGCGCAGCCGCGCCCTGCTGGCCCTCACCAGCGACAGCGGCACCAACCTGGAGGCCGTGCTCTACGCCCGGCAGGTCAACCCCGGTCTGCGGGTGGTGATGCGGCTGTTCGACGACGAGTTCGCCGCCTCGGTCTACCGCACGCTGCGCGACACCTACCCCGGCGCCCAGACCCGCAGCCGCAGCGTCTCCGCACTGGCGGCCCCCGCCTTCGCCGGCGCCATGATGGGCCGCCAGGTGCTGGGCGCCATCCCGGTCGGGCGGCGGGTCCTGGTCTTCGCCGCGGTGCCGGTGGCGGGCAACCGGCTGCTGGAGGGCCGCACCGTTGGCGAGGCGTTCCGGCCCGGCGCCTGGCGGATCCTGGCCCTGGACACCGCGCCGCCCGACCGCCGCCGCGCCGACCTGGGCGCCTTCCCCGGCGACCGTGCCGGGCACGCCGGGCACGCCGGGCACGCCGGGCACGCCGGGCAGCTGACGTACACCCTCACCGGCGACCTGTCCTGGCGGCTGCACGACGGCTATCTGATGACGGCCGGCGACCGGGTGGTGGTCGCCGCCACCCGGGAGGGCCTGGGCATCCTGCTGGCGGGCACCGAGGAGCGCGGCGCGGACGCGGGAGCGGGCACCCCGGCGGGCTGAGGCACGTACCGCACGAGACCTACGCGGAACCGGCGTCCACCGCTGCGTCCTTCGTCCGGTCCACCGCTCCGTCCGGTGCCGGTTCCGGCACCGGGTGGGTGACACGGATCTTGGACTGGCGGTGCGGGAGCTTCTCCCAGTCGTCCATGAAGCGCGCCCGGAGCCCGTGCTTCTCCGCCAGCGCGACCAGCGTCTCGGTGCGGTAGTAGAAGTCCTCGCGCAGCACGTGGTGTTCGCGGCCCTCGGTGCGGTCGAAGGTGAAGTCGAAGAACCCGTCCGGCGCCATCACCCGCCCCACGTTGGCCAGGCACTGGTCGATGACGTGCAGCGGCGAGTGCGAGAAGACACTGTGCGCGTGGACCACGGTGAAGTACCGCTCGGGCAGGAAGTCGAAGGTCAGGTCGTCGGCGATCGTCAGGTGGGGCAGCTTGTCCTGGAGGCGGTACCGCACGACGTTCTGCTTGGCCTGGATGAGGATGTCGGGCGAGATGTCGATGCCGTAGTAGTGGCCCGGCTCCAGGTGGTCGATGAACAGCCGTCCCGCCCGCAGGTTGCCGCAGCCGATCTCCAGCATCCGGTCCTCCGGCTTCAGCCCGTGCTTGCGGAGGTAGTCGAACTGCATGCGCCCGAGCGTCACCCAGCGCTCGATCGACGGCCTGCCACCGACGGCCGCCTCCGGACTGCGGGCGGCGTCGGAGGCCATCACGGCCCGGTAGTACGCGATGTGGTCGCGGTGCCTGGCCCACAGCCAGGCGTCCCGGGCAGCCCGGCGCAGATAGGTGGGGATCCTCTTCGGGTGGTCGAGCGCGTACCGCACCTTGTGGGCGAGTGCCGCCCGGTTGCGGCGGAGCCGGGAGGAGGACCTGGATGCCATGTATTGCCTCCGTATCATTCGGGTGACGGACAGGTGGCGCCAGTATTCCGCGCACCACCCGCGGCGCTCCCCCGCAACGCGCCGAGCGGAGCGCTTCCCTGCGCCGTGTCCTGTCCGGTTCCCGCTCTTGGCACCCCGGCCCGGTCCGCCGACGATCGGACGCGGCGGTCCGGCCGGGCCGCCGTCGAGGATTCACGGTGGCGCGGCACGGCGGCGCGCCGCCGTGATCCGCAGGGGGGAGGAGCCGGATGGATCTGCGGCTGGAGGGCAGACGCGCGCTGGTGACCGGGGCGAGCAGCGGACTCGGTGCGGAGATCGCCCGGGTACTGGCCGCCGAGGGCGCCTCGGTCGTCGTGCACGGGCGGGACGGGGCGAGAACGGCGGCGGTGGCCGCGTCCATCGCCGGCGGCGGGGGCGACGCCGCCGTCGCCCTCGGCGACCTGGCCACGCAGGACGGCGCGGACGCCGTGCGGGACGCGGTCGCCGCGAGCGGGCCGCCCGTGGACATCCTGGTCAACAACGCCGGCTCCTACGACACCACACTTACCTGGGAGACGACTCCGCCCGGGACATGGGCCGAGTCGTACAACGTCAACGTCATCGGCGCCGTGCGCATGATCCGGCGCTTCGTGCCCGGCATGCGGGAGCGCGGCTGGGGACGGGTGATCCAGATCGGCAGCGTCGTCGGCGCGCAGCCCCCGGCGGGCTACCCGCACTACTGCGCGGCCAGCGCCGCCCGGAACAACCTCGCCGTCTCCCTGGCGCACGAGTTGCGGGGATCCGGGGTGACGTCGAACGCGGTCGCGGCGGGCGGCTTCAGAACTCCCCCGGTCACGACCCTGCTGGTCGAGACGGGCAGGCAACTCGGCTGGGGGGAGACCCTGGAGGAGATCGAACCGAGGGCCGTGGCCGCCTCCGGCTCCAACGACGTCGGCCGGCTGGGGCACCCGCGCGAGTGCGCCGACCTCGTCGCCTTCCTGGCCAGTCCGCGCGCGGCCTACATCACCGGGGCGGTCCTGCCGGTGGACGGCGGGCAGCGCCTGCACTGAACACGCGGCGGGGCATGGTTCCGGCGGCCCGGCCGCCTCCCGGTGTCAGTGGCGGCTGGGATGCTGCGAGGCATGGACGAGCAGATCATGCGGGGCCGGGTGTACGGGGCGGAGCACGACGACCCCGGCCCGCGGCCGGGGCACGTGTACCGGGAGCTGGTCGGCGGCCCGCTGGACGGCCTGCTGCTGGACGTGACCGACTGGACGGGCGAGGAGCTGGCCCGGGGGGCGACGCTGCCCACCGAGCTCAACTCCTTCGGGGCCGGCGGCCGGGCGCAGTACGGGCCGCGGGAGACGGATCCGCAGCGCTGGGACTGGCGCGGCGACATACCCTGAGCGCCCGGTCCTACCCCTGACCCCGGCCCCGGTGCTGCCCGGCCGTCAGCGGACCTTGGCGAAGAACGCGCGCATGTCGGCCGCCAGGGCGTCCGGCCGGTCCATCGCGACGAAGTGGTGCCCCTCCGGGTTGTCCGCCGGCCAGTGCACGATCGTGTTGTGCCGCTCGGCGAGCCGGCGGAACGCGGGCATGCCGCTGTAGACCCCGGTCGGCACCGCCTTCTGGCCCCTGGGCCAGCCGAGTCCGCCGGGGGTGTCGTACATCGGCCAGGACGAGGACGCCCATGTCCCGGTGAACCAGTACAGGCTCACGTTCGTCAGGAACAGGTCGCGGTCGATCACCTCGTCCAGCGGCTTGCCGGAGGCGTTGAACTCGTGGAACTTCTGCGCCATCCAGGCCAGTGCGGCCACCGGCGAGTCCTGCCAGCCGTACGCGAAGGTCTGCGGCGCCGCGCGCAGAAGCGCGTGGTGGTCCACGCCGTTCATCCAGTCCTGCCCCTGGAGCCACTCGTAGGCCGCCCGCTCCTCCCCGGTCATCTCCGGCACGTCCTCCTCCGTCGGGAAGCCGAGCCCGCCGAGGACGTAGACCCCGGCCACGTGCCCCGGGGCGGCCGCCGCCACCTCGGGCGCGATGTACGCACCGAGGTCCCCGCCCTGGACGCCGTAGCGGTCGTAGCCGAGCCGGTCCATCAGCCCGGCCCACATCCGTCCCACCCGGGCGGTGGTCCAGCCGGTCCCGCGCGGCGGCGCGGAGAAGGCGAAGCCGGGTACCGAGGGCACCACGACGTGGCACGCCGCAGCCGGGTCGCCGCCGTGCGCGCGGGGGTCGGTGAGCCGGCCGATCAGCTCGGCGAACTCCACGAAGGAGTTCGGCCAGCCGTGCGTGAGCAGGACCGGCAGGGCGCCGGGCTCGGCGGAGCGCACATGCAGGAAATGGAGTTCCTGTCCGTCGATCTCGGTGGTGAACTGCGGGAAGCCGTTGAGCCGCGCCTCGGCGCGGCGCCAGTCGTAGCCCTCGCGCCAGTACCGGGCCGTCTCCGCCAGCCAGGCCACGGGCACCCCCCGCTCCCAGCCCTCGCCGGGCAGCTGCCGGGGCAGGCGGGCGCGGGACAGCCGGTCGTGCAGCTCGTCCAGGTCCGGCTGGGGGATGTCGATGCGGAAGGGGCGGATCTCGTGGCCCATGGCCGGCTCCTCGTCGATCGGTCCGTCGGGCGGTGCCCGCCGTCCTTGCCGACGCTAGAAGGCGTACCGGTCAGCTCCTGTCCTCGTTCACGGAGCCCGCCGGACACCGGGCCCGGCTTGGCCGAAGTCGCCCCCCATATTTGTTTAACAGCAACACAAAAGCGGGTACGGTCACACCCTCGGCAGGACTCCGTCCACGGACGACGGCAGGAGCAAGGGGGCGCTCGATGAGCGGAACGGTCACGGCGGTCAGCAGCAACGAGGTCTACTCGTTCACCAAGCCGAACCGGGAGAGCATCACGCTGCTCGCCGGGCTCGGCGTCGAGGGGGACGTGCACGCGGGACAGACGGTCAAGCACCGCTCGCGTATCGCCAAGGACCCCACTGTGCCGAACCTGCGGCAGGTGCACCTCATCCACGAGGAGCTGTTCGACGAGGTCGGCGCGGCGGGCTTCACGGTGCGGCCCGGCGAACTGGGCGAGAACATCACCACCCGCGGCATCGACCTGCTCGGCCTGCCCACCGGCACCCTGCTGCACCTCGGGGACGAGGCGGTCGTGGAGATCACCGGGCTGCGCAACCCGTGCTACCAGATCGACAACTTCCAGAAGGGCCTGCTGAAGCGGGTCGTGGGTCGCGACGCGGACGGCGGCCTCGTCCGCAAGGCCGGGATCATGGGCGTCGTCCGCACCGGCGGGGTGGTCCGCCCCGGCGACGCGATCAGCGTGGAACTCCCCGCCGAACCGCACCGCCCCCTCGCCCCGGTCTGAGTCGCCGGAAAACGGGGACGTCGCTGACGCTCCCTGCCCGGTGTCCGGCGACCGCATCCGCGCCGGCCCCTGGAGGACGCCTTCGCGTCGGCGGCCGACGCGAAGGCGTCCTCCAGGGGCCCCGGCCACTCCGTCGCCCTCGCCTCCCGCGCCACCGGCAACCCGGCCGTGGTCCACCCCACGTCGCCCCCGCCGCGGCACCTCACGGCAGGAAGTGCTCCGGCATCAGGCGGTCGAGCCGTCCGGCAGGCCCTGGCGCTCCGCCGCCCGCGTGAAGCGGTTCAGACCGAGCGCGGCGAGCATGCGCAGCTTCTCGTGGCCTTCGGTGCCCGGTGCCGCGGTGAGAACGAGGAGCGTCTGGGACTGGTCCTCGGTGAACAGCGCCTGGCAGTCCACCTCGATCGCGCCGAGCTCGGGGTGGATCAGCGTCTTGCGGTCCGCGAACCGCTGCGCCACCTCGTGCCAGTCCCACAGCTCGGCGAACTCCGTGCTCGTCCTCCGCAACGTCCGGACGAGCACGTCGGCCCGCGACCGCGGGCCGCGCAGGCCGTACGAGGCACGCAGGCTGGCGACCTGGGCGCGGCTCTGCCGGTCCCAGTCGGCCTCGGGATAGTGCGCCCGCTCAGCGGGATCGGTGAACCAGCGGTAGACCCCGCTCCGGGCGAGACCCGTGTACCTCGACGCGTCCCCGAACAAGGCGGTGGCCATGGTGTTCTGCACCAGTGTCTCGGCCAGGTCACCCAGGATCAGCGCCGGAGAGTCGTCGAGGCGGTCCAACACGCGCAGCAGTGCGGGGGCGACGTGCGGCGCGGCCGACAGGGACGCCGGTGCGTGGTGTCCGGCGATCCGGTACAGGTAGTCGCGCTCGTCGGCGGTCAGCCGCAGGGCACGGGTGAGCGAGGCCAGCATCTGCACGCTGGGTTGCGGACCGCGCCGCTGCTCCAGCCGCGTGTAGTAGTCGGTCGACATCACGGCGAGGGAGGCGACCTCCTCACGCCGCAGGCCCTGCGTCCGCCGGCGCGCGCCCGGGGGAAGGGCGACGTCCTCCGGGCGCAGTGCCTCGCGGCGGCGGCGCAGGAAATCTGCCAGTGCTGCACGGTCCATGGTGCCGATTGTCGTCCGCTGCCGGTGGGCAAGCCAGGGATCACCGGTCCCCCGATAACCGCTCTCTGCACCCGCGGCTGCGGTCCGGTGACGATCGGGACATGAACCTCTCCGGAAACACCGTCTTCATCCCCGGCTCCACGAGCGGCATCGGTCTCGCCCTCGCCCTGGAGCTGCAGGCCAGGGGCAACACCGTCATCGTCGGCGGTCGGCGCGCCGAGTCGCTGGCCCGGATCGCCGCCGAGTACCCCGGCATCGACACCGTGCAGATCGACACGGCGGACCCGGCGAGCATCGCCTCCGCCGCGAAGCAGGTACTGGCCGGCCACCCCGGCCTCAACGTCCTCGTGACGATGGCCGGTGTCATGCAGGTCGAGGACTGGCGCGACCCGGCCGCCTTCCTCACCTCCGCCGAGACGACAGTGACGACGAACCTGCTCGGTCCGATCCGGCTCATCGCCGCTTTCGTCGAGCATCTGCGGGCGCAGCCGGACGCCACGATCATGACCGTCTCCTCGGGTCTGGCGTTCACACCCTTCAAGCCCACGCCGAGCTACAACGCGTCGAAGGCCGCGATCCACATGCTCAGCGAGTCGATCCGGCTGCAACTCGCCGACACCTCGGTGCGCATCGTGGAACTCGAACCGCCGGCCGTGCGCACCACGCTGCTGCCCGGACTCGAGGAGAACGAGAGCGCCATGCCGCTCGACGAGTTCATCACGGAGGTCGTCGGCCTGCTCGAAGCAGAACCCGACGCCAAGGAGATCCAGGTCGAGCGCGTGAAGTTCCTGCGCTACGGCGAGGCCCGCGGCGACTACGACCAGGTCGTCGAGGCGATCAACGGCCACGCTGCACAAGGAAATTGACCGCACTGGCTGCAGCACCACCTCAACAGCAGGTGCTGCAGCCAGTGCGGACCGCGAGGTCCCAATGTCTGGACCAGGGTCCAGCAGTTCCGGGTGTCCACCTCCCTCGGCAACCCGGCGATCATCTCCATCGCCGGCCCGGACCTCCGTCCTCAGACGGCCTGGGCTATCGCGACCTCCATGGCCACTGCTTCTTGAAACGTCGTCACAAACATTCATGATCACGGTGGCCACACCTGTGCCCCCACCCGGCCCCATAGGTAGCTGACCAGCGCGAACACCGGAAATACAGCTGCCGTGCCTGACCCATCGGGCGCATCTCCAGCCTCAAATCCCCATGAGCAACGCGATCACGCCCAGGACCAGCGCCACCACCGCTGCGGCCTCAGAGGCCCAGTCCCGTCGGAACTCCGTACACACCTCGCCTGTGTCCTCGCCCTCCGGCAACTCCCTCAGACGGCTCCTGACCTCCCGCGCCGCCCGCTCGGAACTCCGCACAAAGTGATCGACGACAGACGCGCCGAAAGCCGTCGGCCGCAACTCCTCGCCGTCCGTCAGTTCAATCACCAGAGCCCCGCCCTCACTGTCCACCGCACGCACGGCCCCGTAGGGCACATGCCACACCCTCAGTGGATCTATCACTGAAAGCGCGGAAACCCCGAGAACAATCCGGGATCCCATAATCCTCCGGAACAACACGATGAGCCCCGCGCAGAGAGCAACCGCCAGGACAGGACCACCCCCTTGCCCCTTGCCCCTTGCCCCTTGCCCCTTGCCCCTTGCCAAAGGTAAGGGCGATCACGGCCACCCTCATCCCAAAAGCTCAAAAAATTCCTCCCCCCAATGGATCACTGGATACGACCTGCGACGCAACACAACTCCTTCCAGCGACTCACCTGCACCAATCATTCAAGCCCCCAGGCCCATAAAAAATGACCGGCACTCTGACATAGAGCAGAGAGCTCACGGCCCCTCACGCAGAGAACTCACGACCATTCAACCATGCCCACCAGGTGAACATTTCGGAACGACCCACCAAAATCAGGAAGCACGGGCAAGAAAATCGAAATGCTCACTCTTGCAAAAAGTTCAGAAATTCAACAAGGGTGCCAGTGGAGCCGAAGACGAACATGAGAAAGCCGAATATTCGAATCGTCCGGGGAGCGAGGACCACCAGTCAAACTTTTCGCACTTTCCTCCAGCCTGAAGTACAGAAAGCCTGACACCCCTCTAAAGTCAACCGCAAGGACCAGGCCAAGAATCGCCAACACAAAAGGAAATAAAAATAGGTAAAGTGACTCACCAGTCAACTCTCCACCCCCTCGAAGTCGTGGCGGCTGCTGCGCAGGCTGCGCTGTCCGCGCCACCGACCTGATCAAAGCCTCCTCACCCTCAAGGCGAAAAGGGCTTGGACGCTGTAAGCTCAGAGAAAAAACTCACCTGATCTTGATCGCTTGAGTTCGCCTCCCTGAAGGAGCCGGCGGGCCACACTACGTTGGCGCCGATCCATGGCACGACGACTTCTCCATCGCGTAGATTTCCCATCAGCAGAGACTCACCGACAGGTCTCGGGAGGTCACGGAAGTACTGGCGCACCGGTCCATAAGAAAGCCTCAGACAACCCATCGGGCCCGCGTCTTCTCCCTCTTCATCTTCGCCCGGAAAGAAAACAAGCCATGGGGAAGATGACGTATGACTGTGCAACAGCACATACCGGACGCGCACCCCGGATTTCCGCCTGGCGGCTCTTGCCAAGCGGAAGGCGCGCCGAGAACCATTCGCGGCGAAGACCGCAGCAGAAAACGTCAGCAGAGGCAAGAGGAAGATCCAGATGGGAACGTCCACCTGGGGATGCTGCACTCTTGTGAGTAAAGCCGCTCCGTTCAAGGCGAGCACTCCTGTGAGGACCGGGAGGTGCCCTGCACGCCGAAGACCACGTACACGCCACCACACGACCTTGCGGACGTCCGCCTCCGGCTGCATCGTCCCCTCTGTGATTCCCCGCCCTTCAGCCTGCTGTACCGCGGCCCGGGCCATCGCCCCATAACTCAGCCCTGCGGAATCACCTTCCACTCCCGTCCTCGCTCCTCATCTCCGACCAGCGCTCGGTGGCATCTTGATCGTGCGTATCACCAGGTCGGCATCAGCCTCTCCGAGAAGGAACCGGATCTGATCCCCCGACTCCAAGTTCCATACCAGCGTTACGAGACCAGTACGCCAACTCGGGTCACAGTGAAGACTTTCAGCTTGGGGTATTTCCAGTACACCGCTTTTGACGCTCGAGAAGGAGATGCTTCCGTCTTGCCCGAGGAGAAACTTCCCGTAGACGAAGCGAGACTTTCCCACGCCCTTTTCCCAGGAGATCCTGCAAGGTGCCTTCACATGCCCCGACTGGACGATCTCCAGACTTCGACCTAGGGCGCGTCGATTCACTACCTTTCGAGCCACCGCACCCGCCACAAGGCCAGTCATCAAAAAAACAACTATTTCTAGACCGCCCATAAGGGTTCACTTTCCAAGTTTCAACACAGTCAGACTTTCTGGGACTTCAAAGCTGAGAGGGCGGAGGTATTTGCGGACTCAGCGCGTGGTGACGCAGTCACCCTATTCCGCCTTGCGGCGCAGGGCGGAATAGGGTGACAACAGTCGCTCGCCTCACGCCACACTCAACACCTCCCAGCAATTTCAATTATTACTTCCGAGAGCCATCCAGAGCGCGCCTGCGCCTGAGATGACGGCACACAGGATGAGACACAAGTCAGCGCTTGTACACCGTGTCCAACGGACCTGCAAAGCGGCACGGCCATCACTCACCGGGTTATCTGAACGAAGCCAACTATCGATTCTTTGAGCTGCTTCACTGCTTGTATCTTTAAAGCGGTCAACGAGGGATCCTCCAAACGCAAAGACAGGGATGTTTTGGTCGTCACCTATCTGCACTTGCAGTGTTCCGTCATCGCTGACTGAGGCGCCCCGAATTATCGTCATCGGAACGATAGTGGTACGCAGAGGATTGACCACAATGAGCTTACTACCGAGCAGTATTACTTTGCAATTTGCGACTCGACTGACAACTCCCACAAACGCAAAGAATACCGGCACTCCCTGCCATCCGGTTTGGAACCCGTTCACTGAGGTGACGTTAACCACGGCCGCGAGCATCCCGACCCCGGATCCCAGGATAACAAGTCCAGAAAAAATCAGCCATGATTTTCTCCTCAATACAATCGGGTCCATCTCGCCTCCCTTTCCCTCAGAAACCAAAGGAACCAACTCGCCTACCCTACATTCGCACTTAGCACGCACCTGCCGTGCTCCCTGGGCTCGCAGCACCTACGCCACAGAAGGTCATGGAGAGACCGGTGTTGAGGCTTACATTGGCATAGGTAGCGCCAACATCGACCACCTTGCGGTATCCGTAGATGGTGACGTTATCGGCTTGGTACACGGTCTTCACACGTGTGCGTCTCACAATAGCCGCTCCTCGCCATCCCCCTACCAAAGTCTTTGCGACGTACCCTCCACCGAGAGTCCAGGCCAGGCTCTTGCCAGATGCGGACCAATTCCAGCTTCCTGTTGTCAATCCGTCGCCGAAAAAAGTCGTTGCTACAACGGCCGCACCCGCTACTGTGCACACCCCTGCCGAGGCCACCAAACAAACACCGAAACCCACTCCGGGTAGGACTCTATTTTTCCAGCCTTCCCATGTACCGAAGGTTTCCTTAGTATTTTCCCAGGCGTTGCCGGCAGCGCCTTTCATGTCGCCGCGCTTGAGTTTGTCCCAGAAGCCTTCGTCCCGCTCGTTCTTTTTGCGCTGCGCTTCTGCGGCCTTGCGTTCGCGTTTGATCCGGTTCTGCTGCTCTATGTAGGCGGACCGGGCTGCCTGCTCAAGGCTGGGGGTGGTGACGCCGCTGCCCTTGGTGTAGGTGTGGCGGTAGCTCGTGTTCTTCTGGATGGTGTAGTTCGGTGAGATGGTGCCGCCGCGGGCTCTGGTCTCCCGCTCGTAGTTCTTGCCGAACTCGACCTTCTGGAGGTCGCCGGTGCCGCCGCGGCCGTTGGTGCAGCTGTACTGGCCGCTGACGCACTCCTCGTACGCCTCGCCGGTGGGGTCGGCGAAGGTGACGGGGTTGTTGTTGCCGTAGATGTAGGGATTGTGCTGGGACAGGTCCTCCGGAAGCAGGAGGGGGTCGACCGACAGGAAGCGTCCCAGCTGCGGGTCGTACTCGCGAGCACCGAGGTGGGTGGTGCCCGTCGGGTCGGTCGTGCCGGACAGGAAGCCGCGGTCACCGGGCCAGGCGCCGGAGGAGGCACGCGGGCCGCCGAACGGCAGTTGCTTGCGGCGGGTGACCGCCTGGCCGGCGCCCCAGGCGACGGCGATGAGCGCGGTGCCCTGGTGGTCGGGGAAGAGGAAGGTGATGGCGCCGTCACCGGTGCGCACCGCCACGTTCTGCCCGGCGTGGCTGTAGTAGCGGGTGCCGGTGACCTTGTCGCCCGTGGCCTTGAGTTCGTTGCCGCCCGGCAGGTACGCGGTGATCGAGCCGTCGGCGTCGCGGGCCATCAGCCGCTCCCCGTCGGAGTCGTACAGGTACGAGGTGGTCTTCCCGTCCTCGGTGACGGTGGCCAGCCGGCCCTCCGCGTCCCAGTCCAATGCCTGGTCGCGGGCGCCGCCGGTGCGGCTGCTGGTATTGCCCGCCTCGTCGTAGGAGAAGGTCTCCCGCTGTCCGTCGGCGGGACCACCGGTGGTGGTCACCGACCGCAGGGCGTGCGGGGCGTCCTGGCCCGGCTCGCCGTAGGTGTAGGTACGGGTGATGTCCTCACCTCCGGAGGTGACCGCGTGGCGGACCTCCTCGGTGCGGTTGCCCGTCACATCGTGGCTGTAAGTGTGCCAGTAGGCGTCGGGGCCGCCCACGGTGGAGGCCGACGGTCCTGCCGAGCAGTCGTCATCGCCCTTGCCGGTGGTCCAGGCGTCGGTGAGGCGCCGCAGGGCGTCCGTGGTGAAGCACTGGTTGTCGGTGGATTTCTGGGCGTCCTGCCCCGAGGTGGCGGAGACGCGGGTGATGTTGCCCGCGTCGTCGTAGGTGTAGCGGGTTTCCTCGATCCGCAGCGCCACGTCACCGTCGAGGGTGTGCCGGGTCAGGGCACCGGTGTGCGCGTCCCAGTCCTGGGTCTGGTAGACCCTTTGCCCGAAGATGCCGTACTCGGTGCGGATCGGCCGGGAGAGCACGTCGTAGCTGACGTTGTTGACCAGGGTCTGGCGTCCGGCGACGGTGCGGGTGGGGAGGTCGTCCGCGTCGTAGACGGTGGTGACGCGTTCACTCGGCAGGCCGCCGATCGCTGGGTGGCTGGTCGACTGCTGCGTGCCGGTGTACTGGTTGTACGTGTAGGACCACCGGTAGGAGCCGGCCAGCGCACCGGTGGCGGCGGGCAGGGTGGTGGTGGAGGAGGTCGGCTGGTAGCGGTTGTTGTAGCCGCCGATCTCCGTGGTGTACGCCTGTCCGTCGATATAGCGGGTGTCAGCGGTGGGGTGCCCCTTGGCGAGGGTGTCGTACGTCCACTCCGCGCGCAGCTCGTCGCCCTGCTTGAGCTCTTTCCTGCGGCCGAGCGCGTCGTAGACGGTGGTGAGTGTCGTCCCACGGGCGTCGGTGGTCCGCACCGGCCGGTCCAGGTCGTCGTAGGCCGTGGTGGTCAGGCCCTTGTCGGGGTCGTCGGCCCGGACCTCGCGGCCGCGCGCGTCGAAGGCCCAGGTCCAGGTGTTGCCGCCCGCGTCGGTCAGTTTCGCCAGGTTGCCGTGCTTGTCGTAGGCGTAGGTGGCCTTGATGTACCGGGTGCGGTCCTTGTCGGTGTAGGACAGCCGTTCCGTCACCTGGCCGAGTGCGTTGGTCACCGTGGTCCGGGCGGTGCCGCCCTCGGGCGGGACCATGGTGGTGCGGTCACCGGTGTAGGCCGTGGTGGTCCGTTTGGTCTCGTTCCCGAACTCCAGCGAGAGCACGGCGGTTGGGCGTCCGGCGCCGTCGAAGCGGTTCTCGGTGGCGGCCGGGACCTGGCTCTCGTCC
Organism: Streptomyces carminius; assembly: GCF_002794255.1. GTDB lineage: Bacteria > Actinomycetota > Actinomycetes > Streptomycetales > Streptomycetaceae > Streptomyces > Streptomyces carminius. The sequence continues at coordinate 58,038 of NZ_PGGW01000060.1, forward strand.
CCGGTCACCAGGGTGGTGGACGGCGCGCCCTTGGCGTGGTAGGGGCTGTACGCCTTCCCCACCCGGCCGAGGGTGTCGTACAACTGCTCGGTGACGACTCTGCCGTTTTTGACGCCGGCGGCCGGGGACTGCGTCTCCCGCTCACGCAGCAGTCCGTCGTAGAAGGCGTAGGAGGTGGCGTACGAGCCGTCGCCGCGCAGGGTCCTGGTGGTGACGACGGCCGCCTCGGTCCTGCTGACACGGTAGGTGAACTCCGCGACCGGCATGTTCTCGTGATCGGCCTTGGACCAGCCCGGCTCCCATGCCCTGGTCAGCCGGCCCAGGGCGTCGTAGGCCAGATCGGTGCGTTTGCCGTTGGCGTCGACGACCGCGGTGGTCACTCCCCGCCGCGGGTCGGTGTGGGTGGTCTCGGTGTGGCCCAGCGCGTTGGTGGCCGCCGTCTTGCTCGGTGCCTGGCCGGTGGCCGGGGTGTAGGCGACGCGGGTCGTCTCCCCGGCGGCGTCGATGGAGGTGACCTGGCGCCCGTACTGGTCGTAGGTCGCCTTGTTCACGGTGACGTGGCCGGTGCCGGCGCCGTCGTTCTCGTCCGTGCGGGTGAGGTCGCCCTTGGTCGGGGCGGCGCCCAGCCCTGTTGCGCCGTCGTAGTAGTGGCGCTCGGTGGAGACCAGGTCCCCGGGCAGGTCGGGGGTGGCGGTGCAGGAGACCGCCACGGTCCTGGCCTCTGCCACGGGAGTGAGGATGTTCTTCCCGGTGTTCCGGGCGTAGGAGGTGGTGACGCACTGCTCGTCGCCGCTCTTCGCGGTGTCGCCGCTGTCGGAGGCGGAAGCGACCATGCCCAGGGAGTCGAAGGTGCGGGTGACCTCGGTGCGGCGCATCGTTCCGCCGCTGACGGCCGTGCGGGTCGCCTCCTTCCGCACGCCGGTGTGCCGTGCTTCCAGGGCGGGCAGGCCGCTGCGGGACTGGGAGGCCGTCGCCGCCGAGCGCCAGGGGGTGTGGCTGGTGGCCGACACCAGTGCGCCGCCGACACCGTTGTAGGTGGCCGTCTCCCGGGTCATGCCGGCGAACGCCCTGCGGTCGGTGACCTCGGTGCCCTCGGAGTCGGCGACCTGGGCGCCGTCGATGCCGCGGAAGTAGCGGGTCTCGGTCAGTGTCCGGCTGTCGTCGGTCGTACCGCCGATCACCTGTACCCGGCCGTATCCCCTGCGGTCGTCGTAGGTGCGGTGCTCGGGCTTGGTGAACTCGTCCTCGCTCTTGGTCCAGCCCAGACCGCCGAGGTACTTGTAGGCGGTCTGCACGGCCGGTGCTCCACCGGTGTTGTCGACCTCATGCATCTGGGTGACCACATAGGAGTGGAACCAGTCCTCGTACGGCTCGTAGTCCGGGGCGGGGACGTCCGGCGGGGACCAGATCACCGGGTAGCAGCGTCCGGTGTTGGACTCGGGCTTCGGCAGGGACCCGGCCGTGCAGCCGGGGTCCGAGTAGGTGATGCCGATGGTGCCGCCGGTCTCGGTGTCGATGGCGTGGACGCGGTAACGGTTGTACGCCGGGATCGCGTCGACGGCTCCCGAGACGCGGTTGGGCATCTGCACACCCCGGAAGGTCACCGGGGGAAGGGTGACCGGCGTGTCACCGGTGTGCTCGGTGCGGGTTATCGACTTCAGCCACAGCGGCGGGGCGTTGCCGTCTCCGGTGGAGGGGAAGGAGTGCTCCAGCTTCCAGGAGTCGACCTTTTGGTAGGCACCGTCCACCAGCGCGGAGGTGGTGACCCCGGTCAGGCGCTTGCGTGTCCAGTACGAGGGCGAGGCGTTGCCTTCGCAGGTGGCGCCGGACTTGCAGTACTGGTCGAACGGCACGTCCGGCCACTTGCCGGCGTTGGCCTGGGTGAACTTGTCGGCGGCGCAGTCGAAGGCATCGGTCTTCAGGCAGCGCTCGGAGACGGTGAAGTCGACCTTGGCCGCGGCCTTGCCGGTGAAGATCGCGTCCGAGCGCAGTCCGTATTCGGCCCTGGTACTGGTGGGCTCTCGTATTCAACTGTCGCGAGTTCGCCGGGGACTCCAACCGGCTCGTGACGACGCGTGATCGCGAACGGCGTCCGGTTTCAGAGCCGGTTGGTCTCCTTCACCGACCACTGCCAGGACCGTCGAGCAGCGGACAGGGTGCCCGCAGCGCCCCACCCTACGGCCGCACCATCGGCGGCGGAGGCTCCCGCACCCGGTGACGTACGTCCGTGAACGCCCCACCCACGACGTGTCGCCCTGCGATCATTGATCCATCTTTGAGTGAGCGACACGAATTGAGGAGCACCATGGCGTGGGCCTACGCGGAACTGGCCAAGGAAGCAGCCAAGCGCGGCGGTCCCACCGCGCTGCGCGCCTTCTACACCAGGCGGGGCATCATCATCGGCGGCGCCATCACCAGCGCCTCCATCGCGGGGACCGTCGCCTACGACAAGTGGAGCAAACGCCGCACCGCTGCCACTGCCGAAACGGCGTCCGACGCTACAACGGAAACTCCGCCCGCTGGCGACACCCGGAGCGGGCAACCTGCCGATAGCTCCCGTACGGACTGACTCCTGCAGTGAGCGAACAGCTACCCAGCGGCGGCATCGGAACGGAAACCGGCGCTAACGCCGAATTCGCTGCCCGCGCGGTCGTCGCGTGCTGGGACCTGATCACCCAGGAGCGGGTGGGCAAGGCGGTGGTCGACGTCGCCGAGGAGAAGCGACAAGCCGGTCAAGGTCCGTGCCGACCGGCGGCGTGGCATCACCGACGACGGCATGGTGCAGCTGGTGACCATCCGCAGCCGGCAGGCGTCCGTGCCGCGTTCCCGCGACCTGACCACGAGGGACCTGGTCCGGCCACGGGTCCCTGCACGAGCGCCGCCGAACGGCTGTCACGGGACACCGGACGGGCGTCTGTCTCCGGGTACCCGAACCCCCTGAACCCGCCGCCGAGGTAGCCGCCGATCACGATGACCGACGCCGCAGCGCCGATAGCGTATGCGAGCCGTTCGCCCTTGGACGCCTGGACGGGGGACCCCGGCGCCGGGGCCGTCCACCGGTAGACGAGCCAGGCGAGCACCAGCGCGACGGCGACGACGAATGCGGTGAACAGGTCGAACGTCACAGCGGGCATGGGCGCCGTGTCCTGGGAGGCGGCCGCCGAGGTGACGCCGTCGATGCCGAACATGAGGGACCTCCGGTGAGTTGGGATCGTCACGATGGAGGGCGCGGGGGTTAGCCCCGCAAGTCCTCGTCCTCGTGGAGAGCCCATCGGACCGCAAGCGCCGGATGGCGGGTAGGCAGAAAAGTGGACCCCCGCCCCGTGAGGACGCCTAGCCTCGGGGCGTGAGCCGTAACAACAAGCCACCCCTCGCGTTCCGGCCCGTACGGCAGGCCCTGGACGCTGCTGGCTACGGTCCGGACGTCTACAAGGACAGGACGTTTCGTCGGGACTACGAAGTCGGCTTCATTCCGAAGCTGACCGCGGACGCCACGGCTGAAGAGATCGATAACGCAGTGCTGGCCGCCGAACTCTGCGCTGGGGCCCGTACTGTCGGCCAGCTGTGCCCGGGGGTGAAAGGGAGGCTGCTGGCGATGAACCCGGATCCCGGCGCCACTCGCAACCTCCGCACCGCACTGCGGAAGGGAGTCGAGAACCTCCTGAAGCGACCTGAGATCGGACCGCCGCCTCCTAGAATCAACGTCTACTCCCAGAAGGCCATCGAGGCGCTGCTTCCGCTTTCACCCAAGCCGGTGCTGGGGATGATCGTCCGCCTCGCCCAGATTCGCGGGATCAGCCAGGATCAGATCAACGTCTTCCTGGAGGACGTGCCGAAAGCCACCGGGGGGAAGCGCGCCTGGAGAACCGGTCTGCGCGAGGCGTTTGGGGTCATGTGTGCCGAGATGGGGCAGCCCCTCAGCGCGCTGAGCCAGAAGGCCCTGGAAGAGGCATTCCTCTCCGCCAACCCTCGGGCGAGACGCCTGTGCGAGCTGATGGAGGAGCAGGGCTACAGGCCGGGACCCACGCGCGGCGACGGCATGGTCAGCCTGATCGACATGGTCAGCACGGCCAACCTCACCGACACTGACCGCGCGTTGCGGCTGCTCGATGAAAGCAGCGACGTTGTCTTACGGGGCAGCGTGTTGCGGGTAGGGCAGGCACGACGCACGGGGCACTTCCCGCACGAGGACCACCACATGCAACGGTGTCGGGTGGCGGCCGACTGGGACGCGCTCATCACGTGCCAGATCCTCGACCCGCGCACCTCGGCGTGGTGGAAAGCCGCCTACGGGGACTTCCGCCCCCTCCTCGGCATCGCTACGGAGGTCATGGCCGAAGTGGCCCGTGGCGCACGGGAGGAGTGAGAGGCGGGCGGTCAGTCCGGCCCGCGGTCCGACGAGGCGGCCTTGGTGCGTGAGGCGGTGCGCGATCTGCTCGGCGAGGTGTCCGCGCCCTCCTTCCCGGGCGCCCACTACGCCCACAACGCGGTCGCCGCGCTCGCCGGACCTGGTCAACCGCCGCTTCACCGCCGAGCGGCCCAACCAGCTGTGGCTGGCGGATCTGACCTACATCCGCACCTGGTCGGGGTGGGTCTACGTGGCGTTCGTCCTGGACGCGTACTCACGCCGGATCGTGGGCTGGCAGGCCGCCACGCACCTACCGCACGGACCTGCCGCTGGACGCGCTGGAGATAGCGCTGTGGCGGCAGAGGATCAAGAAGGACGCCGGGCTCATCCACCACAGCGACAGAGGGTCGCAGTACGTGTCCATTCGCTATACGGAACGTCTCGCGGAGGTCGGGGCTTCCGCGTCGGTGGGTTCCGTCGCGGACAGTTATGACAACGCGATGGCCGAGGCCCTGAACGGCACGTTCAAAGCCGAACTGATCGAGCATCAGGGGCCATGGCGGGACTTCGACCAGGTCGAGCGGGCCGTCTTCCAGTGGGTCGCGTGGTACAACAGTGAACGCCTCCACTCCGCCCTCGGCTACGTACCACCCGACGAGTACGGACAGGCGCACCGGGCGCAACTGGACGAAGTCCCACAGACCGCTTGATCACACGATCGCGGACTCTACGAAACTCGGGGCAGCTCAGTCCCTAGCTACTCCCTCCTGATCCCACCCTTGTCCGGGAACGGGTCCAGGGCCAGCGTCGGGGTGACACAGACCTGTGACTTTCAACGGCTTCTGACGTAGTTACTCGGCAGTACACGGTGTTCCTGTCTGTCAATGTCTGAACGGTCGGACGGGCCACCGGGCGGGTCGGTGAGTACTTCCAGGAAGCCGTCTGCATGCAGACGGCTGCGCGATCGGCTCAGCCCGTGACGCCTGTGGCGCATGTGGTCCGCAGGGCTGTAGACAGTTTCGCGGCTGATGCCGAACTCCTTCGCGGCCCGCATGGCGACCTCCGCGGAGTCCTCGTCCTCCGGCACGAGCGAGACCACCAGCGCCGCCGCGCTCATGGCGCGACCTCCTCCACCGCCCGCCACAGCGCCGCCGTGTCCAGGTCGGCACCGTGGGTCTCGACCAGCTCCAGCTCCTCGAACAGCACCTTCGCCGCCCGCACGAGCGTGCGCGACGCCTTCTCCAGCTGCGGCAACGTCGAGAGTCGTTCCTTAGTCGTTCCTTGTCCGTGGCCCGCTTCGCTGTGCTGATCAGCCGGGTGGCCATCAGCACCTGCGAACAGGTCCAGCGCCTCGTCTTGAAGGGCCCCGAAGATCTCGGCCAGGGCTGTCGGCAGTTCGAAGCACTGTGGGCAGTCGGTGCGGCTTTGCCCTCCTGCCGAGCCTCACGGTTCCTCGTCCCAATCCGATTCTTCGGCCGGACGCGGTCTCCGCATGGACGAGACGGCGGCACAGGCGAGGGAAGACGTCTGTGCCGCCGCCTGCTCCCGGGAAGGAAATGTTCCGGGGGAGAGACCTGTTGCCGGGGGAGGACATGGTCGGCCGGGTGGCGTGGTACCCGGCCGCCGCAAGCACTCTCCCCCGGCAAGGAAGCACACCATGATCGTCGTCACCGGAGCCGCCGGACAGCTCGGCCGTCTCACCGTCGAGGCCCTTCTGGAGCTCGGGGTGCCCGCGTCCGAAGTCGTCGCCGCCGTCCGCTCGCCCGAGAAGGCCGCCGACCTCGCCGGGAGGGGCGTGCAGGTCCGGGAGGCCGACTACGACCGGCCCGGGACGCTGGCCGCCGCGTTCGAGGGCGCGCGGCGGGTACTGCTGGTCTCCGGCAGCGAGGTCGGCCGCCGCGTCCCGCAGCACCGGGCCGTCGTCGACGCCGCGAAGGCCGCCGGGGCGGAGCTGCTGGCGTACACCAGCGTCCTGCACGCCGACACCACCACCGTCCCGGTCGCGCCCGAGCACCGGGAGACCGAGGAGTACCTGCGCGGTTCCGGCCTGCCCCACTGCCTGCTGCGCAACGGCTGGTACACCGAGAACTACGAGCAGGCGGCCCGCCAGGGCCTGGAGGCCGGGGTGATCGCCGGGGCCGCCGGGGACGGCCGGATCGCGTCGGCCTCCCGCGCCGACTACGCCGAGGCGGCCGCCGCCGTCCTGGCCGCCGAGGACGCCTCCGCCCACGCGGGTGCCGTGTACGAGCTGTCCGGTGACACCGCCTGGACGATGGCCGACTTCGCCGCCACGCTCACCGACCTCACCGGCACCGAGGTCGTCTACCGCGACCTGTCCGCCGACGGGTACGTCAAGGCGCTCACCGGCGCCGGGCTGCCCGAGGGGACGGCCCACTTCCTCGCCGACACCGACGCCTCCATCGCCACCGGGCACCTGGCCGACACCCCCGGCGACCTCTCCCGTCTCATCGGCCGCCCCACCACCCCGCTGCGCGACGTCCTGGCTCCCGTGGTCAGGAGCTGACCTGCCCACCGGGAAACGGTCACTTGACAGCTACCGCTTTCCGGGAGGCAGGCCGGGCAGGACCCTCTCGGTCCTGCCCGCTCCCGGACTCCCTCGGCGTGCAAGGCACGAATGCCGCTCATGTCCAGAGCGTGCTGAGGGGAAGCACGTGGATTCGTTCATCGATCGTGTACGCGCGATTTCCGAGGTTCAGCAGGACTCCACCGGTGTAGGCATCGCCGAGCTTGTCACGCAACATCCGCAACCCGCGCAAGTCCTGTTGCGTCACCCGCGACGACGCCTTCACCTCGACACCGGCCGTCCGGCCGTCGTAGGACTCCACGACCAGATCGACCTCTATCTGGTCGTGGGTGCGGAAATGTCCGGTGATGACCGGCTCTTCGAGCCAACTCACCTGCCGTAGCACCTCGTTGACTGCAAAAGTCTCCAGCACGTGCCCGAACTCGGTGAGTACAGCGGGCTGCCGGCCGGCGAGTCGCCGTGTGGTGAGTCCGAGGAGATGACTCGCCAGACCGGAGTCGACCAGATGGACCTTGGGCATACCGGCAACCCTGCTGCCAAGAGTCCGACCCCATGCGGGCAGTCGGTGCACGAGAAAGACAGCCTCGAGGAGGGCGAGGTAGTCACCGGTCACGGACGGCTCCAGAAGAGCCTGCTCAGCGGCTTTCCTGTTGTTGAGCACCTGACCTGTCTGTGCAGCCAGCACACGCAGCAGCCTGGGGAGGGCGTCACGCTGCCGCACCTGACGGATCTCCAGCACGTCGCGGTTGATCACCAAGGACACGTAGTCCCGGAACCAGCGGGAGCGAGCAGTGGCGGAACGCCGCACCGCGAGCGGGAATCCCCCCGCCAGCACCCGTTGCTCATAGCCTTCACGGGTCTCCGGAGTCCGGACTTTGCCGATGAGAGCCGCAGGGTCGTCAAGCAGGTGCTCGCAGAAGGTCTCCCGCGTCCCCTCCAGTTCTCCCTGGGAAAGAGGCCACACGTCAACCACGTGAACGCGTCCGGTGAGCGACTGGGCCACCCTCGGAAGAGCGGTGTACCGCGTCGAGCCGGTGAGGACGAACCGGCCCGTACGCAGATCTCTGTTGAGCTCCGCCTTCACCGCGTCGAGGAGCTCGGGAACCTTCTGGAACTCGTCCACGAGTACCGGCGCGGGGCCACCCGCAAAGAGTGCCGGATCAGCAGCTACCGCTTCGCGAGTAGCCAGATCGTCGAGGTCGAGCACCGTACGGTCCGCACGCGCCGCGATCCCGGCGAGGAGAGTCGACTTGCCCACGGTCCTGGCTCCGTTGAGCACGAGGACGGGTTCCTCCCCGAGCAACGTCTGCAGGGCGCCCTCCAGCCTTCGCGCAACGGCATGCTCTCCTCCTTCTTTCTGTCCCACAGCCACGCTCCCCCTCCTGTCGAGCTACGTTTCGAGGCATGTTTTTACTACACTTCGAGGGTACTTTTTACTACACTTCGAGGGATTATTTTGCTGCACTTCGAGGCCATGACAGGTAGCGCGCCGAGGCCGGTGCTATAGCGACACATCCACCGTGACCTGCAGGGATCCACGCAGATCCCCTTGCGGTACGTGTCAATCAAGGGTGCTCTGGGCCACTCACGCGAGTGATACCAGAGGGACTCGACGGCGCGAGTTGTCAGCAATCGGCGGCAGCTTTACAGCGGCGGTCCGCCACGGCGGTCGCCGCCGGGCCGGCCACGTGGGTGCCGCCGGTCCGGCGGCACGCCGCGCGCCGGAGACGGGTACGGAGCGCCTTGTCTCCGGTGAGTGGCGGATGGGGCCGCCTCCCTCAGCAGGTGACTGCGGGGACGGGGACGGGCGGGGGAACGTCCCAGTTCAGCTCGAACCAGACGGCCTTGCCCCGCAGTCCGCAGGTCCCCCGGGGACCGCCGGGGACCGGGCCGCCGCCCCACCGGTCGGCGAGTACGTCCAGGATCAACAGGCCGCGTCCGCCCTCCCCGTCGGGCGGCGGTGGCGGCGAGACGGGTGAGGGGATCTTCGGGTCGGCGTCCCACACGCTGACCCGCAGGACGGGGTGGAGCCACTGGAGCCGCACGGCGGCGGTGTGCCCGGTGTGGCGGACGGAGTTGGTGGCCAGCTCGGAGGTCAGCAGCTCAGCTCGGGGCGTGAGGTCGCGCAGCCCGTGCGCGGCCAGGACGGTGCGTAGGGTGACTCTGGCGATCCCCGGGCCGCGCGGGTCGCGGGGGAAGCGGAGCTCGTACTCCCAGGGGTGGTCGAACGGGATGGGTGCGGGGGCGGGAATCGGCAGTGCGGTCACGGCTCCTCCGGGTGTGTGAGTACGGGCGCGCCCTGTGCGGGCGGTGATGTGTGACGGGCAGCCGCACGTGGAAGGTGGGCACGCGGTTCGACTGCGGCCCGTCGATGCCGCGCTGTCGGCGGTGGCCTGCCGTTTCGCCCTCCCGGGTGTGGGCGAACGGTGCGCTTCCGCTGCGCGCTCGGCGGCATGGCGCGGCTGCGCGGGAATCACCATAGGACCGCCGACATAACCCGTACTACCAAAGTCACCGGTACGAGTTAATTAATCAGGATTTGCTGGGCCATCGTCTCCGAACACCGACAGACTGCGCGAGGCACGAGAAGCAAGGGGACGAGCCATGGCACCGCAGAAGTCACCGACCGTCCGTCAGCGCAGGTTCGGCACCGAGTTGAGGCGCATGCGTGAAGCGGTCGGCATGTCCGCGCCTTCGGCGGCCGGCCTGCTGGGTACGAACCGGACGGTGATCTCCAATATCGAAGCCGGACGCTTCGGGATCAGCGAGCAGCGCCTGCGCCGTCTGGCCAGCATCTACGAGTGCACCGACAGCGCACTCGTGGACGCCCTGGCCGAGATGACCGGAGGCCGGAAAGTCCACTGGTGGGAGGAGTACCGGGGAAAGATCCCGCCGGACTTCCTCGACGTGTCGGAGATCGAGCATTACGCGGTACGACTGCGCACGGTGCAGACCACACACCTGCCCGGCCTGTTCCACACGGAGGAGCACGCGAGGGCGATCATCGATCTCTTCGTACCGCCTCTGCCGCGCCTTGAAGTGGAACTGCGTGTGGCACATCGCCTCGCGCGGCAGACCGTGGTCACCGGCGACAGGGCGATCCCGTACACGGGCGTCATCCACGAGGCTGCGCTGAGGATGCAGTTCGGTGGCAGGAAGGTGGCCCGCGCGCAGCTCAACCGCCTGCTGGAGGACGGTGAACGGGACAACGTCACCTTCCTCGTGATCCCGTTCGACGCCGGCGGGTTCACGATGGCCGGTGACTCCGTCCTCTACGCCGAAGCACCGAGCTCACAACTTGATACCGTGCACATGGACTCGCACACCGGCGCGGTGTTCATCGACTCGCCGACTCAACTGGCCAACTTCCGCAAGCGGTTGGACATGGTCGAGAAGACGGCGCTGGATCCCGAGACATCGAGGGACTTCATCAAGTCGATCACCAAAGACCTGTGAGAGAGGCGATCTCCATGTCAGAGCTCGTATGGGTCAAGTCTTCCTTCTCCGAAGCCGGTGGCAACAACTGCGTCGAGATAGCCGTCGACGGCGAGAACACAGCGATCCGGGACAGCACCGCACCGGAGCAGGTCGTCACCACCAGCAGCACCGCCTTCCGCACCTTCGTCTCCGAGGTGAAAACCCGGACCGGCGCACACAGTGCGGGTGGCTTCCCGAGTGCCGGTCAGTTGCCCCTGTAAGCGGAAGGCCTGGTTCCCCAACTGGACACCGTGCACATCGACACGGTGCACGGCCCGGCCTTCGTCGACTCCCCGACACCGCCCGCCAACTACCGGACCGTGCTGGGCATGATGGAGGGGTTCGTGCTTCCTCCGGAGAAGTCCCGCGACTTCATGTGGTCCATCGCGCGTGAGATGTGAGAGGAACGGACGTGCCCGAGCTTGCCTGGCAGAAGTCCTCGTACTGCGGAAACGGTGGCAACAACTGCGTCGAGACAGCCGTCGACGGCGAGAACACAGCGATCCGGGACAGCACCGCGCCGGGGGTACGCATCACCGTCGGTCGCGCGGCTTTCGGCTCCTTCATGACGTTCATGAAAGCCGGAGACCCCGACCGCCTGCCGGACTGACGGCGTTCCCTGGGGAAAGCGCCCGTCCCCGGCCCCGCTCTCCTGCGAGAGGAGGCCGCGGTCTCAGCCGACGGCCGCCGCGCCGCGGCGCTCGGTGGCGGCGATCGTCGCCGAGCCGACCACGCGGGTGCCGTCGTAGAGGACGACCGCCTGGCCCGGGGCCACGCCGCGCACCGGCTCGGTGAAGGACACCCGCAGCTCGGCGCCGTCCGGGCCGTCCACCAGCTCCGCCGTCACCGGTGTCTCGGCGCCGTGGGCACGGAGCTGGGCGGTGTACGTGCCCGGCCCGGTGGGCGGGGTGCCGCACCAGCGGGGGCTGATCGCCGTCAGGGCGACCACGTCCAGGGCGGCGGCGGGACCGACCGTGACGGTGTTGTCCACCGGGGAGATGTCCAGCACGTAGCGGGGCTTCCCGTCGGGGGCGGGGTGGCCGATGCGCAGGCCCTTGCGCTGGCCGACGGTGAAGCCGTAGGCGCCGGAGTGGGTGCCGAGCCGGTTGCCGTCCTCGTCGACGATGTCGCCCTCGGCGGTGCCCAGGTGCTTCGCGAGAAAGCCCTGGGTGTCGCCGTCGGCGATGAAGCAGATGTCGTGGCTGTCGGGCTTCTTCGCCACCGCCAGGCCGCGGCGCTCGGCCTCGGCGCGGATCTCCTCCTTGGTGGTGCGGGTGTCGCCCAGCGGGAACAGGGCGTGGGCGAGCTGCCGCTCGTCCAGCACGCCGAGCACGTAGCTCTGGTCCTTGGCCGCGTCGGCGGCGCGGTGCAGCTCGCGGGTGCCGTCCTCGCGGGCGACGACGGTGGCGTAGTGGCCGGTGCACACCGCGTCGAAGCCCAGCGCCAGCGCCTTGTCCAGCAGCGCCGCGAACTTGATCTTCTCGTTGCAGCGCAGGCAGGGGTTGGGGGTGCGGCCGGCCTCGTACTCGGCGACGAAGTCGTCCACCACGTCGCGGCGGAAGCGCTCGGCCAGGTCCCACACGTAGAAGGGGATGCCGATGACGTCGGCGGCGCGGCGGGCGTCGCGGGAGTCCTCGACGGTGCAGCAGCCCCGGGCGCCGGTGCGGAAGGACTGCGGGTTGGCGGACAGGGCGAGGTGGACGCCGGTGACGTCGTGCCCCGCCTCGACCGCGCGGGCGGCGGCGACGGCGGAGTCGACGCCGCCGGACATGGCGGCGAGGACGCGGAGGCGGCGGGGTGCGGCGGGCTGCGGCGCGTGCGGCGTGTCGGTCATAGCGCTCCCCAGGGTACGGCGCCGCCGGCGCCGGGGCGGGGCCGGATACCGGGTGGGCACGGGTCCGGGTGCGGTCCGGGGCGCCGTCCGGAACCACGGGGGCGGGTCCGGGCGTTGTTCGAGCCATGTACGAGAACCAGGTTCCCGGGCCCCGGGCGGGCGGCGGGGACGGTCAGCAGGCGGGCGACCGGCAGCCGGAGGCTCCGCGCCCGAACGGCCACCGGGCCGGCCGGGGGCGCCGTCCCGCCGTCAGCCGCCGCGCCCTGCTGATCGGCGGTACGGCGGCCGGGCTGGGCGCGGCCGGGCTGGCCGGCCGTGAGCGGCTGGCCCGGATGTGGTGGCAGGTGCCGGGGGTGAACCGGCCGCGCACCGAGGGTGAGGTGGACCACCCGGGCGCGGAGTGGATAGCGGCCTCCGGGGCGAACTGGCGGATGGCCGACCGGCCCTACGACTTCACCGTCGACCGGGTGGTGATCCATCTCATCCAGGGCGACTACGCCACCGCCGTGAAGGTCTTCCGGGATCCGGCGCACCGCGCCGCCACCCACTACGTGGTGCGGACCTCCGACGGGCACGTGGCGCAGATGGTGCGGGAGCTGGACGTGGCGTACCACGCGGGCAACCGGGCGTACAACGAGCGCAGCATCGGCATCGAGCACGAGGGCCGGGTGGAGAACCCCGGCTCCGTCACCGACGCCACCTACCGGGCGTCGGCCGCGCTGACCGCCGGGATATGCGACCGGTACGGCTTCCCCCGGGACCGCGAGCACATCGTCGGCCACGTCGAGGTGCCCGGCACCGACCACACCGACCCCGGCCCGCACTGGGACTGGGACCGCTACCTGGAGCTGGTCCGGGCCGTGCCGCCGGTGAAGCCGGAGCACTGAGCGCGGCCTGCGTCCGGGCCCTGCCCGAAGAGGCAGGGCGCCGGGCAGGGGCGGTCGCGGTGCGCCCGGCCGGGGAGCGGGCGGCGGCCATACTGGCCCGCATGGCGGATGACGGGTACGACGAGGAGATCGCCGTCCTGCGGGCGGCGCGCGACACCCTGGCCGGCTTCGACGCCGAGGGCGCCGGCGCCATCAGACGGGCCGGGGAGCTCGACGCCGTCCGGGAGGAGCTGCGGTTGTGCGCCGCGCGGCTGTCCGGGGACCCGGAGCTGAAGGACGTCCTGGACCGGCTGCTCCTGACCGACAGGGCGCTGGCCTCGGCGCAGAAGGCGGGGCGCCGCCACCGGCGCATGCCTCTGACCCGCCCGCTGAGCCACATGCGCTTCGCGTTCTCGCTCGGCTCCTCCCAGGGAGGGGTGGTGTGGGTGCTGTCGAAGCTGACCGGTGAGCCGCTGCCCGAGTCGGGCTGTCCGGTGAAGCCCGCCCCGGAGGCGGCGCGGGACCGGGCACCGGACCCGTCCCGGGACTGAGCCGCCCGCCCCCCGCGCCCCGCCTCCAGCCGTGCCTCAGCCGCGCCCGGCGTGTCCGACGTACTCGCGCAGATGCCGCGCGGTCAGGGTGTCGCCCCGGTCGACCAGCTCCGCCGGGGTGCCGGTGAAGACGATCCGCCCGCCGTCGTGGCCGGCGCCCGGGCCGAGGTCGATCAGCCAGTCGGCGTGCGCCATCACGGCCTGGTGGTGCTCGATGACGATCACCGTGTTGCCGTCGTCCACCAGCCGGTCCAGCAGGGCCAGCAACTGGTCGACGTCGGCCAGGTGCAGTCCGGTGGTCGGCTCGTCCAGCACGTAGGTGGTGCCCTTCCCGGCCATGTGGACGGCCAGTTTCAGCCGCTGCCGCTCGCCGCCGGAGAGGGTATTCAGCGGCTGGCCCAGGCGCAGGTACTCCAGGCCGACGTCCACGAGCCGCCCGAGGATGGTGTGCGCCTGGCCGGTGGGGAAGAACGTGTGGGCCTCGGCCACCGACATCCCCAGCACCTCGCCGATGTTCTTCCCGCGCAGGGTGTAGGAGAGCACCTCGTCGGTGAAGCGGCGGCCCTCGCACTGCTCGCACACCGAGGCCACCCCGGCCATCATGGCGAGGTCGGTGTAGACCAGCCCGATGCCGTTGCAGCCCGGGCAGGCGCCCTCGGAGTTGGCGCTGAACAGCGCGGCCCGCACCCCGTTGGCCTTGGCGAAGGCGGTACGGATCGGGTTCAGCAGCCCGGTGTAGGTGGCCGGGTTGCTGCGGCGCGAGCCGCGGATCGGGGACTGGTCGGCGACGACGACACCCTCCCGGCCGGGCAGCGAGCCGTGGATCAGCGAGCTCTTGCCGGAGCCGGCGACGCCGGTGACCACCGTCAGCACGCCCAGCGGGACGTCCACGGAGACGTTCTTGAGGTTGTGCGTGTCGGCGTCCTTGACCGTCAGGTGTCCGCGCGGGGCGCGCACGCTCTCCCGCAGGCCCACCCGGTGTTCCAGGTAGCGGCCGGTCAGGGTGCCGGAGGCGCGCAGTCCGGGCACGTCGCCGCTGTAGCAGACCTCTCCCCCGGCCTCGCCGGCGCCCGGCCCGAGGTCGACGACGTGGTCGGCGATCTCGACGACCTCGGGCTTGTGCTCGACCACCAGGACGGTGTTGCCCTTGTCGCGCAGCCGCAGCAGCAGGTCGTTCATCCGGCGGATGTCGTGCGGGTGGAGCCCGGTGGTGGGCTCGTCGAAGACGTAGGTGACGTCGGTCAGGCTGGAGCCCAGGTGCCGGACCATCTTCACCCGCTGGGCCTCGCCGCCCGACAGGCTGGCGGAGGTGCGGTCCAGGCTGAGGTAGCCCAGGCCCGTCTCGACCATGGAGTCCAGCAGCTGCCGCAGGCCCGCCAGCAGGGGCGCCACGGAGGGGTCCTCGATGCCGTGGACGAACTCGGCCAGATCGCTGATCTGCATCGCCGAGCACTCGGCGATGTTGCGCCCGCCGATCCGCGAGGAGAGCGCGGCGGGGTTGAGCCGGGTGCCGCCGCAGGCGCGGCAGTCGGCGAAGACCACGGCCCGGTCCACGAAGGCCCGGATGTGGGACTGCATCGAGTCCCGGTCCTTGGCGAGATAGGTGCGCCGGATCTTGGGGATCAGCCCCTCGTAGGTGAGGGTGCTCTTGTCCACCTTGATCTTGGTGGCGGGCTTGTGGAGGAGGTCCTCCCACTGGGCGGGGGTGAAGTCCCGCAGCGGGATGTCGGGATCGAAGAGGCCGGAGCCGGTGATGACCTGCCAGTACCAGGCGCCCACCCCGTATCCGGGCGCGGTGATCGCCCCGTCGTTCAGGGAGAGGTTCCGGTCCAGGAGCTGGTCGAGGTCCATGTCGGAGACCTGGCCCAGCCCCTCGCACTCGGGGCACATGCCCTCGGCGCTGTTGAAGCTGAAGGCGGTGGAGGGACCGATGTGCGGGGTGCCGAGCCGGCTGAAGACGATCCGCAGCATCGTGTGGGCGTCGGTGGCGGTGCCGACCGTGGAGCGGGAGTTGGCGCCCATCCGTTCCTGGTCGACGACGATGGCGGCGCTCAGGTTGTGCAGGCCATCGACGTCGGGGCGGGCGGGGCTGGCCATGAAGGACTGGATGAAGGCGGTGTACGTCTCGTTGATCAGGCGCTGGGACTCGGCGGCGACGGTGCCGAAGACGAGTGAGGACTTGCCCGATCCGGAGACGCCGGTGAAGACCGTCAGACGGCGCTTGGGGATGTCGAGGGAGACGTTCTTGAGGTTGTTCTCCCGGGCGCCGCGGACCTGGATGGTGTCGTGGCGGTCGGCGGCGTGCGCCGGTGCGGGGACGGCGGGTTCGGTGGTCATACGGCTCCCCCTGCGGTGGGTCACGGCGCGGTCGGCTCCGCGCCAAAGAACTGCGTACAACGTACTCGCGATCGGGGGATGAGGGGATTGGTTTTCGGCCACGGCAAGTGGGGGTACGGCGGGGCACGGGACGGGCGGCCCCGCGCGTACGGGGGCGGGACTCGCGGTGGCCGGGCCGGCCCGGGGCCGGGTCAGCTCAGCCCGGCGCCGCGGGCCCGCTCCACCGCCGGGCCTATGGCCGTCGCCAGCGCGTCCACGTCCGCCTTGGTGGAGGTGTGGCCCAGCGAGAAGCGCAGGGTCCCGCGGGCCAGGTCCGGGTCGGTGCCGGTGGCCAGCAGGACATGGCTGGGCTGGGCGATGCCTGCGGTGCAGGCCGAGCCCGTGGAGCACTCGATGCCCCGGGCGTCCAGCAGGAGCAGCAGCGAGTCGCCCTCGCAGCCGGGGAAGGCGAAGTGCGCGTTGGCGGGCAGCCGTCCGGCCGGATCCGGGTCGCCGCCCAGGACGGCGTCCGGCACGGCCTCGGTCACGGCCGCGACCAGGACGTCCCGCAGGGCGCCGATCTCCCGCGCGAACTCCTCGCGCCGCTCGGCCGCCAGCCGCGCGGCGACCGCGAAGGCGGCGGTGGCGGGGACGTCCAGGGTGCCGGAGCGCACGTCGCGCTCCTGGCCGCCGCCGTGCAGCAGCGGCACGGGCGACCACTGACGGCCCAGCAGCAGCGCCCCGATGCCGTACGGGCCGCCGATCTTGTGGCCGCTGACCGTCATCGCGGCCAGCCCGGAAGCGGCGAAGTCCACCGAGAGCTGGCCGACGGCCTGGACCGCGTCCGCGTGCAGCGGGACGCCGAACTCAGCCGCCGCGGCGGCGAGTTCGGCGACCGGCTGGACGGTGCCGATCTCGTTGTTGGCCCACATCACGGTGGCCAGCGCCACGTCCCCGGGGCGCCGCGCGACCGCCTCGCGCAGCGCCTCGGGATGCACCCGCCCGTGTCCGTCGACCGGCAGCCACTCCACGGTGGCGCCCTCGTGGTCGGCGAGCCAGTGGACGGCGTCCAGCACCGCGTGGTGCTCGACGGGGCTGGCCAGTACGCGCGTGCGCGCCGGATCGGCGGCGCGCCGAGCCCAGTACAGGCCCTTGACGGCGAGGTTGTCGGCCTCGGTGCCGCCGGAGGTGAGGACGACCTCGCTCGGCCGGGCCCCCAGCGCGGCGGCGAGCGTCTCGCGGGCCTCCTCGACGGTGCGCCGGGCCCGCCGCCCCGCCGCGTGGAGTGAGGAGGCGTTGCCGGTGAGGCCGAGCTGGGCGGTCATCGCCTGCACCGCCTCCGGGAGCATGGGAGTGGTGGCGGCGTGGTCGAGGTAGGCCATGGTTCCCTGATTCTACGAGCCACCCGGGAGCGCACGAGAGCGAGGACCGGCCAGGTGGGCCGGTCCTCGCCCCCCGGAGAACCGGGCCGGGGTGCTGTCCGCCCGGTACCGGGCGGACAGCACCCCGGCCGCGCTTCCGGATCCTGTCCGGATCTCGTCCGGGACCCGTCCGGATCAGCCGCGGTGACCGTCGACCTTGTTCTCGGCCTGGAACATCCAGTGGTGCTTCTCGAGTTCGGCGATCATCTCGATGAAGATGTCCTGGGTGACCGGGTCCGGCTCCTCGGTGACCACCATGCGCTCGCGCATGCGGTTCACCACCGCGGCCAGGGCGCCGACCATGACGTCGACGGCCTTGTCGTCCTTGTGCCAGCCGCTGTCCACCCCGGTGATGCCGGTGCCCGAGGCCACCGTGGCGGCGCGTCCGTCGGGTGCCATGCCCAGGGCCGCGGCGCGCTCGGCGATGGTGTCGGTGTAGCTGCGGGCGGTCGCCACGACCTCGTCGAGCTGGAGGTGAATGGAGCGGAACCGCGGCCCGATCACCGTCCAGTGCACCTGCTTGGCCACCAGCGACAGGTCCACCAGGTCGACCAGCGCACCCTGCAGTGCCTCGCCGACGATCTTGAGGTCCTGTTCGGGCAGTGTGCTCTTCACGGTGTACATCCGTTGACCACCTTCGCTTCCTTGCGGGGTTTTCACGGTGTTTGGTTGGCTTTGGTCCCTTTCCAGGCTACCCGTGGGGTGCCCGGTCACGCGCGCCCGCGTCCGGGTGGTTCCGAGCTCACGGCGCACCCGCGTCCCGGATGGCGCCCGAGGAGGAGCCGGAGCTGCGGACGGCACCGGGCCGCCGCGGCCGGTACGGCCCGACGGCACTGGCGGGGACGTCGCCGGCGACGTCGTACGCGTGCCCGCCCACGCCCGGTGCATGCGGCAACGACCCCGGCGCCGGTCCGGTCCGCCCGGTGAACCCGTGCCGGGTCGCCGGCGGCGGGCGACCCGGTACGGGTGGGGTGGGGCTACCGGCGCCGCAGTGGGACGCCGCCGGTCCGGCAGAGCCCGAGCCCGGTTCCCGGGGAGCACGGTACGGCGGCGCTTCCTCGCCTCCCGCAGAACCGTGCCGCTCCCGTCCGCGGGCGCGAGGTGGCGGCGCGGCGGTCGGCCTCCGACCGCCGAACGGTCGGCGCACCCGGCGGCGGATAGCGAGGCGCCGCCCGCCCCGGCACCGGGGCGGGCGGCGTGAATCCAGGCCCTCAGGCCAGGGCGGCGCGGGCGAGCTGGCGGGACTGGGCGACCAGGCGGTCCCGGCTGTCCCAGACCTCGGCGTCCTCCTCCAGGAAGCCGCCGGACAGGTTGCGGGTGGTGATCGACACCCGCACCGGGCCGGGGGCCGGGCGGTGGCGGACGTGGACGGTCAGCTCCACGGTGGGCACCCAGCCCGACAGGCCCAGCTCGAAGGCGGTGGGCGGCAGGGCGTCCACGGCCAGCAGCAGGGAGAGCGGGTCGTGGTCGCGGCCGTCGGCCAGCCCGAACCAGCCGCGCATCTCGCCGCGCCCGCTGGGCGCGCCCACCGCCCAGCCGACGGTGGCCGGGTCCAGCCGCAGGTCCACCTGGTGGGTGATCGGCGGGATCGCCGCCGGGTCCATGCCGTCCCGCGCCCCGAGGCAGCGCTCGTACGGCGGGATCGGCGGCGGCTCGGCGCTGGTGCGCACGTCGCCGGGGAGCGCGGCCAGGTCGCCGTAGCTCGCCAGGACGCGGATGCGCTCGACCTCCCGCCCGTCCTCGCCGGTCTGGACGAGGGAGGCGGTGCCGGTGGACAGGGTGCGGCCGGTGCGCACGGCGCTGGTGCGCACGGCGGCCGGGCCGGGCAGGGAGGCGGTGAGGTAGTGCGCGGTGATGGTGAAGGGGTCGGGGTGCGGCAGCGCGTCGCCGAGGGCCCGGCCGAGCAGGGCGAGGAGGTAGCCGCCGTTGACGGCGTGTCCGATGGTCCAGTCGGCGGAGAGGTCGGCGTCGTAGACGCCCTCCCCGCGCGGGGTGATGGCCGTGTCGCGGTCGAACGCGCTGATGCCGGTGGTTGCCTCGGTCATGGGAGTACACCGTACAGGCTGTTGTTACTGGCCGGTAGCCAGGGGGTGGCCACCGCGTCACACCCCGGGTACGTCCGGCCCGGCGTTCCGGCCGCGCGGCTGCCACGCCCTGGGAGCACGCCAGTTGTACCGCAGCGCCAGCAGCCGCAGCACGAAGGCGAGGGTGGCCGACAGCCCGCTGGTCACCGGGGTGAGCTGCCCGGTGTGGATCAGCAGTGCCACCGCCGTCGCGCCGACGAGCGCCGGGACGGCGTAGACCTCGCGGTCCCGGCGCAGCAGCGAGGGCACCTCGTTGGCCAGCATGTCCCGCAGCACCCCGCCGCCGGCCGCGGTGGCCAGGCCCATCGCCACCGCGGCCGCCGGGCCGAGCCCGTGGGCGTGCGCCTTGACGGTGCCGGTGACGCAGAACAGGCCCAGACCCGCCGCGTCGAAGACCATCACCGCCCGGTTGATCCGCTCCACCTGCGGGTGGAGGAAGAACACCAGCACCGTGGCGGCCAGCGGGGTCAGCAGATAGCCCAGGTCGGTGACGGCCGCCGGGGGCACGGCGCCGATCACCAGGTCCCGGAGCAGTCCGCCGCCCAGTCCGGTGGCCTCGGCGAGCACCGCCATGCCGACGATGTCCAGGTCCTTGCGGACGGCCAGCAGCGCGCCGGAGACCGCGAAGACGAAGATTCCGGCCAGGTCCAGCCAGTGCTGGACGGAGGAGGGGTCGAACAGGTTCACCCCCCGGTTGTAACAGGGGCGGGGCACAAGGCCGCACCGCCCCTCCCCCGTCGGCCGGGGGAGAGGCGGTGCGGTCCGGTGCGATGCGGCGCTGCGCGGCGCGGTGCCGGTCAGTCCGCCGTCTCGGCCGGGTGCTCCTTGCGCGGCGCCGGCACGAGGTGGGCGGCGTTCGCCGTGGGCTGGATCTTCCCCTCGGCGATCTCCTCGGCCCAGTGGCAGGCCACCCGGTGCCCGCCGCCCAGGTCCCGCAGTTCGGGGCGGTCGGTGTCGCAGAGCCGGTCCTGCTTCCACGGGCAGCGGGTGTGGAAACGGCAGCCCGTGGGCGGGTTCGCCGGGGAGGGCAGGTCGCCGGTGAGCAGGATGCGTTCGCGGCCGTCCTCCACCACGGGGTCGGGCACCGGCACGGCCGACATCAGGGCCCTGGTGTACGGGTGCCGGGGCTCGGTGTAGAGCAGGTCGCTGGGCGCCTCCTCCACCAGCGCCCCCAGGTACATCACCCCGACGACGTCGGAGATGTGGCGGACCACGGCGAGGTCGTGGGCGATGACCACGTAGGTCAGGCCCATGGACTCCTGGAGCTCCTCCAGCAGGTTGATCACCTGGGCCTGGATGGAGACGTCCAGCGCGGAGACCGGCTCGTCGCAGATGATCACGTCCGGTTCGAGCACCAGCGCCCGGGCGATCCCGATGCGCTGCCGCTGCCCGCCGGAGAACTCGTGCGGGTAGCGGGACAGTGCGTTGGCCGGCAGGCCGACCCTGGCCAGGATCTGCCGGATCTTCTCCCGGCGTTCCTCCTGGCCGGCGCCGATGCCGTGCGCGACCATGCCCTCGGTCAGGATCGACTCGATGTTCTGCCGGGGGTTGAGGCTGCCGAGGGGGTCCTGGAAGACCATCTGCAGCCGGCGCCGGTAGCGGCGCATCTCCTCGTCGGGCAGCTTCGCCAGGTCGGTGCCGTCGAAGACGACCTCGCCGTCGGTGATGTCCACCAGCCGCAGGATCGCCCGGCCCAGGGTGGTCTTGCCGCAGCCGGACTCGCCCACCAGGCCGTACGTCCGGCCGGGCTCGACGGACAGCGACACGCCGTCGACCGCGTAGACGTGCCCGACGGTGCGGTCGAAGAGGACGCCCTTCTTCACCGGGAAGTGGACCTTCACACCGTTCAGTTCGAGCAGGCTCATGCCCTGGCTCCCTTCCCGGTCGTCCCGGTCTTCTCGGCGGTTTTCCCGGCGGCCGTCTCGTCGGTCGTCTCGTCGGCCGTCCCAGCCGCCTTCTCGGCGCTCTGCCCGGCCGCTTCGGCCGTCCCGGCCGGCCCGGTCACCTCGGCCTCGTCGGCCGGGGTGTCCGCCACCGCGTGCTCACGGAGCTCGGCGGCGCCCCGGGAGAGCACCGGGTTGACACACCGCACCAGGTGGCCGGGCTTGCGCGGCTCGCCCAGCGCCGGGGTGCCGGCCAGGCACTCCAGGGTGTAGTGGTCGCACCGGGGCGCGAAGGCGCAGCCGTCCGTCCAGGCGATCATGTCGTTGATGGAGCCGCGGATCGGCCGCAGCGGCTCGCCGCGCGGCGCGTCCAGCCGGGGGATGGAGCCCAGCAGCCCGTTGGTGTACGGGTGGGTGGGCGCCTCGAACAGCTCCCGGCGCGGGGCGGCCTCCACCGTCTTGCCCGCGTACAGCACGTTGACCTGGTCGCACAGTCCGGCGACCACGCCCAGGTCGTGGGTGATCATCAGCAGGGCGGTGCCCTGCTGGTGGACCAGCTCCCCCAGCAGTTCCAGGATCTGCGCCTGGATCGTCACGTCCAGGGCGGTGGTCGGCTCGTCGGCGATCAGCAGCCGCGGTGCGCAGGCCACCGCCATGGCGATGAGCGCGCGCTGCCGCATGCCGCCGGAGAGCTGGTGCGGGTACTCCTTCAGCCGCCGGGTGGGGTCGGGGATGCCGACCCGGTCCAGCAGGTCGGCGGCCTCCTTGCGGGCGGCCTCGCCCTTCATGCCCCGGTGGCGGGCCAGGATCTCGGTGACCTGGACGCCGATGGGCACCACCGGGTTCAGCGAGGACAGCGGGTCCTGGAAGATCATCGCCAGCTGGGAGCCGCGCAGGTCGCGCAGCCGCGCGTCGCTCAGGGTCAGCAGGTCGGTGCCCTCGAAGTCGGCCCGGCCGCCGATCCGCACCCCCCGCCGGGGCAGCAGGCCCATCAGGGCCAGCGAGGTGACGGACTTGCCGCAGCCCGACTCCCCGACCAGGCCCACCACCTGACCCTGGTCGACGTCGAAGGACACTCCCGACACTGCCCGCACGTCACGCCGGTCGCGGCCGGTGAAGGTGACGGTCAGTTCGTCCACGGAAAGCAGGGCCATGTGATCAACTCCGCAGTTTCGGGTCGAGGGCCTCACGCATCGCCTCGCCCAGCAGGGTGAAGCCGAGGGCGGTGATGATGATGCCCAGCGCCGGGTAGACCGCGAGCATCGGCGCGCTGTCGAAGTAGTCCTGCGCCTGGGCGAGCATGACGCCCCACTCCGGGATGGCGGCGTCCGGGTTGCCCAGCCCGAGGTAGGACAGCGCCGCGGCCTCGATGATGGCGGTGGCCAGGCTGAGGGTGCCCTGGACGATCACCGGGCTCAGCGAGTTGGGCACGACGTGGCCGAGCGCGATGCGCCGCTTGCGCACACCCAGCGCCCGGGCGGCCAGTACGTAGTCCGCGCTGCCCTGGGCGAGCATCGCGCCGCGCAGCAGCCGGGCGAAGACGGGGATCTGCACCACGCCCACCGCGATCATCACGGTGGTCAGGGACTGGCCCAGCATCGCCGCGACGGAGACCGCCAGCAGCAGCGAGGGCAGCGCCAGCATGATGTCGATGACGCGCATCACGACGGTGTCGATCCGGCGCCCCACCTGGCCGCCGAGCACCAGGGCGGCACCGGAGACGCCGCCGATCAGGGCACCGACGGTGAAGCCCAGCAGGGTGGCGACGACGCCGACCAGCAGGGTCTGGCGGGCCCCGACCAGCAGCCGGGAGAACTCGTCGCGCGCCAGGTGGTCCAGGCCCAGCCAGTTCTCGCCGCGCGGGCCCACGAAGACGTTCCTGTTGGGGAAGACCTCGCCGCGCCACAGCTGCGCGGTGGGGTCGTACGGGGCGACCCACGGGCCCACGACCGCCACCACCACGAACAAGCCGATGATCACCGCGCCGATGACGGCCATCTTGCTGGCCCGCAGCCGGCGCCAGGCCTCGGTCCACAGGCCGGCGCCCGTGGAGGTCTCGGTGGCCGCGGTGAGCTCCGCGAGCCGGTCGATCTTTTCGGTCCTGACGCTCATCAGTGCACCCGCACTCTCGGGTCGATGAGGCTGTAGGCGAGGTCGACCAGCAGGTTGATGACCACGTAGGCAGCCGCGATGAACATGATGAAGCCCACCAGCACGGGGTAGTCGCGCTCGTCGATGGCGGTCTTGATGAAGGAGCCGATGCCGCCGAAGGCGAAGACCGACTCGGTGAGCACCGCCCCCGACAGCAGACCGCCGGTGAGCAGGCCGACGGCGGTGATCACCGGAAGCAGCGCGTTGCGCATCACATGGCGGCCGCGCACCACCGACGGGCGCAGGCCCTTGGACTCGGCGGTGCGGACGTAGTCCTCACTGAGCACCTCCAGGACGCTGGCCCGGGTCATGCGGGTGATGATGGCCAGCGGGATCGAGGAGAGCGCGAGCGCCGGCAGCACCAGGTGCATGACCGCGTCCCAGGCGGCGTCGAACTCGCCGGTGAGGATGCCGTCCAGCACGTAGAAGCCGGTGACCTCGGTGGCGTTGATCCCGGTGGTCTGCCGTCCGAAGCTGGGGAACCAGCCGAGCTGGACGGCGAAGAGCGCCTTGAGGATGAACGCCAGGAAGAAGACCGGGATGCAGATGCCCAGCAGGGAGCCGGAGACCGCGGTCACGTCCAGCCAGCTGCCGCGCCGGCGGGCGGCGAAGTAGCCCAGCGGCACTCCGACGGCGACGGCGATGAGCATGGCGGCGATGCCCAGCTCCACGGTGGCGGGGAACGCCCGGGTGAACTCGTCCCACACCGGCTGCCCGGTCTGGGTCGAGGTGCCCAGGTCCAGTTCGAACAGCCGCTTGAGGAAGCGGCCGTACTGGACCCACACCGGCTGGTCCAGGCCGAGTGCCTCCTCGATGCGTGCCTTGTCGGCCGCGGTGGCCCGTTCGCCGAGCATGGCGGCGGCGGGTCCGCCGGGCAGTTGGTTCAGCCAGACGAACAGCAGAACCGACAGGCCCAGCAGGGTGGGAATGAGTTGCAGCAGTCTTCGTACGACGAGACGCAACACCCCGCGATGCCCCTTTCCACTTTCTTGTTTCCCCGGTGTTCCCGGTGTTTCCGGTGTCCCGGGTGTTCCTCGTACTCGCAGTCAGGTCCGCCCGGCCACTTCGGGTGCGGGTGGCCGGGCGGACCTGCGCGATCTTGCGGTTACTTGAAGGAGACCTCGGCGAAGTTCTCCTGCGTCAGCGGGGAGACCTTCGGCGGGTTGACGTTCTTGGCGAACGCGATGGCGGGCGGGGACGAGGAGACCGGGACGCCCGGCAGGTAGTCCATGATGACCTCGTTGGCCTTCTTGTACAGCTCGACCCGCTTGGCCTGGTCCGGCTCGGACGAGGCGGCCTTCAGCGCGTCGAAGACCTTGGCGTCGCGGAAGCCCCACTGCTTGTCGTAGCCGCCGAACCAGGTGCCGATGAAGTTGTAGGCGTCGTTGAAGTCACCGGTCCAGCCCAGCATGTGCAGGTCGCAGGAGCCGTTCTCGGTGGCGTCCAGGTAGGTCGGGGCCCACTTCATCGGCTTGGGGGTGACCTTGATGCCGGCCTTCTCCAGGTCGGTCTTCATCAGCTCGAACAGGTCCGCCGGGGCGGGCATGTAGGGGCGGGTCACCTCGGTCGGGTAGCAGA
Source organism: Streptomyces carminius (assembly GCF_002794255.1). Lineage (GTDB taxonomy): Bacteria > Actinomycetota > Actinomycetes > Streptomycetales > Streptomycetaceae > Streptomyces > Streptomyces carminius. The sequence continues at coordinate 83,092 of NZ_PGGW01000060.1, forward strand.
AGTCGACCGCGAGGTTCTGCTCCTTGGCCTGCTCCAGCAGGCTCTTGGCCTTGGCGGTGTCGAACGGGTACGTGGTGACCTTGTCCGAGTGGCCGTCGACGGTGTCCGGCATGAACTGCGTGGCCGTCACGCCGCCCTCGGGCAGCTGGGTCTTGACGATGTTGTCCCGGTCGATCGCGTGCGCGATGGCCTGACGGACCTCCTTCTTCTGCAGGGACTTGTTCGCCTCCTGCGAGAAGCCCACGTAGAAGATGTTGAACACGCCGCGGACCGGGACCTGGTAGCCCTCCTTCTCCAGGGTCGCCACGTCCGAGGGCGCCACCAGGTCGTAGCCGTCGATGTTGCCCGCCTGCAGGGCCTGCCGGCGCGCGGACTCCTCGGCGATGGTACGGAAGACCAGCTTCTCGACCCCGGCCTTGTCGCCCCAGTAGTCGTCGAAGCGCTCCAGGGTGACTTCCTTGTTGCCCTTGTCCCAGTCGGTGATCCGGAACGGCCCGGTGCCGGCGACGGTGCCGGCCTCCTGGCTGTACTTGGGATAGCTGATGGCGTCGTCCTCGCCGGTCGCCTGCTGCTTCTGGTAGGCGTCGATGGCCTTCGGCGAGTGGATGGCGAGCGCCTGGAGGGAGAAGCCGCCCGGCAGGTTGGCGGTGGCCTCGTTCACCTCGATGACGGCGGTGAGCTCGTCCTGGGCGGTGCAGCTCTTGTAGTTGGCCTTGGGCGCGTCCTCGGCCTCGTTCTTGGCGAAGCCGCCCATGATGGTCTGCCAGTAGTACGAGACCGCGCTGTTCTGGTACGTACCGGTCCAGTTGAACCAGTGGTCATAGTTCTTGCACACGGCCTCGGCGGTGAGCTTCTCGCCGTCGTGGAACTTCACGCCCTCGCGGAGCTTGAAGGTCCACTTGGTGCCCGTCGGGTCGCTCTCCCACGACTTGGCGAGACCGCCGACCAGTTCGCTGCCGCCCGGCTCGTGCTCGATGAGCGCCTCGAACGCCTGGCGGGTCACCCGGAACGTCTCGCCGTCACTCGCCAGTGCCGGGTCCAGGGAGCTCGGATCGCCGGCGGCGCCGAAGACGAAGGTGTCTCCGCCTCCGCCGTCGTCCTTGCTTCGTTCGCTGGAGCATCCAGTGGCGATCACACCAACCGCGAGGGCGGCCGCGATCGTCTGGACGACCCGGGAACTGGGTATGCGCATGTTCCACCTCGGGGTCGGTGACGGTCAGACTGCAGGTCGGCCCGAACAGTACCCGCGTTAAACCTCCGGTGTGAACTGTCCGCATGTCGGTGATACCGAGCCGAGACCTGCCGCCCCGAAAGGGCAACAGCCCAGGTCGGCAAGGGCAACACCGGGGAAACTTCCGGGTCGTTCGGGGTGCCGCCCGGGCCTCGCCGAATACACCGGACACGCCGCGCGGGCCGTCCGGGGACGGCCGGGACGTGCGGGACGCCCCGGTGCCGTGCCCGCCGGACCCCGGGGGGCACGGCGGATCCCGGCGGTCTCAGCGGGGCCGCGGGTAGCCGTAACCGTACCCCGGGGCCCCCGCGGGTGCGGTACCCCCGTGTGCGTCACGGTCGAAGAACGGCCGGGAGTTGGCCCGCAGCCACATGGCGACCGGGTCGTACTCGTCCGACATCGCCACCGTGGAGACCGCCAGCCCGTCCGGCACCGCGGCCACCGACTGCTGCATCATCGACCGCACCGACTCCACGGCCTGCGGACCGCCGTCGTACAGGTCGAGTCCGATCACCAGGTACGGTGCGCCCAGCGCGGGCTGCACCCAGGCCCGGCGCAGGGTGCGCACGGCGGGGGTGCGGTGGGCGTTCTGGACGAGCTGGGCGTAGAAGTGCGGGACGTCCACGGTCGGTTCGCTGACGCGCAGCGGCCCGGCGGGCAGCCGGTCCAGCCCGCCCGCGATCCGCCGCAGATCCAGCCAGGGGACACCGAGGCCGCCGCCGGGCGCGTGCGGGTCGAGCCACAGCCCCCAGCGGTCCGGGAAGAGGGCGGCGGCGACCTCACGTCCTTCGACGACCTCGTACGCCCTGGTCCAGCCGGAGGCGGCCAGCTCCCGTTCGGAGGTCACGCAGGGCGCGTAGCCGTGCCCGGCGACCTCCATGTTCCCGTACTGGGCGTCGGGCGAGCCGGCCCGGCCGTGCCAGAGCAGCATCCACACCCGGCCTTCCGCGAGGGCGTGCAGCAGCGCTTCGTAGGTGTCGTACCGCCCGGGCGCCACCTGCCGCAGCAGCTGCTCAACGCTTCCACCCGCGCTCACGTGGGCCGCCCCTTTTGTCGCATCTTCTCGCACTCCGTGCCGTGCCTTGCGCGCCGGGCCGCGCACGCGCCCCGTCCCGACATCCAACCAGCTTACGGTCCATGCCGGACAGGGGCGGGGCCACTCGGCCGCGCCCGGGTGCGGATACCCGGCGGGTACCCGGGCGGGAAACCCGCCCCGTGGCGGGCCCGGCGCGGACCCGCCACGGGCCCGCCACGGACTCAGTACACCTGCCCGTCGCGCGAGTAGAAGGGCCGTACGCACTGGCGCAGCCAGTCCACGACCGGGTCCCGGGCGGCGTCCAGCAGCACCATCTGCACCGGCCAGCGCACCGGTTCCCGGCCCAGCGCGCGGCCCAGCGCGTCGTGCGCCGCCGCCCGGGCCTCCGGGTCCGGCGGGTCCAGCTCCACCCCGACGAACAGCGCGGGCGGGTCGCCCTCGACGCTGGCCAGGCCGCGGCGCGCGGTGCGCACCCGCGGCAGCACCGCGAACTCCCCGGCCGCCGCGGCCAGGAAGTCCACCGGCTCCTCCTGCCAGTCGGGCTCGAAGAGCCGCACCCGGGCCCCGCTCACCACTCCGGGCACCCCCGCGGCGCCGCCCTCGCGGCACAGCTGGGCCACGGCCGGCGGCGGCAGGGGCGCGCCGACGGTGCCCTCGGGGTTGATCACGATGCCGACCTGCGGCGGCAGTCCGCGGGCGAACTCCCTCGCCGGCGCGACGGCGAAGGACAGATGGGCGCCGGCGCCCTGCAGGAACTGCTGCTCGGAGCTGAAGACGGGGACGTACGGCGCCCCGTCGAACTGGATCGTCGGCAGGTCGAGGTTCGGGCTGTCCGGTCCGCCGCCCTCGGGCAGCGGCACCCACACGCTGCTGCGTCCGAGCACCTCCAGCAGCCGGGCGCCGGCGCCGGGGACGCCGACCGAGGCGGCGAGGGTCTCCTCCAGCTCGTTGCCGGGCCAGCCGCCGCCGTGTCCCGGTCCGTAGTGCTGCGGGATGGTCATGCGAAAACCCTATCGGCAACCCGCCCGGCGCGGCCCCCGGCCCGCTTCTCCTCAGGCCGTCTCCCCCGCCCCCGTGCCGCCCGCTGCGGGCTCCCGGCCCGGGGCGCCTACTCGAAGGCCATGCCGCGCAGCGCCCCCGCCGCGCCCCGGTCCAGCAGCACCGACGACACACAGCCCCGCGGCAGCCGTCCCGCCGACGCGTCCGCCACCAGCCGCCGCACCGCCCGCCGGTGCCGGGCGAAGGCGTACGCCGACACCCCGCGCCCCCGCTGTGCCTGACCGGCCAGCGCCTCGTCCGGCGAGACGTCCAGCAGCACCAGGTGCAGGGCCCGCCCGCGCCGCCGCGCGTCCGCCGCCAGCCAGTGGCGCACCCAGCCCTGGGTGCCGCAGTCGTGCACCACGACGCTGCCGCCGGAGGCCAGCGCCCGCCACAGCGCCAGATAGTGCGCGGCACGGACCAGGGGCCGGTAGACGCCGTACGGCAGCCGGCCGGGCAGCCGCCGCTCCCAGCGCTCCCGCATGTCCTGGGAGTCGATCCGGACCACCGTCTCGTTGGCGGCCACCACCCGACGGATCAGGGTGGACTTGCCGCTGCCGGGCAGTCCGGAGACGACCACCCGGTCCCCGGCGGGGAAGCGCAGCACCCGTACCGCCGCCGTCCCCCGCAGGTCCCGCCCGCTCGGCGGCACAGGCGCGGTGGTGTGCCGGGGCTCCGCCCCGCTGTGTGCCGTGCGGGCACTTTCCGGACTGCTCACTCGTGGTACGCCCTCCCCGATCCGGCCACGTGCCCGCGGCTCCCCCCAGAGCGTGTCAAGAAGGACGACGGCGGACAAGGTCGTTACCCACCGTGGACGCGCCCGACACCTTCCGGAGGGGTTCGGGTCCGCCCCGGCCGGGGCACCCGGGAGGCGTGCGATGATGAGCGCGCCAACTGCATACCGGCCGTTCGAGCACGCGCGGGAGAGTTCCCGTGGACCCGCTGGTCACAGCGGTCCCACGGGGCGCCGAAGGAGCAAGTCCTCCCTTGAATCTCTCAGGCCCCGATACCGCGCGGGCGAGGCAGATCTGAAAAGCGGGCGCCCCCTTGCCCCCGGCATCGCTTGCCGGTCCCGCTCCCGGGCGTCCCACCCACGGTGCAAGCCGCGGTCCGCCGGTGCGGGCTCGTGGCGAACCTCTCAGGTTCCGATGACAGATGGGGAGGGCAGATCCCCGCCCGCGCGCGGGACCTGTCCGAAGGAGCCCGTACCGGACCCGTGTACGGAGCCGACCCCGCCACCTCGCCCGGGAGCCGAACCATGAGCGATTCCCCCCGTTCCCCCCAGCCGCCCCGCCGTGTCCCCCTCGACGCCGTCCACCGCGCCCTGGGCGCCACCATGACGGACTTCGCGGGCTGGGAGATGCCGCTGCGCTACGGCAGCGAGCGCGACGAGCACACCGCGGTGCGCACCCGCGCCGGACTGTTCGACCTCAGCCACATGGGTGAGATCGCCGTCACCGGCCCGCAGGCCGGCGAGCTGCTGGACGGCGCCCTGGTCGGCCGGCTGTCCGCCGTCCCCGTCGGCCGGGCCCGCTACACCATGATCTGCGACGCGGGCGGCGGCATCCTCGACGACCTGATCGTCTACCGCCTGGCGGAGGACGAGTACCTGGTCGTGGCCAACGCCGCCAACGCGCAGACCGTCCTGGACGCCCTGGCCGAGCGGCACGACGAGCTCGGCCTCCCGGAGGCGGCCGTCCGCGACGACCGCGACGCCTACGCCCTGATCGCCGTGCAGGGCCCCGCCTCCCAGGACATCCTGGCCGAGCTCACCGACGCCGACCTGGCCGGCCTGAAGTACTACGCCGGGCTGCGCGGCACCGTCGCGGGCGCCGACGCCCTGATCGCCCGCACCGGCTACACCGGCGAGGACGGCTTCGAGCTGTTCGTCTCCCCCCGGGACGCCGAGCCGCTGTGGCGGGCGCTGACCGGGGCCGGGACGCCGGCGGGCCTGGTGCCGTGCGGGCTGTCCTGCCGCGACACGCTCCGGCTGGAGGCGGGCATGCCGCTGTACGGCCACGAGCTGACCGGGGAGACCACCCCCTTCGACGCGGGCCTGGGCCGGGTGGTGAAGCTCGACAAGCCCGGCGACTTCACCGGCCGCGCCGCGCTGGAGGCCGCCGCGCGCCGCGCCGAGCAGGACCCGCCGCGGAAGCTGGTCGGCCTCGTCGCCGCCGGCCGGCGGGTGCCCCGCGCCGGATACCCGGTGGTGGACGCCGCCGGGACGGTGATCGGCGAGGTCACCTCCGGCGCCCCCTCCCCCACCCTGGGCAGGCCGATCGCGATGGCCTACGTGGACGCCGGCCACGCCGCGCCCGGCACGCCGGGTGTGCACGTGGACATCCGCGGTACGCATGAACCGTACGAGGTCGTCGCGCTGCCCTTCTACCGGCGCGAGCGCTGACCGGCCCCGCTTCCGCGGCCCCGTCACCCCGCCCGCCGTCCCAGCCGGCGAGACCGTTCCCCGTCCGCCATCCCCCATCAGGAGAATCACGCCATGAGCAACCCCCAGCAGCTGCGCTACAGCAAGGAGCACGAGTGGCTGTCCGCCGTCGAGGACGGCGTCGCCACGGTCGGTATCACCGGGCACGCGGCAGAAGCGCTCGGCGACGTCGTCTACGTCCAGCTCCCCGAGGTGGGCGCCACGGTCACCGCGGGCGAACCCTGCGGCGAGCTGGAGTCGACCAAGTCGGTCAGCGACCTGTACGCGCCGGTCACCGGAGAGATCACCGAGGTCAACCAGGACGTGGTGGACGATCCGGCGCTGGTGAACTCCGCCCCCTACGAGGGCGGCTGGCTGTTCAGGGTGAGGATCTCGCAGGAGCCGGAGGACCTGCTCACGGCCGACGAGTACACCGCCTTCACCAGCGAGTGACCCCCACCCACGCCGTCCAGCACACCACGAGCGGAAAGATCCGATGTCGCTTCTGAACAGTTCCCTGCACGAGGTCGATCCCGACGTCGCCGCCGCCGTCGACGCCGAGCTGCGCCGCCAGCAGTCCACCCTGGAGATGATCGCGTCGGAGAACTTCGCTCCGGTCGCCGCCCTCCAGGCCCAGGGTTCGGTCCTCACCAACAAGTACGCCGAGGGCTACCCCGGCCGCCGCTACTACGGCGGCTGCGAGCACGTCGACGTCATCGAGGACATCGCCCGCGACCGGGTGAAGGCCCTCTTCGGCGCCGAGGCGGCGAACGTCCAGCCGCACTCGGGCGCCCAGGCCAACGCCGCGGCGATGTTCGCCCTGCTGGAGCCGGGCGACACCATCATGGGCCTGGACCTGGCCCACGGCGGGCACCTCACCCACGGGATGCGGATCAACTTCTCCGGCAAGCTCTACAACGTCGTCCCCTACCACGTGGACGGCGACAGCGGCCTGGTGGACATGGCGGAGGTGGAGCGGCTGGCGCGCGAGCACCGGCCGAAGCTGATCGTCGCGGGCTGGTCGGCGTACCCCAGGCAGCTCGACTTCGCGGCGTTCCGGCGGATCGCCGACGAGGTGGGCGCGCTGCTGATGGTGGACATGGCGCACTTCGCCGGGCTGGTCGCCGCCGGGCTCCACCCGAACCCGGTGCCGTACGCGGACGTGGTCACCACCACGACCCACAAGACGCTGGGCGGCCCGCGCGGCGGGGTGATCCTGTCGAAGCAGGAGCACGCCAAGAAGATCAACTCGGCGGTCTTCCCCGGTCAGCAGGGCGGTCCGCTGGAGCATGTCATCGCGGCGAAGGCCGTCGCCTTCAAGATCGCGGCCTCGGAGGAGTTCAAGGACCGCCAGCGCCGTACGCTGGAGGGCGCGAAGCTGCTGGCCGAGCGGCTGACGCGGCCGGACGCCACCGAGGCGGGCGTGTCCGTGCTCTCCGGCGGCACCGACGTGCACCTGGTCCTGGTGGACCTGCGGGACAGCGAGCTGGACGGGCGGCAGGCCGAGGACCGGCTGCACTCCGTCGGCATCACCGTCAACCGCAACGCCATCCCGAACGACCCGCGCCCGCCGATGGTCACCTCCGGCCTGCGGATCGGCACCCCGGCGCTGGCCACCCGCGGTTTCGGGACGGAGGACTTCCGGGAGGTCGCGGACGTCATCGCCGAGGCGCTCAAGCCGTCGTTCGACGAGGACACCGCGAAGAAGCTGGCCGTCCGCGTCTCGGCGCTGGCCGAGAAGCACCCGCTCTACCCGGAGCTGTAGGCCCCGTTTCCGGGCACCTGTCGCGGGTGCGCCGCCCGGCCGGCGGCGCACCCGCACCCCACATGCAGCGGTTCACCGTCAATGCGGTGAAGTCCGCGTTCCCCGCACACCCCGCGGGACCCCTCACCCGCCCACCCGGCGGGTACCGCACCACGCGCAGACGAAGGAGTCCGCCACCGTGGCCATTTCCGTCTTCGACCTGTTCTCCGTCGGCATCGGCCCGTCCAGCTCCCACACCGTGGGACCGATGCGGGCGGCACGGATGTTCGTACGGCGGCTGGCCCGGGAGGGCGTCCTGCCCCGTACCGCCGCGCTCCGCGCCGAGCTGTACGGCTCGCTGGGCGCCACCGGCCACGGCCACGGCACGCCGAAGGCGGTGGTGCTGGGGCTCGCGGGCCACTCGCCGCGCACGGTGGACGTGGACACGGCGGACGAGCGGGTGGCGGCCGTACGCGACTCGGGCCGCCTGCGCCTGGCGGCGGCAGCCGGCGGGGACGCCGGGGACGGGCCGGACGGCGGCGGCGGCGACGGCGACGGCGACGGCGGCCACGAGATCCCCTTCGACCTCTCCTCCGATCTGGTGCTGCACCGCCGCCGCTCCCTGCCGTACCACGCCAACGGCATGACGCTGGCCGCGTACGACGCCTCCGGCTCGGCGCTGCTGGAGAAGACGTACTACTCGGTGGGCGGCGGCTTCGTGGTGGACGAGGACGCGGCCGGCGCCGGCCGGATCAAGCCGGACGGCACCGCGCTGCCGTACCCCTTCCGCACCGGTGACGAGCTGCTGCGCACCGCCCGCGAGACGGGCCTGTCGATCCCGGCGCTGATGCTGGAGAACGAGAAGGCCTGGCGGAGCGAGGCGGAGATCCGCGCGGAGCTGCTGGAGATCTGGCGGGTGATGCGCGAGTGCGTCGCCCGCGGCCTGTCCCGGGAGGGCGTCCTGCCCGGCGGTCTGAAGGTCCGCCGCCGGGCCGCCGCCTCGGCCCGCAAGCTCCGCGCGGAGGGCGACGCGGCGGCGCTGGCGATGGAGTGGGTGACGCTCTACGCGATGGCCGTCAACGAGGAGAACGCGGCGGGCGGCCGGGTCGTCACCGCCCCCACCAACGGCGCGGCGGGCATCATCCCGGCCGTGCTGCACTACGCGATGGAGTTCGTCCCCGGCTGGTCCGAGGACACCGCCGTCCGCTTCCTGCTCACGGCGGGCGCGATCGGGCTGCTGTTCAAGGAGAACGCCTCGATCTCCGGCGCCGAGGTCGGCTGCCAGGGCGAGGTCGGCTCGGCCTGCTCCATGGCCGCCGGCGGCCTGGCCGAGATCCTGGGCGGCTCCCCGGAGCAGGTGGAGAACGCCGCCGAGATCGGCATAGAGCACAACCTGGGCCTGACCTGCGACCCGGTGGGCGGCCTGGTCCAGATCCCCTGCATCGAGCGGAACGGCATGGCGGCGGTCAAGGCGATCACCGCCGCCCGGATGTCCCTGCGCGGCGACGGCCGCCACCACGTCTCCCTGGACAAGGCCATCAAGACGATGAAGGAGACGGGCGCCGACATGAAGGTCAAGTACAAGGAGACCGCCCGCGGCGGGCTCGCGGTCAACGTGGTGGAGTGCTGAGCGGGCCGCTGCGAGCCGGGGTCTCCCTCCGTCCCCGGGCGCCGGGTCCTCGCCCGTCCCGCCGGTGGGGTCCCCCGGGGTCCCGGCCGGGAGGGGGCATGTCCCGGGCGTGTGGCCGGGAGGACGCCACACGCGGTTTCCCTTTCTCGTCCATATGACGGAGAGTCCCTGGGAAATCCTTGGGGAGGGGCCGGCCGGGAGCGCGGCCGTTTGTTCCGGCGGATTCGGTGACAACGTTAGTGGGCCGGCTTCCGGCCCGTCCACTACTCGATCGAGCAGTGGACACTACCCACCTTGGAGCGCTGGTGGTGTTGCTCGCTCCCTGGCCGGATGGCGATGATGCGGATGCAGGACGCACAGCTTCCCGGTGCTGGAGAATTCATGCGGTACCGGCCCCGGACCAGGGCCGGCCGCCGCGGAACCGTTGCCGCACGCGTCCAACCCCTACCTTCCGACAGACGAGTGGTTGTATGTGGAGTAATGTAGAGGCGCTAAAAGCAGAAAAAAAATCCGTCGGCAATGAACTTCCGGAGCGAAAGGCGCGGGCGGAGGGTGCCGCCGCGCCCGGCGGGACGGCTCCCGTGCCGGTACCGATCTCCTCGCTGCAGCCCTCCGACTCTCCCCGGCTGGCCGGGGAGAACCCCGAGCACGTGGAGTTGCTGGCCGCGGCCCGGGACCTTCCGCCCATTCTCGTCCAGCGGAGCACGATGCGGGTGATCGACGGCATGCACCGGGTGCGGGCCGCGCTGCTCCGGGGCGAGGAGACCATCTCCGTCACGTTCTTCGAAGGGGACGACGACGAGGCGTTCCTCCGCGCCGTCGACGCCAACATCAAACACGGCCTGCCGCTCTCGCCGGCGGATCGCGAGGCCGCGACCCGCCGGGTCCTCGTGAACCACCCGCACTGGTCGGACCGGACCGTGGCGGCCGCCACCGGGCTGTCCCACACGACGGTGGGGGCGATCCGGCGCCGCTCCGGTGTCCCGGCCGCGCGGCAGGGCAGCCGGGTGGGGAGAGACGGGCGGGTCCGCCCCGTGGACGGCGCGGCGGGCAGGCGGCGGGCGGGCGAGGTCATCGCCATGAAGCCCGACGCACCGCTGCGGGCCATCGCCCGGGAGGCCGGCGTCTCGGTGGGGACGGCACGGGACGTGCGTGACCGCCTGCGAGCGGGCCGGGACCCGGTCCTGGGTTCGCAACGCGGCACCGCCCGGGAGCCGGGTCCGTCCGGCGACCCGGCGAAGGCGCGGCGGCCCGGCGCGGGCGGTACCCGCCCGCGCACGGACCGGCGCTCGGTGCTGGGCGGTCTGAGCAAGGATCCCGCGGTGCGGTACGCGGAGAACGGCCGCGCCTTCGTCCGATGGGTCGACGGCCATGTGATCGAACCGGTCGAATGGGGCGAGCTGATCGATGCCGTGCCGCCGCACTGGCGGAGTCCCGTCGCCGAGCTGGCCCGGTCGTGTGCCGGGGCGTGGCTGGAGCTCGCGCAGGAGCTCGAGGAGAGGGCTCGGACGAAACCCGAGCCGGGAGTGGCGTGAGCGGGGTCCGCCGGATTCCCGCGCGGCAAGCCCGACAAGCCCGACAAGCTCGATAAGGGGGAAGCGTGAGCACTGCCGGCAGCCGTCCGCACCTGACACTCACCCGCGGCAGGCACGACCGCCATCGGCCGGAGCACCCGGAACACCGGCGGGCCTCCGCCGCGGAGCGTGTCGCGCGGTCGGCCGTCGCATGGCGCATCCTCGTGGTGGACAGCGACACGGCGTGTGCGGATTCGCTGGTGAAGAGCCTGCTGCGGCAGGGTCATGAGGCGGAGTGGGTCGTTACGGGCATGGCCGCCCTGGACTCGTACGAACGTGCCCATATGGTCCTCATGGATCTCGACCTGCCCGATCTCGACGGTCTCGAGATCTGCCGCCGCATCCGCGCCGGCAGCGCCGTCCCCGTCATCGCCGTCACCGGACGCGGCAGCGAACTGGACCGGGTCCTCGGCCTGCAGGCCGGAGCCGACGACTATCTCGTCAAGCCCTACGGGTTCCGCGAGCTCATGGCGCGCATCGAGGCCGTGATGCGCCGCAGCCGGGGCCACACGGCACCGGCGGATCCGTCGGTGATCTCGCACGGGCCCCTGCTCATCGACGTGTCCGCACGCCAGGTCAGGCTGGACGGCCGCCTCATCGACCTGACCCGCAAGGAGTTCGACCTGGTGCGCCTCCTCGCCTCCCACCCCGGCACCGTCGTTCCACGGAAGCGGATCATGCAGGAGGTGTGGGGCGACGCGTGGTCGCGCCGGACCATCGACACGCACGTCAGCAGCATCCGCAGCAAACTCGGTTCCCCCGGCTGGATAACGACCGTGCGCGGGGTCGGCTTCCAACTGGGCCGACACGTGGCCGCGTACGGCGGCCCGGAGTCCGGCGCCGCCTCGGAGGGCTGACGCCTCCTCTCCCGCCGGGCGGCGGACCGGCTACGGAAGGACGGCGACGGTGGCCGCGTAGCACAGCCCCGCTCCGTAGCCCACGAGCAGGGCGAGGTCCCCGCTCCGGGCCTGCCCCGATGACAGCACCGCGTCCATGGCCAGCGGGATGGAGGCGCCCGAGGTGTTGCCGGCCGTCACGATGTCCTTGGCGACGACGGTGGTTTCCGGCAGCCCGATGCGCCTCGCGATCATGTCGATGATGCGGACGTTCGCCTGGTGCGGAAGGAAGACGCCGAGGTCGGACACCGGTACTCCCGCGGCCTCCAGCGCCCGCTTCGAGACCTCCGCCATCTCGTAGGAGGCCCAGCGGAAGACCCGCTGGCCCTCCTGCCGCAGATGCGGGAAGTCGTGCTCGCCGATGCCGTTCCTGAGCGCGTCCCACGGCATGCTCTGCTCGATCGCGTCCGCCTGGGACCCGTCCGCGCCCCATACCGCCGGACCGAACCCGGGGGTCCGGGAGGGCCCGATCACCACGGCACCGGCACCGTCCCCGAAGATGCAGGCGGTGGACCGGTCGCGCAGGTTCAGCAGGTCGGTCATCCGCTCCACGCCGACGACCAGGACGTGTCCGCCGCGACTGCGGACGGAGTCGGCCGCGAGCACGACCCCGTGGACGAAACCGGCGCAGCCCGCCGACACGTCGAAGGCGGCCGCGCCCACGGCGTCGATCCGGTGGGCTATCTCCGTCGCGATCGCCGGCGTCTGCTTGAGGTGGGTGAAAGTGGCGGCGATGACGCAGGTGATGTCCGCCGGACTGAGTCCCGCGGCCGCGACGGCCTTGAGAGCGGCCTGTTCCGCCATCACTCCCAGGGTCTCGTCCGGATCCGCCCACCGCCGTGTGACGATCCCGGTGCGCGAACGCACCCATTCGTCCGAGGAATCGAGGAGCCGGCATGCCTCCTCGTTGTCGACGATCCGACGCGGGCGATACGAGCCCACCCCCATGATCCGTGCGCAGGGGACTCCTTCGGGCATGATCAGTTCTCGTTTCACCGTGCTCCTCCACGAACGGTTCTCCGGAATTCTTTTTCACGGGCCGATATGTCCGGTAATTCTCTTCCGGAATTCCAGGGCAGACAAGGGCCACGCATTCAGGTCGAGGTCAGGGAATGCTATTTCCGCGTGCCGCGCCGAACGGATCGCCGGGAAATGTCAGAGGACCGTCAACTCCGGGGCAAGTCGTGTTCAGAACGCCCTGGGCGGATATGCGGCGGACGGAGAATCCGCTCCGCGTGTCGGTGCACGGGCGACGCCGCCCTGCCGCGGCCCGGACGGTTCGCGGGGGCCCCGCGCACCGCCGGGCGCACCACCCGGCGGGCACGGCCGCGTACGAGGATGCCGGGGCGGCCCGGTGGCGGGCGCGGTCCCCCCGGGGACAGCGCTGGACGGCGCTCCGGAGGCCGGTCCGGCCTCGGACACCACGAGGCGGGGACCCCCTCCGGGGTCCCCGCCCGCGCCGGACAGCGGGTGCCGGCCGTGGGCCGGGCTTCGCGTCCGGCCCGTGTGCGTACGCCTGTGGCCCCGCGGCGCCGTCCCTCCGGGCGTCCGCGGCCCGTTCGGCCCGGCCCGTGCGGGTGGTGGCCGGCGCGGCGGCCACCCGGGATCCGGTGGGCCTGCGGCGGGCGGCCGGGCCGGGTCAGGCGCGGCTCGTCCTCGTTCCCCTGGCCCATGCCTCAATGAGCTCGGTGGCCTGGTCGGCGTTGAGTCTCGGATCGCACAGCGTGGTGTAGTGCCGCTGCAGTCCTTCCTCGTTCTCCACCGGCCCGCCGATGCACTCCGTCACGTCGTCGGCCGCGACCTCTATGTGGAGTCCGGCGGCGTGCTGCCGCAGCCCCTCGAGGATGTCGCGGAAGTGCAGCGCCTCGGCGATCACGTCGGTGAGATGGCGTGTCTTGAGGCCCAGGCCGGACTTCACCGTGTTGCCGTGCATGGGGTCGCCCAGCCACACCACCGGGTGTCCCGCGTTCGCCACCGCGCGGACGATGGGCGGCAGGGCCTGCTGGATCCGGTGGTGGCCCATCCTCGGTATCAGGACGAGGCGGCCGGGCTCGCGTCGCGGATCGAGCGCCTCGCACACGCGCAGGACGTCGTCGGCGCTCGCGGTCGGCCCGATCTTGCATCCCACCGGATTGACCACGGCGGAGAGCATGGCGACATGTGCCTGGCCCGGCTGACGGGTCCGCTCCCCCACCCACGGCAGGTGGGTCGACCCCAGGTACGGCTCGTCCGTGTCCGGGTCGCGGCGGACCAGCCGGGACTCGTAGTCGACGACCAGGGCCTCGTGGCTCGACCACGGCCCGTCCGCGGTCGGCCGCCGCCCGCCTCCCCGGCGGTGCGCCCGCATCGCCCGCTGCACGACGGTGCTGGCCTCGTAGGCCCACACCATGCGCCGCGGGTCGGGCTGCCGCGTCCGCGGCCCGGCGAGCTCGGAATTGATCATGTGCCCCCGGAACGAGGGAATCACCAGTGCGCCGTGGTTCTCGGTCGGCTGCGACCTGGGTTTGGCGAACTGTCCTCCCATGCGGCCGACGCGTATGACGCGCCGGCCGGCGAGCTCGCTGAGCCGGTTCCCCAGCCGGTCGATGACCTGAAGCTTCTGGGCCGTGTGGCGGGGCGTGCACTCGTAGAGGCTCTCCGCGCAGTCGCCCAGCTGGAGCAGGAGCGCGTCGGTCGCCAGCAGGTCCGCCAGCGACCACCGCAACTGCCGGATCTCCGCGGCCGGCACCAGGGGCGGAGCCGACTCCAGCGTCCGGCACGCCTCGTGGTGGACGGCGTGGTCCTGCCACTCCGGCTGCTGTGCCGCCGGCCTGCCCTCCCACGGCCTGCGGTGGGTGATGTCCGCCGTAATGCCTGGTGGCTGCATGTGTGCTCCCGTCGAGGATCAGCACCGCCCGGTGGAGGAGTACGGATAGCGTGTCCCAGCGGCCGCCGCCCGCACATCACGTCTTCGCGCTGCGTGTGCGCCCCTTTCCCCGGCGTCCGTACCGTGCGGCGGGGCCGGGTGGGGCGTGGTGACGGGGCGTGGTGACGGGGCGTGGTGACGGGGCGTGGTGACGGGGCGTGGTGACGGGGCGTGGTGACGGGGCGTGGTGACGGGGCGTGGTGAGCCGCCGCCGTCCGGAGACCTGGGGCGCCCGGATGCCGGTGGGCGCGTTCGCGTCACCATGGCGGCGAGCGGTGCGCGGCGCGAACGCGGGAGCCGGCGCCGGCCGGACGCCTCACCCGGCACCCCGTATCCGCCGGACCACGGCGGCCGGGTCCGGGGGCGGCCTGTTCCCGCGCCAGGCCACGTGGTGGTCGGGGCGGAGAAGCACGAGGTCCCGCTCCCATGTCTCCCGGGCGCCCCTGTCGGTGACCACGGCATGGCCGACCGGGAGCCCCTGGGCGGCCGCCGCTTCGAGGAGCGGTTCCGCGCGGCCGTCGCCGACGAAGTCGACCAGGGTGAAGGACGGCGCGAAGCGGTCGAGGACCGGCGTGCGGTCGTCGAGGAGAAGGCCGGGCGGGCGGCCTCCGGGCCAGGTCGTCGGCGTGTACTCCCGGGGGACCCACCGGGGTTCGGGGGCGTCCTCGTGGCAGATGACGGGCGAGTCGCGGTAGCGGTAGCCGAGCTCGATCCCCCGGTACTCGTTCTCGCCCCGCTCGGCGTCGAGGTGGGAGGCCACGGCGGCCGCCGGAGCGCCTTCGCGCAGGAGCGCCCCCGCCTTCAGGTGCACGCCGAGGTGCCGGTGCGAGGTGTGCATGTTGCGCAGGCCCACCGGGTGGCGTTCGGCCTGGTAGCTGTCCAGCAGAGCCGGGCCGCCGAAGCCCTTGGCCAGCGCGGCGGTCTTCCAGGCCGCGTCGATCGCGTCGCCGATGCCGGTGTTCATCCCGTAGGCACCGGTCGGGAACATGCGGTGGGCGGAGTCGCCGGCGAGGAGGACCCGTCCGGCGCGGTAACTTTCCGCGATCATGAAGCCGGGTCGCCAGCGCGAGGTCAGCAGCACCTTGTCGATCTTCAGCTCGGTCCGCACCGTGTCCAGCACGAAGGCCGCCGGATCGGCAGGCGGTGTGTCGAACTCGGTCGGCTCCAGGCCGTTGACATGGACGGTCCAGGTGTCCACCTCGTCCTGGGCGATGATGACGTACCGGAAGGCGAAGTAGTGCCAGAACCGGCCGTGCCGGTGCAGGGTGGCCAGGTCCCGGCTCTTGAAGTGCACCATGAAGGCGCCGGGCAGCCCTGGAACCTCGAAGCCCTCCTCGCCGATGCCCGTGACCTCGCGGACCCGGCTCGACGCGCCGTCGCACCCGATCACGTACCGGGATCGCAGCACGACCTCCTCGTCGGTCATCACGTCGACCAGACGGCTGGTCACCCCCTCGTCGTCCTGGGTGAGCGTGTCGAACCGCAGACCGCGGCGCAGCTCGACCAGCGGGTTGCGCCGGCAGTGCGCGCGCAGCACCGGCTCCAGCTCGATCTGGGAGATGCGCTGGCCGGGCTCGGCCGGCTGGGTGCCGTCGTTCTGCTCCGCGATGCGCCGCCACTCCTCGGCCACCGAGGGAAGTCTCCAGGTGGTGATCGGCTCACCGGCGAGGCCGGTCGACCAGATCACGTCGGCCCGGTGCTCGGGGGCGACGCCGGCGGAGCGGATGTCGTCGGCGATGCCGAGCTGGCGGAAGAACTCCATGCTGCGGCAGTTGACGTAGTCCAGTTTGGGATGGACGGAAGTCTCGGTGCCCTGGTCGACGAGGACGCAGGGAACCCCCTGGCGGGCGAGCGCCAGAGCGGCGACCATCCCGACTGGGCCCGCGCCCACGACCAGTACCGGTACCGGATCCACGATTGCCCTCCAAAGAGCGGTGGGGTGGTCCGGCCGCCCCACACGGTCCGCAGTCGGTCAGTGTGCTTCGCCGGGTGCCCTGCTCCTCCGGCTGTTTCCGCCCGCGCTCACGCTCACCGCGGGCGGGCCCTTCCGCGCGGGGTCACCGACCCCGCCGAGTCCGGCGCGTGTGGCGTCCCTCCGTGCGGACGCTGTGCCGGCGACGCCGTGATGTGACGGTCAGTACGGCAGTCTCGGACCGGTGCCCCCGCACGGGCATGACCCATTCACGGGATTTCCGGCGGCCGGCGGGGACATGGCGTGCGCCCCGGCCGAACGGCGTGAACGTGTGATGGCCGGGGACGGCGGCGGGGCCGATGGTGGCGGCATGACGTCGTTGCTTCAGACCGATGCGTGGACGTACGACGATTTCACGAGCGCGGAGCTCGACCCCGCCCACTGGACGATCATGTCGATCACGGGGGCCGACGGCCGGCGGCACCAGTACCGGGACCGCAACGCCCGGGTGCGCACGGGAGACGGGCGGCTGGAGCTGACCGTCGACCCGTTCACCCGCTTCCACGACACCGACCCGCGGCAGAACAACGCCAAGCAGATGTACCGGTCGGTGCGGCGCTTCGCCGTGCCGCCGGAGGGCCGGCTGACGTTCGAGGTCGCGATGGGGGTGCGGACCCGCGGCCAGATCCCCTACGACCTGCTCGACGCCTACGGCACCGTGAACGTCTTCGACCTGGAGACCGGTGTCGTGCTCAACGCCGCCGCGACGAACGACACCGTGTACGCGGTGGTCGAGCGGCTGGCGCTGCCGGGTGTGACCCAGCCTCACGAGCACTACGTCCACCGGGTGGTGCTGGACGTGCCGACGGAGCCGGGGCAGGAGCACCGGTACGCCGTCGGCTACCGGGCCGACACGTCGGAGGCGGAGTTCCACGTCGACGGCCGGCTCGCCTACTGGACACGGCTTCCGGTGGCGGTGGCGGGCTTCAACGCCGGTATGGCCCTGTTCTCGGCCCGCGATCTCTCGCGCTACACGCGCGCGGAGCGGGAGCACGGACAGGGCGCGACCGGCTGGTGGGGACCGTGGCGCGTCACGACCGGCGTCAGATGAGCACCTCCCCTCCGTCGATGTTCAGGTTGACGCCGTTGATCGCACGGTTCTCCAGCAGGAACCTGATCGCGTGGGCGCAGTCCTCCATCGTCACCGGTCGCCTGGTGAGCGCGCGTGCCCCGGCCCCCTCCCGTGCGGCGGGCTTGTCGCTCCAGAACGGCGTGTCCGAGACGATGCTCGGGTGCAGGGCGCTGACCCGGACCGGCGAGAGCTCCACCGCCAGCGTCCGCACCAGCGCACCGATGCCGCCGTTGGCGGTCGTCACGGACGTGGAGCCGGGGTAGGGCCGGTGGCTGGCCAGGCCGCCGAGCAGGACGACCGCGCTGTCGTCGGTCATCCGCGGGGCGAGGGCGTGCAGCACCGCCGTGTAGCCGACGAGCTTCACCGTCAGCAGCCGGACCGCGTCGGCCGGCCGGTACTCGCGCACCGTGTTGTGGTCCCGGTCGAGCGCCGCGAGCACCAGCTGGTCGACGCGCCGCACGTCGGCCAGCGCGGCCCCGATCCGCTCCGGGTCGGCCAGCTCCAGGGCGAGCCCGCGGGTCCGCCCGCCGATCTCATCGGCGACGTTCTTGGTCCGCTCCTCCGAGCGGCCGGTGATGACCACGTCGTCGCCCCGTTCGGCGCACGACCGGGCGAAGTGCCGCCCGATCCCCGATGTTCCGCCGATGACGACGACATGAGTGCGTTCGGACATGGATGTGTACCTCCGTGGATAGCTGAGCGGATGGGTGGGTGGGTGGTGGCTGGGCGGAGGACGCGGCGGTCCGGCTCAGGCGCCCAGCCCGGCCAGCGCGTCGGCCGCGGTCAGCGGCACCGCGCAGCGGTCCGCGGCGTAGCGGAGCGCCATGAGGTGGTCGTCCAGTGAGAGGTCGGCCAGGGCGTCCGCCACGAGGAACGGCTGGATGTCACGGCTGAAGGCGTCGCAGGCGGTGATGAGGCAGCCCATGTGCGCGTAGACACCGCAGACGACGAGCTGGTCCCGGCCGGACCGCCGCAGCCGCTCCTCCAGACCGCTCCGGAAGAACGCGCTGTAGCGCCACTTGGTCAGCACCGTGTCGCCCTGCTCGGGGGCGATCTCGTCGGCGATGCCGCGGTCGGCCTCCTCGGTCCCCATGCCGGGACCCCAGAAGTCGTGCAGCAGCCCGCGGTCCTTCCGGCTCATCCCGCCCGGCTGCGCCGTGTACACCACCGGTACCCGGGCCGTGCGCGCCGCCGCGAGCAGCTTGGCGACGTTGCCGACGAGTTCGGTCAGCGGCGACTGCCCGGCCGGGAACGGGCGCAGGAAGTACCGCTGCATGTCGTGCACCAGTACGACGGCGCGGTCCGGCGCCGGGCGCCAGGGCACCGCGGCGGTGGGCAGATCGCTCCGGCCGGGCATGCGGTACGGCGCGATCGGGGTCATGGCCATGGTTCGCCTCCTGAAGTCCGTCCGGCAGCGTCACACGTGCAGTGCGGCGCCACCGTCCACGTAGAGGTCGTGCATCGTCACGTGACCGGCCTGGTCGGACACGAGGTACGCGACGGCCTCGGCCACGTCCTGCGGCCGGGCCAGCTTCCGCAGCGGGATGCCGACGCGGTACGCGGCCGGCGAGCCCTCGACCACCTGCCTCGTATCGGCGCCCTCGCCGAGCATCGAGCGCAGCATGGGCGTGTCCGTCGAACCGGGCGAGACGATGTTGCACCGGATGCCGTAGTCGGCGAGCTCCAGCCCCAGGCACCGGGTGAACTGGGCCGACGCCGCCTTGGACGCGGCGTACGCGGACATCTCCGTACGCGGCACGCCGGCGGCGTTGGACGCCACGGTCACGATCGCTCCGCGGCGCCGGGGGATCATCCGCCGGGCCACCGCGCGGGACACGTGGAACACCCCGCCGGCGTTGACCGAGAAGACCTCGTCCCACTGCCGGTCCGACAGCTCGACCACCCGGCCGGTGTGCAGCACGCCGGCCGCGTTGACGAGGATGCCGATGGGGCCCAGCTCGTCCTCGACGCGCCCGGCGAGCGCGTCCACCGGCTCGCTGTCGCACACGTCCGCGGGGTAGCCGCGGACGTGGAAGCCCTCGGCCCCGAACTTGGTCACGACGGTGGCGAGCGCCTCGAAGTCGCGGTCCACCGCCGCGACATGCGCCCCCGCGCCCGCCAGGGTCTCCACCACGGCGGCACCGATACCCCGCGCCGCACCGGTGACCAGGGCGACCGTGGATTCGATTCCGGTCAGTTCCATCATCAACTCCTGCTGGTCGTGGTGGCCTGCTCGGGGTCGTACCCGAACAGCCACTCGTGCCGTTCCAGGCCCGACGAGGCCTGTACGGAGGCGTCGCGACGGCGTTGTGCGTCTCCGTCCGCCAGGTGGAAGACCGCCGCGTTGGCGCGGGACCGCTGCTGGATCCGCGTGGTGCGGGGCAGCCGGATCCGCTCGTAGCGGCGCAGGGCCGCGCCGAGGTCGTCCGGGCCCGCGTCGGCCAGGCAGGCCGCGAGCACGACGGCGTCCTCGATCGCCTGGTTGGCGCCCTGCGCCTGGAAGGGCAGCATCGGATGCGCGGCGTCCCCGATGACGGCCACCCGTCCGGCGCTCAGCCGGTCCAGGCTCTCGCGGTCGTGCAGTGCCCACCGGCTGACCGTGTCCGCCGCGCCGATCAGCCGGGTGACGTCCGGGTGCCAGGCCGCGTACGCGGCCGCGAGCTCGGTGCCGTCGCCCCGCGCCGTCCAGGACTCCTCCCGCCAGTCGGAGGCGGAGACGGTCGCGCCGAAGCTCACCTGCCGGCCGGAGGAGACCGGATAGCACACGCAGTGCCGGTCCGGCCCGAGCCACAGCCGCACCCGGGGATCCTCGGCGAGGAGGGGCACCCGGTGCGCCGGGACCAGCCCCCGGTAGATCGTCTGCCCGGAGTACCGCGGCCGGTCGGCCGCGATCTGCTCGCGGACCACCGAGCGGATGCCGTCCGCCCCCACGACCAGTTCCGCCGTCACCGTCGTGCCGCCGGACAGGTGCAGCCGCGCCTCGTCGGCGCTCTGCGTCACCGCCGTGAGGCGGGCGCCGAGGTGCACCCGGTCAGGCGGGACGAGGGAGAGCAGGACCCCGTGCAGATGGGCGCGGTGCACGGTGTAGTACGGCGCCCCGAAGCGGCGGCGGCACAGGTCGCCCAGCTCCGTGCGCTGCAGCAGTCTGCCGTCGTCCCAGCGGCGCATCTCGATCGCCCGCGGCGCCACCGCGACGGCCTGCAGGCGCTCGTGCAGCCCCAGCCGGTGCAGCAGCCGGGTGGCGTTGGGCGTCACCTGCACGCCCGCCCCCACCTCGGTCAGCCGCTCCGCCTGCTCGTAGAGGTGGCAGTCGATGCCGGCCCGGCGAAGGGCGACGGCGAGAGTGAGGCCGGCGATTCCGGCCCCGGCCACGGCCACCCGCATCTGCGGCATGCTGTCCACCTCAGTAGTAGAGGAGCGCTTTGCCCCAGTCCTCGTCGGGCCCGAACAGGCTGCGCGGTTTGACCACATCGGGCATGGCCGTCAGCGCGTCGCGGGGGATCAGCGTGCCCGGGGGCAGTCCGGCGGCCTCGCAGTCCACGCCGAAGGCGGACCGCACCGATGCCGTCAGCTCCGCCAGGGCGGCGGTCCGGTGCTCCTCGGCCACCTCGATCTCGACGCGCAGGACCGCCGCTTCCGCCCGCGCCCGCCAGAACAGCACCCCGTAGGGCTCCGGGAGGGAGAAGACGAGCTCCTCCAGCCGGTGCTGGGTGATCGTCGCGCCGCCGACCCGGTAGCCGAACGCCGCCCTGCCGAGCACCCGGACCGTGGGCAGGTTCCAGCCGCAGTCGCAGTCGTCGTAGGAGACCGCCACGTTGTCCTCGAGGTTGTAGCGCAGCAGGGGCATCGCCTCCCGGAACAGCGGCGTGACCACGAGCTGCCCCTCGCCCTCCGCGCCGACCCTGCCGGTCTGCGGGTCGTACACCTCGAACAGCGCCCGGTCGGCCCACAGGTGCATCCGGCCGTGCGGGCACTCACCGGCGAGGCTGCCGGTCTCCGTGGAGCCGTACTCCTCGATCACCGGCACCCCCCACAGCCCGCTGATGCGGCGGCGGCGGGCGGAGGTGAGCGGCTCGCCGCCGACGAACAGCGCGCGCAGCGCGGGGAAGTCGGCGTCCGGCCGGTGTCCGGCCGCGGTCGCCGCGGCGGCCCAGATGAGGCACTCGGTCGGCACCGACCAGGTGAGCGTGACCCCCAGGTCGTGCATGGTCCGGACCACACGGGCGTACGGCATGGCCAGCGACCGGTTGTCGCCCGGCACCACCGTGGCCCCGCACAGCCGGCCGGCGGCGTGCGCGAGGTGTCCCGTCAACAGCAGCGCGTAGGGGGTGCGCACCAGGAAGACGTCCTCGCCCGACATCCCGATCCACTTGCGGGCGAAGCGCTCGGCCAGGTCGGTCCAGTCCTCGGCCGTGTAGTACGAGGGCGTGGGCCGGCCGGCGGTCCCGCTCGACTCGTGGTAGGTGGCCAGCCGCTCCTTCGGGACGGCGAGCATCCCGAAGGGGTAGTTGTCCCGCAGGTCCTGCTTCGTCGTCAGCGGCAGGCTCGCGAGATCCGCGGCGGCGGCGGGCAGGGCCGCCGCGTCCAGCCGCCGGCGGTAGAACGGCGAGCGGGCCGCCCAGCCGACGGTCTGCGGCAGCTGTTTCTCCTGGATGCGCTGCAGCTCCTCCGGCCCGTGCCACTGGCCGAGTCGAGGCAGGTTCGAGCGTGGGTCGTTCACCGCTTCTCCTCCCTTAGCAGTCGGTGCGCGTTGTCCCAGGCGATCTGCCGCCACTGCCCGGGCGGCAGCGACAGCACCCGGAACTTGGCCAGCTCCACGGCCGGGTGCTGGAGCGGGTACTCGGAGCCGAACACCAGCCGCCCGGCGCCGAGGCGGCTCACCGCCGCCTCGGCCACGCAGGTGTAGCCGCCCGAGGTCTCCAGCAGGATGTTGGGCTCGTCCCGGATCAGGGTGAGCGCGTGGAAGTCGATGTTGCCGATGCCGCTGTGCCCGAGCACGAAGCTCACCCGCGGAAACCGGCGGGCCAGGGTGACCAGGTCGGCCACTCCCGCGCCGTGCCGGGCCAGGCAGACCACGTACACCGGGTGGCCGTACTCCGCCGCCACACCGACGAGCCCGGCCACGCGGGGATCGGTCAGGCCGACGCCGTGCACCGCGGGTGAGATCTCCAGCCCGCGGAACTCGGCGGCCCTGGCCCGGTACGCCTCGGGCGAGCGGTGCGGATTGGCGAAGAAGAACGGCACCAGGCGCCCGTCGGTGCCCGCGCAGGCGTCCAGCACCGCGTCGTTGTCGGCGTCGGTCCCGACGTGCCCGCCCTCGACGAGCTGGCGGGAGAGCCGGTCCAGATCGATGGTGCCGCCCGCGCACACCACCGCCCGCGTCAGCCCGCACTCGTCCAGCGTCGCCAGCAGCCGCTCCGCGGCCCCGGGCCGGGGAGCCAGACGTACGTGGAAGTCCAGCACGGGCTGTGCGTCCGCCGCGGTCACCGCTCGCTCCCTCTCGCGGCCGTCGCTCACTTCTCGATGCAGAACTCGTTGATCGGGTAGCCGACATGCCGCTGCTCGACCGGCAGGCAGCCGAGCAGCTTCGTGCCCTCCGTCAGCTCGGTGACGTTCAGCACCGTGCCGCCCGGCCCGAGTACCCGCACGTGCCAGTCGTCCTGGACGATGAGGTTGACCTTCACGCCCGAGGGCGCGACCGCGTCGATCGCGAGCAGCGGCCGCGTCTCGATCTTGACCCGGCCCACAGTGACGACCCGCGACCTGCCCTGCGAGTCGACGGCCAGCACGCGGCCGCCGGAGACGAGCTCGCTGAGGTAGTTGGTGCGCCCGTCGGCCGACAGGGTGTACGAGTGCAGCGCGCCGGCGTTGACCCGGAACGGCCGGGTCGGCATGTACGGGAGCGGATGGGTCTCGCTGCAGCACAGGATCATGCCGGTGGAGTGGGAGCCGACGAGGATGCCCTCGTCGAGCCGGAAGTTCGTGCAGGTGTCGACGCAGGCCCGCTCCCCCATCCCCACCCGGCGGATTCCGGTGACCTCCAGCTCCACCAGCTCCACGTCCGCGCCCTTGCCGACCGCGGCGGCCCTCAGCTCGGTGGCCTCCCCCACGGTGCGCGGGGCGAGCATCACGCCGTCGGAGCCGTGCTCGAGGACACCGAAGACGATCTCCGCCTCCTCGACGTCGGCCACCTGCGTGATGATGCTGCCGTCCGCTCCGGCCGCGGCGGCCAGCACGATCTCCAGCGGGATCTTGGTGGGGTCGCGGAAGTACAGCAGGCTCCACCGGTCGTGGCGCGCGGCGCGGCAGGCGTCCTCGAGGCTGTCGGCGTCCGTGATCTCCACGAACCGGCCGAACTCCACGTCGGGGTGCTGCCGGGCCAGTTCGGCGGGCTCCCCGTGCCTGGCCGGCTCGACGATGACGAGGTCGGCGGGCGTCAGCTTCTCAGGCAGCGGCCGGTCCTGCGGGAACAGGACCTTCCGCACCGTCGGGGGCAGCGTCTCCAGATCGGCCGGATCGGCCGCCACGACGGCGTCCACCCGCTGGTGGACGGCCTCCTCGACTATGGCCTCCTTGGCCCCGTTGACGTTGCGGATGTCCAGCCAGCACAGCTTCACAGGTGTCTCCTCAGCGGAAGGTCGGGAGTGTCAGGACGTGAGGGCGAGCCGTTCGTCGACGCCGTCCCGGCCCGGGACGTGCGTCTTCTCGTGCACCAGCCGCGCGATCGTGGCCGCCATCCAGCCGGGCTGGTCGGCCTGGAAGACGTTGCGTCCCACGGCGACGCCGGCCGCGCCGCCGCGCAGCGCGTCGGACACCTGGGCCAGCACCGTGTCGGTGTCGCCCGAGCGCGGGCCGCCGGCCACGATGACCGGGATCGGGCAGCTCCGGACCACGTCGGCCATGTGCTCGGGCGTTCCCGCGTAGTCGGTCTTGACGATGTCCGCGCCGAGGTCCGTGGCGAGCGTGGCGGCGTGCGCCACCAGCTCCGGCGCCCGGGAGTCGGTGATCTGCGGACCGCGGGCGTACACCATGGCCAGCAGCGGGACGTTCCAGCGGTCGCACTCCCCGGCCACGGCCGCCAGATCGGCGATCTGCCGGGCCTCCTGGGGCGACCCCAGGTTGACGTGCACGCTGACCGCGTCGGCGCCCAGCCGCAGCGCCTCGTCCACATGGGCGACCAGGTACTTCGCGTTCGGATCGGGAGCGTGCCTCGTGCTCACGCTCAGATGCACGATGAGTGACATGTCGCGGAACCAGCCGTGGTCGACGTGGCGGAGGCTGCCCTTGTGCAGCACCACGGCGTCGACACCGGTGCCGGTGAGCTCACCGAGCAGGGAGTCCAGGTCGCCACGGCGCAGCGGCCCGTCCGTGACGGAGTGGTCGAGCGGTACGACGAGCAGCCGCCCGTCGCCATGGCGGAAGAGGCGCCGCAAGCGCAGATTCCGGGCGAACGGCGCGTTGTGTACAGCCACTGTTCCCTGCCTCTCTCAAGCGGTCGCGGAACGGCCGGAGGTCGTCGCGGGCGCGATGTCCGCCGGCTCGGGCTGGTCGAGGTGGAACTCGCGGTGCAGGGCCTCGACGGCGTCGACGACGCGTTCCCGCGGCACGACCACGGAGATCCGCATCTGGGAGGTGGCGATCCAGCTCGTGGGGATCCCGGCACCGGCCAGGGCCGACATCAGCCTGGCGGTGTACTCGGGACGGCTGAGCAGGCCCATGCCGGCCACCGACACCTTGCCGACGTTCTCGTCGAAGTGCACACCCCCGCCGAAGGCGGCCATCAGCTTGTGCAGTCCGGCCCGCACGGACACGGCCTGGCTGCGGCGGATCGTGAACCCCATGCGGAACTCGTTCTCGTAGGGTCCGGACCTGGCCACCAGGTCCACCACCGTCCCCTGGGCGGCCAGCACCTCGAACACGGCCGGAGCCAGGTCCCGGTGGACGTCCCGGCAGTGCACCAGCACACGGGCGACGTCGGTGTCGTGGGTCACCGCCACGACGGCCCGCCTGGTCTCCAGCGGCCCGGCGTCCTGCCGGTCGGCGACGGTCGTTCCCGGCTCCTGCGTCGACGCGTTGCGGACGTGCACTTCGACCCCTTCCATGGCGGCCAGTTCGATGCAACGGGTGTGCAGCACCCTCGCGCCCGCGAACGCCATCTCCGCCATCACGCCGGGCGGGACCCATGGCAGGCGGCGAGCCGCCGGCAGGATGCGGGGATCGGCGCTGAAGACGCCGTCCACATCGGTGTAGATCTCGCACACCGACGCGCGCAGCCGCGCCGCCAGCGCCACCGCGGTCGTGTCGGAACCGCCGCGGCCGAGCGTGGCGATGTCCCCGGTACGGGACACCCCCTGGAATCCCGTGATCACGGCGACCTTGCCGCCGTCCAGGGCCGACCGCAGCCGGGCGGCCCCGATCGTCGTGATGAGCGCGTCGCCGTGCCGGTCGGTGGTCCGGATTCCGGCCTGGTGCCCGGTCAGCGAGATCGCCGGCACCCCCATCCCGTTCAGGGCGAGGGCCGTCAGCGCCGCCGACTCGGACTCGCCCACGGCCAGCAGCTGATCCAGCTCCCGGGACGGTTCGGCGGCACCGACGTCGGCCGCCAGCCGTAGCAGGTCATCGGTCCTGCCGCCGCGCGCCGAGACGACCACGGCCACCGCCGTTCCGCGCCGCCGCGCCGCCGAGACGCGCAGGGCGGCGCGGCGGACGCAGTCGAGCGTCCGCAGGGAAGTACCGCCGAATTTCTGGACCAGCACATCCACGGTCGATTTCACCACCCTCGTAGAACGTCGCGCCGGATCGGCACCGCACCGACAGTAGGCGGGCCGTCGCGCCGGAGCCCACTACTCGCCCGAGTAGTGGCGCCGCATTCAGCAGTTCACGCCATACCGCCGGGCGCAGCCGGAATCACGCGATGGCGGCTTCACGTCATGTCCGGCGCCTTTCGCCACCGCAATATCCAGAAAGGTGCTCTGACTCACGCGAAGGGGAGCAATATGCACGGGACGGATTCCAGTACGGCCAACTCCCCGGACGCTCCGGCCGACCCCCGCGACGCGCTGGCCGGCCTCGGTGCGGACGGGCGCGCCTTCGCCCTGCTCTACCGGCCCGGCTCGGTGCCGGACGCGCGCGTGGAGGTCCTCACCGGCGAGGTCGGCGAGGTGGGCGGCCTCGCCGAGCTGCCCCTGCCCGGCCGGTCGGCAAAGGACGCGCGGCACGACCTGCTCGTGGCGGTTCCGTACCGGCAGATCACCGAGCGGGGTTTCACCTGCCGCGACGATCACGCGCCCCTGCTCGCCATGCGGATCGCCCGGCAGACCGCGCTCAGCCGCGACCGGGCGCTGGCCTGCCTGCCCGAGCAGGACGTACACGTGTCCGAGGCCGGCTTCGACATCAGCGACGAGGAGTACGCGGCGACCGTCGGACGGGTGCTGAGCGAAGAGATCGGACAGGGCGCCGGCTCCAACTTCGTCATCAGGCGCTCCTTCACCGCACGGCTGGAGGACTGCTCGGTACGCACGGAACTCGCCGTCTTCCGGCGGCTGCTGACCGGTGAGCTCGGGTCGCACTGGACGTTCCTGTTCCACACCGGCGCGGGGACGTTCATCGGAGCGTCGCCGGAGCGGCACGTCGGCATGGCCGACGGCACCGTCTCCATGAACCCCGTCAGCGGGACCTATCGTCATCCCCCGGCCGGCCCCGACGTGTCCGGACTGCTGGAGTTCCTGAACGACCCGAAAGAGTCCAATGAGCTCTATATGGTCGTGGACGAGGAGCTGAAGATGATGGCGCGTATGTGCACCACCGGCGGCCGGGTGCACGGTCCCTTTCTCAAGAAAATGGCGCGCCTGACCCACTCCGAATACGTCCTGACCGGCCACAGCGAACTCGATGTGCGCAACGTGCTGCGGGAGACCCTGCTCGCGCCGACCGTCACCGGCAGTCCCGTCGAGAACGCTTTCCGGGTCATCGCCCGCCACGAGACCACTGGCCGCGGCCACTACGGCGGTGTCCTCGCCCTCATCGGCCGCGATGCGGCGGGCAGCCGTACCCTCGACTCGGCGATCATGATCCGGACCGCCGAGATCGGTGACGACGGCCGCCTCCGCATGGGCGTCGGCGCCACCCTGGTCCGCGACTCCGACCCCGACTCCGAGGTGGCCGAGACCCGGGCCAAGGCCGCCGGCGTGCTCGAAGCGCTCGGCCTCGCACCGCCCGGCAGCCGCGCCGGCGGCCGGCCCGCCCCCGTGGGAGCGCCCGTGTCACCGGCCGCCGACCCCCGGGTGCACCGGGCGCTGCGGAGCCGCAACGCCACGCTGTCGCGGTTCTGGCTCGCCGGTGCGCACCGCGGCGGACCGGACCCGGCGCTGGACGGGCGGCGCGTGCTGATCGTCGACAACGAGGACGCCTTCATGGGGATGCTCGGCCACCAGCTGCGCGCCCTCGGCCTGAGGACCACGATCACGCGCTTCGACCGTCCGCTGCCGCCGGAAGGGTACGACCTCGTCGTCGTCGGCCCCGGCCCGGGCGATCCGCGTGACGCCGCCCCCCGGATGCGCACGCTCCGCGCGCTCACCCGCGACCTGCTCGCCGGCTCCGTCCCGTTCCTGTCCATCTGCCTGGGCCACCAGATACTCGCCCTGGAGCTCGGCTTCGACCTCGTCCGGCGCGCGGTGCCCAACCAGGGCCTCCAGAAGCGGATCAGCCTGTTCGGCCGGCCCGAACTCGTGGGCTTCTACAACACCTACGCCGCCCGCTCGGAGCACGACTTCGTCCCGGGTACGGGGCAGCACAAGCCCGTCGAGGTCAGCCGGAACCCCGACACCGGCGAGGTGCACGCCCTGCGCGGCGCGGGGTTCCGGTCCGTGCAGTTCCACCTCGAGTCCATCCTCACCCAGCACGGCCCGCGCATCCTCCGCGACCTGCTCGTCTCGCTGCTCAGCGACGCGGGGGACACCGGCGTGGCGCGCGTCGTCGCCCGGCACCACGGCGGGGCACAGTGAGCGGGCCCGCGACGCCGCCGGACGAGAGGCCGCGCCGAGCCGCGAACGCCGCCCTGCTGGTGATCCAGGTGCTCCTGGTGCCGTTCTATCTGGCCGCCGGTTCCGCGAAGCTCGCCGGCGCGGAGAAGATGATCGAGTTCTTCGACCAGATCGGGGCCGGCCACTGGCTCAGGTACCTCACCGGCACCGTCGAGGTCATCGGCGCCCTCGGCCTGCTCGTGCCGCGTCTGACGGGTCTCGCCGCGCTCGGGCTGACGGGCCTGATGACCGGCGCGGTGATCACGAACCTCATCACCGGCACGCCCTCGCTCCTGGCGTTCGCCCTCCTCCCGCTCGTCGCCGTGCTCGCGTGGGGGCGGCGGGACCGCACCACTGCGCTGCTCCGCTCGCGGTGACGCCACCGGCGGCACCGTGCCCATGGGCCCGCCCGCCGCGCGCCGGCGGGGCGGTCCGGCTCCGCGGCGGGCGGGCCGGGTTCTCCCACGCGCGGATGCGGGGGCGGACCCGCACGGCCGGCCAGGGCGGCGGTGCGGTGGTCCGGCCGGCGGTGGACGCCCTGACCGCGCGTACGTGCCGCGCGACCGCGCGCCGCCCCCTACCCGTGGGCGGCGTGCCCGTCTCCGAAGTGCGTGGTGACCCCGTCGTAGGAGACGAGCAGCATCATCCCCTGCTCGGCGTGGGGCAGGTCGTGGCAGTGGTTCATCCAGATCCCGGGGTTGGCGGCCTTGAAGGCCACCTCCCAGACCTCCCCCGCCCGCACCTCGAACGTGTCCATCCACAGTGGGCCGCCGGATGAACGCGTCCCGTCCCTGGACAGGACCAGCACGGGATGGCCGTGCAGGTGCCAGGGGTGGGACTCCAGGCTCCGGTTGACGACCGTGAACCGGACGATGTCGCCCTCGGCGACCAGCAGGTCCGGGACCGACGGGTGCCCCCGCCCGTTGACCGCCTGCGCGTAGGCCGGCCGCCCGTCGACCATTGCGACGGCACGGTCCAGGACGAGGGTGAAGTGCCGGTCGGCGGCGTCCGGGTCGAACGGGGGGCGCGCGGGCGTTCCGTACCGCAGGAGGTCGAGCTCCGGCCATTGCGAGGTGTCCTCGATCCGCGGCCCGCGTTCGGCGCCGTCGTCCGGGCGCAGCCACACCCCGGTGTCGCGGTCGTTGTCGATCACCAGCGCGACGTCCGCGTCCGGCATGACGAACACCAGGTCGTAGCGCCCGCCGGCGGGCAGCCGCAGGCTCACGTCACGAACCTGCTCGGGGTGGTGGAGACCGCGGCCGTCGACGGCCGCGACCCGGAACGAGGTCCCGGCCAGCGCGAGCCGGTGCGCGCCCGAATCGGTGTTGACCAGCCGCAGCCGTACCTCCGTACCGGGTGCCGCGGTCCGTACGGTGCGCCCGTCCTGGTCACCCACGACCACGGTGCCGTCGAAGGTGTGCACGGGCAGCGTGGCGTCCACCTGCTGCCGGCCGGAGCCCTCGTCCGGCCGCCGCCCTTCCCGCGGTGCGACCACGAGCGTCCCGTACAGGCCCTTGCGCACGCCGGGGTCCGACGCCTCGTGGGTGTGGTACCAGTAGGTGCCCACTTGGTCGGCGCGGAACCGGTAGACGAACTCCTCGCCGGGTGCCACCGGCCGCTGTGTCACGCCCGGCACACCGTCCTCACCGCACGGCACGTCGTAGCCGTGCCAGTGCAGTGTGACCCCGTCCTCGATGTCGCTGTTGCGCAGGGTCACCTCGATCACGTCGCCCTCGGTGGCGGTGATCTCCGGGCCCGGCACCCGGCCGTTGTACGTCCACGCGTCGATCTCGCGTCCGGACGCCAGCCGTACGGCGGCCGTCTTCGCGGTGAGCACGTGCCGGCGCGTGGTACCGCCGGAAGACGGACTCCCGGAGCCGCGCAGCTCGGCCACCGAGCGTGCCGGACGGGAGCCGGAGGAGCGTGCCGCGCCGCCCCCGGTCACCTCGGAGCCGACGGGTTCGAACAGTAGGCCGACGCCCGTGCCCCCAGCACCCACGACAGCGGCTCCGGCGGCGGTGCCGACGAATCGCCGGCGGGTGGGAGCGGAACGGCGGCCCGGCTCTCCGCGCCCCTCTTCGTCGTCTGCCTCCCGCGCCGCGACACGGGCGGTCAGCAGGGCGCCGGCCGACACGAGCGAGACCGTTGTCAGCGCGGTCGACCAGGTGAGGGGGTGTCCGGCGAGGAAGGTCACCACGAGGCCGGCCACCGCCGCGTAAGCGGCGGTGAACAGCGAGACGACGCAGTTCACCGGCAGGCGTCCGCCGGCCGCCTCACCCGCCGTCCGCAGCCGGGGTCCCGCGATGAGCACCGCGGCCGCCCCGGCGACGCCGAGCAGCGGAAGACCCAGCAGCACCTTCTCCGTCACGAACCACCGGCCCCGGCCGGCCAGGACCGACACGGTGGCGATCCGGGTGAGCGTGACCAGGGCGGCCGCGATGAGCAGTCCGAACCCGAGCCGGTGTCGCCGGACGGCCGCCGCGATGCCGGCCCCGAACCACGACACGACGCTCAGCAGGGCGACGGCATGGTCCAGGAGAATCAGCCGGGCCGTGGTCATGACGCCGGCTGGGCGGATCCCGAGGCGGGCTTGGAGGTCCGGGCACTGTCATCGGCGGCCCGCGCGGTGGGTGCCGGGGAGTTCGGCAGTTCCCGCGCCCGGCGGAGGATCCGGCCGGCCACGCCCATCATGACCAGCCCGTTGACCGCGTGCAGACCGAAGACGATCTGACCCGCGGTCGTGGTGCCCCCCGTGTCGCCGAACGCCCCGGCGACGGTCGCGATCACGGGCTGGGCGATCCCCAGCCCGGTGAACAGACCGGCCATGCCGACGAGCCGGCCGGGCATCCGGGCCAGCGCGGTGACCAGCGTCGTCAGGAGCGCGAGGAGGACGGTCAGGAAGCCCAGCGTCCGGTGCGGCCGGAAGGCCTCGTCGTTGGGGGCGGTGTCGAACGCTCCGCTGCCGGCCAGGAAGAACTGCACTACGACCATGAGCATGAGCACTGCCGCCAGTCCGGCGATGGTTCTACGCATCGGAGAACGCCCCTCGGGTTGGTGTGGTCACGGACGTGTTCGTCCCGTCGGCGGATTCACGGAAGCGATCGTCGCGCCGACGGCCCGGGACGTCCTCCGACGGCGGACGGCTGTGCGTACGCAGGTCTGCGTACGCGATCGGCACCCGGTCGCGCTCTTCGCCGTAGGTGATCACGGGCGGACGTGCATTCGGCGCCGTCCGCGCCGGCAGTATGATCCCGGACATGCAACGCAGAGCCGCGCCGCCGGCAAGCATGCGATCCCCGGCACCGACCGGAACGGCGCGCCCATGAGCGCGGCAGCCGCGTACCCGTCCGGCAACGCTCCGATCAAAGTCCTGCTCGCCGATGACGAGCGCCTTGTGCGATCCGGGTTCAAGGTACTGATCGACGTCGAGGACGACATCGAGGTGGTGGGAGAGGCCACCGACGGTGTCGAGGCCGTCGAGCGGGCCCGTGCGACCCGCCCCGACGTCGTGCTCATGGACATCCGGATGCCGAAGCTCGACGGGATCCAGGCGACCGGCCAGATCGTCAGGACGCGCGGGCTCCAGCATGTCCGGGTCCTGATCCTCACCACCTACGAGACCGACGCGTACGTCTTCGAGGCGCTGCAGGCCGGCGCCAGCGGTTTCATGCTCAAGGACGCGGGGCCGGCCGAACTCCTCCACGCCATCCGGGTCGTCGCCGCCGGGGACGCGCTACTCGCCCCGCGGATCACCCGGCGCCTGATCGCCCAGTTCACCGCGCACCGGGTCGCCAGGCAGACCGGCGAGGACCGGCTGGCGGTCCTGACCCAGCGCGAACGGGAAGTGCTGGCTCTGGTGGGACAGGGCCTGAGCAACGAGGAGATCGGCGCCGAGCTGTGCCTGAGTCCGGCCACCGCGCGCACCCACGTCAGCCACGCGATGGTGAAACTGGGGGCGCGGGACCGCGCGCAACTGGTCGTCATCGCCTACCAGACAGGGCTCGTCAGCCCCTGAGCCGCGGTCCCGCGCCGGTTCGGCGGCGGCGTACGTGTGGAGTCCGGCGGCGGGCCGCCGGACTCCACACGTACGCCAGGGGACCGCGGCACCTCGCCGGCACCTCGCCGGACGCGCCGGCGGGACGAGGTGCCCTGGGCCCGGCCGGGGTGTCACCGTCCGGCCGCGCGGGGGACCGCCCGGCCGGTACCGCTTACAGGGCAGCCCCGGATGTCTGGCTCTTCCGGTCGCGGTGCCCGTCGTCGGCGCCACCGGTGGCGAGCGGGTCCTTGCGAGCGGGGAAGGTGATGCCCGTGAAGGCGCGGACCTGCAGCTCGGCGAAGCCCGCGTCGTTGCGCTCGCCGCTGCTGACCGTTCCGATGTAGCCGAGCAGGAAGGCGATCGGCGTCGAGAGCAGTCCGGGCTCGATGTCGAAGAGCTTGAAGTCGAGGTCGGGGAACATGGCGGTGGTGGGATCGCCCGACACCCCGTTGGAGAACACGACCATGACCAGGGTCACGGCCATCCCCCCGTAGACCGTCCACTTCAGTCCCCGGGTGTTGAAGCGCCGCCAGTACAGCGAGTAGAGGATCGCCGGCAGAACCGTGGCGGCTCCCAGGTCGACCGCGGTCGGGATGAAGAGGTGGGTGAACAGGGGCACCATCGCCCCGCCCACGACGATGGAGAGGGCTCCGATGACCATCACATTGCGCCGTATCTCCTTCAGTTCGGCGGCCGGCTCCGGCTGTCGGTCACGCGCCGCGTTGATGTCCTTGGTGAAGGACGTCACCCCGTTGATCAGCAGACCCGCGAAGATTCCGGCGACCGAGATCAGGGCGAGCCCGCCGAATACGCCGGACGCCCACGGACCGCCGAGGTCGTCCACGAGCTTGGGCAGGGTGATGTCGCGGTGTTCGGACCTCATGCCGAAGTTGTTCGCGCCGAGTATCGCGACGGCGCCGAGGCCGATGACGGCCATGCACTGGTAGAAACCGACGGCGGCTATCGACGCCCAGCCGGCCGCGTTCCGCGCGTTCCGCGCGCTGGTCGCCGCGTAGAAGCGCATGAAGACCCATGGCATCCCCATGCCGCCGACGGCGATGCAGAAGAGCTTCGACAGGTGGACCCACGGGTCCTGGTCCGACAGCGGGGTGGAGTCCTCGCCGAACTGGCGGCCGGGGCCCAGGAGATCGAACCCGCGGTCGTCCGGCTTCGCATTGGCCTGGGCGTCGTTGAGCAGGTCGAGGATGTTCAGCTTGTACTTGATCAGTATCGCCGCGGTCAGCAGCACCACGGCGCCGGCCATCAGAATCGTCTTGAGCGCGAGCAGCCGGGTGACTCCGAGCATCCCGCCCGTGTACACCCACGCGATGGTGACCACGCCGACGATGACGACCACGAGACCGCCGAAGGCCAGGTTCGGCTCACTGCTGGTGTCGAACATCCGGACGGCGACCTGACCGATCGCGGCCAGCATGGAGACCATGAACATGGTGTAGATCGTCAGCGTGATCACTGCCGACGCGATCCGTGCGGGGCGCCGGCGGGCGCGCAACACGAACAGGTCGCCCATCGTGTGCCCGCCCACGTTCCGCATCGGTGAGGCGTAGATCAGCAGACCGAGCACTGAGCCGACCGTGAAGGCCGTCATCATCAGAATGGCGTCGTAGCCGTTCAGCGCGATGTGCCCGACGATGATGATCACGGTCGAGTACATGATGAACGCGCCGAGGTGCGCCAGGGTGTTCTGACCGGTCGGGACCTTCCGGTCCGCGAGGAGGAAGCCGTCCGGGGTGTGTGTGCTGTCGCGCGCCGATCTCACGACGGCGAACACCACGACTGCGAGAAAGACGGCGACCGCGGTGGCGATCGCGGGTTCCGCCCAGGTGTTGTCGATCGGCGGCATGTGGGGGGCGGCGAGGATCCCGGTCATCGGAGCTCTCCTTCCAGATCCGCCCGGACCCGCTCAGTGAGGGGATCCAGCCGGGTGCGGGCGAATCGCAGGTATGCCGAGGAGACCACCACCACCAGGTTGAGCGACAGGAACACGAACAGCAGGCCCACGTTCATGGGGCCGATGAGCTTCTCCCGGAAGAAGTCCGGCGCGAAGGCGGCGAGCAGGATGACGAGGAACCACCACCCGTAGAAAACGCCGCCCGTCCAGGCGGTGAAGGTGTTCGACTGCCGCCGCAGGGCCCTGAACCGAGGGCTCTCATGCAGCGCGACATAGCGGTCGCCTTCCGCGGTCGGATCGATCGTGCCCATAACACCTCCGCTGTCGAGGACGCCGGGGTGACGACGTCGTCATGTGTGCGGTACAGCACTCTCGGGCCATCCCGCCCGCGCGGACATGGCCCATTCACGGGATACCGGCGTGCCGCGGCGAAATGGCGTGCCGTCCCGATCGGGCAGCGGTGGAGGGGCCGGCGCTCCGCCACCGGGGGCGGCCGGACGCGGTACTGCCCGCCGGGGAGCGGACACAGGAAGTACCGCCGCGCGCCGCGCGCCGGCACGACGGCCCGGTCCGCACGCGGCCGCCGGGGCACGTGGCGTCAGGGTCGCCGGACTCACCGGGGCAGGACGCCGCAGCCCGTGGCGGTCGTGCACCGTGGTGTGTCCGGCCCGGCCGGACACCGGCACATGTGCGGAGGTCCGGCCCTCCACCGCCCGCGCGGGGGCGCGCCGGGGCGGAAGCGGCCTATGCTCGGGCCGTCAACTTCCGCGCGGCCGATGGCGTTCCCGTCCTCCCCGCGCTCCACCGACCGCCGCCACGAGGAGGCCCGCATGGCCGGGAACGAGAGCGGGGGCGCCCTGGCGAGCGTCCGCTACATCGTCGACGACGTCCAGGCCGCGATCGACTTCTACACCACTCATCTCGGCTTCACCGTGCTCACCGCGTTTCCGCCCGCATTCGCCGATGTCGTACGAGGGCCGCTGCGGCTGCTGCTCTCCGGCCCGTCCAGCTCGGGGGCGCGCGCCACGCCCGCGGACCTCGCCGTCGGCGGGCGCAACCGCATCCACCTCGTCGTCGACGACCTCGAAGCCGAGCAGGAACGGTTGCGGCACGCCGGCGTGGTGCTCCGCAGCGACATCGTCTCGGGGCCCGGCGGACGCCAACTGCTGCTGGCCGACCCCGCGGGCAACCTCGTCGAGCTGTTCACTCCGGCGGACCGCCGCTGAGCCCCGGGCGGGACACCCCGCCGCGACAGGGACGATCACGCCGCCCGGCCGCCACGCACGTGGCGGCCGGGCGGCTCAAGTGGGCAACGCGGTGTTCCGGGTGGGCGGAGGCGGTGGTGCGGGACCTCCCCGCCACGGGCCCGGTCAGGCGGTGCGGCGCGAGCGGGCCAGCGCCACGCCGCCGACGACGGCGCCGACCAGTCCGAGCGCCACGGCGACGATGGCCCCGCCCTGCCCGTTGCCGCTGCCGACGTCCGCGTCGGAGCCGGCCAGTGCCACGCCGCCGACGACGGCGCCGACCAGTCCGAGCGCCACGGCGGCGAAGGCCTTGCCCGGTCCCTTCCCGCTGCCGGCGCGACCGGCGGAGCGCAGCGCCAGCACGCCGACGACCACACCGGCCAGCGCCAGCAGCAGGGCCACCACGGACACTCCCCGGCCGGAGCCGCTGTCGTCCTGGGCGATCGGGACCTGGGCGGCTGCCGCCGGTGCGGCGAGTGCCAGCACTCCGAGCAGGGCTGCCGGTACAGCGGTGAGGAAGCGACGGACGGACATCGGGGTTCCTTTCGAGTGCCTGACGGGGGATCCGGGACAGCACGGGTGCGGCGGTGGCGGCGCAGCGGCAGGTCCGGCGTCGTCCCTGCCGCTGCGCCGCGGTACGGTCCGCGCGCCCGGGTCGCGCGGCCGGCCGCTCGGCATGGATCCACCGTGCCGGCGGGTCCATGCCGAGGGGGCGAGGTCAGACCCTGACCTCGCCCTTGATCTCGGCCGGGGGTGCCGAGACCGTCTTCGGTGCCCGGCGTCCGGGCATCCACCAGTTGGCCTTTCCGCACAGCTCCATCACCGCGGGGACGAAGATCATCCGGACGATGGTGGCGTCGATGAGCACGGCGACGGCCATGCCCAGACCTCCCTGCTTGACCGCGAGGTCGGGGCCGAGCAGTGAGGTGGTGAAGACGGCGATCATGATGGCGGCCGCGGCCGTGATCACCTTGGCGGTCCGCGCCAGCCCCCGGGCGACGGACGCCCGGGTGTCGCCGGTCCGCTCGTACTCCTCACGGATCCGCGAGATCAGGAACACCTGGTAGTCCATCGACAGGCCGAACAGGACCGGGAACATCATCATCGGGACCCAGGTCGTGACCGGCATGGTGGTGGGGAACCCGAGGGCCGGGCCGAACCATCCCCACTGCACGACCGCAACCACCACACCGTAGGCGGCGCCGATCGACAGCAGGTTCATCACGGCGGCCTGCACGGCGATCGTGACCGACCGGACCAGCGCGATCAGCAGCACCATGGACATCGCGATGACGACCACGATCATCAGGGGCAGGCGCGAGCTGGACTCGTCGGCGGCGTCGATGGTGCTGGCGTTCGGCCCGCCGATGAGGACCTGTTCGCCGCCGGGGACGCGGGGCAGCACGTCGTCGCGGAGCTCGTGCACCAGGTCCGCGGTCGCCTCGTCCTGGTATCCGGTCGTGGGGAAGGCCACGAAGGTGGCGGCCTGCCCGTCCTCACTGACCCGGGGCGGCGTGGTGTAGGCGATGCCCTCGGCCTCGCCGACCGCTTCGACGACGGGACGCAGGTCGGTGTCCCTGGAGTCGATCCCGGTGGCGAAGACCAGGGGAGCACCGTAGCCCGGGCCGAAGCCCTCGGAGAGGATCTCGTACGAGATGTAGCTGCTCCTGTCGCGGGGCTGGACGCTGGCGTCGGGCTGGCTCAGCCGCATCGACAGCATGGGGACGGCCATCACCAGCAGGCTCGCACCGGCGAGGAGCGCGGCGGTCAGCGGCCTGCGCTGCACCACGCCGGCCCAGCGCTCGGCGAGCGTACGGCGCTCCTGGGGCGGCACGGCGGCCTCCCGGTCCCGGCGGGACGTGCGGCGGGGCAGCCGCAGCGAGTTGATCCTGTACCCGATGAAGCCCAGGAACGCGGGCAGCAGTGTCACCGCGGCGACCATCGTGATCAGCACCGTGATCGAGGTGGCGACGGCCACCCCGGTCATCAGCCGCTGTCCCATGACGAGCAGGCCCATCAGCGCGATCACGACGGTCGTGCCGGCGAACAGCACCGCACGGCCGGCGGTGGTGATGGCCTTGACCGTGGCGCTCTCGGGGTCGTCGCCGTCCCGGAGGCTGTCCTTGTAGCGGGTCACGATGAACAGTGCGTAGTCGATGCCGACGCCGAGCCCGATCATCGCGGCGAAGACCTGGGTGAAGTCCGGCGAGGGAAGCAGGTGCCCCACCAGCTTCACCAGCGCGAGGCCGCCCACGATCGCCAGGAGGGCGGTCACGATCGGCAGGCCCATCGCCACCAGTGACCCGAAGGCGATGAACAGGATCACTGCCGCCGCCAGGATGCCCACGCTTTCGGCCGGGCCCTGCGGGGGCGTCTCGGCCTTCTCCGCCATGTACCCGCCCAGCGCGAGCGTGACGCCGTCGCCGGAGGCGTCCTTGACCAGGTCCACCAGGGGCTTGACCTCGCTCTTCTCCACCTCCTTGTCGCTCAGCGGGATGGCCGTGCGGGCGATACGGCGATCCTCCGTCACCAGGTCCCTGTCCTGGTACGGCGAGATCACCGGCCCGGTGACGGACGAGTCGGCGAGCTCGGCGATGGTCTTCTCGATCTTCTGCCGGGCGGCAGGATCGTCGATCCCCTTGTCGGCCTTGATCGCAAGGGTCAGCCTGTCCCCCTGCTCCTCGGGGAAGTGCTCCTCCATCAGCTTCTGTGCCCTGGCCGACTGCGAGTCTCCACCGGAGAAGTCGTTGTCGGGGGCGGCGCCGTAGCCGAAGCCCGCGAACGCCACGACGATCACACCGATGACCCAGGTCAGAAGGACCAGGCGGCGGCGGCGGAAACAGAGGCGACCCAGTCCCGCCAGAGCTCCGTCCGTACGTGGAGACTCGGTTGTCGTCATCATCTGCTCCTCAGTCGTTGACCGTCGCGGCATGGCTCGCTTCTCGGCATGGGTCGGGTTGACCGGTCACAGCGGCGATCGTGCCGCACGCGAGGCTGCCCTGGCCTCTGACGACGGACGGCGGTGCCTACGCAATCGGGCGTAACCGGCCGCGCCGCGCCGCGCCTGTCGACGTAGCGGCTCGCGCATCCGGGCGGAGTTCCGCCGACGGTGCGAACAGTACGATTACGGCATGACACACCGCCTCGGGCCGGCCTCCCTGCGGGTGCTGGCCCAAGACGTGCCGCTCGCGCTCTTCGTCACCGTGATGCAGGTGCAGGGCACGGTCGTCCTCGCCGCCGCCAGGGGGACGGAGCAGCGTTCGCTCGCCGACTTCGGATACCTCGGACTCGCGCTGCTGGTGGCGGGCGGCCTGGTCGTGGCCGTCCGCCGCCTGTGGCCGGTCCCGGTGTTCGTCACCGCCGCACTCACCAGCCTGGTGTACTACGTCCTCGGCTTCCCGGACGGGTACGGCTGGCTCGGCCTCATGGTCGCCCTGTACACCCTCGCCGCCTACGGGGACGGGCGCCGGTCGCTGGCGATCGCCGGTGCGGGCACCGCGGTCCTGGCCGCCGGGTGGCTGTCGGCAGGAGCCGACGTGGAGCCGCGCGAGGCCATCGGATGGGTGTTCTTCCGCATCGGCGTGGCGGTCATGAGCACGACTCTCGGCGAGTCCGTCCGGTCCCGGCGGGTCATCGCGGCCGAGGCCCAGAAGCGCGCGGAGCTGGCGGAGCGGACCCGCGAGGAGGAAGCACGCGCGCGGGTCGACGCCGAGCGGCTCCGGATCGCGCGCGAGGTCCACGACACCGTCGCCCACGCCATAGCGATCATCAACGTGCAGTCCGGGGTCACCGCGCACGTGCTCGACAAGCGTCCGGAACAGGCACGCGAGGCGTTGCGGACCATCGAGGAGACCAGCTCCCGGACGCTGCACGAGATGCGGGCCATCCTCGGCGTTCTCCGCGGCGACGACGACGAGCCCGTGCCGCACGTCGGCCTGGGGCAGATCGACGACCTCACCGCCGAGGCACGCACCGCCGGACTGGACGTCACACTCGAGGTGAACCCGTCCGCGGCGCCGCTGCCGAGCGCGGTGGACAGTGCCGCCTACCGGATTCTCCAGGAGTCGATCACCAACATCATCCGGCACACCGGCCCGACCCGGGTGACGGTCGCGGTGAACCCCGGGATCGACCATCTGGAGATCCGCGTCACCGACCAGGGCCGCGCCGGCTTCAACGGCGCTCCCGTGTCCCGGGCGTCCGGCAACGGCTCGGGCAAGGGCGTGCCGAAGAATCCGGGCCGCGGGATCCTGGGCATGCGCGAGCGCTGTCAGCTGCTCGGCGGAGAACTCAACGCCGAGCCGACTCCGGCCGGGGGATTCGAGGTCATGGCACGGCTGCCCCTCGCACCGACCGGGTCGCGCCTCTGAAAGCGGTGCCCCGCGGTCCTCAGGTCAATTGATTCACCGGACGGCGGTGGGAGTGCCCTGGAAAGCCACAGAGCTTTCCAGGGCACATTGTCGTCGGCGGGCACGACGGCGGGCAACACCCGCTCGGCTCCAACGTGAGTAGTGCCGACTACCCGGACGAGTAGTGGCCAGACGCAGGCGGATCAACTAATTTCAGTCCGCCGGAACCCATATTGCCGTGCGGCCACCCCTGCGCCCGAAAGGGCCCTTTCTCTTTCCGCCGGCCACCTCCGACGTCCCGAAAGTCCGACCGAAAGGACAACCCCGGTGAAGAACCCAAGGCGGCCGCGGAGCCGGCGTCTCAGGTACGCGGTGGCCATCGCCACCGCCACGGCCCTGACGGGAACGCTGACCAGCGCCGTGACGGCCTCCCCGCAGCAGGCGGCGGGCTTCGACCTCGACAACGGGAATGCCGTGACCGGGGTCATCTACATGAAGCTCAACACGGTGTCGCGTGCGAACAACACGGGCAGCAGTCCTGTGAACAGGGATGCCACCATCCTGCTGGAGGTGCCGTGGTTCGACGCCATAGCTCCCTACCACCCGACGGCGGTGGGCATCTTCTCGGACCTCGGCCGGCGGCCGAGATCCGAACACACGACGCGCAACAAGAACATCGCCGTCATGTACTCCGCCTTCACCTCGTTGAACGTGCTCTATCCGGAGCACGAGTCCGCCTGGCGCGAGATGATGCAGACGGCAGGCCTTGATCCCGACGACACCGGGGAGGACCCGACCACTCCGAGCGGCATCGGAATCCTCGCCGCCAAGAACGCCCTGGCGGCGAGGAAGAACGACGGCAGCAACCGGGACGGCACGGAGGGCGGCCGCCGGTACAACCGGCAGCCCTACGCCGACTACACCGGATACAAACCGGTCAACAGCGCGGACAAGCTCCGCGACCCGTCCCGCTGGCAGCCGAACACGTTCGAGAGGAACGGAGTCTTCACCGTCCAGAAGTTCGCGGCCCCGCACTTCGGCCGGGTGAAGCCGTTCACGTACGACAGCCCCGCGCAGTTCAGGGTCTCCCCGCCGTGGAAGAGCAACCACCACAACCGCAGGGCGTACCGGCAGCAGGCCGACGAGGTTCTGAAGGCGTCGGCCGGCCTGGACGACCGCCGGAAGACGGCAGCCGAACTCTTCAACAACAACTTCGACACCTTCGGACTCGTCGGCACCGTGCCGGTCATCGTCGGGGGCGGGTACGACACCGAGAAGACGATCCACTTCACCGTCGTCCGTGACATAGGGTTCTACGATCTCGCCATCGC
Organism: Streptomyces carminius; assembly: GCF_002794255.1. Taxonomy (GTDB): domain Bacteria; phylum Actinomycetota; class Actinomycetes; order Streptomycetales; family Streptomycetaceae; genus Streptomyces; species Streptomyces carminius. Next base: position 124,505 of record NZ_PGGW01000060.1, read on the forward strand.
CACCTGGCACTTCAAGCGCAAGTACGACTCGGTGCGGCCGTTCAGCGCGATCCGCCACCTGTACGGGAAGAAGAAGGTGACGGCGTGGGGCGGGCCCGGGGAGGGCACCGTCGGCGACATCACAGGAAACGAGTGGCGGGCCTACCTGGACGCCTGGCCGGCCGACCACCCCATCAAGGCGCCCGACCATCCCGAGTACCCCTCCGCGGAAGCCGCGGAGTGCCTTGCCTTCGCCCAGTTGACACGCCGTTTCACCGGCACCGACGAGCTCAGGATCTCCTACTCGGCCCCCAAGGGTTCCTCGCTCGTCGAACCGGGGGTCACCCCGGCCCGGGACATGACGCTGAGCTGGAACAACCTGACCGATTTCGCCGGGGAATGCGGCGAGAGCCGCATCTGGGGCGGCGAGAACTTCCGCTCCTCCGTCGAGGCGGCCTCCCAGTACGCACCGCGGATCAGCGACCTGGCCTACGAGTTCGTCCAGCGCAAGGTGAACGGCGGCTGACCCTCCCCGACACCGACACCGACACCGACAGCAGGCTGCCGGCGGAGCCCGATGGCTCCGCCGGCAGCCTGCTGTCCGCCCGGGCGGCGAGCAGCGCTCGCCGCTATGCCACTCCCTCCCGGAGCAGGGACGCCGTGCTCCGCACTCGGTGGCGCACGTGTCCCAGCGCGAGGAGCACGGGGGCGTCGGTCAGGACGGGGATGTGGTACGCGAACGGGCGGGGGCCGACCATGTCGGGCGGACCGCCGTACCCACCGTCCGCGTTCTGGTGCGCGAGCAGCCAGGACAGGGCGCTCCCGACGGGCCGGGACTCGGTCCCGTAGCACAGCGTGATCAGCCCGTAGGCGGTGCTGATGTCGTCGCTGGGATCGCCGGGCTGCATCCCCCAGCCGCCGTCGGCGTTCTGCGTCTCGCGCACCGAACGCTCGATCCGCTCGGCCATCCGGGCCGCCCGGTGGTCGTCCGGGGCCGCGGTGCACGCCGCCAGGCGCGCACGGAACATCGCGTGCAGGCGGCTGCGGCTCCATCCCGGTTCGAACCCGCCGTCCGGGAGCTGGCTGTCGGCGAGGAAGGCCAGGGCACGCTCCCGGGCGGGCGCGGTGAAGGGGTACGGGGCGAGCGCGTTGACGGCCGCGGCCGTCATGCACGGCTCGGAGGAGGCGCCGGCGACATAGGTGGGGAACCCGCCGTCGGCCCCCTGGACGGCCAGCAGCGCGTCCACGCCGCGCCGCACGGTGCCTCCGTAGCCGACGGGGTCGACGGCCTGCAGGAACTCCAGAACGCACGAGGTGCAGTCGACGTCGTTCTGCGCCACCCGGGGGCCGATGGACCAGCCCCCGGTGAGCGGCGCACCACGGGAGAGGGAGAGGCACAGGGAGCGCTGGGACTCGACGACCTCGTGCGCGACGAACGTCTCCGCCATCGCCCGCAGCACGCCCGGTGGTGAACCGGCCGCGGCGAGCGCGATTCCGGCGGTCGACGTGCACCAGTGCTGCAGGCCCGCCACGAACGGGAAGCCGCCGTCGTCGCGCTGGTACCGCAGCAGTGTCTCCAGGCCACTGCGCACGGTCTCCTCCTGCCCGGGCACCCCGGCGAGCCCGTGCAGCGACAGCAGGTGCAGCAGCACGTACCCCTCCCACACCGCCGTCTCCGGACGTACGGCGGTCAGCGTCCGCAGCGCAGCGGCCGTGGCTCCGTTGCTGACCCCCGTGGCGGCGGCGAGGACCAGCGTGACCGCGGCCTGCTGGACGGCGGCCCAGGAGTGCACGGGGTCCGTGGGTGCCTCCTCGTCGGCCGCGGGGGCGGCGTCCGGCGGCACCGGGCATCCGAACAGCGACAGTACGGCGTACAGCATTCGGCGGCGGCGGGCGGAGATGAACGCCGGCGCGGCGCCGAGCAGCATGTCGGTCAGCTTGGCGACGACGTCGGCGCCGTCGGCGGATGCCCGGTCGCCGGCCCGTCCGACCGCCAGCGTGGCGAGGACGCGGTCGAACTCCTGGGGGGAGTCGAGGTGCTCCCGGAGGAAGGCGAGCACACGGTCCCGGGCGGGTGAGGACACACCGATGCGCGTCATCAGCGACAGCGCGAGCGCGGACTCCAGCACCCGGCTCCGGCATTCCCCGCGTATAGCGCCGTCGTCGCCGACCTGGCCGCTGACATGCGCGGCCAACCGGGAGGCGGCCTCGCGCAGGTGTTCCGGGTCGACTTCCGCGGGCCACGGAACGGGGGGCCTGTGCGATTCGTTCACTGGTCTCATGGCGCACTCCTCCTGGAGGCCTGGTGGTCGGTGGTGGACTCGGGAACGGCACCGCGTGCCCGCGGCGGGCGGAAAGCACCGCACTCCCGGCATTCCGCCGTGTGACGTGACCGCCCGCTCGCCGGCCGTTTCAGGGCACGGCCGGCCGGCCGCAGGTCCTTGCCGGTGGAGACGGGCGGGGCCGGAAACCGCGCGCGTCACGGGCGGTCGGCGGTACCGGACCCCGCGGACGGGCGACTCGGCGGCAGGACGGGAATCCGGACCGGCGCCGTATCAGATGAAGGCCACGGTCCCGGGATTCCACTTGTAGTGTGTTTCGAGCTTGTAGTACTCCCCTTCGGCTGTCGCCGCGACGCCGTAGACGAACTTGCGCTCACCGCCGCCGTAGGGAACGCTTCGCGCGAATTTCTCGAGTCGCGGTTCGACGGGAACGGGAAGGCTCGACAGATCCGTGGTCGTCACGCCGAAGCAGAACCGCTCGATCGCCGGGGAGTCCCAGCTCAGGGTCACGTACAGGCCGAACGCCCGCCCGCCGAGCCCGAGCATCCGCTCACTCGGCTCCGGCAGACCGTTCTCACGGAGCATCGACCGAATGGTCCCGGCCTCGAAACACGCGGCGGGCACGTCGTTGAAGTACACGTTCACCGTTCTGTGCAGGTAGTCGACCGCGACGAAGGCGACCTTGTCGCCCAGGCCGTGGCGGACGAAGAAGTCGGCATTGCCGGCGAGACTGCTCGGCATGGCCGGTACCTCGATGAGCTTCGACAGCTCCTGCAGGCCGTCCGGGGTGAAGCCCGCGTAGATCTTCGTGAAGCCGCCCACCACTCCGAAGTCGATACCGTACCCGTCGACCGGGAATCGCTCCTCGATGTCCGGGAGCAGGGCGCCGACGGGGTGGCTCGTCTTCGGGATGAGCCCTTCCGACAGGGCCAGGGGATACGGATTCCGATCCTTTGGGTACGTCACGAAGCGGCAGTCGAGATCACCGGCGTGATGCGCGCCGGTCACCATTCTGAAAGCCAGCGGCATGGCGTGCTCGAATGCTTCCCCGTACGCGGACAGAACAGGCCAGACCGTGTCGCGCGAGCAGGACACCCCCAGCCTCCTGGCCGTTTCCGTGACGGCCGAGTACATCTCTTCCGCGTCGGAATTCCCGGACATGCACCCTCCAAGCAATAGAGCGGAAACCACGGCATCACCGCCGGGCCGGAGACTGGTTTTCCGTACGGATGTGCGCCCGCGTGCCCGCAGGCGGCCGACGGGTACGACGGCGGCCTTATCGCGCCGCGTAGACGCGCTTGTGGCCGAAGAGCCCGGCCAGCCGGTACGGCCCGGCGGTCTCCCTCGGCACGGGATGCTCTCCGCCGTCGGCCGGGAAGGACCACTCGTGGAGCTCGCGGTACTTGGCGTAGTCGATCTCCTTGCGCCGGCCGATCGCCTCGCGGTGCGCCTCGGAACGCAGTTGCGCGCGGTATCCCGGGACGACCGTGCCGGCGAAGAACTCGGCGACGCTGCCGGACCCGTAGCTGAGGAAGCCGATGGCCTGGCCGGTCAGGTCGTCGGCGTGGTCGAGCAGCGCGGCCAGCCCGACGTACATCGACGCGGTGTAGCTGTTGCCGATCTCGGCGTTGTAGGCCGTCGTGTGCCCTATGGCGCGGGTGATCTCGGCCTCGGCGGCGGCGTGCCCGCAGTGCTGGAGCAGCTGCCGGTGCGCCTTGTAGGCCATCTTCGTGAACGGCTGGTGGTAGCAGAACGCGCTGAACTCGTCGAGCGCCCGGCCGCCGCGCTCGGTGTAGTCCTTCCACGCGCCTTCCACCGCCTGCAGGTACGCGGAGATGGACTCACGCCCGTCGACCAGGGCGGTGGTGAGGTAGTTCGGCCGCCAGAAGTCCATGATGTCGGCGGTGAACATCCCCGACTGCTCCTCGATGCGCACCAGTGCGGGATCCGCGCCGACCAGCATGGCCACCGCGGCCGCGCCCTGAGTCGCCTCCCCCGCCGTGCCCAGCTCGTATCTGGAGACATCGCTGGCGATCACGAGGACCTGCTGCGACGGGTCGCGGTGAACGAGGCCGATGGCGAACTGCAGGGCCGCCGTCCCGCTGTAGCACGCCTGCTTGAGCTCCACGACCCGGGCGGCGGAAGGCAGCCCCAGCAGCGAGTGGACGTAGATCCCGGCCGCCTTCGACTGGTCGACGGACGTCTCGGTCGCGAAGACGACCGTCCGGATCCGGTCGGCGCCGTGCCGGGCGACGACGGGGGCGGCTGCCTGGGCGGCCATCGTCACGATGTCCTCGTCGGCGGCCGGCACGCTCATCGAGCGCTGGCCGATGCCCCAGTGGTACTTGGCGACGCTGGTGCCGTTCTGGGCGGCCAGTGCCTCGTACATCAGGACGTACTGCGTCGTGGCGAGGGACAGGTCGTGGATTCCGATGGGGAGGTTCCCGGACATCACTGGCCTCCGATCCTGGCTGTCGTGCTCCTGCGTTCCAGTCGGACGTGCGCCCGCATGAGCTCGCCCGGGTTCGTCTGCGCCGCCAGCAGGGAGAGTTCGCCGCACAGCACCGTCGCGGCCGCGATGACCGCGAGCCGACGCGCGTTGTCACCGGGTTCGCGCGCCTCGCGGCAGCCGAGCCGCTCCAGGTTCTCCTCGACGAAGCCGAGGCCCTTCCCGTTGCCGACCGTCCCCACGATCAGGTTGGGCAGGGTGCAGGAGAAGTAGAGGTCGCCGTCCCGGTCCTCGGCCACGGTCACACCCTGGGAGCCCTCCACGATGTTCGCCGCGTCCTGGCCCGTCGCCAGGTAGAACCCGAGCAGCATGTTCGCGTAGTGCGCGTTGGCCGAGCGGATCCCGCCGGCGAGCAGGGTGCCGATCATGTTCTTGCCGATGTTCAGGTCGGCTATCCCGGCAGCCGATGTGCGCAGCGACTTGCGGACGATGTCACGCGGCACGAGGAGTTCGGCGACGACCCTCTTGCCGCGGCCGAGGATTCCGTTGACGGCGGTCGCCTTCTTGTCCGTGCAGTAGTTCGCCGAAATCGACCCGTAGGTGATTCCCGGGATGACTTCCAGGATGTGGGTGAGGAGCGCGTCGGCGGCCAGCGTCGCCATGTTGTGCCCGGACGCGTCCCCGGTGCTGAACTCGAAACGGAGGAACAGCAGATTGGCCGCGATCTCGTGGTGGAACCCGATGAGTTCGACGAACCGGCCGCAGGTGCGCACGAGCTCGCGGAGTTCGTCGAGGCGCGCGTCGACCTCCAGGGAGGCCATGTGCGCGGTCTGCGCGTCCTTGGCCCTGACGAACACCGAGCGCGTCATCCGCTCGTCGATCAGGGTGGTGACGATGCCCTGCCCGACCATCGTGGAGATCCTCGCGCCCCGGCCGACCGAAGGCCACAGGGGTGACTCGTAGGTGGCGAGCGGCACCTCCGTCTCGAGCGTGGCCACATTCCCCGATATGCGCAGGGGGCCCACCCATCTCATGGGAACGCCGGCGACCGCGGTGGTGTCGGTCATCGGGTGCCTCCGATCGTCTCGTGGTTCGTGTGGTGGAAGTCGGTGCCGTAGGACAGGGAGCGGGTGGCCAGCCGCCGGGTCCCGATCCCCCGGTCGGCGCAGAACGCGCGCAGGTCGCCGTGGACGAGCACGTCGCACCGGGTCAGGTCGGCGGGGGTGCTCGCGCCCAGCACGGTCATCAGGGCTTCGAGCTGGTCGGTCCACGAGGAGAGCAGCGAGACCAGGGCCGCCACACCGCCGTCGAGCACGGTCCTGAGGAACAGGCCGGACGCCCCGACGGCGGAAGCGCCGAGCGCCAGCGCACGCGCCGCGTCGAGCGGATGGCGGATGCCTCCGGAGGCCAGTACCGGGATACCGACGCCCTGGGCGTCCAGCAGGCAGGCCGGAGTGGACTGCCCCCAGCCGTCGAGGTACGAGTAGTCGGGCCGGTCGCGCCGGTCGTTCTCGATGCGCGCGAAGTTGGTGCCGCCGCTGCCGGCGACATCGGCCGCCCGCACGCCCATCTCCTGAAGCCGCAGCAGGGTCTCGCGGCTGAGCCCGAAACCGACCTCCTTCACGATCACCGGGACGTCGACGCCGGCCGCGATCCTCTCGATCCGCGGACCCCAGGAGGCGAACGACCGGTCGCCCTCGGGCATCACCGTTTCCTGGACCGCGTTGACATGGATCTGCAGGGCGTCGGCCCGCAGCAGGCCGACGGCCCTCCGCGCCATCTCGACCGTGGCGTTGGCGTTGATGTTCGCCAGGATGAATCCGTCCGGGTTCTCCTTGCGCATCACGCTGAAGGTGTCCGCCACCGACTCGTCGGCGAAGTACGGGCTCACGGATCCCGTCGCGATGGAGACACCGGTCTCGCGGGCGGCGATCGCCAGATCGCGGTTGATGGCACCGGTCTTGGGGCTGCCGCCGGTCATCGCGTTGATGTAGAGCGGAACCTGCCATTCGATCCCGCCGAACCGGGTGGCCAGCGAGACGTCCGAGCGGTCGATACCGGACAGCGCGTGGTGCACGAAGGACACGTCGTCGAACTGGTTGTGCCCGCTGCGCCGGCGGTGCTGCTCGGTGGCGAACCGAACGTGGTCGTCCTTGCGCTCAGCGATCATGCTGCGCTCCCTGTCGTCTGCTGGATGTGGATCGGCATGGGGAGCACCCCCGCGGCGGCCCACCGCTTCCGCAGCCGCGGCGCCCTTTCCGCCGCCGCGGCGTCCAGGAACGCGATGCCGCAGTCGCCGCCCCCGGCGCCCGAGGGCTTCGCGGCGCCGCCGACGGCCTCGGCGGCGTCGCACAGCGCCGTCAGCCTGGTGGTGAAGAGGCCGAGACGGACCGCGTCGTCCAGATCGGCGAGCATCCGGCGGGCACCGCGGATCCGGTGCAGCAGCTCGTCGTCGTCCCCCCGTTCGAGCGCGCGGACCGAGGCGTGCACGCAGGCGTCGCTGCGCTCGAGGAAGTCCCGGTGTGCCGCGCTGCCCCACCACTCCCCCGTCTCCAGGCGTCCCGCCAGCGAGGAGGTGCTGGCCGGCTCCCCCGTCCAGCCCACCTCCAGCGCGAGTCCGCGGGGCGGCGGGAGCCGGCGCAGCGCGAAACCCGGCCACGGTGCCCGGAGAGTCCGCTCGATGCCCTCGCGCCGCGCCATGGCGAGCACGGCCGCCCGGTCGGGCGCCCGGTACGCGATCCAGCCGCCCCAGACGCTGGCGGCGAGGTCCCCGCCGGAGGAGCGGGGGTCGCGCCGTGCCGTGGCCAGCAGCGCGAGCCGGAACCGGGCCTCGGGTGACAGCTCCATGCCGTAGTACGCGGCCACGGCGGTCACCGTGGCGACCGTCACCGCGCCGCTCGACCCCAGGCCGAACTTGGTCCCGTCGCGGTGCAGGCGACTCGTGATCGAGACGCGGATCGGCGGCGCGTGCCGTCCGCGCCCGGCCAGCAGCCCGTCGACCACGTCAATCGCCGACACCGCATGGCCGAGGCGGTCCGGTGCCCGCTCCCCGTCGCCGGCGCCGATCCCGGCGAGCCCGCCGTCACCGCGCCGCAGGCGCGCTTCCCCCGGGCAGAGGTCGGACTCGATCACGACCTCGGCCCCGTCGGCCGCCGACACGGTGACGCTGACGTGGCGGTCGACCGCCACCAGGATCGCCGGGTGGCCCGGCTCCAGCACCGCGTACTCCCCGACGACGAACAGCTTGCCCGGGGCCTGCCGGGTGATCGCCCCGCCGGCGGTCACCACCCGGCTCCCGTCTGCAGCCGGGCGCCCGGTCCGCGCCGTGCGGTGACCACCGAGCAGCCGGGGGCGGCGCCGCGCACCGCCTCGGCCACCCGGGCGGCGTCCGCGCGGTGGCAGAGCACCTTGACGTTGGGGCCGGCGTCCATGGTCGCGTAGGCCGGGACGCCGTCCGAACGCAGCCGCAGCACGCTGTCGAGCACGGCCACCGTGGCCGGCGACAGATAGCGCACCGCCGGCCGCGCGGCCAGCATCGTCGCGTGCATGCCGAGGGCGTTCCGCTCGGCGATCTCCCCCACGGCGTCCAGATCGCCCCGCAGCAGCGCCGTCCGCATCTCGGCCAGGTCGGCCCTGCTGGAGGCCGCCCACGCCCGGTAGAGCGGCGAGGTCTCGACGGTCCGCCGCATGGCAGCCCGGCTGGACACGGCCTTGGCGCCCTCGTCGACCAGCGCGACCACCAGCGCCGGGTCGAAGTCCGGGGCCGGTACCGGCTCGGCGTAGGAGCCGATGTCCGCGGTCGCACCGGCGCCCCGGCCCGCATGGCAGATCGCGAAGCCGTCGAAGAGCGACCGGGAGGCCGACGCGGATCCCCGGCGGGCCAGCCGCGACAGCCCGGTGCGGTCGAGGTCGAGTCCGTACGCGGCGGCGCCGGCCATGGCCAGGGCGGCGAACCCGCTCGCCGAGGACGCCAGACCCGCCCCGGTGGGAACGGAGTTGCGGGTGTCGACGACGGCCGGCTCGAAGCACCCGGACCTCTCCCGCAGCAGCTCCAGGAAGTCGGTGACGCGCCGCCGCACCTCGCCCTCCGCGGGCGAGCCGTCGAGCGTGACGCTGTCGGTCCGCGCCGTGGGGTCCAGCCGGACGGTGGTGGTCGTCGGGAGGACGTCCAGGGTCATCGACAGGCTGTCGACGTACGGGATCATGAGCCGCTCGTCGCGTTTGCCCCAGTACTTGATCAGTGCGATGTTCGGATGGGCCACGGCCGTCGCAGCGCGGCCGGGAGCTCCGACGGCCGGCTCCGCCTGGTGGTCAGTCCGCATGGTGCGCATACCTTCCTGCCGGCACGATCCAGGTCCGGACGGCGCCGGCTTCCCGGAGACCGCTCACGACCGCCTCCGCCCGGCCGGGGCCGTCGGCCAGCGCGATCATGCAGCCCCCCAGACCGCCGCCGCTGATCTTGGCGCCCGGGCTGCCGGCCGCGAGCGCGGCTTCGACCAGGGCGTCGATCCGGTCCGTGCTGATCCCGATCTCGCGGAGCAGCCGGTGGTTCTCGGTCAGCCGTGCGCCGAAATCACCCCACCGGCCGTGGGCGAGGTCCTGCACGGCCGCGTACGTCAGGTCCGACACCCGGCCGACGAACGCCTCCCGCGTCCCCGGTTCGCGCTCGAACCTGCGCCGCAGCAGCTCCACCGCCTCCCTGGTGGCGCCGCTCACTCCGCTGTCCGCGATGACGAACAGCCCGTCGGAACCGGGGGGCCGGCCGGTGCCGGCGCGGCCGCCGGTTCCCTCCCGGGGGTGCGGGGAGCCGTTCCCCGGCGCCGGAAGAGGCAGCTCCCGGGCGGTGCCGGAGCGGAACAGCAGGGGGGAGGTCGCGCCGACGGCGATCGCGTCGACACCGCTCGCCCTGCCGTGCGCCACCTTCTCGGATGCCTGTACGAGTTCGAACACCGTCCTGGCGTCGAGGCGGTGGCCGAGGAGGTCCGCGAGCGCCAGCACCACCGCCCGGGCGCAGGCGGCGCTGGAGCCGAGCCCACGGCCCTGCGGAACGGCGCAGTCGATGAGTACGTCCGCGCGCAGACCGCCGGCGGTGCCGGTCCGTTCCTCGAACTGCGCCTCCAGGCTCCGCAGCCCGTCCGAGTACGGCGGTACCGTCGGCGTGGCCCCCGGCCCCGCCATCGCGAAGGTGACCTTGTGCGCGCTGTCGCCCGCTCCCGGGCGTCTCGTCGCTCGCGCGGTGACCGCCAGTTGCGGAACCGGGACGGCCAGTGCCGGAGCGCCGTACACAACGGCGTGTTCGCCGAGCAGGATGGCCTTGCCGTGGGCGCGTCCGACACCGGTGCGCCGGTGCCCGGCGGCCGGCTCGCCCGCGGGATCCGTGCGGTCGGTGAAGGTGCGCTGGGGTGTCGCCGCCATCAGTGGATCCGCTGCGTAGCCTTGATCGCCACCGCGGCGAGCTGCTGTTTCGCGGGATTGGTGGCGCTGCTCGCCTCCAGCACCGCAGTGGCCCGGTCGGCGCGGCGCGCGATCTCCTTCTCGATGTGGTCCACGGCGCCGACATCGGTGAGGACGGCGCGGACCCGGGCGAGGTCCTCGTCGGTGAGGTCGGTCCCGATCGTCGACCTGAGGAACGCCGCCGCCCGCGGATCGCGTTCGTCCGCGCGTTTCAGCGCCGTCGCGAGCAGCACCGTCCGCTTGCCCTCGCGCAGGTCGTCCCCCGAGGGCTTGCCCGTCACCGCCGGGTCGCCGAACACGCCCAGCAGGTCGTCCCGCAGCTGGAAGGCGATCCCGATGTCGGCCCCGAACGCCCGGTAGGCCGCGACGAGGCCGGCGTCGGCGTCGGCGATCGCGGCGCCGAACTGCAGGGGCCGCTCCACCGTGTACGAGGCCGTCTTGTAATGGTCGACGAGCAGCGCCGCGTGGACGTCCTCGTCGTTGCTCGCCTGGCTGATCAGATCGAGCAGTTGGCCGTACATCACCTCGTACCGCACCGCGGACCACACCGGTCCGAGCCGGGTCTGCGCGTCCGCCGGCAGCCCGGACGCGCGCACCATGACGTCGGACCACACCAGGACCAGGTCCCCGACCAGGATGGCGGCACCCGCGCCGAAGGCGCCCGGGTCACCGGAGAAGCGCCGCATCCGGTGCCGCTCGGCGAAGACCACGTGTGCGGCGGGATGGCCGCGACGGGTCCGGGAGGCGTCGATGATGTCGTCGTGGATCAGCCCCGACACGTGCAGCAGCTCGAATCCCGCACAGGCGCGCAGCACCGCCGCGGCGATCGGCCCGCCCGGGTCGCCGCCGGCGCCGATCCAGCCCAGCCAGGCGAAGGCCGGCCGGATGCGCTTGCCGCCGCGCAGGACGTAGTCCTCCAGCTCGGCGACGGTCGCCGCGAAATCCTCACCGAGCGAAGCGGTCTCGACTCGGCGTTCCGCGAAGAAGTCACTGATCGCGGCATCGATGGCGGCCGTGTCCACGGCTGCTCCGAGATAACTGACGGTCATGTTTTCATCTCCCGGTCGAGGCGACGGTCACCCTCACACTCATGTGTCTCGGGCTCCCGTGAATTCGCTGAGATCGGTCATGCCGAGCGCGGAACGGTTCCGGCCCGCTCCGAATGCACGCCATCACGCGCAAGATAAGGACGATCTCGGGAACAGCGCGTCAAAGTCGTTGCCCTGCTCGCCGGCGAATCTGAATGACACGAACGGTATGACGAAACTTCCACGCTGCCCACTACCCGGGTGAGTAGTGCGAATGCGACCGGGTATTCCTGCCGCACCGGCGGGCATCCCGTATAACTGAACAGGCCGTGCCGGCCGCTCGACGCGGTCGCCGGTGGACGCGGGTGTGCAACTGGCCATTCTGGACAGTCGGACACCGCGCCGCGTCCGGCGGAACGTTGCTTGGACAGCTTTCCAGGGCAACACGGGGGAATCATGAATCCATTGGCAGGGCGTGACCGCATCCTGTCCTCGCTGGGCTCCCATCTGGACACCACCGCGCGGGGGTCCGGGGGATGCGTCGTCTTCGAGGGCCCGTTCGGCATGGGCAAGACCCAGTTGCTGCAGGCCGCGACCCTGGAGGCGGCCGAACGCGGCCTGACGGCGGTCGCGGGGCGGGCAGGCGGCGCCGACCAGCCGATCCCCATCCACCTGCTGATCAACTTTCTGCGGCGGGCGCTGCCCGGCACGGCCGGACTCGACGATCTGGTGCGCCCGGACGGCAACCCCTTCCGGCTCGTGGACCGGGTCGGCGAGCTGGTCGAGAACGCGACGCGCAGGCACCCCCTGGTGATCGTGCTGGACGACGCCCATCGGATCGACGACGTCAGCGCGCTGGCCCTGCGGGAGCTCGTCCGGGCGCTCGCCTCGTCCCCGGTGCTCTGGCTGCTCGCCCGGCGGCCGGTTTCCTCGTCGGTGCTCGCCCAGCACGCCCTCGACTGGCTGACCGACCATGCCGCCGTTCGGCTCCACGTGGGGGCGCTGGACGACGAGTCGGTGGCCGAGCTGTGCACCGGCGTACTCGGCGCCAAACCGGACTCCTCGGTGCTCCGCTGGGCGGCTCGCTGCGAGGGCAACCCCTGGTTGGTGAAGAACCTCTTCCACGCGCTCATGAAGGCCGGGCAGGTCGTCGTCCTGGACGGCACGGCCTCGGTGCTGACCGACTGCGTGCCCGCCGGAGTCCGTGCGGCGGTCGGCAAGCTGCTGGACGGCATGTCGCCCGGAGTCCGGCGGCTCCTGGAGCACAGCGGGCGGTCCGGCCGTCCGTTCACGGTCGAGCAGGCGGCGGATCCGCTCGGCGAGCCGGCCGCCGACCTGTCCGCCCCCGCCGAGGAGGCGGTGCAGGTGGGCCTGCTGCGAAGGGAGGGCACGGAGCTGGCGTTCGTCCACGACGTGATCGCCGAAGCGCTCCGGCATCCCGCGTTCCCGGACGGCGGGCCCGATCGGCCGGGCCCTGTTCCGCCGGCCGCCGCACCCGCCACGCCACCGCAACCGCAACCGCGATCACCGGGGCACCGGGACGATCCCATGGCGGCCCGGGCCGTCTCGGCGCTGGCGCGTCACTGCGACGACGCGCCGGAAGCACTGGCACATGTGCTGCGCCTGCTCGTCGCGGTGGGACGGGACGCCGAGGCGTCCCGTCTCCTGGACGCCGCCGTACCCCCCGGTCCCGACACGGCGGCCGGGACGCAGCTCGTGCTGGAGCTGGGGCAGGGGCTGCGGGACGCCGACTGCCACGGCCTGGCCGCCGAGCTGCTGTGCCGGGCGCCGGCCCGGCAGGACATCGGCGAGCCGGACCGCGCCGAGCTGGGCCGGGCGGTCGCGGAGACCGCGGAACGCGCGCGCGGCGGGCCGGGCGCGGTGGCGGCACCGTGGCGCGGGCGGCCGGAGGTCCCGTCCCGGCCCGACCCGTACGAGCGCCCGCTGTGGACATGGCTGGTCCGGGCCCTCGTCGCGGTCGACCGGTCCGACGAGGCGACGGCCGTCCTCACCGCCGTCCGGGAGGAGGCGGACAGGCTCGGCGGGTCCTGGCACGCGTCCCTGTGGCACGGGCACCGGGCCGAACTGCTGATGGCGGCAGGCCGGCTCGACGAAGCCCGTGCCGAAGCCGAAAGCGCGCTCCGTACGGCGCAGCGGTCGGCGCCCGACCACTCGGTGCCCGCACGTCTGGTGCTGGCCCGCGTCAGTATGCACTGCGACGACACCGCCACCGCCAGCGAGCAGTTGCGCACGGCCGAACGGCTGGTGTCCGGCGACACGGCAGCCGACAGGGCCCGCCTGGACTGGGCGCTCGCGCAGTTCCACGCGGCCGGCGGCCGTCCGGCGATGATGGTCCGGACACTGGTCGACGCCGAGGTGCGGACCTCACCCGATCCGCTGCTCTTCTCCGAGGCTCCGACGGCGGCCGCGGCACTCATCCGCCAGGCCAGGCAGGCGGGACTCGGCGCGGAAGCCGAGCAGGCGGCCGCGTTCGCCCGGCACGTCGCCGAGCGCAACCCGGGCTCGCAGTCGTTGCGGGGCGGAGCCGAACACGCGAAGGGCGTCCTGTGCGGCGACACGACCGCACTGCACCGCGCCGCGGACCTCTACCGGCGCGCCGGACGCCCCCTGGCGGCGGGCAACGCGCTGGAGGACGCGGCGCGGGCGGAGCAGGGCACGGAGGACAGGAGCCGGGCGGTCCGGCTCCTCGAATCCGCCCTGGACCTCTACCAGGACTGCGGGGCGACGCGGGACACGGCACGCGTGCAGAAGAAGCTGCGCCGACTCGGCGTGCACCACATGCGCCGACTCGGCGCCGGCCGGCCCAAGTCGGGCTGGGAGAGCCTCACGAGCGCGGAGCTGCGCGTCGTACGAGCGATCGTCGACGGCAGGACCAACCGCGAGGCGGCAAGCACCCTGTTCCTGTCGCCCCACACCGTCGACAGCCACCTCCGGCGGGTGTTCTCGAAGCTCGACATCAACAGTCGCGTCGAACTGACCAAGCACTTCTTCGCGCATGAGGCCCCCTCTCCGGTGCCGGCCGAAGCACGCGGGCCCGGATCCGCGGGCTGATTCCGGCCGCGGCGCGGTGCGGGAGAAGCCGGACGTGTCCGGGGAGGGAAGCCGGCGAGCCCCCGGGAGGCCGGGACACGGGTGTCCCGGCCTCCCGGGCCGACCCGCCCGCTTGCGGTGTGCGGGCGGGACGGGGACGCGCCGCCCCGGCCGTCGGCACGGCGTACGGCACCGCCGGTCAGACGGCGTTCCCCTGCTCGCCCTCCATCGAGTAGACGGCGGCTCCGCTCGAATAGGTCGCCGCCTGGCGCGCCAGTTCGACGCGGGTGTTGATCCCCAGTTTCCGGTAGATCTTGCGGAGGTGGTAGTTCACCGTATGCGCCGACAAGTGCACGCGTCTGGCGATCTGGCGGTTCGTCAGACCCACACTCACCAGGTAGGAGATTCGCCGCTCCATCTCGGAGAGACGCGCCCAGCAGGTGACGCTCTGCAGCGAGACGCCGTCCGCGGACGGCTGCGAGACGGCCTGCCGCCACCGTGCCGGAGCCTGGACCGCGTACAGCTTGGCGAGCTCCTCCGTCGCCAGGGCCACGGAGACCGGGTCCGGCGACTCCACGATGATGTGCGCCAGGGCAGCCGGATCGCCGTTGGCCAACGCGTTGGCGTGCATGGCCGTGAGACCCACGATCGAGATGCCGGGGTTGTCGCCCGCGATACCGTCCACGGTCTCGAGGACGCTGCGCTTGAGATCGCTGTCACCGGCGTCGCGTGCCAGGCGCACCAGGAAGGCGGCGGAACTCGGGTCCTCGATGTAGAGGGACCGCCGCGTCGGGAGATGGCCGTACGTGCCGGACAGCAAGTCGACGGCCGCTCGGGGCCCGTCCCTCTTGGCCGTGACGAGTACGTCCGTCCAGGCGTACTGCGCGGACTCCAGCACCGCCTGACCGTCGGCCAGGTCGGCGCGCATCCGCTCCATGTGCTCGATCGCCGCGGGCAGGTCCCCCAGGTACAGGGACATGGTGCTGAGCACGGAGAACGCCAGCGGCCGGAGCATGGGGACGGCTTCCCGCTCCCACGCGGCGGTCGCCGCCTCCGCCTGTCGGCGGGCATCACCCAGACGTCCGGACTGGAGGAATATCCGGGCCCGCATGGCCGCGGGCGCGGCCGTCCAGACCGGTGCGAGCAGTCCTCGCAGGCCGACGTCCACCTCGTCGATCAGGGATTCCGCCCTGTCGAATTCGCGAAGATTCGCGCGCTTTCCCGCCAGCGCAAGCTGGAAATGCAGACGCCATACGGGGTCGGCATCACCGCTGTAACGCACCGCGGCACACCCCAGGCTGAGCCCCTCGGACAGCTCCCCGGCCCGCCAGCGCACAGTGGAGAGGGTTGTCAGCGCCATCAGCGCGGCGATGTCACCAGGTCGAGTACCGCGCTCCCGCAGAATCTGCTCGGAGAGCTCGACGGCTTTCTCTGTGCCTCTCCCCTCGCCAAGCAGGAAGTATCCCAGGATCACTGATGCTTCCGCGTCGAGCCGCACTGCCCGCGAGATTCCGGGACTGGCGAGAACGCTCTCTGCGACGCGTACTCCGGCTGCCGCCTTCCCGTTCATTATCAGACTGTGCGCCCTGGAGCACTGGCCACCGACTCCTTCTTCGGACACATGGCACGGACCAGCCGAGTTCCCAATCGTCTCGAAGCGTTCCTCGATCTCCTGGGCACGCTTCTCGGAGATCCCCATGGCCTCACGCTGCAGCGCGCCACGCGCAGTGGCGGGAATGGATTCGACGACTCCCCGGAAGAGGAAGTCACTCCGGAACACGAGCCGGCAATCGGCCTCGACGACGAACCCGGAGACCAGCGCCTCGTCCAAGGGCGCGAGCAGGCTGGCCGAGGACCGGCCCAGCATCCCGGACACGTCCTCCAGCCTGAAGGACCTGCCCAATACCGCCGCGACCTTGAGGAACTGCTGGCAGGCCGCGCTCAGCCCGCTCAACTGGCGGCTCACGGCAGTCAGCACACGACACGGAATCCGCCGTGCGGCGAGCCGTACCGCGCCGTCGCGCTCCTCGACGAGCCCTTCCTCGACGAGGCCGAGCGCGAGCTCGGCGAGCAGGTGGGGATCTCCGCCGGCACCCGCCGCGAAATCGATCAGCTCGCGGCCGGCATCAGCTCCGAGAACATCCAGTAATATCTGCCTCCGGGTGTCTTCTTCCAGCGGCCCCGAGATCCGCCCCCCGACTGCGACGTCAGGCATTGTGTCCGGTCTTCGGTTCTCAATCGCCGGCCTCGTTGACATAGCCCCACTCCGATCACATTCACGCGACTGAAGCATGTTGGAACCGATCAGCCGCAGCACGCCGGAGCAGTGCGGTTTTTCGATTCCGAACGTGAAGTCCATCAATTGATGGCGAGGACGCATGATCAGCGTCGGACCGATTCAAGGCATTTCATCGTCTGCCATGACTAACCCCCCGTATACCGTCCGGCTATCGGAACCGGAACACCTCGCACAGCAGCCTGTCACTCAGCGTGTCATTCGACTGGATGTCCACACCGGCAGGCGAAGAACCACACCTCTCCGATCATGGCGGGAATATGCGGCGATCCACGACCTTCCGACTATAGCATGGCGTGATGTCTCGGCCAGTCGTTCTCCAATGATCCTCCGGCTGGTTCCGAATTCTTCAAGAAGTTTTTCCCGTAGCATGGGGCGACGATGGTTCCCACCGCCGTCCTCATTGCTCTTCAGCCGGCGCCGGGCAGGACTTCGGTGCTGCAGCGGAGCTTCCGGTTCCCGCCGATCCACCGGTTCGGCGGGACCCCGGAAACGCGGCGGGCACGGGCTTCGAAGGTCATGGAATTCCCCGCGCCCGTGATCCGCGCGGCGTTCCCGGCCACCGTCCCGCCGGCCGGGGCTCGGCCGGACGGTGGCCGGCAGTGATCGGTGGTCCCGGCGGTGTCGCACCGGCCGGCGGGACGGCCGGACCGGTCGCGGGGTTCCGGAAGGCCGCCGGGGTCGGCGCGGCGGAGCACCGGAGCTGCTTCCGGCTCAGATCGCACCGCGGTCGGTTCCCGGCCGCGTCCGGTACCCGGGCGGCCGGGCGCACCCCTTCCGGGGGCCGGGCTTGAGCCTGCGCCGCCCCGCACCCCCGGAGAATCTCCGGAAAATATCCGAAAGTTTCGACAACGTTGACATGGGTGCGGCTTCCTGGACTCGGGCACTGATCGGCGCACTTCAGGCACGGTCGACCAGGCGAAGCTGTGACCAGGATCATTCTCCCGTCCTCGGGACCCGGCGCCACAACAAGGTTTCCGCAATGTTTCCGGAACCATTGACAGCTTGACGGAGACAGGTCAAAACTGTCGGCGTCGGCAGGCCCGCAACCCCCTGCCGACGCCCAGGTCACGGGACATGGCCTGGGCTTCCGGTCGTCGGCCGTGACGACCGTTTCACCCCCACCGTCGTTGTACGGCATCGGTGTGCGGCGGCCTTCCCACTCCGGCCGCCGAGAGCCCCGCCGTGCCGTACACGTTGCCCGGCAGCACTGCCGGCCCTCAGGAAAGAGGAGGCACGCACGTGAACGACGCACACCCCCACCGGAAGAGACAGGCACCGGGCCGTACCGGACTGCTGTCGAGAAGCCGCCGGTTCGGCCGTCTCAAGCTGTTCGTCAGCAGCATCTGCGCCGTACTGGCCGCGGCCCTGGCGTTCTCGCCCGGCACCGCCCACGCCCAGACCGTCACCTCGAACCAGACCGGCAACCACGGCGGGTACTTCTTCTCGTTCTGGACCGACGCCCCCGGAACGGTCTCCGCGACCATGGGGAACGGCGGCAACTACAGCACCTCGTGGAGCAACACCGGCAACTTCGTCATCGGCAAGGGCTGGAGCACCGGCGGACGCCGCACCGTCACCTACTCGGGAAGCTTCAACCCGTCCGGCAACGCGTACCTGACGCTCTACGGCTGGTCCAGGAACCCGCTCGTCGAGTACTACATCGTCGACAACTGGGGCACCTACCGGCCCACCGGAACCTTCAAGGGCACGGTCACCACCGACGGCGGCACGTACGACATCTACGAGACGACGCGGGTCAACGCCCCCTCCATCGAGGGCGACAGCTCGACCTTCAAGCAGTTCTGGAGCGTGCGGCAGCAGAAGCGGACCGGCGGCACCATCACCACCGGCAACCACTTCGACGCCTGGGCCCGCCACGGCATGAACCTGGGTTCCCACGACTACATGATCATGGCGACCGAGGGCTACCAGAGCAGTGGCAGCTCCAACATCACGCTGGGCTCCTCCGGCGGTGGCGGCGGAACCGGCGGCGGTGGCACCGGTGGCGGCGGAACCGGCGGTGGCGGTGGTGGCGGCTGCTCCGCAACCCTGTCCGCGGGCGACAAGTGGAACGACCGGTACAACCTCAACGTCTCGGTCTCCGGATCCAGCAACTGGACCGTGACGATGAACGTGCCGTCCCCCGCCACGATCACCTCCACCTGGAACGTCACCGCCACCTGGCCGAGCAGCCAGGTGATGACCGCCAGACCCAACGGCAACGGCAACAACTTCGGTGTCACCATCCAGCACAACGGCAACTGGACCTGGCCGACGGTGTCCTGTAGCGCCGGCTAGCTCCCGCGACACCTGACGCACCGCGCTTGAAGCACCGCATCACACCCGTGGCGCGGCGGCCTCCCGGCCGCCGCGCCACAGCGCCGTCCGGCCGGACCGGACCGGACGGGACCGGACGGGACCGGACCCGGCACGCGCTCACTAGCATGGCCGGGTGGGCACATCGAGGCTTCCCGCCGAGGCGCGGCAGCGGCGCAGATCCGAGTTGCGCGAGTTCCTGCGGTCGCGGCGGGCCCGGCTGACTCCTGCGGACGTGGGTATGCCGGACAGCGGGAACCGCCGTACACCGGGGCTGCGCCGGGAGGAGGTGGCGGTACTCGCCGGGGTCGGGGTGTCCTGGTACACCTGGCTCGAGCAGGGGCGTGACATCAACGTGTCCGACGGTGTCCTGGACTCCGTCGCGCGCGTGCTGCGGCTCGGCCCGGCCGAGCGCGAGCACCTGTACCTCCTCGCCGGTCTCAACCCCCCGCCACCGGCGCCGTCCCGGCGGCACGTCCCGGACGAGCTGCGGCGGCTGATCGACGGCTGGCTGCCGCGGCCCGCGTACGTCATGGACCGGCACTGGAACACCGTGGTGCTCAACCGCGCCGCGCGGCTGGCGTTCCAGTGCACCGAGATCGACCACAACTGCCTGGTCAGCTTCTTCACCAACGCCCGCTACCGCGCCGTGCTCAAGCACTGGCGGAACGCGGCACGGGAGATCGCCGGCCAGTTCCGGGCGGACGCCGCCCGCTACCCGGAGGACCCCGAGTTCAGCCGGCTGGCCTCCGACCTGTGCGCCGTCAGCCCCGACTTCGCCGAGCTGTGGGCGGAGCTCCCCGTGGGCGGTTCCACCCACGGCACCAAGGCGCTGGAGCTCCCCGGGCTGGGGGCACTGACCTTCGAGTACACGGCGCTGCCCCTGCCCGAACTGCCCGGCCACCGCCTGCTGCTGCACACCCCCGCTCCCGGGACGGGGACGGGGACCCGGCTGGCGGAGTTGCTGGCGGCGCCGGAACCCCCGGCCCTCCGGACCCCCGAGGACCCGAAGGTGGTGGTGCCGGACCCAGGTTCGGCCGACACTGCCGGACCCACCCCCGCCGCCCGACGATCGTCTGCATGAAGCGATTCACCGGCAGGACTGTTCTGATCACCGGCGGCACCAGCGGCATCGGGTTCTCGACCGCGCGCAGGTTCCTCGACGAGGACGCGTACGTCGTCATCACCGGCCGCGACCAGGCCCGTCTGGACTCGGCCGTCACCCGTCTGGGCGCCGGCCCGGGCCGGGTCCTCGCCGTCCGTGCGGACGCCGCCGTCCCGTCCGACCTCGACCTGCTCATGCGGCGGGCCGGGGACTGGCGCGGCACCTTCGACGTGGTCTTCGCCAACGCGGGCGTGGCGGTCTTCAAGCCGGGCGACGCGATGACCGAGGCCGACTTCGACCACACCGTCGACACCAACTTCAAGGGGGTGTTCTTCACCGTCACCAAGGCCCTGCCGCTGATGCGGGAAGGCGGCGCCGTCGTCCTCAACGCCTCCTGGACCCTCCACCGCGGCCTCTCCGTCGCCCCGGTCTACGCCGCCGGCAAGGCCGCCGTGCACAACCTCGCCCGTACGCTCGGAGCCGACCTCGCGCCGCGCGGCATCCGCGTCAACTCCGTCAGCCCCGGCTACATCGACACCGAGATGTACCGGAGCGTCATCACCGACCCCGGCGCGGAGGCCCGCATCACGGCCGAGGTGCCGCTCGGCTCGCTCGGCCACCCGGACGACGTCGCCGCGGCCGTCGCCTTCCTGGCCTCGGACGACGCGTCGTACATCACCGGGCAGGACCTCGTCGTCGACGGCGGGCTCGTGGCGGCGGCGCCCGCGGGGCTGCGGGGCTGACACGCCGGGCGGGCGGGGACCGCTCCCCGCCCGCGTACCCGCCGGCACGCACACCCGTGGCAAAGCCGCGCACGTCCCCGACCACCGTGTGGCCGGCGGCCATGCCCCGGACCGGTCGTGTCGGTCGCGGGAGTTCCGCCTGCCCGGCCGTTCTCGCGCCACATCAGACGCAGGGAAGTTGACGGGCGTTGATGGTTAATCTGTGTGCGTCATTCGACGCAACGGAGGGTTCCGTGACTCCGCTCCCCCACCTGAAGGAGGGGGGCTTCCAACCCAAAGGTTGCGGTCCAGCCCGAACCGATCCCTTTCGGGACGAACAGAAAGCACCACAAGCCACGGAAGCGATTCTCCCCCTGGCTACGCCAGGGGCAACCCCACCACCGGCTGAAGCCGGTGGTCCCCTCGCCAGGAGACTGATGGCCGACGACTTCGGCGGCAGGCTCCGCATGCTCCTCGCCGAGCGGGGCCTGGGCCTGCGGGCCGCCGCCCGTTCTCTCGGCTGCGACGCCGCCCACCTGTCCCGCGTCGCCGACGGCAGGCAGCGGCCTTCGCTGCGGCTGGCATTGGCCCTGGACGAACTCCTGGGCGCCGGAGGGCGTCTGGTCTCCTCGACGGGACCGAGGCGGTTCCCTCCCCCCGCCGGGGATTCCTCCGGAGCCGGGTCCGGGGCCGAGGCCGAGGCCGAGGCCGGGTCCGAGGCCGCGTCGGTGCGGGCCGGTTTCCTGCGTCTCCTCGACCACGCCGACCGCCACGGCGGGGACACCGTGGCGACGGCGGCCGTCCAGATCTGGCGCGACGCACGGCGCAGGCCCGGTGCCGGAGCGATCCCCGGGAAGGAGCAGCGCCCTTGTCCGGCAGCGGTGGCCGAGGCCGCCGAGAGCGCGGGGTGGCTGCTCTTCGACGCCGGCAGGTGAGAGGAGGCGCGCGGAGCCTTCCTGGAGTCCCACCTGCTGGCCCGGCTGGCGGGGGACCGGCCGATGCAGTGGTTCGCCCTGGACATGCTCGCCATGCTGGCCGTGGACTCGGCCCGGCCGGACGAGGCCCTGCGTATCGCGGACGAGTTGCTGTCCCGGTCCCGCGTACCGCCGCGCGTCGCGCTGCTGGCCCGGATGCGGCGCGGCCGTGCCCTGGCCGCGATGGGGGACGGCCGACGGGCTCTGGCCAGTCTCGGCGCCGCGCGGAGCGGTCTCCTGGAGTCGGTCGGCCCCCGTGATCCGGCCTGGACGTGGTGGGCCGACGAACGCGAGGTGACGGGCCACCTGGGGCAGGCCCTCATCGACCTGGGCGACCCCGGGAAGGCGGTCCCCCACCTCCGGTACGCCCACGCCAGGGCACTGGACCAGCAGTCCGGCGAGGAGGGCCGGAGCGCCATGCACTACCGCGTGGAACTGCTGCGCGGGTGTACGGCCGTCCGCGCCTGGGCCGAGGTCGAGGAAGAACTCCAGGCGCTCTCCCCGCTGCTGGGCACCATCGGCTCGGGGCGGAACCGCCGTATGCTGCGGGGCGCGCTGCGTTCCCTCGCCCGGACCTCCGGCGTCCCCTCCCGGATCTCCGCCCTCGCGGCGGAGACGGCCCGCGCCGCGGCGGGGTAGCGGCCGTCCCGCAGATCGTCCGGTACACGACCATCGGTGACGCCGGCTCCCGCCCTACCCTGCTGCCGGGGGCCGCTCCCGTGACCGGGGAGCGAGCGCCCGTGACCAGCGACCGAACGGGAGGGGAGCCGTTGTGACGGACACCATGGACACCACGAACGCCGGGGCCGCCGGGGATGACGTGCTGTCCCGCGTCGACGCGACCGTGCCGCACTCGGCCCGGATCTGGAACTACTGGCTGGGCGGCAAGGACAACTACGAGGTCGACCGGATCGAGGGCGACCGCTACCGGGAGACGTTCCCCGGCATCGTGGACATGGCCCGCTCCTCGCGCGGCTTCCTCGTCCGGGCCGTGACGCACCTGGCCGGCGAGGTGGGCGTCCGGCAGTTCCTGGACATCGGCACCGGGCTGCCCACCTCGGACAACACCCATGAGGTCGCCCAGCGCGCCGCGCCCGGCGCCCGGATCGTCTACGTCGACAACGACCCGCTCGTCCTGGCGCACGCCCGCGCCCTGCTCACCTCCACCCCCGAGGGCGCCACCGACTACGTGGACGCCGATCTGCGCGACACCGGCCGCGTCCTGGCCGAGGCCGCCCGCACCCTGGACCTCGGCAAGCCGGTCGCGCTGATGCTGATGGGCATTCTCGGCCACATCGGCGACTACGACGAGGCGCGGTCGATCGTGCGGCGGCTGCTGGACCCCCTGCCGTCCGGCAGCCACCTGGTGCTCTACGACGGCACCGACACCGACGAGGCGCTGGCCGCGGCCCAGCGGCACTACGACGAGGGCGGCTCGCTGCCGTACCGGCTGCGCGCCCCGGAGCGGATCGCCGGCTTCTTCGACGGTCTGGAGCTGCTGGCGCCCGGCGTGGTGTCCACCTCCCGCTGGCGGCCGGGGACCGGCGGGGTGCCGGACGAGGTGAAGACCTTCGGCGGGGTGGGGCGCAAGCCGTAGGCCGCAGCGGCGGGGAGGCGGGGAGACGGCCGGTCAGCCGGGCGACAGGTGGCGTTCCAGCCAGTCGGCCGTCAACCGCCGGAACAGACGGCGGTTCTCGGCGCGCAGGAACTCGTGCCCCTCGTCGCGCAGGGTCAGCAGCTCGGCGGGCACTCCGCGCTCCCGGGCCGCCCGGACGAACCGTTCGGACTCGCCGGGGGGCACATTGGTGTCGTGCTCGCCGTGGACGGCGAGCACCGGCGCCCGCAGCGCGTCGATCCGGCTCATCGGCGACAGGGCGCGCAGCAGTTCGCGGTCCCGCTCGGGATGGCCGTACTTGTGGACGGCCGACTGGGCGATCCACGGCTCGGTGCCCGCGAAGAAGGCCGCGAAGTCGGACATGCCGCACACCGCGACGCCGGTGCGGAACAGGTCCGGGTGCCGCACCAGGGCGGCCATCGTCAGATAGCCGCCGTAGGAGCGGCCCATGACGGCCAGCCGGGACAGGTCGGCGGGGCCCTCCGCCACGGCGTGCGCGGCGCAGTCGGCGACGTCGTCGATGGCGGCGAACCGCCCCGCGCCCAGGTCGGCGTCGGTGAAGGTGCGGCCGTGCCCGGCGGAGCCGCGCACGTCGGGGGCGAAGACGTCCAGGCCGCGGCCGAGGATCTCGTGGTAGAGCGGGTTGAACACCGGCCGCTCCTGCTCCTCCGGACCGCCGTGCAGATGGATCACACAGGGCGCCGGCTCGGTGGGAGCGCGGCCCGGCGCCCGGTAGTACCAGCCCTGCAGCGGCAGGCCGTCACGGGCCACCGGCCGCAGCGGCACGGGTTTCACGGGCGGGCGGGGCGGCGGTACGGCGTCCTCGTCGCGGGAGGACCAGGCGGTGCGCAGCGGGGAGCCGTCCCGCGGCAGCCACCACACGCCCGGGCGGCGTCGCGATCCGGACAGGGCCAGCAGCCAGCCGCCGGGACCGGCCGGGGCGATCCGGGTGACCACCTCGTGCGGCAGCGGTACGGGGCGGGACGGCCCGGCGGCGGGCGCGGGGACAGCGGCGGGGGCGGTTCCGGGGGCGGGTACGGCCCCGGACAGCGGCACGGTCTCCAGTTCGCTCGCGCCGCGCACGTTCCAGGCGAGCTGGGCGGTGCGCCGGTCGCGGCCGAGGGCGAGATGCTCCAGTTCGCACTCCGCGCGCCCGGCCGCGACGGTCGTGCCCACCGGCGCCCCGTCCGCGTCCAGTGCGACGGCGAGCAGGGCGGCGTACTCGCGGCCGTTGTCGCTGCGCAGCCACACCGTGCGGCCGCCCGGACCGAAGCCGCCGATCCACGGGTCGCCGTCGGCGACCGGGAGGACGCAGGTGGTGCGCAGATCGGTCTGCCGCACCACCAGGGCCTCGCGCCGGCCGCGCGGGCCGCGCCGCAGCAGCGCCAGCCGTCCGTCGTCGTCGAGGTCGCAGACCCGCAGGGTCGCGGCGCCGTACTCGACGGCCAGCAGGGCGGGGGCCGAGCCGCCCTCGGGGTCGACGAGGTAGGCGGCCAGTTCACCGTCGGGACCGCCCAGCAGTACGGCGCGTCCGTCGCGGCCGGTCCAGCCGGGCGGACGGGAGGCTCCGGCGGGGCCGGTCCCGTCGGGCGGGGCGGCCGGGGAGTCCGGCGGGGCGGCGACGGTGACGGCCAGCGCGGTGCCGTCGGGCCGCCAGCGGCCCAGATACGCGGAGCTGCCGGGTTCGGCGCCCGCGAGGATCCGGCGTCCGCCGCCGTCGGG
This sequence comes from Streptomyces carminius, assembly GCF_002794255.1. Lineage (GTDB taxonomy): Bacteria > Actinomycetota > Actinomycetes > Streptomycetales > Streptomycetaceae > Streptomyces > Streptomyces carminius. The sequence continues at coordinate 149,501 of NZ_PGGW01000060.1, forward strand.
GCGTACGCACAGCACCCGGGTGTGCTCGCCGCCGCCGGGCGCGGTGGTGTAGGCGATCCAGCGGCCGTCGGGCGACCAGGAGACCTCCTTGACGGGGTCGGGATCGGAGTCGAGCAGCCGCGCCTCCCCCTCTCCGGCGAGGGCGTCGGCCGGGCCGGTCCACAGTTGCGGTACGCCGCCGCGGTCGCAGACGAAGGCGGCCCGGTCGCCGCCGGGGTCCGCCGAGGGGTACCAGCAGCCGTGCGCGGTCAGCCGGTCCGGGACGCCGCGCGGCCCGGCGGCGTCGGGCAGCGGTACGGGTTCCGGGGCGGGCACCGCGGTGCGGGGCGCGTGCGTGTCCGCGTCCGCGTCCGGGCCGTACGGGCCGCGCACCCCCGGGTGGCCGGTCAGCGTATTCCGTGTGTCTGCAGCCATATCTCCAGCAAAGCGATCTGCCACAGGGCGTTCGCCCCGCGCCGGGTGCGGTGGTCGTCGGGCGCGGCGAGCAGCTCGGCGACGTACTCCTCCCGGAACACGCCGCGCTCCCTGGCCTCGGGGGCCGACAGTGCCTCGCGTACCCGTTCCAGCACCGGTCCCGCCATGCGGGTGATCGCGGGGACCGGGAAGTAGCCCTTGGGCCGGTCGACGACCTCGGCGGGCAGGACCTTCCGGCCGGCGGCCTTCAGGACGCCCTTGCCGCCGTCGGCCAGTTTCGGTCCGGGCGGGCAGGCGGCGGCCAGCTCGACCAGCTCGTGGTCGAGGAAGGGCACCCGGGCCTCCAGGCCCCAGTCCATCGTCATGTTGTCCACCCGTTTGACCGGGTCGTCGGGCATCAGGACGTGGGTGTCCAGGCGCAGCACCGCGTCCAGCGCGGTCTCGGCCCCGGGGGCGGCCAGGTGGTCGCGGACGAACTCGCCGGAGACGTCGTGGCCGGGGAGCAGGGCGGGCCGCAGGATCCGGGCGAGAGCGGTGTGCGGATGGTCCGCGTAGGTCTCGTTGTACGCCTCGGCGGCGCGCTCGCGCGGTGCCGCGGCGATGTCCGGGTACCAGTGGTAGCCCGCGAACACCTCGTCGGCGCCCTGGCCGCTCTGGACGACCCGGACCTCCTTGGCCACCTGTTCCGACAGCAGGTGGAAGGCGACCACGTCATGGCTGGTCATCGGCTCGCTCATGGCCGTGATCGCGTCGTCCAGGGCGGTGGAGACCCGGTCGGAGGGGACCATGAGCTGGTGGTGGTCGGTGGCGAAGTGCCGGGCCACCAGGTCCGAGTAGGCGAACTCGTCGCCCTCCTGGCCGCCCTCGGCCTCGAAGCCCACGCTGAACGTGGCCAGGTCCCGCTGCCCCTCCTCGGCCAGCAGCGCGACGATGAGGCTGGAGTCCAGTCCGCCGGAGAGCAGTACGCCGACGGGGACGTCCGCCACCATCCGCCGCCGTACCGCCGTGCGCAGCGCCTCCAGCACGGCGTCGCGCCAGTCCTCGGCGGTCATGCCCGCGTGCTCCGGGCGGCGGGTGTAGGAGGGCTGCCAGTAACGGTGGTCGCGGTGGGTGCCGTCCGGCTCGATGACGCGCACGGTCGCCGGAGGCAGCTTGCGCACTCCCGCCAGGACGGTGCGGGGCGCGGGCACCGTCGCGTGCCAGCTCAGGTAGTGGTGCAGGGCGACGGGGTCGAGGGAGGTGTCCACCTCGCCGGCCGCCAGCAGCGCGGGCAGGGAGGAGGCGAAGCGGAGCCGGCCGGGCGCGGGCGCCAGGTACAGCGGCTTGATGCCCAGCCGGTCGCGGCCCAGCACCACCCGGCCGGTGGTCTGCTCCACGACGGCGAAGGCGAACATGCCGTGCAGGCGGTCGACGAAGCCGGTACCCCACTGCCGGTACGCCTTGAGGAGCACCTCGGTGTCGGAGGTGGAGAAGAAGCGGTGGCCCTTGTCCCGCAACTCGTCGCGGAGCTCACGGTAGTTGTAGATGCAGCCGTTGAAGACGCCGGTGAGCCGTTCCCCGGGGTCGGTCATCGGCTGCGCGCCGGCCTCCGACAGGTCGATGATGCTGAGTCGGCGGTGCCCCAGCGCCACGGGGCCCTGGGACCACACACCCCGGCCGTCGGGGCCGCGGGGCGCGAGCCGGTCGGTCATGCGCTCGGCGGCGGCGACGTCGGGCCGGGAGCCGTCGAAGCGGATCTCTCCGCTGATCCCGCACATCAGCCGGCACCTCCCCGTGCCGCACCACCGGCGGTGCCCGGCGGCGGGGCCGGGGAGTGGCACGGGCGGATCGTGGTCGGGGCGGTGCTGTTGCGCATGGCGGAACTGCTCTCCCGGTTCGTCGTACACGTCTGGGGCGCGGGGCCACGGGGCGGGCCCCGCGGCTCCGGCCGGTACGTCGGGTCGCCGCCCGGTTCCGGGCGGCGACCCGACGGCACGCCGTGCCGTCCGGATGCCCGGCATATGCCTGTTCATTCCGTATGACGCTTTACGCCACCGGCGCGTCACGGAGCGTCGGCGCCCGCACATACCCGGCCGCCCGGCCCGCGCGCGTCAGGCCGTCGTGGTCCCGCCCCCGGGTACGGGCCCGGCGGGGACCCGCCGCCCCGCCGCCCACAGTTCGCCCAGCCGGGTGAGGTGGCCGCGCATGTACTCCTCGGCGGCGGGGGCGTCGCCGTCGAGCATCAGGTCGAGCAGGGTCAGGTGCTCCTGGGCGGACTCCTCCAGCGGGCCGGGGCCGGTCAGGGCGGCCAGGCCGTGCAGGCGGGAGCGTCTGCGCAGGTCACCGACCGTCTCGGCGAGGCGGGGATTGCCCGACAGGGCGAGCAGGCCGAGGTGGAAGCGGTGGTCGGCCTCCAGGTAGGCGACCGGGTCGCCGGCCCGGGCGGCGGTCACGGTCTCCTCCGCCGCCGGCCGCAGCGCCTCCAGTTGCCCGGGCACGGCCCCGGCCGTCACCCGGCCGACGGTGGGTACCTCCAGCAGGACGCGGATCTCCGTGAAGTCCGCCAGATCGCGCCCGGTGGTCTCGGCGACCCGGAAGCCCTTGTTGCGCACCGTCTCCACCAGCCCCTCGCGCACCAGGTCCAGCATGGCCTCGCGGACGGGGGTGGCGGAAACGCCGTACTCGGCGGCGAGGGCGGGGGCGGAGTAGACGGTGCCGGGCCGCAGCCGCCCCTCGGTCAGCGCGGTGCGGAGGGCGGCGGCCACCTGGTCGCGCAGGGGCTCGTGGACGGTGACGGATCTGCGGGGTCCGGGAGGTCTGGGATCGCTCATGGGGGCCTTTCCTGCCTGCTGGCAACAGCGTAGGCCGTCCGGTCAGCGGCGGGTCCGGCCGAGGCGGGCCGCCCGGTACTCGCCGGGCGTGCTGCCGGACTCCGCGCGGAAGGCCAGGTGGAACCCGACGGTGCTGCGGTAGCCGATCCGCTCGGCGATCTCCGCCTGCGGCACGGCCGGGTCCGCGAGCAGCAGTCTGGCCTCCCGCATCCGCCAGGCGGTCAGATGACGGGCCGGCGGCTCGCCGACGAGTTCCCGGAACGTCCGGGCGAACGCGGAGCGGGACATGCCCGCCACCCTGGCGAGGGACTCGACCGTCCAGGGCCGGCCGTACTCGGCGTACATCGCGGCCAGCGCCCGGCCGATGCCCGGGTGCCGCAGTGCCCGTAGTGCGGGGGAGGTACCGGCGAGCCGCTCCATCGCCACCCGCAGGGCCAGGACGAAGACCATCTCGAAGGCCCGCAGCGCCACCAGGCCGGCGCCCGGAGCGGTCCGCGCGGTCTCGGCGGTGAGAGCCTCCAGGGTGCGGGCCAGGAGGGGTTCGCTCCCGATCGTGGCCCGGCGCAGCACGAGCACCCGGGGCAGCGAGCGGTACAGGGGCGGCTCACCGGTCTCGTCGTAGTGGAGCCCGGCGCAGAGGATCTCGGTGTCCGGCTCCCCGCCGCCGATCCGGATGTGCCGGGAGGTCCCCGGGCGGGTGTCCGGCAGGAGGGCGTCGAAGGGGAGCCCGAGGCGGCCGGGGCGGTCCGCGAAGGTGTGGGCGGTGCCGTACGGGAAGACCGCGAGGTCGCCGGTCCCCAGACGCAGTGCCTCGGAGCCGTCGTCGAAGAAGACGGCGCACTCGTTGCGCAGCACGTGGTGCAGGACGGCGCAGTTGTCGTCCTTGCCCCGTACACCCCACTGCCCGCCCGCCGTCCACCGGCTGTGGAAGATGCCGTTCAGCCGCAGGGGGCGCAGCAGTTCGCTGAGCACGTCGGTCTCGGCGGCGGTGCCGGTACGGGAGGCGGACATGGACGATCCCTGTGTGTGGGAGGCGTTTGGTTTATTGAGCGTACCGACCCGGTCCCGTGACGCTTGGTGCGGCGGGGACACGGCCCCGCCTGCCGCTTCCCCGAGCACGCGGAGGGTCCGACCATGCGCAGTTCCCTCACCGGGACGGACGAGACGGAAGAGGAGGCAGGAGAGGAGAGGGCGGAGAGGTCCGAGGCGTCCGGACCGGTGCCGGTGGCCCCGCACGGCCGCCGGCGGGCGCTGGCACTGCTGGCCGGTACCCAGTTCCTGCTGATCCTCGACACGGCGGTCGTCAACGTCGCCGCCCCCGCCATGGGGCGGGAGCTGGGCATCTCGCCCGCCGGGCTGTCCTGGGTGGCCAACGCCTATCTGGTGTCGTTCGGCGGTCTGCTGCTGGTCTGCGGGCGGGCGGCCGATCTGGTGGGCCACCGCGGGCTGTTCACCACCGGGCTGGGGGTACTGGCCGGTGCCTCCCTGCCGGGGGCGCTGGCCGGTGGCACTCCCCTGCTGATCACCGCGCGTGCCGCGCAGGGGGCGGGCGCGGCGATGACGGCCGCGGCCGCGCTGGCACTGCTGCTGGCGCTCTTCCCCGACGGTCCGGAGCGGCACCGGGCACTGGGTGTCTTCGCGGCGACGGCGGGGGCGGGCGGCGCGGCGGGCACGGTGCTGGGCGGGGTCCTCACCGACTGGTTCGGCTGGGAGTCGGTCTTCGTGCTGAACGCGCTCGCCGCGCCGGTCCTGGCCGCCCTGGCACTCCGGCTGCTGCCGCCCGGTGGGGCGGCGCGGCGCGACGGCCGCGGTTTCGGCGGCGGTCTCGGCCTGACCGGCGCGGTGTCGGTGACGGCCGGGCTCGCCCTGTCGGCGTACGCGCTGGTGGACGCCGGAGAGGCGGGCCGGCTCACACCGGGGGCCCTGGCGGCGGGTGCGGGTGCGGCGGTCGCGCTGGCGGTCTTCGCCCTGTCCGAATGGCGCGCGGCCGTACCGCTGCTGCCGGCGGAGGTGCTGGACCGGCCGGGGCTGCGGTCGGCCAACGTACTGGCCGGGCTGTGGCAGGCGGCGCTGTTCCCGATGTTCTTCCTGGTGAGCCTGTACCTCCAGGAGGTGCTGGGGCAGGCGCCCGCGATGGGCGGGCTCGGGTTGCTGCCGCTGTCGCTGACGGTCGTGGCGGTGGCACCGTGCACCGGCCGGCTCATCGGCCGCTTCGGGCCGCGCGCGGTGATGTGCGCGGGTTTCGTCCTGGTCGCGACCGGGATGGCCTGGCTGTCCGCGCTCTCCGCGCCGGGTTCCTTCGCCGGTGACGTACTGCTGCCGAGCCTGCTGCTGGGGGTGGCGCTGCCACTGGTGTCGGTCACCACGAACGCCGCCGCCACCGCCGGTGTCCGGCCGGAGGCGGCGGGGCTGGCCGCCGGTCTGGTCAGCACCAGTCTCCAGTTCGGGTCCGTGATCGGCCTGGCGGTGCTCTCGGGGGTCGCGGCGGTGCGGACGGAGGCGGCGGCGGGTGCCGGGGCGGCCGGGGACGCCGCGCTCACCGCGGGCTTCGGGGCCGCCTTCCTGGTGGGGACGCTGGTGGCCGCGGTGGGCGCACTACTGGCCCTGCGGGTGCGGAACGGAACGGCCGGACAACGGAACGACCACGGAGAGGTGATCCCATGACCGGCGGACGCCGGAGGACATTCCTGGTGACGGGCGCCACCGGCGCCCAGGGTGGCGCCGTCACCCGGCTGCTGGCCGGACGGGGGCACGCGGTGCGGGGCCTGGCCCGCCGCCCGGCGGCGGCCGGCCCCGGGACCGCCGCCGTGGAGTGGCTGTCCTGCGATCTGGGGGACGCGGACGGCGTCCGCCGTGCCTTCGAGGGCGTCACCCGTGCCAGTGTGGTGCTACCGCTGGTGTACGAACCGGAGACCGTGCTGCGGTACGCCCGGAACATCGCCGACGCGGCGCGCGGGGCGGGAGTGGAGCGGCTCGTCTACAACACCAACACGCCCCTGCCGGAGGAGGGAACGCCGTACCCCGGATTCGAGACGCGGCGTGCGGCCGAGGCGGTACTGCGCGGCAGCGGGGTGCCCACGGTGGTCCTGCGGCCGACGGTCTATCTGGACAACCTGTTCGGCCCGTGGCACGGTCCGGCGCTGGTGGACGACGGGGTGCTCGCCTACCCGCTGCCCGCCTGGCGGCGGGTGGCCTGGCTGGCGCTCGACGATCTGGCCGCGGCCACCGTCGCGGCCCTGGAGGACCGGGACGGGCTCGCGGGCCCGGCGGACGGGGTGGTCGAACTCGGCGGAGCCGAGGCGGTCACCGGTCCGGAACTGGCCGCCGTGTTCTCCTCGGTGCTCGGCCGGGAGGTGGTCTACCGGCCGCTCGGTGCCGACGTGTTCGAGACCTCGCTGGCCGGGGCGGTGGGCGCGGAGTCGGCCGCCGGGGTGGCGGGGGTGTACCGCTACGCCGCCGGAACGCAGGCGCCCCGGCTGTTCGCCCCCGATCCGTCCGGGGCGGCGCGGGCACTGGGCGTTCGGCCCGTTCCGCTCGCGGAGTGGGTCGGGGGGCGCCCGTGGGAGCGGTGGTCGGGGGCGGCCGCCGGGTGACGTCCGCGCGCCCGGCCGGACGCCGGGCAGCCGGGCGCGCGGAGACGCCGCCGCGGCCGGCCGCCCCCGCGCTCGTCCCCGCGGCACATGGCCGAACCGTCGGGGACTGCTCCCGGGAGGGCCCGCTGGGCGGGCCCGTGCGGGTCCCGTACGGGACTCAGCGGCGCGGCTTGGTCTCGTAGCGGGGGCCGAGGTCGGGGCTGTCGCCGGCCTGGACCTCGCTGGCCAGCTTGTGGACGGCCACCAGGTCGTGCAGCAGTCCCCTGGTCTCCTCCTGCGGCAGACCGGTGGCCCGGGAGACGTCCTGGAGGTGGACGGGCTCGCCGGGGTGCTTCTGCTCCTCGCCGACCAGGGCGCGGAAGACCTTCTCGTGCTCCTCGCCGTACTCCGGTGCGCCGCGGCCGGTGAAGTCGCGGCCCGTTACCGGCTCCGCGGCCTGCTCACGGCTCCTGGCCTCGCGCGCGGTGCGCGAGTGGTGCTTGCCGCGGTCCCGGGTCTCCAGCTTCTCCTCGTGGGTGATGGTGGAACGGCCGGGGAGGTGGGTGCGCTGCTTGGACGCGCCACTGGTGGTGCCCCGCTCACTGGGCTGCTCACCGGTCCGCCCGGCCTCCCGGGCCGCCGCGCGCTTCTGGTCCTCGTTGCCCTCGACCTTCTTGCTCACCATGGAAGTCCTCCTTTCGTCCGCTGTCCGTCCGCTGTCCGTCCGCCCGGCCTCGGAAGGGCGGTTCAGCGGTCCAGTTCGTCCTGCACCGGGGGCTTGTCCGCGTCCCGCAGGTGCTGCGAGAGGCCGGGCTTACCGCCCTTGCGGGCCTGCTGAGCGCGTTGCGCGGCGCTGTGCCCGAGGTCGGAGTCCGGGTCCACGCGGACCGAGCGCGCCACCTCGTCGCGGTTGGCGTACTGGTCGGGCGGGATGCCGCGCAGGGCCTTCAGAGCCTCCTCGGAGGCGCCCCCGGTCCGGGCGGCCCGCAACAGGTCGTCCTTGCCCGCCGGGAAGTCGACGTCCTTCAGCGAGCCCAGGATCTCTTGTACGTCCGTGTGAGCCATGCCGGGCGGGTGCCCTGCCATCGGAGAACGAAAACCGCAAATCGGATGGGTGCGGAGGAAAGGCCGGACCGTCCGACCGACTGTCCACAGGACCGCTCCCGCCCCGCTCCTCCTGCACTACTCTCGGCGTCCGCACCACCGAGCACCAGCAAGCACCACCGCGCACAGGGGGTTTCACCATGGCCGTCGACTACGTCAAGAGGCCGGATGCCGGCGGTGGTTCCGGTTCCGCCATCGGCCTGGAGCAGGTGCGGGCGACCGCACCGGGTCTGGTGAACCTCTACAAGCAGGCCGCCGTCAGCCTGGAGAAGCACCGGTTGGCGGGCGAGCGCGCCGCGGTCTACCTGGTGCTGGACCGGTCCGGTTCGATGCGCCCGTACTACCGCGACGGCAGCGTGCAGCACCTGGCCGAGCAGGTCCTCGGGCTGGCGGCGCACCTGGACGACGACGGACGGGTGCCGGTGGTCTTCTTCAGCACCGCTGTGGACGGGGCCGCCGAGGTGTGGCTGGACGACTACGCCGGCCGGGTCGGCGCCCTCCACGACTCGCTGGGCCACATGGGCCGCACGAACTACCACCTGGCCATGGAGGCGGTGGTCGAGCACCACCGGGAGAGCGGTGCGGACGTCCCGGCGCTGGTGGTCTTCCAGACCGACGGCGGCCCCTCGTCGCGGGCGGCGGCCGAGCGGGTGCTGTGCGAGGCCGCGCGGCTGCCGCTGTTCTGGCAGTTCATCGGCTTCGGCGAGGACGAGTTCCGCTTCCTGCGGAAGCTGGACGAGCTGCCCGTGCCCGCGAAGCGGGTGGTGGACAACGCCGGGTTCTTCGCGGCCGGGCCCGAACCGCGCGCCGTGCCCGACGCGGTGCTGTACGACCGGCTGACCGGCGAGTTCCCCGACTGGCTGCGGGCCGCCCGGGCCGCCGGCATCGTGCGCTGAGCACACGGCGGACGGCGGAGGCGGGCGGCCCTGACGCGGCGCCGCCCGCCGGGCCGGCGTGGTGACACCTGCCTCAGGCCATCGTGACGGCACCTGCCTCAGGCCATCGTGACGGCACCTGTCTCAGGCCATCGTGACGGCCTTCTGGCGGGCCAGCCGGAACTCCTCGAAGGAGAGCAGACCGTCGCCGTTGCCGTCGTGCTGGTCGATCAGGGTCTGGGCCAGGCCCGCGGTGATGTGGTGGTCCCCCAGCTCGCTCATCACCTGGTGGAACTCCGCCGCCGTGATCAGTCCGTCCCCGTTCAGGTCGAACCGGTCGAAAACCCTGCGCGCGGCCTCGATCCCGGTTTCGGCAGTGTCGCCCATCGCCTGCTGCTCCTCCCCTGGTGCGGTCATGTCGCGCACACCCTAACCGGCCGCACCAGGCGCCTCACATGCCGCATCCGTAACAGCCGTGCGTCAGTACATCACGCGCCACACCAGCACCGAGCGCGCCGGGAGTTCCACCGCCTCGCCCGCCGGATGCACGGTGCCCGGCTCGGTCTCCTGGTCCTCCCGTGAGGTGTCCACGACCAGCTCGTACGCCTGCCCCCAGGGCGGGGAGGGCAGCCGGAAGCTCCCCTCCTCCCCCTCGGCGTGGAGGACGACCAGGAAGCTGTCGTCGGTGACCGGCTCGCCCGTCGCGTCGCGCTGCGGGATGTCCCGGCCGGACAGGTACATGCCCAAGGTGGCGCCGGGCGCGTGCCAGTCCGCCCCGGTCATCTCCTCGCCCGCGCCGTTGAACCAGGCCAGGTCGCGCAGCCCCTCGGGACCGTGCGCCCGCCCCGAGAAGAAGGCCCGCCGCCGCAGCACCGGATGGTTCCGGCGCAGGGTGATCAGCCGGGCGGTCAGCTCGTACAGCGCCCGCCAGCCGGGCTCGGCCAGCAGCGACCAGTCCACCCAGCCGGTCTCGTTGTCCTGGCAGTAGGCGTTGTTGTTGCCGCCCTGGGTGCGGCCCATCTCGTCGCCGGCCACCAGCATCGGCACTCCGGTGGACAGCAGCAGGGTGGTCAGCAGGTTGCGGAGCTGGCGGCGGCGCAGGGCGGTGATCTCCGGGTCGTCGGTCTCGCCCTCCGTACCGCAGTTCCACGAGCGGTTGTCGTCGGTGCCGTCGCGGTTGCCCTCGCCGTTGGCCTCGTTGTGCTTGCGCTCGTAGCTGACCAGGTCGCGCAGGGTGAAGCCATCGTGGGCGGTGACGAAGTTGACCGACGCGTACGGCCGCCGCCCGCCCCAGGCGTACAGGTCGCTGGAGCCCGACAGCCGGTAGCCCAGGTCGCGCACGTCCGGCAGGGCACCGCGCCAGAAGTCGCGGACGGTGTCGCGGTAGCGGTCGTTCCACTCCGTCCACAGCGGCGGGAAGGCGCCGACCTGGTAGCCGCCCGCACCGACGTCCCAGGGCTCGGCGATCAGCTTCACCCGGCGCAGCACCGGATCCTGGGCGATGACGGCCAGGAACGGCGAGAGCATGTCCACGTCGTGCATGGCGCGGGCCAGCGCGGCGGCCAGGTCGAAGCGGAAGCCGTCCACGCCCATCTCCTGCACCCAGTAGCGCAGCGAGTCGGTGATCAGCCGCAGCACCTGGGGCTGGACGACGTGCAGGGTGTTGCCGCAGCCGGTGTAGTCGGCGTAGCGGCGCGGGTCGTCGGCCAGCCGGTAGTAGCCGCGGTTGTCGATGCCGCGCAGGGAGAGCGTGGGCCCGTTCTCGTTGCCCTCGGCGGTGTGGTTGTAGACCACGTCGAGGATGACCTCGATCCCGGCCTCGTGCAGCGCCCGCACCATCCGGCGGAACTCCCCCACCTGCTGGCCGCGGGTGCCGGAGGCCGCGTAGGCGGCGTGCGGCGCGAAGTAGCCGACGGAGTTGTAGCCCCAGTGGTTGCGCAGGCCCCGGCGCAGCAGATGGTCCTCGTGCGCGAACTGGTGCACCGGCAGCAGTTCGACCGCCGTCACGCCCAGCCGGGTGAGGTGCTCGACCGCGGCCGGATGGGCGAGCCCGGCGTAGGTGCCGCGCAGTTCGGGCGGGATGTCCGGGTGGCGCATGGTGAAGCCGCGCACATGCAGTTCGTAGATCACCGAGTCGGCCCAGGGGACCTTGGGACGGCGGTCGTCGATCCACTCGTCGCCGGCGTCGGCGCCCGCGCCCAGGGCCGACTCGACGATGACGCCCTTGGGGACGTGCGGCGCCGAGTCGTGCTCGTCGCGCACGGTGTCGGACAGGTGGCGCTGCGGCCAGCCGCGGACATGGCCGTAGACCTCGGGGGGCAGGGCGTACTCGCCGTCCACCGCCCGGGCGTACGGGTCGAGCAGCAGCTTGGCGGGGTTCCAGCGGGAGCCGGTCCACGGGTCCCAGCGGCCGTGCACCCGGTAGCCGTAGCGCTGTCCGGGCAGGACGCCGGGCACGAAGCCGTGCCAGATCTCGTGGGTGTGCTCGGTCAGCGGGCAGCGCGTCTCGTTGCCCGCCTCGTCGAAGAGGCAGACCTCCACGGCCTCGGCGCCCGCCGACCACAGCGCGAAGTTGGTGCCCGGCACCCCGCCGGGGCCGATGTGGTGGCGGGCCCCGAGCGGCTGGGGGCTGCCGGGCCAGACGGTCGCGGACGGCGGCCGGTGGCCGTTCGGCCGCGGCCGGGGTGCTCCGTCGTACGCCGACTCCCAGCGGGTCTGCTGTTCGGGTGCGCTCGACACGTCCGACACGTTCTGCCTCCGGCGGCTCGCGGTTCGGACGGACAGCGGGCCGGGAGGAGGCCCGTGTCCGGGTCGGTCTTGCAGGAGTGTGCCCGGTGGGACCGTCCGCCTCACCCCCGTGATCGATCGTGACCGGTCCGCCGCCCGGGACGGAGGCGGGGGACGGCACCCGGGCGGCGGACCGCGCCGCGTTAACGACGGCTAACCTGCCCCCATGACTGTGACTCTTCAGGCCGAAGGCGGCGTCGGCACCATCCGGCTCGACCGCCCGCCCATGAACGCGCTGGACATCGCCACCCAGGACCGGCTGCGGGAGCTGGCCGCGGAGGCGGCGCACCGCGACGACGTACGGGCCGTGGTGCTCTACGGCGGGGAGAAGGTGTTCGCGGCGGGCGCGGACATCAAGGAGATGCGCGAGATGGACCACGCGGCGATGGTGGCCCGCGCCCGCGGCCTCCAGGACGCCTTCACCGCCGTGGCCCGCATCCCCAAGCCGGTGGTGGCCGCGGTGACCGGCTACGCGCTGGGCGGCGGCTGCGAGCTGGCGCTGTGCGCCGACTACCGGATCGCCGCCCAGGACGCGAAGCTCGGCCAGCCCGAGATCCTGCTCGGGCTGATCCCGGGCGCGGGCGGCACCCAGCGGCTGGCCCGGCTGGTCGGTCCGTCGAAGGCCAAGGACCTGATCTTCACCGGCCGCCAGGTGAAGGCCCCGGAGGCCCTGGCGCTCGGCCTGGTGGACGAGGTGGTGCCGGCCGCGGAGGTCCACGAGCGGGCCCACGCCTGGGCGGCACGGCTGGCCGCCGGGCCGGCCATCGCGCTGCGCGCGGCCAAGGAGTGCGTGGACGCGGGGCTGGAGACGGACATCGACACCGGGCTGGCGATCGAGCGGAGCTGGTTCGCCGGACTGTTCGCGACCGAGGACCGGGAGACCGGCATGCGCAGCTTCGTCGAGGAGGGGCCGGGCAGGGCGAAGTTCCGCTGAGCCGGGCCGGGCCGACGGACCGGGCACGGGGACGGGCACGGCACCGGGGACGGGAACGGGACCCGGATGGAGCGCGGGGGCGCGGAACGGCGCGCGAGCCGTTCCGCGCCTCGCCCCGGTGCGCCGGAGGGGGGTGTGGATCCCGCCGCGCTCCACCAAATACCCGGCCGGTGGACGGATTCCCGTGGTACGGCCTCGCGGTGGGCGTTCCGGAGCCATCATGAGAGCCATGGCGGGAGTCGACGGGGTGCGTACGGGACCTACCGGATCGTCGTCCGCACCCGTCCCGGCCCCGGTGCCCGCCGCGGCGGGCACGGGGCTCCCCGCCGCCCCGGACGAGCCCGGCGACCCGGCTGCCGGGGAGGTGCGGCTGCCCAACCGCCCCGAATCCGCACGCACCGCGCGCCGGCTCGCCCGCTCCGTCCTGCTGGCCCGCTGGGGGCTGCCCGTCCCACTCGCCGAGGACACCGTGCTGCTCGTCTCCGAACTGGTCGGCAACGCCGTACGGCACACCGGCGCCCATACCCTCGGGCTGCGCATGCGGCGGCAGCGCGGCCGGATCCGGGTCGAGGTCCGTGACCCCTCGCGCGGGCTGCCGTGCCTGCTGCCCGTCCGGGAGCTGGACGTCAGCGGCCGCGGGCTGTTCCTGGTGGAGCGGCTCTCCGACCGGTGGGGCGTGAACCTGCTGCCGTACGGCAAGACGACCTGGTTCGAGATGCGGACCGAGGAGCACTGACCGGGAGGCGCCGGCCGACGGAGCAGCGGCCGGTGTCAGCGGCCGGCCGCGTACCGCTGGGTGCCCGCCCGGCGCCGCCGGTCGTTGCACAGCAGGCATCGGCCCCAGCCGGGGGGCAGCGGATCCTCCTTGTCCCCGTACAGCGGGTCGATCGCGCCACGCGGATGCTCGCGGCAGCCCGTACCTCCCTGGCTCCCCTCCAGTGCCCGGGCCGCCTCCAGTGCCCGGCGCAGCGCGTCCACCAGCCCGGCCACCTGGTCCGCCGGGGGCGCGTCGTCCAGCCCGAAGGCGATGTCGGAGGCGGTGTGCAGCGCGGTCTGCAGCTCCCGCACCTCCGCCCGGCCTCCCTGAGCCGGCTGTCCTGTCTGTCCTGTCTGACCCATACGCCGCAGCGTAGGCGCCCGCACCGACAATCCGGCCCGCGGTCCGGCACGGGCCCCGCGAAGGGGGTGCCGCCGCGGCCCCGCGACGGAAAACCGCGTGTGCTCCGTCAGTGGCGAACCGTAGTCTCACTCCTGATGTCTGCCGTCGCCACCGATCCCCCACATCCCGGTTCCCCCCACTCCGCCCCTCCCCCGGCCGCCGGTCCCCCCGGGTCCGCCGCGGGGCCCGGGCCCGCCGGGGACGCCGACCGCTCCGCCGTGCGCTCCCTGCTGCGGCTGTGGCCCTATGTGCGTCCCGTGCGGGCGCGGCTGTTCACGGCGGCGTTCGTCGCGATCGTCGCCTCCTGCCTGGGCCTGGTCATCCCGCTGATCCTGAAGTGGCTCGTGGACGGCCCCATCGCCGGCCGCGACACCGGCGGGGTGTGGCTGGGCGGCGCCCTGCTGCTGGCCGTCGGTGTGCTGGAGGCGCTGCTGTTCGGGCTGCGGCGGTGGCTGGTGGCCCGTCCGCTGGCCGGGGTGGAGGCGGCGATGCGCGCCGACCTGTTCCGGCATCTGCAGCGGCTGCCGGTCGCCTTCCACGACCGCTGGGCGAGCGGTCAGCTGCTCTCCCGGGCCACGGCCGACCTGCATCTGCTGCGGTTGTTCCTGGCCTTCCCGCTCACCTTCCTGCTGGTCAACGCCACCACCATCCTGGTGGGCTGCGCCGTGCTGCTGGCCCAGGAGTGGACGCTGGGGCTGGTGCTGCTGGCCCCCGTGGCGCCGCTGGTGGTGCTGTGCTCGGTCTTCGAGGTGCGGTACGCGCTGGCGGCGCGCCGGGCACAGGACCAGGTGGGCGATCTGACCACGGTCGTCGAGGAGTCGGTCCTCGGCATCCGGATCATCAAGGGCTTCGGCCGCCACCGCAGCCAGGCCCGCGCCTTCCGGGAACTCTCCCGGCGGCTGCTGGACACCGAGCTGCACAAGGCGCGGCTGCTGGCGGGCGTCTGGGCGGTGATCATGACACTGCCGGAGCTGGCCATCGGCGCCGCCCTGGTGTGGGGGACGGTCCAGGTGGCCGACGGGGAGCTGTCGGCGGGCACCCTGGTCGCCTTCCTCACCACCGCGCTGGCGCTGCGCTGGCCGGTGGAGTCGATCGGCTTCCTGCTCGCCATGAGCAACGAGGCGGCCACCGCGGCCGACCGCTACTTCGAGGTGCTGGACGAGCCGGTGCCGCCGGACAGGCTCACCACCGGCGTTCCCGCCCCCGGCCCCGCTCCCGGCCTCCCGGCGGCGGGGGCCGCCCGGGCGGACGGCCTCCGCTTCGAGCGGGTCGTCTTCCGGTATCCGGACGCACCGCCGGACGCCCCGCCCGTCCTGGACGGCGTCGACCTGCACATCCGCACCGGCGAGACGATGGCACTGGTCGGCGCCACCGGCAGCGGCAAGACCACGCTCACCGCCCTGATCCCCCGGCTGCACGAGGTCACCTCCGGCCGGATCACCCTCGACGGCCGGGACACCGCGGCGCTCTCCCGCGACGAGCTGCGCGCACTGGTCGCCGTGGCCTTCGAGGAGCCCACCCTGTTCTCCGCCTCGGTGCGGGAGAACCTCCTCATGGGCGCCTCCTCGGCCGAGGACGCCGGGGGCGCCGGGGACGCCGACCTGGCGCGGGCCCTGCGGGTCGCCCGGGCCGAGGAGTTCGTCTCCGCGCTGCCGCAGGGGGCGGACACCCAGGTCGGCGAGCAGGGACTGAGCCTGTCCGGCGGCCAGCGGCAGCGGCTGGCGCTGGCCCGCGCCGTCGTGGGCCGCCCCCGCTTCCTCGTGCTGGACGATCCGCTCTCCGCGCTCGACGTCCACACCGAGGCCCTGGTGGAGGCGGCCCTGCGCGAGGTGCTGGCCGGCACCACCGCCCTGGTGGTCGCGCACCGGCCCTCCACCGTGCTGCTGGCCGACCGGGTGGCGCTGCTGTCGCGGGGCCGGATCGCGTCCGTCGGCACCCATCAGGAGCTGCTGCGCACCAGTGCCGAGTACCGCCGGCTGATGTCCGGCGCGGACCACTCGGACCTGGGGGACCACGAGGAGGAGCGATGACCGCGACCGTCACCGAGCCGCCCTCCGAGGGAGAGGGCACCCCGAACGCCCCGGACGTTCCGAACGCCCCGGACATTCCGGAGGACGGGCGGGGCGGCGGGCCGGCCGCGGCACCGGACGGACCGGACGGCCGGACGGACGCGTTCGACCGCGACGTCCTGCCCGCCCCGCGGGGCGCCTCACGCCGGCTGCTCGGCTCGCTGCTGCGCCCGCACCGGCCGCGGGTGGCCGTGGCCGCCGTGCTGCTGCTCCTGCAGCAGGCCGCCGTGCAGGCCGGACCGCTGCTGGTGGCGTACGCCATCGACCGGGCCGTGCCCGCCCTGCGCGACGGCGACCGCGGACCGCTGCTGGCCGTCGCGGCGGGGTACGCGCTGTGCGCGCTGTCCGCCGGCGCGCTGCAGTACGCCTTCGTCCGCGCCGCCGCCCGGATCAACCAGCGCGTCCTGCTGGAACTGCGGGGCCGGATCCACCGGCACGCCCAGGCCCTCAGTGTGGACTTCCACGACCGCTACACCTCCGGCCGGCTGATCTCCCGCGCCACCACCGATGTCGAGGCGCTGCGCGAGCTGCTGGACGAGGGGCTGCAGGAGCTGCTGGGTGTGATCCTGTCGGTGGTCTACATCTGCGTGACGCTGCTCTGGCTGGACCTCGGGCTGGGCGGCGCGGCGGTGCTCTCCTTCGTGCCGCTGCTGATGATCGTGCAGAACTTCCGGCGCCGCTCGAAGCGCGTCTACAGCCGGAAGTCCACGGCCACCGCGGCGCTCATCGTGCGGTTCACTGAGACGGTGAACGGCATCCGCCCGGTGCAGGCGTTCCGCCGCGAGCGGGCGGGCGAGGCGGAGTTCGGCCGCCTCAACGACCGGCATCTGCGGCTCAACGGCGACGCCATCCTGGAGATGGCCCGCTATGTGATCTCCTCCCGGCTGGTCGCCAACACCGCGCTGGCCGCCATCGTGCTCTGGGGCGCGCACCGGGTGGCGTCCGGTTCGCTGGAACTGGGTGTGCTGGCCGCGGCGGCGCTGTACCTGCGGCGGCTGTACGACCCGATCGACCGGCTGGGAATGTTCCTCAACTCCTACCAGTCCGCGGCCGCGTCCCTGGAGAAGATCGCCGGACTGCTCGCCCAGCGCCCGTCCGTTCCCGAGCCGGTCCGCCCCCGGCCGCTGCCGGAGCTCTCCGGAGGCGGGCCGGGCCGGTCGGCGGTGTTCGAGGAGGTGCGCTTCGCCTACCGCACCGGCGGTGAGGTCCTGCCCCGTCTCGACCTGGAGATCCCGGCGGGGCAGACGGTCGCGGTGGTGGGCGCCACGGGCGCGGGCAAGTCCACGCTCGCCAAGCTGCTGGCCCGCTTCTACGACCCCACCGCGGGCCGGGTGCTGCTGGACGGGGTGGACCTGCGGGAACTGGCCACTCCCGAGCTGCGGCGCGGGGTGGTGATGGTGACCCAGGAGGCGTTCCTGTTCTCCGGCACGGTCGCGGAGAACATCGCGATCGGCCGCCCGGACGCCTCCCGGGAGGAGATCGAGCAGGCGGCGCGGGCGATCGGCGCCCACGAGTTCATCGCCGGCCTCCCCGACGGCTACGACACCGACGTGCGCAAGCGCGGCGGGCGCATCTCCGCCGGTCAGCGTCAGTTGGTCGGCTTCGCCCGGGCCCTGCTGGCCGACCCGGCCGTGCTCATCCTGGACGAGGCGACCAGTTCGCTGGACATCCCCGGTGAGCGCGCGGTGCAGCGGGCCATGCACACGGTGCTGCGCGGCCGTACGGCGCTGGTGATCGCCCACCGGCTGTCGACGGTGGAGATCGCCGACCGGGTGCTGGTCATGGCGGAGGGCCGGGTGGTGGAGGACGGTCCGCCGGCCGAACTGATCACCGGTACCGGCCGCTTCGCCGAGCTGCACCGGGCCTGGCGCGACAGCCTGGTCTGACGGTGAGGACGTGACGTGGTGACGCCGCCGGCGGGTCCGACCGGGGCGGGGTCGGGAGCCCGCTGCCCCTCCGGGGCGGAACGGCGTGCCGTGCGGGGCCGCGCCCGCGGCCCCGCACGGCGGCGGTGCGGTGGCGCGGACGGCGCCTCCGGCGCCTGTACCGCCTTCCGTTTCCCCCGGCCCCGGTGCTCCGGCGCGTACGGCGTCCCTCGTCACCGGCTCATCGCGCGTCATCTTTGCGTAAACGGTTATGTTCCGGCCATTTTCTTGATCTGCTCCTGACATACACCCCATCGCGGTGCCACTCTCCACGCTGTACGCGCTTCTCGTCACCCGTGCGCACACGAGACGCTCACACCCCACATCCCCCCGCTTCGCGGCGCTCTCCAGAGGGAGTCCAGCGTGATACGCAGATCCATCCCCCGCACCCGCACCCGCACCACCACCGCCGCCGGTGTACTCGCCACCGCATCGGCCCTGCTGGCGGTCGGCCTGGCCGGCCAGACCGCCACCGCCGCACCCGGGACCACCGCGGCCAGGCCCGACCCCGGAGCGCTCTCCGCCGAGCTCTCCCCCGCCCAGCGCGCCGGGTTACTCGAGGCCGCCGAGGCCGACACCACCGCCACCGCCCGGGACCTGGGCCTCGGCGGCAAGGAGAAGCTCAAGGTCCGCGACGTCGTCAAGAACGCCGACGGGACCGTCCACACCCGCTACGAGCGCACCTACGCGGGACTTCCCGTGGTCGGCGGCGACCTGGTCATCGAGGAGTCCCCGGAGGGCGAGGTCAGGGAGGTCACCAGGGCCACCCCGGCGAAGCTCTCCCTGCCGTCGACCGAGGCCCCGGACAAGCACCGCCCGAAGACCGCCGAGGCCGACGGCGGCACCGCGCCCCGCAAGATCGTCTGGGCCGCCGACGGTACGCCGGTGCTCGCCTGGGAGCGGGTCGTCGACGGCGTCCAGAAGGACGGCACCCCCAGCGAGCTGCACATCGTCACCGACGCGCGGACCGGTGAGAAGCTCGCCGAGTACCAGGGCGTGCACACCGGCACCGGCGAGAGCATGTACTCCGGCCGCATCAGCCTCACCACCGGCTCCGCGGACGGCCGGTACACCCTCCGGGACGACGAGCGCGGCGGCCACCTCACCTACGACCTGGGCGGGAGGACCACCGGCACCGGCACGCTCTTCAGCGACGACGACGACCTGTGGGGCGACGGCTCGCCGTACGACTCCCAGACCGCCGCCGTCGACGCCCACCACGGCGCGGCCCAGACCTGGGACTACTACAAGCAGGTGCACGGCCGCGACGGCGTCCGCGGCGACGGCACCGCCCCGTACAGCCGGGTCCACTACGGCGCCAACTACGTCAACGCGTTCTGGTCGGACGAGTGCTTCTGCATGACCTACGGCGACGGGGCTGGCGACACCAGGCCCCTGACCTCGCTCGACGTGGCCGCCCACGAGATGACGCACGGCCTCACCAACAACAGCGCCGGGCTGCTGTACCGGGGCGAGTCGGGCGGTCTGAACGAGGCCACCTCCGACATCTTCGCCGCCGCCGTGGAGTTCCGGGCGAAGAACCCCGAGGACCCGGGCGACTACCTGCTGGGTGAGAAGATCGACATCTTCGGTGACGGCTCCCCGCTGCGCCACATGGACCGGCCGAGCAAGGACGGCCGCTCCCGGGACTACTGGTCCCCCAGCCTCGTGAGCCAGGACGTGCACTTCTCCTCGGGCGTGGCCAACCACTTCTTCTACCTGCTCAGCGAGGGCAGCGGCGCCAAGACGATCAACGGGGTGGCGTACGACTCCCCGACCTACGACGGCAAGCCGGTGACCGGCATCGGGATCGAGGCCGCGGAGCGGATCTGGTTCAAGGCGCTCACCGAGAAGATGACGTCCACCACGGACTACGCGGACGCGCGCGCGGCGACGCTGTCCGCCGCGGCCGACCTGTTCGGGGCCGGCAGCGAGCAGTACGAGTCGGTCGCCCACGCCTGGGGGGCGGTCAACGTCGGCTCCCGGCCCGGCGCCGAGGGCAGCGACAGTGCGCAGGGCGTCGCCTTCGAGAGTGCCGAGGCCCTCGCGATCCCCGACCCGGGCACCGTGGAGTCCGCGATCACCGTCGACCGGAAGGGGAGCGCGACCGCGGTGACCCAGGTGGGTGTGGACATCACCCACTCCTTCCGCGGTGATCTGCGCGTCGAGCTGGTGGCGCCGGACGGGACGGTCTTCCGGCTGAAGGACAGCAGCGTGTCGGACTCCGGCAAGAACCTCCGGCGCACCTACGAGGTGGACGCCGCCGGCAAGGCCGCCGAGGGCGTCTGGACGCTGCGGGTGACCGACGCCTACAAGGCCGACTCCGGCACGCTCAACGGCTGGAAGCTGGTCTTCTGACCGGACCCCGCCCCGTTCCGCCCCCCACCTGACCACGCGCCGGGCCCCACACCGGCGCCTCCGCGAGGGAGCCGCGCCGGCCCGGCGCGGCTCCCTCCCCGGCCCCTCCGGATCCGTCAAGTCCTCCGGACCGGGCGGACACGTCAGCGCAGCAGCACCCCGGCGGCCTCCCTGGCCTGGAGGTCGTCCGGGGGCAGGGCGACCAGGCCCAGCTCGGCCGGGCCGGCCAGCAGCGGATGCGCGGGCAGGACGCGGACGGTGTAGCCGAACGGGCCGGTGCGGTCCAGCGCGAGCAGCCCCTCGTACAGCCGGCCGCCGTCCTCCGCGGGCTCGCCGGAGACCTTGAGCGGCACCCGGACGGCGTCCGCGGCCGAGAGGGTGTCCGAGGCGTCCACCCGCCCGGCCACCACCTGCACCTCCACGTCGCCCGGTGCCAGGTCGCCCAGCAGCACCCGGACCCGCAGCGCCAGTTTGCCGCCCAGCTCGACGGACCCGGCCACCGATTCCACGTGGTCGACGGCCACCCGCGGCCAGCCGGCCCGTACCCGGGCCTTCCACTCGGCCAGCCGCTCCGCGGCGGCGGTGTCCATCGCCCGGTGGGCACGGGCGGCGGGGGTGTAGAGCCGCTCGACGTACTCGCGCACCATCCGGTCGGCGGGCAGCTTCGGACCCAGCCGGGTGAGCGTCTGCCGGACCATCCCGATCCACCGCTCCGGCAGCCCGTCCCCGGCCGCACCGCGCTCGTAGAAGCACGGCGCGACCTGCTCCTCCAGCAGCCCGTAGAGCGCGGCGGCCTCCATGGCGTCGCGCCGCTCCCGGTCGGCGGGGCTGTCGCCGAGCGGGCCCCCGCCGGACGCGCCGCCCGCCGTACCGGCGACCGCGCCGTCCTCGGCCGTGGGAATGGCCCAGCCGAAGTCCGGCTCGTACCACTCGTCCCACCAGCCGTCCAGCACCGAGAGGTTGAGGCCGCCGTTGAGCGCCGCCTTCATCCCGGAGGTGCCGCACGCCTCCAGCGGGCGCAGCGGGTTGTTGAGCCAGACGTCGCAGCCGGTGTAGAGGTGCTGCGCCATGCCCATGCCGTAGTCGGGCAGGAAGACGATCCGGTGCCGCACCCGGGGATCGTCGGCGAACCGCACCAGCTCCTGGATCAGCCGCTTGCCGCCCTCGTCGGCCGGGTGGGCCTTGCCCGCGACCACGAACTGGACCGGCCGCTCGGGGTGCAGCAGCAGCCGGGTGAACCGCTCGCGGTCGCGCAGCATCAGCGTCAGCCGCTTGTAGGCCGGAACCCGCCGCGCGAAGCCGACGGTGAGCACGTCCGGGTCGAACACCCCGTCGATCCAGCCCAGTTCGGCGGGAGACGCGCCGCGCTGCCGCCAGGAGTCGTACAGCCGCCGCCGCACCTCCTCGACCAGCCGCTCGCGCAGGGTGCGGCGCAGCTCCCACAGCCCGGCGTCGTCCGTGCCGGGGGCCGGCCGGCGCATCTCGGCGGCGGTCCAGGTGGGGGCGTGGACGCCGTTGGTGACGGAGGCGATGGGCACCTCCGCGGCGTCGAAGCCGGGCCACAGGCCGCGGAACATCTCCCGGCTGACCGAGCCGTGCAGGGTGGAGACGCCGTTGGCGCGCTGGGCCAGCCGCAGGCCCATGACCGCCATGTTGAACACGCCGCCGTCGCCGCCCGGGTAGGTCTCGGTGCCCAGCTGGAGCACCTGCTCGGCGGCCACCCCGGGCAGTTCGCCGTCCTCGCCGAAGTGCCGGGCCACCAGCTCGCGGTCGAAGCGGTCGATCCCGGCGGGAACGGGGGTGTGGGTGGTGAACAGCGTCCCGGCGCGCACGGCCTCCACCGCGGCCTCGAAGGGCGCGCCGCGCTCGCCCAGCTCCCGGATGCGCTCCAGGCCGAGGAAGCCGGCGTGTCCCTCGTTGGTGTGGAACACCTCCGGTTCGGGGTGTCCGGTGATCCGGCAGTACGCGCGCACCGCCCGCACCCCGCCGATGCCCAGCAGCATCTCCTGGAGCAGCCGGTGCTCGCTGCCGCCGCCGTAGAGCCGGTCGGTGACGTCGCGTTCGCGCGGGGCGTTCTCCTCCACCCCGGAGTCCAGCAGCAGCAGCGGCACCCGGCCGACCTTCGCCAGCCATACCTGGGCGTGCAGCGTCCGCCCACCCGGCAGCCGCAGGGCCGGGCGGACCGGGGTGCCGTCCGGCTCGCACAGCGGTTCCAGGGGCATCTCGTCCGGGTCCAGGACGGGGTAGTGCTCCTGCTGCCAGCCGTCCCGGGACAGGCTCTGCCGGAAGTAGCCGTGCCGGTACAGCAGGCCGACGCCGATGAGCGGTGCGCCGAGGTCGCTGGCGGCCTTGAGGTGGTCGCCGGCGAGGATGCCGAGCCCGCCGGAGTACTGGGGCAGGGCGGCGGTGATGCCGAACTCGGGGGAGAAGTAGGCGACGGCGGCGGGCAGCTCGCCCTCCGCGCGCTGGTACCAGCGGGGTTCGGTCAGGTAGTCGTGCAGGTCACCGGCGGCGACGGCGAGCCGTCGCAGGAAGCCGCGGTCCTCGGCCAGCTCGTTCAGCCGCCGGGCGGACACGGCCCCCAGCAGCCGCACCGGGTCGCCGCCCGCGGCGCGCCAGCCGTCGGGGTCGACGGAGCGGAACAGCTCTCTGGTCTCGGGGTGCCAGGACCAGCGCAGGTTGCGCGCCAGGTCGCTGAGGGGTCGTAGGGGCTCCGGAAGGACGGGACGGACGGAGAATCGACGAATGGCCTTCACACCTCGACGGTAGCGGGCCCGGCACCCTTTTCGCCCGGTAAACCGGAGTCCGCCGCCGATCCGGCTCATGCGCGCATATGACCACACGGGGTGTCACTTCGCGTTCATGTTTCCGGCACTCGGTGCCGTGGTACACGGGCCCGTACGGGAGATCCGAAGCGTGCGCGGCGAGCGGGTTGCGACCGTGTGACGGGGGCGTTCCCCGGTGCGCTGTTACGTACCGGTAGTTCACACGGGTCCGGCTTTCCCCCCTCTCTGTCTGGGCAGGTTCTTTTCCTGCGGCCCTTTCGGGGCACTCCGAAACGAGAACCGTCACGCCACCCGAGTGAAAGCGGACAGGAGCGGCCATGCCCGCGGCCCGTCAGTGGTCTGTGGAACAGATAGAAAGTACGAAACCACCCGTAACGCCATCAGGGGATCCCATGATCGGTCGCATTCCCGTACTGGATGTCCACCCGCTCGTCGACTGTGGACGCCGCCCGGCGAAGGCGGTGGCCGGTGAGACCTTCCAGGTCTCGGCCACCGTCTTCCGCGAGGGGCACGACGCGGTCGGCGCGAACGTGGTGCTGCGCGATCCGGGCGGACGGCCGGGCCCGTGGACCCCGATGCGGGAGCTGGCGCCCGGCACCGACCGCTGGGGCGCCGAGGTGACCCCCGACGCGGAGGGCCGGTGGACCTACACCGTCGAGGCCTGGGGCGATCCGGTCACCACCTGGCGGCACCACGCGGGGATCAAGGTCCCGGCCGGTATCGACACCGAGCTGACCCTCACCGAGGGCGCCGCCCTGCACGAGCGGGCCGCGGCAGGCGTGCCCGAGGACGGCGCCGGCGGGGCCCGGGCCGCCGTGCTGGCCGCGGCCGACGCCCTGCGCGACACCTCCCGCCCGGTCGCCGCGCGGCTGGCGGCGGCGCTGACGCCGGAGGTGACGGCCGTGCTGGACCGGTATCCGCTGCGCGAGCCGGTCACCGCCACCCGCCCGCTGCCGCTGCTGGTGGAACGGCAAAGGGCGCTGTTCGGCTCCTGGTACGAGTTCTTCCCGCGCTCGGAGGGCGCGGTCGTCAAGGAGGGCGAGCCGCCCGTGCCCGGCACCCTGCGCACGGCCGCCGAGCGGCTGCCCGCGGTCGCGGACATGGGCTTCGACGTGGTCTACCTGCCGCCGGTCCACCCCATCGGCGAATCGTTCCGCAAGGGGCCCAACAACTCCCTCACCGCCGGTCCCCACGACGTCGGCAGCCCCTGGGCCATCGGCTCGTCCGCCGGCGGCCACGACGCGATCCACCCCGACCTGGGCACCTTCGAGGACTTCGACCACTTCGTGGCCCGCGCCCGCGAGCTGGACCTGGAGGTCGCCCTGGACTTCGCCCTCCAGTGCTCCCCGGACCACCCCTGGGTCAAGGAGCACCCGGAGTGGTTCCACCACCGCGCCGACGGCTCCATCGCCTACGCCGAGAACCCGCCGAAGAAGTACCAGGACATCTACCCGATCGCCTTCGACGCGGACATGGGCGGCCTCGTCGAGGAGACCCTGCGCCTGCTGCGGCTGTGGATGTCCCACGGGGTGCGGATCTTCCGGGTGGACAACCCGCACACCAAACCGGTCGTCTTCTGGGAGAAGGTGATCGCCGAGATCAACCGGACCGATCCGGACGTGATCTTCCTCGCCGAGGCCTTCACCCGCCCCGCGATGATGCACACCCTGGCGAAGATCGGCTTCCAGCAGTCGTACACCTACTTCACCTGGCGCAACGGCAGGGACGAGCTGACCGACTACCTGACCGAGCTGACCGGGGACGCCGCCTCGTACATGCGGCCCAACTTCTTCGTCAACACCCCCGACATCCTCAACGAGTACCTCCAGCACGGCGGGCGCCACGCCTTCGAGATCCGGGCGGTGCTCGCCGCGACCCTCTCCCCCGCCTGGGGCGTCTACTCCGGTTACGAGCTGTGCGAGAACACCCCGGTGCGGCCGGGCAGCGAGGAGTACCTCGACTCCGAGAAGTACCAGCTCCGTCCGCGCGACTGGGCGGCGGCCGAGCGGGCGGGCACCACCATCGCCCCGCTGATCACCGCGCTGAACAGGCTGCGCCGCCGCCACCCTGCACTGCAGCAGCTGCGCGGCCTGCGCTTCCACCACTCCGACAATCCATCGATCATCGTCTACTCGAAACGCGGTACACGCCCCTACGCCGACACGGTTCTCACGGTGGTCAACCTCGATCCCCACCACACCCACGAGGCCACGGTCTCGTTGAACCTGCCGGAACTCGGCCTCGCTCCCGCCCAGGAGAGCGGCGCCGAGCCCTTCCCGGTGCGCGACGAGCTCACCGGCGAGACCTACCACTGGGGCAGGGACAACTATGTGCGCCTGGAGCCGGGCCGCGGTGCGGCGCCCGCGCACATCCTCACCCTGCGACCGTCCTCACCGACCGGAGGGTCACCCACACCATGACCGTCAACGAACCCGTCATCGACACGTTCGAGGACACGCCCGCCAAGGACCGCGACCCCGACTGGTTCAAACGGGCCGTCTTCTACGAGGTGCTGGTCCGCTCCTTCCAGGACAGCAACGGCGACGGCATCGGCGACCTGAAGGGCCTCACCGCCAGACTCGACTACCTCCAGTGGCTGGGCGTGGACTGCCTCTGGCTGCCCCCGTTCTTCAAGTCCCCGCTGAAGGACGGCGGGTACGACGTGGCCGACTACGCCTCGGTGCTGCCGGAGTTCGGCGACCTCGCCGACTTCGTGGAGTTCGTGGACGCCGCCCACCAGCGCGGCATGCGGATCATCATCGACATGGTCATGAACCACACCAGCGACCAGCACCCCTGGTTCCAGGAGTCGCGGCGTGACCCCGACGGCCCGTACGGCGACTACTACGTCTGGGCCGACGACGACAAGCAGTACCCGGACGCCCGCATCATCTTCGTCGACACCGAGGCGTCCAACTGGACCTTCGACCCGGTGCGCAAGCAGTACTACTGGCACCGGTTCTTCTCCCACCAGCCGGATCTGAACTACGAGAACCCGCAGGTGCAGGAGGAGATGATCTCCGCCCTGCGGTTCTGGCTGGACCTGGGCATCGACGGCTTCCGGCTGGACGCGGTCCCCTACCTCTACGCGGAGGAGGGCACCAACTGCGAGAACCTGCCGGCCACCCACGAGTTCCTGCGGCGGGTGCGCGCCGAGATCGACGCCCACTACCCCGACACGGTGCTGCTGGCCGAGGCCAACCAGTGGCCCGAGGACGTCGTCGACTACTTCGGCGACTACTCCAAGGGCGGCGACGAGTGCCACATGGCGTTCCACTTCCCCGTCATGCCGCGCATCTTCATGGCGGTACGGCGCGAGTCGCGCTACCCGGTCTCCGAGATCCTGGCCAAGACCCCCGCGATCCCCTCGGGCTGCCAGTGGGGCATCTTCCTGCGCAACCACGACGAGCTGACCCTGGAGATGGTCACCGACGAGGAGCGCGACTACATGTACGCGGAGTACGCCAAGGACCCGCGCATGCGCGCCAACATCGGCATCCGGCGCCGGCTCGCCACCCTGCTGGACAACGACCGCAACCAGATCGAGCTGTTCACCGCCCTGCTGTTGTCCCTGCCCGGCTCGCCGATCCTGTACTACGGCGACGAGATCGGCATGGGCGACAACATCTGGCTGGGCGACCGGGACGCGGTGCGCACCCCGATGCAGTGGACGCCCGACCGCAACGCGGGCTTCTCCTCCTGCGACCCCGGCCGGCTCTTCCTGCCCGCCATCATGGACCCGGTCTACGGCTACCAGGTGACCAACGTCGAGGCGGCCATGAGCAGCCCCTCCTCGCTGCTGCACTGGACCCGCCGGATGATCGAGATCCGCAAGCAGAACCCGGCCTTCGGGCTGGGCTCGTACACCGAGCTGCCCTCGTCCAACCCCGCCGTGCTCGCCTTCCTGCGCGAGTACGAGGACGACCTGGTGCTGTGCGTGCACAACTTCTCCCGCTTCCCCCAGCCCACCGAGCTGGACCTGCAGGCCTTCAGCGGGCGCCACCCGGTGGAGCTGATCGGCGGGGTGCGCTTCCCCCCGGTGGGCGAGCTGCCGTACCTGCTGACCCTGGCGGGGCACGGCTTCTACTGGTTCCGGCTGCGGAAGCAGGCCTGACGGCGGGCGGCGCACGGGCGGCGTACCGACCGCGCGGCGGTGGACCGGCCCGGGGAAAACCCGTGTCACGGGTTAGTCCCGGGCCGGTGTGGGCACGATTGCCAACACCGAAGACACCACCAACGGCGCGGGTCGGCCGAGTTCGTGTCCCCCGATGTCCCCCGATGCCCTCCGATACCGCCTCGGAAGTTCACTAGCCCGCTCGGTGGGTACTCCCCGACACGTCCCGCACCGCCGGACACCCACAGCCGCAATCCGGGACACTCTGCCGTACCTTTCGTGTGCCCGGGGAAAGGACGTCATGTCGGACAGCTCCTCGCCCCGCGCCGCCGTCGTCGCCACGCGCGAGTCCGGGGGCGCGGCGCTGCTGCGTTCGCTCACGCCGCTGCTCACCGAGTGGCTTCCGCGGCAGCGCTGGTTCGCCGGGAAGGGGCGGCCCGTCAGCGGCTTCACCCTGGTCGCCGCCACCGAGCTGCTGCCGTGCGCGAGCGGGGCCGCGCCCGGTCTGCTCCACCTGCTCGTACGGGCCCAGCAGCCCGGCGGCCCGGAACAGACCCATCCGGTCCCCGCCGACTGCTACCAGCTGCTGCTCGGGGTGCGCCCCGCCCTGCCGCCGCCGCTGGCCGGGTCCCTGATCGGCCATCCCGCCGACGGGCCGCTGCGCGGCCGCACGGTGTACGAGGCGCTGCACGACCCGCGGCTGGCCGCCGTGCTGCTGGAGCGGCTGCGCTCCCCCGGCCGACTCGGCCCGCTGCGCTTCCAGCGCGAACGCGGCACCGTCATCCCCACCGGGCTCCCGCCGAGGCCGCTGAGCGTGGAACAGTCGAACTCCTCCGTGGTCTACGGCGACCGGTACATCCTCAAGCTGTTCCGCCGGGTCAGCCCCGGGGTCAACCCCGACCTGGAACTGCCGCTGGCCCTGGCCCGGGCGGGCTCGGACCGGGTGCCCGCGCCGGCCGCCTGGTTCGAGGCGCGGCCCGGCGGCGAGACGGGTGACCCGATGACGCTGGGGGTGCTCCAGCCCTTCCTGCCGGGCACCAGCGACGGCTGGCAGCTCGCGCTGCGCTCGCTGGGGGCCCACGGCGACTTCACCGGTGCCGCCCGGGCCCTGGGCAAGGCGGTCGCCGAGGTGCACACCACCCTGGCGGAAGCACTGCCCGTGACCGCGCTGCGCCGCCGCCAGCTGGAGTTCATCGCCTCCGGCATGAACGAGCGGCTGGAGGCCGCGGCCGCCTCCGTACCCGCCCTGCGCCCGTACCGGGGGCAGCTGCACGCCGTCTTCGACGCCGTGGCCGACCTCGGCCGCAGCGGCCGGTCCTGGTCCGCCCAGCGCATCCACGGCGACCTCCATCTGGGCCAGGCGCTGTGCGCGGGGGACACCGACCGGTGGTCGGTCATCGACTTCGAGGGCGAGCCCGCCCGTCCGATCTCCGAGCGGCGCCGTCCGCAGCCGGTGGTGCGGGACATCGCGGGCATACTGCGCTCGTTCGACTACGCGGCCTGCCAGCACGCCCGGGCCTCTTCCGAGGACGCCGGGTGGGCGCGCGAGTGGGCCGAGAAGAATCGTGACGCCTACTGCTCCGGTTACGCCGACGCGGCCGGCTCCGACCCGCGCGACGAGGACGTGCTGCTGCGCGCGTACGAAACGGACAAGGCCGTCTACGAAGTCCTGTACGAGGCCAGGCACCGCCCCGCCTGGCTCGCCATCCCGATGTCCGCCATTCACCGCCTCGCGGACACGTGAACGACTCTGCGCACCAGGAGGCATCTTCCGTGACCCCCCGCCCTGACAGCCGACCGCTGCCCGACGCCTCCCCCCGGACCGCCGCCGGCGGCGCCCGGGACGAAGGCGCCGCCGCGTCCCCGGACGCCGCCGGCCCGGCCGCGTCCGGGGCGGCGCGGCCCGCCGCGAAGAAGACCACCAAGAAGACGGCCAAGACAGCCGCGAAGAAGACCGCCGCCGAGAAGACGGCCAAGACGGCGGCCAAGAAGACGGCGGCCAAGAAGACGACCAAGGACACGGCGGCGAAGACCGCCGCCAAGGCCGCGGCGAAGACCACCAGGAAGACCACCGCCAAGAAGACCGCCGCCAGGAAGACCACCGCCGAGAAGACGGCGGCGAAGAAGGCACCCGCCAAGACCACCACCGGGAAAGCGGCCGGGAAGGCGCCCGGGCCGGTCGCCGTCCGGCAGACCGAGCCGCTCAAGGACCACGCCCCCAACTGGCCCGGCACCCGCGCCCCCGCCGCCACCACAAGCACCGCCACAAGCACCGCCACAAGCACCGCGGTCCCCGCCGACGGCACCGGTACGGCGCCCGCCCTCGACCCCGGCGAGCGGCAGCGGCTGCTCCACGGCACCCACCACGACCCCCACACGGTGCTCGGCGCGCACCGGGTGGGCGACGGGCTGCTGCTGCGCACCCTGCGCCCGTACGCCCGCGCGGTCACCGTCCTGGTCGAGGGCATGCGGGCCGAGCTGCACGACGACGGCGACGGGCTGTTCTCGGGGGTGCTGCCCCTGACCGTGCGCGGCGCCCTCCCGGCGTACCGGCTGCTGGTGCGCTACGGCGAGGCGCCCGGCGAGGACGAGATCGTCACCGAGGACCCGTACCGCTTCCTGCCCGCCATCGGCGAGCTGGACCTGCACCTGATCGGCGAGGGCCGCCACGAGGAGCTGTGGCGGGCGCTGGGCGCCCGCCCCATGACCGTCGACGGGGTGCCCGGCACCCGCTTCACCGTCTGGGCGCCGAACGCGCTGGGCGTACGGGTCGCCGGGGACTTCAACCACTGGGACGGGACGGTCTTCCCGATGCGCTCGCTGGGCGGCAGCGGCGTGTGGGAGGTGTTCCTGCCCGGGGTCGGCCCGGGCGCCCTGTACAAGTTCGACATCACCCGCCCGGACGGCACCCACACCCTGCGCGCCGACCCGATGGCCCGCCGCACCGAGACGCCGCCCGCGACCGCCTCGGTCGTGGAGGAGTCGGAGTACGTCTGGCAGGACGCACAGTGGCTGGCGCGCCGCGCGGAGCTGGCCCCGCACCGGGCGCCGGTGTCGGTCTACGAGGTGCACCTGCCGTCCTGGCGCCCCGGGCTGACCTACCGCGAGCTGGCCGAGCAGCTCCCGGCGTACGTGAAGGAGCTGGGCTTCACCCATGTGGAGCTGATGCCCGTCGCCGAGCACCCCTTCGGCGGCTCCTGGGGCTACCAGGT
The DNA here is from genome assembly GCF_002794255.1 of Streptomyces carminius. Lineage (GTDB taxonomy): Bacteria > Actinomycetota > Actinomycetes > Streptomycetales > Streptomycetaceae > Streptomyces > Streptomyces carminius. The sequence goes on from NZ_PGGW01000060.1 coordinate 179,620, forward strand.
CACCGGCTTCTACGCGCCCACCGCCCGGATGGGCACGCCGGACGACTTCCGGTACCTGGTCGACCGCCTCCACCAGGAGGGCATCGGCGTCCTGATGGACTGGGTGCCCGCGCACTTCCCCAAGGACGAGTGGGCACTGGCCCACTTCGACGGCACCGCGCTGTACGAGCACTCCGACCCGGCCCGTGCCGAGCACCCCGACTGGGGGACGCTGGAGTTCAACTTCGGCCGCACCGAGGTGCGCAACTTCCTGGTGGCCAACGCGGTCTACTGGTGCGAGGAGTTCCACATCGACGGGCTGCGGGTGGACGCCGTCGCCTCGATGCTCTACCTGGACTACTCCCGCGAGTCCGGGCAGTGGACGCCCAACGTCCACGGCGGCCGGGAGAACCTGGAGGCGGTCTCCTTCCTGCAGGAGATGAACGCCACCGTCTACCGGCGCTGCCCCGGCGTGATCACCGCCGCCGAGGAGTCCACCGCCTGGGACGGCGTCACCCGCGCCACCCACCACACCGGGCCGGGCGGCTTCGGCGGGCTGGGCTTCGGCTTCAAGTGGAACATGGGCTGGATGCACGACTCCCTGGAGTACATGGCCAAGGAGCCGGTCCACCGCAAGTACCACCACAACGAGATGACGTTCTCCATGGTGTACGCCTACTCGGAGAACTACATCCTGCCCATCTCCCACGACGAGGTGGTGCACGGCAAGGGGTCGCTGGTGTCGAAGATGCCGGGCGACTGGTGGCAGCAGCGGGCCAACCACCGGGCGTACCTGGGCTTCATGTGGTCCCACCCGGGCAAGCAGCTGCTGTTCATGGGACAGGAGTTCGCCCAGGGCGCGGAGTGGTCGGAGGCACACGGCCCGGACTGGTGGCTGCTGGACCCGGCGTACTCCGCGGCGGGCGACCACCAGGGGGTGCGCGAGCTGGTCCGCGACCTCAACCATGTCTACACCGCCACCCCCGCGCTGTGGGAGCGGGACACCGAGCCGGCGGGCTTCTCCTGGATCGAGGGGAACGCGGCCGAGGACAACGTCTTCGCCTTCCTGCGGTACGCCGCGGACGGCACTCCCCTGGTCGCCGTGTCCAACTTCTCCCCGGTGGTCCGCACCGACTACCGGATCGGTGTCCCGGCCGAGGTGCCGGCCTGGCGCGAGGTCCTCAACACCGACGCGGCGCGGTACGGCGGCGGCGGTGTGGGCAACCCCGAGCCGCTGAAGACCGACGCCTCCGTCCCGGCCCACGGCCGTCCGGCCGGCATCACCCCGACCCTGCCCCCGCTGTCGACGATCTGGCTCGTCCCGGCCTGAGGCCCGGGCGGGCACGGCACGGACGCGCGGCGGGCACGCGGCAGACGTGCGGCCCCGTCCCTCCTCCGGAGGCAGGGACGGGGCCGCACGGTGGGCCCGGGGCGACGCGGGGAGGCGTCAGACGCCCGCGGACCTCCGGGGAGCGTTCTCGGCGGGGGCCGCCTCCTCCGCTCCCCCGGCCGGGGTGCCGGCACCGGCCGTGTCACGGGCGGCGGTGTCGGTGTCGGTGCCGGCGTTCTCGTCCAGGAGGGTCCGCTCGTCGAACGGAACGCGTCCGGCCAGCACCTCGGTGACCCGCTCCCGGTCGATCTCCTTCGTCCAGGTGCCGACCAGCACCGTGGCGACCGCGTTGCCCGCGAAGTTGGTCAGGGCCCGGGCCTCGCTCATGAAGCGGTCGATGCCGACGATCAGGCCCACGCCGTCGACCAGTTCCGGCCGGTGGGACTGCAGTCCGCCGGCGAGCGTGGCCAGTCCGGCGCCGGTCACGCCCGCCGCGCCCTTCGAGGCGATGACCATGAAGACCAGCAGCGAGATCTGCTGCCCCACCGAGAGCGGGTCGCCCATCGCCTCGGCCACGAACAGCGAGGCCATCGTCAGGTAGATCGCGGTGCCGTCGAGGTTGAACGAGTACCCGGTGGGGACGGTGATGCCCACCACCGGCTTGCTCACCCCCAGGTGCTCCATCTTCGCGATCAGCCGCGGCAGCGCCGACTCGGAGGAGGAGGTGGACAGGATCAGCAGGAACTCCCGGCCCAGGTAGCGCAGCAGGGTGAGGATGTTCAGTCCGGCCACCGCCTTCAGCAGCGCACCCAGCACCACGAAGACGAACAGCAGACAGGTGGTGTAGAAACCGATCATGATGACGGCCAGCGAGGTCAGGGCGTCCACGCCCGTCTCGCCGACCACCGCCGCGATGGCCCCGAAGGCACCGACCGGGGCCACCCACATGATCATGGCCAGGATCCGGAAGACCAGCCGCTGGAGATGGCCGATGCCGCGCAGCACCGGGTCCCCGGCCGGTCCCATCGCCTGCAGCGCGAAGCCGGCGAGCAGCGCCACCAGCAGGGTCTGCAGTACCTCGCCCTCGGTGAAGGCGGAGACCAGGGTGGTGGGGACGACCCCCAGCAGGAAGTCGACGGTGCTCTCGCTCGCCCCCGCGGCCTGCTCGGCCCCGGCGCTCCTGGCCTCCTCGGTGAGCGTCAGGCCCGATCCGGGGTCCAGCACGTTGCCGACGACCAGGCCGATGGCGAGGGCGACGGTGGACATCACGAGGAAGTAGCCGAGCGCCAGCCCGCCCACCGCGCCGACCTTGGCCGCCTTGCGCACCGATCCGATGCCCAGCACGATCGTGCAGAAGATCACCGGCGAGATCATCATCTTGATCAGGTCCACGAAGCCGGTGCCGAGCGGCTTGAGTTCCCCGGCCGCCCCGGGGGCGGCGAAACCGAGCGCGATGCCCGCCAGGACGGCGGCGATCACGGCCAGGTACAGGTAGTGGGTGCGGTCCCGTCCCCGGGGCCGCGCGGTCCGGTCGGGCGCGTCGGGCACGTCGGGCACGTCGGGCTCCTCGAAGGTCGCGGCTCCGGCCGGTCAGGGGGAGTCCTGCGTGAGTGTGCATCCGGCCGCTCCGCCGTTCACGGTTGTGTGCATTACGTGCACGGAAAGCCGGTGCCCGTCCGGGGCGGTCCCGCTCGGCGGACCGGCGGGCAGACTGGTGGCCATGCGCCTCCCCCGTCCCCGCAGCCTGGCGGGCCAGCTCTTCGCGATGCAGGTCGTGCTGGTGGCCGTCGTGGTGGCCGGTTGCGCCCTGTACACCCATCTGGACGACCGTGCGCAGGCCGAGGCCGCCGCCCGGCACCGGGCCACCGCGACGGCCCGGGCGATCGCCGACTCGCCCTCCGTGCGGGAGGCGATCGCCTCCCCCGATCCCGGCGCGCTGCTCCAGCCGTACGCCGAGCGGGTCCGCCACGACACCGGGGTGACCTTCGTGACGATCATGGATCCGCGCGGCATCCGCTGGACCCATCCGGAACCGGACCGGATCGGCCAGCGCTTCGTGGGGCACATCGGCCCGGCCCTGCGCGGGGAGACCTTCCACGAGACCTACACCGGCACCCTCGGCCCGTCCGTGCGGGTGGTCACCCCCGTCCGCGCCGGACCGGGGGGCGACGGGCGGATCGTGGGCCTGGTCAGCGCCGGGATCGCGGTGGAGCGGATCAGTGCCGAGGTGGAGCGGCGGATGGCCGTCCTGCTCGCGGTGGCCGGGGGCGCGGTACTGCTGGGCGGGCTGGGCACCTACGTGGTCAACGCCCGGCTGCGCCGCCACACCCGCGGCATGGACGCCGCCGGACTGAGCCGGATGCACGACTACCACCAGGCCGCGCTGCACGCGGTGCGCGAGGGGCTGGTCATGCTCGACGGGCGGCGGCACGTGGCGCTGGCCAACGACGGCGCCCGTGAACTGCTGGGCCTGGACGGCCGGGGCGCACCGGACGTGATCGGACGCCATGTCACCGGCCTGGGCCTGCCCCGGTCGCTGACGGACGCCCTGCTGGCCCCCGGACCGCGGGTGGACGAGGTGCATCTGACCGAGGACCGCGTCCTGGTGGTGAACACCTCGCCGGTGTCCGGCGGCGAGCGGCGCGGCACGGTGGTCACCCTGCGGGACCACACCGAACTGCAGGCCCTGGCGGGCGAACTGGACTCGGTGCGCGGCTTCGCCGAGGCGCTGCGCTCGCAGGCGCACGAGGCGGCCAACCGGCTGCACACCGTGGTGTCACTGATCGAACTGGGCCGGGAGCGGGAGGCGGTGGAGTTCGCCACGGCCGAGCTGGAACTGGCCCAGGCGCTGACCGACCAGGTGGTCGCGGCGGTCGCCGAGCCGGTGCTGGCGGCGCTGCTGCTGGGCAAGGCGGCGCAGGCGAACGAACGCGGGGTGGAGCTGGTGCTCACCGGTGACAGCCGGGTGGACGACGGGGTGCTGCCCCCCGGCCTGCCGGCCCGGGACCTGGTGACGGTGCTGGGCAATCTGATCGACAACGCCCTCGACGCCACCGCCGACGGCAGCGGCAGCGGCTCAGACGGCGCCTTCGGCGGCAGCGGCCCCGCCCGGGTCGCGGTGACCGTCCGGGCCGCCCGGCACGAGTTGCTGCTGCGCGTCGGCGACAGCGGGCCGGGCGTCGATCCCACCGCCGCGGAGCACGTGTTCCGGCGCGGCTGGTCCACCAAGGAGGGCCGGGCCGCCGGCCGCGGACTGGGCCTGGCCCTGGCGCGGCAGACCGTACGCCGGCACGGCGGCACCGTGACGCTGGGCCGGGCGCCGTCCGGCGGCGCGGAGTTCACCGTGCGGCTGCCGCTGCGCACCACGGAGGTCCCGGCGTGACCGGCGGGACCGGAGCGGCCGGCGGCGGCACCGCGGACGGCGGGGCGCCCATCAGGGTGCTGGTCGTCGAGGACGACCCGGTGGCGGCCGACGCCCACGCGCTGTACGTCTCCCGGGTGCCGGGCTTCACCGTCGCGGGGATCGCGCACTCCCGGGCGGAGGCCGGGCGGGCGCTGGACCGGCTGGCCGTCGATCTGCTGCTGCTCGACCTCTACCTGCCCGACGGCCACGGGCTGGCCCTGGTGCGCGCGCTGCGCGCGGCGGGCCACGGCACCGACGTCTTCGCGGTGACCTCGGCCCGCGACCTGGCCGTCGTACGGGAGGGGGTCTCGCTCGGGGTCGTCCAGCACGTGCTGAAGCCCTTCACCTTCCCCACCCTGCGCGAGCGGCTCCAGCGGTACGCCCGGTTCCGGACGACCACCACCTGTGCGGGCGCGGAGGCGGGCAGTCAGGCGGAGGTGGACCGGGCGCTGGCCACCCTGCGGGCACCGGGCCGGACCGCGCTGCCCAAGGGACTGAGCGCCGCCACCCTGGAGGCGGTCACCGCCGCGCTGCGCTCGGCCGCCGGCCCGGGCCTGACGGCCGGCGCGGCGGCCGGGCGGGTGGGCGTCAACCGGATCACCGCCCGCCGCTACCTGGAGTACCTGGTGGGCACCGGACAGGCCGCCCGCACCCCGCGGTACGGCCAGGTGGGGCGGCCGGAGCTGTACTACCGCTGGCAGGGCTGACGGCCGGGCACGGCGGGGCCGCCCGGGCCGCGGGCGGGGCGGGCACGGCGGACGGGACGGCTCAGAAGACCGCCTCGGTCTCGTCCATCCGCTCCTGCGGCACCGTCTTCAGCTCGGCCACCGCGTCCGCCAGCGGCACCATCGTGATCTCGTTGCCGCGCAGGGCCGTCATCCTGCCGAAGTCGCCGCGGTGGGCGGCCTCCACCGCGTGCCAGCCGAAGCGGGTGGCCAGCACCCGGTCGTACGCGGTGGGGGTGCCGCCGCGCTGGACGTGGCCGAGGATGACCGGGCGGGCCTCCTTGCCCAGCCGGTGCTCCAGCTCGATGGCCAGCCGGTTGCCGATGCCCGCGAAGCGCTCGTGGCCGTACTGGTCGATCTGCCCCTTCTCGTACGGCATCGAGCCCTCGGCCGGGCGCGCGCCCTCCGCCACGCAGATCACCGCGAACTTCTTGCCGCGCGCGAACCGCTCCTGGACCATCTTGCACAGGTCGTCGATCTGGAAGGGCCGCTCGGGCACGCAGATGCCGTGCGCGCCGCTGGCCATCCCGGCCTCCAGCGCGATCCAGCCCGCGTGCCGCCCCATGACCTCCACCACCATCACGCGCTGGTGGGACTCGGCGGTGGTCTTCAGCCGGTCGATGGCCTCGGTGGCCACGGTGACGGCGGTGTCGAAGCCGAAGGTGCGGTCGGTGGCGGAGATGTCGTTGTCGATCGTCTTGGGCACGCCGACCACCGGCAGCCCGGCGTCGGCCAGCATCCGGGCGGCGGTCAGGGTGCCCTCGCCGCCGATCGGGATGAGCGCGTCGAGCCCGAGGCGCTCCAGCAGCTCCTCGGAGTTGCGGCAGGCCTCCTGCAGTCGGCCGCGCTCCAGCCGGGCCGAGCCCAGGATGGTGCCGCCGCGGGCCAGGATGCCGGAGACGGAGTTGATGTCGAGTGGCCGGTGGCGGCCGTCGAGGAGGCCCTTGAAGCCGTCCTCGAAGCCGATGACTTCGTCGTTCCGGTCGACCACGGCGCGGTGCACGACCGAACGGATCACGGCGTTCAGACCGGGGCAGTCGCCGCCTGCGGTGAGGACTCCGATGCGCATGGGGATCGTTTCTCCTGCTCGCTGCTGGTTCGGGTGCGCCACGGCGATTGTTTCACGCCCTGAACACATCCCGGCCGCCCGTCTCACATCTCGTTCGGTGCGCGACGTCACCGGGCCCGGCGGTAAGGTCGACGGTGGACCGGCGCCGGGCCGGAGGGCGACCGGCGCAGGACGGCCGGCTCGCCTGGTGAGGACGCGTTCCGGGCCCTTCTCCGCGGCGGTTCCGGCGCGGCGGACACGGGTACGCGACCGGGGACGGCCCCCGGGCCCGGTGAACGCGAGACGTAGGGAGAACGCACGTGGCGCGCGGCGTGTACGTGACCGGTATCGGCCGCGGTGACGGCCGGCAGGTCGTGGAGCTGGGGGTCATGGAACTCCTGTCCCGCCGGATCGGCCGGGTCGGTGTCTTCCGCCCGCTCGCCCACGACGGCCCCGACCCCATCTACGACCTGCTGCGCAGCCGCTACCGGCTGTCCCAGCCGCCGGGCACGGTGATGGGCCTGGGCTACGACGAGGCCGCCGCCGTCCTGGCCGACAAGGGCACCGACGAGCTGGTCTCCCTGCTGGTGGACCGCTTCCACACCGTCGCCCGCGGCTACGAGGCCGTCCTGGTGCTGGGCACCGACTTCGCCGACACCGGCCTGCCCGCCGAGCTGGCCCTCAACGCCCGGCTGGCCAACGAGTTCGGCACCCCGGTGCTGCCCGTGGTGGCCGGGGCGGGGCAGGACGAGGACTCGCTGACCGCCGAGGTCCGCAACGCCCACCACGCGTACGCCTCGCTGGGCTGCGAGGTGATCGCGATGATCGCCAACCGGGTGCCCGACGCGTTCGCCCACCGGGCCGCCCGCACCCTGGGCGGTCAGCTCCCGGTGCCGGTGTACGCCCTGCCGGAGGAGCCCGCGCTGGCCGCGCCGACCGTCTCCCAGGTCGCCGAGGCCCTCGGCGCGGAGGTCCTCCAGTCGGATCCGGACGGGCTGGCCCGCGATGTGCGCGGCTTCGTCTTCGGCGGCGCCACGCTGCCGACCTTCCTGCCCGCCCTCACCGAGGGCTGTCTGGTCCTCACCCCCGGGGACCGCGCCGACCTCGTCGTCGGCGCGCTCGCCGCGCACTCCGCGGGCTCCCCGGCCATCGCCGCGGTGCTGCTCACCACCGACCGGCGGCCCGGCGAGGAGACGATGGCGCTGGCCGCCCGGCTCTCCCCGGGCACCCCGGTGCTGGCGGTGTCCGAGGGCTCGTTCCCGACCGCGGCCCGGCTGACCACCCTGGAGGGCAGGCTCACCACGGCCACCCCGCGCAAGGCCGAGATCGCGCTGGGCCTGTTCGAGAACGAGGTGGACACCGCCCGGCTCAGCGAACGGCTCTCGGTGGCCCGCGGCGACCGGGTCACCCCGATGATGTTCGAGCACGAGCTGATCGAGCGCGCCCGTTCCGACCGCCGCCACATCGTCCTGCCGGAGGGAGCCGAGGAGCGGGTACTGCGGGCGGCGGAGGTGCTGCTGCGGCGGGGCGTGTGCGATCTGACCCTGCTGGGCCGGGAGGGCGAGGTCCGCCGCCGCACCGCCGACCTGGGCATCGACCTGGGGCTGCTGGGCCACGACGAGCTCCCGGAGGGACCGGGCGCCTGGGCCCGGGTGGTGGACCCGGAGACCTCGCCGCTGCGCGAGCGCTTCGCCGAGCTGTACGCCAAGCTCCGCGCCCACAAGGGCGTCACCTACGAGCTGGCCTGGGACCTGGTGTCCGACGTGACGTACTTCGGCACCCTGATGGTGCAGGAGGGACTGGCCGACGGCATGGTCTCGGGCGCGGCGCACTCCACGGCGGCGACCCTGCGGCCCGCCTTCGAGATCATCCGCACCCGGCCGGACGCCGCGATCGTCTCCTCGGTGTTCTTCATGTGCCTGGCCGAGAAGGTGCTGGTCTACGGCGACTGCGCGGTCAACCCCGACCCGGACGCCGAGCAGCTCGCCGACATCGCCGTCCAGTCGGCCACCACCGCCGCCCAGTTCGGGGTGGAGCCGAGGATCGCGCTGCTGTCGTACTCCACCGGCACCTCCGGCTCCGGGGCGGACGTGGACAAGGTGCGGCGGGCCACCGAGCTGGTGCGGGAGCACCGCCCGGACCTGCTGGCGGAGGGGCCGATCCAGTACGACGCCGCGGTGGAGCCGTCGGTCGCGGCGACCAAGCTGCCGGACTCCAGCGTCGCCGGACGGGCCACCGTGCTGGTCTTCCCCGACCTCAACACCGGCAACAACACCTACAAGGCCGTCCAGCGCTCGGCCGGCGCCGTGGCGGTCGGACCGGTCCTGCAGGGGCTGCGCAAGCCGGTCAACGACCTCTCGCGCGGCGCCCTGGTGCCCGACATCGTCACCACCGTGGCGATCACCGCCGTCCAGGCGCAGCAGAGCCGGCGGGAACCGGGCGCACCGCCGTCGCCGCCGCCCGGTGGTCCGGAGGAGCGGCCGGGCGGAACGAGCGGGGCGGACGGAACGAGCGGGACGAGCGGGACGGCGGTGCGCCGGTGAGAGGCACCCGGGTCCTCGTCCTGAACTCCGGCTCCTCGTCGGTGAAGTACCAGCTCCTCGACATGGCCGACCACTCCCGGCCCGCCGCCGGCATCGTCGAGCGGATCGGCGAGCGCACCTCGTACCTGCGGCACACCCCGGCCGGCGGTACGCCCCGGGAGCGCGAGGAGGCCGTCGACGGCCACGGCGCGGCGCTGGAGGCCGTCGCCGCGGAACTGGCCCGCGACGGCCTCGGCCTGGACTCCCCCGAACTGGCCGCGATCGGCCACCGCGTGGTGCACGGCGGCCGGCGGTTCACCGCGCCGACCCTGGTCGACGACGAGGTGCTGGCCGAGATCGAGCGGCTGGTGCCCGTCGCGCCGCTGCACAACCCGGCCAACCTCGCCGGTATCCGCACCGCCCTGGGACTGGCCCCGGGGCTGCCGCAGGTGGCGGTCTTCGACACCGCCTTCCACACCACGATGCCGGAGTACGCCGCCCGGTACGCCATCGACCCCGCCGTCGCCGACGCGCACCGGGTGCGCCGCTACGGCTTCCACGGCACCTCGCACGCGTACGTCTCGCGCCGCACCGCCGAGCTGCTGGGCCGCGAGCCGTCCGAGGTGAACGTCATCGTGCTGCACCTGGGCAACGGCGCCTCGGCCTCGGCGGTGGCGGGCGGGCGGTGCGTGGACACCTCCATGGGGCTCACGCCGCTGGAGGGCCTGGTGATGGGCACCCGGTCCGGCGACATCGACCCGGCGGTGGTCTTCCACCTGGCGCGGGTCGCCGGGATGTCGGTCGACGAGATCGACACCCTGCTGAACAAGCGCAGCGGCCTGCTGGGACTGTGCGGGGACAACGACATGCGGGAGGTCCTGCGCCGGATGGACTCCGGCGCCGGAGACGCAGGGGGCGCCGGGGACGCCGAAAGCGCCGCCTCCGCGAAGCTGGCCTTCGACGTCTACGTCCACCGACTGCGCAAGTACATCGGCGCCTACTTCGCCGTGCTCGGCCGGGTGGACGCGGTCGCCTTCACCGCCGGGGTCGGGGAGAACGCCGCCCCGGTGCGCCGGGCCGCCGTCGCCGGGCTGGAGGGGCTGGGCCCGGTGGTGGACCCGGAGCTGAACGAGGCGCGCGGCGGCGGACCGCGGCTGATCTCCCCGGCGTCCGCGCGGGTCGCGGTGGCCGTGGTCCCGACGGACGAGGAGCTGGAGATCGCCACCCAGACGTATGCGCTGGTCACCGGCGCCACAGCAAGACCGGGGTGATCCGGCTCACCCCCTGGAACGTTCCGCCACTGAACAAAAGATAGGATCGCCCTCATGCGCCGTTCCAAAATCGTCTGCACCCTGGGTCCCGCCGTGGACTCCTACGAGCAGCTCAAAACGCTGATCGAAGCCGGCATGAACGTGGCCCGCTTCAACATGAGCCACGGAAGCCACCCGGAGCACGAGGAGCGGTACCACCGACTCCGCAAGGCCGCCCAGGAGACCGGACGGGCGATCGGCGTCCTCGCCGACCTCCAGGGCCCCAAGATCCGCCTGGAGACCTTCGCCGACGGGCCGGTGGAGCTGGTCCGCGGGGACGAGTTCACCATCACCACCGAGGACGTCCCCGGCGACCGGACCATCTGCGGCACCACCTACAAGGGGCTGCCCGCCGACGTCTCCAAGGGCGAGGCGATCCTGATCAACGACGGCAACGTCGCCCTCCAGGTCATCGACGTGGAGGGGCCGCGGGTGCGCTGCATCGTCATCGAGGGCGGGGTGATCTCCGACCACAAGGGCATCAACCTGCCCGGTGTGGCGGTCAACGTCCCGGCCCTGTCGGAGAAGGACGTCGAGGACCTGAAGTTCGCGCTGGAGCTGGGCTGCGACATGGTGGCGCTGTCCTTCGTCCGGGACGCCGCCGACGTCCGCGACGTGCACCGGGTGATGGACGAGGTCGGCCGCCGGGTGCCGGTGATCGCCAAGGTGGAGAAGCCGCAGGCCGTCGAGAACATGGAGGCCGTCGTCCTCGCGTTCGACGGTGTGATGGTCGCCCGCGGCGACCTGGCGGTGGAGTACCCGCTGGAGAAGGTCCCGATGGTGCAGAAGCGGCTCATCGAGATGTGCCGCCGCAACGCCAAGCCGGTGATCGTGGCGACCCAGATGATGGAGTCGATGATCACCAACTCCCGGCCCACCCGCGCGGAGGCCTCCGACGTGGCCAACGCGATCCTGGACGGCGCGGACGCGGTGATGCTCTCGGCGGAGTCCTCGGTCGGCCAGTACCCGATCGAGACCGTCAAGACGATGTCGAAGATCGTCCAGGCCGCCGAGGAGGAGCTGCTCTCCCGCGGTCTCCAGCCGCTGGTGCACGGCAAGAAGCCGCGCACCCAGGGCGGTTCGGTGGCCCGCGCGGCGTGCGAGATGGCGGACTTCCTCAACGGCAAGGCGCTGATCGCCTTCACCAAGTCCGGCGACACCGCCCGGCGGCTGTCCCGCTACCGGGCCGCCCAGCCGATCCTGGCCTTCACCACCGAGCCCTCCATCGCCTGCCAGCTCGCGCTCAGCTGGGGCGTGGAGACCTTCGTGGTGCCGCACGTCAACCACACCGACGAGATGGTGGACCTGGTCGACGCCGAGCTGCTCAAGCTCCAGCGGTACAACCCCGGTGACACCATGATCGTGACGGCCGGCTCGCCGCCCGGTGTCCCCGGCACCACCAACATGGTGCTGGTGCACCATCTGGGCAACGAGGAGCGCTGACGGCGGTCCCGTGCGGGCACGGGAACGGCGGCGGCCCGCGTACCACCTTCCCCGGTACGCGGGCCGCCGCCGTCGTTCCGCCGGTCCGCCGGCGCCCGGTCAGCCCTCGTTGTACAGGTGCATGCCCGGGATGTGCAGGGTGCCGCCGAACTGGCCGGCCTGTGTCACCGACACCTCGGTGAAGAACACCTCGGGGACGTTCAGCGGCGGCGGGGACTCGGGGCTGAAGGTGATCGGGATCAGGCCGAACAGCTTGCCCTTCAGCTCCTCGGTGTACATGGTCACCGTGCCGTCGCGGATGGTGGACGTGCTCCCCCTGGCCGCCTGGACGTGTCCGGCGGTGCCGCCGGGGCCCTCGACGATCTGGTGCAGGTCCCGGATGTCGACCGCGGAGGCGGTGAACTTCAGGACGTTCTTGATCTTGCCGCCGTAGGTGCGGACCTTGACGATGCCGTGGTAGTCGAGTCCGTGCAGCGTCAGGAGACTGGTCTCCAGCCGCCACGGCGCGTCGGGCAGCAGGGCCTCGGTCGGCTCCTCCTCGGCGTCCGCCAGTGCCCGGGCGTCGTAGGTGGGGCAGGGGAAGGGCTCCTTGCCGGAGGCGTCCTCGCCGGTCTCCCCGGCGTCCTCGGCCTTCTCGGCGTCCCCTGCGGCCTTCTCGCCCGCCTCCGCGTCTCCGGCCTTCCCGACGGCGTCCTCCGCGGTCTCCTTGGCGGTCCCCTTGTCGTCTCCGGCCGCCTTCCGCGTCTTCTCGGCGGCCTCCTCCAGTTCCTCACCGGCCTTCTCGGCGGCCTCCTTCACCGGGGTGTCGGAGGTACCGGTGGACGGCTCCGGCGAGCCGGACGAGGCGGTCCCGGTCTCCGGGGTCTCCTGCCGCTCGCTCCGGTCGTCCGGAGTGAGCAGGTCCTCGAGGGCGTCACCCAGCCCCAGGGGGTCCAGCGGGTTCCGCTCCTGTTCCTCCTCGGCCGCCTCCGCGGCCCCGGACGGTTCCGTGGCGGGCTCCGGCGCGGTGGTGCCGGTCTCCGGTGCGCGCCTGCGCGCGTCCCCGTCCCCGTCCCCGGAGCCGTCCTCGCCGGTTCCGGCGGCCGGGGACTCCTGCGGCGCGGGGATCTTCCCGGGCTCCGGCTCCGCGGCCTGTTCGGTCCGCTCCGCCTTCTCCCGGTCCTTCTCCCGCTTCTTGTCCTTCTCCTGCTCCGCCTCCTTGTCGGGCGCGGACACGCACGGCCCGTCCTGGAAGGGGTTCTTCGGCAGCGGCTTGGCACCGGCGAGCTGCGGGGTGAGGCCCATGCCCATGAGCACGGCGGTGGGCATGGCCGCCAGGGCCACCGCCTTGCCCGCGGGGACGTGCAGCCGGGTCAGCAGCGGCTTCCTCGGCGCGGCGTGCCGCGGTCCGGTCCTCGTGCGCCGGGGGGCCCCGGCGTCGGCGGCGCCTTCCCCGTCTCCCCGGTCTCCCCGGCGGCCGTCCCGGCGCGCCTCGTCAGGTGTCACGGTGCCCCCCGTTCTGTCCGTTCTCGGCTCCGGCCGGGGCCGGGTCCGGGCCGGGGTAGGTGTCCGGGCCGGCCGTCCCGCCGGCCGGGGACCGCCCCTCCTTGACGGGCACCCAGGAGAGGCCCATGGCCCCGCCGACCAGGGTCAGCAGGAAACCGACGAAGAAACCCCCGAGATTGGAGACCACCAGGGAGACCAGACCCAGCAGGATGGCGGCGACCCCGGCGAAGACCCGGGAGTGCGGCTGGAACCACATGGTCAGGCCCAGCACGATCAGCAGCACTCCGATGATCAGCGATCCGGAGCCCGTGGTGGTGGCCAGCCGGAAGGACAGCTGGTCCAGGCTGGGGTCGGCGTACGGGATGTAGATGATGGGTATGCCACCCAGCAGCGTCAGCAGTCCCGCCCAGAAGGGGCGCTGCCAGCGCCACATGCGGAACGACTGCCGCCAGCGGCTGATGCGTTCACGCGCTCCCGGCGACTCGGCACTCATCGAAAACAGCTCCCTCGGGCTGAACTGTCACAAAGATCAATGGCACTGCGGGGAGCCGGGGGACCGAGCGGTGCGCGATCCCCCGCCTCCCGGCGTTCAACGCGTCAGAAGCACTCGGCGCTCTTGCCCGGGGAGACCTTCATCGAAAGGCCGGAGAGCTTGAAGGTGCCGGCGCTGGTGGCCCAGGACGTCTGCTCGACATCGGTGAGCAGAGCCGACCTGGCCTCCTGGGCGAAGGAGCCCGGATGCGCGTTGTCACCGGCCTTGATGCCGGGACCCTGCTTCGAGTCGCCCGCCGCGATACCGATGTTGATGTCCTCGAACGTGGCATCGGCATCGAGCTGCTCAAGGTCGATGTAGAGGTTCTCCGCCAGGACGGTCTTGTCGCCGTTGCCCGCGTCCAGCCTCAGCGTGACATCACCGATGCCGGGCACGGCCATGGTGACGGACTGGCACAGCCCCTTGAGCTCGGCGGTGTTGAACGCGGACACGGCGACGGGGATCTTCTTGCCGCCGTGCTGGACGTCGAACGCGCCGTACTGAATGAATCCCTTGCCGTCCAGCTTCTTGACCGAGACCTTCGCCTGCTGGCCGGAGATGCTGAACGACGCGGCGAGCACACCCTGTGCGAGGGCGACCCCGACCGCTGCCGTGGCGGCAACGCTCGGGACCATGACAACGGCGAACCGCTTCCATCTGGTCCCGCCACGAGCCACAGACTCCATGACTTTCCTCCTTCTCGGACGTACATCTCCGGCCCGGGCGTGGCCCGGACGGGATGGGAGAAGTGCTACGCCCTCGGGAGGGGAAGCGCCGTTCCGCGGACGGGTGGGTCTCCCCAAGCCTCCGAAGCACCGGCGATCACCCCCGAGCGACAACCACGTGACCGCGCTCTCGCGCGGTCTGCCGGACAGGCTCCGCCTCGCGGCGGAGACCCCCCTGTCCACGGCCAGCGCCGAGGCGCCGGCCCACCCGGTGGGGACCCGTCGCCCGCCGGTGCCCGGGCGTGTTGCGCCGGGGCTGCGGGAGACGGACCGAGCGTGGCCGATCGTGCTCCATGAGACGCCTTGACACAAGGGGTGTCGTTACTTGCGAGTAACGAGAGGACGACGGGAGTGCTGCCCGGGGCGGCGAAACGGACACGGAGGGTCGCGGGGCGACCCGCCCGGAATACGGACACAGCCGGAGCAAAGCGGAGAGAAGCACAGGGTGGGCTTACTGCAAGTAACAGCGGCCGCGATTGCCAAGTTTCGGCAAAGTCGCGGCCGCTGTTTGTCTTCATGTCAACAAGTGGCGACCGTGCGGAAGGAGCAGGTCAGAACAGCACCCGGGCAAGGGCACCGCGTGCCGCGACCACCCTCGGGTCGTCGGAGCCCACCACCTCGAAGAGCTCCAGGAGGTGCACGCGCGCGGCGTCCCGGTCCTCCCCCGCGGTCCGCCTGACCGCCTCCACCAGACGGCCGAAGGCGTCCTCCACATGTCCGCCCACCAGGTCCAGGTCGGCCGCCCGGATCTGGGCCCGCACGTCGGCCGGAGCGTCCGCGGCCTCCTTGCGCACCCGCGCCGCGTCCAGCCCCTGCACGCGCTGCAGCAGCTCCGCCTGGGCCAGTCCCAGCTTGGCCTCCATGTTGCCCGGGTCGCCGGCCAGTACGTTCCGGTACGCCTGCACGGCACCGCCCAGGTCGCCCGCGTCCAGCGCCGAGTGGGCGGCGGCCAGCGCCGGGTCCTCCGGCACTTCGGGTACGGCGGGCTGCTCGCCCTCACCGCCCCCGACGGACACCCCGGTCAGGCCGAAGCGCTGCTCGGCGACCTGGACCAGCTGGTCCAGCACCTCGCGGACCTGCTGCTCGGGCGCGGCGCCCTGGAACAGCGGCAGCGCCTGACCCGCCACCACCGCGAAGACCGCGGGGATGCCCTGCACCCCGAACTGCTGGAAGAGCATCTGGTTGCGGTCCACGTCGATCTTCGCCAGCACGAGCCGCCCGGCGTACTCCCGCACCAGCCGCTCCAGCAGCGGGCCGAGCTGTTTGCACGGCTCGCACCACTCGGCCCAGAAGTCGATGACGACCGGGACCTCGGTGGAGCGCTGGAGCACCTCCCTCTCGAAGTCCGCCTCGTCTACCTCGGTCACCAGGGAGGACACCGAGGCGTCCGGGGCGGCGCCGGCGCCGCCCTGCTCCCCGGCGGTCCGGGCCCTGGCCCGGGCCTCCTCCGCTTTCTGCTTGGCCTCTCCGGCCGCCTTCACCGCGGCGAGGTCGACCACTCCGCTCATGGACATGTTGCGTGGCTGCATGAGACCAGTTTCCCCCGTCCGCGGGCCGTTCCGTACAGCGTGGCGCGAGTCGGCACCGGGTCCCCACCCGGCGCCCGTGGCTGTCGCCCGGTGACCGGCGTCTCCGGGCTTTTTACGATACGGGCCGTAGCGTATCTCACGGGCACCGCTAGAGTCTGCGGTCATGGCCGGTTCTCCACGCCGTACGGGCAGGCCGCGCAGCGCCGCGGCCGACCGCGCGATCCTCGACGCCACCCGCTCGGCGCTGGTGGAACTGGGGTGGGGCAGGCTGACGATGGGGGACGTGGCCGTCCGCGCGAAGGTGGCCAAAACGACGCTCTACCGCCGCTGGGCGAACAAGAACGATCTGGTCGTGGACGCGGTGGCCGTCCTCTTCGACAATCTGCGGCTGCCCGACCGCGGCAGTCTGCGGGCCGACGTGGAGGGTGTCGTCCTGTCCTTCGCCGAGCTGCTGGAGCGCCCGGAGACGAAGGCCTCGCTGATGGCGGTGGTCGCCGAGGCCACCCGCGACGAGGCGCTGCGCGGCCGGATCCGCACCGCGATCGTGGACCGCCAGAAGCACCTGGTCGTCGAGGGCCGCCGCCGCGCCCAGGCCCGCGGCGAGCTGCCCGCCGACCCGCCGGGCCCGGCGGGCGCCGCCGAGGCGGCCCGGACGGTGGACCTGGTCTTCGACGTGATCGCGGGCGCGGTCGTCCACCGCTGCCTGGTCAGCGCGGAGCGGGTCACCCCCGGCTGGGCCCGCGCCCTGACCACCCTGCTGCTCCAGGGTCTGGCGGCCCCTCCGGCGCCCGCCGGGGACCGGACGGCGGACCCGGCGGACCCGGCGGACCCGGCGGACGGGGAGCGGGATCAGAAGCCGGCGGGTTCGGTGTAGACGCCCCACTCCTCGCGGAGCACCCCGCAGATCTCGCCCAGCGTGGCCTCGGCGCGCACCGCCTGAAGCATCGGCCCGATCATGTTCCCCCCGTCCCGGGCGGCGGCCAGCATCCCGTCCAGGGCGGTACGCACGCGCGCGTCGTCGCGCCCGGTCTTCCGTTCGGCCAGCGCCCGCACCTGCTCGCGCTCGACCTCGTGGCTGACCCGCAGGATCTCCAGATCGCCGGTGACCGAACCGGTGTGGCAGTTGACTCCGACGATCCGCTTCTCGCCCTTCTCCAGCGACTGCTGGTACCGGAAGGCTGCCTCGGCGATCTCGCCGGTGAACCAGCCGTCCTCGATGCCCCGCAGGATGCCCGAGGTCATCGGACCGACGGGGTGGTTACCGTCCGGCACGGCACGGCGGCCGCGCTCCCGGATCTCCTCGAAGATCTCCTCCGCGGCGGCCTCGATCCGGTCGGTCAGCGCCTCGACGTACCAGGAGCCGCCCAGCGGGTCGGCGACGTTGGCGACGCCCGTCTCCTCCATCAGCACCTGCTGGGTGCGGAGCGCGATCTCGGCGGCCCGCTCGCTGGGCAGCGCGAGGGTCTCGTCCAGGGCGTTGGTGTGCAGCGAGTTGGTGCCGCCCAGCACCGCGGCCAGCGCCTCCACGGCGGTACGCACCACGTTGTTGTACGGCTGCTGGGCGGTGAGCGAGACACCCGCGGTCTGGGTGTGGAAGCGCAGCCACTGCGCCTTCTCGCTCCGCGCGCCGTACACGTCCCGCATCCAGCGCGCCCAGATGCGCCGGGCGGCGCGGAACTTGGCGATCTCCTCGAAGAAGTCGACGTGCGCGTCGAAGAAGAACGACAGGCCCGGCGCGAAGACGTCCACGTCCAGGCCCCGGGAGAGGCCCAGCTCCACGTAGCCGAAACCGTCGGCGAGGGTGTAGGCCAGCTCCTGGGCGGCCGTGGAGCCCGCCTCGCGGATGTGGTAGCCGGAGACCGACAGCGGCTTGTACGCCGGGATGTCGCGCGCGCAGTACTCCATCAGGTCGCCGATCAGCCGCAGGTGCGGCTCGGGCGGGAACAGCCACTCCTTCTGCGCGATGTACTCCTTGAAGATGTCCGTCTGGAGCGTGCCGTTGAGGACGGCCGGGTCGACGCCCTGGCGCTCGGCGGCCACCAGGTACATGCAGAACACCGGCACCGCCGGGCCGCTGATCGTCATGGAGGTGGTGACCTCGCCCAGCGGGATGCCCCGGAAGAGGACCTCCATGTCGGCGGCCGAGTCGATCGCCACGCCGCAGTGGCCGACCTCGCCCAGCGAGCGCGGGTCGTCGGAGTCGCGGCCCATCAGGGTCGGCATGTCGAAGGCGACCGACAGCCCGCCGCCGCCCGCCTGGAGGATCATCTTGTAGCGCTCGTTGGTCTGCTCGGCGTTGCCGAAGCCGGCGAACTGGCGGATGGTCCACGCCCGGCCGCGGTAGCCGGTGGGGTGCAGGCCGCGGGTGAAGGGATACTCCCCCGGCCAGCCGATCCGTTCGAACCCCTCGACGGTGTCACCGGGGGCGGGACCGTACACGGGCTCCACGGGGTCCCCGGAGAGCGTGGTGAAGTCGGCCTCCCGCTTGTGTGCGGCGTCGTACCGGGCCTGCCAGCGTCGGCGGCCCTCTGCGATGGCGTCAGCGTCCATGCCCACAAATTTACTAGGACGTCCAAGTAACTGTCGACGGAAAGCCGCCCGGCGCGGTGACGCGTCCGGGCGGCGGCCGTACGGCGGGACGGGGCGTGGGCGGGACGGCCGGTGCGGGACGGCCGGTGCGGGGTGCCCGTCAGGCCCGGGCGGGGGCCGTGCCCTCGTCCACGACCAGCGGCTCGACCTGGCGCGACAGCCTGCGCTCGACGAAGAAGGCGGCGGTGGGGACCGTGCCCGCGAGCAGCACCCAGAGCAGCCTGGGGACCGGCAGCTTCGCCTTGAGGCCGAGATCGAAGGCGAAGACCAGGTACAGCACGTACAGCCAGCCGTGGGCGAGGCTGACGACGTAGGTGAAGCCCTCGGCGCCGTCCACCTCCAGCAGATACTTGCCGACCATGCCGAGGGTCAGCAGGATCAGCAGCACACCGGTGACGTACGCCATCACCCGGTAGCGGGTCAGCACGCTCTTCTTCATGCCCACGAGCGTAACCGCCCGGTTCCGGCCCCCCGGGCGGGGCCCCGTCCGGGGGTCGCCTCAGTCCTCCCGGAAGTCGCCCGCCGCCATCCGCAGCGGGCGCAGCAGCGCGAAGATCTCGCCGCACTCCTCCGCGTCGTACGCCCCGAGCCCGAAGTCCATGGCCATCAGGTCGCGGGTGGCCGCCTCGCAGACCTCCCGGCCCCGGTCGGTGATGGAGGCCAGCGTGCCGCGGCCGTCGTTGGGGTTGGGGCGCTTGGCGACCAGGCCCGACCGCACCAGGCGGTCGATGGTGTTGGTCACGGAGGTGGGATGCACCATCAGCCGCTCGCCGATCTTCGACATCGGCAGCTCGCCCTGCTTGGAGAAGGTCAGCAGGACCAGCGCCTCGTAGCGGGCGAAGGTCAGTCCGTAGGGCCTGACGACCGCGTCGACCTCGGCGAGCAGGATCTGGTGCGCGCGCATGATCGAGGTGATCGCGGCCATCGGGGGCACGGACCCCCAACGCTGCTTCCACAGTTCGTCGGCGCGGGCGATCGGATCGAACGACAGACTGAGCGGCTTCGGCACGGCTACGACCATACCGGCCGGTCACATCGTGGTCAGCTCCGTCTCGTCCCCCGGGCACCGGGGGCGGAACGGGAAGCGGGTACGGGCCCGGGTACGGGGTGCCGCCGCACGGCGCGGACCACCACCAGCACGCACACCGCGCCCAGCGCCCCCGCCCCGGCGACCACCCGGTGCGGCGGCACGAACTCGGCCACCAGCCCGCCCGCGGCCATGCCCAGCCCCTGGACCGACATCAGCCCCGCGGACAGCACGGTCATCGCCCGGCCGCGCAGCTCCCGCGGCACGGCGTCCAGGTACCAGCGGTCCAGTCCCAGGGTGTACGCCGCGCCCAGCCCGGCCAGGAAGAGGGCCGCCAGCGCCGGGAGGAGCCCGGGGCGCAGTGCGTAGGCCAGCAGCGGCAGCGGCACCAGCACGGCCAGCGGCAGCACCAGCCGCTCCCGGGCCGCCGGCCCCAGCAGCCCGCCGGCCGCCACCTCGGCCGCGACCGCGCCCACCGGCAGCGCGGCCAGCAGCAGCCCCGTGCCCACCGCTCCGGCGCCGATGCGCTCGGCGTACGGCGCGGCCAGCGCCTCCGGCACCACCATGAAGGCCGCCGGCACCCAGCACAGTGCGAGCAGCGCCCGCACCCGCCGGTCGGCCAGCAGGGTCCGGGTGCCGCCGGCCGTCCGCTCCCGGGTCAGCGGGCCGCGCTCCCGGGTGCCGAGGCGGAGGATCACCGCGGAGAGGAGGAAACCCGCCGCGGTGAGCAGCAGCGCGGTGCGCGGCGCCACCACGGCCAGCAGCAGCCCGCCCGCGGCGAAGCCGGCGATCTGGGCGGCCTGGGCGACGATCCGGATCAGGGAACGGCCCAGGACGAAGGCGTCCCCGTGCAGGATCTCCCCCAGGCTCGCCGCCCGCACCCCGGTGAACAGCGGCGCCACGAACGCCGCCGCCGCGCGGAGCGCCAGCAGCGCCGCCGGCGGCAGACCGGGCAGCACCATGGCGGCGACGCACCCGGCGGAGAACAGATCGCACACCACCAGGGTCCGCCGGGCCGGGAACCGGTCGGCGAGCGGGGCGAGCACGGCGCCGCCGACCGCGTACGGCAGCAGCCCGAGCGCGAAGGTGAGCGCGGTCAGCAGGGTGGAGCCGGTCTCCCGGAACACCAGCACCGACAGGGCGAGCTGGGCGACGACGGTGCCCAGCAGCGACAGCACATGGGCGGCGAGGACGGCCCGGAACTCGCGTACGGCGAACACGGCGCGGTATCCGGCGCGCCCGGCGGTGCCGGGACCGGCGGGGATCCGGGGGTTTCGGGAACTCCGGGGGCTCCGGGACTGGGACGGCATGCCCGGCAGCCTGCGCGGCACGGCCGGGACGGCCTAGTCTTTCGGCCCCGGCCGAATCACCGGCCGCATCACCCGAGCACGTACGGAGGTGGCGCATGCCGGTCCAGTTGCGGCTCGGCGGGGCCGACCTGCTGCGCTGCCGCTTCGCGGTCTCACCGCTGTGGGAGACCCAGGGGGCCGCCCGGGCCCTGGCACACCCGGGCCCGTACCACCTGCCCTGGCTGCGCCGTAGCGCGCCGGTGGCGGCGGAACTGGGGCTGGAGCCGCTGTGGCTGCTGATGCCGGCCCGGGGGTACACCCCGGACTTCCTGTGCCCGCCGCCCGCCGGCGGGCCGGTCCCCTCCTTCGCGGCGGAGCTCGCCCGGGTGCGGGCCACCGACCCCGCCACCGCCCGCGCGGAGATCGCCCGCTCGCTGGCCGGGGTGCCGGGCGCGGCGGACAGCCCGGCCGGCCGGGACCTGCTGGCGGACCCCGCGCGGGCCGTGCGGACCGTGGCCGGGCTCCTGGACCGGGTCTGGCGGACCCTGGTCGCGCCCGACTGGCCGCGGCTGCGGGCCCTGCTGGAGGCGGACGTCGCCTTCCACGCGCGGCGGCTGGCCGAGGGGGGCCTGACCCGGCTGTTCGCCGAGCTGCACCCCCGGGTGAGCTGGTCCGAGGCCGCCGGCACGCTGTCGGTACGGCTCCCCCACGACCACACCTGCGTGCTGGGCGGCGAGGGCCTGACCCTGGTGCCGAGTGTGTTCGTGTGGCCCAACGCCGTGGGAGGTGCCGCGGGAGGCGCGGCGGGGGGCCCGGGGTGCGGACCCGCCCGGCTCCCCGGCGGCGGGGGCACGGGCGGGGAGACGGGCGTACCGCCGGTGATCGTCTACCCGGCGCGCGGCGTCGGCGGGCTGTGGACCGCGGCCGGCGACGGGCCGTCCGGAGCGCTGGCCCGGCTGCTCGGCCCGAGCCGCGCCGCCGTGCTCACCGCGCTCGCCGAGCCCGCCTCCACCACGGCGCTGGCCGCCCGGCTCGGACTCGCCCCGTCCTCGGTCTCGGCCCATCTGCGGACGCTGCGCGAGGCCGGGCTGCTCACCTCGTACCGGGTACGCCACCAGGTGGTCTACGAGCGGACCCCGCTGGGCGCCGCCCTGGCGGCCGGCGGCCGGTGAGACGGGTCCGGGCCCGGACCCGGACCCGGCCGTACGCCGGGCCCCGCGGGTCAGGACAGATGCCGCTCGACGCTCGCCACCTTGGCGGTCAGGCCGTCGGTGACGCCGGGGCGGATGTCGGCCTTCAGCACCAGCGAGACACGCGGCGCACGGGCCTCGACGGCGGCCACCGCCCGCCGCACGACGTCCATGCACTCCTCCCACTCGCCCTCGACCGAGGTGAACATCGCGTCCGTGCGGTGGGGCAGCCCGGACTCGCGGACCACCCGCACCGCGTCCGCGACGTACTCCCCCACCTCCTCGCCGACGCCGAGCGGGGTGACCGAGAAGGCGACGATCACGCGTCCACCGCCCCCGTCCGGGGCTGCTCGGACTGCCGGCGCGAGTGCTCGGCCCGGGCCCGGGCGGCGATCACGCTGTCCTCGGTCTCGCGGCGCAGCAGTTTGTCGGCGTAGAAGCCGCCGCCGGGCAGCACGGAGAGCACCAGGTAGAGGGCGGCCCGGCCCATCGGCCACCGGGCCCGGTTCCAGGCGTCCACCCAGAAGAGCACGTAGAGGACGAAGAGGACGCCGTGGACGGCGCCCATCACCGGCACGGCGTTGAAGTCCGTCGTCCGCTTGAGCACGGAGCACACCAGCAGCACCAGGAAGGACACGGCCTCCGGGGTGGAGACCAGCCGGAGACGGCGCAGCGCTGAAGCAGTCTTGAGGTCCACGGGGAGATCCTTTGTGAAGGGATGCACAAGCTCTGCCATTGTGACAGCCTCCCGCCCGGCGCGGGCATGCGGGTAGATTGCGTCATGTGGCTCAGTTCCGACTCCAAGGCAGCAAGGTGCTCGCCGTCGACCTGACCGGTGACACGGTCCGGGCGAAGAACGGCGCGATGGTCGCCTACGAGGGCCAGATGGCCTTCAAGAAGCTCTCCGGCGGCGGTGAGGGCCTGCGCGGCATGGTCACGCGCCGCCTCACCGGTGAGCAGATGGAGCTGATGGAGGTGAAGGGCCAGGGCACCTGCTACCTCGCCGACCGCGCCAGCGAGATCAGCCTGGTGGCGCTCAACGGCGAGAAGCTCCAGGTGGAGGCGAGCAACCTGCTCTGTGTGGACGGCTCGCTGCGCACCGGCACCACCTTCACCGGGACGCGCGGCGCGGCCCAGGGCAACGGCCTGTTCACCACCACCGTCGAGGGGCACGGCACGGCGGCGCTGATGTCGGACGGCCCCGCGGTGGTGCTGCGCGTCACCCCGCAGTCCCCGCTCCAGGTGGACCCGGGGGCGTATGTGGCGCACACCGGGAACCTCCGGCAGCACTTCCAGTCCGGGGTGAACTTCCGGACGTTCATGGGCGAGGGTTCGGGCGAGTCCTTCCAGCTCCGCTTCGAGGGCGACGGGCTGGTCTACGTGCAGCCGAGCGAGCGGAACACCATCGGGGGTGACGTGTAGTGCCGTTCCGGGAGATCAGTTCCAAGATGATCGAGGCCCGGGTGGCGCCCGGGCAGCGGCTGTTCAGCCAGCGCGGCGCGATGATCGCGTACCAGGGCCAGGTCACCTTCACCCCCAACGCGCAGGGCGGCCAGGGCGGCATCGGCTCGATGATCGGGCGGCGGCTGGCGGGCGAGGCCGCCCCGCTGATGACCGTGGAGGGCGACGGCACGGTGCTCTTCGGCCACGGCGGCCACCACGTCGAGGTGATCGAGCTGGCCGGCGACACCCTCTGTGTGGAGGCCGACCGGCTGCTCGCCTTCGACGGGACACTGGAGCAGGGCACGATGTTCATGGGCTCCCAGGGCGGGGTCATGGGCATGGTCCGCGGCCAGGTGACCGGGCAGGGCCTGTTCACCACCACCCTCAAGGGCCACGGCTCGGTGGCGGTGATGGCGCACGGCGGGGTGATCCAGCTCCCCGTCACCCCGGGCAACCCCGTCCGGGTGGACCCGCAGGCGTACGTCGCCCACCACGGGAACGTGCAGAACAAGCTCTCCACCGCGCTCGGCTGGCGGGACATGGTCGGGCGCGGCTCGGGCGAGGCGTTCCAACTGGAGCTGTCCGGCCAGGGAATGGTGTTCGTGCAGGCGAGCGAGGAGAAACTGTGAACGGTCCGGTCGTCCACGACGCCCACACCCTGCCGTCGAACGACAACGTCAACGCGTACACCTTCTGTGTGGACCTGCGGGGGCAGTGGTTCCTGCAGAAGGGGAAGATGATCGCCTACTACGGGCAGATCAGCTTCAACGGCATCGGCCACGGCCCGCTGGACCGCCTGGTCGCCACCAGCTTCCACTCCCCGCTGCACGCCTCGGACTGGGTGGTCGCCGAGGGCCAGGGCAGGATGCTGCTCGCCGACCGGGCGTTCGACGTGAACTCCTACGACCTTCAGGACGGCAACCTCACCATCCGCTCGGGCAACCTGCTGGCCTTCGAGCCGAGTCTGTCGCTGAAGCAGTCGATCATCCCCGGCTTCGTCACGCTGCTCGGGACGGGGAAGTTCGTGGCTGCCTCCAACGGCGAGGTGCACTTCGTCGAGCCGCCGGTCCGGGTGGACCCGCAGGCGCTGGTGGGCTGGGCGGACTGCCCCTCGCCCTGCCACCACTACGACCACGGGTACATGCGCGGGGTCCTCGGCGGACTGCGGGCGGTCACCGGGTTCGGCGGGACCTCCGGCGAGGAGCACCAGTTCGACTTCGTCGGTACGGGCACGGTGCTGATCCAGTCCACCGAGGTGCTGATGGAGGAGCGGGCCACCGGTGCCGCCCCGAACGAGCCGGGCGTCCCCGGCGGCGGGCCGGGCGGAGGTCATGGCGGGGGTCATGGCGGGCAGCAGCTCCCGCAGCTTCCGGGACAGTTCGGGAGCATTCAGCGGCGCTTCGGTCTGTAGTGGGTGGTTTACCGCCGGTAAGAGGCTCTCGGCAGGTCCGGCCGCGAAGGGCCGGATAGAGTCCACCCTCATGGACACCGACAAGGAACCCCGCTGGCTCAGCGAGGAGGAACAGCACGCCTGGCGCGTGCACCTCGATGTCAACAGGCTTCTGATGTACCAGCTGGAGCGGGATCTCCAGCCGTTCGGTCTGACCCTCAACGACTACGAGATCCTGGTGAACCTCTCCGAGTCGGACGGCCGCCGGATGCGGATGAGCGATCTGGCCGCCGCCACCCGCCAGTCCAAGAGCCGCCTGTCCCATCAGATCACCCGCATGGAGAAGGCCGGGCTGGTGCGCCGGGAGAACTGCGAGTCCGACAAGCGCGGGCTGTTCGCGGTGCTCACCGATCGCGGCTGGCGGACGATGAGCGAGGTGGCGCCGCATCATGTCGCCTCGGTGCGGCGCCACTTCATCGATCTGCTCCCCCCGGAGGCGCTGGGCGGCCTGCACAAGGCGCTGACGCCCGTCGCCGAGCACCTGCGGTCGGTACGCGGCCGCGGCTGAGCCGGCGACCCCCGCGTGTCGGCGGCCGGTGGTGGTGGATGATGGACCGGCCCGCTCAGTCTCCGTGACCGACGAGACCCGACGGGTCCGTGGCTGACGGTGTCTTTCCGGGGGAACGCGGCACCGGACGAGCGGGAGGGCCGTCCGCCGCCGGATCCGCCCCAAGAGGTGACCACCGACATGAGTCAGCCCCCCGGCTGGCCCCCGCCGCCCCCCGACGGCCACGGCGCCCCCGGTTCCCCGGGCGGCCCCCCGCCGCAGAACCCGCCGCCGGCCGGCCCTCCGGCGTACCCCGCGGGCGGGCAGCCCGGCTACGCGTATCCGCCGCCCCAGCAGCCGCCGTACCAGCAGCCGCAGTCGCCGTACCAGCAGCCTCAGCAGCCCTACGGGCAGCCGGGCCCGTACGGCGCCTGGCCGCCACCGCCCCCGCCGGGCGGCGGAAGCTCAGGCGCGCGGGGCAAGGTGGCCCTCATCGTCGGCGGTGCCGTGGTGCTGCTCGCCCTCATCGGCGGCGGTACGTATCTGGCGGTCCGGGACGACGGGAACGACGGGAAACAGCCCGCCGCCGGCACCTCCGTGAGCCCGGAGCCCACCGGCTCCTCCGCCTCCGACCCGGCCGCGGAGCCCTCGGCGGAGCCCGAGGCCACCGACGACCCGCTCGCCGGGGACCCCACCGAGGACGCCGAGGACACCGAGGAGCCGGTCGGTCCGCCGCCCGCCGACCGCGGCGACTTCCTCGGGCAGTGGCAGGCCGACGCCGGCCAGACCCTGACCATCGGCGCGAAGCTCGACAGCGGGGAGATGAAGGGCAAGAACTCCGCCATCTGGATCGACCCGGACGGCGAGGGCCTGTGCCTGGGCGTCGGCCAGAACCAGGGCGACGACTTCCGGCTGGCGGTCAGATGCGGGCGGGGCGAGGACGAGAAGTACCTCGCCGCCACCGCCACCAAGTCCCCGGACGGTGACAGCATCAGCCTGAAGTGGGACGAGGGTGGTACGGACGAACTCGCCTGGAACGGTTAGCGCCCGTGCGAGCGGGGTCCGCCCGGAGGCGGGGCGCCCTGGTGCCGGAGTCGCCCCGCCGGAGGCGGGACCGGTGGCCCCTCCCCGGCGGGAGCGGCCGCGGGACGGCCGGAGCCGTACTGACCGGGCCCCTGCCCGGTGCCTGCCCGGTGGCCCGGCCGACGCGCCGCGGGGCGCCTCCCGGCGGCGGCAGGGGCGGCAGCGGACAGGGCGAACCGTCCGCGGCGCCGACGCCCGGAAGGGCCGCGAGGTGCCCCGGTGGGCGCGTCCGTGCGGCGGGGGCACGGGTCGCGGGTAGCCGGGGCCCGTGCCCGGGCTCCCGGCCGCCCGCGGCACCGGGCCGGACCCTGAAGGCGCGGCGCGCCGTCAGGGTCCGGCTACGGGCAGCCGCAGCGTGAACAGGGCGCCCCCCTCCCGGGCCCGGCCGACGGTCAGGGTGCCGCCGTGGCGGGTCGCCACGTCCC
The DNA here is from genome assembly GCF_002794255.1 of Streptomyces carminius. Lineage (GTDB taxonomy): Bacteria > Actinomycetota > Actinomycetes > Streptomycetales > Streptomycetaceae > Streptomyces > Streptomyces carminius. The sequence goes on from NZ_PGGW01000060.1 coordinate 206,634, forward strand.
GGGCGATGGCCAGCCCCAGTCCGGCCCCGCCGTCGTCCCGGCTGCGCGCGTCGTCGAGCCGCACGAACCGCTCGAAGACCCTCTCCCGTTCCGCCTCCGGGACGCCCGTGCCGTCGTCGGCGACCTCCAGCACCACCTGCCCGCCCTCGCGGCGCACGCCCACCCGGACCCCGTGCTCCGCGTGGCGCTGCGCGTTGTCCAGGAGATTGCCCAGCACCCGGGCGAGCTGGCCGCGGGAGCCCGTCACCTCCGGGAGGGATCCTCGGTGCTCAGCTACGGTCACGGGGACCCGGTCCGCGGGGCGCTGCGCCAGTTCCTCCCGCAGCAGCGCGTCCAGCGCCACCCGCTTGTCCCCCGGCCGCTCCCCGGCGTCCAGCCGGGCCAGCAGCAGCAGGTCGGCGGCGAGGTCCTGCAGCCGTACGGTGTCGTGGACGGCGCCGTCGAGGTCGAGCAGCCGGGGGTGGGCCGCGGCCACCTCCAGCTGGGTGCGCAGGGAGGCGATCGGGCTGCGCAGTTCGTGCGAGGCGTCGGCGACGAAGCGGCGCTGCCGCTCGACGGCCGCCTGGAGGGCCGTCAGGGTCTCGTTGGTGGTCCGGGCCAGTCTCGCGATCTCGTCCCCGGTGGCGGGCTCGGGCACCCGCCGGGACAGGTCGGTGCCGGCCGCGATGGCCGCCATCTCCCGCCGGATGCCCTCCACCGGCCGCAGCGCACCGCGGGTCACCAGCCAGGTGACCCCCCCGACCACGGCCAGCAGCACGGGCAGCCCGGTCAGCATGGCGTTGCCGACGGTGGACACCGCCTCCTCCTGCTCGGCGAGGGACGCGCCCGCGTAGACGGTGACGGGGACCCGGTCGCGGGTGACGCTCTGCACGGCGACCAGCCGGAAGTCCTGCAGTCCGGTCGCCCGGCCCTCCCGGAAGGTCACCTCGCCGTCGTCGTCGACGGGCAGGGGGACGGTCTCGGTGACGCTGTTGCGGTCCACCTCGACGGGCTCCTCGGGCGGTGCGGTGGTGCCGGCGTCGCCGCCGCCGTCGTCGTCATCGCCGTCATCGCCGTCGTCGCCGTCGTCATCGCCGTCGTCATCGCCGGTCCGGCCCTCCGGGGAGGGCGTGGCGGGCGGCTGGCGCGGGCCGGAGTCCGCGGGCCGGTTGAAGTCGGCGACGGGAGCACGGCCGCGCAGCGGGCGGCTGGCGCCGAGTACCGTTCCGGCGGCGTCCACCACCTGTACCGGTTCGTCGTCCGCCAGCGCGTCCATCCCGGCCACCTCGTCCACCGGTACGTCGACGACCCCGGCGGCCACCTCGCGGGCGGTGGTCTCGGCATGCAGCCGGGCGTTCTCCGCGAGGCCGCCGCGCAACACCGCGACCACCGCGAAGCCGGCCGCCACCAGTGCGACGGCCACCACGAGCGTGGCGCCGAGCGCGGCACGCGCCCGGACGGTGAGCCGGGTCAGGGACGGCCTAGGCACCGGCGCCCACCAGCCGGTACCCGGCACCGCGGACGGTGGCGACCGCGCCGGGGCCGAGCTTGCGGCGCAGCGCGCTGACGTACACCTCGACGATGTTGACGTCTCCCTCATAGGCGAAGTCCCAGACGTGTTCGAGGATCTCCGACTTGGAGACCACCTCCCCCGCCCGCACCGCCAGGTACTCCAGTACCGCGAACTCCTTGGCGGTCAGTGCCACGTCCCGGCCTGCCACCGTCACCTGCCGCGTACCGGGATCCACGACCAGTTCTCCGACACGTACCACGGACGCCCCGCCGCGGGTGCGGCGGCGCAGCAGCGCGCGGACCCGGGCGAGCAGCACCACATAGGAGAACGGCTTGGTCAGGTAGTCGTCGGCGCCGGTATCGAGCCCCTCCGCCTCGTCGTACTCACCGTCCTTGGCGGTCAGCATCAGGATGGGCGTCTCGTCGCCCGCGGCGCGCAGCGCGGCGCAGACCCGGTAGCCGTTCATGCCCGGCAGCATGATGTCGAGGACGATCAGGTCGTACGGGCCCTCGGTCGCCCGGTGCAGCCCGTCGATCCCGTCGTGGGCCACGTCGACGGCGAAGCCCTCGGCCGTGAGCCCTCTGGCCAGCGACAGGGCGAGCCGCTTCTCGTCCTCCACGATCAGTACGCGCACGGCCCCAGCCTGACAGAACGTGCCTGAAGAGATCTTCAGGTGGTTTCAGGAAACCTTCAGCCGGCCCCTGCGACGGTGTCTCCCATCAGCCGCAGACCCCGCAGCCCGGGAGGAACCACCTCATGAACCGCAAGCCGACCGTCAACCGCAAGCTGGTCATCGCCGCCGTCGCCACCGCCGCACTCGCCATCAGCGGGACCACTCTCGCCTTCGCCGGCGACGACACCTCGTCGGACGCCCTGGCAGCAGCTCTGCGGGCCGACGCCGACGACCGCGCCGACGACCGCGACGACGACCGCGACGACCAGGACGGCAGCCGCGACGACTCCGACGACCGGTGGGAACTGCGCGACGCGGAGGTGACGCTCCAGAAGGCGGTCGAGGCCGCGCTGAAGGCCGTGCCGGGCACGGCGGAGTCCGCAGAGCCGACCGATGACGGCGACCGGCCGGCCTGGGAGATCGACATCCTGGGCGAGGACGGCAGGTGGCACGAGATCACGGTGGACGCGGGCAACGGCGGCATCCTCGACCGGGACGACGTCCAGGACGACCGGGACGACGACCGCGACGACCGCGACGACGACCGCGACGACCGCGACGACGACCGGGACGACGACCGCTGACCGGCCGCCCCTCCGGGCTACTTCCCGGTCAGCCCGGTCACCAGCTCGTCGGCCGCCGCGTACGGGTCGAGCGTCCCGGCCGTGATCCGCTCGGCCAGCGCGTCCAGCCGCCGGTCGCCGTGCAGGTCGCCGATCCGCTCGCGCAGCGCGGTCACCGCGATGGTCTCCACCTCGCGGGCCGCGCGCGCCCGGCGGCGGGCGGCGAGCACGCCGTGCTCCGCCATCCAGGCGCGGTGCTTGTCCAGTGCCGCCACGACCTCGTCGACGCCCTCGCCGCGCGCGGCGACGGTCCTGACGATCGGCGGGCGCCAGTCGCCGGGCTTGCGGGCCTCGCCGAGGCCCAGCATGTGGTTCAGTTCCCGGGCGGTGGCGTCGGCGCCGTCCCGGTCGGCCTTGTTGACCACGTACACGTCGCCGATCTCCAGGATCCCGGCCTTGGCGGCCTGGATGCCGTCGCCCATGCCGGGGGCGAGGAGGACCACACAGGTGTCGGCCTGCGAGGCGATCTCCACCTCGGACTGGCCGACGCCGACCGTCTCCACCAGGACCACGTCGCAGCCCGCCGCGTCCAGTACGCGGATGGCCTGCGGGGCCGCCCAGGCCAGCCCGCCCAGGTGGCCGCGGGTGGCCATGGAGCGGATGTAGACGCCCGGGTCGCCGGCGTGCTCCGACATCCGCACCCGGTCGCCCAGCAGCGCGCCGCCGGAGAACGGCGAGGAGGGGTCCACGGCCAGCACGCCGACCCGCCGGCCGGCCTTGCGGTACGCGGTCACCAGCGCCGAGGTGGAGGTGGACTTGCCCACCCCCGGTGAGCCGGTCAGCCCGACGACGTAGGCGTTGCCGGTGAGCGGCGCCAGCGCCGCCATCACCTCGCGCAGGTGCGGGGAGGCTCCTTCCACCAGCGAGATCAGCCGGGCCACGGCCCGGGGCCTGCCCTGCCGCGCCTGTTCCACCAGTCCGGCGACGTCCACCGCCATGCGTGCCGCTCCCTACGATCCGTCCATCGGCCGACCGGCCGATCGTCCCATCCGCTCACCGGCCGCCGCCGTACCGCCCGTCTCCTCCGCGCCCACGGGCCGCGCGGGTCCGCACGCCGCGCCGTACGCGTCCGGTACGGGCGGCGTGCGGACCCGCGCCCGGTGTCACTTCCCCGGCACCCGCAGGATCAGGGCGTCGCCCTGGCCGCCACCGCCGCACAGCGCCGCGGCGCCGGTGCCGCCGCCCCGCCGCCCGAGCTCCAGGGCGAGGTGGAGCACGATCCGTGCCCCGGACATCCCGATCGGGTGACCGAGCGCGATGGCGCCACCGTTGACGTTCACCTTTTCGTGGTCGATTCCGAGGTCCTTCACCGACTGCACCGCGACGGCCGCGAAGGCCTCGTTGATCTCGACCAGGTCGAGGTCGCCGACCTCCAGCCCCTCCTTGCCCAGCGCGTGCCGGATGGCGTTGGACGGCTGCGACTGCAGCGAGTTGTCCGGGCCCGCGACGTTGCCGTGCGCGCCGATCTCGGCGATCCACTCCAGGCCGAACTCCTCCGCCTTCGCCCGGCTCATCACGACCACCGCGGCTGCGCCGTCGGAGATCTGCGAGGACGAGCCGGCGGTGATGGTGCCGTCCGCGGCGAAGGCCGGGCGCAACCTGCCCAGGGACTCGGCGGTGGTCTCCGGCCGGATGCCCTCGTCCTGGGTGAACAGCACCGGGTCGCCCTTGCGCTGCGGGATCTCCACCGGGGTGATCTCGGCGTCGAACAGGCCGTTCTTCTGCGCGGCGGCGGCCCGCCGGTGGGACCGGGCGGCGACCTCGTCCTGCTCGGCGCGGCCGATGGCCAGCCGGGTGTTGTGCTTCTCGGTGGACTCGCCCATGGCGACGTTCTCGAAGGAGTCGGTGAGACCGTCGTGCGCCATGGCGTCCAGCATCTGCACCGCGCCGTACTTGAAGCCCTCGCGGGACTTGGGCAGCAGGTGCGGGGCGTTCGTCATGGACTCCTGGCCGCCCGCGACGACCACGTCGAACTCACCGGCGCGGATGAGCTGGTCGGCCAGGGCGATGGCGTCCAGCCCGGAGAGGCACACCTTGTTGACCGTGAGGGCGGGGACGTTCATGGGGATGCCGGCCTTCACCGCGGCCTGGCGGGCCGGGATCTGTCCCGCCCCGGCCTGCAGCACCTGTCCCATGATCACGTACTGGACCTGGTCCCCGGCGATGCCCGCGCGGTCCAGGGCGGCCTTGATGGCGAAGCCGCCGAGGTCGGCTCCGGAGAAGGATTTCAGCGAGCCCAGCAGGCGGCCCATGGGAGTACGGGCACCGGCGACGATCACGGAGGTGGTCGCGGACGCCGCGCCGGTCCTGCCGCTGGTCCTGGCGTTCGTCTTTTCGGTCACGGTGCGGCCCCTTTCGGAGCGGGAGTTAACGAGGGTTTATCGCCAATGTACTGAGCGGTACCGGCCAAGGTCACCGGTCGGTCGGTGTGACCGTGCGCACGTTGCGTAACCGCACCGTCAGGCGGTCCACTGTTGTCATGCTGACGCGTATCGACCACATCGGGATCGCCTGCTTCGATCTGGACAGGACGGTCGAGTTCTACCGTGCCACCTACGGCTTCGAGGTGTTCCACACCGAGGTGAACGAGGAGCAGGGGGTGCGTGAGGCCATGCTGCGGATCAACGGCACGGACGACGGCGGTGCCTCCTACCTCCAGTTGCTGGAACCGGTCCGGGAGGACTCCACCGTCGCCAAGTGGCTGGCGAAGAACGGCGAGGGTGTGCACCACATCGCCTTCGGCACCGCGGACGTCGACGGGGACTCCGAGGCCATCCGCGGCAAGGGCGTACGCGTGCTGTACGACGAGCCGCGCACCGGCTCGATGGGGTCGCGGATCACGTTCCTGCATCCCAAGGACTGCCACGGCGTCCTCACGGAACTGGTCACCTCCGCTCCCGTACAACACTGACGTGGGCTCCCCCGGCCGGTAGAGTGGCCGTTCGGCCGGGGCTGCGGGCTGACTGGGGTCCGTCCCAGGTTCCGCCGATGATCTGACACCATTTCTCCGAGGGGTCAGTTCACCTTCACCACGACCAGGGGACGGATGGGACCGCGCAGTGCGGGGCTACGACCGCTACGAGGCTGACGACCACCTGTCCCGGCTCGAAGCCGAGATGAAGCGGCTGAAGGACGAGCGGGACAAGGCGGTCGACCACGCCGACGACCTCGGCTACCAGGTCGAAGTGCTGCGCGCCAAGCTGCACGAGGCGCGCCGCGCTCTCGCCGCGCGCCCGGCCGGTTACGACAACCTGTCCCACCAGGCCGAACAGCTGCTGCGCAACGCGCAGCTCCAGGCCGAGCAGTTGCGCGCCGACGCCGAGCGCGAACTGCGCGAGGCCCGCGCCCAGACCCAGCGGATCCTCCAGGAGCACGCCGAGCGGCAGGCCCGGATGGAGGCCGAGCTGCACGCGGAGGCCGTGGCCCGCCGCCAGCGGCTGGACGAGGAGCTCAACGAGCGCCGCGCGACCGTCGAGTCCCATGTCAACGAGAACGTCGCCTGGGCCGAGCAGCTGCGCTCCCGCAGCGAGGCGCAGGCCCGCCGGCTGATGGACGAGGCGCGCGGCGAGGCCGAGCAGACCCTGGCCGCCGCCCGGGCCGAGGCCGAACGGCTGGCCGAGCAGTCCCGGCAGCGGCTGTCCACCGAGGTCGAGACGGCCCGCACCGAGGCCGAGGCCCTGCTGCGCCGGGCCCGCGCGGAGGCCGAGCGGCTGCTGAACGCCGCCGGCGCCCAGGCCCAGGAGGCCACCGAGCACGCCGAGCGGCTGCGCACCTCCACCGCCACCGAGTCCGAGGCCGCCCGGGCCGAGGCCGCCGGTCTGCTCCGGCAGGCCGAGCAGCGGATCCAGGAGGCCGACACGGCGCTGCGCGAGGCCCGCGCCGAGGGCGAGCGGGTCCTCACCGAGGCGAAGGAGGCCGCCGCCAGGCGGCTGGCCGACGTCGAGGCGGAGAACGAGCAGCGCGGCCGTACCGCCCGGGCCGAGATCGCCCGGCTGGTCGCCGAGGCGACCAAGGAGGCGGAGAGCGCCAAGACGGAGGCCGAGCAGGTGCGGGCCGACGCCCGTGCCGAGGCCGAGCGGCTGATCGCCGAGGCGAAGGAGACCGCCCGGGCGGTGTCGGCCGAGGAGTCGGCCGCCCAGCTCGCCGAGGCCGCCCGTACCGCCGAGGAGGTGCTCACCAAGGCGGCCGAGGAGGCCAAGTCCACCACCCGGGCCGCCGCCGAGGAGGCCGAGCGGCTGCGCACCGAGGCCGAGGCGGAGGCCGACCGGCTGCGCGCCGAGGCGCACGACCTCGCCGAGCAGCTCAAGGGCGCGGCCCAGGACGACACCAAGGAGTACCGCGCCAAGACGGTCGAACTCCAGGAGGAGGCGCGGCGGCTGCGCGGCGAGGCGGAGCAGTTGCGCGCCGACGCGGTCGGGGAGGGTGAGCGGATCCGCGGCGAGGCCCGCCGCGAGGCGGTCCAGCAGATCGAGGAGGCGGCCAGCCGCGCCGAGGAACTGCTCAGCCAGGCCAAGGCGGACGCCGAGGAGACCCGCGGCGCCGCCACCGCCGAGAGCGAGCGGGTCCGCACCGAGGCGATCGAGCGGGCCGCCGGCCTGCGCCGGCAGGCCGAGGAGGCGCTGGAGCGGGCCCGTGCCGAGGCCGAGCAGCTGCGTACGGACGCCGAGCGGCAGGCCGAGGAGACCCGCGCGGAGGCCGAGCGGGCCGGGCAGCGGCTGCGCGAGGAGACCGAGGAGGCCGTACGCGCCCGCCGGGCCGAGGCGGACGCGGAGCTGGAGCGGCTGCGCACCGAGGCCGAGGAGCGGCTGACGGCGGCCGAGGAGCGGCTGCGCGAGGCACGTGCCGAGGCCGAGCGGCTGCGCGAGGAGGCCCGTACCGAGACGGAGCGGCTGCGCACGGAGTCGGCGGAACGGCTGCGGGTCCTGCGGGAGCAGGCCGAGGAGGAGGCCGAGCGGCTGCGCACCGAGGCGGTCTCGGACGCCGCCCAGGCCCGGGCCGAGGGCGAGGCCCTCGCGGTACGGCTGCGCGGCGAGGCGGCGGCCGAGGCCGAGCGGCTGCGCACCGAGGCGCAGGAGACGGCCGACCGGGTGCGGGCGGAGGCCTCCACCGCGGCCGAACGCATCGGCGCGGAGGCGGCCGAGGCGCTGTCCGCGGCCCAGGAGGAGGCGCAGCGGCGGCGGCGCGAGGCCGAGGAGCTGCTCGCCGACGCCCGTGCGGACGCCGAGCGCGAGCGCGCCCAGGCCCGGGAGCAGAGCGAGGACCTGCTCGCCTCGGCCCGCACCCGGGTCGAGGAGGCGCAGGCCGAGGCCGAGCGGCTGGTCGTCGAGGCCGAGCGGCACGCGGGCGAACTGGTCGCGGCAGCCGAGCAGAAGGCCCAGCAGGTGCGCGACTCGGTCGCGGGCATGCACGAGCAGGCCGAGGAGGAGATCGCCGGTCTGCGGTCCGCGGCCGAGCACGCCGCGGCCACCCTGCGCCGGGAGGCGAAGGAGGAGACGGACGCCGCCAAGTCGCTGGCGGAGCGCACGGTCTCGGAGGCGATCGCCGAGGCGGAGCGGGTCCGCACCGGCGCGGACCAGGAGGCCGAGCGGACGCGTACCGAGGCCGACCGGATCCGGGACGAGGCCCGGGAGGCGGCGGCGCGGAAGCTGGGCGACGCGGCCGAACAGGCCGACCGGCTCGTCGCCGGGGCCCGGGAGGAGGCCGTCCGTATCGCGGCCGCCGCCGAGGAGCAGGCGGACACCATGGTCGGCGCCGCCCGCCGGGAGGCCGAGCGGCTGATGACCGAGGCGCGGGGCGAGAGCACCGGCCTGGTCGAGAAGTCCCGCCGCGACTCCGACACCATGCTGGAGGAGGCCCGCCGCGACGCCACGGCCATACGGGAGCGGGCCGAGGAGCTGCGGGCCCGCATCGAGGCGGAGGTCGAGGAGCTGCACGACCGGGCGCGCCGGGAGTCGGCCGAGGCGGTGCGGTCCGCCGGCGAGCGGGTGGACAAGCTGGTGAAGGCCGCGGACGAACAGCTCGCCGAGGCCCGGGAGAAGGCCCGCCGGACGCTGGCGGACGCGGACTCCGAGGCGGGCAAGGTCCGTATCGCGGCGGTACGGAAGGCCGAAGGGCTGCTCAAGGAGGCCGAGCAGAAGAAGGCCGCGATCATCCGGGAGGCCGAGCGGCTGCGTGCCGACGCCGAGGCGGAGGCGAAGCGGACCCTGGAGCAGGGCAGACGGGAGCTGGAGGTGCTGACCCGCCGCCGCGAGGACATCAACACCGAGATCTCCCGCGTCCAGGACGTGCTGGAGGCGCTGGAATCCTTCGAGGCACCCGGTGCCCGCGGTGGGGGCGGCGGCAAGGGCGACAAGAGCGGAAAAGGAGCCGACGGGGGATCAAACGGCGTGGTGAAGGCCGGAGTCGGAGCAGGAGCCGCACATGCGAACAGCAAGCAGGGCAAGAACTGAACCACTCGAACGGGCGTACATTCTCCATATCAAACCGGCATCTTCTCGGTGACACGCCGCTTTCGCCCCTAGGATTCCCACTATCACTCTCCCGTCCGACCCCGTCTGACTCGACAGGAACCCCATGAGCGACAACACCTCTCCTTTCGGCTTCGAGCTCGTGCGGCGTGGCTACGACCGCGGGCAGGTGGACGACCGCATCGCGAAGCTCGTCGCCGACCGTGACAACGCGCTGGCCCGTATCGCGTCCCTGGAGAAGCGCATCGAGGAGCTTCACCTCGAGACGCAGAACGCCCAGGCCCAGATCAACGACTCCGAGCCGTCGTACGCCGGACTGGGGGCCCGGGTCGAGAAGATCCTCCGCCTCGCCGAGGAGGAGGCCAAGGACCTGCGCGAGGAGGCCCGCCGGGCCGCCGAGCAGCACCGCGAGCTGGCCGAGTCCGCCGCTCAGCAAGTGCGCAACGACGCCGAGTCGTACGCCTCCGACCGCAAGGCCAAGGCGGAGGACGAGGGCGTCCGGATCGTCGAGAAGGCCAAGGGCGAGGCCGCCACGCTGCGCGCCGACGCGCAGAAGGACGCCCAGGCCAAGCGTGAGGAGGCCGACGCCCTCTTCGAGGACACCCGGGCCAAGGCCGCCCAGGCCGCCGCGGACTTCGAGACCAACCTGGCCAAGCGGCGCGAGCAGTCCGAGCGCGACCTCGCCTCCCGCCAGGCCAAGGCGGAGAAGCGGCTGGCGGAGATCGAGCACCGCGCCGAGCAGCTCCGGCTGGAGGCCGAGAAGCTGCGCACCGACGCCGAGCGCCGCGCCCGTCAGACGGTGGAGACCGCCCAGCGCCAGGCCGAGGACATCGTGGCCGACGCCAACGCCAAGGCCGACCGCGTCCGCAGCGAGTCCGAGCGGGAGCTGGCGGCGCTCACCAACCGCCGCGACAGCATCAACGCCCAGCTCACCAACGTCCGCGAGATGCTGGCCACGCTGACCGGCGCGGCCGTCGCCGCCACCGGGCAGACCGGCGCGGACGGGGACGACGAGCCGCTGAGCCGCGGCGTTCCCGCGCAGCAGTCCCGCTGACGCCGCCCGCTCCGTCCCGGGTCCGCTCCGCCGGGTGCCTCCGGCGGGCGGGCCGGGCGGGGACGGCAGTGGTCACGGCAGAGCGAACGGCGGGCCGGTGCCCCGTACCGCTTCGGGCGGTGCGGGGCACCGGCCCGTCCGGATGGCCGGGAACCGGACGGCCGCCGATACTCTCCTAGTTCCATCGGGGGCGGCACGCCCCGAACCGCAGAGGCAGCAGGGGCGGAAAGCATGATCGAAGCAGTCGGCCTGACGAAGCGCTACGGCGCCAAGACGGCCGTGTACAACCTGTCCTTCCAGGTGCGGCCGGGCGCCGTCACCGGCTTTCTGGGGCCCAACGGTTCCGGGAAGTCCACCACCATGCGGATGATCCTGGGGCTGGACGCGCCCAGCGACGGGCACGTCACCGTCAACGGCCTCCCGTACCGCCGGCTGCCCAACGCCCCGCGGCAGGTGGGGGCACTGCTGGACGCCAAGGCGATCCACGGCGGGCGCAGTGCGTACAACCACCTGCTCTGCCTGGCCCAGCTCTCCGGCATCCCCCGGCGGCGGGTGGACGAGGTGCTGGGGGTCGTCGGCCTGCACGAGGTGGCGAGGAAGCGCTCCAAGGGCTTCTCGCTCGGCATGGGCCAGCGGCTGGGCATCGCGGCGGCACTGCTCGGCGATCCGCAGGTCCTGCTGTTCGACGAACCGGTCAACGGACTGGACCCGGAGGGCATCCGCTGGATCCGCACCCTGATGAAGAGGCTGGCCGCCGAGGGCCGTACGGTCTTCGTCTCCAGCCATCTGATGAGCGAGATGGCCCTGACGGCCGACCATCTGATCGTGATCGGCCGCGGTCAACTGCTCGCGGACATGTCCGTGAAGGACTTCATCGCGCACAACTCCGCGGACTTCGCCCGGGTCCGCACCCCGGACGGCGAGCCGGAGCAGCGCGAGAAGCTGACCGCCGCGCTCGGCGAGGCGGGCGCGGCGGTGCTGCCGGAGCAGGACGGCACCCTGCGGGTGACCGGCCTGCCGCTGCCGCGGATCAGCGATCTGGCGCACGGGGCGGGCGTACGGCTGTGGGAGCTCTCCCCGCACACGGCCTCCCTTGAGGAGGCCTACATGCGCATGACACAGGGGGCGGTGGACTACCGCTCCACCGAGGACCAGCGGGCCGGGCTGCTGGGACCGGCGGGGCAGGGGCAGCCCAACCCGTACGCGGCGCCGCCCGGCGCGGTCCCCGGTGCCGCTGGTGGTGCCGCCGGCTGGCCGCCGCCGCACGGCGCCGCCCCGGCGCATCCCTACGCGCCGCCCGCCCCGGGCGGCCCGGGACAGCCGAACCCGTACGCGGTGCCGCCGCAGAACCCGCAGGCGTCCCCCCAGGCCCCGTCCCAGGCCCAGCCGCAGGGCTGGCAGCCCCCGCCGGCCGCGCCGCAGGTGCCCCAGCAGGCCGCCGCGCCCGCCGCTCCGGCCGCGCCCCCGGCGCCCGCCCCCGCCGACCTCACCAAGCGCGACAACGAGGACGCCCGATGACCACTCCCCCGCAGCCCCAGGCCGCCCCCCCGGTCCCGCAGGCGGCACCCCCGGCCGGCTGGACCGGCGGCCCCGGTCCCGGCACCGGTCCCGGTTACGCCTCCCCGATCCCCGTGGTGACCACCCACCTCGGACACGCCATCGCCTCGGAGTGGACCAAGATCCGCTCGGTGCGGTCCACCGTGTGGACGCTCGCCGTCATGTTCGTGCTCGTCGTCGGCATCGGCGCGCTGGTCGCCATCGGCCTGGGCACCGAGGACACCGCCGGGGCCCCGGTGCTCGCGGGCGGGTTCTTCGGCCTGATGCTCGGTCAGCTGTGCGTCATCACCCTCGGGGTGCTGGTGATCACTTCCGAGTACAGCACCGGCATGATCCGCACCACCCTCACCGCCTGTCCGCAGCGCGCCCGGGTGCTCACCGCCAAGGCCGTCGTCTTCTTCCTGCTGTCCTTCACGACGACGCTGATCGCGTGCACGCTGACCGCGCTGATGCAGTCGGCGGCGGTCGAGGGCAAGCCCGTCTCCCAGTTCGCCTCCGCGGACTCGTTCAACGGGGAGACCATCAGCGCCGGCGAGGCCGTCGCCACCGGCGGCGAGTGGCTGGGCGCCACGGTCGGCGCCGCGCTGTACGTGGCGCTGCTGGGGCTGCTGTCGCTGGCGGTCGGCGCACTGCTGCGCAGCACACCGGGGGCGATCACCAGCATGCTCGGGCTGGTGCTGCTGCCCTTCATCGTCTCGCTGTTCCTCTTCACCGAGAGCGTGCGGGAGTTCGGCGAGAAGCTGCGCGAGTACTCGGCGCTCAACGGCCTGTCCTCGCTGTTCCGCCTGCCGATGGAGGGCGACTCGACCGGCACCGGCTGGCCGCTGCTGGGGCTGCTGGCCCTGGTCACCCTGGCCGCGCTGATCGGCGCGTACGCCCGCACCACCACCCGCGACGTCTGACCGGCGCCGGTCAGTACCGGCCGCCGGCGCCGGTCAGTACCGGGGTGCCTGACGGGACCGCTGGAGCCGCGCGCTCCGGCGGTCCCTGGCGTTCCAGCAGGCCCGGTGCCAGTGCCGCCGGTCCTCCACCCGGCCCTCCCGCTGCCAGGCGACGACATGGGCCGTCCCGGGCGGGATCTCCTGGTCGCAGCCGGGGCACCGGTAGTGCTTGCCGGCGGACTGCCCGGCCACCTGCCGCACCACCCACTCCTCGCCCCGCCACTCGTCGGTGCGCTCCAGTCCGTAGCGGTCCGGTGCCCCACCGGTACGGCGGGCGGAACTGCCACCGCCGCGCGGGCGGTTTCGACGCGGGGACACGGGTACCTCGCTGAGCTGTTCGGGGCCTTGGACCGGCCGGTACGTCTGCGCACACTGCCCTTTCAGCCTACGCACCCGGCCATCGGGGTCCGCAGCCGCCGGCATGCCCCGCGGACTTCTCACACCATCCGAAAAAAACCCGGCAGGCCGTGCCTCCGGCACGTGTCAGGCGTTGTTGCCTCCGAAGGACCGACCGTTGAGCCCGTCGTGGAGAGCGGTGTCGAGGGCGGTTTCCCGGAAGCGACGAGGAGGCAGGTCCCGATGGAGTCGACACAGGTGGGGGCTTTCGTGCTGGCGGCCCAGTTCCCGGGGCAGGGGCAGGGGGAGGCGCTCCACCGGGCCGTGCGCGCCGCGGAGACCGCCGAGTCGGCCGGGCTGGACGACGTGTGGCTGGCCGAGCACCACTTCGTGCCCTACGGGGTCTGCCCCTCGGCGGTCACTCTGGCCGCGCTGCTGCTGGGGCGCACCCGGCGCATCGGGGTCGGCACCGCCGTGAGCGTGCTGCCGAACGCGCACCCGGTCGCCCTCGGCGAGCAGGCGGCACTGCTGCACCTGACCTCCTCGGGCCGGTTCGCCCTGGGGGTCGGGCGCGGTGGCCCCTGGGTCGATCTGGAGGTCTTCGGCGGCGGCACCGAGGCGTACGAGCGGGGCTTCCCCGAGTCGCTGGACCTGCTGCTGCGCTGGCTGCGCGAGCCCCGGGTCGGCGCGGACGGCGAGCGCTACCGCTTCCGCGAGGTCCCCGTCGTACCGCGCCCGGACCAGGCCGTGGCCGGGCCGGACGCGGTCCCCGTGCTGGTGGCCTGCACCTCGCCCGGCTCCGTGCGGCTGGCCGCGGCCCGCGGGCTGCCGATGCTGCTGGGCATGCACTGCGGGGACGAGGAGAAGGCGGAGATGGTCACCCTGTGGCGGCGCGAGGCGCTGGCGGCCGGACTGGACCCGGCGGCGGTGGCGGCGGCCGGGCACGTGTCGGCCGGGGTGGCGCAGGTGGCCGACACCCGCGCGGAGGCCGTGGAGGTCCTCACCAAGGCGATGCCGGGCTGGCTGCGGCAGGGGCTGGGCGCGCACACCACCGTGGACGGCAGGACGCGCGGGATGCGCGACCCGCACGCCTACACCGAACTGCTGTGCGCGCTGCATCCGGTCGGCCCGCCCGGGCTGTGCGCGGACCGGCTCGCGGCGACCGCGGAACGGACCGGGGTCCGGAGGTTCGCCCTGCTGGTGGAGGGGTCGGGCGAGCTGGCCTGCACCGAACTGAACGTCCGGCGGCTGGGTGCCGAGGTACTGCCGCTCCTCCCCCGGGCGGCGGGCACGGGGCCGGGTACGTCACCGGGCACGGGACCGGGTACGGACACGGGGCCGGGCACCGCGCCGTGACCCGGCCTCCGTCCGCTGTCCGGTCCGCTGTCCCCCCGTCAGCAGTCGCGCAGCTCCGGTGACTGGTTGAGGAGCTGGCCGCGGATGGAGGTGAAGCGGGTGAGCCGCTCGTCCGCCGAGGCGTCCAGCGGGAAGACCGCCACCCGGTGACAGTTCTGGAAGGCCAGCCGCACCCCGAAGTGACGCTCCAGCGCACCGCGTATCGCGTCACTCGCCAGCGCGCGCAGCAACTGGCCGCGCGCCTGCTCGTCCGGAGGCGGCGTCAGGTTGTCGGCGAAGTCCCCGCCGTCGACTCTGAGCCGGGCCGTCAGAGAGCCGATCAGCTCCCACGCGTAGGGCAGGGAGGTACGGACGCAGTCGACGAAGGCCGCTTCGTCGACCTCGCCTCGCTCGGCCTGTTCGAGAAGGGCCGGTGAGACGTCGAGCGACATGAGTACTCCTCTCGCGATCCCGGACGAACCGGGACCTTCAGGGCATGAAGAGGCCTCGCCGTGTAACCGAACGGTCCCGTACGGCAATGCCCGCGGCAACGTTATGCCGGTGCATGCGGCGGCACCAGGCACCTGGGCACACAACAAGCCACCCCCGAACTCCCCGTCGAACAGGGAGAAGCGGGGGCGAATCGCGTACGGGGCCCGTCGTCCAGTAGCGTGACCGACCATGCGTCTCGTCATCGCCCGCTGCTCGGTGGACTACGCCGGGAGACTCACCGCCCACCTCCCCTCGGCCCCCCGCCTCATCCTGGTGAAGGCCGACGGGTCCGTCTCGGTCCACGCGGACGACAGGGCCTACAAGCCCCTCAACTGGATGTCTCCTCCCTGCACCCTGAAGGAGGGAGAGGACGACGGAGTCGCCGTGTGGACGGTGGTGAACAAATCGGGTGAGAAACTCATCATCACCATGGAGGAAGTCCTCCACGACTCCTCGCACGAGCTCGGCGTCGACCCCGGCCTGATCAAGGACGGCGTGGAGGCACACCTGCAGGAACTGCTCGCCGACCGAATGGAGACCCTGGGCGAGGGCTGGTCGCTGATCCGGCGCGAATATCCCACCGCCATCGGCCCGGTGGACATCCTGGGCCGGGACGCCCGGGGGACCACCGTCGCCGTCGAGATCAAGCGGCGCGGCGAGATAGACGGCGTCGAGCAGCTCACCCGCTACCTGGAACTGCTCAACCGCGATCCCCTGCTGGCCCCGGTCCGCGGGGTGTTCGCGGCGCAGGAGATCAAACCGCAGGCCCGGGTGCTGGCCACGGACCGCGGCATCGACTGCGTCGTCCTCGACTACAACGCGCTGCGCGGTATCGAGGACGACAAACTGCGGCTGTTCTGAACCCTCCGGGCCCCGTCACCGTCCCGTCCCCGGAGCCGCACGAGCCACGGCTCCGGGGACGGGGCGGACCCGTGCGGCCGGGACGGTCACATGAGCGGGCTGCTCGTCCCGGTCTCCTCCGGCCCGGTGGCCGAAGCACTTCCGGAGACGGGTGTCTCCGGGGCGGGAGCGCCGGCAGTGGTGTCGTCCTCCCCGCCGGGATCGGTCTCTTCTCCGCTCGGTGATGCCGGGGGGGTGCTGGAGGGCGGGTCGCTTTCGTCCTCCGGCTCCTCGTCGGGCGGTGTCGACTCCTCCTCCGGCTGGTCCGGCCTGTCGTCGCCCGGCGTACTCTGCCTGGTCGGCGGCTTGGAAGACTTCGGCGGGGACGTGGTCTCGGACACGTAGCCCCCGTCGCTCTCCAGGTCCTCCGGCTCGGTGGACGTGCCCACGGTGGTGGACGAGTCATCTGTCGAGGACGGAGTGCCCGACACGGATGGTGTACCGCTCTCCTCCGGCTCGTCCTTCCGCTCGCTCCCGCCCGGCCCGGAGTCGTCCACGGTGATGCCCTCGTCCTCCAGGGGGGAGAAGGTCGGGTTCACACCGCCGGTGGGCTCGCTGCCCGAGGTCATGCCGAGCGTGACGACCGCGCCGACCGCCACGGCCAGCAGCGCGCCCGCGCCCGCCGCGAGGACGTTGCGCCGTGCGCCCAGGATCGCGAGCCCGCGGCGGGATCCGCCGCCCCCGCCGTACGCCGCCGCGAGGGAGGGTGTCGACCGGGTCGGCGCGTCGTCGCCGTACGTCTCGTCGTCCGCGCTGCCCACCGTGATCGGCGGAACCGTCAGGGCCGCGGGCAGGTCGTCGAGCGCCGGTGTGCCGCCGGTGCTCCGCGGACCGGCCGCCGCGGGCGGTCCGGGCCGCGCGGACAGCGCCGGCAGCCGGTCGGAGAGGGAGGGCGCCGCGGGCGGAACGGCGGGCGGGAGGGCGGGCAGCGGGGACGGTCCCGTCGGCAGTGCGCCGGGGCCGCCGTCCGCCCGTGGCGCGGAGCGGTCCTCGACCAGGGCCAGCGCGCGCCGTCCGGCCACCGTGCCCCGGCGGTCGGCGAGCACTCCGCGCAGCCCGATCGATGCCTCCAGCTCCACCCGGGCCCGGTCCAGCCGGCCGGTGCACAGGGCCAGCACGCCCAGGTCGTGGTGGAAGTAGGCCTCCTCCGCCACCTCGCCCGCCGTGCGCGCGGCCTCCTGGCCGCCGCGCAGCATGCGCTCCCAGGCGCTCCAGTACAGCGACGCGGCCAGGACGGGCGCGGCCGTACGGGCCAGCAGCACCGCGGCACTCGCGTGGCCGCCGCGCCGGGCCCCCTGAACGGCGGCGAGCACCGCCTCGGCCTCCTGCGCGACCTGCCCCGGAGCGACCGAGGGGTGACCGGTCCACCAGGCGTAGTGCTGTGCGGCGGTGTGGGCGCGGTCCTCCGCGCCCTCGGCGTATCCGGCCTCGGTCAGCTGCCCGGTCACTCCGGGGGCGAGCCGGTGGTGAGCGCCCTCGGCGGTGGCCAGACCGCAGGCGAGCAGTTCGCCCAGGGCCTCGTCGGCACGGGGATCGCCCACCAGGGCGGGCAGATGGGCGGGGTGCGGCAGTGCGCCGCCCAGCGCGACGGCGAAGCGCAGCACCTCGCGGGTGGCCCCGGACAGCCGGGCGGCCAGCAGCGGGGCGGGCGCGGCGCCCTCGGCGAGGGTCGGCAGCGGGGTTCCGCCGGAGGCGTCACCCTCGTCGGCGGAGACGGTGCCGGTGCCGGTGCCGTCCGGGGCACTCTCCGGCCCGCCCGCCGCGGTCGCGCCGTCGGCGCCGGCCGGCTCCGCGCCGGCCGGCCCGGCACCCGACGTGTCACGCTGCCGCAGCAGCGCCCCGGCCTGGACGAAGCGCAGCGGCAGCCCCTCGGACTCGAACCACAGGTCCGCCGCCCAGTTCGTCTCCTCCTCGGTGAGCGGGCGCCGGACGATGTGCTCCATCAGCGCCCGGCAGGCACTGCGGCTTATGCCGGAGAGGGGGACCTCCTCCAGGTCCGCCTCGGGCGAGGGCGCGGGGGTGTCGGGCGTGGCCGAGATCAGGAAGGCGCACTCGGGGGTGGCGTCCAGGAGGGAGTCGAGGCCCCGGCCGCCGAACTCGACGTCGTCCAGCAGGACGACCGCGCCGACGCCGCGCAGCGCGTCGGCCAGCTCGGTGCCGTCGGGACGGTGGCCGGGGGCGTCGTGGACGGCGGTGAACAGCTCCTGCATCAGGTCGCCGGGAGTGCGGTGGCTGCCGTCGAGGCGTACGACACCGTCCGGCGCCAGGCCGGCGCAGTCGGCCGCGAGGGCGGCCAGCAGGGCGGTGCGTCCGGAACCGGGCGGGCCGGTGAGCCGGACGGACCTGCCCTGCCTGAGGAGCTGGACGAGACGTTCGCGTTCCGCCGTGCGCTCCAGCAGCGGCAGATCGGGGGAGACTCCTCCCGGGACCGGCGGCAGGGCGGCGCGGTCGTACTCGGCGCGGGATTCGGGGGTGCGCCGCCGGGGGACACCGGGGTGCCGCCCGGGCGGGCAGGGTTCGATCTCGCTGCCGTCGACGGGGTTGACCGTCAGCAGGTACTCGCCCGCTGTCAGCGGGACGACGCGGGTGACGGCCCCGTTGTCCTGTTCCTCTGATCCCTGGTGGTCAGGGTCCATGATCGGCGCCCCCAGATGCGGTGCGTACTCGTGTCAGCTCGCCCGGGCCGACCGCACGCTCGCCTTCGCTCGTGGTCCGGTGGCCGGCCGCCGCGGAGTCCGGGCGGCGGGCATCCGAACCCTAGCCGTTGGGGACGGCCTGTCCGCAACCCGTGACCTGCCTCTTGTCGAAATCGTCACGCAATCGAACCGTCACGGGCCGGAGCCTTCGTGGGCCGGAGCCGTCACGGGCCGACCGGCGCCCCGCCCCCGGCGAGGTCGCCGCCCTCGATGGCCAGGATGCGGTGCAGCCGGGTGGCCACCAGCAGGCGCTGCATCTGGGGCGGTACGTCCCGCAGGACGAGACGGCGCCCGCAGCGGCCCGCCCGCCGGTGCACCCCCATGATCACTCCGAGACCGGTCGCGTCCCACGAGTCCAGTTCGGCGAGGTCCAGCACGAGATCGCCCTCTCCGGAGTCGACCGCGGTGTGCAGGACCGTACGGGCGTCCGCCGCGCTGCGGACGTCGAGGCGACCTCCGACGACCAGTTCCGCGTGGTCGCCCCTGATATGCATATCCGTTCCCCCGGAAGAAGTGGTCCGTGTGTATCCGTTGTCGGCGTATGTCTCACCACAACTGACTGCCTCTTCGGCGGCGAAGTTGCCGCCTGTCCCCGTTCCGGCCTCAAATTCACCCATAAGGACGGTCTGCCTTATGTCTGCGGCTTCAGTAGTGGTAGAAGCCCTGACCGCTCTTGCGCCCGAGGTCACCCGCGTCCACCATCCGCCGCATCAGCTCCGGCGGGGCGAACTTCCCGTCCTGCGACTCGGTGTAGATGTTCTCGGTGGCGTGCAGCAGGATGTCCACGCCGGTGAGGTCGGCGGTGGCCAGCGGACCCATGGCGTGCCCGAAACCCAGCCGGCAGGCGGTGTCGATGTCCTCGGCGGTCGCCACCCCCGACTCGTACAGCTTCGCCGCCTCGACGACCAGCGCCGAGATCAGCCGGGTGGTGACGAAGCCCGCCACATCGCGGTTGACGACGACACAGGTCTTGCCGACGCTCTCGGCGAACTCCCGGGCGGTGGCGAGGGTCTCGTCGCTCGTCTTGTGGCCGCGCACCAGCTCGCACAGCCGCATCATCGGCACGGGCGAGAAGAAGTGCGTGCCCACGACCCGTTCGGGGCGCCGCGTCGCCGCCGCGATCTTGGTGATCGGGATGGCGGAGGTGTTGGAGGCCAGCACCGCCTCGTCCTTCACCAGGCCGTCGAGCGTGCGGAAGATCTCCTGCTTGACGTCGACGCGCTCGAAGACGGCCTCCACCACGATGTCCGCGTCGGCGGCGGCGTCGAGGTCGGTGGTCGTGGTGATGCGGGCGAGTGCCGCACCGGCCTCCTCGGCCGTCAGCTTCTCCTTGGCGACGAACCTGTCGTACGAGGCCCGGATGCCGTCCGTGCCGCGGGCCAGCGCCTCGTCGGTGACGTCCCGCAGCACCACCTCCCAGCCTGCCTGGGCGGAGACCTGCGCGATACCCGATCCCATGAGTCCGGCACCGATGACGGCGAGCTTCCTGGCCACGTCCTTCGTCCCTTCCAAGGCTTCAACGGCTTCCACGGCATTGTGCGAGCGGCTCTCAGGCGGACCCTAGCGTCAGTGGGGGCGCGTTGGGCGGGGAAGAGATGCGCGTCACGTCTCACATGGCGGACGTCACACCGGAGGGGTGTCACCCCGGGCGGACGTCAGCCGCCGGGCCGCCGCGCGCAGTTGGACGCCGTCCCCGTGACGGTGGGCACACGGCTCCACCGCCGGGCCGCGAACTGACTAGGCTCGCCCCATGGTCAACCTCACCCGCATCTACACCCGTACCGGCGACGACGGCACCACCGCCCTCGGTGACATGAGCCGTACCGCAAAGACCGACTCACGCATCGCCGCCTACGCCGACTCCAACGAGGCCAACGCCGCCATCGGAGTGGCCCTCGCGCTGGGCGGGCTGACCGAGGAGGTCGCGGCGGTGCTGACCCGGGTGCAGAACGACCTGTTCGACGTGGGCGCGGACCTGGCCACCCCGGTGGTGGAGAACCCCGAGCACCCGCCGCTGCGGGTGGAGCAGAGCTACGTCGACCGGCTGGAGGCCGACTGCGACCGCTTCCTGGCAGACCTGGAGAAGCTGCGCAGCTTCATCCTCCCCGGTGGCACCCCGGGGGCGGCCCTGCTCCACCAGGCGTGCACGGTGGTCCGCCGTGCGGAGCGCTCCACCTGGGCGGCGCTGGAGGAGCACGGCGAGAGCATGAACAAGCTGACCGCCACCTATCTCAACCGGCTGTCGGACCTGCTGTTCATCCTGGCGCGCACGGCCAACAAGACCGCCCGCGAGGGGACCGGCGACGTGCTGTGGGTGCCCGGCGAGAACCGCTGACGGACCGCGGGGCGCACGCCGCCCGGCGGGTGGCGGCGGTACCGGGGACGGCCCGCTCCCCCGCGCGCCCCGCGGGGACGCCCCGTACGGGCCCGGGCCTTCTCAGCGTCCGGCCCGTTCCGGCTCCGCGGACCCGGCGGGCCGGGCGGCCGCGCCGCCCCCGGTACCGCCGCCGCCCGGCGGCCGCTTCGGCCAGAGGGTGTAGCCGATCGCGATGACCAGGCTGATCCCGATGACGAAGAGCATCTTCTGCTGCCAGGCCACCAGCGACTCGCTCCGCCCGGCGTCGCCGACGTACCGGACGGCGCCCTGGAGCAGCGCCATGGCGACCAGCGCGCCGAGCACCGAGCGCGCGCACATCCTCCACTCGTGGACGGCCCGCGCCCTCCCGTACTTCGGGGGTCTCACCGGCGGCGGGCCGCCCGCGAAGCGGTGGGCGAAGTGGCCGTCGGCCCACTTGATCATGTAGTGGCCGTAGGCGACGGTGAAACCGACGTAGACGGCCGCCAGGCCGTGCGTCCAGTTCCCCTCCGCGCCACCCCGCAGGTCGATCGCGGTGGCGGCCAGCAGCACCAGTTCCAGCAGCGGCTCGCACAGCAGCACCGCCGCCCCCAGCCGCGGTCTGCGGGCCAGGTAGCGCAGGGCCAGCCCCACGGCGAGCAGCACCCAGAAGCCCACTTCGCAGACGATGATCAGGGTGACGACCACGGGGCGGCTCTCCTCTCCGGTTCCCCGGTGCCCGGGGGCGGGGAACGACACCATCAGCCTGCCCCGCCCCGCTCACCGGGGCGTCACCCCTCGTGACGATCCCGGGCTGCATCCTTCGATGTACCGCGCCGCTCCCCGGAACCGGCCGTGACGCGGAGGCCGAAGGCGCCCCGGGCCGTGTTGGATGGTGGGGTGACCCCCCGCTGCCCCGCCCCGCCACTCGTCCGCCCGCACCGCGACGACGTGCTGATCGCCGCCGCCGGGCTGGCCGGCGGGCTGGTGCTGTGGCGGCTGGAGCTGTTCACCACCTTCCCCCGCGGTGAACTGCCCGGCGGGCTCTCCCTGCTGCCGCTGGCCGTGATGAGCGGTGCGGAGCTGCTGCGGCGGACCGCGCAGCCGTGGGCACTGTGGCTCGCGACGGCGGCCCTCGCCGCCGACCTGGTGATCGGCTCGCTGCTCGCCACCGTGCTGATGTTCACCGACGTCGTCTACGCGGCGGTGCTGTACGGTCCGCCGGGGCTGGCCCGCCGGGTGCCCCCGGCCACCGTCCTCGCCGCGATCGCCGTCACCCTCGCCGCCCTCTTCGCCCTGCGCGGGCCCGAGGCGCTCACCCTCGGCATCGTCGCCGCACTGGTCTCGGTCGGTCCCGCCTTCACCGGTTCCGTCGTCCGGGACCACCGCGACCGGGCCGTCGCCGAGTGGCTGCGGGCCGAGCAGACCGCGCTGCTGGCGGAGATGGACCGGGTCCAGGCCGTCACCGCCGAGCGCGCCCGGATGGCCCGTGAGCTGCACGACGTCGTGGCCAACCACCTCTCCGCGATCGCCGTCCACTCCACCGCGGCGCAGTCGCTGGACGATCCCGCCGCGACCCGGGAGGCACTCGCGGTGATCCGGGAGAACAGCGTGCAGGGATTGGCCGAAATGCGCCGTCTTATCGGTCTGTTGCGGGATGCCCGGGAGGGGGAGGAGGTGTCCGCCGCCCCGACGCTGGAGGGCCTGGACGCGCTGCTCGGCCAGGCCCGTGCCCACGGCGGGGCCGACGGGCTCGGCTTCGTCCTGCGCGACGAGCGCTCCGGCGGCCCGCTGACCGCGTCCGTGGAGCTGGCGGCCTACCGCATCGTCCAGGAGGCGCTGACCAACGCCCTCAAGCACGCCTCCCCCGGCCGGGTGACCGTCCACCTCACCGGCCCCGGGGACGGCGGCGGCCCGCTGACCGTCCGGGTCACCAGTCCGCTCGGCACCCGGCCCGGTCCGCGCGCCCCGGGCTCGGGTGCCGGACTGATCGGGATGCGCGAGCGCGTCGGGCTGCTGGGCGGCGACTTCTCGGCGGGCCCGGCCGCCGGGCCCGGCGGCGGGTGGTGGGAGGTGCGCGCGGTGCTGCCCGTGACGGAGGGCCGGACGGAGGACCGTGCGGAGGGAACGAGAGGAAGGAACGGCGGATGACCGCTCGGGTGATTCGGGTGCTCGTCGCCGAGGACCAGTCGGCCGTACGCGCCGGGCTGGTCCTCATCCTCCGCAGCGCCCCGGACATCCGGGTCGTCGGGGAGGCGGCCGACGGCGAGGAGGCGGTGCGGCTCGCCCGCGAACTGCGGCCCGACCTGGTGCTGATGGACGTGCGGATGCCGCGGCTGGACGGGGTGTCGGCGACGGAGCGGGTGGTGGCCGGGGAGCTGGCCGAGGTGCTGGTGCTGACCACCTTCGACCTCGACTCGTATGTCTTCGGGGCGCTGCGGGCGGGCGCGGCGGGCTTCCTGCTCAAGGACAGCGACGCGGCGACGCTGCTCGCGGCGGTACGGGCGGTCGCGCGGGGCGAGGGGGTGATCGCCCCGGCCGTGACCCGCCGGCTGATCCGGGAGTTCGCCCGCTCCGCCACTTCGCGGAGCGGCCGGGAGGACGGCCCCGCGGTGCTGGATTCCCTCACCCGGCGGGAGCGCGAGGTCCTGGCGTGTGTGGGCGAGGGGCTGTCCAACGCCGGGATCGCCGAGCGGCTGGGCATGGCGGAGGCCACGGCGAAGACGCACGTCAGCAGGGTGCTGGCGAAACTGGGACTGCGCAGCCGGGTCCAGGCGGCGGTGCTGGCGCAGGAGTTGGGCATCAGCGGCGCATAACCCTCCCTTAAGTCTCTCTTGGTACAGACCTGTTGACCGGTGGTCCAGACCTCTCTACGCTCCCTGCAACTGCACGCATCCGCCATGCACATGGCATTCACAGGCGCGACGCGGCAGACCCCCAACGATCCGGCCCTCACCGGACCCTGTGCGAGGAGCGCTCTTGAGAACGAACACCACCGCACACCACTTCAGACGCAAGGTCACGGCGGCCGCGGCCGCGCTGCTGATACCCCTGGGCGCGCTGGTCGTCATGGCCCCCACGGCCCAGGCCGCCGAGGAGGCCACCGCGACCTACGCCAAGGTCTCCGACTGGGGCAGCGGCTTCGAGGGCAAGTGGACGATCCGGAACACCGGTGACACAGCCATCGACAGCTGGACCCTGAACTGGGACTTCCCCTCCGGCACCACGGTGGGTGCCTTCTGGGACGCCGACGTCAGCGGCTCCGCCGGCGCCTACACCGCGAAGAACAAGACCTGGAACGGCACCCTGGCCCCCGGCGCCAGCGTCAGCTTCGGCTTCAACGGCTCCGGCAGCGGCGAACCGTCCGGCTGCGCCATCAACGGCCGCCCCTGCGACGGCTCGGCCGGCCCCGGGGAACCGGAGGAGCCCGAGGAGCCGAACGAGCCGGAAGAGCCCGAGGAGCCGGGCGAGCCCGCGCCCCCCGGTGACCAGATCAACCTGGGCTACTTCATCGACTGGGGCGTCTACCAGCGCGACTACCACGTCAAGAACCTGCTGACCTCCGGTTCCGCCGCCAAGCTCACCCACATCAACTACGCCTTCGGCGACGTCAAGGGCGGCAAGTGCGCCATGGGCGACGCCTACGCCGCCACCGACAAGGCGTACACCGCCGAGCAGAGCGTGGACGGCGAGGCCGACACCTGGGACCAGCCGCTGCGCGGCAACTTCAACCAGCTGCTCAAGCTGAAGGAGACGTACCCGCACATCAAGATCCTGTGGTCCTTCGGCGGCTGGACCTGGTCCGGCGGCTTCCCCGACGCCATGAAGGACCCGGCCGCGTTCGCCGAGTCCTGCCACCAGCTGGTCAACGACCCCCGCTGGGAGGGCCTCTTCGACGGCATCGACCTGGACTGGGAGTACCCCAACGCCTGCGGGCTGAGCTGTGACACCAGCGGCCCCGAGGTGATCGAGGACATGGCGCGGGCCTTCCGTGACCGGTTCGGCGACCAGCTCGTCACCGCGGCCATCACCGCCGACGGTTCCAGCGGCGGAAAGCTCGACCAGGCCGACTACGCCGGAGCGTCGAAGTACTTCGACTGGTACAACGTGATGACGTACGACTACTTCGGCGCCTTCGCCCCCCAGGGCCCCACCGCCCCGCACTCCCCGCTGACCTCGTACGACGGCATCCCCAAGCAGGGCTTCAACTCCGCCGCGGCCATCCAGAAGCTGAAGGCCGAGGGCGTCCCGGCGGACAAGCTGCTGCTGGGCATCGGCTTCTACGGCCGCGGCTGGACCGGCGTGACCCAGAAGGAGCCCGGCGGCACCGCCACCGGCGCGGCGCCCGGCAGCTACGAGGCGGGCATCGAGGACTACAAGGTCCTCAAGAGCCGCTGCCCGGCCAACGGAACCGTCGCCGGTACGGCGTACGCGCACTGCGGCAACGAGTGGTGGAGCTACGACACCCCCGCCACCGTCGCCGGGAAGATGGACTACGCCAGGCAGCAGGGCCTGGGCGGCGCCTTCTTCTGGGAGTTCAGCGGCGACACCTCCGACGGTGAGCTGATCACCGCCATCCACAACGGTCTCAACCGGTGACGGAGCGGGAGCTCCGGTACACCTGACGCACCCGGCGCCACAAGCGCCGCACGGCGAAGCGGGGAGACGGCCCATCGGCCGTCTCCCCGCTTCCTGTCCTCCCGCGTCCCCGCCGGGCGAGTCCCGCCGGGCTCACGCCGGACCGGCGCTCCCCGGTCCCGCCCCGGGCGGGGTGCCCGGGATGCCCCGTCGCAGGCCCGCACCCGGGCCGCACCCGGCCTTCCCGGGTTCGTCCCGGGTTCGTCCCGGGACGTCCCGCCTCTGGGGCCCTCCACGCCGGGCGCCCAGCCCTCGGACCCCGGCCCGGGCCCCACCGCGGGAGACCCCGCTCGCCCGCTCACAACGTCCGCTCACACCGGTGGGCCCCCGGACGGAAGTCCGGGGGCCCACGACGGGAAACCCACTACACCACGCCGACCCTCACCCGGGCTCCGTCCGGGCTCCGTCCGGGGGCGCCCCCACCACGGAGAACCGCATCACGCCACGTTGACTCTCTGTCCGGGGGGTGCGGCCTCCAGCCAGGCGAGGAAGCCGGTCAGCGCGTCCTCGCTCATCGCCATCTCCACCCGGGTGCCCCGCAGCGAGCAGGCGAGGATCACGGAGTCCGACAGCAGCGCCAGCTCCTCCTCGCCCTGCGGAGTGCGGCGCTCCAGCACCTCGATGGCCTCGCGCTCCAGCAGCCGGCGCGGCCGGGGCGCGTAGGAGAACACCCGGAACCACTCGATGCGGTCACCGCTGTAGCGGGAGACCCCGTAGACCCAGCCCTTGCCGCCGTTCCCGGCTCCTTCCGCGGCCTGTGGGGCGTTCCACCGCAGACTGCAGTCGAAGGTGCCGCCCGGCCGCTGGATCAGCCGCCGCCGCAGTCCGAAGACGAACAGTCCCAGTGCCAGCAGCAGCACCGCGCACCCGAGCAGCACAAGAGCGAGGACCATCTCACCGACCTCCTCGCCTTGTCCGTCCGTGTGCCCGTGTCACAGCCACCATCGCCTCAGCCGCGGACCGCCCCGGAGCGATGCTCCGACGCGATCCGCGGCTGAGGTACTTCCGTCCGCGCGAGCTCAGCGTGCGCTCGTCACGGCCCGCAGCCGGATCTCGGCGCGCCGCTCGGCGGCGGCGTCCGCCTCCGCCTTCGCCCGCTCCAGCGCGCGCTCGGCACGCCGGGCGTCGATCTCGTCGGACAGCTCCGCGATCTCCGCGAGTATCGACAGCTTGTTGTCCGCGAAGGAGATGAAGCCGCCGTGCACCGCGGCGACGACGGTGCCGTCCCCGCTCTCGCCGGTCGTACGGATCGTCACCGGTCCCGACTCCAGCACGCCGAGCAGCGGCTGGTGGCCGGGCATGACGCCGATATCACCCGACGAGGTGCGCGCGACGACCAGGCCGGCCTCGCCCGACCAGACCTTGCGGTCCGCGGCGACCAACTCGACGTGCAGCTCAGCCACAGTGGCTCCTCGAAACTGGGGTTTTCACAGAATAACCGGATGCGGTGACGGGGGACGGGCGGACCCGCCCCCCGCCGCCGGGCGCGGACGTCAGGAGACGCCCAGCTCCTTGGCCTTGGCCTTCAGGTCGTCCAGGCCACCGCACATGAAGAACGCCTGCTCCGGGAAGTGGTCGTACTCGCCGTCGGCGATCGCGTTGAACGCGGCGATCGACTCGTCCAGCGGCACGTCCGAGCCGTCCAGGCCGGTGAACTGCTTCGCCGCGTGGGTGTTCTGCGACAGGAAGCGCTCGATACGGCGGGCGCGGTGGACCACCAGCTTGTCCTCCTCGCCGAGCTCGTCGATACCGAGAATGGCGATGATGTCCTGGAGGTCCTTGTACTTCTGCAGGATCCCCTTGACCCGGGTGGCGCACTCGTAGTGCTCGTCGGTGATGTACCGCGGGTCCAGGATGCGGGAGGTGGAGTCCAGCGGGTCCACCGCCGGGTAGATGCCCTTCTCCGAGATCGGGCGCGACAGCACGGTGGTCGCGTCCAGGTGGGCGAAGGTCGTCGCCGGGGCCGGGTCGGTCAGGTCGTCCGCGGGCACGTAGATCGCCTGCATCGAGGTGATCGAGTGGCCGCGGGTGGAGGTGATGCGCTCCTGGAGCAGACCCATCTCGTCCGCCAGGTTCGGCTGGTAGCCCACCGCGGAGGGCATGCGGCCCAGCAGGGTGGAGACCTCGGAGCCGGCCTGGGTGAAGCGGAAGATGTTGTCGATGAAGAACAGCACGTCCTGCTTCTGGACGTCGCGGAAGTACTCCGCCATCGTCAGACCGGCCAGGGCGACCCGCAGCCGGGTGCCCGGCGGCTCGTCCATCTGGCCGAAGACCAGCGCGGTCTGCGGGAGGACGCCGGACTCCTCCATCTCGGCGATGAGGTCGTTGCCCTCACGGGTGCGCTCGCCGACGCCGGCGAACACGGAAACGCCCTCGTGCAGCTTCGCCACACGCATGATCATTTCCTGGATGAGGACGGTCTTGCCGACGCCCGCGCCGCCGAACAGACCGATCTTGCCGCCCTTGACGTACGGGGTCAGCAGGTCGATGACCTTCAGACCGGTCTCGAACATCTCGGTCTTGGACTCGAGCTGGTCGAAGGCCGGGGCCTTGCGGTGGATCGGCCAGCGCTCGGTGACCTCGGACTCGGCCTCCGGCTCGTTCAGGATCCGGCCCAGGGTGTTGAACACCCGGCCCTTGGTGACGTCGCCGACGGGCACCGTGATGCCCTCGCCGGTGTTGGTCACCGGGGCCTGGCGGACCAGGCCGTCGGTGGGCTCCATGGAGATGGCGCGCACCACGCCCTCACCGAGGTGCTGGGCGACCTCGAGGGTGAGCGTCTTCTTCACGCCCTCCTGGGCCGGGTCGGCCACCTCGACGGTCAGGGCGTTGTAGATCTCCGGCATCGCGTCGACGGGGAACTCCACGTCGACGACCGGGCCGATGACCCGCGCGACACGGCCCGTGGCCACGCCCGCAGTGGCGGTCGGCTCAACAGTGGTGGTCATAGTTGTCAGTCACTCCCCGCGGAAGCGTCGGCCAGCGCGCTGGCACCACCGACGATCTCACTGATTTCCTGGGTGATGTCGGCCTGGCGGGCCTGGTTGGCAAGCCGCGTGAGCGACTTGATGAGGTCCTCGGCGTTGTCCGTCGCCGACTTCATCGCACGCCGGCGGGCGGCGTGCTCGGAGGCGGACGCCTGGAGGAAGGCGTTGTAGATCCGGCTCTCGACGTACCGCGGCAGCAGGGCGTCCAGGACCTCCTCGGCCGACGGCTCGAAGTCGTAGAGCGGGAGGATCCGCTGGTCCTTCCCCTCCGCCGCCTTCTCCAGGCCGGAGGCGCTCTCGTTCCCCAGCTCGTCGAGGCTGAGCGGGAGCAGCCGCCGGTCGACCGCTGTCTGCGTGATCATCGACACGAACTCCGTGAAGACGATGTGCAGCTCGTCGATGCCGCCCTCGGCGGTGTCCTTGCGGACCGCCTCGATCAGCGGCCCGGCCACGGCCTTGGCGTCGGAGTACGACGGCCGGTCGCTGAAGCCGGTCCACGACTGGGCGATCTTCATGTCGCGGAAGCTGTAGTACGCCACGCCCTTGCGGCCGACGACGTAGGTGTCGACCTCCTTGCCCTGCGCCCGCAGCCGCTCGGCCAGCCGGTCCGCCGCCTTGATGGCGTTGGACGAGTAACCGCCGGCCAGCCCGCGGTCGCTGGTGACCAGCAGGACCGCGGCCCGGGCCGGGTTGTCGGCCTCGGTCGTCAGCGGGTGCTGGGTGCCGGAGCCGGTGGCGACCGCGGCCACCGCCCGGGTCAGCTCGCTCGCGTACGGCGTGGAGGCCGCCACCTGGCGCTGCGCCTTGACGATGCGCGAGGCGGCGATCATCTCCATCGCCTTGGTGATCTTCTTGGTCGAGGTGACGGAACGGATCCGCCGCTTGTAGACCCTTACCTGGGCACCCATGCTCAGCCCTCGCCCAGCAGCTTGCCGTCCGAGGTCTCGAACTGCTTCTTGAAGGAGGCGACGGCGTCCGACAGCGCCTGGATCGTGTCGTCCGACATCTTGCCGCCCTCGCGGATGCCGACCATCAGGTCCTTGTGCTCGCGGCGCAGGTAGTCCAGCAGCTCGCTCTCGAAGCGCCGGATGTCCTCCACCGGGACCTCGTCCATGCGACCGGTGGTGCCGGCCCAGATGGAGACGACCTGGTTCTCGGTCGGGTACGGGTTGTACTGCGGCTGCTTGAGCAGCTCGACCATGCGCTTGCCGCGCTCCAGGGAGGCCTTGGAGGCGTCGTCCAGGTCGGAGCCGAAGGCGGCGAAGGCCTCCAGCTCGCGGTACTGGGCGAGGTCCACCCGCAGCCGGCCGGAGACCTGCCGCATCGCCTTGTGCTGGGCGGAGCCGCCGACCCGGGAGACCGAGATGCCGACGTTCAGCGCCGGGCGCTGGCCCGCGTTGAACAGGTCGGACTCCAGGAAGCACTGGCCGTCGGTGATGGAGATGACGTTGGTCGGGATGAACGCCGAGACGTCGTTGGCCTTGGTCTCGATGACCGGCAGACCGGTCATCGAGCCGGCGCCCATCTCGTCCGAGAGCTTGGCGCAGCGCTCCAGCAGCCGGGAGTGCAGGTAGAAGACGTCGCCCGGGTAGGCCTCGCGGCCCGGCGGGCGGCGCAGCAGCAGGGAGACGGCGCGGTAGGCGTCGGCCTGCTTGGACAGGTCGTCGAAGATGATCAGGACGTGCTTGCCCTGGTACATCCAGTGCTGGCCGATGGCCGAGCCGGTGTAGGGGGCCAGGTACTTGAAGCCCGCCGGGTCGGACGCCGGGGCGGCGACGATGGTGGTGTAGTCCAGGGCACCGGCCTCCTCCAGCGCGGCGCGCACGGAGGCGATGGTGGAGCCCTTCTGGCCGATGGCGACGTAGATGCAGCGGACCTGCTTGCTCGGGTCGCCGGACTCCCAGTTGGCCCGCTGGTTGATGATGGTGTCCACACAGAGCGCGGTCTTGCCGGTCTGGCGGTCACCGATGACCAGCTGTCGCTGGCCGCGGCCGATCGGGGTCATCGAGTCGACGGCCTTGTAGCCGGTCTCCATCGGCTCGTGCACCGACTTGCGCTGCATGACCGAGGGGGCCTGCAGTTCGAGGGCGCGGCGGCCCTCGGTCGCGATCTCGCCGAGGCCGTCGACCGGGTTGCCCAGCGGGTCGACGACACGGCCGAGGTAACCGTCGCCGACCGCGACGGAGAGGACCTCGCCGGTGCGGCGCACCGTCTGGCCCTCCTCGATGCCGCTGAACTCACCGAGGATGACCGCACCGATCTCGCGCTCCTCGAGGTTGAGGGCGAGGCCGAGGGTGCCGTCCTCGAACTTCAGCAGCTCGTTCGCCATGGCCGAGGGAAGTCCCTCGACCTTCGCGATGCCGTCGCCGGCAACGCTGACCGTTCCGACCTCTTCGCGCGAGGCCGCGTCCGGAGTGTACGACTGGACGAAATTCTCCAGCGCGTCCCGGATCTCATCCGGCCGGATCGTGAGCTCCGCCATCTGGGTTCCCTGCTCTCCTTGTTGGGCCCGTATGTGTCCAGGGGGTCTGGGGTGTCCCCCCAGAGGGTGGTGTCGGCCCAACTCGGGCCGTCCGTACTGCTTGTTGAGTTGGTGTGCCGGTGGCGCGACGTCCCCGCCGCGCCGGGTCAGCCCGCCATCCGCCGGGTCGCCTGCTCCAGCCGCTCCTCGACCGTGCCGTCGATGACCTCGTCACCGATCCGCACCCTGATCCCGCCGAGGACCTGCGGGTCCACGTCGAGGTTGAGGTGCACCTCGCGGCCGTACAGCCTGGTCAGCGCGGCGCCGAGGCGCTGCTTCTGACCGTCGCTGAGCGGCACCGCGGAGGTGACCACGGCCACCGACCGGTCGCGGCGCTCCGCGGCCAGCCGGGAGAGGGCCTCCAGGCCCCCTTCAAGACTACGGCCACGCGGCTGACTCACCAGGCGGGTGACCAGACGCTCGGTGACGGGCTGGGCCCGGCCCCCGAGCAGCCGGTGCAGCAGCTCGGTCTTGGCCGCCCTGCGGCTGTCGTCGGCGACCTTGCCGCTGAGGGCGGAACGCAGCTCGGGCGCGGCGGCGAGGATCCGGGCGAACCGGAACAGCTCGTCCTCGGCGTCGCTCAGCGTGCCGTCCCGCTCGGCCGCGACGAGGTCGGCCACGTCGGCGAGCTGCTCGACCGCGTCCACCAGGTCGCGCGAGCGCGACCAGCGGGAGCGGACCATGCCGGACACCAGGTCGACCGTCTCGCCGCCCACCTGGCCGCCCAGCAGGCGTCCGGCCAGCTGGGCCTTGGCCTCACCGGGCTGCGCCGGGTCGGTCAGGACCCGACGCAGCGACACCTCGCGGTCGAGCAGCGCGGTGACCGCGGCCAGCTCCTCGGCGAGCCCGGCCGCGTCGACGGACGTGGAGTCCGTCAGCGCGTCCAGCCGCTCCCGGGCGGCGGCCAGCGCCTCGCGGCTCGCTCCGTTCATCGGGCGGCTCCGAGGGACTTGCCCGGGGCCTCCGAGGAATCAGCCTTCGCCTCCAGCTCGTCGAGGAAGCGGTCGATCGTGCGGCTCTGCCGGGCGACGTCCTCAAGGGACTCGCCCACCAGCTTGCCGGCCAGGTCGGTGGCGAGCTTGCCCACGTCCTGACGCAGCGCCTGCGCCGCCTGCCGGCGGTCGGCCTCGATCTGGGTGTGGCCGGCGGCGATGATCTCCTCGCGCTGCCGCTGGCCCTCCGCGCGCATCTCGGCGATGAGCGCGGCACCCTGCTCCCGCGCCTCCTCGCGCAGCCGCGCGGCCTCGTGGCGGGCCTCGGCGAGCTGGGCCTTGTACTGCTCAAGGGTCTGCTGCGCCTCGATCTGGGCCGCCTCGGCCTTCTCGATGCCGCCCTCGATGGCCTCGCGCCGCTCCTCCAGGACCTTGTTGATGGCCGGGAGGAGCTTCTTGGCGAGGAAGCCGAAGACGATGGCGAACGCGATCAGGCCGATGACGAGCTCTGGGATCGGCGGGATGAGAGGATTCTGAGGCTCCTCAGCCGCCAGCTGTACCAGGGTCACATCAGTGCCTTTCGTGGAAAGTGGCTGGTCGTCGCTGTCCGTCAGCCGTAGACGAACGGCATGACGATGCCGATGAGGGCCAGCGCCTCACAGAAGGCGAAGCCGAGGATCTGGTTGGCGCGGATCAGACCGGCGGCCTCGGGCTGGCGGGCCAGGGCCTGGGTGCCGTGGCCGAAGATGATGCCGATGCCGACGCCGGGGCCGATGGCGGCGAGACCGTAGCCGACGGCACCGATGTTGCCCTCGAGGGCGGCGAGGTTCTGGAGAGCAGCG
Organism: Streptomyces carminius; assembly: GCF_002794255.1. Classification (GTDB taxonomy): domain Bacteria; phylum Actinomycetota; class Actinomycetes; order Streptomycetales; family Streptomycetaceae; genus Streptomyces; species Streptomyces carminius. Next base: position 239,455 of record NZ_PGGW01000060.1, read on the forward strand.
GACATGCTGTTTCTTCCTTCTTCTTCACGGACCGGTGGGGGTTGGCCACCGGACATCTGAGGGGACTTGCGGAGCGGGCGGCTCAGTGGTGCTCGGCGAGCGCGCCCTGGACGTAAGCACAGGCCAGGAGGACGAAGACGTACGCCTGGACAGCCTGGATAAAGAGTTCGAAGGCGGTCAGCACGATCACCATCACGAAGGAGACGCCGGCGTAGAGGACGCCGATGCCGTTCAGCAGGTACCAGGCGGCGATGGTGAACATCACCAGCAGCAGGTGGCCCGCGAACATGTTGGCGAAGAGCCGCACCGCGTGGGTGAAGGGACGGACCAGCACGTTCGAGAAGAACTCGATGGCGACGGCCAGCGGGAGCACCGGACCGAGCGACTTGTCGTAGCCCGTGATGTTCTTCAGGCCGCCGCCGAAGCCGTGCTTCTTGAACGTCAGGTACATCCACGTGACGTAGACGAGCAGGGCCATGCCCGCCGGGAAGGCGATGATCGAGGTCACCGGGAACTGGGCCAGCGGCACGATGGACCAGAGGTTCATGATCCAGACGAAGAAGAACAGCGCCACCATGAAGGGCACGAACTTCTCGCCGTCCCGCTTGCCGAGCGTCTCGTAGACGATGCCGCGGCGCACGAAGTCGTAGCCGGCCTCGCCGACCATCTGGAGCTTGCCGGGCACCAGCTTCGGCTTGCCGAAGGCCGCCCAGAAGAACCCGACCACCGCGACCGTGCTCAGCAGCGCCAGCAGGATCGGCTTGTTGAACTCGAACCCGCCGATCGTGAACATCGGCTCGAAGATGAACGAGTGCAGGCCCGGAGCAGGAAAGCCGCACCCGTCGAAGATGTGGCAGTCGACCTCGAAGGCGAGCATCTGGTCAGAACTCACCGCGGGCTCCTTCAACATGGCGCATGGGTACGGCAACCTCGATGTGTCGGCGCGGCGCACGGCCACGGAACGGCACTGGACTGGTCTTGCGGGTGTGGGTGCGGCTGAGGGGCTGCGCCGGCTGTCGCTGCCGCCCCGGTGCATCGGTGGGCGAGGCAGCGGATTCAGCCACCCGCGCCTGCGATACCGCAGTTGGCACCGGACGATAGCAGGAGTTCGAACGCGCCCTCGTCCCGCCCCCGCACGTCACGATTTGGGCCCCTGGGCCGCGGGCTTCCGCTCGGCGGGGGAATCGGGTTCCACGTACAGGATCTTCGCCTTCATGTGCGCGTACGCCTGGGCGGCGATCCACACCAGAGTGGTGCCGAGCAGGGTGAAGGCGAACACCTTCGTGTCGAACAGTGTGGTGTTCTTGAAGACCGCGAGCACGACCGCGAGCAGCAGGAGCTGTGTCGTGTAGAGCATCAGGCCCATGGCCTGGAAGAGATGCGGGAAGTTCTTGGCGGTGTGCTGGAGGACGGCGAGGCCGATCCCCATGAAGAGGATGACGATGACCGCTCCGAACACCGCGCCGATCACACCCTGGCCGCCGGCGAGCACCCCACCGGTGACCGCGGCCACCGCACCGGCGGCAGCGGTCGGAAGGGCGCAGCGCAGCAGCATGCGAGCGTCGTTCGACTGCATGGAGGAGGCTCCGAGGTTTCGGGGGCGTCTTGTCGTCGCTGACGAGCGTGTCCCCGGCGTTCGAGGGTGAAGACCTCGCCCCGGAGGACCGCCGCACTACGGTCCGTCCCTGTGGCCACCGGGTTCTCGTGAACGGTATCACAAACTATTTGATGAGGTCTTTACCTAGTTCGTGTGCGGACTCTCACACGTTCGGGGTACACCCTGCGGCATCAGGCTGACACGCAGCGGGAAGAACACCGGATGGCGTGCTACGGGCGGCCGTCGGTACCGCGGCCGGCCCCATGCCGCGCGAGCCGGTCGTGTTCCCGCAGCGCGGTCGCGCCGCTGAGCCGGGGGGGTTCCGGCAGCGGCTCGCGCCCCTCCTCCGCGCCGCCCTCGCCCTTCTTCTCCGTGCCCGGTTCCTGCGCGCCCGGTTCCTCCGTGTCCCGGCCCGCCCCCGGCTCCGCTTCCGCCGTCTCCGGCTGCGTTCCCGCCTCCGGCTCCGCGCCCCCGCGGAGCCGGTAGCGCGGCGGTACGAGCCGCTCCGCCCAGTCGGGCACCCGCGGGGTGAACCGCGGCAGCAGCAGGATCACCAGCCCCACCGCGCTGAGCACCACGATGGTCAGCACGATGACCAGGCTGGAGGACCGCACCGAGAAGGCGACCGCGCCGAAGCCGATCAGCGCCGACCAGAAGTACATGATCAGGACGGCCCGGCTGTGCGAGTGGCCGATCTCCAGCAGCCGGTGGTGGAGATGGCCCCGGTCGGCCGCGAACGGCGACTGGCCGCGCCAGGTGCGCCGCACCACGGCCAGCACCAGGTCGGCGATGGGCACCGCCAGCAGGGTCAGCGGCAGCAGCAGCACGGGCATGTAGACCGGCGCCATCGTCTGGACGGTGGTCTTGACCGAGCCGGTGGTGTCGGTGATGACGTCCGGATCGACCTGCCCGGTGATCGAGACGGCGCCGGCGGCCAGCACCAGCCCGATGAGCATCGATCCGGAGTCGCCCATGAAGATCCGCGCGGGGTGCATGTTGTGCGGCAGGAAGCCCAGGCACATGCCCATCAGGATGGCCGCGAAGAGCGTCGCGGGCGCGGCGGCCTCGATTCCGTAGCCGTACCAGATCCGGTAGGCGTACATGAAGAACGCCACCGCGGCGATGCAGACCATGCCGGAGGCCAGGCCGTCCAGGCCGTCCACGAAGTTGACCGCGTTGATGGTGACGACGACCATCGCGACCGTCAGCAGCGTGCCCTGCAGGGGGGTCAGCGCGACGTTGCCCACCCCGGGCACCGGCAGCCACAGGACCGTCAGGCCCTGCCAGACCATCACGCCCGCGGCGATCATCTGGCCGCCGAGCTTGACCAGCGCGTCCACGCCCCACTTGTCGTCCAGGACGCCCAGCAGCCAGATCAGTCCGGCGCCGGCCAGCAGGGCGCGGGGTTCATCGGAGAGCCTGAAGACGTTGCCGACGTTGGTGAGCTGGGAGGCCACCAGCAGGCCCGCGCACAGCCCGCCGAACATGGCGATGCCGCCGAGCCGCGGCGTCGGCTCGCGGTGCACGTCGCGCGCCCGGATCTCGGGCATGGCCCCCGCCGCGATGGCGAACTTCCGCACCGGCCCGGTGAGGAGGTAGGTGACCGCGGCCGTGACGCACAGCGTCAGCAGGTATTCACGCACGCATTCCCCAGAACTCTCGCAGGCCCGCCGGACACGACGCCCGGAAGACCACACCATAGACAACGGCCCGCCGCCGCCCGGCCGGCGGCGACACAGGCGGCACACCCGCTGCCCGCGCCAGGGCCCCGGGCGGCGCCGGGAAGGACGCCGTACGCACCACGTCCCCCGGGACTCCCGCGGGCCCCCCGGGCTCACACCCGGGACACCACACCTTAGACAACGGCCCGCCGTGGCCGGTTCCCGCCCACCGGCGCGCTACGTGCGCGCGGGTACCCCGGTCAGGGCCGTCACCACCGGATCGAGGGCGGTGTGTATCTCCTCGCCGACGCTGCGGAAGTACGTGATCGGCGCGCCGTAGGGGTCGTACACCTCGTCGGCCTCCGCGCTGGGCGCCAGCAGCCAGCCGCGCAGCGCCGCGGCGGCCCGCACCAGCGCGCGGGCCCGCTCCACCACGCCGCCCTCGCCGTCCGGGTCGGGGAGCGTGGCGGGGTCTATGGCCCGCACCAGCCGGGTGAACTCCTTGAGGGTGAAGGTGCGCAGCCCCGCGGAGTGCCCCATGGAGATGACCTGCGCCCGGTGGTCGCGGGTCGCGGTCAGCACCAGGTCGGCGCGGATGACGTGCTCGTCCAGCAGCTCGCGGCCCAGGAAGCCGGACGGGTCCGCCCCGTACTCGTGCAGCACGGCCGCCGCGTGCTCCTCCATCGGCGCGCCCTCGTGCCCCCAGGTGCCCGCGCTCTCCACCACCAGCCCGCCGGCCCGCCGGTGGCCGAGCCGGTCCACCAGGGCGTGCCGGGTCAGCCGCTCGGTGATCGGGGACCGGCAGACGTTGCCGGTGGAGACGTGGAGGATGCGGAAGACCTGCGGTATGCCGTATGTCCCGGACGGCACACCGGCCGGCATTCCGGACAGCCCGTCGGGCGGCGTCAACTGGCGACCTCGAGGTCGGGTACGACCTTGCGCAGCTCGTCCGCGTCGAGGGCGCCCGCGCGCAGCAGCCGGGGCACCGGGCCGGTGACGTCGACGATCGAGGAGGGCACCGAGTCGGGAGTGGGGCCGCCGTCGAGGTAGACCGAGACGGAGTCGCCCAGCATCTCCTGGGCGGCGTCGCAGTTCTGCGGTGCCGGGTGGCCGGTGAGGTTGGCCGAGGACACCGCCATCGGGCCGGTCTCGGTGAGCAGCTCGATGGCCACCGGGTGCAGCGGCATGCGGACCGCGACCGTCCCGCCGGTCTCGCCCAGGTCCCAGGTCAGCGAGGGCTGGTGCCGGGCGACGAGGGTGAGGGCGCCCGGCCAGAAGGCGTCGACCAGCTCCCAGGCCCGCTCGGAGAAGTCGGTGACCAGGCCGTGCAGGGTGGTCGGGGAGCCGATCAGGACCGGTGAGGGCATGCCGCGGCCGCGTCCCTTGGCCTCCAGCAGGTCACCGACGGCCTCCGGGGCGAAGGCGTCGGCACCGATGCCGTAGACGGTGTCGGTGGGCAGCACGACGAGTTCGCCGCGGCGTACCGCGGAGGCGGCCTCACGCAGACCGGTGGCGCGGTCGGTCGCGTCGGAGCAGTCGTAACGCCGTGCCATTTACGGCACCTCCCTGCGGGCTGTGGCAAAACGGGGCCGGTTGTTCAGGTCTGGGTGGTCCGCGGCGTCCGCCCAGCCGCGGTCCTCGGTGAAGATCCAGGGCACCTGGCCGCCCTGGGTGTCGGCGTGCTCGACGACCACCAGGCCGCCGGGGCGCAGCAGCCGGTGCGCGGTGCGCTCGATGCCGCGGATGGTGTCCAGGCCGTCCTCGCCGGAGAACAGCGCGAGCTGAGGGTCGTGGTCGCGGGCCTCGGGGGCGACGTACTCCCACTCGGTGAGCGGGATGTAGGGCGGGTTGGAGATGACCAGGTCGACCTGGCCGTCCAGCTCGGGCAGGGCGGTCAGCGCGTCACCGCGGTGCAGGGTCACCCGGGAGCCCTCGGTGTTCCTGCGGGCCCACCGAAGGGCGCCCTCGTCCAGCTCGACGGCGTGCACCTTCGAGCGCGGCACCTCCTGGGCGAGCGCGAGGGCGATGGCGCCGGAGCCGGTGCACAGGTCGACGATCAGCGGTTCGGCGACGTCCATGGCGCGGACCGCGTCTATCGCCCAGCCGACGACGGACTCGGTCTCGGGTCGGGGCACGAACACACCGGGGCCGACCTGGAGCTCCAGGTAGCGGAAGAAGGCGCGGCCGGTGATGTGCTGGAGCGGCTCACGGGCCTCCCGGCGCGCGACGACCTCCCAGTAGCGGGCGTCGAACTCGGTGTCCGCGACCCGGTGCAGCTCCCCGCGCCTGACACCGTGCACGTACGCCGCCAGCTCCTCCGCGTCGAAGCGCGGGGAGGGCACTCCGGCGTCGGCGAGCCGCTGGGTGGCCTGGGCCACCTCGGCGAGCAGCACGTTCACGTTCCTCGTCCTCCACCCGTCCCTGCCCGGCCCCGGCGGGGCGCCGTGCTGTTTCTCCGGCGTGTCCGGCGTGTCCGGGGCCGCCGGTGTTGTTGCCGGTCCTGTCGCCGGTGTTACTGCGCGGCGGCGAGCCTGGCCTCGGCGTCGGCGTCCACACACGCCTGGATCACCGCTTCCAGTTCGCCGTCCAGCACCTGGTCCAGGTTGTACGCCTTGAAACCCACCCGGTGGTCCGAGATCCGGTTCTCCGGGTAGTTGTAGGTGCGGACGCGCTCCGACCTGTCCACGGTACGCACCTGGCTGCGGCGCGCGTCCGACGCCTCCCGCTCCGCCTCCTCCTGGGCCGCCGCGAGCAGCCGGGCGCGCAGGATGCGCAGCGCCTGCTCCTTGTTCTGCAGCTGGCTCTTCTCGTTCTGGCAGGACACCACGATGCCGGTGGGCACGTGGGTGATACGGACCGCGGAGTCGGTGGTGTTCACCGACTGGCCGCCGGGTCCGGAGGAGCGGTAGACGTCGATGCGCAGGTCGTTCGCGTTGACCTCGACGTCGACGTCCTCGGCCTCGGGCAGCACCAGGACGCCCGCGGCGGAGGTGTGGATACGGCCCTGGGACTCGGTGGCGGGCACCCGCTGGACGCGGTGGACGCCGCCCTCGTACTTCAGCCGGGCCCACACGCCCTGGCCGGGCTCCGTCGCGCCTCCCCGGGCCTTGACCGCGACCTGGACGTCCTTGTAGCCGCCGAGGTCGGACTCGGTGGCCTGGATGATCTCGGTCTTCCAGTTGCGCCGCTCGGCGTAGCGCAGGTACATGCGCAGCAGGTCGCCGGCGAACAGCGCGGACTCCTCGCCGCCCTCGCCGGCCTTGATCTCCAGGATGACGTCCTTGTCGTCGCTGGGGTCGCGCGGGACCAGCAGCAGCCGCAGCCGCTCGGTCAGCTCCTCGCGGCGGGCCTCCAGCTCCTTGAGTTCGGCGGCGAAGTCCGGGTCGTCGGCGGCGAACTCGCGGGCGGTGGCGATGTCGTCACCGGTGCGCCGCCAGTCCTGGTAGGTGCCGACGATCGGGGTCAGCTCGGCGTAGCGCTTGTTGAGCCGGCGCGCGCGGGCCTGGTCACCGTGGATCGCGGGATCGGCGAGCTGCCTCTCGAGGTCGGCGTGTTCACCGATCAGTTCCTCGACCGCCTCGAACATCGTGGGAGTTCCTTAGCTGTGGGCCTGAGGGTGGGGCCGGGGTGGTGTGTCGGCCCGGGCCGGGAAGCCGGGGCGACGGGAGCCTGCCCGGACGGCAAAACGCCGGTCCGGCCGCCCGGGGCGGGCGGCCGGGAACCGGCGTCAGGAGGTCGCTACTTCTGCCGCGACCCGGCGTTCTTGCCGAAGCGGGCCTCGAAGCGGGCCACGCGGCCACCGGTGTCGAGGATCTTCTGCTTGCCCGTGTAGAACGGGTGGCACGCGGAGCACACGTCGGCGCGGATGGAGCCGCCGGTGACGGTGCTGCGGGTGGTGAAGGAGTTCCCGCAGGTGCAGCTGACCTGGGTCTCCACGTACTCCGGGTGGATGTCGCGCTTCAAGGTATCTCCTAGGTATCGGGAGGGCACCGGGTCGCACCGGCTCCTTCCGCCCGATGGCGGGCGGGAAGGTCGGCTGCCTGTGCGTGAACCGGGACCGACGGACCAGTCTGCCACTACTGGCCGCACCACCCAAAACCAGGGGCGGGAGGCCGTTATTCCACCGCCCCCCACGGCCCGCGCCACCTCCCCCACCGCTGCTTCCGCGTACCGCCTCCGCGTGCCGCGGCCCCGGCGGCTACGGGGCGATCGACCCCTCCGTCGCGGAGGCGGGGACCGGCTCGTCCGCCCGCAGCGCCGTCCAGATCCGCTGGGCCCCGCGCTGGATCGGCTCCACCCGGTTGGGGTCGGCCTCGGAGTACCGCACCGGCAGCGTGACCAGCTGGATGTCCTCGGAGTCGATGCCCTTGAGCACCTTGCCCAGCCCGGCCAGCTCGGCGGTCGAGGCCAGCCCGGAGTCGGTGGTGACGGCGGAGGTGGCGGTGTCCACCAGGTCGTAGAACCGCTTGGGCTCGGAGAGCACCCCGACGCTCCGCACCTGCTCCACCAGGGCCCTGACGAACTTGTGCTGGAGGTCTATGCGCCCCAGGTCGCTGCCGTTGCCGATGCTCTTGCGGGTGCGGACCAGGCCCAGTGCCTGCTCGCCGTCCAGGGTGTGGTCCCCGGGCGGGAGGGTGAGGTGGCTGTCCTCGTCGTCTATCGGCCTGCTGGTGGTGATCTCCACGCCGCCGAGTTCGTCGATCAGCTTCTTGAAGCCGGTGAAGTCGATCTCGATGTAGTGGTCCATGCGGATGCCGGTCAGCGACTCGGCCGTCTTCACCGCGCAGACGGGACCGCCGATCTCGTACGCCTTGTTGAACATCGTCCGCGGTTCGGCGGCCGCCGTGCCGCCCCCGGTCTTCTCGCAGGCGGGCCGGCGCACGAGGGTGTCCCGGGGGATGGAGACCACGCTGGCCCGGTCGTGCGACTCGGCGATGTGCACGATCATCGCGGTGTCGGAGCGCGCGGTGCCGTCGTCGCGGCCGTAGCGGCCGTTGTCGCCGGAGCGGGTGTCGGAGCCCAGGACGAGGATGTCCAGCGAGCCGCCCGGAACGTCCGCGGGCCGGTCCGTGCCCAGGGCGGAGTCGATGTCGACGTCCGAGATGTTGCCGTCGAGCCTGAGATGGACGAGTCCGAGCCCGGCTCCGGCCAGTACGAGCGCGCCGGCCACCACCCAGAGCGCGGCCCGCAGCGCCCGGTGCCGCCGTGACCGGGCTGTCCGGTCCGCACCGGTGCCGCCGTCTGCGGTGGTGTGCTCGTTCGCCATCTCGTCCCTCGTCCCGCCGTGCGCCTCCGCCGGTGGAGGCCCACGGAAGGGCCGCCGGCGCCTCCGCGGAACCACCGGTCCGGTGGTGCGGCCGGTCGGAGGGCGTTCGGCCAGGGGAGTTCCCTCTCCACTTGGACGGCGTACCCCCGCCGGCCGGGTTCACTCCGCCGCGCTCCGGGGCCCGCCGGCCGTGGCATACGGCGAGGGCCGCCCCACCGCACGGGGTGGGGCGGCCCTCGCCGCCGCTTCGGGACCGGCCGTCTGCCGGACGCCGCTAGTCGCCGTTGCCGGGCGCCGGCGTCGTCTTCTGGATCTGCATGAGGAACTCGGCGTTGGACTTCGTCTGCTTCATCTTGTCCAGCAGCAGCTCGATGGCCTGCTGCTGGTCCAGCGCGTGCAGGACGCGCCGCAGCTTCCAGACGATGCCCAGCTCGTCGGCGCCCATCAGGATCTCCTCCTTGCGGGTGCCGGACGCGTCGACGTCCACCGCCGGGAAGATCCGCTTGTCGGCGAGCTTCCGGTCGAGCTTGAGCTCCATGTTGCCGGTGCCCTTGAACTCCTCGAAGATGACCTCGTCCATCCGCGAGCCGGTCTCGACCAGCGCGGTGGCCAGGATCGTCAGGGAGCCGCCGTCCTCGATGTTCCGCGCGGCGCCGAAGAACTTCTTCGGCGGGTAGAGCGCGGTGGAGTCCACACCGCCGGACAGGATGCGGCCCGAGGCCGGGGCCGCCAGGTTGTACGCGCGCCCCAGGCGGGTGATCGAGTCCAGCAGCACCACCACGTCGTGGCCGAGCTCCACCAGCCGCTTGGCCCGCTCGATGGCCAGCTCGGCGACGGTGGTGTGGTCCTCGGCGGGGCGGTCGAAGGTCGAGGAGATGACCTCGCCCTTGACCGACCGCTGCATGTCGGTGACCTCCTCCGGCCGCTCGTCCACGAGCACGACCATCAGATGGCACTCGGGGTTGTTGCGGGTGATGGAGTTGGCGATCGACTGCAGGACCATGGTCTTGCCCGTCTTCGGCGGGGCCACGATCAGACCGCGCTGGCCCTTGCCGATGGGCGAGACCAGGTCGATGATCCGCGAGGTGAGGTGGCCCGGCTCGGTCTCCAGCCGCAGCCGCTCCTGCGGGTACAGCGGGGTGAGCTTGCCGAACTCGGGACGGCCCTTGCCGCTCTCGGGCGACATGCCGTTCACCGAGTCCAGACGGACCAGCGCGTTGAACTTCTCGCGCCGCTCGCCCTCGCGCGGCTGGCGGACCGCGCCGGTGACGTGGTCGCCCTTGCGCAGGCCGTTCTTGCGGACCTGGGCGAGGGAGACGTACACGTCGTTCGGGCCCGGCAGGTAGCCGGAGGTGCGGACGAACGCGTAGTTGTCCAGGATGTCGAGGATGCCGGCGACCGGGATCAGGACGTCGTCCTCGGAGACCTGCGGCTCGGCGGCGAAGTCGTCGCGGCCGCGGCGGCCGCGACGGTCGCGGTAGCGGCCCCGGCGGCCCCGGCGGCCGCCCTCGAAGTCGTCGTCACGGCTGTCACGGCTGTCGCGGCTGTCGCGGTTGTCACGGCTGTCGCGGTTGCCGCGGTTGCCGCCGTCCTGGTTCTGCTGGCCGCCACCGCCGCCGTCGTTGTTCTTGTTGCGGCGGTCGCGCTGCCGGCCGCCCTTGGCCTGGCGGTCGCCCTTGTCCTGCTTGCCGTCCTGGCGGACATCCTTGTCCTGCTTGCCGTCCTGCCGGGTGTCCTGCTTGCCGTCCTGGCGGACGTCCTGCCGGGCGCCGTCGCCGCGGGACTCGGCGGACCTGTCCCGGTCGGCCCGCTCACCGCCGCCGTCGGCGGCCGGGGCGTCGGCGGTCCCGCCGCTCCTGCCGCGCCGGCCGCGCTCACCGGCGGGCTCGTCGCTGCCCGGCTGGCCGGGGATGTCAATCTGCTGCTGCGCGGTATCGCCGGAGCCCTGGGCGCCCTCGTCCGTACGCGCCTTGGAGGTCGCACGGCGGCGCGGCTTGCTCTCGGCGGGGGCGGCCGTCTCGGCGCCCGCGCCGCCCGCGGCACCGCCGCCGGCGTTCTCCGCCTGCTTGGCGCGGATGGTCTCGATCAGCTGGCTCTTGCGCATGCGCGCCGTGCCCTTGATGCCGAGGCCGGAGGCGACTTGCTGGAGCTCTGCCAGCACCATGCCCTCAAGGCCCGTGCCGGAACGGCGACGCCTGGGGGCGGTACCTGCTGCGGGCGCGGCGGAGGCGTCCGTGGCGGGCGCGGCTTCGGCGGTGTCCACGCCCATCAGATCGGTGGTATCGCTCACGAAGGGTCCTTCCCTGGAGCGGGCGTCGGCCTGTCTGGCTCGGCGACCGGTTGTGCTGTCCGGCTGCGGTCCTTGTGTCGACCGGGCCGGGGCGGTGGTTCCGCCTCGGTGTACGGCGGAGGAATCAGTACATTCGGTGTGGCGTGAAGGGATGACGTGTGTCAGTCACGCCGTTCCGGGGCGAGCTCGGCACTGCTCGGCAGGCTGCTCAGGCAGTTCTGGAGGCTCCCGGAAGGAGGAGTGGCCCCTGTATGGGACTGTACCCATGGGATCACGGAGAGCACCGCACCGCCCATGGGTAATCCCAGAAGGCTGCGAGTGCAGACTTGAGGTTAACACTACCGGCCCCAACAAACATTCCCCCTCTCGTAGGCCCGCATTCGTGTCGTCGGCCCCGCGCTCACTGGCCCGTGCCGGCCAGCGGCAGGACGCCGGCGCCCGTGGTGTCGAGGGCCAGCCGGTTGGCCGCCCATCCGTCGCCCGCGAGCCGCGCGACCTTCTCGGCCGCGTCCTCCCCGACCAGCGCGAGCACCGTGGGGCCCGCGCCGGAGATGACCGCGGGCACCCCGTCGGCGCGCAGCCGGTGCACCAGCTCCGCGCTCTCCTCCATCGCCGGGGCGCGGTACTCCTGGTGGAGCCGGTCCTCGGTGGCGGGCAGCAGCAGCTCGGGGCGGCGGGTCAGCGCCTCGACGAGCAGGGCCGCCCGGCCCGCGTTGGCGGCCGCGTCCACATGCGGGACGGTGCGCGGCAGCAGTCCGCGGGCGGTCTCGGTGAGCACCGGCCGGTCCGGGACGAAGACCACCGGCACGACGGCCGGGTGCGGGTCCATGCGGATCGCCCGGGCCGCGCCGCCGTCCGTCCAGGCCAGGGTGAAGCCGCCGAGCAGGCAGGCCGCCACGTTGTCGGGGTGGCCCTCGATCTCCGTCGCCAGCTCCAGCAGGGCGACCTCGTCGAGCTTCTCGGCGCCGCCGGTGGTCACCGCGCGGGCCGCGATGATGCCCGCGCAGATGGCGGCCGAGGAGGAGCCCAGCCCGCGGCCGTGCGGGATGCGGTTGGCGCAGACGATCTCCAGACCGCGCGGCTGGCCGCCCAGCATGTCGAAGGCCGTGCGCAGGGACCGCACGAGCAGGTGGCTCTCGTCGCGGGGCAGGGTGTCGGCGCCCTCGCCGGCGATGTCGATGTGCAGACCGGAGTCGGCGACACGCACCACGACGTCGTCGTACAGGCCCAGGGCCAGGCCGAGGGCGTCGAAGCCGGGGCCGAGGTTGGCGCTGGTGGCTGGGGTGCGCACCCGGACGGCGGCGGCACGGAACGCTGGACCGGCCATCTCTCGACGACTCTCCTTGACGTGGCTGGACGCGGTGGGGCGTGGTTCGGCGGGACGTGGCGGGGCGGGGTCGGGGCGTGCTGGGATCGGTGCGGCTGTGCTGGTCTGTCGCTCGGTGGCTGCTGTCCTGTGCGGCGGGATCGGAGGCGGACGGCGTGACGTCTCGGAACCGCGGCCGGGGGCCGGACCGGTCCACCGACCTCCGGCACATGCCATGCGGCAGGTCGGGACGCGGTCCCAGCCTATCGAAGGACGGTTCGGTGCGGACACAGGGCGTACGAGAGGCGCACGATGCGTGTCGCGCGCTCGTATGCGCCCCCCTCGGCGGGTACGGCCGTCTCCGGCGCCGTACCCGCCCGCCCGGCGGGTCACGCGGGCCACCCCGGGCCACGCCGGGCCACGCCGGGGAGGTCACACCGGAAGAGTCACACCAGCCCCAGCCGGTCGGCCGCGGCGACCGCATCGACCGGTACGACGATCGGCTGCGGCGCGCCCTGCACGGCCCAGTCGGGGTCCTTGAGGCCGTTGCCCGTGACGGTGCAGACGATCCGCTGCCCCGGGTCGACCTTCCCCTCCTCGGCGGCCTTGAGCAGACCGGCCACGGAGGCGGCGGAGGCCGGCTCGACGAAGACGCCCTCCTGGGCGGCCAGCAGCCGGTACGCGGCCAGGATCTGCCGGTCCGTCACCTCGTCGATGAAGCCGCCGGACTCGTCGCGGGCCCGCTCGGCGGCCTCCCAGGAGGCCGGGTTGCCGATGCGGATGGCGGTGGCGATGGTGCGCGGGTCCTTCACCGGCTCACCCCGCACGATGGGCGCCGAGCCGGACGCCTGGAAGCCCCACATCCGCGGGGTGCGGGAGGAGTGGGCGCCGTCCCCGGCCGAGGGGTCGGCGTACTCGCGGTAGCCCCGCCAGTAGGCGGTGATGTTGCCCGCGTTGCCCACCGGCAGGACATGGATGTCGGGGGCGTCGCCGAGCATGTCGACGATCTCGAAGGCCGCGGTCTTCTGGCCCTCGATGCGCACCGGGTTGACCGAGTTGACCAGCGCCACCGGGTAGTTGTCCGACAGCCCGCGCGCCAGGGTGAGGCAGTCGTCGAAGTTCCCGTCGACCTGGAGGATGCGGGCGCCGTGCACCAGCGCCTGGCCCATCTTGCCCAGCGCGATCTTGCCCTGCGGCACCAGGACGGCGCACACCATCCCCGCGCGCACCGCGTAGGCGGCGGCCGAGGCGGAGGTGTTGCCGGTGGAGGCGCAGATGACCGCCTGCGCGCCCTCCTGCTTCGCCCGGGTGATGGCCATCGTCATCCCGCGGTCCTTGAAGGAACCGGTGGGATTGGCGCCCTCGACCTTGAGGTGGACCTCGCAGCCGGTGCGCTCGGAGAGCACCTGGGCGGGCACCAGCGGCGTACCGCCCTCGCGCAGGGTGACGACGGGGGTGTCGTCGGTGACCGGGAGCCGGTCGCGGTACTCCTCGATGATGCCCCGCCACTGGTGGGCGCCGGACATTCGCGGAGTGGTGTTGCCAGGGCTGGCGGTGGTGGCGGTCATCTCTCTCATTCCCCTTCGACCCGCATGATGCTCGCGACGCCGCGCACGGTGTCCAGCCCGCGCAGCGCCTCGACGGTCGCCGACAGGGCGGCGTCCGGTGCCCGGTGGGTGACGACGACCAGCGAGGCGCCGTCCTCCGGGCTGTCCTTGCCCTGCTGGCGCACGGTGTCGATGGAGACGCCGTGCTCGGCGAAGACGGTGGCGCACTGGGCGAGTACGCCCGGTTTGTCGGCGACGTCCAGGCTGATGTGGTAGCGGGTGACCACCTCGCCCATCGGGCTCACCGGGAGCTGGGCGTAGGCGGACTCCCCCGGGCCCGTCGAGCCGTTCAGCCGGTTGCGGCAGGCGGCGACCAGGTCCCCGACGACGGCCGAGGCGGTGGGGGCGCCGCCCGCGCCGGGACCGTAGAACATCAGCCGGCCGGCGGCCTCCGCCTCGACGAAGACCGCGTTGTACGCCTCGCGGACGGAGGCGAGCGGATGGCTGAGCGGGATCATCGCCGGGTGGACGCGGGCGGTCACCGAGCGGCCGTCGGCGGCGCGCTCGCAGATGGCCAGCAGTTTGACCGTACAGCCCATGCGCCGGGCGGAGGCGATGTCCGCGGCGCTGACCTCGGTCAGCCCCTCGCGGTGCACGTCGTCCAGGCGTACCCGGGTGTGGAAGGCGATGCCCGCCAGGATCGCGGCCTTGGCCGCCGCGTCGAAGCCCTCCACGTCGGCGGTCGGGTCGGCCTCGGCGTACCCGAGGGCGGTGGCCTCGTCCAGCGCCTCGGTGTACCCGGCGCCGGTGGACTCCATCCGGTCGAGGATGAAGTTGGTGGTGCCGTTGACGATGCCCAGCACCCGGTTGACCTTGTCGCCCGCCAGCGACTCGCGCAGCGGGCGCACCAGCGGGATCGCGGCGGCCACCGAGGCCTCGTAGTAGAGGTCCACACCGTGCTTCTCGGCGGCCTCGTGGAGGGCCGAGCCGTCCTCGGCGAGCAGCGCCTTGTTGGCGGTGACCACACTGGCGCCGTGCTCGAAGGCGGTGGTGATCAGGACGCGGGCGGGCTCGATGCCGCCGATGACCTCGACCGCCACGTCGATGTCGCCCCGGGCCGCCAGCGCGGCGGCGTCGGTGGTGACCAGCTCGGGCGCGATGCCCTCCCGGACCCGCCCGGGGCGCCGGACGGCGACCCCGGCCAGCTCGACGGGGGCGCCGATCCGGGCGGCGAGGTCCTCAGCGTGCGTCGTCATGATGCGTGCCACCTCCGAGCCGACGACACCACAGCCCAGCAGCGCCACCTTCAGCGGACGCGTACGCATCATGAGACCTCGCTTCTTCACAGTCCGGTGGAGTTCAAGTCTCACGCACCGGTCGGCGGTTCCCCCGCCTCATCCAGCATGCGAGACATGTCTCCCTCTCTTCGAGACGCCGCCGCCCGGACCGACCCGGCCGGCGGCGCCCGGCTACCCCACGTCCAGCCGGAGCAGGTCCTCCTCCGTCTCCCGCCGGACGATCACCCGGGCCCTCCCTCCCGAGACCGCCACCACCGGCGGCCGCAGGACGTGGTTGTAGTTGCTCGCCATGGAGCGGCAGTACGCGCCGGTGGCCGGGACGGCGAGCAGGTCGCCGGGGGCCAGGTCGGCGGGGAGGAAGGCGTCCCGCACCACGATGTCGCCGCTCTCGCAGTGCTTGCCGACCACCCGCGAGAGCATCGGCGCGGCGTCGGAGACACGGGAGACCAGCGCCACGGTGTACTCGGCGTCGTACAGCGCGGTACGGATGTTGTCGGACATGCCGCCGTCCACGCTGACGTAGGTGCGCAGGCCCGGCAGCTCCTTGACGGTGCCCACCTCGTACAGGGTGAAGGTGGTCGGCCCGGCGATGGCCCGGCCCGGCTCCACCGACAGCCGCGGCAGCGCCAGCCCGGCGGCCTCGCACTCGTGGGCGACGATGTCGTGCAGCGCCTTGGCGATCTCGTGCGGTTCGCGCGGGTCGTCGTCGGCGGTGTAGGCGATGCCGAGCCCGCCGCCGAGGTCGATCTCGGGCAGCTCCACGCCGTGCTCGTCGCGGACGTCCCGCAGCAGGCCCACCACGCGGCGCGCGGCGACCTCGAAACCGGCCGTGTCGAAGATCTGCGAGCCGATGTGGGAGTGGAGGCCGACCAGCTCCAGGCTGTCCAGCTTCAGCACCCGCCGCACCGCCTCGGCCGCCTGCCCCCCGGCGAGCGCCAGACCGAACTTCTGGTCCTCGTGGGCGGTGGCGATGAACTCGTGGGTGTGCGCCTCCACCCCCACCGTCACCCGGATCTGCACCCGCTGGCGCCTCCCGAGCCGCTCGGCGATGTGCGCGACGCGGGCGATCTCCTGGAAGGAGTCCAGCACGATCCGGCCGACCCCGGCCCCGACGGCCCGCTCGAGCTCGGCGGTGGACTTGTTGTTGCCGTGCAGGGCGATGCGCTCGGGTGGCATCCCGCCGGCCAGCGCGGTGGCCAGCTCGCCGCCGGAGCAGACGTCGAGGTTGAGGCCCTCCTCCGTCAGCCAGCGCACCACGGCGCGGCACAGGAATGCCTTCCCGGCGTAGAACACGTCGGCCTCCGCGCCGAACGCCTCGCGCCAGGCCCGGCAGCGGGCCCGGAAGTCGTCCTCGTCCAGGACGTAGGCGGGCGTGCCGAACTCCTCGGCCAGCGAGATCACGTCCAGCCCGCCGACGCTCGCCACACCCCGCTCGCCGCGGGTGACGGTACGGGCCCAGATGCGCGGGTCGAGGGCGTTGAGGTCGGCGGGCGGCGGGGTGTAGTGCCCCTCGGGGAGCACGTCGGCGTGGCGGGGGCCGGCGGGGTGTGCGGAACGGCTCATGGTGGCTTCGTACTTTCCGTCGGGATCCGGCTGAGTTCCGCCGGATCCGGCTACAGGTGTGCGGGTGCGGTGACGCCCAGCCGGGACAGGCCGCCCGCCAGCACCGCCCCGGCGGCCTGGGCGAGGGCCAGCCGGGCACGGTGGGCGGCCCCGGGTTTCCGCTCCCCTGCGGGCAGCACCCTCCCGTGCACGTCGAGGAAGGCGTCGGCGACCGCCGTCAGGTGGCGGGCCAGCCGGGCGGGCCCGGTGGCGGCGATCCGCTCGTACTCGGCCAGCAGCCCGAGGAGCTCCCGCTCCCGCGGCCCGTCGTACGCGTAGCCGTCCGCCCCGGGCTCCGGTCCGAAGCCGAGGTCGCGCGCGTTGCGCAGCAGCGCCCGGGTGCGGGCGTGGGCGTACTGGACGAGGAAGAGGGGGTTGCCCTCCCGCTGCTCGGCCGGGGGCCGTACGCCGGTGGCGGCGGCCCAGCCCCGCAGGTCGCGGGCGGGGTCGGTGGAGGCCGCCACGGGAACGTCGCCGTCCGTGGCGGCCAGGGCGGCCACCAGGGCGGCCCGGGCGCGGTCCGCGACGGTGATGTTGAGGAAGCCCGGCCCGGCGACCGTCACCTGCGCGATGCCCTCCTCGCGGGCCAGCCGCTCCCGCAGGACCTCGGCGACCCGGTGGGCGGGCCGCCCGGTGACGGCGGCCAGCCGCAGCGCGGCGTTGGTGGCGTAGTCCCCGCGGCCCGGGTGCGGCGGCGGGCCCACGGTGATCCGCGCGGCCGGCCCGTCCGGGGCGCCCAGCGTGTCCAGCGCGTCCGCGGGCAGCTCGCCCAGCGCGCCGTCACCGGCGGCACGGCGCACGGTGCGCAGCACGGTGCGCGAGAGCTGGGCGGGAGTCACGTGACAAGGGTATGGGAGGAGGGGGCCGGGTACGCGAACGTGTTTCGCGGGATGACACGCACCTCACACCGTCCGCACCCGCTCAGCCCAGCGGCCGTACGGCGGAGTCCGCCCCGTACGGCTCGCCCGTCCCGGGCACCCCGGACCCCCCGGGCGTCCCGTCGGCCAGCCGCCGCACCAGCCGCACCAGCCCGGTGGGGTCGAAAGGCTTGGCCAGGAAGGCGTCCACCCCGGCCACCCGCATCCGCTCCCCGTCCAGCTCGGACCGGGTGCACGCGCTGATGATCGCCAGCGGGACGTCCCGCGTCCGCTCCCGGGCGCGGAGCCGCTCGGCGGTCCGCAGACCGTCGAGCCGGGGCATCACGAGGTCAAGGGTGATCACGTCGGGCCGCACCCGCTCCACGATCTCCAGACACTCGGCACCGTCGACCGCGGTCACGACCTCGAAGCCTTCGAGTTCGAGGTTGACCCTGATCAGCTGCCGGATGGCCTTGTCGTCGTCCACCACAAGGACCCGGCCGGACATGCCAGGCACATCCACGAGGGTAGGCCCCCGCCTCCCCCCGCGTCCGGGTTTTCCCTTTTCCGCCCGCACCGCGACCCGCCCCCGCCGCGGGAAACCTGTTCCGACCCACCCCCCGGAAGCTGGTAGTGTTCTACCCGTCGACGCGATCACCGCCGACGACGCCCCCGTAGCTCAGGGGATAGAGCAACGGCCTCCGGAGCCGTGTGCGCAGGTTCGAATCCTGCCGGGGGCACCCTTCATGAGGTGCCAGAAGACCCCGCCACCAGCCAGAACGCTGGAAGCGGGGTCTTCGTACGTGTGCAGGCGGACGCCGCCAAAGGCAGCCCGATGACAGTGATCACGTAATGACGACGTAATGATCTTGGCTGTCTTCCTGCAGGTCAGCGCCCCCGTAGGTCTCCAACCGTCTATGCCCTGCCGAGCCACAGTGTCACCAAGCCCAGAGCATGGTTGATCTTGTGGTGTCCTGCCCTGATGACTGGTGTTCTCTCGACCCTCATAGCGGTACTGGGAACGCTGCTGGGCGCTGTAGTGACCCACTTGTTCCAGCGCACGGCAACCAAGCGCTCCCAAGACTTCACCGCCCAGCAACAACTCCGCTCGGAGCGCATGGCCGTGTACAGCGACTTCGCCGGGGCAGTGACCGAGTTCCGGCGGGGGCAGCACGACCGTTGGCATCGCAAGAATGAGGACCCCGACAGCACCGCCTGCTTTGATGCTCGGGTAGAGGCCTACCGCCTCCGCGGTGTCGCGTTGCACGCCCTGTTCCGAGTCCAGCTCATAGCAAGCAGCCAAGCGCTGGTCGACGCAGCACAGCACGCATACAAACTGACCTCTGACGCCCATCGAGCCTCCAGCAAAACCGAGCTGAGCACTCTTGGGGAGCAGGCACGGCAAGCGTTGGAAAGCTTCATATCGATGGCATCTTCCGACGTCCGATGACGCCAGCCCAGGGCTGTCAGCCGTAGAACGCCGAGAGCCCCGGATCTCTCCGGGGCTCCTCATCGATCATTCAGCGGACCGTCTCACCCTCCCAACTCGCCGTCCTCCTCGCCCAGACCCCTCATGATCCGGTCGTTCATCTCCTGCTCCTGGCCGTCGATGCACTTGGCGTAGATCTTGAGCAGCACGTCCACCGAGTGGCCCGCACGCGCGGCGACCTCGGGTGCGGGCACGCCGGAGTTGAGCCACTGGGAGACGCCCGCGTGCCGCAGGTCGTACGGCCGGGCCGCCAGGACCGAGGAGACCTGTGCGGGCACGAGGGCCAGTTCCCGCGCCCGCTTCCACACGCGCGAGTACGAGGAGGCCGCCACGACGTTCCCCCGCTCGCTGGAGAACAGCCGCCCGTCCTCCGCCGTGCCGAACTCCTCCAGGTGCTCCCGGAGCATCCGCACCAGCGGCGGCGGAATCGGGACGTGACGCACCTCACCCTTACTGCGTTGCTTGAGGCCGCGCCGGTCGTGGGTCTCCCCCGAGTCGGTCCACGCCTTGCCCGCCACCGGGCGCGTCTCCTCCAGGTCGATCCGGCCCCAGCCCTCTTCCGGAAGGGTGCAGTCCGACTGCCGCAGCCCCAGCGCCTCACCGGGCCGCAGGGCCGCGTAGTACAGGCAGCCGTAGAAGGCCCGCAGTCGCCGACCGCTGGCCCGATCCCAGCCGCCCACATACGTCACCGCGTTCAGCAGCTCACGCGCCTGCCGGGGATTGACCACGGTCCGCCGGTCGACTTGCTGCACGGGTTGCTGTCCCCGCTTGCGCCGTACCTTGCCCAGCGGATTGGAGGGCAGCACTTCCAGTTCCACGGCGTATTCGAGGGCGTTGTACGCCACCGCTCGCCTACGCCGGTACGTCTGGGCAGCCGCGGGCTTGCCGTCGAGCTTCCGCCCCAGGGCGTCGACCAGGGCGTGAACGCGGCTGGTCTCCGTCAGCTCCGCCATGGGCAGCGACGCCTTCTCGACCCAGCGCACGGCCGCCGCGATCTCCTCGGGCCGCTCCCGCTTCCGCCGGGGCGGAGGCAGCAGGTACGAGCGCAGCGCGGACCGCAGCACTGCCGGTTCCGGCCGCCCCCGCACCGCCTGGCGCCAAGCGCTGGCCGACCTCGGCGCCACCGGCAAACGCATCCGCCCGTACCGGCCGCAGACCAATGGCAAGGTCGAGCGCTTCAACCGCACCCTGCTGGAGGAGTGGGCCTACGTCCGGCCCTACACCAGCAACGACGAGCGCACCGCCGCCCTGGCCAGCTTTCTGCACGCCTATAACTACCATCGCTGCCACACCGCACTCGGAGGCCAACCCCCGATCAGCCGCGTCAACAACGCTGCGAGTTAATACGCCTAGGACAGAGCCCGGTTTCGGGCCGCTCGCGGACCAGTCTCCCGAACATGCCATGAGCCCCGGATCTCTCCGGGGCTCATGGACTCAGCGGGCACGGCCCTCGCCGTCTCGCCCCGCTACCGGCTCCCTGGCGGTCGGAGGTCACGAACGAGCGCGTAGACGGCGATCAGGAAGATGAGGACCCCGCCTACTGCCCACAGCACGGACGCCCCTGCCTGGTACTCACCTATGCCGATGACGAGGAACACCGCGCCGACGAGGACGCCGAAGGTTGAAATCAGCGTACTGATGCGGTTGGCCACGCGTACATCTTCGACGACGGCGACAGGCCCGTACAGACAGGGCCGACCCGTAGCGTTCTACGCTGGGTCGCGAAAGCCGGAACCGGCCGGACATGCGAGGAGAGCGAGCGGACGTGGCCGACGAGGTGCGGAAGCCGGCGGACACGCAGCTCCGGCACTGGCAGAACACCTACCGGGCCCACCCGGGCATGTACGGTGAGCGGCCCTCGGACCCGGCCGTCCACGCCGCGGGCGTGTTCCGCGCGGCCGGCGCCAGGGACGTGCTGGAGCTGGGAGCCGGCCATGGCCGCGACGCGGTGTACTTCGCCCGCGAGGGCTTCACCGTCCGGGCCACCGATTTCAGCACCGTCGGGCTTCGGCAGTTGCACGACAGCGCGGAGGCGCACGGCCTCGGGGACCGCGTCAGCACGGCGGTGCACGACGTGCGTGAGCCGTTGCCGCTGCGGGACGGCTGCGTAGACGCGGTCTTCGCCCACATGCTGCTGTGCATGGCCCTGTCCACCAAGGAGATTCACGCGGCGGTCGGCGAGATCCGGCGTGTCCTGCAGCCCGGCGGCACCCTCGTCTACACCGTCCGCCACACCGGAGACGCCCACTACGGCTCGGGCCTCGACCACGGCGACGACATCCACGAGCACGCCGGTTTCGCCGTGCACTTCTTCCGCCGTGAGCTGGTCGACGCCCTGGCCGACGGCTGGCTTCTGAAAGAGGTCCACGCGTTCGAGGAGGGCGAACTGCCCCGCCGATTGTGGCGCGTCACCCAGTCCCTGCCCCGGTGACTCCTTCACCGCTGCCGCCGGCGGACAGCCGTCACGTGATGATCTCGGCGGGGCTTCCCAGGCCCGGCATGCAACCGGGGAATGAGCTGCGCCGCCGTGCCGATGTGTCACCCCACGCTCAGGGCCACGGCTCGAAACCGTCCGACTGATCCAGATGGAACGGCGATCCGGAACGCTCGGGTGCCCAGCCGCGCGCGAGGGCGGTACGGATGGCGCATGCGACGTCGCCGGGAAGTACGGGGCCGACGGACATGCCGACCCCGTTGCCGGGATGCGGCTGGTCGGTGGTGACGACGAGCACGGTTCCCGGCCGGTCGGCGTGTTCGACCGCGTAGGTGCAGGGCGACCAGCACATGCCCTGGTCGTACGTGGGTCTTCCCCGCAGACGCCAGCGGTAGCCGGTCCCGCCGACCACGATGCGCCGTGCTCCCCTCCGCCTCAGCGCCATGCTCTCCTCCTCGGACGGAGCAGAGATCCTAACGAACCGCGCCGGGCGGCCTGGTGGATGGTCCACAGGGAGGAGAACGTCGACGACGAGGCGGCCCTGGCCCGCCCGGCCTGCCGCGTCCCCTCCCTGCCGGCCGCTCCGCCGGGTCAGCCGCCCCGGCGGAGCGAGAGTCCCGCGATCACGGACGTTCCGCACGTGGGGCGGGGGCGGATGGTCCAGGCGGTGGCAAGGCTGTCTACGAGGAGCAGGCCACGGCCGCTCTCGGAGTCCGCGTCCGGACGGGTCAGCACCGGCCTGCCCGTACCCGGGTCGGAGACGGCGAGCCAGTAGTGCCCGTCGGCCGGCCACAGGACGAGTTCGATCAGCTCCCCGGCCTCCCGGCGGGTGCCGTGGCGGATGGCGTTGGTGACCAGCTCGGAGGTCAGCAGGCAGAGGTCGTCGCCGAGTTGGGGCCGAAGGGCCCGCGGCAGCGATGCGGTGACGGCGTGCCGGGCCCGCCGTACGGAGGCGGGGTAGGCGGGGAAGCGCCAGTGGACGGGGACGAGGGGGATCTCGGGCATGGCGAACTCCAATGTTCGGTAAGGGGGTTGGGATCGCCGGTGGCCTGCCGCCCTGGTCGCGTACACACCCGCCCCAGGGCAGGCGGGCATGCTCGCGCGGTGCGCTTCCGGCATTGCGGTGTGTAGCGTGCGCGATACCGAAGGTAGGGCAGCAGGGGCCATATTTGCCATGCGGTCCGTAACAATGGCCTCGATGTGGTGAACTTGTGCTCATGTCCCAGCAGGGACACGCACGGCGCGGAAGGAACGGCATGCCACCAAGGACGGTCCTCACCCAACGTCAGAAACGTCTGGGAAGTGAGTTGCGCAGGATGCGCACCGCAGCCGGTGTGTCCGCGGAGTACGCCGCAGGGCTTCTCGGCGTCGACCGCAGCAGGATCTCCAACATGGAGTCCGGACTACGCGGGATCAGCGTCGAACGGTTGCGCACGCTGGCCTGCAACTGCGACTGCACCGACGAGAGATACGTCAACGCATTGGCCGAGATGGCGGAACCGAGCAAAACAGGTTGGTGGGAGCGCTACCGGGGCAGCTTGCCGCAAGGCCTGCTGGACATCTCCGAAACCGAGGCCAACGCGGTGCGTCTGCGAGGCGCGAACACCGTGCACGTCCCGGGGCTGCTCCAGACATCGGAACATGCCATGGCCGTCTTCCGTGCCGTCATCCCACAGCTTCCCGAACATGAGGTCGCTCTCCGTCTCGCGCACCGCTCCGAGCGCCAGAAGGTGATCACCGGCGGCAACCCGACCCCGTACGTGGCGGTGATCCACGAAGCGGCGCTTCGTATGCAGTTCGGCGGACGGGACGTTGCCCAGGCACAGTTGGAGTACCTACTGGAGGTCTCCGAGTGGGACAACGTCACCGTGCTCGTCCTTCCCTTCAGCCACGGCGCCTTCCCTGGGGCAGGGCACACGGTCGTCTACGCCGAAGGGCCTGTGCAACAGCTCGACACTGTGCAGGTGGACAACTCTCATGGACCTGTCTTCCTGCACGCCGACGGCCAACTCGCGAAATACCGGGCACAGCTCGATCTGTTGGAAGACCTGACACTCTCCCCGGAGAAGTCCCGGGACTTCATCCACCAGATCGCCCAACAGCTATGAGGGGAAGCCGGATGGCTGACATCACCTGGGAAGCACCGTTCTGCGGCGAAGGCAGCTCCTGCTTCCGCCTCGGCACCGACGCCGACGGCAACGGCTACATAGCCGTCAACGGCCAGGAGGACCACTACCTCACCGACTCCCTCGAAGCCCTGCGCACCCTCATCACCGATATCAAGGCCGGCAAGGCCGACCATCTCCTGTAGGACCCGCCGCGCGCGCCACCGCCCGCCGGTACCGTGCACAGCAGTCGGCCGACGGACGCTGTGTCAGGGCCACGCGGGGCGCGCGTGGCGCAGGCGAGCAGGATCGCGAGGTGTGGCCCGGCCTCCCACGTCGCCGGTCCCCGGCCGTCTTCGGCGGGAGCGGCACACGGCTGCTCGGTAGACTCGGCCGGCACGAGAGGAACGGCAGCCCGGGGGGTGACATGGCGGTCGAGCGGGTGTCGGTCGTCGGCGCGGCACAGCCTCTGGACGCACGGGAGATACGGCTGGCCGACCTGGGATTGCGGGAGCGGGCCGATCTCCAGAAGTGGATCATCGCCGATCCCTCCCTCATCGAGCCGGGTCTCCTCGTCCTGACCGAGGAGTACGACAAGTGGGCCACCTCGAACGGGGACAGGGTCCGCGACCGGCTGGACCTGCTGGCCCTCGACTCCGAGGGGCACCTCGTCGTCATCGAGCTCAAACGCGACGACGCCCCGGGCGATGTGCACCTGCAGGCCGTCACCTACGCGGCCATGGTGTCCCGTTTCACCGAGGAGGACCTCGCTCGCATCCACGCGGACTTCCTGCGGCGCTCCGGCCGGGAGTGCGGCATGTCGGAAGCGCTGGAGGCCATCCGGGAGCACTGCGGTGACGAACTGGATGTCGCGCTGCTCAAGCAGCCCCGGCTCGTGCTGGTCGCCCGGAGCTTTCCGAGCCAGGTCACCTCGTCGGCCGTGTGGCTGAACGAGATGGGAATCGACGTCAAGCTGGTCCAGTTCCGGCTCTGGGCGGCGGACGGGACGCATGTGATGACCACCTCGGTCCTCTATCCGGTGCCGGGGCTCGAGGAGTTCACCGTGGTCCCCGCCCGCGCCGAGAAGGCCGAGACGGCGCAGCGGGCCGCGAACAACGCCCGGAACCGCAGGGCGGTGCTGCGCATCATCGACAACGGCTCGGTCAAGCCCGGCCAGGAACTCCGGTTCCGCTCCTTCCCGGAGTCCATGGCCTGGAGCAACAGCGACATCGACAGATGGGTCGCCGAGGACTCCAGGCGCGGCCTCGCGACCTGGACCGGTGACCGCAACCGCCCCCTGCGGTGGGAGTACGACGGTCAGCTCTACGCGCCGACGTCGCTGGTGAAGGAGATGGTCGAGCAGTTGACGGGGAACCGTCCCAGCCACGCCACCGGCCCCAGGTACTGGGTGGACGCCGACGGGCGGGACCTGGCCGAACTGGCGGACCTCCCCGGTGAGAGCGCGCCCGACGACCGCTGATCACCGGCAGCGCCGCGTCCGTTCCGGTTCCCGTGCGGACACCGTCGGCACCACCGCGGCCGTCGGTTCACACCGCGGCCGCCGTCACCGCCGCCTGCACTGCCGGCAGGGCTTGAGGCCCTGCGCCTCCGCGTCCTCCCTGGGGATCTCCGCCTTCCCCACGGAGGTCTCCGGCTTGCCGTTCAGCGCGGGACAGTCGGGGTCGGTGTGGTAGGCGTACCGGTACTCCCCCTTGCGTACATGGACGTTTCCCATGGGCACTTCCCTCCGATCGCCGCTCCCGGGAGAAGCCTCACCGCTCGGACCGACACCCATTCGACACACCTGCCGGCCTCGTGACGAGCGGGGCCGGTTGAGGGGACAGTCCCTCAGAACGGCTGCCGGTCCTTCCGGCTGCCTCCGGTGCACGGGGCCCGCGGGGTTTCTCCCGGCAGCGGAACCGCCCCCGGCAGAAACCATTCATCACTTTGCTGAACTGGTTTCACCCGCGCCTCATATGTCGCGCGTCGAGCCACGCATGACCGTGTAAGGGGGTTGCCTTGCGGCGGAGCACCATGGAGTATTTTGCTATGTGGCATACGGCCGCATGAGCATCTGGAGGGGAACCGATGGCCAGCTCGCCGACTGTGACAGGGACAGGAGGAACCGGGCCGACAGCCTTCACATCAGAGGCCATGACGCAGTCCGCCTGGTCAGGTGATGCCTCAGGGCTGTTTGGCAGCATACTCTGTGTCGCGCTCACTCCTGACGTGGCGCACGTCCCCCAATAACAACGGGGGATCAGCGCCGTTCGCGACCGAAGGGACCCGTATGTCTGCTTCAGAGAACCCGATCTTCCTTCGCCAGCGCCTCCGCGACCGGCTGAAAAGGGCTCGTGAAGCGGCTGACCTCACTCAGCAGCAGGTGGCCGACTCCTTCGGCTGGTCCCCGTCCAAAGTGATCAGGATCGAGAACGGAAAGATCGGCGTCAGCGTCACCGATGCAATGGCGCTGCTCGGCAAGTACGGCATCGCCGGCGAGGAGGCGGACCAGCTCATCGCGCTGGCGAAGGCTGCCCGACAGCCGACCTGGTACTCGGGATACCGCCAGATCATCTCCCCGGAATTCCAGGCCTATCTCGCCTACGAGGAGTCCGCGTCCATCGTGCGGAACTTCGCCCGGAACGTCATTCCGGGTCTGATGCAGACGGAGGAGTACGCGCGGACGCTTCTGCGCGGGTTCAACGAAGGCGAGGGGGCGGAGAAGGGCGACCTCGAAATGCGGGTGGAACTCCGCATGCGACGCCAGCGGGTACTGGAGTCGGATTCCGCCCAGTTCTTCTTCGTCCTGGACGAGGCGGCGCTGCGCCGTTTCGTGGGCGGCGACACCGTCATGCGACAGCAGTACGAGGCGCTGCTGAGGACCAACGAACTACCCAACGTGAAGGTGATGTACGTGCCCTTCACGGCAGGCATCTACCCGCTGTTCAGGACCCCGTACCAGGTCTTCGAGTTCCCGAGCGACAACGACGACCTGGTCGCCTACCTGGAGACCCCCGAGGGGGAGGTGCTGCTCAGCGAGAAGACACCGCGGGCCGGGCGCAGGCTGCAGCCCGCGGACTACCTGGACACCTTCTGGAAGGTCGAGAAGACGGTGGCGGTGGAGATCACCGAGGAAATCCTGCTGGGGAAGTGAGGGAGCTGCGTGGTGCACCATGAGGGCGGTTGCCGTACAGCACCCGCACACGCCACATCCCCGTGCTGCCGCGCGCCCGGCCGCCGGAGTTGTCAGGGGCCTGGTTCCGGATCCCTTTCGTGCACCGCCAGACGTTCGGCGAACGTCTTCCAGGAACGGCTTTCGAAAGCCAGCCGCTCACCGTCCGGGAATTTCGAGTCCCGCACGTACAGGAGTTTTCCGAGCGCCACCTCCACACAGCCGTCCTCATCGCTGTGGGTGCTCTTCCGCCATACCAGGTCCGGGCGGGACAAGTCCATCGCACCTCCATGGATCACATGGCTCACCGGGGAAATTATGAACGCCTCCCCGTCGACTGCCAAGAGACCGTTTGCGCCACCCAACGAGCGAATAAGGGGGATTCAGATTTTCATGCACTAATTCACCAGAATTCGCGATAATTTATCGCACAAGTGCCAGGACACAAGAAAGGGAGCCCTCAGGGCCTTGCCGGCAAGCATCCGGCCCGGGGGCTCCCAGCAGAGCATCCGCACCAACGAGCGCAGGAGGGACACTCCACTATGAAGTCTAGCGATCCGTCCCCGGGAGTCATCCGGACGACAGCAGAAAAACGGCATGGGAAGCGCTGGCGGCGCTGGGGGCGCACGGCGGCCGATCACGCGTTCCGGGGCGCCTGCACCGCTTTGGGCACCGCGGCGGTCTCCCTCGCCCTCTGGTGGTTCCAGGGCAGGTAGCCGGGCGCCGCCCCTGGTCGGTGGTGATCCACGGGGCAGGGCTACGCGCATAGCCCTGCCCCGGTGCGACGGCCCGGTGCGCCCGCGCCGGGGAGGCCGCCGGCGTCGCGGAGCCGGCGGCGCGCGGGTTGGGTCCAGGCGCGCACAGTTCGCCGACCAGGGGCACCGGTCCGCCGGCGCGGTCCTCGCCCTGTTCTCCCCGCACGGCTTCCATCCCGATGTCGTCGACGCCGCCGCTCGCCGCCGCGACGTCCTCCTGGTCGGCATCGGTGCGCTGTACGGCGGGGAGCCCGTTCGCGGCCCGGCGTGAACACCGCCCGGTGTCGCGTGTCCCACGGAGACTCCCTGCGTCCGGTTCGATCAGTGCCAGACGTGTCCCCGTCTCACAGCCGTCCGGGCGGCGGGAGGACACGGCCCCCGTTCCGGCACCGGGACCGGAGGCGCTTGTCGGCAGCGACCAGGGGGCGCGCGTGGTTCGGCGCGCTCCCCCGGCGGCTGTGAGCTACGCCACCCACAGCGCCGTGCGACGGGCGCACGCCGCCGGAGCGGAGCGGAGAACGGCGCAGTTCAGGAGGCTTGGGCCAGACTTGCACCATGAGTAATGATCTTACGCATGGTGTTCGCGTGAGATCGCTGCGTGAGTTTTTCTGGTCCGAGATGAGTGTTCGGCTCCGAAAATCACTTAAGTGGACGGTGAGACACCCTCAGATTGTCTCCGGCAGCGGCCCACCGGGGCGGCGCCGCCTTCCACGGTGAGGAGCCGATTGACCATGACGTTCGACCACGCCGACCGTGAGACGGACGGCGGCGGCCCGGGCCGCCGCCCGGTGCGCGCCCCGCTCCCCCTCCCCCTGGACGTCCAGGCGTTCTACCTGGGCCACCAGGAGCTGTACCACGACTACGCCGAGGCCCAGCTCGGGGACCGCCGCGCGGCCGAGGACGCCGTCCACGAGGTCTTCCGCGAGATTCGCGGCTGCTGGTACGAGCTGCTGCGCGAGGGAAACCTGGAGCAGCGGGCCTGGGCCGTGGTCCGCCGGATCGTCGCGGCCCGCCTGGAGGACGAGGAGCGGCCGCCGGCGTTCGTCCTCAACGGCCCCGTGACCCGGGCCCTGCGCGCCGCCCGGGACCAGTTCAGGATCCTGCACGGCAGCCGGGGCCTGTACGAGGCGATCGCCGACCTGCCGCCGCGGCAGTTCGACGTCATCGTGCTGCGGTACGTCCTGGGCTACCCCCCGGACAAGATCGCCTGGTTCATGGGACTGCACGAGCGGACGGTGGACTACCACGCCCGCCGCGCCAAGGAGCACCTGCGCAGCCGGCTGGGCCTGCCCGCGCCGGCCGCGCGCAGGGGAAGGGGCAGGGCCTGATGTCCACCGGCATCGACGAACTGCTGGCCGACGCCCGCATACCGACCTCCTCCGCGGGCTTCGACGTCGCGGCCGGACTGCGGCGCCTGGCCGCCGACACCGCCGGCGCCGGAGCGGGGCGCGAGCTGGCCCGGGTGGAGAGGGCGCGGCGGACGCTGGCCGTCCTCGCGCGGTGGGCACTGGCCCGCCCGGACGCCGCCGAGCGGCTGGAGCACCTGGTCGAGGACCCCGACCGGCCGGAGCGGCCGGTCAGCGAACGGCTGGACGTCGACGGCGCGCTGGTCTTCGCCTGCCTGCTGTACCTGACCGGGCACACCGAGAACGCGCAGTTCTGGTGGCAGCTGGCCGCCGGGGCCGGCCACCGGGCCGCCGCCTACTGCCTCCACCTGCACCACCTGGAGCGCGGCGAGCCCCGCGAGGCGCGGCACTGGCTCAGCCAGGCCACCAGCGAGCCGGCCGATCCCGACACCACCGTCCCGCCCCCGGTGAACGGCCTGTTCGAACTGCTGGAGGTCGTCACCCGCTACGTGCGCGCACACGGCCCGGCCGACCGGCTGCCCATCGAACCCCTGGAGGCCGAGGTCGGCCGGCTGGCCGTCCACTCCGCCTCCGGCGGCGGCATCATCCTCCGCCCCGACCGGCGGCTGGTCCGGCACCTGGCCGCCCTCGCCGAACGCCACTGAGGAGAACCCCGTGAGGAGAAGGAAAAGGAAGACCAGGAAGACGAGGAGGACGTCCGCCGTGCAGGACAGCCCCGTCACGAGGACACCGGAGCCCGGCCGTGCCCGCTCTCCCCGCCCCCTGGCCCGCCTGACCCGCCTGGCCCGCTGGGCGGCCCGCAGGCGCCGCGCCGCGCTCGGTCTCGCCCTGCGCGGCGCCTGCCACGGCGCCGGAACCGCCGCCGCCGGCCTCGTCGCGCTCTGGCTCCAGCACCGCTTCCGCTGACCGCCCGCGCACCGCGCCGGAGCCGGGCCGGCGGGCGGTCAGCGCAGCAGCGGCAGATCGCCCGTCAGCCGGTTGACCGGCTTGCGCGGGCCGAACAGGCCCAGGCCGACGTAGGTGAGGTCCGCGGTGGGGATGCCGCCCATCCGGTCGGTGTACTCGTCGTAGGTGCGGCAGCCCTGTGCCGTGTCGGTGAAGCCGACGACCACGACGTCCTCCTCGTCCGCCGCCCGGGCGGCGACCCGGGCGATGCGTTCGGCACCGGCCCTGAGCACCGGCACCGGGAGGAGGGTGATGCCCGCGTGCGCGTGGCCGTCGGCGTCCTTGACCTCCGGGCCGATCAGCCCCTCGACCCGGTCGCCCAGGGAGAGGGAGAGGACGGCGGCGGCGTTCACGGCCAGGCCGGCGGACAGGTGGTCGGCGACCAGCAGCACGCACTTGGAGGCGGAGGTACTCGGCTGACTCACGGTGTTCTCAACTCCTGTTGTTCCGAGGTGTTGTCCGGTCCGGGCCGGGGTCCCGGCCCGGGTTCGTGTCCGGTCCGGTGCAGACCGAGGAGGACGCCCACGACGACCACCGCGCCGCCGGCCGCCTGCCCGGGGCGGACCGACTCCCCCGCGAGCACGACGGCGGACACCAGGCCGGCCACCGGCACGAGGTTCAGCAGGTTCACCGCCACACTGGGTGACACCTGGCGCAGCCCGTGGTTGTACAGCAGGAAGGCCGCCACGGAGCAGAATCCGGCCAGGTAGCCCACCCGGAGCAGGTCTCCGGTGGACGGCACGCTCCACCGGTCGTACTCGGTGAGCGACAGCAGTACGAACCCGGCGGCGCCGGCGAGGGTCTGGTAGTAGGTGACGACCAGGGGCGAGCAGCCGGAGCGGTCCCGGCGGGCCACGAGGTTGTAGACCGCCCAGACGACGCCGCCGCCGATCAGCAGGAGGTCGCCGAGCAGGCGGTTGCCGCCGGGGGCGGACGCGCCGTCCCGGACGATGAGCCACACCCCGCCGATCGCCAGCACCATGCCGAGCAGCCTGACGGGGGAGACACCGGCGCGGTGGACTGCGAACTCCAGGGCGAGGGTGATGACCGGGTACGAGGCGACGATCAGCGCGGCGTCCGAGGCGGTGGCGAGGTCGACGCCGATGTTCTCCAGCGCGAAGTAGGCGCTGATACCGAGGAGGCCGGCCAGTCCCATGAAGGCGCGGTCGCGCGGGGGCGGCGGGCGCCGGTCCGGCCGGCACCGTACGAGGACGCCCAGCAGGACGGCGGCGACCGTGAACCGCATGGCGCCGATGGTCAGCGCCGGGACGCCGTCGAGCGCCACCTTGGTCACGGCGAAGGAGGTGCTCCAGATGAGAGCGGCGCCGACGACGGCGAGGACGGCCGCGGTGGGCAGCCGACCGGGTCCGCCGGGCCGGCGGCTGCGTTCGGGCGCGGTCCCGTCCACCGACCCCGGCGGGTGGCCGGTGGCGGCGGTGCTGTCGGTCAAGGTTCCTCCCCCTGCCGGGCCGGTGCCGTCCGGCACGGGCGGTGAGCGGAGCGGCGGTGTACGGCCGGGCGGACGGAACGACGGAACGGCGAGATGACGAGATGGCGAGATGGCGAGATGACGGAGTGATGGAATGGCGGAGTACACGGCACCGCGCCGTGGAACCGCGAGCCGGACCCGTGACAACCTAGTTACTTCTGCGGCAGACGGACACAGAGGCCGAACTTCGTTCGGCCGGTGAGGGGCGCCACCCGGTGTTGGACGAACTTGATTCGGCTCTTGTCACGCTTCTGCAGCGTGATGCACGGCAGACCAACCGCGAGCTGGCCCGCGCGCTGGGCATCGCCCCCTCCACGTGCCTGGAGCGGGTCCGCGCGCTGCACCGCCGCGGGGTCATCGTGGGCCACCACGCCAAGGTGGACCTGTCGAGGATCGGCAGGCCGGTGCAGGCACTGGTGGCGGTACGGCTCAGGCCGCCGAACCGGCCGGTCATCGAGTCGTTCCAGCAGTTCGTGACCCAGCTTCCGGAGACGCTGTCGGTGTTCGTGGTCTCCGGCGCGGAGGACTTCCTGATCCATGTGGCGGTCCGCGACACCGAGCATCTGCACGCCTTCGTGCTCGACCATCTGACGCAGCGCCGGGAGATCGCGGACGTGCGCACCTCCGTGGTCTTCCAGCACATGCACAAGCCGGTGGCCGAGCCGCTTCCCGGCCGGTCCGCACCGTCGGACCGGCGCGGGCGCGGCGGGTACGGCGGCCCGGACGGCGACGGCCGGTGAGCCGGCTGGCCGTCCGCCCGCGTGGGGCCGGTGCGGGCACGGCGTGCGGATGCCTCGCTTGCGGGTACGGGTGCGGGTGACGAGAGCCGGGCACGGCCCGGACGGCACATGCCCGGAGTAGGGTCCGGACGACTCCGGTGGTCCGGAGCCCAGCGCGCGAGAAAGACCGTGAGAAAGACGGGGTCAGCACATGGCTTTCACTCCCGGCCGCATCATCACCCACTGCCCGTACTGCGGGACCGGTTACCCGGAGAACGCCGGATGGCCCCGGGACTGCGCCGGCTGCGGGGAGACGAGCTGGGCGAACCCGCTGCCCGTGGCGGTCGCGCTGCAGCCCGTCGCCACGGTGGACGGCGGCCGGGGGGTGGTGGTGGTACGGCGGGACATCGAGCCCTTCCGCGGCGAGCTGGCCCTGCCCGGCGGCTACCTGGAGCTGGGCGAGACCTGGCAGCAGGCGGCCGTACGGGAGCTGTGGGAGGAGACGGGGCTGGAGGCCGACGCCGCACGGATGCGGCTCTTCGACGCCCAGAGCTCGCCCAGGACACTGCTGGTCTTCGGTCTGCTGCCCGAGCGGGACGCGGCCTCGCTCCCCCCGTCGGCGCCCACGGCCGAGGCGACGGAGTGGCTGGTGCTCCGGGAACCCGTCGAGCTCGCCTTCCCCGCGCACACCGAAGCGCTGCGGGCGTGTCTGGCCGGGGAGCACGGGGTGGACGCCGCGCCCCGTGGGTGACGGCGGGCGGCGGTGGTGACCGGCGGCTGTGACCGGCGGCGGCTGGAAGGTTGCGTTCCGGATCCGTGCAGGTGATGTGACGGATCGTCATGTGCCCTGGTCATAGAGCGCCGGAACGGCCGGGCGGCGCGGCGGGCCGCCGTTCCGTCCAGTACACGGTCCGGCCAATTTCCTTGCGGACGTAGGCAGATGGGCAACAAGGCGTTTACCGACACGCCACACGGGCGATACGTTGGTTACCTGGGAGCGCTCCCACCAGTCGTCCGCCGGACAGACCCCACTCCGTTCACCGCCGGCCGCACTGACCCGGACTGCTCCCGCACTGCTGTACAACCCCGACGACGGGTTGCGGTCGGCCCGCTCTGACGTCGGCGGGCCGATGTCGTCGGTCATCCGCACTCCGAAGGAGACCCCCCACATGACCACTCGACACAGCGGTCGGCGCGGCCTGCTCCGTGCGCCCCGCCTCCTGACCTTCCTCGGCGCGGCCGGGCTCGCCATGGTCACCGCCGCATCGACCACCACCCCCGCGGCGGCCCACGGCGCCACCATCGACCCGGGCTCCCGCACCTACCTGTGCTACAAGGACCTGGTCAGGAACGGGCACCAGACGCCCTCCAACCCCGCCTGTGCCGC
Source organism: Streptomyces carminius (assembly GCF_002794255.1). Lineage (GTDB taxonomy): Bacteria > Actinomycetota > Actinomycetes > Streptomycetales > Streptomycetaceae > Streptomyces > Streptomyces carminius. The sequence goes on from NZ_PGGW01000060.1 coordinate 272,741, forward strand.
CGCGGTCCAGCAGAACGGCACCGCCGGCCTGTACAACTGGTTCGCCGTGCTCGACTCCAACGGCGGCGGCCGCACCACGGGCTACATCCCCGACGGCAAGCTGTGCAGCGGCGGCGACCGCGGTCCGTTCCAGTTCTCCGCCTACAACGCGGCCCGCGCCGACTGGCCCAAGACGCACCTGTCCTCGGGCGCGAACGTCCGCATCAAGCACAGCAACTGGGCGCACCACCCGGGCAAGTTCGACGTGTACATCACCAAGCAGGGCTGGTCCCCGACCAAGTCCCTGGCCTGGGGTGACCTGGAGAAGATCAACACGGTGACCAACCCGCCGCAGTCCGGCGCCGTCGGCTCCGAGGAGGGCCACTACTACTGGAACGTCCAGCTGCCGCAGCGGTCCGGCCAGCACATCCTCTACATCCACTGGAGCCGCTCCGACAGCCAGGAGAACTTCTACTCCTGCTCCGACGTCGTCTTCGACGGCGGCAACGGCAACGTCACCTGGTGACGCACTGAGCCGAAGGGGGCCGGCGGCCCGGTGACGCAGGTCCCGCGTGACCGGACCACCGACCGCTCCCCGCGAACCCCGCCGGGCACCGCCCGGCGGGGTTCTCCCGTTTCCGGGCCCGTTCTTCCGGACCCGTTCCCGGCCCGGCCGCCGTCAGGCCGGGGCCGGGGCGCCCACCAGGCGCGCCACGTCCAGGACGCGGTGCGCGAAGCCGGACTCGTTGTCGTACCGGCCGAAGACCTTCACGTGCCGCCCGCCGCCGGTGACCTGGGTCAGCAGCGAGTCGAAGACGCAGGAGGCCGGGTCGTAGTCGCCGTCGTTGACGCCGTGGGCAAGGGTGAGGTCCGCGTTCTTCCCGGGCGCCGGGATGATCACCTTGCGGGCGCCGGCGTCCGGATGGGTCCGGGCCTCCTCCGCGTCGGTGAGGACGCCGGTGGACTCCACGACCACGTCGATCCCGAGGTCCCCCAGGGGAGCCGGCCCGGGTCGTGCTCGGCGAACACGGCCACCTTTCGGTCCCCCACCGTGATCGAGCCGCCGTCGGCCCGGACGGGGACGGCCAGGCGTCCCACCGTGCTGTCGTACTCCAGGAGATGGGCGGGGACGGACGCCTCGGTGAGGTCGTTGACCGCCACCACCTCTGCGTCTTCGGCTTATTCGGCGTATCCGGCGTCCCCGCCCCGCTCCGGCACCGCGCGCGGGAAACCGCGGCCGATGCGGCCGAATCCGTTGACGGCGACCCTGATGGTCATGTCCGTGCCTCTTCTCTGTCGGTCGGACCGTCGGTCCGACCGTCGGCCGGACGGCCGGCGGCACGGGGACGGCGCGGTGTGCGGCGGCCCGCGAGAAGGACCCCCGCGCCGCCGAGGGCCAGCCCGGCGGTCGCCGTGAGGCTGAGCGTCTGCCCGATGACCGCCCAGGCCAGCAGCGCGGTGACGGCCGGGGTCAGGAAGAACAGGGTGCCGACCCGGCTCGCGGCCTGCCCGCGGAGCATGGTGTTGAGCAGCAGGAAGGTGCCCACCGAGTTGACCAGGACGATCCAGGCCAGCGCCGCGCCGAACCGGTCCCACTCCCCGATCCCCGGCTCCTCCAGCAGCAACGACAGCACCCCCACGACCGGCGCGGCGACCAGGAACTGCACGGCGGTGCCGCTGCGCACGTCCACCCGTGCGGCGAAGCGCTTGTGGTGGACCGTGCCCAGGCTCAGCCCCAGCAGTCCGGCGAAGGACAGCGCGATCCCGGTCGTGGAGAGGTCCAGGTACTCCAGGACGGCGAGTGCGACCCCGAGGCCGCCGACGGCGAACCCGAGCCACTGCCGCCCGGTCACCTCCTCCCCCAGCAGCACCCCGGCCAGCAGCGCGACGAGCACCGGGCTCAGGCCCTGGATCAGGGCGACGAGCCCGCCGGGCAGCCCTTCGCCGATGGCGGTGTAGAACGCCCCGAACTGCAGGGCCTGCATCAGCAGGCCGACCACCGCCGTGTGCAGCAGCGCCCGTCCCCGGGGCCAGGGCGAGCGGGACGCCAGGGCGATGCCCGTCAGCAGCAGGCCCGCCAGGACGAAGCGGGCGAACGTCAGCAGCAGCGGCGGCGCGGCGTCCGTACCGATCACCGCCGCGATGAACGCGCTGCTCCACAGCAGGACGAAGACGGCGGGCACCGCCCCCGCCGTCCGGCCGGGTGTTCCCGGACCGCCACCCCTGCCGCCCTCCCGCTCGCCCTCTGCCATGCCGGAGCCGCCCCTCCCTCGGAAAGTAACCCCCTCTGGGGGTTACTCGGAACCTAGCGGGGATCCGGCAACCGGTCAACACGGTTACTTTTGAGGCATGGCAGCAGCAGACACGGCAGCGGCGGGCACGGCAGCGGACACCCGGTTCACCTTCGTCAGCGGCCACCCGGCCCTGGACTTCGCCGGCACGGTCGGCCACCGGCGCGGCACCCCGGTGGAACTGCTCACCACCCCGGACGCCCTGTCCGTCTGGACGGCCGTCGCCGGAATGCTCGACTCCCCCGCCCCGGCCGGCGCCGCGGACCTCGCCCGCGCGATACGGCTGCGGGAGGCGGTCTACCGCCTCGCCCACGCCGCCGCCACCGGCGCGCCCCTCGGGCCCGAGGACTGCGGAACGGTCAACGAGGCCGCCGCCGCGCACCCGCCGGTCCGGGTCGAGCTGCGCCCCGACGGCACGGTCCGGCGCACCGGCAGCGTGGACGCCGTCCTGTCCTCCCTGGCCCGCGCCACCGTCACCCTGCTCGGCGAGGCGACACCCGGCCTGCTCAAGGAGTGCGCCTGGTCGGACTGCACCCGCCTCTACCTCGACCGCTCCCACCGCGGCTCGCGCCGCTGGTGCGACATGGCGGGCTGCGGCAACCGCGCCAAGGCCGCGGGCCACCGCGCCCGCCGCGCCGCCCGGTAGCGGGCACCCGTCCGCGCCGGCCCGTCGGCACAGTCGGGAACACCGCTCCCGGCGGCGGCACCCGGAGAGCGGCCGGGCGGTACCGTACATAGCCCCAGCCGTCCGCAGCGGAGGACAGACGTCGTGAGTGCGCAGCCCGATGGTCCGTACGGGCCTCTGATCCCGATGCCCGACCTCACCCCCGACGCCCTGCGGGACGCGGTCGCCCGGATCGCCCCCAGCCGGATTCCCGCGCTCACCCGGCACCTTTTCGAGGCGACCACGAACGCGCAGCAGACGCAGAGCCTCGCCCCGCTGCGCGCCTTCGTGCACTCCTGGGCCGTGTTCGTCGCGATCGAGCGTCACCCTGCACGCGCCGTCCGTCTGCGGGAGCTGGAGCGGATCGTGGACGCGGGTGAACACGACCCGACAGAGGCGATCACCGAGATCCGGCGGATCCACGAAGAGGCGGCGGCAGAGGCCGGACTGTGAGTGACTGGAAGTGGGACTACAACCCCGACGAGACGTACATCGCCGGCGGTCTCCCGCCCGGCGTGGTGGCGGAAGTGGAGAGAATCGCCACCGAGCTCGCCGCTCTCGGGCCCGACGCGGTGCGGGTCGGCAGGCCGTTCGACCGGGAGGGCGGGCTGCGCGAGTTCGACATCCTCGGCGGCCGCGGTTTCATCAGCTTCCTCGCGGTACCTCGCCAGCAGTGCGTCTACGTCTGCGGCGTCACCTGGTACGGCTGACGCGCGGCGCGGCGTCCCGCCCACCGCCCGTTCCGGGAATCCCCGGGGGAAGTCGCGTCCGGGCATGAGCATCGCGTTCCCCGGCCGGAGCGGCGCGAGAAGACCGGCGGAACCGCAAGCGGAAGGAGATCGTCGCGGTGTTTGAAGACGCACTGTCCAATGCCATGTACGCCCTCATCGTGGGGGCATGGCTGGTGTACCTGGGACCGGTGGTGTGGCGCCGGTTCGCGTCCGACCCCCATGCCGTCGACCGGACGGCCCTGCGTCACGCGACCGTGATCGCCGCTGTTCTCGGCGCGGCGGTCGGTGGGACAGTGGCACTGGCCAGTACGTGGCACGGCATCGTGGCAGGTGTCGCGGTGTTCGCCTTCACCAGGATCGTGATTCCGCGGTACGCCCGGCGGAAACTGGCGGAAGGGAAGTAGATCACCCTTTCGCGAGGGTGGGACCACTTGCCCCGGTGACAGGGCGCGGCTACCGAGGCGGCACGTCTCACCCGGACTCGTCCACGCGGGCAGAAAAGTTCCGCCGGTGATGTCGAGAACCCGTGGCCGGCTCCGTCCCCGCAGTGAACGCGACCACAATGGGCCGCACCACACCGAGGAGACCTCCGATGGCCAAGTACCTGCTGCTCAAGCACTACCGAGGCGCCCCGGCCGCGGTCAACGACGTTCCCATGGACCAGTGGAGGCCGGAGGAGATCTCGGCCCACGTGCAGTACATGCGCGACTTCGCGGCCCGGCTGGAGGAGACCGGCGAGTTCGTCGACGGGCAGGCCCTCGCCCCCGAGGGGATGTGGGTCCGCTACGACGGCGAGGGACGCCCGCCGGTCACCGACGGCCCGTTCGCCGAGACCAAGGACCTCATCGCGGGCTGGATGGTGATCGACGTCGACAGCCACGAGCGCGCCGTCGAGCTGGCCGGGGAACTGTCGGCCGCCCCCGGGGCGGGCGGGAAGCCGATCCACGAGTGGCTGGAGGTGCGCCCGTTCCTGGCCGCGCCGCCCACCGTCACGGAGTGACCCGAGGTGGACGAGACTCTGCTGAGGAGCCTCACACCCGGCGTGCTCGGAATCCTCGTCCGCCGCGGAGCAGACTTCGCGGCGGCCGAGGACGCCGTGCAGGACGCGCTGGTCGAGGCGGTCCGCGTCTGGCCGGCCGATCCCCCGCGGGACCCGAAGGGCTGGCTGGTCACCGTGGCCTGGCGCCGGTTCCTCGACGCGACCCGGTCGGACGCCGCCCGCCGCCGCCGTGAGGACCTCGTGGACGAGGAGCCGGCGCCCGGGCCCGCCCCCGCGGTGGACGACACGCTCCGGCTCTACTTCCTGTGCGCCCACCCCTCGCTGACGCCGTCGTCCGCGGTAGCGCTCACGCTGCGTGCCGTCGGCGGGCTCACCACCCGCCAGATCGCCCGGGCCTACCTGGTGCCCGAGGCGACCATGGCGCAGCGCATCAGCCGGGCCAAGCGCACCGTCTCGGGTGTGCGGTTCGACCGTCCCGGCGACGTCGCCACCGTGCTGCGCGTCCTGTACCTGGTCTTCAACGAGGGCTACTCGGGGGACGTCGACCTGGCCGCCGAGGCCATCCGGCTCACCCGGCAGCTCGCGGCCGTGATCGACCACCCCGAGGTGTCGGGGCTGCTCGCCCTCATGCTGCTCCACCACGCCCGGCGCGCCGCCCGGACCGCGCCCGACGGCGGCCTGGTGCCGCTCGCCGAGCAGGACCGCGGCCGGTGGGACACCGGGATGATCGCCGAGGGTGTCGGGATCCTGCAGGCGGCCCTCGCCCGTGACCGGCTGGGCGAGTTCCAGGCCCAGGCCGCCGTCGCCGCCCTCCACGCCGACGCGCCCACCGCCGGGGAGACCGACTGGGTGCAGATCGTCGAGTGGTACGACGAGCTGGTGCGCCTGACCGGCAGCCCGGTCGTCCGGCTCAACCGCGCGGTGGCCGTCGGCGAGGCCGACGGGCCGCGCGCCGGGCTGGCGGCCCTCGCGGAGCTGGACGACTCCCTGCCCCGCCACACCGCGGTGGCGGCGTACCTCCACGAGCGCGACGGCGACCCGGTGACGGCGGCGCGACTGTACGCCGAGGCGGCCCGCAAGGCGCCCAATCTCGCCGAGCGCGACCACCTGACGCGCCGGGCCGCCCGGCTCAACACCCGCCGCTCCCGCTGACGGGCCGCGCCCGGATCCCGGATACTCCCGCGGCGGCCGGTGCGGCGCCGTGGCCCGGCGGTCGCATCGCGGTGAGCGGACGCGCCGGAGTTGCGGCGCGCACCCCGAGGGCCTCGTCCCCGGAACGCCCGGTGAGGGCGGCCCGTCCACGACGGCCCGGCTGTCCGGGGACGCCTCACCCGGGTTCGGCCACGGGGAACCGATGCGGCCGGGCAGTCGGCATCCCCGGCCCCGGCGCCTCGTGGGCCGGGGCCGGGGCCGGGGCCGGGGCCGGGCTGGATGGTTTTCCGGAACCGCTGGTTGCCCCGACTCGGCTTTGTCGAGGGGATGTTGCTCTGTCCGGGGGCGGTAACAGCGGGGTCCTGGGTCGAGGATTTCCCTGGCCCCGGGCCGTCCGCGGGGCGCATGGTGATCGCACAGCCGCTCCCCACCGGGACACGGCGCTCCGCACCCCCGGTCCCCTCTGCGCAAAGGACTCTTCCCATGTTCTCCAGCCGCCGCGCCAAGTCCTTCCTCGTCGCCGCCGCGTTCCTCACGGGCACCGGACTGCTGACCGCCTGCCAGGGCGAGGACACGGCGGGCGCGGGCCCCTCCGCGAGCACCGGCACCAGCACGGCGGCCCCGGCGCAGGGCAGGGCGGAGTCCACGGGCGTCAGCGGCACCTTCGCCGGCGGGGTGGTGGAGTACCTCGCCCCGGGCAAGTACCTCGTGAGCACCGGGGACGAGGACCAGCAGTTCTGGGTGTCGCGGGACACCAGGATCCACGGTGCCGGCACCCTCTGCGGCGAGGCCGCCGCGAGCGGCACCGAGTGCACGCTCGATGAGCTGGAGAAGGTCCTCGAAGAGGGCTCCGTCCCCGCGGACGTCGTCATGAAGGACGGCATCGCGACCACGATCACCGAGCGGCAGGCGCCGGACGAGGGCGCTCCCGTCGCTCCCGTCGAGGACCCCGAGCCGGTCACCGAGGGGATCGGCAAGGGCAAGGGCGTCAACGGCACCTGGTTCGGCAACGTCACCCACCTCGCGCCCGGCAAGTACGTCGTCACCGGTCCCGGCGGCGAGGCCCAGCAGTTCTTCGTCTCCGAGGACACCAGGATCTGGGGCTCCGGCGACATCTGCGGCGACGAGAACGCGCAGGCCGTCACCGCCTGCACCGAGGCGCGGCTCGAAGCCGCCGCCAAGGGCTCGGGCGTCTCCGCGGAGGTCGTGATCGCCAACGGCATCGCCACCACCGTCACCGACGACCGCTGAGCCCCGGCGCCGCCGCGGTTCTCTGCTGAGCGCGGCTCTGCACTTCCGTACGCGGGGAAGGGCAGTGTGCGTGCGCTCGCGTACCTGTACGCCGGTCGAGTCGTGAGTTCGCGGAAACCTCTCTGTAGCGTCAAGAACAGTCAGGAGGCGAAGCGAAGCGGACAGAAAGGGGCTTTAAGTGAAACCACTGCCCCGAAGCGAGCGCCCGTTGGTCGTACGGACGGACTTCTCCAGCGAGAAACGCTGGAATCTCCTCCAGCAGGTGCTGGAGCCGGACGAGCGGCACTCGTTCACGTCCTACGTGGAGTTCGTCGACGACCCCGCGTACCGGGACGTGGCACCGGAGCGCTTCCTGGAGCTGGTGTCGGCGGACGGCCCGGGTGCCGGCTTCCTGTTCGTCGCGGACCGGATCGCCCTGCTGGACGACGAGTTCCCCCTCGTCGTCCTGGGCCTGAGCCGGTACAAGGAACGCGGCACGACCTTCCGCACCTGCGCCTTCGAGGTCGACGCGGTCAGCGGGAACCTGTCCGTCTGCCACATGGGCTTCGACGAGTTCGCCGAGGCCGTGGACCCGGACGGCGTCTTCCGCGGCTTCTGACGAACGGGCGGGGCGCGCGGCGCCGCCCGGATCGCGGGCGGCCGGGTCACAGACCGGCCTCGTCCAGCATCCGCATCAGCTTCCGCTTGCGCCGCTGCCCGGCGCGGAGTCCGGCGAACTGCCCGGCGAACTCCTCCTCCGTGCCCAGCGCCCGGTGGCAGGCGCGGGCCGACAGCAGCAGCTCCGTCATCCGCCCGTACACCGCGTCGCCGGTCCGCCCCACCAGCGGGGCGAGGGCGCGGCGGTAGACGGCGAGGGCGTCGGCGGGGCGGCGGTCGCGGACGGCGTCGGCGGCGCGTACCCACTGGTCCGCGCTCGCCCCGCAGCCGGGGGCGGCGGCGAGGGCGGCGTCGGCGTCCCCGTCGTCCAGCAGGGCGTCGACCAGGGCGGGGGTGCCCGCCAGCAGGGCGCGGGCGGCGTCCCGTTCCTCCTGCCCCCAGCGCCCGGCCTCGCGGGCGGCGTCCCGCAGCCGGCGGTAGGCGCCGGGGCTGCGCCAGGAGCGGAGGTGTTCGCGCAGGACACGGAGTACGTCCGCGTGGCGGCCCGCGTCCCGGTGGCGGCGGACCAGGTACTCCACCAGGGGAGGCGAGGCGGGGTACGGCTCCCCGGTCTGCTCACCGGCCCTGTCCACGGCCCCGTTCACGACCCCGTCGGCACCGTCCACGGCGCGTTCGGCCAGTCCGCGTTCGGCCCAGGCCAAGGCGTCGTCGTGGCGTCCGGCCGCGTCCAGCTCCTCGGCTACCAGCAGGTGTGTGTGGCCGTCGGGGGCCAGGTCGGCGGCGAGTTCCCCGATCAGCGCGTCCACGCTGCCCTCGGCCCGCAGGAGCTGTTCCAGCAGGTCCTTCTCCGCCCAGCCGGAGGGGTTGCCGCGCCGGGCGGTGCGGGCCCGGCGGACCAGGGCGGTCCAGCCGTCCGGGCCGAGGACGTCGCGGTAGTCGGCGGGGTCGAGGTACGGCAGGTGGCCGGTGTCGCCGAGCCGGTGGGTGACGAGCCAGTCGGCGAGGTCATCGGGGTCGGGGCGGGCGGCGCGGCAGGCCGCCAGATGGGCCTCGGCCAGGGCGTCGGCGACCCCGGTGAGCTCCCCGTCGGAGTCGTCGACCCGTTCGGCGGCCTCGCCGAGCACCGTGATCGCCTCCCGGGCCAGGGTGGCGGCCTCCCCGGCGAGAGGGGTGTCGGCCAGGGCGCACAGGGCGCGGGCTGCCTCGGCGGCCCGGGCGGCGTATCCGGCGGCGTCGCGCCGGTCCACGAACCCGTACTGCTCGAAGGGGCGGGTGTCCAGCAGTCGCAGGACGTGCGTGCGGACGGCGGCCGGGTCGGTGCGGCCCGGTCCGGGTCCGCGGTCCTCCCGGGTGGCCCCCTCCAGAGCGGCCCGCAGCTCCAGACGGCGCTCGAACTCCGGGTCGGCGGCGAGCTGTTCGCGGACCAGGTCCAGCAGCCGGGCACGGTCGAGGGAGTCCAGCCAGGTCTCCAGTGCGCGGGCCCGGTCCGCGGTGCGGGCGCGCAGTGCGGCGAGGTCCTCGCCGCACTCCAGGAGCAGCAGGCCGACGGCCACGCAGTGCTTGCAGAAGAAGCCGTCCTGGCCGTGGGGGCAGTCGCAGCGGCCGTCGAGGCCGGAGCGGGCCGGGCGCAGGGTGACCCGGTAGGGGGTGGTGCCGTGGACCGTGGCGGTGACCGTGCGGCGGTGGACGGCGAGGCCGTCCACGGCGTCGAGGTAGCCCCGGCCGCGTTCGAAGGAGCGGGGACCTGCGAGTTCGTACAGGTCCTCCGCGGTGAAGCCGGGGGCGGCGGAGGTACGGGTGGCTCGGTCGGCGTCGGGTGCGGGTGCGGGGCGGCGTGCCATCGTTCTGCGCGGTCTCCTGTGCGGCGGTCTCGTCGTCCTGTCGGGTCTCCCCGGCACCGCGGCGCGGCGCGCCCGGGATCCGGTCCGGGCCGGTACAGCGTTCCACGGGGTGTGGCCGCGGGGCACGCGCGGGCGGTACGGGGCCGCCGGGCCGGGCCCGGGTCGGGGCGCCGGGCGGCCGTACGGGCGGGGATCTCGCCCGACCGGGGGATTCACGCTTGCGGGCCGTTCCCCGGCCGTATGGGTCCCTCACCTGCGGGTTTCCCCGATCATCACCTTCTGTGACGAATTGCGTACAGGTATGTCCCGATTTAACGTGAATCGTGCACGGCAGTGATCGGTCCGCCACGGATCGTGACCTCTTCATGCGCCTTTTCCCGGGCCCGGCCCGCCGCCGGGCCGCACCCTCCCAGGAGGTTTCTCCACGATGATCAAGTCCAAGCTCAGCAAGCTCACCCTCTGCGCCGTCGGTGGCGCCGTCGCACTCGCCACCGCCGCGGGCCCGGCTCTCGCCGAGCCGACCCCGGCCGAGGAGCTCAGCCGGCCGAGCGTCGAGGCCCCCATGCAGATGGCGGAGGAGGCTGCTCCCAGCACCCTCACGGCCGCCAGCTCGTACAAGGGCCGCGTCATCGCCCGGAGCGGCCTGAACGTCCGCAGCAAGCCGAACACCCACAGCAAGGTCATCGGTTCGCTGCCGTACGGCAAGGTCATCCACATCGACTGCAAGGTCAACAGCCAGAACATCGACGGCAACCCGCGGTGGTACAAGCTGGACCGCAAGCACCACCACCACGACGGCTGGGTCTCGGCCCGCTACGTGGTGAACATCGGTGCGGCCCCGCACTACTGCCACCACCGCTGACGCCTCCCCGGCGTTGAACGCCCCGCCCCCGGTGCCGCCACGGCGCCGGGGGCGGGGCGTCCGGCGTCCGGCGCCGCCCGCTCCCCGCCGTCCGGGCGACGGGGAACGGACGGCACTGGTTACCCGCGGGTCAACAAAGGGCTTCCAGGGGATTGACGGGCTTGCTGACGAGTAGTCTCATAAGAGGCGATGCCGGTGTGACCGTCAGTAACTCCTGTCTGTGAGGTGGCCGTGCCATGACGACCGCGACCGACGCCGAAGGCACCGGAAGGACCGGAAGGGCCGGAAGGCCCGGGTCCGGGGAGCTCCGGGACGCCCTCGGCCCGCTCAAGGACCGCGAGAGGACGGCCGAGCGCCTGCTCGCCGCGTCCGCCCGGCACTCCTTCGACCCCGACGAGGAGCTGGACTGGGACGCGCCCTTCGAGGAGGGCAGGTGGTTCTGGCCGCCGGAGCTGGTCTCGTTGTACGACACCCCGCTGTGGCGGCGGATGTCCGAGGAGCAGCGCATGGACCTGGCCCGCCACGAGGCGGCCTCCCTCGCCTCGCTGGGCATCTGGTTCGAGGTCATCCTGATGCAGCTGCTGGTGCGGCACATCTACGACAAGCCGCTGACCAGCTCGCACGTGCGCTACGCCCTCACCGAGATCGAGGACGAGTGCCGCCACTCCAAGATGTTCGCCCGCTTCATCCAGAAGGCGGGCGTCCGGGCGTACCCGGTCAGGCCGCTCCACCACAACCTGGGACGGCTGCTCAAGACCGTTTCCACCACTCCGGGTTCGTTCACCGCGACGCTGCTGGGCGAGGAGATCCTCGACTGGATGCAGCGGCTGACCTTCCCCGACGAGCGGATCCAGCCGCTGGTGCGCGGGGTGACCCGCATCCACGTCGTCGAGGAGGCGCGGCACGTGCGCTACGCCCGGGAGGAACTGCGCCGCCAGATGGTGGACTGCCCGCGCTGGGAGGCGGAGCTGACCCGGATCAGCTCCGGCGAGGCGGCCCGGGTGATGTCGGTCTCCTTCGTCAACCCGCGGGTCTACACGGACGTCGGGCTCGACCGGCGCGAGGCCCTCGCCCAGGTGCGGGCCAGCGGGCACCGCCGCGAGGTGATGCAGGCGGGCGCGAAGCGGCTGACGGACTTCCTGGACGAGATCGGCGTGCTGCGCGGGGTCGGCCGGCGGCTGTGGAAGAGTTCGGGGCTGCTGGCGTAGCGGGCCCGGTGGCGTGACGGGCGCCGCCGCGTGCGGGCCCCGCCGCGCGCGGGGCGGCGGCGGTACGCTGCCCGTATGACCGCCCCGGCATACCGCAGGCTCAGCGTGGAGGAACGGCGCGGGCAGCTCATCGACACCGCGCTCGCCCTCTTCGCGCACCGCCCGCCCGAGGAGGTCTCCCTGGACGAGGTGGCCGCCGCCGCGGGCGTCTCCCGGCCGCTGGTCTACCGCTACTTCCCCGGCGGCAAGCCGCAGCTCTACGAGGAGGCGCTGGGCAGCGCGGCCGACGAACTGCGGGAGTGCTTCGCCGAGCCGCAGTCCGGCCCGCTCACCCACCGGTTGTCGCGGGCGCTGGACCGCTACCTGGCCTTCGTCGACGGGCACGACGCGGGGTTCGCCGCGCTGCTGAGGGGCGGCAGCGCCGCCGAGACCGCCCGGACGGACGCGATCGTGGACGGGGTGCGGCGGGCCGCGGCCGAGCAGATCCTGCTGCACATGCGGGTGCCCGAACCGGGCCCGCGGCTGCGGATGATGGTGCGCACCTGGCTGGCCGGGGTGGAGGCCGCCTCGCTGATCTGGCTGGACGAGGGCAAGCAGCCGCCGCTGGACGAGCTGCGCGACTGGCTGGTGGACCACTTCGTCGCCCTGCTGGCCGCCACCGCCGCCCACGACCCGCAGACGGCCGGGATCACCCGCGCCGCGCTGGCGGCGGAACGGTCCGACGGTGCGGTGGGGCGGCTGGCGCGGCGCGTCGTGCCGGTGGTCGAGGACTCCCTGCACCTGCTGTGAGACTGGGGCGGTGAGAAGCGAGGAGACGCTGTTCGTCGGCGGGCCGATGGACGGGCGGACACTGCCGGTGCTGCTGGGCCCCACCGGACGGCCGCCCAGGCACTACGAGATCCCCGTGCCGGATCCGGCGGGCGGCGCCCCGGCCGTGTACGTCTACCGGCTGGAGGCGGTCACCGGGCGCGGGCCGCTGGCGGCGCTGCCGCGCGGCTGGCGGTACGTGTACGAGCCGGAGGGGCGGCCCCGGGGCGGGCCGAGATGGCCGTGGCGGAAGCCCGGCGGGCGGGACGGGGGACGGAGCGGGCCGGGCGGCAACCGACCGGGCGGCGGATGACCGGGCACACTTCCGGCACCCGGCACCGGCATCCGGCACCCGGCCGGCAGGCGGCGGATGACGCGCTTTTTGCGAAGAGTTCCGGCAGGAACGGCACATTCGGCGCCGGAACCGTGCCGTTGGGCCTACCCTGCGGCCCGTGAGCACAGGGATGCCGCGCCCCCACACCGGCGCACCCCGGCAGCTCGGCCCCTACCGGCTGTACGGGGTGCTGGGCCGGGGCGAACTGGGCCCGGTCTACCTCGGCCGGGGCGGCGCACGGCGCGGCGGGCGCGGGCGGACCGCCGCCGTACGGGCGCTCTCCCCCGTCCTGCTGCGCGACCGGCAGGTCCGGGCCCGGCTGCGGAACGTCCTGGGGACCGTCCGGTCCCGGGTGACCGGCCCGTACGTGGCGCCGCCGCTGGACTGCGAGCTGGACGGCGAACAGCCGTGGGTGGCGACCGAGTTCGTGCCCGGGTCGGCCCTGGGCCGGCTGCTCGACCTGCACGGCCCGCCGCCGGAGGCGGTCGTACGGGCGCTCGGCGCGGCCCTGGCGCACGGGCTGGCCGGGCTGCACGCCGCCGGGGTCGTCCACGGCGCGCTGCGGCCGGGGGCGGTGCTGGTCGCCGCGGACCGGCCCCGACTGGTGGACTGCGCGCTCCTGCTGGACTCCGCCGCCACCGACGACGGGGACGCGCCGCGGCCCGCCGACGACGTCTTTGGCCTCGGCGCGCTCCTCACCCGGGTCGCGGGCGGGCCGCAGGCGCTCACGGGGGCGCGGCCGGAGGCCGGGTGGACGGCCGTGGCGGCGGGCATTCCCGAGGGGCTGCTGCCGGTGCTGCTCGCCTGTCTGCACCGGCGGCCCGAGGCACGTCCGCCGGCGAGCGAGCTGACGTCCTGGCTGGACCCGCGGGGCACCGCCCGGCGCCCGGCGGAGGAGTGGCTGCCGCAGACCTGGCTGCACACGGTCGACTCCTGCGCGGAGCACGCCCGCGAACTGGGCGGGCGGCGGCTGTTCAGGCGCTGAACCGGCCCTTGCCGCCGGGGGCCGTACCTGTGGCAATGCTTTCGGGAGTTGTAAGCGAACCTTAAATGAGAGCGCTCTCAGTCAAAAGTCTTGACCTTTGCGGGACCCGTTCACCACAGTGGCGGAATACCGGTCCAGTTCCCGCCCCACGCGGACGGCGACCGGCCACCGGGGCTGCCTTGTCGTGCCCCTGCCATGCCAGTTCACACCTACCACGTCCCTCAGGAGCTCCCCACCGTGGTATCCCGCAGAAGGTTTCTCGGCCTGTCCGCAGCGGCCGTCTCCGCCCCCGTCATCGGCTACGCCGCCACCTCCCGCGGCTTCGCGTCCGGCGGCGCGAGCCCCTCGGCCGCGGCGACCCCGACCGTGCGGTTCGTCAACTCCACCGGTCAGTCCGACACGTTCGCCTACGTCCACGCCAACATGCCCGGCGGCGGACAGGGCTTCCTCAACCCCTCCACCGGACGGCTGGACCCGATCCCGAACCCGTCCGACACCATGCACGACCTGAGCGGCTTCATCGCCGAACGCCGGATCCCGTTCGGCCAGGAGATCCCGCTCAACGACCACCTCAGCGGCGGGCGGATCTACTTCTCGCTCGGCGAGAGCGTGTCCTTCTTCGCCAACCCCAACGCGGGTGGCGCGGCGGGCGCCGTGGTCCAGCCGTCCGCGGCCAACCCCGATGACGCCTCGTACAACATCTCGTGGGACTACTGCGAGTTCACCTACATCCCCGAGGGGATCTGGGGGAACATCACCTGCGTGGACGGCGTCGGCCTGCCCATCGCCCTGACCCTTACCCCCGGCAGCGCCGCGGAGCAGCACGTCGGCGGCATCCCGGAGGGCGGCACCGCCGCCATGGCCGAGCGGCTGAAGCAGGCCGGCGGCGACTGGGGCAAGTGCGCCCTGTACGACGGGGACCGGCTGGTGCGGGTCTCCAGCCCGGCCAAGCTCCCCGGCCTGGGCACCGAGGTGTTCGCCGGCCACTACGGCGAGTACGTCGACCAGGTGTGGCAGAAGTACCGCGCGGGCGGTGGCGAGGACCTGCGGATCGCCCTCGGCGACGTCTGGCCGGACACCACGGTCGTCGGCCGCACCCAGGGCGACAAGCTGGTCTTCGAGGGGATCACGGACGGCTCCCCGAACACCTTCGACAAGCCGGGCACCGGCCCCGCCCCCGCCGAGGCCGACATCTTCGGCTGCGACGGCACCCTGCACGGCATCAACGCCACCCAGCAGGGCCGGATCGCCGCGGTGCTGGGTGCCGCGTTCTGCCGGACCACCCTGCTGAGCAACCCCTCCCAGCCCGACGCGACCTCCGCGGACTTCTACACCAACGCCCCGGTGTACGAGTACGCGCGGCTGGTGCACGAGATGGCGGCCGACGGGCGCGCCTACGCCTTCCCGTACGACGACGTGACCCCCACCCGGGAGAGCGACAAGGCGGGCGCGGTGCACACCGGAGGGGGCGGCGACTGGTCGCTGACCGTGACGGTCAAGCGGCCCGCCTGACCGCCGCGCGGACCGCCGGACCCGAGGCGCCCCCCGGACGGCGGTCCGCGACGAGCGGGCGGCGGCCCCGCGTGCCACGATCACCGAGTAGCCACGGACGGTGTGGTGTCGTGACTCGTGCGCTGCGGAGGTGATCCGGTGTCACACCTGCGGGGCCGCCCGGCCCGAGCGGCGGCGGTCGCGGTCCTGACGGCCGCGGCCGCCGTCGTCCTGTCCCCGGCGACGGACGCGCGCGGCGAGTCCGTCGCCGATCTGCTGCTCCGGCTGCGGGAGGCGTACCGGCAGGCCGAGACCGCCGGCACGGCCCACCGCGCCGCCGTGCGGGAACTGGCCGGGCAGCGCGCCGAGACCGTCCGGCTCCAGCGCCGGCTGGCCGACACCCGGGTGGAACTGGACGCGGCGCGCGACACGGCCGGACTGGTCGCCCGCCGCCAGTACCAGGGCGCCGGTACGTTCCCGCCCGCGCTGCGGCTGCTGCTCGGCCGCGATCCGGCCGAGGTGCGGGCGGTGTTCGAGCACGGGCGGCTGCTGGAGCGGATGGCCGCGCGCCAGAGGACCGCGGCCGGACGGCTGGACTCCGCCGAGGGGGAGCTGGACCGGCGGGCGACCCTGGCCCGCCGCGCCCTGGACCGGGAGCGGATGCTCGCCGGCCGGGAGGAGCGGCGGCGGGACGCCGCCGAGCGGCGGCTGGCGGAGGTCCAGCGGCTGCTGGCCGGCCTCGGCGACGAGGAACTGGCCGCGCTGCGGCGGTCCCAGGAACAGGCGGAGCAGGCGCGGGCCGGGCAGGCGCGGGCCGGGCAGGCGCGGGCCGGGCAGGCGCAGGCGGAGCAGGCGCGGCCGTACCCGGGCGGCGGATGAGGCCGGTGCGGCGGACGGCCCCGGACCGCCGCCGCAGGGCTGCCCGCCACCCGCCGCGCGGGAAAAACAGCCGGCCGCGGGTCGCGCGGGTACGACGGACGCCGCGACAGCCCCGAGGCCGCGCCCCTGACCCGCAGGAGCGGCGGCGACGCGCCGCGGCAACCGCGGAAGCGGGCACCGCCGTACCCGGGCGGCGGATGAGACGGGTGCGGCCCGCCCGGACACGGCGAGTGGGCCGGGACCGGCGGGACCGGCGGTCCCGGCCCGCCAGGATCAGGCCGAGGGCTCGGCGGCCGGTTCGGCGGCGGCCAGCTCCGCCAGGCAGGCCCGGGCCTTCTCCGGGTCGAAGAACCAGTTCTCCAGGTCGGACGGGTCGCTGAAGGCGTTGGCGAAGCGGTCGGCCAGCGCCTGGTACTGCCCGCAGGCGCCGATCAGCTCCAGGACGTGCGCCGGCGGCGGCACCAGCAGCGCGTTCGACCACTTGGTGATGTGCCGGGCCGCCGTCTCCCAGTAGCGGTCGAAGGTGGCCTGCATCCACTCCGCGTCGAACGGCTTCTCGCCCCGTTCCAGGATCGAGTCCAGGTAGACCGCGGCGCACTTGGCGGCGGCGTTGGAGCCCTGCCCGGTGATCGGGTCGTTGGCCACCACCACGTCGGCCACGCCCAGCACCGCGCCGCCCGAGGGCAGCCTGCCGACCGGCTTGCGGACGGTCGGGGCGTAGCGGCCGGCCAGGGTGGCGTTGGCGTCGGTCAGCTCCACCCTGGTGGCCCGCGCGTACTCCCAGGGGGTGAAGCGCTCCATCAGCTCCAGGGTGAGGGACAGGTGCTCGGCCGGGTCGCGCACGCCCTGGAAGACGTCCAGCGGACCGCCGGGAACGCCCTCCCAGAACATGATGTCGCAGGCGCCGGAGAGGGTGTAGCCGGGGATCATGAACAGCTCGCCGACGCCCGGCACCAGGTTGAAGCGCACCGCCAGCATGTCGGGGTGCTCCGGGCGCCGCTCCAGGCCGTGCACGTAGGAGACGGCCAGGGCGCGCTGCGGTTCGTCGTACGGGGAGCGCGCGGCGTCGCGCTCGAACATCGACACCAGCTCGCCCTTGCCCGCCGCGACCAGCACCAGGTCGTAGGTGCGGGCAAGGAAGTCCAGGTCGGAGACGGCCGCGCCGTGGATGACGAGCTGGCCGCCGCGCTGGGCGAAGGTCTCCAGCCAGCCGGCCATCTTCACGCGCTGGTCGATCGACTGCGCGTGGCCGTCCAGACGGCCCAGCCAGTCGACGGGGCGTGAACCGTCGGGACCGGCGACCGAGACGCCCAGGCCCTCGGTGCGCGGACTCTGATTCTCCCAGAAGTTGATCTCCAGGTCGCGCTCGTGCTGGAGCGCCTGGTCGAACATGCACTGGGTGGACATGATCCGGCCGCCGCGGATCTCGTCCGCCGTGCGGTTGGACATCACGGTGACCTCGTAGCCGTGCGACTGGAGGCCGAGCGCGAGCTGGAGGCCGGACTGGCCGGCTCCGACGATGAGTATCTTCCGCATGGCGGATCTCCCCTGGGTGCTGGATACCTGGGTGCGTGCTGGTCTGCTGCGGGGGGTGGCGGTCCGGTGTCCGCCCGGTGCCGCCGCGCGCGGCGGCACCGGGCGGACACCGGGCGTGCGTCAGGCGGGCGTGAGGTTCAGCGCGTGGGCGACGAGCGCCAGCAGCGCGTCCACGACCGTGTCCCGCTTGCGCGCGTCCATCACCAGGACGGGGATGCCGGCCGGGACGGACAGCGCCTCGCGCACGTCCTCGGGCTCGTAGTACGCCGTCCCCTCGAAGTGGTTGACGGCCACGACGTAGGGCAGGTCGCAGCTCTCGAAGTAGTCGAGCGCCGGGAAGCAGTCCTCCAGGCGGCGGGTGTCGGCCATCACGACCGCACCGATCGCGCCGCGCACCAGGTCGTCCCACATGAACCAGAACCGCTTCTGGCCGGGGGTGCCGAACAGGTAGAGCACCAGATCGGCGTCGAGGGTGATGCGGCCGAAGTCCATCGCGACCGTGGTGGTGGTCTTCTCCGGGGTCGCGGCGAGGTCGTCGGTGCCCTCGCTCGCCCGGGTCATCACCGCCTCGGTGGTCAGCGGCTCGATCTCGGAGACCGAGCCGACGAAGGTGGTCTTGCCCACGCCGAAGCCGCCCGCCACCACGATCTTGGTGGCGACGGGGGCGCGGCCGCGCTCCTCCTGCCAGGGCTGGAACCTTTCGGCGCCCGCTGCCGGGCCCGCCGCGGAGCTGTTCATGTCGATGCTTCTGTTCGTGTGTGCGTCGGTACGTGCTTCGGCGGGTCCGGCGGTGCGTGCTCCGGCGGGTGCCCGCGTTCTTCCGGCGTCAGAGTCTGCGGAGGCCACCCAGCACCCTCTCCAGCAGCGCGCGGTCGGGGCGGTCGCTGTCGTATCCGGTGCCGTAGACCCGGATGCGGCCCTGATCGGCGAGGTCGCTGAGCAGGACGCGCACCACGCCCAGCGGCATCCGCAGCCGGGCGGCGATCTCGGCGACCGAGCGCATCCGGCGGCACAGCTCGACGATGGCCAGCATCTCGGGCATCACCCTCTCCCGCAGCCCGCCCGAGACCAGCTCGCGGCGCTCCTCGGGGGCCTCGATGGCGGCGACGAGGGTCTCCACCAGCAGCACGTGGCCGAAGCGGGTGCGTCCCCCGGTCAGGGAGTACGGACGCACCCGCGCGGGTTTGCGTACGGGCAGCGGAAGGATGTGGGAGGTCACTGGTCCAGCTCCATCGACGTGCGCAGTTCGGTGCGGAGTTCGGGGGTGAGGACGTGTCCGGCCCGGCCGACGAAGAGAGCCATGTGGTACGCGACGACGCTCATGTCGCAGTCGGGCTCGGCGTGGACGCCGAGCAGCGAGCCGTCGCTGATCGCCATGACGAACAGGGCGCCCTCGTCCATCGTGACCATGGTCTGCCGGACGGCGCCGGCGTCCGTCAGCTTCGCGGCGCCCTGGGTGAGGGAGGCCAGACCGGAGACGATGGTGGCCAGGTCGGCGCCGGAGGTCCGGGGGCCGCCGCGCCCGCCGCCGTCCGTGCCCCGCACCGGTGGACGCGGCTTGCCGCCGCCGGCGGCGGCCGTTGCATCAGCGGCCTCAGCGGCCTCAGTGCTCTCCGCGGTGGCTCCGACGGCTCCGGCTGCTCCGACGCCCTCGGTGACGTCCGGCCGGGCCGGTTCGGAGGACAGCAGCAGCAGGCCGTCGGAGGAGATCACGGCGACGGACCGTACGCCGGGGACCTCGTCCACGAGATTGGCCAGCAGCCAGCGCAGGTTGCGTGCCTGGGCGCTGAGACCGCGCGCGGTGGTGGGAGCGCTCACTTCCGTGCCTCCTCGACAGTGCCGTCCGTGCCGGCCGCGTCCTTCGTGTCCGCCGCCGCCGGCCGGTCGCCGGTGGCGGGGCGCTCGATCTGTCCGGTCTCCTCGGCGAGCTGGGCCCGCACGTCCCGGTGCCCCTCCCGGGCGCCCTGCTGGAACCCGCCGAGCCGCCGCCGCAGTTCCTCGGCCCTCAGTCCGCCCCGGTGGGAGCGGGCGCCGGTGTCCACCGCCACCTGGCGGGGCGTCCGCTTGGGGAGGCCCTTGTCGGTGACGACGCGTCCGGTCGGCGCGCCCGGGGCACCCGGGGCGTCCTCCGGGCCGGGTTCCGGTGCGGGTTCCGGTGCGGGGGCGGGTGCCTCGTCCACGGCGCGGGCGTGTTCGGCGGGCTCCCCGGCCGCGGCCGGCCCGGACCGGCCGACGGCCTCGCGCGCCGGGTCGGCCGCGGCCGCGTCGGCCTCCTCGACGTCGATGTCGACGGGCCGGGCGGTACCGGTGGCCGCTCCCGCGGGTGCGGCGGGCTCCTCCGGAAGGGTGACCCGGGGAATCTGCATCGTCTCGTCCGCCCCGGAGTCCGCCGCGGGAGCGGTCTCCCCGGGGGCGGCAGTCCCGCCGGCGGCACCGCCGCCGGCGGTGTCCGGTGCCGCCGGCGCCGCCGGCGCCGCCGGCGCGGGCCGTACCCGGGCCGCGCGGGGCGGCAGCGCGTTGCCGTTGGCCTCGGCCTCCGAGCCCGGCAGGGCGGGCACCTGGCCCACGACCGTACCTCTGGCGTCCCTGGCGTGGCCCGGCATCGGACGGTCCGGCAGAAGGGCGCGCGGCAGGACGACGACCGCGGCGACCCCGCCCTGCTTCTGCGCGCGCAACTGCACCCGTATGCCGTGCCGCGCCGCGAGGTGCGCCACCACGTACAGGCCCATGCCCAGCGCGCCGTTCTCCCCCGGAACCGCGGCGGGCTCCCGGGCCGGGGCGTCCGGCCCCCGCGCGCCGCACTCGCCGAGCAGGACGTTCAGCTCGGCCATCCGCTCGGCGGTCATGCCGATGCCCTCGTCCTGGACCGAGAGCATGACCTCGCCGTTCTCCAGCATCCAGCCCGACAGCCGCACCTCGGCGTCGGGGGCCGAGAAGGCGGTGGCGTTGTCCAGGAGTTCGGCCACCAGGTGGCTGATGTCGTCGGCGGCGGGGCCGGAGACCTGGGCGTGCGGGGGCAGTGCGGCCAGTTCCACCCGCTCGTAGCGCTCGATCTCGCTCACGGCGGCGCGCAGCACGTCCAGCAGCGGCACCGGCTCCACCTGGCCGGTGGTGTGCTCGGCCCCCGTCAGCAGCAGCAGGTTCTCGTTGTTGCGCCGCATCCGGGTGGCGAGGTGGTCGAGCCTGAAGAGGGTGGCGAGCCGGTCCGGCTCCTTCTCCTCGTGCTCCAGGCTCTCGATGATGGCGAGCTGCCGCTCCACCAGGCCCAGGGTGCGCAGCGCGAGCTGGGCGGAGGTGCTCCGGGAGCCGCCCGCGGGCCGGTCCGCGGCGGGGGCGGCGGGGGCGCCGGCCGGGCCCGTGGCGGCTGTGGTGGCCGTGGTGCCGGCCGTGTCCGCGGCGGTCGCGGGGTTCGCGGTGCTCGTGGCGGTCGCGGCCTCCGGTGCCCCGGCCGCCGCCTCGGCGCGCACCGCGCGCTCGTGCAGCGCGGCGGCGGTGGCCCGCAGCCGGTTGACGGCACGTACGACCTCGGCGAACTCGTCGTCCCGCCCCTTGTAGGCGACCGGCTCCTGACCCGCCGGGTCGGCGGCCACCCGCTCGCTGCCGCGCCGCAGGACGGCCAGCGGCCGGGTCATCGAACGGGCGGCCTGCACACCGACGCCGAGCGCGAGCAGCAGGCAGACGCCGAGCAGGGCGACGCGCAGTTCCAGCGCGGTGAGGTCGTCGTCCCGCAGCCGCTCCAGCCGCTTGACCTCGCCGACGGCCAGCGACGCCTCCACGCCGCGCATCCGGTCCACCCGGGCGGTCAGCGCAGCCGCCACCCGGTCGGCGTTCAGCGCCCGGTCCCCGTCGCTCAGCCGGGGCCGGTCGGTGAGCCGGGCCAGATAGCGCTCGGCCTGGGTGATGTCGGCACCGGTGACGGTGCTGGCGTAGGTGTCACGGGTGGCGGCGGGCGCCGCCTGGTCGAAGTCGGCGAGAGCGGCCTGCTCGCGCAGCCGGGCCAGCTGGCCCGCCTCGGCCAGCTCCCGCTCGGCTTCCCCTCCGTTCCCGGCGTCGAGCGCGGCCACCAGCAGCCCGCGGGCCCCGGCGGCCTGCTCGACGGCGCGGCCGAGGTCGGGCAGCGCGTCGGCCGCGGCGTTCTCGGCCCGGCCGGGCAGGGCCCGGGCGGTGGCGGCGGTGACGTTGCCCAGCGCCCGGACGAGCTCGGAGTACGACTCGTACACCGCGGCGGCGCCGTCCTCCCCGGACAGGGCCTGCCGGCGGATGTCGGGAAGCTCGTCGAGCAGCCGCCGGAGGTCGGCGGGCGCGTCGGCGCGCAGTTCCCTGATGCGGCTGTCCACCCGGGCGCGCTCCCTCTCGGGGAGCCCCTCGCCGTCCGCACCGTCCGTACCGTCCGCCTCGTCCGTACCCTCCGGGCCGGCCGCGCCGTCCTCGGCGGCGAGGCGGACGGCCTCGGTGCGCTCGTCGGCCAGCGCATGGCTCAGCGAAACCGCCCGCCGGCCCAGTTCGGCCCGGTCCACCAGCCGCTGGGAGTCCGCCAGGTCCCGGGAGGCGGTGGCCACCCCGGGCGCGCCCGCCGCGAGCACCGCGACGGCGCACAGCGTGACGGAGACGAGCAGTCTGTTGCGCACCCGCGCCCGGCGGCCGGACACGGTGACCGTGTCGGCAGGGTGAGTCACCGGAACCGCGGAAGCCGTGGCGCTCTCGTCGTTCTGCCGGCCGCGCCGGAGTCGTTTCTTCCCCACCCGCACTCGCATTCTCGTCCCGCGTCCCGGACTCGCCCGGGACACGACAGCCCACCGTGTGCGGCACGGGACCGTGCTCCTCGTCGTTCCGCCGTCCCGTCCCCCTCCGGCCGCGTCCGCCCGCGGCGGCAGGCCGTTCCGGCGCTGCCGTCGAGGGCGGGAGAGGTCTCCCGTGCCGGACCACTCGGAGGAGTGAACATCACGGAGGAGTTGCGGAACAACTCCGGTCCGTACAACGGTCCGGGCACACGCCGGACGGGGGTTGGAAATGAGGACGCGGTTTTGGCAGGATTCGCCGCTCACGTCGTCACGTGGGCCGCATTCCGGCGGAAGTCCGGCGAAATCCCGGCAGGACGCCGGTGCCCGGCAGCCGCCGGGCACCCCGTGCCACATCCTTCCCCCGTCCCTCCGGCAGACTGACGCGCATGCGGATCGAGATGGCGAGCGAGCCGGGCAGCCCGCGACTCCCCAACGAGGACTACGCGTCAGTAGCCCTACCTGCGGCGGGGCGGGGCGGCGCGCTGGTGGTCCTGGACGGGGTGACCCCTCCGCCGACGGACACCGGCTGCGCGCACGGCGTGCCGTGGTACGTGGCCCGCCTCGGCGGCGCGCTGCTCGAACTGTCCGGTTCACGGCGGGATATGACACTGGCGGAGTGCCTGTCGGCCGCCGTCTCGCGAACCGCCGAAGCGCACGGACCGGCGTGTGACCTTTCTCACCCCCGCACTCCACAGGCAACCGTGGTGCTGGCGCGCTGGGACGAGGAGACCGTCGAGCACCTGGTGCTCTCCGACTCCGCGCTGCTGGTCGAGACCGTGGACGGCACGGTGACCCCCGTGCTCGACACCCGGCTGGACGCCCTGCGGCACACCGCGCGGACGCTGCCCGCGGCGGACCGGGCCGCCTGTCTGGAGAGCCTGCGCAACACCGCGGGCGGCTTCTTCACCGCGGCGGCCGATCCCGCGGTGACCGCCCGCGCGGTCACCGGCAGCACCCCCCGGGACCAGGTGCGGGCCCTCGCCGCGCTCAGCGACGGCGCCACGCGCTGGGCGGAGGTCTTCCGGCTCGGCGACTGGGCCGGGCTGCTGGCGCTGCTCCGCGAGGAGGGGCCGGGGGCGCTGGTCGCCCGGGTCCGCGCCGCCGAGACCGGCGACCGTCACGGCACGGCCTTCCCGCGCGGCAAGACCCACGACGACGCGACGGCGGTACTGGTGGAGTTCTAGCCGGCCGGACCACCCCCGCCCCCGGGGAGAGCGGCGGCACGACGGCCCCGTGAGGCGGCCGACGTACGAACCGCCCACCGCCGGACGGACGGCACCGCGGGGCCGGGTGCCGTTCCTCCGCCTTCCCGGGAGTCCCCGGAGAGCGGTTCGCGAACGGACCTCCCACGCCCGGTGGCGCACCGGCCGCTCCGGTGCCGTCCGCCGGGCGGTTCCGGAGGGAGCAAGGGCACCCTGCCGCACGGCCGCCGGACCGTGCGGGCGGCTCCCACGCGCCGCGCCTCTCACCGGTGCGGTCCGGATCTCGGCGGAAGGTGCGGCTCGTGGCCGTGCGCACCGGCGCCCGGTCCCGCTCCGGAACGGGACAGGGCGGGACGGAGTCCGTACCCGGCCGACGGCGGCTGCCGCGGACAGGTCCCCGTCCCCGCGCCGGGTGGGCGCGGGGACGGGAGCCGGGCCGGGCGGGACCGGTGGGGTCAGGCGGCCACCGGGAGTTCCGCCTCCGCCGGGGTCAGCGCCAGCTCCAGCACCCGGCGCACATCGGAGACCGGCCGCACGTCGAGCTTCCGCAGCACCTCCTGCGGCACGTCGTCCAGATCCGGCTCGTTGCGCCTGGGGATGATCACCGTGGTGATCCCCGCCCGGTGCGCAGCCAGCAGCTTCTGCTTCACCCCGCCGACCGGCAGCACCCGGCCGGTCAGCGAGACCTCGCCGGTCATCGCCACGTCCGGACGGACCTGGCGGCCCGACAGCAGCGAGGCCAGCGCGGTCGTCATGGTGATCCCCGCGCTCGGGCCGTCCTTGGGCACCGCGCCCGCCGGGACGTGCAGATGGACACCGCGTTCCTTCAGGTCGCCGACCGGCAGCTCCAGTTCGGCGCCGCGCGAGCGCAGGTAGGACAGGGCGATGTGCGCGGACTCCTTCATCACGTCGCCCAGTTGCCCGGTCAGGGTCAGTCCGGAACCGCCGGTCTCCGGGTCGGCCAGCGACGCCTCGACGTACAGCACGTCGCCGCCG
Organism: Streptomyces carminius; assembly: GCF_002794255.1. Lineage (GTDB taxonomy): Bacteria > Actinomycetota > Actinomycetes > Streptomycetales > Streptomycetaceae > Streptomyces > Streptomyces carminius. The sequence continues at coordinate 297,328 of NZ_PGGW01000060.1, forward strand.
GTGCCGGTGACCGCCAGTCCGGTGGCCACGCCCGGTACGGCGGTGCGCCGCTCGGCCGGGTCCTGGGCTGACTCCGGTACGTGGTGCGGGCGGCCGACCAGCTCGCGCAGCCCGTCCGCGGCGACGGTGTACGGCAGTTCGCCCTCGCCCAGCTCGTGCCGGGTGGCGACCTTGCGCAGCAGCCGGGCGATGTGCCGTTCCAGGTCGCGTACGCCCGCCTCGCGGGTGTACTCCCCGGCCAGTCTGCGCAGCGCGTCCTCCCCGACCGTCACCTCGCCCTCGGCCAGCCCGGCGCGGTCCAGTTGCCGGGGCAGCAGGTGGTCGCGGGCGATGACGACCTTCTCGTCCTCGGTGTAGCCGTCCAGCCGCACCAGTTCCATGCGGTCCAGCAGCGGCTGCGGTATGGCCTCCAGGACGTTGGCCGTGGCCAGGAAGACCACGTCGGACAGATCGAGCTCGACCTCCAGGTAGTGGTCCCGGAAGGTGTGGTTCTGCGCCGGGTCCAGCACCTCCAGCAGGGCGGCGGCCGGGTCGCCCCGGAAGTCGCTGCCCACCTTGTCGATCTCGTCCAGGAGGATCACCGGGTTCATCGAGCCGGCTTCCTTCACCGCCCGGACGATCCGGCCCGGCAGCGCGCCGACGTAGGTGCGCCGGTGGCCGCGGATCTCCGCCTCGTCGCGGATGCCGCCGAGCGCCACCCGTGCGAACTCGCGGCCCATCGCCTTCGCCACCGAGCGGCCCAGCGAGGTCTTGCCGACACCGGGCGGGCCGACCAGGGCGAGCACCGCGCCGCCCGCCCGGCGTCCGCCCCCGCCCCCGGGCCCGCCGTCCTCCCCGGCCACCGGCGCGAGCCCGCGCTCGGCGCGGCGCCTGCGGACGGCCAGGTACTCGATGATGCGGTCCTTGACCTCGGCCAGGCCGGAGTGGTCGGCGTCCAGGACTGCGCGGGCGCCGGGGATGTCGTAGGCGTCCTCGGTCCGCTCGTTCCACGGCAGTTCCAGGACGGTGTCCAGCCAGGTGCGGATCCAGCCGCTCTCGGGGCTCTGGTCGGAGGTGCGCTCCAGCCGGTCGGCCTCCTTCAGCGCGGCCTCGCGGACCTTCTCGGGGAGGTCGGCCGCCTCCACCCGGGCCCGGTAGTCGTCGCCCTCCTCGCCGGACCCGTCGCCCAGCTCAGCCAGTTCCCTGCGGACGGCCTCCAGTTGGCGGCGGAGCAGGAACTCGCGCTGCTGCTTGTCCACGCCCTCCTGGACGTCCTTGGCGATGGCCTCGGCGACCTCCTGCTCGGCGAGGTGCTCGCGCAGCCAGCCGGTCGTCAGCCTCAGCCGCTCGACGGGGTCGGTGGTCTCCAGCAGCCGCACGCGCTGCGCGGTGGTGAGGAAGGGGCTGTAGCCGGAGTTGTCGGCGAGCTGCCCGGCGTCGTCGATCTGCTGGACGCGGTCGACGACCTGCCACGCGCCGCGCTTGCGCAGCCAGCTGGTCGCCAGGGCCTTGTACTCCCTGACCAGTTCGGCGACCGCTCCGGGGGCGGTGGGAGCGCCGGACTTGGCGGCCCCGGCGGCCTCGGCGGTCTCGGCGGCCTCGGCGACCTCCGTGCCCTCCACCCACAGGGCCGCGCCGGGCCCGGTGGTGCCGGCGCCGATGCGCACCCGGCGCACGGCGCGGATCAGGGCGCCCGGATCGCCGTCGGCCAGCCGGCCCACCTGCTCCACCAGGCCGAGCACGCCGATGCCCGCGTAGCCGCCGTCGACCCGCGGCACCAGCAGTACCCGCGGCTTCGGTGTTCCCCCGGTTCTCCCGTCCTCCGCGGCCGTCCCGGCGGTACCGGTCTCCCCGGGGGCGGACCGGGCGGCGGACTGGGCGGCCTCCACCGCGGCCCGCACCTCGGAGTCCGACAGGTCCAGCGGCACCACCATCCCGGGGAGCACCACCTCGTTGTCGAGCGGCAGCACGGGCAGGGTGAGCTTGGTGGGCGACAGAGCCATGATCTCTCCCTAGGCAGGCAAATTGAGCTTGTACGACTCAATGCCTGTTCAATGTCCGGGCGGTGGGCGGGTGTTCCCCGACCCGTGTTCGCTGTGAGCGATAGGCCTCCACCGCCTCCACCGCGAGCGCCCCGCACGGTGCCGCCGGTGACCGGCAGGACGGGCCCGTACCCTCCCCCCGTGCGAGACCGGACGGACCGGGCCTCGCGGGGGAGACGGGGCCGCCGCGGCGCGGCGGGCCGTTCCGGGCGGCCGCCGGGCCGGACGGGAAGGGGCGGAGGGACCGGAAGGGCAGGAACGGCCGGGCGAACGGGACGGCTGCCCGCCGGCGGCCCCGGCCCGGGCCGGACGGTCACCGGGCAAGCCGCCTCCCTCCGCCCTTCGACCGGCGTAGCGCGCCGCTCACCATTTCTTTACGCTGCTGCAAGGAACCGAGCACCGGGACGCGAGGCGTGATGGACCACAGGAACACGACGCAGACTCACGGCGGCGCCGCCGCGGCCACCCCGGGCGCCCAGCGCCGGGTCCTGGTCGTGGAGGACGATCCGACGATCACCGAGGCGGTCGCCGTCCGGCTGCGCGCCGAGGGTTTCCAGGTCAGAACGGCGGGCGACGGCCCGGCGGCGGTGGAGACGGCCGAGGTGTGGCAGCCCGACCTGCTGGTCCTGGACGTGATGCTGCCGGGTTTCGACGGTCTGGAGGTCTGCCGCCGGGTCCAGGCCCAGCGGCCGTTGCCGGTGCTGATGCTCACCGCCCGGGACGACGAGACCGACATGCTGGTCGGCCTCGGGGTCGGCGCGGACGACTACATGACCAAGCCCTTCTCCATGCGGGAGCTGGTCGCCCGGGTCCACGTACTGCTGCGCCGCGTGGAGCGGGCCACGATCGCCGCCGCCGCGCCGCGCTCGGGCACCCTGCGGCTGGGCGAGCTGGAGATCGACCACGCCCAGCGCCGGGTGCGGGTGGGCGGCAAGGACGTGCACCTCACCCCGACCGAGTTCGACCTGCTGGTCTGCCTGGCCAACTCGCCGCGCGCGGTGCTCTCCCGCGAGCAGCTCCTGGCCGAGGTGTGGGACTGGGCGGACGCCTCGGGCACCCGCACGGTCGACAGCCACATCAAGGCGCTGCGCCGCAAGATCGGCGCGGAGCGGATACGCACGGTGCACGGCGTCGGCTACGCGCTGGAGGCACCCGCGCCCGCCTCCGACTGGGCATGAGACCCGCGGACCGCCGGAACCGGAGCGGTCAGGGCGGCCGGAGCGGTCAGGGCGGCCGGAGCCGCCTGCGGTCCCTGTGGGAGCGCTGCTGGGAGGGCCTGCGCCCGCTGGACCCCAACCGCTCGGTCAAGGCCGCCCTGGGCGCCCTGGTGATCGCCACCGTGGCCATCACCACGCTGCTGACCATCATCGCGCTCCACTCCTCCATAGAGCTGCGGGTGATCGCCCTGCTCGCGGTGATCGCCTCGCTGCTGGTCACCCAGTTCGTGGCGCACGGACTGGCCGCGCCGCTGGACGAGATGACGGACGCCGCCCGCTCCATGGCGCGCGGCGACTACACCCGGCGGGTCCGCGTCGAGCGCCGGGACGAGCTGGGCGAGCTCGCCGACACCTTCAACCGCATGGCCGCCGATCTGGAGGCCGCCGACCGGCACCGCAAGGAGCTGGTCGCCAACGTCTCCCACGAGCTGCGCACCCCCATCGCGGCACTGCGCGCGGTGCTGGAGAACGTGGTGGACGGGGTCTCCGACGCCGACCCGGTGACCATGGACACCGCGCTCAAGCAGACCGAGCGGCTGGGGAGCCTGGTGGAGCACCTGCTGGACCTGTCCCGGCTCGACAACGGCGTGGTGCCGCTGCGCACCCGGCGCTTCACGGTGTGGCCGTACCTGTCGGGGGTGCTCAAGGAGGCCAACATGACCAAGGGCGAGGGGCGTTCCCGCACCGACGTCCATCTGCACCTGGACGTCCAGCCCCCCGAGCTGGCCGCGTACGCCGACACCGAGCGGCTTCACCAGGTGGTCGCCAACCTGATCGACAACGCCGTCAAGCACAGCCCGCCGTACGGCCGGGTGACCGTGCGGGCGCGCTCCGGCCAGGCCCCGACGAGTCTGCGGCTGGAGGTGCTGGACGAGGGGCCGGGCATCCCGGAGGCGGACCGCGAGCGGGTCTTCGAGCGCTTCGGCCGCTCCGCGGCGGCCAAGAGCGGCGACGGCGGCACCGGGCTGGGCCTGGCCATCGCGCGCTGGGCGGTGGACCTGCACGGCGGGCGGATCAGGGTGGCCGAGTCGCCGCGCGGCTGCCGGATCCTCGTCACTCTTCCCGGCAGCACGTCCGACCCGGAGGCGACGTAGGGTTGTCGGTGGGATTGCGGGGAACCGACAGGTGAGGGAGCCGGCCGCCGCGAGCCGACTCCTCGGCACGTTCTTGCCGGATTCGGTCGAACTGAGTGTGTTTCCCGCTGCGGAAAACGCCGAAACAGGTCCCCGGATGTGACTTAGACGACCCCAACCGCCTGCCGACTGCACCGAACGGCTCGGGGAGCGTAGCCTTTATTTCTGCTGTCCACCCATACAGGTAAGCGGAAGAGGGCGGTTGCCGCCGTGTCGCCACAGGCCCCCAAGACTTCGAGCTCCCCCAGCCCCCGGCAGGGAGGGACCCCGACCCCCGAGAAGGACGGACAGGGAACCGGACCCGCCGGCTTCGGTCCCAACGAGTGGCTCGTCGACGAGATCTACCAGCAGTACCTCCAGGACCCGAACTCGGTCGACCGGGCCTGGTGGGACTTCTTCGCCGACTACAAGCCCGGGCAGGCCGCCGCGGGAGCCGCGGCCCCCACCGCGTCGAAGCCGACGGCCGAGCCCGGGGCGCCCCAGGCGCCCGCCCGGGCCCAGCAGCAGGCCCAGCCTCAGCAGCCGCAGCAGCCGCGGGCCGCGGCCCCCGCCGGGAAGGCCGCCGAGCAGCCCGCGGCGAAGGCCCCCGCGCGGCCCGCGCCGGCGAAGGACGAGCCGAAGAAGGCCGAACCCACCGGGGCCGCACCGAAGAAGGACGAGCCGAGGAAGCCCGAGCCGAAGAAGGCCGAGCCGGCGGCGACGGAGCCGGAGGCCCGGGAGGGCGGACCGGAGTACGTGCCGCTGCGCGGCCCGGCCGCCGCGGTCGCCCGGAACATGAACGCCTCGCTGGAGCTGCCGACGGCCACCTCGGTGCGCGCGGTCCCGGTGAAGCTGCTCGTCGACAACCGCATCGTCATCAACAACCACCTCAAGCGCGCCCGCGGCGGCAAGGTGTCCTTCACCCACCTGATCGGCTACGCCATGGTGAAGGCGCTCAGGGCGATGCCGTCGATGAACCACTCGTACACCGAGCGGGACGGCAAGCCGACGCTGGTCAAGCCCGACCACGTCAACCTCGGCCTGGCCATCGACCTGGTCAAGCCCAACGGCGACCGCCAGCTCGTGGTGGCCGGCATCAAGAAGGCCGAGACGCTCACCTTCTTCGAGTTCTGGCAGGCCTACGAGGACATCGTCCGCCGGGCCCGCGCGGGCAAGCTGACGATGGAGGACTTCTCCGGCGTCACCGCCTCGCTGACCAACCCCGGCGGCATCGGCACCGTCCACTCGGTGCCGCGGCTCATGCCCGGCCAGGGCGTGATCCTGGGCGTGGGCGCCATGGAGTACCCGGCCGAGTTCCAGGGCACCTCCCAGGACACCCTGAACAAGCTGGGCATCTCCAAGGTCATGACGCTGACCAGCACCTACGACCACCGGGTGATCCAGGGCGCCGCCTCCGGCGAGTTCCTGCGGATCATCCACCAGCTGCTGCTCGGCGAGGAGAACTTCTACGACGACATCTTCGAGGCGCTGCGCATCCCCTACGAGCCGGTCCGCTGGCTCAAGGACATCGACGTCAGCCACGACGACGACGTCACCAAGGCCGCCCGCGTCTTCGACCTGATCCACTCCTACCGGGTGCGCGGCCACGTCATGGCCGACACCGACCCGCTGGAGTACAAGCAGCGCAAGCACCCGGACCTGGACATCACCGAGCACGGGCTCACCCTGTGGGACCTGGAGCGCGAGTTCGCCGTCGGCGGCTTCGCCGGCAAGTCGGTGATGCGGCTGCGCGAGATCCTGGGCGTGCTGCGCGACTCGTACTGCCGCACCACCGGCATCGAGTACATGCACATCCAGGACCCCAAGCAGCGCAAGTGGATCCAGGACCGCGTCGAGCGCTCGCACTCCTCGCTGGAGCGCGACGAGCAGCTGCGCATCCTGCGCCGGCTCAACGCCGCCGAGGCGTTCGAGGTCTTCCTGCAGACCAAGTACGTCGGCCAGAAGCGGTTCTCGCTGGAGGGCGGCGAGTCCGTCATCCCGCTGCTGGACGCGGTGCTGGACGCCGCCGCCGAGGCCCGGCTGGACGAGGTCGTCGTCGGCATGGCCCACCGCGGCCGCCTCAACGTGCTGGCCAACATCGTCGGCAAGTCCTACGCCCAGATCTTCCGCGAGTTCGAGGGCAACCTCGACCCGAAGTCGATGCACGGCTCCGGCGACGTGAAGTACCACCTGGGCGCCGAGGGCACCTTCACCGGCCTGGACGGCGAGCAGATCAAGGTCTCGCTCACCGCCAACCCCTCCCATCTGGAGGCCGTGGACCCGGTCGTGGAGGGTGTGGCCCGCGCCAAGCAGGACATCATCGGCAAGGGCGGCACCGACTTCACCGTCCTGCCCGTCCAGCTCCACGGCGACGCGGCCTTCGCCGGGCAGGGCGTGGTGGCCGAGACGCTGAACATGTCGCAGCTGCGCGGCTACCGAACCGGCGGCACCGTGCACGTCGTCATCAACAACCAGGTCGGCTTCACCGCGCCGCCCGAGTCGGCGCGCTCCTCGATGTACGCCACCGACGTGGCGCGGATGATCGAGGCGCCGGTCTTCCACGTCAACGGCGACGACCCGGAGGCCTGTGTCCGGGTGGCGCGGCTGGCCTTCGAGTTCCGCCAGGCGTTCAACAAGGACGTGGTGATCGACCTCGTCTGCTACCGCCGCCGCGGGCACAACGAGGCCGACAACCCGCACTTCACCCAGCCGGTGATGTACAACCTGATCGACAAGAAGCGCTCGGTGCGCAAGCTCTACACCGAGTCGCTGATCGGCCGGGGCGACATCACCCTGGAGGAGGCCGAGCAGGCGCTCCAGGACTTCCAGGGGCAGCTGGAGAAGGTCTTCACCGAGGTCCGCGACGCCACCGCCACCCCGGCACCGGCCGAGGTGCCCGCCCCGCGGGCGGAGTTCCCGGTCGCGGTGGAGACCGGGGTCAGCGCGGAGGTCCTCAAGCGGATCGCCGAGTCCCAGGTGAACATCCCCGAACGCATCACCGTCCACCCGCGGCTGATGCCGCAGCTCCAGCGCCGCGCGGCGATGGTGGAGGAGGACCGGATCGACTGGGCGATGGGCGAGACGCTGGCCATCGGCTCACTGCTGATGGAGGGCACTCCCGTCCGGCTGTCCGGCCAGGACTCCCGCCGCGGCACCTTCGGCCAGCGGCACGCCGTCCTGGTGGACCGGGAGACCGGCGAGGACTACACCCCGCTGCTGTACCTGTCCGAGGAGCAGGCCCGTTTCAACGTCTACGACTCGCTGCTGAGCGAGTTCGCGGCGATGGGCTTCGAGTACGGCTACTCGCTGGCCCGGCCCGAGGCGCTGGTGATGTGGGAGGCGCAGTTCGGCGACTTCGTCAACGGCGCCCAGACGGTGGTCGACGAGTTCATCTCCTCGGCCGAGCAGAAGTGGGGCCAGACCTCCGGCGTCACGCTGCTGCTGCCGCACGGCTACGAGGGCCAGGGCCCGGACCACTCCTCGGCCCGGATCGAGCGCTTCCTCCAGCTGTGCGCACAGAACAGCATGACGGTCGCGATGCCGACCCTGCCGTCGAACTACTTCCACCTGCTGCGCTGGCAGGTCCACAACCCGCACCACAAGCCGCTGATCGTCTTCACCCCGAAGTCGATGCTGCGGCTGAAGACGGCGACCTCCAAGGCGGCGGAGTTCACCGCCGGCCGCTTCCAGCCGGTGATCGGCGACACCGCGGCCGACCCGGCGCGGGTGACCAAGGTCGTCTTCTGCTCCGGCAAGGTCTACTACGACCTCGCCGCGGAGCGCGAGAAGCGGAACGCCACCGACACCGCGATCGTCCGGCTGGAGCGGCTGTACCCGCTGCCCAGCAAGGAGATCCAGGCCGAGGTCGCCCGCTACGGCAACGCCTCCACGATCGTGTGGGCCCAGGAGGAGCCGGCGAACCAGGGCGCGTGGCCGTTCATCGCGCTCAACCTGGTCGACCACCTCGACCTGTTCATCGGCTCCGGCACCCCGAGCACCGAGCGGCGGCTGCGCCGGGTCTCGCGCCCGTCGTCCTCCTCGCCGGCGGTCGGCTCGGCCAAGCGCCACCAGGCCGAGCAGCAGCAGCTCGTCGAGGAGGTCTTCGACCTCTGAGCGGTGTGCCGGCGCCGGGTACGGCACCGGCACGGCAGCCGGGAAACGCGGCGGGGCCCGCCGTACGGATTCCGTACGGCGGGCCCCGCCGCGTTCGTCCGGGCGCGGGCGCGTCCGGGGCGCGGGGTGCCGGGCGGGGCGCGGGGGCTCGGCCCGGGAAGGGCTCGCAGTCCCCGTACGGCAGCGTGTGCTGCCGGGGAGTTGAGCGTGTGAGGACGCTGCACGCCCGGAGTACGGACCAGTTGCCGGAGAGCTCCGTCCTCGGCCCTGCCCGCGTCCTCCCTCTCCCCCGGCGCACGCGGGTGCGGAGCGAGTGCGACCACGCGCGGAAGGGTGAGCGGGTGGCCGGCGGCTCCCCATCCCGTCGGCCGCCGTCAGCCGCCGTCGGCGGCCGGTCCGCCGAACGCCCCCGCGGCGCCCGTCAGGCTGCCGGCGCGAGACCCCGCCCACCGCCGGAAACGGCGCTTCGGGCCCCGCATACGCTGAACCGGGGAGAGAACACCCCCGACCGTCCAGGTTCCACAGGAGCACACACATGTACTTCACCGACCGCGGCATCGAGGAGCTGGCACAGCGGCGCGGCGAGGAGGAGGTCACCTTCGAGTGGCTCTCCGAGCAGCTGCGGACCTTCGTCGATCTCAACCCGGACTTCGAAGTTCCCGTCGAGCGGCTGGCGACCTGGCTGGCGCGGCTGGACGACGAGGACGACTGAGGACTGACGGCTGACGGCTGACGGCTGACGGCTGACGGCTGACGGCGCGGCGGGTCGCCGGGGACCGGTGACCGGTGCCGCCCGGCGCAGCGGGCCCTTGACTTCCCGTCTCCGCGATATATCGTGTTTTCCGAGACGCGATATGTCGTCGCATGCCGAGACAGGGGAGGCCGTCGTGCCAGGCCGGTCCGAATGGTCCGTCGACGAGCCGCGCAGGCTCGACTTCGACGAGGACGTCCACACACTGCGGGTCCGCGTCCTCAACGGGACGGTCAACGTCGTCGGCACCGGCGACCCGGCCACCCGGCTGGAGGTCGGCGCCCTCGACGGCCCCCCGCTGCGGGTCGCCCTGGAGGGCGGCATCCTCACCGTCGCGTACGACGACCTGCCCTGGCAGGGTTTTCTCACCCTGCTCGACCGCGGGAGCCGGCGGCACCGGGCCGACGTGTCGCTCGCCGTACCGGCCGGGATCCGGGTCGAGGTGGGGGTCGTCGGGGCCGACGCGGTGATCACCGGCGTCGAGGGCGGTACGGAGGTGCGCGCGATCACCGGCTGCGTCACCCTGGTGGGCCTGGCCGGCCCGGTGCGGGCCGACACCGTCTCCGGCGCCGTCGAGACCCAGGGGGTCACCGGTGGTCTGCGGTTCAACTCCGTCTCCGGCGATCTGACCGTCCTCGACGGGGGCGACGCCCCGGTCCGGGCCGACTCGGTCGGCGGCGACATGGTGGTGGACCTCGGCCCGGTCCGCCGGGAGCGGCCCGCGGACATCCGGCTCAACTCCGTCTCCGGCCAGATCGCCGTACGCCTGCCGCACCCGGCCGACACCGTGGTGGAGGCGGGCACCGCCGGAGGCACCGTGTCCTGCGCCTTCGAGGAGCTGCGGGTCTCCGGGCAGTGGGGCGCCAAGCGGATCACGGGCACCCTCGGAGCGGGCGCCGGACGGCTGCGGGCCACCACCGTCTCCGGTTCGATAGCCCTGCTGCGCCGCCCGGCCGGGGACGACGGGGAGTCCGCTCCCCCCGGCGGCTCCGGTGTTCCCGCCCGGCCCCGGGGCACCGGCCCCGCGGACCAGGACTCCCTGCGTAAGGACGTGTGACCATGCCCCCCGTCTTCGCCCACGGACGACTGCGCCTGTACCTGCTGAAGCTGCTCGACGAGGCGCCGCGCCACGGCTACGAGGTGATCCGGCTGCTGGAGGAGCGCTTCCAGGGGCTGTACGCCCCCTCCGCCGGCACGGTCTACCCCCGGCTGGCCAAGCTGGAGGCCGAGGGCCTGGTCAGCCACACCACCGAGGGCGGCCGCAAGGTCTACTCCCTCACCGACGCCGGCCGCGCCGAACTCACCGGCCGGCAGGGCGAGCTGTCCGAGCTGGAGCGGGAGATCCACGAGTCCCTGGCCGCCCTGGCCGCCGACATCCGGGAGGACGTCAGCGGCGCGGCCGGCGATCTGCGCCGCGAGGTGCGCGAGGCCGCGGAGCGGAACCGCAGCACTCCGGCCGGGGGCGGGGAGGGCTGGGACACCGCCGGCTGGGAGAGTGCCTGGGAGAACGTGTGGGAGGCCGCGAGGGAGACGGCCCGGGGCGACAAGGACGCGCTCCGGACGGTGCAGGAGGAGATGCGGCGGGCCCGGGAGCAGTGGCAGGAGCAGGCCCGGCGGGCCCGGCAGGAGGCCCAGCAGGCCCGGCACCAGGCGCGCAAGGCTCGTCAGGCGCGGGACGCGGCCCGGGAGGAGGCCCTGCGGATCGCCCGCCAGGTCCAGCAGGAGGTGCAGTCCCAGGCACAGCGGGGCGACTGGCAGGGCGCGGTGCGCACGGGGATGTCCGAGCTGGCCCGGCATCTGGGCGGTCTGGGCGGGCCGGGCGGAGGCGCCGGTCACGGCACGTCCCGGCCGCCCCGCGGGAAGCCGGAGGAAGCCGGGGTCCCGGCGCCGGAGTGGGCCGAGGAGCCCGCCGACCCGCCCCGGGATCCGGCGCGCGAGCTGGAGAGGCTGCTGGACCGCTTCCGCGACGACGTGCGGGACGCGGCGCGCGACCACGGGGTGAGCCAGGAGCAGCTGGGTGAGGCCCGCCGCCGGCTGTCCGCGGCGGCGGTCCGCATCGTCGCCGTGCTGCGGGACGCCGAGCCTCCGTCCCCGGAGCGGTGACCGGGGGGTGACCGAGGGGTGACCGGGGGGCGGTGCGGCCCGTCCGGTCCCGCCGGGGCCGGACGGGCCGCACCGCCGGTGCGTCAGCGCGTCAGGACGACCTTGCCGAAGATGTCCCCCGCCGCCATCTTCGCGAAGCCCTCACGGGCCCGCTCCAGCGGCAGCACGGAGTCGACCACCGGGCGGACGCCCTTGGCCGCGCAGAAGCTCAGCAGCCCGGCCAGCTCCTCCTTGGAGCCCATCGTGGAGCCGACGACCTTCAGTTCCAGGAAGAAGATCCGGTTCAGCTCGCCGGAGGGCGGGGTGACCCCGCTGGTCGCTCCCGAGATCACCAGTGTGCCGCCGCGCCTGAGCGACTTCACCGAGTGGGACCAGGTGGCGGCACCCACCGTCTCGATCACCGCGTCCACCCGGTGCGGCAGCCGCGCCCCGCTCTCCAGGGCGGCCTCGGCGCCCAGTTCCTCGGCCCGCCGGCGCTTGGCCGCGTCACGGCTGGTGGCGAAGACCCGCAGCCCCGCAGCCGCGCCCAGCACGATGGCCGCCGTGGCCACCCCGCCGCCCGCGCCCTGCACCAGGACCGAGTCGCCGGGCCGTACCCCGGCGCCCGTGAAGAGCATCCGGTAGGCGGTCAGCCAGGCCGTCGGCAGGCAGGCGGCCTCCTCGAAGGAGAGTTCCTTCGGCTTGGGCAGAACGTTCCACTGCGGTACGGCCACCCGCTCGGCGAAGGTGCCCTGGTACTTCTCGGTGAGGATGGAGGGCTGCTCGCGCGGCCCGACGCCGTGCCCGGTCGCCCCGATCACCGGGTAGACGACGACCTCGTTGCCGTCGGCGTCCACCCCGGCGGCGTCGCAGCCCAGGATCATGGGCAGCGACTCCTCGCCCAGACCGACCCCGCGCAGGGACCACAGGTCGTGGTGGTTGAGGGAGGCCGCCCTGACGTCGATGGCCGTCCACCCCGGCGGAACCTCCGGTTCCGGACGTTCGCCCAGCTCCAGTCCGTTCAGTGGCTGATCGCGGTCGATGCGCGCGGCATAGGCAGCAAACATGTACCGACCCTAGGCCGAGCGGCAGCCCGGCGAAACCGAATACCGGTGTGACACTCGCCGCTGACCAGGGCGGAAAGCCGGACAGCCCGGCCGGGCACACGGCGGAACGCCGCGGTGGCGGGGTGCCCGGCCGGGCACCCCGCCACCGCGCGCGCCGGACGATCCCGGAGCCTCACAGGACCTTCGACAGGAACGCCTTCGTCCGTTCGTGCCGCGGATCGGTCAGCACCTCGCGCGGGTGGCCGGCCTCGACGACCACCCCGTCGTCCATGAAGACCAGCGAGTCGCCGACCTCCCGGGCGAAGCCCATCTCATGGGTGACGACGATCATCGTCATGCCGTCCTCGGCCAGCCCGCGCATGACGTCGAGCACCTCGCCGACCAGCTCGGGGTCGAGCGCCGAGGTGGGCTCGTCGAACAGCATCAGCTTGGGCTCCATCGCCAGTGCCCGGGCGATGGCGACCCGCTGCTGCTGGCCGCCGGAGAGCTGGGAGGGGTAGTTGTTCGTCTTGTCGCCCAGGCCGACGCGGTCCAGCAGTTTCAGCGCCCGCTCCCGGGCCACCGCCCTGCTCACGCCCTTGACCTGGACCGGTGCCTCCATGACGTTCTCCACCGCGGTCATGTGCGGGAAGAGGTTGAAGCGCTGGAAGACCATGCCGATGTCCCGGCGCTGGGTGGCGACCTCCCGCTCCTTCAGCTCGTAGAGCCGGTCGCCCTTCTGCCGGTAGCCGACGAGGCGGCCGTCGACCCACAGCCGGCCGGCGCTGATCTTCTCCAGGTGGTTGATGCACCGCAGGAAGGTGGACTTCCCCGAGCCGGACGGGCCGACCAGGCAGAAGACCTCACCCGGGGCGACCTCCAGGTCGATGCCCTTGAGGATGTGGGCGTGGCCGAAGGACTTGTGGACGCCCTCCGCCTTCACCATGGGAACCGCCGGGCTGGTCATATCGTCCTCCCTCCCACCTGGCTCGGTGTGCGGAACGAGCCCAGGCTCCTCCTCACCCGCTGCCACGGGGTGGGCGGCAGGCTGCGGGAGGAACCGCGCTGGAAGTGGCGTTCCAGGTAGTACTGACCGATGCTGAAGACCGTGGTGAGGACCAGGTACCAGATGGTCGCCACCAGCAGCAGCTCCATCACCGCGAGGTTGCGCGAGGAGATCTTGGTGGCCGACAGCAGTACCTCGCCGTACTGGATGATGTAGGCCAGCGACGAGGTCTTGAGCATGTTGACGAACTCGTTGCCGGTGGGCGGGATGATCACCCGCATGGCCTGCGGCAGCACGATCCGCCGCATGGTGCGGGAGCCGGTCATGCCGAGCGCGTGGGCCGCCTCGGTCTGACCCTCGTCGACCGACTGGATGCCCGCCCGGCTGATCTCGGCCATGTAGGCGGCCTCGTTCAGGCCCAGGCCCAGCAGCGCGGCGAGGAACGGCGTCATCACGTCGTTCATCTCGTCGCGGTAGAAGCCGAGGTCCAGGATCGGGAAGATCAGCGCCAGGTTGTACCAGAGCAGCAGCTGCACCAGGACGGGCGTACCGCGGAAGATCCAGATGTAGCCCCAGGCGACGGAGGACATCACCGGGTTCTTCGACAGCCGCATCACCGCCAGGAGGGTGCCGAGCACGACGCCCAGCAGCATCGCGAGCACGGTGATCCACAGGGTGTTGAGGGCTCCCCGGACGATCGTCTCGTGGTCGAGGTACTCGCCCACCGTCGCCCAGGTGATGTCGGCGTCCGCGAACGCCGACACCAGCAGGGCTAGCACGGCCAGCACGAGCACGGCGCTGATCCACCGGCCGTAGTGGCGCACCGGGATGGCTTTGACGGCCTCGGGCGGCACCGGCCGGCCGCCGGCCGCCGGTACGGCCCCGTCCGCCCCGCCGGAGTCCTTGGTCATGGACACCGCCGGGGCGTTGTTCTCGGGGTTCTCGGACTCTGCGAGGTCTTCGGGTTCGGGCACGGATGGTTACCTTCGTTCGGACTGCTCTGGAGCGGTGCGGTCCGGACGGCTCACTCGCCGCCGTTGACGGTCGCCTCTTCGACCCCGGCACCGGCGACGTCCCACTTCTCCAGGACCTTCTGGTACTCGCCGTTGTCGATGATCGCGTCGAGGGCCGCCTTGATGGCGTCGCGCAGTTCGGTGTTCTTCTTGCTCACCGCTATGCCGTAGGGAGCGGCGTTGATCTGGTCGCCGACGACCTCGAAGTCGCCGCCCCCGCCGGAGGTCTTGGCGTTGTACGCGGCGACCGGGTAGTCGTTGATGTCCGCGACCGCGCGTCCCTGCTTGACCTGGAGCAGCGCGTCGGTGTCCTTCTCGAACGCGAGGATCTTGATGGGCTTGTCGCACTTCTCGCTCTGCTCTTCGGCGAGGTCCTCGTTCGCCGTGCCGCGCTGGAGGGCGACGGTCCTGCCGCAGAGGTCGTCCAGGGACTCGATGCCCTCGGGGTTGCCCTTCTTGACCAGGATCGCGGAGCCGGCCCGGAAGTAGTCGACGAAGTCCGCGCCGCCCTGGGCGTCCTCGCTCTCGCCCTGCTGGCGCTCCTTGGTGTCGGTCATGGCCGACATCACGATGTCGAAGCGGCCGGAGTTCATGCCGAGGACGAGCTGGTCGAAGGTCCCGTTGCTGAACTTGAACTCGACACCGAGCTGCTTCTCCAGGGCATCGGCCAGATCGGGGTCCACACCCGCGACCTGGTCGTTCTCGTCGTAGAACTCGATCGGCGCGTAGGCGATGTCCGAGCCGACCTTGATGACGCCCGCCTTCCGGATGTCCGCGGGCAGCTTGTCGTGCAGCGGGGCGGCGTTCGCGCTCTCCGTCTTCTTGCCGCCGTCGCCGTCGCCGTCACCACCGCCGTCGGTCTGGTCCCCGCAGGCGGTGAGCAGCAGGGAGCCCGCGACCACGACGGCTCCGACCGCGGCCAGGCGCCGGCGGGCGGACGGCCTCGGGGACCCTCCCACCGTGGACAGGGGGCGGGTGGTACGTGCGGTCATGGGTGGTCCTCCTGCGGGGTGAGTGGAGTAGCCGGTCGGCCGGACGCGCCCCGGAGGACGGTCCTGGCCTGTGCGATGAAGCGCATCTTGCCATCCGGACACCGGGAGCCATGACGCCGACCGTGTCAAAATCGGGTAACGGGCGATCGGAGACGACCGCTTCCGACAGCGGCGCGCCCCTTGTCTGCTCGTATGAGTGGGGTGACACGCGGAACGAGAGCTTTGTCACTCTCCTCCCGTCCTCCTCCCGCCCCCTTGCCGCGTCTTTGCCGCGTTCCCGCCGCACCGAGCGGGCCGTCGGCCGCCATACGGCCGTTCTGCCGGGAAACAGCCGTTTCGACCACCTGCCCCCGGGGGCATCCGGGACAGGACACGGCGGCCGGGAGGATGCGAAAGCCACTCGTACCGGCGGGGCTCATCCGGTAGAAAGTGCGTTTACACCCCTCACCCGGGGACCAGGGCGCGTGTGCGGCGCGCCCGGCGTCCGTACCCGCCCCGACGGTGGCCCCATCCACCGGACGGGCCGCGGACGCGGTGCCCGCCCGCTCCTCGACCAGGACGCGGCCACCCTCGACAGAATCAGCGACAAAGGGGTTGAACACAGTGGCAGCGGAGATCGTCAATTCCGGGAGCGACCTGGACGACGGCGTCGACGCGAGCATCGATCCGGCCTTCGCCCTGCACCGCGGCGGCAAGATGGCGGTCCGGGCGACCGTGCCGGTGCGGAACGCGGACGACCTTTCCCTGGCCTACACACCGGGTGTGGCGAAGGTGTGCAGCGCCATCGCCGAGCAGCCGGAACTGGTCCACGACTACACCTGGAAGTCACAGACCGTCGCGGTCGTCACGGACGGCAGCGCGGTGCTCGGCCTGGGCGACATCGGCCCGGAGGCCTCCCTGCCGGTGATGGAGGGCAAGGCCATCCTCTTCAAGCAGTTCGGCGGCGTGGACGCGGTCCCGATCGCGCTGGACTGCCGGGGGATCGACGAGATCGTGGACACCGTCGCCCGGCTCGCGCCCTCCTTCGGCGGCATCAACCTGGAGGACATCTCCGCGCCCCGCTGCTTCGAGATCGAGCGCCGGCTCCAGGAGCGGGTGGACATCCCGGTCTTCCACGACGACCAGCACGGCACGGCCGTCGTCACCCTCGCCGCGCTGCGCAACGCCGCCCGGCTGCGCGGGGTCGCGCTCGGCGAGCTGCGCGCGGTCGTCTCGGGCTCGGGCGCGGCAGGGGTGGCCATCGCCAGGATCCTGGTGGAGGCGGGCATCGGCGACGTGACGGTCTGCGACCGCCGGGGCGTCGTCTCCACCGGTCGCGCGGACCTCACCGACGTCAAGCGGGAGGTGGCCGGCTTCACCAACCGGGCCGGGCTCAGCGGCTCGCTGGGGGACGCGCTGGCGGGCGCGGACGTCTTCATCGGCGTCAGCGGCGGTACGGTCCCCGAGGCCGCCGTCGCGCGGATGGCGAAGGGCGCGTTCGTCTTCGCCATGGCCAACCCCACCCCGGAGATCCACCCGGACGTGGCCCGCCGGTACGCCTCGGTGGTCGCCACCGGCCGCAGCGACTACCCGAACCAGATCAACAACGTCCTCGCCTTCCCCGGCATCTTCGCGGGCGCCCTGCAGGTGCGGGCCGCGCGGATCACCGAGGGCATGAAGCTGGCCGCCGCCGAGGCGCTGGCCGCGGTGGTGGCCGACGAGCTGAGCGAGGAGTGCGTGATCCCCTCGCCGTTCGACGAGCGGGTCGCCCCGGCGGTCACCGCCGCCGTCGCCGCGGCGGCCCGCGCCGAGGGCGTGGCCCGGCGCTGAGCGCCGCCGTCGAGCCGTGGGGGTGGTGCGGGCCGGCCCGCACCACCCCCACGGCCGTCACCCGGCCGTCACCGCAGGGCGAGCACCGTCGCGTCGACGGAGGGGCCCACACCGTCCGCGCCTCGGCGAAGCCCGCCGCCCGCAGCGCCGCCGCGAGCTGCCCGTACAGCGTCCGCAGCCCGTCGGTGCGCAGCCAGTGCGGCGCGGTGGAGGTGAGCACGGCGTCGTACGCGCGGTGCGGCAGCTCGTCCCGCCACCGCGGGTCGCGCAGGCCGGCCCGGACGAACTGCACCCGGGAGTCGGCGGCGAAGTAGCCGCGCGCGATGGCCGGCAGGGCCGGGCCGAGGCCGATCCTTGGGCTGGTGGCCATCGGAAACCGGCGCAGCAGACGGTCGGAGACGCCACCCGTACCGCACGCCGGGTCCAGCACGCCCGGCCCGGGACCCACCAGCGCCTCGGCCGAGTCCAGCATCGTCCGGAACCGCTCCTCACGGCCGGGCGGACAGCTCTCCTGCTGCCGGTCCCAGAGGGTCCGCCAGTACCGCCGGTCCGTGTGCGCGCCCGTGTCCGTCTCGCTCACGGCAACCTCCTGTGCCATCGAGGGTAATAGGCTGGTTCCCCCAAGGGCCCTTACTCGGCCCCGGCATGACCACAGGACGATTCCGTAAGGACCACAAGTGGAACTGAGCCATTACTCGGACTTCGCCGTGCGGCTGGTCAACACCGAGCAGCCCCGGCGCGGCGAGGACACGCTCACCTCGGTCGAGGCCGTACGCGCCCTCTTCGGCCCCGGGCAGACCGCCGCCCGGCGCGCCACCGAGGCCGACGTGACCCGGCTGCGGAACGTCCGCACCCGGCTGCGGGCGGTCTTCACGGCGGCCTCCGAGGGCGACCAGGTCGGGGCTGTGGGCCTGCTCAACGCCCTGCTGATGGAGTTCCCCGCCAGCCCGCAGATCTCCGGCCACGACCACCTGGACGACCGGGGCCGGCCCCGCTGGCACCTGCACCTGGCCGACCACCCCGCCAACGCCACCGCCGGCTACGCGGCCACCGCCTGCATGGGACTGGCCTTCCACCTCACCGAGCTGGGCGTGGAGCGGCTGGGCATCTGCCAGGCCGATCCCTGCCGCAACGCCTATCTGGACACCTCGACCAACCGCTCGCGGCGCTACTGCTCGGACCGCTGCGCCACCCGCGCCAACGTCGCGGCCTACCGCGCCCGCAAGCGCCTGGAGGGCAGCGGCCGCACCGCCGAGAACACCCAGCCCAGCAACGCGCCGGGGGTTCGCTGAACCAGCCGCGGAGGCCGCAGCCGCACCCAGGCGCGCGCCACCACCAGTTCGTCGGGCACCACCCCGAACTCCCGGCTGTCGTTGCGCACGGACGGGTTGTCGCCCCGCACCCACCAGCCGCCCGCGCGCCGCGCCACGGCACGCTTGACGATCAGCAGATCGTGCTGGAAGGGGTGGCGCATCACCACCACGCGCCCGGGCCGCACCTCTCCCCCGTAACGCACCACCAGCAGATCACCGGGGACCAGCGTCGGCTCCATCGAGGGGTTGTAGACCTCGGCCAGCCCGATCCGCAGCAGTCCGCGGCCGTCCTGCTCGTCCACCCGCTCCGGCATCCGCGGCACCTCCGGTCCTCGCCTCCGCGACTGTCCCCGCGCCTGTCCTCGGCCCAGTCTTCCCGACCGCCGTTCCCGGGTTCCCCCGGACCCGCCCATGCTTCCTCCGACTTTTGTCCCAAGCCGGTGGGGGCACACGCGAAAAGGCATCCCGCACGGAGTAACCTCACCCGAGAGAAGACGATCACGAGGAAGGACAGCTCTATGCTCTCCCGCCTGTTCGCCCCGAAGGTGAAGGTCAGCGCGCACTGCGACCTTCCCTGCGGCGTCTACGACCCGGCCCAGGCGCGTATCGAGGCCGAGTCGGTCAAGGCCATCCAGGAGAAGTACCAGGCCAACGACGACCCGCACTACCGGGCCCGTGCGACGTACATCAAGGAGCAGCGGGCCGAGCTCGCCAAGCACCACATCTCGGTGCTGTGGAGCGACTACTTCAAGGCGCCGCACTTCGAGAAGTACCCGCAGCTCCACCAGTTGGTGAACGACGCGCTCAAGGCCGCCTCCGCGGCCAAGGGCTCCACCGACCCGGCGACGGGCCAGAAGCTGCTGGACCTCATCGCCGAGATCGACAAGATCTTCTGGGAGACCAAGAAGGCCTGATCTTGATTTACGCCTTCTGACCTGCGGTTTCCCTGACCGTCCGGTCTTGCTGTCCGCACCCGGTCCGCGGGGCGCCGAGCACGGCGTCCCTCACGGACCGGGTGCGGTACTTCTCCCCCGGTCCTCCTCCCCGGCGGGATTACGCCGTACCGCGCGTCAGGCCGGTGCGGTGCCGGCCGGCGCCGCCGGGCGCTCCGGCTGGTCGCGGTGGAGGAACGCCAGGAGCGCGAACCAGACCAGGATCATGATGCTGGCCGGGCGCAGGAACACCTCGCCGAGGACGTTCCCGACGAAGGAGTAGCCGCCGAGCCAGACACCGGTGAGGACGCCGACCGCGCGAACCGGCCAGGAACGGCTGACCAGGGAACTCGCCACGATCCAGACACCGGCGAGGACATGGGCACCGAGGCGGACCGCCCAGGCCGTGTCGTCATCGACTTCGTTGATCACCATGATGCCGGCGAGTACGTCGGCGGCCACCCAGCCGTAGCCCGCGGCCTTGGCCCAGGGGGCCGCATCCAGGCGCGACACCAGGAAGAGGATCGAGAGGTGGAAGAAGACCCCCACGTACTCTCCCCACACCACGCCCGGGCTTATGAAGAAGCTGACCATGATCGGGAAGAACAGCACGAGCGGAAGCAGCGCCACGAAGCGCAGACTGGCATAGTGCCGCCGGGGATCGAGCATCGGGGAAGCCCTTTCACGTGAGTTGTCCGGGCGGCTCGAACAGCACCGGAGAGACCCTGTCGACCCGTCAACAGGTGATTCGGGTGGAGCCACCGCGCCGTGGCTGCGGTGGAAACGCGCCTGCGGGACGGGGCCGGACTGCCGTCAGCGCCGAAACCCCCACGACATCCGGCACCTTCGAGCCGGAACTGAGCGTCCTCGTCCGCCTGTGCGAGTCCCACGGGAGTCTACGGCAGGACGATCTTGCCGCCGCCACCTGACGGACCGGTACCGGTCCCCCCGCCCCGGCCACCGGATCCGCCGGGACCGGCAAGCGCCCGCCACTCGTCTCGCGCCGCATCCCATCGCCCCGGACAACCGCAGCTCAGAGACGGTACGCCGTCCCAGCGTCCCAGATCGCCGGAATCGCGTTGACGCGTCCGGCGGGCCCGTGACACACATGTCTCGTCGGCCCAGCGGACTCGGGGGAGCGCTGAGCCGGCCACAGCGAAGCGGTGCACGTCCGGACCTCCGTCCCCATGGGGGAACACGGGGGATCATGAATGAGACGGTGATCCGGACGGGCCGCGGGCATTCCGGCGGATGCCCGCGACTCCTCGGTGCGTCCGCTTCCCGTCGGACCCGTCCCTGGCCCCGCTCACCCCGATACGATGGCCCCGTCATCGGGCGGACCCGCGTCTCGGGAGAGGGTCAGGGATGGGCCACGATGGAACCTCGGAGCTGGCAGCCGCGCTGCGCGACCTGAAGGGACGCACGGGACACAGCTTCGAGACGCTGGCCACGCGGACCGGGATCAGCCGTTCCGCGCTGCACCGCTACTGCTCCGGCAAGTCGGTTCCAGCCGTTTTCGGAACCGTGGAGCGCTTCGCCAAACGATGCGGGGCGGACCGGGACGAACTGGTCGAACTCCACCGGTTGTGGGCGCTGGCCACCGAGTCGTCCGGGCCCCCCGCGCCGGAGTCGCGACCGGAATCACGGCCGGAACGGCGCCCGGGACCGGTCACCACCGCACCACCTGCCGCGGTCCCGGCCGCCTCCCCGGCCGCGGCGCCCGTCCCGTCGTGGTCGCGGCAGCCGCCGGTCCGGATCCTCGCGGCGCTCCGCCCGTCCGTCCGGCAGTGGCCGCGGCTCCTGGCCGGCGTACTGGCCACGGCCGTGGCCGGTGCCGTCCTGATCGCGGGGGTGCGCGGCGCCGCGGAGGCCGCGGACGACGAGCGGCTGCTGCTCTCGGACGCCTGCCCGGACACGATCGGCCAGGGGCAGCAGGGCGAGTGCGTACGGGAGGTTCAGCGCCTGATCGCCGGGGCCGGCGGGAGAACGGCGGCCGACGGCCGCTTCGTGGGAGACACCCGGCGCGCGGTGCTGGCCTTCCAGACACTGGCCGAGGTACGGCCCAACGGCGTCGTCGACCGGGCGACCAAGCAGGCGCTGTACGAGGGCGGGGTGTCCCTCGCCACTTGGGACAGGGACCGGATCACCGACCACATCCGGAAGGTCTTCGCCGAGGACCCGGAGGCGGCGGTGCGGACGGCCGAGTGCCGGTCGCTGCTGGACCCGCACTACGTGCTCTCCCACCCCGACGCCTCGCGCACCTGGGGTGTCTTCCAGATCTCCGAGGAGCGGCTGCGGAAGATGGGCGCCACTCCCGCGGACGCGCTGGACCCGGAGTGGAACATCGAGGCGGCCCACCGGCTCTGGGGCGGGAAGGACTCCGGCCGGTGGCCGCGCTGCCTGGTCTCGCTGGAACCCGGCCCCCGTTCCGGCGACGGCTGAATCCGGCCATCCGCCAACGCCGTGCCACTCGGTGTTCCTACGATGTACGCGTCGTGATCCGGGCGACCACAAGTGCGGAGGTCTGGGGCAATGCGGGACGGTCGGGGCGAGGCCCGTGTCGAGGAGTTCGCCTCGGCTCTGCGCGAGTTGAAGGAACGTACCCCGCACAGTTACGAGACGCTGGCCGCCCGGCTGGACCTCAGCCGTTCCGCGCTGCACCGCTACTGCTCCGGGAAGGCGGTTCCCCCGGACTTCGGCACGGTGGAGCTGCTGGCGCGGCAGTGCGGAGCGGGCCGGGACGAGCTGACGGAGCTGCACCGGCTGTGGACCCTGGCTTCCGAGCCGCCGCCCACGCACCCGGAACGGGCCCGGGATCCGGACCAGGGCCAGGACCAGGAGCCGGTGTCCGGCAGCGGGGACACCGGGGAGGAGCCCGCCGCGGCCACGGCGGCGTCCCGGCCCCGCCGCGGGCTGTGGCTCGTCGCCGCCGTCGTCGTGGCCGCCGTGATCGCCGCCGCCCTGGCGTGGGCCTCGTTCGGCGACCGGAAGGGCGGGGCGGCGGCGGACGACCGGCTGCTGTTCTCCGCGGAGTGCCGGGATCCGGTCCACATCGGTCAGGAGGACGAGTGCGTACGGGAGGTCCAGCAACTGCTGGCCGACGCCGGGGCGACCATCGGGATCGACGGCATCTTCGGCCCGGAGACCCTGCGCCGGGTGGAGGCGTTCCAGGTACGGGCGGGCCTGGCGGTGGACGGGATCGTCGGGGACGACACCAAGCGGGCGCTGTACGCGGGAAAGGTGCCGATGACCACCTGGGACGAGGACCGGCTCACCGACCGTATCCGGAAGGTCTTCACCGAGGACCCGGAGACGGCGGTCCGGATCGCCCGATGCCAGTCCCGCCTCGACCCGCTGTACGTCCTTCCCAACGTCGACGGCAGCCGGAACTGGGGCGTCTTCCAGATCTCCGACGCGCGGCTCCGTGATCTGCGCGGCACCCCCGCGCAGGCGCTGGACCCGGAGTGGAACATCAGGGCGGCCCACCGGCTGTGGTCCCAGAAGCAGGACTTCAGTCACTGGCCGCACTGCCTCTCCGCCATCGTCGGCGACGGCGACGGCCGGAAGAAGGACACGGAGAAGGACGGAAAGGGCGGCCGGGACGAGGCGGAAGCCGGACAGGACCGGCCGGCGGACCGGGGCACCGAAGCCCCCTGACCGGCGCCGCCCTTCCCCCGGTGTGTCAGGCCAGCGGCCCGCAGCGACGATCGTCCGCTGCGGGCCGCTGGCCCGACCGTCCGGTCACGCCGCCGGAACGAGCCGGGCGGCGAGCTGGGCACGCCCGAAGAGCAGGGCGTAGCCGGTCGGAAGCCGGCCGATGATCCGGTCCAGCAGGTCGTCGCCGGCCAGTTCGGCGACGACGCTCAGCACCGAGCTGACGTCCCATCGGGCGGTCGCCGGGGTGGCGCCCTCGATGCGCGCCGCGACACTGTCGACGAACTGCGCGCCACTCATCGCCTTGGTGACCTGGAGCTGGTCGGTCAGCACGCGCATGCCCTCCTGGGGCAGGCGGATGGCCAGCTCCGTGCGTTCCTGCCCGGTGAGATGGCCTCCCAGGGCCGAGAGCACGATCCGCGCGACGCGTTCGGCCTCTCTGACCGTCGGGTACTGCCCCCGCTCACGTACCTTTGCCACGAACTCGCTCCACCGCATGTTCCATCTCCCCTTCCGTACTGCTGGTACTGGTGAGGTGGTCGGTACAGCCGTCACTCAACTGCCCTGCCGGGGTCGGCCGGTGATACGGCACTGAGTGCACTGTCTCGTACTCACCTGTATA
This sequence comes from Streptomyces carminius, assembly GCF_002794255.1. Taxonomy (GTDB): domain Bacteria; phylum Actinomycetota; class Actinomycetes; order Streptomycetales; family Streptomycetaceae; genus Streptomyces; species Streptomyces carminius. The sequence continues at coordinate 321,011 of NZ_PGGW01000060.1, forward strand.
ACCCATGCCAAGAAAACTTGACAACGTCCGACTCACGGCAGCACAGCCACCTCATGTCAGCCCTGATCCAGGGGAAGCGCGTCAGCGGGCGTCCACAGACCCGGGCGTACACCGTGTGCCCCGGAAAAACGCTTTCATACGGACCGGAAATCAACATTCGCGAAGGCGCACCGGAGCGTCCGTGCCGCCCCCCGGAACACTCGCCGGGTGACGGCACACCTGCCGGGACCCGCCTGGCACGCTCTCCTCCCCGCACCGCGACAACCCGGTACAGCCGGTCCGGGACGGCAGGAGAAGCCCCGGTCCACCGGGCACACCTCGAACCGGAAGCAGACGGAAGCGGCATTCCTCATGGATCAGAACTCTCTCCGCACCTCCGCGCACATCCGGCAAGGGTCCTCCGGCCGCCACCGCGGCCGCGGACGGCCGTTCCGGCCGCCCGCGGCCGCCCGTACGGTCACAACCGCAACTCCGCGGAGGGCCCGGACGGGCAGACGGGACGCTCGCGGCGTCCGGGCCTCCCCTGGCCGACGCCCCGGGCGCCCCGCGGCCGGGCCCGGCCACCACGGCACGGCGTGCCATCCCGGGAACGGGAGAATGGCGGGGTGAGCAGCACAGCACCCGGACAGCCCGGCCGGCCCGGACCGGCCGACCCCGCCGCCGCCCTGACCGCCCTCGCGCCGCGGCTGCCGTCCCCCCTCACCGAGATCGCCGACGAGCGCTTCGCCCGCCGCGGTGTACGGCTGCTGCTCAAGCGCGACGACCTGATCCATCCGGACCTCGTCGGCAACAAGTGGCGCAAGCTGGTGCCGAACCTGCGTGCCGCCCTCCGGTCCGGAGAGCACACCCTGCTGACCTTCGGCGGCGCGTACTCCAATCACCTGCGCGCCACCGCGGCCGCCGGACGGCTGCTGGGCCTGGCCACGATCGGGGTCGTACGGGGCGAGGAACTGGCCGGCCGGCCGCTCAACCCCTCCCTGGCCCGCTGCGCCGCGGACGGCATGCGGCTGCACTTCGTGACGCGGGCCGCGTACCGCCGCAGGGCCGACCCGGACTGGACCGCGCGGCTGCGCGACCGCTTCGGCCCCTTCCGCCTCATACCCGAGGGCGGCAGCGACGCCGCGGCCGTACGGGGCGCCGCCGGGCTGGGCCGGGAACTGCGCGGCAGGGCCGACGTGGTGGCGGTCGCCTGCGGTACGGGCGGCACGCTCGCCGGGCTCGCCGCCGGGCTGGCGGACGGGCAGCGGGCCATCGGCTTCGCCGTACTGCGCGGCGGCTTCCTCGGCGGCGAGGTGGAGCGCCTCCAGCACGCCGCCTTCGGCGGACGACGCGGTGACTGGCGGGTGGAGGACCGTTTCCACTGCGGCGGCTTCGCCCGCACCACCGGCGCGCTGGAGGCGTTCGCGCGGGACTTCCGGGACCGCCACGGACTGCCGGACCTGGACCGCGTGTACGTCGCCAAGGCGCTGTACGGGCTGTCGGTGCTGGCCGGCGAGGGCGCCTTCGCTCCGGGGACGTCGGTGGCCGCGGTGGTCACCGGTTAGCCTTCCGGGGTGATTCGAGCAGCGGTCCCCTCCGACGTGCCGGTGATCCACGCCATGATCCGCGAACTGGCGGCGTACGAGCGGTCGTCGGAGCAGGTGCGGGCCACCGTGGAGCAGGTGCGCGACGCCCTCTTCGGCGCGGACCCGGCCGTCTTCGCGCTGATCGCCGAGGACGGCGGCGGCGAGCCGGTCGGCTTCGCCCTGTGGTTCCTGAACTTCTCCACCTGGACCGGCACCCACGGGGTGTACCTGGAGGACCTGTACGTCCGCCCCGCGGCGCGCGGCGCGGGCCACGGCAGGGCGCTGCTGGCCGAACTCGCCCGCATCTGCGCCGAGCGGGGTTACGAACGGCTCCAGTGGTGGGTACTGAACTGGAACGAGCCGTCCATCGGTTTCTACGAGTCGCTCGGTGCCGAGCCGATGGACGAGTGGACGGTGTACCGGCTGAGCGGCGCGCCGCTGCGGTCCCTCGCCGCCGAGCGGGCGCCGGGGGCCCCGGGGCCGCGGGAGGCCCCGGAACCGGCGGGGCCGGCGGGACGGCCGTAGCGGGAAGCGGCGGAAAGAGCGCGGAGCCCGGAATATCCGGGACGCCCCGGGCGTTGTGACGCAGCGTAGTGGGGGCAATTGATTACCGCAGACCCCTAGCCACGGACAGTGTCCATGTGTTTACTATGGGTGACGTTCGTGGGAAGGGTGCCCTCCGCAGCCCGGGCGACAGCATGCCTCGGATCGCGGTAGCGTCGCAGTCGAACGATCTGCCGCGCCGATCCGTTACATCTGTGCCCACAGGACGCCGACCGGCGTTCGCGGCAGTCACCAGCTCGTGCCACCTTGGAGGTGAGGGTGTCCCAGATCGCAGGCGAGCCCGGGACGCAGGACTTCGTCGAGGTCCGGTTGCCCGCAGCGGGCGCCTACCTGTCGGTGCTGCGTACGGCCACCGCCGGTCTCGCGGCCCGCTTGGACTTCACCCTCGACGAAATCGAGGATCTGCGCATCGCCGTCGACGAGGCGTGCGCCATCCTGCTCCAGCAGGCCCTCCCCGGCAGCGTGCTGAGCTGTGTCTTCAGGCTCGTCGGGGACTCGCTGTGGGTGACCGTCTCGGCGCCCACCACGGAAGGCCGCGCACCCGAGCGCGACACCTTCGCCTGGACGGTGCTCTCCGCGCTGGCCGGCGAGGTCGACTCGGCCGTGGCCGACGATCGCACGGTCAGCATCAGTCTGCACAAGAAGCGCGGCGCCGGTCCAGGGGCGTCGTGACCGACGCACACGGGCCGGTACGGGAAAAGGGGGTCGGGGTGAACGACCTGGAGCACGAAATGCGGACGAGCCGCCACGAGAAAGCGGTCGGTCCGGTCATTCCCGAGCAGCAAGCCCGGCCTCATCCAGCCGATTCCCAGCACCGGGTGGGGCAGGTGGACGCCGTGGAGGACCATGTCGTGGAGGACCGCGCCGTGGAGGACCTCCGGGGCGGCGGGCACGACGGGCCCGGGGACCGCGGGAACGGCGCGTCCGGGCACCGGCTGCCGGAGTCGCAGGACCGCGGCGGCGCCCGGGACCTCTTCGTCCGGCTGCGCTCCCTCCCGGACGGCTCCCCCGAGCGGGCCCAGCTGCGCGACACCCTGGTACGGATGCACCTGCCGCTGGTCGAGCACCTGGCGCGGCGCTTCCGCAACCGCGGCGAGCCGCTGGACGACCTGACGCAGGTGGCCACGATCGGTCTGATCAAGTCGGTGGACCGCTTCGACCCGGAGCGCGGTGTGGAGTTCTCCACCTACGCCACCCCGACGGTCGTCGGCGAGATCAAGCGGCACTTCCGCGACAAGGGCTGGGCGGTACGGGTGCCGCGCCGGCTCCAGGAGCTGCGGCTGTCCCTGACCACCGCGACGGCGGAGCTCTCCCAGCAGCACGGGCGCGCCCCGACCGTCCACGAACTGGCCGAGCGGCTGTCGATCTCCGAGGAGGAGGTCCTGGAGGGGCTGGAGTCGGCCAACGCCTACAGCACCCTCTCCCTGGACGTCCCCGACACCGACGACGAGTCCCCGGCCGTCGCGGACACCCTCGGGGCGGAGGACGACGCCCTGGAGGGCGTGGAGTACCGCGAGTCGCTCAAGCCGCTGCTGGAGGAGCTGCCGCCGCGCGAGAAGAAGATCCTGCTGCTCCGGTTCTTCGGCAACATGACCCAGTCGCAGATCGCGCAGGAGGTCGGGATCTCGCAGATGCACGTGTCGCGGCTGCTGGCCCGCACCCTCGCGCAGCTGCGCGACCGGCTGCTGGTCGAGGAGTAGCCCGGCGTCCCGGGCCGCGGATCCCGCTGGGGATCCGCGCCGCGGACCCGCTCAGGCGTCCCGGGGCTCGCGCGGCCCGATGCCCAGTGCCTCGGTGGCCGTCGGATTGACGACGCAGCCGAGCACGGTCAGCGCGGTCAGTGAGACGAGGGTGCCCAGAACGAGCCACACCCCGCCGTTCTGGGCCATCTGCCAGCCCGCCGGGACGGCCATGAGCTGCACGATCATCGCCGGCCCGCGGCTCCACCGGCGCCGCAGCCACAGCCCCCGGGCCGCGGCCAGCGGCAGTACGGCCAGCGCCAGCACGGTCACGGCCCCGGTGACGGCCTGGACGGTGTCGTCCGCGTGCCGGCCGGCCAGCAGCAGGACCAGCATGGTGACGCCCAGACCCGCGACCACCACTCCCTGCAGCGCCACCAACGCGGCCGCGACGGTGATCCGGGCCGGCCGGGAGGTCCGGAGGCCACCGGGGGTGCCGGAGGCACTGGAAGGGCCTGGGGAGGATGCGTCCGTGCTCACCCCGCCAGGGTAGCCGGGCGGCCCGGACCCGGGCCGGGCAAGGTTCCGGCCGGTCCGGATTTGGGCCGTCCCACCGGCGGCTGGGTACGCTGCACCCCATGCGCGCACTTCTCGTGGTAAACCCGGCGGCCACCACCACCAGTGCGCGGACCAGGGACGTGCTCATCCACGCCCTGGCCAGTGACCTCAAGCTGGAGGCCGTCACCACCGAGTACCGGGGGCACGCGCACGACCTCGGCCGGCAGGCGGTCCAGCGCGGGGAGATCGAGCTGGTCATCGTGCTCGGCGGGGACGGCACGGTCAACGAGGTCGTCAACGGACTGCTGCACGCCGGTCCCGCCCCCGACGCCCTGCCCCGGCTCGCGGTCGTGCCCGGCGGCTCGACCAACGTCTTCGCCCGCGCGCTCGGGCTGCCCAACGACGCCGTGGAGGCAACGGGCGCACTGCTGGACGCGCTCCACGCGGGCAGCGAGCGCACGGTGGGCCTGGGCCTGGCGGCCGGGACACCGGGGACGGAGGACGCGGAGGTACCCGCCCGCTGGTTCACCTTCTGCGCGGGGTTCGGCTTCGACGCGGGCGTGGTGGGCCGGGTGGAGCAGAAGCGGGAGCGCGGCAGGCGCTCGACGCACGCGCTCTACATACGCCAGGTGGTGCGGCAGTTCCTGGGGGACCCGCACCGCCGACGCGGAACGATCACTCTCCGGCGGCCGGACGAGAAGCCGGTCGACGGACTGGCGCTGTCCATCGTCTGCAACACCGCGCCCTGGACCTATCTGGGCAGCAAGCCGGTGTACGCGGCTCCCCGGGCGTCCTTCGACACCGCCCTCGACGTGCTGGGACTGACCCGGCTGACGCCTCCCGCGGTGACCCGCTACGGCGCCCAGCTGCTGACCTCCACCCCCGAGCGCGGCCCGCACGGCAGGCACGCGGTCTCCCTGCACGATCTCACCGACTTCACCTTGGATTCGCAGGTTCCCCTGCCGTTTCAGATGGACGGTGACCATCTGGGGCTGCGTACGAGCGTCACGTTCACAGGCGTACGCCGTGCACTGCGTGTGATTGTGTAAGTGGATGTGGTGAAAGTCCTTCCAGTCGAACGTTTAGGCCATGCTCCACCCCATGGAAGTACGGCTGTGACCTAGTCGACACCAAGGAATCAAAAAAAACTTTCCGGAAGGGGTTGTATCCGCCGCCGAGGTTTGCGAGTCTCTTCGTGGCGATCGGGACGGTCGACGCCGACCCCCTTGAGAGCCCCGAATCCACCTCCCCATTCCCTCTGGGACACGACCCGGTAAATCCGGGCGCTGACCCTTCCCTTGTGGGGGGATTCGTGAAAGCGTTCACATTCACAAGCCATTACCGCCAAGCGTAGGAGATGGAGCAGCCATGGACTGGCGTCACAACGCCGTTTGCCGCGAGGAAGACCCCGAGCTCTTCTTCCCCATCGGCAACACCGGTCCTGCGCTGCTGCAGATCGAGGAAGCCAAGGCCGTCTGCCGCCGCTGCCCCGTCATGGAGCAGTGCCTGCAGTGGGCGCTGGAGTCCGGCCAGGACTCCGGTGTCTGGGGTGGCCTCAGCGAGGACGAGCGGCGCGCGATGAAGCGCCGCGCCGCCCGTAACCGGGCGCGCAAGGCCACCGCCTGACGCCCACGCCGCCACCTCTGCTGCCCCCGAACCGCAGCGCGCAGTGCCCAGTGCGCACCGCAGAGACGATGTCGAACCCCGGACCGCCGCGGTCCGGGGTTCGACGTCTGTCCGGGCCGCTCCCCCGGTCCGCACCGGTCCCCGGCGCCGCTAACGGCGCTCCCGTCCCACGGGGATGTCCAGAACCACCCGGGTGCCTCCCCCGGGCGCCGGAAGCATGTCGAAGGCGCCGCCCAACTCCCCCTCCACCAGGGTCCGCACGATCTGCAGGCCCAGGTTCCCCCCGGCCCGGACGTCGAAGCCCCCGGGCAGACCGCGGCCGTCGTCCTGCACCGTGACCAGCAGCCGCCCCTCCTCGCGCCGCTCTCCCGCACGCGCCGGCCGGTCGTTCCGGTCGCCGCGGACGGCGTTCACCTCCACCGTGCCCCGCTCCCCCGGCCGGAAGCCGTGCTCCAGGGCGTTCTGCAGCACCTCGGTGAGCGCCATGGACAGCGGGGTGGCCACCTCCGCGACCAGGATGCCGAAGCGGCCCGTGCGGCGCCCGGTGACCATGCCCGGGGAGATCTCGGCGACCATCGCCAGCAACCGGTCCACGATCTCGTCGAACTCCACGCGCTCGTCCAGGGTCTGGGAGAGCGTCTCGTGCACGATGGCGATCGAGCCCACCCGGCGGACGGCCTCCTCCAGTGCCTCCCGGGCGTTGCCCCCGTTGCCCGTGCCGATCCGCCGCGCCTGGAGGCGCAGCAGGGCGGCGACGGTCTGGAGGTTGTTCTTCACCCGGTGGTGGATCTCCCGGATGGTGGCGTCCTTGGTGATCAGCTCCCGCTCCCGGCGACGGAGTTCGGTGACGTCGCGCAGCAGGATGAGCGAACCGATCCGGTCGCCCTTCGGTTTCAGCGGGATGGCCCGCAACTGGACCACGCAGCCGTTGCCCTCGATCTCGGTCTCGCGCGGCGCCCAGCCGCTGGCGATTCTGGCCAGGGACTCGTCCACCGGGCCGCGGGAGGGGGCCAGTTCGGCGGTGGTCCGCCCCAGGTGCAGCCCGACCAGGTCGGCGGCCAGGCCGAGCCGGTGGTAGGCGGACAGCGCGTTGGGGCTGGCGTACTGCACGACGCCCTCCGCGTCGAGCCGGATCAGCCCGTCGCCCACCCGCGGGGAGGCGTCCATGTCCACCTGCTGGTCGGGGAAGGGAAACGATCCGGCGGCGATCATCTGCGCGAGGTCCGAGGCGCTCTGCAGATAGGTCAGCTCCAGCCGGCTCGGTGTCCGCACCGTCAGCAGGTTGGTGTTGCGCGCGATGACACCGAGGACGCGCCCCTCGCGGCGCACGGGGATGGACTCCACCCGCACCGGCACCTCCTCGCGCCACTCGGGATCGCCCTCGCGGACGATCCGGCCCTCGTCGAGCGCGGCGTCCAGCAGCGGCCGGCGGCCGCGCGGCACCAGATGGCCGACCATGTCGTCCTGGTAGGAGGTGGGCCCGGTGTTGGGGCGCATCTGCGCGACGGAGACATAGCGCGTCCCGTCCCGGGTGGGGACCCACAGCACGAGATCGGCGAAGGAGAGGTCGGACAGCAACTGCCACTCGGAGACCAGCAGGTGCAGCCACTCCAGATCGGAGTCGGTCAGGGCGGTGTGCTGGTGGACGAGGTCGTTCATGGAGGGCACGCCGCCGAGCCTAACCGGCGGACGGCCCGGGTGTTTCCGCGGCCTCGCCGCCCGCGCCCGACCGCGCTCGCGTGCGCCCCTCGGCGCTCATGTGCGCAAGAAGTGACGGCAGTCGCTCCTGACATGCCGTCGATGCGTTCAAGGCATGGACACGGGGCGGGGGGTGGCCCCAGAATGGAACGGCAGACTTCTGTCCTCCCCGCACAGGAGGGCGGAACGGGACCGGGCGCTCTCTGCCCTGACTGCGCCGGGTCCTCGATGCTCCGGGCTGCGGTGCCGGACGGGTTGAGGGTCCCGTCCCGGCGCCGCGGCCCGCGGGTGTTCCCCGAGGGCTCCGAAGGTCCACCCCGAAGCTCTCCGCCGGGTCCGCCGCCGTCACCACCGAGCCGTCGCCGTGCCATCGCCGCTCCGGCCGGACCCGTATCGCCACCTCGGCCACCGCCACCGGCTCCTCGCCTCCGGCGCGCGAAGGGCCGGGACACGTGCTGGAGCACGGCCCCGGGGAACCGGGCGAGCTGCCCGGCACGTCTACGGGAGGCGAACGCGCGGACGTTCTCCCGGCGCATCCTGCGGAGCCCCTCGGTCACCCCGGCCGAGCGTGCGGTGAAGGGCTTCCCGAAGGCCGGGGCGCTCCCGCAGGACCAGGGGCAGGCGGGCTCCGGACCCCGTCCGGACGAGGTCCGGAGCCGGGTACGGACGGGGCCGTGCGGGCCGGGGCGGTCAGCGGGTCTCGGTGACCTTCGCCAGGGCGCGGGGGGCGTCCGGATCCTGGCCGCGGGCGATGGTCACCTCGTAGGCCAGCAGTTGCAGCGGCAGGATCTCCAGGACGGGCTGGAGCTCCTCGGGCAGCTCACCGGTCGGCAGGACGAAGCCCGCCGAGGCCCGGGCGACCTCCGCCCCGGGCCCCACGACGACGAGGTCGGCGCCGCGGTCCCGCAGCCGGTCGAGGACGGGCCGCAGGGCCTCGCCGCCCTTCCCCTCGGGAACGACGGCGATCACCGGGGAGACGTTGTCGACCATCGCCAGCGGACCGTGCAGCAGATCGGCACCGGAGTAGGCCAGGGCCGGGATGTAGCTGGTCTCCATCAGCTTCAGGGCCGCCTCCCGGGCGGTCGGGTAGCCGTAGCCCCGGGAGGTGAGGACCATGCGCTCGGCGAAGCGGTAGCGGGCGGCCAGCCGCCGCACCTCGTCCCGGCGGGCCAGCACCGTCTCGGCCAGGTCCGGCAGCACCTTGGCGGCGGTGCCGTCCCCGCCGCGCAGACCGTCCACCAGGAGGTAGAGCGCCAGCAGCTCGGCGGTGTAGGTCTTGGTCGCCGGCAGGGCCCGCTCCGGGCCGGCCAGTACGTCGATGTGGAACTCGGCGGCCGCGGCGAGCGGGGAGCCGGCGTTGTTGGTCACCGCCAGGGTGACGGCACCGGCCTCGCGGGCGGCCCGGGTGGAGGCGACCAGGTCCGGTGAACCGCCGGACTGGCTGACGGCGATCACCAGGCAGTCGGTGAGGTCCTGGCGGGCCCCGTAGGCGGTGGTGGTGGACATGGAGGTCATCCCGCAGGGCCTGCCCAGCAGGATCTCCAGCAGGTACTTGGCGTAGAGGGCGGCGTTGTCGGAGGTGCCGCGGGCGGTGAGCAGCACGAAGCGCGGGGCGCGGGCCGCGATGCGCTCGGCGGTCTCACGGATCTGCGGGGCGCCCTCGGTGAGGATCCGCCGCAGCACCGCGGGCTGCTCGGCCGTCTCGGCGGCCATGAGCCGGCCCGGCGGGCCGCCCCGCGGGGCCGGGTTCGCCGGGGTCGCCGGGTTCGCCGGATCGGCTGCCGGGTTCGTGTCGGACATGCTGGTGGTCTCCCGTCTTCCGTGGTGCCGGTGGCGGTCCGGTGCCGCTTCCGGGCGCCGGCGCCGTCAGCCGTCGGCGCCGGCGGCCCTCCGGCCGGTGATGACCTCGGCGGCGGCCCGTCCGCAGACCCGGGCGGCGCCGTGGGTCGCGATGTGGAGCGCGCCGGACGGCGACGCCTGGGGCAGTCCCATCTCGACCACGACCGTCTCCGGCCGGGCGGTGACCAGCGCACGCAGTACGTCGGCCATCCAGGGATGCCGGTGTACGTCGCGTACCACCGCGACGATCCTACGGTCGGCCGCCGCGGCCAGCACCTGCGCGGCCGGCGCGTCCGTACCCGCCGCGGCGGCCCGGTCGCGGTCCCAGGAGCCGGCCGCGGTGCCCGGGAGGAGTTCCGTCAGCTCGCCGGCGAGCCCCCAGGGGGTCTCGTCACCGACGGCGATGTTGGCGACGGGGGTGAGGGAGACGACGTACGGCGGCTCGGTCACCGGGACCCAGTCCGCCCCGCCGTCCGCCCCGCCGGTGATCCGCAGGGCGCGGCGGGCGGCGGCCAGCCCGACCCCGGGGTCGGGGGGCACGGCGCGGGTACCGGCGGCCGCCCGCGCGGTCCAGCGGGCGAGCGAGCGGACCCGGTCCGCGGCGTCGGCGAGCCGCTCCTCGGCCAGCTCCCCCTCGGTCACCGCCCTGACCAGGGCGTCGCGCAGGCGCAGCACGGTGTCCTCGTCGGCCAGTCCCCCGCCGACGCAGATGGCGTCCGCGCCCGCGGCGACGGCCAGCACGCTGCCGCGCTCGATGCCGTGGGTGGCCGCGATGGCCCGCATCTCCATGCCGTCGGTGACGATCAGCCCCTCGAAGCCGAGTCCGCCCTCGCTCGCCGGTGCGCGCAGCAGGCCGGTCAGGGCGGCCGGGCTGAGCGTGCCCGGCAGCACCGGATCGAGGGCGGGCAGCAGGATGTGCGCGCTCATCACGCACTTGCTGCCCGCGGCGATCGCCGCCCGGAAGGGAACGAGTTCGCGGGCGTGGAGCGTGGTCAGGTCGGCGTCGATGCGGGGCAGGGCGTGGTGGGAGTCGACGGCCGTGTCGCCGTGCCCGGGGAAGTGCTTGGTGCAGGCGGCGACCCCGGCGGACTGCAGCCCCGTCACCCAGGCGGCGGTGTGCCGGGCCACCAGGTCCGGCGCGGCGCCGAAGGCGCGGACGCCGATGACCGGGTTGTCGGGGTTGGAGTTGACGTCGGCCGAGGGCGCCCAGTTGAGGTTGACCCCGCACTCGGCCAGCCGCCGTCCCAGCTCACGGGCGACCGCACGGGTCAGCGCGGTGTCGTCGACGGCACCGAGGGCGAGGTTGCCGGGGAAGGACGACCCGGTGCGCGCCTCCAGCCGGGTGACGTCACCGCCCTCCTCGTCGACGGCCACCAGGACCTCGGAGCGGACCCGGCGCAGCTCCCCCGTGAGCGCGGCGAGCTGCTCGGGGGAGGCGATGTTGCGGCCGAACAGGCCCACCGAGACCAGCCCCTCGTCCAGCCGGCGCAGCAGCCAGCCGGGAGCGGTGGTGCCGGTGAAGCCCGGTTGGAGGACGGCGAGGGCGTTGCGGGTCAGGGTGTCGGTGGCGCCGGTGAGCATCGTCATGGGGCTCGGCTATCCCTTCACTGCGCCGGAGGTCAGGCCACCGACGGCGCGTCGCTGGAGGATGAGGAAGAGCAGCAGTACGGGAACGGCGAACAGCGACGAGGCCGCCATGGTGGCGCCCCAGTCGTTGCCGAAGGCGCTCTGGAACTGGGTCAGCCACAGCGGCAGGGTCTGGGCCTCGGACTCCTTGTTGAGGACCAGCACCATGGCGAACTCGTTCCAGGCGGTGATGAAACCGAAGAGCGAGGTGGCCATCAGGCCGGGGGCCAGCAGGGGGAAGACGACCCGCAGGAAGCTCTGCGCACGGCTGCAGCCGTCGATCATCGCCGCCTCCTCCAACTCCCTGGGCACCGCCGCGATGAACCCGCGCAGTGTCCAGACGGTGAAGGGGAGGACCATCACGAAGTAGATCAGCGTCAGGAACCCGATGCTGTTGAGCAGTTGGGCGTCCCGGGCGACCAGGTACATCACGATGACCATGACCTCCCAGGGGGCCAGCTGGGCCATCATCACCACGAGCACCAGGCCCTTGCGGCCCCGGAACCTCATGCGCACGATCGCGAAGCTCGCCGCCAGCGCCACGGCCAGGGCCAGCAGCACGGCGCCGAAGGTGACCATGAGGCTGTTGCGGACGTACGTCCAGAACAGCTCCACGCCGGTGGCGGTGCCGTAGTGCTCGAAGGTGGGGGCGAACAGGAAGCTGGGTGTCTCGGTGAGGACCTCCGACGCCGGCTTGAAGGACGTGGAGAACATCCAGTAGACGGGGAAGACGAAGAAGGCCGCCAGGGCGAGGGCGAGGGCGTTGAGCGAGGCCTTGCGCAGCGCCTTGCGCCGCCGGGCGCCGCCGCCTCCTCCTCGCGCCCCCCGGCCGGTTCCGCCGGCCGCGGGGCGTCCACGGGGTTCCGGGGGCTCCTGCGCGGGCGCGCCGGCCGGGCCGGCCAGGGTGGTGTGGCTCACTGCTCCTCCTCCTGCTTGAGGATCAGGCGGAAGTAGAAGGACATGGCGACCAGCAGGATGAGGATGGTCAGCACGGAGGCGGCCGCGGCGACCCCGAAGTTCATCTGGGCCATGCCCTCGATGTAGGCGAAGACCGGGAGGGTCTCCGAGCCCCGGTCGGGTCCGCCGCTGTTGAGGGCGACGATCTGGGCGAAGGCCTTGAACACCCAGATGATCTCCAGGAAGACGGTGATCAGGAAGAAGGGCTTGAGCATGGGGAAGACCACCGAGCGGAAGATCCGCCAGTTGGAGGCGCCGTCCATCCGGGCGGCCTCGTACAGTTCGCCGCTGATGGTGGTCAGTCCCGCGTAGAGGTTGAGGGCGACGAAGGGCACCGACGCCCAGACGATCATCAGGGTGACGATGGCCAGGGTGGAGAATCCCGTGTCGAACCAGTTGTGCTGCTCGTAGCCGTCGAGGCCGAGGGTGCGCAGCGCCCAGTTCACGACACCGAACTGGGTGTCGAAGAGCCACCGGAAGACGGTGGCGGACGCGACGATGGGCATCGCCCAGGCCATCACCAGGGCCAGCGAGAGCACCAGCCGCATCCTGCCGCCCAGGCTGTTGAGCAGCAGGCCGACCAGGGTGCCGAACACCATGATCAGCACCACGTTGGCCGCGGTGAAGACGAACGTCCTGGTGACGACCGTCCAGAAGAACTCGTCCGCCAGCAGTTCGGTGTAGTTGCCGAGGCCGGTCCACACCGTCTTCCGGGAGATCATCTCGGTGCGGCCGAGCTGCTGGAAGGAGAGCACCAGGTTCCGCACCAGCGGATAGCCCAGGAACACCAGGAGGGCGATGACCGCCGGAGCGGTCAGGGCGTACGGCAGCCAGCCGGACGGCACCCGCCGCCCGCCGCGCCTGCCGGAGCCGGCCGTCCCCTCCGGTGCCGGACCGCCGGCGGGCGGCAGGTGCCCGGCGCCCGGTGTGTCGCGGGTGGCGTCCGGCGGCAGTTCCCCGGCTGCGGGCGCCGCCCCCCTGGCGTACACGGTCATGGTCCACTTCCTCGCGGTCAGGGGCGCACGGCCCCACCCGGACTGACGTACTGCGTGCGGACCGGGGCGCCCGGCGGCGGTTCCGCGGGGCGCCCCTGGAGCGTTGTCAGCTCTTGTTGATCCGCTCGGTGATCACCTCGTCGGCCTCCTCGCCGGCCTTGGCCGGCTCCGTCCCCTTGAGCACCTTGGTCATGTACTCCTTGATGGGGTTGGGCTCGGTCTCGACGTTGGCCCAGCCGGGGGTGACGGGAGTGATGTGGCCGACGTCGGCGGCCTTGACCATGGCCTCGGCGAAGGAGCCGGGCTCGGGCCGCACCTGCGCGTCCGGAGTGTTGGGCAGCAGGCCGCCCTGGGTGGCCTCGGCGTACTTCTTCATCCACTTCTCGGAGGTCGCCAGTTCCAGCCACTCCTGGGCGAGCTCCTTGTTCCGGGAGCGCTCGGCCACGGCGAGGTTCGAGCCGCCGAAGAAGACCTTGCCCGGCTTGTCGGCGGTCTTGCCGGGGATCGGGAAGTAGCCGAAGTCCGCGGTGCCGCCCGCCTTCTCGATGGCCTCGATGGCTCCGGCGGCCTCCCAGCCCAGGCCGATCCAGGAGGCGACGCCGCCCTTGGGCACGACGTCGGTGGACTGCTGCGGGTTCGCCTCGTCGGTGTCCTCGGGCGCCGTGGAGAAGGACTGGAGCTCCTTGTAGAAGGAGACCGCCGCCTCACCCTCGGGGGTGGCGAGGGCACCCTTCCAGCGGTCGCCGTCCTCGACGGCGAAGTCGCCGCCCTCGTCCCACAGGAAGCCGGCGAGGACGTACCAGCTCTGGCCCGGCAGGTAGATCGGCTGCACGTCCTCGTCGGACTTCTGGATCTTCTCCAGGCCGGCGATCCACTCCTCACGGGTGGCCGGGGGCTTCACCCCCGCGTCCGCGTAGAGGCTCTTGTCGTAGATCACCACGCGGTTGGCCGCGTACCAGGGGGCGGCGTAGAGCTTTCCGTCCAGTTCGGCGGACGGGAGCATGCCCTTGTTCCAGGCGTCGTAGTTCAGCTCGCCCTTGAGGTCCGTCAGGTCGGCGAGACCGCCGGTGACCGCGTAGCCGGCGGTCTGGGTGTTACCCAGCTCGATGACGTCCGGCGGAGAGTCCTCGGAGAGCGCGGTGGTGATCTTCTCCTGGATCCCGTTCCACTGCTGTTCCTTGATCTCGACCGTGACGCCTTCGTGGGCGGCCTCGAACTCCTTGTTGAGTGCGGTGGCCCACTCCTCGGGCGCCGATCCGTCCATGACCCAGACGGTGACCTTCTTGCCGCCGTCCGCCGACTGGCCGTCGTCTCCGGAGCCGCAGGCGGCGGTACCGGTCATCATCGCCGCGGCGCCGATCGCCGCTACGAGCTTGCGCTTCACGTCGTTCTCCTTCGGGGTGCCAGAAATCCCCCCGCCCACCGCCCGAGATCTCCGCTCCCACCGGTGCCCGCGCCGACCTGCGACGCGTCACGGACACCGGCCTTTCGAAGTACTGCCCTTGGGGGCCGGGATGGTCTTTAATGGTGTAGACCAGTTCCCGCAGCTTGGCCTAGACCTGGTCCGGTGTCAACGGTGCACGATTCCCGGCTCCTCTTCCGTTACCGGACCGACATCTGGGCCGGGACGCCGCAGGGAGCGGGTGCCGTGCCACCATGTGAGCCGCCGGAGACGGGAGCGGGTCGCAAATGAGACCGTGACCGCTCCGGACGGGTCACGACACGAGTCGGGAAGGCGTGCGATGGAGAACGCGGGCACCCGCGCCGCGGGGGACACCGGGATCGGCGGCGGCGTCGGCAGTGGAGTCGGCGGCGGCACGGGCGGGCGCACCGCGCGCGTGCCCAAGTACTACCGCCTCAAGCGCCATCTGCTGGAGATGACCGAGACACTGCCCCCCGGCTCGCCGGTCCCCCCGGAGCGCACGCTCGCCGGCGAGTTCGACACCTCCCGCACGACCGTGCGCCAGGCACTCCAGGAACTGGTCGTCGAGGGCCGCCTGGAGCGCATCCAGGGCAAGGGCACCTTCGTCGCCAAGCCCAAGGTCGCCCAGACGCTCCAGCTCACCTCCTACACCGAGGACATGCGCGCCCAGGGCCTGGAACCCACCTCCCGGTTGCTGGACATCGGCTACGTCACCGCCGACGAGCGGCTCGCCGAACTGCTGGCGATCCCCGCCGGAGGACGCGTCCTGCGCATCGAGCGGCTGCGGCTGGCCAGCGGCGAGCCCATGGCCATCGAGACCACCCACCTCTCCCAGAAGCGCTTCCCGGCGCTGCGCCGCAGCCTGGTGAAGTACGCCTCCCTCTACACGGCCCTGGCCGAGGTCTACGACGTCCACCTCGCCGAGGCCGAGGAGACCATCGAGACCTCCCTGGCCACCCCGCGCGAGGCGGGACTGCTGGGCACCGACGTCGGACTGCCGATGCTGCTGCTCTCCCGGCACTCCCGCGACACCGGCGGCGAGCCGGTGGAGTGGGTCCGCTCGGTCTACCGGGGCGACCGCTACAAGTTCGTCGCCCGCCTGCAGCGCCCCGGCCGCGGCCGGTAGCCCCGCACGGCCCCGGCGGGCTCCCGTACGGCCCGGCGGGGCCGCCGGAGCCCGCACGACCTGACGGAGTCTCCGGCTCCGGTGGCACGAGCGTCACCCGATGGTGAACTCCCTAGTGACGCGGGCCGATTGACTGCCTTACATTTCCTCGTCGCAGTCAACGGTGATCGCCTCAGGACGGAGCCCCAAGCCATGTCCGCACCACCGGAAAACCCCCGGCCGCGCCCGGTCGTCACCCCCGCCCGGGTGGTGATCGGCCTGTGCCTGTCCGCCCCCTTCGTCGCGATGCTCTGGGTCGGCTCCTACGCCAGGGCCGAGCCGGCCGTCGCCGGAATGCCCTTCTTCTACTGGTACCAGATGCTCTGGGTGCCCCTCTCCGCCGGCCTGACGGCCCTCGCGTACGTGCTGGTGCGCCGCGAGCGGACGGCACGGCGCACCACCCCGGCGGCGGGCGGCGCACGGCGCTCGGGCGGTGAGGAGCGGTGAAGGAGGGAGTCAACGTCGTCGCACTGGTCGTCTTCGTCTTCTTCTTCGCCCTGGTGACGGTGCTGGGCTTCCTGGCCGCCCGCTGGCGCCGGGCGGCCGACGCCGAGAACCTCGACGAGTGGGGACTGGGCGGACGGAGCTTCGGCACCTGGGTCACCTGGTTCCTGCTCGGCGGCGACCTCTACACCGCCTACACCTTCGTCGCGGTCCCCGCACTGATCTACGCGGCGGGCGCGGCGGGCTTCTTCGCGGTGCCGTACACCATCCTCGTCTACCCGCTGATCTTCACCTTCCTGCCCCGGCTGTGGTCGGTCTCGCACCGCCACGGCTATGTCACCACCTCGGACTTCGTCCTGGGGCGGTACGGCTCGAAGGGCCTGTCGCTGGCCGTCGCCGTCACCGGCATCCTCGCCACGATGCCCTACATCGCGCTCCAGCTCGTGGGCATCCAGGCGGTGCTGGACGTGATGGGGATCGGCGGCGGCGAGTCGACGCACTGGTTCATCCGGGACCTGCCGATCCTGGTCGCCTTCGGTGTACTGGCCGCGTACACCTACTCGTCCGGGCTGCGTGCGCCCGCGCTGATCGCGTTCGTCAAGGACACGCTCATCTACCTGGTCATCGCGGTCGCCATCATCTACATCCCGATCAAACTCGGCGGCTTCGACGACATCTTCGCCGCCGCCGAGGCGAAGTTCGCAGCGACCGAGGCGCCGAACGACGGGGTGGTCCCGGGCGAGGCGGCCCACTGGGGCTACGCGACGCTGGCGTTCGGCTCGGCGCTGGCGCTGTTCATGTACCCGCACTCGATCACGGCGACGCTCTCCAGCGGCAGTCGCGAGGTCATCCGCCGCAACACCACCATCCTGCCGCTGTACTCGCTGATGCTGGGCCTGCTGGCGCTGCTCGGCTTCATGGCGATCGCGGCCGGGGTGCGGGTGGAGAACGGCCAGCTCGCCATCCCCCAGCTCTTCGAGAACATGTTCCCCGACTGGTTCGCCGGGGTGGCCTTCGCGGCCATCGGCATCGGCGCGCTGGTGCCGGCGGCCATCATGTCGATCGCCGCGGCCAACCTGTTCACCCGGAACATCTACAAGGACTTCCTCAAACCGGACGCGACCCCGGCCGAGGAGACCCGGGTGTCCAAGATCACCTCACTGCTGGTGAAGGTGGGCGCGCTGGTCTTCGTCCTCGGCATGGACAAGACGGTGGCCATCAACTTCCAGCTGCTGGGCGGCATCTGGATCCTGCAGACCTTCCCGGCGATCGTGGCCGGCCTGTTCACGCGGTGGTTCCACCGCTGGGCGCTGCTCGCCGGCTGGGCCGTCGGCATGATCTACGGCACGGTGGTCGCGTACAACACCTCCAGCCCCAAGCAGGAGCACTTCGCCAGCAGTTCGGACGCCATCCCGCTGATCGGGGAGATCGGCTACATCGGCCTGACCGCCTTCGTGCTCAACCTGCTGGTGACGGTCGTGATGACCGTCGTGCTGCGCGCGGTGAAGGCCCCCGAGGGCATCGACCGCACCACCGCGGACGACTACACCGCGGACGCCGGCGACCCCGGCGTCCAGCGGGAGCTGCCGCCACCCACGGTGGACGCCCGGCACTGACGCCCGCACCTCCCGCGCGCCCCGCCGACCGCGTCCCGCCGACCGAACCCGGCCGGTCCGCTGTCGGCGGGGTGCGGCATGATGGCCGCCGTGGAGACCGCGAACACCACGGACATCGTGATCAGAACGGCCCACCCCCGGGAGACGGCGGCGGTCGGGGAGCTGACGGCCGGGGCGTATCTGGCGGACGGCCTGCTGGCCTTCGGCGAGGAGGATCCCTACCTGCCCGTGCTGCGCGACGCGCGGCACCGCGCCGAGCACGCCGAACTGCTGGTGGCCGTACGGCCGTCCCGGCACGGGCCCGGCGGCGGAGAACTGCTGGGCACGGTGACCCTCGCCGAGCACGGCGGCCGGTACGCGCAGGTGGCCCGGCCGGGCGAGGGCGAGTTCCGGACCCTGGCCGTCCACCCCGCGGCGCGCGGCCGGGGGGTGGGCGGGGCGCTGGTGCGCGCGTGCGTCGAGCGGGCCCGGGCGCGCGGCCTGGAGCGGCTGGTGCTCTCCAGCGAGAGCCGGATGCACGCCGCCCACCGCCTGTACGGGCGGCTGGGATTCGTCCGCACCCCGGAGCGGGACTGGCAGCCGCTGCCGGACGTCCTGCCGGGCGTCACCCTGCTGACCTTCGCCCTGGAGACCGGGCCGGGAGCACTGCCCTGACCCCGCTTGCCGTTCCTCGCCCCCCGTTGCCCGCCGTTCCCCGGACGCCTCCGGTCACGCCGGTGGGCGGACCCTTTCAGAGGTCCGCCCACCGGCGTGACCGCCCGGAACGTCCCGGTGCCTCGGCCGCCGGTCAGTCGTTGGGCACCGTCTCGTAGCGCGGGGTGCCCTCGGCCATCTGCTTCAGCACGTCCTTGCGCTCCCGCTTGGAGAGCCGGTCGATGTAGAGGTAACCGTGCAGGTGGTCCGTCTCGTGCTGGAGGCAGCGCGCGAAGTAACCGGTGCCCCGCACCCTGATCGGCCTGCCCTGGGCGTCCTGCCCGCGTACGACGGCGTAGTCGGGGCGGGCGAGCGAGGCGTACGCGCCCGGCACCGACAGACAGCCCTCGTTGGAGTCGTCCAGCACCCGGCGCTCGGCGGGCAGCTCCTCCAGCACCGGATTGCAGACGACGCCGACGTGCCGCACACCGTCGTCGTCCGGGCAGTCGTAGACGAACACCTTCAGGTCGACGCCGATCTGGTTGGCGGCCAGGCCCACACCCTCGGCCGCGCGCTGGCTGGCGAACATGTCGTCGACCAGTTCCGCCAGCCCGTCGTCGAACTCGGTGACGTCCTTGCACTCCCGGTGCAGCACCGGATTGCCGACGACGGTGATCGGACGGGCGGTGCCGCGCTCACGGTGGGTCCGCTCGCGTTCCTCGCAGTCCTCCGTGTCGACGATGAATCCCTCGTCGTCCACCCGCTGACCGGTCTCGTGCTCCGCCATCTGAGTCGTACGCCTTCCTCGGTGCTCCACCACGACCCGTACAGGGTACGGGCACGGCGGGGCACGATGTGCCCGGTACGGAGCGGCCGGACCGGCCTCAGCAGACCTCTTCCAGATCCCGCCACTCACGGGTGTCCGGACTGTCGGCGACCCAGCCGTCCAGCAGCCCGCGCACCAGCCCGGCCGGAGCCGCCAGACCGCACTCGCGCTCGGGCACCCACAGCTCGCCGGACGTCATGTGCCCCAGCGGACCCGGACGGCCGGGCACGCTGTGGTCGTGCGGATCGTGCCGGGGCGCGCCCTCGCCCTCGTCGGCGGGCATCCGGCTCTCCGAGCAGGACCGGCACAGCAGCCGCACCGACGAGGACCAGTCCTCGGCCGCGAAGCCGGCGTCCGCCGCCAGCCGCTCCAGCGCGTCCCGGTCCGCCTCGGCCGCCGCCTCCAGCAGCACCACCCAGGTCGGCACCGGGGAGGGTGCCCAGAGTTCTATCTCGTCGAAGACCGGATAGGTGTGGCCCGACGCGGTGGTCCGCTCGCCGTGCGGTACGCCGTCGTGGAGCACCACCTCGCCCCAGCGGCGCCCGGAGGAGGGCAGCGGAATGCTCTGCACCTCGATGCGGGCCGGATCCAGCCGGCGGCCCCAGACCACCTCCGCCTCGCCCTCCGGCGACAGGCGGACGGCGGCGCTGCCCAGCCGCATACCGGTCGGCGGTCCCGCCGGGCCGCCGTCGTCCCCGGCACGGGCCGCCGCCTGGTGGGAGTGCGCCGCGTCCGGTACCCGCAGCCCGTACGCCTGCCAGGCACGCCGGGCCAGCGCCCAGTCCTGCAGGGCGGTGGCCGCGATGCCGACGTTCCACCAGTCGGGTGCCCCGGCCCCCCGCTCCAGCAGCGCGACCGCGCGCAGCCCGGCAGCCCGGGCCTGCTCCCAGTCGTGCCGGAACTTGTGCAGCAGGGCGAGGTTGAACCAGGACTCCGACAGCCACGGCTCCAGGTCGGCGGCACGGGTCAGCAGCTCGCCGGCGTCCTCGTAGCGGCCGTCGCCGATGAGCGTGAACGCGCGGTCGGTGGCCAGCCGCCAGTCGGCGGAGGGCCGGTGCCGTGTCTTGCCGAAGATCCTCACGATGTTCCCGCCTGACTCCCGCCTGCTGCCCCGGCCGCCGCCGCGGCCGTTCCTTCGTCCTTCGCGTCCCTCACGTCTCCCGCGGTCACTGCCGCGGTTCCCGGTTCGCATCCAACCATGCCCAGCGGGATGCCCGCTCATTACCCGTCGGTCGTGGAGCTCGGACCGGCGCGAAGCGATCGGCGACCGCCGCCGGGCCGCATCGCGCGACGGCGCGGCGGAGCGCCCCGGCACGGAGACCGGGGCGCGGCGGGGCGGGAACGGCGGCCCGGGGGCGGGCGGAGAGGGCGGGGACGGACGGGCGGACCGCGGGGGAACGGGCCCTCGGGGCGTACCGGGCCGGGTGGGCCGGTCCCGTGGCGTCCGGCCGGGCCGTCCCCCGCGCCGTCTCCGTCCCGTCAGGCCAGGTCGGTCTCGCCCCGGCTCCGGGCGGGTGCGGCGGCCGGTCCGGCCGCCGGATCCCCGGCCTGCTCCACGGGCTGGTCCGGTACCGCCTGCCCGGTGCGGATCAGCTCGATGCGGCCCATCACCTTGGAACGGAGGTCGGTCGGTACGTCGTCATGGCCGCAACAGCGCCGGACGAGCTTCTTCACGGCCTCCTCCAGGCCGTACTTCTCCAGACACGGGGCGCACTCGTCGAAGTGCTCCGCGAACTTCACCCGGTCCCCGTCGGGCATCTCGCGGTCCAGGTACTCGTAGAGATGCTCCAGGACCTCGGCGCAGTCCGTCTCGTGCGGCTCTCCGCAACTCATGAGCCCGAGCCTTTCCGGTCGTGCGACTCGTCCGGCGCGGCGGCGTGGGCACCCGCCGGGACCAGTCCGCGCTCGCGGGCGTAGTCCTCCAGCATGCCGCGCAGTTGACGGCGACCGCGGTGCAGCCGGGACATCACCGTGCCGATGGGTGTCCCCATGATGTCCGCGATCTCCTTGTACGCAAATCCCTCGACGTCCGCGAGATAGACCGCTATCCGGAACTCCTCGGGGATGGCTTGGAGGGCCTCCTTGACGTCCGAGTCCGGCAGGTGGTCCAGCGCCTGCGCCTCGGCCGAGCGCAGCCCGGTCGACATGTGCGACTCGGCGCGGGCGAGCTGCCAGTCCTCGATCTCCTCGGCCGCGCTGCGCTGGGGTTCGCGCTGTCTCTTGCGGTACGAGTTGATGAAGGTGTTGGTCAGGATGCGGTACAGCCACGCCTTGAGGTTGGTGCCCGCACGGAACTGGTGGAAGGACGCGTACGCCTTGGCGTACGTCTCCTGCACCAGGTCCTCCGCGTCGGCGGGATTGCGCGTCATGCGCAGCGCCGCCGAGTACATCTGGTCCAGGAAGGCGAGGGCGTCCCGTTCGAAGCGTGCGTTCCGTTCGGCCTCCGTCTCCTCGGGCTGCTGCGGCTTGCTGGGCTCAGCGTCGTCGGTCCCGGCGACCGGACCCACCTCCTCCGATGCGGCTGCGGGTCCGGCTGTGGACCCGCTCGTCTCGGAGAATAGACGACGGGACTCGTCCCGCGCCGCCCGGAAAGGGGTGTCGTCGACGTGCCCGGCGAGCCTGAGCGTCGCCCAGTCGAGCTGTACCGCCGTGGTGGGGGCGCTCACGGGGCGGGACGGGCATGCGATCGAACCCATGGAGGTGGACTCCCTCTCCTCGCGCGTGTGGCTTTCCGTGTCCTGCTACAGGTGTGGAACACGGGGCGCGGGGAAGTCATTCCCTTTCCAGCCACTCCCGCACGGAGCCGGTGAGCAGCGCGAGCGCGGCCGTCTGCGCGTCCCGCGCCTCCTGCCCGGAGCCGCCGGGCCGGCCGCCCGGGGCCCGCTTCGGCACGGCGAAGCCGTGGTCCGCGCCGGGCACCTCGGTGACCCGGACGCCCGCCGGGAACTCCCCGGGCCGGCCGAAGGGATCCCGCCCGCCCTGGACGACCAGGGTGGGCACCCCGGCCCCGAGCAGTTCAGGTGCCCGGGACCGCTCCGGCCTTCCCGGGGGGTGCAGGGGAAAGGCCAGCGCGAGCACGGCACGGGCTCCCAGCTCCCCGGCGGTACGACAGGCCACGCGCGCCCCGGCGCTGCGCCCGCCGGAGACCACCGGCAGCCCGTCCCGGGCCAGGACGGGCCACACCGCCCGCCAGCCGGTGTCCAGGGTGCGGGGCGCGGGCGCGAGCGGTTTCCCCGCCACCCGCCAGGGCTGCTCCACGAGGGCCACGGTGATCCCGTGGGCGGGCAGCTCCCGGGCCAGCGCCCGCAGGTCCCGCGCCTCGACGCCGCCGCCGGCGCCGTGGCCCAGCGCCAGGACCAGTCGCGGGCGCGCCGAGCGGTGCCAGATCACCCGGGCCGTCCCGGCCGGGGTGTCCACCGCCTCCGCCGTCCCCGGCTGTTCCGCCGGCTCCGCCGGTCCCGCCGCTCCGGGCTCCCCGGCCGTCCCGCTGTCGTCGGTCACGGTCTCAGAACAGCGTCCCGGCCTCGGGGCCGTCAAGCTCCGCCAACAGCTCGGGGCCGTTGTTGCGCACATTGCTGACCTCGGTGCCCACCGGATAGGCCCGCACGGCCTCCGGCGGCGGCGGGACCAGCAGCCCGCGCACCTCGTCCGGGTCGGTGCGGGCCGGGTCCAGCCAGGCGTCCCAGCGGTCGGGGGTGAGCGCCAGCGGCATCCGCGGGTGGATGTCGGCCAGTGACCGCGGACCGTCCCCGTCTCCGTCTCCGGCGCCGGCGAACGGTTCGGTCTGCGCCTCCGTGGTAATCACCGTGCAGGTCGCCCACCAGGCCCGCGGATGGTCCTCGGGCAGCGTCCTGTCCCGCCAGAACTCGTAGAGCCCGGCCATCGCCATCACCGAGCCGTCGGCGGGCGTCACGAAGTAGGGCTGCTTGCGCGGCCGCTTGCGCTTCCCCTTCTCCTCCTCCTGCCGCTCGGCCGGCCCGGTGACCCACTCGTAGTAGCCGTCGGCGGGCAGCAGACAGCGCCGGGCGGCGAACGGACGGCGGTAGGAGGGCTTCTCGTGCACCGTCTCCGCCCGTGCGTTGATCATCTTGACGCCCACGTCCGGGGACTTCGCCCAGGACGGCACCAGGCCCCAGCGCAGCGGCCGCAGCTGCCGTACGGGCCGCCGGTCGTCGCCGTCCTTCGGCGGCCGTTCGAGCACCGCGTAGACCTGCTTGGTGGGGGCCACGTTCCAGTCGGGGGCCAGCTCCTCGGCCGGCTCCCACTTCTCCACGCCGAACAGCCCGGCCAGTTCGCCGGGGCCGCGGCTCGCCGCATACCGTCCGCACATGTCTGCCACCCTGCCACGTCCCGCCGACATCGGGGCCGGAAGGCGGCACCGCGACCGCCGGCCGCCGCCCGCGGGGTGCCGGAGCCGCCCGCGGGGTCCGCAGCGGCCGTGACACACTGCGAGGCACCGAACGGGGCCGGGGAGGGTCCGGGGGAAGGGAGCGGCCGGGATGGACGTCGACAGCATCACCGAGGTGTGGGACCGCGTCGTCGGGACGCAGCCCGACCCGGCGCTGCCGATCGTCGTGGCCGCCGGGCTCGCCGCCCTGGCCGTGGTCGCGGTCCGGAGCGTCTGGCAGGTGGCGCGGAACGCGGTGACCATCGCCCACGAGGGGGGACACGGCCTCGTGGCGCTGCTGACCGGCCGGCGGCTGGAGGGCATACGGCTGCATTCGGACACCTCCGGGCTGACCGTCTCCCGGGGGAAGCCGTCCGGCATCGGCATGGTGCTGACGGCCGCCGCCGGGTACACCGCCCCCTCGCTGCTCGGCCTGGCCGGGGCCTGGCTGCTGGCCGACGGGCGTGTCACCGCCCTGCTGTGGGGGGCCACCGCACTGCTGCTGGCGATGCTGGTGATGGTGCGGAACGCCTACGGGATGCTGACGGTCGTCGTCACCGGCGGGGCGTTCTTCCTGGTCTCCTGGTTCGCCGGGACCGAGGTGCAGTCGGCGTTCGCGTACGGGGTGGTGTGGTTCCTGCTGCTGGGCGGGGTGCGCCCGGTCTTCGAACTGCAGAGCAAACGGCGCCGGGGCGAGGCACCGGACTCCGACGCCGACCAGTTGGCACGGCTGACGCACGCGCCCGCGGCGCTGTGGCTGCTGCTCTTCCACGCCGTGGCGCTGTGCTCGCTGACCGGCGGCGGGCAGTGGCTGCTCGGCCTCTGACGGCGCGGCCGCCGGCCGCGCCGTACCGCCGTCGCCACGCCGCCGGCCGCGGCTTCCCCCGGGTGTCTCAACGCCGACCGCTCATGCCCGCCCCTCCCCGGTGAGCCACTAAAGTTGGGGCCATGACCGACAACACCTCCCTCTGGCCCGCCCCGCTCGCGCCCGGTGCCGTCGACGCGACCGTTCCCGTGCCCGGGTCCAAGTCGGTCACCAACCGCGCCCTGGTGCTCGCCGCCCTCGCCGCCGAGCCCGGCTGGGTGCGCCGCCCGCTGCGCTCCCGGGACACCCTGCTGATGGCCGGGGGGCTGCGCGCCATGGGAGTGGGCGTCGAGGAGACGCTCTCCGCCAACTCCGCCTCCGTGTCCGGCGCCCCCGGTGGCACCGGGGAGGCCTGGCGCGTCATCCCCTCCGGACTGCGCGGCCCCGCCCGGGTGGACGTGGGGAACGCGGGCACCGTGATGCGCTTCCTGCCGCCCGTCGCCGCGCTGGCCGACGGCCCGGTCCGCTTCGACGGCGACAGGCGCTCCCACGAGCGCCCGCTGCACGGGGTGATCGACGCGCTGCGCGCGCTCGGCGCCCGGATCGACGACGGCGGGCGCGGCGCCCTCCCGATGACCGTGCACGGCGGCGGCTCCCTGACCGGCGGCCGGGTGGAGATCGACGCCTCCTCGTCCTCTCAGTTCGTCAGCGCGCTGCTGCTGTCCGGCGCCCGTTTCAACCAGGGCGTCGAGGTGCGGCACACCGGTGGCGCGCTGCCGTCCCTGCCGCACATCCGGATGACGGTCGAGATGCTGCGCGCCGCGGGCGCGCAGGTGGACACCCCCGAGTCCGGGGGCGAGCCGAACGTCTGGCGGGTCACCGCCGGCGCCCTGCTCGGCCGGGACCTCGTCGTCGAGCCCGATCTGTCCAACGCCCAGCCCTTCCTCGCCGCCGCGCTGGTCACCGGCGGGCGGGTGACGATTCCCGACTGGCCCCGGCACACCACCCAGCCCGGTGACGCGCTGCGGGAGATCTTCACCGAGATGGGCGGTGTCTGCGAGCTGGACGAACGCGGACTGACCCTCACCGGCACCGGACGGGTGCGCGGCATCGACGTGGACCTGAGCGACGTGGGCGAGCTGACCCCGGGCATCGCGGCGGTCGCCGCGCTCGCCGACTCCGAGTCGCGGCTGCGGGGCGTGGCGCACCTGCGGCTGCACGAGACCGACCGGCTGGCCGCGCTCACCAAGGAGATCAACGGGCTCGGCGGCGACGTCACCGAGACGGGGGACGGCCTGGTCGTCCGGCCGCGGCCGCTGCACGGCGGTGTTTTCCACACCTACGAGGACCACCGGCTGGCCACGGCCGGCGCGGTGCTCGGCCTCGTGGTGAAGGGCGTGGAGGTGGAGGACGTCGCGACCACCGCCAAGACCCTCCCCGACTTCCCCGAGATGTGGCAGGCCATGCTGGACGGTACGGCCGGGGAGCGGATGTAGGGGCCCGCCGTCATGCGCCGCTACGGCAAGCACACCGACGAGGACGACATCCGCGTCCGCCCCGGCCGCCGGGGCAGCCGCCCGCGCACCAGCATCCGGCCCAAGCACGAGGACGCCGCCGAGGGCTTCGTCCTCACCGTCGACCGGGGCCGGCTCACCTGCCTGGTGGACGGCCGCGCGGTCACCGCGATGAAGGCCCGCGAGCTGGGCCGCAAGGGGGTGGTGGTCGGCGACCGGGTGGCACTCGTCGGCGATCTGTCGGGGCAGAAGGACACCCTGGCGCGGATCGTGCGGGTCGAGCCGCGCACCTCGGTGCTGCGGCGCACCGCCGACGACAACGACCCCTACGAGCGGGTCATCGTCGCCAACGCCGACCAGCTCGCCGTCGTCACCGCGCTGGCCGATCCCGAGCCGCGGCCCCGGATGATCGACCGCTGTCTGGTGGCCGCCTACGACGCGGGCCTGGAACCGCTGCTGGTGCTCACCAAGGCGGACCTGGCCCCGCCCGAACCGCTGCTGGAGGCGTACCGCCTGCTGGGGGTGCGCCATGTGGTGACCAGCCGCGACGAGCTGGCGGGCGGGGGTGCCGACCGGGTCCGCGAGCTGCTGCTGGGCCGTACCACCGTCTTCGTGGGCCACTCCGGGGTCGGCAAGACCACCCTGGTCAACGCGCTCGTCCCGGCCGACCGCCGGCGGGCCACCGGCCAGGTCAACGCGGTGACCGGCCGCGGCCGCCACACCACCACCTCGGCCCTGGCGCTCCCGCTGCCCGGCGCGGTGTCCTTCCCCCCGCCCTCCCGGGGGGGCTGGGTGATCGACACCCCGGGCGTACGGTCGTTCGGGCTGAACCACGTCGACCCGTCCCGGGTGATCCACGCCTTTCCCGACCTGGTACCGGGCACGGAGGGGTGCCCGCGCGCCTGCGGCCACGACGAGCCGGACTGCGCGCTGGACGACTGGGTCGCCGACGGTCACGCCGAGCCCGCCCGGCTGTACTCCCTGCGCCGGCTGCTGGCCACCCGGGAGCACCGGGAGGAGGACTGAGGCGGGCCGGCCCCGCGCCCGGCCCGGTCCGGCATCCCACCGGCCCGGCGGAGGCGTCCGTCACTCCAGCAGGGCCCGCAGCACCTGGACGACATGGACGCCCGCGGCCTCCTCGGTGGCCTCGGAGGAGCCCTCGCAGGGCGCGACGACGTAGGACAGCGCCAGCCGCAGCCCCACCTCGCAGGCGCGGCGCAGTTCGGGCCCGGAGTCGGCGGTGGTGCCGGGAGCGGACCTCCGGGCGGCGGCCAGGGCGCCGAGCGTACGGTCGCGCAGCCGTGCCACCAGCCGGTCCGCCGGTACGTCCGGCGGCGGCAGCCGGGGCTCCCAGCAGCCGGTGAGGACCGCGCGGACCAGGGGTTCGTCATGGGCCGCGCGCACCACCCGGGCGGCCGCCGCCGCACAGCCCGCCACGGGATCGGCGCTCCCCCGGGACGCCTCGGCGGCGGCGCGCGCGGTGCGCTCCAGGAAGGTCTCCACACCGTCGGCGACCAGGGCCGTCCCGAGCCCCTCCTTGGAGCCGAACTCGTTGTAGAGGGTCTGCCGGGAGACCCCGGCCGCCCGGGCGACCTCCACCATGCGGATGCGGGGCCAGGGCCGGTCGGCGAGGGCGGCGCGGGCCGCGCGCAGCAGGCACTGCCGCGCCGGCGGCCTCACCGGGGGCACCGCCGGAGGAACCGACGAGGGCATCGCTGAGGACATCCGGCCTCCCCGGACACAGCCCGGACACAGCGGGTCGCCGCACAGCATCGGCGCGGTGGCAGAGGGCGTCAAGGGTGCCGGGCGCGCCGCCCTCCCCGGCCACCCGGTCGGCCACTCCCGTGTGGCCGGTCCCGGCTCGCCTGGATACTGTTTCGTCCATGCCGGACTACCACGATGACCTGCGCCTGGCCCATGTGCTTGCCGACACCGCCGACGCCACCACCATGGCGCGGTTCAAGGCCCTCGACCTCAAGGTCGAGACCAAGCCCGACATGACTCCGGTGAGTGAGGCCGACAAGGCGGCCGAGGAGCTGATCCGCACCTCCCTGCAACGGGCCCGGCCGCGCGACGCGGTGCTGGGCGAGGAGTTCGGCGGTGACGGACAGGGGCCGCGCCGCTGGGTGATCGACCCGATCGACGGCACCAAGAACTACGTGCGCGGTGTCCCGGTGTGGGCCACGCTGATCGCCCTGATGGAGCGGGGCGAGGGCGGTGACCGTCCGGTGGTCGGGGTGGTGTCGGCCCCGGCCCTGAACCGGCGCTGGTGGGCGGCGCTGGGCGGCGGGGCGTACACCGGCCGCAGCCTGTCCTCGGCGACCCGGCTGTCGGTGTCCCGGGTGGGCCGGGTGCGGGACGCGTCGTTCGCCTACTCCTCGCTGAGCGGCTGGGAGGAGCGCGGCAGGCTGGGCGGCTTCCTGGATCTGACCCGGGAGTGCTGGCGCACCCGCGGCTACGGGGACTTCTGGCCGTACATGATGGTCGCCGAGGGGTCGGTGGACATGTGCGCCGAACCGGAGCTGTCGCTGTGGGACATGGCGGCGAACGCGGTCATCGTGCAGGAGGCGGGCGGCGCCTTCACCGGTCTGGACGGGCGCGAGGGCCCGCACAGCGGGGACGCGGCGGCCTCCAACGGGCTGCTGCACGAGGACCTGCTGTCCTACCTGGGCGGTTAGCGGCACCCGGCGGCACTCCGGAGGGGCCGGGGAGGGGCCGGGGAGGGGCTGGGGAAGGGCCGGGGAGGGGCTGGGGAGGGGCTGGGGAAGGGCCGGGGAGACTCGGCGGGGCGCTCCGGGCATACGGCGGTCACGGGCCGGGCGGGCGCGTGACGGTGCGGCAGTCGGCCGACTGGCTCCGCGCGCCCTCTTGTTGGGCTCCGGACATCATGTGAACATGAGAATCCCCGTGCTTGTGAGCTTGTGAACTCCTTCTCGTGCGCGGGGATTCCGCCAAGGAGGTGGCACCAACGCCATGCCCACCCTCGTCCGTGACGCCATGAGCACCGTGGTCCTCACCATCGGTCCCGCCCACACACTCCGCCAGGCCGCCCGGCTGATGTCCGCCCGCCGGGTCGGCGCGGCCGTCGTCCTCGATCCCGACGCCGGCGGCATCGGGATCCTCACCGAACGCGACATCCTCAACTCCGTGGGCGCCGGCCAGGATCCCGACCGGGAGCCGACGCACCTGCACACCACCACCGACGTGGTCTTCGCCGCTCCCGGCTGGACCCTGGAGGACGCCGCGCGGGCCATGACCCGCGGCGGTTTCCGGCATCTGATCGTGCTGGACGGCCACGAACCGGTGGGAGTGGTCTCCGTCCGCGACATCGTCCGCTGCTGGGCGGCGGCCACCGGCCACGGGCCGGCGGCGGCCGCCGCCGACGCGGTACCGGTCTGAGGTCTCCGGCCCCTCCGGCGCGGCGGAGGGGCCGGAGACCGGGACGGACTGCCACGGCGGGCGGCCGGTCTCGGCCGGGCCTCCCGGAGCTGCCGGGCCGTAGTTCCCCGTCCGGCCGTGGCGGCCGTCGCACAGGAAGCCGTCACGGCCGTGGCCGCGGGCCTCGGTGGCGCGCGGACGGCTCACCGGCAGCCGGTCGGCGTGACGCCCACCCGGTAGGGTGCGCGCGCCGCAGGCGGACAGCCGGCCCTGGAGCGTCTCGTCCGGGGACGGACCGATGCCCGGCACGAAGCGGTGCTGGGAGAAGACCGACTGCCCGGCCTCGGCGAAGACCTGGTCTGCTCGAAGTGCGGGGCGACCCGCGACGTCCGCCCCTCGGGGGACCCGCCGGCCCTGCTCCCCGGGACGGAGCGCTTTGGCCGCACGCCCGGCGAGGCGACGGTCGCCTTCCGGGGGCTGTGCCCCTCCTGCGCCTCCGCCCAAGCCCACCGCCGGGAGCCCCGCACGGCGCACACAGCACATACGACCGACACATATGACGGTGGCCCGGATCCCTGGGGATCCGGGCCACCGTCAGTGGTAGCGGGGACAGGATTTGAACCTGCGACCTCTGGGTTATGAGCCCAGCGAGCTACCGAGCTGCTCCACCCCGCGCCGTTGTGTTCACAACCTTAACCCCATTCCGCCGCCCGTGCAAATCACCGCCGCCGGGACCGCGCGGGGCCGCACGGGACCGCACGGGAGCACCGGACCCGCGGGCACCGAGCGCCCCGGAAGTCCCGGGACGCTCAGGCCGTCAGCTCCTCGTGGAGCGCCTCGCTCAGCCGGGCGGCGCGCTCCGCGACCTCCGGCGGGCCCAGCTCGACCGCACGGGCGCACCAGTGCCGGCCCGCCGCCAGGTCGCCGCGCCGGGCGTTGAGCAGCGCGAGCTGCAGAGCGGCCCGGCCGTGGCCGGCCTCGGCGGCGCGGGTCCACCACAGGGCGGCCTCCGGCTCGCTGCCCTCCCGGGCCAGCAGCAGCCCCAGGTTGAAGGCGCCGCTGCGGCTGCCCGCCTCCGCGGCGGTGCGGTACCAGCGTGCGGCCCGCACCACATCACCGCGTGCCGACGCATACATGCCCAGCCGGACCTGTGCGCGCCGGTGCCCCTGCTCGGCGGCCCGCTCGTACCACTCCTCGTACTCGGCGGGCGGGCCCTGCGGGTCGAGGGCGTCCGCCGTCGGCATCTGGCGCTCCAGCAGCGCGGCGAGCCGGAAGGCGCCCTCCACGCTGCCGCCCCCGGCCGCGCGGCGCAGGTGCCGCTCGGCGGTGCGGGTGTCGCCCTCGCGCAGCAGCGCCATGCCCACCTGGAGCGCGGCCTCGGTGTGACCGGCCGCCGCCGCCTGCTCGTACCACTGCCTGGCCAGGGCTTCCTCGCCGCGGCCCGTGTGCAGGATGCCGAGGTTGAACGCGGCGTCCACGCTGCCGGCCTCGGCGGCCTTGGAGAACCACGGCTCGGCGCCCGCCGCGTCCCCGTGCTGCAGCAGCAGTACGGCGAGCGCGTTGGCGGCCTCGCGGTGCCCGGCGTAGGCGGCACGGCGGTACCACTGCTCGGCCTGGGCGGTACGGCCCTGGGCGGCGCACAGCAGCCCCAGGTTGAAGGCGCCGTTGATGTCGCCCGCCTCCATGGCGGCGCGGTACCAGCGCTCCGCGGACTGCCGCTCGCCGCGCTCGGCGTGCAGTGCGCCCAGGGCGTTGGCCGCGTTGCCGTCGCCGTCCAGGGCGGCCCGGCGCCACCACTCGGCGGCGCTGTCGGTGTCACCCGCGTCCCGCAGCAGGAAGCCCAGCGCGCAGGCGGCGCGCGGCTCCCCCTCCTTGGCGGCCGTCAGGTACCAGCGGGCCGCCTCCTGGGACTCGCCGCGCTCCTCCAGGAGCTCACCCAGCCGCAGCGCGGCACGCCGGTGGCCGCGGGCGGCGGCCTGGCGGTACCACTGCCCGGCCTCGGCATCCCCGTCCGGGCGCCGCACCAGGATCCGGGCGAGGCGGTACGCCGCCTCGCGGTGACCGCGCTCGGCGGCGACCCGGAACCACTCCTCGGCACCGTCCTCGCCGCGGTGCTCCAGCAGGTCCGCGAGGGCGTACGCGCCGAGGATGTGCCCGGACTCGGCGGACTGCCGCAGCCAGTACTCGGCGGTCGTCTCGTCACCGCGCTCGCGGTGGTGACGGCCCAGGGAGTGGGCCGCCGCGGCCGATCCGGCGACGGCCGCTATCCGCCACCAGCCCGCGGCCTCCTCGCGCAGACCGCGCTGGTGGAGCAGGACTCCCAGGTTGTTCGCGGCGGCCCGGTCACCGGCGGCGGTGGCCGCGCGCAGTTGCGGCTCGGCGCCCTCCAGGTCCCCCCGGCGCAGCAGTCGGGCCCCGAGCGCGCTGGCGGCGGCGGTGTCGGCGTCCGTGTCTGTGTCCGTGTGGTGGGCCTCGGGGGCCTCGGGGACCTCGGGGACCTCATGAACTCCGCGGGCGGTGCGGGCACCATGAGCGGCGCGGGTGTCGGTACGACTCACACCACCACCCACGCCCTCAAGTCTCACCTTGTCCCCCATGAGGCCCATCGTCGCACCACCCGCAACCCGCGTACACCTGGTATACCGTCGACAGCCAAGTCACTTCAGCGTTTTGTCGACTTCCCGATAGAGCAACTGCCCAAACGCAAACGGCCGTCGGGCACATACGTCCTCACATCCCCCACACGGGGGAGAACACACGGAAGAGGGACCCGGAGTCGATGACTCCGGGTCCCTCTTCGTCAGTAGCGGGGACAGGATTTGAACCTGCGACCTCTGGGTTATGAGCCCAGCGAGCTACCGAGCTGCTCCACCCCGCGCCGTTGTGTTCACAACCTTACCACGGCGCGGAGGGAGCCCGCTCACCCCCGGTTCACTCCTCCCGGCGACCCTCTTCGGCGCCGCCATCCGCGGACTGCTCCGCCTCGGCGGCCCGCTGGAGCGCGTCCTCCAGGTCCTGCTGCGCCTGGCCGTAGGCCTCCCAGTCCTGTTCGGCCAGTGCCTCCTGGCCCGTCTCGAACGCCTCCTGGGCGTCCTGGAGGGCCTCCTGCACGGTCGGGTCCTCGGAGGCCGGAGGATCGGCGGGAGTCCCGCCGGGCTGCTCCTCCCCGCCGGGCTGCTCCTCCTCGTCGCCGGGGGGCTGCTCCTCCTCACCCGGGGTCCCCTCCGTCCCGTCGACGCCGAAGACCACGTTCAGCGCCTCGCCGAGGGTGTCCTCGAAGGCGGTCTCCTCGCCGTAGGTCACCAGCACCTTCCGCAGCAGCGGGTAGTTGGTGCCCGCACCGCGGACGTAGACCGGTTCGACGTAGAGCAGTCCGCCCTCCAGCGGCACGGTGAGCAGGTTGCCGTACTCGATCTCCGAGTCACCGCGCTGGAGGATGTTGATCTCGTTCGCGATGTCGGTGTCGGAGTTGAAGCGGCTCTGCACCTGCTGTGGACCGGAGACCGTGGTGTTGGACGGCAGTTTCAGGATCCTGATCGTGCCGTAGTCCTCACTGCGGGCGTCCGCGTTGACCGCCATGAAGGCGCCCAGGGTCTCGCGCCCGCTGGGGTTGAAGGTCGTCGTCAGGGAGAAGGTCTGCTCCTCCTGGTCCGGCATCTTCATGCTGAGGTAGTACGGCGGGACCGCGTTGCCCTTGTGCGTCGGGTCGTCCGGCACCTGCCAGCGCTCACTGCCGCTGTAGAACTGGCTGGCGCTGGTGACGTGGTAGCGGGTCAGCAGCTCGCGCTGGACCTTGAACAGGTCCTGCGGGTAGCGGAAGTGCGCCATCAGCTCGTCGCCGATCTCCCCGCGCGGCTCGACCGTGTCGGGGAAGGCCTTCATCCAGGTCTTCAGGATCGGGTCGTTGGTGTCCCACTGGTACAGCTTCACGTCGCCCGTGTAGGCGTCGACGGTGGCCTTGACCGAGTTGCGGATGTAGTTGACCCGGTTCTGCTGGGCGATGACCGAGCGCTGGCCATCGGTCAGCGCGTCGGCCGTGGTCTCGCCCAGGGTCGTACGGGACGAGTACGGGTACTGGTTGGTCGTGGTGTAGGCGTCGACGAGCCACTGGATGCGCCCGTCCACCTCCGCCGGGTACGGGTCGCCGTCGATGGTCAGCCAGGGAGCCACCGCCTCGACGCGCTCCTTGGGCGTGCGGTTGTACAGGACCCGTGAGCCATCGCCGATCGCCCCCGAGTACATGATCTGCGGCTCGCCGAAGGCCACGGCGTAGGCGGCGCGGTTCACCGGGCTCTCCAGGCTGACCCCGCTGTCGCCCTTGTAGCTGTAGGTCTTCTCCTCGCTGCCGGAGATGTAGTCCAGTTCCTTCTGGGGACCGCCGACGATGGAGTACTGCGTGGTCTTCTCGCCGTAGTAGACCCGCGGCTCGTACTCGCCGAGCTCGCCGGTCGGCGGGAGGTTCTTCTCGATGAACTCCGGCGCGCCGGTCGAGGCCACCTCGGTCCCCTTGCCGGCCACGATGCCGAAGCCGTGGGTGTACTTGAAGTGGTCGTTGATCCAGTTGCGCTCGGTGATGCCGTTGATGTTGATCTCGCGCAGACCGATGACGGTGTCCTGCTCCGCGCCGTCCTCGGTGGTGTACCGGTCCACGTCCAGGGTGGCCGGGAACTGGTAGTAGCTACGGACCTGCTGGAGCTGCTGGAAGCTGGGCGAGACCACGTTCGGGTCGAGCAGCCGGATGCTGGCGGTGGTGTTCGCCGCCTCGCGCAGCTCCTCGTTGCTCGCCTCGCTCTGGCCCTCGTAGTCCGAGACCTCCGAGTCCGCGATGTCGTACGCGTCCCGGGTGGCGTCGATGTTCTTCTTGATGTACGGCGTCTCCTTGGCCTGCTCGTTCGGCTGGACCTGGAACTTCTGCACGATCGCCGGGTAGAGGCCGCCGATGAGGATCGCCGAGAGGACCATCAGGCCGAAGCCGATCACCGGCAGCTGCCAGGTGCGCCGCCACAGGGTGGCGAAGAAGAGCACCGCGCAGATCGCGGCGATGAAGAACAGGATCGTCTTCGCCGGGAGGTACGCGTTGGCGTCCACGTACCGCAGGCCCGTCCAGTTGTCGGTCGCCTTGAAGTCGCCGGACTTCACCGCCAGGCCGTAGCGGTCGAGCCAGTACGCCACCGCCTTGAGCGCGACGAAGAGCCCGAGCAGCACCGACAGGTGGCCGGTGGCCTGGGAGGTGGCCCGGGCGCCCGGGGTGGTGAGCCGCAGCCCGCCGTAGAGGTAGTGCACCAGCGCGGCGGCCAGCAGGGAGAGCACGACGGCCGCGAAGCCGAAGCTCAGCAGGAAGCGGTACCAGGGCAGGTCGAACGCGTAGAACGAGACGTCCTTGCCGAACTGGGGGTCCGCGGTGCCGAAGGGGACCCCGTTCACCCACAGCAGCCAGGTGCGCCACTGGCCGGCCGCGGAGGCGCCGGCGATCAGCCCCACCAGCGCGGTGACCCCCAGCAGCACCCACTTCTTGTACGGGGCGATGCCCATCCGGTAGCGGTCCAGGCTCTGCTGCTCCAGCGACATCGCGCTGAGCGGGGGCCGCAGCCGGTGGGCCAGCCAGATGTTGACACCGACGGCTCCGGCCATCAGGAGACCGAAGACGGCGAACATGCCGATCTTGGTCCACAGGGTGGTGGTGAAGACATTGGTGTACTGGACGGACCGATACCACAGCCAGTCGGTCCAGAACCCGGCGAACATGACGAAAAGCATGGCCAGAACGGCGAGCACGCCCGCTGTCATCAGCAGGGTCTTGGCGCGCCTGGAGGGCCTGCCGACACTGATCCGTGGTCCGGTGGGCCCGCCTGAGCCCCGGTCCGGCATCTGGAAAGCCAAGGTGCGCACCTCGAAGATTCGCAGCGGATGGAACAGGCCCCGAATGCTAGGGCCCCACCCATGCAACTTACTCAAGCTTTACCCGGTTCCCGTTCTCGGGGTGTTCGGCGGCACGATATGAGGATGGACAACATCACCGACGACGGCACACCCCTCGCCGCCAGCCCGCTGACCCGCGCGGTGCTCGAGATCGACGAGTACGCCGCGGGCCTGGGCTGGGACCAGCCCGCCCGCCTGTTCGCCCTGGTGGACACCGACCGGCTGCGCACCGAGGAGCCCGTGCTGGCCGACCGGCTCGGGCTCGGCGGCGGGAGCGGGGGCGGGGACGGCCAGGACGATCCGGCCGGCCGGGACGGCGGCAGCGGTGCCGCCCCCGCCGCCCTCACCCCGGTCGAGCAGGACGAGCTGCCCGCCGGCGTACCGCTCGACGAGTTCCTCGGCACCATCGCCTGGCCCGACGCGGTCGCCGGGTGCGCGATGACGGTGGAGCGGCTGATGCTGCCTCCGTCGGCCGAGACCTCCGTTCCCCGGGAGCTCCAGGAGGAGGGCGCGGAGGAGCGACTGGCGCGCTGGGTCGCCGAGCACCCCGAGCGCCGGGAGGTGCGGATGACCGTGGCGGTGCTGCGGGACGGCGCCCGGGAGACGGCCCTGCGGCTGCGCGAGAAGGACTCGCCGACCGAGGTGCTGACCGGCCCGGACCTGGTGCCGGGGCTCGCCGAGGCGCTGGCCGGCACCTTCGCCGACTGAGACCGGGGACGGCGCGGGGAACAGGGACAGGACAGAGGCAGGGACAGAGGCAGGGACAGGGACAGGAGGAAGACGGAGAGCGAGAGGAAGAAGAGGAAACGGAAGGGGCGGGAAGGGAGGGGGACCGGGTCAGTCCGCCGCGCACCGCGGCAGGGCGGCGGTGTCCCCCTCCCTGATGTCCGCCAGGGCCGCCAGCGCGTCGTCGATCGTGCCGACCTTCACCAGGGTCAGACCGTCGGGGACGTACCGGGCGGCGGTGGCGCAGTTCGCCTCGGGCGTGAGGAAGTACTCGGCGCCCTCCTCCCGGGCGGCGACGGTCTTCATCTGGACGCCGCCGATCGGGCCGACCTTCCCCTCGCCGTCGATCGTGCCCGTACCGGCCACGAACTCGCCCCCGGTGAGGTCCTCACGGGTGAGCCTGTCCATGATGCCGAGGGCGAACATCAGCCCGGCGCTGGGACCGCCGACGTCGGCGAGCCGGATGTCGATCTCGAACGGGAAGGTGTGGTCGAGGCCCGCCCGGATCCCGACGATGGCCCGCTGGTCGTCCTCGGCCGCGGTGGTGGTGACGGTGACCTCCCGGCCCCCGGTGAGCTCCTCGCCCTTCTTCTCGGCCTCCTCCGCGCGCTTGGCCGGGACGACGGTGAAGACCACCTCCTCGCCGGGCCCGTGCTCGGTCACCACAGTGGCGACGTCACCCGGCCGCTCCACCGGCTTCCCGTCCACGGCCGTGATCACGTCCCCGGCGTGGAGCCGGCCCTGGGCCGGCGTGCCCTTTACCACGGAGGCGACGACCACCCGCTCACCGACCGGGATCCCCAGTTCCCGCAGGGCGGCCACCTTGGCGCTCTCCTGTGACTGGCTGAACTCCTCGGCGTTCTCCTCCCGCACCTCCTCGGCCGACTTGTCGCCGGGGTAGAGGGTCTCGTGCGGGACGACCACGCTGTCGTCCGCCAGCCAGCCGTGGACGGCCTCCACGAGGTTCATCCGGTAGTCCGCGCCGGTGACCCGGACGGTGGTCATGTTGAGGTGTCCGGAGCTCTCGTACGTCTTTCTGCCCTCGACGCTCAGCACCGGCTTGCCGCCGTGCTCACCGAGCGTGTTGACCGTGGGCCCGGGGGACATCTCCGCGTAGGGAACCCTGATCAGGGCCCCGGCGCAGAGGACGGCTATGAGCAGCAGGGTGGAGGTGAGCATCGTCGCGGTCCTGCGTGGCATGCCACGACAGTACGGGACAGCCCTGTCAGTCGGCTGCCGGGGTGACCGCGGGACGGGAGTCCGCGGGACCCTCCCGCCGGCGCGCCCGTGCGTCCGGAAGCCCGTGGGGCCGCTCCATGGCCGCGCGGAACGCCTCGTACCCGGCGACCCCCTCGGCGTCCCCGGCGCCGCTGGGCCTCCGGGCGGCCCAGACGGACCAGACGGCCGCCCCGACCGCGGCGGCGAACGGAATCAGCAACCAGGCGAGTACCGCCACAGCGACCTCCCGATTCCTCGAATACGCCAAAACCGGCCTATGAGCAGACTAGATCCCCGGCGGACCGACGGCTCCGGCAGGGTGGCCCGTGTCCCGGAAACCTGCCGCTCCCGGCACCGGCGGCCGTGCGAGGACCCGCCCACCCGTCACCCGACCACCACCCCACAACGACAGCGCTACGCGCCGACCCGCCCACCCGTCACCCGACCACCACCCCACAACGACAGCGCTACGCGCCGACCCATTCGTCGGTGCCGTCGGTGAAGGTCTGGTGCTTCCAGATCGGCACCTGGTGCTTCAGGTCGTCGATCAGGCGGCGGCACGCCTCGAAGGCCTCGGCGCGGTGCGCGCAGGAGACGGCGACCACCACCGCCAGGTCGCCGATCGACAGGTCACCCACCCGGTGCACCGCGGCGAGCGCCCGGACGGGGAAGTCGGCGGCCACCTTCTCCGCGACACGGCGGAGTTCGGCCTCGGCCGTCGGATGCGAGGAGTAGGAGAGCCCGGTCACGCCGGTACCGCCGTCGTGGTCGCGGACCGTGCCGACGAACAGCGCGGTACCGCCCGCGGCGGAGTCGCCGGCGGCCGAGAGGACCTCGTCCACGGAGAGCGGGGTGTCACGGATCGCGAGCAGCCGGATCGGATCGGACGCCGCCCGTTCGCCTGGATGGTCGTACGTCTGTGGCATGGGGTCATGGTGCCCCACGGACCCGGCACACGGCACGGCGGCTTACCGCCGTGTCCGCGCCGGGGCGCGTCCGCCGGGGCCCGGTCACATCGCGGTCACATCCGGCGGCGGGTCCTGCGGGCGCGGCGGACCAGGGCCGCGGTGCCCACCAGCGCCACGGTGGCGCCCGCGGCGCCGAGCGTGGTGGCGTCCTTGCGGCCCAGCCGCCGCCCCGCGACGGTGTGCCGTCCGGCCACCTCGTGCAGCAGCTCGGCCAGCACCTGCTCGTTCGTCCACTTCGGCCGCCAGCCCGCCTCGTGCAGCCGGGAGCCGCTGACCACCCAGGGGTGCATGGTGTACGCCAGGTCACCGGCCGGGGAGGGGGTCAGTCCCAGGCGGTGCAGCCGGGAGGCCGCGCCGAGCGCCACGGCCGGGGGCAGCTCCATGCGGCGGATTCCGGACAGTTCCTCGACCTCCTCCTGCTCCAGCCAGCCGTCGCAGCCGACCGCCAGCTCGCCCTCGGCCTTCTCCAGGGCCGCGTACTCCAGGGCACTGGCCAGGTCCTCGAGGTGGCAGAACTGCCAGCGGGGCCGGGAGCCGGCCACGACCAGCAGGCGCGGCGACTCGAAGTAGCGGGTCAGGGCGGTGTCCACGCCACCGACCAGCACGGTGGGACGCACCACGGTGACGTTCAGGCCGGGGTGCGCGCGGGGCGCGCGCCGGGCGAGGCGCTCGATCTCCAGCAGGTCGCCGACGCCGGTGGCCTCGGCGGTCGCCCGCAGTTCGGCGTCCTCGGCCAGCGGCACGTCGTTGTCGGGCAGCGCCCCGTAGACCATCGCCGAGGTGCACAGCACGACCCGGCGCACCCCCGCGGCGGCGGCCGCGGTCAGCACCGTCTGGGTGCCGCGGACGTTGTAGGCGGTACGGGCGGCGGGGTCGGTCTCCAGATCCAGGTCGACGGCGAGATGCACCACGGTGTCCACCGGGCCGCCGTCGTCGCGCAGCCGGTCGGCGACGGCCGGGTCCCGCACGTCCAGGACGTGCCACCGCGCGCCTTCCGTGCCGCCGTGCCGCTCGTCGATGGCGACGACCCGCCCCACCTCGGGGGAGGCCACCAGCCGCTCGGTGAGCAGCGCGCCGACCCCCGACGCGGCACCGGTGACCGCGACGGCACGGCCCGCGGCACCGTTACGCGGACCGCGAACGTTTGACTCCTGGGAACTCACCCGGTGTCTCCCCCGGTTGTCTCTG
The DNA here is from genome assembly GCF_002794255.1 of Streptomyces carminius. GTDB lineage: Bacteria > Actinomycetota > Actinomycetes > Streptomycetales > Streptomycetaceae > Streptomyces > Streptomyces carminius. Next base: position 360,328 of record NZ_PGGW01000060.1, read on the forward strand.
GTACGACGTACGCAGGGTCCATCCTGCACGAGAGGTGTCTAGGCTGGACGTAAGGGTCACCGTCGCGCACCCGCGCCGCGCGCCGACCGGCCGCGGTCCCACCCGTCCCGTCCATCCCATCCGTCCCATCCAGCAGAGCCGAGGAACCCCGTGAGTGACATCCCATTCGGATTCGGCCTTCCGCCCGAGGAACCGGAGGAGGGCGACGACGGCCGGAAGAAGGGCGGCCAGGGCGGCCAGGGGTCGGACCCGTTCGGGTTCGGCGGCCAGGGTGGCGCCGACAACCCGCTCGCGGCGATGTTCGGCTCACTGGGCGGCGGCCCCGGCGGCTTCGACCCGAACGATCTGGGCGCCGCCTTCCAGCGGCTGGGCCAGATGCTCAGCTACGAGGGCGGTCCGGTCAACTGGGACATGGCCAAGGACATCGCCCGGCAGACCGTCGCCGCGGGCACCCCGGACGGCACCAAGGACGCCAGTGTCGGCCCGCAGGAGCGGGTGGCCGTCGAGGAGGCCGTACGGCTGGCCGACCTGTGGCTGGACGGGGTGACCTCGCTGCCCTCCGGGGCGGGCTCGGCGGTCGCCTGGAGCCGCGCCGAGTGGGTGGAGGCCACCCTGCCGGTCTGGAAGGAACTGGTCGACCCGGTCGCCGAGCAGGTCGGGGCGGCCATGGGTGGTGTGCTGCCCGGGGAGATGCAGGCCATGGCGGGCCCGCTGCTCGGCATGATGCGCTCCATGGGCGGTGCGATGTTCGGCACCCAGATCGGGCAGGCGCTGGGTGTGCTGGCCGGCGAGGTGGTGGGCTCCACCGACATCGGGCTGCCGCTGGGCCCGGCGGGCAAGGCCGCCCTGCTGCCGCTCAACGTCGCGGCCTTCGGCAAGGACCTGGGCGTTCCGCTGGACGAGGTGCGGCTGTACCTGGCGCTGCGCGAGACGGCGCACCAGCGGCTGTTCGGCCATGTGCCGTGGCTGCGCTCGCACCTGTTCGGCGCTGTCGAGGGGTACGCGCGGGGGATCAAGGTGGACACCGCCCGGCTGGAGGACCTCGTCGGGCAGCTCGACCCGTCACGCCCGGAGGAGCTGCAGGAGGCGCTGCAGGAGGGCATGTTCCGGCCGCAGGACACCCCCGAGCAGAAGGCGGCCCTGGCCCGGCTGGAGACGGCACTCGCCCTCGTCGAGGGCTGGGTGGACGCGGTGGTGCACGCCGCCGCGGAGCCGCATCTGCCGTCCGCGGCGGCACTGCGCGAGACGCTGCGCCGCCGCCGCGCCACCGGCGGTCCGGCCGAGCAGACCTTCGCCACCCTGATCGGTCTGGAACTGCGGCCCAGGAGGCTGCGCGACGCCTCCCGGCTGTGGGCCTCGCTCACCGACGCCCGCGGGCTGGACGGCCGCGACGGTCTGTGGGCCCACCCGGACATGCTGCCGACCGCCGAGGACCTCGACGACCCGGACGGCTTCGTCCACCGCGAGCAGCTCGACTTCTCGGAGTTGGAGGGGCTGCTGCGCAAGGACGGCGGAGACGGTCAGGACGACGGGGAGCGCGGGGACGGGCGGGACGGCGGGGCCGCCGGGGACGACGGGAACGACGGGAACGACGGGAACGACGGGAACGGGGACGACGGGAACGGTACCGGCGGCGCCCGGTGAGCCTGCACGAGGACGCGGCGCGGGTCCTGAAGGAGTGGCCCGCGCCGGACGACACGCAGCACACGCTGCGGCTGGCGTACGGCGACCACCTGGCCGCCCACCCCGACGGGATGTGGAAGTCCTGTGCGGACGGTCACCTCACGGCGAGCGCCCTCGTGGTGGACCCCCGCCGCGGGCGGGTGCTGCTGACGCTCCACCGCAAGCTGCGGATGTGGCTCCAGACGGGCGGGCACTGCGAGCCCGGTGACACCACGCTCGCCGGTGCCGCCCTGCGGGAGGCCACCGAGGAGTCGGGCATCACCGGGCTCGTCCCGCTGCCGGGCGGCCCGGTGCGGCTCGACCGGCATCTGACGCCCTGCGCCTGGCATCTGGACGTGCAGTACGCCGTCCTGGCGCCCGAGGGCGCCCTGGAGGCGGTCAGCGAGGAGTCGCTGGAGCTGCGCTGGTTCGGCTGGCACGAGGTGGCGGACGTGGCCGACGACTCCGTCGTCCGGCTGGCGGACCGCACCCGCGCGCTGCTGTGAGCCCGCGCGCCCCGCGCCCACCCACCGGGGTGGCGCGGGGCGCGCGGGCGCGGCCCCTGGGCCGGCAGGGCCGGCCCTACCGGTTGGTGAAGATGTTGCCCGGGTTCTGACCGGCCGCGCCCTGCCGGCCCACGCCGTACTGCGCCCGTACGCCCTGGCCGGTCACCGCGTTCTGCGGGGGGAGCAGTTCGCTGGGCTGGACGAGGGCGAAGCCCTGGCCCATGAAGCTCAGCTCCCAGCCCTCCCCGGTGTTGCCGCGTCGCCGGAACACGCTCTGGGAACTGGTCTGGGCCTGCATCTGCACCCGCAGCGAGCTGGACCAGGCCACCACCGCGTCGGCGTCGGCGTTGACGTACCGCTCCGGGGTGACCTGGAGCGCCAGCGGCTGGCCGGAGGTCATCAGGGCGACCTTGCCGCGGCCGGTGATGTTGAGGTTGTACGCGCCGGAGCCGGAGATGCCGAACTGGCTGTCCACCGCGATCACCTCCCAGTTCAGGCCGGAGTCCAGGGCCAGGACGTAGGAGCTGTCGACCGTCAGGCCCTCGGCGGAGTCCACGTCCATGACGTGGACGTACTGGGCGAGGTTGGCCAGGTAGACCGTGCCCTGCCCGGAGCAGCGCATCAGCTCCAGGTTCTCCTTGGCGCGCGACTGCCTGCGGCGGCGCCCGTGCGCCTGGTACTCGCCGTCGAACTCCAGCAGGCCCTCGTAGGCGACCATCGCGCCCTTGCGGGCGAGCACGTCGTCCTGGCCGTCGAGCCGGACCCGCAGCAGCTGCGGGTTCTGCAGGGCGTAGCGCTCCTGACTGGTGACCTCGGTGTACGCGAAGAGCGGACTCTGCATGGTTCTTCCTTCCCCCTCAGCCCCGCACGCGCAGGCGGTCGGTGCTGTCCTCGCTGGGCTGTACGACGACGAAGCCCTGGCCGGAGAAGGCGATCTGGTACGCCTCGCCGCTGCCGCGGCCGATCAGCGCGCTCGCCTTCATGGTGCGCTTGCTCTTGATCTTCAGCCCGCTCGACCAGGCGACCAGGGCGTCGGGGTCGACGTAGGTCTCGTCCTCGCCGCGCCCGCAGTCCACCACGATGGGGGTGCCGCGGGAGGTGAGGGCGACCCAGCCGGTGCCGGAGAGGCCGACGTTGAACAGGCCCTGACCGGCGAACTTCGCCAGCCCCTTGACCCGCTCGACGCCCCACTGGAGATGGGCGTCGAAGGCGAGGAGGTTGGTGCCGTTGACGGAGAGGGCCTCGTTGTTCAGGTTGAGGCAGACCACGTCGGCGCCGTAGTCGGCGAGGTAGAGGACGCCGTCGCCGCTGCACTTCATCACCGGGGTGCCCTCTCCGGTGAGCCACTGGGAGGCCGCCTGGCGGACCGCCGGGGGGTTGGCCTCGTACTGGATGAAGCCCTCGTAGGCGATCATCGACCCGGTGCGGGCGAAGACGTCCTGGCCGCTCGCCATGGCGATCTTCACCATGTGCGCGCCGTGGTTCTCCATCCGGGCGGCGGGCGGGGTCGGGGCGTAGCCCGAGATCTCCGGGATCACTGGTTGGTTCATGACGGGCTCCCTCAGACCTCGTAGGGCTGGACGACGACGAAGTTGCCGGGCGCGCCGCGGAACTGGAGGTTCACGGTCTCCCCGCTGTGTCCGGGATAGGCGTTGCGGCGCAGTCGCACCTGGCTGGAGATGATCACCTGGACGGCGGCGGACCAGGCGACGACGGCCTGGCTGTCCGCGAAGGTCGTCGGGGTGACGGGCAGGACGACCGGGGTGCCCTGCGTCTTGACCACGACGGTGCCGGTGCCCTGGAACTGCATGGTGAACAGGGCGCCGCCGGGGATGCCGTGGCCCTCGATCCGGCGCACCTCGTACTGGAGGCCCTCGTCGAAGGCGAGCACGTTGTCGGCCGAGACGCAGATGCCGTCACCCTGGAGCTCGACGGGGTGGACGTGGGCGGCGTTCTCGGCGAAGAACACCTGGCCGCGACCGGTGCAGCGCATCAGCTGCATCTCCTGGCCGGTGGCGTTGCCGACGATCCGGCCGGTGAATCCGGCGCTCTTGTGGGAGAAGTCGACCTTGCCCTGGTACAGCACCATGCTGCCCTGGCGGGCGAGGACGCCCTGGCCGTCGTGGCCGAGGTCGGCCCGGACGAGCGCGGAGTTCTGCAGGGTCCAGCGCCGGCCGGTGGGCGCCTCGCGGTACTTCTCCAGTCCGGCGCCGATCCCGGCCGCCGGGCCCTGGGGCACCGGCGGGAAGCCGCCGGGCGGGCCTCCCGGGTGGCCGGCGGACTGCCCGAAGGGCTGCTGCTGGGGCTGGTGGGGGGCCTGCGGCTGCCCGAAGGGATTGGGCACGGGCGCGCCGGGCATCGTGGGAGCGCCGGGCATCGTGGGAGCGGTGGGCGGGGGCGCGGGCGGACCGGGAGGCGCGGGAGGCGGCGCCTGGCCGGGGAAGCCCGGCTGGGTCGGCGGGCCTCCGTACGGGGACGGGGCGGGCTGGCCGGGGGGCGGCGCCTGGCCGGGCTGCCCGAAGGGCGGCGCCTGGCCGGGCTGCCCGAAGGGCGGCGCGGCCGGGGCCGGAGCGGGCGGCGGTGCCTGCGGGGCAGGGGCGGGCGGCGCCGCCGGGGGCGCGAAGCCGGGTGCCGGTCCCGCGGGCGGGGCGAACCCGGGCGCCGCGGCGGCGGGGGCGGGCACCGGGGGCTCCGGCCGCTCCTCCGCGACCTCGCCGCCGAAGTGCTTCAGCAACGCGTCCAGACCGCCGTCGAAGCCCTGTCCGACGGCCGCGAAGCGCCAGACGTCCTTCAGGTAGAAGTCGCCGAGCATCACGGCGCGCTCGGTGGTGAACTCCGACCCGTCGAACGCGTAGCGCGCGACCTCCTCGCCGCCCGCGACGATCCGCAGGTAGCCGGGGTCGATCCGGGACATCTGCCCGGCGCCGTCGATCGTGGCGGTGAAGGACAGCTTCCGGATGTCCGCGGGGATGCGGTCCAGCGTCACCCGGAAGGACTCGGTGTCGCCCGCCTGCGCGCCCAGGAGCCGGATCGACTCCTCCGGCGAGGCGGGCTGGTTGAAGAAGACGAAGTAACGGTCGTCGGAGAGCCGCTCATCGGCGTCGAGGCCGAAGCAGCTGATGTCGAAGGTCAGCCCGGGCGCGGAGATACGCACGCCCACGTACAGATCCGTTCCGGCTGTCAGATCGCTGATTCTGGCCTTGTGGCCGCGTTGGAATTCCCTGGCCATGCGTAACGACCGTCCCCCATCCGAAGCGGTGAATTGCGTTGCGCCAGGCTAACCGGTACTTCCCCGGTATCACTCGTCCTGGTCACAGGGAAGATTGGGCAGCCGTTCGGCGGCGACCACGCCCTCCAGGAAGCCGCGGGCCCGCTCGGTGCGCGGATAGGCGTCCAACAGCCGCCAGAACCGCGGGCCGTGGCCGGGGACCAGCAGATGCGCCAGCTCGTGCAGGAGGACGTAGTCGACGACGTACTCCGGCATGCCCTGGAGGCGGTGGGACAGCCGGATGCTGCGCTCGGCGGGGGTGCACGAGCCCCAGCGGGTGTTCTGGTTGGTGACCCAGCGGACCGAGGCCGGACGGGCACAGTCCTGGAGGTACTGCCGGGACAGGTGTACGGCGCGCTCGGCCAGCTCGCCGTCGTCGAGCCGCCGCCTGCTCTCCTGGGCGGCCAGCTTGTCGAGCATCACGCTCACCCAGCGCCGTTCCTCGTCCTCGGACATCCGGGCCGGGATGAGGACGACGGTGCGGCCGCCCTCGCGGTACGCGGAGACCGTGCGCCGCCGCCGTGAGCTGCGGCGCACCTCGACCGCGCCCGGCACCGCGGCCGGGCCGGGACCGGGGCCGCGGTGCGGCGGTTCGGGGCTGTTCAGCGGGTCGGCGGACACGTCCCGACGTTACCCGCTGACGTCGGTGGAAGTCCCGCCTCCCGGGTGCATCGGGGGGAAACGTCCCCGGGACGCGCCGGTGTCGCGGGTCCCGGAGCGCGGGAGACGTCCGCGCGCCGCGGCACACACCGGCTCCGGTGCCGGATCCGGCACCGGAGCAGCACCGGTACGACGAGTACGACCGATGCCATGGCCTGTGGACAACTCCCCGCGGCGGTCGTCGGCGGAGCCGCATGCTGGGACCCGTCCGGCAAGCGGCGGGCGCCTCCCACCGGCGCCCGCCGGTGTTCCTCCCTGCGGATTCGGGGGTCCGAGTGCATCCGATGATCAAACCGGCGCTGCGGCGCGCCTGGCGGGACCGGCACACCGTGCGGTACGGGGTGACTCCCGCACACGCGGTGCTGCTGGGCCCACTGGACACCGCGACCGGCGGTTTCCTGGAGTTGTTCGACGGCACACGCAGTCTGCCGCAGCTCAGGCGGGCCGCGGAGGGAATGGGCCTGGCGGCGGACACGGCCGACCGGCTGGTGGCCCGGCTCACGGCCGCCGGGCTGCTGGACGACGCCACCGCGCACCGGCGGGCCGCGGCCCGGGTGGACGACCGGCTCCGGCCGGATCTGGGTTCCCTCTCGGTGCTCCGGCCGGAGCCGGGTGGCGCGGTGCGGCGGCTGGCCGCCCGGGCGGAGGCCCGGGTGCAGGTGCGCGGCGCGGGCCGGGTCGGGGCGGCGGTGGCGGCGCTGCTGTCGGCGGCCGGGGTGGGGCGGGTCGAGGTGGTGGACGGGGGCTGTGTGGCGCCCTGGGACACCGCTCCGGGCGGTGTCGCGGCCGACCAGTGCGGCCAGCGGCGGACCTCGGCCGCGGACCGGGCGGTGCGGCGGGCGGCTCCCGGTTCCCGGCGGGCCGGGCCGGATCCCGCGGCACCGGACCCGGGCACCGCCCTGGTGGTGATCGCGCCCCGCGACGGGCTGGCCGCCTACGCCCCGGACCAGGCGGCGGCCGAGGAGCTGGTCGGTGCCGGGCGGCCGCATCTGTACGCGGGAGTGGTGGAGGGAACCGGCTTCGTGGGTCCGCTGGTGCTGCCGGGAGCCACGGCGTGCGCGGGGTGCCTGATGCTCGGGTACGCCGACCGGGAGCCCGCCTGGCCGCTGCTGGTGGCGCAGTGGCGGTCGGCACGGCGCTCGGGGGTGCCCGCCTGCGACGTGGCGCTGGCGGCGGTGGTGGCGGGGGCCACCGCCGGCTGCGCGCTGGACTTCCTGGACGGGGACGAGAGCTGGGCCACGGACTCCAGGCACCTCTGGACGCTCCCCCGGCTGCGGTCCGGGGCGGAGCCGGTGCCGCCCCATCCGGAGTGCCCGTGCGGCGCGGTATCCGTGTCGGCCCCCGTGCCGGCCCCCGTGTCCGCCGCTGCTTCCGCGTCCGCTTCCGCCACGGATTCCGTGCCGGGTGGCCGCCCGCTCTCGGCGGAGGAGGCACGGAGGTCCACAATGGCCACATGACCGCTGTCCTCGGCGCTGCCACTCGGTCGTGCTGTCGGGAAGTTGGAGGGGCACATGTCGGATCTTCCGCGCAAGGCCGTCACCCGTACCGCCAAGCTGGCCGCACTGCCGCTGGGAATGGCGGGGCGTGCGACCTGGGGACTGGGCAAGCGGATCGGCGGTTACTCCGCGGAACTGGTCGGGAACGAGATGCAGCAGCGCACCGCCGAGCAGCTGTTCAAGGTCCTCGGAGAGCTGAAGGGCGGGGCCATGAAGTTCGGCCAGGCCCTGTCGGTCTTCGAGTCGGCGCTCCCCGAGGAAGTGGCCGGGCCGTACCGCGCGGCGCTGACAAAGCTCCAGGAGGCGGCGCCGCCGATGCCCGTGGCCACCGTGCACGCCGTGCTGGCCGAGCGGATGGGCGAGGACTGGCGGGAGCTGTTCGAGGAGTTCGAGGACAGGCCCTCGGCGGCCGCCTCGATCGGCCAGGTGCACCGCGGCGTCTGGCACGACGGGCGCCCGGTGGCGGTGAAGGTGCAGTACCCGGGCGCCGGCGAGGCGCTCGTGTCGGATCTGAACCAGCTGGGGCGCTTCGCCCGGCTGCTGGGACCGCTCGTCCCGGGCCTGGACGTCAAGCCCCTGATATCGGAGCTGCGCGACCGGGTCACCGAGGAGCTGGACTACGGCCTGGAGGCACAGGCGCAGCAGGCGTACGCCGAGGAGTTCGCCGGTGACCCGGACGTACGGGTGCCGGAGGTGGTGTACCAGTGCGACCAGGTGCTGGTCACCGAGTGGCTGACAGGGGTCCCCCTGTCCGAGGTGATCAGGGACGGAAGCCAGGCCGAGCGGGACCGGGCCGGGCAGCTACTGGCCCGCTTCCTCTTCTCGGGCACGGCCCGCACCGGACTGCTGCACGCCGACCCGCACCCGGGGAACTTCCGGCTGCTGACCGACGACGCCCCCGACGGCCCGCCGGAGGAGTGGCGGCTGGGGGTGATGGACTTCGGCACGGTCGACCGGCTGCCGGAGGGGCTGCCCCCGACGATCGGCACCACACTGCGGATGACCCTCGACGGCGACGCGGCGTCGGTGTACGAGCTGCTGTGCGAGGAGGGCTTCGTCAAGCCGACTGTCGAGCTGGATCCGGAGGCGGTGATGGACTACCTCCTGCCCATCATCGAACCCGCGCAGATGGAGGAGTTCACCTTCTCCAGGGGCTGGATGCGCGAGCAGGCGACCCGGATCGCCGATCCGCGCTCCCCCGCCTACCAGTTGGGCAAGCGGCTCAACCTGCCGCCCTCGTACCTGCTGATCCACCGGGTGACGCTCAGCACGATCGGAGTGCTGTGCCAGCTCGGCGCGCAGGTCCGCATGCGTGACGAGATGGAGGAGTGGGTGCCGGGCTTCCTGCCGGAGGAGGACGCCGACCCGGATCTGGACGGCATGGACGGTCTGGAGGACGGCGCGGAGATGACGGAGACTCCCGCTTGACGGGCTCCCTGGCCTGAAGTCCAGGGGTCCGGCCCGGGTCGTGCAGGCAGCTCAAGGAAGACCGGGAGCGGCCGGGCGGGATCAGGGGCCCGGAAAGCGGTCTGCCGTCCCTCCGGCCGGAGGGACGGGCACCGGCACCCCGCGGGCAGGCGTCCCGAGCAGGGCCGGCCCGCAAGAACGCGGAAGAACGCGGAAAGCGACACCGGGAAACGAAGAGAGCGACACCGGGAAAGGGAGCCGGGGCGGTCCTTCGCCCCGGCTCCCCGGTTCTCCTGTGCCGGCAGCCCGCACCGGCCTCCACGGCTGCCGGTGGCCGGCCCGGCAGTGCCGGACCGGCCACCGGCGGCTCACTGCATGACGGCCATGGCCAGCGCGCGGCGGGCCCGCAGGGAGGCCCGCTCGGCGCGGCGCTGCATGCGGCGGGCGGCGATCACCCGGTGGCTCAGCTGCTCGGTCCGGGCCTCCCGCATCCGTTCCTGTATATGGACACGGGCCATGGCTTCTGGGATGAGTTGCATGTCACGGTTCCTGTTCTGGCGGGAGACGGCGGTCGCGTCGGGCTGGATGCTCGCGTGGTTCTCGTTGTGAAGGGTCATCGTGGTTTCCGTTTTCCGGAGGGGACGCAGCGCGGGATCGTGCGTCGCAGGGTGGTCGATCGTGCCGGTGGTCCTCATGCTGTGACCTGGTTCTTGCGGGGGCGGCCACGCGGCCGCTTGCGGGGCACGACGACGCCCTGGACGAACAGCTCGCCGCCCCAGACTCCCCAGGGCTCGCGGCGGTCCTTGGCCCCGGCGAGGCAGGCCTCGCGCAGCGGGCAGGTCTGGCAGAGGGACTTGGCGTACTCCACGTCCGCGGGCGACTCGGCGAAGAAGACCTCCGGGTCGTAGCTGCGGCAGGGCACGGCCACACCGAGACGCTCGATGGCGTCGTCCAGCTCGGTGAGCGTGGTGAGGGCGGTCAAGGAGTCCTCCGTGGTCTCGGGCGGGCTGATCGGGTCGGGCTGTACGGACGGGGCGTGCGTCTGGGTGTGCACGGCGGTGAGTTCCTCGTCTGTGTGTCGTCTCTTCGACCCGGCTGGTGACCGGGTCACTTGGGGAAAACAGAAGGGCCGCGGATCCCGGTGTGGGTTCCGCGGCCCTGGAAGGTGCCGACCTGATCAGCCGATCAGGCTGGATCTCTCCAGGGTTCGAGCCCACGGAAGGCCCACATCGTGTGGTGCTGCGACTGCTTCTGTCCGTTGTCGGCACCGTTGGCCGCGTCGGTAAAGGCATAGGCATCCGCCTGTGCCACCGCCGCTACCGCGGGTGCCTGGATCGGTCGCTCGCCGGCGACACGCTCACGAATCGTCGGAAGAACCGCGAGGGAGACCGGACGGGCCGCCACGACACCGAGGACACCGGTGCCGGACAGGCAGGAACCGAGCAGGCAGGAGGCGACGGCCTCACGGCTGATCAGTTCCTTCTTGGTGATGCTGGCCATTGGTCTCGCCTCCTCTCGGCGTCTTCGGGGGACCGGCAGGACGTGCCGGTCCGGATGTTCAAGGGCAAGTACAGCATGGAAGCGGTTGCGGGAGAAGACCTCCCCTCTTCCGTGCCCGTGAAGGCTATGAGGCTTCGCACCGCGCGCGCAAACTATTTTTCCCGTGGTTTCGTAACAGCCGCTGTGACAGATTCCGGAACCTATTCGTCCAGTTGTTCGGCGACCCGTTCCGGCCCCTCTCCCGCCTCTCCCGCGCCCTCCGCGCCCACCCCTGTCCCCTCGTCCCCGTCCGTCCCGTCCGTCCCGACCGCCTCGCCCGCGCACAGGGCCAGCACCTCCGCGCCGAACCGCTGCAGCTTGCGCGCGCCCACCCCCGGGATCCGCGCCAGCTCCGCCTCGTTGTCGGGCACGGCCTCGGCGATCGCCATGAGGGTCTTGTCGGTGAAGACGCAGTACGCGGGCTGGCCGAGCTCGCGGGCCTGGCCCGAACGCCACTCGCGCAGCCGCTCGTACAGCTCCTCGTCGAGGTCGGAGGGGCAGCCCTCGCAGCGCATCAGCTTCATCTCGCCCGGATCGATGAGAGTGCGCCCGCAGACCCGGCACCGCACCGGCCCGCGGCGTTTGCGCGACCGGCCGCCGCGCTCGACGCCCCCGCCACCGCCCGCGCGCCCGCCGCCGGCCGACGAGCCGGGGCGCAGGCCGTTCAGGAACCGGCTGGGACGGCGGCTGCCGCGGCCGCCCGGCGACCGGGACAGCGCCCAGGACAGGGACAGATGCCGCCGGGCGCGGGTGACGCCGACGTACAGCAGCCGGCGTTCCTCCTCGACCTGCTCGTCCGTCTTCGCGTGGGTGATCGGCACCGTGCCGTCGGTCAGTCCGACCAGGAAGACCGCGTCCCACTCCAGGCCCTTGGCGGCGTGCAGCGAGGCGAGGGTGACGCCCTCGACGGTGGGGGCGTGCTGGGCGCCGGCCCGCTCGTCCAGCTCCGCCACGAAATCACCCAGCGCCGCCGCCGGGCGGGCCCGGGCGAAGTCCTCGGCGAGCCGGACCAGGGCGGCCAGCGACTCCCAGCGGTCGCGCACCGCGCCCGAGCCCGCCGGGGGCTGCGGCGTCCAGCCGGTGCCCCCGAGGACCGCCCGCACCTGGGAGGGCAGGTCCACGGCGTCGGCCAGCAGCGTGTCGTTGCTCCCGGCGCGTGCGGCGCCGCGCAGGGCGAGCCCGGCCTCCCGCACCTCGGGCCGCTCGAAGAACCGCTCGGCGCCCCGCAGCTGGTAGGGCACCCCCGCGTCGGCGAGGGCCTGCTCGTAGACCTCGGACTGGGCGTTGACCCGGTACAGGACCGCGACCTCGCTCGCCGCGACCCCGGCGTCCAGCAGCTCCCGGATACGGCGGGCCACCCCCTCGGCCTCGGCGGGCTCGTCGGCGTACTCGGTGTAGACGGGCTCGGGCCCGGCCTCGCGCTGCGAGACCAGCTCCAGCCGGTGCTCGGCGGCCCGCCCCTTCGCCTGGGCCAGCAGCCCGTTGGCCAGGTACACCACCTGCGGGGTGGAGCGGTAGTCGCGCACCAGCTTGACCACCGTGGCGTCGGGATGGCGGGCACGGAAGTTCAGCAGGTGGTCGGGGGTGGCGCCGGTGAACGAGTAGATCGTCTGGCTGGCGTCGCCGACGACGCAGATGGTGTCCCGCTCCCCCAGCCACAGCTCCAGCAGCCGCTGCTGGAGCGGGCTGACGTCCTGGTACTCGTCCACGACGAAGTGCTGGTACTGCCCCCGCACGGTGTCGGCGATGTCGGGGCGGTCCTGGAGGATGCCCACCGTCAGCAGCAGCACGTCCTCGAAGTCGATCACCGCGCGCTCGCGCTTGAGCTGTTCGTAGAGGCGGTAGATCCCGCTGGTCTCGGCCGGATCCCGGGGCGGTTCGCGGAAGGACTTCGCCACCGCGGCCGGGTAGTCCTCCGGCACCGTCTGGGTGGTCTTGGCCCACTCGATCTCGCCCGTCACATCCCGCAGTTCGTTGCGGTCGAGCCGGATGCGGCAGCGGGCCGCGGCCTCCGCGACGAGCTGGACCTTGCGCTCCAGCAGCCGGGGCAGCTCGCCCCCGACCGCCTTCGGCCAGAAGTACTGCAGCTGCCGCAGGGCCGCGGAGTGGAAGGTGCGGGCCTGGACGCCGGCCGCGCCGAGCTGGCGCAGCCGCCCGCGCATCTCGCCCGCCGCGCGGTTGGTGAAGGTGACGGCCAGCACGCTCGCGGGCGGGAGCATCCCGGCACGCACCCCGTACGCGATCCGGTGCGTGATCGCCCGCGTCTTGCCCGTACCGGCGCCCGCCAGCACGCACACCGGACCGTGCAGCGCCGTCGCCACCTCGCGCTGCTCGGGATCGAGCCCTTCGAGCACCGCGTCCGGGGAGTCGGGAACCGATGGGAACAGAGTGGAGGACGTTGCTGCTGTCACCCCGCCATGCTGCCAGGTCCGCGCGGCGGCCCGTAACCGTTGTCCACAGGCGCCCCGGATTCGTCACACGAAACCCGCGGAGGCCCGGAAGGTGCGGCGGGCCCGGCGGGCCGGGCGGGCCCGGCGGGCCGGGAATGGTCCCGGCCCGCCGGGCGTTCCACCGTTGCCGACAGCCGAGAAGGCCGACGACCGAGGACGAAGGAGCGCGAGAACCCATGGCGGGAACGGTGACGATGTACAGCACCACCTGGTGCGGCTACTGCCGCCGGCTCAAGGGCCAGATGGACCGCGAGGGAATCGCGTACACCGAGGTCAACATCGAGCACGACCCGGAGGCCGCGGCTTTCGTCGAGAAGGTCAACAACGGCAACCAGCTCGTCCCGACCGTTCTCTTCCCCGACGGCTCGGCCCTTCCCAACCCGTCGATCGCGCAGGTCAGGCAGAAGATCGGCGCCTGACGCCCGACACCGTGCCCGGGGCGGCCCACCGCGAGCAGGCGGTGGGCCGCCCCGGGCACGTCCGTCTCAGCCGGCCGCGCCGGGTCGCTCCCCGAACGCCCTGCCGAACTCCTCCCGGAGCACCTCCTCCACCAGTGCCCCGACGGTGCCGACGGCCGCCGCCAGGCGCTCCGGACCGGTGTCCAGTCCCGCGAGGACACCGTCCACACCGCGCAGTCCGGCGCGTTCCAGCAACCGCTTCTCGTTCGTCACCCACTCGCCCCGGGCCGCGAGTACCGCGTGCCCCGCCTGGACGGCCGCGGTGGCCGGCGTCCCGGCGACCTCGGTGAGCCGGCCGTGCGGCGCGTGGCCGTACCGGGCGTAGGACAGGGTGAGCCGGGCGGTGTCCCGCCACCGCCCCGCGGCAGCCCGGCGCAGCGCCTCGGGGTACGACGGACGGGGCAGCACGCCACGGAGCACCCGGCTCAGGGCCGGCTCGCCGACGACCAGACAGCTGGGGATCCCGGCCAGGTGGAACAGCAGGGGCTCGATGCGGAAACGACCCCGCTCCGCCTCCGTGATCTCGTGCTCCACCACGTCCAGATCCCGGTAGTGCACATCCGCCCGGCGGCCGTCGACCGTCAGCCAGGCACCGCCGTTGAACACCCCGCCGCCCCAGCCACCGAGCTCCGAGACCTCGCCGGGCCGGCCGGCCGCCCGCAGGTCCGCGGGGTCGAAGGGGTCGGCGCCGCCCCGGTAGTAGAGCGCGAGGTCCCAGTCGCTGTCCGGCCGGTGGACGCCCTGCGCACGGGAGCCGCCGAGAGTCACGGCACGGACTCCGGGGAGCGCGGCGAGCCGGTCGGCCACCTGATCGAGGAACACCTGGTCGTCCATCTGCCCGTGGCCCTTCCCTCCGTGAGTGCCGGCGGTGCCCCGGCACCGTGCGGCGCGCGGTGTGCCACACCGAGAGGCCGCTCAGCCTGTGCGGGCCGGGCCGGCGGCCGTCACGCGCCTTCCTGCGTCGGGGACGGCCGCCGGGACCGGGCGGCCAGGGTGAGCAGTTCGTCGACCGGCCACTGGTCGTAGACGTGTTCGCCGTACTTGGCGGCGACGACCCGGCCGCCGGGTGCGATCAGGAAGTCGGCGGGGAGGCCGAGCGCGCCGCCGTGCGGTCTGACCGGCGGCCTGCGCTCCCGCCCCAGGGCGGTCGCCCGCGCACTGCGCGCGACCGCCCTGGCGACCGGCCACCAGGCGCGCGGGGAGAGCAGGGAGCGGGGCGCCGACTCCACCCCGAACTCGGCGTACAGCCGCTTGTCCGGATCGGCGACGAGAGCGAACGGGAGGTCCGCCGCGTAGGGCGCCAGTTCCTCCGGGTGCGAGTGGAAGACCACCACCTCCCGGACGCCCGCCGCCTCGATCTCCGCGTGGCGCCGCACCACGGACCGCAGGTGCAGGTTGCAGACCGGGCAGCCGGCGAACCGCCGGAACTGCAGGTGCACCAGCCGTTCGGGGTCGGGGACCACGGCCGGAGGGCCGGAGACGGGGGTGAGCGTGCGGGCGGGGACGGACGATCCGGGTTCCAGTTTCACTGATCTGCGCATCGGGCACTCTCCGGGATACGGGCCGTAAGTGTACGGCGTACACCCAACAGCGTAGGCGTATCCCGTACGCTGTCAACCGTCATGCCCCGCCCCCGCTCCCTCACCCCGACCCGGCTGGCCACCGCGGCCCTCGCCGTCATCGACCGCGACGGCCTCGCCGGGCTGTCGATGCGCACGGTCGCCAGGGAACTCGGGGTCAGCACGATGGCGCTCTACCGGTACGTGGAGGACCGCGAGCAGCTGGAGGAGCTCGTCGTGGAACTCGTGCTGTGCGCCGTGGAGGCCGAGCCGCCGCCCGCGGACCTGCCGTGGCGGGAACGGATCGCAATCCTGGCCGGACGGCTGCGCGACGCCGTGGCCGCCCACCCGTCCGCGGTTCCGCTGACGGTCCTCCACCGGCACACCTCCCCCGGAGTGCTGCGCTGGTCGGAGACGGTGCTGGCGGTCCTCACCGAGGCCGGCTTCGACGGCGAGCGCCGGGTCGTGGCGCTGCGCGCGCTGCTCGGCCACGTCGTCGGGGCTATCCAGCTGGAGCACCTCGGGCCCCTGGCGGGCGGGGGCACGGCGGCCGTACCCGAACTGCCGGCGGCCGACTTCCCCCACCTGGCCGCGGCCGCCCGGGACGCCCGGCACGTCGGCGCCGGGCGGGAGTTCACCGGAGGGCTCACCGCGCTGCTGCGCGGTCTGGAGCCCTGAGCAGGACAGCGGGCCGGACCGGGCCCCGACGGACGAACGGGCCGGCGGGCGGCCGTCCCCGGTCAGCGCACGGGCAGCGGCTCCCCGTACCACAGCTCTATCAGCCGGGCCGCGATCGAGACCCCCGACGGCGGCAGCACCTCGCCGGAGGCGAACGCGGCGCGCAGCTCGGCGCGGGAGAACCAGCGGGCCTCCTCGATCTCCTCGCCGTCCACCCGTATCTCGGTGGAGGCGGCGTGCGCCACGAAGCCCAGCATCAGGCTGGAGGGGAAGGGCCACGGCTGGCTGGCGACGTACTCCACCCGCTCGATCACGACACCGGCCTCCTCGCCCGCCTCCCGTACGACCGCCTGCTCGATGGACTCTCCCGGCTCCACGAAGCCGGCGAGCGTGGAGAAGCGGCCCTTGGGCCAGTGCACCTGGCGGCCCAGCAGCACCCGGCCGTCGGGGGCCGTCACCAGCATGATCACGGCAGGATCGGTGCGCGGGTAGTGCTCGCCGCCGCAGGCCGGGCAGCGGCGGATGTGACCGGCGGCGGCGATGACCGTGCGCTTGCCGCAGCGCGAGCAGAAGCGGTGCATCCGCTGCCAGTTCTCCAGGGCCACCGCGTGCACCAGCAGCTGGGCGTCCCGCTCGGAGAGCAGGGCGCCCGCCTCCCGCAGGCCCGCCGGACGGGCCGCGTCGTCCAGCCGGCCCGGCAGCGCGTCCTTCTGCAGCGCGAAGTAGCGCACACCCTCCTCGTCGATGCCGAGGAAGTAGCGGTGCGCCTCGGTCAGGGGGGCGTCGAAGGACGGCATGGTCACCAGCTCGGCGCGGCCGTCCCCGGTGTCCTCGACCAGCGCCTGCCCGCCGGAGACCACGAAGCAGCGGGTCGTCGGATGGCTCCAGGCCGCCGCGAGCCATGCCTCGTCCAGCCGGTGGTGGGCGGCGCGGTCGATGCCACCGGTGGCGGTGAGCGCGATCGGGCGGTGTCCGCGGACGGCCGGGGTGGTGCTCATGCCCCGAGCCTAGCCGGAGGCCCCGCCCGGCCCGGAATCGGCCGCCGCGCCCTCCCGGCCGTCCGGCCCGGTTCCGTCCGCGGGTCCGCCGGGTCCGTGGGGTCCGTGGGGGCCGTGGCGTCCATGGGGTCCGCCGGAGCCACCGGGTCCCACGGACCCGTACAGCAGCAGCCGCTCCAGCCCGGCCCGGCCCGGCAGCTCCGCGGGACGGACCAGCTCACCGCTGCGGACGTGGAGGAAGGCGGCACGCACGGCCCCGAGCGGCAGCCCGTGCCGCTCGGCCCAGGCCAGGCGGTAGACGGCGAGCTGGAGGGGGTCGGCCTGTCCGGAGCGGCCGGTCTTCCAGTCGATGATCTCGAAGCCCCGGCCGTCCTCGTCCCGGTAGACCGCGTCGATCCGGCCGCGGACCACCCGCCCGGCGAGGACGAGCCGGAAGG
The DNA here is from genome assembly GCF_002794255.1 of Streptomyces carminius. Classification (GTDB taxonomy): domain Bacteria; phylum Actinomycetota; class Actinomycetes; order Streptomycetales; family Streptomycetaceae; genus Streptomyces; species Streptomyces carminius. The sequence goes on from NZ_PGGW01000060.1 coordinate 377,446, forward strand.
GCACCTCGACCCGGTACGGGGCGCGGTGTGCGTAGGGGGTACGGGCGAACGCCTCCTTGAGCGCGGCCAGGTCCTTCTCGTCGGCGATCTCCACGGCGCTCCCGCTCCCGTACGCGCCGGGGTCGCCGTCCGCGCCCGGCAGCTCCTCGGGGTCGAGCAGGGGGAGCTCCAGCTCCTCGAAGCGGGACTCCACCCAGGCGTGGAACCGGGCGCCGCGCCGGGCGGCGGCGGGCCGGGGCGGCTGCGGCATGGGCCGGGCCAGCTCCCGGGCGAAGCCCTCGGGATCGGCGGCCAGCCGGACGAGCTGGGTGGCGGACAGGGAGTGGGGCAGCGGCACCTCCCGTACGCCCGACCGCGCCCGGCGCAGCTCGGCGGCGAGCGCCTCCAGGTCGCGGTCCCAGGAGGCGACGAGCCGCGCCTCCTCCGGCACCAGCTCCTCCCCCTCGGCCGGTTCCGGGGCGTCCGGTCCGGCCGGCTCACCGGCGGGCGGTCTCGGGCGCGGCAGCGGCCGGGCGGGGAGGGCGTCCGTGCCGTCCCGCTCCGGCGTCCCGCCCGGCGCGTCCGGCCGGCCGGACGGCCTACCCTCCGGACGGCCGTCCAGCCGGGCCATGACCCGGGCGGCGGCGGCCCGGCGCCGGGCCAGGGCGTCCTCGTCCAGCGGCAGCGGCCAGACCAGTTCCTCGGCCGGTCCGGCCAGGGCCGGGTTCTCCTCGCCCGCCGCCGGGGGGTCGGCCCAGTGCTCGACCTCGCCGTGCCCGGCACCGGACTCGCAGTGCTCGCGCAGCGCGTCGAGGAAGACCGAGGGGCCGCGCGGCGTCTTCTGGCTCGGCCCCCACCAGTGGCCCGAGCCGAGCAGCAGGGAGCGGGGCCGGGTGAAGGTGACGTAGCCCAGCCGCAGTTCCTCGGTGTACTGGTGCTCCTTCACCGCCTCGTCGTAGTCCTTCCGGTCCTTCGCCGTCCAGCCCGCGAGCGCAGGCAGGGTGGCCGCGTCGCCGCGCAGGGCGGGCGGCAGCACCTTGTACTGGGCGAGCCAGGACTCGCGGCCCTGTTCGCTGGGGAAGTTCCTCCGCACCAGCCCGGGGACCACGACCACGTCCCACTCCAGGCCCTTGGACTTGTGCGCGGTGAGCACCTTGACGGTGTTCTCCCCGCCGGGCAGCGAGCTGTCCAGTCCCTTCTCGTACTCGCCGGCGGCGCGCAGGAAGCCCAGGAACGCCAGCAGGGTGGACTCCCCGTCCAGGGACGCGAAGCCCGCGGCGACGTCCAGGAAGGCGCCCAGGGTCTCCCGGCGGCGGGCCGCCAGCGCGTGCGGGGAGGCGGAGAGCTCCACCTCCAGGCCGGTGGCGGACAGCACCCGGTGCAGGACGTCCATCAGCGGATCGCCCAGCGAGCGGCGCAGCTCCCGGATCTCGGCGGCCAGCCGGGCGAAGCGCACCCGGGCCTCGGCCGAGAAGGGCAGCGGGTCCTGGTGGCCGCCGGAGTCGAGGAAGGTGTCGAGCGCGTCGGCCAGCGAGACCACCTCGGCCGGGTCGGTGCCCTCCACCGCGGCGGCCAGCCGCGCCTCGACGTCCACCTCGCCGTCCGGAGTGCGGGGGCCGCGGGGCACCAGGAGCCGGGCGCGCCGGCCCAGCAGGGCGAGGTCGCGCGGGCCGATGCGCCAGCGCGGACCGGTGAGCAGCCGTACCAGGGCGGCGTTGGCGGTCGGGTCCTGGAGGACCTCGCACATGGCGACCAGATCGGCGATCTCCGGCAGGTGCAGCAGCCCGGACAGACCGACGACCTCGACGGGGACGTCCCGGGCCACCAGCGCGCCCTGGATCTCGGCGAAGTCGCCGGCGGTGCGGCACAGCACGGCGATCCGGCCGGGCTCGGTACCGGTGTTCACCAGATGGGCGACGGAGTCGGCCAGCCAGGCGATCTCCTCGGCGTGGGTGCGCAGCAGGGCGCAGCGCACCACCCCGTCGCGCTCGGCACCGGGGGCGGGGCGCAGCGCCTCCACTCCGGCGTGGCGGGCACGCAGCGGGGCGGCGAGGGTGTTGGCCAGCGTCAGCAGCCGTCCGCCGCTGCGGCGGTTCTCGCTCAGGGCGTGGCGGCGGGCGGGTGTGCCGTCGGCGCGGGGGAAGTGCTCGGGGAAGTCGTCGAGGTTGGCCACGGAGGCGCCGCGCCAGCCGTAGATGGCCTGACAGGGGTCGCCGACGGCGGTGACGGCGTGCCCGGTGCCCGAGCCGAACAGCCCGGCCAGCAGCACGCGCTGGGCGACGGAGGTGTCCTGGTACTCGTCGAGCAGCACCACGGCGTACTCCTCGCGCAGGATCCGGCCGACCTCGGGGACGTCGCGCGCCAGCCGCGCCGACAGGGCCATCTGGTCGCCGAAGTCGAGCAGTTCGCGTTCGCGCTTGCGGGCCCGGTACTCCTCGACCAGGCCCAGCAGCTCCAGCCGGCCGCGCACGGTCTCGGGCACCTTCCGCAGGGCGGCGTTGGTGAGCCGCACGGCGCCGCCGGTCAGCAGTTCCAGCAGCCCGGTGTCGTACTCCCGCAGCCGCTCGGGCTCCACCAGGTGCTCGGCGAGCTCGGCGTCCAGCGCCAGCAGGTCGCGGACGAGTTCGCCCACGGACTTGGTCAGCGCCGTGAACGGGCCGGACGCGGCGCGCAGGACCGAGGCGGCGAGCTGGTAGCGGGTGGCGTCGGCCAGCAGCCGGGCCGAGGGCTCGACGCCCAGCCGCAGTCCGTGCTCGGTCAGCAGCTGCCCGGCGAAGGCGTGGTACGTGGAGATCCGCGGCTCGCCGGGCGCGTGGTCGGGGTCGGCCGGATCCGGGTCGAGCACCCCGGCCCGGTGCAGGGCCTTGCGCACCCGGTCGGTCAGCTCACCCGCCGCCTTGTTGGTGAAGGTCAGCCCGAGCACCCGGTCGGGGGCGACCTGGCCGGTGCCCACCAGCCAGACCACCCGGGCGGCCATCACCGTCGTCTTGCCCGAGCCGGCTCCGGCCACGATGACCTGCGGCGCGGGCGGGGCCGTGACGCACTCCAACTGCTCGGCGGTGAACGGGATGCCGAGGAGCTGTCTGAGGTCGTCGGGGCCGGTGAGCTGTGCGGGCACCCGTAAGACGCTAGCGCTCCCCGCCGACAGCCGCCGAGCCGCGGTGCCGGCGGGGAGCGCCGGGCCGGCCGCCCCCGCCGGCCCGGCACGCCTTGCCGAACGCCTTACTGGGCGCCGAGTTCCGCCAGGTCGAGGACCTCGGAGGCCGGCGGTTCGGTGATCTTCACCGGCTTGTTGTGGTCGGTGAGGTCCATCACACCCGGCTCGTCGCTGCCCTCGTTCTCCATCCGCAGGAGGTAGGGCTCGGCGTCGTCGTTGGCGACGTAGACGGTGGTGGTCTCCTTGCCGTCCTCCTCGACCAGCGGGATGGCCTGCCGGCCGTCGATCTCCGTCAGTTCGCCCTTGGTGGCCTTCGTGGAGGTGTCCGAATCCATGTCCGCGAGCAGCTTGTCCAGATCGCAGAAGCTGTCGAACCCGGCATCGGCGCCCTGCTCACCGCCCATCTTCACCCAGCGGCCCTTGAGCATCTCGACGAACGTGCCGGCCTCCGCCTCGCCCTTGCTCTGGGCCTGCCAGAACGCCTCGTCGCCCTTCATGTAGGACGCGGTGCCGTTGTTGAGGACCTCGGCGGTGCCCTCGCCCATCGAGATCGTGCCGGTGCACTTGCCGTCCTTGGCGAGCGCCATGTCGAGCTGCAGCCGCTCGCCCTCGCTGTAGATCTGACCGGCCATGCGCACCGAGTCGAGCGCCTTCGTCGCCTCGGCCGCCTTGTCGGTTATCTCCTGTGCGGAGCTCTCCTGCAGCTTGGTGGCGCTGCCTTCCGTTCCACTGCCCCCGTTGGAGCAGCCCGCCAGCCCGGCGGCCGTGGCGAGGACCGCCGTCGCTGCCAGGATGCTCTTCTTCACTCTCACGCTCTCAGTGCCTCTCAGTTGAGCGGTTCGTACCGGAAGAGGGGACCACAGAGCACAGGCGGACGGTTCCCCGGGGTGAGGAAAACGAAGTTCCGAAATCCGGTTCCCGGTGTTCTTGCGGTGCTTGACGGTGTTTCGCCGCTTTCCGCCGCTCCCGGCTCCCGGTGACGGGAAGAAGGCCGTCAGACGTCAGACGTCCTCGGAGGTGTCCGGTCCACCGAAGTCCTCCGGGTCGATGACCTCGGACGCGGGCGGCTCGGTGATCTCGACCTCCTCGTTGTGGCCGGTGAGGTCGATCACACCCGGTTCGTCGCCGTCCTCGCTCTCCACCCGCAGCAGATAGGGCTCGGCGTCGTCGTCGGCGACATAGCCGGTGGTGGTCTCCCCATCCCTCCGCTCGACCAGCGGGATGGCCGGCCGGCCGTCGATCTCCGTCAGGGCGCCCTTGGTGACGCTGTCCGCACCGGGGTCGTCCAGGCTGTCCAGCATCCTGTCGAGGTCGCAGATGGCGCCGAACTCGGCGTCGGCCTCCTCGGGGGGCACCTTCACCCAGCGGTCCTTCAGCAGCTCGACGACCGCGCCGTCCTCCGGGGCACCGTCGCTCTGGCTCTCCCAGAACCGCTCGTTGCCCTTCATGTACATCCGCTTCTGCGTGCGGACGACCTCGGCGGTGCCGCCGTCCACCGTCACCGAACCGCTGCACCCGCCGTCCTCGGTGAGCGCCAAGTCGAGCTCCATCACCTCGCCGTCGACGGTGAGCCTGCCGTCCATCCGCAGCGAGGTGAGGCCCTCCATCGCCTCGGACATCCGCTCGGATATCTCCGTCGCGGAGCGGTCCGCCAGCTTCGTCCCGTCCGAACCCCCTCCGATCCCCGGGACGTTCCTCTCGGCCGGCGGATCCGCCGGAGCCGTCCCGCCGAGGCCCAGGGGGAGTCCGCCCGGCTCCGCCGCACCGCCACCGCCGGTGCAGCCCGCCAGCCCCGCGGCCAGTACGCAGACCGCCACCGCCGCCAGGGCTCCGTTCCGCACAACCACTCCCCCGTCCCTCCGGGTACGCCATACCGTCAGCACATGGGACCACAGGGCACCGGCAACCGGTTCCCGCAGGGCCGGGAAAGCCGGGACGGCCCCGCCGGCCCCTTCCGCGCGCCGCCCCCGCGGCTCACTCCACGACGTGGCGTCCCTCCGGCCGGGCGTTGCACGCCCCCTTGAAGGCGCAGTTGCCGCAGTGCCGCCCGGGAGAGGGGGTGAACCGCTCGTCCAGGACCCGGCCCGCGGCGTCGGCCAGCAGCCCGCTCACCCAGTTCCCGCTCCCGCCGTCCTCCTCCCCGCCGTACGGCGGGAGTGCCTGCTGCCGCTGCACGGCGGGAAGCGCGTCGCCGCCCTCCTTCTTCGGCGCGCCGATCCGGAGCTGGACCAGTTCCGCGCCGCCGGGCTCCGGCCGCCCGTCACCGGTGGCGTCGGTGCCGTCGGTGCCGTCGGTGCCGTCGGTGCCGTCGGTGCCGTCGGTGCCGTCGAGGGCGCCCTCGCGCACCGCGAGCTGGTAGACGGCCAGCTGGGCGTGGTGTTCGACCTCGTCGGCGGTCGGCTTGTTCTTCCCGGTCTTGAAGTCGACGACGTACGCCCGGCCGTCCGGCCCGCGCTCCACGCGGTCCATGCTGCCGCGGACCCGGATCCGGTGCTCCCCCGCCCGCAGGGTCACCTCGAAGTCGTGCTCGGTGGCGAGCGTCTCCCGGCCCAGGTCGCGCTCCATGACGTGCCAGCGCAGGAAGCGCTCCAGCGCCGCGCGGGCGTTCTCCCGTTCCTGGCGCGACTTCCAGGGCGCGTCGAAGGCGAGCGAGTCCCACACCTCGTCCAGCCGCTCCAGCAGTACCGACAGGTCCGCGGGGGTGCCTCCGGAGGCGACCTCGTCGGCCAGGACGTGCACCACGTTGCCGAAGCCCTGGGCGGCGGTGGCGGGGGGCTCGGCCTTCACCTCGCGGCCCAGGAACCACTGGAGCGAGCAGGAGGTGGCCAGTTGGTGCAGGGCGCTGCCCGACAGGGTGACCGGCTGGTCGCGGTCGCGCAGCGGCACCTCGGCGCGGGTCGGCTCGTACAGGCCCCACCAGCGGTGCGGATGCGCGGCGGGGACCAGGGCGCCGCCGTCGTCGTCGCGCAGGGCGGCCAGCTTCGCCAGCCGGGCGGCGGCGGCCTCCCGCAGCGCGGGGGAGGCCGCCGGGTCGACCGTGGTGGCACGCAGCTCGGCCACCAGGGCGGCCACCGACAGCGGGCGGGGCGGCCGCCCCGTGACGTCCTTCGGCTCGACACCGAGCTCGGCCAGGAAACGGGAGGGCTGGTCGCCGTCCTCGGCGGCGGCCCGCACGGCGGTGACGACCAGCCGGTCGGCGGCCCGGGTGGCCGCCACGTAGAACAGCCGCCGCTCCTCGGCCAGCAGCGCGCCGGGGGTGAGCGGCTCGGCCAGTCCGTCCCGGCCTATCCGGTCGGGCTCCAGCAGGGAGCCGCGGCGCCGCAGGTCGGGCCAGAGCCCCTCCTGCACCCCGGCGACGACCACCAGCCGCCACTGCAGTCCCTTGGCGCGGTGCGCGGTCATCAGCCGTACGGCCTCGGGGCGCGCCGCGCGAGGGGCGACGGTGGTGCCGGCGATGTCCTGGGCGGCCAGCTCCTCCAGGAAGTTGAGCGCGCCGCGGCCGCCCACCCGCTCCTCGGCACGCGCGGCGGCGGCGAACAGCGCGCAGACGGCGTCCAGGTCGCGGTCGGCGTTGCGGCCCGCCGCGCCGCCGCGGAGGGCGGCCCGCTCCAGCCGGTCCGGCCAGGGGGTGCCGGACCACAGCAGCCACAGCGCCTCCTCCGCCGTGGCGCCGCCGGCCAGCGCCTCACGCGTCTTGCGCAGCAGCAGGCCGAGCCGCTGGGCGCCGCGTGCGTAGGACGGGTCGTGGGCGACCAGCCGCTCGGGTTCGGCCAGCGCCTCGGCCAGCAGCTCGTCCGAGGGACGGGGCACGGTCCGGCCCGCGGCCCGCTCCTCCTCGCGCAGCGCACGGCCCAGCCGGCGCAGGTCGGCGCCGTCCATGCCGCCGAGGGGGGAGGTCAGCAGGGTGAGCGCGGTCTCGGCGTCGGGCCGGTGCCCCCGGCCGGAGTTGTCCGGACCGGGGGCGCCCGGACCGGGGGCGCCGGTGCCGTCGGCGGCGTCCGCGGCGGCGCGGGCCGTCACCCGCAGCGCGGTCAGCAGGGGCGCCACCGCCGGCTCGTGCCGCAGCGGGACGTCGTCGCCGTCCAGCTCCACCGGGACCCCGGCCGAGGTCAGCGCCCGCCGCACCGAGGGGAGGGTGCGGTGGCCGGCGCGCACCAGCACGGCCATCTCCCGCCAGGGCACGCCCTCCTCCAGATGGGCACGGCGCAGCAGGTCGGCGACGTTGTCCAGTTCGGCGCCCGGGGTGGGATAGGTGTACACCTCCACCCGGCCGCCCTCCCGTACGGCCGACAGCTCGCGGTGCGCGCGGGCCGCCTCGGCGGGCAGCCGGGGGAGCGGCATGCGGCGGGTGAGCTGCCGGGTGGCCGCCAGCAGCGCCGCGGCCGAGCGGCGGGAGGTGCGCAGCACCGCCACCGGGGCCGGGGAGCCGTCACGCCGCCGGAAGGTGTCCGGGAAGTCGAGGAGGCCGTTCACGTCGGAGCCGCGGAAGGTGTAGATCGACTGGTCGGGGTCGCCGAAGGCGACCAGGGTGCGGCCCTGGCCGGCCAGGGCGCGCAGCAGCCGCACCTGCGCCGGGTCGGTGTCCTGGTACTCGTCGACGTAGACGGCGTCGTACCGCGCGGCCAGCTTCGCGGCGACCTCGTCCCGGTCGGCCAGCAGCACCGCGCGGTGCACCAGCTCGGCGTAGTCGAGCACGCCCTGCAGGTCCAGCACGTCCAGGTACTCGGCCAGGAAGGCGGCCGCGGCCCGCCAGTCGGGGCGTCCGGCGCGGCGGGCGAAGGCGTCCAGGGCGTCCGGGCCCAGCCCCAGTTCCCGGCTGCGGGCGAGGACGGCCCGCAGCTCGTCCGCGAAGCCGCGGGTGGTCAGACAGGCGCGCAGTTCCTCGGGCCAGGCGGCCCGGCCGCGCCCGGCGCCCTCCAGGGCGGCCTGTCCGGCCAGCAACTCGCGGATGCGCAGGTCCTGCTCGGGACCGGAGAGCAGCCGCAGCGGCTCGGCGAACAGATCGGCGTCCTGGTGGGCGCGGACCAGCGCGTAGCAGTACGAGTGGAACGTGGTCGCCTGCGGGGCCGGCCCCGCCACCCGGGCGGCGATCCGGTCCCGCAGCTCCACCGCCGCCTTCCGGCTGAAGGTCAGCACGAGGAGGCGCTCCGGATCGGCGCCGCGCCGGATCCGCTCCGCCACCGACTCCACCAGGGTGGTGGTCTTGCCGGTGCCCGGTCCGGCCAGGACGAGCAGCGGTCCGCCGCCGTGGTCAACCACCGCGCGCTGCCGTGCGTCCAAAGCAGGGAGGTGCGCCGGACCGACCGGGGTACGCACCAGACGGTACGCGTCGGACTTGGGGGAGGAACTCACGTGGATCGCCGGTCCTGGTCGCTGTGCTGGGTGGTGCAGACGGTACGCCAGTCGGCACCCGAGGCGCAGCGTGTACCGCTCCCGCCCGGGCCGAAAGGCTCACCGGACGTACGGCGATGCCATGACGGAAGCTGGTACGTGTGAAGGGTGCCGCACCGCGCCTTCCGGGCAGGCCGGGGGGCGCGGAGGAGTCAGCCGCCGCCGGCGGCGCGGTCCGCCGTGTCCCCGGGCGTGTCCCCGGGCGGGTGCCCGTCCCAGCGGGCCCGGCGCATGTCGAGCCGTACCCCCCGCGGAGCGGCCGGGACGTCCGGGGCGTGCTCCGGCGGGCCGGCGGACCGGCGCAGCGGGGTGCCCTCCCGGCGGTAGTGGGCCAGGGCCCGTCCCTCGTGGCACGGCGGCGGTGTCCCGTCCGCCCGTACGACCCGCCACCAGGGCACCGCGCCGCCGTAGAGCGACATCACCCGGCCGACCTGCCGCGGCCCGCCCTCGCCGAGCCACTCGGCGATGTCGCCGTAGGTCATCACCCGGCCGGGCGGGATGCCCTCCACCACGGTCAGCACCTTCTCCGCGTACTCCGGCAGTTCGCCCACGGGCCCCGTCATGACGGCCATGGTGCACCATGGCGCCGACGGTCCGCGCCGTCCCCGCGCGCGGGGACGGGCGGCGGAGCCGGAGCGGTCGGCCACACCGCTCCCGGCGGGCGGCCCGGTCGCGCGGGGGTGTTCACGACACGCGCAAAACCCGCTTTCCACGGTCAAACGCACCCTAGTGCGCATGCCCCACACCCTCTCGTGCCACCATCTTCCCGGCGGTGACAGGTGATACGAGAGCAGAAAGAGACGGCCGGACAGGGCGGGGGATCTCCCAGGGAGGAACCCCGCCCCGCTGAGCCGTCGCCGCACACGGACGGGCAACCGGACCGGGAGAAGGCCCCCGGCACCGTCGCGGACGGCACCGGCGCCGCCGCCGGGAGCGCCGGTCCGGAAGCCCCGGCCGGGACGGAAGCCGCCGGAACGGAAGCAGCCGCCGTGGAAGCACCCGGTGTGGAAACGGCCGGCGTGGACGGCGACGAACCGATCCTCCCCGCCCGGGTGCACCGCCCCTCCGACCTGGTGCGGCTGCTGCTGGGCGTGCTCGGCATCGCCGTCGTCCTGACCATCGCCGCCTTCGCCCACGGCACCACCGCCGGTCTGGCGCAGGACATCGACAAGGGCGCGGACCAGGCGCCGCTGCTGCTGATCCGCTTCGCCGGGTTCGCCTCCAGCGTCGCCGTGCTGATAGTGCCGGTCGCCTTCGCCGTCGAGCGGCTGATCAAGCGGGACGGGCTGCGGATCGCCGACGGCGTGCTCGCCGCCGTCCTGGCCCACGGCATCTCGCTCGCCACCGATCTGTGGGTCGCCCAGCAGGCCCCCGACTCCGTGCAGAAGGCCCTGACCAGACCGGCCACCGAGGGCGGCCTCACCGATCCGGTGCACGGCTACCTCGCCCCGGTCATCGCGTACATGACGGCCGTCGGCATGGCCCGCCGCCCCCGCTGGCGGGTGCTGCTGTGGGCCGTGCTGGTGCTGGACGCCTTCGCGATGCTGGTCGGCGGCTACACGACGCCGTTCTCGATCCTGGTCACCCTGCTGATCGGCTGGACCGTCGCCTACGGCACGCTCTACGCGGTCGGCTCCCCCAACGTCCGCCCCACCGGTCAGCAGCTGCTGACCGGGCTGCGGCGCGTCGGCTTCCGGCCGGTGCGGGCGGTGCACGAGGAGGCCGGCGAGGCCGAGTACTCCGAGCAGAGCGACCGGGGGCGCCGCTATCTGGTCAGCCTGGAGGACGGGCCGCCGCTCGACGTCACCATCGTGGACCGCGAGCAGCAGGCACACGGCTTCTTCTACCGCGCCTGGCGCCGCTTCGCGCTGCGCGGCAGCCTCCAGCGCCGCAGCCTCCAGTCGCTGCGGCAGGCCCTGGAGCAGGAGGCCCTGCTGGCGTACGCGGCCATCGCCGCCGGGGCCAACGCGCCCCGGCTGGTCGCCACCTCCGAGCTGGGCCCCGACGCGGTCATGCTCGTCTACGAGCACATCGACGGACGCGGTCTGGACGCCCTGGCGGACGAGGAGATCACCGACGAGCTGATGTGCACGGTGTGGAAGCAGGTCGGGGCGCTCCAGTCGCGCCGGATCGCCCACCGCCGGCTGGAGGACGACGCGGTGCTGGTGGACCACGCCGGCACGGTGTTCCTCACCGACCTCAGCGGCGGCGAGATCGCGGCCGGCGATCTGGTGCTGCGGATGGACGTCGCCCAACTGCTGACCACCTTCGGCCTGCGGGTCGGCGCCGAGCGCTCGGTCGCGGCGGCGGTGGAGGTGCTCGGCCCGGACGCGGTGGCCGACAGCCTCCCGCTGCTCCAGCCGATCGCGCTCAGCCGCGCCACCCGCGCCAAGCTGCGCAGGCTGGCCAAGGAGCGGGCGCAGCGCGAGCGGGAGGCCGCCATCGAGGCGTCCCGCGCCGGCCGGGAGGCCCGCCAGACGGAGGGCCCGCAGGACGACGGCGCCCCCCGGTCCTCGCGGGCGGAGAAGCACGCCGCGCGGGCCGAGAAGCAGGCGGTCATGGCGGCCCTGGAGGAGGCGCGCGAGGAGGACCTGCTCTCCCAGATCCGCCAGCAGGTGCTGCTGATACGCCCGCAGGCACCGATGCAGCCCGCCCGGCTGGAGCGGGTCAGGCCGCGCACCCTGGTCAGCCTCATCGCGGGCGCCTTCGCCGGGTACTTCCTGCTGTCGCAGCTCACCCAGGTGGATTTCCGGCAGGTCATCGGCGGGGCGAACTGGGGCTGGGTGGCCGCCGCGCTGCTCTTCTCGGCGCTGACGTACTTCGCGGCGGCGATGAGCCTGCTCGGCTTCGTACCCGAGAAGGTCTCCTACCTGCGCACGGTGATCGCCCAGGTGGCGGGCTCCTTCGTGAAGCTGGTCGCCCCGGCGGCGGTGGGCGGTGTCGCCCTGAACACCCGGTTCCTGCAGCGCGCCGGGGTCCGGCCGGGGCACGCGGTCGCCAGCGTCGGCGCCTCCCAGCTCTTCGGCCTGGGCAGCCACATCGTGCTGCTGCTGACCTTCGGCTACCTGACGGGCACCGAGCACACCCCGGCCCTCTCCCCGTCCCGGGCGGTCATCGCCGGACTGCTGACGGCGGCTGTCCTGGCACTGATCGTCACGGCGGTCCCGGCGCTGCGGAAGTTCGTGGTCGAGCGGCTGCGGGCGCTGTTCGCGGGGGTAGTGCCGCGGATGCTGGACATCGCCCAGCGCCCGCAGAAGCTGCTCAGCGGCATCGGCGGCATGCTGCTGCTGACGGTCTCGTTCGTGCTGTGCCTGGACGCCTCGATCCGCGCCTTCGGCGGCGAGCTGAGCTACGCCAGCATCGCGGTCATCTTCCTGGCGGGCAACGCGCTGGGCTCGGCCGCGCCCACCCCCGGCGGTCTGGGGGCGGTGGAGGCGGCGCTGATCGCGGGTCTGATCGCCTTCGGTCTGGAGAAGGAGATCGCCACCCCGGCGGTCCTGCTCTTCCGGCTGATGACCTTCTGGCTCCCGGTTCTTCCCGGCTGGCTGTCCTTCACCCATCTGACCCGCCGGGAAGCCATCTGAGCGGCGGCCGCAGGACGGCCGGGAAGCGGCCGGGCGACACGGGACAGGCCGAGGCAGGAACGCGCAGAAGCAAGGCAGACCTGCTGGTCGGCCTTGCATCTGCCAGCCTGCTCCCCATACCGTCTTGCACATGCGTTCCTACTCCATGGGCCGGGCCGCCCGGCTCCTCGGCGTCAGCGCCGACACGGTGCGCCGCTGGGCGGACGCCGGACGGCTGCCCACCCGCCGGGACGAGGGCGGCAGGCGGCTCGTGGCGGGCGAGGACCTCGCCGCGTTCGCCGCGGCGCTCGCCGCCGCCGACGCCGACGACGGCGCGGGCGGCGACGGTGAGGAAGGCGGGTCCCGCACCAGCGTCCGCAACGCCTTCCCCGGGATCATCACCGCCGTGAAACTCGGCGACGTCGCCGCCCAGGTCGAGCTCCAGGCCGGACCCCACCGGCTGGTCTCCCTGCTCACCCGGGAGGCCGTCGAGGAACTGGGTCTGGCGGTCGGCATGGAGGCCGTGGCCCGGGTGAAGGCCACCAACGTGCACGTCGACCGGGCGTGAGGGGGTCTGCCGTGCTCCGGACCCGCCGCTTTCGCGGCTGTGTTCGCCCGGCCGCCCGGCGGACCGGCCGGCGCCCCCGGTCCACCGTTCTCCTGCCGGTGGCGGCCCTGGCCCTGCTGGCCGCCCTGACGGCCGCCTGCGCGGGCGGCGCGTTCGGCAGCACCGGCAGCACCGGCGGTACGGACGGCGGCGGGGGGACCACCGTGACGGTACTGGCGGCCTCCTCCCTCACCGACGTCCTCACCGAGGCGGGCGCCGCCTACGAGGCGGAGCACCCCGGCGTCCGGCTGCGTCTGTCCTTCGCCGGCTCCCAGGAGCTGGCCGCGCAGATCCGCCAGGGTGCGCCCGCCGACGCGGTCGTCACCGCCGACACCGCGACGATGGAGGGGCTGCGCGAGCACACCGGACCCGCCACCGTGATCGCCCGCAACCGGCTCGTCATCGCCACCGCGCCCGGCAACCCCCTGGGCATCGACTCCCCGGCGGACCTCGCCCGCGAGGACGTGACGGTGGTGCTCGCCGCCCCCGAGGTGCCCGCCGGACGGTACGGACGGCGGCTGCTCGACCGGCACGGCGTCACCGTGCGGCCGGTCTCCCTGGAGCCCAGCGTCCGCGCCGTGCTGAGCAAGGTCGAACTGGGCGAGGCCGACGCCGGGCTGGTGTACGCCACGGACATCGCCGCGGCCGGAAACGCCGACAACGCCGATAACGCCGACAACACGGTCGGCTCCGTCCCCCTCCCCGGGAGCGGGGCGCCCGCCGTGCGGTACCCCGCCGCCCCGCTGCGGACCGCCGCGCACCCCGGCCGGGCCGCGGACCTCATCGCCTGGCTGGGCACCGAACCGGCCCGCCGCATCCTGCGGGACGCCGGGTTCGAACTGCCGTGAGGCCGGCCGTGGACCCCACCGCGGAATCCGCCGCGGACCCCGCCGGGAAACCGGCCGCGCGCCCCGCCATACGCCGCCGCGCCGTACGCCGCCCCCGTCCCCGTCCGCCCGCCGCACTCGTCCTGCCCGCCGTGCTGTGCGCGGCCTTCCTGGCGGTGCCGCTGGCCGGAGTGCTGGTCCGCACCCCCTGGCCGGAGCTGGCCGGGCAGCTGGCCTCCCCCGCCGTGGTCCGGGCCTTCGGCCTGTCCCTGCTGGTCTCCGGCTGGGCCCTGCTGCTCTCGCTGGTGCTGGGCGTACCGCTGGCCTGGCTGCTGGCCCGCACCGACTTCCCCGGCAGGGCGCTGGTGCGCTCCCTGGTGCTGCTGCCGATGGTCCTGCCGCCGTCCGTCGCCGGTGTCGCCCTGCTGCACGGCTTCGGGCGCGGCGGCCTGCTGGGCGGACCGCTGGAGGCGCTCGGCGTGGCGCTGCCGTTCTCCACCGCCGGGGCCGTGGTCGCCGCCGCCTTCGTGGCGATGCCGTTCCTGGTGATCAGCCTGGAGGGGGCGCTGGCCGGGATCCACCCGCGCTACGAGGAGGCCGCCGCCACCATGGGCGCCACCCTCCCCCAGACCCTGCGGTACGTCACCCTGCCCATGGTGACGCCCTCGCTGGCCGCGGGCGCGGCGCTGTGCTGGGCCCGGGCGCTGGGCGAGTTCGGGGCAACGATCACCTTCGCGGGCAACCTGCCGGGTGTCACCCAGACCCTGCCGCTCCAGGTCTACCTGCTGCTCCAGAGCGACCCGGCGGCCGCGACCTCGGTCTCCCTGCTGCTGCTCGCCGTGGCGGCTGCCGTGCTGATCGCGCTGCGCGGCCGCTGGCTGGGACACACCCACTGAAGGCCCTTCGCCCCGGCGGACGGTGGACGATGCAGGACGGCCCCGGAGTCCGCGCCCGCCGGCCGCGGGCGGCCGGCACCCTGCCGGTCCGCGGTTGCGACGGTCCCGACGGCCCCGACGGCTCCACGGCCGTTCGCCGGGCCGTCCGAGGACGGCCCGGCGACGACAGGAGGCGACGACCGCGTTCCGGCAGCACTGTGGCGGGGTGCAGCGCCGCGCCGCACCCCGCCACAGGGAATGTTCAGTAGATCGGCTTCTCCGGCTCGATCTGGTTGACCCAGCCGACGACGCCGCCGCCGACGTGGACCGCGTCGGAGAAGCCCGCGTTCTTCAGGACCGCGAGCACTTCCGCACTGCGGACGCCCGTCTTGCAGTGCAGGACGATCCGCTTGTCCTGCGGCAGGTCGCCGAGGGCGCTGCCCATCAGGAACTCGTTCTTCGGGATCAGCCTGGCACCGGGGATGGAGACGATCTCGTACTCGTTGGGCTCGCGGACGTCGATGACGTCGATGTTCTCGCCCGCGTCCATCCACTCCTTGAGCTGCCGGGGAGTGATGGTCGAGCCCGCCGCGGCCTCCTGCGCCTCCTCGGAGACCACACCGCAGAACGCCTCGTAGTCGATCAGCTCGGTGACCGTCGGGTTCTTGCCGCAGACCGCGCACTCCGGGTCCTTGCGGACCTTGACCTGGCGGTACGTCATCTCCAGGGCGTCGTAGATCATCAGGCGGCCGACCATCGGCTCGCCGATGCCCGCCAGGAGCTTGATCGCCTCGGTGGTCTGGATGGAGCCGACCGACGCGCACAGCACGCCCAGCACACCGCCCTCGGCGCAGCTGGGGACCATGCCGGGCGGCGGGGGCTCGGGGTACAGGCAGCGGTAGCACGGACCGTGCTCGCTCCAGAAGACCGACGCCTGGCCGTCGAAGCGGTAGATCGAACCCCACACGTACGGCTTGTTCAGCAGCACGCAGGCGTCGTTGACCAGGTAGCGGGTGGCGAAGTTGTCCGTGCCGTCCACGATCAGGTCGTACCCGGCGAAGATCTCCATCACGTTGGAGGAGTCCAGTCGCTCCTGGTGGAGGTTGACCGTCACGTACGGGTTGATTCCGAGCACCGTGTCCCGTGCGGACTCGGCCTTGGGGCGGCCGATGTCCGCCTGGCTGTGGATGACCTGGCGCTGGAGGTTGGACTCGTCGACCTCGTCGAACTCGATGATGCCGAGCGTGCCGACACCCGCCGCGGCCAGATACATCAGGGTGGGCGAGCCGAGGCCGCCCGCGCCCACACAGAGCACCTTGGCGTTCTTCAGCCGCTTCTGCCCGTCCATCCCGACGTCCGGGATGATCAGGTGACGGGAGTATCTGCGGACCTCGTCGACGGTGAGTTCGGAGGCCGGCTCGACCAGGGGTGGCAGCGACACGGAGACCTCAACATGGTTGGTCGGTGGACGGTTGTTCCTCCCGTAACAGTGCCACGGCGGATCTCATTCCGAGACACCCGGTCCGAGGCGCGAGACATCCCCGTCCCAGCAGCCGGGCAGCGCTCTCCCGGGGCTCCCGTACCGCCCGCAAGAGCGGTACGAATGGTACGAGCGGTACGGGTGGGGTCGGCGGTACGCGGGGCGGGCCGGGCGCCGGTGACCGGCCCGCCCGCCCCGCCCCGGCCGTCATCTCAGACCCGGCACGCGGCCTCCATCCAGATGTCCGCCAGCGACTCCTCCAGACCGATCCGGGGCCGCCACCCGAGCCGGTCGCGGGCACTGCGCACATCCGCCTGCTGCCAGGGGCCGCAGCCGTCCGGGTAGGGGGGCGCCGGCGGGCCGGCGGGATGCGGGTGCGTCTCGTCCGGTTCGTGCACCGGGCCGCCGTAGCCGGCGGCCCGGGCCAGTACGGAGACCACCTCGCGCAGCCGTACCGCCTGTCCGGTGCCGATGTTGACCACGCCCTGGGCCGCCGAGAGGGCGGCGGCGTGCACCGCCCGCGCCACGTCCCGGACGTCCACGAAGTCGCGCTGGAGGCCCAGCCCGGCGAGCCTGAGCTCGCCCTCGCCCTGCTGCATCACCCGGCGCAGCGCGTCCGCGAGCCGCCCCAGCGGGGAGCCGGCCGGGGTGCCGGGGCCGACCGGCGAGAAGACCCGGAGCACGATGGCGTCCAGCCCGGAGCCCAGGACCAGCTCGCTGGCGGCGAGCTTGCTGACGCCGTACGGGCTCCCCGGCCGCGGCACGGCGTCCTCGCCGGTCGAGGAGCCGGCCGGGGAGGGGCCGTACTCCGCCGCGCAGCCGAGGTGGACCAGCCGCGCGCCGCAGCCGCTGCGGCGCAGCGACTCGCAGACGGTGGCGGTGGCCACGGTGTTGTGCCGGATCAGCTCCCGGGCGCCGCCGCGGGTGGCGCCGGCGCAGTTGACCACGACGCCGGGGTGGACCGCGTCGAGGAAGCGGGTGAGCGCGCCGGGGCTGCCGGTGGACAGGTCGAAGCGGACGTCGGCGTCGTCACCCCGGCCGAGCGCGGTGAGCTGGACGGCGGGGTCGGCGAGCAACCGGTCGGCGACATGGCGGCCGAGGTATCCGTTGGCTCCGATCAGCAGCACTCTCATCGGGCCTCCTCCCCCACTCGTGCGGTGACGCCGGCGGCGCGCGGAACGGTCATGGGGTGTGCTCCTTCATCGGTTTCATCGGTGATGCCACGGATCGGTGCGCGGCACGGACGGCGCCATGCGCGGTCACGTGCCGGCACGGGTCCGGGCGAGCCGGTACGGGCCGGGCCCCCGGGGCTTTCACGGCCCGTCCCGGCGGTGGGCGGAGGCTCTTGTGAGGAGGACGGCGGCGAGGGCCGTCAGGACGAGTGCCGCACCCGCGCAGGCCGCCGCGGGAACGACGGCCGGCCCCCAGCGGGCCGCCGCCTCGGCCACCGGGCGGCCCAGCGGCGCCGGCGCGCCGGTGGCCGCCGCGAGCGCCGCGGCCTCCAGCGCGCCGGCCGCGGCGAGTCCCGCGGCGGCGACGGCCGGGAAGCCGTGGGCGGCCAGCAGTCCCGCGGTGAACAGCAGCGCGCCGAGCGCGGCCACGGCGACGAGCGGGACGGCACCGGACGGACCGCCCGGGGGACCGCCGGGCGCGAGGTCGGGCAGGAGGGCGGGAACCGTCCCGGAGCGGAGGGCCGCGAGAAAACCCGGTACGTCCGTCCCCTCCGTCCCGGCGTCCGTCCCACCGCCGACGGCGAGCCGCGCGGCGGACAGCGCGGCGAGCGGGGCCGCGGCGGACAGCGCGACGGCCAGGACGAGCGGCGGGCGCGTCCGGGCCGCGAACTCCGCCAGGCCGCCGACCGCGAGCCGCCCGGCGGACAGGCGTCTCCTCGTCCGGGCCGCGAACCGGCGCGCGCACCACACCGCGGGCGCGACGGCCAGGGCCATGCCCAGCGGCAGGCACCGCTCGGCCGCCGGAGCGGCCGGCAGTTCCGCGAGCAGGGCCCGTGGCGGTGTTCCGCCGTCCAGGGCCCTGGCCAGCAGCCGGTCGCCGACGAGGGCGTAGCCGAGCAGCCAGCAGCTCCCCAGTACGACGGCCGCGGACAGCAGGGCGCTCCGCGTGTGCCGCCCCGCGGCCCACAGCACCGTGCCGGCCACCGCCGCCACGGCGACGGCCGGCACGGTGCCGGCGGGAACCGGGAGGTGCACCGCCGCCGCGCACAGCCCGCCGGGCAGCAGGGGGAGCAGCACCGCGCCCGCCCGTCCCGCGGAGCGGCGGCGGCCCGTCTCCCGGTCCCCGCCCGGCGCGGCCGGGACCGGGCCGGGCGGGAGTCCGCCGGCGCGGGGGGCGCGGGCGTACAGCTCCTCGGCGAGCGAGAAGACGCTCCGGTGCCGGAAGCGCGCCGCGGTGCGGTCGGTGACCCCGTGCGCCTCCAGGCCGGCGGCGATCTCCAGCGGGTCCACGGCCCGTTCGCACAGCCCCCGGTGGCGGTCCAGCAGCCGGTGCACGGGATCGGCGGACCGGTACGGGTCCGGCGGGCGGTTCACCGGCGGTCCTCCCCCGGCCTCCCGGAGCCGGCGGACGTGCGGGCCCAGCCCGGAGCGCGGCCGGGACGTCCGCCGGGCCGGGCCTGCCCGGGGACGGCGGGCCGGGGCGCGGCCGGGCCGGACACGGCTCCGGCGGGCGCGGGCGGGCCGCCGCGCGCCGTCCACCGGCCGGGCAGCCGGGCCTCGGCCGGACGGGCGAAGGGCCGCTCCGCACCGCCCCCGCCGGCCCGCCCGCCGACCGGCCCGGCGGGCACCGCCCGGCGCGAGAGCACCTCCAGGTGGAGGCCGCGGAACGCCGTGACGTTCCGCTCGACGGTGAACAGCTCCAGCGCCCGGGCCCGGGCGGCGGCGCCCAGCCGGGCGCGCCGGGCGGGGTCGCCCAGCAGCGCGGCGCAGGCGTCCGCCAGTGCGCGCGGGTCGTGCGGCGGCACCACCAGTCCCGTACCGCCGACGACCTCGCGCACCGCTCCGGCGTCCGTGGCGACCGTGGCGCGCCCGGCGAGCATCGCCTCGACGAGTTCGGCCGGGAAGCCCGCCACGACGCTGGAGAACACCGCGACATCGGCGGCGGCGTACGCGTCGGCGGCGGTGGGCAGCCGGGGATCGCCGACGCGGACGAAGCGGACGGGAGCGCCTGCCGCGGCGCCGGGTCCGCCGTCGGCCGCGTCCCCCGGCCCGTCCCCGGAACCGTCCCGCGCCGCGGGGAAGAGGGGGAAGAGATCGTCGGCCAGCAGCCGGCAGTGCGCCCGGTAGGCGGCCACCGCCAGTTCCTCCCCGGCCGGCGCACCGGGTCCGCCGGGGCGTTCGGCGACCAGCAGCCGGGCCCGGGGCAGGGCCCGGCGGACCTCGGCGAAGGCACGCAGCAGGCAGACCAGGTCCCGGGCGGGCTCCACCCGCCCGGTCCACACCAGCACCGGCGCCGGCCGCTCCCGCCCGGTGTCCTCCCCGACGGCGGTGAACGACGCGGCGTCCATGCCCGGGTGGACGGTGCGCAGCCGGTCCCGGTCGGCACCGCACCGCAGCTGCCACCGGCGGGCATGGGCGTTGCCGGAGACGACCAGCTCCGCCCGGCGGTACGTCTCGTGCGTCAGCAGCGCCCGGAAGGAGGTGAGCAGGGCGCGTACGGGGGTGTCCGCGGGGTCCGCGTCCGGGGCGGCGGCCCGGGCGGCGCCGGTGAGGTAGTGCTCGCGCAGCCGCACCCCGTGCCCGGTGTACTCGGTCACCAGCAGCGGTGTGCCGTACAGCCGCCCGGCCAGCAGGCCGGGCAGGGCGGCGCAGCCGCCGCCCACCGCGTGGCAGACGTCCGCTCCGGCCGGCCCGGGCCCGTCGGCGCCGCCGCCGTACCAGTCCGGTGAGAGCGGACGCAGCGCCCGCTCCAGCCGGTCGGTGACCGTGAGCAGACCGGCCGGCGGGATCTCGCGCGCGGTGCGGAGCGCACCGGGAGCCCGGCAGGCGCGCTCCAGCAGCCGGACGGCCTGTTCGGAGCGGAGCGCGGCGGAGAGCCCGCCGTGCTCGCGGGCGAGGGCGGCCAGTCCGTGGAGCCCGGCGGCGAAACGGTCCGCCTCGGCGGCCGGCCAGACCTCGCGCCGGGCCGCGCAGACGGCACCGGCGAGCTCCGCGAAGTGCTCGCCGAACCGCCGCCGGCCGCGTCGGCCGTACCGCCCGCGGGCACCGGGCCCGCCGGGGGCGGGGCCCCACAGCGGTACGGTACGCACCCGCCGGACGTTGTCCGGCAGCGTGTGCCGGGCGCCCCGCAGGACGTCCTCCCGCTGCCCCGGGTGCCGGCCGAGCGCGTAGACCTCGAACTCGTCGCCGTCCAGGCCGCGCACCAGCCGGTCGCACCATGCGGCGGCGTCACCGTCCGGGTACGGGTAACCCCCCTCGGTGAGCAGTGCGATGCGCATGTGTCCACCCCCGATCCTCCTCACGGGCCGCCGGCCGTGTCCGGGGCGTCGCGGGAAGACGTTATGCGCGAGGTGGGCCGGTATGGCGGACGGTTGTCCGCAGCACCACCGGAAGGGGTGAACTACCGTGACTTCCCGCGTGGTGGAACGTTCGGCCGGACAGCGGGCGCTCCCGGCCCCCGGGCACCCGGGAGGGGCCGGGGCCCGGCGGCGCTACGGGAAGGGCCAGGCGTTGGGGCGGCAGGTCGCCCCGCCCGTCTTCAGGGTCTTCGTCTGCTGCATCATCACGGGCGCCCGGGCGCCGTCCCGGGGGCAGTCCACATGTCCCTTGCCCAGCCGGTGGCCCACCTCGTGGTTGATGAGCATCTCCCGGTACTCCCGGATCCGCTCCGGACCGAAGGTCTCCGCGCCGCGCGCCCACCGGTAGGCGTTGATCATGATGCGCTCGGTCGCGGCCGAGTCGCACGAGACGTTGTCGATTGTGGTGTCCAGGCCGGACTTCGCGCACCACACGCCCGTGGTGGCGGGGCTGGCCAGGGTGATCACGAAGTCGGGCGCGTCCCCGGCGTCCCCGGCACCCCCGGAGACCCGCTCGAAGGTGCGGACGTCGCCGTGGCTCCAGCTCCGCTCGTCGTTGAGGGTGCGGTGGACGGCCCGGGCGAACAGCTCGCCGTCGAGCGGCAGTCCGTCCTCGACGTCCACCCGGTAGCGGACGATCTCCCCGCGGTCCGGGGCCTTGTTCCGTCCGGCGACGGGGACGAGCCGGCCCGAGCCCTTCGCGTCCGGGGCGAGTTCGTAGAGCCGGGCCATCAGCCGGTCGTAGGAGGCGGCACCGGAGGCCGGGGAGCCCGAGGGCGCGGCCGGAGCGGCCGGCGGTGTCCGGGCGGGGGTGGGCCGGGCGTCGGAGCGGGGATCGGAGCGGGGATCGGAGCGGGAGGTGTCGCGGGCGTTCACCCGCGCGCTCTCCCCGGTCACCCCGGTCGTGTCGCCGGCGCCGATCCCCAGATCGGTGACCTGCCCGGCCACCACGACGGCGAGCACGGTGGTCACGGCCGCCGCCGCGGCCCCGGTGAAGGCCCGGCCCCGGCCGCCGCGCTCCCGGCGGCCGGGGCCGTCGGGGGGTGCGGCACCGCCGCGGTCCGTCCCGCCGGCGCCGGACCCGTCGGCCGGAGCCGGGCGGGCGGGCGCGGCGGGCGTCCCGCCACCGGGGGTGCCGAAGGTGCCGGGGACACCGGGAACGCCGGGGGCGCCGGAGACTCCGGGGGCGTCGAAGGCGTCGAGGTACTCCTGCCGCGGTATCCGCCCCGCCCCGTGCACGGCCCCCGGCGGCGGGGCACCGCCCGGGCGCCCGGCGACGGCGGCGGCCCGGGGCCCGGGCAGCCCCCAGGCGCCGCCCGGTTCGCGGTGCTCGGGGTGCCCGCCGCGCACCCCCGCCGCGCCGTGCGCCGGGACGGACCGGTCGGCTGCGGAGGCGTACTCCGGCTCCGGGGGGCCGGGGCGCGGTGCCCGGTCCCGCCGGGCGTACGGCGGGGCCGGCGCCGGATGGGGCCGCGGGGCCTCCTCCCGGGCGCCGAGGTACCGCCCCGTCCCCGTGGTCGTCGGCTTGCCGGCGTCCGGCCCGCCCCGGCGGCTGTGGCGTCCCACGGCTCGTCAACCCCTGCCCGTGTCGGTGGCTCCCAGCAGATCCCGGAAGGCGCCCGCCACCGCCGCCGGGTACTCCATCATCGCGACGTGTCCCGCGTCCGGCAGCGCCAGCAGCCGGGAGTCGCGGAAGGCCGCGCTCGCCCGGCGCGCCATGCGGAAGGCGATCAGTCGGTCCCGTCCACCGTAGACCAGCAGCGTCGGGGCCAGCACCCGTTCCGCCTGACGCCACAGCCCGTGCTGGCCGCCGACGGTGTAGGCGTTCACCAGGCCGCGCGCCGACCGGGCGAACGCGTCCCAGAAGTACGGCAGCGCCAGCCGCCGTTCGTACTCGGCCACGGCCGCCTCGAACTCCTCCCGGGACACCGAGGCCGGATCGCCGTAGCACAGCGTCAGCACCTCGCGGGTGCGCCGCTCGGCGGTCCACTTCCTCGTCATCCGGCTGACGAGGGCCGCCCCTCCCGGCATCGCCAGCAGGGCGTTGGAGATCACGGAGCGCTGCGGGCGCAGTTCGGGCAGGGCGGGCGAGACGAGGGTGAGGGTGCGCACCAGGTCGGGCCGTACCGCCGCGACCCGGGTGGCGACCGTGCCGCCCAGGGAGTTCCCGAAGAGGTGCACGGGTCCGCGGGCGGACGCGTCGAGGTGGCGGATGACGGCCCGCGCGTGCCCGGAGACCGAGTAGTCGCCGTCGTCCGGGGGCGGCGAGTGGCCGAAGCCCGGCAGGTCCACCGCCTCCCCGTCGACCGTGCCAGCCAGCTCCCGCATCAGCGCGGACCAGTTCTGCGAGGAACCGCCGAGCCCGTGGACGTACAGCGCCGGGGGCAGCCCCTCGCGCGCGGCCGGGCGGGTGCGCACCGCCAGCGTCAGACCGGGCAGCGACACGGATCTCAGACGCTCCTCCGCAGCGGTCCGCGACCGGTCGGCGGGCGGCACCTCGAAGGGGACCGCCGTCCGCGGCCCCGGCTGCTCGGTCGACGACATGGGGGCAATGTTACGAGACGATCACTGCCGCTTTCACGTGTTCGGACTCACATCCGCCGCACGGCCGGAATTCTCCTCCCCTGGGCTCGTGTGGACCCCGCCCGCCGTGGAAAGAGGATGGTCATGCCTGTTGACCCCACCGACCCGGACACCTTCGACACCTTCGACGAGGACGAGAACCGGACCACCGCGGCCGAGCGCTTCGGCGTCGAGGCACCGGAGGCCGACGCGGCCGAGCAGCGCGCGGAGGTGCTGCACCGCGGTGACGCACCGCTGACCGGACCCGAGTCACCGGAGGTCGATCCCGCGGACGCCGCCGAGCAGGCCCGCGTCGTCGAACTGGACGAGGACGATTACCGTTAAACCGTCACATCGCGCGTCCGAAGAGCGGTTTTCCGTGCCCGCGCCGCGCGCGTACGGTTTACCCAAAAGTACGATGGCGGACGCAGCGCACATCGCGCACGGAACATCCCCTTCCCCAGGGCCCGGCCCCGGCCTCGTCCGGAAGGCGTTCCACGGAGATCCCAGGAGGCGAGCGTGACAGCCGTCGAGCAGACCGAGGCACGCCCGCGTGGCACACGCCTGCCGCGCCGGGCCCGACGCAACCAGTTGCTCGGTGCGGCACAGGAGGTGTTCGTCGCCCAGGGCTACCACGCGGCGGCCATGGACGACATCGCCGAGCGGGCGGGGGTCAGCAAGCCGGTGCTGTACCAGCACTTCCCCGGCAAGCTCGACCTCTACCTCGCCCTGCTCGACCAGCACTGCGAGGCGCTGGTGGAGTCGGTGCGCGCGGCACTGGCCTCCACCGTCGACAACAAGCAGCGGGTCGCGGCGACCATGGACGCGTACTTCCGGTACGTGGAGAACGAGGGCGGCGCCTTCCGGCTCGTCTTCGAGTCCGACCTGACGAACGAGCCCGCGGTGCGCGACCGCGTGGACAAGGTCAGCCTGGACTGCGCGCAGGCGGTCAGCGCGGTCATCTCCGAGGACACCGACCTGCCGGAGGACGAGGCGATGCTGCTCGCCGTGGGGTTGTGCGGCATGGCGCAGATCACCGCCCGGTACTGGCTCGGCGACGGGCAGCGGATCCCGCGCGACGCCGCGGCGAAGCTCATCTCCTCGCTGTCCTGGCGCGGCATCGCGGGCTTCCCCATGCACGGCTGAGCACTGCTGGAAACGGAGCGGCGGGCGGCGGGACGGAGCGCAGCGGCGGGACCGGAAGCACCCGGGCGTCGGTGCGGGGCGACCGCGCCCCCCGGCGCCCTCCCGCGCCCCGGCCCGGCGTGTCCCCGGATGTTCGCTGTCGGCGTGCGGTCCTGAGCGGCCCGGCACCCCGCCGCGGGCTAATGTGGCTGAGTACGGCGCGGCTGGCCGCGTCTCCGCCCCGGCTCCGCCAGGGGGAAGCACACACCGTTCGGAGGGACATAGCCGTGGAGGTCAAGATCGGCGTGCAGCACGCGCCCCGCGAGATCGTTCTGGAGAGCGGGCAGACGGCCGACGAGATCGAGCGCAGCGTGGCCGAGGCGCTGACCGGCAAGTCGCAGCTGCTCAGCCTGGTGGACGAGAACGGCCGCCGGGTGGTCGTCCCGGCCGACCGGCTGGCCTATGTCGACATCGGCGAGCCGAGCACCCGCAAGGTGGGCTTCGGAGCCCTCTGAGGACACCCGGGCACCCCGGGAGAGCACACGGCGGCGGCCGGGCGGGATTCCCGCCCGGCCGCCGTTTGGCGCTCCGTGTACGCGGGGTAGGACCGAGTAGCCCGATGTGCACGCCCCACCCGCCCGCGGGAGGACCCATGCTCTGGTTCTGGGAGGTGCTCGGCTCCGCGTTCCTCGGCCTCGCCGTCGCCCTCGTCGCCACCCACCGCTTCGCGGACCGCTTCCGCGACCGCTCCCTGGTGCTCGTCACCGGGCCGGCCGCCGCCTTCGGCGGTGGTGTGATCGCCCGGGCCGTCCTGGGACCGGGCCACCTCCTCCCCACCCTGGCGGTCGCCGTCCTGGTGTCGGCGGCCCTGCTCTCCCTGCTGGTCCGCCCCCGCCGCGGCGCCCCGGCCTCCGGCCGCCGCCCGAGCGTGGGCGCGGCCTGAGCCCCGCGCCCGCCGCGTGCCGCCTCCCGGACGTGCGCCCCGCGGGCACGCCTCCGCCGGGCGCGGCTCCCGGCGGACGTGACCGTGTCAGGAGGTCAGGCCGCCATTCCCAGCGCGGCCATGCGCTTGGTGTGGGCCTCGGTGATCCGGGAGAACATCCGGCCCACCTCGGCCAGGTCGAAGCCCGCCGCGACCCCGCCGACCAGCATGGTGGACAGCGCGTCGCGCTCCGCCACCACGCGCTGGGCCTGCGACAGCGCCTCACCCATCAGCCTGCGGGCCCACAGCGCGAGCCGGCCGCCGACCCGGGGGTCGGCCTCGATGGCCGCGCGCACCTTCTCCACCGCGAAGCCGGAGTGCCCCGTGTCGTCCAGCACCGCCAGCACCAGGGCACGGGTGTCGGAGTCCAGGCGGGCGGCGACCTCGCGGTAGAAGTCCGAGGCGATCGAGTCGCCGACGTACGCCTTGATCAGGCCCTCCAGCCAGTCCGACGGCGCGGTCAGCCGGTGGAACTCGTCCAGCGGGGCGGCGAACGGCTCCATCGCCGCCGTCGGGTCCTCGCCGATCTCCGCCAGCCGGTTCCGCAGCCGCTCGAAGTGCTGGAACTCCGCCGAGGCCATCGAGGCCAGCTCGGCCTTGTCCGCGAGGGTGGGCGCCAGCTTGGCGTCCTCCGCGAGCCGCTCGAAGGCGGCCAGTTCGCCGTAGGCGAGCACGCCCAGCAGGTCCACGACGGCCGCCCGGTACTGCGGATCGGCGCAGGCGCCGGCCCAGTCCAGGGCGACGACGCCCCCGGGGTCCGCGGTGCCCGCGGTGCCCGCGGAGGATCCGGCGGAGGACTCGGCGGGGGTTTCGGCGGAGGGCTCGGCAGGGGATGTGTCAGACGTCTCCATGTCGCGCACAATAGCCCGCCCGACCTGCCCGGCAGCCCTCCGCGGCGGACCGCGGCGACAGGTCGTCCGGTATTCGCCCCGGTGCACATGCGCGGTTTGGAGGTACAGTGATATTGGGCCCGCTTCCTGACAGCGGGTTCGACGCATAGTGTGTTACCTGGGTCTTCGGGGACGTTCCCCGGACCCGCAGCGGATGCCCGGTCGGTGGCCCGATCGGCTCCGACACGACCGCCCTCCGCGCGGTCCGTACGCGAAAGGCACGGCTCTGCAGGCCGTGCGCTCCGCCCGGACCGAGCTTGGGAGGGACCCGCTCGCGCGGTACGAGCGCTTGAGCGAGAGCCCGTGGTCCCGCGCCACAAGGCCGCCGCAGGAAGGCTGCCGACGCCCGGCGCGGTACGACCCGCCCCGGCTCCGCCGGGTGTGCGCCCTCGCTCCCCCGTCCCGCGTCTCACGGAAGAGGCAAGCATCCTGACCACCACATTCCGAGAGCTCGGGATTCTTCCCGAGACGGCCGAGGCACTGGAAGCCGTCGGCATCACGTCCCCGTTCCCCATCCAGGAGATGACCCTCCCGGTCGCCCTGGCCGGCGCCGACGTCATCGGCCAGGCCAAGACCGGCACCGGCAAGACCCTCGGCTTCGGTCTGCCGCTCCTGGAGTCCGTCGCCGTCCCCGCGGACGTGGAGGCCGGCCGGGCCACACCCGAGCAGCTCACCGAGGCCCCGCAGGCACTCGTGGTCGTCCCCACCCGCGAGCTGTGCCAGCAGGTCACCAACGATCTCCTCACCGCGGGCAAGGTCCGCAACGTCCGGGTGCTGGCCATCTACGGCGGCCGCGCCTACGAGCCGCAGGTCGAGGCCCTGAAGAAGGGCGTCGACGTGGTCGTCGGCACCCCGGGGCGGCTGCTGGACCTGGCGGGCCAGCGCAAGCTCAGCCTGGCGCACATCCGCACCCTGGTGCTCGACGAGGCCGACGAGATGCTCGACCTGGGCTTCCTGCCGGACGTCGAGAAGATCATCCAGCAGCTGCCCGCCAAGCGGCAGACGATGCTGTTCTCGGCGACCATGCCGGGCCAGGTCATCGCGCTGGCCCGGCGCTACATGTCGCAGCCCACGCACATCAGCGCCACCGCGCCGGACGACGCGGGCGCCACGGTCGCCAACACCGCGCAGCACGTCTTCCGGGCGCACTCCCTGGACAAGGTGGAGATGGTCTCCCGGATCCTGCAGGCCGAGGGCCGCGGACTGGCGATGATCTTCTGCCGCACCAAGCGGACCGCCGCGGATGTCGCCGAGCAGCTCGGCCGCCGCGGCTTCGCCTCCGGAGCGGTCCACGGCGACCTCGGCCAGGGAGCGCGCGAGCAGGCGCTGCGCGCCTTCCGTAACGGCAAGATCGACGTGCTCGTCTGCACCGACGTCGCCGCCCGCGGCATCGACGTCGAGGGCGTCACGCACGTGATCAACTACCAGACGCCGGAGGACGAGAAGACCTATCTGCACCGCATCGGCCGCACCGGCCGGGCGGGCAACACGGGCATCGCCGTCACCCTGGTCGACTGGGACGACATCCCGCGCTGGCAGCTGATCAACAAGGCGCTGGAACTGGCCTTCAACGACCCGCCGGAGACGTACTCCACCTCCCCGCACCTGTACGAGGCGCTGGGCATCCCCGAGGGGACCAGGGGAGTGCTGCCGCGTGCGGAGCGCACCCGTGCCGGACTCGGCGCCGAGGAGGTCGAGGACCTGGGCGAGACCGGTGGCCGCGGCCGGGGCCGCGGTCAGGGCCAGGCCCAGGGTCGCGACCGCGACCACGACCGGGGCCGGGACGCCGACGGGGAGCAGGCGCCGCGCGCCCGCACCCCGCGCAGCCGCCGACGCACCCGAGGTGGCGCGCCCGTGGACGGCGCCGACAGCGCCGTCGGCACCACCGCCACGAGCGCGGAGCAGTCGCGGGGCGGCGCTCCGGAGGCCGGCGGACAGCCCACCGGCGAGGCCCGCAGGCCGCGCCGACGGCGCCGCACCCACGGCGGCGCGGCCGCTGTCACGGCGGACCACGCCGGTTCCGCACCCGCACCCGCTGCCGCTGTCGCGCAGCAGGGCGGCGGCGGTCCGGAGGCCGTCGGCGGACAGCCCACCGGCGAGGCCCGCAGGCCGCGCCGACGGCGCCGTACCCGCGGCGGTGCCGCGGGAGCAGGGGAGTCCGCCCAGGGGAGCTGACGGCACCACGGGGCCGCCGCTCCCGGGCGGCGGCCACCGGGCCGGGAGCCGGGCGGAGCACCCGCCCGTCCCTTCCGGCAGGGCCCGTCCGCCGCGGCACGGTGCCGGACCGCCGGGTCTCCCGACCGCTCCGCCACCGGCTTCCGCCGGGGAGACGGCCCTGCCCGGAACCGGCCGGCCACCCCGACGCGCAATCCTCCGCCCACGGGCGGAGCCGCTACCGCCACGAAGCACCGGAAGCGGCCGGCGCCCCTGCGAACCGTGTCCCCGGACGTCCCCGGACAGCCGCCCCGTGCCGCACCGGGCCCGCAGGCGGACACCGAGTGCCCCCGGCACAGGCCCGCGGGGAAACCGGTCCGGGCCGGACAGCGGCACGGCGGAGACCCCACCGGAGGCGGCGGGAACCCGTCCCGGCCGAACAACTACCCTCGCCGCATGAGCAAGCCGCCGACCCTCACCCTGCCCCCCGGTGCGCGGGCGTACCGGCTGACGACCGCGCGCGGGGAGTTCGCCGTGCACGACGCGGGCGAGCCGCGTGCCGGGACCGCCCTCCTGCTGCCGGGGTTCACCGGCAGCAAGGAGGACTTCATCGCCCTGCTCGCCCCGCTGGCGCGGCAGGGTTTCCGGGTGGTGGCCGTGGACGGCCGCGGGCAGTACGAGACCGGCGGGCCCCGCGACGAGGCCGCCTACGCCCAGGACGAACTGGCCCTGGACGTGCTGGCCCAGGCCGAGGCGCTGACCGGGGCACCGGCCGGGACCTCCGCGTCCGGCGGGCGCGTCCATCTGCTGGGGCACTCCATGGGCGGGCTGGTCGCCCGTGCCGCCGTGCTGCGCGACGCCGCGCCCTTCGCCTCCCTGACGCTCATGAGCTCCGGCCCGGCCGCCATCTGTGCCGGGCAGCAGGCCCGCACCAGGATGCTGATCGAGGCCCTGGGGGTGCTGGACCTGGCGGCGGTCTGGCAGGCGATGCGCGATCTGGACCCGCCGGAGGCAGCCGACGCGGCCACCCCGCCCGACGTGGCCGGCTTCCTGCGCCGCCGCTGGCTGGCGAACGTGCCCGAGCAGCTGGTCGCCACCGGCCGCCGGCTGCTGGCCGAGCCGGACCGGGTCGGCGAACTCGCGGCCGTCCCCGTCCCCAAGCACGTGCTGTCCGGCGAGGTGGACTACGCCTGGCCGGTGCCGCTGATGGACGACATGGCGCGGCGGCTGGGTGCCCGGCGCACGGTGATCGAGGGCGCCGAGCACTCACCCGGCGCCGAGCGGCCCGGGCCGACGGCCGAGGCGCTGGCGGCCTTCTGGCACGACTGCGCCGCCGGACGGCCCTGACGGTGGTGGTACTCGAGACGGCCGCCGCCACGACGGACCGGGCCGGTGAGCGGGTGCGCCGCCGCCGTGCCGCACCCCGCCCTGACGGTGCCTCACTTCCCCTGCGTGTACTCGCGGAAGCAGGCGGACCGGTCCCCTCCGTGAACGAACCGCGGACAGGTTATCCCCTCGTCGAGGAGTGACGCGGAGGATGTCCCCGCCCCGCCGCGACAGGTTGCCTCAGTCGTCGAGCCGGCGGGCGAAACACCTGGCCATCGGGTGGTCGGCGAACGGCCCGAAGCCGGCGGTCCGCTGGTAGCCCTCACGCTCGTAGAACCGGATCGCGTCGGGTTGTCCGGTGCCGGTGGCCAGCACTACGGCGTCGATCCCGCGTTGACGCGCGCGGTCCTCCAGGGCTCGCAGGATGCCGGTCGCCACACCGGTACCGCGGGACTCCGGGACCACGTACATCCGTTTGAGCTCGGCCGTGCCGTCGTCCAGGAAGCGCAGGGCGCCGCAGCCGGTCGCCTCGCCACCCGCACCGCGGGCTATCACGTACACGTCGATGGTCTCCGCGGTCGGTGCTTCGGGCTCCTGGTCCTCCATGCCGTAGCGGGCCGCCAGTTCGGCCTCCATCGCGGTGCGCAGCCGGACGCCGTCGGCGCTGTCCCACGGCTCCTCTGTGACAGTTGTGACAGTCGGAGTCATACCGCTCCCGTCTTGATCATGTGATTACCGCAGAAGGTACCGTTTGCCGCCGCTCACCGGTGACGTGGCCGCAGCCGCTCCGCGAATCCGGCTGGTCACCGCCTCGGGCGGCGTGTCGGGCGGCGTGTCGCCGCGCCCACGGCGGTCCGCGGGGAGGCACCCGGCGGCCGGCCGGTGCCGTGAACGGCGTGTCCGCGGCAGGGCACCGGCGGCTCGGGGCCGCGCCGTCGAGTGCCGCCCGGAGACGCCCGCCGCACAGCCGTCCCCTACGGGATCACCGTCACCCCGGGCCGGGCACCTCAGTGGCCGTTCCCCTGGATGAACTGTGTGACGCCGTTGGCGATCTGCTGGACCGCGATCGCCGACAGCAGCATCCCCGACAGCCGGGTGACCAGGACCACCCCGCCGTCCTTGATGATCCGGATGATCAGCAGCGAGTAGCGCATCACCAGCCACAGCACGAGGTGCAGCGCGACGATCGCCGACCACACCGAGAGGTGGCCGGCGACCCCGTCCGCGCGCTGCACCGCCAGGATGACCGAGACGATCGCCCCGGGACCGGCCAGCAGCGGCATGCCCAGCGGCACGAGTGCGGCGTTGACGTCCTTGCTCTGCTGGGGCTCGTCGGCCCGGCCGGTGAGCAGGTCCAGCGCGACCAGCAGCAGCAGAAGGCCGCCCGCGACCATCAGCGCGGGGATCGACACGTGCAGATAGGCCAGGATCTGCCGCCCCAGCAGCCCGAAGACGGCGATCACCCCGAAGGCCACGGCGGTGGCCTGGAGGGCCATCCTCCGCTGCACCTTGGCCGGACGGCCGGAGGTGAGCGCGAGGAAGACGGGGATGATGCCGGGCGGGTCCATGATCACGAAGAGTGTGACGAAGACGGACCCGAGAACAGCGAGGTCGAACACGGCGGCGCCCTGTGTGAGGTGGTGGTGCGGGGATCGGGACGGTGCGTCAGGCGGAGACGGGAGCCGCGCCCGACGCCCGGGCGGCGATCTCGGCGTAGACGTCCGGCTCGGTGGTGTGCTCCCCCAGCCGGCAGGTCTTGCGGGTGCCGTGGTAGTCGCTGGACCCGGTGGCCAGCAGCCCGAGGTCGCGGGCCAGGCCGCGCAGCCTCCCACGGGTGGTGGCGTCGTGGTCCATGTGGTCCACCTCGACGCCGTCGAGCCCGGCGGCGGCCAGCTCCGCGAGGGCGCTCTCCGGCACGCACTCCCCGCGCTTGACGGCCAGCGGGTGGGCGAAGACCGCCACCCCGCCCGCACCGTGGATCAGCCGGACCGCGGTGAAGGGGTCCAGCTCGTGCTTGTCGACGTAGGCCCGCCCGTCATTGGCGATCCACTCGGCGGTGAAGGCGTCCGAGACGGTCGCGACGACGCCGGCCTCCACCATCGCGGTCGCGATGTGCGGGCGGCCCACGGAGCCTTCCCCGGCGATCCCGGCGACCCGCTCCCAGGTGATCGGCACACCCAGCTCGCGGAGCTTCGCGACCATGGCCCGGGCGCGCGGCACCCGGTCGTCGCGGACGAGCTCGCGTTCGCGTGCCAGCTCCGGCTCGGCCGGGTCGAACAGGTAGGCCAGCATGTGCAGGCTCACCCCGTCCAGCCGGCAGGAGAGCTCGGCACCGGTGACGAGGGTGAGGCCGGCGGGCAGCGCGCCGATCGCCTCGGGGTGCCCGGCGACCGTGTCGTGGTCGGTCAGCGCCACCACGTCCAGCCCGGCGGCCGCGGCGCCGCGCACCAGCTCGGCGGGGGTGTCCGTACCGTCCGAGGCGGTCGAGTGGGTGTGCAGGTCGATGCGCACGACAAAGGCTCCCACGGCGGACGGCTGGAACGGACACCTCAGAATAGAACAGCCATGCGCGCCGTCACCGGCCCGGCTCCCGGGGCGTCCCCACCAGGCGCGGGGAGAGCGCGCCGCACGGCACCAGCTCCACCTCGGCGCCCGCCTCCCGCAGATCGGTGAGCACCACCTCGTCGTACATCAGCAGCCCGGACCGCTCGGGCCAGACGACCGCCCACAGCCACAGCCCGCACGCCTCGCCCGCGAACACCGCGCGGTCGTCGGGGGTGCCGCCCACCAGCCACAGCGGGGTGGGGCGGCCGGCGGCGAGGACCTTCGTGTGCGGTGGCCGGTTCACGTCCAGGTACGGGCCCGGATCGGGGCCGGGGACCCCGGCGTAGCGCGCGCCGAGGCCGACGCCCAGCTCCTCGGCCACCAGCAGCAGCTCGCCCGGGCCGCCGAGCGGGCTGGGACCCGAGCAGGCGACGACGGTGGCCCGGCCGCCACTGCGGTCGTCGCCCGCGTAGGCGATCCCGGTGAACAGCCAGCCGATCGGCAGCGGCCAGGGCATCCACACCGGTACCCGGGCACGGTGCAGGACGACGCCGAGGGCCTCCACGCTCGGCGGCAGGACCGGCTGGAGCGGGTACACCGCCCCGTGCGCCGCGCACTGCCAGGAGTCGGCGAAGAGGCCGGGTGCCCGGACACGGCCGCCGCACTTCGGGCAACTGGGTTCGCCCCTCATGGGGCACAACGGTCCTCCCCCGGGCGCCCCGCGTCAAGGACGATCACTCGTACGGATCGCGCCACCGAGTCGGCCGCGGCCCCGGGCGGGGACACCGGACGCGGAACGGCCCCGGAGCGACTGCGGAACGGCCGCGGGAGGGGCACGGGAAGGGCACGGAAGGGACGCGGGAGGGCCGTGGCGGGGGCACGCGGCGGCCCCGCTCAGTCCGTCAGCGGTACGGACGGGCGTCCGGGATCGCGCAGGTCCGTGCCGTGCGCCAGCCAGCGCTCCTGGAGCGCCGCCGCGCCGTGCACCCGCTTCCAGGCGGCCTCGTTGGGCGTCATCGGCAGCAGCGGCAGGAAGCGGACGGGATCCCTGGGCGGCTCCAGCTCCAGATCCGCCACCAGACCGCCGGGCTCGCCGACCAGCACGGAGGTGAACGGCGCGCCCGGCCACAGCGGCTCGCCCGTCTCCAGCGCGGCGCCCGGCGCCACGACCAGCCCCTCCACCTGGGGAGAGGCGGCGAGCACGGCGAGCGGGCGCAGCACCTTGTCGGTGTCGGCCACTCCGGCCCGCACCGTCAGCACCAGTTCGGCGCGGGGGCCGCGGTCGGGGTCGGCGACGACGGCGGCGGGATCGGCCATGGGCGAGGCGGACATCCCCAGCGTGGCGTACCGCACCACCCCGTTCCCGTCACCGGCCCCCGTGCCGACGCCCGGAAAGCCCGGAGAACCCGGAAAACCCGGAAAACGCAGCACCTCGATCCGGTCGGCGCCCAGAAAGGTCACCGCGGCCCGCGCGTCGGGCTCCCCGAGTGCGTCGCGCAGGGCGGCCTCGGCCAACTGGAGAACGTGTGCCATACGGCGAGCATAGATCGTGTATTGATCGGGCAAAGAGGGTGAGTGGCGGCCCGGAGCGGTCCTGGGAGGGGCTTCGCGAGTGCTACCGTTGACTGCTGGTCAAGGCGTGTACACATATTCCCCCAGCGGGGACCGGCCGGAGGAGGTGGGGCTGCGATGGATCCGAGTCGACCGTGCAGTACCGGCCGCTCTTCCGTACGGCAGCCCCGTCGCCGCGCCTGAGACCCGAGGATCCCCCGCCTTCCTTACCCCGCCACCGGGCGGGGCAACCCCGAGGAAGCACTGAGGAAGCCTTCTTCTCTCCCCCGCGGACCGGCTCCGTGGAAGAGCGCATGAACCCTGCTCGACCACCCCCTCGAACGCCGCTGGTTCGCGCGGTTCGCGTGGTGCCCGCTTTGCAGGCCTCCGGTCCACCGGTTCCCCAGGTTCCGTGGGCTCCGTAGGTCCACATTCCGGGCAGCGCTGCGCCCGCCGCCGGCGGCTCGGCACGCGAAGGAGCCCAGCATGTCGATGATCCGAGACCTGCGCGCCGTGGTGCGTCCCACCCTCCGCCGGGGCGGCCGCTCCCCCTACGTCCCCGGCGGTGCCCACGACGACACCGCCGGGAGCAGCGCCGTCGTGGACTGCGCCGTCTACCGGGACGGCCGCCGCGAGACCTGCCGGCTGTCCCCCGCCGAGGCCCTGCGCGCGCTGCGCTCGCAGGACGGCGGCCGGGACGGCGCGTTCGTGTGGATCGGCCTGCACGAGCCCACCCAGGAGGAGTTCTCCGGCATCGCCCGGGAGTTCGGTCTGCACCCGCTCGCCGTCGAGGACGCCGTCCACGCGCACCAGCGGCCGAAGCTGGAGCGGTACGACGACTCCCTGTTCACCGTCTTCAAGACGATCCACTACGTCGAGCACGCCGAACTCACCGACACCAGCGAGGTGGTGGAGACGGGCGAGGTGATGTGCTTCACCGGCCGGGACTACGTCATCACCGTCCGGCACGGCACCCAGGGCTCGCTGCGCAGCCTGCGCCACCGGCTGGAGGACGACCCCGAGCTGCTGGCCAAGGGCCCCTCGGCGGTGCTGCACGCCATCGCCGACCAGGTGGTCGACGGCTATCTGGCGGTCGCCGACGCGGTGCAGGACGACATCGACGAGGTGGAGATCCAGGTCTTCTCGGAGAGCGCGGGCCGGGGCCGCCGGGGCAGTGACGCCGGACGGATCTACCAGCTCAAGCGCGAGGTGCTGGAGTTCAAGCGGGCGGTCTCGCCGCTGCTGCGGCCGATGCAGCTGCTCAGCGAGCGGCCGATGCGGCTGGTCGACCCCGACATCCAGAAGTACTTCCGCGACGTCGCCGACCACCTGACCCGGGTGAACGAGCAGGTGCTCTCCTTCGACGACCTGCTGAACTCGATCCTCCAGGCGAACCTCGCCCAGGCGACGGTGGCCCAGAACGAGGACATGCGGAAGATCACCTCATGGGCGGCGATCTTCGCCGTCCCGACAATGATCGCCGGTATCTACGGCATGAACTTCGACTACATGCCGGAGCTGGAGTGGCGGTACGGCTACCCGACCGTCATGGCGGTGATCGTCGGGATCTGCTACGCCATCCACCGCGGCTTCAAGCGCAACGGCTGGCTCTGACCTCCCCGTTCCCGCGGCCGCCCGGCCCCGTGGCAGGGACGGCCGGGACGGCCGCCGGACGTGCGGGTTCCCCGGGTGTCCCCGCCGCACCGGCGGTCAGCGCGCCCCCCTGGTGTTCGCCCGGACCACCAGGGCCAGCCCGGCCATGATCACCACCAGCGCGCCGTAGACGGCGGCGGGCGGGTTCTGGCCCAGCCAGAGGGCGGCGATCAGCGCCGCGCCCGGGGTCTCCAGCAGGATCGCCGTGGAGGTGACCGACGGGCCCAGCCCGCGCACCACCCGGTTGAGCAGCGAGTGGCCCAGCAGTTGCGCGGTGGCGGTGAGCAGCGCGAGCTTGAACCAGGTCTCGCCGCTGTAGCCGCCCAGCTCCACGCCGAGGGCCAGGCAGCCGGCCAGCAGCAGTACGGCCGTGACGGTGTAGCAGACGAAGGTGTAGCCGGTGGTGGACACGGTGCGGCGCACCTCCGCGCCGAGCAGCACGTAGCCGGCCGCCGCCATGCCGGCCGCCAGCGCCAGGGCGTCGCCCGCCAGCGCCCGCGGTGAGAGCGACAGGTCCACCCCGGTGAGGAGCACCACACCGGCGAAGGCCACCCCCGTGCCCGCCCAGACCAGCGCGGACTGCCGGTGGCCGCGCAGCCGCAGCAGCAGGGTGGTCCAGATCGGGGTGGTGGTGACCAGCGCGGTCGAGGAGGCGACCGAGGTCATGTGCAGGCTGGGCAGCCACAGCGCGAAGTGCAGGGCGAGCAGCGCCCCGGCGGCGGTGGCCAGTGCGACGGTGCGGCGGCTCATGGCACGCAGTTCGGCCCGGTGCCACAGCAGGGCCACCGGGGTGAGCACGCCGACGGCCATCGCGTTGCGCCAGAAGGCGATGGCCAGGGCCGGCGCGGCGGTGGCCGCGATCAGGGGCGCGGACAGCGAGATGCCCGAGACGGCGACCACCAGCAGGAAGAGGTCGGCACCGGCGCCCCGGTACCCGGTGACGGCGGCCGTGACGGTGTCGGACGCCCGGTGGGCGGTGGGGGTGTCGGCGGTGCGCACGGGGCTCCTCTTCTGCTGTGCTCCGGTCGGTCCCGGGCCGCCCGGCTCGAGCCGGTCCGCTCCAGAGTAAGGCGCGTGCCCCTGTCGCGGTACTGACCGTCCGAGAGGCGGAACGGCCCGGCCCGCCGGAGGTAGGGTCCCCCCATGACGACACCGTCCATCCCCGCGTCCGGCCGGGCACTGATCGAGGAGTCGGCGAAGAAGTCCGCCCTGGTCTGGGTGCGCGGTCCACAGGGGCCGGACCGCGCCCTGTGGCACGTCTGGCACGACGGTGCCGTCTGCCTGGTGGGCGACGGTCCCGGCGAGCAGCCGCTGGCCGGCCTCGGGCTCGTCCACGGCGGCACCGCGGCGGTGACCGCGCGCAGCAAGGACAAGGGCGGGCGGCTGGTCGTCTGGCCCGCCCGGGTCGTCGAACTCCCCCCGGACGGGGACCGGTGGGAGGCCGCGGTCGCCGAGCTGGCCGGCAAACGGCTCAACGCGCCGGACGCCGCGTCGATCGCCGGACGCTGGGCACGCGAGTGCCGGGTGCTGCGGCTGGAACCCGCCGGGGAGCCCACCGAGGGGCCCGGCGCGATGCCGGACGGCTCCCGGGCCGCCGCCCCGCTGCCGACGGCGGCGACCACCCGCCGACCGGCTCCGGCCGGGCTGCCGAAGCTGCTGCTGCGCCGCGGGCGCCGCCGGGGCTGAGCCCCCGCCGCGGGACGGCGAGGCCGGGCCCGGGAGCGGTCCCGGTCCCGGGCCCGGCCTCCGGCTACTCCCCCGCCGAGATGTTCTTCCCGTAGTCGACGACCTGCTCCTCGTCCGGGGCCCGCAGGGCGAACTCCTTGTCCCACTCGGTCAGTTCGACCACCCCCGCGCCGCCGCCGCGCTCCAGCCGCAGCGGATACGGCGTACCGACCAGCGCGACGCTGAGCACCCCGCCCTCGCCCTTCCCGGCCCGCACCTCGATCGTCCGCACGCCGTCGACCTCTTCCCGGTCGCCCTTCTCCCGCTTCCCCTGGAGCGCGATCAGCCCCTCCAGCAGCACGTCCTTGTCCGTGAAACCGCTGAGCTGCCGGTGGGCCGGATCACCGGTCGGCACCTTGACGTACTTGCCCTCCAGCTTGCGGGCCGCCGCCAGGTCCGAGTCGGCCGGCTCCCCGCCGTCCTGCTCCTGGTGGACCCAGAAGTCCGCGCCGGCCTTGAGGTAGAGCTCCTCGCCGATCCGCAGCAGCTCGAAGCGGGGCCCGCCCTTGGCGAGTACCTCGCCTATGCCGCCGTCGCCCGTCAGCCGCATGTCCAGCCGGTAGGTCCGCCCCTGGCTGACCACGCTGCCCGACAACCGTACGGACCCGGCCCCCCGGGCGGCCTTGCGGGCCCTCTCCTCGATCTCGGTGGCGGAGAGCCTGCCCACCCCGTTGGTCCCCTCGTCCGGGTCCTGGGACCCGCATCCGGTGAGCACCACCACCAGTGCCGCGAGGACCGCCCCCACCACCGCCGTACTCCGGGCACGAACACCGTGGACCCACGCAGTCACGTCCGCTCTTCCTCCTGGGATCGGGGCAGCAGGACCGCACCCTACCGGGGGCGCCGGCCACGAGCGGAGGGCGGCCGTCCGGCCGATGCCGCCGAGGAGGGCCGGCGGGGGGCGCGTTAGCCTGAAACCCGCATTCGGGTCACCGCTTCCCGCGGATATCCGGCCGCGGCCGGGTACCCGGCGACCGTGCGGCGGCGCACGGCCGGTATCCGCGCGCACGAGCGGGACCACACGAGCGGGACCACGAGCGGGACGGGGAGGACAGGGCATGGCGCTGGGCGGCTCACGGGTGTTCGTCTCGCACCTCTCCGGGGTCGCCGTCTTCGACCCCGTCGGGGACCAGGTCGGCCGCGTCCGGGACGTGGTGGCCATGCTGCGCGTCGGCGAGCTGCCGCCGCGTGTCCTCGGTCTGGTCGTCGAGGTGATCAGCAGGCGGCGCGTCTTCCTCCCCATGACCCGGGTGACCGGAGTCGAGTCCGGGCAGGTGATCACCACCGGGGTGGTGAACCTGCGGCGCTTCGAACAGCGGCCCACCGAGACCCTGGTCCTGGGCGAACTGCTGGACCGGCAGGTGACGATGGTCGGGACGGACGAGAAGGTCACCGTGCTCGACGTCGGCCTCACCCAGCCGCCGAGCCGCCGCGACTGGGTGATCGACAAGGTCTTCGTACGGCAGGGCGGCGGTGGTCCGCTGCGGCGGCGGCGCGGGGAGACGCTGACCGTGGAGTGGTCGGCGGTGACCGGCTTCTCGCTGGAGGAGGAGGGCCAGGGGGCGGCCAGCCTGCTGGCCACCTTCGAGCAGCTGCGTCCGGCCGACCTCGCCAACGTGCTGCACCATCTGTCGGCCAAGCGCCGCGCGGAGGTCGCCGCCGCGCTGGACGACGACCGGCTGGCGGACGTGCTGGAGGAGCTGCCGGACGACGACCAGGTGGAGATCCTGCGCAAGCTCAAGGACGAGCGCGCCGCCGACGTGCTGGAGGCGATGGACCCCGACGACGCCGCCGATCTCCTCTCCGAGCTGCCCGAGAGGGACATGGAGCGGCTGCTGCGGCTGATGGAGCCGCAGGAGGCGGCCCCGGTGCGGCGGCTGCTGACCTACGAGGAGCACACCGCGGGCGGCATGATGACGACCGAGCCGCTCGTGCTGCGCCCCGACGCCACGGTCGCCGACGCCCTGGCCCGGATAAGGGTGAAGGACGTGCCCGCCCCGCTGGCCGCGCAGGTGTACGTGTGCCGGCCGCCGGACGAGACCCCGACGGGGAAGTACCTGGGGATGGCGCACTTCCAGCGGCTGCTGCGGGAACCGCCGGGCACCCTGGTCGGCGCGGTCGTGGACACCGACCTGCGGCCGCTGCCCCCCGACACCCCGCTGTCCACGCTGACCAGCTATCTGGCGGCGTACGACATCGTGGCGGCGCCGGTGGTGGACGAGAACGGCTCGCTGCTGGGCGCCGTCACGGTCGACGACGTCCTGGACCATCTGCTGCCCGAGGACTGGCGGGAGGCGGCGGCCCGGCGGGCGGTCGGAGCGCCCGGTCCGCCGGCGGAGAGCGAACTCGACAGCCGTGAGAGCCGGGAGAGCGTCGATGGCCGATAGGGAACGGGACGAGCGCATGGCGCGCAGGGAACGGGAGCGGAGCCTTCCCCCGGTCACCGGACGGGACCGCCGGGTACGGCTGGACCAACCGATGGTGCCACGCCGCTCCCCGCTGCCGGAGTACGACCCGGAGGCCTTCGGACGGCTGTCGGAGCGGATCGCCCGCTTCCTGGGCACCGGGCGGTTCATCGTCTGGATGACGGTGGTCATCATCCTGTGGCTCGTCTGGAACACCACGGCTCCGGCGGCGCTGCGCTTCGACGAGTACCCGTTCATCTTCCTGACCCTGATGCTCTCGCTCCAGGCCTCCTACGCCGCCCCGCTGATCCTGCTGGCCCAGAACCGGCAGGACGACCGGGACCGGGTGAACCTGGAGCAGGACCGCAAGCGCAACGACCGCTCCATCGCCGACACCGAGTACCTCACCCGGGAGGTCGCCACACTGCGGATGAACCTGGGCGAGGTCGCCACCCGGGACTGGATCCGCTCGGAGCTGCAGGACCTGCTGAAGGAGCTGGAGCAGCGCGGCGCCGTCCCGCCCCCCGCCGACCGCGAGGAGCACTGACGGCCCCGCCCGGCCGGGGCGGCAGGCGGTGACCGGGGTCTCGGCCGCCTCCTTCGGCGGGGCCGCCGGCGGGCCGTACCATCGGAGCCATGGCTACTGACACGTCCGCGGCACCCAGCGGAACCCCCACCGAGGACGCGGTCCGCGCCGCGCTCGCCACCGTGAACGATCCGGAGATCCACCGCCCGATCACCGAACTGGGCATGGTGAAGTCGGTGGAGATCGCCGAGGACGGCTCGGTGGCGGTCACGGTCTATCTGACGGTGTCCGGCTGCCCCATGCGCGACACGATCACCTCCTCGGTGACCGAGGCGGTCGGCCGGGTGGCGGGCGTCACCGGCGTGGCGGTCTCGCTGGACGTGATGAGCGACGAGCAGCGCCGCGAGCTGGCGGCCACCCTGCGCGGCGGGCAGGCCGAGCGCGAGGTCCCGTTCGCCCGGCCGGACTCGCTGACCCGGGTGTACGCGATCGCCTCCGGCAAGGGAGGGGTCGGCAAGTCCTCGGTGACGGTCAACCTGGCGGCGGCGATGGCGGCCGACGGGCTGAAGGTGGGCGTCGTGGACGCCGACATCTACGGCCACTCGGTACCGCGCATGCTGGGCGCGGAGGGCCGGCCCACCCAGGTCGAGAACATGATCATGCCGCCGTCCGCGAACGGGGTGAAGGTCATCTCGATCGGCATGTTCACCCCGGGCAACGCCCCGGTGGTGTGGCGCGGGCCGATGCTGCACCGCGCGCTCCAGCAGTTCCTCGCCGACGTCTACTGGGGCGATCTGGACGTGCTGCTGCTGGACCTGCCGCCCGGCACGGGTGACATCGCCATCTCGGTGGCGCAGCTCGTCCCGAACGCCGAGATCCTGGTGGTCACCACCCCGCAGCAGGCGGCGGCCGAGGTGGCCGAGCGCGCCGGCTCCATCGCCGTGCAGACCCACCAGAAGATCGTGGGCGTCGTGGAGAACATGTCCGGGCTGCCCTGCCCGCACTGCGACGAGATGGTGGACGTCTTCGGCACCGGCGGCGGCCAGCGGGTGGCCGACGGGCTGAGCCGGACCACCGGCACCACCGTCCCGGTACTCGGGTCCATCCCGATCGACGTACGGCTGCGCGAGGGCGGCGACGAGGGCAGGCCGGTGGTACTGACCGACCCGGACTCCCCCGCCGGCTCGGCGATCCGCGCGATCGCGGGCAAGCTGGGCGGACGGCAGCGCGGACTGGCCGGGATGTCGCTGGGGATCACCCCGCGCAACAAGTTCTGAGGCCGGCCGGGGCGGTACGCCGCCCCGGCACGCGCCGGGGCGGCCGGTCAGCGGTCGTAGGCGGTGAGGTCCTTGATCACCGAGAAGCCCAGCCCGTAGGCGCTCATCCCCCGCCCGTAGGCGCCGATGTGCACACCGCCCTGCCCCGGTCCCGCCAGCACCCAGCCGTACTCCGACTCCCGGTAGCGGAACTCGGCCGGTGTGCCGTCGACCGGCAGGGTCAGGGCGGACCAGGCGGAGTTGTCCAGGTCGTCCGCGAGCTCCCAGGCGGTCGCCGTCTGCTGGTCGAGCCAGCTCTGCCGGAACGCGAGGTCCATTCGGGTGGGCCAGGTGCATGACAGCAGGCCCGATCCGGCCAGCCACGCGGCCGACGAGACCGAGGTGGCCTCCAGGATCCCCGTGCCGTCCGGACTGCTGCGGCCCGGCCTTCCGGCGACCGTCACGACGACGGCGAAGCTCCGGCCGTCCGGGTCCTCGGCGTCGGACCGGAAGGAGGGTTCCTCCCCGTGGCCGGTCGCGCCGTGCTCGACCCTGCCGTCGGCGGCGGCGCCGACCCTCACCAGCCAGCGCGGGCCGGTGAAGGCCTCGTCGAGGCCGTACCAGGGGAAGTCGGCCATCAGATAGCCGTCGATCACCCCGTCCGCCCCGGACGCGGATGCGTCCTGCGGCCCTGCCCGGCCCGTCGTCTCCATCTGTGCGACGCCTCCTCGTATGCCCTGTGCCGCGGGGCCCGCCCCCCTCGGGCGGCCCGACCCACGGACACAGGGAGGATAGCCACCGTTGTCCGCCGAACCGGACAGGACCGGCTGTGTCCGGTCGCGGGTGGCCCTCCCGGCGCACCTCCCGGACGGGCCGGGCGGGGGCCGTCAGGTGGCGTCGGCATCGAACGGCGGGGAGCCGTCGGAGGACTTCTTCAGCGAGGTGCCGTCCGCCGGGGCGGCGGAGCCCGGCCGGCCGGAGGGCCGGTCCGCGGAGCCGTCGGAGGACTTCTCCAGGGAGATGCCGCCCGCCGGGGCGGCGGAGTCCGCGGCACCCGCGGCAGTGCCCGCAGCGGCACCCGCGGCAGTGCCCGCGGAGCTCTCCCGGCTGTTGACCGCGTCCGTGACCTCGGCGAGCTCCTGGCGCAGGTCGAAGCCGTTGCGGATCTCCTTCAGCCCCAGGTCCTCGTTGTCCAGCAGGTGCTTGCGGGCGAAGTTCTTGGGATTGAGGTCCTCGAACTCGAAGTCCTTGAACTCCGGGCCCAGCTCCCGGCGGATGTCCTCCCGGGCGTTGTCCGAGAACTCCCGGACCTTGCGTACGAAGCCGGCGACGTCCTGGATGAGCTTCGGCAGCTTCTCCGGCCCGAAGACGAGGACCGCCAGGATGATGAGCGCGACCAGCTCCAGGGGTCCTATGTCGAAGAACACCGTGCAGCTCCCTCAGATAAGTCCACGACCCGTGCGGCCACAGTCACGGTACCCGCCGGGAGGCCCGGGGGGGGAGTCGGCGATGTGGACGGCGGCCGTCCGGCGGCCGTCACGGTCCGGTCGCCGATCCGAGAACGAGGCTCACCGAGCGCTCCGCACCGCCGCGTTCGACGGTCAGTTCCAGCCGGTCGCCGGGACGGTGGCTGCGGATCCGCACGATCAGCTCCTCCCCGCTGTGCACCCGGGTGCCGTCCACCGCGGTGATGACGTCGCCGGCCTCGACGCCCGCCCGGTCGGCGGGCCCGCCCGGCACCACCGGCGCGTTCCCCCGGCCGGCCTCCGGCGTGATCCGGGCGCCGTCGCCGGAGTAGTCCATGTCGAGCGTGACGCCGATCACCGGATGGGTGGCCCGGCCGGTGTTGATCAGCTCCTCGGCCACCCGCTTGGCCTGGTTGACCGGGATGGCGAAGCCCAGGCCGACGCTGCCGCCGGGGCCGACCGCCGGCGAGCCGTCGCCGGCGGCGCGGATCGCGCTGTTGATGCCGATCACCCGGCCCTCGGTGTCCATCAGGGGGCCGCCGGAGTTGCCGGGGTTGATCGGCGCGTCGGTCTGCAGCGCGTCCACATAGCTGACGTCCCCGGCATCCCCGCCGTTCCCGCCGCCCGCGACGATCGGGCGCTCCCTGGCGCTGATGATGCCCGCGGTGACCGTGCCCGCCAGGTCGTACGGCGCGCCGATCGCCACGACCGGGTCGCCCACGCGCACGGAGTCGGAGTTGCCCAGCGGCAGCGGACGCAGTCCGAAGACCTCCCGCACCCGCAGCACGGCGAGGTCGTAGCCGCTGTCGGTGCCGACCACCTCGGCGGCGGCGGTCTG
Organism: Streptomyces carminius; assembly: GCF_002794255.1. Lineage (GTDB taxonomy): Bacteria > Actinomycetota > Actinomycetes > Streptomycetales > Streptomycetaceae > Streptomyces > Streptomyces carminius. The sequence continues at coordinate 420,856 of NZ_PGGW01000060.1, forward strand.
CCCGTCGTGGAAGGTCACCGTGATGTCCCCGCCGTCCCCGGCGGGCTCCACCACATGGTGGTTGGTCAGCAGGTGTCCGCGGCCGTCGAGGACGAAGCCGGTGCCGGTGCCCTGCTCCCCGGCGCCGCGGACATGGATGGTCACCACACCCGGGAGGGCCCGCTCGGCGATCCCCGCCACACTGCGCGGATCACGGCCGGTGTCCTCGGCGGGCGCCTGGGACAGCTCGATCGTGCCGAGCCCGAGTACGCCGTGCCGCTCCGCGTACGCCCCGGCCACGCCGCCCGCCGAGCCGGCGGCCAGCGCCAGGAGCACGGCCACCGCGGCGATCCGGCGGCGGCGCGGCTCCGCGGCGGGGCCGGCAGAGCCGCTGTGCGGGCCGTACGGGGCCTCCCACAGGTCCGGGGAGGGGGCGGGCGGCACCGGCACCCCGGAGGGCGGCGTGGCGGACTGTGCGGCGGACGGCGGGTCGGACGGCGGGTCGGACGGCGGCGCCCACGGGTCGTACCGCGCGAACGCCGGGTCCGGCGGCGGACCGGTGCCCCGCGCGGGCGTCACGGGGTGCTGGACGGGCGGGGCCGGGGCCCAGGGACCCGGGCCGCCGTAGGGCGGTGTGCCGTACGGGTCCTCACCGTGCAGCGGCCGCGGCGCGGCATCGGCGGCCTTCCCCTCGTCCATGCTCTCCCCACATTCACCCGCACCACCTCCCCGCGCCTGCCCGCGCGGTGTCCCCGGTGGTCGTCCCGATCCCACCGATTGAACCAGTTCGGCGCCACGGGGCACGGACGGACCCGCCGGGGGTCCGGGCGGCCGCCCGGACCCCCGGCCCCGAAAACGCCGGGAGCGTGCGGAACGGCCGCTCAGCGGCCGTGCGGAGCCGCGTGGACCGCCGTCGGACTCGCCACCGGACTCACGGTGGGCACCGCACCGGGTGCGGGGGCGGTGGAGGAGGAGGTGCCCATGAGCGGCTGGCCACCGGGCGCCCGGCTGCCGGGCGGCGGCGCGGTGCGCAACTGCCGGGCCGGATACGCCGGGCGTATCAGGGGCGGGCGCAGGCCGGCGGGCACGTCGAGCACCGGCACGCTCATCAGTTCGTACTGCCGGGCCGCGAACTCGGCCTCCACCCGCGATCCGAACCGGGTGGGCGCGGACGTCGGCGTCGGTGCCGCGGCGGGCCCGACCGGGGTGCCGGCCGTCTTCTGCTCCCTCTCCCGGCCGCGCTCCGTGCCGGCCGCGGCGGTGCGCGGCGGGGGGCTGGCAGCCGTACCGCCCTCGCCGCCCGCGGCGGCCGTGGGACCGCCGGCGGTGGAGGTGAGCGCGCCGCCCAGGGCGAAGGCGGCCAGGGAGACGGCACCCGCCGCCGCGAAGGCGAAACGGCGCCCGCGCGAGGCCGGCCGGTCCGTCTCGTGGATGCGGAAGCCCCGGTCCGGGGAGAGCACGCTGCCGGACGGCAGGAACTCGAACTCCCACGTGGATCCGGCCGGGTCCGCCCGTCCATCCGGCCTCCGGCCCCTGAGGGACGGCTCCCCGAGACCACCGGGACGACCGGGACCACCGGGACCGCCGAGCTCGCCGAAATCACCGCCCAGGCCGCCGGGAAGCCCCTGGAGCCTCGCGAGGAGTCCTTCCGAGGGCGGCGGCGGCGCGGCCTCGGCGAAGACGCTCTTCAGCCTGCGCTGGGCGTCGGCCTCCGTCTTGCAGGCATGGCAGGTCGCCAGATGGGCGAGGACGCGCTCCCTCGTCTCGTGCCCCAGCTCGCCGTCCACCAGGGCCGCGAGGCGGTCGCCCAGATGCTGCTCCGCGGCGGTCGGCTCCGGGTCGTGCAGGTCGTCGAATGTGCCGCTCACTCGGCGCCGCCCTCCCCGCCCGCGGCACCGGGGAGCACCCCGGCCAGCGCGCGCTGCTCGGCGCGCGCCTCGGGCGACCGGTGCTTGAGCGCCTTGCGCAGATGGGAGCGGCCCCGGTGGATACGGCTGCGGACGGTGCCGAGCTTGACGCCGAGCGTCGCGGCGATCTCCTCGTACGACAGCCCCTCGATGTCGCAGAGCACCACCGCCGCCCGGAACTCCGGGGCGAGGGTGTCCAGGGCCTGCTGCACGTCGGCGTCGAAGTGGGTGTCGTTGAAGTGCTGCTGCGGGGAGGGCTCCCGGCTGGCCAGCCGCTCGGCGGCGTCATCGCCCAGGGCGTCGAAGCGGATGCGCTGCTTGCGCCGCACCATGTCCAGGAAGAGGTTGGTGGTGATGCGGTGCAGCCAGCCCTCGAAGGTGCCGGGGGTGTAGGTGGACAGCGAGCGGAAGACCCGGACGAAGACCTCCTGGGTGAGGTCCTCGGCGTCGTGCTGGTTCCCGGTGAGGCGGTAGGCGAGCCGGTAGACCCGTGCGCTGTGGGTGCTGACGATCTCCTCCCACGTGGGAGGCGTCCACGCCGGGGCGCCCGCGTCGGTTGCGAAGGTCGCGGTGGTCGCGGGGTCGGCGGCGCGGTGCTGGTCAGCGGTGTCGTTCACGGATTTCGGCTCGCCGGTGGACCTGCGGAAGCGCCTCAGCACCCCTCGGTCGCCGGCCGCAGCCGCACCTCCCCTGTCGGCTCTGGTGGTGTCCAGTGGAGCCCCTACCATAGCCACCTCGCCCGTTAGTTCCGGATAAGCTTCTTCGGCCGTCTTCCCGTCCCGGGCCGCGTACCTGCCCGCACCTCCCGCACCGGCCGGGACGCCGCCCGGGGTGCGGCCTCGTCACTTTCCAACGCGCAGTCCCATCTGCGGGTTCCCGACGGCAGCGGATACAGTCACCGTTGCGTGGACCATGGGGACGGGAGAGGGCGATTACCGGCAATCGGCAGGCGAGCTGGGCGTTCGCCGACGCGTACGGCGCCGGGCACGCCGAGCACGCCGAGCGCTCGGCGGCGCTGCGCTGGGCCCACGACCGCGCCCGGGAGGCCGGACTGCGCCCGGTGTCGGACGGCACGGGCGCGGCGCTCCGGCTGCTCGCCGCCGCCGTGGACGCCAAGGCGGTGGCCGAGATCGGCACCGGCACCGGGGTGTCGGGCATCCACCTGCTGCACGGCATGCGGCCGGACGGCGTGCTGACGACCGTGGACACCGAGCCGGAGTGCCAGCAGATCGCCCGCCAGGCGTTCCGCGCCGCGGGCTTCGCGGGCAACCGCGCCCGCTTCATCCCGGGCCACGCCCTGGACGTCCTGCCCCGGCTCGCGGACGGCGGGTACGACCTGGTGTTCTGCGACGGCGACCGGCTGGAGAGCCTGGAGTACCTGGAGGAGTCGCTGCGCCTGCTGCGGCCCGGCGGGCTGGTCTGCTTCGAGGGCGTCTTCGCCGACGGCCGCACCGTCGACTCCGCCGCCCAGCCCGCCGAGGTCCTCCGGCTGCGCGAGCTGCTGCGCACGGTCCGGGACAGCCCGTCGCTGCTGCCGTCGCTGCTGCCGGTGGGCGACGGACTGCTGTGCGCGGTGAAGCGGGAGGGCTGAGTCCGCGGACGGCCCGCCCCCCGGGCCTCCCGAACCCCCCGGGGGGAGTGCGGGACCCCCGCGGCGCACCCCGCTCCGGGCACGGCGCCGGACACACCACCGCCCCCGGAGCGGAACACGCTCCGGGGGCGGCGACGGCATAAGGTGGCGGCGGAATGCGGGTGCCGGTGACTCCTCAGCCGCAGGCCTTCTTCAGGGCTTCGCCGAGTGCATCCGCCTCGTCGGGGGTGAGCTCGACGACGAGTCGTCCACCGCCTTCGAGCGGAACGCGCATGATGATGCCCCGCCCCTCCTTGGTCACCTCGAGCGGGCCATCGCCCGTCCGCGGCTTCATGGCCGCCATGCTCGTTCCCCTTCCTGAAACCAGCTGATCTCAGCCGGCAACCCAGGTGTCACCGGCGTCGAACACATTGCTTCCCGTTCATTATCCCGCATCACATGACCGCGTGACCAACATCGGTCGGTATCCCTTGCGCAACGCGCTCACACAAAACCACCCAATTCGGCGATCAAGCCGCGATACAGCGCACTCCCCCGTGCCACTTCTCTCCGTTTTTCGCCATGGATTTTTTTGACGCACCGCACAGCGCGGGGGATATACCGGCCTCCGGCGATCCTTGCGATGCTGGCCCGCATGGCAGACACCCCAGACAGCACACCGGACAGCGGCCCGGACGGCACACCGGACGGCGTCCGCTACGGAGTGTCCGCGGGCCTGGCGACCATCGTCCTCGACCGCCCCGGGACCCTGAACGCCCTCGACACCTCGCTCAAGGAGGCGCTGCTGGCCGCCCTGCGGCGGGCGGCCGGCGACTCCGCCGTGCGCGCGGTGCTGCTGACCGGCCGCGGTCGGGCCTTCTGCGTCGGCCAGGACCTGCAGGAGCACGCCGCAAGGCTGCGGCGGGCGGGCGGCACGGCCATGGACACCGTGCGGGACCACTACGTCCCGATCACCCTGGCCATCGCCGGGATGCCCAAACCGGTGGTGGCGGGCGTCAACGGGGTGGCGGCCGGGGCCGGGGCCGGGTTCGCCTTCGCCGCCGACCACCGCGTCGTCGCGGACACCGCCTCCTTCGACACCGCCTTCGCCGGGGTGGGGCTCGCCGCCGACTCCGGGGTGTCCTGGACCCTGCCGCGGCTGGTCGGCCCGGCCCGCGCCGCCGAGCTGCTGTTCCTCCCGCGCCGGGTGACCGCCCGGGAGGCGCTGGAACTGGGCATCGCCAACCGGGTCGTCCCGGCCGGTGACCTGGCGGCCGAGGCCGAGGCCGTCGCCCGCCGGTTCGCCCAGGGGCCGACGGCCGCCTACGCCGCGCTCAAGGAGGCACTGGCCTACGGCTCCTCGCACTCGCTGGCCGAGACCCTGGAGAAGGAGGCCGGGCTCCAGATCCGCACCGGCGCCACGGAGGACCACCGGGCGGCGGTGGAGGCGTTCGTGAACAAGGCCGAGCCCGTCTTCCGCGGGCGCTGACGCCGACGGCCCGATCGTGCGTCCCGCGCCCCGGTCCGTCCCGGCGGCGGTCCCCCCGCGATCAGGGCGCCGCCGTCCGCGGGGCGCGTGCGCAGCAGTCCGCCAGATGGTCGTCCACCAGGCCGCACGCCTGCATCAGGGCGTAGGCCGTGGTGGGCCCGGTGAAGCGGAAGCCGCGCCGCTTGAGGGCCCCGGCCAGCGCCGTGGACTCCGGGGTGACGGCGGGTACGTCGGCGAGGGTGCGCGGGACCGGGCGCCCGGCCGGGTCGGGGGCGTGGGACCACACCAGTTCCTCCAGCTCCCCCGGCTCCCACCCGGCCGCGGTCCGGGCGTTGGCGAGGACCGCGTCGACCTTGGCCCGGTTGCGGACGATGCCCGGGTCGGCGAGCAGCCGTTCCCGGTCGGCCTCGGTGAACTCCGCCACCGCGGCGATCCGGAAGCCCGCGAACGCCGCCCGGAAGCCCTCGCGGCGGCGGAGGATCGTCAGCCAGGACAGCCCGGACTGGAACGCCTCCAGGCACAGCCGCTCGAACAGCGCGTCGTCGCCGTGCACCGGACGGCCCCACTCGGTGTCGTGGTAGGCGGTGTAGTCCTCGGCGGCCAGGCTCCACGGGCAGCGCGGCCTGCCGTCCGGGCCGGGCAGCGCCCCGCCTCCGGCGGTCACCTGCTCCCCCCGGGCGCGCCGTCGAACCCGCCGTCGAACCCGCCCTCGAACCCACCCTCGAGCCCACTGCCTGATCCGCCGCCGGGCTTGCGGAACATGTCGGCGCCGCCCAGGGCCGCCGCCTGCGCGCCCGCCAGGGACGCCTCCAGCTCGGCGATCCGGGCGTCGCGCTCGGCCAGTTCCGCGCCGAGGCGGTCGAGGACGTCGTCCACCTCGGCCATGCGGTAGCCCCGGACGGCCACCGGCAGCCGCAGCGCCTCCAGGTCCGCGCGGCCCACCGGGCGGTCGGGTGGCAGCCAGGCCTCGGTACGGTCCGGCGGGGCGTCGGCCAGCCCGGCCGCCGCGGCGCGGTCCGGCCCGTCTCCCCCGCCCACCACGACCAGCGCGACCGCGGCGACCACCACGACCAACGCGATCAGCAGAAACCAGAACACGCCATCTCCCCGCAATCTCCCCGGAGCCGCCCCGCCGGCGGCGGGCACCGGCTCTCCTGTCTCCGGTGCCTCCTGTGATCGTGCCACGGGACACCGGCGGCTAGGGTCGGCGGAGGAAGATCTGTGCGGCGGCTCCCACGGCCACGGGGAGCCGTGTGGAGAGGACGGCGCATGCTGCGGCTGGGACGGCAGGAGTTCGGCGAGCACGAGACGGTGGTCATGGCCATCGTCAACCGGACGCCGGACTCCTTCTACGACCGGGGTGCCACCTTCCTCGACGGACCGGCGCTGGACCGGGTCGGGCAGGCGGTGGCGGAGGGCGCCGCCATCGTCGACATAGGAGGGGTGAAGGCCGGTCCCGGCGAGGAGGTGACGGTCGCCGAGGAGGTGCGGCGCACGGTCGGCTTCGTGGCCGAGGTGCGGCGGCGCCACCCGGACGTGGTGATCAGTGTGGACACCTGGCGGCACGAGGTCGGCGAGGCGGTCTGCGAGGCGGGCGCGGACCTGCTCAACGACGCCTGGGGAGGGGCGGACCCGAAGCTGGCCGAGGTGGCGGCGCGGTACGGCGCCGGGCTGGTCTGCGTGCACACCGGCGGGGCGGCGCCCCGCACCCGGCCGCACCGGGCGGCGTACGACGACGTCATGGCCGATGTGCTGCGGACCACCCTGGCCCTGGCCGAGCGCGCCGTCGGGCTGGGGGTGCGGCGGGACGCGGTCCTGATCGACCCCGGTCACGACTTCGGCAAGAACACCCGGCACTCCCTGGAGGTCACCCGGCGGCTGACCGAGATGGTGGAAACCGGCTGGCCGGTGCTGGTGTCGCTGTCGAACAAGGACTTCGTCGGGGAGACCCTGGACCGGCCGGTCAAGGAGCGGCTGACCGGCACCCTGGCCACGACGGCGGTCTCCGCGTGGCTGGGTGCCCGGGTCTACCGTGTCCACGAGGTCGCCGAGACCCGGCAGGTGCTCGACATGGTCGCCTCACTCGCGGGACGGCGCCCGCCGGCCGTGGCCCGCCGCGGTCTGGCCTGACCGCGGCCGGCCCGTCGCCGGGAGCCGCCGGGGGCGGCCGGCGACCGTCGGACCGTCAGGAGGGCTCCTTCGGCAGACCGTGCTCCGCCGGCCGGTCGGGGGTGGAGATCTCCTTGGTGACCAGCGCGATCGTCTCGTCCACGTCGTCGGTGACGTGGAACAGCTCCAGATCGTGCGGGCCGGCCTTTCCGCCCGCGACGAGGGTGTCGCGCAGCCAGTCCACCAGTCCCCGCCAGTACTCCGTGCCGAACAGCACGATCGGGAAGCGGGTGACCTTCCGGGTCTGGACCAGGGTGATGGCCTCGAACAGCTCGTCCAGCGTGCCCATGCCGCCCGGCAGGACGACGAAGCCGCTGGCGTACTTCACGAACATCATCTTCCGCACGAAGAAGTAGCGGAAGTTGACGCCGATGTCGACGTACTCGTTCAGGCCCTGCTCAAAGGGGAGTTCGATGCCCAGGCCGACCGAGACGCCGCCCGCCTCGTTCGCTCCCCGGTTGGCCGCCTCCATGGCTCCGGGACCGCCGCCCGTGATCACCGTGAACCCGGCCTCCGCCAGCGCCCGGCCGATCCTCACCCCGGCCTCGTACTCGGGCGACTCCCGGGGGGTGCGCGCCGAGCCGAAGACGCTGATGGCGGGCCCGAGTTCGGCGAGGGTGCCGAAACCCTCCACGAACTCCGACTGGATGCGCATGACCCGCCAGGGGTCCTGGTGCACCCAGTCCGAGGGGCCCGCGGTGTCCAGCAGCCGCTGGTCGGTGGTGCTGGGCTGGATCTGGCCGCGGCGGCGCACCACCGGGCCGCCGCGCTGCTCCCACGGCCGGCCCTTCTCGTCCGCACCGTTCATGGGTGGCTCCTTTCCTTCGTGTTCCCGTGTTCCCGTGTGCTCCGTGCGCCCTGCGCGCCGTACAGCTGCCGCACGGCAGCGGGCCGCCAGGGTACGCAGGCCCGGATGACGCCGGGCGGAACTCGTCCGGACATCCCGGCGACCGCCCCGGTACCGGGGCACGCACCACCGGATACCCGGCGGATCAGGAGGTCAGCCAGGCCCGCAGCCGCTCCTCGCAGCGCAGGACCGCCGCGGCCGCCACGCGCTCGTCGCGCCGGTGGGCCAGATTCGGGTCGCCGGGGCCGTAGTTGACCGCGGGCACACCCAGCGCGCTGAACCGGGAGACGTCGGTCCAGCCGAACTTCGGCCGCGCCTCGCCACCCACCGCGGCCAGGAAGGCCGCGGCGGCCGGATGCGACAGACCGGGCATCGCCGGGCCGGAGCTGTCGTCCACCACCAGCTCGTCCACCGGGCAGTGGGCGAACACCTCGCGGACGTGCTCCAGCGCCTCCGCCTCGGTGCGGTCGGGCGCGTAGCGGTAGTTGACGGTGACGGTGCACTCGTCGGGGATCACGTTGCCCGCGACCCCGCCGGTGATCCCCACGGCGTTGAGCCCCTCGCGGAACTCCAGCCCGTCGATCACCGGGCGCCTGGGCTCGTACGCGGCCAGCCGGGCGAGGATCGGCGCGGCGGCGTGGACCGCGTTCTCGCCCCGCCAGCTCCGCGCGGAGTGCGCGCGCTGTCCGGCGGTGCGCAGCTTGACCCGGAGCGTGCCCTGGCAGCCGCCCTCGACCTGCCCGTCGGAGGGCTCCAGCAGCACCGCGAAGTCCCCCGCCAGCCAGTCGGGACGGTCCCGCGCCAGATGACCGAGGCCGTTGCGGTCCGCCTCGACCTCCTCGTTGTCGTAGAAGACGAAGGTCAGGTCCCGGTTGGGGGCCGGGACGGTGGCGGCGATGCGCAGCTGGACGGCGACCCCGGCCTTCATGTCGGAGGTGCCGCACCCCCACAGCTCGCCGTCGACGAGCCGGGAGGGGACGTTGTCCGCGATCGGCACGGTGTCGATGTGCCCGGCGAGGACGACGCGTTCGGCCCGGCCGAGCGCGGTGCGGGCGACGACGTTGTTGCCGTGGCGGTCCACCCGCAGATGGGGCAGGGCGCGCAGCGCGGTCTCGATCGCGTCCGCGAGCTCCTTCTCTCCGCCGCTGACCGAGGGGACGTCGACGAGCCGCGCGGTCAGCCGCGCCGCGTCCAGCGTCAGGTCGAGCGCGGGGGACGGAAGGGCGGACGGGCCGGGGGACGTGCCGGGTGCGGCGGGAACTCGCTCCATGCCGCCGACCCTACCCGCCGCCGCTCCGCCCGCCCGACCGGTCCGCGCGCACCGGATTCGCACGACCCGGCCACCCGCGGGCTACCAACCGGTACCTTTGTCCGCGTGTCCGAGCGAGCACCAACACCGCGCCGTGGGCGGCGGCTGCTGCGACTGGCCGCCGCGTGTGCCGTGCTGCTCGGGCTCGTCGGGTACCTGGCCGTACGCCACGACCCCGGCGGGCCCGGCCCCGCACGCTGTACGGTGACGGCCGCCCGGGGCGGCGAGCCGTACGAGATCGAGCCGGGACAGGCCGCCAACGCGGCGACCATCCAGGCCGTCGCCTCCGCCCGGGGACTGCCGGAGCGGGCGGTCACCATCGCGCTGGCCACGGCCATGCAGGAGTCGGCGCTGCGCAACATCGACTACGGCGACCGGGACTCCGTGGGCCTGTTCCAGCAGCGTCCCTCCCAGGGCTGGGGGACCCCGGAGCAGATCATGGACCCGGTGTACGCCGCCGGGAAGTTCTACGACCACCTGGTGAAGGTCCCCGGCTACTCCCGGCTGCCGCTGACCGTCGCCGCGCAGCGGGTGCAGCGCAGCGGTTTCCCCGAGGCCTACGCCAAGCACGAGCCCGACGCCGCGCTGCTCACCGCCGCGCTCACCGGCCGCCGGGCCGCCGCGCTCACCTGCGTACCCGGCAGTGCGTCCGGGAGCACGTCCGGGGGAGCCGCGGGCGACCCGGTGCGGGTGCGGGAGAAACTGGCCCGCGAGTTCGGCCGGGACGTCCTGCCGGATCCGGCCGCGCTCGGCGGCAGCGGCGGAGGCGGCCGCAGCGCGCCCGGCCCGGTCGTCTCGGTCCCCGTCCAGGGCACGGCGCGCGGCCCGGGCACGGACGCCGGGCGCCGCGGCTGGGAGGTGGCGCACTGGGCGGTGGCCCATTCCCTCGAACTGGGAATCGAGAGGGTCTCCTACGGAAACCGGGTCTGGGAGGCCGAAAGGGCGGAGGAGGGCTGGCGCACGACCCGGGGCGCCTCCCGCTCGGAAGTCGTCATCGCCACCACCCGATAACTCCGGCGGCCTTCGCACAGCGGAATACGGATTCACTCCCCCGGGGTAATCGGCCCACCCGCGGACGGGCCCTCGCGGCCGTGCCCCCGGGGCCCGGCACACCCGCCGCGGCCCTTGGGAACACGGGGTTCCGACGCTTTTCCGGCGGTATTCGCACCCGGCCGGAAACCCGCTTCCCGTTCGACCGGGCAATGTGCCGCATTGCCAATCCTTTACCCGGCCGACCGCAACTTCCGGGACGCTCCACGCGATAGGCACAGCGATCCGGGGGCACCGCCCCGACGGACCCGTACCGCGTCCGCCGGACGCACCGGTCCGGAGGAATTCCCCCCGCAGGAAGCCTCTTCTCTTCGTCGAAGGAGCAACATGTCCCTCCCCCTCTCGCGCCGGATCGCACGGACCGCGCTGCTGGTCGCGGCGGGTGCCGCGGCCACGGTCGGCGCGGCCGGTTCCGCGAACGCCGCCGACCTCGCCTCGCCCGCCAAGGGCCTGGGCGCGCTGAGCAAGACGGACGGCGCGAACCTGGGCAAGACCATCGACGACACCTCCCGGAGCGCCGGCGACAAGACGGCCGCCACCGGCAGCAACACCGTCAGGAAGGCCGTGCCGGCCGCGAGCCGGACCGTCGGCGCCACGGGGCGGGCCACCGTGCCGGCCGCGCAGCAGACCGCCGACCGGACGGTGCGCTCCGCCGGCACCGTCGCCGGCGAGGCCGCCAAGCCCGCCGCCACCGGAACGACCGTCAAGGGCCCGGTGGCCAAGGGCAAGGGCCCGGTGCCCGGCGTCGGCAGCCTGCCGACCCAGGGACTGACCGGCAAGGGGCTGCCGCTGGGCTGACGCCCGGCGGCACACCCCGCGGGGGCCCGGGGACCGGCGCCGACCGGTTCCCGGGCCCCCGCGGCACGGTTCTCGTCCCCTGCCCGGATCCCCGCCCGGATCTCCCGGCGGGCACCGTCGGTCCGGGGCTGTCGGTCCGGGGCTGTCGGTCCGGGGCCGTCACGCCGTGAGGCGCCGTACGGCCTCCCCGACCCGCTCGTCCGTGGCCGTGAGGGCCACCCGTACGAACCGCCCGCCCGCCGGGCCGTAGAAGTCGCCGGGCGCCACCAGCACACCGCGCCGGGCCAGTGCGGCCACCGTGTCCCAGCAGGGCTCGTCCCGCGTCGCCCACAGGTACAGCGACGCCTCGCTGTGCTCGATCCGGAAGCCGTTCGCCTCCAGGGCGCCGCGCAGCGCCGCGCGCCGCGCCGCGTAGCGCTCCCGCTGCTCGAGCACGTGCGCGTCGTCGCCCAGCGCCGCCACCGTGGCGGCCTGCACCGGAGCGGGCACCATCATCCCGCCGTGCTTGCGGATGCGCAGCAGCTCGGCGAGCACCCCCTCGTCCCCGGCCAGGAACGCGGCACGGTAGCCGGCCAGGTTGGAGCGCTTGGACAGCGAGTGGACGGCCACGATCCCCTCGTGGCTGCCGCCGCACACGTCCGGATGGAGGACGGAGACCGGGTCGGCCTCCCAGCCCAGCTCCAGGTAGCACTCGTCGCTGAAGACCAGCACCCCGTGCTCGCGCGCCCAGGCGACGGTGGCCGTCAGCTCCTCCTTCGGCAGCACCCGGCCGGTGGGGTTGGAGGGGGAGTTCAGCCACAGCAGCCGCAGACCGTCGGGGTCCACCTCGCGCGGGGAGTCGTAGACCACCGGCTCGGCGCCGGCCAGCCGCGTCCCCACCTCGTACGTCGGGTACGCCAGCCGGGGGTACGCCACCCTGTCCCCGGGGCCGATGCCGAGCTGGACCGGCAGCCAGGCCACCAGCTCCTTGGAGCCGACGACCGGCAGCACATGGGTGTGGGCCAGTCCGTGCGCGCCCAGCCGCCGCGCGCACCAGCCGGTGATCGCGTCCCGCAGCTCGGCGGTGCCCCACACCGTCGGATAGCCGGGGCTGTCGGCGGCGGCGGCGAGGGCTGCGCGGACCACCTCGGGCACCGGGTCGACCGGGGTGCCCACGGACAGGTCCACGATGCCGTCCGGGTGTCCGGCGGCGGTCTTCTTGTACGGCTCCAGCCGGTCCCACGGGAAAACCGGCAGGCGGGCGGACAGGGGTGGCACGTGCTTTCGCTCTCTTTCCGGCTCTTTCCGGGAAAACCCGGTCCCGCACGGTCTGCGGGACCGTGCGGGACCGGGTTCAGCGCTGGGGCCGCGGACGGCTCACTCGTCGTGTTCCTGCGGCGGGAGCGCGGCGATGAGGGGGTGGTCGCGCTCGATCAGGCCGAGCTTGCTGGCACCACCGGGCGAGCCCAGCTCGTCGAAGAACTCGACGTTCGCCTTGTAGTAGTCCTTCCACTCCTCCGGGGTGTCGTCCTCGTAGAAGATGGCCTCGACCGGGCAGACCGGCTCACAGGCCCCGCAGTCGACGCATTCGTCCGGGTGGATGTACAAGGACCGCTGGCCCTCGTAGATGCAGTCGACGGGGCACTCCTCGATACATGCCTTGTCCTTCAGGTCGACACAAGGCTGCGCGATGACGTAGGTCACGCTGTCGTTCCTCCTCGGTAGGGCGCGGCAGCCGGTCCGGTTCTGGCTGAGCCGCGATAGCGCGCGGGAGCGCGGCGTCGTCGATGCCCGCCTCTAGTATCTCCGTTCCCGGGCACGAGACGAACAGGAGGGGTGGTCAGGACCGTGGAGTTCACCGTGGGCGGACGCCTCAGCATCCGTATCAGCGCCGCTGACGTGGGGAAACGTGTCTCGGTACGCAGTCTGACCGGTCCTGGTGACTCCGCCGGGTCGTTCACCGACACGGTCGGTGTTCTCACATCGTGGACAGACGGTGTGCTCTCGATCACCCGGCGCGGCGGCCAGGGCGTACGGATCGCGGAGTCCTCCCTGGTGGCGGGCAAGGTCGTGCCCGCCACGCCCGCCCGCCGCCGGGGTCCGGCGGCGAGTGTGCGGGAGCTGACAGAGGTGGCGGCGCGCGGCTGGCCGGCGGCCGAGACCGCCCGCCTGGGCGGCTGGACGCTCCGCGCCGCCGGCGGCTTCACCGGCCGCGCCAACTCCGTCCTCCCCCTCGGCGACCCCGGCGTGCCGCTGGACGAGGCGCTGGCACAGGCCGGCCGCTGGTACGGCGAGCGGGGCCTGCCCGTCCTGGTCCAGGTCACCACCGGCGGCGGCGACAGCGACGAGCTGCTGGCCGCCGAACTGGAACGGCGCGGCTGGACGGCCGAGCGGTTCGCCGTCCTGCGCACCGCCGCGCTCGCACCGCTGGCCGACCGCGCGCCGGATGAGCGGGTGCGGCTGGCACGGCGGCCGGACGAGGCGTGGCTGGGCGCGTACCGCCGCGTCTCCTCGGCCGGTTCGGCCCGGGACGCGCTGAAGGTGCTGTCCGGCGGTCCGTCGGTGTGGTTCGCCACCGTGCCGGGCGGGGACGGCGCGGTGGACGCCGTCGGACGGTGCGCGGTGGACGGCCGGTGGGCCGGGTTCGCCGCCGTCGAGGTGGTCCCGGCGCGGCGGCGTGCGGGACTGGCGACGGCGGTGATGGCCGAACTGGCCCGCGCGGCGCTGGCGGAGGGTGCCTCGGCGGCGTACCTCCAGGTCGAGCCGGACAACACGGCCGCGACGGCGCTGTACGACCGGCTGGGCTTCACGGACCACCACGGTTATCACTACCGCCGGGCGCCCCGGGGCTGAGAACGGGCCGAGAACGGGTACGGAGGTTGCATGCGCAGCGGTGACGGCAACAGCGGCGGAAACGGTGGCACGGTGCGGGAGCGCTTCGCGGCGGCCGCGCGGGCCGGGCGGCCCGACCTGGCGCTGCTGTGCCTCCTCATCGGCGCCGAGGCCGACCCCGCCGTCGGCGGCGGGGCCGGCCTCGAAGGGGAGGGCGAGGAGGGCGGTGAGGAGGGCGGTGAGCAGCTCGGCCGGCGCATCGACCGCCACATCGACGAGGCCCAGATCGAGCTGGACCGGCTGACGGGGCTGCTGCCGTACGGGGCCGCCCTCGACCCACGCGGCTGGGCGCGCGCCCTGGCCGTCCTGCTCGGCGAGAAGCACGGCTTCCACGGCACTCCGGACGACTACCGCCGGCTGGACTCCTCCCTGCTCGACAAGGTGCTCAGACGGCGGCGGGGGCTGCCGATCCTGCTGTCGGTGGTGTGGCTGGAGGTCGCGCGCCGGGCGGGGGCGCCGGTGTACGGGGTCGCGCTGCCGGGGCACTTCGTGGTCGGCTTCGGGGACCCGGACGGCGACCACGTCCTCGCCGACCCCTTCTCCGGCGGCCTGCTGCTGGACGAGACGGATGTGGAGCTGCTGGTGGCCGGGTCGTCGGGCGCAGCGGTGTCGGAGGCGATGCTGCGGCCCGCCGGTCCACTGGAGATCACCCTGCGGGTGCTGAACAACATCCGTGCCTGGGCGGCCGCCCGGCCCGAGCACACGGACGTCCAGCTGTGGGCGGTGGAGCTGTCGCTCCTGCTGCCCCACCACCCGGCCCGGCTCCGTTACGAGCGGGCGCGGCTGCTGGTCGAGCGGGGCGACTTCACCGGCGGCGCCCGGGAGCTGGAGAACTACGCGGAGGCGGTGGCCGCGATGGAGCCGAACGCCGCCGAGGCCGTGCGCCGCCAGGCGCGGGCGGCCCGGGCCCGGCTCAACTGAGCGGGGCCCGGGTCGGTCCGCCGGGCTCTCCCGGGTCCGCCGGACGGCCGGAACCGCCTACCGCGGGTCGAGCTCGATGACACCGACCCGCTTGTCCTCGTCGGTCTCCCGGAGCGCCTCGCGCAGCGCGCCCGCGACGTCCTGGGGGGTGACCGGGGTCTTCGAGCCGTCGCCGCGGGTGATCAGGACGCCGTCGAAGGTGCTTCCGTACAGCTTCTCCAGGACCTTCAGGTCGTAGGTGTCCACGAGCTTGCCGTCGACCGGCTTCATGGACAGGAACGTCGGCAGCGTCCCGGTGGGGCTGAACGAGATCGACCGGTCGCCCGCCCTGACGGTGGCCAGACCGGACATCGCCGGTTCGCCGAACTCCCGGATCGCCCGGTCGATCTCCTCCTGGTCGATCTCGGGCTGCCGGACGGAGACCGGCAGGGCGACGGCGGGCTCCCCGCCGGTGGCGACCTGCTCCCGGTAGGCCTTCGCCAGCAGGTCGGCGCCCTTGTCGAGGTCGACCTGCTGATACGGCTCGCCGGGTTTCCCGACGGCCTTGCCGTCGACGAACTCGACCGTGCCCTCCCGCGCCCCGCCGTTCGTCACCCCTTGGGTCAGGTCCTCCAGGGCCGCGGTGAGCTTCTCCTCGTCCACCTTGAAGACCGGTTCGGCGTGGCGGGCGCCGCCCAGGAGCGAGCCGATGACGGAGACGGGGTTGTAGTCCTGTCCGGAAGCGTCGCGCACGGTGGTCTCGGTGTCGAACGACAGGCCCGCGACGCTGGGCTTGAGCGTCTCCTGGCCGCCCTCGACCTGGAGGACCAGCGGCGTGGCCGCGCGCTTCCCGAGGGCGGCGTCGAGCCTGTCCACCGCCTCCTCCCGGCTGAGGCCGCCGATCTCCACACCGAGCACGGTGGTGCCGTTCGGTACCTCGGCGTGGTCGAGCAGCAGACCGGCGCCGTACGCGACCGCGGCACCGAGCAGGCCGAGGGCGGCGAAGCCGACCAGGATCTTCCTGGAGCGGCCCCGCCCGGCGGGGGCCGGGGCGGGCGGGGGCGCCGCGGGGCCGGCGTGCCGGGCGGGGTCCGTCCCGTTCTCCCCGTCGTCCCCCCTGTCGTCCGCCCCGTCGTCCGTCCCGTCCCGGAGGCGGCCGTCGTCACCGGCCGGCGGCACCCGGGGGATGCTGCCGACCAGGGTGTCGCCCGAGATCCGCTCGCCGCCGGCAGAGGCGGGGCCGCCGAGGTCGAGCGTCGGCCCGCCGGCCCGCGGGGGGCCGGGCGCGGCGGCGGCCCCGCCCATGACGGGCTGCGGCCCGGTGTCCGGGCCCGGCCGCGCGCCGTAGTGCGCCGGGGCGGGCGGCGGGCCGCCGTGGGCCTGCTGGAACCCGGGCGGCAGCAGCGTCTCACCGGTGGCCGAGGTGGTCGGTCCGCCGGGGCCTTCGTCGGGGAAGTCGGAGAAGTCGGGGAAGTCGGAGAAGGAGCCCGGCGCGGCGGGCGGCGTCCCCGGCGGGGAGACGGCGGGGAAGCCGTGCGGCGGGGTGCCGACCGAGGTCGGCGGCGGGAAGCCGTTCGCGCCGCCGACGCCGAGGGGGCCGCCGGATCCCGGGGGCTCCGCGGCGAAACCGTGCGGCGGGGTGTCGGTGCGCTGCCGCGGGGGCACGGCCGGGGCGCCGGGGACGGCGCCCCGCGGAGCGTCGGGCGCGGCCCCGGACGGGCCGTCGGCCACGGGCTTGCGCGGGGCGAACCAGGAGCTGGTCGGCCGGCCCTTGCCCGGAGCGCCGCCCCGTCCGCCCCGTCCGGCCGGGGCCACCGCCGGAGTGCCCCCGGCGGGAGTCCGTGCCGCACCACCCGTGGCGTCCCGGTCCTCCGGCCGGTCGCCGGGCACCGGCGCCTGCCCACCGGAACCGGCCTCCTCTCCCGCTCCGCCCGTTCCGCCCGCTCCGCCCGCATCGGAGACGGGCTTGCGCACGACGACCGGGGGGATGGGCCGGGAACCGGGGATGTTGATGCGGATGCGGGTGGTCAGCGTGGTCTCGGTCTTCGGCTCGCCCGGCTGCGCGGCGGCCCGCCCGGCGGACTCACCCGTCGCGCCGCCGGTCGGCGTGCCGTACGGCTCGGTTCCCGACGGATACGCGGTGCCGCCTCCCGTCTGGGGACCGGAGGACGGACTGTCAGTTTCACGGCTCAATGCAGGATCTCCCGGTTGGATTCGCCGCCCGCCTCGGTCTCGATCGGCTTGTGCGGGCGGCTCGCCGGCGCGCTCCACCTTACTGGTGACCGCCGCCGCGAATCCCGGGAGTACCGAATCACCGTCCCGGTGGGACCCGCGCGGGGCGCCGGCCGACACCCTCGCCCGGCGGGCCCGGCGCCGGCCGGCGGCCGGTGGCCGGCCCCGCGGCGAGCACGGCGGACCGGGCCCGGCCGCCTCATCACTTCCGCGGGCCGGCCGGGGCGGACGGCCCGCCCTGGAGCGTCCGTTCGGACGGCGCGAGCGTGGCGGACATCACAGCGGCGAACATCCCGCCCAGCAGGAACAGGTAGTTGCCCAGCCCGGTGCCGAAGAAGAAGTCCCCCTCCGGACGGGCGGAGGTCAGCAGCAGCACGGTGAGCATCCAGGCGCCCGCCGGGGCCGCCGCGCCGACCTTCGTACCGGTGAGCCGCGCACCGCCGTAGAACAGCCCCACGGCCCCGCCGAGCGCCAGCAGCAGACCCAGCGGGAACCAGCCCGCCTGGACGAGCGCGCCCGCGACGGCCACCATCGCGCCCAGCACGGCCAGTACGGCGTATGCGGCGATCCGCGCGCCCCTGGCGTTCACCCGGCGTCCCCGGCGTTCGTCACCGCGGTCGGCAGTCCCGCGAACAGGTCGCGCAGCGGCACCTCCGGAACGCGGCCGTCGGCCGCCCTGAAGTGCTCGGTGTGCAGCAGCGGTTGGCTCAGCCGGTTGGAGAGGGCGAAGGAGGCGGCCGGTCCTGACGGCGCGTCGGCCACCACGATCTGGGTGGCGTGGGCGCGCATCGCCGCGGCCTTGGCCGCGGCCTCGGCCGCGGTCCCCTCGATGACGGCGGCCACCTCGGCGTCGTCCACCACGCCCGGTACGTCGCCCGCCGGGGCGAGCTCCGGGAAGGGGCCGCCGCCCGACTCGCGCAGCCGGGCGAAGCCCGCCTCGACGACCGACCGCGCCGCGCAGCTCCAGTAGACCCGCGCGACCCGGTGGGGTCCGCCCCTCCCGCCGCCCCGGTAGGCCGGGTCGGCCGCCAGCTCCACCGCGCGCGTCGCCACCCGGTGGGCCTGGATGTGGTCGGGGTGGCCGTATCCCCCGTCCGGGTCGTAGGTGACCAGCACCTGGGGACGCACCTCGCGGATCTCCTCGACGAGGTGGGAGGCCGCCTCGTCGACGTCCGCCCGCCAGAAGCAGCCCGGCCGCTCGTTGGCCTCGGTGCCGAACATCCCCGAGTCCCGGTAGCGTCCCGGACCGCCCAGGAAACGATGGTCCAGCACGCCCAGCTCGCGCAGGGCGTGCCGCAGTTCACCGATCCGGTGCGGGCCCAGGGTGTCCTCGCGGTCCGCCACCAGATGCGCCAGCGCGGGCGGGATGACCTCGCCCTCCTCACCCAGTGTGCAGGTCACCAGGGTGACCAGCGCACCCTCGGCGGCGTACCGCGCCATGGTGACCCCGTTGGTGATCGACTCGTCGTCGGGGTGCGCGTGGACCAGCATCAGACGGCGGGCGGGAAGCTCGGTCATGGAGCGAGCCTACGACGCGGCCGTCAGAACTTGATACTTCCGATCATGCCGGCGACGTTGGAGGTCAGCTCACTGATGGTGGGGGCGACCGTCGAGCTGGCCAGATAGAAGCCCAGGAGCATGCAGACGAGGGCGTGCCCCGTCTTCAGCCCGGACTTCTTGATCAGCAGGAAGACGATGATCGCCAGCAGCACCACCGCCGAGATCGAGAGGGCCACGGCGGTTCACCTCCAAGAGAGCGCGAGGTCGAACGGGACAGGACTCATTGCGACAGGCGTACGACAGGGAGTGTCAGGAAGTGCATACCCCGCCGCGAACCATGCGCAACGGATCATAACTTTCCGTTAGACGGCACGGATCGGTGCACGGGTGCAGAAGAGGGGCGCACGGCCATGTGACCTTGGCCACGTCATCCGGTGCGGCCGGTGACCGGGACACCGTACGCTCGGCCCATGGTCATGTCGTTTCCACGCCAGTACGCCAGGACGCAGCGCTTCACCCTGGGCGCGCCGCGCGCGTTCACCGTGGCGCCGGACGGCTCCCGGGCCGTCTTCCTCCGCTCCACCGGCGGCACCGACCGGACGAACCGCCTGTGGGTGCTGGACCTGACCCCGGGCGGCACCGGGGAGCGCCTGGTGGCCGACCCGGCGGACCTGCTCGGCGGGGCGGACGAGGAGCTCTCGCCCGAGGAGCGCGCGCGGCGCGAGCGGAGCCGCGAGGGGTCGGCCGGGGTGGTCGGCTACGCGACCGACGCCGCGGTGGAGACGGCGGCCTTCGCCCTCTCGGGGCGGCTGTTCACCGCCGACCTGCGGACCGGGGCGGTACGCGAACTGCCCGTGCCCGCCCCGGTGGTGGACCCCCGCCCCTCCCCCGACGGGCGGCGGATCGCCTACGTGGTGGACGGCGCCCTGCGGGTGACCGGGACGGCCGGTCCGGACGGCGCCCGGGGCGGCGGTACCGACCGGGTGCTGGCGGAGCCCGAGGAGACCGGGGCGGGCCGCCGTACGACCTGGGGGCTGGCGGAGTTCGTCGCGGCCGAGGAGATGGACCGCCTCCGCGGCTTCTGGTGGTCGCCGGACGGCACCCGGCTGCTGGCCGCCCGGGTGGACGACTCGGCCGTGCGCCGCTGGTGGATCACCGACCCGGCCGACCCGGGCAGCGAGCCCGCCGAGATCGCCTATCCGGCCGCCGGCACGCCCAACGCCGAGGTGACGCTCCATCTGCTGAACCTCGGGGACACCGCGGACGCCGGTGACGCCGCGGACACCTCGGACGCCGGGAGCGCCGCGGACACCGGCGGGGCCTCCGGCCGTACCGAGGTGGTCTGGGACCGGGCACGCTACCCGTACCTGGCGCGTGTCCACTGGTCGGCCGCCGGGCCGCCCCTGCTGCTCGTCCAGTCCCGGGACCAGCGCGGCCAGCTGTACCTGACGGTGGACACCGCCACCGGCCGCACCGCGCCGCTGCACGCGGACGAGGACCCGGCGTGGCTGGAGCTGTTCCCCGGGGTGCCCGCGTGGACGCCCGACGGGCGGCTGGTGCGGATCGCGGACGAGGGCGGGGCCCGGGTGCTGGTGGTCGGGGACCGCCCGCTCACCTCCGCCGCGCTGCACGTGCGGGCCGTGCTGGACATCGGCGAGGAGGACGTGCTGTTCTCCGCCTCCGCCGGTCCGGACGCCCCCGGTTCCGCCCCGGTGGGCGAGATCGCCGTGTACCGGGCCTGGTTCCGCGGCAGCGGCGACCAGGGCGGCTGGGAGCGGGTCTCGGGGGTGTCGGGGGTGCCGGGGGCCCCGGCGGGTGCCGGACACCTCGCCTCCGCCGTCCGCGGCGGCGAGACGGTGGTGCTGTCCACCGCCGTCCCGGACCGTCCGGGCGCGCTGGTCGAGGCGCTGCGCCTGCCCGAGAGCGGCAAGGGCGCCCCCACCCCGCTGGCGGCGCTCGCCTCCCACACCGAGAAGCCGGTGCTGACCGCCCGTCCCCGGCTGCTGCGGGCGGGTGCGCGGCGCATCCCCGCCGCCGTGCTGCTGCCCACCGGTCACCGGGACGGCGACGGGCCGCTGCCGGTGCTGATGGACCCCTACGGCGGGCCGCACGGCCGGCGCGTGGTGGCCGCGCACAACGCGTACCTGACCTCGCAGTGGTTCGCCGACCAGGGGTTCGCCGTGGTGATCGCGGACGGCCGCGGCACCCCCGGGCACTCCCCCGGCTGGGAGAAGGCGGTCGCCGGCGACCTGGCCGGCGTCACCCTGGACGACCAGGTCGAGGCGCTGCACGCGCTCGCCGGGAGCCACCCGCTGGACCTGGACCGGGTCGGCATCCGCGGCTGGTCCTACGGCGGCTACCTGGCGGCGCTGGCCGTCCTGCGCCGCCCGGACGTCTTCCACGCGGCCGTGGCGGGCGCGCCCGTGACGGACTGGCGGCTGTACGACACCCACTACACCGAGCGCTATCTGGGACTGCCCGAGGAGCAGCCGGCGGTGTACGCGGCCAACTCCCTGGTCACCGACGAGGGGCTGTCGGCGCCGGCCGACCCCCACCGGCCGCTGATGATCGTGCACGGCCTGGCGGACGACAACGTGGTGGCCGCCCACACCCTGCGGCTGTCCTCGGCGCTGCTGGCCGCAGGCCGCCCGCACGAGGTGCTGCCGCTCTCCGGGGTGACGCACATGACCCCGCAGGAGCAGGTCGCGGAGAACCTGCTGCTGCTCCAGGTGGCCTTCCTCAAGCGGTCGCTGGGCATGGCCTGAGGGATCCGGCCGCACCGGGGCGCGCCGGTCGTCGCACCCCGGTGCGGCCGGGGCGCCGTGGGCCCTACGGCGCGGACGGGCCCACCGGCGCGGCCGGCTCCGGGGCGTCCCCGTCCCGGCCGGCCGGTCCCCGCACCGCGTCCTCTCCCGCCGTGCCCTTCGCCGTGTTCTCCCCCGCCGTGTTCTCCCCCGCCGCGTCCTTCCCCGCCGCGTCCTTCCCCACTACGGCCTTCTCCTCGGCGAAGTGGCAGGCCGAGGGGTGCGCGGCCGGGGAGTCACTGCCCGCGAAGCGTTCGGGCACCGCCAGCAGCGGCACCTCCTGCGCACACCGCTCCTGCGCCTTCCAGCACCGGGTACGGAACCGACACCCCGACGGCGGATCCGCCGGCGAGGGCACATCCCCCGACAAGATGATCCGCTCCCGCCGCTCCCGCCCCCGCGGATCCGGCTGCGGCACCGCCGACAACAACGCCTGCGTATACGGATGCGTCGGATGATCATAGATCTCCGCATCCGAACCGACCTCCGCCATCTTCCCCAGATACATCACCCCCACCCGATCCGAGATATGCCGCACGATCGACAGATCATGCGCAATGAAGATGTACGACAGATCGAACTCCTCCTGCAGCCGCTCCATCAAATTCACCACCTGCGCCTGCACCGACACATCCAGCGCCGAGACCGGCTCATCACAGATGATCACCTCAGGATTCAGCGCCAACCCCCGCGCGATCCCGATCCGCTGCCGCTGCCCACCCGAGAACTGATGCGGATACCGGTTGATGTACTCCGGATTCAACCCCACCACATCCAGCAACTCCCGCACCCGCCGCCGCCGATCCCCCTTCGGCGCCACCTCCGGATGAATATCGAACGGCTCCCCGACGATATCCCCCACCGTCATCCGCGGATTCAACGACGTGTACGGATCCTGGAACACCATCTGAATGTTCCGCCGCACCGCCTTCAACGCCCGACCCGACAACCGCGTGATGTCCTCACCCCTGTACCGGATCTCCCCCGCCGTCGGACGCTCCAGACCCATCAACACCTTCGCCACCGTCGACTTGCCACACCCCGACTCACCGACGATCCCCAGCGTCTCCCCCTGAAACAGCGTGAACGACACATCATCCACCGCCCGCACCGCACCCACCCGACGCCGGAACACCACACCCCGCGTCAGCGGAAAATGCTTCACCAACCCCCGCACCTCAAGAACCGGCTCC
>NZ_PGGW01000061.1 GCF_002794255.1 Streptomyces carminius
CGTGACTCCACCCACGCGTAAACGCGCGGGCTTCCTGCGTCGGTGGCTAAGCCGCCGCGCAGAGGGCCAGCCCGGCCCTGTCGGAGATGTTCGAGGCGCCGACGTGGTCCGCGTTCGCGGTGAACCCACACGCCGTGCACTGGAACTTCGCTTGGGTGAGGCGGCTCTTGCCGTTCACGTGTCCGCAGCCGCCAAGGCTGGGCGGGCACGTGCGGGAGGTGTTGCGGGGGTCCACCGGGATCACGAGGCGACCGGCACTCTCAGCCTTGTTCGCCAGGATCGCGAAGAACTGTCCCCAACCCGCGTCGAGGATGCTTCGATTCAGCCCGGCCTTGGCGGCGGCACCGTTCGGGAGGAACGCGCCGTCGGTGCTGGGGCCGGGCTTGGGTGCCGGGCTCTTGGTCATCCCGGCGGTGTTCAGCCGCTCGTGTGCGATCACGTCGTTGTCGGCGACGAGCGCGCGGGCGGTCTTGTGGTGGAAGTCCAGGCGCTGCCGCCGCACCTTGGCGTGCAGCTTGGCGACCTTACGGGCGGCGGCCCGGTGGGCCTTGGTGCGCTGCCGGGTGCGCTTGGGGAACGTCGCCAGGTGCTGCTGTGCGGCGGCCAGCTCCTCAGCCACGGTGCCAAGGAAGCGCGGGTTCGGCGTGTGCTCACCCTCGGACGTGGTGAGGAAGTGCGTAACGCCCATGTCGACGCCGATGATCGCCCCGGTGGGCGGCAGCTCCTCGGCAGGCACGTTGTCGCAGGCGAGGACGACGTACCAGCGGTTCCCTTCGCGCTTGACGGTGATCGTCTTGACGCGGCCCTGTACGGGCCGGTGCTGGTGCACGCGGACGTGCCCGACACCTTGGAGACGGACGCGGGTCTGCCGGTCGTGCGGGGTGGAGTTCCAGCGACAGCCGTCGCCGTCCTTGGGGAAGGTGACGGTGTCGAAGTGACCGACGCCCTTGAACCGCGGGTAGCCCGGACTCTGGCCGGCCTTGACGCGCTTGAAGAACGCCTGGAACGCCTTGTCCAGGCGCCGCAGGGTGGCCTGCTGGGAGGAGAACGACCAGCGGCCCTGACGCTCCGGGTCGAACGCCCGGATCTCCTTGAGCTGGGCGGACTGGTCGCCGTGGCGCACGGACGTCTTCGACACGTGCCGGTAGGCGTCCCTGCGCTCCTGCAACGCGCCGTTGTACAGGGAGCAGTGGTCGGCCAGCATCTCGCCGAGCGCAACTGCCTGGCGGTTCGTGGGCCGCAGGAGGAACTTGTACGCCCGGATCACGAGCCGTCCCCCTTCTGCTTCTTCCACGGGCGTTCCCACTGGGTGTCGATG
The DNA here is from genome assembly GCF_002794255.1 of Streptomyces carminius. GTDB lineage: Bacteria > Actinomycetota > Actinomycetes > Streptomycetales > Streptomycetaceae > Streptomyces > Streptomyces carminius. The sequence continues at coordinate 1,319 of NZ_PGGW01000061.1, forward strand.
TACCGGCGAACAGTGTCTGCCGAGACAGCGCCGACCGACGCCGCGAAGTACGACGACGACCACAGCGTGGGCAGCTGTGTCTTGAGGTGCGGGAACTCCGCGCGCAGGACGCGCGAGGTGAAGCCCTTGAACTGGTTCGCGACGTATGACGCCGAGGACTTCGGGTCGTGCTTGACGAACAGGTGCACGTGGTCGGGCATGACTTCGAGTGCCACGATCTCCCACCCCCGTTCATCGGCCTTCTGGCGGATCAGTTCATCCAGGCGTGCCGCGACCCGTCCGCCGAGGACCGGGCGGCGGTACTTCGGACACCACACGATGTGGAGCCCGAGGTCGTACACGCCGCCGGAGAACCGGCGAACCTTCCTGGTCACGGTCACGCGTCGATTATATATGCGGCGCGTGTCTAACAGGGAGGTCGCGCCGTGGCCGAGGTGAACAGTGCAGATACGTGCACACAGTCGAGGTCAGAGCGGGCCAAAGAAGCAATTCCCCCACCGGCTAAAGCCGGTGGTCCCCTTGCTAGGAGGATTGATGGGGAGAACCTCTTCTCTCGTTCGCGTCTTCCCTCTTCGGGGATTTCCTGCTGACGTGTTCGAGCCTGCCCGGTGGCCGCGGCGCGATGAAGGCCGCGCTTTCCCTGGGAGTCCCACTCCCAGGAAGACGGGACGGCCGGGCGGGTAGCCGTACGGCGCGGAGGAGAGGTCGGATCGGAGGGTTCCGGCCCGGTTGCCGGAGGAACCCGTAGTCCTATGAGCAACGGGACACCTTTGAGCGATTTCCTCAGGGCCCGCCGGGCGGCCCTGCAACCGCACGATGTCGGTCTGCCCGAACACTGGCGGCGCAGGGTGCCGGGACTGCGCAGGGAGGAGGTCGCGATGCTGGCCGGGGTCAGCGCCGACTACTACACCAGACTGGAGCAGGGGCGCGAGAACAGCCCGTCCCCGCAGGTCCTCGACGCCGTGGCGCGGGCGCTGCGACTGGACGCGGAGGCCACCGACCATCTCAACCGCCTCTGCCGCACCGCCGCGCACCGTCCGCGTGGCCGGGGCGGGACGGACGTCAGCCCGCAGTTGCTGCAACTGATGGACGGCTGGGAGCACACTCCCGCCTTCGTCATCGGCCCGGCCCTCGACATCCTGGCGGGCAACTCGCTCGCCGTGGCCCTCCACAGCGGGTTCGACCGGTTCGACAACCTCGCCCGCATGGTGTTCGCCGATCCGGCGGGGCGCGAGTTCTACCAGGAGTGGGAGCGGGCCGCGCACTCCTGTGTCGCCGAGCTCCGGGCCGCCTACGGCCACGACCCCGAATCGGCCCGCATCGCCGAGGTCGTGGCGGAACTGTCCGCCCGGAGCGAGGAGTTCGCCCGGCTCTGGCGGCTGCACGAGGTCAGGAGCAAGTCCCAGGAGGGCAAGCACCTCAGGCACCCCCGGGTCGGGGACCTGCACATCGATTTCACGGCTTTCACGGTCAACGGGACCCCGCACCAGCAACTGGTGGTCTACCAGGCCGAACCGGCCAGTCCGACGGCGGCCGCCTTCGAGGCGCTGCGGGCCATGGCCGCCCGGCCGGAGCCGGTCCGGGAGGCCGCGCCCGCGGCGGAACCCGCCATCAGCGGACCGTAGCGGTGCGGGTGAGCAGGTGAGTACGTGAGCGCGTGCCCACCTGCCCACCTGCGCCCGGTGGCGGCCGGTCCCGCCGTGCCCGCGGGTCGTGCGGCCCTCGTGCCCGTGCCCCGTGACGGGCGAGGCTCCGCCGGGCGCGGGCCCCGTCGCCCGGGCCTACACTCGTGCCGGTGAGAGGGACTCGAGGCCTGCGCCTGCTTCTGCCCGGCCTGTTCGCGGTGGCGCAGCCGGCCCTGTGGTTCGCCGACATCCGGACGTTGGAGGAGCCTCCGGGCGTCACAGCGTGGATCACCGCTTTCGCCGCCACGGCGCTCACCGTGTGCGCGCTCGCCCGGCGGAACCGGGCGCCGCTCGCCGCCCTCGGCGTGATCCTCGCGGCTTCCGTGCTCGCGCGGCTTCTGGTACCGCCCGACACGCTGAGCCTGGTGACGGGGCTGGCGGTCCTGGTGGGGCTCTTCTCCGTCGCCGCGCTGCGCGACTGGCGCACCGGTCTGGGCGCGACCGCCGTCGCCGCCGTCGTCCAGCTCCTGCCGACGGCCGTACAGCACAGCTCCGGCTCCGGCTCCGGCGGTGCTCCCGTCTCCGACTGGCTCATCACCACCGGCAGCTACCTGCTGGCGTCCGCGCTCGGCGCCGGCCGCCGGCACTGGCTGCGGGAGCGGCGGGGGACGAAGGAGCGGCTGGACCGTGCCGAGCGGGAGCGGGCACAGGCCGTCGGCAGTGAACGGGACCGGCTGGCGAACGAGTTGCACGACATCAGCGCGCACCACCTCACCTCCGTCGTGGTGTCCGTCGAGGCCGCCCGCCGGCTCGGTGGCAGCAGGCCCGAACTGGCCGCGGAGGCACTCGAGTTCGCGAGCCGCACCGCACGGGAGACACAGTCCGCGCTGCGGCGTCTGGTGACGGTCATGCAGGTGGACGACGTACCGGCCCCGCGGTCGATGACCGCCTCGATCGAGTCCCTGATCGCGGGCTTCGGCAGGCTGGGCCGCCCCGTCTCCGTCTCCCTGCCCGACGACCTCTCCGGTCCCGTGGCGGAGGCGGCCCACGGCATCATCCGGGAGGCCCTGACCAACGCCCTGCGCTACGCGCCGGGTGCCCCGGTCGGTGTCCGGGCGGAACGGGCCGGGGACGGTGCCCTGCACCTGACCGTCGACAACGGCAGGCCGCCCGGCGGCACCGGCGGCGACCGGCTGGGTATCGGCTCCGGCCGCGGTGTGGCGGGGATGCGGCGGCGCGCCGACGCCCTCGGCGGGGAGCTGTCCGCCGGGCCCCGCCCCGACGGGGGCTGGCGCGTACGGGCCGTGCTCCCCGGCTCCCCGTCCGCACGGCCGGGCGCGGGGCGGCGGCGCGACTTCACCCGCGAGCAGCGGATCGCGGACGCGGCGGTCCTCGGCTCGGTCACCGTGGCGTCGTGGGGCTTCGCCCTGACGCAGACGGGGGCGGCCGGCCACGGGGTCCCGGCCCACCTGCTCCTGGCCCTGGTGCTGGCCGTGCACGCGCTGCCGCTGCTGTGGCGCCGGCGCGCTCCCTGGCTCACCCTCGCGGCGGTCGGGGCCACCGCCCTGCCGTGGCCGGTGCTGCTCCACGGCGGTGTGCTGCCGCCGTCCGCCGCGGACTGCCTGCTGGGCGGCGGGCTCGCCGAACTGGCCGCCGTCTACGGGGTCGCGGCCTACGGGCGCGTCCTGAGGCCGAGGTCGGCGTCCGCGGCCGCGGACGCGGACGCGGCCGCGGACCGGTACGGCCGCCCCCCGGCGGCGCGGCCGGCGTATCCGCCCGGTCTCCGGCTGACGTACCTGTCGGTCCCCGCCGCGGTCCTCTTGTTCGGTCTCCCGATGACGGCCGCCTTCGCCGCGGACGGGTCGCTGCTCGGGGATCCGGCCGGTGACCTCGTCAACGTGGTGTTCGTCCTCTACCTGGTGGTGGTGTTCCTCGGCCTGGGGTTCACGGCCGTGTGGCTGGCGGGCTGGTCGGTGCACATGCGCCGCAGGCGGGAGCTGCGCCGTGCGGACGCGGCGCTCACTGCCCTGCTGGCGAACACCCGGGACCTGGTCCACGGCGAGCGGCAGCGGGTCGCGGGCGGCCTGCGGGAGACGGTGCTCCGGCAGACCGACCGGGTGATCTCCGCGGCGGAGGCGGGCAGTCTGGACGAGGTCGCCACCGCCACGCGGGCCACGCTGGCCGCCATGCGCCGGCTGCTCGGGAGCCTGGACGCCGGCAGGGCCCCGGCGGCGCCCCGGGAGGCCGTTGTGCAGGGCGCCGCCCCCCGCGCGTAGCGACGGCCGGCGAGCCGGGGCCGGACATGTGTCCGGCCCCGGCTCGCCGGCCGGTCACTGTTCGTCGTCAGCGACGCGTCCCCCAGGGAGCATGTCCTCGCCGAGCAGTGCGTTCATCGGGCAAGGACCGTTCAGCGAACCCACACTTCCCAGTACGGAGCGTTCCAACGGCACTGGAACTCCCTGTACAGGCCCTCGTCGAGGAACGCCTTCCCTTCCATCTGGCACGTGTGGTGACTCCTCCACCCGCTGTCCAGGCGGAAACCGTCGGGGTCGGTGGGGGCGGCGGACGCCGAGCCAGCGGTCAGCGGAATGGTGACAGCTGCCATACCGACTACGGCAGCGGCGGCGATACGAGAACGCCAGGGCTTCATACATGTCTCCTTGTGGGCCGAGCTCGCCCCCGGCCGGCCAACGGCCGGGGGGCGACTTGCAGCGGGTAAGACGGCTCCCCCACGGCGGGCGTTCCGGATGCGTGCACGGATCCCGGTGAACACGTGACCAACAACGACCCGACGTGGCCGGTGAGTTGACCGTAGGGCGGCAGCCAGAAGTGCGGCCTGCGCGTCCGCGGGTTCTCCGGTCGGCACGCGCGTGGTGGCGACCGGGTCCCCGTTCACACGGTGGCCGCGTCCGGCTGCCCGTGGGACGCGTGCCGAACCGGTGTGCCCGCGGACCCCATGGGAGGATGCGGCGCAGGCGGCGGGCCCCGCCGTGGGAGAGGACGCGGGCGAGGAGAGGAGAGCGCCATCAGCATCCGTGTGCTGGTCGCGGACGACCAGGCGATCGTCCGCGCGGGTTTCGTGGCGATCCTGACGGCCGAGGCCGACATGACCGTGGTCGGTGAGGCCGCGGACGGGGACGAGGCCGTGTCGCTGGCGGCCGAGCTCGTGCCCGACCTGGTGCTGATGGACATCCGGATGCCCGGCATGGACGGGCTGACGGCCACCCGGCTGGTCATGCGGCACAGCAGCCGCACCAGGGTGCTGGTGCTCACCACGTTCGATCTCGACGCCTACGTCTACGAGGCGCTGCGCGCCGGAGCCTCCGGCTATCTGCTGAAGGACTCCGAGCCGGAGGACCTGCTGCACGCGATACGGGTCGTCGCCGCCGGAGACGGCGTCCTCGCACCCGCGGTCACGGGGCGTCTGATAGCGGCCTTCGCGCAGGGGGCCCCGGTCCCGGCGGACACCGCCGAGGCCCTGGGCAGCCTCACCCGCCGCGAACACGAGGTGCTGACCCTGGTCGCCACGGGCCTGACCAACGCGGAGATCGGCGCGCGTCTGGAGCTGGCCGTGGGCACGGTGAAGATCCATGTGAGCGCGTTGCTCAACAAGCTCGGTCTGCGGGACCGCGTGCAGGCGACCATCTTCGCCTACGAGAGCGGACTGATCCGCCCGTCGGGGCTGTCGGCTCCCTGAGCGGCTCCCCCTGCCGCCGACACCGGCGGGCCGGCCGCGCGGCCGTGTGCCGTGCGGCCGGCCGGGGAGTTCGCGGTGTGCGGACGGTCAGCGGCGGGTGAAGCGGTATCCCGCGTGGTGCAGGACGCCGTCCCGGAACTCGCCGAAGGCCCAGAAGCCGAGGTCGTCGAGGTAGTCGATGCGGTCGCCGTCGATCCAGTAGCGGCCCTGGTAGGCGCTGGGCCGGTCCCCCCGTGCCTCGTCGTAGCGCCCGTCGGGCAGCAGTTCCTGGCGGATGAAGTCGTTCTCGTCGACCCACATGCCCAGGTAGGGGTGGTCCGGTGTGGGGGCGGGCGCTTCGCGGGTCGTCTCCGCGGCGGGGTCGGTGACGGCGTCGGCGTCGAGCGGGCGGCCGTTCCAGAGGCGGACCTGTCCGTCCCGGACCAGGATGTCCAGGTGGGAGCCGCGGGCCGGCACCGCCCCGGCGGGGGTGCCGGGCGCGTCGGCCAGCCGCAGGACGGCGATGTCGGCGTTCTCGCCGGGGGTCAGGGTGCCGCCCTTGCCCGGCGCGGCGAAGTCGGTGGCGGCGGGCAGCACGAGGGTGCCCGCGCAGTCGACGACGATCATGTCGTCGTCCTCCGCGGCGGTCAGCAGGCCGGGGCCGATGCCCACGACCAGGGATCCGCCGACGAGGACGTCGGCCTCCTGCCAGTCGCCCATCGACGGGTCGCCGCTGATGACGGCTCCGCCGGTCAGCAGCAGCGGGCGCCCCTTCGGGTCGCGCAGCTCGCGCAGCACGTCGTCGTCGCGGCGGGGGGTCGTCCGGGAGGTGGTGCTCATGTCGGTACCTTTTCGGTCGTCGGTTCGGTGTGTGGTGGTGTGCGGCGGTGTGTGGTGCGGGCCTGTGGGCCGGGCCGCCGGGGCGGCGGTCCTCAGGCGGCCGTGGTGCCGAGCACGTACTCGCGGGAGGCGTGCACCTCGTCGCGCAGGGCGGGCAGGTCGACGTCGAGGACCCGGCCGTTCCACTTGCGGGGTTCGCCGTTGACGAGGACGGCGCTGATGTTGCGGGCGTCCGAGCCCAGTACGACGGTGCCGACCGGATCGTTGAGCGGCATGTTGTTGAGGTCCTCGGCCCGGATGACCAGCAGGTCCGCCTTCTTGCCCGGGGTGAGCGAGCCGGTGACGCCGTCCAGGCCGTTGGTGCGGGCGCCCTGGAGGGTGGCGAAGTCCAGGACGTCGCGGGTGGTGATCCGGACCGGCTCCCGGCCGGTGCCGTGGACGGCGTTGGCCGCGCGCATCCGCTGGATGGCGTGCAGGGTCCGCATCTGCGTGAACATGTCGCTGACCAGCGCCACTTCGACGTCGATGCTCAGCCCCGGGCGCACCCCGGCGGCGAGGGCCTCGTCCACGGCGGGGATCGCGGTCTCCAGCCCGATCTGGGCGTCGGAGGTGGGGGCCAGGGCGATGGTCGTTCCGGTCTCCCCGATCGCCCGCCATGCCCCGGGGGTCAGGCCGGTGGCGTGGATGAGCGTGACGTCCGGCCCGAGGAGGCCGTCCCGCTCCCAGTCCAGGACGGCCCGCGAGGAGGAGGCGCCGAAGACGGCGTCGACGCTGACGCCGATGCCCAGGTCCCTGGCGGTGCGGGCCAGTTCGGGGCCGTAGGCCAGGGCCGGTCCGGCGATCTCGTCGGTGGCCAGGGCGGCCAGCCGCAGGGTCAGAAGCTGGTCGTCGCCGGCGAAGTACTTCTCCTTCAGGCGGAACAGGTCGCCGGGCCACTGCCGGTCCCAGTCGCCGAAGTGCGGGCCCATGGCGGCGTGGACGCCCCGGATGCGGGTGTCGGCCAGGGCCTGGACGGCGGCGTCGGAGTGCTCGGGGGTGCGGGAGTTGTGGGAGAAGTCGAGCATGCAGGTGATGCCGCTGTCGATGGCCGTCAGGGCGGCGAGTTTCGTCCCGGTGTACATGTCCTCGGGCCGGTAGACCGGGGCGTAGCCGGCCAGGGTGGCCATGACGTATCCGGCGAGGTCGTCGACGTCCGGCATGATCCGGCGCAACTGCGTCTCCCACGCGTGCCGGTGGGTGTCGACGAAGCCGGGCGCGAGGATCGTGCCGGCGGCGTCGACGACCACCGCGCCGTCCCGGTCCAGGCCGGGCCCGACCGCGCGGATCGTCTCGCCCTCGACGAGCAGGTCCGCGTCGGCCAGGACGCCGAGGCGGGGGTCCATGGTGACGACGGTCGCGCCGGTGAACAGGATGCGCCGCCTCGGGTCGGCCGATCGTTGCCGGAGCTGTTCGAGTACGGCGGCGTCGGTGGTGCCTTCGCTGCTCATGGGGGTTCCTCTTCGTGTCGCCTTCGTGTCGCCGGGCCCGCCCGGGGTGGCGGGCCGGTCTCCAGCCTCCGCCCGTGCGGCCGCGGCAACCAGGCCGCTGTCTTCCGGGGTGCGACGCTCCCAGGCTCCCGTCCCGGGCCGGGCGCGCACATGGAGGCGGCGGGCAGGACCGGTGGTCCTGCCCGCCGCCTCCACGGCCGGTGAACGCCGCACCGCCTTCGTCCGCCGCCCGCCGCCCGCCGTCCGCGGTCCCGTCGGCGGGCTGTCGGGCCCTGAGCGGGGCTCAGGCCGGTATGAGCTCCAGGACATGGACCCGGGAGCCGGACGACGCGGCCGAGACCGGTGTCAGCCCGGCCCGCTCGAAGAGGGCCCCGAACTCGTCGAGGCTGCGTTCCCGTCCGGTCGACAGCGCCATCATGTTGAGGTCCATCAGCGGCTCCAGACCGGGCGTGCCCACCTTGTCGACCAGGAGCTCCATCACCAGCACGCGTCCGCCGGGCCCAAGGGCCGCCCGGCAGTTGCGCAGGATGCGCACGCAGGCGTCGTCGTCCCAGTCGTGCAGGACGAACTTCAGCAGGTGCACGTCCCCGGGCGGCACCTCGTCGAAGAAGTCGCCGCCGACGAAGGTGAACCGGTCCGCGACGCCCATGCTCGCCGCGGAGGCCTCCGCCTCGGCGGCCACGTGCGGGAGGTCGAGGACCACCCCGGTCAGTCCGGGATGCCGCCGCATGAGCGTCTGGACGAGGTTCCCGCCGGCGCCGCCGACGTCCACGGCGACCCGGGCGCCCTTGAGGTCGATCACGTCCGCCAGCTTGTGGGCCAGGCCGCGGGTCATGGCCGTCATGGCGTTGGTGAAGACCTCGGCCTCCCCCGGGTGGGCGGCGAGCCAGTCGAAGATGGGCGCGCCGAGGGCGGCCTCCGTCCGGGGGGCGCCGGCGCGGACCGCGTCCGCCAGCCGTCCCCACGGCAGCCAGTGCGACTCGGCCCCGCCCCACAGCGCCAGGTCCCGCAGGGAACCGGGCGCGTCGGAGCGCAGGGTGCCGAGCAGGGGCGTACCGGTGAACCGCCTCCCGTCGGTGGAGGCGGCCAGCCCCAGGGAGGCGCACGCCCGCAGGAACCGGAAGGCCGAGTCGGGGTCCAGGGACTCCGCCTCGGCCACCTCCGCGGGAGTGGCGCCGTCGGGGTGCAGGTGGTCGGCGATACGCAACTCGGCCGCGGTGCGCACCACCTGGGTGACCCAGTAGCCGGTCATCATCTGGAGCATCCGCCCCGTGTCGTCCACCGGCCGTCCGGTGGAGCCCGCCGCGACGAAATCGTGCTCGAACAAAGTCATGCGTCGAGCTTCGCGCCGGGAAAGCGCCCCGGCGTCGTCCGCCGAGAGGAACACCGGCTAGGCCGCCGGACATAGTCCTGCCGGCAGGCGGCACACCGGACGGCCGGACCGGAGGACCGGAAGTCGCGGGAGAAGCCTGGTGTGCGGGCGGACGAGTAGGTACGGTCCGACGGGCGTACCGGGACGTGGAGTTCGGGCCGGTCCCGTCGGTTCCGGCCGGGCACGGCTCCCGGCGGACGGCGGGCCCGCGGCCCGTGCCACGCCCTCCGCGCCGAGGAGACACCCCCACCCCTGGAGCCGATGTGTTACGACGCCGCTGGACCGGTGCGCTGCTGCTGGCGCTCTCCATGGTCCTGATCGCCCCCCTGTCCGCGTCCGCCGACCCACCCGCAGCCCCGTCCGCCGCCGCGGCCCCGGCGCCGCCCGCCGCCGCCCCGGCGCCGTTGGAGGACGTCACCGCGTCCACCGTCCAGGTCGCCTCCGGCCTGCGGCGCCCCACCGCGCTCGTCGCGCCCGACGACGGGACGGGCCGGCTGTTCATCACCGAGAAGGCCGGCACCGTCCGCGTCTACCACCCGGACACCGGCCTCGCGGCGGACCCGCTCCTCGACGTCTCCGAGGTGGTGGACATGTCGGGCAACGAGCGCGGGCTGCTCGGCATCGCCCTCCCGCCCGACTTCGCCGACAGCCAGGAGCTGTACCTGGCGTACACGGCGCTGCCGGACGGCGCGGTGACCCTGGCCCGCTACCGGCTCGGCGACGGCGGCGGCCTGGAGAACCTGCTGTCCCAGGAGCACTCCGAGTACAGCAACCACAACGGCGGCCAGCTCGCCTTCGGCTCCGACGGCCACCTGTACTGGAGCATCGGCGACGGCGGCGGCTCCGGCGACCCCTTCCGCAGCGGGCAGCGGCTGGACACCCTGCTGGGCAAGATCATGCGGATCGACGTGAGCGGAAGCTGCGGCGAACTCCCCTACTGCGTGCCCGAGGACAACCCGTTCGTCGGTGTCGAGGGCGCCCGCGAGGAGATCTGGCTGTACGGGCTGCGCAACCCGTGGCGGTTCTCCTTCGACAGCGCGGACGGTTCGCTGTGGATCGGCGACGTCGGCCAGGGCCGCTGGGAGGAGATCAACCACCTCACGCCCGAGCAGGGCGGGGCGAACCTCGGCTGGTCCTGCTACGAGGGCCTGGAGGTGTTCGAGCAGGAGCACTGCCTGCCCGACACGGAGTACACCGAGCCGGTCTTCACCTACCCGCTGGGCCTCGACGGCAACTGCGCGGTCATCGGCGGACACGTCTACCGCGGCGAGGAGTTCGCCGACCTGGTGGGCGGCACGTACATCGCCACCGACTACTGCTCCTCCACCGTCTGGGCGCTGCGCGAGGACGGTGACGGCGGCTACCTCCAGGCCGAGATCGGGAAGACGGCCACCCAGGTGACGGCGATCGGCACCACGCCGGAGGGTGAGTTCTACGCCGTCAACGACCTGCCCGGCGGCCTGCACCGGGTGGTCTTCGAGGAGGCCGGTCAGACCGAGCCCACCTGCCGGGTCGACTACGAGGCGACCACCTGGGGCACCGGGCTGACCGCCGAGATCACCGTCACCAACACCGGCACCGAGCCGGTCACCGGCTGGACGCTGTCCTTCGCCCTGCCCGAGGGCCAGCGCATCGTCGGGGACTGGAACGCCACCTTCGCCCAGGCCGGCACCGTCGAGGTGGGCAACGCCGCGCACAACGGGACGATCCCGCCGGGCGGCAGCGTCAGCGTCGGCTTCGTGGCCTCCCACACCGGTGACACGTCCGCGCCGGAGGAGTTCTCCCTCAACGGGGACGCCTGCGCCGTCGGGGGCTGACCGTCCGCCGTGTGCCGTGTGCCGTGTGCCGTGTGCCGTGTGCCGTGTGCCGTGTGCCGTGTGCCGCGCGTCACGCGGCGTACGGCGTCCCGCACCGCCCCGGGCCGGGGACCGGCCCGGGGCGGTGCGGGCGGGAGCACCCGGGGCACCCGCCGCCGGCCGGGGTGCCGGAGGTCAAACGGAACGGTCCTCCGTGGCCCCGTCCGTGGCGCCCGCAGTGCTCGCGGCGTTCCTCGCGGCGGGCCCGTCCTCACCGGACGGGCGCGGGGCCCCGGTGGGCTCGGCGGCGGCCCCGGTGGCCGGTACGGCGTCGGCCCCGGTGGCGGCGAGGCTGCCCAGCAGGTCCAGTGCCTGTTCGGACGGGCTGCCCGGCTCGGCGTGGTAGACGACCAGTTGCTGGCCGGGCGCGCTGTTCACGGTCAGCGACTCGTAGTCCAGCGTCAGCTCCCCCACCAGCGGGTGCCGGAAGCGCTTGGTCTCGTGGGTCTTGCGGCGGATGTCGTGGCGCGCCCACAGCCTGCGGAACGTCTCGCTCCGCAGCGACAGCTCGCCCACCAGCTCGATCAGGTGGGGATCGGCCGCCTCGGTGCCCACCGACGCCCGCAGGGCGGCGACGGTGTTCTCCGCCACCCGCTCCCAGTCGGGGTAGAACTCCCGCGCATCCGGATCGAGGAACACCAGCCGCACCAGGTCGCCGCTGTGGGTGTGGCCGTCGAACAGGGCGCGGCCCAGGGTGTTGTGCGCGAGCACGTCCAGCCACGGGCCGAGGATCACCGCCGGGGTGCGGTGCCAGCCCGCCATCAGCCGCAGCAGTTGCGGGCCGACCCGCTCCCGCCGCCGCGCGGCGGGACGGCGGCGCCGGCCGGGCGACGGGCGCGCCAGCCGGTGCAGATGGGCCGTGGCGTCCTCCTCCAGGCACAGCACCCGGGCCAGCGCGTCCACCACCTGCGCCGAGGGACTGCGCTCCCGGCCCTGCTCCAGCCGTACGTAGTAGTCGATGCTGACCCCGGCCAGCATCGCGACCTCCTCGCGGCGCAGCCCCGCCACCCGGCGCCGGTGACCGGGCGGCAGGCCCACGTCCTCGGGGCGCACGAGCGCGCGGCGGGCCCGCAGGAACTGCCCGAGCGGGTTCTCGCTGTCCATCGCGTCCTTGGCGTCCTTGGCGTCCATGCGTTCGACCGTACGGCCGGGCGGGGGGGAAGGGGAGCCGGAAGGGTGGGCGGGACACTCCTACGATCCGCTCTCCCGGAGAACGCGCGGCCTGGTTGCCCGGCCGGGCCCGCCGCACGGTGGTGGCATGACGAACTCATCCGGCACATCCACCACCGCACCGGCCACCGCCCGTCCCCTGACCGGACGGACCGCGGTCGTCACCGGTGCCACCAGCGGGATCGGCGCGGCCACCGCCGTCCGGCTGGCCGCCGACGGGGCGAGCGTCGCCCTGCTGGGCCGCCGCGAGGAGCGGCTGAAGGAACTGGCCGACCGGCTCCGCCCCACCGCGACCGGGGAGATCCTGCCGGTGCCCGTGGACCTGACCGACTCCGCGGCGGTCGGCGGGGCCGCCCGTGCCGTCCGCGCCTCGCTCGGCCCCGCCGACCTCGTCGTGGCCAACGCCGGGGCGATGCTCGGCGCGCCCTTCGAGTCCGCCGACACCGGCGAGTGGGACCGCATGATCGACGTCAACCTGCGCGGACTGCTGCACACCGCGCGGGCCTTCACCGACGACCTGCTCACCGCCGCGGCCGGTGACCGCCCGGCGGACCTGGTGACCGTCGGCTCCGTGGCCGGGCACCAGCTCTATCCCGGCTGGTCGGCCTACTGCGCCACCAAGGCCGCCGTGGCCCATCTGGTCCGCAACCTGCGGGCCGAGTTCGGACCGCGCGGGGTCCGGGTGCGGAACGTGGAGCCGGGGGTGACCGTGACCGAGCTCGGGGACGACATGCGGGACGCGGGGATGCGGGAATCCCTGGCGGGCATGCGCACCGGGATCACTCCGCTGGCCGCCGAGGACATCGCCGACGCCGTCGCCTACTCCGTCGCGGCGCCGCGCCATGTGAACATCGCCGAGCTGGTCGTCGTGCCCGTCCAGCAGGGCTGAGCCCGCCCGCCGGACGCCCGCCTCCCCGTCCCGCCGCCCGGCCGCCGCTCAGGTGCCGGGCGGCGGCGGGCGTTCGGCGTCGAGCAGCGCGACGGTCCGTTTCGGCGCGACGGTGCGGTAGCTCTCCTCCACCCAGTCGCACAGCAGCTCCGCCGGCGGCGCGCCGGGCCCGCCCAGCGGTACCGTCACCCAGCCCGCCCGGCCGAGCCCGTAGCCGGTGGGCACCGCGCCCGGTACGGCCATCGCGTGCGCGTGGGCCTCGGGGCCGGTGAGTTTGACGGTGATCCCGGGCGGGGAGTCGCCCTCCTCGCGGTCGAGGAAGACGAAGATCTTCCGGTGCACCTTGACCACGCACTGCTCCCAGGGGAAGTCCTCCCAGGCCCCGGGCAGCGCCAGGGCGAACTCCCGCACCCGCTCCCGTACCGCCCGGGGGCCCGCGGGTGAGCCCGCGGAGGGCCCGGCCCGCTGCGCTGCCCGCTGTTTCGTCATACGGTCGGCCATGGGGTCCACCGTAGGGCCGGGCACCGACAGACCGCCGTCAGCACACCTCCACACACCTCGGGAGCAGCATGCCGACCGCACAGCCGACGCCCCGGAAGAACGACCGCGGTGACGACCGCGAGCACGACGTGGTGCTGTTCGGCGCCACCGGCTTCACCGGGCGGCTGACCGCCGAGTACCTGGCCGCGCACGCCCCCGGCGGCTGCCGCTGGGCGCTCGCGGGCCGCAACCGCGAGAAGCTGCTGCGGCTGCGCGGGCACCTGGCCGGGATCGATCCGGCCCACGCCGAACTGCCGCTGCTGCACGCCGATGTCGACGATCCCGCCGCGCTGCGCGCGGTCGCCGCCGGCACCCGGGTGGTGGCCACCGCCGTCGGCCCGTACCTCCGCCACGGAGAGCCGCTGGTGGCCGCCTGCGCCGAGGCCGGGACGGACTACGTGGACCTGGCGGGCGAGCCGGAGTTCGTCGACCTGATGTACCTGCGCCACCACGAACGGGCGCGGGAGACCGGGGCGCGGCTGGTGCACTCCTGCGGCTTCGACTCCGTGCCGCACGACCTGGGCGTGCTGTACACGGTGCGGCAGCTCCCCGAGGGGGTGCCGCTGCGGATCGACGGCTTCGTCCGCGCCCGCGGCAGTGTCTCCGGCGGTACGTTCGACTCCGTCCTGACCGCCTTCTCCCGCCTCCGGCAGACGGCCCGGACGGCGCGTGAGCGGCACCGGACCGAGCCGCGCCCGGCCGGGCGCCGGATCAGCACCCGGGCGGAGCGCCCGCACCGCAGCCGCGCGGCGGGGGCGTGGGCGGTCCCGCTGCCGACCATCGATCCGCGGGTGGTGGGCCGGTCGGCCGCCGCGCTGGAGCGCTACGGCCCGGACTTCCACTACCGCCACTACGCCGCCGTCCGCCGGCTGCCGGTGGTCGCCGGCACCGTGGCCGGTGCCGGGGCGCTCCTCGCACTCACCCAGCTCCCGCCCGCGCGCCGCGCGCTGTCCGCGCGGCTGGCCCCGGGCACCGGGCCGGACGCCGAGCGGCGGGCGGGGAACTGGTTCAAGGTCCGCTTCTTCGGGGAGGGCGGCGGGCGGCGGGTGGTCACCCAGGTGTCCGGCGGCGATCCGGGCTACGGGGAGACGGCGAAGATGCTGGCCGAGTCGGCGTTGTGCCTGGCCCTGGACGAACTGCCGGAGACCTCCGGACAGGTCACCACGGCGGTGGCGATGGGGGACGCGCTGACCGGGCGGCTGGAACGGGCCGGAATCGCCTTCCGGGTGCTGTCCCGGGAGGGAGAGCCCTGAGGGAACGGCGGTTCCGCGGGACGGCGGCCCCCGGCGGAGCGCCGTCCGCCGGGGGCCGCCGACGAGGCCCGGGTGCGCCCCGGGCCGCACCGGGCCGCCCCGGGCCGCTCCGGTCAACCGCCCAGTGCCCAGCTGCCTATGACGTAGACCATGCCGACCAGCCACGCCACGGCGAGCGTGCCCGCCAGCGCGAACGCCACGGTGAGACCGCGCTCGAGCCCGCCCCCGGCACCGAAAGGGGCGGCGGTGGTCATTTCCGGGTGTACGTGGGTGTTCTCCATGATCCGCTCCATGCCTTCCAGAGTGCCGTGAACAGCCGGGCCCAAACATCCGTACGGGTACTCAGCCGTGTTGTCGATCAACGTACTCACGGACACTGACAACCTGATCTTGGTGCGCCGGCCGCGGATCGCGGGTTCCGCCGGGGGTCGCCCTGGGCCTGCGGGGCCCCGGGGGGCAGGAGCTTCGGGAGCGGGGGCTCCGGCGGTACCGGGTCCCGGCTTCCAGGACGGTGGCACCCATGCCGGCGACGCCCCGCCGGAAACGGGGGTTCCCCGTTCCCGGCCCCTGTCGGCACACCGTCGGGGTTGCAATATTTCTTGCCGGTTCGGCAGGGTGTCCGTATGGCAGACGAACTCGACGACGTCCTGTCCGCCGTGGGGCCCCGGCTGCGGGCCCTGCGGCGGCAGCGCGGCATCACCCTCGCCGACCTCTCCGTGACCACCGGCATCTCGGAGAGCACGCTGTCCCGGCTGGAGAGCGGCCGGCGCAAACCCAACCTGGAGCTGCTGCTCCCGCTGGCCCGGGCGTACAGCGTGCCGCTCGACGAGCTGGTCGGCGCCCCGCACACCGGGGACCCGCGCATCCACTTCCGTCCGGTACGCCGCCACGGGCGGACGTTCGTCCCGCTCAGCCGACGGACCGGCAGCCCGCAGGCGTACAAGGTGATCATCCCGGCCCGGCCGGACGTGGCACCGGATCCGGAACCGAACAGCCACGAGGGCTACGAGTGGCTCTACGTCCTCAGCGGCAGACTCCGGCTGGTGCTGGGCGACCGGGAGCTGGTGCTCAGGGACGGCGAGGCCGCGGAGTTCGACACCCATGTCCCCCACTGGCTGGGCAGCGCCGGGGACACCCCGGTGGAGCTGCTCATCCTGTTCGGCAGCCAGGGCGAGCGCGCCCATCTGCGCGCCCGCACCGGGTAACCGCCGAAGCGGCACAATGCCCGCATGGAGCAACGGTCATGGGCCCCGCTGTGGGCCGCGCTCGGCGGCGATCCCGCCCTGCCGGAACGGGTCCGGCACATCCGCCGCGGCGGAGCGGCGGGCCTGCTGCCCGCCCGGCTGCCGGTGGCGGAGCTGGCCCGGTCCGCGGTCGCGGTGTGCGCCCTGGCGGCCGCCGAGTGGGCGGCGTGCCGCACCGGGGGCGCCGTACCGGCCGTGACGGTGGACGACGGCGCGGTGGCCACCGCGTTCACCAGCGAACGGCACCTGCGGATCGACGGCCGCCCGGCGTCCGTGTTCGCCCCGCTGTCCCGCTTCTGGCGCACCGGGGACGGCCGGCTGCGCACCCACGCCAACTACCCGCACCACCGCGCCCGGCTGCTGGCCGCGCTCGGCGTACCCGGCAGCGCGGCCGGGGCCGACGGGGACGGGGACGGTCCGGTCGAGGCCGTGGCCGCCGAACTCGCCCACCGCCGCGCCGAGGAAGTGGAGGAGCTGGTGTGCGGGGCGGGCGGGCTGGCCGTCGCCGTGCGCACCCCCGGGCAGTGGGCGGCGCATCCGCAGGGCGCGGCCGTGGCCGGGCTCCCCCTGGTGGGGCACGGGCGGCTGGACGGCGCCCCGCCACCGCCCGCGCCGCCCGGCGGCGACGGCGGGCCGCGCGTGCTGGACCTGACCCGGGTCATCGCCGGTCCGGTGGCCACCCGCACCCTGGCGCTGCTGGGCGCGGACGTGCTGCGGATCGACGCGCCGCACCTGCCCGAGAGCGCGGACGCGCACGCCGACACCGGGTTCGGCAAGCGGTCGGCGCCGCTGGACCTGGGTTCCCCGTTCGGCCGCCGGACCTTCGAGGAACTGCTGGCCGCCGCCGACGTGGTGGTCACCGGCTACCGGCCGGGCGCCCTGGACCGCTTCGGGCTGGCGGCCGGGGAGCTGGCCGCGCGGCGGCCGGGGCTGGTGGTCGCGGAGCTGAGTGCCTGGGGCGGGGCCGGGACCGGTCCGTGGGGCGGCCGACGGGGTTTCGACAGCCTGGTGCAGGCGGCGAGCGGCATCGCGGTGGCCGAGGCGGGGCCCGACGGCGTTCCGGGCGTCCTGCCCGCGCAGGCCCTGGACCACGGCACGGGCTATCTGCTGGCCGCCGCGGTACTGCGCTCGCTCACCGACCGGCGGCGGTACGGCGGGACCCACCGGGTGCGGCTGTCGCTGGCGCGTACCGCCCACTGGCTGCTGCACGAGCTGCCGGAACGGACGCCGGGATCAGAATCGGGGCCGGGGCCCGCGGACGCGCCGGGCGGCCACGACCCCGCGCCCTGGCTGGCCGGGACCGGCAGCCCCCTCGGGCGGCTGCGCCACGCCCTGCCGCCGGTGGAGTACGAGGGCGGGCCCCGTACCTGGGCCCGCCCGCCCGGGCTCCCGGGCGCGGACGAGCCGGTCTGGCGCTGAGCGGCGCGGCGGGTACGGCCGCCCCGCGGTCCAGCCGCGCGGCGCCCCGCCGTCCGGACGGCTCACCGCGCGTCCGGACGGCGGGGCGCACCGGATCAGTGCAGCCGCCCGTGACCGTGTCCGCGGCCGTGCCCGTCCTCCGGCCCCTCGCCGTCCCGCGGTTCCCCCCGCTGCCCGCGCAGTTCCTTCTCCTCCCGGCGCCGCCTCGGCTCCCGCTCGCCGGGCTTGCGCTCCGTGCCGACGCCGCCCCAGAACGCCAGGCCGGTGACCACCACGCGCGGCGCGCCCGGCTCCCCCGCGCCGACGGCGTTGTGGTCGAAACCGCCCATGACGCCGATGCCGCGCACCTCGACCTCGGCGTCCTCGGGAACGACGACGCTGATACCGCCCATGATCGCGAAGCAGCGGATCTCCACCTCGCGGTCCTCGAAGCGTGCCTCGCGCAGGTCGATCTCGCCGCCGCCCCAGAAGGCGAAACCGGTGAAGCGGCGGGGCGCCGTCCACGGGCCCCTGCGCACGAAGCCGCCCATGACCGCCACCCCGCTCCGGGAGGTGGGACGGCCGCCGAAGCGCTCGGTCCAGCGGCGGCGGCCGGGCCGCTCGGGCTCCGGCCGCCCGGCTCCCTGGGGCAGGTCCCGCACCAGCGGGGCCAGTTCCCCCTGGGTGCGGGCCCGGTAGGCGGAGTCCAGCCGCTCCTGGAACTCCGCCATGTCCAGCCGTCCCTCGGCCATCGCCTCCCGCAGCACCTCGGCCACGCGCTCCCGGTCGGCGTCGGAGGCCCTCATCTCGGGCAGATCCTCGGTCATGGCGGAAGGTTACGCGCCGGGCCCGCACCGGGTCGGACCGGAGCGGGCCCGGACCGGCCGGGCCGGGCGCCGGGCAGGGCGCCCGGCCCCGGTCAGCCCAGATCCACCTGCGGGTACAGCGGGTGGCCGGCCAGCAGGTCGGCGGCGCGTCCGGCGACGGACTCGGCGATCTTCGGCTCCAGGGTGTACTTCGCCTTCGAGGGGGCGCCGGCCGCGGTGGTGCCCGGCTCGGCGGCGGTCAGGACGGTGTGGATCAGATCGGCGGTCTCGTCCATCTCCGCGGTGCCCAGTCCGCGCGTGGTCAGCGCCGGGGTGCCGACACGGACGCCGGAGGTGTACCAGGCGCCGTTGGGGTCGCGTGGCACGGCGTTGCGGTTGGTGACGATCCCCGAGTCCAGCAGCGCCTCCTCGGCCTGGCGGCCGGTGAGGCCGTAGCCGGTGACGTCGATGAGCACCAGGTGGTTGTCGGTGCCGCCGGTGACGAGGGCCGCGCCGCGCCGGGTCAGCCCCTCGGCGAGGGCGGCGGCGTTGTCGACGATCCGCTGCGCGTAGGTGCGGAAGTCCGGCTGCCGGGCCTCGGCCAGGGCCACGGCCTTGGCGGCCATGACGTTGGGCAGCGGGCCGCCGAGCACCATGGGGCAGCCGCGGTCGACGTGCTCGGCGAGCGCCTCGTCGCACAGCACCATGCCGCCGCGCGGACCGCGCAGGGACTTGTGGGTGGTGGTGGTGACGATGTTGGCGTGCGGCACGGGGTCGAAGTCGCCGGTGAACACCTTGCCCGCGACCAGCCCGGCGAAGTGCGCCATGTCGACCATCAGGGTGGCGCCGACCTCGTCGGCGATCTCCCGCATGATCCGGAAGTTCACCTTGCGGGGGTAGGCGGAGTAGCCGGCCATCAGGATGAGCGGGCGGAACTCGCGGGCGGCGGCGCGCACCGCGTCGTAGTCGAGCAGGCCGGTGGCCGGGTCGGTGCCGTAGCTGCGCTGCTCGAACATCTTGCCGGAGATGTTGGGGCGGAAGCCGTGCGTGAGGTGGCCGCCGGCGTCCAGCGACATGCCCAGCATCCGCTGGTCGCCCAGCTCGCGCCGCAGGGCCGACCAGTCCGCCTCGGTCAGGTCGTTGACGTGCCTGGCCCCGGCGCGCGCCAGGGCCGGGGCCTCCACCTTCTGGGCGAGGACGGCCCAGAAGGCGACGAGGTTGGCGTCGATGCCCGAGTGGGGCTGGACGTAGGCGTGGTCGGCGCCGAACAGCTCGCGGGCGTGCTCGGCGGCGAGCGCCTCGACGGTGTCGACGTTGCGGCATCCGGCGTAGAAGCGGCGGCCGATCGTGCCCTCGGCGTACTTGTCGCTGAGCCAGTTGCCCATGGCCAGCAGGACGGCCGGGGAGGCGTAGTTCTCGCTGGCGATCAGCTTGAGCGAGGCGCGCTGGTCGGTGATCTCGGCGGCGATGGCGTCGGCGACGCGCGGCTCGACGCGCCGGATCACGTCCAGGGCGCCGGCGAAGGCGGTGGACTCGGTGGTGCGCGGCGGGGGTCCGGTGAACTCGGCGGCCATGAGGGCCCTCCTCGACGTCCTGTGCGGCAGTCCGGGCGGCCCAGGCGCACGGCTCTTCTCGCACGGGGCGAGGGCCGCTCCCCGATGGTCGATCCCATCCCTGCGCGCCAGTCACGGCCCGTTCGCGAGCCTAGCACTCGCGGACCGCCCGGCCATGGGGCACCGTGAAGGGGAACCGCTCTTCCCCCACGTTCACAGGAGGTCACCATGAGCGACCACGTCTACCGGGTGTCCGAGATCGTCGGCACTTCGCACGAGGGCGTCGACCAGGCGATCCGCAACGGAATCGAGCGTGCCTCGGAGACCCTGCGCCATCTGGACTGGTTCGAGGTGACCCAGGTCCGCGGCAACATCGCGGACGGCCGGATCGAGCACTACCAGGTCGGGCTGAAGGTCGGCTTCCGGCTGGAAGGGCCCGAGGCGGACTGACCCGCCGTCCCCCGGACCGGCGCACACCGGCGCGAGGAGGAGTAGGAACGCCGGTGCGTGGCACTCGACGGCCATACAAAATGCGCAAATCGGTCACCCCGGAGGGACTCAGATGGCCATGACAGCCACCAACACCCCGGTCACGATCGTCGACGCACCGTCCCGCGGGCGGTTCGAGGCGCGGATCGGCACGACGCTCACCGGCTTCGCGGACTACGTCCGCGACGGCGGGGTGGTCCACTGCCCGCGTGTGGTGGTTTCCCGGCCCTTCCTGGGACGGGGCATCGGCGACCGGCTCGCCCGGGCCCTGCTGGACGACGTGCGGAGCCGGGGGCTGCGGGCGCGGCCGGAGTGCCCGTTCGTCGAGCAGTGGATCGAGCTGCACCCCGAGTACCGGGAGCTCGTCGCCGCCGGTCCGGAGGACTCCGCGGCCGGGTGACGGCCGGACGGCCGGCGGGTACGGCCGGCGGGCCGCCGCCCGCCGGCCGTACCCGGTCACCGTGTGGTCACCGCCGGTCCGCGCCCTCGCGGGGCCGGGTCACGGGGTGGTCCACTTCTGGCTGGCCTTGCCGGTGCAGGTCCAGATGTGCGTCTTGGCACCGTTGGCGGAGCTGCCGTCCTTCACGTCCAGGCACTTGTCCGCCTTGGGGTTGACGATGTCCCGGGCGGGGGTGACGACCCACTGCTGGGCCGCGCTGCCGTTGCACTCCCACAGCTGCACCTTGGTGCCGTCCGCGGTGCCGGCGCCGGAGACGTCCAGGCACTTGCCGAGCGCGCGGATGGTGCCGTCGCCGGCGACGGTCCACCGCTGGGCGTCGTTGCCCTGGCAGTCGTGGATCTGCACCGGGGTGCCGTCGGCGCTGTCGCCCCAGGCCACGTCCAGGCACTTGCCCGCCAGGCCGGTGATCTGCCCGGTGCGCCCGCCGCCGTTGCCGCCGTCGCCGCCGCCGTCACCGCCCTTGGTGACGCGGACGTAGTCGACGACCATCTTCTGCGGGAAGGAGGTGCTCGCGTCGGGCAGGCCGGGCCAGTCGCCGCCCACCGCCAGGTTGAGGATCAGGAAGAACGGCTTGTCGAACACCCACTGGTCGCCGCCCAGGTCGGCCGGGGTGCGCCGCTGGTAGACCTGGCCGTCCACCGACCAGGTGATGGAGTTCGGGGACCAGTCGACGGCGAAGGTGTGGAAGTCGTCGGCGAACGCCCGGCCGCCCGGGAGGGTGTAGCCGGCGCCTATGCCCTCACCGGCCGAGTAGCCGGGGCCGTGGAGGGTGCCGTGCACGGTGCCCGGCTCGTAGCCGACGTTCTCCATGACGTCGATCTCGCCGCTCCTGGGCCAGCCGACGTTCGGGTCGCCGATGTCCGCGCCCAGCATCCAGAACGCGGGCCACATGCCCTGGCCCCGCGGGACCTTGATGCGGGCCTCGACGTGGCCGTAGGTGGTGGTGAACTTCCCGGCGGTGTTCATCCGCGCGGAGGTGTACTCGCACCGGCCGTACCAGCACTGGTAGTCACGCGGGTTCTCCTTGCGGGCGGTGATCACCAGATTGCCGTCGCCGTCGAGCGCGGCGTTGGCGTTGCCCGGGGTGTAGTACTGCCGCTCGTGGTTGTTGCCACTGTTGTCCCCGGTCTCCAGGCTCCACTTGGAGCCGTCGACGGCCGCGCCGGCGGGGCCCTCGAAGTGGTCCTCGAACAGCACCTGGGCGGCGGCCTCGGCAGCCTCGGCCGAGGTGTCGGAGGGCCCGGCGGAGGCGGTGCCGTTGACCGTGATGGCCACGGCCGCGGTCGCCAGGGCCGCCACGGAGGCCCAGATCCGGAGACGGCGGCGCCCCGTTCTCCGCGGTGGGGACGAGGGCTCGGAGGTGTGGGGGTCGTGGGGGGCAGGGTGCATGGTCACCACTTTCGTCCGTCGTGCGGTACCGGCGGTGGGGGGCCGGTACGGGTGCGGGCGGCCGGTGTCGGCCCACCCGCGGTGGGGGGCGCGCCGGACGGCGCGGGTGACAACCCCGCGCCGTCCGGGCTCAGTTCAACCGGTGAGTCAACTCTCGGGTAACCCGGATCGTCAAGGGCTTGGACAAGACCAATGGCTTCAAGTTATGAACATGAGAGCGCTCTTGAGAGCGCTCTCAGATCGTTGCAACCAATTTTTACGTGAAGTCTTGACGGCGGTCCTCACGGCCGTTTGACTCCCTGCCCATGTCCGGGACCGGTTCCGGGACCGGTCCCGTACGGGCCGCCGTTCCCGTTTCCGCCCCCTGTCCGCCACCCCGTCCGCCGCGAAGCCGCGCCGACCCGCCGAGGAGCGTCCATGCGTGTCACCATCGCCGACGTCGCCCGTGCGGCCGGGGTCAGCAAGTCGACCGTCTCCCGGGTGCTCAACGCCAAGGACGAGGTGGACGCCGGGACCGCCGAGCGGGTGCGCGCCGTCATCGCCCGGCTGGGCTATGTGCCCAGTTCACGCGCCGTCGAACTGGCCCGCGGCCGCGGCCGTACGGTCGGGGTGCTCGCGTCCTCCCTCAGCTGGCCCTGGACCGCCGAGGTCGTCCAGGGAGCACTGGACACCGTCGAGGCGGCCGGATACGGGCTGCTGCTGTTCACCCGCAACCACGGCCCGAGGTCGATGGCGCGGTTCGCCGGACAGATCTCGGCGGCGGCGTTCGACGGGCTGCTGGTGGTCGGACCGCAGGACGCGCTCGACCCCGTCGCCGCGGCGCTCCGCCCGGACCTGCCCGTCGTGCTGGTGGACGACCGCACCGACCGCCCGCGGTTCCCGTCGGTGACCGTCGCCAACACCCTCGGCGGCGAGCTGGCGGCGCGTCATCTGCTGGCCCTGGGGCGCCGGACACCCCTGGTGGTCACCGGCCCGCCGCACTTCGGCTCCGTGCGCGGACGGCTGGCCGGCTTCCTCGGCGCCCTCGAAGCGCACGGGGTGGAACACGACCCGCGCCGCACGGTGGAGGGCGACTTCACCGAGCGGTCCGGCGAGGAGGCGGTGGAGAAGCTGCTCGCCGACGGCATCACCCCGGACGCCGTCTTCGCCCACAACGACCTCTGCGCGGCGGGCGCCCTGCGGGCCCTGCGCACGGCCGGCCTGCGGGTGCCCGGGGACGTCGCCGTGGTCGGCTTCGACGACATCCCGCTCGCCGCGTACACCGATCCGCCGCTGACCACCGTCCGCCAGCCGCTGCGGGCGATGGGCGAGGCGGCCGCCGCCCTGCTGCTCGCCCGGGTGAACGGCGGTCCGCCGCCCGCCGGACCGGTGGTCCTGCCCGCCGAACTGGTGGTGCGCGGCTCCGCCCCCGTGCCCCTCACCCGGACCCCCTAGCCCCCGGCCCCCTGGGCACCACCCCCCACCGCACCGACCCCCATCCGATTCCGACCCGCATGCCCGTTTCGAAACTTTCCTGAGAGCGCTCTCACCTCTCTGAGAGCGCTCTCAGGAGCCCGGCGGCCGACCGCCCCCGACATCCGGCGGCCCCGGAAGAACCACAGAGGAGAAAGATCATGAGAGTACCGGCCCGGACCAGAGCCGCCGCCGCGGCGGCCCTGAGCGCCACCGTCCTGCTCGCCGGCTGCACCGCCGGCGCCCCCGCCTCGGGCGGCGCCCAGGGCAAGGGCGGGAAGGGCGTGCTCACCGTCGGCATGCCCAACGGCCCGCAGACCAACAACAGCAACCCGTTCCTGAACACCTCCGCGGGCGCCTCCCTGGGCTACCGCTACATGATCTACGAGCCGCTGGCCATGGTGAACATCGTCCGCCCCACCGAGGAGCCCAAGCCCTGGCTGGCCAGCGAGTGGACCTGGGCGGACAACTACAGGAAGCTCACGCTCACCGTCCAGGACGGGCCCACCTGGTCCGACGGGAAGAAACTCAGCGCCGAGGACGTGGAGTTCACCTTCAACCTGCTGAAGGACAACTCGGCGCTGAACACCAACGGCGTCCCGTACGAGGGCGTCACCCGCAAGGGGAGCACCGTCGAACTGACCTTCTCCGAGTCGCAGTTCGTCAACCAGAGCAAGATCCTGACCACCTTCGTCGTGCCCAAGCACGTCTGGTCGAAGGTGGAGAACCCGGAGACCTGGCCCAACAAGGAGCCCGTCGGCACCGGCCCCTACACCCTGAAGACCTTCACCCCGCAGACCGTCACCCTCACCGCCCGCGACTCCTACTGGAAGGACGCGCCGGAGGTGAAGGAGCTGCGCTACACCTCCTACAACGACAACAACGCGCAGACCACCGCCCTGGCCAACGGCGACTGCGAGTGGACCTTCGTGTTCACCCCGGACTACAAGAAGATCTACGTCTCCAAGGACCCCGAGCACAACAAGCTCTGGTTCCCCTCCGGACTGGGCGTCCACGGCCTGTGGTTCAACACCGAGAAGAAGCCCTTCGACGACCCGGCGCTGCGCCGCGCCGTCAACCACGTCGTCGACCGGGAGGCCATCCACGTCCGGGCGCAGGCCACCCTCTACCCGAAGATCGAGAGCGTCACGGGCCTGCCGCTCCCGGCCGGTGAGCCCTTCCTCGCCCCCGAGTTCAAGGGCGAGAAGCAGACCGTGGACGTCGAGGCGGCCAAGAAGGAGCTCGAGAAGGCCGGCTACACCCTGTCCGGCGGCGTCCTGAAGGACCCGGACGGCAAGCCGGTGACGATGACGCTCACCGACCCGGCGGGCTGGTCCGACTACCTCACCGGTCTGGCGATCATCAAGGACAACGTCAAGAAGATCGGCATCGAGGCCAAGATCAAGACCCAGACGGCGGACGCCTGGACCGCCGCGGTGAACAACGGCGACTTCGACGCCACCCTGCACTGGACCAACAGCGGCGCCACCCCGTACGACATGTACCAGAACATCATGGACGGCGAGCTGTACCAGCCGCTGGGCAAGCCCTCCCCGGCCGGCAACTTCGGCCGCTTCCGGAACGAGGAGGCGACGAAGGCCCTGCGCGAGTACGCCAACGCGAGCGACGACGCCGCCCGTACCGAGGCCATGAACGAGCTCCAGCGGATCATGGTCGAGCAGGTGCCGATGGTCACCACCGCCGCCGCCCCCATCGGCGCCGAGTACGTCACCCGCAACTGGACCGGCTGGCCCTCGGAGTCCGACCCGTACGCCCCGCCGCAGCCCACCCAGCCCAACGCGCTGGACATCGTGCTGAACCTGAAGTCCGCCTCCTGATCCGGGGGCCGGAGCAGACCCCCGCCCCGCCACCGTCCTTCCCGCCCGGCGGCGGGGCGGGCCGCCCCCCTTCCCCCGGATCCCCCGGACACCCCCTCGGCCCGGACCGAGGACCCCACAGACACAGCAGAGAAGACATCCAATGTCCTCAGAACACACCGAACACACCGCACCCGCCGCACCCGCCGTACCCGCCGCCGACGAGCGCGTGGTGCTGGAGGCCCGCGGGGTGAGCAAGCACTTCCCCGTACGGCGCGGCCCGCGCGCACTGCTGGGCGGACCCCGGCAGGCCGTCCACGCCGTGGACGACGTCTCGCTGGAGCTGCGCCGCGGCTCCGTCACCGCCCTGGTGGGCGAGTCCGGCTCCGGCAAGTCCACCGTCGCCCGGCTGCTCGCCCAGCTCCACCCCCTCACCGCCGGTGAGCTCCTGCTGGACGGGAAGCCCGTGAAGGCCGGCCGGGGACGGGCGTTCCGCGCGTACTGCCGGCACGTCCAGATGGTCTTCCAGGACCCCTTCGCCTCGCTCAACCCCGTGCACACCATCCGCTACCACCTCACCCGCGCGCTGCGCATCCACGACCGGGCCGGCAACGGCCCGCAGGAACTGGAGCGGGCGCTGACCGCGCTGCTGGAACGCGTCCAGCTCACCCCCGCAGGGCGCTACCTCGACGCCTTCCCGCACGAGCTGTCCGGCGGGCAGCGCCAGCGGGTGGCCATCGCCCGCGCCATGGCCGCCGACCCGCGGGTGCTGCTGGCCGACGAGCCGGTGTCGATGCTGGACGTCTCCATCCGGCTGGGGGTCCTCAACCTGCTGCGCGACCTGAAGGAGCGGCTGGACCTGGCGATCCTGTACATCACCCACGACATCGCCTCCGCCCGCTACTTCGCCGACACCACGCTGGTGATGTACGCGGGCCGGATGGTCGAGGGCGGGGACAGCGAGACCGTCACCCAGCGCCCCGCCCACCCGTACACCCGGCTGCTGCTGGCCTCCGCCCCGGACCCGGACCGGGTCACCGGCCCCGGCGCCGGCACGGACGACGAGGCCGACGGCGGAACGGACGGGGAACCGGGCACGGACGCCGACCCCTCGGCCGGTGAGCCGCCCAGCCTGATCTCGCCGCCCGAGGGCTGCCGCTTCCACCCGCGCTGCCCGCTGGCGATGGAGCGCTGCCGCACCGAGACGCCGCCGCGCTTCGACCTCGACGACGGCCAGTGGGCGGCCTGCTGGCTGTACGACGCCCCGGCCGCCGTCCCCGCCGCGAGCGCCGCGGGCACCGGCACCACGAAGGGCCCGGGGGCCGGAACGGAGACGGCACCGTGAAGTTCTTCCTGCAGCGCACCGCGTTCTACCTGGTGACCGCCTGGGCGGCCATCACCATCAACTTCTTCATCCCGCGGCTGATGCCGGGCGACCCGGTGCAGTCGCTGATCTCCCGCTACCAGGGCCAGCTCTCCAGCAAGGCCATCGCCTCCCTGGAGACCCTCTTCGGGATGGACCAGCACCGCTCCCTGTGGCAGCAGTACCTCGACTACTGGGGGAACCTGGCGCACGGCGACCTGGGCCTGTCGTTCACCTTCTTCCCCACCCCGGTGGGCGAGGTGATGGCCCAGAGCCTGCCGTGGACCGTGGCCCTGGTCGGCACCACCACCCTGCTCAGCTTCCTGCTCGGCACCGCCATCGGCATCTTCGCCGGCTGGCGGCGCGGCTCCTGGCTGGACGGGATGCTGCCGGTGACCACGTTCATCTCGGCCATCCCGTACTTCTGGCTGGGCCTGATCGCCATCGCCCTGTTCGCCGTGCAGTGGCCGGTCTTCCCCGCGGCCGGCGGCTACGACACCGGCCTCGTCCCCGGCCTGAGCTGGGAGTTCGTCTCCAGCGCGCTGTACCACTCGGTGCTGCCCGGGGTGACGATCGTGCTCAGCGCGGTGGCCGGCTGGATCCTGGGGATGCGGAACATGATGGTGACCGTCTCCTCCGAGGACTACGTGATGGTCGCCCAGGCCAAGGGCCTGCCGGAGCGCCGGGTGATGTTCTCCTACGCCGCCCGCAACGCGATCCTGCCGAACGTCTCCGGCTTCGCGCTCTCACTGGGCTTCATCGTCGGCGGCACCCTGCTGGTGGAGATGGTCTTCTCCTACCCCGGCATCGGCTACGTCCTCTTCCAGGGCGTGAACGCCAAGGACTACCCGCTGATGCAGGGCGTCTTCCTGATCATCACGCTCACCGTCCTGGCCGCCAACCTGCTGGCCGACCTGCTCTACATGCTCCTCGACCCGCGCACCCGGAAGGAGGCCTGACCCGATGGCCGTACAGGCGACCGACAGCGCTCTCGCCGGTTCCTCCGCGCCCCCCGCGGCCCGCCGCGACCGGCTGCGCTTCCTGCGCAACCGCAAGACCGCGACCGGGCTGGCGATCCTGGCCCTGTTCGTCCTGCTCGCCGTCGCCGGGGAGTGGCTGGCCCCCCACGACCCGTCGGCGATGAGCGACGACGTCCTCCAGCCGCCGTCCCTCACCCACCCGTTCGGCACCACCCAGACCGGGCAGGACATCTTCTCCCAGGTGCTGGTCGGCACCCGGGGGGTACTGGTGGTGGGCCTCGTCGCGGGCGTCTGCGCGACGGTGCTGTCCGTGCTGGTGGGGGTGAGCGCCGGCTTCCTCGGCGGAGTGGCCGACGAGCTGCTCTCCGCGTTCAGCAACATCTTCCTGGTCATCCCCGGGCTGCCGCTGATCATCATCATCGCCAGCTTCCTGCCGGACTCGAGCGACCTGCTGATCGCGCTGGTGATCAGTCTGACCGCCTGGGCCTGGGGGGCGCGGGTGCTGCGCGCCCAGACCCTGTCGCTGCGCGGCCGGGACTACATCCAGGCCGCCCGCGCCACGGGCGAGTCCACCTGGCGGATCATCGTCTTCGAGATCCTGCCGAACCTGACCGCCGTCATCGCCTCCGGCTTCGTCGGCACGGTGATCTTCGCGGTGCTGTCGGAGATCACCCTGGCCTTCATCGGCGTCGCGGACATCTCCCACTGGAACTGGGGGACCATCCTGTTCTGGGCGCAGAGCAACCAGGCGCTCGGCCAGGGCGCGTGGTGGTGGTTCGTGCCCGCCGGACTGTGCATCGCGCTGCTGGGCACGGCGCTGTCCCTGATCAACTTCGGCATCGACGAGTTCGTCAACCCCCGGCTGCGCACCTCCACCGCCCGGGTCCGCGGCGCGGCCCGGATGCGGGTCGGCTTCACCCCCGTCGTCCGGACACCGCGCCGGGACACCGGGGCCGCCGGAGACACCCGGGCCGCCAAGGAAACGGAGGGAACCCTCTCATGACCACCCCGAAGGCCGCCTCCCGGTCCGCCTCCCTGACCGTCCCGCCGCCCGTGCTGGAGATCAGCGGCCTGTGCGTCGACTACGGCCTCGGCGCGGACGCCGTACGGGCCGTCCACGACGTGGACCTGACCCTGCGCCGGGGCGAGGTGCTGGGGCTGGCGGGCGAGTCCGGCTCGGGCAAGTCCACCCTCGCCTACGCCGTCACCCGGCTGCTCTCCCCGCCCGGGGTGATCACCGGCGGGGACGTCCGCTACCACCCGCGCGGCGGGGAGCCGGTGGACGTGCTGGCCATGACGGCGCGGGAGCTGCGCGCCTTCCGCTGGCAGGAGGTCTCGATCGTCTTCCAGGGCGCGATGAACTCCCTCAACCCCGTCCACACCGTCCACACCCAGCTCACCGACGTGCTGAAGGCCCACCGGCCGGACATGCCCCGGGCCGGGCGGACCGAGCAGGCGCGCGAACTGCTGTCGCTGGTGGGGATCTCCCCCGACCGGCTGGGCGCCTATCCGCACCAGCTCTCGGGCGGCATGCGGCAGCGGGTGATGATCGCGATGGCCCTGGCGCTCCAGCCGGACGTCGTCATCATGGACGAGCCGACCACCGCCCTGGACGTGGTGATGCAGCGCCAGATCCTGCGGCAGCTCGTCCGGCTCCGCGAGGAGCTGGACTTCTCGGTCGTCTTCATCACCCACGACATCTCGCTGCTGATCGAGTTCTCCGACCGGATCGCCATCATGTACGGCGGCCGGGTCGTGGAGCAGGCCGGGGCCGCCGAGATCTACCGCGACCCCCGTCACCCGTACAGCGCCGGGCTGCTGCACTCCTTCCCCGCACTGCACGGCCCGCGCCGCGAGCTGACCGGCATCCCCGGCTCCCCGCCCGACCTGCGGGCGATGCCGTCCGGCTGCGCCTTCCACCCCCGCTGTCCGAAGGCCTTCGCCCCCTGCGACCGGAAGACGCCCCCACTGGCGCCTGCCGATTCCTCAAGCGGCCGCAGCGTAGCCTGCTGGCTGAACGACGACCACCGCCCGGGAGAAGCATGACCGCCACCGCACCCGATTCCCCCACCGGCCACTCCACCGCCGCGGGCCCCGGCACCGGGCCCGCCGCCGAGCCCGTCGCCGGGCTGCCCGCGGACTTCCGCTGGGGGGTGGCCACCTCCTCCTACCAGATCGAGGGCGCCACCGGCGAGGACGGCCGCTCCCCCTCCATCTGGGACACCTTCTGCCGGGTCCCCGGCGCCGTGGCCGGCGGTGAGAACGGCGACACCGCCTGCGACCACTACCACCGGATGCCGCAGGACGTGGAGCTGATCGCCTCGCTGGGCGTGGACACCTACCGCTTCTCCCTGGCCTGGCCGCGCATCCAGCCGGGCGGGAGCGGCAAGGGCAACCCGCGCGGCATCGCCTTCTACGACCGGCTGGTCGACGAGCTGCTGGAGCGCGGCATCACCCCGTGGATCACCCTCTACCACTGGGACCTGCCCCAGGAACTGGAGGACGCGGGCGGCTGGCCGGCCCGCGACACCGCGCACCGGTTCGCCGACTACGCCGAGATCGCCCACGACGCGCTCGGCGACCGGGTCCGGCACTGGACGACGCTGAACGAGCCGTGGTGCTCGGCGGTGCTCGGCTACGACACCGGGGAGCACGCGCCGGGCCGCCGCGACTTCGGCGACTCGATGCGGGCCGTGCACCACCTGCTGCTCGGGCACGGTCTGGCCGCGCAGCGGCTGCGGGCCGCCGGGAGCGCGCCCGAGGAGCTGGGCATCACCCTCAACCTGGGCACCGCGACCCCGGCGGGCGACAGCGAGGCCGACCGGGCCGCCGCCCGCCGCGCCGACGGGATGGGCACCCGGCTCTACCTGGACCCGCTGGTGCACGGGCGTTACCCGCAGGACGTGGTGGAGCACCTGGCCGAGCGCGGGGTGACCCTGCCGGTGGAGGACGGCGACCTGGAGACGATCTCCACGCCGCTGGACGTGCTGGGCGTCAACTACTACACCGGGCACGTCTTCTCCGGCACCACCGAGGACGGCGCCACCACCGGCGAGGACGGTCTGCCGGTGACCCGGGTCGTACCCCGGGGCAGGCCGCGCACCGCGATGGGCTGGGAGATCGTCCCGGAGTGCCTGACGGAGCTGCTGGTGCGGCTGCAGAAGGACTACGGCCTGCCCACGGTGATCACCGAGAACGGCGCCGCCTTCGACGACACGGTCGCCGGGGACGGCGCGGTGCACGACGCCGACCGCACCGCCTACTTCGCCGACCACATCCGCGCGGTGGCGGCGGCGCGGGCCGCCGGAGCCGATGTCCGCGGCTACTTCGCCTGGTCGCTGATGGACAACTTCGAGTGGGCGTACGGGTACGACAAGCGCTTCGGCCTGGTCCGGGTGGACTACGACACCCAGCGCCGCACCGTCAAGGACAGCGGACTGTGGTACCGGGACACCATCCGGCTGACCCGTCGGGCCGCCGCGGGGTGACGGCCCCGCGGGCCGGGTCCCGCCGAGGGGCGGGACCCGGCCGCGAGCCCGGCTCCCGGGTCCCGAACCGGTGGCCGGGCCCGGGGCGGATGCCCCCCGCCACCGCCCCACCGCCTTCGCCCCCGGCCGCCGTTTCCCGTGAGTGCTGCCGCCACCGGGCCCGAGGCCAGAACCGGCATCAGGCCCCGGCCCGGACTCGGTCCGAGGCCGGGGTCGGCCCCGGGCCCGACCCCGGGCCGGGGCGGTGGCGGGCATCCGCCACCGCCCCGGCCGGCCGCTCCCCCACCGGCTCCCGCTCCCGGTAGCCCTCCCCGCCTTCCCCCGTGAGCGCCGCCACCACCGCCCGCTGCGCCGCACGGGCCAGGGCCCGCCGGTCGGGGTGGGCGCCGGCCGGCAGCGGCGGCAGCACGGTCACCTCGGCCACCAGTCCGCGGGCGGCGACCACCCGGCGCAGCGAGGCCACCAGGGTGTCGTCGCCGACGAAGGCCGCCTGGGTGGCCCGGTCGGCGGGTACGCCGGGCCGCCCGCCGACCGGCGGGTAGCGGAGCGCCACCGGCTGCACGGGCACCCCGGCGTCCAGCGCGGCCTGGAACACCGCCGGGCGGAACGCCCCCCGCTCCCTGCCGCACCAGGTGCTGCCCTCGGGGAAGACCGCCACGGTCGACCCGGCGCGCAGGGCTCGGGTGAGCGCGCCGACCGTCTCCGGCAGGGCCCGCAGCCGTTCCCGGTCGATGAACAGGGTGCCGCCGCGGGCGGCCAGCGGCCCCACCACCGGGTAGTCGCCGACCTCCCGCTTGGCCAGCATCCGCCCGGGTGCCACGGCGGCCAGCAGCGGCACGTCCAGCCAGGAGACGTGGTTGGCCACCACCAGCACCGGACCGGCCGCGGGCACCCCCGTGACCCGGACCCGGACCCCGGCCGCCGCGGCGACCGCCCCGGCCCAGCGCCGTACCAGCCGCGCCCGGCGCTCCGGGGCGCGGCGCCGTACGGCGGGCAGCGCCACCACCCCGGCCGCCAGGACCGCGAACAGCGCCACCCGGCGCGCCGCCCGCCGCAGCGGCCCGACCACCGCCGGACGGCCGGGCAGGCACCCCGTGACGCTGCACGGCGAGACCGGCAGCCAGGGAACGGAGCCCGCCGCCCCTCCTCCGTGTCCCCCGTGTCCCCGGCCTTCTCCACGGTCCGCGCCCATGCCTCACTCCGGCAGGAGGGAGAGGAAGTGCCGCAGGTAGCGCGGGTCGGTGTCGCGCAGCGAGAGCAGTACGTACAGGTCGGCCACCCCGAAGTCCGGGTCGTGGGCGGGCGGGCCGCAGACCTTGGCACCCAGCCGCAGATAGCCGCGCAGCAGCGGCGGCAGCGCGGCCCGGGAACCGGCGCGCGGCGCGCGTTCGACGGCACCGGGGTCCCAGGGGCGCCGGGGCCGCACCCGGTGCCCGGCGGGGGCCAGGTGCCGCGCGGAGACGGTGTCCCACACCCCGGCGGCCAGCGCCCCGCCGTCGTCCAGCGGCAGGGAGCAGCAGCCGCCCAGCCAGTTGTGGCCGGTGCGGACCAGGTACCGGGCGATGCCCGCCCACATCAGCGCGATGACGGCGCCGTCGCGGTGGCCGGGGTGGACGCAGGAGCGGCCCGCCTCCACCAGGTCGCCGCGGAGCCCGGCGCCGTCCAGCAGCCCGTCCAGCTCGAACTCGTCCTCGGCGTAGAGCCGTCCGGCCTCGCGCGCCCGTCCGGGCGGCAGCAGCCGGTAGGTCCCGACGACCTGCCCGCCCCGCCGCTCCCGCACCAGCAGGTGGTCGCAGTGGGCGTCGAGGGCGTCGGCGTCCAGACCGGTCTCGGCGCCGGTGAGCCGGGCACCCAGCTCACCGGCGAAGACCCGGTGCCGCAGCCGCTGCGCGGCCCGTACGTCGGCCTCGTCGCGGGCGAGGCCGACGACGTAGTCGCCGACGCTCCGCTCGACGGCGGGCGCGGGCGCGGGGCGGGGGACGGCGGGGAGACCGGGGACGGCGGAAGAGGGGGACCGGGGCGGTGACGGGAGCGGAGCGGGGGCGGTGGGGACGGACACGGCGGGTCCTCCTGGGCCGGGCGGCGAACGGGTCGCCTCCTTCATCGCCGGGCCGCCTGGCCTGGGTGTGACCGCCGTGGGAAGCACGGATGCGCACCGGCTGAACACCCGCCCCCGGTGGTCCGCCGCCGCCGGCGGTGCGTCGGCGGGCCCGGAACGGGGCATCACCCGCATGGCCCGCGGAGGCCGGGGAGCGGACATGAAAACCCGCGGCGCGGTCAAGGGATGGGGAGGAGTGCGGGGACACGCGGGTGTGCCCGGCCGGAGGAACGGCGAGTGAGCGAGTGGTGGACAACGGGGACAACGGGCGGATCCCGGCGCGGGCGGCGCGAACGCTGCCGGCGGTGTTGCTGGCG
This sequence comes from Streptomyces carminius, assembly GCF_002794255.1. Taxonomy (GTDB): domain Bacteria; phylum Actinomycetota; class Actinomycetes; order Streptomycetales; family Streptomycetaceae; genus Streptomyces; species Streptomyces carminius. The sequence goes on from NZ_PGGW01000061.1 coordinate 34,881, forward strand.
GTGGTGCTGGCCGCCGTGCTGGCGGGCTGCCCGGCCGGGAACGGCGGCGGAAACGGCGACGGCCAGGACACCGAGCGCTTCCCGTTCACCGGTGAACGCGTCGAGGACCCGTCGACCCCGGTGCTCGCCGTGAAGATCGACAACGCCCGGAACGCCCGCCCCCACACGGGTCTGGAGGCGGCCGACGTCGTGTACGTGGAGCAGGTGGAGTGGGGGCTGACCCGGCTGCTGACGATCCTCTCCTCCGAGCTGCCGCCCTCCGTCGGCCCGGTGCGCAGCGCCCGGGAGGCGGACATCGAACTGCTGCGGCAGTTCGGCGAACCGGCCCTGGCCTACTCCGGGGCGCAGTCCCGGCTCATCCCCGTGCTGGAGGACTCCCCGCTGCACCTGCTGCCGGCCGACGAGGTCCCCGACGCGTACTCCCGCAGCTCCGAGCGGTCCGCGCCGCACAACCTCTACCTGGACCCGGAGGCCGCGCTGCGCGCCGCGCCCGAGGAGGTGAGCGAGGCCAATGACATCGGCTTCCGCTTCGGTCCGGCCCCGGAGGGCGGACGGCCCACCGACGAGGAGACCGTCCGCTTCCCCAACTCCCGCTACACCTTCACCTGGTCGGCGGACGAGGAGCGCTGGCTGGTGTCCATGGACGGCGAACCGGCCCGCACCACCGACGGCGGCCGGCTGGGCGCCCCGACGGTCGTGGTCCAGCGGGTGGAGATCCGCGACTCCCGCTTCCGGGACCGGGGCGGCGGCGTCAGCCCGTACTCGGAGACGGTCGGCTCCGGGGAGGCGACCGTGCTGCGCGGCGGCCGGGCGTACGAGGCGCGCTGGTCGCGGCCGTCGGCGGAGGACGGCACGGAGTTCACCACGCCCGGCGGCGAGCGGCTGAACTTCGCCCGGGGCCAGGTGTGGGTGGTGCTCGCTCCGCGCTGAGCGCATGGCACGGGGCGCGTGCCCGGGCTGCGCCCGGGTGCGGGTTCTGTGGGTGCTGGGGTCGGGGCCGGTCCGGGGCGACCATTCCGGACGGTACGATTTACGGCCGTTGCCGTCCCACGTGTCGTGGCCCGCTCATTGGCCGCAAATCGCACTTGAGTGTCCGGAACGGCCGCCCCTCCCCGTCCCCTCCCCGCCATCGCCGGGTACACCCCGTCGTGCCTGCGGCCCTCCACGCCCACCAGCTCGTACACGTCGGGTGACGCCCCCGGCCGCACTGCCGACTACTCACCCCTGCACGCGAGAGCGACCAGGACATGCCTCGGTGCGGGCCGGGCTGCGGTTGTCCGGCCGGGACGCTGCTCGTCCCCGGTGTGCGGTGGTACCCCCTTTGGCGGGACCGGGGCGACCTGCGGGCACGTCCGGCGGGCCGGTCCGTACCGACCCCCGACCCGGCTCCGTGCGGCCATCCCGGACGCGGACTCGGCCGGAGGTGACCCTCCCGGGAACGGGTCCGGTCCGGGGGTATACGGGATGCGGCCGGAGAAATGCCCCGGGGACGGGCCTGGTCTGGAGCGCAGGGGAATCGGACCGGCAGCCGGGAGACGGCGGGAGGGGACGGGGAGGGGCGGCCGTTCCGGACACTCAAGTGCGATTTGCGGCCAATGAGCGGGCCACGACACGTGGGACGGCAACGGCCGTAAATCGTACCGTCCGGAATGGTCGCCCCGGACCGGCCCCGACCCCAGCACCCACAGAACCCGCACCCACCGCACCCCCGTTCCCGGGGCAGGACACGGAGGTGCGGTGGGTGCGCGGACGAACGGGGCCCGACGGCGCCCGTCCGTCAGGCCGCCGCGTGGCGCGACAGGACGGTGCGGAAGTCGGCCTCGAAGGCGTCGTAGCGGCGCCGCAGCTCCTCCCCCGGCCAGTCGCCGGGCAGGAGTTCGGCGGGCAGCAGCGGGTCGGCGAGCAGATGGCGCAGCACGGCGGCCGAGACGGTGAAGCGCCGGGCCAAGTCCCCGGCCTCCTCGGCGGCACCGGCGGCGGCCAGCAGCGCACGGGACCGTGCCGCCCAGCCGTCCAGGTCCCACAGCCGGGCGGCCAGCGCCGCCGGATCGCCCTCGGGGGCGCCGGTCAGCAGGGTGCACTGGCCGGTGACCACGGCCGGGCGGGGCCGCGGCAGGTTGGCGGGGCGCAGCCAGGTTCCCTCGCGCAGTTCGGCCAGCCGCAGTCCGGCCATGGCCCGGCGCAGGGCGCCCCGGTCGGCCGCGGCCCGGCGCTCGGCGGTGACGACGGCGATCTCCCATTCACCGCGCCAGTCGCGGGTGCGGGGCGCGCGGCTGTCGTCCTGGCGGGCCTGGCGCTCCAGCAGCCGCGCGGTGAGGCCGTAGGAGCCGTCCGCGCGCTGGACGAGGTCACCGGCGGCGACCATGCGCGACAGCGCCACCCGCACGGTGCCCTCGGCGATCCCGAAGACCTCCCCCACCCGTACCAGGGCCCGGGCGGGCAGTGCCGGCGGGTGGTGGCCGAGCAGGGTGCTGAGCACGACCGAGCGGGCCGTCAGCGGGCGCGGCGCGGCCGGGTCGGGGGTGCCGTCCGTGGTGTCCATGGGCAGGGCGATCCTAGCCCGCAGCGGGTGTTACGTTCTTCCGCCACGTGCAACCGATGTGTAACGTCGGAGTGCGGAGCCCGCCGTCCCGCCCCTTGGAGGCCGCCGTGAGCGCCACCCACGAAGTGACCAACCAGCCACCGCCGCCGACCGGCTTCACCGCGGCGGACGAGCCCGCCCTGCCGGAGGCGCTGCACCGGCACGGCGCCGGCTGGGGCGAGGCGGAGGTGCGGGAGCTGGGCGCGCTGGCGGGTACGCCCGAGGTGTGGGAGTGGGCCCGGACGGCCGAGGAGTGCCCGCCCCGGCTGCGCACCCACGACCGTTACGGGCACCGGATCGACGAGGTGGAGTTCCACCCCTCCTGGCACCACCTGATGCGCACGGCCGTGGAGCACGGGCTGCACGCCGCGCCCTGGGCGGAGCCCCGACCCGGCGCGCATCTGGTGCGCGCCGCCAAGTTCTACCTGTGGTCCCAGGCCGAGGCCGGGCACGGCTGCCCCGTCTCCATGACGTACGCCGCCGTTCCCGCGCTGCGCGCGCAGCCGGAGCTGGCCGCCGGGTACGAGCCGCTGCTGGCCGCCCGCTCCTACGAGTCCGGGTCGCGGCCGCCGCTGGAGAAGTCCGGGCTGATCGCGGGCATGTCGATGACGGAGAAGCAGGGCGGCTCGGACGTACGGGCCAACACCACCCGTGCCGTTCCCGCGGGCGACGGCACCTGCCGGCTCACCGGGCACAAGTGGTTCACCTCCGCCCCGATGAGCGACCTCTTCCTGGTGCTGGCGCAGGCGGAGGAGGGGCTGAGCTGCTTCCTGCTGCCGCGCGTGCTGCCCGACGGCACCCGCAACGCCATGCGTCTGATGCGGCTGAAGGACAAGCTGGGCAACCGCTCCAACGCCTCCGCCGAGGTGGAGTACGACGGCGCCCTCGCCTGGCCGGTCGGCGAGCCGGGCCGCGGGGTGCGCACCATCGTGGAGATGGTCAACATGACCCGGCTGGACTGCGTCCTGGGCACGGCGGCGGGCATGCGCGCCGGACTGCGGCAGGCCCTGCACCACACCGCGCACCGGCGGGCCTTCGGCGCGGCGCTGGCCGACCAGCCGCTGATGCGTTCGGTCCTGGCGGACCTGGCGGTCGAGTCGGAGGCCGCCACCGTGCTGGGCCTGCGGCTGGCGGCGGCGGTGGACGCGGCGCACGCCGGGGACGCCGCCGAGGCGGCCTTCCGGCGGCTGGCCCTGGCCGTGTCCAAGTACTGGGTGTGCAAGCGCGGCAGCGCCCACGCGGCCGAGGCGCTGGAGTGCCTGGGCGGCAACGGCTACGTCGAGGAGTCGGGCATGCCGCGGCTGTACCGGGAGGCACCGCTGCTGTCGATCTGGGAGGGCTCGGGGAACGTCGCGGCCCTCGACGTGCTGCGCGTCCTGGCGAGGGAGCCCGCCGCGCTGGACGCCGTCCTGGCCGAGGTGGACGCCGCCGCCGGTGCCGACGCCCGGCTGGACGCGGCCGCCGCCCGGGTGCGGGAGATGCTGCCGGAGCCGGCGGACCCGGCCGGCGCGCAACTGCGCGCCCGGGTGCTGGCCGAGCGGCTGGCGCTGGTGCTGCAGGGCAGCCTGCTGGTGCGGCACAGCACCCCGGCCGTCGCCGACGCGTTCTGCGCCTCCCGGCTCGGCGGGGACTGGGGGCACGCCTTCGGCACGCTCCCGGCCGGGGCCGACACCGGCGCGATCCTGGAGCGCGCCCGGACGGAGTGAGGCGGGGCCGGGCCCGCCGTCCGTCACGGACGTACGGCGCCCGGCCGGCCTGCGCCGGCCGGGCACCTCCCCGGAGCGCTACGCCCCGTCGCCCCACGGGCTGCCGGGCTCGTCGGCGGGCATGGACGTCCCGTGCCCGGGTCCGTCACCCCACGGGCCCTCGGGATCCTGTTGAGCGGGCGTGGACGTCCCCTGCTGGGGCCCCTCCCTCGGATCGATCTCCTCACCGGGCATAACCGGCTCCCCTCGAAAGAGACAGCGAAACTGACACATGTGAAGCTAATCGGAGACAGGGAGCGAAGAGGGCGAAAGACCTGTTTTCCTCGTGAACCGACCGCTCGGCTTCTCCTGGCTTGCGGAAAGGGCCGGATTCCGGCCGCTCCCGAGCACTTGAGGCACCCGGCCGCTCAGCAGGTGCTCCGCCAGGCGCCCAGGGCGAGGCGCTTGCGGATCGAGCTGAGGCCCAGGCGGCGCGAGAGGCCGCAGAACTCCTCGGTGGGCAGGGCGTACTCGGCATGGAGGACGGCCTTGCCGCGCTCGGTGAACGGGGCCAGCTTCGCGCACTCGCCGAACTCGGCGCACTCCTCGTTGACCGCGAAGTCGAAGACGTCCACCAGTTCGGGGATCTGGTCGAGGTCGTTCTTCAGGCCGGCCGACAGCCCCCGCTCGTGGGCGAGTGCGGCGACCATCCGGTTGAACGCGAGCTGGTGGGCGGCGGTGAGCGGGAAGCCGGTGTCGTGGCGGTAGCCGTCGAGCAGGTCGGGCTCGACGGCGTCGAAGCCCTTCTCCGCGCACATGTCCAGCCGGGCGGCCAGGACGGGGCGCAGCACGTCCAGCCGGCGGATGTCCACCCATCTCTCGCCGGGCCAGCCGTTGCCCCGGCCCAGGACGGCGGGCGGGTATGCGCCGCGGTCGGGGCGGAAGTCCTCCCAGGCCCCGGCGTTGAGGTAGCAGATCACCTTCCGGCCCCGGGTGTGCAGGGCGGCGACGGTGTCCGCGCCGTTCTCGAAGCCGTCGATGTCGAAGACCTCCGCGTCCACGGTCGGGTCGACGCGGCCCTGGAGCTGCCACTGCCAGGTGGTGCCGGGCTCCGGACGCCAGCGGGCTCGGCGAGGCGGCGGTCCGCCCGACCGGGGAGGGCCCGGCGCAGCGGTGTCCGGCGAGGAGGTGTCCGGCGGAACGGCGCCGGTGGAGCCGGTGGGGAGGGGGCCGGGTGCGGTGGCGGTGCCCGTGGGGACGGGGTCCGGCCCGGTGGCACCCGGGCATCCCGTCAGGAGCAGCAGGGCGCACAGCGGCGGCAGCAGGGCGGCGAGGCGGCGGTTCACGGCGGCCCTCCGGAACGGCCGGCGGCCGGCGGCACCGACCGCCAGGGGTTGGCGCCCCGGCCCGGCACCGCGCAGTGCACCGCCGCGCCGCGCTCGTGCGCCAGCCGGGCCACCGCGGTGTCCAGGTGCCCGGGCACGGCGTACACCAGATGGCAGAAGCGGTGCGGGGGGTGGCCCCGGGTCCACCGGGGGACCTCGGCACGGCGGTAGTCCGTCCAGCTCCCCTCGAAGGTGACCAGCAGATCGGCCAGCCGCGCGTATCCGGGGTCGGGGTGGGCGCCAGGGTTGAGGACGGCCGTGGCCGCGCCCAGTCGCCGGGCGGCCCGCACCAGGCGGCGGTAGCGGGGCAGCGAGGCGGGAACGGAGGCGGCCCGGTCGAGGAAGACGCCGTCCACGCCGTACCAGCGGCGGTGGCGGTACACGTCGCGGAGCACCGCGCGCGCCGGGCGCGTGCCGTAGTCGGTGTCCGCGTAGCCCAGCAGCGGCACCCCGGCGCGGCGCAGCCGGGCGGCGGCCGAGGCGAAGGCCGGGTCGGGGCGCGGGCCGGGGCCGTCCGCGGCGTTGAGGACGACGCCGTACAGCCGCCCGGCGGCCCGGGACAGCGCTGCCCAGGCCGCCGGGTCCGCGGCCGGGTGGACGTACAGCGGTACGAGCAGCCGGCCCGGCGCCCCGGCGGGCTCCCGCGCGGCGGCACCCGCGGCGCTCACGGGGCCGCTCCCGCGCCGGCCGTCCACAGGTCGGCGAGGGACTCCTCCAGGGTGCGCCGGGGCCGCCAGCCCAGCGCCCCGGCGGCGGCGGAGACGTCGGCCTGCTGCCAGGCGACGGCGGCCGAGCGCGCCGAGCCGTCGCCCTTCTCGTCGATCCGTCCCCGGAAGGCGGCGGCCCGGGCCAGCCCTTCGGCGACGTCCCGCACGGGGCGGGCCCGCCCGCCCGCGATGTTGAGCACCCCGGGCAGCGGGCCGGGGGCGAGCGCGGCGGCGGTCGCGGCGGCGGCGACGTCGCGGGGGTCGACGAAGTCGCGGTACGCCGACAGGTCGCCGACCCGCACCACGCCGCCGGCCCGCCGCAGTTCGGCGGCGAGCCGGCCGGGCAGCGAGAAGGGCGGGGCGCCGGGGCCGGCCGGGTTGAACACCCGCAGCACCACGGCGTCCAGACCGGAGCCGGTGACCGCCAGGGTGCCGGCCAGTTTGGCGGCGCCGTACAGCCCGACCGGACGGGTGGGATGGTCCTCGGCCAGCGGGTGCCCGGGCTCGCCCGGCCCGTACTCCGCCGCCGAGCCGAGATGGACCAGCCGGGCACCGGGCACGGCCGCGCGCAGGGCGGCGCACAGGACGGCCGGGCCGCGGGCGTTGGCCCCGGTGAGGTGGAGGGCGTCGCCGCCGACGGCGCCCGCGCAGTTGACCACGGCGTCCGGGCCCAGGTCCGCCAGGAGGGCGGCCAGTCCGGCCGGGTCCGCGGCGGCCAGGTCCACCGTCAGGTCCACGGTGGGGTCCGGTGCCGGTCCGGAGGCGGCGGGTGCGGCGGGGCCGGGGGCGCGGCCCGCGCGGAGCACCTGCACGCCCGGCCGGGCGTGCAGGTGCTCCGCGGTGTGCCTGCCCAGCCAGCCGGTGGCCCCCAGGACGAGTACGCGCATGCGGGACGGTCACACTCCCCTGATCAGCCGGCCGCGGCGCGCGGTGAACTCGGCGTTGGCCCGGTCGTAGTCGTCGGGCCTTCCGATGTCCAGCCAGTAGCCCTCGAACTCGTAGGCGTACGGCGGGGTGTCCCCCGCCAGCAGGTCGAGCACCACCTCGTCGAAGCCCAGCGGCAGTCCGGGGGTATAGCGGGCCAGGGCGGCGCGGGAGACCCCGTAGACGCCCATGGAGACGCGGTAGTCCATCCGGGGCTTCTCGGCGAAGCCGGTGACCTTCCCCGACTCGGTGCTGAGCACCCCGAAGTCGATGTCGACGGTGCGGACACGGGTGGCGATGGTCAGCGGCGCCCCGGAGCCCCGGTGGGTGCGCAGCACGTCGCCGAAGTCCAGGTCGGTGAGGATGTCGCCGTTCAGCGCCAGGAAGTGCTCCGGCAGCCGGTCGAGCATCGTCAGCAGCGGTCCCATGGTGCCCAGCGGGCTGTCCTCGGTGGCGTAGTCCACCCGCAGGCCCCACTGCGAACCGTCGCCGACGTAGGCGCGGATGATGTGGCCCAGGTGTCCGATGGCCAGGGTGCAGCTGGTGAATCCGGCGCCGGCGAGCTGGCGCAGCACGATCTCCAGGATCGCGTGCCGGTCCCCGATGGGCACCAGCGGCTTGGGCAGGGCGGTGGTGTACGGGCGGAGCCGGACGCCCTTCCCTCCGGCCATGATGACTGCGTGCATCGGTGCTGTCCTCTCCGTGGTGTGCGGGTGGCGGCGGGTGTGACGGCGGTCGTGGTGCGGACGCGCCACGGGTCAGACGTTGTAGAGGTCGGTCTTGTAGCGGGCGAGGTTCGCCGGGTCGCGGAAGAAGTCGACGGTGTGGGCCAGCCCCTCCTCCAGGCTGTGGCGCGGCGCCCAGCCGGTGGCCGCCCGCAGCCGGGAGGCGTCGCAGACCAGCCGCATCACCTCGGAGTCGGCGGGCCGCACCCGGTGCTCGTCCTGGACGACCTCCACCTCGGTGTCCATGAGCTTGCCGATGAGCGCCACCAGGTCGCCGACCGCGATCTCGCCGCCGGTCCCGGCGTTGAGGGTGCGTCCGACGACGGCCTCGGCGGGCGCGGTGCCCACGGCGAGGAAGGCGGCGGCGGTGTCCTTCACGTAGCTGAAGTCCCGGGTGGGCCGCAGGTCGCCGAGGGTGACGGTGCGTTTCCCGGCGGCGAGCTGGGCGATCACGGTGGGGATGACGGCGCGCATCGACTGGCGCGGCCCGTAGGTGTTGAACGGCCGCAGGGTGACCACGGGGGTGCCGAAGCTGGCGTGGTAGCTGTCGGCGAGCCGGTCGCCGCCCGCCTTGGAGGCGGCGTACGGGGACTGGGTGTTGACCGGGTGGTCCTCGGTGATCGGCACGGTCCGCGCGGTGCCGTAGGTCTCGCTGGTGGAGGTGTGCACCAGCCGCGAGATCCCCTGGTGCCGTACGGCCTCCAGCACGTTGAGGGTGCCGGTGACGTTGGTCTCCACATAGCTGTGCGGGGCGCGGTACGAGTACGGGATCGCGATGAGCGCGGCCAGGTGGTAGACCGTCTCGGCCCCCTCGACCAGGCCGTTCACCGAGCCGGGGTCGCGGACGTCGCCGAGGACGGTCTCGACGCCGTCCAGCACCTCCGCCGGCAGGGTCTCCAGCCAGCCGAAGGAGGAGAAGGAGTTGTACTGGACCATCGCGCGGACCCGGTGGCCGGCCGTGACGAGTGCCTCGACCAGGTGTGAGCCGATGAATCCCTCGGCTCCGGTGACGGCCACCGGCGGTGCTGCGGACATGGGCGTACTCCGTTTCTGTCGGCTGCTCTCGGTGTGCTCTCGCTCGTGGTGCCGTGGTGCGGCTGTGCGGTTTACGCGGGACCGGTCAGCGGTGGGCGGTGACCCGGCCGGTCAGGACGGTGGCGGCGACGGTCAGGACGGCGGCGGCGGTGCCGCAGACGGCGAGCGGGACGGCGGCGGGACCCGCCGGGCCGAGGGGGCCGGGCGCTCCCCACCCGAACGCGGCGGTCTCCGCTCCGGCCGCCGCCAGGACGGTCAGGGCCGGAAGCCGGGCGGCCCCGAACGCCTGGAGCAGCAGCCCGGTCCACAGCACCGCGCCGAGGGCGAGGACGGCGGACACCCGGACGGGGTCCGCCGCCTCCGCCCGGGAGACGCCCGGCCACAGCGCCCCGGCCACCAGGACGAGCACGGCCAGGACGGCGAGGTAACCGGCCAGGCACCGGACCAGGACCAGACCGGTCCGCCACGGCAGCCCCGCCGCGGTGGTGCTCGCCGCCAGGGCGGCCAGCGCCCCGCCGCGGCAGCGGTACAGCAGCCACTCGGCCGCGCCCATGCTGAGGGTGAGGGCGACGACCACGTGCCCGGCCACCGGCGCCCCCGCGCCGTGCCGCAGGACGTCCCCGAGGGCGGCCAGCGTGGTCAGCACCCCGCAGCCCAGCCCGAACAGCCCGTAGGGGAGCGACGCCGCCCAGCCCCGTACCGAACCGCCCGGGCCGCCGGTGCCCCCGGTGCCGCCCGCGGCCCGGGCGGTCTCCCGTGCCGCCGCCGCCGTCACCGCGCAGACGGTGCCGGCCAGGACGGCGGCCCGCAGTCCGGGGGGCGGGTCGGTCCACGGCAGCGGTGCCGCGCCCGCGGCCAGCGGTGCCAGGGCGAGCAGCAGCAGCCGCTCGCGGCCCAGCACCAGCAGCGCCGTGGCCCCGGCCAGATAGACCGCCTGGCCGGCCGCGAAGGCGAGCGCGGCGCCGCCCGCCGGTACCGCCGCAGCCACCAGCAGCGCAGCGGCGAAGGCCACCAGCGCGCCCAGCGGTCCGCCGCCGCGCAGCACCCGCCCGGCGGCCTCCCGGCCGCCCGCCGCCAGGGCGGCGTACGCGCGGTGGGCGAGCGCCTGGTTCCAGGCCCAGCCGGTGAGCGCGGAGACGGCCAGCGCCGCCGTGCCCGCCGGGAGTCCGAACCGGTCGGGCGGGCCGGTGAGGAAGGACGCGCCCAGCGCGTAGCCCAGTCCGGGCAGGGTGAACACCAGGCCCCGCAGCATCGCGGTGCCCGCGTCGGCCCGCCACGGGTCGGGGCCCGGCGGGGGTTCGGGGTGGGCGCGCGGCACCAGGTCGAACAGTTCGGCCGCGGCCTCGAAGGTGTCGCGCCGCCCGTAGCGGCGCTGGATCTGCTCGTTCGTCAGCCCGCCGGCCTCCAGATGGGCCGCGATCTCGTCCGGGTGGACGGCCGCGGCGCACACCTCGGCCAGCTCCCCGGCCAGCGCGTCCAGCGGGTCGGCGGCCCAGGCGGGCCGGTGCCGCCGGCCGTGTCCGGGCCGGGCGCGGGGCCCCGGAGCCGCGGGGTCCCCGGGCGCCGGCGCGCCGGGGACGAGTCTGAGCGTCCCGCTCATCCGTCTCCCCCCGCCGCCAGCGCCACCGCGGCGGTCCGCCTGCCGCGCCCGTCGTCGCCGTACTCCCCGCCGTGCCCGGCGAGTTCGTGGTAGATGTCCCGGAAGGCGCTGATGGTCTGCCGGAGCGTGAACTGCTCGATCACCCGCAGCCGGGCGCCCTCCCCCATCCGGGCCCGCTCCGCCGGGTCGTTCAGCAGCCGCAGCGCGGCCCGCGCCATCGCCGCCGGATCGCGCGGCGGCACCACCAGCCCGGTCTCCCCCACCGCCTCCCGGACCCCGCCCACATCGGTGGAGACGGTGGCGCGTCCGCAGGACATGGCCTCTATCAGGGTGAACGGGAAGCCCTCGCTGACGCTGGAGAGCATCACCACGTTCCCGGCGGCGTAGGCGTCGCGGATGTCCTCCACCCGCCCCTCGAAGGTGACGCCCCCGGCCACGCCCAGCTCGGCGGCGAGCTTCTCCAGCCCGGTGCGGTACGACTCCGCGCCGCGCGGGGTGCCGCCGAAGATCCGCAGCCGGGCGCCGGGCAGCTCCTCGCGGACCAGGGCGAAGGCACGGACGAGGGTGGCCAGGTCCTTTATCGGGTCGACACGGCCGGCCCAGCTCAGCGTCGGGGTCTCCGGTTCCGGCCCGGCGAGCGGGAACGCGGCGGGGTCGACGCCGTTGTAGACGGTGCGTATCCGCTCCGGCGGGGTACCGCCGTGCTCCTCCCAGCGGCGGTTGTAGCGGTTGCCGGGGGTGACCAGCGCGGCGCTGCGGTAGCCCTCCCCGGCCAGCAGCCGGAAGAAGCCCAGCAGCAGCGCCTTCACCGGCCACCGGTACGGCTCGGCGCGGCTGCCCAGATAGCGTTCGCGCAGGTAGACGCCGTGCTCGGTGAGCAGGAACGGCACCTTGTGCCGGTGGTGCGCCACCAGTCCGGGCAGGGTGGCCAGTCCGCCGCTGACGGCGTGGGTGACCCCGTCGGTCGCCGGGGGCACGGCCAGCGGGCGCAGCGCGTGCTCCAGCAGGTCGACGGCGGTCAGCGCGTCGCGCAGGGTGGGCCGGGCGGCGGCGGTGGGCAGCGCGGGCCGGTTCCACAGCCGGGCGAGGACCCGTACGGCGTCCTCCGAGCGCAGTGCGGGCGAGAGTTCACCGCGCTCGGCGTACCCGGCCAGGGTGTACAGGCTCGCGGGGAAGAGCTCCTCCTGTCCGGGGTCGAGCAGAGCGGTCAGGAAGGCCTCCAGCTCGGTGCGGAAACGGCGCAGCCGGCTGCCGCGCGGGGCGCGCCCGGGCGGGGGCGGGCCCCACATCGGGGCGGTGCGTATCTCGCGGACCTGGGCGGGCGGCTCCCAGACGGGGCTCTCCCGTCCGGTGGCGGTGACGGCGACGACGCGGAAGTCGACGTCCGGCATGCCGGTCACCAACTGGTCGCACCACACGCTGACGCCGCCGTGGTGGTGGGGATAGGTCCCCTCGGTGAGCAGGGTCACCGAGGGGGTGTCGGGGCAGGGCTCGGCCAGCGGTCCGTGCATGGCGATTCTCTGTCTCCTGTGCGAAGAGCGGGATCGTCCGGGCTGGACCGGGACCTAGTCGGTGGCGGGGTCCGCGGTGGTGTCCGTGCCGGCGACGGTGTCACCGGGGCCGTACGGCACCGGTTCGGTGACCCCGTCGGGCACCTCGGTGGTCTCCGCGCTCTGGTCCAGCACTCCGCACACGGCCTCCAGCAGACCGAGGAGGTCCAGGAGACTCAGCAGTTCGGGCAGGCACTGGTAGCCCCCGGTGTCCGGGTTCCCGGGCGGCTGCGGGGTGCCCGCCAGGTCGAAGACCACCGGCTGCCCCGGCCCGGCGGGCGCGGACCAGCCGGAGCGCAGTCCGGCATAGGGGCCGCCGAAGTTCTGGCCGGTGCCGTTCACCTGCCGGGTGGTGCCCTGCGGCGCGGTGAGGGGGACGTGCGTCCCGTCGGGGGCGGTGACGGTGACGGTGTCGCCGATCCGGTGGGCGGTGACGTCCCCGGCGTCCACGGCCGTCTTCCAGGCCGCGCGCCGCCGCATCTCCTCCCCGATGTCCTTCATCGGCAGGTTGACCAGCGGGGTGTCGTCGGCGAACAGGTCCGCGTAGTCGGCCAGGACCTTCTCCAGGGCCGGGTAGGCGATGCGGTCCTCGGCCAGGTTCGACTGGTGGATGAAGTGCGGACGCGGGTCGTTGGCCAGGGCGTGGCGCAGGGCGATCCGGGCCTCCAGCGGCACGATGTAGGACTCGTAGCCGGTCTGCACGTCCAGCGGGGCGTCCAGGCAGGTGGTGTTGGCCGAGGTCTCGCAGATGCCGCTGCCGCCGTCGGCGGCGCGGGTGTAGATCCAGTTGTACTCGTCGACCTGCTCCTCGGCGCGGCCCGCGTTGTAGAAGATGTTCATCGGGTAGCGGGGCACGGTACGGGCCGGGCCGAGGACGCGCTGTCCGCTCTCCCGGGAGGAGTCGCTGGCCAGCCAGGTCACCCCGGTGTCGCCCAGCGCGGGGCCGAGGTTGGGATTGTCGGTGGGCTGCTGCGGCAGGGTGACCAGTCCGGAGTGCTCACCGGTGACCAGCTCGGCGGGATCCTCCAGGGTCAGGTTGTTGGCGCTCGCCCAGTCGAGGTTGTCCTGGACCTGGGCGGCGATGAGGGCCCGGCTCACCCAGACGGTGTCCCCCTGCGCGTCGGTCTGGCACCGCCAGGGCACCACGGTCACGTCCTGGACGCAGCCCAGGAACGGGTGGTCGTAGGTGTGGTTGATCCAGCGGTAGGCGGCCTGGTCGGCCAGGAGCCGGTCGGCGAGCGGGTCGGCGTCGCCGTTCTCGGCGCGGTGGGCGACGCTGCCGCCGCCGTTGAAGGCCATGTCCAGGGTGAAGTCGTGCCGGCCGGACCACTGGGCGGCGTACTCGGCGTCCGCGGCGGTCATCCGGATGGGGTCGGGCTCCAGCCCCGCGTCCGCGCCGCCGCAGTCCACGTCGCCGGGGGTGCAGTTCAGCTCGGTGTTCCAGCGGTCGTCGGCGGCGAAGACGTCGTCGACGTGGACGGCGAAGTGGTTGCGGTCGACGCCCAGGTGCACGTCCTGGGTCAGCCAGGCCACGATGCCGCGGGCCAGCAGCCGGTACTGCCGCTGGTGCTGGTTGTAGACGAAGGTGACGACCAGTTCGCCGCGGCCGTCGTGGACGTACTCGCCGACCAGCGAGCCGCGCGCGGAGCTGCCCGGGATGGGCGCGTCCACGTAGGAGGTGAAGGCGGCGTCACCCGGCGGGTCGGCCAGCGGCACGGCCAGGTAGCCGTAGCTCTCGCCGATCTGCGGGTCGTTGTCCTCGAAGGGCACCCCGCCGTCGAGGTAGCCGAACGGCCCGGCCTTCCCGGCGGCGGTGACCTGGGCGGCCGTCCCGTCGAGGGTGCCCATGTACCCGGGGTCCTGCGCCCAGTTGAGGCCCACGGCGGGACTGGCGTAGGTGTAGGCGTCCACCTGCCGGATGCCGAACTCCGTCTCGTACGCGGCGAGGGCGGCCATCTCCGCCGAGCCGGCCCCGAAGGGGTTCTCGTTGGGCAGGACCACGCCCTGGAACTTCGCGCGCGGGCGGCCGTCCACGGTGTCGGACAGGAAGTCCCCGTCCACGGTGGGCCGTCCGGTGTCGGACAGGTCGACCGCGGTGTACGGGGTGCCCGCGCCCTCCAGTGCGGCGGTGATCGCGCCGACGGCGGGACCGCCGTCGTCGACGACCAGGACGCGCAGGTCGACACGCGGTGCGGAACCGGGGTCCGCGGCGGCCGGGCCGGCCGGCGTCAGGGCCACCAGTACGGCCGTGGCCAGGCAGGCCGCGGCCATGCGGAAAACGCGCTTCATCGTCTGTTTCTCCCCCCGGGACGGCGCTGGTGACGACCGTGCGGCACCGTCCGGTGTTGCAGCGCGGACGCCCGGCACGGGCAAGGCCGCACTGACTGCTCTCCCCTGGCAGTGGTGGCCGGCACAAGCGGGGCTCCCCTCCCCGACTGCTGCACTGCGGTCACCGCGGGCACCCGGAGGCGGCCGGCTCCACTGGAATCCACTGGAATCCGCGGCATCCGGCCTGTCGGGCACCCAGCCCTAATAGTGCGCCGTTACCGGCCGCCGGGAACGTCCCACCGCCGAGAAGCCGGCAGCCGTCCGCCGCACAGTGACCGGAATTCACCGGAGCGTAATCACCGGACCGCGCGCCGCCCCGTACGCTGCGAACACCGTCACCTCCCGGCACGCTGCACCGTTTCTGGTCTACTCCATTTGCCCGACTTTGCCGTACCGGCGGTACAGCACCGGCACTCCGGGGCACATCCGCCCGGAAAACGGCTGGATTGCGATGGAGGCGTTTGCCGCTTAAGTCCCTTTTCAACCCACCTCGAACAGAGATCCGGGGGCGTCCCGGGCGGAATCCGGCCGGTCCACCGCTCCCGTCCGGCCTCCACCGGGCCGGGACCGTGCCGGATTTTCCGTCCGTACCGGCCCGCCCTCCTGGACTCGGTCCCCCGGCTCCTGCCAACCTCTGAGCCGGCGAAGGCGGTTGCGGCGGACCCCGGGGCGGCGGACCCCGGCCGGGCTCCGCGTGCTGGAGGTGAGGAGCGGTGCCCGACCCCGGAACACGGCCGACGACACTGGCCGGCCGGCTGGACAGGCTGTTCGACGAGGTGCGCCCGTACGGCCCGCGCGGCCCGCGCTACACCAACGAGGAGGTGGCCACGGCGGTCCGGCGGGCGAACCCGGGCATCCGGGTGGGCGGCGCCTATCTCTCCGCCCTGCGCAAGGGCACCAAGCGGAACCCCTCCACCGAGCTGCTGACCGCCCTGGCCCGCTTCTTCACCGTCCCCGTCTCCACCCTCCTGGACGGCGCGGAGGAGACCGGCCGGGACACCGAGGTGGACGACCTGGCCAGGGTCGCGCACCACCGGGGCGTCCGGCGGCTGGCGCTGCGCGCCCTGGAGCTCTCCCCCGAGGGCCTGGCCGCGGCCACGGAGATCATCGAGCACGTCCTGGAACTGGACGGCCGGCAGGGCGGCGCATGGCCGCGGGAGCGGCGGGAAGAACAGCCGGAGCCGGGGTCGGGGGACGGCGGAGGGGGACGGAGACCGTGAGAGAACGGGAACTGCGGCGGCGCTGCCGGCGGCTGCTCAACGAGCTGGGCATCAGACCGCCCCTGGACGTGGCCGAGCTCTGCCACCGGGTGGCGCTGCGGCGCGGCAGGCCGCTGCACCTGGTGCCCTACCCCATCCCCGTACCGGGGCCGTTCGGCATGTGGGTGGGCGCCTCCTCGGCCGACTACATCGTGTACCAGCGGGAGACCAGCCGCGCCCACCAGCGCCACATCGTCCTGCACGAGCTCGGCCACCTCCTGGCCGACCACCGCAGCGACGAGTACGACGACGGCCTGCTGACCGAACTGCGCCGGGGCACCGAGCCCTGCCCGCCCGGCCGGTACCCCGACCTCGATCTCGATCTCGACCCCGGCGCCGTACGGCGCGCGCTGCGGCGCACCGCCTACGACAGCGAGCAGGAGCGCGAGGCCGAGACGGTGGCCACGATCATCCTGGAGTGGGCCTCGGTGCTGGACCACGTGGTCCCGCGCTCACCGTCCTCCGACGCCGCCGCGGACCGTATCGGCACCTCCCTCGGCGACCGGCTGGGCTGGCTGTGAACCTGCTGCTGACGCTGTACGGCGCGGGCTCGTGCGCCGCGCTGGCCTGGATGGCCCACCGGCTGGCCAGGGCACCGCGCGACGTGCCGCTGTGGGCGGTCACCGGACTGATCGCCTGCTGGGCCGCGGCCTACCCCTTCGGGCTGGCGGCCGACCGGAACGAGGTGTTCCTGGGCCTGGCCCCCATGACCTCCCGGCTGGTCCAGCACATCCTGGTGCTGGCCGCCGTGAACTGCATGGTCTGCTTCTACCTCTTCTCGGCGCTGGAGCCGGCCCGGGCCCGCCGGCGGGCCGCCTGGTACGGGCTGGCGCTGCTGGCCGCGGTCGCCGTCCTCGCCGTCTCGGCCGCCGCGACGCCCGACGGGGTCCGCACCCGGGACCACACGGTCACCAGTGTGGCGGTGTTCTTCGTGACCGCCGACGTCTTCCTCGGGGCCGGCTTCGCGCTGGGCTGGCGGTGGACCCGGCGCCACGCGCGCGGGGCGGAGCCCCGGCTGGCGCGCGGGCTGCGGATCACCTCCTTCGGCATGGCGGCGATCGTCGTGGCCAACGTCCTGTTCGTCCCCGCCGTGCTGATGCGCTGGGCCGGCGGGGATCGGGCGCACGAGTCACTGGACACGGCGGGCGCCGCCGAGACCACGCTGGGCTGGTTCGGCGCGGTGTTCTTCCTGCTGCCGGGCATCGTGCTGCTCCTGGCCGGCGTCACCTACCCGGCCGCCGTGATGCGGCTGACCGCGCTGCGGGTGTGGTGGCGGCACCTGCGGGCGTACCGCGCGCTGGAGCCGCTGTGGACGGCGCTGCACCGGCGGTTCCCCGAGGACGCCCTGCACCGGGTGCCCGTGAGCCCCTGGCGGGACGCGCTGAGCCTGCGCGGGGTGCACCGCCGCTACTACCGCCGGGCCATCGAGTGCCGGGACGGCCTGGTGCGGGTCAGCCCGTACCTCGCCGACCCCGGCCGGGACGGCGGTACGGGCGGCGGCGCGGGGGACGGCTCCGGGACGCCGGAGAGCGCCGACGGGCCGGAGGAGCTGGCACGGCGGCTGCGCCGGGCGCTGCGGGCGCACGCCGAGGGCCGTCCGGTGGCCACCTCCGCGGTGCCCCTCGTCATCCCGGACAGAGGCGATCTGGACGCCGACGTCCGGCAGTTGGTGGCGCTCTCCCGGGCCCTGCGGTCGACCGCGGCCGGCCGGTAGGGCACCCGCCGGCCCGGCGGCGGCCCGGTCACGCCGACCCGGTCACGGCATCCCGGTCACGGCATCCCGGTGGCCCGGGCCGCGCACACGTCCAGCGGCCCGCTCTCCCTCGGATACCGCTCCTGCACCTCCTGGATCTGCCGCAGCGGCACCAGGCGCCGCTGCCGGGTGCCGGTCTCGGCGAGGTGCTCCTGCCGGGGGTCGGCGAGGAACTCCAGGATCTTCTGCTGGAAGATCCCGCGGACCGCGGGCGGCATGGTGTCCGAGGCGTCCAGGCAGAGGTACCCGGCCTCCTCCAGCTCCCGCACGACACGGCGGCCGACCGCGTCCCGCTCCGGATACGCCTTCTCCCCGATGCCCTGGTGGGCGGAGAAGAAGGGGATCTCGCCGCGCCGCCAGGCGGTGTCGTGCTTCGTCCACAGCAACTGGGCCTCCAGGGAGGCCAGGAAGTGCATCAGCTCCTCGGCCTTCCGGCTGTACTGGAACATCGCCGCGAAGTCCCCGGACACCTCCCGGTCGCGGCTCCCGCGGTTCGTGACACCGGGCAGCAACCGCGGGGCGGGCACGAAGTCGGCGTCGCGGAACCGCTCGCCGTACAGGTGCCGGGCGAAGCTGCCCTGGTGTTCGAGCCGGCAGTCCCGGGCGGGGTCGAAGAGCAGTCCGCTGCCGCCCTCCGGGCCGCGGTGGTCGGCTTCCAGGGCGGCCCGGGCCGCGCGTCCGCCGTCGCCGGACATGAAGTCGGCCCAGGTGTTCCAGGCTTTGACGACGGGCTCCGCGTCCCAGGCCAGTTCCCCGTTCGCCCACCGCTCGTAGACCTCCGGGCCGGACTGCTGCAGGAGGATGTCCTCGACCCAGTCGGTGCCGGGCCAGCCGGAGGTCGCGTCGGAGCCCATGCCGACGCACCAGTGGTCCACGGCCGCGTCGGAGGCGTCCGGTTCGCGGCCCGTGTACCACACGAGGCTCTTCAGATCGGCCCGCACCGGCAGCCAGTAGCGCTTCCGCATGCCCTGGGGCCGCGCCAGCCAGGGGCCCCGGTCGTAGGCGCCCCGGACGTCGACGTCCCGGCGGAGGGGTTCGAGCCGGCCCCGCTGCCGGTAGTCGATCAGGTCGCCGAGGGAGGGCAGCACCACGATGTCCGGCGGGTCCCCGGCCAGCACGTCCGAGAGCAGCACCTCCCGGTTCGCGGTGGTGCCCTGGTACCTGACCTCGACGTGGAAGCCCTTTCTCCGCTGTCTCTCCTCGAACCGGTCCAGCAGCTCCTCGAACGCCTCCTGCTCCCCGCCCGTCCAGGAGCCCAGGACGACCAGGGTGTGGCGGGCCCCGCCGACCTCCCGGACGCAGCCCGCCAGTCCGGCCGGGGCCAGAAGCAGGCACAGCAGCCCGAGCAGGGCCGTACGGGCGGCCCGGCCTGCCAGGCCGCCCCGGACGGTACGCGCGCCCCGCGCGCCGTGCCCCCGCCTCACGGCCGGAACCTGTACTGGACCAGATGCCGCTGCAGCCCGGCCCAGGACAGCACCGCGGCCACGGCGCCGCCGGCCGGGATCAGCACGGCCCGTCCGGTACGTCCGGACGTGGCGCCCATCCCGCGCCGGACCCGCTCACGGGCCACGGCCGTCCTGTCCACCAGGGTCGCCATCTGCCGGGCGGTCAGTTCCCGCCCCGCCTTGTCGTCCGCCACGGCCCGCTGCTGGACGGCGATCACCGCCGCCAGTTCGCCGCGTGCCTCGTCCAGCCGGACCTGGGTCTGCCAGGCCCACCAGGCCGGCAGCGCGGACGCCAGCAGGAGCGCGCAGACCGTCAGCAGCCAGGGGTTCAGCCGCTGCGGAAAACGGCGGTGGAGCTGGTACTGGGTCACGGTCAGCGCCGCCGCGAGGACCAGCAGGGCAGCCCCGGCCAGCGCCCAGGGCGTCCACCGGCCGCCGGTGAAGACCGTCTGCTCGGCCAGTCTGCCGCGCTGCGCCTGCTGGAGTTCCTGGAGACGGAACAGGATGCCGGTCTCCTTCCGGTAGAGGACGTCCTCGGCGCGCAGGAACCACGCCCCGCTCAGCGCCGTGAGGCCGTCCGCGTGCTCCACCGCCTGGCCGACCGCCTCCTGGTAGACGGCGAGCAGGGCGTTGACGGTGCTCAGGGTGCGCCTGCCGTCCTCGCCCGCGACCTGCCGGTCGGCGATCTGCGAGAGGTTCTGCACCGCCGCCGTGATCTGGATGCGGTACTCCTCGTCGGTGCCCGTCCCGTCGGCCAGGCCGGAGTCCAGATACCTCTCCGCGGCCAGATGGGCGCTCATCAGGGCGCTGCGGGCGGCGGCGACCTCCAGGACGGCCGGCGCGGTCCGGTCGCGCACCTCCTCCGGGTGCCGGTGGATGCCGTCGTACGCCCAGGCCAGCGCCGCCGTGGCGAGCGCGGCCAGCACCAGCAGCTCGCGCAGTCGGCGCACCAGCAGCCGCCGGGTGCCCATCACTCCTCCTTCCGCAGGGGATGCCCGCAGCTCACGCAGTACCTGCCGGGCTGTACGACCTCGGCGCACCGCGGGCAGGTGACGGGCCGCCCGTCGGCGGGCCGCCGGCCGGCGGACGGGGAGCCGGCGGACCGTCTGCCGGCGGACGGGGAGCCGGCCGGCGGGGGGACGGGGGGCGGGGTCGTGGTGTGGGTGCTTCCGGCGATGACCGCCTGGATGTTGCCCGGCTCGACGGTGTCCCGGATCCGCACCTGGCCGGTGGCGGCGTTCTCGACGACCACCAGGGCGCCCAGCCGGGCGAGCTGTTCGGTGTCGCCGAGTTCGTCCGCCAGCCGTACGGCCCGGCCCAGTTCCCGTTCGGCGGTGGCCACGTCGCCCCGGACGAGGGCGGCGGAACCGGCCCGGGACGCCTCCCCCAGCTCGGCGTGGCGCAGGAAGTGCCAGCCGGCGCCGCCGGGATCGGTCAGGGGCGGGGGCTCGTCGGTCCACCGGACGGCGACGGGCACCTCCCCCGGCAGCTCCACTGCCCCGGCCGCCTCCCCCTCGGTCTCCAGCCACAGGGAGGCGATCCGTACCGCACCCGTGCCCGCGCCCGGCTCGCCGGCACCCGGCTGCCCGTCGGAACCGGAACCGGGACCGGGACCGGCGTGGCCGGGGTCGACGCGCAGCCGCAGCTCGTACCAGCGGGTCTCGTCGCCCCACGCCCCGGTGCCGAAGCGCAGCCGGTCGCCGTCCTGGACGGCGGTGTCCGTCAGGTCCGCCACGGTCGGGTTGACCTGCCGGAAGAGGGTGACCGTCAGAAACGGTCCGACGTGCACCCCCACCGCCAGCCGGGGCAGTGTCCGGCGGGTGGCCGCCCCGACCAGTTCCCGGAACAGCCGGGTGAGCTGGGCACCCGTCTCACCGGCCGCACCGGCGCCGCCGGTGACGACGGCCTCGGCCCGGCCGTGCAGCCGGTCGGCGATCATCCGGAGCTGGGCGGCGTCCCAGTCGTCGCCGATGCCCAGGACGTCGCAGCCGAACTCGCCCGCGCAGTCGTCCAGGACGCGCCGCAGCTCCTCGGCCCGGCCGTGCTCGTCGCGGCCGTCGGTGAGCAGCAGGGCGTGCCGGAAGGCCGTCTCGGGCCGGGCGGTGAGCAACCGGCGGGCCAGGTCCAGCCAGGCCGATATCCGGGTGCCGCCGTGGGCGTCCAGCACCCGGGCCGTACGGCTGCCCTCGGCGCGGGTGGCGGGTGAGGCGGCGACGGTGGCGGGAGTCGACGGATCTCCCCAGGGGTAGGCGACGCGCGCCGTGTCCGTGCCCTCCACCAGGGCGAAGTGGGTGCCGTCCGGGAGCATCCCGACGGCCTCGGCGGCGGCTCTCCGGGCCGCCGCGATCTTGTCGAGGGTGGGGTGGGCCATGGAGCCCGAGCAGTCGATGACCACGACCTCGCAGTGCTCGGCCGGCCGGCGCGGCACCGTGCCCAGACCCTCCGCCCGGACCTCCAGGATCACGTGTACCTCGTGCTCGCCCGGCGTGCCCCGGCCGTCGTGCCCGGCGTAGAGCTCGTAGGTGGAGGACACGTTCAGCTCCAGCCGGGGCCGGCCGGGCACCGGGCCGGCGGGCGGCGACGGGGTCGGCTGGGACGGGTGGGGCTGTTGGGGCGGGGGATGGTTCACCGGGTCACCTCCCGGCCCGGGAGGACGAACCAGGTGCGGGGCAGCACCGCGTTGGCGCAGTCCACCAGGTGCTCGCTCTCCGCCCGGGTGGTGCCGGGCAGTCGGGCGAGCGCCCCGAGGGACCGGGCCAGCAGGGTGCGCAGCTCCCGCTCGGTGACCGGCTGCCCGTGCCGCCCGCCGTACAGGTCGCCGGCCAGGTCCGCCAGGTGTGCCCGGTCCTCCCGGTGTGCCTGCTCCCCGGTGCGCGCCCCGTCCCCGGCGGTCCGCTGGACCCAGTCCAGCGCCCACTCGCGCAGTTCGGCGGTCAGCCGGTCGCGTTCGGGACCGGTGGACGCCCCGCCGTCGAGCACCAGCCGGGGCAGCTCCCGCCGCACGGCCGCCAGGTCGCGCCAGGTGGGCAGGCCGCCGGGGTCCGGCAGCCGCGCGGCCCGGATCCGTACCGCGGCGGTCCGGGCCGCGTCGTAGTGCCGGGACACGGCGGACACCCGGCCGAGCACCTCGGCCGCCGCCCGGCGCCCGCCCCGGGCGAGGTGGACGCGGGCCAGGCCGAAGGCGGCGCTGCCCTGCTGGGTGTTGCGCCGCCACACCGCGTTGTACAGGCGCCGGGCCCGGTCCAGGTCCCCGCGCCACTCGGCGCAGTAGCCGAGGACCAGTTTGGGCGCGTACTCCCCCGGCAGGGCCTCGTAGACCTCCTCGAAGTGTCCCTCGGCCGTCTCCGCGTCGCCCCGGGCGAGCCGGAGCAGGCCGCGGTGCCAGGCCAGCCGCCAGTCGGGGGCGGGCCGGTCCTCCCGGTCGGTACCGAGGACCTCCTCCGCGTCCCGCAGCCGCCCCTCCGCGCGGGCCAGTTCCCGGACCCGGTCGCGGTGGCCGACGGGCAGCTCCTCCCGGATGTGCAGATGGGCGCGGCACAGCCGCAGCCGCACCTCCACGCTCCGCCGGTCCACCCCCGTGTCCGCGTCCGCCGGTAACCGCGGTCCCGCCTCCCCGGCCGCCCCGGCTCCGGTCCCCGCCCCGGCCTCCGCAGCCGTAGCCGTATCCGTCTCCGCCTCCGCCTCCAGGAGCCGCTCCATCTGCCGTACGGCCGCCCGCGGGTCCGGCGGCGCGGGCAGCCGCAACTGGACGGCGGCCGGGTCGCCGCGGTGGGGCAGCGGAACCGGCAGTCCCACCGCGACCCTGGAGGGGGTGGGGCAGCCGGGGTGCAGGACGGGGGCGGTGAGTCTCCCCCGGTAGTCCCGGGCCGCGCGGTCCCGCCAGTGCGGCGGGCCGGGGATTCCGCCCAGCCCGGCGTCCAGCAGGGCGGGGGTGGGCTCGAAGACCTCGGACGGCCGGGTGTACTGCCGTTTCGTGCGCAGCGAGAGCAACTCCCGGAGTACGCCCTCCAGTTGCTCGGCCATCTCGGCGGCGGAGGCGAACCGGCGGCCGGGGTCGCGGTGGGTGGCGCGCTCCACCAGCAGCCGGAAGGAGTGGTGGCCCAGCCCGCGGTCGACGTCGTCCCCTTCTCCGGCGTACCCGGCGTACCCGGCGTACCCGGCTTCTTCGGCGTACCCGGCGTACCCGTCGACGGCCGCCCCGGCCAGCTCCTCCAGGGTGCGGCCGACGGTGTACAGGTCGTGCGCGACGGTGGGCGCTCCCCGGCCGGGGCCGGTCTCGGGGGCCGCGTAGCGCTCGGTGGTGACGGGGGTCCGGCCGTCGTCCAGCCGCTGCACCCCGCCCAGGTCGATGAGCACCACCCGGGTGCCCCGGTGTATGACGTTGTCGGGCTTCATGTCGGAGTAGACCAGTCCCCGGTCGTGCAGGAACGCCAGCGCGGCCAGGATCTGGCAGCCGTAGCGGGCGACGTGCTCCAGGGTCAGCGGCCGACCCGGGCCGAAGGGCGACCGGCCGCGCTCCGTCTCCTCCAGGACCGTCCGCAGCGACTTCCCGCCGACGTACTCCATCACGATGTAGTCGGCGGCGATCCGGCCGTCGTCGGGCCGGTGGGGCACGTAGTCGTAGATGCGGACGACGGACCCGTGGCTGAGGGCGATCAGCTGGTTCCGCTCCTCCAGCATGCGCTCCCGCGCCTCGGTGTCGTGCGGGTTGAGCACGCCCTTGAGGACGATCGGGCGGTGCCGCAGCCGGGTGTCGACCGCCAGATAGACCCAGCCCAGGCCGCCGTGCGCCAGCGGGCCGCGCACCTCGTAGCGTCCGCCGTCCAGCGGCTCCCCCGCTCTGAGCTGGGGCAGCAGGGAGTACGGGGTGCCGCACTCCGGGCAGTAGCCCTCGTACCGGATCACCGTCCCCGGGTAGTGCCGGCCGACCGGCAGGCGGCACGACCGGTTCCCGCAGGGGCGGCCCTGGCCCGGCGGGGCCGGGTCCGTCCGGACGAGGACGAACGGGTCGGCGGGCGGCGGGAGTCCGGGCAGGGCCAGCAGTCCGCGGCCCTCCGCGGCGGCGGCGGTCTCCGTGCCGCCCGGCACACCGGACGGCGCGCTGTCCGGCACCGGCCCCCGGTTCACCGCTTCCCCTCCGCCCCCGGGCTCTCCGCCCCGGCGCCCCCGCGGGCCGGCGGTCCGGCTCCCGCACCCGCCGGGTCCACCCGCTCCGGAGCCTCCTCCGCCGGGTCGGTGTCCCGCGCCGGCTCCGCGTCCTGCGGCGGCCAGCCCAGCGCACGGCGGACGACGGCCACATAGCGGGCGACCGCCGTCGCGGCCCCCTCCTCCTCGAACCGGCCGGTGTGGAGCGCCTGATGGGCCGTGCGGTACTCGCGGTCCAGGTCGACGTCCTCGATGCGGCCGTGCCGGACGGCCAGTTGGCGGTAGGTCCGCAGCTCCCCGCGGAGCACGGCCCGCCGCTCGTACCCCCGCTCGGCCCGCTCGCGGGCCTCGGCGGCGTCGCTCTCCGCCCGCCGTGCCCGCCGCTCCAGGGCCTCCAGCGCGGCATGGACCTGCCGCGGCGGCGGACCGTCGCCGCCGCGGTGGGCGTGCCTCAGCAGCGCCAGATCCATGTGCAGCCGGGTCACGGCGCGGTGCGGCGGGGACACGCCGGCCAGCCGGTGCGCGGCCGGTATCAGCTCCCGCAGCCGTTCGTCGAGGGCGCCGAGCCGTCCGGCCAGTTCGCCCATGCGGTGCCGCAGGGCCAGTTCCTCCTGGTCGATCCGGGGGCCGGGCCCGTAGTGGACCAGCAGTTGGCGGCAGCCCCGGTCGGCGAACTCGCCGCACAGCTCGACCAGCCCGTCCGGGTCGGCGGCCCGGTCCACCCCCAGCAGCGCGACGGTCAGCGGCAGGTGCTCCCCGCGCAGCCGCTCCAGCGCCCGGCCGGGGTCGGACTCCTTGAGGTTCATGCGCTCGGCCACCTGGACGACCACCTCGCCGACCGTCGCGCCGCGGACGTCGACGGCCAGGTCGAGGCTGCCGACCGGGGGCACGGTGCCGAGGGGGTCGGTGGACAGCACGGTCGTGGCCCGCGCCGATATCTCCCGGTCGGCCAGCGCCAGGGCGCGCTGGAGGGTGTGGTCGCGGCCGGAGTCGGGCCGCACCTCGGTGACGTAGACCGGGGAGCCGTCCTCGCCCCGTAACCAGGAGGCGAGCCGCTCGGCGTACTCGACCTCGGGCGTCTCCCTCAGCCGGCCGGCCCGGGAGGCGAGGGGCGGCTCCACGCCCCGGCGGCCGCTGACCCCCCAGCCCTTCACCCGGGGCAGGTATCTGACGATGGTCTCGACGGGGATCATGTGCGCCAGGGTGAGCGGCTCCACCCCCTCGGAGTCGAAGTACCCGGTGACCGTGATGCCCAGGACGCTGGGCGGGTCGTTCATGTCGAGCACCGGCCCGCCGCTGAAACCGCTGCGCGGCAGGTGGGCCGGCTGTACGTGGAGCTGCACGCGCTCGCCGAAGTTCATGCTCACCGTGGCCTGGAGCGCCGCGCCCTGGGCGTGCCGGACCGACTCGGCGTAGCCGCAGATCTCCACCCGCGCGTTGCGCAGCGACGCCCGCCGCAGCGGCGCGGAGTGGCCGCCCGGCGGCGGCTCGTGCACCCGGAGCAGGGCCAGGTCGCCGCGGTCGCCGTTCCGGCCCTGGGCGGGCACCCAGCAGCCGTCGAGGACGGTGGCGGTGGACGCCTCCGCCCCCGCGATCTCGGGGAACTCCACGGTGACGGCGGAGTGCCGGTCGGCGGGTACGTGGGCGCAGGTCAGCACCGTGTCGCCGCCGAGCAGCACACCCGACCCGATGACCTTGCCCGTCCGGGACGAGCGGACGCGCACCCGCCACGCCGCCCGTCCGGCGCGACCGCCGCTGCCTCCCGACCGTCGCGCGGTGGTGCCGTCGACCTTCTGTGCGGTGTCACCCGCGGTCCCGTCCGCAGTGCCGTCCGCAGTCCCGTCCGCAGTGCCGTCCCCCATGCGTCGGCAGCATACGCGCGAACGGCTTCCCTCTGTAGCCTCTTGGTGTCGATCCGTGAGAGAGGCAGGGGGCCGAACGGTGACGAACTCCAGCGGTACGGGCGGTACCGGTCCGGACATCGGACTGGACGACGTGATCCGCCAGGTCCGGGAGGACCTGACGGCGGCACAGCGCGAGGGCGACGGCAGCACCGGGGGGCTGCGCTTCGCCGTGGACCGGGTCCATCTGGAGGTGGCCGTCCAGGTGCGCCGCGAGGGCACCGGCAAGGCGGGGCTGCGCATCGGCGTGGTGACGGCCGAGCTGGGCGGCGGGGTGAGCCGGGACGCCGTCCACCGGGTCCAGGTGGAACTGATCCCCCGGCACCGCGGCGGCTCCTTCCAGGTGGGCGGGGAGCCCTGCGACTGATGCGACCGCTCGCCGCCGACGACCGCGGGAACGTCCTGCTGTCCCTGCTGCGCGGTCCCGAGGACGCGCCCCCGGCCGACGCGCCGCTGCCGCTGGCGCTGACCGCCCTGTGGCACGGCGGCCGGGTGCTGCTGGTGTTCAACCGGGCGCGGCGGTGGTGGGAGCTGCCGGGCGGGCTGATCGAGCCCGGGGAGAGCCCGCGCGCGGCGGCGCTGCGCGAACTGCGGGAGGAGAGCGGGCAGCGGCCCGACCGGCCGCCGCGGTTCGCCGGCTGGGCGGCCTTCCGGCTCGGCCCGGAGCGCCGGGCCGAGTACGGGGCGCTGTTCACGGGGCACACCGCGGCGCCCCGCCCGTTCCGGCCGGCGGAGGAGTCCGGCGGGGAGCTCGACGGGGAGATCGCAGCCCTGTGCTGGTGGGACCTGTCCCAGTCGCTGCCCGGGTACGTCCAGCCGCTGGACGCCTGTCTGGCCCGCCTCACCCGGGCGGCGCCCCGGTGACGGACCGCACGCGGGCTCAGCCGACCAGCGGGCGGACCTCCCGGGCCGCGAAGCGGATGAAGCCCTCGACGTCCGGCTCGTCGGCGGCGGGCTGGAGCACCACGGTGTCCGCCCCGGCCTCAGCCAGCCGCTCCACGGCCGCCGCGACCGTCGCCGCGTCGCCGGTGGCGGCGGTGTCCGGGGTGTCGCCGAAGGCCTCGAGTTCGGCCCGCATGCGCGCGTCCGCGCCCGGTCCGGTCGCCCCGGTCGCCGTATGAAGGTAGACGACCAGCTCGCGCCGGCCGCCGCCGCCCTCGGGCGGCGGGGTCTCGTCCAGCAGCCGGCGCATCCGCCGTACCGCCTCGGGCGAGGTACCGGCGGTGAGGACGGCGCCGTCGGCGGCCTCGGCCACCAGCCGCAGCGAGCGGGGGCCGCTCGCCCCGCCGAGCACGGCGGGCACCTGTGGCGGCGGCCAGCCCAGCGCCACGCCGTCCAGCCGTACGTAGCGGCCGTCCACGGTGAGCCGCTCACCCCGCAGCAGGCCCCGCAGCGCGTCGGTGTACTCGCGCAGCAGCGTCAGGGGCGACTCCGCCCGCACCCCGACCTGCCCCATCCAGTCCTGCACCCCGTGGCCGACGGCGAGGACGGCCCGCCCGGGGAACATCCGGTGCACGGTGGCGGCCTCCATCGCGGTCAGCGCGACGTTCCGCAGCGGCACCGGCAGCAGGCCGACGCCGACGCGCAGCCGCTCCGTCCAGGCCAGGGCGGCGGACGCGGCGGCGATGCCGCTCTCCAGGAAGCAGTCCTCCCACAGCCAGAGCTGCTCCAGCCCCGCCTCCTCCGCGGCGCGGGCGACGGAACGCAGTCGTTCGGGGGGCAGTTGGGGGCGGAATACCACGCCGAGAGAGACCATGCCCTCTTCCTACCGGCCCGCCCCCGGCCGGGCAACGGGGGCGCGCCCCCGCATCGCCCGCGGGCGATGCCCGATCCGTGCCCGTTCCCGGACGCTGCCGTACGCGGACGCGGTGGACGGTTGCCGCGCGGCCTGCCGACCGCACACCCGCCCACCACGTCCCCCCACACCCCGTCAGGCCGATCTGGGCATGTCCTCCCCGTAACGGGCCTGCCGCTCGCCGCGCTTGAGACGGCGGCGCTCCTCCTCCGACAGCCCGCCCCACACGCCGTAGCGCTCGTCGTGGGTGAGGGCGTACTCGAGGCACTCGACGCGGCCCTCGCAGGACTGGCAGATCCTCTTGGCCTCGACGGGCGTCCTGCCCGGCTCCGGGAAGAAGGGCTCGGACCCGATCTGCGCGCACAGGGCGCGCTCCCACCATCCGGGCAGCTGCCTCACCGGGCCGGAGTAATCGATTGCCATGCGCGGCAGCCTGCCCGCCGCCGATCAACGATCCATCAACGTCCGATCAACGCCCGCCGGGTGCGGGCCGGGTGCCTCGGCCCGGACCGCGCCGCGCCGCCCGCCGCGAGCCCGGATCGCCACCCTCCCGAGGGCGGACGGACTGCCGGCCGGTCCTCATGGACGCCTCGTCCCCGCCACCGGCCGCACGGCCTCGCGCGCCGACCCGCACCGCCCGGAGACGGGCGGCCCGCTACCGCGGGACGGTGAAGGTCCAGCCCTCGGCCCGCAGCCGCGGGATGAGGGTGGCGACCGCCTCGACCGTCTGGCTGCGGTCCCCGCCCCCGTCGTGCAACAGGATGATTCCGCGCGGGACCACGCCGCTCATCCGGCGGACGAGCTCGTCGGCGCCCGGCGGCTCCCAGTCCCAGACGGAGAGCTGCCAGCCCAGCGGCCGCATGCCGAGCTCCCCGGCGACGCGGATGGTGCGGCCCCAGTGCCCGTAGGGCGCCCGGAAGAACGGGACCTCGGCCCCGGGCACCGCGGCCTCGATGGCGGCGAGCGTCCGCTCCAGATCGGCGCGGACCGCCTCGGGCTCCCACTCCTCGAGGTCGTCGTGGTGGAAGGAGTGGTTGCCCAGCAGGTGCCCCTCGGCGACGATCCGCCGCACGATCTCGGGGTGGGCCTCCACCTGGGCGCCGACCAGGCAGAACACCGCCCGCACCCGCTCACGGGCGAGCACGTCCAGGAGCGCGGTCGTGTCGGGCGGGTCGGGGCCGTCGTCGAAGGTCAGGGCGACGGTACGGCCGGGCTCGTCCACGAGCTCGATCACGTCACCGCGGGAGAGGGAGAAGGTGCCGGTGCCCATGCCCGCCATCCTGCCACCCGGCCCGGGGCGTCACCCGGCTGTGCCCGCCCTTTGTCCGGCCCGTCCGCTCAGCCCGTGTGGTGGAAGCGCACCGGCTCGGCCAGGGCCGCCCGCGCGCCGTCGAAGTCCGCCAGCCGGGCGGCGACCGTGGCGGCGGCCAGACGTTCGGGGAGGGCCGCGGAGAACTTCAGGCCACGCACGGCCCGGGGGTCCACGTCGGGCAGGACGAACCGCTCGCCGATGCCGTCGAAGGCCGCGCGCCACATCCCGGGCGTCAGGTCCTCCCGCAGCCGCACGCAGCGGTCGTCCGGCCGCTGCACGGGATCGGCGACCGACCGGAGGGTGGCGGCGAGGGTGGCGTTGGCCCGGTATCCGGCCCAGGTCCACCAGCACACGTCCTTTCCGGCCCGGGTGACCAGCGTTCCGCCCGGGTGCACGGTGTCCGCCGCCCCGGTCTCGCGTGCCTCGGCCAGCCGCGCCCCGGCACGCCGGGTGAGGGAGACCGGCGGATCGGTGCCGAGCAGCACCTCGCGCATGGCCCGGGTCAGTTCGTACGACAGCCCGGTGACGCCGCCGGTCATCCACTTGGCGACCCCGCCGCTGTCGGCGGGCTCGACGAAGACCCGTCTGCGCTTCCAGTCGACGAAGGTGACCTGCCAGCTCCGGCCGGCCAGCAGCAGCCTCCTCGGGCCGGGCCGCTCCTCGGTCAGCACGGAGGGATCGGTCCGGCCGATCTCGGTCCGGCCGGACAGCACGGTGAACTGCGGCGGCGCGGTGAAGGAGGCGGTCAGCTCCATGAAGTGCCGCCGCCCGAAGCGGCGTTCCGCCTCGGGGCCGACGAACAGCATGCCGCCGTCCTCCTGGAGGAAGCCCTCCGCCAGCAGGTGCCGCAGGACGGGGGACGCCGAGCGGTCGAAGGGGGCGAGCCCGTTCCACTGCTCGGGCCACAGCCGGTCGCCGAGCCGGTGCTGCTGGAGGGTGACGGCGAGGAGCTGCTGCGCGACGAGGTGACGCGGTTCGGGCGGCGCGGTCACCGGTTCGACCCAGCCGCGCCCCCACAGCGTCAGGAGGCCCGCGGCCTGCAGCAGGGCGTCCTCCTCGGTGGCCAGGAACAGGCAGTTGCGCACGGTGTCGGCGCGGCGGCCGGTGCGGCCGATGCGCTGGAGGAACGAGGCGACGGTGGTGGGCGAGTCGATCTGGACGACGCGGTCGAGGTCGCCGACGTCGATGCCCAGTTCCAGGGTGGAGGTGGAGACGATGACGCAGTCCCGTGCCTCGGCGAACGCCTGCTCGGAGCGGGCGCGCTCGTCGGCGGAGAGGGAGGCGTGGGAGAGGAAGACGGTCACCTCGCGTGCCCGCAGGGCCGCGCCGAGCTGTTCGACCCGGCTGCGCGAGTCGCAGAACACCAGCCGCTTCTCGCCCCGATGGAGGGCCGCGATCAGTTTGGCGGCGTTCTCCAGCGACCCGACGTAGTCCAGTTCGACCTCGCCCGCGGGCCGGGTCTGCCCGGAACCGGCGGGTGCCCCGGAACCGGCGGGTGCGGCGGGGGCCTCCGGGGCGACGACCCGCCCGGGCCGTACGCCCCTGCCCGCCCCCTGCAGCCACTCCAGCAGGTGGCGGGGGTTGCCCACGGTGGCCGACAGGCCGATCCGCTGGATCGGCCGCCCGGCGATCCGCTCCAGCCGCTCCAACACGGCGAGCAGGTGCCAGCCCCGGTCGTCACCCGCGAAGGCGTGCACCTCGTCGACGACGACCGCCCGCAGGCCGCCCAGCAGGTGCGCGTGGTCGGTCTTGACGCCGATCAGCATCGCCTCCAGGGACTCCGGCGTGGTGAGCAGGATGTCCGGCGGGTCGGTGCGGATGCGCTGCCGCCGTGACTCGCTGGTGTCGCCGTGCCAGAGTTCGGCGCGCCGCCCCAGCCACCGGGCGTAGGAGTCGACGCGGGTGACGAGGTTGTTGAGCAACGCCCGGAGCGGACACAGGTACAGCACCGAGGCGCCGGTCCACTTCTTCTCCGCCATCGCGGACAGCAGCGGGAAACAGGCGGCCTCGGTCTTGCCGCCGGCGGTCGGAGCGAGCAGGACGGTGTCCTCGCCGTCCAGCAGCGGCGCGATCGCCGCCTTCTGCAGAGGCCGCAGGTCGGGCCAGCCGAGGGTGTTGACGATGTGGTGCAGGACGACGGGGTCGAGCCGGTCGAGGGGATCCGCCGCCCCCGCCGTGCCCGCCGTGTCCCGGGTGGTGCGGGTGCCGTCGCCGTCCCCTGCCATCACAGCTCCAGGTCGACGTCGTCGGCGGAGGCCGCCGCCAGGTTCCGCTCCACCTCGGTGAGTTCGCTGCTCGCGACGGTCAGCTTGTAGTGCCGCCGGGGGTCGAAGTCCTCGAACTGGTCGACGCGGTCGAGGACGTCCCCCACGAGCTTCTTCAGGAACAGCCGGGGCGCCACCCCGACCTTCCCGCCCAGCGCCCCGCCGACCGCCCGTGCCAGGTCGGCGACGTAGGCGTCGTCCACGACCGCCCCGATCCGCTCCGGCGCGGCGGCCCCGGCCGCGTACAGGTCACGGATGGCGGCGCCGAGGCCCACCAGCGACTCCTGGGTGAAGCCGGGCAGCCGGACCTGGACGGCGCGGGGGTTGTCGAAGCGCGGGTCGGTGGTGAAGTCGGTGGCCAGCCGCTGGGCGAGCGGCGCGAGCCGCTGGACGCCCTGCTGCCCGTCGTAGAAGGCGGGGGTGCCGGTGATCACCAGGTACAGGCCGGGGAAGCGCCCGGAGTGCACCTCGTCGATGAGCTGCCGCAGCGCGTTGAGGGCCTTGTCGCGGGCGTCGGAGCGCACCCGCTGGAGGGTCTCCACCTCGTCGAGGACGACGAACAGCCCGGTGTGCCCGGAGTCGCGCAGCACGGTCAGCAGCCCCTGGAGGAAGCCGAGGGCGCCGAAGTGGTCGAGGTCGCCGCGCACCCCGGCGGCCCGCCGCGCGGCGGCGGCGACGTGCGGCTGCCCGCCGAGCCAGGCCAGTACGGCCGCGGCGGTCGGCTCGTCGCCGCCGGCGAGGGCGGCCCGGTGGCCGCGCAGTGCCGTGGCGAAGGACGGCGCGTGCCGGGAGACCTCGGCGAGCCGCGCCACGAGCAGCTTCTCCACCTCGCCGGGCAGTTCCTCCTCGGTTGCGCCGGCCGCGAGGGCGTCCTCCTCCAGCGCGTAGAACCAGGCATCGACGACGGGCCGCAGGGCGCTGGGCGGAAAACTGGAGGTGGCGAGCCGTTCGGTGAGGCGCCGGTAGACCGTCTCCAACCGGTGCAGGGGCGTCTCGTTCTCCGAGACCTGGATCTCGGCGACGGCGAAGTTGCGCCGCTTGGCCCGCTCTCCCAGCCAGCGGGTGAAGAACGTCTTGCCCGATCCGTACTCACCGCGCACGGCCTTGAACACGGCCCCGCCGGAGGCGACCGCATCCAGCTCCGCGTCGAGGGCCGCCTCGAACCGGTCGAGTCCGGTGGCCAGCAGGTCGAGTCCGCTCTCGGGGACGGCACCGCGCCGCAGCGCGTCGATGACGGTGCGGCGGCGCGCGGCGCTCACCTGTGCGGGGCGCTTGGGTCCGGTGGTGCTCACGGCTTCCAGTCTTCCACCTGCCGGCACGCCCCCGTACGGGATTCGAACCGGCCGGCGATCACGGCGGAGTTCTCGGCGTCCTTCCGCCCTACTTTCGCGAATCGGTTGACGGTGACCCAGGACATTGCTGGAATCACTCTCTGTGCAGACGGCAGGGCGGGAGAGGTCCAGGTGGCAGCGCTCGACAACGTGAAGCTCAAGGACGTACTGGTGGAGGTCGCCTCCGGGGCACTCCAACTGCCGGACTTCCAGCGGAGCTGGAAGTGGGGCGACGACCGGATCCGGGCGATCATCGCCACCGTGACGCTCGACTATCCGCTGGGCGTGGTGATGACGCTGCAGACGGGCGGCACGAGCCGGTTCCGTTCGCGGACCCTGACCGGCGCGCGGCCCGAGGGCGATCCGAGCCCCGAACTCCTGCTGCTGGACGGGCAGCAGCGGCTCACCTCGCTGTTCCAGGCCCTGTGCCTGGATGTCCCCGTGGAGACCTCGGACGCCCGCGGCAAGCCCATCCAGCGCTGGTACTACGTCGATATCGCCAAGGCGGTCGGCCCGCCCGCGGAGCGCGACGAGGCGATCGTGTCGGTACCGGCGGACAAGGTGCTGCGCACCGACTTCAACCGCACGGTGGTGCTCGACCTGCGCACGGTCGAGGACGAGTGCGCGGCCGGGCTCTTCCCCCTCCACTTCGTCTTCGACGCCCAGCGGGTGAACAGTTGGAAGAGGGCGTACATCAAGGCCGACGAGGACCGGAACTGGGACCTGTGGGGCCAGTTCGACGATCTCGTCCTCCAGCAGGTCCGCACCTTCCAGGTGCCGATGATCCGCCTGGCCGCCTCCACCTCCATGGACGCCGTGTGCGCCGTGTTCGAGCGCGTCAACCAGGGCGGGGTCCCCCTCAACGTCTTCGAGCTGCTCACCGCCACCTACGCCGGCGACCAGGAGTACGTGAACCGGACCGGCGACTACTACCAGCTTCCCGAGGTGTGGCGCGAGATCAAGCAGGGTCTCGCGGGCAGGTACCCCGTGTTCGGGCGTCCGGAGATCGGCCTCGAGAACGGTCTCAGCAGCAGCGACTTCCTGCAGGCCATCGCACTGGTGCGCACCTGGGAGCGGAAGCAGTCCGGTGCCGGCACCGCGGTGTCGTGCAAGCGGCGTGACCTGTTGGACCTCCCCCTGGCCGACTTCGTCCGTCTGGCGCCCCAGCTCGCCGACGCCTTCGCCTGGGTGGGCGACTTCCTGGAACGGCAGTGCATCGTCCGCCCCAACGATCTGCCCTACAAGACCCAACTCGTCCCGCTCGCGGCCGTCCGAGCCATCCTCGGCAGGGCGACGGACAGCCTCGAGGCGGAGGAGAAGATCGAGCAGTGGTACTGGTGCGGGGTGCTCGGGGAGATGTACGGCGGCTCCACGGAGACGCGCTTCACCCGTGATGTCGAGCAGCTCGTCACCTGGGTCCGGCGGGAGGACCGCGCGCCCGACACCGTCGCGGACGCGTTCTTCTTCGCCGACCGCCTCGACAACCTCACCACCCGCAACAGCGCCGCCTACAAGGGGATCTACGCGCTGCTGATCAAGCAGGGCGCGGTGGACTGGCACTTCACGGGCGCTCCGCTCAGCCCTGGGCGGCTGGACGAGTACAGCGTCAACATCCGGCAGATCTTCCCCAAGGCGTGGTTCCGGCGGGGCAACGGCCAGAATCTGCCGGAGAACTCGATCGTGAACAAGACCCCGCTGTCCTACCGTGCCTCGATGGACATGGTCGGAGCACCGGCGTCCTACCTGCCGACGCTGATCGCCGCCTCCGACATGCGCCCCGAGTGGTTCGACGACGTGCTCACCACCCACCTGATCGACCCGGAGGCACTGCGCGCCAACGACTACGAGCGCTTCTACCAGGACCGCTCCCGGCAGTTGCAGGACCTGGTGCACGCCGCCATGGGCAAGAAGACCATGCTGCGTGACCTCACGGAGGGCGACGCCCGATGACGGCCGGGCCGGACGAACAGGACCTCGCCTCGCTCAAGGGCAGGACCATGCCCGTGCGGGACATACTCGACCTGTTCCGGGTCAGGGTCCGCGACCACCGGTCGGTGCACCTGATCTCGCAGGCGCTGAGGGACGCCGGGCTGACGACGCTGCCGGACTTCGCCGTCTGCGGCCTGCGCAGCAACGTCGACGTGGTGCCGCTGACGGCCGTCCCCGCCCGGGCCACGCCCGCCGGAACGGGGGGCGAGGACGAAGACGGGAACGGGGACGGGGACGAGGAGGCGCTGCCCTCGCACGCCCTTCCGCAGCGCCTGCTGCTCGGCGACATTCCGTCGGCCAGGCGCGGGGTGGTGAGCGTCAACCCCGGGACTCCGCTGGCACAGGCCACCTTCCTGATGCGGACCGAGGCCGTCTCGCAGGTGCCGGTGACCACCGGTATGGCGCAGATCCACGGGGTGGTCACCTGGGGGTCCGTGGCCCGGATGTACGAGGCGGGCAAACCTCCGATGCTGGACAACGCGATGGAGAAGGACTCCCTGCCGCTCTCCGACGCCCGTCAGGAACTCTTCGCCGCCCTCCCGGTGATCAGGGAGCACGGCTACCTCCTCGTCCGCGGCGACGACGGCTGTCTGTCGGGCATCGTGACCGCGGCGGACGTCACGGAACGCTTCGAGGGGGCGGCGCGGCCCTTCTTCATCGTCGGCGAGATCGAGTCCCTGCTCCGCCGCTGTCTGGGCGCGGCCCTGGACCAGGAGGCCATCAAGGCGGTCCAGACGAACAAGAAGGCGGAACACCGTACCGGTCAGGTGTCGGACCTGATGTTCGGCGACTACCTGAGGCTCCTGGACGGCGAGCAGCCGAAGCAGTCGCTGGCCGAGCGGGCGGACCGGAACTGGGAGGCCCTGAAGTGGCCGAACATGCCCCGGGAGCAGTTCATCGGCCGCCTGAAGCGGGTGAAGGACATCCGCAACCGGATCGCCCACTTCGACGAGAAACCGCTTCCGGAGCAGATGATCGAGGAGTTGACGACCTTCGCCAAGGTGCTGCGGGCCTTCGCCCCGTGACGCCGTTTGCAAGCCGCTGACCGGCGCCTTCCGGCAGGACGCTCACGGGCGGGGGGCCGGCTCCCGGGCAGGCCCTGAGGGCCGCTCCCCGAGCCCGCGACCGTCTCCGTACGGGCCGCCCGGCCCACGTGGCCCGGGCGGCCGGCACGCACCGCGGCGAGGAGGCGTCCTCATGGCGAGCCGGCCGCCCCGGAGGAAGGAGGCTCCGCGGGAGGGCTCACCGGGGGCATGCGTCCGGGGTGCCTCCGGCTCCTTCCCGGAGGCACCCCGAGTGGTGCCGTCAGCCCGCCCCGGAGGCGAACTGCTCGCGCAGCAGCGCCTCGTGGAGCCGCAGGGTGCGCCCGTCCGGGAGGATCTCCAGCACCTGCACGCCGTCGTAGTTGAGGAGCTGGCGCAGTACGGCGGCGAAGCCGTCGCCCCGGGTGGTGGGCAGGCCGGCGCGCTGGGCGAGGGCGGTGGCGGGCAGGGTGCCGCCCGCGTCGAGCAGGGCGACGAGCGCCCTGCGGACCTGCTCCTGCTGCGGTTTGCGCGCCAGCCCGCCGAGCTGCGCCTGGTACGTCTCCGAGTCGAGCAGCGCCGTCACGAGCGCCTCGGTCCGGGAGACGACGGTCGCGGTGAGGAGGGAGTCGTCTCCTCCGGGCTTCAGTTCCACGTCGAAGAGCGCTTCGTGCGTCCGGGCGAGTTCGGCCTGCTTCTTCTGCGACTTCGCCGTCGGTTTCCTGGGTGCGGCGGGGGCCGCCTCGGCCGTCGGCCGGCCGGTGTGCTCGCCCGGCACCGGCTTCCCGGTCTCCTCCGGGGCCCACCAGTGGGGCCGCTGGTCGCCCAGTTCCCGCCACCCCTTCGGCGGCTCGGCCCCGAACGGCAGGAAGGCGAGCACCGGGATGGTGAACTCGGCGAGGGAGGCCCCGCCGTGGTACCCGGCCTTGCGAGCGGTGTAGCGGGAGTCTGCGTCCCACAGCGCGACGACGGACGCGCCCGGTTCGGGCCACACCACGCGCGGCCCGGACAGGGCGATCTCCCGTTCGGCGGGCGGGCCGCCGCCGGGCAGCCGGTGCCGGGCGGACTCCGGCCCGGCGGCGTCGGCGGCGTCGACCTTCGTCCCGTGCCGGTCGACGACATGACCGTGGTCACTGGTGACGAGGACGGCCATGCCCTGGGCCGCCGCCACCCGCAGCAGGTCGCGCAGGCCTGGCACGTCGTCTACCCGCCAGGCCCCGTCGCCGAGCTTCTGTTCCTTGGCGAGCCGGTCGTCGATGGCGTTGAGGACGACGGCGACATGGGTCCTGCCGTCGGTGAGCGCCTCCGTGAGCGCCGGGCCGAAGGTGTCGCCCGCGGTCTCGGTGCGCAGCTCGTCCTTGTGGAACACCGCGGCCGGGGCCCCGCCCCACAGCTTCAGAGCGGGAAAGAGCCGCTTCTCGTCGGCCTGGTTGCCCTTCAGCAGCCTGCCCGCGAACAGCGAGGTCCGGGACACGGCCGTGACGGTGGGCAGGGCGGCGGCCATCGCCCGCCGGTGCGGGGCGCCGCCCTCGGGCAGCGGGTCGTACTCGGCCCAGAAGCGGCGCAGCTCCTCGCCGAGCTCGTTGGCGATGGCCGCACTCATGCCGTCGACGACGAGCAGCAGCACCCGGCGCTCCTCCCCGCGCCGGACGACCGGTCCGACCACGCGGTCGAGGAAGGTCTCGACGGTGAGCATGCCGCCGGGCTGGGTGCCGGCCTGTGTCCAGGAGGCCAGCGAGCGGGCGAAGGCCCCGTCGATCCGCCGCCGCCGGTCCCTGACCCGGGTGCCGAGGGTGTCGTAGGCGGCCTTGAGGACGGGGTCCGGATCGCCGCCGGCCTCGATGTGCTCCAGGGCGAGGTCGGCCCAGCCGGTCTCGGCGACGTGCCGCCGTATGGCGTCGGCGACGGTGGGCGACTCGGCGGGCGGGTCGGTGGCCAGCCAGCGGGCGAGCCGCCGTCCCATGCGGGCGCGTTCGACGCGGGCGGACTCCTCGGGCTCGGCGGCGAGCCGGTGGTCCGCCAGGCGCCGGACGGCGTCCGCCACCGCGGCCGGGTCGCCCGCCGCGAGTGCCTGCCCGACGGCGTTGAAGCGGGCCTCGAGTCCACCGCGCAGGACAGGGCTCGCCGCCACGGCCTGCTCCGCGCCGAACTGGCGGGCCAGCGCGGCCGCCCGGTCGAGCACGGTGCCGGTGGTGCGGCGGGCCTCGCGGGCCTGGCCGGCGTCGTCGCCGCTGCTGCCGCCGCGGTGTCCGGCGGCCAGCAGTGCGGTCACGTACTCCTCGGCGGCCCGGCCGAGGACGGCCGCCAGGGCTTCGAGCTGTTCGCCGGCCGCCGGGGGCCGGTCGCCGAAGTAGCGTTCGGCGCGGCCCCGCGCCTGGTACGTCGCGGGGGTGGGCTCGGCGTGCTGCCACAGGGCCGCGCACACCAGGCCGAAGGCGGCGGCGTCCGCGCCGCGCTCGGCCTCGACGAGGGCGAGCAGGGCGCGTCCGGCGAGGCCCGCCTGGTCCTCCTCCGCGAGGAAGGCGGTCAGCCCGTCGCGTTCGGGGCCGCGCAGTTCCAGCAGCCGTTCGGGGGCGCCGGGCCGGGTCGACCAGTGCAGCAGGGTCTGCGCGTCGAGCCGGTCGTCGCCGGGGCGCCGCACGCCGCCCTCGGTGTCGTAGGGGCCCAGGCGCAGGCGGCGCTGGGCGAGCGCGGTGAGGGCGTGCTGCCTCGACAGCCAGCCGCCGGGCACGGACGGCCAGCCGCCGGGCGGGGTGGCGTCGAGCAGGGCCTCGGCGGCCCAGTTGACGTCCTTCAGCCGGGGGTCCGTCTGCCGGGCGCCGAACGCCTCGCGGACCACGTCCCAGCCGTCGACCGTGTCGATGCGCAGTTTGTGGACGCGGGCGAGGATCGCCGGGTCGAGTTCGTGCTGCTCGCGGTCGGTGAGGACGACCAGGACGGCGGGGCCGGAGCGGCGGCCCGCCAGGTGGTCGAGGACGAGTTCGTGGACGGCGAGCGGGGAGGGCGCCGCCGCGATCCCGGCCGTGCGGCCCCCGTCCCAGACGGGTTCGGCGGGGCCGTCCCACCGGGGCGCGGACCGCAGCAGCACGACCCTGCGCCTGCCTCCGCCGTCCCCCGTCAGGGCGGCGGCGAGGGAGGACTGCGCGGACAGGTACTGGGTGACGGTCGCGGTGTTCAGCCGGACGGCGCCCGGCGCGGCGACGGCGGTGTCCGTCATTCGACGACCTGCCAGGTGATCTCGATGGTCGCGTCGGGCCGGCGGGCGGCCAGTTCGGACAGTTCCGCCTGGAGGTCGGCGGCGGCCCGGCGCACCGTCGTGCTGCGGCGTCCGGACTTCCCCGCCGTGCCGCCGCCCGCCGGGGAGGGCACCTCCTGCGGCCGGGTGTAGGAGACACGCGGGTCGCTGGTCGGCGTGTCCAGGGACTGGCTGTCGGCCGTGGGAGGCGGGGGCGCGACGGGCGCGGGCGGCGGTACGGCGGCGGCCTGGCTGCGCTTGATCAGGGCGACGACCTCGCGCTGGGTGCGGGCCAGGGCCTCGCGCAGGTCGGCGGTGCGCTGGTCGTCGCGGGCGACGTTGCGCAGCGAGTCGAGCAGCGCCTCTCCCTCGGGGCCGAGTCCGGCGGCGAGTTCCAGGGTGCTCCAGGGCGCGGCGGCGACGGCCTCCGCGACGGCCCGGGCCCTCTTGATGGAGGTGCCGTACCGGTCGGCGCTGGTTGCGCCCAGGTCGAAGGAGGCCAGCGCCCCCACGGTCTTCTTCGCCCCGGCCGCGCCCTTGCCGGCCTCGGCCGTGAGCGCGTCCAGCAGTTCCAGGGCGCGGCGGGCGAGGGCGAGCCGCCCGGTGTCGGCGCTCTGGTCGAGGCCCAGGAAGGCGGCGTGGGACTCCAGTTGGTGCACCAGGTCGGCCGCGTGGTCCCGGTGGGCGCGGGCGGCCTCGATGATCTGGCGGGCGAACTGGTTGACCATGCGGCCGCGCCGCAGGGCGGGCGGCTTCGCTCCGAAGACCGTCTCGAAGCGCTGCCGTGCGGTGTCCCAGTCGGACTCGGCGGGCAGCGGCTGGCTGCGCAGCGCGTCGTGGTCCTTGAGGGCGGACAGTTCGGGCGCGGGGTCCAGAACGGTGCCGCCGCGCACCCACACCCGGTCGTCCATCTCGGCGAAGGCGGCGACGACGAGCCGGGCGAGGAAGTCGGGCAGGCCGCGCGGCTCGGGCTTGTCGGTCCAGTCGGTGAGCGTGATCAGGGACAGGTCCCCGGTGACGCCCTGGGCGCTGGCGAGCCGGCGGAAGTGGTCGGCCCAGTAGCGGGACAGCTCGAAGTACGCCTCCTTCTGCTGTCCGAGGCGCAGCGGCCCGGCGATCCGCTGCATGAGCCTGCGGTCGGCGGCCGGGATCTCCACCCGCCCGTCGCGGGCCTCGGCGGCGGCCCGGAGGTGGGCGAACACCTTGCGCGTGTCGGTGGGCTTGACGGCGGTGCCGGTGGCGTCGGGGTCGAGGTCGGGGTGGGCCGGGTACTGGTGGGCGAGCAGCCTGCCCGCGACGTGCCGGATGCCGTCGTGCAGGCTCTGCCCGAAGGACAGGGTGAGGCCGTCCACGTCGGGCAGCGCGACGAGGTGGTCGTCGAAGTCGGGCACCACGTCGGCGGCCCTTTTCCCGGCGAGCCCGTACGCCTGCTTGAAGGCGCCCCTGACCTGCTTGAGCAGGGCCTCGCGCTGGGTCTCCAGCAATCCCTTGGCGCGGCTGCGGTTGTCGGCGTTGAGGTGGCCGGCGTACTGGGTGTCGAAGCGGTGCTCGTCGGCGAGGGCCTTGTCGATGACGACCAGGCGCCGGAAGTCGGCGAGGCGCTGCGCGGACAGGTGGGCGGGCAGCCAGGCGACGGTGCGGGACCGCTCGCCCTGCTGCCGCTCGCGCAG
Organism: Streptomyces carminius; assembly: GCF_002794255.1. Classification (GTDB taxonomy): domain Bacteria; phylum Actinomycetota; class Actinomycetes; order Streptomycetales; family Streptomycetaceae; genus Streptomyces; species Streptomyces carminius. Next base: position 75,522 of record NZ_PGGW01000061.1, read on the forward strand.
TCGCTGGATGCGGTTGGCGTCCTCGACCGGTCCCCACTCGCCCTCGTCGAAGGGGAGGTCTATGGCGATGCGCCAGCGGCCCTCCTCCTGCGGCATCAGGTCGTGGTCGGGCAGCTCGTCCTCGTCGGCGACGTTGCCGAAGACGATCTCGGCGGTGCGGGCGGTGCCGCGCCAGGTGAAGCCGAGCAGGTCGCTCAACTGGCCGTGCTCGACGCCCAGTTCCTCCGACAGCAGGCGCCGGGCGAGCGCGGCCCGGTTGCCGGGGTTGTCGTTGACCTGGGCGTTGGCGATGACGGAGTCCACATCGACGCCGGACAGCTCCAGCCGCACACCGGGGTTGGTGTCGGTGCCGGTCTCCTTGATCTCGGGGAACCGGGCGGCCCACTCGGCGACCTTGTTCTTGATGATGCCGACCTCGGCGCCCGGGATGGGCGCGAGGACCGACCCGTGGTTGAGCGCGCCGAGCCGTCGGATGGTCAGCTCGGACAGCGCGGGCACGCTGGGCGCCAGCGCCGACAGCAGCAGCGTGCACACCAGCCGGTTGTCGCCGGTGAACATCCGGCAGCCGCCCAGCCGCTTCGGATCGGTGACGGCCTCGGGCCGGTTGCGGTACTGCTCGACGTCGTCCTCGGTGATGTCGTACGAGCTGAGCAGATAGGGCCGCAGCTTGGTCCGGTACAGCTTGTCGGCGGCCTCGAAGACGACCTTGAGACTGTCGGTGAACGGCTTGTCGCCGCCCTTCGCGATCACCGGGTAGAGGTCGCCGACGGGGACGAGCTGCCCGAGCCGGATCTCGTTGCGGTGGTCGGCCAGGAGCTGGCCCATCAGTTTCAGACCGGTGCGGGAGCGCTGCAGCGCGGACGAGATGTGGACGAGGGTGTCCATGAACGCCGGCGAGAACGGGTACGTCAGCCGGAACGACTCCTCGTCCGCGCCGGTGGTGCCCTTGTCCGAGCCCAGGAGGGTGTCCCAGACCTGGGTGCCGGTCCGCTTGGTCTGCGCGAACGCGGCGTCGATCAGCCCGGCCGACTCGTCGTCCTTCGGCTTCAGGAGGCGGGCGTGGGCGATCTGCGGGAGGTTGCGGTCCTCCAGGGTGATCTTGTCGAACCGGCCGGAGGCCAGGTTCAGGGTGTCCTGGATGGACGACTCCGCCGCGCCGGACACCTCCTCGCCGACCAGCTCGCGCAGGTCGCGCTGGCGGGCGATGAACGACACGATCGGGATGGCGCGGCGGGCGTCGCCGCCCTCCACGAAGTTCGTGATCTTGCTGGCCTCGCGGGCCACGAACTTCTGGTCGTGGATGAGGGTCGCCAGCCACAGGATCAGCTCGTCCATGAACAGGATCAGCCCGTCGTAGCCGAGCGACTTGGCGTGCTCGGCGATCACGGACAGTCCGGCGTCCAGGGAGACGAAGCCGTGCTCGTCCTCGGCGGCGTTCCTGGCGAAGCCGGGCAGGAGGTTGGTGCTCGCGTCGCTGACCAGCTTGGCCCGCAGCTCGGCCGGGGTGGAGGGGTTGCGCAGGTCGAGCGGGACGCCCGCCTCGTGGCTCTCCTCGGCGGCGAGCGCGGTGTCCAGGAGCCGCGGGGTCCAGGCGAAGCCCTCGCCCCACTCGTCCTCCTCGCCGTCGTCCGCGTCGCCACCGCCCAGGCCCCGGATGACCGCCTCGTCGCCCGTGCTGGCGCGCAGCGCGCGGATGTCGGCGAAGAGGGAGTCGGTCCGGTACACCTGCGGGGTCGGCGCCTCCGGGTGCAGCTTCTTGACGTGGTGCACGTAGCCGCCGAGGACCCGCTGTTCCAGGGCCTTCGCGCCGAGCATGTGGTACGGCACGAGCAGGAACCTCCTGCCGTCCGTGCCCAGCCACTCGTGCCGGGTCAGCACCGGGTCGAACTCGGTGCGGGCGCGGGCGGCCGGGTCGCCGCTGAGCAGCGCGTAGAGGACGGCCATGAAGTGCGACTTACCGGAACCGAACGAGCCGTGCAGGTACGCCGCCTTGGAGCGGTGGCCGTCCAGCGCGGACTTGATGAGGTCCAGCGCCTCGTCGAAGTTCTCCAGCAGCCGCTCCGTGACGACGTAGTCCTTGAGCGCGGCCTCGGCGCCCTCGGGTGTCGTCGCCTCGGCGAGGGACAGCACGAAGTCCGAGGTGGAGATGGACTCCTTGATGTCGATGACATCGCGGAGGAGGGGCTGCTGGGCCATTGCGTGTTCTCGCTCTCCCTGACGGTGTCCGGTGCTGCTGCTCGTGCTCGATGTGGTGCGGGTCCGCCGTCCGGCCCGAGGCCGGCTACTGATCCAGGTCGCAGGGGAGGGACCGGAAGTGCGGACGGCCGGTGGACGGGGCGATCTGCCGGTAGTCCTGCGGCAGGCGGTGCGCCTCGGCGACGACGAGGGGGAAGGCGACCGCGGAGGACGCCCGGGAGGGCACCGCGTGGAACTCCTCGTGGCGCGGCTCCGCGGCGTTCACCGCCACGGTCGCTCCCGCACTGTCGACGATCGTCCTCACGCGCCGGAGCCGTCCGTCGACTCGTCGGACCGCCCCGCCATGGCCGGGCTGCCGAATCGGGCCTTCACGGGAGGCCGCTCGATCAGGTGGTCCCGGATCACCCGGCTGATGCCGTCACGCACGAGGCCGGCCTGCGAGCGGCCGGCGAGAGCGACGACCTGTCCGAGGTCACGCCTCTGTTCCTCGCCCGGGTACACACTCGCTTCGGCCATGCCCCACACCGTACCCCAAGCATCTTTACGCCCTGTATGCCTCTGACGGACCGACGGTCACGGGTGGCGGCGGGGCACCGCCCGCGGCCGGCTCGTTCGAGCCGCCGACCGGAGTCACCGCGCTTCCCCCGTACGGGACGGCGCACCCCGGCCCGTAGTGCCGTTTCAATAGGTAGAACGCGCGGTCACCACCGCCCAGCACGAGGAACTCGAACAGACCCCGCCCGCCGCCGTAGCCGCGTACACACGCCACCGCCACAAGGGAACGCCAGTCATGAGCACACTCACCGACACCCCCTCAGGGCCACTCATCCCCATGCCGGAGAGAAACCCCGCCGCTCTCCGTGTCGCCGTCGCCCGTCTCGCTCCCGCGGCCCTGCCCAGATTCGACACGCACTGGGCCGAAGCCATGGACCAGGCCCGCGACGAGTTCAGCCTGCTGCCCGGCCGCCACTTCGTCGATCACTGGTGGGCGTGGGTCGCCGTCCAACGGTGGCCCCAACGGGCCGCCCGCTTCCGCGAATGCGAGCACACCGTCGCCACCAGCGACGACAGGAACGCCCGCCGCACCGCCTCCGCCGAACTCGGCCGCATCCTCGCCGAGGCGGAGGCCGACGCCACATGAGCAGCTGAACCCGGGAGTACAGCCCTGACGCCGAACACGCCGTCGTCGGCGACCTCTCCGAGCCCCACCGGCGGGACGTCGAAGACCTCGCCCGCCGCATCGGCCGCCCCTTCGACATCCGGGAGTCCGCCTCCGGCGTCAAGGCCCACGCCGAGGGGCCCGTCATGATCTGGTACCAGGAGGACTACCGCGACGACGTCGTGCTGATCCTCCGCGTACAGCACTACCTCGCCCCCGGCGCCGCCCCGGACGAAGAAGGCTGAGACGGAGCGGAGCCGGTCACCACTTCCCTGTGAGGGTGGCGGGTCGGCGCTGGTGGGCCGGGCCACCCGCCCCAGCTCCGCTTCTGTTCCTGCTACTTCTTCGCGGCGGCACGGCGGCCCCGGGTGGCGGCCTGAGGGCGCCAGTTGCGGAGGTCGTCGTCGGTCAGGCCGTGCTCGCCCTGCTTCTGCTGGCGGTAGCCGTTGAAGAAGTCCGCCGGGGAGCCGCTGTAGAGCACGTCGAACTCGTTGTGCCACTGGTACAGCCACGGCTGGAGCTCCAGCAGCCCGGCGAGGAACGGGGTGATCTCCTCGGTGGACAGCGCGGTGTTGGTGAAGTACGTGGCAAGGGCCTGCGCCTGCTCCTTGTGGTCCCAGCCGGCCCACCCGTAGAGGTCCGGGGTGGCGGCGTTGGTATGGGAGTAGGAGATGAACCGCTCCTTGGGCACGTCCAGCTTCCCGCGCGCCTTCCAGTAGGACGGGCGCAGGAAGTCGGCCGAGGTGTACTTCGGCGGGACGGGGATGGAGTCGCGGATCTTGCGCTTGGCGGGCTCGTCCGGGGCGGCGTCCTCCTTGCGCTGGAGGTCCCACACATGCTCCCAGTCGGCGCGCTTCTTCAGCCCGGAGGGCTTGTAGCGCAGAGCGGAGAGGAAGGGCACGTGCTCGCCACTCATCAGCTCCGCCACCGCCGCTGCCAGCTCCTTGCGGGGGGCGTAGAGCTTGGCGACGGAGGTGAAGTCCTCATCGCGGGAGAGGGTGTCGGTAAGACGTGCCAGGGTGAGGATGGTCGGTTGGCCGTTCTCGTCGAACCAGTGCTCTCGGGCCTCGATCCGATCCAGCAGCCAGGACCGCAGCGCCTTCTCCTGCATGGCATCCCAGCCCTCGGTGGCCCACCGCCGCTTGTACTCCGGTCGCTCGATCATCCCGATAGCGCGGCTGCCCTCGATGGCGTCGATGCGCTTCTGCACCACCTCGCGGTAGGCGGCTGGCCAGTGGGCGGGGATCTCCGTAATAGGAGTGGAGCCGTGCCTCTTGAACCACTCGTCGCTGGCCTCGCCTGCGGCTACGCGGCGCGCGAGGACGATCTCGAAAGCGCGCTCGCCGAGGGCAAGTTCGGGGATGTTCAGGTCGTCAGGATCCTCGGAGGAACGAAGGTCTTCAGGGTCGAGGTTATAGAGGGAGTAGACCTGCCAGTCCAACTCCTCTTGAAGGGCGATCATGCGAGCCCGAATGGATTCCCACGCCTTTTTGGCCTCGCGGAGCGTGGGAGCGGTTGGAACGGCAGCTCTAGCCACGGCGGATGGGCTAGCCACAGAGAGCTGCTGTGCGAGGGCGTCTAGGGCGACGGCAACGGACGTGGGGTAGGCGACAGGAAGAGGGAATCTCTCAAAATTCGTGCCTGTGAACTCATATCGCTCTTCCCATGCCTCGCTCTGAATTCCACGCCCAAGGCCGCTTCCGCCCTTCCCCTGGCTTACCTGCTTGAGCCAGAAGCCAGCCGTTGAAGTATTGAGCAGGCCCACCAACTGCACGTGCTCCTCTTCGCTCGCACCCTCCCTCAATTTGATCACCGGAGCAGTGCTGCCAAACAGAGCCCCATCACGATCGAATACAACATGGTTGTGAGTCGCAACGAAGGGAAAGGTCAAGCCATTTCTGATTCGAAGCCTATTCGAATAATTCTCCAGATACGCGTACCACTGTCGCCCGTGCTCGACCATCGTCTTACCGAAAATTCTGCGCTTACGTAGCAGAGAACGAGCCGTCCACAGGTACCGCGAAACCAGATGGCTCGCCTCGCCAATCGGTTGCTCGTTCTCGCGATCTCGGTAGGGAACACAGAGGGTAATAGTGTCGGTGATCTGAAAGTCACGAACACCCGCGCCTACGACTAGCGAGCGAACATTACCATCCAAGCGCAGACGCCGCGCCGTCGCTTTGTCGGGAAGGAAGTAAATATCGTCGGCTCCAGACTTTGTCGTACGCCCAACCGTCTCTACTACCTGCCCCAAAGATACCTCGGAGACGCGCTGCAAATGCTCTACCATCTCCAATCCGCCATCGGCCAAAATCCAGGGCTGCTGGCCGAAGTACCTTTTCCGGTCCAAATCATCGACAGATACCCATTGGCTAACAGAGCCCGGATTTTCGATCTGTTCAACGATTGCCCGCCAGACTAGTCCCTCCTCGGGATTCTCTGGCGCAGCGGGCTCTCCCTGCACACTGCGGACGGTTCGGATCATTGGCGCTCGCCTATCCCCACCCCGCTGCTTACCAATCAGGATGACTGTCGGCGTTCCATGCCCCGGAATGTAGGCACCCGAGGTGTCGATGACTTCAGTCAGCTCTACTGCATGCCCGAAATACCCTTCAATGAGCTTCGCTCCGAACTCCCTTTTCGTAAAGGAGTTGGCAGTGATCTGCCCGACCATTCCGTATCCGCGCCCCTCTGCGTTCCCACGCTTGGCCAGCTCGAAGAACCTCTGGGCGAATGGAACCGACAGTGCGTATGTCCCCGCACAAGCTGAATACAATTCTCGGTACAGCTCGTTAAGTTTCTTATCCTCCACCGCGACGTAGGGCGGATTCCCTACCACTACGTGATATCGCCCCTGTCTCAAAATTTCCGGGTATTCATGCACGTCCTCCATGGCGTACTTGAAACTGGCTAGCTCATCTTCATGTTCTTCGTCTGCCACACCGAACAGGTTTCCCTGCTGGGATCGGCGGGACTTGATCAGCGAGTCTCCAACCGCCAGATGAATGGGCCACTCGTACTTTGACGCTTCACCCAACTTCCGCGCACCGCTCGCCGCCATGGCGGCGACCAGCAGCCGGAAGCGGGCAATAGCCACCGCGAAGGGGTTGATGTCCACGCCGTGCACCGAGTCCAGCGCGGCCCGTACCCGCTCGTGGACGTCCTTGCCCGGGTGGCCCTCGCCCCACAGCCGCACCAACCGCCGGAACGCCCCCAGCACGAAGTGGCCCGACCCGCAGGTGGGGTCGATCATCTTCAGGCCCTCGTACCCGAACTCCCGCACCACCGGGTTCATCGTGCGGTCGAGAATGAATTCCTCCACGAACTCCGGCGTCTGGAGCAGCGCGTACGTCTTCCGCGCCGCCTCGCTGAGGTCCTGGTAGAGGTCGCCCAGGAAGCGGGTGTCCCAGCCCTCCGTGCCGTCCTCGCTCAGCGGGTCGGTGAAGTCGTGGACGAGGACGCCCGCCTCATCTCGCTGCCGCCAGAACTCAACCAACTCGCGCGCGCCGTCGTGCGAAAGCGGGATCTGGTACAGCGGGTTGTGGTTGCTGTCAAACAGCAACTGCCCCGCTTGCCCGTCGCTCAACTCTGCAAAGGCTCGCCGCAGCCACCCGCGGTACGTCGGGTCCTCGTCCGTCTCCACGTAGTGGTCGTAGCGGGTCTCCGCCAGCTCGCGCCGGTCGCCGTCCGGCCCGGTCAGGTACGGCTCGGGGATCAGCCGGTTGTCCTCACAGAACCGCACGAAAACAGTCCCCAGCACCCACGCCACCGCGACCTGCGTGACTCGCTCGTCCAGCCACGAGGTCCACGTCGCCGCCGTACGCCCGAGCTTGCGGGCCTGGTCGTACTCGGCCCGCAGCCGCGCGCCGACCTCATCCAGCGCCCTCACCTGCTTGCCGAGATCAGTTTCGACCGCCTTGACCTGCTGCTTCAGGTCGTCCAACAGAGCCTTGCGGTCGATCACTTCGCGTCTCCCTCGACACCACTTGCCACGATCTCGCCGGACCCGCGGTGGGCGTTGCCCACCCACGTGTCCGGAAGCTGGATCCACTCCCCCAGGCCGGCCTGGTACGGCACGGCCACCTGCCCGAGCCTCGGCTCGCGCGAGGGGTCACTCTGCGGGACCAGGAGCCACAGCCCCCGCCCACCCTGCCGGGCCACCGACGCCAGCCGGTCCAGGACGCCCATCCCGTCGTACCGGGCGAACACCCCGGCCTCCGTCAGCAGGACGGGCCCCGCCGCACCGCCGCCCCCGTCGCCCAGCAGCTCCGCGATCCGCGGCTCGACCGACCCCCACGCCGTTCGCGCGTACTCCGCGAACCGCACCGCGCCCTTCGAGCCCGGCTCGGCGGCGTCCGCCTTGAGCAGGGTCTCCCAGGTGGGCTTGGTGCCCGGCGTGATCTGCGCGTGCAGGGCCGCCAGGAACAGCTCGGTCACCGACAGGGCCCGCGCGCCCAGCCGTTCGGCGCCCAGTTCCCGCACCGCGTCCCGCACGAGCTGCTGCCGCACGGTCAGCACCCGATAGCCGTCCCGGCGGGCCGAGGCGGTGAGCCGCTCCTCCGCGCGCACCGCGCCCGCGAGCTGCGGGTCGTCCGCGTACCGTGTCACCGCGCCCGCGCGGGTGGACTGCCGCCAGGCGCCCGTCGTGAGGTAGCTGGAGGCGTCGTCCACCCGTGTCGGCAGGTAGCGCTGCGTGCCCGTGTCCTCGCGCGTCTTGAGGGACAGTTCGAAGCCCGCGTCGCGCAGGGCCTTGGTGAGCGGGCCGCCGGTCGGCAGGTCGTGCGTCGTGCCGCCGCGCCCGTCCGGGGCGACCAACTCGGGGAAGCGGGCGCGGACCCGTTCATGGACCTCCGCACCGGTCAGGCCGGGCTGCCTGCCCTCCGGCACGCCCGGGATCCAGCGGACGAGTCCGGCCTGGGTGAGACGCAGGGCCCGCACCAACGACAGGTCGCGCGGGTAGATCTCCAGGCGCGGGGTGGCGGCGGCGTTCAGGGACGCGGCGGCGGCCAGTTCGACCATGCGCCGCTCGTCCCAGTCGATCGTGCCGGGCGGCACGGCCACCGCGCCCAGCTCGGCGAGCACGGTCGTGGCCGTCGGCAGGGTGTCGAGCCTGGCGAGGCGGTCGGCGGTGCGGCCGAGCTTGGTGGCGTAGTCCAGCAGGCCGGGTGCGGCCGGGGTGTCCGGCGCGTCGTCCTCGCGGACGTCCAGGGCCAGCAGGCCCGCGCCCAGCACCTCCTCCGTGGCCTTGCGGTTGGGCTGGTGCTGGAACTCGGCGTCGTCGAGCGCGAGTTGCTCGGCCTCGACCACGGCGCGCACCGCCGCCAGCGCCAGCGCGCGCCGCTGCTCGCGCTCGGCGAGCTGGCTGCCGCGCCGCACGGCGAGGGCGTCGGCGATCTCGACGGCGGAGGCGACCCGCCCCATGCCGGCGAGCAGGTCGAGGATCTCGGCGCGCAGGGCGCGAACGGCCGGGTCGGCCTTCCAGCGCTTGCGCTCCTCCTTGAGGATCTGCGGGATGCGCCCGGCGCTGAGCCCCAGCGCCCCGGCGACGTCCTTCTGCTTGGGCCAGACCCCGATGTCCGGCAGGACGCCGCGCTCGTCGGGCAGGCGCAGCAGCAGCCGCACCATCTCGGCCTTGTTCCGGTTGGAGCCGTTGTTGTTGACGACCGGCACGAAGATCGTGGCGAGGGCGTCGAGGCTGACGGAGCGCAGGGCACGGGCCGACAGTCCGCCGGCGGCGTCGGTTGCCGCCAGGGTGCCCGTAAGGGCGGACTCGGCGGCGGTGAGCTGGTCCAGCTCCTCCTTCGCCTCCGCCCGGCCCTCGGGCGTGAGCGGCGAGACAGGCGTGCCGCGCAGCCGCTCGCCCCACTCCCGCTGCCGCCGCTGCACCACGTTGCGGGTCTTGGCGCCCAGGCCCGGGGCGTTGACGAGCTTGCGGCGGCTGTAGTCGAGGAGTTCGCCGACGGTGCTGATGCCCAGGCCGTAGAGGAAGGACTGGGCCGCGCCCGTGAGACCGGAGACGGTCAGCGGGGTGTCGCGGGTGACCTCGGCGGCGAGACGGTCGCGCTGCTGCTCCGCGGTCTCCGGCTCGGCGTCCGCGATGACGCCCCGGGGAGCCGCCTCCGCCGTGCCGGGGCCCGCGGCGGAGCCGGTGGCGGTCGTCGGGGCCGGGTGGCGGCTGCGGTGGCTGGAGGGGACGGTCTGCGAGGCGTCGAGGAAGATCTTGCGCCAGGCGTCCCGCATCGGCTTGAGCTCGGGGAACCGCTTGCTCACGTCGCGGTGCAGGGCCTTCTGGAAGAAGGCGACCAGCCCCTCGCGCACGGCCGGGTCGAACGCCTCGGCCGCGATGGTCGGGTACGGCCACTCCTCCGGATCGGTCATCCGGGGCAGGACGCTGCCGTCGCCCCACTTCGGCAGCTCGCGGGAGGCCATCTGGTGCAGGGTGACGGCCACGGCGTACCGCTCGGCGTGGGAGTCGTAGCTGCCGCGCGTGATGATGTCCACGAACGGGTCGAGGTAGCCCTCGGTGCCCGCGTCGGTGCTCCTCGCCGGGTATCCGGCGAGCGAGAAGTCGATGAGGACCAGTTCGCGGGTGCGGTTGGGGCGGATACGGATGGCGATGTTGTCCGGCTTGATGTCGCGGTGCCAGACGCCCTCGCCCTCCAGGAAGTCGACGGCACCGAAGAGGTAGTCGCCGTACGCCTCCAACTGGTCGACCGGGAGCCGGCCGTCGTCGCGGAGCTGGCGGGCGACGGTCTCCTCACGGCGGCGGGGTGCCTTCCGCTCACCCGGCTCCCCGCCGTCATCACGCTCGTCGCCCACGTACTCCAGCGCGAGGACGGTGCGGCCCGCGATGCGCAGCGGCTCCGGTTCGGCGAGGCGGATGATGCCGGAGTGGGGGCGCAGGCGGCCCATCACCTCGGCCTCGCGGACGAGGATGTCGCCCCGGTTGTCGGACAGGGCCACCTTCAGCACGGCCAGCGGGCGGGTCCGGCGCGCCTCGGCCTGGAGGTCGCGGACGAGGAAGGCCCGGCTGGTGGAGCCCGTGCCCAGCCGGCGGCGGACCTCCCAGCGGCCGTCGAGCACATCGCCGGGGACGGCTTCGAGCGGGTCCTTCTCCGGTGCGTCGGCGGCCTCGGGCGCGGTCTCGGACGTGGGGGCGGTGAGGGAGTCCTCGACGACCTCCAGCATCTCCAGGAAGTCGTCCACGCCGGCCAGGCGCCGGTCCGGGTTGTACGCCGTGGCCGCTTGCACCAGCTCGTCGATGTCCTCCGACAGGCCGTCCACCAGGGAGCTGGGCCGCAGGCCCTCCCCGGCCTCCAGGCGGGCCCGCAGCTCGGCCTGGCTGGCGGCCGGGGCCCGGTCGGTGGCCAACAGATAGGTGAGGACACCGAGGCCGTAGACGTCCAGGGAGACCGGGTCGGGGCGGAGCGCGGTCAGCTCGGGCGCGAGGTAGGGGTCCTCGTCGTCGGCCAGGTTCATCGCGGACAGCGTGGTCGGCGCAAGGCGCGGGCCGCCCCCGCCCTGGGAGGAGTCCGCGCCGCGCTGGGTGGCGATCTGCCAGTCGGAGATCTGCAGCCTCGGGCTGAGCCAGGCCGCCTCCTCGCCGACCGCCTTCCCCGGGCCGCCGTCCGGGCTGGGCAGGACGTGGACGGAGCGGGCGGCCAGGGCCCGGTGGTGAACGCGCCGGGCGTGCGCGGACCGCATGGTCTCGGCGAGCTGCCGGACCAGCGCCATCCGGCCGAGGATGTCCAGCTTCGCGCCGTACTGGACGAGGTACTCGTCCAGCTTCATCGTCCGCCGCTCGTAGTCGAAGACCAGCGCGGGGCCCGCCGGGTGCCCGGTCGGGAAGTACTGCCGGTAGGGGACGACGCCCGGGTGCCGGAAGCGCTGCAGGACGGCCGCCTCGCGGCGGGCGGCGTTCTCCACGGACTGCCGCAGCGAGGAGTCCGAGCCGCGCTCGCTCAGGTAGACGCGGACCCGGGCGCGCTCGGGCAGCTCGCTGTGGCGGGCCTCGTAGTCGGCCCAGGTCTGGCCGGAGTCGAAGGGGCGACGCTCCAACTCGTACGGACCGACCTTGTACTCGGCCTCGCTGCGGCCGATACCGATCTTCTCCAGCGCGCTCCTGATCTGGCGGGAGTCGCCCGGGGAGATCCGACTGCGCTCGTCACGCGGGGACCGCTTGAGCAGCTCGACCAGCTCGGCGATGGTGTGGACGCCGTTCTGGTCGTGGGCGGGCAACCGGACGCGCAGCGACTCGTCGGTGAAGCAGACCGCCTCGCCGACCCAGATCCGCCTGCCGAGCTGTCCGACCTGCCCGAGCAGCCCGGACAGTTCCTTGGCCTTCTTGTTGACCAGGTGCAGGGGGTTGGAGTGGGTGCGGCGGTGGCCGCCGGGCGTGGTCTGCACCCAGGTGCCGCCGACGGAGGTGACCGAGCCGTGCCAGTCCTTCAGCTCGATCAGGTAGACGCCGCCGGGGGCGGCGACGAGCAGGTCGACCTCGCGGACGTGGCCGGTGTTGGCGGTGAAGGTGAAGTTCGACCAGGCCCGCCACGGGTCGGCGTCCGGCAGCAGCCGACGGATGGCCTCCAAGCCGCGGCGCTCGTGGTCGAACTCGGACTCGGTGACCGTGGTCCACCGGCCTTCCCGCATGTGTCCGTCCCCACTCGTCGTTCCGCTCGCCCGGCTTGCCATCGGGCCGTCCGCCCGGCGGCCGGTCCCCGGGCGGGATCCTAACGGGTCGGCCCGACATGGGTGGAGGGATCACAGATCACACCTATGAGACATTCGCCCTGGTCGGCGGGGCTGCCGGGATCGCGCCACCGAATGGCCGGTTCCCTCTGCCGTGCGACGGGCCGGACCGGCCCTCTGCCGCCCGTTCCCGGCTGCCCCACCCGGGGCGCGGGTGGGGCGACCGGGCCGGAGTCAGCGGCGGCCGAGGGTGGGTAGTCCTCCCGAGACGGTCCGCACACTGGTGCCGCGTTCCGTGATGTCGCGGAACTCCTCCCGGAACGCCTCGGCCTCACAGTCGTCGCCGTACAGGAACTCGTCGTCCCTCGGCGGGCGTGCGGGGTCCGGCCGCTTGCCGCTCTGCCATGCCTCGGACTTCGGGACCCGCCGGACCGTCACCGGCTGCTCCTCAGGGCACTTGCCGCCGGATCCACTGCCCCGTTGCCCCTTCTCCCGGGAGGGACAGGCACACCCCATGCCGATCAGGAGTTCACACTGCTCGCACCTGGATTCGCTCACCCAGTCCCACCCCCTGGAGGCTCCTTGGCACCGACAGCACGTCGACCACCGTCAGCCTACGCAGGCACACATAGGCGTCAACAGCCTTGACTGAGCTCTCAGAAAGATCTTCTCGGGGTCTGCTGGCCGACCGGGGCACCGACCGCGAGACGCCCACCGGAAGTGCCCGGACCTGTCTGTGCGGCGGGGCTCGGCCCCGCCGCACAGACGGCAGACGGCAGCGCCTCAGCGGGCGGCGTGACCGAGGAAGCCCGCCCAGGCGGCCGGGGACACGGACAGCGGCTGCCGCCGGGTGTCCTTGGAATCACGGACGAGGACCGCCTCGGGACGTACGGCCACCTCGACACAGTTGTCGCCTTCGCTTCCGCTGTAGCTGCTCTTGAACCAGCCCTGTTCGTCAGTGGTGCTCATAAGCTCCTCGCATCTGTTCCAGCAGGCTCACAGTGGCCCTGCCATCATGGGCTTGCGAGCGCAGGCTGCAATAGCGCTGGAGCAGAACGCTCACGTCCTTGGGGGCGGTGAGCAGGTTGCTCGACCTCTGTCCTTCGGTGTAGCCGACCCATCGGTGGTCCAGGGTCTCCGCCAGATACAGGTGCCCGTCGACTCCGCAGTGGTCCTCCTGGCGAAGCGGCATGATCTGGATCTCGACGTTGCGCCGCCTGCCCATGGCCAGCAAGTGATCGATGACGGCCAGCGTCACCTGATCGCCACCCACGTTCCGTTCCAGTACGGCCTGCTCGATGACGAAGCTGAACGCGGTGTTCGGCTTCTGCTCGATGATCCGCTGCCTGTCGAGCCGAGCGGCGACCTCTCGCTCAAGCTGTTCTTCGGTGACAGGTGGCAGGCGGCGCTCGAAGATCGCCCGGATGTACGGCTCGGGCTGCAGCAGCCCGGGAATCGCCCGGCACTCGTACGCGTACAGCGACAGTGCCTCCTCCTCGACGGTCGCCCAGTACTGGAACCAGGACGCCAGCCCGGTCCGGCGCGTCAGGCTCCTGTAGGCCGCCGTCAGAACGCGGGAGGCGACATAACCCAGCGGCTCCTCCGCGCGGTTGGGCAGGTCCTTCGGCGGATACCGCTTGCCCTGCTCGATCTTGGCGATGTAGTGCGCCGAGTACCGCACCCGCGGGGCGAGTTCCTCCTGCGTCAGACGCGCCTCCTCCCGCAGCACCTTCAACACCGCACCGAACGTCCTGAGGCTGTCCGACAGCTCCGCCTCACCGCTCGGACGGCCCTGCGCCCCGCCACCGCCGCCGCCATTCCTGGCACCGTCGTCGTTGTCCGCCCTCATGGCAGCCACCTCCCCGTACCTCTGCGCGTCACATGGCGTGCCTTCCGCACTACTCAACGCGACAGGCCGACCATCGTCACACCATGTGACCAGCCCACTCCGCAACACCCACCCGTACAACGCGACCTGTACCAGTGACACCCCTGCCGCCCCGGGCCGGAGAAGGTCGGGGCGGCAGAGGGCCGCTGCTGATCGCGGGCACTGGGGAGCGTGGCGGGCCGGGCCGGGGAAGACGCTGAGAACCGGGGTCCCGGCCGTCGTAGCCGCCTGGGCTGTGTGCTGCGTGAGGTGGCTCAGCTCACCGGGCCGCCGTCCGTGTGCCGGGGGCGTCCGGTCGTCGGGCGCCCGGCAGTCGCCGCGTTCCGGGGGTGAGTAAGACCGAACCGAACTCGCGTTCCAGGATGCGGTGCACGCCTTCCCACACGTGGACTCCCCGCTCGCGCCGCTCGCTCCAGCGCTCGTGGAGGAGCATCCCCGCGAAGATCAGGAATCCCACGGCGAGGATGACGGAGATCAGCGCGTACACCGGGGCGTAGTACTCGTCGAACATCGACCGCTGTCCGTCCACCTGGCTGGCGTTGACGCCGAAGAACCCGAAGAGCAGGCCCAGCGTCGCGGTGACGGTGGTGACGAAGGTGACCGCCACCACGGTACGGATGCGCCGGCGGTCGGCGGCCCGTTGCTCGGCGCTCTCCACCGAGGTCAGTTCGGCGTTGATCGCGTTGCCGAGCCGGCTGAGCATCTGGCCGATGATCGCGGCCCGCTCGGTCAGCCCCATGGTCGAGAACAGCGCGTTGTGGAAGCTTTCGACGCGCAGGGCCGGGACCAGTGTTCCGATGTCGCCGCCGGCCTCCACGCTGTAGCTGAGTTCGAGTTCGAGCTGGCTCAGACCGTTCGAGATGGCCTCCAGCGTGCTGCGCCGCTCCCGGGTGCTGCGCTGGTCGGCGCTTCGGGTCCGGAACCTCTGCACGTAGGAGTTGGTGACGTCACGGATCTCGCGGAGCCGGGCCGCCGCCCCGACCGCCTGGACGGCCGAGAGCAGGACGCAGTTCTCAAGGTAGTCCTGGTGGCCGCACAGCACGCTCACATACGGTCCCAGGGCTCCCACCGTGGTGGGCCGCCGGTTGAGTTCGGCCGGGAACTGGATGCTGCTGTGCTCGGGCCGGTAGGGGAGGTTGGTGCGGTAGATGAGGCGCTGGACCACGTCGTCGGCCGGTACCTCCTCCGCCGTCCGCACGCTGTGGAAGACCAGTTGGTGCCGCTCCGGGAGGAATCCGGGGATCACCCCGTCGCCGTTGGGGACGCAACCGATGCGGTCGGCCGCGATGCGCTCCAGGGGCGTCCCGCCGCATTGGACGTTCGCGTAGTAGAGGTCTTCGAGCAGCGGAATGGTGTCGACCAGGCTTCCCGGCACGTCCAGGGTGAGCGCGACGAGCACCTGGCCGGAGGGGAGGGCGAAGTACCAGATGTGTGCCCCGGCCGGGGCACCGCCGCGCCAGCGGCGGCAGGAGATGGTGGCGCAGTCCAGCGCCTCGTGGTGGATGACCCGGGGCAACTGCTGCCGCGACCGGTCGTAGAAGTCCGCCAGGCGGCCCAGGTTGAGGACGCCGACGGGAGCGTCCGCGGTGCGCTGAACATGTCCGGGGTCGTACGCCCACGGTGTCGAGTAGACGGTGGTGAGCCGGATGTTCTCCCGGGAGACGTAAGGCGCGAAGGGCGGGTTCTCCGGCGTCTCAGAGGGCATGCCAGCGCCGCCCAAGGTCGTCCTTCCGTAGGGATTCCATGCGCAGGGCGAACTCCTCGGCCGCCGGGCCTTCCTGGGCGTTCTGCATCAGCCAGGTGGTCATGCCCAGCTCCCGCACCGTGCGCAGGACCGCGTAGCCGTCCCAGCCGGTGACGTCCCAGCCGTACACGGCGGCGAACCGCGCGTACTCGGCTTCGGGCAGGCCGAACCGGTCGACCGCCGTCGCCGTCGGCACCAGATCCCAGGCCACCGGACCACGGGAGACGACCTCGTAGTCGATGAGCAGACTCTCGCCGCCCCGCATCAGCACATTGCCCCGGTGCGCGTCCCCGTGGACCACGCGCGGCTCCGTCCGGGCCATCAGCTCCCGGAAGGACGCCTCGACCAGCTCACAGGACTCCTCCAGGAACCGCACGTCGGACGCCTTGATCCCCGAGACCAACGCCAGACGCCGCCGCATCACGGGAAAGGGATCGAGACCCGGCAGGTCGAAGCCCGGAGCGGGAAGCTCATGGAAGGACCGCAGCAGACGGGCCAGATCCCCGATACCCGCAGTGGCCGTACTGGGCGGAACGTACTCCCAGAAGGTGGCCAGCCGCCCGTCCGCCTCCACCGGCTGGACAAGATCGTCACGGACCCGGACACCGGGAAAGCCCTGGGAAGCCAGCCAGCGAGCAACAGCCAGCTCCTTGCGCACCTTGTCGACGAGATCCGCCGAACGTGCCACCCTGACGACGACTCCCTGACCGGGGAGCGCGTACATCGCGTTCTCCCCGAGCCGGATCAGCTCCGCACCGTCGGGACGGAGCCCCGCCCGGTCGCACGCGACAAGCAGCGCCCGGTGCGCGGTGACTTCGGTTAAGCCCTCATCAGGCATGTCATGGTCCACTCGCCCCACTTTTTCCACCGGGGTGAGGGGCTGTCAAGCAGCTCTCTGGCCAGTCCACGTCAGAAAGTGCGGTGCGACCGGCCCTCTTGACCGAGGTGCGTCACGGAGCGACCGCACGCGCGAGGAGCGGCCCGATGTGCCCGGGTGCGGCGCGTCGAGGACGCGCGCGTCGGCCGTGGCGCACCCGGCCCGGGTGAGGCAGGACGCCAGAGGCAGGGCATCGACCGGCAGTGCGCTGCTTTCTCGAACTTGCTTTCCGCGCACCCGAGATTTCCGGTGTTTTCTCCTGGACCCTGCCCGGCACCGTGATGCCGGGCAGGGTTCCCGGCCATACTGACGAGGGGATCAGGCTCGCGGCAGGGAGTCCGGCACTTCGAAGCCGACAAGGCGGCGGTGACCGTGCCGCGCGAACTGCTCGTGAACCGGGGACCGAAGGAGTTGGAGCGAGTGACGGAACGCGTGGACCGGGCAACCTTCCGCCGCCTGTTCGAGACCTTCGAGCACACCGCCTGGCGGCTGGAGACGCGGCGCGGCTACGCGTCGGACCGACAGGACCCCGACTTCCAGACGTTCCTGGCCACCGGCTCGTCGCCCTGCGACCCCGACGAGCCCTGGTTCGTCAACATCAGGGCACAGACGGACGCAGGCAAGACGGTCGGCCGTGTCCGCATCGCCGACGACCCGCCCACCGAGGAACAGCTCTTCCTGCTCGACTACGCCCGGCACAACGCCGCCTTCGGCGAGGACATCCGGTACCTGTGGCGCGAGGACGCCGCGCGGGCCGGCCTGCCCGCCGAGGACTTCTGGATCTTCGACTCACGGCTGGTCGCACTGCTGCGCTTCGATGATGCGGACAACCTGCTCGACATCGAGCTGATCACCGAACCGGCCGAGGTCGTGCGGTACGCCGTCGTGCGTGACGCGGTGATGCACCACGCGGTCCCGCGCGACCGGTTCGCCGCGCAGGTGGTCACGGCCGAATAGCGCGTGACCGGGCGGTCAGAACGGATATCGGCGCAACGGCGCCCCGGCCGCATGGCAGCGCGCTAGGGTTTCGGCCCGCGGGACACCCGTCGACAGCCGCCGTGCCGGTCACCGGGTCACCGTGTTGGAACGTCAGCGGGGTTGTCCACGCCGGGCAATCCGGCTGCACGATGACCGCCTGGGGGGCGCGCCATGAGCAAAGATCCGATCGACGCTGCCGAGGACGGCGGTGACGACGCTGCCGACCGGAAGGTCGTCGAGCAGGAGCGGGTTGAGCTTCGGGAGTTCATCAAAGGGCTGAGCGCGGACGACATCAAGTCGGGCGCCTGGTTCGCCAAGCTCAGCGCCGAGGCCATGCGCTCCTACACCGCCAAGGTCGACTGGCAGTACTTCCAGGAGCGGTACGCGGGCGTGCCCGCGGATGCCGTCGTCGATCAGCGGGTCAAGATGGCCTCCCGGTACGCCGCGCTCGAAGGCGGGCTTTCCGCCGGGGCCTACACGGCGGCCGTCGCCGCCACCATCGGAAGCCTCGGCGGTGCCTCGCCGGCGACCGTCCCGGCCGCCGTCACGACCATGATGGTCGACGTCGCGTTCGTCACCCGGCTCCAGCTCCGCCTGGCCTACGACGTCTCAGTCCTCTACCGGGTCCCGCTGGACCTGTCCGACCCCGAGGACATGTGGAAGCTCATTCGCGTGGCCTTCACGATCAGGAGCGGGGAAGCGGCCCGGGGAGGCGTGGTCAAGGCGGTTCCGGCCGTGGTCCGGCCGGTGGTCAAGCGCTACTTCTCCGGATCGGTACTGACCGCCGCGAGGGGGCTCCCCGTCGTCGGGAAGCATCTCCTGCAGCGCAATGTCATCAAGATCGGCATTCCGCTGGTCGGCGTTCCCCTCGCGGTGGTGGTGAACCGCTATACGACGCTGCTCGCGGGGCGGCACGCGCAGGCCGTCTTCCGCAACGAGGCGCGGGTGATCGAACTCGCCGAGGGGTTGAGCAGGCGGAGTCGGCACCCGCGGTTGCTGCTGTGGGTCGCGTGGTTCGTCATCAGGGCGGATCACAAGATCACCGACGATGAGGCGCTGCTGATGCGGCACCTGGTGAGGCTGGTCCGGGAGCAGCATCAGGTGGTCGACGAACAGCTCGCCCGCCTTGTCGACATCGACCCCGCCGAGGTGTGGGAGCGCATAGACGCCGAGCCGGGGGACCTGAGCGATCTCCTCGACGCGGCCGACCGGGTGGCAGCGGTGGACGGTGACATCAACAAGCCCGAGAAAGCGGTCATATCCGAGCTTCGGGATCGCTGCTGCCGAGTCTGACGCCGTCATGCGCCACCTCCCGCAGCGGGGCAGCGAGGGCCTGGCACGTCGGTTGCGGCCTGCCGGCGGTCCTGCGGCCCGACGCGGAGGTCCGCACACCGTGGGTCTGCCCCGGGCCGGGAGTGCGGATGTGCCCGTGCTCCGGCGGCAGCGCGTGCTCCAAGCCGGCCCCACGGTGCGGGGCCGGGCACCCGGCCGATAACAGGCCGCGCCCAAGTGCCGCGTGGGATAAGGTTTTTGCGCGCTGCGCACCTTCCCGGAGGGTACGAGGCGGAGTTCTCAGGACCTCCTTCACCGGCCGTGGTGACGGACGGCGGATCCACCATGTGGACCTCACTCGCGTGAGGGCCGATGCCCGGTAGGGCGTCTCCTGCCGTTCCCGACTCACGTCCGAGGAGTGGTCCCGTATGAACCCTGTCGAGTACAGGCCCCCGCGTCGCAACTGGTTCCGCGAGGTGCTGGTGGGCGCCGGCGCCGGAGTCGTCTCCAGCCTCGTGCTGGAGGCGCTGACGGCGGCAGCGCGCTGGCTCGTCTGAGGACGGGCGGGTGGCGGGCCCGGGAGCCCGCCACCCCTGCCGCTGCCCGCCACCGCCGGACGCGGTGCCCGGCGGCCTGGGCGGCCTCGGCGGTCCTCAGAACAGCTCGCTCTGCTTCCCCAGTTCCTTCTTGGCCTTACTGCTCTGCCTGCGCTTCTTCCTCCCGCCGCGGCCGGGGCGCCGCTGGTGCGGGACGCGCGCTTCCTCCGGAAGGTTTTCCCAGGTGGGGCGGAGTCCGTCGATCCGGATGTTCCCCGCGAGCTTCTTCAGGTAGGCCCGTGTCTCCTCGTCCGTGGAGTAGAGCACCGTGGCGCGGCTCGCCCGGGTCAGCAGCACGTGGTAGGCGTGGCGCACGCACCGCTCGAACTCGGCGTCGCTCAGCCTGCTCGTGTTCACCTTCGAGTCCTGGGAGCCGGGCGCCAGGAGCCTCTTGAGCCCGGTCTCGTCCTTCCGGTTCTTTCCGCGCCGGAACACCCACCGGTCACCGCGGCGCACCATGTCGTCACCCATGATCACGCCGCACCAGTCCCACTCGAGGCCCTGCGCCGTGTACACACAGCCGATCTGGCCGATCCCGTTCTCGTGCACCGACCAGATCTTGGACGGCGGGGCGTCGCCGCCCTCGCAGAACGTTCCGCTGTCGGCGTTCCAGGGACGGTGCCACTCCCCGATGCGGACGTCCGCCTCGAGCCGCCGCTCCGCGCCCTGCGGCTTGTTCCAGGGCCAGCAGTAGCCGGCGACCATGCGCGCCGAGGCTCCGGCGCGGCCCTCCGCCAGGATGATCCGCTCCAGCTCTCCGGGGGTGTCGGCGATCTCGAGGTGCATCAGCCCGTCCGGCGTCCACTCCCGCGGTTCCTCCCCCGACAGGCCCAGCAGTCCGTGGACCCAGCGCAGATAGGCGTCGCTGCCGCCGCACCGGAACTGCTCCCGCAGGTGGTAGCGCCGCAGGTCGGCCCCGTGGCGCTCCGCGGCGTCCTGGACCAGCTCCACCGTGCCCACCTCGTCGGGTCTGAGGGACTGCCCCTCGTCCAGGAAGAAGACCGTCAGGCGGGAGGCGTCCAGCAGGTCGTCCACCTGGGGCTGCTTCCCCCACTTCTCCGGTGGCCAGAACCGGTTGGTGGTACGCGCCCGGATCCGGTGCGCCTCGTCGCAGAGCAGCACGTCCAGCGGGGGTTCGGGCGGGGTGACGAAGTTGCTGAAGTAGGTGAAGCTCTCCCGGAACTCCCGGTCGCCGTAGCCCACGTGCTCCTGCATCGCCCCGTTGAAGGCGCGGGAGCCGCTGGCGTACCTGACGCTCCGGCCCTCGGCCTCGAAGCGTGCCTTGAGTTCCAGGCCGATGGCGCTCTTGCCCGTGCCGGCGCCGCCGGTCACCAGGAAGACGGCCTTCTTCGGGCTGGGCAGGAGGGGTGCCTGGTCCGGGTCGTCGAGGACGAGGCGCGCGGTCCTGAGGACGTCCGCCACGACCTCCCGCTGCCCGCCGCGCAGTGTGAACACGGTGTCCTCACCACGCGAGTTGATCATGGCGTCGAGTAGCGGGGTGTTCCGTAAGCCCATCCGCTGCAGCAGCAGTTCGGCCTCGGAGGCGCCGCCGTCCGCCGCGAAGTACCCGCGCAGGTCCTGCAAGAGCTGCTTGCGGCCGTCGTTCGTGTAGGTGCGGGCGTAGATTCCGGTGGGCGCGTCGAGACCGAGCAGCGGCCGCACGGACTCATCGGACGCGTTGTGCAGGTAGGCGAAGCCCCCGCACTCGAAGGACAGTCCGCTCAGCGGGCCCGTCTTCCCGGTGAAGAGTTCGTAGTACTCGCGGAGCTGTACGGCCGGGTGCTTCTTCTCCTTGCCCTCCCCGTCCAGCCCCGGCACGTACACCAGCTCGGCGGTGGCCTCCTCCACCCGGGTCACCCTCGACCAGCGCTTCAGTTCGACGAGCTGGACCGAGACGCGCCCGCTGTCGGGGTGGCGGCCGACCAGGACCACGTCGATGAGGCGGGGGCCGCCGGGCCGGCCGTCCTCCTGGGTCGTCGCCGCGCACTCGACGACCATCTCCACGTTGCCGCGGCCGGCCGCCATCAGGTCCTTCGCCAGGGTGATCAGGCTCTCCGCCCACGCCGAGCTCTCGCCGATCGACACCTTGCTTCCTTGGAAGTGCTTCCATCGCGCGGCGAGGTGGGGCACCATTCCGCGGCGTTCGTTCAGTGTGAGTAAGTCCCTTGCCGAGAGCTTCAGCAGGAGCATGGACACGAGGTGGTTCCCCCAGAACACGAGTGATCTCGTGCGGGTGGGGGCGTGTCCTGTGGCAGGAAGCCCGTCGGGCCGCAGTGCGGGTACGGGTGGTGCGGGCGGCCGGTCCCGGGTGCGGGCACCGGCGCCGGTGCGTTCGTGGTGCGCGGGGCGGGTCCGGCGGAGCCGCCCCGGCGGCGCGGTCGCGCCGTCCGGTCAGACCGCGGCTGCTTCTCGCCTCCCTCCGGCCAGTTCCCGCAGCTTCCGCTGCGTCTCGGGATCGGTGGAGCAGAGCACCGTGCCGACCATGCCCCGGGTCAGCAGCACCTTGTAGGTGTTGCGGATCAGGCGGTCCACGTCGTCGTCCGGAGTGGTCCTCTTGAAGACCGGGTCCTTGGAGGCCGTGCGGTCCGTGACCCAGCGGTCGTCGCGCCAGACCAGGTCCGGGCCGATGATCACGCCCGACCAGTCGTACTCGAAGCCCTGCGCGGTGTAGACGCAGCCGACCTGTCCGAAACCGGCCGGGTCGGTGGCCCACAGCGCGGCCGGGGGCGCGCCGGAGACGGAGCGGTCGCCGCGCAGGTTCCAGGGGCGGGCCCAGTCGCCGATGACCACGTCGAGCGGCAACGGCTCGCCGGGCCTGGGTTCCGGGGACCAGCGCCAGCAGTAGCCGGCGGACATCCGGGCGCCGTAGCCGTGGTCCCGGCGGTCCGCGAGGAACTCCTCCATCTCCCGCGGGCCGTCGGCGACCAGCAGCCGCATGCGGTCGTCGGGCTCCCAGGCCACCGGGCCGCCCGGCTCCAGACCGAGGAGGCGTACCACCCAGCGCAGATAGGCGTCGCTGCCGCCGCAGCGGAACTGGCTGTCCAGCGGCACCACATGGCAGTCCAGGCCCTTCACGGCGGCGGCCGCCCTGATCTCGGCGACCGTGCCCAGCTCGCCGGGTCGCACCACCTGGTGCTCGTCGAGGAGGAAGACGGGGACGCGTGCGGTGTCGAGGAGTTCGTCGACCTGCGATCTGCCGGTGCGGTGTTCGGCCCTGGTGTAGCGGTTGGCGGAGGTCTCGCGGATGCGGTGGGCCTCGTCGCAGATCAGCACGTCGAGGGAGTTCTTCTCGGCTGTGGTGAAGCTGTTGAAGTACTTGAACAGGCTCTGCACCGCGGGCTTGCGGGCCCCGGCGACCTTGCGCATGGTCCTGGTGAACGACTGGGACCCGGTGGCGTGCAGGGCCGGGACACCCTGCCGGTACAGCTCGCCGAGGAGGGAGAGCGCGATGACGCTCTTGCCGGTGCCGGGGCCGCCGGTGACGATCACGACCTCCTTGTGGTCGGACCGCTTCGCCCGGCGGACGGCGTTGAGCACCATGCGGTACGCGACCTGCTGCTCGTCGAGGAGGACGAACTGCTCGCGCTCGCGCACCTCCTGGGCGGCGACGGACATCAGCTGCCGGGAGGGAACCGTCCTGCCCGCCAGGAGCTCGTCGGCCGCGTGGGCGCCCGGGTGCCTGTCGCTCAGTCTGGCGCGCAGGTGGTCGAGGAACTCACCCCGGCGTTCGGCGGTGTAGAGCTGTCCCCGGTCGTCGGTCTCGATCTCGCGCAGGCCGCTGACGCCGAACTCGGTGGCGTTGTGGAGGTAAGCGACACCGCTGACACGTTCCGGGTGCTCGGCGACGGCACCGTTGAAGTTGACGAGGTACTCGCAGTAGCGGCGGACCTGTTCGGCGGGGTTGAGGACGGGGTGTGCGTAGGCGTCGAGGTGGCACAGGTGCGGGTCGTCCTCGTCCGGGGTGGCCTGCCCCCACTGCTTCAGCTCGACCACGACGTACGACGGCTCCCCGGTGGCCGGGTGCACCCCGGCGAGCACGGCGTCGGCGCGCTTGCTGTTCAGCGGCAGCGCGTACTCGAGCAGGACTTCCACGCCGCCCAGTCCCGCGTCATTGAGCGCGGCGGCCAGGGCGGGGATGCTCCGTTCCCAGGACAGCGCCTCGGAGGGGCCGGGGCGGTGGCCGTGCGCACGGGTGAACTGTTCGGTGAGGTGGAAGAAGAGCGAGCCGTCATGCGCCATGACGGCGACCGTCTCGGCGGACGCGCGGAACAGCAAGAAAAGCCCCCGGGCAGCACGAAGGAACTCGTGCGGGTGGGGGCATGTCCTGGGAAGGCTCCACGGAGTGGAGCGGAAGCCCGTCGGGCCGCAATGACGTTGTGACAGAGGGTACCTGTGAAGCCGGCCGGGCCGAGAACCCCGCCTCCGCGTCATGGCCGCCGCGTCCGCCGCCCGACCGGCCGGTCTCCGTGCCCCCGGCCGGAGCCTGGAACGCAGGCTGCCGGGCGCAAGGCGCGGCAGCCTGCCCGGTGGTGGGGCTACGGCCCGCCGGGCGGGGGTGTGAGCAGCAGGCGCGGTGCCGGTGGCAGCGGCGGGGGCGCTTCCGTCTCCGGTGCGGCGCGGAACGCCTCGATCACGTAGGCGGCGAAGCGGCGGGAGGCCGTGACGCGGGCGGCACGCGGGGTGTCCTGGGTGCCCCGGTGGGCCAGGAGCATGAAGACCAGGCCGTCGACGACGAAGCCGGGGCGCAGCCGGCCGGTCTGCTGGGCGCGGCGGGCCAGTTCGCCGCCGCGCGCGGGAACCTGCGCGTGGTCGTGCACAAGGTGCTGCCGCTGGACCGGGCGGCGTCGGCCCATCGCCGGATGGACGCGGGGGAGGTGTTCGGCAGGGTGGTGCTGGTGCCCTGAGTGGGGCGGGGCGGTGGTCACTCCGGTTCGTACTGGGCGAGGACTCGGCCGAGCAGGCGGGTCAGGGTCTGCCGGTCCTCGACCGAGAGCGGCTTGAGCAGGTCGTCCTGCACCTGGTCGAGTACGCCGTCCATGCGCCGCAGCTGCCGGAGCCCGTCGTCGGTGAGCGTCACCCTGTTGCGCCGCCCGTGGTCCGGGTCCGGTGCACGGACGGCGAAGCCCTGCTCGGCCAGTTCGTTGACGGCCGCCACGACGTCGCTGCGATCGATGCGGCACCGGCGGCCGAGCTCCGCCTGGCTCGCGGGCCCGAACTCGTGCAGTGCCGCCAGGATGCGGTAGTGGTACCCGCGCGCCCCGGCGGCGGCGAAGCCGTCGAACACCAGCCGGCGGGCGTGCACGGCCAACTGGGTGATCAGCCAACTCGGCTTCGCCGTCAGGCGCCCGGGGGTCTCGTCCATGGCGGCCATCCTATCCGCGCGAATGCTGGTGCGACCAACACTCCGTCTGTAATGTTGGTTGCGCCAACATCATGGAAGCAGTCGAAGGAGTCGTCATGCCCACCGCCACCCGGACCGCCGACCGAGCCGAGATCGCCGAGCTGTTCGCCCGCCTGGCCAACCTGCTGGACGAGCACCGCCACGAGGACGCCGCCACCGTCTACCACCGCGACGTCACGGTGCGCTCGCCGCGGGGCGAGCTGCACGGCCTCGACGAGGTGACCGTCCACCTGAGGCGCAGCCAGGTCGAGGGAGAGCACACCCAGCACATGCACGGGGACGTGCTGGTGCACGTCGACGGTGACCGGGCGGAGGCCACCGCGAACCAGCTCGTGCACTTCTACCGCACCGGCGAAGCACCCCACCGGACGAGCGGTCTGCGTATCGCGGGTACCGCCGTACGGACCCCGGCGGGCTGGCGGTTCAGCGACATGCGCATCACGCTCACCTGGATGCGGGAGGAGCCGTGATGCCGTGAGCGACGCGGCCGCCCGGCAAGGCCCCTAGCGACGGGGGTCCTCGGGCCCCTCGGGGGCGGTCACGACCTTGCCGCTCGCGTGGAGCGGTCCGGCCGGAGAGGTGGATGCCTGATTCCGTACGGCGGCCCCGGACACCTGGGAGGCCCGCGGGGGAATGAGCGGCCCCAGACAGCGGCCCAGCCCCCGCCTGTTGGCGGGCGAGGGCGGCCGGAGGGGTGCGTCGAGCGGGCGGGGCGGCGGCCAGCCCCGGCTGCCGTCACGCTCCGCCGGAGGGCGGTGGTCCCAGTCGAGACAGAAGTGCCCCGAGGGCAGCTCGTAGGGCGTGGGCCACCAGTACCGCCGGAAGGGCTCGCCGGTCTCCAGGCTTTCGGTCAGGGCGTCGAACAGCCCGGCCAGACTGGACGCCCACTTGGTGGGTTCGACGGCCCCCGAGCCGATGCCCATCTCGTAGACGTGCCCGTAGGCCGGGCCGGGGCAGTGGTCGATGAAGGTGATCCCGCCGTCGTTGGGGTGCGCGAAGGCCACCCACTGGTGGGCGTGGCTGCTGGGTTCGTCCTCCGTCTCGACCCCCTCGGCAAGAAGGTCCGCCAGCCCGTCCTCCAGAATTCCGTGCTGGAGGACGATGTGGTCCACCGTATTGAGCCGGTGTCCGATCGGAAGGAAGGCTCCGGCGTGGAGGTTGTCCGGCTCCACGTGCTCCATGACGCCGTTGTGCCGTCGCAGGAGTGCCCTCAGCTGGGGGTGGAGCGGGAACCCGAGGCGCGCTTCGAGCCCCGCGATCTCCTCGGCGGTGGCGGGCGGCAGCAGGGCCGCGTGGTCGACGGGAGCGTGCGCGGACAGCCAGGAGGAGAAGCGGTCCCATGCCGCGTCGAAAGCGGCGGGGTCGGTGTCGGTCATGCCGTGACCCTAGGACGCGACACCGACACACGGCGGCGCCCCTGCCGTCCCGAGCCGGAGGAGGGACGGGGCCGGGCGTCGCCGGTGATCACGCGGCGGGCGCCGCCCGCGCGGTCACAGCTGGTTCTCACCGCCGTCGACGTACAGGTTGGCGCCGAGGATGAAGCTGCTCTGCTCGGAAGCGAGGAAAGCCACCGCGCTGGCGACCTCCTCCGGACGACCGATCCGGCCCAGGGGGACACCCGCGGCGAACTGTGCCTTGGTGACGGGCCCGTCCCCCGCGGCCACGGCGTCGAGTGCGGGAGTGTCGATGGTGCCCGGGGAGACCACGTTGACCCGGATACCGCGGTCCTTGAGTTCGTTGGCCCAGGTCCGGGCGAAGGACCGGACCGCCGCCTTGGAGGCCGCGTACGTGCCGAACGCCGCGACACCGTCGTCGGCGCGCACCGAGGAGTTCAGGATCACCGACGCGCCGTCGTTGAGCAGCGGCAGCGCCTTCTGCACCGTGAACACCGTGCCCAGGACGTTGACGCCGAAGGTCTCCTCGAAGTGCGCCTCGGTGATCTGCTCCAGTGTCGCGAACGACGCGATGCCGGCGTTGGCGAACAGCACGTCCAGGCCCCGGCCCCGGGCGCGGACCGTGTCGTACAGCCGGTCCAGGTCGGCCGGTTCGGAGATGTCGCCCGCCACCGCGGTGGCGCTCGCCGGGCCGATGGTCTCGACGGCCGCGTCCAGCACGGCCTTGCGCCGACCGGTGATGAAGACGTGCGCGCCCTCGGCCGCCAGCCGGACGGCGGTGGCCAGGCCGATCCCGGTGCTGCCGCCGGTGACGACGGCGGTCTTGCCTTCGAGCTGCCCCATGTCAATGACCTCCAGAGAATTCAGCACCGATCGGTACTGAACAAGACCGTAGCACATCCGCACCGATCGGTACGGAAGAGGTAGGATCGACGGCATGGAGACACGGCGGAAGGCACCGGTCGGCCGGCCCAGGGGGTTCGACACCGACGAGGCCCTCGAACAGGCCATGCGGGTCTTCTGGGAACAGGGCTACGAAGGCGCCAGCCTCACCGACCTGACCGACGCCATGGGCATCACCCGCACCAGCATGTACGCGGCCTTCGGCAACAAGGAGGAACTGTTCCGCAAGGCCCTGGAGCGCTACACCGAAGGTCCCGCCTCCTACGGGGCCCGGGCCCTGCGGGAGCCGACCGCCCGGCAGGTGGCCGCCGCGTTCCTCAACGGCTCCGTCCGGGCCACCACCCGCCCCGGCTGCCCCGCCGGATGCCTCGGCGTCCAGGGGTCCCTCGCCGCCGGCGAGTCGGGAGCCGGTGCCCGCGACACCCTCACCACCTGGCGCGACGGGCATCTCGCCCTCCTCCGCGACCGGTTCCGGCAGGCCGTCGACGAAGGCGACCTGCCCCCCGACACCGACCCCGGGCTGCTCGCCCGCTATCTCATGACCGTGGCGAACGGCATCGCCGTCCAGGCCGCCGGCGGCGCCCCCCGCGACGACCTCCAGCAGGTGGCCGACATGGCCCTGCGGAGTTGGCCACCTGCCTGACGGCCGGAAAGGCCGGCGCTCAAGCCGACGGCGGGCTCGCGGAGGGATCGTGAGCGTGGCACCGGGGAGACGCCCGACGGGCCGCATGCCGTTCACCTGTGCCCGTGGCTACGCCGGCCTCCGGTACTGTCCGGGTGAGGCGCGGACTCGTGACGCGACGTTCACGGCGCTGTAGGAGGAGTGTTGACGGTTCCGGCTCTCGCCGACTGTGTTCCCCTGGACCACTTCGGCCTCACCTGTGTGCGGGATCTCTCGCCTGACGAAGTGTTGTCACGGCTGGGCGTCACCGACCGGGCCCCGTATCCGCACTACACGCCTCAAGAAGCGATCCAACGCTTGGGCCACGGTCACGAGAACCCGGCGGCACGTGTGTGCCACAGCGGAGAATGGACCTTCCTGCTTGACGTCGACGATCACGGCGTACTGCTCCGGACGCCTGTGCTCACCCGGCTGTCAATGGGCACCGAGGCCGTCTCCATCTGGAAGCTCCTCGACAGCACGACCCGGATCGCTCACGCGAGCAACGGCGAACTCATGGCCCACTACGACGACTGGATGTTCGAGCCTGCGAAGGGCACCGACCCCTCCCGGCTCAACCGTGCTCTCGCAGCCATCGGATTCTTCCGGGAGGAGAACGAGGAATCCGACGAGTGGTCTGCCCCCGAGATGGCGCTGCTGGCACTGGAGCGGGAGTTCGGCCTCGTGCTGCCGTCCGAGGTCAGCCGGGGCCCCTTGCCGACGGTCGGCCTCCGGCACCTTCGAGGCTGACCGCCGGGGTCACCGGGCTCGCCGCGCCGGACTGTCGCGGACGGACGCCGAGCCGGCCGGCAGGCACTCAGCGCGCGTTCCCGGTTCCGGGGGAAGCGCCGCCGGAGATGAAGGAGTCCGCCGGGGCGCGGCGGAAACGCCCCGGCGACACCCCGTACTCGCGCCTGAACGCCGCCGAGAAGGCGAACTCCGTGGAGTACCCGACCTCGCGGGCGATCGTGGCCAGCGTGGCGTCGGTCTCCCGGAGCAGCCGGGCGCCACGGCCCAGCCGCCAGCCGATCAGGTAGGCCATCGGCGGCCGGCCCACCGCCGCGGTGAAGCGCCTGGTGAACGCCGCCCGGGGCAGCCCTGCCGCCTCGCTCAGCCGGGCCACCGACCACTGCCTCCGCGGGTTCTCATGGATCATCCGGAGGGCGGCGGCGACGGCCGGATCGTCCGTCTCCGGCCATGCGGCCGCACCCTGCTGCTCGTGCCACTGGCGGAGCACGTGGACGAGGATCAGGTCCAGCAGCGCGGGCAGGGTCGCCGCCGTACCCGGCTGCGTGCCGGACACGTCGGTGCTGAGGAGGTCGGTCAACGTCCGCAGGTGGGGCAGGCGGTCGTAGTCCGGCGACACCGTCATCAGAGGAGGCAGGGCGCTGAGGTACTGCGGGGCGGAGCCGTGCTCGAGGCGGTAGACCCCGCACAGGAACTCGAAGTCGAACGGTCCCGGCGCCGGCGGGATCGGCCCCATCACGGCCGGCGGCAGGCCTCCGAGGGCGCAGGGGACCCGGTTGAGGCCGTGCTCGGAACCGGTGGCGGTGAGCACGACGTCGCCCGGACGCAGCGGCACCGGTTCCTCGTCCGCGGTGATCAGCCAGCAGGTGCCCCGCAGGATGATGTGGAACCCGGTGCCGGCGAAGGCGGGAAACCGGAGGCCCCGGGAGTTCGACTGCCTGATGACGCGGCCGCCCGGACGCCCGACGCGCACCGTGCGGATCACTTCGCTCACCAGGTCCATGTGGGCGATCGTATCGGCGCGGGCGGCCAACCTCGTATGAGCCGGTACCGCTCGGACATGTCCGGCCACCGGCGGCGGGTGATTGGGTCGACGCCATGATCGATTACTCGGCGGACAACGCGACGAACAAGATCCTCCGCGCCCATGCCCAGCAGGCGGAGGCGGCCGACCGCCCGGCCCCGGAAAGTCTGGCCGCGCTGCGCGGTGAGGGAGTCCTCGCGCTGCGGACGCCGCGGGAATCCGGAGGCGCCTGGGCGGACGTGAGCGGCGTGGCCCGCTGTCTGACCGTCCTCGGCCGGGCCTGCCCGTCCACGGCCTGGATAGCCGGGACCTGCGCGACCTCGAAGAACCTTGTCGCGATGTCGTTCCCGGCCGCGCCGGTGCGGGACTTCTTCGCCGATCCGGACGCGCTCTCCTGCGGATCGGGCCTTCCCGCGGGCCGTGGCGAAAGGGTGGCCGACGGCGTACGCGTCAGTGGCCGCTGGCCGAACGTATCGGGTTGCGAGGACGCGGCCTGGGCCGTGCTCGCCGTGCTGGTGGAGAGTGCTTTCTCACTCGCCGTGATACCGGTGGCCGACCTGACCGTCGAGCGGACCTGGCACATGGCCGGTATGCGCGGTACCGGAAGTCACACTCTGGTGGCGGCGGACCTGCTGGTGCCGGCTGAGCGTGTCGCGGCAGTGGAGCCCTTCCCTCTCAAGGATCTCCTGCTGTACTCGATCACCACGCTGGGCCCGGTCGTGGGGGCGGCCAGAGGTGCGCTCGACGCGATCGGCGAGATGTTCGCCTCGGACCGGAAGCCGTTCATGAGCGACTACTCCCGGATGGGTGAGTCCCCCGCGGCCAGGCAGTGGCTGGCGGAGGCGACCCATCTGGTGAGCCGCGCCGAGCGGACCATGTTCGCGGTCGCCCGGGAGGCGGAGACGAACGGCCTGTCCGCTGCCGACAGGCCCCGTCTGCACGTGGACCTCGCGGACGCCGGCCGGGACTGCCGGGCCGCGGTGGAGCTCATGCTCGATCTGCACGGCGCGAGTGGGTTCGACACCTCGAACCCACTCCAGAGGTACTGGCGGGATGTCGCCGTCGGCAGCCGTCACCCCCATCTCAACCCGTACCTCGCGGTCGAGTCCTTCGGGGCGGCGCTGGTCAGTCATCTCTGACCGCGGCCGGCCCACGGCACGGCCGCTCGCCGGTCGTCCAGGGGCCGAAGCCGGCCGGGGCGGGAACGCTCCGTTCCCGGGGCTGCCCCAGGACAGCGTCCCGGAGGGACCAGGCCGGGAACTCCGCTGCTCCGCCGTGGACGCACCCCCGGGAACCGGCCACGGGGCGGGGCCGGATGCCCGGATCACCCCGTTGTGGTTTCTCCGGGTGGACATTAGCTTTCTCGCCGTCAAGTCGGTTCCCGAGCGCCCGGACGGGCGGGGGTGGGGCATGCCCATGCGACACAAGCGGTACTTCCTGGCTTCCTTGTCGTTCCTGCTGGCCGCCCTGGTCGGGGTGGCGGGCACGCCCGCCGTCGCCGCACCGGACGGCGCGGCCGGTACCGGCACCGGTCCCGGGCGGCCCGGCGGGCCGGACCGGTGGGTGATGGGCGGGCACGATCTCGCCAACTCGCGCTCCAATCCGTTCGAGCGGCGCCTGGGGCCGTCCAACGCGGACGAGCTGGCGGTGAAGTGGACGGCGGCCACCGAGGGCGACGTCTCCGCGACCCCGGCCGTGGTGGACGGCGCGGTCTACTACCCCGACTGGGGCGGGAGGTTCTGGAAGGTCAACGCCCGCACCGGGAAGGTGATCTGGTCGCGGAGCGTCGCCGAGTACACCGGGATCGAGGGCGCCGTCTCGCGCAGCAGTCCCGCCGTCGTCGGCGACACCGTCTATATCGGCACCCAGCAGGGCGCCCGGCTGCTGGCGATCGACACGGCCACCGGCGAGCTGCGCTGGAACACCCCGGTGGACGACCACCCGTACGCGATCCTGACCCAGTCCCCGGCGGTGTACGGCGGCGTGGTGTACCAGGGCGTCTCCTCGGACGAGGAGACCGCCGCGGGCGACCCGGACTACCCGTGCTGCACCTTCCGGGGCAGCGTGGTGGCCGCCGACGCGGCGACCGGCGAGGTGCTGTGGAAGACCTACACGACTCCCGAGGGGGCCGAGGGAGAGGACCCGTCCGACGCCTTCTCCGGCGCCGCGACCTGGAGCGGTACCCCGGCGATCGACCCGGAGAGCGGGACGGTCTACATCACCACCGGCAACAACTACACCGTTCCGCGGAGCGTCACCGACTGCCAGGAGGCGGGCGGTACGGCGACCGAGTGCCTGCCGCCGGAGAACATGATCAACTCGTTCATCGCCCTCGACATGCGGACGGGCGAGGTGAAGTGGGCGACCGGCCAGGACCGCTTCGACTCCTGGAACACCGGCTGCCTTCCCCAGTTCCCGCCCAACAACTGTCCGATCATCCCCGGCCCGGACCACGACTTCGGTGACGGCGCGCACCTGTTCACGCTCTCCGGCGGCGAACACGGCGAGGGCCGCAAGGCGGTGGGGGCCGGGCAGAAGAGCGGCGAGTACTGGATGCTCGACGCCACCACCGGCGAGGTGCTGTGGAGCTCGGCCGTCGGCCCGGGCGGCGAGTTCGGCGGCATCCAGTGGGGTACGGCCACCGACGGCGAGCGCGTCTACTTCACCGAGACCAACATCAACGGCCTGCCGTACGAACTGCCCGACGGCCGGACCATCGACCACAGCTCTTTCGGCGCGCTCGACCCGGCCACCGGGGAGATCCTGTGGCAGGTGCCCGAACCGCACCAGGGCACCGCGACCGCGGCGGTGACCGTGGCCAACGGCGTCCTGTACGCGAGCTCGCTGAACAACCACATGTACGCGTTCGACGCCGCCACCGGTGAGCTGCTGTGGGACTTCGAGGGCGAGGGCGCCTCGGCGGCCGGCCCGGCGGTCACCGGCGGGACGGTGTACTGGGGCAACGGCTACGCCCGGATCGGCCTGGGCGACCCGAGCCGGACGTTCTACGCGTTCTCCGCCCCGCGCCGCCGGTAGGGGTGCCGGTAGGGGTGCCGGTAGGGGTGCCCGGTAGGGGTGCCGCCCGGCAGGGGCGGACGTGGGCACGGACCCGGTCCCCGGGTCCGTGCCCACGTCGTCGCGGGAGCCGGTGTCAGCGGTGCCTGCCAGGATGACCGGTGTCGCCGACAGCACGGGGAGCAGCAGCACATGGTCGAGCAGGTGGCCCGCCACATGGCCGGACGAATCGTCGCCGACGCGCCGGAGGGCTGGGCACGTGCCGTGCTCTCGGGCCACGCGGGCGGCGGTGGAAGCAGCATGGGCGGCGGTTACACGGTCCCCGGGGTCCGCGCCACCGCGCTGCCGTCCGACATGCACTCCCTGCTGAGGGAGCTCGCGGCGGCGGTGCGCGAGGAGCGCGGCTGGGAGCCCGTCTCCTGGGAGATGGACTGCCGGCCCTCCGGCGAGTACCGGCTCACCGTGTTCACGGACGCCGTCGGCCACGTGAGCGGGCCGGGCGGCGGATACGAGATCGTGCTGGATCCCGGTTACCTCCTGCCGCAGCCCGGGCTGCGGCAGGAGGCGGGCACCGCCGCCCCGGCCGGCGACCCGGAGTCGGCCGCGACGAGGTTCCGCGCGTATCTCGAACGGCGCGCCGCCGTCCTCGGCCACCCCGAGGAGCTGCCCCCGCCCGCCACCACCGCCGCGCTCGACGAGGCCGAGCGCCGCCTCGGCCGCCCGCTGCCCGCCGACCTGCGGGCGCTGTACCTGATCACCGACGGGGACGGCATCGGGTACCGGCACCGCCATCTCATCGGGAACCACGCCTGGCTGTCCCTGGAGAACCTGGTCGCCGAGTACGCCGACGGGCGCGAGTGGCAGGACCGCCCCTGGCTCGGCTGGGACCTGGAGTGGGACGCGGTGGTCTTCGACACCGTCCCCGCCGACACCGTCCGCCGCTGCGGGGGCCACCCCGGCTGGATACGGTTCGCCGCCGACGGGGGCGGCAACTACCTCGCCGTGGACACGGCCCCCGCCCGTGACGGGCGGCCCGGCCAGGTCATCGCCACCGGCCGCGACTACGGCGAGGGTCCCGAGTACGTCGCCGACTCCGTCTCCTCCCTGCTCCTCCAGCATCTGGAACTGCTGGAGCGCGGCTCCTACGAGAAGGAGGAGGACGACTTCCTCTCCCTGCGCGGGCCCGCCCGCGCCCCGGGCACCCGGGAGATCGTCGGCGGCATCCCGGCGGAGGTCCCGCCCACCCTCCAGGCCATCCACGTCAACGACGCCACCGGCACCGTCGACCTCGGCCCCCTCACCGCCGCGCCCGGCCTGCGCCTGCTGAACCTCAACCGCTCCACCACCACCGACCTGGCGCCCGTACGCGGCCTGCCCGTCGAATCCCTCCGTGTCACCCTCGACGGCGGCGACCTCACCCCGCTCGCGGGCCACCCCCACCTCGCCGCCCTCACCCTGCGCACCACCGCCCCGGCCGATCTCGCCCCGCTGAGCACCATTCCCCACCTGCACGGTCTCGACCTCTCCGGGGCCGGGACCACCGAGCCGGGCGTCCTGGCGGAGCTGGCGGGCCTGCGCTACCTGGCCCTCACCCGGCGGCAGTGGGACGCGCTGCTCGACCGCCGCGCGGTCCCGCCCGCCCTGGCCGCCGTCCGGCTGGCCGGGGACCCGGCCGGGGACGGCGTGACCTTCGAGGACGCCCTCGTCCTGGCCGCCCGTCTGGGCATGGACACCGGCGGCGCGCTCCGTGTCACCGGCGGCGTCACCGGCGGCCCCGGTGGCCCCGGTGGCCTCGGTGACGGGCCCGTGCCCGGCTGACGGCGGTCCGCCGGTGCGGGAGCGGGCGGGGCCCGGCCCGGGGCCGGGCCGCGTCCCGCTAGCGGCCGATCTTGTCCAGCTCGGCGAGGTCCTCCTCGGAGAGCTGGAGTCCCGCGCCGGCGGCGTTCTCGCGCAGGTGCGCCACCGACGAGGTGCCGGGGATGAGCAGGATGTTCGGCGACCGCCGCAGCAGCCAGGCCAGGGCGACCGACATCGGCGTCGCGCCCAGCCGGTCGGCCACCGCGGACAGGGCCGTGGACTGCAGCGGGGTGAAGCCGCCGAGCGGGAAGAAGGGCACGTAGGCGATGCCCTTGGCGGCGAGTTCGTCGATCAGCCCGTCGTCCTGGCGGTGGGCGAGGTTGTACATGTTCTGCACGCACACGATCGGCGCGATCCGCTGCGCCTCGGCGACCTGTTCCGCCGTCGCGTTGCTCACGCCGAGGTGCCGGATCAGGCCCTCCCGCTGGAGCTCGACGAGTGCCTCGAAGGGCTCGGCGAGCGAGCCGGGTTGAGGTCCCTGGGCGTCGCCGAGCCGGAGGTTGACCACGTCCAGCACGTCGAGGCCGAGGTCCGCCAGGTTCTCGTGGACGGCGCGCCGCAGGTCCTCGGGCTTGCGGGCCGGAGGCCAGCCGCCCTGCTGGTCGCGCTCGGCGCCGACCTTGGTCACGATGCGCAGCGATTCGGGGTAGGGGTGCAGCGCCTCCCTGATGAGCCGGTTGGTGATGCGCGGCCCGTACACACCGGCGGTGTCGATATGGGTGATCCCGAGGGCGACGGCCTCGCGCAGCACGGCGAGCGCGCCGCCGCGGTCGGCGGGCGGGCCCATGACCCCGGGGCCGGCGAGCTGCATGGCGCCGTAACCGAAGCGGGTGACGGTCAGATCGCCCAGGGCCCAGGTGCCGCCGGGCAGCGATGCGGAGGGGGTGTTCATGGCTGTGCCTTTCCTGCTGAACCGGATACCGCGGAGGGCTGTTCGCCGCTTGGTCCGCCGTTCGTCACCGGCGCGGACCGCGTCTCGCCCGTGCCGTCGATGCTCGCCCGCGGACCGCCGCCGCATCCAATACCGATACGGCGTCCTGTCATACCCGGCGGGTATCACCGCCGTACCCTGTCTTCATGGAGACCATGGACACCGTGGAGACCCGCGAGCTGAGGTACTTCGTGGCCGTCGCCGAGGAGCTGCACTTCGGCCGCGCCGCCGAGCGCCTCGGGATGGCCCAGCCACCGCTGTCCCGGGCGATCCAGCAGTTGGAGCGGCGCCTCGGCGTCACCCTGCTGGAACGCGGCCGCCGCGGCGTCACCCTGACCGGCGCCGGGGAGGTGCTGCTGGACGAGGGCCGTGCGGCCCTCGACGCGGCCACCGCCGCCGTCCGCCGCACCCGCCGCGCCGGCGGTGCCGGCGGTGCCGGCGGCCCCCGCGACCGTCTGGTGCTGGCGGTGAAGGCCGGCGCGTCCCACGAGCTGCTGCACAAGCTGCTCGACGCCTACGCGGCCGAGCCGGGTGCCGCCGAGGTCGAGGTGCTGCCGAGCGGCACGTGTGAGCAGGGGGAGATGCTGCGCGACGGCCGCGCCGACGTGGCGCTCATGCACAAGCCGTTCAACTCCCTCGCCGGGTTCGACAGCGAGGAGCTGAGCACCGAGGGGCAGATCGCCATCCTGCCCGCCGGACACCCCCTCGCCGCGCGCCGGACCCTGTCCCTGGCCGACGTCACCGACATCCCCGGTCTTCCGCTCGCCCGCTGGGCGCGCAACGGCACGTATCCGCCCGGGCCTGGTCCCGAGATCCACGACCAGACGCAACTGGCCCAGCTCATCGCGCTCGGACGCACCGTGGCGGTCTTCCCCGAGTCCGCCCGCGCCTGGCTGTGGGCCGAGCACGCCGCCGTCCCCCTGGCCGACGCGCCCCCCGTCGTCACCCACATCGCCTGGCCCGCGCACAGCCGCTCCCTCGCCCTCGCCAAGCTGGTCCGCACGGCCACCCGGCTGTGACCCTCCCGCGCCCTGCCGCGCCGCCGTCGCCCTGACGGCACTTCGCCCGGCCGGAAAGTCCCGGCTCCCGGCGGCCGATTCTCGACCTTGACGGGGAATCAGCGGAAACATACGTTCCCATTCGGCACGTGCCGAACGCTTGACGCGCAGCTGACTCCGTCAAACCCGCAACGGTTTCCGTATTCCGGATCCACCGGCGTGCGGAGAACTCCGCCGAGCATCGGAAGGTGACCCCCGTGAACATCCCCGTGAGCACCGAGAAGCCGACCACCGCACCGCCGCCCGCCACCGCCCGCCGCACCTGGCAGCCCCCGGTGGTCGAGTGCCGCGAGGTGCGGGCCGAGGTGACCGCCTACGCCGGGGCCCGTCCCGCGTGGCCGAAGCGCTGACCCGGGCCGGCTTCACGGCGGCCCTGCGCGGGCTGTCCGTGCGGTACTGGGACACCCACCCGTTCCAGCTCCGGCTGCACGAGGGCCGGTGCACCCGGGACGAGGTCCGCTCCTGGGTCGCCAACCGCTGGTACTACCAGCGGTGCCTGTCGCAGAAGAACGGGGCGATCATCGCCAACTGCCCGCTTCCCGCGGTGCGGCGGCGGTGGGCGGAACGGATCCTGTTCCAGGACGGCCGCGACGACGGCGAGGGCGGGCTGGAGGACTGGCTCGTCCTCGCCGAGGCCGTCGGCCTGTCCCGGGAGGAGGTCCGCGAGGAGCGGCACGTACTGCCCGGGGTGCGGTTCGCCGTCGACTCCTATGTGCACTTCTGCCGGACGCGGCCGTGGACCGAGGGCGTCGCGGCCGGTCTGACGGAGCTGTTCGCCCCCGGGCACATGGCGGACCGGATCACCGCCTGGCAGCGCCACTACCCCTGGATCAAGCCCGAGGGCTACGCCTACTTCGCCACCCGGATCCCGGTGGTGGAGGGGGACGCCGAGTACACCCTCGGCCTGGTGCTGGACCACTGCGCCACCCGCGAGCAGCAGGACCGCGCCGTCGCCGCGCTCGGCTTCAAGTGCGACGTGCTGCGCGGCATGCTGGACGCCGTCGAGTACGCGGCGGGCCGGCCGGCGGGCGTACGGTGACGCCGCCGGTGCCGGTCCCGCCCGGTGGCCGCCCGGCGCTGGGCCGCGGGGTGCGCCTGGCGTACGACGACGTACGCGGCCGGCCGGCGCTGCTCTACCCCGAGGGCGTGCTGCTGCTCAACGAGTCGGCCGCCGCGGTGCTCGCCCGGTGCGACGGCACCCGGACGGTCGACGCCATCGCCGCCGGTCTGGCCGCCGAGTACGCCGGGGTCGCCGCCGGGGACGTCGCGGCGGTGGTGGCGGAGGTCGCCGGCCGGCACCTGGTGGACTTCGACCCGCCGGCACCCGTACCGGTCACCCCGGTCGCCGGGGCGACCGCCCCGGCGGACGGGCCGCCACCGGACCCGCCGCCGGATCCTGCCCCGATCGGCATGGTGGCCGAGCTGACGTACCGGTGCCCGCTGCACTGCCCGTACTGCTCCAACCCGGTCGACATGCGCCCCTACCGCGACGAGCTCGGCACCGGCGACTGGTTCCGGGTGCTCGGCGAGGCCCGCCGCCTGGGAGTGCTCCAGGTGCACTTCTCCGGCGGCGAGCCGGCGCTCCGCCGCGATCTGGCGGACCTCGTCGGCGAGGCGCACCGGCTGGGCGTCTACACGAACCTGGTCACCAGCGGCATCCCGATGGACGCCGGACGGCTCGCCGAACTGGCCGCCGCCGGGCTGGACCACGTCCAGCTCTCCTTCCAGGACGCGGTGGCCGGCCCGGCCGACGCCGTCGCCGGCCTGCCCGCGCACACGCGCAAGACCAAGGTGGCCGCCGCGGTCACCGCCGCGGGCCTGCCGCTGACCGTCAACGCGGTGCTGCACCGCGGGAACGTCGCCCGGCTGCTCGACATCACCCGGCTGGCCGCCGAACTGGGCGCCGACCGCCTGGAACTCGCGCACACCCAGTACTACGGCTGGGGGCTGCGCAACCGCGCGGTGCTGCTGCCCACCCCGGAGCAGATCGCCACCGCGGAGCGCGACGCCGCCGAGGCCCAGGAGCGGTACGGCGACCGGATGCAGA
The DNA here is from genome assembly GCF_002794255.1 of Streptomyces carminius. Taxonomy (GTDB): domain Bacteria; phylum Actinomycetota; class Actinomycetes; order Streptomycetales; family Streptomycetaceae; genus Streptomyces; species Streptomyces carminius. Next base: position 113,958 of record NZ_PGGW01000061.1, read on the forward strand.
TCGTCTACGTCGTCCCGGACCACCATCTGGCCCGGCCGAAGGCGTGCATGGCGGGCTGGGGCAGCCGGATGTTCGTGGTCGCGCCGAACGGCGACGTCCTGCCGTGCCTGGCCGCCGCACAACTCCCGGGCCTGGAGCCGCCCGGTGTGCGCACCGGCTCGCTGGCGGACGCCTGGTACCGGTCGGAGGCGTTCAACCGCTTCCGGGGCACGGGCTGGATGCGGGAGCCGTGCCGGAGCTGCCCCCTGAAGGACGAGGACCTCGGCGGCTGCCGCTGCCAGGCGTTCCAGCTCACCGGCGACGCGGCGGCCACCGACCCGGTGTGCGAACTGTCGCCGCACCACGGGCGGGTGACGGCGGCGCTCACCGAGGCCCGCGCCGGTGACGGGACCCGCCGCCCGGTGCCGCGCCGCATGGGCGGTGGTGGCTGACATGCGGGTGCGGGTGCTCGGTACGGCGGCCGGGGGCGGGCTGCCGCAGTGGAACTGCGCCTGCGAGGTGTGCGGCACGGCACGGGCCGCCGCCGTCGGGCGCACCCAGGACTGCCTCGCCGTCAGCGGCGACGGCACGGCGTGGTGGCTGGTCAACGCCTCGCCGGACATCCGCGCCCAGCTTCTCGCCGCCCCCGAGCTGGCGCCCGGCCCGGCCCGGCGGCAGACGCCCCTGCGCGGCGCCCTCCTCACCAGCGCCGAACTCGACCACACCCTGGGGCTGGCCGCGCTGCGGGAGGCGCGGGACTTCACGGTGCACGGCACGGCGACCGTGCTGGGGGCACTGCCGGTGCGCGGCGTCATCGACCCGTACGGCGGGTTCCGGTGGAGCCCGGCCGGGGACACGGAGCTGGAACTGGCGGGCGGGCTGACCGTCCGGGCGGTCCCGGTCGGCCGCAAACGGCCCCGGTACGCCGCCGGCGCGCCGGACGCCGGCGACTGGGTGGTGGCGTACCGCCTCACCGACCGCCGCACCGGCGGGGTGCTCGTCTACGCGCCGTGTCTGGCGGCGTGGCCGCCCGCGCTCGCGGCGGCGGCCGAGGGGGCCGACTGCGTCCTGCTGGACGGCTCGTTCTTCACCGACGACGAGATGACGGAACGGACCGGCGCCGGCCCCACGGCCCTGGACATGGGGCATCTGCCGATCTCCGACAGCCTGGCGCACCGGGCGTCGTATCCGTCCGCCCGGTGGCTCTACACCCACCTCAACAACACCAACCCGGCCCTGGTCGCGGACTCCCCGCAGCGGCGGGCCGTGGAGCGGGCGGGCGCCGAGGTGGCGGCGGACGGGATGCTGCTGGAGCTGTGAACGGGTCCGCTCCCGGGCCCAGGGGCGGACCGGTGCGCGGCCGCCGCACGGGCACCGACAGCGGGGCACACCCAATAGGGTGATCTTTCATCTTTTAGGTTTGGGCAGGCCACCCCCTCTCGGTATCGTCACGGGCATGGCGACCAAGAAGTACACCGTGACCCTCCCCGAGGAGCTGGCCGAGGCCATCCGCGCCAAGGTCGGCCCGGGCGGCTTCAGCCGGTACGTCGCCCACGCCATAGAGCGCCAGCAGGAACGGGAACGGCTCCAGGAAGCCGTCGACTGGTGGGAATCCGAATACGGCGAAGTGACGGAAGCCGAGATGGCCGAGGCCGAAGCCGAGTATCGGGAGATCGAGCGCAAACACGCCGAGCTGGCCCGCGAACGACAGACCGATGCCGGACAGGCACCCCGCCTGGATCAGGATGCCGCATGACCATGGCCAGAGAGCATGCCTACCTGCTCGACAGCGAGGGCCTGTCCCAGTGGGTGCGCGGCGACCGTCGCATGGGTCTGCGGATCAAAAAGGCCGAACGCCAAAGCGTCCGGGTCATGACCACCTCCATGACCATGATCGAGGCATACGACCCGACGCGGTACAAACCCGCCTGGCAGTGGGCGCTGTCCCGCATCCACATCGAGCCGGTGCCCGAGGATCTCGCCAAAGAGGCCATTGAACTGCTCAAGAGTGCGGGCCTGCACGGTCACAAGTACGCCATCGACGCGGCCCTCGCCGCCGTCGCCCTGCGGCAGCCCGGGCCGGTCACCGTCTTCACCTCCGACGAGGACGACATGCGCAAGCTGTGCGGCGACCACGTGGTGGTCGTGCGGCTCTGACCACAGGGCGCTCGCCTGGCCGGGTGTCGCCGTGCCGGGTCCGGCACGGCGACACCCGGCCAGTTTCGGGGCGGAGCGGAGCAGGCGCGGGCCGCCGAAGGTGACGTCCCGGTGGCGGGTGGGCGACCTCGGAGTTACGACGGGGCGTCGGCCGTACCGCCGGGGCGCGGGGGCGGCGGGCGTCTTCCGTACCGCCGCGAGGCCCGCGCAGGTCCGCGACCCGCGACCCCGGCGGCGGGAGTGCCCCGGCGCGCGGCCCGCCGGGAATGGCCGCGGCGCGCCTTGACCGGCGGACCGGCCGTTGTGGACTCCTTCCTTCCGCACTAGCTTCCCCGCCGTCGGAAGTCGTCAGTGTCGGTATCTCGCGCCCCCGTCGGAGGGGGCAGGACGGTGACCATGCGACGCAAACGGTGCCTGTTATCCCCGGCCTTGTCCCTGTTCCTGGCGGTCCTGGTCGGTACGGCGGGCTCGCCCGCCGCCGCCGCGCCACCCCCGGACACCGCGCCGGACGGCGCGGCCGCCACCACCGGACCCGATCCCGGCGGGCCGGACCAGTGGCCGATGGGCGGACACGACCTCGCCAACTCGCGCTCCAACCCGTTCGAGCGGCACCTGAAGCCGTCGAACGCCGGCGACCTCGCGGTGAAGTGGACGGCGACCACCGAAGGCGACGTCTCCGCGACGCCCGCCGTGGTGGACGGCGCGGTCTACTACCCCGACTGGGGCGGGAGGTTCTGGAAGGTGGACGCGGAGACCGGGGAGGTGATCTGGTCCCGGAGCGTCGCCGAGTACACCGGCGTCGAGGGCGCCGTCTCGCGCAGCAGCCCCGCCGTCGTCGGCGACACCGTCTTCATCGGCACCCAGCAGGGCGCCCAGCTCCTCGCCGTCGACACGGCCACCGGCGACCTGCGCTGGAACACCCCGGTGGACGACCACCCGCGCGCGATCCTCACCCAGTCGCCGACGGTGTACGACGGCGTCGTGTACCAGAGCGTCTCCTCGGACGAGGAGCCCGCCGCGGCGGACCCCGACTACCCGTGCTGCACCTTCCGGGGCAATGTGGTGGCCGCCGACGCGGAGACCGGCGAGGTCCTGTGGAAGACGTACGCCATCCCCGAGCAGGAGGACCCGGCCGACGGCTTCAGCGGCGCGGCGATCTGGAGCGGGAGCCCGGCGGTCGACCCGGAGAGCGGGACGGTCTACGTCACCTCGGGCAACAACTACACCGTTCCGCGGAGCGTGACCGAGTGCCAGGAGGCGGGCGGCGAACCGTCCGAGTGCCTGCCGCCGGAGAACCGGATCAACTCCTTCATCGCCCTGGACATGAGGACCGGTCAGATCAAGTGGTCCACCGGCCAGGACCGCTTCGACTCCTGGAACATCAACTGCCTGCCCGGCTTCCCGCCGGACAACTGCCCGATCCCGGGCCCGGACCACGACTTCGCCGACGGCGCCCATCTGTTCACCCTCTCCGGCGGCGAGCACGGCGAGGCCCGCAAGGCGGTGGGCGCCGGGCAGAAGAGCGGCGAGTACTGGATGCTCGACGCCACCACCGGCGAGGTGCTGTGGAGCTCGGCCGTCGGCCCGGGCTCGGAGCTGGGCGGGATCCAGTGGGGCACCGCGAGTGACGGTGAGCGCATCTACTTCGCCGAGAGCAACGTGAACGGCATCGAGCACGAGCTGCCGGACGGACAGACCATCGACCACAGCTCCTTCGGGGCGCTCGACCCGGCCACCGGCGAGGTGATCTGGCAGGTGCCCGAGCCGCACGGGGGCACCGCGATCGCGGCGGTGAGCGTGGCCAACGGCGTCCTGTACGCCGGGTCCCTGAACAACCACATGTACGCGTTCGACGCCGCCACCGGCGAGTTGCTGTGGGACTTCGAGGGCGAGGGCGCCTCCATGTCCGGTCCGGCGGTCACCGGCGGGACGGTGTACTGGGGCAACGGCTACGCCCGGGTCCGCGGGGCCGATCCGAGCACCACGTTCTACGCGTTCTCCGTCGGCCCCCGCCCGTAGCGCGGCGCGCGCTACGGGCGGGGGCGCCTTCGTGGCCGGCGCGTTCGACCAGCGCATCGCGTTGACCATGCCGATCGAGTCCGGCAGCGGCGGGGTGGGTGCCTTCCGCTCCATCGCGCGCGAGAGCGGCGCGCAGCCGCTGAGCAGCGCCTACGGCGAGCAGCCCTGGCTGGGGGATGCGTTCGGCTCCTGCACCGGCAACCCCAACTCCGAGAAGTCCGCCAGTCTCTCCCAGTGGCACAACCGGCAGACCCCCACCCTCACCGACCAGCCCCCAGGTGAGCCCCGGGCCCGGCGCGCGAGCGCCGGGCCCGGGCGTTTCGGCGGCGGGACGCCGCGGCGTTCCACCGACAACGATGACCGATCCGGTGAACAGGCAGACGATTTGCCTAATACCTTTAGGGAGGTGCATTATCGAGTAAGGCAAACGAGAGGACGACCATGGCGCGCGCGGGGCTGACCGCGGAACGTCTGACCCGGGCGGGAGCCGAGCTCGCCGACGAGGTGGGCTTCGACCAGGTGACCGTCTCGGCGCTCGCCAGACGGTTCGACGTCAAGGTCGCGAGCCTGTACTCGCACCTGAGGAGCTCCCAGGACCTGCGGACCAGGATCGCCCTGCTCGCCCTGGAGGAACTCGCCGACCGGGCCGCCGACGCCCTGGCCGGACGGTCCGGCAAGGACGCCCTGACCGCCCTGGCGAACGTCTACCGCGACTACGCCCGGGAGCACCCCGGCCGCTACGCCGCGGCCCAGCTCCGGCTCGACCCCGAGACGGCGGCCGGCAGCGCCGGCGTCCGGCACGCGCGGATGACCCGGGCCCTCCTGCGCGGCTACGACCTGGCCGAGCCGGACCGGACGCACGCGGTCCGGCTGCTGGGCAGCGTCTTCCACGGCTACGTCAGCCTGGAACTGGGTGGCGGGTTCGACCACAGCGCCCCCGACACCCAGGAGACCTGGGCACGGATCCTGGACGCCCTCGACGTCCTGCTGCGGGACTGGCCCGCGCCCTGACCCCGCACCGGCGCCCCGCCGACCCCGCGCGGACGGGACCGGACAGCCCGCACCCAGCGACCGACACGTCATCGACAGGTTGAGACCATGCACCCCGAACACCACTGGATCACCACGCCCGTCACCGCCGGACTCCTGCGCGGCGCCCTCGACCTGGAGCGCACCGAGCACGGCCTGCTGCCGCACCGGCTGCCCGCCCGGGCCCGCGCCCAGTGCGCCGACGGACAGCTCGCCATGGCCGAGTCCCAGCCCTCGGGCGTACGGCTGGCCTTCCGCACCCGGGCCACCGCCGTCGAGCTGGACACCCGGCCCACCAAACGGGTCCACACCGGTGCCCCGCCCCGCCCGGACGGCGTGTACGACCTGCTCGTCGACGGCCGCCTGGCCGGCCAGGGCACCGTCTCCGGCGGCAACACCGTGACCGTCGACATGGCCACCGGAGCCGCCGAGCTCCGGCCCGGCCCGGCCGGCACCCTGCGCTTCACCGACCTGCCCGACCGTGCCAAGGACATCGAGATCTGGCTGCCGCACAACGAGACCACCGAGCTTCTCGCCCTGCGCACCGACGCCCCCGTCGAGCCCGCGCCGGACCGGGGCCGCCGGGTGTGGCTGCACCACGGCAGCTCGATCAGCCACGGCTCCGACGCCGCGAGCCCCACCACCACCTGGCCCGCGCTCGCCGCCGCCCGCGGCGGGGTGGAGCTGGTCAACCTCGGCCTGGGCGGCAGCGCCCTGCTCGACCCGTTCACCGCCCGCGCGATGCGCGACACCCCCGCCGACCTGCTCAGCGTCAAGATCGGCATCAACCTGGTCAACGGCGACGTGATGCGGCTGCGCGCCTTCACCCCGGCCGTCCACGGCTTCCTCGACACCCTCCGCGAGGGCCATCCCACCACGCCGCTGCTGGTCGTCTCCCCCGTCCACTGCCCGCTCCACGAGGACACCCCGGGCCCCCTCGCCTTCGACCTCGACGCGCTCGGCGAGGGGAAGCTGCGGTTCCGGGCCACCGGCGATCCCGCCGAGCGCGCCGCCGGGAAGCTGACCCTGCGCGTCATCCGGGAGGAACTGGCCCGGATCGTGAAGCAGCGGGCGGCCGAGGACCCGCACCTGCACCACCTCGACGGCCTCGACCTCTACGGCGAGGCCGACTCCGCCGAGCTGCCGCTCCCCGACGGGCTCCACCCGGACGCCGCCACCCACCGCCGCATCGGCGAGCGCTTCGCCGACCTGGCCTTCGCCCCCGGCGGCCCCTTCGCCGCCGACCGCGCCACCACCTGAGGCCGGCCCCGCTCCGGCGGGGAGGGGACGGGGCGGCCGAGGGGGAAGCGGGACGGGGCCCCGCGGCCCGTGCCGCGGAGCCCCGTCCTTCGGTGCCGTGCCTCGGACGCGCGGGCGCGTCAGCGGATCAGTGGATCAGTGGATCAGTGGATCCGTAGGTGGGTGATGGTCACCGAACCGTCGACGACCCTCTTGCCCTGCCACTTCTCCAGGGTGATGGCCCCGATCGTCGAGTCGACGGTGATCCGGTTGTTGCCCGAAGAGATCCGGTAGGCGTCGGGGAGGTTGAGGCCCACACTGCCTGCGTTGGCGAAGCAGAGCTCCTGGCTCCCGCCGCTGCCGTACTCGATCTTGACGAAGTCGGTCCGGTCACCGCAGCCGACGGTGTTGATCGCGGCGGCGTTGCTCATCGGGATGACGGCCGACACCGCGACGGCCGCGGCGGCCGCCACCATGACTCGCTTGAGCGAGCGCTTCATACGTTTTCCAGTTCTCTCTGCGTTCGGAACAGTGCGGGACGGTGTGGACCGTCCCCTTCCGTATACGGCCCGCCGCCCGGTCGGTTCACTTCTCCGGTGATCGGACTGCGGAGGGGCACGGTGGATCCGCCGGGGAAGAATCACGCCATGCCCGCCGACCACGCCGACCACGTTCACCGCACCGAGCACCCCGAGCACCCCCACCCGCCGCCCGTCGCGCCCCCGCCCGCCGGCGAGCGGCTGTGGACGGACCGCCGGTGGCTGCTCTACGCGTCGGCCGCGGCGGCGGCCCGACTCCCCGGCACGATGCTCCCGCTGGGACTGGTGCTGGCCGGGCAGTCCCTCACCGGCTCCTTCGCCTCCGGCAGCGTCGTCGCCGGTGCGTACGCGGCCGCCGTCGCGCTGAGTGCCCCGTGGCGCGGCAGGCGGCTCGACCGCGCGCCGCTGCCCGGCGGGCTGACGGTCCCGCTGGTGTGCGGGGCGCTGCTACTGGCCGCGCTGGGGGCCGCCCTGGCGGTACGGGCCCCGATGCCGGTGGCGGCGGCGCTGGCCGCCGGGGCCGCCGTCGCCACGGCCGGGGTGCCCGGCGGGCTGCGGAGCCTGCTGCCGCTGCTGTGGGGCGGACGCACCGCGGCCCGCGCCTTCGCCGGGGACTCGGCCGTCACGGAGATCACCTGGATCGCCGGGCCGGCACTCGCCGCCGCGCTGTTCGCACAGGCCGGCCCCGTCGCGCCGGTCGCCTGCGCGGCGGTGCTCTGGCTGGCGGCGGTGCCGGCGGTACGGCGGGTGCCCGGCCGCCGGGCCCCGGCGGGCCCGGTCTCCCGGGAGCGCACCGGCGGGTTGCTGCGCGCCGTCCGGCCGCTGCTCCTGCTCAGCCTCGGCGTCGGGGTGAACCTCGGCGCCCTCGACGTCGGGCTGCCGGCCCTGCTGCACAGCCGCGGCTCGGCCCCCGCGGGCGGCGGGCTGCTCATCGCGGCGCTCTCGCTGTCCAGCGCGCTCGCCGTCCTGCTGCTCACCACCCCCGCGGCGGGGCGCCTCCTCGGCAGCGGGACGGGCGGCGGTGACGGCGGCGGCATACGGCGGGCGGTGGTGTGCCACGCCTGCTACGGTCTGCTGCTCCTGCCACTGGCACTGCTGCCCCCGCTGCCCGGCGCGCTGGCGGTCGTCCTGGCGGCGGGCTGCTTCCTGGGACCGGGCATCGGTTTCACCTTCGCCCTCGTCCCCGCGCGGGTGGCACCCGGCCGGCACGGCGAGGCGTTCGGGCTGTTCTTCTCCACCAACGCCCTGGGCACCGCGGCCGGCGCCCTGGCCGCCGGAGCGCTGGTCGAACACGTGTCGGTCTCCGCCGGGCTACTGCTCGCCGCGCTGCCCCCGGCGGTGGCGGCGGCGGTGGCGGCCCGGCTCAGGCGTCCCTGACGCCGAGCCGCCGGGCCGCGGCGGCGGACCCGCACACGCCGTCAGAACCTGTTCCGCGAGGTGCTCGCCGTCCGCTCGGCGCGCAGGAGCGTGGCGAGGACGCACAGGGCCAGCGACACCGCGACGGCCAGGTGTCCGAAGAGCGTCTGCGGGAAGTCGAGCGCGTCGCTGCCCACCACCGCGGCGTTTCCGGCTGCCGCGGGGAACAGCAGGCCGATCACCCCGGCCGGGGCCGGCCGCTCCAGGGCCGCCGCCACGGCCGGGCCGGCGACGCCCAGTGCCAGGAGCACGGCTGCCAGGGCGTGGCGCAGGGCGTCGTCCGCGTCCGAGACCCACAGCAGGAACGAGCAGCCGACCAGTCCGCAGACCATCACGAACAGCGCCGCCGGCCTGCGGGTCCGCCGGTACAGGGCGGTCACACTCATACGGGATCTGTCCTTGTCAGACGGCGACGGAGAGCAGGGCGAGGGTCAACGAGGACAGGAACGTGACGGCCTTCTTCCCGCGGGACAGGCCCCCTCCACACCGACCGGAAGAGCAACGGAGCCGTCAGTCCGGCACCGGCGACATACAGGTGGTACCACGGGGGTTCCCTCGGGGTCCAGGACGGGGCGGGCCGCGCTCGCGGCGTGCACGGGGAGCACACAGGGACGGGCACGGTGAAGCTCAGGCCGTACGTCGGCCACCTCCGGCGCTCCCGCCGACGGTGGAAGACGTTGCGCCCCCCCCGCACACGGCCGTGACGGGCCGGAGCCCGGAGCACGGTGAACAGACTGGTGAGGGCGTATGCCAGGGCCCACAGCCCGTGGCTGGTGACGCCCGGCTTCCGCTCCCGCCCGGCCGGACCGCGAAGCGCGCCCGGGCCCTCCCTGCCAGGGGCCGGCGAAGGGCTCCCCACCGACCCGACCGGCCCCGGCTCGCCGGAGCCGTCCAGCTGCTCGCCGCCGGTATGCGCGTGTGGGCGGCGGACGTCCCCGGCGGGGACACGGCCCGGCAGGCTCACCCCCGGGAGCGCCCGGTGTCCCCTCTGTCGGCCGACGGCCTGAGCAACGACCGGACAGGGCACCGGCTGAACCCGAACTCCGCCACGGTCAAGGACCATGTGGCGTCGATGCACCTCAAGTGCGGCGTCGGCAACCGGGTTGCGGCGGCCCTGCTGTTCCGCGGCATCCCCGTGCCGCGGGAGTCCCAGCCCGTGTGACGGTGCCCCGGCGGGCGGAGCGGCCCCGTCACGGCAGGAGGCGCGCACCATGACGGGACCGCCGGTGGAGGCGATTCACCGGCGGACGGCGGCCACCGGTGGTTATTCGCTGGCCGCGCTCCCCCGCCGCTTCCTACAGTGACCGTCAGTGACCGCCGTCCCGGTGGCGCCGACAGGAGCGGATCATGCGTGCGCACTACCCCCGTACACCGCATCTGCCCTGGTCGCCGGGGGCGTCACCGGACGACGTACGGGCCGCCGACCTGGCCGGGCTGCGCGGCGCGGAGGTCGTGGTCACCGAGAAACTCGACGGGGAGAACACCACCCTCTACCGCGACGGGCTCCACGCCCGCTCCCCGGACTCGGGTCACCATCCGTCGCGGGCCTGGGTGAAGGCCCTGCAGGGGCGGATCGGCGCGGCGATACCGTCCGGGTGGCGGGTGTGCGGGGAGAACCTCTACGCCCGGCACTCGATCGGCTACCCGGAGCTGGAAAGCTTCTTCTACGGCTTCTCCGTCTGGGACGAACACGACCGCTGCCTGGACTGGGACCGCACCGTGCGCTTCCTGCGGCGCGTCGGCGTGCCGGTGCCGCGCGTGCTGTGGCGGGGGGTCCTCGACGGGCGGGGCGAGCGGGCGCTGCGCGCGCTGCGGGTGGATCCCGGGCGGCAGGAGGGCTACGTCGTGCGGACCGCCGCGGGCTTTCCCCGGGAGGAGTTCGGGCTGCGGGTGGCCAAGTGGGTGCGGCCGGGACATGTGCGGACGGACACGCACTGGATGCACGCCGCCGTCGTCCCCAACGGGCTGGGCCCCGCCGCCGCGCTGTGGGCGGTGCGGTCGGGCGCGGCGGTCGATGCGCCCGCCCTGTCGGCCGCCGTCGGGGCGCGGCCGGACGACCTGGGAGACCCGGGAGACCCCGAAAACGAGGACGCAGCCGGGACGGCCGTGGCCGAGGTGACGGACCGGCTGGACGCGCTGGGCCGCACGGGGGACACGCGGCTGGCCGGGGTGCTGGCCGCGCTGCTGCACCGGATGCCGCGGGCCCGGGCGGCCTCCCGCCTGGCCGCACCGCTGGGCATGCCGCTCGCCCGCCGCGTCGCCGACCTCGTCGGACTCCACCCGGGCCTGCACCGCCCGTACCCGGACGAGGAGCGCCGGGCCGGGCTGGTGCGGATGTCCTTCGCCGCCGACCCGGGGGTGCTGCACGCCCTCGCCGCCTCGGTCCCGGCCGGGCGTACGGAGGCGGCGCGCGAGCAGGTGGAGTGGTCCGCGCTGCACGCCGAGGAGGCCGGGCTGGACGTCGAGGCGCCGCTGGAGTGGCTGCGCTCGGGGCTGCGGGAGGCGCTCGCCGGGCTGGACGGCGACGCCGCCGACCGCTGCTGGGCCGAGGCCAGACAGGCGTACGCGCTGGGCCGGGTCGGCGGCGCCGAGGAGGCGGTGGCGGCCGGCTGGCGGTGGCGCTCCGGGGACTTCCCGCGGCTGGTGCAGCTCGTCGGCCCGTCCGGCAGCGGCAAGAGCACCTTCGCCGCCGCCCTGCCGGGTGTGGACGCGTACGTCTGCCTCGACGAGCTGCGCCGGGCCCGGGGCTCCCGGTCCGATCAGCGCGGCAACGACGACGTCCTGCGGGAGGGCCTGGCGCGGCTGGACGCCGCGCTGGCCGCGGCGGACGGCGGCGGGACGGTGGTGTGGGACGCCACCTGCCTCACCCCGCACCAGCGCGCCCGGGTGCACGCGGTGGCACACCGCCGGAACGCGCTGGTGACCCACACGGTCACACTGGTGGCCGAGGACGAACTGACGCGCCGCAACACCGTACGCGCCCATCCGGTGCCGCCGGAGGTGCTGGCCGCGCAACTGCGCCGCTACGTCCCGCCCTACCCGGGTCAGGCGCACCGCACGTGGTACGTGGGGGCGGACGGGACGGTGGCGGACACCGACGGCGTGCTGCACGGGGAGGAGTGGTGATGCGCACCAGCGAGGAGATCTACCACCAGGTCCGCTGGGACCCGCGGCTGGACCCGGCCCGGTTCGTGTTGGGCGTACGCCGGCGCGGGGCCGGGCCGAAGCGGATTCCGCTGCCCGAGTTCACGCCCGGGGGCGACATCCCCTGGCACCGGGTGCTGTTCGTGGAGGCGGACGGCGAGGTGGTCTGGGACCGCGCCACGGGCGTGGACCGGGTCGGCACCTCGGCCGCCGGACGGGTGCGCGACCCGCGCCGGCTGCGGGCACCGTTCTTCACCGCCCGCACCCCCCACGCCTGGGACCCGGCCGCCGGCCGCTGGCGTCCCGCGGACCGCGGGCCCCGCACTCCCCCGGCGCCGCCCGGCACCGCGCCCGAGGTGCGCGTACTGACCTGGAACACCCTGTGGGACCGCTACGACAGCGACCGGATCGACACCGCACACCGCCGCCCGCTGCTGCTGGCGGCCCTGGCCGGGTCCGGCGCGGACGTCATCGCGCTCCAGGAGGTGGAGGCCGGGCTGCTGGAGATGCTGCTGGCCGCGCCCTGGGTGCGGGACGGATACACCCTGGGCACCGACCCGTACGGCCGGGACGCCGACGAGCACGGCCTGCTGCTGCTCAGCAGACTCCCCGTGCGGGAGGCGGCGGTGCACTTCCTGCGCCCGCACAAGGCCGTCACCGCCGTCGTCGTGACGGCCGCCGCCGGTCCGCTGACGGTGGCCGCCACCCACCTGAGCAGTGACCACTCCGCCGAGGGCCCGGCCCGGCGGCAGGCCGAACTGGAGCGGCTCGCCGAGGGGCTGGCCGGGGTGGCGGGGGACCTGGTCCTGCTGGGCGACCTCAACGACTGGCGGGAGGGCCCCGACGGCCCGGCCGCCGTGCTCGGCCTGCGGGACGCCTGGACGGAGGTCCACGGGCCACACGACCGCACCCCCACCTTCGACCCCGGTGCCAACCCGCTGGCCGCCCTCGCCTCGCTGTCGGGGCGGGCCGCCCGGCTGGACCGTGTCCTGCCGCGCGGCGACGGGCTCCGCGTCACCGGGGCGGAACTGCTGGGCGACACGCCCACGCCGCAGGGGCTGTACGTGTCGGACCACTACGGGGTGGCGGCCGTGCTCCGGCCGGGCGGCGACGGGGACGGTGACGGAGATGGCGACGGCGGGCCGACGGACCCCCGGGCCGCGGTGGCGCCGGGCACGGGCACGGGCGGGGGCACGGGCACGGGCGGGGTGCGATGGCCGGACGACGGCCCCCGCACCCAGACCGCCGTCCCCGGGGCCGACCCCGCCGCCGACCCCGCCGCCGACCCCGGGGACGGCGACCGGGCCGAGCGGATCGTCCGGCGGGTGACGGAGGCGCTGGGCGAGGGGGCCGTCCACCTCGTCGGCTCGCGACGGACGGGCTGCGCCCTGCCCGGCGCGGACGTGGACCTGGTGGCGGCGCTGCCGGGCGGCACCGACGGCACCGACATCGCCCTCGGCCTCCCGTCCCTGCGGGAGCGGTTGGTCGCCGCGCTGCCGGACGCCGCGCGGCCGCGGCAGGTGACCGGCGCCCGGGTGCCGGGGCTGCGGTTCGAGGCCGACGGCCTGCGCGTGGACCTCGCCCTGGTCGCCACCGGAGCGCTCGACCCCGCCGAGGCGGTGGACCGCCGCACGGAGCTGGGCGGGGCCGCCGCGGTCGCGCTCGGTGCGGTCGGCGACGCGACGGCCGTACGTGCCGCCGCCGGCGACCGCCATGCCGCCTTCGCCGCCCTGGCCCGGCGGGTGAAGGCCTGGGCACGGGCACGCGGTCTGGACTCGGCACCGTTCGGCGGGCTGCCGGGCCTGGCCTGGTCGGTGCTGGCGGCGCGCACGGTGCGCGAGGCCGGGGACCTGCCCGCCGGTGAGCTGCTCCGGCACTTCTTCGGCACCTGGGCGGCCTGGGACTGGCGGGAGCCGGTCACCCTCGACGGCTCGGCCGGCACCGCTCCCTCCCCGAGTCTCTCCCCGCACCCTTCCCCGAACGCGGCGGTGACGGTCCTGACCCCCGCCGCCCCGGTCCGCTCCTGCACCTCCCAGGTGGGCGCGGGCGGCCGGGACCTGCTGGTCCAGGAGCTCTACCGGGCCTGGGAGCTCCTGGACCAGCAGGTCCCGGCCGCCGGAAACGGCACCGGCGGCATCAACGGCACCGGCGGCACCGGCCTGTGGTCCGCACTGCTGTCCCCGCCGCCGATGCACCGCCGCCACGCGGCCTGGGCGGTGCTGACCGTGGCCCCGCCGCCGGGCGAGGACTTCGAGGGGGTGCTCGGTGCCGTCCGGGGCCGGATGCGGGCGCTGCTCACCGCCCTGGAGGAGGCCGGCGCGGCGGACGTACACGCCTGGCCACGCCCCGTCGAGACCGGCCCGGCTCTGGCCCGCTACGCCGTCGGCCTGGGCCGCACCCCGCCCGGGGCGGCCATCGTCGCCGCCCTCGCCCGGCAGTGGGGCGGCGGGCTGCCCGGGGTGGGGGTCGAGGTGGTGGCGGACGGCGCGGTGCCGGCACCGCGCTGAACCCGCACGAACCCGCACGGCTCCGCACCCCCGTACGGCACCAGGGTGGCCGGTGACCGGTCCGGGGCCGCCCGGCCGGGGCGTCGAACGCACGAGCATTTTTGCAATTTCATCTGCACGGTCTTCGGCATGTGCAGAAGGGTGTGCATGAGCACGTGAACCTCGTTATGCTCCAGGGGAGTTGGCCACCCGGCCTTCCCCGGGTCCACCCACCCGAACCGCACCGTCCGGAACGCCACGGCTTCCCTCCCGGTCCCGGCCCGGCCCCCGCCAGGTCCACGGCCGGGCCTTCCGGAGCACCGGTCCGGACGGCACTCCCGGGTGCCCGGCACTCCCGTCAGACGCCGAGAGGAACACCGCTCATGCAGATCAGGCGCAACGGCACCGCCCGCGGGCGGCGGATCGGTCCCGCCGCGAGGCGCCTCGCCCGGTGGGGCGTACGGCACCGGCACATCGCGGCCGGGCACCTCCTCCGGGGCGTCTGCTCCGGGGTCGGCACCGCCCTGGTGGGTCTGGCCGTGGTCTGGTTCCAGTCCCGCCGCTGACGGCGCCCGGGCCGCGACGGTGCGGCGGTGTGGCGGTGCCGGCGCGTTATTCGCTGGTCCCCGCCCGGCGGCGTACGCCACGCTGGGCGCCATGTCCCAGCAGGCGTCCCACGAGACGCACCACCACGCCGAGAGCCCGCTCCTGCGGGAACTGCACGCCTCCCTCGGGCAGCGCAGGCGACCCGAGGACATCGCGCACCTGGTCCTGCGGCTGTTCGAGGACGGCGGCGAGCGGGGCGGCGGGCAGAGCGGCGGGCGACCGCTCGACCGCCGCACCCGGAAGGCGCTGGAGAAGGCGGCCCGCGGCTCGCTGCGGAACCTCTGGCACGGCTACACCTCGATGCTGGAGGACTTCGCACGCCCCGTCGGCGCCCAGCGCCAGCTCTCCCGGGCCGCCGAGCTGTTCCCGGCGCTGCCCGAACTGCTCGCCCTGCCGGAGTCGGCCGGTGACGACCCCGAGCTGGTCGAGGCGGCGATCCGGGCCGCGGGCGGGCAGATCGCCAAGCGCTTCGGGGCGAACGACTTCCTGGCCGACCGGCTCAACCGGCCACAGCGTGCGGCGGCCGGGCTCGGGGAGCTGTCCAAGCGGCAGTACAACAAGCGGTTCCGGCTGCTGCGCCGGATGGAGGCGAAGCTGGCCCGGCTGGTGGTCGAGCGGCGCAGGCGCGAGGTGACGATGGTCGGCAGGAGCGGGCTGGCCTCGCGGCTGCCGTACGAGGAGTTCGCGGCCGATCCCGGCACCGCCGCCTTCGTCGCCTACCTCACCGCGCGCGCCAACCTGCGCAGCGAGTTCACGGTATCCGGGCAGCAGCGCGCCTACGACGAGGTGGCGGACGCGCTGTTCCGGCGGCTGCGGAGCGGGGCCGACCGCACCAACTGGTACGCGGTCGCGCACGTCCACCCGACCGCCACGGTGCTCGGGCGCCTGACGGACGGTCAGCGGGGACGGCTGCTGGCGTTCTGGTACCGCTTCCTGCTGGACGTGGCCGAACTGCTGGAGACGGCCTGGCGCCGCCGGCCGCTGGACCGCACCACGATGATCGTGCGCCGCGGGGACGACTCGACGACCTGGAACCAGGCCGCCCGCGCCTGGACGAAGGCCCGCGCCAACTGGTTCGCGCTGCTGCGCGCCATGGGCGCCGAGGAGATCACCGAACGGCTCTGCCCCGGCAAGGTGCCGCTGCTGGTGGCCGCCGACGTGGCCGCCTGGCACCGGCAAACCGGGGGCGGACTGCACCCGGACACCGGGGTGTGGGCCGAACTGCCGCTGCCCTGGCAGGTGCTGCGCGGTACGGCGGACTGCCCGCGGTCGCTGGTGGCGGAGGTGTGCCGGCGCCACGGTGTCGACCCGGTCGCCGGCGGCTGGACCGGGCCGCGCGACCAGGTCCGCCCGGTGCCGTTCCGGCCCACTCCGGAGCTGGTGCACGGCGTGACGGTCGGCGACCCGGTGCTGGCCGGGGTGCTGCGGTCGGCGGGCTTCTTCTCCGGCCGGCCGCCACGCCCGGCGGCCCGGGAACTGGCGCCCCGCACCGACCGGGCCTGAGAGGGCGGAGCCGGCCCGTAAAACCGTTTGCCCTGCCGGTGGCCCCCCGACAGGATCGGGGCTGTCGACGGGGAAGCTCAGTGGTGGAGCGCCCGGCTCTCAACCGGGTGGACGCAGGTTCGAGCCCTGCCCCCGTCGCACGGGCCGTACGGGCACCGGGAAGCTCAGCGGTGGAGCGCCCGGCTCGGGACCGGGTGGACGCAGGTTCGAGCCCTGCCCCGGCGCCCGTACGGCCCGCCCCTTCCGGGGCCGCGCCTGAGGGCGCGGCCCTTCCCTCTTCCACCGGCCCGCCGCTCCCGCCTCCTCCGGGCCAGCCGCCCGGCCCCGGTGGGCACCCGGCCCGCACGTGACCGGCCTCACGCGCCGCCAGTCCACCCCACGCTCTTGCCGCCGCACCGCGACTCCCTTATCGTCAACCTGACATTTAAGGAGGTCGCCGCGTGAACGACACCGTCGCGGACCTGCTCGCTCCGCTCCAGCAGCCGCTGTTCACCCTGCTGGACACCCCCGTCAGCTGGACGGAGGTGCTGGGCTTCGGCAGCGGCGCGCTGTGCGTGTGGCTCGTCGCCCGGCAGCACATCGCCAACTGGCCGATCGGCATCGCCAACAACCTGTTCTTCATCCTGCTGTTCACCGGGGCCGGGCTGTACGCGGACGCCGGACTGCAGATCGTCTACATCGCACTGGCGGTCTACGGCTGGTGGTCGTGGGTCACCGGCGGCCCGGCGGCCACCGGCGGACGGCTGCCGGTCACCCGCACGACCGCCCGCGCCTGGTGGGTGCTGCTGCCCGCGACCGCGGCCGCCACCGTCGCGCTGACCCTGCTGCTGGATGGGGCCACCGACTCCACCGTGCCCTTCTGGGACGCCCTGACCACCGCGCTGTCGCTGGCCGCCACCTACGGCCAGTGCCGCAAGAAGGTCGAGTCCTGGTACCTGTGGATCGCCGCCGACATCGTCTACGTCCCGCTGTACGCCTACAAGGGCCTGTACCTGACCGCGCTGCTCTACCTGGGCTTCATGGCCCTGTGCGTGGTCGGGCTGCTGGGCTGGCGGCGCGAGCTGGCCGGGCGGGAGGCACGGGAGGACGCCGGGCCCGCGGCGGTCGGGGCCGCGGCATGAGCGGGACGGGGACCGGGATGGAGAGCGCGACGGAAGACGGGGTGGAAATCGGCGTGGAAATCGGGACGGAAACAGCCTCCGCGCCGCGGGAGTTCGGGCACGGGCTGGTGCTGGGCAAGTTCTACCCGCCGCACGCCGGCCACCACCACCTGATCCGTACCGCCGCCGTGCGCTGCCGCCGGCTCACGGTGCTGGTGTGCGCCTCGTCGGTGGAGTCGGTGCCGCTGGAGGAACGGGTGGCGTGGCTGCGCGAGGTGCACCCCGGTGAGGGCGTCGAGGTCGTCGGCGCGGTCGACGACGTGCCCGTCGACTACTCTGACCCCGGGATCTGGGACGCCCACCTGGCGGTCTTCCGGGCCGCCGTCCCCGAGCCGGTCGACGCCGTCTTCACCTCCGAGGCGTACGGCGCCGAGCTCGGCCGCCGCTTCGGCGCGACGGCCGTCACCGTCGACGCCGACCGCGCCGCGTACCCGGTCTCCGGCACCGCCGTCCGCAAGGACCCGGCCGGCTGCTGGGAGTACCTGGCCGCCCCGGTGCGGGCGGCCCTGGCCCGCCGGGTGGTCGTGGTCGGCGCGGAGTCCAGCGGCACCACCACCCTGGCCCGCGCCCTGGCCGGGCACTACCGCGCCCGCGGCGGGGTGTGGGCCGGCACCCGCTGGGTGCCCGAGTACGGGCGGCGGTACAGCGCGGAGAAGTACGCGCGGCTGCGGGCGGAGCGGCCCGGCGCGACACTGGTGGAACTGGTCTGGGAGTCGGCCGAGTTCGAGCTGATCGCCGAACGCCAGCTCGCCCGGGAGGACGCCGCCGCCCGCACCGGATCACCCGTGCTGTTCTGCGACACCGACGCCCTGGCCACCACCGTCTGGCACGAGCGCTACACCGGTGGCCGCAGCCCGGCGGTGGAGGCGGTCGCCGCCCGCGGCCGCCACGACCTGTGGCTGCTCACCGACCACGAGGGCGTGCCGTTCGAGGACGACGGGCTGCGCGACGGGGAGCATCTGCGGGCCTGGATGACCGGCCGCTTCCGCACCGAGCTGACCCGCCGCGGCCTGCCCCACCTGGTCCTGACCGGCTCCCACGAGGAGCGGCTGCGCGCGGCCGTGGCCGCCGTCGACGCCCTGCTCGACCGTGGCCGGCACTTCACCGACCCCCTCCCCGAGCGCGGCTGAGGGCACCGCCGTGACCGCCGGGCCGCCCCGTACCCCTACGCCACGGCACTCCGATTCCGCGGTGCCGCGGCGCGGTCCCCCGGTCCCGCCCGGGTCAGCGCGCCGGTTCGAGGGGTTCGCCGGGGAGGCTCGTCTGCCGGGCGAGCCGCTCGCGCAGTTCGGTGAGGCGGGCGATCTCGGCGTCGACGGCGCGCAGCCGGTCCGCGATCACCCGCGCGGTGTGCGTGGCGGCGCACTCCGGGGAGTCGCACGCGGGGAGCGTGTCGCCGTCGAACACGACCACCGGGTCCTCCAGGCAGTCGCGGACGTCCTGGACGGTCAGCCCCATGTCCAGCAGTCTCCGGACGAGGCGGACCCGGGCCACGTCCCGGGCCCCGTACAGCCGCTGTCCGGTCGCGGTGCGCCGCGGCGGGGGCAGCAGGCCGCGCTGCTCGTAGAACCGCAGCGCCCGGGGGGTCGTCCCCGCTGCCGCCGCCGCGTCACCGATCCGCATGTCCGTCTCCTCCGTGCCGCGCCCGCCGCTACGGCTCCACCACCACGGCCCCCAGATGGCGGCCCTCGATCACTTCCCGGAACGCCCGGGGGCCGCTTTCGATGCCCGCCAGACGCGTGTGCGGGAAACTGATCCTCCCCGAGGCCAGCCAGTCGCCGAAGCGCCGGTTCCACTCGGGCAGCGCGTCGGGGTGGTCGGCGGCGTTGAACCCGCGCAGCGTCACCCGGTTGAGGACGACCCTGACCCAGTCCACCGCGGCCGGCCGCGCGCCGCCGAGGCCCTCCGGGGCGAGTTGCGTGGCCAGGCCGCCGACCAGGACGAACCGGGCTCCGGGCCGGGCCGCCGCGACCGCCGCCCGCAACTGCTCCCCGCCGACGGTGTCCAGCAGGACGTCGACGCCGTCCGGCGCGGCCTTCGCCAGCTGGTCGGCGACGGGCTCCGCGCCGCGTACGACGGCCGCGTCGTAGCCCAGCTCCGCCACCAGCCGCCGCGCCTTGTCCGGCGAACCGGTGCTTCCGATCACCCGTTCCGCGCCCAGCAGCCGGGCGAGCTGCCCGGCCAGCGAGCCGACCGCGCCGGCTCCGCCGGTGACGAACACCGTGTCCCCGGGACGGACCTCGACGGCGCGGGTGAGCGCGCCGTACGCCGTCCAGCCCTGCGACAGGTGCGCGACGGGGTCGGGCAGCTCCGGGCCCACCACGGCGCACTGTTCGGCGGGCACCACCGCGTACTCGCGCCAGCCCAGTTGGTGCAGGACCGTGTCACCGGGACGCGGCCCGCCACCGGGCGGCCCGCCCGGCGCCGGCGCCGCGACGACCTCGCCCACCGCCGGGCCGAACAGCGCGTCACCCGGCCGCAGGGCCGCTCCCGGGTAGTGGCCGTCGATCACCATGCGCAGCAGCGCGGCGAAGACGAGGAAGGCCCGGTTCCGTACCAGCACCTCGCCGGGGCCGGGCCGGGGCAGCGGCACCTCGGCCACCTCGAAGTGCTCGGCCGCGGGCAGCCCGTCCGGCCGGGACAGCAGCCGGACCTCGCGCGACGTACGGGGCAGGAGGGGCCGGGCGGGTGGGGTGGCCGGGCCGGACGGGGCGGGCATGACGGCGCTCCTCTGCGGTGACCGGCAAGGCCGGTGGCACCTGTGGTGTCGGCGCACGGTGCGGGGGCCGTGCCGGGGCCGCGACGCTAAACCCTGACCCGCGCGTCAGGGGCAAGTCCGGGTGCCGGAGCGCACCCGGACGGCGGTGGACGGCGCCCGGCGGCCGGTGCGTGCGTCACCGGGGCTCAGGTGGTCCGGGTGTTGGTCAGATGGGGGCCTATGTAGCCGATGTAGAGCAGCCCGGTGCCCGCCGTGTCGTCGTGGAAGTGCAGCCGCGGCGAGACCGCGTTCCCTGCGCCGATGCGCAGGTGGGCCTCCATGTAGACCCTCCCGGAGGGGTGGACCGCCCTGGGCACGGGCAGCATCCGCTCCCTGCGCCAGGCCGACTTGCACCGGACGGTCTCGGACTCCTTCATCCTGACCTTTCCCGCGGGGAAGGGGTGCCGCCCCGGCGGGAGGTTCCGGCACCAGGCACGGAAGTCCCCCCCGGCCCGGCCCGCCACGGAGTCCGCCGCGAAGTCCTCCAGCGCCTTCAGACCGTTCCAGCAGATGACGATCCAGTTCGGCATCGACCTCTCGTCCAGCCGCCTGGTGACCTTCCGGTCGCCGGTGAAGCGCAGCGTCGGGAACTCGCCCATCCGGTCCAGGAGTTCGGTGAAGTTGCCGGGAGGCGGAGGGCCGCCCTCCTCCCCCGCCGGGGCGCGGGCGACACCGTGGGCGCCCGCGTCGTGCGGCCGGCGCCGCGGGGAACGGCCGCGCCGCCGGGCACCGGGCGGTTCGTCCCGGGACTCCGCCGGCGGGTTCGCCGGCGGCGGCACCGCCCGCAGTTCGCGCGGTGGCTCGTCCCGTGCCTCCTCCGCCCGTACCTCCCCTGCCCGTACCGTCTCCGCCCGGCCCGCCCCGGAGCGGTCGGGGGGCCCGGCGCCGCGCCCGGCGGCCGGGCGCGAGCGCCGTGCGGGCACCTGGACCGGCGTCCCTGGTAACGGAGGACCGGCGGGGATGCCCGCCTCATGGTCCGGGGCGGTGCGCGGACCTGTGCCGTCGCGGCCCCCTTCGGCGGCACGGGCATCCCGGCCCCTGCCGGAGAGCCGTCCGGTGACCAACTCGTTGACAGTGACGGCGACGGTGACGATGACGGTGGTGACGACGGCGGCGCAGCGCCACGCGGTGGACACGGCCCCGCGGTACGCGGCAACGTCCATGGGTCCCCCCTTTTTTTCGCATGTGGTGGTGAGGGATCGCTCTCCGCGCCGGCGGCGGGGTGGGGGGTTGCGGCGGCGCGGAACAGAGAAGAGGGACAACTGCATGAGGGGCGGCATCCCCGAGCGGGGGATGCGCGCGGCACGGCGGGATGCCACGCCTTCCAATGGATTATCTCACTCTGTGCACGAGTTTGGTCACACCGAGTTCACATCGGAGGCGGTACGGCGTCCCGGCCGACGGGCCCCGCCCGCCGTACGCCGCGCCCCGTCTTCCGCGGCCGACTCCCCGTTCTCGCCTTGTGAACGGTGTCAATGAGCGTAGTAATCTTCCCGGCAACACGGGTTGTTCGAATCTTGGCACCGGTCAGCACTTCCGAACCCTCCGAGTTCGAACAGCCGCCCGCACCGGCCGCACACGATCCCGGAGATCCCGATGCCCTCACAGCGCGCAGTCCCGGTCACTCTCGCGGAGATCGCCCGGATCGCCGGGGTGGGGCGGGCCGCGGTCAGCAACTGGCGCCGCCGCCACGACACCTTCCCCGCCCGGATCGGCGGCACCGACACCAGCCCCCAGTTCTCCCTCGCCGAGGTCGAGCAGTGGCTGCGGGAGAACGGCAAGCTCGGGGACGTCGGGGGCCGCGAGCTGCTCTGGCCCGGGTTCGAGGCGCTCGGCAGCCGGGACGAGACAGGACTGGCCGTCGCCGAGGCCGGGCGCCGCATGCGCGGCGAGCGGATCCGGGTCCCGGACCCGAGGCTGTCGGAGCAGGCCCGCGAACTGGTCGGCGAGGCCGTGGCGCTGGGCCGCGCGGAGGGGGCGCGGGAGACCTTCGAGTTCCTGCTGCGCCGCTGGCTGGACTCCCATGTCCGCCAGGTCAGCGCCAGCCCCCGCCCGCTGGCGGACCTGATGGCCGAGGTCGCCCGCACCGTCCGGCCGCCCGCGGCCGGTGCCCCGCTGACCGTGCTCGACCCGGCCTGCGGCGCGGGCCATCTGCTGGCCGCCGCCGCCCGCGCGGGCACGGCGGCCGGGGCTGAGCCCGTCACCCTGCTGGGCTGCGACCGCGACCCCGCGCTGGCCGCACTGGCCGGTGCCCGGCTGGCGTTCACCGCGGACGAGGACGGGGACGGCGGCAGCGGCAGCGGCAGCGGCACAGTGCGCGCGGACGTGCGCGAGGGCGACTCGCTGCGGGCCGATCCGCACGCCTCCGCCGCCGCGGACGTCATTCTGTGCAACCCGCCGTACAACGAGCGCGACTGGGGTTACGAGGAGCTCTCCACCGACCCGCGCTGGGTGCACGGTCTGCCGCCGCGCACCGAGTCCGAACTCGCCTGGGTCCAGCACGCCCTGTCCCGGCTGCGCCCGGGAGGCACCGCCGTGCTGCTGCTGCCGCCCGCCGTCGCCTCCCGCCGCGCCGGGCGCCGTGTCCGCGGGGCGCTGCTGCGCACCGGACTGCTGCGCGCCGTGATCGCCCTGCCGCCGGGCTGCGCCCAGCCGCACAGCGTGTCACTGCACCTGTGGCTGCTGCGCGCCCCCGACGGTGCCCGGTCCGCCGCGGACCCGGGGATGCTGCTGGCCGACGCCTCGGCCCCCCGGCAGCCGGCCGGCCGGGAGGGCGGCGTGGACTGGGAGGCGCTGGCCGGCTTCGTACGGTCGGCGGTCGGGGCGTTCGAGCGCGGGGAGCGGGAACTGCCGGACGGCGCCCGCCGTATGGCCGTCATCGACCTGCTGGACGAGGAGGTGGACCTGACCCCGGGGCGGTACGTCTCCCCCGCCGAGGACGGCGCGGACCTCCGGCTGGAGGAGGTCTGGCGGGAGTTCGACGAGACCGTCACCGGGCTGCGGACCACCGGGAAGGCGCTGTCCGCCCTCGAACCGGCGGGCGCGGGCGGGCCGACGGGCGGCGCCGGACACCCCACGACCACCGTGGGCGAGCTCGTCCGCGCCGGGGCCCTCACCCTGCGCGGTGGCCGGCAGCCCCCGGAAGGGACGGTGCGCGGCGATACCCCGGCCGGGGCGGACGGCGGTGCGGACGGCGGCCCGGACGACGGGGTGCCGCTGCTGACCGTGGCGGACCTGGTACGGGGCGGCGGCCCGACGGGCCGGCTGCGCCGGGCGGACGCGGCGGGGCCGGAAGCGGTGCTGGCCGAGCCCGGGGACGTCGTGGTGGCCGGGGTGATCCGCGGCTTCACCGCCTGGGTGCACCAGGGCCCGCCCGTGGCGCTGGGCCCCCAGCTGTACGTCCTGCGGGTGGATCCGGCGAAGGTGGACGCCTGGTTCCTGGCGGGCTGCCTGCGGGCACCGGCCAACGGCCGGCAGGCGGGCACCCACGCCTCCAGCACCTCCCGGGTGGACGTACGGCGGCTGCAGGTGCTCCAGCTCCCCCCGGCCGAGCAGCTGCGGCACAGCGAGGTATTCCGGCAGCTGGCCGCGTTCGAGGAGTACCGCACGCGGCTGGAGGAGCTGGGCTCCCGGCTGGTGCGCGACCTCAGCGACGGCCTGGCGGCGGGGCGGCTGGCGGCGAAGCGCTGAGCGGGCCGGGGCGGCGCCCGCCCGGCGCTCAGGTCACGCGGACGCTCAGGTCACGCGGACGAGGTGCCGGTCGAGGATCCCGCGCAACCGGTCCACCCCGTCCGCGTCCCGGGCACCGCGCTTGGGCAGCGCGGCGAACCCGGTGACCTGCCCCTTCCCGTTCAGCAGCACGAACAGGCCGACGGTCTCCACGTACCGGTCGTACAGCTCCCAGCCGAACGACGAGCTCGTACCGGTGCCCGTGACGTGCAGCCCGGCGTCGTCGACCGTCGTGCGGTACTCGCCCTGCGCCTCGGCGAAACGGAGCAGCTCCCGGGTCTGCGCGCGCCTGACCGCCCGCTCCCGCAGCAGGCCGAACACCATGCCGATCGCCCCTCCCGCCACCGTGAACGCCGTGAGGACGGGATTGTCCGTGACGAGGGACACGGAGACCACCACGCCCACCATCACGGCGGGCAGCAGGACGTAAGGGAGCGGGCCGTCCCGGCGGGCCCGGCGGGCCCGAACCCGCAGGGCCTCGTCGAAGTCCTCGGCCGTCTGCCGGTAGACCAGCTCCACCGGCTCCGCCTGCCGCACCCGCACCTCCGCGTCGGACATGCGTCCGCCTCCTCCGCTCGAATGCCCCAGGAGTATAGTTGCCCCTTCCAAGCATCGCCGCGGCGGCCCCGCGATTCGGGCCACCCGGACCGCAGGGCCGCCCGTGCGGCGGTCCGGTCGCTCAGGCCGCGAGGGTGCTGTGCCGGTCGAGGATCTCCCGCAGCCGGTTCACGCCCTCCGTGCCCCGGGCCCCGCGCTTGGGCAGCGGGGTGACGAGGAGGCCCTCCCGGTCCTCCCCCAGCAGCACGAACAGGTCCGCGGTCTCGACGTACTGGGGGTAGCGGTCCCAGCCGAAGGCGGTCTGCTCCCCGGCGGCCGTGCGGCGGACCCCGGAGCCGTCGACCACCAGGCGCTGCCTGCCCTCCCCCGCCCCGGCCGGCTCGGACAGCCGCCGGGCCAGCGCGCCCTTGGCGGCCCGGAAGCGCAGGAAGCCCAGCAGCAGGCCGGCGGCCGCGCCGACCGCCCCGCCCACCAGGAGGATCAGGATGTCCGTGACCAGGGTCAGGAAGACCGCGGCGATCATCAGCACGGCGGACCTGCGCAGATAGCGGAGCACGAAGGTGCGCAGGGACAGCCGGGTCACGATCCGCAGGCACTCCTCGCCGTCCTCCGGCGCCGACCGGTAGACCAGCTCGACCGACTGCCCGGTGCCGTGCTTCGTCGCCATGACGTTCCCTCCCCTGCAACGGATGCTTCCGGGCAGCATAGGCACGTCCGCGCACGTCACGGCACCCTTCCGGCACCGGAAAGGTATCGGTGCGGACTCAGCCCGGCCGGTCCTCGCCCAGCGGGCCGCCCGCGATCGCGTGCTCGCACCGCAGGCAGCCGGGCTCGGCGCAGCGGGTGAGCTCCGGGTCGGCGGCGATCGCGGCCGAGGCCGCGTCGAGAGCCTCCCGCAGCGGGAGGACGGTCCAGCGGGAGGCCCCCACCGAGGCGGTGCGCGCGTGGGGGGCGAGGTACGGCGCCAGCTTGGGGAAGCCCTCGGAGCAGCCGCCCGCCTCGACCGTCACCACCGTGCCGTCGGCCGCGCGGGCCCAGCGGACGAACAGCCGCCGGGCGGTGATCGTCATGCCTTCTCCCCTGCCTCTGCCGTCCCCTGCCGTCCGGGCGCCCGGTTCCCGCGGGCGGACCACGGCCACGGCACGCCACCGCCCGCTCCGGCCCGCCGCACAGGGGGCGGCGGGCCGGCGCCGCGGCGCGGGCCGGTACGGCTAGCGCAGGTGGCTCTCGATCTCGGCGAGCTCGTCCTCGCCGAAGTCGAGGTTGCCGATGGCGGCGACGTTGTCCTCCAGCTGCGCCACACTGCTGGCCCCGATGAGCGCGGAGGTCACCCGCCCGCCGCGCAGCACCCAGGCCAGCGCCGTCTGGGCGAGGGTCTGGCCGCGCCGCCGGGCGATCTCGTTGAGCGCGCCGACCTTGGCGAGGGTCTCCTCGGTGATGCCCTCGCGGGTCAGGAACGGGCTGGCGCCCGCGGCGCGGGAGTCGGCGGGGATGCCGGACAGGTAGCGGTCGGTCAGCAGGCCCTGGGCCAGCGGGGAGTAGGCGATCGAGCCCGCGCCCGTCTCATCCAGGGTGTCGAGCAGACCGTCCTCCACCCAGCGGTTGAACATCGAGTACGAGGGCTGGTGGATCAGCAGCGGGGTGCCGAGCCCGGCCAGGATGCGGGCGGCCTCGCGGGTCTGCTCGGGGGTGTAGTTGGAGACCCCGGCGTACAGGGCCTTGCCCTGCCGCACCGCCGTGTGGAGGGCGCCCATGGTCTCCTCCAGGGGCGTGTCGGGGTCGGGGCGGTGCGAGTAGAAGATGTCGACGTACTCCACGCCCATGCGGCCCAGGCTCTGGTCCAGGCTGGACAGCAGGTGCTTGCGCGAGCCCCACTCGCCGTACGGGCCGGACCACATGTGGTAGCCCGCCTTGGTGGAGAGGACGATCTCGTCGCGGTATGGGCGCAGGTCACGGGCGAAGTTGACGCCGAAGTCGGCCTCGGCGGCGCCGGGCGGCGGGCCGTAGTTGTTGGCCAGGTCGAAGTGGGTGACGCCCAGGTCGAAGGCCCGGCGCAGGATGGCCCGCTGGGTCTCCAGGGGGCGGTCGTCGCCGAAGTTGTGCCACAGCCCCAGGGAGATCGCGGGCAGCTTCAGTCCGCTGCGGCCGACCCGGCGGTAGGGCATGGCGTCGTACCGCGTGTCGGCGGCGAGGTAGGTCATGGTGCTCCTCTTGGGGAACCGGCGAAGGGAACACCAGGGACTTTACGAGGGGACGGCGGGAAGTCTGCGCAGGGGCACGCGCGGGCGCGTACGGGCGTGCGCGGGCAGGGACACGCCCCACCGGCAGCCCGGCGAACCCCGCCGCTCGGCGGCGGTACCTGACAGGACGGACAGGACACCGCGAGGTGTCCCCCGCCCGTTCCCGGGCGGGGGACACCTCGTCGCCGCCCCGTGCGGCTCCGCACGGGCCGTTCGCTCAGCAGGTGCTGCGGCTGGTGTTGTTCAGGACGAGGTTGCGGTAGGTGATGTTCGTGCCGCAGGGGCTCTCCCGCAGCGAGGTGTTGGTCAGCGTCAGGTTCTGCAGGGTGATGTCCCGGTTGCCGGGCATGTCGCCGCGCGCCGCCAGCCGGACCTCGCCGCCGCCGCTGACCGTGCCGCTCTGGGCGGCGAGGGTGACGTTGTAGCAGTTCTCGATCAGGACGGCGTTGTTGCCGTTGTTGGTCAGCGTCACCCGGTCGATCACCGCGCCGCCGCTCTCGGAGACGCAGAACACCCCGCGCCCGCCGCCCCGGGCGATCACCTCGCCGACCCGGATGTTGGTCGGGTAGCTGTCGCCGACCCGGCCGTTGCGGTTGGCCATGCGGAACGCCGCGTAGCCGGTGCCGGTGGCGGTGTTCTCGGCGTCCACCCTGGTCACGGTGGCGTTGACCGTGTCGTTGAGCAGCAGCCCGGAGTAGCCGACGTTGCGGGCGGTGACCGTGCCCACCGTCAGCCCGTCCACGCCGTAGGTCTCCACCGCGTGGTTGGAGGCGCCGGAGACGTAGGCGCTGTCGATGCGGATGTTCCGCGACCGCTCGGCGCGGTTGCCGTGGTTGTCGATGCGGATGCCCAGACCACTGGAGAGCCGCATGTCGATCTGGCCGAGCACCACGTCACTGACGTTCCGCATGAAGATCCCGTACAGCGGGGAGCCGGTCAGCGTCAGATGACCCACCTCGATGTTCGACGCCCCGCGGGCGTAGATCGGGGCCTGGTCACCCGAGCCGGAGCCGGTGACGTCGATGGTGCCGCACACGTCGATCGCGGTGTTGCTGGGCAGCGACACCCGGGTGCCGGCGCTGATCGAACCCGAACCGCGCACCACCACCCGCTCCTTGACGCCGCGGTTCGGTGTCAGGCTGTTGACCGCGGCCTGCATCGCGTCGCGCATGCTGTTGCCGGTGTAGACGGTGCTGCCGCCCCGGCGCGCCGTCCAGGTGCCGCCGTTCCGTATCGCCTCGGCGTGGTACGAGCCGTCGCCGCAGGCGAGCGCCGCCCCGGCGTCGGCCCGCCCGGGGGCCGGGGACGCCGAGGGCTCGACGGCTCCACCCGTACCCTGTACGGCCGCCAGGGTGCCCGCCGCCAGCAGGCCCGCGGTCATGACGCTCAGGGCGCGTCTTCTGACGGACTTCGCGGCTCCGCTTCCCATGGGGACTCCTTCGTGGGGGGATGTGCCTACCGCGCACGCGTCGGGACCGGTCGTCCGGTTGCCCCGGGTACGTCCGTACCCGGTCGGGGGGAGGCAGCGGTTGAGCGGCCGCAGGCACGGGGAGGTGCGGTAAGCGCTTTCTGGAAGCGTTCAGTATTGCGAAGTTTTGTTCGGGAGGTCAAGGAGAACGATCGAATCGGCCGGTTTTCCCCACACGCCCTTTCCGGCCCTCATCGGCGGGCCCTCATTCGGCATTCAGTTGACAGGCACCCCGAAATCCGGAAACCGGATACGCCTTCCGTGAGAACGGAGAGCGGACCGAGCGAAAAGCCGTACTCGGAACCGGAGAACACCGGAACGGAAAACGGCGCCGGGATTCCGCGGGCCCCGCCGGGCACCGACGGCTCGCACCGCTACGCGCTCTCCTCCGCCGGCACCGGGGCCGCGGCACGCCACCACGGCCGGGCAGGGGTTCGTACGGCGGCGGGCTCGACGGGCTCGCCCGGCCGGGGAAGGGCGACGGGGGCCCCGGCGTCCCGCGCGGCGGACAGGGTGCCCTCGCCGGGTTCGGACCAGGGGTGCGGGGCGAGGTTGAAGGTGGCCCAGTGGATCGGCAGCATGACGCCGTGCGGCTGTCCGCCCTGGAGGTCGAGGTGGGCGCGTATGCCTTCCTCGGGCGTCATGTGGATGTCGGGCCAGAAGTCGCTGTAGGCGCCGACCTGGATCATCGTCGCGTCGAACGGGCCGTGGGCGGCGCCGATGTCCTTGAAGCCCTCGAAGTAGCCGGTGTCGCCGCTGTGGTAGATCCGGTGCTCCGCGCAGGCGACCACCCAGGACGCCCAGAGGGTGTGCTGGGGGTTGCGCAGGCCGCGGCCGCAGAAGTGGCGGGCCGGAGTGGCCGTCAGGGTGAGGCCGTGGACCTCGGTCTGCTCGTGCCAGTCCAGCTCGCGCAGCCGGCCGGCCGGCACGCCCCAGTGTTCGAGGTGGGCGCCGACGCCGAGGGGAACGGCGAACAGGGTGTCGGTGCCGGCCAGCGCCCTGATGGTGGGCATGTCGAGGTGGTCGTAGTGGTCGTGGGAGATGACGACGACATCGACCGGGCCGAGCGCGGCCGGCGGAACGGGCACCGGGTGCAGCCGCTTGGGCCCGGCGAAGGAGACCGGGGAGCAGCGCTCGCTCCACACCGGGTCGAAGAGGACCCGGCGCCCGCCGATCTCCGCGAGGACACTGGAATGACCCATCCAGGTCAGCCGCAGTCCGGTGGCGGGAGGCCGGGCGAGGTCGGCGAGCGTGCTCTCGTGGACCGGCACCGCCGTGCCGGGCATACGGCGCAGCCGCTGCTCCTTGTCGAAGTAGACCTTGGCGAAGCCCCGCATCGAGCCCGACGGGCGAATGCGCGACGGACCGCCGGGGTTGGTGAACGCGCCGTCCTTGAAGTGCGGCGACCTGCGGATGCGCGCCAGGCGTTCGCCGCTGGGCGCTCTGCCGAAGGCGCGGAGCAGGGAGCGCGGGCCGGAAAAGACGGACACGGTACCTCCGGAGCAGGTTCTGCGGGGTGACGGGTGTGCGGTGCCCGGCCACCGGGCCACGTGGCAGGCCCGGCCGGGCGGCTGAAGGCTGCCGGCGCGAGGGGCATGAGGGCAGGGCGTCGCCCGGGTCCGAGCCGGGCCGGCGGGTGATCCCGGAGGTCAGGTCGGCTGTCCTGCCCACCGGGTGGGCTCGTCCTGGTGGAAGGCGCCCTGGGTGAGGGGTCGATGACGAGTTCGAGGATACGCCGCACGCGTGCGCCGGCGGACCGGCAGCGGCCACCCGGCACCGGCCACGCTCCCGGCCGGGTGACGACCGGCCCGGCGGTGATGCCCGCCGACGGCGGCGGGGCGTTCGCGGGAGCGGCACACGGCGCGTCCGGACGCCCCCGTCCCGGAAGCCGCCCTCAGAGGTCTTTCCCTCCCGGTGCTTTACCCCGGAATCCGCTGTTCGGCCTGTGGTGCCGGGTTGCGTCAGGAGACGGCGTTCTCGCCGATGGCGAGGTGGATCACGGCTTCGGAGCGTTCGGGGAGGGTCTCGCGGTCGCGGGCGAGGCGGTGGTGGAGCATGAGTCATCCGGCTGGGTCGGCCGTGGACGGTTTTGCGGCGCCGGTGAAGCATCAGGGCCTCTTGCAAGGTTGCGCCTCGACCGGTTCGCCGGAGTGACCTGGAAACAGGCGGAGTGTCCCTGTTCGAGCAGGGGGCGAGCGCAGTACAGGCACGGCCCCGGTGATCATGTGAGTGCCGAAGTCCCATGACCACTTGGTGAGGCCGTGCCTGCTCCCGCAGCTTCCCTCATGCCCGCCGGCGGACGCGGTCCGTCTGTCCGGATTCCTGGGCCTGGTGCCTGATCCGCGAGACGTCCGCGGCCGTCGCTACCGGCTGTCCGCGCTGGTGGCCGCTGCCGCGGCCAGTGTGGCGGCCGGCGCTCCCGCACGGGCCTGCCGAGCCCTCGGCTTCCCGGTCGACCCGCTGACCGGCGCGGCCTGCCTCCCACACCCCCACACCCTGCCCCGTTCAGCGGCCGGCCCACGCCCCGCGACCACACCGTCAACTGCGAAGTGGCCGTCTTCCCGTGCGGAAGCTCCGCGGGGAAAGGGTTCACCAGGGGAGGTCGACGCCCTCCCAGAGCGTGAAGGTTCCGGAAGCGCCGTCCGGTCCGAGACGGGCGACTCGGACGATCTCTCTCGCAGCGTCCTGGACCGACTCCGTTCCCTCGAAATTGACGAGAGCGGTGTTTGCGAATCCCGGTGAGACGAGGTTGACCTTGATGCCGGTGGTTTCCTGTTCGATCATCATCGACAGTGTCATCGCGTTGAGCGCGGACTTCGACGCGGCGTAAACCGGTTCGAACGCGGCATGGAACGAAAAGGCCGGATCGGCCATGGTCGTCAGCGATCCCAGGGCGCTCGTGACGTTCACGATGCGCGCATCCGCCGAGTCGCGGAGCAACGGGAGCATCACCTGGTAGACGGCCAGAGGGCCGAAGACATTGACCTCCCAGACGGCTCGCACCTCATCGAGGGAGACCGTGCTCGGTGCCGACAAGGCGCGCAACCGGGACATGTCACGAATGTCGTCGCGCGTGGTGGAGATCGCGGCGTTGTTGACGAGGAGGTCGAGCCGCCCTGCCGTTTCCCGGATGCGGTCAGCGGCAGAGGCAATCGACGCGGCGTCGGTCACGTCCAGTTGCAGTGCGACAGCTCCACCGCCGATCTCCAGGGCTGCCGCCTCACCGCGAGCGAGGTCGCGGGAGCCGACGAACACGGTCACGCCGTCGGAAACCAGTTCCCTCGCCACGTGCTTGCCCATGCCCTGGTTGGCTCCGGTGACAAGAGCGATGCGGTCAATGGGCACGGGACTCTCCTTCTGTGGTGCGATTGCGGTGGACGAGCGCTCGTGCTGGCCGGCACATCGTGCTCCTGAACAACTGTCGGGTGCCTCCGTCGGGGCGGGAAGACCTGCTGAGGAGTGGTCCTGGGAGGGCCACCCCGCGCGGTTGGGGCAGGGCGGTCACATGTTCCGGGATCGCGTGGACCGCCCCTGCCGAGTGGGGGCCGGTGCGGTAACAGCACAGACACAAGACCGGTGATCACCCGGCGGAACCCGGCCACCGGCAGGCTGCGGCTGCTGGGAGCCGACAACATCACCAAGGCCACCGAGCGATCCGGAACACACCCGAACACGCCGTCCGGATCTGGGGCATCACCGGTACCCCGCTCCTACCCGGCACTTGAAGGCACCCCGCGACTGGGCGGAGAATGGGGATCATGTCGGCGAGAACCAGGGCGGACTTCGGAAGCTACCTCCGGGAGCGACGGTCGAAGGCGACACCGCCCGAACGGCCGGATGGCCGGCGCCTCTCGCGGCGACAGGTTCCCGGACTGCGACGTCAGGAGCTGGCGGAGGCCGCGGGGATCTCCGTCGAGTACTGCACGCGCCTCGAACAGGGAAGGGTGGCGCATCCTTCGAGAGAGGTACTGGCCGCACTGGCCAGGGCTCTCGGCCTCCTCTCGGCGCAGCGAGACCACCTGTTCCGGCTTGCGGGCGAGCTACCGCCCGAACCTGCGGCGCCGGACAGCGAGATCCGTCCGGGGCTCGACCGCCTGCTACGGGGCTTCGGGGACTCCATCCCCGTCACCGTCCACGACGGACGCCTGGACGTGCTGGCCCGCAATGCTGCGGCGACCGAGATCCTCGGGGAGCCTCCCACCACGGGCCGGTACGGCCGCAACATCGTCCACCAGGGCTTCGCGGCAACGGCGCGTCGCATCCTCGGCAACGAGGGCGCCGACCGCTACGCCCGCTGGGCGACGGCGGAGCTCCGTTCCGCCATCGGCCGCTATCCCGACGATAAGCGCCTCCGCGGTCTCGTCGCCGAACTGTCCGCCACCAGCGGCGATTTTCGCCGTCACTGGGCACGAGGCGAGGTCGCCGCCGAACGGTCCGGCGTGAAGCGGTTGCGCCATCCGACACGCGGATGGCTGACGTTCCAGAGCGAAATGCTGCACGACACCGCACGGGATCACTGGATCGTCATCTACGCACCCGCCACCTGACCGAAGCACCGAAAGGCACCCCCACCCTCAGACATCTCCGCCGCGCCCCCGCCGGCTCGTGATCACCACGGTCCCGCGCTCCGGAAATCAGCCCACTTCAGCGCAGCGTAGCTGAAGCAGACGAAAATGAACTCCAAAAAGGCGCTCAGTCCGTCGCGGCCCCGCTCCGGTCCAGCAGCTCCAGCGCGCCGCGCAGCTCCGCCACGTCGATCTGGCCCGGCGCGGAGGCCGCGCCGACCGCACCGAACGTCGCCGCCGATCCGAAGACCTGACCCGACAGCCGGGAGACCAGCCCCAGACCGCCCATCGCCATGGTGATCAGCGGCCGGTCGGCGTGCTCCTCGCGCATGGCGCGGGTGGCGTCCAGCAGGGTCAGCACATCGGCGGCCGAGTGCGGCATCACCGCGATCTTGCAGATGTCGGCTCCCAGCTCCTGCATCTCGCACAGCCGCGCGACGATCTCGTCCTTCGGCGGCGTCCCGTCGAAGTCGTGGTTCGAGGCGACCACGGGCACGCCGTGCTCGTGGGCGGTCCGCAGGACCCGCTCCACCGCCGGGCGCGAACGCCGGTACTCCACGTCCACCAGATCCACGGCGGCCGAGCGCACGAGCGAGGCGTTGAGCTCGCCGTACGCCTCGTCGTCCAGCTCCGCCCGGCCGCCCTCGGCCCGCGTCCGGCAGGTGAACAGCAGTGGGGTGCCCGCCAGCCGGTTCACCAGGGCGCGGGCGGTGGAGGTGACGGCATTGGAGTCGGCGAGGCCGGCGAAGAGGTCGACGCGCCACTCGGCGAGGTCGGGCCGTGCCGCGGCGACGGCCTCCGCCTGGGCGTACAGCTCCTCGGGGGTGCCGCCGGTGAGCGGCGTGATGATCTTCGGCGCGCCCTCCCCGATCGTCACTCCGCCCACCGTGACGGTCTTGATCGCCCTGCCGGTCGTCATACCTCTCCCCTCTCGCTCGCTTCGCACTCGTCCTGCCGCGTCCGCCAACGTTACCGACCACCACCCCGCCGCCCCGGCACACACGCCTGTGTACGGGCCGACGGCGTTTTCCGTACGGGCCGCGGGCCGTGACCGGAGGCGGGCGGCGCGGTTGGTCCGGGTGGACCAATCCACGAGGGGGTGCGACGCGCGTGACGGACAAGCGTCTGCCGAGGCAGGGCGGCACGGAAGGCAACGACGACCCGCCGGCGATCTGGGTCGGCTACGGAAGACTCCTCAAGCTCCACCGCAAGCGGGCGGGGATGAACCAGGAGCAGCTGGCCGAGGCGATGGTGTACTCGCCCCACCAGATCGCCTCCGTCGAACAGGGACGGCGGCCCGCCAAGCTCCACTTCACCGAGACCGCCGAACGCGTCCTGGACGCGGGCGGCAACCTGCTGGCCCTCCAGGAGCAGGTGGATCTGGCCAAACTGCCCGCATTCTTCCAGGACTTCGCTGTCATCGAGGCCGACGCGGTGAGCAGGTTCTCCTACGATCCACTGCTTGTACCGGGCCTGTTGCAGACCGAGGACTACGCACGGGCTGTGTTCCTCGCCCGCTGCCCACCGATGGAGGACGAAACGGTCGAACGGCATGTCGAAGCCCGGCTGAGCAGGCAGAAGATCCTCACCAAGACACCACTGGTGGAACTGTCCTTCATCATCGGGGAGGCCGTGCTGCACTGCCCTGTGGGCGGTAGGGAGACGATGAAGGCCCAACTGGAACAGTTGCTGCGGTGCATGCGACTGCGGAACGTCGAGATCCAGGTCATGCCGACCTCCAACGGGTCGCATGCGGGTCTCCACGGACCACTGGTCCTGCTGGAGACCACCGATCACCGGCGAGTGGCCTACTTCGAATCGCACGACGAGAGCATGATGATCTCCGACCCGAAGAAGGTCAGCGCCTTCGAATTGCGATATGGGAAGCTACGCACACAGGCCCTGAACTCCCAGGAGTCTGCCCGTCTCATCGAACGCGTAGCAGGAGAAGCATGAGTGCCAACCGGACTACGAGCGAGTCAGCAGACCTCAACTGGTACAAAAGCAGCCACAGCGGCCCCGACGGGGGCGACTGCGTCGAGGTGGCGAAAGCCCCCGATGTCATTCACATACGCGATTCCAAGAACACCCAGGGCCCCGTACTCCGCTTCCCCATCCGGGAGTGGACGGCCTTCCTCTCGCACACCGCCGTACGTCCCCCCACGGGGAACTGACCGAGGGCGGGCGGCCCGTGGCCGCCCGCCCCTTCCGCAGTGCTCCGGCGACTCCGGCGCCTACAGCGTGCGCTCCAGGTGCTCCGCGAGGAGCCGGGTGAAGCGGGCCGGGTCGGCGGGGCTGTCCCCCTCCGCGAGCAGTGCCAGCCCGTGCACGATCTCGGCCATGCCCGGCAGCCGGAGGTCGGCGGCGTCGGCGGCGTGCGCCTTGCGCAGACCGGCGATCAGGGGATGGCCGGGGTTGAGCTCGAGGATGCGCTTGCTCTCGGGCACCTCCTGCCCCATGGAACGGAGCATGTTCCGCAGGGCGGGCGTCATGTCGTCGGTGTCCGAGACGACGCAGGCCGGCGAGCTGGTGAGGCGGGCGGACAGCCGCACCTCCTTCACCTCGTCGCCGAGCCGCTCGCCCAGCCAGGTCAGCAGGCCGGCGTACTCCTCCCGCTGCTGCTCTCGTTCCGCCTTCGCCTGCTCCTTCTCCTCCTCGGTGCCGAGCTCGGCCTCACCCTTGGCGATGGAGAGCAGCTTCCTGCCCTGGAAGTCGGGCACCGTGTCGACCCACACCTCGTCGACCGGGTCGGTCAGGACGAGCACCTCAAGGCCCTTGTCGCGGAAGGCCTCCATGTGCGGCGAGTTCTCGACGGCGGCGCGGGACGGGCCGTTCAGGTAGTAGATGTGCTCCTGCCCCTCCTTCATCCGCTCGACGTACTCCGCCAGGGTCGCCGTCTTCTCCGCGTCGTGGGTGGTGGCGAACGAGCAGGCGGCGAGGATCGCGTCCCGGTTGTCGAAGTCGTTGAGCAGCCCCTCCTTGAGGACCGCGCCGAACTCCCGCCAGAAGGCGGTGTACTTCTCGGGCTGCTTGGTCCGCATCTCCTTGACGGTGGACAGGACCTTCTTCGACAGCCGCCGCCGCATCAGCTGGATGTGCCGGTCCTGCTGGAGGATCTCGCGGGAGATGTTGAGCGACAGGTCCTGGGCGTCGACGACGCCCTTGACGAAGCGCAGGTACGGCGGGACGAGTTCCTCGCACTCCTCCATGATCAGCACGCGCTTCACATAGAGCTGCAGACCGCGCCTGCCGCCCTGGGTGAAGAGGTCCTGCGGCGGCCGGGCGGGGAGGAAGAGCAGCGCCTGGTACTCGAAGGTGCCCTCCGCGTGGATGCGGATGGTCTCCAGCGGGTCGGTCCAGTCGTGGCTGATGTGCTTGTACAGCTCGTGGTACTCCTCGTCGGAGACCTCGCTGCGGGGCCGCGCCCACAGGGCCTGCCGGGAGTTGACCGTCTCCGGCTCCGGCTTCCCGTCCCCCTTCTCTCCCTTCTCCCCTTCCTCGCCTTCCCCGCCGTCGGCCCCGGTCCCGGCCGTGATCAGCCTGATCGGCCAGGTGATGAAGTCCGAGTAGCGCTTGATGATCTCCTTGATCTTCCAGGGGGACGTGTAGTCGAAGAGCCGGTCCTCGTCGTCCGCCGGCTTGAGGTGCAGGGTGACCGAGGTGCCCTGCGGCGCGTCGTCCACCGTCTCGATGCTGTACGTGCCCTCGCCGGTGGACGTCCAGCGGGTGCCGGTGGCCTCCCCCGCGCGGCGGGTCAGCAGCGTGACCTCGTCGGCCACCATGAAGGCGGAGTAGAAGCCGACGCCGAACTGCCCGATGAGGCCCTCCGTGGCGGCGGCCCCGTCGGGGGTGCCGTCCTTCTGCGCCTCCCTGAGCTTCTGGAGGAACTCCGCGGTGCCGGACTTGGCGATCGTCCCGATGAGCCCCACGACCTCGTCGCGCGACATCCCGATGCCGTTGTCCCGCACGATCAGGGTGCGGGCGTCCTTGTCCGCCTCGATGTCGATGTGCAGGTCGGAGACGTCAGCGCCCAGCGAGTCGTCGCGCAGCGCCTCGATGCGCAGCTTGTCGAGCGCGTCGGAGGCGTTGGAGACGAGCTCCCGCAGGAACACGTCCTTGTTCGAGTACACCGAGTGGACCATCATCTGGAGGAGCTGCCGCGCCTCCACCTGGAACTCGAACGTCTCGGCTGTCATGGTCGGGTCTTCCCCCAGCGGTGTCATCCGGTGCCGGAGACCGGGGCGCCGTCGGGCGGCGCGGGCCTTCCGGGCGTGTTCGTACGGGTGATGTTATGCCGTCCGGGTCCCCGGTCCGTGCCCACCTGGTGGAGCCGCAGCGGCTTCCGGCCCTCGCGCTGTTCCTCCGATCTCCCCGTTCCCGGCAGGAGCACCCCAGAGCGTTCCCGGCTGCGGGGCACGAGCTCCTGGCCGAAGTCCTCCCGAACGGAACGGTCGAGGAGCGTTGCGCAGCCGGCTTGGCCGTTGCCCCCGTTGACACCACGGCGATCCAGCGAGTGGATCCTCCCAACACGATCAAAGTCCTGACCTGTGCCGGAGCCCCGCGCAACTTGTCGCGCGGGACTCCGACACCCGTCGTCAGAACTTGCGGTGCTTCCTCCCGAGTCCTCCTGAGTCGGAAGGCCAGATCTTCTCCCTCAGCCCCACGGCACTCCGATGTGTGCCTGGCCGGCCGGCGACCGTCCCGGCCGGGGCCTCAGCATGACGTGAGTTCCGGCTCTTCGGGGGTCGGCTGATGTTTCATGATCGGCTTGAGGTGGCGGTTGTAGAGGTCGGCCCACCGCGAGGTCGCGGCTTCCCCCCGGGGTTTCGCCGTGATGTCCTTCAACGCTGCACACACCGCCGTGTGCAGCGCATCCTCCTTCGCGTCCATCGCCACTCCGTAGTCCTCAGTGCCGCCGAGGCTGGGAAGGGCCTTGGTTTCGGCGTCGTACTTGTCGGCGAGACCGGCGACGATGACATCGTCGGTGGCCACCGCGTAGACGTTGGTCTTCCGGTCCAGCAAATCCTTCACACACGCGTCGTAGCCGTCCTGGAGAACCATCTGACTCCCCAGTCCCTCAGCTTCGAGCCACTTCTCGTAGACCGAGTTCCTCGCGGTACACACCTCCACCTTGGGATCCTTCTGCAGATCGCTGAGGCTGTTGTACGGTCGCCCCTTGCGCACCAGCAGCCCTCTGAGAGCCTTGAAGTAGGGGCCTGCGAACCTCACGCCTTCCTTCTGGCGCTGTTTGTTGATGCTGTACGTGGCCAGCACGAGATCGACCCTGCTGGCGTCCAGGGCAGAGCCGCGGTTCCCCGAGGTGACCTCGCTGAATTCCACTTCGCCCGTGCAGCCCAGTTCCTTGGCGATCTCCTTGGCGAGTTCGACCTCGAAACCCTTGTATTCGCCGCCGTCCCTCACGCTCAGCCCGGGCTGGTCTCGCTTGATGCCGACCTGCAGCCCGTCGCCACAGTCGTAGCCAGGACCGCCGGAACTGCCGTTCGAACCTGTGGAGCCGGAGGTGTCCCCCGGCTCCGGCCAGGCGAACCATGCCGTGCCCGTGAGCAGCAGCGCGGTGCAGACGGCGACCACCGATATCCTCCACCGGGGCCGGGGCGGATCGGGCACCGGCTCGATGATGTCCGGGAGCTTGGGGGGATCGGGGTCTACCGGCCTCACGTCAGGAGTGTCCGGCACTGCGAAGTCCTCGGCGACGGTCTGCAGCATCCGGTCCACCTCGGCGGCGTCCGGGCGCTGACCGGGGTCCTTCCGGAGCAGCGCCTCGATCAGCCCGGTGAGCGGCCCGGCGTACCTCATGGGCGGCACCGGCGACTCGCGTACGGCGGTGAAGAGTTCGAAGTTGGTGGCTCCGCCGAAGGGGCGCCTGCCCTCCACCGTCTCGTACAGAGTGACACCGAACGACCAGAGGTCCGACGCGGTGGACGCCCGGCGCGGGTCGGCCGGTGTCTGGCCGAGCAGTTCCGGTGCCAGGTACTGCGGCGTCCCGATGATCTCGTGCGACCGGGTGACCTGTGTGGCCCCCTCGAAGGTGGCGATCCCGAAGTCCATCAGGAGTGCACGCCCGTCGGAGCGGAACAGGATGTTGTGGGGTTTCACATCGCGGTGCAGTACGCCGGCTTCGTGCACGGCCACCAGCCCGCGCAGCACCTGCAGGCCGATCCGCGCCGCATGGGGAACGGACAGCTGCCGCTGTTCGCGCAGCAGATCGGCCAGGGAGCGGGAGTTGAGCAGCTCCATCACGATCCAGACCTGATTGCCGTCCTCGACCACATCGTGCACGGCGACCACGTTCTGGTGCCCGATCCTGGCGATGGCCTGCGCCTCGCGGCGTGCCCGGCTCACCCACTTCGCCTGGGCGTCGGGGCTGGCGGCCCCCGGATACAGCAGCCCCTTCACCGCCACCTTCCGGTCCAGGGTCGTGTCGAGGGCCTCCCAGACCACGCCCATCCCACCGCGTCCGAGCCGGCGCTGCAGTCTGTAACGGCCCGCGATCACCCTGCCCGGCCCGTCCTCCGAGCCGCCGTCGACCACATCCTTGTTACGCATCCGCCCCCCAGAGGTTGTCGATACGGACAGCAACGATAGACGCACTCTCAGGCATCACGGTGCCGAATTCCGCAATGCCGACACCAGCCTCGTGGCCCCGCGGCATCCCGGCGGCCGGCCCTGGTCTTCCCTCCCCCAGCGCGCGTGGAACGCCTTCGTGGAGGAGACAAGAGGAGACGAAGGGACGCGCACGCCCCTGATGCGCGGTCAGCCCCCGGATCAAGGACCCGGCCGTCGGCGTTCGGGCATCGCGACACGGCCCCTGTCCCGGCAGCGGGCCCGGCACGGTCCGGTACGCACCGCCGGGGCGCGACGGCTACCGGCTACCGCCAGGTCTCGCGGCACCGGTCGAGACCGTCCAGCACCAGGTCCAGGCCGACGGCGAACTCGTCGGCGTAGGCGTAACCGGGCCGCAGCGCGTGCTGGAGGAACATCTCGGTCAGGTGCGGGAACTCGTCGCGGGGCATGCGTTCGAGCATCGCCGCGCCCAGCGTCTCCAGATCGTCGCCGGTGGACTCGAAGGGCAGGCCGAGTTCCTGGAGGGTGAACCCGTAGACGTAGCTGTCGAGCACCGAGAAGGCGTGGGCCGCGCCGGCGACCGAGAACCCTCCCGCGCGCAGGCTGCCGATCACCGCCTCGTGGTGCCGCAGCGTCTCCGGTCCGGGGTTGGCCCGTGAGTCCAGGAGCCCGACCGCCCACGGGTGGCGCTTGAGGGCCTCGCGCGCGGAGAACGCCCGCAGCCGCATCGCCGTGCGCCAGTCGCCGTCGGCCGCCGGGAGTTCGATCTCGCCGAAGACCGCGTCGACCATGCCGTCGAGGATGGCGTCCTTGTTGGCGACGTGGTGGTACAGCGACATGGCCTCCACACCGAGCCGTTCCGCCAGCCTGCGCATCGTCAGTGCCGCGACCCCGTCACGGTCGGCCAGCGCGACCGCGGTGCGCAGCACCGCCTCGCGGGTCAGTGGCTCGCGGCGTCGCGCCGGCTTCGCAGCCCCCTCCGGTGGCACGGAAGGCCTCCTCATCGTTCCCTCGTCCGGCACTGGCACGGTCCACCTTACTCCGTAAGGCGTTCTTACGATGTAAGGTAGACTTACAACGTAAGGCAGCGGAAGATCCAAGGGGTGGGGACGATGGAGGCAGTACGGCCGGACGGGATCCGGCAGGTGGGAGCGGGGAAGAGGGTGTGTGTCGTCGGCGCCTCGGGCAAACTCGGGCGCTACCTCGTGCGGCACGCGCTGGACCGGGGATACGAGGTCGTCGGAGTGTGCCGCGAGCAGAGCGTGGGGAAGCTGGCCGACTTCGAGGGGCGCATCACCGTCGTACCGGGCCCCACGGACGACCGCGCCGTCATCGCCCGCGCGGTGGAGGGGTGCGACGCGGTGCTGACCGTGCTGGTGCCCTGGGGGGTGCACCACTACGCCTCCGGCACCGCGCAGGCCGTGCTGGACCACGCGCGCCCGGGGGCGCGGCTGGTGTTCTCCTGCGGCTGGCACATCACCCGCGACGGCAAGGACCTCTACTCCCGCTGGTTCAAGGCGTCCGTGGCCGTCGTCACGGTCCTGGCGAAGCTGGTCAGGATGGTCGACATCGACGACCAGGTGGAGGCCTGCCGCCGGATCTTCGCCGGCGACACCCGCTGGACCGTGGTGCGCGGCAGCGACCTGGAGGAGGGCGAGAGCCAGGGACTGCCGGTGTGGAGCCGGCACGTCGGCGACCCCGTGCTCGCGAGCAACCGGACCCGGCGGGTCGACTTCGCGCTGTTCATGGTCGAGGCGATCGGGAACGAGGACCTCGTCCGGGAGGCCCCGGCCATCGTGGGCCGGCTCACCCCGTCGGCCCTCGCGCACGCGGCCCCGGGGCGTGGGGCATGAGTTCCCCGACCGCCTCCGCGCACCACCGGGCCGGTCCGCCCGGGTGCCGTACCGCCGCGGTGGCCGGCCCGGTTCACCGGTGGCAGGTGCCTCCTGCCGGCCGGGCTCGGCGTACCGGGCCCCTCACACTGGAGTCGCTGCTCGTCCCCGGCGACACGGCCGCAACCGCTACCCGGTGAGGGTCTGGGTGCCGAGCACGGTGAGCAGTGCGAGGCGCTCGGCGTCCTCGGTGCCGGGCTCGGCCGTGTAGACCACGACGCGCAGGTCGCTGCCGGCCACGGTGAGCACGTCGCAGTCCAGCGTCACAGGACCCACCCGCGGATGGTCGACGGTCTTGCGGGCGGCCTCATGCCGGCCGACCGCTCCGGAGTCCCACAGCTCGGCGAACCGGTCGCTGCGCGCGCGCAGTTCCGCGACCAGCCGCCGCAGCCCCTGGTCGGCCGGGTAGCGGCCGGCGGTCGCGCGCAGGTCGGCGACGAGCGCGGTCTCGAAGGCGCGCAGGGAATCCGGCGTGTGCCGGGTCCGGCTGCCGAGACCGGCGAAGTGCCGCCATACCGCGCTGCGTTCGTTGCCCCGCCACGGCGAGGGATCGCCGTGCAGGGCGGCGTACGGCGGGTTGGCCACCAGCAGCGTCCAGGCCGCGTCGTGGACCGCGACGGGCGTGTCGGCCAGCCGGTCCAGCAGCCGCTGGACGCCCGGGGTGAGGTGCGCGGGCACCGTCCGCGGACCCGGCGGCGCCAGCCCGGCCAGCAGGAAGAGGTGGTCACGTTCCGTTCCCGACAGCCGCAGGGCCCTGGCCAGGGCCTCGGCGACCTGCGCCGAGGGATGGGACGCCCGGCCCTGTTCGAGGCGGGTGACGTAGTCGACGGAGACTCCGGCCAGCTGGGCCAGCTCCTCGCGGCGCAGCCCGGGCGCGCGCCGGTGCCCGCCGGCCGGCAGCCCGGCGGCGTCCGGCGGGGTGCGGTCGCGCCAGCGGCGCACCGCCTGTCCGAAATCCGTCACCGTCATGCCCCCAGTGTGCCCCGCCCGCCGACGGGCCTGCCTGGTACCGGTGTTCCCAGGAAGACGGGACGCCTGGCAGGCCGCGCCGCCGGGCCGCAGCCTGGCTCGTATGACGACAACCACGACGACGAGAACACTGATCACCGGGGCCAACAAGGGGCTCGGTTTCGAGACCGCCCGCCGGCTGGCCGCCGCGGGCCACACCGTCTACCTCGGCAGCCGGGACGCCGAACGCGGGCGCCGCGCGGCCGAGCGGCTGGGCGTGCGGACGGTGGCGGTCGACGTCACCGACGACGCGTCGGTCGCCGCCGCGGTGAAGACCATCGAGGCCGATGGCGGACTGGACGTGCTGGTCAACAACGCCGGCATCGAGATATGGGCGCCGGACGGAGAACCGCTCGGCCCCACGGAGACGACCGACGAGGTGCTGCGGTCGGTGTTCGAGACCAACGTCTTCGGGACGGTGCGCGTCACCCGCGCGTTCCTGCCGCTGCTGCGGCGCTCCGCCTCCCCGGTCGTGGTCAACGTCAGCAGCAGCCTGGGTTCGCTGACCGAGTCCACCACCCCCGGCACACCGGAGCACGACTACCCGGGTGTCGCCTATCCGGCGTCGAAGGCGGCGGTCAACATGATCACCGTGAAGTACGCGAAGGCGTTCCCCGGCATGCGGATCAACGCGGTGAACCCCGGCTACACCGCGACGGACCTGAACCAGCACAGGGGCATGCAGCCGGTCGAGGAGGGCGCCGAGATCATCGTCCGCATGGCGCGGCTCGGCCCCGACGGCCCGACCGGGGGCTACTTCGACGCCGCCGTGGGCACGCTGCCCTGGTAGTCCGGCACAGTCGTGCCGTCCCGCCCGTCCCGCCCGTCCGCACCGAAGCGGACGGGCGGGACGTCCCACACCGGCCAGGAACCGTCCGGGGCCGGTGAGCTATCGGGCGGGGGCGCGGTCCCGCCGGTGAAGGGCCGTCCGGATCAGGCCGTTGAGCGTCTGGACGCAGCCCTCGCAGGCGTACAGCCCGGCCTGCTGCCCCTCGGCCCACACCGGACCGATCCACATCACCGGCACCTGCGGACGGAGGCAGTACAGCCAGCACTGCCCGGTGATCCAGGTACGGGACCTCACCGGAACCGCTCCCGGCTGTGCCGGTTCGCCGCCCGCACCCCCGCGCTCAACTGCTCGGCGGGGGTGGGCAGTCGGGTGTTCTCCGGCGGGCACTCCCACTCACGGCCCCCGCCGGGCGGGCGGAGGAAGTACCGGCCCCCGCTCTTGCCCATCAGTTCGCCGATCTGGTTGCGCCTGGTGTCCATGAGGTACGTCGCCATGCCTGCTCCCGTGCCGTGCATGGTGGCTTTCCGTGTCCACTCACTCACAGAATGCTGCTGCGGCGGTACGCTCAACAGGGCTTCCAGCTCTCCACGCAGGGCTGGAGAGAGGGGCATTGAACACATGCGTCGTGGTGACGGGACCGAGCGTCCCTACTCCCCGCAGGAGTTCTACGGTGCGGAGCTTCAGCGGAAGCGCGAGAGCCGGGACCTGGCGCAGGTCCAGCTCGGCGAGACGGTCGTCATCTCGCCGCAGATGATCGCCCACTTCGAGGCGGGACGGCGGAAACCCCGTCCGGAGGACGCCCGCCGGATCGACCAGGCGTTGGGCACGGACGGCTTCTTCGAGCGCATGCGCCGCTCACTGGACGAGGGACGCTTCGCCGACCACTTCGCGGCTGTCGCCGAGATGGAGAAGCTGGCCGGTGTGATCAAGACCTACGGGGCGTCGCTCGTCCCCGGCATCCTCCAGACCGAGGCCTACGCACAAGCCGTCTTCCGTGCAGGCACTCCGGTCTATACACACAAGGATGTAGAGCGACGGGTGATCAACCGCATAGAGCGTGCCCGCATCCTCGATGACCCCAACTCACCAGTACTGTGGGCTCTGTTGGACGAGTCGATTCTCCGACGGCTCGTTGGTGGACGTGAAGCCATCGCAGAGCAGTTGAAGCACATCGCCACGCTGGGGCGCAGTGGACGAGTGAGGGTTCATGTGCTCCCCTTCTCCGCGGGTGCACACGCACTGCTGGAGAGCATGGTCACCCTCATGCGGTTCACCGATGCCCCGCCGGTGGCCTACGTTGAAGGTCTGCGCACAGGACGTGTCATGGACGATCCGGAAGTAGTCGAGGCCTGTCAGTCGGCCTACGATCTCGCTCTGGGCGACGCCCTGTCGTCAGAGGAATCGCTGGCCCTGCTGGAGGCCGTGTCGGAGGAGTACAAGCGATGATCAACGATCACAACCTGACGTGGCGCAAGTCCAGTTACAGCGGGGCGAGCAACGGCGACTGCGTCGAGGTCGCCGACGGCCTCCCCGGCGCGGTCCCCGTCCGGGACAGCAAGCACCCCGACGGCCCGGCCCTGGTCTTCCCCGAGAGCACGTGGAGTGCGTTCGTGGCGGGGATAAAAGGACGTACGCGTCCCTGACAGCCTGCCCGTCAAGAACGAAGCACGCGCCTCGGCCGGGGCAGGTGGGTTCGATTCCCGTCACCGCCCCGGCCGTCGGCGTTCAGGAACCGCGCCCCGGCGGGGCCGCCCGCGCACACGCCGCCGCTCAGAGAACGGCCTTCCACAGGGCGAAGACCCCGGCCACCACCGCGGCGACCATGCTGACGCCCAGCACCAGGAACATCACGGCGACGACGGCGGTCGCGGCGTGGTACGCCCAGCCCCGCTCAGCACGGCGGTCCCCACGACGGGCGTCCACAGCGGCGACGGCCAGTGCGGCGAGGTAGTGCAGCCGGTCCGGGGAGGTCTCCCGGGACAG
This sequence comes from Streptomyces carminius, assembly GCF_002794255.1. Classification (GTDB taxonomy): domain Bacteria; phylum Actinomycetota; class Actinomycetes; order Streptomycetales; family Streptomycetaceae; genus Streptomyces; species Streptomyces carminius. Next base: position 158,811 of record NZ_PGGW01000061.1, read on the forward strand.
CTCCGGGGCAAGAGCCTCCTCGACCTCATGGATACGCGGATCATCGGCCTCGATGAGGTCGCGGGCACGCAGCAGGACACTCTCCGGGTTCTCCGGCTGCCGCGGGGCGGCGGGGTGGTCGGGCATCGGCGGGCGTCCCTCGACGAGGTCGGTTCTGCCGACGGGGACGAGCCGGGGGCCGCCGCCGGTTCCGCAACTCAGGACCGGGTGGCGGTCCCGCATCCCTCCTCGCCGGCCTCCCGCATACGCGCGTCCATCGAGGTGCTCCGGTCGTACGGGTCGACCTCGGGGCCGTCTCCCGCGGCCCCGCGTTCGGCGCCGAACTCGGGGGTGAGGTAGCCGGTGAAGGTGTCGCAGCCGCCGTTGGTGGTGTCCACCTTGTAGGAGACCAGGGAGAACGTGCCCGGCTCGGTGACCACCTTCGCCGGGTCGTCCCAGCTCATCACCACCTCGCGGCGCACGATGGTGCGCACGACCTCGTCGCTCCCGGCCGCGGCCCGCACGACGGGGTAGACGTAGGTGACATCGGTGGTCACCTCGACCGCGCCGCGTTCGCCCTCCCGGTAGGTGACCCGTCCCCGGGTCCTGACCACGTCCCCCACCAGCCGCACCTCGTCGGTGAAGCGGCTGAACAGCAGCAGCGGATCGTTCTCCTTGCCTGGCGCGCGGAAGGCAGCCGCCAGATAGTCCTGGACATCCTGCTGGTGCGGGTTGATCAGCGCGATCGCCTCGGCCGGCCGCTCCCCGCCCAGCACCCCGGCGTCCAGGCTGGACGCGACGAGGAAGTCCCGGTGGCCCGGTTCCCGAGGACGGCCACGGCTCCGGACGGGTGCGGTTCCAGCCCTCACCGTTCTCCCTGTGCCCGCACGACACAGGGGCGGTCCGCAAAGGGCCGTCCGCCCCTTCACCCTGCGGATCCCCAACGGAAGATGAGCAGCAGCGCTCCTTGCTACGGTGAGCCGATGGCATCGGTCAAACAGTTCCAGGTCACCTTCGACTGCGCGGATCCTGAGCGCGTCGCTCGTTTCTGGTGCGAGGTGCTGGGGTACGTCGTACCGCCTCCACCGGAGGGATTCGCCAGTTGGGACGATTTCGACCGCTCGCTGCCGCCCGAGGACCAGGGGTCATCGTTCGCGTGCGTTGATCCCTCAGGTGTAGGCCCGCGACTGTTCTTCCAGCGCGTTCCCGAAGGGAAGGTCGTCAAGAACCGAGTGCACCTCGACGTGCGGGCCGGCACCGGACTCGTGGGTGAGGAGCGGCTGGCCGCGCTCGAGGCCGAATGCGCGCGACTGGTCGCGCTCGGCGCGGTACGCGTACAGCTCCTGCCCGCCGATGACGTCAACGAGTCCTGCATCGTGATGCAGGACGTCGAAGGCAACGAGTTCTGCCTCGACTGAGCATCCCTGGGGACGGCGAGGCGGGGAGCCGTCTCCCCCGGGTCTCCCCGGCCTCGATCCTCCGTGACGGTCCGGTCGCCGTGCGCCGGGGGCACCGGCGTCCGGCACGCGGTACCGCCGGTGGCTCGCGCGGACACCGGCCCAGGAGTCCGTCACGGTGTGACGCTCCTCCTTTCCCGCACGGCACGAACTCTCCAAGGAGTACTCATGGATGCCCTGCTCTCGGCGGGAGGTGTGGTGACCGGCCCGGACGGCCGTCTGCTGCGGGACGGGGCGGTCCTCGTCCAGGGCGGTGTCATCACCGCAGTCGGCCCCCGGACCGAATTGGAGGGCCGCGCCCCGCACGACGCCACCCGGTTCGCCTACCCCGGCGGCACACTGCTGCCGGGACTCGTCGACGCCCATGTGCACCTGGTCCTCGACGCCGGCCCGGACCCCGTCACCGCACTGCAGCACACCGACGACGCCGCCCTGCTGCCGACCATGGCCCACCGGGCACGGCAACTGCTGAACGCGGGCGTCACCACGGTGCGGGACCTGGGCGACCGGGGCGGCCTGGCGATCCGGCTGCGCGACGAGATCGCCGCCGGACGGCAGTCCGGCCCCCGCGTCCTGGCCGCCGGCACCCCGCTGACGGCGCCCGGCGGGCACTGCTGGTTCCTGGGCGGAGAGGCCGAGGGAGCCGACGCGATCCGGCGGGTGGTCCGGCGCACCGTCGAGCGCGGAGCCGATGTGGTCAAGGTGATGGCCACCGGCGGCGGCCTCACCCGGGGCGGCCCGCCCGTCTGGGCGGCGCAGTTCACCACGGACGAACTGCGCCTGGTAGTGGAAGAAGCACGGCAGGCCGGGCTGCCGGTGGCGGCCCACGCGCACGGCACCGCCGGGATCGCCGCCGCGGTGGCCGCCGGGGTGTCCACGATCGAGCACTGCACCTGGATGGGCCCGGACGGCTTCGAGGTGCGCGAGGACGTCGTCGAGGAAATGGCGGCCCGGGGCATCGCGGTCTGCCCGGCGGCCAGCCCCGACTGGCGTGGCTTCGCCCACCGCTTCGGACCCGAACGCGCCCAGGAGATGTTCGCCCGGATGGCCTGGATGCACCAGCGGGGGGTACGGCTGATCGCCGGGACGGACGCGGGCATCAGCCGGGCCGTCTTCGACGACCCCGTCTCCAGCCTGGAGTTCTTCGCGCACCTCGGCCACACCCCGGCCCAGATCATCGACCTGGCCACCCACCGGACCGCCCAAGCCCTGGGCATCGGCCACGACACCGGCCTGCTCCACCCCGGCTACCGCGCCGACCTCCTGGCCGTGGCCGGCAACCCCCTGGACGACCTCCAGGCCCTGCGCAACCCACGCCTGGTCATGACCGGCGGACATCCCCACCTCCCCGAACCCCCACACCCCCGAACGTGAGCCGCACTCCCCCGGAACGAACAGAGACACCCGACGGCAACCGGCAGCTTGAGCGGCTTCCGCTCCTGGCGCATGCTGTCCCGGTCGTGGCGGTGTCCCAGTTTCTCGACACGTGAGGGGGAGGCAGGTGGCGCACTCCGTGCTGTTCGAGGCCATCAAGCACTCCTACCGGGACCAGTACGGACTGACATGTGTACGCGGCCTGCCGCAGGACGAGGTGCTGTCCCGGCTGGGCGTCACCCCTCAGGCGCCGTACCCGCACTGCACGGTGCAGGAGGCGGTCGAGCGGTTCGGTCCGGACGTGCCGGCGGTACGGGTGTGCCGCAGCGGGCAGTGGACGTTCCTGCTGGACGTCCAGCCGCACGGGCGGGTCTTCGACCGGGACGTCCTTGCCCCGCTGTCGGTGGGCACCGAGGCGGTGTCGGCCTGGCACCTGCTGAGCAGTACGACCATGGCCGCCCACGCCCGCGACGGGGAGATCCTGGCCGTTTACGACGACTGGACGTTCGAACCGCCCAAAGGCCCGTTCCCCGAGCGGCTCAACCGCGCGCTGGAAAGCGTCGGCTTCTTCACGGAGGCCGAGGAATCCGACGACTGGGACGCGCTCCCGATGATATTGGCGGCGCTCGAAAGGGAGTTCGACCTCAGCCTGTCGGCGGATGCCGTCAACGGCCCCTGGCCACGGTCGTCCTTCCCGACCTGCCGAACCGAGCCGGGTGAGGCCCTTCGGCACCACTCGTCCGCACAATCCCGCCCACACCGTCCGACGGCGAACCGGGCGAACGGTTCATGCGAGGCCCCGACGGCGGCCGGTCCGATCGCCGGGGTGCGGCAGAGGCGGGCGATCGCGGGACTCGGACCGGCAGTCGGGAGACGGCGGGAGGGGACGGGTAGGGGCGGCCGTTCCGGACACTCAAGTACGATTTGCGGCCAATGAGCGGGCCACGACACGTGGCACGGCAACGGCCGTAAATCGTACCGTCCGGAATGGTCGCCCCGGACCGGCCCCGACCCCAGCACCCACAGAACCCGCACCCCACCGCACCGCACCGCACCGCGTGCCCGTCTCCCCCGGGATCCTTACGGCACCGCCCCGTGCCCTATCCGTTCCCCGGCCCTTCGCCCCCCGCCCGCCCACCGTCCACCGGGCCCGCGGCTCCCCGCCCCAACCGGATCACCGCGTACCGCTCACCGTCTCGCGGCGGTCGTGTCCAGGAGCGGGTGGTGAACGTGTGCAGCCGCCCGTGCACGAGAGCGTGACGCGACAGGGTGACCCCGAACTCCCGGGCCACCGCCTCCAGCAGCAGCCGTTCCGTGTCGGCGCCGTGCCCCGTACCGCCGCCCGCCGGGTCGCCGAAGAACCGGCCCGGGTCCAGCGCCCGCGGTATCTCCCCGCTCCGCCGGACCTCCCCGTCCGCGAACGTGAACGCGTACCTCTCTGCACCGTCCCGCGCCACCGAGAGGTGGAAGAACGGCTCCCCGTGCCCTGACCGCAGACCGCTCCACACCACCACCGCCCGCTTCCCCGCGCAGGCCGCCGCGGCCGGGGAGACGAACCGCCGCCCGCCGAAGGGAGCGGGGCCGCCGTCGAAGGCGAAGCTCCACCCGACGCCGGCCCGGCCGACCGCCATGAGCGCCTTGTCGTCGTAGGACGAGAACTCGGTCCGGTTGCCCCGCAGTCTGGTGCGCGCCTCCCAGAAGGTCATCGGTTCGTTCAGTACCGCGTCGTCCCCGTCCGCGAGGCGCCCGGGCAGCTCCTCCGGCTCCACCCCTTCCACCAGGACGAACCGGTACGACGTGCGCTTGTTGCCCCGGTCCGGTTCCGCGAGCCACGCCAGGCCGTCCGGGTCGAGCCCGGCCGCCGGCTCGGAGGTTCCGGCCGGCGCCTCGCCCGCCTGCCCGCCCCTGGGCGTGGACAGCAGCACGCGGCCCCGCTCCGGGGTCAGCAGCGGACCGAGCAGGGGATCGGCCACCCACCCCAGCGGCGCCAGGTGGTCCGGTCCCAGCGGCTCCCACAGCGGCAGCGCGTCCCGCAGCGTCCGCCACGCCCCGTCGGTGTCCCCCCATCGCACCAGCTCCCGGGCCCGCTCGACCGCCTCCCCGAACGGCCCGGCCGCGGTGTACCGGTACGTGCCGTTCCGCATCCGCTCCAGCATCGTGTAGGCCAGGGCCACCAGGTCGTCACCGGCGCCGCGCAACTGGAACCTCAGCGTGGAGTCTTCCTTGTAGGAGTGCTCCGCGTACTCCACCACCAGCGGTGGCAGCACCTCGGGCGCGTACCGCGGGTCCGTCACCAGATCCTCGAAGCGCACCAGGTAGGTCTGCCCGAGGAGACGGCGTATCTGGTCGCCCAGCCCGGCGGCCCGCGGCCTGCCGTACTTCCGGGCCTCGTCCAGCGCCTCCCGGGCCCGCTCCCACCCGCCGCGCAGCGCCTCCTGCCGGGCCTCTTCCACGAGCGCGTCCAGCTCCCGCGTGGTGTCGTTGGCGAACGCCGGCTCCTCGTCACCGTCACCACGGCGCGCCCGCAAGCGGTGGAACTCCCGGTACATGTCCCGCATGAACTCCAGGAAGTTCGCGTGCCGCTCGGGTGACTCGGCCCGCCAGCTCGCCCAGGTGTACACGGCCCACTCGCCGTCCTCGCCCACGTCCTCCGGGTCCATCAGGACGTGGGTGATGTCGGACTCCACGTCGAGTTGCAGTCCGCGCCGCCAGAGGTCCGCCTCCCGACGCTCCTCGGGTCCGGCGTCCTCGTCCAGGTACTCCTCGAACATGTCCGCGAGCCCCGACGCGTTGTCGTGCCAGCGCGCGCTCTCGGTCCCCGCCAGCAGCCACACGAACCCGCCCGCGTGCCGCCACCCGTCGCTGACCTTGAGGAACTCCCGGTACGACGGGGGCATCCGGCGGCCGAGGCGCTCCTCCATGGCCGTGATCCGCTCCTCGGAGGCGGGCGGTAACCCCAGCCAGCGGGTCCGCCGCGCGGCCTCGTCGTCCTCGCTCCGCGTCTCACCCTCCGGCAGGGAATCCGCCCACTCCCCGCTCCACCTGAGCAGGAAGGACCGCCAGTCGAACGTCGTGGTGTCCGTCATACGCCCGATGCTGCCACCCACCACCGACATTGATACTCGTAGGCGGCCCCGCCGGGGCCGGGGACAGGCCGCCCTCAGGCCCCGGCCCGGAAGCCGTCCGCGGCCAGCAGGGAAGCCGCATCGCCGAGGTCGAGACCGGCGACGCGCACCGCCTGCCCGGTGGTCAGGGAGCGGTTGGCGGCCAGGCCCACGGCGACGGACCGTACGCCGTCCCGCCAGGACGCCGCGCGGCCCAGCGGGTCACCGGGGGAACCGGGGGAACCGGGGGAACCGCCCTCCGCCCCGGCGAACACGTCGCACAGCAGGACGTCGTCACCGCCGCCGTGGCCGCCCCCGGCCTTGGGGATCGGCACCTCACGGGCGGGTTCGAAGTGGCGCTGCACCACCAGCCGCTCCCCCACCGGGCGTTCGGCGTCGTCGGTGCCGTCGGTGCCGCCGTCGACGAGGTCCGGCCGGGCACTCGGGTCGATGACCACATGACCGTCGGCGTCCACCCGCACCGAGCCGCGTTCGACGACGGTGAGTTCGGCGCGGCCCTCGGTGCCGTTGACCCCGACGGTGTAGCCCTCCCAGGGGGCGTGGGCGTTGAGGGAGTACGCCATGGAGGCGCCGGAGGCGTAGTCGACGACGAGGGAGAGATTGTCCTCGATGGTGATGCCGGGGTCGAAGACGTCCTGGTCGCGGCGGTAGCCGTCGTGGTGCTCCTGGTCCAGGTAAATCTCCTTGTACAGCGGCTCGTGGCGCAGGTCGAGGCTGAAGGCGTCGCGCAGCGGGGAGTCGGTGGTGCCGCGCCCGGGGCGCGGCCCGAGGCCGCGGCGGGCGGCGGCCTCGGCGCCGTAGAAGCGCAGTCCGCCACTGGCGAAGACGCGGGCGGGGAGGTCGCCGAGCCACCAGTTGACGAGGTCGAAGTGGTGGGTGGACTTGTGCACCAGCAGGCCGCCGGAGACGGCCTTGTCGCGGTGCCAGCGGCGGAAGTAGTCGGCGCCGTGGGCGGTGTCCAGCAGCCACTCGAAGTGCACCGAGGTGACCCGGCCTATCGCGCCGGAGGCGATGACGCGCCTCAGTTCGGCGTTGCGCGGCGCGTAGCGGTAGTTGAACGTGACGGTGACCTGCCGGCCGGTGCGTCCGGCGGCCTCGGCGATGCGGCGGACCCCCTCCTCGGTGGTGGTCAGCGGCTTCTCCACGATCACGTCGGCACCGGCGTACAGGACGGTCGTGACGAGGTCGGCGTGGGTGTCGTCGGGGGTGGTGACGATGACGCGGTCGATCCGGTGGCGGCGCACCGCGTCGGCCAGCTCACCGGGGGCGAACCGGGCGGGCGCCTCGGCCCCGGCCGCGCGCAGGCGGCGCTCGTACACGTCGAGCCGGCCGGGGTTGGTGTCGCTCCAGGCGACGAGGCGGGCACGGGAGGCGTGCGGTCCGGTGACGGCGTCGAGGTACATCTGGGCGCGGGAGCCGGCCCCGACGAGGGCGTAGCGCGGCGGGGACGGCAAGGAAGGCGGGGACGGCGGGGGCAACGGGGAGACGGAGGCGGGCACTTGGTTCCTTCCGGTTCCTGCGTGCGGGTGGCGGGTGCGGGGGGTGACGGCGGTGCGCGGGCGCGGGATCAGGTCACTTGATGCCCGTGGTCGCGATGCCCCGCAGCAGCCAGCGCTGGCCGACGAGGAACATCAGGAAGAGCGGCAGGAGCGAGACCACGGACATGGCGAACATGCCGCCGTAGTTGGAGACCGACTGCGCGTCGAGGAAGGTCCGCAGGGCCAGCGGGGCGGTCCAGTTCTCCTCCCGGGTCAGGTAGATGAGCTGGCCGAAGAAGTCGTTCCAGGTGCCGATGAAGGTGAAGATCGCGGTGGTGGCCAGGGCGGGCACCATCAGCGGCAGGATCACCTGCAGGAAGATCCGCGGGTGGCCCGCGCCGTCGATGCGGGCCGCCTCGTCCAGCTCGCGCGGCAGGGAGCGGATGAACTGGACCATGAGGAAGACGAAGAACGCGTCCGTGGCGAGGAACTTCGGCAGGACCAGCGGCAGGAACGTGTTGAGCATGTGGAGCTCGGAGAAGAGCACGTACTGCGGGACGATCAGGACGTGGATGGGCAGCATGATCGTGCCCAGCATGATCGCGAAGAGCGTTCTGCGGCCGCGGAACCGCAGCCGGGCGAAGGCGTAGGCGGCCAGCGAGCAGGAGAACAGGTTGCCGACGATCGTGCCGAACACCAGCAGTGCCGAGTTCCACAGGTAGGCACTGAAGGGCGAGCCGAGGGCCGTCCAGCCGTTGCCGTAGTTCTCCAGTGTGAGGCCCTGAAGGCTCAGCGCCGGATCGCGGAAGATCGTGTCACCCGGCCGGAAGGAGCTGACGACCAGCCAGATGAGCGGGTAGATCATCGTCAGCGCGAGACCGGTGAGCAGGACGTGCTTGAGCAGGCCGGACAGGCGCCGACGGCCGGCGCGACGCCGGGCCGGGGGCGGGGGTGAGGCGGGTGCGGGGCTCTTGGCGACCGCGGCCGACACCGGCTGAATGGATTCAGTCTCAGTCGTCATAGAACACCCAGAATTTCGAGGCCCAGAAGTTCACGGCGGTGAAGGCGGCGACGATGATCAGGAGCGCCCAGGCCATCGCCGAGGCGTATCCCATCTGGAACTGTCCGAATCCCGTCTTGTAGATGTACAGGGTGGTGAAGAGGGTCGAATCGCTCGGCCCGCCCGTGCCCCCGGAGACGATGAACGCCTGGGTGAAGGACTGGAAGGCGAAGATGGTCTGCAGCACCAGGTTGAAGAAAATGATCGGGCTCAGCAGCGGCAGGGTGACCGACCGGAAGCGGCGCGGGACGGAGGCCCCGTCCACCTCCGCGGCCTCGTAGTACATGCGCGGGATCTGGCGCAGCCCGGCGAGGAAGATCACCATGGGTGAGCCGAACGTCCAGATGTGCAGCAGGACGATGGTGCCCAGGGCGGTGGAAGGGTTGGATATCCACCCCGGCCCCTCGATGCCGAACAGCCCGAGGAACTGGTTCACCAGGCCCTCGCTGCCGAACACCTGGCGCCACAGGATCGCGACCGCGACCGAGCCGCCCAGCAGCGAGGGCAGGTAGAGGACCGAGCGGTAGAACGACAGGCCCCGCAGCCCCCGGTCCAGCAGCAGGGCCAGGCCCAGGGCCAGGGCGAGCTGCAGCGGCACGGAGAACACCACGTACAGGAGCGTCACCTTCAGCGACGCCCAGAACCGGCTGTCCTCCCACATCCTGGTGTAGTTCTCCAGGCCCGCGAACCCGGGCGGCTGGAGCAGGTTGTAGTCCGTGAAGGACAGGTACAGCGAGGCGAGAACCGGCCCGATGGTGATGAACACGATGCCGAGCAGCCAGGGGAACAGGAAGACGTAGGCGACCCGGTTGTCCTTGTTTCCGGCCTTTCCGGCCTTTCCAGCCTTTCTGGGGTTCCCGGCGTTCCCGGCGTTCCCGGTCCTCCCCGCGGGCCCCGAGGAGGGCCCCGCCGTCTTGCCCGGTCCGGACCGCCTGGACCTGGCGAGCCCGCGGAGCTCGCCGATGCCACTCATGTGCAGCCCCCTCCGTCGGCCTGTGGGACCAGGCGTCTTTCTCCGGGAAAGCAATTTATGGGCGCCGAGTATGGCATGCGTCACCGGTGGGTCAACCCCTGTGAGTTGCGGCGTGAGTTCCGGCGGGCGTCCGGCGAGAACGTTCCGAGGCGTTGACACGATGTGACGCTCCCGTTAACTTCCCCGGGAAATCGATTTCCCGGACCGGGTGCGGCCGTCACCGCATTGAGACGATTCAACACAATGCAGCCACTCCGTCGGAGCACATGCTGCCAAGTCACCCGAACGCGCCACGAGAGGCCCACGAGAGGCTCACGAGAGACGAGGTGCAGCGATGCGGACCATCCGGAACATCCTGAGGACCCGGCGCAGACTCCGGACCGCCGCGGCGGCCGGGGCGGCGCTCGCCGCGCTGGCGACGCTCGGCGGCTGCGGCGACTCGGCGACGGACGGCGGCAGCGGCGACGGCGGCTCGGACGGCAAGGCGACCATCCGGTTCGCCTGGTGGGGCGACAGCGAGCGCGCGGCGACCACCAAGAGCGTGCTGGCCGACTTCGAGAAGGCCAACCCGGACATCACCGTCGAGACCGAGACCAGCGACATCGACGCCTACTTCGACAAGCTCGCCACGGGGACCGCCGCCGGCGACGCCCCCGACGTGATGACGCTCGGCGGTGCCTACCCCCGCGAGTACAGCGACCGGGGCGCGCTGCTCGACCTGGGTCAGGTCTCCGGCGAGTTGGAGCTGTCGAAGTTCCCGGAGTCCACCCTCGCGGCGGCGAAGTTCGACGGCACCCTCTACGGGGTGCCCACCGGCGGCAACGCCATCGGGATGTTCGTCAACCCGGAGGTCCTCGAGGCCGCCGGGGTGGAGCTGCCCGACACCGACACCTGGACCTGGGAGCAGTTCACGGAGCTCGCCGCCGAGGTGACCGAGGGCACCCCGCGGGGCACCTACGGCTTCGAGCCCCGCGTCAACGACACCCTCGGGGTCTACTCGGGCCAGCGCGGCACACCCATCTTCGACGAGCAGGGCGAACTCGGCGTGTCCGCCGCCACGGTCGAGGACTACTTCGCCATGGAGCGGAAGCTGCTGGCGGACAAGGGCATGCCGCCCGCCGAGCTGGTCACCGAGCGCGCCGCGGTCCCGCCGGAGCAAACGCTCATGGGCCAGGGCAAGGCGGCCATGACGATCACCTACTCGAACCTGCTGGGCGTCTACGCGAAGGCCTCGGGGGCCGATCTGCGGATCGTCGACCTCCCCGGCGAGAAGCAGTACGAGCAGCCGGGGACGACCGTCCTGCCCTCCCAGTACTACGCGATCTCCAAGCAGTCCGAGCACCCCGAGGCCGCCGCCAAGCTGGTCGACTACCTGGTCAACTCGCCCGAGGCGGGCAAGAAGATCCTCGACAACCGCGGGCTGCCGTTCAACAGCGAGGTGCGGGAGGCCATCTCCCCGCTCCTGGACGAGGCCGGCCGGGCCAACGCCGACTACATCGAGCAGGTCGCCGCCAACGGCGCGCCCGCCGCCCCGGTGCCCCCGGCCGGCGGTTCCTCGCTGAACGACGTCACCACCCGGCTCGACTCCGAGGTGCTGTTCGGCCGGAAGTCCCCGGCCGAGGCGGCGAAGGAGTGGGTGGCGGAGATGAAGCAGGCACTGGACTCGGTGTGACGCTCGACCGCGCGGCCGTGGTCGCGCGCCACCGCGTCGTGGCCGACGGGATCCTCGGACGGTCCCCGCCGGCCGTGGGCAACGGCGAGTTCGCGTTCACCGTCGACGTGACCGGCCTGCAGTCACTGCCGGACCACTACCCCCTTCCCGACCGGTACGGGCAGGGAGTGGGGACCCTGCTGGCGACGATGGCGCAGTGGGGTTGGCACTCCATCCCCCCGCGCGGGGAGGAGAGCCGCGGGCTCGCCTCGACGATGCGCCGGTACGACACGGCGCACGGCCCGGCCGACTTCGTCGACCTCGGCGGGACGCTGTCGGCCACCGCGCAGGACGGCCTGACCCCGGCCGAGGAGTGGCTGCGGGCCAACCCGCACCGGCTGGACCTCGCCCGGATCGGCCTGTGGACGGCGGACACGGCGGGTACGGCCGGTCCGGGGAGCACGGTGCGGGCCGCGGACCTGACCGGCATCCACCAGGAACTCGACCCGGCCCGGGGCGTGATTACCAGCCGGTTCCGGCTGCGCGGCCGGCGCTTCACCGTCCGGACGGCCGTGCACCCCGGGCGCGACGCCGTCGGGGTGGAGATCACCGCCGAGGAGGGGGCGGCGGTCGGTCTGGCGCTGGCGTTCCCCTACGGCTCGGGGGCGTGGGGGAACGCCGCCGACTGGTCGCGCCCGGGGGCACACCGCACCCGGCTGTGCCGCGAGCACGGCGGACGGCGCATCGAACACACCCTCGACGGCACCCGCTACACCGTCCACGTCCACGGCCCGGATCTCACCGTCGAGAACGGCGGCGACGGCGGGGACAGCGGCGACGGCGGGGACAGCGGTGACGGCACCGGCCCCCACCGGGTCACCGTCCGCGGGAGCGGCAGCCGCCTCGTCTGCGCCGTGGAGTTCACACCGGGCGGCGGGTCCGGCGGCACACCTGACGGACCGGATCTCACCGGCGAGGAGGTCCTCGCCGCCGCCGCGTCGGGCTGGGCGTCGTTCTGGTCCTCCGGTGCCGCCGTGGACCTGTCGGGCAGTACGGACCCGCGCGCCGCCGAGCTGGAGCGCCGGATCGTGCTCTCCCAGTACCTCACCCGGATCCACTGCGCCGGGTCGCTGCCCCCGGCCGAGACCGGGCTGACCGCCAACTCCTGGCGCGGCAAGTTCCATCTGGAGATGCACTGGTGGCACGCGGCCCACTTCCCCGCCTGGGGGCGGCCGGAACTGCTGGAGCGCTCCCTCGCCTGGTACGACACGATCCGCCCGCGCGCCCGTGCCACCGCCGCCCGGCAGGGGTTGCCCGGGGTGCGCTGGCCCAAGCAGACGGGCCCTTCCGGCGAGGAGACGCCCAGCGACATCGGCCCCTTCCTGCTGTGGCAGCAGCCACACCCGATCCATCTGGCCGAGCTCGTCCGCCGGGCCCGCCCCGGGGACCGGGAGACCCTGGAGCGGTGGGCCCCGCTGGTGCTGGACACCGCCGCCTTCATGGCCGCGCTGCCCGAGCGGACCCCACGCGGCTTCGAACTCGCCCCGCCGCTGGTCCCCGCTCAGGAGTCCTACGCCGCCGACCGCCGCCGGCTGCGCAACCCCGCCTTCGAACTCGCCTACTGGGCCTGGGCACTGGGCGTGGCGGACGACTGGCGGGCCCGGCTGGGGCTGCGCCGGTGCGAGAGATGGCGGCGGGTGGCGGACGCACTGGTCCCGCCCCGGGTGCGCGACGGCGTGTACGCGGCGATCGACGTACCGCCGTACACGCTGCGCACCGACCACCCCAGCATGCTCGGCGCGCTGGGGGTGGTCCCGATGACGCCGCTGGTGGACCCGGCGGTGATGGAGCGCACCCTGGAGTCGGTGCTCGCCGACTGGGACTGGGACAGCGCCTGGGGCTGGGACTTCCCCATGGCCGCGATGACCGCCACCCGGCTGGGCCGCCCGGACCTGGCGGTGCGGGCGCTGCTGCTGGACGTGCCGAAGAACCGCCATCTGCCCAACGGCCACAACCGGCAGGACGACTCGCTGCCGCTGTACCTGCCGGGCAATGGGGGCCTGCTGGCGGCGGTCGCGCTCATGGTCGGCGGCTGGGAGGGTGCGGCGCGTACCGCGCCCGGGTTCGGGCCCGGTTGGTCGGTGCGGCACGAGGGCTTCGTCCCGCTGCCCTGACACGTCGGCCGGGGTCCGCCCGGCGGCGAGGTGTCCCGGGCTCCGGGGCCTCCCCGGGTCCCCGGGCCGAGAGGCCGAGAGGATCCCATTGTTGGAAGCCGTGTACAGCCGCTCCTGTCCGTGTCCTTGGCCGACGTGGCATCAGACGCGGCACCGGGTGTGCCGCTCACGGGGCCGTGAACGGACGGACAGGCCCGGCTGAGGGAGCCTTGGGTGGATGAGGGCCTTCCCGGCCCGGTGCGGAATCACGGCGTCCGCGCCGGGGCCCGGCGGGAAGGCCCTCGTGCCCCACAGCGGCGCACCCCCGGCCGGGACCGGGGGCCCCGGCCGGTCCACTGCGCGGCCGGGGAAGGCCGCCTCCCGAACGTGCCGCGGACCGGGTCCCGGCTCCCGGTCCCCGGGGCCCGCCGGCGGCCGGCGGCCGGCCGGTCCGCACCGCGGCACCGCCGGACACCGGCCCGGGGCGCCGCGGGCGGAGGCGGCTACCAGTCCGGACCCCCCGGGCGGTAGGCGTCGTGGACGTCCACCGGGCCGGCGCCCGGCGTGGTGCCGCCGCCGGGGATGTGGATCGTGCCGCGTACGGCGACGGCGGCGGTGCCGTGGCGCGGCACCGGCATCGGGTCGAGCCGCCGCCAGCGGTCGCGGAAGGTGTCGTACGCCTCGGTCTCCGGGAAGACGGTGTGCACGCCGTCCACCACGTTGCCCTCGCCGCCGAAGGTGTGGATCCAGCGGCCCACGGCCGCGGCGGCGAGGCCGCCGCGGGCGGTCGGCATCGGGGTCCGCTCGGACCAGCGGCGCCGGTGGCGCAGGTCGAGCGCGTAGACGGTGTCCCGTACGTTCAGCTGCCCCCGGTCCCGGCCGCCGACCACGTAGAGCACCGTGCCGACGACGGCTCCGCCGACGTGGTCGCGCGGCTGCGGCAGGTCCGGCAGGGTCTCCCAGCGGCCGGTGGCGGTGTCGTAGGAGGACACCTCGCCCACCGTGTCCTGGAGGCCGCCGGGGCCCGTCGGCTCCAGGACGCGCATGCCGCCCGCGAGGTGGATCCGGCCCCGGTACACCCCCATCGCGGCGCTGCCCCGCTCGGTGCCCGCGGGCATCGGCGGCAGCCGCTCCCAGCGGTCCGTGCGCGGGTCGAGGACGAAGCAGTCGCGCAGCGCCTGCCACGAGACGCCGCCGGACAGCCCGCCCAGGACGTGGAGCCGGCCGTCCACCACCGCCGCGTTGGGATGGTTCATCGCGACGGGCAGCGGGGCCGCCTGCGACCAGGTGCCGCGCCGGGTGTCGTAGACGTCCACCCGGCCGGTGGTGGCGAAGCCGCCGGCCGGGTCGGGGACGATGCCGCCGATGACGTAGACCTTGTCGCCGACCGCGGCGACACCGTGCTCCTGCCGGGGCCCGCTCCCGATCGGCGCCAGGGTTCGCCAGCCGCGCCCGCGGGGCGGGGCGGGCGCCGGGCCGGACGGCGCGGTGTGCGCGTGCGCATGTGAGGGCAGGGTCAGGGCCGTGGCCAGAGCGGCGCCGGAGAGCAGTGCTGTCCGCCGTTTCATGAGAGGGCTCCTCGTTCTCGTCGTCTTCGTCGGTCCGTGTGCGGGTGGACAGGTGGGCAGGTGGGCGCGGCGGACGTCAGGGCACCAGGACGAGCTTGCCGGTGGCCGAGCCGGCGGCGACGAGCTCGTGCGCCTTGGCCGCCTCGGCCAGCGGCAGCACCTGGTCGACGTGGACGGTGAGCCGCCCCTCGTCGACCAGCGCCGCCAGCCGCGCCAGGTCGGGCGCGGACGGGCTCACGAAGGTGCGGGCGTGCCGGATGCCGAGCCCGGCGACCAGCTCCGCCGTGACGCCGGTGTCCTGGGGGTAGGCGCTGACCAGGACGCCGCCGGGGTCGAGGGTGCGGGCGGAGCGCTCGCCGTACTCGCCTCCGACGAGGTCGAACACCACGTCGAACCGGCCGGCCTCGGCGAAGTCCTCGGTACGGTAGTCCACCGGCCGGTCCACCCCGAGGCGGCGCAGCAGGCCGTGCTTGCCCGCGCTCGCCGTACCGGTCACGTGGGCGCCGCGGGCCTTGGCGATCTGCACCGCGAGATGGCCGACGCCGCCGGCCGCCCGGTGCACCAGCACCCGCTGCCCCGGCCGGAGCCGGGCGAGGCCGACGAGGCTCTGCCAGGCGGTGAGACCGGCCATCGGCAGGCCCGCCGCCTGCTCGACGGTGAGCCCGGCCGGCTTGCGGACGATCTCGTTGACCGAGGCCAGGACGTACTCGGCGTAGGTGCTGCCCGCTCCCGGGAGGGCGAGCATGCCGAGGACCTCGTCGCCGGGGGCGAAGGCCGACACGCCGGGGCCGGGGGTCTCGACGGTGCCGGCCACGTCCCAGCCGACGGTGAAGGGCGGTTCGCCCAGCATCGGCATGGCCCCCGACCGCACGTGGCCGTCGACCGGGTTGACGCCGACCGCCCCGGTCCTGATCAGCACCTGCCCAGGTCCCGGTTCCGGACGGGCGGCCTCGGTGAGCTCGAGTACGGACGGGTCGCCGAGGGTGTACTGGGTGACGGCGCGCATGGGTCTCCTGCCTTCCGCGGGGTCCGGCCCCGGCCGTTCGCGGCCCGGGGACGCCGGGACCGGTGGCCGGTGCGTCCGGCCGTCCGGATTCCCGGCGCCTGCTCCACGATCGGCCGGGGCACCATCCGCAGCCAGGGCTGGGCTCACCCCGGGGACGGCGTCCCCAGGCACCGCCCGGGCCCGGCGGCCGGTGGCGTGACCGGCCGCGGGCCGGTCCTCAGCCGGTGTTCCGGGCACCCCCGGCGGCCGGACCGGACGGCCCCGCGCCGAGCAGGTGCTCCCGCAGCACCGCCGTCAGGCCGGTGCGCTCCACCGTGTGCTCGAACCGGAAGGAGTGCGCCGCCTCCACGGCCTCCTCCGGCGTGATCCCCGCGAAGAGCGCGGCGAAGCGTTCGGCGAGGGGCTCGGCGAGCAGGATGTGCCGCACCAGCAGGGCGATGTGCTGCCGTCTGCCCCACGGGTAGGGCTCGTAGCCGGGGAACTCCCGCTCGAAGAGCGCGTCGATGGGATCCAGGACATCGCGCACGCCCGCGTCCGAGCCTCCCCAGGAGTCCACACCGAGCCGGTCCTTCTGCTCCAGGGCGGGGCGGACGCGGCGCAGGTAGGGGCTGTCGGGCGCCGCGTGCACCAGCCCCTGCAGGCCGATGTCCTTGTAGGTCCACAGCGACCAGCCGGCCCCGTGCTCCCGGTAGATCTCCAGTTGGTCGCGGAGCAGGGCGTAGCGCCACTCCTCCACCGGCCGGCCGGTGGGGTAGACGGGCCCGAACTCGCCGATCCACACGGGTGTCCCGGTCTCGCGCATGAAGCGGGTCCGGCGCAGGAACGTCCCCTCGACGACCGAGCGGTCGAAGTACTCCCCCCGCGTCACCCCGGGGTAGGCGGTGGCGCCCGCGATGCCGGGCAGGGCGTAGTCGTGCGCGGTGTAGACGCAGTTGGGGAACGGCTCGGCGCGGCGGGTGAAGACGGAGAAGTCGGTCGAGTACCGGTTGCCGTCGAGGAAGAGCACATGGCGGCCGTCGACCGCCCGGACGGCCTTCTCCAGCCGCTCGTAGAAGGCGAGCAGGGCCTCGCCGGTCGGGTCGGACGGCTCGTTGACGAGGTTGTACCCGGCGACCTCGGGACGGTCCCTGTAGCGGTCGGCGAGCTCCTCCCACAGGGCCACGGCGCGGTCCTGGAAGTGCCGGTGGATCCAGAAGGCGGCGCGGTGGGTGGGGTTGTCGCTGTGCCAGTGCTGGTTCTGCGCGCCGGGCAGCGCGTGGAGGTCGATGACCGAGTACAGGCCGTGTTCCGCCAGCAGGGTGACGACCCGGTCGAGGGCGGCGAAGCCGGCCTCCTTCCACTCCATGGGCCGGCCGTCGTCCTCGAAGTGCCGGTAGTTGACCGGGACGCGGACGCAGTTCATGCCGAGAGAGGCGAGGTACCGGGCGTCCGCCTCGTCGAAGAAGCCGGTCAGGAAGGCGTCGAAGAAGGCGTGGTACGCCTCCCGGCCCGTCGCCTCCCGGAGCAGGCGGCGGATCTCCCCCTCGCTGCCGGGGTAGCCGGTGACGAAGTTCTCCATGTTCATCCAGCCGCCGAGGCCGACGCCGGTCAGTACGACCGTCCGGCCGTGCTCGTCCGCGAGCCGGTCACCGTCGACATGAATCCATTCAAGCGCGGGCACTGCGTTCCCCTTCCGATGCGGTGTGCGAAGGGCCGCGCCGTGCGGGCCGCCGCCGCTCCGGGGGCCGGTACCGCCCTCCGCTTCCTGCCCCGTGGGGGGTGCGGGCACGCGCCCGGCCGGGGCACGGACTCCCATCCGCCTTTTACCGGGCGCGTACCCGGGTACACCAGCCCCCGCACCGCGTCTTTCCGCAGGGATCCGGCCCGGCGGACGGCGGTGCGGGAAGACTGCGGGAAGACTGCGGAAAGACGAGGAGCCGCGATGAGCGGACCGGTCGGCACGGCCGACGCACCCCCGACCCGGGCCGACACCGGCCATCCCACCGCCCCGTGCGTGGAGGTCGGCGAGAGCCGCGAGGCGACGGTGGGCAGGTTCCGGGTACGCCGCGCGCTGCCGCGCCGGGGCCGGCGCACGGTCGGCGCCTGGTGCTTCGCCGACCACATGGGCCCGGCCGACGTCACCGAGAACAGCGGACTGGACATCGGCCCGCACCCGCACATCGGGCTGCAGACCGTCACCTGGCTCACCGACGGGCAGGTGCTGCACCGCGACAGCCTCGGCTCCGAGCAGGTGATCCGGCCCGGCCAGCTCAACCTGATGACCGCCGGCGGCGGCGTCTCCCACGCCGAGGAGGCCACCGGCCACTACCGCGGCACCCTGGAGGGCATCCAGCTGTGGGTCGCCCTGCCCGAGGCCACCCGGCACGGACCGGCCGCCTTCGAGCACCACACCGAGCTGCCCCGGACCGAGCTGGACGGCGGCGCGGGCGCGGCGACCGTCCTGGTCGGCGACTTCGGCGGGGCCGCCAGCCCGGCCCGGTACGACACCCCGCTGGTCGGCGTCGAGTTGGACCTGCGCGCACCGGCCACGGTGCCGCTGCGCACCGGCTTCGAGTACGCGCTGATCGTCCTGACGGGCGCCGTCGCCGTCCACGGGCAGCCGCTGCGCCCCGGCAGGCTCGGCTACCTGGGCGAGGGCCGCGACGAGCTCCGCGTCGAGGCGCGCGAACCGGCCCGGGCGATCCTGCTGGGCGGGAAACCGTTCGAGGAACCGATCCTGATGTGGTGGAACTTCGTCGGCCGCACCCGGGAGGAGATCGACGCCGCCCACGCCTCCTGGGCCGCGCGGGACGACCGGTTCGGCCGGGTGGACTCCGCCCTGCCGCGCATCCCGGTCGCCGCGCCCCACTGGCAGCGCGGCGGCGCGCGTCCGGCCTCCGGCGGCCGGCATTCCGAGGGGAGCGCACCATGAGCATCGGCGTCCGCGACAACACCGCCGAGAACCGCTACGAGATCCACGACGGCGAACGGCTGGCGGGCTTCTGCGCCTACGAGATCACCGGCGGGAGGATCGCCCTCACCCACACCGAGACCCTGCCGGAGTTCGCCGGCCGCGGCATGGCGAGGCGGCTGGTCACCGCGGCGCTCGACGACGTCCGCCGCCGGGGGCTGGTCGTCCTGCCGTTCTGCTCGTACGTCCGCGAGGTCGTCGAGCGGGACCCCGGCGCCTACCTCGATCTCGTCCCCGAGCAGGCGCGGGAGCGCTTCGGACTGCCCCGCACCGGGGCGGCGTGAGCCAGCCGCGTCCGGCCGGCCTCCGGCGGTGCCGGGGCCGGCCGGACGCGTGCGGTGCGGTGGGCCGGGTCGGTGGCGGAATCAGGACAGGGAGAGGAAGAGCTTCTCCATCTTCCGGGCGTCGACGCCGTCGGCGCCGCCCTCCTCGGCCAGGCACTGCTTGAGGCCACTGGCGACGATCGAGAAGCCCGCCCGGTCCAGCGCGCGGTTGACCGCAGCGAGCTGGGTGACGACGTCCTCGCAGTCGCGTCCCTCCTCCAGCATGCGCACGACGGCGGCGAGCTGGCCCTGGGCGCGCCGGAGCCGGTTGGCGGCCGATCGCACGTTCTCGGGGGGAAGCTGGACCACGGTGGCCGGTCCTCTCGTCTCGGTTCGTCCCGGTGGGGCTGTCCGGTCCGCGGGCGCGGCCCGCGGCGCTCAGCCCGCGGTAATCAGTCCGCGGTAATCAGTCCGCGGTGCCGGACTCCTGGGCGGCCACGGAGGCGCGCACCTCTTCCATGTCCAGGCCGCGGACGGCGTCGATCACCTGGTCCAGGGCCTGCGAGGGCAGCGCGCCGGGCTGCGCGAAGACCAGGACGCCCTCGCGGAAGGCCATCAGGGTGGGGACCGAGGTGATGTTCGCGGCGGCCGCCAGGGCCTGCTCGGCCTCGGTGTCGACCTTGCCGAAGACGATGTCGGAGTTGGCCTCGGACGCCTCCTCGTACACCGGGGCGAACTGACGGCACGGACCACACCAGGACGCCCAGAAGTCGACGAGGACGATGTCGTTCTCCGTCACGGTCTTCTCGAAGTCGGCGGCGGTCAGGGTGGTGGTGCTCATGCGGTGCTTCCTTCCGGATCGGTCCGGGCGGCATCATGCGATACCCCCTGGGGTAATGAACGCCAGGGCGCGGCGGAACATTCCGCCGCGCCCCGCGGCGCACTCCGTACGGGATACCCCGTTGTGGCGGGATGTCCCGTGCGGAGCGACGGACACTAGGAGCTGTGCACGGCGCGCCGCAAGGGGCACCGGGCGACGAGGCCGTAGCACAGGCCCGCTCCGGTGCCGAGCGAGGCGAGCACGGCGAGGGCGGGCAGCCGCAGCTCGGCGGGGGCCTGCTGGAGCAGGGTGAAGGCGCCCATGGCCAGGACGAACCAGGCGAAGCCCCGGGACAGGGCGGCGGCCGGGACGCGGCCGGCCAGCTTCGCGCCGGCCAGGGAGCCGGCGACGGCGACGGCGGTGACGGCCGCGGTCAGCGCCCAGTCGATGGGGACGGTGGTGAGGTAGCCGGCGAATCCGGCGGTGGACTTCATGGCGATGACCAGCAGCGAGGTGCCGACGGCCACCGGCATGGGCAGTCCGCCCAGCAGGGCCAGGGCGGGGACGACGAGGAAGCCGCCGCCCGCGCCGACCAGACCGGTGGCCAGGCCGACGGCCGCCCCGTCCAGCAGCACCCGGCGCACCGGGAGCCGGCGGTGGGCCCGCTCGGGGTCGGCGGTGCCGTTCCGTCCGCGGAGCATGGCGGCGGCGGTGACGATCATCATGGCGGCGAACGCGACCAGCAGGACGACATCGGGGATATGGCCGCCGAGCAGGCCGCCGGTGTAGGCGCCGGCCATGCCCGCGGCGCCGAACAGGGCGCCGGTGCGCCAGCGGACCCGGCCGCCGCGGGCGTGGCCGACCACGCCCACGGCGGAGGTGACGCCGACGACGAACAGGGAGGTGGCGATGGCCTCCTTGGCGTCCAGCCCCGCGACGTACACCAGGAGCGGCACGGTCAGGATCGACCCGCCGCCCCCGAGCAGTCCGAGGGAGACGCCGACCAGCAGCGCCAGAACCAGGACCAGGGCGAGCGTCGGCGTCATGTCCGTCACCTGCCGCTGTCGGCGAGCTGCGCGACGGCCGCGCGCGGATCGAAGGACGGCGTGCGGTTCCACGGCATCTTCGACAGCAGCACGCCCATGGCGCAGGTGTTGCTGATGGCCGCGAAGGCCAGCCCGCCGCCGACGAACGCCGACAGCAGCTGCATGCCGGGAACGGCGAGGCTGCCGAGGGCACCGACCAGGACCAGGGAACCGGCGACCAGGCGGACCTGCCGTTCCATGTCCCAGCGCTCCTGGCCGTGGTTGACCGGGGCGCCGGACTTCTCCCAGGCGGTCATGCCGCCGGACAGGACGGTCAGGCCCGGCAGTCCGGCCTCGGCGAGGGCGCGCTCGGCCGCTCCGGCGCGCTGGCCGGAGCGGCACACCAGTACCACGTCGGTGTCCAGGTGCCTCGTCAGCTCCTCGCGGTGCTCGCGCAGGGTGTCCAGCGGGACGTTGTAGGCGCCGGGGATGTGGGCGGCCTCGAACTCGGCGGGGGAACGGACGTCCAGCAGCCTCGGGGGGCTGTCCGAGGCGAGCCTGGCGCGCAGCTCGCCGGTGTCCAGGTGGCGGGTGACGGGGGTGCTCATACGGGGTGTTCCTTCTGTTCGGGTCCGTGCGGCCGTTCCGGCCGGACGGACGGGGGCTGGGGGCGGGCCCCGGGGGTTACAGCAGGCCGGCGGGACCGGCGCTGTCGAAGCCGTCGTCGACGGCGACGACGTCGTGTCCGCGGGCGTGGAGCAGGGCGGCCACGACCGAGGCGCGGTAGCCGCCCGCACAGTGCACCCAGATCCGGCGGCCGGCGGGGACCTCGCCGGCGCGGTCGGGGATCTCGTGGACGGGGATGTGGAGCGAGCCGGGGATGCGGGCCACCTCGCGCTCCTGGTTCCGCCGCACGTCCAGGACGACGAGGTTCTCCTCACCCCGGTCGAGGGCGGCCTTCAGCCCGGCGAACGTGGCGCGCTCGGAGGTGGCCAGGGGTTCGCCGCCGGCCCAGTCGCCGGGGCCGCCGGTGGCCATGGCTGCCGGGCGGTCGATGCCGATGCGCACCAGCTCGCGCTGCGCCGCGGCCACCTGTTCGGCGCTCTCGCCCAGCAGGGTGAGCGGGGTGCCCCAGGGGATCAGCCAGCCCAGGTAGGTGACGAACTGCCCGTCCAGGCCGAAGTTGAGGCTGCCGGCCAGGTGCCCGGCGGCGAAGGCGGTGCGGTCGCGCAGGTCGACCACCCACTCCCCCGCCTCGATGCGGCGGCGCAGCTCGGCCGGGTCCGCGACGGCCGGGGCCGACAGGTCGGGGGCGCCGGGTCCGGCGGTGTTGGCCGGGCCCATGTGGGCGTAGTAGGCCGGGAAGGCGTCCAGACCGGCCAGCAGCCGCTGGAGGTAGGTCTCCTCGTCCTCGGTCAGCGCGGTGTTGGTGCGCTTCTCCTGGCCGATGGTGCTGGACAGGCCTGCGGCCTGGGTGGCCGAGCAGAACGAGCCGAAGCCGTGGGTGGGGTAGACGGCCGTGTCGTCCGGCAGTTCGGCGGCCAGCCGGTGCGCCGAGCGCCACTGGGCCCGCACCAGGGTGTCGGTGTGGTCCGGCCCCAGCAGGTCGGGCCGTCCGGTGGTGCCGTACAGCAGTGAGCCGCCGGTGAAGACCGCGAGCTGCTCACCGCCTGACCGCAGGGCGTACGACAGGTGGGTGTGGGTGTGCCCGGGGGTGTGGATCGCCCGCACCCGCATGGCACCGACCTCGATCGTGTCGCCGTCGCGGACCGGGGTGCGCTCGTAGGAGACCTCGTCCTCGGCGTTGACCAGGTAGGCCGCGCCGACCTCGCGGGCCAGGGCCAGGCCGCCGGTGACGTAGTCGTTGTGGATGTGCGTCTCGAACACGTGGGTGATGCGCACCCCGGCGGCCTCGGCCAGCTCGGTGACACGGTCGTAGTCGCGCTGCGGGTCGACCACCAGCGCCACCGAGCCGTCGTGGGCGAGGTAGGTGCGGTCGCCCAGGCCGGGGGTCTCCACCGGCAGGACGGTGATCTCCGGGCCCGCCGCGCGCACGGGGGCGGCGGGGGCGTCGCCGGTGGCCACCGGGCGTCCGGCGTCGACCCAGGCCGCGGTGCCGCCGGTGACGTTGCGGGCGTCGTAGCCCAGGTCGCGCAGCAGCGCCGCCGCCTGCGCGCTGCGGCCCCCGCTCCGGCAGATCACGTAGACCGGGCGCTCCCTGGGCAGCCCGGCCGCCTTCGCCGGGAGCAGTCCGAGCGGCGCCGGCCGGGCGCCGGGGACATGGCCGGCGCGGTACTCGCCGCTGTCGCGGACGTCGATGACGACGGCACCTGCCGCGTGCGCCGCGGCGAACCGCTGCTGGTCGATCTCGGGAACCATGCGGACCTCCTGCTCACTTCCTTCGAAAAATACCCGGGGGGGTATATCGGGGTCCAACCGTAACAGGATCCGCTTTATGCCCCCGGGGGTATACGGGAGTGATGCGGGTCACCTCCGCGTACCGTCGCCGGGACGTGGGCGACCGTACTTATCCCCGCCTGACGGACGAACCCGTAGGATCGGCCGTGTGAATCGGTGGTCGCGTCCGTCCGCCCTCCCCCCGGGGACCTGGGCCCGGTCGCCGCTGTCCGTTCCGGCGGCGCTGGTCCTGGCCGTCCTGACGGGACTGGTGGCGATGCACGGCCTGGCACCGGGCTCCCCCGGGCCGTCGGCCCGGACAGGTCCCGCGCACCACGCCGGTCCCGCGGACCACACCGGTCCCGCGAGCCGTTCGATGCCCACCCACGAGCACCCGGCGGCCGCCTCCTTTGGACCCGACGGCGCCCAGTGCGCGCACTCGGCGCACGGCACGGGCGGACACCCGGACCACGCGGACGCCACCTGCGCGGCCGGCGGCACCTCCGCCGCGCCGCAGCCGCCCGTCCTCCCCGCCGCCGCGGCGGCCTCCCCCGGGGGCCCGGCGGCCGTCCGGCACCTGCCCGCCACCGCGGCGGGCAGTCGCGCCCCGCCGTCCCTGAGCGAACTCCAGCTCCTGCGCATATAGGAACGCCCGCGTGCGTCCCCGCCCGTCCACCGGGACGGCGGCGGTGGCGCGCGCCGCCGCGTCCTCCGGCGCTTCCCAGCGCCTCCCACAGTCTCTTCCGCAGGAGTCGTATCCCATGACCGCACACCACTCCGCCCTGCGCCGGATCGCCGCGGCGGTGGCCGCCGTGACCGCCGCCGCCGTCCTGGCCGCCTGCGGCGGCGACCGGCCCGCCGGGGACTCCGGCCGCAACGGCGGGACCCCGCCGAGCTCTTCCGCCCCGCTCCCGGCAGGCGACCACAACGACGCCGACGTCGCCTTCGCGCAGGGGATGATCCCCCACCACCGGCAGGCGGTGGAGATGGCCGACCTGGCCGGGACCCGGGCCTCCGCACCGGAGGTGAAGGCCCTGGCCGAGCAGATCAGAAAGGCCCAGGACCCGGAGATCGAGACGCTGTCCGGCTGGCTGGCGTCCTGGGGCGAGCAGGTCCCCGCCGAGCCGGACGACGGCACGGGCCACGGCTCCCACGCCGACCGCTCCGGGCACTCGGATCACGGCGGCCACGGCGGCCACGGCATGGCGGGGATGATGACCCCCGAGGAAATGGCCGAACTGGAGAAGTCCTCCGGAAAGGCCTTCGACACCGCCTTCCTGGAGATGATGATCAGGCACCACGAAGGCGCGGTCGCCATGGCCGGGGAGGAGAAGGAGAACGGCTCCTACGGCCCGGCCAGGTCCATGGCCGAGGACATCATCACCTCGCAGAGCGCCGAGATCGAGAAGATGAACAGGCTGCTCGGCCGGGAGTAGCCCCACCAGCCGCCGGGCCTCGTCTCCACGAGCCCGTCACGGGCCCGGCGGCCGGTCCCGGAAGTCCCCGCACTCCCCTCACGCACCTCCCGAGCGGTCCGTCACCCCCCGCCGCACCCCGGGAACGCGTGGCCGTCCCGCCACCGCCCTCCGGTGCGAGGGGTGCGCCGCACACCGTCCTTCCGCACGCGGCCGACACCGCGAACCCGATCCGAGGAACCCCGATGCCCAACCGTTTCCGCACCCGCACGCTGCCCGCGGCCGCCGCGGTCCTGCTCGCGGCCGTCCTGACCGCCTGCTCGTCCGGCTCCGGCGACCGCCCCGCCACCCCTTCCGGGGACGCCTCCGACGACGGCCACTCCCACTCCCACTCCGCGGAGCCCGGCCTCGGTCATGTCCACGGGCTCGGCGTCAACCCCGGCGACGGGAAGCTCTACGTCGCCACCCACTACGGCATCGTCGCCGTCGACGACGACGGCGGCACGGAACGCGTGGGCGACACCGCCGACTACATGGGCTTCGCCGTCGCCGGACCCGACACCTTCCTCGGCAGCGGCCATCCCGCCGAAGGCAGCGACGAGCCCGCCAACCGCGGGCTGATCAGGAGCACCGATGCCGGGAAGACCTGGCAGACCCTCTCCCTCGGCGGCGAGGTCGACTTCCACGCCCTGGAGCAGGCGCACGGCACCGTCTACGGCTACGACAGCACCCACGGCATGCTGCGCGTCAGCAAGGACGGCAAGAAGTGGGACGAGCGCGCCGAACTGGCCGCCCTGGACATCGCCGTCAGCCCCGGCGACCCCGACGTCGTCCTGGCCACCACCCGGGACGGCGTCGCCCGCAGCACCGACGGCGGCAAGACCTTCTCCGGCGGCTCCGGACCGGTCCTGGCCTATCTGTCCTGGGCCGGTGAGGACGGAAAGGACGCGCTGTACGGGATCGGTCCCGACGGGGCGCTGCACCGCAGCACCGACGGCGGCGGGAGTTGGACGAGGACCGGCACCGTACCCGGCGGGCAGCCCCAGGCGCTGACCGCGGCCGGCCCCGACCACGTCCTGGCCGCCACCGCCGGCGGCGTCCACGAGTCCCGCGACGGCGGGAAGTCCTTCACCGAGCGTTTGGAGATGTCGGACGGCGCCCACTCCCACTAGGGACGGCCGCCCGCGGCGTCACGGCGTCCTCCCAGCGGCCGCCCGGCCCGGACCCCGCGGTCCGGGCCGGGCGGCCGGTGGCGTTGACTGGAGTGCGACATGTCGGCGTGCGCGCGTCCCTCCGCGCGCACGCCCGTACCCGCCGCAAGGAGCACCACCCTTGAGTACGCCCGCCCCGTCGTCCCGCCCCGCGGGGAAGCACCCGGCCGGGACCGCGCCGCCCGGGACGGGCAGACGCTTCCACGGCTGGCGCATCGTCGCCTACAGCGCGCTGGCGATGGCGATGACCGCGCCGGGCCAGACCGCCGGGGTCTCGGTCTTCATCGACCCGCTCATCGCCGACCTGGACATCAGCCGCACCGCGGTCTCCACCGCCTACCTCACCGGCACCCTGGCCGGGGCCTGCGCCATGCCCCTGATCGGCAGGGCGATCGACCGCCACGGCCCGCGCGCGGTCATGGCGGCCGTCGGGGCCGTCTTCGGCGCGGTCCTGATCGCCCTCTCCTTCGTCTCCGGGATCGTGGGGCTCACCGCCGGGTTCACCGGCATCCGGATGGCCGGGCAGGGCGCCCTGTCGCTGGTGGCCACCACCACGGTCGCCTACTGGTTCGACCGGCGGCGCGGCCTGGCACTGGGCATCACCAGCGCGGTCGGCGCCGCGGGCATCTCCCTGGCGCCCCTGCTGGTCGAACGGCTGGTCTCGCAGGCCGGCTGGCAGCGGGCCTGGCTGATCGAGGGCCTGGCCGTGTGGGCCGTCGTCCTGCCCGTCGCCCTGTTCGGCATCCGCAACCGCCCCGCCGACGTGGGCCAGCAGGTGGACGGCGACCCCGCGCCCGCCTCCGACGACCCCGGCGGCGACCGGCAGGACGACGGCTGGCCCCTGCGCCGCGCGATGCGCACCGGCGTCTTCTGGGCCGTGGCCGCCTGCCTGGCGGCCAGCAGCATGCTCACCACCGGGCTGAACTTCCACCAGATCGCCCTGCTCGGCGAGCGCGGCCTGACCCCCGTCGAGGCGGCCGCGAACTTCCTGCCCCAGACCGTGGCCGCCCTGCTGTGCACCCTGGCCGCCGGTGCCCTGCTGGACCGGCTGCCGCCCAAGGCCGTCCTGGTCGCGGCGATGGCGGTGCTGGCCGCCGCCACCCTCGCGCCCCGCCTGGTCGCCCCCGGCTGGACCGCGCTGGGCTACGGACTGCTGCTGGGTACCTCCAACGGTCTGCTGCGCGCGGTGGAGGCCGCCGCCTACCCCCGCTACTTCGGCACCGCCCACCTCGGCGCCATCCGCGGTGTCGCGCACACCGTCACCGTCGCCGCCAGCGCCTTCGGCCCCCTGGCGGTCTCCCTCGGCCACGACCTCACCGGCCGCTACGGCTCCGCCCTGCTCGCCCTGGCCCTGATCCCCCTCGCCGCCGCGGTGGCCGTCACCCTCGCCCGCGAACCGCACCGCGCGGACACCTGACACGGGCCGTGGCGGGCCACAGTCCCGGCGGTCGGCAGGTGTTCCGAAAGTGTCACCACCGCCTCGGCTCCCCCCTTCGAGCAGGCAGGAACGTATCCCACCGGCCCGAGGCGCCGCACTCCTTTCACCGGCCCGCCCCGGGCCGGACGTGACGGCCCCCGGCCCGGCACCGAGGGGCCGCGTCGGCGTCTGCCGCTCCGGGGCATGCCGCGGCGGGGTGCGGGCCGGTCCGTAGTGCGCAGGCACCAGGGCGCGTGAGCGGCTGGTCCGGGCGCACCAGGCGAAGACGGCGGCGGTGGACGATGCCCGGCGGGGCGCCGGAGGGAAGTGTGGGAGGCGCGCGGATCCCGCGTGTTTCCCCTTGCCCGATGGTGTCTGGAGTGATCAACAGGTGGCGACTTTCCTTTACCGAGTAGGACGGTGGGCCTTCCGGCGGCGGCGGCTCGTCGGCGGTGTGTGGCTGGGCGTCCTGGTGCTGGCCGTCGCCGCCGCCGCCATGGCACCGGCCGGGGAGGAGGAGGACCTCTCCATGCCCGGCACCGAGTCGCAGAAGGCGTTCGACCTGCTGGACGAGCGCTTCCCGCAGAGCAACGCCCAGGGCGCCGAGGCCCGCCTGGTGTTCCAGGCCCCGGACGGACAGCGGGTGACGGCCCGGGAGAACAAGGCGGCCGTCGAGGACACGCTCGGCTCGCTGGAGGGGGGTGACCAGGTCGCGTCGGTCACCGATCCCTACGAGACCGGCGCCGTCAGCGAGGACGGCACCATCGCCTACTCCACGATCACCTACGCAGCGGACGCCGTCGACCTGACCGAGGCGACCAAGAGCGCCCTCGAGGACGCCGCGGACCAGGCCCGGGACGCGGGACTGACCGTGGAGATCGGCGGCTCGGCCCTGGAAGCGGAGGAGGCACCGGGCGGTACGACGGAGCTCGTCGGCGTGGCGGTGGCCGCGGTGGTGCTGGTCCTCGCCCTCGGCTCGCTGGTCGCGGCCGGACTGTCGCTGCTGACCGCCTTCGTGGGCGTGGCCATCGCCTTCGGCCTGGTCTCCGCGCTGGCCGTCCCGCTGGGCCTGACGTCCACCGTCGCCATCCTGGCACTGATGCTGGGGCTGGCGGTCGGTATCGACTACGCGCTCTTCATCACCTCCCGGTTCCACGACGAGCGCACGCGGGGCAGCGAACCGGAGGAGGCCGCCGGCCGGGCGGTGGGCACGGCCGGCTCCGCCGTCGTCTTCGCCGGCGCGACCGTCTTCATCGCCCTGGTCGGTCTCGGGGTCGTCGGAATCCCCGAACTCACCAAGATGGGCATGGGCGGCGCGGGCGCCGTGGCGCTCGCCGTACTCGTCGCGCTGACCCTGGTCCCCGCGCTGTTCGGCTTCTTCGGCCGGCGGGTGCTGCCCCGCGCCGTGCGCAGGGCCGTCGCGCCGAAGGGCGAGCACCCGCACCGGGCGCGCGCCGGAGCCGGCCGGCCGGGGCTCGGCGTCCGCTGGGCGCGGTTCGTGCTGCGCCGGCCGGTGGCCGTGCTGCTGGTCGCCGGACTCGGTCTCGGAGCCGTCGCCGTACCGGTGCTGAGCCTCGAACTCGGGCTGCCCGGAGACGAGTCCAAGTCGGTGGAGACCACCCAGCGCCGCGCCTACGACCTGCTGTCGGAAGGTTTCGGCCCCGGTTTCAACGGCCCGTTGACCGTGGTGGTGGACATGGCGGAGTCCCCGGACACCCGGGCCGCCACGGATCTGGTCGTCAGGACCCTGCGGGGAGTGGACGGGGTCGCGTCGGTCGGTGATCCGGTTCTCAACCAGGCCGGGGACACGGCCATCATCACCGCCGTCCCGCACACCGCGCCGAACAGCGGCGAGACCAAGGACCTGGTGAACACGCTCCGGGACACGGCCTCCGGCATCGAGGCGGACACGGGCGCCGATGTCCTGGTGACCGGGAAGACCGCACTGAACATCGACATCTCCGAAGCCATGTCCGACGCCCTCATCCCCTATCTGGCCGTGGTCATCGGCCTGGCGGTGCTCCTGCTGACGGCGGTCTTCCGCTCGGTTCTGGTCCCGATCAAGGCCGCACTCGGCTTCCTGCTGTCGGTGGGTGCCGCCTTCGGGGTCCTCGTCGCCGTCTTCCAGTGGGGCTGGGCGGCGGACCTGCTCGGCATCGAGCAGACCGGACCGGTCATGTCGCTCATGCCGATCCTCATCATCGGCATCGTGTTCGGCCTCGCCATGGACTACGAGGTCTTCCTCCTCACCCGGATGCGGGAGGCCTACGTCCACGGCGCGTCCCCCGGCGATGCGGTCGTCAGCGGCTTCCGGCACAGCGGACGTGTGGTGGCCGCGGCGGCGATCATCATGATCAGCGTGTTCGCCGGATTCATCGGGATGAGCAGCCCGACCATCCAGACCATGGGCGTCGGTCTGGCCTCGGCCGTCGCCTTCGACGCCTTCGTGGTCCGGATGGCGATCGTGCCCGCGGTCCTGGCACTGCTCGGCCGCCGGGCCTGGTGGCTGCCCCGTATCCTGGACCGTGTGCTGCCGAACGTGGATCTCGAGGGTGAGGCGCTGAGCAGGCCTGCACCGGCCTCCGCGACCGGGCCCGACGCGGCGGTGCGGCCGCTCCCCGTCGGCCGGGACTGAGCCGGCCATGACGGAACCGGATGGCGCCCTCCCGCCGCCACGCGCCGCGTGGTGGCGGGAGGGCGCGGTCACGGCGACGGCTTTCGTGCTCTGCCTGCTGGGCGGCACGGTGCAGGTCGACGGCACACTGGGAGCACCGCCTGCCGCCGCCTACCTCATCGCCGTGGTGTCCTGTGCCGTGCTGCCGCTGCGGCGCCGGGCGCCCCTGGCCGCCCTGGCGGCCACGACCGCAGCCGGCGTGCCGGTGCAGCCCCTGGACTTCCTGCTGAACCCGCTCGTCATGGCCCCCGCCTTGATCGCCGCCTACTCCTACGCGCTCGCCGCGCGCACCGAACGGCGGGCGGCGGGCGCGGTGTCGCTCAGCTCCGCGGTGCTGCTGGCCGCCTCCATCCCTTTGTCCGGGAACTTCTCGTGGCAGGACGCGAGCAGGGTGGGGGTGGTGGCGACGTTCCCGCTGGTGGCCGGTGTACTCGGTCGCTCGGTGCGGAACCGGCGAGCCTACCTGGCGGCCGTGGAGGAGCGGGCCCAGCGGGCCGAGGAGAGCCGGGACCACGAGGCGCGCCGGCGAGTGGCCGAGGAACGGGTGCGCATCGCCCGGGAGCTGCACGACCTGGTGGCCCATCAGATCACCCTGGCCAACGCCCAGGCCACGGTCGCGGCCCACCTCTTCGACAGCCGCCCGGAGCAGACCCGCAAGAGCCTGCGGGAACTCGTCGAGACCACCGGTCACGCGCTCGACGAACTGCGGGCCACGGTCGGTCTGCTGCGTCAGTCCGGGGACGCGGCCGGGGAGGCCGAACCGGCGCCCGGGCTGTCCCGGCTTCCGGAGCTCCTCCAGTCCTTCCGCCGCGCGGGTCTGGAGGTGTCGGTGCGTCAGGAGGGCACGGCCAGGCCGCTGCCGCCGGGAGTGGACCTCACCGCCTACCGCATCATCCAGGAGGCGCTGACCAACGTGACCAAGCACGCCGGCACCGGCAGCGCCCGGGTGCGTCTGGACTGGAACCGCGATCATGTCACCGTCACCGTCACCGACGACGGCGGGGACGCCCGTACGGCGCCGGTCGCGTCCGCGCTGTCGGACCGCCCGCCCGGTTACGGTCTGATCGGGATGCGGGAACGCGCCGCCGCGGTCGGGGGGCACCTCTTCGCGGACAGGCGCCCGGAGGGCGGCTTCCTCGTGTCCGCCCAACTGCCCCTCACCCGCGCCCGGGACACGGCGCGGAGGACCGACGCGGCCGCAACCGCAGAGAAGAACCGGGAAAAGACCGGGGAGAAGAAGGAGGAGGAGTGGATGACCGACGGGGCCACAGGCGGCGGACGGAACGGCGGCGGAACGGCCGGGGACGCGCCATGACGCTCCGAGTGCTGCTCGCCGACGACCAGGCCCTGCTGCGCGGCGCCTTCCGGCTGCTTCTCGACTCCGCCGACGACATCACCGTGGTCGGCGAGGCCGGCGACGGCAGGGAGGCGGTGCGGCTCACCCGGGAGCTGCGCCCGGACGTGGTGATCATGGACATCCGGATGCCCGGGACGGACGGTCTCGCCGCCACTACGGAGATCTGCACGGACCCGGAACTGCGGGCCACCCGCATCCTGATCCTCACCACCTACGAGACCGACGAGTACGTCGCCCAGGCGCTGCGCGCGGGGGCCTGCGGCTTCGTCGGCAAGGGCATCGGGGCCGAGGAGCTGGCGGACGCGGTGCGCACGGTCGCCGAGGGCGACACCCTCCTGTCCCCCGCCGCGACCCGCGCCCTGGTCGCCCGCTTCCTGGCCACCCCGGAGGCCGTCCCGTCGCGCCACTCCGAGCGGCTCGCCGCGCTCACCCCGCGCGAACGCGAGATGGTGGCCCTGGTCGCGACCGGCCTGTCCAACCAGGAGATCGCCGAGCGGATGTTCCTCAGCCCCTTCACCGTCCGCGCCCACGTGCAGCGGGCCATGACCAAACTGGAGGCCCGCGACCGGGCGCAGCTCGTCGTCATCGCCTACCGGACGGGCCTGGCCCAGGCCGGCCCCGGCGGCGACGCCGGCCGGCTGCCGTAGCCCGGTGGGCCCTGCAGCCGGCCGGGGAGCGCTCACGGCGCCGGGACGGCCTCGGGCAGCACAAGGGCCGAGTGGGCCGGCGGTGCCGCCGCGGAGGGCGCCGTGACGAGGCCGCGCAGCATGGTGTTGCGCTGCTCCAGGGCCTGCGCCGTGGTGGGGAAGAGCCTGGCCGCGCCCTTGTCGGCCAGTGCCTGGTTCATGGTGACGAACTCACGGACGCCGCGTTCGTAGGCGGCGAACGCCGCGGTGTGGTCCCGGTGCGCGGCCAGGGCGTCGGCGAGCATGTAGGCACCGGCCAGCGCGAGGCTCGTGCCCTGTCCGGCAAGGAACGAGGGCGCGTACGCGGCGTCGCCGACGAGCACGGCGCGGCCGCTGGACCAGTGGGGCATACGGATCTGACCGACCGTGTCGAAGAACAGGTCGTCCGCGCCGCGCATGGCGTCGACCATGCCGGGGACCTCCCATCCCGCGCCTGCGAAGACCGCGGCGACCAGGTCCAGCTGGGCCTGGGGGTCCCGGAGGGCTTCGAGCGGCGGTTCCGACCGGTAGAAGTTCAGGAACGCGTGCAGCTCGTCGCTGTCGCCGACGGCGTAGAGGGCCGCGCCCTTCCCCGGGGTGTTCCACAGCACGCTCTCGTGGGAGAGCCCGAAGGTGTTCGGCATGGTGAACACGGCGAAGCAGTAGCCGAGGTAGCGGTGGAACCGTTCTTCGGGACCGAACAGGGACTCCCGGGTGCGCGAGTGCATACCGTCGGCGCCGACCACCAGGTCGAACGTGTGCTGCCGCCCGCTGCGGAACGTGACGTCGACCCCTTGTCCGTGCTGGTCGAAGGTGTCGACGGAGTCGCCGAACAGGAACTCCACGTCGTCGCGGACCAGCCCGTGGAGGATCGCGGCCAGATCTCCGCGGCGCACCTCGACGTCCTGTCCCCCGGCACCGCCGGCAAGGGCGCGCGGGTCGAGCGAGGCCACTTCACCGCCGTCGGCGTCGAGGAACGTGCAGCGGCGCGAGTCGATGTGCGCCTCCCGCAGCCGCGGCAGTATCCCCATCCGCCGGACCACCTCCGTCGCGGTGCCGCGGACGTCGACCGGGTAGCCGCCGTCGCGCGGTGCCCTCGCCTTCTCCACCACGGTGACCGCGAATCCAGCCCGGTGCAGCCAGTACGCCAGCGCGGGTCCGGCGATGCCGGCCCCGGAGATCAGCACCTCGCGCTTCACGGCGGTACCCACGCCCTTCGACAGACCGGCAGATGTCATGCCTGGACTCCTTTCCTGGTGTTCTTGGTGTTCTTGGTGTTCTTGGTGGCACGGACGACGAGCAGTGACAGTGCGGTGACGAGACCGACGGTGACGAACCCCGTGACGAAGGCCGATTCGGCCGGCAGGCCCGTCGCCGGGTCGGTCCCGGCGGTGAGTATCGCGCCGCCGAGCTGGACGCCCAGGGCGACACCGATCACGCGTGTCACCACGAGCAGGCTGGTGACGATGCCGGTGTCCCCGGCCTCGACGGCGGTGGCGGTACTGGCGAGCAGTGCTGTGGTGGCGACACCCGCGGCGAACGCGGTCAGCACCTTCGCCAGGACGAGCTGCCACGCCGCGGTGTGCAGCGACGCCAGGGCGAGCATCGTGGCCGCCGTGACGAGGGCACCCGCGACGACCACGGCGCGCGGACCGAAGCGCCGCGCCGCGACCCCGCCGACCGAGTCGCTCACCGACCCGGCGACGATGCCGGGCAGCAGGAGCAGTCCGATCTCGGTGGTGTCGGCCCCGAAGCCGTACCCGTCGGCCGGCGCCGCGAACAGATACGGGAGCAGAAGGAGCACCATCCCCGCGCCGGTGGTGATGACGAGGGTGAGCACGCACGCGCTCCATATCGCAGGCCTCGCCAGCACCCGCAGATCGACCATCGGCGAGGGAGCCCGGCGCTCGACGGCGACCCATCCGGTCGCCAGGGCGGCCACGGCCAGCGCGACGGCACCGGCCGCGAGCGGCGACAGGCCGGTGCCCGTCACCGTCACGAGTCCGAGCATGAACGCGAGCAGCGTGCCGCTCAGCAGAACCATCCCGGCCCAGTCGATCCCCTCGTCCGGCCGGCTCGGCGGATCATCCGGCATCAGCCGGGCCACGGCCAGCGCCGACGCGGCGATCACGATCGTCGGCAGCCCGAACATCCAGTGCCGGGACAGGCTCTCCGCGATCGGCCCGGCGACCAGCACGCCCACCACGCTGCCGCCCGTGAACAGCGCGACGACCACTCCGATCGCCACCTGTGTCGCCCCCGCCGGGAGGTGGGTGCGCACCAGGACGAAGGAGAGGGGCAGCGCGCCCACCATGACGCCCTGCAGCACCTGACCGAGCAGCAGCACCGGCAGGTTCGGTGCCAGGGCTGCCAGCAGGCCGCCGGCCGAGACCACGGCCATCAGCCGGAGCAGCACCCGCCTTCCGCCGTAGCGGTCGCCGAGTTTGCCCGCGACGGGCGCGGCGACCGCGCCGGTGACGAGTAACGCGTTGGCGATCAGCGCCCCTTCGGCGGGACTGACCCCCAACTCACTTTGCAGCAGCGGAAGCGCGGGCTCCACCACCGACTGCAGGGTGCCGAGGGCGAGTGCCAGGATGCCGAGGGCGGCGATCGGCAGCTTCCCGAGGCGGACCGGGGGAACCAGGGTCTCGGACATGGACGTCCTTCTCATCGTCGGTTGCGGGCACGTGCACGGGCGTGCCGAGTGGACCTGCTGACGCGTGCGCCGCACTCCCGTGGCGCACCCCCCAGGGGGACACGGACCGCGTTGGCCCGCCGGACGGGCCGGCACCCGCCGCCTCGTGGCGGAACGTCTTGCGCGAGTGCGGTGCCGGTTGACGCGGTGTCGGTTGGTGCGGGAACAGCCGGCGCTCGATCGGTGGCGCAGGCCCTCAGAGCGCTGTCGGCCGGCACGCCGACGCGGCCGCCGACGCGAGAACGGCCAGGGGCGCCCGGTGCCGCACCGGCAGCGGAACGCGAACGCCGCCGCCGTACTCGCTCCTCCGCCGTGATCGCTCCTCCCGCCACCACATACCGCGTGGTCGCGGAGCACCCCCGCCCGTGTTCCTCATGGCCTGCTCCGTGCCGGCCGAGGGCTTCCGGCGCCAGGCCGGCCTCGGCTCCCCGGGAGCCGCTCCGCGGGAAGCGCTCATCCGGCAGGCCGAACGCCTTCCGCAACTCGGCGCCGGGCATGGAGAAACTCGGAATACCGCCACCTGTGGATCACTCCAGACACCGTCGGGCAAGGGGGAGACACGCGGGATCCGCGCGCCTCCCACACTTCCCTCCGGCGCCCCGCCGGGCATCGTCCACCGCCGCCGTCTTCGCCTGGTGCGCCCGGACCAGCCGCTCACGCGCCCTGGTGCCTGCGCACTACGGACCGGCTCACGCCCCACCGTGACATGCTGCGGAGTCCGGCAACCCCGTCTGCAACAGCCGCCCCGTCACGCCCCCGGCGGGCGAGCGGCGCACCGCCCCGGGGCAGAGCCGACCCCGACGGCGAAGTCTGTCGGCAAGGCCTCAAAATGTGCCGCCTCCAACAGGTGAAAAGTGGCCCGTCCGAACCGTCTGGCTCGTTGGGTCAGACAGGGAGGAAGGGTGATCAGCATGGGCGGCTGCGGGTGCGCAGTGCCCGGGCACTGCGCACCCGCAGCCGCCCCTCCCGCCCACACCACCGGT
The DNA here is from genome assembly GCF_002794255.1 of Streptomyces carminius. GTDB lineage: Bacteria > Actinomycetota > Actinomycetes > Streptomycetales > Streptomycetaceae > Streptomyces > Streptomyces carminius. Next base: position 194,507 of record NZ_PGGW01000061.1, read on the forward strand.
CGGCCTTCTCCGGCACAGGGCCGGTCATGCGTACACGTGGAAGCCCGTCCACTCGACGCCCGGAACCACCAGCCAGGAGCCGTCCTTCTCCGCAACCGCCTCGAAACTCCACACCGCAGAGAACGGCGAGCCGGCACTCGACACGCTCCACGGCCCGCCCAGGGCCCATGCCGACCCCAGCACCCGGCACACAAGCAGACGCATGTCCTCCTCAAGGTGCGGATCGACGGACGGGGAAGCCACAACCTCGAAGAGGTGACCATCCTTCCAGTACCTGCCGACAGACGTCCGGCCGAACTCCAGGCCGCTCTTCCTCCGCACGCGCTCCAGGACCTTCTGCACGGCCCTCTCGTCCGACGCACCGACAAAGAGCCTCCACTCGGCATATCCCGCCGGAGGGACCTCTGTCTCAACACAGGACCCGCCAGAATCCGCCATTGCCTCCACCGCTCCCGAAGCGGCGCCACCGCCACCGTCTACGCCCACGTCCGACTCCCCCTCCGCCCGGATCACCGGCAACGCGTCGAAGCTGATCTCGCACATACGGAAGTCGAGGTCCGCCGAACGACGAGTGGCACCGGAACCCGCAGGCCCGCGCACCGTGGCGATCGTTCTCCGGCAACGGCTGATCGGCTCGGCGTCCGTCCGTCCGTCCGTCCGTGAGAGTCTGGCGAGACAATCCCAGTGTTCTCGGTGCACTGCCATCAGTTCGAACTGTCGAGGTCAGAGCGCTGGTCGCACTCTCCGCAAGCAGCGCCGCTCAACTCTTGTGCTCCGTAACCACCGGAAGTAAGACAGACCCGCTCGTTCGACAGGCCCGCGGCGCCGGGGCCGGCGGCACGAGCACGGCAGACGGACGGGCTCGTCAGCGGTTCACAAGCGGTGCTGGAGCCAGAAGGCGGTGAGGCTGATCGCGCTGGTGCCCAGGCCGTAACAGGCTCCGCGCAGCATCAGGCCGAGGGGGCGCGGGCCAGGTCCGGGGCCGGGGTGGCCCGGGCCGCGTCGGCGGCGCGGCGGCGCCGGGCGGCGCCGATGTCGAAGCCGGTGGCGGTGGCCGGGGTGGCGGGGACACGGGCGTCGGCCAGGAGCTCGTCGATGGTGGTCACTGCCCGGCTCCTTCCGTCAAAAAAGTCACCCGGCGATCATCAACCGTCAACGGAACGCGAGTGCGGCGATAATTCGTCCACTCCTCCCACACGCCGCGGCCAGCGGTGACGCCCACATGCCCTGCGTCCCGCCGAACCCGGGACCGGCTCCGGCGTGGTGCACCTCACATCCCCGCCCGGCCCTGTCCGTGCCTCGGCTGCGCCCCGGGGCGGCGCGGGCCGAGCGGGCGGGAGGGAGTGGCGCATCCCCCGTGAGAGCTACCGGAACCGTCCATGCGCGGGTGATCCGCGAATGTCGGCGGTTTTCTAGCGTGGTCCTCAGGTCGCCGCAGGTGCGGCCACTACAGGGAGGCCACCATGAGCACGACGTCCGTCACACAGCACGACACGGGCTCCGGCCCGGACGAGGACCGCGGCGGACACGACCGGCGCGGTGGCCGGTTGGGGCGGGTCGTGCGTTCTCCGCTGGGCTGGATGCTGACGGGGATGGTCGGCATCGGCCTGGTCTCGGGCCTGACGGCGACCGGCCCCGGCCCGGTGCCGGTGCTGGGCGCGGTCGCCGCGGTGGCCGTGTACTGGCTGGTCATGCGCCGTGTCGCACGACGCTCCACGCCGGAGATCGCCCGGGCCGGGGCCGGCCGGGAAGTGCTGCTGGGCGGTGGGATCGGCCTGGGCTTCATCCTCGTCTCCGCCCTCCTGATCACGGCATTCGGAGGCTATTCGTTCTCCTGGGCGGGTGATGGCTTCATGTCGGTCGTCTGGACCGCGGTGGTGGTCCAGATCGGCGCCGCGGTCACCGAGGAGTTGCTGTTCCGCGGTCTTGCCCTGCAGGCTCTGGAGCAGTTGTGGGGCAGCCGGGCCGCCCTCGTGATCACCTCGCTGTTCTTCGGTGTCGCCCATCTGGGAACCCCGGGCGCGAACGCGTGGAGCGCAGTGGCGATCGCTCTGGAGGCGGGCGTCCTGCTCGGAGCCGCGTTCCTGTGGCGGCGTAACATCTGGTTCGTCGTGGGGCTGCACTTCGCCTGGAACCTCACGCAGCAGCTGCTCGGCATCCCGGTCTCCGGACACGCCCCCGAGGGTCTGTTCACCGTCGACACCCACGGCTCCGCCCTTCTGACCGGCGGCAGCTTCGGTCTGGAGGCGTCGATCATGCCCGTCCTCATGGGCGTGGCCATCGCCGCCCCGATGCTCGTCCTCGCCCGCCGGAACGGCGGAATCAGGACCCGCCGGCACACGAGCCGCTGAGACAGACCGACCGGAGGAAACCGACATGATGTCCCGTCAGGCGCCCTGGAGCCTCCCGC
>NZ_PGGW01000062.1:0-5356 GCF_002794255.1 Streptomyces carminius
GCGGCGACCGGGATGCGCGGCAGGGCGGAGTCCACCCGGCCGAACCGGTCGTCCCGCGCGGCCCAGGAGGCGTGGGCGGCGTCGATCTCCTCCCGGGTGCGGCCGACGAAGTTCCACCACATCAGGATCGGTTCCTCGAACGGTTTCCCGCCCAGCAGGATCGCCCGGGCCGGTTCGCGCGCCTCGACGCGGAGCTCGTCGCGGCCCTCGCCCAGGTAGCCGAGCCTGCCGGGGCGCAGCGGCTGCCCGTGGACGGCGACGGCGCCCGTCAGGACGATCAGCGCGTACTCGAAGCCGGTGCGCAGCGGCACCGTGGCCGGTGCGCGCAGGTCCAGCTCGACGCCGGTCAGCGGGGTGTCGTACCGGGCCGGGCTGGCGGCCCCGCCGAAGTCGCCGACCAGGACGGTCGCCGCGCCCGCGCCGCCGTCCAGCTCGGCCCGGGGCAGCTCGGTGTGGTGCTCGAAGGCGGCCGGGCCGTGCCGGGTGGCCTCGGGCAGGGCGACCCACAGCTGGATGCCCTCCAGGGTGCCGCGGTAGTGGCCGGTGGCCTCCTCGGCGTGGGAGACGCCGCCGCCGGCGGTCATCAGGTTGAGCTGGCCGGGCCGGATCACCTGCTCGGAGCCGAGGCTGTCGCGGTGCAGCACCTGCCCGTCGGTGAGCCAGGTGACGGTCTGCCAAACGAGCGGTGTAACGGGGGTAGTTGGGGCTACTGGCGGACTGCCGACAGGCGGCCGTCGAAGGTGATGTCGAAGGCGTTCAGCGCGGTCTTCCAGCGCATGGTCCAGCGGGCCTGTCCCTTGCCCGTGGGGTCAAGGGACATGATCGCCATGTAGACGCACTTCAGGGCGGCCTGCTCGTTGGGGAAGTGTCCACGGGCCTTGACCGCCCGGCGGATGCGGGCATTCACCGACTCGATCGCGTTGGTGGTGCAGACGATGCGGCGGATCTCGGTGTCGAACCGCAGGAACGGGGTGAACTCCTCCCAGGCGTTCTCCCACAGCTTCACGATCGCCGGATACTTCCGGCCCCAGGCGTCGGCGAACTCGGCGAACCGCTCCAGAGCGGCCTCCTCGGTCGGCGCCGTGTAGACCGGCTTCAGAAGCTTGGCAATCTTGTCCCAGTCCTGGCGGGCGGCATAGCGGAAGGAGTTCCGCAGCAGATGCACCACGCAGGTCTGCACGATGGTCCGCGGCCAGACGGTCTCCACCGCCTCGGGCAAGCCCTTGAGCCCGTCGCAGACCAGCATGAGGACGTCGTTCACGCCGCGGTTCTTGATCTCGGTGAGGATGTGCAGCCAGTGCTTGGCGCCCTCGCCGCCGTCGCCGGCCCACAGGCCCACAGGCCCACAGGCCCAGGATCTCCCGCCGGCCCTCGGCGGTGACGGCCAGGGCCACATAGATCGGCCGGTTGGCGACCGCGCCGTCGCGGATCTTCACGTGGATGGCGTCGACGAAGACGACCGGATAGACGGTGTCGAGGGGCCTGCTCTGCCACTCGGCCATGCCCTCGAGCACCTTGTCGGTGATGATGGAGATGATCTGGCGAGAGACGTCAGCGCCGTAGACCTCGGCCAGGTGGGCCTGCACCTCGCCGGTGGTCAGGCCCTTCGCGGCCAGCGAGATCACCATCTCGTCGACCCCGGTCAGGCGCTTCTGCCGCTTCTTGACGATCTTCGGCTCAAAGGAGCCGTTCCGGTCGCGGGGCACGACGATCTCCACCGGTCCCACGTCGGTCAGCACGGTCTTGGAGCGTGTGCCGTTGCGCGAGTTGCCGCCGTTCTTGCCCGCCGGATCGTGCTTGTCATAGCCGAGGTGGTCGGTGATCTCACCCTCCAGGGCGGACTCCAGCAGCCGCTTGGTCAGCTGCTGCAACAGCCCGCCCTCGCCGGTCAACTGCAGGCCCTCGGCCTGGGCGCGGCTCACCAGCTCGTCGATCAGCTGGTCGTCCACGGCCTTCGCCGACACAGCCGCTGCCGACTCGACAGCGTCCTGCTCAGCCACGTTCTCACTGGTCATCGATGCATCCTCCATGATCGGGAGTTACACCGAACGATTTACAGTCCCGGTCCCCTCGCGGGGTGACGATGAGCATCGTGCCGCGCTCGACCAAGACGTGGGTCCGGTCGAGTGCGGCAACGATGGGGGGAGCATCGTGACTCCCGCGCCTGCGGGTTGCGACTTTGAGTACCTCACCCGACTGGCGGCAGCCTCGCGAGGTGCGTAGCCCGTCGGCGTCGTCGTCGATGGATTGGCAGATGGGCCCGGTCTGTCGCTGTCAGTTGGTGAGGACGGGGTAGTCGGTGTAGCCGGCGGCGTCGCCACCGTAGATGAGTTCGGGCCGCAGTTCGTTGAGCGGGGCGTCGTTGAACAGGCGTTGGGGGAGGTCGGGGTTGGCAATGAAGGGTCGGCCGAAGGCGATGGCGTCGGCCCAGTCGGCGCGCAGGACGCGGGCGCTCTTGTCGACCGTGTAGTTTCCGGCGGCGATGATGACACCGTTGAACGCCTCCCGGAGCTTGATGCGGAAGTCGTCGTCGAGTTCGGGACCGTCCGCCCAGTCGGGCTCGCACAGGTGGAGGTAGCCCAACTCCCGGCGGCTGAGTTCGCTGGCGATGTGCAAGCCCATCTCCAGGCCGTCGGAGTCGTCGAGTCCACCGAACTTGATCATGGGGGAGATCCGCATGCCGACATGGGCCGCGTCCCAGGCGTCCACGACGGCGTCGACCACTTCGAGGGCGAGGCGGGCACGGTTGACGAGGTTGCCGCCGTACTGGTCGTCACGGTGGTTACTGCTGATGGACATGAACTGCTGCAGGAGGTATCCGTTGGCGCCGTGGATCTCGACCATGTCGAATCCGGCGCTGCGGGCGTTGACGGTGGCGCGGCGGAAGTCGTCGACGATACCGGCCAGTTCCTCGGTCGCCAGGGCACGCGGGGTCGGGGAGTCGGCCGTGATGAGTGTTCCATCGGGGCCTTCGATGGTGGTGGTTCCGCTGAAGGGCAGGGCACTGGCGGAGACGCCCGGTTCGCCGCCCTGGAACGTGGGGTGGGTGACGCGGCCCACGTGCCACAGCTGCAGAGTGATCTTTCCCCCTTTTTCGTGAACGGCATCGGTGATCCGGCGCCATCCGGCGATCTGCTCGGCGGTGTGGATACCGGGCGTGGCGAAGTATCCTTTGGCCTGGGGGCTGATCGGTGAACCTTCGGTGACGATCAGGCCCGCCCCGGCGCGCTGGGTGTAGTACTCGCGCATCAGGTCGGTGGGAACGTCGCCGGGCTGGGCGGCGCGCATACGGGTCATGGGAGCCATGAACACGCGGTTGGCCGTGGTGAAAGCCGGCAGGGTGAGTGGGTCACGCAGAGTAGACATGGTTGTCCCTTCGGACGGGGCCGACTCCGAAAGTGCCGACCGTCCGTGATCGGTGTCGTTTGGGGGTTGTGACAGAAGCCGTGTGACGTCAGCGGTTCAGCGGACGCCCCAAGCGTCGAGGAACGCCTCTACCGCCCCTCGGACCGTGGCCGGGTAGCGGCCGGTGAGCAGTGCGTAATCGGCGGCGCCGGTGTGCAGAACCACGAGCTGTTCAGGCCACCGCTTCCGGATCGAGGGCTCCAGCGATTTCTGCCTGGCGCCGGACGTAGGCGTGCAACTGGCTCTTGTGGAAGCACGCCTGCCGCACCGCCGAGTGCGAGGGGTCCCGGAACTCTGTGGTGATGTTCACGAAGAAGCACCCGGAGAACTCCGGCGCCTCGCAGTAGGCGCGCTGTGCGTCGAAGACTCCCAGCAGCCGCTCCTGCGGTGAGGCGTCATCGCTTTCGTCGGGGAAATCCCGCACGGCCATGTCGTCGCAACGGTCCAGGACCTCCGCGAGGAGCGCGTCCTTGGAACGGAACTGCTTGTAGAGGGTCTTCTTGGAGATGCCCAGTTCGGCGGCCAGGCGATCCACGCCCACAGCATGGAACCCCTGGCGATGAAACAGGCTGGTGGCGTGAGCCACCAAGCGAGTCCTGGTGTCCTCAGTCGGCATGATGTGACCACAACACATTTGGAAACAGATCTGTTTCCCTGTGTGCTGCGACTCTCAGCGGTCAGCCGGTGGTGTCCCGGGCCGCCGCGTCGATGAGCTTGGAGACGGCGCGGGGGTGGGAGACGGTGACGGCGTGAGAGGCGTCGATTTCGGTGGTGCGGGAGTTGGCGCGCTTCGACATGAAGCGCATCGAGTCGGCGGGGATCGCGAGGTCCTGGGTGGTGATGAGGCTCCAGGAGGGGATGGTCTTCCAGGCGGTCTTGGTGGCCGTGTCGTCGAGGGCGGCGGAGGTGATGGGCCGCTGGGTGGCTGCCATCAGCGTCGCGGTGTTCCTGGAGACGTCGGCAGCGAAGACGGCGCGGAACTTGTCCTGCTGGATGTAGAGGTCGGTGGCGGTGTCGCCGTCGGGTTGGGGGACGGTCACGCTGTGGAGTGCTTCGCCGAGCTGGCCGCCGGGGAACTTGGCGGCGAGGGCGGAGGTACTTTCGCCGACGTCGGGCTGGAAGCTGGCAATGTAGACGAGTGCCTTGACGTTGTCGGCTCCGTCCGCGGCTTCGCTCAGGACGGAGCCGCCGTAGGAGTGGCCGACGAGGACGACGGGGCCGGGGATGCTGTCCAGGAGGCTGCGCAGGTAGGCGGCATCCTCGTGCAGGCCGCGCAGGGGGTTGGCGGGAGCGATGACCGGATATCCCTCACGCTGGAGGTTCTTGATCACGCCGTTCCAGCTCGAGGAATCCGCGAACGCGCCGTGCACCAGGACAATCGTCGGCTTCTCGGCCGCCGGGCGGTGGTGGTGGGTGGCGCTGGCGGCGGAGGCGCTGGCGGTTGCGAGGAGAGCGGTCGCCGCGATGCCGCCCGCGACGCTGGCGGCGATGGCGGCGCGCCTGGCGAGGGAACGATGCGGTGAGGTCCTGTTCATGGCGGATTTCCTTCCGGAATGAGAGGCGGTTCTGGGGCGGGCTGGACAGCCGTGCATCCAGGTCGCGCCGGTCCGATGCTGCCGCACCGGTCCAGTCACTGAGGCGACCATGAGTACAACATGCAATATATTGCATTCTTGGGCAGAGTCAAGGCCTGTCCCGAGAGAGAAGGTGTCCACGACGTAGGTGATCCCGCTCCAGGTGGCGACGTGCGGGATCCCGGACTCGCAAAGGCGCCGACCGCCCCGGGAGTTCGGCCGGTGCCAGCGCCAGCGCTGGCACCGTCGCACTCGGCGGGCGCGCCGTACGGGGGTGTGTCCAGTAGACGGCTCTGTCTCACATTCGGTGGTAACAGGCAGTTACGGCAATGGTGGACAGGTCATCGCTCATAAACGCAGGTCCGCGCGTCGTGACA
>NZ_PGGW01000062.1:5406-15223 GCF_002794255.1 Streptomyces carminius
GCACCGAGGCCAGAGCATCGTTCGCACTCTCTGTGAGGCCGAGGCGACCAGTTCTCGCGCTCCGTCACCACCGAATGTGAGACAGAGCCCAGTAGACGGCTGATCCGGTTTTTGTAGGGGTCAGTTGGCGGCCGGGGTGAGCCGGCCTTCGAAGGCGATCTGGAAGGCGTTCCACGGTGCCTTCCAGCGTGTGGTCCACCGCTTGCGGCCCTTGCCGGTCGGGTCCAGGCTCATCAGCGCCATGTAGACGCACTTGTGGGCCGCGGCCTCGTTGGGGAAGTGCCCGCGGGCGCGGACGGCCTTGCGGATGCGGGCGTCGACGGACTCGATCGCGTTCGTCGAGCAGATCACCTTGCGGATCTCCACGTCGAAGGAGAGGAAGGGCACGAACTCGGCCCAGGCGTTCCCCCAGAGCCGGATGACCGCCGGGTACTTCCTGCCCCAGGCTTCCTGGAACTCGCCGAACCGCTCGGTCGCGGCGGCCTCGTTCGGGGCCGTGTAGACAGGCTTGAGCGCCTTGGCGATCTTGTCCCAGTCCTGGCGGGCCGCGTGCCGGAAGCTGTTGCGCAGCAGGTGGACCACGCAGGTCTGGACAATGGTTCGAGGCCAGACGGTCTCCACCGCCTCGGGCAGGCCCTTCAGCTCGTCGCAGACCAGCATCAGGACATCGTCGACGCCCCTGTTCTTCAGATCCGTGAACACGCTCAGCCAGTACTTCACGCCCTCGCCGCCGTCGCCGGCCCAGATCCCCAGGATGTCGCGGTGGCCCTCGACGGTGACGGCCATGACGAGGCAGACCGGACGGTTCGCCACCTGCCCGTCCCTGATCTTGACGTTGACGGCGTCAACAAACAGCACCGGATAGACGCGGTCCAACGGCGGTCGGACCACTCCGCCATCCCGTCCATCACCTTGCCCGTGATCGTGGAGATCGTGGCCTTGGACACGCTCGCGCCATAGACCTCGGCCAGGTGGGCGGAGATCTCGCCGTGGGTGAGCCCCTTCGCCGACAGCGGCAGCACCATCTCTCCCCCGCAAGCGGGAGGTACCCCCACCACACCGGTCAGGCGCCGCTGCCGCTTCTTGACGATGGCCGGCTCGAACGTGCCCGCCACATCCCGGGGAACCATGACCTCGACCGGGCCGACATCGGTCAGCACCGTCTTCGCCCGCGTCCCGTTGCGGGAGTTGCCGCTGCCCCGGCCCCCGGCGTCGTGCTTCTCGTATCCGAGGTGATCGGTGATCTCGCCCCCGGGGCGGACTCCAGGACTCGCTTGGTCAGCTGCTGGAGCAGCCCGCCCTCCCCGGTCAACTGCAGACCCTCACTGCGGGCCCGGTCCACGAGCATCGCGACCAACTGCTCACCACTCGCCGGCACGGCCGCCGCCGGCTCACTACCCGGTATCTGCTCGATGGTGGTGTCGCTCATCTGGCGTCTCCTTGATCATCGGATCCGCCGGTCATTGAGCTTCTTCAGCATTGCCGCTCCAGGGTGAGGATGGCTTTGGCGATTGACGTCATGCGGTTGGGACTGCATCGGGATCTGCGGAAGATCCGCCAGGACTTCGGGCGGGCGACGCCGCGTTCGACCGGTGCCCGTGTCGCGGTCAGGGCCCGGTTGACGGTCTTCTCGGTGGGGGTGAGTTCCCGCAGGGGCTTGCGTTTGATGCCCGTGGTCAGCCAGGAGCCGCCGCCCTGGTAGGCAAGATCGGCCAGGATGGGGACGCCCTGGCGCTCGCAGATGCGGATGATGCGGTGGGTACGGGCTGGGGGCGCCGCCCGGCCGGAGGCTGGGGGAGGTCAGGTCGTGGGCCCGGCCCGGCAGCGCGGGTGAGAGCCACGGCAGCCGGCCGTCCGGATCGGTGACCACCTGCACGTTCACCCCGTGCCGGCGATGCTTGTGGGAGTAGTCCGCACGTGAGTCGCCGACCCGGTCGCACTCGGCGAGGGTGCCGTCCAGCAGGACGAAGTCGGGGCCGGCCGGCCGGCCTCGCGTAGGACTTTCAGCAGGCCCGGCGTGCGCTGGGCGAGCAGGTGGATGACCGCGCTGGTGTAGGCGCGGGCGGTGGAATAGCTGATCCCGAACCCGGCAGCGACCTTCGCCAGGGTGGTGTGCTCGCGCAGGTACACCAGTGCCACCATCGCGCGCTGGGACGGGCGGAGCGTGCAGCGCCGGTCGCCCTCACGGGTGACGACGAGCAGGGTGACCCACTCCACGAGCGCGTGGGGCAGGTCGAGCGCGGCAGGATAGATGGCCAACGAGGCCCCCGAGCAGCGTGGTTGAGACGTCAGATATCCCGATCAACAGCCCCGGGGCCTCGCTCGTTGCGGCTTGAGGACCGTCACCTGATCGGTGGCCACCTCGAAGAAGCTCATTGAACACTCCCGTCTTTCAACGCGGGGAGCGAGTTGAGGAGATCCCGCACGATGTCCATGTCAGGGGCACAACTTGTGGTCGAAACCACGGACGGTCTTGATCCGCTCGGCTCCGACTTTCTTGCGTAGCCGCTGTACGCAGAGATCGACCACCCGGCTGTCACCGTCCCAGCCGTAGTCCCACACATTGCGTAGCAGCGTCTGCCGATCCAACACGATGCCGGGATGCGCCGCGAGTTTCCTGGCCGATCCGTCCGGCCGGCTGCTGTGGGCCTCACCGGCCCTGCCCGGAGCCGTCCACGACATCCGGGCCGCCCGCGAGCACGGCATCATCCGCACGCTTACGGAAACCGACATCAAGTGCTGGACCGAAAAGGGCTGCCGAGGCGCCGGGGACACGGTCCGGTCCCTACGCCAGGGTCCGAGCACTCGTCGCCTGTCGCCACCCTCAATTTCTGGCGGCTCCGCAAACTGCGGCGCTCGACCATCCGCATCACGAGCCTCGTCCAAGCCGCCCTCTGCCTGCACCTGGCCAGCTCAGAACGCTGAGCATCGGACATCGAACGGCGGAATCTTCTGGCGCCCCGATCGCACGCTCTCACCCACTACGAGGGGTGCGATTTATCCCCATATGCGATCGCACTTGACAAAGGTCATCCGTTAGTGTGCAATATATCGCATGCCAGTGCCACAGGGTCGAGGGCTCGTTTCACGATCACTCCTGAGGGAGGACGCCTACCGCGCCATTCGAGATGCCATCGTAGATGGCACACTGGCGCCAGGTGAGCGCTTGACAGACAGCGACTTGGTCACTTGGCTCGGTGTGAGTCGCACGCCAGTCAGGGAAGCACTGGCGCGCCTGGAGCAGGTAGGCCTGGTTCAGACCAAGCCGGGACGATTCACCAGAGTCAGCCCTTTGGACATCCGGGCGGCTCGTGCCGCACAGTCGGTGACGTCAGCCATGCATGAACTAGCCGTTCGCGAGGCCTTGCCCCACCTTTCCACAATGGAACTGGCTGCCATGCGCGAAGCCAACGCACGGTTCGCAAACGCCATGACCCGCGATGACGTGGACGCGGCATTGACTGCTGACGCCGACTTCCACAGTGTTCCCGTGTTTGCCAGCGCCAATGATGCCATTCAAAACGTTCTCGAGCAGTACACGCCCGTGCTGCGCCGTGTGGAACGTCTTCGGTTCTCTTCCCTCTCCGGTCGGAATTCAGTTGCGCAGCATGACCGAATCATCGAGCTGTGCGAGGCGGGGGACGTCGAAGGAGCAGTACTTGCCACCCGCACCAACTGGCGCACTCTCCTGGATCTTCTGGAAGGTCTTCCTTCCGACGACGAGACGCCGAAGAGTCGTGTGACGTCCAACGACGCCGCTGACTGAGCGATACTTTTCTCTTCTTCCTGTGGAGTTGGGTCGTCGGTCGGGGATGGCGGCCCGGAGCCCCTGGTCGTTTTAGCATTCTTCTCCCCTCTCACGTTATCGCGTGAGGATCGGGCACGTGTCCTGCCCCTGTTGGGCCCGTGCCTTGCAGACGGGTGTCAGCACGATGGACGTGCGCGTGCCTGAAAGCAGACAGGGAGCCTTTTCCATTCTCAAGCTGAGCTGGCCAGTTGTAGAGCGAGGACGGCCTGGACGAGGCCGGTGGTGCGGTTGGTCGAGCACTGCAGTTTGCGGAGGAGTCGCCAGGACTTGAGGGTAGCGACGGCCTGCTCGATGAGGGCGCGGATCTTCGCGTGGGACCGGTTCGCCGCCTGCTGACCGGTGGGCAGGGGCTCCCAGCGTCCCCGGCACGGGCTGCGGACCGTGCCGCCGACACCCCGGTAGCCTTTGTCGGCCCAGCATGTGATGCCAGCCTCGGTAAGGGCGTCGATGATGCCGTGTTCGCGGGCCGCGCGGACATCGTGGACGGCGCCGGGCAGGGTCGGCGAGGCCCACAGCAGCCGGCCGGACGGATCGGCCAGGATCTGCACGTTCATCCCGTGCTTCTTGTGCTCACCGGAGTAGAACGGCCGGTCCGCGGCGATGCGATCGATGGGCAACAGGGTGCCGTCCAGCAGCACGAACGCCTTCGTCGATGCCGTCCGGGCCACCTCCGCAAGAGTCGGGGCGAGCGCGGTCAGGAGATCGACGGCCTCGGTGATGTACCGGTAGACGGTCGTGGTCCCGATGCCGAACCCGGCCGCGAGCTGAGCGTACGGGTGGTCGTTGCGGAGATGGGCAAGGGTGAGCAGAGCCTGCCGACCAGGACTCAGGCGCCGCCACCGGGTGCCGAGCTCCCGGCGGTGCCGGCGGAGCTTGGCGGACAGGAAGCACAGGGCAGAGCTGGACACGTCGACACCCGACGGGTAGACAAGCACACGAAGCCTCTGGTGGAGACGGATTTCTTGGTCGAAAACCCATCCACCAGAGGCTTCGCCTGTCTGTCAGCCCGACTGGCGTGCTCAACCGCCAAGTTGTAGGGCCGAGGGCTGGCGCGGTGGCGGAGTACGTCCGCTCCGTTTCCAGCCCCCGCCGCTTCGAACCGTGCATGCGGTTCTCCCGCACATGGCTCACCGACGCCGTTCACCGGCAGCATTCGGCCTTTCCCGCCAGGGCTTTCCCGCCCTGGGTGCCACGACGGTTCCATACGGGCTGACCAGTCCGAGATCTCTCGGGGACGAGATCGCCAGTACCCATCTGCCGAACGCCCGGCTGCGGGAGACGAGCACGGACTGCGCCGACTCCAGCCGGTACGAGGAGAGCGAGAGGTCCGAGAGCTCAAGAGCCCGGGCCTCGCCGTCATGTGGCATCGACCGTGCAGCGCTCCCGGTCCGGCGACTGGAAGAGAAGAGCACAGGTACACGATCGAGCGAGACCGCACATGCTGACCACCCGCCGCACGGCGGCGCTGTCCTGCCGGCGGCCGCCGCTGCTGGACGCCGGGCGGCGGCATGGCTCCCTGGATCCGGGGGACTGCGGCCGCATGGCCCTGGACAGGGGCGGCGCGGCTGCTCGCGGACGCCCCGGGCACGGCCATCATGACCGGTGATCCGTTACGGATGTGGGCTTTCCGGGTCACGCCATCGCCTGAAGCGCGGCGGCTGGCCGGCCTGGCCAGGAACTCCTAGCGAAATGATCTTCGGGGTGGTGAGGCGCCGGTTCGCTGCACGTGAAATGGCGGCGAAAGCCGGGTACGCCTACTGCCCACCGGCCCTGTCCGGCCGCTGGCTCTGCAGTTCCGTGTACCGCGAGCGCATTGCGGTGCTCGCGGCCGGACCGGCAGCGAAGACGAAGGCCTCACTGTCGTCGAGGTTCCTTCCTGTACGGGCGTCGACCAGGACCGGTTCGACCTCCTCGCCGCTGGCGGCGTCCACCAAGATCATGGATCGCTCCTGCGGCGTCAGGTGCCGGTTCCCCCAGGCGGCCAGGGCCACGATCACGGGCCGAAGGGATCGGCCCCGCTCGGTGAGCACGTACTCGTAACGGGGTGGCTTGTCCTGGTAGAGCCGCCGTTCCAGCAGGTCATCCGCGACCAGCGTCTTCAGCCGTGCGGTGAGCATGCTGGTGGAGATGTCCAGATTCCGCTGGAACTGGTCGAAGCGTGTATAGCCGTCGAAGGCGTCGTGCAAGATCAGCAGAGTCCACCACTCGCCGACGTGCTGCACCGTCGTGGATAGCGGGCACTCCCGGTCCTCCAGCCGTATGCGACTCGGCATGCCACCCTCCCAAAGTTACTGCTAATATAGAAGTCAGTACCTTCTATTTTAGCAGTCGGCGGGGTTCTGCGGTGATGTGCGCACGCCGGGCATGTCGCCGCCCGGCGTGCAAGAGCCGCATCCCGTGACTGCTTGCCCTGGCGCAGAGGAAGAACCCATGACTCAGAACCCGACGTCGACCGACCCCGCCGACCTGCCCGAAGCGATCACCCGCTACCTGACGGGCCGCGCCGACAAGAACGTCTCCGCTGCGGCATCGGCCTTCGCACCGCACGCCACTGTTACGGACGACGGACACACCTACGAGGGGGCCGAGGCCATCACCCGATGGCTCGGGCAGACCGACACCGAGTACAGCTACACCACCACGCTCACCGGCGCCGAACGCGACGCACCCGACCGGTACACAGTCCACCAGCACCTCGAAGGGAACTTCCCCGGCGGAATGGTCGACCTGCACTGCCGCTTCGTCCTGACCCGCGGACTGATCAGCGAACTCCGCATCGCCCCCTGACTGGCCGCCTCCACCCCTCGCACACCCGATTCCCGACAGGAGCACGAACAGCATGAGGACCTGGTTCATCACCGGTGGCACCCCCGGCGGATTCGGCATGGCCTACGCCGACGCCGCCCTGGACCTGGGCGACAACGTCGTCCTCACCGCCCGCCGCCCCCACCTGCTCGACGACTGGGCCGCCCGCCACGGCGACCGGGTCCTGGCCTACCCCCTGGACGTCACCGACGCACGGCAGATCCACGAGGCCGTCCGAGCCGCCGAAAAGCGTTTCGGCCGTATCGACGTCCTGGTCAACAACGCCGGCCGGGGATGGTACGGCTCCGTCGAGGGCACGCCCGACAGCGACGTCAGGAACTCCTTCGAGCTGAACTTCTTCTCCGTCACGCAGATGCTCCGCGCCGTCCTGCCGGGCATGCGAGAGCGCGGTAGCGGATGGATCATCAACATGTCCTCCGTCGCCGGACTGCGCAGCGTGCCGGGCTTCGGCTACTACAGCGCCGCCAAATACGCCATCGAAGGGCTCACCGACGCGCTGCGCCACGAAGTCGCCCCGTTCGGCATCAAGGTCATGGCCGTGGAGCCAGGCGCCTTTCGGACACACGCCTACGCGTCATTCGCCGACGAAGCCGTGAGCGAGACGGTCGACGCCTACCTTCCCTTGATTGAATCCGTCCGCTCCTCCATGATCAAACAGAACGGCCATCAACCCGGCGACCCCCACCGTGGAGTGCGCGCCGTCGTGGACGCCATGAACAGCGTCACCCCGCCCCGCCGTATCGTCCTGGGCGCCGACGGCTACGCGGCCGTCCAGGAGCAACTGACAGACATGGCGGCAGAACTGCGCGCCTTCGAAGCGGCCTCACGTAGCGCGGACTTCCTCCGGCGCTCCTAAAAGTACGCAGAACGAGTCGAGAAGCGGGTCAAACGCCTCCCAAGTGTGGCCGACCAGGACGGTAACCAGCTTGCGGGCCCCGGCCTTGGTCAGCCGCTTCACGGCCGTCACGCGCGTCTCTCACCGCCACCCGGCCGGGACAACCCGCCATCAACCCGGGTGGACGCGGACACGCGGATCAAGCTACGCCCGCTGCCTGTCGGCAAACGATGGTGAGCGGGTGTGTCCGGTAGAGACAAAGCCAAACGTTCGGTGTAACCAGGGTGGTTGAGGTTACTGGCGGACCGCCGACAGGCGGCCGTCGAAGGTGATGTCGAAGGCGTTCAGCGCGGTCTTCCAACGGCTGGTCCAGCGGGCCTGCCCCCGGCCGGTGGGGTCGAGGGACGTGATCGCCATGTAGACGCACTTGAGTGCGGCGGTCTCGTTGGGAAAGTGTCCACGGGCCTTGACCGCCCGCCGGATCCGCGCGTTCACCGACTCGATCGCGTTCGTGGTGCAGACGATGCGGCGAATCTCGGCATCGAGCCGCAGGAACGGGGTGAACTCTTCCCAGGCGTTCTCCCACAGCCGCACGATCGCCGGATACTTCCGGCCCCACATCTCGGCGAACCACTCCAGGGCGGCCTCCTCGGTCGGCGCCGTGTAGACCGGCTTCAACACCTTGGCGATCTTGTCCCAGTCCTGGCGGGCGGCATAGCGGAAACTGTTGCGCAGCAGGTGGACCACGCAGGTCTGCACCACCGTGCGAGGCCAGACGGTCTCGACCGCGTCGGGCAGGCCCCGCAGGCCGTCGCAGACCAGCATCAGCACATCGTTCACGCTGCGGTTCTTGAGCTCGGTGAGGATGTGCAGCCAGTGCTTGGCACCATCGCCACCGTCGCCGGCCCACAGCCCCAGGATCTCCCGCCGACCCTCGACGGTAACCGCCAAGGCCACGTAGACGGGCCGGTTGGCCACCGCGCCGTCACGGATCTTGACGTGGATGGCGTCGATGAAGACCACCGGATAGACAGCATCGAGCGGCCGGTTCTGCCATTCGGCCATGCCGTCCAGGACCTTGTCGGTGATCGTGGAGATCGTCTGGCGGGAGACCTCCGCCCCGTAGACCTCGGCCAGGTGAGCCTGGACCTCGCCGGTGGTCAGCCGCCTTGACGGACAGGGAGATCACCATCTCTCCCCCGCAAGCGGGAGGTACCCCCACCACGCCGGTCAGGCGCTTCTGCCGCTTCTTGACGATCTTCGGCTCGAAGGAGCCCTCCCGGTCGCGGGGCACGGCTATCTCCACCGGGCCGACATCGGTCAGCACGGTCTTGGAGCGTTTGCCGTTGCGGCTGTTGCCGCCGTTCTTCCCGGCCGCCTCGTGCTTGTCGTAGCCGAGGTGGTCGGTGATCTCACCCTCCAGGGCGGACTCCAGCAGCCGCTTGGTCAACTGCTGCAACAGCCCGCCCTCACCGGTCAGCTGCAGGCCCTCGGCCTGGGCCTGCCCCACCAGCTCGTCGATCAGCCGGTCGTCCACGGCCTTGGCCGGCGACTCACCCGACTCGACGGCCTCGGCCTCGGCCTCGGTCACGTTCTCACTGGTCATCGGTGCATCTTCCTTGATCAGGAGTTACACCGAACGTTTGGCTCTGTCTCACATTCGGTGGTGACAGATTGTGAGCATGGGGCACCTCTGCCTTGCAGAGGGTGCGGCCGGTGCTCTGACCTCGATGCTTCGAGGCTGATGGCGGCGCATCGGAGTCGCCGAGTCTGTAGCGCCACGCTCTCACGGACAGACACCGAACCGATCGATCGCCCCTTGGACGGCGACTGCTGTGGTGCGCGGACCTGCGTGTTCGTGATCTTCGTGATCGATGACTTATCCTTCACCGCCATTACTGTCCGTCACAACCGAATGTGAGACAGAGCCGAACATTTTACAGTCCCAACGCCCCGGCCGCGGTCACCGCGGCGACCAACCGTGCCAAGAACGACAAGGACTCAGCGCAGTGGCTGACGGAGGCACCGGGAAACGGTCTTCGGCAGGACCGGCGTGGCGGGTGTGTCATGGTGCTCGCATGACGTGGAACGGTGAGGAGTACCAGGCTCGGTTCGACCGCATCGCCGCCCAGGGGAAGGATGTCCACGGTGAGGCCGCGCTGGTCCGTTCCTTCGCGCCGGCCACGGTCCTCGACGCGGGCTGCGGCACCGGACGGGTGGCCGCCGAACTGGCCCGCCACGGAATCACCGTGGTGGGCGTGGATGTCGACGAGTCGATGCTCGCCACCGCCCGGCGCCGGGCGCCGGAGATCCGCTGGCACCGGCGCGACCTGGTGGGACTCGATCTC
>NZ_PGGW01000063.1:2500-123303 GCF_002794255.1 Streptomyces carminius
TATGCCGAGGAAGGCACCGAAGATCAGGCAGATCGCCGCCGCCTGGGCGTTGTTCGTCCACACCTGGGCGGCGAAGGAGGCCGCCGGGTGGCTGGAGTAGTACGTCTCGTACTGGCCGCCGGGGCGGGTCAGCTCCCGGAGTTGGTCCGGGGCGGCGATGGCGGACTGGATTTCGGGGTGGGTGCCTATCCACCAGCCGATGAGGACGGCGACCAGGGTGGACAGCAGGGCCGTCGGCACCCACCAGTGACGGGCACGGTAGACGGCGGCGGGGAAGCCGGCCGCGAAGAACCGCCCCACGTCCCGCCAGCCGGCGCGACGGGTGCCGGTGACCGCGCTGCGGGCCCGGGCGACGAGTCCGGTGAGGCGGCCGGTCAGCGCGGGGTCGGGCGCGCTGGACTGGACGAGCGACAGATGGGTGGACGTGCGCTGGTAGAGGGCGACGAGCTCGTCCGCCTCGGCACCGGTGAGGCGGCGTCGGCGGCGCAGCAGCTCCTCCAGGCGGTCCCACTCGGACCGGTGCGCGGTGACGAAGACATCGAGGTCCATGGGGAGAGCTTCGCAGATCACGGCCGACCGGGCGTGGGCCGCTTGGCGGCGGGACGGACGCGGGCGGCAGACTGTCCGTGTCCGGGGTACGTGTGTGGGGTGTGTGCCGGTCGGCGGCGAGGGCGAGGAGGGCGTACCGGGTGAGTCAGCTCGTGACGGGTGATGCGGTGGTTCTCGGGCTGCGGCCCGCGAGGCTGCCGAGCCGGGCGCTGGCCGTCTTCATCGATCTGGTCGTGTTGTGGGGTGTCTATCTGGCCCTGTCGATGGCGCTGCTGTCGGCCACCGGTTCGCTGGACGAGGCCGCCACGGCGGCGGTGGCCGTCGCGCTGCTGGTGCTGGTGCTGATGGGCGGGCCGGTCGTGGTCGAGACGCTCAGCCACGGCCGTTCACTGGGGAAGCTGGTGTGCGGACTGCGGGTGGTGCGGGAGGACGGCGGGCCGATCCGTTTCCGGCACGCGCTGGTGCGCGGGGCACTGGGCTTCGTC
This sequence comes from Streptomyces carminius, assembly GCF_002794255.1. Taxonomy (GTDB): domain Bacteria; phylum Actinomycetota; class Actinomycetes; order Streptomycetales; family Streptomycetaceae; genus Streptomyces; species Streptomyces carminius. The sequence goes on from NZ_PGGW01000063.1 coordinate 3,535, forward strand.
GAGATCCAGATGACGGTGGGGGTCGTCGCGTGCGTCGCCTCGCTGGTGTCCGCGCGGGGGCGGCGGCTCGGGGACGTGTTCGCCGGAACGCTGGTGGTGCGGGAGCGGATCCCGGTGGCGCGGCCGGCACCGGTACCGCCTCCGCCGCCCGGGCTGGCCGGGCACTTCGCGGAGCTGGACCTGTCGCGGGTGCCGGAGGCGCTGTGGCTGGCCGTACGGCAGTACCTGCTGCGGGTGGACCAACTGGACCCGCAGGTGGGCTGGTCCATGGCACAGCGGCTGGCGGCCGACCTCGCGGCCTGTACGGGGGCGCCGGTGCCCGCGGGGATGCCGCCCGCGACGTATCTGTCCGCAGTGGTGGCCGAGCGGCAGGCGCGTGACGCGCGGCGGGCGTTCGGAGCCCGGCCGGAGGCGGGGCGGCCGGGCGGTACCGCGTCCGGACAGGACGGTTCCGGGTCGCCCTTCCCCACGCCCCCGGTGCCGTCCGGGCCGCCGACTGTGTCTCCGGTGCCGCCGGTGCCGCCGGTGCGGCCCGATCCGCCCGCCGGGCAGCCGCCGTCCGCCGGTGGCCCGGAGCGGGAGGGGCCGGGCGACGGGGAGCGGCGCACCGGTTTCGTGCCGCCCGCCTGATCCACCGCGGCCTGATCCGCCGGTCCGGTCCGCCGGTCCACCGGTCCGTCCGGTGCCCGCGGTCAGGTGAACGCCGAGGGCGGGGACTCCAGGTCCTCCAGCTCGACGCCGGGGGCCGCCAGGACGACGTCCCCGGCGATGTGGACGGTGTGCGCCTCGCCCGTCTCCGGGTCGCCGACCCGGTAGCCGTCCACGGTCAGCGGCCCGCTGTCGGTGGCGTGTGCTTCGCTGCCGAGCAGTTCCCAGGTCTGGTCGAGGGTGCGCGGGGCGAGCGCGGGGGGTGTGAAGGCGACGAGGCGGACGCGGGTGGCGGGTGTGCCGGGCTCGGGGCGCAGCAGCCGGGCCGCGGCGACGAGGAAGGCGGGGGAGGTGCCGGTGAAGGCGTGGGCGGGCGCGTTGCCCTCCTGTGCCCGCTCGCCGGCCGGGTCGGTGCGCACCCAGGTCACACCGTCCAGGGCGGCGCCGCGGACCTGCCAGTGCGCGGTGCGCAGTTCGAGGCGGAGCGGACGGCCGAGGTCGTCCAGGGTGAGGTCGAGGGAGCCGGTGTGGTCGCCGGAGGGCGCGGTGGTCCGGGAGACGTAGCGCCAGCCGGTGGGGCCGGGGGCGCACTGGAAGTGCTCCTCGCCCAGGGGGGTGTGGTCGTACGGATCGTGGAGCGAGTAGCGGCCGCGGGGCATGGTGGGTCGTCCTTCACGGGTCAGGCCCCCGCCGTGGAGCGGGGGCCTGACGGCTGTCGTGCGCGTTCCGCCGTCCGCCGCCTCCCGGGCTGTGCCCGGGAGGCGGCGGCGGGTCAGTAGCGGTAGTGGTCGGGCTTGTACGGGCCCTCGACGGGGACGCCGATGTACTCGGCCTGGTCCGGGCGCAGCTCGGTCAGCTTCGCGCCCAGCGCCTCCAGGTGGAGGCGGGCGACCTTCTCGTCCAGGTGCTTGGGCAGTACGTACACCCCGGTCGGGTACTGGTCGGGCTTGGTGAACAGCTCGATCTGGGCGATCGTCTGGTTGGCGAAGGAGTTGGACATCACGAACGAGGGGTGCCCGGTGGCGTTGCCCAGGTTCAGCAGCCGCCCCTCGGAGAGCACGATGATGGCCTTGCCGTCGGGGAAGGTCCAGGTGTGCACCTGGGGCTTGACCTCGTCCTTGACGATGCCGGGGAGCTTCGCCAGGCCGGTCATGTCGATCTCGTTGTCGAAGTGGCCGATGTTGCCCACGATCGCCTGGTGCTTCATCCGCGCCATGTGCTCGGCCAGGATGATGTCCTTGTTGCCGGTGGTGGTGACGAAGATGTCGGCGGTCTCCACCACGTCCTCCAGCGTGGCGACCTGGTAGCCGTCCATGGCCGCCTGCAGGGCGCAGATCGGGTCGATCTCGGTGACGATCACCCGGGCGCCCTGGCCGCGCAGCGACTCGGCGCAGCCCTTGCCCACGTCGCCGTAGCCGCACACCACCGCGACCTTGCCGCCGATGAGCACGTCGGTGGCCCGGTTGATGCCGTCGATCAGTGAGTGGCGGCAGCCGTACTTGTTGTCGAACTTCGACTTGGTGACGGAGTCGTTGACGTTGATGGCGGGGAAGAGCAGGGTGCCCCCGCGCTGCATCTCGTACAGCCGGTGCACACCGGTGGTGGTCTCCTCCGTCACCCCCCGGATCTCCGAGGCCAGCTGCGTCCACTTGCCCGGGCTCTCGGCGAGGGTGCGGGTGAGCAGTTCCAGGACGACCCGGTGCTCCTCGTTCTCCGCGCCGGCCACGTCGGGCACGGCGCCGTCCTTCTCGTACTCGACCCCCTTGTGGACCAGCAGGGTGGCGTCACCGCCGTCGTCCAGGATCATGTTCGGCCCGCCGCTGGCGGCGTCCGGCCAGGTCAGCGCCTGCTCGGTGCACCACCAGTACTCCTGCAGCGTCTCGCCCTTCCAGGCGAAGACGGGGACGCCGCGCGGGTCGTCCGGGGTGCCGTCGGGGCCCACCGCGACCGCGGCGGCGGCGTGGTCCTGGGTGGAGAAGATGTTGCAGGACGCCCAGCGCACCCGTGCGCCGAGCGCGACCAGGGTCTCGATCAGCACCGCGGTCTGCACGGTCATGTGCAGCGAGCCGGTGATACGGGCGCCGGCCAGCGGCTGGGCTTCGGCGTACTCGCGGCGGATCGCCATCAGGCCGGGCATCTCGTGCTCGGCCAGCGTGATCTCCTTGCGGCCGAACGCCGCCAGGGAGAGATCCGCGACCTTGAAGTCACGGGTGGTGGCGGCCGGTGCGCCGGTCGGGCCGTCGGTCGTCGTCATAAGAGGCTGCTCCTCGGAATCGGTCGAGGTGTACGGCTGGCTGGTCTGCGGCGGCGGGCAGGCGTGCACGGACGGACACCCGGCCGTTGTGATGCCGTGTGCCGTCGGCTCGTACGCACCGCACGGTACGGGCGTACGTGTCCCCTGACCGCAGCGCAGTCCGTCGGAGGCCCTCTCTCCCTCGGTCGGCCCGTCCGGCCGCCCGACCGCCATCAGCAGCGACGTCTGTGCCCTGTCGAATTTACACGCTCGGGGCGTCACCCGGCCGGAGCAGCGCGGGGGCGGGCGGCGGACGCCGGAGGATTCCGGCCACGGTCCGCCGCCCGCCCCCGCACCCGCAGGGCTGCGGGGCGTCTCAGGCCTTCCCGGCTCCGTCGGACGCTTCGGACGTACCGGACGCGTCGGCGGCGACGGCCTGGGTCCGGTAGATGTCCGGCTCCAGGTAGATCACCCGGGCGATCGGCACCGCCGCGCGGACCCGGGTCTCGGCCTCGTCGATCGCGCGGGCGATCTCCGCCGCCGACTCGTGGCTCTCCACCGCCACCTTGGCGGCGACCAGCAGCTCCTCCGGGCCGAGGTGGAGCGTGCGCATGTGGATGATCCGGGTGACCGTCTCGCCGTCGACGAGCGCCCCGCGGATCTGGCCGAGCGCGGCCGGGTCGGCCCCCTCGCCCAGCAGCAGGGACTTGGTCTCGAAGGCCAGGATGACGGCGATGACGATGAGCAGCACGCCGATGCAGAGGGTGCCGATGCCGTCCCACACCGGATCGCCGGTCAGCAGGGCCAGGCCGACGCCGCCCAGCGCCAGGATCAGGCCGACCAGGGCGCCGAGGTCCTCCAGGAGTACGACCGGCAGTTCGGGTGCCTTGGCCCGCCGGACGAAGGCCGTCCACGACTGTGTGCCGCGGACCTCGTTGGACTCCTTGATGGCCATGCGGAAGGAGAAGATCTCGGCGATGATCGCGAAGACCAGGACGCCCACCGGCCAGTACCAGTGGTCGAGCTCGTGCGGATGTCTGATCTTCTGGTAGCCCTCGTAGAGGGCGAAGAGGCCGCCGACGGTGAACAGGACGATGGCGACGAGGAAGGCGTAGATGTAGCGCTCACGCCCGTACCCGAAGGGGTGCTCCTCGCTCGCCTTGCGCTCCGACCGCTTGCGGCCGAGCAGCAGCAGTGCCTGGTTGCCCGAGTCGGCCACGGAGTGGACGCCCTCCGCGAGCATCGACGAGGAGCCGCTGAAGGCGAACGCCGTGAACTTGGCCACGGCGATGGACATGTTCGCGACCAGCGCGGCGACGATCGCCTTGGTACCGCCTGATGCACTCATGACAGAGGGACTCTCCTGGAAGACAGTGGGTCTCGGTGGCGCCCGTACCCGGACCGCGGCCGTGCGGCCCGCTACCGGGCCACGGTCGCGCGGAAGAGCGTACCGCCGCCCGAGATCGTCACACGCTCACCCGCCCGGACGAATGCCGAGCGGCCGCCGGTGAGGGTCAGTTCGGTGTTCTCACCGGTGTCCCGGCCGGTGTCCTCACCGGGTGTCCGGTCCGCCGTCCGCACCGTGACCTCCCCGGCCGTGCACAGCAGGATCTGCGGGGCGCGGTCGTCCAGCGGGCGCGGCGCGTCCGGCCGCGTCAGGACGTGGCGGGAGAGGCGGAACTCCTCCACCGGTGCCTCGTACACCTCCTCGCCGTCCGGTCCCGCCACCGGTCGCAGCACCCGCGGCTCGGTGGGCTCGAAGCGCACGACGCGCAGCAACTCGGGGACGTCCACGTGCTTGGGGGTGAGGCCGCAGCGCAGCACGTTGTCGGAGTCGGCCATCAGCTCCACGCCCAGGCCGGACAGGTAGGCGTGCGGGACCCCGGCGCCGAGGTACAGGGCCTCACCGGGCTCCAGGCGCACGACGTTGAGCAGCATCGCGGCCACCACGCCCGGGTCGCCCGGGTAGTGGCCGGCGATGTCCGCGTAGGCGGCGTACGTCCGCGCGGCGGGACCGTCGCCCCCTTCGGCCGAGCCCAGCCGCCGGGCGGCGCGCGCCGCCTCCTCGACGGTCCCGGCCATCGCCTCCCGGTCGGCCGACAGCACGGCGGTCAGCACCTCGCTCAGCGCCTCGTCCTCGGGGCGGGCGCGCAGGATGTCCGCGTACGGCTTGAGCCCGCCGACCTCCAGCGCCTCCAGCAGGTCGGCCGTCCGTCCGGGGCTGCGGAAACCGCACAGGCCGGTGAAGGGGGTGAGGGCGCAGATGAGTTCGGGCTTGTGGTTGGCGTCCTTGTAGTTGCGGTGCGGGGCGTCCAGCGGGATGCCGCGCTCCTCCTCGTCGGCGAAGCCCTCCCGTGCCTGGACGGGGTCGGGGTGGACCTGGAGGGAGAGCGGGGCGGCGGCGGCCAGGACCTTGAGCAGGAAGGGCAGCCGGGGGCCGAAGGCCCGTACGGTCTGCGGACCCAGCTCGCCCTCGGGGTCGGCCCCGATCACCTCCGGCAGGGAGGTCTCCACTCCGCCGCGGACGATCCGGGACGGCGCGCCGGGGTGGGCGCCCATCCACAGCTCGGCCTGTGGTTCGCCGGTCGGCTCGGTGCCCAGCAGTTCGGGGATGGCGGTGGTGGAGCCCCAGGCGTAGGGACGCACGGTGTTCGTGAGGAGGTCCATGCCGGATCGGTGTCCTTGGTCGCTCGGCCGGTCGGGTTCGGAGGTCGCGGACGTTCTGCCGTGCCGGGTCCGGGTCGCAGTCGGGGCGGCCCTCAGGGCCGCGCGCCGCCGGCGATCCGGAGGTAGACGGCGGTGAAGTCCACGGTGGCCAGCAGTTCGGCGGCGGCCTCCAGCGGGCTGCTGCCCTCGCCCGGCTCCAGCTCGCTGAGCGGGGCGCCGTGCCCGTACGCCAGGTCGCGGGCGGCGACGGCGGCGGAGTCGGCCGCCGGCGGGCCCTCGCGCAGCAGGACCACCCGGGCGCGCAGCGTCTCCGGCGCGTCCACCCGGTCGCGGAAGAAGTCGTCCCCGTCGTCGCCGCCCGCGAAGGCTCCGCTGAGCAGGGCGCCGTGCGTGGCCATCGCCTGGGGCAGCTCGGCGGCCAGCGCCGGGCTGCCGACGAGCGCGGTGAGGGTGGTGGCGCAGTGGCGGGCGACGGCGTCCGCGACGGTGCCCTCGCTCCACAGCAGCGGCAGCGCGTCGGAGAGTTCGGCGGCCAGGGTCTTGGCGGGGTTGCCGTAGGTGGCGGCGGCGGGGCCGCAGCGCTCGGCGACCCGGTCGAGCCGGTCGGCCAGCGCGGCGAGCCCGGCGGGCTCGGCGGCGGCCAGGCCGAGCCGGTCGGCCAGCACCAGGAGCGGAGTGAGCAGCGCCCACAGGACGCCGGGGGCGGCGTGCGGGACCGAGCGCGGCCGCTGGTACGCGTCGCGGGGGTCCGGGCCCTCGTACTCCTCGCCCGGTGCCGCCGCCAGCGGCACGGTCAGGCCGCGGGCCTGGACGGTCGCCTCGGCCAGCGGGGTGCCGGCGGGGCTCACCGAGACGACGGTGCAGCCGCGGCGGTACGCCTGCTCGACGAGTCCGGACAGACCGCCCTCGTCGCCGTCGGGTGTGACGGCCAGCAGCAGGTCCAGCGGCCCGGCCCAGCCGGGCAGGGTCCAGCGCAGGGCACCGGGGTCGGCCAGCGAGCCGGTGGGGCGCAGGAGGGTGACGGGGACGGCGCCGTTGCCGAAGGCGCCGAGCAGGTCGGCGGCGCAGCTCACGGCGGGCCCGGTGCCCGCGACGAGGAGGGCACGGGGACGGCCGTCGGGACGCAGCTCCCCCAGACCCGCCTCGTCGGCGTGCCGGACGGCCGTACGGACACGGGCGCCGGCCGCGGCGGCCCCGCGCAGCAGACCGTGGGTGTCGGCTCCGGTCAGGGCCTCGGGGGCGTCGAGCAGGGTCTCGTCCAGCATGTGCGGCCTCTCCGGTCGCCGGGGCGTTCGGGCGGACAGTCAGGCGGGGCGGCGGGCCTCGTCGACGAGGAGGACGGGGATGCCGTCGCGGACGGGGTACGCCAGCCCGCACTCGGTGCCCTGGCAGAGCAGTTCGCCGCCCTCCTCGCGGAGCGGGGCGTGGCACGCCGGGCAGGCGAGGATCTCCAGGAGGCCGGCTTCGAGCGGCATGGGGCGTGGTCCCTTCGGAGGTGCTCGTCGGAGGTGCTCGGACACTGCGGTCGTCGAACGGCCGGGGTGGCCGTGCGGTCAGCGTACCGCCGCCGGGGCGCACCCCGGCGGCGGGTGGCACGGCGGGTGGCGCGGGAGGAACGGCCGGGGGCGGGGCGGCCCCGTCCCCGGCCGGGCGCGGTCAGCCGCGGACGACGGCCAGCACCTCGTCGCGGACCCTGGCGGCCGTGGCCGCGTCCCGTGCCTCGACGTTCAGCCGCAGCAGCGGCTCGGTGTTGGAGGGGCGGAGGTTGAACCACCACTCGCCGGGCGCGGTGACCGTCAGCCCGTCCAGCTCGTCCAGCTCCAGCCCCTCGCGGGCGGCGTAGACCTCCTTCACCGCGGCGGCGCGGCCGGCCTGGTCGTCCACGGTGCTGTTGATCTCCCCGGAGGCGGTGTAGCGGTCGTACTGCGCCACCAGCTCGGACAGGGTGCCCTCCTGGCCGCCGAGCGCGGCCAGCACGTGGAGGGCGGCGAGCATGCCGGTGTCGGCGTTCCAGAAGTCGCGGAAGTAGTAGTGCGCCGAGTGCTCGCCGCCGAAGATCGCGCCGGTCCGCGCCATCTCCGCCTTGATGAAGGAGTGGCCGACCCGGGTGCGCACCGGGGTGCCGCCCGCCTCCTTCACGACCTCGGGCACCGACCAGGAGGTGATGCAGTTGTGGATCACCGTGCCGCCGGGGTGCTTGGCCAGCTCGCGGGCGGCGACCAGGGCGGTGATGGCCGACGGGGAGACCGGCTCGCCGCGTTCGTCGACCACGAAGCAGCGGTCGGCGTCGCCGTCGAAGGCGATGCCGATGTCGGCACCGGTCTCCCGCACCCGGGCCTGGAGGTCGGCGATGTTGGCCGGGTTCATCGGGTCGGCCTCGTGGTTGGGGAAGGTGCCGTCCAGCTCGAAGTAGAGGGCGTCCAGTTCGACCGGCAGGCCCGCCAGGACGGTGGGCACGGTGTGGCCGCCCATGCCGTTGCCCGCGTCCACGACGGCCCTCAGGGGGCGGATGGCGGCCAGGTCCACCAGGGAGCGCAGGTGGGCGGCGTAGTCGGCCAGGACGTCCCGCTGTGCGATGTTCCCCGGCTTCTCCACCGGCTCCGGTGCGCCGGTCTCCGCCCACCGCTCCACCAGTGCGCGGATGTCGGCCAGCCCGGTGTCCCGGCCGACCGGGGCGGCGCCCGCCCGGCACATCTTGATGCCGTTGTAGCGCGCGGGGTTGTGGCTGGCGGTGAACATCGCGCCGGGCATGTCCAGGCTGCCGCTGGCGTAGTAGAGCTGGTCGGTCGAGCACAGACCGATCTCGGTGACGTCGGCGCCGCGGGCGGCCGCGCCCCGGGCGAAGGCCCGCGACAGGCCCGGCGAGGAGGGGCGCATGTCGTGTCCGACGACGATCGCTGCGGCGTCCGTGACCTGGACGAAGGCGGCTCCGAACAGTTCGGCCAGGGCCTCGTCCCACTGGTCGGGCACCACACCGCGTACGTCGTAGGCCTTCACGAGCTGCGACAGATCAGGCACAGTCCACCCCTTCTGGAGTATCCGGTTCTGGAGTGTCCGGAGACTGCCCAAAGGTAACCGGAACGGATCAGTTCTCGGGGGAACGCAGCACCCGCAGATGGCCGCGTCTGGCCACCTCCGTCAGATCCCGGCCGCGCCCGCCCCCGGGGCCGGGCGGGCCGTCCGGTGCCGGGCCCCGGCGCTGGGGGGTGCGGGCGGCCTCGCGCACGGCGTCGGCCAGGGCTTCGAGGTCGTCGCCGCTGGGGCGGGCGGGGCCGGGGTCCACGGCGAGGCGGACGACCTCCCAGCCGCGCGGCGCGGTCAGCCGCTCCGAGTGCTCCGCGCACAGGTCGTAGCAGTGCGGTTCGGCGTAGGTGGCCAGCGGGCCGAGAACGGCGGTGGAGTCCGCGTAGACGTACGTCAGCGTCGCCACGGCGGGGCGGCCGCACGCGGTGCGCGAACAGCGACGTACAGGGCTCACGACGTTGGACGGTACCGCACTCTTGAGCGGGCCGCGACGACTCCCCGGGAGCTCACCCCCTTGTGTCGTCGTTGTGCCGTCGTTGTGTCGTCGTCGCGTCGCCGGCGTCTCGCACCGGTGCGCCGGAACCGCGCGTACGGTCGGCGGCCCGGCTGGCCCGCCACGTGCCGGAAAGCCCCGTTTTGCGGGGGCCGCCGGGGCCGTTACCTCTTCGTTCGGATACCGTCACCAAGGAGCGATCACCGATCGAGGAGATGACCGAAACCGCACCGCCACAGCGGTGCGGGGCCGGGCCGGGCGGGCACCGGCCGTCCGGGGTCGCCGCCGCCCGGCGGACGGCTACTCTCATGGTGATGAGCAACCCCGTACCGCCCCACCTGCCCGATCCGCGACCGCGTCGCCGGGATCGCCACGGGCGCGGCATGCGCGGCCCGGTCGCCCCGCCCCAGGTGCCCCTGGCCGTGAGCCGTGCCGACGTGTTCGACGATCTGGTGCGCGACTCCGCGGAGCGGCTGGAGAAGCAGTGGCCGCAGCTGTCCGGGGTGGAGTTCGTCGTGCGGGAGGTGCCGCCCGTCCGGCTGCCCCGCCCGGACGGCGACCGGTTCGGCGGGCCGGACGGGAGACCGCCGGGCGACGGGCCGGACGGCTGGGGCGACGGCTGGGCGGACGGCGACGGGGGCGTGCCGCTGGGCCGGCACGAGACGGCCCGGGACTCCCGTCCCGACCGCGTCGTCGTCTACCGGCGCCCCGTCGAACTGCGCTCCAGGACACGCGACGACCGGGCGCGGCTCGTCCACGAGGTCGTCGTCGAGCAGGTCGCCGAACTGCTGGGGCTGGCCCCGGAGTCGATCGACCCGCGCTACGGACAGGACTGAGGCCGGGCAGGCCGTCCGGCCGGGGCCGCCCGCGCGGCGGCCCCGGCCTCAGTCGACCAGGACGGACAGGTCCTGTTCGGCCTCGGGCACCGCCACCGTGCTCCGGTCGTCCGGCAGCGTCTGCACGGTGAACATCGGAACGCCGTCCTCCGTCCGCGTCAGCGTCCGGGCGGCGTGCACCGGCCCGCCCGAGAGCTTCTCGACGGTGAGCGCGTACCGGCCCTTGCCGCCCTGCGGGCGCAGCCCGTCGACGGCCGTCGTGGTGCCGCCCTTGAGGGTGTACGTCTTGCTGACCGGCTCGCCGCCGTCGCTGCCCGCCGAGGCCGTGACCCGCACCTTCGCGCCCTTCTCCGGTGCCACCAGCGACAGCGCCGCCGCCTCGCCCTTCTTGTCGTCCGTGGCCGCCGCGTCGCCGCCCGCCGCGGACGCCCGCTCCCGGACCGGCCCGGTGGCGGGGACGAAGCCCATCTCCCGGTCGCCCCCCTTGCCCCGCAGCACCTGGAGCGCCGCCACCACCGGGGCGTCCCCGCCTTCCTCGGCCGGACCGAGCAGCAGGGAGCCGGCCTCGCCCCGGGTGAGGTCGCCGAGGTCCACGGCCACGGTCATACCCCGTTTGACGTGCAGGTTCTCCTGGCCTGCCGGGGTGATCGAGCCGGTGGGGGTGGCCAGCCGCACCTTCAGGTCGGCGTCCGCGTCGCCGGGTGCGAAGGCGATCAGCCGCACCCCGGTGGCGTCCGCCGGGACACCGGGCAGCACCAGGGTGCCGCGGGAGACGGCGGAGGCGGTCAGCCAGTCGCCGCCGAGCTTTTCGTCGAGCGCCTGCACCTGGGCGCCGATCCGGCCGGCGCGCGCCACGACGTGCAGGACCACATCGGTGACCGGCTCCGTGGAGAGCGTGGAGAGCAGCACCGGGATCGTGGCGCGGCCGGGGACGTTGATGCCCTGGCCGCTGTCGGTCCGCACCGAGCCGTCCTCGCCGTACAGCTCCAGGTCGACCACGGCCGGGGTGTCGTCGGGGTTGACGAGGTGGATGTAGTCGGAGCGCGTCTCGGCGGTGCTCACCCCGGGGAACCAGAACTCGGTGTCGGGCTCGGTGCAGGAGGTCCCCAGCAGCCCGCGGCCGACGCCGGCGGTGACGAGGGTGGTCTGCTGGACCGTCCAGCCGGGGGCCAGCCGGCCGGTCGCCGACCCGGTGAGCGCGGGTGAGCCGCTGCCGTCGGTGTCAGCCGTGACCGGCCTGCCGGGCTCACTCAGCGGAACGACCTGCTCGGACTCGGCCTTCTTGCCGCTCCCGTCGCCCTTGTCGTTCTTGTCGCCCTTGTCGCCCTTGTCGGCGTTGTCGGCGTTGTCGGCGTTCCGCTGGCCGCCGCCCTCCAGGGTGCTGGCGGCGGGCAGCAGGGCGGCCGAGCCCTTCCCGGCGGCCTCCCGCCCGGCTCCGCCCTTGGGGGTGAAGGCGGTGTAGGTCGTCTCGCCGATCTCCGAGGAGGTCGGCTGCGGGCACACCAGCGTGGAACGCTCCACGGGCAGCCTGGTCGCCGCGGCGGGGCCGGTGGCGGACTCGCCGGACGGGGCGGTCAGCGAGGCGAGGCCGGTGACGGCGGCCAGCGCGGTGACCACGCCGATCAGGGAGTAGACGGTGCGGTTCATCCCTGGTTGCTCCTGTCGCCGTACGGGGTGCCGTCCTGGCCGTAGCCGCTGCCGTGGCCCTCGTTGCCGTAGCCGCCGTACTCCTCGCCGCCGTGGCCGCCCTGACCGTAGCCGTAGCCGTGGCCACCCTGGCCGTAGTCGTAGCCGTAGCCGCCGTAGCCGTCGTACTCGGGCCGGGGCTGCCCGCCCCGGCCCTGGTCCCGGCCGTACGGATCGGTCTGGTCGGCGTACTGCCGCTGCTCGTCCCAGCCGCCGTGGCCCTGCTGGGCGACGTACGGCTCCTGGGGCTCCTGGGGCCGGGATTCGGGCTCCGGTTCGGGTCCGGGTTCGGGTTCGGGCTCCGGGGGCGGTCCGCCCGCCGCTTCCTGGGCCGCCCGCAGTCTGCGGGCCCGGCGGCCCTCGCCCTCCACCGGCTCGTCGGGCACGGTCGCGGCGCCCACCGTCTCGGGCAGGTCGTCGTCGATCTCGCGGCGCCGCCCCGGCAGTGCCATGACCAGGACGACCAGTGCCAGGAAGCCCTGCGCCCACACCCACGCGGTGTGGGTCACGGGAGTCTCGTGCACCAGGTCCAGCCGGCCGCCCTCGGCGGGCAGCTCGAAGCCCTGCGCCCAGCGGTCCACGGTGACCGGCTTCAGCGGACGTCCGTCCAGGGTGGCCCGCCAGCCCTCGTCCGCCGCCTCGGCGATCCGCAGCACCCGTCCTCCGGGCCCGGCGGGGACGTCGGTGTGTGCCTCGACCGGGCCGGACGCGACGGTCACCGGTTCGGCCGCGGTGTCGGTGGCGGCACCGGTCGCCGCGCCCTCCTCCGGCTCCCCGCCGGGGACGACGGTGACCCGGGCGACCTCGGTGTCCACCCGCCACAGCGCGCCGTCGTCCTGCTCGCTCAGCCGGCTCAGGCCCGGGGTGGCGTCCAGTACCCGGGTGATGTCCCGGGGGGCGCCGTCGCGCACCAGGACGTAGCGGACCGCGTAGCCGCCGAGCTGGCCGGCCTGGTCCGCGCCGGAGCCCGCCACCAGGTTGCCGACCATCTCGCCCAGCCGCCGGTCGGCGCCCGCCGCACGGGCCAGATCGCCGTCGCCCAGCCGGACGCCGGAGCCGCGGACGAGGGTGTACGAGACCCGGGACGCGCCCCCGGACGCGGTGGAACCGCCCGCGTCCGCGCCGTCCAGGACGAGGGTGCGCGGCCGGTCGCCGGTGCCGCTCTCCTCCGCGACGAACGCCGGCACCTGTACCGGGCTGCGCCTCGACAGCGGTCCGTCCGCGCCGCCCACCATCCAGCCCGCCGCGGCGGCAAGCGGTCCCAGCGCGGCGGCGACGCCGATGAGCGCGGCGACCGGCTGCCGCCAGCCGAAGCTCTGCTCGGCGACCCGGCCGCGCACGCCCTCGGCACCGACCACAGCGGCGGTCAGCATCGCCAGGCCGGAGACGAGGGTGGCGGGGCCGGCCCAGCCGGAACCGTTCGCGAGAGCGGCGAAGAGCAGACCGGTCAGGGCGGTGGTCCAGGCGGCGAGGATCGCGGTCCGCCGCTCGGCGCGCAGCAGCGCGGCGAGCGCGGCCAGCACCACACCGGCGAACAGCACCCCGCCCACCGCGCCCGGCCCGCCGGGGTCGAGCAGCAGCAGACCGGTGGCGGAGGCGGCGCCCTCGCCGTACGGCAGTCCGGCCTCGCGGAGGAAGGCCGAGGGGTCGGTGAGCAGTTCCAGCGACCACGGCGCGAGCAGGACCAGCGGCACCGCCAGCAGGACGAGGGCCCGGACCGCGTACGCCACCGGATACGCGCCCTGCCGCACCCGCAGCCCCAGGACTGCCAGGGTGAGCACGGCGGCGACGGGCCACACCACGGGGGTGAAGGCGGTGGTGAGGGCGAGCAGCAGCGCACAGGCCCACACCGCCCGCCAGGACGGCTTGTCGCCGGACGACCGCAGCCCGGCGGCGGCGACCGCCGCACGGGCCATCAGCGGCAGGACGACCGCGAGGACCGCGGTGCCGATCCGGCCGCCCGCCAGGGCTCCGGTCACGGCCGGGAGGAAGGCGTAGGCGACGCTGCCCCAGGCGCGCAGCAGCCGGGAGGCGACCAGCGGCCGGGAGGCGAAGTAGGCGGTGAGCCCGGCCAGCGGCACCGAGCAGACCAGCAGCAGGGTGAGGGTGAGGCCGGTGCTGCCGAGCAGGACGGTGGCGAGGGTGGCCAGGACCGCCAGATACGGCGGCACGGTTCCGGTGCCGCCGGTGCCCACCGGCTGCCAGGCGTTCAGCCAGCGCTCCCACAGGTCGGCGGCCTCGGCGGGCGCGGGCAGCAGCGCGCCGCCGGCCAGCGCGCCGCCGCCCAGCAGGTTGCGGCAGGCGACCAGCGAGGTGACCAGCAGGACGGCGAAGAGCACCGGCGCCGGCCGGCGGGCGATCCGCTTCAGCCGGGCGAACTGCTCGACCTCCAGGAAGTCGGCGTCGTCGTCGCCGGGACCGGTCTCGACGGCACCGTGCCGTCCGCCGGAGGAGGCTTCGGGGTCGGAGCGTCCGGCGAGGTTTCCCGCGACCTGCTCGACGGTGGCCCGCACCGTGGCGCCGGGCGGCGGGAAGAGGGGGCGCAGGTCGGAGTGGGCGACGGCGGGTCTGCCGCGCCTGCGCCGGGCGGCGAGGATCAGACCGGGGCGCAGCAGGGTGCCGACGAGCCCGGTGAACTCGTCCAGCGCCTGCCCGGGCACCTTGCCGACCAGGTAGGCGACGATGCGCAGCGCGGTGCCCACGACCAGCCGCAGCAGGACCCAGGGCAGCAACTTGCCGGGGGTGTTGACGAGCAGCGTGTAGACGGCGCCCGCCTTGTCCACCCGGTGCGGTCCGGTGACCGAGCGGCCGACGCAGTCGATGGGCCGCCGCTCGCGGGAGGCCGCCTCGGCGTGCCGCAGGACGGCCTCGGGCGCGACGAGCACCCGGTGCCCGGCGGCCTGGGCGCGCCAGCACAGGTCCACGTCGTCGCGCATCAGCGGCAGCCTGCGGTCGAAGCCGCCGAGCTCCTCGAAGACGTCGCGCCGGATGAGCATGCCGGCGGTGGAGACGGACAGCACCTGCCGCACCTGGTCGTACTGGCCCTGGTCCTGCTCGCGCCGGTCCAGGCCGGTCCAGCGGCGCCCGCTGTGGGCGACGGAGACCCCGACCTCCAGCAGCTGGCGGTTGTTGTACCAGCTGCGCAGCTTCGGTCCGACGACGGCGGCCGAGGGGCTGGCATCGGCCACCTTCAGCAGTTCGGCGAGGGCGTCCGGCTCGGGTGCGCAGTCGTCGTGCAGCAGCCACAGCCACTGGACGGGCTCGCCGTGCGGCAGCTCGGGCAGGTCGTAGGCGTCGTCCCGCCAGGTGCGGGTGACCGGGTCCCAGCCGCTGGGCCGCTTGAGGTACGGCAGGTCGTCGGGGGTGAGGACGGGCGCGGTGCGGGCCGCCTCGTCGACGGCCGCGCCGAACCCGCTGCGGCGGGCGAGGTGCAGGACGCGGTCGGGGCCGAGGGTCTCGGTGAGCAGCCGGGCGGAGTCGTCGGCGCTGCCGGTGTCGGCGGCGACGATGTTCTGCACGGGCCGTTCCTGGTTCACGAGTCCGGCCAGCGCGTCGGGCAGCCAGCGCGCACCGTCGTGGGAGACGAGCACGGCGGTGACGACGTGGCGCGGAAACTCGGGAAGGTGGGCGTGGTCGGACACCGCGGTCTCGGGAGACCGGTGCGACGCGGACTGGGAAGCGGCGAACGCCGCTGTGGCCGCCTCGTACTGGGCCGCCGGGTGGCTGTGCACGGACATCGGGGTAGGGGCCCTCCGGCCGGGGTCCGGGGGGCGTCCCCCCGGAAGGCTGCTGCGTCGGAACTGCTGTGGACCGGTCCAGGCGCGCCGGGCCACGCGGGCGGCCGCTGCGTCATGGACGGACCCACACTAATGGCTTACCGGGGGCCGCCGTCCGGGGTCCGGCCGGACGGCGGCCGCGGAGCGCTCCGCACAGCAGTACGCCTCCCGCACGGAGCGGGAGGCGTACCGGAAGCGATATGGGCGGTATGGGGGTTCTTCCGCTTGCGCGGGTCCCTGTCCGGTAATCCGGCCGGCGGTCCGCCGGACGGCCGGTGCGGGACGGCCGGACGGTCCGCCCCGGCGGACCGCCGGCACGGGGGCCGGTGGGCGGGGATCAGACGGCGGCCTTCTTCAGACGGCGGCGCTCGCGTTCGGACAGTCCGCCCCAGATGCCGAAGCGTTCGTCGTTGGCGAGGGCGTACTCCAGGCACTCGGAGCGGACCTCGCAGGCGAGGCAGACCTTCTTGGCCTCCCGCGTCGAGCCGCCCTTCTCCGGGAAGAAGGACTCCGGGTCGGTCTGGGCGCACAACGCGCGCTCCTGCCAGCCGAGCTCCTCTTCCACCTCTTCGACCAGCAGTTGTTCGAACAGCTCGGCCATGCGCGCCCCTCGTCTGTCTTTACGTCCCCGTGATGCTGTCGTTATCGCTCCCAGCCGAACGACACGAGTGAAATTACAAGTGCGTGCATCCACCCGAGTCAAGCCGAGATCTGCTATTGGGCCCGTTATTCACTCTCCGGAACCAAGCCCTAGCATTTAGTGTTTATATCGCGACAAACTATGACAGGCAGAACGGACATCTCGCTCACCCGCCCTCCCGGAGAGCTCCCTGCCCGGGAGGACGCGAGCGGGTCCGTCCGCGTTGCCCGCCGTGCGCCGAAGGAAGCATGATCACAGTTGGATCACGGATCCGCAACGGCGTTCGCGAGTGCACGGATGATCCGCCACCTGTCCGATCTTCGTCCGTGTAAACCTTTCATCGCCCCTGCCAACCGGATGTGGTGAAACACACCCGCCGAACGGGCCATCCGGTTGACAGCGGGACGGGGTACCCGGTCTTCTTGATGTCATGCCAGCGATTCGCGCGCTCAGCCCGGCCCGCCACTGCGGGGCCCTCCGCGCTGCCCGGACTCGCTGCCGCTGTTGTCGCCGCTGAGCTGTCGCCGCTGAAGCCGGCCGCCCGGGCCCGCCGTTGAGGCACCCGCCGAGGCGCCGCCTCCCGTGAGGCTCGTGAACCCACCGGTCCTCCGGCCTCCCCGGCGTTCGCCTCCGGTGCTCCCTCCCGCCGTTCCACCGCCTGGCCCTGCCACTTCCCGGCACGTACGGCTTCCCTCTGTTTCCCTCTGGTTTCCACTGGTTTCCTCAGTTCCCCCCCGCTCGCCCACCCCCGCTAGGAATCCCCGACCGTGAACAGCGACGTCGAGATCGCAGGCGACCCGCTCGCCGTGCCGCACCTGCTGCCGCCCGTCCCCGCCCACCCCTCCACCGTCGCCGGCTTCGCCGGCCTGGCCCGGACGATCACCGCCGACCGGGCCGGCTGGGCGCCGCTCGTCCGGTACGACGCCACCACCCGCTGGTACCACCGGCTGCGCACCGGCCCCGGCTACGAGGTCTGGCTGCTGAGCTGGGTGCCCGGGCAGGGCAGCGGTCCCCACGACCACGGCCCCTCCTCCGGAGTGCTCACCGTCCTCGACGGCGAGCTGACCGAGCGGACCGCGCGCGGGGACCGCACACTCGGCGCCGGAGCGCAGCGGGTGTTCGCGCCCGGCTACGCGCACGAGGTCGTCAACGACGCCCTGGAGCCGGCCGTCAGCCTGCACGTCTACTTCCCCGGCCTCACCGAGATGCCGATGCACACCGCCCCGCACACCCTGACCTGCGCGGCTCCGGCCGCCCGCCGGGACACGGCCGTGGGCTGACCGCTCCCCCGCGCGCCGTGCGCGTCCCGGCCGTCTCCGGCGGTCTCCCGGCGGTCCCCTCCGTCCCGGGCCGCCGCTTGCTGAGAGACTGTCGGGCATGCAGCGCATTGTGGTTCTGGCCGGGGGCATCGGCGGTGCCCGCTTCCTGCGCGGTCTGAAGGAGGCGGCGCCCGGAGCCGAGATCACGGTCGTCGGCAACACCGGTGACGACATCCATCTCTTCGGCCTCAAGGTCTGCCCGGACCTCGACACGGTGATGTACACCCTCGGGGGCGGCATCCACGAGGAGCAGGGCTGGGGCCGCTCCGACGAGACCTTCACTGTGAAGGAGGAACTGGCGGCGTACGGCGTCGGGCCGGAGTGGTTCGGCCTGGGCGACCGGGACTTCGCCACCCACATCGTCCGCACCCAGATGATCGGCGCGGGCTATCCGCTCAGCGCCGTCACCGAGGCGCTGTGCGCGCGCTGGCGGCCGGGCGTGCGGCTGCTGCCCATGACCGATGACCGGGTCGAGACCCATGTGGTGATCGGGACCGAGGACGGCGGCCGCCGGGCCGTGCACTTCCAGGAGTACTGGGTGCGGCTGCGGGCCGAGCCGCCCGCACAGGCCGTGGTGCCGGTGGGCGCCGAGCAGGCCAAGCCGGCGCCGGGCGTACTGGACGCGATCGCCGGTGCCGACGTCATCCTCTTCCCGCCGTCCAACCCGGTGGTCAGCATCGGCACCATCCTGGCCGTGCCCGGCATCCGCGAGGCGATCGCCGACGCCGGAGTGCCGGTGGTGGGCCTGTCCCCGATCATCGGGGGCGCCCCGGTGCGCGGCATGGCCGACAAGATGCTCGCCGCCGTCGGGGTGGAGTCCACCGCGGCGGCCGTGGCCGGGCACTACGGGTCGGGACTGCTGGACGGCTGGCTGGTGGACACCGCGGACTCCGGCGCCGTGGCCGGGGTCGAGGCGGCGGGCATCCGCTGCCGCGCCGTGCCGCTGCTGATGACGGACGCCGGGGCCGCCGCGGGGATGGCCCGCGAAGCGCTCGCGCTCGCCGGGGAGGTACGGGCATGACGGATCCCCTGGGCGGGACCGCCGGATCCGCCGGGCCGGCCGGGCACCGGGCACCGGAGGTTCCGGGGTACCGGGTGTGGGCGCTGCCCGGTATCCCCGAGGTGCGGCCGGGCGACGACCTGGTGAAGCTGATCGCCGACGCGGCCACCGGGCCGGGGCTGCCCGGTCTGGCGGACGGCGACGTGCTGGTGGTCACGTCGAAGATCGTGAGCAAGGCCGAGGGGCGGATCGTCGAGGCCGCCGACCGGGAGGCCGCCGTCGACGCCGAGACCGTGCGGGTGGTCGCCCGGCGCGGCCCGGCGCGGATCGTGGAGAGCCGGCACGGCTTCGTGATGGCCGCGGCCGGGGTGGACGCCTCCAACACCCCGGCCGGCACGGTGCTGCTGCTTCCCGAGGACCCGGACGCCTCCGCGCGCCGGATCCGCGCGGGCCTGCGGGAACTGCTGGGCGTGACGGTCGGGGTGATCGTCACCGACACCTTCGGGCGTCCCTGGCGCGAGGGCCAGACCGATGTGGCCGTCGGAGCCGCCGGGGTGCGGGTGCTGGAGGACCTGCGCGGCACCGCCGACATGTACGGCAACCCGCTGGGGGTGACGCTCACCGCGGTCGGCGACGAACTGGCCGGGGCCGGCGAACTGGTGAAGGGCAAGGCCGACGGGCTGCCGGTCGCGGTGGTGCGCGGTCTGCCCCAGCATCTGAGCTGGGACGACCCCGCCGAGGAGGACCATGAGGAAGGCCATGAGGAAGAGGCCGGGAAAGGTGCCGGGGAGGCGTCCGGGGACACCGGGGCCCGCGCACTGATCCGCGGCGCGGCCACCGACATGTTCCGGCTGGGCACCTCGGAGGCGGTACGGGAGGCGGTGACGCTGCGCCGCACGGTGCGGGAGTTCACCGCCGAGCCGGTGGACGGCGCGGCGGTACGGCGGGCGGTGGCCGCGGCGGTCACCGCTCCGGCCCCGCACCACACCACGCCGTGGCGGTTCGTGCTGCTGGAGTCGGCACGGACCCGCACCCGGCTGCTGGACGCGATGCGCGAGGCGTGGATCGCCGACCTGCGCGCGGACGGGAAGGGCGAGGAGAGCATCGCGAAGCGGATCCGGCGCGGCGACGTCCTGCGCGACGCGCCGTATCTGGCGGTGCCGTGCCTGGTGGCCGAGGGGGCGCACGACTACCCGGACGAGCGGCGCTCGGCGGCCGAACGCGAGATGTTCGTGGTCGCGGCCGGGGCCGGGGTGCAGAACTTCCTGGTCGCGCTGGCCGGTGAGGGACTGGGCTCGGCCTGGGTGTCCTCCACGATGTTCTGCCGCGAGGTGGTGCGCGAGGTGCTGGACCTGCCCGGGAACTGGGACCCGATGGGCGCGGTGGCCGTCGGGCGGCCGGCGGCCCCGCCCCGGCCCCGCCCGGCCCGGACGGCCGAGGCCTTCACCGTCGTCCGCTGAGCGCGCCCGCGGTACGGGTTCCCCGGAAGCCGAGAACCGGAAGCCGGAAGCCGGAGGCCGGGTCCGAACGCGTCACCGCGCGGCGCGCGTCACAGCCGGGCGATGTCGCCGCGCGGGAAGCGCGGCGCCCGGCGGGGCGGGCGGCGGCCGGTGGCCAGGATCAGCCGGGTGGCGCGGTGGCGCTGGCCCGCGTAGGGGGCCAGCAGTTCCAGCATCCGCGCGTCGTCGCCGTCCCGCTCGCCGGTGAGCGCGTAGACCACGGTGCCCGGCAGGTGCAGGTCGCCGACCGTCACCGCGTCCGCCGCGCCGTTGCTGCGCTGGAGCGTCTCGGCCGCCGTCCACGGGCCGATGCCGGGGACGGCCGTCAGCCGGGTCACCGCCGCCGCCAGGTCCATGCCCGCCGCCTCCTCCATGCGCCGGGCGCGGGAGACGGCGCGCAGCACGGTGGCGGAGCGCTTGTTGTCCACCCCGGCGCGGTGCCACTCCCAGGAGGGGATCAGTGCCCAGGTACGCGGCCCGGGCATCACGCGCATCCCCTCGGGGAGCCGGCCGGCCGGGCCCGGCGCGGGCTCGCCGTACCGCCGCAGCAGCAGCCGCCAGGCGCGGTACGCCTCGTCGGTGGTGACCTTCTGCTCCAGGATCGAGGGGATCAGCGACTCCAGCACCAGTCCGGTGCGGGCCAGCCGCAGCCCGGGCCGGCGGCGGTGCGCCTCGGCGACCAGCCGGTGGCGGGGGACGAAGGCCGACGGGTCGTCACCGGCGCCGAGGAGGGCCGGGAGAGCCTCCAGCACCCACTCGGCACCCGGCCCCCACGCCTCGGCCACCACCTGTCCGGCGGCGGCGTCCGGCACCAGGCACAGGGTGGCCGGTCCGCACGGGGTGCGGGTGGCGCGCCAGAGCGCGCCGCCGGCCGCCCGGTACGCGGGGTCGTACGGTCCGCGTCCCAGCACCCGCAGGTTGCGGGGCAGGTCGCGGGGGTCGAAGGGCTCCGGCGGGGTCCAGCGGCGGACGGCCGCGGCGGCTTCGGGTGCCGGGCGGCGGACGGCGGGCGGGGGCGGTGCTGCCATCGGTGGACCTCCGCTCTGGGTGCCGGGCGGCCGGGCCAGTGTAGGCGGCCGGCCGCCCGGCGCTTCGGGAGCCCGCGGGCCGGGGCTACCTGCCCTGGAGCCGGGCCGCCAGCGTCCGGATGCCGGGCAGCTCGCGGTAGAGCCGGTCGCCCGGGCAGGTGGTGTACGAACCGTCCCGGTGTCCGGAGACGGTACGGAACCTGACCTTCGTCCCCTTGGGGTACTTGCCGCCGGCGGAGGTCAGGACCGCGGTGCCCCGCGGGTTGACGCCGTGCAGGCCGAGCTTCCACCCCAGCAGCTTGGCGACGCCCTCCACCGCGGCCCGGGTGGGCCTGGCGGCGCCGTACGAGCCGAGGACGGCGATCCCGGTGGTGTTGTCGTTGAGGCCCAGGGTGTGTGCGCCCTTCACCGGCCTGGCCACGCCTCCGGCGCGGCCCTCGAAGATCTTTCCGCACTTGTCGACGAAGAAGTTGTAGCCCACGTCCCGCCAGCCGTTGCTGAGAACGTGGTAGCGGTAGATGGCGCGGATGACGGAACCGGACTGGCCGCAGGTGTAGGAGTTGCTCATCGCGGTGTGGTGGACGAAGGCGGCCTTGACCGTGCTCGTGTAGAGGAACGAGCCGCGCAGCCGTTCGTCGGCCCCCCAGCCCCGGCGGGTGACGATGCCCGGCCGCGGCCCGATGGGGGCCTGCGCCCTGGCGTACGGCTTCTCGGCCCGGACGACGCCCGGCCCGCGGTCCCGGCCGCCGGTGCCGCGCTCCGCCGGTGTGCCGCCGCGGAGCTGCTCCCCGCCCGGGGTCTCCTCCTCCTGGGCCGGGATCTCCAGGGCGCCGAGGGGGGCGAGACCGGCGTTGGCCGCGCTGCTGGCGCGGTCCTGAGGGGTGAGCGCGCCGGAGGAGTCGCCGCCGGGAGGGGGGTCGTCGCCGGGGTGGACCAGGTCCAGCCGCAGTCCGCCGGGCAGCGGTTGCCCGCCGTCCGGACCGGCACCCGGGTCATCGCCCGGACCACCCTCCGGACCGCCGCCGGGATCGCCGTCCGGGCCGGGCCCGGGCAGGAAGCGGGCCTGTACGCCGTCCGAGTCACCGACCCACAGCGGGGCCGTGGCGCCGCGCGGTGCGGTGTCACCGCCCTCGGCGGAGCCGGGATCGGGTCTGTCGGCGTGGCTCTCCAACTCCCGCCAGGGTGACCAGTCGCCGGTGCCGGCCGCCCGGGTGCGCACCTGGATCCGGCCCCGCGGTTCCTCGTCCGGGTCGTCCCAGACCGCGCCGAGCAGTGCGAAGGGTTCGATGTCGCGCGCCGGAAGGCCGAGGGGCACCGGGTCGCCGGACTGTCCGGCCCCGGTGTCCCCGCCGGAGGATTCCAGCGGTACGAGCGGCAGTGTCTGGGTGCTCCCCGGCAGCCGGGAAGTCGTCTCGTGGACGGCGGCGGATGCCGGGGCCGTGCTGCCGCTGTCCGCCGCCGCGGCGGACAGCGGCAGCACGGCAGCCGCCGCGCACGCGACGGCGATCGAGGACGCAATGAATGCACGCATGGCACCGATACTGGGCAGAAGCTGACAAATCTGTCGAACCGAACCCGGTGCGCCGCCACCCCGGGCGCCCCGTACCTCCGGCGCGGCGCTCCCCGTCCCCGTACCCGCCGGACGGCGGCGGCCCGCGTACCCTGGCGCCGATGAACACCACCGACCACACCCCCGCCGACCTGCTGCGATCCGCGCTCGCCGCGGACGCCGCCCGCCCGCTGGTGACCTTCTACGACGACGCCACCGGCGAGCGCGTCGAACTGTCCGTCGCCACCCTCGCCAATTGGGTGGCGAAGACGGCCAACCTCCTGCGGGACGAGCTGTCCGCCGAGCCCGGCGACCGCCTCGCCCTGCTGCTGCCCGCCCACTGGCAGACCGCGGTCTGGCTGCTCGCCTGCTCCGCCACCGGGGTCGTCGCCGAACCGGACCCCGGACCCGACGCGATCTCCGCCGCCGATCTCGTCGTCAGCGGCCCGGACACCCTGGAGGCCGCCCGCGCCTGCTCCGGCGAGCGCGTCGCGCTCAGCCTGCGCCCGCTGGGCGCCCGCTTCCATCGGCCGCCGGACGGTTTCACCGACTACGCGGTCGAGGTGCCGGGGCAGGGCGACCATTTCACCCCCTACTCCCCCGTCGATCCGGACGCGCCCGCGCTGGTGGTCGGCGGCGAGGAGCTGACCGGGGCGCAGATCACCGAGCGGGCCCGGGCCGACGCCGCCGTACGCGGGCTCGGCCCCGGCTCACGGCTGCTGTCGGTCCTGCCCTACGACACCTGGGAGGGACTGTCTGCCGGCCTGTTCGCCCCGCTGGCCGCCGGCGGCTCGGTCGTGCTGTGCCGCAACTCCCACGGGCCGGCCGCGTCCGCGCTCGCGGAGCGGAGGAAGAGTGAGCGCGTCACCCACACCGCCGACTGACCACCGGCCGGCCGCCGGTCCGCCGGTCAGCCACCGCCGAACACCGGGAGCATAACCGGCATTCCCCCACTCACCCACTCGAATCACGGTCGTGCGGCCGGGTTTTCACGCCTCCCGTACAACCTCATGCGCCTTTCGCCCGTCTGTACTGAAGACCGGCGACCGTACTTCTGTGCACCACCGCGCCGGAGACGGCAGACCACGTAGACCGCGTGAGGGATGAACTCAGACGTGACCGAACCCGAGGGCCCGCCCCCGGCGGACCCCCCGCTCCGGCCCCGCCGCCGCTGGCTGCGCTGGACCGCGCTGGGGGCCTCGTTCGTCGTGCTCGCGACGGCCGGGGCGGTCTGGGTCCTCTACAGCCGGCTCGACGGCAACATCCGCACGGACGTCGGAGCCGTCAACCAACTGCGGCGCTTCGAGAGCGAGCGCCCCCGGCAGATCGTCCACGAGGCGAAGAACATCCTGCTCATCGGCTCCGACGACCGCGGCGGCGACAACGGCCGGTACGGCCGCGACAGCGGCACCCAGCGCTCGGACACCACGATCCTGCTGCACCTGTCCGCCGACCGCTCCGGCGCCACCGGGGTGTCGATCCCGCGCGACCTGATGGTGGACGTCCCCGCGTGCGAGCGGCCGGACGGCACCACCACCGAACCACGGTTCGCACAGTTCAACTGGGCGTTCGAGCTCGGGGGTGCGGGCTGCACCATCCGCACCGCCGAGAAGCTGACCGGCGTCCGGGTCGACCACCACCTGGTCGTCGACTTCGCCGGTTTCACCAGGCTCGTGGACGCCGTGGGCGGCGTCGAGGTGTGCCTGGCCGAGCCGGTGGACGACCCCGACGCCCAACTCGTCCTGGACGCGGGCCCGCAGACGCTCGACGGCGAGCAGGCACTCGGCTACGTCCGCACCCGCAAGGGCATCGGCGACGGCAGCGACACCCAGCGGATGACCCGGCAGCAGGAGTTCCTCGGCTCACTGGTGCGGAAGGTCCGCGGGGAGGGAATCCTGACCGATCCCACCAGGCTCTACCCGGTGCTGGACGCGGTGACGTCCTCGCTCACCGCCGACCCCGGGCTGGACTCCCTCAAGGAGCTGTACGACCTGGCGGGCAGCGTGCGGGAGATCCCCGAGGACCGGGTGCGGTTCCTGACCGCGCCCAGGCAGCCGTACGTCCACAACCCCAACCGCGACGAACTGGTGCAGCCGGACGCCGAGCGCCTGTTCACGGCGCTGCGCAACGACCGGCCCGTACCGGAGGACCTCGACTCCCCGGCGGACCCCGGTTCCGGGACCGATTCCGGTTCCGGTTCAGGTTCCGAGCCGGCCGCTTCCGAAGGTCCCTCCGGTGCCCCGCGGGATGATGCCCCGGGAGCCGGGTTCGCCGTGGCCCGGACCGGCCTGTCCGGGCCCTCCGGTTCCCCCGTGGACGGGCGGCCCGCCGCGACCGGGAGCGTGTGCGGATGACCACGGGGACACGGGTGCGGACGAGCGCGCGGACGAGCGTACGGGCGGGCGCGCGCGTACGAGAGAAACAGCACACCCACCGGACCGCGATAATGCAGCGGAATGCCCGTTTCGAGAGGAAAGTAACTTGCCGGGAAGGGTGCTTGAGGCTGGACAGTGCCAGATAGTGTGAGCAATCCGGTGCGCGCGCCCATAGTCGCCGCGCACCGCAGGACGACCGACCGAGCGCCCCGCGTCCCCCGACCAGGACGAGGCGCCGCGTGGTTTGACGGAGGATTCAGGCAACCGTGGACGCGCAGAGCCGTGGGCAGGCGGGCGACATCGATCCCGCGGACCAGTGGGTGTTCGACCCGGACACCGGTGACTACAAGCTGCGGCCGCTGTCTCCCGGCGTGCCCCCTTCCCCTTCCCCCGCCGCCGCGACCCAGGCGCCGGGGACACCCCGTACCCCACGCACTTCCCGTACTCCTTCCCCGAGTTCCCCGGGTTCCCCGGGTTCCCCGGGTTCCCCGGGTTCTCCCCGTTCCGCCCCCCGGTCCACCACCTCGCACGCCACCGGCCGGGCGGCGGTGCCGTCCGGCGCCGAGGTGCCCAGACAGCGCAGGCGACGGGCGGACGACGCCCCCGCGAAGGCCGGGGGGACGCCGGAGGGACGCCGGGCGGCGGGCGGCCGGGCGGCCAGCCGGCGCAAGGCCAAGCCGAAGAAGTCCAAGAAGCAGAAGGTCCTGCTGTGGACCGGCGGTGTGACGGCCTTCCTGCTCGTCGGCACCTCGGCCGCCGCCTACGTCCTCTACAACCACTTCAACGGCAACCTCAACACGGTCGACGTCGGTGACGCCGGGGACGGCGGCGGCTTCGGCGGCGACGGCCCGGTCAACATCCTGCTGATCGGCACCGACAAGCGCACCGGCGCGGGCAACGAGGGCTACGGCGACAAGAACAGCCCCGGCCACGCCGACACCACGTTCCTCTTCCACGTCTCCGCGGACCGCTCCAACGCGACCGTGCTGAGCATCCCCCGGGACCTGATCACCGACATCCCCGACTGCCCCACCAAGCAGGAGGGCGGCGAAACCGAGATCGTCCCGGGCGAGCAGGGCGCCCGGTTCAACACCAGCCTGGGCCAGGCGGGCCGCGACCCGGGCTGCACCATGCGGACCGTCAAGGAGCTGACGGGGCTGGACGTCCACCACTTCATGATGGCGGACTTCAACGCCGTCAAGACGATGACCACCGCGGTCGGCGGGGTCGAGGTGTGCCTGGACAAGCCCGTCAAGGACGACAAGTCCCACCTGGACCTGCCCGCGGGCGTGAGCGTCATCGAGGGCGAGCAGGCCCTGGCCTTCGTCCGCACCCGCAAGAGCTTCGGCAACAGCAGCGACCTGGACCGCATCAAGATACAGCAGCAGTTCCTGAGCTCGATGATCCGCAAGTTCAAGTCCAACGACACGCTCACCGACCCGGGCAAGTTGTGGAGCCTGGCCGAGGCCGCCACCAAGGCGCTGACGGTGGACACCGGCATAGGCACCATCAAGAAGCTGAGCGACCTGGGCCGGGAGCTCAGCGGCATCAACCCCAAGAACATCTCCTTCGTGACCCTTCCGGTGATCGACAACCCCGTGGAGAAGGTCAAGGCCACGGTGGTCCCCGACCCCGTCAAGGCCCCGCAGCTCTTCGCGATGATGCAGAACGACATCTCCCTCACCGAGGTGGAGAAGAAGGAGAAGGCCGCCAAGAAGAAGGCCCAGAAGGAGCAGGCCGCCCTGCTCGAGGGCCCGCGGGCCGACGCCTCCGAGGTGCGGGTCGAGGTCCTCAACGGCGGGGAGATCGCGGGTGCGGCGCAGGCGACGCTCACCTGGCTGCAGAACACCCAGAACGTGCTGAAGTCCAGCAACGGCGGCAACGCGCCCGAGCAGCTCCCGAAGACGGTCCTGGAGTACG
The DNA here is from genome assembly GCF_002794255.1 of Streptomyces carminius. Taxonomy (GTDB): domain Bacteria; phylum Actinomycetota; class Actinomycetes; order Streptomycetales; family Streptomycetaceae; genus Streptomyces; species Streptomyces carminius. The sequence continues at coordinate 30,228 of NZ_PGGW01000063.1, forward strand.
CGCCCAACCAGGCCGACCAGGCCCGCAAGCTCGCGGACCTGATGGGCCTGCCCGCCTCCGCCCTGAAGCAGGGCACCGAGGACGCCGAGGGGCTGGAGCCGATGACACTGACGCTCGGCGCCGACTTCCAGGGCGCCGGCATCCCCGTCACCGCCCCGGCGAAGGCGCCGGAGGACATTCAGAAGGTGGAAGCCGACAAACAGATATGCGCCAAGTGACGGCGCGCACGCCCCGTTCCGAGCGCGGGCCGAACGACCAGGGGAGGGCAACCCGTTGGGGCAGCGCGCCGCACGGAGGAAGGGCGCGCACGACCGTGCCGCCGAGGCCGGGGACTTCGGCTGGGACGACGGCCTGTACGAGGAGCACGGGCGGTCCACCGCCGACAGCACCTCCGACAGCAACAGCACCACCGCCGACACCAGCGGCGGCAGCGGGAGAGCCGTGCCGCGGTCCGGGGGCGGCCACCGTTCCGGCGGCCCGCGCCGGGGCACGGGCGGCCGGGCCGGGCGGATACTGCGCTGGACCGCGGCCGGTCTGTCACTGCTGATCCTCGGCACGGCCGGCGCCGGTTACCTCTACTACGAGCACCTCAACGGCAACCTCACCCGCAAACCCCTGACCCTGGGCGACAACCGGCTCGACCACCGGCAGAACGCCGCCGGCCAGACCCCGCTCAACATCCTGCTGCTGGGCTCCGACAGCCGTAACTCCGCCCGGAACGTCGAACTCGGCGGCGCCCGGGACGAGGTGGGGCGCAAGCCGCTCGCCGATGTGCAGATGCTGCTGCACCTCTCGGCCGACCGCGGCAGCATCTCGGTGCTCAGCATTCCCCGGGACACCAAGGTGACCATCCCCCAGTGCACCGACCCCGAGGACGGCACGGTCCACGAGCAGACCACCGGGAAGATCAACACCAGCCTCCAGTACGGCGGTCCGGGCTGCACGGTCGCCACCTGGATGGAGCTGACCGGCATACCGATCGACCACTTCATGATGATCGACTTCGCGGGTGTGGTGGACATGGCCGACGCCGTCGGCGGTGTCCCGGTCTGCGTCCGGGACAACATCCAGGACAAGAACTCCGGGCTGCGCCTGGAGGCCGGCACCACCACCGTCCGGGGCGAGCAGGCCCTGCAGTGGCTGCGCACCCGCTACGGCTTCGGCGACGGCACCGACATAGGCCGGGCGAAGGCCCAGCACATGTACATGAACTCCATGGTCCGGCAGCTCAAGGCCGGCACCAAGCTCACCGACCCCGGCAAGCTCCGGGCCCTCGCCGAGGCCGCGACCGGGGCGCTCACCGTCGACGAGGGCATCGACAGCGTCAAGGACCTCTACGACCTGGCCGAGCAGCTCAGGCAGGTGCCCACCGACCGGATCACCATGGCCACCATGCCCTGGCAGTACTCCGACGGCGGCAGCCACGTGATACCCGAGCCGGGCGACGCCGAGAGGGTGTTCTCGCTCATCCGCGACGACATCGCACTCGACGGCAAGGACAAGAAGCGGAAGAAGACCGACAAGCCCGCCACCACCGGCCCGGCCGCCCCCAGCGAAGAGATCCCGGTGCGGGTGCGCAACGGCACCCGCACCGTCACCCTGGCCCCCGTCAACGGCCGCGCCGCCGCCGTCACCGACGAACTGCACCGGCTCGGCTTCACCCGGGCCGCCACCGACACCACCCCGGCGGCCCAGGCCGACACCACCGTCTCCTACGCGGACGAGGACCGGCGTGGCGACGCCCTGGCCGTGGCGAAGGCCCTGGGCCTGCCCGAGCGGGCCGTGAAGCACTCGGCCGGGGCCGAGGAGATCACCCTGGTGATCGGCGCCGACTGGCGCCGGGGGAGCGCCTATCCCGGGCAGGCCCCCGGCACCGCGGCCCCCGACGAGGGCGGGGCCGACGGGACCGACGGGACCGACGGGACCGACGGGACCGACGGGAACACCGTCCCCGAGAGCGCCGGTGCGCTCAACGGCTCGCAGAAGGACGCCTGCATGGACGTGAACCCCGCGCACATCTGGTGACGCGCACGGCGGGGACGGCACGGGCGCGCACGGCGGGGACGGTCCGCGGCCGGGCCGCCCCCGCGTACGGCGGTCAGCCCCCGGCGGTCACCGGCTCCCGGCGGCTGGCCTTCACCTTCTCCGCCAGCTTCCGCGGGCTGGTCAGGAAGCCCCAGCCCCACGACATGTGCATGGTGGCCAGCGCCAGCGGGATCCGCACCCGCGCCCCGAACGGCAGCCCCTTCCCCGCCGGGACCGAGCCCGCGGTGATCGCCGCCAGGTAGCCCGCCGGGACGAGCAGGCCCCACGGGGTGACCAGTGCGCCCGCCACCAGGCCCGCCACGATGGCGACCACGGCGGCGGGCGGCGCCAGATAGCGCAGGTTGATCGAGCCGGAGTGGTAGCGGGCCACCACGTGCCGCCAGCGGCCGTAGTTGCGGTACTGCCTGGCCAGGGCGCGTACGTTCGGGCGCGGCCGGTAGGAGACCAGCAGCTCCGGCGAGAACCAGATCAGCCCGCCGGCCTGGCGGATGCGGAAGTTCAGCTCCCAGTCCTGCGCCCGGATGAACTCCTCGTTGTAGCCGCCCTGCCGCTCCAGCACCTCGCGGCGGAAGACACCCAGATAGACCGTCTCGGCCTCGCCGGCCTCGCCGCCGGTGTGGAAGGCCGCGTTGCCGACCCCGATCCGCGAGGTCATGGCGGCGGCCACCGCCTTCTCCCAGTCGTTCTCGCCCTCGGCGTGCATGATGCCGCCGACGTTCGCGGCGCCGGTCTCCGCCAGCAGTCGTACGGCGGTGGCGATGTAGTCCGGCGAGAGCATCCCGTGCCCGTCCACCCGCACCACGACCGGGTGGCGGGAGGCGGCGATGGCGGCGTTGAGCCCGGCGGGGGTGCGGCCGGTGGGGTTGGGCACGGTGCGCACCCGGGGGTCCTCGCGGACCAGTTCGGCGGCGATGGCGTCGGTGCGGTCCTCGGACGGGCCGAGCGCGATCACGACCTCGAGCTCGCCGTCGTACTCCTGCTCCAGGATGTGCCGCACCGAGCTGCGCAGATACCGCTCCTCGTTGAGCACCGGCATGATCACGGAAACCGCGGGCGGCGCAGCGGCCGGCGAGGGGGATTCGGCTGGGGAACTCACCGGGCCACGGTACCGCGAACGGGTGAGGCCCCCGCACGGCAGCCGGGTGGCCGCGGGCATCGGGCGGCGTGGGATGCCCGGTCCGTAGATCGTATGGACCTACGTTGGCCGCTTCCGGCCCCCACCCCACGGAGGTGGTTCTGCGATGCCAGCCCGGTCGACGCCGCCGCGGCCCCGTCGGCGCGGCCGCCACGCCCGTCCCCGGCCGCGGCGCCGGCGGCTGTCCCGCTGGAGCACGCGGACGGCCACCGCCTTCTCGGCGCTGGTGCTGACGGCCAGCGGCATCGGTCACGCCATGGTCAGCGGGCTGGACGCCGAACTGCGCCGGGTGGACCCCTTCCACGGGCTCAGCCACCGTCCCAGGGCCGGCGACGGCACCAACTTCCTGGTCGTCGGCACCGACGGCCGCGCCGGAATCGGCCCGGCGGACCGGCGGCGCTACTCCCTGGGCGGCACCTCCTGCCACTGCACCGACACGATCATGCTGGTGCACCTGTCCGCCGACCGGAGCCGGGCCAGTGTGGTGAGCATCCCCCGGGACTCCTACACCGAGTTTCCCGGCCATACCGACCCGGCCACCGGGAAGCACCGCACCGGCCGCACCGGGAAGATCAACGCCGCCTACGCCTACGGCGGCCCGCGGCTGACCGTCCGCACGGTCGAGAAGATGACCGGGGTGCGCGTCGACCACTACCTGGAGGTCGACTTCACCAGCTTCATGCGGACGGTCGACGCGCTGGGCGGGGTCCCGGTGTGCACCGCCCGACCGCTGCGCGACCCCCACAGCGGCCTCGACCTGCCGGCCGGCACCACCCGGCTGGACGGCGGCCGGGCCCTGCAGTACGTACGCGCCCGGCAGCTCGACGGGGAGGGCGATCTGGGCCGCATCAGGCGCCAGCAGCACTTCCTGGCCTCCATGATCAACGAGGCGACCCGGCGCGGGGTGCTGATGAACCCGGTCCGGCTCAACCGGGTCGTCTCCGCGCTCGTCGGCTCGGTGCGCGCCGACCCCGGTCTGGACACCGGCGATCTGGTGGCCCTGGGACGGGCGATGCGCGGTCTCACGGCGGCGTCCTCGGAGTTCGTCTCGGTGCCGGTCGCCGACCCCGACCGCAGCGTGCCGGGCATCGGCTCGACGGTGGTCTGGGACAAGCCGGAGGCCGAGGGACTGTTCCGGGCAATGCGCCGGGACCTCCCCCTGGCGGCCGGCCCGGCGGGCACGGCGGGCGGGAAGAACCCGGAGAAGCCCGGCGAGAAGGCGGGCCGCTTCCCGCGGTCCGGCCCCCTGCCGGTGGAGGCGGACCCGGCGAAGGTCCGCGTCCAGGTCGAGAACGGCACCCCGGTCGCGGACCTGGGCATGCGGGTGGACCGGGCGCTGCGCGCCACCGGTTTCGACACCACCGGCACTCCCCGCGCCGCGAAGCGGCAGGACCTGCGGCACACGACCGTCCACCACGGGCCCGGACAGGTCCGCGCGGCCCGCGCCCTGGCCGCCGCGCTGCCCGGCGCCCGGCTACGGGAGGACAAGGCGAACGAGATGAACGAGGCGAATGAGGCGAATGAGGCGAACAAGAGCGGCAAGAAGGGCAAGGGGGACAACAGGGAGGGCAGGGACCGGGACCCGGTGCTGAGGGTGGTGCTCGGCAAGGAGCACAGCGAGGTGCGTCAGGTGCGTGAACGCGGGAGTACGCGCACCCCGGAACGGAAGGGCACCCCGGTGGTCACGGGCGACGAGGTCGTGTGCCCCCGGCATCCCTGATCACCGTGTCCGTCCGGGCACACTTCCGGTCCCGGCCGTCCGGCTCCCCGCCCGCCCCACTCGACCTGCCCACCTACCGGCCTACTCGTCCAGCATCCCCTGCGCCGTCCGCCGGTCGCGCAGCTCCTTGATCGCCCGGCGGCGGGCGAGCCGGTGGGTGCGCCGGATCTGCGCCTCCTGCCACCGCCGCCGGTCCCGCTCGGTCTCGGGGAGCACCGGCGGCACGGGACGGGGCCTGCCCTCCTCGTCGACCGCGGTGAACACCAGATAGGCCGAGGCGACCTGGGTGGCGGGGGTGGACTCGTTCCAGCGCTCGGCCAGTACCCGCACCCCGACCTCCATCGAGGTCCGGCCCGTCCAGTTCACCTGGGCCTTCACATGCACCAGATCGCCCACCCGGACCGGCTCCAGGAAGACCATCTCGTCCATGGACGCCGTGACCGCCGGGCCGCCCGAGTGCCGCCCGGCGACCGCCCCGGCCGCGTCGTCGACCAGCTTCATCACCACACCGCCGTGGACGGTGCCGAGGAGGTTGGTGTCGTTGCCCGTCATGATGTGGGACAGCGTGGTCCGGGAAACCGAGGTGGGCTTGCCCGGCAGTGCGTGCTGGGGCGCCTGGGCCTGAGTGCTCATGCCTCCCACCCTAAGCACCTCCCCGAGCGCCCGGTCACCGGCGCCCGCCGGTGCGCGGGCCGGTGCGCGGGCCGCTGTGCGGGCCGCTGTGCATCAGCTCTGCAACAGCACCGCTCCGGTTCCGCTCCCCGCTCTATGGCGCACCCGCCCCGAGGGGGCACACTGCCTCCCATGACTGACTGGCCCAACACCGCCGGCCCCGGCCCGCACCCGGACCCGACCCGCGCCATGCCGACCACCCAGCGCGGTGGCGGCGGCTACTCCAGTGGCTACGCGCCCGCCCCCGGCGGCCCCGCGGGCCCCGCGGGCTACGACTCCGGTTACAACACGGGCCAGGTCTACGCCGGCTCCGGCCACGGCGGCGGCCCGGGCCGGGGCGGCGACCAGGGCGGCTACGGCGGCGGCTACGCCGGTGCCCGCCCCGCTCCCGACTGGGGCCGCCGGGTCAAGATCGGTCTGATCACCCTGCTCGTCGTGACCCTGGTGTGGTCGGTCGGCACCTACTTCTGGGCCGACTCCAAGCTCCGCCGCGAGGTGGACCTGGGCATCGTGCAGGACCGCCCGGAGGGCGGCGAGGGCACCACCTACCTGATCGTGGGCTCCGACAGCCGCGAGGGCCTGTCCGACACGGAGAAGAAGGAGCTGCACACCGGGTCGGCCGACGGCAAGCGCACCGACTCGATGATCCTGCTCCACGACGGCCCCCAGGGCGTCACGATGGTCTCCCTGCCCCGCGACTCCTGGGTCACCATCCCGGAGTTCACCGGCTCGGAGAGCGGCAAGGACTTCCCCTCCCCCGGCGCCCGCAAGCTCAACGCCGCCTACTCCATGGACGGCGCCCCGCTGCTGGTCCGCACCGTCGAGTACAACACCGGCCTGCGCATCGACCACTACGCCGAGATAGGGTTCGGCGGCTTCGCCGAGATCGTCGACGCGGTCGGCGGCGTGGAGATGGACATCCCCCGCGACATCAAGGACAAGAACTCCGGCGCCGACCTCAAGAAGGGCCGCCAGACCCTCGACGGCGCCCAGGCCCTGGCCTTCGTCCGCAACCGCTACGAGGCGGGCAGCGACCTGGAGCGCACCAAGAACCAGCAGAAGTTCCTGTCCGCCCTGGCCAACCAGGCCGCCACCCCCGCCACCGTCCTCAACCCGTTCAAGCTCTACCCGACGATGGGCGCGGGCCTGGACACCTTGATCGTGGACGAGGACATGAGCCTGTGGAACCTGGCCACCATGTTCTGGGCGATGAAGGGCGTCACGGGCGGCGAGGGCGTCTCGATGAACATGCCGATCGCCGGCAGCGCCCCGCAGGGCTCCCTCAAGTGGGACATGCCGAAGGTCAAGAAGCTGGTCGAGCAGCTCAAGAACGGCGAGAAGGTCACCGTCAAGGGCGACTGAACCCGGCCCGCGCGGGTACGCGGGTGAAGCGGTCATGTGAGGTGCGGGCCCCGGATACCGGAGACGGTGTCCGGGGCCCCGTGGCGTGCCCGCTTCACCCGTCGGGATGAAGCACCTGAACACCTGCACCCCGGCACATCCCGGGAGTGAGCGTCAGCAGGTGGCGGCCGGAAGGAAAGCGCGCCGCGGGCCTTGCCGCCGAGCGGGACCGCCGTGCCGGTGTATCGCGTACCACTCGGTGGTGCGGCCCCGGCACTGCGGGACGGTTGCCTGATCGACCAACTTGCCTGAGACATGCAAGTCCGAAACTTAGGAAAACTTGCCCAGGATGGCAACTTTACCGAGTCGGTAAAGTTGCCATCCTGGGCAAGTTAACCCACTGCGTGTGTGATGATGGCTTGGTGGAATCTCCGCCGATCAGGGAGGCGCACCTGCTGGAACAGGGCATTCAAGCCCTGGACGCCCTTCTGGGGCCCGAGTGGCAGGTCACGCAGCGCCCGAACAAGAGCAAGGTCTTCGACGCCGCCCTGGAGGTAAGGGCGGAGGGCGACAGCACCTTCACGCAACTGCTGGTGGAGGTATCCCGGGCGGTACCACCACGGTTGGTGGTGGAGCGGCTGGCACCCAGGGCGCAGTTGCTCCGCGAGGTCAACCGTTACACGAATCTGCTGGTCATCGCGCCATGGATCTCGTCCCAGGCCCAGGAGCTCTTGCGGCAGAACGGCATCGCGTATCTGGACCTGACGGGCAACGTCGACATCCGCGTGGCACGACCGGCCATCATCATCCACACCGCAGGAGCCGAGAAAGCCCCGCGGTCAGCTCCCCGGGAAACCAACAGGACCACTCTGGCGGGGCTGAAGGCAGGACGCCTGGTGCGGCTTCTGGCCGATGTGCCGCCACCTCACCGAGCCATCGACCTGCACCGGATCTCCGCGCTGAGCCTCCCCTATGTATCCAGGCTGCTGGACACCCTGGAGGACCAGCTCCTGATCCGCCGCAAGGGGCGGATCATCACGGACGTCGACTGGGCTCAGCTTCTGCGCGCCCGAGCCCGAGAGATCAGTCTCCTCGCCCATGGGTCGTACCAGGGATTCCTGGCTCCCAACGGTGTACCGGCCCTGCTGCAACAGATCTCACAGCTGCCCACGGAGTATGTCGACGGTCTTTCGGTCACCGGCTCCTACACCGTACAGCGCTTCGTCCGGGTCGCCGTGGGAGGCCAACTGATGCTCTACGTCGGGCACTGGCTGAACATCGACGACGTGGCCGACGAACTCGGACTCCTACCGGTCGCAGAGGGTGCGGACGTTCTGCTGATGAACGAGCCGGACGCCTTCGTCCGGAGACGGTCCGAATTCATCGACGGCGTGCAGTACGTCGCGCCCAGCCAAGCGGCACTCGACTGCCTGGCCGGCCCCGGCCGGATGCCTGCCGAGGGAGAGGCACTCCTGGACTTCATGAAGACATATCCCGAGAAGTGGCGAGCTTCCGGAAACGATGCCGGGGCACCACCCATTCAGCACTAAGATCGCAACGCGGGACGAAGCCAACGAAAGCGCGAGGCGTCATGTCACAGATCCCGGAGGGCGTCGACCCCGATCAGCTGACGGTGGTGGCCCGACGTGTTCTCCTCGACGGCCTGATCGCGTTGAGCCCTCATCTCGATGCCCTGACTGTCGTGGGTGCGCAGGCCGTCTACCTGCGTACTCCGGACGCAGCGATCCGCAACTCGCCCTTCACCTCCGACGGTGACCTGAGCATCGACCCCGCACTTCTCGAGGATCAGCCGCTTCTCGACGCGTCCCTGCGCGAGGCCGGCTTCACGCTGAAGAAGGACAGCGAACCCGGGCTCTGGGAACGGCAGGAGACCGTGGGAGGGCAGATCGTTCCCGTGGAGCTGGATCTCCTCATTCCCCGGCAGCTCTCTCGCAAGAACGGGCGTCGCAGTGCCAAGGTCCCGCCGCATGGCACGATGTCCGCGCGCTGGATCGAGGGTCTTGAGGTCGCCGCCGTGGACCGTTCTCCCCTGCCCGTCGGCAGCCTCGACCCCGCCGACGATCGCTCCATCACGGTCAACGTCGCCGGCCCCGCGGCCCTCCTGGTCGCCAAAGCCTTCAAGATCACCGATCGGCTCAGCCAGGCCGAGAGGCGCCCGGACCGCCTGACCGACAAGGACGCCGGTGACGTCCTGCGCATCATGATGACCACCAGGGCACGACAGGTCTCCGAAACGTTCACCGTGCTGCGCAACGACCCGCGCGTGGGCGACGTCGCGGCGGACGGGCTGGAGAAGCTGCGCCAGCTCTTCGGCGGGCGTGCCACCCCCGGTGTCGACATGGCGGTCAAGGCGCTTGCGGGCTCTCTCGAAGAGGACCGCATCCGGGCCCTCGCCCCTGCCTTCATCACACGCCTGACGGAATAGACCACCCCGGTGCCGGGCTCCGAATTCAAGACCGTGTTGCAGAGGGCCTGAGCATCCTTCTGGCGAGGCCGGGACGCTCGATGTTCGCGGCGATGGTTGTGAACACGTGCCGTAGGCGGACTTTCTACCGTCTCCGGTAGCGGCAGCGGCGCATGCCGTGTCCATGGGCGAGCTCGTTGATGGTGCCTTCCACTCCGGAGCGGACCGCGTAGCGAGCCTGCCGTTCGGGCGAGTTCATGTGCAGACAACTCGGCGTTTCCACCTCCGGCTACTACGACTGGCGAAACCGGCCTGACTCCACAACCGCCCAGCGGCGTGAGGAACTGCGGCTCCTCATCACCAAAGCGCTCGAGATGTCCGACGGCACCTACGGATACCGGCGCGTCCACGCTCAGCTGCTCCGCTGGGGCGTCGCCGCCGGCCCGGAACTGGTCCGCCGGCTGCTGCGGAGGCTGGGCCTGATGCCCTGCCAGCCGGGACCGAGGCGGTGGTCGCTGACCCGGGCGGCGCCGGGCCCGGTGCCGGACCTCGTCGGGCGCGACTTCACCGCCGACGCGCCCTGGGCACTCCGAAGCTCTCCCGCTTCGGCCTGGGGGCCGACGAGGAAGGCCGGTGGACATGGCTGGACGATCCGCGCAACACCGTTTCCCCGGCAATCCCTGACCCTGATGTCCTGCTCCCCGGACCGCGCGGCCCGGTGGAGTGAAGGGAGGAGCGGGGACGGGTACGGGGTGCCCGGCCGGCGGCCGGGCACCCCTCCTCGTCAGGACGCCGTGAGGCCGTCGGCCTGCACCCCGGCGACGAAGGCGGTGAACGCCCGCGCCGTGAAGAGCAGCGCGGGACCGCCGGGCGCCTTCGAATCGCGTATGGCGACCGCGCCGTAAGCGGTGCGGGTCAGGTCGGCAGTCTCCACACAGTTGAGGCCGTTGTCACTGTAAGAGGACTTCGACCAGGTAACGGCAGTGAGGTCAGAGGCCGCCAAGGCACGGTTGCGAGTTGTCATCCCATGATCTCCTGGGAGAGTCGGTGCAGGAACTTCGGAGTCTCCTCCGGTGGCAGAGCAGACCGCGACAGTGCTTCGAAGTGGCGTGAGAACCTTCCGACCTCACGGCGCTTGTCGGAGATGGAAACGACACCGAACGCGTTGTCCACCTGGACCGTCGTCGGCAAGGTCTCGCCGAGAAGCAGGATGCTGAAGTCGTGGAGGAAGAGGTGCCCTCTCATCGTCTGGGGAAGCACCTGCACGGTCACGTTGCCGAGCTCTGTCAGACGCTTGATCTCGTCGTACTGCTCGCGCATCACCTCGATACCACCAACGACGTGCCGCAGCGCGGGTTCATAGAGGATCGCCCACAGCCTCAGCGGGTTGTCACTTCGTGTCAGCGCCTCCTTCCGCATCATCCGCACACTCACGCTGTCTTCGATGAACTCCGTCGTGGTCTCGTCGATGGACTTGGCGCCCTCGTGCCGGGCTCGTGCGTACGCCTCGGTCTGCAACAGACCCAGGACGAGCGTCGGGTGATAGGCCCGGACCTCCTGTGCCGCCGCCTCGATACCGAGGAAGCGGGGCACCCCGGAAGGCATGTTCGCGGCGTTGAGCATCCACCACTCCTGGCTGGCCGCGGTGCGCTGGGTGGTGATCAGCCGCTCGACCTCCTCCTCGTCGGTCACGCCGTACCGGATCAGGAGCTTGCGCAGGGCACCGGCGCTGCGCAGGTCCTGTAGCCCGGTCTCGACCCGTTGCAGCTTCGTGTCGCTGAACGGCATCCCCTTGGAAGCATCCTGGAGGCTCATCCCCACGCGCCTGCGCAGCTCGCGAAGCTCGTGCCCCAGAGCGATACGACGTGCTGTCGGCCTGTGCGGTGCGGCCATGTGTCCGCCTTTCCGGCTCAACTGCCTGTGCGTTGCGCCGATGTGCGCAGCATGGCACGGCAACTGTCCGCCGCACCATGCCTCGCGCCCGAGTCGGCATGTGCCATTTTCTGTCTGGTGGGTGATTCAGAGAGCTTTCCTATTGCTGTCAAAACCACCTGTGCGGCACGGTAATTGAACCTGAGGAGCGAGAGGGCCATGCATTTTAAGGCCAGCCTCACGAGTGAAGCATTCGAACCTTCATGTCATTTCCTCAGAGAAATCCGAGAAGGGATCTCTTCTGTGTCTGTGCAATCCGACATGTCCGCCCGCCCCCTGCTGTGGGGGCCGAAGAAGGTGCCCGTGCCGTACGTCGCCGCGTGGAGCGCGGAGACGGTCTCGGTGGCGGGCGCGCTGACCGTACGGCCCGGCGGGGCGGGGCTGGCCTACCGGGACGAGGTTCCCGGCGACCGGGACCGGCACGGGGTGCTGTGGGCGCGGATGAGCCGGTCACCCGGACAGGGGCGGCCCGACTTCCGGAAACTCCACTCCCACCGCCAGCGGCGGGCGATGCTCGGCCTGCTGTGCCAGGTGTGCGGCGGGACGGCCGACCGCACCGCACGCGGCTGGCTGTTCGCCCTGCCCCGGCCCGACCCCGAACGCCGTTCCCCAGGTTGGCCCGAGGGGGCGCTGTCCACCAAGCCGCCGCTGTGCCGCCCCTGCGCGGCGCTCGCCGTACGCCACTGCCCGCACCTGGCCGACCCCGTCGCGATCCGGGTCCGCAAGCCGAGGGTGTGGGGTGTCTTCGGCGGCCTGGTCACCCCCGCCCCGGACGGCCGGCTCACCTCGGCCTCCGGAGACGGCCACCTTCCCTACGGCCACCGCGCCGCCCCCTGGTTCCTCGCCTCCCAGCTCGTCCTCGAGCTCACCCGCTGCACGGAAGAGAACTTCGGAACCGGATCCGTGCGCCCATAGGCCACAGTCCCGGAGACCGGCAACTCCCTCGGGAGACCCCGGTGCTGAGAAAGCCCTCCCGGGCTGGTGAACGGTTTCCCGTTTCGTCAACCATGATCGCTTGACCCGTCCGCCCCGGGCCCGGGAGCATCACAGGAGAAACACGGTGCCGGCAGCGGCGGGGAGAGGGAGGCTCGGATCATGAAAGTCACCAAGCTGGTCAGTTCGTGTGACCTCAAGGACTGTCCGACGATTTACGCGACGGATCGCGGCACTCTCCTGGTGCAGGGTGAGACTCCGGCCGACCACGGGCTCCGGATTCCCGCTCACGAAACACTCGTGGAGATCCCGGTGGAACTCTTCCGGAAGGCTGTCCGTGACAACCTCGTCTAGGAGCCTCGGGGACCTCTTCGACACATTCCGCTGTGAGGCGTTCCGCCTGGAAACTCTCGACGACTACAGCGGGTCCGGAAACGTAGCGGCCTACAAGGCGTTCTTGGCCGGTGAACCGCAACCGGAAGACTACAACGCACACTGGGTCGAAGAGCTTCGCGCGCACACCGAGAGAGGAAAACGCGTCTACCGGGTCCATATTCTCTCCCGCCCACTCACCGACTACCTCAGGTTCGAACTCGGGTGGGGATACCGGAGAAACATGTCCGGCGGAGAGGAGTTCTTCATCCTCGACACCACCGAGAACCCCAGCCCGCTTGAACATGTTCCGGACTTCTGGCTCTTCGACTCCGAATCCGTGGCCGTGATGAACTACGACAGCGCCGGAAAGTTCCTGGGCTCGGAGGTCCTGCCACCTGAGCGGGCGGCCGAATTCGCCCGGTACCGGGACGCGGCACTCGCGCACGCGGAACCGTTCACCGCATGGTGGGCCGAGCACGGGACGTGAACAGGGCACAGTTGGGGGCCGCGCTGCGGGCGCTGCGCATGGCATCCGGCAAGGAGGCCAAGGCCGTGGCTCGCAGTGCACTCATGTCTCCGTCCAAGCTGTCGAAGATCGAGAACGCGAGGCTCGCGCCCAGTGCGGCGGACGTGGAACGCATCCTGACCGCCATCGGTGTCTCGGACGAGGTGAAGGCGGAGTACACCGCAGCCGCTCGGGCATCGGCGACGGAAACGACGGCCTGGCGGCTGCTGAAACGGATCGGTACGCACAAAGGGCAGCAGGCCGCCGGGGCACTGGAAGCCCAGATGTCGATGCTGCGCCTGTTCCAGCCCGCGCTGGTACCCGGCCTGCTCCAGACACCGGAGTACATCCGGGCCGTCCTGCGACGTCACAGCCTGAGCGAGGACACTCTCATCCGGACGGTCAACGGCAGGCTTGAGCGCCAGTCGGTCCTCTACGACGGAACGAAGTCACTCCGGTTCATCATCACGGAACCCGTTCTGCGGTGGCGCATCGTCCCTCCGCAGGTGATGGCCGCCCAACTCGACCGGATCGCTTCCGTCTCCCGTCTCCCCCACGTGGACATCCGTGTGGTCCCACTGGGTGTCCGGCAGTACGACTTCGCGAATCACGCGTTCGTCATCCGCGATGACCGTATGGTCACGGTGGAGACCGTCCATGCCGAAGTGGTCGTCACAGACCCCAGAGACATAGGACTCTACATCGGAAAGTTCGAAGGATTCGAGCAGGCGGCGGTTTCCGGCGACGACATGCTGACCCTGGTCGCGAAAATACGTGACGGTTTCTTGCGACAGCAGGAAACGGGCTAGCTTTTCTCCCTCTATTTCGGAAGATTTGTTCACCGGAGCGGCGGCATGGCAGCGGCTCACCGTTCACGCACCATCCGACCAGGAAGGCGAAAACGTGACGACCACACAGGGACACCGGACCGATACCATGCACCTCATCGGTCCCGGCCTCCGGACGCAGCTCATTGAGGACGTGCGCAGGACCTGGACCGAACTCACCGATGACATGGGCGAGCGCGGCGTGAACCAGTTGGCGGCCTTCCTGGCCACCAGCGCCCGCACCAGTGAGACCCTGACGCCATCGCTGCGCGTGGACGAGTTCTGGCACCGGTTCGTCCTGCGGACGAAGGAGTACGCCGCGTTCTGCGACGCCCTCGGCGCCGGATTCATCCACCACGTTCCCGAGCCCACCGGGATGTCCGACCCGGCCAAGGGCCGTGCCGTGATGAAGCGGACCATGGACGCGATCGAGGCGGCCGGGTTCACCATCGACGCCGAGTTCTGGCCCGGCGCGGGCGCGGCGGACTGCACGCAGTGCCATGCCGGCTGCACCGACAGCCCCGTCAACAGGTAGCCACCTCCCAAGCCGCCCGTCCGGTCTCCCTGCCGGACGGGCGTGCCCGCGCACAGGATTGGAAGGCATGTGAGGGACTCCCGCAGCGCCGCATGGGACGCGTACTCGCAGAGCAGAACCCAGCGTCGAAGGACGAATGCCAGGGGCGAGACGACGTGGTTCAACTGGACCCAGCACCCCGACCACGGTCCCGGAGCCGAGATCCTCCGCCTGAAGCCCGGAGACAGTGTGCTCGACCTCGGATGCGGTTCCGGCGGGAACCTGGCACATCTGGCCTTTCTCGGCATGCGGGCCACGGGAGTCGACCTGTCCGGCGCACAGCTCGCCAAGGCACGTGAGCGCTGGACGGAGGTGGAGGGGATGGAAGTGCACCAGGGCGACGCCCTGGCCTTCCTGACGACCTCGGCCACCCGGTTCGACGCCGTCTACTCGGTCTTCGGGGCCGCCTACTTCACCGACCCCCGTCTGACGCTCCCCACTGTCCGCCGCCACCTCGCGCCCGGTGGAGTGTTCGCCATGTCGCAGCATCCGGCCGTGGACGGCTGCTACGGCTGCCAGGCGTCCTACATCCCGCGCGGAGCCGACGAGGACCCGGCGATCGTCAGACGGTGGGACTACCCGCCGGCGATTTGGACCGCGCTGTTCGAGGAACACGGCTTCGAGGATGTGACGGCTGCCGTCCTCCCGGCGCCGCCGCACGGCAGGCGCCGGATCGGCACCCTGCTGGTGCGGGGAGTCCGCGGTTCGTGACGGCCCGCGAGCCGAACGCGCCGGGGCTCCTCGCCGCGCACGCGGCGAGGAGCCCCGGCGCGGGGCGTGGAGGTCTTACGGCAGGTTGCGGGCCATCACAATCCGCTGGATCTGGTTCGTGCCCTCGTAGATCTGGGTGATCTTGGCGTCGCGCATCATGCGCTCGAGGGGGTAGTCGCGGGTGTAGCCGTAGCCGCCGAGGAGCTGGACGGCGTCGGTGGTGATCTCCATGGCGGCGTCCGAGGCGTAGCACTTGGCGGCGGCGCCGTAGAAGGTGAGCTGCTCGTCCTTGCCGGAGCCGCCGAGGGTGACGCGCTCGGAGCGGGCGGCGGCGGCGTAGGTGAGCTGGCGGGCGGCCGCCAGCTTCATCGCCATGTCGGCGAGCATGAACTGCACGCCCTGGAAGTCGCCGATCGGCTTGCCGAACTGCTTGCGCTCGGTGACGTAGCCCTTGGCGTAGTCCAGCGCGCCCTGGGCGATGCCGAGGGCCTGGGCCGCGATGGTGATGCGGGTGTGGTCCAGGGTCTGCATGGCGGTGGCGAAGCCGGTGCCCTCCGCGCCGATCATGCGGTCGGCGGGGATGCGGACGTTGTCGAAGTACACCTCGCGGGTCGGGGAGCCCTTGATGCCGAGCTTCTTCTCCGGGGCGCCGAAGGAGACGCCCGTATCGCCCTTCTCCACCACGAAGGCCGAGATGCCCCTGGACCGCTTCTCCGGGTCGGTGACGGCCATCACCGTGTAGTAGTCGCTGACGCCGGCGTTGGTGATCCAGCGCTTGACGCCGTTGAGGACCCAGGAGTCGCCGTCGCGCACCGCGCGGGTCTTCATGCCCGCGGCGTCCGAGCCGGCGTCCGGCTCGGACAGGCAGTAGGAGAACATCGCCTCGCCCCGGGCGAGCGGGGCGAGGTACTTCTGCTTCAGCTCCTCGGAGCCGGCCAGGACCACCGGGAGCGAGCCGAGCTTGTTGACGGCCGGGATCAGGGAGGAGGAGGCGCACACCCGGGCGACCTCCTCGATCACGACGACGGTGGCCAGCGCGTCGGCGCCCGCGCCGCCGCAGGACTCGGGTACGTGGACGGCGTGCAGGTCGTTGGCGACCAGCGCGTCCAGCGCCTCCTGGGGGAAGCGGCCCTGCTCGTCCACCTCGGCGGCGAAGGGCGCGATCTTGGCCTCGGCGAGCGCGCGCACCGATTCGCGGAGCATCTCGTGCTCCTCCGACGGCCGGTAGAGGTCGAAGTCGTTCGGTCCCGCCACGGTGCTCTCACTCCCTGTAGGCAATCCTGTGGGCCACGCTGCTAACTACCGTTAAGTAATACAAGTCTAGAGGGCTGGTCCCGTCCGGGGTACATGAGCTTGGCGACACTGTCCGCGATGCCATCCGGAGCCGTCCGGATATGCTCGCGCACAGCGTCCCCCGTCCTGCCCCGTCCGTCTCCCAGGAGCACTCCCATGGCCATCGGAATCACCGTGATCGGCACCGGTTATCTCGGCGCGACGCACGCCGCCGCCATGGCCGAGCTGGGTTTCGAGGTGCTCGGGCTGGATGTGGTGCCCGAGAAGATCGGGACGCTCTCCAGAGGCGAGGTCCCCTTCTACGAGCCCGGTCTGGAGGAGCTGCTGCGCCGCCATGTGGCCGGGGTGGCGGGCTCCACCGGGCGGCTGCGCTTCACCACCTCCTGGGAGGAGGTGGGCGAGTTCGGCGACGTCCACTTCGTCTGTGTGAACACCCCCCAGAAGCAGGGCGAGTACGCCTGCGACATGTCCTATGTGGACAGCGCGGTGGACTCGCTGGCCCCGCACCTGGCCCGGCCCGCGCTGGTGGTCGGCAAGTCCACCGTGCCGGTCGGCAGCGCGGAGCGGCTGGCGGCGCGGCTGGCTCGGCTGGCCCCGGCCGGGGACGCGGTGGAGCTGGCCTGGAACCCGGAGTTCCTGCGTGAGGGCTTCGCCGTGGAGGACACCCTGCGCCCGGACCGCATCGTGGTGGGGGTGCGCTCGGACCGGGCGGAGGAGCTGCTGCGCGAGGTGTACGCGAAGCCGGTCGCGGCGGGCTCGCCGTTCGTGGTCACCGACTTCCCGACCGCCGAGCTGGTGAAGACCGCCGCCAACTCCTTCCTGGCCACCAAGATCTCCTTCATCAACGCCATGGCCGAGGTCTGCGAGACGGCGGGCGGCGACGTGGTGAAGCTGGCGGAGGCGATCGGGTACGACGACCGGATCGGCCGGAAGTTCCTGCGCGCCGGGATCGGCTTCGGCGGCGGCTGCCTGCCCAAGGACATCCGCGCCTTCATGGCGCGGGCGGGCGAGCTGGGCGCCGACCAGGCGCTGACCTTCCTGCGCGAGGTGGACTCGATCAACATGCGCCGCCGCTCCCACATGGTGGACCTGACCCGGGAGACGGTCGGCGGCACCTTCCTGGGGCAGCGGGTCGCGGTGCTGGGCGCGACGTTCAAGCCGGACTCCGACGACGTACGGGACTCCCCGGCGCTGAACGTGGCCGGGCAGATCCACCTCCAGGGCGGGCAGGTCACGGTCTACGACCCCAAGGGCATGGCCAACGCCCGGCGGGTCTTCCCCACCCTCGGCTACGCCGACAGCGCGGCGGAGGCGGTGCGCGGCGCGGACGTGGTGCTGCACCTGACGGAGTGGCGCGAGTTCCGGGAGCTGGACCCGCAGGTGCTGGGCGAGGCCGTGGCGCACCGGCGCATCCTGGACGGCCGCAACACCCTGGATCCGGAGCTGTGGCGCAAGTCGGGCTGGTTCTTCCGGGCGCTGGGGCGTCCGACGGCGTAGCGCGGGGGAGCCGGGGGCCGGGGGCCCGGGCCCCGTCAGCTTCTGGACGACCGCCGTGCGCGGTAGGTCCGCATCTTCGCCCGGCTGCCGCAGACGGCCATGTCGCACCAGCGTCTGCGGGCGGCCGGGCTGCGGTCGTAGTAGGCCCAGTGGCAGTCGCCGGCCTCGCACGCCTTGAGCCGGGCCCAGGTGCCGTCGGCCGCGGCGGCCGCGACGGCGGCGGCGATCCGGGCGGTGAGCGCCGTGACGCCCGTGGCGGGGCCGCCGGGGCCGCCGGGGAGCACGGGTTCGAGGGCCGCCGTGCCCGTCGCGTCGAAGACCACGGTCAGGGGCGTACGGCGCAGCAGTCCGGCCAGCTCGGCCGCCGTCTCCGGCGGTACCGGGGTGCCGGGGTGGGCGTGGGCCAGGCAGACGGCGCGCAGTCCCTCGCGGAGCCGGACGAGCTCCGGCAGGCCGGGTTTGGCCGGTTCGAGCCCGGTCAACCCGTGCTCGCGCGTGAAAGCGGCGAGACCGTCCGCGGTGGCGAGCGCGTCGGCCCCCGTCGCCACGTCCAGGGTGTTGATCAGATCCCGCACCAGACGGAGTCCCGGTGGGGTGGGATCCCGGTCCTCGGGCTGTTCCACGTCCGTCACGTTACCGCCTTGCGGCATTACCTGATGACCGGCATTATGAGGTAACTCACGTTACCGGTCGAGAACGTCAAGCGGTAACCGTCAGACGGAAGCACGGCAGGAAGGAAGTACCCATGGCCATCTCCGCACTGGAGACAGTCGTCGTACTGGACTGCCCGGACCCCGGGAAGCTCGCCGACTTCTACGCCCGCCTGCTGGGCGGGACGGTGGAGGGCGAGGGCGACTGGGTCGAGGTGGCCGTCGCCCCGGAGGGTGCGGCGGTCCGGAAGCTGGCCTTCCAGAAGGCCCCCGGTCACGTACCGCCGAAGTGGCCGAGCGCCGAGCACTCCCAGCAGTTCCACCTCGACTTCTACGTGCCCCGCGCGGAACTGGAGGAGGCCGAACGGGAGGCGCTGTCGCTCGGCGCGGAGCTGCTCCGGAACGAGGACGGCGGCGAGAGCGGGTTCCGGGTGTACCGGGACCCGGCGGGGCACCCCTTCTGTCTCTGCTTCCGCTGAGGCGGTACGGCGGAAGCCCCGGGGACGGGGGCACGGACACGACGAGGCGGGCGGGGCGGGAAGTGTTCGCACACTCCCCGCCCCGCCCGCCTCTTGCTGTCCCCCGGAGGGGTCACCCGGCCCTCGCCGGGCCGGGTGGCACGGTCCGGACGTCTCAGATGTTGACGCCGTTGGCACGCAGGTAGGCCAGCGGGTTGATGTCCGAGCCGTAGCCGGGACCGGTGCGCACCTCGAAGTGCAGGTGCGGGCCGGTGCTGTTGCCGGTGGAGCCGACCCCGCCGATCTGGTAGCCGGCGCTGACCTTCTGGCCGGCGCTGACCGAGATCGAGGACAGGTGGCCGTACTGGCTGTAGCGGCCGTCGTCGTGGCGGATGACGACCTGGTTGCCGTACGCGCCACCCCAGCCGGCGGAGACCACGGTGCCGCTGGTGACGGCCTTCACCGGGGTGCCGGAGGCGGCGGCGAAGTCCTCGCCGGTGTGGCCGTTGGACCAGCGGGCGCCCGCGGCCTTGTAGGAACCGGAGGGGGCGGCCGCGACCGGGGCGGCGTAACCGGAGGACACACCGGGGGAGGTGCGCGCCTCGCTCCGGTCGGAGCGCTCGGCCGCGCGCTCCGCGGGGGCCTCGGCCTTGGCCTCGGCCTTCTGCTGGACCTTCGGCTGGACCTTCTTCTCGGTCTTGGCCTGCGGCTGGGCCTCCGGCTTGGCGGCGGCCTTCTGCTGGACGGCGGTGCCGCCCAGGTTCAGCTCCTGGCCCGGGTAGATCAGGTTGGGGTCGCCGCCGATGACCTCGCGGTTGTCCTCGTAGATCTCCTGCCAGCCGCCGGAGACGTCCTGGGCGCGGGCGATCTTGAAGAGGGTGTCACCGCCGACCACCCGGTACGCGGTGGTCTTCGCGGTCTCCTCGGCGGACTTCTTCGGGGCCGCGTGCTTCGGGGCCGACTTCTTCGGGGCGGCAGGCTTCTCGGCCTTCTCGGCCTTCCGCTCGGTGCGGTCGGCCCGCTCCGAACGGTCCTGCTGCGGCGCGGCAGGCTTCTCGGCCTTCTCGGCCTTCTCGGCCTGCCGGTCCGCTCCGTCGGGGGAGATCTGGGGGGCGGGACCGCCCTTGGTCAGCCCGGCCTTGACCGAGCACACCGGCCAGGCGCCCGGGCCCTGCCCGTCCAGCACCTTCTCGGCGACGGCTATCTGCTGCTCCTTGGTGGCCAGGTCGGCGCGCGGGGCGTACTGGGTACCGCCGAAGGCCTCCCAGGTGCTCTGCTGGAACTGCAGGCCGCCGTAGAAGCCGTTGCCGGTGTTGATGCTCCAGTTGCCGGTGCTCTCGCACTGCGCCACCCGGTCCCAGGTGTCGACGGAGGCGGCGTTGGCGTTTCCGGCGGCGATCAGGGGCAGGGCCACGCCCGCGCCGCCGACCGAGATGGCCAGGGACAGGCGGGAGAGACGGCTGGTGTGGGCACGACGATGACGTCCGCTTGCGGACATGAGGTGGCTCCTTCTCCTACGCCTGCGAGGTGAGCTGTCGGGTTCGGGCTGGAGTTGCCCGGCCAGCCGTTGCGCGGCGCTGGGCCGCGAGGCGTGGCTTCACCCCAAGCCGTCCCGTATGGGCACGGGCCGGCGGTTTTCGTTGGGTCCCCCGCTCCTGCCGGCGGTGGTGTGGATGTTCCAACCCGTTGCCGTGGCAGGACTCGGCGTTCGGCAGCGGGTCGCCGCACGTTGGTGCGACACGGCCAGAACCGTAAACACAACGTTTCGTCGTCAACAAGCCGATGGGTCACACGGCGCCCGTTTCGAAGGCATTGCGGCACCCGCCGTTCGCACTCTGGGTCACCGCGCGAATGCGAAGGGTGCCGTATTCCCCTTCTGACGGGCCGTCACACACTTCGCCCACCAGCGTTTACCACCCGTACGACACAACCCGGCACGGAAAGCGACGAGCCGGAAGATCGCACTCGTGACGTGCATCACGAGGAGGTAAACACAGGGGTCCACAAGCACGGATCCGGCCCCGACCGACCGGATCCGGCCAGCGTCGGGTCAGCCGTCGAGCTGCTCGATCGTGGCGGTCGACGGGCCGCGCCGGGCCTGCTCCGCACGGGCCACCGCCTCCGCGTCACGGAGCACCCGCACCGCGTTGTGCCAGGTCAGCCTGGCCAGATCGGCCTCGGACCAGTGGCGGTCCAGCAGCTCGGCCACCAGATTGGGGTAGCCGGACACGTCGTCGAGGCCGGAGGGGGTGAAGGGCGTGCCGTCGAAGTCGCCGCCGACGCCGATGTGGTCGATGCCCGCGACCTCGCGCATGTGGTCCAGGTGGTCGGCGACCGTGGCCGCCGTCGCCGCGGGGCGCGGGTGTGCCGCCTCGTACGCGCGCCGGACCTCCTGGGCCCGCTCGCCGCCGTCCAGCGGGTGCAGGCCGTGGGCGCGCAGGTGCTCGTCGGCCGCGTCGGACCAGGCGACGGCGGCGGGCAGGACGAACTTGGGCACGAAAGTGGCCATCGCCACACCGCCGTTGGCCGGGAGCCGCTCCAGCACGTCGTCGGGGACGTTGCGCGGGTGGTCGCACACCGCCCGGGCGGAGGAGTGCGAGAAGAGCACCGGCGCCGCCGACACCCGCAGCGCGTCGCGCATCGTGTCCGGCGCCACATGGGAGAGGTCCACCAGCATCCCCAGCCGGTTCATCTCCCGTACGACCTCCTCGCCGAAGCGGGTCAGGCCGCCGTGGCGGGAGGTGTCGGTGGCCGAGTCCGCCCAGTCGGTGTTGTCGTTGTGGGTGAGGGTGAGATAGCGCACGCCCAGCCGGTACAGGGCGCGGAGCGTGGCGAGCGAGTTGGCGATGCAGTGCCCGCCCTCGGCCCCCATCAGCGAGGCGATACGGCCCTCCGCCCGCACCGCCACCGCCTCGTCGGCGGTGCGGGCGAGCCGCAGGTCGTCCGGGTAGCGGCCGGCCAGCAGCCGCACCGCGTCGATCTGCTCCAGGCAGGCGCTGACGGCGGCGTCCCCGGCCAGGTCGGTGGGGACGTAGACGGACCAGAACTGCGCCCCCACCCCGCCCGCGCGCAGCCGCGGGAGGTCGGTGTGGAGGTGGGCGGACTGGTCACGGGCGATGTCGCGCCGGTCGAGGTCGTAGCGGACCTGGGTGCGCAGCGCCCACGGCAGGTCGTTGTGGCCGTCGAAGACGGGGTGGGCGGCCAGCAGCGCGCGGGCCTCCTCCAGCCGCTCCCCGGCCCGGTCCGTACCGTCCGCACCGTCCGCTTCGTGCGTGCCGTCCGTACCGCCTGCCGTGGGCGCCATGCGTCACTTCCCTCCGAAACCGAAGCCCGTCCCGCCGGCGGCGACCTTGGCACGCAGTCGGCGGCCCTTGTCCTGTGCCTGCTCCTTCAGTTCGGCCTGGAAACGTTCCATGCGCTCCCGCAGGGCCGTGTCGTGGGCGGCCAGCAGCCGTACGGCCAGCAGCCCGGCGTTGCGGGCGCCGCCGACCGAGACGGTGGCGACCGGGACCCCGGCGGGCATCTGGACGATGGACAGCAGGGAGTCCATGCCGTCCAGGTGTGACAGCGGTACGGGGACGCCGATGACCGGCAGCGGGGTGACGGAGGCGAGCATGCCGGGCAGGTGGGCCGCTCCCCCGGCGCCCGCGATGACCGCCTTCAGACCGCGGTCGGCGGCGCCGTCGCCGTAGGCGATCATCTCGTGCGGCATGCGGTGCGCGGAGACGACGTCCACCTCGTAGGGGACCTCGAACTCGTCGAGCGCCTTGGCCGCGGCCTCCATGACGGGCCAGTCGGAGTCGGAGCCCATGACGATGCCCACCACGGGGGTGGCGGAGAGGGCGGAACCGGTGCTGGGGGAGCTGTCCGTGCCGCTCATGCCGCTCATGCCGCTCATTCGGTGATCGTCCCTCTCAGATAGGCGGCGGCGTGGGCGGCGCGCTCGCGTACGTCCGCCAGGTCGTCGCCGTAGGTGTTGACATGGCCGACCTTGCGGCCGGGCTTCACGTCCTTGCCGTACATGTGGATCTTCAACTGCGGATCGCGGGCCATGCAGTGCGGGTAGCCCTGGTACATGTCGGGGTAGTCGCCGCCGAGCACGTTGACCATCACCGTCCACGGCGCGCGCGGGCGCGGGTCGCCCAGCGGGAGGTCGAGGACGGCCCGCAGGTGGTTGGCGAACTGGGAGGTGACCGCGCCGTCCTGGGTCCAGTGGCCGCTGTTGTGGGGACGCATGGCCAGCTCGTTGACCAGGATGCGGCCGTCCCGGGTCTGGAACAGCTCGACCGCCAGGTGGCCGGTGACGTCCAGTTCCCGCGCGACCGTCAGAGCCAGTCGCTGGGCCTGTCCGGACAGCTCCCCGGGCAGGTCGGGCGCCGGGGCGATCACGGTGTCGCAGACGCCGTCCACCTGGACCGACTCCACCACCGGGTACGCGACGGCCTGGCCGTGCGGGGAGCGCACCACGTTGGCGGCCAGTTCCCGGACGAAGTCCACCTTCTCCTCGGCCAGCACCGGCACGCCCGCCCGGAAGGGCTCGGCGGCCTCCGCCGCGGAGCGCACCACCCACACGCCCTTGCCGTCGTAGCCGCCGCGGACGGTCTTGAGGACGACGGGCCAGCCGTCCCCGCCCGGCGCGTCCCCTTCCCCCGCGGCTCCTTCCGCCGCGAAGCGCGCCACGTCGGCCGGGTCGGCCACGATCCGGTGGCGCGGGCAGGGCACGCCGATCTCCGTCAGCCTCGCCCGCATCACGCCCTTGTCCTGTGCGTGCACCAGGGCGTCGGGGCCGGGCCGCACCTTGACGCCCTCGGCCTCCAGGGCGCGCAGGTGCTCGGTGGGGACGTGCTCGTGGTCGAAGGTGATCACGTCGCAGCCCCGGGCGAAGGCGCGCAGGGTGTCCAGATCGCGGTAGTCGCCGACGACGACGTCGTTCACCACCTGGGCGGCGGAGTCCTGCGGGGTGTCACTGAGCAGCCGGAACCTGATGCCGAGCGGGATGCCCGCTTCATGGGTCATCCGCGCGAGCTGTCCGCCGCCCACCATGCCGATCACTGGAAATGCCACGTCCGTAGCCTAGCGGCCGGACCTGCGGGTACTCCGTCCGGCACAGACACGCGGTTAGCATGGCGACCCTGGGGGACCGAGGTATGCCGACGGCGGACCCGCGAGGGCCGGGGAACGGGGCGAGTGGATCACCATGGGCGAACGGCGCGCACCGTACTCGCGACTGCTGCCCCGGCTGCTGCGGCTGCGGCGCGAGCTGGCGAAGTTCGGCACCGTGGGGGCCCTCGGCTTCCTCGTCAACGTCGCGGTGTTCAACCTGTGCATCAACGTCCTGGGACTGGCCCCGGTGCGGTCGGGGGTGGCGGCCACGGCGGTCGCCATCGCCACCAACTACCTGGGCAACCGCTACTGGACCTACCGGCACACCGACAAACGCCGGATGCACCGGGAGGCGGGGCTGTTCCTGCTGTTCAGCGGTATCGGCATGGTGATAGAGAACGGTGCCCTGGCGATCTCGCACTACGGTCTGGGCTTCACCTCGCCGCTCGCGGACAACGTCGCCAAGAACATCGTCGGCATGGGCGTCGCCACGGTCTTCCGCTTCTGGTCGTACCGCACCTGGGTCTTCCGCGGCGGGGCCGGCGGCGCCGGTGGTTCAGTGTCCGGGCGGCTCCTCGGCCTCCCGGCTGAGGAAGAGGGCGAAGACCGGCGGATGCTGCTGAAGTAGCTCCAGCCGCCCGCCGTCCGCCTCCGCCAGGTCGCGGGCGACGGCCAGCCCCAGACCGGTGGAGTTGTGTCCGCTGACCGTCCGCTCGAAGACCCGCGAGCCCAGCTCCGGATCGACGCCCGGCCCCTCGTCGGTCACCTCGACCACCACCTGGTTGCCCGC
This sequence comes from Streptomyces carminius, assembly GCF_002794255.1. GTDB lineage: Bacteria > Actinomycetota > Actinomycetes > Streptomycetales > Streptomycetaceae > Streptomyces > Streptomyces carminius. The sequence goes on from NZ_PGGW01000063.1 coordinate 55,215, forward strand.
GATCCGGGTGCGCAGCGCGACCGCGCCGTCCCCGTGCATCAGGGCGTTCTCGATGAGGGTGGCCAGCACCTGGGCCATCGCGCCGGGGGTACCCACCGCCCGCAGCCCCTGCCGCCCGGAGCGGACTATGGCCCGGCCCGCCTTGCGGTACGCCGGACGCCACTCCTCGATCTGCTGCTTGACCACCTCGTCCAGGTCGAAGCCCACCGACGAGCCCAGGGCCGGGTCGCGCGACTTGGTCAGCAGCCGCTGCACCACGTCGGTGAGCCGCTCCACCTGGGCGAGCCCGACCACGGCCTCCTCCCGGATGGTGGCGGTGGCGCCGTGGACGGTGGCCGGGGAGGCGTCGGCCACCTCGATGGAGTCCGCCGCCGTGACGATCTCCTCCAGCCGCATGGACAGCGCGGTCAGCGGGGTACGCAGCTGGTGGGAGGCGTCGGCGGCCAGCCGCCGCTCGGCGGTGAGCATCCGGGCGATCCGCTCGGCGCTGGCGTCCAGCACGTCCGCCACCCGGTCCAGCTCGGGCACCCCGTAGCGCCGGTGCCGGGGCCTGGGGTCCCCGGAGCCGAGCCGCTCGGCGGCCTCGGCCAGATCCGTGAGCGGGGCCGCGACCCGGCGGGCCTGGCGCACCGCCAGGATCACCGCGGCGACCACCGCGATCAGCGCCACCGCCAGGATGATCAGCAGGGTGCGGCCCACCTCCGCGCGGACCGTGCCGCTGGACTGCTGGACGGTGATCCGCACCCGGCCGGGGTCGGCGGCGGTCCCCTCGATGGCCCCGCCCTCGGGGCGTTCGCCCAGTTCGATGGCGGGCTGCCCGGGGAGCGTGATGCGCACGTAGCGGTCCTCGGGCACCTGGGAGCGCATGGTCTCGGCGGTCACCGCCTCCCCGGCGACGAGCCGGCTGTCGACCACCGACACCAGCCGCGCGGCGTCGGAGCGGACGCTCTCGTAGGCGCTCTCCTCGATGGTGCGGGTCTCGATGACGACCAGCGAGATGCCGAAGACGGCGACCACGACGAGCACCACTGCCAGCATGGAGTTGATCAGGCGTCTGCGCACGGCTCGACGTCAGTCCTTCCAGGTCTTCCCGGGGGGCTGTGCGGGAGTTCTCCGGGGCTTCGGGGCTCCCCCGGGCCCCGCGGGCCGCCGGTCACTCCTTCTCGAAGCGGAAGCCGACGCCCCGGACGGTGGAGATGTAGCGGGGGTTGGCCGCGTCGTCGCCGAGTTTCTTGCGCAGCCAGGAGATGTGCATGTCGAGGGTCTTGGTCGACGACCACCAGGTGGTGTCCCACACCTCGCGCATGAGCTGGTCGCGGGTGACGACCCGGCCCGCGTCGCGCACCAGCACCCGCAGCAGGTCGAACTCCTTCGCGGTGAGCTGGAGTTCCTCCTCCCCCATCCATGCCCGGTGCGACTCCACGTCGATGCGCACTCCGTGGGTGGCGACGGGCTGCTGGGCGGGCTCGACCGCCCCGCGCCGCAGCAGGGCCCGTACCCGGGCGAGCAGTTCGGCCAGCCGGAACGGCTTGGTGACGTAGTCGTCGGCGCCCGCGTCCAGGCCGACGACGGTGTCCACCTCGTCGGCCCGGGCGGTCAGCACCAGGACCGGGAAGGTGTGTCCCGCGGTACGGAGCCGGCGGCAGACCTCCAGCCCGTCCATGCCCGGCAGCCCGAGGTCGAGCACGAGCAGATCGACCTCCCCGCCCCGGCCGGCCTCCAGCGCGCCGGGGCCGTCCTCGCGCACCTCGACCTCGTACCCTTCGCGGCGCAGGGCACGGGCCAGCGGTTCCGAGATGGATGCGTCATCCTCGGCGAGCAGTACTCGGGTCATGGCCCGATGGTAGACCTCGCGGAAATCGCCCAGACCGGGTGTGAGGGAGTCGTGCGGATCCGTGCCGTTTCCCCGCCGATGGTGTGAAACGCGCCTCTTCGGCCGGATCGTCGGCAAGGTTCCGTCCCGGAGCGGCGTTAACCTGCGCGAGGCGCCGCCCCCGCCCGGGTCTCCGGCACCTGCCGGACGCCGTCGGGCGCCGGACCCCCGGCGGCCGGGTGTCACCCGCCCGGTCCCGGCTGCGGCTGCGGCTGCGGTGACGCCTCACCGACCCGTCGCCCCCGCACCGGGCGGGCACGCGCCCGCCGCGGACACGCGGGGACCGCGGCCGACCCCACCGCCCGGGCGCACGCGCACCGCGTCGCGCGCGTCCCGGCCGGCCCCGACCCAGCAAGGAACCACCACCATGGCGTCCAGCCTGACGAGGGGGCCCGCCGGCACCACCGGCGGGACCTTCTTCGGCCACCCGCGCGGTCTGGCCACCCTCTTCATGACGGAGATGTGGGAGCGCTTCTCCTGGTACGGAATGCGCGCCATCCTCGTCCTCTACCTGATCGCGGGCGTGCTGGAGGGCCCGCTGGCCGGCCGCGAGGCCCTGGCCGCGGCGATCTACGGCGTCTACAACGCCGTCGTCTACATGGCCGCCATGCCCGGCGGCTGGGTGGCCGACCGCCTCTGGGGCGCCCGCAGGGCCGTCCTGGTCGGCGGCATCGTGATCGCGTCGGGCCACTACACCCTGGCGATCCCGTCCGACGTGGCGTTCTTCACCGGGCTCGGCCTGATCGCGGTCGGCACCGGACTGCTCAAGCCGAACATCTCGGCGATGGTCGGCGGGCTCTACGAGGGCCTCCCCGGCGCCCGCCGAGACGCCGGCTTCACCGTCTTCTACATGTCGATCAACATCGGCGCCCTGCTCGCGCCGCTGGTGGTCGGCTACCTCGGGGAGAACGTCGACTGGCACCTGGGCTTCGCCGTCGCCGGTGTCGGCATGACCCTGGCCATGGTCCAGTACGTGCTGGGCGCCCGCCACCTCGGTGACGTCGGGCTGCGGCCCGGCACCCCCGCCTCCCCCGAGGAGAGGCGCACCGTGCTGCGCAGGGCCGCCCTGTGGACCTCTCTGGCCGCCGCCGCCCTGCTGGCGGACCTCGCCCTGGGCACCTACGACATCGAGCACGTGGTGAACTTCCTGGCCGTCCTCGGCGTCGTCGTGCCGGTGCTGTACTTCGCCTCGATGTTCCGCAACCCGGAACTGACCGGTCCGGACCGGACGCGGGTGCAGGCGTTCGTCTGGTTCTTCGTCACCGCCGTGCTGTTCTGGATGATCTACGACCAGTCCGGCTCACTGCTGACGATCTTCGCGAACACCGAGACCGACCGCACCATCGGCGGCTGGGAGTTCCCGGCCTCGTGGTTCCAGTCGGTCAATCCGGCCATGATCATCGTGCTGGCGCCACTGTTCGCGAGCGCCTGGGTCTGGCTGGCCCGGCGCCACCGCGAGCCCGGCGCGCCGATGAAGTTCGCCCTGGCCATGCTGCTGGTCGGCGGATCCTTCGGGCTGATGGGCCTGGCGGGCGCCGCGGCGGCGAACAGCGCGACCGGGAAGGTCACGGTCTTCTGGCTGCTGGGCGTGTACCTGCTGCAGACACTCGGCGAGCTGTGCCTGTCCCCGGTGGGACTGTCCCTGTCGACCAAGCTGGCCCCGAAGCGGTTCGTCGGCCAGATCATGGGGCTGTGGTTCCTGGCCACCGCCACCGGCAACGCCCTCAACGGCTGGGCGACCCGGCTCAACGAGCCGATGGGTGACGCGGCGTACTACACGATGTGGGGTCTCGTCGCGGTGGCCGCCGGTCTGGCCTTCATGACGGCGGCCGGGCGGATCCGTGCCCTGATGAGCGGTGTGAAGTAAGAAGCAAGCGGGCCGCGACCGGGCGGTGACGTCCGTTCCGGCCGGGGGCGGCGGCCCCGGAGGCCGGGACCTGGGCGGGATCCGGGGCTCAGGACTCGTCGGACGGTCCGGCCAGCTCGGCCCAGACCGTCTTCCCGGCGGCGCCGTCCGGGTGCCGTACCACGCCCCAGTCCATGCACAGCCGCTGGACGATGAACATGCCGTGTCCGCCCGGCCGCCCGGGGCGGTGCGGGGTGCGGGGGGACGGCAGGCCCGCGCCGCGGTCGGCGACCTCGATCCTGAGCACCTTGGCGCCCAGGCCTATCCGCACCTCTTCGGGTCCGTCGGCGTGCAGGCAGGCGTTGGTCACCAGTTCGGAGACGACGAGCAGGGCGTCCTCGGCCACGGCGCGCTGTTCGGCGTTGGCGGCGGGCAGCCAACCCCAGTCGTTGAGCGCCTGGCGGGTGAAGTCACGGGCGCGGGGCACAGCGCCACTGGCCCCCATCAGCCGTAGCCGCCGTACCTGGCGCATCTCGCGCACCTGGCCGGCCGGTGCGGCTGCGGTCGCGGCGGTGCCTTCCGGCTCCGGGCCGCGATCGCCCGCTGGTTGCGGCCGGGTGGTGCTCATGAGTGCTTCACCTCACCGTTTGACCAATTCATCGGTTTTCGCCTGGTCCGCGGACAACTGCATCAGGGGGTATTCCAGGGACTCTCCTGCCCTCCCGGGCCAGGAGAACACCCCTTGTTTTCACCGGAATCATGATCCTGGTGTAACACTCTGGTCACGGATCCGGTATATGGACGGAGCAGCCCCTCAGGACTGTGCCGTCTCCTTCAGCGCGTCCGCCAGCGTTTCGTGCAGAGCGAACACACCGTCGGCGCCGGTGATCTCGAAGACCCTGGCCACGACAGGGCGCATTCCGGCCAGATGGATGCCACCGCCGGCGGCCTCCGCCTTCAGCCGGGCCCCGAGGAGGACGTTGAGCCCGGTGGAGTCGCAGAACTCCAGTCGCGAGCAGTCCACGACGATCAGCTTGCACCCGTCCTCGAGCGCGCGCTCCAGCGGTTCGCGCAGCAGATCGGCGGTGTGGTGGTCGAGCTCACCGTCCGGTGTCACCACCAGACTCGCGCCGTGGCGCTCCACTTCGACCGTCAGCCGGCCCCGGTGGCTGGTGCTGCCGGGCATCCCGCGGTCCATGCACACCCCTTCAAAGTCGATTAGTGGCCGATCCCTGCCTGTCCGAAGTCGGACGTTCGAACACTACGCCCTTACAGCCGCAACCGGTAGCCGCACAACCAGCACATTGGGTCATATTCGGACAACCAGCACTTGCCATGTCCCCGGGAGAGCAGGTAGGCGTAGGAGAAACATCGGAACGCCGTACCAACATCGTGTCAACACCGCGTCGGCTCGGAGGCGCCGCACCCGGCAGGACAGCAACGGCTCCGGCAGCCATATGCCGAGAACCATGGAGGACGCCATGTCACCCCGGCTCGACGAAACGCCCGCCGCGTCGTCGCCCGCCCCGCCCGAGGGGGCCGGGGACGGCCTTCCGGAGCCGGCCGGGCTCCCCGGGATCCCCGGGATGTCCGGGGTCCCGCCGTACGCCGAGGTCGGCGCGGTGGACGCCCGGGCTCTGTCCAGGACCCTCTTCGCCCGCCTCGAAACACTGCGGGAGGGCACCCACGAGTACGCGTACGTCCGCAACACCCTCGTCGAGCTGAACCTCGCCCTGGTGAAGTTCGCCGCCTCCCGGTTCCGTTCCCGCAGCGAGCCCATGGAGGACATCGTCCAGGTCGGCACCATCGGCCTGATCAAGGCCATCGACCGGTTCGAACTCGGCCGCGGGGTCGAGTTCCCGACCTTCGCGATGCCGACGATCGTGGGCGAGATCAAGCGGTTCTTCCGCGACACCTCCTGGTCGGTGCGCGTCCCGCGGCGGCTGCAGGAGCTCCGGCTGGACCTGGCCAAGGCCGGGGACGAGCTCGCCCAGCAGCTCGACCGCTCCCCCACCGTCGGCGAGCTGGCCGACCGGCTGGACATCTCCCGCGAGGAGGTGGTCGAGGGCATGGCGGCGAGCAACGCGTACACCGCCAGCTCCCTCGACGCCCAGCCCGAGGAGGACGAGACGGAGGGCGCCCTCGCGGACCGCATCGGATACGAGGACCACGGTCTGGAGGGCATCGAGTACGTGGCGTCCCTCAAGCCGCTGATCGCCGATCTCTCACCGCGCGACCGCAGGATCCTCTCCCTGCGCTTCGTGGCGAACATGACCCAGTCCGAGATCGGTGAGGAGCTCGGTATCTCCCAGATGCATGTCTCCCGTCTGCTCGCGCGGACACTGGGCAAACTCCGCAAGGGCCTGCTCGTCGAGGAGTGACGCCCGCGCCGGGGGGTGGCAGCGCCCGTTCCGCCCCGTCCCCGCCCGTGCGTCCGGCTGCCGGAGACGTCTCCGGCAGCCGGATGTGCCGTTCGTCACAGCGGCGCGCGGCTCCCCCGCCGCCATACCGCCGCCCCGCGGTGTGCCGCTCACCGGACGCGGGCGCCCCGCTGCCACACCGCCGCCACCAGCGGGACGCCGGGCCGGTAGGCGAGGTGGACGTGCGAGGGCGCGTCCAGCAGCACCAGGTCGGCGCGGGCGCCGGGGGTGATCCGCCCGATGTCGATGCGGCGCAGGGCCGCGGCGCCGCCCGCGGTGGCGGCCCACACCGCCTCGTCGGGGGTCATGCCCATCTCCCGCACGGCCACGGCGACGCAGAACGGCATGGAGCTGGTGTACGACGAGCCCGGGTTGCAGTCGGTGGCCAGCGCGACGGTGACGCCCGCGGCCAGCAGCCGGCGGGCGTCGGGGTAGGGCGAGCGGGTGGAGAACTCGCAGCCGGGCAGCAGTGTGGCGACCGTACGGCTGCCCGCCAGCGCGTCGACGTCGGCGCCGGTGAGGTGGGTGCAGTGGTCGGCGGAGGCGGCACCCAGCTCCACGGCCAGCCGGACGCCGGGACCGGGGCCGAGCTGCCCGGCGTGGACGCGCGGGGTCAGCCCGCGGGCGATCCCGGCGGTGAGGACGGCGCGGGCCTGGTCGCCGTCGAAGGCGCCCCGCTCGCAGAAGACGTCCACCCAGCGGGCGTGCGGGGCGCAGGCGGCCAGCATCGGGCCGGTGACGAGGTCGACGTAGCCGTCCGGGTCGGCGGCGTACTCGGGCGGCACGACATGGGCGCCGAGGAAGGTGGTCTCGTCCACGTGCTCCTCGGCGATCCGCAGGGCGCGGAGCTCGTCCTCGACCGTCAGGCCGTAGCCCGACTTGGTCTCCAGGGTGGTGGTGCCCTGGTGCAGCGCCTCCTCGACATGGCGCTCCAGTCCCGCGGCGAGCCGTTCGCCGGAGGTGGCACGGGTGGCCTCCACGGTGGTGCGGATGCCGCCGGCGGTGTAGGGGCGGCCGGACATCCGGGCGCCGAACTCCTCGGTGCGGTCGCCGCCGAAGAGCAGGTGCGAGTGGGAGTCGACGAAACCGGGGAGCAGGGTCCGGCCGCCCGCCCGGAGGCGACTGTCAGTGGCGGGTGCTTGACTCTCCGTACCGACCCAGGCGATCCGGTCGCCCTCGATGACGACGGCCGCGTCCCGGAGCAGGCCGAGGGGGTCGTCGGGGGAGGTGCCCGGAAGGTGGTGATCGTTGGTGACCAGGGTGGCGATGCCGGTGATGAGAGTGCTGCCGGCGGTGCCGAGGGGGGTGTCCGTGGTGCTGTCCGTGGTGCTGGTGCTCATCTGCGGGCTCCTTGCTGGATGGCGTCCACCAGGGCCGCGGGGACGTCCGGCACGCTCCGGTGTACTCCTTCGCGCACCACATGGCGACCGCCGACGACCGTGTGGCGTACATCGGCGCCGGTCGCCGCGAATACGGCCGCCTCGGCCGCCAGCCGGGGCGCCGGTCCGGCGGTGCGCACCGAGTCCAGGGCGACGGTGGTGAGATCGGCGAGCCGGCCCGCCTCCAGCCGCCCCGCGTCCGGCCAGCCCAGGGCGGCGTGACCGTCCTCGGTGGCGTGGCGCAGCAGCCGGCCGGCGGTCCAGTGGCCCCGGGCGCGGCTGCGCAGCCGTTCGTTCAGCTCCATGGCGCGGGCCTCCTCCAGCAGGTCGATCACGGCATGGCTGTCGGTGCCCAGGCACAGCGGCACACCCGCGCGGTCCAGTTCGGCCGCCGGGCCGATGCCGTCGGCGAGGTCGCGCTCGGTGGTGGGGCACAGGCACACCCCGGTTCCGGAGCCGCCCAGGAGGGCGATGTCGTCCTCGGTGAGATGGGTGGCGTGGACGGCGGTGGTCCCGGGGCCGAGCACCCCGTGGTCGGCCAGCAGCCGGGTGGGCGTGCGGCCGTGGGCGGCCAGACAGGCATCGTTCTCGGCGGGCTGCTCGGAGAGGTGGACGTGCAGGGGCGCGCCCCGCTCCCGGGCCCAGCCGGCGACGGCGGCCAGCTCACCGGCGGGCACGGCGCGCACCGAGTGGATCGCCGCGCCCACCCGGGCGTGCTCCCCGTCCGGGGCCAGGGCGGCGGCCCGCTCGGCCCAGGCGGCGGCGCTGCCGTCGCCGAAGCGGAGCTGGTGGCGGTCCAGCGGCCGGCCGCGGCGGGCGGTGCGGATGCCGGTGCGGGTGCCGGTGCGGGTGCCGAAGCCGGCGGCCAGGTAGCAGGTGTCCAGGAGGGTGATGCGGATGCCCGCCTCGGCGGCGGCCGCGATCAGGGCGTGCCCCATGGCGTTGGGGTCGTCGTAGGGGAGGCCGCCGGGGGCGTGGTGGACGTAGTGGAACTCGCCCACACAGGTGATGCCCGCCAGGGCCATCTCCGCGTAGACGGCTCTGGCCAGCGAGAAGTAGCTCTCGGGGGTGAGCCGGTCGGCGACGGAGTACATCACCTCGCGCCAGGTCCAGAAGGTCCCGGAGCCGAGCTGGACGGTGCCGCGCAGGGCGCGGTGGAAGGCGTGGGAGTGGGCGTTGGCCAGGCCCGGGAGGGTCAGGCCGCGCAGCGGCTCGGCGCCGGGCGGCGGGCCGGGCGTCCCGGTGCGGACGGCGGCGATGCGGCCGCCGGCCGTCTCGATCAGTACGCCCGGCTCCACCGTGCCGCCGAGCCAGGCGTACTCGGCCCAGTAGGCGGGCCCGGGCTCCGTCCGGTCCCGGGGGCCGGCGGAGCTGCCGGGGCCCTTCGCGGTCAGCCGCACGCCAGGTCCTCCAGCACGTCGGCGAGGGCCCGTACCCCGGCGGCGCAGTCGTCCTCCCCGGCGTGCTCGGCGGGCGAGTGGGAGACGCCGGTGGGATTGCGCACGTAGAGCATGGCGGCGGGGACGGCGGCGGACAGCACGCCCGCGTCGTGGCCCGCGCCGGTGGGCAGGGCGGGCGCACCGCCCAGCAGCCGGGCCAGCCGGTCCCGCAGTCCGTGGTCGAACTCCACCTCGGAGGTGAAGGACTCCCGGGTGACGGCCACCCGCACCCCGTCGCGTGCGCCGCGCTCGGCCGCCACCCGCTCGATCTCGGCGACGACGGCGGCGAGGGTCTCCTCGTCGGGGGCGCGGGAGTCGAGCCAGCCGCGGACCAGGGAGGCGATGGCGTTGACGCCGTTCGGCTCGACGGCGACCCTGCCGAAGGTGGCCAGCGCCCCGGCCAGCCGGGCCTTCTTGCGGGCGGCCAGCACGGTGTTGGCGTAGGTCAGCATCGGGTCGCGGCGGTCGGCCAGGGCGGTGGTGCCGGCGTGGTCGGCCGCGCCGTGGAAGTCGAACCGCCAGCGGCCGTGCGGCCAGATCGCGGAGGCGACACCCACCGGGTGGTCACCGCCGGCGGCGGCGAGGCGGCGGCCCTGCTCGATGTGGAGCTCGACGAACGCGCCGACGCGGGCGAGCCGTCCGGGATCCGGACCGAGCGCGCCGGGGTCGTGCCCGGCCCGTTCCATGGCCTCGGCCAGCGTCACCCCGTCCGCGTCGCGCAGCCCGCGGGCCCGCTCGGCGGTGAGCTGCCCGGTGGCCAGCCGGGAGCCGACGCAGGCCACCCCGAACCGGGCGCCCTCCTCGTCGGCGAAGTTCGCCACGGCCAGCGGCCTGGCCGGGCGCGTTCCCCTGCCGTGCAGTTCGTCCAGGGCGGCGAAGGCGGAGACGACCCCGAGAGGGCCGTCGAAGGCGCCGCCGCCGGGGACGGAGTCCAGGTGTGAACCGGTCACCACGGCTCCCCCGGCACCCCCGGTGTCCCCGCCGGTCCCGCCGCCGCCCTTCTCCGGGCCGCCCAGCCAGGCCCACTGGTTGCCGTTGCGGTCCACCTCGTAGGCCAGCCCGCGCGCGGCGGCCTGCCGCCGGAACCACTCCCGGCACTCGGCGTCCGCGCCGGTCCAGGCGTGGCGCCACCAGCCCCCGCCGGACGCCCGGCCGACGGGCAGCAGTTCCCGCCACATCTCCTGGAACGGGGCGCCCGGCCGCCACCCCCCGGGGGAGGCCGGCCCGTCGGCCGCCGGTGCCGTGCTCACGCGCCGCCCTCCCGCATCGGGACCCGGACGCCGCACTCGGCGGCGACCTCCCCGGCCCGCTCGTACCCGGCGTCGACATGCCGGATGACGCCGGTGCCCGGGTCGTTGGTCAGCACCCGGCGGATCTTCTCCCCGGCCAGCGGTGTGCCGTCGGCGACGGTGACCTGCCCGGCGTGGATCGAACGCCCCATGCCGACCCCGCCGCCCTGGTGGACGGAGACCCAGGAGGCGCCGGAGGCCACGTTGACCATGGCGTTGAGCAGCGGCCAGTCGGCGACGGCGTCGGAGCCGTCGCGCATGGCCTCGGTCTCGCGGTACGGGGAGGCCACCGAGCCGCAGTCCAGGTGGTCGCGGCCGATGACGACCGGCGCCGCCAGCTCACCGGAGGCCACCATGTCGTTGAAGCGCTCCCCGGCCCGGTCCCGCTCCCCGTAGCCGAGCCAGCAGATGCGGGCGGGCAGCCCCTGGAAGCGCACCTTCTCCCCGGCCAGCCGGATCCAGCGGGCCAGGGACTCGTTCTCGGGGAAGAGGTCGAGGACGGCCCGGTCGGTGGCCGCGATGTCCCGCGGGTCGCCGGAGAGGGCGGCCCAGCGGAAGGGACCCTTCCCCTCGCAGAACAGTGGCCGGATGTAGGCGGGCACGAAGCCCGGGAAGTCGAACGCGCGCCCGTAGCCCGCCGTCCTGGCCTCCCCCCGGATGGAGTTGCCGTAGTCGAAGACCTCGGCTCCCGCGTCCTTGAAGCCGACCATCGCCTCGACATGACGGGCCATCGACTCCCGGGCCCGGGCGGTGAACTCGGCGGGCTTCTCCGCCGCGAGGGCGGCCATGTCCGCGAAGTCCACGCCCAGCGGCAGATAGCTCAGCGGGTCGTGGGCGGAGGTCTGGTCGGTGACGATGTCGACGGGCGCGCCGGCCGCCAGCAGCCGGGGCACCACCTCGGCGGCGTTGCCCAGGACGCCGACGGACAGCGGGCGCCGCGCGGTGCGGGCGTCCTCCGCCAGGCGCAGGGCCTCGTCGGGGGAGTCGGCGCGCACGTCCAGGTAGCCGTGCGCGATACGGCGCTCGATCGCGCGCGGATCGCAGTCGACGCAGAGGGCGACGCCGCCGTTCATGGTGACCGCCAGCGGCTGGGCGCCGCCCATCCCGCCGAGCCCGGCGGTCAGGGTGACCGTCCCGGCCAGCGAGCCGCCGAAGCGCTTGGCGGCGACGGCGGCGAAGGTCTCGTAGGTGCCCTGGAGGATGCCCTGGGTTCCGATGTAGATCCAGGACCCGGCCGTCATCTGGCCGTACATGGTCAGCCCGAGGGCCTCCAGCCGGCGGAACTCCTCCCAGGTGGCCCAGTCGCCCACCAGGTTGGAGTTGGCGATCAGCACCCGCGGCGCCCACTCGTGGGTGGTCAGCACACCGACCGGCCGGCCGGACTGGACGAGCATCGTCTCGTCCGGCCCCAGGGTGGTCAGGGTGCGCACCATGGCGTCGTAGGAGGGCCAGTCGCGCGCCGCCTTCCCCGTGCCGCCGTAGACGACGAGCTTCTCGGGGTGCTCGGCCACCTCGGGGTCGAGGTTGTTCATCAGCATCCGCAGGGCGGCCTCCTGCGGCCAGCCCCGGGCGGTCGGCGCGGTGCCGCGCGGGGCCCGTACGGTCCGCGGGCCCGGCTCCTGTGACGGTCCTGCCATCGTCCCCTGCCCTCCGTTGAATCGGCCGCTACAGCCACTCTAGGCAGTGAATAGAACCAGTCAACGGGGACCGGCGCCCGCGCGCGGCGCAAACGCGGCGGCGGCCGGGTGGCGGGAGGGCTCCTCCCGCCACCCGGCCGCCGCGAACGCCCCGCGGGGCCCGGCGTCGCGGGACGCTCAGCGCGCCGCGGCCGTGACCCTGGCCCGGGGCCGGCGCTCCCGGGCGGCGGCCGCCGCGGCCCGGCGCGGCGCACCGCCCGGCGCGGCGTCCCCGGCCAGCGGCCCGGTGGTCAGCCAGCCGCGTACGTCCTTGCGGGCCGGGCTGCGGCCGGCCGCCCACTCCGGACGGATCCACAGCAACTGCTCGTGGCGGCGCTCCCAGCGGCCCAGCCACACCGCCTTCGCCCACAGGCCGGCGCCGGCCCCGGACAGCAGCATGCCGCCGGCGGCCGGCACCGCGGCGGACGAGCCCACCGCCACCAGGAAGGCCGCGGCCAGCCACCACCGGCGGGACCGCAGCCAGGCGCGCACGGTCACCTTCCGGTCGTGCAGCACCACCCACTTGCCCGCCCTGGAGGCGGCCCTGATCAGCCCCGCGCACCGGCGGCGGCGCACCAGGAAGGCGGCGACGGCGGCCAGCAGGAACAGCGCGGCCCCGGACAGCACCCCGATCCGCCGCCCGGTCAGCCCCGGGAACGCGAGCCCGGCGCCCGCCGCCGCCACTCCGGTCCACCACAGCGCGATGCCCGCCGTCCGTACGTACACCGCCACTCTCGCCAGTGCATACGCCCCGCGCCCCACGACAGTCCTCCTTCGCCTCGGTGCCTCTCTCGTTCGCCCGGGCGCGCCGCCGCGGGACCGCCGCGGCGGCGCGCCCGGGACTGGTCGGTCGGAAAAAGCGTAGTCAGGAAGAATGAGAATCCGCTGAGGAATCCCGGCGGGCTCCGGCGGGTCCCGGCGACGGACCACTCCGGTGGCCAGACCGGTGGCCGGGTCAGTCGGCGAACAGCCCGCGCTCGGCCGCCCGGGCGTCGAACTCCTCCAGCCGGGCCTGTGCGTCGGGCAGCCCGTCGCACATCGCCTCCAGCAGCACCCGTCCCAGCAGCATGGGGGCGCACACGGTGTCGAAGGACAGCCCGGTCCCGACGGCGGCGGGCAGCAGCACGTCACCCGGGCCGGCGACGGGCGCGAAGAGGCTGTCGGCGACGGTGACGACCCGCAGCCCGGCGGTCCGGGCCCGTTCCAGGGCCGCCACCGTCTCGCGCGGGTGGCGCGGCAGCGCGAAGCACAGCAGGGCGCTCGCCCCGGCCCGTACCGCCGTGTCGAGCCGGTCCTCCAGCATCGAGCCGCCCTCGTCCAGCAGCCGTACGTCCGGGTGCACCTTGGCGGCGAAGTAGGCGAAGCCGCGCGCCTGGGCGGCGGCGGCCCGCAGGCCCAGGACGGGCAGCGGCCGGGAGGCGGCCAGCAGCCGGCCGGCCGCGGTGACGGGGGCGGGGTCGGCGAGCTGCGCGGCGAGCCGGCGCAGGTTCTCGATCTCGGCGTGCACGGCCTGCTGCCAGGTGTTGCGGACGCCCTCCCCGGCACCGCCGCCGGCCGGCTCGCCGGGCCCGCCCGCGCCGTCCCGGACGCCGCCGGACGCGGGCAGCGCCTCGCGCAGCCTCCTGCGCAGCGCCGGATATCCGTCGAAGCCCAGCGCCACGGCGAAGCGGGTCACCGAGGGCTGGCTCACCCCCGCCAGCTCCGCCAGCTCCACGCTGGACAGGAACGGCGCCTCGGCCGCGTGCCGCACCATGCAGTGGGCGATCCGCCGCTGGGTGGGGGTCAGCCGGTGGCCCTCGAACAGCTCCAGCAGCCGCGCGCCCGCACCGTTCACCGTCTCCACCCGCGCTCACCCACTCTCGTCCTCGACCGGTCCTCTTCAGCATGCTCCAACGAGGGTCCACGGTCTTCACCAGGGTCCGCGGGGTGGCCGGGGTGGCCGAGCAGCAGCGGCAGCGGGCGAGTGCGGCGGTCGCGGCGGGCGAGGAGGCGCCGGCGGCCGGGGCGCTCAGCAGTGTCCTCAGAGGGCTGGGGCTCGTTGGCAACCCGAAGCAGCCAACCGAAGCGAGGAGGCAGCCATGCCGGACGGCAGCGAATTCTGGAGCGGCCTGGACTCGACGGACCGCATCGCCGTCAAGGCCGTGTGCGCGATCGTCCCGGGATACGGTCCGGTGGGCAAGGAGTTCGGCACGCTCGTTCCCACTGACGGGATCCTCGGGGGAATCCGCCCGGCACGGTCGCAGACCGGGGAGAGCGATCTTCCTGTCTCCTTCCTCAAGGACAAGCTGGGAATCGAGTCGGTGGCCACCACCCACGCCACCGCGGCTGTGGCCCGGGCCGCCGTCGCCGGCGACCTCGACTGGACCGAAGCAGCGGCAAGGATTCCCAGACCGGACACGAACCCCGACGTCCTCGCGATGATCACCCGGGCCATGGACACCGCGCTGAGCCGCCACGAGGAGGCGTCGGGAAGCCGGCTGGCACGCGACCGCTCCATCGCCGGGCATATCCACTTCGGGGCGGTCACCGACAACGCGGCCAGCTTCGCGTTGCCGGCCGGCCGCCGCGCCGTGGGCTGCCACAAGCCCGGCCTGCCGGTCGACATCATGCTCTCGGGCTGCGCCGGGCTCCTCGTGGCACTGAGGCACGCCCGCTTTCTGCTCCGGCACACCGCGGCCCGCCACGACCCGGACGCCTATGTCCTCATCACGGCCGCCAGTGACCTGATGCCGTTCGCGCACGCCCGGGGCCGGGCTCCCGCGACTCACCGCGCCGATATCAACTCCTGGCTCTTCCAGGCGATCTTCGGAGAAGGAGCCGGCGCGGTCGTCGTGGGCCACGCCGACGGGTCCGGCCATGACTGGCTCGTCGAAGACGTCCGGTGGCGGACCGTTGCCGACGACTGGCGTGTCAATCTCGCGGGCGGCAGCACACCGCACATGACCATCCGCGCCCGCGAGGTCAGCAGCACGTTCCGCGGCCACGTCCCCGGCGTCGCCCGTCAGGGGCTCAGCGCACTGGGCCTTTCGACGTTCGACGACCTGCACCGGCTGTGCATCCACGAATCGAACCCCAATCTCGTGTCCGGCGTCGTCGGCGAACTCGGCGTCCCGCCCGGCCTTGTGCACAGCATCAGCTCACACGTCGGAACCCTGGCGGGCGTCTCGGCCTTCTCGCTCCTCGACGAAGCCCTCCGCACGCACCAGCAGACTCCCGGCGCACGGGACTCCGTCGTGTGTGCCCTCATCGGCGAGACCTGCCACGCGGTCATCGCCGGACACCTTGCGCTCCGCCACATCACGCGCTGAGCCTGCTCCTGAGCCTCCCCCGGCTGTGTGGGAGGTGCCGACCAACCGGTCCAGGCGGGTTGACGGCGTCCGGTGCCGGCACGGTACGGGCGCCGGCCCGTGGCGGTCTCCCCCGGCGGTTTCCGGGGGACAGCCCCAGTGCCCCGGCGCGGCCGCGCCCGTAGCGTGGTGGCCATGGATGCCCGTGGCCCTGACCCAGAGTTGAGGAAAGAGCTCGACGCCACCCTGCAGACGCGCGGGGAGCTCGGGCCGGAGTACGAGTCCGAGCTGGTCGAATCCTTCCTGGAGAAGGTGGACCAGCGGCTGGACTCCGTGATCGACCGCCGGGTGCGGCGGCACCTGGCCGAGCAGCAGACGGTCGTGGCCCGCGGCGCCCGGACGCCGCGGGGAGACCAGGCCCAGGAGGGGCCCGGCGCCGTCTTCGGACTGGCCGCGATCTCGCTCGTCCTGGCCATCCCGCTCTCCGCGATCGCCGCCGTGAACGCGGACCTGCCCGGGCTGCTGGTCTGCTGGGCCGGGATCGTCGGCGTCAACGCCGTCCACTCCGCGGACCGCCTGCCCTGGTCCCGGGCCCGGCGCGAGGAGCGCCGCACGGCCTCCGGCGACTGGGACTGACGGACGGACTGACGGTCGGGGACCGCCGGGAGCCGGGCGGGCCGGGAAGTTGCGCGGGGACCGCCGCACCCCGGTGCGAACACCAAGGGCGGGACGACGGCGGTCCCCGCGTCGGACACGCGACCGGGTCAGGAACCGGGCCCGCGTCCAGGCGCCTGCGGACAGTCCGGGAGCCGCTCCGGAAAGTCCCGCGCCGACCCGTCACACAGTGCCCGACCGGTGTTAACCGCGTTTTGCGGCGCCGTGACAACCGGCTACTTCTTCCGGGCGTTCCCCTCCGTGTTCCTTCCCGTGCTCCTCCCCGTGCTCTTCCCGGCGCCCGCCCCCCGGGCCAGGAACGCCAGCAGGTCCTGACGGCCGACCACCCCGGTCGGTTTGCCCTCCACCAGCACGGTCGCCGCGTCGGCCTCGCCCAGCACCGCCATCAGGTCGGCGACCGGCTCGCCCGAACCGACCTGCGGCAGCGGCGCGCTCATGTGCTTCTCCAGCGGGTCGTCCAGCTCGGCGCGCCGGGCGAACAGCGCCTCCAGCAGCTCGCGCTCGACGATCGAGCCGACGACCTCCGCCGCCATCACGTCCGGATGCCCGGCGCCCGGCTTGACGACGGGCATCTGCGAGACGCCGTACTCGCGCAGCACCTCGATGGCCTCGCCGACCGTCTCCTCCGGATGCATGTGGACCAGCGAGGGCAGCGCGCCCTCCTTGTGGCGCAGCACGTCGGCGACCCGGGCCTGGGTGGGCTCGCCCTCCTCCAGGAAGCCGTAGTCCGCCATCCACTCGTCGTTGAAGATCTTCGACAGATAGCCGCGCCCGCCGTCCGGCAGCAGGACGACGACCACGTCGTCCTCCCCGAGCCGCTCGGCAACCCGCAGCGCCGCGACGACGGCCATCCCGCAGGAGCCGCCGACCAGCAGCCCCTCCTCCCGCGCCAGCCGCCGGGTCATCCGGAAGGAGTCCTTGTCGGAGACGGCGACGATCTCGTCGGTGATCTCCCGGTCGTAGGCGTCGGGCCAGAAGTCCTCGCCGACGCCCTCCACCAGGTAGGGCCGCCCCGAGCCGCCCGAGTACACCGAGCCCTCCGGGTCGGCGCCGACGATCCGCACCTTCCCCCCGGAGACCTCCTTGAGGTAGCGGCCGGTACCGGTGACCGTGCCGCCGGTGCCGATGCCGGCCACGAAGTGGGTGATCCGGCCGTCCGTCTGCTCCCACAGTTCGGGACCGGTGGTCTCGTAGTGCGAGCGCGGGTTGGCCGGGTTGCTGTACTGGTCGGGCTTCCAGGCACCCGGTGTCTCGCGCACCAGCCGGTCGGAGACGTTGTAGTAGGAGTCGGGGTGTCCGGGATCGACCGCGGTGGGGCAGACGACGACCTCCGCGCCGTACGCCCGCAGGGTGTTGATCTTGTCCGTGGACACCTTGTCCGGGCAGACGAAGACGCAGCGGTACCCCTTCCGCTGGGCCACGATCGCCAGCCCGACCCCGGTGTTGCCGGAGGTGGGCTCGACGATCACACCGCCCGGCGCCAGCTCGCCGGAGCGCTCGGCGGCCTCGATCATCCGCAGCGCGATCCGGTCCTTCACCGAGCCGCCGGGGTTGAAGTACTCGACCTTCGCCAGGACGGTGGCCCTGATCCCGGCCGTCACGCTGTTCAGCCTGACCAGCGGGGTGTTGCCGACCAGCTCGATCATCGACTCGTGATACTGCACCTGGGTTCTCCGCGCTCGGGGGCAGTCGCCGTCGCCTGCCCGTACCCGCCAGCCTAGGGTCCGATCCCCGCCGGGGAAGCCGGCGGGTGACGCGCGTTGCGCGACGGGCCGCGCCGGGCAACACACCATCAGTGGCGGGTGGTGGCGCACGGGCGCAGACACGGGAGGACCCCCTATGCCGAACATGCCGAACATGCAGAGCACGCCGAACATGCCGGTCAGGCTCCCCATGCCGGGCACACCGGGCATGACGGGCGCACAGCGGGCGAGAGCGGCCCGCCGGATCGCGGCCGCCGCGGCCTACGGGGGCGGCGGCGTGGGGCTGCTCGGCGGAGCCGCCGTCGGCCTGCTGATGGCCCAGGCACGGCTGGCCAGACGGCGGGTGGGCGAGTCCGACGAGCCACCGCCCCGGGCGGACGGGCTGTACGGCGCGGCCTTCGGGCGCACCGGGCCCGGAGCACAGCCCCCGCCGCTGCGGCTGGCGGTGCTGGGCGACTCCACCGCCGCCGGGCAGGGTGTCCACCGGACCCGGCAGACCCCGGGCGCGCTGCTGGCCTCGGGGCTGGCGGCGGTGGCGGAGCGGCCGGTGCGGCTGCGCAACGTGGCGGTGCCGGGCGCCCGCTCGGACGACCTGGACCGCCAGGTGACCGAACTGCTGCTGGGCGGACACCCCGTGAACGGTGAGGACGGCGCGAGCGACCCGGGCGGCGCGCCGGACGTGTGCGCCGTCATGATCGGCGCCAACGACGTAACCCACCGGATGCCGCCCGCCCGGTCGGTGCGGCTGCTGTCGGACGCGGTGGCCCGGCTGCGGGCGGCCGGCAGCGAGGTCGTGGTGGGCACCTGCCCGGACCTGGGGACGGTCGAGCCTGTCGACCGCCCGCTGCGCTGGCTGGTCCGCCGGGCGAGCCGGCAGCTCGCGGCGGCGCAGACGATCGCGGTGGTGGCGCAGGGGGGCCGCACCGTCTCGCTGGGCGATCTGCTGGGCCCGGAGTTCCGGGCGAACCCGCGCGAGCTGTTCGGCCCGGACAGCTTCCACCCTTCGGCACAGGGGTACGCGACCGCCGCCATGGCCTTCCTCCCCACCCTCTGCGCCGCCCTGGGCCTGTGGCCGGAGGACGAGCGGCCGGACGCCGCCCGCCGCGAGGGCATCCTCCCGGTCGACCGGGCCGCCGCCGTCGCCGCGGACGAGGGCGGTACGGAGGTCGCGGCGGTGCAGGGCGGCCGCAGTCCCTGGGCGCTGCTGAAGCACCGCCGCGGGCGGCGGCTGCCCCCGGTGGCGGAGACCGCCGCCGGGCACTCCCCCGGCGCCTGACCACCGGTGCCGCGCCGCACCGGGCTCCACACGCCTGCTCGTCCGCCTGCTCACCCGTCTGCCGTACCGGGCTCCGGACCCCGGTACGGCAGACGGGTGAGCAGGCGCTCGGCAAAGAGGTCCGAATCACACACGGCGGGACGTGACCACCACCATACGTATCGGTAGCTTTCCAGAAGTCCACCGTCCGCCGCCCCCGTCCCCTGGAGCAAGTGATGCCCGAAGCAGTGATCGTCTCCGCCGTGCGCTCGCCGATCGGACGCGCCTTCAAGGGCTCGCTCAAGGACATGCGGCCGGACGACCTGACCGCCGCGATGGTACGGGCCGCCCTCGACCGGGTGCCGCAGCTGGACCCCGCCGAGATCGACGACCTGATGCTGGGCTGCGGCCTGCCCGGCGGCGAGCAGGGCCACAACCTGGGCCGGGTCGTCGCGGTGCAGCTGGGCATGGACCACCTGCCGGGCTGCACGGTCACCCGCTACTGCTCCTCCTCCCTGCAGACCACCCGGATGGCGATGCACGCCATCCGGGCGGGCGAGGGGGACGTGTTCGTCTCGGCCGGCGTCGAGACGGTCTCCCGCTCGGTCAAGGGCACCTCCGACGGCCTGCCCGACACCCACAACCCGCTCTTCGCCGAGGCCGAGGCCCGTACCGCCGCCCACGCCGAACAGGAGGGGGCGGGCTGGCATGACCCGCGCGAGGACGGACTGCTGCCGGACGTCTACATCGCCATGGGCCAGACCGCCGAGAACCTGGCCCGGCTCAAGGGCGTGACCCGCGAGGAGATGGACGAGTTCGGCGTACGGTCGCAGAACCTCGCCGAGAAGGCCATCGCCGCCGGCTTCTGGGAGCGCGAGATCACCCCCGTGACCCTCCCCGACGGCACCGTGGTCTCACGGGACGACGGGCCGCGCCCGGGCGTCACCCTGGAGGGTGTCCGGGGCCTCAAGCCGGTCTTCCGCCCCGACGGCCTGGTCACCGCGGGCAACTGCTGCGCGCTCAACGACGGCGCCGCCGCCCTGGTGATCATGTCCGACACCAGGGCGCGCGAGCTGGGCGTCACGCCGCTGGCCCGGATCGTCTCCACCGGCGTCTCCGGCCTGTCGCCCGAGATCATGGGCTACGGCCCGGTGGAGGCCACCCGGCGGGCCCTGAAGCTGGCCGGGCTGACCATCGGCGACATCGACCTGGTGGAGATCAACGAGGCGTTCGCCGCCCAGGTGATCCCCTCCTACCGGGATCTGGGCATCGACCTGGACAAGCTGAACGTCAACGGCGGCGCCATCGCCGTCGGCCACCCCTTCGGCATGACCGGTGCCCGGATCACCACCACCCTGATCAACTCCCTCCAGTGGCACGACAAGCAGTTCGGCCTGGAGACGATGTGCGTCGGCGGCGGCCAGGGCATGGCCATGGTCGTCGAGCGGCTGAGCTGAGCCCGCCCCCGGGCGAAGTCCCCGCCGGCGTCCGGGTCCCGACGGCTTCTCCGGCCGGCCCCGGATCCGCCGGAGAGGCCGTTGAGACCCCGTTGAGACCCCGGTGAGACCGAAGCTCGCCCAGGATGTGACCTATGTCCTCCGGGGCCGGTGTTCTTCCTGCTCAGGACGGTCCGTTCGCCCGCCCGGAGCCCTTCCGGCGTCCTTTCGGGGGTGTTCACCGCCCGTTCCGACAGGAGATTCCCGGCGGGCTGCGGTAGGAATTCAGGGATCGCAGTTCCCAACGGGAGTACGTCAGTGAGCGCCATATCCCTCGTCCTGCTGCTGACCGCCGGTGTCGCCACGGCGGTGAGCGGTGCGGCCCTGTACGCCGTCCGCGGTCTGCGCCGGGCGGTGGACTCGCTGTGCGAGCAGCTCCTCGACGCGGCGGCCGCACCGCACGGCGCCCCGGGCGGGACCGCGCTGCCCGCGCCCCGTACGTCCCCGAGCCAGGCGGAGATCCGGTCCGCCGTGGCCGCCGCGCTCGCCGAGGAGCGCGAGCGTGAACTCGCCGAGGCCCGCGCCTTCTGGGCCGCCCAGGAGGCGCGCGACAGCTGCACCGAGAACATGCCGGCCGAGACGCACGGCACCGAGTACGGCACCGGCACCGAGCACGGCGCCGGCCACCGGGCCGACGACAGGCCCGCCGGACACGGTGCCGGCGGCGGGGCGGCGGGCAGTGGCGCGGAGCCGCTGGAGGCGCTGCTGGAGCGCGCCCTGAGGAACGTCCAGGAGAGCGGGCCGTCCGTTCCGCACCAGCTCGACCGGGAGGGGACCGAGCACGGGGCGGAGCCGCGTCCCGGCTTCCGGCGGTCCGCCGGCCCCGAGGCCCCCGGCACCGGCGGAACCGACGCGGACACCGGCCGGGACAGCGGCCGGGACGGTGCGGCCGACTCCCCGGAGCTGGCCGCCGCCCGCCGCCGCCACCCCTCGAACCCCGGCTTCGGCCTGGACGGCGAACCCGCCGGGCCCGCCTCCGCCGCCGGGCCCGGCGGCTGCGAGACCACCCGCCGGTGCCTGACCGGGCTGGCCGACGCCCGCACCCCGCTGACCGACGTCCGGTCCGGGCCGCTGGGCACGCTGGACGTCTACGTCTTCGCCGACGGCACCACCGTCTGCCTGGCACCGGGTCACCGCGAGGCCGCCGACCGGCTCGGCGCCGCCCTGCGCGAGGGCGCCGAGCCGGTGCTGCTGGGCGGCTCCGGGGTGTTCGGCGCGTACACCCTGACCTTCGCCTGCGGCGAGGAGCACGTCTACGTCCTGGCGGACCGGGTGATCACCTCGTTCTGAGTTCGGCGGCCTCCACCAGCGCCACGGCCTCGGCCACGGCGTCGCCGGCGGCACCGCCGGCCGTACGGAGCGCCTCCGCCAGGTCGTGCCCGGCGACGGCGAGCTGGTCGCCGACGGCGAAGACACCGGCGTCGGGCAGCCGCCGGGGCGCCCGGCCGGGGAACTCCAGCCGCTGGGCCCGGTCGGCCAGTTCCCCGGCCAGCCCCAGCCCCTCGGCCGCGGCGCCCCGCGCCAGGGCGCTGTGCGGCATGGCGCGCAGCCGGTCGGCGAGGCGCTCCACGGCGGTGAGCAGGGGGATCACATCGGGCACGGGGACAACCTTACGCACCGCGCACGCCCCGTTGCCAAGGGGTGGACATTGGGGCACGGTGCAGTGAAGAGGACTCATCGAAAGCGTCCGGAGGCGCCGATGTCCCAGCTCTTCTCCCAAGAGGAAATCCACCGGAACCTGCTCTCCCGCATCCCCCGCTGCACCGGCCGGGACATCTCCGACTGGCTGCGCACCCTCGCCGACGCCCCCGCCTCTCCCCGTCTGGAGGACAGGGTGGGCTGGCTGCGCCGGGAGTACCACCTCGCCTACGGCCACGCCAAGGCCATCGCCCGGGAGTACGAACTGCGGCGGTCGGCGGGCGCCCACTAGGAGCCGGCCGGGAGCCGCGGGCCGGGGTGTCCGCCGCCCCGCGCCGGGCGTATCCGGGCGGCACCGGTCCGGCCGGAGACACAGAGCACCGCGCAAGCACACCGCAACGGGGGTCCGGAAAGCCGGAAGGGGCCCGCGAGGCGATGCCTCGCGGGCCCCTGACAGCCCTGCCCCGCCGTGCCGGTGGCGCGCGCCACCGGCGGCCGGGTCAGTCGCTGCTCTGCAGGATGGCGATCAGCCGCAGGAACTCCAGGTAGATCCAGACCAGGGTCAGGGTCAGCCCGAAGGCGGCCAGCCAGGACTCCTCACGCGGAGCACCGTAGGCGACGCCGTCCTCGACCTGCTTGAAGTCCAGGGCGAGGAAGGCGGCGCCGAGCACGATGCCGATGATGCCGAACATGATGCCCATGCCGCCGCTGCGGAAGCCGAGGCCGTCACCGCCGCCGAAGACCGCGAACAGCAGGTTGATGCCCATCAGCAGGATGAAGCCGATGGCGGCGGCCATCACGAAACGGTAGAAGCGCCGGGTGACGCGGATGATGCGGGCCTTGTACATGAACAGCACCGCGGCGAAGACCGCCATGGTGCCCAGCACCGCCTGCATCGCCGCGCCGTTGGCGATGTAGCTGTCGACGTAGTTGCTGATCGCGCCGAGGAAGAGTCCCTCGAAGGCGGCGTAGGCCAGGATCAGCGGGGGCGACGCCTTGCGCTTGAAGGCCTGCACCATGCCCAGGACGAACGCGATCAGCATCGCGCCCAGGGCCAGTCCCAGGGACAGGTCGGTGATCCAGGCGACCGTCGCCGTGGCGACGACCAGGCCCACCGTCATGGCCGTCCGGGCGACGACGTCGTCCATCGTCATCCGGCCCGCCCGCGGCGGGGCGGCGGGCGGCGCGCCCTGGGTCTGGGCGTACGGGTTGGTGGCGTATGGGTTCGCGGTCTGGGGGCCGCCCGCGTACGGGTTCCCGGCCTGCGGCTGCTGCGTGGCGTTGAAGCCGGCGTAGCCGTTGTCTCGGCTGAATCCCCGTCGCGAGAAGACCGGGTTGCTGCTCCTCATCTCACTCCTCCATGGCCGCACCGCGCGGCCCTTCCTCCAGAGTAATGTCTTAGCAAAGACCGCACGGTAGTGCACTGGGTTGAACGACGGAAGGACTCGTGATTGTTCCGGTACCCGGCGTACAACCGGTGACACCCCGGAGGGATCCCCGCACCCTCCGGGGACCCGCCGTACCGCCCGGGTGTGACAGTCCGCGCGCCGCCGGCGCTGTGAGGAGTGGGAGCACATGTTCGCCGTTCGGCGGAACGCGCGGACGGGATCCCCGCGGCCCTTCTGAGCCCCCGGAGGGCGGCGGCCGTGAAAAAACGTTTCCTTCGACCGGGGGCGAGTCCGGTGTGCCCGGAGCCGGATTCGAACCGGCACGGCCTGTAGGCCAACGAGGTTTAAGCTCGTCGTGTCTGCATTCCACCATCCGGGCACCGGCTCCTGCTGGGCCGCGCTGCCGACTGCGAACGACCCTCCCCTGGACGCTGGACGAGCCTAGCCGGGGCGCCCGTCCGGGCAACGGGGCCATGGCCTCAAGTTGTCTGATTTTATTGGCAACTGATAGCGCATCAGCGGCGCGCACCCCTCTTGGATACAGCTTGCCCACCCTCTTCCCACCTCCAGGAATGACGGAAAGTCGCTGCCCAGGGACGGGGCGCCAGGACGGTTCTCCTCCGCAGGGATGATTCGGGACCGCCCCCGTCCCTCTGAAGGGCTCCCCGAAGACCGGTTCGAGGAGGGACGCGGGTGTCCGAATCCGCACCCACCATGGTGGGGAACCGTCAAAACGCTGTGACAGGAGCCCCTCCTCGTGACCACCACCCACACCGGTGCCGCCACCGCCCCCACCGCCCCCACCGGGACAGCGGCCGCCCGGGCCGAGAACCTGAGCAAGGTCTACGGCCAGGGTGAGACACAGGTGGTCGCCCTGGACGCCGTCTCCGTGGAGTTCACCCGCGGCCGGTTCACCGCGATCATGGGCCCGTCGGGCTCCGGCAAGTCCACGCTGATGCACTGCATGGCCGGACTGGACTCGTTCTCCTCCGGCTCGGCGTGGATCGGCGACACCGAGCTGTCCTCCCTGAAGGAGAAGAAGCTGACCCGGCTGCGCCGGGACAAGATCGGCTTCATCTTCCAGGCGTTCAACCTGCTGCCCACGCTGAACGCGCTGGAGAACATCACCCTCCCGATGGACATCGCCGGCCGCAAGCCGGACAAGGAGTGGCTGGACCGCGTCGTGGAGACCGTCGGCCTGTCCGGCCGGCTCAGGCACCGCCCCAACCAGCTCTCCGGCGGCCAGCAGCAGCGCGTGGCCGTCGCCCGGGCCCTGGCCGCCCGCCCCGAGATCATCTTCGGTGACGAACCGACCGGCAACCTGGACTCGCGTTCCGGCGCCGAGGTGCTGGGCTTCCTGCGCAACTCCGTGCGGGAGCTGGGCCAGACCGTCGTCATGGTGACCCATGACCCGATGGCCGCCTCCTACGCGGACCGGGTGGTCTTCCTCGCCGACGGACGGATCGTCGACGAGATGGCCGACCCCACCGCCGACAGCGTCCTGGACCGCATGAAGGCCTTCGACGCCAAGGGCCGTACGAGCTGAGGCGCGGCGCGCCCCGCCCGCCCGCTCACCCGGCTCCGAGAACCGCACCTCCGGGGGACCCCCAGGGCCGCCCCGGGGACCGCCGCGCCCTCCGGGCGCGCGTCCCCGCGCCGCGCACGCCCGGAAACCCCCGCCACCCCGACTCCAGAACACGAGATCCCCCATGTTCCGAACCGCCCTGCGCAACGTGCTCGCGCACAAGGCCAGACTGCTGATGACCACGCTCGCCGTGATGCTCGGCGTGGCGTTCGTCGCCGGCACCCTGGTCTTCACCGCCACCCTCTCCGAGGCCTTCGAACGCAGCTCGCAGAAGGGCTACGAGGCCGTCGACGTCTCCGTCCAGCCCGACTGGTCCACCGGCGGGGGAGGCGAGGGAAGCGAGGAAGCGGACGGCGAGCCGGCCGATCCCGAACTCGCCCTCACCGAAGGCCTGCTGGAGAAGCTGCGGGGGGTGGACGGCGTCGCGTCCGCCTTCGGGACCGCCACCGGCACCGTGGCCCTGGCCGACAAGGACGGCGAGCTCGTCGGCGACGGCTGGTCCACCTTCGGCAACAACCACGCCGCCGTGGACGGCGGGCAGGACCCGCGCTACGACCTGCGCGACGGCCGTGCCCCGCGGCGGGCCGGAGAGGTCGCGCTGGACTCCAGGACCGCCGAGCGCACCGGCTACGAGGTCGGTGACACCGTGCGGCTGTCCGTCGACGGCCCCGTCCGCGAGGAGAAGGTCACCGGCGTCTTCGACACCGACGACGGCTTCGTCGCCGCGGGCGGCGTCCTGGTCCTGTTCGACACCGCCACCGCGCAGAAGCTGTTCGCCTCCCCCGGCCACTACTCCGAGATCATCCTCGCCGCCGAGGGCGGGGTGACCCAGACGGAGCTGAAGGAGCGCGTCGAGGAGGTCCTGCCGCGGCAGGCCGAGGCCGTCACCGGCGACGAGCTCACCGCCGTCCAGGCCAGGACGGTCGAGAGCCAGATGGAGGGC
The DNA here is from genome assembly GCF_002794255.1 of Streptomyces carminius. GTDB lineage: Bacteria > Actinomycetota > Actinomycetes > Streptomycetales > Streptomycetaceae > Streptomyces > Streptomyces carminius. Next base: position 81,107 of record NZ_PGGW01000063.1, read on the forward strand.
ATGCGCACCGGCCTGCTGGTCTTCGCCGGGATCTCGCTGTTCGTCGGCAGCTTCATCATCGCCAACACCTTCACCATGCTGGTCGCCCAGCGCACCAGGGAGCTGGCCCTGCTGCGCGCGGTCGGCGCCGGCCGCCGCCAGGTCACCCGGTCGGTGCTGATCGAGGCCCTGGTCGTCGGCACGGTCGCCGCGGCGGTCGGTCTGCTGGCGGGCATCGGGATCGGCGCCGGGCTGCGCGCCCTGCTGGGCGCCCTGGACCTCACCGTCCCGGACGGTCCGCTGGTGATCCCGCCGAACGCCGTGGTCGCCGCGCTGGCCGTCGGCATCGTCATCACCGTGCTCGCCGCCTGGCTGCCCGCCCGGCGCGCCGCGAAGATCCCGCCGGTCGCCGCCATGAGCAGCGTCCACGCGGTCGCCACCCCCCGCGGCCTGGTCGTCCGCAACACCATAGGTACGGTCCTGACGGCCGGCGGCGCGGCACTCGTGGTGGCCGCGACCGGCATGAAGGACAGCGAGGCGCTGATGGGCGCGGGTGCCGTGCTGACGGTGATCGGCGTGTTCGTGCTGACCCCGCTGCTGTCGCGCCCGCTGATAGCCGCCTCCGCCCCCCTCCTGCGCGGGTTCGGCGTCTCCGGACGGCTCGCGCGGCTGAACGCCGCGCGCAACCCGCGCCGCACCGCGGCCACCGCGTCCGCGCTGATGATCGGCCTCACCCTGATCACCGGACTGACCGTGATCGCCAGCAGCGTCCAGAAGAGCATCGACAACATGGCCGCGGAGTCCCTCCGGATCGACTACGTCGTCTCCATGGCCACCCCCTCCTACCTCTCCGAGGAGGTCGAGAAGACGCTGGAGAACCGGGAGGACGTCACGGCCCTCACCCCGATGCGTTCCTCCTACGCCGAGTTCGGCGGCGAGTACGCGGACCTCTTCGGCGTGGACGCCGACAGCTTCGGCAAGCTGACCAGCCTCGAATTCACCCAGGGCTCGTCCGAGGAGCTGGGCGACGGGAAGATCCTGGTGGACTCCGGGATCGCCGACGCAAACGGCTGGAAGGCCGGCACCTCCCTGGAGGCGGAGTACGAGGACGGCGAGCGCGGTGAGCTGACCGTCGGCGGCGTGTACCGCAGCAACGAGGTGTTCTACGGCGCCCTGATCGACACCGCCGACCTCGACCCCCATCTGGGCAAGATCGAGAGCATGCAGATCATGCTCTCCGTCCAGGGCGGCGCGAGTGCCTCCGCCAAGGACGCGCTGGCGAAGGCGCTGGGGGACAACCCGGCCATCCAGATCCAGAGCGAGCAGGACATCTCCGACAAGGCCGCCGGGGAGATCGCGATCATGCTGAACGTCCTCTACGGGCTGCTGGCCATGGCCGTGATCGTCGCGGTGCTCGGGGTGGTCAACACCCTGGCGATGTCGGTCTTCGAGCGGTCCCAGGAGATCGGCATGCTGCGGGCGATCGGCCTGGAGCGGCTCGGCGTCAAGCGGATGGTGCGGCTGGAGTCGCTGATCATCTCGCTGTTCGGCGGCGTGCTCGGGGTCGGTCTGGGCGTCTTCTTCGGCTGGGCCGCCGGCGAGCTGCTCGCCGGCCCGATCACCACCTACGAGCTGGCGCTGCCCTGGGACCGGCTGGCCCTCTTCCTGGCGCTGGCCGCGCTGGTCGGCATCCTGGCCGCGCTGTGGCCCGCGCGCCGGGCGGCCCGCATGAACATGCTGACGGCCATCAAGACCGAGTGATCCGGCCGGACGGCCCCACCGGCCGGGGGCCCGGACCGCGCTCGCGGTCCGGGCCCCCGGCCGTGCCGCCGCCGTGCCGCGTGCCGGGCCGTCTCCGGCCGGTCCCGGCCCCCGGCGACCCGGTTCAGCCCCGCCAGTCGCGGGTGCGCAGCGGCAGCCCCGAGACCCCGCTCCCCGGGGTGCGGACGGCCAGGATCTGGTTGACGCCTATCTCGTTGCGCTCGAAGGCGAGCGCGCAGGCCGCCATGTACAGCCGCCACACCCGGGCCCGGCCCGGGCCGGCCAGCCGGGCCGCCCGGGGCAGGTCGGCCTCCAGATTGGCCACCCAGCGGCGCAGGGTCAGCGCGTAGTGCTCCCGTATCGACTCCAGGTCGCGGACCTCGAACCCGGCCCGCTCCAGGAGCGTGACGGTCCGTCCGACGGGGGACAGCTCCCCGTCGGGGAAGACGTAGGCGTCGATGAACGGGTCCATCCGGTACTTCTCCTCGTCCGGCTCCGGGCGCCGGGCGATCTGGTGGTTGAGCAGCCGCCCGCCGGGCCGCAGCAGCGCGTACAGCCGGTCGGCGTACAGGCGGTAGCGCGCCGCCCCGACGTGCTCGGCCATCCCTATGGAGGAGACCGCGTCGTAGGGTCCGTCGCCGACCTCGCGGTAGTCCTGGACCCGGATGTCGATCCGGTCGGCCAGCCCGGCCTCCGCGACGCGCTTGCGGGCCAGCCCGGCCTGCTCCCGGGAGAGGGTGACACCCACCGCCGTCACGCCGTACTCGCGGGCCGCGTGCAGCACCAGTGAGCCCCAGCCGCAGCCGACGTCCAGCAGCCGCTGCCCGGGCTCCAGGGCGAGCTTGCGGCAGACCAGGTCGAGCTTGGCCTCCTGCGCCTCCTCCAGCGTCATGACCGGGCGCCCGCCGGCGTCCCCGTAGGCATCCCCGTAGGCACTGCCGTCCCAGTAGGCGCACGAGTAGACCATGGACGGCCCGAGCACCTGGGCGTAGAAGTCGTTGCCGACGTCGTAGTGGTGGCTGACGGCGCGCCGGTCGCGGCGCAGGGTGTGCCGCAGCCCGGTGCGGCCCCGGACCTCCTCGCGCGGCGGGGGCGGCGGGGGCAGCGGTCCGGCCAGTGCCAGCAGCTCACGGCCGAGCCCGAACCGGCTCTCCAGCCGGCGGGGCAGCGGCGGGGCGGGGGCGGCGGGGCGCTCCCACACCTGCCCGGCCAGCCGGCCCAGCGCCTCGTACAGGTCGCCCTCGATGTCGAGTTCCCCGGCCACCCAGGCGCGGACGAGCCCCAGTTCGCCCGGCTTCCACAGCAGCCGCCGCAGCGCGCGCCGGTGCCGTACCACGAGGACGGGCCCGCCGGGCGGTCCGGCCTCGCTGCGGTCCCAGGCCCGCACCCGCAGGGGCACGGGCCCGCCCAGCACCTCCTCCAGGGCTCTGACGAGTCTTGCCGCGGTCTGCGCTGCCACCGGTCCCCCTTCCACGGAGCCGGCCACTCCGCTCCGTCACACCCACAGACAGCTATCCCCGCGCGCCCCGCCGTTCACGCCGCCGCGCCGCGCACCGGCCGGTGCTGCCCGTACGGCACGGCGGGCGGGCAGCGGCGGAGGGCAAGCCGGGGAAAGGCCGGAGGACAGCCGGGGACAGCGCGAAGGGCCGCCCGCCTCCCCGGTCGAGGGAGGCGGGCGGCCCTTCGGAGGGCGCCGGAGCGGTGATCCGCCGGTGCTGTCCGCTACCGCCCGGCGCCGTCCGGCCTCAGGAGGCCCTGGCCTTCGGCCGGGCGTCGCCGGACTCCCGTGCCGCGGCCGAGACCGGCGCGGCGGCCTCGTAGAACTCCTCGCGCGGGTTCTGCACCGCGCCGAGGGAGACGACCTCGCGCTTGAGGAACAGGGCGAGCGTCCAGTCCGCGAAGACCCGGATCTTGCGGTTCCAGGTGGGGACCGCCAGGCCGTGGTAACCGCGGTGCATGTACCAGGCCAGCCGGCCCCTGAGCCTGATCTTGACTCGCTTGCCGACGGCGATCATCGCGACGCCCTTGCGGAGGCCGAGCCCGGCCACCGCGCCCTTGTTGGCGTGCCGGTACTCGGTCTGCGGGAAGCCCCGCATCCCGGCGATGACGTTGTCGCCGAGCACCTTCGCCTGGCGCAGCGCGTGCTGGGCGTTCGGCGGGCACCAGGCGTTCTCGTTGCCCGCCGCGCGGGCGGCGAGGTCCGGGACCTGGGCGTTGTCGCCCGCGGCCCAGATGTGGTCGGTGCCCTTGACCTGGAGCGTCGCCTCGGCGTCCACATGGCCGCGCGGGCCCAGCGGCAGGCCGTAGCGGGCCAGCGCCGGGTTGGGCTTCACACCGGCGGTCCACACGATGGTGTCGGAGTCCACCTCGAGGCCGTTCTTGAGCACCACGTGGCCGTCGACGCAGGACTCCATCGACGTGGACAGGTAGACCTCGACGCCGCGCTTCTTGAGGTGTTCCAGACCCCAGCGGCCGAGTTCGGGGCCGACCTCGGGGAGGATCTTGTCGGCGGCGTCGACGAGGATGAAGCGCATGTCCTCGCGGCGGACGTTGGTGTAGTACTTCGCCGCGTCCCGGGCCATGTCCTCGACCTCGCCGATGGTCTCGGCGCCGGCGAAGCCGCCGCCCACGAAGACGAAGGTGAGCGCCCGGCGGCGGACCTCCTCGTCGTTCGTGGAGTCGGCCTTGTCGAGCTGCTCCAGGACGTGGTTGCGCAGGCCGATGGCCTCCTCCACGCCCTTCATGCCGATGCCGTTCTCGGCCAGGCCGGGGATCGGGAAGGTGCGGGAGACGGCGCCGAGGGCGACGACCAGGTAGTCGAAGGGCAGCTCGTAGGCCTCGCCGACCAGCGGCGCGACCGTGGCGACCTTCCGGTCCTGGTCGACGGCCGTGACCCGCCCGGTGAGGACCTCCGCCTTGGGAAGCACGCGCCGCAGCGGGACGACCACATGGCGCGGGGAGATGGAGCCGGCGGCGGCTTCCGGCAGGAAGGGCTGGTACGTCATGTAGGAGCGCGGGTCGACGACGGTGACGGTCGCCTCGCCGTACCGCATCTTCTTCAGGATGCGGCGCGCTGCGTACATACCGACGTACCCGCCACCCACTACGAGGATTCGCGGACGCTCCGTGGTGCTCATGTCTTCGAGTATCCCCCGCCGTCCGGGGGGTACCTCGTGAGCCCCTTCACAAGCACCTACGGTACCTGTGTTATAGTGCCCCGGCTCACGATGCGGACCTTCCGCGGCACTGTGGGACATCGGGCCGTCCAGGCCTCCTCGCACCCCATGTGAGCTGCGTGATCTCATGCCGGGGATGTCGGCGGGCAACGTGCCGGACCTCCACGGAGGCGGCACCGTAACGACCTCGAAACGCCCTCTCCCGGCCCCGGCCACCCGGAATTCGGCCTACCGGCCCGTAACGTGGACGGCTCCCGCGGTTTTCCTTGTGAAGAACTTCACGAAGTTTTCCGGCGAGCCCCGGGCGAGCTCCGCCACACGGCTCCCACCAGCGCGCCCACGGGTCCCGAACCCCCTTCGGCTCCGGGCACTCGGGCGGCAGTTCACCACGGGGCACCACCTCCCGGGAGGCGGACGGCCGGCGGTCGGCGGCCGGGCCGTGACCGGGCCGCCCATCCGGTTCCCGGCATGCTCCGGGCGATGCCGCCGAGAACGGCTCACGAACGCGGCTCCCGGACCGCAGCCAGGTGTACACGCGACTGCGTACACTGACCTCATGACCGAGAACACCGTGACCGTACGGGAAGCCCGCGCGCACCTCGCGGACCACATCAACCGGGCCGAGGAAGGTATTCCGACGGTCGTCACGCGCAACGGCGTGCCGGTGGCGGCCGTGGTTCCGATCTCGGACTTCGAGGCGCTGGAGGAAGCAGCCGATGTGATGTTGGCGCGCGAAGCGGAAGCAGTCCTGGCCGAGGGCGGCCCCACGGTGACGATGGCGGAACTGCTGGCGGACCTGTTCACCGAGCAGGACGGCGAGGCGCCGTGAAGTACGCCTTCCGGTTCACCACGGCGGCACAACGGCAACTCCGGGCCGTCAGCAGACCCGACGCCATGCGCATCCTGACCGCGCTGACCGCGCTCGGCGACGATCCGTACCGCGAGGACGCCGATGTCAGGAAACTCACCGGCCCGTCGGGCCTCTACCAGCTCCGGGTCGGCAACTACCGGGTCGCCTACCAGGTCAACGACGGCGAACTCGTCGTCCTCGTCGTCAAGGTGGGTGACCGCCGGGACGTCTACCGCAACCTGTGAGCGCAATGTGCCGGGCGGGGCGGGCCGGGCCGGGGCCGCCCGGCGCCCTCACACCTCGCCCAGCACGCTCCAGGCGATGCCGTCCAGGATGTCGTGCTCGCTCACCACGACCTCGGCCGCCCCGGTCCGCTCCATGACCGCCCGCAGGATCAGGCCGCCCGCGCCGATCACGTCCACCCGGCCCGGGTGCATCACCGGGATCGCGGCGCGTTCGGCGTGGGTGGCGGCCAGCAGGCGGTCGGTGACCGCGGCGACCCGCGCGACGGGGATCCGGGAGTGGTGGATGGCCGCCGGGTCGTACTCCGGCAGGTCCAGGGCGACGGCGGCGACGGTGGTGACCGAGCCCGCCAGACCCACCAGGGTGCGGGCCTCGCGCAGCGGGACGGTCTTCTCCGCCAGGTCCAGGGCGGCGTCGATGTCGGCGCGCAGCGCGGCGAGTTGCCCGGGGACCGGAGGGTCGGCGATCGCCCCGTCCCGCAGCAGGTGACGCTCGGTCAGCCGCACGCAGCCGATGTCCACGCTGCGGGCGGCCCGCACCGTGTCGTCGCCCACCACGAACTCGGTGGAGCCGCCGCCGATGTCCACCACCAGGTACGGCCGGGGCAGGCGCATGCCGCCGGTCAGCTCGCGGGTGGCACCGGCGAAGGACAGCGCGGCCTCCTCGTCGCCGGTGATCACCTCGGGCCCGGTGCCCAGGATGTCCACCACCCCGCGCACGAACTCGTCCCGGTTCTCGGCGTCGCGCGAGGCCGAGGTGGCGACGAAGCGGACGCGGTCGGGGGTGACACCGTGGGCGCGGATCGCCTCCGCGTACTCGCGGCAGGCCGCGAAGGTGCGCTCCAGTGCCTCGGGGGCCAGCCGCCCGGTGCGGTCGACGCCCTGGCCGAGCCGGACGACGGTCATACGGCGGTCGAGGTCGGTCAGGACTCCGGCGGCCGGGTCGAGATCGGCCACCAGCAGCCGGATGGAGTTCGTACCGCAGTCGACGGCGGCGACCCTGGTCATGCGGTGCTCCCCTGTCCTCCGGCCGGCCGCCCGGTCCCGCGGTCCCCGGCCCCGTCCTCCGTACCGGCCGCGCACACGCACGGCCCCTTGCGCCACCACTCGGGCAGCATGGCGATCGCCTCGTCGCCCAGCGGGTTGACGCCCGGTCCGGCGGCCAGCGAGTGGGCCACCAGGACGTGCAGGCACTTGACCCGGTCGGGCATCCCGCCCGCGCTGGGGAAGCCCGCCAGCACCTCGATGGCGTCCCGGCGGGCGAGGTAGTCCTCGTGCGCCCGGCGGTAGGCCGCGGCCAGCTCCGGGTCGGTCCGCAGCCGCTCGGTCATCTCCCGCATCACGCCCTCGGCCTCCAGCGTGCCGATCGCGGAGGCCGCGCGCGGGCAGGTGAGGTAGTACGTCGTCGGGAAGGGCGTGCCGTCCTCCAGCCGGGGCGCCGTCTCCACCACGTCGGGCAGGCCGCAGGGACAGCGGTGCGCGATGGCGCGCAGACCGCGCGGCGGACGGCCGAGCTGCTGCCGGAAGGCCTCGGTGTCGGCCTCGGTGGGCGCGGTGGGCGGGGTGCGGGGCGGGGGTGTTCGCATGGTTCCTCGGAAGGTGGCGTCGGGAGTCGGAAGGGGCCGGGGCGCGGGCGGTCAGGGGCGGCCGGTGTCGGGCGGCCGGCCGCCCGGGTCCTCGGCGGGGTCCTCGGCGGGGTCCTCGGCGGCCCCGGCGTCCGCCGCGTCCAGGCCTTCCCACAGCCGCCGGTGCCAGGGCCGGCCGGGGGCCGCCTCCCGGCCGTCGGGGGAGCGCCGGGCGCGGGAGGCCCCGTCGGCGTCCCGCTCCCGCTCCCGGTCCGGGCCGGCCGTGTCGTCCGGCAGGAGGAAGCCGGTCTCGCCGGGGCGCAGGTAGAGCAGGCGCTCGCGGGCCATCCGCTCCACATAGGCGGGGTCCTGCCAGCGGGCCTTCTCGTCGCGCAGCCGCTCGACGCGCTCGCGCTTCTCCTCCACCAGGCGGCGCTGCTCGGCTATCTCCGCGCGCTGCGAGACGTACTGCCGCATCGGATAGGCGAGGACGACGACGAGCGAGCACAGCACGAGCACCAGGAGCGCGGCGCGGCCGGTCAGCCTGCTGCGCCGCGGAGCGCGCATCCGGCGGTGCTGCGCCCGGTAGACGCGCTCCGCCGCCTGGGTCCCCAGCGCCCTGAGCCTGGTCGCGGTGGAGAACCGCTCCCGTTCCGCGGCCACCTCGCCTCCCCTGTCCTGCTCCGCGCGCGGTCGTCGCACGGACGTGTGCCCCCGCCCTCCCGCCACCGTACGGGACGGTGGCTGCGGGAGGGCGGGGGCGGTGCCCGGCGCGGCGGCCGCCCGCCGGCCCGGCCGGGCCTGCCGTGCCTACTGGTCCGCGGAAGCGGCTGCGCTCACCGGCCCGCGGAAGCGACTGCGCCTACTGGTCCGCGGAGCGGCTGCGCTCACTGGCCCGCGGAGCGGAACCGCGGGAACGCCGAGCGTCCGGCGTACACCGCGGCGTCGTCGAGGATCTCCTCGATGCGCAGCAGCTGGTTGTACTTGGCGACGCGCTCGGAGCGGGCCGGGGCACCGGTCTTGATCTGGCCGCAGTTGGTGGCGACGGCCAGGTCGGCGATGGTGACGTCCTCGGTCTCGCCGGAGCGGTGGGACATCATGCACTTGAAGCCGCTGCGCTGGGCCAGCTCGACGGCGTCCAGGGTCTCGGTGAGGGAGCCGATCTGGTTGACCTTCACCAGCAGGGCGTTGGCGGCGCCCTCCTCGATGCCGCGGGCCAACCGCTCGGGGTTGGTGACGAACAGGTCGTCACCGACGAGCTGGACCTTGTCGCCGAGTCGCTCGGTGATGGTCTTCCAGCCGTCCCAGTCGTCCTCGAACAGCGGGTCCTCGATGGAGACCAGCGGGTACGCCTCGACCAGCTCGGCGTAGTAGTCGGTCATCTGGGCGGCGGTGCGCTCCTGGCCCTCGAAGACGTACTTGCCGTCCTTGTGGAACTCGGAGGCGGCGACGTCCAGGGCGAGGGCGATGTCCTGGCCGGGGGTGTAACCGGCCTGTCCGATGGCCTCCAGGATGAGGTCGAGCGCCTCGCGGTTGGAGCCGAGGTTCGGGGCGAAGCCGCCCTCGTCGCCCAGGCCGGTGGACAGCCCGCGCTCCTTCAGCACCTTCTTGAGGGTGTGGTAGACCTCGGTGCCCCAGCGCAGGGCCTCGGAGAAGGACTCGGCGCCGATCGGCGCGATCATGAACTCCTGGATGTCCACGTTGGAGTCGGCGTGCGAGCCGCCGTTGAGGATGTTCATCATCGGGACCGGCAGCAGGTGCGCGTTCGGCCCGCCGAGGTAGCGGAAGAGCGGCAGGTCCGAGGCCTCGGAGGCGGCGTGGGCGACGGCCAGCGAGACGCCGAGGATGGCGTTGGCGCCGAGCGAGGACTTGTCCGGGGTGGCGTCCAGGTCGAACATCGCCTGGTCGATCAGGCGCTGCTCGGTGGCGTCGTAGCCGACCAGCTCCGGGCCGATCTGCTCGATGACGGCGAGGACCGCCTTCTCGACGCCCTTGCCCCCGTAGCGGTCCTTGTCGCCGTCGCGCAGCTCCAGGGCCTCGAAGGCGCCGGTCGAGGCGCCGGACGGGACGGCCGCGCGGCCGGTGCTGCCGTCGTCGAGGCCGACCTCGACCTCGACCGTGGGGTTGCCTCGCGAGTCGAGGATCTCGCGGGCCACTACGACGTCGATGGACGGCACGGGGGTCTCCTTCGTGTGTGTCTGGCTGGGTGTCCGACTGGAGTGTCCGACTGAGGTGTCTGCGGGATTGCCGCCCCTGAGCCTATCCGCCCCGCGGCACCACCTCGCCGACAGTCCGCGCCGTACGGCCGAACGGTCGGCGAAGACGCGCCGAAGAGGCGTCGAAGACCGCGGAAACACCGGCTCGGCAGGGAACGGAACCATTTTGTTTCCGAAGTAAATAAACCCGATGCGGCGCACCCTCCGCAAGAGGGGTGACGCGCCGCACCGGGTCGGCTCCGCCTGGTGACGGACCTCGGCTCAGACCCTGAGCTGCTGGCCCGGGAAAATCAGGTCGGGGTCGTCGCCGACCACGTCCCGGTTGGCCTCGTAGAGCCTCTGCCAGGTGGTGCCGTGGGCGGCGGCGATCTCCCGCAGGGTGTCGCCCGGCCGGACGGTGTAGGCGCCGGTCCCGTCCGCGGCGGAGCCGGCTCCGTCCTCCGCACCGGCCCGGGCACCGGCTTCGGCTTCGGCACTGGTTCCGGCCCCTGCTCCGGTCCCGCCGGCCCGGTCACCGGCCGGAGCACCGCCCCGGTCACCGCCGTCCGGGCGTACCTGCGCCCGGGGGCCGCCGGCAGTGAGCCCGCCCTCGTCCGCGCATCCCCAGGCGCGCGGCCCCTGCATGGCCAGCAGCCGCTCGGCGACGGCGATCTGCTGCTCTCTGGTGGCCAGGTCGGCACGCGGCGCGTACCGGGTCCCGCCCGCGGCCTCCCAGCTGGACTGCGAGAACTGCAGCCCGCCGTAGTAGCCGTTGCCGGTGTTGATGGACCAGTTGCCGCTGCTCTCGCACTCGGCGACCCGGTCCCAGGTGTCCACGGACGCCGCGGCGGCGCCCTGGGCACCCGCCAGCGGAACGGCGATGGCGGCGCCCGCGGCGCCGGTCAGAGCGGCCGCACGCACGGCCTTGGCGGTACGACTGTCGTGACCCTTGGCGGTGAACAGCATGAACGTCCCTACTCACCGACGCCTGCGAGGTGAGCTGTCGGGTTCGGGCCGTGAGCAGCCCGGCCGGTACGGGGACGGGCGTCCCCGTACCGGCTTCACCCCAAGCCGCCGCGGGCGCGGTACGCCCGCGGCGGCGCCTACCTGGTTCCCCCGCTCCTGCCAGCGGCGCTGACGCGACGACTACCCCACCGGCCGCCGGCAGGATTCGGCGCTGCGGTCGATGGCACTCGCGGTCGCGAGCGAGTAGACCGTAAGCACACCCGGGCAAATACCTCAAAACATGTCAGAACCCGTCCCGTCACCCTTCCTGACGGTCAGAATGGTGGAGTGCGCAGGTCAGGGAGTCGGCGTTAGGCCGGACAGCGAGGACACGCCGCAAGGCGCCGGAATTGGTCCGGAAGGGTCATTCCGCGGGCTCAGTCGAGCTCGATCCCCTGCCCCGGCACGATCAGGTCCGGGTTCTCACCGAGGACGTCCTTGTTCGACTCGTACAGCTCGCTCCAGGTCAGCTCGTGCTTCTGGGCGATCTGCACGAGCGAGTCCCCCGGCTGCACGAGGTAGTCCCCCGCGGCGAGGGTCTCCTGACCGCCCGCGGTGGCCGCGTCGGAGCGGTCGGCCGCCTCCCCGGCGTCCCCGGTGTCCGCGGCGCCCTCGGTGTCCCCGGTGCCCTCGGTGTCCGCCTGCTGTTCCAGCTCCAGTTCGAGCGGGTCGCGCTCGCCGCGGTGCTTCCCGGCACCCTCCGTCGGACCGGCCCCGGCCGGGTCCTCGGCTCCGGCGGCCGGATCCGTACCGGCCTTCCCGGTCTCCTCGACGGTCTCCGCCCCGGGGCTCTCGGTGGCCGCTCCGCCGGCGGAGTCGTCCGCCTCCCCGTCGGTCTTCGCGGTCTCCCCGGCCTTCCCGGTCTCCCCGGTCTCCCCGGTCTTCTCGGTCTTCCCGGGAGCGCCGTCCGCGCTCTTCGTCCCGGCGGCGGGAACCGACGGGGCGGCGGGCGCCTCGCCGGGCAGGTAGTTCTCGGGGGCGATGGCGGGGGCCTCACCGGTGGTGTCGTAGCGCAGTCCGGCGTTGATGCCGCAGCCGGGCCAGGCCTCCGGCCCCCGGTCGGCGAGGATCTTCTCGGCCACCGCGATCTGCTGGCTGCGGCTGGCCAGGTCGGGGCGGTCGGCGTAGGACATGCCGCCGTACTCCTCCCAGAGCCCCTGGGTGAGCTGGAGGCCGCCGTAGTAGCCGTTGCCCGTGTCGGCGCTCCACAGGCCGTCACTCTCGCACTGTGCGACCCGGTCCCAGGTGTCGAGGTCGGCCGCCTGGGCGCCCGACGCGCCGAGGAGGGGTATGGCGATTCCCGCGCCGGTCATCCCCGCCGTGACGAACGCGGCGGGGGCCTGACGGGGGCGGCGGTGCTTACCGGTCCCGGAGAGCATGTGTGGGGCCTCTCGTACGTGGGGAGACAGAAAGGTTCTGCGGGGGTGTTGACGGCAGAACGTAGCGCCCGAGACGGATCATCACAAGCCAGTGTCGCGTAGATCACGCGTAGGTCACGCAAGTGACACTGTGTCATCACAGTACCGGGTCGAACTCCACCGGGAGTGCCCGCAGTCCACGCATGATCAGACCGCCGCGCCACCGCAATTCGGGCGGTTCCGCCGCGAGTCGCAGGTCAGGGAGGCGGCCCAGCAGGGCGGACAGCGCGACCCGTCCCTCCAGCCGGGCCAGCGGCGCCCCCAGACAGTAGTGGATGCCGTGCCCGTAGCCGAGATGCTGGCTGTCACTACGTGTAAGGTCCAACGTGTCCGGACGGGCGAACCTCTCCGGATCGCGGTCGGCGGCCGCCAGCACCACCAGTACCGGGTCGCCGGCCTCCACGCGCTGCCCGCCCAGCTCCAGCGGCTCGGTGGCGAACCGCCAGGTGGCCAGCTCCACCGGCCCGTCGTAGCGCAGCAGTTCCTCCACCGCGCTCTCCAGCCGCCCGGTGTCCCCGGCGGCCAGCGCGTCCTGCAGGAGCCGGCGCTGCTCCGGATGGCGCAGCAGGGCGTAGGTGCCGTTGCCGATGAGGTTCACGGTGGTCTCGAACCCGGCGAACAGCAGGATGAAGGCCATCGCGGCGGCCTCGTTCTCCGTCAGGTGCTCGCCGTGGTCGCTCGCCCGGATCAGTCCGGAGATCAGGTCGTCGCCCGGCTCCGCGCGCTTGCGGTGGATCAGCTCGGCCAGATACGCGCGCATCCGCTTCACCGCCCGGCCCACCCCGCCGCGCGGCCCGCGGTCGTGGCGGATCATCATGCCCGCCCAGTCGCGGAAGTCGTCCTGGTCCCCGGCGGGGACGCCGAGCAGGTCGCAGATGGCGTAGATGGGCAGCGGGAAGGCGAACTCGTGGATGAGGTCGGCGCTCCCGCGCCCCGCGAAGCCGTCGACGAGCCGGTCGGCCAGCTCCCGCACCCGCGGCTCGAAGGCCGCCACCCGGCGCGGGGTGAACGCCTTGGACACCAGCCGCCGCAGCCGGGTGTGGTCGGGCGGGTCGATGTTGAGCAGATGCGTCATCAGGTTCGCGCTGCGCTCCCCGGGGATGCCGATCTTCCCCCGGCCGTGCGCGGTCTCGCTGTGGTGGGCGGGGTTCTTGCTCAGCCGCGGGTCGGCCAGCGTCTCGCGGGCGTCGGCGTACCGGGTCACCAGCCAGGCCTCCACCCCGCTGGGCAGCACGGTCCGGTGCACCGGCGCGTGCTCGCGCAGCCAGGCGTACGCGGGGTACGGGTCGGTGGCGAACTCGTGGGTGAACAGGGCGGGCATCGGCGGCGGTGCGGCGGTGTCCGGCCGGGTGTTCGGGCAGGTTTCCGGGCCTCGGTTCTCCTGGTGCACGCCCCGACGCTAACGCGCCGCCGGTGCACGCGTTCGCTTCCCTCCCCACCCGGAAACGGAAGCGGACGCGCGCACCAGCGAGAATTATCCCACCAGTAGTGGCATAATTGGTCCATGGCTACCGACCACGCGACCGAGAGCACTCCGCCCCGCGAGACGACCGTCAAGAAATCGATCACCCTGCGCCGGTCCGTCGTCGAGGAGATCGAGGAGAGAGCAGGAGCCCGCGGGTTCTCCAATTTCATAGACGCCGCGGCGGAGCACTGGCTGGCCCTGCTGCGTGCGCGGGAGATCGTGGAGGAGCACGAGCACCGCGTCGGACCGCTGCCCAAGGAAGCCCTGGAAGAGGCGAGGCGGGCATGGCGAGGCGAGTGACCGGACGCGGTGGGGGTATGCCCGCAGGCCCCCAGTTCGTCCTGGATGCCCAGCCGCTGTCCCTGCTGGCGGACGACGATCCGCGGATGGCGGCACTGATCGAGGTCGCTCGGCGGGAGAGCTTCGCTCCGGCTGTCAGCACCGTGACGCTCGCGGAGGTGCGGCGCACCGGGAAGGCCGAGAGCAGACTGCGCTGGCTGAGATCGCGACTCGTCATCGTGCCCGCGACCGAGGAGATCGCTGATCTGGCGGCCGGACTACTGGAGAGCACCGGGCTGGACGGTCACGAGTGCGTTGTGGACGCGCTCGTCGTCGCGACGGCGAGCAGGGCCGCAGGACCTGTGAAAGTAGCCTCGTCGGACGGCTCTCATGTCCCCAAGCTCTGTGCGGCCGCCTCACTCGAGCGCGCGTCACCGGTGCAGTGGGTCCGCGTGTGACGCCGTTTCCTTCCCCCCTCCCTCCAGCCCGTTCCCCGGGGCCGTACCCCCGGCACAACCCGGTTGCCGGGCCGTGCCGGGGGTACGGCGCGGGGGACGGAACGGCGAGAACCTCCGAAGGAGGCCGTGGTGTCCTCACGCTACCCACCTCCACCTCCCCCGCCGCGGGACTGGGAGCCCTACTTCCCCGAGCCGGAACCCGAGCCCGGGCCGCAGTTCGGTCCGGGGCCCGAGCCGCCCGCGGAGCCGTTCCGGGACGGGCCGGGGACCGCCGCGCTGGTCCTCGGGCTGCTCGCCCTCCTGACCTTCTGGACGGTCGCCGGCGGCGCGGTGCTGGGGCTGTCGGCGCTGGTGCTCGGACTCGCCGGGCGCCGCCGGGACCGGCGCCACGGGGTGCCGGGCAGTGGTACGGCCCTCGCGGGGACCGTGCTGGGGTTCCTCGGTCTGGCGGGTGCCGTCCTCGTCCTCTCGGCGGCCACGGTGGCCGTGGAGTCGGGTGAGTTAGGCGCCCTGCGGGAGTGCCTGCGCGACTCCGGGGACGGCGCCGCGGTCGAGCGGTGCGTGACGGACTTCGGCGAAGGGCTGTGGCCCTGAGCCGCCGGGCGGCCCCGCCGCGCCGGGCGGCCGCTCAGCGGGCCGCCGCGCGGCGGCCGCCCTCCCCCGGCACCCTCGGCAGCACCAGCAGGATCAGCAGCCCGCAGCACAGCAGGATCACCGAGCCGGTGCGGAAGGCCAGCGCGTAGCCCGGGGCGAGGCCTCCCGGGGTGTCGCCGGTGATACGGGAGGCGGCGACGGTGGACAGCACCGCCAGGCCCAGCGAGCCGCCCATCGTGCGGGAGGTGTTCACCAGCGCCGAGACCACACCCGCGTCCCGGTGCGGCGCCCCGGTGGTGGCCAGGGCGGCGAGCGGGGTGGCCAGCAGCCCGACGCCGAACATCGCCGTCATCCCGGGCCCCAGGACCGTGCCCGCGTAACCGCCGTCGGCGGCCATGACCAGGCCGTACCAGAGGAAGCCGGAAGCACCCAGCGCCACCCCGGCCAGCGCGGTGCTCCGGGCGCCCGCCCAGGGCATCAGCCGGGGCGCCAGCATGGAGCCGGCGACGATGCTCAGCGAGTGCGGCAGGAAGCCCAGACCCGCCTGGAGGGGCGTGAAGCCCAGCACGTTCTGCATGTACAGGGACATGAAGTACCAGGAGGAGAACGTCGCCGCGCCGCAGACGAACATCGCGGTGTTCGCACCCGCGACCGACGGCAGCCGGAACAGCCGCAGCGGCATCAGCGGCGCCGCGGCCCGGGCCTCGACCGCGACGAACGCGGCGAGCAGCGCCAGCCCGCCCAGCAGCGGCACCAGGGCGGCCCGCTCGCCCCAGCCGGCCGCCTCCGTCTGGACGATCCCGTACGCCACCGTGCCGAGCCCGCCGGTGACCAGTACCGCACCGGGCACGTCCAGGCCGCGTCCGTCCCCGCCCGCCCGGTCCCTGACCAGGCCGAACGCCACCGCGGCCAGGACGAGCGCCCCGACGGGCACGTTGACCAGCAGCACCCACCGCCAGGACAGCGCGTCGGTGAGCACCCCGCCGACGAATCCGCCCGCCGCCCCGCCGCCGGCCCCCACCGCCGTCCAGGTGCCGATGGCCCGGTGCCGGGCCGGGCCCTCGGGGACGGAGGTGGTGAGCAGACTGAGCGTGGAAGGTGCCAGCACGGCGGCGCCCACGCCCTGCACGGCCCGCGCGGCGAGCAGTTGCCAGGGCTCCTGGGCGAGGCCGCCGGCGAGGCTGGCGGCGGTGAACAGGCCGAGCCCGGCCAGGAAGACGCGCTTGCGCCCGAAGAGGTCCCCGGCCCGCCCGCCGAGCAGCATGAACCCGGCGAAGGTCAGGGTGTAGGTGTTGACGACCCACTGCAGGCCGGGGCCGTCCATGCGCAGGTCGGCGCGGATGGAGGGCAGCGCGACATTGACGACGGAGACGTCGAGGACGACGAGGAACTGCCCGGCGCAGGCGGCGACGACGACCAGCCAGGGGGTACGGGCAGGGGGCCGTCGGGCGGCGTCCGTACCGGGCGGTCGGCGGGTGTCGGTCTCAACCGGGCGTTCGGCCATGCCGTCATGCTATGCGGGACCGAGGACACCGGACGGAACAGGAATCGGAAGGCGGGAATCCGAATCGCTCCCCGGCCGTGCGGCCGTTCCCGTGTGCGGCACACGGCGTGAATTCCCGGAATTCCGGCCACCGCGCCGCGTCGGTTTCCGCCACCGGGCCGGAGGGAGGTCCACCCGCTTCCCGGACCCGGCGGGAGCGGGCCGCCGCCCCGGCCCGGATTCCACAGAATGGCCAAAATGGCCGCGGACCACCGAATCCAAGGACACCCGGCCCGTCTCCCGCCCTCGCGGCGGACGTTTCGACGGTACGGGCCCGGGCACCCGGACGGCGTGAAATCCACTCCCGCGGAAGGGACTTCACAGACCTGGCACAGCGGTCCACAAGTCGAGCCGAAAGGACTCCACAGTGACTTCGTACTCCTCGCCCGGGCAGAGCCAGGGCCCCGGCGCCCCGGGAACCGCTCCGTACCGGGGCAACCCCCGCAACGGAATGGGGATAGCCGCCCTTGTCCTCGGAATCCTCGCCCTGGTGACGTTCTGGACGGTCCTCGGCGGAATCCTGCTGGGAGTGGCGGCGATCGTGTTCGGCATCATCGGTTACCGCCGCAAGAAGCG
Source organism: Streptomyces carminius (assembly GCF_002794255.1). GTDB lineage: Bacteria > Actinomycetota > Actinomycetes > Streptomycetales > Streptomycetaceae > Streptomyces > Streptomyces carminius. The sequence goes on from NZ_PGGW01000063.1 coordinate 98,213, forward strand.
CGGCGAGGCGACCAACGGCGCGATGGCGCTCATCGGCGCGATCGCCGGCGCGCTCGGCCTGGTGGCCTCCGGCCTCATCCTGGCGGCGGGCGTCTCCATACTGAACTCCGAGGAGTTCGACAACTACCGGGACTGCATGGAGGCGGCCAACAGCACCTCCGAGGAGCGGCAGTGCGCCGAGGACTTCGGTGACGAGGCCAACCAGAACAACTGACCCCGGAACAACTGACCGGAGTCGCCGACCGGGGACGAGCCGGGGACGGGGCCGGGACACCGCGCGGTGTCCCCGGCCCCGTCCCCGGCTCGTCCCCGGCTGCGGCGGCCCCGTTCGGTCCCCGGCTCGCCGGACCGACTCCCCCGTCGGGGCCCGGTGAGCGGGCCCGGACGGAAGGCGTCGGCACGGCCGGTCACCGCGTCGGACCGCGGCCGGCTCTGCGGCCGTCCGTGCCGCCGTCCGTGGGTTTGCTGTCGCGCACGGTTACGGCAGCGGTTACGACAGCGGGTGGCGCCCTTCTCTTCCTTCGGTTTCCTTCGACTTCCTTCGGCTTCCTTCGGCTTCCTTCGCCTCTTCTTCCTCGCCCTCCTCGGCGGCGGTGAGGTACCGCGCGGCGCGCACGCTCGTCCCGGGCCGTCCGGTGCACCCTGCCCGGCCGCCCCGCGCGCGGCCGTGCCCGTGTGCCGCACCCGGTGGCCGGGTGCGGCACACGGGCACGGCCGCGCGCCCGGCGGGTCAGGTGCGGCCGGGGCCTCCGGAACCGAAGCCCCCGCTGCTGCCGGGACTCCAGGTGGGCCGCTCGTTCGGGTCGCAGGGGTGGGTGTCCTCGTGCTCCTGCAGCTCGTGGGGGTAGCGACGCCTGCCGTCGGTGGGGATCGGGTCGTCCTCCCGGACGCCGTCCTCGTAGCCGCGCGGGTGCTCCGGGCGCTCGGAGGGCGTGGAGATCCCCTCATCACCCCTCTTGAGCAGGCGCAGCCCGTACACCACGGCCAGGACCAGCCCGCCCGCGACGATGATTCCGGGAATCGCGGCGCCGAGCCCCTCCAGCGGCAGCTCCAGGGCGACGGGAAGCGCGTCGCCCGCTGCGTATGTGCCGTATGTACCGTTCATGCCTCTCGGGTACCCCCCTGTGCCCCGGTCACTCCGTCCCGGCCGCGGTCCTGCGGGCCTCCGCCGCCAGGACGGCGTCCCGGTAGGCGCGGGCCGCCGCCCGCAGGGCCGTCTCCGGGTCGGTGCCCTCGGCCTCGGCGCGGGCGGCCAGGGCCAGCAGTTCGTAGCCGACGCCCCGGTTCCCGTCCAGGACCGGGGCCAGGACCGCGCCGAGGCCCGCCGTACGGGCCCGGCCCGCCAGTTTCGCGGCCAGGGCCAGCGCGGGCTGGCCCAGCGGTATGCCCTCGGTCACCGAGGTGCGCCGCTTCTCGACCGCCTTGGTGCGCAGCCAGTGGGCCTTGACCTCCTCCGGGGTCTCGGCGGTGGCGTCACCGAAGACATGGGGGTGCCGGTGGATCAGCTTCGCCACGATCGTGCCCGCGACATCGTCGATCGAGAACGGCTCGTCGGGATCGTCCTCGGCGATCCGGGCGTGGAAGACCACCTGGAGCAGCACATCGCCCAGTTCCTCGCGCAGTTCCCCGCGGTCGCCCTCCTCGATGGCCTCAACCAGCTCGTACGCCTCCTCCAGGCCGTACTTGGCCAGCTCCCGGTGGGTGCGCGTCCCGCTCCAGGGGCACTCGGCGCGGATGCGGTCCATCACCCCCACCAGATCGAGCAGCCGGGCGCCGGGCAGGTCGTAGGAGCCGGGGAGCAGTTCCAGCTCCGGCAGCGCCGCGCGGCCGGAGCCGGCCAGCCGGGCGAGGCCGTCGGTCAGCTCCGGCTCACCATCGGCCCCGGCGATGACCGCCACCGTACGGCCGCCGCCGTCCCCGTCACCGTCCCCGTCGTCCCCACCGTCACCGTCGCCGCCGTCGCCGCCCGCGCAGAGGTCCGCCAGTTCACGGGCCGTGGGCGCGGCTGTCTCCACCGTCACCCCCGCCTGGCGGACGTACGGGAGCTGCGGGTGGTCCGGATCCGCGCACAGCACGCGGTCGGCGGTGCGCAGCGCCTGCCAGGCGGGCCAGGACAGCAGTCCGGGGGCGACCCGGTGGCTGGTGGTGAGCAGGACGACACGGCCGGCGGGCGGGGCCGGCCGGGAGGGCTCGGGGGGAGGGGACGCGGGGGAGGCCGGGGATGCTGTGGCGTTCACGCCTCGAACGTAACCGATGCCGGCCGCTCCCCGGCCGGAAGCGGCCCGTCCGCGAGCCCGTCCGCGAGCCCGTCCCCGCCCCCGGCGCCCGCCGCGACGGGGACGCCCAGCAGGCCGCCCAGCTCGGCGAGGTTGGCGCGGGTGGTCTCCCACAGCGACCACTGCCGCCCCAGGACGTCGGCCACCGCCGCGTCGTGGTCGTCCAGCAGGGCCGCCGCCCGCTCGGCCAGCCGTCCGCCCAGCTCCCGGTCGTGCACGGACACGCCCCACTCGGGGCGGCCGATGTCGGCCAGGAAGTACGCCAGCTTGGGATGGGAGATCAGGCTGAGGATCGGGGTGCCGCAGCCGAAGGGGATCATCCCGGCGTGGCCGCGCATGCCGATGACCAGCCGGGCCCGGCGGAAGCGGTCGTAGACCTCCGCGTTGGACAGGTCGTAGAGCGGCTCGACGGGCAGCGCGATGCCGTGCTCCCGGCGCAGGTCGTACACGAACCGCTCGTCGGCGGGCGCGTGGGGCGCGTACCGCACCTCGGCGCGCTTGCCGATCGCCCGCACCGCCTTGGCCATCTCGGCCAGGAAGTGGCCGTAGTCGTGGCCGAAGCGCAGGCCGGCGCGGTCGTAGGCGCAGTTGAGCAGCACGGTGTCGGTGCGCTCCGCCGCGTCGCGCCAGTCGGGGGCCAGCAGGCGCAGCACGGTGGTCGGGCAGGGCTGGTGGCGCACCTTCTCGCGCAGGGACGGCGGCAGCAGCTCGCGGACCCGCTCGACGGAGCCGTGGTTGCGCAGCCCGAAGAACACCGCCTTCTCGGCCAGCGCCCGCAGGCTCCCGGTGAACCGGGCGCGCCGGTAGACCTGCCCGTCGAAGACGTTGTAGCCCACCGCCAGGACCGCCAGCGGCACCTCGATCCGGGCCAGCGTCTCGTCCCGGACGTTCCACTGCCAGGCGCTGTTCCCGTTGGGCCAGGTGTCGGGCAGGAAGAGGCCGCCCCCGCCGACGACCAGGGCGCGCCGGGCGTTGACGCGCTCCAGCGCCACCTCGTCGAAGTGCCGGTGCACCGGCACCGGCAGCCAGCGGCGCGGCCCGGTGTCGGGCCCGAAGCACAGCCGTACGGCCTCGGGGAGCACCTTGTCGCCCGCGTTCTCCTGGCCGGAGGCGAACAGCGCCACATGGGCGAGCTGCTCGCCGTCGGGGACGTCCGGGACGGGCTCGGCCGGCAGCAGGGCCAGCTCGCGGCAGGTGCGGTTGACCGGTTCGCAGTCCAGTCCCCCGCGGGCGTGGGCGCGGGCCGCGTCCTCGTCGCCGCGCAGCCAGGCCAGCCGCGCCAGGCGGCTGAACGCCTTGGGCGCGACCTCGGGCGAGGCGGTGGCCAGCAGCAGATGCGTCTCCGCCTCGGCATAGCGGGACTCGGCCAGCAGGGCGCTGCCCAGCGTCTCGTGGAAGCGCGGCTGGTCGGCCTTGGGCGTCACCGACAGCAGCACCTCGACGGCCTCGGCGTAGCGGCCCTCGGCGGTGTGGTGGACGGCCAGCGTGCGGGCCAGGTCCACGGTGGTGCCGCGCTCGGCCAGCGGGCGGGCGAGATGGGTGAGGAGCTCGGGGTGCTTGGGGCCGGGCAGGGCACAGTAGGCGGTGCGGAAGTCGTCGTCGGACAGCTCGTGGCGGGCCCGGGCGCGTTCGGCGGGGCCGTACCCCTCGTCCCGCCCGGGGCCGGGGCCCCGCGCGGCGCCGTCGAACCGCAGGATCACGGTGTCCTCCGGCACGGGCGCGCCGTCGTACAGGCGGCGGACCAGGAAGTCGTGGCGGGCGGGGAGCGGGACGCACTCCAGGGTGCCGTCCGCCAGCCGGCCGGGGGTGTCCTCGGTGAGGTGCTCGCGCTGGACCACCAGCAGGCCCTCGCCGGTGTCCACCCGGCGGGGGCCGGACGGCAGCGGGAGCTGCGGCACCGCCGCCACACCGTGCCGGGCCCGCAGCAGTTCGCCGATGTCGCCCAGGACGACCATGTGCGGGCTGAGGGCGATCACGGTGTCGTGGCCGGTCGTCCGGAAGACCTCGGCGCGGAGGTCCCGGCCGGCCGGGACGGCGCGGTCGGTGATCCTCGGGTGCAGCCGGCGGGCGGCCGCCAGGGCGTCCTCGGGCAGCCCGGGGTGCAGCAGGAGGAAGTCCTCGCAGACCCGGGGGTTGGTCAGGGCCAGGCTGCGCAGCAGGGTCAGCAGCCCGGGGAGGGTGTCCTCGTCGGCGTGGCAGGCGAAGGCGATCCGGCGCCGGCCGGTCAGGGCGGCGCTGTCGCCCGGAGCGGGGGTGCCGCCCGGAGCGGGGGTGTGCGGTCGGGGCGCGGTCATCGAAGGCTGATCCTCGTCGGGGTGCGGTCCGTGGCGCGGGCCTCGACCCAGGCGCGTTCGGTGGGGCCGAGCCGGCCGGGGCCGGGCAGGTCGAAGCCGATCAGGTCGAGGACCGGGGCGGCGTCCAGGAAGTCCAGCAGCCGCAGCACCGAGAAGGCGGTGCTCGGGGCGGGGTGCTCGGCTCCCTCGCCGAGCAGGTCCGGGTCGGTCACCGGGCGGCGGAGCGTGTCGTCGCCGACCCGGCGCTGCGCGCCGGGCACCAGCCGCCGTACCGCCTGCCGCCACTGTCCGGCCGGGTCGCCCAGGACCAGCCGGATGTCCACCGGGTGGTCCAGGCGCGCGGTGGTGCGGTGGTTCAGGACGTGGATGTCGGTGCGCTCCCCGGCGCCGGGGGCGGGGTGGGGGAAGGCGTCACAGCGGACCACCAGGTCGTAGTCGTCGACTCCGGGGTCGGGCGGGTGCCCGGCGAGTTCCCGGGTGTTCGCCACCAGGCACACCGTCCGGCCCGCCACCGCGTTGCGCAGGTCCCACACCCCGACCGGCCCGGCGCCGCCGAGCAGCGGGTCGGGCATGCGGTCCCGTTCGGACAGCCGGCAGTACGTGGCGTACAGCGCGGCCAGCCGGCGTACGGCCGGGTCGGCGGCGCCGTGCTCGCGCAGCCGCCGCCCCACGCAGGCGGTGAAGACCGCGCGGACCTCGGCGGCGGGCCGTTCGTCCGCGACGGCCGCGGCCAGGGCGCGCGCCTCGGCGCAGTCGTCCGCCGGGAACAGCCGCAGCGCCCCGGTCAGACAGTCCCGCCGCTCGGTGAGCGTGGCCAGGTGCGCGGCGACCGTACGGGCGCCGGGGCCGGGCTCGCACAGCTCCAGATGCCGCTCGTACGCCTCGGCGGCCGCCGTCTCGCGGCCCAGGGCCTCCAGCGCGCGGGCCCGCAGCAGCTGGGCGCCCCGGGACCGGCGGCGGACGGCCAGCGCGGTGTCCGCCAGCCGCAGGGCCAGCCCGGCCCCGTTCCCGTCGGCCGCCGGATCCGCCGGATCCGTCCCCGGCCCCGTCTCCAGGGCGCGGTCACCGGCGCGCAGCAGGGCGTCGAAGGTCTCCCGGTCGGCCGCCGGGCCGGACCGTCCCGCCTGTGCGGCGTGGGCGGTGTACGCGGCGGCCAGGGCGCCGAGCGCGGCCACCAGCCGGGGGTGCCCGGGGCGGTCCGGTCCGGCGGTGTCCGCGGCCCCGGCGAGGGCGGCGAGCCGCCCGGCGCAGTCGTGGACGCACTCGGCGAGCGCGGCGCGCGCCGCGGCCTCACGCGCGGCGCCCGGTCCGGCCGGCCGGAGAATCTCCGTCCAGGCCCTGGCCCTCCTCGCGCCCTCGGGCCTCTTCGTCCCCTTCATCGCTCTCCACGGTTCGGCGGCAGGACGCCGAACTGTGCCCGAGCGCGATGCGGCACACGTGGCGCCCGGGTGCCCTCCGGGTGAACAGTGGGGGAAGCGTCGGCACGCCGGCGCCCGCCCGGCGGGCGGGCGTCAGGCGGGCGGGCGTCAGGCGGCCTGCTCGGGCTCGGGGTTCGTGAGCTCCCTGATCCACGGCCGGTCGGCCTCGGTCAGGCTGACCTGCTCGTCGTCCCACTTGCCGTAGCGCGGGTTGACGCTCACGTCCAGTTCCCTGGAGGCCTTCTCCAGCTCCGCCCGCAGCTCCTCCTGGCCCTGCGGGGTCTGCAGGTTCGCGCCCAGCTTCTCGGCCAGCCCCTGGACCAGGAGCTGGACGCGCAGCATCTCGTCGATCTCGTCCGGGGTGGCGGCCTGCTGCCGCAGCATCAGCGACTCCAGCCGCTCCGGACCGCCCACCTGGCGCGCGGCCAGCTCGCGGGCCTCCTGGATCTCCCCCCGGCTCACCGTCACCCCGGCGTCCCCGGCGGCCCGCTCCAGCACCTCCCGGAGGACCAGGCCGTTGAGGGTGCTCCGGGTGAGCTGACCGGTCTCCTTGATCAGGATGTCGGCCTGCTCGTGATCGCGCTGGGCGGCCCGTACGGCCTCGACCTTCGACTGGACCTGCGACATCGTGATCCGCTCACCGCCGACGACGGCCGCCGCGCCCGCGTGGGCTTCACCGCCGCACGCGGTCAGCAGCGGTGCCGCGACGAGCACCGCTGCCGCGGCGGAGAGGGAGAGCGAGGTCCTGCGGCGGAACATTGAGCCTCCTGAGAGCGGCGGTGGAGCGGACGGTGTGGACGGTGCTGGGGAACACCTGTGCAGGGCCGTCCCGGCGATGATCGATGCTAAGCAGTCCGCTCGGCTCCCACCACCGTTTCGGAGCACCGTTCGGCACCGTTTCGGCCAACGAGCCGGGCGGCGGTACGGTTCCGGGCCGCGCGGGCCGGACACCGACGGTTCACGCGGTACGGGTGGGCCGCGTCGGCCCGCCGTTGCCCGCCGTTACCGTTCCGTACACCCGGATGACCCAGAGTGGGGCGCCGTGTCCAACGAAACAGCCCTGCAGCCCCACGGGAACGGCACCGGCCCGGTCCCCCGGGGGAACGAGTCCCGGCGGCCCTCTCCCCCCGGCACGCCGGACGCCCTCTCCGAGGATCCGTCCGGCGGCCCCTCCACCGGCCCCTCCGACGTGTCCTCCGGACCCGCCCCCCGCCCGCCCCGGCCGGACCGGGAGCACCGGTACGACGTCGACCTGGCACGGCTGGTGTGCTCGGTCGCCGTGATGCTGGGGCACATAGGCGGCGTGTTCCTGACCGCGGTCGAGCGCGAGGAGGCCAACGGCCCCGCCGTGTACTGGACCGGGCACCTCATCGAGGCCGTCAACCCCTTCGCGGTGCCGGTGTTCTTCGCCATCGCCGGCTGGGCCGTGCTGGTCGGGGCGCCGCCCGCCGACGACCGCCGGATGTGGCGGCGGATCACGCGGAACGTGCTGCCGATGTTCGTCTGGACGGCCCTCTACCTGCTCTGGGGCCGGCTGTGGGGCACCAACGACGGGCCCGTGACCCGGCTGGCGCTGGACGCCGTCTTCGGCTCGGTCCGGCCCGCCTACCACCTGTGGTTCATGTACGCCTACATCCCGCTCATCATCGCGCTGGCCTTCGCGGTGCTGCTCCGGGCCGGGAAGCGGCCGTGGGGCCTGGGCGCCGTGCTGCTGGTGTGCGCGGCCGCGCCCTCCCTCCTGGCCGACCTGGAACGGTGGACCGGCTGGGACCTGCCGCACTTCGGCTGGGGCTTCGGCGTCTACCAGCTGATGTACGCGCTGGGCGGCGCGCTGCTGTTCGCCCTCCCGGCGCACGCCGTGGCCGGACGGCGCCTGCTGTGGACGGTGCCGCTGCTGCTGACGGCGGCCGGGGTGCTCTGGTACCACACCCAGGTCCACTACGTGATCCCGAACGCGCACCCGCTGGTCGCCGTGATGACCGGAGCCCTGCTCATGACGCTCGTCCGGGTGCGGGTGCCCGAGCGGTGGCGGCCGCTGCTGGGGCGGCTGTCCGGGGCGGCGCTGGGCGCCTACCTGGTGCACGTGATGGTGATCTCGGCGATCGTCGAGCCCCTGGTCGCCCCGGAGCTGTCCGGCGCGGTCACGGGCCCGCTGTCCGTCCTCCTGCTGGCCGCGACGGTCGCGGTGTCGTTCGGTGCCAGCCTGCTGTGGGGGCGGCTGGGACTGCGCAGGTACCTGGGCTAGGTGTACCGCCCAGTGCGGCGGGGACGGGCCGGGGCCGTGGACCGGCCCGTCCCCGCCGCCGCTCTCAGCTCCCGCGGTTCGCGCGGGCGCGGGCCGCGGTGGCCCGCTTCACCCGGCGCGCGGCGCGCAGCGCGGTGCCGCTGCCCGGCAGCCGGCGCACCAGGCCGGGCGTGAGACCGCCGGGGAGGCCGAGGGCCGTCAGCCGGCGCCGTTTGAAGTAGCGCGCGGTGTCCTCGCCCGGGTGGGCGGTCAGCCACTCCTCGGCCTCGGCCCGCAGACCGGGGTACCGCTCGGCCTGCATGCAGTACCCGACGGCCCGCACCAGCGGCCCGATCCGCCGTACCGCCGCCGCGGAGTCGGTGACCACCTCGCCCCGGCGCTCCGTCTCCAGGTCCGGCACGAGGGCGTCGACGACGGTCACCGGGACGCGGTTGCTGTTCTGGTACGGCGTCAGCCGGTCCAGCAGCGGCTCGGTGCCCACCCGGGCGACGGGCACCCCGTACAGGGCGGCGGCGGTGAGCATGGCCGTGGAGAAGCAGCCCACCACCAGCCGGGGGCGGCAGCGCCGGAACACCGTCTCGGCCAGCATGGGCCGGTCCAGGACGGTCAGCCGCACCCCGGCGTCCGCGGCGGCCTTGTCCAGCGTCCTCGAATAGCTCACGGGGGCCGTGGGGTGCGGCTTGAACAGCACGGACCGGTGCCCGGCCGCGGCGGCGCCGCGCAGCATCCGCTCGTGCAGCGCCTCCTCCTCGGCCACGGTGAGGATGCCCAGCGCCGCCAGGTACTGGCCCAGCAGCACGGCGGTGGGCGCGTTCTCCGTGCCCGCGGCCGGCACGGCGTCCGGCCCGTCCTCCGGCCCGGATTCGTCGAGTCCGTCCAGGACCGCCCGGAACACCTCGTTCGGCACCAGCTCGGCCGGCACCCCGTACTCGGTCAGCAGCAGCGGCCGCAGACCGGGCACCAGGTCGAGGTGGAGCAGGCGCCGGATGCGGCAGGCGGTCGTCTGCGGCAGCTTCTCGCGGGTGGGGCCGTAGCTCATCAGGCCGTCGGCGTAGACGTGGACGGACGCGCTCGCGAACACCGCGGCCAGCGCCTTCGCCGGGCTGACGTGCACCGACTCCACCACCAGGTCGACCGGTCCGTCGCCCAGCTCCCAGCTCGACCGGAACAGCCGCTCCCACAGCGGGGCGTCGTCGGCCGCCGGGGTCCAGGCGCCGGGGTGGTGGGGGCGGATCGTGTCGTTCCAGTCCACCACCCGGTCGAAACGGGCCGCGATCCGGTGCCAGCCCCGCATCCCGTCCAGCCGGGAGGCGGTCTCGGGCACCTCGGCGTTGTTGGAGACCAGCAGCACGCGCAGCGCCCGGTGCCGGGGCCCGAACAGGCCCGCGTCCAGGGCGGCGGCCAGGGTGGCGGCGCCGTAGAGCGTGGAGACCTCGAAGAGCTGGACGGGGGTGCGCCCGCCGGTCGCGACGCCGGAGGTGCCGGGCGTGTCGGTGGTGTCCGGCATGTCAGGCCGCCTTCCGGGTCGCGCCGCCCAGCAGCCGCCGCAGCGTCCGGGCACGTTCGTGGTCCATGGCCGTCAGTGTCCGCTCCAGCACCTCGCGCGGCATGCGGCGCAGCGCCGCCGCCGACTCGTGCCGCAGCCGCCGGGCGGCGGCGGACTCGTAGCGGTGCGCCCCGGCCGCGTGGAAGGCGATCATGGCGCAGTAGGTCCGCACGATCTTGGGGAGGAAGCGTTCGGCGTCCCGGTCGGCGGCGACCTCGGCCAGGATCAGGTCGTGGGCCGGGATGAAGTCGAGCTGCCGCGCGTCGCGGATCTGGGTCAGGGAGTTCGCCACCCCGCGCCGGTAGAAGACCCCCAGCAGGCCGACCGCGGCGAACGTCCGCGCGCGCAGGTGGAGCTGCCAGGTGAACACCCGGTCCTCGGCGGTGCGCAGATGCTCGGTGAACCGCAGGCCCGCCCCCTCGCCGGGGTCGAACAGGGCGCGGCGGTAGATCCCGGCCCAGACGAAGGGGTAGTCCACCATCGTCTCCATCTCGGGCGGCGCGACGGCGTCCCGGGGGTCCAGCACGGCGTCCCGCCGCCGCGCGGGCGCCCGCTTGACGGAGCGCGCGCGGCCGGTGGACCGCACGTGGTCGGTGCGGACGAAGTCGCAGCCCAGTTCCTCGGCGGCGCCCACCAGCTCGTCCAGGTAGCCGGGCGCGTACCAGTCGTCGCCGTCGAGGAAGGTCAGGTAGTCGCCCTCGGCGGCATCGATGCCGGTGTTGCGGGCCGCGGAGATGCCCCGGTTCTCCTCGTGGCGCAGCAGCCGGGCGCGCGGCAGCCCGGCCGCGGCCCGTTCCAGGATCTCCCCGGTGGCGTCCGTCGAGCAGTCGTCCACCAGGATGAACTCCGTCCCGGGCCGCGCGTTGGCCGCGAGGCTGCGCAGGGTGTCCGGCGCGTAGTCCTGGACGTTGTGGAAGGGGACGATGACTGAGAGCTTCGGCACGTGGTTTCCAGACGCTGCGGACAGGACGGCACGGCCGGTCGCGGCACTGAACCACCCGGCCCCGGCTGGAGGCTAGCCACGCACCCGGCCCTGCGGGTGCCCGTCAGGGGACGCCTGGATTAACTCTCGGCGTACGGCCGGTGGCGGCCCGCCCGGGTCAGCGGCCGAGCCGCTCCCGGCACAGGGACTCGTCCCGGCGGAGCTGGGCCACCACCGGGTCGTACGGCCCGCGCTCGGCGGTGTACTCCTGGGCGAGCCGGGTCAGTTCGGGCAGCGCCCGGGCGTACTGGCCGGTGTCCAGCAGCACCGCCGCGTACTGCTTGCGCAGGGTGCGGACGACGGGCGACTGCGGGCCGTGCTCGGCGACGGCCGCGGGCAGGGCACCGCCGAGCAGTTCGGCGACCCGGGTGTAGTGGCCCGCGGTGAGCAGGGCGCGCGCCTCCTCCAGGGTGGCGCCCAGCCCGGCGGCGGGCGCGGGCGGCCACGGTGGAGGGGGCCCGAAGCCCGGCGCGGAGGTGCCGGGCCCGGCCGGCGGGGACTGCGGGGGCGGCCCGGCCTGCGGGGGCGGCGGCGGTACGGCCGCAGCGGGGCCGTGCGGCGGCCACGGTGCCATGGGCTCGCGGAACGGGCGGGTGGGGTCCAGCGGCAGGACCGGTCCGGCCGCCCCGGGCCGGGGCAGCAGCGGGGCGAGGGCCACGTACACCTCGCGGGCGTCGGCGGGACGTCCCTCCGGGCCGCGGTCCAGCAGCCGCCGCACCAGGTCGGCCAGCTCCGCGGGCACCTCGGGGCGCAGTTCCCGCACGGAGTGGGGGGTGTGGTGGAGCTTCTTGTACAGCAGCCCGTGCGGCTCCGGAGCCTGGAAGGGGATCCGCCCGGTCAGCAGCTCGTACAGCAGCGTCCCCAGCGCGTACAGGTCGGCGCGGGGGCCGACGGGGCTGCCGCCCACGGCCTGCTCGGGCGCCATGTAGGCGGGGGTGCCGACGAGGGCGCCGGTACGGGTCAGCCGGGCGGTCTCGCCGCCCGTCCGTACCGACGCGATGCCCAGGTCCAGGATGACGACCCGGCCGTCCTCCCGGACGATGACGTTGCCGGGCTTGAGGTCCCGGTGGACGATGCCGACCCCGTGCACCGCCACCAGCGCCGAGCACAACTGGGCGGCCACGGCCACCGCCCACCGCCAGGGATAGGGCTCCCGCTCGGCGAGGTGGTCGCGCAGGTCGCTGCCCTCCAGGAGCTGCATCACCAGGTACAGGTCGTCGCCGTCCCGGCCGGCGTCGTGGACGGCGACCAGGCCCGGATGGTCCAGTTGCGCGGTGACGCGGCACTCGCGCTCGAACCGCCCCCGCAGTTCTTCCGGGTCCGTGCCGCCCGCCAGCGAGGCGACCTGGCCGGAGTGCATCAGCTTCACGGCGATCCGGCGCCCGCCGAGTCCGTGGTCGCGGGCTTCCCACACCTGGCCCATGGCGCCCCGGCCCAGTGGTCCGGTCAGCTCGTACCGCCCGGCGATCAGCCGCCCGTTCACCGGCTTCCCTGCTCGTGCCCGCGGCCGTACCCGTCCCGCCCGCGCAGCAGCGCGTCCAGCTCGTCCAGCTCCGAGGCGACCTGGCGCATACGCGTCGACGGCGGCTGCGGCTGCGGCTGCGGCTGCGGCTGGAACGGTACGGGCGCGGCGTACGGCTGCGGGTACGCGGCGGGAGGCGGGCCGGGGTGTCCCGCGAGGGGGTACGGCACGGGACGGCCGGTCCGGTACGCGGCCGGGTCGCGCAGGAAGCGGTCGCCGAGAACCGCGTGCACCGTGGCACCGCCGAACAGCAGGACCATGTACAGCCCGGCCGGCAGCGAGGCCGTACCCTCCGCGTCCTTCCCGCCCTCGGGCACGGTGAACAGCAGCACCACGTAGACCGCGGTCAGCACGGCGGAGACGGCGAAGACGGCCCAGTCCGCCCGGCGCCCGCGGATGAGCGCGAAGCGCAGCGAGGGCACCCAGGACAGCAGCCCGAGCGACAGCAGCGGGACCGCGGCGAACAGCAGCCGCACCACCATGCCCCCGGCGCCCGGCCCGCGGCGGGAGGGCGCGGGGGGCGGGACGGCCGGACCGTACATCAGTGCTCCGACTCCTGACTCCGACATCGTTCGCAGTGAAGGTATACACCGCCCCGGACACTCTCCGGACCCGGTCCCGGGACGCCGATACCGTTCCGATGCCGGACAGCCGTCCGGCATCCCGTCGGCTGACGGTCATTGACATCTCGATGAGATAAACGTCCATTGACTGCATTCACACATGGTGCTGTAGTTGGTTCACCGTTCAAGGTTCCATGCGCCCGGAAGGTGTTCCGCCCATGCCCGCTCAGCAGACCCGCCCCGCCCGCAAGCGTCTGACCGCCGCCGCGGCCGTCGCCGTCCTCGCCCTGGGCGGTCTCACCGCCTGCGGGACGACGGAGGAGCCGACCGTCACCAAGGCCACGGCGGCCGGTGCGGACAAGAGCACGGAGAAGAGCGGGGACGCCAAGGCCGCCGACAAGAAGGAGACCGCGGCGGACGGCCCGCTCGGCGCGGGCGACACCGCGAGCTACGACAGCGGCCTGGGCGTCACCGTCTCCGAGGCCGCCGCCTACACCCCCGGCGAGTACTCGGCCGGTCACACCGAGGGCAACAAGGCGTACAAGGTCACCGTCACCCTGGCGAACAACGGCGACGAGAAGATCGACATCAGTCTGATCATGCCCACCGCCCGCGCGGGCGAGGAGGGCGTGACCGCCGAGCAGGTCTTCGACAGCGAGAACGGCGTCGGTGACGGTTTCCAGGGCAACCTGCTGCCGGGCAAGAAGGCCACCGCGGTGCTCGCCTTCGACGTCCCGGCCGACGCGAAGAACCTCGACGTCGAGGTGGACCTGCTGGACTTCACCTCCGAGCCCGCCCAGTGGAGCCTGCCGCTCTGACGGCACCGCCCGGCACCGGCCCGGCACAGGAGCCGGACCGGAGCCGGGCGGCCCGGGGCCGCGTCACCACGGGTCCCCGCCGGGCGCGTCAGACGTGTCAGACGTGTCAGACGTGGTCGCGGGGCAGGCGCTCGTTCCAGGTGCGGGAGAACACCCGGTGCTCCCCCTCGTAGCCGTCCAGCGTGGCGTCCAGCAGGAACTCCTCCTCGGTGCACCGCAGCACCTGGCGGGTCACCGTCCGCGCCCGCCAGTCGCCGCGGGAGAACTCCATCGTCCACTCCGTCTCGCCCCGCGCGGAGGTGAGGTCGTCGGCCACCGAGGCGTACCGCTCCCAGGCGCGGCGGTGCACCGTCAGGTCGATGCCGTCGAAGCGGACCGTGCCGCCGTCCTTGACGATCTCCAGCGCCGACTCGTAGCCCACCAGGTCCCGGGTGACCCTCCAGCGCTGCTCGGGCGGGGTGAGCTGGGTGGTCCGCAGCGGCTCGGCGCCCTCGGGCTCGCCGAACGGGTCCCCGTACACCTCGTCGGACTCGGCGGTCGGGCGCACCGGCAGCGTCAGGGTGCTGGCGGGTGTGTACACGCTCAGCAGCACCGGCCTCGGCGGCGGCCAGGCCAGCGGCCAGTACGACGTGGACAGCGACAGCCGGATGCGGTGGCCCGGCGGGAAGGCCTGCGCCACCCCGTTGAGCCGTACCGTCGCCCGGTACCGGCGGCCCGGCACCAGCGGCTCGGGATCCGCCTCGTGCCCGCCGAGCCGGGTGAGGTTCAGCAGCCCGTAGGTGACCCGGGTGGCACGGCCGTCCGGGGCCACGTCCGACAGCCGCGCGGCCACCATCGCCACCGGCTCGCTCGCCGACAGCTCCAGCTCCACGGTCGGCTCGCCGAGGATCTCCACCCGCTCGGTGAGGACGTCGCTGTCGAACACCAGGGAGCCGCCGTCCTCCTCGCGCTGGTCGTACGGCAGGTCCGGCGGCGCGTTGTACGAGGCCCACTTCCCGGCGAACTGGCCCACCGACAGCGGCGACTGCACCGTCAGCTCCGTCTCCTCGGCCCGGCCGTCCGCCGTCTCCGCCGGCCGGCCGATCCGGTGCGCGTCCAGCGGCAGCACCGTCGGCGTGATGTGCGGCGACGGCCAGTCGGGCTCACCCACCCAGCGGCCGGGCCGCTCCTCGTACGAGGTGGACGGCGGGACGCTCTCCTGCATCCAGGCGCGCAGCACGGGCGCGTCCAGCGCTCCGTTGTCAGCGTGGCCGGCGCCCTTGAGCCAGTGGTCCCACCAGCGCACCACCTCCTGCAGATAGCCGATCGCCGGCCCCGGCTGCCCCAGGTGCGGGTACTTGTGCGACCACGGGCCGATCAGCCCCCTGCGCGGCACGTCCAGGTTCTCCAGCAGCCGGGTGACGGCGTTGGAGTAGCCGTCCGCCCAGCC
Organism: Streptomyces carminius; assembly: GCF_002794255.1. GTDB lineage: Bacteria > Actinomycetota > Actinomycetes > Streptomycetales > Streptomycetaceae > Streptomyces > Streptomyces carminius. The sequence goes on from NZ_PGGW01000063.1 coordinate 113,306, forward strand.
GCTGGAGGCCAGCACCGGGACGTTCACCGCCGAGTAGTCCTCACAGACCGAGGCGTGCCGCCAGTACTCGTCGCGCCGCTGGTGGCGCAGCCACTCCAGGGCCCACGGCCGGGTGTTCTCCAGCCGCTCCCGCCACATCTCGCGCCACCGCTCCCCCACCAGCGCCGGGTCCGGCGGGCAGGTGGCGTAGGCGAACATCGTGCCCGCCTCGGCCAGGTTGTCCGACAGCAGACAGCCGCCCATGTAGTGCATGTCGTCGGCGTACCGGTCGTCGGTGAAGGAGGAGACGACGATCGCCTTCAGGCTCGGCGGGCGGCGGGCGGCCACCTGGAGCGCGGCGAAGGCACCCCAGGAGATGCCCATCATCCCGGTGCCGCCGTCGCACCACGGCTGCTCGGCGAGCCAGGCCAGCACGTCCTCGGCGTCGGTCTGCTCCACCTCCAGGTACTCGTCGCGCAGCACGCCCTCGGACTCGCCGGTGCCGCGGACGTCCACCCGCACACACGCGTAGCCGTGCCCGGCCATGTAGGGGTGGTGGATCGAGTCGCGCACCGAGGTCAGATCGCGCCGGCGGTAGGGGATGTACTCCAGGACCGCGGGCACCGGCTCGGTGTCGGAGGAGACCGGGCGCCAGATCCGGGCCGCCAGCCGGGTCCCGTCCGAGACCGGGATCCAGACGTGCTCCTCCTCCTTGACCGCGTACGGCAGGCTCGTCACACAGCGCACGGGGGAACCTACTCCTCTCCGAACTCGTAGGGCAGCATCGCCAGACAGCGGTCGTACTTCTCGCGCAGCTCCGCCTCGCTGTCCGCGCCGACGTAGACGTGCGCCAGCTCGTAGCTGTAGCTGTCCTGGCCCGACAGCTCCGACAGCCGCTGCCCGTCGGCCACCTTCACCGCGACCCGCACCCCGGGTATCTCGCGCTCCACCCGCTCGATCTCCTCCTCCGTCGGCACCCGCCGCACCACGCCGTCGGTGAACTGCCGGTGGTACCACTTGCCGGACACCGCGTAGGGGCCGGCGCGGTACGGCAGCTCCGGGTCGCGTCCCAGCGCCAGGCTGAGCATGCAGTGGTGGTTGGGCACGCCGTCGACGAACTCGAACAGCTCGGCGTGCGACTGGGAGTGCCGCGGGTTGATCTCCAGCAGGGCTATCTCGTCCTTCGCCGCGTCGTAGAAGTACTCGATGCTGAACGTCGCCCAGTTCATGCCGATCCGCTCGATCACCCGCCGGGAGACCTCCCGCAGCCGCCGCACCACCGGCTCGGGCAGCGCCGAGGGGTACTGGTGCCGCAGGAAGCTGGAGGTGCCGGGGTAGTTGATCGAGTCCAGCACCCCGTAGACGACCACCTCGCCGTCGTACACATAGCCCTCGACGGCGGCCTGCACCCCCGACAGCGACTCCTCGGCCAGACACGCCTGCCCGCCCGCCTCGGCGACCTCGGGCGGCAGGTCCAGGCGGTCCATGACGAACTCGAAGGGGCGGCCGATCCGGCCGATGCCCTCCCGGATCTCGGCCACGGCCTGCCGGAACTCCGTCTCGTCCGCCACCCCGAAGGCCAGCTCCGAGGAGTAGGACTTGACCGGCTTGAGCCACATCGGGAACCGCAGGCCCTCCGGCGGCTTCGGCTCACCCTCCAGGTCCACCAGCGCGAAACGCGGGTGCTCGTCGACGACCTGGCTCTGCTCCAGCCGGCTCCAGTACTTGTGCTCGCACTTGACCACGGACTCCAGGCTGGTGGCGCGCGTCCCGTACCGCTCGGCCAGGATCGGCACCAGCGTGCTGACCGGGAAGTCCCAGTAGCCGACGATCGCGTCGATGCTCCCGTCGAAGGCGTCCAGCTCCTTGCATGCCTTCGCCAGCAGGTCCGCCACGGGGATCTCGCCCTGCTGGAGCTCCGCGACGTCCAGCAGCGGGTGGAACCGGTAGCCCACCGCGAACGGCACCTCACTCAGGGTCCGCCGGTTCTCCTCGTCCAGTCCGATGACGAACACGTTCGTCTGGGCCACTGCCGCCTCCTCGCGCGTTGGATCACGAGTCCTTCCGGCTACCCTGCGGCCCGGCGACCATTCGCCCACCTGGGGAAACACGGCGCATAACACCGGTAAGCGTTTCGAAAAGAAACAGAAAAGACCGGTGGGCCGGGCGGTGTGTCCCGCCCGGCCCACCGGCCGCCCGCACCCGTCACCAGCGGTGGTGCACCTGCGCCCGGATCCGCCGGTCGTACAGCTCCCCGATCGCCTGAAGCGTCCGCTCCGGCAGCGGCGGCAGCTCGGCGGCCCGCGCGTTCGCCCGCGCCTGCTCCACACTGCGTGCCCCCGGGATCACCGAGGTCACCCCCGGCTGCTGGACGATCCACCGCAGCGCCGTCTGCGCCGGGGTGTAACCCTCCGGAGCCAGCTCCGTGAACTCCTTCGCCGCCGCCAGACCCGTCTCGTAGTCCACCCCCGAGAACGTCTCGCCCTGGTCGAACGCCTCACCGTGCCGGTTGAAGTTCCGGTGGTCGTCCGGCGAGAACACCGTCTCGCGGGTGTAGCGGCCCGACAGCAGGCCCGAGGCCAGCGGCACCCGCGCGATGATGCCCACCCCCGCCTCCGACGCCGCCGGAAGGACCTCCTCCAGCGGCTTGAGCCGGAACGGGTTGAGGATGATCTGCACACTCGCCACCCCCGGCCGGGCGATCGCCGCGAGCGCCTGCGCACAGGTCTCCACACTCACCGCGTACGCCGCCACCCGCCCCTCGGCCACCAGGGTGTCCAGCCCGTCGAACACCTCGTCCGAGGAGATCACCGCCGTCGGCGGGCAGTGCAGCTGCACCAGGTCCAGCGTCTCCACACCCAGATTGGTGCGCGAACGGTCCGTCCAGGCCCGGAAGTTGTCCAGGGCGTAGTGCTCGGGAAGCTGCTCCACCCGGCGGCCCATCTTCGTCGCCACGAACACGTCCAGCCCCGGACGCTCCCGCAGGAACCGGCCGATCAGCCGCTCGCTGCGGCCGTCCCCGTACACGTCCGCGGTGTCGAAGAACGTCACCCCGGACTCCACCGCCGCGTCCAGCACCGCCAGGGCGTCCTCCTCACGCACCTGACCCCAGTCCGCACCCAGCTGCCAGGTGCCCAGTCCCACGACGGACACCGCGCGGCCCGTCCTTCCCAGTACTCGCTGCTCCATGAACGCGATCCTACGGGCGGACCGGCCCGGAACACCGGACCGGTCCGCCTTCATACACCCAGGTCAGCCCGCGCGGGATCGCTCCCACCGGCGGCTCCCCCCGCCACCGGCCGCCCTCAGCCCAGCACCGTGGTCAGGAACTCACCCACCCACGCCAGCAGTTCACGCCCCACCACCGGCTTCCCGCCGATCCGCGCCGTCGCCGGACGCGGCACCAGCACCTGGTTCGCGGCCGGCTTGATCACCGACCGCGGGTACAGCCGCTTCAGCCGCAGCTCCTGCGACTCGCGCAGCTCCACCGGCGCGAACCGCACGTTCGGCCCCTGGAGCGTGATGTCGGCGACCCCGAACGACCGCGCCAGCATCCGCAGCCCCGCCACCAGCAGCAGGTTCTCCACCGGCTCCGGCAGCGGACCGTAGCGGTCGGCCAGCTCCTCCCGGACCGCCGCGATGTCCTCCTCCGAGTCCGCCTCCGCGATCGCCCGGTACGCCTGCAGCCGCAACCGCTCCCCCGGCGCGTAGTCGTGCGGCACATGGGCGTCCACCGGCAGCTCGATCCGCACCTCCAGCGGCGGCTCCTCCGCCGCGCCCCCGGAGCCGCCGGACTCCAGCGCCGCCCGGAACTCGGCCACCGCCTCCCCCACCATCCGCACGTACAGATCGAAACCGACCCCGGCGATGTGCCCGGACTGCTCCCCGCCCAGCAGATTCCCCGCCCCGCGGATCTCCAGGTCCTTCATCGCCACGTACATGCCCGCACCCATCTCCGTGTGCTGCGCGATCGTCGCCAGCCGCTCGTGCGCCGTCTCCGTCAGCGGCCTCTCCGGCGGATACAGGAAGTACGCGTAACCCCGCTCCCGGCTGCGGCCCACCCGGCCCCGCAACTGGTGCAGCTGCGACAGCCCGAACATGTCGCCCCGCTCCACGATCAGCGTGTTCGCGTTGGAGATGTCGATGCCCGACTCCACGATCGTCGTGGAGACCAGCACGTCGAACCTCTTCTCCCAGAAGTCCACCACCACCTTCTCCAGCGCCGCCTCCGACATCTGGCCGTGCGCCGTGGCGATCCGCGCCTCCGGCACGATCTGCCGCAGCCGCGCCGCCGCCCGGTCGATCGACTCCACCCGGTTGTGGATGTAGAACACCTGGCCCTCGCGCAGCAGCTCCCGCCGGATCGCCGCACCGATCTGCCGCTCCTCGTACGGCCCGACGAACGTCAGCACCGGATGCCGCTCCTCCGGCGGCGTGGTGATCGTCGACATCTCCCGGATGCCCGTCACCGCCATCTCCAGCGTCCGCGGGATCGGCGTCGCCGACATCGTCAGCACGTCCACGTTCGCCCGCAGCTTCTTCAGCTGCTCCTTGTGCTCCACACCGAACCGCTGCTCCTCGTCGACGATCACCAGACCCAGGTCCTTGAAGTTCGTCTCCGACGAGAACAGCCGGTGCGTGCCGATCACCACGTCCACGCTGCCGTCCCGCAGCCCCTCCAGCACCGCCCTCGCCTCGGTGTCCGACTGGAACCGCGACAGCGCCCGCACCTTCACCGGGAACTGCGCGTACCGCTCCGAGAACGTCCCGAAGTGCTGCTGCACCAGCAGCGTCGTCGGCACCAGCACGGCCACCTGCTTGCCGTCCTGCACCGCCTTGAACGCCGCCCGCACCGCGATCTCCGTCTTGCCGTAGCCCACGTCCCCGCAGACCAGCCGGTCCATCGGCACCGGCTTCTCCATGTCCGCCTTCACCTCGGCGATCGTGGTCAGCTGGTCCGGCGTCTCCACGTACGGGAACGCGTCCTCCAGCTCCCGCTGCCACGGCGAGTCCGCCCCGAAGACATGCCCCGGCGCCGCCATCCGCGCCGAGTACAGCTTGATCAGATCCGCGGCGATCTCCTTGACCGCCTTCTTCGCCCGCGCCTTCGTCTTCGTCCAGTCCGCACCCCCCAGCCGGTGCAGCGACGGCTGCTCACCCCCCACGTACTTGGTGATCAGCTCCAACTGGTCCGTCGGCACGAACAACCGGTCACCCGGCTGCCCCCGCTTCGCCGGCGCGTACTCCACCACCAGGTACTCGCGCGTCGCGCCCTGCACCGTCCGCTGCACCATCTCGACATAGCGGCCCACCCCGTGCTGCTCGTGCACGATGTAGTCCCCCGCCTGCAGCGTCAGCGGATCGATCGTCTTCCGCCGCCGCACCGGCATCCGGCCCAGCTCCCGGCTCGCCGCCCGCTGCCCCGTCAGATCCGTCTCCGTCAGCACCGCCAGCCGCAGCCCCGCGTCGACGAACCCGCTCTCCAGCGACCCGCACGACACCTGCACCACCGACGGGGCGATCCCACCCAACTCCGGCTCCAGCCGCGCGGCGATCCCCTCACCGCCCAGCACCTCCACCGTCCGGGCCGCCGGACCCTGCCCCTGGGTCAGGTACACACACCGCCAGCCGTCCGCCAGCCACCCCTTGGTGTCCGCCAGCGCCCGCGCCGTGTCCCCCCGGTAACTCTCCGGAGCCCGCATCCCCAGCGTCAGCACGTCACCGCCGTCACCCGCGCCACCGCCGTCACCCGCGTCCCCCGCGCCCGCGGCGAACGGACTCACCGACCACCACAGCACCCCCAGCTCACGCGCCCGCTCCCGGACATCCGCCAACGACCACAGCGACGCCGCACCCAGATCGACCGGCGCCTGCCCGCCGCCCGCCGACGCCGCCCACGACGCCTGCAGGAACTCCCGCGACGTGGCCACCAGATCCGCCGCCCGTGCCCGCACCCGCTCCGGATCGCACACCACCGCCATGCTCCCCGCCGGCAGCACGTCCAGCAGCAGCTCCATGTCGTCCACCAGCACCGGCGCCAGGGACTCCATCCCCTCCACCGCGATGCCCTCGGCGATCTTCCCCAGCAGCTCGTCCAGCTCCGGATGCTCCCGCGCCAGCTCCGCCGCCCGCGCCCGCACCTGCTCCGTCAGCAGCAGCTCACGGCACGGCGACGCCCACAGACCGTGCTCCGCCACCTCCAGGGACCGCTGGTCGGCCACCTTGAAGTAGCGGATCTCCTCCACCTCGTCGCCCCAGAACTCCACCCGCAGCGGATGCTCCTCCGTCGGCGGGAAGACATCCAGGATCCCGCCGCGCACGGCGAACTCCCCCCGCTTCTCCACCAGCTCCACCCGCGCGTACGCCGCCGCCGCCAGCGCGTCCACCACCGCGCCCATCTCCACCTGCTGCCCGGCGCGCAGACCCACCGGCTCCAGCTCCCCCAGCCCCTTCACCTGCGGCTGCAGCACCGACCGCACCGGCGCCACCACCACCCGCACCGGACCCGCCGACGGATCGTCCGCACGCGGATGCGCCAACCGCCGCAACACCGCCAGCCGCCGCCCCACCGTGTCCGAACGCGGCGACAACCGCTCATGCGGCAGCGTCTCCCACGCCGGATACTCCACCACCGCGTTCTCGTCCCCCGCCGGCATCAGCGACCGCAGCGCCGACACCAGCTCCTCCGCCTCCCGCCCCGTCGCCGTCACCGCCAGCACCGTGCGCCCCGCCGACCGCGCCAGCGCCGCCACCGCGAAAGGCCGCGCCGCCGGCGGCCCGACCAGATCCACCCCGTACCGACCGCCGCCGGCCGCGGCCCGCACCGCCTCGTCCAGCGCGGGATCACGGACAACGGCGTCAAGAAGACCGGTGAGACTCATCGAGGCATTCCATCCCAGGGGCTGGACAACATGGGCAGCCACCCGGACGGACCACGCCCGGGCAACACGAACGGCCCGACACGCCGCGCGGGCCGGGGGTTCCAGCCTACGACGGACCCGCACCCGCCGCCGCCGCACCGCACCCCCGGCCGCGGACCCCCGGAGCCGCACCCCCGCACACCACGGCGGCCCGGCCCCGGCAGGCAGACCGCACCCACCGGAACCGGGCCGCCGCCGACGACCGCGGAACAGCCCCCCGCGACTACTCCGTGGCGATCGCGTTCAGGACGTTCATCCGCCCCGCCCGGAACGCCGGCACCAGCGCCGCCGCCAGACCCACCACCGCGGCACCCACGAACACCGTGATGATCGTCGGCCACGGGATCTCCAGGACCATCAGCCCCTCCAGGGCCAGCAGCTGCTGCGCCGCCATCCCCCAGCCCAGCCCCAGACCCACGCCCAGCAGCGCACCGAACAGCGCGATCACCAGCGACTCCAGCCGGATCATCCGCCGCAGCTGCCGCCGCGACAGACCGATCGCCCGCATCAGGCCGATCTCCCGCGTCCGCTCCACCACCGACAGCGCCAGCGTGTTCACCACACCCAGGATCGCCACCACGATCGCCAGCGCCAGCAGCCCGTACACCATGTTCAGCAACTGCCCCACCTGGTCCTCCAGCAGCTGCTTGTAGTCGGCCTGATTACGGACCGTGTACTGCGGGAACGGCTCCAGCTCCTGCTTCAGCGCCGCGTACGCCGCGTCCTCCCGGCCCTCCTCCGCCTTCGCGAACATGATCTGGTTCAGCGGCATCTCCGCCTCCGGCACGTACCGCTCGGCCGTCGCGATGCTCAGATACATCGCACCCTGGTCCATGCTGCTGTCCGCCACCGTGACCGCGTTGACCGTCAGCTCCGCCGTCTCCCCGCCGGCGAAGTCCACCCGGACCTTCTCGCCGACCTCCAGACCGTGCTCCCCGGCGAAGTCCTCCGGCACCGACATCGCACCCGGCTCGTACGCGGCCGCCAGCTCACCGGAGACCGTCTCCGTCCGCAGATCCTCCGCATACGTCGGAGAAGCCGCCGTCACCGACTCCTCCACCGGCTCCCCGCCCGGCGGCGTCAGCACCACGTCCAGCACCCGGTACTCGGTGACATGCTCCACACCGTCCACCGAACGCATCGCCTCGGCCGCACCCGGCACCAGCGGCTCACCCGTGTCCGACTGCAGGATGAAGTCCGCCCCCACCGACCTGTCCAGCTCGTCACCGACCGACGCCACCAGCGAGGCACCCACCACCGACAACGACGCCACCAGCGCCAGCCCGATCATCAGCGCCGCACCCGTCGCACCCGTACGGCGCGGATTGCGCAGCGCGTTCCGCTCCGCCAGCCGCCCCACCGGACCGAACATCCGCAGCAGCACCACGCTCAGCACACGCACCAGGAACGCCGCCAGCATCGGCCCGATCAGCACGAAACCCACCAGCGTCAGCAGCACACCCAGGCCCAGGTACCCACCGCCGGCCGCCATCTCGTCCGTACCCGCCGCCGCCAGCAGCGCACCCGCACCGGCCAGCGTCAGCACCAGACCCACACCGGCACGCACCCGGCCAACCCGGCTGCCCTCCGCCGGCAGACCGTCGTCCCGCAGCGCCGCCATCGGCGACACCCGCCCGGCACGCCGCGCCGGAAGATACGCCGCCAGCACCGTCACCAGCACACCCAGCGCCACACCGACCACCGGCGTCGTCCACTTCACCGTCAGATCGTCCGTGCTGAGGTTCATGCCCAGCAGACCCATCAGCTCCATCAGCCCGACGGCCAGCCCCACACCGGCGGCCACCCCCAGCACCGACCCCAGCACACCCAGCAGCACGGCCTCGACCAGCACCGAACGGTTCATCTGCCGGCGGCTCGAACCGATCGCCCGCATCAGGCCGATCTCCCGCGTCCGCTGCGCCACCAGCATCGAGAAGGTGTTGACGATCAGGAAGATCCCCACCAGCAGCGCCACACCGGCGAAGGCCAGCAGCGCGTACTCCATGAAGTCCATGAAGCCGCCGATGTCCTCCATGCCCTCGGCCGTGTACTCCTCCCGCGTCTGGACCTTGTACTCGCCCGAGCCCAGCGCCGCGACGACGTTCTCCTTCAGCTCCGCCTCGCTGACGCCCTCGGCCGCCGTGACGTGCACCTCGGTGTAGACATCCGAGCCGCCCAGCAGCTTCTCCTGCACCGTCTCGGTGTCGAAGTTCACCACCGTCGCACCCGGGTTCGTCGTCCGGAACTCCGTCACACCCACGATCTCGGCCCGGAAGTCGCCCAGCGCCGAGATCGTGCGCAGCTCGTCACCCAGCTCCAGACCGTGCTTCTCCGCCGTGTCCGCGTCGACCATCACCTCCCCCGGGCCGCGCGGCTCCCGGCCCGACGCGATCTCCAACGACCGCTCGTCGGACTCGCCCCAGTTGCTCGCGATCGTCGGAGCACCGGTGGTGGACCCGATGTTCTCGTTCTCGGAGTTCACCACCGTCACACTCATGCTGGAAGCGCTCCCACTCGCCGAGGCGACCCCCTCGACCCCCCGGACCTCCTCCAGCACCGAACCCGGCACCGTCTCCGGCTTCCCCGTCGCCGGACCCTCGTCGCCCTCCGCGTCCTGGGACGAGACGGTCACATCCGCCGACGTGTCGGCGAACAGCCGGTCGAACGTGGCGTTCATGGTGTCCGTGAACACCAGCGTCCCGCACACGAAGGCCACCGACAGCAGCACCGCCACCAGGCTCAGCAGCATCCGGCCCTTGTGCGCGAAGAAATTCCGCAGCGAAGTCCTCAGAATGGTCACGACACCCGCCCGAACGTGTCGAACGCCTTCATCCGGTCCAGGACCGCCTCGGCCGTCGGCCGCCGCATCTCGTCCACGATCCGCCCGTCCGCCAGATACAGCACCCGGTCCGCGTACGCCGCCGCCACCGGGTCGTGCGTCACCATCACGATCGTCTGGCCCAGCTCGTCCACCGAACGCCGCAGGAAGCCCAGCACCTCCGCACCCGCCCGCGAGTCCAGGTTGCCGGTCGGTTCGTCACCGAAGATGATCTCGGGGCGGGCGGCCAGGGCCCGGGCGACGGCCACGCGCTGCTGCTG
>NZ_PGGW01000063.1:123361-130187 GCF_002794255.1 Streptomyces carminius
AGCGCGTTCAGCGTGGGCAGCAGGTTGAACGCCTGGAAGATGAAGCCGATCTTGTCCCGGCGCAGCCGGGTCAGCTTCTTCTCCTTCAGCGCGGTGATCTCGGTCTCCCCGATCCACACCTGCCCCGACGTCACCGAGTCCAGACCCGCCAGGCAGTGCATCAGCGTGGACTTGCCGGAGCCCGACGGACCCATGATCGCGGTGAACGCCCCCCGCGCGATGTCCACGTCCACCTCGTCCAGCGCGACCACCCGGGTCTCACCGGAGCCGTACGCCTTGAGGACCTGCCGCGCCCGCGCGGCGACGGCCGTGCTTCCTCCACTGCCCCCGGTCCTGGGATTCGCTACAGCCGTTGTCACGGTATCTCTCCTATGTCGACTACTTGCATCTGTCGCGGTCGTTCTCCGACGCCCTGGGACGGAACTTTCAGACGGTCCCCGGCCGTTTCCCCGGTACGTCCGAGCCTGCCGCTCGCGGGGCGGGTGCCGCGATGGTGCACGGCACCGTGTCCACCGGGGGCTAACCCCACCCCTCGCCGTCCGGCGGCCCACACAGAAGCCTAGGGACGCCCCACCCCGCCCTCGTCCTGCCGCAGGACGAGGGCGGGGTAGGAGGAACGGGTGACGACCCCCTAGGGGAATCAGCCTTCAGGCTGCCCCCTTCCCCTACGTCAAGCTCAAGTCGGCGCACCCGCGCGGCGGGCGCGCACGGTCCGCGCACACCAGTGAGGGCCCCGATCCTCCGGATCGGGGCCCTCACTCGAACTCAACAGCTCCCGAGGCAGGAATCGAACCTGCGACGACCAGATTCAAAGTCTGGCTGCCCATGCCAGCAGAGCAACTCGGGAAGGCGGCACAAGCCTACGCCGTCCGCCGTTTCACCTCTACCGCCATTCCGTACCACCAGCCCTCGATGCGACGGTACAGGTCGGCTCCGTTGCGGACCCGAACCACTAGACAGCCGCGATAGTCCTCGCCTGTGTTCTTGCGGACCGTCACGGGGTTGTGCTTCTTGAGCGTGGTCTTGTCCAAGTCGGCCACCTCCACACCGACAAGATCTGCCCAGTAGCGTTCGACAGCCGATACGTCCGCCGACTCGTGGATCATGAGGCGGAACCTCAATCGCTCGGGTTCCACGCCGAGGAGCGCAAGCCATGCCAGGTAGACCTCGATCATCAGCGGATCACTGTTGACGAAGACAACGGACTCCTGCATCCGGGGCGGCCTGCTTTTGGCACCCTCGGCCCAGTAGAGCCCCACCCCGACCAGGAACAGGTCCCGGTCGGTCATGCGGCCGATCTCGTTGGCCGCCGCCAGCTTTGTCTGCTGACGCTTGATGTCCCGGGCGCGCCGGTGCGGAGCCCAGCGCGCCTCTCTCATGCGGTACAGCCGCTCCGGTGGGGTCGGCGGCTTCGGCAGATCCCGCACCCACAGCGACACCGAACTCTTGGCGACCCCCAGCTCGGCGACGATCTCGTCGTACGTCCGGCCCGCGCGGCGCAGGGCGCGGGCGCGTTCCCTCATCTCCGTCTTGGCTTGGACCATGGCACCACTTTGATCCCGTAAAGGCGTTCCTGTCTCGAAAATCTGCCTTGTTCATCTGTTCGGGTGAAAAGCGGTGCTTTCCCTCTGTTCACATATGGCCATTGGTCGGCGTTGCCCCCCGGAAAACCGGTGGCGGGCGGTCGTAGGCTGGGCCGTATGACCGAGACGGGGGAAGGCGTCAAAACCCGTGACCAGGGTGACGCGCCTCGGGGGCCGCTGTGGTGGGAGCGGCGTCGGAGTGCGGTGCTGGATGTGCTGCTGGCACTGGTGGCGGCCGTCGAGTGCGCGGCGCAGGGGGCTTCGTTCGCGGGTGAGACCGGTGTTCCGGTGTGGCCGTCGGTGGGGCTGGGCGCGCTCGCCGGGTTCACGCTGGTGCTGCGGCGGCGGTGGCCGATCGCGGTGGTACTGGTGGCGCTGGCGGTGACGCCCGCCGAGACGGGCTATGTGCTGGGGACGGTGGCCCTCTACACGCTGGCGGCGTCGGAGGTGCCGCGTCGGATCATCGCGTTGCTGGCCGGTATGCAGGGGCTGGGGACGCTGGTCATCCTTCTGGTTCAGATGCGGCAGGAGGACTACGGCTACGACCCGCCGGCGTGGTTCTTTCCGTCGGTCTCGCTGACGATGGCGGTGGGGATGACGGCTCCGCCGGTGCTGCTGGGTCTGTACGTGGGGGCCCGGCGCCGGCTGGTGGAGAGTCTGCGGGAGCGGGCGGACGGTCTGGAGCGGGAGCTGTCGCTGCTGGCGGACCGTGCGGAGGAGCGTGCGGAGTGGGCGCGCAACGAGGAGCGGACGCGGATCGCCCGGGAGATGCACGACGTGGTGGCGCACCGGGTGAGTCTGATGGTGGTGCACGCGGCGGCGTTGCAGGCGGTGGCGTTGAAGGATCCGGAGAAGGCGTCGAGGAACGCGGCGCTGATCGGGGACATGGGACGGCAGGCGCTGACGGAGCTGCGGACGATGCTGGGTGTGCTGCGGGCCCATGAGACGAAGCCGGGCGGGGTCGTCGCCGGGAAGGCCGGGAAGGCCGGGGAGACGGAGCGGGCCGGGCGGACGGAGCAGGCGGAGGAGCGTCCGCTGGCGCGGGTGGCGGAGGTCGCCGAGGTGGCGGTCGCGGCGGCGGGGCGGGAGTCGGGCGAGCGGCGCGCGTCCGGGGTTCCGGCGGGGGCTTCCGCGGAGGGCGGGGAGTCGGGGCCGAGGCTGCGGGAGCTGGCGGTGCTGGTGGGGCAGTCGCGGGCGGCGGGGATGCCGGTGGAGCTGTCGGTGGAGGGTGAGGTGCGTTCGTACGCGGAGCGGGTGGAGCGGACGGCGTACCGGGTGGTGCAGGAGGCGTTGACGAACGTGCACAAGCACGCGGGGGGTGCGCGGACGCGGGTGCGGCTGGCGCACCGTCCGGGTGAGGTGGCGGTGCTGGTGGAGAACGAGGCTCCGGCGGAGGGTCTGCGGGACGCGGGGCTGCCGAGCGGGGGCAACGGTCTGCTGGGGATGCGGGAGCGGGTGGCGGCGCTGGGCGGGGGGTTCGTGTCGGGGCCGACGTCGGGTGGCGGTTTCCGGGTGTCGGCGGTGATTCCGGACCGGGCGTGAGCGGGCGCCGTACGGTCTGCGGCCGGGGGTCCGGGGGTTGCCCCCGGGGGAACGCAGCCGGGTGTCGGCGGTGATTCCGGACCGGACGTGAGCGGGCGCCGTACGGTCTGCGGCCGGGCGGTCGGTCCCCGGGGCCGGGCCGGGGCCGTCAGTCGGGCTCGCGGCTGAGGCGTCCGGGGCGGGTGCCGGTGATGAGGGTGGCCAGGGCGGCGTCGACGGTGGGGCCGAGGTACCAGTCGCCGGTGTGGTCGAGGCTGTAGACGCGGCCCTGCGCGTCGATGGCGAGGAGTGCGTCGCCGTGGTCCTCCTCGCCGAGGGGGGTGACGGGGGTGTCGAGGGCGCGGCCGAGGTCGGAGAGGGTGCGGGCCCAGTGGAGGCCGCGCAGGGGGTCGATGCGGAGTCCGACGGGGGCGATGTGGCGTCCGGGTTCGGTGCCGGTGATGTGGAGGCCGCCGAATTCGGCCCAGGCTTCGACGGCGGCGGGGAAGATCGCGTGCTGGTGTCCGGCGGGTGAGCGGTGGGCGCGGAGGGTGTCGGCCCAGATTTCGGCCTGTGCGATGTCCCGGCGTCCGGGGTGCCACCCGGCGGCGCGGAGGGCGGCGTCGACGGGTACGGGGAAGCGGGTGGTGGTGTGGCGGGGGCCGGGGTGGGGGATGGTCACCGGTCTGCTGCTCCTGTGGGGTCGACCGCGCGGACGCCGAAGTGGTTGAGGAGGGCGGTGCAGGAGCGGCAGGGGGGTGCGTAGGTGCCGTGCCGGGGGTCGCCGTCCTCGCGGATGCGGCGGGTGGTGATCTTGGCCTGTTTGAGGGCTTTGCGCGCTTCGCCGATGGTGAGGGGTCTGCGGCGGGCTCTCTTGCTGCGGGCGGCTTCGACGGAGGTGAGGTGGCGGGAGAGGAGGATCGCCTCGGGGCAGCGGCCGGTGTGGCGGTCGCGGTGGTCGGTGGTGAGGGTGTCGAGGTGGTCCTGGACGAGGGGGTGGAGGGCGGGGGGCTGGTCGGCCTTGCCGGCGGTGCAGGTGAGGGTCTGGCCGCGGACGGAGAGCGCGGCGGCGACGGTGGGCATGATGCCGTCGCGGCGGTGACGGAGAGTGGGCGCGTCGTCGTCGGGGGTGCCCCAGTCGATGCGGGGGTCGCCGGGCTGCCGGTCCGCTGTGTGGTGCTGTGTGACGTGCATGGTTTGGGCTTCCTCCCCGCGCATCACCCCGATGGCGTGGGTTCAGGGTGCCAAATGTGACGGCTGTTGGGAAAGCAGGGGTGGTTGCAGCGCGTGTCTTGTGGGGGTGTGGGCGGGGTGGCGGTGGTGCGGGACGGCGGGGGCGGGACCGGGGGGCGGGGTAGCGCATAGGCTGTGCCGGTCGGCGCTTGTCGGCGCTTGTCGACGCTCATCAGCCAGTTGCCAGCAGGGGGCACCGCCATGACGACAGGTAGGCCCGGGTCGGGGATTTCCCCCGGTTCTCGGTTCGGGGGAGAGTCCTTGCCGCCGAACACGGCCTATGCCGGGCAGGTCGTGCGTTTTCCGGATCCGGTGCGGGCCGCCCGCCATCCGCGGGGTGTGCGGGTGGACGAGCGGGGTTTTCCGGACTTCTCGCCGTACGCGCGTGCGGCTGTGGAGATCGCGGAGCCGCCGGAGGGGTTCGGCGCCGACGAGCTGCGGTTGACGGACTACGTGTCGGCGAACACGGCGCAGCACGCGTCGGGCCACGAGTTGTGGGCGGAGTTGCCGCCGGTGGCGACGCCGCACGGCTGGACGTGGCACCACGTGGCGCACAGCCGCCGGCTGGAGCTGGTGCCGATCGAGGTGAAGGCGCTGCTGCGGCATCACGGCGGGCTGGCGACGGCGGCGGTGGACCACGACAAGCGGGGGACGCGGCCGTTGCAGGAGACGCGTCCGGTGCACTTCGAGGTGCCGCACCGGGCGGCGGTGTCCGAGGAGCAGGTGCTGGACGTGGAGGAGACGCTGGGGTACCGGCTGCCGGAGGCGTACCGGTTGTTCCTGAAGGCGGCGGGCGGGTGCGCGCCGGCGGGGGTGGCGCTGGACGCGGAGCTGGGGCTGCTGCTGGACCAGCCTTTCTTCACGGTGCGGGACGAGGCGGCGGTCAATGACCTGGTGTACGTGAACAAGTGCCTGCGGGATCACCTGACGAAGGACTATCTGGGTGTGGGGTTCGTGCAGGGCGGGATCATCGCGGTGAAGGTGCGCGGTGCGGGGCCGGGTTCGGTGTGGTTCTGCGCGTACGACGACGTGCGGGACCGGGACGGTCTGTCGGTGGGCGAGCGGGTGGAGCGGCTGCTGCTGCCCTGCGGGGCGGATTTCGACGATTTCCTGCTGCGGCTGGCGGGCAATCCGCCGGAGTTGGAGACCGTGGCCGACCTGATGGTGGACGGCGGGTTCGCGCGTGCCGTTCCGGTGGAGGGGTGAGCTCGATGGTGACGTTCGCGCAGGCGCAGGAGCGTGCGGAGCACTGGGTCAACGGGGGTGTTCCGGCGTATCAGCACCGTGAGGTGCGGGTGCGGGAGTTCGGTCTGGGTTTCGTCGCGTGGGCCGAGGGTCCGCTGGGTTCGGGGAGTCCGGGGGGTGGTCCCGGGGGGAGCGGTTCGTCGCCGGGTGGTGGCGGGCAGCGGCTGGTGATCGCCCGGGACAGTGGCGAGACGACGCTGTGGCCGGCGTTGCCGGTGGGTGAGGTGATCCGGCGGTACGAGGAGGAGTACGGTGCGGCGGCTGCCGAGCCGGGGCCGCCGTCGCCGCCGCGGCGGGTCGATCTGGAGGCGACGTCGTTCCTGCTGACGCCGCCGGAGTGGTTGCAGGAGGCGGCGGACCAGTTGGGTGTTCCGGATCGCCGCGGTGCGGGCGGGTCGTCCGGGGCCGGGGTCCCGGTGGGGTCCGCGACGCCGCCGGTGGTTCCTTCGGAGCCCTCCTCCCCGACTCCTCCGGTGGGGTCCCCGGCGCCTTCCGCTTCTTCTTCCTCCGGGACTTCCGGGACTTCCGCGACGCCGCCGGCCGTCCCTTCTTCTCCGACGCCTTCTTCTCCGGTGCCCTCCGCTCCGGCTCCGCCGTCCGCGACGCCGCCTCCGGCGGGCGGGTCGCCGTGGGACGCGGCGGACACCAGTGGCAGCGGGAGCGGCGCGGATTCGGTGCCGCCGCCCATGACGGTGTTCGCGCCGCCGATCAGCGGGAGCGACGACGAGGACGAGGAGGTGTCCGCGGCGCGGTCCGACGCGGGGGCGCGGACGGAGCTGATGCCGGAGGGCAGTGCGCTGCCGAGGACGCGGCTGGCTCCGGCGCTCGACGATCCGCAGGACCCGCCGCAGCAGCAGTCGCAGTCGCAGCAGCAGCAGCAGTCGTCCCCGTCCTCCGGTCCGCCGGAGGCGCCGGGTACGCCGCCGGGCGGCGGGGTGCACCACGCCGCGACGATGCTGGCCGACCCGTCGGCGGGCGGACCGGGCGGACCACCGTCCGCGGCGCCCCGACCCCCCGGGCCCCCCGGCCCTCCCGGCCCGCCGCCCGGTGCCCCGGGTACGCCGGGTGGCGAGGCGCCCGGTGCCTACGCGCCGACGCAGTTGGTGTCGGCCGACGAGGTGGCGGGGCAGCCGGGTCCGCCCGGCCCCCCCGGCCCGCCGCCGGGCGGCGGGGTGCACCACGCCGCGACGATGCTGGCCGACCCGTCGGCGGGCGGACCGGGCGGACCACCGTCCGCGGCGCCC
>NZ_PGGW01000064.1:0-77073 GCF_002794255.1 Streptomyces carminius
GGAGCTGGAGTCGGACCGGCGGACGGTGACCGACACCGCCTCCGCCGACCTGCGCCGCATCGAACGCGACCTCCACGACGGCGCCCAGGCCCGCCTCGTCGCCCTCGCCATGGGCCTCGGCCTCGCCAAGGAAAAACTCCCCGCAGACCCCGAAACAGCCGCCAAAATGGTCGACGAGGCCCACGGCGAAGTGAAACTCGCCCTCGCCGAACTCCGCGACCTCGCCCGCGGCATCCACCCCGCCATCCTCACCGACCGCGGCCTGGGCCCCGCCCTGTCCAACCTCGCCGCCCGCTGCACCGTCCCCACCACCATCACCACCGACCTGCCCACCCGCCCCGCCCCCGCCATCGAAGGCATCGCCTACTTCACCGTCTCCGAACTCCTCCAGAACATCAGCAAACACAGCCACGCCACCCACGCCACCGTCGACCTCTGGCGCACCGACGACCGCCTCCTCATCCAGATCACCGACAACGGCCACGGCGGCGCCACCACCGAAGGCGGCACCGGACTGTCCGGACTCACCGAACGCCTCGACTCCGTCGACGGACTCCTCCTCCTCGACTCCCCCACCGGCGGACCCACCACCATCACCGCCGAACTCCCCTGGCGGACCTGACCGCCCCGCGGCACGCCGCGTCCCCACCCGTCCGCGCAACCCGTTCACACGACCCGTCCGCACGACCCGCCCCCCACCGGAGCCCGGACCCTGGGATGCTGGGGCCGGAACTCCGGACTGTTGGGGGCAGGGGACCGTGGTGGACAGGGAGAACAAGGTGCGGGTGGTCATCGCCGAGGACTCGGTGCTGCTCCGGGAGGGCCTGACCCGCCTCCTGAGCGACCGGGGTCACGAGGTCGTCGCGGGTGTCGGCGACGGTGAGGCGCTGGTGAAGGTCGTCGGTGAACTGGCCGACGCCGGGGAGCTGCCGGACGTGGTGGTGGCGGACGTACGGATGCCGCCGACGCACACCGACGAGGGGCTGCGGGCGGCCATCCGGCTGCGCGCCGGCCACCCGGACCTGGCGGTGCTGGTGTTGTCGCAGTACGTCGAGGAGCAGTACGCCACCGAGCTGCTGGCCGGGTCCAGCCGGGGCGTGGGCTATCTGCTGAAGGACCGGGTGGCCGAGGTGCGCGAGTTCGTCGACGCGGTGGTCCGGGTGGCCCGGGGCGGCACCGCGCTCGACCCGGAGGTGGTCGCGCAGCTGCTGGGCCGCAGCCGCAAGCAGGACGTGCTGGCGGGGCT
This sequence comes from Streptomyces carminius, assembly GCF_002794255.1. Lineage (GTDB taxonomy): Bacteria > Actinomycetota > Actinomycetes > Streptomycetales > Streptomycetaceae > Streptomyces > Streptomyces carminius. The sequence goes on from NZ_PGGW01000064.1 coordinate 1,247, forward strand.
CACCCCGCGGGAGCGCGAGGTGCTGGGGCTGATGGCGGAGGGCCGTACGAACTCCGCGATCGCCCGGCAGCTCGTGGTCAGCGACGGCGCGGTGGAGAAGCACATCAGCAACATCTTCATGAAGCTGGGGCTCGCGCAGAGCGACGGCGACCACCGCCGGGTGCTGGCGGTGCTGACCTACCTCAGGTCGTAGGGCGCCGCCCGGCGGCGCCGGGGACGCCGCCGGGCGGCGGGAGGGCGCCCTTCACGGCCGGGTGGCCGGAACAGAACGCCCGCTGTGGGTGTCGTCTCATTTGACCGTCCAGCATGCGATCGGCGGCAGGAAGGTCACCCTTACCCACGTACGATGGCTGACGAGCCGACGCCTCAAGGGAGGTCCCGTCCAGTGACCAGCCAGGTCAGCAACCCCACCGACCAGCAGCGCCCGCCCGGCTCGACGGCCAAGGAGGTCCGGCGCCTGGAGCGGGTCGTCATCCGCTTCGCCGGCGACTCCGGCGACGGCATGCAGCTGACCGGTGACCGGTTCACCTCCGAGACGGCGTCGTTCGGCAACGACCTGTCCACGCTGCCGAACTTCCCGGCCGAGATCCGGGCCCCGGCCGGCACCCTGCCGGGCGTCTCCTCGTTCCAGCTGCACTTCGCCGACCACGACATCCTCACCCCCGGCGACGCGCCGAACGTGCTGGTGGCGATGAACCCGGCCGCGCTGAAGGCGAACCTCGCCGACCTGCCGCGGGGCGCGGAGCTCATCGTCAACACCGACGAGTTCTCCAAGCGGGCCATGGCCAAGGTCGGCTACACGGCCAACCCGCTGGAGGACGGCTCGCTGGAGGCGTACCGGGTCCACCCGGTGCCGCTGACCACGCTGACGCTGGAGGCGCTGAAGGAGTCCGGGCTGGCCCGCCGGGACGCCGAGCGGGCGAAGAACATGTTCGCGCTGGGCCTGCTGAGCTGGATGTACCACCGGCCCACCCAGAGCACCGAATCCTTCCTGCGGAAGAAGTTCGCCAAGAAGCCGGAGGTGGCCGAGGCGAACGTCACCGCCTTCCGGGCGGGCTGGAACTTCGGCGAGACCACCGAGGACTTCGCCGTCTCCTACGAGGTGGCCCCCGCCTCGGCGGCCTTCCCCGCGGGCACCTACCGCAACATCTCCGGCAACCTGGCGCTGTCCTACGGACTGGTCGCCGCGTCTCAGCAGGCGGACCTGCCGCTGTTCCTCGGCTCGTACCCGATCACCCCGGCCTCGGACATCCTGCACGAGCTGAGCAAGCACAAGAACTTCGGCGTGCGCACCTTCCAGGCCGAGGACGAGATCGCCGGCATCGGCGCCGCGCTGGGCGCCGCCTTCGGCGGATCGCTGGCCGTGACCACCACCTCCGGTCCCGGCGTCGCGCTGAAGAGCGAGACCATCGGCCTGGCCGTCTCCCTGGAACTGCCGCTGCTGATCGTGGACATCCAGCGCGGCGGCCCCTCCACCGGGCTGCCCACCAAGACCGAGCAGGCCGACCTGCTGCAGGCGATGTACGGGCGCAACGGCGAGGCCCCGGTGCCGATCGTGGCCCCGGCCACCCCCGGCGACTGCTTCACCGCCGCCCTGGACGCCGCCCGGATCGCGCTGGCCTACCGCACCCCGGTGTTCCTGCTCTCCGACGGCTACCTGGCCAACGGCTCCGAGCCCTGGCGCGTCCCGGAACCGGACGAGCTGCCCGACCTGGCGGTGCGCTTCGCCTCCGGGCCCAACCACACCACCGCCGACGGCACCGAGGTCTTCTGGCCGTACAAGCGCGACCCGCAGACCCTGGCCCGCCCCTGGGCGGTGCCGGGCACCCCGGGCCTGGAGCACCGCATCGGCGGCATCGAGAAGCAGGACGGCACGGGCAACATCTCCTACGACCCGGCCAACCACGACTTCATGGTCCGCACCCGCCAGGCCAAGGTGGACGGCATCGAGGTACCGGACGCCGTCGTGGACGACCCGGACGGGGACGCCCGGCTGCTGGTGCTGGGCTGGGGCTCGACGTACGGGCCGATCACCGCGGCGGTGCGCCGGCTGCGCGCCGCCGGGGAGAAGGTCGCCCAGACCCATCTGCGCCATCTCAACCCGTTCCCCGGGAATCTCGGCGAGGTGCTGAAGCGCTACGACAAGGTGGTCGTGCCCGAGATGAACCTCGGGCAGCTCGCCACCCTGCTGCGTGCCAGGTACCTGGTCGACGCCCGGTCCCACACGCAGGTGACCGGCCTGCCGTTCAAGGCCGAGCAACTCGCCACCGTTCTGAAGGAGGCCCTCGATGGCTGAGACCGCGGCGGAGGCGCCCGCGTCCGCGCCGAACCCGGCGTACCAGGCGCTCTCCCTGGTCCCCAAGGCCGACGGCAAGCAGACCATGAAGGACTTCAAGTCCGACCAGGAGGTCCGCTGGTGCCCCGGCTGCGGCGACTACGCCGTCCTGGCCGCCGTGCAGGGCTTCATGCCCGAGCTCGGGCTGGCGAAGGAGAACATCGTCTTCGTCTCCGGCATCGGCTGCTCCTCCCGCTTCCCGTACTACATGAACACCTACGGGATGCACTCCATCCACGGGCGCGCCCCGGCCATCGCCACCGGGTTGGCCGCCTCCCGGCAGGACCTGAGCGTGTGGGTCGTCACCGGCGACGGCGACGCGCTGTCCATCGGCGGCAACCACCTCATCCACGCCCTGCGCCGCAACGTCAACCTGAAGATCCTGCTGTTCAACAACCGGATCTACGGGCTCACCAAGGGCCAGTACAGCCCCACCTCCGAGGTCGGCAAGATCACCAAGTCGACGCCGATGGGCTCCCTGGACGCGCCCTTCAACCCCGTCTCCCTCGCCCTGGGCGCGGAGGCGTCCTTCGTGGCCCGCACCGTGGACTCCGACCGCAAGCACCTCACGAGCGTGCTGCGGGCCGCCGCCGACCACCCGGGCACCGCCCTGGTGGAGATCTACCAGAACTGCAACATCTTCAACGACGGCGCCTTCGACGCGCTGAAGGACAAGGAGCGGGCGCAGGAGGCGGTGATCCGGCTGGAGCACGGGCAGCCCATCCGCTTCGGCGCGCCCGCGGAGGACGGGCTGGGCTCCAAGGGCGTCGTCCGCGACCCGGCCACCGGCGACCTGCGGGTCGTGGACGTGACGGCGGAGGGGACCGGCGGCGTGCTGGTGCACGACGCCCACGCCGCCTCCCCGACCACCGCCTTCGCCCTCTCCCGGCTCGCCGACGCCGACACCCTGCACCACACACCGATCGGGGTACTGCGCGACGTGGACCGCCCGGTCTACGACACCCTGATGTCGGACCAGCTGGAGAAGGCCGTGGAGCAGCGGGGCAAGGGCGACCTCGGCGCACTGCTCGCCGGCAACGACACCTGGACGGTCCTGGGCTGATCCGGCGGCCGGGCGCACCGCCCGGCGTTCACGTCCGGCGTTCACGGGGAGGGCCGGTCCCGCCGAACGGGACCGGCCCTCCCCGTGCCGTGTCCGGCGGACCGGCGCCGGCCCGGGGCCCGGGTTCGAGTCCGGGACCGGGCCCGGACTCGGGCTCGGGCTCCCCGGCCGGCTTGAGCTCGAACTCGCACCACACGGTCTTCCCCGGCTCCCCGGGCGCCCGTCCGCCGACGCCCCAGGCGTCGGCGAGCGCGCCCACCAGCAGCAGCCCGCGCCCGCCCTCCTCGTGCAGTCCCGGCCGGCGGACGCACGGGCGCCCCACGCCCCGGTCCCGGACCTCCATCCGCAGGACGCCCCGCCTCGGCACCGTCAGCCGTACGCGGAAGCAGTCACCGGACGGCATGCCGTGACGCACGGCGTTCGTGGCCAGTTCCGACACGCACAGCCGTACATCCTCCTCGCGCTCCGTCACACCCCAGTCGTCCAGCACCTCCCCGACGAACTCCCGCGCGGCATGGACGGAACGGCCGCTGAGCTGGAACACCTTCTCCCGGGGAGAAGGTGGTGAAGCCATCCGGCTGGTATCACCCATGGTCGCTCTCCGTCATGAGGAATGACCACAACGTCCGTCCGCACGCGGGCGTACGGATGCGCTCACGAACGGATACGGGCGGAAGCCGGAAGGTGTTCAGTTGCGGGCGCACACAATTCTCAGGGGGCGCGGGTTTTACGGACGTACGCCGGGGAGGCGGGCGACGCATCAAACGTCAGGACCGTATGGCGAAACGGAAATGACAGCAGCGGCGCGGAGCGTTACCTTCATCGGGTCGGCCCACCGGGGCCGGCCGCCAGTCCGGAGGAGGAGCCTTGGAGTCGCACGGCGAGCACCGCACAGGTCTGTTGTTCGGCTTCGCCGCCTACGGAATGTGGGGGCTGCTCCCGCTGTACTGGCACGTGCTGGAGCCCGCCGGCGCCCTGGAGGTCCTGGCCCACCGGATGGCGTGGTCGCTGCCCACCGCCCTGGTCATCCTGGTCCTGCTGCGCCGCTGGTCGTGGGTGGGGCCGCTGCTGCGCGAACCGCGCAGGCTCGCCCTGGTCGTCCTGGCGGCCACCCTGATCTCGGTCAACTGGGGCCTGTTCATCTGGGCGGTCACGGTCGACAAGGTCCTCGAGGCCTCGCTCGGGTACTTCATCAACCCGCTCATATCCATCGCCTTCGGCGTCCTGCTGCTGCGCGAGCGGCTGCGTCCGGCCCAGTGGGGGGCCGTGGGCATCGGAGTGGCGGCGGTGGCGGTGATGGCCTTCGCCTATGGCCGGGTGCCCTGGGTGTCGCTCACCCTGGCCGTCAGTTTCGCCCTCTACGGACTGCTCAAGAAGCGCATCGGGCTGGACGGCGTGGCGGGCTTCGGCGCCGAGACGGCCGTGCAGTTCCTGCCCGCCGTCGGAGTGCTGGTCTTCCTGGGCGCCCGGGGAGAGGCCACCTTCGCCGCCGAGGGCCCCGGTCACACGCTGCTGCTCTCCTTCGCCGGACTGGCCACCGCGCTGCCGCTGATCTTCTTCGGCGCGGCGGCCGTACGGCTGCCGCTGTCCACGATCGGACTGCTGCAGTACCTGGCGCCCGTCTCGATGTTCCTGCTGGGGCTGCTGGCCTTCGACGAGGCGATGCCGCCCGAGCGGTGGGCGGGCTTCGTCCTCGTCTGGGCGGCGCTGTGCCTGCTGACCTGGGACGCCCTGCACACCGCGCGCCGCTCGCGGGTACGGCTGCGCGCCGCCGCCGCGGCGGCCGCCGCGACCCCGTCGGTCCCGGCGGCCACAGCCGGGAAGCAGCCGGGCCCCGCGTCGGCCCGGCCGGACGGAACGGCCGGGGAGCTCACCCGAAAGGCGTAACGGACGCCCCGCCGCACCCGGGTGCGGCGGGCCACCGCCCGGGCCCGGGTGGCATCCCGTCCCACCTTGCCCGATATTCGGTGAGGAACGTCCGGGCCGCGCCCTTGACGGTGTGTCGGCGTCCCCTCAACATCATGCCCACCTCGTCCCCCCACAGGAGGCATCGATGTTCATCCGCTCCGCCCGGCGGCTTCCCCCGAGAACCCCTCCGCGCCGCCCCGGCCGCCGGGCCGCCGCGGCCGGCGTGCTGGCGGCCGGGCTGCTCGTCACGTCAGCCCCGGCCGCCACGGCCGGCGTGCTCACGGCCGGGCCCCCCACCGCGTCCACCGCTCTCGCCTCGGCCGGATCCACCTCCTCCGGCGCCGCACCGGCCACCGAGGCGCCGGACATCGCGCTCTCCGCCGTCAAGGACCGGCTGTCGCGGCTCCAGTCGATCGCCACGGCCAACGGCGGCAACCGCGCCCACGGCACCCCCGGCTACCGCGCCGCACTCGACCACCTCAGGAGCGAACTGGACGCCGCCGGCTACACCACCTCCGTACAGCCGTTCACCGCCGGCGGCACCACCGGCTACAACCTGATCGCCGACTGGCCCGGCGGCAGTCCCGACGAGGTCCTCATGGCCGGAGCCCATCTGGACTCGGTCGCCGGAGGCGCGGGCCTCAACGACAACGGCTCCGGCTCCGCCGCCGTCCTGGAGACCGCGCTGGCCGTGGCCCGCACCGGGTTCCAGCCGGACAAGCACCTGCGGTTCGTCTGGTGGGGAGCCGAGGAACTGGGCATGCTCGGCTCGCGGCACTACGTCGGCGGCCTCTCCGCCGCGGAACGGTCGAGGATCAGCGGCTATCTCAACTTCGACATGATCGGCTCGCCCAACGCGGGCTACTTCGTCTACGACGACGATCCGCGGATCGAGGGGGTCTTCCAGGACTGGTTCGCGGCGGCGGGCGTGCCCACCGAGATCTCGACCGAGGCCGACGGACGCTCGGACCACGCTCCGTTCGCCGACGCGGGCATACCCGTCGGCGGTCTGTTCACCGGTGCCGGACGGACCAAGACCGCCGCCCAGGCACAGAAGTGGGGCGGCACCGCGGGGCAGGCGTTCGACCCCTGCTACCACTCCGCCTGCGATACCGAGGCCAACATCGACGACACCGCGCTGGACCGCAACAGCGACGCCCTGGCCCATGCGGTGTGGACGCTCGGCACCGGCGTCAACGAACCCGGCCGGGTGTTCGAGAACACCGAGGACCTGGCCATACCCGACGGCGGCCCCGCCGTGGAGTCCCCGATCTCCGTCACCGGCCTGACCGGCAAGGCCCCGGACGAACTGCGGGTCGGTGTCGACATCAGGCACAGCTACCGCGGCGACCTCGTCGTCGACCTGGTGGCTCCGAACGGCGGCATCACACGGCTGAGGAGCGCGGACTTCGACTCGGGCGACGACCTGACCACCACCTACACGGTCGACGCCTCCGCCGGGCCGGCCGCGGGCGTCTGGAAGCTCCGGGTCCGGGACGCCTACCGGCAGGACACCGGCCACCTCGCCGGCTGGTGGCTCGACTTCTGACCGTTCCGGCCGTTCGCCCCGCCGGTGCGGTGGGCGCCCGCGGGCGCCCACCGCACCGGCTCGCGCGACTCACCGGGCCCGTCCCGTCCGAACCGTCCCGTCCGGCCCCGAGCGGACCGGACCCCCTCCGCCGGTGTCCGCTCCGGCAGCGCGTGCTCGCCGGTGCCGGCCGACCGCTCCCCCGCCGTCCCGTGCGGTGCGTCCCGCGGACGCGTTCCTCACTCCTCTTCGCCCTCCCGCCGGGCGCGCAGGGCCCGGACCTTGTGGCGGTTGCCGCAGCGCTCCATCGAGCACCACCGGCGGCGGCCGGGTCGTGAGGTGTCCACGAAGACCAGGTGGCAGCCGTCGGCGGCACACTCCCGTATCCGGTGGGCGTACGGGCCGCCGAACAGGTCGACCGCGTCGCGTGCCACCGTCGAGAGCAGCCGTGCGCCCGTCGCGGCCGGCCCCCAGTCCCGGCTCCAGCCCGCGCCGCCACCCCGCCGTCCGTCCGCGCGCAGCAGTCTCGGGGGCAGCGGAGGGCCTGCGGCGGTGGCGTTGACCACCGCCACGTCGGCCTCGCGCGGCACCCGGCCGTGCGCCTGGTCCACGGCCATCCGCCACAGCGCGGCCCGCAGCTCCCTGGCCGCGGCCAGCTCCGCCTCCGTCACCGCGACCGAGGGCGAGGGGCGCAGCCGGGACCGGGCGGCCCAGACCGCCAGGTTCGCCGGCTCGCGCAGCACCTCGTGGCGGGGGTACCTCGCCGATCCGCCCGTGGGCAGCAGCTCCAGGCACAGCGCTCCGGGGTCGAAGCGGTAGGGCACTCCTTCGGGTGAGTGCAGCACCAGACCCGTTGCGGGCTCTCTCATGTAACCACTATAAACAGTTACAGGAGATCGGGGGCCGACGGAGCCGTGATTCCGGCGGAAGCTCCGGGACGGTACGGGAGAGGGGCAGGACATGGCAGACACGGCAGTCACGGTGGACGAGGCAGGCGCGGTGGACGAGGCGGGCACAGCGGACGGAGCACGGGAGGTGCTCGGCTGGAAGCTCGTGGTCGACTGCGCGGATCCGCACCGGCAGGCCGACTTCTGGGGGGCGGCCCTGGGCTACGAGGTGGAGGACCACGGCGTCCTGATCGAGCGACTGCTCGGCTCCGGCGCGATCGGGGAGGACTTCCTCATGGAGCACCACGGACGCCGGGTCTGGCGCCACGCGGCGGCCGCACGTCACCCGCAGGATCCGGTCGAGGAGTCGAGCGGCACGGGGCTGGGCCGGCGGCTGCTCTTCCTTCGGGTGCCGGAGCCCAAGGAGGGCAAGAACCGCCTGCACATCGACGTCCATGCCGGCCCCGGGCGGCGTACGGAGACGGTGGCACGGCTCACGGAGCTGGGAGCGGCCGTCATACGGCGGGTGAAGGAGCCCGGCGGGGAGTGGACCGTCATGGCGGATCCGGAGGGGAACGAGTTCTGCGTGGCATGACTCCCGCCGCTTCTCCCGTCCCCCGACCACCGGCTGTTCCCTCCGGGGCGGCCCCTGATCAGACCGTGATGTCCCGGTTGGCGAAGCGGGCCCAGGCGGCGGAGCCGAAGACGGCCACGTACAGCCCCTGGAGGCCGAGGTTGTCCAGCAGGTCGTCCCAGTAGACGGGATCCCTCAGAAGGTCCGCGAAGGACATCCAGTGGTGGGGAAAGAGATAGGGGTGGACCATGTCGAGTTGCGGGATCGCGTCGACGATCTGCACGGCGATCAGCAGACCGACGGTGGTGGCCATGGCGGCGACCCCGCTGTTGGTGAGGGTGGAGACGAACAGCCCCAGGGCCGCCAGACCGGCCAGTGAGGCGGCCACCGCGACCGCTATGGCCAGCGCCCTCAGCAGCCCCTCGGTGAAGGGGACGGCCGTTCCGGACAGCAGGGTCACGTCCCCCAGAGGGAAGAGGAGGGCGCCCACGGCCAGCGCGGAGAGCGCCACGGTCAGTGTCGCCGCCAGACAGAAGACCAGCACGGCGGTGAACTTGGCGAGCAGCAGCCGGGTGCGTCCGGCGGGGGCGACCAGCAGATAGCGCAGGGTGCCCGCGCCCGCCTCCCCCGCCACCGAGTCGCCCGCGACGACTCCGACCGCCATGGGGAGGAAGAACGGCAGGGTGGCGGCGAGGGCGGTGAAGACCAGGAACAGGCCGTTGTTGGTGATCTGGCCGATGAACGCCGGCCCTTCACCGCCGCCGTCACCGACCGCTCCGCCGTCGCCGGTCTCGATCCTGACGGCGATGCCGACCAACAGCGGGATACCCGCCAGCACGGCGAGCAGTACCAGGGTCCGCCAGCGGCGGAAGGTGATGCCCAGCTCGCTGCGGAACAGGCCGAGTGACCAGAGCGGCCCGGGGCGGCACGGAGCGGCGGGTGTCCCGTCCTCCACCGTCCCGGCCCCTGCCGCCCCGGTTCCCGGCATCCCGGCCCCTGACATCCCGGCCCCTGACATCCCTGCTCCCGTCGCCCCGGACCGCGGCGGTTCCGTCCCCGGCTCAGCCCGCGACATCGAAACCCTCTCCGGTCAGTGCCACGAAAGCGTCCTCCAGCGAGGCACGCTCGGTTCCGAAGGCCCGCACCCGCACTCCGGCACGCACCAGGGCGGCGTTGAGGTCGGCCGGATCGGGCGGGTCGGCGGTCGGCAGCTCACCGGTGATCCGGTCGTCGGCGACGATCAGCTCGGTGAGGCCGTGCTCCTTCAGAACACGGGCGGCGTCCGCGGTGTCGGGGGTGGTGACCGCGAGCCGGCCTCGCACACCCGCCCCCAGCTCGGTCGCCCGTCCCTGGGTGACCAGCCGCCCGCCGGCCATCACCGCCACATGCGTACAGACCTGTTCGACCTCGTCCAGCAGATGAGAGGAGAGGAAGACCGTGGTGCCGTCCGCCGCGAGTTCCCGTACGAGGGCACGGATCTCCCGCATGCCCTGGGGGTCCAGTCCGTTGGTCGGTTCGTCCAGCACCAGCAGCTCACGCGGCTGCAGCAGCGCGGCGGCGAGTCCGAGACGCTGCTTCATGCCCAGCGAGTACGCCCGGGCCTTCTTGCGGGCGGCGGCCGTGAGCCCCACCCGCTCCAGGGCCCGCCCCACCCGGGCGGCCCGGGTGCGGGGGTCGGCGGTCGGGTCGGCCGCGTCGAAGCGCAGCAGGTTGTCGCGCCCGGAGAGGAAGCCGTACAGCGCCGGGCCCTCGATCAGCGCCCCCACCTTCGGCAGCACCTGCCGGGCCGCGCCGGGCATCGGCGCGCCGAGCAGTCGTGCGCTGCCGGCGCTGGGCTCGATCAGACCGAGCAGCATCCGGATCGTCGTCGTCTTCCCCGAGCCGTTGGGACCCAGGAAACCGAAGACGCTGCCCCGCGGCACGGACAGGTCGAGACCGTCCACGGCGGGCCGGCCGCCGCCGTACCGCTTGGTGAGCCCGCGGGTCTCGACGACCGGGGCCGCTCCGGACGGCGCCGCTCCGGACTGTGCCGGTACGGACGTGTCCGGTACGGGCGGTGGCTGCATGGTGCTCCCCGGGATCGGACGGGTGTTTCGGTGCGCCGGTGCGCCGCCGACCCCGGTGCTGCCGCCGGACCGGCGGCGCACCGGTGGCCGGCGGCGCCGGGCGAGGGTCCGGTCAGTCGGCCGGGCCCGCGGTCTCGGCGGCCCTGACCAGGCCGTCACGGGTGACGGCGCCGGCGTACACGGTGCCGTCGTCGGTGATCAGTACGTTGACGAGACGGGTACTGAAGATCCGGCCGGTACCGAAGTCGCCCTTCACCTCGTCGGTGAAACGGTCGAGGAGTTCACCGGCCTCGGCGGAGTCCGCGCCGCCGGTGCCCGCCCGCGGGCCGTCGCCCGGCAGCTCGGCCCGGACGACCGTGCCCCAGCCCTCGCCGATGAGGTCCAGCCCGGAGGGCAGACCCCGGCCCTCTTCTCCGTGCTTCCCCTCCCGGTGCTCCGGCCGGGGCTCCCCGCGGCGTTCGGCCCCGGCACCGCCCCGCGCCCCGTCGAGCCTCTCCTCGGTGACCTCCGCGCCCTTGGGCGGCTTGAAGTCGAAGGTGTCGGCGTCCGGCTTGGCGAAGTCGACGTCGGCGAAGCCCACGTCGAACACGGCCTTGCCCCCGCTCTTCGGAGTGAGGGTGAACTTCAGCGGCACCCCGGTGTCCGCGTCCACCGCGATCCGCACCGACCCGACCGTGCTCTCCGAGGCCCTGGGCTTGATCAGCAGCCGGTAGGCGTCCTGTCCGGCGACCTTCGCCGTGCCGTCCACGGTGACCGAGGTGGTGCCGTCGACCGCCTTGAGTGCCTCCCGGGCGGCCTGCTGCGGGGTGATCCCGTCCAGCCCGGAGGCGTCCCCGGCCCGCTTCCCGTCCTCGTCCGCACCGCTCTCCCCGTCCCCGTGCGGGCTCTTCTCGGGGAGAACGGTGTGGTGGACGGCGTTGGCGGCACTGTCGTACGCCCAGACGTCCCTGCCGTTGTGGACGATGCTGTACTCGGCGGCCTTCTCCACGACCGAGATCCGCTGTCTGTCCGGTCCGTCGACGGCGACCCGCAGGGTGTGGGTGCCCGAGGCCAGCTCCATGAGCTTGGCCCGCGGATCGGCGTCCGACCCGTCCTCCGCACCGCTCCCACCGCGTGGGCCACCGCCCATGGCCTGACCGGCCAGACCCGGAAGTCCCAGGTCGGTGCTGATCCGTACCGTGCCGGACAGCTGCTCGGTCTCCGATGCGGCGATTTTCGCCACCAGTTCCTCGGCGGTGACCTCCGGCAGGTCGGGGTCGCCGGCGGAGTTCGCCAGCGCCGGTACGAGTCCGACGGTCACCGCCGCCGCTCCGGCCACCGTGACCGGCACGGCATAGCTCAGCGCCTTCTTGATGGATCGGGTCTGTGCCATGTGTGCCCATACCTCCGTGATCGACGGCGGTTCGCCCGTGTGTCGCACTCGTCCACCCCTGGCCGCCATTCTCACCCATTCCGGTGCGGGGTGACGGTTTCCATCCCATCAGATTGCTCCGGACAGGGCGTCAACCGACGGGATCGAGTCGGTGTGATACCGCGGGATGAGAAGAGGGCGCTTCTCTCGTCCCGGCGGGCGGGGGACCGGGCCGCCCGGCGCCACCACGGGCGTACGGGGTCGGCCGGGGTCCGGTCGGCTCACCGCCGTGAACGGTCCGGACCTGGGAGAACTCCCGGGCACCGGGGTCTGGTGCCGGGCCCGGCGCCGGGGCCGGGGCATGCCCCGGGCGGCTCAGCCCGCGCGGTGGACCACCGCGTCGCACAGGGAGGAGAGCGCCGTCTTGGCCGCGCAGTCCGGCAGCGGCCCGAGAGTGGCACGGGCTTCGTCCGCATAGCGGACCGTGTCGCGGCGCGCCTCCGCCAGCGCCGGGTGGGCGCGGAGCGCCGCCAGCGCCTCCGCGTGGCGCGCGTCGTCGGTCAGATCGCCGTCCAGCAGGGCGCACAGGGCCAGGTCCTCCGGCCGGCCGTCCCGGGTCGCACGGGCCCGCAGATGGAGGACCGGCAGGGTCGCGATGCCCTCGCGCAGATCCGTGCCCGGCGTCTTGCCGGACTCGTGGGAGTCACTGGCGATGTCGAGGACGTCGTCCGCCAGCTGGAAGGCGGTGCCGATCCGCTCCCCGTACTGGGTGAGGATGTCGACGACGTCCTCACCCGCACCGGCCATCAGCGAACCGAGTCGGCCGGCCACCGCGATCAGCGAACCGGTCTTGCCCGCGATCACCTCCAGGTAGTGGGCGACCGGATCGTCGCCCTCGCGCGGCCCGGCCGTCTCCAGGATCTGCCCGGTCACCAGCCGCTCGAAGGCCTCGGCCTGGATGCGGACGGCCTCCGGTCCCAGATCGGCCAGGATGCGCGAGGCCCGGGAGAAGAGGAAGTCCCCGGTGAGGACGGCCACCGAGTTGTCCCAGCGCGCGTTCGCGCTGGGCACGCCCCGCCGTACGTCGGCCTCGTCCATCACGTCGTCGTGGTAGAGGGTCGCCAGATGCGTCAGCTCCACCACCACCGCCGCGGGCACCACCCCCGGGGCGTGCGGGTCGCCGAAACGCGACGCCAGCATCACCAGCAGCGGCCGGAAGCGCTTCCCGCCGGCCTGCACCAGATGACGCGCGGCTTCCGTTATGAAGGGCACGCCGCTCTTGGTGGCATCGATGAGGCCTTCCTCGACAGCCGCCAACCCCGCCTGGACATGGGCTTCCAGAGCCTTGTCCCGCACGCTCAGCCCGAAGGGCCCGACGACGGTCACGAGGAGTACTCCTGTCTGCGTACGATCAGCGACCGATCACGCGGCTCGTCGCGGTCGTCCCGGTGTGTCCCCGCACCGTCCGGCCGCTGTCCCCAGCATCATCCCTGGCAGCGTAACCGGTCCCGGGGCGATCACCGCCGCCGCGTACCCCGGTATCGCCGCCCCTTGGAACCGCGGCCGCGCCGTACCGCGGGCCGCTTCTTCCGGAGATCACCACCGCGTAGCCTGATCGCGCCCCTGACCGGCGACAACCTCGAAGGCGAGGCACCTCACCCATGTCCGAAGCACACTCCGAGCCGCACCCGCTCACGCTGCCCGAGGACGACCTCTTCGGTCCGGACAACCTGCCCTACGGCGTCTTCACCACCGAGGACGACCAGGACCTGCGCCGGATCGGCGTCCGCTACGGCGGGTACGTCCTGGACGCGGGCGCGGTGGCGGACGCCGCCGGCTCGCCCCACGCCGGGCTGCTCCAGCGGCCGAACCTGAACCCGCTGATGGCGGCGGGCCGCCCGGTCTGGCAGGCGGTACGGGCCGAGCTGCGCTCGTGGCTGACCGACCCGGCGCACGCCGACGTCCTGACCCACAACCTGATCCGGATCGAGGACGTCACCCTCCACCTGCCCTTCGAGGTGGCCGACTACGTCGACTTCTACGCCAGCGAGCACCACGCCTCCAACGTCGGGCGGATGTTCCGCCCGGACGGCGAGCCGCTCACCCCGAACTGGAAGCACCTGCCGATCGGCTACCACGGCCGCGCCGGCACGGTCGTGGTCTCCGGCACCCCCGTCGTCCGCCCGCGGGGCCAGCGCAGGGCCCCCGGCGAGACCTCCCCCGTCTTCGGCCCGACCCGCCGGCTGGACATCGAGGCCGAGGTCGGCTTCGTCGTCGGTACGCCCTCCCGGCTCGGCGAACCGGTGCCGCAGTCCGCCCTGCGGGAGCATGTCTTCGGCGTCTGCCTGCTCAACGACTGGTCGGCGCGCGACATCCAGGCCTGGGAGTACGTTCCGCTGGGCCCCTTCCTGGGGAAGTCCTTCGCGACCTCCGTCTCCGCCTGGATCACCCCGCTCGACGCCCTCGACGCCGCCCGCACCGAGCCGCCCGGGCGCTCCCACCCGCTGCTGGACTACCTGGACGACTCCGCCGCCGCTGAGCCCTGCGGGCTGGATCTGCGGCTCTCCGTCGCCCTCAACGGGCACACCGTCGCCGAGCCCCCGTTCTCCGCCATGTACTGGACGGCCGCCCAGCAGCTCGCCCATCTGACCGTGGGCGGCGCCTCGCTGCGCACCGGCGACCTCTTCGCCTCCGGCACGGTCAGCGGCCCCGAGCCCCACCAGCGCGGCTGTCTGCTGGAGCTGACCTGGTCCGGCCGCGACCCGCTCGGTCTGCCCGGCGGAGAGCGCACCTTCCTGGCGGACGGCGACGAGGTGGTCATCACCGCCTGGGCGCCGGGTCCCGGGGGCTCCCGCATCGGTCTGGGCGAGGTGTCCGGCCGCGTCCACCCGGCGCGCTGACCGGCTCGCACCGGCCCGGCCGCCGCCGTTCCGGCCACCGCCTGACGGGCCGCGGCGGCGGGACACCCGTACGGCGTGGGCCCCGGCCGCCGCGGCCCGACCCCCTGCTAGCTTGGCGTGTACTTGTATGCCGCATGGAGGGGGGACGAGGTGCGGACATCGGCACGGTGCGCGGGAGCGGCCGCCGTCCTGGCCGCGGCGCTGCTGGCCGGGGGCTGCTCGGGCGGTGGCGACAGCGGCTCCGGCGAGCCGGAGAGGAGCCCGACGGCCCGGGAGTCCACCGGCCCCACCGCGGACGGCGGCGAGCCGACGGCGGACAGCGGCGGGGTGAACGGCAACTGGACCACCACCAGCGGCTCGGACGCCCTGGTGCTGAGCGTCGGCGACGGTCAGGCCGCCCTGCTCGGCCGGTCGACCTGCACGGGTCCGGTGGACACCGGAGCCGACCCGGTGACCTTCACGCTCACCTGCGCCGACGGCGACGAGGAGCGCACCAGGGGAACGGTGGAGAGCGCCGACGGCCGGAAGCTGGAGATCGCCTGGGAGTCGGGCACCACCGACACCTTCACCAGGGTCGAGATCCCCACCGAACTCCCCACCGGCACCGGCGACCTGCCGAGCACCCTGCCGTCCGACCTCGGCGAGCTCGGCGGCCTCCCCACGGAGTGACCCGCGTACCGCGGGCGGCACCACGAACGGCACCACGAACGGCGGCGGCCGCCCGGCGATGTGCCGGGCGGCCGCCGCCGTCCACACGTGTCCGCGCGGCGGTACGCCGCACGGACACGCTCAGCGCACGAACACCCCCGCCTGGGAGGCCAGGTCCAGGAAGTACTGCGGAGCCACCCCCAGGATCAGCGTGACCAGCACCCCGACGGCGATCGCCGTGGAGGTCAGCGCGCTGGGCACGGCCACCGACGGCCCGCCCACCTGCGGTTCGCTGAAGAACATCAGGACGATGACGCGGATGTAGAAGAAGGCCGCGATGGCCGAGGCGATCACACCGATGACCACCAGCGCCCCCGCGCCGCCCTCCGCCGCCGCCTTGAAGACCGCGAACTTGCCCGTGAAGCCGGAGGTCATCGGGATGCCCGCGAAGGCCAGCAGGAAGACCGCGAAGACCGCGGCCACCAGCGGCGAACGCCGCCCCAGTCCCGCCCACTTGGACAGGTGCGTGGCCTCGCCGCCCGCGTCCCGCACCAGCGTCACCACGGCGAAGGCGCCGAGCGTGACGAAGGAGTAGGCCCCCAGGTAGAACAGCACCGAGGAGATCCCCTCGGGCGTCGCCGCGATCACACCGGCGAGGATGAAACCCGCGTGCGCGATCGAGGAGTACGCCAGCAGCCGCTTGACGTCGGTCTGGGTGATGGCGATGACCGCGCCGGCCAGCATCGACACGATCGCCACCCCCCACAGCACCGGCCGCCAGTCCCAGGTGAGGCCCGGCAGGACGACGTACAGCAGCCGCAGCAGGGCGCCGAAGGCGGCGACCTTGGTGGCGGCGGCCATGAAGCCCGTGACGGGGGTGGGGGCGCCCTGGTAGACGTCCGGCGTCCACATGTGGAACGGCACGGCGCCGACCTTGAACAGCAGCCCCATCAGCAGCAGCGCCCCGCCCAGCAGGAGCAGCACGTCGTTGCCGGAGGTGGCGGCCAGCGCCTCGGTCGTCTCGGTATTGGTGTTGGCGACGACCTCGGCGATGCCCGCGTACTTCACGGTGCCCGCGTAGCCGTACAGCAGCGCGACGCCGAACAGCAGGAAGGCGGAGGAGAAGGCACCGAGCAGGAAGTACTTCAGCGCGGCCTCCTGCGACATCAGCCGCTTGCGGCGGGCCAGCGCGCACAGCACGTACAGCGGCAGCGAGAAGACCTCGAGGGCGATGAAGAGGGTCAGCAGGTCGTTGGCCGCCGGGAAGACCAGCATGCCGCCGACCGCGAAGAGCAGCAGCGGGTAGACCTCGGTGGTGGTGAACCCGGCCTGCACCGCCGCCCGCTCGCCCGCGCCGCCGGGTACGGCGGCGCCCTCGGCCGCGAAGGAGTCCACGTGCCGGCCGTGGGCCCGCGGGTCGAGCCGCCGCTCGGCGAAGACGAACAGCGACACCAGCGACACCAGCAGGATCACGCCCTGCAGGAAGAGCGCCGGGCCGTCCACGGCGAGGGCGCCCATCGCGACCAGGCCCGCCTCGGTGGTGGCGTGTCCGGTGGCGGCCAGTGCGACCACCGCCGCGAAGGCCGACGCCAGGGCCAGCCCGGCCAGCAGGGCCTGGGCGGCGTACCGGCCGCGGCGCGGCACGAACGCCTCGAACAGGACGCCCACGACGGCGGCGCCCAGGACGATCAGCACCGGCGCGAGCTGCCCGTACTCGATGTCGGGCGCCGGAACGGGCGTCACTTCCTGCGCCCGCAGGGTGAGTTCCGTGAGTTGTGTGGTGCTCACTTCGCGGCCTCCACCTCGGGTACGGACACATCGGGCTCGGGATCGGTCTGCCGCACGTCGGAGAGCGTGTGCTCGACCGCCGGGTTGACGATGTCGGTCAGCGGCTTCGGGAAGATCCCGAGGAAGAGCAGCAGGGCGATCAGCGGCGCCACCACCGCCAGTTCACGCTTGCGCAGGTCGGGCAGGTGCTCGACCCCGGCCTTCACCGGTCCGGTCATCGTCCGCTGGTACAGCACCAGGACGTACAGCGCCGCCAGGACGATGCCGGAGGTGGCCACGATGCCGGCGGCCGGATAGCGGGTGTAGGTGCCCACCAGCACCAGGAACTCACTGACGAACGGCGCCAGGCCGGGCAGCGACAGGGTGGCCAGTCCGCCGACCAGGAAGGTGCCGGCCAGCACCGGGGCGACCTTCTGCACCCCGCCGTAGTCGGCGATCAGGCGCGAGCCGCGGCGCGAGATCAGGAAGCCGGCCACCAGCATCAGGGCGGCCGTGGCGATCCCGTGGTTGACCATGTAGAGCGTCGCCCCGCTCTGGCCCTGGCTGGTCATCGCGAAGATGCCCAGCACGATGAAGCCGAAGTGGGAGATCGACGCGTAGGCGATCAGCCGCTTGATGTCGCGCTGGCCGATGGCCAGCAGCGCACCGTAGACGATGCTGACCAGCGCCAGCACGATGACCACCGGGGTGGCCCACTCACTGGCCCCGGGGAAGAGCCCCAGGCAGAAGCGGAGCATCGCGAAAGTGCCCACCTTGTCGACGATCGCCGTGATGAGGACGGCGACCGGGGCGGTGGACTCGCCCATGGCGTTCGGCAGCCAGGTGTGCAGCGGCCACAGCGGCGCCTTGACCGCGAAGGCGAGGAAGAAGCCGAGGAAGAGCAGCCGCTCGGTGTTCTCGGCCATCGTCAGCTCACCGGAGGCGCGGGCCTCGGTGATCGCCTGGAGCGAGAAGGTGCCCTCGCCGAGCTGGTCGGCGGTGACGGCGTAGAGGCCGATCACCGCGGCGAGCATGACCAGGCCGCCGGCCAGGTTGTAGAGCAGGAACTTCACGGCGGCGTAGGAGCGCTGCTTGGCCGTCTCCTCCTCGCCGTGCTGCCCGGCCCGGTCCCCGAAGCCGCCGATGAGGAAGTACATCGGGATGAGCATGGCTTCGAAGAAGATGTAGAAGAGGAAGACGTCGGTGGCCTCGAAGGAGATGATCACCATCGCCTCGACGGCCAGGATCAGCGCGAAGAAGCCCTGGGTGGGCCGCCACCGGCGGTTGCCCTTCTCACCTTCGGGGAGGTCGGCGTCGTGCCAGCCGGCCAGGATCACGAACGGGACGAGCACGGCGGTCAGCGCGATCAGGGCGACCGCGATGCCGTCCACGCCCAGTTCGTAGCGGACGCCGAAGTCCGGGATCCAGGAGTGCGACTCGGTGAGCTGGTAGCGGTCGCCGCCGGGGTCGAAGCGGAAGGCCACGGTCCCGGCGAGGACCAGGGTCGCCAGGGAGACGGCCAGCGCCAGCCACTTGGCCGCGGTCCGCCGGGTGGCGGGTACGGCGGCGGTGGCGATCGCGCCGATGGCGGGCAGCGCGGCCGTTGCCGTCAGCAGGGGAAATGACATGGGATCAGACCGCCCTCATCAGCAGGGTCGCGGCGAGGAGGACCGCCGCACCGCCGAACATCGAGACCGCGTAACTGCGGGCGTAGCCGTTCTGGAGCCGCCGGGTGCGGCCGGACAGCCCGCCGAACGCGGCGGCGGTGCCGTTGACGACACCGTCGACCACCTTGTGGTCGAGGTAGACCAGCCCACGGGTGAGGTACTCGCCGGGCTTGACCAGCGCCACATGGTTGAAGTCGTCCTGGAGCAGGTCGCGGCGGGCGGCCCGGGTGAGCAGGGAGCCGCGCGGCGCGACGGCGGGGACGGACCGGCGGCCGTACTGCAGCCAGGCCAGTCCGGCGCCGGCGAGCAGGGCGACGACCGTGGCGGTGGTGACCGCCAGGGCGCTGATCGGCGGGTGGCCGTGCTCGTAGGCGGTGACCGGCTCCAGCCAGTGGGCGAAGGACTCGCCCCAGCTGAACAGGCCGCCCGCGAAGACCGAGCCGAAGGCCAGGACGATCATCGGGATCGTCATCGACCTCGGCGACTCGTGCGGGTGCGGCGGCTCGTACGTGCCGCCGGTCTGCGCGGCGGGCTCGACGTCCGGCTCCCTGGGCGAGGGGGTGGGCGCGTTGCGCCAGCGCTCCTCGCCGAAGAAGGTCATCAGCATGATGCGCGTCATGTAGAACGCGGTGATGGCCGCGCCCAGCAGGGCCGCGCCGCCGAGGATCCAGCCCTCGGTGCCGCCCTTGGCGAAGGCCGCCTCGATGATCTTGTCCTTGGAGAAGAAGCCGGACAGTCCGGGGAAGCCGATGATCGCCAGGTAGCCCAGGCCGAAGGTGACGAACGTGACCGGCATGTACTTGCGCAGCCCGCCGTAGCGGCGCATGTCGACCTCGTCGTTCATGCCGTGCATCACCGAGCCGGCCCCGAGGAAGAGCCCGGCCTTGAAGAAGCCGTGGGTGACCAGGTGCATGATCGCGAAGACGTAGCCGATGGGGCCGAGCCCGGCGGCCAGGACCATGTAGCCGATCTGCGACATCGTCGAGCCGGCCAGGGCCTTCTTGATGTCGTCCTTGGCGCAACCGACGATCGCACCGAACAGCAGCGTGACCGTGCCGACGACGACCACGGTGGTCTGCGCGGCGGGCGCCGCCTCGAAGACCGCGCCGGAGCGGACGATGAGGTAGACGCCGGCGGTGACCATCGTCGCGGCGTGGATGAGGGCGGAGACCGGGGTCGGGCCCTCCATCGCGTCACCGAGCCAGGACTGCAGCGGCACCTGCGCCGACTTGCCGCAGGCGGCCAGCAGCAGCATCAGGCCGATGGCGGTGGCCGTGCCCTCGCCCGCCGCCTCCACCGACCCCAGGACCGGGCCGAAGGCGAAGGTCCCGAAGGTGGCGAACATGATCATGATGGCGATCGACAGGCCGAGGTCGCCGACCCGGTTGACGATGAACGCCTTCTTCGCCGCCGTCGCCGCGCTGGGCTTGTGCTGCCAGAAGCCGATCAGCAGGTAGGAGGCCAGGCCCACGCCCTCCCAGCCGGCGTACAGCAGCAGGTAGTTGTCGGCGAGCACCAGCAGGAGCATCGCCGCGAGGAACAGGTTGAGGTAGCCGAAGAAGCGGCGCCGCCGCTCGTCGTGCTCCATGTAGCCGATCGAGTAGACGTGGATCAGGGTGCCCACGCCGGTGATCAGCAGGACGAACGTCATGGACAGCTGGTCGAGCTGGAAGGCGACGTCCGCCTGGAAGCCGCCGACCGGTACCCAGCTGAACAGGTGCTGGTGCATGGCCCGCTCGTCGGTCTCGCGGCCGAGCATGTCGGCGAAGAGCACCGCGCCGACCACGAAGGAGGCCGCGGCGAGCGCCGTGCCGATCCAGTGGCCGGCGCGGTCCAGCCGCCGGCCGCCGCACAGCAGCACGGCCGCGCCCAGCAGTGGCGCCGCGACGAGCAGTCCGATCAAAGTCTCCACTGTTCGCTACCCCTTACAGCTTCATCAGGCTGGCGTCGTCGACCGAGGCCGAGTGACGGGAGCGGAAGATCGTCACGATGATCGCCAGCCCGACCACGACCTCGGCGGCCGCGACGACCATCGTGAAGAACGCGATGATCTGGCCGTCGAGGTTGCCGTGGATGCGGGAGAAGGCGACGAGCACGAGGTTCGCCGCGTTCAGCATCAGCTCGACGCTCATGAACACGACGATCGCGTTCCGCCGCAGCAGCACTCCGGAGGCCCCGATGGTGAACAGCAGGGCGGCCAGGTAGAGGTAGTTGACCGGGTTCACTTGGCGGCCTCCCTGTCTCCGTCGCGGTCTCCGTCGCGGTCTCCGCCGCCGGTGCTGCCGGCACTGCCGCCACTGTCGGCCTTGCCGGTGCTGTCGGCCAGGTCCGCGTCGCCGGCCGCCTCGGCGGTGTCCGGGGAGTCGTCCGAGACGTCCTCGCGCACATCGGCCGCCGGCCGTACGGCCTGCCGCGGCCGGCGTCCCAGGTGCTCCTCGGTGCGCCGCTCCAGCGCCGCCAGGTCGGCCAGCGCCTGCCGGGAGACGTCCCGGACCTGGCCGCGGCCGCGCAGCGTCGGGTTGACGGTCAGCTCGGACGGGGTGCCGTCCGGCAGCAGGCCGGGGATGTCCACGGCGTTGTGCCGGGCGTACACGCCGGGCGCGGGCAGCGGCGGCAGGTGCTCGCCCTCGCGGACGCGCTGCTCGGCCAGCTCGCGCTGGGTCATCCGGCGCTCGGTGCGCTCGCGGTGGGTGAGCACCATGGCGGCGACGGCCGCGGTGACCAGGAGCGCGCCGGTGATCTCGAAGGCGAACACGTAGTCGCTGAACAGCAGCCGGGCCAGGCCCTGGACGTTGCCGCCGGAGTTGGCGGCGGCCAGGCCCTCGAAGGAGCCGACCGTGGCGTTGCCGATCCCGCCGACCAGCAGCAGGCCGAAGCCGAGGCCGCACAGGACCACCAGCCAGCGCTGCCCCTTGATCGTCTCGCGCCGGGTGTCGGCGGCGGTGACGCCGACGAGCATCAGCACGAACAGGAAGAGCATCATGACCGCGCCGGTGTAGACGACGATCTGCACGATGCCCAGGAAGTACGCGCCGTTGGCCAGGTAGAACACCGCAAGGATGATCATGGTCCCGGCCAGGCAGAGCGCCGAGTGCACCGCCCGGCGCATCAGGACCGTCCCGAGCGCGCCCAGTACCGCGACGGTGCCCAGGATCCAGAACTGCACCGCCTCGCCGGTGGAGGTGGTGGTGGCGGCCAGCAGGGTGTCGGGGGTCACTTCTCGGTCACCGCCTCGGATGCCGGTTCCTGCGCCCCGAACGTCCTGGCGGCGGCCTGCGGGGGCTCGTTGCCGGTGTTCCCCGAGCTCGAGCGGGCCTCCTGCCGGACCGTGCCGGGTGCCGCCTCGGTCACCAGGCCGCGGTAGTAGTCCTTCTCCGTGGTGCCCGGGTGGATCGGGTGCGGGGTGTCGACCATCCCGTCCTGCAGCCCCACGAGCAGCTCCTCCTTGGTGTAGATGAGCGACTCGCGGGACCGGTCGGCCAGTTCGTACTCGTTGGTCATGGTCAGCGCCCGGGTGGGGCACGCCTCGACGCACAGGCCGCACAGGATGCAGCGCAGGTAGTTGATCTGGTAGACGCGGCCGTAGCGCTCGCCAGGCGAGTAGCGCTCCTCGTCGGTGTTGTCCGCGCCCTCCACGTAGATCGCGTCCGCCGGGCAGGCCCAGGCGCACAGCTCGCAGCCGATGCACTTCTCCAGCCCGTCCGGGTGCCGGTTGAGCTGGTGGCGGCCGTGGAAGCGCGGCGCGGTGGGCTTCTTCTCCTCGGGGTACTGCTCGGTGAGCCGCTTCTTGAACATGGCCTTGAAGGTCACGCCGAAGCCGGCCACCGGGTTGTCGAACTCAGGCATCGTCGGCCTCCCTGGCCTTGCCGGTCTCGCTGGACTCGCCGTCCCCACCGGCCGCCACCGAAGCGGTCTCCCGCTCGTGGCGCGACCGCCGGCGCGGTACGGGCGGCAGGGTCTGGCCCGGCAGCGGCGGCACGGGGTAGCCGCCCGCCGTCGGGTCGAAGACGGGTTCGGACTCGGCCGCCGTGCGGCTCTCCTCCGCCCGGCGTTCCTTCCGCTCGCGGAGCGCGTCGTAGAGGAACGACAGCACCACCAGCACCAGGCCCACGCCGGCGACCCAGATCAGGATGTCGGCGAAGTCGTGGCCCTCGTTGCGCAGCGCCCGCACGGTCGCCACCAGCATCAGCCAGACCATCGCGACCGGGATGAGGACCTTCCAGCCCAGCCGCATGAACTGGTCGTAGCGCACCCGCGGGAGCGTGCCGCGCAGCCAGACGAAGAGGAACAGCAGCAGGTTGATCTTGATGATGAACCACAGCAGCGGCCACCAGCCGTGGTTGGCGCCCTCCCAGTAGGTGCTGATCGGCGCCGGGGCGCGCCAGCCGCCCAGGAAGAGGGTGACCGCCAGGGCCGAGACGGTGACCATGTGGACGTACTCGGCGAGCATGAACAGCGCGAACTTGATCGACGAGTACTCGGTGTTGAAGCCGCCGACCAGGTCGCCCTCGGACTCGGGCATGTCGAAGGGCGCGCGGTGCGCCTCACCGACCATCGAGACCATGTAGATGATGAACGAGACCGGCAGCAGCACCGCGAACCAGGTGTCGGCCTGCGCCCCGACGATCGTCGAGGTGGACATCGAGCCGGAGTACAGGAAGACCGCGGCGAAGCTGAGGCCCATCGCGACCTCGTAGGAGATCACCTGCGCGGTCGCCCGCACCCCGCCGAGCAGCGGGTAGGTCGAGCCCGAGGACCAGCCGGCCAGCACCGTGCCGTAGGCGGCGATGGAGGCGGTGGCCAGGATGTACAGGATCGCCACCGGCAGGTCGGTGAGCTGCATGGCGGTACGGGTGCCGAAGATCGACACCTCGTTGCCGGGCGGGCCGAAGGGGATCACCGCGATGGCCATGAAGGCCGGGATGATGCCGACGATGGGCGCCAGGATGTAGACGGCCTTGTCGGCGGCGGTGACGTTGACGTCCTCCTTGAGCATCAGCTTCACACCGTCGGCCAGCGACTGGAGCATGCCCCAGGGGCCGTGCCGGTTGGGACCGACGCGCAGCTGCATCCAGGCGACGACCTTGCGCTCCATCACGATGGAGATCAGCACGGTCAGCATCAGGAACGCGAAGCAGAAGACCGCCTTGATCCCGATCAGCCACCAGGGATCGGTGCCGAACATCGACAGGTCCTCCTGGGCGAGGACCGTGTCGGCGGCCGACACGACGGCGACGGACGAGCCCGTCATGCCTGCACCCCCTTCGTCTCGTCGCCGGCCTCCGGGGCCGCCGAAGCCGTTCCGTCGGCCACCACTGTCCGGTCGGCCGTTCCACCGGCCGCCGACAGCCGCACCAGCCGGCCGGGCACGGTGCCCAGGTCACGGTAGGCGCCCCGGCCCACCGAGTTGAGCGGCAGCCACACCACCCGGTCGGGCATCGGCGTGACCGCCAGCGGCAGGGTCACCGTCCCGGCGGGGCCGGTGACGGTCAGCGGCTCGCCGTCGGCGACCCCCACCTCGGCGGCCGTGGCGGCCGACAGCCGGGCGACGGCGGCGTGCCGGGTGCCGGCGAGCGCCTCGTCGCCGTCCTGGAGCCGTCCCCGGTCGAGCAGCAGCCGGTGTCCGGCGAGGACCGCCTCCCCGGCGGCGGGCCGCGGGGTCTGCCGCGCCGTCTCCCGGACGGTCTCCTCCGGTGCGGCGGCGCGCGGGCCGTCCCACACGCCCAGCCGCTCCAGCTCGGCGCGGACGGTCCGCACGTCGGGCAGGCCGAGGTGGACGTCGAGGGCGTCGGCCAGCATGTGCAGGACGCGGGCGTCGGCCGGGACGCTGCGGCGGGTGAGCTGGTCGGGCTTGATCGCGGCCTCGAACGGCCGGCCGCGGCCCTCCCAGTTGAGGAAGGTGCCCGCCTTCTCCACCACCGCGGCGACGGGGAGGACCACGTCGGCCCGCTCGGTGACCTCGGAGGGCCGCTGCTCCAGGCTGACCAGGAAGCCCACCTTCGCCAGCGCCTCGGCGGCCCGGGCCGGGTCGGGCAGGTCGGCGGGTTCCACCCCGGCGACCAGCAGGGCGCCGAGTTCGCCGGTGGCGGCGGCCTCGACGATCTGCCCGGTGTCGCGGCCGGTCCCGTCCGGCAGGTCGGCCACGCCCCAGACGGCGGCGGTCTCGGCGCGGGCCCGCGGGTCGGCGGCCGGCCGGCCGCCGGGCAGCAGCGTGGGCAGCGCGCCGGCCTCGACCGCGCCACGCTCACCGGCCCGGCGCGGGATCCACACCAGCCGCGCGCCGACGGCGGTGGCGGCCCGCAGCGCGGCGGTGAACCCGCCGGGCACGGCGGCCAGCCGCTCGCCGACGACGATCACCGAGCCCTCGGCGCGCAGCGCCTCGGCGGCCGTACGGCCCCGCTCGTCGAGCCCGACGCCACCGGCCAGCGCGTCCAGCCACTCGGTCTCGGTGTGCGGCGCGGCGGGCAGCAGGGTGCCACCGGCCTTCTCCAGGCCGCGGGTGGCGTGGGTGGCCAGCGAGAAGACCCGCTGGCCGTGCCCGCGGTGCGCCTTGCGCAGCCGCAGGAAGACGCCGGGGGCCTCCTCCTCGGCCTCGAAGCCGACCAGCAGCACCGCCGGGGCCTGCTCCAGCGCGGTGTACGTGACGCCGGTGCCGTCCAGGTCCCGGCCGCGTCCGGCGACGTGGGCGGCGAGGAAGGCGGCCTCCTCCGGGCTGTGCACCCGGGCCCGGAAGTCGATGTCGTTGGTGCGCAGGGCGACCCGCGCGAACTTGGCGTACGCGTAGGCGTCCTCCACCGTCAGCCGCCCGCCGGTGAGCACCCCGACCCGTCCCCGGGCCGCGGCCAGCCCCTTCGCGGCGGCCTCCAGTGCCTCCGGCCAGCTCGCGGGCGCCAGCTCACCGGTGTCCGCGTCGCGCACCAGCGGGTGGGTGAGCCGGTCGCGCTGCTGGGCGTAGCGGAAGGCGAAGCGGCCCTTGTCGCACATCCACTCCTCGTTGACCTCGGGGTCGTCGGCGGCCAGCCGCCGCATGACCTTGCCGCGCCGGTGGTCGGTGCGGGTGGCGCAGCCGCCGGCGCAGTGCTCGCACACGCTCGGCGAGGAGACCAGGTCGAAGGGGCGGGAGCGGAACCGGTAGGCGGCCGAGGTGAGCGCGCCGACCGGGCAGATCTGGATGGTGTTGCCGGAGAAGTACGACTCGAAGGGCGGTCCCTCCCCGGTGCCGACCTGCTGGAGGGCGCCGCGCTCCAGCATCTCGATCATCGGGTCGCCCGCGATCTGGTTGGAGAAGCGGGTGCAGCGGGCGCACAGCACGCAGCGCTCGCGGTCCAGCAGCACCTGCGCGGACAGCGCCACGGGCTTCTCGAAGGTGCGCTTGCGGCCCTCGAAGCGGCCGTCGGGCTGCTCGTGGGAGAAGCGGCTGTCGCCCTGCCCGTGGGACATGGCCTGGTTCTGCAGGGGGCACTCGCCGCCCTTGTCGCAGACCGGGCAGTCCAGCGGGTGGTTGATCAGCAGCAGCTCCATCACGCCGCGCTGGGCCTTCTCGGCCACCGGCGAGGTCAGGTGCGTCTTCACGACCATGCCGTCGGTGCAGGTGATCGTGCAGGAGGCCATGGGCTTGCGCTGGCCCTCGACCTCGACGATGCACTGGCGGCAGGCGCCGGCCGGGTCCAGCAGCGGGTGGTCGCAGAAGCGCGGGATCTCGATGCCGAGCAGTTCGGCGGCGCGGATGACCAGGGTGCCCTTGGGCACGCTGATCTCGATGCCGTCGATCGTCAGCGAGACCA
The DNA here is from genome assembly GCF_002794255.1 of Streptomyces carminius. GTDB lineage: Bacteria > Actinomycetota > Actinomycetes > Streptomycetales > Streptomycetaceae > Streptomyces > Streptomyces carminius. Next base: position 27,725 of record NZ_PGGW01000064.1, read on the forward strand.
GGTCCTCGGCGTTCTCGGGCGGCTTGGCCTCCCCGCCGCCGGAGGTCCTGGCGTCAGTGGTGACGGTCACGCGTTCACCTCCAGGTGTGCGGTGGTGTCATCGGCCCACAGGGTCGACTTGGCCGGGTCGAAGGGACAGCCGCGCCCGGTGACGTGCTGCTCGTACTCCTCGCGGAAGTACTTCAGGGAGGAGAAGATCGGGCTGGCCGCGCCGTCGCCGAGGGCGCAGAACGCCTTGCCGTTGATGTTGTCGGCGATGTCGTTGATCTTGTCCAGGTCGGACATCACCGCCTTGCCGCCCTCGATGTCGCGCATGAGCTGGACCAGCCAGTACGTGCCCTCGCGGCAGGGAGTGCACTTGCCGCAGGACTCGTGGGCGTAGAACTCCGTCCAGCGGGTCACCGCGCGGACCACGCAGGTGGTCTCGTCGAAGCACTGGAGCGCCTTGGTGCCCAGCATCGAGCCGGCGGCGCCCACGCCCTCGTAGTCCAGCGGGACGTCGAGGTGCTCGTCGGTCAGCAGCGGGGTGGAGGAGCCGCCCGGGGTCCAGAACTTCAGCCGGTGGCCGGGCCGCATGCCGCCGCTCATGTCGAGCAGCTGGCGCAGCGTGATGCCCAGCGGGGCCTCGTACTGGCCGGGGTTGGCGACATGGCCGCTGAGCGAGTACAGCGTGAAGCCCGGGGACTTCTCGCTGCCCATCGAGCGGAACCACTCCTTGCCCTTGTTGAGGATCGCGGGAACCGAGGCGATGGACTCGACGTTGTTGACGACGGTGGGGCTGGCGTACAGACCGGCGACGGCCGGGAAGGGCGGGCGCAGCCGCGGCTGGCCGCGCCGCCCCTCCAGCGAGTCCAGGAGGGCGGTCTCCTCGCCGCAGATGTACGCGCCCGCGCCCGCGTGCACGGTCAGCTCCACGTCCAGGCCGGAGCCGAGGACGTCCTTGCCGAGGTAGCCCGCCGCGTACGCCTCGCGCACGGCCTCGTGGAGGCGCCGCAGCACGGGGACGACCTCGCCGCGCAGGTAGACGAAGGCGTGGTTCGAGCGGATCGCGTGGCAGGCGATCACGATGCCCTCGATCAGCGAGTGCGGGTTGGAGTACAGCAGGGGGATGTCCTTGCAGGTGCCCGGCTCGGACTCGTCGGCGTTGACCACCAGGTAGTGGGGCTTGCCGTCGCCCTGCGGGATGAACTGCCACTTCATGCCCGTGGGGAAGCCCGCGCCGCCGCGGCCGCGCAGCCCGGAGTCCTTGACGTACGCGATGACGTCGTCGGGCGGCATGGCCAGGGCCTTGCGCAGCCCCTCGTAGCCCTCGTGGGCCAGATAGGCGTCCAGCGTCCAGGAGTCCGGCCGGTCCCAGAAGGCCGAGAGCACCGGTGACAGCAGCTTCTCCGCCGAGGTCTCCGCCGAGGCGTCCGCCTGCCGTGCGGCTTGTTCGGTCATCGGTCGCCCTCCTTGCTCACCGGACCGGTCGGGTTCTCGGGGTCCGAGGCGGCGGTCTTCCGCGGCGCGTCGTGGGAGCTGGGGTGCGGGTCGGGCGCCTCGCCGGTCTCGGTCGTGGGCTGCCCCTGCTCCGCGGCGGCCGGAAGGCCCTCGCCGCCGCGCGGCGAGACGACCTTCCGTCCGGTCGCCGCCGGGCCCGTCCCGGACCGCGCCGCCTCGCCCCTGGCCAGCCTCAGCCCGATCAGCGAGGCCTCCCCGGCCTCGCCCTCGGCCGCGCCGGGGCGCTCGTCAGGGAAGCCGGCGAGGATGCGCGCGGTCTCCTTGAAGGTGCACAGCGGGGCGCCGCGGGTGGGCCGCACCTCGCGTCCGGCGCGCAGGTCGTCCACCATCTTCTTCGCGCTGTCGGGTGTCTGGTTGTCGAAGAACTCCCAGTTGACCATCACCACGGGCGCGAAGTCGCAGGCCGCGTTGCACTCGATGTGCTCCAGGGTGATCTTTCCGTCCCCGGTGGTCTCCTGGTTGCCGACGCCCAGGTGCTCCTGGAGCGCCTCGAAGATGGCGTCGCCGCCCATCACCGCGCACAGGGTGTTGGTGCACACCCCGACCTGGTAGTCGCCCGACGGCTTGCGCCGGTACATGCTGTAGAAGGTGGCCACCGCGCTGACCTCGGCCGTGTTCAGGTCGAGCACCTCGGCGCAGAACCGCACTCCGGTGGGGGTGACGTGCCCCTCCTCCGACTGCACCAGGTGCAGCAGCGGCAGCAGCGCGGAGCGGCTGCCGGGGTAGCGGGCGATGATCTCCTTGGCGTCCGCCTCCAGCCGGGCGCGCACCTCGGCCGGGTAGTCGGGGGCGGGCAGCTGGGGCATCCCGAGCGATACGTCTGTCACCGGTCGACGCCTCCCATCACGGGGTCGATGGACGCGACGGCGACGATGACGTCGGCGACCTGGCCGCCCTCGCACATCGCCGCCATCGTCTGCAGGTTGGTGAAGGACGGGTCGCGGAAGTGGACCCGGAACGGCCGGGTCCCGCCGTCGCTGACCGCGTGCACGCCCAGCTCGCCCTTGGCGGACTCCACGGCGGTGTACACCTGGCCGGGCGGCACCCGGAATCCCTCGGTCACCAGCTTGAAGTGGTGGATCAGGGCCTCCATCGAGGTGCCCATGATGTTCTTGATGTGGTCCAGCGAGTTGCCGAGCCCGTCCTGGCCGATCGCGAGCTGCGCGGGCCAGGCGATCTTCCGGTCCTCGACCATCACCGGGCCGGGTTCGGCGAGCCGGTCGATGCACTGCTCGACGATCCGCAGCGACTGGCGCATCTCCTCCAGCCGGATCAGGAAGCGGCCGTAGGAGTCGCAGGTGGTCTCGGTGGGGACCTCGAAGTCGTAGGTCTCGTAGCCGCAGTACGGCTGCGCCTTGCGCAGGTCGTACGGGAGCCCGGTGGAGCGCAGGATGGGGCCGGTGGCGCCCAGCGCCATGCAGCCCGCCAGGTCGAGGTAGCCGACGTCCTTGAGCCGGGCCTGGAAGACGGGGTTGCCGGTGCAGAGCTTGTCGTACTCCGGCAGGTTCTTCCGCATCTTCTTCACGAACTCGCGCAGCGCGTCCAGCGAGCCGGCCGGCAGGTCCTGGGAGAGGCCGCCGGGGCGGATGTAGGCGTGGTTCATCCGCAGGCCGGTGATGAGCTCGAAGAGGTCCAGGACCAGTTCGCGGTCCCGGAAGCCGTAGATCATCACCGTGGTGGCGCCCAGCTCCATGCCGCCGGTGGCGATGGCCACCATGTGGGAGGAGATCCGGTTGAGCTCCATCATCAGCACGCGGATGACGTTGGCCCGGTCGGGCACCTGGTCCTCGATGCCCAGCAGCCGCTCCACCGCCATGCAGTACGCCGTCTCGTTGAAGAACGGCGTGAGGTAGTCCATGCGCGTCACGAAGGTCGTGCCCTGCGTCCAGTTGCGGTACTCGAGGTTCTTCTCGATACCGGTGTGCAGGTAGCCGATGCCGCAGCGGGCCTCGGTGACCGTCTCGCCGTCGATCTCCAGGATGAGCCGGAGCACGCCGTGCGTGGACGGGTGCTGCGGGCCCATGTTGACGATGATCTTCTCGTCGTCGCCGCCGGAGACCGCGGCGGCGACCTCGTCCCAGTCTCCGCCGGTGACGGTGTAGACGGTGCCCTCGGTGGTCTCGCGGGTGTCCGCGGCCGCGGTGGCGTGCGGGGTGGTGTGCGAGGTGCTCATCAGCTGTACGACCTCCGCTGGTCGGGAGCCGGGATCTGGGCGCCCTTGTACTCGACGGGGATGCCACCCAGGGGGTAGTCCTTGCGCTGCGGGAAGCCCTGCCAGTCGTCGGGCATCATGATCCGCGTGAGCGCCGGGTGGCCGTCGAAGACCAGGCCGAAGAAGTCGTAGGTCTCGCGCTCGTGCCAGTCGTTGGTGGGGTAGACCGAGACGATCGACGGGATGTGCGGATCGCTGTCCGGAGCGCTGACGTCCAGCCGGACGAGCCGGTTGTGGGTGAGCGAGCGCAGGTGGTAGACGGCGTGCAGCTCCCGGCCCTCGTCGCCGGGGTAGTGGACGCCGCTGACGCCGGTGCACATCTCGAAGCGCAGCGCGGGGTCGTCGCGCAGGATGCGGGCGGTGGCCGGCAGGTGCTCGCGGGCGATGTGGAAGGTGAGTTCGCCGCGGTCCACGACCGTCTTCTCGATCACCTCCTCCGGCACCAGGCCCTGCTCCTCCAGGGCGCCCTCCAGCTCGTCGGCCACCTCGTCGAACCAACCGCCGTACGGTCGGCTCGACGCGCCCGGCAGCCGCACGGTGCGCACCAGGCCGCCGTAGCCGGAGGTGTCGCCGCCCTCCTTGGCGCCGAACATGCCCCGGCGTACGTCGATGACCTCGCCGGAGTCGTCGCGCGGCGCGGGGACGGCGCCGCTGCCGCCTGCCTGTGCGTCGCTCATCGCAGCAGCCCCTTCATCTCGATCGTCGGAAGCGCCTTGAGCGCGGCCTCCTCCGCCTCGCGGGCGGCCTGCTCCCGGTTGACCCCGAGCTTCTCCTCGCGGATCTTCTCGTGGAGCTTGAGGATCGCGTCCAGCAGCATCTCGGGACGCGGCGGGCAGCCGGGCAGGTAGATGTCGACCGGCACGATGTGGTCGACGCCCTGCACGATCGCGTAGTTGTTGAACATGCCGCCCGAGGAGGCGCACACGCCCATGGAGATGACCCACTTCGGATTCGGCATCTGGTCGTAGACCTGCCGCAGCACCGGCGCCATCTTCTGGCTGACCCGGCCGGCCACGATCATCAGGTCGGCCTGGCGCGGCGAGCCGCGGAAGACCTCCATGCCGAAGCGCGCCAGGTCGTAGCGGCCGGCGCCGGTGGTCATCATCTCGATGGCGCAGCAGGCCAGTCCGAAGGTCGCCGGGAAGACGGACGACTTGCGGACCCAGCCCGCGGCCTGCTCGACGGTGGTCAGCAGGAAGCCGCTCGGCAGTTTCTCTTCGATACCCATGTGTACGCCCCTAGTCCCATTCCAGTCCGCCGCGCCGCCACACGTAGGCGTAGGCGACGAAGACGGTCAGCACGAAGAGCAGCATCTCCACGAGCCCGAACAGCCCCAGGGCGTCGAAGGTGACGGCCCAGGGGTAGAGGAAGACGATCTCGATGTCGAAGACGATGAAGAGCATCGCCGTCAGGTAGTACTTGATCGGGAATCGCCCGCCGCCCGCGGCCTGCGGGGTGGGCTCGACACCGCACTCGTACGCCTCGAGCTTGGCTCGGTTGTAGCGCCTGGGGCCGATGATCGATGCCATCACCACGGAGAAGACCGCGAAGCCTGCCCCGAGCGCTCCCAGTACGAGGATGGGCGTATAGACGTTCACCGCTCCTCGCTCCTTCCAGTCGACGATCGCTTCCGGCGGGCGGCCGCTGCGGGCCGTTTTCGGACCGGTGTGCCGTTCACGAAGATCGTGTGTATGTGAGGCAGTTCACAAGCCCGAGTCGAGTGCATCCTATGCCTGCCCCTCTGTGATCTGCGACACGGGGTACGGCAGGGAGTTTGTGATCTCCACCACCTGACGAACGATCATGATCGAAGCCGGACGGACACCTTCACACTCGAAGCTCCGGACTGATCACAAAGCGTCATCGAGCATCGCGTCCATGCTGGTGAAAGGGGATGCGTGGTACCAAGACGCACCCGCCGTGCGCAAGTTTGCGCTGGACGTCCGATCCTTGTTAAGGGGCCGACCGACCCCGTCGCGCACCCGTCGCACACCAGTCGCCCGGCCCTCCAGGCGCCCTCCCGGCACCTCCGGACGGACACCGAAAGAGCACGAAACGAGTCGCGGACGTTACAAGATCGTGAATCCGTGCTCAATCTGTGACCTGTGCCACGCCCGAGTCCCATGCGGAATCCGGGCCTTGCGCCGGCACGACCCCGTGTGCCACCCCTCCGAAAGGAAACGGACCAATCGGACAACACCATGGTCACGACCGCACAGCGGGACAATGATCAATTACCGGAATAACCTCCGGCGGTCCGTGAAAGGCGCTCAAGCGGAGGCGTGTGTGCCGAATGTGACGCAGGACACCTTTGTTGAACCGGAGCCCCATGGCTGATAGCCGTGGTGTCATGTCCCAGACCGCGCACAAACCCAGCCACCGGAAACCCCGCCGCAGCACCGGGCACCCCCTGCTGCGCCCGGGCGTTGCCGGTGGCGTCCTCAGCACCATCGCGGTGACCGCCGCGGCCGCCCCCTCCTCCGCCGAGGAGAAGGACCGGACCACCGGCACCATCGAGATGCACACGCTCACCGCCGATCTCACGGCCGGCGCCCAGCAGGCCGGTGACGCGACGCAGGCGGTCGCGGTCCGGTACGAGGCCGAGGCGGCCCGCGTCCTGGCCGCCGAGACGGCCATGAAGAAGGCCGAGGCCAGGGCCGAGGCCGAGGCCGAGCGGAAGAAGGCCGCCGCCAAGGCCGCCCGGGAACGGGCCGAACGCGAGGCCGAGGCCCGGGCACGCGCCGCCCGCGACGCCGAGCGCACCGCCCTGGCCACCCAGGGCACCCAGAGCACCCAGAGCACCCAGACCGCCGAGAACACGGACAGCAGCGGCAGCACCGCCACCCGGTCCCGGGCGGGCAGCGGCAACACGGCCACCCTCATCAGCTTCCTGAAGGGCCAGGTCGGCAAGTCCTACGTGCTCGGCGCCACCGGCCCCAGCGCCTACGACTGCTCCGGTCTGACACAGGCCGCCTTCCGCCAGCTCGGCATCAGCCTGCCGCGCACCTCGCAGAGCCAGTCCACCGCGGGCACCCAGGTCTCCCTGGGCAACCTCCAGCCGGGCGACATCCTCTACTGGGGCGGCGCCGGCAGCGCCTACCACGTCGGCGTCTACATCGGCGACGGCCGCTTCATCGGCGCCCAGAACTCCTCCACCGGCATCGTGGAGCGCGACCTGAGCTACGACCCGCCCTCGGGCGCGGTGCGCGTCCTCTGACGCCTCCGGCGTCCCCGTGACGACCGGGTGGGGCCCGTCCGGAGATCCGGACGGGCCCCACCCGCGTCCACCCCGCACCACCGGCCGACGGCCCCGGGCCGCCCGGCTCCGCGCTCCCCCGCCCGCTCGCGCCCGCCGTCAGCGAGCGTTTCCAGGCCCCCCGCGGCAGTCCGCGAGCCGCGGCCGAGCCGGGCGTACCGGCGGCAGCGCGGCCCGGCGGAGCCGGAAAGACGCCGCCCACCCGGGCACACCCGGCCGACAGGCGCGAAGCGCCCCCGCACGGTCCGGGCCCGTCGGCCCGGACCGTGCGGGGGCGCCCCGCGTACCCGCGCTACGCGCGCGGCGCCACCTTCGTCAGCCCGTTGATGATCCGGTCCATCGCGTCGCCGCCCGTCGGATCGGTCAGGTTCGCCAGCAGCTTCAGCGTGAAGCGCATCAGCATCGGGTGCGTCAGCCCGCGCTCCGCCGCCAGCCGCATGACCTTCGGGTTGCCGATCAGCTTCACGAAGGCGCGGCCCAGCGTGTAGTAGCCGCCGTAGGTGTCCTTCAGGATCCGCGGGTAGCGGCGCAGCACCAGCTCCCGCTGGGCCGGGGTCTGCCGGGCGTGGGCCTGGACGACGACGTCGGCCGCGATCTGCCCCGACTCCATGGCGTACGCGATGCCCTCGCCGTTGAACGGGTTGACCATGCCGCCCGCGTCACCGACCAGCAGCAGCCCCCGGGTGTAGTGCGGCTGCCGGTTGAACGCCATCGGCAGGGCCGCGCCGCGGATCGGGCCCGTCATGTTCTCCGGCGTGTAGCCCCACTCCTCGGGCATCGAGGCGCACCACGCCTTGAGCACCTCCCGCCAGTCCAGCTCCTGGAAGGAGGACGAGGTGTTGAGCACGCCCAGCCCCACGTTGGAGGTGCCGTCGCCCATGCCGAAGACCCAGCCGTAGCCGGGCAGCAGCCGGTCCTCCGCGCCCCGGCGGTCCCACAGCTCCAGCCAGGACTCCAGGTAGTCGTCCTCGTGACGCGGGGAATTGAAGTACGTGCGCACGGCCACGCCCATCGGCCGGTCCTCGCGCCGGTGCAGGCCCATCGCCAGCGACAGCCGGGAGGAGTTGCCGTCCGCGGCGACCACCAGCGGCGCGCGGAAGACCACCGGCGTCTTCTCCTCGCCGAGCTTCGCCTCCACACCGGTGATCCGGCCGGTGCGCCCGTCGCGGACCGGTGCCCCGACGTTGCACCGCTCGTACAGCCGCGCCCCGGCCTTCTCGGCCTGCCGGGCGAGCTGCTCGTCGAAGTCGTCGCGCCGGCGGACCAGTCCGTAGTCCGGGTAGCTCGCCAGCTCCGGCCAGTCGAGCTGGAGCCGCACCCCGCCGGCGATGATCCGCAGCCCCTTGTTGCGCAGCCAGCCCGCCTCCTCGGAGACGTCTATCCCCATCGCGACGAGCTGCTTGACCGCCCGCGGCGTCAGCCCGTCGCCGCAGACCTTCTCCCGGGGGAAGGCCGTCTTCTCCAGCAGCAGGACGTCGAGCCCGGAGCGCGCCAGGTGGTACGCGGTGGTGGACCCGGCGGGCCCGGCCCCGACCACGATCACATCGGCGCTGTGCTCGGAGCTTGCCTTCGAGGGGGACTCGGGGGACTCGGCCACGACGGACTCCCACAGAACTCGGTGTTCAACGTGCCGGTCGCGCCGGGCACTGGACAGGTTGCAGTCTATGGGGGTGCTCCGACGCCCCCGGGAGAAGGGATGCCCCATGCCGTCCGCACCGCCGGCGCCGCCGTTCTCGCTGCGCGTACCGACCGCCCGGGACGCCGCCGCCTGGCACCGCCTCTTCGACGACCCGGCGGTGATGGAGTTCTTCGCGGAACCGCACCCGGACCTGGCCGGATACCGGGAACTCGCCGCGCGGCAGCGCCGGTACGCCGCCGAACTGGGCTTCTGCCTGTGGACGGTGCTGGACGGCGCCGCCGGACCGGTCGGCTTCGCCGGCGCCCAGCCCTGGCGGAAGGAGTGGGGGCCGGCCGGCGAGATCGAGATCGGCTGGCGGCTGGGCCGCACGCACTGGGGGAAGGGCTACGCCACGGCGGCGGCCCGCGAGACGCTGGAGCGCCTGCGGGCGGCCGGGGTGCGGCACGTCGTCGCCGTGGTGAAGGAGGGCAACGAGCGCTCCGTGGCCGTCACCCGGCGGCTGGGGATGCGTCCGGCCGAGAGCTACGTCTCGACGGTCTCGGGCGCGACGGCGGTCTGCCACCGCCTCGACCTGTGAGCCCGGTGCGCCCGGCGGCCCCCATGTCCTGCACGTCCTACGCGGCGAAGCCCCGGTGCAGGGCGACGATCCCGCCGCTCAGATCGCGCCAGGCGACCTTCGTCCAGCCCGCGTCCTGGAGACGGCGGGCCAGGGCGGGCTGGTCCGGCCAGGCGCGGATGGACTCGGCGAGGTAGACGTACGCGTCCGGGTTGCTGGAGACGGCCTCCGCCACCGACGGCAGGGCCCGCATCAGGTACTCGGTGTAGACCTTGCGGAAGGGCTCCCGGGTGGGGTGGCTGAACTCGCAGATGACGACCCGGCCACCCGGCTTCGTCACCCGCAGCAGCTCGCGCAGGGCGGCGTCGGTGTCGTGGACGTTGCGCAGTCCGAAGGAGATGGTGACGGCGTCGAAGACCCCGTCCGCGAACGGCAGCTTCGTCGCGTCCCCGGCCGTGAACGGCATCCACGGCTCGCGCTTCTTCCCCTCGCGCAGCATCCCGAGGGAGAAGTCGCACGGCACGGTGAACGCCCCGGCGGACACGAAGGGCAGCGACGACGTCCCCGTACCGGCCGCCAGGTCGAGCACCCGCTCCCCCGGCCGCGCGTCCACGGCGCGGGCGACCGCCTTCCGCCACACCCGGTCCTGCCCGAGGGACAGCACGTCGTTGGTGAGGTCGTACCGGGCCGCCACCTTGTCGAACATCGCGGCGACTTCACGGGGCTGCTTGTCCAGGGATGCGCGCGTCATGCGCTCATCCTCGCAGCCCCGCGCCCTCCCCTCCGGCCCGCCCTCCACCGACCGGCACCCCCGGACGGCACACCCACCGGCGGGACGCACCTGCTCCGGGTTGTCCGCGCCCCGACCCCGGGTTACAGTTGTTTCAGATGAGCTGGCCGCCGAGGCGGCGGAACAGGAGGCGGAGATGGCTCGGACGAGCGTCCTGGCGCATGCCACGAAGGTGGACCCCCTCCCCTCCCACCGGGAGGAGCTCGCCGAGGCCGGGCGGATGGCACCCGACCAGGTCGAGGTGATACTGCGCAGGTCCGACGGCGGTGAGCTGGCCCTGCCGCCCGAGCTGGCCCGAGTCCTCATCGCCTCGGCCGGTGAGCTGGCGAGCGGGCACGCCGTCACCGTCCTGGCGTCCGAGACCCAGCTCTCACCCGCCGAGGCCGCCGAACTGCTGGGGCTGTCCCGACCCTTCGTTGTCCGCCTGCTGGACTCGGGCGAGATCCCCTCGTCACATCTGCCGGGCAGCAGTCACCGGGTGGTGCGCCTCGCCGATGTGCTGGCGTTCCAGCGGAAGCGGCAGCAGCGCAGGGAGGGCCGCCGACGGATCGCCGACGCCGTCGACGAAGCCGGGCTGCCGTACTGACGCGGGGCGAGGGCCCGCCGAACGACCAGGGGGAAACACCACCGTGCGGGTCTTCGTGGACACCAATGTCCTGTTCCCGTTCTCCGTCATGGACCTGATGCTCGCTCTCACCGAGGACGCCGTACACGAGGTCGTGCGGTCCGAGCAGCTCCTCCTGGAGTGGGAGCGCGTCATCGTCCGGGAACAGCGACGCTCTCCGCACTCGGCTGCGGCGGTCACCCAAGCCGTCCGCCGTTTCTTCGCCGACTGCGAGATCCGCGCGTCGGCCTACGCCCACCTTGTCGACGAGATGCCCGGGGAAGATCCGGACGACCGGCACCATGCGGCGGCTGCCGTGGCCGCCGGTGCCGGTGCGCTGATCACCTGGAACCTTGCCGACTTCCCCGCAGAGGATCTGTCCGAACACGGCGTACGGGTCCTCGACCCGGACAGCTATCTCTGTGAGCTGTACGCCGAGGTGCCGCACGAGGTCCGCGAGACGGTGGTCAGGCTGGCGGAGGAGAAGCGGAACCCGCCTGTGACGGCCCTGGACGCCGTTGCCCGGCTTGCGAAGGCGGGAGTCCCCCGCTTCGCCGACCTCCTGACGCATGACCCAGAGCTGCGCTGCTGAAACCGCCGCCGTCTCTTCGGTCCGTGCCCCCGTGCGCCGTGGGTGGCCTCCCGCTTTCAGCGACTACCCGGCCCACTTCCGAGGCCGCCAGACGTAGCGGACGTCCGGCTCGCGTTCCTCGTTGCGCAGTCCGTCGGTCCGCCCGGCCTCGACGAAGCCGTGCCGCTCGTAGAACCGCCGCGCCGGTCCGTTGACCTGGAACGTCCACAGGCCGAGCCCCTGCGGCCGCCGCCGCTTGGCCAGTTCCACGAACCGGTCCCCCAAGCCCCGGCCGCGCCACGGCGGATCGAGGTAGAGCTGTTCCAGTTCCGCGCCGTCGAGCACCAGGAGACCGGCCACACCGTCCCCGGCGACCGCCACCCAGCTCTCGCACCGGGGCACCACCACATGCGAGAACCAGTCCCGCACCTCGTCGTCACCGTGCGCGCGGCGCACGGTCGGCAGCGCGGCGGCGAAGGACCGCAGCCACACCTCGGCCATCCCGTCCGCGTCACGCTCACCGGCCCGCCGGAGCAGGAGATCGTCACCGTCCACAACACGCGACTGTCCCAGACGGACGCCCCGGACGCACTCGATTTCAAGGCCGCCGTTCAGCCCCGGCCGCACTTTCAGGCCGGCGGAGTCGATCTCCCCGTCACCCCGCCCTCACCGGGGCAGGCGACGAAGGACCCCAGCGTCGGCCCGTACGCACAAGGCCGACTTCACGGCCTCACCCTCCTCCGCCCTCACGGGCCTCTCGCTCCTCCGGCCGCAGGACGAACGTCCCCATGCCCTTCTCGGACCTGGTGACTCCCTGCGCCCGTACGTGCTCCATGGCGCGCTGTGCCGTCGAGTTCACCACACCGAACTCGTTCGCGATCTGTACGACGCTGGGCACCTTGCTGCCGGGCGGGTACTCACCGGAGTGGATGCGCCGGAGGATCTCCTCGGCGATCTGAGGCCACATGGCGCGCGTACGGTCGATCCGCATTTCGCGATCCCCCATCAGGAGAATGCCCCGGCGCAAGCAGACCTCCGGGACTCGGGCACAAGGTCGTCGGTCAGATGGATGCCCGGTCGACGCCGAACTCGTAGGCGACTTCCCAGCGGGCGTCGGGGACGGTGATGTCTGCGGTTTCCACCGGGCGGCCGTCGGTGTCGTAGTAGGTGCGCTCGATGTGGAGGACCAAATCGCCCAGGGCGATGCCGAGCAGGTTGGCCTGCTCCTGATCAGCCCGCCCGGGCCGGGGGATCTCGACGGCCGTTTCGATGGTGACGCCGATGGAACGCATCCGTTCGACGACTCCGGTGCCCGCCAGCGGACCCGCCTCGGGCAGCACGATCGGAGTGCCGTCGGTGACGGCCATGGGCTCCCAAGACTCGGAGAGCTGCACGGGCCGGCCGTCGGCGAGGAACTCGTAGCGGGTGAGGACGCACGGGTCGCCGGGGCTGAGGGCGAGACGTTCGGCGATGCGCTCGGGAGCGGGAACACGGGCCTGGCTGTGGGATTCCCAGGTGCCCGCCCGGTCGTGCTCGGTCATGTCGGCGCGAAACGGGGAGCCGCCGCGACGTTCGCGGTGGCGGGAGCGGACCATGCGGGAGCGCTCGCGCGGTTTGCGCACATAGGTGCCCGATCCGGCGCGTCCCTCCAGGAGGCCTTCGACGATGAGCCGGTCCATGGCGCGCTGGGTGACGTTGCGGCCGACGCCGTACTCCTCGGCGAGTTGGGCGCGGGAGGGCAGCTTCTCTCCGACAGCCCACTCGCCTGCCTTGATGCGGGCGCGCAGGGCGTCTGCGATCTGGAGGTAGGGCGCCTCTCGTGGCATGGGCTCTCCGTGTCGCCCGGAGGGGCGGGGTGGTGGACGGCTGTTGGCGACATTGACAAGCTACTGCATCAGGTGGAAGCTACTGAAGTAGGAATACTCTCCGCGCTGACACGCTCACCGGGGGACACCTGTGCGCTCTCGCAGTTTCACGGCTCGGACCATCGCGGTCACTACCGGCCTGTCGGTGGCCACGGGCAATGAACCACGCAACAGCAAGGCCTCCACGGGTGTCCGCGTCGAGATCGACCTCCCCGATGGACTCAACGGCGTCCGCTGGCGCGCCATCCTGGCTGCCTTGACCCAAGCCGACCGCTATGGGCACACCCGGGCCGACCACGGGGCCACCGTATGGGCCGAGATCGACCAGGACGACCAGAAGGAAGGCGTGCCGTGAACACCAATGCCTCTGCCACCACAGCGCCGCCCCCAGTCGAGCAACCGGCAAATCGCCCCAGCGACCGACACCGTGGACGGTTCGCGATGCACTCAGACGGCTCTTACGCTCCGAGCAGATTCAACTGCTTTTGCCATTGGGGCCGATGACAAATGAGCCCAGCCCTGGTTCGGTACGCGTGAGCCCGGCTTCCCTCAGCCCTCTCAGAGCCTTCTGCGCAGTGGCCACCGCCACTCCGAACTCCTCCGTGAGGGCCACAACGGACGGTACACGGCTGTTGGGAGGGTAGGCCCCGTCTTCGATCCGGGCAGCGAGGATGTCCCGGACCTGGATCCACTTGGCTCGCGTCTCGTCCAGTTCCGTCATACGCCCGACCGTAGATCGGTGTAGTACTCACCGCGATCTATAGAATCCAATAGAGCACCCTAGTACGCTTGACAAAAGAGAACCCCCGCGACGGCGGCAACCGTCCGGGGGCAATGGCCGATCACTGACAAGGAGTGACGACATGGCAAGGGTACTCACCGCCCTTCTCCTCCGGCTGTTTCCACCGTCCGGACGGCACCGCCGGACCACCGAGCTCGAGCCCTGTGTCCGGTGCAAGAAGCCCGGGCACTACGGCGCCGTGCACTGGCATCTGTGCCCGCCGTGCCGCCGGCCCGACCTCCAGCGCCGCACGCTCCTCCGCACCAACCGCGCCGTCCTGGCCGTGCCCGGCGGCCACGCCCCGCCCCCTCGGCCGTACCTCCACCCGCACCAGGTGCAGGAACAGCGGCGGCGGGCCCTGGAACTCGCCCTGGACGGCATCGACGTCGGCCCGGAGATCATCCACGGCATGCGGGTGGCGGTGTGAACACCGTCCGGGCGGCCTTCTGCCGACACCGTGATGCCCGCCCGGCAACCGTCGAGGTCGCCTTCATCGCCCAGAACTCCGGCCCCGGCGTCTCCGTCATCGCATGCCGGGAGTGCGCCACACCGGTACTGGACCGCCGCGCGCTCTCCGAGCGGCGCACCCGTTCCGCCCCGGGCACGGACGGCCCCGGAGGAACAGGTGTGAGGCCCCGGACAGCGGAGAACTACCACTCCGCGTACTGCCGCTTCGGCGGCTGCGAACGGTGCAGGGAGGACAAGCCGTCGGCCCGCCCCGTCGAAGGCCTGATCTACCTCGTCTGCACGTGCCCGTGCCACACCGCCCTGGAACGACGAGAAGCGGCCATAAGGGCCGCCGAACAGAAGCGGAAGTAACCCGGGAGAGCCCGAGACGCCCCTGTGTCTACCGCCCCTCAGACAGGTGGTCGGCACGGGGGCGGCCGCTGTTGCGGCTGCTGTTCTCCGGCTCTCAGATCTGCTCCAGCCACCGCACGCGCTGCCGCAGGGACAAGGCACCGAGGTTCGCTGAAGAGACGCAGTCGATGAACACATGACCTGCGCCGAGACGGCGTGATCATGACGCGATGCCGGGCCGGCAGACGATGTCCTGAAACCCCAGGCGTTCTCACTGTCCCAGTCCCGACGGTGCCGACCGTGCCCGTCCCGTCAGGTCGCGCGGCGGGGTGCACCGCCCGGCACACAGGCTCTCTGGCCCCTCCTCGACACGTACCGTGTCCGAATCCTTTGCCTCACCGTCAGCAGGCCCGGTACACAGGTCACTTACAGGTGTCCGCGCTGTGACCAGAGGAAGCATCATGTCGTTCGACGAGGAGTGGGCCCAGCTCGTGGCCAAGGCCACACGGGAGCAGGAGACCCGTATGCGGCTCAACGGAGACAACGGCGGAGGCAAGGGTGGCGGTGGCGGGAAGAAGCTCCAAGTCACTCCAAGCGAACTCACCAAGCGTGCGGGCAGGACCGACACCGTCCGCGGCGACCTCGGCAAGGCCGACGACGCCACGATGCGGGAGACGAAGCAGGTCGCGGCCGGATTGAAGGGCTTCAAGTCCGCCGGAGCATTCGCGATCTTCCAGGAGCGCTGGGAGGAGCAGATGAAGTATCTGCAGGGCCTGCTGAACGACGGCGTCGCGAAGCCGTTGCGCTCAGCGGCAAACGAACTCCAGCGTGAGGACGGCGACCGGGCCAAGGTGATCGACGGGCTGAGGATCGAAGAGGACGAGAAGGCGGAGAAGAAGTGACGCTGGACTACAGCACCGTCAAGGACGCCGATCTCGCTCCGCTGTCCGAGGCGGTCACCAAGTGGCGGAACCTGCCCGGCCAGTTCGACACCATCGCCACCTCCTTCCAGAACGAGGTGTCCAAGGCCCTTCGCACCTCCGATTGGGAAGGAGAGGCTGCGGAGGCGGCCTTCAAGAAGTTCGACGGGGTGGAGAAGCAACTCAAGAACGCCTCCGAGGAAGCCAAGGACGTTCACCGGCTGCTCGACAACGCGCTGGACAGCTTCCGTTCCGCCCAGAAGCGCCTCCGGGACGTCGCCTCCGAGGTGGCCGAGGACAGGAACCTGAAAATGTCCCCGGCCGGCCTGGTGTATCTGGACCCTGACGACAAGAAGGAGCCCAGCCGACTCGCCGTCCTCAAGCAGGCGTACGAGGACGTGGTCCGTGGCTACAACAACCGGATCAGCACGGCTCTCGCCGACGCCACCGAGGCCGACACCGCACTGCACTGGGCCCTCTCCCAGGATCCCAACGGGCGCTCCCCGGGCTTCCACCCGGACATGTTCAACAGCATCAAGGACGCTCAGCGGGGGCGCCGCGAAGCGCGCAAGGACGCCGACACCCTCGTCAAGCTCACCGCGCTCGGCAAAGACATGACCGACGAACAGCTCGCGCAGTTCAACCGCCTGGCCAGGAAGCACGAGGGCGACCCCTACTTCGCCGAACGTTACGCGACCAAGGTCGGCCCCGAGGGAACCCTGCGGTTCTGGCAGGGCGTCGCCGACCAGCGGCGTCACTCCGACAAGGACGCGGTGAAGACTCTGGCGGACATCCAGAAGTCCCTGTCCCACACCCTCGCCACCGCCTCGCACTCCGGGAGCGACGCCATGCGGGAGTGGAAGAAGGAGATGATCAGGCTCGGTGACGAGCGCATCCACTTCACCCACTCGGGCGCGGCAGCGAATCTCCCGAGCCAGGGATCCTACGGTTTCTCGATCATGAGCAGCCTGATGCGCCACGGAGAGTACGACACCGAGTTCCTGAAGAGCTACGGCAAGGAGCTCATCAGCTTCGAGAAAAAGCACGACGGCGACCCCGAAGACCTGTGGTATGTGGACGACCACAAGGCCCGACTCAGCTTCGGCTCCGACTCCGGCAACGATCCCATGGCCGGCTACTTGGAGGCACTGGGCCACAATCCGGAGGCGTCCAAGGAGATGTTCTACTCCTCTCCGTGGGAAAAGAGCCCGGGTGACGCTAAAAACCTGGACCCCGATTTGAGGTATCTACTGCTTGAGCGCGAGTGGATAAAGGACTCAGCATCGGGAGAGAAGGCTCATTTGGGATATGGATATGACGAACTGGGGCACGCCTTGGAGGCTGCCACTCTCGGCATGCCGTACGACCGTCCCGAGCTCGGCCTGGAGCGAGATAATTCCTCAGCGAACGTCATGCACCAGGTTGTAGCCGTTGCAGGGAGGGATAAGGACTACGCCGTCGACAGGCCTGGCATCGGGGACAGTCTGGCGAGAATGGGAGCAGGATATATCGACGATCTGAACTGGGCAATTTCAGACTTCGGAGGAGCGGATTACGACCAGAAGACGCGCGATGCCGCCTTCCAGAGTAGCGAAGGGCTGAGCCACTTCAAGGTCGGGCCGAACCTCGCAACCGGGTTCCTTGTTGCCACTGGACGAAACGAAGGAGGCTACGAGGTACTTGCGGCGGCCCAGCAAGAGTACACCGCAACTCTAATGAGGGCACAGTCCGGCCCGAACGCCGAGGCAGGGCTAATCCTCGAAACAAGCGCCAAGGCCAACGGAATAATTGACCATGCGCGGGTGCACGACATTAAGGAATCCTACAATGACAATAAAGACGAAATGGAGCGGAAACTAGCCGAATCGGCGGAATGGGAAAAGTTTGCCGTGAGTCAGGGGGTCGGACTCGGCGCAGGCCTCCTCACCCTGCCCTTCGGGGGCCCCACTACATCCGCAGCAGTCGCTTTCGTAGTGCCTACCGTGATCGAGGGAGTGGCAAGCGCAACAGAAACAAAGTACGAAGTGGAATTGAATCAGCAACTAGAAAAGAAGATGGATAAATTCGAGGAAGAGAACAGGGTGAGCCCCGCAGAGTTCACCTCCCGCGGGAAAGTGAGGTCAGTCGACCCTCTCGACGCCTTTATCTCCGCCCATAATATCTCAAGAGAAGGTGACTGGCTTAACCGTTTGGACGTCCAGGGCCGTTACTACGACGGCGGCGATGAAGCTAAATTGCTTTTCTAAGGGTTGGTGATGATGGGGAGAACCGGGGCAACCAGGGCCGCAGCCTTCGCAATGTTGATCACTCTCACTGCGCCAGGAGTTTCCTCGTGCAGTTCAGGAGGAGATGAGCGCGCTTCAGAGGAACCTTCGACGGATTACCCAACCGTCCCGTTGATTCGCGCATGCGACAGCATTCTACCCAAGGAAGCCGCAGTTGAAATAAGGTCATCCCTTGGCATTGATGAGGTTCGCGTGGAAAAGACAGAAGGAAGCATTGAAGAGAAGGCCAGAGAAGCCTTCGACGAGGGACACGATTCCGACTTCACTCTTGTCTGCCGCTTCTACACCGAGATAGAAGACGAAGAGGTGGGAATGAGCGTTGACTTCCGCCGAGAGAATGGGGCTCCACCAACCTTGCACAATAGTGAGCCCTCCTGGACTTTTTACCGGATCGGCAAAAATGCTCTACTTAGAGAGAATGAGAACATCACACACTTGGACACCTTGTGCCTAACTCCCGGATCGCCTGGAGACTCAGACAGGGAGAACACGATAAGTCTTTCCCTGACAGAAGATATGGGAATCAGCAGCAAGGCAAAGGCCAGCATTCTTGCTGCAACGGCAGAAAAGGTCGCCTCTGGCCTGCGGTGCACCAATAATGTCAGCTTTCCTAGTGAACCAAAAATCACTCCACTTCCCCAGAAGTGAGGAAGGAGACGGGGATTGGAAGGTAGATGAGAAGAAGTATCCCTCTCGGCTCGGCGGCAGCGACGGCCTTGTTCGCTGTGACAATTCTTGTCATAGCCCCGGGGTGCACGGGAGAGGGCGGAGAGGAGAAAGTAAGCGCGGAGTCAACCTGTGGCGGCCTTTCTGACGTTGCAGCCGCCGCGCTGACCGCTATTACAGGAGCGGACCGCTTCCGCCCTTCCTCCCAGGTCGATGTCAAACATTTCTCCGAAAGAGCAACCAAAGCCGCGGAAGAGGAAAGTAAGGATTCCCTGGCTTTCTGCAGGATACCTTACCGGGACAGCGAGGAATCATCCAGCCCGGAAGTGCGCTTCACCCTGTCCGACAGGTCCGAAGTTCCGCCCCCCACGGAAGAAAAAGTAGTCGGAGAAAAAGTTTTCCCTGTCGCCCTGCGGGCCGTAAGCGACACCAAGGGGGCCGACATATACTTTGAATGTAACGCGCCATGGACAAAAGACAAGAGCAGTTCCACCGTTATACACGCAGAGCTCGATTACGAGGAATCCAGCAAAGCTGGGATGAGCACCCTTCGGAGGAACATGGACATACTCCAGCATGTGGCGCGCAATGTCGCCGGGGAGTTGGGGTGTGAGAACCACGGGGACATTCCCGAGCGGGACGAGCCCTGGTAGGTCAGGTGCGGCGGTGGAGGAGGCGGCCGGCGAGGATCGTGGCCAGGCAGGAGCCGTCGGGCTCGTCGTGGACGGCGAGGTCGGCGCGGGCGCCTACCGTCAACGTGCCGGGCCGGGGCGCGGGGAGCACGGTCAGGCCCGAGCGCCGGACCGCCGTGCGGACCGCGGGGCGGGTGAACGGGCCGACCAGTGAGGTGACGCCCTCGCGCAGCAGGCGTTGCAGGCCGCGGCGGGCGCTGTGGCCCCAGCGCACCTCGTCCATCGCGAGGGCGGCCAGGGCAGAGCCGGTCAGGGGTTCGGTGCTCGGGATGTCGGGGAGCCCCACTTCGCGCGGGTCCGGGTGGTAGGCGGCCTCCAGCCGGGCCGCCGCGTCGGCCGCGCAGCGGCCGGGGCCGAGAGTGCCGGACCAGCGGCGGACGCGGGCTGTCGGGTACGCCGCGGCCAGTTCGTCCAGCGGGCCGAGTGCCGCGATCCGGTCGCCCTCGACGGCCACCGCGTACCCGGGCAGCGGCTCGCCGTCCGCGGTGGTGCGGACGGCGAGCGGGGCGTGGATCGTCAGCAAGGCATCACGGGATCAAACGGGATCAGGGGACGAGGGCGGGTCAGGACGCGTCGATCAGCTTGAGTTCGGGGTGGGCCGTGCCGCCGTCGATCGCCGTGGAGGACAGGTGGGAGACGACCCGGTCGTCCACCGGGTCGTTCGCCGGGTCGTCGTGGACGACGAGGTGCTCGTACGTCGTGGCGCGCTGCGCCGGGACGCGGCCGGCCTTGCGGATCAGGTCGATCAGCTCCATGCGGTTGGAGCGGTGCTTCGCCCCGGCCGAGGAGACCACGTTCTCCTCCAGCATCACCGAGCCCAGGTCGTCCGCGCCGTAGTGCAGGGAGAGCTGGCCGATCTCCTTGCCCGTCGTCAGCCAGGAGCCCTGGATGTGGGCGACGTTGTCCAGGAAGAGCCGGGCGACGGCCAGAATGCGCAGGTACTCGAAGAGCGTGGCCTGGGTGCGGCCCTTCAGGTGGTTGTTCTCCGGCTGGTAGGTGTACGGGATGAAGGCGCGGAAGCCGCCGGTGCGGTCCTGCACGTCGCGGATCATCCGCAGGTGCTCGATGCGTTCGGCGTTGGTCTCGCCGGTGCCCATCAGCATCGTGGAGGTGGACTCCACGCCCAGCCGGTGTGCGATCTCCATGATCTCCAGCCAGCGCTCGCCGGACTCCTTCAGCGGCGCGATGGCCTTGCGGGGCCGCTCCGGCAGCAGTTCGGCGCCGGCGCCCGCGAAGGAGTCGAGGCCGGCGTCCCGGATGCGGGTGATCGCCTCCTCCACCGGCACGCCCGAGATCTTCGCCATGTGCGCGACCTCGGAGGCGCCCAGCGAGTGGATCACCAGCTCGGGGAAGCGCGCCTTGATGGCGGAGAAGTGCTCCTCGTAGTACTCGACGCCGAAGTCGGGGTGGTGGCCGCCCTGGAACATGATCTGGGTGCCGCCCAGCGCCACCGTCTCCGCGCAGCGGCGCAGGATGTCGTCCAGGTCGCGCGTCCAGCCCTTGGCCGTGTCCTTGGGGGCGGCGTAGAAGGCGCAGAACTTGCAGGCGGTCACGCAGACGTTGGTGTAGTTGATGTTCCGCTCGATGATGTACGTCGCGATGTGCTCGGTGCCCGCGTACCGGCGGCGGCGCGCCGCGTCGGCGGCCTGCCCCAGCGCGTGCAGCGGGGCGTGCCGGTAGAGTTCCAGCGCCTCCCCGGCGCTGATCCGTCCGCCCTCCGCGGCACGGTCGAGTACGGACGTCAGGTCGGCGTTCTCGGTCACCGGGCGGTCCTTTCGGGTCGTGCTGCGCTGTCCGGGCGTCCTGGCGCGGGATCCGATCCAGCCTACGGCAGCGTTCCGGGGGTGTTCCGGCCGGTCGGGGCGCGGGCCCGGGCCGGGAGTCAGGCCAGGAGTTCGACGCGTACGTCGGCGGGGAAGCCGGTGGTGGGCCCGGTACGGCGGGCGAACTCGGCGATGCCCGCGAGCTGCCCGGCGCCCAGCCGGAAGTCCAGCGTGGTGAAGTAGCGTTCCAGCAGCTCGGCGTCGAACGCCTCCCAGCGGGCCGCCTGTTCGGCCACCTTGCCGACCTCCGCCAGGGACAGGTCCCGGGAGGCCAGGAAGGCCCGGTGGACCTCGCGTACGTTCTCCGGCTCGCGCGCCAGGTAGTCGCGGCGGGCCGCCCAGAGGGCGAAGACGAAGGGCAGCCCCGTCCACTCCTTCCACATCGCCCCCAGATCGTGGACGTGCAGGCCGAGGCGGGGCGCGTCGTGCAGGGAGGCGCGCAGCGCGGCGTCGCCGATCAGCACGGCGGCCTGCGCCTCCTGCATCATCAGGCCCAGGTCGGGCGGGCAGGTGTAGTAGCGGGGGGTCAGGCCGTACCGCTCGGCCAGCAGCAGTTGCGCCAGCCGCACCGAGGTGCGGGAGGTGGAGCCGAGGGCGACGCGCTCGCCGTCGAGGTGCTCCAGCGGCACCTTGGAGACGATCACACAGGACATGACAGGTCCGTCGCAGCCCACCGCTATGTCGGGCAGGGCGACCAGCCGGTCGGTGTGGCGGAGGAATTCCACGAGGGTGACGGGACCGATGTCGAGATTCCCGTCCACCAGCTGTTCGCTCAGCTTCTCCGGGGTGTCCTTCGTCAGCTCCACGTCCAGCAGGGTGCCGGTGTGGACCAGGCCCCAGTAGAGGGGGAGACAGTTGAGGAACTGGATGTGCCCGACGCGGGGCCGCCTCCGGAGGGGCTCGGCGGCGGGCTGGTCAGCGGCAGAACTTTCCACCTGGTGAGACTACCGCCGGGTCACCTGCCGGACGGGCGGGGGTGGGCCCGGGAGCGTGCCGGAAGGGTGTGACACGCGGCACGACGCGCCCGGGAAAGATCACTCTTTCCCTCCCCGGGGCACCGTGCTAGGCTCGCAGCAAGTTGCAGTTTGGTTTCCCTTGCAGTACAGAGCCTGCGGAGCATGTAACCGCGGGCTCTCGTCGTTTTCAGACTTCTTCCATGGGGTTCTGGAGCAGGGCAACCCTTATAGGCCCAAGGAGGGCTTATGGCTACCGGAACCGTCAAGTGGTTCAACGCTGAAAAGGGCTTTGGCTTCATCGCCCAGGACGGCGGCGGTCCCGATGTGTTCGTTCACTACTCCGCGATCAACGCCAACGGGTTCCGCTCCCTGGAGGAGAACCAGGCGGTCACCTTCGACGTGACACAGGGCCCGAAGGGCCCGCAGGCGGAGAACGTCAGCGCGGCCTGAGTTGCCCCGGCTCGGCCAGGACCCTGGCCGTGTCGGCGTGATCAGCCCACTCCCACGTGGCTGAGGCGTCGGCAGACGACCGGAAAGCAGTACCAAGGAGCCCCCGCCGAAGGCGGGGGCTCCTGCCTTTCGCCGTACGCGGCGTGCGGCGTGCGGCGTCAGGCCGGTACGGGGGCCGGGTCGGCCGGGCGGCGGGCGCCGGAGCCCTCCGCGGCGTCACCGGTGCCGGTACCGGTACCGGTGTCCTCGTCGAGGTCGGTGATGTCGAAGCCGCGGGCGCTGTCGAACGCCTCCCGGTCCAGGATCCGCTCCCGGGCCGCGACCAGCACCGGGATCACCGCCTGGCCGGCGACGTTGGTGGCGGTCCGCATCATGTCCAGGATCGGGTCGATCGCCAGCAGCAGACCCACGCCCTCCAGCGGCAGGCCGAGGGTGGAGAGGGTCAGCGTGGTCATCACCACGGCGCCGGTGAGACCGGCGGTGGCGGCCGAGCCGACCACCGAGACGAAGGCGATCAGCAGGTAGTCGCCGACGCCGAGGGAGATGCCGAAGATCTCCGCGACGAAGATCGCGGCGAGCGCCGGGTAGACCGCGGCGCAGCCGTCCATCTTCGTCGTCGCGCCCAGCGGCACCGCGAAGGACGCGTACTCCCTCGGCACGCCCAGGCGCTCGGTGACCTTCTGGGTCAGCGGCATGGTGCCGACCGAGGAGCGCGAGACGAAGCCCAGCTGGATGGCGGGCCAGGCACCGCGGAAGAACCGCAGCGGGCTGACCCGGGCGACCGTCGCCAGCAGCAGCGGGTAGACGCCGAAGAGGACCAGCAGGCAGCCGATGTAGACGTCGGCGGTGAAGGTGGCGTACTGGCCGAGCAGGCCCCAGCCGTACTCGTTGATCGCGTTGCCGATCAGCCCGAGGGTGCCCAGCGGGGCCAGCCGGATCACCCACCACAGCGCCTTCTGCAGCAGCGCGAGGGCGGCTTCGCCGAAGGAGAGCAGCGCCTCGGCCCGCGCGCCCAGGCGCAGGGCGGCGATACCGGTGACGGCGGCCAGGAAGACGATCTGCAGGACGTTCAGCTCGGTGAACGGGGTGACGACGTCGTTCGGGATGATCCCGGTCAGGAAGTCCAGCCAGGAACCGGTGTCCTCGGGGCGTGAGCCGTCCTCGGGGGTCAGGCCGGTGCCCGCGCCGGGGTTGGTGAGCAGGCCGATGGCCAGGCCGATCGAGACGGCGATCAGCGAGGTGGCCGCGAACCACAGCAGGGTGCGGGCGGCCAGCCGGGCGGCGTTGGAGACGTTGCGCAGATTGGTGACCGAGACGGCGATCGCGAAGAAGACCAGCGGGCCGACGGCCAGCTTCAGCAACTGGACGAAGGTGCCGCCGATCCGGTCCAGGGTGGCGCCGAGCCACTCGGCGCCGGTGGCGCGGGCGGCCCAGCCCAGCAGCACGCCGAGGACGAGGCCGAGGAGGACCTGGGCCCAGAAGGGCACCCGGGGCAGCCGCGCACGTCGGGGTTCGGGTGCCGCGGGTGGCCCGGAGGACGGTTCGGGAGCCGGCTCGGGGGAGGTTCCGGCGGCTTCGTGGGGGGACGTGTTCGAGGACACGGACACACTCCGGTGATACGTCGGGTACGGGAACGACGGAGTTCACACAGGTCTGGGAAGGCCGCACCGCGAGGAACTCGGAGAACGCGGTGAAGCGCGGAGGCGGAGAACTCGACGGTCCCGGAAAAGCGGACGGAGGGGAAGGGCGCGCGGCGCGGGCGGACCGTACCGGGCCCGGCCGGGCCGCGCGGCCGCGGTCGCTCAGCGGCCGGTGCGACAGGCCGCCGTCGAAAGGCGGCAGAGGTCGACGTACAGCCGGGCCACGAGCAGCGCGCTCTCCCCCAGGGGCAGGGGGCCGGGAGGCGCCGCCGGCGGCGGGACGCGGTCCGCGGTCGTCATGGCTCCCCTCTCGTCCGGTGCCGGTTCCACGTGGTCGTGGCCTGCCCGGGAGCGGGCGGGCCACGATGCGCAACACCCCGCCGGGAACGGGTATTCCCGGCGGGGTGCGGTACGGGCGGTGTACGGGCGAGCGGCGGCCGGCTACGCGGCCTCGTCCTCCCGGCTCTGGTCGGCGGCGAGCTTCTGCCGGACGCTCTGCCTGGTCCGCTCCACCCGCGGCGCGATCCGCTCGGACATCTCGTCGCGCTGCCTGCGCAGCAGCACCAGGCTGAGCGGCGCGGAGACGATCAGGGCGAGCATGACGAGCCACAGCGGGTTGGCCCGGCCGACGGCCTCGGGGATGATCCCGGCGTAGGCGAGCGCCGCGAGGACCACGAAGCAGGCGGCGAAGATGCCCAGCCGCATGGCCGTGTAGCGGAGCACCGCGCGCGACATGCGGCCCCCGGTCCCGGTGGCGGCCCCGGTGACGGCCGGGGTGTCCTTCGGTGTGTTCTCCGGCTTCTCCGGCGTGCTGGTCACGGTTGTGGTCCTTTCGGCGCGGCCCGGCTCAGCGGAGCTGGAGCCACATGGTGATGTCGTCCCGGAAGTCGTCGTCCGCGACCTTGATCGCGTCGGGGACGCGGCCGACCTCCTTGTAGCCGCACGAGCCGTAGAAGCCCTCCAGCCCGAGCCCGCCCCGGCAGGTGAGCCGGATGCCCCGCATGCCGTCCATGCCGCGGACGGCCTCGGCCACCGCGTCCAGCAGGGCGCGGCCCTCGCCGCGGCCCTGGCGGTCGGGGTGCAGCATCACGGTGTACAGCCACACCCAGTGTCGCATCAGCCGGTGGGTGTTGAAGGTGACGAAGGCGGTGCCCGCCGGCCGGTCCTCCTCGTCGTACGCCACCAGCAGCCGCATCCGGCCCTCGGCCATCGCGTTCAGGTGCCGGAACAGCTCGGGCCGTACGTCGTCGGCGGTGACGGGCGGCACGTAGCCGACGGCGCCGCCCGCGTTGGTCACCGCCGCCCACAGCTCGCAGATGCCCTGGGTGAGCCGTGCGTCGGTGGGCGGGTCCAGGACGTGTCTCAGTGCCATGTGCCGTCTTCCCCCTGCTGCCTTTCCCTCGCTCTTCCCCGGGCCGCCGTCCCCGGCCGCCGTACCGCTCGGACCCGCTCAGACCCGCATCGGCTGCGGGGACTCGCGCCGCGCCGGGTCCGGACCGTCGTACTCGCGGATGATCTCGTAGCGGGTGTTGCGCTCGACCGGGCGGAAGCCGGCGTCCCGGATCAGCTCCAGCAGGTCCTCGCGGGTGAGCTTGTCGGGGGTGCCGTAGTTGTCCGCGTCGTGGGTGATCTTGTACTCGACGACCGAGCCGTCCATGTCGTCCGCGCCGTGCTGGAGGGCGAGCTGGGCGGTCTGCACACCGTGCATCACCCAGAACACCTTCACGTGCGGCACGTTGTCGAACAGCAGCCGGGAGACGGCGAACGTCCTGAGCGCCTCCGCGCCGGTGGCCATCGTGGTGCGGGCCTGGAGCCGGTTGCGGATCTTGCCGTCCTTCATGTCCACGAAGTCGTGCTGGTAGCGCAGCGGGATGAAGACCTGGAAGCCGCCGGTCTCGTCCTGCAGCTCGCGCAGCCGCAGCACGTGGTCGACGCGGTGCCGGGGCTCCTCGATGTGGCCGTACAGCATCGTGCACGGCGTCTTCAGGCCCTTGGAGTGCGCCAGCCGGTGGATGCGCGACCAGTCCTCCCAGTGGGTGCGGTGGTCGACGATGTGCTGCCGCACCTCCCAGTCGAAGATCTCCGCGCCGCCGCCGGTCAGCGACTCCAGTCCGGCGTCGATCAGCTCGTCGAGGATCTCGGAGGCCGACAGGCCGGAGATCGTCTCGAAGTGGTGGATCTCGGTGGCGGTGAACGCCTTCAGCGAGACGTCCGGCAGGGCCTTCTTCAGCTCCCGCAGCGAGCGCGGGTAGTAGCGCCACGGCAGGGTGGGGTGCAGGCCGTTGACGATGTGGAGCTCGGTGAGGTTCTCGCCCTCCATCGCCTTCGCCAGCCGCACGGCCTCCTCGATGCGCATGGTGTACGCGTCCTTCTCCCCCGGCTTGCGCTGGAAGGAGCAGTACGCGCAGGAGGCGGTGCACACGTTGGTCATGTTCAGGTGGCGGTTGACGTTGAAGTGGACCACGTCGCCGTTGAGCCGGGTGCGCACCTCGTGGGCGAGCCCGCCCAGCCAGGCCAGGTCGTCGGACTCGTACAGGGCGATGCCGTCCTCGCGGCTCAGCCGCTCACCGGCGCGTACCTTCTCCTCCAGCTCACGCTTGAGCCCAGCGTCCATGCGTCGCCGCCTCCTCGTTCCTGTGTACGGGGACCTGCGGGGTCCTGCGGGGCCGTCCGTTGCGGGCAGCCCTTCGAGCCTACGCCTGCCCCGGCGCAGGCCCACGGGCCGGGTGCTGGACGCGGTGTGCGGTGGTCAGCCGCCCTCGGGCAGCTCGCCGACCCGGTTCTCCCACTTGGTGGAGAGCACGACGGTGGTGCGGGTGCGCGAGACGCCCTTGGTGGTCGACAGCCTGCGGATCGTCCGCTCCAGGCCGTCCACGTCGGTGGCGCGCACCTTGAGCATGTAGGAGTCGTCGCCGGCGATGAACCAGCAGTCCTCGATCTCCGGCAGCTCCCGCAGCCGGCCGGCCACGTCCTCGTGGTCCACGGAGTCGGAGAGCTGGATGCCGATCAGCGCGGTGACCCCCAGGCCGAGGGAGGAGGCGTCCACGGTCGCGCGGTAGCCGGTGATGACCCCGGCGGCCTCCAGCCGGTTGATGCGGTCGGTGACGCTGGGCCCGGAGAGACCGACGAGCCGGCCGAGTTCGGCGTACGAGGCCCTGCCGTTCTCGCGCAGCGCCTGGATGAGCTGTCTGTCCACCGCGTCCATGCGTCCTGCTGCCTTCCGTCGTGTCAGCGCCGTGGGGTGGTGCGGGGCGCTGTCCGGTGCCCCCTGACCGCCGGCGGCGTCCTCTCCGGTCTTCCCCGGTCTTCCCGGATCTTTCCCGGCCCGCCGGCCCCCTGACTGTTCCTGCTCGAATCTAAGGCATACGGTCGTGGGGCCCTACGACTGGCCCTGTGCGGCCCCCAGCTCGCCTTCCCATCGGCGGTAGAGCCGGTGCGGGACGCCCACCGCGTCCAGCACCCGGCCCGCCACGAAGTCGACCAGGTCCTGGACGCGGGCCGCGCCCGCGTAGAAGGCCGGGGAGGCGGGCAGCACCACGGCCCCGGCCTCGTCGAGGGTGACGAGGTGTTTCAGCGTCTGGCCGCTCAGCGGGGTCTCGCGCACGGCGACGACCAGCGGGCGCCGTTCCTTCAGCGTCACGCTCGCGGTGCGCTGGAGCAGGTCCTTGGAGAGCCCCAGCGCGATCCCCGCGACGGACTCGGTGGAGGCCGGGACGACGAGCATGCCCCTGGCCGGGTACGAGCCGGACGACGGGCCCGCCGCGAGGTCCCCGGCCGGCCAGTACCGCACGGTGCCGGAGCCGGGCTCGGAGTCGGGCTCGGAGTCGGGCTCGGAGTCGGGCTCGGAGCCGGAGCCGGACGCGCCGCCGGAGACTGCCCCGGAGTCCGGCTCGGCTATCCGCACCCGGTGGGCCTCCGGGGTGCCGTCCGCGTCCCTGGCCAGCCAGCGCCGCAGGTCCTCGCGCCAGTGGGCGTCCCGGAAGGGGTACCCCGTCTCGTCCAGCAGCGTCAGCCGGGCGGCCCGGCTGACCACCAGGTCCACGTCCTCGCCGGCCGCCAGCAGGGCGCGCAGCACCGACGCGGCGTACGGCGTCCCGGACGCCCCGGAAACACCGACGACCCACGGCCGTCGCAGACTGTCACTCACGGCACCGAGCCTAAACCGGGCCCGGGCGACCGCGTCCGGGCGGGTGCCGCCGGCCCTCATGCGGCGTTTCCGCGCCGTCCGGGGCACCCTGGACCCTGGCCGCATTCACCCCGGAGTAGTTGGATCGTCGTATGACCGTCACCCGCAAGAGCCTGGCAGCCGCCGGCTGTGCCCTTCTGATAGCCGCCTCGACCGCCTGCGGCTCCGCAGCGCCCGCCGACGCCGAGTCCCGGGCCCGCCGGGCGGTCGAGAAGCTGGGCGAGTGGGAGACGGTGACGGTCACCACGGCGCTGGACGCCTCGGCCGGCGACATCCGCGCCTTCGCCCGGCACGGCCTTCCGGTACCGGGCCTTCCGGTACCGGGCCTCGCGGGGACCGGGACGGCCGCCGGCCCCGTGGACGCCCCGCTGCTCTCCCGGGTGGAGACGGTGCTCACCATCGGCGCGGACGGTCCGCTCAAGGACGTGAGAGAGGCCGAACACGTCGACTCCGCCCTCATGGTCAACCTCGGCGGCAAGGACCTGGCCGGTTACAAGGCGATCGGTGACGGCTTCTACGTCCGCGTCAACTGGGACCGGCTGGCCCCGGAGCTGGACTGGCGCGACGACACGGTGAACAGGGGCGCCGAGCTGGCGGCCGCCGCCGACGGGCTGCCCTCCTCCCTGGCCGCCGCCCGGGACCTGTTCCGGGGCAGGTGGGTGCGCGTCGACCCCCGGGAGTTCGAGCGGTTCGCGACGGTGGCGGGGGTCCGGTACGGCGAGGCGGCGACCCGGCTGGCGGACGAGGCGGAGCTGCTGCTGAGCGCCAGGGCCCAGCACCGGGTTCTCGAGTCGGTGCGCGAGGTCCTGGACGAGCACGCGGTCTTCCGGGACGGCGGACGGCGCGACGGCGCGGACCGGGTGACGGTCGCCCTTCCCGCCCGCGAGGCAGTCCGGGACCTGACGGCGGCGCTGGCACCGCTGGAGGGGGACTTCGGCGGGATCGGGGCCTGGAGCGGCCTGCTCGACGACGTGCCGGAGAAGGGCCGGATCACCCTGGAACTGGAACTGCGCGGCGGCGTCCTGTCGGGGCTGACGGTGGACCTGGGGCAGTTCGCGGCGGGCGGCCCGGACGGCGCGCAGGGAGAGCGCGGGGCGCGCGGGACGGGAAAGCTGCCGCTCACCCTGACCTTCGCCCCGGGGCAGGCGGTCCGGGTTGACACGCCGCCGGCCGCGAAGCGGCTGGAGCCGCAGGACGTGGTGGGGGCGGTGCTCTACACCGAGCTGGCCGAACGGCGGACCGAGCGGCAGGACACGGAGGAGCCGGGCAAGCCCGTCCCCTGAGCCCGTCCCCCGAGTCCCGTCCGCCGCGTCCCGTCCGTCCCGGAACTCCCGACCCGGTCCATGACGTTGTCGTACACGACGGCGAAAACGGGCAGACCCACAGGGCGGGACGGGCTCGGGCCCGGCACCGCACGGCCGCGCGGCGGCGTACGGACAGGACGGGACCGAACGGGGAGAGACCAGATGGCATACGGATCGACGACCGGCTCGACCCGCTCGTCGCGCACGTCCAGGGCGGTGTCGGCGGGTGTGCTGATGCTGGTCTGGGTGAGCCTGCTGTGGCTGCTGGAGGCGGTCGACGTCGCCACCGGCAACTCGCTCGACGACTACGGCGTCTCGCCGCGCGAGACCGACGAGCTGATCGACGTCGTACCGGCGGCGTTCCTGCACTTCGGCTTCGACCATGTCGCGGCCAACAGCCTGCCGCTGCTGGTGCTCGGCTTCCTCGCGGCGGTACGGGGCATAGGCCGGTTCCTCGCCGTCTGCCTGACGATCATCGTGGTCAGCGGTGTCGGAGTGTGGCTGACCGCGCCGGAGCACTCGGTCACGGCGGGCGCCTCGGGCGTGGTGTTCGGGCTCTTCGGCTATCTGCTGGTCCGCGGCTTCGTGGACCGCGACGCCCTGGACATCACCGTCGGCATCACGGTCGTCCTGCTCTACGGCTCGATCCTGTGGGGCGTGCTGCCCACCAACTCGGGCGTCTCCTGGCAGGGCCACCTGTTCGGGCTGATCGGCGGGGTGCTGGCGGCGTTCTGGTTCCGCCGCTCCACCCCGCTGGGCCGGTCCCGGCGGGCCCCGCTGACCCGCTGACGGTGGCGCGGGCCGGCCCGCGCCACCGGTTCACCGCCGGCCGACGCGGTTCACACCGTCAGGCCGCGCAGCACCAGATCGATCAGCGCGCAGAGGAAGAGCGCTATCCCGACGAAGCCGTTGACGGTGAAGAACGCCCGGTTCACCCGGGACAGGTCGCCGGGCCGCACGATGCCGTGCTCGTAGACGAACGCCACCGCCACGATCGACAGCCCCGCCCAGTACGCCACCCCGGCCCCGGTGAGCGCCCCGTACCAGCCCAGCAGCGCCACGGTGACGGCATGGCCGGCGCGGGCGCCGTACAGCGCGGCGGCCACGCCGAAGCGCGCCGGTACCGAGCGCACCCCGTTGGCCCGGTCCGAGGCGGTGTCCTGGCAGGCGTAGATCAGGTCGAAGCAGCCGATCCAGACGCCCACCGCCAGCCCGAGGACCACCGCCTCCCAGGACCACGCCCCGGTGACGGCGAGCCAGGCGCCGACGGGCCCGATGGCCTGGGCGAGCCCGAGTACGGCGTGCGGGAAGTCGGTGAACCGCTTCCCGTACGGATAGACCACCATCGGCACCACGGCGAGGGGCGCGAGCACCAGGCACAGCGGGTTGAGCAGCGCCGCGGCGGCGAGGAAGACGGCCAGCGCGACCAGCGCGCCCGCCCAGGCGGTGCGCACCGACACCGCCCCGGTGACCAGCTCACGGTTGGCGGTGCGCGGATTGCGGGCGTCGATCTCCCGGTCGATGATCCGGTTGGCGGCCATGGCGAAGGTGCGCAGGCTCACCATCGCGACGGTGACGAGGAACAGCTCCCACCAGTGGACGCTCCGGTCCACCAGGAACATCGCGGTGAGCGAGGCCAGATAGGCGAAGGGCAGCGCGAAGACCGAGTGCTCGATCATCACCAGCCGCAGGAACGCCCTGATCCGGCCCGCCGGGCGGGCGGTGACCGGCGGTGCGGTCCTCGCGGCGGGGACGGCGGCGGGGACGGCGGCCGCGCCGGAGCCGCCCGTGCCCGCGCCCCCGGCTTCCTCGTTCCCTCCGGCGTCCCCGGTGTCCCCGGCGTCCCCGGCGTCTCCGGTGTCCTCGGTGACGGAACTCACAGGCCGTACTCCCGCCAGCGGCGGCTGACCTTCGCCGCGGTGTCCGGATCGGACACGACCATCTCCGGCCAGCCCCCGTCCCGCGTGTACCCCTCCTCGGGCCACTTGGCGGTGGCGTCGATGCCCGCCTTGCCTCCCCAGAACTGCTGGTAGGAGGCGTGGTCCAGATGGTCCACCGGCCCCTCGGTGAGCAGCAGGTCACGGGCGTAGTCGGTGTTGCCCAGCGCCCGCCAGGCGACCTCGTGCAGGTCGTGGACGTCGCAGTCGGCGTCCACCACCACGATCAGCTTGGTCAGCGACATCATGTGGGCGCCCCAGATCGCGGACATCACCTTCTGCGCGTGCTTGGGGTACTTCTTGTCGATCGAGACGATGGCGCAGTTGTGGAAGCCGCCCGCCTCCGGCAGGTGGTAGTCCACGATGTCCGGGACGATCACCTTGAGCAGCGGCAGGAAGAAGCGCTCCGTGGCCCGGCCCAGCGGCCCGTCCTCCGTCGGCGGGCGCCCGACGACGATCGACTGGAAGACCGGCCGCTTCCGCATGGTGACGCAGTCGACGGTCAGTGCCGGGAAGTCCTCCTGCGGGGTGTAGAAGCCGGTGTGGTCGCCGAACGGGCCCTCCGGCAGGATCCTCCCCGGCTCCAGCCAGCCCTCCAGCACCACCTCGGCGCGGGCCGGCACCTGGAGCGGCACCGTCTTGCAGTCCACCATCTCCACCCGCCTGCCCTGGAGGAAGCCGGCGAGGAGGTACTCGTCGATGTCGCCGGGCAGCGGCGCGGTTGAGGCATATGTCACAGCGGGCGGGCAGCCGAAGGCGATGGCGACCGGCAGCCGCTCGCCGCGCCGGGCGGCGACCTGGTAGTGGTTCCGGCTGTCCTTGTGGATCTGCCAGTGCATCCCGATGGTGCGCCGGTCGTGCCGCTGGAGCCGGTAGAGCCCCAGGTTGCGGATGCCGGTCTCGGGGTCCTTGGTGTGGGTCAGGCCCAGGTTGAAGAAGGAGCCGCCGTCCTCGGGCCAGGTGAACAGCGCGGGCAGGCTCTCCAGGTCGACGTCGTCGCCGGTGAGCACGACGTCCTGGACGGGTGCCTCCTTGACCTTCCTCGGCGGGACGTGCGCCATCGTGCCGAGCTTGCCGAACGCCTCCCGGAAGCCGACGAATCCCTGCGGCAGCTCCGGCCGCAGCAGCCCGCCGATCTTCTCGCCGATCTCGTCGTACGAGGTCAGGCCCAGGGACTTCAGCATCCGGCGGTCGGTGCCGAAGACGTTCATGGCCAGCGGCATGCCCGAGCCCCTGACGTTCTCGAAGAGCAGGGCCGGGCCGCCGGCCTTCTGGACCCGGTCGACGATCTCCCCGATCTCCAGATGGGGATCGACCTCGGCCTTGATCCGGACGAGGTCGCCGTCGCGCTCCAGGGCCCGCAGCAGCGAGCGGAGATCGTCGTACGTCATAGGGGTAAGTATCCGACACCCATTACCCTGGGCGTGTCACGGGGCCCGTTCCGGCTCCGTCCGGCATCCCCGGCCCATGGGCCCGCTGGCCCACCACATGCCGCTCTATCGCATCCAGGGGGCGTTGCCCAATGCTCAGGCTTCTTCCGACCGTTCTGATCCTGGCGGTGTGGATCTACGCCTTCATCGACTGCCTCAACACCCCCGACAGAGAGGTGCGCAAGCTGCCGAAGGGGGCGTGGGTCCTGATCGTCCTGTTCTTCGGCATGGTGCTGCTGGGCTCCGTGGCCTGGTTCGTGGTGGGCCGCCCCCGCCGCAACACCCCCTACGGCGCCACCCGGCCGGCCGAGCGCCGCTGGGTCGCGCCGGACGACAATCCGGAGTTCCTGCGGTCGATCACCGAACGCAACCGGCGGCCGGAGCCGGAGTCCGAGAAGCGTCCGGAGCCCGGTCCGGAGACCGGGGACAAGAAGCCCCGCCGCGACCGGGAGCGTGACGGGGAACTCGGCAGGAAGCGCGACGCCAGGCACGATGCCGGGCGTGACAAGGAGCACAACAACAACACGGAGAACGGCGGCGGGGCGGACGAGGCTCCGCCCGCCGCCTCCTGAGACGGCCGCGGGCCGGACCTCCCGGTCCGGCCCGCGGCCGTGTGTCCTCGTGTCCTGCGCGCGTCCCGCGCGGTCTACACGCCGGCGTAGGAGTGCAGTCCGTCGAAGAAGACGTTGACGCCGTAGTAGTTGAACAGGAAGCACAGGAAGGCGATCAGCGCCAGGTAGGCCGCCCGGCGCCCCTTCCAGCCGGCCGTGGCGCGGGCGTGCAGGTAGCAGGCGTAGCCGACCCAGGTGATGAAGGACCAGACCTCCTTGGGGTCCCAGCCCCAGTAGCGGCCCCAGGCGTTCTCCGCCCAGATCGCGCCCGCGATGATGGTGAAGGTCCAGAACGGGAAGACCGCCGCGTTGATCCGGTACGCGAAGCCGTCCAGGGAGGCGGCGCTGGGCAGCCGCTCCAGCACGGAGGAGGCGAAGGCGCCCGGCTTCCCGCCCGCCTCCAGCTTCGCCTCGTAGCGGTCCCGGAACAGGTACAGCAGCGTGGCGACCGCGCCCAGGTAGAACAGCGCGCCGCAGACGATGGCCAGTGAGACGTGGATCCACAGCCAGTACGAGTCGAGCGCCGGGACGAGCTGGTCGCTCTCGGTGTAGAAGACCACGATGGCCAGGCCCAGGTCGAGCAGCACCGTGGTGACCAGCGGCAGCCCGATCCAGCGGACGTTCTTCCGCGCCACCAGGAAGCCCAGGTACGCGCCGACGGCGACCATCGAGAAGGCCGTCGAGAACTCGTACATGTTGCCCCAGGGGGCGCGCTGCACCGACAGGGCGCGGGTGAGCACCGAGGCGAAGTGCAGCAGGAAGGCCAGGACGGTCAGCGAGACGGCGATCCGGCCGTACAGGTCGCCCCGCTCGTCCCCGCCGGCCGCGCCGGGCCCGTCCGGCAGGCCGGCCCGGCGGCCGGTGGCGGAGCGGGTGACGACCTTCGGCTTGTCCAGCACGCCCGTGCCGCCGGAGGTCCGCACGGTGACGGAGATCTCCTCGGCGGCTCCGGTGCGCTCTGCGCTGCGGGCGCCCTCGGCGCGGAGCGCGGCGGCCGTCCGGGCCACCCGGCTGCGGCTGCCGAACACCCACTCCACGATGTGCGCGACGAAGGCCAGGGCGTAGACGGCCATCGCCGACCTGATCAGCAGGTTGCTGAACTCGGCCAGGTTCTCGTTCGCCGCGACGGCGAGGTGCACGGCGTTCACTGCGGCGTTCACTCGGTCTCTCCTCGTGACGAGGGTCCGGCGCCGCCCTCGGCGGCGTCCGATGTGTCCGCGGGCTCCGCCGCGGCGGTCTCTTCCGGTGCGGTCTCCCCGGCGGTCTCCTCCGGTGCGGTCTCCTCCGGGCCGGCCCGTCCGGGTGCCGGGGCCGAGGGCGCGGCACCGTGCAGTGCCGCCGCCAGCTCGCCCAGCTCCTCGGGGACCCGCGCGGACTCGCTGCGGCCGAGCGCGGCCATCTCCACGACGGTGCTCCCGTCCGCGCCGCGCTCGGCGCGCACCCACACCCGGCGGCGCTGGATGAACAGCGAACCGGCCAGGCCCAGCACGGCGGCGCTCGCCCCGGCCAGCGCCCAGCCCTCACCCGGCTCCTGGGAGACCTGGAAGCTGGCCCACTGCTCGACGCTCTCGAACTTCAGCGTGCCCGCCCCGTCCGGCAGCTCGACCGACTCGCCGGGACGCAGGTCGATGCGGAACAGGTCCCCGTCCTCGGCCTTGAACTGCTCCATCTTGTCGGTGTCGAGCTGGTAGATGTTCTGCGGGATGCCGGAGTCGATGCCCAGGTCGCCGTGGAAGGCGTTCATGGACAGCACCGGGTAGTCCAGCTCGGGGAACGTCGAGTGCGGTCCGCGTTCGGCGTCGATCCCGTAGGTGGGCGTGAAGATGCCCTGGAAGCCGAGCTGCTCGCGCTCACCGTCCGCGTTCCGGTAGTCGGTGACCTTGACCACGCCCGTGGAGGTGAGCCCGAGGCTCTCCTGCGGCAGGAAGGGCACCGGGCCCCGGAAGGCCACGTCGCCCTGCCCGTCGGTGACGGTGACGACCGGCGCGTAGCCGTGCCCGATGAGGAAGACCTTGGACCCGCCCACCTTCAGCGGGTGGTTGACCTCGATGGACGTCTGCCTCTCGGCCCCGTCCGCGCCCTCCCAGTACGTCACGTCGGCGCGGAAGGTGCGCGCGGTGCCGCGCTGCGGTCCGGTGCGCTCGAAGGTGGCGTGGAACTCGTCCAGCCGGAAGCCGAAGGCGTCCAGGTCGGCGGTGTCGTACAGCGAGCCGGAGGTGAAGTCGTCGTACTGGGTGAGGGTGTTGGAGAAGCCGTCGCCCTCCACGATCAGCTTGCCGCCCTCGGAGTTCCACAGCTGCCCGGCCGCGAAGGCCAGCAGCATCACGATCAGCGAGATGTGGAAGACCAGGTTGCCGGCCTCGCGCAGATAGCCCTTCTCGGCGGCGACCGAGCCGCCGGACGAAGGTGCGGCGACCGAGCCGCCGGACGAAGGTGCGGCGACCGAGCCGCCGGACGAAGGTGCGGCGACCGAGCCGCCGGACATAGGTGCGGCGACCGAGCCGCCGGAGGCGGACGCGCCGGACGCCGGGGACAGGTCGGTGCGGAAGCGCCTGCCGCTCAGCAGTGACCGGGCCGCCGCCAGCACCTCGTCCGGCGCGGCGGCGGTGCGCCAGGTGGTGTGGGCGGGCATCCGGGTCAGCCGGCGCGGGGCGCGCGGCGGCCGGCCGCGGAGCTGGCCGGCGAACTGCCAGGTGCGCGGCACGATGCAGCCGATGAGCGAGACGAACAGCAGGATGTAGACGGCGGAGAACCACACCGAGCTGTAGACGTCGAAGAGCTGGAGCCGCTCGTAGAGCGGTCCCAGCGTCTCGTGCCGCTGCCGGAACTCCTCGACGGCGAAGGAGTCCACGTCCTTCTGCGGGATCACCGAGCCGGGGACCGCCGCCAGCGAGAGCAGGAAGAGCAGGAGCAGCGCCACCCGCATCGAGGTGAGCTGCCGCCAGAACCAGCGCAGCCAGCCGGCGGTCTCCCGGGCGTACCACGCCGCGGCGCCCGCCGCGCCGGGGCGGCGCGTCCCGCCGAAGGAGCCGGGTACGGACTGCCCCGGCCCCCCGGTGCCGCCGTCCCCGCCCTCCGCGGGGTGCTCGGCGTCCACCGGCGCGGTGGACAGCCGCGCGGCGGCGTCCCGCTCGTCGGCGGCCGTCCCGGTGGTCCCGGCGGTGGTGGAGTCGGTGGTGCTGGAGTCGGTCATAGCTCAGATCCAAACGGTGAAGCCGGAGGACCACACCTGTAGCTCGTAGACGATCCGGTCCCAGCCCCCCGTGACGAGCAGCAGCCCGACCGCCACGAGCATGCCACCGCCGGCCCTCGTCACCCACACGTAGTGCCGCTTGACCCATCCGAAGGCGCCCAGCGCCCGCCGGAAGGCGAGCGCGGCCAGCACGAACGGCAGCCCGAGCCCCAGACAGTACGCCACGGTCAGCAGGGCGCCGCGCCCCGCGCTGGCCTCGTTGAACGCCAGGAACTGCACGGCCGACAGCGTCGGCCCCACACACGGCGTCCAGCCGATGCCGAACAGCGCCCCCAGCAGCGGCGCGCTCGCCAGGCCGACGCCCGGTCTGGTGTGGAAGCGGATGTCGCGCTGGACGAACCGGGACATCACTCCCGCGAAGGCGAGCCCCAGCAGGATGATCAGTACGCCCATCACCCGCGAGATGGTCTCCCGGTGGGTCTGGAGCGTGGCCCCGAAGCCGCCGAACAGCGCGCCGCCGGAGACGAACACGGCGGTGAAGCCCAGCACGAACAGGACGGCGCCCAGGAACATCCGGCCGCGCCGCGCCTCGGCCAGGTCGGTGCCGCCGACGCCGGTGACATAGCTGAGGTAGCCGGGCACCAGCGGCAGCACACAGGGCGAGAAGAACGAGACCAGACCGCCCAGCACCGCGATCGGCACGGCCAGCAGCAGGGCGCCGGAGACGACGGTCTCGTTGCCGTCCGTGACGGCGGCGAGGCTCGTCAGACCGGACAGCTCGGACAGCTCGGACAGTCCGGGGAACCCGGGGTCAGCAGGCATCCGGCGTCACTTCTCCGCCATCACCGGTTCGAGTGCGGCGCGCAGGTCCTTCTCGCTGAGCGCCTTCAGGGCGCGTACGGCGATCCGCCCCTCCCGGTCGATGACCAGCGTGGAGGGGATGGCCTGCGGCGGGAGGTTGTCCTCGAACCTCAGGATCAGCCTGCCGCTGGGGTCGTACAGGCTCGGGTACTCGATGCCGTAGGTGCGGTCGAAGGCCTCGGCGTTGGCCCTGTCCAGGTCGCGGGTGTTGATCCCCACGAACCGCACGCCCTCGTCCGCGGTGTCCTCGGCGACCTTGGCGAGGTTGGGCGCCTCGGCGCGGCAGGGCGCGCACCACGACCCCCAGACGTTGAGGACGACGACCTCACCCCGGTGGTCCGACAGGGACAGCCGGCCGCCGTCCACGGTCTCGCCGGAGATGTCGGGGGCGGGTTCGCGGTCCTTCTCCGGGACTCTCGTGATCTGCCCGGTGCCCTGGACGAACTGCGCGTTGCCGGAGGAGGCACCGGTGGTCTCGCCGCCACCGCATCCGGACAGCGCGAGCACACCGGCGACGGCCCCTGCCAGGACCGCGGGGAGGCGGCGGCCGGGGCGCGGGGGGCGGCGTCGGAAGGCGCGGCTCTGACTCATGTGAAAAGTTTCGCATGCGCCCGAGGGCGATCTTCCGCGCCCCCCTTGTCCGCTTCGCGGCCTCCCGGCACCCGTCCGCCGCACTCCCCGTTCAGGCCCCGGCCCCCCTGCCCTTCCCCTTCACCGGCTTCGCCCCCGCCCGCAGATGGGGCGGCACCAGGTCGTGGGCCGGCTCGGTGTAGCCGACCGAGACGATCCGGTCGCCGACGAAGGTGAAGGTCGTCAGCGAGGCCAGGGTGCACTGCCGTCTGCGCGGGTCGTGCCAGAGCCGGCGGCGCTCGACGAAGCTGCGCACCGTCCAGATGGGGAGCTGGTGGCTGACGCACAGCGCCTCGTGGCCGCGGGCGGCGTCCCGGGCGGCCTCCAGCGCGGCCATCATCCGCACCGCCTGGTCGGTGTACGGCTCGCCCCAGGACGGCCGGAACGGGTTGCGCAGATGCGGCCAGTTCGCGATCCGCCGCAGCGCCCCGTCACCGACGCCGAAGGTCTTCCCCTGGAAGATGTTGTCCGCCTCGATCAGCCGCTTGTCGGAGGCGACCGCCAGTCCGTGGATCTTCGCGACCGGCTCGGCGGTCTCCTGGGCCCGCTCCAGCGGGGAGGCCACCACGTACGCGATGTCGCGGTGGGCGAGGTGCTCGGCGACCCGCTCGGCCATCCGGCGGCCCAGCTCGGAGAGGTGGTAGCCCGGGAGGCGGCCGTAGAGGATCCCCTTGGGGTTCTCCACCTCGCCGTGCCGCATCAGGTGCACCACGGTCCGCTGCCCGCCGGCGTGCTGCTCCCGTTCCCCCGCGGTCTCGGGGGTGACGGTCACGTCCGCCGGGTCCGTCACGTCCGCCGGGTCCCGGGCGGCGTCCAGCGGGGCGTCCGCCGACTCCTCCGCCGGGCCGCCCGCCCCGCCCGCCGGCTCGTGCCCGGAACCGTTCGCCGTGGCCGTCACGCTCTCGCCTCCCCCTGCTCGCCGTCCCCGCCGGCCCGCGCCGCGGCGCGCGCGGCGTGCGGCAGCGCGTCCGCGATCCGCTCCACGGCCCGCCCGTCGAGCGCGGTGGAGACGAACCACGCCTCGAAGGCCGAGGGCGGCAGATAGACGCCCCGGGAGAGCATCTCGTGGAAGAAGGCGGTGTAGCGGAACGTCTCCTGCCGCCCGGCCGCGGCGTAGTCCGCGATTTCCCCGCCGTCCCCGCCGTCCTCGCCGTCCCCGCCGGTGAAGAAGACCGAGAACATGCTGCCCGCCCGCTGCAGCCGGTGCGTCACGCCCTCCTTGGCCAGCGCCTCGGTGACCAGCGACCGGAGCTCGGCCGAGACCGCGTCCAGCCGCTCGTACGCCGCGTCGTCCAGCAGCCGGAGCTGGGCCAGTCCGGCCGCCGTCGCGACCGGGTTCCCCGAGAGGGTGCCCGCCTGGTAGACGGGCCCGGCGGGGGCGAGCCGGGCCATCACGTCGGCCCGGCCGCCGAAGGCCGCCGCCGGGAAGCCGCCGCCCATCACCTTGCCGAAGGTCATCAGGTCCGGCACGACGCCGTCCAGGCCGTACCAGCCGGCCTTCGAGACCCGGAAGCCGGTCATCACCTCGTCGGAGACGTACAGCGCGCCGTTCGCCTCGCACAGCCGCTTCAGCCCGGCGTTGAAGCCCTCGCGCGGCGGCACCACACCCATGTTGCCGGGCGAGGCCTCGGTGATCACACAGGCGATCTCGCCGGGGTGCGCGGCGAAGGCGGCGGCGGCCGAGTCCAGATCGTTGTACGGCAGCACCAGGGTCTCCCCGGCCTGCGCGCCGGTCACCCCCGGGGTGTCCGGCAGACCGAAGGTGGCGACCCCCGAACCGGCGGCCGCCAGCAGCGCGTCCACATGGCCGTGGTAGCAGCCGGCGAACTTGACCACCTTGCTCCGGCCGGTGAAACCGCGCGCCAGCCGGATCGCGGACATCGTGGCCTCGGTACCGGAGGAGACCAGTCGTACCTGGTCAACGGGGGCGACCCGGGCGACGATCTCCTCGGCCAGCTCGACCTCGCCCTGTCCCGGGGTGCCGAAGGAGGTACCGCGCGAGACCGCCTCGCGGACCGCCTCGGTCACGGCGGGGTGGGCGTGACCGAGGATCATCGGCCCCCACGAGCACACGAGGTCGACATACTCGCGGCCGTCCGCGTCGGTGAGGTACGGACCGGCACCGGACACCATGAAACGGGGCGTACCGCCCACGGCACCGAAGGCGCGCACCGGAGAGTTCACTCCTCCAGGTGTCACAACGGCGGCACGGTCGTACAGCGACTGCGATACTGGTGCATCGTACGGATAGTTCACGCAAGCCATGGTCTCAGAGCCTCGCGCACATGTGCGGCCGGGCGTTTCACGGCCCGCCAGAAGGGGAGG
Organism: Streptomyces carminius; assembly: GCF_002794255.1. GTDB lineage: Bacteria > Actinomycetota > Actinomycetes > Streptomycetales > Streptomycetaceae > Streptomyces > Streptomyces carminius. Next base: position 68,206 of record NZ_PGGW01000064.1, read on the forward strand.
TCTCTGAGACGATGATCGGGTCGCGCGGCGGAGCCGCGAGTGGTCGGTTGGGTGGTGACATGCAGCGCGGTGGCGGGCTGGGCGAGGGCACGGGGGACATCGGTCCCAGGCGCGCGCGGGGCCGGCACCGGCGCAGGACCTCCGAGGCGGCGGAGACCGCGGACGTGACGGAGACGGCGGACACTGCGGAGACGAGGATCGGCAAGGGTGGCCGGGTGGGGGTGACCTACAAGTACTTCGGTGCACCGGACGGCGCCACAGCCGCCCGGGTGCCCATCTCGATGCGCCCGGAGGAACTGGGCGGGGACGAACTGGGCCACGGCATGTTCACCCGGATCAAGCCGGAGACGGTGGCCGCGATGGTCCTCACCGGCATCGAGGGCATACCGCTGCACAAGGTGCCCCCGCTGGAGCTGGTGGTCCTCCACTCCGACTACGCCGTGGTCAAGCTGCCCATGACGGTCACCGACCCGCTGCGGGGCGTCGGCGAGGAATCGGTGGGCGCGGCGGCCTTCATCTGGTCCACCGTCCCCGACCGCGGCGGCCCGCGCGACGCCTTCGACGTCTACCAGCTCCTCCACGAGTGGCAGGACTTCTCGCACCGCCTCCACGAGGCGGGTCACCAGGCGTACTGCCTGGTGTGGCCCTGACCCCGGCCGGGACGGGGGCCGGAACCGGCTCCGGCGGTTTCCGGCGGGCCCCCCGGACGGGGCCCGGACGGCCGCCCGTAGCCTCCTGACATGCTCGTTGCCCGCTCCGCCCTCCTCTTCGCCCTCGCCGCCCTGCTGGAGATCGGCGGCGCCTGGCTCGTCTGGCAGGGGGTGCGCGAGCACCGCGGCTGGGTGTGGATCGGCACCGGGGTGCTCGCCCTGGGCGCGTACGGCTTCGTCGCCACCTTCCAGCCCGACGCCCACTTCGGCCGCATCCTGGCGGCGTACGGCGGTGTCTTCGTCGCCGGCTCGCTGCTCTGGGGCATGGCGGTGGACGGTTTCCGGCCGGACCGCTGGGACGTGACGGGGGCACTCGTCTGCCTGGCGGGGGTCGCCCTGATCATGTACGCGCCGCGGGGCGGGTGAGACGGCCGGGGGTCCGGGGGTCGCCCCCCGGAAGACCGCAGCAGGTACGCGCCGCGGGACGGGTGGGACGGCCCGCTCCGGCCCCCGGAACTCACCGGACCTATTCTGCGAGCGGCACCGCGACATCCACCACCGGGAGGGCCCGCCCATGTCCCAGTCCGCCGAGCAGTCCGCCGCACGGCCCACCGCACCCACCGCACCCACCGCGGTCATCACCGGCGCGAGCAGCGGCATCGGAGCCGCGACCGCGCGGCGGCTGGCCGCCGAGGGCTACCGGACGGTGCTGGCCGCCCGCCGCGCCGAGCGCGTCGAGGCCCTGGCCGCCGAGCTGACCGGCGCCGGCCGGCGGGCCGAGGCGTACGCCCTGGACGTCACCGACCGCGCCGCCGTGGACGCCTTCGCCGGGCGGCTCGGCCCCCTCGCCCCCGGCAGCGTGCTGGTCAACAACGCGGGCGGCGCCCTGGGCCTGGACCCGGTCGCCACCGGCGACCCGGCCGACTGGCGGTCGATGTACGAGGTCAACGTGCTCGGCGTGCTGAACATGACCCAGGCGCTGCTCCCGGCCCTGACCGCCTCCGGCGACGGCACCGTCCTCGTGCTGTCCTCCACCGCGGGCCACGGCACCTACGAGGGCGGCGCGGGCTATGCCGCGGCCAAGCACGGCGCCCACGTCCTGGCCGAGACGCTGCGTCTGGAGGTGTGCGGGCAGCCCGTCCGGGTCATCGAGATCGCGCCCGGCATGGTGCGCACCGAGGAGTTCTCCGTCACCCGCTTCCGCGGGGACGAGGAGAAGGCCGCGAAGGTCTACGAGGGCGTCGCCGAGCCGCTGACCGCCGAGGACGTGGCCGACACCGTCGTGTGGGCCGTGACCCGCCCGCCGCACGTCAACGTCGACCTGCTGGTCGTCCGCCCCCGCGCCCAGGCGTCCAACACCAAGGTGCACCGCGAGGGCTGAGCACGCCGGGAACGCCGGTGGGGCGGGCCCGCCGGGCCCGCCCCACCGCTCTCACTCGCGTCTCGCCCGTGCCCGTACGGCTCAGGGCCTCAGAGCCGCTCGGGCGTGCGGATACCCAGCAGTGCCATGCCCTGGCGCAGGGTGCGGGCGGTCAGCTCGCACAGGAAGAGGCGGTTCTCCACGGTCGCCTCGTCCCCGGCCTTCAGCACCGGGCACTGGTCGTAGAACGTCGTGTAGTGCGAGGCGAGCTGGTACAGGTACGCGGCCAGCTTGTGCGGCTCGTACGTCTCGGCCACGCCCGCCAGCGTCTCGGCGAACTCGTCCAGATGCAGCCCCAGGGCCCGCTCCGCCGGGGCGAGGGCCAGCTCCGGGTGCGCCGCCGGCCGCGCGTCGCCCGCCTTGCGCAGGATCGACTGGATCCGGGCGTAGGCGTACTGGAGGTAGACGCTGGTGTCGCCGTTGAGCGAGACCATCCGGTCCAGGTCGAAGACGTAGTCGCGGGACATCGACGTCGACAGGTCCGCGTACTTCACCGCGCCGATGCCCACCTGGGCGCCGCGCTCGGCGATCTCCTCCTCCGTCAGCTCCAGCCCGCCCTGCTCGGCCTTCTCCCGCACCACGGCCGTGGCCCGCTCGACGGCCTCGCCCAGCAGGTCCACCAGCCGGACCGTCTCGCCCTCCCGGGTCTTGAACGGCTTGCCGTCCTTGCCCAGCACGGTGCCGAACGCCAGCTGCCGGGCGGCGCCCTCGGGCAGCCAGCCGGCCCGCCGCGCGGTCTCGAAGACCATCTTGAAGTGCAGCGCCTGCCGGGCGTCCACCACGTACAGCAGGGTGTCGGCGCCCAGCCTCCCGACCCGGTCGCGGATGGCGGCCAGATCGGTGGCGGCGTAGCCGAAGCCGCCGTTGGACTTCTGCACGATCAGCGGGACGGGCTTGCCGTCCGGGCCCTTGACGTCGTCGAAGAACACGCACAGCGCGCCCTCGGAGCGGACCGCGACCCCGTCGGCCTCCAGGTCCTTCACGACCTGCTGGAGGTCGTCGTTGTAGGCGCTCTCGCCGACGACGTCCGCGTCGCGGATCTCCACGTCGAGCTGCTCGTAGACGGCGTGGAAGTAGATCATCGACTCGCCGACGATCCGCCGCCAGGTCTCCAGGGTGCGCTCGTCCCCGCTCTGGAGCTTCACCACCCGGTCCCGGGCGCGCGCCTTGAACTCCTCGTCGGAGTCGAACAGCGCCCGCGAGTCCTTGTAGAGCCGGTTCAGCCGGGACATGGCCGCCTCGCCGGACTCCCCGCCCGGCTCCCCGGACCCGTCGCCGCCGGAGTGGTCCAGCTCGTGCGGGTGCTCCTCCAGGTACTGGATGAGCATGCCGAACTGGGTGCCCCAGTCGCCGATGTGGTGCCGCCGGACCACCTTCTCGCCGCGGTGCTCCAGGATCTTCACGATCGCGTCGCCGATCACCGTGGACCGCAGGTGCCCGACGTGCATCTCCTTGGCCACGTTGGGCTGGGAGTAGTCGATGACCGTGGTGCCCGGCTCCGCCGCGTACGGCACGCCCAGCCGCTCGTCGGCGGCCCGCGCCGCCAGGGTGGCGGTGATCGCCGCGTCGGAGACGGTGATGTTGAGGAAGCCGGGCCCGGAGACCTCGATCCCGGCGATCACTGCATTGCCGGCGTCTCCGGCGGCCCCGGCGTTCTGGGCGGCCCCGGCGCTCTCCCGCATCGCCCCGACGACCTTCGCGGCCAGCTCCCGGGGGTTCCCCTTGAGCTTCTTGGCCAGCGCCAGCATCCCGTTGGCCTGGAAGTCCGCCCGGTCGCTGCGTCGCAGCAGCGGGTCCGCGGACGCGGCCTCCGGCAGGGCAGCCGAGAGGGCGTCCACGACGCGCTGGTGGACGGTGGCGGCGAGCGAGGGGACCGAGGCCATGAAGGAGTGCCGTTCCTCTGAGTAGGGGTTTCCGGGCCGGTCCAGTATCCCACGCGGGCGGTCCCCGGGGCTCGCCGATAAGCAGGCGCCGGTGCCCCGGCCCGTCTGAAACAATGGTTCCGTCATCCCGATACGTGAAAGCCCCGAAAGACCTGAAAGGGACGTGCCGACCGTGGCTCAGAGCACCGAGACCGCCGACTGGGTCTCCCGCATCGCCGACGAGGTCATCGCCGAGGCGGAGCGCCGTGCCCCCGGCAAACCGGTCGTCTGCGCCTCCGGTCTGAGCCCCTCCGGCCCCATCCACCTGGGCAACCTGCGCGAGGTGATGGTCCCGCACCTGGTCGCCGACGAGATCAGGCGGCGCGGCGTGGCCTGCGAGCACATCCTGTCCTGGGACGACTACGACCGCTTCCGCAAGGTCCCGGCCGGAGTCGACGGGGTCGACGCCTCCTGGTCCGAGCACATCGGCAAGCCGCTCACCTCCGTGCCCGCGCCGCCCGGCAGCGGGCACACCAGCTGGGCCGGGCACTTCAGGTCCGCCATGGCCGAGGCGCTCGACCGGCTGGGCATCGAGGTGCGCGGCATCAGCCAGACGGAGATGTACACCTCCGGCGCGTACACCGAGCAGATCCTGTTCGCCATGCGCGAGCGCGGGCGCATCGACGCCGTCCTGGACCGCTACCGCACCAAGGCGGCGCCGGAGAGCGCGGCGAAGCAGCAGCAGAAGCCCAGGGACGCCGAGCTGGCGGCCGCCGAGACCGAGGCCGCCGAGGGCTCCGGCGCGGCCGGTGAGGACGACGGCGGCTCGGGCGGCACCGGGTACTTCCCGTACAAGCCGTACTGCTCCGCCTGCGAGCGCGACCTGACGACGATCACCGCCTACGACGACGACACCACGCGCATGACGTACGTGTGCCGGTGCGGCCACGAGGAGACGGTCCTGCTGTCCGGGCACCGGCGCGGCAAGCTGGTCTGGAAGGTCGACTGGCCGATGCGCTGGACGTACGAGGGCGTGGTCTTCGAACCCTCCGGCGTGGACCACCAGTCACCGGGCTCGTCCTTCGTCGTCGGCGGGCAGCTCGTGAAGATCTTCGGCGGCGAGCAGCCGATCGGCCCGATGTACGCCTTCGTCGGCATCAGCGGCATGGCGAAGATGTCCAGCTCCCGGGGCGGGGTGCCCGTCCCGCTCGACGCCCTGGAGATCATGGAGGCGCCGCTGCTGCGCTGGCTGTACGCGCGCCGCCGGCCGAACCAGTCCTTCAAGATCGCCTTCGACCAGGAGATCCAGCGGCTCTACGACGAGTGGGACGCCCTGGAGCGCAAGGTCGCCGACGGCACCGCGCAGCCCGCGGACGCCGCCGCGTACCGCCGGGCCGTCTCCACGGCGTCCGGCGGGCTGCCCCGGACGCCGCGCCCGCTGCCGTACCGCACGCTCGCCTCGGTGGTGGACGTCACCACCGGCGACGAGGAGCAGACCCTGCGGATCCTGAGCGAGCTGGACCCGGACACCCCGGTCCGTTCCCTGGACGAGACGCGCCCGCGGCTGGACTGCGCGCAGCGCTGGGTCGCCACCCACGTCCCGGCCGAGCAGCGCACCCGGGTGCGCGAGGAGCCGGACACCGAACTGCTGGCCTCGCTGGACGACGGCGAGCGCGAGGCCCTGCGGCTGCTGCTGGACGGGCTGGACGAGCACTGGTCGCTCGACGGGCTGACCACGCTGGTCTACGGCGTGCCCAAGATCCGGGCGGGCCTGTCGCCGGAGGCGAGGCCGACGCCGGAGCTGAAGGCCGCCCAGCGCGCGTTCTTCGCCCTGCTCTACCGGCTGCTGGTCGGCCGCGACACCGGCCCGCGGCTGCCCACGCTGCTGCTGGCGGTGGGCGCGGACCGGGTGCGCAAGCTGCTGGGGGCCTGACGCCGCCGGACACCCGGCGGCGGCGGGTGCGCGGCGGACCTTGCGCGGTGGGTGCTGCGTGGTGGGTCCTGCGCGGTGGGTCCTGCGTGGTGGGTCTGGTGGGCGGTCAGCCCCCCAGACCCATCTCGGCGTTGTAGCGGTCCTTGAAGTCCCGCAGGTACAGGCGCAGGTGGCTCTCGCTCAGCAGACCGCCCTCGGCGTTGGTCACGCCGTGCTCGTCGTAGAGGACCCTGGCCAGCTGCCGGGCGTTGGGGCGGTCGCCGTGGTCGGCTATGTACTGCTGGTAGGCCCGGTAGTAGACGTCCGTGTAGAGCGCGCCGTCCGGGATGCCGAGCGGTCCGGCGTCCTCCGGCTCCGGCGGCGGCGGCGCCACCGGCTCGTCCGAGGCGAGCACGGAGTACGCGTACGCGGCCCGGGTCCCGCCGGGGGCCGGCTGCCCCATCCGGCGGCGGCGGCCCTGGGAGACCGGCACGGTCACCTCCGCCCTGGCGGGCGCGGCCCCGGCGGCGTACGCGGGTGCCGGGACGGCCGGTGCGGCTCCGGACGGCTCCGGCTGCGGCCCGGGGTCCGCCGCCCCGTCCGGTTCCGCGGGCGCCTCCCACTCGCGGGGCACCACCCCGTGCTCCGCCGGGGTCTCGTCCCAGGCCCGGTCCCGTGCTCCGTTCCGGGCGGGCGGCGCCAGTTCGGGTACGGCCTTCTCCGGGGCGGTCACCTCTCCAGCCGTCTCCCCGGCCGCCCGCACCGCGCCGGCCGCACCGTTCGCGGCGGCCGTACCGCTGCCCGCGCCCTCGCCCGCGCCCGTGCTCTTCCCCGGGAGCAGTTGCGGTTCGATGCCGGCGGCGGCCAGGCCGGCCGGGCCGGTCTCCGCCAGCGGCACCCCGTACCGCGCCAGCCGCAGCGGCATCAGCGACTCCACCGGCGCCCGGCGCTTCCAGGAGCGTCCGTAGCGGGCCCGCAGCCGCGCCTCGTACACCAGCCGGTCCTGCTCCATGCGGATGACCTGGTCGTAGGAGCGCAGCTCCCACAGCTTCATCCGGCGCCACAGCCGGAAGGTGGAGGGGAAGGCCAGCAGCCAGCGCGAGATCCGCACCCCCTCCATGTGCTTGTCCGCGGTGATGTCCGCGATCCGGCCCACCGCGTGCCGCGCCGCCTCCACGGAGACGACGAACAGCACCGGGATCACCGCGTGCATCCCCACGCCCAGCGGGTCGGGCCAGGCGGCGGCGCCGTTGAAGGCGATGGTGGCGGCCGTCAGCAGCCAGGCGGTCTGGCGCAGCAGCGGGAAGGGGATGCGGATCCAGGTCAGCAGCAGGTCCAGGGCGAGCAGCACCACGATCCCGGCGTCGATGCCGATGGGGAAGAACGGTGCGAAGTCCCCGAAGCCCTTCTTCTCGGCGAGGTCGCGGACGGCGGCGTACGAGCCGGCGAACCCGATGGCGGCGATCACCACCGCGCCGGCCACGACCACGCCGATGAGTATGCGGTGAGTCCGGGTCAGTTGCACTGCGGGTTCCTCGCGAAGTCGTCGGCGGCCGGCCGCCCGCCTCCCGGCCGGGATGGCGAGTGGGGCGGGTGTGGGTCGCGATACTACGGAAGAACCGCACAGGAGAGCGAAAGACGCAGGAAAGAACGGGAGGAACGGCCCGGAGGACGGCGCGAGGCGGACAGGGAGGGGAAGCCCCCGGACCCCGCTCGCCCCTGCTCGACCGCCACTCGACCGCCGCCACTCGACCGCCGCTACTTGACCGCCGCGGCGGCCTCCTTCGCCGCCTTCTCCGCGTCCTCGCGGATCTCGTCGGCCTTCGGCGTCTTGCCGGTCTCGAAGCCGGCGCCCTCGTAGTCCACGGTCACCACGACGTTGCCGGTGACGGCCACCACCCGCTGCCCGCGGTACTCCTCGGCCTTCTTGCCGCTCTTCTTCTCCGTCTCGAAGGCTATGGACGTCGCCTGGTCGCCGACCCCGTCCAGCGGGGTGTCCTTCACGTTCTTGTTCGCGGTGTCCTGCGAGACGGCGGCCACCTGCTGCCCGGCGTACTTCGCGGCCCGCTGACCGCCGCTGCCGAGCGTCACGTCCGAGTCGAAGCGCTTGAGGGAGACGGTCAGCGCCCGGTACTGGAAGTCGTCCAGCCCACTCCACAGGCAGGTGCCGTAGCCGTCGGCGTCCTTGGAGCCGAGGTTCTTCCCCGTCTTGGCCCCCGGCACCACGGCCTTGACCGTCTTCTTCGTGAGCGTCTCGCACGGGTCGGGCAGTGTGGTGAACTTCACCGGTGCCGGGCTGGGCGGCGCGCTGGTGGTGGGGGCGGCCGAGGACTTGGCGGACTTGGCGGAGTCCTCCCCGCCGGAGCCGGAGGAGCAGCCCGCGACCAGCAGCACGGGCACGGCGGCGCAGGCCAGCGTACGGACGACGACGCGCTTGGCGTTACGGTGCATGGTTCCTTCGCTTCCGGAGGTGCGGGGCGCCCGGTCCGCCCTGTCGGGGGGCACGGTACGCCACAGGGGTGACACCTGGGGAAGCCTAGGACGGCCGCGGCGCCCCCGGGCCCCGTCGCGGCCGGGTGTGGCCGTCGTCTCAGTCGCTCCCGCACGGTCCGCCGGTGCGGCGGCGGGCCCGGACCGGCCCGCCCGGATCAGCCGTCGTCGAACTCCCCGGCGAGCCGCTCGGCGAGCTTCCTCGCCCGCTCCTGCGGTCCGGTGCCGTCGGACGGCCGGCTCCCGTCCGTCTTCCACTGCTCGTACTCGACGGTGACGATGACGTTCCCGGTGCGGAAGACCAGGGTGATGTCGCGGCGGACGCCCGAGTCCGCGGTGACCAGTTCGTCGTCGAGGTACGCCGCGTCGCCGATCTCCTCCAGCGCGCGGGGGACCGTTCGCGCGCCGGGCGTGGACCGCGGGCCGGTGTCCGTCCCCTCCGTGTCCGTCCCCGCCGAACCCGTCACCGCCGGGGTCTCACCGTCGGCGTTCCGGGCGTCGGCGGTCTCGCCGTCGGTGCTCTCACCGTCCGCG
>NZ_PGGW01000064.1:77123-98308 GCF_002794255.1 Streptomyces carminius
ACCCGTCACCGCCGGGGTCTCACCGTCGGCGTTCCGGGCGTCGGCGGTCTCGCCGTCGGTGCTCTCACCGTCCGCGGTCTTCCGGCCCGGCTCCGCCGAACCCGTCACCGCCGGGGGCGTGGTCCGCCCTCCCGGCGGCGGTGAGGAGACCGCCCCGGCCTCCGCCACCAGCTCCGCGTAGCGGCGCTCCGCCCGCTCGTCGTCGCTGACGGCCGGGTCGTAGGACACGATCCGCTCGAAGTCGACCAGCAGACGGCGGCTGTCCGTCCCGGTGGAGCTCTTCCAACGGCAGCCGACCCGGCGGTCGTTGTCGTAGGTGACGGTCTGCTCCCCCTCGTACGCCGCCGGAGTCGCGTCGCCGTCCCCGGCGTCCCCGGTGTCCTCCGCGCCCGGCAGCAGCTCCCGCAGGAGCCCGACGCCGACCGTGCCGCACGGCTCGGGCAGATCGCGGTGGGTGCCGGGCGGAGCCGTGACGGCCCCGGCGTCGGCGACACCGGGCTTGCTGTCGGCGGCCGGGCCGCCCGTCCCGGAACCGCCCGTGCAGCCGGCGGCCAGCAGCGCGACGAGCGCGGCACCGGCGGCGTACCCCTTCCGCAGCACTGCCCAACCCCCTCGTCCGCGGGAACAATCGAAAACACGTTGCCGTCATGCGGTGGCGGCAGAACACAATGTCTACCGCACGATCTCCACCGCACGCGCCCCGGAACCTCCGTTCGCCGAGGCATATGCAGCAGTACGTCCGCCTTGTGTGCCCGTACGCCCGGACGTATGTGATCCGTATGTGACCCGCCGCGGACGGCGGAGCGTGCCCACACACTTTCAGGGGAGAGGGACGAGCATGCCGTTCACCGAGGTTCCCGGGGCCCGGGTGCCGATCCGGATGTGGACCGACCCGGCCGGCGTCGAGGAGTCCGCGATGCGGCAGCTCCACAACGTCTCGACGCTGCCGTGGATCAAGGGGCTGGCCGTCATGCCCGACGTCCACTACGGCAAGGGCGCCACGGTCGGCTCGGTCATCGCCATGCGGGACGCGGTCTGCCCGGCGGCCGTCGGCGTGGACATCGGCTGCGGCATGTCGGCGGTGCGGACCTCGCTGACCGCGAACGACCTGCCCGGCGACCTGTCCCGGCTGCGCTCGCGCATCGAGCAGGCCGTCCCGGTCGGCTTCGGCCTGCACGACGAGCCGGTGGACCCGGACCGCCTGCGCGACTCCCCCGGCCCCGGCTGGAACGACTTCTGGTCCCGCTTCGACGGCGTCGCCGAGGCCGTCCACTTCCGCCGGGAGCGGGCGGCGCGGCAGCTGGGGACCCTGGGCGGCGGCAATCACTTCATCGAGGTCTGCCTGGACCAGGACGGCGCCGTCTGGCTGATGCTGCACTCCGGCTCCCGCAACATCGGCAAGGAGCTGGCCGACCACCACATCGGCGTGGCCCGGGGACTGCCGCACAACCAGGGCCTGGTCGACCGCGATCTGGCCGTCTTCACCACCGGCACCCCCGAGATGGCCGCCTACCGCAACGACCTGTTCTGGGCGCAGGAGTACGCCCGGTACAACCGGGCGGTCATGACGGGCCTGCTGAAGGACGTGGTCCGCAAGGAGTTCAGGAAGGCGCGGCCCGCCTTCGAGCCCGTCATCTCCTGCCACCACAACTACGTGGCCGAGGAGCGCTACGACGGCATGGACCTGCTGGTCACCCGGAAGGGCGCGATCCGCGCGGGCGGCGGCGAGTACGGCATCATCCCCGGCTCGATGGGGACGGGCTCGTACATCGTCCGCGGTCTGGGCAACCCCGCGTCCTTCAACTCCGCCTCCCACGGCGCGGGCCGGCGGATGAGCCGCAACGCGGCGAAGAAGCGGTTCACCGCGCGGGACCTGGCCGACCAGACGCGGGGCGTGGAGTGCCGCAAGGACTCCGGCGTGGTGGACGAGATCCCCGGTGCCTACAAGCCGATCGAGCAGGTCGTCGAGGCGCAGCGCGACCTGGTCGAGGTGGTGGCGAAGCTGCGTCAGGTGGTCTGCGTCAAGGGCTGACGGCGCACCGGCCGGGTCCGCGCCCCGCGGGGCGCGGACCCGGTGTCACCGCAGACCGGCGATCTCCTCGCGGCCTGCCAGGACGAGCGCGCCGAAGCTCGGATACGGCCCCTCGAAGTCGCCGTACTTCACCGCGAGCAGATACCCCTCGTACTCCCCGTCCGCCGTCACCTTCCCGGTGTCCAGCAGGAAGGCGTCCTCGCCGTACGCGACGGTCAGGCACCGCCGCAGGAAGGCGGTGAACTCGCGGTGTTCGGCACGCTCCTCCTCGGTCTCCGGGACCTCCTCCTCGGCCGTGTCGACGAACGTGTCGTCCACCTCGTGGAACCAGTCGATCTCCCGGCAGGGGAGCAGTCCGCCGATCCACCCGGCGACGGGTCCCCAGCCGTTGCTGACCTTCAGAAAGCCCCGCAGGCTCGGCGGCAGCCGGACACCGAGCCGCTCCTCGGTCTCGGCCAGTTCCCGCTCACCGGCGGGCTCGTACCCGAGCCACCGCTCCGCCACCTGCCGTTCGTCCACCCCCTTGTACTTGACGAGCTTCTTGAGCTTCTCTTCGTCCAGACCACTCAGGTACCAGTCGCTGTACTCGGTCAGATAGGCCCGCCACTCCTCGGGCGTCACCGGGATCCGGCCCTCTCCCCCGGTATCGGTCGTCATCACCCGTCCGCCTCCCCGGCATGTCTCGGGTCCACTCGGTCCGGTGCCGAAAGTCCGGCACCCGGAGGGAAGACCACCGACACGGCCGCCGGGTTCACCCCGGCCGCCGCTCCCCTGTGCCCCGGCGTAACCCCTGCGGCGGGCATATCGTTGTACCGCGCGGCCGCGCATCCCGGCGCGGCGGGGGGGAGCGTCACCGTGACCGTCGAGTTGACCGACAGGATCGAGATGACAGAGTCCGGCGAGATCACCTTGGACGAACTCTTCGAGCGTCTGGAGCGGATGCCCGTCCCCGAGGGATACAAGGTCGAGATCGTCGAGGGGTCGGTCTACACGACACCGCAGCGCCGCACGCACTGGAAGATCATCCGGAAGGTCCTGCGGCAGTTGGAGGACCGGTTCGGCCCGGACACGGAGATCGACTCCGATGTCCGCATCGACTTCCCGGGCCATCTCAACGGCTTCGCCCCCGATCTGGCGAAGATCGCCGACGCTGCGGAGCCCGGCGCCCACGGGCGCTTCTCGCCCGAGGACGTCGAGCTGGTCGTGGAGGTCGTCTCCCGCTCCACCGCCGCCAACGACTACGGCCCCAAGCTGACGGCGTACGCCACCGCCGGTGTCCCGGCGTACCTCGTCATCGGCCCGTACACCGCCCGCTGCCGGCTCTTCACCCATCCCAAGGAAGGCGGCTACCGCAGCGAGCTGACCACCGACTTCGGCGAACCGGTCAAGATCACCGAAACCTCCGTCGAGCTCACCCTGGCCACGGACGGCTTCCCCCGGGACTGACCCGCACCGGACGAGCCGCCGCCCCGCGCCCGCCCCCGGCGGCTCAGGACAGCCGCCGGGCCACCTCGGTCGCCCAGTAGGTCAGGATCAGGTTCGCGCCCGCGCGCCTGACGCCCGTGAGCGTCTCCATGATCGCCGCGTCCCGGTCGATCCAGCCGCGCTGCGCCGCCGCCTCGACCATCGCGTACTCCCCGGAGATCTGGTACGCGGCGACGGGCACGTCCACCGCGTCCGCGACCCGGCGCAGCACGTCCAGATACGGCAGCGCGGGCTTGACCATCACCATGTCCGCGCCCTCGGCCAGGTCGAGCGCCAGCTCCCGCAGCGACTCCCGGGCGTTGGCCGGATCCTGCTGGTAGCTGCGGCGGTCACCGGTCAGGGAGGAGTTCACCGCCTCCCGGAAGGGCCCGTAGAACGCGGAGGCGTACTTGGCGGTGTACGCCAGCAGCGACACGTCCTGGTGCCCGGCCTCGTCCAGCGCGCGGCGGACGAAGCCGACCTGCCCGTCCATCATCCCGCTGGGCCCCAGCACGTGCGAGCCGGCCTCCGCCTGGACACACGCCATCTCGGCGTACCGTTCCAGGGTGGCGTCGTTGTCCACCCGGCCCCGCTCGTCCAGGACGCCGCAGTGTCCGTGGTCGGTGAACTCGTCCAGGCACAGGTCGGACATCACCACCAGGTCGTCGCCGACCTCGGCGCGCACCTCGCGCAGGGCGCGCTGGAGGATGCCGTCCGGGTCGGTGCCCTGGGAGCCGACGGCGTCCTTCTTCGCCTCCTCGGGCACCCCGAAGAGCATGATGCCGCCGACGCCCGCCGCCACGGCCTCGGCCGCCGCCTTGCGCAGGGTGTCGAGGGTGTGCTGGTACACGCCCGGCATGGAGGAGATCTCCACCGGCTCGCGCAGGTCCTCCCGCACGAAGGCGGGCAGGATCAGCTCGGCCGGGTGGAGCCGGTGCTCGGCGACCATCCGGCGCATGGCCGGCGTGGTGCGCAGCCGCCGGGGACGGACCACGGGGAAGTCCCCGTAGCCGCCCGGACGGCCCGCACCGTAGCCGCCGTACATGTCGCCGCCGGTCTTCACGGCGTCCTTCACAGTGTCCTTCACGGCGTCCTTCACGAAGTCCTGGCCCTCCTGCGCGCCGGACGCTTCTCACTCGGCCGCTGCACCGCCTCGCCCGCCTCCAGGGCGGCGGTCCGGCGCCTGGCGCCGAACTCCGCGAGCGCCTCCGCCAGCCGGTGCACCGACGGCTCCGGGGACATGACGTCCACCCGCAGGCCGTGCTCCTCCGCGGTCTTGGCCGTCGCCGGGCCGATGCAGGCGATCACCGTCACGTTGTGCGGCTTGCCGGCGATGCCCACCAGGTTCCGCACGGTGGAGGAGGAGGTGAACAGCACGGCGTCGAAGCCGCCGCCCTTGATCGCCTCCCGGGTCGCGGCCGGCGGCGGCGAGGCGCGCACCGTCCGGTAGGCGGTGACGTCGTCGACCTCCCAGCCCAGCTCGATCAGCCCGGCCACCAGGGTCTCGGTGGCGATGTCGGCGCGCGGCAGGAAGACGCGGTCGATCGGGTCGAAGACCGGGTCGTAGGGCGGCCAGTCCTCCAGCAGCCCGGCCGCGGACTGCTCGCCGCTGGGCACCAGGTCCGGCTTGACGCCGAAGTCCACCAGCGCCTTCGCGGTCTGCTCCCCGACGGCGGCGACCTTGATCCCGGCGAAGGCCCGGGCGTCCAGGCCGTACTCCTCGAACTTCTCGCGCACCGCCCGGACCGCGTTGACCGAGGTGAAGGCGATCCACTCGTAGCGGCCGGTGACCAGGCCCTTGACCGCGCGCTCCATCTGCTGCGGGGTGCGCGGCGGCTCCACGGCGATGGTCGGCACCTCGCTGGGCACCGCGCCGTAGCTGCGGAGCTGGTCCGACAGGGAGGCGGCCTGCTCCTTGGTGCGGGGCACGAGCACCTGCCAGCCGAACAGCGGCTTGGACTCGAACCAGGCCAGCCGGTCGCGCTGCGCGGCGGCACCGCGCTCCCCGACCACGGCTATCGCGGGCCGGGCCCCACCGGGCGAGGGCAGCACCTTGGCGGCCTTGAGCTGCTGGCCGATGGAGCCGAGCGTGGCCGTCCAGGTGCGCTGCCGGGTGGTGGTGCCGTCGACCGTGACGGTCAGCGGGGTGTCGGGCTTGCGGCCCGCCGTGACCAGCTCGGCGGCGGTGGCGGCGACCGTCTCCAGGGTGGTGGTGACCACCAGGGTGGCGTCGCTGGCCCCGGCCTCACTCCACGCCCGGGCGTCGGCCGTCCCCGAGTCCAGGAAACGGACGTCCGCGCCGTGGCCGTTGCGCAGCGGCACCCCGGCGTAGGCGGGGATGCCGACGGCGTTGGCGATGCCGGGCACCACCTCGAAGGTGATGCCCTCGGCGGCGCAGGCGAGCATCTCGTCGGCCGCGTTGGCGTCGAGGCCGGGATCGCCCTGCACCGCGCGGACCACCCGCCTGCCGCCGAGCGCGGCCCGCGTGACAAGATTTATCGTGTCGGCGACGTCGGCGACGGCCTCCGCGAGCGCGGCTGACGTGTCGTCACCTGCTGCTGCCCGGAGCGGGGTGTCGACGCCCGGCCGGGCATGCGCCCGTACGACGTCGTGCACCTGTGGATCGGCGATCAGCACGTCGGCCTGCGCCAGCGCCTCGACGGCGCGCAGCGTCAGCAGTCCCGGATCCCCGGGCCCGGCACCGAGGAAGGTGACGTGCCCGCGGGCGCCGTACGAGTGATTGGTGGTGGGGCTCAATGTGCTCGCTCCCCCATCAGACCGGCCGCGCCCTTGGCGAGCATCTCGTCGGCGAGTTCGCGCCCCATGGCCTGAGCCATGGCGAGCACCCCGCCGGCGGACGCCGGTACGTGACCGGTGGTGGACAGCTGCACCAGTGTGGTGCCGTCGGTGGTGCCGACGACACCGCGCAGGCGCAGTTCGGTGACATCCTGCCTGTCGCCCGGCAGATCGGCCAGTGCTCCGACAGGAGCACTGCAGCCGGCCTCCAGGGCGGCGAGCAGGGTTCGCTCGGCGGTCACGGCGGCCCGGGTTGGTGGGTCGTCGAGCTCGGCGAGTCGTGCGGCGAGGTCCGTGCGCGTCGCCGCGCACTCGACGGCCAGCGCCCCCTGTCCGGGGGCGGGCAGGACCGTGTCGGGGTCGAGGAGCTCGGTGGCCTCGCCGATCAGGCCGACGCGCCGCAGGCCGGCGGCGGCCAGGACGACCGCGTCCAGCTCGCCGGAGCGCACGTACCCGATACGGGTCTCGACGTTCCCGCGGATCGGTACGGTCTCGATGTCCCGGCCCAGCGACCGGGCCCAGGCGTTGAGCTGCGCCATACGGCGCGGCGAGCCGGTGCCGACCCGCGCGCCGTCGGGCAGCCGCTCGAAGGTCAGCCCGTCCCGGGCGATCAGCGCGTCGCGGGGGTCCTCCCGTACCGGCACGGCGGCCAGTGCCAGCCGCTCCGGCTGGGCGGTGGGAAGGTCCTTGAGGGAGTGGACGGCGAAGTCGATCTCCCCGGCGAGCAGCGCGTCGCGCAGCGCGGAGACGAAGACCCCGGTACCGCCGATCCGGGCCAGGTGCTCGCGGGAGACATCACCGTAGGTGGTGATCTCCACCAGTTCCACAGGTCGCCCGGTGACCTGCCTGACCCGCTCGGCCACCTGCCCGGACTGGGCCATGGCGAGTCGGCTGCGGCGGGTCCCGAGCCTCAGGGGCCGGGACGGGTCGGTGCTCATTGCCGCTCCTGTTCGGGGTTGCTGACGGCGGCGACTGTCTGGGGGTCCAGGTCGAACAGCTCGCGCAGCGCGTCGGCGTATCCGGCCCCGCCGGGTTCGCCCGCGAGCTGCTTGACGCGCACGGTCGGGGCGTGCAGCAGCTTGTCGACGACCCGGCGTACGGTCTGGTTGATCTCGGCGCGCTGACGCGCGTCGAGTTCGGGGAGCCGCCCGTCGAGGCGGGCCAGCTCGGCCGCGACGACGTCGGCGGCCATGGCGCGCAGCGCGACCACGGTGGGCGTGATGGTCGCGGCCCGCTGGGCCGCGCCGAAGGCGGCCACCTCGTCGGCGACGATACCGCGCACCCGGTCGACGTCCGCGGCCATGGGCGCGTCGGCGGCGGCCTCGGCGAGCGACTCGATGTCCACCAACCGTACGCCCTCCAGGCGGTGCGCGGCGGCGTCGATGTCGCGCGGCATGGCGAGGTCGAGCAGGGCGAGCGGCTCGTCCGGCGCCTGCCCCTCGCCGCGGGCGGCGGTGCGCGCGGCGAGCGCGGCCGCCACCTCGGCGGCCGTCAGCACCAGTCCGGCGGCGCCGGTGCAGGAGACGACGACATCGGCGTGCGGCAGCTCGGCGGCCAGCCTCCCGGGAGGCACTGCGCGCGCGGCGACACCGTCGCCGCCGAGTCCGGCCGCCAGCCGCCGGGCACGCTCCAGGGTCCTGTTGACGATCACCAGTTCGGCCGCGCCGGCCCGGGCGAGGACCGTGGCGGCGAGGGAGGACATCGAGCCGGCGCCGATCACCAGGGCCCTTCTGCCGCGCACCCACTCCGCCGCCGGACTCCCGCCCGCCAGCTGCTGGAGGCCGAAGCTGACCAGGGACTGCCCGGCCCGGTCGATGCCGGTCTCGCTGTGCGCCCGCTTGCCGACCCGCAGGGCCTGCTGGAACAGGTCGTTCAGCAGCCGCCCGGCGGTGTGCCGGCGCTGCGCGACGGCCAGCGCGTCCTTGATCTGGCCGAGGATCTGCCCCTCGCCGACGACCATCGAGTCCAGCCCGCAGGCCACCGAGAACAGGTGGTGGACGGCGCGGTCCTCGTAGTGGACGTACAGGTACGGGGTCAGCTCCTCCAGCCCGACGCCGCTGTGCCGGGCCAGCAGGCCGGACAGCTCGGCGACACCGGCGTGGAACTTGTCCACGTCGGCGTACAGCTCGATGCGGTTGCAGGTGGCGAGCACCGCCGCCTCCGCGGTGGGCTCGACGCTCACCGCGTCCTGCAGCAGCTTGTCGCGCGTCTCGGGGGCCAGGGAGGCACGCTCCAGCACGCTCACCGGCGCACTGCGGTGACTGAGCCCGACGACCAGCAGACTCATGCTCCTCCCCCGCTCCGGTCGGGCCGGTCCCCGGCCGGGACGCGCTCCGCGCCCCGTACGGTGGTCCACTCGTTCATGCGGGCATCACGGCGGGCACGTCCCCGTCAGGTCCCTGCTCGGTTCCCCCGCCGGCCCGGCGGCGCACGGCGGCGGCGGGCGGCGCCGCGGGCGGGGTGGTGTCCGCCCCCTCGCCGGCCGCCTCCTCGCCCGCCTTGCGCTGCTCGTGGAAGGCGAGGATCTGCAGTTCTATGGAGAGGTCCACCTTCCGCACGTCCACGCCCTCGGGGACGGACAGCACGGTCGGCGCGAAGTTGAGGATGGAGGACACCCCGGCGGCCACCAGCCGGTCGCAGACCTGCTGGGCCGCTCCGGCGGGGGTGGCGATGACGCCGATGGACACCCCGTTCTCCCGGATGATCTCCTCCAGCTCGTCGGTGTGCTGCACCGGGATGCCGGCGACCGGCTTCCCGGCCATCGACGGGTCCGCGTCGATCAGCGCGGCGACCCGGAAGCCGCGCGAGGCGAAGCCGCCGTAGTTGGCGAGCGCGGCGCCCAGGTTTCCGATGCCGACGATCACGACCGGCCAGTCCTGGGTCAGCCCGAGCTCACGGGAGATCTGGTAGACGAGGTACTCCACGTCGTAGCCCACCCCGCGGGTGCCGTACGAGCCGAGGTAGGAGAAGTCCTTGCGCAGCTTGGCGGAGTTCACCCCGGCGGCGGCGGCGAGCTCCTCCGAGGAGACCGTGGGCACCGAGCGCTCGGAGAGCGCGGTGAGCGCCCGCAGGTACAGCGGAAGACGGGCGACGGTGGCCTCGGGGATTCCTCGGCTGCGGGTCGCCGGTCGGTGGGTTCGGCCAGTTGCCACGGTGCTCCTGCCGTCTGCGCGAAACGGTGAGCGGCCCTGCTGGACACCTGCTGGACACATGTCCGGACCGCTCCGTCCCGACCAGGCTATGTCTTTGTGAACGTGTGCACAAAGATGGTGTCCGCTTTGTCCGGCCAAAGTGACAGGCGCCACATGTGCGGCCGGAGCGCGGAGCGCCCCCGGCGCGTCTTCCACCTGTTGCGCCTCCCGGGTGCGCGCCCCGGTCCGCGGCGCGCCCGGACGGCGGGCCGGCTCCGGTCAGGCCTCCAGCGCCGCGCTCAGCCGCCGCGGGTCCACCCGCCAGAAGTCGTGCTGCGCGCCGTCCACGAGCACCACCGGAATCTGCTCCCAGTACCTGCGGTACAGCTCCTCGTCCTGTGTGATGTCCTTCTCCTCCCAGCGCGCGCCCAGCCGCGCGCAGACCTCGCTGACCACCGCGCGCGCGTCGTCGCACAGATGGCAGCCGGGTTTGCCGATGAGCGTGACGGTCCTCATGTCCGTCATTGTGCCGCCGCCGGGCCCCTGCCCGGCACCTCCCGGCGCCCGCGGCACTCCCCGCGCGCCCCGCCCGGCACCTCCCGCGCGCCCCGCGCTCCCCCGTTGGCGCGCTCTCCGTCCCGCTGTCACCGGCTCGTCACGGAACCGCCGGCGCCAGTGGCTATGCTCGCGGCATGGCCGCTCTCGCGAAACTCCTCACCCGCAGGCGTTCGGCGACGGCTCGCAGCGTGCTCGCAGGCGAGGCCGCCGCCGAGGCGGCGCGCAAGACCTCCCGGGCGGTCGACGAACTCCCCCCGGGAGAGCCCGGGAAACCGGCGGAACCGGAGTTCCCGGTCCGCGGGGACGTACGGGCCGCCGCCTTCTTCGACCTGGACAACACGATCATGCAGGGCGCGGCCCTGTTCCACTTCGGCCGCGGCCTGTACAAGCGGAAGTTCTTCCACAAGCGCGAGCTGTTCCGCTTCGCCTGGCAGCAGGCGTACTTCCGGCTGGCCGGCGCGGAGAACGCCGGGCACATGGAGGACGCCCGCGACAGCGCGCTGTCCATCGTCCGGGGCCACCGGGTCTCCGAGCTCATGGAGATCGGCGAGGAGATCTACGACGAGTACATGGCCGGCCGGATCTGGCCGGGCACCCGCGCCCTGGCCCAGGCCCACCTGGACGCGGGCCAGAAGGTGTGGCTGGTCACCGCCGCGCCGGTGGAGACCGCCACGATCATCGCCCGCCGACTCGGGCTGACCGGCGCGCTGGGCACCGTCGCCGAGTCCGTCGACGGCGTCTACACCGGACGCCTGGTCGGCGAGCCGCTGCACGGGCCGGCCAAGGCGGAGGCGGTGCGCGCGCTGGCCGCCGCCGAGGACCTGGACCTCTCGCGGTGCGCCGCCTACAGCGACTCGGCCAACGACATCCCGATGCTCTCCCTCGTCGGGCATCCGTACGCCGTCAACCCGGACAGCAGGCTGCGCGCGCACGCGCGCGAGCGGGGCTGGCGACTCCGTGACTACCGGACCGGCCGGAAGGCGGCGAAGGTGGGCATCCCGGCCGCGGCCGGGGTCGGCGCGGTGGCCGGCGGCGCGGCGGCGGCCGTGGCGATCCAGCGCCGCCGGCGGTAGGCGCGACGGGGCGGCGGGCGGGCGGACGGCGCAGCCGGCGGACGGACGCGCCGCCGACGGCTGACCGCACTCCCGTACGCCGGGCACCCCGTACGGGCGAGGCGACTCCCCGGCCGGCGCGCCCGGTCGCCGGACAGTGCGGACATCACCGCCCATTGACCGCGGGACGACCCGCCACCGGCCACAAGCGAGCGGCCACCCGGTCAACTTCGCGCACGGACCGGTCGGAACGCATACCGATTTCGCTCGATGGCCTGATCTAAACGTGTAACAGCGCAAACCTGACCGGCGATTTCGGCAACTAGGTGTAGCACAGCCTGTACGAAGCGTTATTCTCCTCAGACGCAATCCGGTGTCCACACGCCCCTGTCACGGGCGGACGGTCCCGCACTGCACGTGATGGAAGCTCTGCCTCTGGGAGTCCCGTGTACCCACACGTCGGGGTTGACGCCTCGGGCCTGGCTGCGCTGCGCACGACGGTCGCAGACCAACTGCGCACCCTCGTCCCCACCGCGCACGCCGCCCCCGCCTTCGCCGTACCTGTCCCCGCCACCCCCGCCTACGCCCTGGCCGAGGGAGCCGCCGCGGGCGCCACACCGCTCGGCCGGCGGACCCGCGCCGCCGCGTCCTCCTCGTCGTCGTCCTCGCCGTCCCCCTCGTCGCCGGCCTCGTCCGCGCCGTCCTCCTCGTCGAGAGCCGTACGCCGCCCGGTGGCGGACGGCGACAACCGCCGCATGATGGAACTCGTCGAACGAGCCCAGGGCGGCGAGGCCGAGGCCTTCGGCTGCCTCTACGACCGGTACTCCAACACCGTCTACCGCTACATCTACTACCGCGTCGGCGGCCGGGCCGTCGCCGAGGACCTCACCAGCGAGACGTTCCTGCGCGCCCTGCGCCGGATCGGCACCTTCACCTGGCAGGGCCGGGACTTCGGTGCCTGGCTGGTCACCATCGCGCGCAACCTCGTCGCCGACCACTTCAAGTCGAGCCGCTTCCGCCTGGAGGTGACCACCGGCGAGATGCTCGACGCCAACGAGGTGGCACGCAGCCCCGAGGACTCGGTCCTGGAGGCGCTGTCCAGCGCCTCCCTGCTGGAGGCGGTGCGGAAACTCAACCCCCAGCAGCAGGAGTGCGTGACCCTCCGGTTCCTCCAGGGCCTGTCGGTCGCGGAGACGGCACGGGTCATGGGGAAGAACGAGGGAGCGATCAAGACCCTCCAGTACCGGGCCGTGCGGACCCTGGCCCGGCTCCTCCCGGAGGACAGCCGGTAACCGAAGGCGACCGCCCCCTTCCCCGGGGTGACACGGACCGTCGAATCATCCGTAGGGCGTAACCCACCGCGCTCGGCAGTCGTTGTGCGGTTTGCAGACTTCCCACGGCCCCGCACCGGGGCGGAGCACCCGAGCGGACGCTCCTCCGCAGGCCGTGCGACCCTCCGGTGGGGCAGGGAGTCGACCGTGCTGATGAGAGGAGGGCCGCCCGTGATGGGAGCCGTATCGCCGAGCCGGCGGGCAAACGCCTTCGCCCAGGCCCTGGACGAGCGTGAGCCCGGGGACACCGCGGCGGCCGACCGGTCCGCGAGCACCGCCCCGGCCGACCCGGCCGACCCGACCGTCCTGACCGACTCGGCCACCCCGACCGACCCGACCGTTCCCACCGGCTCCCCGGGGCCGGCGGAGACGGCGAAGGAGCCGGTCGGGAAGGAGCGCCTGCCGGCTCTGGCCGGCAGACTGGCGTCCCTGCCGAAGCCGGAACTGGCAGCCGATGTCAGGGCCGCGCAGCGGGCCCGCCTCGTCGCCGCCGCGGAGAGCCTTTTCGCCGAGGACGGCGAGGGCTCCCGGACCGCCGGCACCCGCACGGGCCACGGCGGGGCGCGCCGCGCCCTTCCCGCCGTCGGCCCGCTGGGCGGCAGGCTCCGCCCCAGGAGCCGGCTCGGCAGAGGACTCGCGGTGGGCGGCCTGGGCTTCGGCGTCGCGGCGGGCGCCTTCACCGGCGCCGCGGCGGCCAGTACCGACGCACTCCCCGGTGACACCCTCTACGGGCTCAAGCTCGGCATGGAGGACCTCAAGCTCGATCTGGCCGACGACGACGCCGACCGCGGCAAGGTCCATCTGAACCACGCCGCCACCCGGCTGCACGAGACCAGGCGGCTGCTGGAGCGCACCCGGTCGGGCCCGCTGGACGAGGAGTCGCTCACCGACATCCGCAGGGTGCTCTCCCGTATGCGGCACGACGCCTCCGAGGGGCACCGTCTGCTCAGCAGGGCCTACGAACGGGAGGGTGCGCTCGATCCGATGCGTGAGCTGTCGTCCTTCTCCCGGTCCCACCGCGATGTGTGGGGCCAGGTGCGCGAGCGCCTCCCCCTGCAGCTCACGGAGGCGGGCGACGAGGTCAGCTCCGTCCTCGACGCCATAGAGGACGAGATCACCCCGCTGCGGTCACTGCTGAGGGACACCCCGCAGGATGCCGAGTCCACCGGCGGCGGAGTCGGCGACAGCCGTACGGACGACGGCCGTACGACCGGCCCGACACCGTCCGTGCCGGGCGGCGCACCGGGCGGACCGCGGGAGACGACCGGGCAGCCCACCGCCCCCTCCGGTTCCCGGGAGACCGGGAACACCGGGGAGGCCCGGGAGGGCAGCCCTTCCGGGAACGGCGAGCGGCCGGGCTCGCGGCATGACGGGAGCGGCACACCGTCCGCCTCCCGGAGCGAGACCGCCGGGCCCCCCAAGCCGGAGATCACCCTTCCGCCCATCGTCCCGGAGCTGCTGCCGGATCTGGGGAACACCGGAAACGGCACCGACTGACCGGGGGCGGTGCGGCCGGGTGCCTCGCGGGCACCCGGCCGCACCGGCCGACGCCCGGAAGGGCCTCTTCCCGGAAGTACCTCTTGGGCTCCCCGGGGGAGAACGCTCAGAAGAAGACCGAGCGCCGCCGCACCAGCAGCCTGTAGAGGGTGTGCTGAATCGTCTCGCGCACCTGGTCCGTCAGGTTGAACATCAGCATCGGGTCCTCGTCGGCCTCGGGCGGGTAGTCGCCCGTCGGGACCGGCTCGCCGAACTGGATCGTCCACTTCGTCGGCAGCGGCACCATCCCCAGTGGTCCCAGCCACGGGAAGGTGGGCGTGACCGGGAAGTACGGGAAACCGAGCAGCCGCGCCAGCGTCCTGGAGCTGCCGATCATCGGGTAGATCTCCTCCGCCCCGACGATCGAGCACGGGACGATCGGCACCCCCGCCCGCAACGCCGTCGAGACGAAGCCCCCGCGCCCGAACCGCTGGAGCTTGTAGCGCTCCGAGAACGGCTTCCCGAGCCCCTTGAAGCCCTCCGGCATCACCCCGACGATCTCGCCCCGCTCCAGCAGCCGCTCGGCGTCCTCCGCGCACGCCAGGGTGTGCCCGGCCTTCCGGGCCAGCTCACTGACCACCGGCAGCACGAACACTAGGTCGGCCGCCAGCAGCCGCAGGGCCCGCCGCGCCGGATGGTGGTCGTGCACGGCGATCTGGAGCATCAGCGCGTCCAGCGGCAGCGTCCCGGAGTGGTTGGACACCACCAGGGCGCCGCCCTCCGCCGGGATGTTCTCGATGCCCAGCACCTCGACCCGGAAGTACTTCTCGTACAGCGGCCGCAGTCCGGACAGCAGCACCTGGTCGGTGAGCTCCGCGTCGTAGCCGAACTCGTCGACCTCGTAGTCGCCGGTGATCCGCCGCCGCAGGAACGCCAGACCGCGGGCGATCCTGCGGTCCCAGTCCTCGGCGTCCCGGCCGGTCGCCCGGGAGGCGTCCACCGCCGGTCCGGACGCGTCCCTGGCGGCCTGCTTCCCGGCGTCTCCGGTCTCCCCGGTGTCCTCGGCGTCTCCGGTCCCGTCTGCACCCCGGACGTCCTCGGCCACCGCTCCGGGTCCCGCCGGCACGGCGGCGAGCGGCGACTGCGTCCCGTCCTGCGGGCTCCGCTCGGCGCCCCGCCCGGTGCCCGGGGCGTCCTGGCCGCCGCGGCCTCCGTCGCCCGCGCCGGTACGGCGCCGGCCGCCGCCCGCGGGCCGCCCCCGGGCGGCGCGGCCCGTACCGCCCCGGGAGCGGTCGTCGTCGAACGGGATGACCTTGGCGTCAGCCATGGCGGACGACCTCCTCGATGCGGTCCACGGCGTGTGCGAGTCTCTCCGGCGGCAGCAGCCCCGGACCATGGCTGCGCGCGAAGTCGGCGAAGGCCCCGGCCGTGGTGTACCGCGGCTCGAAGCCGAACACCTCGCGCATCTGCGTCGTCTCCACGACCCTGCCGTGTGTCAGCAGCCGGATCTGCTCGGCCGAGAAGTCCGTGGCGCCCACCGAGCGCAGCGCCGCCCCGGTCCACCGGATGGCCGGGAGCAGCAGGGGCAGCGTGGGCCTGCCCAGCCGCCGCGCGGCCTGGGACAGCAGCAGTACCCCGTCCCCGGCGATGTTGAACGTCCCGGCCGTGAGCGTGCCGCGCCGCGGCTCCCGCGAGGCCAGCCGCAGCACCTCGACGACATCGTCCTCGTGGACGAACTGCAGCCGCGGGTCGTATCCGAGGACGGTCGGCAGGACGGGCAGCCGGAAGTACTCCGCGAGCGGCGTGTCCGCGGTCGGACCGAGGATGTTGGCGAAGCGCAGCACCGTCACGGCCACATCGGGACGGCGGCGGGCGAACCCCCGCACATATCCCTCGACCTCCACGGCGTCCTTGGCGAAGCCGCCGCCGGGCAGCGCCTTGGGCCCCATGGTCTCGGCGAAGACCGCCGGGTCGCGCGGCGAGGAGCCGTAGACGTTCGTGCTGGACTTCACCACCAGCCGCTGTACGGCCGGCGCCTTCTGGCAGGCGCCGAGGAGCTGCATCGTGCCGATGACGTTGGTCTCCTTCACCGACGCCCGGGTGCCGCGCGGCAGGAGCGGCATACCGCTGACATCCAGGTGGACGACGGTGTCCACGCCGTACTCGGCGAGCAGCCCGGCGACGGCCGGCTGCCGGATGTCGGTCCGGACGAACTCGGCACCGCCGAGGTGGTGCTCGGGCGGCACGGCGTCCACGGCGACGACCCGGTCGACATCGGGGTCGCGCAGGATCCGCCGTACGAAGCGCCCGCCGAGCTGCCGGGCGACTCCCGTGACGAGCACGACCTTGCCCACCGGTTGCTTCCTCTCCCGTACGGCGGCCCACACCCGGAAAGCCCTCGTCCGGACACCCGGCCGGCCCGCTGGTCCCGTTCCGGTTCTTCCGCCACCGTATCGGGTGACCGTCGTCCCGTCGCGGAACGCCACCGCCCTCCCGCCGGCACATCGGCGGGAGGGCGGTGATCAGTGTGCGGCGCGCCAGCTCACTTCTTGTTGCGGCGCTGTACGCGCGTGCGCTTGAGCAGCTTGCGGTGCTTCTTCTTGGCCATCCGCTTGCGCCGCTTCTTGATAACAGAGCCCACGACTTACCCTCGCTCACTTCGTCACTCGGTGCGGGGCGTCCGAGCCCACACGACCTACGTCGGCTCAGCCTACCCGGCACCGGGCGGTGCTTGTGACACGAGGGCCGACGGATTCGCCGGCTCGTGCGGCTACGCGCTCTTCTCCACCCCCACGTAGGAACCGCGGAGATACTCGTGGACAGCCTGCTCCGGCACCCGGAAGGACCTGCCCACCCGGATCGCCGGCAGATGACCGCTGTGCACCAGCCGGTACACGGTCATCTTGGACACTCGCATCACCGAGGCGACTTCCGCCACGGTCAGGAACACGACCTCGTTCAGAGGCCTCTCAGCAGCAGCCATGTCACACCTGAACCTTCCGCACATGTCGGACACCGGCTTCCCCTCCGGTGACTCCTGCTCGCATGCGCGCTCCTCCCCAGATTAGGGGCGGGTGATGCAAGTGGGGAAGAGGAGTAGCTATTACCCCTCTAGTGTGACAGACGGGAATGATTGAGCACATAACAAGCAAGCGGAACTCACTGGTCCGACAGTGCCGAGCCGCGCGGCGGGACAGCCGTCCGCGGCCGTCCCACCGGCTGTCCGGCGGACCCGGCGGCAGCCGTTCCCGTCCGCTCGACCCGCCCTACCGGCACCCGGCTGACCTGCTCCGCAGCCCTCTCCACACCTTCGGGCACCGGCCGCGGCGGCACTCCCCCACCGCGGCCGCCGCACCCATGACCGGCCACATGGAGAAGGGGCGGGTGGGAGTGTGCAACCAGCGCATTCGAAACGGCTCGCACCCCGTCCTCGTGGACCACCACGCCTCCCCGTACGCACCGGGGCCGGTGCGTACGTACCCCGAACCGGGTCGTTATGTCGACACGTCCACCCTGCGCCGAGGTGAGGCCGGGACATCACCCCGCCGACAAGGCACAGGTCCAGGGGGCGTAGAAGTCCGGGAGGGAAGACCCGGGAGGGAACAGGGGTGTCCGGCCGCCGCGGGCCCGCGCCCGGACGGGCTGCTACGGCAGCAGCCCGTGCGCGGGATACACCGCGCGCCGCGTGGCGATCACCGCCTGGTCCAGGGCGCTCGCCGGGTCGTACCCCGCCTCCCAGCCCGACCACAGCGGCTCACGCCCGTCCGTCATCCGCCGCGGCGCGTCCTGCCGCGTCCGCGCGTACACCTGCCGCCGCCAGTCCTCCGGGATCATCGTCTCCGGCGCGATCGGCTCCCCCGCCGCGATCGCCACCAGATGGGTCCAGGACCTCGGTACGACGTCCACGACCGCGTACCCACCGCCGCCGAGGGCCAGCCAGCGTCCCTCCGCGTACTCGTGCGCCCAGTGGTGGCAGACCATGGCGGCCACCCGCTGGGCGTCGACGGTCACCGCCAGATGCGCCAGCGGGTCCTCGATGTGGGTGTCCGCGCCGTGCTGGGTCACCAGCACCTGGGGCCGGAAGGAGCGCAGCAGCTCCGGCACCACCGCGTGCAGCGCGCGCAGCCAGCCGCCGTCGGACGTGCCCGGCGGGACGGCGAT
The DNA here is from genome assembly GCF_002794255.1 of Streptomyces carminius. Lineage (GTDB taxonomy): Bacteria > Actinomycetota > Actinomycetes > Streptomycetales > Streptomycetaceae > Streptomyces > Streptomyces carminius. The sequence continues at coordinate 95,125 of NZ_PGGW01000064.1, forward strand.
GTTCACCGCGCCGCCCTCCGCCTTCTCACCGCCGGTCTCCTCCGGCCAGCCGGTCCCGGGGAAGAGCATGCGGGGGTGCTCGTGCAGCGAGATCGTGAGGACCCTGGGATCGTCCCAGAAGGCCGTCTGGACACCGTCCCCGTGGTGGACGTCCACATCCAGGTAGGCGACCCGTTCGGCGCCCAGCTCCAGCAGCCGGGCGATGGCCAGGGAGGCGTCGTTGTAGACGCAGAAACCGGCCGCCGACCCCGGCATCGCATGGTGCAGCCCGCCCGCGAAGTTGACACCGTGGGACACCTCCCCGCGCCAGACCGCCTCGGCGGCCCCGACCGTCTGGCCGGCGATCAGCGCCGAGCTCTCGTGCATACCCGCGAAGGCCGGGTCGTCCTCGGTCCCGAGCCCGTACGACCCGTCCGCGGTCCGGGGTGCGGCCGACACCCGGCGCACGGCATCGATGTAGTCGGAGCGGTGGACGAGGCGCAGCGTGGAATCACCTGCCGGCGATCCCGGGACCACCTGCAGACCGGAGGCGCCGGGCAGACCGAACGCCTCCACGAGTCGCATGGTCAGCGCCAGCCGCACCGGGTCCATCGGATGCCCGGACCCGAAGTCGTAGCCGGTGACCGCCTCGTCCCACATCAACAGTGCGCCGCCGCTCATAGGGGCCACCGTATCGGGCGGTCCGGGCGGCCACACGCGCGCGCCACCGGTTGACGGCCCCTGCCGTTCAGGCGAGCAGCGCGGGCAGCTCGCTCATCGAGGCGAAGAGGGCCGTGGCGTGCGAGAGCTTGTCACGGGGAGTCATCGCGGTGAACCCGTAGACGTCCATCCCGGCGGCGACGGCCGCTCGCACCCCCAGCGGGCTGTCCTCGACGACGGCGCAGCGCGCCGGCGGCACCCCCATCACCTCGGCGGCATGCAGGAACAGGTCGGGCGCGGGCTTTCCCCGACCCACGTCCTGCGAGCTGAAGATGTGCTTCTCCCCAAAGCGCTCGTACAGCCCCGTCTTCCGGAGCGCCACCCGGATCCGCTCATGGCTGCCGGACGACGCCACGCAGTACGGCACACCCTCGTCCTCAAGATTGCTCAGCACCTCGGCGGCGCCGGGGACGGGAAGAAGGTCACGCCGGAAGGCGTCGAAGACACGGCCGTGGAAGACGTCGTCGAAGTCCGCGGGCAACCGCTGCCCCGAGCGCTCCAGAACCAGGTCGTGGATACGGTGCACGGCCGAGCCCATGTAGTCCCGGATGGAGTCCTCATACGTGGTCGGGTGACCCAGCTCGGTCAGATAGGCCGCGAGAATCCGGTTGGATATCGGCTCGCTGTCCACCAGGACACCGTCGTTGTCGAAGATCACCAGGTCGTAGCGCATGCCTCACCCTAACCCGCCCGCAACGCAGAAAAGGGTCCCGGCCCCCGGGCGAAAACCCGAGGACCGAGACCCTCATTCACGATTTGTTCGGCGGCGTCCTACTCTCCCACACGGTCCCCCATGCAGTACCATCGGCGCTGAAGAGCTTAGCTTCCGGGTTCGAAATGTAACCGGGCGTTTCCCCTCCGCCATGACCACCGAAACACGATGAAACCTCACATCAAACCAGCCCCCGAACACGGGGGAACAGGTCGCGGTCTCAGAACCCGCACAGTGGACGCAAGCAGCCATGGACAAGTCCTCGGCCTATTAGTACCAGTCAACTCCACCCCTCACAGGGCTTCCATATCTGGCCTATCAACCCGGTCGTCTCCCGGGAGCCTTACCCCCTTCACGGGGTGGGAGTCCTCATCTCGAAGCAGGCTTCCCGCTTAGATGCCTTCAGCGGTTATCCCTCCCGAACGTAGCCAACCAGCCATGCCCTTGGCAGAACAACTGGCACACCAGAGGTCCGTCCGTCCCGGTCCTCTCGTACTAGGGACAGCCCTTCTCAAGACTCCTGCGCGCGCAGCGGATAGGGACCGAACTGTCTCACGACGTTCTAAACCCAGCTCGCGTACCGCTTTAATGGGCGAACAGCCCAACCCTTGGGACCGACTCCAGCCCCAGGATGCGACGAGCCGACATCGAGGTGCCAAACCATCCCGTCGATATGGACTCTTGGGGAAGATCAGCCTGTTATCCCCGGGGTACCTTTTATCCGTTGAGCGACGGCACTTCCACACGTAACCGCCGGATCACTAGTCCCTGCTTTCGCACCTGCTCGACCCGTCAGTCTCACAGTCAAGCTCCCTTGTGCACTTACACTCACCACCTGATGACCAACCAGGCTGAGGGAACCTTTGGGCGCCTCCGTTACCCTTTAGGAGGCAACCGCCCCAGTTAAACTACCCACCAGACACTGTCCCCGATCCGGATCACGGACCCAGGTTAGACATCCAGCACGACCAGAGTGGTATTTCAACAACGCCTCCACACACACTGGCGTGCATGCTTCACCGGCTCCCACCTATCCTACACAAGCCGAACCGAACACCAATATCAAGCTGTAGTAAAGGTCCCGGGGTCTTTCCGTCCTGCTGCGCGAAACGAGCATCTTTACTCGTAGTGCAATTTCACCGGGCCTGTGGTTGAGACAGTCGAGAAGTCGTTACGCCATTCGTGCAGGTCGGAACTTACCCGACAAGGAATTTCGCTACCTTAGGATGGTTATAGTTACCACCGCCGTTTACTGGCGCTTAAGTTCTCAGCCTCGCCCACCCGAAAGTGAGCTAACCGGTCCCCTTAACGTTCCAGCACCGGGCAGGCGTCAGTCCGTATACCTCGCCTTACGGCTTCGCACGGACCTGTGTTTTTAGTAAACAGTCGCTTCTCGCTGGTCTCTGCGGCCACACCCAGCTCACACCGCACGGGCGATCACCGGACATGGCCCCCCTTCTCCCGAAGTTACGGGGGCATTTTGCCGAGTTCCTTAACCACAGTTCACCCGAACGCCTCGGTATTCTCTACCAGACCACCTGAGTCGGTTTAGGGTACGGGCCGCCATGCAACTCGCTAGAGGCTTTTCTCGACAGCATAGGATCATCCACTTCACCACAACGGCTCGGCATCAGGTCTCACCCATGTAACGAGGGGCGGATTTACCTACCCCCCGGGCTACACCCTTACCCCGGGACAACCACCGCCCGGGCTGGACTACCTTCCTGCGTCACCCCATCACTCACCTACTACCGGATCGGACCGTCGGCTCCA
>NZ_PGGW01000065.1:0-93730 GCF_002794255.1 Streptomyces carminius
GCGGGAGGCTCCAGGGCGCCTGACGGGACATCATGTCGGTTTCCTCCGGTCGGTCTGTCTCAGCGGCTCGTGTGCCGGCGGGTCCTGATTCCGCCGTTCCGGCGGGCGAGGACGAGCATCGGGGCGGCGATGGCCACGCCCATGAGGACGGGCATGATCGACGCCTCCAGACCGAAGCTGCCGCCGGTCAGAAGGGCGGAGCCGTGGGTGTCGACGGTGAACAGACCCTCGGGGGCGTGTCCGGAGACCGGGATGCCGAGCAGCTGCTGCGTGAGGTTCCAGGCGAAGTGCAGCCCCACGACGAACCAGATGTTACGCCGCCACAGGAACGCGGCTCCGAGCAGGACGCCCGCCTCCAGAGCGATCGCCACTGCGCTCCACGCGTTCGCGCCCGGGGTTCCCAGATGGGCGACACCGAAGAACAGCGAGGTGATCACGAGGGCGGCCCGGCTGCCCCACAACTGCTCCAGAGCCTGCAGGGCAAGACCGCGGAACAGCAACTCCTCGGTGACCGCGGCGCCGATCTGGACCACCACCGCGGTCCAGACGACCGACATGAAGCCATCACCCGCCCAGGAGAACGAATAGCCTCCGAATGCCGTGATCAGGAGGGCGGAGACGAGGATGAAGCCCAGGCCGATCCCACCGCCCAGCAGCACTTCCCGGCCGGCCCCGGCCCGGGCGATCTCCGGCGTGGAGCGTCGTGCGACACGGCGCATGACCAGCCAGTACACGGCCACCGCGGCGACCGCGCCCAGCACCGGCACCGGGCCGGGGCCGGTCGCCGTCAGGCCCGAGACCAGGCCGATGCCGACCATCCCCGTCAGCATCCAGCCCAGCGGAGAACGCGCGACCCGCCCCAACCGGCCACCGCGCCGGTCGTGTCCGCCGCGGTCCTCGTCCGGGCCGGAGCCCGTGTCGTGCTGTGTGGCGGATATCGTGTCCATGGCGACCTTCCCTGTGGTGGTCGCACCTGCGGCGACCTGAGGACCACGCTAGAAAACCGCCGACCTCCGCGAATCCCCCACGCATCGACAGCCCCGGTAGCTCCCACGGGGGATGCGCCACTCACACCCGCCCACCCGCTTGCGCCGATCCCCAGAGCCCGCCGGCCGTGGCCCCGGCCCCGGAACGCCACCCGTCCGCGCCGTCCGAGGCACGGTCCGGTTACTGAGGTTGAACTCGTGGAGTCGTAGGGGCTGACGGTTCTCGATCCCTGCGGTATGCCGGTGGGGTGAGGTAGCCGCAAGGCGGCGGTCCGACCGCCGCCCACCACCAGCTCGGCGGCCCAGGTCCGGGAGCGGTAGCAGGCGCCGTTGTCGATTGGGAAGCGGCGGATCGGCGTGATGTCGCGGGCGGACAGAACGCGACGGCCCGGTGCCAGAACGCGTCAGTGGTGATCGCGCGTTCGCCTTCCAGGGCATCGGTGCAGGCGAGCCGGAGTGGCTAGGGCGGGCTTCGGTGGAAGCATCAGGACGGACCGGCGTGGTCCACCTGCGGGTGAGGCCTTCGTCGTTCTGACGGTGGAAGGTTCCACCTAGGATCGGGTGTTGCGTGAGCGGGCCGACCAGGCACTCAAGGAGTACCGCACGGAGATCCGCCGGTACGTCAGGATCCAGGAGTGCGCGCTGGTTGACCCGGGCAAGGCGCCCGACGAGCTGGCGAAGGAGAGCCGTGCCGACACCTCAGGTACTCGATGAATTGCTGCGTCAACTAAGGCCTCGTATCTGCCAGGGTGCTGACCTTGATCCGCAGACGTTGATTGTCTGGTTGGGGCGGCAGCTCGAAGCGGAGATCGCCTTGCTCGACCGCGCGGGCGAGGTGGAGGTGTCCACCACCCGGCTTACGCCGGACATCCTTGCCAGTCTCCAGCCGGTGCTGACGCAGTTGTCAAGCGGACAGCTGGCCGCTGCGGCCTCGCAGGTGGGCGTGTTCCATGTGCGGTGTGAGGCGCTGGGACGGCACGTGCCGCGTCCGGTGCTGGTGGTGAGCAGCCGATTACCGCTGACACGCGAGGCGCTGGCGCTGGCATCCCATGTCGGCGCCATGGTCGAGGTGCTGCGACAAGCCCGGCAGGCCGACAACCTCGCACTGCGCTATCAGCAGGCGGCAGCGCGGCTGCGCCTGGCGGTCTTCATGGCCCTGATGACCGGAGAACCGACACTGGCCCGCCGGATGACAGCCGGCGCCGTTCCGCCGTTACTGGACGCTGAACGTCTGCGCATCCACCTGCTGCGCTGCCCGCCCTCGGACCGCGGCAGGCTCATCGACGCCCACCAGGACGCGTCCGGCTATCACGGTCGCGGCCTGATGGTGCGCTGTCCTGTCTACGACCACCACCTCATCTGTCTCCTGCCCCTGGACCACGACGGCAACTACATGGACGACCGCCTGGCCACGTCCCTGCGGACGCTGGTGCGGGACAACCCGCACTACGCGCTGGGCATCAGCGCCCCCGTGCCCTTGCCGGCCACTGCCCAGGCCTACGATCAAGCCCGCCATGCCCTGGCCGTCGCCGGCCATACGCCCGACCGGGTCGCCGACTACCACGGCCGGCCACCGCTGGCCGGGCTGCTCCCCCGTCGACAAGCCCTCGCCTGGGCCCACGCCTTCCTGGAACCGATCAGGGCAGCCCCCCGGCTCACCTTCGACATCACCAGCCTTGCCCTGAACTTTCCCCGCTCCGGTGTGGCGCGGCTGCTCGACATCAGCCGCAACACCGTCACCACCCATCTGAGGCGTGCCCAAGACGCCCTCGGCCTCGACCTGCAGGACCCCCGCAGCCGCGCCGAACTCGCCCTGGCCCTGGCGATCGCCGACCTCCCGCTACCCGACGGCAACACCGCAGCTGAGCAGGTGCCGCCGCCGTCGGTGGACAGTCTGCTGTCCACCGAAGCCGCCATCACCTGGGCCCACGCCTTCCTCCAGCCCCTCCAGCCCGGTACGGACCGCACCGTGCACCAGACACTGCGAGCCTGGATCGAGGCCGGCACCGATGCCCAGCGAACGGCCCAGAACCTCGGTATCAGCCGCGCTACCGTTCGCGCGCACCTGCGCACCGCCGAACAGCTCCTGAAACGCAGCCTCCTGCCCCCGGGCCCCGGCACCCACGAACTGGTCCACGCGTTCCACATCGCCGACCGTGCACCGTGAACAGTCCCGACCCTCCAACTACGCACCGTGCGCATTGCCTGAGCAGTTGTAGATACCCCAGCATCTGTACCCGGGGGACAGTCGGGTGTGTCTGACCGACGGGTACCCATTGAGACCAAAACGAGGAGTTGATTCATTGAAGCTGCACCATCTTGAAGCAACTGGCCAGGGTGCTGATGTGACGCCGGTTCGGGGTGCTCGTGCTGGTCGAGGGCGGCAGTCTGCGGTGTAGATCGAGGCTAGTCCTGGCACCTGCCCCGAAAGGCGCGCTGTTCAACCAATCGCCTCAGTCGCATCATCCGTGCAGTTCACACTCTCCTGATCTGCGTGAACTCAGGATGAAAGAGGCTCTTTGGCTCCGCAAAGTTACAGGTTCCCGGAACGTCTGTTGTCTCCTTGGCGTTGCACCGTTCACGTAAGTCCCGGCGCGCGCTGCAGACCGACTACGGGGATTTCCAGGAGCACCTGCAAGCGCTTTATGCCTTGTGCAGCCCCGTCGACTCGACCGCCAGGTGTGCTGTCTGGAGCTGCTCCTCTCGTTTAACTCCCGATCTTCCAGAAACACCGAGATCCCGGAAGGAAGCGTGACGAAAAATGACCACGAAAATCACTCGACCTGCTCGAAAGGCAGCGGCAGTGCTCGGCATGACAACGCTGATGGCGATCGTACCGTTGGTCGCCGCGCCCGGCGCTGAGGCGCTTGGTGACAATCGCACGGTCACCCGCAGTTGCGGCAAGAACCATGTGTCCAGTGGCCTCAACAACGGAAAGAGCTGGGCGCAGACCGAGAAGGAGTCGGGTACCTGTGCGGGTCGGCTGAGTGCCGCTCTCGAGTTGGTGGACGGCTACAGGATCCAGCGTGTGTACGGAACAAAAAGCCGTGCCTACGCTTCCTTCAACACGGGTTCTGGAATGGCGGCCAAGTACGGTCTGCACTGGGGCTGTGACAACTGCAACGTGACCAAGTCCTGACCGTATGCGTAAAGCGATGCTTGCCGTCGCGGGCATCCTGGCCGCCGTCTCGGGCTGCACCCCAGCTGCAACGAGTGGCGGCCAGGAAAGGCTCGCTGACATACCGCTTCCCGGACAATCCTGGGCACTCAAAGACGGAGTCGTAACTGCGGAAGAATACCGTGCGGCGGTGGATCGGTTCGTCTCGTGCATTCGGGACGCCGGCTACGCGGTCGATGATCCCGTGCGCAGCCCGGTGGACAACCTCACGCTGATCTACGACATAAAGCCCAGTGGTAAACCGGACGTCTACAACGAGGCTGTACAAGCCTGCAACCTTTCCCATCTGTCGCTTGTCGAGCCTACTTTTGTAGAGTCTGAGCAGCAGGTTATGGACGAGGTGCTGCGGACTGCGGTAACTGACTGCCTGCGACGCCAGGGGGTGTCGCTGACGGGCAAGGAGCGCAACCTCAAGGATTACTCCGCCGCCGCCAAGGATGAGGTGCCCGTCGTGAACTGCGTGACGGGAGAATGGCCAACTGTCTATCCTGATTTACCCGCAACCGTACCCATTCGATTTTAACCTCTCGGCAGGGGTGATGCGTGAGCTCATTGAGTCGCGTGCATCGTGAAGCCGCAGGTCATGGGTCTGGTGTGAGTACGTACTGGACCGATTCTCTGCTGACACCCGGTGCTCTCGTGGCGCTCCAGGGTGCCGTTGAAGTCGCCCTCAACTTTCACGTGCGGCTGTAGGCATTCACAGAAGAGGAACGCCATCCAACGGGGACCCCGCCCGGGCCCGCCGTTCCTTCCGGGGGCCGCCAGGCTGCCCGGCCTCCCGGGTCCTCAACTCCCGGCGGCTCAGCTCCCGTCGCCCCGGGCCGCCCCGGAGCGCTCCCGCCCACCGCCCCGCTGCCACCAGTGGCGGCGGGGCGGATGGACCGCGCGGCCCAGCCGGCGGCCGAGCAGCAGGTACCCCAGGAGCGCGCCGGTGGTGTTCAGGATGACGTCGTCGATGTCGAACGCCCGGCCTGTGACGACTGCCCCCTGCACCAGCTCCACCATGGTCATCACCAGCACGGTCAGCGCGCCGATCCGCAGCAGTCCCCCCGCGCGCGGCCAGGCCACGGGCAGCAGCAGGCCGAAGGGCACGCCCAGTGCGATGTTCCCGCCGAGCTGTTTGAGGGTGTCGCGGAAGGCGGGCTGGGAGAGGTAGTCGCGGATGGAGTCGCCGGGCTGGAGATTGCTGTGCGTCAGCGGTTGGGAGGCGTACGACGGGGTCAGGGTGAGCCGGGCGAGGGCCACGGCGAACAGCGCCGTTCCGACCAGCGCCACCAGCATCACCAGCGCCCGCACCACCGGTGGCGGTCCGGGCCGGTCGTGCTGCACCGCCGTGTCCGTATCGCCGTCCCCGTGCCGACCGTCGGCCGGAGCGCGGTCCTTCCCCCTGGCGAGCGGGCTGAACCCCATTGTTTCCCCCCGGCATGCTCGTCGTCGGTCCCGACGGCCTCGATCGGTCCCGGTCGGTCCTGATCGGTTCCGGCCGGTGCCCGGTGGCACCGGCCGTACAGCCGACCGGATACCCGGGGTGAGGGGACGCATGCGGGCCGGACACGGCCTGCGGGAGCGCGTCCGGCTGTGTGCTGATCCGTCGCCGTCCGGGCTTGCAACCAGTACCCAGGTACAGGTTTACCGTCGGAGACGTCCCCGCCATCGGGGACGTGGCGACGGGAGTGAACGCGATGAGTGATCCTGCGTGGGTGCCGCGGTCCTGCACCCTGCCCACCGGGGAGCTTCCCCTGCGGGTCGCGGAGTGGGAAGCGCTGTTCTCCGAGCGGCTGGCCTCGCTGTCGCGGCCGGAGCCGCTCCACCTGCGCCTCGACCTGGCCGGCGGGGAGGGCGCGGCGGACCGGGTCCGGGACCTGGCGGAGCGCGAGAGCGGCTGCTGCTCGTTCTTCACCTTCACCACCACCGGCGGCCGGGACCTGATCCGGCTGGACGTCTCGGTGGACCGGGCGCACGAGGCGGTCCTGGACGCCCTCGCGGCACGGGCCGCTGCCGCCGGGGAGCAGCGGTGAGCGCGGGGCTGCGCAGCGGGCAGGTCGCCGAGGCGGCCGGGGTGAACATCCAGACGCTGCGCTACTACGAGCGGCGCGGCCTGCTGGCCGAGCCGGAACGCAGCAACGGCGGCCACCGCCTGTACGGCGAGGACGCGGTGACCGTACTGCGGGTGATCAAGGCCGCCCAGCGGCTCGGGTTCACGCTGGAGGAGGTCGCCGAGCTGCTGGAGGCCGGCCGCCACCGGCACGGCCGCCCCGTGGCCGGGCTCCAGGACCGCGCCGCCGCCAAGCTCGCCGAGGTCGACGCGAGGATCGCCGACCTCACCACCATCCGCACCGCCCTGGCCGCCGCCGTGGAGGCGGGCTGCGACGACCTGACCGTCTGTGCGTCCAGCGCCTGCTGCCCCATCCCCTTCACCGGCCTCGCCGAGGAGAACCGCCATGCCGGACCCTGCTGCTGACCGACGTCCCCAGCGGGTCCCGAAGGTGCTCGGGGGCCTGGCCGCGCTGGTCTGCGTGGCGTGCTGCGCGCTGCCGGTCCTGATCGCGGCCGGCTTCCTGGGAGCCGGCGCCGGGGCGGTGGTGGGCCGGCTGCCCGCCCTCGCCGCCGTCCTGGCCGCTCTCGCCGCAGGAACCTGGTGGCTCGGGCAGCGCCGCCGCTCCTGCTCTTGCGCACCGAAGGCTGCAGGTGAGGACGGGTGCGGCTGCAAGGCGCCCGCCGATCCGCTGGTTGTCGGAGGCTTGGACGCACGGTAGGGCCAGACGTTTGTGCCGACATCGTCTTTCCGGATCGGAGATCTCAATGCCTGTGGGCGTACATGGTGGGGGCGGATTCCTCCACCGGGCCGCGGCCCGGCGTCCGGCGGCGGTCATCGTGGGAGCGGTCGCCGCCGCCCTGGGGGTCAACCTCGCTCTGTGGCTGATCGGCCTGGGCTTCGACGGGTCCTTCCAGTACGTCGAGGCCGACGGGTCGCCGCACACCACCACGGCGCCGCAGGGTGTCATCACCATGACGGTGCTTCCCATGAGCGGCGGCCTGGCGCTGGCCGCACTGCTGGCGGGGGCCGGGAAGCGGCGTCTTGTCCTGCGGTCGGCCCAGGCCGTGGGGGCGGGTGCCGCCCTGGCCACGACAGCGCGGACGTTCACCGCCGGTTTCGACACGCCCAGCACGATCGCGCTCTCCGTCATGCATGTCGTCATCGCCGTGCTCGTGGTCCTCGCCCTGGAAGCACTGGCCCGCCGGCAGCGGGCCGGCCGGGCAGGTCCGGTCTCCGGGAACTTCGCTCCCCGGCCCGGGACAACGGTCCCGGAGCCGGGCCACGGGGTCCACCGCAGGTCATAGCACCGGCCAGACCGGCGAACGCCTGGCACGCGAGCTGACACGCATGTCCTCGGGTCCGGTTTCCGGTTCCGGACGGCGTCCCGGTGCGCGCCCCGATGGGCCGGGACTGGCCGGAACGCGCCCTTTACACCCCGCCCCCGCGCTGCCAACGTCAGGGCCCTGTCAGCGCGACCGGTCCATACCAGGACCGGTCGGTCCGACCGGCCGGGCGCCTACGGCGCGGTCGGCCATACGGGGGGAGCCGTCGTGCGATCAGTCCTGTCCCGCCTGCGTGTCGGAGCGCTCGTCCCGGTGACCCTGGTCTCGGTCACTGTCGCGCTCCTGCCCTTACTGGATCCCGCCGCCGGGGACCGCGCCGCCCCGCCGCCCGCCCACCACACCGCGCCCCCGCTCCTCCCGGCGGCCGCCATGGAACCGGCGGCCGAGACGCTGCCCCGGACCGGCTGGACGGCCACCGCGAGCGACGCGGAGACGGAAGGGGAGGACGGCCGGGCGGCCAATGTCCTGGACGGCAACCCCGAGACGATCTGGCACAGCAAGTGGTCGGACACGGCCGCGCCGCTGCCGCACTCCCTCACCGTCGACATGGGCGCCGTCCAGGTCGTCTCCGCGCTGGTCTACCGGCCGCGCGCCGACAGTCCCAACGGCCGGATCGGCACGTACACCGTCGACCTCAGCACCGACGGGCGGGACTGGGGTCCTCCCGTCGCGACCGGCACGCTGGCCGACGACGCCACCGTCAAGACACTCGGCTTCGCCGCGCAGGGCGCCCGCTATGTGCGGCTGACGGCCACGAGCGAAGCGGGCGGGCGCGGCCCGTGGTCCTCGGCCGCCGAGATCGACCTGCTGGGCGACCCGGGGCGGCCGGCCGGAGTGGTGGACCTGCCCCGGTCCGGCTGGACGGCCGCCGCGAGCGATGAGGAGACGGAAGGGGAGGACGGCCGGGCGGCCAACGTGCTGGACGGGGACGCGGAGACGATCTGGCACAGCCGGTGGTCGGGCACCGCGGCGCCGCTGCCGCACTCCCTCACCGTCGACATGCAGCGCGCCCGGACCGTCTCGGCGCTCACCTACCAGCCGCGCCGGGGCGGGGCCAACGGCCGGATCGGCGCGTACACCGTCACCACCAGCGCCGACGGCACCACCTTCACGGACCCGGTGGCCACCGGCACCTGGCGGGACGACGACACCGTCAAGACCGCCACCTTCACCCGGCCGGTCACCGCCCGGTACGTCCGGCTGACGGCCACCGGTGAGGCGGGCGGGCGCGGCCCGTGGTCCTCGGCCGCCGAGATCCGCCTCGCCGGCCCGGCCGACCCCGCCCGGCACGGCTCCTGGGGCCCGCTGATCGGCTTCCCGCTCGTCCCGGTGGCCACCACCGTCCTGCCGGGCGACAAGCTGCTGGCCTGGTCGGCGTACGCCACCGACCGGTTCGGCGGCAGCAACGGCTACACCCAGACGGCCGTGATGGACCTGCGGACCGGCGAGGTGAGCAGACGGCGGGTGGAGAACACCGGGCACGACATGTTCTGCCCCGGCACCGCGATCCTCGCCGACGGCCGGGTGCTGGTCACCGGCGGCAGCAACGCGGACCGCGCCAGCCTCTACGACCCGCGCACCGACACCTGGTCCGCCACCGACCGGATGAACATCCCCCGCGGCTACCAGGCCATGACCCCGCTCTCCACCGGCGACGTCTTCGTGCTGGGCGGCTCCTGGAGCGGCGACGCGGCGCGGGACAAGAACGGCGAGGTGTGGTCCGCGGAGACCGAGACCTGGCGCGAACTGCCCGGTGTGCCCGTCACCGGCACCATGACCGCCGACCCGGCAGGCCCCTACCGGGCCGACAACCACCAGTGGCTGTACGCCACCTCGAACGGCCGTGTCCTGCACCTGGGCCCCAGCCGGCAGATGAACTGGATCGACACCGGCGGAGACGGGTCGGTCACCCCGGCCGGGAACCGCGCCGACAGCCAGGACGCCATGAACGGCAACGCGGTCTCCTACGACGTCGGCAAGCTCCTCACCCTCGGCGGCGCCACCGCCTACGAGAACGTCACCGCCACCGGACGCGCCCACACCGTCGACGTCAGCGGCGGCGGACAGCCCGTCAGCCGCCGTACCGGCGACATGGCGCAGCCCCGCGCCTTCGCCAACAGCGTCGTCATGCCGGACGGAAAGGTGGCCGTCTTCGGCGGGCAGCACCGCCCCGTCCCCTTCAGCGACGCGACCTCGGTGCTGACCCCGGAGATCTGGGACCCGGCCACCGGCGAGTTCACCGAACTGGCCACCATGGCGGTGCCGCGCAACTACCACAGCGTCGCCAACCTGCTGCCCGACGGCCGGATCTTCTCCGGCGGCGGCGGGCTGTGCGGCGACTGCGCCACCAACCACTTCGACGGGGCCGTCTTCACCCCGCCCCACCTGCTCAACTCCGACGGCACCCCGAAGCCCCGGCCGGCCATCACCGGGTCCGTGCCCGCCGGACTGGAGCACGGGACCACGGTGACGGTGACGACCGACAAGCCGGTCACCGCCTTCTCGCTGGTGCGCACCGGGGCGGCCACCCACTCGGTCGACAACGACCAGCGGCGTGTGCCGCTGGAGTTCCGCGCCACCGGGGGCAACAGTTACGCGCTGGACGTCCCCGACGATCCCGGGGTGGCCCTGCCCGGCCGGTACATGCTGTTCGCGCTGGACGCCGACGGGGTGCCCAGCGTGGCCCGGCAGGTCACCGTCGGGCGGCCGTGACCGCCCGGTGGGGGCGGCGCGCCGCCCCCACCGGACCGGTACGGTGAGCGCATGTTCGACCCACAGGGCCCGACCCTCCGCGAACTGACCGTGCAGGCGCTGTCGTCCGTCGAGCGCGGCTACGACCTGCTCGCGCCGAAGTTCGACCGGACCCCGTTCCGGACCCCGGAGAAGGTGCTGGACGCGGTGGCGGACACGCTGCGGCCGCTCGGGCCGTTCGAGTCGGGGCTGGATGTCTGCTGCGGCACCGGGGCGGGCATGGACGTCCTCGCCCGGCTGTGCGAACGGCGGATCACCGGGGTGGACCTCAGCGCGGGCATGCTCGCCGCGGCCCGGTCCGCCCACCCGGACGGGCCGGACGGGCCGGACGGGCCGCCGGTGCACTGGGTGCGCGCCGACGCCCTGCGGCTGCCCTTCGCGCCGGTCTTCGACCTGGCCGTCAGTTTCGGGGCGTTCGGCCACTTCCTGCCCGCACAACGGCCCGCACTGTTCGGGCAGGTGCACGCGGCGCTGCGGCCCGGTGGCCGGTTCGCCTTCCCCGTCGGCGCGCCGCCGCGGATCGGCTCGCCGCTCTACTGGACGCTGTGGGGCTTCGACGCCGCGATGCGGGTGCGCAACGCGCTGTGGCGCCCGCGCTTCGTCATGTACTACCGCACCTTCCGGCTCCCCGAGGTGCGCCGGGAGCTGGCCGGGGCGGGGTTCGCGGTGGAGACCCTGCCACTGGAGGACCTGGGCCGGCGGCCGGACGGCAGTCCCCGCGCCCGGCTCGTGGTGGCCCGGCGGAAGTGAGCGGGTCCGGCAGCGGTCCGGGCAGCCGCGCGGGCAGGGGCTGCTGCCCGTACGGTGGTCCGGAAAGCAGCCCGGAGGCGGCCGGGGGCGTGCCGTACGCCCGGTCGCGACAGGCCGACTGCCTAAACTGATCAACGCAGTTGTTCTATCTTCCACTCGTCGCCCATATCACCGGGAGTGATCACGATGGCAACCACCCGCACGGCCAAGACCCACTGGGAAGGCAACCTGATGGAGGGCAAGGGCACCGTCGCCCTGGAGTCCTCCAGGATCGGCACCTACGACGTGAGCTGGCCCGCCCGCGCCGAGGAGCCCGGTGGCAGGACCAGCCCCGAGGAGCTCATCGCCGCGGCCCACTCCTCCTGCTACTCCATGGCCTTCTCGCACGGCCTGGCGGGCAAGGGCTACACCGTGGAGAAGGTCGACACCCAGGCCGACGTCACCTTCCAGCCGGGTGAGGGCATCACCGGCATCAAGCTGACCGTCCGCGCCACCGTTCCGGGGCTGTCCGAGGAGGACTTCCAGGCCGCCGCCCAGGACGCCAAGGCCAACTGCCCGGTCAGCCAGGCCCTCGCCGGGGTCAAGAACATCACCCTGGACGCCCAGCTGGTCTGACGCCGAGGCGGCGTGGTGACGGCGCGGCGCCGGCACGCGGCCGACACGGCGGCCGCGCCGGTGCCGCACAAGGGCCCGCCGCCCCACCGGTGCTTCCGGTGGGGCGGCGGGCCCTTCGGCTCTCAGCCGGAGCGGCGCCCGAGCTTGACGACGGCGTCCGGCACGGTCGCGCGCTGCCCGTCGGGGCCGGTCACCTCGCGCGGCCGGTCCTCGCACACCAGCGTCTCCCACTCCCGCTCCGGGAGGCCGAGCGACTCCCGGGCCTCCCCGGCGGTGGGCAGCTCCACCTTCCGCTGGTGCTCGTCCGCCCGGGGCGGGGCCCCGGCGTGCCCGACGACCAGCAGTACCCCGCCCGGTGCGACGGCCGCCGCGGAGGTGCGCAGGATCTGCGCCCGGGGCAGTTCGACGGGGTCGGGGGAGTGGAGGAAGTGGGTGGAGACCAGGTCGAAGGGGCCCTCGGGGAAGGACTCGGCCAGGTCGTGCCGCTGCCAGTCGATCCGGTCGGCGACACCCGCGTCCCGGGCGTGTCGGGCGCCGCGGTCGAGGGCGACCTGCGAGACGTCGACGGCGGTGACCCGCCAGCCCCGCTCGGCGAGTCAGATCGCGTCGGCGCCCTCGCCGCAGCCCAGGTCCAGGGCCCGGCCCGGGGGCAGTCCGGCCGCCTCGCGGACCAGGGCGGCGTTGGGCCGGTCGCTCCAGATCCGCTCCTCCGCGCCGTAGAAGGAGTCCTAGAACTCCCCGGCTCCGGTCCCGCTTCCGGTCCCGGCCGCCGCCGGGGGCGTGCCCATGGCGCGGCGGGCCGCGACGGCCCGGTCGGTCTCCTCGGCGATCAGATCGGCGTTGATCGCCGCACCGGCGCGTACGCCCGCGGCGGCGGAGCCGACGACCTGCTCGGTCGGCGAGGTGACGTTGCCGGCCGCCCACACCCCGGGTAGGGCGGTGGCCCCGGTGGGGTCGGCGGGGATCGCCGTGCCGATCACCTGGCCGCCCCACTCCTGCTCGGCCGGCTTCAGCCCGAGCCCGTCGAGGAAGTCCGCGCGGGCGGTCAGCCGCGAGGCCGTGGCCAGCGCCCGGCGGGGAATGATCCGGCCACCGGCCAGCCGTACCCCGGTGAGGCGGTCGCCGGTCACCTCCAGTCCGGTCACCTCGCCGTCGACGACGGAGACGCCGCGGGCGGCGAGTTTCTCGTACTCCTCGTCCCCGAACTCCGGCGCGGTGTGCCGGAAGAGGGTCACGTCTTCGCTCCACTGCCGCCACAGCAGGGCCTGGTGGACCGCCAGCGGCCCGGTGGCCAGCACGCCGATCGGCGTGTCGCGCACCTCCCAGCCGTGGCAGTACGGGCAGTGCAGCACGTCGCGGCCCCAGCGCTCGGCCAGCCCCGGCACCGGGGGAAGCTCGTCGACCAGGCCGGTGGTCACCAGCAGCCGGGCGGCCTCGACGGCGGTGCCGTCGTCGAGGACGAGCCGGAAGTCCCCCGACCCCCGGCGCTCGGCGGCCACCACGGTGCCCGCCAGGAACTCGCCGCCGTAGCCGGCCACCTCCGCGCGGGCGGTGGCCAGCAGCCGCGCGGGAGGGGTGCCCTCGTGCCCCGGGTAGACGTGGACGCCGTCCGCCGGGGCGTTGCGCGGCGCCCCGGAGTCGATCACCAGTACCGAGCGCCGCGCCCGGACCAGGGCCAGCGCCCCGCCCAGTCCCGCGGCGCCGCCTCCGACGACCACCACGTCGTAGCGGTGCTGCGCGTCCCCGGCGGCGGCCGGGGAGCGGTGGCTGTGTGCCGTCATGCTCCACCTCATCGGTTCTCGTGTGCCGTGTCCTGTTCCCTGTGCTCACCGGAAGCCTCGCGCCGACCACCCTCCACGGACAAGAAATCTTGCCGGAACGGCAAGAAGAGCGGAGGGGGTGGAGCGCCGACGGCAGGTCCGAAAGCGCCGTAGCGCTCGGCCGCCGGCCCATGCTTCACTCCCTGTGACACGGCTCACAGGGGCTCCGTCCGGCCCCGGGCATCCGTGTCCGTCCCCCACACCCCCCACACCACGGCGCGCTCGCGCCCCCGAAGGAGTCCCCATGTCACCTCCCGCGCGGCACACGGCGGAAGACGGCGCCCCCTTGGCGGCGTCCCGGAGAGGATTCCTGCGCGGCTCGGCCGCGGCCGGCGCGGCGGCCGGCGCCCTGCTGCACGGCGGGCCGCCGGCCGCCGCCGCGACGCCCGCGGCCCGGTCGGCGGCCGCCCCGGAGTATCCCGTCGAGGTGGTGTTCACCCTCAACGGGGAGCGCCGGGCCCTGACCGTCGATCCCCGCACCACCCTGCTGGACGCCCTGCGGGAGCAACTGGGGACCACCGGCCCGAAGAAGGGCTGCGACCGCGGCCAGTGCGGTGCCTGCACCGTGCAGGACGGCGGCCGGCCCGTACTGGCGTGCCTGACGCTGGCCGCGACCGTGCGGGACAGGGAGATCACCACCGTCGAGGGCCTGGCCCGGGGCGAGGAACTGCATCCCGTACAGGAGGCGTTCATCGACCGCGACGCCTTCCAGTGCGGGTTCTGCACCTCCGGCCAGCTCATGTCCGCCGCCGCGCTGGTCGACGGCGGCGGCGCCGCCGGGGACGGCGAGATCCGCGAGTACATGTCCGGCAACCTGTGCCGCTGCGCGGCCTACCCCAACATCGTCGACGCCGTCCGGCAGGCCATGGAGCAGGGAGGCGTGCGGAGATGAGGGAGTTCGTCTACACAGCGCCCGCCACCACCGAGCAGGCACTCGGCGGGGCCGGGGAGGACACCGCGTTCCTCGCCGGCGGCACCACGCTGGTCGACCTGATGAAGCTCGGGGTGATGTCCCCGGCGCGGGTCCTGGACATCAACGCCCTTCCACTGCGCGGCATCCGGGCCGACGACGGCGGGCTGCGCATCGGCGCCCTGGAGAAGATGGCCGACGTCGCCGGACATCCGCGGGTGACGGCGGACTACCCGGCGCTCGCCCAGGCACTGCGGGGCGCCTCCCAGCAGATCCGCAACATGGCGAGCATGGGCGGCAACCTGCTCCAGCGAACCCGGTGCGACTACTTCCGCGACACCGGCTCCCGGTGCAACAAGCGGCAGCCGGGCAGCGGCTGCCCGGCCGTCACCGGCGTCAACCGCACCCACGCCGTCCTGGGCACCAGCGACGCCTGCGTGGCCACCCACCCCAGCGACGCGGCCGTCGCCCTCGTCGCCCTGGACGCCTCGGTCCGGCTGCTGGGCCGGGACGGGGAGCGCACGGTGCGCCTGGCGGACTTCTACCGGCTGCCCGGTGCCACCCCCCACCTGGAGAACGTGCTGGAGCCGGGCGAACTGCTCGCCGAGATCACCGTCCCCGCGCTGCCGTGGGCGGCCCGCTCGGCCTACCTCAAGATCAGCGACCGGCAGTCGTACGCGTTCGCCCTGGCCTCCGCCGCCGTGGCCCTGGAACTGAACGGGAACACCGTGGCCCGGGCCCGGGTCGCGGTGGGCGGGGTCGGCACCAGGCCGTGGCGGCTGCCGGCGGTCGAGGCGGAGCTCACCGGCCGCCCGGCCACCGAGGAGAGCTACGCGCGGGCGGCGGCGCTCGCCGTCGAGGGGGCCCGGCCGCTGAGCGGCAACCGTTTCAAGACCACCCTTGTCCAACGCGCCCTGGTACGGGCCCTGCTGACAGTGGGAGGCTGAGGTGGCCAGGAGAAGGGCACACGGCGCCCCCGTCGACCGGGTGGACGGCAGGCTCAAGGTCACCGGCGGGGCCGACTACGCCATGGACCGGCTCCCGGCCCGCACCGCCCACGGGTACGTCGTCGTCAGCACGGTGGCCAACGCCACCATCACGGCCGTGGACACCCGGGTGGCCACCGGGACCCCGGGGGTCCTGGGCGTCTACACGCCCTTCAACCCGCTGCCGATCCTCCCGCAGGGCGCGATGGGCCCGGCGTGGGCGCCCCTGCGGGACAAGGAGGTCGCCTTCCACGGGCAGCCGGTCGGCTTCGTCGTCGCGGAGAGCTTCGAACTGGCCCGGGAGGCGGCCGGGACGATCCGGTTCGACTACGCGGAGCGGACCCCCGCCCACTCCCTGGAGGACAACCTCTCCCGGGCGCAGGCACCCCGGAGCGTCAGCGGGGAGCCGGCCGTGGTCACCATCCTCGCCGACGGGGTTCCCACCATCGACCGGGCCCTGGAGAGCAGCGAGGTCACCGTCTCGGCCACCTACCGCACCGCCGCGCAGAACCACGCGGCGATGGAGCCCCACTCGGCCGTGGCCGTCTGGGAGAACGACCGGATGACGGTCCACAGCAGTACCCAGGGCCCGTCGTTCCTGGCGGGGGACATCGCCGCGGCGCTGGGGCTGCAGGCCTCCCAGGTACGCGCCGTCAGCCCGTACATCGGCGGGGCCTTCGGCGGGAAGTTCTACACCTACGCGCAGACCAGACTCGCCGCGGCCGCCGCGCGGGAGCTGGGCCGCCCGGTGAAGGTGGCCCTCACCCGCGAGCAGGTCTTCACCGCGACCGCGGGCCGCCCCGAGACCCGGCAGACCGTCGCGCTGGGGGCCCGCCGGGACGGCACCCTCACCGCGGTCAAGCACCACTCCTGGTCGAGCGCCTCGCCGGGGTCGACCACCGTCGAGGCCGCGGCGCACACCACCTCGCGCCGCTGGTACGCCTCGCCGAACATCGAGGTCGGCGCCAAGTACGTGCCGCTGAACGTGCCCGAGGCCACCATCATGCGGGCCCCGGGGGAGGCTCCCGGCTCCTTCGCGCTGGAGAGCGCCATGGATGAGCTCGCGGTGAAGCTCGGGATGGACCCGGTGGAGCTGCGCGTCAGGAACCACGCGGACACCGAGCCGGGCAGCGGCCGGCCGTGGTCGAGCAAGCACCTGCTGGAGTGCTACCGCACCGGGGCCGAGCGCTTCGGCTGGAACGGCCGCGACCGCACACCGGGCGGGACGGCCGACGGTGACTGGTACGTCGGCACCGGCATGGCCACCGCCTCCTTCCCGGCCTACCGCTTCCAGGCCACCATGAAGGTCCGCTTCCGGGCGGACGGCACCGCCGACGTCTCCGGCTCCACCGTCGACCTGGGCACGGGCATGTGGACGGTGCTGTCCGTGGTGGGGGCGCAGGCACTGGGCATCCCGGTGCAGCGGATCAGGCCCGACCTGGGCGACTCGCGGCTGTCGGCGGCCGGGTTCGTCGGCGGCTCCTCGGGCACCTCCACCGTCTCCGGCGCGATCCTGGTGGCGGCGGAGAACGCCAAGAAGGCGCTGATCGACCTGGCGGTGCGGGACGCCCGCTCCCCGTTCCAGGGCATGGACCCCGGCCAGGTGCGCTACGAGAACGGCAGGCTCACCGCGTCCGGCCGCGGCGAGGACTTCGGCGCGCTGCTCGCCGCGGTCGGCCGCGACGGCGTGGAGGCCGAGGGGTCGTCGGGCCCGGGGGCGGAGACGCAGAACTACGCCTTCGCCTCCTTCGGGGCCCAGTTCTGCGAGGTCCGGGTGAACCGGTGGACCTCGCAGATCCGCGTGTCGCGGCTGCTGTCGGTGATGGACGCGGGCACCGTCGTCAACCCCAAGACGGCCCGCAGCCAGATCCTCGGCGGCATGGTCTGGGGGGTGTCCGCGGCGCTCCACGAAGGGCTCCGCGCCGACGGCGCCGGCCGCTGGGGCAACGGCTCCCTCGCCGACTACCTGATCCCGGTGAACGCCGACATCCCCGAGGTGGAGGTGCACTTCCTGGACCACCCCGACACCCTGCACAACCCGCTGGGCGCCCGGGGCGTCGGCGAGATCGGCACGGTGGGGACGGCGGCGGCGGTGGCCAACGCGGTCCACCACGCCACCGGCCGGCGGATCAGGGAGCTGCCCATCACCCTGGACAAGCTGCTCGACTGAGTGCCGGTGCCGTCCGCCGCCTCCGGCCGGAGAGAACACCACTTCGGCCTCTCCACGATCACAGGCAGCCGTCCTCCTGGCGCATCGGCTGTCTGCGCTGCCGGGATTTCATCCTGTGTTTCCACGCTGCGGTCACCGGCCTTCTGTGTTCGTCTCAAGGGCCTGAGGGCCGGGTACTGCCGGGAAAATCGTCAGGCAGGCTGGGGAAGTCCGCGGCGATCGCCGCGGCGAGACTCAGCAGCGCTTGTACGGTGTCGTTGCGCAGACGGCCGATGTCTATTTTATCTTCCGCCGTGAGGCGGGAGTCGTAGGGGATGACGGTGGCTGAAGCGTGCTGTGGCGGTAGCCATCTGCTGATGTCGCTCTCGTGGGCGGGCACACCGATGAGGCTCAGGACAAGGTGTGCCCGTGAGGCCAGTCGGGGGTAGCTCTCGTCGAGGGCTTCGAGCAGGTTCAAGGCGACTTCCGTGGAGGATCGGCTGGCGATGCAGCACACCACCAAAGCGTCAGTGGTGTCCAGCACGGCGGTTTCATGCTCGCCGAATCGGCGCGTCGCCGGGTAGGGCACGGCCCAATCCGTGAGCAGGATGCTGTAGTGATGCTGGGCGTGCTCGACGATCCGTTGGTATTCGTCGGCGAAGTTGGTGCTGGCCGCCGGCCGTGTAGGAGCGAGGCTGAGAACCTCCAGCCCGTTCCGGGTCACGGAAGTGAAGGACCGCAGTTGCTCGTAGGTCACCGGGGTGGGCAAGGTAGCGAGCCGGTATCGGCTGGCCTCCACCGGATCGGTGATTTTGCCTGCCAAGTCCGTAATGCCGGGAGCGCCGTCCAGGGCGAGGACCCGATCCCCGCGTACGGCAGCCAGGATTGAGCCCAGCGTGATCGTCACCGTTGCCCGTCCGGAACCTGGATGGGCGCCCACTACGGTGATGCGATGGCTGTGCAGGAGCCGGGTACCGATTTCGGGGTGGCTCCTGCGGAAGCGCGCGACCCGCCGTCTGGTACGGGAGGGGAGGGAGCCTTGCGGCAGCGCCCCGGCCAGGCTCTCCGCGGCTAGTTGCGGGCGCAGGTTCGGGGACCCCGTCTCGCGGGACGCATAGGGCGTCGGTGGTGTCCGGGTGGTGCTGGCCGCGGCGAGGGAGACGTAACGGGCCAGTGCACGCTCCACATCCCCGGCGGTCGGACGCAGGGCGGGGTCATCAGCGGCGCAGGACGCCACCAGATCATAAAGAGGACGCCAACTGCCGCTTCTCCACAGAGTCATTTCCTCCGGCCTGCCGCGCGGTGAGAGCGCGGTGTGTTTGGCGCTGATTTTCCCGAGGATCTCGCCCAGAGCGCGGATGTTGTCCGTGCGTGTCGGTACGGGACCCGCATCGGTGTAACTGTCGATGTCATCGTCGATGATGCACCGGGTCAGGCCGTCCAGAATGACCTCCCGTTCGGTGACGATAACGCCGTACGGGGAGAGGCCACCCAGAACCACATTATGGAAATGGCACAGGCTCAGCGCCCTCGCTAGCCGCCAACCGAGCGTCAGGCTGGTCAGAAGGTCGAGTGATGTCTCAGCCTGACGCCAGGCGATGTTGTGCAGTACATCGCTCAGCCGTTGGGCTTTCGCCGACGCATCGTCGATGAACCATTCGGAACTCATCGCGGTCCAGGGTCGTTGCGGGTCTGTTCCGGTACCGGCCAAGGTTGGTGCGCAGCGGCCGCGCAGCCTGCGCAGGACCTCGGCCTCGACGGTGACAAGCCGCCGAGCCGCGTCGGTGGTTCTGCCCGGAGCGACCGTCCGCAGGATCACCCTGCCTTCCGCCGTCTCCGCCAGGTATAGAACGGTGCTTCCTTCGGGGCGGCGCAGAAGCAATCGATACGGACCGAGCTGGCGGGGGTCCTGGCCTGTCAGTGGTGCCCATTCCGAGTGGGACGGTTGCGGCTCATGCGCGCGAGGCGGCTGGACGGCGATGCCGAGGCGTCTCATCAGCCGTTCCTCGATGGTGGTGAAGCCCTGTTGGCGCTGAGGCAGGGCGTCGTGTCCGGACGGGTGGGCCAACCAGGCGGGAAAGTCCGGTGACCGGCCTGCGAGTGCTTCCAGCTGGCGGCCAATGCGGCGGCTGGTGAGCATCAGCTCCGCGGTGGGCACAGCATCGAGCAGCGTGTTCTTGATGTGGTCGCTGAAGTCGAAGATCCGATGCTGCGCAGGCAGGGTCCCGGGCACCGGTGCGGGTGCCGGATGCAGCAACCCTCCGAGGAACACTTCTGCCAAGTGGTTCGTACTGGCCTGCCAGGGGAGAGCGGACTGGATCAGCCGCATGACCGGAATCGAGACCGGCGCCACAGCGGCCAGATGGGCGGCGAGGCGGTACGCCTCGGGGGATGCGGCGTCGCGGAACCGCTGAAGGTCGTCTCCACGTTCCTGCGGCGGTGTAGAGGGACTTCCACCAGGTTGGGCGAACAGCGGAAGTTCCACGGTGCCACCAGGAGAGGCCAGAAACCTGGCCCACTGGTGGGCGGCGGACGGAACCGGCTCCAGCACTGGTACGGGGACACCGTGGAAGACGCCGAGTTCGCCGGGGAGTACCGGATCTGTGATGTGCCAGGAGGAGTTGGCCGCCCCACGATGACGAGTGGTGACCTGCCACCGTTCGGCCCGGATTCCCGAGCTCCCCCACAAGGCGGGTGGAAGTGCGTGGAAGAGCGCCACGGGGCCGGTTGAGGCCCAGCGACTCAATACGCCGTGCAGGGAACCGTCGCGCCAGGCGGCTCCCATGCCGTCACTGACCACAATGACCAGGGTCTGTCCGGAAGGATCGTCGAGAACTGAGGGTGGCAGAGTGGCTGTCGCGGTGGAGTAGGGACGAGTCCGCAGTAGTGGAGCATCAGGGCTGCGGGTGTCGAGGCCGTAGGAGCGCATCAGCCGGAAGGCCCCCAGGCGTTGCAGGACTTTTCCGAGTTCGTTGCTGAGGCGGTGCCACAGCAGCATGGAAAGACCGTCGTCGATGACGAGAATCAGATTGAGCCACCGCTCCCGGGCCGGCCTTAGTATCACGTCAGGAAGTCGCGTCTCGGCCAGTGCGTCCGCTGTGGCGGACTCGTCGATTTCCCGTGCGTGCGAGCTGGGTCTGCGCTGCTTCAGAGGACGCAGGGCCCGGCTCATTTTTAACTGTTCGGGAATGGCCTTTCTTTCGGGAACTCGTAGAGGAAGTGCCCGTTTGAACGGGGGAGGCGGTGGCAGGGCGAGCCGGTCCTCCGTCGTGCCGGGACGCGGTGCGGCGTGGAGCCGCACCCGGTGTTCCTCGGCGCCCGGTGGAGAGGTCGGTCCCCGGGGAGCCTCCCCAATCCCGTCGTCGATTGTGTGCCGCTTCGGCTCCTCCGTCGTGTCCCTCGTGCTCCGCCGGGACTCGTGAGCTTCGACAGAGTGCCCGGGAAGCGACAGTTCCCATACCAGAGCCCCTGGTGGCAGTCGAGTGGCCAGCCATAGCACGTCGAGGATTTCGTGCGGTTCCAGGGAGCACCCTGCGGTCCGCAGCACCCGCAGGAATGTGCTCAGAGCGTCTTCCTCGGGCGAGACAGCAGAAAATCCGTCGTGGTGGTCCTGCATCTCATCCGGTCCCGGTGAGCTGGTGCAGTACCGCGTCCAGCAAATCCTCACCCAGGTTGACGCCATTGGTGCGCAGAAAGACAGCGTTGAGCAGTTGGTCGGTGGCCAGTTCGCCCGGTGCTCTGCGCTGCAGGAAAGCCTCGATCAGGTCCTGGGCCTCACTCAGCGTCTCCTCGCCCAGGTGCGCGGCGACGATGGAACGCAGTCGTCCTTCGTCTGCGACGGGGAAAACCAGCGGGATGCAACGGCGCAGGAATGCCGGTGGGAATTCCCGCTCCCCGTTGCTGGTGATCACCACGATGGGAAACTCCGTGCAGTGCACGTGTCCGCTCTCCACCCGCACCTCATGACCGGGATCGGCGGAGCGCACCTGCATCACGGACTGCTCCTCCGGAAGCCGGACGAGTTCGGGAATCTCGAAGTAGCCTTCCTCGAAGACCGTGAGAAGGTCATTGGGAAGATCCACATCTCCCTTGTCCATCTCATCGACCAGAAGGACACGGGGCCGATCCTGGGGAACCAGTGCGGTGCCCAGCGGGCCCAGGCGAATAAAACTGCCCATGGTCGGCTCCTCCTTGCCCTGGTCCCGGCTGATGTTCGTCTCCCGTAGCCTTCCGATGGCGTCGTACTGGTACAGAGCCTCCCGGACGCTCGACCGGCTGTTCACCGGCCAGCGAAGTACCGTCCCGAGGCACAGCTCATGAGCGATCGCGAAGGCCAGAGAGGATTTGCCGGTTCCGGCGGGGCCGGTCACCAGCAGCGGACGACGCAGGTGGAGCGCGGCGTTCACCACGTTGGCGTGTTCCGATGAGATCAGGTACGGCAAGGGCCGGGGTGTGCTTCGCATGTCCCGGAACCGGCGCCACGGCGGGGCCGGTGGCATTGCGACCTGACGCCGTACACCGTCGCCATGGAAGAGCCGCCAGTTTTCGTCGGGAGTGGTACTCATGGTGCCTCCATTGGTTCCGACAGGTGGAGAGCAGGTACGGGCCGATCGGCGTCGGCCCAGGCCAGCACAGGGCGCCCCGGGTGGTCCTGCGGTCGGTGGACGGTCTTGGCCCGGTACGCGCGTACCTCCTCGGGCAGCGCTCGCGTGGCATGGCGAGCGGTGTGCCGGAGGGCGTGGGAATTGCCCTGCGGGCTCCGGTCCCACAGGACAACCGGCACTCCGACGGCGATGCACACCTGTACCACTTCGGCGCGGATCCGGGCCGGCAGGTCCACGACGACCTGGACAGTGTCCAGCCGTTCCATCAGTGCCCCGTACACGGTGCGAGGGCTGGCCGTGCTGTCGGAGATGTGAAGGACCGTGCCAGTGTCCAGCCGCCGCCATCTGCGCCGCCAGTCGGTAAGGAAGCGTTCGTAGCGGCGCAGAAGTTCCGGGCAGTGCACGACCAGGGGGTACTCCGCACCCAGTACTCCGGGGACCAGGCCGTCCGGCCCTGGACTTTCCCACTCGTCGACAGGAACGTCCAGTCCCGTCCGATCCACCAGTACCTCGACCAGTGGGCGCTGGCCCTCCGGCGCCAGTCGGGCGAGGGGTTCCACCACGCCCAGCACCTCCCGGGCGGCCTGCCGCGCTGTGCAGACACTCTCACCCGAGTGGTACATCTGCCGAAGACCGTCCCCACGGTCGCACCAGATGCGCAGCCGGTGGTTCCCCTCCACCGTCTCCACATGGACCAGTACACGCGGAGCCGAGACCATCGACCGAGTGTGGCGTTCCCACTCCTCGGCGTCGGCCCGCCGCTCCCGCAATGCCGGACGGGAGATCTCCAGTCGGTTTGCGACTCCGTCGTTCCACAGCCGCAGTTTGGCCCGTGGGCTCGCCGAGCACAGCGTTGCGAAGTACTCGATCACGCGCAGCAGCGCGGGCATCCGCTGCTCGGACGAATCCGCCCTGCCGTCTCCCGGGAGTTGTTCCAGCCATCGCAGCAGGACATCCAGGTCGCTGCCGTGGGGCATGGCGGCGGCCAGGGGCAGTGCGGCCCGTACCGCTTCCGGGAAACGGTCCACGGCGCCGTCGGGAAGACTACTCAGAAGCGTATGCAGTGCGCGGTGTTCTCCTGGCGAGAGAAGCAGCGGCACGGTGGACAGACGTCCGACGGAGAGGAACTCGGGCAGGACCGAGCCCAGACGCCACTGCAGCGAGTCAGTGAAGGCCGCCAGTGCCCTCGGCTCCGTCAGCAGGAGTAGGGCGAGTTGGTCGTCGTCCCACCCCACGGATGACGGTATCGAGACGAGTCCGCAGCGATCCATGACCTCCGCGGTGGCTTCCCGTAGCTCCCCTCTGCTCAGATGCCGCTCGAGCAGATTCCGCAGGAGGGGGTACGCCGGATCTTCCCGCCCCCGGTCCAGGCTTGGAGTACCGGCGAAGAGGTACTCCGCTCCCACCGTGCGCAGTTCCTCTTGGACGCGTTGCCAGGGAATGGCCCAGCTGCGTCGAATGACGTGTTGGGGATCGTGGACGGCGGGACTTCCTGTCACAGGGTCGGCCTGCGGCGCCATCCGCGCGGCGACCAGGCCGATTACTGCGTTGTCCACTGCGGACCACAGAGGCCCCCCGCTGTAGGCATGGCCGACTGCCATCCCGGTGGAGTCTCCGTCCAGATAACCGATGCGTCCGTCGCAGGACTTGACGAGAGCATCGGCGAAGGATCCGGGCAGTGCCGTACCGTGCCACGCCCGTACGGTGCGGCCTTCGTGCATGGGCCGCCACTGTGGTGGCAGCAGAGGATCACCGCCGATCTGTCCGGTGAGGTGGAGGACGGCCAGATCCCCATACCACTCCAGATCGTCTTGATGTGGAGGCGTGTCCGAATTATCGCTTCGGCAGGCGGGAATCCAGTGAGCGATGCGGGCGGTGTACTTCCTGGAACCCGCCCGGCCATGGACGGCCACCGTCACGGTGGCCGTCCCGGGACGGCGCGGGTCGAAGGGCTCCCGACCCAGAGCGCCGTTGATCACATGAGCGCAGGTCACCAGGTGTTCCGGGGTCAGTAGTGCGCCGGCTCCGGCGGCCATGCCGTCCCGAGAGCCCAAGACCGACACCACGGCGTGGCGGGGGTCGTATGCGGAGGCCGGATCGGATTGCTTCACGGCTCGGTGCTGGGTTCCGAGATATGCCAAGTGGCCGAAACCTGGAGGTGAGCCTGACCACCGCCTTCGACGATGCCCAGCTTGAGGTCCTGGCTGATCTCGACGCCGAACTCCACAGTCACTTCGTGCGGAGGGCGCTCGGACGCTGTGATCGCTTCGTGTACCTCCTGGAGTACCGGACCCAGAGGTCGCAGAGCTGCGCGCAAGGTGCCCACGGCCAACTCGGTCACCGCTCCCTCCCTGCGGGCCCGGCGTGCCACGGGAACGCTGCGGCCGAGGCCGTCGGGCAGATCCTGTCCGGAGGGTTCGACGTGTCCGGGTATTGCGGTTCCGGGGCCCGCGGTGGTGACCGGTGTCAGTCGCATACGCACAGATGTGCCGTCGGCGAGCTGCAAGTCGGAGATCTCTGGCATTCACCCATTGTGTCCATCACGTCACCTGTATCGCAGGGGAATGAGGAAAGACCCACTGGCTTCTGCCTGGCGGTCCCGTACCACCGGAACGAGCCGCCTACCCGGGCTCGGGAAGAACCGTGGGAAACACGTTCTTCACCGAGCCCCGGGGCGCGCAGATTGCCTCAGGACCGGTCCGAGGCGTCGCCGGAGCCGGGTTCGGCCATCCTGCGGTGTCCGGCGGCCTTGAGCCGGTCGGGGAGGACGGCGTTGGCGCGGGCCTGCGCCCGTGACTTCACCGAGCCGGCGAGCTTCTTCTCCTCGCCCGCCATCAGGGCCTCGAAGCCCTGCCGGGCGACCAGCGCCGGATCGTCCGTGGCCAGCTCGGCCAGCTTGGTGTCCTCCAGGTCGCCCCGGCGGAAGAAGTCGGTGTCGGTGGGCCCCGGCATCAGCGAGGTGACCGTCACCCCGGTGTCCTTCAGCTCGCTGCGGACGGCCTCGGCGAAGGACTGCAGGAAGGACTTCGAGGCGTTGTAGACCGCCTGGAAGGGGCCGGGCATGGTGGACGCGATGGACGAGGTGATCAGCAGCCTGCCCTCGCCGCGGGCGGCCATGCCGGTCAGCAGCCGTTTGGCCAGGTGCACGGTGGAGGTGATGTTGAGGTCGATGATGTCGAGCTCGTCGGCCAGATCGGTGTCGGTGAACGCGCCGCCCTGCCCCACTCCGGCGTTGAGGGCGGCGGCGGTGACCGGCCGCCCCGTCGCGGTGACGGCGGACCACAGCCGTTCGACCTCGTCGTAGCCGCGCAGGTCCGCCCGGACGAGAAGGACGTCGGTACCGGCCGTGCGCAGCTCCTCGGCGGCGTCCGCCAGCCGGTCGTCCTCGGCGTTGACCACCAGGTCGAAGCCGTGTTCGGCGAACTGCCGGGCGAGTTCGAGGCCGATGCCGCTGGAGGCACCGGTGACCAGGGCCAGGGGACGGGTGCCGTTGGTGCGGTATTCGCTCATGTCCACCCGGGTATCCCGTGGCGGCTCTCCCTCACCTCCCGTCTCATCTTTCCGTCCGTGTCCGTGTCCGTGTCTGCGGCTGCGTCCGCGTCCGTGCGGGCCCGGGTCCCCGGGCCCGCACGGTGTGCGTACCGCGTGTCCGCGGTCAGAAGTCGTCGGGCGTGCGGATGTGGTCCCGGATCCACACGCCGGCCTCCTTCAGTGCCGACGTCCCGGCCCAGCCGGAGTCCGCGGCGCAGGTGCCCGGCCGGAAGACCGCCCCGGAGCGGTGGTCGTCGGAGAAGTTCCAGTTGACCCAGCTGATCTTCTTCTGCTCCATCAGGTCCAGGTAGCGCTGTGCCATGGCGAAGTCGTTGGCCCCTTCGCCGCTGTAGTCCTGGGTGCCGAACTCGGTGACGAACACCGGCAGCCGGTCGGCCGCCCGGGAGAGGGTCGCCAGGTACTCCTCCCGGTGCGAGGCGGCGTAGAAGTGGAAGGTGTACATGATGTTGTCGGCGCGCACCGGAGCGTCGACGATCTCCTGTTCGTCCGCGCCCTCGGAGACACCGAGCGAGGACCAGGCCCGGGTGCCGACCAGGACGACACCGTCCGGGTCCCGGTCGCGGATGACCGGGACGACCTGCTCGGCGTAGTCCCGTATCCGGCTCCAGCTCACCCCGTTGGGTTCGTTGGCGATCTCGTAGAGGACGTTGGGGCGGTCCCCGTGGCGCTCGGCGATCTCGGCGAAGAAGGTCCGGGCACGCTCCAGGTTGTGGTGCGGGTCGCCGGGGCTGAGCATGTGCCAGTCGACGATCACGTACATTCCGCGGTCACTGGCCTGCTCCACGATCCGGTGGACGAGGTCGGTGAAGCGCCGGGGGTCGGTCTCGTAACCGTCCTCCTGGACGTAGGTGGAGACCCTGAGCACATCCGCGCGCCAGTCGGTCGCCAGGGCGTCCAGGGATCCGTCGGTCACGCACTGGGCGTACCACTGGGTGCCGTGGGTACTCATGCCGCGCAACTGGACGGCCGTGCCGTGGCTGTTGCAGAGCCGGACGCCGCAGACCTCCAGCGGGCCGTTGGCCGCGACGGGGGAGCCGGGCGGCGCGGTGGCCTCGCCGGCACCGGGCGGGGCGGTGGTGGTGGCGGCGCCGGCCCCGGCGGTGGGGGCGAGGGCGAGCAGGGCGCCGAGAAGGGCGGTCGAGGTGAGCGCCGCCATGGCGGTCGGCAGGGACCTGACACGGAATCGGGGAGAAGCGGGCATCGCTGACTGCTCCTTGGCCGAGCGTTGTGGGGGAGGTGCTTCGGTCAGACCAGCAGGTAACCGTCAGTTAGGTTTCCTGTCAATGGGGGCGGAGGTTCCCGGGGGAGCGGCCGGCGGTCCGGTCCGGAGCCGCCCGGAGGGGACGGTGGCGAACCGGCCATGCCGCGGCACCCCCCGGAAAGGCTGCTCGGAAGGGGTGCCCTGGGGGCGGCGGCAGGAGGATCCGGCGACCCGCCGTACGCGCGGGCGCGCTCCGAGGTGGTCCCGGCACCGGCCCCCGCCGTCCCGTTGCGCCGTGCACGGCGCCTCCGGGTGGCACGGGGGTACGGGGGCACGGGGGAGGTGCGTACGCCACCCGTTCCGCCCGCGGACCGTGTGCCCGGCGCACCTGGCCGGTCCGGGGCGGTTTCCGCACGCTTGTCCCAGTGCCGGAAGCCGACTACCCCAAGGAGAGAGGATGAGTGGCGCCGTCCTGCACGCGACGCGCAACGAAGCACGGAACGCGCAGGTCAGCCGCCTGGCGGCGGCTCACGAAAACGTTCTCGCGGAACTCGGTTCCGCGCTGTTCGTCTCCCTTCCCCGCAGTGACCAGCGGCGCAGAGGAATGGAGTACCTCCAGGGACTGCTGAACGCCCGGGGGCGCAAGACCATCCGCAACATAGCGGCGGTGACCGGTGGCCGGGCGGCTGAACAGAGCCTGCACCACTTCGTCTCCGGCTCCACCTGGGACTGGGCCCCGGTCCGCCGCGCGCTGGCCCGCCATGTGACGGACACCGCACCGCCGACGGCATGGGTGATGCACTCCATGACGATTCCGAAGGCCGGGGAGAACTCGGTCGGGGTGGAGCGGCGCTACGTCCCCTCACTGGGCCAGATCGTCAACGCGCAGCAGGCCTTCGGCGTGTGGGCCGTCTCCGACCGGGCGAGCGTGCCCGTCAACTGGCGGCTGCACCTCTCCCCGGCCTGGCTGGGCGACGGCGAGCGGCGCGGCAGGGCCGCCATCCCCGCGGACATCTCCCCGGAGACGCCGACCGACTGCGCGGCCCGCGCCTACCTGGAAACGGCCGGAGGCTGGGGTCTGCCGGTGCGGCCCGTCGTGGCGGACATCCAGGAGGTGGACACGCCGGTCCTGGTCGGCCTGCTCCGCGCGGCCCGTGCGCCGTTCCTGGTCCGGGTGGGTGGCGGTGTCCGGCTGTGGGCGGCCGATCCCGCGCTGCGCGTGCGCGGCCGGCGACTGCCGTGCCACCAGATCATGCGGGAGGCCAGGGACATGCGGCGTCCGGTGATCTGGCGCGACCCCGGACTGCCGGGGGGAGCCCGCCACGGCTTCGCCGCGGCGGTGCGGGTCGGCACCTCCCCGTGTCCGGTGCGCGCGGGTCGTCCCGCGGCGCGGGGTGAACTGCTGCTGCTGGCGGTGGGCGGGGTGGGCCGGTCCTGGCCCGGGGAACTGTGGCTCACCGACCTGGTGTCCGCCTCCCCCGCCGAACTGCTGCGTCTGACGAAGACCGTCCGCCGGGTGGACCGGGACTTCTCCGGGATCGCCGAACGGGTGGGTCTGCGGGACTACACGGGCCGTTCCTTCGGCGGATGGCACCGGCACATCACCCTGGCGTCGGCCGCCCACGCCGTCGCCGCGCTGGGCGGTGTCCCCGAGTACCGGGAGGCATGCTGACCCGCGCACCCGGCCCCCCGCCGCCGCGTCACTCCCGTACCGCCGGCGGGGGGCCGGGGACCCGCAGCACATGCCGCAGCCGGGACAGCCGGAGGGCCACCTGGATCTCCAGGGACCGGTCGGCCTGCTGCCAGTCGGCGCCCAGGAGTTCGCCGATGCGCTCCAGACGGCGGGCGACGGTGTTGGGGTGCACATGGAGCCGCTTGGCGGCGTGCGTCGGGCTGCTCCCGGCCTCGAAGTACACCTCCAGAGTGCGGGCGAGCTCGGTCAGACGCTGCCGGTCGTAGTCGAGCACCGGTCCGACGGCGGACTCGATGAAGCCCTCCACGTCGTGCTTCTCGGACAGCAGAAGTCCCAGGAAACCCAGTTCGCGGGCCGAGGCCGACTGCCCGGTGATGCCGAGCGCGGCCATGGCGGCGAGGCAGCGCCGTGCCTCCAGGAAGGCCCGGTGAACCGACTCCGGGGACGACACCGGGCCCGCCGCGCCCACCGTCACCGCCTTCCGCAGCAGTGGGGAGAGCTCGTCGAACACCTCCCGGGCGACCGCGCCGGCGTCCTCGCCCGGGAGCAGGAGCACGAGGTGGCCCTCGTGCGTGTTCCCGAGCCCGCTCCTGCGGTGGGCGTAGGAGACGGCCCACACGGGCTCCTTGTCCCGGACGCCGTTCTCGGGGTGGACGACGGCCACCACATGCGGCCTGTGGAGGTCGAGCCCGAGCCGCCGGGCCCGCTTCTCCAGATGCGGCACGGGGCGGCCGGCGGCGGCCAGCAGATCGCCGAGCAGTTCGTCGCGGCCCTGGTCCGCCAGGGTCGCGGACCTGCCGTTGTGCAGGGTCAGCAGGACCGCCACCGTCTGGGTGACCAGGCCGAGCAGCCGCCGGGCGTGGCCGGTGACCGGGGTGGCGGGCCGGAACAGCACTCTGCCCAGGTACTCGTCGCCCGCGAAGACGGGGGCCACCTGGAGACCGTCGTCGAGTTCCACGGGCTCCCGGGCGGCGCAGGCATCCAGCGTCGCGGCGGTCAGGGCCGTCCCGTCGGGCTCGGGCAGGTCTCCGGCGCCGGCCAGGAAGGTGCCGTCCGCGGCGTGGACCCGCAGCGGTCCGGCGAGGCTCCGGGACGCCTCCTCGGCCAGGGCCGGGAGGCTGCCGCCGCGGAGCACCCGGTCGAGCAGCTGGTCCTGGACTTCGCCGATCTCGCGCAGCTCGCGCAGGCCCGCCTCGGTCCGCGCGGCGTACCGTTCCAGCGCGGCCACCTCGGCGGCGGTCCGCTCCAGCAGCAGGGCCCGCTCGACGGCCGCGCCCACCAGGTCGCCGAGGGAGGTCAGCAGGGAGATCTCGTCCGTGGTGAAGTGCCGGACGTCCCGGTCGGCCACGTACAGGGTGCCGAACGGAGCGCGGCCATGGCTCAGCGGCACCGCCAGGACGGCCCGCAGTCCCTCGGCCCGGACCATCTCGCCGAAGGCGTCGCCGTCCCGGAACCTGGTGTCGGCGAGGTAGTCGGGGGTCCAGGCGGGGGCCGGACCGGTCAGGGCGTCGCGGTCGGCCCCCGGCCCCCGCGGCAGCCGCAGTTCCAGGGGGAGCGCCGAGACGTTGCCGTCGCAGGCCCGTATGCGGAGGGTCTCCCGATCGCCCTCGGGCAGGCCGGCGCAGGCCAGGTCGGTGCCCAGCAGTAACCGTGCGCGCCGGATGGCGATCCGCAGTACGGTGTCGAGGTCGTACGGGGCGGCGAGCTCGCGCGCGGTGTCGACCAGGGCGGACAGATCCGCCTCGCGCTGCTGTCTCCTGTCGAGTTGCGACTGGACGCGCAGTGCCAGTCGGCGGGCGTTCTCCAACTGCGTGACATCCGCCTCGGAAACCCCCGCCCCCCGGGCCTGGGAGACCAGGGATTCGAAACGGTCAGCCGGTGCCTCGCTGGCCAACAGCTCCAGTACGGCAAAGGCATTGGGACCTGTTGCGGGCTGCTGCTGAGCCACGATAGCCCTTCCCCCGTATTCGAGTCTTTGGCTGTTCGGCCATGAATTGGAAGTTACGCACCACATGACGAACTAGTCAACCGGCCATGATCAAGGACGGTAAGGCGCTGGTCCGGGGAAGCGCGGGAGGTGGCGGGACCACCGCCGGAGACCTTCGAAGGTGTGAGGAGAGCACCGTCGGCCGCGTCATTGCGGGAACAGGGGAACATCGCTTGACGGCGGATTTGCCGAGGTGGCGGCGGAAGGGGGGCGGAGGGAAAAGGGTGGCCGCGGCAGCTATTCCCGGAAGAGGGAGCCGTAACGTTCACTCGCCGGGGATTCCCGGTGGGACGGGCTCCGTGACTTTACGCTTCGAGGCCATAAGCGGCGTATCGCGCGGTGTGTGGAATGCGTGATTCCGGTGTCCGTCTCATATGCGAGTGGATCGCAGAAATGCTTTCCGGTGCCGGGCTCCGGGCCGGTCCCCGCCGGGGCCGGCCCGGGCGCTACGCCGCAGCGAGCTCGTCGGCCACCACCGCGAGCAGTCGCCGCCACCGGTCCGCCAGCCGCCGCAAGCCGTCGGCCGACAGCTCCGCGGCGACCGTCCCGGCCGGTACGCCGGCCCGCTCCAGCCGCTCCCAGACGGTACGGGCCGCCTCCGCCTGCCCGGAGAGCGTGTCGCCCCGGAGCGCGCGGGAACGGACGGCGGCCTCGAGTACCGGAGGGGGCATCGCGTTGACGGTGCCCCAGGCCACCAGCCGGTCGACGTACCGGGCCCGGGGCGGCGACCCGGCAAGGGTGTCCATCCACATCAGGCGCTGCGGTCGGGCCCCGGCCGCCCGCAGCGGACGCCAGCGGCTCCGGCCCAGCCACTCCTCGTAGACCTCGTACGCCAGCCGGGCGGTCGCGGTCGCCGCCGTCCCGCGCAGCCGTTCCGCCTCCGGGGTGGCCGACGCCGCCAGCCGTGCGTCGACCTCGGCGTCCAGCCGCGCCACGGGGAAGGCGGCCACCGAGGCGATCGCGGACAGCCGCCGGCCGGCCGCCAGGGCGCGCTCCAGCCCCTCGAAGTACGCCGCGACGGCCGCCTCGTAGCGGCGCACCGAGAAGATCTCGGTGATCTGCACCCCGATGCCCCGGCCGAGGCAGTCGGCGGCGGCCCGCAGGCCCTGGGGCGTGGCGGGGATCTTGACCAGCGCGTTGGGCCGGTCCACCGCACCGGCCACGGCCACGGCGTCCGCCACCGTCGCCGACGCGTCGTGGGCGTGGCGGGGATCCAGGTCCACCGACACCAGCCCGTCCGCGCCGCCGGTCTCCTCGAACACCCCCAGGAGGCAGTCACAGGCCGACCGGGCGTCCTGGACGAGGATCTCCCGCAGGACCGCCTCGGCGGACGCGCCCCGCGCGCCGTCCCGGACCAGCTGCTCGCGGTAGGCGGCCGTACGGGTCAGGGCCCGCAGCAGGGCGGCGAGCTCGGTGGTGGCACCGCGGACCCCGGTCCGCCGGACGAGACGTGCCAGATACCCGGAGGCGATCCGGTCGCGGGTGACCCCCTCGACCCAGGGGGAGACCCCTTCCGCGACCAGCTCCTCCAACCGGTGCTCCTCGTACGGTGCCGCCCGCTCGGAAGCCATGGGCGCATGCGACTCCTCTCAGGTCCTCTCAGGTCCTCTCGGGCCCTTCCCGGGCCCTTCCCGGGTCCTTCCGGAACGGACCGCGGGGCGGACCGCCGGCCCGGGCCGGCGGTCCGCCCCGCGGACCGGCGGCGGTCACAGTGCCAGCAGCCCCACGACGGCCGGACCGAACGCCGCCCCCAGCAGATAGCAGAGGTTGAACAGCCCGATCGCCGCCGGCCGGTGGCCGTCGGGCACCGCGGAGGTGGCGTGGACCGCCAGCACACCCTGCCCGGAGGCCGCGGCGATCGACGCCAGGCCCTGGGCGACCAGCAGCACCGGCGGCGCGGCGGCGAGCCACGCCGTCACGGCACCCGCGACGCCCATGGCCGCCAGGACGCCCGCCACCGGGACGCGGCCCACCCGGGCCGAGGCCGCCACGACGAACCAGGAGAGCGTGCCGCCGAGCAGCAGCGGCCACACCATGGCCACCCCGATCTGGCTGCTCGTCCAGTCCGTGTGCTCCGACAGCCGCTCCGGTATCGCGTACATCAGGCCGAAGTTGACGACCGCCAGGGCGAACGCCGTTCCCGCGGAGAACAGGAACGCGGGCGTGCGGACCAGCACCGCCGGGACGAAGCCGTCCGGCCGCGCGCGCAGGTGCAGCCCGAGCAGCACGGCGGCGGCGACGGCGCAGACCCCCGCGGCCGGCGGCTGGTGCGGGACGAAGACCAGCGCGGTGACCAGGGCCGTCATCAGGACGGCACCGGTCGCGTCGAACCGGCCCCGCGCCACCGTGTCCGGCGGCGCACCCCGCAGCACGGCGGGCAGCGCCAGCAGGCTCAGCACCGGCAGCGCGAGGGTGGCCCGCCAGGAGAACACGTCGTTCACCAGCGATCCGACCAGCGGGGCCGTCGAACCGACCACAGCGAGCGAGGCGGTGACACAGCCCATCCGCAGTGGTGTCACCGCCAGGCTCATGGCGGTCGCCGTCAGCCCGGCGGTGCCCAGGCCCTGCAGGGCGGTGCCCAGCACCACGGCGGGAAGCACCGGCACGGCCGCGGCCAGAACCGCGCCGGCCGCCACCAGCAGGCCGCAGACGGTCAGGGCGGCCCGCAGCCCGCGGCGCCCCAGCAGCCCGGCCAGCAGCGGTGTGCCGACCGCGATGCCCCAGCCGAACGCCGTCACGGCCCAGGTCGCCGCCCCGGTCCGGACACCGAGAGCCGCGGCCACGTCGTCCAGGACGAGGGCCGGGCCCGCGATGCCGAAGGACAGCGGTCCGGCCAGCAGGGCCAGCCAGAAGGCTCCGGTCCGGGCGGGACCGGGTGCCGCCGCCCGGCCGCGTCCGGCGGAGGGGACGACGCCGGGCTCGGCCAGTGATTCGCTCATCGTTCCTCCTACGTGGAATGGAGGCTGTGCCGGGGCGCGACCGCCGGGATCAGCCGCCGAGCGTGGGGTAGTCGGTGTAACCGCGGTGGTCGCCGCCGTAGAAGGTCGACGGGTCGGGCTCGTTGTACGGACCGCCGGCCCTGATGCGGGCGGGCAGGTCGGGGTTGGCGAGCCAGAGCGAGGCGAGGGCGACCGCGTCCGCCAGTCCGCCGCGCAGCACCTCGGCGGCCGCCTCCGGGGTCACCCGCTCCTCCGTGCCGGTCGCGTGCGGGTTGAGGATCAGCGTCCCCGGCCACTCCCGGCGGATCAGCTCGGTGACCTCGCGGTGGCCGAACTCCATGAGGTGCACATAGGCCAGGTGGTACGGCGCCAGCGCCCGGATCAGGGCCCCGTACAGCCCGGCGGGGTCGCTCTCCCGGATGCCGTTGGCGGTGTTGCCCGGCGACAGGCGGATGCCGACCCGCTCCGGGCCGATCGCGTCGCCGACCGCCCGGGCGACCTCGACGGCGAAGCGGATCCGGTTCTCCACCGACCCTCCGTAGCCGTCGGTGCGCGTGTTGGAGCCGTCGGCGAGGAACTGCTGGATGAGGTAGCCGTTGGCGCCGTGCAGCTCCACACCGTCGAAGCCGGCCTCGACCGCGAGACGGGCGGCGGAGACGAAGTCCTCGACCGTGGCCGCGATGTCGTCGAGCGTCATCTCCCGGGGCACGGGGTGGTCCAGCATCCCCTGCGGGGTGTACATCCGCTCGCCCGAGGCGATCGGTGAGGGCGCCACCGGCAGCGCGCCGTCCGGGTAGAGGCTGGGGTGGCCGACCCGGCCGGAGTGCATCAGCTGCACGAAGATCCGGCCGCCCCCGCCGTGGACGGCGTCGGTGACCTTCCGCCAGGCCTGGACGTGCTCCGGCGAGTGCAGGCCCGGGGTGTCGATGTAGCCCTGTCCGATCACGCTGGGCTGGGTGCCCTCGGTGATGATCAGGCCCGCGCCGGCCCGCTGGGAGTAGTACTCGGGCGCGAGGTCGTTGATCACTCCCTTGGACGCCCGGCTGCGCGTCATCGGGGCCATCACGAGCCGGTTGGGGAGGGTCAGGCCGCCCAGCCGCAGCGGCTCGAAGAGTTCGTCCATGGTCTCCTCCGTGGGTACCGAACAACCTGGGAACGAAGGTAGGAGCAGGTCAGGCCCACCGAATCAGTAGGTTTTCTGATGTTCCTTACGTAGATTTGGCAGGGCACCTACGGAGGCGGTCCGCCGGATCACCGAGGGCGAGCGGAGGTCGGATTCGTGTTGTACGGCAGGTCCACCGAGCAGGCCGAGCTCGAGGGGCTGCTCGCCGCCGTGGACTCCGGCCGCAGCGCCGCGCTGGTGCTGCGCGGCGAGGCGGGCATCGGCAAGACGGCGCTGCTGGACTGGCTGGCCCGGACCGCGCCCCGGCGGGGCCTGCGCCTGCTGCGGGTACGGGGCGTCGAGCCGGAGGCGGACCTGGCCTTCGGCGGCCTGGTCCAGCTGCTGTGGCCGGTCCAGGACCGGCTGGCGGCGCTGCCCGGCGCGCAGGCCGACACCCTCAGAGCGGTGCTCGGCGCCGGCCGGCTGTCCGGCCAGGACCGCTTCCTCACCGGTCTGGCGGTCCTCACCCTCCTCGCCGAACTGGCCGACGAGGAGCCGCTGCTGTGCCTGGTCGACGACGCCCAGTGGCTCGACCGGGCCACCGCCGAGGCGCTGCTGTTCGCCGCCCGGCGGCTCTCCGCGGAGCGGGTGGCGATGGTGTTCGCGACCCGGGAGGAGGGGTTCACCGCCCAGGGCCTCACCGAACTGCGGCCGTCCCGGCTGGACCCCCGGGACGCGGCCCGGCTGCTGGCCGACCGGGGGCTCGCCCCGGCACTGCGCGAGCAGGTGATCGCCGAGTCCGCCGGGAACCCGCTCGCGCTGATCGAGTTCGCCGCCGCGCAGCGGCAGCACCCCGACCGCGCGATGCCCCTGCCGGTCGCCGACCGGGTGCTGACCTCCTTCCGCGCCCAGATCGGCCGGCTGCCCGAGCGGACCCGGCTGATGATGCTGATCGCGGCGGCCGAGGGCCGGGGCGACCTGCCCATGCTGCTGAAGGCCGCGCAGTCGATGAACGTGGGGCTGGAGGACCTGGAGGAGGCCGAACGGGAACGGCTGGTGCTCGTGACGGAGAGCAGCGTCGCCTTCCGCCACCCCCTGATCGCGTCCGCCGCCTACCAGGGAGCCGTACTGGCCCGGCGGATCGCCGTGCACCGGGCCCTGGCCGAGGCGGCGACGGACCCCGACTGCCGCGCCCGGCACCTGGCCGCCGCCACCACGGCACCCGACCCGGGGATCGCCGCCGAACTCGCCGCCGCCGCCGAGCGGGCCCGCCACCGCAGCGCCTACGCCGCCGCGGCCGGCCTGTACCGGCACGCCGCCCGGCTCACCACCGACCGCGCGTCCCGGGCCGGATGGCTGGGCGAGGCGGCCGGTCTCGCCCTCGCGGCCGGGCAGGCGGGGCCGGCCGGGGAACTGGCCGAGCAGGCGGAGGCGTGCGCCGACGAGCCGGCGGCACTGGCCGACCTCGCCCCGATCCGCGCGGCCGTCGTGTTCGAGACCGGCGACCAGCGCCGGGCCGCCCGGCTGCTGATCGAGCGCGCGGCCGGGGCGGACCCGGAACGGGCCGCCGCCCTGCTGCGCACCGGTGCCACCTACGCCTGGTCCTGCGGCGACCGGTCCGCGGTGCGCAGCGCCGCCCGGCACCTGGCGGCCGTCGGCCGTCCCGACCTCCTGGTGCGGGGCATGGCCCGGCTGGCCGACGGCGACCACACCGGCGGGCTGCCGCTGGTGGCCGAGTTCCTGGAACGGCACCGGGTGGCCGACCGGGAGGCCGACGACGAGGCGGAGCGCATGCGCGTCCTGCACAGCGCCGTGATCCTGGGTGACGACACCGCGGTGCTGGCCCTGGCCGCCGCCGAGGTGGAACGCCGCCGCAAGCACGGGCTGATCGGCGCGCTGCCGCAGGTGCTGCACATCCTGGCGCGGACCCAGGTGCTGGCCGGACTGCACCGCGACGCCGAGGCGTCGGCCGCCGAGGCGGCCGAGATCGCCCGCGACACCGGCCCGCACCGGCGCACCGACTGGTTCGGGGACGTACCGGCCCGGGTTGCGGCCGTCGAGGGCGACGCGGAGCGGTGCCGCCGGCTGGCCCGGGAGGCGCCGGAGGCCGACCGGGCGGCGGCCGACGGCGTCCTGGCCCTGCTGGAGCTGGGCACCGGGGACCACGAGGCCGCGCTGCGGCGGCTGGAGACGTCCGGGGAGTCCGGCGCCGGGTCCGGGGAGTATCCGGCACTGCTCGTCGCCTCGGCCGCGGACCAGGTCGAGGCGGCGGCACGGCTGGGCAGCCGGGACCGCGCGGAGGAGCCGCTGCGCCGGTTCGAGACCTGGGCGGCGGCCGGCCGCCGCCCCTGGGCGCGGGCGGTCGCCCTGCGCTGCCGGGCCCTGACCGAGGAGGCGGTCGGCGGGGCGGCGGGGGAGGCGGCCGGAGACGCGGAGGAGCACTACGCCGAGGCGCTGCGGCTGCACGCGCGCGACGGCAGACCGTTCGAACGGGCCCGCACCCAGCTGCTCTACGGCGAGTGGCTGCGCCGCTCCCGGCGGCGCACCGACGCCCGCGCACCGCTGCGGTCGGCCCTGGAGACGTTCGAACGGCTGCGCGCCGCCCCCTGGGCGGAGCGGACCCGGACCGAACTGCGGGCCACCGGCGAGCCGGGCACGGCGGCCCGGACGGCCGCGGCGAACCTGATCGACCGGCTGACCCCCCAGGAGCTGCAAGTGGTGCGGCTCGCGGCGCGGGGGAGCAGCAGCCGGGAGATCGCCGCGCAGCTCTTCCTCAGCCCCCGGACCGTCGAGCACCACCTCTACAAGGCCTACCCGAAGCTCGGTGTCGGGTCCCGCCGGGAGTTGGTCCGGCTGGAGCTGGACTGAGGTCCCCGGTGCCGGTGCCGGTGCCGGGGAACGGGGCCCCGGTGTCCCGGCCCGGACCGGGAACTCAGGACGTGGTCCGGGCCGCCGCGAACCAGCGGCGGGCGCGCCGCGGCACACCGGGGGAGACCCGCTCCACCCGGTCCCTGACGTCCGCCAGGGTCCGCCCGGCCAGCTCCCGCCGCCACACCAGCTCGGCCTCCCGCATGGCCTGGTGGATCTGGCAGTCCTCGGCGGGCTCGGGCACGGGGCCGTCCTCGTGGGGGCGGCCCCGCGGTGCCCGCAGCCGGATTCCCGCGCACCGGAACGCCTCCTCGGGACCCTCCACGGCCGCCACCACGTCCATCAGGGTGATGTCCTCCAGCCGCCGGGCGAGCCGGAAGCCGCCCCGCGGCCCGCTGCCGGAGGAGACCAGGCCCGCCCGGACCAGTGCCTGGAGCTGCTTGTTCAGGTACGCCGGCGGAAGGTCGTAGTAGGCGGCCAGCCGGGCGGCGGACACCGCGTGCTCCGGCCCGGCCCAGGCCAGGTTGAGGATGCTGTGGAGGGCCCACTCCACGCCTTCGCTCATCCGCATGGCACAGATGCTACGTACCGGCGGCCGGCCGGGCCCGGGGCCGGCGGTGCGGCCCGGGCCCGGCCGGCCGGGCGGTCAGACACCCGGCAGCCCGGCCAGCAGTCCCCGGACGATGCGCACACCGTCCCGGGTGAGCACCGACTCGGCGTGGAACTGCGTGGAGGCGAAGTGCGGGCCCCGCAGCGCGTGCACCTCGTTCGTGGCCGCGTCCCGGCTCACCTCCACCACGCCCACTCCCGGGCAGTCGATCTTGTCCTCGCCGCAGCGGGCGGCGAAGGTGTTGTAGAACCCCACCCGCTCGCGGGAGCCGAACAGGTCGATCTCCCGCTGCACGCCCTGGTTGGGCACCTCGCGCCGGACCAGCGGCAGGCCGAGCAGCCGGCAGAGGACCTGGTGGCTGAGGCAGACCGCCAGGAAGGGGCGCTGCCGCGCCAGCAGGCTCCGCACCGCCGACCGCAGCCGGTCGATCTTGGGGTGGTCCTCCGCGCGGGGATCGCCCGGCCCCGGGCCCATGACGGTCAGGTCGTACCCGTCGAAGGAGTACTCCTCGTCGAACCGGCGCACCGTCACCTCCAGTCCCGTGGCGCGCAACTGGTGCGCGATCATCGCGGTGAAGGTGTCCTCGGCGTCCACCACCAGCACCCGGCGGCCCGCGAGCGCGGGATCGTGCCGCTCGCGCGCCCCGGTCCCGGCCAGCCAGAAGTCGGCGATGCCGTGGTTGCGCCGCTCCAGGGCGGCGCGGACGCCGGGATGGGCGGAGAACCGTTCGGTGCCGCGGGTCTCCAGCGCCGAGAGCAGGCCGGACGCCTTGGCCCGGGTCTCCTCGGCCTCCGCGCCGGGATCGGAGTGGCGCACCAGGGTGGCGCCCGCACCGATCCGCAGCCGGCCGCCGCGGTCGATGTCCGCGGTGCGGATGAGGATGGCGGAGTCCAGGGCGTGACCGCCCTGTCCGTCGCGGCCGGCGAGGGCGAGGACACCGCTGTAGTAGCCGCGCCCCGCGGGCTCGTACCGCTCGATGACCCGGCAGGCGTTCTCCAGCGGGGACCCGGTGACGGTGGGCGCGAACATCGTCTCGCGCAGGATCTCCCGCGGATCGCGGGTGCTGTGCCCCTCGATGAAGTACTCGGTGTGGGCGAGACGGGCCATCTCCTTGAGGAACGGACCGACCACCCGGCCGCCGGACTCGCAGATCCGGGCCATCATCTTCAGTTCCTCGTCGACCACCATGTACAGCTCGTCGGCCTCCTTGCGGTCGGCGAGGAACTCCATCACCTCCGGCAGGGTGGGCCCGCCCGGCGGATAGCGGTAGGTGCCGCTGATGGGGTTCATCACCGCCCGGCCCCCGTGCAGGCTGACGTGCCGCTCGGGGGTGGCGCCGACGAGGGTCCGCTCGCCGGTGTGGACGACGAACGTCCAGTACGCGCCGGACTCGTGCTCCAGCAGGCGCCGGAAGAAGGTGAGGGCGGCGCGCGGCGTGTAGCCGGTGATGTCGGCGGTGAAGGAGCGCCGGAACACGAAGTTGGCGCCCTCGCCGGTGCCGATCTCGTCGGCGACGATCCGGCGGACGGTCTCGGCGTACTCCTCGTCGGTGACGTCGAAGCGGCCGCCGGACAGCTCGATCGGGTCGTCCGGGATCCGGGCTAGCACCTCGGCCACCGACCGCTGCTCCTGCCCGGTGACCGCCATCGCGACCAGCGGCGTCCCGTCGTCGGGGGCGGCGAAGCCGCGCTCGGCGATCTGCCGGTAGGGGACCAGCGCCAGTACGTCGTGGCGCGGTCCGCCGGGGGCGCCGGAGGAGTCGGGCCCGCCGGGGCAGCCGGGCAGCGGGATCTCCGCCAGGGTCCGCGGCGTGGACACCTCGCCGACCAGCACGTCCAGGACGCCGACCCCGGTCGTCTCGGGGCGGTGGAGCAGGGCGAAGGCGGGCGGGTCCGCCGCCAGGATCCGGTCCAGCATCTCGCCGGTCATCCCAGGACCTCCTTGGTGCCGAGCACCACGGCGCAGCGGCGCGCGGCGTAGTCGAGCGCCATCCGGTGGTCCGCCGCGGAGAAGTCGGCCACCGCGTCGGCCACCAGGAAGGTCTCGATGTCGCGGGTGAAGGCGTCGACGGCGGTGGCCAGCACGCCGATGTGCGCGTAGACCCCGCACACCACGAGCTGGTCGCGGCCGTGCGCGCGCATCCGCTCCGCCAGGTCGGTGCGGAAGAAGGCGCTGTAGCGCCACTTGGTGAGCACCCAGTCCCCGGGGGCGGGGGCCAGCGGCTCGACGATCCGCCGCTGGCCGGGCTCGCCGCGCATGCCCGGCCCCCAGAAGTCCCTGAGCAGACCGCGCTGTTCGGCGGTCATGCCGCCGGGCTGCGCCGTGTAGGCGACGGGGACGCCGCGGGCGGCGCAGTGCTCGCGCAGCGCGACGGTGTTGCGCAGCAGTTCGTCGCGGAGCCCCTCGGGCAGGAACCGCACGAAGTAGCGCTGCATGTCGTGGACGAGGAGCACCGCCCGGGCGGGGTCGACGCTCCACCCGGCGGTGTTGTCCGGCAGGTCGCCCGCTGCCGGCATCGGATAGGGCTCGATGGCCCCTATGCCTGCCATACAGTCTCCTGGTGGGGGAATCACCGGCCGCGGCCGGCGGGGGATCGCTCCCCTGAAGCGGATGGTTTCCGCCCGCCCCGTGCGGGGCCGGTGCGCGCCCGTGCCGTGGGGGGCGTCCCGTGCCGTGGGGCGGGGAGTCACGGGGGCGGTCACGCGCCCAGGGAGGCCCCGCCGTCCACCGTGAGGTCGTGCATGGTGATGTGTCCGGCGCGGTCGGACAGCAGGAACACCACGGCCTCCGCGATGTCCGAAGGCCGGGCGATCCGCTTCAGCGGGATGCCGACCCGGTAGGCGTCCGGCCGGCCCTCGACGGTCGCCCGCGGGCCGGACTCGTCGTGCCACATCGACCGGAGCATGGGGGTGTCGGTGGAACCGGGGGCCACCAGGTTGCACCGGATGCCGTACCGGGCGACCTCCAGGGCGAGGGCCTTCGTGAACATGGCGGCCGCCGCCTTCGAGGCGCCGTACGCGGCCATCCCGGTGCGCGGGACCGCCGCGGCGTTCGAGGTGACGGTGACGATCGCGCCGCGCGAGCGGGGGATCATGCGGTCGACCACGGCCCGGCAGACGTGG
Organism: Streptomyces carminius; assembly: GCF_002794255.1. Lineage (GTDB taxonomy): Bacteria > Actinomycetota > Actinomycetes > Streptomycetales > Streptomycetaceae > Streptomyces > Streptomyces carminius. The sequence goes on from NZ_PGGW01000065.1 coordinate 41,205, forward strand.
AAGACGCCGTTGACGTTGACCGCGAAGGTGGCCGCCCAGTCCGCGTCGGTCAGGGTGTGCGCCTCGCCCAGGCGCAGCACCCCCGCGGCGTTGACCAGGTACTCCACCGGGCCGAGGACCCGTTCGACCTCGTCGACCGCCGCCGCCACCCGGCCGCCGTCGGTGACGTCGGCGGGGAACGCCCGCACCCGCAGCCCGTCCGCGGCCAGCTTCTCCGTCAGCTCCGTGAGCCGCGGCCCGTCCCGGTCGACGGCGGCCACCACCGCGCCCCGTTCGCCCAGGGCGCGGACGACGGCCGCCCCGATGCCTCCGGCCGCCCCCGTGACGAGGGCCACCCGACTGTCCATGTGGAGTTCCTCCCAGAGTGCTGGAACGGTGCCGGCCGGATGTGCCGGCCGGGTGTGCTGGGTGTGCCGCACGCGTGCCGCACGCGTGCCGTGCGCCGGTCAGCCGCGCCACGCGGAGGCGACGGAGACGGCCTGCGAGGGGTTGAGCCGCGGATCGCAGAAGGTCGTGTACTTGGTGCCGACCCGGTCGGCGTAGGAGGCGTTGGACACGCACTCGGTGACGTTGTCCGGGGTGGTCTCCAGATGGAGCCCCCCGGCGACGCCGCCCCGTGAGCGGACGGCGGCCTGGAAGTCGCGCACCTCCCGCTCGACCGTCTCCAGATAGCGCGTCTTGAGGCCGTCGGGGGTGGTGACGGTGTTGGCGTGCAGGGGGTCGCAGAGCCACACGACCGGATGCCCGGCGGTCCGTACGGCATCGACCAGCGGGGGCAGCCGGTCGGCGACCACCTCGGCGCCCATCCGGACGACGAGGGTCAGCCTGCCGGGCTCCCGCCGGGGGTCGAGCCGTTCGCACAGGCCGAGCAGCTCGGGAACGGTCATGGCGGGGCCGACCTTGCAGGCCACCGGGTTGCCGACCCGGGCGAGCAGGGCGACATGGGCGCCGTCGGGCTGCCGGGTCCGCTCGCCGATCCAGGGCAGATGCGTCGAGGCCAGCACCGGGCGGCCGTCCTCGCCGGGGCGGACCATGGGCAGTTCGTAGTCGAGCAGCAGGGCCTCGTGGCTGGTCCACACGGGCGGTTCGACGGCCGCCCGCCGCCCGGGGCCGTGCCACCCGAGATGGCGCATGACGGCGGCGGCCGCCTCGTACCCGGTGAGCAGGCGCCGGGGGTCGGGGCGCCGGCCCTCCGGCTCGGGCTCCGGGCTGTTGACCATGTGGCCGCGGAACGCGGGCAGTTCGAGGTCGCCGACCCGCTCGACGGGCTTGGAGCGCGGCTTGCCGAACTGGCCCGCGATACGGCCCACCCGCACCACCGGCTTGTGGGTGATCATCTTCAGGGTGCCGGCCAGGAGGTCCAGTACGGCGGCCTTGCGGGCGACGTACCCGGGGGTGCTCTCGGCCGGGTCCTCGGCGCAGTCGCCCGCCTGGACGACCTGGGCCTCTCCCGCGGCGACCCGGGCCAGCAGGGCGCGGAGCCTGCGCAGGTCCCGGGGCCGCACCAGCGGCGGCCGGGTGGCGAGTTCCTTCCGGACCCGCCTCAGCAGTGCCGTGTCCTCCCACTCCGGCTGCTGCAGGGCCGGTTTTCGCCGGACATCGGGCAGAAGGGTCTCCACTGTGCCTCCAGGGGTGAAGGGGCCGGAACGGCGGACCGGCCCGTCGGGGCGCCGCCCCGGGGACTCCTCGTGCGTTCGGCCGCCGGGCCGTCCGTCCGGTCGCGGCGGGACGGCGGGCGGGCGGTACGGACGGCGCCGGCGCCGGCGGTGGTGCCGGGCGGTCCCGGCCGCGGTCCTCGGCCGTCATCTCGATCCTGGGCCGGGCCGCGGAGCCTGCCAACGCCGGTGGCGGCACTTCGTCACCTGGCGGGGACTCCGTCAAGTCGCGGCCCCCGGGGAGCGGCCGGAGCTTGCGCGAGCGGATTCCGGATGAATAATGTCCAGGATTCATGCCGGGCTCCCCGGGACGGGCCCCCGGAAAACGGCGCGGGGCGCGCCCCCCCGGGCCGGGGAGCGCGCCCTTGTGGTGCCCGGTCTGTGCCCGGGTCGCGGACGGTGGGTCAGAAGCGGGCGAGGAAGCGCAGCAGGAGCCGTTCGTCCTCCTCGTCCAGGGGGAGGTCGAAGACGCCCCGCAGGACGTCCACCACGGACCGCGCGGACAGGCTCTCGCGCTCCTCCCGCCCGTCGGGGTACTCCGTCACCAGCACGTTGTCCCGCAGCAGGTACCGGGCCTTGGCCAGACCGCGCTGCACCACCAGCCGGCCGACGAAGGGCGAGCCCGGTCTGGTCGAGCTGATGTAGTGCGCGGCCTGGTAGTCGACCGCGAACTGGGGTTCCGGGCGGAAGGCGTACAGGTCGAACCAGTCCCCGGGCCGCCGGGACTGCAGCACCCAGTGGCCCTCGTCCACCACCAGCCGCCAGGTCCAGCCGTCGACGGTGCGCACGGCGCCCTCCCGCCAGGGGATGGGCTCGATCAGACCCGCGTAGCCGTAGCCGGGGTCCGCGAGCCACACCGTGTCGTCGGCCCGCACCAGCAGACAGGTGTGGGAACGGAACCGGCGTTTGCGGTCGCCCTCGCGGATGCGCGCCAGCAGCCGGGTGACGGGGAAGCCGAGGCGGTCCAGCGCCGCCGCGAACAGCAGGTTGGACTCGTAGCAGTAGCCACCGCGACCCGCGCGCACCACCTTCCGCTCGATGCTCGCCAGATCGACCGAGACCGTTCTGCCGAGCACCATGTCGACGTTCTCGAAGCACACCGTGCCCATGTGCGCCCGGTGGAGCCGGCGCAGCGTCTCCCCGGAGTTGTCGCGCGGTCCGTCGTAGCCGACCCGGGCGAGGTAGGCGTCCAGGTCGAGCCGCGCGCTGCCCCACTCCGGCGAGTCGTCGACCACGGCGGCGGGTTCGGAGTTGACCATCGCATCGTGTCCCTTCTCGGCGTCGGCCGGGCCGGGGACCGGGCGGGGCCCGGCCCGTCAGTCCTCGACCCGCACGCCGTACTCCCTGACCCAGGCGTCGTACTCCACCAGGCGCTCCATGACGGCCCGGGTCCCCCACAGACCGCCCAGCCCGGCGTAGGACTCGAGCGGCTTGTCCAGCAGTGCGCGCAGGCCGGCGGCCGGGACCAGCTCCAGTACCGGCGAGTCCGTGCGCAGCAGGGCGGCCACCTTGTCGCGCAGCGCCCGTACGTACCCCTGGTCCTGGGTGGAGGGGTAGGGGCTCTTCTTGCGCCTGAGCACCGACTCGGGCAGCACATGGGCGGTGGCCGCGCGCAGCAGGCTCTTCTCCCGGCCGTCAAAGTTCTTCATCTCCCAGGGGACGTTGAAGACGTACTCCACCAGCCGGTGGTCGGTGAACGGCACCCGGACCTCCAGGCCGGTGGCCATGCTGATGCGGTCCTTGCGGTCCAGCAGGAACTTCTCCCAGCGGCTGATGTTGAGGTAGGACAGCTCGCGCATCCGCGCCTCGATCCCGGTCTCGCCCGCCAGCCGCGGCACCTCCGCCAGGGCCTCGGCGTACCGCTGCTTGACGTACTCCTCCATTCCCAGCCGGTCCCACAGGCCGATCTCCCGGACGGCGGCCAGGCCGCCGAGCCGGCGCCAGGCGTCGTACCAGGGGAAGGTGTCGCCCTCCACCGCCTCCCGGTCGAAGAACCAGTTGTAGCCGCCGAACAGCTCGTCGGAGGTCTCACCGGACAGAGCGACCGTCACCCGCTCCTTGAGCGCCCTGCACAGGTGGTAGAGCGAGTGCTCCATGTCGCCGGTGGAGACCGGCAGGTCCTGGGCGAGCAGCACGCGCCGGCGCACGTCCTCGTCCAGGACGTCGGAGTTCTCCAGCTCGACGACGATGTGCTCGGCCCCGCAGTGCCGGGCGACCTCCACGGCGTACGGGGTGTCGGGGTCCAGCCAGATGCCGTTGTCCTTGAAGTCCCGCTCGTTGTCGCGGAAGTCGACGGAGAACGCCTTGATGCGCTCCTCGGCGCCCTGGTCCCGGAGCGCCTTCGCCGCGAGCGCGGTGATGGCGCTGGAGTCCAGGCCGCCGGAGAGCAGGGTGCCGACCTTCACGTCGGCGACGAGCTGGCGCTCGACGATGTCCTCCAGCAGCTCGCGGACCCGGGCGACGGTGGTGTCGAGGTCGTCGGTGTGCGGGCGGGCCCGCAGCTCCCAGTACGTCCGGGTGGTGCGGCCGCCGCGGGTGAAGCGGACGACGGTGCCGGGCACCACCTCGTGCATGCCCTTGAAGACCGCGTGGCCGGGGGTGTTGATGATGGCGAAGATCTCCGCCAGCCCCTCGCGGTCGACCGCCGCCCGGGCCTCGGGGTGGGCCAGGATCGCCTTGGCCTCGGAGCCGAACAGCACCCCGTCCCGGGTGGGGTAGTAGAACAGCGGCTTGACGCCCATGCGGTCGCGCACCAGCAGCAGCTCCTCGACGCGCGGGTCCCAGACGGCCAGCGCGTACATGCCGTTGAGGCGTTCGGTGAACTCCTGCCCCCACTCCAGGTAGGCGTGCAGGACGACCTCGGTGTCGCTGGTGGTGCGGAAGGTGTGTCCGAGTCCGGTCAGTTCCCGGCGCAGCTCGCGGTAGTTGTAGACCTCGCCGGTGTAGACGATCACCGGCAGGCCGTCGTCCGCGCCGGTGACGTGCATCGGCTGCCGGCCACCCGCCAGGTCGATGACCGACAGCCGGCGGTGCCCGAGGGCGGCGTGGGGCGACACCCAGGTGCCGTGGTCGTCCGGCCCCCGGCACTCCAGGGTCCGCGCCATGGCCGACACCGTGTCGGTGTGCCGTGTCAGGTCGCGGTCGTAGCCGACCCAGCCTGCGAGTCCGCACATGGGAGGTGGGCTCCTTTCCGATGAGAGGGGGTGAGGGCGAGCGACGGGAAGAGGGGGGCGGTCCCCGGCGGTCCCCGGCGGCTTGTGGCGGTGTCCGCCGCGGGCCCGGGCGCTCAGGTCCGGGGCACCAGGCCGGCGGTGTCCCAGTACCGCAGCTGGGGCAGGGCGGAGAGCCGGCCGGTCCGTGCCACCGGGGCGCCGCCGAGGATCATCGCGGTGGGTTCCGTGGGATCGAAGACCGGCCACGCGGGGGCGTGCCGGCTGGTGGGTCTGCCGTTCCGGGCGAAGGAGGCCACCAGGTCGATCAGGGTGTCGGAGATCCGCCGCTCCAGCGGCCCGTCCCCGTACACCGGGGCGTGGACCGGCAGCCGGTGGGTGCCGAAGAGGAACTTCGAGGTGGCCTCGTGCGGCGTGCCGGCGTACGGCGGGCGCACCGGGTGGGCGAACTCCATGACGTACTGCGGCGACCTCCCCTCCCGCGCGTGCCGCTCGGCCAGCCGGACGATCTGGTACCGGAACAGCGCGTCGCCCCACACCTCGGTCCACAGCGACACCGGGTCGGCGGCCCGGCCCGCGGCCGGCAGGGCCTCCCGGTAGTGGGCGAGGCACTCGCCGACCTGCTCGTCGCCGACCTTGGCGGCGCACTTGTCCAGCACGGCGCGCACCGCGGCGCGCAGCCCTGCCTCGTCGGCCGGGAGCGGGCCGTCGAAGGGGTAGCCCGGACCGGTGGTGAAGAACGACCCCTCGGTGCGGGCGAAGACGCACATCACCGGCACGGCGGGGGTGGGCAGCGCGTGGTCGTACCCGCGCATCCACCGCCCGTCCACCACCGGGCCCCGGTACTCGCGCCAGCCCTCCACCGCGCGCCCGGCAGGATCACCGGAGAACGTCCCGTCCCAGGCGTCGCGGAGCGCGGCGGCCGGTACCCGGCGCAGACCCGGCACCGTCGTGCCGAACCGCCGTGCCAGCCGTTCGAAGACGGCGCGGGACTCCTCGGGCGTGGTCGAACTCGCCGGCGCCCACACGTGCTTGGTGCTGACGGCGACGATCCGCCGCACGATGCCGCGCAGTTCGGGCAGCAGGCTCAGCTGCCAGGCGCTGGAACCGCCCGCGGAGGTGCCGGCGAGCGTGATGTTGCCGGGGTCGCCCCCGAACGCCTCGGCGTTGTCCCGCACCCAGCGCAGCAGCGCCGCCTGGTCCTGCAGGCCCCAGTTGGCGAAGGAGCCGGTGGCGGGGTCCGCGAGGTCCTCGTGCAGTCCCCAGCCGAAGGCGCCCAGGCGGTAGTTGAAGGTGACCACGACCAGGTCGCCGCGTTCCGCGGTGCGGGCGCCGTCGTAGTCCGGCTCGCTTCCCGCCCCCAGCAGCCAGCCGCCGCCGTGGACGTAGACCAGGACCGGGCGGCGGCCCCGGACACCGGGGGTCCAGACGTTGGCGTACAGACTGTCCTCGGCGCTGCCGGGCAGGTAGTCGCCCTGCAGGGACGGCGGGGCGAACGCGGTGGTCTCGCGCACTCCGCCCCACGGTTCGGGAGGGCGCGGCGAGGCGAAGCGCAGCCGCCCCACCGGGGGCGCGGCGTAGGGCACCCCCCGGAAGACGGTGACCCGGCCGGTGCGCACTCCGGCGATCCGGCCGGCGGTGGTCTCGGTGACCACCGTGCCGCCCCGCCCCGCCGCCGCGGAGGAGGAGGCACGCGGTGGGTGTTGCTCTCGTCGGGACATTCGCCGATCCTCGCTTCAGCGTGTTGCGACGGGGACGGTGCGACGGTGGACGCGTCGGCGGCGGGCGCCGTGACGGTCGGGGGACCGCAACGATCGTGCAACCGGTGCCGCGGCGGCCTCCAACACAGCGCGGCATCTGTGTCAGGTCGCGGCGGCACTGTGTCAGGTCGGGACGGCGGGGCCGCATCGGGTGACGTACGGTGCCGTGGCACGACGACCGTGTCCGTCACCGGGCGGGCCCGCCGGGGTCCGCCCGGAGGAGCAGAGAGGAAGACCGCACACCATGACCGTCCTGGGGACCGCGCGGGACGACGGCACGCCGGTGGTGACCGTCTGGTCGGACATCAGCTGCCCCTGGGCGACGCTCGCCCTGCACACGCTGCACCGCGCCGCCGAGCGCCTGGCGCTGCCGGTGCTGGTGGACCACCGGGCCTTCCCGCTGGAGCTGTTCAACGGCGTGCCCAACCCGAAGTACATCGTCGACGCCGAGGTGGCGGTGATCGCCGGCCGGCTGCCCGAACTGGGCTGGCGGCGCTGGTCGGCGCCGGAGTGGACCTACCCGGTGACCCTGCTGCCCGCCATGGAGGCCGTCCAGGCCGCCAAGGACCCGGAGATCGGCGGCCTGCGCGGCAGCGACGAGCTGGACGCCGCGCTGCGCCGGGCGTACTACACCGACAGCCGGTGCGTCAGCATGCACGCGGTGATCCTGGACGTCGCCGGGCAGTGCCCGCACGTGGACGCCGGGAGGCTGGCCGAGGCACTGGCCCGGGGCGCCGGGCGGGCCGAGGTGTACGAGCAGTGGCGCACCGCGCGGGGACCGGAGATCCAGGGCAGCCCGCACCTGTTCGCCCCCGGCGGCTACCGCGCGCACAACCCCGGGGCGGTGTACGCCTGGCACGGCGACCCGCTGAAGGGCGACGGCTTCCCGCGGCTGGACGACTACCGCCCCGAGTGGGCCGGGGAACTGCTGCGGCGGCTGCACCGCGCCGAGGACAGCAGCCGCTCCGGGGAGGCGGGCAGCTCCCGCCCGACCAGCGAGCGCAGCACGGGATAGGCACCGGCGTCCCCGGCCAGTATCCCGCCCAGCAGGGTGCCCGCGTCGGGGGCGAGCACCAGCTTGGCGTACGTCCGGGCGGCCCGGTCGGCGTAGACCAGTTCCATCGCCCCCTGTGCCGAGGCGTGGGCGTCGCCGAAACTGGCGACGTCCACGCCGAGCAGCTTCAGGCGGGTGGACAGGTCCGCGCCGGGGAAGGACGCGTCGCGCAGGCCCAGCAACTGGTCGGCGACGGCTTCCGCCATCCGGTAGCCGGGCGACACCAGCCCGTAGCAGCGGCCCTCCACGGCCGCGCACTCGCCGATCGCCCAGACGTGCGGATCGGCGGTGCGGCAGCGCCGGTCCACCAGGAAGCCGCCGCGCGGGCCCGTCTCCAGGCCCGCCGGCGCGGCCAGTTCGTCACGTGGCCGGATCCCGGTGGAGAACACCACCAGATCGGCCTCCAGTTCGGTGCCGTCGCCGAGGACCACCGCGCGCACCCGGCCGCCGGGACCCGCCTCGACGGACCGGAGGGCCGTACCGCAGCGCACCGTCAGGCCCAGTTCGGTGACGTACCCGGCCAGCAGCCGCCCGGCGGCCCCGTCGAGCTGCGCCGGCATCAGGTGCGGCGCCAGCTCCACGACGTGCGGGCGCATGCCCAGCCGCCGCAGCGCCCCGGCGGCCTCCAGGCCCAGCAGGCCGCCGCCGACGACGACACCGGGACGGCCGGGGACGGCCGCGGCGCGGACGGCCTCGAGGTCCTCGACGGTGCGGTAGACGAAGCAGCCGGGCAGTTCGCGGCCGGGGACCGGCGGTACGAGGGGGCGCGAGCCGGTGGCGAGCACCAGCGCGTCGTAGCCGACGAGGTCGCCGTGCGCGGTGCGCACCGCGCGGTGGTGCCGGTCGACGGTGGTGACCGGGGTGGCCAGCCGCAGTTCCACCCGCGGGTCCGCCGCCGGGTCCGGTCCGGCCGGCGCGGGCCCGGCGGCGCCGCCGGTACCGTGGTCGCCCTGGCCGGCCAGCCAGGAGGAGAGCCGGGTCCGGTCGTAGGCGGGGCGGGGTTCCTCGGCCAGGACGGTGACGCGCCAGGTGCCGGCCGGGTCACGGGCCCGCAGGTGCTGGACGAGGTGGTGGCCCACCATGCCGTGGCCGACGACGACGAGTGTGCGGGTCATGGGTGGCGGTCCTTCCGGATTCCTCGCGTTCTCTCGCGTTCCCCGGTCCGCGGCGGTCCGCCGGGGCGTGCGTCCCGGACGTCACCGCGCGGCGGCCGGCAGCGTCTCGCACAGGCGCCGGACGTCGTCGGCGCAGGTGCCGCAGCCGGTGGTCGCCCGGGTCGCGGCGGCCAGTGCGGGCAGGTCGCGGGCACCGGCGCGCCAGGCCGCGGCGAGCGCGGCCCTGGTGACGTTGTTGCAGAAGCAGAGCACCGTGTCGTCCGGCAGTTCGACCCGGCCGGGCCCGGGCGCGGCGCTGCCCAGCAGGAGGGCGAGCCGTCCGGCGGGCACCGGCAGGTCGCGGTCGTGGAGCCGGCTGACGGCGGCGATGGCCCGGGGCAGACCGATCAGCACCCCGCCCGTGATCCGGTCCCCGTCGAGCGTCAGCGCGGCGTAGCGGCCGCGGGACGGGTCGGACAGGGTCACCGACTCGTCGCCCGGGGCGCCGGGCGGACCGAGGACGGCCAGGTCGGTCCCGGGGGCCCGGAGCCGGACGACGGTCCTGGCCGGCCGGTGGCGGACCCGTTGTCCGGCCAGTAGCCGGGCGAGGGTCTCGGCCTGCTCCCAGGCGCAGGAGAGCAGCCCCGGCACCTGTCCGGCGTGCTCGGCGCAGTCCCCGATCGCGTGGATACGGGGATCGCCGGTGCGCAGCCGGTCGTCGACGACCACGCCCCGGCGCACCGGCAGGCCGGCCTGCCGGGCGAGCCGGGTGTCGGGGACCACCCCGGTGCACAGCAGCAGCGTGTCGGCCCCGACCATCCGGCCGTCCGTCAGGGTCAGTTTCCCGGGCGCGTACTCCACCGCCCGCCGCCCGGGGCACAGCCGGACGCCGTACTCCGCCAGCCGGGCCGCGAGCAGGGCCCCGGCCCGGGCGTCCAGCAGGTGGTCCATCGGGTGCGGGCCGGGATGGACGAGGGTGACCTCGCGTCCGGCGCGGCGCAGCGCGAACGCGGTCTCCACGCCGAGGACTCCGCCGCCCAGCACGGCCACCGGGCCCGCACCGGGCCCGCCACCGGGCCCGCCACCGGGACCGCCACCGGGACCACTGCGCGGACCGTCGGCGAGGCCGGTGACATCGGCCGGGGACCGCACCGTGCGCACCCCCTCGCCCGGGACGCCCGGCAGCCGGGGGACGTCCGGGCGGGCCCCGGTGGCCAGCACCAGTGTGTCGTACGGGTGGACGCTCCCGTCGTCGGTGTGCACCGCGCGGGCCCGCCGGTCGACGCGGACGGCCCGCACCCCCAGCAGCACCCGGGTGTCCCCGGGAGGAGGCGGCGGCACGGCCGCCTCCGGCGGCAGCTCGCCCGCGAGCACGGAGGTCAGCAGGGGGCGGTGGCAGGCCGGCTCCGCACCGAGGACCGTGACCGGACCGTGGTGGCCGTGGTGGCGCAGCCGCTCCACCAGCCGGTGCGCGGCCGGTCCGTAACCGACGACCAGGACGCCGCTCACGACGGCTCCGCCCAGGGCTCGACGCGCACGGCGCACACCTTGAACTCCGGCATCCGGCTGACCGGGTCCAGCGCGGGACGGGTCAGCAGGTTGGCCCGCCCCCGCCCCGGGAAGTGGAACGGCAGGAAGACGGTGTCGGTACGCAGCGTCCCGTCCAGGCGCACCCGCGCGACGGTGCCGCCGCGCGCCGAGGACACCAGCGCGAGCTGTCCCTCCTCCAGGCCGAAGCGTTCGGCGGTGTCGGGGTGCACCTGGACGAAGACCTCGCCGGCGGCCTCGTTCAGCTCCGGCACCCGCCGGGTCTGGGCACCGGACTGGTACTGGGCCAGGACGCGTCCGGTGGTGGCGTACAGGGGACGGTCCGCCGTGACCGGCTCCGCGGGCTCGCGGTGGTCCACCGCGGCGAACCGGGCCCGCCCGTCGGGGTGGGCGAAGCGGTCCAGGAACAGCCGCGGGGTGCCCGGGTGCGGGGCGCCGGACGTCCGCGGGCACGGCCAGTGCAGGGCCTCGCCCGCCTCCAGCCGGTCGTAGGTGATGCCCGAGTAGTCGGCCCGGCCGCCGGCGGAGGCGGCACGCAGCTCGTCGAAGACCGCCCGGGGATCGGTGGGGTAGCGGTGGCCGGGTTCGCCCAGGCGGACGGCCAGGCCGTGCAGGACCTCCAGGTCGGTGCGGACCCCGGCGGGGGGCGGCAGCAGTGCCCTGCGGCGCAGCACCCGTCCCTCCAGGCTGGTCATCGTGCCCTCCTCCTCGGCCCACTGGGCCACGGGAAGCACCACATCGGCCATGGCGGCCGTCTCGGAGGGCACGAAGTCGGCCACCACCAGCAGGTCCAGGGCGGCCAGCCGCTCGGTGACGTGGGCGGCGCGGGGCGCGGAGACCACGGGGTTGGAGCCGAAGACCAGCAGCGCGCGCGGGCCGCCCTCGGTGCCGAGCGCGTCGAGGAGCTCGTAGGCGCTGCGACCGGGACCGGGCAGCGAGCCGGGGTCCACGCCCCACACCTTCGCCACCCGGGCCCGCGCCTCCGGGTCGGTGATGCTGCGGTAGCCGGGCAGTTGGTCGGTCTTCTGGCCGTGCTCGCGGCCGCCCTGTCCGTTGCCCTGCCCGGTCAGGGTGCCGTAGCCGCTGCCCCGGCGGCCCGGCAGGCCCAGTGCCAGGGCCAGGTTGACGAAGGCGGCCGCGGTGTCGGTGCCCTTGCTGTGCTGCTCGACGCCCCGGCCGGTGAGCACGTACGCCCGCCGGGCCCGGGCGAGTGCGCGCACCGCCTCGTACTGCTCCGCGGCCGGCACGCCCGTGACGCGCTCGGCGCGTTCGGGCCACCAGGCCGCGGCCCGGCTCCAGACGGCGTCGAAGCCGGTGGTGCGCTCGGCCACGTACTCCTTGTCGAGGTGGCCTTCGGCGACCGCGATGTGCAACAGGCCCAGGGCGAGGGCCAGGTCGGTGCCGGGCGCGGGCTGCAGGTGGAGGGCGGCCCGCTCGGCGGTGCGGGTGCGGCGCGGGTCGACGACCACCAGGTCGGCGTGGTCCAGGTGGCGCATCAGCGGCGGCATGGTCTCGGCCGGGTTGGCGCCCGCCAGCAGGATCACCTCGGCCGCGCCGAGGTCGGTGACGGGGAACGGCAGCCCCCGGTCCACGCCGAAGGCGGCGTTGGCCGCGGCGGCGGCCGAGGACATGCAGAACCGGCCGTTGTAGTCGATCTGCGAGGTGCCCAGCGCCAGCCGGGCGAACTTGCCCAGCAGATACGCCTTCTCGTTCGTCAGCCCGCCGCCGCCGAAGACGGCGACGGCGTCCGCGCCGTGCTCGGCCCGGACGGCGCGCAGCCGCTCCGCCACCAGGTCCAGTGCCTCGTCCCAGCCCGCCGGCCGCGGCCGGCCGTCACCGTCGCGCACCCGCGGGGCGCGCAGCCGGTCCGGGGCGCTCAGGACCGACGGGGCGGTCCAGCCCTTCTGGCACAGACGCCCGGAGTTGACCGGGAAGGCGGACGGACGAACCGTCACCGCGCCGTGCTCGCGGCCCAGCAGCGTGCCGCACTGCAGGGCGCAGTACGGGCAGTGCGTCGCCACCCGCGCCGTCGCCGGTGCCGTCGCCCGGTCCGCCCCCGGCGCGGTGGCCCCGGCGGTCGTCTCAGACACGGGTGACCTCCCGCCGTACGGGTGCGGCCGGGGCGGCACCGGACCGCCCGCGCCGCGGCCGGAGGGCCAGGACCATCGGTACGCACAGCGCGTAGTAGCACAGGAAGGCGACGAAGGCCGGCTCCCCGGACCCGGATCCGTCGCCGTACGCGGCGCGGAACGCCAGGTTGACGGCCACCCCGCCGAGCGTGCCGACCGCCCCGGCGACGGCGATCGCGGCACCGGCGAGCCGGCGCGCCTCGGCGAAGGCAGTGGCCGCGTCGTGCCCGGCGGTGACGGCCTCCTCGGCACGCCGGGCGAAGGCCACCGGGATCATCTTGTACGTCGAGCCGTTGCCGAGCCCGCTGAGCACGAACAGCGCCGTGAAGCCGGCCGTGAACAGGGGCAGGGAGTTCTGTCCGGCGGCCACCAGCAGCACCACGGTGCCCGCCGCCATCCCGGCGAAGTTCCACAGGGTCACCCGGCCCGCGCCGAAGCGGTCCGCGAGCCAGCCGCCCAGCGGGCGGGAGAGCGAGCCCAGCAGCGGCCCCAGGAAGGTGTGGCCGGCCGCCTCCAGGGGGGTGGCGCCGAACTGGGTCTGCAGCACCAGGCCGAAGGCGAAGCCGTAGCCGATGAAGGAACCGAAGGTGCCGACGTACAGCAGTGAGATCCACCAGGTGTCGGCGCACGCGACGGCCCGGCGCAGGGTGCCGGGGCCGGCGCGCACGGCGTCCACGTTGTCCATCTTCCACGCGGCCAGCAGCGCGGCCAGGGCGATCAGCGGCAGGTAGGCCGCCACCACGTACGACGGGTGGGTGTCGCCCGCCGTGGCGATGACCAGCAGCCCGACGAGCTGGACCGCGGCGACCCCCAGGTTGCCGCCTCCCGCGTTGAGCCCGAGGGCCCAGCCCTGGTGCCGCCGAGGGAAGAACGCGGCGATGTTGGTCATCGAGGAGGCGAAGTTGCCGCCGCCGACCCCGGCCGCCGCGCCGATCAGCAGGAACACCCACAGCGGGGTGCCCGGCCGCCGCACGGCCCACAGCGTCAGCAGGGTGGGCACGAACAGCACCAGGCAGGAGAACACGGTCCAGTTCCGGCCGCCGAACCGGGTCACCGCCCGGCTGTACGGCAGCCGCAGCGCCGCGCCGACCAGGGTCGGGACCACCACCAGCAGGAACTTCTCGTCCGGACCGAAGGCGAAGCCGATCTCCGGGGACAGGAACAGCACCAGGACCGACCACATCGTCCACACCGAGAACCCGATGTGCTCGGCGAGGACCGACAGGGCCAGATTGCGCAGGGCGACGCGCCGGCCGCCCCGCCGCCACGCTTCCTCGTCCTCCGGATCCCAGCCGGTGAGCCAGCGGGAGGTGCGTCGTACGGTCACGGCCGCACCACCCGGAGCGGCGGGAGGCCGCCGGACCCGCACGGCGGCAGGTCCCGGCGGACTCCCCTCGCGGTCCACCGCGCACCGGGCCGGCGGACCACACGGCGGACGCGGCTCACGCCCGATCGCCTCCCGCGGTCAGCAGGCGGGCGAGCTCGAGCCGCTTGATCTTCGTCGTGGCGGTCTGCGGCAGGTCCTCCAGCCGCCAGTGGACGGGCTCGGCCATCGCCGGCAGACCCACCGTGGCGGCCTGCCAGGCGACCGGGTCCAGCGGCTTGTCGTCCCGGGTGCACACCACGGGCACGGGGCGGCGGTCGGCGTCGGGGACGATGATGACCTCCACCAGCTCCGGCAGCCGCGCGAAGAGCTTGTCCTCGATCTCCAGCGTGCTGTCGACGCCGGGAATCCGGTCGACCTCGCGGTCCAGCAGGTGCAGACAGCCCCACCTGGTGCGGTAGCCCAGATCGCCCATGCGCCACCAGCCGTCGTTGACCTGCTTCTTCCAGCGCTCGTGCTCCCCGAGGTAGGTGACGATCCGCCCGTCGCTGCGGACCTCGATGTACCCGGGGTTCTCCTTGGTGGGCGGCTTGCCGTCGCGGCTGACCACCCGCACGTCCGTCATGCCGGGGAAGGGGGCGCCCACGCACCGGCCGTCGGCTTCGGCGCCGCGCCTGCGGGTGTAGGTGCGGGCCGCGATCGGGCCGACCTCGCTCTGCCCGTACGCCTGGGCGAACAGCGGCATCCGGCGCCGCGAGGCGCCCAGCAGCCGGTGCACCGTCCGGGGGTGGATGGCGTCGAAGGTGCTGGAGAAGTACTTCACGTTGGCCAGCGGCTCGCGCGGGTCGTCGGCCAGCACCTCCCAGCGCAGGAAGGTGTTGGGGTGCGCCTCGATCAGCCCCGGCGGGCACTGGGCGAACAGCGTGCCCACGCTCTCCGGGTCGTCGTCCCGCAGGATGAGCAGCGGGTGCCCCTGGAGCACCGAGATGGGCATGGCGGTGAACATCCGCGAGTGCACGAAGGACACGTGGATCGCGACCGGCTCGCGCCTGCGGACGGCGGAGAGGACCACGGTCGCCTGCGGCCGGTAGCGGGACTGGAAGGTGAAACCGGTGTGGACGGCCAGCTTCGGCGTGCCGGTGGTCCCGGAGGTGTGCGTGATCAGGGTCGGATGGTCCGGCGCCATCCGCACCGGGGAGACCCGCCGGACGCCGGCGAACTCCGCGAGCGGGGTGGCCCGCGGGTGGTCGCCGGAGGTCAGGAGCACCCGCTCGGACAGCTCGAAGACCTTCTCCGGCAGTTCGCCGTCCAGCTTGGCCTGGTCGGTCACCAGGTACGGCCGGTTCACGCGGCGCACCAGCTCGGCGACGGTCCCGCCGTCCAGCTTGGGCGACAGCAGCGCGGGGATCGCGCCGATCCGCGCCGCGGCACAGGCCAGCAGGGAGATGTCGAAACCGTCGGTCTTGTGGACCACGACGTACTCGCCGGGCCGGATCCCGGCGGCCCACAGCCGGGACGCGAAGTCGTCGACCAGATCGGCGACCTCGGTCAGGGTCAGCCGGCGGCCGCGCTCGGGGGCGATGTCGAGATCGTGGTCGAGGATCACCGGGCTCGCCGGGTGGCGCGCCGCCGCCCGGTCGAAGAGAGTGCCCAGTCGGATTCCCCGGTTTCCTATACGCTGCAGAAGCATTTTTCGCTCTCTCGTGCGTCCGGCGGGAGTTTCCTTCTCACTGCTTCTCGATGACGCCCTTGATGCGCTTGAGGGTCTCGTCGAGATCCTTTTCGAGCTTCTCCGTCCAGTCCTGGACGAACTTCTTGCGGTCCGTCTCGTCCAGGTCGGCCACTATCTTGTGAATTCCGGCGGTGGCCCGGCCCATGCGGAAATGGTGGGTCAGTACGCAGCCGCCGGCCGCGGGCGCCATGTCGAAGCCCCAGACGCTCTCCTGGTCCTCGCGGGCGTGCGAGAGCATCATCCAGCGGAAGGTACGGCCCGGCTCGGCCGCCACCACCCTGGCCTCGGTGTACCAGGTGCCGCGGACCAGCGGCGCCCAGCCGACCACGTCCTCGCCGCGGAGGTTCTCGCCGCGGAAGACGGCCCCCACCGTGCGGGGTTCGCCGGAAATCCACTCACCGCCCCGGCATTCCGGGCTCCATTCACCGCTGCGGCCGAGATCGCTGACGACCTCGTAGACCTCCAGCGGTGAGGCGGGCACATGGATATCGGCGCGGAGTTCGAAAAGAGGAGAGGTGTCGATGATTGATTCGCTCATGCTGAAAATGCTGCGAGAATCACCGGGGCCGGTCAACGGGCGCCGTAATGGTCCGTCAAGTCGTCATCCTCAGTCCTCCGCCCCGGTCACGCGGAGAACGATTTTCCCGCGCACCGCGCCCGTCTCCAGCCGGCGGTGCGCCTCGGCGGCGGCGCTCAGCGGAAGCGGCTCGACGGCCGGCGGGCGCAGCGCCCCCTCGGCGAGCAGCCGGTTGATCGCCGCGGCCGCGTCCGCCAGTTCGGTGACCGTGGCCTGGGAGATGGCGAAACCGACGACCGAGCAGTCCTTGAGGTAGAGCGGCCCGGCGGGCAGCACCGGCCGGGTCCGCATTCCGGCCAGGAGCACCACCCGCCCGCGCCGCGCCAGCAGGTCGACCGCGCCCTCCAGGTCGTTCCCGGCGGAGGTGTCGACGTAGAGGTCCGCGCCGTGCGGGCACGCCTCCCGCAGGCGCTTGAGGACGCCGGGGTCCCGGCGGTCGACCACCTCGACGGCGCCCAGCGCCCGGCAGCGCTCCGCGTCCCGGGCGCTCGCCGTGGCCACGACCCGGGCACCGGCCCGCGCGGCCATCGTGACCAGGGCACCGCCCACGTTGCCGGCGCCGCCGATGACGACGACGGTCTCCCCGGCACGCAGTCGGCCGTGGGTGAACAGCGCCAGATGGGCGGTGGCGGCGGGATGGGCCACGGCCACCGCGGCGACGGGATCCACTCCCGGGGGCAGGTGGTAGAGCCGGTCCGCCGGTACGACCACCTGCTCGGCGGCGGCGCCCTGCCGCCCGGCGTGGCCCAGGCTGTTGCACCACACGCGGTCGCCGGCCGCGAACCCGGGCGCGCCGGGGGACGCGGCGGCCACCGTGCCGACCAGGTCGCGGCCGATCACGAAGGGAAAGGCCACCGGGGTGCGCCACGCTCCGGAGCGCACGAAGGTGTCCACATGGTTGACGGCCGTGACCTCCACGTTCACCAGAACGTCGGTCGGGCCCGGCCGGGGGGTGGGCAGTTCGCCGTGGCGGATGACGTCCGGCCCACCGAGTTCCTCGATGTAGGCAGCACGCATGGCTCGGATTCTGGCAGCCCGCCGCCCCGGCCGTCGCCCCGTGCCGCAGGTGTCTGTCAGGTCGGCCAGGCATGAATCCGGCCCGCCGAAGCATCCGGGTGACATGGAGTGTGTGATTTACCGGGAGGGATCCGGTGAGGCCCGGGAGGTCGACTGCGGGCAGGCCGCCGACGCGGGGCAGGCGGTGCTGGAGAACCTGCGGGACCTGGCCGGCGAGGAGTTCGGGTGGGTGCGCCTCGACGCCCCCTCCGAACGCGACATGGACCGGCTCACCGAGGGTCTGGGGCTGCATCCGCTGGCGGTCGAGGACGCCGTCCAGGCCCACCAGCGCCCCAAGTGGGAGCGGTACGGCGAACTGCTGGCGGTGGCGCTGAAGACGCTGTGGTACCTGCCGGAGGAGGTCGAGGTGGAGACGGGGGAGATGATGCTCTTCCTCGGTCCCCGCTTCGTGGTGACGGTCCGGCACGGCGGGGCCGATCCGGCCGCCGAGGCCGCCCGTCGGCTGGCGGCCGACCCCACGACACTGCGCTTCGGGCCCGCCGCGGTCCTGCACGCCGTCCTGGACGTGGTGGTGGACGCCTACAGTGACGCCGCCGACAAGGTGCGGAGGGAACTCACCGGGTTGGAGCGGTGCGTCTTCTCCCCCTCGCGCGACGACGTCACCGAGGACATCTACTCGCTCAAACGGGAAGTGCTGGAGTTCCGCGACGCCGTCCAGCCCCTGGTCCCGGTGGTGCGGGAGCTGTTCGACGGCCCGCACGTCCGGTGGCCCGAGGACCTCCAGCCGTACCTGCGCGACGTGGCCGACCACCTGTACCGCACCGACATCGAGGTCCGCTCGCTGGACGAGCTGCTCAACTCCGTGCTCGACGCCCAGCTCGCCCGCGTGGGCACCTGGCAGAACGACGACATGCGCCGGATCTCCGCATGGGCCGCGATCCTGGCCATCCCCACCATGATCGCCGGTGTGTACGGCATGAACTTCCAGCACATGCCCGAACTGGGCTGGGCGTACGGCTATCCGCTCGCCGTGGGCGGCATGGCCCTCCTCTCGGGCTTCCTGTACCGGGCCTTCCGCCGCAGCGGATGGTTGTAACGGCGAGGTCACGACAGGGTTTCAGCCGGAGGCGCGAGGCAACGCGACGCACGTAACGCCCTTTTCGGAATGGAGTGTCCGTGGTTGTCGCAGCCTTCGTCATACCTCCCCTGATGTTGTGCGTCCTGGTCGCCCTGGGGCGCTACGAGGAACACATGCTCGGCGGTGACCCGGGGGCGCCGCGGCACGCCTCGCGCAGGCGCCATCTGCGTGCCGTGCCCGACGAGCCCGCCCCGGCGCCCGCCCCGGCGGCCTCCTCCGCGGCGGAGCGGACCGGGCGCGCGGCCTGAGGGCACCGGGCGCCGGGCCGTACCCGCCCAGGCGGACGTATGGGACGAAGCGCCGGGGGCAGTCGTTCCTCCATGGGAACGCTGAGCCGCTGGGAACAGAGGATGGAACGCTGGGAGCGGGCGCTGCTCGACAGGATCCTCCGCCGGGAGCCGGCCGAGGCCGAACTGCTCACCGCCCTGCGCCGGGAGTGCGACGCCCGGGCCGTGGTGTGCAGTCACAGCCGGGTGGTGGCCCCCAATCTCTACGAGGTGGAGCTCCCCGAGGGCGTCTCCGGGGAACTGGCACGGCACGGCGGCCAGGTCCTGGCCGAGAACCTGGCGCGCTACGGGGAGCGCAAGGGCTACGAGTGGGCCGGCCCGCTCACCGTCCGCGTCGTCACCACCTCCGAACCGCTGCCCAACGGCCGCTACCGCGTCACCAGCGCCGCCGCACCCAACGTCAGCGCCGCCGCGTTCCCCGCCCACGACTAGCGGGGACGGGCCCGGATGTACGCGGGCGGACGCGGACCGGCACGGACGGGACCGGTTCCCCCTCCCGGGCCGCACGGCCCGCGGCCTCACCGCCCGCCGGCGGCCTCCGCGCCCGGCACCAGCGCCGGATGGGCCTCGCGCAGCCGGTCGGGTGCGGCCTGCCGCCAGGAGTCGACGACCACATCGCGCAGTTCGGCCAGATCCTCCAGGGCCGCCAGCCGTACCCGCACCCAGGCGGAGGACGCCTCGTGCGGCGGCACCCAGAACTTCTCCGGCTCGGCCGCCATCAGCTCCTCGCGCTCGTGCCGGGGGCAGCGCACCGCGATGGAGGTCTCGTCGTCCGGGACGGTGAGGTACATCCTGCCCGCCACCCGGAAGGTGGGCATGCGCCACGCCTCCTTCTCCACGGTCTCGGGAAGGGACAGCGCGATACGGCGGACGTCGTCGGCATCGATCACGCCCCTACGGTAGCCAGCCCCGCGCACCGGTTCGACAGCCTCCCCGGCTTTTCCCGTCTTTCCCCCGGAGCCTCCCGTCTTCCCCGCCGCGCTCCCGGGCGCGCGGCTGCTCCGGCCGGTGCGGCACCGACGGCACCGCACCGGCCGGAGCAGCCGGCCGCGAGGGGTCAGGCGTGGACGGCCCGGCCGCGCAGCCTGCGCAGCAGGGCGCTGAACAGCCAGGCGTTGACCACCGCGGCCACCGGGGTCAGCACGAAGTAGGACACCGCCGCGGCCGTTCCCTCGTCGGGGCCGAAGGTGTTGATCAGCCCGGTCGGGAGGGTGAACAGGATCGGCCATATCCCCGCGAACGAGGCGTCCTCGTGCTGGACGAAGGCCGCGTCGTAGGCCACCCACAGCAGCAGGGCGGCACAGACCGCCAGGTAGACCCGGGCGATCCAGTTGTCCGCGACGCTGTCGGCGATCCGCCGCAGGGTGCCGGGCTGGTTGTCGTTCATCTTGTTCTGCCTCTCGTGGTGTTCGTGCACTGGAGTCGCCGTGTCGGCGAATCACTGTGTGGCTGTGTGGTTGTGTCGATTTGTCGTCTGTCGCGGCGGGGTGCGCACCGCCGGTGGTTCCTCAGCCCGCCGGCGGCAGCACGGGCCGGTGCTGCCGGATGGCTCGTTCAGTCGGCGTTCAGCCGGCGCAGCGTCGGTCCGGGCTCCACCCCCAGTTCGGCCCGCAGCAGCCGACGGCACCGCTCGTACTCCCGCACCGCCTCGGCGGGGCGTCCGGCCTGCCGCAGCGAGCGCAGCAGCAGGTCCCAGCAGGACTCCCGCAGCGGCTCCCGGTCGGTCAGGGCACGCGCGGCGGCGACCGCCTGCCCCCGGCACCCCTGGGCCAGCAGCACCTCCACGTGCAGCTCCCGGCCGGTGATCCGGGCCTCCTCCAGTCGCCGGATCTCCTCGGCGGCGAAGGGGTGGTCGCCCGCCTCGGCCAGCGCGGGACCGCGCCAGAGCCGCAGCGCCCGGTCCACCTCCGCACGGGCCGCCGCCGGCCGCCCGTCCGCCAGCAGACCGCGGGCCAGCTCCAGGGACCGCTCGAAACCGGCCGAGTCCCGGGCGGAGACGTCGGCGCGCAGCGCGTACCCGCCGGGGCCGCGGACCAGCAGCGGCTCCCGCTCCCGTGCCGCGCGGTCCGGCTCCAGCGCGGACCGCAGCCTGCTGAGGTGCGCGTGCAGCGCGGCCTGCGCCTTGGCGGGCGGACGGCCCGCCCACAGGTCCTCGCAGAGCCGGTCCGCGCCGACGAACCGCCCCTCCTCCAGCAGCAGACGGAGGAGCAGCACGCGCCGCTGCGGCGGTCCCGGGTCGACCGGGTCACCCGCCCTGCGGACCTCCAGCGGACCGAGCAGGCCGAACCACAGACCGCGGGCCCGGCCCCGCTCCCCGGCGGGGACGCCGTGCGCCGCCTCCGCACGCGCCCGGCAGACGTCCGCCGGTGCCGTGCGGTGCCGGGCGCGGACCGGCGGTGCGGAAGGCGGCGGGAGGAAGGTCCCCCGGCCGGTCCGGACCCGGGCCGACGGGCCGGACCGGCGGTGCGGAGTTGCCCCGGCGGGCTGCGGAAACGTCATGTGACCAGCATCGCGGCCACTCGTGGCCCGTTCCTCGGCCGACGGCACGATAGGTGTCTCTATCCCCGGGTGGAGAAGGCCCCGTACCACCGGGGGATCCGCCCGGCGCCGCCCTGTTCGTAGGCTCGTACCGACATGACAGAGACCACCCCCGCCGCGGCGCTGAGCGCGGTTCCGAGTCCGGTCCCGTACGTGTTGCCGTGGGTGTTCCTGTGCGCCGCGGCGGTGCTGGGCGCCGGGGCCGCGCTGCGGCGTGTCCGGCGCGCGTCGCGCCGGCGGGTGGCGCGGGACGCGTACGGGCGGCTGGTCCGGGAGTGGTGTGACCTGTGCGCCCATCAGCTGGCCGCGGTCGTCGTGAGCGCCGACGCCGCGCGGCGGCTCGGCGGGCGGCGGCCGGAGCTGCGGGAGGAGACCCGGACGCTCGCGGTGCGCACCGGCCGCGAGATGCTGACGGCGCTGCGGCGGCTGGTGGCGGCCCTCCCGCCGGACGGCCCGTCCGGTACGGGGGACCGCCCCGGGCGTCCCGGAGGTGCCGCGTACGAGGCCGTCCGGTGCCCGACGGACCGGATGGTGTCCCTGGCGGAGGAGGAGCGGCTGGACGGCGTGGCGGCCGAGGCGCGGTCCGCGCTCGCCGCCCTGCGGGAACTGGCCGCCGCCCTGCGGCCGCCGGACCCGTGGCCGGGCCCGGAACCGGCCGCCGGGCCCGCGCCCCTGCCGACCGCCGAGGACATCGGCGGCCTGTGCGGCGCCCGGCGGGCTGACGGGCGGCGGGTGGCGCTGCACGCCCCGCCCGCCGCGCTGACCGGTCTGCCCGCCATTGTCGGACTGTCGGCCTTCCGGGTCGTGGAGGCGGCACTGGGCGCGGGGGACAGCGGTGCCGCCCGGGTCGTGCTGGGGCACGGACGGGAGGAGTTCACCGTCACCGTCACCGGGGTGCCCTCGGCCGCCGCGGGGCCGGTCGCCGACCTGCTGCGGCTGCGCTCCGAGGCGGCGGGCGGACACGCCGAGCTGGACCCCGCCGGAGTGGTGCGGGTGCGGCTGCCCACCGGGCCGGACCGGCCGGCGGTCCGGTAGCGCGGGTCCGGTGGCGCGGGCCCGGGAACGCTACGTGGTCGGGGTGGCGCGCGGCCTGATCAGGCCGGTGTCGTAGGCGAGGATGGTGGCCTGGACCCGGTCGCGCAGCCCCAGTTTGCTCAGCAGCGCGTTGACATGGCTCTTGACCGTGCCGGTGGTCACCTTCAGCCGCTCGCCGATCTCGGCGTTGGTCAGCCCCGAGGCCACCAGGAAGAGCACCTCCCGCTCGCGGGGCGTGAGCCGGTCCAGCGTGCCGGCGGCCTCGGGCCGGACGGGGGCGCCGTGGGCGAAGGCGGAGATCAGCCGGCGGGTCACCGTCGGGGCCAGCACGCCGTCACCGGAGGCGACCACCCGGATCGCGGACAGCAGGCCGTCGGCCTCGGAGTCCTTGAGCAGGAAACCGGAGGCCCCGGCGCGCAGCGCCTCGAAGACGTAGGAGTCCAGGTCGAAGGTGGTCAGCACCAGGACCCGGGCCGTCCCCGCGCCCTCGATGATCAGCCGGGTGGCCGTCAGCCCGTCCATGCCGGGCATGCGGATGTCCATCAGGACCACGTCGGGCTTCAGTTCGGTCGCCAGCGCCACGGCCGTGGCGCCGTCGCCGGCCTGGCCGACCACCGACAGATCCGGTTCGGCGTCGACGATGGCGGCGAAACCCGCGCGGACCACGGCCTGGTCGTCGGCGATCAGCACACGGACGGTGATGGCTCCACTCCTCGCCTCGGGCCGGTCTCCCCTCCGGCCGGCACGGAGCCATCCTCCCACGCACCGGCGTCCTTTCCTGCCGTGTCACCGCGGAAGCGGAAGCACCGGTGAACCGCGGCGCGCGTACGACGTGGTGACGAGGGGCGGAGGCCACCGGCGCCGTGCCGCGGCGGCGACAAGACCGCGACAAGGTTTGGCCAAGACACCCCGGCGAGCGTGATTCCGCCCCCCGCATCGGGACGTCGAGGCGCGAGGGCGACACCCGAAGCTGCCCGACCGACGGATGAGGACGCACCTTCGTTGACTTCCTCCTCCGCCTCAAGGGAGGGGGGTTCCAGCGGTCGCCCGCTGGGGTTCCTGCTTCGCCGACGACTGCCCCGTCCGGGAGGACTCCCGTTGAGGTCTTACACCGTCTCCACAGGCGGATGCCGCCAGCCCGGCGGCCAGGATGTTGCGTGCCGCGTTGATGTCGCGGTCATGGGTGGCGCCGCAGTCGCACGTCCAGGTGCGGACGTTGAGCGGCAGCTTCGCCGCGACCGTGCCGCAGGCCCCGCACAGCTTGCTGGAGGGGAAGAAGCGGTCGATCACGACGAGGTCGCGCCCGTACCAGGCGCACTTGTACTCCAGCATCGACCGGAGTTCCGTCCACGACGCATCGCTGATGGCGCGCGCGAGCTTGCCGTTCTTGAGCAGGTTGCGGACGGTGAGGTCCTCGATCACGACCGTTTGGTTCTCACGGACGAGCCGAGTGGTCAGTTTGTGCAGGAAGTCGCGGCGCCGGTCAGTGATCCGCGCGTGGATGCGGGCGACCCTCACCCGGGCCTTGGCGCGGTTGGCCGAGCCCTTCTCCTTGCGCGACAGCGCACGCTGTGCGCGGGCCAGGCGGGCGCGGTCGCGGCGTTCGTGCCTGGGGTTGGTGATCTTCTCGCCGGTGGACAGCGTCACCAGGGAGGTGATCCCGGCGTCGATACCGACCGCCGCCGTGGTGGCCGGGGCCGGAGCGACGGTGTCGGCACACAGCAACGAGACGAACCAGCGCCCGGCCGCGTCGCGGGAGACGGTCGCCGTGGTCGGCTCCACGCCGTCGGGCAGGGGACGCGACCAGCGGATGTCCAAAGGCTCCGTCATCTTCGCCAGCGTCAGCTTCCCGTCGCGCCATGTGAACGCGGAGCGCGTGTACTCGGCCGACGCCCGGGACTTCTTCTTCGACTTGAAGCGCGGGTACTGCGCGCGCCTGGCGAAGAAGTTGGCGAACGCGCTCTGGAGGTGGCGCAGTACCTGCTGGAGCGGAACGGAGGACACTTCTGTCAGGAAGGCCAGCTCTTCGGTCTTCTTCCACTGCGTGAGCATCGCCGAGGACTCGACGTAGGAGATCCGGCGCTGCTGGCCGTACCAGGCCCGGGTGCGCTCCTCCAATGCCTTGTTGTACACCAGGCGGACGCAGCCGAACGTGCGCGACAGCTCTGCCGCCTGCTCGCCCGTGGGATAGAAGCGGTACCGATACGCCCGCCTGACCTGCTGCGTCACGCCTCACACCGTATCAGCTCCTATGTGAGCACCAGGTGTCGGCCGGTGGACGGCGCACCGGCTTTCCCCGCCCTGCTCCGCAGGAGCTTCGTTTCTTCCCCGCAAGCGGGAGGTGCCCCCACCCGGCCCGAAGGCCAGGGCTTCCACGAAGGAGAACACTGATGAGGCGGAGCACGGAAGCCGGCCGGGGCACAGTCACCCGCGGCCGCGCACATCCCCCCACCCGGCCCCCGCACGCCGACTGCGAGGAGTTCGTCCGGGACCTGTACGCGCGGCACGGCACACTGCTCCTGCGGTACGCCGCCCGGCTGCTGGGCGGGGACTGGCACAAGGCCGAGGACATCCTGCAGGAGACCGCCGCCCGGGCCTGGCGGCACTCCGCCGTCCTGGACGGCGATGCCCGGGAGGCACGGCCCTGGCTGTTCACGGTCGTCCGGAACCTGGTGATCGACCATCACCGGTCGTGCCGGCTCCGGCCGGTGGAGTTCATGGCCCTGGAGGAGCTCGACGCGACGGTCGAGGACGGCATGGACCGGGCCCTGACCTCCCAGGTCGTCACCGAGGCGCTCCAGGACCTGAGCGGGCAGCACCGGGAGGTGATCAGGCTCATGTACTACCTGGAGTACAGCGTGGCCCAGACCGCCGAGTACCTGGGGATCCCGCCCGGCACGGTCAAGTCCCGCACCTACTACGCCATGCGGGCACTGCGCAGGGCGCTGCGGGAGCGCGGTCTCCCGGAAGGGTGAGACGCCTCCCGCCCCCTTCCCCCGTCCTTGGCCCCTGTCCCTGCCCCGTCGGCCGAATCCCGGAGCGCCGCGAGTGAACCGCCACGGCGGTGGCGGCGTAACTGCGGTGATGGACTCCGACAGGTCGACGAGGGGAAGTGGTCCGTGGACTGCGAGCAGGTGAGAGAACGACTGGCCCTCCGGGCGCTGGGCGGTGACCGGGACGGCTCCGGCGGGGACGGTCCCGGCGGCTCGGTCGCCGCGCATCTGAGCCGCTGTCCGGCCTGCCGCCGTGAGCGGCGGGCGCTGGCGGAGACGGCCGGTCTGCTGGCGGCGGTACGGCCGTACGAGGTGGACGGCGTCCCCCGCCCCGACCCGGGGCGGGCCGTCGAGGCCGTCCGTCCCACGGGGCCCGCCGCGGGGACGGCCGTGCCCGGCGGCAGCGGACGGCGGGGAGCCGGACACGGGCGCGGCCGGCGGCCGTACCCGCGCCCCGGCCGCCTCCGCTGACGGGGCCGCCGCCCCGGCCCCGGCCCCGGCCCCAAAGCACCGAAGCACGTGGACGAACAGGAACGGAAAGAACTCGAGTGGACGTCACGCTGACAGCCTTGACCGTGCTGTACGGCACCTTCTTCACGGTGAGCGGAGCGGGGAACGTACTGGGCCGCCTGCTGCCGCGCACCCCCGCCGCGCGGCTGGGCTTCTCATCCCGGGGCCGTCAGGGCGTCGGGGTGCTGGAACTGCTGGGCGGCGCCGGCCTGCTGCTGGGACACGGTGTGCCCGTCCTGAGCGGCTTCGCCGCCTCCGGCCTGTTCCTCCTCGCCGCGTCCGCCCTGCAGTACCACCACTGGGCCGGGGACCGGCCGGCGCGCCTGCTGCCCGCGGTGGTCACCACGGCGGCCATGCTCTTCGCCGCCGCCGCCCGGTTCCTGGGCTGAACGGACCCCGCCCCCTCGCCCCTCGCGCCTGCCTCTGCCCCGCCCCCGTCCCCGCCGTCCCGGTACGGCGGGGGCGGGGCCCGGTGCCGGTAACCTGAGCGGCGTACCGGAGCGGGGAACGGGGAGAGGCGCATGAACGTCGTACGGCGTGTCCTGACGGCGGTGGCCGGGACGTGGACCGCGCGCGGTTATCTCGCGCTGTGCGGCGCCCTGCTGATATGGGCGGCCTTCGACACGGCCTTCGTCGACCACGAGGACGCCTCGTTCGCCGCCCTGTGGCCGCTGCTGGCCACGGCCCCGACGAGCGTCCTGCTGGTGTTCCTGCCGCCGGCGGGGAACCTGGCCGGCTATGTGCTGCTGATCTCGGTCGCCGCGCTGGTCAACGCCGCCGTGCTCAACTGGTGCGTGCGGGCGATGCGGAGGTCCGGCAGCACCACCGGAGCTCGCTGAGAGCGCACCACCCGTACCGTCCGCACCACCCGTTCCGCCCGGTCACCCGGCGTTCGCCGTCTCGTTCCGCGCCGCTCCGGCCGCGACGCCGGCGAGGGAAGGCGCGGTGTTCCCGGCGTTCCCGGCGTCTCCGGCGCCGGAGCCCGCGCCCTCCCGGCCCGGTTCGTGCAGGGTGGCCAGCAGCTCCCGCATGGCGGCCAGCGCCGCGCGGGCCTCGGCGGCCACCTCCGCCAGCCGTCCCTCCTCGGCGTGGCGCACCACCCGTTCCGCCCGCTCCATGACGGCCTCCCGCAGCCCGGCGGCGACATGCTCCCGCTGGGCCCGCGCCGCCCGCTCCGCCTGCCGCACCGTCGCGTCGAGTTCGGCCCGCTCCCGGGCCGCGGCCCGGGAACGCCGGTCGCGCGTGGCGGCCCCCGTCCGCCACACCAGTGCGAACAGCAGGGTCAGGACGCCGGCCGCCACCGCGGTCAGCAGCAGGTACGCCGCCGGCCCGAAGCGGTGCGGCAGCAGCTCACCGGCGGCCGCGGTCGCGCCCACCACCGCCCCCAGGACACAGCCGGCGACGGCCACGGTCCACCGTGCCCGCCCGCCGTGACGGCCGTGCGCCGCCAGGGTGTACACCACCGCGCCCTCCACCGCCGCGCCCGCCCACAGCGCCGGCAGCAGCGGTGCGGGCAGCGCCCCGTAGCCGGCGGCCGCGGGCCACAGCAGCGCCGACGCCAGGGCGGCGGCCAGCGCCGCCAGCGGGGCGCGCCGCCGCCACAGCAGCGGCAGGGCGTGGACGGACAGCAGCAGCAGGTACAGGGTGTCGGCCGCCGGGTCGTACGGGCCCCGCTCCTCCGGGACGTTCATCAGCACGGGCACCAGCGGGTTGAAGAAGGCCAGGAGCGCGACGACCACCTGGGCCACCCGCCGGCCGGCCGGGAGGGGCAGCCGCCCGCCCCGCGGTGCCGTGCCGGGAGCGGGCAGCTCGGCACGCACCCGCCAGCCGCCGCCGGACCGCGGTCCGGCCTCCAGCCGTCCCCCGGCCTCCGCCGCGCGCCGGCGCAGCCCCGCCAGGCCGCGTCCGGATCCCAGGCCGCGCACCGCGCCGCCGCCCGTACCGCCGCTCGCGCCGCTGTCGGGGGCGTCGTTGTCGACGACCACCTCCAGCACGCCCCGGTGCCGCCGCACCGTGACCCGGACATCGCTCCCGGGGGCGTGACGCAGCGTGTTCGTCAGTGCCTCGCGCACGATGCCGAAGGCGGTCTCGCCCGTCGGCCCCGGCAGCTCCGCGGCCAGCTCCACCCGGACCGGCCGGCCCAGCTTGGCGAAACCGGCGGCCAGTTCCTCGATCCTGCGCCGCCACACCCGGGAGGGCTCCCCCTGCTGGAGGGTGTCCATCACGGCCACCAGTTCGCGCAGCGAGGACAGGGTGGCGCGCCCGTCGTCGGCCGAGGCCCGCAGCGCCTCGGCGGTCAGTTCGGGACGGGAGCCGCCCAGCCGGCGGGCCGCCTCCGCCGAGACCACCACCGAGGTCAGATGGTGGGCGCTGACGTCGTGCAGCTCGCGGGCCAGCCGGTGGCGTTCGTCGTCGGCCGCCCGCAGCCGGGCCTGCTCGGCCTCGGCCTGCCGCGCCGCCGCGGCGCGGCGCGCCAGCAGCAGCCGGCGCCGGCTCAGCCCGGCGCCGAGAGCGGCCACCTGCGGCACCATGACCAGCAGGAAGGCGGCGCCCCCGCCGGTGCCGTGCAGACCGGCGGACCACACCAGCTGCCAGCACAGCTGGGTCAGACCCGCGATCAGGGCGGTGGGGGCGTCGTACCGCACCGCCACCGTGTACAGGGCCAGAGCCGCCCCGGCCCCGGCGAACACGTCCAGCGCGCCCGGGAACGACACGGACGGCGCGACGGCCGCCAAGGCCGTGACAGCGGCCAGCACATGGACCGGCGCCCGCCGCCGCCGGGCCAGCAGCACCGCCGCCAGCGCCACCGCCAGCAGCCCCGCCCCCACCGGCACCGCACCCGCCGAGCCGGGGTGCCGCAGCGCGTCCAGCGGCCACCACAGCAGTTGTGCGACGGCCAGGGCCAGCGAGGGCAGCCAGTCCCGTGCGGCCCGGGAGCGCAGGGCCCGGGGGAGGACCGCGCCGGAGGGGATGGCCGGGGCGTCCCCGGCCACCGTGTCCTGACGGCCGCCGCCGGTGTTCACCGGGTGCTCACCGGACGGCCCGCCGCGACGCGGGCACGGGCGCGTCCGGCAGGTCCCGCGGGAGCAGGGTCTTGAGATCGGTGACACTGGGCAGGTCCAGGCCGGCGAGCCGCCGGGCCTGCCGGGTGATCATGTTCTCCAGCAGACGGCGGGCCAGCCGGGCGTTGCCGAAGGAACGGTCCCGCGGGATGGCGTCCACATGGGCGCGCAGCGCGGCCAGGGTGTCCGGGGCGCACTCGTAGCCGGAGGCGGCCGCGTGGTGGCCGATGATGGTGACCAGCTCGTCGGTGCTGTAGTCCTCGAACTCCACGGTCCGGGAGAACCGCGAGGCCAGGCCGGGGTTGGAGGCCAGGAAGCGGTCCATCTCGGCGGTGTACCCGGCGACGATGACCACCACGTCGTCGCGGTGGTCCTCCATGAGCTTCAGCAGGGTGTCCACGGCCTCGCGGCCGAAGTCGTTGCCGGAGCCGCCCTCGGGGGTGAGGGTGTAGGCCTCGTCGATGAACAGCACCCCGCCCAGCGCGCTGGTGAAGACCTCCTTGGTGAGCTGGGCGGTGTGGCCGACGTACTGGCCGACCAGGTCGGCACGGGCCACCTCCACCAGGCGGTCCGAGCGCAGCACGCCCAGGGAGTGCAGCAGTTCGGCGTAGAGCCGGGCGACGGTGGTCTTGCCGGTGCCGGGCGGGCCGGTGAAGACCAGGTGGTTGCTGAGCTTCGGGGCGGGCAGCCCGGCCGCGGCCCGCTGCCGGGCGGTGGACAGCAGGCTGACCAGGTCGGTGACCTCGCGTTTGACCGCACCCAGGCCCACCATGGCCTCCAGCCGCTCCAGCGGACCGGGCTCCTGCCCGCCCTCCTCGGCGGTGCCGCTCGCGACCGCGGCGGCGGCCTCGCTGATGTCCTGCGGCAGCAGCAGCGTCAGGTCGTCCTCGCCGGGGTCGGTCATGGTGGCGAGCCGGAAGGCCTGGCGGTCGATCATCTCCTCGAAGACACCGCGGGCGGCGCGG
Source organism: Streptomyces carminius (assembly GCF_002794255.1). Taxonomy (GTDB): domain Bacteria; phylum Actinomycetota; class Actinomycetes; order Streptomycetales; family Streptomycetaceae; genus Streptomyces; species Streptomyces carminius. Next base: position 70,793 of record NZ_PGGW01000065.1, read on the forward strand.
CCGTTGCCGAAGGTCTCGTCCCGGGTCATCTGCTCGAAGTGGACGGCCAGGGCCTCGCGGGTGCCCGGCCCCAGCACGTACTGGTGGCGGGCGCACATGCTCTCGGTGATGGTGACCAGGTCGTCCACCGAGTAGTTGGCGAACTCCACGGTGCGGGTGAAACGGGAGGCCATGCCGGGGTTGGCGGACAGGAAGGACGCCATCTGCTCGGAGTATCCGGCGGCGATGACCACCACGTCGTCGCGGTGGTCCTCCATGAGCTTCAGCAGGGTGTCCACGGCCTCGCGGCCGAAGTCGTTGGAGGCCGCGCCGTCGGGGGTGAGGGTGTAGGCCTCGTCGATGAACAGCACCCCGCCCAGCGCGCTGTTGAACGCCTCGGTGGTCTTGATGGCGGTGCCGCCGATGACCTGGGCGACCAGGTCGGCGCGGGAGACCTCCACCAGATGACCGCTGCGCAGCACGCCCAGCTCCGCCAGGATGGCGCCGTACAGCCGGGCGACGGTGGTCTTGCCGGTGCCGGGCGGTCCGGCGAACACCAGATGGCGGCTCATCGAGGCGACGGGCATGCCCAGCCGCCGGCGGCGCTCGGCGAGCTGGTTGAGGTTGACCAGGGTGCGGACCTGGTGCTTGACGTTCTCCAGACCGGTGAGGGTCTCCAGCTCCTCCAGCGGGCCGGCGGAGCCGCCGGAGGAACCGGAGCCGGAACCGGTGTCGGCGGCGCCGACGGCGGCGTTCTCGCCCCAGGCGTCCTCGGCGCCGTTGTCGGTGCTGATCAGGTGCTCGACGGTGACGTGCTCGCCGGGACGGGTCTGCTTCAGACCGGCGCCGCGGTTCTCGCGCACGGTGCAGCCGGTGAGGGTGAGGGGCTGGTCGGTGTCGGCGCGGACGCCGTCGCCCCTGGCCCCGGTGACGGTGCAGTCGGTGATCTCGGCGCGGGCGCCGCGCAGCAGGTGGATGCCGTGGGCGCCCGGCTCCTCCACCCGCAGCCGCTCCAGGGCGGCCTCGGCGCCGTCGTCCACGGTGACGCCCGCCTCGCCGCTGCCGGTGACACGGCAGTCGCGCAGCTCGCCCAGGGCGCCCTTGCCGAAGACCACGCCCGCCGCCGCGGGGGAGCTCAGCACGCTGTCGCTGATGCGGGGCCGGGCGTCGTCGGATATGTGCACGGCCGCCGCGCCGGCGTCCTCGACCTCGCAGTGCTCGAAGCGCCCGCGCCCGTCGTCGGCGGCCTCGATGCCGTGGCCGCCGGTGCCGGCGATGCGGACGTGCCGCAGCAGCGGGTCGGCCGCGGAGCGGACGGCCACGCCCACCCCGGCCGCGCCGGTGACGGTCAGCCGGTCGAACTCGGCCACCGAGTCCTGTTCGAGGACCACCGCGCCGGCCTCGTGCCCGCAGTCGCGCACCGTCGTGTCGCGCAGCAGCGGGGAACTGCCCTCGGTGACGCGGACGGCCGGCTCGTTCCGCGCGTCCTGGAAGACGCACTCCTCCAGGACGCCCCGGGAGCGGTCCATCACCAGCAGTCCGCTCTGCTGGGTGCGGCGGGTGGTGCAGCGCCGCAGATGAGGGTCGGCGCCGCCGGTGATGACGACGGCGTTGGTGGAGATCGCCTCGAAGATGGTGTCCTCCACCTCGGGCCGGGCGACGCTGGTGACCAGCAGCCCGACGGCGGTGTCGTGGACGGTGGTGCGCACCACGCGGGTGGAGCTGTGGCCCTCCAGGGCGATGGCGGGCTTGTCGCTGCCGGAGATGTCGCAGTCCTCGATCACGCCGGCGGACTCGCCGTTGGCCAGGATGCCGTTGCCGCGCGCGCCGCGCATCCGGCAGCCGCGCACGGTGGGGCGGCCCTGCTCGCCGATGACCACCGCGGAGGTGCCGAAGTTGTCGAAGACGCAGTCCTCAATGGTGCTCGGGGACTGGGAGGTCTCCACGATCCCGGCACCGCCGGGATTGGTGATGCGGCAGCCGCGGACGGCCAGGGAGCCGGAGCCGCGGGTCAGCAGCGCGGTCCAGCCGGCCCCGTTGACGGTGCAGCCGTCCAGCGCCACCTGGCCGGCGGGGACGTCCAGCACCGGGTTGTCCTTGTCGAACCCGCGCAGCGTCAGCCCGGTGAGCAGCACCGCGTCGGCCCGCAGGCTGACCGCGCTGCCCCGGCGCGGACAGATCTCCACCTGGTCCGGGGAGCCCTCGCCGACCAGGGTCACCCGGGTGGTGATCTCCAGGTTCTCGGGGTAGCGGCCGGGACCGACGCGGATGACCGCCCCGGTACGGGCCTGGGTCAGGGCTTCACCGATGGTGGCGAAAGCGCCTGGCCCCTGGGAGCCGACCGTCAGCAACTGCCGTGACACGCGCCTTGAACCTCCTGGGGATCGTCGCTGCCGCCCGCCGCGGTGTGTGCGGGTGCGCGGAGAGGGTGCGGGGGGAGAACCGGTAGCGGGGGACGGGTGGGTGGACGGCGCCGTGCGGGGCGGGCCCGATGGCAGCTCAGGACGGAGTATGCCGTACCCGGCCACCCGCCCCGGCGGGCACCGCGGTCACCGGCGCACGCCGCGGGAGCGTGCCTATCATGCGCGCCATGTCGAGCATCCCCGCCAAGCGCACGCCCCTCCTGGCCGCCGTCCTGGCCGCCGCCGTGGTGGCCGCGGCCGGAACCGCCCCGGTGGCGCGGGCCGAGCCCTCGCCCGGCGCGTCGCAGCCCTCCTCCGGGGAGGGGAGCGTGACACTGCTGCCGCCGCTGCCGGTGCGGCTGGGGGAGGGGCAGCCGTGCACCGGGCCCTCCTCGCAGAAGGCCACCGGCGCCCCGTGGGCCGTCCCGGTCCTCGGCCTGTCCCGGGCCCACCGGCTGGCCGACGGCAGCGGCGTGACGGTGGCCGTCGTCGACACCGGCGTGGCGCCCGGCGTCCCCGGGCTGAAGGGCCGGGTGACGGCCGAGGGGGCAGCCGGACAGGACTGCGCGGGGCACGGCAGCTTCGCCGCGGCGCTCATCGCCGGGGCCGTACGTCCCGACAGCGGCGTCACGGGGGTGGCCCCCGGGGCAGACATCCTTGCCCTCAAGGGCACCGACGACCGCGGGGTGCCCTCCCCGGAACTGGTCGCCGCCGGCATCCGGGAGGCCGCCGACCGCGGCGCGGACGTCATCTACGTCGGCCACGCGCTGCGCACCGGCCGCGCGGAGCTGACCGCCGCCGTCGAGCACGCCGCGGACAAGGACGCCCTGGTGGTCGCCCCGGCCGCGCCCGACGCCGTGTCGCGCGAGGAGGTGGAGGCGAACGGCGGGCAGCCCCCGCGCGGGCCGTACTGGCCGGCGGCGGTGCCCGAGGCGCTGGCGGTGGTCGAGTTCGGCCCCGACGGGCTGCGGCAGCGCGACGCGCCGCCCTCCCACGACCCCGATCTGGCGGCACCGGGGGCGTCGATGGTCAGCGCCGGACCGGACGGGGACGGCCACTACATCGCCTCCGGCGCCTCGCTGGCGGCCGCCTGCGTCGCCGGGGCCGCGGCACTGGTGCGCGAGCGCCATCCGGAACTGAGCGCCGCCGAGGTCGGCCGGCGGCTGACGGCCACCGGCTACCCCGCCAACCCGAAGCGGGTGGACCCCTACGCCGCGCTCTCCCTGACCACGGCCGAGATGGGCGAGTACGCCGCCCCGCCCGCCGCCCGGGTGCGGCCCCCGGCCGACCCCGGGCCGCGCGTCACGGCACTCACCGTGGCCGCCGTCTCGGCGGGGGTGGTGGCGTTGCTCGCCGCCCTGGCGGTGGTGCTCCCCCGGGGGCGGGCCCGCCGCTGGACGCCGCCCGGTCTGCCCGGCTCGGGCTGAGGGCCGCCCCGCGGCCGGTGGCGGGCCCGCCCGCCTTGCGCGGGGGGAACGCCGCGGCCCCCGTACCGGGACCTGTCCGGAGGACGCGGCGGCGCGGCGGGACACGGTGGCCGACGCCGCGGACCCGCCGGAGGCCACGGACCGGGCGCCGGGCCCCGCCCGGCGGCTCCCGTCCGCTCCGCGGCCCCCTCGGGTCGGCGTGGCCGGGACGGGTTCGGGCGCGGTTCCGCCGACGGTGTCCTCGCCGGGGTGCACGGATCCCCTTCCGTCCCGTGCCCGCGCGTCCCCGGGGGTTCCCCCCGGTCGGCAGCCGGGGGGAACCCCCGGGGACGCGGGACGGGTGAACGGCGCCGGACGCCGGGCCGGGCCGCCGCCTGCCGGGGCGGTGGCCGGACAGGTCTGCCGGGCGGTGCCCCGCAGTGGGTGTTCCCGCCGGGCGCGGGGGAGGCCCGGCCCGGCGGGGGGCCGTCCTCGCTCCGGGCGTCCCCGGACGGTTCCGGTGGCGCCGGAAGGGGGCGTTCCCCGGGGGCAGCCGGGGCGGGGGTACCTCCCGGGCCGCCGGGCCCAGGGGGAGCGTCGCACCCCGGAGCGGTCCCGGGTCTCCCCGGCCGGGGAGACCCGCCGGGAGAACCGCGGTACCAGGTGCCCGGGGCGTCCCCGCCGGGCCCGGGAGCGCTCCCGGGCGGCCGTGCCCGGGCGGCACCCCGCGGGGCCCGCCGGGCGTCCGCTCGCCCGGGCCCCGGTCACCGGGCCTCCTCCAGCAGCGGTGTCTGGACCTGCAGGCTCTTGCGGCGGGCGATCCGCAGAGCCCGTCCCGGGATGAGCTCGCGCCCCTTGATGTTGCCGAAGAGATAGCCCTCGCCGGGCGGGCAGGACATCAGCAGGGCGGGGGTGTTGACCTCCAGCATGCGGCGCAGCAGCGGATCGTTCAGACCGCGCCCGACACCGGCGGCGGAACGGGAGACGATCACGTGCAGGCCGACCTCGTGGCCGAGGGCGAGGTGGTCGTAGAGCGGGGCGAAGGGCTGGTTCATCGGGCCGGAGCCGATCATGTCGTAGTCGTCGACCAGGATGAACAGCCGCGGCCCCTGCCACCAGTCGGAGCGCCGCATGCGGGCGGGGGCGATGTCCTCGCCGGGGATGCGCTGCTTGATGGCGCGGGCCGCGCCGTCGACGAACTCCTTCAGGGCGTCCATGGAGACCGCGTGCCCCAGGCGGTACTCCTCGGGCACGGCCTCGACCAGCTCGCGGCGGTAGTCCACGGTCATGACGCGGGCCTGGGCGGGGGAGTAGGTGCCGGTGATGGCCCTGGCGATCACCCGCAGCAGGTTGGTCTTGCCGCACTCGGTGTCGCCGACCACGAGCAGGTGGGGGCTCTCGGAGAAGTCGTGCCAGACCGGCGAGAGCTGGTTCTCCTCCAGGCCGAGGGGGACGCGCAGGTTGTACTCGCCCTCGGCGGCGGCGGGCAGTTCGGTCACGGCCAGAGTGGCGGGCAGCATCCGCACCGCCGGGGCGGCCGGGCCCGTCCAGCTCTCGGTGACGGCGGCCACCAGTGACTCGACGCCCTCGGCGAGGTCCTCGGCGTCCTCGACGCCGTCGATACGGGGCAGCGCGGTGAGGTAGTGGAACTTGTCGGTGGTCAGGCCGCGCCCGGGGACGCGGGGGACGGAGGCGGCCACGCGCGAGCCGACCTGGGAGTCCATCGCGTCGCCCATGCGCAGTTCCAGCTTGGTGCCGGCCTGGTCGCGGACCCCGGCGGACAGCTCCACCCAGCGGGCGGTGGTGACGACCAGGTGGATGCCGTAGTTCAGGCCGCGGGCCGCCAGCGCGTTGAAGGTGGGAACCTGCCGGTCGAGGTCCTGGCGGACGGTGGACCAGCCGTCGACGACGAGGAAGACGTCACCGTGGGGCTCGTCGGCGAACTCACCGTTCGCGCGCCGGCGGCGGTAGGTGGCCATGGAGTCGATGCCGTTGTCCAGGAAGAACTTCTCGCGCCGGGCCAGCAGCGAGGTGACCTCGGAGACGGTGCGGCTCACCCGCTCGGTGTCCACCCGGGTGGCGACCCCGGACACGTGCGGCAGGCCGGTCAGCCCGACCAGGGTGCCGCCGCCGAAGTCCAGGCAGTAGAACTGCACCTCGCGGGGGGTGTGGGTCAGTGCCAGCGCGGTGATCAGGGTGCGGACCATGGTGCTCTTGCCGCTCTGCGGGCCGCCGGCGATGGCGACATGGCCGCCGGCCCCGGACAGGTTCACCGTCAGCAGGTCGCGCAGCTGCTCGAAGGGCTTGTCGACGATGCCGATCGGGACGGTCAGCCTGCCCCGCAGCGGCCAGTCGGCGGTGGTCAGGCCCAGGTGGGGGTCGGGAACGAGCGGCGGCAGCAGCTGGTCGAGGGTGGGCGGGGTGTCCAGCGGCGGCAGCCACACCTGGTGGGCGGGCGGGCCGGAGTCGCGCAGCCGCTCCACGGCCACCGACAGCAGGCTCTGCGCGTTCTCCTCCTCGCTCTCGTCCCCGTCCTCCGGCCCGTCCGTCTCGGGCTCCTCCGGCTGCGGGGCGTCGGCGTCGACCCGGGCGCGCGGCACCACCCAGCCGGAGGACCAGGGCACCACCTGACTGGCCACCTGGGAGGGCTCGGTGATCCGGCGCTGCTTGTAGGGGCCGGAGACGTAGGCGGCGCGGAAGCGGGTGAGGGCGTCCACACCGCTCTTGAGGTAGCCGCTGCCCGGCTGCGACGGCAGCTCGTAGGCGTCGGGGACACCGAGGACGCCGCGGCTCTCCATGGCGGAGAAGGTGCGCAGACCGACGCGGTAGGACAGATGGCCCTCCAGCTGGTGGATACGGCCCTCGTCCAGGCGCTGGGAGGCCAGCAGCAGATGGACGCCCAGGGAGCGGCCCAGCCGGCCGATCACCACGAACAGGTCCATGAACTCGCGGTGCGCGGCGAGCAGTTCGCTGAACTCGTCGACGACGACGAACAGACTGGGCAGCGGCTGGAGCGGGGTGCCGGCGGCGCGGGCCTTCTCGTACTCCAGGGCGGAGGTGTAGTTGCCGGCCGCGCGCAGCAGCTCCTGGCGGCGGATCAGCTCACCGTGCAGGGCGTCCTGCATGCGGGCCACCAGGGAGACCTCGTCGGCCAGGTTGGTGATGACCGCCGAGGTGTGGGGCAGCTCGTCCAGGCCCAGGAAGGTGGCGCCGCCCTTGAAGTCCACCAGGACGAAGTTGAGGGTCTCGGAGGAGTTGGTCAGGGCGAGGGCCAGCACCAGGGTGCGCAGCAGTTCGCTCTTGCCGGAGCCGGTGGCGCCGATGAGCATGCCGTGCGGTCCGGTGCCGCCCTGCGCGGACTCCTTGATGTCCAGCTCCACCGGGGTGCCCTCGGCGCTGACGGCGATGGGCACCCGCAGCCGGGCGCTGCCGGTGTGCCGCTCCCACAGGGTGGGCGGATCGTGCCGGTACAGGTCGGGGATGCCCAGCAGGGTGGTGAGTTCCACGTCGCTGGACAGCGGCTGGGTGGCGTCCACGCCCCCGGTGTTCATCCGGTAGGGGGCCAGCAGCCGGGCCAGGGCCTCGGCGGTGACCGGTCCCAGGGCGTCGGGGGCGCCCAGGGAGGTGGTCTGCTCCTTGCGTTCCCGGTCGGTGCGGACCAGCGCCACCTGGCCGTCCTCGACCTCCAGACGGAGGGTGGTGCGGCCGGGACGCCAGGTCAGCGCCCCGTCGACGTCCAGGACCACCGCGTTGCGGAAGCCCATGGAGTCGAAGCGGTGGCCGGCGGGGACGGTGACGCCGTCGATGACGACGACGGTGAAGGGCTCCTCCCGGCCGGCCTGGGCGTCCGGGTCGGCGGCGGGGCGCTCGGTGAACTCCGCGCCCAGCAGGTTCTCCAGCTCGCCGAAGGCCGAGACGATCATCCGCACCGGGCCGGCGCCGTCCTGCTCGTGCCGGTGGAGGCTGTGCGGCAGCCACTTGGCCCACTCCCACTGCTCGCGCCGCTCGTCGGACACGCACAGCGCGATCCACACGTCCTCGGGGGAGTGGAAGACCGCGAGCTGGGCCAGCATGCCGCGGACCATGGCGCGCACCGCCTCGGCCTCACCGCGGAAGAGGACCTTGGACCAGGCCCGCAGGTAGATCGCGATGGGCTGGTCGGGGACGGTGGAGTAGGCGCGGGTGAAGCTGCGCAGCGCGTGGGCCGAGAGCGGCTCCAGGTCCTCGACGGGCTTGGTGGACAGCGGGCTCAGCTTCAGCGCCATGCGCTGGTCGCCCACGCCCATGCGGACCTCGGCGAAGTCCTCGTCGGTGGCACGGCGCTCCCACAGCCGGGTGGTGCGCACCAGGCACTCCAGCGTGTGGGGGTGGGGGTGGCGCCAGGCCAGGGCCTTCTGCTGGTCGGCGACGGCCGAGCGCACCTTGCGCCGCACCTGGCCCAGGTAGCGCAGGTAGTCGCGGCGCTCACCCTTCAGCCGCTGCTTGCGCTCGGCGTTGCGGCGCATGATCTGGCCCAGCATCATCGCCGCGGAGGCCACCACCATCAGACCCAGCGCCAGGTAGATGAAGCTGCCGCCGCCGCGGGTCATGCCCGGCCGCATGAACATCAGCATCATCGACACCGACATCAGCGCCATCGGCAGGTAGGTCCACACCGCCGAGGAGTCGGGCGTCACTTCCGGGAGCGTCGGCGGTTCCTGGAGGCTCAGCTCCCCGGACGGCATGTCCGGGCCGCGCCGCCGGGCCGGCCTGCGGAACAGGATCACGCTCAACGAAAACGTCCTTTTCTCGTGGTTTTCCGGCCGGCTTTCCGGCAAGGAACAGGATGCCCGGTTCCGCCCCGGAGTGCGGAGCGGGAAAACACCGGGATTCCCCGGCCGGCCCGCCGATACCCGTCGGCCGGGTGCGGACGGGGCATAGAATAGGGAAGCCTTGGGGCAGCCGGTCGAGCCGGGGAGGGTTAAAAGGGCAACTTCCCCTGCCCCTTTCCCCGCCCGGCCGACGGCACAGGGTCTTTGTACGGTGGTCCGTGAGACGCACCGGACGTTGCACAATAGGGCGGCCGCCGGTCAAACTCACCGGCACGTGCCACGCCGTCCGGCCCCCGCACCCGGCCGCCGGACGGTGTGTCCGCCCCTTTTCACCGGTTTTTCCCATGCCACCGCGACAATGCGCGGTCTGCCAGGAAGCGCGAACCACGACCATGACTGACACCCGGACCGCGGCCCTGTGCCGCCTGACCGTACGGGCTCCCGCCCGCACCATCGACCTGGCCGTGCCGGCCGATGTGCCCGTCGCCGATCTGCTGCCCACAGTGATCGGCTACGGAGGGGAGGAGCTGGAGGAGTCCGGGCTGGAACACGGCGGCTGGGTGCTCCAGCGCCTGGGCGGTCCACCGCTGGACCCCGAGAGTACCCTGGACTCCCTCAACCTGCGCGACGGCGAGGTGCTGCATCTGCGGCCCCGCGAGGAGGCCCTGCCCGAGGTCCATCTGGACGACCTGGTGGACGGCATCTCCACCACCATGCGCGGCCGCCCGCACGGCTGGAGCCCGCTGGCCAGCCGCCGTCTGCTGCACGGCCTGGTCGGCGCCACCCTCGCCCTGGGCCTGGTGCTGCTCGCCCAGAACGGGGCCGACGCCTGGATACGGGCCCTGGCCGCCGCCGTCTTCGGGCTGCTGCTGATCGCCGGGGCCGGCTCGGCCTCCCGCGCGGTGGGCGACACCGGTGCCGCGGCCGTGCTGGGCATGGCGGCCGTCCCGTACTTCGCCCTGGCCGGCTGGCTGCTGCCGGGCGACGCCCCCGCCCTGGGCAACGTCCCCCTGGCCGCCTCGGCCGCCGCCGCCGGCGCGGCCGTCCTGGCCCTGGCGGCGGTGGGCACCTATCCGGCGCTGTTCCTGGGCGTGGTCGCGGTCGCGGTGGCCGGCGCCATCGGCGCCGGCCTGCTGCTGACAGGGCTGACCAGCGAACGGGCCGCCAGCGTGGTGGCGGTGGTGGTGGTGCTCTTCGGCGGCTTCGTCCCCTCGCTGTCCTTCCGGCTGGCGGGAATGCGGATGCCGCCGCTGCCCACCAACGTCCAGCAGCTCCAGGAGGGCATCGACCCGTACCCCACCGACGAGGTCGAGACCCGTTCCATCCTGGCCGACGGCTGGATGACCGCCTTCTACGGCGCCATCGCCCTGGTGTGCCTGCCCTGCCTGATCGCGCTGACCGCCGATCCCGAATGGGCCGAGATCTGTGTCACGGTGGCCCTGTCCCTCCTGCTGCTGCTGCACAGCCGGGGTCTGGGCAACGTCTGGCAGCGGCTGTCCCTGACCGCCGCCGGTGCCTGGGGAGCGGCCCTGCTGGTGTACGCCGGGGCCCAGCGGCTGGACGGCGGTGACCGGCTGGCGGTGGCCGTCGCCCTGCTGGGCCTGACCGCGACCCTGGCGATCGCCTCGTGGACGGTGCCCGGCCGCCGGCTGGTGCCCTACTGGGGCCGGGCGGCCGAACTGCTGCACTCCGCGGCCGCCATCAGCATGCTGCCGCTGATGCTGTGGTCGGTGGGCGTCTACGGCCTGCTGCGCGGCCTCAACGGCTGACCCCGGCCGAACGGCCTGCCCCGGCCCACTCCACCGTCCACCAGACCCGGGAACCTCACTTCACCGATGCAGAACAAACGCGACCAAGTACAGGCCCACCTGTTCGTGATGGGCCGCCTGGCCTCGGCCATGCTGCGCGCGGACCCCGACGACCCCGAGAGCCCGTCGGGCCGCACCAACCGCGGGGCCGCGATCGGACTGATCATCGCGGTGCTGGTGTGTGCCGGCGCCTTCGTCTTCGGCCTGCTCAAACCCGGTGGGAACACCACCTGGAAGGCCGAGGGCAAGCTCGTGGTCGACAAGCAGACCGGAGCCTCCTACCTGTACCTGGACGGCCGGCTGCGCCCGGTGCGCAACTACGCGTCCGCCCGGCTGATCACCGGCGGTGCCCCCGAGGTCTCCTCGGTGGGCACCTCCTCCCTGGGCGACACCCCCCACGGCACCCCGGTGGGCGTCCCCGGCGCACCCGACGCGCTGCCCGGCGGCGGCGAGCTGGAGACCGGCCCCTGGCTGGTGTGCTCGGTCACCGAGCCCACCGAGACGGGCGAGCCCCGGGCCCGCACCGCCCTGGCCATCGGCGCCGGGAAGGTCGAGGACATCTCCGGGGCGCGGCGGCCGGGCGACGGCGGCGGGGTGCTCGTCACCGGTCCCGACGGCCGGGCGTACCTGCTGTGGCAGGGCAGCAGGCTGCGGCTGGACGAGAAGGCCGACGCCGTCCGGGCGCTGGGCTACGGATCCGTCACCCCCCGCCCGGTCTCCGCGGCCTTCCTGGACGCCTTCCCCCAGGGGCCCGACCTGGCCCCGCCCGAGGTGCCCGGCCGGGGCGAGGACGGTCCGCGCCTGGGCGGGCGGGCCACCCGGGTCGGCCAGGTCTTCCGGGTGGACGTGCCCGGCTCCGAACCCCGGTACCACCTGCTGGGCAAGGAGGGGCTGGTGCCGCTCAGCGACACCGTCGCCGCGCTCGTCCTGGGCGACCCGCGTACCGCCGAGGAGGCCTACGGCGGCGGCGAGACGCAGGTGCCCACCCTCGGAACCGACGCCCTCACCGGTCATCTGGCCCCCGGCGCCGCCGGGTCCGGGGACGAGGCCGGGCTGCCGCCCACTCCGCCCGAGCCCGTCCGGGCCGCCCCGGACCAGACGGTGTGCGCGGACGTCGCGTCCGCCGGCGGCAGTGCCCGGGTGGGCACCGCGATACTGCCCGAGACGGTGCTGGGCGACCCCGTCCAGGCCCCCGAGCCGGAGTTCGAACCGGCCTGCCTGCCGGTGGACGCCGTCTCGGTACGGCCCGGCGCCGGGGTGCTGGTACGGGCGCTGAGCGCGGCCGGAAGCACCCTGGGGGACACCACGTTCCTGGTCACCGACACCGGCGTCAAACACCGGCTGCTCTCCAAGGAGGCCGTCGAGGCGCTGGGGTACGGCGGCGCGGAGGAACGGACCCTGCCCGCGCACGTGCTGTCGATGCTGCCCACCGGCCCCGATCTGACCAAGGAGGCCGCCACTACCGGCGAGCCGCGCATCTCGGTGCGCTGCGTGCGTCCCGACCGGGAGAAGCGGTAGCCCGTTCGCGCCGCGGAGGTGGGCGGCGGGCAACGATACCGGGGCCACTCGGGCAACGCCGGGTGGCAACCGCTGCCGTGCCACCGGCTCCGCCGGCGGCTTTATGTCCGCTGTGACCGCCTTCGTGTGCGCCGTCCGCTCGTTCGAGCAAGGAATTCCCGAAAATTCTGCTCAGGTGAGCAATTGGGTAAAGGTGGTGGCGGCACGGGAGTGTTTGCGCGGCTCGTTCGGGCGTGCTTATCATCTGCTCCGACTCAATGGCCCTATTCCCTGTCGTGGGCCTGTCGCGGCAAGAGCGGCCCCGTACGCTGCCGCGCGCGGCTTTTACTCGGTTGCGACGGGGCGAATCAGTGGAGAAAAGGGGAACCCCCCATGTCTTTGCAGCAGTCCACGGAGGAATCCACCCGGAACGGGATTGAGGCCCTCAGCATGGCCTTCAAGGGGGTCCAGCGCTGTCAGCAGGACGTCCAGGGCACCCGCCAGAACCTCGGCACCTCGTACGGCGGCAGCGACGGTGGAGCCTTCGGAAAGCTCCTGGACGAGTGGGACCGCAACGTCGACACGATCCTGCTCAACCTGGACCGGATGGTCGACGAGCTGAACGAGACCCTGCGCGAGCACGGCCTGACGCAGGGCTCCTCCAACGAGGTCATCAACGAGCAGTACAACCGCTCCACCTCGGTGTTCGACGAGCTGAACCCGCCTCCCGCGGGCGAGCCGGGGACGTCCTCCTCGAACTTCAGCTCGGACGAGCGCCTCAAGCCGCTCGGCGGCTGACCTTCCGGCCCCGGCGTGCTCCCACCGCACGCCGAGCCCCGCCCCGTCGGCGCGTCCACCGCCGACCCGCCACTTCCGCCGGTCCCCGCCCCGCCCACAGGCGGCGACCGTCCCCCTGCCCGCACCCGCGGTGAATCGAGGACCCCGTGAACCTGAGCGACGGCTACATCTACATCGACTACCGGCACGCGGAGAACGCGGCCGACGACATGGTCGAACAGTCACAGGCCATCATGAGCATCATCGAGAACCTCGAGATGGAGCTGACCGAGCTGAAGAACACCTGGATCGGTGAGGACAGCGACGTCTACCGGCAGGTGCAGGCCAACTGGAACCAGGCCGTGCAGAACATCAGGAACCTGCTGGCCAGCAACTCCCACCTGCTGACCGACATCTCCGACAACTACCGCTACACCGAGAAGGCCCTCTCCGACCGCTGGTCGAGCATCACGATCGGCAGCCGCTGACCTTCGTTCCGCACCGGACGGCCCTGCCGTACTCCCGCTCCGCGAGCCCCCTCGACGACCCGGGGCGAGCGGGCGGGAGGCGCGGACGGACCACGGCGCACACCGTTCGGGGGCACCGGTTTCCCGCCGTGCCGGGCGAGAAGCCGGCCCCCGGCCACCACATGCAGCACATGCAGCACACGTAAGCGTCCGCGTCGCGCGGGAACCCCGCGGCGCGGACGCCGGTGGTGCCGACACCGCCAGGCAGAAGGTGAGGACATGGCCGAGAACAAGACCACGGTGCTCGACAGCGAGTTCCTGAAGAACTTCATCAAGGAGGAGATCACCGAGTTCAAGGCCGCCCTGGAGAAGATGCTCAAGGACTCGCCGAGCGACGGCCCGGCCATCTCCTCCGTCGGGAAGCGGCAGAGTGACACGCTCCTGTCCACCCGTCCGCTGGTGATCGGGAAGATGGCGGGCGAGAGCGGCGTCGAGGGGGCCGGGCTGAACGAGCAGATCCAGGCGGCCGCGGACGCCATCGAAACCGTCATCAAGGACCACGGCCTCCTGTTCGACGACATCGAGGAGGCCCTTGAGGAGACCGTCGAGGAGCTGACGGAGAACCAGAAGGGCAGCCTGGACAAGATCACCGCCGAGACGTTCATGGACATCTTCGACGACGTCGACGCCGGTATGGAGGGGGGAGGCACCTACTCCGGAGGCGACTACGACGACGATGACGATGACGATGACGACGACTGATCCGGACCGGCAGCCGTAACCCCGCCCGGCCTTCCCCGCCCCGTAACGCGCCGCGGAGCCCTCAGTGTCCAGTGAGAACGACTTCAACAACAACGACGACTACTGGAAAATGGCAGTCGACATGCTCACCGGCTATGTCCTGCCGCCACGCAACACGCTGTTCGAGGAGCTCAAGGGCAACGAGGACATCCCCCTGATGCACGTGCGGCTGCACAAGGTGGGGGGCAGTGACTCCGGCAACCAGTCCGGCTTCTACTCGGTGATCGGGTGGCGCAAGCAGAACACCGACCTGATCATCCCCTTCATGAAGCCGTCCGGCGACCAGGCGGAAGACGTCGCGGCGGGAAGGTCGCTCAGCCACTACTACGCGTACATCACCATCCTGGGGACCATCAACGAGAAGATCCCCAGCGGCGAGGACATCCTCGCCGGTGTCGAGCTCACCAGCAAGGTCCTCAAGGACGGGGGCGGCTGGAACAAAGAGGGCGAGCACGTCAAGTGGAGCACCAAGCCCATGACCCAGTACATCAACGGGTCGGTCCTGGCGCTGCAGCACCTCAGGGACAACTACACCACCGTGGGCTTCTCCAACCGCGGACTGGACGTGGGCGACAAGGACTACGTCGATCTGACCTCCTTCACCGACACCGCCAAGGCCTTCGAGCGGGCGGTGAAGTTCTTCCAGGACAGCGCCACGACGGTCGAGGGCTGGGAGAAGAAGGAGATCGGTGAGGGCAGCGAGTCCTGGGCCGGCACCGGGGCGAGCATCTTCAGGGAACTCATCGAGAAGCTGGCCCGCAACTACAGCGGCTACGTCAAGCAGCTCGGCGAGGGAGCCGAGGGCACCCAGACCACCGAGGTCACCATCGACGGCTACGCCGTCAGCACCGCGCCCGGCCGTGCCCTGGCCCGCCTCCAGCAGACGATCCTCACCGAGGTGAACAACCTCATCACCGCCTGGAACGCCTGGAGCGCCGTACGGTCCCCGCAGCGCTGGCTGTACGACCTGCTGGAGAAGGCCACCGACGAGCTGTTCACCAACCAGTACGAAAAGATCGACTTCGAGTCCTCCTACACCGCCCACTACGGCGGTGGAAGCACCACCTACACGTATGTGGTGGCCAAGTCCGAGTTCAAGAACAGCATCTACATCCACGGCGAGCCCTACGGTCCGCCCGACGACATGGCGACCTGGAAGAAGATCGGCGAGAAGGCCGTCAAGGGCTGGGAAGAAGCCGCGGACGCCCACCTGAACGAGATCTCCGCCACCGCGATCAAGAACATCGCGCAGGCGTTCGACGACGCGAAGAACAGCTTCGCCCCCGAACTCACCGACAGGGACAAGCGCTCGCTGTCCGACATCGCCGCCAAGGAGCAGGCGGCCAAGGAGAAGAAGGACAACGAGGAGTTCCTCAAGAAGCAGAAGGAGGACTACGAGAAGGACCGGGCGGCGGCCCAGGCGGAGCAGGACAAGCGCAGGAAGGAATACGAGGAGGACCGGGCGGCGGCCAAGGCCGCGCAGGAGGAGGCCCAGCGGCAGGCACAGCAGGACCGCGAAGAGGCCAAGCGGCAGGCGGAGGAGGACCGGGCGGCGGCCAAGGCGGCCCAGGAGGAGGCCCAGCGGCAGGCACAGCAGGACCGCGAAGAGGCCAAGGCCGAGCAGAAGAAGGCGCAGGAAGAGGCCAGGGCCGCCCAGGAGGAGGCCCGCAACGAGGCCAAGGCCGCCCAGGAAGAAGCTCAGCGGCAGGCGCAGCAGGACCGGGAAGAAGCCAAGGCGGCCCAGGAAGAGGCCCGGCAGCGGGCGGAGCAGGACCGGGAAGAGGCCAAGGCCGAGCAGGACAAGCAGCGGCAGGAAGCGCAGAACCAGCAGGCCCTGGCGGCGCAGTTCGCCGCCCAGCAGCGGGCCGAGTCCAAGGCCGAGCAGGAGCGGCAGCGCAAGCAGTCCGAGGAGGACCGCGCGGCGGCCAAGGCCGAGCAGGAGAAGGAGAAGGCCGAGGCCAAGGCCGCGCAGGAGGAGGCCCAGCGGCAGGCGCAGCAGGACCGGGAAGAGGCCAAGGCCGAGCAGGAGAAGGAGAAAGCCGAGGCCAAAGCCGCGCAGGAGGAGGCCCGCAACGAGGCCAAGGCCGCCCAGGAGGAGGCCCAGCGGCAGGCGCAGCAGGACCGGGAAGAGGCCAAGGCCGCGCAGGAGAAGGAGAAAGCCGAGGCCAAGGCCGCGCAGGAGGAGGCCCGCAACGAGGCCAAGGCCGCGCAGGAGGAGGCCCAGCGGCAGGCGCAGCAGGACCGGGAAGAGGCCAGGGCCGCGCAGGAGGAGGCCCGCAACGAGGCCAGGGCCGCCCAGGAGGAGGCCCGCAGCGAGGCCGAGAAGGAGCGCGAGGAGGCCAAGGCCACCCAGGAGGAGCTCCGCCGGGAGGCACTCAAGGAGCAGGCCCAGGCCAGGTACGAGGCCGAGCAGGCCAAGAACGACGCCCAGGAGCAGTTCCAGCGGGAGCAGAACGAGGTCCGCGCCGAACGGGACGCCGCCGAGCGGGAGGCCAACGAGCGCGAGGCCGAGGCCCGCCGCGAGTACGAGCAGGCCAAGGAAGCCGCCGAGGAGCAGCGCGAGCAGGCCAGGACCGACGCGGAGGCCGAACGCGCCGAGGCCAGGGCGGAGTACGAGCGGCAGCTGGACGAGGGGCGCGTCAGCCAGGAGGAGGCCCGCGCCCAGTACGAGGACCGGCTCGCCGAGATCGACCGGACCGAGGCCGAGGCCATCGCCGCCGCCGACGAGGCCCAGAACCAGGCCAGGGCCGAGTACGAGCAGGAGAAGGAAGCCGCCCGCGAGGCCCGCCAGGAGGCCAGGGCCGAGGCCGAGGAGGCCCGCCGGGACGCCCGGGCCCGCTACGACGAGCGAATGGCCGAGATCCAGGCCGAGCAGGACCGTCTGAACGGCGGCGACAAGAACATCGGGGAGCTGATCCAGCAGCGCCTGGCGGACCTGCCCCCCGTCCCCGAGCCCGGCGTTCCCGTCGGAGCCGGCGTGAACTCCCCCTACTCCGCGGCCTTCAGCGACAACCTCTACGGCTCCGACGCCCCCGCCGCCGCGCTGGGCCGCGAGGACGCCGCGGTCGGCGCCGGCTCCTCGCAGCCGGGCGCGCCCGGCGCGCCGATGATGCCGCCGATGATGGGCGGAATGGGCGGTGCGGGTGCCGCGGGCGGCGGCTCCTCGGGGGAGCGGGGTCGCCAGGTGCTGGACACCTCCATCGCCCGTCCCGTCCGGGCCGCGGGCGGCCCGGGTGTGGACGAGGAGCACCGGGTGGCGCCGCGCGGAACGCAGACCACCAGCAGCGGCATGCCGTTCATGCCTCCCATGGGCGGCCCGATGGGCGGCGGCAACGGAGGCCAGCAGACCGAGAGCAGCGACCGCGAGCGCACCACCTGGCTGGCCGAGGACGAGGACGTCTGGGGCACCGACGAGGGCGGCGCACCGCAGGCACTGGGCCGATGAGAACCGGCCGGGAAGAGGGGAGAGGGCGTTGAGCGATTCACTGGAGGACCGCATCACCAGGGCCACGGCTGAGATCGAGCAGCTGGAGAAGGACGTGGTCACCGCCCAGGCGCGGCTGGAGAGCGCCACGCACACCGCCCGTTCGTCCGACCGGTCGGTGCAGGCCACCGTCAACGGCCGGGGCGAGGTGACCGCCGTGGAGTTCCTCGACGGCAAGTACCGGACCATGGCCGCCGCACAGCTCTCCACCGCGGTGCTGGAGGCCCTCACCGCCGCCCGTGCCGCCATGGCGCGCGCGGCGGTGGAGGTGCTCGACCCGATCACCAGGCGCGCCCCGGCCGGCAGCCCGCGGCAGGTGCGGGGCGTCGATTGGGGCCAGGTGTTCGGCTCGCTGCTCGACGACGACTCCCAGCGGCAGCCGCGGCGTTCCAGCCGGTTCCACGACGAGATCCACGAGGACGACGAGCTGCCGTCCGCCGCGCCCGGGCAGCCCGCCGGCGACCGGCGGCGGCCGAAGGACGGTTCACGGTGAGCGAGTTCTCCGCCGATGTCGAGGAGGTCCTGGCCAGCAGCCGGGAACTGCGTCAGCTGATACATCTCGGCAAGGGGATGATCCAGCGGTTCGAGGACGGCACCTCGTACTACGAGGGCTGCTGGGGAGTGGAGGGCGACGACGAGTTCGCCAACAACGTGGTCCCCCAGGTGAGGCTGACGAAGGAGGCGCTGGGGAGGGCGGTCGGGACCGTCGACCAGGTGGCCGACGGGGTCGTCGAGACCCTGGCGGCCGAGGCGAACGCCATCAGGAGGCCGCAGGACGACGCGCTGGAGGACATCAACCGTCAGGGCGACGGGGACGACGGCGACGTGAGGCGCTGACCGACCACCGATGGCGATCAACTTCCCGCCGGGACTGGCGGAGTTCTTGGAGGTCTGGCTGGGGGCGAACGTCGCCCGCGGCAACGAGGACCTGGGCTACGACAGCCGTATGCCCTACCACGATCTGGCGACTGAGGTCAGGGAGTACCGCGCCCTGGCCCAGCGCGTGCTGTCGTGGGCCGAGACCTCACTTCCGCCTGCCATCGGGAAGCAGTTCTCCGCAGCGATGCGGCAGTTCGTCTCCGACGACGGGAAGGACCGTCTCAGCGAGCTGGCAGATGAGGCGGACAAGGCCGGTGAGCGGCAGGTGGAGTACTCCAGACGGCTCGCCGAGGCCAAGTACGAGATCATCTGGGAATTCATCTTCATGAAGATCGAGCTGGCCGCGATCGCCGTGGAGGTGGCGTTCTCCGGTGGCGCGGCGGCCGCTCAGATCCCGCTGGTCGAGGCCCGTACCGCGCTGCGGATGATGCTGATCATGCAGCGCCTGTCGCGCCGGGTCCCGATCTTCTCCACCGTGGTCACGGAGGCGATCGAGGAGGCCCTCACCTCCCTGGCCGCGCAGCTGACCTCGATGATCGCACCGGACAACCCGGACCGGAGGCGGACGGATCTGGACGGGAAGGACATCGGGATCGCGGCCTTCTTCGGCGCGACCGCAGGTCTGATCGGCGGGATACTGGGCGAGGCGGCCCGCTGGGGGCTGAAGAGTTTCCTCGACAACAAGCCGCAGTGGTTCAAGGAAATGCTGCAGTTCCCCGAGGCCTTCATCAACGAGGGCGCCGCGGAGTCGATCGCGGAGTGGTTCGTCAAGGGTGTCGTCTTCGGCAAGTGGGAGTTCAAGCCCAGCACCTTCGTGCAGGCCGGTATCAGCGGTGTGCTGTTCGAGGCGGCCGCCGATGTGACGATCAGAATCACGGAGCTCCTGGCCCACAAGTTCAACCAGAATTTCGGCCCGCAGTACACCAACAACGCCGACGCCTTCTACGACAAGTTCTCCGCCGGCAACACCCCGGGCGGCAAGCAGCCCTCCACGGTCTCCTCCGGATCCGACGTGCCGGAACTCGGGCTGGGCCCGGGGGTCGTCGGCGGGTACAACGGCGTCTTCCAGCCGGGGGCGGACGGGACTGGTGTGTTCCAGCCGGGTCCGGTGGGCGTCGTCGGGGCCGGCGGTGACACGGCCGACGTCAACCTTCCCGGCCCGCTGCCCGCCTTCCAGCCGCCGCCGACCACCTCCGGCGCCCCGACCGCCTCACACACCACCGGCACCGGACGCGACGACCTCAACGACGGGACGCCGTATGCGAACGGTGACACCGTCCTCCGCCCCGACCTCCCCGGCGTTTCCCCCACCGCGCCGCATGTCCCGCCGTACTCCTCGCCCGCCCCCGGCGACGTCGGCTCCCGCAGCGGCTTCGACGACAACGCCTCGCTCTACAGCGACGTCAGTTCCCTCAGCGACTTCGGCGACAACGTCTCGTTCCACAGCGACGTCAGTGATCTCAGCGATACCGGTGAGGTCGGCGGTACCGGGAGCACGGGTGGCACTGGTGGGATGAACGGTGCGGGGCTCACCCCGTCCCCGTCCTCCTCCGGCTCTTCTTTCTCCGGCTCCGGCCACAACCCCGCCGCGAGCGGCTTCGATGACAGCACCCTCCCGTTGTCCGACGACAGCGATCTCAGTGACGACAGTGACGCATGGTCGGTCACCAGCGAGGACACGGTGATCACCGAGCCCGACATCGACGATGTCCGGACCGGTGTGAAGGACCCTTCGGTCGACACGGGCAGCGGGCCGTCCCTTGCCCCCGGCGCAGTGGCCCCTGCTCCTTCCTCCCTCCCTTCCACCGCGGCCCCGGGCCAGAACCAGGGGCAGAGCCCGGTACAGCCACAGGGGCAGCCCCAGACACAGGGGCAGCCCCAGGGCCAGGGGCAGAACCGGGGGCAGACACCGGCCGACTCCACTGGTCGGCGGACCGACGTCCCGGCTTCCTTCACCCCCCTCGCGCCGGAACAACCCGCGCCGGACACCACCACACCGGTCACTGGTCAGAACACGCCCGACCAGAACACGCCCGGGCAGACCATCGGCGCGACGCCGGGACAGCCGGACGCCCGGCAGCAGACCACCGGCACCACGCCCCCGCCCTCCACCACCACGCCCCCGCCCACCGCCGGTCCGGCGCCCACATCCACCACCGGCCCGGCCCAGACCCCGGCGGCCCAGACCCCCGCCTCCACCCAGCCCGGCCGACCGGCGGCGCCGACGCCGATCTCCACCACCAGCACGGGCCCCACCATCGCGCCCACCACAAGCACGCCCACCTCCAGCGCCACATCTCCCACCACCGCGGCGCCCGCGCCCACTCCCACCACCGCGGCGCCCGCGCCCACTCCCACCACCGACTCCAAGCAGCCCGGCCGGCCCGTAACCGGTACCTTCCACACCCCCACCTCCACCGGACCGCAGCCGATCACCCCCAAGACCGCCCATCCCGTCCTCACCAGCGGCCCGTACAGCGTCCACATCCAGCCCGTCGACAAGGCGTCCACCACCGCCGACGTCCCCGGCGGCCCCGGGAAGACCACCACGGCCACGCCGAACAGCACCCCTGACCGGGTCACCACGTCCGCTCAGATCCCGACCTCGGCCGTCACTCCGGCGTCCCGGCAGGAGAGCGGCCCCACCCCCGGCCAGAAGGCCGCCTTCACCGCCCCCGGAACCACCGGACCGGGGCAGTCGCGGCGGACGCCGCCGCGCACCAGGCGGACGAGGAAGGACTGGGGTCATCCGCCGGCCGTCTTCAACCCGGTAAAGGACTCCGCCACCGGCAAGGTGATCGGCGAGGTGTCCTTCAACGCGGCCGACCTGTCCAAGCGCCGGAACTACGGCAAGCTCTCCGAGCAGAAGCGGTTCCTGCAGTGGCGGCTGGACGAACAGGGCAGGCGAGTTCACAGCTGGCAGGACCTGCCGCCCGGGGTCGAGGGATCGTTCTTCCTCGGCATGCACTACGACGAGCGCGGTTTCCGCGTCGAGGGAGCCGACGGCAGGACTCACATCTTCAGCGCCGAGGAACTCGGCGAACTGATCCAGGGCAATCCTGACCTCGCGGGCTTCACCGACATCACGCTGATCGCCTGCGACTCCGGCCGTGACATCACCATCGGTGAGTACCGGAACAGGATCAACGCCGCGCAGATCATCGCCGATCTCACCGGCAAGACGGTCCACGCCCCGACCGGCAAGTTCGCCCTGGCGGACGAGCAAGGTGGGCAGGGCGGGACCCCTGTCATCCACCTCTACAACGACAAGGACGGCGCGAAGCCGGAGTTCCGCACCTTCCACCCTCTGCCGGCCACTTCCGTCCCGGCCCCCGCCTCGCCCGTCAGTAAGCCTGCCCGTCCGCCTTTCGCGGGGTTCTACACGGCGCCGGGTGTTCCCTTCCCACGCATGACCGCGGCGAACTCCCCGGACTCCGCGAGCGAGGAGCCCGCTCCGGTGCTGGCGGCCTTCGACGAGTCGGGTGAGGGGAGGGAAATCCCCTGGGACGAGATCACGTCGTCGGCGTGGTTTGCGGAGTTGCATCCGGCGCATCGTGAGCGGCTGCGGGGTGTGGAGGACTACACGCTGCTCGAGGACGCTCTGGAGCAGACGCGGAACACGGTGGTGGCCGCGGTGGACGGCGGCGCGGGTCCGGAGGATGTGGCACTGCTGCGGGACCTGCACGGACTGCGGAGCAATGTCACCGCGTTCGACCCGGTGATGCTGCCGTTCCTGGAGCGTCATGTGGGTGCCGCTCTGGGTGCGGGCAGTGCGGTGTTGGTGCAGGATTCGGTGGCGAGGTTCGGTCACCATGTGCCGCATACGGATCTGGTGGTTCCGCATCCGGGTCCGTGGGCGCGGGATCGTGGTGTTTCGGGTCTGGCGCGCAGTCTTGAGTTCGTGCTGGGGCATCACAGCACGGCTCACATCCTGCTGGACAACGAGGTCTCCGCGGCGGAGAACAGTCAGTCGGTCCAGTTGCTGGCCGGGATCGAGGAGATCAACGAGCTGTACCGGGATGTGCCGGGGTATGTGCCGCTGCGGGTGTCCGTGGACGTTCCGGCGGTCGAGGTGGGGAGGGACGACCGCGGCAGGGTGCAGGAGTACACCGAGCTCGGTGGGGTCCGGCTGCGGATCCGGCATCAGCCTCCGTACCGGGTGGTCACCGTCACTCGTGGGCATGACCTGCCGGTGACCGCGAGTACCGAGTCGGCGCCCGTGGTCACCGATACCGCCGGTGAGACCTCCCAGGTGCCGGCCTTCCCAGGGCTGGACGCGGCGTGGAATTCTCCGGATTCGGGTCCGGTGTTGGTGGCGTTCGATGGGTCGGGTGAGGGGCGGGAGGTCACGTGGGCGGAGGTCACCTCGTCGCCGTGGTTCGCGGAGCTGTCTGACGAGCATCGTGAGCGGTTGCGGGGTGTGGAGGAGTACACGCCGGTCGCGGATGCTCTGGAGCAGACGCGTAACACGGTGGTGGCCGCGGTGGACGGCGGTGCGGGGCCGGAGGATGTGGGGCTGCTGGCGGATCTGCATGGGCTGCGGGGGAATGTCACCGCGTTCGATCCGGTGATGCTGCCGTTCCTCGGTCAGCAGGTGGAGTCGGTGCTCGGGTCGGGGAACGCGGTG
>NZ_PGGW01000065.1:93780-94339 GCF_002794255.1 Streptomyces carminius
GAGGTCACCTCGTCGCCGTGGTTCGCGGAGCTGTCTGACGAGCATCGTGAGCGGTTGCGGGGTGTGGAGGAGTACACGCCGGTCGCGGACGCTCTGGAGCAGACGCGGAACACGGTGGTGGCCGCGGTGGACGGTGGCGCGGGGCCGGAGGATGTGGCGCTGCTGGCGGATCTGCATGGGCTGCGGGGGAACGTCACCGCGTTCGATCCGGTGATGCTGCCGTTCCTCGGTCAGCAGGTGGAGTCGGTGCTCGGGTCGGGGAACGCGGTGCTGAGGGACAGCTCGGTGACCGACTTCGGGCACCATGTGCCGTACACCGATGTGGTGGTCCCGCATCCGGGTCCGTGGGCGCGGGACCGCAGTGCCTCTGGGCTGGCGTACAGCCTGGAGTATGTGCTGGGGCATCACAGCACGGCGCACATTCTGCTGGACAACGAGGTCTCCGCGGCGGAGAGCAACCAGTCGGCTCAGTTGCTGGCGGGCATCAAGGAGATCAACGAGCTGTACCGGGATGTGCCGGGGTATGTGCCGCTGCGGGTGGAGACGGCCGCTCCGGCGG
>NZ_PGGW01000066.1 GCF_002794255.1 Streptomyces carminius
CCGGTCCGGCTGCGGTTCGGTGGCGGAGAGGCGGACGACGAGGTCGTCCAGGTGGGTGAGGAGTTCCTCGGGGGAGAGGTCCAGGTCGGCCAGGGTCTGCACGGCGGTGCGCAGCCGGCCCATGGTGGCGGTGGCGGCCAGTCCGTGTCCGGCCACGTCGCCGATGACGAAGGCGACCCGGGCGGAGGACAGCGGGATGACGTCGTACCAGCAGCCGCCCAGTCCCGCCGCGGTGCCGGCCGGGACGTAGCTGCCCGCCGACTCGGCCGCGCCGAGGTCCGCGCCCTCCGGGGGCAGCAGGCTGCGCTGGAGGCTCTCGACGGTGCGCAGCTCGGCGGTGTAGCGCCGGGCGTTCTCCAGGCTCAGCGCGGCCCGGGAGCCGATCTCCTCGGCCAGCGGCACGTCGCTCTCGGCGAAGGGGAGGCGGTCCCGGGTGCGCCACAGGCCCAGCAGGCCCAGCACGTGGCCCCGGGCCCACAGCGGGACGATCAGCGCCGAGGCCGCCGTCTCCGGGAACGCCAGCCGGCGCCAGCTCTCGTCGATGCCGACGATCCGCTCCGCCCGGCGCAGGTCGGGCAGGAGGATGGAGCCCGTGCCGGGCATCAGCCTGTCCTCGGTCTCCCGGGCGGCGAACACCTGCCCGCGCGGGTACATCCCGGCCGGCCAGACGCCGTCGGCCGAGGCCACCGCGGTCCGGCGCTGCCGGATCCCGGCGGCGAAGGGCTTCGGCTCCTGTCCCTGGAACATCGCCTCGACCAGGTCCACGGACGCCAGGTCGGCGAAGTCCGGCACGAGGATCCCCACCAGCTCCTCGGCGTTGCGGGCGAGGTCCAGCGTCTGGCCCAGCCGGGTGGCGGCGGCGTGCAGCAGCGCCAGCCGCCGCCGGGCGGCGAACTGCTCGGTGACGTCGGTGTAGACCACGGCGATCCCGATGACCCGGTCCCGGGAGTCCTGGAGCCGGAAGGCGGACAGGGACAGCACACGCTCCCGCTCGGGGAAGCGCAGCCGCCGTGCCGAGTGCTCCCAGTCGATCAGCGGCTCGCCGGTGTCCAGCACCAGCCGCAGCCGCTCCCGGACCGCCGCGGCGTCCTCCGGAACCAGGGCCTCCTCCAGCGTCACGCGCGGCGGCCGGTCCCCGGGGACGGCCCCGGGGACACCGAAGCACTCGGGGCTGAGGTTGGTGCGGACCGCCACCAGATCGGTGCCGTGGATGCTCAGCCCGATGCGGGACTGGTTGAACAGGGCACGGATCAGCGCCCGGTCCTCGGTCCAGCGCTGTCCGACGACCGAGGGGGCGGCACAGAGCAGGAACCGCGCCTCGGGCCCGTCGGACAGCGGCAGCACCTCGGCGTCCACCTGGACCGGTGTGCCGTTCCGGTGGCGCAGGACGGTGCGGACCGTCCACGGCCCCGCGGGGGCGCCGCCGGGCGGTCTGCTCCACGGTGCCGGGCCGACGACGAGGTCCGCGGCGGGCCCGCCGCGGACCTCGTCGGCGGAGTAACCGGTCAGGTCGAGTACGGTGCCCGTGCACTGCAGCACGGTCCCCTCTCCGTCCAGCACGAACGCGACCGCACCGCCGGGCGAGGGCGCCGGGCCGGAGGGGTGCCTGGTCGGATTCACTCGGTTGCCTCGATCCGGGAAGTGCAACGCTGTTCCCGGTCATTCAACCCCGACCGGAGCCTGTACGCATGGCGGCGCCGAGGGCGTGCCGGGGTCGTACCGGAGAAGAAGCGGGTACCCCCCTCCCCGGGCGGAAACCATGCGGGAGGTCCGGCAGGGCGCTCGGGGTGCCCGGGGCGCCCGGGGAGGGGTCATGCGACCGCCCACAGGCCGAGCGCGATCACGAACGCCGACAGACCGAGGGTCGTCTCCATCACGGTCCAGGTCTTCAGGGTCGTCTTGACGTCCATCCCGAAGAAGCGGCTCACCAGCCAGAACCCCGAGTCGTTCACATGGGACAGCACGGTGGCTCCCGCCGCGATGGCCACCACCAGCAGGGTGAGCTGGAAATCGCTCAGGCCGGCCTCCGCCGCCGAGCCGGCGAGCAGCCCGGACGCGGTGGTCAGGGCGACCGTGGCCGAGCCCTGGGCGACGCGCAGCAGGGTGGCGATCACGAACGCCTGGACGATCAGCGACATGCCCAGGCCGGACAGGGAGTCGCTGAGGGCGGCGCCGATCCCGGAGAGTTCCAGCACACCGCCGAACATGCCGCCCGCGCCGGTGATCAGGATGATGGCGCAGATCGGCCCCAGGGCGCCGTCGACGATGTCGCTGACCCGGCTCATCGAAGTACGGGGCCGCCCCAGCACCAGGATGGCGACGACCACGGTGATCAGCAGGGCCACCGGGGTGAAGCCCAGCAGGCTCAGGAACTCGGCCCAGTCCTCGCCCTCGTCGATGGCGCCGGCGGTGACGAGTGTGCTCAGGACGGTGTCGAAGGAGATCAGGACCAGCGGTACCAGCAGCAGCCCCAGGACCGTGCCGAAGGCCGGGGGCCGGTCACCGAGCCGTTCGCCGGCCTCGACCGCGAGGGCCGCTCCGCTCTGCTCGTTCGCGCCACCGCCACCGTCACCGCTGCCGGCGGTGTCCCCGCGGCCCTCCTGGTCCCCGGCGGCGCGGCCGCGGTCGTCCCGTGCCTCACCGAAGACCAGGTCGGGCAGCGAGACCTGGATGCGGGCGCCGAGGAAGCGGGAGACCAGCAGGACACCGACGTACCACGCCAGCACCGCGACGGGGATGCCGACCAGCAGGGTGAGCCCGATGTCCGCGCCGAGCACCTCGGCGGCGGCGACCGGTCCCGGGTGGGGCGGGACGAGGGCGTGCATGGCCGCGAAGGCACCGGCCGCGGGCAGGGCGTAGAGCAGCAGGGAACCGCCGAAGCGCCGGGCCACGGTCAGGATGATGGGCAGGAACACCACCAGGCCGGCGTCGAAGAAGATCGGGAAGCCGAAGATGAGCGCGGCCACCCCGAGGGCGAGGGGTGCGCGGCGTTCCCCGAACCGGCCGATCAGGGTGTCGGCCAGTACCTGGGCGCCGCCGGTGATCTCCAGCAGGCGGCCGAGCATCACGCCGAACGCGACCAGCAGGGCGACCGATCCGATGGTGTCGGCGAAACCGAACATCAGTACGTCGGGGATGTCGGCCAGCGGGAAGCCGACCACGAGCGCGGTCACCACGCTCACCAGCACCAGCGACACGAAGGCGTGCAGTTTCACCCTGATGATCAGGAACAGCAGCAGAGCCACGGCACCTGCCGCGATCAGCAGCAGTACGGTGGTGCCGTACGCGGGATCGATTGCTTCCACGAATCAACCTCCATGTCCGAGTGTGGTCCCTGTACCCGGAATCGGTGAGAAATCCAGCCGGAAGGCCGGCCGACGGTGACGGCCACCCTGCACCGGCCGTATTCCCATTACAAGGGCGGTGCGGGAAACGCGGCGCGCGGCGCGCGGCCGGTGGCCTCCGCCGCGCCGGTGTCCGCCGGACACCGGGATGTCGGGAAGCGGCAGGCAGGTACGGGTTGTCCGGTGGGAGCGGTCGGCCCGGGGGCGGGGCCCGGCGAGGGCGGCCGGGGAATTCCGCCGCTGCCGGTTCGCCTCTCCCGGGGAACGGCCCGGAGAATCCGAACCACCGGACGACCCGTGATTTCGGGAACGGAATCGAATACCGCGGGTGAACCGGCCTCCGGGCCCGGAGGTCGGTTCACCCGCTCGTGACCGCCGGGGGAGCGGGGAGGTCGTCCCCGCTCCGGCGAGAATTCCCCTCTCCGGTTTCGGGGGTTCCGGGGGTTCCGGGGGTTTCGGGGCGGCGGGTGCGTTCCACGGACTCCCGTGCCCGGCCCGCCCGGTCGGTGCGCTCTTCCCGGGGATCTTTATGGAAGCGCTCCCATGGCCGGACGGGGCTGGAGTCCGCGAGGCGGCTCCCCGGCCGCGGGAGCCCCCGGCGCAGCGAGGCGGCTGTGCGTCAGGACGCCTGCCGTTCATCTACCGGCCGGTTCCTCTTGACGATGCACTCAGCGCGACTACGCTCTATGGGAGCGCTCCCATCATGTGTTCCAGATCACACACTCCGGATCGGTGGTCGGTGGCCGACGGTCGGCGTCCACTGCGGCCCCGCACCACTGGTCCGGCGGGCGTGCCCCCGGGCCTCCCGGTCGCCGCCCCGGCCCTTTGTATGACATGGACACCCCCACTGTCCGTGTCGGTGTGCGAAGGGCCGGGGCGGGGCCCGGAGGCGCGTTGCGTCGCCCTGCGGCGACGTTCAGTGACCCCCCACCGAGGAGTACGCATGCTCCGCAAGATCCTCCCCCGGGCGAGCCGGGTGTTCGCGCTGGCGGCCGCCACCACGGTGGCCGCCGTCGCGGCGACGCTGTTACCGGGAACCGTCGCCCAGGCGGCCGACTCGCCGTACTACGTCAACCCCGACACACAGGCCGCCCGCTGGGCGCTGGCCAACCCCGGCGACTCACGGGCCGACACGATCCGTGGCCGGATCGCCGCCGTGCCCCAGGGACAGTGGTTCACCACGACCAACACCGGTGAGGTCCGTGCCGAGGTGAACGCGCTCGTCACGGCCGCCGCCCAGGCCGGCAAGGTGCCGATCCTGGTGGTCTACAACATGCCCAACCGCGACTGCGGCGGTGCCAGCGGCGGCGGCGCGTCCAGCCACTCCGCGTACCGGCAGTGGATCGACGAACTCGCCGCCGGACTGGAGGGCCGCCCGGCGGCCGTCGTCGTCGAGCCGGACGTGCTGGCGCTGATGTCCAACTGCCAGAGCCCCGACCAGCAGGCCCAGACCCGGGAGTCGATGGCCTACGCGGGCCGGGCCCTCAAGGCCGCCTCCGCCGAGGCGAAGGTGTACTTCGACGCCGCACACTCGCGCTGGCTCCAGCCGGCCGAGATGGCCTCCCGGCTGGTCGCGTCGGGCATCACCGACAGCGCCGACGGCATCTCCACCAACGTCTCCAACTACAACCGCACCGAGGACGAGGTCGCCTACGCCAAGGCGGTCCTGGACGCGATCGGCTCCCCGGAACTGAACGCGGTGGTCGACACCAGCCGCAACGGCAACGGTCCCGCCTTCGACGGGGAGTGGTGCGACCCGCCCGGCCGGGCGATCGGCACCCCCACCACCGACCAGACCGGTGACGACCGGATCGACGCCTTCCTGTGGGTCAAGCTCCCCGGCGAGGCGGACGGCTGCGCGGGGCCGGCCGGGCAGTTCCTGCCGCAGCTCGCCTACGACATGGCGATGGCGGCCCCCGGGGTGAACGCCCGGTGAACAGCGGCACGGGAATCCAGGCAACCGCAGAGAGGGGACACCCCATGGGAACGACTGACAGGTACAAGGACCAGGTGCTCGGTGTCTATCGCATGGTGGTGGGACTGCTGTTCGCCTGCCACGGTGCCGCGACGCTGTTCGACGTGCTCGGTGGCCCGCACGGCGGAGCGGTCCCCGAGGTCGGTCAGTGGCCCGGCTGGTGGGCGGCGGCCATCCAGCTCGTCGGTGGCGTGCTGGTGATGCTCGGCCTCGGCACCCGGACCGCCGCGGTGATCTGCTCCGGCTCGATGGCGTACGCCTATTTCATCGAGCACCAGTCGGAGGCGCTCTTCCCCATCCAGAACGGCGGGGAGGCGGCCGCGATGTTCTCCTGGGCCTTCCTCCTGATCGCCTTCATCGGGCCCGGCGCCTGGGCGCTGGGCTCGCTGTTCGCGCGCACGCCGCAGGGCACGGCCCGCGGCGAGGAGATCAGGGTCACCGCGGTCTGAGGACCGGGGTGACCGTCGGTGCCGGGCCGGCGGGTGCGGGGCGGAAGCCCGTCCCGCCGGGCCGGCCCGGCACCGCGGGGCAGGAGGGGTCAGATGCCCGACGGCTGTACCGGGGCCGGTTCGGCGTCGGCCAGGTTCTCCGGCAGCCGCGGCCCCTGGCGCAGCGGTACGAGTTCCGACTGCAGCACCATGGCCGCACCGCCGATCGCGGGGGCGGTGGCGGCCGACCGGGAGAGCCGGACGGCCACCGGGTGCGTCGCGCGCGAGAAGGCGCGGTCGAGCTCCTCCCGTACCACCGGCAGGTACACCGAGCCCGCGATCGCCAGGCTGGGACCGGTGAGGACCAGCAGTTCGAGGTCCATGACGTTGGCGAGTGTGCGCGCGGCCGCCGCGAGGCAGCGCGCCGAACGCTCCAGCAGGGCGCGGGCCCCCGGTTCGCCGCGCCGCGCGGCCCGGGTGACCGCCGCGAAGTCCGCGATCACGGACGGCGGGCGGCCGGCGGGGGAGTCGGCGGCCAGCCCGGCCGCGCGGGCGAGTCCCGCGTCGGCGCGGGCGGCGGCCACGACCGCGGCGGGACCGGCCAGCGCCTCGACACAGCCGCGGGCCCCGCACCAGCACTCGGGGCCCTCCATGTCCAGACAGCTGTGGCCGATCTCGCCCGCGTTCCCGCCGGCGCCGCGATAGGGGATGCCGTTGATCAGCAGTCCGGAGCCGATTCCGGTCCCCATGTACAGGGCCGCGAGGGCCGAGGGGCCGCCGGTCCCGCCGGACCAGTGCTCGCCCAGGGCCGCGGCCGTGGCGTCGTTGTCGGAGATCACCGGCAGCCCGGTGGCCTCCTGCAGGGCGCGGTCGAGCGGGAAGTCTCCCCAGTGCCGCATCAGGGGCGGGGTCAGCCGCATCCCGCTGGCGGGGGAGAGGGGGCCGGGGGAGACCAGGCCCAGGCCGAGCACCCGCCCGCGCCGGACGCCGGCGCCGTCGATGAGCGCGTCCACCTCGCCGGCCATGCGCGTGACGACCGCGGAAGGGGCCTCGGCCCCCGCGCCCGCCCTGGTCATCCGGGCCAGCACCGAACCGCCCAGATTGGTCAGGACGTAGGTGAGTCCGGCGTGATCGAGATGGACTCCGACCGCGTACCGGGACGACTGGTCGAGCTGGAGCAGCACCCGGCGCTTTCCGCCGGTGGACTCCGCGCGCCCCGTCTCCACCACGAGACCGTCGTCGATCAGGCGGCGCACCACGGTCGAGATCGTCGCACCGGTGAACCCGGTCGCGTTGACGAGGCCGACCCGGCTGATGGTGCCCGCCGCGCGGATCACGTCGAGCACGGCCGCCCTGCTGTTCGCGTGAGCCGTGGCCCGTGCCGGTCCGCTCACTGGTCCCTCCGCCCGTGCCCCGCCGGGGCGTCCGCGCCGTCGCCGCGGTCCGTGCCGCACCCACCCGGAACTCAGTCTATTCGGCCGCCGAAGCCGGGCGGGCTCCCGCCGCCGTGCGGTGGCGGAGCCCCGGGACGGGCCCGGCCGCCACCGGTCCGGCGTGCTCTCCACCGCGCTCCGGCACGGACCCGGGCCGCTGTTTCCCCGGGGCACGGTCCCTCCTGTGCGGCTGTGGTGAGGGGCCGGCAGAAGTATTGACTTCCTTTCTTCGGTGACTTAACAATCACCCCCACGTCAGCGAACCCACCCGCCGGAAGGCGGGCGAACGGCACACCGACGCGCCCCTCCAGCCACGAGAGGATCCCCCCATCATGTTCCTGCAAGCAAGACGCCGCCGCGCGCGTGCGGCCGCGTCCGGGGCGGCCGTGATCGCGCTGTTAGCCACGGCCTGCTCCGGGTCGGGCGGCGGCAGTGGCGCCCAGGACGAGACCTTGGTGGTCTTCTCGGGGCAGGCGGGCGACTACCAGCGGAACTTCAACCCGTTCTCGCCGACCATGAACGAGGGACAGGGCACGATCTTCGAGTCGCTGTTCTACTTCAACCAGGTGCGCGACGAGCCCGCCAAGCCGCTGCTGGGCACCGAGTACGCCTGGAACGACGACGGCACCGAGCTGTCGGTCACCCTTCGGGACGACGTCACATGGTCGGACGGCGAGAAGTTCACCGCGGACGACGTGGTGTTCACGCTGGACATGGTCTCCCGGCACAAGACGCTCAACAACACGGGCTACAAGGGCAGGGCCGAGGCGGTCGACGACACCCACGTCAGGATCACCTTCCCGGAGCCGGCCTACATGGAGGGCCCGCAGGTCCTCGGTGAGATCTCCGTCGTCCCGGAGCACATCTGGAAGGACATCGAGAACCCCGCCAAGGACACCGTCCAGAACCCGGTGGGCACCGGTCCCTTCACGCTGGAGGAGTTCAAGCCGCAGGCCTTCACGCTCCGGGCCAACCCCGGCTACTGGGACGGTGAACCGGAGCTCAAGCAGGTCCGCTACGTATCCCTCTCGGGCAACCAGGCCGGCGCGAACGCGCTGGCGGCCGGGAAGATCGACTGGCAGACCGGCCCGGTCCCGGACATCAAGAACGTCGAGAAGAACTACCCCGGCTACCAGGCCGTCACGGTCCCGCTCAATCAGAACGTCCTGATCACCTGCGCCGACACCGAGCTGGGCTGCGAGGGACCGCAGACCGACCCGGCGGTGCGCCGGGCGATCTACTACGGCATGGACCGCGCCCAGCTCAACTCGCTGGCGTACCAGGACACCTTCAGCCAGATCTCGCCCGGTTTCGCCTCGGTGGAGAGCGCCGAGGACCTCGTTTCCGAGAAGCTCCGGGAGGCCCTGGCACCGATGGAGCCCGACACCGCGGAGGCGGCGCGGATCCTCGAGGGCGCCGGCTACGCCAAGGGCTCCGACGGCATCTACGCCAAGGACGGCCGGAAGCTGTCCATGACCGTCCACGTGGTCTCCGGCTGGACCGACTACATCACCGCGGTCGACACCCTGGCCGAGCAGATGAAGGCGATCGGCATCGAGCTGACGGCCCGGCAGTCCTCCTGGAACGAGTGGTCCGAGGCCCGCGGCCGGGGCGAGTACCAGCTGCTGATCGACGCGCTGTACCCGGGCCCGACACCCGACCCCTTCTACCTCTACAGCTACTTCTTCAGCACCGAGACGACCGCGAGGGTCGGCGAGACGGCCAACCCCAACTTCGCCCGGTACAGCGACGAGGGGGTGGACAAGGCGCTGCGGGCCCTCAAGGGGATCGCCCCGGAGGAGACCGAGCAGCGGCAGAAGCACTACGACGCGATCCAGACCCGGATCGAGGCGGACATGCCCTACATCCCGATCCTCACGGCCGGGGTGACCAGCGAGTACCACGACGCCAAGTTCGAGGGCTGGCCGACGGAGTACCACCTCTACGCCGTTCCCGCGGTCTGGAGCCGTCCCGACCAGGCGCAGATCTTCAAGGCGCTGAAGCCGGCGGGCTGACGGCCCGGCGGGGCGGCGGCGCGGCGCGGGACGGCGGCACGGTGGACGGTTCCGGGAAGGGGCGGACAGTGGCGGGCGGACAACGGTGAGGTACTACACCCGGAAGCTCGGGTTCTACCTGGTCGCCCTCTGGGCGGCACTGACCCTGAACTTCTTCATCCCGAGGATGATGCCGGGCAACCCGGTGGACACCCTCATGGCGAAGCTGCAGCAGCGCGGCGGCGCGGCCGACCCGTCGGTCCGCAGGTCCTACGAGCTCCTCCTCGGGACCGACACCGGGGACCCGCTGGTCAGCCAGTACCTCTCGTACCTGGCCGGCCTGCTCCGCGGCGACCTGGGCGTCTCGGTCAGCGTCTTCCCGACGGCGGTCTCCGAGGTCATCTCCGAGGCGCTGCCCTGGACAATCGTGCTGGTGGGCATCGCGACCCTGCTGTCGTTCCTGCTCGGAGTCGGTCTGGGCACCGTCGTCGGCTGGCGGCGCGGCTCGTGGCTCGACTCGCTCGTCCCGGCCACCACCGTCCTGGCGGCGGTGCCCTACTTCTGGCTGGCGCTGATCCTGGTCGCGGTCTTCGCCTCGGCCCTGCGCTGGTTCCCCGTCAACGGCGGCTACGACGTGATCCTCGACCCCGGCTGGAACGGCGAGTTCATCGCCTCCGCCGCCTACCACGGCGTCCTTCCCGCCCTGACCATCGTGATCTCCTCGGTCGGCGGCTGGCTGCTGGGCATGCGGAACATGATGGTCTCCACGATGTCGGAGGACTACGTCCTCACCGCCCGGGCCAAGGGGCTGCGCGAGGGCCGCGTCATGACCCGCTACGCCGCCCGCAACGCGGTCCTGCCGTCGGTCGCCGGCTTCGCGATCTCCCTGGGCTTCGTGGTCTCCGGCTCGGTCATCACCGAGCAGGTCTTCTCCTACCCGGGCATCGGCATGAGGCTGCTGCAGGCCGTGGAGAACAACGACTACGCCCTGATGCAGGGGATCTTCCTGGTCATCACGGTGGCGGTGCTGGGCGCCAACCTGGTCGTGGACCTGCTGTACGGCCTCATCGACCCCCGTACCCGCGCCGGCCACTGACGGCGCCGCCGACAGCGAGGAACCGACACCGTGACCAACATCGACCCGCCACCCGGAGCCGTCCCGGACGGCCCGGCGGTGGACACCCCCGTCGGGACCACCGGTGCCGGGGCCGCGCCCCGGCGCACCGGGGGCGGCGGCCGGCGCTCCCTGCTGCCGCGCCGGTCGCCCGAGCTGGGCACCGGCCTCGGCCTGGTCGCCGCCATCGTCCTCTTCGGGATCCTCGGGCCGCCGCTCACGGGTGACCCCGGCACGGTCCGCGACATCGGCATGACGGCCCCCGGCGGGGAGTTCTGGCTGGGCACCACCCAGACCGGCCAGGACGTGTTCGCCCAACTGGCACACTCCACCCGGGGCTCCCTGCAGATCGGCCTGCTGGTGGGCGTCCTGGCCACCGCGCTCTCCGCGCTCTTCGGCGTCGTCGGCGGCTATGCCGGCGGAGCGGTGGACGAGGGCTTCTCCCTGTTCTCCAACGTCATGCTGGTGATCCCCGGACTGCCGCTGGTGATCGTCATCGCCGGCTTCGTGCCCGTCCGGCAGCGCGGCTGGTGGACGATCGCGGTGGTGCTGGCGATCACCGGCTGGGCGGCCTCCGCCCGGGTGCTGCGCGCCCAGACCCTCTCGCTGCGCAACCGTGACTACGTCGCCGCGGCGCGGGTGGCCGGCGAGAAACCGTGGCGAATCGTTTCTGTGGAGATCTTCCCCAACCTGCTGCCGCTGCTGGCCTCGCAGTTCGTGTTCGCCGTCATCCTGGCCGTCCTCAGCGAGGCCGGACTGTCCTTCCTGGGGCTGGGCGCATCCAACTCCGAGACGCTCGGCAAGATGCTCTTCCACGCCCAGAACGGCTTCGCGCTCCAGCACGAGGCATGGTGGTGGTTCGGCCCGCCGGGACTGGTCATCGCACTGTTCGGCTGCGGTCTGGCCCTGATCAACTTCAGCATCGACGAGATCATCGACCCCAGGCTGCGCACCGCTCCCGCCCCGCCCCGCCGCACCCGCCGCACCCGCCGGGACGACACACCGGCCCGCCGGAGGCGCGAACGGGCCGCGCTCCGGCGTGACGCCGCCGGCCGTGACGCCGTCCTGACCGTCGAGGGCCTCAACGTGGTCTACGGGGGCGAGCCGCCCACCCACGCCGTCAGGGACGTCTCGCTGACGCTGGGCCGCGGCGAGATCCTCGGTCTCGCCGGCGAGTCCGGCTGCGGCAAGACCACCCTCGCGTACGCGGTCAACCGGCTCCACCGGCCGCCGGCCGAGGTGACCGGTGGCTCGGTCGTCTTCCACGACCGCGACGGCACGGACATCGACCTGCTCTCCCTGGGGGACGAGGAACTGCGGGCCTTCCGCTGGTCGAAGCTGTCGATGGTCTTCCAGGGCGCGATGAACGCCCTGAACCCGGTGAGCTCCGTCCGCGCCCAGCTCGAGGACGTCCTCACCACGCACCGGCCCGGGACGTCCGCGGTGGAGCGCGAGGAGCGGTGCGCCGAGGTGCTGCGCCTGGTGGGCGTCGACCCGCGGCGGCTGGACTCCTTCCCGCACGAGCTCTCCGGCGGCATGCGCCAGCGCGTCATGATCGCCATGGCGCTGCTGCTCGACCCCCAGGTGATGATCATGGACGAGCCCACCACGGCCCTCGACGTGGTCGTCCAGCGCGGCATCCTCGGGGAGATCCTGCGCCTGCGGGACGAGCTCGGCTTCGCCGTCGTCCTGATCACCCACGACCTGCCGCTGCTGCTGGAACTGAGCGACCGGATCGCCGTCATGCGGGACGGCGAGGTGGTCGAGTACGCCGCCGCCGAGGAGCTCCACCGGCAGCCGCGGCACCCGTACACCCGCGAGCTGCTCGACTCCTTCCCCAGCCTCACCGGCGAGCGGGGCGCGTTCGTCCGCACCGGGGAGGCCAGTGCCCGCGGACACACCGGGACGACAGTGACCGGGACGACAGCGAAGGAGGCGGGTCCGCGATGACGAGGCTTCAGGTCCGCGGTCTGGTGAAGGACTTCCCCCTGCGCTCCGGCCTGCGCCGGTCCCGGCTCCGGGCGGTTGACAACGTTTCCTTCACCCTGACACCCGGCCGGACCGTCGCCCTGGTCGGCGAGTCCGGGTCGGGCAAGTCCACGGTCGCGAGGATGATCGCCCGGCTGGAGAGACCCACCGCCGGGGAGATCACCGCCACCGCGCCCGACGGCGGCCGGGTGGGCGACCGCGCCTACCGCGACCATGTGCAGATGGTCTTCCAGGACCCGTTCGCCTCCCTCAACCCCTTCCACACCGTCGAGCACCATCTGGCCCGCCCGCTGAGACTGCACGGCCGGGCGAGGGGCGGGGAGGAGACCCGCCGCCTGGTCGAGCGGCTCCTGGAGCGCGTCAGCCTCACCCCGGCCCCCGACATCGCGCGGCGCCGCCCCCACGAACTCTCCGGCGGCCAGCGCCAGCGGGTGGCGATCGCCCGCGCCCTGGCACCGGGCGCCCAGGTCGTCATCGCCGACGAGCCGGTGTCCATGCTGGACGTCTCCATCCGGCTGGGCGTGCTCAACCTGCTCGCCCGCCTCCAGCGCGAGGACGACCTCGCGGTCCTCTACATCACCCACGACCTCGCCACCGCCCGGCACTTCTCCGACGACATCCTGGTGATGTACCGCGGGCGCGTGGTCGAGCGGGGACCGGCGGACGAGGTGATCCTCGGTCCCCGGCACCCGTACACCAGGATCCTGGCGGCCGCCGCGCCCGACCCGGAGGCCCGCGGCCGCGACCGGACCGGCGGGGCGCCGGTGCCGGAACCGGCGGGCGGCCCCGTCCTCCCCGGCAACGACCCCGGATGCACCTTCCGGGACCGGTGCCCGGCGGCGACGGAGATCTGCGTACGGATGCCGGAGGACTTCGCGGTGGGCCACGACCACTACGCCAAGTGCTGGCTGTACGCCGGGGATTCCGGGGCCGCCGGGGACTCCCGGGACGCCGGGCACGGCCGGACCGCGGGACCGCGGACCGGAGCCGGGGACACGGCCGCCGACCCCGCCCCTTGACCGCCGGCCACCTCCCCGCACCCCGGAGGAGGCCGGAAGCCCGGACGTCCCATCCCGGCCGGGCGCGGCGGTGGCCGCGTCCGGCCGGGGCACCCGGCGGCCCGGGCACCGGGGATCAGACCCGGGTCGCGCGCAGCAGCACCAGCCGCTCGGGGTGGAGCACCGGCGCCTGGAGGCCGGCGGCGGCCAGCACCCGGCCCGGCAGGCGTACGCCCTCGGGCGTCCACCACGGCAGGGGCACGCCCCAGTGGTGGGGGTTGCCGTCGGGCAGGTCGCCGGGGGGCTGCGGCCGTACGCGGTACACCGCGCCGGGGTCGAGCCCGGGCAGCCGGACCGGCCCGGGCGGATACAGCTCCGAGGTGGCCGTGGCGACGAGGGCGTACAGCGCGTCGGAGCCGTCGGCGGCGACCACGCCGTGCAGCCGGAGGGCGGGGTCCGGATGATCGGCGTGGACGGCCGTGCCGGTGTGGAGCAGGCCGCGCACCTCCTTGTACAGGGCCACCCACTCGCCCAGCCGGGCCAGTTCCCCCGGGGACGCCGCGGTCAGGTCCCACTCGATGCCGAAGTGGCCGAACAGGGCCGTGCCCGCCCGGAAGTCGAGCGGATGGCGGCGCCCGGTGGTGTGCGCGGTGCCGGCGCCCACATGGGTGCCCATCAGTTCCAGCGGGATCAGCGCGTTCGTCCAGCGCTGGATGCTCTGCCGCTCCAGGGCGTCGATGCAGTCCGAGACCCACACCCGGTCGGTGCGCCGGAGGATCTCCAGGTCCACCCGTCCGCCCCCGGAGGAGCAGGACTCGATCTCCACCCCCGGATGGCGGCGGCGCAGTTCGTCCAGCAGCCGGTAGGCCGCCAGCGTCTGGCCGTGCACGCCCGCGCGGCCGGTGGGCCGGTGCCCGGCCTCCACCAGGTCGCGGTTGTGGTCCCACTTGAGGTAGGAGACCGGGTACGTGCCCAGCAGCTCGTCCAGACGCGCCAGGAGGTGCGCGTACGCCTCGGGGCGGGCCAGGTCGAGCACCTGCTGGTGGCGGGCCGCGCGGGGCAGCCGCCCGCCGGTGGCCATGATCCAGTCGGGGTGGGCGCGGGCGAGGTCGGAGTCCTCACTGATCATCTCCGGCTCCACCCAGATGCCGAACTGCAGGCCCAGCCCGGTCACATGGTCGGTCAGCGGTCGCAGGCCGCCGGGCCACACCTCGTCCGAGACGTACCAGTCGCCCAGCGCGCGCCGGTCGTCGCGGCGCGCGCCGAACCAGCCGTCGTCCAGGACGAAGCGCTCCGCCCCCACCGCCACCGCGGCGTCGGCCAGGGCGCGCAGCCGCGTCAGGTCGTGGTCGAAGTAGACGGCCTCCCAGGTGTTGAGCGTGACCGGCCGCGGAGCCGCGGGATGGCGCGGCCGGGCGCGCAGCAGGCGGTGGAAGCGGGCGGACACCTCGTCCAGGCCCCTCCCGTACGAGCCGTACTGCCACGGGGAGGCGTAGGACTCGCCCGGTGCCAGTTCCACCTCGCCGGAGAGCAGCAGTTCGCCGGAGCCCAGCAGCGAGACGGAGTGGAAGGTGCGCTCGGCGAAGGTGCGGTGGTTGCCGGACCAGGCGGTGTGCACCGCCCACACCTCGCCCGAGCGGCTGCCGAAGCCGGCGGTGCCCGCCGCGAGGAGGTAGGCGCTGTCGTGACCGGTGCGCCCGGTGCGGTTCTCCCGCGTCCGCAGCCCCTGGGTGAAGGCGGTGCGCTGCGGGCCGCGCTCGCGCAGATGGTGCCCGGTGAAGTCCAGCAGCTCGGTGGCGACGGCGGGCACCGGCAGGGTGAGGTGGAGCGCGTCCAGGGCGAAGGGGGAGGAACCGCGGTTGACGACCGCCGCACGCTGGCGCACCAGCCCGGCGGGGGTCAGCTCGATCAGCAGCTCCAGGTCCAGTCCGGCGGCGGGGTCATGGGCGCGGACGGTGACGCGTCCGCCCTCCCCGGCACCGGGGAGGGCGGGCCCGGCGGCCGTCCGCTCCGTCTCGCGGACGGTGAAGGCCGTGGAGAAGTCCCTCCCGCCGCGGTTGCCGACCAGACCGGGGGTGCCGAGCCAGCCCGCCGACTGCTCGGGCAGCACGGCCACCTCGACGGGGCCGTCCACCGGGAAGCCGACGGGCTGGGGCGCCCGCGCGAGCCGGAGGTCCGCCAGCTCCCCGGGACCGAGACCGCCGAGGTCGGCACCCCAGTGCAGTACCCGGGGAAGGGTGCCGCCGGTCAGGTCGAGCACCAGGCCGACGCCGGCCGCCCGCAACTGTGTCACCTCGGGGGACGCGGCGCCGGAGGAAGCCGGGGGGTCCGGGGAGCCGGAGGAGGGCGGGGGAGCGGGACACGGTGCCACGGTGCGTCTCCGTCCTGGCCGGGCGGGGGCCGGAGGTGCCGTTGACTTACTTTGTTCGGTGGCGTAAGAATCTCGGGCGACGATACCCGGCCCATGGCGGCGAAATCCACCGGCCGTCGGCCGGTACCTCCGGCGAACCGCGGACCGTGATCCCGGTCCTCCCGGCTGTCCCCTCCGTCCCCGCCCTCCCGCTCTGCTCTTCCGCCCCCTTCCCCCTTCCTTTCCCCCGTCCCCGCCCGCCGCTCCGCCCGGCGGAGCCGACCCAGGAGTGAGCGCCGATGATCCGCCGAACCCTGCACGACGGCTGGCAGTTGTCGGCGACCGCCGGGCCGGTTCCCACGGGCGTCGCGGGGCGGACGGTACCGGCCACCGTGCCGGGCAGCGCCCATCTGGACCTGCTGGCGGCCGGCCTGATCCCCGACCCCTACCTGGACCGCACCGAGGAGGAACTGGTCTGGGCGCACCGCACCGACTGGCGGTACGAGCTCGCCTTCGAGGCCGTCCCGCCCGCCCCCGGGGAACGGGTGGACCTCGTCTTCGACGGCCTGGACACCGTGGCGACGGTCGAGCTGGACGGAAGGACGCTCGGCAGCACGGCCAACATGCACCGCGGCTACCGGTTCGACGTCCGCGACGCCCTGCGCGGCGGCGGCTCCCACCGACTGGCCGTCTCCTTCCGCTCCGCCCTGGAGTACGCCGAGGAGACCGAGCGGCGGCTCGGCCGCCGCGCCCATGTCTACCCGCACCCCTTCAACATGGTGCGCAAGATGGCCTGCAGCTTCGGCTGGGACTGGGGCCCGGACCTGCAGACGGCGGGCATCTGGAAGCCGGTGCGCCTGGAGCGCTGGCACACCGCCCGGCTGGCCCGGGTGCGTCCGCTGGTGACGGTGGACGCCGACGGCACCGGCCGCGCCGAGATCCATGTCGACGTCGAACGCTCCGGCCGGGGCGAGGACACCCCGCTGGAACTGGCCGCCGACGTGGCCGGCCGCACCGGAAGCGTCACCGTGCCCGCGGGCGGGACGAGCGCGGTCGTCACCGTCACCGTCCCCGGCGCCCGGCTGTGGTGGCCCGCCGGCCACGGCGACCAGCCCCTGTACGACCTCGCTGTCACCCTCGCCGCCTTCGGGGCGGACGGCCGCACCGGCGCCGGGGAGCCGCTGGACGCCTACGGGCGCCGCGTCGGCTTCCGCACCGTCACCGTGGACACCACCCCCGACGAGATCGGCACCCCCTTCACCGTCACCGTCAACGGCAGGCCGCTCTTCGTCAAGGGCGCCAACTGGATCCCCGACGACCACTTCCTCACCCGCGTCACGCGCGAGCGGATCGAGCACCGGGTGGACCAGGCGGCCGGCGCCCATCTGAACCTGCTGCGGGTGTGGGGCGGCGGCATCTACGAGACCGAGGACTTCTACGACGTCTGCGACGAGCGCGGCATGCTGGTCTGGCAGGACTTCCCCTTCGCCTGCGCCTCCTACCCGGAGGAGGAGCCGCTGTGGAGCGAGGTCGAGGCGGAGGCCCGGGAGAACGTCGCCCGCCTCACCCCGCACCCCTCCCTGGCGCTGTGGAACGGCGCCAACGAGAACATGTGGGGCTTCCGGGACTGGGGCTGGCCCGAGCAGCTCGAGGGCCGCACCTGGGGCCTGCGCTACTACACCGAACTGCTGCCGTCGATCGTGGCCGAGCTCGACCCGACCCGCTTCTACTGCGCCAACAGCCCCTACAGCCCCGGCGCCCCGATCGACGGGCTCCACCCCAACGACCAGGACCACGGCACCCGCCACGAGTGGGAGGTGTGGAACCGCGTCGACTACACCCACTACCGCGACCACATCCCGCGGTTCTGCTCCGAGTTCGGCTTCCAGGGCCCGCCGACCTGGGCGACCCTGACGAAGTGGATCCACGACGAGCCGCCGGCCCCCACCTCGCCCGCCTTCCTGCTCCACCAGAAGGCCGAGGAGGGCAACGCCAAACTGGACCGCGGCATGGCCCCGCACCTGCCCGCCCCCAGGACGTTCGAGGACTGGCACTGGGCCACCCAGCTCAACCAGGCACGCGCGGTCGCCTTCGGCATCGAGCACTTCCGCTCCTGGTGGCCGCGGACCGCGGGTGCGGTCGTCTGGCAGCTCAACGACTGCTGGCCGGTCACCTCCTGGGCCGCGGTGGACGGCGACGGGCGCCCCAAGCCGCTGTGGTACGGCCTGCGGCACGCCTGCGCGCCCCGCCTGCTGACCGTGCAGCCCCGCGACGGCCGCCGGGTCCTGCTCGCGGTCAACGACCACGACGAGCCCTGGACCGGTGAGCTGCGGCTGGAGCGGCAGACCTTCGCGGGCACCGTGCTGCGGAGCACCGTGCTCACCCTGGACGTCCCGGCCCGCTCGGTCGCCCGGACGGACCTGGCCGCGCCGCTGACCGGCCCGGCGGACGCCCGGGAGGAGGTGCTGGTGGCCACCGCGGGCGGCGTACGCGCCGTGCACCTCTTCGTCGGGGACCGTGAGCTGGCGTACGACCCCGAACCGCTCAAGGCGGAGGCCGTCGCGGTGCCCGGCGGTTATCGGGTGGACGTGCACGCCGCGTCGTTCGCGCGCGACGTGGCGATCCTGGCCGACCGGGTCGCGCCCGACGCGGTCGTGGACGAGATGCTGGTGCCGATGCTGGCGGGGGAGCGGCGGTCCTTCACCGTCACCACCGCGGCCGGTGTCGATCCGGCCGCGCTGACGGGGCCGCTGGTCCTCCGTTCCGCCAACGCCCTGAGCGCCCCGGCGGCACGGTCCTGAGCGGCCGCGGGGCGGCGCGGCGGACGGGCGGAGCCGGACCGGGCCGATCGGAGGGGGCCGAGCGGGGACGAGTGAGGCCGAGCGAGGACGAGCGGGGATGAGCGATGGGTAGCACCGGTTTTCCGGGAGCCGTCGGGCTGGTGCTCGCGCGCCCCGCGCGGCTGCTGGGCGCCGAGCCGTTCTTCATGGAGTTCATCGCGGGCATCGAGGAGCGCCTCGCCGAGCGCGGTCTGTCCGTCCTGCTGCACGTCGTGGCCGACGAGGAGGCCGAGATCGCCGCCTACCGTCGCTGGGCGGCACGGGAACTGGTCGAGGCGGTCCTGGTGGTCAACCGCACCGTCGGCGACCGGCGGCCGTCCGTCCTGCGCGAGCTGGGGCTGCCGGCCGTGCTGGTCGGCGAGGGAGGTGCGGACGGGCCGGGCGGTACGGACGGCGGCGGGAGCGGCACGGCCGGGCCGGTGGTCCGCACCGACGACGCCGGCCCGGTGCACGAGGCGCTCGCCCGGCTGCTGGACCTCGGTCACCGGCGCATCGCGCGGGTCGGCGGCCCCGCGAACCTGCTGCACACCCGGGCCCGTACCGCGGCCCTGACCGAGGGCTGCCGGGCGGCCGGCATCGAACCGGTCGTCGTCGAGGGCGACTACTCGGAGGAGGCGGGCGGGCGGCTGACGAAGGCACTGCTGCGCGGGCCGGACGCGCCCACCGCGATCCTCTACGACAACGACGTGATGGCCGTCGCGGGGCTGGCCGCGGCGAAGGAGCTGGGCATCGCGGTACCGGAGCGGCTCAGCCTGGTCGCCTGGGACGACTCGACCATGTGCCGGCTCGCCTCGCCGCCGCTGACCACCATGAGTGTGGACGTGCACCGGTACGGGGTGCTGGTCGCCGAGTCGGCGCTGGAGCTGATCGACGGACGGCCGGTCGCCGAGCGGTGGTCCCCCGCCGCCCGGTACGTGCCGAGGGGGTCCACCGCGCGCTGCGGCGCCGCGTCCACCGCGTAGCGGACGGCGCGCCCCGGGCGGCCGCCGGGCCCGCCCGCCCCGGTCCGCCGCAGCCTGCCGCAATTCACCGCAGCCCGCCTCACCCGTCCCGCCCGTTTCGGCCGCGGGCCCTGGGGTACCGGGGCTGCCGGACCCGGGCCGGGCCGTTCCGCTCCGGCTCCCTCCGGGCCGCCCGACGACCTACGGAGAGCAGATGAGCGCAACCGGCGCATTCACCCCCCGGACCGCCGTGATCA
Organism: Streptomyces carminius; assembly: GCF_002794255.1. Taxonomy (GTDB): domain Bacteria; phylum Actinomycetota; class Actinomycetes; order Streptomycetales; family Streptomycetaceae; genus Streptomyces; species Streptomyces carminius. The sequence goes on from NZ_PGGW01000066.1 coordinate 19,664, forward strand.
CGGGGGCGGACTCGGGAATCGGCCGTGCCACGGCCGTGCGCCTGGCCGAGCGGGGCATGGACGTCGGCATCACCTGGCACACGGACGAGGAGGGTGCCCGGGCCACGGCCGCCGAGGTGCGCGAGAAGGGCCGCCGGGCCGTCGTCGCACGGCTGGACCTCACCGAGCTGCCCGGCGCGGCGGACACCGTCGACCGGCTCGCCGACGAACTGGGCAGGATCGACGTCCTGGTCAACAACGCGGGCACCGGCACCGCCACCCCCTTCCTCGACATCGGCCTCGACACCGTCCGGGAGGTCCTGGACACCGACCTGGTGGGCCCCTTCCTGTGCTCCCAGCGCGCGGCCCGCCGCATGATCGAGCAGGGGGACGGCGGCCGGATCGTCAACGTCACCAGCGTCCACGAGCACCAGCCGCGGGTGGGCGCCGCGCCCTACTGCGCGGCCAAGGGCGGGCTCGGCCTGCTCACCCAGGTCATGGCCCTGGAACTGGCCGCGGCCGGTATCACCGTCAACTCCGTCGCGCCCGGCGAGATCGCCACCCCGATGACCGGCCAGGAGGACACCGACGTGACCACCGAGCCCCGGCCGGGCATCCCCGCCGGGCGGCCGGGTGACGCACGCGAGGTGGCCGCCGTGATCGCCTTCCTCACGGGCCCGGAGGCCGCCTATGTCACCGGGGCCTCCTGGGCTGTCGACGGCGGGATGCTGCGGATGGGGCCGCAGGCCGGTTCCCATCTGCCGGACGACTCCTGGCGCCGCCCCTGACCGGCGGAGGCGTCCGGACTGCTCCGGTTGGTGGACGCCGGTTTTCGCGCGGCGCCGAGAGAGGGCAGCATCGTGTGCCGGGGGCCGCACGGCGGCACGGCGATACGACGGCACGGCGGGATACGGCGGGATACGGCGAGATACGGTGTGGTGATCGGCAGTGACGGAGACCGCGCGCGCCCCCCAGGGCATTCCCTGCTGGGTCACCCTGCTGGTGCCCAGTCTGGAGGCGGCCCAGCACTTCTACGGCGAACTGCTGGGCTGGCGGTACCGCCCCGGCTCGCAGAAGCTCGGCCACTACATGGTCGCGCTGGCCGGGGGTACGGCGGTCGCCGGCCTGGGCGAGGCCCGGGACACCCTGCGGGTCCTCACCGCCTGGACGGCGTACTTCGCCACCGACAGCGTCGACGCGGCCGCCGGCCGGGTGCGGGAGCGCGGTGCCACCGTCGCGGTCGGGCCGGTCGGGTTCGGCTCGGGCCGGGTGGCCTGGGCCGCCGATCCCGCAGGGGCGGTCTTCGGGGTCTGGGAGGGCGGCACCGACCCCGAGTGGCGCGGGGGCGGCCGGCCCGGCGCCCCCGCCTGGCTGGAACTGATCACCCGGGACGCCTTCGCCGCCGCCCTCTTCTACGGGGAGGTCTTCGGCTGGGACCGGGCCGACCCCGAACGCTACGACATCCGCTACGAACACGACCGGGTGCTCCTGCGCGTCGACGGGCGCACCGTGGCGGGCATCAGCGGCGGAGCGGTGGAGGACGCCCCGGACCCGCGCGTACGGCCGCACTGGCACGTCCACTTCCGGGTCCACGACGTCGACGCGACGGCGGAGAAGGCGCGGGCCCTGGGAGCCGAGGTGGTCGAGGGCCCCGCCCGGACACCGACGGGGCGGCTGGCGGTCATCCGGGATCCGCAGGGCGCGGTGTTCTCCGTCGAGACCTCCGTGTCCCGGTGACCGGCGCCGGGGAACACCGGGACGGCAACCGGCGCCGGTGCCGCGACCGCAACCGCAACCGCCCGCACTGTCCGGCGGCTGCCGGCCGAGCGGCCGAAGGGGCGGATCGCCGGGCGGCCACGCCGACCGCCTCGTCGCCCGGACCGGCAGCCCGGCGACGCGCCGCTCTTCAGGACTCGGGCGGGTTCACGCCGCGTCCGCCGCCCGGTGCGGCCGGCGGGCACCCGGTGGTGCCGCGCTACCGGTCGTTCCCGGTGGCCGGGTCCTCGACGAGGGTGAGCAGTTCCTGTCCGGTCACGGCGGTCAGGGACAGGGTGCGGTAGCCCACCGAGTCGAACAGGACGGTGACCCGGTCCTCCTCCTCGCTCATCACCAGGCCCTCGCCCCATTCCCGGTGGTGCACCCGTGCCCCGGTGCGGAAGCGTGCCCCGTGCGGCCGGGGCGGTTCCCCCGCACGCTCGCCGTGTTCCCGCTCCCGCTCCTGCTCCAGCCGCTCGAACCCCTGCCGCTCCCGCTTCCGCTCCTGCTCCAGCAGGCAGTTGTCGCAGTTGCCGCACGGCGGCTCGTAGTCCTCGCCGAAGTAGCCCAGCAGGAAGCGGCGCCGGCATCCGGTGGTCTCGGCGTAACCGCGCATCATCTCCACCCGGGACCGTTCCAGCCTCCGCCGGGCCTCGGCGACCTCGGCCGCGCGGTCGGCGGCCTCGCGCGGCGAGTCGTTCCCGGCGGGCAGCAGCTCGCCACCGGGGGCGGTGGTCACCGCTCCGGCCTCCTCCAGCAGGTTGACGGCCGCGGTGAGGCGGGCGGACGACAGACCGGTCCGCCCGCGCAGGCGCGCGGCGGGCAGCGGGCCGCCGTGCCGCCGGATCCGGGCGGCGACATCGGCCAGTACCCGGGGGTCGGGGCTCCCGGCGGAGAAGAACCGCCGCAGCCCCAGGTCCTCGGGCCGGTAGTACAGCACGGCCGACGCGGGGGCGCCGTCCCGGCCCGCCCGGCCGATCTCCTGGTAGTAGGCGTCGGGGGAGCCGGGTACGGAGGCGTGCAGCACGAACCGCACGTCGGGCTTGTCGATGCCCATTCCGAAGGCGGAGGTGGCGGCCACCACGTCCAGCTCGCCGCCGAGGAACGCGTCGTGCACCCGGGCGCGCTCGCTCGCGCGCATGCCCGCGTGGTACGCGACGGCGGACAGTCCGAGATCCACCAGCCGGGCCGCGCAGTCCTCCGCCTCCCTGCGGGTGGCCGTGTAGACGATGCCGGGGCCCGGCTCCGCGGCGGCCCGCTCCGCCACGGCTCGCCGCTTGTCCTCGTCGTCGGTGAAGCGGTGTCCCTCCAGCCGGAGGTTCGGCCGGTCGAAACCGGCGACGATCCGCGCCGGGTCGACCATGCCCAGACGGTCGGCGATCTCCTCCCGGACGGGCGGGGCCGCCGTGGCGGTCAGGGCGAGGACGGTGGGATGGCCCAGCCGCCGCACCACATGCCCCAGACGCAGATAGTCCGGACGGAAGTCGTGACCCCAGGAGGAGATGCACTGGGCCTCGTCGACGACGAACAGGGAGGGGGAGAGCCGGGCCAGCCGCTCCACCACCTCGTCCTTGGCGAGCTGCTCGGGGGAGAGCAGGAGGTACTCGGCGTCCCCCCGGCGGACGGCCCGCCAGGCGTCGGCGGTCTCACCGGCGGCCTGGTCGGAGTTGATCGCGACCGCGTCGGGGGCGTCGCTCCCCCGCAGGCCCTCGGTCTGGTCCCGCTGGAGGGCGATGAGCGGGGAGACCACCACGGTGGGACCGGGCAGCAGCACCGCGGGCACCTGGTAGACGGCGGACTTCCCCGCCCCGGTGGGCATCACCACCAGGGTGTCCCGCCCCCGCAGCACCTCCGCCATGGCACCGGCCTGGCCGGGGCGCAGCTCGGACCAGCCGAAGACGTCGGCGGCGACCCGCCTGAGCCGGGCACCGGCCTCTCCGTCCGGAGAACCGGTTCCGGTGCTTCCCGTGACGCCGGACACGGGCCGCTCCTTCCTCTCCACCCCGCTTCCCCGCCCACTCCCCTCCTCACCTTCCCGGGCCCCGGCCCCTCCCGGCCCGGTTCCGAAGGCCGAAGGCCGAGGGCACCCGAGCCCCCTTCAGCGCCTCAGTGGGCGGCCCGGGCCAGGGACTCGGCGTCGCGGCCCTCCCGCACCGTGCCGGACTCCAGGTGGTACACGGCGAAGGCCCGGCGGATGACCGGCTGGGCGACGTTGCGCACCTTCACCCCGCCGCTGGTGAGGCCGTGCTCGGTACCCGCGTGGGCGTGCCCGTGGACGGCCAGGTCGGCACCGGCGGTGTCCACCGCCTCGGCCAGCAGGTAGCTGCCCAGGAAGGGGTAGATCTCCAGCGGTTCCCCGGCGAGCGTGTCGGGCACCGGGGAGAAGTGCGTCAGGGCGACGCGTACGGCGCAGCCCTGTCGTCCCAGGTCCTCCAGCGCGGTCCGCAGGCCGTCCGCGCAGCCGCGGGTGTAGCGGATGAAGTCCTTCATGGCCCGCTCGCCGAACTCGCTGCCGCAGCGCCCGGCGAACCCGCCGCCGAAGCCCTTGGTGCCCGCGACGCCGACCCGTGTCCCGCGCACGTCGACGACCGTTCCCCCGCCCTCCAGGACGGTCACGCCCGACTCCCGCAGCAGGGCGGTGACCTCCTCCGGACGCTCGTCGTGGTGGTCGTGGTTGCCCAGTACGGCGATCACCGGCACACCCAGGCCGGAGACCTCCTCGGCCACCACCCGGGTCTCCTCCAGGGTGCCGTGCCGGGTCAGGTCACCGGCGAGGAGCAGGAGGTCGGCACATTCGGGCAGGGTCTCGAAGGCCGGGCGGAGCACTCCGGCGCTGTCCGGTCCCATGTGGATGTCACCGACGGCTGCTATGCGGATCATGCGAGTTCCTCCGGGCGGTCGGGGGCGGTGGCGTCGGCCACGACGATGTCGGTCCGTACCGGCACACCGGCCAGCTCCTCCCGGGCGACGCGCTCGACGGTCTCCCGGCACTCGGCGGTGGGGACGGTACCGGTGACCACGACGGCGTCGCCGCGGGACTCGATACGCATGCCCAGCTCGGCGATCTCCTCGCGGACGAGCCGCTCCTGCAGATGGGCGATGCGGTACTCGGTGTTCCCGGCACCGGCACCGGAGCCTTCCCCGGCCCCGGAGCCGGTCCGGCGGGCGTCACGGTCCATCATGGGAGTCCTCCTCCGGTTTGACGACCTGCAGGCGTTCCAGCAGGTAGAGGAAGGCGTCCGGCATCGGATCCGCGCCGCACTCGCGCCGCACCCGGGACCAGTCGACCTTCTCCCGCAGCGCACGGGCGATCGGCAGAACGGCGCCGAAGTCGCAGTGGTGCTCGGTGAAGGCGGTCAGCAGGCTGGCGACCAGGTCGGTCACCGACAGCACGGGCATGTGCACCGACTCCACGGACAGCCGATCGGCCCGGTCCAGCAGTTCGCGGGTCACCGGCTGCCGTGCCAGCCGGAAGATCAGGTCGATGTCCTGTCCCAGGCAGCGTGCCTTGAGCAGCCAGTCCTCCGGAGGTGTGTACACCTTGAGACCGGCGTCGCGCAGCGTGGCGGCCACCGCGTCGGCGTCCTCGGGCAGGACGCAGAAGTCGGCGTCGTGCTGGAGGTTGTCGGGTCCGCCGTGCGCGTACACGGCGACACTGCCCGCCAGCGCGAAGGGGTGCCCCGCGCCCTTGAGCAGGGTGGCCACCTGCTTGGTGGCCTCCAGGATGGCCTGGGTGCGGTTGGGGGGCAGCTCCCCGGGCTCCTCGTGATGGTCCCGGGGCCCCGGGCGCTCCCACTCGCCGCCGGGACCGGACACCGGGCGTGGGCGGGGCGGTGCGTCCCGTCCCGCCGGAGCCTGGCCGCCCGGATACTCCGTCACAGTCACTCCGATCTCCACGTCTCTCGTCGTTTCCCGCGGCCGCGGTGCTTCGCGGCGTACCGCCGGTGGCACCGCTGCGCGGACGCCGGTCGGGCCCTGCCGGTGTCCGGCCGGGGCCCGAGAGCCTTCCACGAGTGCACCGGTACCCGCCGTCGTCCGTTCGATACCGGTTGACACCGGTGGTGAGGAGGTGCCCGGAGGCGGTGCGCGCCCCACGGGACGGCCGGGGGCGGAGCGGGAGAGCACCGGGGGCACGACCGGGAGGGGCGAGACCGAGGAGCGGCGGACGGGTGAGGACGGGTGAGGCTGAGAGAGCTGAGAAAACGGAGAGGGGTCCGGAACGTCCCGGGCGGACGTCCGGACCCCTGTGCGGACCGGGGACGGGCCGGTCCGGCTGTCATCCGGTGAGCCGGTGCCGGCGGCGGCCGCCGCCGGTGGGGGTGCGGCACCGGGCCGGGCGCCGCACCCCGCTGTCAGTCCGGGAGCCCCTCCGGGCACTTCCCGGACCTCGGTCCGGACCTCGGTCCGGATGGTGGCCAGGGGGGAGGATCAGTCCTCTCCCTCGTCACCGCCGCCCTCGTCGCACTCCTTCCATGCGAGCTGGTACGTGGTGTTGACGGAACCGTCGGTGGAGTCCATCGCGATGAGGCTGGTGGTCTCGGCGGTGTTCGAACTGCCACCGCTGACCCGCAGTTCGGTGTTGATGTTGAAGTTCCGCAGTTCGCCGCAGGGCGCCCAGGCCAGCGAGCCGACGGGAACCTCGTCGGTCGACTGCCAGTTGTCGTCGTACGGACCCGCGAGCTGGTGGGTCCCCGACCGGGTCTCCGCCTGGCCCTGGAAGAAGTACTGCGCCTTCTGCGTTGCGGTGGCGCCCTTCTCCAGGTAGGCGTACCCGCGGTAGTTCACGCTCGCGATGGCGTAGGTGAAGCCCTGGGGGACCCGGACGGCCAGGTTGAGCTGGCAGTTCTTCCGGAAGTCCATGGGCTTCGAGCCCACGCCGACCGAGGCGATGTAGTCGCTGTAGGTCACGGTGAAGGCCGTGTTGTCGGGAGCGACGGCCACGGCCGCGGTGCCGAGCGGGCAGCCCGACCCGTTGACCGTGAGGACCTCGATCACCATTCTGTCGGTCGGCGCGTCCTCGAAGTAGGGAGGAGTCGCGACGACGTTCGACGAGAACGACGAGGCGAATAACGCCGCGATCGCGCCGCCGGCAACAAGTGCTCCGGACATGGTTCTCCAATCAATCGTCTGTGAAGCGCGACGGGGCAGAGAGGCCCGACGCGTTTGCCGAGTGAAATCGCCGATTCGCGTCATACCGCGTCTTTGGCGGGCATCGTCCGCCGACTGTGGGCACCACGGCTTCAGGAAAGGAGCGAGAGATTGCGGACACCTCGTTCCCCCGGCGTACAGAAAGCTTTCTCCGATTCCCGCGGGCACTGGTGGGCACCCCGCCGTCCCAGCGATGGAAGTGGCTGGGACGGCGGGACACCGGTCCGCGCGGTTCGGCTCTCCGTACCTCCGCCGACGGGTTTCCCGGTTCTCCGGCACAGCGGGGCGCCGGGCTGGGCGCCGTGCTGTGCGGTACCGGTCACCGCCCCGGTGTGCCCGTGACGGACACGGCCGGTTCGGGGTGACCTTCCCTCGGGGTCCTGTCTTTTCCGCTCGCGGCCGAGCCGGACGCGGTTACGCGTGGACCTTGCGTGTGCGGATCAGCTCTCGCACTTCTTCCAGGCGATGTGGTAGACGGTGCTCACGGCACCGTCGGTGGAGTCCATGGCCACGAAGCTGGTGGTCTCCTTGAGGTTGGAACTGCCGCCGTCGACCCGGAGCTCGGAGTTGATGTTGAAGTTCCGCTCCACGCCGCAGGGCGCCCAGACCATCTCGCCGACCTCGGCCTCGTCCGTGTGCTGCCAGTTGTTGTCGTACGGGCCGTCGATCTTGTGCGTGGCGGACTTGGTCTCGGCCGAGCCCTGGTGGAAGTACTGCGCCTTCTGCAGCGCGGTGGCGCCCTTCTCCAGGTAGGCGTACCCGCGGTAGTTCACGCTCGCGATGGCGTAGGTGAAGCCGTGCGGGACCTTCACGCCCAGGTTGAGCTGGCAGTTCTTCCTGAAGTCGGTCGGGTGCGAGCCCACGCCCACCGAGGCGAGGTAGTTGCTGTAGGTCACGGTGAAGGCGGTGTTGTCGGGGGAGACGGCCACGGCCGCCGTCCCCGCCGGGCAACCCGACCCGTTGACCGTGTTGACGCCGATCTGGATCTTCTCGGCGGGAACCGTGGAAACCGGCTCCGTGCCCATGCTGGTGCCGGCCAGCGCCGAGGCGAATAACGCCGCGGCCGCTCCACCGGCGAGGAAGACTCCGGACATGACTCTCCAATCGATCGTCGCGAACGCGTCGCAACCGGGGGAAACCGGCTCCGTCGGCCCGCGCGGGGGGTGTGCGGGTGTTGCCATCCGGACTCCCGAGAGCTCCCCTTCCGGGACCGGCGCCGGCGGCACGGTCCGGCGTCCGCGGGCAGCCTCCGACAAGGGGCGGTCGTCGGTGCCCGGTGTCCGCGGGGCACGACTCCGGCCGGGGTGCGGCCGGAGCGGTCCACGTACCCGCGCGGACTGTTGCGAACGATGCGGAGCGTGCGGCTGGACGCTGGAGGGCGAGACGGCATCGCGCGACCGGGGAGGTCGCCCATGATCTGGCCTCCGGCTGTCCCGTGGGGGGAGAAGTGGGAGCGCTCCCACAGTAGGGAAGGACAGGCGGCCGGGCAAGGGTGCGTACGTCGTCCGGGAAACACGGCCGAAAGAACGCCCCGCGGAGTGTTCCCGGCGTGATCCCCGCTCCCGCCGCCGGCGAGAGGGGAGTTCCTCCGCGGCGGGAGCGGCGTGCGGCGGACTGTTCTTTCCGGTGGCTTCCGGTGGGTTTTCACCGGAACGGCCCCGATGTTCTGATGATGTTGTCCGATATCCAGTGCACCGGGTGCCGGAGGGTGCTTCCGGCTCACTGTCCCACGAAGGCTTCGCCCTGCCTTTCGACCGCTAATTTCCGCCACCGGGCGCCTTGCTGGAGTTAACCGCCCGGAGGTGATTGTACGGGCGTGCTTGTTTCTGTTATCAGCGGCCCCTCCCTACCGGTCGGCCGTACTGCCGGTTAACCGGGCATTTGCCACTGGGACGTTGTTGGGATTCGCTTCCTCCTGTCCGGGAGGTGGAGAGGCGAACCGGCGGAAGGCGGGCCTCCGCGGTGTGGGGCTCCCCGGCCCGCGGTGGGCGTCCGTACCGCTTCCCCGGACAGCGGGCGGCGGGCGGCGGGCGGCGGGCGGCGGGCGAACAGGGAGAACGGGACCGCCGGGAGCGCGGGGAAGCCGCCGGCCGAGGGCCTGCGCGCGTCCGGGCGCGCAGGCGCGCCGATGCGCCGGTGCGCGGCCCGGTGGCGCCATGAGAAGGCGGATTCCGGGAAGACGGTGGAGGCAGGTTCTTCCCGCCGACCCGGAGGTGTTCACCGGATGGCCCGGTCCGCCAGGTTCTCGCCCGCCCCGCGCCGGCTGCCCTCCGCGCGGTGGCTCGTCCCACCGCTGTTCCTGGTCCTCCTGCTCGCCGGATTCCTGCTGGCCGGGCAGCTTCGCCTGCTCCCGGACCTGAGCAACCCCTTCACCACCGAGACCAAGGACCGCACGGGTCCCGCGGTGCTGAAGTCCCTGCGGGACATGAGCCGTTACGAGGGCGCCTCCGGCACCTTCCAGGTCGTCGTCGATCTGGAGAAGGACGCGAAGTTCCTGCCGGACGCGGTGCGCGGCAGCCGGACCCTGTTCATCGGCACCGGCAGCGTCGGCGCCTATGTGGACCTCGGCGGCCTCGGCAAGGAGGCCGTCACGGTCACCGAGGACCGTGAGGGGGCGACGGTACGACTGCCGCACGCCCGGCTGGAGAAACCCGCGCTGGACGTCGAGCGTTCGTACGCGGTGATGAAGGAGCGCGGGCTGCTCGACCGGCTCGGCGACCTCTTCTCCGACAACCCGGGTGACGAGAGGGAAGTGCACAAGCTGGCGGTGGGGCGCATCGGCGAGGCCGCGAAGGAGAGCGGTCTGACGGCACGCGCCGAGCGGAACACCGAGGACATGCTGGAGAACCTGCTGCGCTCGCTGGGCTTTGAACGGGTCACCGTGTCCTTCGGCGAGCCGGGCGGACGCGGCTGAGCGCGGGCAGCCCGCCCGCCGTCGTCCGGCGCGTCCCGGCCCGCCGCCTCCGTCCGGAGGCGGCGGGCCGGTTACCGTACGGCGACCGGTGACCGCGTCCGGAGTGGCACGCGCCGGAGGGCACCGGTTCGTGTTCAGTTCCGGCCGCGGGCTTGACCATGACACCGTGTGAGGCCCTGAAGTGTGAGGCACCATGTTCACCATCGGAGACTTCGCCAAGCACGGCAGGGTGTCGGTCCGCATGCTGCGGCACTACGACGCGATCGGACTGCTCCGCCCCGCCCGTACCGACCCGGCCAGCGGCTACCGCCACTACGAGGCGGGCCAGCTCGCCCGGCTCAACCGCGTCATCGCGCTGAAGGACCTCGGCCTCACCCTCCAGCAGGTGAAGTCGGTCCTCGACGAGCGGGTGAGCACGGAGGAGCTGCGCGGGATGCTCAGGCTGCGGCGGGCGGAACTTGAGGCCGCGATGGCCGAGGCCGCCGCGCGGCTGGCCCGGGTCGAGGCGAGGCTCCGGACGATCGAGAGCGAGGGACACATGCCCGCCCACGACATCGTGGTCAAAAGCGTTCCCCCCGTCCGGGTGGCCGAGCTGAGCGGCATCGCCGACAGCTACGAACCCGAGGACATCACCCCGGTCATCCAGCCGCTCTACGAGGAGCTGTACCGCCGCCTGGAGCGTGCGGGCATCACCCCCTCCGGGCCGGGCATCGCCTACTACGAGAGTGCCCCGGACCGGGAGGGGGCGGTGGTCGTGCACGCCGGCCTGACGGTCACGGCGGCTCTCGGCGGCGGCCACGACTTCGAGATCGTGGACCTGCCCGGCATCGAGCGTGCCGCCACCGTCGTCCACCGCGGCTCCATGGACGACGTCCTGCCCACCGCCCAGGCGCTGGCCCGCTGGGTGGAGGGGAACGGCTACCGCTCGGCCGGCTACGCGCGGGAGCTGTACCTGGAGGTCCCCGAGGACAAGGGTAAGTGGGTGACCGAGCTCCAGGAGCCGATCGTCCCGGCCTGACCGCCCGGCGCCGCGGCGTGCCGTCCGGGGACCTGCCACCGGGCAGGTCCCCGGACGGCACCGGGCGCCCGTCCGGCGGCGCTCTCGCGGCAGGTACCGGACCGGGCGGCCATCCGACCGCGCAAAGCCGCCTCCCGCTCCGGGGGCGGAACGGTGGTGCGGGGATCACACCGGTGGGGAGCGCGTCACCGCTCTCCGGGGCGCCACCGCACATACCGAGGCAGTCATCCCCGGGGGCCGGGCCGGGACGGCGCCGGGAGACGATGACTTTTCCCTGCCCGGCCGGTCTGCCCCGGTGGAACCCCCTATGACAGGAGGCGGGCCTTGGCGAGGCGTGACGAACAGCGGGCCGGGCGGCGGACCGGACCATGGACCGGGCGGCGTGGGCACCGGGCGGGACGCGCCGGGCCGGAGCCGGCCGTACTCGTGCTCGCGGCCGACCGGCCCGTCACCCGTGCCGACATACCCCGGCTGTGCGAGCGGCTGCACCGGCTGCTGGAGGGCACCCGTACCGGCCCCGTCACCGTCGAGGCGGGCGAGCACTGTGCGGCGGATCTGGTCACGGTCGAGGCACTGGCCCGGCTGCGGCTCACCGCCCAGCGGCTCGGCCGCGGTCTCCGGCTGGCCCACGCCGACGGCGCGCTGTGGTCCCTCCTGGCCTGGGCGGGCCTGGAGGGGCAGCTGTCCGGCCTCCCGGCGGAGGCTCCGCGCGGGGCTCCGGGCGGGGCTCCGGACAGGGCTCCGGACGGGCGGCCGGGACCGGGCGGCTCAGCGGGGGCCGAGCCGCGGCGGCAGGCCGAACAGCGGGAACAGCCTGGCGGTGTCCAGGAACGAGTTGAGCGCGGTGACCCGCCCCCCTGACACCTCGACCACCTGGAGGGCCCAGGGGGTGAAGCCGCCGTCGGGGGCGGGCCGGTACTGCCCAAACCCCTGGCAGCCGTTCGCCGCGACCGGGACCAGCCGTGACCCGCGGCAGCCCGCGCCGTGCCCGACCAGCCACGCCCGTATGTCGGCATGGCCGCGCAGCCACAGCTCGTAGGGGGGCATCGACAGCGTCGCGTCGTCGTGCAGCACCGCGGTGAGCGCGTCGAGGTCGTACTCCTCGAAGGCGCGGACGTAGCGGGCCAGCAGGGCGCGCCGCTCCTCGTCCATCTCCTCCGCCCCGCCGGTGGGGGTGGCTTCGCCCGCGGCGAGAGTCGCCCGCGCCCGCTGGAGCGCGCTGTTGACCGAGGCGACCGTGGTGTCCAGCAGCTCGGCGACCTCGCTCGCCTTCCAGCTCAGCACCTCGCGCAGGATCAGCACCGCCCGCTGGCGGGGCGCCAGGCGCTGCAGCGCGGCGACGAGCGCCAGCCGCACCGACTCCCGTGCCACCGCCGTCTCGGCCGGGTCGCCCGTCCCCGGCAGGATCCGGCCGTCGGGCATCGGCTCGATCCAGGTGGCCTCCGGCAGTGCCGGGCCGGGCGGCAGCTCCGCGCTTCCGGGGGACGACAGGTCCATGGGCCGGGCGCGCCGCTGGCCGCTGCCGAGCATGTCCAGGCAGACGTTGGTGGCGATGCGGTACAGCCAGGACCGCAGCGAGGAGCGTCCTTCGAAGCGGTCCAGGGCCCGCCAGGCCCGCACCATCGTCTCCTGCACGGCGTCCTCCGACTCGAAGGCCGAGCCCAGCATCCGGTAGCAGTAGCCGGTCAGCTCCCGGCGGTACGGCTCCAGCCGCTCCGCGGCGGGCTCGCCCGCCGCCGCGCGCCCGGTGTCCTGTGTCGTCGCGACGTGACTCATGGAGGCCCCCTGTCGACCCTGAAACGCGCCCGGCCGGATCGGTGACGGCACGGGCGGCACACCTTCTCCGGACCCGCCGGCCGCCGGGGCGGCCGACACTGCCCAGCAAACCACCGGCCACTGACAATCGCCCCCGGAGCGGGATTCCGGCCGGTCAGACCTCCGCCCGGGCGGCCGCGGAGCGCCGCCGCCGACGGCGGCGGCGGGGCACCCGGAGGCGGCGCTTGAGCTCGTACAGCACCGGATGCCGGTCCCGCTCCTCCCGGGTGTAGCGGTCGAGCTCCTCCGCCAGGCGTGTGGAGCGCTTCTCCACGTCCAGTTCGTCGAGCATCCGGTCGGCCTCGGCCAGCAGGGCGCCCTGCAGATGCCACTGGCGCGGGTGCTCCTGGGTGCGGGCGAGCAGCAGGTGCGCGACCTTCTCCCGGCTGGTGCGGCCCGCCTCCATCGCCTCGGCCAGCCGGTTCTCCGCCTCCTCGGAGCTGCTGCTGAGCGGGCTGGTGACCAGGACGGCGAAGTTGTGCACCGCGTCGGCCAGGTGGTCGAACAGCTCCTCGGTCGCCGCGGCGACGTCGGGCGGGAACAGCGGTTCGTCCCTGCGGTGCGCGGCCAGGTCGGTCAGGGTCCGCGACATCGCCCTCGTCACGGCGGTGCAGATCTCCAGGGTGTCCAGACCGGTCCGCAGCACGACCCGGGACAGCAGTCCCTCCTTCACCCGGGGGTTGAGCCGCAGGCTCTCCTCGGCCTGCACGAGCGCGTCGTCGACCCGGGTGATGTCGTTGTCCAGCCGGCGCGCCTCGTGGAGCCGGGCGGCGGCGCGGTGCACCGGGACCGGGGAGCCCAGCGGCTCGCGCATGCGCAGCAGCAGCCCGCGCACCCGTCCGGCGAGGTCCTGCAGTGCCTCCTCGGCGGGCTGCACCCACACCGGGGGTACGAACAGCAGGTTGAACAGCAGGCCGACCGCGGCGCCGATCAGGGTCTCCAGCACCCGGCTCAGGGCCAGGTCGGTGGCCCGGGTGACCCCCAGCACCAGCATGGCGCTGATCGCGACCTCGTTGATGAAGTCGCCCGCCCGCACCAGGTGGCCGACGACCAGTGCGGTGAGGATGAGCAGGCCCAGGCTCCACCAGCTCAGCCCCACCAGGGCGCTGAAGCCCACGGCGACCGTGACGCCCGCGACCACGGCGTTGACGCGGGTGATGCCGCTGGTGATCGTGGCGTACAGGGTGACCTGGACGACCAGCAGCGCGGTCAGCGGGGCGAGCAGCGGGGCGCGGGCGTCGGTCAGCCACAGCGCGGCCGCGTAGGCGATGGTGGCGGCGGCGGTGGAGCGCAGGGTCTGCACCACCACGGGCTCCCTGCGCCGCTTGACCAGTTCGATCACGGGTCCGGGAACATCGGGCACACTTACGGCCTTTCCCGTCCGGGGAAGATCGACACGGGCCGTTTGTCCGTCTTTCCCGACGTACCGGCCCCGTCCGCCGCCGCGGGTGCCGGCCGGCGGGCGTGTGCGGTGGCGAAGGCACTGGTCACCCGCGCCGCACCGTTCTAGGTTGGCCCCTGGTACCCGTATCCGCACGACAAGTGCCCGCAGCCGGGCACGACGCACGGCAGGAGCAACCTCACATGGCAGACGTCTCGCCCGCCTCCGACAGGCGGGTGCCGCCGCAGATCGACACCACCGTGCCGCACTCGGCCCGGATCTGGAACTACTGGCTGGGCGGCAAGGACTACTACGAGGTCGACCGGTCGGCGGGCGACCAGTTCGCCGCCCACTTCCCCGCCATCGCCGACACCGCCCGGGCGTTCCGGGAGTTCCTGGGCCGTGCCATCCACCATCTGGCCGGTGAGGTGGGCGTCCGGCAGTTCCTGGACGTCGGCACCGGGCTGCCGACCGCCGACAACACCCACGAGGTCGCCCAGCGCGCCGCGCCCGGTGCCCGGATCGTCTACGTGGACAACGACCCCCTCGTCCTGGCCCACGCCCGCGCCCTGCTCACCTCCACCCCCGAGGGCGCCACCGACTACGTCCACGCCGACCTGCACGACACCGACCGCATCCTGGCCGAGGCCGCCCGCACCCTGGACCTCGACGAGCCCGTCGCCCTGATCCTCAGCGGCATCCTCGGCCACCTCGCCGACCATGAGGAGGCGCTGGCGATCGTGCGGCGGCTGCTGGACCCCCTGCCGCCGGGCAGCCATCTGGTGGTCTGCGACGGCACGGACACCGACGAGGTGCTCAACGAGGCGCAGGAGCAGCACAACGAGGGCGGCGCGTCCCAGTACCACCTGCGCAGCCCCGAGCAGATCGCCGGTTACTTCGGCGGCCTGGAACTGCTGGAGCCCGGTGTGGTGCCGTGCTCGCGGTGGCGTCCGGAGACCAGCACCACCGGAGTCCTGACCGAGGCACACGCCTACAGCGGCGTGGGCCGCAAGCCGTAGCGGACGCCCGTCGCCGCCGGCCGACCGCCGGCCGACCGCCGTCCGGCACCGCCGCGGCCCCCGGCGGCCTCCCGGACGTCCGGCGGGACCGGCCCGGCCGCCCGTACGGCCCGCGCCGGATGTCTGCGAGGCCGGGAAAGGGGTACCCGGCGGTGCCGGACGGCGGTCGGCCGGCGGCGTCCGGCACCGCCGGAGACCGGCCCAGGCGGTGAGAGGACAGCGAGGGATGAACGCGACCGGCCGGACGCAGGAGCCCGGTGTCCTCCTGCGGGCGGTCTTCGAGGACCTGGGCGCCGGGGTGATCGCCGCGGACGCCACCGGCGGGGTGATCGCCGCCAATCCCCGCGCGGAGCAGCTCGTGGCCCGTCCGGCGCCGGAGATGCTCGGCCGCAACCTGCACGACCTGCTGCACCGCAACGCGGACGGCAGCGGGATCCCCCGCGAGCGGTGCCGGATGCTGCGGGTGCTCGCCGACGGCAGACCGGCCGAGGGCAGCGACGAGTACCTGCTGCGGGGCGACGGCGTCACCGTGCCGATCATCTGGTCCGCCTCCCGGCTGCGGCTGGCCGGCGAGCCGGACGGGCTCGTGCTCGTCTTCCACGACTTCAGCGTCCGCCGGGCCGCGGAGGAGCAGACGGCGGCCCACCTGGCGGCGCTGGAGACCCTGACCGCGCGGCTGACGCTGGTGGCCGAGGTCTCCAGCGTCCTCATCTCCAGCCTGGACGTCCCCGCGGTGCTGCGGCGGGTGGGACGGCTGCTGGTGCCGGAACTCGCCGACTGGACGGCGGTGGACGTCCACACCGGCCAGCCGGGCGAGGTGCGCCGGGTCGCCGTCCACAGCGGCACCGACCCGGTGTCCGCCGGGGAGCTGGAGGGCTCGCTGCCGCTCCTGCCGGAGGCGTCCGGCGCGCCCCTGGCCCGCGCGCTGCGCGGCACCCGGCCGGTCCCGGTGAGCGCCGCGGACACCGGCGGTTCCGTACGGGAGCCCGACACCCCGTTCACGGCCGCCCACCGGCAGCTCTTCGAACGGCTCGGCGGGCACAGCGCGGTCGTGGTGCCGCTGCACAGCCGCAGGCAGGTCTACGGGGCCCTGACGGCGGCCCGTACCGGGGACTCCCCGCCCTACAGCGAGGACGAGACGATGCTCCTCGCCGACATCGGCCGCCGGGCCGGGCTGGCGATGGACAACGCCCGCCTCTTCGACCAGCAGCGCCATGTGGCCGAGGCCATGCAGCGCCATCTCCTGACCCCGCTGCCGCAGGTGGACCACCTGCGGATGGCGGCCCGTTACCGGCCCGCCGAGATGGCCGCCGAGATCGGCGGGGACTGGTACGACGCCTTCCTGCTGGCCGACGGGGCCGTCACCATGGTCATCGGGGACGTGGTGGGGCACGACCTGCAGGCGGCCGCCCACATGGCCGAGGTGCGCAACATGCTGCGTGCCCTGGCCTGGGACCGGCAGGAGCCCCCCAGCCTGGTCATGCGCCGGCTGGACGAGGCCATGACCAACACCAGCGACGCCCCCATGGCCACCGTCGTCTTCGCCCGGGTGGAGGGCGACGAGGGCGGTCCCTGGCAACTGCACTGGGTCAACGCCGGGCACCCTCCGCCGCTGCTGGCCGCCGCCGACGGCCGGACCCGCTGGCTGGAGGGCGGCCACGGCCCGCTGCTGGGCATGAGCGCGACCCTGCGGCTGGGGCTGTCCTGGCCCGACGCCCGCGAGGACCTGCCTCCGGAGTCGACGGTGCTGTTCTACACCGACGGCCTGGTGGAGAGCCGCAACCGGCCGGTCGACACCGGCATGGCCCTGCTGTGCCGGCACGCCGCCGCCCTGGCCCGCAGCGATGTGGAGGACTTCTGCGACGAGCTGCTGGAACGCATGGATCCCCGCGGCGACGACGTGGCCCTGCTCGCCCTGCGGCTGCCGCCGTACGGGGCCGGTGCCCCGGGTGACGACACTCCGCAGCCGGCGCGGGGCAGGCGCGCGCACAGCCCGGCCGACGCCTCCAGGTCGGCCCCCGGGGCCGAGGCGCTGGGCGCCGACGAGGTGCTCGCGGACGCGCCCCGGGGCACCGCCCGGCCGCCCCTGCCCTGACGCCTCCGGCCGCCGGACCGGGCCACGGCGGCCGGAGGCCGGTACGGCATTCGGGTCGTGATGATGCGAGATCCCCGGGCGTGGGTGATGCTGGCATGCGAGCCGGTACATATGAGTCCATATCGGACGAATATGGCTGCCGAGACTCCGGCTCGGTCCGTGCCGGTGAACCGGACGGCGCCACCGACGACCCGTGAGGAACATCGTGTCAGAACGCAACACCTTCGCCCGGAGCCTGCACGACCTCGGCCTGGGGGCCTGGTTCGGCGGATCGCTGATGGGAGTCATCGGCCTCAACGGCGCCGCCGCCGACGAGGACACCGCCGACCGCGACCGGGTCTCCACCAACGGCTGGGCCAAATGGACCCCGGTCAACGCCGCCGCGATCGCCGCCCACCTGATCGGCGGCACCGTCATCCTGGCGGCCAACGCCCGCCGGGTGCAGTACCAGCGCGGCGTCGACGTCTCCACCGCGGCGAAACTCGCCGCCACCGGGGCGGCGATGGCCGCGACCGCCTACACGCGGGTCCTGGGCAAGCGCCTGGAGCGGGCCACCGAGCCGGAGCCCGGCGGCGGCGAGGGCACCGAGGACCTGATGTCCGCCGACGACGCGCGGCGTCAGATGCACATCGCCCAGTGGGCGGTCCCCGCGCTGACCGGTGTCGTGATGGTGCTCAACTCCCTCCACGGCGAGCAGCAGCGCCCGGAGGAGCAGCGGCGGGGGATCCTGCAGCGGGTCACCGGGCGCGATGTCCCCTGACCCGCTCCCGTTCCGTACGTCCGGCGGCGGTACCGCCGCGGCGCGGTACCGCCGGATGCCGATCCGCAGGGAGGCGAACCATGCACGAGCCGGCCGGTGACGGACCCGCGCGGCGGCTGGGAGCGGCCGTCGTGGGACTGGGCGGCGCGGTGGCCACGACGGCCGTGGCCGGCGTCGAACTGCTCAGGCTCGGCAGCTGCGGACCGGAGGGTCTGCCCCTGGCGGCGCGCGGCGACCTGGTGCCCTACGACGCCCTGGTCTTCGGCGGCTGGGACGTGTCCGCCGACGACCTGGCGAAGGCGGCCCACCTGCACGGCGTCCTGGACCCGGCCCAGATCGAGGCCGTGGCCCCCCGGATGCAGCAGCTGCGCCCCTGGCCGGCCGTCGCGGACCCGGCGTACTGCCGCGGGGTGACCGGGGCGAACGTCACGACGGCCGGCACCCCGCGCGAGCGGGCCGAACGGATCCGGGCGGACCTGCGGGGCTTCAGGACCGAGCAGGGCCTGGACACGGTGGTCGTGGTCAACCTGGCCTCCACCGAACGCCGCCCGGACCCGGCCGCGCCGGCGCTCGCCTCCCCCGAGGCGTTCGAGGAGGCGCTCGACCGGGGGGACGAGGCCGTCACCCCGGCCATGGTGTACGCCTACGCGGCCCTGCGGGAGGGCATGCCGTACGTGAACTTCACCCCCAGCGTCGGGGCCGACGCGCCGGCCCTGACCGAGCTGGCCGAGCGGCTGGGGGTGCCGGTCGCCGGCAAGGACGGCAAGACCGGGCAGACCCTGCTCAAGACCGTGCTCGCTCCCGCGCTGCGCTCCCGCGCGCTGCGGGTGGAGGGCTGGTACTCCACCAATCTGCTGGGCAACCGGGACGGCCGGGCGCTGGAGGACCCGGACTCGCTGGCCAGCAAGACGGCCACCAAGGGCGCCGCGCTGGACGCCCTGCTGGGCTACCCGGTCGAGGACCATCTGGTCCGCATCGAGTACTACCGGCCGCGCGGGGACCGGAAGGAGGCGTGGGACAACGTCGATCTGGTGGGCTTCCTCGGCCACCGCATGCAGCTGAAGATCGACTTCCTGTGCCGGGACTCCGTGCTGGCCGCGCCGCTGGTCCTGGAGCTCGTCCGGCTGCTCGCGGAGGCGCGGCGCCGGGGCGAGCGGGGGCCGCAGGAGCAGTTCGGGTTCTTCTTCAAGGCCCCGGCGACCCGCGACGGACGCGTGCCGGAGCACGCCCTGCACCGCCAGGAACGCCGGCTGCTGGAGTGGCTGGACCGCACCGGCGCGCCGGAGGTCGTACGGCCGTGACGCACACCGCATCCCCGGCGGCGCGGGGCGCACCCGGAGAACCTCCCGCGGTGGTGCCGCGGCGGGCGCTGCGCGCCGCGGCACCGCTGTTCCGCGAGCTCGGCGACCTCAAGCGGGTACGCACCGCCGGATGCGCGGGCTCGGTCGCCGAGCGCTCCTTCCTGCGGGCCTGGACGGCGCTGGCCCGGGGCGCCGACCCCGGCGAGGTCGCCGCGGCCGAGTGCGCCGCCGCCGTGGCCGGCGCGCGCCTGGCCGGGGTGGACGGCCCGGTGCTGCGCCGCTGCGGGCTCGGCGAGCGGGAGGCCGCCGACGTGCTGCGGCGCTCGGTGGAGACGCACCGCGGCCGGCTGGAGCCGCGGACCCTGGACCGGCTGGCGGAGGCGCTGCCCGGCCTGGTGGCCGAGCCCTCCGGACCGTCCGGTGCCGACGGGGCGCCGCGGTTCGCGCGGGCCCTGTGCGCCCAGCCCCGGGCCGGCGCCACCTGCCCGGGACGCCCGCGGCTGATGGCCGAACCGGCCGAGAGCCACGGCGACCACTGCTGGGCCACCGCGGTCTGCGCGGCGCTGCTGGCCGACGCGTTCGGCGCCGATCCGGCGGACGCCTTCCTCCTCGGCCTCGCCCACCACCTGCACAACGCCGTCCTGCCCGACGCCGGGTTCGCCGGTGAGGAACTGCTGGGCGAGTATCTGCCCGGTATCACCGCCCGGCTGACCGACCGTGAGCTGGCCGGCCTGCCCCCCTCCCTCGCGGCCCGGCTGACCGCCCTGCTGGACGCCCGCGAGGAGACCGCGCGCCCGGCCTCCCGCGCCTTCCAGGCCGCCGACGTCCTGGACCGGGTGCTCCAGACGCACCACCACGCGCGCGCCGCCGCCTTCACCGCCGAGCAGGCGCTGGGGGAGATGCGCCTGGTGCACGACTCCCCGGTGGCGGACTTCCACCACGCGGTGCTGGCCGCGGCGGGGCCGGGGGAGCCGGTGGGCCCCGGGGCGCCCGGACGGGAGTCCGGATGAGTGACACGGTGCGCGGCGAACCGGCAGCCCGGGAGACCGCCCGGGGGACCGCCCCGGAGACGGCCGGCCTGGTCAGTCCCGTCAACGGGGCGCCGCTGGTCCCCTGCGGTCCGGGCCTGCTGTCCGACGGGGAACGGCGCTGGCCGGTCGTCGCGGGCATCCCCTGGCTGCGCACCGGGCGTGAGGAGCTGCGCGAGCGGGCGGTCGGTCACCTCGCCCGCGGCGACGTCACCGGATCCGCGGTGGCGCTGCTCGCCGACGCCGACGACTGGTGGGACCGCCCGCCGCCGCCCGCCGGGCGGCTGCGCGCCGCGCTGGCCGCGCCCACCCTGCGCGAGGCGGTCCGGCTGCTGGACATGGGCCGGGTGGGGGACTACTTCCTGCACCGGTGGAGCGACCCGACCTGGCTGGCCGTCCTCGCCCTGACGGACCGCCATCCCCCCGGGGAGCTTCCGGTGCTGGAGCCCGCCTGCGGAGCGGGCCACCTGCTGCGCGAGCTGGCGCTGCGCGGGCACCGCGAGGTGACGGGGATCGACGTCGTCTTCGCCAAGCTGTGGCTGGCCCGGCGCTTCGTCGCCCCCACCGCCCGGCTGATCTGCGCGGACCTCACCGCACCCTGGCCGCTCCTGCCGCGCGGCCCGGCGTACGTGGCGTGCCACGACGCGCTGTACTTCCTGCCGGACAAGCACCGGGTCGTCCACCGCGCCTGCCTGCGTGCCGACCGCGACGGCGGCGGCGCCGTCGTCCTGGGGCACTGCCACAACGCCCTGGTACCGGGCCAGGGCGCGGGACTTCCGCTGGACCCGGCCGGCTGGCGGTCGCTGCTGCCGCACGCCCTGTGCTACGACGACGCCGAACTGACCCGGGCCGCGCTGGAGGGAACCGCCCCCGCCCCCCGGTCCGTACGGGAGCTGGCCGGCAGCGCGGCGCTGGCCCTGGTGGACGCCCCGGCCCCGCCGCCCGTCCACCACCGCCCCGGCAGGCTCCTGCGGCCCGTCCCGGGGCGCCCCCTGCGGCTCAACCCCCTCTACCGCGCCGGACGGCGGCACTGGCCGGGGGAGCGCTGGCGGGCCGAGTACGCGGTGGCCTCCCCGGTCGGCGCCGCCGACTACCTGCCCGAGCGCGTACGGCTGTCCGAGGACGTGCTCGCCGACGCCCGGGCCGGCCGTCCGACCCCCGAGGTGCTGGAGTACGCCCGCCGCCGGGTGCTGCTGGACCTGCCGGAGCGGTGGTGAGCGCGGTGCGGCCCGCCGGACGGCGGGCACTGGGGGAGAGCCGACCCGGTCGGGACGACGGGGCCGGCAGGGCCGGCTGCGCCTGGGGAATCGCAGGCTGCGGCTGGGTGGCCCGGGACCACTTCCTGCCCGGACTGCTCCAGGCCGCCCGCAGGCATCCGGCCGCGCCCCCGCGGCTGGTCGCGGCGGCCGACCCCGACCCGGCCGCCGCCGCCCGGCTGGCGCGACGGGCACCCGGCGCGAGCACCGCCGCGGACACCGGGGAGCTGCTGGCCGGGCACCGGCCCGACGCGGTGTACGTCGCCGTGCCCAACCACGCCCACCGCCGGGTCGTCGAGGAGGTCGCCGCCGCCGGGACGCCGGTGCTGTGCGAGAAGCCGCTGGCGGCGGACCTCGCCGACGCCGAGGCGCTGGTCGCGGCCTGCCGCCGGGCGGGCGTGCTCGCGGGCACCGCCTACGACCAGCGCTTCCATCCGGCCCACCGGGCCGCGGCGGACCTGGTGGCCGCCGGGGAGCTGGGCACGGTCACCGCGGTGCGGATCGTCTACGGCTGCTGGCTGCCGCCCGCCTGGTCACCGGACGGCCGCCGGTACGACAACTGGCGCGCGGACCCGGCGCGCGCCGGCGGCGGCGCGCTGCTCGATCTCGCCCCGCACGGCCTGGACCTGGTGGGGGTACTGCTCGGCGGGGACGACGTGGAGCAGCTGGCGGCCGTGACGCAGCGCCGGGTGCACCCCTACCCGGTCGACGACGGAGCCGCACTGGCCGGCCTCACCCGCGGTGGGGTCCTCTTCGGCGCGCATGTCGCCTACAACATCCCCGAGGCCCCCGGCACACCGCCGCGCCGCAGGCTGGAGATCACCGGCACCCGCGGCACACTGACCGCGCTCGACACCCTCGGGCAGGAACCCGGCGGAACGGTGAGGCTGACCGGCGCCCGCGGCGGCCCGCCGGCACCGGTGCGCTTCGACACCTCGCTGTCGCCCTTCACCCGCCAGATCGAGGAGTTCTCGGCGGCCGTGGCGGCCACCGCGGCCGGCGTCCCGCCGGAGCTCGCCTGGCCGTGGCCGCTGGAGCGGGACCTGGCCCTGCACCGCCTGCTGCTCACGGCCCTGGACCGCACGGGCACCGCGCTCCCGCCGCCGGCGCCCGCGGGGCCGGAGCCGCCGCACACCGCCCCGGAGGGCGTCCGATGACCCTGCGCCCGTACGCCTGCGCCGGCTGCGGCCACTGGCAGCGCTGGTTCGCCCCGCCGCCCGACTGCCCCGTCTGCCGCGACGTGCGCAACGCCCTGCCCGCGGACGGCTGGGAGCTGCCGGCGGAGAAGTCGGTGGCCGACCGGCTCGCCACCCGCCGGTACCGGCCGGTGGAGGGGATCACCGGGTTCACCACCGATCCGCCCTTCGGGCTGGGGTCCACCGGCTGGCTGATCGGGACGCCGGAGGGCAACGTCGGCTGGGAGGCCGCGCCGTACTACCCGCCCGACGCGCTGGCCGAGATCCGGGCGCTGGGCGGCATCGCCCGGCTGGGCGCCAGCCATGTGCACGGCTACGGGGCGCTGTGGCAGCTCCAGGAGCGGTTCGACCCGCCCGTCGTCGCCGTCGGGGTGGCGGACCTGGAGTGGACGAAGGCCTTCCGGGTGACCTGGCCCGTGGATGAGGAGCTGGAACTGGCCCGGGGCCTGACGATGTACCGCACCGGCGGTCACTTCCCCGGCCACTGCGTGCTCCACGACGCGGAGCGGGGAATCCTGTTCTGCGGGGACGCGCTCAAGGTCGATCTGGACGGCGGCGGCGCCCCGCGCGCCCTGTCCTGCCACAAGGCCTACCACGCCCGGATCCCGCTCTCGCACGCCGAACTGCGCGTCTACCGGGAGGTGATCGGCCGGCTGGACTTCCACGCGGTGGCCACCCCCTTCGAGTTCGCCGCGCCGGTGACCACCGAGGACGTGCTGCGCCTGTTCGACCGGCAGCTGTCCGGACAGCCCGGCACGGCGCCCGTACCGTTGGAGGACCTGCGGTGAGCACCGAAGCGAACACCGAAGCGAACACCGACACGAGCGCCGAAGCGGGAACCGGGGAGGGCACCGGGCGGAACGCCGCGGTCCGCGCCTACCGCCGGGCCCTGGGCCCCGGCCGCTGCGGCGACTTCGACATCGGCGCCCTGGACCGCACCGGCGTCCCCGTCGTCTCGGCCGACCACACCGACCCCGCGGGGAGGCGCCACGCGGCCTGCGGCTACGGCGCCGCCCCGGAACAGGCCCGCACCGGTGCCTACGGCGAGCTCGCCGAGGAGGTCCTGCCCGCCCGCCGGCTGGCCGCCCTGCCGCGCCGCCTGGCCTCCTACGCGGAGCTGGTGCGCGAACGCGGCCGCGACCGGGTCGCCGACCCCGTCTCCCTGACCCTGCCCGCCGGTGCCGGCTACACCGACGACCGCCCCCTGGAGTGGGTCCCCCTCCGGCGGCTGCGCACCGGCGAGGAGGTGCTGGTGCCCGCCGAGTTCGCCGCCTCCGACCCCGGCGACCTGCCCGGCGGCCCCCCGCCGGGCGGTTGGCTGACCACTCCGGTCACCAACGGGCTGGGCGCCGGCGACACGCGCGAGCGCGCCCTGTCCCACGCCCTGCTGGAGATCCTCCAGCGCGACGGGAACGCCACCGCGCACCGGGCGATGGACCGGGGTGTGGTGATCGAGCCGGACGAGGTGGCCGATCCCGTCACCCGGCGGGTGCTCGACCGGCTGCGGTCGGCGGGTGTGACGGTCCTGCCCAAGCTGGCCTCCACCGCCTTCGGCATGGCCGACGTCCATGTGGTCGGCACCGACGCCGACCCCGCGGCGCCGCCCCTGGTGCTCACCGCCTGCGGCGAGGCCGCCCACCCGGACCGGGAGACGGCGCTGCGCAAGGCGGTGCTGGAGTACGCCTCCTCCCGGGTCCGCAAGATCTTCTTCCACGGTCCGCTGGAGACGGCCGCCCGGGTCGCCCCGCCCGGCTACCTGGAGCGCGAGCTGTCCGCGCCCGTGCCCGCCCAGGAGCCGCGGGCCCTGGCGGCGATGGCGGCCTGGACGGCGATGGACGCCGCGGGGCTGCGGGCCCTGCTGGAGCCGGCCGTGCTGGCACGGCGCTCCACCGTGCCCTTCTCCGCGCTGCCCACCGTGGCGGCGGGCGCCCTGGCGGACCCCGCCGTGCTCCTGGCGGACCTGCTGGAGCGGCTCGCGGACTTCGACGTGCTGGTGCTGGAGACGGGTGGGCCGGAGGCGTGGGCGGTCAAGGTACTGGTGCCCGGCACGGAGGTGGAGACCATGTCGTACGGACGCGTCGGCGAACGCGGTGTGCGGCGGCTGCTGGAGCGCGGGTCGGAGCTGGCCGGGCTGGGCCCGCCACCCGGGCCCGGGGCGCGGCCGGTGCACCTGCGGCCGGAGGCGCGCGAGCGGCTGGGCGGTCCGGCCTGGTTCGACGCGGCGGCCGCCCGGCGGCTGGTGGGGCCGCTGTACCCGCTCTACCGCGAGCCCGCCCGGCACGCGGTGGCCCGGCTGGCGGCCGGAGGCGCGCGGTGAGCGCGGCGGGCGGCCTGCGCTACGCCTACAACACCAACGGGATGACCTCCCACCGGCTGGCGGACGCCCTGGCCCTGCTGGCGGACAGCGGCTACGACGGGGTGGCGCTCACCGTGGACGTGGCCCACCACGACCCCTTCGCCCCCGGCCTGGCCGCCCGTACCGCCGCGCTGGCCCGCCGGCTGGACCGGCTGGGCCTGGCCGTCACCGTGGAGACCGGTGCCCGCTTCCTGCTGGACCCCCGGCGCAAGCACGAGCCGACCCTGGTCACCGCCGACCCCGCGGGACGGGCCCGCCGGCTGGCGTTCCTGCGGCTGTGCGCGGACATCGCCGCGGACCTCGGTGGCGAGGCGGTGTCGTTCTGGGCGGGCGTGCCGGCCCCCGGCACGGACGCGTCCCCGGGCGGGACGGCCTGGCGGCACCTGGTGGAAGGGACGCGCGCGGTCGTCGAGTACGCGGCCGGGCGCGGGGTGACGGCGGCCTTCGAGCCCGAGCCGGGGATGCTGGTGCAGGACTGCGCGGACTGGCACCGGCTGGCCGCCGAGGTGCCCGGGCTGCGGCTGGCCCTGGACACCGGTCACTGCCTGGTGACCGGGGCCCTGTCGCCGCCGGACGCGGTCCGGGCCCACGCCCGCGAGCTGGGCGCGGTCGCCGTGGAGGACATGCCGCGCGGCCGTCACGAGCACCGCGCCCCGGGTGAGGGGGACATGGACCTGCCCGCCGTGCTCGGGGCGCTGCGCGCCGTGGGGTACGGCGGGCTTGTCTCCCTGGAACTGTCCCGCGACGCCCACCGCGCCGACACCCTGGTGCCCGCCGCGCTGGCGGCCCTGCGCCGCGCCGAGGCCCGCGCCCCCGCGCGGACCGGGGCGGACACCGCTCCGGCCGGCACCCCGGACACCGCCCCGGACACCGCCGTGGCCACCGCTCCGGAGGGGGCCCGATGAGGATCTGCTTCGTCTCGCGGCGCTACTGGCCCGCCGTGTCGGGGATGAGCGCCTACGCGGAGAACCTGCTGCGCGCCCTGACCGCCGCCGGACACGAGGTCACCCTGGTGGCCCAGTACCGCGGCGACCGGGCGGGCCGGGCCGTCTACGGCGGCGGCCCGCCACCGCCCGGACGAGTGCCCGAGGGCGTGCGTCTGGTGGCGCTGGAGTCGGTGGGGGAGCAGGCCGTCAACCGCGGCCGACCGGCCGACTTCGAGGCCGATGTGGCGGCCCTGCGCGAGACGGTGGCCGCGCTGCACCAACGGGCCCCGCTGGACGTGGTGCACGCCCAGTACGGCTATCCGCCGGGACTGGCCGCGCTGGAGGCCTCCTACCTGCTGGGCGTCCCGGCCGTGGTCTCCGTCCAGGGCGGTGACGGGCACTGGGTCGGCACCTGCTGCGGCACCCACCGCGCGGCCATCCGGCGGGTCCTGCGCGAGGCCCCGGCCCTGCTGATCGGCTCCCGGTCCTTCGCGGCCGAGGTCGCCGAGCGCCACCGCGTCCCGGCCGGGCGCTTCACCGTGGTGCCCGGCGCCACCGACACCGCTCTCTTCCGCCCCCGGCCCGGCCGGGAGCCGGGCGCGGCGGGCGAGGTGCCGGTGCTGCTGTACCACGGCCGGATCGACGCCCGCAAAGGCGTCTTCGAGCTGCTGGAGGCGGTACGGCTGCTGCTCGCCCGGGGCAGGCGGCTGCGGCTGCTGGTCTCGGGCACCGGCCCGGACGCGGACGCCGTGGCCCGCCGGGCGCGGGAGCCGGAGCTGGCCGCCGCCGTGGAGGTGCTGGGCCCGGCCGGCTACCACGAGGCCCCGGCCGTGTACCACCGGGGAGACGTGTTCGTGAGCCCCACCTGGGCGGAGGGCTTCTCCAACACCATCCTGGAGGCCATGGCCACGGGCCTGCCGGTGGTCTCCACCCGGACGGTCGGGGTGGTGGACTGCGTACGGGACGGTGTGAACGGGCTGCTGGTCCCGCCCCGCGACCCGGCCGCGCTGGCGGACGCCGTCGGCAGGCTGCTCGACGACCCGCCGCTGCGGGGCGCCCTGGCCCGCGCCGCGCTGGACCAGGTGCGGCGGCAGTGGTCCTGGCCGGTGGCCGCGGCGCGCATCGGCGCGGTCTACGAGCGGGTCCTCGGCGACTGGACCCCGCCCCGGCCCCCCGGCGCCGGGATCCCCGCCCGGGTGGTGGGGAGCGCCGACCCGGCCTGCCGGTTCCGCCGGGCCCCGCACCTGCTGTGAGCCCTCCCGTGCCTCCCGTGCCTCCCGTGCCCCCCGCGTCCTGGTCCTCCCGGCCGTCCACCCGCCCGTCCGCCCGTACGGCCGTGGCCGTCAGCCCGCACCTGGACGACGCGGTCTTCTCCGCCGGGGGGACCCTGCTCCTGCTGGTCCGGGCCGGCTGGGCGGTGCGGGTGGTCACCTGCTTCACCGCTTCGGTCGCCGACCCGTGCCCCTTCGCGCTGTCCACCCAGCTCGACAAGGGACTGCCCGCCGACGCCGACTACATGGCACTGCGCCGTGCCGAGGACCGCGCCGCGCAGCGGGCGCTGGGCGCGCTGCCCCCCGAGCACCTGCCGCTGGCCGAGGCCCCGCACCGCGGCTACGACAGCCCGCGGCGGCTGTTCACCGCGCCCCGCGCCGACGACCGGGCCGCGGCCGAACTGCCGCGGCTGCTGCGCCCCCACCTGGCGGCGGCCGACCTCGTCCTCGCCCCGCGGGGGATCGGGGGACATGTCGACCACCTGGTCACGGCCCGGGCCGTCGCCGCCGTCGCGCCGCCCGCGCGCACGGCGTGGTGGCGCGACCTCCCCTACGCCGTCCGCGCCGCCCGCGAGCCGGGCGCGGGGCCCCTCCCACCGCCCGCGGGCACGGCGGAGGTGACGGTCGGCATCGCCGCGGCGCTCACGGGCAAGACCGCGGCGGCCCGGTGCTACACCACCCAGCTGGGCTTCCAGTTCGGCGGCACGGAGCGCGTCGGCACGGTCCTGGCGGCCGCGGCCCGCGGTGAGGCGCGCCGCACGGGCGCGCCCTGCACCCACGGCGAGGCGCTGAGCGCCGGACACCGGGCGCGGCGGCTGCTGGCGGACGCCGTACGGGGCCACGGGGCGGTGGCCCGGACCGCGGGGGAGCGGGCGCCCTTCCGGCCGTGAACGGACCGGCGGGCCCGCCGTCCCGGCCGGCCGCCGCGCCGAGTGCGGGCCCGCGAGCGGATGGGGCGGGTCCCCGGCCCGCCGCGCGGTCCTGGCACGCGGGACGCCGTCCTTCCCCGCGGGCGGGAGGCACTTCGCGGACGTGAGCCCCCGGGACTCCCCGCGGGAGCGGGGGCCGGACCGGGCGGCCCGGCCCGGCCCGGAGCGCTCAGAGCGGGAGGGGCCCCGGCCGCCCGGGGGGTCCGGAGCCCGCGGGCCGGGAGGTGTCCGGCCGGACGAGCACGGCCTGCCCCGCGACGGTGAACGCCGCGGCACGGGGCAGGCCGTCCAGCTTTCCGGCCAGGACGTCCAGTCCGGCGGCCAGGGAGTGGGCGGGCACCCCGCGGGCGGCCAGGATCCGGGCGGTCCAGGCCAGGAAGTCCTCGAACAGGCCGGGATCGTCGACGTACAGGGCGGCGGCCAGGAAGTCGAGGACATGCGCCAGGTCCTCGGCGGTGCGCTCCCGCTGCTGCTCGGTGTAGTCGCGCATGCCCGGGAAGCGCTCGGGCAGCTCCCGGAGGACCTCGGCGACCAGCTGTGAACGGGCCCTGCCGACTTGGGCGTGCTCGTGGTCCGGGGGGACCGGCCGCTCCCGGTCCGCCGGATCGGCGACCCGCGGGGAGGGCAGGCCCGCGGCGAGGCGCTCGGCGGCGGAGCGGGCGTCGGGGGCCCAGACGTCGGCGCCCAGCGTCCGTGCCCACCGGCCGTCCGGCCCGAAGCCCGCGCCGCCCGCCAGCACGGGGACACCGGCGGCCTGGCAGGCGGTGACGGTGGCGTGGGCCACGGGCAGCCGCACCGGCAGGGAGCAGGACAGGGCCACGGCGTCCGGCCCGGTCGAGTGCAGATGCGCCACCAGGTGCCGGACGGGCACATGGGCGCCGAGGAAGTCCACCTGCCAGCCGCGCAGCCGCAGCACCTCGGCCACCAGCCGGGCGGGCAGCGCGTGCCACTCGCCGTCGGTGCAGGTCACCACGGTGTGGCCGAGCCGGGGCACGGCGGTCCGGGCCGCCGGAAGGGCGGCGACCGCGGCGACGGCCCGGCCGCTGATGGCGGTGGCCGCGTGCTCCTGGGCGACCGTGAGAAGGTTGTCCGCCCACCGGGCGCCGACGCGCCGCTGGGCCGCCGCGACGACGTCCAGCAGGACGTCCTCCGGCGGTACGCCCTCCTCCACCGCTCCCACGGCCAGGCCGACGGCGGCGTGCTCGTCGGCGTTCTCCAGCGCGGTCCAGAACTTCTCGGCCAGTTCCCCGAGCTCGGCGGCGGGGACGGTGGGGGGTGTCACGAGAGGTACCTCTCCGGGTCGGGTGTCCCCATCGTGCGCAGCGGCGCGCGGTGGGGCGCGGTGATGGCGACCATGGCGATGTCGTCACGGTCCTCGCGGCCGTCCCGGTCGCCGTGCTCCTGGCCCGCCAGCCACTCGGACGTGAGCATCAGCACCCGCTCGACGACGGCCTCGGCGGGCATGCCCGTGCAGGAGGCCAGCGCGTCGGCGAGCCGCTCCTCACCGAACAGCTCGTCACCGCGGGGGCCGCCCCTGGCCTCGGTGACGCCGTCGGAGTACAGCAGACAGGTCTCGCCCGGCCGGAGCACGGTGGTGTACGTCGTCGCCGACACCTTCGGGAGCACACCCACCAGTGTGCCGTGGGTCGCCGCCGTCTCCACCTCGCCGCCGTCCCGCACGATCAGGGGCGGCGGATGCCCGGCCGAGGTCAGCCGCACCGTGACGCCCGTCCCGGGCCCCTCCCCGGGCCCCGTCACGGCGTCCTTTGCCGAGTCCTCCCCGCCGTTCCCGCCCTCCCCGCTGCCCCCGCCGGCCTCGACCGAGGCGAGGACCAGGGTGGCGAACCGGTTCCCGGTGCGGCCCAGCAGGGCGCTGTTGAGCAGGTCCAGCAGCCGTCCGTGATCGGCCTCGACCAGCCGCAGCGCCGCGAGGGTGTGCCGGATCCGGCCCGTCAGGACCGCCGCCTCCGGCCCCTTGCCGGTCACGTCGCCGAGCACGATGCCGGTCTCCTGGCCGGGCCCGGTGGCCGGGCGGACGTCGTAGAAGTCCCCGCCGACGCGCTGAGCGGACTGCGCCGGGCGGTAGACACCCGCGAGCTGGGCGTACTCCAGCCGGGGCAGGTCGGGCGGCAGCAGCTCCCGCTGGAGCACCCCCACGGTGGTGACCTGCTCCTCATACAGCGCCGCGGCCGAGAGCGCGGCACCGGCGCGGGCGGCGAAGAGCCGGGCGAAGGTGTCCTCCTCCCCGTCGAAGTCCCGTGCGGCGCGCCGCAGCAGCACCAGTGCCCCGGCGGGCGTCCCGCTGCCGGGCAGGGGCACGACCAGCACCGCGCCGGGACGGCCGAACCCGGCGGGCGGCAGCCACTCGGGGAGCCGGTCGGGATCGGCCCGGCGGGACGGGCCGGGCGGGAAGTCCACCAGTGCCTCGGCCAGTCCCGGGACCTTGTCCGGGGCGGCGGTCAGCAACTCCTCCTCGGGCGGACGGCCGGCGGCCACCCGGATCAGCGGCAGCCGGTGCCGCCGGGGCGGGAGGACCACGACGGCGGCGTCGGCGAGTTCGCCGGCCGCCAGCTCGGCGGTCACCACCGCGCACCGGCGCGGGTTCAGCGAGGACTGCAGGCGGGCGGAGGTCCGGACCAGGAAGGCGGTGTGCTCCTCCGCGGAGCGCAGCGACCGCCGCGCGGTCTCCCGGCGGGTGACGTCGGACAGCCACCAGGCGGTGTGCCCGCCCGGCAGCGGAGTGGCGCGGGCGGTGAAGGCACCGTCGCCCACCCGGCCCCGGGCCGCCACCGACCGGCCGGGGCTGCGGCGGGCGTCCGCGTCGGCCAGCCAGCGGGGCACCGCGCCGGCCAGTGGCGCGCCGGCGGCGAGGGACGGGAACAGGGCCCGGGCCGCCGCGTTCACCAGTGACACCTCGCGCCGCGTGTCCACCGCGAACACCGGGACGGGCGCCGACTCGACCATGGCCCGGTGCGTGTCGGCGCCGACGGCGCCGCCGGCCGCCCGATCGTGCGCGTCAGGTGGGGGAGAGTGATCGGTCACTGGGATACGGGGGTGGACGTGTCTCGCGCCTCACCCGGCCACCCCTCCGGCTTCAGGTGCCACTGGACGGTTGTTCTGTGCAACGGTCTCGCGGAGAGGGCGGCATACGCAAGTCCGATTTGCGTACCGGTGGTCTCAACCGGCGCGCGGGGCACCGGTGTCACGGTCGGAGCCGGGCCACATGTACGGCAGGTCGTCCGGGGTCCCGGGGAAGAGCGGGACGTAGTGCTCCGGGTCCTTGCGGACCAGGGCGGACCGGTGGCTGAGGTGGAAGGCGGGATCGCCGAGCCAGGGCGGCAGCTCCCCGGCCCGCGCCAGCTCCTCCTGGGGACGGGGGACCCGGATCCCGGTGGCGTGCCGCAGATCGGTCAGCATCGTGGCCTCGCAGGTGTCGCCGCGCCCCGCCAGGCGCCAGTGGCGGCAGATCTCCATGCCGTAGCGGACCAGGCCCTCCTCGTACCCGGTCCACATCCGGACGGCCGGATGCCGCGCCCAGCCGTAGCCGGGCCGGGTCAGGGCGCGCAGCACCTGGAGGGCCTCGACCCGCTGCTTTCCCAGCCGCCGCGCGTCGAGCACCCGGGCCGTCGCGGCGAAGTCGGGAAGCGGCAGGAACGTCTGCACGGGATGTCCGTCCGATCGTCGTCCGGCCCGGTCGTCCGGTCCGTCCTGTACGACCGTGATCCTGCCGGTCCCGGCCGGCGCGCGCAGCCCGGGCCGGGCCGTACGGGTGCCGCGCCGGTTCTCCACCGACCATTCGGTCGGTACGGTGGGGGCGGCCGCGGAAGCGGCCGGAGAAGGCGGCGGACGGCGACTTGGGAGGACGCGGACATGACGGTGGCACCGGCGGTGGTCGGCGTGGTGGGCGGGGGCCGGATGGGCGCGGGCATCGCCCGGTCGTTCGCGGCGGCGGGCTCCTCGGTGACCGTGGTGGAGAACGGTGCGGAGGCCGCCGCCGCGGCCCTGGACCGGATCGCCGGCGGCCTGCGCCGGGCCGAGGAGCGCGGCAGGTCCGCCGAGCCCGCCGAGCGGGTGCTGGGCCGCGTCACCGCCGCCGCCTCGGTGGACGCCCTGCCGCCCGGCGCGGACCTGGTCGTCGAGGCCGTCCCGGAGGATCCCGCCCTGAAGGTCCGGGTGCTCGCCGCCGCGGAGCGGGCCGTGGGCGGCGGCGCGGTGCTGGCCACCAACACCAGCTCCCTGCCGGTCACCGAACTCGGCTCCGCCCTGACCCGTCCGGAGCGGTTCCTGGGCATGCACTTCTTCAACCCCGTGCCGGCCTCGGCGCTGGTGGAGCTGGTCGTCACCGGGCGGACCGCGCGGGAGACCGTGGACACGGCGCTGGGGTGGGTCCGCGCCCTGGGCAAGCGGGAGGTCGTCGTGGAGGACTCGCCGGGCTTCGCCAGCAGCCGGCTGGGCGTGGCCCTGGGGCTGGAGGCGATCCGGATGGTGGAGGAGGGCGTCGCCGGGCCCGAGGCCATCGACACCGCCATCAGTCTTCTAGCGAGGGAACCACCGGCTTCAGCCGGTGGGGGAATCACTTCCCTGGTATGTGGTAGTTTTTCGTTCGTCCCGAAAGGGATCGGTTCGGGCTGGACCGCAACCTTCGGGTTGGAAGCCCCCCTCCTTCAGGTGGGGGAGCGGAGTCACGACCCTGGGCTACCGGCACCCGATGGGGCCGCTGCGGCTGACCGACCCGGTGGGCCTGGACGTGCGCCTGGCCATCGCCGAGCACCTCCACGCCGCACTGGGCGAGCGGTTCGCGCCCCCGCGGCTGCTGCGCGAGAAGGTCGCCCGGGGCGAGCTGGGCCGCAAGACGGGCCGCGGCTTCTATCTCTGGCAGGACTGAGCCGTCACCGGGGGGAACCGCGCCCGCCGCCGCACGTGCCGCCCGTGGCGGCCTGTCACGCCGGGGGCGGGTCCAGGTGCTCCGCGAGCGGGCAGATGCGCAGCGCGTGCTCGATGACGCGCTCGCGCCGGTCCCCGGCCGACGGCAGGGAGACCTCGGCGGTGGCGGCGAAGGTGTAGCGCTGGGCCCCGCCGTCGCCGAGATGGACCCGGGCGGTCACCTCGCTGTCGGCGGGGTCGACGCCGGTCTCGGTGGCGGCGATCACCACCGCCTGGTGCAGACAGGTGGCCAGGGCCGCCGCGTACAGCTGCTCGGGGTCGTAGCCCTGGCCGGTGCCGCCCAGCTCACGGGGGGCGCCGACGGGAAGCCCGGCCCGCCCGGAGACGTCCACCCGGCCGGTGCCGTGCAGGGAACGGGCCTCGGCGCTGTACAGGTCCCGCGGCGGGTGGGCGGACTGCGGGGATCGCTCGGAAGATGGCATGGGGAGAGCCCTACCCGCGGGCCCGCCGGGGAGGCGCCCCCAAACGGCTGACGCCGCCGGGAGGCGCCGGACGCCGGCGGGTGTCAGTCGGCGTGCTCGGTGCGTGCCCGCACCTGCTCGGCCAGCCGTTCCAGGCTCTGGTCCAGGGCGCCGTTGACGGAGTCCTCCGGAGGGGCGTGCTCCTCGTCGAAGAACGACAGGTGCACGGTCACCTCGCTCGCGCCGCTGCCGATGCCCGCCACCTGCAGCCAGCCCGCGTAGCTGCCCTGGTCCCTGGTGCCCCACTCGGCGCGCATCTGCTCGGGGCGGGCGCGGTACAGGGCCCGGACGTCGTGGCCGGTACGGTCCTCGTGCACGGTCACCGCCGGCGGGTCCTCCACCCGGGCGTGGAGGTCCGCCGGGAGCCAGCGGTTCAGGAACTCGGGATCGGACACCTGGTCGAAGACCAGCTCGGGCAGGACGGGCATGGTGCGGGTGCGCTCGTATTCGCTCACCGGATCTCACTCCCGGAGTAGGGACGTCGGCTGACCCGGGACGACGTACCCCCGATGGGCCGGGGCATCCGTGCCGCCACCCGGCCGCCCGGCGCGGGACCCGGGCGGCGGCCGGTTCCGCTCACGGACCGCCGGCCGCGTCCAGGATCCGTCCGGCCGCCGCCGCCGAGTCCACCAGCGGATGCAGCGCCAGCGCCCGCAGCGCCGCCCGGCGCGAGCCGGTGCGGGCCGCCTCGATCGCGGACCGCTCGACGGCCTTGAGGGTGAGCATCAGCCCGAGCTGGTCCGCGGCCACGGGACCGGTAGCCAGCGGGCGGGCGCCGGCGGCGTCCACCAGGCACGGCACCTCGACCACCGCCTCCTCGTCCAGGCCCGGTACGGCGCCCCGGTTCGGCACGTCCAGGATCAAAGTGGTGCGCTCACCCCGGGCGATCGCCCGCATCAGGGCGAGCGCGACCCGGTCGTAGCCGCCGCCCGCCAGATCGCGGCTGTCGCGCTCCCAGCCGCCGGAGGCCGCGCGGTTCTCGGCCAGATAGGTCTCCTCGCGCTCCAGCCGGGTGCGCTCCCACTCCCGGTACGCCGCCGCCGGGTCGCCGGGCCGGGCCCGCTCGTAGAACCGGGACTGCTGCGCCAGCAGGAACTCACCGCGGGTGGCGGCGGCGGAGCGCACGGCGGCGACCGCCTCGCGGTTGAAGTAGTAGTGGTGCAGGTACTCGTTGGGCAGCGCACCCAGCGCGCGCAGCCACTCGGCGCCGAAGAGCCGGCCCTCCTCGAAGGACTCCAGCGCGGCGGTGTCGGCCAGCAGCGCGGGCAGCAGGTCCCGGCCGTCCACCGTGATCCGGCGCAGCCAGCCCAGATGGTTCAGGCCCACGTAGTCGTACCCGGCCCGGTCGGGGTCGGTGCCCAGGGCGCGTGCCGCGCGACGGCACAGCCCGACCGGGGAGTCGCAGATCCCGATCACCCGGTCGGGCAGGCCGCGCTCCCGCAGGACCCGGCCCATCGCCTCGGTCACCATGCCCGCGGGATTGGTGAAGTTGATCACCCAGGCCCCGGGTGCGAGTTCGGCGATCCGCTCGGCGATCCGCACCGCCACCGGCAGGGTGCGCAGCCCGTAGAGCACTCCGCCCGCGCCCACCGTCTCCTGGCCCAGCACTCCCTCGGCGAGCGGGATCCGCTCGTCGCGGACGCGGCCCGCCGGGCCGCCGACCCGGATCGCGGAGAAGACGAAGTCGGCGCCGCGCAGCGCCTCGTCGAGATCGGTGGTGGCCCGTACCGCGGGGGCCGGGCCGGTGTGCCGCCCGGCCTGGTGGGCGAGCACCGCGCCGATGGCGTCCAGCCGGGCGCGGTCGGTGTCGTACAGGACGAGTTCGGTGACCCGGCCGGCCGGGTCACCCGCGTCCTCGAGCAGTGCCCGGTGCACCAGCGGCACCCGGAATCCTCCGCCGCCCAGCACGGCGAGCCTCATGTCCCGCACCCCCTGCGTCTTCTCCGTACCGCCGTCCGCCGGCCCGCGGGACGCGGCGGGCCGGCAAGGATGGTCGCACACGCCGCGGTCCCGGCGGCCGTCCGCCGGGGCCGGGCGGGCGGCTCCGGTTCAGGCGTGGTCGACCAGTTCCCGGTGCCCCTGCATACGGGCGCAGTGGGCGCAGCAGAAGAACCGTCCGTCGTTCGACTGCACACCGTGGCCCAGGATGCGGCACTCGCAGTTCTCGCAGATCGGGGCCATCCGCTGGGCCGCGCACTCCAGGCTGTCGAAGACGTGGACGGCACCCGCCGCGCGCACCTCGAACGCCATCTCGTAGTCGTTGCCGCACACCTCGCACACGCTCATGAATCGCTCCTCCTCCGTGGGATCCGAGCCGGGTCCCCGCCGGGCCGGCCAGCCGCAAGGATGGGCACGCGGAGCCGTGCGCGGCCCGCGCGGCGCGGCGGCCGGGCCCCGACCGGCGCAGCGCGACCACCCGCCCGGCCGACCGGGGCCGGGGTCGGCCGGGACTGGCCGGAACCGGGCGGACTCCCGTCCCTGAATTCGCATCTCAGATGCGAGTTGATATCGTCGCGGCATGCGGCTGACGAAGTTCACCGATCTGGCGCTGCGTGTCGTGATGCGGCTGGCGGTGCTGGACGAGGCGGAGACGCCCACCTCCCAGGAGGTGGCCGACTCCGTGGCCGCGCCGTACACCCACGTGTCCAAAGTGGTGAGCCGGCTGCGGCACCTGGGCGTACTGGAGGCGAAGCGGGGGAGGGGTGGCGGGCTGCGGCTCACCCCGCTCGGCCGTACCGCCTCGGTCGGCCGGCTGGTACGCGAGCTGGAGGGTGCCGGTGACGTGGTGGGCTGCGAGGACACCGCCGCGCCGTGTCCGCTCCGGGGCGGGTGCCGGCTGCGCGCCGCGCTGCGCGAGGCGCAGGAGGCGTTCTACGCGGCGCTCGACCCGCTGACGGTGCGGGATCTGGTGGGCGGAACCGCCCGGCCCGTGCTGGTCCGGCTGCTCACCGGTCCGCCCCCCGCCACCTAGCTTTCCCTTCCCCCCGGGGTCCTGGGTTCCCGCCCCGCGGACCGCCGGTCCACGCCGCGCCGCGGCGGGACCGCCGCGGGTGGCCCCCGTACGCCCTAAAACTCGCATATGAGATGCATATTCAGGAGGCAGTGATGCTGTCCGAGAAGTCCACCGCCGTCGTGCGGGCCACCCTGCCCGCCGTGGGAGCCGCGGTCACCGACATCACCCCGGTCTTCTACCGGAAGATGTTCGCCGCCCACCCCGAGCTGCTGCGTGACCTGTTCAACCGGGGCAACCAGGCCAACGGCACCCAGAGCCGCGCGCTGGCGGGCTCGATCGCGGCCTTCGCCACCCTGCTGCTGGAGCGTCCCGACGAGCGCCCCGACCGGATGCTGGCCCGCATCGCCCACAAGCACGCCGCCCTGGGCATCACCGCCGAGCAGTACACGATCGTGCACCGCCACCTGTTCGAGGCCATCGCGGAGGTCCTGGGCGACGCCCTGGACGCCGAGGCGGCCGCCGCCTGGGACGAGGTGTACTGGCTGATGGCCGGGGCGCTGATCGCGATGGAGGCGCGGCTGTACGCCGGGGCCGGGCTGGTCGACGGGGACGTCTGGCGGCCCTGGCGGGTGGTCGGCCGGCTGCCGGAGACCCCCGAGGTGGCCACCTTCATGCTGCGTCCCGCCGACGGCGGCCCCGTACCGCCGTTCCGGCCCGGGCAGTACGTCTCCGTGCGCGTGACCCTGCCGGACGGGGCACGGCAGATCCGCCAGTACAGCCTCTCGTGCGCGCCCGACGGCGACGACCGCTGGATCTCCGTCAAGCGGCTCGCCGGCGATCCGGCCGGCGAGGTGTCCAACTGGCTGCACGAGAACGTGCGCGAGGGCGATGTGCTCACCGTCGGCGCGCCCTTCGGCGACGTGGTGCTGGACGACGGCGACGGGCCCGTCCTGCTGGCCTCGGCGGGCATCGGCTGCACCCCGATGGTCAGCATGCTGTCGTACCTGGCCGCCACCGGCTCCACCCGCCCCGTGACCGTGGTGCACGGCGACCGGAGCGAGCGCGCCCACGCCTTCCGCGAGCAGACCGATCTCCTGGTCGGCAAGCTGCCCGAGGCCGTCGCGCACGTCTGGTACGAGCACCCCGAGGGGCCCTGGCCCGCCGAGCGCACCGGATACGTCGACCTGTCCGGCGTCGAGGTGCCCGAGGACGTCCGCGCCTACCTGTGCGGACCGCTGCCGTTCATGCGCTCGGTGCGGAGCCGACTGCTGGCGCGCGGGGTGCCCGCCTCCCGCGTCCACTACGAGTCCTTCGGCCCCGACCTGGGGATCGACGGCTGAGACCGCCGCCGGACGCGTGCCGTCCCGCCGCCGCTCACCGGGCGGCGGCGGAGGCCCGCAGGGTGGCCACCACCTCGTCGTCGTCCAGTTGCGCGAAGTCCTCGTACCACTGGCCGACCCCGTGGAAGGGCACCGGCCGGTCCAGGCACACCAGCCGGTCGGCCTCCGGCTCCAGCGCGGCGGCGGCCTGCCGGGAGGAGACCGGTACGGCCAGCACCAGCCGGGCCGGGTCCCGGGCGCGGACGGCGCGCAGCGCGGCCCGCGCGGTGACCCCGGTGGCCAGCCCGTCGTCGACGAGCACCACCGTCCGGCCCCGGACCCTCGGCGCCGGACGGCCGCCCCGGTAGCGCTCCTCGCGGCGACGCAGCTCCGCCCGCTCCCGTTCCACCAGGGGAGCCAGCCGGTCCGCCGTCAGACCGAGCAGGGCCAGCGAGCGCTCGTCGAACAGCGGCGGGCCCTCGCCCGCGACGGCGCCCACCCCCAGCTCCTCGTTGAACGGGGCGCCGATCTTGCGCGCGACCAGGACGTCCAGCGGCGCGCCCAGCGCCCGGGCGACCTCGTCGCCCACCGGCACACCGCCCCGGGGGAGGGCCAGGACCAGCGGGTCCGCCAGCTCGCCGGCGCGCTGGAGTTCGCACAGCGGCCCGGCGAGCCGCCGTCCCGCCTGCCTGCGGTCGTGGAAGCGCATGATCCGGCTCCTCTCCGCTCCTTCGTCCGCTCTTTCTGCCACTCCTTCCGGACCCGTCCCGCCGCCGTCCCCGTGTGCCGCCTGCCCGGCCGCGTGCCCATGGCCTGTCCGCCGTCTCCGCCGCCGGTCACCGGCGGGCCGTCTCCCGGGCCATCCGGACGAACCAGTCACGGGCCGCGGCGGCGGCCCGGTCAAGGGTGCCGGGCTCCTCGAACAGATGGGTGGCCCCGGGCACCACGTGCACCGTGTACGGCGCGGACAGCCGCTCGGCCGCCCGCTCGTTCAGCCGCAGCACCTCGCGGTCCTCGCCCCCCACGATCAGCAGGACGGGTGCGCCGACCCCGGGCAGGGCGTCCCCGGCCAGATCCGGCCGCCCGCCGCGGGAGACCACGGCCCGCACCGGCCGGGGCCGTTCGGCGGCGGCCACCAGGGCGGCGGCGGCCCCCGTGCTGGCCCCGAACAGGCCGACCGGCAGCCCGGCGGTGGCCGGCCGGGCGCCGAGCCAGTCGACGGCCGCGACCAGGCGCCGCCCCAGCAGCGGGACGTCGAAGCGGTGCTCGGCGGTGACCGTGTCGGTGCGCTCCTCGGTCTCGGTGAGCAGGTCGAGCAGCAGGGTGCCGAGCCCCGCGTCCCGCAGGACCCCGGCCACCGCGCGGTTGCGCGGGCTGTGCCGGGAACTGCCGCTGCCGTGGGCGAACACCACGACGCCGCGGGCCCCCCGGGGCAGGCCGAGGTCCCCGGTCAGAACGGCTCCCGCCCCGGTGTCGATCCGGACCGTCTCGGGGAGCATCGCCCACCTCCCGGGTTCCGGTGTCCGTGTCCCGCCGGGGTACCCGCGGGCGGGCGGAACATGCCGGGAGGCGCGCCGTGCGTTCACGGCCGCGCCGGCCGGTCCGCGGTCGCGTACGGCGGACCGGCCGGCGCGTTCCTACGACTCGTCGGTCAGCGAGACGTCGTCCAGGCAGAAGGTGTAGGCCCGCGAGCTGCCGCCGATCTGGAAGACGAGCTGCGCCTCGGGGTCGTCGGCCTCCGCGGTGAAGGTGTGGCTGTAGGTCCGGGCGCGGGTGGAGACCGCGTCCTGGGAGCTGAACTGGGCTCCCCAGGGGTCGACCGCTTCCTGCACGTGGGTGGTGACGGTGTGCCGCGCAGTGGCGCTGACGGTGTAGGTCAGGGTGTACTCCTCCCCCTCGGTGAGGGAGACGCCGTCCTGGCCGACGATGGCGTCCCAGACCTCCTCCGTGTCGGCGGGCACCTCGGCGCACAGCTGTCCGTCGACGACGGAGGCGGGGCTGTTCTCGGTGAACCACCAGGGCTCGTGGTTCTTCCCGGAGAAGTCGCCGTTGGTGATCAGCTCGGCCAGCGGCCCGGTGGGCGAGGCCGAGACGGCGGGGGCGGTCAGGAGCCCGCCGAGGAGTCCGGCGGCGGCGAGTACGCCAAGGCCGAGACGGCGGGCACGGCGCCCGCCCGGCGGCACGGCGGAGCCGTGGGACGTGTGGTGGGGCATGGGTCGGTCCTTTCCGTCGAAACGATGGGGATCGAGGGAAGTGGGGGAGGATGCGACCACGGCGATGACAGGCCCCCACGGCCATGGGAGCGCTCCCATGGTAGGGGTGTGCGGGGGTGCGTCAAGGTGGCCCGGGCGCCGGCGGTCCGTCGGCGGTCCGCCGGCGTCGGATCCCGGCCATTTCCGGCCGCCGGCCCGGCCGCCGTTCCGGCGGTGGTGCCGTGAGCCGGTCGGCCCGGGAAGGGGCTCCAGGGGGAGACGGAGGGGAGGAGGGGATCAGAGGGGGGACCGGGTGCCGCCGAGGGCGCCCCGGTCCAGCGGGCCCCAGCCGCCGCGCTGCCGGTTGACCTCCTCCTCCGCCTCGGTGATCACACCGGGCGCCACCCAGGCGACCGGCTCCACCTCCCGGACCAGCGGCTCGTTGTCCGGGCCGCGTCCGACCTCCCGGCCGCACAGCACCCAGGGCCGGATTCCCGGTCCCTTCGCCCGGCGCAGATGGCAGTAGTCGTACAGCCGCCGGGCGACCCACAGCCGTACCGGCCGCTCCCCCCACCACGGCTCGACGTCCAGGGCGTTGACGGACAGTCCCGGCAGGGGGATGCCGGTCAGGTCGTCCGTGCTCACCGCGTTCCTCCCCAGATCGGCCCGGGGGCCGCGGGACCAGCGGACGTACAGCCGTCCGCCGCGGTCGACCAGGCGGGCCAGCTCGTCCAGGGAGTGGAGGAGGGGCAGCTCGGAGGGGGTGGTCATGGGGACTCTCCTCGGGAGCGGGGGGCCGTACGGCTCGCCGTGAGCCGTGCCGCCGGACGGTCGCGTGCCCGGCCGTGTGCCGGGAAAACCCCGCGGTCCGCGGGCCCCGCGGACCGCCCACGGCGGGGCGGCGGCGTACGGACCCGTCCGACCCGTCCCGGAAGGCGTTCACCGGAAGTGACAAACCCGCCCCGCCGCCGTGGCGGAAGGTTCTCGCGGAGTGACGGCGACGGGCACACCGGTGGTCCGGGAGGGTTTCCCTGCCGGCGGTCAGCCGGCCGAACCGACTGAGAGGTATGAGAGCGATGACCCTTGTCCGGAGAAGACTCGGCGGCCTCAGGGCACTGACGGGTGTGCTGGTGGCACTCGCCTGTGCGCTCGTCCTGCTGCCGGCCTCGGCGGCCGCGGCCGAACCCGCGGCCGCGGGGGACCGCGGGATCGTCCAGCTGTCGAAGACGCCGGCGGCCAAGGTGGGAGCGGGGGAGAAGGCCCCGGCCCGGGCCAACGCCTCCTGGGTGTGCAACCGGCAGGTCACCTACCCCGGCCCGTACTACGTCGACTTCACCTGCACGGTCTACTCGGGTGCCATCAGGGCGTACGTCGTCTGCTCGGACGGTGCCGTGTTCTACAGCGGGACCATGTACGCGGGTGCCACCTACCAGATGCGCGGTACCTGCGGCCCGCCGTGGACCGTCAGCACCTCCGGTGAGCAGTCGCTCTGGTGAACGGCCGGCCGGCGGGGAGGACAGGCGCGAACAGGCCGTGAGGACGTGACCGGTCCGGCCGCCGGAGAGCCGCCCAGTACTCCTGGGCGGCTCGTCCCGTTCTCCTCCCCTCCTCCTCCGCGGGCGGTTACCGCAGCTCCCACAGACCGGCGAGCGTGCGGGCGACCGCGGTGCCCAGGACCCGCACCCCGCGGGTGGAACAGGGATCGACGCCGGTGAGCTCGCGGGCCCGGCGCAGCCGGTAGTCGAGGGTGCGCGGATGGATGTTCAGCGCGGCGGCGGCGCGGGAGCGGTTCATGTCACCGCGGTAGTAGGCGTCGAGCGTGGGGATCAGGGAGGGGCCGCGGGCCAGTTGCCGGGCCACCTCGTACAGCCAGGCGTCCACCCGCGGCAGGCTGCTGGCCCCGAGCTCGACGAAGACGTCCGCCAGGGTGTGGGCGCGGTGCGCGGTGCTCTGGAGAGGAGCGACCAGGCTGATGTGACGCGCGTGGGCGTGGGTGCCGGCGAGCGCGCCGACACGTCCGGTGCCGGTGCCGGCCGAGCAGGGCCGCCCCAGCGCCCCGGCGGCGTCCCGGACGAAGGAGCGCACCCGCTCGTCCGCCGCCTCCGCCCACTGCTCCGGCCGCTCCGGGACGCCGCCGGAGGCCTGCGGGACCACCGGCACCAGGGCGGTCAGCTCGCCGGGATCGTGCCAGTCGGCCGGTACGCCGTGCCGGTGCCACAGCGCCACCACTGTCTCGTCGCGCCGCTCGGCAGGGACGCCGGGCTCCCCGGGGACGCGCAGGACCGTGACGGCGTAGCGGTCGTGCAGCAGTACGCCCGCGCCGCGGGCGAGACCGGGGACGCTGGGCTCGTCGGCGAGCAGGGCCCTGGTGAGGAGCTGCAGCCGGGCGGCGAAGGGCAGCCGGCGCTTCTGCCCTTCCGCGTAACCGCCGAGGTAGGCGTCGACGCCGCGCCTCCCCTGGGAGGCGATCCAGCCCGTCAGGGACATCAGCTCGCTCAGGTCGTCCGGGGCGGTCGCCTCGTGGATCTCGCGCAGTACCAGGCGGGTGTTCAGGGCCGCCACCCGCCGGTGCGAGACCAGGGACACTCCCTGCTCGCCCCGCAACGCCCCCACCGAGGCGGTGAAGGAGAGGTCCTCGGCGGTGAGGGGCAGGCCGTCCGGCGCGAGTTCGACGGTACGCAGTCTGAGCCACACCGAGTGGCTCAGGGTCTCCTCGCGGGCGCGCGGGTCGTTGCTCATCGCGCGGTACTCGGGCACCTCGCGTTCGTACGTCTCGATCTCACGGCGCGCGTTGCGCCCCGCCCGTCTGCGCAGTTCCCCGAAGAGCGTTCCCACACCGGCCTCCGTCGACATCCCCGTTGTCCCCGCGCCGCCCCGGGACGCCGCCGACTGTGCCCGGCGGCGTCCCGGGGCGGCGCGGCGTCACCTTATTCGGGACTTGGTTCCGGCAGTGAGGGGAGAACGGGCCACTCGGGCGGGGGCCGGTACGTGCCGTTCCGGCCGCGGGCCCCGCGGCCTACCGGGCGTCCCGCCGGGCCCCGCTTGCCGGGACGGGCCGGCCGGTCCCGGTCCCGGACTCGGACTCGGACTCGGTCCCGGCGAGGGAGACCGTGCCGTAGACCCCGTCGTAGCCGGGCTCGTGCCGCACCCGGTGGGCCCGCAGCCGTCCGACGGCCTCGGCCACCTCCGGCTCGCCGGCCTCGCGCAGGCTCTCCACGGGGACCTCCAGCAGCAGGGGGAGCTCCGGGCCCAGCGCGGCGGTCAGACTGTCGACCGAGCGCCCCACGGCCTTGGACTTCGGGCCGACCCCGAGGATCTCGCCCACGATCTCGGGCAGCGGGACGATCTTCAGCGGCTCGCCGGCGGTCTCCGGCCGCCGCCCGGCCCGGTGGCCGGCCAGCTCCTCGACCCGGTGGAGCACCCCGACCGTCAGCCGCCTGCCGCACACCGGGCACCTGCCGCCCAGCTCCCTGGTCTCGGCCGGGGTCAGCCGTACGCCGCAGGCGCGGTGCCCGTCGAGGTGGTACTTGCCCTCCTCGGGGTACAGGTCCACGGTGCCGGCGTACCCCTCGCCGGTGGCCAGCGCGCGGCGGAGCGCGAAGTAGTCGAGCTCGGTGTCGAACACGGTGGCGTTGCGGCCCAGGGCGGGCGCCGAGTGCGCGTCGGAGTGGCTGACCAGCCGGAAGCGGTCCAGGCCGGGGATCCGCCAGTTCATCTCCGGATCCGAGGAGAGTCCGGTCTCCAGCGCGAAGACGTGCCCGGCGAGATCCCCGTAGCACTCCGCCACGGAGTCGAAGCCGGACTTCGACCCCAGCAGACCGAACCAGGGGGTCCAGATGTGCGCGGGGACGAGGAAGGCGCCCTCCCCGGCGGCCAGGACGGCCTCCAGCAGGTCCCGGGCGTCCATCGCCAGGGCGGGCCGTCCGTCCGAGGCGAGGGCGCCGTACGGGGCCAGGGCGCGGGTGAGCCGTTCGGCCGCCTCGAAGCCGGGCACCTGGCACAGGTGGTGGAGCCGGCGGCCCCGGCCGTCGCGGGTGTAGTTGGTGGCGACCTCCGTCTGGAGGGTGAACCGCAGCGGGCCGCGGCAGGTGGGCGGCAGGGTCTCCAGCACCTCGCGGTCGGTCTCGTCCCGCAGCAGGAACAGGCCCGGCTCGGCCGGCACCAGCTCCTCGCGCAGCTCCGCCGCCCACCCGGGATGGGTGAAGTCCCCGGTGCCCAGGACGGTGATCCCCTTGCGCCGCGCCCACCAGGCCAGTTGCCGCAGGTCCAGGGCGCGGCTGCAGGCCCTGCTGTACCGGGAGTGGATGTGCAGGTCGGCGTAGTGGCGCATGCCGGGCCCTCCCTCGCGGGTCGTGTTCTCCGTACGCACAACGTGCCCGGTAACCGCGCGGACATGGGACGGGCGCGGGCGGCCCGTGCCCCGGCCCGGCGCACCGGACGCGGCGGGGAGAGGATGGTCCGGGCGGCGGACGTGCGCCGCCGTGTGCCGTCATCACCACGGAGGTCTCGTCATGGCATGGGCCGTACTGATCGTCTCGGGCGTCCTGGAGGCGGTCTGGGCCGGGGCGCTGGCCGCCTCGAAGGGGTTCACCCGGCTCTGGCCCAGCGTCCTGTTCCTGGTGGCGCTCGCGCTGAGCATGGGCGGGCTCGCCTATGCCCTGCGCGGCATTCCGCTCGGTACCGGGTACGCGGTGTGGGTGGGCATCGGCACCGTCGGGGCCGCCCTGTACGGCATGGCCGCGCTCGGTGATCCCGTGACGACCGGACGCGTGGTGTGCCTGCTGCTGATCGTCGCCGGTGTGGTGGGCCTGCGGTTCGTGCGGTGAGCGGTGAGCGGCGGCCGGGGGCAGCGGGAGGTGCCGGGGACAGGGCCCGGGGAATGGGGAATAGGGCCGGGCGGAGGACCGTTCGAAGAGATAGTTGAGCAATCAACTAGTAATGTCCGTGACGAGGATGTGAGTACCGTGAGCGCGATGCAG
This sequence comes from Streptomyces carminius, assembly GCF_002794255.1. Classification (GTDB taxonomy): domain Bacteria; phylum Actinomycetota; class Actinomycetes; order Streptomycetales; family Streptomycetaceae; genus Streptomyces; species Streptomyces carminius. Next base: position 64,659 of record NZ_PGGW01000066.1, read on the forward strand.
TTCGGGATCTTCAGCGTGGGTGACGTCACCCCGGACCCCACCACGGGGCGCACTCCCACCGAGCACGAGCGGATCAAGGCGATGACCGCCGTCGCGCTCAAGGCGGAAGAGGTCGGCCTGGACGTCTTCGCCACCGGCGAGCACCACAACCCGCCCTTCGTGCCCTCCTCCCCGACGACCATGCTCGGCTGGATCGCCGCGCGCACCGAACGGCTGCTCCTGTCCACCGCCACCACTCTGATCACCACCAACGACCCGGTGAAGATCGCGGAGGACTTCGCGATGCTCCAGCACCTGGCCGGCGGACGGGTCGACCTGATGATGGGCCGGGGCAACACCGGGCCGGTCTACCCCTGGTTCGGCAAGGACATCCGCCAGGGCATCCCGCTGGCCGTCGAGAACTACGCGCTGCTGCACAAACTGTGGCGCGAGGACGTCGTCGACTGGCAGGGCCGCTTCCGCACCCCGCTGCAGGGCTTCACCTCCACCCCCCGGCCGCTGGACGGCGTCCCGCCGTTCGTCTGGCACGGCTCGATCCGCAGTCCCGAGATCGCCGAGCAGGCCGCCTACTACGGCGACGGCTTCTTCCACAACAACATCTTCTGGCCCAAGGACCACACCGAGCGCATGGTCGCCCTGTACCGGGAGCGCTACGCCCACTACGGCCACGGCACCCCCGAGCAGGCGATCGTCGGCCTCGGCGGCCAGGTGTTCATGCGGCACAACTCCCAGGACGCCGTCCGCGAGTTCCGCCCGTACTTCGACAACGCGCCCGTCTACGGCCACGGTCCGTCGCTGGAGGAGTTCACCGAGCAGACCCCGCTCACGGTGGGCAGCCCCCAGCAGGTCATCGAGAAGACACTCGCCTTCCGCGAGTACGCCGGCGACTACCAGCGCCAGCTGTTCCTGGTGGACCACGCCGGACTGCCGCTGAAGACCGTGCTGGAGCAGATCGACATGCTCGGCGAGGAGGTCGTGCCCGTGCTGCGCGAGGAGTTCGCCGCCGGCCGCCCGGAGAACGTGCCCGCCGCCCCCACCCACGCCGCCCTGGCCGCCCGCCGCGGGGCCGGGGCCGAGTCCGCGGCGGTCTGAGGCCGCCCGCACCCCGCCCGCACCTCGTCCGTACCCCGCACCGCCCGCCCGTCCCGTGGCAGCACGGGAGCACCCGCAGGAGAACACATGGAGCCCATCCGCGTCACGGCCGTCTCGGCCGGCCTCGGCCGTCCATCCGCCACCCGCCTGCTGGCCGACCGGCTGGCCCGGGCCGCCGAGCGGCGGCCGGCGGACGGCGAACGCCCGGTGGAGACACGGGTGGTCGAGCTGCGCGACCTGGCCACCGACATAGCCCACAACATGGTGACCGGCTTCCCCGGCCCCGCCCTGCGCGAGGCGATCGCGGCGGTGACGGAGGCGGACGGGCTGATCGCGGTCACCCCGGTCTTCACCGCCTCCTACAGCGGACTGTTCAAGTCCTTCTTCGACGTGATTGACAACACCGCGCTGCGCGGCAGGCCCGTCCTGCTCGCCGCGACCGGCGGCACACCGCGCCACTCCCTCGTCCTGGAGCACGCGATGCGACCGCTGTTCGCCTACCTGGGCGCCGTCACCGTGCCCACCGCCGTCTACGCCGCGTCCGAGGACTGGGGCGGCTCGGGCGGGCCCGACGGCGAACTGGCCGCCCGGATCGAACGGGCCGCCGGGGAACTGGCCGACCTGGCCCGGGCCCGGCCCCGGACCGCCCGCCCGGCGGGCGCGGACGGCGGGGAGGAGCCGGACGCGGACACCGTCGTCCCGTTCGAGCAGCAGCTCGCCTCCCTCGGTCTCGACTGAGCCCGGCGTGCCCGGCCGGCGCCGCACGCGGTCCGGCGCGCCGGCCGGGCCGATACTGGGAGGCGTGGACCGTGCCGGAGGAGCGCCCGGACCGGCCGGCGGGACCGTCGACGAGTACGTACGCCGCCGCCCGGCCGCCCCGCTGCGCCCGTACGTGGCCTGGTACACCGGCTACCGCCAGACCGGCCTGGCGCCGGCCCGCCACCGCGGTCTGCCCTCCCCGTACCTGACGCTGATCCTCACCCTGGACGACCGGCTCACCGTGGCGGGACACAGCGACCCCCGGCGCCCGCCGACCGACTACGACACGCTGCTCGGCGGCCTGCACACGGCCCCCACCCTGATCACCCACCCCGGCCGGCAGTCCGGTGTGCAGCTCGCGCTCGGCCCGCTGGGCGCGCGGGCCCTGCTCGGGGTGCCGGCCGGCGAGCTCGCGCACACCGACCTCCCGGCCGACGCCGTGCTCGGCCCGCGCTGTGCCGAGCTGCACGACCGGCTGCGCCGGGTCGGCACCTGGCCGGAGCGGTTCGCCGTACTGGACCGGCTGCTGCCGCGGCTGCTGCGGTCCGCGCCGCGGACACCGGCGGTGTCGCCGGAGGCGCCGCCGGAGGTCGCCCACGCCTGGCACCGGCTGCTGTCCTCGGCCGGTGCCGTGGCCGTCTCGGCGCTGGCCGCCGAGACCGGCTGGAGCGCCCGCCACCTCACCGCCCGCTTCCGCGCCGAGACGGGGCTCACGCCCCGGGCCGCGGCCCGGGTGGTCCGCTTCGACCGGGCGCGCCGGCTGCTGGCGGCCCGGGCTGTACGGCGGAACGCCCCTCCGGACGCCGATCCGGACGCGGCCCGGCCCGGTGTTCCGCCGCGCGGTCTGGACCTGGCCGGGCTGGCCGCCGGGACCGGCTACTTCGACCAGGCCCATCTGGCGCGGGAGTTCCGCGCCCTGGCCGGCTGCGCGCCCAGCCGCTGGCTGGCGGAGGAGTTCCGAAACGTACAAGCCGCCCCGCCGGCCGCGGCGGAAGAGTGGGAGGGGCAGGGGCTCACCGGACACCGGTGAGCCGGGAACCCACTCCGGGAGGACGAGCACCGATGGACGGCACGACACCGGCACCCCAGGTGTGGCCGACGCTGCGCGCCCGCGACGCGCGGGCGCTGATCCGCTTCCTGGCCGACGCGTTCGGCTTCGCCGAGACCCTGGTCATGGCGGACGGGGAGCACGTCCACCACGCCGAACTGTCCTGGCCCGAGGGCGGCGGGATCATGCTGGGCTCGGTGCGCGGCGGCGCCGGGGACCCCTGGCCGCTGGAACCGGGCAGCTTCGGCGCGTACGTCGTCACCGCCGACCCCGACGCGCTCTTCGCCCGGGCGGTGGCCGCCGGGGCGCGGGTGGTGCGCGAGCCGTACGACACCGACCACGGCTCCCGCGACTTCGCCGTGCGCGACCCGGAGGGCAACCGCTGGCAGTTCGGCACCTACCGCGGCGCGCCGCGCCGTGCGCCCGAAGGGGCGGGACCGCCCGAACCGGCGGGACCGGCGGGGAGCGGCTGACCCGGCAGCGGCGGGCCGTCCGGCGGGTGCCGGAACGCGGAATCGGGGTACCCGTCCGGTTCCACGTTCCGCACCCGGACGGGAGGCCGCACGATGACCGCCACAGTCGGTAACCCCGGCAGCACGACAACCGAGTACAAGCGGTCCGCCAGCCGCTTCACGGACCGCATCACGGCAGACGGCCGGGAGGGCCGGCCGGTGGAGGCCGGACGGTACCGGCTGGTGGTCAGCCGGGCCTGTCCCTGGGCCAACCGCTCGCTGATCGTCCGGCGGCTCCTCGGCCTGGAGGACGCGATCTCGCTGGCGGTCACCGACCCCTTGCAGGACGAGCGGAGCTGGCGTTTCACCCTCGATCCGGAGGGTCGGGACCCGGTGCTGGGCATCGCCTTCCTCGCCGAGGCGTACGAGGCCCGCGAGCCCGGCTACGACGGCGGGGTCAGCGTCCCGGCGGTCGTCGACGTCACCGGCGGGGAGGTCGTCACCAACGACTACCAGCGGATCACCCTCGACCTCGCCACCGAGTGGACCGCGCTGCACCGCGAGGGGGCGCCCGACCTGTACCCCGAGCCGCTGCGCGAGGAGATCGACACGGTGATGGAGGACGTCTACCGGAACCTCAACAACGGCGTCTACCAGGCGGGGTTCGCCAAGTCCCAGCGGGCCTACGAGCGGGCGTACCGGAACCTGTTCGCCTGCTGGGACCGGCTCTCGGAGCGCCTGACCGACCGGCGCTACCTGGTCGGGGAGAGCATCACCGAGGCCGATGTGCGGCTGTTCACCACACTGGTCCGCTTCGACGCGGTCTACCACGGCCACTTCAAGTGCAACCGCAACAAGCTCAGCGAGGACCCGGTGCTGTGGGCCTACGCGCGCGACCTGTTCCAGACCCCCGGCTTCGGAGACACGGTCGACTTCGACCACATCAAGCGCCACTACCACCAGGTGCACACCGACATCAACCCGACGCAGATCGTGCCGCTCGGCCCGGACCTGTCCGCCTGGCTGACCCCGCACCACCGTGCGGAGCTGGGCGGCCGGCCCTTCGGCGAGGGCACCCCGCCCGGTCCGGTGCCGGTGGACGAGGAGGTGCCGCCGCGGGGCCGTGCCGTGCGGGACTGACCGCCCGGGGCGCGGCTCAGTCGCCGAGGAGACCGCAGGGCGGCTCGACGGTGTGGAAGCACTGGGTGCACACGTAGCCGCCCAGCGGGCCCTCCTGGACCGCCCACCCGCACTGGGCGCAGTGCATCAGGGCGACGTCGTGGGCGGGGACCTCCGAGGGGAAGGGCGTCATCCGCTCGCCCCGCAGTTGCCGCAGGACCAGCGCCCGTCGGGGCCCTGTATCACCTTGGCGCCGCACGTGGTGCAGTTCACCGGCAGTTCTCCCTCCGCCGTTGTCGCCCGCCACGTTCGTCCGCATCCGTCCGGTCTCGTCGCTGTCCGGCTGCCCCGGCCGCGTCCGGCCGCGTCCGCCCGGGTCTGTGCATTCTCCGTCAGTCCGGCCCGAAGTCACGGTAGCCCAGCGCGTGTTGGGAGAGTGAGACGGCTTTCGGACCGCGCCGGGCCGGGACGCCGCGGCAGCGCGGCGTCCCTCGGCGCCGTCGGCCGCGCACGGCGAGGTGATGAGAGCGGAACCCCGTGGCAGGTCCCGGCGCGGGTTGTGAGGAACACCACCCGCCCCCGCCGGCCGCCCCCCGCCGGCCGCGCGCGAGCCCGGGAGCGGGCGGCGGACGGAACCGGCGGGCGGCCCGGAACCGGCGGGGGTGCCCACCAGGGCGGGGTGTGCCGGTGCGCGGCACCGCCCGCCCGCCGAACCGCTCCCGGGTGCTCGGCCGTTCCGGCTTCCGCCGGTGCCGTGCCGGCCCGCTCCGGCCCGTGTCCTCCTCCGGGCCCGCCGCCGTACCATGCCCACGGCGGTGGTGCCTGCCCGGAACGGGGCCGCCGCCGGACCGCCGCCGGAACCGGCCCGGGGGCCCGGGCGGGGCCGGTTACCATCGAGATCCGGAACCTGCTCTTCCGAATGCGGGACCAAAGTGTCTGATGAACTGTCCTCCGTCATAGCCGCCACCGCCCGGTGGCTGGTCCGGTCCTACCCCACCGCCGACGGCGTCTTCAGCGCGGCCCTGGCCGAGGCCCAGGCGCGGCAGGCCGTCACGGTGGCGGCGTGGCTGCGCTACCCGACCCCGCTGGACGCCGCACTGGTCGTGGTGGCGGGACCGGGCGGCGCCCGGCGGCTGGACCGGATCACCGGCTCGGCGCCCCCGGAGACCGGGGAGCGGGCGGAGGCCGCCGGGCTGTCGTGGATCCCCGCGCCCCGGGACCCCGGCGACGACGGGGACGCCTGGCGCACCTGGGTGGACGAGGTCCTGGCGAGCTGGGCCGCCTGTCTGCTGACCTCGCCCCGGCTGGCGCGGGAGGCGGCGGCCGCCGCCTCCCGCGGCGAGCACGCCCGCGGCCTGGCCGTCGACTTCCGGAGGCTGACCGCGCCCGACGAGTACGACCGGCGGGCCGCCCCCCTGCTGCGGCACCCGGATCTGCTGGCACCGGTCGCCGGGCTGCACCGCGCCGAGTTCCTGCGGTGCCTGCGCTCCCTGCGGGGCCCGGAGGTCCCGGAGGCCGGGGCCGCGCCGACCGGGTGAACCGCCGGGCGCGCGTCCGGCCGGCGCTCAGCGGCCCGGCAGCCGCACCACGGTGACGAAGAACTCGTCGATCTGGCGGACCGCGGAGATGAACTGCTCCAGGTCGACCGGTTTGGTGACATAGGCGTTGGCGTGCAGCCGGTAGCTGCGCAGCACGTCCTCCTCGGCCGAGGAGGTGGTCAGCACCACGACGGGGATGACGCACAGGTCCGGGTCGGACTTGATCCGGGCCAGCACCTCCCGCCCGTCGTACTTCGGCAGGTTCAGGTCGAGCAGGATCAGGTCGGGGCGGGCGGCACCGGTGTGCCTGCCCCGGCGGTAGAGGAAGTCCAGCGCCTCCTGGCCGTCCCGGACCACGTGCAGGACGTTGCGGATCTTGTTGTCCGCGAACGCCTCCCGGGTGATCAGCACGTCTCCCGGATCGTCCTCGACGAGCAGGATCTCGATGGGGGTGGCGGCGGCGGTCACGCTGGTGCTCCAGGGGGCGGTGCCGTGCCCGGCCCGTCGGGCCGGGGCTCGGGGACGGACGGGGACGATGACGGGGGAAGGGCCGGCGAGGGGGGCTCGGGCCGCGGTGCGGGAGGCCGGGCGGCGGGCAGCGTGAAACTGATCCGGGCGCCCTCGGCGCGGTCGGTGTCCAGTTCGATGCGGCCGCCGTGCTGCTCGACGATCTTCCGGCACAGGGCGAGCCCTATGCCGGTGCCCTCGTACTCCTCCCGGCTGTGCAGCCGCTGGAAGATCACGAAGATCTTCTCGGCGAACTCCGGGGGCACGCCGATGCCGTTGTCCGCCACGCCCAGCAGCCACCGGCCGTCCCGCTCCCGGGCGGTCACGGTGATCCGCGGCGGCCGGGCGGGGTGGCGGAACTTCACCGCGTTGCCGATCAGGTTCTGCCACAGCATGGTGAGCGTGGTCGGGTCGCCGATCACCTCGGGGAGCCGGCCGGGACGCTCGATCCGGGCGCCGGACTCCTCGATCGCGGCGGCGAGATTGGCCAGGGCGCGGTCGAGCGCCGCGTCCAGCGGCACCGTGCGGGGCTCCTCACCGGCCCGGCCCACCCGGGAGAAGGCGAGCAGGTCGTTGATCAACACCTGCATACGGGTGGCGCCGTCGACGGCGAAGTCGATGTACTGCCTGCCGCGCTCGTCCAGCACCTCGCCGTAGCGCCGTTCCAGCAACTGGCAGAAGGCAGCCACCTTCCGCAGCGGTTCCTGCAGGTCGTGGGAGGCGACATAGGCGAACTGCTCCAGCTCCGCGTTGGAGCGGCGCAGTTCGGCGGCCTGCGCGTCGAGGTCGGCGGCCTGCCGGGCGAGCAGCTCCTCGCGGGAGCGGGTGGCCTCCAGCTCTTCGACGATGCGCCGCCGCATGTCCTCCACGGCGGCGCTCACGGCCCGCAGGTCGGAGGGGCCGTGGGAGCGGATACGCCGCTCGAAGGCGCCGCCGGCCACCCGCCGCGAGGCGACGCGCAGTCTGCGCAGCGGGCGCTCCACCATGCGGTTGAGCAGCACCGCCAGCGCGACGCCCGTGCCGATGAAGGCGGCCAGCATGACGCCGAAGGTCCAGTCCCGCAGCCGGCGTATCTCGAGCAGCTCGGCCCGCCCGGCGTCGCGGGCCTCGTCGAAGTGCCGGTTCTGGACGTCGAACAGGGCGCGCAGCCCGTCGAACTGCCGGCGGCTCTCCTGCAGTGCCTGACCGTCCCGGCTGATGTCCTCGTCCTTCTGCACCCGCTCGATCAGCGGTTCGGCCTGCATGCGCCGCCACTGCCGCGCCCCGCCCGACACGGCGGCGAGGTCATCGGCCAGCTCCCGGTCGGGGGCCACCAGGGGCCGCAGCTCCGCGAGGAGCCGCCGCTCGTCGCGGACGCCCTGGTCGTAGGGCTCCAGGAACTGCTCGTCCCCGCTGAGCGCGTAGCCGCGCACCGCGGTCTCCTGGTCGAGCAGGGCCGCCTGGAGCTGGGAGGCGGCGCTCTGCGCGGGCTGGATGCGGCCGGCCAGGTCGTCGGAGCGCTCCACGGTGCGGGAGAGGAGCTCCGCGCCGACCATCGCGCAGCCGATGACGAGCAGCAGCATCACCGACAGCACCAGACGGACCCAGTCCTGGACGGTCAGCCGCCCGACCAGACCGCGGTCCGTGTTCCTGGGTTCCTCGGGCTCCCGGTGCTCCCTGGGCTCCCGGGCCTCCCGCCGTTCCCGCGCCGCGGCGGAGGCCCGCCTCACGGCGCGGACTCCCCCCAGCCGAGCTGGACGACGGCGACATCGTCGGCGAGACCGCCGTACGCGGCGGCGGCCGCGGTCGCCTCGTCCACCAGGGCGTCGACGAAGGCCCGGGCGGGCAGGGCGGCATGGCGCCGGGCGAGCTCCAGCAGCCCCTCCTCGCCGAGCCGCCGGTCCGGCTGTACCCGGCCCTCGAACAGGCCGTCGGTGAAGAGCACCACGGCCGCGTCCGCGGGCAGCGGCAGAGTGCTCTCCACCCAGTGGGAGGCGCCGGGCACCAGGCCGAGCGCCGGACCGCCCTTGGGCTCCTCCCAGCGCACCTCGCCCCGCGAGCGGACCAGCATGCCGTGGTGCCCGGCGCGCACCACGCGCACCGAGCGGCGGCCGGGCGGCAGGGAGAGCGCGGTGAGGGTGGCGAACACCTCCGCCTCCGACCGCTCGGCCACGGCGATCTGCTCCAGCAACCGGGCCAGCTCCGGCCCGGTGGTGCCGCACAGCACCGCCGTACGCCAGGCGACGCGCAGGCACACCCCCAGCGCGGCCTCGGCCGCGCCGTGCCCCGAGACATCGCCGATCACGGCGTGCACGGTGCCGTCCGGGGTCTGCACCACGTCGTAGAAGTCCCCGCCGAGCAGGGACTGGGTGCGGCCCGGCTCGTACCGGGCGGTCACCCGCACCTCGTCGGTGTGCAGCAGGGGGACCGGCAGCAGGCCGCGCTCCAGCCGCGCGTTCTCCTGGGCGCGCAGCCGGCCGGCCTGGAGGTCGGAGGCCGCCTGCTCGACCTGCTTGCGCTGCAGGGCGTAGCGGACGGCCCGGTTGAGCAGCTCCGGGTCCAGCCGGCCCTTGACCAGGTAGTCCTGCGCGCCCGCGGCGACGGCGGCCAGCCCGGCCTCGCTCTCGGCCAGCCCGGTGAGGACCACGACGGCCGCGTGCGGCGCCCCGGCCAGGATCCGGGTGACCCCGTCGAAGCCCTGGGCGTCCGGCAGGTGCAGGTCCAGCAGGACGCAGACGGAACCGGCCCGGTCGGCCAGCACCTCCTGCGCCTCCGCCACCGTACGGCACCAGGTCAGCTCGGCCTCCAGCCCGCAGTCGGAGAGCAGTTCCTCGACCAGCAGCGCGTCCCCCGCGTCGTCCTCCACGAGCAGCAGGAGGGCGCTGTCGCGGCCCCGGGCCGCGCGGTCGGTGCCACCGATCGCCCTGCCCCGGAACGTCTGCGCCCCGGCCGTGTCCGTCAGCCGTTCCACCGCTCCCCACCCTCCGCCGTCGTCGCGCGACAAGAGTCCGCGCGGACAACGAAGCATATTGCGGGGCCCGGCGCCACAGCCGGTGGGATGCGGATTCGCCGGGGATCACCCTACGACGGTGAAGGGGCGCGTGGTGCCGGAGAACGCGCGGACGCCGCCCAGCAGGATCCTGGCGTCGCCGTGGTAGCGGCCGGGGGCGGCGGCGGCCGGGACGTCCAGCACCACGGGCGGCTGGGGGGAGAGGGCGGCGCCGGAGAGGTCGGGCGGGGGAGTGCCGGCGGGCAGCTCCGTCCCGTCGCGCAGGGCGCGCGCCGGCCGGTCCGCCGTCTGCCGGAGGGCGGGGAGCCGCCGGCGGCCGAAGAGGGTGCTGCCGCCCTCGTAGTGCTGGGCGTCGTACTCCTCGGGAGTGGCGACGTGGTGGAAGCAGGCGTCGGCGTGGCCCGCCACCAGCACGTCGTCCGGCTCCGAGCCGGTGACGGCGGCGACGGTGCGGCGCAGCCGCACCGTCGCCGCCGGACAGCCGGGTGCCGGAGCGCTACCAGAGGTCCCCGTCCCGCCAGTCGCAGACCAGTTCCCCGGTGAGGTCCACACGGGCCGCCACCGGCAGGACGAACACCCCGCCGTCGTCCTCCCCGGTGCGCACCACGCCACCGGGGGTGAGCGCCAGGGTGGGACCCTGCCAACGCAGCCAGCCGCGGGCCGCGTAGAACCCCAGCGCCTCCTCGGAGGAACTCAGCGCCCCCAGCTCGTACGCGCCGCGCACCGCCTCCTCCAGCGCCGCCAGCACCGCGGCGCCGTAGCCGAGTCCGCGCCGGTCCGCGCGCACCCCGACCCCCTCCACGTAGCCCGTCCGCAGCGCCCGCCCACCGTGCAGCAGCCGCCGCTGGACCAGCGAACCGTGGGCGACGAGCCGCCCGGCCACCCGGCCGTCCCGGCCCCTCCCGCCCTCCGGGGCGCCTCCGCCCTCCAGGACCAGGGCGTGCACACCGCCGAGGGTGTGGTCCCAGTCGTGGTCGCCGAAGTCCCCCTCGAAGACCTCCTCCAGCAGGGCCCGTACCGCCGCGCGGTCGGCGGCGCCCAGGGCGGCGGTGTGCAGGACGCGCACGACGGGGTCGCCGTACTCCGGTTCCGTGTCTGTCATGCGCGCCATCCTGCCGTCACGAAGACGCCGCCCGCCGCCGCGTTTCCGCGGCGGCGGGCGGCGTGCAGACGCCGGTGCGGCGCCTGTCAGTGGTGCCCGCGCCAGCCGCGCTGCCTGCTCGCGCCCTGCCTGGCGCCGGCGCGCCCGCCGGCCCCGGCACGTCCGCCGGAGCCGCCGAGGAGCTGCTTGGCCTTCGCGGTCAGCTTGCGCCCCATCGGAGTGCGGGCGAACACCGCGATCTTGGTTGCCTTGCCCATCAGGCCCGCCACGGTTCCTCCACGTGCTCGTGTGTGCCCTCGGTGATGAGCACACGGCGATCAATGCTCTGCTGTTCTGCCGTCTACCCCGGAGGAGGCGGGTGATGTCAGGCCACCGCCGCCGCGCCGCCGTCCGATCCTCCCGGAACGGGGAAACGGGGAGCGGGGGCCGGCCACCGACCCGTCACGGAACGCGGAACGGCCGCTCCCGCTCCGTGTTCCGGGCCGGAACGGCCCCCTCTAGGATGAGCCCGTGCGCTGGTGGCCGCGCTGGGAGGGGGAGTACCGGTGAAGCGTCCCACGATGGTGGACATCGCCCGTCGCGCGGGGGTGACCAAGAGCGCCGTGTCCTTCGCCCTCAACGGCCGCCCGGGCGTGTCGGAGGCGACCCGGGCCAGGGTGCTGGCCATCGCGAACGAGCTGGGCTGGCAGCCCAACAGCGCGGCCCGGGCTCTGTCGGACGGCCGGGCCGGTGCCTTCGGGCTGGTGGTGGACCGGCCGGCCCGCTCCCTGGGCATCGAACCGTTCTTCATGCAACTGGTCTCCGGCATCCAGGACGAGTTGTCCGGCGACGGCACCTCCCTGCTGTTCACCGTCGCGCCCGACGCCGACGCCGAGACCGCCACCTACCGGGCCTGGTGGGCGCAGCGCAAGGTGGACGGCGTCTTCCTGGTCGACCTGCGGGTGGACGACCCCCGGGTGGGCGCCCTGGAGGAACTGCGGCTGCCCGCCGTGGTGATCGGCGCCCCCGTCGACTGCGGCGGCCTGCCCGCGGTGTGGAGCGACGACGCGGTCGCGGTGCGCACCGCCGTGGACCACCTGGCCGACCTCGGCCACCGCTCGATCGCGCATGTGACCGGCCCCGCCGCCCTGCGCCACACCCTCATCCGCACCGAGGCGTTCGACGCCGCGACCGCCGAACGGGGCGTCACCGCGCTGAGCGAGGAGGCCGACTACAGCGGGGAGCGCGGCTTCGCCGCCACCCGCGCCCTGCTCGCGGGCGCGGAGCGGCCCACCGCGATCCTGTACGACAACGACGTGATGGCCGTCTCCGGACTGAGCGCGGCCCAGAGCCTGGGACTGCGCGTACCGGGGGACGTCTCCCTGGTGGCCTGGGACGACTCCCCGCTGTGCGAACTGGTCCACCCCGGGCTGACCGCCCTGCGCCGGGACATCGCCGCCTACGGCGCCTTGGCGGCCCGCCAGTTGTACGAGGCGGCCGCGGGCCGCCCGGTCGAGCACTGCCTCGCCCCGGCCCCGACGCTGACGGTCCGCCACAGCACGGGCGCCCCCTCCCGGGACGCCGCGGCGCTCTGACGCCTCCCGGGCCCGCCCCTCACACCTCCCCGGGGCGGGGAGCCGGCGAGGCCGCGGTGCAGCAGGGCGGTTGAGGGTGTCGACGATCTCGTCGTCACCCGCCCGTGGGCCGTGCTCGCCCGCCGTGAGGACGGCGTACCCGAACATCGGGACCACGGCGCCCACGGCGGCGGCCACGAGCCGGGAGTCGCCGGGTGGTTGCGGCCCTGTTCGCGCATGTACTCCAGGTGTTCCCGCAGGACGGCGGCCCCGGTGTCCAGCGCGGCTTCCGTGCCGGCCGCCTTCTGCCTGCGCACTCCCACCGGCGTGCTCCCTCCGGCTCGTATCGACTTGACCGCACTCCAGGCGCCCAACATACTGAATCGAATTTCACTGAATAGATATTTAGTGAAGTTCGATTCGGAGGATGCATGGACGTCATCATCGCGGGCGGGGGAGTGGCCGGGGCGGCGAGCGCGATCGCGCTGCGCAGGATCGGCGCCCGGGTCACCGTCCAGGAGGCGTACGCCGACCCGGCCGGCCGGGTCGGCTCCTTCCTGAGCCTGGCCGCCAACGGGCTGCGGGGCCTGGAGGCGCTCGGCTGTCTGGAGCCGGTGCGGCGGGCCGGTTTCGCCGTCCCCCTCCAGCGGATCCGGGCGGAGTCCGGCCGGATCCTGGGGGAGGTGCCGCGCGGCCGGCTGTCGGGAGACGCCATGCACAGCACGACGCTGAGACGCGGGCACCTGGTCGAGGTCCTGCGCGAGCACGCCCTGCGGGCCGGCGCGCGGATCGTCACCGGCCGTCGTCTGGTCGGCGCGGTGGAGGACGGCGGCGGCGTCCGGGCGGAGTTCGACGACGGGACGCACGCCACCGCCGATCTGCTCGTCGGCGCCGACGGACTGTGGTCGGTCACCCGCTCCCTCCTCGACCCGGACGCCCCCTGGCCCGAGTACGCGGGCCTCTACGGCGTCTCCGGTATCGCCGAGGGCGTCCCCACTGAGCCCGGTGTGTTCGACGTGTCCTTCGCCCGGAGCGGCGCCTTCCTCCACGTCGTGATGCCCGACGGGGCCGTGTGGTGGACCGCGCAGGTCGCCGAACGCCGGCCGCCGGACTTCGCGGCCACCGGCGACGAGCAGTGGCTCGACCACCTCGCCGGGCTGTACCGCTTCTGCCCCCGGGCACCGGAACTCCTCCGGGCGACCAAGAGGCTGCACCGCCCCGCCCTCGTGCACACCCTGGCCGAGGTACCCGTCCGGCACGACGACCGCACCGTCCTGGTCGGGGACGCCGCCCACCCCGTGGGAGCGGGCCAGGGTGCCTCCATGGCGATCGAGGACGCCGTCGTCCTCGCCCAGGCGCTGGCCGGGGCGGACTCGGTCGGCGCCGCCCTCGCCGACCACGACCGGCGCCGCCGCGCCCGGATCGGCAGGATGTTCAAGGCGGCCCGCGGCAACCGCGGGGCCAAGACCCGCGGCCCGGTCGGACGCCGGGTCGAGGGCCTGGTCATGCCGATCGTGCTGCGGCACTTCCACGAGCGGTCCACCGCCTGGCTCTACACCCACGACCTGGGCACCCTGCCGGCCCCGGCCAGGGGGACCCGGCCCGCCGGTGTCTGACCGCTCCCCGCGGGCCGCGGCCCGGCAGCCGGCGAACACCCCGGCGAGCCGCGCCGGGCCCTCCGCGGTCTCCTGAGGGGTGTGCGTGGTGAGCGACATCCGCAGCGCCGCCGGGGACATGGGCGACACCGCGTCCGACGGTCCGCGGGAGGCGGGCGTCGAGACCGCAGTCCGCCGGACACCGGGCGACGGCCGCCCGGCCCCGCCCCGATGCTGACGGTCCGCCACGGCACGGGCGCCCCCTCCCGGGACACCGCGGCGCTCCGGGCCGCCGCGTAGGCTTCCCGGCATGGGTGAGACGAGTGAGCCGGGGGAGCACGAGGAACAGCGGATACGCCGACGGGTGTCCGACGTGGCCGTCGGGCTCTTCCTGGAGCGGGGATTCGAGCAGGTGACCGTCGCCGACGTCGCGGCGGCCGCGGACATCCCCGAGCCGGCGCTCCTGGGCCACTTCCCGGCCAAGGAGGACCTGGTGACGCACCGGCTGGCCGACCACGAGGGCGAGGCCGCCGAGGTGGTCGCGCGACGGCCCGCCGAGTGCTCCCCGCTGGAGGCCCTGCGACGCCACTTCCTGGACGGACTGGCCCGGCGCGATCCGGCGACCGGCCTGAACGACGATCCCGAGGTGCTCGCCTTCCACCGGCTGCTGTACACGACGCCCTCACTGGCGGCGCACCTGCACGCCCACGCGGAACGGAGCGAGACCGCGCTGGCCGGCGTGCTCGCCGACGTCCTCGGCGGGGAGGCCGCCGGCAGCGCCGAGGCGCGGGTGGCCGCCGGGCAGATCGTCGCCACCCGGCGCGTCCTCGCGCGGGACAACCGGCAGCGGATCGCCGCCGGTTCCAGCGCGGCCGCGCTCCACCTCGCGGCGACCGCGGCGGCCCGGTCGGCGTTCGCGCACCTCGAGGCCGGACTGCCCCGCCTCGCCCGCACCCGGCCGCAACCGGACTGAGAGAACACCACCGAGCCGCGTTCTCGCGGGGAGCCGCCAGGCTCCGGCCCCGCCCTGCTTCCCGCCGGTCATGTCGATGGCCCAGGTGACCTCACGGCCGTCGGCCAGGTCCAGGACGTCACCGATCAGCTTCAGCAGCTCGGGCTCGTCGTTGGCCACCCGCCGCGACAACAGGGTCTTGCCGTCCGTGTCCAGAACAAGGCCGTGGTGGTGGCCCTTACCGCTGTCGATCCCCGCCCATATACCAGCTCATCATGCTCCTGACGTGCGTGTTCGTACTGCTCGTGCCACGGACGACTTCGCCGGCATCGCTCTACACAGCGACTTGTTCGCACTTCCTGATCGGCGGCCGAGTCGTCGTGGGGCGCCGGGCGGCGAAGCAAGGGAAGCCACGAGACTGCAGTCGCCTGATAACCACACCCAGCACCCCTGGGCGACCCAACCCTACGAATGGCTCGATCAACCCGGTCAAGAAGGTAGAGCCGCCTGATTTGCTTCGACACGCCGAACCAGCGGGAAAGACGGCACCAGGGGGCGGAACGCCCTTTCTGCCGCAGGACGTGCCGCACTCCCTTGCCCGGTCTCCGGCCCTCCCCTTTCGTGCCTCCGTCCTCGCAGCGGAGACGGCCCGCGCCGTGGCGGGACGTCGGCCGCTCTGACCCGCTGCCGGAAACCACCCCGGGACTGCACGGCGGAGGCCTGCCCGGCGTCGTGGGAACCGTCGATGCCTGCCACCCACATGCCGTGCGTCACCGCCGATGGCGGCAGTGTCGTGACGGGTGGTGACGCGGATTTCCCCCCCACCGCTCGTGGACTCCGTGAACGCGGCCGCCGCCGGGTTCCGAGCCGCGGGAGCGGCCGGGAACGTGCCCCCGGAGGTGGCCGAGCGGCCGCCGGAACCGGACGGACAGGTGGTCAGGGCCACCGTGGCGAGCGGGGCGCGGGCCCCAAAGGGACGAAGGCGCGGTGCTGTTCCCCGGACGGGCTCGCGGGCCGGGCGCGCACACGGGTGACGCCCCGGCATGGATGTTCCGCCGAAGGGTACTGGCGGACGGACATGCCTCGCCCGGGCATGTGACGAACCACTCCGTACATGCGTGAGGGGAGTATGCGGGAGTTCCTGGATCTGGCCGCCATGCTGGTGCTGGCCGTCGGAGCGGTCGCCGGGCTGCGGCAGCTGCACCGTCTGACGGCCGTCCGTGCCCAGCCGTTGCTCGCCGGGCCCTTCCTCTCCGGCGGCACCCCCGACGAGCACGCGCTGTCGCGCTTCCACGCCCGCTGGTACGCGCTGACGCTGCTGTTCCTCGCCTTCGACGTCGAGATGCTCTTCATGTACCCCTGGGCGGTCGTCGTCGCGAAAATGGGCGCGGCGGCCGTGGCCGAGATGTTCGTCTTCCTCGGTCTGCTGATGTGCGGAGTGCTGTACGCCTGGCGGGAAGGGACTCTGCGGTGGGCCTGAACACGGCCCTGCGCGGTCTGGCGGAACGTCTCGCCGTGCCTGTGGTCTTCGGCGGTCCCCGCGTCCTGCTGGTGGCGTGTCCCGGGGCCACGGCCGTACGGCTGGCGGCGGAGACCGCAGTCACCGGCCTCGGCGGGCGCCTGGCGGACTCGCCGGTGGACGCGGACGTCCTGCTCGTGGCGGGGGAGCCCGGCACGCGGATGCGGGCCGCCGCCGACGTGCTGTGGGGTCAGATGCCGGGCCCGCGGGTGCGAGGGCAGGTGACACGGCCGCAGGACGCGGACGCGGTACTGCGTGATCTCCTTCCCGCCCTCGGTGGCCCCGGCCAGACCGCGGACGCCGAGGGACGGGACGACGAGTGGAGCCGGACCCTGGACGCCCCCGGGGGCGAAGCGGAAGGCCATGACGGCCACGGGGACCACGGCGGCGAGCAGCAGCCCCACGGTGGGCACGGCGACCATGAGGACCACGGTGGCCATGGTGATGGCCAGGACGGACACGGTGGTGCCCACGGCGGGCACCAGGAGCACGGCGGCGGCCACGGTGACCACGGCGGAATGCGGATGCCCGGCGGGCTGATGACGGCCGACCGCGCCGAGGACCGGGACGGACTGAAGCTGGACGTCCTGCACGTACCGCTGGGACCGGTGCTGCCCGGCTGGCCCGCCGGACTGGTCGTCGACACCGTTCTGCAGGGGGACGTGGTCCAGCGGGCCGAGGGCCGGGTGCTCCCCGCTGCCGGACCGTACCGCTCACCGTTCTGGCCCGCCGGCGAGGCCCACTCCACCGCCCCCGGAGCCCGTACGGCCGCCTGTCATCTGGATTCGCTGGGACGGCTGCTCGCCCTGGCGGGCCGGGACTCCGCCGCCGCCGGGGCCCGCCGACTGCGTGACCGGCTGCTCGGCGGTGAGCCGGTGGAGCGGGTCCGCGCGGACTTCGGGCCGTGGCGGCGCCGGGTGGAGCACTCGCGCACGCTGCGGTGGGCGACGGGTGGCATCGGTGTGCTCACCCCGGCGGACGCGGTACGGCTGGGGGTGAGCGGCCCCGCCGCACGGGCCCGGCCGCCCCATGACGCGACCGCCCGCTGGCTGAGGTGGCTGGCGGAGACGGACGAACTGCTGGCGGGCGGAGAGGTGCCCGACGGCGGACCGCGCGGACGCCCGGCCCCGGAGGGTTCTCCGCCCTCGCGCGGCCTGCTGGACGCGGTCGTCGAGCTGATGCCGGGTCTGGAGCTGTCCGCCGCCCGGTTGCTGGTGGCGAGCCTCGACCCCGATCCGGACGAACTGACCGGACGGGAGCCGGAGGCGGCACCGGACGAGGAGTCGGGGAAGGGCCCGCACCAGGAGCACGGCCACGAACACGGCCACGACGGTGGAGGTGACGGGCGATGACCGTCACCGGAGCGCCGGTGTGGGCGGTGGTGCCCGCGGCTGCCCTCCTGCTGGTGATGGCGCTGGCGGCCGCCGTGCTCGACGCCGTTCTCGCCCCGGCCGCGGTCGGCGGAGACGGACCGGCCGCGGCGGTGCGCGGTCGCCGGTGGGTCCGTCCGCTGGCGGAGTCGGCGTGGCTGATGCGGCAGCGCGGCCGGACCACGGTGGCGCCCGACCGGCTGCTGTGGCGGATCGGCACGGCGGGTCCGCTGGTGGCGGCCCTGCTGATGGCGGTGGTGGTGCCCGTCGGCGGGACGGTGGTGGCCGACCTGCCGGTGGGCGTCGTCTGGTTCAACGCGGTGGACGTCACGCTCTGGGCGGCGGTGTGGCTGGCCGGCTGGGGACCCAACAGCGTGTACCCGCTGGTCGGCGGCTACCGGTTCGTGGCCCAGGCGCTCGGTTACGAGCTGCCGCTGATGTTCGCGCTGACCGCTCCGGTGGTGGCGGCCGAGAGCCTGCGGGTGGGTGAGGTGGTCCGGGCCCAGCAGGGGCTGTGGTTCGTGGTGTGGATGCCGGTGGCCTTCGCGGTGTTCCTGGGGTCGGTGGCGGCCTTCAGCATGTGGGGACCGTTTTCCTCCCCGGTGGGGCGCGACGCGGCCGGGGGCGTGCTGGCGGAGGCGGCCGGCGTGGACCGGCTGTTGCTGCTCGCCGGGCGGTACGCGCTGCTGGCGGCCGGGTCGGGCATGGCGGTGGCACTGTTCCTGGGTGGTGGCACGGGCCCGTGGCTGCCGGGCTGGCTGTGGTCGGTGATCAAGACGCTGGCCGTCCTCGCGGTGCTGGTGGCGCTGCGCCGCCGGCTGCCGGTGCTGCGTCCCGAGCTGATCGTCCGCCTCGGGTGGCTGGTGGCACTCCCGGCGGTGCTGGTGCAACTGCTGGCGGTGTCCGTCGTCGTGGTGGCGAAGGGGTGAGGTGAGGTGCAGACGGCGCTGTTCTGTGTGCTGGCCGCGGTGGCCGTCGCCTCGGGGGCCGCGGTGTTCGTGGTGGACTCCATGGCCCGGGCCACCTATGCCCTGGCCTTGTCGTTCGTCGCCGTCGGTGCCTCGATCCTGCTGCTGGACCTGGCCTATCTCGGCGTGGTGACGGTGCTGATGATGGTGATGGAGATGGCGATCATGGCTGTCTTCATGATCATGTTCATGATGAGTCCGGCCGGCTTCATGCCGATGTCGATGCTGCACAACAAGCGGGGGGCGCTGGCCATCTCGGGCGGGGTCTTCCTGGCGCTGGGCGCGCTGGCGCTGCTCGTCCCGTGGCCGGAGCGGCGGGGCACCGTACCCGCCGATCCGACCCGTGCGGTGGGCGAGGGAGTCATGGGCTCGAAGATGCTGGTGATGATCGGTGTCAGCGCGGTGCTGTTCACCACCATCGTGGCGGCCCTCGTCCTGGCCACCGCCCGCGGCCGGTACGACGGTGACGGTGCGGAAGCCGCGGGCCGCGACCCGCACGACGGCCACGGGAAACCCGGTGGCCACGACGGCCGCGGCCACCACGAAGACCGCGGCAGCCGCGGCGGCCACGGTGGAGACCACAGCGGTCGCGCCGGCGACCACGGCGGCCACGGCGACCACGGCGGCCACGGCGGCCACGGTGACCACGGCGACCACGGTCACCGAGGCGGCGGGGACCGCGGCACACCCGCGGCCCCCCGGCCGGAGGGAGGCGGCGCATGACGCTGGAGCTGTTCCTGCTGCTGGCCGCGGCGCTGTTCGCCGTCGGCCTGTACGGGGCGCTGAGCCAGCAGTCTGTCGTGATGGTGATGATGGGCCTGGAGTTGATGATCAACGGCGTCATCGTGGCGGCGGCCGCCTTCTGGTACTTCCTCGCCCCGGCGGCCCCGGACGGGCAGGTCTTGGTGCTGGTGGTCATCGCGGCCATGACCGTGGACATGGCCATGGGCTTCGCCGTGGTGACCCTGCTGTTCCGCGCGAAGGACGCCGACATGACCGACATGGCCGCGGAGCTGGAACGATGAGCACGGCGAGCGCGCTGCTGTGGGCCGTGATCCTGCTGCCCGCCGCGACCGGGGGTGCCATGGCCCTGTCCGGCGGCGGACGCCATACGGCCGGGACGTACGACCGCCCCGGCGGCGCCGGCCGTACCGCGCCCGCCGTCGCCGTGGCCGTCGCGGCGGCCACCCTCGCCCTGGCGGTCGCCGCCGCCGCCGTCCGTCCCACCGCGCGGACCGGCTTCGTGGCGGGCGGACCGCTGGAACTGGCGGTGGACGGACTCTCCGCCGTGGTGGTCGTGACGGTCGCGGCGGCCGGTCTGCTCGTCCTGGTCTTCGCCGCAGCCGCCATCCGCACCGAACGGCCGCGGTTCTTCGGACTGATGCTGCTGTTCACCGCCGCGGTCCTGGTCACCGCCACCGCCACCACCCTGACGGCCCTGCTGCTGGCCTGGGAAGTCATGGGCGCCGCCTCGTACGCGCTGATCGCCTTCCACTGGCGGGAGAACGCCCCGGTGGCGGCCGGTACAACCGCCTTCCTCACCACCCGCGCGGGCGACCTGGGGCTGTACCTGGCCGCCGGAGCCGCCCTGGCCGGGACCACGGCGGGCACCGGCGCCGAACGGCTCGCCCTGGACACCCTCGCGGACCTGACCGGCCCGTGGCTCCACCTGGCCGCCGCCGGTGTGCTGCTGGCCGCCTTCGGCAAGGCCGCCCAGCTCCCGTTCTCCTTCTGGCTGTCGAAGGCGATGCTCGGCCCGAGCCCGGTCAGCGCCCTGCTGCACTCGGCCGCCATGGTGGCCATGGGCGGCTACCTGCTGCTGCGGCTGCGCCCGCTGCTGGAGTCCGCCGGCTGGGCGGCCGGGGCCGCGGCGTGGGGTGGTGCGCTCACCGCGCTCGCGTTGGGCGCGGTCGCCCTCGCCCAGCGCGAGCTCAAGCAACTGCTGGCCGCCTCCACCAGCGCGCAGCTCGGCTTCGTCGTGCTGGCCGCCGGGGCGGGGAGCGTCGCCGGTGGCACCGCCCACCTCGTCGCGCACGCGGCCGTCAAGTCCCTGCTGTTCCTGGCCGCCGGGGCGTGGCTGGCGGCACTGGGCACCGATGGCCTGCGGGAACTGCGCGGGGCCGGCCGCCGGGACCGGGCGGTCGGCCTGCCGTTCGCCGTGGGAGTGCTCGCCCTGGCGGGTGTGCCGCCCCTGTCGCTGTGGGCCACCAAGGACGAGATCCTGGCCGCCGCCGACTCTCCGGCGCTGTACGGGGTGGTGCTGGCCGCCGCCGTCCTGGCGTCCCTGTACGCGGGCAAGGCGATCGGCCTCCTGCTGGGACCGGGTCCCGAACCGTCCGCCGAGGCCGGAGAGAAGCGGCGGGAGCGGACCGCCGGACCGCTCCGGACCGTGCCCCTGGCGGTCCTCGCCGTCGGCGCCGCCGCCCTCGGCGCCCTCGCCCTGCCGCCGCTCGCCCACGAGGTGAAGGAGGCTGCCGGCGCCACCGGCGAGCCCTCGGCCGGCGCCGCCACCATGCTCACCACCGCCGCCCTCGCCCTGGCCGCGACCGCGACCGCCGCCGCCCTCGCGCCGCGCCTGCCCGAACCGGCCTGGGCCCGCGCCTGGCTGTATCTGGAGGCGGCCGCGCACACGGTCGCCGTACGCCCCGCCCTGGCCGTCGCGCACGCCCTGGCCCGGTTCGACGACGCGGTCCTGGACCGGGCCGTCACCGGTGCCGCCGCCGCGGTACGGCGCCTGGCGTCCTGGACGGAGACCGCCGACCGCTCGGGCGTGGACCGTGCCGTGCGGGGCGTCGCCGCCGGCGCCCGCCGGCTCGGCGAGTGGGCGCGCCGCCCGCAGACGGGCCAACTCCACCAGTACTACGCCCAGGCACTGGTCCTGCTGGCCGCCGCCGTCGTCCTGCTCCTGCTGCTGAGGTGAGCATGCTCTCGCTGACCGTCTTCCTCCCGCTGGCCGCCGCCGTCGTCCTGCTGGCGTGGCGCGGCCTGCCCGACGCCGCCGCGCGGTGGCTGTGGGTGGCGGTGTCGGCGGCGGAAACGGCGCTGGTGGCCTGGCTGTGGGCGACGTACGACGGCCCCGGCATCGGCCACGAGACCGACCGGCCCTGGATCCCCGGCGCGGGCGCGGGCTACCACATCGGCGTCGACGGGCTCTCCCTGCCGCTGCTCGCCCTGGCCGCCGTCGTCTTCCTCGCCTGCGCGGTGTACTCGCTGCGCGGACAGCGTGACCTCCGCCGCTTCGCGGCCCTCTTCCTGTTCCTGGAGACCACCTGTCTGGGACTGTTCGCCGCCCTGGACCTGATCCTGTTCTTCGTCTTCTTCGATCTGTCCATCGTCGGCATGTACCTGATCATCGCCGGCTGGGGGCACGGCGGGCAGGCCGCCCGCTCGGCGCTGAAGTTCTTCCTCTACACCTTCGTCGGTTCCCTCGCGCTGCTACTGGGCTTCATCGGCCTGTACGCGGCCTCGGACCCGCACACCTTCGACATCACCGAACTGACCACCGACCCACCGCTCCGGGGCGGCGGCGCGGCGGGCCCGCTGGTGCTGCTGGCGATCGCGGTCGGCCTGGCGGTCAAGACCCCCGTCTTCCCCTTCCACACCTGGCTGCCCCCGGCCCACACCGACGCCCCCGCCGCCGGGTCGGCCGTCCTGGCGGCGATCCTGCTGAAGATGGGCACCTACGGCTTCGTGCGGATCGCCCTGCCGATCCTGCCGGACGCCTGGCGCGCCTACGCGACGGTCTTCGTCGTCGTCGGCGTCGTCTCCGCCCTCTACGGCGCGCTGGTCGCGCTGGCGCAGCGCGACTTCAAGCGGATGGTCGCCTACACCAGCGTCAACCACATGGGCTACGTACTGCTCGCTCTCGGAGCCGCCGGGCTGGTCGCCGGAACCGACGAGGCGGCCCGCGCCACCGCCGTCACCGGCGCGATCGTCCAGATGGTCAGCCACGGGCTGATCACCGGGGCGCTGTTCCTGCTGGCGGGTGTACTGATGGACCGCGGCGGCAGCTACGACATGGACGCCTGGGGCGGACTGGCCGGACCCCTGCCCCGCTTCGCCGCGCTGACTGCCGTCGCCGCCTTCGCGAGCCTGGGCCTGCCCGGCTTCAGCGGCTTCCTCGCCGAGTTCCAGATCTTCGCCGGCAGCCTGGGCGCCGCACCGGTGGCCACCGCCCTGGCCCTGCTGGGCATCCTGATCACCGCCGGGCTGTTCCTGCGGGCACTGCACCGGCTCCTCCTCGGCCCCCGGCGCGGCCCCCGGCCCGTCGAGGCGGACCTGCGCCCCGCCGAACTGCTGTCCGTCGCGCCGCTGCTGGCGCTGTCGCTGCTCATCGGCGTCCTGCCCCGCTGGTTGCTGGACATGATCGAGCCCGCCGCCCGTACGGTCGTCGACCTGGTCGCGCGGTGAGTGGTGATGCACAAGGACCCCCTCGCCCTCGTCCCCGAGATCCTGCTGCTGCTCGGTGCCGTCGTCACCCTGCTGACCGGCTCCTTCCTGCCGCGCGGACGGCAGTGGATCGCCCGCGCCGCGGCCGCGGCCGCGCTCGTCGGCTCCTTGGTCGCCGCCGCGCTCGCCGCCCCCGGCACGGACCGCACCGTCTACGCCGGCACCTACGCCCTGGACGGCGCGACCGACGCCGTCCGCGTCGTCGTCCCCGCCGCCGCGCTCACCGTCCTGGCGCTGGCCGGCGGGCGGGTGCGCGGCGACCGGCGGGAAACCGAGTTCTGCGTGCTGGTGCTGCTCGGCTCGCTCGGCAGCGTCCTGCTGGCGGGCGCCTCCGACCTGCTGCTGCTGGCCGTCGCCTATCTGCTGGCCTCCATCCCGCTGTACGCGCTGGCGGGCTGGGGCCGCGACGCGCGCGGCGCCGAGGCGGCGCTGAAGCTCTACCTGCTCGGCGTGCTGCTGGGCATCACCATGCTGCTGGGCACCGCCGTTCTGTACGGGCTGGGCGGCGCCACCGACTACGCCACCCTGGCCGACGGGCTCGACGGCGCGCCCCGGGCGGCCCTGGTGGTCGGGACGGTGGCGCTGCTGGCCGGACCGCTGTTCAAGGCGGGCGCGGTCCCCGCCCACTTCTGGGTGCCCGACGCCGCGTCAGGGGCGACGGTGCCGGCCGCCGCGTTCCTCACGACCGTCCCCAAGATCGGTGCCCTGGTCGCCCTGTACCGGGTGCTGACGGTCCTGCCCGAGCAGGCCGCCGACTGGCGGCTGCTGCTCGCCGTCCTGGCGGCGGCGAGCATGACGCTGGGCAACCTCGCCGCCTTCGCCCAGACCGATCCGCTGCGGCTGCTGGGCTACTCCACGATCAGCCAGGTCGGCTATCTGCTGATGGCCCTGGCCGTCGTGGAACGCGCCGACGCCCTGCGCGCCCTGCTGCTGTACCTGGCGGCCTACGCCGCCACCAACCTCGGCGTGTTCGCCGTCGCCGCCGCCCTGCCGCGGCTGCGCACCCTCGCCGCGTACCGAGGGCTGGGACGGCACCGCCCCTGGCTCGCCGCCGCCCTCACCGTCTGTCTGTTGGGGCTGGTGGGCACCCCGCCCACGGCGGTGTTCACGGGCAAGCTGACGGTCTTCTCCGCCACCTGGGACGGCGGAGCGGCCTGGCTCGTGGTGGTCGCCGCCGTCAACACCCTCGCCAGCCTCTTCTACTACCTGCGCTGGATCGCGCCTGCCCTGTCCGTCGGCGCCCCCGGCCCGCGCCCGGAGCCTGCGGAGAACGGAGACGGTGAGGACGACGGGGGAGACGGGCACGAGGGGCACGGGCAGACGGCCGCCACGGCCGTGCCGGAGCGCTGGGCGGCCGGTACGGCACTGGCCGCGGCAGCCGCCACCCTTGTGCTCGGGGCGGGGGCGGGGTGGGTGCTCTCCCTGCTCTCCGGCACCCTGGTGCGGTGAGCCCCGAGCCCGAGCCCGGACCCGACCGACAGGCACCACCGCCGGAGGACCGCCACACCATGTCCCAGACCGCCGCTGACGCCCCCGTCATCACCGGTGACCGGCCCGGCTCCTTCCCCCGGAGCGTGCTGGCCGAGCGGCACCCGGCGCTCATCGGGCAGGTCCGCGCCGCCTTCCCCTACGGCCCGGCACAGCACCGGGCGCTCGACGCGCTGTTGCGGGAGTGCGCCGAAGGCGTGATCGAACCGCCCGGCCCGGCCGCGCACGACCTGGACCGCTGGCGGGAGTGGGGACTGGACGAGCACACCGGCCGGTCCTGGTACGAGGTGCCGTTCCTGTGGGCGGAGAGCTTCTTCTACCGCCGCCTCCTGGAAGCGGTCGGATACTTCGGACCGGGCCCCTGGCAGGGCGTCGACCCGTTCCGCCCCTTCAAACTGGCTGAGCTGCGCACCGACGAGACGGCGGCCGAACTGGCCGCCCCCGACCGGCTCGCCCCGCTCCCCGCCGAGGAGCGGGGCCGGGCGCTGCTCCACGGCAGCCTCTGGGGCAACCGCGCGGACCTCGGCTTCCGCCTGGACGCGGGCAACGGCGGGGCGGCGGACGGGCCCGGACACCCCGGCGCCCCGCTGGTCGCGGACGACTCGGCGGCGCTGTGGTCGCTGCTGCCCGCCGGGGGACCCGGCACCGTCCACTTGATCGCGGACAACGCCGGACGCGAGCTCCTCGCCGATCTCCTCCTGATCGACCACCTGCTGCGCCACCGGCACGCCGGACACGTCGTGCTGTACGTCAAGCCGTACCCGTACTACGTCTCCGACGCCACCACCGCCGACGTGGTCGACGCCCTGCGCCGCCTACGGGAGGCCGGCGGCGCCGCGGGGGCGGCCGGCGAACGGCTGTGGGAGGCGATGGGGCACGGCCTGCTCGACGTCCGCACCCACCCCTTCTTCTGCGCCCCGTTGCCGTACGCCGACCTGCCCGGCGACCTGCGCGAGGAATTCGGGCGGGCCACCGTGACGGTGGTCAAGGGCGACCTGAACTACCGCCGCCTGGTGGGCGACCGGCACTGGTCCGCGACCACCCCCTTCACCGGGCGGACGGCGTACTTCCCCGGACCGGTGGCCGCCCTGCGCACCCTGAAGTCCGACGTGGCCGTCGGCCTCGGCGCGCGGACGGAGGCCGCGCTCACCGCCGAGCACGGCCACCGGTGGCGCACCGGCGGCACCCACGCGCTGATCCAGGTGCGGTCCTGAGGAGTGCGGCGCGCGGCGGTACGGCACTCCGCCGGCCCGCGCCGAACAGACCCGTCAAGGCGAGTACAAATGCTGCCCGTTCGGGGAGCGACAGGCGCCCACCCGCCGGGTGACACTGTGGGCCCGAGTGCCCCGGTGCGCATCCCCGGGCGACGGCGGCACCGAGCGGAGGGTTGCTCGCATGCGATTCGAGGAGAAGTCCGAGGCACCGGGCCCGCACCGGGACCGAGCACCCTCGTCCCGGCCGCACCAGGCCTCCCGGCAGGACGCGCCCGAAGCCGCGACACCCCACCCGCGGTCCCCTGCCGCACTGACCGCGCTGCAACGCGCGGCCGGCAACGCCGCGGTGGTCCAACTGCTGGCCGAACAGGAACAGGAACAGGGTCAGGGACACCAGGAACACCGGCACGGCGCGGAGTGCGGCCACCAGCCGCCGGTACAGCGCTCCACGGTCGAGGAGGTGCTGCGCTCGCCCGGCGCTCCCCTCGAACCCGCCAAGCGCGCGGAGATGGAGACCAGACTGGGAGCCGACTTCTCCGCGGTCAGGATCCACACCGACGCGGTGGCCCAGCGCTCCACGGCCGAGCTGAGGGCCAGTGCCTGGACCTCCGGCAACGACATCGCCGTCAGCCGGAAGGACATCGACGACCACACGCTCGCGCACGAGCTCGCCCATGTGATCCAGCAGAGCTCGGGCCCGGTGGACGGCACGGTCGGACCCGACGGGGTGCGGGTGAGCGATCCGGACGACCGGTTCGAGCGGGAGGCCGAGGCCACCGCGGCACAGGTGATGGCCGCTCCGCTCCCCGAGGTGGGGCCCGCCCCGGCGGACGGCTCCCCGGGCCCGGCCGACACCGGGACCGCCGTACAGCCCGCCCGGCACACCGCCGGACAGCCGGAACACGACCCGGACGGCGACGGCTGACCCGGGCCGGGACGAATCCGGCACCGGACACGCGCCCCGGCCGTCAGCCCAGGGCGTCGAGCAGTTCCCGCTCGCGCCGGGCGCTGAGGCCGGCACGCCTCGCCCGGTCCAGGCCCTGCCCGCGCTCCCAGCGCAGCGTGTCGGCGAGCAGGTCCGCCCGGGGCCGGTGCCGGAGCCCGGCGGCGCGCGCCGCCGACCCGCTCCGGGCCGAGAACCCCTCCCAGCCCGGCTCGACCAGCCACATCGGCAGTGACTCCGGCCCCATGTACTCGGCCACGCCGTGGGCGAGCAGCCATGCCGAGTCGGCGGTGACCACCGGGCCGGTGTGCCCGCCGACGGCACGGGACAGTTCGATCCACTCCCCGAACGGGACGACCGGACCGACGGCGTCGTACGTGCCAGTGAGCCCCCGCTCCGCGGCGTCCAGCAGCCAGGCGGACAGGTCGCGCACATCGACCACCTGGGTCGGTGCCGCCGGTGTGCCGGGAACCAGCATCGGCCCCCGCGGATCACGCGCGGCACGGGCCACCCAGTAGCCGGAGCGCCCGGTGTGATCGCCCGGCCCGCCGATGAGACCGGCGCGCGCGGTGAGGAGGCGGTCGCCCACGACGGCCGCCGACGCCTGCTCGCAGGCGACCTTCGCCTCGCCGTACACCGAGCGGTCGGCCTCACCGCGGTCGGTCGGGGCGAGGAGGGCTGCGGACTCGTCCGCACCCGGCGTGGCGCGGGAGGCGTAGACGCTGGCGGAGGAGACGTAGGTCCAGTGCCCGGCCTCTCCGCCCAGCGCGCGGAGGGCCCCGCGGACGAAGTCCGGCTGCCAGGACACCTCGAAGACCGCGTCCCAGCCGCGGCCGAGCAGCGGTGCGTACGCCGAGGGACCGCGCCGGTCACCGGCCACCAGCACCGCTTTGTCCGCGACCGCACCGCTCTCACCGCGCGCCAGGCACGTCACCCGGTGGCCGCGCTCGACCGCCTGCCGGGACAGCTCCCGGCCCACCCACGCCGTTCCGCCCAGAACCAGGATCTCCATCCCGCCATCCAAGCACCGCGAACCTCCCGGCGGACCCGGAGCGCTGAGCTCCGCCCACTTGAAGAATCCCCCCGGCACCGGGCGGCCGCATCCGGACCGGCCGTGTCACCGGGAGGTCAGGACACGGAATTCGTTGCCGTCGGGATCGGCCATCATCGTCCAGGCGGCCTCGTCCTGGCCGGTGTCGATCCGGGTCGCCCCGAGGGAGACGAGACGGTCGGTCTCCGCGCGCAGATCACCGTGGGCGGGGAGAGCGAGATCGAAGCGCAGCCGCTCCCTCCCGGTCCTCGGCATCAGCGGCGGACCGCCCCAGGTGATCTTCGGGCCGCCGCGCGGCGAGCGGATCGCGGTCTCCTGGTCCTGGTCCCAGACCAGCGGCCAGCCCAGCGCCCGGCTCCAGAAGTACCCGACCTCCTGCGTACCGTCGCACGCGAGCGCTCCGATGAATCCGCACCCGGCGAGGAAGTCGTTGCCCGGCTCGATGACGCAGAACTCGTTGCCCTCGGGGTCGGCGAGCACCACATGGTCCTCCTCCGGGCGCTGACCGATGTCGATGTGCCGGGCGCCGAGTCCGAGCGCTCTCGCCACCGTCTCCTGCTGGTCTTCCAGTGACGTGCTCGTCAGATCGAAGTGCATCCGGTTCTGGCCGGTTTTCCGCTCCCGGGCCGGAAGAAAACGGATCCGGAGCCCGGTGTCGTCGCCAGGCGGAAGCACGATGCCGTCATAGGGGTCGCCGGTCGGCTCCCGGCCCAGGAGGCCGCCCCAGAAGTGCGCGAGAAGGGGCGGGTCGTTCGCGTCGAAACAGAGTGCGTGGAGGTGAGAAGTCATCCTTCGGTGTCTCCGATCCGCCGGCCCGCTGCCCAGCCCGCCGATCGGGCAGGGCAGTCCACCGGCAAGAAGGTCTTCGTCCGGGTTGTCGCGGGAGCCTGTCCGGGCCGCTCTCCGGCCGGCTCGCCGGCGACCCGCGTTCGGCCACCGCCGTCACGGAAGTCCTCCCCACCCGCCACCTCACAGGCTCGCGAGGAGGTCGTCGAGCGGGGCCGGTGCCTGTCCGGGGCCGAGGGCGTCGACGAGGAGGCGGCCGTAGCGGATCTTGCGGCCCTTCTTCGTCCCGAGGAAGCGCCGCAACTGCCGCTGCCGGGACCGGCCGTGCTGTGCGGGCTGGCACAGGAAGGTCTGCCAGGCGCGGCCGTCGTCCCCGGCCCGGACGATCTCCTCGACCCTCGACGTGCCCAGCGCGCGGATGAGCTCGTCCTCCAGGTCCGCCACGCACACGAAGAAGCCCCGGCGTGGTGCCCGTGCCCGCTCCAGGCCGCGGTCGTAGAAGCGCCGCTCGCGCTCGTCGCACAGCCCGGCCAGGCCCAGCCCGAGACCGGGCGGCCCGAGGAGGGCGGCGTAGCGGCCGACGTTCATCGCCCCACCCATGGACATGACGCACATACCCTCGGCGGCCAGGTCCCGGCCGTGCCGGGCGGCCAGTGCCTCGACGGCCGCGAGGTCGCTCAACCCCTCCAGCAGCACCGCCGTCCGCACCCCCAGTCGCGCGGCCAGCTCACTCGCCGGCCCGCCGGGACCGCCGGCCGCCCAGCCGCCGACCGCGTCCCGGAACGCCCGCATCTCCGCCATGGGGCGAGTCTGCACCCGAACCGACGGCACGGCACGGGATTATTCGACGCCCGCTCCGGGGCGGCGGGGGCGCGGTCGCGGCGGGGGCGGTCAGTCGCAGCCGTCCGGGCACGACGACGCCGTGCCGCTCGCGGCGGGCTCCTCGCCGTCCTCGCAGCCGTCGTCGCAGACGAGTTCGCCCTCCCACGCCTCCCGGCCCTCCATGACCGCGAAGGCGGCGATGACGAATCCGGCGACCGGGTCGATCCAGGTCCAGCCGAAGGCGGCGAAGGCGAGCAGTCCGGCGAAGGTGGACACCGACAGCCAGGCGCACAGTCTGGTCTCGGACGCGTCGGCGACGACCAGACGGGAGTTCATCTCGCGTCCGGCCCTGCGCTTGACCATGGCCAGCCACGGCATGACCACGATCGACACGCCGGTCAGGGCGATGCCCACGGGTGAGGTGTCGGGCTTCTCGCCGACCACGAGGCTGCGGACGCCCTCGACGGTGACATAGGCGGCGAGCGCGAAGAAGGTGAGCGCGATGAACTTCAGGGCCTTGCGTTCCTTGGCCTCGTCCGGTTCACCGCCCTTGATCTCCGCGAGCAGCCGCACCAGGACCACGGTGGCGGCGGCGACCTCGATGCCGGAGTCGATGCCGAAGCCGATCAGGGAGACCGCCCCGGCGACGGCACCGGCGGAGACGGCGACGACGCCCTCGACGAGGTTGTAGCCGATGGTGAACTTCGCGTAGCGCACCGCGCGGTGCGCCGCCGGACCGGTCACGTCCGGCGTGGTGCCGGTGGCGGGCGTCGTGCTCATCGGGCGGACTCCTCGGGAGTGGTGGCGCGGGTGCCGTAGGCGGGGCACAGGTCGACGGCCTCGCCGGTGGCGGCGAGCAGTTGCTCGGCGGCGGCCAGCAGGTCCAGCAGCTCGGGACGGGCCAGCGAGTACAGCGAGGCCCGGCCGACGGGGCGGGAGGTGACCAGTCCGCAGTCGCGCAGGCAGGACAGGTGCGCCGAGACCGTGGACTGCGCCAGCCCCACACAGGCGACCAGGTCCGTCACCCGCGCCTCCCCCTCGGCGAGGCGCCGCAGGATCGCCAGCCGGGCCGGGTCGCCCAGCGAACGGAACAGGGCGACCGCCGCCGACGGCGCTCCGCAGGAGGTGGAGGCCGTGGGACCGGCCTCCGTGTCATTCATCGTCATAGGACGATGATAGCTGTCGTAACAG
Organism: Streptomyces carminius; assembly: GCF_002794255.1. GTDB lineage: Bacteria > Actinomycetota > Actinomycetes > Streptomycetales > Streptomycetaceae > Streptomyces > Streptomyces carminius. The sequence goes on from NZ_PGGW01000066.1 coordinate 95,166, forward strand.
ATGGCATCGATGGGGGTCGTTGTATCGGGAGACCGGATCGGGCGGGCGCGGTCGGCGACCCCGCTTGCCGTGCACCGCAATGCTTCCGCGAGCTCCCGGCTCTGCTACCGGCCTGCGGTGTGGCGCTCACGCCTGCTCGGAGGCCGGACGGGTTTGTCAGGGCCAGGTGCGTTCAATGCGGTCGCGCCGCACGGCATAGGCGGCCGGCCCACCCTTGTCGACGGCCCGGTGAATGGCGGCACGGTGTGTCGAACCGTTCGACCATTTCGATGCTGCGGAGCTGCTGGTTGTCGAGGTAGAAGAGGACTGCGTCCCGCTCCAGAACAGGACGGATCTCCAAGTCCCGTGTCTTGATCCGGCCGTCCTTCGACAGGGGTACCCAGGACCGGTCGAGTCCGTAAGCGATCCACTCCTCGTCGGGAATGTCCTGTGCGTCCACCGGAAAGACGTCGTTGATGCGGTGGACCGTCCATCCCCGCACCCTCAGTTCCTCGGCGACGCGGCGCCCGGGATTGCGGTCGAGGAAGAACTCAGGCCGCAAGGCGCACCGCGGCACGACACAGGGCATCGACCTGTTCGGGGGTCATGCCGAAGTCATAAGCGATGTCCTCGACGGACTCCCCGGCCTCCCACAGGTCGGTGATGGCCTTGACCGCGACGCGGTTGGCGGCCACGACGGGCAGGCCGTGGCCGAACCTGGGGTCGATCACCACGGGAATCGAGTCCGGGTACTGCCGCAGTCGCAGGCTGGTGGGGAAGTCGTCGTCCGCCTCCCAGGACAGATGGCGCAGGTGGTCGGAGACGACCTCGTGGATGAGGGCCTGCCCGTCCCGGATCCGGCGCAGATCGCCGAAGCCATGCTCGACGAAGATGTCCACACCATCCGTCGCGATCCGTTTGGACACCAGGCCGTGGGGGGTGCCGAAAGCCTCTCGCACGGCTGCTGCGGCCTCCCTGATCTCGCTCATCCGCAGTCCGAGGGAGCGCAGCGACCGCAGGACGTGGGCCTCGGCCACGGCGACGAACGGGACCGAGGGCTGTCCCTTCCGTGCCGGTTCCACCTGGTGCACCAGAGGAGCTCCGGCAGCCTTGTCCCTGAGCCAGGAGGCAAGGGTGGACGAGGAAATCTGGAGGTGGGAGGAGGTCTCCGCAGGAGTCAGCAGCCCGGCCGCGAATCTGTCGACCATCATCGACTTTCCGCCGCGCTGCTCAGCAGGCCGCACGCAGCGTCTCCGGTGCCGTGCCCTCGGCGTGCTCGGCGTGCTCGGTGCGGCAGTCGCGGCAGAGGCCGGGGGCCGCCGCGCGGAAGGCGCGGTCGCAGCCGTCGCAGGTCTGGAAGGGCAGGACGACCGGCTTCGCAGGGGTCGGGACCGGGACGGGCGTGGGCGGGGGCGTCTCGCTGAGGCGGAAGGCCAGGATGCGGGCCGGGCGGGCCACCAGACGGACGGGGAGCGCGGTGGTCAGCAACTCGGTGAGGTGGGCCGGGGTGACGCCCGCCGCGAGCCAGCGGGTGACGGCCGGGGCGAGCCGGGCGGTCTCGGTCCCGGAGAGGACCAGCCGGGCGTCGACGCCGCGCAGCGCGGCGAGGACGGCGACCGCGCGCGGGTCGGCCTCGGAGAGGGAGGCGGAGGGCGGCGACGGGGGAGGCGGTACGGCCGGTCCCTCCGGGGCGGCCGCCGGTGCGGGGCGGGGCGCCGTGGTGCTCTGCTTCGGCGCCGCCTGCGGCCGGGAGCGCTGACGGCGGCGTCGGCGCGGTGCCGGCGGGTCGGGCTCCGGGTCCGGGTCCGGGTCGGGGCCTGGGCCGGGATCGGGCGCGGGCCCGGCGCCCTTGCCGGGCGGCACGTCGTAGAAGAAAGTCCGGGTGCGGATGCGGCCGTCCGGCCCGCGCTCGCGGCGGCGCTCCAGATAGCCCGCCTCCTCCAGTTCGCGCAGGGCGCGGGAGATGAGGATCTCGCCCTCGGAGAAGTGCTCGCACAGGGCGGAGATGCTCACGGGAGCCCCGTCGGGCAGGGAGGCGATGTAGGCCGCGACACCGAGGGTGATCGCGCTGCCGGGGCGCTGGGCGAGGGCGTTGGCGAGGACGGTGAAGTCGGCGTTCTGCCGCGTGGAAATGTGAATCACCCCGGCGATCGGGATTCCGGTACGGGCGCGCGAGAGCGCGCTAAACTGCGCGTCAGCCATGAGGGAAGGTCTCTTCTTCCTGATTGGTGAGGCCCTCGTTCGGGATTCGCGGTCCCGGCCGGGGGCCGTACTTTTTTACGCTTGGTTCGGTGAACGTAACCGCCCGTGACTCCCGCCCGCAACCCGGTCACCCGCACGGGTGACGGGTCGTCAGGCGGTGCGGGGGAGGGTGGGTGGGTGGTTCTTTCCCTCAGGTTCTTTGGGGGAGTTCGTGGCCCGCCGGTCCCTCGCGGATGGGGGACCGGCGGGGCCGGAGCACCGATACGCGCCGGTGCCCGGCGCGCTCAGATGCGGTGACCGGCCTTCAGTTCGGCCGTGAAGGCGGCCCAGGAGGTGGCCGGGAAGGCGAGGACGGGGCCGTCAGGGGTTTTGCTGTCGCGGACGGGGATGTGGGTGGGGGAGCCGTCGGCCACCTCCACGCAGTTTCCGCCCGCCTGGTTGCTGTGGCTGCTTCTGCGCCAGACGGCGCCGCCGAGTTCGGGACGGGAGATTCGAGGCATGGTGATCGCCCTCCGATAGGAGCCGGACATGCGGAACGCCGGGCCCTCGTGAGCGAGGACCCGGCGGGATCAGGCGCGGTGAGCGGTCTTCAGCTCGCCTATGAAGGCGGCCCAGGAGGTGGCCGGGAAGGCGAGGACGGGGCCGTCAGGGGTTTTGCTGTCGCGGACGGGGATGTGGGTGGGGGAGCCGTCGGCCACCTCCACGCAGTCGCCGCCCGCCTGGTTGCTGTAGCTGCTTCTGCGCCAGACGGCGCCGCTGAGTTCGGGACGGGGTGCTCGAATCACGGTGGTAGCCCTCCATCGCGGACCGGATCATGTCGAGCGACATGAGCGGGGGCAGCGCTGCCGCCCGCAGCCGATCGTAGATCTCCGAGTAGCGCCTGACATCCGCCGGTTCCTCGACGAGCTGGCCGAAGTCCGCGCCTTCCTTGTAGACGGCCTCCGAGCCGTCCGGCAGCTCAAGTACCGTCAGGGAGCCGCCCATCGCCTCGTGCCCGCCCTCCTCGAACGGCAGGATCTGTACCGTGATGTGGGGTTCGGTGGTGACCTCCAGCAGTCGGGTCAACTGCTCACGCATGACGGCCGGGCCGCCGACGGGCCGCCGCAGCACCGCCTCGTCCAGGATGATCCACAGCCCGGGGCGGTCGGGCGAGTGGAGCCGCATCTGCCGGTCCAGCCGGGCGCTGACCCGCTCCTCCAACTGCGCCTTGCCCTTAAGCATCACATCCAGGCTCAGCACGGCCCGGGCGTAGTCCTCGGTCTGGAGCAGACCCGGCACCACGTGTGCCGCGTACTCCTTGATGGCGACCGCCTTCGCCGCGTGGGACATGAACGCCCGCGACCAGTCGGGGAACGTCTCGCGGTAGACGTACGGCCACAGGTCGACCAGCAGACTGTCGGCGCGCAGCGCCTCGTCCAGGCGGCGGGCCAGGTCCAGGGTCGGTCTGGCGCCGCAGGCCCGCTCGATCTGGGCGATGCGGCTGCCGACCACGTACGCCTTCTCGCCCAGTTCCGCCTGGGTCAGCCCGGCGGCGTCGCGGAGTCTGCGCACCCGTGAGCCGAACAGCGCCGCCATGGACGAGCCGGGATCGAATTCCTTGGCCACAACTCAACTCCCCTTCTTAACGGCCGGAGGGTAATGCCCCGTCACCTTCCGCAGCGTAGGCCGGACAGCGGACTCTTGGGTACAGAACGTAGTGATCCGCACACGCTGCGGATCGAACGGACATGTGAGGAAGCCCCGCCGTGCCGAGGACCGCCAACACGCCCCCCGCCACCCCCGAACCGTCCGCCGCCGACTATGGGCCGCCGGTGTTCGCGATGGACTTCACCGCCTCGCCCAAGGGCGCGCGGCTCGCGCGCCGGGTGGCGGTGCGGCGCCTGGGGGAGTGGGGCCACCCGCCGGAGTCGGACGTCTCGTGCACCGTCTCGCTGCTGGTGGGGGAGCTGGCCGCCAACGCGGTACGGCACGGCGGCGGTTCCGGCTCCGGTGCCGCGCCCGGCCGGGAGTTCCGGCTGCGGCTGGTGCACGAGGCGGGGGCGGGACTGCTGCGGGTCGAGGTGTCGGACGACTCGCCGCTGTGGCCACCCGCCGTTCCGGCCCTGCCGTCCGGCGAGGAGGAGTCGGGGCGCGGTCTGTTCCTGGTGGACGTCCTGGCCGACTGCTGGGGCGTGGCGCCGTGCGAGCCGGCCGGGAAGACGGTGTGGGCCGAGGTGGCGGCGCGGCCGCCCCTCCGCCCGGTGTGAGCGCGGCACCGCGCGGGCGCCTCGGGGCCCGTGACCCGCGTCACATCCGGCTCCTGTCAGCAATCGGGGCGCCGTCCCGTTCAGGGGGTACGCGAACGAGACAGGAGCAACGCCATGAAGCACCGCATCGTCGTACTCGGCGCCGGGTACGCCGGAGCCTTCGCCGCCGGCAGCCTGGCCCGCCGACTCTCTCCCGCCGACACCGAGATCACCCTCGTCAACGCCGTGCCCGAGTTCGTCGAGCGGATGCGGCTCCACCAGCTCGCGGCCGGCCGGGACCTCGCGTTCCGCGGGCTCGCCGACATCTTCGCGGGTACCGGGGTGCGGCTGCGCCTGGCGCGCGTCACCGGTGTGGACCCCGAGCGCAGGACCGTCGCCATGACCGGCGAGGACGGCGACGGGGAGCTCGCGTACGACACGCTCCTCCACACGCTCGGCAGCTCCGTCGCCCACCACGGCGTCCCCGGCGCGGCCGAGCACGCCTTCGACGTGACCGGCCGGTCCTCGGCGCTGCGGCTGCGCGAGCGCCTGGCCGCGCTGGGCGCGGGCGGCACCGTGCTGGTCGTCGGCGAGGGGCTGACCGGCATCGAGACCGCCACCGAGCTCGCCGAGTCCCGGCCCGATCTCTCGGTCGCGCTCGCCGCCCGCGGGGGGCCGGGCGCCTGGCTCTCCCCGGGAGCCCAACGCCACCTGCGCCGGGCCTTCGACCGGCTCGGTGTCGCCGTCCACGAGCACACCGGCATCGAAGCCGTCGAGCCGGACCGGGCGATCGCCGCCGACGGCAGGTCCGTCCCGGCCGAGGTGACCGTGTGGGCGGCCGGGTTCGCGGTGTCGCCCGTCGCGGCCGCCAGTGGTCTGGAGGTCACCGGGACCGGTCAGGTGGTCGTCGACCGCACCATGCGCTCGGTCTCGCACCCGGACGTCTACGCCGCCGGTGACTGCGTCCACGCGATCGGCGAGAACGGCCGGCCGCTGCCGATGTCCTGCGCCTCGGCGGGCTTCACCAACATGCAGGCGACCGCCGCGATCATCGCGCGCCTGACGGGCCGGGAGGTCCCGGCCACTGAGCTGAAGTACTACGGCAACCACATCAGCCTCGGACGGCGGGACGCGATCTTCCAGACGGTGGACGGGGACGGCCGGGCGAGGTCCTGGTACCTGGGCGGCCGTACCGCCGCGCGGTTCAAGGCGGGCGTGCTCAAGGGGGCCGGATGGGGCACCGCCCACCCGACCTTCGGCATGCCGACACGCAGGCGCCGCCTGGCCGCCGCACCGGACCGGGCCGGTACGGCGGCCGGTGCGCGGACCGCCGCCTAGGCTGCCCCGCGTGGACAGCGCAGCCGTCGATCGGTTCGAGGCCGGCCGGGGCCGGCTGACCTCCCTCGCGTACCGTCTGCTCGGTTCGGCCGCCGACGCCGAGGACGCCGTGCAGGACGCGTTCCTGCGCTGGCAGGCCGCGGACCGCGAGCGGATCGAGGTGCCGGAGGCGTGGCTGACCAAGGTCGTCACCAATCTCTGCCTCGACCGGCTCCGCTCCGCGCAGGCGCGCCACGAGCGGGCGGCCGGCGCCTGGCTGCCCGAGCCGCTCCTGGAGGGCGATCCGATGCTCGGCCCGGCCGACACCGTCGAGCAGCGCGAGTCGGTGTCGCTGGCCGTGCTGACCCTCCTGGAGCGCCTCTCGCCGGTCGAGCGGGCCGTCTACGTGCTGCGTGAGGCCTTCTCGTACCGCCACGCCGAGATCGCCGGGATGCTGGGCATCACCGAGTCGGCGAGCCAGCAGCACGCCCACCGGGCCCGCGCCCGGGTCGCCGCCCGGCGCCGCGGCGGCGACCCGGGCGGCGACCCCGCGTCCGCGCGCCGGGTCGTCGAGGAGTTCCTCGCCGCCGCCACCTCGGGGCGCACCGAACGGCTGGTGGCGCTGCTCACCGACGACGTGACCGCGGTCTCGGACGGCGCCGGACTGAGCAGGCGGCTGCTGCGGTACACGACACCCGAACGGGTGGCCTCCCTCGTGCGGGCCGGTTTCAGGATCACCCCGGCGAAGCGGCGGCTGGCCGGCGGCTCGCCCGCGATGCACATCGGGCTGGTCAACGGCTCCCCGGCCGCCCTCGCCGTGGTCGGCGGCCGGATCGTGGGCGTCGTGGTGTTCGAGGTCGACGGCGGAAAGGTCGCGTCCCTGCACGGCGTCGCCGCCGCGGACCGGCTCACACGCCTCAACGAGGCCTGGCGGCGGCACGAACCCGGCGCGCCGTCCGTCGACACCTGGTGACCGGAGCCGCCGGGAGCCGGTGACCTGGCCCGGGGCGCCGCTGTGTGCCGGTGCCTCACGGGTGGCTCACAGGTGTCTCAGGGGCCGGTGGCGCCGTCGATGCGCTCCCGGAGCAGGTCCGCGTGGCCGCAGTGGCGGGCGTACTCCCCGGTCAGGTAGGTCAGTATCCAGCGCAGCGAGACCTCGCGGAAGCCGAGGAACCCGGCCGACCGCTCCGTCAGCGTCGTGATGTCGTCCAGCGAGCGGCCGGCGGTCAGTTCGCGGCCCCGCTCGACCTCCGCACGCCAGACGGCCAGCGCCTCGTCCATTCCGCGCCCGGGGACGAGGCCGAAGCCGTCCGTGCCCGTGTCCTCGTAGACCAGCGGCACGTCCAGGCCGGCGAATATCACCTGGAACCAGTTGCGTTCGACCTGCGCCACATGCTGGACCAGGCCCAGCGGCGTCATCGACGACGGCGGCACCGAGGCCGTGCGCACCTGCGCGTCGTCGAGCCCCGAGCACTTCCGTGCCAGGGTCGCGCGGTAGAACTCCAGCAGGCCCTCCAGCGTGGCGCGCTCGTCGGCCCGTCCGGGGGCGATGGGGCGTCCGTCCTGTGTGGTGTTCATCGGGGCTCTCCTCCGTGGGTACCTCGGCCTTCGAGGCTGGGGCACCCACCGGGGGAGCCACTGCGACCTCGGTGAACACTGCGGCGAATCAGTGCAGTTGACCCCGTGCCGGATTGCTCTGCAGCTTGCGCCGTTCCCAGCGGTTGGGGTGGCGGACGACCACTCCCGCCATGCCGCCGGATCCGGTGAGCCGGATCAGGGGAGTCCCCGGGAGCCGGTCGGGGGTGGTCTTGTCCCGCAGGCCGCCGATGCCGGAATCCATGCCGCCGGTGTCCACGGCCCAGCCGTCGGGGACGACGATCGTGACACCGGCCGCCTCCCCGTACGCCTCCACCGCGATCTCCGGGAGACGGCACTCGGCCCGGGTGAAGTCGATCTTCACACCTCCCAGACCCCCGTGGGCGATCACGCGCCCGGGGACCTCCCAGCGCCCGGGGCCTCGTGACGTACCGTGCAGACCGCCTTTGAGTACCAGCGGCGGCCGGCTCTCGGGGGGATCGGCCCTCGGCAGGTCGGCGGTCAGGGCGGCCAACTCGGCGTAGGTCTTGGACGTCAGCGCCCGTTCCAGGCGCGAGTCCAGCTCATCGAGATCGATCCGCCCCTCGGCGGCCGCGTCGCGCAACTGCTCCACCACCGCTTCCCGGTCGTCGTGAGAGGCACGGAGCTCTCCCGACGGAACGTGGTGGGGGGAGGGCTCTGAGGGCTGGGCGGTCATGGCCACAAGGATAAGCAGCCGGCGGACCGGACGGACCGGGGTTGTGGGTCTCGAACGCTGTCCAGCCCTCTCACCCGCGGCCGGTCCTTCCCCGTGCCCGCCCGTGCTCCGGTCCGCGGAGGGGCTCCGGCGGGTGCGCGCGCCATAGTCCACACGGTCCCCGGCATCGTCCACAGGAATCTTCCTACCCTCGAACCGAGTCGCCGCGCGGACCAGCACGTACTCACGCATGCGTGCCCAGTAGATCCCCCCACCGGACGGAGTACCCCATGCGCAGGACGAGCGCACGGTTCAAACTGATCAGTTCCGCGGCCGTGATGGCCGCCGCGGTGACCTTCACCGGCGTCACCGCGTTCAGTGGTTCGGCCGCGGAGACCGGGAACACCGGGCACACCGGGAGCGATGCGCGGGCCCCGCGTCCCGTGGCGGCGAACCAGCCCGTCGGCTTCGGCGCGGGCACCACCGGCGGCGCGGGCGGTGCCACCGTCACCGTGTCGAACGCGAGCCAGTTCACCGAGGCGGTGCAGCGTGACGAGCCGCTGGTGGTCCAGGTCGACGGGACCGTCAACCTGAGCGACATGACCAAGGTGGCGTCGAACAAGACCGTCGTCGGCGTGGGCACCGCCGGAAGGATCACCGGCAGCGGCCTGAACATCAGCAAGGTCAGCAACGTCATCATCCGGAACCTGTCCTTCTCCGGTTCGGACGACGACGCGATCAACGTCCAGTACGCCACCCGGGTCTGGATCGACCACAACGACATCTCGAACGCCAACGACGGCGCCCTGGACATCAAGCGGGCCTCGGACAACATCACCGTGTCCTGGAACCGCGTGCACGACCACGACAAGAGCTTCCTGCTCGGCCACTCCGACGGCAACGGCGGCGAGGACTCCGGGAAGCTGCGGGTGACGTACCACCACAACTGGTTCGACGGCACCAACCAGCGCCACCCCAGGGTGCGTTTCGGCAACCCCGTCCATGTGCTGAACAACTACTACAGCGACATCGGCAGCTACGGCGTCGCCTCCACCGAGAACGCCGGCGTGCTGGTGGAGGGCAACTACTTCGAGAACGTCGAGGACCCCTTCCACCTCGGTGAGGGCTCCTCCGACCCCGGTTCCCTCCAGGCCCGGAACAACCACTTCGTCAACTCCGGCCGGGGCGAGACCGGTGGCTCCGTGGCCGCCGTCCCGTACGGCTACACCGCCGACAACGCGGCGAACGTGAAGTCGATCGTGACGGCGGGCGCGGGCGTCGGGAAGATCTGAGCGCGAGCCGGCACGACCCGCACACCGTCCGGGCAGGGCAGGCGCGCCGCCTGTCTTGCCCGGACGCGCACCCGTCGCTATGGTCCTCCGGCCCGGTGAGGGTGTCGCACACGGCAAGGGGGGCTTCTTCGAGCGACGAGCGAGGCAGGCTCCCATGGCTCCTACGGCGGAACACGGACATGGACACGGACCCGTACCGGTGCGGCGGGCGGACGGCGGGAGGCGGGCGGCGCAACGGCCCACCATCGGGCTGGTCACGGCCAACATCCACCTCGGGGTCGGCACCACCCTGTGGTCCGGGGTGCTGGCGGCGGCCGAGCGCCACGACGTCAACCTGGTGTGCTTCCCCGGCGGGCCGCTGAGCCCGGCCGGTGCGCCGCGCACCGCGCTGTACGACCTGGTGGGCCCCGCGCGACTGGACGGTGTCATCTGCTGGACCTCCACCCTCGGTCTGCCCGTCGCCGCCGACGGCGACGAGCGGGCCGCCGGGCTGGTGGCGCGGCTGGCGGGCTTACCGGTCGTCAGCCTCAACCGCGAACTGCCCGGTCACGAGAGCCTGCGGCTCGACAGCCGGGCGGGCATGCGGGCGGCCGTCGGTCATCTGGTGCGCGAGCACGGCCGCCGCCGGCTCGCCTGCGTACGGGGTCCACTGGCCAACCCGGTCTCCCGGGACCGCTACCACGCCTACACCGACGCCCTGGCCCGGCACCGCCTCCGGGGGGACGGTTCGCTGGTCGTCGCCGCGGCGGACTTCGGGGGCGGGGCCGGGGCGGCGGCGATGCGGGTGCTGGTCGACGTCCGGGGGTTGTGCCCGGGCCGCGACTTCGACGCGGTGGTCGCGTGCAGCGACGTCCTGGCCGCCGACGCCCTGCGCTTCCTGACCGGGCGCGGGGTGCGGGTGCCCGAGGACGTGGCGGTGGTCGGCTTCAACGACTCGACGGAGGCCCGGCTGGCCGATCCGCCGCTGACCTCTGTCACCCTTCCCTTCGCCGAGCTCGGCGAACTGGCCGTGGAGACCCTGCTGGCCCGGCTGCGGGGCACCGCGCCCCCCGCGCGCGGCGCGGTGCCGGGCACCCTCGTCGTCCGCCGCTCCTGCGGGTGCCACTCGCCGCTGGTCACCCAGGGGGACGGGCCGGCGGGGCCGGGCGGGCCGGGCAGCGGACCGGAGCCGTCCGGCGACTCGTCCGGGGGGCCCTCCGGCGGGCTGCCGGGGGAACTCTTCCCGGGGCTGCCGGAGCAGGGCGCGGAACTGTCCGCGGCGCTGCGCGCGGATCTCACCGCGGATCTCACCGCGGAATCCGGCGGGGGACCCGGTGGCGCCTTCCTGCGGCTGGTCGAGCGGCTGTCCGGCGAACGGGTCCGCACCGCCGGGGACGCCGCCGACTGGGACCGCGCACTGCTGGGCGCCCGGGAGTCGGCCGTTCCCCGGCTGCCCGCCGGACAACGGACCCGGGCCGAGCGGCTGCTGGGCCAGGCGCGGCTGCTGGTGGCGGACAAGTCCCACCGGCTGCTGGAGTACGAGCGCTGGTCGGAGCAGCAGACCGCCCGACGGCTGCGGGAGCTGGGCACCGCGCTGACCACCGCCGTGGACACGGCGGCGCTCGCCGGGGTGCTGGCCCGCCACCTGCCGGAGACCGGGGTGCCGGGCTGCCGGCTGGTGCTCCACGAGAACGGCGGACGGCCCGGGGACGGCACCGGTCCGGTCCTGGCCCGGGCGGTACCCGCGTACGGCGGGCGTCCCCGCACCGGGCCGGACCCGTACGCCGTGCCCTACCCCGCCGAACTGCTGCTGCCGGACGGGCTGCTGCCGGACGGCCGCCGGTTCACCCTGGTCGCCGAGCCGCTCCACATCGGCGGCGAGCAACTGGGCCTTGCCCTGTTCGACGGCGGGTCCGGGCCGGACGCGGCCGGCCGGGGCGCGCTCTACCGGGCGCTGGGCGACCAGCTCAGCGCGGCGCTCAAGGGCATCCGGCTGTTCGACGAGGTGCGCCGCGCCCGGGACGCCGCCGAGCGGGCCAGCCGTCTGAAGACCCGGCTGCTGGACAACGCCACCGACGAGCTGCGCACCCCGGTGGAGACGCTCCTGCGGCACACCCGGGCCGCCGGAGCCGGTGCCGGAGCCGGTGCCGGAGCCGGTGCCGCCACGGACGCCGGCACCGCGCTGCGCCGTGCGCACGGGGAGGCTGTACGCCTGCTGCGGCTGATCGACGACCTGCTGGACCTGTCCCGTGCCGAGGCCGACACGCTCGACCTGACCCGGCGGCTGCTGGACCCCCGGCCGGTGCTCCTGGCGGCGTTCCACACCGCCGTGCGGTCCCGCCCGGCCGGCACCGACTGGCAGCTCGAGCTGCCCCGTCGGCTCCCCGCCGTCCGGGCCGACCCGGCCCGGCTGCGCCAGATCGTCCTCAGCCTGCTGACCGCGGTGGCCGCCCGGCTGGGCGAGGGCGACCGGCTGCGGCTGGCCGCCGGCGTCCGGCCGGACGGACTGCGGGTCCGGGTGCTCTCGGCGGGCCTGTGCGTCGATCCCGGGGAGACGGAGCACCTCTTCCAGCCCTTCGCCGCCGGGGAGCCCGGCACGCGGCTGGGCCCGGCCGTCGCCCGGCGGCTGGCCGCCCTGCACGGCGGCTCGGTCTCCTACGACCGCGACCGGGCGGGCGGCGGTTTCCGGCTGGACCTGCCCCTGCCCACCCCGGTGGAGCCCGCGGGTCCCGCCACCGGTCCCGCGCCGGGCGCCGCCACCGTGCTGGTCGCCGCGGCGGCCGGACCGCCCCCGGAGGTGGCCGCCCTCGCCCGGCAGTGCGGACTGCGGCTGCGCCGGCTGGACCCGGACGACGAGCCGGCCGCCCTGGTCGAGCGGGACAGGCCGGCCGTGGTCGGCTGGGACGCGGGCGGGGCCCGGCCGCAGGAGTGGTCGGCCGTCCAGCGGCTCCACGACCATCCGGCGCTGCGCCACACCCCCTTCCTGCTCTACGGGCCGGTCCGCGGCGCCGATCTGGGCCAGGCGCTGCGCGAGCTGCGGCCGCCGGGGCCGACCGACCCCGCGGTGGTGGTGGACGCCCGCGCGGCGGACCGCGAGCGGTGGCGGCGGTTGCTGGGCCGGGCGCTGCCCGGCCGTACGGTGCGCGCCGCCGCGGACGGTGCCGCCGCCCTGGCGCTCCTGGGGGAGGACACCCCCGGCCTGCTCGTCGTCCCCCGCGACCTGCCCGGCCCCGGCGCGGACGGCTTCGAGGTGACCGAGGCGGTGTGCGAGGGCGCGGGCCGTGCCGACCTGCCGGTGCTGATGGTCGGCGACCGGGGTTTCACCGCCGCCGACGTGCGCCGCGCCGAGCGGTACCCGAACCTGGTCTTCCTGGGCCGGGACATCCTGACCGACGCCGAGGCCGCCGCCCTGCTGGCCGCCCTGGCCGGGTGTGCCGGACCGGGCGGCTCCTCCCGGCCCCGGGCCCCGGTCCGCCGCGCCGTGGCCTGCCTGGAGCGGCACTACCGGCACCGCCTGACCCGGTGGCAGGTCGCCCGGGCGGCGGGGGTCAGCGAGGACCACCTCAGCAGGCTCTTCCACCGGGAGCTGGGACTGCCGCTGTGGGACTACCTGACCCGGCTGCGGGTCCGGCAGGCCAAGGAGCGGCTGCGGCACAGCGGCGACAGCGTCCAGGCCGTCGCCCGCGCGGTGGGCTTCCACGACCGGGCCTACTTCAGCCGCGTCTTCCGCCGGGTCACCGGGGTCGCCCCGCACGCCTACCGGGAAGTTCCCTGACCTGTTCCGGGGTATCCGAAGCTTTCGCTCCGGTTTGTCCGTGCCGTGATCGGGTTACCCGCTGACCAGTACCGGATCAGGGGCCGGTGTGCCACGGCCGCCGACCCCGCTCACGGACGTACACGAAGAGAGGGGTACCGATGACCACGATGGTCAAGGACATGCTGCGGACCTACCCGGCCGACCTGGGCGGCGTCGACCGCGAGGCCATGGAGCGCTGCATCTCCGAGTGCTTCGACTGCGCCCAGGCCTGTACGGCCTGCGCCGACGCGTGTCTGTCCGAGGACATGGTTGCCGAGCTGCGCAAGTGCATCCGCACCAACATGGACTGCGCGGACATCTGTGAGGCCACCGGGAAGATCCTCTCCCGGCACACCGGCTACGACGCCAACATCACCCGCACCCAGCTCCAGGCCTGTGCGATGGTCTGCAAGTCCTGTGCCGAGGAGTGCGAGAGCCACGCCGACATGCACGAGCACTGCCGGATGTGCGCCGAGGCGTGCCGCCGCTGCGAGCAGGCCTGCAACGAGCTGCTCGCCACCCTGGGCTGACGGTCCGAAGGGTGTCGGGGATCCGGACACGCGTCGGCGGCCAGTGCTCCGTGCGTGTCCGGATCCGCGCGGACGTCCGACGCGCCCCGGCTGCCCGGCGACACTGGCGGGAGGCCCTCCGGGGACGGCCGCGTCACGCGCCGGCCGGGGCCGGTCTGCCGTGCCACCCGGCGGATCCGGGCTTCGGCGGTGGCCCCGCACCCGCCGTGCCGGCCGCGGCCCGGGGACGGGCCGCGGTGTCCGGGACCGCGGAAACCCCCGCCGCCGGGCCCCGGCAATCCCCTTGCTCAGAAGATCACGGGATGTGAGCATGCTCTGATGATGAAGAGCATGCGGGCCAAAGGGCTCCGGTCGTTCCGTTTAGTGCTGCTCGGCATGATGTCCGTCCTGCTCACGGTGGTCTCGGCGCCGCCTGCCGCCGCCGTGGAGGGGACCTGCTCCGAGCAGGGGAACTACGAGGTCTGCGTCACCTACGGCGGCGACGGTAACGTCGATGTTCTGATCCCCCGGAAGATCAAGGCCAAGATCGACGCCACGGGCACCACGCCGGAGGACGGCGACTACATTCGCGTCGCGATGTACACCTGGGACACCACCGGGTACGGCACCGAGATAGCGGACTCGTTGGTGCGGGCCGCGCGGAACGGGGTCAGCGTCCGCATCGTGGTGGGTGCCGTCCACTCGACTCTCCGCGAGAAGTTCGAGAACGCCGGAATCGATCTGCGGATCTGCGCGGACGCGTGCATGAGGCACCCCGACGGCGAGTGGAAGGGGTCCATGCACAACAAGTTCTTCGTGTTCAAAAAAGGCGACACCAAACTGGTGCTGCAGACCTCGATGAACCTGAGCAGCTGGCAGGCGCAGCACGCGCAGAACCTGCTGATCGTCCGTGACGACAGCGAGCTGTTCGCGGGGTACGTCAACTACTGGCGCCGCCTGTACGCCCAGGACTGGACCTGGGAAGGCGTGACCTGGGACGACGAGGACAAGTCGCCGTTCGGCGGCAACGGGCACTCCCGGGCGTACTTCTTCCCGCAGTACGGCAAGCAACCGCTGGTCGGCGTGCTGGCCGGCGTCACCGATTGCGCCTCGGGGAACGACCGGGTCTGGATGCAGGCCAGTCTCTTCGACAACAGCGACCACTCCCGGGACGTCATCCGCGAGCTGGCCCGGCTGCGCGGCATCGGCTGCGACGTCAAGGTCATCGTCCAGGAGGCCAGCGGGCGGGATCGGCTGCTGGACAACGGCATCCCCGACGGCGACATCAGCTGCGACGGCTGGCACCACAACAAACTGCTGCTGATCGACGCGAAGTACGCCGGCGAGTGGCGCAAGGCGGTGTTCGCCGGCTCGTACAACGTGACCTCGAACTCCAACTACCGTGCCAATGACGCGATGCTGCGGATCATCGACGGGTGGGTCACCAACCGGTACATCGACCAGTTCCGCGAGCAGTGGACCAATCCCCGGGCCTGCGACGCCGTCTGACACTGACGCCGCCGACGCCCCGGACGGCCTTCCCGCACCCCGCCGGGACGCGGTGCGGGAAGGCCTGATGGCCGACGGCCGCCCGCGAGCGGCTTGTCCGTGCCCGGCTCAGGGCAGGGTGAGGACGCGGGGGCCCTCCTCGGTGACGGCGATCGTGTGCTCGAAGTGGGCCGCCCGGCTGCCGTCGGTGGTGCGCAGCGTCCAGCCGTCGCCGTCGGTGCGGTAGTCGTCGCGGCCGCCCGCCATGAGCATCGGCTCGATGGCCAGGGCCAGTCCGGGACGCAGCGGGAAGCCGCGGCCGGGGCGCCCGCGGTTGGGCACGGGCGGGTCCTCGTGCATGCGGCGGCCGATGCCGTGGCCGCCGAAGTCGCGGGGCATGCCGCAGCGCGCCGCCCGCGCGACGGTGTCGATCGCGTGGGAGATGTCGCCCATGCGGTTCCCGGCGCGGGCCGCGGCGATCCCGGCGTCCAGCGCCCGCCGGGTGGCCTCGATCAGCTCCGCGTCGCCGGGGCGGGGGGTGCCGACGACGAAGCTGACGGCGGCGTCGCCCGTCCAGCCGTCGAGCTCCGCGCCGCAGTCGACGCTCACCAGATCGCCGTCGCGCAGCCGCTGGTCGCCGGGGACGCCGTGCACGATCGCGTCGTTGACGGAGACGCAGACCACCGCCGGGAACGGGGTGGGGGCGAAGGAGGGCCGGTAGCCCAGGAAGGGCGAGCGCGCCCCGGCGGCGTCCAGGACGGCGCGGGCCGCCTCGTCCAGCTCCCGTGGTGAGGCCCCGACGCGGGCCGCGTCCCGGGCGGCGGCGAGCGCGTGGGCCACCACCCGCCCCGCCTCCCGCATGGCCTTCAGTTCCGTGTCGGTCTTGAGTTCCACCATGATCCGCATGCTCCCCGGCGTGTCAGGGCGCCCCGACGGCGCCCAATTACTATACCGGTATTAGTATCACGGTCATGGTGAGGACTCCTCTGACCCCGTGGGAACGCCGGCGGGGAGAGCGACTGGGTGAACTGCTGCGCACGGCGCGCGGCGGGCGCAGCATGGTGGAGGTCGCCGCGGCGGCCGGGGTGTCGGCGGAGACCCTGCGGAAGATCGAGACCGGCCGGGCGCCGACCCCGGCGTTCTTCACCGTCTCGGCGCTGGCCGCCGTCCTGGGGATCTCCCTGGACGAACTGGCCGCCGTCTGCGCGTGGGACGCCGGGGACGGACCCGGCGGGGAGGCGGGGGAGGCGCTGTCGGCCTAGTGTCCTCAGGTCGAAGACGGTGCGAGGCGGAGTGCGCGACGGGTCATGCAGCGGCTGCCCGCGGGTAGTGCCGGCGCAGGTTGGCGGCGAGCATGCGGTCGAGCATGCGGTCGGACAGCATCGGGCCCAGGCGCATGATCAGAGCGGCATCCCGGCCGGCCGTGTAGCGGGGACGCGGCCTGCGGGTTGTGACGGCTTTCGCGATGACCCGGGCGGCGGCGTCGGCGGTCAGACCCGAGGCGGTGCCCGAGGCCATCAACGTGTTGTTCGCCTGGACCAGACTGCCGTAACGCTCGTTCTGCTCCGGTGTCATCCGGGCGGCCAGGTCGTTCGCCGTCGCGATCCCGCGGGCGGCGATCTCCGTCCGGACACCGCCGGGCTCGACCACGACCACCTGTACGCCCAGCGGCGCGACCTCCCGCCGGAGCGAGTCGCTCACCGCCTCCAGGGCGAACTTCGCGCCGGCGTATGCGCCGTAGGTGGCCATGGCGTACTTACGGGGAGATACCGGACTACAACGGCGACCGGTACGCCGACCACTGGCACGAGAAACGGCTCGCCGGGCGGCCCACCGGGCCGCCCGGCGACGGGGACGGCATCAGCCGGTGACCTCGAAGGAGCCCCGGGCGCCGCGCTCGGCGTCGCTCAAGATGTGCGACACGAACGGATAAAGGCCCGCATCGGGGGGAAGGCCAGCTCCACGAAACCGCCCTGGGCCGGGGCCAGATCGAGCACCTGCGCGCCGCCGCTGCCGGGGTCGTCCGGGCGGAGCCGGTGGGCGCCCTCGTGGTAGACGGTGTCGAACTGGCCGCCGACCACGTGGAAGGCGCTCGGCCGGTCCGGGGCCAGCGCCCCGGCGTGGAAGTCCACCGAGTGACCGATCGACCCGTCGTTGACGAGGGTGATCCCGAAGGTGCCACCGGCCCGGCCGCGCAGCACGGGACCGGGTGCGGCGCCACCAAAGGTCCACAGCTTCTGCCGCACCCCGGGGGAGATCTCCTGCACGGTCTCCCGCACGGTGAGGGTGCGCCGGTGAGTGCGGGTGCCGTCGCCGGGGGCGCGGCGGGCGGCTGCGGCGGCGCCTGCGGCGAGTCGGACACCGCCGAGCCCGAGCTCGACGTGCGCGAGGTCCCGCATGCCATCCGGCACGCCACCGTCTTCGGCGCGCTCGGCGCCGGAGCGACCGGACGCCGGTTCGGCCTGTTCACCGCGGCGATGATCGCGGCCGCCCCGCACGGCCGGGCCCGCGCCAGGGGGCGGCCCGGGCCGGCCCGGGCCCCGGCGGTCACCTCCCGGCCGGCTCGCCGGGCGTGGTGCTCCCGGCCGCCGCCCTGCCCGTCACCTGAAGGAGGCGCCGGCGGCATGACCCGCCTCACGGCCCGCCGCGTGAGCGGGGCGGACGGGACCGGGACCCGGGACCAATGGCCCCACCGCCCGCCCTGGTGGTCCCTTACCGAAGGGGTGGCCGTCCGAAGATCCTTGAGCGGGCAGGGGGTGAAACCGCGGCCGGGGAGGCACACGTAAGGACCCCGCCGGAACCGCACCGGACACCACCCGAGCCACCGAGGACCACGCACCGGAGACCGACGGGAGCGCCATGAGCATCACGACCGAGGAGAAGGAAGCGCACACCGCCATGGAGAAACACCCCGCGGCCGCCACCGACACCCGTTCCGCCGACACCCGTTCCACCGGCGCCGCGGCCGCGGCCGGCCCGCGCATGCTGATGCTGGTGCTGGCCACCGTCGGATTCGCCCTGAACTTCTGGGCGTGGGCGCTGCTGAGCCCGCTGGGCCCCCGGTTCCAGGAGATCCTGCAACTGTCCTCCCTGGAGCAGTCGCTGATCGTCGCCGTGCCCGTGGTGGTCGGCTCGGTGGGCCGGATCCCGGTGGGCGCGCTGACCGACCGGTTCGGCGGCCGGGTGATGTTCCCCGTGGTCACCGCCGCCACCATCGTCCCCGTCCTCTACCTCGGCCTGGCCGGGCACACCTCCCTGGCCGGTCTGCTGATCGGCGGGTTCTTCCTCGGCATCGGCGGCACCACCTTCGCCATCGGGGTGCCGTTCGTGAACGCCTGGTTCCCGCCCGAGCGCCGGGGACTGGCCGTCGGCGTCTTCGGCGCCGGCATGGGCGGCACCGCGATCAGCGCGCTGACCACGGTGCAGCTCGTCGAGTCCGGCGGCACCGCCACCCCCTTCGTCATCACCGCCGTCGCCCTGGCCGCCTACGCGGTGCTGGCCGCCGTGGTGCTGCGCGACGCGCCCGGCCGCAGCGCGCCCACCCAGCCTCTGCTCCGCCGCCTGGCGGCCACCGTCCGGCTGGGCATCACCTGGCAGGCCTCGGCGCTGTACGCGGTGGCCTTCGGCGGATACGTCGCCTTCTCGGTCTACCTGCCGGTCTACCTCAAGAGCGCCTACGGGCTGGAGCAGACCGACGCGGCCAACCGGATGGCCGGATTCGTGGTGCTGGCGGTGCTGATGCGCCCGATCGGCGGCTGGCTGTCGGACCGCTTCGGCCCGGTACGCGTCCTGGCCGCATCCCTGTCGGTCGTGGTCGCCGGAGCGACGATGCAGTCCTTCACCCTGGACCTGGCGCCGGAGGGCACCGTGGCCTTCCTGTCGATGGCCGTCGCCCTGGGGGCCGGCAGCGGCGCGGTGTTCGCTCTGGTGGCCCAGGCGTCCCCGGCGGACAAGGTGGGCTCGGTCACCGGTGTGGTGGGCGCCGCGGGCGGCCTGGGCGGCTTCGTGCCGCCGCTGGTGATGGGCGCGGTCTACGGAGCCACCGGCTCGTACGCGGTGGGGCTGGCACTGCTGGCCCTGGTCTCCGCCGCGGCCCTGGTCCTGACCCTGACCGCGGTCCGTACGGCGGTCGCCCGCCGCGCCGCCTGACCCGGCGCCCGCCCGGCCGCGGCGGCGGGCACACCGGCACCAAGCCACCGCCGGCACACCGGCACACCAACACACCGACACACCGGGAAAGAAGAGAGATGTGTGAGTACTGCGGCTGCCAGTCCCTGACGGCCATCGACGAACTGACCCGCGAGCACGACACGGTCGTCAACATGATCGGTGACGTCCGCGCCGCCCGCCGGGACGGCGACACGGCGCGGATGGCCGGGACGGCCCGGCGCATCGCCGAGGTGCTCGCCCCGCACACCCGGGTCGAGGAGCACGGGCTGTTCCCCGCCATGAAGGAGGAGTTCCCCGATCACATCGCGGCGCTGGAGGACGAGCACCGGTACATCGAGGGGGTGCTGGGGGAGGCGGCCGACACCGTCCCCGCCGATCCCTCCTGGCCCGACCGGCTCCAGGAGGCGCTGGAGGTCCTGCGCGACCACATCCTCAAGGAGCAGGACGGCGTCTTCCCGGCCGCGCTGGCCACGCTGGACACCGAGGACTGGGAAGCCGTCGGAGCCGTACGCGCGCAGGTGGGCACCCGGCTCTCCGCGGCCGACGCCTGAGACGCCGGTCCCCCGGGACCGCCCGGGGGACCGGCGTCCACGAGCGTCTGAAACGGCCGGTGTCAGCCTGATCTTTTCGGGTAAGCAGCCGCGAAGCGGCCCCGGCCGCCGACTGGGCCAAGCCCCGTACAAGCACCAAAAGCCCTGTACGGGCACTGTGACGCACTGTACGAAAACCCACTCCGGGAGGGGCGCTGTGGCAAGAGGCAGGAACAGGGAACCGGTCCGCGGGACGGAGGAGCGGCCGCCGGGGCCGGACGGCGGGCTCGCCGACGCCCTGGTGTCCACCCGGCGGTTCTTCACCCGGGCCGAGGTGTCCGAGGACCACCGCACCCTCCACAAGATCGGCGGGCGGCAGGCGGACGCCTTCTACCGGGACCGCTGGAGCCACGACAAGGTGGTGCGTTCCACCCATGGTGTGAACTGCACCGGCTCGTGCTCCTGGAAGGTGTACGTCAAGGACGGCATCATCACCTGGGAGGCGCAGCAGACCGACTACCCCTCGGTGGGCCCGGACCGCCCCGAGTACGAGCCGCGCGGCTGCCCGCGCGGCGCGGCGTTCTCCTGGTACACCTACTCGCCCACCCGGGTGCGCTACCCGTACGTGCGCGGGGTGCTGCTCCAGATGTACCGCGAGGCCAGGCAGCGCCTGGGCGACCCCGTCCTGGCCTGGGCCGACGTCGTCTCCGACCCCGAGCGCTCCCGCCGCTACAAGAAGGTGCGCGGCAAGGGCGGCCTGGTGCGGGCGAGTTGGGACGAGGCGGTGGAGATGATCGCCGCCGCGCACGTCCACACCATCAAGGAGTACGGCCCGGACCGGCTGGCGGGCTTCTCCCCGATCCCGGCGATGTCGATGGTCTCCCACGCGGGCGGAGCACGCTTCTACTCCCTGCTCGGCGGGGCGATGCTGTCGTTCTACGACTGGTACGCCGACCTGCCCGTCGCCTCGCCGCAGGTCTTCGGCGACCAGACCGACGTCCCGGAGTCCGGTGACTGGTGGGACGCCGGCTACCTGATCATGTGGGGCTCCAACCTGCCGGTGACCCGCACCCCCGACGCGCACTGGATGGCCGAGGCCCGCTACCGGGGGCAGAAGGTCGTCGCGGTCGCCCCGGACTACGCCGACAACGTCAAGTTCGCCGACGAGTGGCTGGCCGCCGAGCCCGGCACTGACGGCGCCCTGGCGATGTCCATGGGCCATGTGATCCTCAAGGAGTTCTTCGCCGACCGGCAGGTCGGCCGCTTCACCGAGTACGTCAAGCGCTACACCGACCTGCCGTTCCTGATCACCCTGGAACAGCGCGGCGAGGGCGCGGACGCGGCCTGGGTCCCGGGGAAGTTCCTGACCGCCGCGGACCTGGACGGCGCGGTGGCAGGGGGCGAGAGCGCCGGGACCGCCGAGAACGCCGAGTTCAAGACCGTCCTGCTGGACTCCGACGGCACCCCGGTGGTGCCCGGCGGCTCCCTCGGCCACCGCTACGGCGAGTCCGGCGAGGGGAAGTGGAACCTCGACCTCGGCGACGTCGACCCGCTGCTGAGCGCCGCGGGCGGCGAGGCGGCCCCGGTGGAGGTGGAGCTGCCCCGCTTCGACACGCCCGACGGCAGGGCGGGACGGCTGCGCCGCGGCGTCCCCGTCCGCACCGTCGGCGGGAAGACCGTCACCACCGTCTTCGACCTGCTGATGGCCCAGTACGGCGTCGCACGCGAGGAGTTGGGGCTGCCCGGGCAGTGGCCGGCCGGCTACGAGGACGCGACCGAGCCCTACACCCCCGCCTGGC
This sequence comes from Streptomyces carminius, assembly GCF_002794255.1. Classification (GTDB taxonomy): domain Bacteria; phylum Actinomycetota; class Actinomycetes; order Streptomycetales; family Streptomycetaceae; genus Streptomyces; species Streptomyces carminius. The sequence continues at coordinate 116,724 of NZ_PGGW01000066.1, forward strand.
AGGAGACGATCACCGGGGTCCCGGCCGAGAAGGCGGCCCGGATCGCCCGGGAGTTCGCCGCCAACGCCGAGGAGTCCGGCGGCCGTTCCATGATCATCATGGGGGCCGGCGCCAACCACTGGTTCCACTCCGACACCATCTACCGCGCCTTCCTCACCCTGACGACGATCACCGGCTGCCAGGGCGTCAACGGCGGCGGCTGGGCCCACTACGTCGGCCAGGAGAAGGTCCGCCCCATCACCGGCTACTCGGCCCTGGCCACCGCGGCCGACTGGAACCGGCCGGCCCGGCAGATGATCCAGACCGCCTACTGGTACCTGCACACCGACCAGTACCGCTACGACCCCTTCAGCGCCGACACCCTCTCCGCGGCCTCCGCGGGCGGCACCTTCGCCGGGCGGTCCACCGCCGACGTCATCGCACAGTCCGCCCGGCTGGGCTGGATGCCCTCCTACCCCACCTTCGACCGCAACCCGCTGGCCCTGGCCGCCGACGCGCGGGCCGCGGGCCGCGAGGTGGGCCCGTACGTGGTGGACGAACTGAAGGCCGGCCGGCTGCGCTTCGCCGCCGAGGACCCCGACGCCCCGGAGAACTTCCCCCGGGTGCTGACCGTGTGGCGGGCCAACCTGCTGGGCTCCTCCGCCAAGGGCAACGAGTACTTCCTCAAGCACCTGCTGGGCACCGACTCCTCCGTCCGCGCCACCGAGGCGCCCGAGGGATCCCGCCCCCGCGACGTGGTGTGGCGCGAGGAGGCACCGGCCGGCAAGCTCGACCTGCTGCTGTCCCTGGACTTCCGGATGACGTCCACCACCGTCTACTCCGATGTCGTGCTGCCGGCCGCCACCTGGTACGAGAAGTACGACCTGAACACCACCGACATGCACCCCTACGTGCACTCGTTCAACCCCGCCATCTCACCGCCCTGGCAGACCCGCAGCGACTGGGACGCCTTCAACACCATCGCGAAGGCGTTCAGCGGGCTGGCGGCGAAGCACCTGGGCACCGCCGAGGACGTGGTGGCGGCCCCGCTGCTCCACGACACCCCCGACGCCATGGCCACCCCGCACGGCCGGGTGCTGGACTGGAAGAACGGCGAGTGCGAGCCCGTGCCCGGCCGCACCATGCCCAAGCTGATCACCGTCGAACGCGACTACGGTGCCGTGGCCGACAAGATGACCGCCCTGGGACCCCTGCTGGACACCCTGGGCGCCACCACCAAGGGCATCACCTTCAAGGTCGACCGGGAGCTGGAGTACCTGCGGCAGAAGAACGGCACCGTCCACGGCGGCGCCGCCGACGGCCGTCCCTCCATCGCCCGCGACGTCCACGCCTGTGAGGCCATCCTCGCCCTGTCCGGCACCACCAACGGGCATCTGGCCACCCAGGGGTTCCACACCTTGGAGAAGCGCACCGGCACCCAGCTCGCGGACCTGGCGGCCGAGCACGAGGGCAAGCAGATCACCTTCGCCGACACCCAGTCGCGGCCCGTGCCCGTCATCACCTCGCCCGAGTGGTCGGGCTCGGAGTCCGGCGGACGGCGCTACTCGCCGTTCACCATCAACGTCGAGCGGCTCAAGCCCTGGCACACCCTCACCGGTCGGCAGCACTTCTTCCTCGACCACGACTGGATGGCGGAGCTGGGCGAGTGGCTGCCGGTCTACCGGCCGCCGCTGAACATGCACGCCCTGTTCGACGAACCGGAGATCGGCGACACCGGCGAACTGGGCGTCACCGTGCGCTATCTGACGCCGCACAACAAGTGGTCCATCCACTCCGAGTACCAGGACAACCTGTTCATGCTCTCGCTCTCCCGCGGCGGACCGACGGTGTGGATGAGCGACAAGGACGCGGCGAAGGTCGGCGTGGCCGACAACGACTGGATCGAGGCGGTCAACCGCAACGGTGTCGTCGTCGCCCGCGCGATCGTCTCCCACCGGATGCCGGAGGGAACGGTGTACATGTACCACGCACAGGACCGCCTCATCGACGTGCCCCGCTCCGAGACCACCGGCCGCCGCGGCGGCATCCACAACTCCCTGACCCGGCTGCTGGTCAAGCCCAGCCACCTCATCGGCGGCTACGCCCAGCTCTCCTACGCCTTCAACTACCTCGGCCCCACCGGCAACCAGCGCGACGAGGTCACCGTCATCCGCCGGCGCTCCCAGGAGGTGACGTACTGACATGAAGGTCATGGCACAGATGGCGATGGTCATGAACCTCGACAAGTGCATCGGCTGCCACACCTGCTCGGTCACCTGCAAGCAGGCGTGGACCAACCGCACCGGTGTGGAGTACGTCTGGTTCAACAACGTCGAGACCCGCCCCGGACAGGGCTACCCGCGCCGCTACGAGGACCAGGAGACCTGGCAGGGCGGCTGGAAGCTCAACAAGCGGGGGCGGCTGACCCTCAAGGCCGGCGGCCGGTTCAAGAAGCTGATCACCATCTTCTCCAACCCCAAGCTGCCCTCGCTGGACGACTACTACCAGCCCTGGACGTACGACTACGAGACCCTCACCAACGCCCCGCTCCAGGAGCACACCCCCGTCGCCCGCCCCAAGTCCCTCACCACCGGCGAGGACATGAAGATCACCTGGTCGGCGAACTGGGACGACAACCTCGCCGGGGCGCCGGAGCTGGCCCGTCAGGACGTGGTGCTCGACGAGATCTCGGACAAGGTGAAGTTCGAGTTCGAGCAGACCTTCATGTTCTACCTGCCGCGCATCTGCGAGCACTGCCTCAACCCCTCGTGCGCCGCCTCCTGCCCGTCGGGTGCGATCTACAAGCGCGCCGAGGACGGCATCGTCCTGGTCGACCAGGACCGCTGCCGCGGCTGGCGGATGTGCGTCACCGGCTGCCCGTACAAGAAGGTCTACTTCAACCACCGCACCGGCAAGGCCGAGAAGTGCACCTTCTGCTTCCCCCGCATCGAGGTGGGCCTGCCCACCGTCTGCGCCGAGACCTGCGTCGGGCGGCTGCGCTACATCGGCCTGGCCCTCTACGACGCCGACCGGGTCTCCGAGGCCGCCTCCGTCCCCGACGACAAGGACCTGTACGAGGCGCAGCGCGGCATCCTGCTCGACCCGAACGACCCCGAGGTCGTCGCGGCGGCCGAGCGGGACGGCATCCCGCGCGACTGGATCGAGGCCGCCCAGCGCTCCCCGATCCACTCCCTGATCAACGTCTACAAGGTCGCGCTGCCCCTGCACCCGGAGTACCGCACCATGCCGATGGTCTGGTACATCCCGCCGCTGTCCCCGGTGGTGGACGCCGTCCAGGGGACCGGCCACGACGCCGAGGACCGCGGCAACCTGTTCGCCGCCATCGACACCCTGCGCATCCCCGTCGAGTACCTCGCCGAACTGTTCACCGCCGGCGACCCGGAGCCCGTCGACCTCGTCCTGCGCAAACTGGCCGCCATGCGCAGCTACATGCGCGACATCAACCTCGGCCGCGAGCCGGACGCCGCCATCCCGGCGTCCGTCGGCATGGGCGAGGAGGAGATGTACGAGATGTACCGGCTGCTGGCGCTGGCCAAGTACGACGAGCGGTACGTCATCCCGCCCGCCCACGCCGAGCAGGCGCACGGCCTGGAGGAGCTGGCCACCGAGTGCAGCCTGGACTACGAGGGCGGCCCCGGCATGGGCGGCTCCGGCCCGTTCGGGGAGGCCTCCGGCGGACCCGACCCGGTGGCCGTGGAGAACTTCCACATGCTGCAGGCTCGTCAGACCTCCGACTCCGTCACCGATCCGGCCGACAAGGCGAACCGCGTCAACCTCCTCAACTGGGACGGCAAGGGCCGCCCGAAGGGACTGTTCCCCGAGCAGCCCGCCGGTGACGGGGGCCCGCCGCGGGACCTGATGGACGGCACCGACCCGAACGCCGAGAGCGAGCCCAAGCCATGACCCCGCACGCACCACCGCGGCAGCCCGTCCAGGCACCCGCCTGGCAGATCCAGTCGCTGCTGCTGGCCTACCCCGACGATCAGCTGCCCGAGCACGCCCGGCTGGCCCGGCAGGCCGCCGCGGCCCTTCCCGAGCCGGTCGCCGCGCCCCTGCGCCGGTTCCTCGACGAGGCCGAGGCCATCGGCCCCGAGGAGCTGGCCGAGCGGTACGTGGCGGTCTTCGACCACCGCCGGCGCTGCTGCCCGTACCTGACCTACTACACCCACGGCGACACCCGTAAGCGCGGCATGGCCCTGCTGCGGGTGAAGCAGGCCTACGCCGCCGCCGGGCTGCGCCCGAGCGACGACGAACTGCCCGACCACCTGGCCGTCGTCCTGGAGTTCGCCGCCGCCGAACCCGAGGCCGGCCGGAAGCTGCTGCTGGAGTACCGCGCCGGGGTGGAACTGCTGCGGCTGGCCCTGCACGACGCCGGGGCGCCCTGGGCGCACGTCCTGGAATCGGTGTCGGCGACCCTGCCGCCGCTGGCCGGCGACGAGCGGACGGCCGTCGCCCGGCTCGCCGCCGAGGGGCCACCGGAGGAAGAGGTGGGCCTGACCCCCTACGCACCGTCCCAGTACACGCCCGACACGGTGGGAGGCCGCAGATGACGACCCCGGCAACCCCGGCAGCCCCGGCACCGCACATGCCGGTGGCGCCGGAGACGGCCCCGCTCCAGTACGCCGCGGACGCCGTAAACGCCGTAAACGCCGTAAACACAGCCGGCGGGCTGGACGTCCTGCTGTGGGTGATCGTCCCCTACGTGGCGCTGGTGCTGTTCGTCGGCGGGCACGTCTGGCGCTACCGCTACGACAAGTTCGGCTGGACCACCCGCTCCTCCCAGCTCTACGAGAAGCGCCTGCTGCGCATCGGCAGCCCGCTGTTCCACTTCGGCATCCTGGTGGTGCTGATCGGCCACGTCGTCGGCCTGCTCATCCCCAACAGCTGGACCGAGGCCGCCGGGATCACCGAGCACACCTACCACGTCTCCGCCGTCGTCATGGGCACCGTCGCGGGCGTGTGCACGCTCGGCGGGCTGGCCATCCTGATCTACCGGCGCCGCACCGTCGGCCCGGTCTTCAGCGCCACCACCCGCAACGACAAGCTGATGTACCTCATGCTCACCCTCGCCCTGGTGCTGGGACTGGCGGCGACGGTGGCGGCCAACGTCGTCGACGAGGGGTACGACTACCGGACCACCATCTCCCCCTGGTTCCGGTCGATCTTCTACTTCCAGCCCGACCCCGAGCTGATGGTCGGCGTGCCGATCCTCTTCCAGCTCCACGCGCTCAGCGCGTTCGCGCTGTTCGCCGTGTGGCCCTTCACCCGGCTGGTGCACATGCTCACCGCGCCGCTGGGGTACCTCACCCGTCCCTACATCGTCTACCGCAGCCGGGACACCCAGCTGGGCTCCCGGGCCCCCCGGCGCGGATGGGAGCGTGTCCGATGACCGACCGAGCCCCGCACGAGACCCGCGACCCCCACCCGGCCGGCCAGACCACCGGGCTGCGGGTGGTGGGCAAGGAACTGCTGGTCCAGGCCGCCTCGGCGGCCTCGGGGCGGGCGGCGCGGACCGCCGTCGCCGTCCCCGGCCTGCGGGCCACCCTCATCGCCCTGGTCGGCGGGCGCGAGCTGGCCGAGCACCGGGCGCCGGGGGCGGCCACCCTCCAGTGCCTGGCCGGCCGGGTCACCCTGAGCACCGACGAGCGCTCCTGGGTGCTGGACCCGGACGAACTCGTCGACATCCCCGACCGGCTGCACCGGCTGACCGCGGAGACCGACGCGCTGGTGCTGCTCACCGTCCGGCTGGACCGGCCGGACTGACCGTACGCGGACCCGCGCACGACGGCGGGCGGCCGGGTCTCCCCGGCCGCCCGCCGTCCGCGTGTCCGGCGGCCGCCTGCCGGGACGCACCCGCACCGCGTGCACCATGCGTGGGGAGCCGTGTCCCCGGGGACACGGCTCCCCACGCATGGTGCACGGCCGGTCTGGTCCCGGCAGGCGCCGGGGGCGTCACACCAGGCTGCTCCAGTAGTCCCAGAAGCGGGTGAGCACCAGCAGTACGAGTACCGCGTACCAGGTGCCCAGGAGCACACCGCGCAGCTCGACCGCGCCGCGCAGGAGCCCCCGCGCGCGCGGCGGCACCGGGACGACGCCGCGCTCCAGGTTGTGCAACGTCACGTACCAGAAGAGCGCGATGGTCACGACCCACACCACCGCGCAGTACGGGCAGATCCGGCCCATCTCGTAGAGGGACTGCTGGAACAGCCAGTGCACCAGCACGACGGCGGCCAGCGCCCCGGCGTTCAGCCCGAGCCACAGCAGCCGGTGCAGTCGGGCCCCGGCGAGCACGGCCGCCCCCAGCGCGGCGACGGCCGCGAAGCCCCCCAGGCCCAGCAGCATGTTGGGGAAGTCCAGCAGGCTGCCCTGCCAGCTCGACAGCACGCTGCCGCAGCCGACGACCGGGCTGATGTCGCACGACGGCTGGTACGAGGGGTCCCCCAGCACCCGCCAGTCGTCGACGGTGAGCCGGAGGGAGGCGAGCCAGCCGACGGCGCCGGCCACCAGCATGACCACGCCCGTCGACCGGCTCGCCCCGACGGGGGAGTGGGGCGGGCCGACGGAACGGGCGGAACGGGGGGCGGTGCGGGCGGCGGTGTCTGCCACGGCCACGGTGGTGCTCCCTTCTGTGCGCCCTCGCGCGCGAACGACGCGGGAGACCCCTGGCGCCCGGCTCCCGCGGGTCGGGCCGCCGCTCAGGTGGCCGCGGGGTGCCCGGCCCCGGCCCGGACGCCCTGCAGCATCCGCCCGGTGACCAGTTCGGGCTCGATCCGCAGGAAGACCCCGTCCTCGACCGGCGCCCAGGAGGGCGGGCCGGAACGGCCGAGCCGCGCGGCCTCGGCGGGGTCGGACACCTGGGCGGCGCGGCCGGTCACGACCACGCTCCACCCGGTGCGCGCCGCCGCGTCGAAGGAGTCCGCCTCGAAGGCGACGACGCTGCCCTCCACCGCCCGGGCCAGCCGGGACAGGGCGGAGGTGTACACGACCACCGCATCGTCGTGGTCCAGGAAGAAGTTGACTGGGAGGACGGCGGGAAGCGCGTTCTCGGTGTAGACGACGCGGCCCAGCGGAACCAGCGCCAGCAGGCGCAGGCACTCCGGCCGGTCGAGTTCGCGGAAGCCGTCGTTTCGGTGCATGTCCCCCATGGTGGGGAGGCCGTCCGGGGCGGCGGTAGGGCCGTATGGGCCCTACCGGCCGGGACCGGAACGCCCCGGAAACGGCCGCCGCCGTCCCGGACGGGAGGACGGCGGCGGGCGGCGGACTCAGCGCGAGTGGCGCGCGCCGGGGGAGTGGCCGGAGGGCGGGCCGGACGGCGTACCGGGGGCCGGAACGGTCTGGGTGGCGATGACGGCGGCCTGCACCCGGCGCTCCACACCGAGCTTGGCCAGCAGCCGGGAGATGTTGTTCTTGACCGTCTTCTCCGACAGGTACAGCTGCTGGCCGATCTGCCGGTTCGTCTTCCCCTCCCCGATCAGGGCCAGTATGTCCCGCTCACGGGGGGTCAGCGAGGCCAGCGCGGCGTTCTCCGGCTCCTCGGGCTCCTCCTGGGTGTCCTGCACCCGCAGGCTGTTCATCAGCCGGGCGGTGGTGGCCGGGTCGAGCATGGACTGCCCGGAGGCGACGGTGCGGACGGCGGCCACCAGGTCCGAACCCCTGATCTGCTTGAGGACGTAACCCGACGCCCCGGCCATGATCGCGTCCAGCAGGGCGTCGTCGTCGTCGAACGAGGTGAGCATCAGGCAGGTCAGCTCGGGCATCCGCGAGCGCAGCTCCCGGCAGACGCTGATGCCGTCGCCGTCCGGCAGCCGCACGTCCAGGACGGCGACGTGCGGGCGCAGGGCGGGCCCCCGGGTGAGGGCCTGCTCGGCCGTACCGGCCTCGCCGACCACCTCGATGTCGGGCTCGGCGTCCAGCAGGTCGTGCACGCCGCGCCGTACCACCTCGTGGTCGTCGAGGAGGAACACCCGGATCGGGGACTGGGAGGAGAACTGCTGGGCCTGGGTCATACGGATCCTTCGCACGTCGGTCGGGGACCGGCCAGGGGTACGGTCCCCCGCCCTCCGATCCTGCCCCCGCGGACCCGTCCGGCGCCAGGGGCGCACGGGTCCGCCGTGCGGACCGGCATGACGGACCAGTATGGCGGATCAGTGTGACGGACCGGTGCGGCGGGTCAGAACATCGGCCCCACCACCGGCGGCAGGTGCCGGTCCGCGACGGGGGGCCGGTCGAGGTCGAAGGTGACGTCCACGACCCCCTCGACCGCACGGGCCAGCCGGGCGGCCACCGGGACCAGGGAGGTGTCGCGGATGCGGCCGCCGAAGACGACCACCCCGTCCGCCACGCTCACCACCACGGGACCGTCCTGGCCGGCCTCGGCCGGGAACAGGGGGTCGAGCACCTCCCGGCGCACCTCGGCGGCGATGTCCTCGTCCGGCCGCAGGAAGACCTTGAGCAGGTCGCCGCGGCTGACCACGCCGACCAGCAGCCCCTGGAGATCGACCACGGGCAGCCGCTTGACGCGCCCGCGCGCCATGATCCTGGCCGCCTCGGCGAGAGTGGCGCGGGCGTGGACGCAGACGGCGGGCGAGGTCATCAGCTCACCCGCCGTCACGGCGCCCACCCTGGCCAGCTCCGCCGGACGGCGCAGCGCCTCCAGCCGGCTGGGCTGGGCGCCGCGGTACTCCTCCTTGGGCAGCAGGTCGGCCTCGGAGACCACGCCGACGACCCGGCCCTCGCCGTCCAGGACCGGCAGGGCGCTGATCCGCCACTGCTCCAGGGTCGCCACGATCTGCTTGAAGGGAGCGTCCCGGCCGATGGCGACGACGGTGTGGGTCATCACGTCGCTGACGATGTAGGGGGCGCGCGGGGTGCCGTCGGTGCCGTCGGTGGTGTCGGTGGTGTTCATGGTGTCTGCTTTCTCGGTGTTCTCCGTGGTTTCGCCGGACGCGCCCGGCCGGCGGCGGTTCCGGGTGTCCGGTGCGCCTCAGGGGCGCGGGCCGCTGCCGTACGGCCCGTACAGATCCAGCAGCCGGGTGCGGGCGCTCTGCAGCCGGTGCCCGACGATCTCGGCGACCCGCAGGAAGACCGCGCGGCCCAGCACCGGATCGGCCTCGCACAGCTCGCGTACCCGGGCGGCGTCGAACTCCACCGCCCGCACCGGACTGAGCGTCTCGGCGCCCAGGTGCCAGGTGCGGGGCGGGAAGAGCCACGACCAGCCCAGCAGGTCACCGGGGTGGAGGGTCTCCACGGCGGCGGCTCGGCGGCCGGGGACATGCAGGTCGAGGGTGACCGTGCCGGTACGGATCACCCAGAACCGGTCGGCGCGCCGGCCCTCCTCGAAGATCCGGGTGCCGGCGGGGAAGGCCACCTCGCGGGCCAGTTCCAGCAGCCGCTCACGGCCTTCGGGGGGCAGTGCGCTGAGCAGGTTCGTGGGAGCGGAGATCATGTCGGTCCTCCCGTCACGGCGTGTCAGGTGCGTGCGAGGTGCCGCGCCCCGGGCGAGCCGGCGGCACGGGTCCTCGTCTCCATCGTGGGGCGGTCCCCCGCCCCGGGGCAGGGCCGTACGGGTGCGGTGCGGGGGACCTTCGGCCCCCGTACCGCCGGCTCGCGGCCCCTCCGTCCCGGAGTACCGCCACGGTGCGGTGCGGACGCGCCCGGACGGCGGTCCCTTACCGTGGGACGTTCGGTCCCCGCCCGGGGACTTGTGACTCTGCCGTCCGGCGGGTACCCGGGGCGATCGTGGAGCTGAGAGAGGGCGGAAGCCGCCCCGCGACTGGAGGTGTGTGATGGTGCGTACGGTCACGGTGGGTGTGGACGGCTCGCGTGAGAGTCTGGCCGCCGCGGACTGGGCGGCCCGCGAGGCCCGGCGGCGCGAGGTGCCGCTGCGCCTCGTCCACGTACGGGAGCCCGACCCCTTCACCCTGCAGGACTCCGGCGCGGACTCCGAGACCCGGCAGCACTGGGCCGAGCGGATCCCGCGCGAGGCGGCGGACACGCTCGCCGGGCGGTACCCCGGCCTGGAGATCACCACCGAGCAGCGCACCGGCAACCCGTCCGCCGAGTTGATCGACGCCGCCCAGGAGGCCGAGGTGCTGGTCATCGGTTCCCGGGGCCTGGGCATCGTCACCGGCTTCCTGGTCGGCTCCGTCGCCCTGTCCACGGTGGGACGCGTGGGATGCCCGGTGGTGCTGGTGCGCGCCGGGGAGGACGGGCAGGAGGAACGGGACGGCCGGGAACAGGCCCCGGCGGAGGCACCGGAGGGGGACGTCGTCCTCGGTCTGGAGCTGTACCGGCCCTGCGAGGAACTGCTGGAGTTCGCCTTCGACGCCGCCGCCCGGCGCGGCGCGGCGCTGCGGGTCGTCCACGGCTGGAACCCGCCGCTGGTCTACGGCATCGACCCCATCGCCGTCGACCCGCGGCTGGCGACCGACCTGGCCGAGGAGAGCGCCCGGGTCCTCAAGGACACGCTGCGGCCCTGGCGCGAGAAGTACCCCGGGGTCGAGGTCAGGGCGCAGGCCGTGATCGGCAGGCCCGCCCGGCACCTGCTGGAGGCCGCCGAGGACGCCTGCCTGGTGGTCGTCGGTCGCCGCAACCGGCGCTCCCCGCTGGGCTTCCACATCGGTCCGGTCGCCCACGGGGTGATGCACCACGCCACCGTGCCCGTCGCCGTCGTCCCGCACGACTGACACGGCCCCGGCGCCGGCCGGCGGGGCCACGGCCCCGCCGGCCGGGATGACCGGACCGGCGCCCCTCAGACCGTCATGGCCTCCTGGATCCACCGGCGCACCCGGTAGGGCAGCCACCAGGCCAGCGGTCCCACGTCGGCCACCAGGCGTTCCTCGCGGAAGTCCGCCAGAACCGGCGCGGGCACCGTGTCCGCCGGGGCACCGTAGGAGAGCACTTCGATGGCCTGTCGGTACTCGGGCTCGTCGGCGGTGAAACGGCGCAGGTCGCCCCAGCGCCGGTCGCGGATCTGCACGAAGCCGGGCCCCTGGCGCCACAGGCACTTGCACAGGTAATGGCCCGCCCGCCACCGGGAGAGGGCCTCGGCCGCGTCCGCCGTGCCGGTGAGCTCCCGCGGGGGCTGGAGGTGGCTCAGGACCTGCCAGGCGTCGGCGGGCTCCGGGGCCAGACGCAGCCGCCACTCGGTGAACACCGCGCGGGCGGTGAGGTCGCGGACCAGGCACAGGTCGCGTACGGCACGGGCGGCGGCGCCGGGGTCGCCGACCGCGCCGAGATCCACCGGCCGCGGCAGCCGCACCCGGCGTACGCCCAGCTCCCACAGCCGCTCGACCTCGGCGGCCACCGGACCGGCGACCTCCACCTCGCCCAGGCCCATGCCGGGCAGCCCGCACGCGTCGGGGTCGTAGTCGCGCCAGGCGACGACGACCGGTGGTGCCGGGGTGCCGGAACGGGCCGTGGTGGTCGTGCTCATCGGCGTTTCTCCCTCGTACCTCGTGGACTTGTCGGTGGACTTGTCGACTCGCCGCTTTGCCGGCCTGCCGCCTCCGCGGGCCGCCCCGGCACTTCCGGCGCGGGCCCGCCGCGCGCATCCGGGGCCTGCCCTCCTGCGCGCGCGGAGATCTCACACACCGGCCAGCGGCCGCCCGGGAGGCGGAGCGTCCCCGGTGGCCGCGGCATGGGCGTGGCGCATGAAGTCCAGGCGCAGCAGGTCCTCGTTGACCGCCGCGGGAGCCAGGTGCACGTACTGGCCCGCGTCGGTGAAGACCAGACCGAGCTCCAGCCACCGTCCGAGCAGCTCCGCCACGGTCTCCTCCGCCACGGGGCGGGACAGCCGGGTGCCGAGCTTGCGGGCGAGGGCGGCGGGAGCGTGCGGTTGGTCCAGCATCCGGAAGGCGGCTGCCTCCAGGGGGTCGGTCAGCTCCTTCACCCCCCAGTCGAACCGGCGGCGCCGACTGACCAGAACGATCCGGTCCCCGAGATCGCAGTGGGTGAGACGGCTGCCGCTGTGGGCCTCGCGCCACTGGGACAGGGCGTCGTTGAGGGACTTCGCGGTCTCCTCGCCGATCCCGCGGGCGGGGGCCTCGAAGACGTAGGCGAGGTCGTACAGCTCCTCTTCGGGCAGGTCGTAGGTGAAGCGGTAGTGGTTCTCGGGACGCAGTCCCGAGAAGCCCAGCTCGGGCCGGGTGAAGTACGGACTGAACCGTTCGATGGCGATGCGGGGGGAGAGATCGGTCGGCGGGTCGAGGTGTTCCAGGGCCGGCAGCTGGGCGATGACGCCCTCGTAGTCGGCGGCCGTCTCGCCGGGGAAGCCGTGCAGGTAGTTCCAGGAGACGGCCAGGCCGGTCTCGGCGCCGTCCCGCAGCATGCGGACGTTCTGGCAGCCGCTGACGCCCTTGTCCATCAGCCCCAGCACCCGGCTGTTGAGGCTCTCGATGCCCGGCTGGACGTAGATCATCCCCGCCTCGGCGAGGGTGCGCAGCTGGGACCGGCGCATGTTCGCCTTGATCTCGATGTGCAGCCGCAGGTCGTGTCCGCTGTCGATGATCCGGGGCAGCAGCGTGGTGAGGTACCCCATGTCGAGGATGTTGTCGACGACGTACATGTCCAGCACCCGGTGGCGGCGGACGAGGTCCATGATCTCCTCGTGGAAGACCTCCGGGCTCTTGCTGCGGAACTGCATGAACGAGCCGTTGAGTCCGCAGAAGGTGCAGTGGTGCTTCTCGCCCCACCAGCAGCCGCGGGCGCCCTCGACGACGAGCTTGGGCTCGACCCAGTTGCGGGCCGCGGACGCGGCCAGCCGCTCGAAGTAACCGGTGTAGTCCGGCTTCAGGATCGCGGACGGGGGCATCGGGGCGGTGCTCATCGGGTTGGCGGCGGACGCCCCGTCCGCCGTGCGGTGGCACAGTCCGGGCACGCCGGACGGCTCCGAGCCCTCGGCCAGTGCGGTCAGCAGCTGCGGGAACGCCACCTCCCCCTCCCCGCGGACCACGTAGTCCACGAAGGGGAAGTTGCGGTGGACCGCGGCGCCCTGCTCCGCGTCGCAGTTGGCGCCGCCCATGACCGTCACGATGTGCGGGGCCAGCCGCTTGACCTGCCGGGCGGCGGCCAGCGCGGCGGTGTTCTGCTGGAAGGTGGAGGTGAAGCCGACCACGTCCGGTGCCGCGGCGACGATCCGCTCGGCGATCTCCCGGACGAACTCCGGCACGGTGCGGTGCAGTTCCCGCGTCATCCGCATGCGGGACCTGTTCAGCTTCCCGCTCATCTCCTCGGTGAACTGCCCGGTCCGCCACTCGGGGTCGTCGTAGAGGGCGGAGGAGAACACCCAGTCGCCGCATCCCAGGAAGTAGGAGGACAGCGCGTAGTACTCGTAGTCGCCGCAGGTGAACTCCGTGCGACCGGTGATCCAGTCGGTGAACTCCAGATTGGCGTGCAGGACTTCGGCGCCGGCACCGGGCACCCGCTCGTCGACGCTGCGCTTGAGGATGCCGAGTGCCAGGGACGGGAGGTCGATCGGTGACCAGGGCATGTTGACCAGCAGGACGCGCATGGCGACTCCTCGGTGCGGAAAGGTGGCGGGGGCGGGCGGCGGCGGGAGCCGGTGGCCGCCCGGCCCGGCGGGGCGTGCCGGGCCGGGCGGTGCGGTGCGGGAGGTCAGTCCTCCTCGGGCTCCTCCGCGTTGCGGATCGGGATGGTGATGGTGATGCTGACGCCGGGCTTGCGGTTCTCCTCGCCGTTCGCCAGCGGGTCGTTGTGGATGACGTCCTTCTGCATGCGCTACCTCCTCTCCTGCACTCAGTCCCGGTCTCTCCACCGGGCCGGTCGGTCGCCGGCCGCCGTACCGGACGGCCGGTGCGGTCCCCGCCCCGGGCGGGGCGGGGGGTCGTGGAGGGCCGTCCGGCCGGAGCCGCGCAGCTCCCGGTCCAGAAAGCCCAGCCCCCGGCGCAGGACCGCCACATGGTCGCTGCCGAGGTAGCCGTCGTGGCCCGAGTCCAGCCACATCTCCTCGTGGCGCACCCCGCAGGCGCGCAGCGCGGCCAGATAGGTGCGCACCTGCTCGGGCGGGCACTTGGCGTCATGGGTGGCGGCGGCCATCAGCAGCGGCGCCCGCACCCGGTCCGCGTACCGGATGGGCGAACTGCGGGCGTAGCGCTCGGGCACCTGCTCGGGCGTGCCGCCGAACAGCGCCTCGTCCAGGGCGCGCAGCGCCGGTGTGCCGGCCCGGTGGGCGGTGGCGCAGTCGGCCAGCGGCTTGACGGCGACGCCCGCCTGCCACAGACCCGGCCGGGTGCCCAGCGCCAGCAGGACCAGATAGCCGCCCCAGGAGGTGCCCCACAGCCCGACCGCGCCGGGATCGGCCAGCCCGCGCTCCAGCACGTCGGCGCGCACGGCGGCGAGGTCGGCGACCTGGGCCAGGCCGACGCTCTCGCCGAACGCCTCGCGCCAGCGGGGCCCGTAGCCCGTCGAACCCCGGTAGTTGACGCGGGCGACGGCGAAGCCCGAGGCGACCAGGGAGTGCACCACGGGGTCGTAGGCGTCACGGTCGTGGTCGGCGGGGCCGCCGTGGACGAGGAGGACCAGCGGTGGGCGGGCGGGCCGCTCCGGGAGGCTGAGGAGGGTGTGCACCGGCCCCTCGGGGCCGGGTGTCCACAGCTCGGTGTGGTGCCCCGGCACCCGTACGGCGGGCAGGTCCGTGCCCGGCAGCGGGGTGCCGGCGGTGGAGTACGCCCGCAGCGGGGTGGCGGTGTCGGTCCACAGGTAGTGCACGTCACCGCCCGGCCGGGGTACCGCGTCCAGGACGCTGCCCGGGGGCACGGGAAGCGGGGTCAGGGTGCGGTGGCCGAGATCGGCGGTGAACAGCCGGCTGCGGCCGTGACGGTCCTGGCGGATCAGCAACCGGCCCCCCTCGGGGTACCACCGGGCGGTGATCTCGGTGTCGAACGCGCACCACTCGTGGAGCCGTATGCCGTCCGCCTCCCGCCACACGGCCGGTACGTACCGGTCGCCCAGCCGGCGGATCAGCAGCAGCTCGGCTCCGGTGTCCCCGGCGCTCCGGGGGGCGAACCCCAGTGCCCACAGCCCGCCGTCCCGTCCGGACAGCACCGCGGCGGTTCCGCCGTCGGCGGTGTGGACGGTGACGGCCCGCCCGGAGGCGGCGGCGCGGGCGACGGCCAGCAGCCGGCCGTCCGGGGAGAGCCCGGCGAGCACCGCGTACCCCTCGGCCCGCAGGACCCGCCGGCCGGTCCCCCCGCGCCGGCCGAGGCAGACCGTCAGACCGCTCCCGTGGCCGAGGCCGACGGCGACCGTGGCGTCGGCGCCGAGGACCAGGCCGCGCGGGGTGCCGGTGGGCAGACCGGCCAGGCCGGGCCGCGCGGGACCGCCGTGGAAGTCCTGGAAGTACCAGTGGCCGCGTCCGGCCTCGTCCTCCGCGAACCACCAGACGGCGGCGTCGGCGTCGATCGCGCAGTGCAGGGTCCCGCGCGGGCGGTCGGTGACCTGGCGCGCCGTCCCGGTGCGGGCGTCGAAGGCGAAGACCTCGCAGCGGCCGTCCGCGTCACCGGTGAAGGCCATCAGCGCCGGGTCGCGCGGGCAGACCTCCGGCAGCACCGGCCGCTGGACGTGGTAGCCGGCCCCCTGGAGTCCGGTGCCCGCGTCGGCCGCGGCTCCGTCCGTCCGGTGGATGTCCGTGCTCATCGGAAGACCATCCCTCTCATGCCTTTTCCTTCCGGGGTTCCTTCCGGGGTTCCTTCCGGGGGATCTCCTGGGGCTCCCCCCGTGGTTCCGCGCGGGATCCGTCCGGAACGGAGAGGGCGCCGCGCGCCACGGCGAGCGTGGTCCCCGCGGCGAGCAGGGCCAGCAGCACCGCGCATCCCGCGGCCGTGGCAGCGGTGCCCGCCCGGGCCGCGGACACCCCGGCGGCCAGCGGGGCGAGAGCCGCCGAGACGCCGGTGACGGTGGCCAGCGCGGTACTGGTACGGGCTTGCAGACCGGCCGGTGTCACCCGCATGACGCGGGCCTGGAGCACCACCGCCGCGACGGGCACCGGCAGGCAGAGCGCCCCGAACAGCAGCCCGTACAGCCATGGCCGGGGGGACAGGGCGAGCGCGCCGGCTGCCGGGACCAGCAGCCAGGAGACCGCGAGCAGTGTCCGCGAAGCGGTCAGCCGGCGGGCCACGGCGGGCGCGGCCAGCGCTCCGGCCAGTCCCGCCGCGCCGGCCAGCGAGAACACCAGGCCCACGGCGGTGGCGCCCTGCCCGCTCTCCCGGAGGGCGAAGACGGTGGTGTAGTGGAGTGCCACCAGCAGCCCGTTGACCGCGGTGCCCCACACCAGCACCAGGCGCAGCAGGGGGGAGCGCAGTACGAGGGCGAGACCCGCGCCCACCTCCGCGGCGAAGGCGGACCAGGCCCGGGTGGAACGCCCGGCCGGGTGCTCCACCCGGGCCTGGTCCGGCTCCGGTGCCAGGTCCGAGCGCATGGCGCGTACGCACAGTGCGGCGACGAGGTAGGACAGGGCGTCCGCGAGGAACGGCAGCCACCGGGAGAAGTGGTAGCACAGACCGCCCAGCAGCGGGCCGACCACCATGGCGCCCTGCTCCCCGGCCTGAAGCCGGGAGACCGCCCGGGGGTAGTCGGTCGGGTCGCAGACCAGGGCCACGGTGCCCCCGGCCGCCGCCTCCTGACAGGAGGTGGCGAAGCGTTCGACGGCGATCGCGGTGAACAGCAGCGCCGGGTGGGGATCGCCCAGCCACAGGGCCGCGGCAAGCGTTCCCAGCGCGCCGGCGGAGGCCAGGGCCGACCAGACCATCACTCGTTTGCGGGCGCCGCGGTCGGCCAGTACGGCGGCGAAGGGGCCCATGACCAGCCCCAGGACGGTGGAGAGCCCCGCGACCGCTCCGACGACGGCCGGGGAGTATCCCAGCGACAGCAGGAGCAGGGGGAGGACCAGGCCGGAGATCTGGGTGCCCAGGGTGTCGGTGCCGTTCGCCCACCAGAACAGCCGTATGTCCCGGGCGGGCGGGGCGGGCGGAGAGGTCTCCCGCTGGCCGGTCCCCGCGGCGACGGCTGTGGCCCGCCTCCTCACCGGTGGTGCCGGGAGTTCGCCGGACGAAGCCGGATCAACGCGGATAAAGCACCGGGTGATGTCGCGGTGGATTCTCGTGCCACGTGCAGCCTCCCCTTCCGTCCGCGCAAAGGGCTCGCGAGAACGGATTCAACGGCTGATATACGGAGAAAAGGTGTGCGAGGTGCGGTGGCCGGGAGCTTAGCCACGGAGTGACGCGAGCAACAAGGGTGTCGGACGGTCCGGGAACGCCGTGCCGCGCCGGGCCCCCGCCTCCCTGGCCCGCCCGTCCCCTCCGCCCTCCCCGCCCGTCGCTCCGCGCGACACGGGGAACCTCCTGCGTGCGGGGGGCGCCGGTGTCCTACGAGGCCGGCTCCGCCCGGGCCGGGACGCCACGGCCCTGCGGGCCGGGGCGGGGAGGCCGGTGTCCGCTCCCGGACGGGGCGAACCGTACGCCTTGACAGGCCCGGCGGCTCCGCGTGCCCATGCGGTCCTCACCGCCCGTGCTCCGGCGGTCCTCCGCCCGAGGGCTGGACCGCGCACCTCGTCCAGGACGCGTCCGCGCCCGGTGGGGCCTCGTGCGCACGGTCCGTCGAACGGCACGGGGTCCACCGTTCGGCCGAGCGTGACGAGAGAATCACGCGCCGCTGTCCGAGGCTGAGGAAGACACCCGGCGACCGGCCGGGTCGCTTGACAACCGACGCCCGGAGAGTCCCATGCGCCGTTTTCCCCGAAGCGACCGCGCGGCCCTGGCCGCGGTCGCCGTACTCCTCACCGGCTGCTCGGCGGCCGGCTCCACCGACCCCGGCCGCTTCGACTTCAAGGGGGGCATCACAGGGAAGGGGACGGGAGACAGAGCCGCACAGGCGCCCGTCGAGGCCGGGAAGCCCGGCGACACCGACCCGGCGAGCGTGGGAGCCAACGAGCTGGGCGCGGTACCGGTGCTGATGTACCACCGGGTCACCGACGAGCCGCTGGGTGTGGACGACCGCACCCCGGAGGACTTCCGCGCCGAGCTGGAACGACTGGCCCGGGAGGGGTACGTGCCGGTCACCGCCCGGGAGTTCACCGGTGGCGAGATGGACATACCCGCCGGCACCCACCCGGTGGTCATCACCTTCGACGACTCCCAGCCCAGCCAGTTCCGGCTGGACGCCGACGGCCGTCCCGACCCCGGCACCGCGGTCGGCATCCTGCTGGACGTCGCGGAGCGGTATCCGGGGTTCCGGCCCGTGGCCACCTTCTTCGTCAACGAGGACCCGTTCCGCGACCCCGGCGGGCGTAAGACGCTCCCGTGGCTGCACGACCACGGTTTCGAGATCGGCAACCACACCCTGCGCCACACCCTCCTGGAGACCGCCGGGGAGGAGTGGGTCCGCTGGGACACAGCCGCGATCCAGTGGGAGATCCACAAGGTCCTGCCCGGGGTGCCGGTGGTGTCGATGGCCCTTCCCTACGGCTCGATGCCCAGTCCCCGGGACCTCGCCCGCAGCGGTGAGTACGACGGGGTGCGCTACCGGCACCAGGGGGTCTACCTGGCCGGTGCCGGACCCGCGCCCTCGCCGTACGACGCCGGGTTCGACCCCGGCGCCATCCCCCGCATCCGCTCCCAGGACGACACCGGCCCGGACGCCTCGTACGGTTCGCTGGCCTGGCTCGACCGGCTGGCCGACGGCACGGTCGAGCGGTACACCTCCGACGGGGACCCGGAGCGGATCAGCTTCCCCCGTTCCCGGGCGGACCGGCTCGGCGCCGCCCACCGGGACGCCGCCCGGCCGTACTGACCCGGCTCCGGGCGTACCGGCCCCCGTCCGGTCAGTCCCGGCCCAGGGAGCGCACGATCATCACGTGCGGCCGCCAGCCGGGGTACGGCTCCATCCGGCCGACCGGCTCGAACCCGTACTTGGCGTAGGTGGCGAGCATGACCTCGTTGTCCGCGGCCACCAGGGCCGCGGCCCGCTCCTCCCGGCGCTCGGCGAGGAAGGCCTCGAAGAGACGCTGCCCCACCTTGGCGCGGCGCCACCGCGGACGCACCAGCAGTTCGCACACACCGACCGTGCGGTTCGGGTACTCGCGGGTGAACTCCGGGCCGGGGTCGGGGGTCAGCCCGTCCCACCACAGGGAGCCGGCGGGCAGGGTGTAGCCGTAGAGGAAACCGGCGACCGGGTCGCCGGCGTCGCCCGACGGGCCCTCCAGCGCGGCCGTCAGCAGGAATCCGGGCCGCTCCCGGTGGCGGGACAGCCGCTCCGAGATGGGCGGGTCGCTGTGGTCCGGCAGCCCGAGTGCCTGGGTGTAGACCTCCTCGTAGGCCTCGGCCCACCGGGTGGCGTCCGCCGCGAGGTCGGCGCCGCCGAAGTGCCGGACGGTGAGGGTGGCCGGTGCGGCGTCGGCCACCGTCGGCAGGGTGCGGGAAGGGAACACGGGTCTCTCCTCGGAAGTCGCCGGATGTTCGGACGTTAGGCAAGCCTTCCCTAAGCTATCGTGACGCCCTCTCAGGGGAGAACGTGGGAGCGGGAGAAGGAGAGGGCCCGGTGTCTTGACGCGTCCCTGGTGTGCTGGCTTGATGCTCATGGGTGGGAGCGCTCCCACCTCGCTGACGGACCTGCTGGAAGGACCTGGACATGCGCAGTGGACACGTCTTACGGGCGGCGCTGACCGCCCTGGCGACGGGACTCGCCCTCCTCGGCGCGGGACCGTCCGCGGCGGGCGCGGCCCCCGGGGCGCCCGAGAGGACGCAGGTGTCGTCCGCGGCCGCACCGGTGCGGATCATGCCGCTGGGCGACTCCATCACCGGCTCGCCGGGCTGCTGGCGCTCGGTGCTGTGGAACCGGCTGCAGGAGGCCGGGTACACCGGCATCGACTTCGTGGGGACGCTCGGTCCCCAGGGCTGCGGGCGGCCCTACGACGGCGACAACGAGGGGCACGGCGGCGCACTGGTGACCGATGTGGCCGACCAGGGCCGACTCCCCGGCTGGCTGGCCGCCACCCGGCCCGATATCGTTGTCATGCACTTCGGCACCAACGACGTCTGGAGCGGCCGTTCCCCCGATGCCGTCCTGGCCGCCTACAGCACCCTGGTGGACCAGATGCGGGCGAGCAATCCGGACATGAAGGTGCTCGTCGCGCAGATCATCCCGATGAACCCCGCCACCTGCGCCGAGTGCGCCCGGCGCGTGGTGGCGCTCAACGAGCGGATCCCGGCCTGGGCCGAGGCCGAGAGCACCCCTGACTCCCCGGTGACCGCCGTCGACCAGTGGACCGGTTTCAGCACCGCGAGCGACACCTACGACGGAGTCCACCCCAACGCCTCCGGCGACGACAGGATCGCCGCCCGCTGGTTCCCGGCCCTGGCCGGGCTGCTGGACGGCGGCACGGGCGACCCGGGCGACCCGGGGGCCGGCTGCACGGCCTCGTTCCGTGCGGTGTCGACCTGGCGGGGCGGCTACCAGGGCGAGGTGACGGCGCGCAACTCCGGTGCGGCGCCGCTGTCCGGCTGGACGGTGCGGATCGTCCCGGCGGACGGCGGGCGGGTCACCCAGGTCCGGAACGCCATGCTCGACACCGCCGCCACCACGGCCGGCACGGCCACCGTGCGCAGCGGCACCTGGAACGGAACGCTCTCCGCCGGGGACAGCGTCTCCTTCGGCTTCATCGCGTCCGCCGGATCCGCCTCGGCCACGGTCGGCCGCGCCGCCGCCGACACGGTCTGACGGCACCCTCCCGCCTCGGCGGCGCGGTCACCCCGGGGAGGGCGCCCCGGGGTGGTGGCACGCACGGCTCGCCGGGACCGTGGCCCAGACCGTCTTGCCGCCGCTGCCGGGCGGGGACCAGCCCCAGTTCTGGCTCAGCGCGTCGATGATGTGCAGTCCGCGCCCGGTCTCGGACAACTGGCCGGGCTGTCCGAGGACCGGCGCGGCGGGACTCGGGTCGGAGACCGCGCACAGCAGCGTGGGGCCCCGCCACAGCAGGCCCAGCCGGACGGGGCCCTCGAAGGGCCGTTCGGAGCGCTCCGCGGGGAGCGGGGGGCGGGGGGTGGCGGTCGTCCCGTGGCGCAGGGCGTTGCCCACCAGTTCGGACACGATGACCGCGACATCGTCGACGAGCGGGGCCAGACCCCAGCCCCGCAGGGTCTCCCCGGTGAACTCGCGGGCGGCGGCGACGTCCCGCGGGGCGGGACCGAAGCCGCGTACCGCGATCCGGCCGTCCGCCGTTCCGTCCGCCGTCCCGTCCGGTGCGGCGGTGCGGCGGAAGGCGGCGGTACGGGGGCGGAGGAAGGCCGGGGGTCTGGGAGCGGAGACGCGGCACCCGGCCGAACCCGGCCAGTCACTGGTGAGGACGGCCGGCAGAACGTCACTCACCGGAGTCATCGGATGCGCTGTCATCGCGGTCTCCCACCGTGCCTGTTGGGAAGTCGGCACGAGAATCGGCCTGTTGGGGCTACTATCCCGACTGCCGCATGCGGCTGCAAGCGCATCTGCACTTACAGATGTAATTGCAATCGGGGCGGTTCGTGTGCGTAAAGTAACGTGACGTCATGTCCGCGGCCTGATCCGGAGGGACGACGGAGGGGCCGCGGCCGGTGAGAGGCGGACCATGGAGCAGATCGTCAACGGCGTGCGGGCCACGGAGATCCAGGGCGCGCGCTGGCGGAAGAGCCACCACAGCAACCCCAACGGCAACTGCGTCGAGCTGGCCCCGCTGCCGGACGGCGGGGTGGCGGTGCGCAACTCCCGTCACCCCGGCGGGCCCGCCCTGGTGTACACCCGGGAGGAGATGGTCGCCTTCCTGCGGGGAGCCAAGGACGGGGACTTCGACGACATGGTCGGACGGGTCGGGTAGCCGGGCAGGGGTGCGTCCGGGTGAGGGGACGGGTGAACAGTGCGCCCGGGCGGCGCCGGTTCGGTGCGTTCGCTGTACGGCCCGATACCGACAGTGGCACACTGAGTGCCTGTCCCCTCACCCAGGAGAGCGCGCATGGCCGCCGACCCTAGTGGCTCTTTGTCGATAAAACGCTACATCGAGCATCCCAAGGGGAGTCCGACGGTCCTGCGGCTGGTCATCGGGGCTCAGTTGCGGCGGCTGCGCAAGGAGTGCGGCATCGACCTCGAGGCGGCGGCCAAGGCGATCCGCGGCTCCACCGCGAAGGTCAGCCGTCTGGAGCGGGGCCAGGGCGCCTGCAAGGAACGCGACGTGGCGGACCTGCTCACGCTCTACGGGGTGCTGGACGAGGAGGAGCGGGCCGACTTCCTGGCGCTGACCCGCCGCACCAGCACCCGCGGCTGGTGGCACCAGTACAGCGACGTCCTGCCGAACTGGTTCGACCGGCACATCGGCCTGGAGGAGGCCGCGCAGCTCATCCGCACCTACGAGGTGCAGTTCGTGCCCGGTCTGCTGCAGACGGAGGAGTACGCCCGCACCGTGGTCCTCCTGGGACATCCCCGAGCCTCCGCCGAGGAGAACGAGCGCCGGGTCCGGCTGCGGATGGAGCGTCAGGAACTGCTCGGCCGGCCGGACGCGCCCAGGCTGTGGGCCGTCCTGGACGAGGGGGCGCTGCGCCGCCGGCTCGGCGGCCCCGGGGTGATGCGCGACCAGTTCCGCCATCTGGTCGAGATGGCCGGGCGGCCGAACGTCACCATCCAGGTGGCTCCGTTCAGCATCAGTGACCTGGCCGCGGCGGGCGGGCCGGTGACCATCCTGCGCTTCCCCGAGCCCGATCTGCCCGACGTGGTCTACCTGGAGCAGCTGACCAGCGCCCTCTATCTGGACAAGGAGGAGGACGTCGACCACTACCTGTCCATCATGGACCGGCTGTGCGCGGCGGCCCAGACGCCCGCACGCAGCCTGGAGTTCCTGACGGAACTCCTCGACGAACTCGGCTGACCGGCGGACGTGCGGGAGGCCGGGAACCGGTCCGACCGGTTCCCGGCCTCCCGCACGTCCGCCCCGGGCGGCTCAGGGTCTGCGGCCGACGCCGCCGTACTCCTGCCACTCCCAGGTGGTCTGCTTCGGGCCGACGTCGGAGTCGGGCCGCCAGGTGGAGACCTCCACCAGACCGGGCTCGAGGACCTCCAGCCCTTCGAAGAACCCGTCCACCTCGCGCGGTTCCCGGACCCGGCCCCAGTTGCCGCCGGTGCTCTCCGCCATGAAGTCGGTCACGGCCCTGCGGGTTTCGGAATCCTCGCTGACCAACTGGCAGACCACCAGGAGACTGCCCGGTGCCAGCCGGCCGGCCACCCGCCGGACCAGGCCGGCCGGGTCGTCGGCGTCGGGGATGCAGTGCAGGACGGAGACGAACAGCGCGGCGACGGGCTGGTCGAAGTCGATCAGCCGGACGGTGTCGGGGTGGCCGAGGATGCCCTCGGTGTCCCGCATGTCCGCCTGTATGACGGTGGTGTTCTCGTTCTCCTCCAGCAGGGCGCGGCCGTGCGCGAGGACGATCGGGTCGTTGTCCACGTAGACCACCCGGCAGCCCTTGTCCACCTGCTGTGCGACCTGGTGGACGTTGTCCTGGGTGGGCAGACCGGAACCGTGGTCGATGAACTGCCTTATCCCGTAGTCCCGGGCCAGAACCCGGACCACGCGCTGCAGGAACCGGCGGTTGTTGAGAGCCAGGGCCTGAGTGCTGGGAACGACCTTGAGGAGTTCGTCCACGGCCTCGCGGTCGACGGAGTAGTTGTTCTTGCCGCCCAGGATGTGGTCGTACATACGGGCGACACTGGGAACATTGACGTCGATCTTGTCGGGCAGCGGATCCCTGGCCTGATTCATTCGGGCCTTCACAACCTTCCCGCCTGGAGGACGCGTTGAGGACTGGGCGGAGTTCGCCGGGTGGGGGCCCATGCTGCCAGTTCCGGCGCTCCTCCGCTGCGGAAAGCGAAACCAGGTGGGCACCAGGTGGTGGAAAGTGTCCGGAAAGCTCGGCCGGAGGGCAACTCCGGGTGGCCTCCGGCGAGTTCGGCGGTGAGGAACGCTGCGACGGCGGGCGGGCCCGCCGTGCGCGGCTCCCGGCCGGTGCTCCGCCCTACCCGCTCCACCGTGGCGGGGCGGGCGGTGCGGCTCAGGACGAGTCGCGTACGACGAGCGAGGTGGGCAGCACCACGTTGTGCCGGGCGCTGCCGGGCTTCTCGATCTCCTGCAGCAGCAGCTCGGTGATCGTCCTGCCGATCTTCTCGATGGGCTGCCGCACGCTGGTCAGGGGCGGATCGGTGTGCCGGGCGATGATCGAGTCGTCGAAACCGACCACCGCCACGTCGTCCGGCACCCGGCGGCCCTGTCTGCGCAGTTCGGCCAGGGCGCCCGCCGCCATCACGTCCGAGGCGGCGAAGACCGCGTCCAGGCGGGGACTGCGCTCCAGGAGGGCGCGCATGGCGGTCCGGCCACCCTGCTCGGTGAAGTCGGCGGGTGCCACCAGTTCGTCGCCGGCCCGGTGGCCGGCCTCCCGCAACGCGTCCCGCCAGCCCAGCAGCCGGCTGTCGCCGACGTCCATGTCCAGCGGACCGGCGATGGTCGCGATCCGGTTCCGGCCGCGCTCCAGCAGATGGCGCACCGCCTCGCAGGCGCCTCCCACGTTGTCCGAATGCACATGGTTCAGCGGCTCGTCGGGGGAGCGGCGGCCGGCCAGCACGGTCGGCAGGCCGAGCTTCTCCAGCAGGTCGGGCAGGGGGTCGTCACGGTGCACCGAGACCAGGAGCACACCGTCCACCCGGCGGGCGGTGAGGAAGCGGGTGAGCTGGTCCTTCTCCCGCTGGTCGCGCACCAGGGTGAGCAGCAGCTGGAGCTGGGTGCCCACCAGGCCGTTGCTGACCCCGCGGATCACGGCGGAGAAGTAGGGCTCGGAGCCCAGCCGGCTCTCCGACTCCGGGATGACCAGGGCGATGGAGTCGGTCCGGCTGGTGACCAGCGAACGGGCGACGGAGTTGGGCACATAGCCGAGTTCGGTGATCGCGGCCTGTACCGCGGCCCTGGCCTCGTCGCTGACCAGGGGAGAGCCGTTGAGAACGCGGGAGACGGTGGTGCGTCCCACGCCGGCCCGCGCCGCCACGGTCTTGATGGTCGGCCGCTGGGTGACCCCCATGGCTTATCCCCGCCTCCTCGATCTGTCGCCCCGTGCACGGCGCTCACCAGCGCATTGTGCCAGAGGCGCCATTGCGGGCCTGTTGCGCGCGAGAGCCCCTGGTGACGTTCCGGCAACGGAATCGACTTCACTTATTGACATCGGTCTCACGGGAGGCGAGTCTTCCACAACCCGATGGGAGCGATCCCACCGCCGAGTGGGAACGATTCCACTCCCGTCACTGTGTTCCGGTGCGCCCTGATGAGTCCGGAGCGCGGTGTCCGGACATCGTCGCTAGAAGGAGACGCCATGGGCAGAGCCCACAAGCTGTTCGGTACAAGAGTCGTAGCCGTCGCGTCGGCTGCCGCCCTCACGCTCGTGGCGGGCTGTTCGAGCGGCGACGACAGCGGCAGCGGAAAGACCGAGGACGGCAAGACCGTCATCACCATGGGCCTGTTCGGTGTCATGGGTATCAAGGAGACCGGCCTCCTCGACAAGTACATGGAGGAGAACCCGGACATCGTCATCAAGGAAGAGATCGCCGGTGACGAGCAGACCTACTACACGGCGCTGCAGACCCGGCTGGCCGCCGGCAGCGGTCTGAAGGACATCCAGGGCATCGAGATCGGCCGGGCCAAGGAGCTCGCCGACACCCGTGCCGACAAGTTCGCCGACCTCGCGGACCTGTCGGGCACCGACCACTTCCTGCCCTGGAAGCAGAGCCAGGTCACCACCGGCGAGGGCAGGGTCATCGGCCTGGGCACGGACATCGGTCCGATGGCGGTGTGCTACCGCAAGGACATGTTCGAGCAGGCGGGCCTGCCCAGCGACCGCGAGGAGGTCGCCAAGCTCTGGGACGGCGACTGGTCGAAGTACGTCGAGGTCGGTAAGGACTTCGAGAAGAACTTCAAGGGCGACGCCGCCTTCCTGGACAGCGCCAGCGGCCTGTTCAACGCCATGATCTACGGCAGCTCGGAGCAGTTCTACAACAAGGACGGCGAGCTGATCTACCAGGACAACCCGGTCGTCAAGGACGCCTGGGAGCTGTCCACCGCGGCGGCCCAGGACGGCCTGACGGCCAAGCTGCGCCAGTTCCAGCCCGGCTGGGACCCCGGTCTGTCCAACAGCAGCTTCGCCACCACCGTCTGCCCGGCGTGGATGCTCGCCCACATCAGCGAGAAGGCCGGCGACGCCAACAAGGGCAAGTGGGACGTCGCCAAGGCTCCCAAGGGCGCCAACTGGGGCGGCTCCTTCCTGGGCGTCATGGAGAACAGCAAGGTGAAGGAAGAGGCCAAGAAGCTGGTGGCCTGGCTGACCGCACCGGAGCAGCAGGAGCACATCTTCAAGGAGATCGGCAACTTCCCCTCCTCCGCGAAGGCCCTGGAGTCCCCGGCGGTGACCGAGGCGAAGTCCGAGTACTTCAACAACGCCCCGATCGGGCAGATCTTCGGCGCCGCGGCCAAGGACATCCCCGACGAGCAGGTGCTCGGCCCGAAGGACGGCACCATCAAGGACACCTTCTCCCAGGGCCTCCAGCTCGTAGAGCAGGGCAAGAGCCCGGAGGAGGCGTGGAAGACCACCGACGAGCGCATCAAGAAGGCCGTCGACTGATCCGCTCCACCCGTCCCTGAGGTCCCCGGTGGCACCGCCTCCCCGCGCGGCCACCGGGGGCCTCGTCCCCACCGTCTCCACCACGCACTTTCCAGGAAGGAAGCCCTCCGTGGCCACCTCCACCTCGGCTCCCGGCGTCGACGGGCCGCAGAGCGGGCCGGCCGGCCCCACGAAGGAGAGCCCCGACGACCGGAACGGGGCGCGCCCCCGGCAGGCGTGGCGCACTCTTCTCCACCGTTTCGACATCAGGGCGGCGCCCTACGCGTTCGTCGCCCCCTTCTTCGTCGTCTTCGGCGCCTTCAGCCTCTACCCGCTGGTCTACACGGCGTGGATCTCCCTCCACGACGTGGAGCTGGCGACCATGGACGTCATGGACTGGGAGGGCTTCGGGAACTACACGGAGCTCTGGCAGGACGAACGCTTCTGGAACGCGCTGGCGAACACCTTCACCATCGGCGTGCTCTCCACCGTTCCCCAGCTGCTGATGGCTCTCGGCCTGGCGCACCTGCTGAACTACAAGCTGAAGGGCTCGGCCTTCTTCCGGGTCGCCGCCCTGACGCCCTACGCGACCTCGATCGCCGCCGCCGCGCTGGTGTTCACCATGCTCTTCGAGCGCGACTTCGGAATGATCAACTGGTTCCTGAGCCTGTTCGGGGTCGACAACGTCGACTGGGAGAACAGCAAGTGGCCCGCCCAGTTCGCGATCTCCACCATCGTGATCTGGCGGTGGACCGGCTACAACGCCCTGCTGTACCTGGCCGCGATGCAGGCCATCCCCCAGGACCGGTACGAGGCGGCGGCCATCGACGGCGCGTCGCGCTGGCAGCAGTTCACCAAGGTCACCATCCCCGGCATCCGCTCCACGATCGTCTTCACCATCGTGCTGTCCACCATCGGCGCCACCCAGCTCTTCGGCGAGCCGCTGATCTTCGGCCAGGGCCCGAACGGTGTCAGCGGCGGGGCGGACAACCAGTACCAGACGCTCGGCCTGCTGCTGTACGAGGAGGGCTGGAAGAACTACGAGATGGGGCGGGCCGCCACGGTCGCCTGGGCGATGTTCCTCCTGCTCATCCTCGTCTTCGTCCTGCAGCGCGTCGTCAAGCGCGTCAAGTCCCGCACGTCCTGACCAGGGAGCGGTAATCCCATGACCACCGACACCGCCCGCCCCCGGGCGGACGTACCCGAGCCGATCGCGGACACCGTTTCGCCCACGAGCCGCCGGCTCCGCATGTCCCTGCGCCCGAAGGCCGGACAGCAGCAGAAGGCCGGGCCCGTGGCCTACATCCTGCTCGGGCTGGCCGCGCTGTTCTCCCTGTTCCCGCTGTACTGGACGATGGTGGCGGCCTCCACGGACAACACCCGGGTCTCCCAGACCCCGCCGCCGTTCCTCCCCGGCCCCAACCTGTTCAAGAACCTCTCGGCCGCCTGGCAGGACGCGGCGATGGGCACGGCGCTGGTCAACAGCTTCATCGTCGCCACCACGATCGCCCTGTCCACCGTCCTGTTCGCCACCCTGGCCGGCTTCGCCTTCGCCAAGCTGCGCTTCCGCGGCCGCAACATCCTGCTGATGCTGGTCATCGGCACGATGCTGGTGCCGCCGCAGCTGAGCGTCGTACCGCTGTTCATGATGATGACCGAGCTGGGCTGGGGCCAGAAGCTGCCCGCCGTCATCTTCCCCACCCTGGTCAGCGCCGTCGGCGTGTTCTTCATGCGGCAGTACCTGCTGGAGGCGCTGCCCGACGAGCTCATCGAGGCCGGCCGGGTGGACGGGGCGCACAGCCTGCGGATCTTCTGGAGCGTCGTCCTGCCGGTCGCCCGCCCCGCGATGGCGGTGATCTTCATGATCACCTTCGTGCACGCCTGGAACGACTTCTTCTGGCCCTTCATCGTGCTCGACATGACCAACCCCACGATTCCGGTGGCCCTGACCCAGCTCAGCGCGGGATACGTGCGCGACCAGTCGCTCATCATGGCCGGCGCCCTGCTGGGCACCCTGCCGCTGCTGGTGATGTTCATCGCCTTCGGCAAGCAGATCGTCGGCGGCATCATGCAGGGCGCGGTCAAGGGCTGACGCCCCCGGCCCGGCGCACCGCGCCGGGCCGGCCCTTCCCGCACCCCTCTCTCCACTTCTCTTGCAAACCCCCTTACACGATTCGAAGGAAGGACCTTCGTGGCCATTTCCTCCCACACCGCCGAGCCCGCCGCGCAGGCCCAGGGCGTCCGGGTGTTCCCACCGGACTTCGTCTGGGGCACCGCGACCGCCGCCTACCAGATCGAGGGCGCCGCGAACGAGGACGGCCGCACTCCCTCCATCTGGGACACCTACTCCCGTACCCCGGGGAAGGTGCGCAACGGGGACACCGGCGACATCGCCTGTGACCACTACCACCTCTGGCGTGACGACCTCGCGATCATGTCCGAGCTCGGTGTGGGCGCGTACCGCTTCTCCGTCTCCTGGCCGCGCGTCCAGCCCGGCGGCAGCGGACCCGCCTCCGCCAAGGGCCTGGACTTCTACAGCCGCCTGGTGGACGGACTGCTGGAGCGGGGCATCCGGCCCGTGGCCACCCTCTACCACTGGGACCTGCCCCAGGAGCTGGAGGACGCCGGGGGCTGGCCGGAGCGCGCCACCGCCGAGCGGTTCGCGGAGTACGCCTCCCTCGTCGCCGGCGCGCTCGGCGACCGCGTCAAGACCTGGACGACGCTCAACGAGCCGTGGTGCTCGGCCTTCCTCGGCTACAGCTCCGGCGTCCACGCCCCCGGCCGCACCGACCAGGCCGCCGCGCTGCGCGCCGTCCACCACCTCAACCTGGCCCACGGCCTGGGCACCCAGGCACTGCGTGCCGTGCTGCCCGCCGACGCCCAGACCTCCGTCACGCTCAACCTGCACCACGTGCGGTCCCTGACCGACAACCCCGAGGACCTCGACGCGGCACGCCGCATCGACGGCGTGGCCAACCGGGTCTTCACCGGCCCCATGCTGCGCGGGGAGTACCCCGAGGACGTCCTGCGCGACACCGCGCACCTGACGGACTGGTCGTTCGTGCGCGAGGGCGACACCGAGGCGATCCACCAGCCGATCGACTTCCTGGGCGTCAACTACTACAGCCCCACCCTCGTCTCCGCCGCCTCCGGCCCCGGTTCCCACGGCGACGACGGCCACGGGGTGAGCGAGCACAGCCCCTGGCCGGGCGCCGACGACGTGGCCTTCCACAGCACGCCCGGCCCCCGCACGGCCATGGGCTGGACGGTGGACCCCGACGGCATGTACGAGCTGTTGTGCCGGGTGCGCGACGACTTCCCCGGGACACCGGTGATGATCACCGAGAACGGCGCGGCGTTCGACGACTACGTCAACCCCGAGGGCCGGGTCGTCGACCCGGAGCGCATCTCCTACCTGCACGGCCACCTGTCGGCGGTGCACCGGGCCGTCCAGGACGGCGCGGACGTGCGCGGCTACTTCCTGTGGTCCCTGCTGGACAACTTCGAGTGGGGCTACGGCTACAGCAAGCGGTTCGGCGCGGTGTACGTCGACTACGCCACCCGCCGGCGCATCCCCAAGGAGAGCGCCCGCTGGTACGCCGGGGTGGTCCGCGACAACGCGGTGCCGCCGGCCCCCGGTACCGAGGGCTGAGCGGGACCGCTGCCACGCGGAGAAAGGCCCCGGTCAGCCGGGGCCTTTCTCCGGAACCGGCTCCGGAGCCGTCGCCGAGGGCCGGGGTGACGGGGAGACGGCCCAGGAGGGAAGGGGGACCGGCGGTTCGCAGCGTCCCTCGCGGACCCGCACGCGGCTCCGGTCGTCGAAGGGTCCCTCCCGCGGAGGGTCCGGCGGCCGGATCCGGAGGCAGAGGACGTCGTCGGACTCGGCCACGCCGTCCGCGCGGATGTCGTAGAGGCCGTGCCGGCTGCTGTACCGCTTGACGTGGACCCCGCCGGAGGGGGTCCGAGCGCCCCTGCGCGCCACGATCGCGTCCCTGACCGCCGCCTCGGCCGCGCGGTCGGGGACATCGGGGCCGGGGAGGAGGTGCGGATACGCCTCCAGGGCGGAGGCCGCGGCGTGGACGGCGTCCTCCAGCTCGTCGTCGTCCCAGGTCGCCCTGTCGTACCACACGCTCAGAACGACGATCCCGGCGACGGCCGCCAGCCCCGCGGCCGTCAGGACCGCGGGCCGGCGGAGGACCCGGGGCAGGTCCCACCGCCCTTCGCGCCGCTGTTCACCCTCCACGGCCGCACCCTACGGCCGGGCGCCCGGCGCCCGTCAGGCGCGGCGGCCGAACGGCGGGCCAACACCTCGCGAACACCGTCCCGCGGTGCCCGTCAGGTGGCGCGGCCCTCGCGCCACTCCCGTACGACCTCCTCGGGGTCGAAGGGCGCCAGATTGAGCGGCGGGCCCGGCGGCGGCCTGCGGAGCGCCGCGGCGATCTTCTCGTTGATCCCGGCCACGATCCGCCGCGCCTCGCTCTCGGAGGGTGCCCGGCGGGCGGCGGCCAGGGCGTCCTCCGCCTCCTTGCGCAGAGCCAGCGCGGGCGGCAGGAAGGACAGCCCCTCGCGGCGCATCTTCTTCTTCACCCACCACTGCTCGTCGTAGGGCGCCTCCAGATCGGGCAGCGGTTTGCCGAAGCCGGGCAGGTTCTCGAAGTCGCCGCGCTCGGCCGCCTCGCGGATCTGCCGGTCGGCCCAGGTCTCGAAGTCGACGCCGGGCGGTTTGCGTTCGGTCACGGTGCGGTCCCTCCCGTCGGACGGCGCTCGTACCGGAAAGCCTAGAGCCGCGTGCCGCCGCCCGGCGACAGGGCCTCACCCGGTGCCGCCGGTCTCCGCCGACGCGCCGCGCCCACGGCCGCCGCCAGGGCCTCGGCGGCGAGCGCGTCCAGCGCGCCCTGCCGCGACTCGCCGCCGATCAGCCCGGTCAGGAAGCGCTGCTCCTCGGCGGTGGCGGCGGCCGGCAGGCCGCGCGGCAGCCGTCCGCGCGGCCTGCGCCCCCTTGCCGGAGACGGCGGCGATCTCGTCCGGCGTCGGGTGCGTCTCCCGCACGGCCAGGGTGGACTCGGCTGCCGGGGACACCTCCTCGCGCAGCGCCTTCCGGGCGATCCCGGTCCGGCGCTGCGGGAGCCGGCCCGCCAGACAGGTGATGACGACCGGGGCGTCCGCGGAGTAGGTCCGGCGGAGCAGCCCGGCGAGCAGGGCGGTCTTCCCGGTGCGCGAGGGGGTGTCCGCGACCCGGCGGGAGATGTGGGCGACCTCGGCCGGCAGCATGGCCCCATCCTCATCCTCATCCTCGCGCGGCGGCGGCACGGAGCGGCGGTGGACAGGCGGTGGACAGGTGCCGGGCACCGATGAGTTCCGGGCCGCCGGGGCGTCCTACCCCCGTGAACACCCCGGAACGGGGAACGGCACGGCAGACAGGAGCAGACCATGGCCAAGGTGACACTGACCGCGTTCATGACCCTGGACGGGGTCGTACAGGCGCCCGGCGGCCCGGACGAGGACCGCGACGGCGGCTTCGGACACGGCGGCTGGGTGGCGCCCCACTTCGACGAGGAACTGGGCCGCTTCGTGGACGAGACCTTCGGCACGGTGACCGGCTTCCTGCTGGGCCGCCGCACGTACGAGATCTTCGCCGCCTACTGGCCGCAGGTCACCGACGCGGACGACCCCGTCGCGGGCAGGCTCAACACCCTGCCCAAGTACGTCGCCTCCCGGACCCTGGAGTCGGCCGGGTGGCACAACTCCACCCTGCTCGGCGGGGACGCCGTCAAGGAGGTGGCCGCGCTGAAGGAGCGGCTGGACGGAGAGCTGCAGATCCACGGCAGCGGTAACCTCGCGCACGGCCTGATGGCGCACGGCCTGATCGACGAGTACCGCCTGATGGTCTTCCCAGTGCTGCTGGGGAGCGGGAAGCGCCTGTTCGCCGACGGGACGGTGCCCACCGCCCTGGAGGCGGTGGAGAGCAGGACCACCGGCACCGGGGTCGCGATCCACGTCTACCGCGCGGCGGGACGGCCGGAGTACGGCCTGGTCGGAGCCTAGTGCCGCGTCAGGAGGCGGTACCGGACCGGGCGGCCAGGGCCCGCAGCAGGTCCAGCGCCTCCCGTGCCCGCTCATGGGGTACGAAGAGGTGGTCGTGGTGGAAACCGGCCACCACGTTGCAGCTCAGCCCCGCCGCGGCGAGTTCCGCGGCGACGGCCGCCGTCAGTCCCACGGCGTCGAGCGCGGAGTGGACCCGCAGGACGATCCGGCCCGCGGTGTAGTCGTGGGGCAGCCCGGCCCGCTCCGCCTCCGCCCGGCGCAGCACCAGGGTGAGGCCCTCGGGCTCGGCGACGGTGACCACGGGGGCCAGGCCCGGCGGAATCCGGTCGCCGGGGACGGTGGTGAAGACGTACTCGCCCGGATCGAGCTCCGGACGCAGTCCGGCCAGCAGTCTTCGAAGATCGCGTTCTCCCGCCACGGGGGCATCCTAAGAGCTCGCCCGGACAGGCGTGGTGGACGACCCCGGGAGCAGAACAGGCGCAGGACCTGATGATCGTGGAGTTTGCGGTGCTCTGTGGTCAATTCTGTGATCAATGGGGAGATCCGCGCCTGTGCTGCCGTCATGGCTGACCGAACCGCACCGGGACCGGTTCCCGGCGCCGTTGCCCCACCGCTCCCGAGTGCCGCGCCGGGATGACCGACCGTTCCACCGCCCGGAACCAGGTCACCGGCCTGGCCGCGGCGGTCCGACCGCCACGACGGCGTGACATGATTTCGTGGTAGTTTGATTACCATGAATTCTTGCGCATTCTGGAGAGGCCCATGACTCCCGCGCCCACTCCCTCGCAGGCCGACGCGGCGACGGTCCCGGTCACGACGGCACCCGAGGCGTCCGCGTCCGAGCGGTCCCTGGAGATGCTGCGCCTGCTCTCCGGTTTCCAGCAGTCCCAGGCGCTGTACGCGCTGGCCAAGCTCGGTGTGGCCACGGCGCTGCACGGCGGCCCGATGACGGTCGAGGAGTTGGCGGAGGCCACGGAGACGGACGCCGTCGCGCTGGGGCGGCTGCTGCACGTCCTCTCCGGCATCGGGGTGGTGACCCATCACGGTGAGGACGCCTTCGCGCTCACCCCGCTCGGCTCCACGCTGGCGGCGGATGTGCCCGGTTCGGTGCGCGACGTGGCGATCATGTGGATGGAGACGCACTACGCGCCCTTCTCCGAGCTGGTCACCACCGTCCGTACGGGCATCCCGGCGGCCACGGCGCACTTCGGGCAGTCCTTCGTGGAGTGGCTGGGCGCCCACCCGGAGCACATGCCCGTGATGGCGTCGGCGATGGCGAACCTGACGTACGGCCCCAAGGACGCCGCACTGGCCGGCTACCGGCTCCCGGCCGGTGAGGTGGTTGCCGACATCGGCGGCGCCGACGGCTCCGTGCTGGCCCGGCTGCTGGCCGACGAACCCGGCCGACGCGGCATCGTCCTCGACGTGGAGCACGTGGTGCCCACCGCCCGCGCACGGCTGGCCGACCAGGGGATGTCCGGCCGCATCGAGGTACAGGCCGGTGACTTCTTCGAGAGCGTGCCGGCCGCGGACGTCTACCTGCTGTCCACCGTGCTGCACGACTGGGACGACGCCTCGTGTGCGCGCATCCTGGGCCGGATCGCGCAGGCGGCGCCCGACGGCGCCCGGCTGGTGGTGGTGGAGACGGTGCTGTCGGAGGGCGACGAGCCGCATCCGAGCAAGCTGCTCGATCTGACCATGCTCGGCATGGTGTCGGGCCACGAGCGCCGGGAGGCGGAGTTCGCGGCGCTGTTCGCCAGTGCCGGGTTCACCCTCGACCGGCGCGTCCCAGGGCCGGTGGACAGTCCGTTCGCGGTCCTGGAGGCCACACTCACCCGGTGAGCAGGGCGGCCACGGTCCGGTTCCGCAGCCACCGCTCGGCGGTGTCCCAGTCCCAGCCGTTCTCCCGCACCAGCACGCGCCAGGACGACAGGCCGAGGTAGTACCAGAGCACGTCCGTCGCGTCCGCCGCGTCGAGCCCCTCCCGCAGGGCGCCCAGCGCGGCGAGCCGGTCGGCGATGGTCCGCAGCGCGTCACGGAATCGCTCCTGGGCGAAGCGCAGCACCTCGGCGGCGTGCGCGTCGACCGAGGCCGCGTCGAGGAGGATCTCGATGACAACGGCGTGTTTCTCGCTGTCGCGGCGGATGCCCTCGACGGCGTACGCGACCACGTCGTGGGCGTCGCCGGCCGCCGCGACCCGCGCGAGGGTCCGTTCGGCGATGGGGTCCTCGACGCTCGCGGTGACCAGCTCGCGCAGGATCTGCGGTTTGCCGCCGGTGCTGGTGTAGACGGTGTTGGTGCCGACCCGGGCCGCGGCGGCGATCCGGGTGACGGTGGTGGCCACGTAGCCGTGGGTGGCGAAGAGCTCCTTGGCGGCGTCCAGGATCGACTGCCGGGTCGCGGCAGCGGCCTCCACGCGGCGGGGCGAGTGGTAGCGGCGGCCTGGCATGCGCCGACCGTAGCAAGGGCGCAGGCGGGATCCCAGCCGTTGTCCGGGTGATACGCGGGGCACGCCGGGCGGCCGGGTGCCCGCCACGCTCTCCGGCGGGCACCCGGGGTGGCAAGGCGGCTCCGCCGTGCCGGCCGGCGTACGGCGGCCCCGCCCGCGCGGGACCGCCGTACCGTACGGGGACGGGCCGGGATCACAGGGCGCCGCGCCGCCAGGGGCCGGTGATCGCGAAGGTGATGCCGGGGGTCTGGACGTTCACGAACAGCCAGTTGCCGTTCTTGGGCTCGAACACCGAACCGGCCCACTCCGAGCCGGTGTGGTCGGCCGCCGCCACGTCCTTGCCCGCGGTGCCGCCGCGCAGGTCCACGGTGTTGGCCGCGAAGCGGAAGATCTCGCCCTCCGGGGTCAGACCGTGGACGTACTCGGTGCCGCCGCCGTCCTCGCACAGCACCAGGCCGCCGCGCGGGCTGACGCACATGTTGTCCGGAGCGTTGAGGACCTCGGCGCCGGGGGAGGCGAACAGCACCCGGAACTCGTCGGTGACCGGGTCGAGCTCGAAGACCTGGCCCTGCCGGGCGGGACCGCCGTCGGTGGTGATGACGTAGATCCGGTCGTTGCCGTACCAGGCGCCCTCCAGGCGGCTGAAGACGGCGGCGCCGTTGGCCTGGGCCTGGTGGCGGAGCGTGTCGCCGTCCGGGTCGACGTCGCCGACCGGCACCCAGGAGACGGTGCCGTAGGACCGCGAGCCGTCGCGGCGGGTGTCGTAGGACGCCTCTCCGAGACGCAGCGCCTCCAGCCTGCCGCCCCGGGACAGCTCGCCGGGGACCGCCGGGGTGAAGCGGTACAGGCAGGCGTCGCCCCGGTCCTCGGTCTCGTAGATGTAGCCGGTCGTCGGGTCGACGGCGACGGCCTCGTGGTTGAAGCGACCCATGGCGGTCAGCGGGGTGGGGTCGCCCTTGCCCCGCGAGGCGACCTCGAAGATGTAGCCGTGCCGCTTGCCCGCGGTGGTGCCGAAGGTCTCCTCGCAGGTCAGCCAGGTGCTCCACGGGGTCGGGCCGCCGGCGCAGTTGCGGATGGTGCCGCCGAGGCTGCCGTAGGACTCCAGCCACTGCCCGGCGTCCGGGTCGAAGACCAGGGTGGTGGTCCCGCCGCCGGCGGCGGGGTTGTACGCGGGGGAGGTGAAGGCGGGGCCGGCGCCGCGCTCGTGGTTGCGCACCAGGTGGACCCGGTCGCCGTACCGGAAGGCGGCCATGCCGTCGTGCGCGCCCGGGGTGCGGATCCCGTCGTCCATCGGGTCGTTGGTCCAGCCGTAGGAGAGGTACTCGAAGCCGCGCGGCAGCGCCAGCAGCTCCAGGCCGGTGGCCTGGTCCTTCACCGGGCGCAGCGGGCCGTAGCCGGGGTCGTGGTCGAACTTGGCGGGTACGGCCGCCGCCGTGCGGGCGGTGAGGGCCTGGAAGGGGAGGCCGGCGGCCGCGGCCGCCGCGGTGCCCCGCAGCAGACTGCGCCGCGCGAAACCGGAGCGGTTCGTTCCGTCGGTGGGCGTGCTGGTCATGGTGTCCCTCTCGGACGCGGTGGACGACGCGGGGGGTGGGATCGACCGTGATCACCGTAGGCAGCGCGGTGGCGGGCCGTCCCCCAACGAGGGGCGACCGGCGGGGGAACCTTTCGTGGCCGTCCGGCGGACCGTGCCGTCGGCGGTCCGTCCGCCGGGACGGCGGAGATGTGTGCGGATCTCCACGGAGGTGCCGATCCGGTGACGGCCGGGCTTGGGATAGCCTCGGGGGCGTTTGTGTGTCCGCCAAACGGCGGACATGTCGGTTCACGAACGTGGTGCAGCCGCGTCGCTCCTCCGCCGGTACGGGCGGACGGGCCGGCTGCCGTACGTGGCGGGCCCTGGTGGCGGACGACGGAGCGAGGGCGGACATGGTTGACACCACGGTGGGGGAGGCACGTCCCGGTGGCGGGCGCGGCCGGGGCACCCGGAGTGCCGGCAAGGCCGGCGACCAGGAGCTGCGGCAGCTCCTGGCCGGGCTCACCGCGGTCCGGGACGGCGACTTCGGCACCCGGCTGCCGGACGGCGCCGACGGCCTGCTGGGCGAGATCGCCACGGTCTTCAACGGCATGGTGGACCAGCTGTCGCTGTTCACCTCCGAGGTGACCCGGGTCTCCCGGGAGGTCGGCAGCGAGGGCCGGCTCGGCGGCCAGGCGCAGGTGCCGGGGGTCGGCGGGGCCTGGCGGGACCTGACCGACTCGGTGAACTTCATGGCGGGCAACCTGACCACCCAGGTGCGGTCCATCGCCCAGGTGACCACCGCGGTCGCCAAGGGCGACCTGTCGCAGAAGATCACCGTCGACGCCCGGGGCGAGATCCTGGAGCTGAAGAACACCATCAACACGATGGTCGACCAGCTCTCCGCGTTCGCCGACGAGGTCACCCGGGTGGCGCGCGAGGTGGGCACCGAGGGCATCCTGGGCGGCCAGGCGGACGTCAAGGGCGTCTCCGGCACCTGGCGGGACCTGACCGACTCGGTGAACTCCATGGCCGGGAACCTGACCGGCCAGGTGCGGTCCATCGCCCAGGTGGCCACCGCGGTCGCCAAGGGCGACCTGTCGCAGAAGGTCCGGGTGGACGCCCGCGGGGAGATCCTGGCGCTGAAGGAGACCATCAACACGATGGTCGACCAGCTCTCGTCGTTCGCCGACGAGGTGACGCGGGTGGCGCGCGAGGTGGGCACCGAGGGCAACCTGGGCGGTCAGGCGCACGTGCCCGGGGTGTCGGGGACGTGGAAGGACCTGACCGACAACGTCAACGTCATGGCCTCCAACCTGACCGGCCAGGTGCGGTCCATCGCCCAGGTGGCCACCGCCGTCGCCCGCGGCGACCTGTCGCAGAAGATCACCGTCGAGGCCAAGGGCGAGGTCGCCGCCCTCGCGGACGTGATCAACACCATGGTGACCACGCTGTCCTCGTTCGCCGACGAGGTGACGCGGGTGGCGCGCGAGGTGGGCACCGAGGGCATGCTCGGTGGTCAGGCGCACGTGCCCGGGGTGTCGGGGACGTGGAAGGACCTGACCGACAACGTCAACTCCATGGCGAACAACCTGACCGGCCAGGTGCGCAACATCGCCCAGGTGACCACCGCCGTCGCCCAGGGCGACCTCACCCGCAAGATCGACGTCGACGCCCGGGGCGAGATCCTGGAGCTGAAGACCACCATCAACACGATGGTCGACCAGCTCTCCTCGTTCGCCGCGGAGGTCACCCGGGTGGCCCGCGAGGTCGGCAGCGAGGGTCGGCTCGGCGGCCAGGCGGAGGTTGAGGGCGTCTCGGGCACCTGGAAGCGGCTGACGGAGAACGTCAACGAGCTGGCCGGGAACCTGACCCGGCAGGTGCGTGCCATCGCCGAGGTCACCAGCGCCGTCGCCGAGGGCGATCTGACCCGCTCCATCACCGTGGACGCCTCCGGCGAGGTCGCCGACCTCAAGGACAACATCAACTTCATGGTGCAGTCCCTGCGCGAGACGACCCGGGCCAACCAGGAGCAGGACTGGCTCAAGACGAACCTGGCCCGGGTATCCGGCCTGATGCAGGGCCGCCGCGACCTGTCGGTCGTGGCCGAGCTGATCATGGACGAGCTGACCCCGCTGGTCGGCGCGCAGTACGGCGCCTTCTACCTCGCCGAGGAGGGCGCCGCCGGCGAGACGGAGCTGCGCCTCATCGGCTCCTACGGCCACCCGGAGGTCGCCGGGGGCGCCGGGGGCGCCGGGGAGGCGCCGCGCTTCCGGCTGGGCCAGTCCCTGGTCGGCCAGGCGGCCCGCAGCCGCCGCACCATCACCGTCGACGACCTGCCGCCCGGCTATGTCACCGTCTCCTCCGGGCTGGGCGCCGTCCAGCCGAGCAGCCTGATCGTGCTGCCGATCCTCGCGGAGGACCAGGTGCTCGGCGTCATCGAGCTGGCCTCGGTCAGCCCCTTCACCGCGGTGCACCGGGACTTCCTCGGCCAGCTGATGGAGACCGTGGGCGTCAACGTCAACACCATCGTCGCCAACGCCCGCACCGACGAGCTGCTCCAGGAGTCGCAGCGGCTGGCCGGTGAACTCCAGGCCCGCTCGGAGGAACTCCAGACACAGCAGGAGGAGCTTCAGCGCTCCAACGCCGAGCTGGAGGAGAAGGCCGCCCTGCTGGTCTCGCAGAACCGCGACATCGAGACCAAGAACCTGGAGATCGAGCAGGCCCGGCAGGAACTGGAGGAGCGGGCCCGGCAGCTGTCGCTGGCCTCCAAGTACAAGTCGGAGTTCCTGGCCAACATGAGCCACGAACTGCGCACCCCGCTCAACAGCCTGCTGATCCTCGCCCAGCTCCTGGCCCAGAACCCCACCCGCAACCTCACTCCCAAGCAGGTGGAGTACGCGGGCATCATCCACTCCGCCGGCTCCGACCTGCTCCAGCTGATCAACGACATCCTGGACCTGTCCAAGGTCGAGGCGGGGAAGATGGACATCAACCCCGAACGGCTCCCGCTGCGCCGTCTGCTGGACTACGTCGAGGCCACCTTCCGGCCGCTGACCACGCAGAAGAGCCTCGACTTCACCATCAGCACCGCGCCGGGCGTCCCCGTCGACCTGTTCACCGACGACTCCCGGCTGCGCCAGGTGCTGCGCAACCTGCTGTCCAACGCGGTGAAGTTCACCGAGTCCGGCGGCGTCCGCCTGCGGATCGAGCCGGTCGCCCCGGACGAGCTGCCCTCCACCGTCCGGCTGCACGGCGCGGCCGTCGCCTTCCGGGTGGAGGACACCGGCATCGGCATCCCCGAGCAGCAGCTGGAGACCATCTTCGGAGCCTTCCAGCAGGCCGACGGAACCACCAGCCGCAAGTACGGCGGCACCGGGCTGGGCCTGTCCATCAGCCGGGAGATCGCCTATCTGCTGGGCGGCGCCATCACCGTGGAGAGCGCCCCGGAGCAGGGCAGCACCTTCACGCTCTACCTGCCCGTGGCCCGTCCCGACTTCCGGGACCGGCCGGCCGCCGGGCCCGGCGAGGACGAACTCCCGTGGGAGGAGGTCGTCGGCGCCGGTGCCGCCCCGGAGGGGAGCGGCGCCACCGCTCCGCCGCGCCCGCAGAAGCGGCGGCTGCTGGTCATCGAGGACCGCCCCCGCGGTCTGCTGTCACTGGTCGCCGAGAACGCCGTGGCCGATCTCGCGGACGGCACCGGTCCCGGCGACCCGCGCGGACCGGTGGAGATCGTCACCGCCGTCGGGGAGCAGGAGGCGGCCGCCGCGCTCGCCGCGGAGGACTGCCACTGCGTCGTGCTGCAGCTCGACCTGGCCGACGGCACCGCGCTGCGCTTCCTGGAGGCCATGGAGGGCGACGCCGCGTTGGGCCGGGTCCCGGTCCTGGCCCACAACAACCGGCGGCTGGACCCGGACCAGGAACGG
Source organism: Streptomyces carminius (assembly GCF_002794255.1). Classification (GTDB taxonomy): domain Bacteria; phylum Actinomycetota; class Actinomycetes; order Streptomycetales; family Streptomycetaceae; genus Streptomyces; species Streptomyces carminius. The sequence continues at coordinate 157,317 of NZ_PGGW01000066.1, forward strand.
GCGCTGCAGAACCGTGCCCGGCGGCAGCCGCTGGAGCTGCTCGCCGGCCTGGACGAGCTGCGCGAGCGCATAGCGCTGCACCTGACCGCGGAGGAGCCCGGCGACGTGCTCCCGCTGGTGCGGCCCGAGGAGACCACCGAGACGTTCGAACCGAAGGAGGCCGACGGGACGCTGGCGGGCCGCACCGTGCTCGTCGTCGACGACGACGCCCGCAACGTCTACGCCCTCACCGGCATCCTGGAGCTCCACGGCATGCACGTCCTGCACGCCGACAACGGCCGCAAGGGCATCGACTGCCTCACCGCCCACCCCGAGGTCGACCTGGTCCTGATGGACGTGATGATGCCGGAGATGGACGGCTACGCCGCCACCGCGGCGATCCGGGCGATGCCGGAGTACGCCGGGCTGCCCGTCATCGCGGTGACGGCCAAGGCCATGCCCGGGGACCGGGAGAAGAGCCTCGCCGCCGGGGCCAGCGACTACGTCACCAAGCCGCTGGACGCGCGTGATCTCGTCGCGTGCATCCAGCGCTGCCTGGACCTGTAGCCCGCGTCGCCGGGCACCGCGCCGCAGGCGCGGCCACCGCCCGGCCGGCCCTTACGCCCGTCGACCATCTCCCCGAGGAGTAGCGCAGTGGACACCCAGCGGCCGGACGAGTCCGTCCGGCAGGACGGACCGCCGAGGGCTGTCCCGGAGAGGGAGCCGCTTCCGGTGGCGTCCGCCGGCGACACCCCGGCGCCGGACACCGTGACCGTGGTGCCGAACGGAGAGCGGCGGGACGGGGAGCGGCAGTGGGAGACGCCGCCGCGGAACGGCACCGACGCCGCCGGCCTGGGCAGACTGGCCGCCACCGTCGAGCGGCTCCGCCGCGAGGTGCGCCGGGCCCATGCGGCCGCCGAGGGGCGCGCCCTGATCGAGATGGCCAAGGGCATCCTGGTCGAACGGCTGGGCTGCGGACCGGCGCAGGCCGCCCGGCAGCTGACGGTCCTCGCCGAGCAGGCGGACACCTCCCAGCTGGAGCTGGCCGTCGACCTGATCAACCAGGCGGCCCGCGACCGCCTCACCGAGGCGGCCCACGAGTTCGTGGCCCGGGCCCGGGAGGAGGCGCGGGCGCGGGCGGCGGAGTCCGGCGGCCCCGGGCGGCCCGGAAACTCCGGGAACTCCGGGAACTCGGGGGAGGACGAGGCCACCCCCTCGCTGCCGGTGCGGCTGCGCACCGCCGAGAGCGGCGCGCTGGCCGCGGACGACACCCAGGCGGTCGCCGAGTCCCTGCTGGAACACGCGCTCACCCCCTTGGGCGCCATGGCCGTGGCCGTCTGGGCCGCCGGCACCGACTCCTCCCTCACCCTGGCCGGCTGCGCGGGCTTCGCCCCGGAGGAGGCCGCCCGCTGGCACTACGTACCGCCCGGGGTGGCCACGCTCGCCCGCCGGGCGCTCACCGAGCGCCGCGCCGTGTGGTTCCCGTCTCCGGCCGAGTCCGGGCTGCCCACCCTAGGCCGCCGGCAGGCCCCCGAGGGCTGCCGGGTGACGGTGCCGGCCGGCACCGGCGGGCGGGTCCTGGGCGTGCTGGAGATCTGCTGGCCCGGCGCGCTCGAGCAGCCGCAGCCGCCGCAGGTCCAGCGGCAGATCGAGGCGCTGGCGGAGCTGTGCGCCCACACCCTGGACGCCCTCCCCGAGGAGATCGAGGGACCGCGCCACTCCCCGCGGCCGCGCCCCCCGGGGCTCTCGGAACTGGCGGACTTCGCCGACGGCCTGCTGGACCCGGCCCTGGTGCTCGTGCCCCAGCTGGACGCCGACGGCCGGCTCGCCGACTTCCGCATCCACCACGTCAGCAGCCACTTCGTCGACCCGGCGGGGCGGCCCCGCTCCTCCGTCACCGGGACACTGCTGCTGGAGGCCTATCCGCTGGCGATCGGCGAGAGCGGTCTGTTCGAGAGGATCGAGCACGTCCATGCCACCGGGGAGCCCTTCCGCGCCGAGCGGATGGTGCTGCGCGCGATGGTCGGCCAGGTGCCGCTGTCCGTGGAGGCGGGTGTCAGCGTCAGCCGGCACGGGGACAGCGTGCTGCTGATCTGGCGGGTGCAGGACGAGGCGGCCCGGCTGGCACGGGTGCTGCAGCACGCCCAGCGGCTGGGCCGCATCGGCGGGTTCGAGGAGAACCTCGCGACCGGCGAGATCATCTGGAACAGCCAGCTGTTCGCCCTCCACGGACTGCCGCCGACCGCCGCGCCCATCCCCCTGGAGCAGCTCCCCGTCCACACCCACCCCGACGACGAGGCCGTCATCGGGCGCTTCCTGCGCACCCTGTTCCACCACCGCCGCCCCGCCTCCGAGGCCTTCCGGCTGCGGCGGGCCGACGGGATCGTGCGGCACATCCGGGTGATCGCCGAGCCCGACCTCGACGCCGAGGGACGGCTGGTCGCGGTGCGCGGCGCCTACCAGGACGTCTCCGCCCAGCACTGGACCGAGGTCGCCCTGGGCGCCACCCGTGACCAGCTCGCCCAGAGCGAGCAGGAGGCCGTCGAGCGCGACCGCATGGCCCTGCAGCTCCAGCGCGCCATCATGCCTCCCGCCCGGGGCCCCATCGAGGCGGAGGGCCTGCACATCGCCGTCCGCTACCGCCCCGCCGAGAAGGACCACCTGGTCGGCGGCGACTGGTACGACGCCGTCGTGCTGCCGTCCCGCCAGGTCCTGCTGTCCGTCGGCGACGTGGCCGGCCACGGCATCGACGCGGCCACCGGCATGGTGGTGCTGCGCAACGCACTGCGCGGGCTGGCCACCACCGGCGCCGGCCCGGCCCAGCTCATGTCCTGGCTGAACACCGTCGCCCACCACCTCACCGAGAACGTCACGGCCACCGCGGTGTGCGGACTGTACGACCCCGGCACCCGCACCCTGCGCTGGGCCCGGGCCGGGCACCCGCCCCCGGTCCTGGTGCGCGGGGGACGGGCCGCCGCGCTGCCCCTGGTCGGCGGACTGCTGCTGGGCGCCGTGCCGGACGCCGACTACGAGGAGGAGCGGCTGGAGCTGGAGAGCGGCGACGTGCTGCTGATGTACACCGACGGGCTGATCGAGCGCCGGGACAGCTCCCTCCAGGAGGCACTGGACCGGCTCCTGGCCATCGCCCGGGAATCCGGCGAGACCCTCGACCAGCGCCTGGACCGGATGCTGACCTACAGCAACTCCGACACCGACGACGACACCTGCCTCGTCGGCGTCCGGATGAGCTGACCCGGAGCGGCCCGGCGAGCGGCCGTTTCCGGGTGGTTCCACCGGGTACCTGCGCCGTACACCGAAGATCGCGGGGAGTCGGCCGCACCGGCCGGTACGGCCGGCGGGCCCGGATCCGGACAGAGGAACGGCGAGGACGGACGGTCATGGGCGGAACGAACAGGCACCACGACGACCACGACGACCGGGAAGACCGGAAGGACCGGCGGGACGCCGCGGCGGCGCACCGCCCGGAGGGCGGCCGGACGGACCCGGCCGACCGGGGGCCGGGCGCCCACTCCGGCCGGGAGACGCAGATGGAGCACCGCGTCGTCCCCGGCACGGCGAGCGCCGCGGAGGGGTTCTCCGGCGGCGGCACCGTCGAAGGGGAGCCGCTGAAGGGCGTCGAGGCGGAGCGTCCCCGGAGCGCCGGGGAGGACGCCGCGGATTCCGGTGCCGGGCGGCGGGAGCGGGAGACCGGCCGCCGGGGGGACTCCCACGGGGAGGGGGCGGGACGGGCGTGAACACCCGTGCCGCCGGGAGCACCTCGGCGGTGCCCCCGGCGGAGGACCGGTGGCGGCGGACCGCTCCGCCGCCACCGGGCGGTGTTCAGGTGCCCAGGTGTCCGGGTGCGCTCAGGAGGGGCCGCCCGACAGCCCGAAGAACTCGACCGCGGCGGCGGCCATGCCGCCCATCGGCAGGCTGTGCCCGGCGCCCGAGACGCTGATGGCCTCCACCCGCACGGTGCCGTCCGGGCCGGCGAAGCGCTGCCGGTTCCAGCTCGGCTGCGGCTGGTCCGTCGAAGTCGGGGTCTGGCCCAGACCGAAGACGTTCGTCCACTGCTTGACCTGCTCCTCCAGGAGCTGGAACGGCACGAGGGTGTCGCCCGTGCCGTGCCACAGCTGGACCCGGGGACGCTCACCGCTGTAGCCGGGGTACGCCTGCCGGACCGCGTCGCCCCATTCCTGCGGGGTCCGGTGCATGCTCCCGTTGACGCACTTGCTGGTCCACGGCGGGAAGTCGGCCTCGTTCGCGAAACAGTTGAAGGGGACGCCCATGAACACCGTTCCGGCCCTGAACACGTCCGGGTAGAGCGCCAGCAGGGCGTTGGTCTCCATGCCGCCGGAGGAACTGCCGGTGACGAACGTCCGCTGCGGATCGCCGCCGTAGCGCTGCTGGGCGTACTCGGCCATCGAGACGATCGAGGCCGGGTCGCTGCCGCCGCCGCGGCGCTTGGAGGCGTCGGACCACACGTCGAAGCAGGTGCCCATCGCCGTCTGCTTCGTCGCGGACGGGTAGACGACGACGAAACCGTGCCGGTCGGCCAGCGAGGCGAACTCGCTGCTCTGGAAGAAGCCGGGCCCCGACCCGCCGCAGCCGTGCATCGCCACCACGACCGCCGGGTTGTCCGGAAGCGAGTCCGGCGCGTACACGTGCATGCGAAGGCCGCCCGGGTTGCTGCCGAAGTCCGGCACCTCCACCAGCGAGGCGGCGGACGCCGAGGACAGGGGGGCGACACCGCCTAACAAGATCAATAAGCTGCCGACAACGGCCGCGAGAGCGGCCCTGGTCCGTTTCATGACGTCCTCCTGTGCCAACCGATCCGTCAACCGACTGGAAAACGACGGTAAGGGTTCCGTTTGCCGCCCTCAACGCTCCGGCCGACATTGGCCGAAGAGCGTTCTGACGTGCCGCCACGGGCCGCCGGATCACCGCTCCGGCGGCAACCGTCGACCGGTTCAGTGGCTCAGCGGCTCAGTGCCTCAGCGGCGCAGCGGGACGAAGCGCACCGCCAGCCCCGGCACCGCCTGCGCGGCGGCCGCCAGCGCCCGGCCGGGCACCACCCCGATCACCGGATAGCCGCCCGTGGTGGGGTGGTCGGCGAGGAAGACCACCGGCCGGCCGTCGGGCGGTACCTGGACCGCGCCCGCCACCATGCCCTCGCTGGGCAGTTCGCCCTCCCGGGCGCGTTCCAGGGCGGGTCCCTCGGTGCGCAGGCCGACGCGGTTGCTCGCGGCGGCCACCCGGTAGGTCCGCGCCGCCAGGGTGCGCAGCGCGCCGGGCGTGAACCAGTCGTCGCGCGGCCCGAGGACCACCGGCAGCACCAGCTCGCCGCCCGGCGGCCCCGGCGCCGGAACGGGGCCGCACCGGGGGACGGGCCCCGGCGCCGGCCCCACGGGCAGCCGCACCCCCTCGGCCAGCGGTGCCGGGCCGAGACCGGACAGCAGATCGGTGGAGCGGCTGCCCAGCACCGGCTCGACGGTGATGCCGCCCGCCACGGCCAGGCAGCAGCGCACCCCGGCCCGCGCGGGGCCGACGTCCAGCACGGCCCCCGCCGGCACTCGTACCGCCGCGCCCCAGGGCGCCGGACGGCCGTCGATCCGCACCGGGCACGGGGCGCCCGTCACCGCCGCGGTGACGGGGTGTCCGGTCACGCGCACCGCGCAGCCGGTGAGGGTGGTCTCCAGACCGGCGGCCCCGGCCGGGTTGCCCACCAGCCGGTTGGCGAGCCGGTGCGCGGGGGCGTCCAGGGCGCCCGAGCGCGGCACGCCCAGATGAGCGTGGCCCACCCGGCCCAGATCCTGCACGGTGGTCAGCGCGCCGGCCCGCACCACCTCCAGCACGGCACCGCCCGTCGTGCCGCCCGCCGCACCGCCCGTCACGGGACCGCCTCGAAGCGCACCCGGGTGCCGGGCGCCAGCAGCGCGGCGGGTTCGCGCGTCACGTCCCACAGCACCGCGTCGGTACGGCCGATGAGCTGCCAGCCGCCGGGGGAGGCGCGCGGGTACACCCCCGTGTACGGACCGGCCAGCCCGACCGAGCCGGGCGGCACCGAGGTACGGGGCGTCGCCCGCCGGGGCACGTGCCGGCGGGCGGGCAGTCCGGTGAGGTAGCCGAACCCGGGAGCGAACCCGCAGAAGGCCACCCGGAACGCGGTGCCCGAGTGGATCGCGGCCACCTCCTCCCCGGTCACCTCCCACAGCGCCGCCACCTCGGCCAGGTCGGGGCCGTCGTAGCGCACCGGCAGCACCACCTCGGCCCCCTCGGCTGCCGCGGTGTCCGGCACCCGCAGGCGCCGCAGCAGCCCGGCCACCGCGCGCGGCTCGTCCAGCCCGTCCAGCAGGACGGTGGCCGCCGCCGGGACGATCTCCTCCACCGGCGGCAGCTCGCCGGCGTCCCGCAGCCGCACCAGTTCGGCGTGGAGCGCCTGGGCCCGCTCGGCGCCGTCCACCTCCACCAGCAGGGCGCGCCGGCCCATGGGCAGCACCCGCGGGCCCGCGCCGGCCGTCGTGTTCCCCGTACCGCCGCCGCCCGTACCGCCCGCGCTCACGCGAACGCCCCGATCCGCACTCCGGCCTCCTCCAGCGCCCGCCGCACCCGCCGGGCGAGATCGGCGGCGCCCGGGGTGTCGCCGTGCAGGCACAGCGACCGGGCGGACACGGCCACCGGCCGTCCGCCGGCGGCGGTCACGGTGGCGCGCAGCGCGATGCCCAGCGCGCGGTCCACCACCGCGCCGGGTTCGTGGAGCACCGCGCCCGGCTCCCGGCGCGGCACCAGCGTGCCGTCCGGGGTGTAGCCGCGGTCGGCGAACGCCTCGGTGACGGCGGGCAGTCCGGCCTCCCCGGCGGCCCGCAGCAGCGAGGACCCGGGCAGGCCCAGCACCGGCAGTCCGCCGCCCGCCAGCAGCACCCCCGCCACGACCGCCCCGGCCTGCTCCGTGTCGCGCACCGTGCGGTTGTACAGGGCGCCGTGCGGCTTGACGTACGCCACCCGCGCCCTCGCGGTCTCGGCGAAGACCCGCAGCGCACCGATCTGGTAGGCGACCTCGTCCGCGAGCTCGCCGGCGGGCACGTCCATCGCCCGCCGCCCGAAACCGGCCAGGTCCCGGTAGGAGACCTGCGCGCCGATCACCACGCCCCGCTCGGCCGCCGCCGCGCACACCCGCCGCATGGTGGACGGGTCCCCGGCGTGGAAGCCGCAGGCGACGTTGGCGCTGCTGACGACGGACAGCAGCGCCTCGTCGTCGGTGAGCCGCCAGCGTCCGAAGCCCTCGCCGAGATCGGCGTTGAGATCGATCACCGTGTCCCCGCCGGTGTCCTCCGTTGCCATGCGATGAGCGTAGTCCGCGGCCGGGGAGAGGACGGCGAGCGCGCCGCCGGGCCGGGCGGCCGGCCCGGCGGCACGCCACCCGGGCGGAGCTCAGTACAGCTTGCCGACGGCGGTGGCCGTCGTCTTCCTGAAGTCGGCCACCGGCGCGTGCCGGAAGTCGCCGAGCTGCCCCCAGTGCACGACCGTGACGGTCCGCCCGTCCCGGCCGACCGAGAACAGATGGACGTCGGAGGAGCCCACCACGGTGTGGTTCGTGTGGACGCCGTAGACCCGGGCGCCCTCCTCCACCCGGACCCTGCCGTAGTACCTGGACTCGGCCTCGACCTCGGGATTCTGCTGCTCGGTTCGCTCGGCGCACCCCCTGACCGCGTCGCGCAGCGTCGCGGCCAGCGCCGTGGCCGCCGCCTCGTCGCGCTCCACGACGGTGACCTGCCGGGCGTTGGTGTCGTACTCCGTCCAGAACTCGCGGTACCGGGAGGTGGTCCCGGGCAGGACCTCGCCGTAGCAGAAGGGCAGCGGGTCCGGGACGCCGGCGGTCACCTCGCCGGCGTACCAGGGGGACGAGGAGTGGGGCGGCAGCTCCGCCGGGGAGAGGAAGGCGGGCGGACCGTCCGCCGCGGCGGCGGGGGAGGAGAGGGCGACGGGCAGGGCGGTGGCGAGCGCGGTGAGCACGGTGAGGCCGATCCGGCCGGGACGACCGATGTGTGTTCTCGTATTCATGTATGCCCCTGTTTAGTGGATTTCCTTGGAGGGTTGGACGCTTTGCGCCGCCGAATGGTTGGCTCGTGGAGCGATCGAATCCAGCCGTTCTCGGGACGCCCGGTCCCCTCCGCTGCGGGGATCCCTCCGGTGGCCCGTACACGGACCGGGCCGCCTGTCGCCGTTCCGGCCCCGTCGGTCATACTGCCCGCCGTGGAGCAGCGCATCGAACCCATCATCCAACTCGAGAACGTCGCCGGGACCGATCCGGCGTACGTCCCCGGACTCACGCCCCAGAAACCCGCCGAGGAGGCGGAACGGGAGGAGCGGACGGAAGGCCGGGACGACGGTGAGGACGCGGCCGGGGCGGAGGAGAGCGCCGGGGCCGGGGAGCCGTCCGGCGGTACGGACGCCGACGCCGACGCCGACGCGGACGCGGACGCGGACGCGGACGCGGACGCGGACGCGGAATTCGACGGCACCGGGGAGCCCGGAGCGGCGGAGCGGACGGCGGAAGCCGGGGACGGCGCCGGGGAGGAGGCGGCGGCGGACACCGCCGACGGCCCCTCCTTCGAGGTCATCGACCCCCTCGGCGCGATCAGCGCCGGCCGCGACGGCGTCACGCTCCGGATGGACGGCGAGGAGGTGGAGCTCGACTGGGGCGAGATCGGCGCGGTCGAGGTCACTCCTCCGCGTATCGGGCGCCGGTTCACCGTGACGTTCTACACCGTCGACGGGCCCTGGTTCCGGGGCGAGGTCCACGCCCCGACCAAGGAGCACCTCAAGAAGTGGGACGCGGAACTCGACGAGGTCCTGGACGCCTACTTCGAGGGCTGACCGGCCGCGGGGAAGGCCTCAGCGGCGGGGCGGCAGCCGGTGCAGGGTGACCTCGCGCAGTTCGCCGCCCTCGGCCACCGCCGTCAGGTACGTGCAGTACGGCTGGGCGCGGCGGTCGGTCGGCGAGCCGGGGTTGAGCAGCCGCAGCGTCCCGCCGCCGGGCCTGACCGCCGTGCTGTCCCAGGGGATGTGGCTGTGCCCGAAGACCAGGACGTCCAGCCCGGGGAACCGCTCGGCGCACCGCCGCTCCCTGCCCTGTTTCGGCCCGGTCTCGTGGACCACGCCGAAGCGCAGTCCGCCCAGCTCCGCACGGGCCACCTCGGGCAGCCGGGCGCGCAGCTGTGGGCCGTCGTTGTTGCCGTGCACCGCGATCAGGCGCCGCGACCGCTCCTGGAGCAGGTCGAGCGTGGTGGCGTCCACCCAGTCCCCGGCGTGCAGGACGGCGTCGGCCTCCGCCACCCGCGCCAGCAGTTCCTCCGGCAGCCGCCTGGCGCGTTTGGGCAGATGGGTGTCGGACATCAGGAGCAGACGCACGTCCACCACCGTAACGGCCGCCCGCCGCCCGCCGCCGGGCTCCCGGCGGCCCGTGTCCGGCGGCGGGCGCGTACACCATGTGGACACCTGTGCGACGGGCGGACGCGTACCGCATAGGGTGATCACCGCACACCACCGGCGGCCCACCGCCGGCGAACCGAACTCGGGGGACGCATGACGCGCACGGACGACACCATCAGATGGGGCATCCTCGCCACCGGCGGGATAGCCGGAGCGTTCGCCCGGGACCTGGCCACCCTCCCCGAGGGGGAGACCGTCGCGGTGGGCTCGCGCTCGCCGGAGTCCGCCCGCCGCTTCGCCGACGCGCACGGCATCCCCCGGGCGTACGGCAGCTGGGCCGAGCTGGCCGCCGACCCGGACGTGGACGTGGTCTACGTCGCCACCCCCCACTCGGCGCACTTCGAGGCCGCCACCGTGTGCCTGGAGGCGGGCAAGGCGGTGCTGTGCGAGAAGCCGCTCACCCTGAACCTCGCCCAGGCGCGGGAGCTGGTCGAGCTGGCCCGCCGCCGGAAGGTCTTCCTGATGGAGGCCATGTGGACGTACTGCAGCCCGGTGGTGCGGCGCATGCTCGAGCTCATCGCCGACGGCGCGGTCGGTGAGGTGCGCTCGGTCCACGCGGACTTCGGCATCACCGCGCCCGAGGACCCCGCGCACCGGCTGCGCGACCCCCGGCTGGGCGGCGGCGCCCTGCTGGACCTGGGCGTCTACCCGGTGTCCTTCGCCCACCTCGTCCTGGGCGCGCCGTCCTCCGTCGCCGCCTGGGCCCATCTGACGCCCGAGGGCGTGGACGAGACCACCGGCGTCCTGCTGGGCTACGACAGCGGGGCGGTGGCCACCCTGTCCTGCTCCATCGCCGCCGCCAGCCCCACCGTGGCGGCCGTCAGCGGCACGCGCGGGCGCATCGAGCTGCCGCACGGCTTCTTCGCCCCCGAGACCTTCCTGCTCCACCGCGCCGGACACGAGCCGGAGGAGATCCGTGTCCCCGGTGCCCCTGGTGCCTCCGGGGCGCGCGACGGCGCCGGGTACGCGCACGAGGCGGCGGAGGTGATGCGCTGCCTGCGGGAGAAGGAGACGGAGTCGCCGCTGGTGCCGCTGGACGGCACACTGGCGGTGATGGCGACGCTGGACGCGGTCCGGGAGCGTATCGGCGTCCGCTACCCGCAGGACTGACGGCGCGCCCCGCCGGGGCGCGCCGCACAGCCGTACAGCCGCGTACCGGGAGGAGCCGCCCGTGTCCTACCCCGAGCCCCGCTACCTGGGGGAGAACGGCGAGATCAGCGCGGTGTTCCGGTCGGCGCGGGCCGAGCCGGAGCTGGTCTCCCCGTCGGGCACCCGCACCCACTACCTGGCCACCCACGCCCTGACCGGTGGCGAGTTCGGCCTGTACAAGGTGGAGATGGGTCCGCGGGCGCCGGGCCCGAGCACCCACTTCCACCGCACGATCTCCGAGTCGTTCTTCGTGCTGTCCGGCGAGGTGCGGCTGTACGACGGCGACCGCTGGACCGCCGGGCGGGCGGGGGACTTCCTGTACGTACCGCCCGGCGGGCTGCACGCGTTCCGCAACGACTCCGACGAGCCGGCGTCGATGCTCATGCTCTTCACGCCCGGGGCGCCGCGCGAGGAGTACTTCGAGAGGATCGCGGAGACGGCGCGGCGCGGCGGTCCGGAGTTCGCCGAGTTCCTGCTGCGCCACGACAACCACTTCACCGACCCCGGGGGCGGGCCGCTCAAGGCGTGACACCGGCCCCCGCCGACTCTCCCGGAGCCCCCGGCCGAGTCGGCGGGGACCTTTTCCGGCGCTGCACCACCGCTCACCTGCGGCGCTTCAGAGAGCGCTCTCAATCCGTCGGTTCCGGCGGCGGAATCCCGGCCGGCTCCTCCAAGAAGTGCATGCGTCAAGGGTCTTGACGGCCCATCTGGGCGCGTACATGATCAGCGCGGTGCGCAGGGGGAGACGTGTGTGACCGCATGCGTTCAAGCGCCGAAGACAACGACCGTGTCCGACGGGAGCCGCCATGGGACAGCCGCTGTACGCACCACCGCCCCGCCGCCGGAGAGTACGAACAGCCGCCGGGACCCTCGGCGCCCTGCTCGCCCTCCTGGCCTCCGGGCTGACGCCCACCGCGACGGCCGCCGAGCCCACCCGCACCCTGGACGACTTCGACTCCGCCTTCCCCGGCCCGATCAGCACCTACGGCAACGACGACGCGGACACCCCCGAGATCAGCCAGGTCGCCGCCGAGGCCCGCCCCGGCGCCAACGCCGGCAACAAGGCCATGCGGGTGGCCTACGACATCACCGCCTGGGGCGGCTTCGACCACACCCTGCCCGCCACCGAGGACTGGAGCGGCCACGAGGGCCTGTCCTTCTGGGTGAAGGGCACCGGCAGTGGGCAGCGGGTCCAGTTCGAGGTCAAGGACGGCGGCCCGAACGCCGGGCAGGCCGAGCTGTGGGCCGGGTACTTCACCGACGACGCCGACGGCTGGAAGCAGGTGAAGACCCCCTTCGAGGACTTCGTCCGCCGCCCCGACTACCAGCCGGGCGGTGCCCCGGCCGACGGCGTGCTGGACCTGACCGACATGTGGGGCTACGCCGTCAACCTGCCCGCCGACTCCGGCACCCTGGAGTTCGACCAGGTCGAGCTGTACGGCACGGGCGGCGTACGGGCCCGGGTCGCCGTCGACACCGCCGTCCTCCCCGTGGACGGCGGCGAGAGTGCCACCGTGAAGGTGTCGGTCGGCACCACCGGCAACGCGCCGCTGCCCGAGGACGTCACCGTCCGCTACGCCACCGGCGAGGGCACCGCGAAGCCCGGCGAGGACTACACCCCCGTCGAGGGCACCCTCACCTTCCCCGCCGGCAGCGACTCGGGCACCGCCAAGAGCTTCACGGTCACCACGAAGCGCGGCGCGAAGGCGTCCACCGCCAGAACCATCCCCGTGGAGCTGACCGCCGAGGGCGCGCGCGTCACCGACGACCTGCCGGTCGTCGTGATCAACGCGCACGGACTGCCGTACCAGAACGCGAAGCTCCCCGTCCGCAAGCGCGTCGCCGACCTGCTGTCCCGGATGACCCTGGACGAGAAGATCGGCCAGATGACGCAGGCCGAGCGCGGCGCGCTGGAGACCCAGGACGACATCGCCGGCTACGAGCTCGGCTCACTGCTCTCCGGCGGCGGCTCCAACCCGGCGCCCAACACCCCCGAGGCCTGGGCCGACATGGTCGACGGCTTCCAGCTGCGCGCCCAGCAGACCCGGCTGCAGATCCCGCTGATCTACGGCGTCGACGCCGTCCACGGCCACAACAACGTCGTCGGCGCGACGATCTTCCCGCACAACACCGGCCTCGGCGCCGCCCGCGACCCGCGGCTGGTCGAGGACGCCGCGCACGCCACCGCCAAGGAGGTCCGCGCCACCGGTGTCCCGTGGAACTTCAGCCCCTGCCTGTGCGTCAGCCGCGACGAGCGCTGGGGCCGGGCCTACGAGGCGTTCAGCGAGGACCCCGCGCTGGTCACCCGGCTGGCCACGGCCGTCGAGGGCTACCAGGGCGCCGCGGACGGCAGCGACCTGAAGGACGCCGACCGGGTGCTGGCCACCGCCAAGCACTACGTCGGCGACGGCGGCACCGAGTTCGGCTCGGCCGCCACCGGCACGTACACCATCGACCAGGGCATCACCAGGACCACCCGCAAGGAACTGGAGGCCGTCCACATCAGGCCCTTCGAGGAGGCGGTGGACCTGGGCGTCGGCACCGTCATGCCGTCCTTCTCCAGCGTCGACTTCCTCGACGACGAGGCGGGCCCGGTCAAGATGCACGCCCACGCCGACCTGATCACGAAGGTCCTCAAGGGCAAGCTCGGCTTCGACGGCTTCGTGATCAGCGACTGGCAGGCCATCGACCAGATCCCCGGCGACTACGCCTCCGACGTGCGGACCTCCATCAACGCCGGGCTCGACATGATCATGGTCCCGTACGACTACAAGACGTTCGTGACCACCCTGCGCGAGCAGGCCGACTCCGGCGCCGTCCCGCTCTCCCGGATCGACGACGCGGTCTCCCGCATCCTCACCAAGAAGTTCCAGCTCGGCCTCTTCGAGAAGCCCTACGCGGACCGCACCCACCTGGAGTCCGTCGGCTCCGCAGAGCACCGGAAGCTGGCCCGCGAGGCCGCGGCCGACTCCCAGGTGCTGCTGAAGAACGACGGTGACCTGCTGCCGCTGAAGGGCGACGAGAAGCTCTACGTCGCCGGCTCCAACGCCGACGACCTGGGCAACCAGGCGGGCGGCTGGACCATCACCTGGCAGGGCACCTCCGGCGACATCACCGAGGGCACCACGATTCTGGAGGGCATCCGCCAGGCCGCCCCGGACGCCTCCGTCACCTTCAGCGCGGACGCCTCCGAGCCCACCGGCGGACACGAGACCGGCATCGTGGTCGTCGGCGAGACCCCGTACGCCGAGGGCGTCGGCGACGTCGGCAACGGCCACGACCTTCAGCTCTCCGAGGCCGACAGGAAGGCGATCGACACCGTCTGCGGTGCCATGGACTGCGCGGTGCTGATCGTCTCCGGCCGCCCGCAGATCATCACCGACCAGCTCGGCGACATCGACGCCCTGGTCGCCTCCTGGCTGCCGGGCAGCGAGGGCACCGGCGTGGCCGACACCCTCTTCGGCGAGCGGCCCTTCACCGGCCGCCTCCCGGTGAGCTGGCCCCGCTCGGCCGAGCAGGTGCCGGTCAACGTCGGCGACGAGGAGTACGCCCCGCTGTACCCGTACGGCTGGGGCCTGCGCACCGACGGCGCCCGCGACCGGCTCGCGGACGTCCGCGCCGAGCTGCGCGAGAGCCGCGACGTCGCCTCCCGCGCGACGGCCGCCCTGCTGGGCCTCGCCCTGAACCGCCACCACTGGAAGGCCGACGGCACGGCGCGGCACGCGGGCGTGACCCTGACGGTGCTGGGCCAGGCGGCCCGGCTGCTGGAGAAGTCCCGCGGCGACTCCTACGTCCAGGCCGACGAGCTGGTCTCCGTCGCCCGCGACCTCGCCCAGAACGCCCTGCTGAAGGCGGGCGGCGACGCTCCGGAGCGGGCCCTGGCCCGCACCGCGGACGCCGACCGGGCCCTGGCGTCGGGCCAGTACGCGAAGGCGGTGAAGTACCTGGCGGAGGCCCACCGCCTGGCCAGTCGCCGCTGATCCCCTTCCCGCACCACCCCTGACCCGGTCCGCCGGGCACCCCGTCAGCGGGGCGCCCGGCGGACCGGCGCTGTTGCCGACCGCTCCCAGGACAGTCCCGGTAAGTAGTGAACTCCTCGCCGGTCCGGGCCGGGCCGGGCCGGGCCGGTCTGCGCCGGACAGGCGCCGGCCCGGCCCTGGTCGTCACTCCTGGGCGGAACGGTGACGGTGTCCGGCGCCGCCCACGGGAAGCCGTTCGTGCCGAAGGCTCAATCGCCGCGTGGCGACGTGTTCCCTTCGGGACTCACCGCGTAGCCGGGGTGGCGGCGCCGTCGGAGTGCAGCCGGCCGTGCGCCGGTCCGCTCTCACACCGCCGTGGCGGGGCGTGGCTCGCCGCGGAAGACCTGACGGAGGTGCCAGTCGCGGTGCGCGGCCGCGACAGGGCGCGTGCCGGACCGCGGGCCGAGGAGCGGACGGCCCGCGAGGGCCGTGACGTACTCGCGGGCGGCGGGGCTGCGGCCGGCGAAGCGCTGCGAGACCAGGACGCGGTGGTCCTCGCCCACCCCGAGGACGCCCTTGTCGAAGAGCTTGTGGTGCAGCGAGCACAGGCACAGCCCGTTCTCGACCTCGTCGGGGCCGTCGAACGCCCACCAGCGCACATGGGCGGCCTCCAGTCCGACCGGCACCGGGCCGAGCCTGCCGTCGTAACCGCAGAACGCGCACCGGTGTTCGTAGGCGGTCAGCACCAGTTCCCGCATCCGCCGGTCCCGCTGCCTGCGCGCCGCCGGGAGGTACCCGGTCCCCGCCGGCTCCAGGTCCAGGCCGACGGCCTCGCACAGCTCGCCGTGGAGGGACGGCGGGAAGTGCAGATCGAGCAGCGAGCGCGCGATCCTGCCGAGCAGCGCCGGCTCGCGCCGCAGCGCCGCTCTCAGCTCCGGTGCGAGCCGTCCGGTGGCACCCGCCCTCCGCAGCTCCCGCACCCCGCTTCCCGGGCTGCCGGGCCCGTGATCGGTGCGCACCTCCCACACACCGTCACTAACCAGGTGGTGGAAGGGATAGGCGGGCGTCGTCCTGTTCGGCGGGCCGTACTCGGCCAGGAGCCGTTCCAGGTCCCCCTCCACGGCGCTGTAGCGCAGGCAGTGCTCCGCGTCCTCCTGGAACCGGCCGAGGGCGTACAGGAGCAGCAGCGGCTTGTGCGGGGCGCGGACTCCGCCCCGGGTCCACTGCCGCAGGTTCGCGGTCCGCTCCAGCCAGTCCATGACGACTGATCGTAGGCGGGCTCTTCCGTCCGGCAGCCGGAGGGGAAGGACACGGGGCAGGTGTTCCGGCGCGCCCCGGCCGACCCGCGCCGGGGCGCCCCGGTCAGCGGCCGCAGCCGACGCGTTCGGTGGACAGCGCCAGGTCGTCCAGGCGCAGGTCGTAGGAGTCGGGGGTGGGGTCGCCCTGGTAGAGCTGCCAGCCGACGCGGACGGTGTCGAAGGCGGGGAAGACGAAGTCCACCGGGTTGCCGCCGTGCCGGGTGGTGGTGACGGTCATGTCGGGCTGGGGTTCGCCGTCGATCCACACCGCCACGCGGTTGTCCGAGGCGTCCATCTCCCACTCCAGGCACGTCCACCTCCCGGCCTCGGCCGGGGCGGACTCGCGCCAGTCGGTCCAGTCGCCCGTCGGGCCGCCGTCGGAGCCGATGCCCCACAGTTGCGTCCCGTCGCCGACGGTCGGCACGTACTGGCCGCCGATCGGCCGCACCACGCTGCCGTCGCCGCGGCCGCCGGCCTCGACCAGGGTGAAGTGGGCCCAGTCGGGCGCGGTGGGGAAGGCGTCGACCTTCACGCGCATCCGCCCGAAGAAGCTGTTGCCCGGCGCGGAGAAGTCGTCGACCTCCAGGAAGGCGTGACCGTTGCCCTCGGTACGCACCCGCAGTACCTGGTCCGGGCGGTGCCCACGGCTCCGCTCGCGCTCGACGGACAGCGCACCGTGCCGGGTGTCCACGCCCCAGTCCAGGCTGGTGCCCGTGCCGCGCGGCAGGTCCTCGAAGTCCTCGCAGAACAGCAGTGCCGTACCGGCGGTGTCGGCGGGGCAGCTGTCGTGCGGACGGTGGCCGGGCCGCTCGTGCGCGGGGGCGGCGGCACCGGTGGCGGCCACCGCGGTGGCGCAGGCCAGGGCGAGGGCGCCGAGCAGGCGCGGTAACCGGCGGGCGGGGGAGGAGGGGGAGGAGGGGGAGAGGGGAGGGCGCATGGATGTCTCCATCGGGTCAGGTCGGAGGGGCGTGCGGCCATGCTGGGAGCGCTCCCACCATGGCCGCCCGGCACCCTACGGCAACCCGCCGCCCGGCACCAGGAGTTGTCCGCGGCGAACCGGCGCCTCCCGGGGCACGCGGTATGTCCTCTTCCCCGCCGGACCACGGTGGTGATTCCGTACGGGGTGCGCACGTCAGCGCTTCCCGGATCACGCGTGGAGGAAAAGATGACGGAACGGCACAGCCATCCGACCCGGCGCACGGCCCTGACCCTCCTCGGAACGGCCGCCGCGGGAGCGGCGCTCGCCCCGTACACCACCGCCGCCGCTCGCCCCCGGCCCGGCGGCCGGCTCGACGGCGGGTTACGCGTCTACCTGGGCGCCTACACCGGCACCGACACCGCCCACGGCATCGGCGTGGCGAGCGGCGACGCCGCCACCGGCGCCCTGACGCTGGAGACGGTCGTGCCCACCGCGGACCCCTCCTTCCTCGCGCTGTCACCCACCGGCCGGGTGCTGTACGCGGTCAACGAGACCGTCGAGGGCCGGGTCTCCGCCTTCGCGCTCGCCGCGGACGGCACCGTGACGGAGGAACTGGGCGGGGCCGCCGCCGGCGGCGACCACCCGTGCCATCTGGCCGTCCACCCCGGCGGGCGCCACCTGTTCACCGCCAACTACACCTCCGGCACGGTCGCCGTCCTGCCGCTGGACCGCGACGGAGTCCCGGGCGACCCCGTCCAGGTGCTGGGCTACACCGGTTCCGGCCCCGACCCGGAGCGGCAGGAGGGGCCGCACGCCCACATGGTGCTGCCCGATCCCACCGGGGATCGGCTGCTCACCGCCGACCTGGGCACCGACACCGTCCACGTCCACCGCTTCGACCCCCGCACCGGAGAACTCGCCGACGGCAGCCGGGCGCCGATGCCGCCCGGCTCCGGCCCGCGTCACCTCGCCCTGTCCCCGTCCGGCCGCACCGTCCACGTCCTGGGCGAGCTGGACTCCACGATCACCTCGTGCGCGTACGACGCCGGCCGGGCGGTCCTCACCCCGGCCGCCACCGTCCCCTTCCTGCCCGAGGGCGCCGACCCGGCCGGCACCACCGCCGCCGAGGTGCTGGTCTCGGCGGACGGCCGCTTCGTGTACGCCTCCAACCGCGGCCACGACCTCGTCGCCGTCCTGGCCGTGGACGCCGCCGACGAGACGGTGCTGCGCCCCGTCTCCCACCACCCCAGCGGCGGGAGCTCACCGCGCCACCTGGCCTTCGACCCCACCCAGACGCTGCTGTTCGCCGCCAACCAGACCACCGGCACCGTCGCCGCCTTCCGGCGGGACCCCGACAGCGGAGGGCTGACCCCGGCGGGAGAGCCGCTGGCCTTCTCCCAGGTGGTGTGCGTACTGCCGGTGGCGGCGGGTACGCCCTGAAACCGGTGGCAGGTCACCCGACCGGGGAGGGAGCGGTGGTGCGGGAGCACACATGGGAATACCTGGCCTGGCTGGAGAGCCGGCTGGCGGCCGACGGCTGCGACCCGCGCCGGGAGGACTGGGCGGGCACGCCCGTTCTCACCGGCAGGCGGGCGGACTTCCGGATCTCCTGGCTGGCGACCAGCCTGCACCTGTTCACCTTCGCCGCCGCCGTTCCCGAGATCACCGCCCCGGCTGTCGAGTCCTTCACCCGCCAGGCGCTGGACCGGGCCCGGAAGCGCAAGGGCGGCCTCCCGCTGGGAGCGCAGACCGGGGTGGCGGTCTTCCCCGTCCTGGTGGGCGAGCGGGTCGAGCCGGCCGCCCTGCGGTGGGCGGGCCGGGGACAGCGGGCCCGGTTCGCCCGGATGGCGCGCCCCGTCGTCGCCGACGCCGGGCGGCGGCGGGTGGCCTTCTTCCGGGGAAGACCTTTCGTGGGGCGGCTCTACGCCTCCCATCTCGTCGAGAAGGGGGAACGCTGGTTCCGGGCCCCGGGGTGGGAGTGGGAGTCCGGCTGACCGCCGGGCCGCCCACCGGGTCAGCCGGATCCGCTCAGGGCCGCCAGGGCCGCGCGGACGGCGGCCACGGTGGTGCCGAAGTCGCCGTCCACCCGGACGGTGCGGTCGTAACCCATCTCTGACTCCCGGGATGCGGTGCCGTGCGGTGGTTCCGGGCTCTCGTCCCCGGACACCCGGGCGGGTACCCCCGGCAGGGGCGTCAGGCCAGGGAGAGGAAGAGCTTCTCCAGCCGGGCCCGCATCCGCTCCCGGTCCACCGCCCCACCGCCGTCCCGGCCGTCCGCGCCGTCCTCGGCCAGGCACTGCTGCAGGCCGGTGGCGATGACCGCGAAACCGGCCCTGTCCAGCGCGCGGGAGGCCGCGGCCAGCTGGGTGACCACCTCCTCGCAGTCCCGCCCCTCCTCCATCATCCGGATCACACCGGCGATCTGGCCCTGCGCCCGGCGCAGCCGGTTGATCACGGCCCTGAGTTCGTCGGCCGCCATCACCAGTTCCACGGCAACTCCTCTCGATACCCCGCCGGGTACCTTAGCCGCCGGCCTCACCCGGATGGCGCAACCCCGCGGTTTCCCGCCGTCCGTGTCAGGTGCGCCGGTGGTGTGTCCCGTCCCGCCGCGGGGGTACCGCGGAAGGACCACGGTCGCTACGGCACCGACCGACGGGAGGAAACACATGTCCCAGATGACAGCGGTACGGATGACGGCCTGGCAGAAATCCCCGGAGGTCGCCCGCGTCCCCGTGCCCGAACCCGGCCCGGGGGAGGTCCTGATCAAGGTGGCAGGGGCGGGGGTGTGCCACTCCGACCTGCACGTGATGGAGTGGCCCGCCGGAACGCTGCCCTACGGGCTGCCCTTCACCCTGGGCCACGAGACCGCGGGATGGATCCACACCCTGGGACCGGGCGCGCGGACGGCGGGCCTGGACGAGGGCGACGCGGTGCTGGTCTACGGCCCCTGGGGGTGCGGGGTCTGCCCCTCCTGCGCCCGCGGCGCGGAGAACTACTGCCGCCGTGCCGCCGAGATCGGCGCCGCCGGCGGCGGGCTGGGCGCGGACGGCGGCATGGCCGAGTACATGATCGTCCCCTCGCCCCGGCTGCTGACGCCGCTCGGCGACCTCGACCCGCGCCGGGCCGCACCGCTGACCGACGCGGCGCTGACCCCGTACCACGCGGTCAAGCGCTCCTTGCACCGGCTCGTCCCCGGCAGCACGGCGGTGGTGATCGGCGTCGGCGGCCTGGGGCACATGGCCGTCCAGCTGCTCAAGGCGCTGTGCGCCGCCGAGGTCGTCGCCGTCGACCTCTCGGCCGAGAAACTCGACCTCGCCGCCGGAGCGGGCGCCGACCACTGCGTGCCCGCCGGGGAGGGGGCCGCCGAACAGATCCGGGAACTGACCGGCGGACTGGGCGCCACCCTGGTGCTGGACTGCGTCGGCGCCGACCCCACCCTGGCCACCGCCGCCGCGGCCGCCGCCCCGGAGTCCGACATCACCGTCGTCGGACTGGCGGGCGGCACACTGCCGGTGCGCTACGGCACCCTGCCGTGGGAGGCGTCGGTGTCGATCCCCTACTGGGGCACCCGGCCGGAGCTGGCCGAGGTCGTCGCCCTCGCCCGTACCGGCCGTATCCGCCCGCATGTGGAGGTCTTCCCGCTCCAGGAGGCCAACGAGGTCTACCAGCGGCTGCGCGACGGCCTGATCGCCGGCCGGGCCGTCCTGGTGCCGGAGGAGTGACCCGCGCGGTCACTCCCCGTGCCGCCGAGCCATGCCGCCGAGCCGTGCCGCGGCCCGGGGAAGAAGGAGGTTCCGCCCGCCATGGGCCGGGCACCCACGGGTATCCGCACCAGGTGAGATCCGCACCCGACGAAGGAGGCGGTGGCCGTGGCCCGCAGAACAGACCGTGAATCGTCCGGTCCCGGTGACATCGGCCGGCGCCTGGCCCTCCAGCGCGAACGGCTCGGACTGACCCGTGAGGAGACGGCGACCCGGGCCGGCATGGCACCGGGCTACCTGGCGTACCTGGAGGAGCACCCGGCCTCCCCGTCCGGCCCCGCGCTCCTCAGACTGGCCGCCGCGCTGGAAACCTCGGTCGACTGGCTGCGGGGCGGAGGCACCGACCTGCCGCCCGGCCGCGGCCCGGCGGCGCACCACCCCCGGCTCGTCGAACTCGGCCCCGAGGACTGCCGCACCCGGCTCTCCTCCCACGGCGTGGGACGCATCGCGGTGACGACGCCCGACGGACCCGCCATCGTGCCGGTGAACTACCTGGTCTCCGACACCGGGATCGCCTTCCGCACCGCGCCCGACGCCACCCCCGCCGCGGCCGTGGGCCACGAGGTGGCCTTCGAGGTCGACCAGGTGGACGAGGCCATGCGGCGGGGCTGGAGCGTACTGGTCGTCGGGCCCGCCCGGACCGCCTCTCCGAAGGAGGCCGCACGGCTCGCGGAGCTGGCCCCCAGCGAGCCCTGGGCGGGCGGCGACCGCGAGCAGTGGGTGATCGTCCGGCCCGACCGCGTCACCGGACGCCAGATCCGCACCGGCTGACCGGCCGGCGGCACCGTACCGCACCGTACCGCCCGCACCCCGCCCGTGTCCCCGAACCGGGGCGCGGGCGGTACGGTGTACAAAAATAATGTGCCAAGCGGTCGACAAAAACCGGCAGAAGAGGGGGAAGCGGTGACAGCGGCGGGGAACGAGGCGGCAACGGCGGACGGTACGGACCGGGAGCGGTACCCGAGACCGACCGTGTCACCCGAGGAGGCCGAGTGGGTGTGGCGGACGCTGGCCTCGCAGGCGATGGAGGAGGATGCCAGGCCGGAGACGGTACGGCTGGCGGTGGTGGTGGGACTGGCCAGGGCCACCGGTGCCCGATACGGGGACCTGCTGCGGTGCACCGTGCGCTCGCTGGACCTGGGGACGGGACGGGTGGACGTCGAGCACGGCAAGCACCGTGTGCCGCGGCGCCACGCGCTGGACAGGGGCACGGTGCTGGTGCTGCGCCGCTGGCTGGACGTCCGCGCCGACCTGTGCGCGGAGCTGGAGGGCTCGGTGCCCGAGGCGCTGCTGCTGACGGTGCACCACACCCACGACAACGGAGTCACGGTCGCGGCCGGGCTGCCCATCACCCGGCAGGGCCTGGTGCTGTCCTGGCGCCGTTTCGTCCACCGCACCAACGCCGCCCACGCCGGGCGGCGCCCGCCGCTGCCCACCCGGTTCGAGCAGCTCCGCCGGGTCTGGAGCGAGGCCGCCGGGCCCTGACGGGCGGCAGGCGTACCGACGAGTACCCCGGTGCGGGAAACGGGCGGGGGATGCTTTACCGTTGAAACGGATGCGGATGCCGCCGGTGGACCGCAAGGTCCCGGTGTTCCCGCATGCCCCGGCCCCGGCCGAGTCTCCCCCGTCTCGGCCGGGGCCGGGGCCTTTCCCTGCCGGACGGCGCGCGCTCCGGTCCTCCCGGTCACCGGGGACCCGCCGTTTCCGGAGGCGTGGGAGGGGGCCGCGGGGGCGGTACGGCGCGGCGGGACCGCTCCGCGAGGGACTCCGGCACACTGGCCCGGGAGAGCGGACCGGACCCGATGGGCCCGGGGACCGCGCGGGCCGGGCGGAGCGCGAGGGAGACGGCGAACGTGGACAGCCGGGCGTGGGACGAGCGGTACGCGGCGACCGAACTGGTCTGGGGCGAGGAGCCCAACCGCTGGGTGGCCCGGGAGACCGGGAGCCTGCCGCCCGGGCGGGCACTGGACCTGGCGGCGGGGGAGGGGCGCAACTCCGTCTGGCTGGCCGCCCGGGGATGGCGGGTGACCGCCGTGGACTTCTCGGCCGTCGCCCTGGAGCGCGGCCGGCGGCTCGCGGCCCGGCAGCCCTCCGGGACCGCCGACCGCGTCACCTGGGTGGCGGCGGACCTGACCGGGTACCGGCCCGAGCCCGGGGCGTACGACCTGCTGCTGGTGGTCTACCTGCACCTCCCCGCCGGGCAGCGCCGTACGGTGCTGCGCCGGGCGGCGCGCGCCGTGGCCGCCGGGGGCACCCTGCTCGTCGTCGGGCACGACAGCGTGAACCTCACCGAGGGGATCGGCGGACCGCGGGACCCCGGGGTGCTGTTCACCCCCGGGGACGTACTCGCCGACACCGTCGGTGAGGCCGTCGGCCAGGAGTCCGTCCCGGATCTGGAGACGGTGCGCGCCGAGCGGGTCCGCCGTCCGGTCACCGGGCCGGACGGCGAGCCGGCGGAGGCCGTCGACGCCCTGGTGCGGCTGCGGCGCCCGCCCGCCCGCTGAGCGCCGTACGCATCCGGCGCGGCCTCACCGTCCGGCGACCTCCCGCAGCGCCCGCACGTCGATCTTCTTCATGCCGAGCATGGCCCTGGTGGCACGCGCGGCCACGTCCGGGTCCGGGTCGGTGACCAGTTCGACCAGTTCCCTGGGGACGATCTGCCAGGACAGCCCGTAGCGGTCCTTCAGCCAGCCGCACTGCGACTCCTCGCCGCCTTCGGTGAGCCTGGCCCACAGCTCGTCCACCTCCCGCTGGTCGGCGCAGTCCACCGAGAGGGAGACGGCCTCGGAGAAGGTGAACTCCGGCCCGCCGTTGAGTGCGCTGAACCGCTGCCCGCCGAGTTCGAAGGTGACCAGTGCGGCCGATCCGGGCTCGCCCGGCCCGGCCTCGGTGTAGCGCTCGACGCCCGTGATCCGGGAGTCGGGGAACAGGGAGGTGTAGAACTCGGCGGCCTCCTCGGCCCGGCCGTCGAACCACAGGCAGGTCGTGATCTTCTTGGTGGGGTTCATGGTGTGCTCTCCCGGGGTGCGGGTGTCGGACGTTCCACAGGGGTGGACCGGCCGGACCGCCGGAACTCATCGCCCGTGGCCGGATGACATCGCCGCCGCCGTCACCGCCGCGCTGTGGTGCGCGGGCCGGCGCGGGAAGCCGGGGAGGAGACCGGGCGGGGCCGTGCCCGGAGGGCCGGTTCCCGGTGTGCCCCGTACCGTTCCCCTGCTTCTGACGGGTGCGGACGTGCCGGTGGCGTGGCGGCTTCGAGCCGCCACGCCACCGGGGACGGGCTGATGGTGCGAGGTCGTGCTAGGAGGCGGTGCAGCTCACCACGCGGGGCAGGTTCCAGTTGCCGTTGGCCATCACGGTGAAGCCGAAGCCGGTGGAGGCCCCGGCGGCCAGTGTGCCGTTGCCGCTGGGCCGCACGGTCATGTTGCTGCCGCTGGTGGAGAAGGAGGCGCTCCAGGAGTTCTGGATCGACTGTCCTCCGTTGAGCTGGACGTTCACCGTCCAGTTGCTGATGGAGGTGGAGCCGGCCCGCACGGTGGCCTGGACGTTGAAGCGGTCGCCCCAGCGCTGCGACTCCTCCAGGGTGGCCGTGCAGGTGGCGTTGCCGGTACCGCCGTTGTTCCCCGCGGTGGTGCCGCCGTCGGTACCGGCGGTCGTACCACCGTTGGTGCCGGCGGTGGTCCCACCGTTGGTACCCGCGGTGGTCCCGCCGTTGGTGGTGCCGCCCGCGGTGGTGCCGGTGCCGTTGTTCAGCACCTCCAGGACGGTGTTGTACGCCTGCTTCTTGTTGTAGTTGCCGTCGAACAGCAGCGGGGTGTCACCCGAACGCCAGGAGTACTTGTCCGTCACGCCCCACACGGTGATGCCGGTGCAGCGCGCGACGTTCAGGCAGGCCTGGACGATCGTGCGGTAGTCGTTGGCCTGCTGGCTGCCGGAGCCGGCGATGTCCAGTTCGGTGATCTGGACGTCCACCCCGAGGTCCGCGAAGCTCTGCAGGGTGGTCTGGAAGTTGCTGGGCACCGGGTTGCCGCTGTTGAAGTGGCCCTGGAGGCCGACGCAGTCGATCGGCACGCCGCGCGACTTGAAGTCGCGGACCATGCGGTACACGCCCTGGGTCTTGGCGTGGCTCCAGTTGTCGGTGTTGTAGTCGTTGTAGCAGAGCTTGGCGTTCGGGTCGGCGGCCCGCGCGGTGCGGAAGGCCTCCTCGATGTAGCCGTCGCCGAGCTTCTGCTGGAAGGGGGACTCGCTGCGGCGGCCGCCGCCGGAGCCGTCCGCGAAGGCCTCGTTGACCACGTCCCAGGAGTGGACCTGGCCCCTGTACTGGCCCATCACCCGGTTGATGTGGTTGTTCATCGCCGAGCGCATGTCGTTCGCGGACAGGTTCTTGACCCAGTCGGGCAGCTGGGAGTGCCACACCAGGGTGTGGCCGCGCAGCATCATGCCCTGGCTGCGGGCGTGGTTGGCGATCCGGTCGGCGGTGGAGAAGTTGAACGAGTTGCGGGAGGGCTCCAGCGCGTCCCACTTCATCTCGTTCTCAGCCGTGATGGAGTTGAACTCCCGGTTGAGGACGTTCATGTAGTCCGACTCGCCCATGCGGCCGGCGGCGATCGCGGTGCCGAAGTAGCGGCCCTGCTCGGCCGCCGAGGCCCCCAGGGTGCTGGCGGCGCTGGCCGAACCGGACAGCGCGGTGAGGGTGCCCGCGGCGGCCATCGCCAGGCCCGCGCCCAGGACCACCGCGTTGCGCAGGGCGGACCGCGGGCGCTTCCGGGCCTGTCTGGGGTCCGCCGGGGTGTGGGGGGTGTCGACCATTGCTTTCCCTTCGTCCTTGCCTGCGGAGCACATGGGGGGATCCACGGGCGGTTGGGGTGTGCCATTCGCGGCTCTCCGGATCCGCCACCCGTATGGAGGAGCAGGGTGGGCGGACCCGGGCGATAGGCAACGATCGATGTGGAGTATGCGCGGTGTACAACCGACCGTCAATGTTTCTTTCCGGAAAGATTCCGGAGCGAACTCCCGTAACTTTTCGCAGGGTTGGAGACTCGGTCAGAGCGAACGGACCTGGTAGCGGGGGAGGTGCATCGGTTGACCCCGGTGTGAGGTGCCGGAAGTTCCGAGATCTTTTTCGAAACTTGTCAGGGGGTGACGGCGGGCACTCGCGCCGGACTCGCCGACACCGCGGGACGACGCGAAGAGGCGGCCGGTCACCCGGGCCGGGACGTCACGCGGCCGCGCCGACGACGAGGGGGAGGGGGACATCGTGGCGCGGCCGTACCGTGCGCGTTCCCGGGAATCCGCCGCCCACACCCGGCCGGCGCCACAAAGGGGTCCGGTTGTTCCCGGCCGGCCCACCGGGGTCCCCGCGCCGCCGGCGCGCAGGCGGGAGGAGGGTCCGGGGAGGGCCCGGGTCCGGCCGGGGAGCCGGCAGGGCACGATGGTCCCCGGAGCCCGGCACGCGCGCCGCCGGTCCTCCACCCACCCAGCGGACGTCCGGGCCGTGACACGCGGTCCGGAACCCAGTGATGTACGGAGAGTGTGTCGATGGCCCTGTGGGACCGTCTCAAGGAATCCGCCCAGGCGATGCAGGCCCAGCTCGAGGAACGGAAGAACGAACTCAGAGGCGGCGCCTTCCGGGACGCAGGCATGGCCATGTGCGCGCTCGTCGCCGCGGCGGACGGCGTCATCGACCCGGCCGAGCGCCGCCGGGTCGGCTATCTGATCGAGCACAACGAGGTGCTGAGGAACTTCCCCGCCGAGGACCTGCGGTCCCTCTTCGAGGACTGGCTGGACCGGCTCGCCGCCGACCCCGAGGGGACCAGGGCCGAGGCCCTGCGGGAGATCGCCAGGGCGCGGAAGAAGCCGGTGGAGGCCCGCGCCGTCGTCCAGATCGGCATCGTCATCGGCGGTGCGGACGGTCACTTCGACCATGTGGAGCGGGTCGTGGTGCGCGACGCCTGCCATGTCCTGGACCTGCCCCTCCACGAGTTCGACCTGTGAGCCGCGGCCGGTGACCCGCCCGGCCGGGCGGGTCACCGGCCGCCCGGCCGCCGCACCTCCCTCCCGTCAGCTCTCCCGTCACCCGTCGGGCCCGTTTCGCGCCGTGCGCGGCGGGCACTCCGAGCCGCACGACCAACCGACGTGAGGGACACATGCAGATCGGCTACAAACTGGCGGCCGAGGCGTTCGGCCCCGCCGAACTCGTCCGGCAGGCGGTCCGTGCGGAGCGGGCCGGATTCGACTTCGTGGAGATCAGCGACCACTACCACCCGTGGCTCGACAACCAGGGCCACTCACCGTTCGCCTGGACGGTCCTGGGCACCATCGCCGCGCGGACCGAGCGCATCGGACTGGCGACCGGGGTGACCTGCCCGACCGTGCGCTACCACCCGGCGGTCATCGCCCAGGCGGCCGCGACGCTGGCGCTGCTCTCCGAGGGGCGGTTCACCCTCGGCGTCGGCTCCGGGGAGCGGCTCAACGAGCATGTCGTCGGGCGCGGCTTCCCGGCGGTGAGCGTGCGCCACGAGATGCTCCGCGAGGCGCTGGAGATCATCCGGTTGCTGTGGCAGGGCGGATACCGCTCCTACGAGGGGAAGCACCTGCGGCTGGAGGACGCGCGGGTCTTCGACCTGCCCGAGGAGCCGCCGCTGATCGCGGTGGCCGCCAGCGGGGAGCCGTCGGCGCGGTTGGCGGCCGAGTTCGGCGACGGCCTGTTCGCCACCGAGCCCAAGGAGGAGATCGTCCGGCACTACCGCGAGGCGGGCGGCAAGGGGCCCGGCTACGCCGAGGTGCCCGTGGCCTGGGCACCGGACGAGCACACCGCGGCGCGGGCCGTGCTGGAGACGACCCGGTGGGCCCTGACCGGGTGGAAGGTGATGAGCGAACTGCCCAATCCGGTCAACTTCGAGGCCGCCACCACCACCGTCCGTGAGGAGGACGTCCTGGGGCAGTTCGCCTGCGGCCCCGACCCCGACCGGTTCACCGAGGTGGCCCGGCAGTACACCGACGCGGGCTTCGACCGGCTGGTGCTGATGAACGCCGGTCCGGACCCGGACGGCTTCCTCGACTTCTTCCAGGAGGAGCTGGCCGGGCGGCTCCGCGCACTCGCCCCGGGCGGCACGGGGAAGTGAGGCACGGACGGGAGCCGTGATGCGAGGGTCCGCGGCGCCCTCAGGTGCGCCGCGGGCCCAGCACGCAGAACTCGTTGCCCTCCGGGTCCGCCAGGACGACCCAGGGCTCCTCGCCGCTCTGCCCCACCTCGGCGCGGCGGGCGCCGAGGGCGAGCAGCCGGGCCACCTCGGCGTCCCGGTCATCGGGCCGGAAGTCCAGATGGAGCCGGTTCTTGACGGTCTTCTCCGCCGCCCCGGTGCCGAAGAGCAGCCCCGGCAGGCGGTCGGGCGCGGGCCGGATCTCGTACTCCTCGGGCGAGTCGTCCACCACCACCCAGCCCAGTGCCTCCGCCCACCAGCGCCCCAGTGCCACCGGGTCCGCCGCGTCCACCACGACCTGCTCCCACTCCAGTGCCATGCCCGGAGCGTAACGGCCGCCGCCGCGGGAGGGCACCCGGTTCGCCGGTGCCTCAGGCGTCCAGGAGGGCGTCCAGCCACAGCCGTTCGCGCCCCTCGATGTACTCGGCGTCGGCGCGCCAGACCGCGCCGTGGCCCGTGTGCCACAGGGTGGTCCATGGCTCGGCGCCGAGGGCGGCCCGCTCCCGCAGGAAGTCGTGCATGGCGCGGGTGCGGCGGCCCAGCAGCGGCACCAGACGGCGCCGCTCGTCCTCGTCCAGGCCGTAGGCGCCGGCGAACGCCCGAAGCCGCCCGGCGGCGTCGGCCCGCTGCCGGGCGGGGTCCGCCGACAGCGGTACGAAGGCGTGGGCGGCGTAGGCCAGGTCCGCCAGCCGGGAGCCGGGCGCGGCACCGTCCCAGTCGATGAACACCCAGCCGTCCCCGCCGTCGTGCACCAGGTTCCACGGGGCCAGGTCGTGGTGGGCGATGATCTCGTCCCCCTCGGCGGGGACGAGCACCCGCCAGCGGGCACCGGGCGGTGGGACGAACTCCGCGGCGGCGTCGTGGAAGTCCCGGATCAGCCGTGCGACGTGCGCCAGTCGGCCGACGGGGTCCAGCAGGTGGAAGCGGTCCGGCCACACGGTGGTGCCGGGAGCGAAGGCCAGTACCTCCCGGCCCCGCTCGTCGACGCCCAGCGGCCGGGGCGCCCCGCGGAAGCCCACCCGGTGCAGATGGGCCAGCAGGGCGTGCACGGCCGGGGTCCACGGTCCGGCCGGGCGGCGTACGGTGTCGCCGACGCGGACGACACCCGCGCTGACGTTCCCGCCGGTCAGCGGCTGTTCCTCCGGGCAAGGGGAGGGGCGGGGGAGCGGCATGCCGGACAGTGTCGCCGTCCGGGCACCCGCGCGCATCCGGATTAGGGTGTGGAGGCCCGACGCCCCCAGGTGAGGAGCCCCGACGTGCAGCATCCCGCCCGCAACGGTCCGGCCGTGCCGCCGGAGCCCCGGACGGCGGCACCCGTGCCCGACTTCCCCGGCAGCGGACGGCGGGTGCTGGTCAGCGGCGCCTCCCGGGGGCTGGGCCGGGCAGTGGCCGAGGCGTTCGCCGCCAACGGCGACCGGGTGGCCGTCCACTACGGCGGCGGCAGGCGGGACGCGGAGACCACCCTGGCGCGGCTGCCGGGCGACGGGCACGTGCTGCTCGGCGCCGACCTGGCGGACGCGCGGCAGACCGCGGAACTGGTGGACGCGGCGGCCGGCGCGCTCGGCGGCGTCGACGTGCTGGTGAACAACGCCGCCGTCAACACCGCGCACCCGCCCGCGACCACGGACTACGACGACTGGTGCGCCGCCTGGCAGCGGCATGTGGCCGTCAACCTGCTGGGCACCGCCCACCTCAGCCACGCCGCCGCACGGCGGATGATCGCGCAGGGCACCGGCGGACGCATCGTCAACATCGGCTCGCGCGGCGCGTTCCGCGGCGAGCCGGACCACCCCGCCTACGGCGCCACCAAGGCGGGGGTGCACGCGCTCGGCCAGTCGCTGGCGGTGGCGCTGGCCCCGCACGGCATCGCGGTGACCTCCGTGGCGCCGGGCTTCATCGACACCGAGCGGGTCGCCCACCGGCTGACGGGCCCCGAGGGGGACGCCTTGCGGAAGCAGAGCCCCTACGGGCGGGTGGCCGCGCCGGAGGAGGTGGCGGCGGCGGTGCTGTGGCTGGCCTCCCCGCAGGCGCAGTGGAGCGCGGGCGCGGTGCTGGACCTCAACGGCGCCTCGTACCTGCGGACCTGACAGCCGCGCGCCCTCCGCCGCGCGCCGCCCGCCCGGCGGAGGACGTGCGGCGCACGGCGGCGCACGGTGCGGGTGCTCAGGCTGCCCTCTCCACCCGTGGCCGGTCCAGACCGAACAGCCCCAGGTCGAGGGACTTCCCCAGCGCGGCGTGGCCCGCCGCGTTGGGGTGGTAGCAGTCCGAGCGGTACGCCTCGCGGATCCGGGTCGGATCGGCCGGGTCCCGGACGACGGCGTCGAAGTCGGCGACCCCGTCGAACACCCCGCCGGTGCGGATGAACTCGTTCACCGCCCGCCGGTTGGCCTCCGTCCCGCTGTCCGCGGCGGCGCACATGGGCATCAGGGTGGCCCCGACGATCTTCACCCCCCGGGCGTGGGCCCGCTCCACGATCTCCTTCATCGCACCGATGACCCGTGACGCGGGCGCGGGCGGCGCGTGGTCGCCGCCGCCGAGGTCGTTGGTGCCCTCCAGCAGGATCAGATGGCGGGCCCCGGCGAGGTCCAGGGCGTCGTACTCCAGCCGCTCCGGCACCGGAGGGCCGCAGCACCGACCCGTGGGATCGTACGGGTTGGGCTGGCGGCTGACGGTGTTGCCGGAGATCCCGGCGTTGGCCACGGCGAGTTGCCTGCCGGGCGGCAGCCGCGGGGTGATCACGCCGCGGCCGGTGCGGTGGCACCGGGCGGCGCCGCGCCGCGTACGGTCGCCCGTGGGACCTTCCCGAACGACTCCAGAGGGGCACGCCATGCGGATCGAGCACGCCGAGACCGTCGTCACCAGCCCGGGACGCAACTTCGTCACCCTGCGCGTCACCACCGAGGACGGCATCACCGGTCTGGGCGACGCCACTCTCAACGGGCGCGAACTCGCCGTCGAGGCCTGTCTGCGCGAGCATGTCGTCCCGCTGCTGACCGGACGGGACGCCGCACGCATCGAGGACACCTGGCAGTACCTCTACCGGGGCGCGTACTGGCGGCGGGGCCCCGTCACCATGGCGGCCCTCGCCGCGGTCGACACCGCTCTGTGGGACATCAAGGCCAAGGCCGCCGGAATGCCGCTCTACCAACTGCTGGGCGGCGCCTCGCGCCGCGGGGCGCTGGCCTACGGGCACGCCTCCGGCCGCGACGTCCCCGAACTGCTCGACTCCGTGCGCGCCCACCTCGAACAGGGCTACCGCGCCGTCCGGATCCAGACCGGCGTCCCCGGCCTGGGCACCGTCTACGGCGTGGCCTCCTCCGCCGCCGACGGAGAGGGCCGGTACGACTACGAACCCGCCCGCCGCGCCGCCGGGGGGCCGGCTCTGCCGGTCGAGGAGACCTGGGACACCCGCGCCTACCTGCGGCACGTACCGCGGGTCTTCGAGGCGGTACGGCACGAGTTCGGCCCCGAACTGCCGCTGCTGCACGACGGGCACCACCGGATGACCCCGATCCAGGCCGCCCGGCTGGGCAGGGACCTGGAGCCGTACGACCTGTTCTGGCTGGAGGACGCCACCCCCGGCGAGGACCAGGCCGCGCTGCGGCTGATCCGGCAGCACACCACCACGCCGCTGGCCATCGGCGAGGTCTTCAACTCCGTGCACGACTACACCACGCTGCTGACCGAGCGGCTGATCGACTACGTCCGCTCGGCGGTCACCCACACCGGCGGGGTCACGGGGATGCGCAAGCTGCTGGACTTCGCCGCGGTGTACGGGATCAAGTCCGGCATGCACGGGCCCACCGACATCTCACCGGTCGGCATGGCGGCGGCGCTCCACCTCGACCTGGCGGTCCACAACTTCGGCATCCAGGAGTACATGCGGCACTCGGCGGACACCCTGGAGGTCTTCCGCACCTCCTACCGCTTCGAGGACGGCCTGCTGCACCCCTCCGACACCCCGGGTCTGGGCGTCGAACTCGACACGGAGGCCGCGCGCCGCTTCCCGTACCGGCCCGCCTACCTGCCGGTCAACCGGCTGACCGACGGCACCGTCCACGACTGGTGAACTGGTGACGGGACGCGGCGGGGGCGTCAGCTCCCCCCGCCGCCCCCGGCCTCGTTTCCGGCCCGGTCCCCGGCCTCGTCGACGGAGTACCAGTCGTCGGCCAGCAGCCCGGCGTGCGAGGGCTGCACCCCGGCCTGCACGGTGCCGTCCGCGGTGACGAACCGCAGATGGGCCGCCAGCCTGCGGGTCCGCCCGTCGGGGGAGACACAGACCGACTCCGGCTCCAGGTACACGTACTTGCCCGGCTGGATCCAACTCCGGCGCGCCACGCGGCGGCCGCTGCGCAACAGCTCCAACGCTGCGGAGAAGTTCATGCCTCCGAGCGTATTCGGTTCCCGGGACCGGGCTCGACGGGCTTTCAGATGCGGTTCTGAAAACGGCAGTTCACATCCCGGTACGGTCCCGGTCGCCGTGCGTCCGGACAGAACCGGCCATCTCTTGGTTGTTGGCCTGTCCCGGCTTGTCGTCCGGCGGAACATGTGACATATCTCGCGACAGTTGTCGCAGAGCTTGCGAGCATCTGCGAGCACACGGCGCAGGTCTACGACGGCGGACTCACAGGGGGACGGCGATGCCGGACGGGCAAGAGGAGCAGGGACTCCGGATCCGGATCAGTGGGACACGCGATCCGGGGAAGGACCGGCACGACCTGATGGAGTGGCTCTCCCAGGAGGACTGGTTCCTGGAGCGGCGGAAGGCGGGGTGGGTGAGGATCGACCGCTCCGACGGTGGCTCTGACGGGCAGCACCGGTCCTCCGGCGGCGAGGGCGGGCCGTCGATGGGCGAATTCACCCACGACCTGTTGCTGGTCGTGGCCACCGCGGTCGTCCAGGAGCCCGTCCGCGACCTGTACGACCTGCTCAAGGTGTCGGTCGCCAACTGGCTGGAGAACCGCCGGGTCACCAGCGGCGACGGTGAGGACCCCCAGGCCGAAGTGGATCCCCCGGACGGCATGGACCCCCCGGACGACGCCCCCGGTGACGGCGACGGCCCGGACGGAACGGGACCGGGCACCGGCGGGGAGTAGGGCGCTGTGAGGCGGTACGGCCCGCACGGACCGGGCAGCAGAGCGGTCCTGTTCGGAGTCAGCGAGTACGAGAACGAGCACCGGTGCCGGTCTCTGGCCGCGCTTCCGGGGGTGAAGCACAATCTGGCCGAGCTGCGGGAGGCCCTCACCGACGAGAGGACCGGGGTCTTCCGGAAGGACCGGGTCGAGACGGTGCCCGCCACATCGTGCGACACCTTCCTCAGGGCGTTGCGGAGGGCCACCGAGAAGACCACCGGCCTGCTGCTGGTCTACTACTCCGGCCATGCCTGGCTCTCCACCGACGGCCACGAGCTGTTCCTGACCGCCGGGAACTCGGACGCCGGCACGGACCCGGGCGGGCGGTACCTCAACGCCGTGTCGTGGCAGCGGGACGTCTGCCCGCTGCTGCGGACGAGGCGGACCTGGACGGGACTGCCGGGGAGGAGACGCCGGGCGAAGCACATCGTCGTCGTCCTGGACTGCTGCTACGCGGGAAACGCGCTGTCCGGGTTCGATCCGGGCGGCGCCTCGGTGTCGGTGCTCACGGCGGTCCAGAGCAGACGCATGATCCCCTCCGGCTCCGGTGACGAGTGCACCCCCTACACCCGGAAACTCGTCGAGTTGCTCCGGAACCGGGACAGGGACGAGCCCGTCACGGTGGCGTGGCTGGCGGGTGCCCTGTTCGCGGCGTTCCAGGGCGTCACCACCTTCAGCTCGGGCACCACCGTCGGGGACAGGTGGTGTCCGCAGAGCCGGCTGAGCCGTGACGCGCACCACGTCGTACTGGCGCGGGGCGAGGAACCCCAGCGAGGTCCCTCGCTCCGGGAGCGGGCGAAGGAACGTGCCCGCGTTCTGGCCCGGTGGTGCGGGAGGAACGTACGCCGGCCGGCCGCCGTCGTCCCGGCCGCCGTGGCCCTGGCCCTGGCCGCGGTCGCCCTCGTCGGCTTCCTCCGGCCGCTCGGCGGCTCCGCCGACTGCCCGTCGCCGCTGGAACTCCGGCTGCTCGCCGACGCCGACGCGCGCCCGGCGGTCCAGAAGGTGGTGGACGGGTTCCTCGACTCCGGCGGGAACAAGGACGACGACGGCTGCCGGAGCAGCGGTGTCACCGTCTACGAGGCCAAGTCGACCGACGCCGTGGAGTTCCTGAGGGACGGGAGCACCGGTGGGGTGGCCGCCCAGCCCGACATCTGGATCCCCGGCGCCACGAGCACCTACCGGCGCGCGGCCGCGGGCGGGACGGGCGAGGCCGCCCTGGAACTCCTCGGACCGGTCGCCTACAGCCCGGTGGTGGTCGCGGTGCCGGACGTCCTGTCGCTCAGCCAGGCACAGCGCAACGCACATCCGCTCGCCCACATCCTGGAGTCGCTGCGGAAGTCCAATCCGCACCAGACCGTGCTGCGTGCCGATCCCGAGCACACGGACGCGGCGCAGCTGGCGACCGTGACCCTCTACGGCGAACATCCCTCGACGAAACCCATCGCCGATGACGAACTGTTCGACTACGAGCAGGACATGGCGGCGGAGCTGAGCCCCGTCCCCGAGACCTCCCACGCCCTGATGTGCCGCCTGGCGTCGGACGCCGGGCTGGAGAGCCGGGCACAGGTGCTGATTCCCGAGCACGTCATGGTCCGTTTCGGCCTGCTGTCGGACGACCTGGGACGTCCCGGCTGTGCCACGGCCACCCTCGGCAGCCACACGGCCCTGTACCCCACCGACGTGCCGATGCTCGACCACCCCTTCGTCCATGTCACCTGGCGGAAGGCCGACCGGGACACCGGGCGGAGGGAGGCCGCCGTCAGACGGCTCCACGAGTGGTTCACCGGTGACCGCGCCCAGCGGATCCTCATCGCGGACGGTTACCGGGGAGTGGGGGAGGACAACAGGCCGGCCGCTCCCCGCGGGGGCTCGCCGGTCGCCGAGAGCCAGACGGTGCCGAAGCCCGTCCTGAGCGCGCAGGAGGTCACGGGCGAGGCCGTCACCCGGACCCTCGGGCAGTACCGCGAGGCGCTCGGTTCCGGCCGGGTGCTGTACCTGCTCGACAGCTCCAGTTCCATGGCCGGGGTCTGGGAGGGCCGGGGCATGGCCAAGCACCTGCTGTCGCAGTCCCTGGAGTCACTCGGGCGCCGGGACGAGTACGGGATCTGGTCGGTCGCCTCCGCCGCACGGACCCGCGACATCGCCGCCTTCGGCAGACACGACCGCGAAGCCGCACGGGACGCGCTGGCGAAGGCGCGGACCCTCGAGCGGGACGCGGACATCGGCCGGGCGCTGGACGATGCGCTGGAACTGCTCGCCGCGCCCCCGGAGGGCGATCGCCCGCGGCTGGTCGTCCTGATCACCGACGGCGAGGACTCGGCGGACATCACCGGCGACGAGCGCGCCGCCCTGCTGGAGCGGGTCGGAAGGGAGCGGATTCCGGTCGTCGTCGTCGCGCTGCAGATCAGCGGTTGTGCCGACGGTGGGATCAACCGGCGGATCGCGGACCGGTCCCGCGGACGCTGCCTGGACTTCTCCGGCGACCGGCTCCGGGAGCTGAGGGACGAGGTGGCGAGGGTGGGGACGGGAGACGCACGGTGAGACACACGGTGGGACGACGAGGCGCCGCGGCTGCCGCCTGCCTGCTGACCCTGTCCCTGGCCACTGCCTGTGAGAACGGCGAGTCGGTGACCGCTCCGCCGCCGACCGGCGACGCGTCCGGCACCATCACCGTGGCCAGCGGCCTGGACCTGACGGCCGGAGGCGGCGTACGGCAGCGGCTGATAGCGGAGTGGAACCACAGGAACCCCGAGCACCGGGCAGAGCTGGTCGAGCTGTCCGGCGACGCCGACGAGCAGCGCAGCCAGTTGCTCGGTGCCCTGCAGTCGGGCAGTACCTCCTACGACGTGGTGAACCTGGACGTCACCTGGGTACCGGAGTTCGCCGAGGCCGGACTGATCAGCCCGCTCGACGGCGAGATCGACCTCGGCGACTTCATCGACCGCGTCGCCGACACCGCCACCTGGAAGGGGAATCTCTACTCCGTCCCCTTCAACAGCGATGTGGGGCTGCTCTACTACCGCCAGGACTATCTGAAGGGCGCCGGGATCCCCCACCTCCGCGGGGCGAACGCCGGATGGTCCTGGGACGACCTCGGCGACACGATCGACACCCTGGACAAGCAGGAGGGCCTGCCCGCCTCGTACCTGAACGGCTGGACCAGCCAGCTCGACTCCTACGAGGGGCTGACCGTCAACGTGATCGAGGCGTTCGCCTCGGCCGGGGTGCGGCTCACCGACGAGGAGGGGCGTTACACGGCGGACGAGTCGGAACTGCGGGAAGGGCTGGACAGCCTGCGGGACCGGGCGGGGGAGAAGCGCCTCCTTCCCCGGGCCCTGGAGTCCAACGAGGCCGACAGCCTGGCGGACTTCGCCGCCGGTCGGACCGCCTTCCTGCGCCACTGGCCCTACGCCTACGGGGTGCTGCGCGGAGCGCTTCCGAAGGGCTCGTTCGACGTCACCCGGCTGCCGGGCAGGGCGGCGCTCGGCGGCCAGAACCTCGCCGTCGCGGCCGACTCGCCACGGGGGAGATGGGCCCTGAAGCTCATCGAGTTCCTGACCGGCCCGGAAAGCGAGCGCTGTCTGCTGGAGGCCGGCTTCGCCGCGACGCGTGAGTCCGCCTACTCCGACTCCAGCGTGACCTGCGAACTCGCAGACGGCGCGGCCGACGGTACGGAGGGCGGTACCCCCGCGTCCCTGGAAGAGGGGGAGGAGGTTCGCCCCGTCCCGGTGGACGCGGCAGGCCGTCCCGTCTACGCGAGCGAGTTGCACGACGCGCTGACCGAGGCCGAGAGCCGCCCCAGAACCCCCTATTACGGGGCGCTGACACAGGTTCTCCAGTCGCATGTCCACCGCTGGCTGGAGCGGGACTTCCGGGACCCGGGGGCGGTGGCCGACAGCCTGGACCGGGAACTGCGAGAGGTGCTCAAAGGGCACTGACGGTCCCGCGTACCCGGTCCCGTACCGTCCGGGAGCCGTGCTCGCCGGTTCGGGCGCCTCGTGGACCGCACCGTGGTGCCGATCCGGGTGCCCGCCCGCCTTTCTGTGTGTCATGTCCTCGTCATGGCGAGGCCGTGCGCGGCGCGTCCGGGAACCGGCCGAGCGGGGGCACGCCCCGTCGCGTCGCGGGCGGCAGGCCCCGTGGCAAGCCGGCGACAAGTCGGCGACAAGACCCGGCCAACCTCCTTTGAGGAGGGTTGCCGCGCGGACCCGTATTCGCACCACCGGTGTCGGCACAGCCACGGACCCATCCGACCGACGGACGAGGACACCACCTATGAGGCGGACCATCGAGATCCAGCAGGCCGGACCGGTCCCGGGAACCGTCCCGGGACGGCCCGGCCCTGCCGGTGCCCGGTGCGAGGCGTTCATCCGCGGCCTCTACGAGGAGCACGGGGCCCTGCTGGTGCGGTTCGCCACCCGCCTCCTGGGCGGGGACCGCCACCGGGCGGAGGACATCCTCCAGGAAGCGGCCGTACGCGCCTGGCGGCACTCCGGGACCCTGGGCACCCAGACGAAGGGGCTGCGCCCGTGGCTGTTCACGGTGGTGCGCAACCTGGTGATCGACGACCAGCGCTCCCGCCGGGCCGCGTCCACCGCGTCCGAGCCCTTCGAGCAGGCCGAACTGCCCGTCGCGGACGAGGTGGAGCGCACCCTCACCTCCCATGTGGTGACCCAGGCCATGCGGGACCTCAGCGAGCGGCAGCGCGAGGTGCTCATCCACATGTACTTCCTGGGCAACAGCGTGGCGCAGACCGCCGAGGCCCTGGGCGTGCCGCCGGGAACGGTGAAGTCGCGCACCTACTACGCGATGCGGGCGCTGCGGGCCGCGCTGGAGGTGCGCGGAGTGGAGTGCTGACCCGGCCGCCGGCGGTGCCCGGCGGCCGGGGCACGGAGCGCTCCGGGGCGGGGGCCCCGGGGGACCCGCGGAATGAACCGGCCGGGCCTCCCGCACGTTGGGTCGGTGTCGGCGGCTGGACTCACGCGGGAGAAGAACCGTGCACTGCGAGCAGGTACACATCGACCTGGCGCCCGGCGCCCTCGGCGGCCTGAACGCCTCCGACGAGGCGGCCGTGGCCGACCACCTGCGGGAATGCGTTCCGTGCCGGACGGAGTACGCGGGATTCGTCGCGGTCGTCCGGCGACTGGCGACGGTCATGCCGCACGAGATCGAGCCCGACGGCCGCCCGGTGTCCGATCCCGTGCCCGACCCCGCGGGCGCCATCGAGGCCGTACGCCGGGAACGGACCGGGCGGTAGCCCGAGGGGCACCGGGAAGGCCCCGTCCCGGGCCGCCGCGGCCCGGGACGGACCGGTCCGGACGGCGGCCTGGACCGGCCTAGATGTAGCCCTCGCGCAGCGCGTAGGCCACGGCGTGGGCGCGGTTGCGCAGCTGCAGCCGGGTGGTCATCCCGTGCAGCACGTTCTTGACGGTGCGTTCGGAGTACGACAGCTTCCCGGCGATCTCCCGGGTGTCCAGCCCCTCGGCGACCAGCCGGATGACGTCGACCTCGCGCGGGGCCAGTCCCGCCAGCGGGCCGGGCCGGTCCGGGGCGCCGCGCTGCATCCTCCCCACCTGGGTGATCAGCCGGGTGAGCAGGTCGGGCGGGAGGTTGCCCTCGTTGCGGGAGGCGGCCAGCACCGCCTGGTGCAGCCGCTGCGGAGTGGCCTCGCGCCGCCACAGGATGGCGCCCACCCCGCACTCGATGATCTCCAGCAGCTCGGCCTCCCGTATCAGGCCCGCCACCAGCACCACCCGGGTGCCCTCGCTGCGGACCAGCCGGCGCAGCCGCAGGGTGGTGGCCTCGTCCAGCGTCTCGGTGAGCAGCACGGCCACCGTGCCGGGGTGGTCCTTCCCCTCGGGGACGATCTCGATCTCCGGGTGCTGCCTGAGGTGGCTGCTCACCCCGGCCAGGGAGATCGGGTCCGGAGCGTGGACGGTGACGGGGATCCGTTCCCCGGCCCGCCAGCCCTCCGTCTGCGCGCGCACGAGCGCCACCCTGTTTCCACCGGGCCCCCGGCCGTGGAGACGGCCTGCGGTCTGCGGTACGGCCCCGATGTGTCCGGTCGCGGTCATAGTGTTCCTCCCTGCGCTGGTGCGGCGGTGCGGCACGGCGGCCGTCGCGGTGCCCGGCACGTCGTTGGCACAGTCGGTACGGGTGGTGCGCCGGGCCGCCGGCGCGTGCCGGCGTGCCGCCCCCGTTCCGTCCCGGCGGCGCCCGTGGCGGGCGACCGTGGTCAATCGGGAAAACGGCACTGCCCCCGAGGTGGTTCATCGGGACCTTCCATCTTTTTCGCAACGGCCCCGGTGATCCTGCTCACAGCACCGTGCGCGGCCCGCGGCGCGCGCGCCGGCTCCCCGGGGCCCGCGGCACCCTCCCACCGGCGCGGCGGCCGCCGCCGGAGGAGGAACACGACAACTCACCCGGTGATCTCCGGTCGGTTCCGCGACCCGTGCGGGGACGGCGGTTCTGTCAGGCTGGAACCCGGGCGTTCCCATGGGGATCTGACCGGATGCGGGGAAGGCGAGAAGCACAGGGACCGGTGAGATGGCGGAACTGGAGTTCGACCTACTGGGGCCACTGGTGGTCCGGCAGGCGGGCACGGCGGTCGACCTGGGGCCGCCCAAGCGGCGGGCGCTGCTGATCCGGCTGCTGCTGGAGGACGGCCGGGCCGTCTCCCTGGACCGGCTGAGCGAGGACGTGTGGGAGGGCCGCCCGCCCTCCAGCGCCATCTCCTCCCTGCAGGTGCACATCAGCAGGCTGCGCACGGTGCTGGAACCGCGGCGCCGCCGCAGGGACCGGGCCGAGGTGCTGATCACCGAACCCACCGGGTACGCCCTGCACGTCCCGGCCGAGAGCCGGGACACGGTCCGGTTCGAACGGGCGGTGGCCCGCTCGCGGGAACTCCTGGCCGGGCAGCGGGTGCGCGAGGCGCGCCGGGAGGCCGAACGGGCCCTGGCCATGTGGCGGGGGGCGGCGCTCGCGGACGCGGCCCACCTCCTGTTCGCCGTCCGCGAGGCGGCCCGGCTGGAGGAGATCCGGCTGGAGGCCCTGGAACTGCACGCCGCGGTCCTCGTCCACGACGGCGAACTGCGGCAGGCGGTGGCCGCGGCGGAGGAGCTGACCGCCCGCCACCCCCTGCGCGAGTCCGGCTGGAGCCTGCTGATGCACGCCCTGTACCGGTCGGGCCGGCAGGCGCAGGCCCTCGAACGCTACGAGGAGCTCCGCAGGCACCTCGCCGGGGAACTCGGCCTGGAGCCCGGCCCCGAACTGCGCGCCATACAGCGGGCGATCCTCCACCACGACGTACCCGCCCTGGCGAGGACCCTGGGACACCGGGTCCCGCCTCCGGCCCGCGGCCCCGCCCCGCCGGCCGCGGGCCGGTCGGCGGGGCCGGACGACCCGGGTGCCGTACCCGCCGGTGCCGCGGACCGGGACGCGGAGAACGGCGAAACCCTCCGGGACGGTGCGGACGGCGGGTACGGCCCGGACCCCCTCCCCGTGACACGGCCCGCCCAACTGCCCCCCGAACTCGCCCACTTCGCCGGCCGCCACACCGAACTGGCCCAGGCCCTCGCCCCGCCCGGCGACGGCCCGGACGGCACGGCCTTCCCGGTCACCGTGATCGGCGGCCTGCCCGGCATCGGCAAGACCACGCTCGCCATCCACTGGGCCCACCGGATCGCCGGCCGGTTCCCCGACGGCCAGCTGTTCGTCAACCTCCGGGGGTTCGACCCGACCGGCGCCGCCATGGAGCCGGACGAGGCGCTGCGCGGTTTCCTGACCGCGCTGGGCGTCCCGCCGCAGCGCGTCCCCGCCGACCTCGAGGCCCAGGCCGCCCTCTACCGCAGCCTGCTGGCCGGCCGGCGCGTCCTGGTCCTGCTGGACAACGCCCGGGACGAGGAGCAGGTCCGCCCGCTGCTGCCCGGGGTGCCCGGCTGCGCGGTCGTCGTCACCAGCCGCAACCAGCTGTCCGGCCTCGTCGCCACGGAGGGGGCCCGGCCCCTGAGCCTCGGCCTGCCCACGGAGGCCGAGGCGCGCGAGGTGGTGGCGACCCGGCTGGGTGCCGACCGCGCGGCGGCCGAGCCGCGCGCCGTGGGGGACATCGTCGCCCGGTGCGCGCGGCTGCCGCTGGCGCTGGCCATCGTCGCCGCCCGCGCCGCCCTCCACCCGGCCTTCTCGCTGAGCTCCGTGGCCGCCGAGCTCCACGCCCTGCACGGCAGCCTCGACGCCTTCACCGGGGCCGACATCGCCACCGACGTGCGAGGGGTCTTCTCCTGGTCCTATCGGGCCCTCACCCCGGGCGCCGCCCGGCTGTTCCGTCTGCTGGCCCTGCATCCGGGGCCGGACGTCTCGGTGCCCGCCGCCGCCGGCCTGGCCGGCCTGCCGGTGCCGGAGACCCGGCCGCTGCTGGCCGAACTCACCCGGGTCTGCCTCCTGGGCGAACACGCCCCCGGCCGGTTCGCCTTCCACGACCTGCTCCGCGTCTACGCCGGTGAACTGGCCGGACAGGAGGAGACCGAGGCCGACCGCCGGGCGGCCGTCCGCCGGTGCCTCGACCACTACCTGCACACCGCGCGCTCCGGCGTTCCGCTGCTCAACTCCCAGCAGCCGCCCCTGGCCTGCGACCCGCCCGCGGCGGGCGTCACCCCCGAGAAGCTGACCGACCACCGGCGGGCGATCCGCTGGTTCACCGCCGAGAACCGGGTGCTGAACGCCGTCGTCAAGCAGTCCATCGACGCCGGCTTCGACACGCACACCAGGCAACTGGCCTGGGCCCTGCAGGAGTACTACGACTGCAAGGGGCAGTGGAGCGACTCCCTCACCGCGCACACCGCCGCCCTGAAGACGGCGGAGCGGCGCTCCGACCGGGCCGAGCAGGCACTGTTCCACCGGGCCATCGGACGCGTCCACACCTCGATGGGCAGCTACGAGGGCGCCATGGTCCACTTCGACCGGGCCGCCGAACTGTTCACGGAGCTCGGCGACGTCGTCGAACAGGCCCGTACCGACCACTCGGTCGCCATCCTGTTCCACCGCTCGGGCCGCGACCACGCCGCGCTGCGGCGGGCCGAGCGCGTCCTGGAACTGGCCCGGTCCCGGGGCGACCGGATGTGGGAGGCGGTGAGTCTCAACGCGGTCGGCTGGTACCGCTCCGTGCTGGGCGAGCACGAGCGGGCCCTGGAGGGCTGCCGGCAGTCCCTGATGCTCCTGAAGGGCCTGGACGCACCCCGGGAGGAGGCCTGCGTATGGGACAGCCTCGGCCACGCCCACCACCATCTCGGCCACCACGAGGAGGCTCTGATCTGCTACCGGCGCGCGCTCGCGCTGTTCCGGGAGTTCGACGACGGCCGGAACGAGGCCGGGACGCTCACCCGCGTCGGGGACACCCAGCGGGCCATGGGCGACGAGGGCGCGGCCCGGGCCTCCTGGCAGCGCGCCCTGGAGATCCGCGACGAACTGGGCCGGCTCGGCAGCGAGGAGATCCGCGCCCGGCTGGCCGACCTCGCGGCACCCGTGACCCGGCGCGCCCGGGAACGGCTCGTCCGCCACGGCGACGGCTGACCGGCCGCCCGCCGTACCCGTCAGGGGCCGCGGCCGGCCCCGCGGTACGCGCCCACCGGACGCGGGACGCCGGTGCCCGGCCGGTCCCGGCCCACCTCACAGACCGGTCACCGCGCCCGACGCCGAGATCTCGTACTCCAGGGTGATCTCGCGCCGCTCCCCGGGCGCGGGCCGGAGGACGTAGCGCACCATGCCGTCCGCGTCGGGCCCCTCGTCGGGCTCCGGTCGGCAGGCGTTCTCGCGCAGCCGCACCCCGACCGCGGAGACCTCGGAGACCGGGACGCGTTCGTGGACCGTCAGCTCCGGCGTCTCCCCGTCCGGCGGGGCGTCGAGCCGGGAGACGAACAACCGCACCCGGCGGGTGAGCACCGTGCGGCCGCCGAGCCCGGCCAGGCCCCCGGTGGCGCGCCGGTCCTCGACATGGCGCACCACCCGGTAGGTGTCCTCGCTGCCGAAGGGCAGCAGGACCTCCTCGCCGAGCCCGGCGAACGGCAGCTCGCCCCGGCCGGTGAACCCGCCGCCGCGCACCAGGTCCACCGGCCCGGCCAGCAGGACGTGCCCGGCGCCGTTGGACAGCCGGGCCACCCGGGTCACCAGCGGCGAAAGTTCGGGGGCGCAGACCAGCGCGGTGCGGCACGGCGCGGTGAAGGCCGACAGGCGCACCCGGTGGGGCAGTCCGTCGGAGCGCACGGTGACGGGGGCCGGGGCGGCCAGCACCCGCACCTCACCGCCGTCGGCCGGACCGGGCAGTTCCGCGGTGCCCTCTCCGCCGCCGCTGTCGCCGCTGCCGTCGCCGCCGTCACCGCCGTCCGTCCCGTCCGCGCCGACGGTGCGTACCTCCTCCTCGCGCAGCTCGACGCGGACCGTGTGCCGCTCCTCGGCGGAGCGGTCGCGCAGCACCAGCGCGTCCTCGCGCAGTGCCGGAGGGCCGGCGGCCAGGGCGGGCCGGGCGGTGGACAGCGACAGCCGCACCCCGTCCCAGTCCTCGCCGGTGCGCTGCCAGACCACCGTGTCGCACTCCAGCCGCACCGACCGCTCGTCCGCGGCCAGCGTCGCCCGGTAGGCGGGCCGCCACAGGGCACAGGGGACCAGATGGGCCACCTCCAGCACGGCCGGTCCCGGATGGTCGGCCTCGACGACCACCTCGACGACGGCGGTCAGCTCCGCGGGCTCCTCCTCGGTGCGCGCCAGGGTACGGCGCGTCCGCTCCAGTTCCTTCTCCAGACCGTGCAGCCGGCGGCTCAGCAGGTGCAGTTCCGCCGCGCGGGCTTCGGTCTCCCCGTCGAGCAGGGCCAGCCGGTCCGTCCAGCGCTCCGGCTCGGCGTCGCCCGCCCCGGCGCTCTCGGCCACGTCCCGGTACAGCTCCGCCCGCGCCTGTGCGAGGACCGCCAGCCGGCTCTCCAGCCGCTGCCGGAGCGGCCGGACCGTCCGGATCTCCTCCTCCAGGACGTGGACCGCGCGGCGCGCCGCGGAGGCGTCCTCCCCGGGGCCGCCGGGGCGCGGGGGCGCGTAGGTGCGCACCACCCGGGCGTCGACCACCCGGACACCGGGGGCGGGGGAGTCGTCCCGGCGGACCTCCGCGCGCAGGGAGCGGTCCACGGCCAGCGGGGTGACCGGCCCGACGCGCAGCCGCTGCGCTCCCGCGGCCAGCTCGACGGCCGCCTGCCGCCG
Source organism: Streptomyces carminius (assembly GCF_002794255.1). Classification (GTDB taxonomy): domain Bacteria; phylum Actinomycetota; class Actinomycetes; order Streptomycetales; family Streptomycetaceae; genus Streptomyces; species Streptomyces carminius. The sequence goes on from NZ_PGGW01000066.1 coordinate 201,442, forward strand.
GAGCTGGGCGCGGTCCTCCATACAGGTCACGGCGGTGACCGGCAGGGGAGTCGGGGTGCCCGCGCCCGTGCCGGCGCCACCGGTGCCGTCGTCCGTACCGGCCGGAAGCGTGGTGTCGGTGTCGGTCATGTCGTCCGGTCCCTCCGGTTCCCGCCGGCCGGAGTCTTCCCGGCGGGGACGCGGATCTCGTATCCGCCCCTGAGCACGGTGGTCCGGCCCGGCTCCAGCTCCACCCGCCAGACCCGTGCCCCGCGCACATGGCCACCGTCGTCGAGCGGCTCGTCGAGGACCCGCCACGCCGGTTCGGCCGGGCGTTCCTCGACGCGCACGTCCCGGTCGTCCGAGACCGGTACGCGCTCGCGCACCTCGACCGTCACCCGGTGGGCCAGGCGGTTGGCGAGCTCCACCTCGACGGTGTGGTCGAGCACCGTGGTACCGCCGCGCAGTCCCGCCGTGGACTCGTGCGTCCGGACGCGCCGCGCCACCCGTACGCCCTCGGCGGCGCCCACTCCGACCCGGCGGCACTGGCCGGGGGCGAGAGTGGGCAGCGACGTGGTCAGGACGTACTCGCCGTTGACGGTGACGTCGGCAGGTCCGGCCAGCAGCGCGTGGTGCGAGGTGTTGGTCAGCAGGACCGTGCCGTACACGGTCTGGTCCTCCGACGGTACGCACACGTACTCCGGCACCGTCTCCGCCGGGAGTTCGCACACGGGCACCGTGTGCCAGGTACCGTCCGCCGCCACGTCGACCGGCGCGGCCGTGTCGTAGCGGTGGTGGAAGGAACCGGCGGAGATCCGCACGTCCGTCGCGTGGGCGGGCCGCGGCAACCGGGCCACCGCCTCGGCCTGCCGGCGCCGCTCGGCGACGATCGTGCCCGGTTTCTCCGGCGCGGGCCGCAGCCGTCCGCGCCGGCCGGGCTCGTCCGGACCGGCCAGGGTCAGCCGGGAGTAGTCGAGCAGCTCCCCGGCCGGCCGCGGCGGCCCGTACGCCGTGGACGCCGCGGATGCCGTCGCCGCCGCGGACTCCCCGGGCGGCGGGCCGCCGCCCGGGGCCCGGAACGCCGCGGGCGCCGCCGCGCCGACGGCCGCGGGCGGTCCGCCGTGGCCGGCGAACAGCCCGGCGGCTTCCGCGCCGCCCGGTGCGGGCGGCGGCATCACGGACGGCGCGGGCATCGCGGGCGCCGGCGCGGGCACCGCCCCTGTCCGGGCCGGCCCGGCGGTACCGGGCCCGGCTCCGATCCGGGCCCGGGTACGGGGTCGGCCGCCGGCGGCCGCGGCCACCGGCAGCGGGGAAGGGGATGTGGTGGCGACGGCGGCGTCGTAACCGGCGAACAGCTCGTCGAGACCGGGCGGGGGCTCGCGCCATCCGGGCGCGGAGGGCTCCTCGGTCTGCCGCCGTCCCAGCCGCAGCGACCTCAGCCGGGGCACCTCCGCGCGCCGCAGCAGGTCGGCGGTGGACAGTCCCAGCCGCACGCCCGTCCAGTCCTCGCCGGTGCGCTGCGCCACACAGGCCCGCAGGACGAGCGTCCCGGCGGTGCCGGTGCCCGTGTCGTCCAGGCGCAGCCGGTACACCGGCGACCAGGTCGCGCCGGGCACGTGGTACTCGATCTCGAACTCGGCCTCCCGGAGCCCGGCCCCCTCGGACTCGGACTCGGACTTGGATTCGGCCCCGGCCCCGGGCTCGGTTCCGGCAGCCGTACCGCCGGGCTCCCCGGGCGGCACCCCGTCCCCGGCGCGGTCCAGCGTCAGCACGGCGGCGGCGGACTCCCGGACGCGTCCGTCCGGCAGCGCGCCGGAGGCCGCCGCGAGCCGGTGGGCGAGCACGTCGGTCTCGTGCTCGGCCGCGCGCAGCTCCTCCGACACGGTCCGCAGCCGTTCGTGGAGCCCGGCCAGCCGGGCGTCGAGAAAGTCGGCCAGCGCCAGCAGGGACTCCACCGGCGCCCGGCGGGGCGGGTCACCGCGGCGGGGCTGCGCCGGTACGGCCCGCAGTCCGGCCACCTCCTCGATCTCGGCCGTGAGCCGGTCGTGTCTCCCGCGCAGTCCGGCCACGCGGTCCTCGGCGGCCGTCAGTTCCACGCGCAGTCCGGCCGGTTCGCCGTCCGGCCGGTGCGCCGCGGCGCGGGTGAGGCGTATGTCGGTCACCCGCAGCCCGGGCGGACCGGAGACGACCCGGCCGCGCAGCGAGTGCTCCACCGCGGTGACCGGCAGCCCCTCGACCCGGATCCGTACCGCCCCGCGGGACGCCGCGAGGCCGGGCGGCAGGACGCAGCGGGCCCGGCGGACGCACACGGCTCCGAGGGAGTGCACCACCACGGACTCCAGCACGGACTCCGGCACGGACTCCTCGCCCGGCACAGGGTCCGTGTCCGGTGTGCCGCCGCCCCCGGCCGGCTCGTCCGTCATAACAGCCCCCCTCGTGAACCCCCGGGTGGCCCGATCCCCCGTGGCCACGCCCTGCGCACCGTCCGCGACGGTGACCGCACCATAGCCGCCGCGGGACCCGGGCAGGAACGGAACGCGGGACACCGGGCCGCCGGAGGGCCTGCCGCCGTGCCGCTCCGCCCGCCCGCCCCGTCGCCCGGCGCGCGCCGACGGTGTTCTAATGTCGCACTGTTGCCCGATTCCGGGTGTATCCGCAGGTCGTGCGGGGTGCTCCCGGGATGTCCGCCGATGATGCCGCAGACCGGTGAGGAGACGTGAATGAGTGAACCCGGTACCGAGGCGGCCACCGGGCCGGACGGGAGGACGCCTCCGGCGCCCCCCGCGCGGGAGACCGTACGGGCACGTCTGTCGGTCTGCCTGGTCTTCCTGATCATGGGCGCGACGATGGGCGGCTGGTCGGCCCGCATCCCCGAGGTGCGCCGCGAGGTCGGGCTGGGGGAGGCGGCCTGGGGGCTGGCCACCACCGCCTCGGTCGTCGGGGACTTCGTCGCGCTGGCGGTCATCACCGTGCTGATCGGGCGGGTGAGCCTGCGCCGGCTGAGTCTGGCGGGCGCGGTCCTGATCCTGCTGAACGCGCCCCTGATGGGCTCGGCCTCGGCCACGGCCGTGCTCCTGGCGGCCCTGGCCACCTGGGGCTTCGCCGCGAACCTGCTGTCCACGCCGATGAACGCCCAGGCGGCCGAGGTCGAACGCCGCTACGGACGGCCGCTGCTGTCCACTTTTCACGCCTGCTTCGCCTTCGGCATGCTCGGCGGCGGTGCGCTGGGCACGCTCGCCGCGGCGACGGGGGTGCCGCCGGGGACGCAGATGGCCGCCGTGAGCCTGCTGCTGGGCGGTCTGCTGGCGGCCTCGGGCCGCTGGCTGCCCGAGGAGGCGGAGGGCACCGACGGCACCGGCCGGCCGCGGCAGGGACAGGGGCAGGGGGAGGACGGGCTGGCGGCCCGGCTGCGGCGCCGGTTCACCCCGCAGCTCGCCCTGCTGGCCGCCATCGCTTTCCTGGACTCGTTCGCCGAGGGCGCGGCGGGCCAGTGGAGCGCCATCTACGCCGCCGACTTCCTGGGGACCGGGGAGGCCGTCGCCGCCGCGATCTACACCGGCCTCACCGCCACCGCCGCCTTCACCCGGCTGGTGGGCGACCGGCTGACGGGGCGGCTGGGCCACCGGCTGCTGCTGCGGGTGTCACTGCTGACCGCCGCCGCCGGGATGGGCGTCGCACTGGTGTGGCCGCATCCGGCGGTGGCCATGACCGGTTTCGCCGTCTTCGGGGTGGGTACCGCCTGCGTCCTGCCGACCGTCTTCGCGCTGGCGGGCAGGCAGCCCGGCCTCTCGGCCGGGGAAGGGGTGTCCGTCGCGGTCATCGGCCAGTGGCCGGGACTGCTGCTGGCGGGCCCGCTCGTCGGCCTGCTCGCCGGGGTGTGGGATCTGCGGATCGCCCTGCTCTCCCTGGTCGCCGCGGTACTGGCGGCGGCCCTCCTGGCGGGCCGCGTCGTGGAGTAGGCCGGCGGGGCGGGGCCCGGCCGTCCACCCGGCGCCCGCCCCGCCGGTGGGCGGCTCACGGAACCGGGGCGCGGAACGTCCTGCGGTACGCGGCCGGGCTCGTCCCCAGCCGGCGGTGGAAGTGCGCCCGCATCGACACGGCCGTACCGAAGCCGCACAGGCCCGCGACGCGCTCGACGGGCAGGCCGGTGGTCTCCAGCAGTTCACGGGCCCGCTCCACCCTGGCCCACAGCAGCCACCGCAGCGGGGTCGTCCCGGTCTGCGCCCGGAAGTGGCGGTTGAGGCTCCGTACGCTCAGCCCGGCATGGCCGGCGATGTCGGCGAGGGGCAGCGTGCGGTGCAGGTTGCGGTGCAGCCACTCCAGGGTGTCCTGCAGCCCGGCCGGCCCGGGCGCGGCGCCGGGCGCGGGATGGGAGACGAACTGCGCCTGCCCCCCTTCGCGCCGCAGCGGCACGACGAGGGCGCGGGCGGCGCGGGCCGCGACGGCGGCGCCGTGGTCCCGGCTGACCAGGTGCAGGCACAGGTCCAGGCCGGCGGCCACCCCGGCGGAGGTGAGCACCCGGCCGTTGTCCACGAACAGCACGGCCGGCCGGACCCGCACCCCGGGATACGCCTGCGCCAGCCGGTCCGCCGCCAGCCAGTGCGTGGTGGCCTCGGCCCCGTCCAGCAGGCCCGCCTCGGCCAGCAGGAAGGCGCCCGTGCAGATGGAGGCCACTCGGCGCCCGGCCGCCGCGGCCTTCCGCAGCAGGGCCACCACCTCCGGCTGCGGGACGGCGTCCGGCCCGGCGACACCGGGCACCACCACGGTGTCCGCGTCCAGCGCCGCCGCCAGCGGATGAGTCGGGGTCAGCTCGAAGCAGGGCATGCCCATGGCCGTGGTGGTGACCGGTGCGTCGGCGCAGACCCGCACCTCGTAGGGCGCGGACCCGTCGGGCAGCCGGACCGAGGCGAAGACCTGGCAGACCGTCGTGAGATCGAAGCCGACCGCCCCCCGCAGCGCCGGCACAGCCACCACGTGCATGGCCAGAACCTAGCGCAGCCGGTCACCCGGGCGGCTGTTTCCGGCCTGTGAGGGCTGCGACGCTGGCCGCATCCGTGCGGCGGAGAGCCGACGAGCGGTCAGGACGGATCAGGGAGCTCCGGGCCTGCCCGGAGGAACGAGCGGAGGTCACATGGAACGCAGGAACGTTCTTCTCGGCGCGGCCGCGCTGGGTATCGGTACGTCGGCCGGACAACTGGCCGGAGCGGGCACCGCGGCGGCCGCGCCGCGCACCGGGCCGCTGCGGGTCCACGTCGTGGTGTTCGACGGGGCGGACGAGCTGGACTTCATCGCGCCCCACGAGGTCTTCTCCCTGGCCCGGACACACAGCGAGCACGGGGTGGAGGTCTCCTACGTCACCACGGGCCGGCCCCGGCTGGTGACGGCGGCCCACGGCACCGGGATCGAAGTGGAGCACACCTGGGCGCCGCGCTCCGCCGACGTGATCGTCGTGCCCGGCGGAGGCACCATGCGCCGCGACGGTCCCGGGATCTGGGCCGAGATCGACAGCGGCGTCCTGCCCCGCGCCCTGGCCGCCGCGCCGCGCCGCGGCCTGACGATCGCCTCGGTGTGCACGGGCGCGATCCTGCTGGCGGAGGCCGGGCTCGTCCGGGGCCGCCCGTGCACCACGCACCACCGGGCGCGAGCCGAACTGGAGGCCCGGGGCGGGGTGTTCAAGAACGCGCGGGTGGTCGACGGCGGTGACGTGGTCACCGCCGGGGGCATCACCTCGGGGCTGGACCTGGCCCTGTGGCTGGTGAAGCGGGAGGCCGGGCCGGACGCCGCGACCGAGGTGGAGACCATGCTGGAATACCAGGCCCGCGGCACCGTCTGGAGCCGCTGACCCGGTCCGGGGCCGCCGCGGAGGCAGGTCCGCGGACCGTCCGGCAGCCGCTCGACGTCCTCCCCGCGGCCCGGCCGCCGGCCGCCGGAACCGGGTGCCGCCACCCGTTGCGCTGCCGCGCCCGGAGAAGCGGCGCCGGCGGGGAACCGCCCGATGAGAAGGGGACCACCGTCCCCGGCGGTGCGGGCCGGGACAGCGCGGGCCGGGGGCGGTGGCGCCTCCTCTCAGTGGCGTCGCCGTCGGCGGAGTGCGGTGGCACCGGCCGCCACCGCGGCGAGCACGGCCGCACCGCCCGCGAACAGGGGCCAGGCGGTACGCCCGCCACCACCGTCGGCGGCGGCGGCCGGTACCGCCGGCGCGGGGGAGCCGGCGGGCGGGGGCTGCGCGGTGCCGGGCGCGGCGGGGCGTGCCGCGGGCGGGGAGCCGGGGGAGTCGGCGGAGCCCGGGGAGTCGGCGGGCTCCGCGGTGAGCAGGACGTCGGAGCAGGAGTAGTACGTGTCCGGGGTGTCCGTGGTGCGCCAGACCGTGTAGAGCAGGTGCCGCCCGGTCCGGTCACCGGGCAGGGCGCCCCGGATACGGTACGAGCCGTCCTCCAGGGGCGGGTCGGTGGCCGTCGCCACCGGTTCGGAGCCCAGGTCGGACCAGTGCGGCGGCTGCCCGGCGTCGTATCCGTCCCCGGTCAGGTACACCTCGAAGGTGCCCTTGTGCGGGATGGTCGACCGGTAGGTCAGGGTGAGGGCACCCCCGGCGGTGAGGGGGGTGGCGGGCCAGCCGGTGCCCGCCGTGTCCAGCCAGCCGAAGCCGTCGAGTCCGGCGCTGCACAGCCGTCCGTCCGGGATCAGCCGCCGGTCCCGGCCGGCGACGTCCGGGAGTCGCAGCCCGTCCCACGCCTCGGCGCTCCGGCCGGCGGCGGCGCACACCGCCGGCCGGGGCTGCCCGCCTCCCTCCGGACCGCACACCGCCACCCGGCTGACCGGGTCCACCGGCGCGCCGTGGGCCAGGGCGGGCGCGGCGGCCAGCACGGGCAGCAGCAGCGGGACCGTGCAGGCGGCGACCGCCGCGGCGGTCCTGCGGTGCTCGGTGGTCATGGTGGTGAAACCCCTCCTCCGGCCGGCGGTCGGCCCGCCGGCCGGTAGTACGGGCCGGCGGACCGCCGTGTTCAGCCGGTGCCGGAGGAGGGGCCGGCGGAGCGGTCAGCGCACCGGCCGCCGTGCGACCAGCAGCACGTAGCCGATCTCCGGCAGTTCCCCGAAGCGCGGCAGGGCGTCGGCCGAGCCGACGATGTCGCCCTCTGCCTCCCCGCCGCCCGGGCCGTCCCCGCCGTGCGCCCCGGCCTCGCCCAGGGCCGCGGCGAACTCCCGGTAGGTGCGCCGCACATGCTCGCCGATGTCCGAGAACTCCAGCAGTTCCAGCCCCGCCTGCCGTACGGCCTCCCGGTACTCCCCGGGGCCCGGCAGCCAGGGGGCCTGGAAGGCCAGGCACATGTGGTCGACGAACTCCTTGACCTCCCCGGTCACCGGCCGCCGCAGCAGGACGTCGGCGACGACCAGCCGCCCGCCCGGCCGCAGTGTCCGGGCGATTCGGGACAGGGCGCCGGCCCGGTCGGACATGTGCATCAGGGACTCGATCGCCCAGGCGCCGTCGAAGGATTCCGCCGCGAAGGGCAGTTCCATGACGTCCGTGTGACCGAAGGCGACCCGGTCCGCCAGCCCGCCCTCCCCGGCGTGCGCCCGGGCCGCCTCGACCTCCTCCCGGCTGACGGAGATGCCCTCGACGAGGACTCCGCGCGCGGCGGCGACGCGCAGGGCGGGGCGGCCGGTTCCGCAGCCCACGTCCAGCAGGCGCTCGCCGGGGGAGGCGGCGAGCCGGTCCGCCACCAGGTCGGTGAGCCGGTCCGTGGCCTCGGTCAGGGAACTGCGGTCGGTGTCGTCCTCCCAGTAGCCGGAGTGGATGTTGCCGTTCGCCGCGCTGTCCACGACGCCGGTGCTCCGGTCGTACAGCCGGCCGACGTCGGCCGGTGTCGGTGTCGGTGTCGGCGCGGGCGGGACGGCGGTGCCGGTGTGGTCGGTCATGGGACTCCTCGTTGCTTCGGCGCCGGCCCGGCGGGTGGTCCGCAGGGCCGGCGGGGGGCGGCCGGGGCAGCCGTGGAAAGGGAGGGAGGAAGAGGGCGGGAGAGGGGGAGCGCGGGTCCGGTCAGGAGGCGAACAGGCCCGCCCGCGTCATCTCCCCGAGCGAGCGGTCGAAGGCGGCGACGACCTGTTCGACGTCCTCGTCCGTGTGCACCGCGGAGATCAGGAAGGCGTGCAGTTCCGGCAGGTAGACGCCGTGGGTGCGCATCCAGTGGGCGAGCGCTGCGGTCGCCCGGAAGTCCACCCCGTGCAGGCTGTCGCGGAAGTACGTGAGCCTCTTGTGCGTGAAGGCCAGGGAGAACACCGAGTGGGCGGCCTTCAGCCGCATGGGCGCCCCGTGGTCGGCCGCGGTGGAGCGCAGTCCGTCCGCCAGCGCCGCGGTGCGCCGTTCCAGCCCGGTGTACAGCTCCGGGTTCCGCCGCAGGTGGTCCAGCACGGCGAGTCCGACGCTGCAGCTGAGATGGTTGCCGCTCATGGTGCCGCCCAGGAAGGCGCGTTCCTCGGCGTCGCGGAACGGGTCGCCGGTGGACCGGCCGTACTCGACCAGCTCCGCGGTGCCGACGACCGCTCCGCACGGCAGCCCACCACCGATGATCTTGCCGAGCACGGTCAGGTCCGGGGCGATGCCCGTCAGGGTCTGCACGCCCCCGTACGCGACGCGGAAACCGGTGACCACCTCGTCGAAGACCAGGGGCAGGTCCAGTTCGCTGCACAGTTCGCGCAGGGCCGCCAGATACTCCCGGTCGATGCCGCCCGCCGTGGTCGGCATCGGTTCCACCAGGACCCCGGCCACCTCGCCGGCGCGGCGGCGCAGGACCTCCAGGCTGCGCGGATGACCGAACTGCAGGACCAGGGTGTCGCGCACGACCGTCCCGGCCGTCCCCGGCGAGCCGGCGATCGGCTCGGGGGCGTGCCTCGGCCCCGCCACCCGGAACCAGGAGCTGACCATCGCCTGGTCGGAGAAGCCGTGGAAGTGGCCCTCGAACTTCGCGATCAGCCGTGCCCCGGGGCGGCGCACCCGGCACAGCCGGACGGCCTGCAGCGCCGCCTCCGTACCGGAGTTGGAGAACACCGCGCGCTCCGCCGCGGGGAAGGCGCCGACCAGCAGCTCGGCCAGTGCCACCTCGGCTTCGTGGCCCAGGGCGTTGATGTTGCAGGTCGCCGCGGCCTTCTGGAGGGCCTTCTGCACGACGGGGTGCCCGCGGCCCAGGATGAGGGGGCCGCCTCCGCCGCCCAGGTCGATGTAGCCGTTCCCGTCGACGTCGGTCAGCCGGGAGCCGTGGCCCTCGGCGATGAACAGGGGGTAGGCGCTGGGGAAGAAGTACCGGTCCAGATGGGTCGGGGCGACCAGGGAGCGCGCGGCCCGCTCGCGCAGGGCCAGCGAGGTGGGTGTGGTCCTGCTGAAGTGCGCGTCGAACCGCTCTTTCAGCTCGCCCTCGACGAACGGCGAGTAGCGGTCGGCGAACCGGCGGGTGTTCTCCCAGATGTCCAGCTCCGGATCGATCTGGGCCATGTACCCCTCGCAGGACAGCATCGCCAGCTCCCCCTTGGTGTAGGCGGGGGTGTAGGAGGCGCCGTGGCGCCGCAGGACCTCGTTGACGTCCCGGAAGAAGGCCGCCCCCGACCACTGGTCGGACACCGTCTTGAAATGGTGCGTGAAGACCTCCTCCAGCTCGCGGACGTAGCCTGGGTCGGCCAGCAGGCGGGCGCGCGAGGAGCCGCGGGGGGCGTCGACGAAGTACTCGGTGAACCGCCGGACCGCCAGGTTCCACCGGTGCCCGGTGGCCGCGCTGTTGAACGAGGCCAGACCCCATTTCTCGGCCTCGGTGTAGTAGGCGGTGATACCGAAGTCGATCAGTACGAAGCGGCCGTCCCGGGTGAGCAGCACGTTCCCCGGGTGCATGTCGCCGTGGCAGACGCCGTCGAGGTAGAGCATCGTCAGCAGGATCTCCTGCAGCCGCCGGGCGAGGTCCTTGCGGGGCAGGTCCACCGAGTCGTACTCGGTGCCCTTCAGCCCCTCCACGAACTCCATGACCAGCACCCGGTCGTCGCTCAGCTCGGGGAAGGGGCGCGGTATCACCACGAAGGGATGGCCCGCGAAGTTCTCCGCGACGGCTGTCATGTTGGCCAGTTCCCCCGCCATGCTGAGCTGTTCGCGGAGCAGCCGGGCGATCTCCGCGATCCGCTCGGGCATCCGCATGCCGCGCAGCGGCGGCAGCAGCAGATGCGCGGTACGCACCAGGGCGGTCAGCAGGAACAGGTTCACCCGCAGGGAGGTGCGGATGCCGCGCTTGACCACCTTCACCGCCACCCGGGTGCCGTCGGGCAGGACCGCGGAGTGCACCTGGGCTATGGAGGCGCTCGCCAGGGGAGCGGTGTCGAAGGAGGCGAACACCTCCTCCAGCGGTCTGCCGTACCGCCGCTCCAGCAGCCGTACGACACTCCTGCCGGACATCGTCCGCCCGCCGTCCTGCAGGACGCGCAGTTCCGCCACGGCGCCGGAGGGGAGGAGGTCGGAGCGGGTGGAGAGGATCTGTCCGAACTTCGTCCACATCGGTCCCATGAGGACGCACAGCCGTCTGAGCAGGCGGCCGAGCCCGCGGCCCCGTTCCTGCTCCTGCCCCTGCCCCTGCTTCTGGTCCCGTGCCGCGGTGTCCGGCGGGGCGGAGCGCTCCTCGTGGAGCGGTCCCGCGGTCATCGCCTGCCGCCTTCCGGGACCGCCCTGCCCGGGTCGCCCGGGTCCGCCGCCGCGCCCGCCACCGCCTCCGTACCCGCCGCGGACCGGGGCCGGACCTCCAGATGGACGCCGCCGCCGGGCTGCAGTGTGGTCAGGGGTCTGGGCAGCACCGGGGGCTGCCCCGGCGGGATCGTGAAGCGGTAGCGCTGGGCGATGGTCATCAGCACGAGCTGGAGCTCCACCAGGGCGAAGTGCTGCCCGATGCAGATGCGCTCGCCCGCCCCGAAGGGCAGGTACGCGTGACGGTGCCGGTCCTTGGACCGCTCCGGGGTGAAGCGGTCGGGGTCGAAGCGGTCGGGATCCTCCCAGTGGTCGGGGTGGCGGTGCAGGAGGTAGGTGTTGAGGTAGATGTTGGCCCCGGCCGGGATCCGGTAGCCGCCCACGGTGTCCTCCTCGCGGGCCCGGCGCATGAACTGCCAGGCGGGCGAGTACATCCGCAGGACCTCGTCGACGACACGGCGGGCGTAGGGCGTGTGCCGCAGGTCCTCGAAGCCCGGCGGCCGTCCGCCCAGCACCCGGTCCAGCTCCTCGTGCAGCCGGGACTCGACGTCCGGGCGGGCGGCCAGCACCTGGAACGTCCACGCCATCGCGTTGGTGGTGGTCTCGTAGGCGCCCACGACGATGTTGAGCACCTCGTGGTGGAGCTGGCGCAGGTCCATTCCCCGGCCGTCCTCCTCGTCGACGGCGTTCATGAGGATGCCCAGCAGGTCCGTGCCGCCGGCTGTGTTTTCGGTGTTCGCGGTGTTCGCGGTGTTTCCGGTGTTTCCGGCGCTGTCGGCGATGAACGAGGAGACGCACGCGTCCATGCGCCGGATCGCGCGGCGCAGCCGCAGATGGGACGGGGTGGGAACGGACAGCGGGGGGAAGGGGAACCGGAAGAAGCGGCCCAGGATGTCGTTGGCCTCGGTGAACGCCTCGGCGAACCGCCGTGCCGTCTCGCCGACCTGGGCACTGAACAGGGTTCGGGTGGTGATGCGCAGGGTGAGCTCGCCGAACTCCCGGCTCAGATCGGCCACGTCGCCGGGGCGGTGGGCGTCCCGCCAGCCGTCCAGCATCCGGGCGGTCTCGTCGGTCATGCCCTCGGCGAACCGGGCCGCCACCGCGGGCCGGAAGGCCGGCTGCATCATGCGGCGCTGCCGCCGGTAGGGCTCACCGCCGGGGTGGGGGATCAGGCCGTTGCGGAGCACGGGACGGACCATCTTGTACATCAGCACTTCTTTGTCGTACTTGTGCCGCTGTCCCACCAGCACCTGGTGAATGTGGTCGGGGTCGTTCAGGACGATCACCGGCATCCCGAAGAGCCGGAAGCCGAAGACGTCGCCGTGCTCGGCGGCGGCCTCCCGCAGGAAGCGCAGCTGGTCGTTGCGGAAGCTGACCCGGCCGGAGTCCCCCCGCCGGCCGGACCGTACCGACGGCACCCTCCTCGGACCGCCGGATCCGGGTGCCTGTCGCCGGGCCGATGGTGCGGGCATGGCACTCACCTCTCCTGTCGTCTCGCGTCGTCTTGCGGTCGGCACCCTCCGGCGGCCCCGCCCGGCGAGGGGCGGGGCCGCCGGGAAGCGGGCAGCCGGGGCGCTATGCCGGGCAGGGGGAGAGGAAGCCGGTGAGCTCCCTCAGTTCGGCCAGACCAGGGGCGGGCAGCCGCAGCGCGTTCAGGTTCTCCCAGGCGCGGTCGTGCCACAGCCGGGCCGCTTCCAGGGCCCAGTCGCGCCCTCCCGCCTCCTCCACCAGGTCCGCTGCCAGCCGCGCATCCTCCTCGGACAGCGGACCGGGACCCGCGTAGAGGCCGGCCAGCCGGCGGGCCGGGGCGGTGCGCGAGGCCAGCGCGGCGACCACGGGAGCGGTCATCTTGCGCGCCCGCAGATCGGCGAGGACCGGCTTGCCGGTGTCGGCCGGCAGGCCCCAGATGCCGAGGAGGTCGTCCTGGATCTGGAAGGCGAGTCCGAGCTGGGAGCCGAACCGCTCGAAGGCCTCCTGCCGGCCGTCCGGTCCGGGGACGAGAGCGGCCCCCACCCGGCACGCCCACCCCATGAGGGTGCCCGTCTTGGCCTCCAGCGTCCGCAGGCACTCCTCGGTGCCGATCGTCCCGCGGCCGGTGGCGGTCAGATCGTCGCTCTGCCCCAGGCACAGCAGCCGCAGTGTCCGGGCCAGGTCCGCGGCGGCGGCCGCCGACTGCGGGGCGGGGAGCGCCCCGAGGACCTCGAAGGCCAGACCGAGCAGGCCGTCCCCGGCCAGCACGGTCAGCGGGACGCCGAACCGCACCCAGGCGGTCGGGCGGTGGCGCCGGGTGCGGTCGCCGTCCATCACGTCGTCGTGCAGCAGGGTGAAGTTGTGGACCAGCTCGACGGCGACGGCGCCGGGAAGCGCGGCCTCGGGCCGCGCGCCGAGGGCGGCGGCGGTGGCCAGCGACAGCGCGGGACGTGCCAGCTTCCCGGCGCAGCTTCCGGTGGGCACGCCCGCGGCGTCGCACAGGCCCATCTGGTACCCGCACAGCACGGACATCTCCGGTCCCAGCGCGGCGATGCGGTCCAGCAGGACGGGGGCGACCAGTTCCCGCGCCCGGATGATCGCGCGCGGCACCGCTCCCCCGTCGCTGCTGCCGCCGCTGCCGGTGCGGGTGCCGGTGACGCCGGCGAACTCGGTGGTGTCCGTCACGGCAGCACCTCCCCGCCGTTTGCCGGTGCCAGCGTCGCCTCCAGATAGGCCGGATCACCGTCGTGCTCGCGCTCCAGATAGCGCCGGGTCCGCATCGACCAGTCGAGATTGCCGCGCATCCACGACTCCATGCCCGCGGTGTATTCGGCCAGGGCCGCGCGGTGCCCGGGGAAGCGGCCGAGCAGCGCCTCCCGCAGCGACAGGTAGCGCCGGGTCTCCTCGCCGATGGCGGCGGCGGTGTGGTCCAGCGCCTGCCGGGGGGTCAGCCCCCGGGCGTGCTCCACGACGCGCACCAGGTTGTGGTACTCGCCCAGCGCGGTCTCCTTGCCCAGGGAGTACCAGTCGTTGGTCCACACGACCACGTCGCTGGCGGCCCGCAGGGCGGCCTGGAAAGGCCCGCTCGCATGGACGGACTCGGGCAGGTCGTTCTCCGCGACGATGTCGATGAGGTCCATGCACACGTAGATGGCACCGGTGTGGCGCCGCTGCTCGATGTACTCGGCCTCACCGGGGACGATCCCCGCGACGCGGTTGGCCGCCTCCCAGCAGGCGGCGTCCAGACAGGCGGTGAGGTGGTCGGTGAAGCGCCGCCGCCAGGCCGGGCCGGCGTGCGGGAGGGTGCGGTGCCACAGGTCCCGCAGCGCCCACACCAGTGGCGGCCGCCCGCCCCGCTCGCCGGCCGGTCCGTCCCCGTCCAGCACGCCCAGCAGCACGTCCATCGAGCGCCGCGCGCTGTCCAGGTCACGGCCCACCCGGCCGTCGTCGAGCTGGTCGTCGACGAGGAAGAGCCAGCCGAACCAGTCGGCGATCAGCTCCAGGCGCTCCCGGTCGGCGGCCGGATAGGTGAGGGCCGCGAAACGGCCGAACCCGGCGCGGGCGAACCGTTCGCGCGCCACGTCCGTGCCGACCACCTGGAACCGCCGTACCCAGTCGTCGAGATGGGCCTCGGCACGGGCGGCGTGCGGACTGATCCGGGAGGGGAAGGGGCAGTGGATCGCGGGCCGCCCGCCTGGGCCGCCCGGCCGGGGGACCAGCGGGGTCCCGGTCTCGGGAGTGGTGTTCACCGCGGCCGCACCTCCAGGTGGACGCCGCCCTCGGGATGGAGGGTGATCAGGGGCAGGGGCCGTACCGGGGGCCGTCCGGCCGGCAGCCGGAACCGGTAGCGCCGGGCGACGGTGAGCAGGACCAGATGGAGCTCGGTGAGCGCGAAGTGCTGGCCGACGCATATCCGTTCACCGCCGCCGAAGGGCATGTACGCGTGGCGGTGCCGGCCCTTGGAGCGCTCCGGGGCGAAGCGGTCGGGGTCGAAGGACTCGGGGTCGTCCCACAGGTCCGGGTGCCGGTGCAGCAGATAGCTGTTCAGGTAGATGTTCGACCGGGCGGGGATGCGGTGGCCGCCGATGACGTCCTCCTCCCGCGCGCGTCTCATGAACTGCCACGCCGGGGAGTACAGCCGCAGCGTCTCGTCCACGATGGAGCGGGCGTAGGGGGTGGCGGCCATGTCCTCGAAGCCGGCCGTCCGCCCGCCGAGCGCGCCGTCGACCTCCTCGTGCAGCCGCCGCTCCACCTCCGGGTGGGCGGCCAGCAGGTAGAAGATCCAGGCCAGGGCGTTGGTGGTGGTCTCGTAGGCGCCGATGACCAGGTTCAGCACCTCGTGGTGGAGCTGCTCCGCCGCCATCGAGGTGCCGTCCTTCTCGTCGACGGCGCTCATCAGGAGGGTGAGGAGGTCCACGTCCTCCGCCGACTCCACCGGTCCCCCCGGCTCCGCGGCGTGCTCCCGGACGAAGGACGAGACGAAGCCGTCCATCCGGGCGATGGCCCGGCGCAGCTTCAGATGGGAGGGGGTGGGAACGGACAGCGGGGGGAAGGGGAAGGTGAAGAACCTGCCCAGCAACGCGTTGGCCTCGGTGAACGCCGCGGCGAACTCCCGTGCGGCGGAACCCACCTGCGCGCTGAACAGCGAGCGGTTGACGATCCGCAGGGCCAGTTCGCCGAACTCCCCGTGCACGTCCACCACCTCGCCGGGCCGTAACCGCCGGTCCCAGCGCTCCAGCATTCCGGTGGTCTCCTCGGTCATGTTCCGGGCGAACTTCGCGACGACCGCCGGCCGCATGGTGGGCTGCACCAGCCTGCGCTGGCGCTGCCAGTGTTCGCCGCCCGGGCTGCCGATCAGGCCGTCGCGCAGGACGGGCCGTACGAGCCGGTACAGCAGGGCGTCCTTGTCGTACTTGGCTCGCGCCCCCACCAGCACCCGGTAGATGTGGTCGGGGTGGTTGAGCATGATCATGGGGATTCCGTAGACCCGGAACCTGAAGATGTCGCCCTGGGTCCGTGCCGCCCACCGCAGGAACTCCAACTGGTCCCGGCGGAAGCTGACTCCCTCCCTGAGCCGCTGGGGGAGCCGGATGGCGGGCACTTCGGTGGCCGGAGCCGGTGATCCACCGTTCCTGTCCTGTGACAGGTCCAACGTCATGCAGTCCTCCACTGTGCGAGCCGTGCCGAACAGAGCGTGCGGGCCGTGCTGAACAGGGTCGAACAGTTGTGCCGCGAAACGGCCGGACCGCGGAGACCGCGGTGCCGGCGGGGCTGACCGGTGTGCGGAACACCGGGCGGCCGACTCGTCCCACCCGGGGAACGGAGAGAAGCGGTAGACGGTTCAATCACCTCGCCGTCATCCGTGCCGCCCGTCCTCCGGGGGCGTGAGGCCGTCGCGGACGGAAACCGCCGGCCCGGGTGCCTGGGCACCCGGGCCGGGAGGTCCGGGCGGTCCCGGACGCGGACCGGTGGCCGGGACCGGCAGGGTCCCGGCCACCGCTTGCTAGGCGCTATCCCAGGGTGATCTCCAGGACCAGGTCCGAACCGGCCGGCTGTCCGCCGAACCAGTCGCCGTTGGTGGTGGTCAGCCAGAGGGCGTCGCGGCCGGGCACCGTCTCGACGGTGCGCAGCCGCCCGTAGTCGCGTACGTAGAACGCCTCGGGAGTTCCGGTGTTCTCACCGTCCAGCGGGATGCGCCACAGCCGCTCGCCGCGCTGGGCGGCCATGTAGAGGGCGCCGTCGGCGTAGGTCACTCCGCTGGGCGAGGCCTCGCCGGTGGCCCACTGCTCCTCGGGGTCCGTCATCCCGGCGGTCTCGCAGGCGCCCTCGCACTGCGGCCAGCCGTAGTTGTTGCCGGGCTCGATCAGATTGAGCTCGTCGAACCGGTTCTGGCCGAACTCCGCCGACCACAGCCGCCCCTGCTCGTCCCAGGTCAGCCCCTGCGGATTGCGGTGGCCGATGCTGTGGACCACCGTGCCGTACGGGTTGCCGGGAGCGGGCTGCCCGTCCGTGGTCATCCGCAGGATCTTGCCCTCCAGCGCGTCGCGGTCCTGGGACCGCTGCGGCTGCTGGGCGTCCCCGGTGGTGGCGTACAGATAGCCGTCGGGGCCGAACTTCAGCCGCCCGCCGTTGTGGTAGGTGGCCCGTGCGATGCCGGTCAGGATGGTCCGGTAGTCGCTGACCGAGGTGCCGTCGAAGGTCATCCGCGCGATGCGGTTGTCGGTCGGAGAGGTGTGGAAGACGTAGACGGACCGGTCCTGGGCGAAGTCGGGGGAGACGGCGATGCCCAGTACCCCGCCCTCCCCGCCGGTGCTCTGCGCGTTGGGCACGGTGCCCACCGGGGTGCGCTCTCCGTCGGCGGTGAGGTGGAAGACCTGGTGGCTGTCGCGCTCGGTGAGCAGCGCCGAGCCGTCCGGCAGCCAGGCCAGGCCCCAGGGGACGGTCCAGCCCTCGGAGAGCACCGAGACGCCGGTGGGGACGCTCAGCACGCCCGGTAAGCCGGAGCCGGGCCGCTCCTGCCCGTTGGCCGTCGCGCTGCCGGTACCCGCGGTGAGGAGCCCGGCGGTCAGCGCGACGGTCGCACCCGCGGCGAGGGCGGCGCGGAACTTCTGGAATGTCATGGAACCTCCAGTGATTTCTTCCGGAAATCTTTTCGATTTCCGGAATCGATACCACCAGTTCGGTGACAGACCGTCAAGACATCTCCAACGCTCCCGCCGCTCCGGCCGGTGCGACGGCTGCCGCACCGGCAGTGCCTCACGTCCGGGACTCCAGGTCCCGCCGGGTGTCGTCGCCGTACACGCCCTCCTCGTCGCCCCGTATCCCGTACCACTGCTGGAACCGGGCGACGGCCCGGGCGACCTCGCCGTCGTAGCGGCCGTCGACGTCCCCGCCGGGGTAGACCTCCGGGACCTGGCGCAGCCGCGCCTGCAGGTCCGACACCGCGGGGCCGCTGTCCCCCGGCCGGAGTTCGTCCGGCGCGCCGGACGGCGCGCCGGAGGCGGCCGGGTCGGCCGCCCGCGAGGAGGGCGCGTCGGTGGCCGGCCCCTCCGGTGCCGAGGTCGGAGCGGGCGCCGGTGAGGCGGCGGCCGGAGGCGGCGGTGCGGAGGCCGTCGGGAGGGACTCGGAGGAGGTGGGCGCCGCGGAGGCCTCCGCGGGCGGCGCGGGCGGCAGACCGGCGGGACCGGCGGGATCGGTGGGGGTCAGCACACCGGAGGCGAGCAGCAGGGCGGCCAGCGCGGAGCCGATCGCCCCGGTCGTCAGGAGCAGGGCGATGGTGCGCGGTCCGCGCCGCCCGGTCAGGAAACCCGTGTACGGTGCCGGGTCCGCCCCGGCGGAAGAGGGCGAGTCCTCTTCCGCCGGGGCGGACCCGGCAGTGCTGCCGTCGTTGTCGTCGTTGTCCCCCCGCAGGGGCGGGGCCGGGCGGAACGGACGGGTGCGGGACCGGAGGCCGGAGGCCGGAGGGCGGAACGGCGATGCCGGGTCCGGACGGGCCGTCACACCTCCACCTCCTGTCTCTCCTCGCCCCCGCCGTACGGTACGGAGGGGGCCGGGGAAAACCGCCGGGCGCCCGTCCTCCGCGCAGGCACGGTGACCGGAGCCCGATCGGCACGGCCGCACCCGAGAGTGCGCGGCCGTGCACGGATGGTTCACCGGACGACGATACTCGGTCGGCCCCGTTCCGGAACCCGTCCCGTCGCCATCCCGGCGGCGGCCGTTTCCGCGGGCGGGACCTTCGGTGGCGGTCAGTCCCCGCCGGAGGCGTCCAGATACACCCAGGCACCGGCATGGCGCACGAAACGGCTGTGCTCGTACAGGAACTCCTCGCGCCCCCGCTCCGCGTAGTGGGCGCGGAAGGCGACGGTGCCCTCGGTGTGGAACGGACTGCCGCCGGTGCCGGCGAGGACCTCCAGCCGCAGCCAGCGGATCCCGGGGGCGGGCACCGGATCCCGCGGCCGGGTGTCCGGGTGCCAGGTACGCAGCAGGTAGGCCCGGTCGCGTACGGCGAACGCGGCTGTAGCGCGAACGCATCAGGGCCTCCGCGGTGGGTGCCGCCAGGAGCCCCCGGTGGAACCGGGCGCAGCAGTCGGCGTAGGGGGCGGGCAGCCCGCACGGGCACGGCGCGGCCGGGGAGGACACGGCCGGGGGCAGGGCGGAGGACACGGCGGGGGACTCGGCGGGGGAAGCCGCCCGGGAGGCGGCCGGCCGCGAGCGGGATCGGCGTCGGGACACCCCTCCATGGTGCCCCGCGGCGACCGCCGCCCGCGGCGGGGGCCCGCCGGCCTACCGGGCGGCCGGGCCCGCGTCGTCCGCCTTGGACAGCTCCGCCAGGTACCTGTGGCACTCGGCGGCGCGCTCCGAGTCCTCCGCCATGACCTTGCGGAAGAACTCGGCGATCTCCTGGTGTCCGGCGTTCTCGGCGTCGCGGACGTACTGTCCGTAGTCGTGCCCGGCCTTCAGTGCGTGGTACTGCACCGAGATCAGGTCGTAGGCGACATCGCTGAAGCCGGTCTCTCCGGTTGCCATGGTCATCCTCTCCGGGATCGGGGACTGGACGAGGAACGGGGTTTCCCGTGACGGCACGGGGAAACGGCCTTCCGCCCACCGGCACGGGACGACCGGGCGGAAGAGGGCGGGAAGAGGAGCGGGAGGGCCCGGTGGTCCCCGCGCCACTGCCCCGTTCGGCCCTGTGTCCGGCCCCGGCCCGGACGGCAGGCTCGTCGTACGGCCGCGGGGGCCGGGTAGGGGAGCAGGATGGGCGGTCCGGGCCGGAGGGCCCGGACCGCCCCGCGCCGTACCACCGCTCCGCTCCGGGAGGACACCCATGGCACGACAGGAACCACGGCGGGAACGGGCGGACCGGCCCGCCCGGCTGCCCCGCCGCGTGTACGAGAAGGAACTGCTCCGGCTCCAGGAACAACTGGTGATCATGCAGGAGTGGGTGCGTGAGAACGGCGTCCGGCTGGTGGTCGTCTTCGAGGGGCGCGACGCCGCCGGCAAGGGCGGGGCCATCAAACGCGTCACCGAGTACCTCAACCCCCGGGTCGCCCGGATCGCCGCCCTGCCCGCGCCCACCGAGCGCGAGCGCACCCAGTGGTACTTCCAGCGCTACGCGGAACACCTGCCCGCCGCGGGCGAGATGGTGCTGTTCGACCGCAGCTGGTACAACCGCGCCGGGGTCGAGCGCGTCATGGGGTTCTGCACGGAGGAGGAGCACGCCCGCTTCCTGCGCCAGTGCCCGGTCTTCGAGCGGCTGCTCATCGAGGACGGGATCCTGCTGCGCAAGTACTGGTTCTCCGTCGGCGACGAGGAGCAGGAGCGCCGGTTCCGGGCCAGGATGGCCGACCCCATGAAGCGCTGGAAGCTCTCCCCGATGGACCTGGAGTCCCGCATCCGCTGGGAGGCGTACTCACGGGCCAAGGACGAGATGTTCGCCCACACCGACGTCCCCGAGTCGCCCTGGTACGTCGTCGACGCGGACGACAAGCGCCGGGCACGGGTGAACATGATCGCCCATCTGCTGTCCAGCGTGCCGTACCACGAGGTCGCGGGGCCGGAACTGACCCTGCCGCCCCGTCCGCCGTCCACCGGCTACACGCGCCCGCCGCGGGAGACGCAGACCTGCGTCCCGGACCACGCCGCCGGCCTGCCGGAGGCGGAGGGGGCGGGGGGCCGGCCGTAGCCGCGGGCCCGCCGGCCCCGTAGGGCGGTGCCGGCGCGTGCGGGCCGGACTCCTGTCGTCCGGCCCGCACGCGCGCACGTCCCGCGGACGGGGGCACCGCCGGACGCCGGGCCTCCGGAGGACCGCCCCGCCCGCGCGGTGCGCGGTCGTGGTGCCGCCTCCGGTGCCGTCTCCAGGACACCATGTCCGGCCCCGGGGCGGCAGGGTCCGCGGTCCCCCGCCGGGAGGCCGGCCGGCCTGCACCGGAGGCACGCGCGGCGCGGCACGCTCCCGGGGCGGAGCGGGCCCGCGCCACCGTCCTCCGGCGCACCACGGCCACCCCGGCCGGGCCGGGATCCGGCACGGTCCGTGCGGAACCGGCGCGCACGCGCGCGGAAACCGGCACCGGAGGGCGGGCAACCTCTCCGGGGCGGGCGGTGGTCCTCCTCTCGGAGGATCTGTCGCCCCCCGAAAAGAGAGAACCTTGAGACAACCACTGAGCAGGCGGGCCGCCGTCGGTGCCGCGGTACTGGCCCTCACGGCCGTCCCCGTGGCGACGGACGCCGCGGCGGACGCCCCCCGTCCCGCCGCACCGCGCTCCGTCGCGGCCGAACTGCCGCCGCCCGACATGCGGGCGGTGCAGGAGGTGCTGCGGCAGGCCGTGGAGCAGGGCGCGCCGGGCGGTCTGACCCGTGTCGACTCCGACGGCGTCGTGTACGGCACGGCCGTCGGGCTCGGCGACACCGCTGCCGGCGAGCGCATGAGGATCGGCAACCGCTTCCGCGTCGGCAGTGTCACCAAGACCTTCTCCACCGTGGTGCTCATGCAGCTGGTGGCGGAGGGCAGGGTGGACCTGGACGCCCCGGTCGGCGACCACCTGCCGGGACTGCTGCCCGACGGGCGGGTCACCGTCCGCCATCTGCTGAGGCACCGCAGCGGCCTGTGGGACTACACCAACGACATGTTCGCGCGGACCGTGCCCGGTTTCGAGGCGGTGCGCGACGAGGTGTTCACCATGGAGGAGCTGGTGAAGCGCTCCGTGGCGCACGGTCCCACGGCCGAGCCGGGCGCGGCGTACCAGTACTCGAACACCAATTTCGTGGTGGTCGGCATGATCATCGAGAAGGTCACGGGCAACCCGGCC
Organism: Streptomyces carminius; assembly: GCF_002794255.1. GTDB lineage: Bacteria > Actinomycetota > Actinomycetes > Streptomycetales > Streptomycetaceae > Streptomyces > Streptomyces carminius. The sequence goes on from NZ_PGGW01000066.1 coordinate 222,904, forward strand.
GCCGAGGAGTACCGCAAGCGCATCATCGAGCCCCTGGACCTGCGGCACACCCACTACGTCCACCCCGGGACCACTGTCCCCGGGCGGCACAGCCGCGGTTACCTCAGGCCGGACGAGGCCGGGCAGCCGCTGGTGGACTCCACCGAGCAGACGGTCTCCTGGGGGCAGACGGCCGGCGCGATGATCTCGAACGCGGCCGATCTGAACCGCTTCACCTCCGCCCTGCTCGGCGGGGAGCTGCTGGCACCGGAGCAACTGGCGGAGATGCTCGCCACGACCCCCAGCGACAGCACCGGCAAGCGGTTCTACGGGCTGGGCCTGCGCCGCTACGACCTGTCCTGCGTCTCGGTGTACGGGCACACCGGCACCGTGCAGGGCTACTACACCTACGCGTTCACCACCCGCGACGGGAGCCGCAGCGTCGCCTCCTCCGCCAACACCTCCAACAACGGCACGGTGAACACCACGCTGGGCGGCACCCTGGAGGCCGCCTTCTGCGGTACGGACCGGGCCGCGGCCGTCGACCGCACCCCGAAGACGCTCCGTGAGGACATCGCTCCGAACGTCCGCACGCGCTGACGCTCCGTCCGGTCCCTCCGGCGCGGTGGTCGCACAGCGGTCGCACAACGACCGCTGTGCGACCACCGGCCGTTGTGCGGCGGGCGCGGCCGGGGACACGATGCGCGGCATGAGTCTGACGACCGCCGGAAAGGCGCCGGGCCCGGTGCGGTTCTACCTGGCCTGTGACCGGATGGGTTGCCGGGAGAGGGTCAGCTTCGACCTCGTCATCGCCGAGGAGCCCCCGGACCGCGAAACGGACCTGTTCGGATACCTGCTGCACGAGGCGGGGAAGGCCGCGCCCTACATCAGGGACCGCGGCTGGGTCTTCATCGAGGGCGGGGAGGGCTACTGGTGCCCGAAGTGCTCCACCCCGGCCTCCCGGGCCCCGTCGGCCGACCGGCTCTGATGGCGGGCGGTTCTGAGGGCGGACGGGTCGGTCACTCCACCGTTCCCGGTCCCGTTCGCGGCCGTCCGCCTGCCGGACGGCTTCCCCGGTCGCGCCCCCGCTGTTCCTCCCGCCGGGGCCCCGCTGCCTGCCGAGCGTCCGGGCACCCGGCCGCGGCGGGAGCCGACGCCCGCCCCCGGGGCCGATGGGCGGGAAGGGCGCCGGGCGGGTGCGGGGCGGTGAGGAAGGAGCGTGCCCGGGAGCCGGGCGTACCTCCCGAAGTCGCGGCCGGGAGCGGGAGCGGATGCCCTGTTCGGTTCACCCCTCGCCGGACTCCTGCCGTTCGACGGCGGCGGCGGCGCCGTCCAGGGCCAGGGCCAGCAGTTCGTGCAGCCCGTCGATGTCCGCCGGGTCGACATCGGTGCCGTTGGCGGCGTACAGACCGTCCGCGGCCGCCATCGTCAGCCGCGCCAGTTGGGACGGCAGAGCGGGTCGGGCCGCGCACGCCCCGGGCGGGAGGGCGGCCGTCCACCACTCGCCCATGGCTTTCAGCACCTCCTGACGCAGTGCCAGGAACCGCGCCCGGGCCGCCGGCTCCACAGCACGGCGCTCCAGCATCAGCATCAGACCGAGCCGCATGAACTCGGGCCGGTCGACCATCGCCCGGCCCGCCTGGCGCAGTATCGACCGCAGCCGCTCGCGCCGGTCGCCCGCGCCGTCGGCCGGTGGCTCCCAGGCGGGGATCTTGGCCGCCCACTCGCGGTAGCTGTGCTCGATGACCTCCGCCAGCAGCTCGTCCTTGCTGCCGAAGTGCCAGTACAGGGAACTGGCCGGCAGCCCGGAGCGCTGGGTGACCAGGGCGATGCTGGTGCCCTCGTAGCCGCGCTCCGCGGCGATCTCGGCCGCCGCCTCCAGAATCCTGCGGCGTGACTCGGCGCTCTGCTGGGTACGCCGTTCGGTCTTCCTCGCTGACACGGGACACCTCGTCGTCGCTGACGGCACGGCGGACCGCGCGGCGGCCACGCCTTTCCTGTAGTGGTCACTACAGGGTATCTCCGGGGAGCGACTGCCGCGTACCACCGGCGTCCGGCGGTCCCGGGGACTCCGGGCGGCCGGTCACGGCCACCGCCGGGAGCGGGCGACCCGGGTAATGTACGCCGTCCGCCCGGGGTGAGGAAGGCATCTCCGCCCGGATGTGCCCCGCGCCCTTCGCCGCGGCGCCGCGGCCGTGGAGGACGAGGGCGCCCAGCGGGCCGTACGGCCCTCGGGACAAGCACCGACCGGGAGCCGGACCGCGATGGGCGATGGGCGATGGCAGAGCATGTGCGTGTATGCCTCAACCGCGGACTGTAGGTGTCCGAGGAGGGGAAGCTGATCGAGCTGTCCCGCTGCCGCCGCGGTGTCTCCTGGGCCAGGACCTACCGGGTGGGCGAGGCGGAACCCGAGGGGTGACGCCGGCGGTCCGGTGCCACGGTGCCGGTGATCCGGGCGGCCCGGAGGGAGCCGGGCCACCGCCGGCCGGGGCCGTGCCCGCGCCGCCGGGCCCGGTGACGCACCCGGGCCGCGGAGCGTCCGCACCGGGAGGGCGGAGCCGGGCAGTGCCGCCGGGGAGCCGGGCCCGCCCGGCGGACGGGGGCGGCCGCACGAGCCGGCGCGGCTCCCCGAGGGGCCGTGTCAGGAGGGCGGTCCCGGTGGCGCCGACAGGAACTGGGTGGCCGCCAGCTCCCGGTACAGTGCGTCGGCGGACAGCAGTTCGGCATGGGTGCCCACCGCCCGCACCCTGCCCTCCTCCATGACCACGATCCGGTCGGCCGCGGCCACCGTGGACAGCCGGTGCGCCACGACCAGCACGGTGGTGCGCCGGGCGGCGTCGGCGACGGTCTCGCGCAGCGCGGCCTCGTTGGCGGCGTCGAGCTGCGAGGTGGCCTCGTCCAGCAGCAGCAGCCGGGGGGCGCGCAACAAGGCGCGGGCGATGGCGATGCGCTGCCGTTCACCTCCCGAGAGCCGGTCGCCCCGGTGTCCGACGGGCGTGTCCAGCCCCTGGGGCAGCCGGGCGACCAGGGCTTCCAGCCGGGCCCGGCGCAGCACCTCCCCGAGCCGCGCCCCGGCGGCGGCCGGGGCACCGAGCAGCAGGTTGTCCCGGAGGGTGCCGGCCAGTACCGGTGAGTCCTGCTCGACATATCCGATGGCGGCCCGCAGTTCGGCCGGCGGCCACTCCCGTACGTCCCGGCCGTCCAGCAGGACGCGGCCGGAGTCCGGCTCGTGGAAACGCTCGATGAGGGAGAAGACGGTGGTCTTGCCCGCGCCGGAGGGACCGACGAAGGCCGTCATGCCCCGGGCCGGAACGGTGAAGCTCACCTCGCGGTGCGCGGGGGGCAGTCCGGGCCGGTAGGCGAAGCCGACCCGGTCGAAGGCCACGGTCGCCGGGCCCGGACGGCGGGCCCCGGCGAACGCGGGAGCGGAGGGGGAGAGGGCGTGGAGTGCGTGGAGGGCGTGGAGAGGCGGGCCGTCCACCCGCTCCGCGGGCATCCGCTCCACCTCCGCCACCCGCAGGGCGGCGGCGCCGCCGGCCTGGAGCTGTCCCACGACGTCGACGAGCTGGTGCACACGCGGGGCCAGGGAGAAGAGGTAGAGCAGGAAGGCGACGAGCTCGGACACGTCCGTCGCCCCCGAGGCCACCCGCGCCCCGCCCACCCCCAGCACCAGCAGGAACGCGATCTGCACGGACACCGCACCTGCGGTGCCCGAGACGGCCTCCCAGCCGGCGGCCCGGAGTCCGGCCCGTCGGGCGTCCGCCGCCGTCCGGTGCAGCCGGGCGGTCTCCTCCCGCTCCGCGCCCGCCGCCTTCACGGTGCGGAAGGCGCCCAGGACCCGTTCGAGCGCGGCCCCCATGGCGCCGACGGCCTCCTGCGCCTCCCCGGCCGCGCGGCCGATCCGCGGCGCGGTCACCGTCACCGCGACGGCGACCAGGCCGAGCGCGCCCAGGGTGACCCCGAGCAGCACGAGGTCCAGCAGCCCCATCAGGACGACGGCTCCCACCAGGACCGGTACGCAGACGACGGCCGAGGCCACCGGCTGGACGGCGGTCTGGCGCAGCACGGTGGTGTCGGAGGTGACACGGGAGATGAGGTCGCCGGGCTCGGCGCGCTCCACCGCCGGCACCCGCAGCCGCAGCAGACGTGCGGTCAGCTCCCGGCGGGTGGTGTGGACGACGGCCTCCGAGGTCCGCTCCAGGACGTACTGTCCCGCGGCGGCCAGCACCGCGCCGAGCAGTACCAGCGCGCTGAGCAGGAGGATCCAGCCGGCCGTCGCCCGGCCGCCGTCCAGTTCGTCCACCAGCCGCTTGGCGGCCAGCGGCTGGACCAGCGCGAGCAGGCTGCCGAGCAGGCCGAGCGAGACACCGGTGAGGACGCCGGCGAGGTGCGGGCGCAGCCGCCGGGCGAGCGCGCGGCGGCCGGACGGGCCCGCGCCGGAACGGCCGGTGCCCGTCGGCGCGGCGTCCGTGTCCGGTCCGCGGGACCCCTGGTCTCCGTGGTTGTCGTGATGCGCGAGGTCCCGGTGGGCGGCCCCGGAGGAGGCCGGGGGCACGGCTTCCGTGGTCACGGTTCACTCCACGGCGAAGAAACGCCGGTAGTAGTCGGCCGGGCAGTCCTCGCCCACCAGGACTCCCTCGGCCTCCACCCAGGCGTGCGCGGCGAACGGCGGCCTGGTGCGCGCCCCCACGCACCAGGTGGCCCACCGGCCACGCATCCGGCACAGCAGCACGGTGGCCAGCGAGCGCGGCAGGCAGCCGTACTGCCCGCCGCAGACCGGGCTCACCGCGGTCACCGCCGCCCGGGCCGCCGCCGCCTCCCCGGCGGTCGCCGGACGGGCGCCACGCCGCAGCAGCGCCAGCACGCGGCGGATACGGGCCGGCGGCAGGAGGGCCAGCAGGTGGGCGCCTCCCACGGCGAACCGTGCCGCCAGCCGACGCGGCGGGGGGAGGGAACGGGGATCGTACGGGACCGCCTCGGGTGTCGACATCTGTCTTCCTCTTCTCCGGCTTCTTCCTCTTCCGGGCCTCCGGGCCTCCGGGCCTCCGGGCCTCCGGGCCTCCGCGGCGCTCCCGCCGTCTCCGCGGCCGTCGTCACCGTCCCGGGGCCGGGCCGTGGTCCGCGACGAGCCGCGCCTCGCGCAGCTCGCCGAGGATGCGGGCCACGTCCTGTTCGGCCTCCTCCGGGCGCACGTCGTACTGGTCGGTCAGGGCAGCCACCGCCTGCCGGGCGGACCGGCCGTCCAGCAGCGTCCGCAGCACGGCGGCCGCCGTGGGGTTGAGGGTCCAGTACTCGCCGCTTCGCTGGTCGAGCAGCGCCGAGCCGTACTCGGTGTCGGTCAGCAGGACACCGGTCCGCAGGGTGAGTGCCATGGGGGGCCTTCCGTGTGGTGGTTCAGCAGGGGCGACGGTGGGTCGGTGCTGGGTCGGTGCTGGGTCAGTACTGGTTCGGCGCCGGGTCAGCGGTCCGCCGGGGACGGGGCGGCCGCGGTCTCGCGGGACCGCAGCCAGACCTCGCAGGCCACGGTCGGATGCAGCAGCTCGCTCTCCAGCTCCGGTGACAGCGGACGGGTGCACCACCGGCGCAGCACGCCGGTGTCCACCAGGCCCAGCCGCCCCAGCCGGGAGTCCTCGCACAGGGCCAGCAACTGGTCGCGGTGGCGGCGCTGCCCGGCGGCCTCCTCCAGGGTGGCGTTGGCGCGGGTGGCCCGGGTGCGGCTCCCCTCGGGCACGATGCCGCGCATGGCCTCCACGATCAGCGGCTTGTACCAATAGGGCGTGACGCGGTCCTCCGGCCGTACCGCCAGGGCCGCCTCGACGACCCGGTCGTCGTAGTACGGCGCGGCGCAGACCACGCCCAGCGGTTCGGACATCTGGTTGACGTGCCGGGCGAAACGGGAGAGGAGGTCCATGGAGACCAGCTCCCGGTGCGCCCCGTGGCCCCGGCCCGGGGCCAGGGGCCGGGCGGCGGGTGCCTCGGTGAGGATCAGCTCGCGTACCGCGTCGGCGGCCTCGGGTGTCACCCACGGCGGCAGCCGGGGCGGCGCGCACCACTCGAGCAGCGGCTGCCGCTCGTCCGGCTGCGGCCGGCGCAGATCCGCCGCGACCCCGGCGAGCCAGGCCGGATAGCTCCGCCGGTCGAGCAGCTGGCGCAGTACCTGGCGCCGGGACCAGCCGTACTTGGCGGCGTAGCCGCGCAGCCCCCGCAGGGCCGTGCGGGGGCGCGTGCGGATCATCGTGTGCAGGTGCGCCGCCGAGCCGCCGAGCAGTTCGTCGCCGCCCAGTCCGGTCAGATGCAGTGCCGAGCCCCGCTCGGCGGCCAGCCGCAGCAGGCTCATCCGACGGTTGTGGTCGACGGTCATCAGACAGGGCGCGTCCAGGAGGTCGCCGAGCGAGCCGAGCCCGTCGTAGGAGAGGGGGACGTCCTCGGCCGGAACCAGATGGTGCTCCACGTTTCCCAGGGCCGCCACCGTCCGGCGCGCCCAGCGCACGTCGTCACCGAGGGGATCGTGGGTCGCCGCGGTGTAGGCGACCACCGGTGTCGTGCCGCGCGCGGCCGTGCAGCAGACGGCCGTCGAGTCCAGTCCGCCGAGGTCCGCCGTCACCAGGGCGAGTCCCCGGGTGCGCACCTCGACGGCGTCGGCCAGCGCCCGGGCCAGGTCCGCCGCGCCCTCGGCCAGCGGGACGACCGGCTCCGGCGCGGACCACCGGCGGCTGTGGCGCGTGCCGCCGTCCGGGTCCAGCAGCAGCCAGTGGCCGCCGGGCAGGCGCTCCACACCGTGCCACAGGGGACGCCCGGAGAGCGGGTGGAGCAGGTCCAGGGTCAGCAGCTGCACGGCCAGGCGGGCCTCGTCCAGCTCCTTGCCCAGCAGGTCCGCCACCACGTCCGCCCGGTCGCCGGCCGCCGCCACCGAACCGGCGCGGCCGTGGAAGACCCGCCGCACCCCGGTGACCCCGCCCCGCACCCGGATCCGGCCGGCGGCGCAGGCCAGTAGGTGGAAGCTGCCGGACCAGGCGGCGGAGCGCCGGTCGAGCGCGGCCGGGGAGTCCCGTACGCCCGCCGCGGCCCGCGCCGCCTCCCCGGGGGTGACCCGGTGTTCGCCGAGCACCGCCACCCGTGCGTCGCCGCACTCCCCGACCGTCAGCGCGTCACGCGGCCAGCGGCCCAGCAGCCAGGGGCGCCCGGAGGGGTGCTTCAACTCCCGGGAGGCATGGGCCCGGGCCCGCCCGGCCACCTCCGCCGCCGCGTCACTGTCGGGAAGGACGACGAACCAGGTGGGGACGGTGGCGGGGGAGAACGGACGGCTCATGGGCGCGGATACCTCCGGGCAGCGGCGGCACGGATCGGTGGTGCGGGAACGGGGAGGCCGGGTGGCGGCGAGCGCCACCCGGCCGTACGGCCTGCCCGGCCGCGGTGGCACCGGCGGATCGCCGGTGCCACCGCGGCCGGTACCGCTGTCAGAGCAGCTGCTTGCCGCCCAGCAGGTCCCGCGGGCCCCTGCTGCCGAGGCCGGTCGTCCTGCGGAAGCCGCCCGCCTTGGACAGGGTGGGACGCTCGTAGGTGCGCATCATCGGTTCCTTTCCTTCTGTGCTGCCGGATACGGACACGGGTCACCCGCAAAGGCTTCGGGGCCGGACGTGGAGCGGAGCGCCGGCACCCGTGGCGGGTGCCGTCCCGGATGCTCCGGGGCGTACGGCCGGTTCGTCGGCGGGCCCGCCGACTGCTCCGTGGCAAATCGCCCGAAGCCGCACACCACGCTAGAAAGAAGAGCACATCACCACAACAGCGCACGGTGTCACCAGCGGAGCGTAGGCAATTCCCTATGTGTACTTGCGTGATGGAATGTTTTCGGCCATGGCGGCGGTGTCCCTGTGGCCTCCGCCGCCCCGTCCACCGGACAACTCCGCCCGAGAGAACCGGGGTTCGGCCGACTCACCCCATGTGCATATGCCAATACGGCTGATGTTTCCCTCCGCCCGCGGAGCGGCCCCCTCCTCCCCTATGCTCGGCGCTCGGCAGCGCCCCAAAACCGGGAACCCGCAGGCGAAGAGGGGGGAAGATGCCCGGGCACGAGCACCTTCTGACGCGCGTCATTCCGGAACTGGTGATGCAGAACAAGCTCCGGCCCAGCGCGGGCAGCCGACTGCGCGCCCGGGGCGGGCCTCCGGCCATCGAGATCACCGGCCTCGGCGAGACGGAGCGGGACGAGCTGCTGAAGAGGCTGTGCCGGCGCTACCGCCGGGTGCTGCCGGTCAACGATCCCGCCGAGATGCCACTGTCGCCCGGGCGAACCGTCGACTCCCTCTGGTACCTGTCGACGCGGGTGTACGGCCTGGGCGACCGCGTCAACTGGCGGCGGCCGATCCGCTTCCCCCGGTTCGCCCTCGGACTGACGGCCTACGCCTGGGCGGAGAAGAACGACCGCCCCGGGCTGGCGGAGATCGAGCGGATGCACGAGTGGCTGGAGCGCGAGTTGCGCAAGCGGAGTGACGGGAATCCGCGACCGGCCGGTGAGGTGCTCGCCGATCTGGAGGCATCCCTGGCCGCCGTCGGAGGCCTGGTGGGCGGCGGTGCGGCGACCACAGCCGTGATGGCCCGGACCCTGCTGGCCAGGCGGCGGGTGAGCCGGGTCGCGTTGCGCTGGTGGGAGAGGGTACTGAGAACGCCGTCGGGGACGTTCGCCCGGCGCGAGACGGTGGCCACCGAGCTTTTCCGGGTTTTCGGCGGCGACCGGGGCGGACGCAAGCCCTCCAGGGAGCAGTTCCTGGCGGCCGCCCTGCTGGCCGACATCGACGCCCACTACGGACTGCGCCGCCGACTGAACCGGGACCTGCTGCCGGTCATCCTGCTGCCCGAGTACAAGGACGGCGGCCGGGAGTTCCTCGACACCCTGCTGTGGGCGTACGACATCGCGTTCCCGCACCGGCCGGGGAAGCGGACGGTGACCCGGCCGGTCGTCATCGCCGTGGCCGACGGCAAGCCGGGGGAGCCGGAGGCCGGGCCGCTGGAGAGGCTGGAGTTGGAACTCAGCGAATGGAAGCCGCAGGCGAAAGACGGGGTACGGAAGCGCTGGGTGCTCCGGGTCGCCGCGACGGAACCGGGGGAGGGGAGGTGAACGGGACCGAGGAGGACCGAGAGGAGGTCCGCTCCGGTCCGGGACGGGTCACCATCGCGCTGACCGTGCTGGTCGCCGTCGTCCTGGGCGCGTTGCTGTGGAACCTGCTGGGACCACGGATCCTCCCCGACCCGTGCGGTGCGGAGCTGGAGGACATCGGCGGGGAGTGCGTCGGAGTGACCGACGGATCCAGCCGGGAGTGGCCGGGGCTGGAGCAGGTCATGGCGCGGATCGAGGAGGAGAACGACAAGGTCGCCGAAGGGAACGGGACGTACGCGACCATCGCCCTGATGATCCCCATGACCTCGGACGGCAAGGAGATCCGCGAGGAACTCCTGCACCAGGTGCAGGGCGCCTATCTGGCGCAGTACCGGGCGAACAACGACCGGGCGCTGAAAGGGCACGCGCCCAAGATCCGCCTGGTGCTGGCCAACCCGGGCAAGGACCGCGACAAGTGGCGGCCGGTGGTGGAGCGGCTCGACGAGATGACCGGAACCGAGGACAGGCTGCGGGCGGTCTTCGGGTTCGGCATCAGCGAGCGGAGCACCAAGGACGCCATAGAGAGCCTGACGAACGACAAGGGCATCCCCGTCGTCGCCGGCGCGCTCACCGGGGACGACTTCGGCAACGCGGACCGCGACGACAAGCAGTACCCCGGCTTCGCCCGGATCGCCCCCAACAACACCGACCAGGCCGACGCACTGGCCGGATTCGACGGGGACCTGGAGCTGAAGCGCGCCGTCCTGGTCGAGGACCAACGCGAGGGGGACGACTACAACCGCTCCCTGCGCGACGCCTTCCAGCGGGAACTGGCCGACTCGCCGCACCACCCGTACTCCTTCGTCTCCGAGGGGCCGGCGGTGGAGGGCCACCTGGAGGGCGAGTTCGCGAAGACGGTGGTCAACATCTGCGCACTCTCGCCGGCCGTGGACACCGTGTACTTCGCCGGCCGCCAGACCCATCTGCGGCAGTTCATCAACGCGATGGCGGCGCACCGGTCCTGCACGGACCGCAGGATCACCGTGATCAGCGGTTCGGCCGCGTCCACCCTGTACGCGGACGGGGAACTGAACTGGGAGGCGATGCGGGGGAACCCCGACACCGGCCGGGAGCCGGTGGAGGTCGTCTACACCTCCTTCTCCCACCCCGACGGCTGGACCACCGGGGACGTACCGGAGACCGGAGGGTCCCCGGAGGCCTTCGCGGCCCTGGCCGAATACGTGAAGAGAGCCGAGCGCAAGCCGGTCGGTCCCGTTGGCGAGACCGACATCTCCGACTCCCGCACCACCTCCGCCTACGACTCGGCCCTGACGGCCATCACCGGCATCCGTCTCCACACCGAGGAGGGCAGGGTTCCCGGCCTGCGGACCATCGGTGACGACTGGGACAGCCTGCAGGGCGTCTACAAGGTGGACGGGGCCAGCGGCTGGATCTGCCTGAACAGCGCGGGCAACCCGTACAACAAGGCCGTGGCCGTCGTCCGTCTCGACCCGGAGCGCAGGAAACCCGTCTTCCTCGGCCTGGCCTGGCCCGAGGGCGGTCCACCGCCCGCGCCCCCGCGGGGCACCGAGGCCTGCCAGATCCCCAGGGCGGAGTGACGGGCCGTCGTCCCGCGCCGTGTGCGCGGTGTACGGCCGGTGTACGGCGCCGGTCGAGCGGCGGCGCGGCGGCCGGCCCGCGGCGGCGGGGGAGGAACCGACACCGCCCGGACGCTACCGGGGTCCGCGCGGCAGGAGCGCCTCGGTGGTCCGGGTGGCGGAGTCGTAGCTGCGGGCGGCGGTGAACGCGCCGCGTGGCGGCTCGTACGGGCCGGCGGGCAGCAGCAGGGACAGCAGCTCGGCGTCCGGCCGGTCCTCCCAGGCCGGGCGGCGGCTCCGGCCGAGGGTGAGATGCGGGATCCAGCGCCCGGGGGCGTGCAGCGGGTTCAGCCGGCCGGCGGCGGGGGAGGCGGCCAGCGCGCGCCAGACCGCGCCGTGCAGCCGCAGCAGGGCCGGATCCGGGCGCACGGCCCAGGCCAGCACCCGGGCCCGGCCCGGGAACCGCAGCAGACCCTCCAGAACGAGGGGGACCGGCAGCGGTTCCAGCGCCGCGGCCAGCCGCTCCCGCGCCGCCGGGGACAGCGCGTCGGCGGTGGCCAGGGTCAGATGGGGCCGGTTCGTGGGGTGGGGGTGCGCCGCCTGGCTCGGCAGCCCCGCCCGGGCCAGCCGGTGCCAGGCCGCCCGTACGGCCCGGTCGACCGCCTCGTCCGGAAGCAGCTCCACGGTGCGCACACCGGCCAGCGTACGGCCGCCGCGCCGGTCACCCGGTGAGGCCCGGGCCGCCGCAGGACTCGCGCCACCACGGTCGGCCACAGCTGGACCCGGTGCACCGGCCCCGCTCCGGACATGCCGCCGGCCTAGCCTGGCCGGCCGGCAGTACCGACGCCGTTCCGCGCCGCACCGTGCCGGAGCGGGTGGCACGCATCCCCCGGCACGGCTCAGAACAGACCGCTGCCGAGCAGGAAGACGGCCAGTCCGTGGGCGAGCGCGGCGGCCGCCACACCCCGTGTGTTCCGCAGGAAGGCGCAGATCAGCCCCTCGTGGAGGGTGAAGAGCAGCAGCGGCCGGCCGGTGTCGGTCACCGTCGAGGCCAGGAAGGAGTGGCAGGCGGCGAAGAGCAGACCGGACAGCAGCGCCGCGCGCACGGGGCCGTGCCGCCGCTCCAGGTGTTCCTGGAGCATGCCCCGGAAGAGCACCTCCTCGGCGAGGTTTCCGGCCAGGGCGAAGAACGCCAGCGCCGGCAGCACGGCCGGGGAGACGGGGCCGCCGCGCTCGGAGAGGGGCTGGAAGACGGCGAGAAGGAGGACCGGGGCGGCGGCCAGCAGACCGCCCCCGAGCCCCCAGCCCAGGGTGGGCAGATCGGGCCGCCCCCAGCGGACCAGCGCAGACAACTCCCGGTCGGCCCGCAGCACCAGTGCGGTGACCGCCACCGTCGCCACCCCGAGGATCACCAGCACCCGGCCGTCGGAGGTGAACCGCAGCCACGGCACCGGGCCGGCCGCGCCCAGCCGCCACAGACCGGCGGGAGTCATCGCGTCGCGGAGCAGAAGGAAGCCGAGGATCAGCAGCGCGATCCGCAGGAGCGGGTCACGGCCGGGGCGGACCAGGGTGAAGCAGACGGCGACCGACAGCAGCCCGGGCAGTACACGGGCAGTGTAGGCGGACAGGTCGGGCAGCACGGAATGGCCTCCGGAGGAGACGGAAGGGAGGTGTGGAAGCGGGCCCGCACAGCCATGATGCGAGTAAAACTCGGTTTTCTGTACTCGCATGGGAGCCCCATGGCCGTTCCTCGCAAAACCCCTCGTCAGCAGCGCTCCCGTGAGACGGTGGAGGCGATCCTGGAAGCCGCCGCTCAGCTTTTCCAGCGGCACGGCTACCAGGCGACCACCACCAACAAGGTCGCCGAGCGCGCCGGGGTGTCCGTCGGATCCCTCTACCAGTACTTCCCGAACAAGGACGCCCTGCTGACCGCCCTCGCCCAGCAGCACCTGCGGGACGCCACCGCCCAGGTGCGACGGCTCCTGGACCGGGCGGCCGAGCGGGAACTCACCCTCCGGCCGCTGATGGAGGAACTGGTGAGCGGGGTGACGGCACTCCACACCGACCGGCCGGAACTGCACCGCCTGCTGTTCGACCAGGCACCCCGTACGCCGGAACTCGTCGCCCGGCTGCGCGGCTTCGAGCGGTGGGCCGCCGAGGCGCTGGCGCCCCACCTGCGCCGTCTGGACGCCGGCGGCCCCGATCCGGAGATGACCGCGCTGCTGGTCGTGCAGGGTGTCGAGGCCCAGCTCCACGGCGCGGTCCTGGACCCGTCCGGCGCCGGGGAGACGGCCGTACGGGCGCGGGCCGTGGCCGACCTGTGGATCCGCGCGCTGAGCGCGCCGCACAGCGGGGGGAGCTGAAGGAGCGTCAGGCCGGGCGGCCCGGCCGGGGCCGGCGCCCCTCCGCCGCCGGCGGTGTCCGCGCGGCCCGCACCAGGGCGGCGTTGTCCGGGGCGGGGGAGCCGTCCGGCAGGACCAGGGCGTCCTCCAGACCGATCCGGGTGTCCAGTCCCAGCCGGACCGCCAGGCGCAGCACCGACCAGGCGCCGCCGTCCTCCCCGTGCAGCAGGACCGGCGCGGAAAGGTCCCGGGGCAGCTGTGCCAGCAGGGCCGACGCCGTTGTGGCCGCCGTGGCCGGGGCGGTGTCGGTGACCTCGGCGAGCACTCGCAGCACCCGGCCCGACAGCGGCGAGGCACGGAAGAGGCGGGCCGCGTCCGTTCCCGACCAGATGCCCGCCTCCACCCCGACGCCGCGTTCCAGCAGCGCGCCGGCCACCTCCTCGGCGCCCTCCTCGTGCCAGTTCACCGAGGCGTGGTCGGGCAGCACCGGCCAGGAGCGGACCAGCGCGGCGCGCCGGGCGGGATCCGGTACGGCCCACGCCCCGGTGGTGACCCCGACCCGCACCCCGGCCGGCACGGCGCCGCGCACCGCCGCGACCGCCCGCGGTTCCAGGCTGTCGGCGCCGTCGGCGCCCTTGGGGTGGAGGTGGACGTCCCTGGCCCCGGCGGCCACCGCGCGTGCGGCCTCGGCCGCCAGCTCGGCGGGGGAGAGGGGGAGGGAGGGGTGCTCGGCGCGGGTCCGCGCCCCGTTCACACACACCTGCAGCATGCCGACCACTATGCCGGACGTGTACCGGACGCCTCACGGCGTCGCACGCCGCCGGGGCAGACGGAGTGCCAGACCGGGCGCCAGACCGGGGCGCCGCCTCGTCAGCCGGGCAGCCGCACCCCGGTCAGCTCGGCGCAGGCGGCCAGCAGGTCGTCCTGGACGGTCCGGTCGTACGCCGCCGGGTTCGCCTCCAGTTCCCGCCGCCGCTTGAAGTACCGCCCGGTGACGGTCGCCGCGGGCTCGTCGCCGGTGGCCAGCCACACCTGGGTGTCGGCGCCTTCGGGGAGGTCGTCGGTGGCGTTCGGGCCGCCGAGCCGTGTCCGGATCCAGCCCGGGTCGACGGCGTTGGACAGGGTGTCCTCCCAGCGGCGGGCGACGGCGAACGCCAGGACCACGTCGTGGAGCTTGGAGTCGGAGTAGGCCTGCATGCCGTCCCAGGGCCGCCGCTCGTACTGCAGGTCGTCCGGCACGAACGTGCCCTGCGCCTCCAGACCGGAGGTCAGGTAGACCAGCCGGCGCGGCCTGGGCATCAGCGCGGTGAGCAGGTAGGGCGCCAGGACGTTGATCTGGAAGATGCGCTCCAGGCCGTCCCCGGTCACGGTGCGCTCGGGCGCTCCGCCGCCGACGCCCGCGTTGTGGACCACCACGTCGAACGGGCCCGCCGCGGCGGCGGCCCGGGCCAGTTCCCGGGTCTGGGCCAGTGACGTGAGATCGCCGGTGAGTACGTCCGCCGCGTCCGGCACCGCGGCCCGCGCCTGCTCGGCCCGGGCCGCGTTCCGCGCGTGCAGGACGACCCGGTGGCCCGCAGCGGCGAGCACCCGGGCGGTCTCGCGCCCGATCCCGTCGGCCGAGCCCGTCACGAACACGCTGCGCACAGCACTTCCCGGGTCCATGGGCTCTCCTGGTGGTCCTGCGGTGATCTCCGTACATCCTGGCGGTGCCACTCTAACCGCCTGGTCAGGAGCCCGCCGTCCGGCGTTCCTGCCGCACCCGGCCCGGCGGGAACACCACGCCCCCGCGTGAACGCCCCGGCGAAGGCGAACTCCGGTGAGTGGCCGGTGAGTTCGGCCGCGGTGCGCGGTGGGACGCCGTTCTCGCCGCCGTGACCGCGGCGGCAGGCGGCAGGCCCGCCGGACACGGGCACAGCCCGTGCCGCCGTCTCCGGCGAGCAGGACATGGCTGGGTGAGTCCGGCAGAGGCGGCCGTGCTCAGCGGCACGGCCGCCGTCCATGGCCGGTCGGGCCCGGGGCCGGTGCCACTCGAGCAGACCTGACGGTGCGCTTGTACGTCGGCCGGTGGCTGGCCGAAACCCCCGCCGGACTACGCCGGATCGACCACTCCCTCAAGGCGAATGCGGGCGCCAGGCTGTGCGGGCGAGGTCGGCGAGGGTGCGCAGGACGAGTGTCGGGCGGCGGTCCTTGTGCCGGATGTAGTGGACGCCCAGTACGGGTTCCACCGTCCAGGGCAGGACTGCCAGTTCTCCGCGCCTTGTCTCGTCCTCGACCGTTGCCCCGGGGACGAGGGCTATGCCGAGGCCGGCGGCCGCGCACCGTTTGAGGGCTTCCACGCTGACGAACTCCATCGTCGCCGGCCGGGCGCCCGCTCGGCGCAGTTCCCGGTCGATGATGTCGCGCTGTGCGCAGCCCTGCTCGATGACCAGCAGTGTTTCTCCTGCCAGTTCCCCGGTGTCCAGCTGTTTCCGGGCGGCCAGCGGGTGGCCTGGGTGTGCCACCAGCCGCAGTGGCTCCTGCGCCATGCGCTCGGCCACCGTCATGGGATGGTCCACGGACTCCTCGAGGAGGAAACCGGCGTCCAGGGTGCCGTCCTCCAGTCCGGCGAGGAGCGCGGGCCGCCCGGCCGGGCCGAAGACCACCCGCAGCAGCGGGAACCGCTCCTTCAGCGCGCCGAGCACGGCGGGCAGCCGGTAGGCGCACAGGCTCTCGGGGGCGGCGATGCGCAAGGTGCCCCGGACCGCGTGCGGGTCGGTGGCGGCGCCCACGACGGCCTCCCTGGTCTGCTCCGCGTAGCCGACCAGGTGCTGGGCGCGCGGCCGCAGCTCCCGACCCGCGTCGGTGAGCGCGACCCGGCGGCCCAGGCGTTCGAACAGGGGCACACCGAGGTCCGTCTCCAGTGCCTTGATGTGCGCGGTGACGCTGGACTGTACGTAGTCCAGATCCTGTGCGGCACGGGTGAAGCTGAGCTCCCGGGCGACGGCCAGGAACGTGGCCAGGTGCTT
This sequence comes from Streptomyces carminius, assembly GCF_002794255.1. Lineage (GTDB taxonomy): Bacteria > Actinomycetota > Actinomycetes > Streptomycetales > Streptomycetaceae > Streptomyces > Streptomyces carminius. The sequence goes on from NZ_PGGW01000066.1 coordinate 238,922, forward strand.
GAGCTCCATGCATCCATCGTATTCACCGATCCTTCGGATCGAAGAGGTTCGTTGGACGCGATGGATGCGGGCGCGTACACCGGAAGCATGGCCTTTCCCCCCTTCCGCCGCTCCGGCCGAACCGGCCCGCCCTCCGCTCCCACCCGGGGGATCGGCGGGCGGGACTTCCTGCTGCTGCTCGCCGCCACGCTGGGCACCTTCTCGAACTACGCGCCCCTGCTGTCGGTCGTCCCCGCCTGGTCCGCCCAGGGCGACACCGCCCTGGGCGGGGTGGGGGCGGCCACCGGGGTGACCATGGCCACCACCGTGGGGGTACAGCTGTTCATGGCCGGGCTGCTGCGCCGGTTCGGCCTGCGCGCGCTCCTGGCCGGGGGTGCCGCCCTGCTGGGGCTGCCCACCTTCGCCTACGTCCTCTCCTCCGGCCTGGAGTGGGTCCTTGCCGTCTCGGCCGTGCGCGGTGTCGGCTTCGGCATGGTGGCCGTCGCGGGCAGCGTCCTGGTGGCCGAACTCGTCCCGGCCGAACAGCGTGGCCGGGCCGTCGGCAGGTACGGGATCGCCGTCGGGCTCCCGCAGGTGCTCTGCCTGCCACTGGGCGTCTGGAGCGCCGCGCACGTGGGCTACCCGCCCGTCTTCATCGCGACGGGGCTCCTCAGCCTCCTGGCCGTACCCCTGGCCCTCGCCCTGCGAGTGCCTCCCGCCACCCCGCGTCCGAGCTCGGCGGCTGCGCCGGCCGGTCACCGCGCCGCCGGACGGCTGCGCCGGCTGGCCGCTCCGTGGGCCATGCTGATCGCCTCCGCCTGCGCGCTCGGCGCGGTGACCTCGTTCCTGCCGCTCACCGCGAGCGGGGCCGCTGTCGCCTCCACCGCCCTGTTCGTCCTCTCGGCCACCGTCATCGCCGGACGCTGGGCCGCCGGAGTGTGGAGCGACCGCTTCGGCACGGGACGGCTGCTCCTGCCCAGCCTCCTGGCGTGCGTCCTGGGCGTGGCCGGCTTCGCGCTCTCCCCCGGTACCTCCGGGTATGCGGCCGCACTGACCGTGGCGGCGGCGGCCGTCTACGGTACCGGCTTCGGTGCCCTGCAGAACGACACCCTCGTCGTCATGTTCCGCCGGGCGGGCCCGCGAGGGAACGGCATGGCCGGCACGGCCTGGAACATGGCCTACGACGCGGGCACAGGCGCAGGAGCGGTCGCCCTCGGGCTACTGATCAGGCCGTTGGGAGTGGGCGGCGGCTACCTGGCGTGCGCCGCCCTCATCGCCCTCACCCTTCCCCTCGCCCGCCGCACCACCGACCCGGAACGCTCCACCGAACGCCCCGCGGCCCACCTCCCCGTCAGTCAGACATGACGCCCTCCACCGGCGCCAGGAGACCCTGCACGCTCCCGGCCGCCGCACGGCAGGCAACACCACCGCGGCACGGCCGACAACACCGGGTCCTGTTTCCGCCCGGTCGAGGGTCCGGTGCGGGATGTCCGACGCGTTCAGAACGCGTACCGCACGCGGAGCCACGGCGCGTGCGCGGCGATCAGGCCGCGCAGCCGTTCCACGGCCGCCCGTTTGACCCCGGCCCGGTAGCGCACGTTCCGGCTGCCGTTCTCCGAGCGCTTCGCCTCCTGGACCTCCGGCCGCCACAGGGCCTCCTCGGCACGCGGGTGCCAGCCGAGGTTCACCTCGTGCAGGTCCCGGTTGTGGGTGAGCATGATCACTTCGGCCGCGGCCTGCGCCTTCACCGCGGGCGGCAGGACGTCGTCCAGCTCCCGCAGCAGCCCGGTCCACGCCTCCTCCCAGCCCGGGCGCACGACGACCGGCGAGAGGTTGAAGTGCACCTCGTACCCGGCCGCCAGGAAGTCGCCCGCGGCGGCGATCCGCTCGGCGACCGGGCTGGTGCGGATGTCCAGCAGCCGGGAGTCGGCGGCCGGCATGAGGGAGAAGCGGATCCGGGTGCGGCCGCGCGGGTCGTACGCGAGCAGGTCGGGGTTGACGAACTTGGTGGCGAAGGACGCCTTGGCCGTCGGCCACCGCCGGAAGGCGGCGACCAGCTCGGCGGTGCTGTCGCAGACCAGGGCGTCCACCGAGCAGTCGCCGTTCTCGCCGATGTCGTAGACCCAGGCGGCGGGATCGCGCTGGTCGGGGGCGGGCTTGGGCCCCTGGGCGGCGATGTGCCGGCCGAGCCGCTCGACGATCCGGTCGGTGTTGGTGAAGACGGTGATCGGGTTGGCGTAGCCCTTGCGGCGGGGGACGTAGCAGTAGGCGCAGGCCATGGCGCAGCCGTTGGAGGCGCCCGGCGCGATCCAGTCGGCCGAGCGGCCGTTGGGGCGGACGGTGAGGGTCTTGCGCACTCCCAGGACCAGCGTCTCGGTCTTCACCCGCACCCAGCGCGCGGTGTTGTCCGCCTCGCCGTGCAGCCCGGGGATCCGCCAGTGCGAGGGGACTTCGGTGACCCGGGCCCGGGGGAAGCGCGCGATGACCGCCCGGCCGCGTTCGGAGGCGGCGGCCTCCGGCTCCGCGTGGATCTCCCGTATGTCCAGCAGCCGGGCCGCCGCGGGGGAGTCCCGGAAGGCGGTCGCGGGGGGCGGCGGCAGCAGGTCCGCCACGGGGAACAGGCCGTCCGGCTCGTCGGTGTGGTGCGGCACGCTGGGCTCCGGGCGGCTGGGGGTGATCTGCGGACAAGGAGGGACGTACCGCCGATTCTACGCGGCCGGAACCGGCCGCCGGATTCCGGCCGCCCGGCACGGCCCCGGTCTGCTCGGCCTGCTCGGCCTGCTCGGCCGCGGCGCCACGGCGGGAGCCGCGTGACCGGGGGCCGGCCACCGTGCAGCGGTGGCCGGCCCCCGGAGTGCCGGGCAGCAGGGGAGTGGCCCGCGGCGGAGAAAGGGCTCCGGTGCGGGGCCGGCCCGGGATCCGTTCCCGGGTCCCCTGCCGCGGTCAGGCGCTGTCGCAGGCGGTGCCGTTGAGCGCGTAGGAGGCGGGCGCGGCGGTGTCGCCGGTGTGGGTGGCCTGGAAGCCGATGCGAACGGACGCACCGGGGGCGATGGTGGCGTTGTGCGAGGTGCTCCTGGCCGTCACCCGGCCGGAGGTGGGTGAGTAGTCGGCGTTCCAGCCGGAGACGATGTTCTGGCCGCCGGGCAGGGTGAAGGCCAGGGACCAGCCGTCGACCGGGGCGGTGCCGGTGTTGGTGAGGGTGAGGTTCGCGGTCAGGCCGGTGTTCCAGGCGTTGACGGAGGCGGTGACCTCGCAGGTCGACGGCTCCGGCTCCGGCTCGGGGTCCGGGTCCGGGTCGGGGCCCGGCTCGGAGGTCTCGAACTGCGTGAAGAACTTCCACACCTCCTGCGGCAGCCAGGTCCGCGAGCCGCTGTCACCGGGGGCCCCGTCCTGCGGAGCGGCGATGTGCCCCTCGTCGAACGCGGCCCAGGCGACCGGGTACCCCTCCGCGCACCCCGAGTAGGTGGTGACCCGGTGTGTCAGGCTGCCCTGTGCCGGCTCGGGCGCGTTCTGGGGAGTGCAGCCGTTGTTCCTGACGAACCTGTCCCGCATCGTCCGTCCGCCGGAGATGTTGAGCACGGTGTCCCTGATGCCGTGGACTCCGAGGTAGGCGATGGGCTGGTTGCCGCCGCTGCATCCGCTGAGCTGCCCGCCGTTCTGGACCGCGACCGCGCGGAAGACCGTCGCCCGGGAGCACGCGAGCGAGTAGGACATGGCGGCGCCGTAGCTGAATCCCAGCGCGAAGCGCTGGGTGGTGTCGATGCACAGCTCCGCGTCGAGCAGCCTGATCATGTCGTCGACGAAGGTGATGTCCTCCCCTCCGGTGTTGGCCCAGCCGTTGTTGAGGCCCTGGGGCGCGACGAAGATGGTGCTGTTGTTCGCCAGCCGCTGGAGTCCGTAGTAGGCCCAGGTGCCCGTCTCGACGGTGCGGCCCGTGTCGACGTCGGTGGAGGTGGCGCCCAGCCAGTGGAATCCGAAGACCAGCCGGTAGGGGTGGTTCGGGTCGTAGCCGTCCGGGATCCGCAGGATGAAGCTCCGGCTCTTGCCGCCGCTCTGGATCGTGTGGTTACCGCTCCGGAGGGTGGGGTTCTTGCCGCATCCGGGGGTGTCGGCGGCGGTGCCGGTGATCGCGGCGGCCGAGTCAGCGGCCGAGCCGGAGGCCGTGAGCGGCGGGTTCGCGACGTGGCCGCTGCCCAGTGCCGTGCCGCCGATGCCCAGCACGAGCAGCACCGCCAGCACGGGGGACCATAAGAGGGATCTTGCCCTTGTCATCCTGGAACTCTCCTCTTCCTGTGGGGGGACATCACCCTGTGCGGACGGGGGATCCGAAGGGCGTGAGGTGTGAGGACGCGCCGCTGGTGCGGGCTGGTGCGGGTGGAGGAACGGCGTACGGGGTACGGCGCTTCCCCGGAGACAGCGACGCGAAAAGTTTGTCCGATATATCGAACGTCATTCGGATTGCCGACCGCTAAGGATGGTAGAGGGGCTTTCGGGCATGTCAACACCCTCCAGCTCCGGGGCCGCCGGAAGGCCGCCCCCTCCGCGGTCCCCGCCAAGGCGGCCCGTCAGGCGCTGGAGCGGACGACCAGGCGGGTGGGCAGGATCAGCGGGGTGGGGTCCTGGCCGTTGACGAGTGCGACGAGCATGCGCGCCATCTCCCGTCCGAAGGCGCTTATGGGCTGGTGGACGGTGGTGAGCGGCGGATCGGCGAGCTCGGCGACGGCCAGGTCGTCGAAGCCGACCACACAGACGTCGGCGGGGACCAGCCGACCGGCCGCGCGCAACGTGCGCAGCGCTCCCGCCCCCATGTTGTCGTTGGCGGCGAACACCCCGTCCAGGTCGGGATGCTCCGCCAGGAGCGCGGCCATGGCGGCGGCACCGCTGGACTCGGTGAAGTCCCCCTCCCGCGGCGGGAACGGATCGAGGCCGGCCGCCAGCATGGCGTCCCGGTAGCCGCGGTACCGGGCACGGCCGGCTTCGGTGTCCAGCCGCCCGCAGATCATGGCCACGCGCGTACGGCCGCGCGAGACCAGGTACTCGGTCGCCTCACGCGCTCCGCCGACGTTGTCGACGTCCACGTACCACCGGGGGACCGGACCGACCGGGCGCCCTCCGAACACGACGGGCATCTTCGCCTGCTCGGCCATGGGAGCCAGCGGGTCGCCCTCGCGCAGCGCCATCAGCATGACGCCGTCGGCGCCCTTGGCCCGAAGGAGCCGCTCCACCCGCCCGCGGCCCCGGTCGGAGGCCGCCAGGCACAGCATCAGATGCAGGTCGGCCTCCTCCAGGGCGGCCGACGCACCCACGATCACCTGGGCGAAGAACGGATCCGCGAAGATCGACGGGTCCTCTCCCGCGACGACCAGGGCGGCGGCTCCCGTGTGGCGGGTGGCCAGCGCGCGGGCGGTCGGGTTGGGCACGTAACCGAGCTGCCGGACGGCCCGTTCGACCGCTTCACGCTTGGCGCGGCTGACGTGCGGTGCGTTGTTGAGGGCGCGGGAGGCGACCGAGCGGGAGACGCCGGCTAGTTCGGCCACCTCGTCGAGTGTCGACTGCCGGCGTGTCGCGTCCATTGCCATGCGCGATGAGCCCTTCCCTCTCGGCCGGACGGAAGCATCTCACTCCGGTCTTCCCCGCTGCCACCCGTTCGGTCCGCGACGGCGGGCAGGTACGGCTTCCTGACGGGTCGGAAAACTGGAAGCGCTTCCAGTTTTTGGCCGTAGTGCCCTTGTCCTCGTCATGTGAGGGACGGGGACACGTCAACTCTTGACAGCTCTAGCAGGCCGTCACATGATGCCGACCACACCTCAATGCCTTCAGTGTTTTGGGACCGCTTCCAGTGGGAGCGCTCCCAAATGCCGCTGACGACCCTTCGGGGTGTCGTCCCTGCCGGGGAACCACCGTGCGGGGACGCCGTACCACCGCACCTCCTCAGTGCGTCACACGCCCGGGGCGAGAGTGTGTGACGCGTCCCTGCCAGGAAAACGAGGTACAGCCATGCGCCGCAGACTCCGCGCCCTGGGGGCAGCACTCTTAGCGCTGCCGCTGGCGCTCACCGTCGCACCGTCCGCACACGCGGCCGATCCGATCTCCATGACCAACGGGTTCTACGTGGACCCCGACTCCAGCGCGAAGCAGTGGGTCGCCGCCAACCCCGGTGACGGCCGGGCGTCGGCGATCGACGCCTCCATCGCCAACACTCCGATGGCCCGCTGGTTCGGCTCCTGGAGCGGCGCCATCGACACCGCCGTGGGCGCGTACGCGGGAGCGGCGGACAGCTCGGACAAACTGCCCGTCCTCGTCGCCTACAACATGTACAACCGCGACTACTGCGGCGGGCACTCCGCCGGCGGGGCCTCCTCGCCGTCCGACTACGCCAACTGGATCTCCCGGTTCGCCGGCGGGATCGGCGACCGCCCGGCCGTCGTCATCCTCGAACCGGACTCCCTCGGGGACTACGGCTGCATGAACCAGGCCCAGATCGACGAGCGCGAGAGCATGCTCACCGGTGCCCTCGCCCAGTTCGGCAGCCGCGCCCCCAACACCTGGGTCTACCTCGACGCGGGCAACCCGGGCTGGACCAGTGCGCAGGCCATGGCCGGGCGCCTCCACGAAGCCGGTCTCCGTCAGGCCCACGGCTTCTCGCTCAACGTCTCCAACTACTTCACCACGGGTGAGAACACCGCCTACGGGGATGCCGTCAACCGGGAACTCAGCGCCCGCTACGGCTACACCAAGCCGTTCGTCGTGGACACCAGCCGCAACGGCAACGGCTCCAACGGCGAGTGGTGCAACCCCGCGGGCCGCCGTATCGGCACTCCCACCCAGCTGGGCGGCGGCGCCGAGATGCTCCTGTGGATCAAGGCCCCGGGCGAGTCCGACGGCAACTGCGGCGTCGGGGGCGGCTCCTCGGCCGGGCAGTTCCTCCCCGAGGTCGCCTACAAGATGATCCACGGTTACTGATCCAGGCTCCCGCGGCCCGGTGCGTCCCTGCCCCGCGGCCGGGCCGCGGGAACCGTCCGCCGCGTCCCGGCCGGCCGCCGGGTGCCCTCCGGGGGGAAGGCGCGCCCGGCGACCGGTCGGCCGGTCCCGGTGCGGGTTAGGGTCGGCCCCATGACTGCCGATCCCGCCCGCCCCCGGGTGCGCCTGAGCGCCGCCGACCGCCGTGGGCAGCTGATCGGCATCGGGCTGCGCCTGCTGGTCACCCGCCCCATCCACGAACTGTCGGTCGACGAGGTGGCCGCCGAGGCGGGCATCTCGCGCGGGCTGCTGTTCCACTACTTCCCGACCAAGCGCGACTACTACGTCGCGGTGGTCCGGGCCGCCGGGCAGCGGCTGCTGGGGCACGCCCGGCTGCCGGAGGAGGGGAGCCCGAAGGAGCGGGTGCGCGCCGTCGTGGCGGGCTTCACCGGCTTCGTCCGGCGCCGCCGCGCCAACTACGTGGCCCTGGTGCGTGCCGGGGCGGGCGGCGACGAGAAGGTGCTGGAGGTCTTCGGGCACCTCCGGGCCACCCTGGCCGAGCGGATCCTGGCGGCGCTGGGCGAGCCGGACCCCGCCCCGCTGGTGCGGCTGGCGGTGCGCGGCTGGCTGGCGATGGCCGAGGAGATGGCGATCGAGGCCGACGGCGGGAGCGTCACGACCGACGAGCTCGTCGACTTCCTGGTGGACGGCCTCGACCGGCTGCTCGCGCCGCTCGCGCCCGCCGACCCCGCTCCGTAGGCGGGCCGCCGCCGGGGTCGCCGCCGGTGGATCCGGCATGTCCGGCCGGGCATCCGCCGCTGCCCGGCGGGGCCGTCCGGCCGGGTGATCCGGGTCATGGCGCGCGCCCCTTATTGAGCAATGCTCAGTAGGAGGGTTAGCCTCGTGCCGTACACCACCCGTCCGGCGGGGGACGGGCAGCGAGAGGCAGGGAGCCGGCCGTGGACTTCGCACACTCACCGCGGGCGCGGGAGTACCTCGAGAAGGTCACCGCCTTCGTCGAGACCGAGATCATCCCGCGCGAACGCGAGTACCTCGAAGCCCAGCGCTCCCAGGCCGACCGCTGGGCGGTCCCGCCGCTGATCGAGGAGCTCAAGCAGAAGGCCCGCGAGCAGGGACTGTGGAACCTCTTCCTGCCCGACGCCCGCCACGGCCCCGGCCTGGGCGTGGCCGAGTACGCCCCGCTGGCCGAGCGGATGGGCCGCTCCCTCATCGCGCCCGAGGTGTTCAACTGCAACGCACCGGACACCGGCAACGCCGAGGTCCTGGTGCACTACGGTAGCGACGAGCAGCGCGAGCGGTGGCTGGCGCCCCTGCTGGCGGGCCGGATCCGCTCGGCGTTCTGCATGACCGAGCCGGAGGTGGCCTCCTCCGACGCCACCAACATGGCGGCCACCGCCGTCCTCGACGGCGACGAGGTGGTCCTCAACGGGCGCAAGTGGTGGAGCACCGGCATCGGGCACCCCGACTGCAAGTTCGTGATCTTCATGGGGCTGACCGACCCCACCGCGCACCGCTACCTGCGGCACTCGATGGTGCTCGTCCCCGTCGACACCCCCGGGGTGCGGATCGAGCGGATGCTGCCGGTCCTGGGCCAGTACGACGAGCCCTACGGCCACGGTGAGGTGTCCTTCACCGATGTGCGGCTGCCCGCCGACGCGGTCATCGCCGGACCCGGCCGCGGCTTCGAGATCGCCCAGGGCCGCCTGGGGCCCGGCCGCATCCACCACTGCATGCGCCTGATCGGCATGGCCGAACGCGCCCTGGAACTCGCCTGCCGCCGCGCCACCGAGCGCACCGCGTTCGGCAAACCGCTGGTCGACCTCGGCGGCAACCGCGAGCGCGTCGCCCGCGCCCGTATCGCGATCGACCAGGCGCGCCTCCACGTCCTGCACACCGCCTGGCTGCTGGACACCGCCGGAGCGGCCGCCGCGACCGGCGAACTGTCGCAGGTCAAGGCCGCGGTGCCGGCCATGGCGCAGGACGTGATCGACATGGCGATCCAGTTCCACGGCGGAGCCGGACTGTCCGACGACACCCCGCTGACCGGCTTCCTGGCGGCCGCCCGGGCCCTGCGCCTGGCCGACGGGCCCGACGAGGTGCACCTGGGTGTGGTGGCCCGGCGCGAACTGCGCCGGTACCGGGACGAGCGCGGCGGGCGCGGCGGAAACAACGGAAACAACGGAAATAACGAGAACAACGGGAACGACGGACAGGGAGAACAGCGATGAGCACCCGGGTACTGGTCACCGGCGCCGCCTCCGGACTGGGCCGGGCCATCGCCGGGCACTACGCCGCCGCCGGCTGCCGGGTACTGGTCACGGACCTGGCGCCGGACCAGGCCGGCGCCGGCCCGCTGCCCGCCGGCGAGGTGTCGTACCACCGGCTGGACGTGCGCTCCGAGCAGGAGTGGCACGCGGTGCGCGACTGGTGCGAGGAACACTGGGGCGGGCTCGACATCCTGGTCAACAACGCCGGGGTGGCCGCGGTGGGCCGCATCGAGCGGGTCGAGGAGTCCGACTGGGAGTGGATCCTCGACATCAACCTGCGCGGCACCGTACGCGGCTGCCGTACCTTCGTCCCCGTCTTCAAACGGCAGGGCAGCGGGCACATCGTCAACCTCGCCTCGATGGCGGCGCTGATGAACATGCCCGGCATGGCCTCCTACAACGTCTCCAAGAGCGCCGTGGTCTCCCTGTCGGAGACCCTGCGGTACGAGCTGGCGCCCTGGGGCGTCCACACCACCGTGGTGTGCCCCGGCTTCGTGCCCACCGGCCTGGACACCTCGCTGCGCAGCTCCGACCGGCTGCTCGCCGACCGGGCCGTCCAGTTGATCCGGAACGGCGCCCTCACCCCCGAACAGATCGCCGAGCAGATCGCGGAGGCCGTGACCAAGCGCCGCTTCCTGGTCAACACCCACCCCGAGGGGCGCCGCGCACTGCGGATCAAGCGGCTGTGGCCCGCCCTGGTGGACCGGCAGGTCGCCGCGATGTGGCGGCGCACCAAGGAACTGCTGGACGCACAGGACGCCCAGGACGCACAGGAAGCCCAGGACGCCCAGCAGCCGCCGCGCCCCCAGGAGCCCACCGCGTGACCGCCCGCCGCACCATCCTCATCACCGGTGCCAGCGCCGGACTGGGCGAGCAGATGGCCCGCGACTTCGCCGCCCTGGGCCGCGACCTCGCCCTGTGCGCCCGCCGCACCGACCGCCTGGAGCGGCTGCGGGAGGAACTCCTCGCCGCCCACCCCGGCATCACGGTCGCGGTGCGCGCCCTGGACGTGACCGACCACGACCGCGTCTTCGAGGTCTTCCGCGCCTTCCGGGACGACCTGGGCGGCCGGCTGGACCGGGTGATCGTCAACGCCGGACTCGGCAAGGGGCAGCCCATCGGCACCGGCCGCTTCGACGCCAACCTCCAGACCGTGCGGGTCAACCTCGACGCGGCCCTCGCCCAGTGCGAGGCCGCCGTGGAGATCTTCCGCGAGCAGAACGCCGGCCACCTGGTGGTCGTGTCGTCGATGAGCGCGATGCGCGGCCTGCCCCGCAACCTCACCGCCTACGCCGCCTCCAAGGCCGGGGTCGCCGCCCTCGCCGAGGGCATCCGTGCCGAACTGCTGCGCACCCCGGTCAAGGTCACCACCCTCTTCCCCGGCTTCATCGCCTCCGAGATGAGCAGCCGCTCCGAGAAGGCCCCGCTGACGGTCTCGACGGAGAAGGGCGTACGCGCCATGGTGCGGGCCGTCGAGGCCGAACGGGCCCGGGCCGAGGTCCCCGCCTGGCCCTGGGTTCCCATCGGGTTCGCGATGCGCCACCTGCCCCTGCGACTGGTCGCCAAGGTCATGTGAGATGAGCAGCCGAGATGAGCAGTGAAGACAAGCGCGGCGCCGTACGCGCCGAGGACGCCTTCGACGTGCCGCGGGTGGACGCCTGGCTCAAGGAGCACCTGGACGGCCTGACCGGCACCCCGGAGGTCACCCAGTTCTCCGGCGGCGCCTCCAACCTCACCTACCTGCTGCGCTACCCCGGCGGCCCCGGCGCCGAGCTGGTGCTGCGCCGTCCCCCGGCCGGCCGCAAGGCGTCCTCCGCGCACGACATGGCCCGCGAGTACCGCGTCCAGCAGCGGCTCAAGGACGCCTTCCCGTACGTGCCCACCGTCCGCGCCCTGTGCCAGGACCCGGAGGTCATCGGCGGCGACTTCTACGTCATGGACCGCGTCCCCGGCATCGTCCTGCGCGGCGACCTCCCCGCCGGCATGACGCTGGACCGGCGGCGGGCACGGGCGCTGTCGGAGACCTACGTCGACACCCTCACCGACCTCCACCGCGTCGACGTGGCCGCCGCCGGCCTGACCGACCTGGGCAAGGGCGCCGGCTACGTACAGCGCCAGGTCGAGGGCTGGACCCACCGCTACGCCCTGGCCCGCACCTGGAACACCCCGGGCTTCTCGAAGGTGACCGCCTGGCTCGCGGCCAACCGGCCCGACGACGTGGCCACCTGCGTGATCCACAACGACTGGCGGCTGGACAACATCGTCCTGGAACCGGACACCCTGCGGGTGACCGGCGTCCTGGACTGGGAGATGGCCACCCTCGGCGACCCGCTGATGGATCTGGGCAGCGCCCTGGCCTACTGGGTGCAGGCCGACGACGACCGGATGGCGCAGGCCACCCGCCGCCAGCCCAGCCATCTGCCCGGTATGCTCACCCGCGCCGAGATCGTCGAGCGCTACTGCGACCGCATGGGCCTGTCCGCCGAGAACTGGACCTTCTACGAGGTCTTCGGGATGTTCCGGCTCGCCGCGATCGCCCAGCAGATCTACTACCGCTACCACCACGGGCGGACCCGCAACCCGGCGTTCCGCAACCTGTGGCTGGCGGTGAACTACCTCCACTGGCGCTGCCGCACCGCCATCCGCCGCGCCGGCCGGTGACCGTCCGGCCCGGAATCCCGCACAGGAAGCCCGCACAGGAAGGAGGTCGCCGGTGCCCGTCATCCACCTGGTCCGCCACGGCCAGGCGTCGGCCGCCGCCGACACGACCGAGGGCTACGACGTGCTGTCCGGCCTCGGCCGCCGCCAGGCGGAGGCCGTCGGCGCCGAACTGGCCCGCCGCGCCCCGCGCGACCCCCGCATCGTCTGCGGCACCCTGAACCGGCAGCGGGACACCGCCGAACTCCTGGCGAAGGCCGCCGGGATCGGCGGGCAGGTGCGCACCGACCCGCGCTGGAACGAGTACGACCACCTCGCCCTTCTGCGGCGCTACGGCGGTGCGTTCCCCGGCGGGCCCGCCCCCGCCGACGGCCGGGGCGTCCAGGCGCTGCTCGACCACGTCCTGACGGCGTGGATCGGCGACGCGGACGGCGGCTGGCCGGACTTCTCCGGCGGCGCGCTCGCCGCCCTGCGGGAGCTGGCCGCCGAACTGGAACCCGGCCGGGACGCCGTCGTCGTCACTTCCGGCGGGGTGCTGGCGGCCCTGTGCGGCGCGCTGCTGTCCGCGCCCCCGGCCGGAGTGGTGGCGCTCAACCGCGTCACCGTCAACGCCGCCGTCACCACCGTCACGGCGGGCTCCGCCGGCCTCAGTCTGCTGAGCTTCAACGACCACGCGCACTTCGCCGGTGAGCGGCGAGCCCTGCTCACCCACCGCTGACTCCGCCGTCCGCCCCTCACCCACCACACGTAAGGAATCGTCATGCGCGCAGTCCAGGTGGTCTCCCTCGACGGCCCCGGCGCGATCCGCCTCACCGACCTCGACGCCCCGCGGCCCACCCCGCAGCAGGTGCTCATCGACGTCCACGCCGCCGGTGTCGCCTACCCGGACGTCCTGCTGAGCCGGGGCGAGTACCAGTTCAAGCCCGAGCTGCCGTTCGTCCCCGGCTCGGAGGTGGCCGGCACCGTCCGCAGCGCCCCGGAGGGCTCCGGTTTCGCGCCCGGCGACCGGGTGGCCGCCTTCCCCGCCTTCGGCGGCTTCGCCGAGCAGGTCGCCACCGACCCCGCCGTCGTCTTCCCGCTGCCGGACCGTATGCCGTTCACCGCCGGGGCCGGGGTACCGATGAACTGCCTCACCGTCCACTTCGCCCTGACCCGCCGGGGACGGCTGCGCGCGGGCGAGACGGTCCTGGTGCACGGTGCCGCCGGGGGAGTGGGCACGGCGGCGGTGCAACTGGCCCGTGCCCTGGGCGCGAAGGTGATCGCGGTGGTCTCCACCGAGGCCAAGGCGGAGACCGCGCGCCGGGCCGGAGCCCACGAGACGGTCCTCGCGGGCGGCTTCCGCGCGGCGGTGGCCGAACTGACCGGCGGCCGGGGCGTGGACGTGGTGGTCGACCCCGTCGGCGGGGACCGCTTCACCGACTCGCTGCGCAGCCTCGCCCCCGAGGGCCGCCTGCTGGTCATCGGCTTCACCGGCGGCGAGATCCCCACTGTGAAGGTCAACCGGCTGCTGCACAACAACGTCGACGTCGTCGGCGTCGGCTGGGGCGCCTTCTGGCTGCCCCGCCCCGACTACCTGCGCGAGCAGTGGGACGAGCTGCTGCCGCACCTCGAAGCCGGCCACCTCGACCCGCTCACCGGCTCCGTCCACCCGCTGGAGCGGGCCGCCGACGCGCTGCGCGAGCTGGACGAACGCACCGCCACCGGCAAGGTCGTCCTGACGGTCCGCTGACGACGACGGCCGGGCGGGCAGGGGATAATTCCCCTGCCCGCCCGGCCGCTTGCGCTGATCCTCAGAGTTCGCCGGTTATGACTCCGGTCCGGAAGGCCGCCCACTCCGTTGCCGTGAATCGCAGCGGTTCCCGCTGGGGGTTCTTGGAGTCGCGCACGGCCCGCCCGCCGCCGGGCAGTTCGGCGACCTCGACGCATTCGTGCTCGCCCGCGCTCGCACTCGACTTGCGCCAGGTGACACCGGTGAGGTCTATGTCGTACAGGTCTGCCTCGCGGTCGTTCACTCGCGACTTCTCTCTTCCAACTGGGCGATCAGTGCCAACGTATCGTCCATCGGAAGCGCCGCGGCGACAATGCGTTCGAAGGCGTCCGCGAAGACACGGACGTCGTCCACTCCCTCTACATAGGTCGCGCCGATCAGGTTCTCCAACGTCACGACGTCAGGCATGGGTCCCGGGAATGAAGCCAGGGTGAAGCCTCCTGCGCCCCCAGGGTGCGGAGTGGCGGCCGGCGGCATGACCTGGAGGGTGACGTCGGGGAGTTCCGCCGCGTCCAGCAGTCGCCGCAACTGGTCGCGCATGACTGCCGGCCGCGTGGCGAACCGCTGATACAGAACGGCCTCATGAATGATCGCCCAGAGCTTGAGCGGGTTGCCGGGCCGGGTCAGGACGGACTGGCGGGCCAGCCTCACCTCGGCCAGTGCGGCGACCTCGCCCGGGCTCCGGGTAGTGGCGTTCGCCGCGATGGTCTCGCGGGCGTATGCAGCGGTCTGGAGCAAGCCGGGAATGACCAACGGCGCGTAGGCGCGGATGCTCTCGGCGTCCGACTCCAACGAGATGTAGTCGGCATAGGAGGGGGAGACCACGCCGCTGTACGTCTGCCACCAGCCCTGTTTCCTGGCGTCGCGGGCCAGCCCTTCCAAGGCTGCGACGACCTCCGGATCGGTCACCCCGTACGCCTTGAGCAGTGGGGCCACTTCGTTGGGGCGGATGTGTCCGTTGGCCGTCTCGATGCGGGACAGCTTCGGGCCGATCCAGCCCATGGTCGCTGCCGCCTTGTCGAGGCTCAACCCGGCCTCATTTCGGAGCTGTGCGGCAACGCGGTCCGGGCCTGCGGCGACTACGTGCCGCTCGTGGCGGAGGTGGAGCTGGAGACGGCGGGGCCCGGGGGCCCCGGCCGTACCGCCGACCTCGCCGCACCGAGCGCACCGACCGCCGCCCGGGTCCGCCTGCACGACCCGTGCCGTGCCGCACGTCCCCGCCGCACCGGCGTACGGCTCGACGACCCGTACGCCGAGTCCGGGCGCGGCATGGCCATCGTCGACATGCTCGCGCCGGGCTGGGACGTGACCGCGACCCCCGTCGGCAAGCAGGTCCGCTGCCGTGTTCCCCTGCCGGGCAGTTGAAGCGGTCAGTACTTCCTTCGGGCCCGACGGCCCCTCATGGACGGACGAGCCGCCGCACCGTCACCGACGGGGCCGTCCTTGATGGTCTGCCGGGTGGGCGGCGCTGTGCCTCGGGCACACGACCGTGCCGGTTCACGGCGTGTCGGACGCCAGTCCGACCCGGTAGGCGAGGACGACGGCCTGGACGCGGTCGCGCAGGCCGAGTTTCGCCAGGATGCGCGACACATAGGTCTTGACGGTCTCGGGCGTGATGAACATCGCCGCGGCGATCTCCGCGTTCGACAGCCCCTCGGCGATCAGCCGGAGCACTTCCAGCTCGCGGGGGGTCAGTGCGCGCACGATGTCCTGCCTGGCCGGCCGGGAGGTGTCGGCCGGTCGCAGATGCTGGGCGAAGTGGCCGATGAGGTGGCGGGTGACGGCGGGTGCCAGTAGGGCCTCGCCCCGGGCGACGGTGCGGATGCCGCCCACCAGTTCCGCCGGGGGCGCGTCCTTGAGGAGGAAGCCGCTCGCTCCGGCGCGCAGCGCGTCGTAGACGTAGGCGTCGACGTTGAAGGTGGTGACGACCAGGACCTTCGGCGCGTCCTCGGTGTCGGGGCCGGCCAGTTGCCGTGTCGCCTCGATGCCGTCGAGCAGGGGCATCCGGATGTCCATCACGACCACGTCGGGGCGCAGCCGCCGCGCGGCCTGGACCGCCTCGTGGCCGTTCTCGGCCTCCCCGACGACCTCCATGTCGGGCTGCGCGGAGAAGATGGTGACGTAGCCGGTCCGCACCAGCGCCTGGTCGTCGCAGACGAGCACACTGATCGGTGGCGGCGCGTCGTTCACTGGGGTCACTCCTGAAGGGGCCTGGACGGAATCGTGGCGCGGACCTCGAACCCGCCCTCGGGCCGGGGACCGGCCTCCAGTTCACCATCGAGCATCCGCACCCGTGCACGCAGCCCCGCCAGTCCTCGTCCGCCCGCGGGGCCCGGCTTCCGCGTGACCGGTGCGGCGACCGGTCCGTCGGTGGTCACCTCGATCTCGATGTGCTCGGCACCGTGCCGGAGCAGGACCCGTGCCGGCTTGCCTGCCGCGTACTTCATGGCGTTGGTGAGCGCCTCCTGCACCACCCGGTACGCGGCCAGTTCCACGTCCACGCTCCGCGGCCGCCGCTCACCCTGCTCGCTGAACCCGACCGGCTGGCCCGACCTGCGGGCCTGCTCGACCAGGTCCCCCACCCGCCCCAGGGTGGGTGCCCGGCCCGCGCGCGCCGGGTCCGCGGACGCCGACTCGCCGGTCGCCTCCAGGACGCCGAGCAGGTACCGCAGTTCCGTCAGCGCCCGGCGGCCGGTGTCGCTGACGGCGGTCAGTCCCTCGCCGGCGCGTTCCGGCGCGGACGTGAGCAGGAACTGCGCCGCGTCGGCCTGGACCACCATGGCCGTCACGTGGTGGGTGACCACGTCGTGCAGTTCGCGGGCGATCCGCGCCCGCTC
>NZ_PGGW01000067.1 GCF_002794255.1 Streptomyces carminius
TGGAGCCGACGGTCCGATCCGGTAGTAGGTGAGTGATGGGGTGACGCAGGAAGGTAGTCCAGCCCGGGCGGTGGTTGTCCCGGGGTAAGGGTGTAGCCCGGGGGGTAGGTAAATCCGCCCCTCGTTACATGGGTGAGACCTGATGCCGAGCCGTTGTGGTGAAGTGGATGATCCTATGCTGTCGAGAAAAGCCTCTAGCGAGTTGCATGGCGGCCCGTACCCTAAACCGACTCAGGTGGTCTGGTAGAGAATACCGAGGCGTTCGGGTGAACTGTGGTTAAGGAACTCGGCAAAATGCCCCCGTAACTTCGGGAGAAGGGGGGCCATGTCCGGTGATCGCCCGTGCGGTGTGAGCTGGGTGTGGCCGCAGAGACCAGCGAGAAGCGACTGTTTACTAAAAACACAGGTCCGTGCGAAGCCGTAAGGCGAGGTATACGGACTGACGCCTGCCCGGTGCTGGAACGTTAAGGGGACCGGTTAGCTCACTTTCGGGTGGGCGAGGCTGAGAACTTAAGCGCCAGTAAACGGCGGTGGTAACTATAACCATCCTAAGGTAGCGAAATTCCTTGTCGGGTAAGTTCCGACCTGCACGAATGGCGTAACGACTTCTCGACTGTCTCAACCACAGGCCCGGTGAAATTGCACTACGAGTAAAGATGCTCGTTTCGCGCAGCAGGACGGAAAGACCCCGGGACCTTTACTACAGCTTGATATTGGTGTTCGGTTCGGCTTGTGTAGGATAGGTGGGAGCCGGTGAAGCATGCACGCCAGTGTGTGTGGAGGCGTTGTTGAAATACCACTCTGGTCGTGCTGGATGTCTAACCTGGGTCCGTGATCCGGATCGGGGACAGTGTCTGGTGGGTAGTTTAACTGGGGCGGTTGCCTCCTAAAGGGTAACGGAGGCGCCCAAAGGTTCCCTCAGCCTGGTTGGTCATCAGGTGGTGAGTGTAAGTGCACAAGGGAGCTTGACTGTGAGACTGACGGGTCGAGCAGGTGCGAAAGCAGGGACTAGTGATCCGGCGGTTACGTGTGGAAGTGCCGTCGCTCAACGGATAAAAGGTACCCCGGGGATAACAGGCTGATCTTCCCCAAGAGTCCATATCGACGGGATGGTTTGGCACCTCGATGTCGGCTCGTCGCATCCTGGGGCTGGAGTCGGTCCCAAGGGTTGGGCTGTTCGCCCATTAAAGCGGTACGCGAGCTGGGTTTAGAACGTCGTGAGACAGTTCGGTCCCTATCCGCTGCGCGCGCAGGAGTCTTGAGAAGGGCTGTCCCTAGTACGAGAGGACCGGGACGGACGGACCTCTGGTGTGCCAGTTGTTCTGCCAAGGGCATGGCTGGTTGGCTACGTTCGGGAGGGATAACCGCTGAAGGCATCTAAGCGGGAAGCCTGCTTCGAGATGAGGACTCCCACCCCGTGAAGGGGGTAAGGCTCCCGGGAGACGACCGGGTTGATAGGCCAGATATGGAAGCCCTGTGAGGGGTGGAGTTGACTGGTACTAATAGGCCGAGGACTTGTCCATGGCTGCTTGCGTCCACTGTGCGGTTCCCGGATAACGAACAGTTTCCGGTGGGTTTCGAGTTTCCAAGTGAACAGTGTGCTTGTCGGCTTAGGAACACTCGATTGGTGTTTCGGTGGTCATGGCGAAGGGGAAACGCCCGGTTACATTTCGAACCCGGAAGCTAAGCTCTTCAGCGCCGATGGTACTGCATGGGGGACCGTGTGGGAGAGTAGGACGCCGCCGAACAATTCGTGGAGGGCCCTTGGCCCCAGCGCGCACGCTGGGACCAGGGGCCCTTTTCTTTTGTCTGCCGCAGAGCGCGTTGATTGCTCGATGCGCGCAAGAATGAACGTGTAATACCCCAAGACAGGAGCCACGGCGATGTCCAACTCACCCGAGGAACGGCCCGGTAGGTCCGAGCGATCAGACAGGCCGCAGCGCCAGAGCGGTGGTGACAGGCGCGGTGGTGACAGGCAAGGTGGCGGTCCTCGTCGGGGTGACAGCCGCGACGGCGGACGGGGTGACGGGCGGGGCGGTTTCAACCGTGGTCAGGACCGAGGCCGTCAGGACCGGGATCGTGGTGAGCGGCGAGACTTCCAGCGTGACGACAGGCGTCGTGACGAGCGCCGTGGTGATGAGCGAGGCGGCTTCGGACGCGGTCAGGACCGTGATCGGCAGGGTGCACGGGGACACGACCGTGGGGATCAGCGGGGCTCCAGGCCTGAGGGCGATCGTCGGGGGTTCCGTCGTGATGACGACCGCCGCGGTGACTGGCGGGGGGAGCGTCCCGCGCATGAGCGTTCTTCGTACCGTCGTGATGATCGTCCCTCGTACCGCGGTGGTGAGCGCCGTGATGACCGCGGTGGTGAGCGTTCCTCGTACCGTCGTGATGACCGTGGTGGTGAGCGGCGGGACGATCGCCGTGGTGATGAGCGGGGTGGCTTCGGGCGGGGTCAGGACCGGGACCGTGGTGAGCGGCGGGACTTCCGGCGTGACGACTCGGGTGCCCGGGGTGCGCAGAGTGACCGTCCCCGTGGCCGCTACGGCGATGACTCGGGCGGGCGGCGACCCTACGGCGGACGGGGACGCGACGACCGGCGGGATGAGCGTTCTTCGTACCGTCGTGATGATCGTGGTGGTGAGCGGCGTGATGATCGTCCCTCGTACCGCGGTGGTGAGCGCCGTGATGACCGCGGTGGTGAGCGTTCCTCGTACCGTCGTGATGACCGTGGTGGTGAGCGGCGGGACGATCGCCGTGGTGATGAGCGGGGTGGCTTCGGGCGGGGTCAGGACCGGGACCGTGGTGAGCGGCGGGACTTCCGGCGTGACGACTCGGGTGCCCGGGGTGCGCAGAGTGACCGTCCCCGTGGCCGCTACGGCGATGACTCGGGCGGGCGGCGACCCTACGGCGGACGGGGACGTGACGACCGCGGAGGTTACCGGGAGCGGCGGGACGAGGGACGTGGGGGCTACCGGCGCGACGACCGTCCACGTGACCGCGGTCAGGACCGCGACGCTCCCAGGCGGCTGCCGATTCCCGAGGACGTCACCGGCTACGAGCTGGACAAGGAAGTGCGGCAGGAGCTCATGAGCCTGCCCAAGACGCTCGCCGAGGATGTCGCCAAGAATCTCGTGATGGTGGCGAAGCTCCTGGACGAGGAGCCGGAGAGGGCGTACGGCTACGCGCGGATCGCGCTGCGGCTGGCCTCCCGTGTCGCCGCGGTGCGCGAGGCGGCCGGCTTCGCCGCCTACGGGGTGGGGAAGTATGCCGAGGCGCTGGCCGAGTTCAGGGCGGCCCGGCGGATGACCGGTTCCTCCCACCTGTGGCCCGTGATGGCCGACTGCGAGCGCGGTCTGGGCCGGCCGGAGAAGGCCCTCGCCATGGCGGGTGAGTCCGAGGTGCAGAGGCTCGACAAGGCCGGACAGGTGGAGATGCGGCTGGTGGCAGCGGGTGCGCGGCGTGACATGGGTCAGGCCGAGGCCGCCGTGGTCACGCTCCAGAGCCCCGAGCTGGCGTCGCACTCCGTACAGCCGTGGACGGCACGGCTGCGCTACGCGTACGCCGACGCGCTGCTGGCCGTGGGGCGTGAGGAAGAGGCCCGTGAGTGGTTCGCCAGGGCCATCGAGGCCGACCAGGGCGGGACGACCGATGCGTCGGACCGGCTGGCCGAGCTGGACGGGGTGGAGTTCGTGGACGCGCTCGATCCGGATGCCGACCAGGAGGACGAGCCCCAGGAAGACGAGTCCCGGGAGGGCAAGCCGGAGCGGGACAGCGGGCCGGAGCCGGAGGGCCTCCGGTCGGAAGGGCCGCGGGATGACCGGGACGACGAGGACGGCGTGAGCGAACACTGACCGCGCGGAGGGGCAATGCGCCGAGGGCGGGGCACCGGGACCACAGGGACCGGTGCCCCGCCCTCGTTCGTTATCGGTGTCCGGCGTTCTCGAGGGTGCGCAGCACCAGACCGGTGGCGGGCTTCGGCCCGAAGGAGGTGGACTTGCGGGGCATGGTGACGCCCTGCCGGGCCAGTTCGCGGACCGTGTCCTCGTCGACCGGGCGCATCAGGATCGCGGAGCCCTCCAGGCGCTCCGCCT
This sequence comes from Streptomyces carminius, assembly GCF_002794255.1. Lineage (GTDB taxonomy): Bacteria > Actinomycetota > Actinomycetes > Streptomycetales > Streptomycetaceae > Streptomyces > Streptomyces carminius. Next base: position 4,095 of record NZ_PGGW01000067.1, read on the forward strand.
GCGCCACGGCATCCGCCGCGTCGTGGAGGTAGCCGATCTCACCGGAGTGGTCCGGGATCCGCCAGACGCTGTCCAGCAGGGCCGAGTGCAGCACGGTGGCGTCCAGTCGTCGCCACCGCTCCGGGCGGTCACTGCGGATCGTGCGGGCGAGCAGTGCGGGGTCCGGGTCGTGGAGCAGGTGGAAGGCGCCGCTCCCGGCGAGCAGGAAGGCGTTGCCGGGGGTGTCCGCCAGGACGCGCAGGGCGTGCGGGAGAGGCCCGCCGACGGGGCGGGTGCGGAAGGTGCCGTCCAGCCGTGCGAGGGCCTCGGCGGCCGGCAGCCGGGGGAGAACCCGGTGGATGGCCTGTACCCGCAGCGGATGACGGGCGGTGTCGACCAGCAGCACCAGGCCGCGGTCCCAGAATCCGGCGGATGCGGATCCGGTGCGACCGGCGCACCCGGTGTGCTGCTCGGCCCGGAGGCGCAGGTAGGTGGCCCAGCGGTGGTGGCCGTCAGCGATGAGGGCCTGGTGCCGGGCGAGGTCGCGGTCGATCCCGGCGAGCTCGCCGGGATCGGTGACCGACCACAGCCGGTGCGCGAAGCCGTCCTCGGTGACCGTGGCGAGCAGCGGGGTGCCGGTGACGGCGCGTTCGACGACGGCGGTGGCGCCTCCCCCGGCGCCCTCCTCGGTGTCGCCGCCGTCGCCGCGGTACGACAGCAGCAGCGGCTCCAGGTTGGCGCCGGTGGCGCGCATCAGGGCCGCGCGCTCCTCGACGATCTCCGGCATCACGTCCTCGTGGGGCAGCACGACGCCGTCCTCGGGCGGGGACAGGCGCAGGGCGCCGATCAGGCCGCGCTGGAGGAGGTCTCCCCGGCGCTGCTCGTAGACGTAGACGGCCGGGCGGGGGTCGCGGACCAGGACGCCGTCGGCCGTCCAGCGGCGCAGGGTGTCCGCGGCCTGCCGGTGGCGGACGGCGGGGTCGGCGGCCTCCGGCAGGATCAGCCGGACGATGTTGTGGGGATCGGCGGTCTGGAGGTGGTGCAGTCCGTCGGGACGGACCACGACGTCGTACGGCGGGGAGGTCACGGCGGCCAGGCTGCCGACCCGGTCGGGGGCGTAGCGCAGGCCGCGGAAGGGGGCGAGGCGGAGGCCGCCCGAGGGGTGTTCGGGGCCCGTGGATCGCAGCATTGGTGCATGTTATGCCGCACCGCGGGGTGCGGGATGATCGGGGGAGTACGGCCCGTGAGCACGAGGAGCGAGAAGACGATGACCGGTTCCGACCGTCCGACACGTACCCGGCCCGAGAGCTGCGCGGAGCCGCTTGCCGCGGTGTACGACACGGCGCTGCTCGACCTGGACGGCGTGGTCTACGCGGGCGGTGAGGCGGTCCGGCACGCGGTCGAGGCACTCGCCGCGGCCCGGGAGGCCGGGATGCGGCTGGCGTATGTGACGAACAACGCGGCACGCACCCCCGCGACCGTCGCCGGGCATCTGACCGAACTCGGGGTGCCCGCGGAGCCGGCGGAGGTGGTCACCTCGGCGCAGGCGGTGGCGCGGATGATCGCCGAGGAACTGCCCGCCGGTTCGCGGGTGCTGTGCGTGGGTGGTGAGGGGCTGGTGGTGGCGCTGCGCGAGCGCGGGCTGGAGCCGGTGGAGTCGGCGGACGACGCGCCGGTGGCGGTCGTCCAGGGCTACGGCGGCCCGGGAATGCCGTGGGGGCGGCTGGCGGAGGCGGCGATCGCGGTGGGGCGCGGGCTGCCGTGGTTCGCGTCCAACACCGACCTGACGATCCCCAGCGGGCGGGGCATCGCCCCGGGCAACGGCGCGGCCGTGGAGGCGGTGCGGATCGCGACGCGGTGGATGCGCCCGGCGCCGGAGCCGAGAGTGGCGGGCAAGCCGCTGCCGCCGATGCACCGCGAGACGGTCCTGCGCACGGGCGCGAAGCGGCCGCTGGTGGTCGGGGACCGGCTGGACACCGACATCGAGGGCGCCCACGCGGGCGGGGTGGACTCGCTGCTGGTGCTGACCGGGGTGACGGACGCGGCACAGCTGCTGGCCGCGCCGCCCGCGCACCGGCCGACCTACGTGGCGGCCGATCTGCGGGATCTGCACCGGGCGCAGCCGGCGGTGGCGGAGTCGGGCGACGGTGGCCGGGACGGTTTCGAGTGCGGCGGCTGGACCGCCTCGGTGGAGGACGGCGAGCTGCGGCTGGCGGGCGGGGGCGGTGACTCGGCGGATCCGCTGGACGGGCTGCGGGCGCTGTGCGCCGCCGCCTGGACGGACGCGGGAGAGGGCACCTTCGACCGGCCGGGGGCCGAGAAGGAGCTGGCCGTCCTCGGCCTGCTGTGAACCGGGGACTGCCGCGGACCGGCCCGGCGGGAAGCCGTCGGGCCGGTGGTGGTGCCGGTGCCGGGCCGGCCGCGACGGGGCTCCGCCGCGCGGCCGGCCGCGGATTGGCTCAGACGGTCTTCTCCGCGCCTTCCAGGGCCTCGGCCAGGGCGTCGATGAGGGGCGCGCACCCGGCGTGGGAGAAGCGGGGCTCGCTGGCCCAGGGCACGACCTGGTCGGCCTTGACGGCGGGCAGCCGGGTCCAGGTGGGCTTGCCGGTGAGGGCCTCGGGCTGGAGCGCGGAAGTGCGGTTGTCCAGCAGGATGACGTCGGCCCGGTACTTGTCGGCGTTCTCCCAGCTGAGGTTCTCGAAGAAGCCGCCCTCGGTCTTGCCGGGGGTGATCAGCTCGACACCGAGCTCCTTGAAGTACGTCAGGTCGGCGTAGGCGGCCGGGTCGGAGACGTAGAGCAGGTCCGCGGAGGCGGAGGCGGCCAGGACCTTCAGACCGCGCTTGCCCTTGGCGGCCCGGCGCAGCCGCTCGGAGGCGTCCTCGAAGCTCTTCTTCGCGTCGGTGACCTTCCGCGCCTTCAGGTCGGCGCCCAGGGAGGACGCCAGGGCGGTGTAGCGGCCGAGGACGTCGCTGAGGGAGGTGCGGGCCACCATGATGCCCACGCTGGGGGCGAGGGAGAGGATCTTGTCCTTGCTCTCGTCGGGGACGTACCACAGGGCGTCCTGCTCGTACATGTTCGTGACCAGCAGTTCCGGGCCGAGGGCGGCGTACTTCTCGACGTTGAACTCCCCCCAGACGTTGCCGAGGACGGTCACCTTGTCGACGTCGAGTTCACCGGCCTGCGGGTCGGGCTCGCCGTTCGCCAACCTGGTGGGGCCGAAGACACCGGTGCACTCGACGCCGTAGTCGTGCAGGGCGGCGGCGGTGCCGGTGAAGGCGACGATCTTCTTCGGGGTGCTGTCCGCCTTGACGGTCTCACCCCGGTCGTCCTCGAACGACCAGGAGCCGGAGCCCTGCTTCGAGGCTCCGCCTTCCGAGGAGCCGGACGAGCCGCCCTCGTCGCCGCAGGCGGTGAGGAAGGCGCCCAGGCCGAGGGCACCGCCCGCGGCGAGGAGGCCGCGGCGGGACAGCCGGCGGGACGGACGGGAGGCCGGGACGGCGGGAGACAGGGGGCCGGGGTCGTTCATGGTGATCTCCGTGCTGGCTGGAATTGAGGGTAGGCTAACCTAACGTTCGTGTTGAAAGACAGCGCCCCCCGACAGCGGCGGAACGCGGTCCGCACGGCAGGGCTGCTGGCCGCCTGCGGCGCGCTGCTGCTGGTGACGGCCGCGAGCATCGCGGTCGGGGCCAAACAGATCCCCCCGGAACAGGTCTGGCACGGGCTGTTCCACTACACCGGCAGCGACACCGATGTGGTCGTCCGGGACCTGCGGCTGCCGCGCACCGTCCTCGGCCTGCTCGTCGGCGCCGGGCTCGGGCTGGCGGGCGCCGTGATGCAGGCGCTCACCCGCAATCCGCTCGCGGACCCCGGGCTGCTCGGCGTCAACGCCGGGGCCTCCGCCGCCGTCGTCACCGCCATCGGCTTCCTGGGGATCACCTCGCTCACCGGCTACGTGTGGTTCGCCTTCGCGGGGGCCGCCGCCGTCTCGGCGCTGGTGTACGCGCTCGGCGGCAGCCGCAGCGCCACCCCGGTGCGGCTGGTGCTCGCCGGTACGGCCGTGTCCGCCGCGCTGTACGGCTATGTGCAGGCGATCGAACTGCTGGACACCGCGGCGCTGGACCGGATGCGCTTCTGGACGGTCGGTTCGCTGGCGACCGCCGACGCCTCGGTGGTCCGGCAGGTGCTGCCGTTCATCGGCACCGGGATCCTGCTGGCGCTGCTGCTGGCCCGGCCGCTCAACGCGGTGGCCCTCGGCGACGACACCGCCCGTGCGCTCGGCGCCGACCTCGGCCGCACCCGGGTGGGCGCGATGGTCGCCATCACCCTGCTGTGCGGCGCCGCGACCGCTGCCTGCGGGCCGATCGTGTTCGTCGGGCTGCTGGTGCCGCACCTGGTGCGTGCCCTCACCGGCCCCGATCTGCGCTGGCTGCTGCCGTACGCCACGGTGCTCTCGCCCGTGCTGCTGCTGGGGTCCGACATCCTCGGCCGGGTCGTGGCCCGGCCGTCCGAACTGCAGGTGGGGATCGTGACCGTGCTCGTGGGCGGGCCGGTCTTCCTCCACCTGGTACGCCGCAGAAGGGTGGCCCAGCCGTGACGCCCGTGACGAGTCCCGAGCGGTCGGCGCGCACGGGAGACCCCGGGGGCCCGCAGTGCCCGCCACGCCCAGCGGGGGCCGTGCTGCGCACCCGCGGCGGTCTGTCGGTGCGAATCCTCCCGCGCGCGGTGCTGGTCGGCCTGCTGCTGGCGCTGGCCGCCCTGGCGATGGGCGTGGTGCTCATCGGCACCGGCGACTTCGCGATCCCGCCCGGCGAGGTGCTGCGCGTCCTGGCCGGACGGGGCGGCACCGCCCACACCTTCATCGTCAACGAGCTGCGGCTGCCGCGGGTACTGGTCGCGCTGTGCGTCGGGGTGGGGCTGGGCCTGGCGGGCGCGGTCTTCCAGTCCGTCTCCCGCAACCCGCTGGGCAGTCCGGACATCCTCGGCTTCGGCCAGGGCTCGGCGGCCGGAGCGCTCACCGTCATCGTGCTGTTCGACGGCGGCACCCACGCGGTGGCGGGCGGCGCGATCGCCGGCGGACTGGCCACCGGGGTCGCCGTCTACCTGCTGGCCTGGCGGCGCGGCAGCCACGGCTACCGCCTGGTCCTGGTCGGCATCGGCGCCGCCGCGATGCTCAGCGCCGCCAACGGCTACCTGCTCACCCGGGCCGACATCGTCGACGCCACCCGCGCCACCCTGTGGATCACCGGCTCCCTGGAGGGGCGCGGCTGGGCGCAGGCCTGGCCGCTGCTGGGGGTCTGCGCGGTACTGGTACCGGCCGTGCTCGTCATGGGACGCCCGCTGCGGACGCTGGAGATGGGCGACGACAGCGCGTGCGCGCTCGGGGTGCGGGTGGAGCGGACCCGGCTGCTGGCGGTTCTCACCGCCGTCCTGCTGACCGCCGCCGCCACCGCCGCGGCCGGGCCGATCGCCTTCGTCGCCCTCACCGCGCCCCAGCTCGCCCGCCGCCTGACCCGGGCGCCCGGCCCGAACCTGCTGCCCTCGGCGTGCATGGGCGCCCTGCTGCTGGTCACCGCCGACTGGGCGGCGCAGAACGCCTTCGGCGCCGACCGGCTGCCGGTCGGTGTGCTCACGGCGGTGCTCGGCGGCGGCTACCTGCTGTGGCTGCTGGTCGCCGAGCGCCGGGCGGGCCGGATATGACGCGCCCGGACGGTCGGTGGAGGACCGCCCAGGAGGGACCCGGAGGAGAGAACGTGTTCACGAAGCAGGCCGACCGGACAGCCCACCGGGCACCCGCCCGGCACCCCGCCGGGGCCGCCGGCGGACCACGCGGCGAGGACGCCGGACCGCCCGCGTCCCGGCTGGCCGCCGAGGACGTCATCCTCGCCTACGACCAGCGGGTCATCGCCGAGCGGCTGTCGGTGCGGATCCCCGACCGGTCCTTCACCGTGGTCGTCGGGCCGAACGCCTGCGGCAAGTCCACCCTGCTGCGGGCGCTGGCCCGGATGCTGAAACCGGCCGCCGGGTCGGTGCTGCTGGACGGCCGGAGCATCGGGACGCTGCCCGCCAAGCAGGCGGCCCGCACCCTCGGGCTGCTGCCGCAGTCCTCCATCGCCCCCGACGGCATCACCGTCGCCGAACTGGTGGCCCGCGGCCGCTACCCGCACCAGGGCCTGCTGCGGCAGTGGTCTCAGGAGGACGAGCGGATCGTGGCCGAGTCGATGGCCGCCACCGGTGTCGACACTCTGGCCGGGCGGTACGTGGACGAGCTGTCGGGCGGACAGCGGCAGCGGGTGTGGATCGCCATGGCCATCGCCCAGCAGACCCCGCTGCTGCTGCTGGACGAGCCGACGACGTACCTCGACATCCAGCACCAGATCGACGTCCTCGACCTGTGCGCCCGGCTGCACGAGGAGGAGGGCCGCACTCTGGTGGCCGTCCTGCACGACCTCAACCACGCGGCCCGCTACGCCACCCATCTGATCGCGATGCGCGACGGCGAGGTGGTCGCCGAGGGTCCGCCGGGGGAGATCGTCACGGCCGAACTGGTGGAGCGGGTCTTCGGGCTGCGCTGCCAGGTCATCGACGACCCCGAGACGGGGACGCCGCTGGTGGTGCCCGCGGCGCGGCGCCCGCGCCCGGCCCGGTAGACGGTGAGGCGGGCCGCTGCCGGGATCACCCCGGTATGGCCGAACCGGCCGAACCGGCCGCATCCCTCAGCGCACGGCGACGCTCGCGGAGGCGAGGTAGACCTCCTCGACCGTCCCGTCGGGGAAGAGCGCGCCCAGCCGCTCGCGCTCCCGGGCGAGGAAGGCTCCGGTGCGCTCCGGGCCGAGGACGAGGAAGTCGGAGAAACTGGCCAGGTGGGCCAGGTGCGTCTCCAGCGACACCTGCCGGGACCAGCGCACCCGCCGGGTGGTGAAGCCCGGCCGTCCGGTGGGCAGGGAGCGGGCGACGGCCGCCTCCGCGTCCTTCTCCCCGGCGCCGAAGTAGCGGCGCAGCCGGGCGGTCTGCTCGGCGATCCATGGGACGGATTCGTCGGAGTCGTTGCGCACGACGGCCAGGGCGCCGCCGGGACGCAGGACGCGGAAGGCCTCGGGGAGCGACCGGTCCGGATCGGTCCAGTGCCAGGACTGGGCGTAGGTGACCAGGTCGAGGGAGCCGGCGGCCAGCGGAAGGCGGTTGCCGTCGCCGCGTACGACCGGGACGCCGGGCAGGAAACGGCGGAACTCGGCGGCCATGCCGTCGCCGGGCTCCACGGCGATCACCCGGGCGCCCCGGTCGTGAAGCAGGGCGGTGAGGATCCCGGTGCCGGCGCCGACGTCCGCGGTCCGGGCACCGGCCAGGGGGCGGCCCGTGAGCCGCTCCACGGTGTCGAGCAGGGCGGGTGGGTACGAGGGGCGGTTCGCGGCGTACAGGGCGGCGGCCGCGTCGAAGGACCGGGCGTGCGGGGTGGTCGTCATACGGCCATCGTCGTCCTCCGGCCCGCCGCCCACAGCGCCTTTTCCGGCCCGGCGCTCACAGTCACAGCAGCGAGCGCAGCCGCAGCAGGTCCCGCAGGCCCGCCTCCAGCTTGACCCGGCCCCGGGCCCAGGCCCGGGCGAAGTTCAGCCTGCCCTCCACCAGGGAGACCAGGTCGTCGCTGGTCATGGCCAGCCTGATCTGGGCGCGCCCGGCGGGCGGCCCGGCCGAGGTGGTCACGTCCTCGATGCGGCCGTGGACGAGCCGGCCGGTGAGGGTGGTGTCCAGATCGGTGAGATGGCAGCTGACCGAACGCTCCAGGGCGGTGGCGCCGCGGACGTCGTCGTCGGCCTCCGCCAGGTTCTCCGCCAGCCGGTCCAACGCCGCGCGGCACTGCTCCAGGGTCGCCATTCCCCCGACCGTACCGCAGGGGGAGTCCCCGTCGAGGAGGGCGCCGGGCGCGATAGCGTCGGGGCCATGGAAGAACCGATGTCCGGCACGGAGCCGGAGGCGGGCACGGAACCGGGCGCGGGGCCGGAGCCCGACGGCGGGCCCCGGCCCCTGGGGGTCGGGGTGACCCCCACCGGGCACGCGGCGGTGGACGCCGGGCTGCGCCGCCTGGCGGACGCCGACCGCCTCGCCGTCTCCGACCACCTGGGGGTGTACGAGGACGTGCACCGCGGGCTGCGCGACACGCTGAACGCGCTCGACCAGCGCCCCGGGCCGCCCGCGCCCGGCGCACCGCACACCCCGCCGCACGACCCCGGGAGCTGAACCGCAGGTGGCAGCGTCACGAAACCAGCGCGGCCGGCGCGGCCGGCTCGACGCCGAACTGGTGCGCCGCAAGCTGGCCCGCTCGCGCGAGCAGGCCAGTACGCTCATCGCCGCCGGCCGGGTCACCGTCGGCGGCACCGTCGCGACCAAGCCCGCCACCCAGGTGGAGACCGGCGCGGCCATCGTGGTGGCCGAGGACGCCGGCGACCCGGGCTACGTCTCGCGCGGCGGGCACAAGCTGGCCGGCGCCCTGGCGGCGTTCATGCCGGAGGGGCTGGCGGTGGCCGGACGGCGGGCCCTGGACGCCGGGGCCTCCACCGGCGGCTTCACCGACGTCCTGCTGCGCGCCGGAGCCGCCCGGGTGACCGCCGTGGACGTCGGTTACGGGCAGCTCGCCTGGTCGCTGCGCAACGACGAGCGGGTCGTGGTGCGGGACCGCACCAACGTCCGCGAGCTGACCTTGGAGCTGATCGGCGGCGAGCCGGTGGACCTGGTCGTCGGGGATCTGTCCTTCATCCCGCTCGGCCTGGTGCTGCCCGCCCTGGCGCGCTGCGCCGCCCCGGACGCCGATCTGGTGCTGATGGTCAAGCCGCAGTTCGAGGTCGGCCGGGAGCGGCTGGGCAGCGGGGGAGTGGTCCGTAGCCCGGCCCTGCGCGCCGAGGCGGTCCGTACCGTGGCGGGGCAGGCCGCCGGACTGGGTTTTGGCGTACTCGGAGTGATCGCGAGCCCGCTCCCGGGACCCTCCGGTAACGTCGAGTACTTCCTGTGGCTGCGTGCCGGGGCACCCGAACTGGACCCGGCCGACGTCGACCGAGCCGTGGCGGAGGGCCCCCAGTGACCACGCGGAACGCCGAGCACCCCGAACACCCCGAGCACCCCGAACGCCTCGAATACGCCGAACACGTCCCGGACGCCTCCGGCGACGGACGGACCGTCTTCCTGCTCACCCACACCGGCCGCCCGGCCGCGCTCCGCAGCGCCGAGCTCGTCGTCCAGGGGCTGCTGCGCAACGGCATCGGGGTGCGCGTCCTGGCCGAGGAGGCCGCCGACCTGACCCTGCCGCCGTCGGTGCGCACCGTCGAGGCCGGGGAGTGCGCCGTCGACGGCTGCGAGCTGCTGGTCGTCCTGGGCGGGGACGGGACGCTGCTGCGCGGCGCGGAGTTCGCCCGGGCGTCGGGGGTGCCGCTGCTGGGCGTCAACCTCGGCCGGGTCGGTTTCCTCGCCGAGGCCGAGCGCGACGACCTGGACAAGGTCGTGCGCCGGGTCGTCGACCGCTCCTACGAGGTCGAGGAGCGGATGACCATCGACGTGCTCGTCCGCACCGACGGCCGGATCGTGCACCGCGACTGGGCGCTGAACGAGGCGGCGGTGGAGAAGGCGGCCCGGGAGCGCATGCTGGAGGTCGTCATGGAGATCGACGGCCGCCCGGTCTCCCGGTTCGGCTGCGACGGAGTGGTGTGCGCCACGCCCACCGGTTCCACCGCCTATGCCTTCTCGGCCGGCGGCCCCGTGGTCTGGCCCGAGGTCGAGGCGCTGCTGATGGTGCCCATCAGCGCCCACGCGCTGTTCACCAAGCCCCTGGTCACCACGCCGGAGGCGGTGCTCGCCGTGGAGGTGCAGCCGCAGACCCCGAACGGGGTGCTGTGGTGCGACGGACGGCGCTCCGTGGAGCTTCCGGCGGGCGCCCGGGTGGAGGTACGGCGCGGCGCGGTACCGGTGCGGCTGGCGCGGCTGCACCACGCCTCCTTCGCCGACCGGCTGGTGGCCAAGTTCGCGCTCCCGGTGGCCGGATGGCGCGGGGCGCCGCACTGAGCCGCACCCCCACCCGGGTGCCCGCCGGACCGCCCGGCCGCCCGCCGGGAAGCACACCGGTGTCGACCGCGGGTGGGGATCCGGCCGGAGAACCTCGTATGGTCGTATCCGTGTTGGAGGAAATGCGGATTCGGGCCCTGGGCGTGATCGATGACGCCGTCGTCGAGCTGTCCCCCGGCTTCACCGCGGTGACCGGCGAGACCGGCGCGGGCAAGACCATGGTCGTCACCAGTCTGGGACTGCTGCTCGGCGGCCGCGCCGACGCGGCGCTGGTGCGCGCGGGCGCGCGGGCCGCCGTGGTGGAGGGCCGGATCGCGCTGCCGCCGGACGCCTTCGCCGCGCACCGGGCACAGGAGGCGGGCGCGGAACTGGACGACGGCGAGCTGCTGGTCAGCCGGACGATCTCGGCGGAGGGCCGGTCACGCGCCCACGTCGGCGGCCGTACGGTGCCCGTCGGGCTGCTGGCGGAGCTCGGCGAGGACCTGATAGCGGTGCACGGGCAGAGCGACCAGCAGGGGCTGCTGCGCCCGGCCCGGCAGCGCGGGGCGCTGGACAGGTACGCGGGTGAGGCGGTCTCGGAGCCGCTGGCCGGGTACACCGAGGCGTACCGGCGGCTGCGGGCGGTCTCGGCCGAGCTGGCCGAACTGACCGAGCAGGCCCGGGAGCGCGCCCAGGAGGCCGATCTGCTGCGCTTCGGTCTGGAGGAGATCGCCGCCGCCGGACCGCGGCCCGGTGAGGACGCCGAACTGGCCGCCGAGGCCGAACGGCTGGGCCACGCCGAGGCCCTGGCCTCGGCCGCCGCCACCGCCCACGGGGCGCTGATCGGGGACCCGGCCGACCCCGAGGCGGTGGACGCCACCGCCCTGGTCGCCGGTGCCCAGCGGGCGCTGGAGGCCGTACGGGCGCACGACCCGGCGCTGGCGGTGCTGGCCGACCGGCTGGGTGAGGTGGGCATCCTGCTGGGGGACGTGGCCGGCGAGCTGGCGGGCTACGCCGACGACCTGGACGCCGACCCGCTGCGGCTGGCCGCGGTGGAGGAGCGGCGGTCCGTGCTCGCCCACCTCACCCGCAAGTACGGCGAGGACACCGCCGCCGTACTGGCCTGGGCACAGGAGAGCGCCGCCCGGCTCGCCGAACTCGAGGGCGACGACGACCGGATCGGCGGGCTGACCGCCGAACGCGACGCTCTCCGTGCCGAACTGGCCGCCCTCGCCCAGCGGTTGACGGACGCCCGGCGGGAGGCGGCCAAGCGGTTCGCCGACGCGGTCACCGCGGAGCTGGCCGAACTGGCCATGCCGCACGCCCGTATCACCGTCGAGGTGCGGCAGCAGGAGAGCGCCGACGCGGAGTCGGGCATCGAGGTGGACGGACGGCCCGTCACCTTCGGCCCGCACGGCGCGGACGAGGTCGAGCTGCTGCTCGCCCCGCATCCCGGGGCGCCGCCGCGCCCGATCGCCAAGGGCGCCTCCGGCGGTGAGCTGTCCCGGGTGATGCTCGCCATCGAGGTCGTCTTCGCGGGCGCCGCCCCGGTGCCGACCTACCTCTTCGACGAGGTGGACGCCGGCATCGGCGGGAAGGCGGCGGTGGAGGTGGGCCGGCGGCTGGCCCGGCTGGCGAGGTCCGCGCAGGTCGTGGTGGTCACCCATCTGCCGCAGGTGGCGGCGTTCGCCGACCGGCACCTGCTGGTGGAGAAGACCTCCGACGGCTCGGTGACGCGCAGCGGGGTGAAGACCCTCGAAGGCGAGGAGCGGGTGCGCGAGCTGTCCCGGATGCTCGCCGGGCAGGAGGACTCCAGGCTCGCCCGCGCCCATGCCGAGGAGTTGCTGGAGGCGGCCCGCACCAGCATCTGACCCGGTGCCCGTACCGGCCGTACCGCCCGCGGCGGTACGGCCGGTTTCTTTTGTCATCACCCGATCGGTCTGCGTGCGGCGGAGGGGAAAGCCGGCATCCTGGACGCGGCACACCGCCCGGGTGCCGTACGCCGGGGTGCGCGCCCGCCGGCGGCCGCCGGCGGGCGTCAGCTGGAGTCGCGGACCACCAGCTTGGCGGGAGTGACGACCGGGGCCAGGGGCCCGGCGGGCGGGACGCCGTCCGCGGCCAGTCCCAGCCGCCGCAGCAGCAGACCGGCCATCATCCGCCCCATCCCCTGGACGTCCTGGCGGACGGTGGTCAGTGCCGGATCGGCCCAGGCGGCCTCCAGGTCGTCGTAGCCGACCACCGCGACGTCCTCGGGCACCCGCCGGCCCCGGGCGCGCAGTGTCCGCAGCGCTCCGGAGGCCATCAGGTCGTTGCAGGCGAACACCGCGTCCAGATCGGGGCGGCGGTCCAGCAGTTCGGCCATGGCCCGCTCGCCGCCCTCGGCCGTGAAGTGGCCGTGGGCGACCAGTGCCGGATCGGCCCCGGCCGCCCCGAGGGCGTCGTGGTAGCCGTCGAGCCGGTCCTGGGCGGAGGTCTGGTCCAGCGGACCGGTGATCACGGCGATCCGCCGCCGTCCCCGTTCCAGCAGGTGTGTCACCGCCTGACGGGCGCCGCCGCGATTGTCGGTGTCCACATAGAGCAGGTCCGGGTCGTCCTCGGCGCCGGGCCAGCCCGGCCGTCCGCCGAAGACGGTGGGCAGGCCGGTGGCGCCGGCCATCGACGGCAGGGGATCGTCGCGGTGCAGCGAGAACATCAGCGCGCCGTCCACGTGTCCGCCCGCCAGATAGCGTCCGATGCGGTCGTGGTTGGTGCGTCCCTCCAGCAGGAGCAGGACGAGCTGCAGGTCGCACGCGGACAGCTCCCGGCTGATGCCGCGCAGCTGCTGGGCGAAGAAGGGATCGGAGAACACCCTGGTCTCCGGCTCGGCGATCACCACGGCCACGGCGCCCGTACGGCGGGTGACCAGGCTGCGGGCCGCGCGGTTGGGGACGTAGCCGAGCGCGGCCACCGACGCCTGGACCCGGTCGCGGAGCGCCTTGCGTACCCCCTCGCCCCCGTTGACCACCCGCGACACGGTGGCGCGGGAGACACCGGCGTGGGCGGCGACCGCTTCGAGGGTGGGCCGGGAACCGTGCACGGGGACACTCCTTAACTCTTCTCCGGGAGCCACGACGCTACCGCCAACGGCCGACAGTGTGCAGGACATCCGCTGAGAGCGCTCTCACCCAGGTGTGGCAGGGTGCGGCCCCGCCCGGAGCGGGGCCGCACCCTGCCACACCCTGTAGCGGTCAGACGCAGTCAGCCGCCGTACGCGCCCGAGGCCGTCAGTCGCAGGGCCGTGTCGATCAGGGGCACATGGCTGAACGCCTGCGGGAAGTTGCCCACCTGGCGCTGGAGCCGGGAGTCCCACTCCTCGGCGAGCAGCCCCAGGTCGTTCCGGAGGGAGAGCAGCTTCTCGAACAGCTTGCGCGCCTCCTCGACCCGGCCGATCATCGCCAGGTCGTCGGCCAGCCAGAACGAGCAGGCCAGGAACGCGCCCTCGTCGCCCTCCAGCCCGTCCAGGCCCTCCTGCTCGCCCGCCGTCGGGTAGCGCATCACGAAGCCGTCCGGAGTGGACAGCTCGCGCTGGATGGCCTCGATGGTGCCGATGACCCGCTTGTCGTCCGGGGGCAGGAAGCCCACCTGCGGGATGAGCAGCAGCGCGGCGTCCAGCTCCGTCGATCCGTAGGACTGGGTGAAAGTGTTGCGCTCGGGGTCGTAGCCCTTCTCGCAGACGTCCCGGTGGATCGTGTCGCGCAGCTCGCGCCACCGCTCCAGCGGACCGTGGGCCTCGCCGGACTCGATCAGGCGGATCGTGCGGTCCACCGCGACCCACGCCATGACCTTGGAGTGCACGAAGTGCCGGCGCGGCCCGCGCACCTCCCATATGCCCTCGTCCGGGTCCGTCCAGTGGTCCTCCAGATAGCTGATCAGCTTGATCTGGAGCAGACTGGCGTAGTCGTTGCGGGCCAGCCCGGTCATGTGGGCCAGGTGCAGCGCCTCGATGGTCTCGCCGTAGACGTCGAGCTGGAGCTGGCCGGCCGCGCCGTTGCCGACCCGCACCGGCTGGGAGTTCTCGTAGCCGGGCAGCCAGGACAGCTCCGTCTCGCCCAGTTCGCGCTCGCCCGCGATGCCGTACATGATCTGGAGGTTCTCCGGGTCCCCGGCGACCGCGCGCAGCAGCCACTCCCGCCAGGCCAGCGCCTCCTCGCGGTAGCCGGTGCGCAGCAGCGAGGAGAGGGTGATCGCCGCGTCGCGCAGCCAGGTGAAGCGGTAGTCCCAGTTGCGGACCCCGCCGATGTGCTCGGGCAGCGAGGTGGTGGGGGCGGCGACGATGCCGCCGGTGGGGCCGTAGGTGAGCGCCTTCAGCGTGATCAGGGAGCGGACGACCGCCTCCCGGTACGGGCCGTGGTACGTGCAGTGCGCCACCCAGCCGCGCCAGAACTCCTCGGTCGCGGCCAGCGCCGCCTCCGGGTCCGCGAGGGGCGGGGGACCGTTGTGGGAGGGCTGCCAGCTGATCGTCATGGCGACCCGGTCGCCCGGGGCGACGGTGAAGTCGGCGTAGGTGGTCAGGTTCTCGCCGTAGGTGTCGACCTCGCTGTCCACCCAGACGGAGTCGGGTCCGGCGACGGCGACGGTGCGGCCGTCCACCTTGTGCACCCACGGGACGATCTGGCCGTAGGAGAACCGCATCCGCAGCGCCGAGCGCATCGGCACCCGGCCGCTGACACCTTCCACGACGCGCACCAGCTGCGGGGCGTGGTGCTCACGCGGCGGCATGAAGTCGATCACCCGCACCGTGCCGCGGGGGGTGTCCCACTCCGACTCCAGGACCAGGGAGTCGCCCCGGTAACGGCGCCGGGTGGCGGGCGGCGGCTGCTGGCCGGCGGCATGTGCGGGGCCCAGCCGCCAGAAGCCGTGCTCCTCGGTGCCCAGGAGCCCGGCGAAGACGGCGTGGGAGTCGAACCGGGGCAGGCAGAGCCAGTCCACCGCCCCGTCCCGGCAGACCAGGGCGGCGGTCTGCATGTCCCCGATGAGTGCGTAATCCTCGATGCGCCCGGCCACGAGCATCTCCAGTCGAACAGTGGCTACGCCCCGTGGGACGCGCGGTTTTCCGTCCTGCCGCACGGGGGAGACCTGTGCGGACAGTCTGAGCAGGATACGACGCCGCCGAAGGGCCGCGCCGAGGTCACCTTAGGGCCGACGGACCCTTCCGGGTGACCACTATCGCGTATCGGCGGGGGAGGCGCCGGGGCACGGCCGCACCCTGTACGAACGCCCTGCCCGGACACGGCGTTCGTACACGGTGCCCGTGTCCGGGGTCCCCGGCCGGGGACGCGGCGGTCCGCCGCCCCGCCCCGCGCGCGTCCGCCCACTGTGTCATGTTCCGGTCCGCGGGGCGCCGCATCGGCGTCCCCGGTCCGCCGCTGATACCCTGGTAGCCCGTGGAGCGGAGGGCACAACAACCCCCGAACCGCAGCGACGGCACCCCCCACCGGCCGGGGCGCCGGAGCGCATGTCACCACGCGACCACGGGAGCCCCCTCTTGGCCATGCCGCCCAAATCCATGACGACCAAGCACCTCTTCGTCACGGGGGGTGTCGCCTCCTCGCTCGGCAAGGGGCTCACCGCCTCCAGCCTCGGCGCGCTGCTCAAGGCGCGGGGGCTGCGGGTCACGATGCAGAAGCTGGATCCGTACCTCAACGTCGACCCCGGCACGATGAACCCCTTCCAGCACGGTGAGGTGTTCGTCACCAACGACGGCGCCGAGACGGACCTGGACATCGGCCACTACGAGCGCTTCCTCGACGTCGACCTCGACGGCTCGGCGAACGTCACCACCGGCCAGGTGTACTCCACGGTGATCGCCAAGGAGCGGCGCGGCGAGTACCTGGGCGACACGGTGCAGGTGATCCCGCACATCACCAACGAGATCAAGCACCGCATCCGCCGGATGGCCACCGAGGACGTGGACGTGGTGATCACCGAGGTCGGCGGCACGGTCGGCGACATCGAGTCGCTGCCGTTCCTGGAGGCGGTGCGCCAGGTGCGGCACGAGGTGGGCCGCGACAACGTCTTCGTCGTCCACATCTCGCTGCTGCCCTACATCGGCCCCTCCGGGGAGCTGAAGACCAAGCCCACCCAGCACTCGGTGGCCGCCCTGCGCAACATCGGCATCCAGCCCGACGCGATCGTGCTGCGCGCCGACCGCGACGTGCCCGTCTCCATCAAGCGCAAGGTCTCGCTGATGTGCGACGTGGACGAGGAGGCGGTGGTGGCCTGCAAGGACGCCCCCTCCATCTACGACATCCCCCGGGTGCTGCACGGCGAGGGCCTGGACGCCTACGTGGTGCGCCGGATGGGCCTGCCCTTCCGGGACGTGGACTGGACCCGCTGGGACGACCTGCTGCGCCGCGTCCACCAGCCCGAGCACGAGGTCACCGTCGCGCTGGTCGGCAAGTACATCGACCTGCCCGACGCCTACCTGTCGGTCACCGAGGCGCTGCGCGCGGGCGGCTTCGCCAACAACGCCCGGGTGCGGATCAAGTGGGTCACCTCCGACGACTGCCGGGTCCCCGGCGGGGCGAAGCGACAGCTCGGCGACGTGGACGCGGTCTGCATCCCCGGCGGCTTCGGCGAGCGCGGGGTGGAGGGCAAGGTGGCGGCGATCACCTACGCCCGCGAGAACGGCGTTCCGCTGCTGGGCCTGTGCCTGGGACTGCAGTGCATCGTGATCGAGGCGGCCCGGAACCTGGCGGGCGTCGAGGGCGCCAACTCCACCGAGTTCGACCGGGCCGCGCCCCATCCGGTGATCTCCACGATGGAGGAGCAGCTGGAGATCGTCGCCGGTGAGGGCGACATGGGCGGCACCATGCGGCTGGGCATGTATCCGGCCAGGCTCGCCGAGGGGTCGATCGTGCGCGAGGTGTACGGCGGCGAGCCGTACGTCGAGGAGCGCCACCGCCACCGGTACGAGGTCAACAACCGCTACCGCGCCGAGCTGGAGAAGACCGGGCTGGTCTTCTCCGGCACCTCCCCGGACAACAAGCTGGTGGAGTACGTGGAGTACCCGCGCGAGGTCCACCCCTACCTGGTGGCCACCCAGGCCCATCCCGAGCTGCGTTCCCGGCCCACCCGTCCGCATCCGCTCTTCGCCGGCCTGGTGAAGGCGGCGGTCGAGCGGCGGCAGGGTGCCGGCGCCGGCGCGGACACCACGGCGGGCACCGCCGTGACCGAGGGGGTCTGAGCCGTGGCGGAGAACGACGGGCGCCTGCGGGACACCCCGGTCCAGTGGAAGGTGGTCTCCAGTGAGACGCCCTTCACCGGCAACAAGACCAGTGTGCGCACCGACCGTGTGGTGATGCCGGACGGCTCCGCGGCGACCCGCGACTACCAGGTGCATCCCGGCTCGGTGGCCGTCCTCGCGCTGGACGAGCGGGACCGGGTGCTGGTCCTCAACCAGTACCGGCACCCGGTGCGCCACAAGCTGTGGGAGATCCCCGCCGGGCTGCTCGACGTCCCCGGCGAGAACCCGCTGGCCGCCGCCCGCCGCGAGCTGTACGAGGAGGCGCACGTCAAGGCCGGGGACTGGCGGGTGCTGGTCGACCTGTACTCCTCGCCGGGCGGCACCGACGAGGCGATCCGGATCTTCCTGGCCCGCGGGCTGTCCGAGGCCGACGGCGAGCGCTTCGCCGCCGAGGAGGAGGAGGCCGACATGGAGGTGGCCCGTGTGCCGCTGGCGGACCTGGTCCGCGGTGTGCTGGCCGGTGACCTGCACAACAACTGCCTGGCCTCCGGCGTGCTGGCCCTGAGCGCCGCCCGGGCCGGCGGCCCGGCGGGCCTGGACGCCCTCCGTCCGGCCGAGGCCCCCTGGCCCGCCCGGCCGTTCCGGGCCTGAGGCCGTCCCGCCCCGTCCCGTCCCGTCCCGGTGCCGGGGCGGGGCGGGTGAACTACCCTCGTTCCGTGGTGGATCAGGCGGTGCACACCGGTGGGCCGGTCCCGGCCGCCGGCTCCGGTCCGGAGGGTTTCACCGGACGACGGCGCGAACTGGACCGGCTGCGCGCCGACGCCGGCCGCGGGCCGGACACCCTCTCCGGCCGCCCCGTGCCCCGCGGCCGTGTGCTGCTCGTCGCGGGCCGTCCCGGCTCGGGCCGTACCGCGCTGGCGGAGGAGTTCGTGCGGCGGGTGGCCGCCGACTATCCCGGCGGGGTGCTGCGCGCCCGGCTCACCGGCCCGGACGGCACCCCCGTGCCCACTGAGGACACCGTCCGGGACCTGCTCGGCGCGCTCCGCCGCCCGGTGTCCGCCGGAGCGGGGGAGGAGGAGCTCACCGGAGAGCTGCGCGCCGTACTCGGCGACGGCCGCCGCATCCTGTTGCTGGACGGGGTGAGCGGACCAGGGCAGCTGGCGGGTCTGCTCCCGGACAACCCGGACTGCCTCGTCCTGGCGGTCTCCGGGGGACCGCTGACCGGTGTCCGGGACGTGCGGCCCTGCACGCTCGGCGGGCTCGACACGGGCTCGGCCGTCGCCCTGCTGGCCCGGTGCGCCGGGGACGACCTCCGCTTCACCGTCGATCCGCGGGCCGCCGAGGAACTGGCCGAGGCGTGCGGCGGGCTGCCCGCCGCGCTCGTTCTGGCGGGCGGCTGGCTGGCGGCCCATCCCATGGCGTCCGTCGCCGAGGCGCTCCGGCGGCTGGCGGAACTCCCCGACGAGCCCTTCCCGGGCGCCCTCCCCGGTGGGGAGGACGACGGGGAGGGTGGCACGGGTGTTCCCGGCGGGAGCGGCGGAAGCCCGGCGCGGAACGCGGACGGACCGGCCCCCGCCCGCGTTCCGCGCCCCAGGAGGCGCCGTGCCGTGCCCGCCCACCCGCTGGCCCGTGCCTTCCGGCTGGCGTACGACTCGCTGCCGCCGTCCGCGGCCCGCCTCCTGCGGCTGCTGGCCCTCGCCCCGGCCGGGCTGGTCGACGCCCATGTCGCGGCCGCCCTGGCGGGCTGCCCGCCGCGGACGGCCGGGGCGGCGCTGGAGCACCTCGCCCGGCTCGGTCTGCTGCGTCCCGCCGACGCATTCCGGCAGGCCGCCGTGTTCAGGCAGGCCGCCGTGTTCAGGCAGGCCGCCGTGTTCAGGCAGGCCGCCGTGTTCAGGCAGGCCGCCGTGTTCAGGCAGTACACAGTCCCGGACTGCCTGCACCCTCTGCTGGCCGCCCTGCTGGCGGCGGGGGAGGGTGCCGCCGAGGTACGGCTGGCGCGGGCGAGGCTGCTGGAACGGACGGTGCGGCTGCTGGGGTCCTGTCGGGCCGCCGCCGAACCGCCCGGCTCGCCGGCCCGCGCCAGGGCGGCCGGGCTGCCGCACGCGCTGCGTTTCGACACCCGCGCCGAGGCCGCCGCCTGGCTCGGCTCCCGGCTGCCCGCCCTGCGCGCCGCCGCCCGGCTCGCCGCGGCCGACGGAGAACTGGACACCCTCGCCCGGCGGCCGGCCGTCGCCCTGACCGCGGCGCTGCGGGCGCACCGCGGGGCCGGGGGGTCCGCAGCCGAGCGGTACCGCCTGCAGGAGCTGCTGCTGCCGGTCACCGCACGGCGGGGCCTGCACGGCGAGCACGCCGCCGCCCTGCTGGACCTCGGCGACCTCGACGCGGGGGCCGGCCGCCCCCGGCGGGCAATGGAGCGCTACCGCGCCGCGCTGGACGCCGCCCGTGCTCTCGGCGGGCAGGCCGGCGGCGTGGCCGTACGGGCCATGGAGTCCCTCGGGGACGTCCACGCGGAACTGGGGGACCGGCAGCGGGCGGCGGACTGGTACGGCCGGGCGCTGGCCCTGTGCCAGACCGGCGGCGACCTGGCGGCGGAGGCCCGGCTGTACGCCCGGATCGGGGACGGGTGCCGCCGCGCGGAGCGCTGGGAGGAGGCGCTGCGCGCCTGGCGGGCCGCGGCCGCGGTGTGCCGGAGG
This sequence comes from Streptomyces carminius, assembly GCF_002794255.1. GTDB lineage: Bacteria > Actinomycetota > Actinomycetes > Streptomycetales > Streptomycetaceae > Streptomyces > Streptomyces carminius. The sequence continues at coordinate 24,016 of NZ_PGGW01000067.1, forward strand.
CTGGGCGACGAGGAGGGGTGCGCCCGCGCGCTGGCGGAGACGGAGCGGGTGCGGAAGTGCGCGGACGGCGGTGGAGGGTAGCGGTGACTGGTGGCGGGCGGCTGCCCCGCCACGACGGCTCCCCCTGGGAAACGTTGGTGTTCTGCAAAAAAACTGAAACATCCTAAGGGTGGACAGGGGTAAATCCTTCAATAAACTGCCCTGGCTGCGGGCGCTCCGCCGTGGCCGGATGTCCACCCGACGTCCGGGCGCCGCGGAGTGTGTCCCGGTCCATCCCACCACCCCTGATACGAGGACCGTGATCGACATGAAGGTCGGCATCCCCCGTGAAGTCAAGAACAACGAGTTCCGCGTGGCCATCACCCCGGCCGGTGTGCACGAACTCGTACGCGGCGGCCACCGGGTCTACGTGGAGCGGGACGCCGGGGCGGGCTCCGCCATCGGCGACCGGGAGTACGTCGAGGCCGGCGCCACCGTCCTGGACGACGCCGACGAGGTGTGGGCCACCGCCGAACTGGTGCTGAAGGTCAAGGAGCCGGTCGCCGAGGAGTACCACCGGCTGCGCAAGGACCAGATTCTGTTCACCTATCTCCACCTGGCCGCGTCCCGCGAGTGCACCGAGGCGCTGCTGCGGTCCGGCACCACCGCGATCGCCTACGAGACGGTGCGGACCGCCGACGGCGCGCTTCCGCTGCTGGCTCCGATGTCCGAGGTCGCCGGCCGGATCGCCCCCCAGGTCGGTGCGTACCACCTGATGCGGTCGGCCGGCGGGCGCGGCGTGCTGCCCGGTGGTGTGCCGGGTGTCCCGGCGGGCCGCGCCGCCGTCATCGGCGGCGGGGTGGCGGGCTGGAACGCCACCCAGATCGCCGTCGGGATGGGCTTCCAGGTCACCCTGCTCGACAAGGACGTGCGCAAGCTGCGCGAGGCCGACCGGATCTTCGGGAACCGGGTGCGGACGGTCACCTCCAACGCCTACGAGCTGGAGCGGGCCGTGCTGGACGCCGATCTGGTCATCGGCGCCGTACTGATCCCGGGCGCCAGGGCACCGAAGCTGGTCACCAACGAGCTGGTGGCGCGGATGAGGCCGGGAAGCGTCCTCGTCGACATCGCCATCGACCAGGGGGGCTGCTTCGAGGACTCGCGTCCCACCACCCACGCGGAGCCGACCTTCACCGTCCACGGCTCGGTCTTCTACTGCGTCGCCAACATGCCCGGCGCGGTGCCCAGCACCTCCACGTACGCGCTCACCAACGCCACGCTGCCGTATGCGGTGGAGCTGGCCGGCCGTGGCTGGCGCGAGGCGCTGCGCCGCGATCCGGCGCTCGCCGGGGGGCTCACCGTCCACGACGGTGAGATCACCCACGGGCCGGTCGCCGAGGCGCACGGCCTGACGGCGCGCGAGCCGGAGACGCTGCTCGGCTGACGGCCGGAACGGCGGGCCCACCGGTCGTCGGCGGGCCCGCCGACGGGGTGTCAGGTGAAAAGTCGGTAAAGCGTCAACGTCATGCGTCAACAAAGTGATTACCGCATCACCCACCCGGCTTGGAAGCGGCCGGTTCGGGCCACCGCCTCGGTGTGCATGTCGACATCCCTGGTCATCGCATGGTCAACTGGCCGGGATCGTCGCTCTTCTGCCGTTTCGCGCTCCTCCGGGCCCCGCGTGCGCGGTTGTTACGCCCTTGACAGATGGGTACGCGGTTGCCGACACATCGCGCCGTCTACGGCGGATTGTGTTGCTGCGGACCACCGACACGCCATAGAGTCGCCAATCATCGGCATGGTGCCACGCTGACCTGTCTAGAAGTTTCCTGGTCACCAAGGAGGTAGGACGACTTGTGAATGAGTCGACATTTACTCCCGGGGGTGCTCAGCCAGGAACGCCCTCACGGGGCCAGGGCCCCGCGGGACTCGGCGCCGTCGGCTCCGTCGCTGTCCAGACTTTCGCAGCCCACCAGAACCAGGCGAGCATGACAGCCCACCAGAGCACGGACGGTCACCGCGCGAGCGCCATGGCCGCCGACCACTCGGGCGGCGAGTCCGCCGGCCGACTGCCCGACCAGCAGGGCCCCCACCACGGGGAGCTCCCCGAGGGGCACTTCTACGACCCCGACGCGGAGTACGAGCCCGATCCCGAGTACGCCGCCACTCTCGCGCCCGACGCCGCCCGGCAGCGCCGTGAGCGCATCGGTCCGACCGGCCGCCCGCTGCCGTACTTCCCGATTCCCGGCCCGGTCAGCGAACACGGCCCGGCGAAGATCATCGCGATGTGCAACCAGAAGGGCGGGGTCGGCAAGACCACCTCCACGATCAACCTGGGCGCCGCGCTCGCCGAGTACGGCCGCCGGGTGCTGCTCGTGGACTTCGACCCGCAGGGCGCGCTCTCGGTCGGCCTCGGCGTCAACCCGATGGAGCTGGACCTGACCGTCTACAACCTCCTCATGGAGCGCGGCATGTCGCCCGACGAGGTGCTGCTGAAGACGGCGGTGGCGGGCATGGACCTGCTGCCCAGCAACATCGACCTGTCCGCCGCCGAGGTGCAGCTCGTCAGCGAGGTCGCCCGGGAGTCGACACTGCAGCGGGCACTGACGCCGCTCCTGCCCGACTACGACTTCATCGTGATCGACTGCCAGCCGTCCCTCGGTCTGCTGACCGTCAACGCGCTGACCGCCGCGCACAAGGTGATCGTGCCGTTGGAGTGCGAGTTCTTCGCGCTGCGCGGTGTGGCGCTGCTGACCGAGACCATCGAGAAGGTCCAGGAGCGGCTCAACCCCGAGCTCCAGCTCGACGGCATCCTGGCGACGATGTACGACTCGCGCACCGTGCACAGCCGCGAGGTGCTCGCGCGTGTCGTCGAGGCGTTCGACGACAACGTGTACCACACCGTCATCGGGCGCACCGTGCGCTTCCCGGAGACCACGGTCGCCGGGGAGCCGATCACCACCTATGCCTCCAACTCCGTCGGTGCCGCCGCCTACCGCCAGCTCGCCAGGGAGGTGCTCGCCCGGTGCCACGCCGAGTGAGTCTCCCGGCAGCCGACGAACTGTTCCGTTCCACCGGGGGGTCCCCGGTCCAGCCGTCGACCCCCCAGCAGCACTCCGGCGGTGACGTTACCGCCGTCCGGCTCCCCGCTCCCTCGGGGGAGCCGGTCCCGGCCGACGGGCACGCCCCGGCCGCGGACGACGCTCCGGACCGCGGGGCGGAGGCGGCAGGCTCCCCGGGCTCCCCGGGGAACGATGCCGACGGCCACAGCGGCCGCGGCTCCCGGCAGAGTCCGCAGGGCCAGTTGCCCGGCCAGGCGGGTCAGGCGGCACCGGCCCGGAACGGCCAGGCCACCGCGGAGGGGCGCCGGGCGGCGTCCCAGCCGGTCGGCGGCACCCGGGGCCAGTCCAGAAGCCGGGCCGGCGCGGCGGCCCCGGCCCGGCGCGGCCGTGTCACCGCCCGGCGCCCCAGCGGGCGCGAGCGCCACGACGAGAAGATCACGGTCTATGTCTCCGCCGAGGAGCTGATGGACCTCGAGCACGCCCGGCTGGTGCTCCGCGGCGAGCACGGCCTGGCGGTGGACCGCGGCCGGATCGTCCGCGAGGCGGTCGCCGTGGTCCTGGCGGACCTGGAGTCGCGCGGCGACGCGAGCATCCTGGTGCGCCGCCTGCGCGGCAGCTGACCTGCGGGGCGGTAACCTGCCCCGCGATGCCGACCGCCGACGAACCCGCGCCGGACCCCCGGCCGTCCCGCCGCCCGCTGGGCCGGGGGCCGGGGGCGGCACCGGCCGTCCCCGCGACGCCGCCCGGACCGGTGCCGGCCGCGGAGCGGGGCCCGGACGGCGCCCCGGACGGCGCGGACGCGGAGCCCGCCGTCCGGACCGCTGCGGAGCCCGTACCGGAGGAGCAACCCGGGGCGGCCGGAGCCTCCGTGCCGCGACCGGAACCGGCCGCCCCCGACTCCCCGCCCGGACCTGCCGCCGTACCGGGGGACGACCCCGGCCCCGTGCCGCGCTCCGGGGCGGAGGGCGAGCCGGACGACGGCCGCTTCAAGGTCGTCCTGGACAACTTCGAAGGCCCCTTCGATCTTCTCCTCCAGCTGATCGCCAGGCACAAGCTGGACGTCACGGAGGTGGCGCTGTCCCGGGTCACCGACGAGTTCATGGCCCACATCCGCGCCATGGGGCCGGACTGGGACCTCGACCAGGCCACCGAGTTCCTGGTCGTCGCCGCCACCCTCCTCGACCTCAAGGCCGCCCGGCTGCTGCCCTCCGCCGAGGTGGAGGACGAGGCCGACCTCGCCCTGCTGGAGGCGCGCGACCTGCTCTTCGCCCGGCTGCTGCAGTACCGCGCCTACAAGCAGGTCGCCGAGATCCTCGGCGGACGACTGGCCGCGGAGGCCCGCCGCTACCCCCGTACGGTGGGCCTGGAGCCGCACCACGCCGAGCTGCTGCCCGAGGTCGTCATCCGGATCGGCCCCGAGGGCTTCGCCAGGCTGGCCGTCAAGGCGATGCAGCCCCGGCCGGAGCCGCAGGTGTACGTCGACCACATCCACGCCCCGCTGGTCAGCGTGCGCGAACAGGCCGGGATCATGGTGGCCCGGCTCCGGGAGAAGGGGGAGGCGAGCTTCGCGGAACTCGTCGAGGACGCGCCGGACACCCTCACCGTCGTCGCCCGCTTCCTGGCGCTGCTGGAGCTGTACCGTGAGCGCGCGGTCCTCCTCGACCAGCCCGAGGCACTGGGCGGCCTCACCGTGCGCTGGAGCGGCGGAGCGGGCGGGCCGGAGGCGCTGTCGCTGGTCACCGACGAGTTCGACGCCCAGGACGGCACCGGCGGCACCGGCGGCGGTACCGGTGGTGGAGACGGCAAGGGGAAGGACGCCCAGAGGTGAGCACACGACCGGACACGAACGCGGCCACCGGCCCGGGCCCGGAGCCGGGCCCCCGCCTGCCGGCCGGCGCCTCCGCCGTCGCCGAACTGGAGCTCAGACCCGCCCTGGAGGCGGTCCTGATGGTCGTCGACGAGCCCGCCACCGAGGAGCGGCTGGCGAAGATCCTCGGGCGTCCCCGCCGCGCGGTCGCCGTGGCGCTGCGCGAGCTGTCCGAGGAGTACACCCGGCAGGGCCGCGGCTTCGACCTGCGCCCGGTCGCGGGCGGCTGGCGGTTCTACACCCGTCCCGAGTACGCCGACGCGGTCGAGGGCTTCGTCCTGGACGGTCAGCAGGCCCGGCTCACCCAGGCCGCCCTGGAGACCCTGGCGGTGGTCGCGTACCGCCAGCCGGTCAGCCGCTCCCGGGTCTCGGCGGTGCGCGGCGTCAACTGCGACGGCGTCATGCGCACCCTCCTCCAGCGCGGACTGGTCGAGGAGGCGGGCACGGAACCCGAGACAGGTGCGATCCTGTACAGGACGACGAACTACTTCCTGGAGCGGATGGGCCTGCGGAGCCTGGCGGAGCTTCCGGAGCTCGCGCCCTTCCTCCCCGAGGCGGACGCGGTCGAGGCGGAGAGCCAGGAGGGGGTGCCGTCGTTCGACGTGGACGACAGCGGCGATTCCCACGCCGGGACCGGACCTAGAGACAGTTAGACGGAAACCTTGATGCGAAGCAGCGGCAGGAACAGCAACCGGAACTACCGGGGCGCGGGCAACAGCCGCGACGACAGGCAGAAGCGCACGGGGCGGCCCCGTCCCGAGGAGCGCCGTTACGACACGGGCAGCCCGGACCGGTCCGGTGGACCCGGTGGACCCGCCGGGTCCGGAAGCGCCAAGGGGGCGCCCAGGGGCAAGGGCGGCGGCACCGGGGCGGGCGGCGGCAGGACCGCCGGGCGGACGGGCGGCAGGACCGGCGGGCGGTCCGCCCCGGCCCGTCCCCGCGAGTACGAGGCCCAGCTGGAGGAGCGCAACCGTGCCCGGCACACCAAGCCGGCGCTGAAGCTCCCCAAGACCTTCGGCGAGCCGGAGGGCGAGCGGCTGCAGAAGGTCCTGGCCCGGGCCGGCATGGGCTCGCGCCGCGCCTGCGAGGAGCTGATCGACCAGCGCCGGGTGGAGGTCAACGGCAGGGTCGTCACCGAGCAGGGCCTGCGGGTGGACCCGGAGCAGGACGAGATCAAGGTCGACGGCCTGACGATCGCCACCCAGTCGTTCCTGTTCTTCGCGCTCAACAAGCCGGCCGGGGTGGTCTCCTCCATGGAGGACCCGGAGGGCCGCCAGTGCCTGGGCGACTACGTGACCAACCGCGAGACCAGGCTGTTCCACGTGGGCCGGCTGGACACCGAGACCGAGGGGCTGATCCTGCTCACCAACCACGGCGAGCTCGCCCACCGGCTCACCCACCCCCGCTACGGCGTCCGCAAGACCTACCTCGCCGCGATACAGGGTCCGATCCCGCGCGACCTGGGCAAGCGGCTCAAGGAGGGCGTGAAGCTGGAGGACGGCTACGCGCGCGCGGACCACTTCAAGGTGGTGGAGAACACCGGGAAGAACTACCTGGTCGAGGTCTCCCTCCACGAGGGCCGCAAGCACATCGTCCGCCGGATGCTCGCCGAGTCCGGCTTCCCGGTCGACAAGCTGGTCCGCACCCGGTTCGGCCCCATCGCGCTGGGTGACCAGAAGTCCGGCTGGCTGCGGCGGCTGACCAACACCGAGGTCGGCATGCTGATGAACGAGGTCGGCCTCTAGCACGGGGACGGCGGGGGCCGCGGCCGGTGCGCCGCGCCCCCGTCCGCCCGGCACACCGGGCCCCACCCGGGAAACCCCCTGGCCGCCGCTGCCGTCCGGCCGCCAGGATGGGCGGCATGACCGCTCCGAGCACCACCGGCCTGCCCGACCTGCGTCCTGTCCTGGCCGGACAGCGCCGTCCGCTGGTCTTCGCGACCGTCTCCGGCGCGCACCTGTACGGCTTCCCCTCCCGCGACTCGGACATCGACGTGCGCGGGGCCCATCTGCTGCCGGTGGAGGATCTGATCGGGCTGCGGGAGGGCGAGGAGACCTTCTCCCGCATGTGGGACCGCGGTGCTTTCGGGCTGGCCGCGGAAATGGACCTGGTCACCCACGACCTGCGCAAGTTCGCCCGGCTGATGCTCCGCCGCAACGGCTACGTCCTGGAGCAGCTGCTCTCCCCGCTGGTGGTGCACACCACCGCCGCGCACGCCGAGCTGACCGCCCTCGCGCCCCTGGTGCTCACTCGCCACCACGCCCACCACTACCGGGGCTTCGCCGCCACCCAGTGGCGGCTGTACGAACGGACGGGGGAGCTCAAGCCGCTGCTGTACACCTTCCGCGCGCTGCTCACCGGCATCCACCTGATGCGCACCGGTGAGATCTGCGCCCATCTGCCCACCCTGCTCGGCCGGGTGGCCGAGGCACCCGGCTACCTTGCCGAACTGATCGAGGCCAAGGCCGCGGCCGAGCACGCTCCGGTCCCCGCATCGGAGGCACCGGACGCCGACCGCCTGCGCGCCGACACCGAGGCCCTGCACACCGTCCTGGCCGGCGCCCGGGACGCCTCCGCCCTCCCGGACCGGCCGGGTGGCCACGACGCCCTGCACGACCTGGTCGTACGGGTGCGGAAGGCGGCCGGCCGGCCGACGGCTCAGACGTAGGCGCGGCGGACGCGGACCAGGAAGTCCTCCACCCGTGCCCGGTCCGGTTCGGCGGGCAGCGGGGTGCGGGCGGCGGCCGCCTCCGTCTCCTCGTGCAGCCGGGCGATCCAGCCGGTCACCTCGTCCCAGGGCACCTCGCCGCGCCGGACGGCCAGCAGCCGCTCCCGGTGGGCGCCGGCGTCGACGGACAACTCACCGGTGCGCAGCAGGCCGCGGCAGGACAGCAGCAGCCGCACCAGGTGCATCGCCTGCTTCCAGCGCACCTCGCCCCGCTCCCGCCGGTGCGCCTCCAGCCTGCGCCGCTGGTCCCCGGCGTACCCGGCGAAGGTGCGGTACGCGTGCCGGGACAGGAAGGCCCCGCGCAGTGCCAGCAGCTCCCGGCCGACCTCGTCGGCATGCTCGACGAGCGGGGAGTGCAGGCACTCCAGCACGGTGGGGTTGGCCCGCAGCGCCAGTTCGCACAGCCGCTCCAGCTCCCAGGAGAACTGCTCCGGTGCCGGGCCGTCCACCTGGGCCGGGGGCTTGTCGAGCCGCCAGAACAGCGGTGTCGGGGCCACGTACACACCGCGCCGGTCGGTGTCGCTGCCCGGGGTGGCCAGTCCGAAGGCCCGCGAGCCCATCACGCACGAGTAGACGGTGTGGTCGCGCACCAGGGCGCGCGGACCGGGCACGGCGGGGGCCGGGGGTATCGGCGCGGGTGAGGACACGGCCGTGATTGTGGCACGCGCCCCGGTCCGTACGTCTCGCGGGACGGGCGGCGCGCACGGACCGGCGGACGGGCGCCTACGCTGGTCCGGACACGAGGACGGCGGCAGCACGGCAGCGGCGGGCCGCGGAGGCAGGGGAGCGAACAGGTGAGGTCGGCACTCGTCATCGGAACCGGACTCATCGGCACCTCCGTCGCGCTGGCCCTGGCCGGCCGCGGCGTGCGGGTGCACCTGACGGACCGCGACACCGACCGGGTCCGCACCGCGGCTTCGCTGGGCGCCGGGACGGACCGCCCGCCCGAGGGGCCGGTGGACCTCGCCGTGGTGGCCGTGCCGCCCGCGCACATCCCCGCCGCCGTCGCCGAGGTGCAGCGGCGGGGCGCGGCCCGCGGCTGCATCGACGTCGGCAGCGTCAAGGGCGGCCCGCGCCGGGAGGCCGAGGCGCTGGGCTGCGACCTGACCACCTACCTGGGCACACACCCGATGGCCGGCAAGGAGACCACCGGCCCGCTGGCCGCCGGCGCAGACCTCTTCGAGGGACGGCCCTGGGTGCTCACCCCGACCGCCGGGACCGATACCGAGGTGCTCAACCTCGCCCTGGAACTGGTCGCGCTCTGCCGGGCCGTCCCCGTGGTGATGGACGCCGACGCCCACGACCGGGCCGTCGCCCTGGTCTCGCACACCCCGCAGCTGGTGTCCAGCCTGGTGGCGGCCCGGCTGGAGACCGCCGACGAGACGGCGGTGCGGCTGTGCGGACAGGGCATCCGCGACGTGACGCGGATCGCCGCCTCCGACCCGGCCATGTGGATCGACATCCTCTCCGCCAACCCCGGCCCGGTGGCCGACGTCCTCGCCGCCGTGGCCGACGACCTGGCGGAGACGGTACGGGCGCTGCGCGCGCTGCAGTCCGCCGACGACGTCAAGCGCACCGGAGGCGCGGCCGGCATCGAGGACGTGCTGCGCCGCGGCAACAGCGGTCGGGCCCGGGTGCCGGGCAAGCACGGCCAGGCCCCCGCCGCCTACGAGACCGTGGCCGTGCTCATCGGCGACCGCCCCGGCGAGCTGGCCCGGATCTTCGCCGACGCCGGGCGGGCCGGGGTCAACATCGAGGACGTGCGGATCGAGCACGCCACCGGCCAGCAGGCGGGCCATGTCCAGCTCATGGTCGAGCCGGACGCGGCTCCCGTCCTGGCCGCGGCGCTGCGCGAGCGGGGCTGGGCCATCCGGCAGCAGTAGGAGGACCGCGCCCCCGGTAGCCTGGTGCCGGGCGGAATGCCCGGCGGAAGGCCGTACCCGGCGGATCCGCCCGTCTCCCGCGCCCCGGCGGACCTGTGCTCCGCGCAGCCCGAGAAACCCGCGTAGTCCGAGAAATCCGAGAAAGGTGCCCGACACCGTGGCAGCAACATCCCGGCAGGCGGCCTCCGAGTCCCAGGACGCCCCGGTCCCCGTCATCGTCGCCGTCGACGGCCCCTCCGGCACGGGCAAGTCCAGCACCTCCAGGGCCGTCGCGGTGAAGCTCGGCCTGAGCTACCTGGACACCGGCGCCCAGTACCGTGCGATCACCTGGTGGATGCTGAAGCACGGTGTCGACGTCCGGGACGCCTCGGCAGTGGCGGCCGCCGCGGACCGGCCCGAGATCGTCTCCGGCACCGACCCGGTCGACCCGACCATCACCGTGGACGGCGCGGACGCCGCCGGGCCGATCCGTACGCAGGAGGTCACCGACGCGGTCAGCGCGGTCAGCGCGGTGCCCGGTGTCCGCGCCCGGATCACCGAGCTGCAGCGCGCCATCGCCGCCGGTGCCCCGACCGGCATCGTCGTCGAGGGCCGGGACATCGGCACCACCGTCCTGCCCGACGCCGATGTGAAGATCTTCCTCACCGCCTCGCCCGAGGCCCGCGCGGCCCGCCGGGGCGGTGAGCTGAAGGCGGCGGGCGGCGGGCAGGGCGTCGACCTGGACGCCACCCGGGAGGCGCTGCTGAAGCGGGACGCCGCCGACTCCGGCCGCAAGACCTCCCCGCTGCGCAAGGCGGACGACGCCGTCGAGGTGGACACCACCGAGCTGGCCCTGGACCAGGTCGTCGAGTGCGTCGTCACCCTGATCGAAGAGAAGCGGCAGGCCGGATGAGCGGCGCGCGGACCGTACCCGGCCCGGGGAGCGGCACCCGGGCCGGGTACGTGCCCAGCGCGCGCGGCGCCGCGGCGGGGCGGCGCATCGGCATCGCCCTGATACACGGCCTGTGGCGTCCCCGGGTGCTCGGTGCCTGGCGGGTCCCGGCCGCCGGGCCGGTCATCCTCGCCGGCAACCACAGGCACAACGTGGACGGGCCGGTGCTGATGGGCACCGCGCCGCGGCCGGTGCACTTCCTGGTCAAACAGGAGGCGTTCACCGGCCCGCTCGACCCCTTCCTGCGCGGCGTGGGCCAGATAGGGGTGGACCGGACGACGGCCGACCGCGGCGCGATCCTCCGGGGGCTGGGCGTGCTGGACAACGGCGGGGTGCTGGGAATCTTCCCGGAGGGCACCCGGAGCGAGGGCGACTTCGCCGAGCTGCGCTCGGGCCTCGCCTACTTCGCCGTGCGCTCCGGTGCCCCCGTGGTACCCGTGGCGGTGCTGGGCACCGCCGAGGCGCGGGGACGGGCGATACCCGCGCTGCCCCCGCTGCGCGGCCGTGTCGACGTCGTGTTCGGCGAACCCTTCCAGGCGGGCGACGGCAGCGGCAGGCGGACCAGGGCGGCGCTGGACGAGGCGACACTGCGCATCCGGGAGCGGCTGACCGCCCACCTGGCCGTGGCCCGGCGCGACACCGGGCGCGACTAGTGCCGCGTCGGCCGAGGTCTGCCCGGTGACGAGTCCCCGGGGCCGAGGAGCGGGGTCTCCCCGGGCCCCCCGGGGCGGAGGGGAAGCGATCGCAAGGCGGCAGGGAGCCGCATGCGGTCGGCCCTGCCCGGCCAACGCGGTGTGGGGGCACCTTCCGGCGGTAGCCGGGGAGGCGGTGAGCGGGGCGGATCCCGGCCGGCGCGGCACTGGGCGACACTGGACCTTCCGCACCGGTCCCGTCCGGCCCCGGGGACGCCGCGGCCGGGGCGGGCGGCCGCACATCACGACAGCACACGGACACGAGGACAGGACTTCATGAACGAGCAGGACCACATCGGCGACGAGCACGGGCACGGTGAGCTCGGCGCCGCCGAGTACGCGGAGTTCATGGAGCTCGCCGCGCAGGAGGGATTCGAGGCCGAGGAGGTCGAGGGAGTGCTCGGCGCGGCCGGGCACGGTCCGCTGCCCGTGCTGGCCGTCGTCGGCCGTCCGAACGTCGGCAAGTCGACTCTGGTCAACCGCATCATCGGCCGCCGCGAGGCTGTCGTGGAGGACCGCCCGGGCGTCACCCGGGACCGGGTCACCTACGAGGCGGAGTGGGCCGGGCGCCGCTTCAAGGTGGTGGACACCGGCGGCTGGGAGCAGGACGTCCTCGGCATCGACGCCTCCGTGGCGGCCCAGGCCGAGTTCGCGATCGAGGCCGCCGACGCGGTGGTCCTCGTCGTGGACGCCACGGTCGGTGCGACCGACACCGACGAGGCCGTGGTCAAACTGCTGCGCAGGACGGGCAAGCCCGTGGTGCTGTGTGCCAACAAGGTGGACGGCCCCTCCGGGGAGGCCGACTCCGCGATGCTGTGGTCACTCGGCCTCGGCGAGCCCCACCCGGTCTCCGCACTGCACGGCCGGGGCACCGGCGACCTGCTGGACGAGGTGCTGAAGGCGCTGCCCGAGGCCCCGCCGCAGACCTTCGGCGGCACGGTCGGCGGCCCCCGCCGGGTGGCGCTCATCGGCCGGCCCAACGTCGGCAAGTCGTCCCTGCTGAACAAGATCGCGGGAGAGGAGCGGGTGGTCGTCGACGCACTGGCGGGCACCACCCGCGACCCGGTGGACGAGCTGGTCGAACTCGGCGGGAAGACGTGGAAATTCGTCGACACCGCCGGTATCCGGCGCCGGGTCCACCTGGCGGAGGGCGCCGACTACTACGCCTCGCTGCGCACCGCCGCCGCCCTGGAGAAGGCCGAGGTCGCGGTCGTCCTCATCGACGTCAGTGAGCCGATCAGCGTGCAGGACACCCGCATCATCACGATGGCGGTCGACGCCGGGCGCGCGCTGGTCATCGCCTACAACAAGTGGGACACCATGGACGAGGAGCGCCGCTACTACCTGGAGCGCGAGATCGAGACGGACCTGGTCCAGGTGCAGTGGGCGCCGCGGGTCAACGTCTCGGCGCGCACCGGGCGCCACATGGAGAAGCTGGTGCCGGCGATCGAGACCGCCCTGGCCGGCTGGGAGACCCGGGTGCCCACCGGCCGGCTGAACGCCTTCCTCGGCGAACTGGTGGCCGCCCACCCCCACCCCATCCGGGGCGGCAAGCAGCCGAGGATCCTCTTCGGCACCCAGGCGGGCACCCGCCCGCCGCGCTTCGTGCTGTTCGCCTCCGGCTTCCTGGAGGCGGGCTACCGCCGCTTCATCGAGCGGCGGCTGCGCGAGGAGTTCGGTTTCGAGGGCACACCGATCCACCTCTCGGTGCGGGTGCGCGAGAAGCGCGGCCGGAAGAAGAAGTAGCCGGGGAGCGGGCCGGCCCGGCCCGGCGGCGGACGACCGGCCCGGCCCGGCCTGCCCGCGGGAGGCGGGTCACCGGCCGGGTCACCGCTCGTAGCGGCGGCCGTCCCGCGGTGCGGGCGGCAGGGCGGGGAGGCGGCCACCGCCGTGCCGCCCGCCGTCCCAGCGGGCCGTACCGGTGCCGAAACCCGTGAACCGCAGCTCCTCCTCGCCGGTCCGGTCCCCGGGCAGGGCCCGGAACAGCCGCCGGTACTCGGCGCACAGCGAGTCGTAGATCGGGGTGGCCGACCAGTGGCCCGACATGGGCTCGTGCGGGGGGCGCATCCCCGGAATCCGCCCGCGGTCGAGATGCGGGCGGTGGGCGCGGGAGGGTTCGTAAGGCTGCACACCACTGCCAACGACCGCGCGGCCCGGCGGATGCGGGGCCGCGCGGGGGAAACAGCCGGCGGTCAGGAGCCCGTCACCGGCATGGCGGCGGCCACCAGCACGCCCTGTGCCGCCGCCTTCTCCAGCGCCTCGCGCAGCAGGTCCTCGCGCGGCTGCTGGCCGATGGCGCCCACCGGGGCGGCGTAGACGAGGACGGTACGGGTCCGGTGGGCCGCCGTCCGCCACTCGTCGGTGACCGGCAGCGGCTGGTGCGCCTGCCACCAGGAGGTGGGCCGCCCGCCCGCGACACCGGGCTGGAGGATGGCGTGCAGCCGTCCCATGGCGAGCAGGACGGACCAGCCGGTGACCGGGAGCGGCGCCCGGGCGACGTCCTCGACGGGCAGGAAGCCCTGTTCGGCCAGCAGCGGCAGGAAATCGTCCCCGGAACCCCCGGAACCGGGCCGGGCGATCGGCGCGGTGGGCTCGATGACGAGCGCCGGGTGGAGCTGGTCGTCGATGAGCACCTGACCGCAGGTGACACCCAGGACGGCCGGCCGGGGCGCGGACTCGCCGCGGCCCGCCGCGGGGTCGGCCGTCCGGCCGGACGCGGAGTCGGGAGCGGCGGCCTGGGAGGGGATGCCCGGAGCGTCCGGGACACCGGCCTTCCGCCGTCCCCCGGCGAAGGTGCGTACCGCGTCCTGGAGTTGTTCCTCGGAGACGGCGATGACCTGGGAAGGGACGCAGCTCGCGTGGGCGAAGGCGAGTACGGCCGTCTCCTCGCCCACGAAGAGCACGGTGCTGGTGCGTTCCTGCTCGATGTCGCCCGGGGCGCGGCAGGAGGTGCAGTCGTAGGTGTCGGGGGCGCTGTCACCGGCGAGCAGCCGGGCGGCCTCCTCGTCGCCGATCTCGGCGCGGACGTCGTCGCTGACATCGAGCATGGGGGACACGGGCGGACTCCTGGCGGTCGGTTCTGGTTCCCGTGAACAACGGTTGACCGGGGGCGGTGGTCACGTACCGGGGGGAGCGGGAGCGGCCCGGTGGATGCGCGCGGCGAGATGTGCGCCGGTCCGTATGACGCCCCGCCAGGGCCCGGGCGGGGGAGGGGAGTCGGCGGGGTGCACGGTCGCGGCGAGGGAGACCGGCCGGGCACCGGGGGCGATTTCCGGACAAGAGCCGCTCCCCGGTGGCGGCCGGCGGACTCCGGGCCGTTCCGCCGCCCGCGCCGGTCGCCGCGCGACCGGTTCCCGCTGCCGCCGCCCGCCGGGGCCCGGGCGGCGGCAGCGGCCCGGGGCGGTACGCGTCCCGGTGCGGAAAGTCGGGGGACACGCCCGGGCCATCGGCTGCGGAACCGGGTGTTCCGGGGCATTCTGGGGTGGCCGGATCGGCCGCCGAGTTCCCTGGCTCTGCCCACAATGGCCGGGGGACCCGGGGACGGAGCGACCGCTGAGTCAACCTTCGGCGAACACCAGGTGTCTTTCCGGGAGGGACACGACCACCATCAGCAGGGGCGGCCTGCTGCCGCGACTTCCGTGGGACACGGAGACGAATGCATATCTCTTTTCTACTGCACCACGGGTACGGCATCGGCGGAACGATCCGTACCACGTTCAATCTCGCGAGTGCGCTCGCCGAGCAACACGACGTGGAGATCGTCTCGGTGTTCCGGCACCGGGACCGGCCCGTCTTCGACCTCGGGCCCGGGGTGCGTCTGCGACATCTGGTCGACATGCGCAGACACAGCCCCGACTACGTCGGTGCCGACCCCGAGCACGCCCGGCCGAGCCGGCTGTTCCCGGACACCGACGGCAACCACCGCAAGTACAGCGCGCTCACCGACCGCCGGATCACCCGGCATCTGGCCACCACCGGCGCGGACGTGGTCGTCGGCACCCGGCCGGGCCTCAACACGATGATCGCGCTGCGCACCCCCCGGGGTCCGGTGCGGGTCGGCCAGGAGCACCTGACGCTGGCCACCCACTCGCGCGGTCTGCGGGCCACCCTGCGCGGTGCCTATCCGCGGCTGGACGCCCTCACCACCGTCACCGAGGCCGACGCCCGCGACTACCGGCGCATGATGCGACTGCCCGGCGTACGGGTGCAGTCGGTGCCGAACGGGGTGCCGGCTCCGCACGTGAAGCCCGCCGACGGTGTCGGCAAGTGGGTGATCGCCGCCGGGCGGCTGGCCCCGGCCAAGCGTTACGACGTGCTGCTGAGGGCCTTCGCCAAGGTCGTCGCCCAGCGGCCCGACTGGCGGCTGCGGCTCTACGGCGGCGGCCGCGAGGAGGCGAAGCTGCGCGCCCTGGTGGAGAAGCTGGGCCTGTACAACCACGTGTTCCTGATGGGACCGGTCCACCCGATCGAATCCGAGTGGATCAAGGGCTCGGTCGCCGCCGTCACCTCCAGCCTGGAGTCCTTCGGCATGACGATCGTCGAGGCCATGGGCTGCGGGCTGCCGGTCGTGGCCACGGCCTGCCCGCACGGGCCGGGCGAGATCATCACCGACGGGGTGGACGGCCGCCTGGTGCCCACCGGGGACGTGACCGCCATCGCCGGAGCACTGCTGGAACTGATCGGCGACGAGGAACTGCGGCGGCGGATGGCGGGCGCCGCGATCGAGTCCTCCGCACGCTACGACCCGGCGCGGATCGGCGAGATCTACTCCTCGCTCTTCGCCGACCTGGTCGCGCGCGGCGGACGGAGCCGCCGGGGCAGGCTGCGCGTCTCCCTGCACCGCACCCGGGGAGCCCTGCTCGGCGGGGCGTACGCCACCACGTACACCGCCGCCCGTACCTGCCAGGCCGCCCTGAGGAGAGGAGGGACCGCATGACCGCGACCACCCGCAGCCCCGCCGGCACGCCCGGCGCCCCCGGCAGCCCCGGAGTGACGGCGCCGCGAGCCGACTGCACGGCGGACGGCGAGGGCCGCATCGGCTTCGACGTCACCCTGCCCGGTACCGCGGAGGGCTGGGACGCAGCCCTGCTGCTGCGGCTGCGCGAGTCCGACCCGGAGGAGACGGTACGGCTGCCGCTCGTACCGCTTCCCGGCGGCTCCGACGGCTCCGGTGACCCGGCCGGTTCCGCGTGTTCCGGCGCCCCCGGCGCCACGGTGCTGCGTGCCACCCTGTCCGGCACGACGCGGCTGGCCGAGGGGCGCTGGGACGTCTTCCTGGTGCTCGACGGGGGCACGCCGCAGCGGCTGCCGGCCGGCTGCTACGACCTGCGCGCGCTGGTCGACCAGGTCCCGCCCGCCGACCGGACCCGGCTGGAGGTGCGCGTCCCGTACACCACCAAGTACGGCAACATCTCGGTCCGTACCTGGCTGCGCGGACCGCACGCCGAGGTGGGCGAAGTCTGGCCCGCGGACGGCGGCATGACCCTGCACGGACGGCTGTACGGTGCCGAACTCACCTCCGGAGCACGGCTGGAGGCCCGTCCCCGGGGTGCCGTCGGACGGCTCGTCACCGCACCGGTGGACCGGCAGGGCACGGCGGACTTCACGGCGCGGCTGGCCTACGGCGAGCTGCTCCGGGAGCCCGGCGCGGGGGACGAGTGGGAGCTGTGGCTGCGGCCCGGCGCGGACGCCGGGCCGGTGCGCGTCGCCCGGATCCTCGACGACATCATCGACAAGCACGAGGTCATCCGCTATCCGGCCCGGCCCGTACCCGTCCCGGAGTCCGGCGAGGGCGGGGAGACCGCCGGCGGCGGGACGGTACGGGCCCGCCCGTACTACACCGGCACCAACGACCTGTCGGTGCGGCTGGAGCGGACGGCCCCGAAAGCTCCCTGACGGGGCCTCGGGTCCCGGGCGGGAAGACGCCCGTGTGGGGCCGCCGTTCCCGGGCACCAGTACGGACGGAGGTGTGAGGCATGGCTCCTTGGCTGCTCGTACTGCTGCTGGTCCTGCTGCTCTTCGGTGCGGGGTTCGCACTCGACGTGCTGTGGTGGATCGCCGTCGTGGTGCTCGTGGTGTGGCTGCTCGGATTCCTGTTCCGCTCCACGGGAACAGGCGGGGCGAGGTCCCGCTGGTACCGCTGGTAGGGGAGAAACCGCCGGAGACGTCCGCGGGGCGCCCTCCGGGGCGCCTCGCGGACCACTGCTGTCCGCAAGCGGTGGCAGACTCACCGCCATGATGGAGACCTCGGCGCGTCTGCTGCGTCTGCTGTCCCTGCTCCAGGCCCACCGCGAGTGGTCCGGCACCGAGCTGGCCGACCGGCTCGCGGTGACCCCGCGGACCGTGCGCCGCGACATCGGCCGGCTGCGGGAGCTGGGCTACCCCGTGCACTCCACCACCGGCACGGCCGGCGGTTACCGGCTCGGGGCCGGCGCCCAGCTGCCGCCCCTGCTGCTGGACGACGACGAGGCCGTGGCCGTCGCCGTCGGTCTGCGCACGGCCGCGGGCAACGCGGTGGAGGGCATCGAGGAGTCCTCGGTGCGCGCGCTGGCCAAACTGGAGCAGGTGCTCCCGCACCGGCTGCGCCGCCGGGTGGCCGCGCTCACCGCCTTCACCGACCCGCTCGGCGGCCGCCGGGGGCCGACCGTCGACGTGGACACCATCACCGAGCTGGCGCACGCCTGCCGCGACCACCAGGAGGTGCGTTTCGCCTACCGGGGGCACGACGGCGCGGAGTCCCGGCGCGGCGTCGAGCCGTACCGCCTGGTGTGCAGCAGCCACCGCTGGTACCTGGTGGCCTGGGACACCGGCCGTGCCGACTGGCGTACCTTCCGCGCCGACCGCATCACCCTGACGCCTCCGCACGGCCCGCGCTTCACCCCGCGCGAGCCGCCCGCCGAGGACTGGGCGGCGTATGTCTCCCGGGGCATCTCCACCGGGGCGTACGCACACCGGGCCACCGTGCTGCTGTACGCCCCGGCCGACCGGGTGGCCGAGCGGATCCCGCCCACGGTGGGAGTGCTGGAGCCGGCCGGCGCGGACCGTTGTCTGCTGCGCACCGGCGCGCACGGCCTGGAGGAACTGGCCTTCCACATCGTGACGCTGGGCTTCGACTTCGAGGTGCGTGCCCCCGCCGAACTGAACGACCACATCAGCTCGCTCGGGAACCGCCTCGTCCGGGCCGCGGCGGCGGCCCGGGAGGGCGGGGGAACGGGCTGAGGGACGGGTGGGGGACCCGGGGGTACCGGAAGGCACGAGGAGGCGCCGGCCACCCTCCACCGCTTCCTTGCTGTCGTTGCCACTCTTCTCCGCCATGGGCTCCGCCCGGACCCGGACACCCGTGGGACCGGGGCCGGACATGCGGCTGCCGGAGGAGAACTGAGACGTTGTGGAGAATCTCGTGGCCACGGCCGACGTACGGGGACCGACTGGTTTCCCGGTTCTCCCCCCGGGAGAAACGAGAAGCATTTTCCGTTGATTTACCTGTGCCCCAAAGGGCGTTCCCGGGGAGCCGCCGGCAACGGCGGCAGGACTCCGGAGCGTTGTGACACGAGTGTGACGGCGCCACGACCCGGCCGGAACTTCCGGCTGCCGGGGCTTCACCGTACGGTGGCTGCCATGGCACCGGTACCCACACCTCCGCGCACCCCGGACGACGACCCCGAGACCTATGTCGGACTCGACGTCCGGGCCGCCGAACAGCAGGCCCACGACCGCGGCTGGACCACCGTGCGGACTCTTCCGCCGGACGCGGTCATCACCATGGAGTACGTGGCCGGACGGCTGAACTTCACCGTCCGGGACGGCAGCGTCGTCCGCAGCTGGAAGGGCTGAGGCCGGCCGGCACCGGCTCGTCCGGGGGCGAAGGGGACCGCCGCGGCCGGTCCGTCCACCTCCCGTGCCCGGGAGGTGGCCTGAGCCGGTGTCAGTTGCGCGGCCCCGTCGGTGCCGGGTGGGGCACCTGCCGCTCGCCGTGCGGCCGCCGGCCGGCACCCGGCCCGGACGGAGCGCCCGACGGCCGGGCCGGGTGCCGGCCCGGATGGGCGGGGTGGTGCGCACACGATTCCGCGGCATGGCCCGGCCGGCCCGCGGCGAGGGACGAGGAGAGGGCCGGCTCCGGACCGTGCGGCGCGACCGGCCGGTGCCCCGGCGCGCCGGCCGGGGAGCCGGGAGCGCGGTGTCCCGCGGGCCGCAGCCGCCCGGGCAGCGGCACGGAGGTGTCCCGCAGCCGGTACCAGTGGCTCAGCAGATAGGCCTCGACGCGTACGACGAGCGGCTCGAACCAGGGCAGCGCCAGCAGGATGAGCAGCCCCGCGGCCCAGCCGAGGAGTACGTCGCTGACCCAGTGCGTGCCGATGTAGACGGTGGTGGCGCCGACCCCGAGCGCGAAGACGGCGGCGACGACGGACAGCCGGCGCCGCGCCCGCGGCGTGGTGGCCAGGTAGGCCAGGATCCCCCAGGTGACCACGGCGTTCGCGGTGTGGCCGGAGGGAAATATGTCGCCGTTCAGGAACATCTCGTTGGCGCCGACCTGGTTGGCGTAGTGCGGGCCCTCCCGCGCCATGCCGAGCTTCGCCGCGCCCACGGTCACGTTCAGCAGCAGCAGGGAGGTGCCCAGGGCCAGCAGCGGGCGCAGGGTCCGCTGCCGCCAGGAGCGCCAGCCGAGCCAGGCAGCGACCAGCACCGCGGTGGGACCGCGCTGGCCGAGCACCACGAAGTAGTCGAGGAAGGCGTGCAGCTCCGGCCACTGCTTGTAGGGGCGGAAGAGCATGACCTGCCAGTCCAGCCGGACGAGCCGGGAGGTGGTCAGCACCGCCACCACGATGACCGCGTAGAAGCCCAGCGTGACGAGGAAGAGCACCCTGCGGGTGCCGCTCATCTCCGGTGGGGGAGCGGACGGCCGCGCTGGCTCCTGTTCCAGGCGGGCGAAGATCCGGTCGGTACGCACTCCAACAAGATTACAGGCAGTGACGGGTGCCGCAGGGCCGGCCACCTGCTTCGTGATGCCTATGTGATGTGAAGGACCGCTCCCCGGAGATTTCCGTGAGCCGGTATTGCCTGGTCGGAGGCGTCGGACGCACTTTGTCCGCGATGGTTTCGGACTGGTGGCCGGAAAGGGGCCGGGAGGGTGCCGCGTGTCCTTTCCGTGTTCGTTTCCCGGTGGACATGTGGGAGCCACCGGAATTCAACCGGACGCCGCCCGGAAAACCGCCGGGGTGGTCAGGGCGGCCCGGAACCGTGCAGCCAGAAGGCGCCGTAGACCGCCGAGCCGAGGGCCGTCACGGCCAGGGCCGAGGCCGCGACGGCGGGCCGGGACCGCGCCAGGGCGGCCGCGAGCGGCAGGAGCAAGGGGAAGGCGGGGAGCAGCAGTCGCGGTTTCGAGCCGAAGTAGCCCCGGGCGCACAGCGCGAGCACCACCACGGTCCCGGCGTACGCCAGCAGGGGCGGCGGCTGGCGCTGCCGTACGCACTCCACGCCCAGCCGGACCACCAGGCCCAGCCCGGCGAGCAGTGCCATCCCGACGGCCGGCGCGCCGGTGAGCCGGTCCCACACGAACGCGGCGAAGGCCGCACCGCCGTCGAAGCCGTTGCCCCACTGGGCCTGTACGTCCAGATAGCCGGCCGGGCTGCCGGTGCGCGCCCCCACCCAGCCGACGTAGCCCAGCCAGCCGAGCGGGGCGAGGAGCACCCCGGCCGCCGCGGGGGCGGGCAGCCGCCGCTCGCGCCGCAGCAGGTCCGCCGCGGCGATCCACACCGCCGCCACCACCGCCGCGCCCACCGGCCGGGTCAGCCCGGCGAGCGCGGCCAGCGTCCCCGCCCACATCCACCGGCCGGTGAGCAGCGCGTACAGGGCCCAGGCGGCCAGTGCCGTGAACAGCGACTCGCTGTAGGCCATCGACTGGACGATCCCCACCGGCACCGCGGCCCACAGCGCGGCCAGGGTGATGCCCGCGCCCCTGCCGTACAACCGGTCGCCGATCGCGAACAGCGCCGCGGCGGCACACAGCGAGGCCAGGGCGCTGACGGCCACCCCGGCGCCGGCCGCGTCCAGCGGGGTGACGGCCGACAGTCCCCGCTCCAGGGCGGGCAGCAGGGGGAAGAAGGCGAGGTCGGGGTGGAGGTCGCCGTTGGCCGCCCGGGCGGTGTGGCCGTAGCCGTCCTCCGCGATGCGGGCGTACCACAGGGAGTCCCAGCGGGCGGACAGCAGCCGGTACGCGTCACGGTCCGCCGCGGCCGCCCAGCCGGCCAGCACCAGCAGGCCCAGTGCCCGCACCCCGGAGTAGGCCAGCAGCGCGGGTGCCGCGTGCCGCAGCACGGCGCGGACGGACCGCCGGCCGGCCTCCCCGGGACCCGGGGAGGCGGACGGTCCGACGGCGGCGCGGGAGGTGGTCTCCCGGACCGGCGGCGGGGGAGGACGGAGTTCACTGGCGGGCATGGCCCGGGAGCGTACGTGCCCGGCGGAAGCGGCGCGAAGCGCCTCAGGGTGATGTCGAGGTGAGGTGGGCCACGTGATCGCGCGGCGGACTCGCGTACGCTGGCGCATCGACTCGTCCCTCCGCACCGGGCCGGACGCCGCCCGAGCGTCCCGGTGTTCCCCACGGCGCCGGCCGGGTGCGAGCGCGACAGGAGGTGTGTACATGTCCGGGACGACCACGGCCGGAGCCACCGGGGCGGCGGACGTCCCCCGGCAGGGACCCCGGCGGCCGGTCCGGGCGGGCGGCCCGCGGGGCGCGGCCGGCGGCGCGAACCGCTGGACCGTGCTCGTGGTCCTGTGCGCCAGCCTGCTGCTCGTGGCGGTCGACGCCACCGTGCTGCACGTCGCCGTTCCCGCCGTCTCCGGGGCGCTGCGGCCCGGCGCCGTCGAGCTGCTGTGGATCGTCGACGCCTATCCGCTGGTCTGCGCCTCCCTGCTGATCCTCTTCGGCTCCCTCGGGGACCGGGTGGGACGGCGCCGGGTGCTGCTGGCGGGGTACGCCGTCTTCGGCGCCGCCTCGGGACTGGCCGCGTACGCGGACAGTCCCGGGGTGCTGATCGCGGCCCGGGCACTGCTCGGGGTCGGCGGCGCGATGATCATGCCCGCCACCCTGTCGATACTGCGGCAGGTCTTTCCCGACCGCCGTGAGCGGGCGCTGGCCATCGGGGTGTGGAGCGCGGTCGCCGCGGTCGGCGCCGCCGTCGGGCCGCTGATCGGCGGCCTGCTGCTGGAGCACTTCTGGTGGGGCTCGGTCTTCCTGGTCAACATCCCGCTGATGCTGGTGTCCATTCCGGTGGGCCGGTGGCTGCTGCCGGAGTCCACCGGAGACCGCGACGGCCCCTGGGACGTGGTGGGCGCCCTGGTCGCGGCGGCCGGGCTGGGCGCGCTGATCCTCGGCGTCAAGCAGTCCGGCGGCGGAGTGCTCGGCCCGGGGACGGTGGGCCCGGTCCTGCTGGGTGTGGCTCTGCTGGCGCTGTTCGTGCGCCGTCAGCGCCGCCGCCGGCACCCCCTGGTGGACTGCGCCACCCTGGCCCGGCCCGCTTTCGGCATGGCCGTGGCGTGCATCGTGCTGACCGTGCTGGCACTCGTCGGGCTGGCGCTGATCGCCGCCCAGTACCTGCAACTGGTCCTCGGCCTCACTCCCCTGGAGACCGGGCTGCGGCTGCTGCCGCTCAGCCTCGCCGCGATCGCCGCCGGACTGGCCGGCTCCCGGCTGCTGCGCCGGCTGGGACCGCGCACCATGGTCACCTCTGGTTTCCTGGTGACCGCGGCGGCCGTGCTGCTGCTGACCGGGGCCGGCGGCCAGGACCGGCCCGTCCTGCTGCTCGGCGGGTTCGTCCTGCTCGGCCTCGGTCTGGAGACCACGCTGTTCGGCTCCTACGAGTCGATGCTCAGTGAGGCCCCGGCCCGGCACGCGGGCGGTGCCGCGGCGATCGGCGAGACCGCCTATCAGCTCGGCGCCGGCCTGGGCATCGCGGTTCTCGGCACCGTGATGAACGCCGTCTACGCCCCCGGCGTGCGGGGCGCGGCGGGTGTTCCGCAGGAGGCCGCCGCCGGTGCCGCGGGGTCGTTGGGGGAGGCGTACCGGATCGCCGGGCAGCTCGGTGGACCGGCCGGGGAGGCACTGCGGACGGCGGCCCGGGAGTCGTTCGTCCACGGCCTGCACGTCTCGCTGCTGGTCAGTGCCGGACTGCTGGTGCTCGGTGCGCTGGCGGCCCTGCGGCTGCCCCGTACGGCGGAGTCCCCGGTAACCGGTGGGGAACAGGAGCACGGTGGTGAGCGCGCGGCCGGGCGGGGCGAACGGGCACCGGCCGGGAACGCCGGGACTGCCGGAAGCGTCCGGCACGGCGGGGCGCCCGCCGGAGGCCCGCGTGTCCGGCCGGCCGGGACGGCGCGGGCCGGCCGGGCGGACGGCTCCGTACTGGCCGGTGGTGCCCGCCACCGGTGACGCCGTCGGCACGGCCCGTCCGGGACCGGGCCGTGCCCGTCAGCTCTGGTTGAAGAAACCGCCCTCGGTGGTGCGGCGGTGCTCGCCGCTGATCACCTTGTAGTCGGCGGGGGTCAGCAGGAACACGCGGTTGGCCACCCGCTCGATCGAGCCGCGCAGCCCGAACGTCAGGCCCGCGGCGAAGTCGACCACCCGCTTGGCGTCGGCGGACTCCATGCCGGTGAGGTTCACGATGACCGGGACACCTTCCCGGAAGAGCTCGCCGATGCCCCGGGCGTCCCGGAAGCCGTCCGGGGTGATCGTGGCGATCCGGGTGCCCTGGTCCTGGGCGGTCTCCGCGGTCACCCGCACCCGCGGGTCGGTGACCCAGGCCTCACGGACGTCCTCGGAATCGGGTCCCTCGGCGTACTCGTCGTCGTAGTAGCGCATCTCGCTGTCGTCGACGAGGCCCAGCCAGGCACTCGCCCTGCGCACCGATCCCATGGACGCCTCCTCTCACATGCACGGTCCACCGTGTCTGGCAGTGCCTCCGCCGCGGGGTCCGCACCCCTATGGTCGTCCATGATGCTGACAACGCGCCAAGTGGTTACCGGTTCCGCGCGGTTTTCGTGACGGTTCTGGTGCACAAGGGGCGCGAAGCGGACCGCCGGAGTGAAGTTCCGGGCCGCGCAAGGCTGGTGATGCGGCGTGAGACCGGGCGGTCCCGCCGGGCGGGTGGTCACCGAGGGCATACGGGTGAAGTGCCCGGTATCGTGACCGCCACTCATCGGTTCGGGGTAGCGGGGGAAATTTTGTTCGGCATCATCAGGCCCTGCCGGCACGGGCTGGACGAGGGGCAGCAGGCGGCCTGGCTGGCCCATCTGTGCGGGCTCTGCCTGGCGCTGCGCGGCGACCACGGCCAGTTCGCGAGGGCCGCCACCAACTACGACGGGATCGTCGTCTCGGTGCTGACCGAGGCGCAGTCCCCGCGCCGGGACGGGCTGCGGCGCACCGCCGGGCCGTGTCCGCTGCGCGGCATGCGCACCGCGAGGGTGGCCCGGGGCGAGGGAGCCCGGCTGGCGGCGGCGGTGTCCCTGGTGCTGGCCTCGGCCAAGGTGCGCGACCATGTCGCCGACGGGGACGGGGTGCTGGCGCGCCGCCCGGTGGCGGCCGCGGCGCGCAGGGTGGCGGCGGGCTGGGACCGGGCGGGTACGCGCACCGGTGCCGAGCTGGGCTTCGACGCCGGGGCGCTGACCGCGGCCGTGGACCGGCAGCCGCTGGTGGAGGCCGCCACGGGGCCGGGCGGTTCGCTGCTCGCGGTCACCGAGCCCACCGAGACCGCCACCGCCGCGGCCCTCGCCCACACCGCCGTACTGGCCGGGCGGCCCGGCAACGCCGGACCGCTCGCCGAGGCGGGCCGGCTCTTCGGCCGACTGGCGCATCTGCTGGACGCGGTCGAGGACCTGGCCGCCGACCGGAGGACGGGCGCCTGGAACCCGGTCGCCGTCACCGGTACCCCCCTGCCGGAGGTGCGACGGCTGTGCGACGACGCGGTGCACGGCGTACGGCTGGCGCTGCGGGAGGTGGAGTTCGCGGACGCCGAGGGCGCCGCGCTGGTGCACCGGCTGCTCGTCCACGAGCTGCGGCACGCGGTGGACCGGGCCTTCGCCGCCGGGGCCGCCGGCCAGTTCGGTCCGCCCTCGTATCCGCCGTCCGGTTCGGATCGGCGGCGGGGGACGGTGGCGGGCTGCGCGGTGTGGACGGGGCTGTTCTGCACCGGGCAGGTCTGCTGCCGGGAGAACTACCGGGATCCCTGGCGGGGCCGGCGGCGCAAGGGCTGGTGCCGGGGCAGGAGCGACAACTGCGGCGATTGCTGTGACTGCTGTGAGTGCTGTGAGTGCTGCAGTTGCTGCGACTGATGGCGGCTGCGACCGGTTGGCGCGGTTGTTGACCGACGGGTGGTCATGTCCGTTATGTGGGGCGGCTGTTGCGCTCAGCGAGACATTTTGGGGGACGCCCTCTTGCGTGCGCCGAACCGGCGCGTGAATACTCCAGACCAACGCTTGTCAGGGACGCGTCGAACAGCGGGTCCCCGGCCGCGTTGCGCGTGCCCGCCCCCCGGCGGGTTCCCCCCATTTCCTTCACAGGAGGAACAACCAGTGAGGACGAAGCGCACCTCCCCCCACGGTGGTTCGGCCAGACGGGGCCGTACCCGCCTCGTGGCCGCGGCCACCGGTGTCCTGGCCGTCGCCGCCCTGACCGTGCCGGCCTCGGCGAGTGCCGAGCCCGCGCCCTCCCCCGCCACCCAGGTGGCCATGGCGGGCAAGGCGATGAAGACCGCGGACGTCGCGGGAACCGCCTGGTACACCGACAAGGCGACCAACACCCTGGTCGTCACGGTGGACAGCACCGTCAGCCAGGCCGAGATAGCCAAGATCAAGAAGACCGCCGGAGCCGGTGCGGACGCCATCCGGATCGAGCGCACCTCCGGCAAGTTCACCAAGATGATCACGGGTGGCGACGCCATCTACGCCGGCGGCGGACGCTGCTCGCTGGGCTTCAACGTCCGCAGCAGCAGCGGCACGGAGTACTTCCTGACCGCCGGCCACTGCACCGCCTCCGGCGCGAGCTGGAGCAACGGCTCCACCACCCTCGGTACGCGGGCCGGGTCCAGCTTCCCCAACAACGACTACGGCATCGTCCGCTACACCAGTTCGGTCAGCCGCCCCGGCCAGGTCGGCAGCCAGGACATCACCCGTGCCGCCAACCCGTCCGTGGGGCAGACCGTCACCCGCCGCGGCAGCACCACCGGCACCCACAGCGGCCGGGTCACCGGTCTGAACGCCACTGTCAACTACGGCAGCGGTGACATCGTCTACGGCATGATCCAGACCAACGTCTGCGCCGAGCCCGGCGACAGCGGCGGCCCGCTCTACTACGGGACCACCGCCTACGGTCTGACCTCGGGCGGCAGCGGCAACTGCCGCACCGGCGGGACGACCTTCTTCCAGCCGGTCGTCGAGGCGCTGAACGCCTACGGCGTGAGCGTCTACTGATCCTCACCGTTCCTCCGCGCGGGCCCGTCCGGCCCGCGGCAGACGAGCCCCCGCCCGGCGCAGACCGGGCGGGGGCTCCGCCGTGTCCGGAGGTGTCAGGCCTCGCTCATCACACAATGCACCCATACAGGTGCATATTGTGTGCCCTCCCGTCGGACGAGGAAGCATCACTCAACCGGGCATTCCTCCGGGGTCGCACCGGTCCGGGCGATCCCGTCTCCATGGGAGGCACAAGAGTTGAAACCAAGACGGACACTCACACGGCGCATGGCCGTCGCGGGCGCGTGCGCGGCGGCGCTCCTCTGCGGCCCCTCCGTTCCGGTGAGCGCGGACACCGCGGCTGGGACCGCGCACCTCACGCCCGCCGACGCCACCGACCTGGCCGCCGACCTCGCCGGCGCGCTGAAGGACGACATGGCGGGCGCCTACTACGACGCCGGGGAACGGAAACTGGTGGTCAACGTCCTCACCCCGCAGGCCGCGGAGAGGGCCCGGCAGGCCGGGGCCGAACCCCGGACGGTCCGGTACTCCAGCGCCCGGCTCGACGCCGTGCGGGACGGCCTCACGGCCGGGGCCGTGCCCGGTACCGCACGTGCCGTCGACCCCCGGCTCAACCGGGTCGTCGTCACCGCGGACGACACGGTCCGCGGCGACGACCTGAGGACGCTGCGGGAGCGGGTCGGGGCGCAGGGCGGCGCGGCCGTCCTGCGGCAGGTCCCGGACAGGTTCAGCCCCTACCTCATGGGCGGCGACGAGATCCGGCGGGGCGACGGCGTGGGCTGCTCGCTGGGCTACAACGTCACCCGGAACGGTCTGCCGTACTTCCTGACCGCCGGCCACTGCGCCCGGGTCATGGACCGCTGGTACCCGGCCCGGAGCGGCCGGATGGCGGGCATCACGGTGGCGAGCACCTTCCCGGGCGACGACCACGCCCTGGTGCGCTACGTCGCCCGGGTGGACCGCCCGAGCCGGGTCAACCTCTACAACGGCTCCAGCCAGGCCATCAACCGGGCGGCCGACCCCATCGTCGGCCAGCCGGTACGGCGCAGCGGCTTCGCCACCGGGGTCCGGGAGGGCCGGGTCACGGCGCTGGATGTCTCGGTGACCTATCGGCAGGGCACGGTCCACGGCCTGATCCAGACCACCGCCTGCGCGGAGCCCGGCGACAGCGGCGGACCGCTGTTCTGGGGCGACACCGGCCATGGAATGACCTCCGGCGGGCGCGGTGACTGCACCCGGGGCGGTGAGACCTTCCACCAGCCGCTGACCGAGGCGCTGCGGGACAACGGCGCCCGGCTCGGCTGAGGCACGGAGGGGGAGGGACCGGGGGAGAACACGACGCGCGACCGGCCCGGCACCGCCGACGGCGGTGCCGGGCCGGTCGTACGGCCGTTGCGGGTGCGGAAGGGTCAGCGTGCCTCGGCCGCGACCAGTTCCGCGATCTGCACGGCGTTGAGGGCCGCGCCCTTGCGGAGGTTGTCACCGGCGCAGAACAGGGCCAGCCCGTGCTCGGCCGTCTCGTCCGCGCGGATCCGGCCCACGTACGTCGCGTCCCGGCCGGCGGCCTGCTGCGGGGTGGGGATCTCGGAGAGGGCCACCCCCGGGGCGCCGTCCAGCAGCTCCAGCGCGCGCCGCGGGGTGAGGGGACGCTCGAAGCGGGCGTTGATCTGGAGGGAGTGGCCGGTGAAGACCGGCACCCGCACACAGGTGCCCGAGACCTTCAGCGCGGGGATGCCGAGGATCTTGCGGCTCTCGTTGCGGAGCTTCTGCTCCTCGTCGGTCTCGCCCAGGCCGTCGTCCACGACGGACCCCGCCATCGGCAGCACGTTGAAGGCGATGGGGCGCACGTACTTGTCCGGCGCGGGGAAGTCCACCGCCGAGCCGTCGTGGGCGAGCCGGGTGGCGTCGCCCTCGACCGCCTTGCGGACCTGCTCGTCCAGCTCGGCGACACCGGCCAGGCCGCTGCCGGACACCGCCTGGTAGGTGGACACGACCACGCCGGCCAGTCCCGCCTCGGCGTGCAGCGGCTTCAGCACCGGCATCGCGGCCATGGTGGTGCAGTTCGGGTTGGCGATGATGCCCTTGGGGCGCTCGGCGGCGGCCTCCGGGTTCACCTCGGAGACCACCAGCGGGACCTCCGGGTCCAGCCGCCAGGCGGAGGAGTTGTCGATGACGACCGCCCCGGCCGCGGCCACCTTCGGCGCCAGCGCCTTCGAGGTCGAGCCGCCCGCGGAGAACAGCACGATGTCCAGACCCGCGTAGTCGGCCGTGGTGGCGTCCTCGACGGTGACCTCGCCGTCCCGCCAGGGCAGTGTCCGCCCGGCGGAGCGCGCCGAGGCGAACAGCCGCAGCTCGTCCACCGGGAAATCGCGCTCGGCCAGGATCTCCCGCATCACACCGCCGACCTGACCGGTGGCTCCGACGATCCCGATTCTCATGGGGCTCCTTCTGTCGTCCGTGTCCCGCAGCCTCAGCCCTCTACCCTGCCCTGCCGGACGGGCGGGCGCCAAATCTCTTTGGCGTACGTCACACCCGGACGAGCAGGGCGTACGGCCTGCCGGCCGGTTCTCACCGGGGCCCGGCGGCGCCGGACCGTGCCCCGCTCACCGGTGCCGGAGCACAGGCCCCTGAACGGCTCGGGGCCACCGGCCGGGAGCCGCGGCGGCCGTTCCCCGTCGTCGGGGATCCGGCGGGACGGGCAGCCGGGGAGTGTATCCGGACACACCGGCGGCGCGGGGCGTACGGCGACGTCGGCACGGCCCGCGGACGTCCGGCGGGTCCCTACCCCGGGCGTGCCGGGGCCGGCCGGCTCGCCCCGGCGCCCCGGCACGCCGTCACACCGCCGGGCCGGTCCGTACCCGCTCCGGCTCGGAACGGGCACGGACCGGCCCGGCGCTCGCCCGCGCCGCCGCCGTCTCGGGCGGAGTCCCCGGCGCGGGGCGAGCCCCGGCCTCCCCTCCCCGCGGTACGTACGGGGAGGCCGGGGCGCCACCGTCGCCCCGGAGGGGCAGACGGGCGACGGCGGCGCGATCGTGGGTGCCGGACCGCCGGGTCAGGCGCGGTGGCGGGGCCGGGCCGAGCGACGGCGCGCGGTGACCAGCAGCACGGCTCCGCCCAGCATGACGGCCGCGGCGCCGCCGAGGGCGACGGCGGTGGTGCTGTCGTCGCCACCGGTCTCGGCGAGGTGCACCTGCTGCCCGCCGTCCCCACTGTCCCCGCCGTCCCCGGCCGGGGAAGCGGCGGCGCCGTTCGGAACCTTCCCGGACCCCTCGGTCCTCCCGGTCCCGGTCTCGGTCTTCCCGGTCTCCGTCTTATCGGCCCCGGTCTTCCCGGCAGGCTCGGCCGGCCTGCCGGTGCCGTCGGCGGGGAGGGGGGCGGTCTGCCGCTTCTCACCGTGCTCGTCGCCGCCGTGCCCGTCATGGCTCACGGTGGACTTCTCCGCGCTCTCCCGGATCTGCTCGTCGGTCGGCGCGGCCGGTGCGGTACCGGCACCGCCGCCACCGTTGCCGCCGCCGTTGCCGCCACCGAAGACGACGTCGGAGCAGGTGTAGAACGCCTCCGGGCTGTCCGAGCGCTGCCAGACGCTGTAGACCAGATGACGGCCGGACCGCTCGGGCACGGTGCCGGAGAAGACGTAGGAGCCGTTCTCCAGCCGGGGGCCGGTGACCTTCGCGAAGGGCTCCGGCTCCAGGTCCGACCATGCCAGCGGCTTGGCCGGGTCGTAGCCGGCCCTGGTGATGTAGAGCTCGAACGTGCCCTTGTGCGGTGCGGTGGCCCGGTAGCGGAACGTGTGGTCGCCGGCGGTCATGGGGGTGGCGGGCCAGTCGGAGCGGGGCAGGTCCAGGCCCTTGTACTTGTCGCGGCCCGCGCTGCACAGCTCCCCGTCCGGGATGATCCGGCGGTGGTGTCCCGCGGCGTCGGCGATGTTGACCTCGTTCCAGTCGTACAGCGGCTGGGTCCCGCCGGCGGCGACGAGCGCCTTGCACGCCGCGGACCGCGG
This sequence comes from Streptomyces carminius, assembly GCF_002794255.1. Lineage (GTDB taxonomy): Bacteria > Actinomycetota > Actinomycetes > Streptomycetales > Streptomycetaceae > Streptomyces > Streptomyces carminius. Next base: position 54,614 of record NZ_PGGW01000067.1, read on the forward strand.
CGCCTCCGGCCCTTCGGCGTGGCAGGCGGCCACCCGGCTGACCGGGTCGGTCAGGGAGCCGTGGGCGGCGGCGGGCGCGGCGGTCGGCAGGCACAGGGCGAACGGCGCCGTGCCGGCGGCTACGAGGGCGGCGGCCCTGCGGCTAACGGTCATCTGCGGTACTCCTCCAGCCACGGGGGCGGGTGGTACGGGTGGGGGAGCCGGCCCCGTCCCCCCGCGAACGGGGCCCGGCAGCACGCACGTTAGCCGCGTTCGAAGCCCCTTCCAGGGCCTTCCGGCCTGGTCCGGCGATCCTTATGCCGCCGTTAAGGCGCCGTTGAGCGGGGCCACAGAGAACCCCCGCGGAGCGGCCCGCCCGGTTCGGGGGACGGACCTCCCGGGGCCGGGGCGCAGGGGGTGGGTCAGGAGCGGACCAGCAGGGTCAGGCCCGCCGCCGCGGCGCCGAGCGCGACGGCGGCGACGCCGTGGGAGAGCCGGTGCGAGCGCAGGACGGGCAGGGCGCGGTCCACCGCCCAGCGGCCGGGGCCGGCGAGGGCGAGCGCGGCGGCGGCCGCGACGAGGAGGAGCTCGTACTCCACGCCCTGGGGCGAGAAGAAGCCGCCGTCCCACTTGACGGCCACCGCGTTGAGCATGGTGCCCAGCACCGCGGCCCCGGCGAGCGGGGTGAGCAGGCCGAGGACGAGGGCGAGCCCGCCCAGGGTCTCGGTGAGGGCGGCGACCAGGGCCATCGTCCCCGCGGCCGGGTAGCCGACCGAGGCGAAGAACTGCTCGGTGCCCTCCAGCCCTCCGCCGTCGAACCAGCCGAAGAGCTTCTGCGTGCCGTGCACGGCCATGATCAGGCCGAGGGCGAGACGCAGCAGCAGGAGTCCGGCGTCCTGGGCCGGGGTCGGGGTCGCCGGGCCCGGGGCGGTGGCGGGCGCGCCGGTGTACCGGGTGGTGCCGTCGTACATGCCGGTGGGGGCGGTCATACGGGCTCCTCGAAGTTGTGGTTCGAATTCGAATCACTGACTCGGCGAGTGTAGTTTTAGATTCAAATTTGAACAACCGCGTAGAATGGCACCATGAACGAGCCCCGTTGGCTGGACGAGCTGGAGATGGCGGCCTGGAAGGGCTTCCTGCAGGCGTGGCACCGCGTCAACCGGTGCCTGGACCAGCAGCTCAAGCAGGACGCGGGCCTGTCCCACCCGCAGTACGAGATCCTGGTCCACCTCGCGGCGGCCCCCGGAGGCGAACTCCGCATGACCGAGCTGGCCGAACGGCTGATCGCCTCCAAGAGCGGCCTGACCTACCAGGTCGGCCAGCTGGAGAAGCGGGGCCTGGTACGGCGCCGCGCCTGCCCCAGCGACGTCCGCGGCGTCTTCGCGGTGCTCACCGACACCGGGCGCGAGACACTGCGCGAGGCCGCGCCCGGCCATGTGGAGGCGGTGCGCGAGGTACTCGTCGACGTCCTCGACCGCGAGCAGCTCGCCGTGCTCGCCGAGGCGTTCGGCAAGGTCGGCCACCGGCCGCGGCCGAGCTGAACCCGGACCTCCCCGGTTCCGGCCGCCGTGGACCGGCGGAAACCGGCGGGGGATTGGTGCAGAATCGTCGGCGCGCCACGGCACCCCGCCCGGCGCCCCGAGTACCTCCCGCAGCAGGAGATGTGCCGTGCCCCTGAGGATCACCGTGGACCCGGACGCCCCCACCGCCCCGTACGAGCAGCTCCGCGCCCAGATCGCCGAACAGGCCCGCGGCGGTGCGCTGCCGGTCGGCCACCGGCTGCCCACCGTGCGCGCGCTGGCCGGGGAGCTGGGCCTGGCGGCCAACACCGTGGCCAAGGCGTACCGGGCCCTGGAGGCGGACGGGGTGATCGAGACCCGGGGACGCCACGGCACCTTCGTGGCCGCGGCCGGGGACGCCGCCGCCCGCGAGGCCGCCGCGGCCGCCGCGGAGTACGTCCGGCGGGCCCGGCGGCTGGGCCTGGACCGGGCCGCCGCGCTGGCCGCCGTCGAGGCCGCCCTGCGCGCCGGGTACGGTCCGGAGAGCTGACCGCGCCGGACCCCGGACCGGTTCCGCCGCCCCGCGCGGGTCAGCCCGCGGCGAGCCGCTCCCGCGCCGCCATCAGGGCGAAGCCCAGCAGGTTGAGCCCGCGCCATTGCGCCGGGTCGGCCGCGCGTTCGTCGTCGGCGGCCAGACCGATGCCCCAGATCCGGTCCAGCGGACTGGCCTCCACCAGCACCCGGCCTCCCCGGCGCCCCCCGGCCCGGGAGGCGTCCCCGGTGGCGAGCAGGAAGGCGCGCAGGTCCGGGTGCTGCCCGAACTTGTGGACGTTCCCCTCGACCACGATGCCGAAGCGGTGCCCGGCCCAGACCCCCTCGTCGAAGCCGCGCACGGTACGGCCCGCGGCCTTGGCCGCACCGGGCTCCGCCGCGGCGAGCACCCGCTCCTCGGCCGCCCCGTCCCCGAACAGCCGCGCCTTGGCGGCCATCATCCAGTGCTCTGCGGTGGCGTAGGCGACACCCGCCACGGTGAACGGGGCGGGCCACCACTGGCTGAGGCACTCCGGGCCCACCGGAGCGCCCCGCCGGGGGGAGTGCCCCCAGAAGTACAGGTACTTCAGCGGCTCGCCGCGTGCCCGACGCGCCGTCAGCTCCGCCACCCGCCGCTCGGGCGCCGGGTCCGTCACAGGTACAGCCCCTGTTCGGCCGTACCGGGCCCGGACACCGCGGCCGGGACGGTGCCCCGGCGCAGCGCGTACAGCTCGGCCAGCGTCGCGCCGTCCCGGCCGACGCCCTCCTCCCGGCCCAGCCACCGCACCGCCTCGGCACGGGTCAGCGGGCCGGCCTCGATCCGGGCCAGGCAGCGGCCGGGCCGAACCACCGCCGGATGCAGCCGTTCCAGGTCCTCGTTGGTGGTCAGGCCGACCAGGATGTTGCGGCCCTGGCCCAGCAGCCCGTCGGTGAGGTTCAGCAGCCTCGACAGTGCCTGGCCGGTCGCGTGCTTGGCCTCGCCGCGGATCAGCTCGTCGCAGTCCTCCAGGAGAAGCAGCCGCCAGCGCTTGCCGTCCGGACCGTCGTCCTCCTGGCCGACGGCGATGTCCATGAGGTAGCCGACCTCGTTGAACAGCCGCTCCGGGTCGAGTACGCAGTCCACCTGGCACCAGTCCCGCCAGGAACGGGCCAGGGTGCGCAGGGCCGAGGTCTTGCCGGTGCCCGGTGGGCCGTGGAGCAGCAGCAGCCGGCCCGTGATGTCGTCCGGGGAGGTCTTCATCAGGCCGTCCATGGCCTCGGCGACCGGGGCCGGGTAGTTGCCGCGGATCTCCTCCCAGCTCCCGGCCGTGATCCGGCGCGTGGTGCGGTGCGGGCCGCGGCGCGGCGAGTTGTACCAGAAACCCATGGTGACGTCCTCGGGCGCGGGCTCCGGCTCCTCGTCGGCGCCGTCCAGGGCCGCCCGCAGCGTCCGTTCGGCCAGTTCCTCGCTGACGGCCGTCACCGTCACGTCGACGCCCTGGTTCCAGCGGGAGACCAGCACCGTCCAGCCCTCGCCCTCGGCGAGGACCGTCTCCCGTCCGCCGTCGCGCGCCGAGCGCAGCACCAGCGCGTCCGGCGGCAGCAGGGACAGCCCCTTGCCGGCCCGGTTCAGGGAGCGGCCGTGGGCGTGCGGCTGTTCGCCAGTGGTGAAGCGACCCAGGAACAGGGCGTCGATCACGTCGGAGGGGGAGTCGCTGTCGTCGATGCCCAGCCGGACGGGCAGCCGGGAGGAGAGCTGCGCGGACAGCCGGGAGGGGAGGTGGGCGGAGGGGCGGGTGGGCGGACGGACGGGCAGGGTTTCCTCGGTCGGCCGGGCGGGATGGTCGGCACACATGGGCCTCATGATCCGGCACCACCGCGCCGCGCGCACGCGGGTTTTCCGGGACGTCCCCGTTCCGTGCCCCGCCGGCCGGCCCGCCGCTACCGGGCCGCGACGGCCGCCGCGAGGGCCGCCAGCAGCGCCACCAGCACCACCAGGATGGTCACCGGCAGCACCCACGGCCCCCGGTCGCCCCCCGGGGCGGACGGCGCGGACCCGGAACCGGCCGGCGGCCCGGGCGCGTCGGCCGGTGCCCGACGCCGGCCGGCGTCGGGCCCGGCGCCCCCGTCGTCCGCCGGATCCCCGGAGGGCGCGGACCGGGGGGACTCCCCGGTGCGGTCGGCGCGGTCCGCGGACGGCCCCGGGGCGGGGCGCGGAGTGCCCCCGGCCGCGGCCACCCACAGCAGCCGCTCGACGGCGGCGGCCGTCGGGCGCTCTTCGGGATCCGCCCGCAGCAGCCCCTCCAGCACCGCCGCCAGCGGGCCCGCCTCCCGTACCGGCGGCAGGTCGGCGTCGGTGTACGAGGCCAGGGCCCGCAGGGTCTTCGCCGCGGTGTCGCGGCGGAACGGGGAGACGCCCGTCGCGGCCAGGTACAGCAGGACGCCCAGCGACCACATGTCCGAGGCCGGTCCGGGCGCGGCGCCCCGGGCGCACTCGGGCGCGGTGAACTCCGGAGCACCGACCGGCTCCCCGGTCCGGGCGTGCACGGTGTCGGCCTTCACCAGCGAGATGCCGAAGTCGGTGAGCACCACCCGGTTTCCCCCTCGGCCTTCGGCACGGGAGGTGCCCCCATTGCCCAGCAGGATGTTGGCGGGCTTGATGTCGCGGTGCCAGATCCCCGCCTCGTGCGCGTTGCGCAGTGCCGAGGCCGCCTCCGCCCCGATCCGCGCGGCGCGGGCCGGGGACACCGATCCCTCCGCGGCCAGCACGTCCTTCAGGGACAGCCCCCGTACCAGTTCCATCACGATCCACAGGCGGCCGTCCTCGACCACCACGTTGTGCACGGTGGTGGCGTTGCGGTGCGAGATGCGGCCGGCGGTCATGGCCTCCTGTTCCAGGCGGGTGTACAGCCGCCGGACCTCGTCCGGGGCGAGCTCCTCGGCCGCCCGGATCTCCTTGACCGCGACCTGCCTGCCCAGCGCCTCGTCGTGCGCCTGCCACACCACGCCCACCTCGCCGCGGCCCAACTCGGCGGTGAGGCGGTACCGGTCGGCCAGCAGCCGTTCCGTGTCCATCGCGTGTCCCCCGTCCCCTGGCGTGATCGGATGCTGATGTCTCGTACTGTGTTCGTCAATCCCCTTGCGGGGAAGCTGAATCCGATGACCGGAATACCCGTGGGTCACGGTCGGGAGATAGGGTTACCCTGCCCGGGCCGGGAGCCCTCGTATGGGTGGGGAGAGTCATGGAACAGATAACGGTGCGCAGCAGGGCACGAGTCCCTGCGATCCAGTGCGGGAGCGGTGCGACCAGTTCGCGCCTGGACCGGCACCTGAGCGTGCTGGCCGGTCCCGCCGTCCCCCAGGATGACACGGCGGAGGCCACCACGCTCATGCGCGAGCTGACCACGCGCGACACCGCACGCACCCGGTCGGGGAACCGGAGTGCCAGGGTGTCGCTGTTCGCACCGCTGCGGCGGCTGCGGCGCTCCATCTTCGGCGGGCGCGCCTGACCGCGCGCCGATCCTGACTTCCCACCGAGGGCCGGGCGGCGACGCCCGGCCCTGAGTGCTGCCCGTGTACCGCCGTCCCCGGTGGCACGGGTGCCGACCGGCCGGAGCAGAGCCCGGAGCAGAGCTCAGAGCAGGGCGAGCTGTCCCTCCGGGCCCTCCTCGGGGTGGTCCAGGACGGACGCCGGCCGCCGGGCGCCCGGCGGCACCGGGAGCACCCCGGCCGCGCGCAGCTCCGCGGTGCCGATCGCGGGAGCGCCGGCCAGCCGCCGGGCGAGTTCCTCCCGCGGACCGCTCAGCCGGTCGAGGAGGGTGAGCACGGTGATCAGCTCCAGCAGCTCGGAGGTCCACTCCGCCGGCCAGCGGGCGGGCCGCACCGCCTCCAGCGTGCCGGGCCCGGCCGGTGCCGTACGGCGGGCGAACCACTCCCGGAGCACCGGCGCGCCGCCCGCCTCGAACTCCCAGGCGGCCCGTGCCACCGGGGCTATCCGGCCGTCCCCCAGCCACAGGGCCTCCTCGTCCGCGTCGTGGCGCAGCCCGTCCGGGGCCGGCCGGCCGGGCAGGGCGGCCCGTACGTAGGGGCGCCGGCCGCCCGGCAGCCGCGGCCGGGTGCCGTCGCCGCAGCGGGTGCCCCGGGTGTGGATCCACAGCAGCCGGCGGCCCAGCGCGACGCCCTCCTCCCACACCGCGCGGTCCGCGGTGAGCGGTACGGCCGGGCCCGCGGGGCCCGGGCGCAGCGCGGCGGCGGTCCAGGCGAGGACGTCCTCGGCCGTCACCGCGGTGCCCAGCCGGGCGGAGAGCAGAGCGGGCAGCCCGGGGGCGAGGTTGGGCTCCCGGCCGCCGGGGCGCCGGTACAGGGGCCGGACGCGGTCGGGGCGGGCCGCCCGGGTCTCGGGGGGTGCCGGAGCGCTGACGGCGGGCAGCGTGGTGAAGACCGCCTCCAGGACGGGTGCGCGGGGCGCGGGGGCGGTCTCGACCAGGTGGATCTGCCGTTCGTCGGCGACCCGCCACAGCTCCGGCCGGGCGGCGTCGAGGAGCCGCTGGTCCGGTATCAGCCACTGCCGGTCGTGGAGCCCGGCCAGCACCCGCACCGGCTCCGGGCAGGGCCCGTCCTCCCGGTCGAGCCGCCCGGTGGACGCGGCCGCCGCTCCGGCCGGACCGGGCAGCCGGGGCACGGCGGAGCGTGTCGTACGGGCGCGGGTCGGAACGAACAGCCTCTCGCGCTCGGCGCCCCGGGCCCGGAGCAGCGCGGCCCAGCGGGCCCGCAGGGACGCCGGGTCGGAGGCCAGCACCCAGCCCCGGCCCGGCCGGAGCGGCCGGACGGACCAGGGCATCAGCTCGTCGAGCGGGAGCGCCCCGCCGTCCGCCGCCCCGTCACACACCCCGTCGCTCACCCCTGTCGGTCCGCCGCCGTACACCGCTGTCGCCCGTCTCCCGCGTCCCCGCCCGCATGGTACGGGCGGCGGTCAGTCCGCCTCCACGGTGACGGAGAACGAGAAGCGGTCGCCGCGGTAGCGGATGCGGGCCACGTCCACCACCCGGCCGGTGTCGTCGTAGGTGACGCCGGTGTAGTGCAGGATGGGGCTGAGCAGCGGGACGTCGAGCAGCCCGGCCGTCTCGGGGTCGGCGAGCCGGGCCTGGACGGTGTCGGTGATGCGGCTGATCCGTACGCCCACCGTGTCGCGCAGCACCTTCGTCATCGGCCAGCGGACCAGGTCGTCCGGGTCGATGCGGGCGGCGAGTTCGGGACGGACCAGGTTGTCGGCCCAGTTGGTCGGATCGCCGCTGTCCCGGTCGCGGCGCAGCCGCCGGTAGGACACCGCCTCGGAGAGATCCGGGAAGTGCTCGGCCAGGTCCCCGGGGACCGGTGCCGGGCCGTGGCCCAGCAGGGCGGTCTCCTCGCCCGACTGCTGGGCCACGATGGCGTCCACCGAGCCCAGCAGCCGTACCGGCGCCCCGCTGCGGGCGCCGGGCTCGATGAACGTGCCGCGCCGCCGGTGCCGGCTGATCAGCCCCTCGTTCTCCAGCTCCTTGAGCGCCTGGCGCATGGTCAGCACGCTGACGCCGTAGTGCTCGGCGAGCCGCTCCTCGGTCGGCAGGCGCAGCGGCGCGCCGGGGGAGCGGCCGAGTATCGAGGCCCGCAGCGACTGCGAGACCTGGTACCACAGCGGCAGTTTGCGGTTCAGCGCGAGCGAGTCGGGGGCGAAGACGGTCACGGCGGCCTCCGGACGGCCTGACGGGGTGCGGCGGTACGGCTTCTGGGCGGTGCGGTGGTGCACACGGCGGCGCCGTGCCACGACGCGGATCACCGTACGCGGTGCCGGGGCGCCGCGTCAGGCCCTGAAGTGGCGCCCCAGCCCCTGCCACACCTCGTCGTAGCCGTCCTGGAGGTGCTCCGCGTCGCGGGCCTGCGCGGTGAGCACCACCGGCCAGCGGGTCTCGACCATGAAGGCGAGGCCGTCGTCCACCTTCCGCGGTACGAGCTCGGCGGCGCTCGCCTGCTCGAAGGTCTCCCGGTCCGGTCCGTGCGCCGACATCATGTTGTGCAGTGAGCCCCCGCCGGGGACGAAGCCGCCCGGGCCGGTCCGCTTGGCGTCGTAGGCGCCCTCGATCAGGCCCATGTACTCGCTCATCACGTTGCGGTGGAAGTAGGGGGGCCGGAAGGTGTCCTCGCCGACCAGCCAGCGCGGGGCGAACACCACGAAGTCCGCGTTCGCCAGGCCCGGGGTGTCGGACGGCGAGGTGAGGACGGTGAAGACCGACGGGTCGGGGTGGTCGTAGCTGATGCTGCCGATCACGTTGAAGCGGCGCAGGTCGTAGACGTACGGCACATGGCTGCCGTGCCAGGCGACGACGTCCAGGGGCGAGTGGTCCCAGGTGGCCGTCCACAGGTCGCCGCAGAACTTGGTCACCACCTCCACCGGGCCCTCGACGTCCTCGAAGGCCGCGGTGGGGGCGAGGAAGTCCCGGGGGTTGGCCAGGCCGTTGGCGCCGATGGGGCCGAGGTCGGGGAGGGTGAAGGGGCGGCCCATGTTCTCGCAGACGTAGCCGCGCACGAGCGGGTCCAGCGGCTCGACGCGGAAGCGCACCCCGCGCGGGATCAGCGCCACCTGGCCCGGTGCGGCGGCCAGCAGGCCGAACTCGGTGCGCAGCAGCAGTCCGCCGCGCTCGGGCACGATCAGCAGTTCGCCGTCGGCGTCGCCGAACACCCGCTCCATGGGCGCGTCGGCGGCGTAGAGGTGGACGGCGACGCCCTCGCGCCGGGCGGCGTCGCCGTTGCCGCCCAGGGTCCACAGCCCGGCCAGGAAGTCGGTGCCGGGCGCGGGGTCGGGCAGCGGGTCCCAGCGCAGCCGGTTGGGGTCCGGGGCGGTCTCGGCGAAGGGGGCGCCGCGCAGGCTCCCGTTCCCGGTGCGGACCAGGCGCGGATGGGCGGCCGAGGGGCGGATGCGGTACAGCCAGGAGCGGCGGTTGTGGGCGCGGGGCTCGGTGAAGGCGGTACCGCTGAGCTGCTCGGCGTAGAGCCCCAGGGGAGCGCGCTGCGGGGAGTTGCGGCCCACCGGAAGCGCTCCGGGGACGGCCTCCCCGCTGTGCTCGTTCCCGAACCCGGGGGAGTACGCCAGCCCCGCCGCGGTCTTGCGCGCCTGCTCGAAACCGCTCGTCGTGCCGCTCATAGCAACGCTCCCGGTGCCCATGGTTTCCTGTCGAACACCATAGGAATGGGTGGGGGCGGGCGTCAATCGGGAACGCGGGCGCCGCCGTGGAGCGCGTCGGGCGCACGGAGACCGTCGGCGCCGCCCGGTCCGCCGACCGCACCACCGTCGTCGGCATCGGCGGCAAGGAGCCGAGGGCCTCCTTCTCCCCGCCGGGGATCCTCCGCTTCGCACACCCGTCCCGTCCGGCCGTGTCCACGGCGTCTGCGGCCCCGCCCGCGACCTGCCGGCGCTCGCCGGGCACGTCCGCTCCGGGAGGGCTGGGTCCGGGCGCGCTGGTCACCGGCCGGACGCGGCGGGTGGGCGCCGGCGGTCTTCCCGTAGCGACCCGGTGCACCGCCCGCCGCGGGCGGTGCACCGGGTCGCTACACGTGGACGACCCTCGGTGTCTCGAACGCCTCGGCGAGCGGGACCGCCACCTGCGAGCCCCGGTACGCGGCGAGCGCTCTGACACCCCCCTCGCTCCGGGGCAGCGGCCACGGTTCGACCTCCTGGCCGTAGGCGCGCAGCGCGGCCAGTTTGCGCTCCAGGTGCTCCTCGGAGACGGCCTGCCAGCAGTTCGGGGAGAAGGACGGCCGGATGCCGGACGCCTCCCCCCAGTCGGTTGCCGACCTGACCTCGAAGCAGCGGATCTCGCCGACATCGCTGCGCCCGGGCCGGGCCGCCACCCGGACCGCCGAGCTCACCAGCCGGTGGTCCCGGTTGAGGTCGGCCAGGCTGGAGGTGAGGACGGTGTCCGGGTCGAAGGCCCGGATCTCGTCCTCGACGAGCCTGTTGAGCTCCAGCTGGCCGACCCGGTCGAGCCGGTTGTCGCCGTGGCCGTGTACGGCGACTTCGGCGATGCCCAGGATCCGGGCGGCCTCCTTGACCGCCAGTGACCGGTTGGCGGCCCGGTGCGGACTGCGGTGCCGGGAACCGTCGTCGTCGGTCAGTACGCACAGCCGGACGCGGACGCCGGCGTCGCTCAGCCGTGCCAGGGTGGCGCCCGCCCCGAGGGTCTCGTCGTCCCCGTGCGCGACAACCACAAGTAGCCTTCGCAATGCGCTCTCCCGTTCCGCTGGGCGGTGTCCGTGGGGCCTTACAGCCGACTGACCCGAGGGTCTGCCGGCATGACTCCTCTGGTGTCCAGGACCGGGCAGCCACCCGCCGTGATGTCGCGCAGGTCCAGCGTCCGGTGCGGCTGGAGGAGCACGGCGATGTCGCACGAGGCGGCCGCCGCCGCCAGATCCTCCTCCCTGTCGACCGGCTCGCCGTCCACCACCCATTCCCCGATCAGGGGATCGGTGAAGACGACGTGCGCGCCGGCCCGGCGCAGAGCGCGGGCGAGCGGGACCGCGGGGGTCTCCCGCACATCCGACACGTCGGGCTTGTACGTCACGCCGACGAGGAGGACGCGCGCACCGTTGGTGCACCTGCCCACGGTGTTCAGCGTGTGCTGGATCCGGCTGAACACGTGCCCGGGCATCCGCTCGTTGACCTCCACGGCCAGCTCGACGAGCCGGAAGGGACGGCCCAGGCCGCGGGCCGTGTGCGCGAGGTAGACCGGATCGACGGGTATGCAGTGACCGCCGACCCCGGGGCCGGGCAGGAAGCGCTCGAACCCGAACGGCTTGGTGGCCGCCGCCTCGATCGACTCCCACAGGTCGATGTCCAGCTCGTCGCAGAACATCGCCATCTCGTTCACGAGCGCGATGTTGACGCTCCGGTAGGTGTTCTCCAGCAGCTTGGACAGCTCCGCCTCGCGGATCCCGGAGACCGGGACGACCTCGGCGACGAACTTTCCGTAGAACGCCGCCGCCCGGTCCCCGCAGGCCCGGGTGTACCCCGCGACCAGCTTCGGGGTGTTCTGCACCCCGTAGTGCGGATTCCCCGGGTCGATCCGCTCCGGGGAGTAGGCCAGGCCGAAGTCCCTGCCCGCCCTGAGACCGGACCGCTCCAGGATGGGCAGCACCACGCCCTCGGTGGCTCCCGGCCAGATCGTGGACTCCAGGACGACCAGGGTGCCCGCGCGCAGGTGCGCTCCGACGGTCTCCGCGGCGGCGCACACCTGGCCGAGATTGGGCCGGTGGTCGCCGTCCAGCGGGGTGGGTACGCAGATGACGATCGTGTCGCTGGCGGCCAGCACCGCCGGGTCGGTCGTCGCCGTGAACCCCTGTTCCAGCATCACGGCCAGCTCGGCGTCGGACACCGTGTCGACGGGTGACCGCCCGGTGTTGAGCATCTCCACCCGGTGCGCCGCCACGTCGAACCCGACGACGCGGCCGCCGACCGCGGCCGCAGCCCTGGCCAGGGGCATGCCCACATAACCGAGCCCCACTACCGCGTAATCGTATGTCACGAATTCCTCCTAGGGACTAGCCGGCGACGACGGAGCCGACGCGGACCTCCGAGATCACGTCCCGCAGCACGTCGTCCAGCGATCGCCTCGGCCGCCAGCCCGTCAGCTTCCTCACCCGGGTCGTGTCCGGCACGCGGCGCAGCGGTTCTTCCGAATGTTTTCCGTAGGCTTCCTCATGAGGTACGAAGGTGATCTCCGAGTTCGACCCGGTGAGTTCGATGACGCGCCTCCCGAGGCCGAGGACGCTGATCTCCTCGGAGGATCCGAGATTGAACGTCCCGCCGATCGAGCGCTCGTCCTCCAACAGCCGGAGGACTCCTTCCACCGCGTCGTCGACATGCATGAAGCAACGCGTCTGCAGGCCGTTCCCGTAGACGGTGAGGGGACGGTCCTCCACCGCCTGGCGGACGAGCCGGGGAATCACCATCCCGTACGCGGGACTCTGCCCGGGGCCGACGGTGTTGAAGAAGCGCACGACGACCGACTCCAGGCCGTGCTCCCGGTGGTAGGCGTTGACCAGGGACTCGTCGACTGCCTTCGCCTCGCTGTAGGACCACCGCGCCACTTCGGGGCTGCCGAGGATCCGGTCGGAGTCCTCCCGCAGCGGCACGTCCGCGTTCTTGCCGTAGATCTCGCTCGTACTGGCCAGCAGCAGCCTCCTGCCGAACCGGTGGGCGGCCCGGGCCACCGCCTCCGTGCCCAGCACGTTGGTGGCCAACGACCGCAGCGTCCGTTCGACGACCAGCCGGACGCCGACTGCCGCTGCCAGGTGCACCACGGCGTCGCACTGCTCGACCAGCTCGTCCACCAGGCCCCGGTCCAGCACGCTCCCCCGGACGAAGGTGTACCGCTCGCCGTACGCGGCGGCCGGGGCGCCGGGCGGGCTTCCCGTCGACAGGTCGTCGAGCACCAGCAGCGAATGCCCGCCGGCGAGGAGGGCCTCGCCGAGACGGGAGCCGATGAACCCGGCTCCCCCGGTGATCAGGTATCTCATGGTCGCTCCTTGCTCGGGGTTTCCTCGGGGGACTCTCCGGGGCTTCTCGGAGCCGTCAGGCGTGGCGGACGTCCCGGTCCATGAGGACCAGCGCACCGTCCGCCGCGTGCAGACGGTCGTTGCTGTAGTTCAGCGGGGCCGAGCGCAGATCCCGCAGGGTGCGTTCGAGGGCCAGGGGGGAGTCGCGCAGATAGCCGTGGAACATGCCGGTGAGCTCGATCAGTTCGTCCACGGCGGCGGGGCACTTCTCGGAGGCGGTCAGCTTCACCGCGTTCAGGAGGAGCTGCACCGGCGGGGACGTCACGTCGGTCGCCGGGTCCCCCAGCACCCCGGTCGCGTGCCGCAGCACGGCGTGCACCGTGTCCAGGTGCTGGCGGGCCCGGGACAGCCGCCGCAGCAGCAGCTCCGACCCCAGGTCGCGGCGGTCCCGCTCCGCGCGCAGCAACCGCACCACCCGGGCCAGGGCGCCATCGGCGGCACCCAGCCAGCAGGCGGCCCAGCCCACGTGGGCCAGGGGTGCGAAGGTGCGCAGCACGATGTCGCGGAACCCGCCGGGCCCGCCCACCACCTGGTGCGCCGGGACGTCGCCGGCCAGCCGCATCGGGACGCTGTGCGTGGCGCGCATGCCCAGCGGGTTCCAGCCGCCGGTGACGGTGATCTCCAGTTGGTCCCGGTCGGCGTACACCAGCGACACCCGGTTCGGTGAGGTCGCGTCGGGAGCGGCCATCGAGACGAGGAAGCCGTCGGCGTGGGCACCGCCGGTGACGACCGGTGCCATCCGCTCCAGACGCAGCACCGACGCGTCGCTGCCCAGCGGCGAGGCCGAGGTCAGCAGGTGGCCGCCCTTGCCCGGCTCGGTGGTGACCGAGCCCACGTAGAGCTCGCCCCGGGCCACCCGGGGCAGCAGCGCCGCCCGCAGTTCCTCCGACGCGTGCCCGGTCAGCGCCGCGACCTGCTGGCAGTGCATCGCGTAGATCATCCCGACCGACACGCACTCGCGGGACAGTCCGCCCGCGACTGCGAGCATGTCGGACGTCGTGCCGCCCAGACCGCCGTACCGCACCGGGACGAGCAGGCCGAGCAGACCGCTGCGGCGCAGTGCCTCCAGTGCCTCCACCGGGAAGGAGGCGTCCCGGTCGGTCCGTGCCGTGTGTTCGCGGACCACGGGCCGGATCTGCTCCAGCAGTGCCGCCGGGTCGGCGGGCGGGCCTGCCGCCCGCTCGAAGAGCCGGCAGAAGCCGTCCACCGTGCGCAGGGTCTCGGGGGTGAGGCCGGAGGGGTCGGCCTCGACGCCGAGCAGTTCCTCGATCCGCTCCACCAGCTCGACCATGCGGAAGGAGTTGAACGTCGGCAGCCGGTGCAGCTCGCCGTCGCGGGCGAGTACGCCGCTGTCGACCGCCAGCACCTCGGCCGCCGTGCTGATCACCGTCGCGCGGACGTCCCTGATCGTGTCGCCGCTCATGCCGCCTCCCCGGCGTTCCGTGAGGACAGCCCCCGGAAGGCCTCCTCGATCCTGGTGAGGACGGTGCCGACGTGCGGCAGCCGCAGCGGGTCGGCGGCGTCCAGGGCCGCCTCCTGCTGCTTCCGGGTGTCCCCGTACAACATGCTGGTCGCGGCCTTGAAGCGCAGCGCGCCGTGGCTGTCGCCGAGATGGTGGCCGGCCAGCACCGCGACGCCGTACCTGTCCAGCAGGTGGAGCTGGAGGGAGCCGGAGTCGGTGACGCCCCGTGCGGCCAGTTCCCCGCGGACCGGTTCGAAGTCGGGGTAGACGTAGAAGCCGGCGGTCGGCGGCCGGCAGCGGGCCGACGCGCCCACGGCGGCCCGGTGGACCGCGCGCGCCACCGCGCCGTGCAGCCGGGCGCAGGCGGCCAGATGCCGACGGATCTCGGGGGGCTCCCCGAACGCGTACTCCGCGACCTCCTGCATCGGACCCGCCAGGGCGGACCACATGTCGCTGGCCACGGAGAGGACCTCCGCACGGATCCGTTCACCCAGGGAGCCGGCGGGGAACCGGACGGCCCCGATGCGCCAGCCGCCGATCGCCAGGCTCTTCGACAGGCCGGTGGTGACCACGGTGCGCCCGGGCGCCACCTCGGCCGGGCCGAGCAGCGTGGTGGCCGGGTCGTGCACGGTGTCCCGGTAGATCTCGTCGGAGACCACCAGGAGGTCCTCCTCCTCGGCCACCGCGCAGACTTCCCGCACCAGACGCGGAGGAGCCAGGGTGCCGGTCGGGTTGTCCGGCAGGGTCAGCACCACGACGCGCGGATCATGACCGGCCGCCCGGGCCGCGTGCAGGGTCCTGCGCAGGGCGTCCGGCTCGGGCACGCCGCCGCACTCGGCGGGGATCGGCACGCCGAACGCCTTCTTGCCCGCCAGCCGCACCTGTGGGGCGTAGGAGTTCCAGCAGGGACGGGGGACCAGCACGTCGCCGGGGACGGCGAACTGCAGCGCCGTCAGCAGGGGCTTGCTGCCGGGGCCGACGACCACCTGATCGGAATCGGTGGGCATCCGGCGCCGGGCGAAGTAGCCCGCCACGGCCTCCCGCACCGGCGCGGCGCCGGCGACCGGGCCGTAGGCGTTGCGGTGCGCGCCGGCGGTGAGCCGTGCCGTCAGGGGGGCGAAGGCGGGCAGCCGGGCCTCGCCGAACCCGAGGTGGACCAGGGAGTCGCCGGCCGCCCTGCGCCGCTCGACGAGTTCGTTGAGGGCCAGGTTGGGCGACAGCTGACGGGGGGCGGCGGGAACTGCCGCGCCGGGGCCGGTCACCGGTGCTCCTCTCGCCACTGTCCCGCGGACCCGGCGCGGGACGGCGCGGCGCCGGCGGCGCCGTGCACCGCCGCGGCGATGTCGGCCGGGGTGGAGGGGTCCGCGCCGAGTTCCGTCAGCCACGAGGCGGTGGGGGAGTAGGGGGCCCGGAACGGCCTCCCGACGAGCGAGGGGTCGCGTGCCTGGAGCATCCGCAGCCTGAAGAACTTCCCGTCCGGGGCGCTCTCGACACCGTCCACGACCACCTTGCCCGGGGTCGCGGACATCACCGGCCCGCGTACGGTGCGGGCCAGTCCCGGCAGGAGCCGGTAGGCGTCCTGGAAGACCGACACGGCCCGGGCCAGCGGGACCCGGAAGTAACCGTGCGGTCCGGTGTCGCGCTCGACGAACATGTAGTACGGGACCGCTCCCGCCGCCAGTTCGGTGCGCCACAGCTCGTTCCACGTCGCCGCCCGGTCGTTGACGTGGGCGATGAGCGGCGCCTGGCAGTACACCACGGCCCCGGTGGACAGGATCCGTGCCAGGGCCCGGCGGGCCGTGCCGGTGCCGAGCTCGCGGGGGTGGCTGAAGTGGGCCATCACGGCGACCTGGCGTCCGGTGGCCGTCATCCGTTCCATGAACCGGAGCAGGTCGTCGGCGTCGCGGTCGGTGACGAACCGTTGGGGCCAGTAGGCGACGGCCTTGGTCCCGATGCGGATCGTCCGCACGGTCTCCACGTCCAGCAGCGGCTCCAGGTGGGAGCGCAGCCGCTCGGTCGACATCACCATCGGGTCGCCTCCGGTGACCAGGACGTCGGACACCTCCGGATGCCGGTGCAGATAGGCGATCAGCCCCGTCGGTCCGCGAGCGGCGAACCGCAGACCGGGCTCGCCGACGAACTGCGCCCAGCGGAAGCAGTAGGTGCAGTAGGCGTGGCAGGTCTGGCCGTGTCCGGGGAAGTACAGCACCGTCTCGCGGTACTTGTGCTGGAGGCCGGACAGCCGCTCGCCGTCGAGGCTGGGCACGTTGTACTCCCGCTGCCCCGAGGGGTGCGGATTGAGCCGCTCCCGGATCCGCCGCACCGCGGCCCGGGCGTCGGACCGCCGGGTGTCGGTGCCGGTCAGCCGGACCAGGCTCCGCCGGTCCTGTTCCCGCAACATCTCCAGCTGCGGGAAGACCAGCTGGAACATCGGGTCGTCCGGCACGTCCGACCAGTCGATCAGATGGGACAGGACGTATTCGTTGACTCGGAAGGGAAGGACCCGTGAAACGAGGCGTATGGATTCCTGGAGGTCCGGAGGTATTCCATACCGAGCCGCGATCTCGTCCAGTTGATGCGGTCCCCATGCGCGAAAACGTTCTGTTTCCACGGGGCTGCGGACCATTAGGGACATGAGACCTTCCTCCGGTTTCGTGGCAGGTGTTCTCACATTAGGACCTGTCCGCGGTCCCGCGCCACAGCTTGCGCGCACCCGCCCAACGACCGGCTTTATGCCCCCATAAAAATCCGCTATGGCCCCGCTTGCCGCGCCGCTTGACCCCGGATTACCCGGCGGCAATAGCATGAGGGAAAGCCGGGCCCCGTCGCGTTCCCCCGCGATGGATTCCCGGTCCATTCTGTTTCGCCGGCGCCGTTTTCCCGCAGCGCCCGGAGAAGACGTCAGCCGGAGGAGGCGGAGGCGCCAGATGCCGACAACCACCCCGTCCACCATCCCGTCCACGGTGCGGACGGAGCTGCTGGACTGCATTCAGGTCAACCTCGCCGTACTGGCCGACCGGTACCACGGACCGGACAGCCACCTCGTGCTGGGCGCGGTGCTCCGCTTCCGGCCTGGACGGCTCCCGGAGACGGCGCTGCCCACGGTCGAACCGCCCGTGGCGCAGCAGGTCGAGGAGTGCGTCGCCCGGCTCGGTCTGACGGTGCGGGAGGCGGCGACCGACTTGTCCGGCGCCGGGACCGCCGAGCTGGCCGGGGACGGTGGCACGGTGTACGCGGTGGGGGACGCCTACGGGATGCCCTGGCTGCCGTACGCCGGCAAGCGCCACATGGCGCACAGCTTCCTGGTCCGGCGCTCCGGCGACCGGGCCCTGGTCACCGACGCCTACCACAACGAGACGCGCTGGGGGCCGGCCGTTCCGGGCCGGTGGACGGTCGGCTGGGACGAACTGCCTCGCGTGCAGAGCGCGGTGCGCTTCGCCCCGGCGGCCGGCGGCGTGCCGCGGGCCGCCCCCGCCGTCGACGTCGATCCGCCGTCGGCCTACCTGGCCGCCTACGAGCAGTGCCCCGATCCCGGGAGGGCGGTGGAGCAGCTGACCGTGGAGACCTGGCTGCTGGCCCGGTCGCGTGGACTGCACGCCGCGTACCGCGACCGGTCGGGCGGACCGGCCGGGCCGGAGGTGGAGGCGCACGTGCGCCAGTGGAACGAGCTCGCGGTGCAGGCGTTCATCACGCTGCGGCGGCTGCACCGGGGCGGGGCCGGCACCGATGCGCTGCTGACCCGGCTGGCCGCCGCGCTGGCTGCCGACAGCGAGGTCTTCGGCGGGGCGCGGGCCGCCGCGAACCCGTAGGACCCGGAACCCGCGAAGACCGCAGAAGCCGTCTCTGGGAGGGACTCATCCCCGTGGACCCGAAATTCGTCGAACTGGTCGGATCACACCTGCAATTCCTCAACGACCGGCCGCTCACCGCCGATTCACCGCTGCGCGACCTCGGCCTGGACTCCATGAGGTCGATCGACCTGCTGTTCGCCATCGAGGACGTCCTCGGGGTCTCCCTGCCCGACGAGGACCTCAACGACGCCACGTTCGCCACCGCGGGAAGCCTGTGGCGGGCCGTGAGCGCCGCCCGCGCCGCGACCGGTACCGCCCCGGAGACCGCGTGAGCACGGCGGCCGGAAACGGCGTGCGGCCGGCACCTCCGGCGGCGGACCCGGGCCGGGAGGAGTTCGCGGGGGCCCTGGCGGACGTGCTCGGCGCCCTCCCGCGGGACGCGGACGGTCGGCGGGTGTGGGCCGCGCTGGGGTCGGCCGGGCTGCTCCGCGGGGTCTACCGGGCCGGTGATCCGGCGGCGGGAGTGGTACCGGCCCGGCTCGGCGCGCTGCTCGCCGCAGCGGACGCGCACGTCGGCATCGGCTCGACCCTGGCGTCCTGCGTCCAGCTGGCCACCGCCGTACCCCTGCTGGCCGCGGCGCGCGGACCGGGCCCGGCGGGGAGGACGGCCGGGGCCGCTCTCGACGGCGCCCGCACCGTGGCACTCGCCGCGACGGACGAGTCGCCCGGGTGCGACCTCGCCGCGCTGGGCACGCGGGTGAGCCTGGGGGACACCGAGGTGGAGGTCGACGGGGTCAAGCGGTGGATCACCAACGCGACCTGGTGCGAGTACGCCCTGGTGCTCGCCAGGCACCGGCCGGGCCGCCACTTCACCAGCTTCACCTGGGTGCTCGTCCCGGCGGACGCGCCGGGCGTCACCGTCGAGCGGGCCGACACCGACCTGTTCGACGGCTCCGGCACCGGCCACCTCCGGCTGGAGCGGGTCCGGCTGCCGCGCGCCCACCTCGTTGGACGCCCCGGGATGGGCCTGGCCGGCTTCGCCGCGCACATCGCGGTCGAACGGCTGGCGGGCGCGCTGTGGGGAACCGCGCTGTGCGGACGGGTGCTGGCGGACACCAAACGGCGTCTGATGGCCCGGCCGGTGGGCGACGGCTCGCTGTGGCACCTGGAGAGCGTCCGGCAGCGCTTCGCCGCCTGCCTGGTGCAGGTGCGGCAGCTGCACGCGCTCACCGGGGAGCTGGCCGACCGCGTCGCCACGCGGCACGACACCACGGCGGCGGCCCTCCTGAAGAGCAGCGCCGCCGCCACGGTGGAACGGGTGCTCACCGAGTGCGCCCACCTCCAGGGCGCCGAGGGCTTCGCCGTCACGGGGGCGCAGCGGCTGCGGGCGCAGGCGGCGCTGTTCGGCATCGGCGGCGGCACCACGGAGGTCGTGCTGTCGGTGGTGGGTGACGCGGCCGACTCCGTCCTGGCGGAACTGGCGATCTGATTCCCGACAGGGACCACCCCGAAAGGAGTCCCCCATGGCCGCGACACGGCACGGCGGCGTCCCGGAACTGAGCTGCTACACCACCAGCCTCGTCGCCTACCTGGACCGGGAGGCGCCGGGCGCCGCCCGGCGCCTGGCCCACGCGGTACGGCTTGCGGTGCGGACCGACCTGCCCGGCGGCCGCCTCGCCTTCACCCACCACCGGCGGATCGACCGGACCGGGGACGGCCGGGAGCTCGGCTACCGCGGCGCTGCCCGGTGGCGGACGGCGCGTGCGGAGCTGGCCCGCGAGCTGGCCGCCCGAGGAGCCGTCCTGGCCGTCGGAAACACCCGTTTCCTGCCCTGGTCGCCACAGTACGGCCGGGCCGACGTGTCCCACTGGGTGCTGCTGGAGGACCACCGGGAGGACCGCTGGCTGCTGACGGACCACTTCGACGCCCTGCTCCCGCAGGGCCGGCACCGGCCGTACCGCGGCCGGCTGACCGACGCGGAGCTGCGCGCCGCGCTCAACCCGCCGGCCGGGATCCGGCCCGAGGGGGAGCTGCGCGACGCGTACGCGCTCGGTGTGCCCGTCCCGGTGCCGCCCGCCACCCGCTACCGGTGGCTGGTGCGGCAGGACCGCGCCCCCGCGGCGCCGCTGCCGGGCAGCTGGCTGGACGAGCCGTGCGAGGTCCTGGCGTTCCTGGCGGACCGGCTGACGGACACGTCCGCGCTGGCCGCGCACACCGACGACCTGTGGGCCGCCGCCCGGCACCAGCGGCACCGCATCGCCGTCCTGACCGGAGTCGGCCTGCTGCCGGCGGCGGCCGGGCGGGCGGCGTCGGCGAGCTGGGCGGAGCTGCCGCGGGCGTTGCGGTTCGCCGCCATGTCGGCGGAGCGCGGTCGGGCCAGGCCGGAGGTGGTGGACCGGGCACTCCACGAGGTGGGCGAGGCGATGTCCCGGCTGCCCTCGCGCCCCGGTGCGAGGACAGCCGCGACCACGCACGACGGGAGGGGCCCCGGTGAACACTGACGAGCGCGGCGCGGCCCCGCCGCACCCCGCCGGCGAGCGCATGCACGAGTTCCTGCTGGCCGCGGCGGCCCTCGCGCCCGGCAACCCGGCGGTCGTCGAGTACGCCGGGCGCGGCGACGTCCGCACGGTCACCTACCGGCAGCTGGCGGAACGCGCCGACGAGTACGCCGGGGCCTTGGCGGAGGCGGGCGTCGGGGTCGGCGACTGCGTGCTCCTGGAGTCGGACACCTCCTCGTCGGCCATCGCGATGCTGGCGGCCTGCTCCTCGCTGGGCGCCGTCTTCGTGCCCGTCAGCCCCGAGACGCCCGCACCGCGGCTGCGGTGGATCGCGCGGACCACGGAGCCGGTGCTGTTCCTGCGGACGCACGACACGGGGCCGGAGCGGATCCCGCCGGAGGCGTCCGGCACCGGACGGTTCGGCCCGTACGGCGTGGAGCTGGACCGGGCGCCGGCACCGCGCGAGGACCGCGGTTGGCGCCGGGGGGTCGAGACCGATCCCGCCTACGTCATCTTCACCTCCGGCACCACCGGCCGGCCCAAGGGCGTGGTGATGAGCCACCGCGCGGTCGTGTCGTTCTACCGCGGCATGGCGGCGTGCGGCATCGTCGGCGGCTCCGACCGGGTCGCCACGACCTCCCCGCTGCAGTTCGACTTCTCCCTGCTGGACATCGGCCTCGCGCTGGGCAGCGGAGCGGCCGTCGTACCGGTGCCGCGCACCCTGCTGCGCTGGCCCCGGCGCTTCGCGGCCGTGCTGCGGGAGACCGGCGCGACCCAGGTCAACGGCGTGCCCTCGATCTGGCGCCAGACACTCCGGAGGGAGCCGGAGCTGCTGAGCGGCCTGGACCGGGTGCGCGGCGTGCTGTTCTGCGGGGAGGAGTTCCCGTCGCACGAGCTGCGGAGGCTGCAGGAGCTCCTCCCCGGCGCCCGGATGATCAACTGCTACGGGAGCACGGAATCGATGGCGGCCTCGTTCGCAGAGGTCCCCCGCCCGCTGCCGGAGGACCTGGAGAGGCTGTCGATCGGTACGGCGCACGCCGGGGCGGAACTGATGATCGTCGACGGGGACGGACGCCCCGTCGACGAGCCCGGGGTGCCCGGCGAGCTCCTCCTGCGCGGCCCCACCCTGTTCACCGGCTACTGGAACGATCCGCGGGCCACCGAGGCGGCCCTGGTGCCCGACCCCGTGAACCCGCGTACCGGGCAGCGGGTGCTGCGCACCGGAGACCTCGCCCACCGGGACGAGCACGGGCGGTTCTACTTCCGCGGACGCGCCGACTCCCAGGTCCAGATCCGCGGCAACCGGGTGGAGCTCGGTGAGATCGAGCACCGGCTCAGGGACTTCCCCGGTGTGGCCGGCGCCGCCGCGGTCGTGGTGGAGGAGCCGGACACCGACCCCCTACTGGCCGCCTTCGTCCTTCCGGAACCGGGAGAGCGGGGTCCCGACAGCACGGAGGTGATCGCCTTCTGCCGGACGGTGCTGCCGGAGTACATGGTTCCTCAGCGGCTCCGAGTGGTCAGCGAGCTGCCCATCACCGAGAACGGGAAGGTCGACCGCGGAGAACTGGCGGCGCGGTGCCGCGGCGGACGGCCGACGACGGAAAGGTAGACAACGAATGATGCTCGAACGACACATACCGCTGGACGGCCACGAGACCCCCTATCTGTACGGCGTGGACTGCGGCATCGCCCTGGCCGAGGCGCTGGCGGCGAGGACCGGTTCCGCGGACTCCGTCCTCCTGGTCGCCGACCGCAAGGTGGCCGCGCACACGGCACCGCTCGCCCGGCAGCTGTCGCACCATGTCAAGGTCGAGACGTTCGGGATCGACGCGTCCGAGACGAACAAGACGATGTCCCTGGTCCAGGGCATCGCCGAGAGCGCGATCAGCCGGGGCGTCAACCGCAGTTCCCTCGTCATCGGCATGGGCGGGGGAATGGTGGGCAACGTCGCCGGGCTCACCGCGGCGCTGCTGTTCCGCGGGACCGGACTGATCCACCTGCCGACCACACCGGTGGCGGCCTTCGACTCGGTGGTGTCGGTCAAACAGGCCGTCAACCTGCGCGGTGGCAAGAACCTGTGCGGCACCTACTACGCCCCCTCGCTCATCGCCTGCGATCTGCGCTGGCTGTCGACGGTCCCTCACGAGGAACTGTTCACCGGGCTGTCGGAGATGGCCAAGAACGTGCTGGCGGTCCTGCCCGGAGAGGAGGAGACGCTGCGCGGCGCGCTGTCCGCGCTCCCCGGGGAGCGGATCGGTCCGCTGCTCCAGCTCTTCGACATAGGCGTCACCGCCAAGGAGCCCTTTCTGCGCCAGGACCCCAGGGAGCGCCGGGAGGCCCTGATATTCGAGTACGGCCACACCGTCGGCCACGCGCTGGAGTTCATCTCCGGCGGGTCCATGAAGCACGGCGAGGCGGTCGCGTGGGGAATGCTGGTGGCCGCCGAGGTCAGCCACAGCCTGGGGATACTCGGCGGCGAGGATCTGCGCAGCCATTACCGGATCGTCGACTGGCTGCGGCTGCCCGACCCGCGCACCAGGCTCGGCCGCTTCGACCGGGCGGAGCTGCGCGCGAAGCTGGCCACCGACAACAAGCGGGGCTACATACCCTGCGGTCGCGACGAGGTGGCGATGGTGCTCCTGGAGTCGCTCGGTGGCCCGCTGACCGGGGAGAGCGGATATCCGCTGGTTCCCGTCCCGCAGGAGACGGTGATGGCGGCCCTGGAGACCGTGACCGGACACAGCTGGACGGAACGCGGCGGAACGATCGGTGAGAAGGAGGACGCGCGGTGGAAGACGTCGAACTTGTTGTGAGGACCGTGCTCGCGGATGTGCTCGGCAACGGGGTCGATGCCGCCGACATCCACCGGGACAGGGACATGGAGGACTACGGCCTCGACTCGCTCAAGGGGGTTTCCCTGCTGCTCGGCATCGAGGACGCCCTGGGCGTGGAGCTGCGGCCCGAACTGCTGGAGACGCGGCCGTGCACCGTGCGGACGGTCTGCGAGCACCTGCAGTCCCTGCCCAGCCGCGGTACCTGACCCCGCCGGGCCGACCCGGCGGGCGGCTGTGCCCCGCGTATGACACGGGTGTATGCCCCGCGTATGAGAGCTGTATGGCGGCCTGTGAGGTTTGTCCGTGGACGCGGGACGCGGCAGGTGCCCCGCACGTGATGTCGCGTGCCATCCGTGGCACGGGGGAGGTGCACCGTGGACACGCCCCAGCTCGAAGCGTTCCTCGCCGTCGTCGACATCGGAAGCTTCACCAGGGCCGCGGCCAGACTGGGGCTGTCCCAGCCCACGGTGACCAACCGCATCAAGGCGCTGGAGCAGGCGCTGGGCACCGTGCTGCTGAAGCGGCTGCCCGGTGGGGTCACCCCCACACCCGCCGGCGGGGAACTGCTTCCCTACGCCCGCGAGATCGTCTCGCTCACCAACCGGGCCCGCTGCCTGGTCGAGTCGGGAGGGCAACTGCGCGGACGGGTCGACGTGGGCACCCCCGAGAGCCTGGCCAACCACCGGCTGCTGCCCCTGATCGAGTACGTGTACCTGCGCTACCCCGGGATCGAGATCTCGATGCGCTCCCCGGCGGACGGGGACGTGGTCGCCCAGGTGCGCGCCGGCCGGTTCGACTGCGCGTTCTTCGTGGACCGCCTCCGCGGTCCCGAGGACGCGGAGGCCGACGTGGAGATGGGGGTCCTGTGTCCCGAGCCGCTCGTCCTCGTCGCCGGCCGCGACCACCCGCTCGCGGACCGCACCATGGTCACCGACGAGGACCTGCGCGGTGCGACGCTCGTCCGCTCGGACAACGGCGCCGGGTGCCACCTCGGCCTTGAGAGGCTCCTGGCCTCTTCCCGGGGCAGGGAGCCGGAGAGGCTGAGGGTCTTCGAACTGGACTCGGCCGACGCCGCCAGGCGGAGCGTCGCCAACGGCATCGGCGTGGCCCTGGTGCCACGGGTCGCCGTCGAGGCCGAACTCGCCAGCGGTGAGCTGCGCCAGGTCGACTGGTCGCCGCCGTTCGAGACGTTCACCCAGGTCGCCCGGCGCCGGAACACCCTGCCCAACCCGGCGCTCGACGCCTTGGTGGAGGCGGCGGCCCAGGTGGTGGAGGAGCAGCTGGCGGACTGTCTCCCCGCCCTGCCCGGGACCGGCGCGGACGCGTCTGGCACGGTCGGAACCCACTCTTCCCGGCCGTGTCGGCCGACCGCCGGCCACCACGGCTCCCGGCCGTGCGCCGGGGGCCGTACGCCCCCGGCGCACGCAGCCGCCCCGTAGCACGCGCGGTGGGCGGGCCGGTGAAGCACCGGGGGAGCCCCGCGCCACATGTACGGAGTACGTACGGCCCCTGTATCGGGGCGGGAGAGCCTCGGGGGAACACGCGGAGGGGCCGGCCACCGGCTCGTACCGCACATCAGGAGGACCCGACGGGAGGAGGACTCATGGTCATGACACGGCTCCGGACGGCTCGCCTCGCCATCGACGGCGGAGCACCGGTGCGCGATCCGCACACGCCGTGGCCGACCTGGCCGCAGCCGGCCGACGGCGCGGTGGAGGAACTGACAGCCGTACTGCACAGCGGCAGGTGGGCCATCAGCAGCCCCCGTCGCGGAGAGCTGGCCGAGCGCCGGTTCGCGGCGATGTTCGCCGAGTACACCGGCACACGGCACTGCGTACCCACCGACCACGGATCCAGCGCCCTGGTGATCGCGCTGGAGTCGCTCGGCCTTCCCCACGGGGAGCACGTGATCGTGCCCGCCCTTACCTGGACCGCGACCGCCACGGCGGTGTTCCGGGCCGGACTGGTGCCGGTGCTCGCCGACGTCGACCCGTGGACCGGCTGCCTGCATCCGGACACCCTGGACCCCGATGTGGACGCACGCGCGCTCATCGCCGTCCACTGGGCCTGCGTGATGGCCGACGTACCGGCGCTCTCGGCGGCCGTCGCGCCCCGGGGGGTCACCGTCGTCGAGGACGCCGCACAGGCGCACGGCGCGCGGTGGCAGGGCCGGCCCGCGGGCTCCCTGGGGAGGCTGGGCTGCTTCAGCATGCAGCACAGCAAGGTCCTCACCTCGGGGGAGGGCGGCGCCGTGGTCACCGACGACGACACCCTGGCGCCCGTACTGGAGGAACTGCGCGCGGACTCCCGGCGCTACGGCCCGCACCGGCGCGAGAGGGTTCTCGAACTGGTGGAGACGGCCTCGATGATGGGGTCGAACTTCTGCCTGGGGGAGTTCGCCGCAGCCCTGCTGTGCGCCCAGCTCGGCCTGCTGGACCGCCAGCACGCCGTCCGGAACCGCAACTACGAGCGGTTGTCCGGACTGCTGGCCGGGATACCGGGCGTACGGCTCCTGCGCCGCCCGCCGGCCCAGGACCGGCTCTCCATGTACGAGGTGCCGATCGTCTTCGACCCGCTGCCGCCGACCGCGGACAACACCTGGGTGGCCCACGCGCTCAGCGCGGAGCTCGGCACCCGCGTCTACACTCCGCGCACGCCGCTGCCGCGCAGCCCGCTGCTGCGCCCGTGGACCAAACCGGCCATAGCGCCGTTGTCGGAGCGGTTCACCGAGGTCCACCGCGGCCGCACCTACCCCGGGGCCGAGTACCTGGCCGGCCACGCCGTCCTGCTGCACCACAGCGCCTTCCTGGGGGAGGGGCAGGACATGGAGGACATCGCGAACGCCGTGGCCAAGGTCGCGGCGGGACCCCGGCCGTGCGGCGCGCGCACACACCGCACGGCGAACACGGACGGTACGGACCGCGAGGCCTTCGTGGCCCCCGAGGCGGAGACGGACGGACATGACTGACACGACGACGGACACCGCGGACGCCGCGGGCACCCCCCGCGGACAGACCCGCAGGGGCATATCCGTGGTGGTTCCGGTGAAGGGCAGGGTCGAGCTCATGGGCAGGCTGCTGGAGAGTCTCGCCACAGCGGTCTCCCGCTGCACCGAACCGGCCGAGGTCATCGTGGTGGACGACTCGCCGCGGCCCGAGGCGGACCGCCACCGGGAGAACTGCCGCCGCCACGGGGCCAGGTATGTCGAGGGACCGGCGCACGTCGGTACCAAGCGCAACTTCGGCACCCGGCTCGCCCAGTACGACCTCGTGTGCTTCGTCGACTCCGACTGCCGGGCGGACCCCGAACTCCTCGACCGGCACGTCAAGGCGCTGCGCGACGCCCCGCCGCAGGTGGCCGCCATCGCGGGACCGGGCATCCTGGCAGAGGGGGACACCGCGGTGTTCCGCGTCATGCGGCGGTCGTGGCTGCTCAACGGCCACCACGAGGACCCCGTCCGGTACGAACGGCTCACCAGCGGCGCGACCTGCAACCTCGCCGTGCGGCGCGAGGTGTTCGAGAAGGTCGGCGGCTTCCCGGAGGACTCCCCCCACCCGACCGGCGGCGAGGACATCGAGCTGGGCCTCCGGCTGACCGCCGGCGGCTACGTCACCGCCTGCGAGGCCGGGGCCGTGGTGCTGCACGACAGCGTCGGCACCGACGCCCTGGGGGCTGTCTGCAGGCGGCTGCTGAGCTACGGGCTCTCCGAGCAGTGGCTGAGCGTGACCCATCCGGAGCGGCGGCGCTTCATGCTCAACAAGATCAGTGTGGTTGCCGCCGCCTCCCTGGCCGCCCTCGCCGCACGGCGTCGCTCCCGCGGGCGCAGCCTGCTCGCCGTGCCCGCGGTGGCGGGCCTCCTGGTCGCCCGCCAGGTCGGGCCGCTGCTGGGAGAAGACCGGACGCCGCGCGCGCTGGCCGACTCCGTCGCCTGCGCCCTCCTGGAGTGGCTCTTCGACGCCGGAGCGGTGGCCGGGGCCGTCAGGTACCGCAGTCCCGCCCTGCTCTTCGGTGGTTTCGAGTGGCCCGACGACAGCGCCTACCTGCGGAGCGAGGAGAAGTGACACACCACGCAGCGACACACCACGCAGCGACACACCGGACGGCGTACACGCGGCCGGGCCGCGCCGAGGAGCGGCTGCCGCTGGCACCCGGCCAGGAGACGTTGTGGGAGCTGATGAGGGGACTGGCCCCGCACGACCCCGGCGCCGCGCTGATGCCGGTGGTGGACTTCCGCCGGCTGGACGGCGAGGTGGATCCGGCGGTCCTGGAACAGGCTCTGCGGGACGTGACGCTCCGCCACCATGTCCTCCGTACGGTGTTCGAGACCACCGGTGACGAGCCGCTGCTGAGCGTCCGCCCGGACACGGAGCCCTCCTTCGCCCTCGTGGACCTCTCCGGGCTGCCCGCCCGGGAACGGGACCGGCGGCTCGCCGGCCTGGTGCACGGCGAGCAGTTCGCCGCCTTCGACCTGCGCTCCGGCCCGCTGTGGCGGGTGCGCCTGGTGCGCACGGCGCCGCGCGAGCACCTTCTGACGGTCGGCTTCTTCCATGTCGTCTCCGACGGCTGGGCCTGCCGGGTGTTCGTGGAGGACCTGCTGCGCGCCTACCGGGTGCGGCTCGGGCGGGCCACCCCGCAGGAGCCGCTGGACGTCTCGTTCCGGGATGTCGCCTCCTGGCAGCGTGCCGCCCTCCCCGAGGACGGCACGCGCGACGACTACTGGCGGCGGCACCTCCTGCCGCTCCCGCCCGAACCGGTCTTCCCCGCGCTCGGCACCCCGCGCGGTCCGGACCTGACCGCCGAGGTCGCCCATCGGTTCACCTTCGACGACGGGAGTGTCCGGGCGATGCGGACGGTGGCCTGGCGCGCCAGGAGCACGGCGTTCCTGTCCCTGATGGCCGCCTACCACGTGCTGATGTGCCGCCTCACCGGGCAGAGCCGGCTGATCGGCGGCACCACCACGCTGGGCCGTGCCACTCCCGCCTCCCGGCAGGTGATCGGCCAGTTCACCAACAACGTCTACCTGGAACTGCGGGCCGACCCCGGCGACTGCTTCCTGGACGTGATCCGGGCGGTGCACACGACGATGGCGGAGGCCGTCGCCCACAACAGTTCGTTCAACCGCGTCGCGCGTGCGGTGCGCCCGGACTTCGACGCGCACCGGCCGTGGCCGTTCGTCTGGCTGTTCCACTACTGGTTCCAGTCGGCCGCGCCCGCCGCGCCCGTCCTGGAGTACCCGGAGCTGAGCGTCCGGCAGGTGTCGCCCCGGGGGGAGGAAGCCCTGGGGGACGGCCCGCCGCTGCTGGCGCTGGGGGACGTCGCGGAGGAGCTGCTGCCGGTGTGGGCCCAGCGCGGTGTGCCGGGGATCATCCTCGACGACGACCGCCGGGGCGGGGTGATGGTCTACAACCGCGACCTGTACGACGGCGCGCTGGTCGCGGATGTCGTGGCGGAGTACCGGTCGGTGGTCTCGGCGCTCCTCGCCGCCCCGGACCGACCGGTCCGGGAGGTGCTCCCCGCCCGGCGTCCCGTCCTTCCGGCCCCGGCCGGGGAGTGAGGACCGGTGCTCCCGGCCGCCGCGGACCTCAGCCTGACGGTCCGGCCCGGCGGGAACCTGCGGGCCGTGGACCACGCCGGCGGAGTGCACCTGGCCGTGGCCCGCGCCGCCGCGCTCGTCCGGGTGCCCCCCCTCCCGGCCGACCGCCGCGCCGCCGGGCACCTGCCCGCCTGGCGCGCCGAGCGGTACCTGGCCGCCCGCGCCCTGCTGCGGAGCCTGCTGGCGGATGCGGTGGGCGCGGACACGGCGAGGGAGCCGCTGGCCGCCCGCCCGGGCGGGCGGCCGTACCTGCCCGGCAGCCCCGGCACGGCCGTCAGCCTGTCGGGATCCGAGGGGTGGGTCGCCGCGGCGGTGCTCCACGCTCCCGGGGATGCGCGCGCCGTCGTCGGCGTCGACGTCCAGTCGCCCTACCGGCCCAGCGCCGGGCTGGTGCGGCGGTGCTGCCGGGGGGAGGCACCCGGACTGCTGGCGGCACTGCCGGAATCCGTCCGGGCCCGTGAGTTCGCCTGGATCTGGACGGTTCAGGAGGCGTGCGTCAAAGCGGAGGGCACCGGGCTGGCCGGCCGTCCATGGACGGTGCCGGTCGCCCCGGGCGCACGCCACGGACAGTGGCGGGGGCTGTGCTGGCGGTCGTTGCGGGCCGTCTCACCCGTGCCGCTCTCCTACGCCCGTGGCCCTGCCGATCTCGTGTCCGCCGCCGACCGCACGGCGCCTCACCGTTCCACCTCAGACGCGAAGGGAGACCTCCCATGACCCGGGTCCTCGCCCCGGACGGCACGCTGTACACCTGGTTCCGCCGTACCGCACGGCACCTCCCCGGCGCACCGGCCCTGGAGACCGCCGGCCACACGATGACCTACGAGGAGCTGCACCGGCTCGCGGAACGGACGGCCACCGCCCTGGTCCGGGCCGTGGGCGGCTGTCCGGCGTCCGTCGGGCTGCTCGCCTCCCGGAGCCCGGTCGCGTACGCCGGCTATCTGGCCGCCCTGCGGCTGGGGGCGGCGGTCGTGCCGCTCAACCCCGCTTTCCCCGCCGCGCGGAACACCGTCGTCGCGCGGGCCGCGGCGGTGGAGGCGGTGGTGTCGGACGACGCGGGCGCGCCGTACGCGCAGGACGTGGCCGACGCCGCCGGGGCCGCCGCCGTCCGGCCGGCGGACACCGGTCCCGGCGGCCCGCTCGCCGGACTGCCGGCGGATCCCTGGAGCGAGCCCTACCGCGGGCGGCCGGAGGACATCGCCTACATCCTGTTCACCTCGGGCTCGACCGGTGAGCCCAAGGGCGTCCCCATCCGGCACCGCAACCTCGGCGGCTATCTGGCCTCCCGGGCCGAACGCTACCGGGTCGGCCCCGGAAGCCGGCTCTCCCAGACCTTCGACCTGACCTTTGATCCCTCGGTCTTCGACATGTTCACCGCCTGGACCGCGGGGGCCGCACTGGTGGTGCCCCGGCGGGAGGAGATCCTGCGTCCGGCGGAGTTCGTCACCTCCCGCCGTATCACCCACTGGTTCTCCGTCCCCTCGGTGATCTCCCTCGCCCGCCGGCTGCGCGCCCTCCCTCCGGCAGGCATGCCCGGCCTGCGCCACAGCCTGTTCGCCGGGGAACAGCTCACCCTCGACCAGGCAGCCGCCTGGGCACAGGCGGCCCCCGGCAGCACCGTGGAGAACCTGTACGGGCCCACGGAACTGACCGTCACCTGCACCGGATACCGGCTGCCGGCCGTCCCCCGGGACTGGCCGTGCACCTCCAACGGCACCGTGCCGATCGGCCGCCCGCACCCCGGTCTGGAGGCCGTCCTGCTCACTGCGGAGGGGACCGGGGGCACCGAGGGCGAGCTGTGCGTTCGCGGCCCGCAGCGCTTCGACGGCTACCTCGACCCCCGGCACAACAGCGGAGCCTTCGTGCGGCTGGCCGCGGGCCGCGCCACCGCTGTGACGGACGCGCCCGGCCCGGAGTGTCACTACCGCACCGGGGACCGGGTGCGGTACGAGGACGGTGAGCTGACGCACCTCGGACGGCTCGACGACCAGGTGAAGATCCGCGGGCACCGGGTCGAGCCGGGCGAGATCGAGGCGGTGCTCCGCCGGCATCCGCGGGTGAGGGAGGCGGTCGTGCTGGCGGTCCCCGGCCGCGGCGGGACCGGGCTGCACGCGTTCTGCGTGGCCGACGGGGCGGAGGAGCCCGACCTGTCCGACTGGGTGGCCGCCGCGCTGCCGCCCTACATGGTCCCCGAGCGGTTCTCCTCCGTCACCGGCTTCCCGGTGAACGCGAACGGCAAGACGGACCGCCGCCTGCTGGCGCGGATGGCGTCCGGGACCTCCTGACCGGAGGACCGGGCGAGCGGGACACCCGTACCGCCCGCACCCCGCGAGAGAGGGCGCGGGCGGTACGGCGTGCCCGGGCCGCGGCCGGGCACGGTCTCACGGAGTGGAGACGCGGCCGGACAGCGCCACGGCGCCCAGTGCCGCGACCACGAGGGTGACCAGCGCGATCCGCAGGCTCAGCAGGCCCGCGACGGCACCGATGACGGGAGGTGCCAGCAGGAAGCCGGGCCACTGCCCGATGACGGTCACCGAAACGCCCTCCCCGGAGGAGAGGCCGGGCTGCTTGCCGGCGAGTCCGAAGACCGTGGGGGTCATGCAGGCGATGCCGGCACCGACGACGGCGAAGCCGGCCATCGCCGCGGCGGGGTGCGGCCAAGCCACGGTGATGCCCGCGCCGAGCGCGGCGGTCAGCGCGGACAGCCGCAGCAGGCGCCGGTGGCCCAGACGCAGGGCCAGCCGGTCGCCCAGGAGGCGGGCCGTGGCGACGGTGACGGTGAAACCGGTGTAGGTGGCCGCGGCCAGGGCGGCGCCGGCGCCGAGGGAGTCGGCGGCGTAGATGGCGCTCCACTGGCCTGCGGCGCCCTCGATGAAGGAGGAGAGGAAGGCGATGGAACCCAGCAGGACGAGCTGCGGGGTGAACCTGTTGCGCAGCCGCTTGCGCAGGGGGGTCCGGTCGCGGGTGCGGGTGACCTCGTCGGGCAGCGACCTGCCGGCCACCGCCAGCAGGGTGCCCAGGAGCACGCTGGTGGCGGCCAGCTGGAGATTGGGCGGGACGCCGAGGGCGGCGGCCAGCGTGCCCAGCAGACCGCCGCCGAGCAGGCCGAAACTGAAGCAGGCGTGGAAGGTGGACAGCAGCGGCCGGTCGTACCGGCGTTCGACCTCGATGGCCTGGGCGTTCATGGGGGTGGAGAGCAGACTCGCGGCGAAACCCCAGGTCAGCAGGCCGACAACGAGCGCGACGGTGGTCGATGAGCCGGCCAGCAGAGGCGCGTTGAGCAGGATCAGGGCGGCGCCCACCAGGCTGAGCAGGCGGATGCTGACCCGTCCGATGAGGAGGGTCACCACCACGAGGGCCACCAGGTCGCCGGCGGTGGACGCGGTGTTGGCCACGCCCCAGGCGGCGTCACCCAGGCCGACCGTGCGCTTGATCTCGGGGATGCGCGCGGACCAGCCGCCCATGGTCGACCCCATGATGACGAAGACCAGGGAGACGGCCAGCCGGGCCCGCACCGCCCCCCGGGAGGGGGATGACGCGGTGGCGCCGTCCCCCTCCCGCGTGCCGGGCGGGCTCACCAAGACTGCCTCCCGGAGTCGGCACCGGCCCGGTCGGCCGGGCGGCTGCGGCTCACGGGGCGGTTCATGACAGCGCCGTGGTGGGAAGGGCGCTGGTCTCCCGGCCCTCCGGAGACGCGCGCATAGGCGCGGCACAACCTCGGCATCCGGTGGCCTCCCCGGGGGGACGCCTCCGCCAGGGGAACGAGGAAGTGGTGCCGGACCAGCTCCTCCAGAACGCGGTCGGCGACCGGCTCCGACAGGGCGAGCCGGTCACGGAGCGTGCGGAGGGTGACCGTCGGAGGGCCGTCGGCGGCCAGCCGCCGGAAGACCGAGCGCGTCACCGGGTCGAGCGTGCGGTAGCTCTGCGCGATCCGTGGGGAGACGGACAGGTCGCCCAGCGTCAGTTCGTCCAGTCGGCCCGGCTCGTTCTCCAGTCGCCGTGCCATGGCCGCCAGCGGGGAGGTGGGCTGGGCCGCCAGCCTGCCTCCGGCAATCCGCAGCGCCAGGGGCAGCCGCTCGCACGCCTCGGCGATCCTGGCGGCCGCGCCGGGCTCGGCCTCCACCCTGGCCCGGCCGACCAGGGCGGCCAGCAACTGCAAGGACTGGCCGTTGCTCAAGGGGGACAGGCACAGCCGCCGGTCGACATCGAGGTCGACCAGCGGGGGGCGGCTGGTGACCAGAACGGCGCAGCGTCCGGCGCCGGGGATGAGCGGACGTACCTGCGCGGCGTCGGCCACGTCGTCCAGCACGACGAGTATGCGCCGTCCGGCGATCATCGCCCGGTACAGCGCCTCCCGTTGGTAGTCACCGGACGGGATGGCCTGCTGCGGCACGCCCAGGGCGCCGAGCAGTTCCACCATCACCTCGCCGGTCCGGCGCGGTGTGCCGGTCATCGCGCCGAAGGTGGCGAAGAGCTGGGCGTCGGGAAACAGCTGGCGCATCCCGTAGGCCGCGGCCACCGCGGTGGCCGTCTTGCCCACGCCGACCGGGCCGGAGACGGCGACGACGGCCACGCTGGCCTGGTCGTCGACGGAGGCGCTCTGCCGCTCGCCCAGGCGGCGCAGTTCGTCCAGCACGTCCTCGCGTCCGACCAGCGTCGGCAGCCGGGGCGGCAGGTCGCAGGAGGCCCGGACGGGCTGTGCCGGGGGGAGAGGCGTGTCCGGGACGGCGCCGGGGGCGGCGCGGTGCGGCGGAGCCGGAGGCGCGGAGTCCAGGGACCGGCCCTCGAGGACGGCGGAGTGGAGCCGCCTCAGCTCCGCTCCGGGCTCGACGGCGATCTCGTCCACCAGGACCCGGCGGGCCTGCTGGTAGGCCGCCAGCGCCTCGGCGGTCCGCCCGGCACTGCCCAGCGCCGTCATGAGCTGGGCCCAGGTGTGTTCGCACAGGGGGCGCCGGGCGGCCGTCTCGCGGAGCATGGGGATCACCTGCTCGTGCCGTCCGAGGGCCAGCTGGGCATCGATCCAGGCCGAGGTGGCGGACCAGTGCTCCTCCTCCAGGCAGGCCAGCATCGCCGCGACCGACTGGCCGAACTCCAGCCCCTCCGCCGGCCGTCCCCGCCAGATCCGCACGGCGCGGCCGAAGCACTCGGCGGCGCCGTGGTGGTCGCCGTGCCGCATGACGCGGTGCCCGGCTGTGATGAGGGCGCGGAAGTTGAACAGGTCCAGCTCCCCGGCTCCCACGGTCAGCCGGTAGCCACCCGGATGACTGGTCAGCCGGTCCTCGGTGTCGTCGAAGAGCTGGAGCTGGCGCCGTAACTCATAGACATAGGTACGGATGTTCGCCAGTGCCGAGTTGGGCTGTCCGTCGGGCCACACCGCCTGGGTGAGGCTTTCCACGGGAACCACCCGACCGGCATGGAGAAGCAGAGTCGTGAGGAGCGCCCGGCGGCGGCTGCCCCGAATGGGCAGTAACTGGCCGGCCCCCCGTACTTCCAACGAACCTAGCACCCGGAATTCCATGGTTCTCCCTTGAAGAATCACCCATCTGGGGTCGAGGCGGCTGTGAGGGACGGAGACGGCGGGTGGGCCCTGTGGGCCTGTGGCGCGCCGCGTCCGCTGCGGACGGCGGATGGGAGCGGATGAGGGTCACGGAGCGAGTTCTCCGTATATCCGGGCAGAATCCGTTCAAACGGCCTTCTTCCCGCCCGGTGGGCGGGCCGGCGGGAATCCGGGAGTCGGACCCTCGGCGCCGGGCGCGGACGTGTATGGGCCGCGTAGCCCGCGTGTATCTCCCCGGGCCAGGCTTGGTGACCGGACCCGGAAGAACCGGCGGTCCGGGGTCCGCCTCCGGAGGGGCGGACCGATCTGTCCAGATAGGCGGTGGACCGAGGTCCCGCACCCGGAAGGGTTCCAGATGGCTGTCTCCATCAGTTCCTTCACCGAGGCCATGAGCAGGGTGCCCGCTCCGGTGACGGTCGCCACGACCGTCACACCGGACGGCCGCGCGTGGGGGTTCACCGCGAGCTCCTTCTGCTC
Source organism: Streptomyces carminius (assembly GCF_002794255.1). Classification (GTDB taxonomy): domain Bacteria; phylum Actinomycetota; class Actinomycetes; order Streptomycetales; family Streptomycetaceae; genus Streptomyces; species Streptomyces carminius. Next base: position 89,398 of record NZ_PGGW01000067.1, read on the forward strand.
ACTGTCCCTGCGGCCGCCGCTGATCCTGCTCTGTCTGGCGAAGGAGGCGGAGTCACACCTCGCCTTCACCCGGGCCGGCTCCTTCCTGATCAACGTGCTGGCCGCGGAACACGCCCCGGTGGCCCTCCACTTCGCCCGGCGCAGCCACCGCAAAGTGGCCACCAGCGGTTTCGTCCCCTGCGAGAAGGGGCTTCCGGGGCTGCCGGAGGCGACCGCACGGGTCGCCTGCTCCACCCACAGCGTGGTGGCGGGCGGCGATCACAGCATCATCGTCGGCCTGGTCGAGAGCACGTACGTCAGCGACCGGATCCCCCTGTCCTACTGCGACCGGGCATTCGCCCGGCCGACCCCCCTCGGACCCGACGACGCCGGGCCCCGGAAGGAGCACGATGACCCTCACAGTCAAGGGACCGCGGACCTGGCTCGGCGAGACCGACTGCGATCTCGCTGACTTCCGCGCGCACGCCGGGCGGACCACCGTTCCGGCGGACTGCCCCACCGCAGCCGACATCGTGCGGAACGTCCCCCTGTACGACGCCGAGCACCTCTGCCGGCTGGCGGCCGATCCCCGGGGCAGGCGCGCGATCCAGGCGGAACTCGCCCGGGTCCTGCTGGACGGTCCGGGCATCGTGGTGTTCAAACGGGCCTACCCCGACCCCTCGGTCCTGGACCGGGCCGGCGCGGTGTTCGACGCGCTGATCGAGGAGGAGCGGGCGGCGGGTACGGCACGCGGCGACCACTACGCGAAGCCCGGCACCAACGACCGGGTGTGGAACGCGGTGGAGAAGCTGGCCGTACGCGCCCCGGAGGTCTTCACCGAGTACCACGCCGACGAGATGACCGCGCTCGTCTGCGAGGCCTGGCTCGGGCCCGGCTACCAGCTCACCTCCCAGGTCAACGTCGTCAACCCGGGGGCCCTGGCGCAGTGTGTCCACCGCGACTACCACTTCGGCTTCCTGACCGACGAGCACGCCGCGGCCTTCCCCGCCCACATGCACAGGGCGGCGCCCGTCCTGACCCTCCAGGGCGCGGTGGCGCACTGCGACATGCCCGTCGAGACCGGTCCGACGATGTACCTGCCGCACTCCCAGACCTACGAACCCGGTTATCTGGCCTGGCGGCGGCCCGAATTCCGTGCCTACTTCGAGGAGCACCACGTACAACTGCCGCTGGACAAGGGCGACGCCGTCTTCTTCAGCCCGGCTCTCTTCCACGCGGCCGGGCACAACAGCACCGCGGACGTGCGGCGCATGGCGAACCTGCTGCAGATCTCCTCGCCGTTCGGCCGCTCGATGGAGACCGTGGACCGCGAGCGGATGGTGAACGCCGTGTTCCCGGTGCTGCTACGGCGCAGGGCCGAGGGCGCTCCCGAGCGGTGGCTGCGGAACGTGGTGGCCGCCTGCGCCGAGGGGTACTCCTTCCCCACCAACCTGGATCTGGACGCCCCGGTCGGCGGGCTGGCCCCGCCCGCCCCGGCCGAACTGGTCTGGCGGGCCCTGGAGCGCGGGGCCTCTCCCGGGGAACTGCGCCGGGAACTGCGGGCCGCGGCCGAACGGCGGCTCAGCCGGGGGCAGGCGACGGACGCCGGGGGTGCCACGCCCTGAGACGGCCGCCCGGGCTCCGGGGCTCCGGGGACAGCCCTGCGCGCACTGTTCCCCGTCCCGGCCGGGCGGCCCGTCGACGAGTGCGCGCAGGTCCGTCTCGAAGGCGCCCCCGTCGATCCGCTCCCGGCTGGGCGGGGGTACGGGGGAGTGCCACGGGGCACGCCCTCAAGGGCTCGTCCGGTGTCCGCCACTCGGTAACCGGCGATGCCGGTTTGACGGGTGTGAATCTGGCTCTGTCCGGGGAACAGGCCGCCGTACGGCGGGTGGCCGAGGAGTTCGCCGACCGGGGTCTCCGCCTTCCCGGCTGCCCCGGAACCTCCCGGGGCACCGCCTCCGCCGCTAAGCGGCTGCTCAGCAATCGATGTATGGTGTTCGACCGGTCGACTGAGCGCGGGGAGGTGCGGATGACAGGGGACGCGGAGCCCGGGGCCGTGGACGAGTCCCCGGGCGGGGCGGCGGACGGCGGCCCGGACGACTCCTGGGCCGAGGTGGTTCCCGAGGCGGCCCGCCGGCTGCTGCTGGCGGCGGTGGAGGCGTTCGCCGAACGCGGCTTCCACGCCACCACGACCCGGGACATCGCCTCCCGCGCGGGGATGAGCCCGGCCGCGCTCTACATCCACTACCGCACCAAGGAGGAACTGCTCCACCAGATCAGCCGGATCGGCCACGAGCGCTCGGTCCGCGTCCTCACCGAGGCCGACGACAGCGCCACGGGAGCCCCGGAACGGCTCGCGGCGGCGGTGCGCGCCTTCGTGCGCTGGCACGCCGAGCGGCACACCACGGCCCGGGTGGTGCAGTACGAGCTGGGCGCGCTCGCCGGGGACCACTACACGGAGATCGTCGCCCTGCGGCGGCGCAGCGAGGAGATCCTGCGCGGCATCCTGGCCGACGGGGTGGCCACCGGGGAGTTCACGGTCGAGGACATCCGGGGTACGGCAGTGGCGGTGCTCTCGCTCTGTGTCGACGTGGCCCGCTGGTTCCGCACCGGCGGCCCCCGCACCCCCGAGGAGATCGGCGACCTCTACGCCGGCCTCGTGCTGCGTATGGTCGGCTCCCCGGCCGCCCCGGGGGGCGGGCCGGGGGTGGCCGGCCGCGGATAGTCACAAGTAGTAGCGGACGATGCTCTCCGCGGCGCACACCGGCTTTCCGCCGCCCTCGCGCTCGACCGTCACGCCCGCCGTGAGCTGGACGCAGTCCTCGGCCACCGCGGTGACCTCCGTGATCCGGGCGGTGGCGCGCACCCGTGAGCCGACCGGCACGGGGGCGGGGAAGCGGACCTTGTTGAGGCCGTAGTTGACGCCCATGCGCACCCCCTCCACCCGGAGCAGTTGCGGCACCAGCACCGGCAGCAGCGAGAGGGTCAGATAGCCGTGCGCGATGGTGGTGCCGAACGGTCCGGCGGCGGCCTTCTCCGGATCGACATGGATCCACTGGTGGTCGCCCGTCGCGTCCGCGAACAGGTCGATCCGCCGCTGGTCGATCTCCAGCCAGTCGCTGGTGCCCAGCTGCTCGCCGACCGCCGCCCGCAGTTCGCCGACCGACGTGAAAACCCGGGGCTTCGCCATCAGGGCTCGCCTCCCCAACCTCGTGACCGTGGCACCGTTCGCGACCAAGCGCTTGCTCAGCATGCTGGGGAGGGGACGGCACTGTCAACGGAAGGCACCTTCGGCCGGGGTCCGGGGACATCCGTACGGGGCGCGGCATGCGACGGCGGGTCCCCGGTGTCGCGCGGGAACCCGCCGTGCCGCCCCGTGACCGCTCCGTTCCGCCGGACCCCGCGCCCGTCCGCCGTCAGTGGCTGACGGCGATCCTCCCGACCGGGCGCCGCCCGGCCGCCTCGTGTGCGGCCCGCGCCGCCGCACAGCGCGCCTCGCGCGCCTCCGCCTCGCGGACCAGGCGGCGCAGCACCTCCGCCAGTGGCGCGGGCGGAGCGGCCTCGGGGTTCTTGACGGGCAGCAGCTGACGGCCTCCCCAGCTGCGGCGGTGCCAGTCGCCCGCTCCCGGCGGCTGCCGGATGCCGTCGTACTTCTGCCGCCTCCGCCGCAGGGCGAAGGCACGTTCGTATGCCAGCCACACCTCCCTGGCCTCCTCCAGCTCCTCCAGGGCGGCCACCAGCCGTTCCGGATCGGGACGGCGGTCGTCCGGAGAGATGCCCGCGCGGGCGCACAGGTGGTGCCAGGTGGCACGGTGCCCGTACGGCGCGAATCGCTCCAGACACTTGCGCAGTGCCTGACGGCGCTGGGAAGGATCTCTGTCAGGATCACGTACCTGTTCGGCAAGGGCATTGAAACCGGCCAACGCGTACCACCTCCGACGGAGTCACCGAGTCGTCATCGTTGGGACGTACCGGACCCTCTGTGGGATCCGTGTGCCCCGAAATCTTCCGATGCCACATACCGGCTGGTTAGTGTCTGTGGAGATCCGGTGGATCCCGGGCCGGCGTGGGCGGGGCGGGGTCCGGGAGGAGGCGCCATGACGAGTCCGGCGGACCGGCCGCGGGACACCGCCGGCCGGCCGGTCCCGGAGCGGCTGCTGGCCGCCGCCACCCGGCTGTTCGCCGACCGCGGCTACGACCGCACCTCCGTCCAGGAGATCGTCGAGGCGGCGGGCGTGACCAAGGGCGCCCTCTACCACTACTTCGGCTCCAAGGACGAGCTGCTCCACGAGATCTACGGCCGGGTGCTGCGCCTCCGGCAGGAGCGCCTGGATGCCTTCGCGGACGCCGACGCCCCCGTGGAGCGGCGGCTGCGCGACGCCGCCGCGGACGTCGCCCTCACCACCATCGAGAACCTCGACGACGCGGCGGTCTTCTTCTGCTCCATGCATCAGCTCGGGGAGGAGAAGCGGAAGTGGGTGCGGACCGAACGCCGCCGCTACCACGAGCGGTTCCGCGCCCTGGTCGAGGAGGGGCAGCGGGCGGGGGTGTTCAGCACGGCCGTCCCGGCGGACCTGGTGGTGGACCACCACTTCGGCTCCGTCCACCACCTCAGCGCCTGGTACCGGCCCGGTGGCCGCCTCGGTCCCCGGCAGGTCGCCGACCACCTGGCCGATCTGCTGCTGCGGGCCCTGCGGCCCTGAGCGCCCCGGGCCGGCCGGTACGGCGGAGGGAGGGGCCGGGCCCGCCGACGGCGGAACGCCGGTCAGCGGGGCACGGCGGCGACGGCCAGCTCCACGGTCTCCTCGGGTGTGCCGTCGATGGGGACGACGGCACCCTGCTCGTCCAGCTTCAGCGGCTCCAGCGTCTCGATCTGGGACCGCAGCAGGTCGGGCGGCATGAAATGGCCCTTGCGCCCGGTCAGCCGGGCGGAGATCAGCTCCGCGGAACCGTCGAGGTGGAGGAAGAACAGCTCCGGCGCGGCCCTGCGGAGCCGGTCGCGGTAGCTCCGCTTGAGGGCGGAGCAGGTCACCACGCCGCCCTCCCCGTCCTGGCCCTTGAGCCAGGCGGCGATCGAGTCCAGCCAGGGGCGGCGGTCCTCGTCGTCCAGCGGGACGCCCGACGCCATCTTCGCCACGTTCTCCGGCGGATGGAAGTCGTCGGCCTCCGCGTACGGCACTCCCAGCCGCTCGGCCAGGGCCGTGCCCACCGTCGTCTTACCGGAACCGGACACCCCCATCACCACGACAAGCGGATTCGTCACAGCAACACCACCACCCCAGAGATCGGCAACGCCAGCGTACAGGCGACCGCGGTCACCGCCACCGCGGTGCCCAGCGAACCGGGCCGGGCCGTGCGCAGGGCCCGGGAGCGCCGGTGGGCCGCGGCCAGGAACCCCAGCCAGGCCAGTGCCCCGAACGCCGCGGCACACGCCGCGGCCGCCCCACCGCCCTGGACCGCCCGGCGGAGCGCCAGCACCACCACGACCGCGAAGGCCAGCGCGGTGCGCCGCCACGCCAGTCGGGTGCGCTCCGGCTGCGCCGCGGGATCCCGTACGGCCGCCTCGCCCGCGTCCGTGTCCCCGCCCTCCGCCCCGCCCTCCGTCCTGCCGCCCGGCGGGGTCCTCGGACGTCCCCCCTCCCGGCTCACCGCCCGGACCAGCCCAGCACCACGGCGCCCACCACCAGCAGCGCGGCCAGCGCCGTGCCCAGGGCCAGCAGCACGGGGAAGCGCGACATCGGCAGGTCCTCGCCGCGCCGCATCGCCCGCTCGGTGCGCAGCCAGTGGCTGACCGCCCGTACCGCGCACAGCGCGCCGCCCGCCAGCAGCGCGACGGCGATCACCGTGCGCGCCCCCGGCCGCAGGCCGGTCAGGAGCTGGTCCACCACGATCCCGCCCGCGACCAGCGCCAGCGCGGTGCGGATCCAGGCCAGGAAGGTCCGTTCGTTTGCCAGCGAGAAGCGGTAGTCGGGCGTCTGCCCCTCGTCGTGCAGCCGCTCCGGCGCCCACCACAGCCGTACCGTCGTCCGGAACCTGTCGTTCACGGTTCCGACCCTACGCGTGACCGGTGCCCCGCGATTCCGGGGCACCGGCCACGTGAATCTGCCCTTTGGGCTGTCCGCAGGGGGTACCGGCCGTCCGGAGGCCGGGGTTACTCTCCAGTCACCAGCAGGACCGAACCGGGACGGGTGGACGAATGGCGTACGACGCCGATGCGATCGTGATCGGAGCGGGACTGGCAGGTCTCGCGGCCACCGCCGAGCTGGCCGAGGCCGGGCGGAAGGTGATCCTGCTGGACCAGGAGCCCCCGGGCTCGCTCGGCGGCCAGGCGCACTGGTCCTTCGGCGGGCTGTTCCTCGTCGGCTCCCCCGAGCAGCGCCGGCTGCGCATCCGCGACAGCCGCGAACTGGCCTGGCAGGACTGGCTCGGCACGGCCGGCTTCGACCGGGAGGAGGACGCCTGGCCGCGCCGCTGGGCCGAGGCGTACGTCGACTTCGCCGCGGGTGAGAAGCGGTCCTGGCTGCGCGCCCAGGGACTGCGGCTGTTCCCCGTCGTCGGCTGGGCCGAGCGCGGCGGCTACGACGCGACGGGCCACGGCAACTCCGTGCCGCGCTTCCACATCACCTGGGGCACCGGGCCGGGCCTCGTCGAACCCTTCGAACGGCGGGTGCGCGAAGGCGTGGCACGCGGACGCGTGGAGCTGCGCTTCCGGCACCGCGTCACCGCCCTGGCCCGCAGCGCGGGCGCGGTGGACACCGTCACCGGCGAGGTGCTGGCCCCCAGCGACACCGAACGCGGCACGGCCAGCAACCGGGAGGTGACCGGTGCCTTCGAGCTGCGTGCCCAGGCCGTGATCGTCGCCTCCGGCGGCATCGGCGGCAACCACGACCTGGTGCGCGCCAACTGGCCGGAGCGGCTGGGAAGCCCGCCCCGGCGCATGCTCTCCGGTGTGCCCGCGCATGCCGACGGGGCGATGCTGGGCATCGCGGAGAAGGCCGGCGGCCGGATCGTCAACCGCGACCGGATGTGGCACTACACCGAGGGCATCGAGAACTGGAACCCGATCTGGGACAACCACGGCATCCGCATCCTGCCCGGCCCGTCCTCGCTCTGGCTGGACGCGACGGGCAAGCGGCTGCCGGTGCCGCTCTTCCCCGGCTTCGACACCCTGGGCACTCTCGAACACATCATGCGGACCGGGCACGAGTACACCTGGTTCGTCCTGACGCAGAAGATCATCGAGAAGGAGTTCACGCTCTCCGGCTCCGAGCAGAACCCCGACCTCACCGGCCGCAGTGTCCGCGAGGTCCTCGGCCGTGCCCGCTCCGGCGTTTCCGGACCGGTACGGGCCTTCATGGAGCGGGGGGCCGACTTCGTCGTCGAGCGCGAACTGTCCGCCCTGGTGCGGGGCATGAACAAGCTCACCGGTGACGACCTGATCGACGAGAGCGCCCTGCGGCGCGAGATCGCCGCCCGTGACCGCGAGGTCGGCAACCCCTTCACCAAGGACCTCCAGCTCACCGCGGTCCGCGGGGCGCGCTCCTACCTGGGCGACAGGCTGACCCGGGTGGTCCCGCCGCACCGTCTGCTGGACCCGGCGGCGGGTCCGCTGATCGCCGTCCGGCTGAACATCCTCACCCGCAAGACCCTCGGCGGCCTGGAGACCGACCTGTCCTCGCGGGTGCTCACCGCCGACGGCGAGCCGCTCCCCGGGCTCTACGCGGCCGGCGAGGCCGCCGGATTCGGCGGCGGGGGCATGCACGGCTACCGCTCCCTGGAGGGCACCTTCCTGGGCGGCTGCCTGTTCTCGGGCCGCACCGCGGGCCGGGCGGCGGCGCGGGCGGTGGACTGAGCGCGGCGGCCCGGGGCGGGCGTCCGGTCACGGTGCCCGCTCCCTCCCGCCGGCCCGGGGCGGGCCGTCGCGGGGCGCGCCCGCCGGGTACGGGAGGACGCGGCGGGCCGGTGCCCCCCCGGAGGGTCCCTCCCGCCGGGGGGGCACCGGTGTCCGCGCGGTCATCCGGGACGGGTGAACAGGTGCCGTCTGTTGGGGACCCCCACCTTGCCCAGCACACTGCTCACGTAGTTCTTGACGGTCTGCCGGGCCAGTCGCAGTTCCCGCGCTATCTCGTCGTTCGTGTAGCGCTGGACCAGGAGGGACAGTATCTCCTTCTCCCGGTCGGTCATCCTCGCGCCGAGCTCCTCGGGGGCGGCGGCCGAGGCGTCGTCGTCCCCGTAGTCGTCTCCGAGCCACCAGGTACGGCGTCCCTCGGTGCACCTCTCCAGGGCCTCGAGGAGTTTGCCCGGCGGGACGGACTTGTGCACGAAGGAGTCCACGCCGACCGCCACCGAGTCGGCGACCGTCCGCGGGGTGTTGTCCGTGGTGAAGACCACCACGCGCGGGGAGCAGGGAAGGTCCTTCATGGCCCGGCACAGGGCCAGGCCCTGCGGCGGTGTCGGCAGGCACAGTTCCTGCAGGACCACGTCGGGCCGGTACTGCCGGGCCAGTTCCACGGACGAGTCGAAGTCGCTGGCCACGCCCACGACCGACACGGACTCGCTCGTGCTGAGAACCTGCTCCACGGCAAAGGAGAGGATTGGGAAGTTCTCGACGATCAATACTTTCTCTCGCATTTCCCCCGACCCCCTGGCTACCGGGACGGTGCGTGGGGCGCGGTCGTGGAGCGAGTGGTGGAAGTGGTCGTCATGGTCTGTTCCCCCGTTTTCTGAATCATGGTCATTGCTGTTGCCCTGCGTCTGCCCGGGATTTCCCGGTGGATGCGACCGGAGAGCCGCTCGATCGGATTGGACGGGCATATCGGATCGGATGGGCAGTGTTGCCGGGTGTATGACCCGACCCCGGCGGAAGTGCCGGTGATCTCCATAAGGGACGTCTCCCTCATGTCCTGACTTGCGGCGTGTCGGCGCCGGATTGTGGAAAACGATCCCTGGCCGCCGCTTCCCCGATGTCTCCGCGCCGCCGACGGAGGCACTCTATCCCGGGTCAGGGCCGACGGGTGGAATCCGCCTGCATGGCCAGGAATTCTTCACCTCTGCGAAACTTCGCCCGGGCGGCGGAAGAAGACGCCGGTGGGAGGGCCTTCCGCGCCCCGTGTGACGGCGCGCAGACCGCTTCCCGGTAAACGGGGAAGAGCGGGGCCTTTCCCGCGCGGCCGTGTCGTGGAGCGGGACCGCGGCCCGGCCGGGCGGCTGCCCGCGCCGCGGCGTCGCCGTGTACGGCCGGAGGGCGCCTTCGGCCGGGCTCCGCGGTGTCCGCCGCCGTGCGGTGACCCGTATACCGCCGGACCCGTATACCGCCGGACCCGGTACCGCCGGTCCCGGTGCGCCGGGCCCGGGCGGTACCGCCGGTGGGATCCGCCGGTTCCGGTCCGGCCGTAGTGTCGGGGGACCGGCGCCGCCGCGCGGTCCGGACGCCCAGCCCACGGCACCCCGACCCGGACGGAGTTGAGCAGCCGATGGCCGAGAGCCCGACGGTCCAGCGGGTCGGCCGCGTGCTGCTGGTGACCATCGACCGCCCGCACCGGCGCAACGCCGTCGACCAGCCGACCGCCGAGGGCATCGCCGCGGCGATGGAACTGCTGGACGGCGATCCGCGGCTGTGCGCCGGTGTGCTGACCGGGGCGGGTGGCTGGTTCTCCGCGGGGATGGATCTGGCCGAGTTCGCCGCCGGGAGGCCCTGCCGGGTCCCCGGACGCGGCTTCGCCGGTCTGGCCGAGAGCCCGCCGGCCAAGCCCCTGCTGGCCGCGGTCGAGGGCGGGGCCTGGGGCGGTGGGCTGGAACTGCTGCTCTGCTGCGACCTGGTGGTGGCCGCCCGGGACGCGCGCTTCGCGCTGCCCGAGGTCAGACGGGGCCTGCTGCCGGCCGCCGGCGGCCTGCTCAGGCTGTCCTCCCGCGTTCCGCACCAGATCGCCATGGAGATGCTGCTGACCGGCGATCCCCTGGACGCGGCGCGCGCCGAGCGGTACGGACTGGTGAACGCGGTGTGTGAGCCCGGGGAGTCCCGGGCACTCGCCCTGCGGATGGCGCACCGCATCGCCGAGGCGGCGCCACTTGCCGTCCGGGCCGCGAAGCGGATCGGCACTCTGGCGCGCGACTGGCCGGCGGCCGAGGGATTCGAGCGGCAGCGGGCCCTGGTGGACGAGGTGCGCCGCTCCCGGGACGCCATGGAGGGGGCCCGCGCCTTCCTGGAGCGACGTGCCCCCGAGTGGAGCGGTACCTGAGGTACCCCGGACGGGCGGATGCCGGGATGGGCAACGCGACAGCCGGACAGCCGGACAGCCGGACAGTTGGAAGAGGAAGCGGCAGATGGTCGAGATGACGCCGCACACGATGGCGGCCCCCGGAACATCGATCCACTACTGGACGGCCGGGCCGAGGGACGGCCCGCTGGTGATGTGCACGCACGGGCTCTCCATGGATCACCGGATGTTCGACGCGCAGGTGGGGCCCCTCACCGAGGCCGGTTACCGGGTGCTGACCTGGGACGTCCAGGGGCACGGCCGGTCGAAGCCGTTGCCGGGGAAGTTCTCGGTGACGGCGGCCGCCGAGCATCTGCACGCCCTCATGGGGGAACTGGGCCGGGATCGTGCCGTCCTGCTGGGCCACTCGCTGGGCGGCTTCGTCTCCCAGGAGCTGCTGTACCGCCGTCCGGAAGCGGTGCGCGCGCTCGTCGTGGTGGGGAACAACAGCCTCACCATGCCTCTTTCGGCCTCGCGGAGGATTCTCTTCCGGTTATCCCCTCTCCTGTTTCTGCTGACCAGCGACAAATGGCGCAGGAAGGTGGTCAGCGAGGGAACGGCGACGGACCCCGAGAGCCGCCGGTACGCCTATGACGCCACCAGCCGGCTCTGCAAGAAGGAGTTCTTCCGGGTATGGGCCGGGCTGTCCCGGTGCATGCGGCCCGATCCCGACTACCGAATACCGTGTCCGGCGCTTCTCACCCGTGGTGAGAACGACTCGGCCGGCTCCGTCAAAGGAGACTTCCGGGCCTGGGTGGAAAGGGAGCCCAACGGCGAGTCGGCGGTCGTTCCGGACGCGGGTCACAACGCCAACCAGGACAACCCGGAGTTCTTCAACCGCCGACTGCTGGAGTTTCTTTCCTCCTGGGTCGGCGAAGGAGCGGAAAGGCCCTCCTCCGACCGCTTCGGCTGAACGGGGGAGAACCGCCGCGCCGGAATTCACCGGTGAGTTGCCGGAGGATTTGGCGTCATGGCCGGATGGCCGGCCGCCCGGGTGACGCGGGACGGGAAGGCCCGGAACCCGGGCGGCCGGCGGGGTCACTCCGCCACGTAGGTACGGGTGACCCACTCGAATATCCTGAGTGTCCCCGCCTGGTGCTCCAGCGTCTCGTCGGTCGGCCGGAAGTGCTCGTAGGCGTGGCCGACCGGCAGTTTGTAGGTGTCCCGGACGTCGCGCACATACCGGACCCGCTTGTGGTCGCAGTGGTCGGGCCCACCGCGCAGGAAGGCGTTCGGTGCCGAAGCGGACATGCGATCTCCTTTTCGGTGAATCACTGCGGTGCCGTCAGGCGAGCAGCCTGGCGGAGTTGTCGTGCAGCCAGTCCTCGGCCACTCCGGGCGGCAGCCGGAGTGCCCGCACCTCCTCGGCGAGGTGCGGCACGTCCACGGGATGGACCCACGGACCGCCGGTACCGAACAGCACCTTGTGCCGCACCGTCGTGGCGCCGTAGGCCAGCAGCGGCTCGAAGCCCGAACCGGGGCGGGACATCCGCCGCGGCCGGTGAGTGGACAGATCGACATAGACACCCGGCTGCCGCTGCGCGACGGCCATGGTCTCCAGCATCCAGGGCCAGCCCGCGTGACCGGCGACGAGCACCAGGCCCGGGTGGCGTCCCGCTATGCGGTCCAGGTCCCGCCAGGTGCACAGGTCCATGGGCTGGTCCGCGCGGAAGTTGTTCCCGCAGTGCACCCATACCGGCAGCCCGCGCTCGGCCGCGGCGGCGAACACCGGGGCGGCACGGTCGTCGAGGGGCGGGACCCCCTCGTAGAACGGGGCCACGTTGATGCCGGTGAACCCGGCGCGGACGCACCGGTCGATCTCGGCGACCGCCTCGCCGGGGTCGCGCAGGGTGATGCCCGCCCACGGCCGCACCCGCCCGGCGGCCGCGCCCAGCCGCGCGACCATGGCGGCCAGCCGTTCGTTGACGGTCTCGCCGCCGGGCAGCCGGCCCGGCATCCCGTGCACGACCTCGGTGACCACCCCGGCCGCGTCGAGTCCCGCCAGATGGCCGGCCGGGTCGCCGTCCACGGGATGACGGCGGACCAGCACCTCGATGGCCGCGTCGGCACCGTGCTCCGCGAGCACCCCGCGGTACTCACCGGGGTCGGCGCCGAAGCCCCCGGCCATGAGCAGGCCGAAGCGTTCGAGGTAGGCGGGCGCGACACCGGCGAGCCTTCGCAGGAAGAAGCGCCAGCAGTCCCGGTCGAACCAGAGTGAGCAGATGTCGATGACGGGCTGTGCCACGGAGGTTCCTCACGATCGTGCCGGGCGGGCGTCCGGACGGGCCCGCGGTCGTCACCGGCCGGGGTGCCGGCCGATCCGCGTCCGCCCGACGCGGACGCCCGCGGCCTCCCGGTCCCAGGTGTCCCCGGTGACACCCGCCTCCCGCAGGAGGTGCTTGCGGACCTTGTTGCTGGGGGTGTAGGGCAGTCGCTCCACGGTGCGGACATAGCGGGGCACCATGAAGTGGGCCATGCGCGGCCGCAGGAAATCGAGCAGGCCGGCGGGGTCCAGCTCGGCGCCGGGCGCGGGGACGACGGCCACGAGCACGTCCTCCTCTCCGTGCCGGCTGGGGACGCCCACCGCCGCCGCCTCGGCGATGTCCGGGTGCTCCAGCACGGCGTTCTCCACCTCGAAGGAGGAGATGTTCTCGCCGCGGCGGCGGATGGCGTCCTTGGCCCGGTCGACGAAGAAGTAGTCGCCGTCCCCGGTGGCGCGGAAGCAGTCGCCGGTGTGGAACCACCCGTTGCGCCAGGCCCGTGCGGTGGCCTCGGGCATTCCCGCGTACCCGTGGCTGAGCGCCCACGGGCGGGCGGCACGCACCACGAGTTCCCCGGTCTCGCCCGTGGGCACCTCCCGGTCGTGCTCGTCCACCAGCCGGAGCTCCACTCCGGGACGTGCCCGGCCGCAGAAGCCCGGCAGACCGGAGTGCGGGCCGGAGATCAGGGGAGCGCAGATCTCGGTCATGTTGTAGGTGGTGTAGACGGTGTCCACCCGGTAGCGCTTCTGCAGGAGCGCGCCCTCGGGCACGGACGGGACGAGGCAGATCGTGCGCAGCGGGTTGTCCGCCTCGTCCGGTTCCTCGGGCCGTCCGGCCAGGAAACCGGCCATGGCCCCCAGGAGGGTGCAGACGGTCACCCCCATCCGGCGCACCAGGGGGAGGAACGTCCCTGTCTCGAAGCCGTGCACCACCGCGACGGAACCGCCGTGCAGCATCATGCAGTAGGAGGCGATCATGCCCGCGCCGTGGAACAGCGGAAGGTTGACCAGGTAGCGGTCGTCCGGGCCGTGGTAGCCGTGCACATCGGCGCCGGCGGTGGAGTACAGGTGCACGTACGAGCTGAGCACGCCCTTGGACGGCCCCGTGGTGCCCGAGGTGAAGACCATGGACTGGGTGTCCCAGGGCGCGACCGCCACCTCGTCGAGATCACCGGCCCGGGAGCGGACGAGCAGCTCCGCGGTGTGCTGCCGGGGCCCCGCCGGGTCCGGGGAGCCGCCGCCGTCCCCGGCCGGTTCCCCGACGACCACCAGATGCTCCAGCCGCCCGAGGTCGAGGCCGGCCAGCCGGGGCAGCAGCTCGGCGTGGACCACCAGCACCCGGGCCCCGGACAGGCCGACGACGTGTTCCAGCAGCGCGCCCCGGTAGGCCGTGTTCACCGGCGTGTACACGGCGCCGAGCAGGTTGGCCCCGAACCAGCAGCGCAGGATGTCCGGCCCGTTCGGCAGCCAGACCAGCAGCGGGTCGCCGTGCCCCAGGCCCAGCTCGCGCAGCCCCGTGGCGGCGCGCTCGGCGGCCTCCAGCGTGGCGGCGTACGTCCACCGGCCGCCGTCGTCGAAGAGGGCGTAGAGCCGCTCGGGGTGCTGCCGGGCCCGGGCGCGCAGCACGGGACCCAGTACGCACTGCTCGGCGGTGGGCACGGCCGGGTCGGCGGCGTCCAGTAACGTGTGCATCCGTCCTCGCTCCTCGTGGTGTCCCGGTCTCAGCCGGCCGGGCTCGGCGCGTTCCGGTCGGTGGTGCCGTTCTCCCGGGGTTCCGGGGAGTCCGGGGGACCCTCCCACGGCTGCCGCGCCCCGCCGAGCAGCCGCTGCCATACGGTGTCCAGCGCGGCGCGGTCGCTCGTCGGGTAGACGGGGATGACCGGGCCGACGCTGACCCTGGCCGGCAGGGTCACCGCCCAGCGCACCACCTGGGCGAACTCGTCCGCGCTGACGAGCAGTTCCTCGTCCACCCCCACCTGCTCCGGCTCCAGGGCCATCTCGGTGCGCACCCAGCCGGGGCACAGGCACAGGGCGCGTACGCCGGCCGGGCGGTTCTCCAGGTCCAGCAGTTCCGTCAGATAGTGCAGCGCGTGCTTGCTGACCGAGTAGGGCCCGGCGCCGGGCAGGGGCCGCAGCCCGCCGACGGAGCCGATGTTGACCACCCAGCCGTGCCCGCGCTCCCGCATGGCGGGCAGCAGGGCGTTCGCGAGCTGGAACGGCACGGTCAGGTTCATCCGCAGCGCCAGGTCCCAGTGGCGGGGCGCGACCTGGTGCAGCGGGCCGGAGCGCGCCACCGCGGCGTTGTTCACCAGGATGTCCACGTCCCGCCCGGCGGTCTCGCGCACCCGCTCCACCAGACGGGAGGGCGCGTCGGGAACGGAGAGGTCCATGGGCACGGCGTGTCCGGCGACCTGTTCGTCGAGCACCCGCCGCCGGACCTGTGCCAGCAGGTTCTCGCGGCGTCCCACGAGGGCGACATCGGCGCCGGCCCGGGCCAGCTCGACGGCGGTGCTCGCGCCGATGCCCGAGGAGGCCCCGGTGATCAGGGCCAGCCGGCCGGTGAGGGGACGGTCGCCGCCGGTCTTTCCCGGCGCCGAGGCCACCGCTTCCGCCCGGTTGTCCGTCCTGCCGTCCGTCCGGTCGGCCGCCCTGTACTCCGCCATGCTCACTCGTCCGCCTTCCGTCCGTCTCCGCCGGGGTGGTCGTGCAGGGAGACCAGCTCCGGCAGCGGGCGCAGGGTGCCCACGCCGCCGCAGATGCGAAGCTGTGTCCCCGTCAGGTAGTCCGAGACCGGCGCGGCCAGGTAGGACACCAGCGCCGCCACCTCCTCGACGGTGCTGAACCGGCCGCTGGGCACCCGCCGCATCGACGCCTCGACGAAGGCGGGGTCCGCGGCCTCCTTCATCGGAGTGGTGACCCCGGCCGGCAGCACGGTGTTGACCCGGATCCCGTGCCTGGCCGCCGTCATCGCCAGATGTGAGGAGAACCAGGAGACCGCGGCCTTGCCGGCACCGTAGTTCTGCACGTGCGGCACGGGAGTGATCTGCGCCGAGATGGAGCCGATGGGCACGATCACGCCCCGCACACCGCTGCGGGCCCACCCGGCGGTGAGCTCCTCCGCCAGCTCGACGAGGGAGAAGAGGTTGAGCCGGTAGAGCCGCTCCCGTGCGGCCCGGCCGGTGCCGGGGCCGTCCAGCCCCAGCGCGCCGGCGGCGTGGACGAGGCCGTCGACCGGGCCGGCGACCCGCTCGGCCTCGCGGAGCAGTGCCTCCCCGGCGCCGGGCTCGGCCAGATCCGCGGGGACCGCGTGCGCGGACCGCCCGGTGGTGTCCTCAAGCCGTGCGGCGAGCTCCGCCAGCCGGTCGGCCCGGCGGGCGGCCAGCACCGTGTCGGCGCCCAGCCGGGCCAGTTCCCGGGCGCAGGCGGCGCCGATGCCGCTGCTCGCCCCCGTGATCAGGAAGCGGCGGCCGCGCAGCGACCAGGGGTCGGATCCGGCCGGGGGCCCGTGGCGGGATCCGCCGGTGCCGCCGAAGGGCACCACCACCCGCTCCAGGCCGCCGTCCAGCGGGACCGTCTCGCCGACGATGTTGCCGGCGGCACGGGACAGCAGCATGCTCAGCGCCCCGGCCAGGTCCTCCGGCGCCACGGGGCGGCGCACGGCCTGGCAGCGCAGGAGGTCGGCCTCCCGTCCGGCGGGCAGCCGGTGGCCGAGGAACGGCGCGTAGCCGATCCGCACCGTGTTGGCGGCGACGCCCCGGCCGGCCACCCGGGCCGCCAGTTCGTTCCACCAGTGCAGGTCGGCGGCCTGGTCGGCGGCGGTCTCCGGATCGACGCCCAGGGCCGGCCAGCGTCCGGCGTCGGTCACCAGGACCAGGCGCCCGCCGCCCGCGGCGCACATCCGCTCGGCCGCGGCCAGCACCGCCGCCCGGTCCAGCGGCCCGTCCGCCCCGCCGCCGGGCGGGGCACCGAACCACGGGCTGGCGATCCGCACCGCGCAGTGGGCACCCGGCGGTTCCTCCCGTGCCTGCGGACCGGTGCCGCCGGTGCCGCCGGTGACGACCCGCAGGCCCAGGGAGCGCAGCGCCTCGCGGACGCCGCGGTGCCCCGGGGTGTCCCCGGGCGGGACCGCGACGGTGCGGGAGTACGGCTCCGGCGCCCCGGGGGACGCGGCGGACGGGCCGGGAAGGGTGCGGTGGAGTGTGTTCATCGCAGGCGCTCCAGGAGGATCGCGCTGGAGACCATGCCGCTTCCGTAGTTCAGCGAGACGGCGTGGTCGACGGTCGCCTCGCGCGGCTTGCCGTCGGCGACCGGATCGAACTCGCAGGCGGGATCGGGCTCCTCGCACCCGGCGGTGTGGCAGATCACCCCGTGCTCCATCATCAGCGTGACGGCCGCGACGCCCATCGAGCCCAGCGGGGACCCGCTGTGCCCGAAGCACGCCTCCTGCACACTGACCGGCAGCTCGCGCACCCGGTCGCCGAACACGGCGCGCAGCGCGGTGGACTCCATCGAGTGGAAGACCGGTGACCCCTCGGCGCCGCCGCTGACGTAGTCGACCTCCGCCGGGTCGAGGTGACCGGCCAGGCACCGCTCGATGGCGAGCGCCACGCCCACGCCCTCCTGGTCGATGGCCATGGTGCTGCGCACCGGGCTGCGCCGGGTGCTCTGGCTGACCAGTACGGCGCCGGCCCGGTCC
The DNA here is from genome assembly GCF_002794255.1 of Streptomyces carminius. Classification (GTDB taxonomy): domain Bacteria; phylum Actinomycetota; class Actinomycetes; order Streptomycetales; family Streptomycetaceae; genus Streptomyces; species Streptomyces carminius. Next base: position 106,589 of record NZ_PGGW01000067.1, read on the forward strand.
AGACGTCCGGTGGCCTCGACGCGCTCCCGGCTCTCCAGGACGATCGTGGCGGCGCCGTCACCGACGTTCAGACCGCCGGTGCGGCGGTCGTAGGGACGCATCATCCGGTGGGTGACCCCCACGCTGTCGGAGAGGTCCAGGCCCTCGACCGCCCTGGCCGCGACCGCGTCGAAGTCGGCGCGGCGGCCGGAGTCGTACTGGTCGGCGCCGGTGACGAGCACCAGATCGGCCTCCCCGGCGGCGATCATCCGCTGGGCGATGCCGAACAGGACGCCGCCGGAGGCGCAGGACGTGGAGACGGTGTAGCTGGGGCCGGTGTTGCGCAGCGCGGAGACCTGGGCGAGCGTGGTGTCGTTGAGCTGCCCGCCGATCATGCTGCGGGCCACCAGACCGCGCGCCTCGGGCGGGGTGGTCGTCTCCAGGTCGGCGGTCAGGGCCCGCTGCTGCACCAGGAAGTTCGCGTCCAGGCAGTGCCGGGCGTTGAGCAGCCCGGCCTCCGCCAGGTCGCCGTCCTCGACGCTCAGCCCGCTGTCCCGGCACGCCTCCGCGACGGAGATCAGGCTGTAGAGCTGGACCGGCGAGTAGTTGGCCAGGTACCTCGGTGACACCCCGGGCAGCCGGGCGGCGGCCTCGGCGAGCAGGTCGGCCTCGATGACGCCGGCGTACCGGTCGCCGCGGTCGATCAGGAGGCTGCCGGTGGAGACGACGTCCCAGAAGTCCTCCCGGGCGGCGCAGAGACCGCCGGTTCCGGGGAGGCAGAATCCCATCCCCGTCACCAGGGTGTCGCGCGGCCTGCCCATGTGCGGCTCCTTCGTGGTCTGTTCCCGCCGGCCCGCGCGGGCACGGTGCGGGTGCGGTTGGGGCGAGTGGGTGCGGGGCGAGTGGGGGCGGAACGGCGGCGGTGTGCGGTCACAGGCGGTACAGCAGCCCGCCGTGGCACCACACGCCGCCGCCGAGCGACACCGACAGGACGAGGTCGCCGCGCTTGACGACGCCCTTCTCCAGGTTCTCGGAGAGGGTGGTGGGGATGGAGGCGCTGGAGGTGTTGCCCCGCTCGGCCAGGTTGTTGAGGATCCTGGCGCGGTCGATGCCGAGGTCCGCCTCGAAGCCCCGGTTGAACGGCTCGGTCGCGGCGTGCGGCACCACCCAGTCGACATCCCCGGCACGGAGCCCGTTGCGCTCCAGCAGCTCCTGCGCCGCGCCGACGACGTACTTGACGGCGACCTCGTTGAGTTCGGGCTGGCTGCGCACCCAGCCGTTGCCGGGGTGCACCGTGGTCATGTGGGACAGCGTGCCGTCGCTGCGCATGATGGAGTCGATCAGCCCGGGCCCGTCACCTCCCTCGTCCCCGTCGCCCCCGTCGCCGGTGCGGCGGAGCACCACGGCGCCGGCGCCGTCCCCGACCACCATCTCGCCCTTGGAACCGGGCCGCACCCGGCGGGAGAAGCGCTCCGAGCACACCACGACCGCCGTGCGGTAGTGGGCGGGACCGGCCAGGTACATCGCCGCGGTGTGCACACCGTGGACGAATCCGGCGCAGCCGGTGCAGATGTCGAAGCCCATGGCGTGCCGGGCGCCGATCCCGGTGGCGACCTGGGCGCCCCACTCCGGGGCGCACCACCGGTCGGTCCAGTTGCTGAGGATCAGCACGTCCACCTCGGAGCCGTCGAGGCCGGCGTCCGCGAGCGCCGCGCCGGCCGCAGCGGTGGCCATGTAGCCGATGTCCTCGTCCTCCGCGGCCCGGTGGTGGGTGCGTACCCCGCCGGAACCGAGCACCTTCCGCTCGGTCTCCGTGGTGTGCCGGGCCTCGACCCCCTCGTTGGACAGCAGTTCCCGGGGGAAGTACCGGCCGAAGCCGGAGAACTGGATGCCGCTGGTCTTCCAGATCTCTCCGTCGAGCATTGCCTGTGCCTCCTGGGGTGAGTGGTTCGGAGCCTATGGACGGGTGCCGCGGGTGTCCGCGGCCCGCGGGTACCGACTGCGGACGCCGGATGTGACCCGGGGTACCGGTACCGGCCCCCGGGGCCGGTCAGCCGGCCGCACCGGCCACGTCCCACTCGGCGAGCACCTCCGCGCCGTGCTCGCCCGGTACGGGCGGCCGGCCCGGTACCGCGGCGGGGGTCCCGGAGAACCGGGGCGCGGGCGCGGGCTGGGGCACGCCGCCGACGGTGGTGAAGGTCCCCCGGGCGGTCAGATGCGGGTCCGCCAGGGCCTCCTGGAAGGACAGCACCGGGGCCACGCACGCGTCGGTCCCCGCGAACACCTCCGTCCACTCCCGCCGGGTCCGGGTGCGGAACGCCTCGGCGAAGACCTTCCGCAGCTGCGGCCAGACCGACGGCTCGCGGTGCGGCGGCACCTGGTCCCGGACGCCCAGCAGGCGCACGAACTCGGCGTAGAACCGGGGTTCCAGGGCGCCGACGCCCATGTGCCCGCCGTCGGCGGTCTCGTAGACGTCGTAGTAGGGCACCCCGGAGTCCAGCAGGTTCACCCCCCGCTCGTCCCGCCACTGCCCGGCGGCGAGCATGCCGTACAGGATGGTGGTGAGGTGGCTGGCGCCGTCGACGATCGCGGCGTCCACGACCTGGCCGGTGCCGTCCTGCCGGGCGCGGAGCAGCGCGCCGAGCACCCCGACGGCCAGGTACATGCCGCCGCCGCCGAAGTCGCCCACCAGGTTCAGCGGGACGCGGGGGGCCTCCCCGGCCCGTCCGACCGCGTGCAGCGCGCCGGTCAGCGCGATGTAGCCGATGTCGTGCCCGGCCGAGTGGGCCAGCGGTCCGTCCTGGCCCCAGCCGGTCATCCGGCCGTAGACCAGGGCCGGGTTGCGGTCGTGGCACTGGCGCGGGCCCACTCCGAGGCGTTCGGCCACACCGGGGCGGAACCCCTCGATCAGCACGTCGGCCCGGGCCGCGAGACCGAGCACCGTACGCCGGCCCGCGGGGTCCTTCAGGTCCGCGACGACGGAGCGCTTGCCCCGGTTCAGCAGGTTGTGGCGGGCCGTTTCCTCGTCGGCGGGGCCGGGGCGGTCGACGACGACCACGTCGGCGCCGAGGTCGGCCAGCAGCATGCCGCAGAACGGGGCCGGGCCGAGGCCGGCCAGTTCCACGACCCGCACACCGGCCAGCGGGCCTGCCGCGGCCGGTGCGCCGGCCGGTGTGCGGCGGCTCTCCTGATGGGTCACGCGTCGCCCTCCTGCTCGTGTCCTGCGGTTCGTGTCCTGCCGCTCGTGTCCTGCCGGTCCCGGGAGGGGGCCGCGCTCACCGGACACGGCCCGGGAAGCCCCCGCCGTCGACGTCGAGCACCGTCCCGGTCAGATAGGTGTTGCGCACCGCGTGGAGGGCGGTCTCGGCGACCTCCGACTCGTCCGCGAACCTGCCCAGCGGCACCTGCGCGCGCAGCCGGTCCATGAACGCCGCGTGTGCCGGTACGGCCGCGCACTTCTCCCGCAGCGCCGCGCCGTCGACCACGCCCGGCGCGATCGCCACGACACGGATGCCGTACTCGCCCAGTTCCAGCGCCCAGCTGCGGGTCAGCGACACCACCCCCGCCTTCGCCGCGGCGTACGCGGACTGCCCCCACGAGCCCCGCCAGGTGCAGCTGACGACCGGCACGATGACGCCGCCGCGCCCGGCGGCGGCCATCGCCGCCGCCGCGGCCCTGCCCACCAGGAAGGTCCCGGTCAGGCACAGGTCGACGACGTCCCGCCAGTCCTGCTCGCCGTGCGTGCGCCAGGTCCGCGAGCCGTCGCGGGGCGGTGAGATCAGTCTCCGGGACAGGTTGCGTCCGGCGGCGTTGACGCAGACGTCGACGCCGCCGCCCTCGGTGAGCGCGGCGAACAGGCCGTCCACGCTCTCCGCCGAGCGCACGTCCACCTGGTGGACCGTCAGTCCGAGTCCCAGCTCGCGCGCGTGGTCGCGCAGTCCGTTCAGCTGCTCCGGGTCGCGCGCGGCCACCGCGGTGTCCAGGCCCTCCGCGGCGAACCGGAGGGCGACGGCGGCCCCGATGCCCCGGCTCCCGCCGACCACGACGGCCCTGCGCGGCTCCCGCTCCGGTCTCCGCTCCGGTGGCCGGGCCCCGGGTGCCGGTGTCGTCATGTGGTGCCTCCCCGCCTCTCGTCGTGCCGTTCCGGCGCGGTCGCCGTCACAGCCGGAACAGCAGCGCGCCGTGGTACCAGCCGGAGCCGATGGCCGGGGCCAGCACCAGATGGCCCGGCCGGAACAGCCCGGCCTCGACGAACTCGGACAGGACGGTGGGAATCGACGCGCTGGCGGTGTTGGCCCGGTCGTGGAAGTTGAACGCGAACCGTTCGTGCGGCACCCCCAGGGACGCCCGCAGCCGCTCGTGCACGAGGTCGGTGCCGGGGTGCGGCACCCACCAGTCGATGTCCCCGGGAGTGAGCCCGTTGCGGTCCAGCAACTCCTCGCAGGCCCGCAGCAGACCGGCGGCGGCGTGCTCGGGCAGATCGGGCTTGCTGGTGATCCACGCCTCCGGCATCCGTACGGTCACCAGCTCACTGCGGCTGCCGTCGCTGGCGAGCACGGAGTCCAGCAGCCCGGTCCCCGTCCGGCCCGAGCGCTCCAGGACGACGGCGCCGGCCGCGTCCCCGCAGACCAGCTCGCCCTTGCTGCCCGGGCGGGCGCGCCTGCTGAACTGCTCGGCCGCGACCACCACGGCGGTACGGATCTCCGGCATGGCCACGAAGTGGCCGGCCGCCAGCTGGACACCGTGCACGAAGCCCGCGCAGGCGGCGGACACGTCGAAGGCCAGACAGGCGCCGGCCCCGATCCGGTCGGCCACCTGGGGCGCGTACTCGGGCATGTACGGCGGGGTCGTCCAGTTGCTCAGGATCAGCAGATCGACGTCGGCGGGCCGGAGCCCGGCGTGTCGCAGCGCCCCGGTGACCGCGGCGGAGGCCATGAAGGGAACGCTCTCCTGCTCGTCGCTGACGTGCCGGGACCGCACCGCCACCCGCCCGAGCACCGCGGCGCTGGCGGCGCTGCCCTGCCTGGTCAGCTCCGCGCCGTCGTTGTGCACCAGGCGGCGCGGGTAGTAGTGGCCGGTGCCGGTGATCGCCAGGCCGTGCCGTGCCCAGCGGGGACCGGCGCTGCGTACGGCGGGGCCGCAGGCGCGGTGGTCGTCCTGGAAGGTGTCGCTCACGGGTGTTCGCCTCCTGAGGGCTGCGGGGCGGGAGCGGCGGTGCCGCGGGTCCGGTGCCGCGGCGACCCGTAGCTGAAGACCATCGCGCCCGTGCTGAACCCGCGCCCGATGGCCATGCTCAGCAACCGGTCGCCGCGGCGGACCGTGCCGTCGTGGACGTACTCGGACAGGCAGCCCGGCACGCTGACGCTGGAGGTGTTGCCCCGGCGGCCGATGTTGAGGAGCGTTCGGTCCTCCGGGAGGCCGAGCAGGCCGGCCACGTCCCGGATCAGGTTGATGTTCCCCTGGTGCGGAATGACCCAGTCGATGTCGTCGAGGCCCAGTCCGGCCCGGGTCAGCGCCTCGTCGGTGACCTTGCGCAGCAGGGGCGGGGCGGTGTCGCCGACGACCTTGCCCTTCATCACCATCTTGTCCTGGTCGTCGATGTCGAAGGCGTCGTAGTACGAGGCGTCCGAGTGCAGGGCCAGGGCCTGGATGCCGTCGGTGCCGTCCTCACTGACCCGCCAGACGCCGGCGGCGGCACCGCCGCCGAAGAGAACGCAGTTGCGGTAGGAGAAGTTGAGGATCGGTCTGGGGTTCTCCGTGCACACCACCAGGGCGGTGCGGGTGGAGGTGGTGGCGAGCAGCCCCTTGGCGACCGCGCTGGCGTTGAGGAAGCCGGCGCACGCCACTCCGGTCACGTCCAGGCAGAACGCGTTGACCGCGTGCAGCCTGCGCTGTACGGGCAGCGCCACGTCCATGTAGCGGTTGCCCGGCGAGGTGGGGTTGACCCGGGGCCGGGCGGTGGCGCTGGTGCCGATGATCACGTCGACGTCCCCGGGCTCCAGCCCGGCGTCCCGGAGCGCCTGCCGTGCCGCCCGCTCGGCCGGGTCGACCGGCCGCTGGTCCTCGGGCACCCAGTGCCGGGTGGCGACGCCCGTGTGCCGGCGTATCCACGCGTCGTCCACGTCCAGGCCCGGCAGGTTCTCGAAGTAGTCGTTCCCGACCGGCTCGCCGGGGAAGTCGTGGCCGACCCCGGCCAGGACCACGGGCGCGCCCGGCACCGCCGGGCCGGACGCGGGCCGCTCGGTGCGCGGCCTCGTCGGTGTCTTCATCGGTACACCCCTTCGGGGTCCAGGGCCCGCAGCCTGTCGAGTTCCCCGGCCGTGACGGCGTCCTCGGTCGGGAGTTCCCGGGCGACGAGCGGTTTCCAGCTGGTGAGGTCCTCGATCACGGACCGCGGTGTGCCGCCGGAGCCGGGCGGCGGGCTCCACGACGTCAGGGTGAACGGCTCGGCGGCGTGCTCCCTGGTGAAGGCGCCGAACTCGGCCACCACACAGCGGACGTTGTGCCCGGGGCTGGTGACGAAGTCCACCGCCGGCACGTAGCGGCGCGGCGAGGCCGGGGCCACGACGATCGTGTCCACGTGCGAGGCGATGTCGTTGGCGCCCCCGGAGCCGACGAGGAACCGCCCGTCACCGCGCCGGCTGGTGTTCAGCGCCCCGGCGGCGTCGATCTGGGCGGTGGACAGCACGCCCAGGGTGCGGCCCGCGCCGCCGCCGGCCAGGCCGCCCAGGACGTCGAGGATCCCGCCGGTCCGCCGGCAGCGGGCGACATGCCGCTGGGAGAACAGGAAGGTGTCGCCGGGCTCGGGGGAGAAGTCGATCATCCCGAGCTCCGCGCAGACCTGGAGGCGCACCCCGCGCTCCGCGAGCAGCCCGGCGGCGAGCCAGGTCGCGACGTGCGCGGTGCCGATGCCCGCCAGGGCGGTCCGGTAGCCCCGGTCCAGCACCCGCCGCGCGATCGCGCGCGCGGCGAGGACGATGTGCCGCTCCCGCGGTGTCGGCGGCCCCGTACGCTCCGGGGCGGCGGCGGGTACGGCCCGGGGCGCGGGGGCCGTCCGCCCGGCCGCCGGATCCGGCCCGGCCGTCGGGGCGGCTCCGTCCAGGCGGAGGCCGGCCAGCCGCCGCGGTCCGAGCCGTGCGAGGTGGTCGTCGTGGCCGGTCACCTCGCCCACCCAGTGCCGGAACCACCGCTCGGTGTCCCGCGGGGTCCGGCAGGCCGCCGCGAGGTCGGCGAGGAAGGCGTAGTCGTCCAGATAGCCGGCCACCCCGGCGGACCGCAGCGGTGCCAGCCCCTGCGGGTGGGCGCCCCAGGGACACACGGCCAGCGCGAGCACGCGGTCGGCCGGTATCGAGCAGTCCGCTCCGGCGGGCGGTTCGTCCACCACCCGCTCCACCGTGGCGAGCACCCCTCTGCGGGCGGCCAGCGCGCCCCACGGCCCCTCACCCAGCGGACCGGCGAGGTACAGGTTTCCCCGCCGGTCGGCGCACTGGGCGTGCAGCAGGGTGACGTCCGGCCGCAGCGGGGGGATCAGCAGTCCGGGCCGGGTGTCCCCGTCCGGCGGGCCGGCCTGCGTCGCGGCAGCCGCCGGGGGAGTCGCCGGGGTCCCCGCCGGGGCCGGTGTCCGGACGGCTCCCGGGGACGCGCCGCGGGGCAGGTCCGAACCGGCCAGTGAGGAGGTGACCGCGGCCGGCAGACCGGTGGCCCCGGCGACGAGCCGCTGGACCAGCGACAGCAGGCTCCACTCCTCCACGGTGAAGGGGCGGCCCTCGGCGAGGTCCCGGTAGAGCCGGTTGGGCGCGGAGTACGGCACGGTGTCGCCGGCGAAGCCGGTGACGGCATGCCGTACGGCGCCGGCCATCGTCAGCGCGTGCACACCGGCGTGCAGCGCGTTGCTGCTCACCGTGAACCGGCCGCGGGCGCCGAACACCCGGGCCACGGCCAGCACCAGGACGTTCGGCCGGGACATGGTCGAGGCGATGTGGAGGTGGTCGCCCGGTCCGAGGAACTTTGCGCACAGCTCGTCGGGTCCGGACGCCCGGTGCACCCCGGTCTCGCACCCGCCGTTCACGGAGCCCCGCCCTTCCCCGGGCCCCCGGCGCGGTCGCACGGGGTCACTCGGCGGCCTCCAGCAGGACCGAGGAGCTCTGGCTGCCGATGGCGAAGGCCAGCGACACGGCCGAGCGCAGCCGGGCGGGGCGGGCGCCTTCCGCCACGTGGTCGTGGGCGCACTCCGGGTCCGGCTCCTCGCTGTTGATCGTGGGAGCCAGGCACTGCCGCCACAGCATCAGGGCGACGGCGGCGCAGTTGAGGAGGCCCGCGCCGCCGAGCAGATGTCCGAAGATCGGTTTGTTCGATCCGATCGGCGGCCAGAGCGACCGCCTCTCGCCGTAGAGGTGGGACAGCGCCCTGCTCTCGCAGACGTCGTTGTAGCGGGTCGCGGTGCCGTGGCCGCAGATGTAGTCGACGGCCCCGGGGCGCCGGCCGGCCGTGTCGAGCAGTTCCGCCATCATCCGGGCGGTGCTGCGCCCGGAGAGGTCCATCCGTGTCGCGTGCGCGGCCTCGTTGATGCTGTGCGCCGCCCGCAGCGCGGCGTATCCGGCCGTGCCGCGGGCCCGCGCGTGGGTCTCGCTCTCCAGGACCACCACGACCGCCCCCTCGCCGAGGGCGAAGCCGTCCCGGTCCTTGTGGTACGGCTTGACCGCGCGCCGCGCGTCCCGCTCCTGGCTCAGCACCGTGCTGCCCGGGGCCGAGTACACCTGGAGCACCGAGGGGACCAGCGGCAGGTCGTAGCCGATGACGTACATCACGTCGGCCGCGCCGCGCTCGATCTGGTCGGCGGCCAGCGCCAGGGCCTGGTGGCCGCCCACGCAGGCGTTGCTCACGGTGGTCACCAGGCCCTGTGCGCCGATCCGGATGGCGCTCAGCGTGGCGGGGGTGCCCGGCAGCGAGGCGAAGATCGCCCGGTCCGGGGTGACGGTCGGCCAGGTGGTGCCCAGGTCGTGGCCCGACGCCGCCTGGTACCACCACTCGGCCGGCCCCCGCGCGCTGGAGGCGATCACTCCCATGCGGTCCGGGGCGACGGCGTCGGCGGTGTCGAGCCCGGCGTCGGACCGGGCGTTCTCGACCGCGGACATCGCCAGGAGGATGTCCCGGCTGTAGCGCTTGGTGAAGTTGTCCGGAAGGTCGGTGAGGTAGTCGCGGTGGTCGAACCCGGTGACCCGCCCGGCGGAGAACACCCCGGTCGTGCCGCCGAGTTCGGCCGGGATGGGGCCGAGCTGCGAGTTCCCCTCCGACAGATGGCGCCAGACCGCCGTCACGGTGTCCGCCCCCGGGAGCAGGAATCCCAGCCCGGTTATCCGGACGGCTTCATACTTGGTGGCGGCGTTTCTCGCGGTGTTTTCCATGCACCCTGCCCCTATTGCTCGGAATTCTGATCCGCTCGGGTGGACGACTTCGCTCTCGCGGCACATTCTTTCTGTTCTCATCCGCATCTTCCGCTCCTCCAAGGAAATCGCCGGAACGCGGTGCGGAACAGGGTTTCCGGGTACTCGGGCCGTCGGCCGGCATGGGACGCCGGGTACCGGTACACCAGATACCCGCTGGTCAGATGGTCAAGGAAGACGCAGCGGCGGAAGTCCGGCCAGGCCGAAACCCCCGTCGGCGCGTACGGCGGTTCCGGTGACATATCCGGCGGCGTCGCTCACCAGATAACTGATCCAGGACGCGACCTCCTCGACCGTGCCGACCCGGCCCAGTGGAATTCTGGACAGCCAGCACCGCTCGAACCCGCTGCTCACGATCGACGACATCGGCGTGCGGATCAGGCCGGGTGCCACATGATTGACGCGAATTCCGTACCGTCCCGCGGTGGCCGCCAGGCAGCGTGTGTAGTGCGCCATGGCCGCCTTGCTCGCCCCGTAGCTCTCCATGTGGCGCACCAGCGCCGCCGACGCGCCGACGGAGCTCACTCCCACGACCGAACCGGGTATGCCCCGTTCGATCCAGTACCGCACGAGTTCCTCGGCGAACGCCGCGTATCCGTGGAGGTTGAGCGCGAGGGAGCGGTCCCGCACGTCCGGCCCCGACTCCGGCCGGTCGAGCGCGAAGAGCCCCGTCGCGTACACCAGGGCGTCGACACGTCCCGCGGCGGCGACCGCGTCCCGCACCGTGCGGGGCACCGACTCCGTCCGTGAGACGTCGAGGGGCAGCACCCGGTGCCGCGGCGCCGCCCCGGCCGGTACCGGCCCGGAGTCCAGTTCGTCCGCCAGCTCCGCCAGTTCCGTGCGGCGGCGCGCCACCAGGACCGTGCTCGCGCCGCGCCGGGCCGCGCTCACCGCCGCCGCCCGGCCGATGCCGCTGGACGCGCCGACGACGAGCACGACCCGGCCGCGCAGGTCGAAACCCCGCGCCGCGGGCTCCCCGGCCGCCGCGGGCTCACCGGCCTTCCCGGCCTTCCCGGCCTTCCGGGGAGGGCCGCCCGGGACGGCCGGCGGGATCATGCCCAGTCCCATCCCGCCGTCGACATGGAGCGTGTCGCCTACGGTGTAGGAGCACTCCGCGGCGATCAGCTGCCGGACCGCCGCGGAGAGGTCCTCGGGCCGGGCGGTGCGCCGGAGCGCGAGATGCCGCAGCACGTCCGCCCGCCGTGCCGGGCCGTCCGGTCCACCCGGGCCGTCCGGGCCGTCCAGGAACGGGGCGACACCGAGGCGGAGCTGGTTGAGCAGGACACCCCTGGGAGCCATGCGGGCCGCGAGATGGCGCCAGAACGCGAGATCACCGGCGCGGTCGGCCGCGTGGCCGGGGTCGGTGGCGGCGTGCACCTCCGGGCCGAAGTCGGTGACCAGCAGCATGCGCCCACCGCCCCGCTCGGCCATGGCCCGGGCCGTCTCCGCCACCGCCCGCCGGTCCAGCGGGCGGCCGCCCCCCTGCCCGCCGTGCCCGAGGACCCGTTCCCCGGTCAGCATCGCGCAGCAGACGCCCGGGGCGTCGGGGCCGCTCCCGCCGGGGCCGGTCACCCGGAGTCCGGCCGAGCGCAGGGCGTCCTCGACGACGTCCGCGCCGGGCGCCTCGCGGTTCAGCAGGAGGGCCGGGCCCTCGTGGGGCGCCGGGGCGCCGGGCCCGGGCGCGGTGCGGGGACCGGCCGCGGTGCCGGCCGGGTGCGCCGTCACATCGCCCCCGCGTCGACGTCGACCGCGCTGCCCGTCACTCCGGAGGAGAGGTCGGACAGCAGGCAGAGGATCTGCTGCGTCACCTCGGGAACACCGAGGAGACGCCCCAGCGCGGTGCTCCGGACCGAACGGCGCACATAGCGGTCCCAGGTCAGGTCGGCGGGGCCGTGATGGCGGCGCAGGCTGGCCATGAAGTCGCGGCCGTACCGGTCCTCGTCGTGGACGGCGGGGGTGTCGGTCAGTCCCGGGCACACGGAGTTGACCCGCACGCCGAACGGGCCGAGTTCCTGGGCCAGCGCCCGCATGAAGCCGTTGATGCCGGACTTCGCGGCGCAGTACGCGGTGTTGGACGCCAGGCCGCGCTTGCCGGCGGTGGAGGACAGCAGCACGATCGAGCCCCGGCGGCGTTCCATCATGCCGGGGACCACGAGTCGGCACAGCCGGAACGTACCGGTCAGATTGACGTCCAGGGTGCGCTGCCAGTCCGCCTCGTCCTGTTCGCACAGGAAGACCTGCCGCGTCGCGTGCACGACACTGTTGACGAGGAAGTCGACCGGGCCCAGCCCGGTCTCGCAGTGGCGTACGGCCGCCGCCAGCGCCGGGCCGTCGGCCAGGTCCGCCGGTGCCACGACCGCCTGTCCGCCGGCCTCCGCGATCGACGCCGCCACCTTCTCCATGGCCGCTCCGTCGCGGCTCAGCAGCCCCACCCGGGCGCCGTACCGGCCGAGTTCGAGGGCGACCGCCGCGCCGATGCCGCTGCTGGCCCCGGCGACCAGGGCGGTACGGCCGGCGAACAGCGCGGGGTCGAAACCGGGGCGCGGGCGGATGTTCCGGTGGTTCTCCGGGGCGGGCGGGGCCGCCGGCTCCCGGGCGGGTGTGGTCTCGTCGTGCACGGGTCTCCTCGTCTGGGGGTGCCGGGCGGCCGGGGAGTGCCCGGGGGCGCCGGACGGCCGGCGGCCGGGTGGCCGTGAGCGCGGGGGCGGCTCACCTTCCGGTGAACCTGGGCGGACGGCGCTCCAGGTAGGCGCGCGGACCCTCCTGGCCGTCGTGGTGTCCGTCCAGGCACTTGGCGTGGTAGGCATCCTGCAGGCGGAGCCCGAACTCCGCGGGCGCCTGCCAGGCACGGTCCCGGAGCTCCTTGAACATGCCGAAGGCCCTGGTGGGGCCGGTGCCGAAGGCGGCGGCGAGGTTCTCCAGCTCGCTCGTGAAGTCCTCCGCCGGCACCACGCGGTCCACCAGGCCGATCCGCTCCGCCTCCGCCGCCCCGACCAGCCGGCCCGTCAGGAAGATCTCGGTCGCCCGCGCGGGGCCCACCACCCGGGGCAGCAGCACGGCGTTGCCGACGTGCCCGAGGCGGCTCAGGCCGCTGCCGATCCTCGCCTCGGCCGAGGCGAGCCGGTAGTCCGCCGCACAGGCGATCTCCGTACCGGCGCCGACCGCCGCGCCGTTGACGCCGGCGATCACCGGCTTGGGGGCCCGCAGGATCTCCTCGCAGACGCGCAGGTAGTAGGAGTCCCGGCTGCCCGGGAAGGAGGCCGCCCGCGCGTGGTTGCCCGCCATCAGCTCCCGGAGGGAATCGATGTCGTCCCCGGCGCAGAACGCCGGGCCGCTGCCGGTCAGGACGATGACGCGGACGGTGTCGTCACGTGCCGCGTCGACGACCGCGCGCAGCAGTTCCGCTCCCAGCTCCTGGTTGATCCCGTTGCGCCGCTCCGGGCGGTTGAGCGTCAGTGTCGCGACGCCCTCGCGCGTCTCGACGGTCAGTGGGCCACTGCGCACCGACGGCTCCGCGGCGGTCTGCGTCACGCCTTCACACCCCTCACGGCTCTCACCCGGGACATCCGGCGGTGTCCGGATATCGGAGCCCAGGCTAGGAGCGGTGCGCCGCGGTCACATGTGCCCCGGAGTACTGGTTTCCGTACCGCCCCCGTACCGGGGGGACCTGCCGTACCGGGGGAGCGGGGTTCCGCACGGGCACGGTGCGAAGGGGAGTCGCGCGGACAGCAGGGGCGGGACCGGCCGCCCGCGGCCGGGGAAAACCGAAACGGCGCCGACCGGGAACCGGCCGACACCGTCGGTGGATACAGCATGTGTGTCCGGAGGGGGACTTGAACCCCCACGCCCGATAAAGGGCACTAGCACCTCAAGCTAGCGCGTCTGCCATTCCGCCACCCGGACAGGATGTGAGCCGTCGGCCGCAGCCGTGGCGACGGGTAAACCATAGCACTGGCCGGGGGCCGGCCGATCACCCCTGCCGCTGTGCCGCGGCCGGTGGAAGCGGGAGGATGGGACGGACCCCGCTACAGGAGGAGGCAGTGTGAGCGGCAGTGTGAACGAGCCGAGCGCGACCGCGACGGAGGCCGTCCGGGGCGGGACCGTCCGCGGCGAGGAGGAGGTCGTCGGTCTGTGCCGCGACCTCATCAGGATCGACACCAGCAACCACGGCGACCACTCCGGGCCCGGGGAGCGGGCCGCGGCCGAGTACGTGGCGGAGAAGCTCGCGGAGGTGGGGCTGGAGCCGAGGATCCTGGAGTCCCACCGGGGGCGCGCCTCGACCGTGGCCCGGATCGAGGGCGAGGACTCCTCGCGGCCCGCCCTCCTGATCCACGGGCACCTCGACGTCGTCCCGGCGAACGCGGACGACTGGACCCACCACCCGTTCTCCGGCGAGATCGCCGACGGCTGCGTGTGGGGCCGCGGGGCCGTCGACATGAAGGACATGGACGCGATGACCCTGGCGGTCGTGCGCGACATGCTCCGCTCCGGCCGCCGGCCGCCGCGCGACATCGTGCTGGCCTTCCTCGCCGACGAGGAGGCGGGCGGCACCTACGGGGCGCGCTTCCTGGTGGACCGGCACCCGGAGCTTTTCGAGGGGGTGACCGAGGCGATCGGCGAGGTCGGCGGCTTCTCCTTCACCGTCGACGAGAACCTGCGGCTGTACCTGGTGGAGACCGCCCAGAAGGGCATGCACTGGATGCGGCTCACCGTCGAGGGCACCGCCGGGCACGGTTCGATGACCAACACGGACAACGCCATCACCGAGCTGTGCGAGGCGGTCGGACGGCTGGGGCGGCACCGTTTCCCGGTACGGATGACCAAGACGGTCCGCTCCTTCCTCGACGAGCTCTCCGACGCCCTGGGCGTCGAGCTGGATCCGGAGGACATGGACGCGACGCTGGCGAGGCTGGGCGGTATCGCCAAGATCATCGGAGCGACCCTGCGGAACACCGCCAATCCGACGATGCTCGGTTCGGGGTACAAGGTCAACGTCGTCCCCGGCCAGGCCACCGCCCATGTCGACGGGCGCTTCCTGCCCGGGTACGAGGAGGAGTTCCTGGCCGACCTCGACAGGATCCTGGGGCCGCGGGTGCGGCGTGAGGACGTGCACGCCGACAAGGCGGTGGAGACGACCTTCGACGGGGCGCTGGTGGACGCCATCCAGTCCGCGCTGCGTGCCGAGGACCCGATCGCGCGGGCCGTGCCCTACATGCTCTCCGGGGGCACCGACGCCAAGTCCTTCGACGACCTGGGCATCCGGTGCTTCGGTTTCGCCCCGCTGAAGCTGCCGCCGGAACTGGACTTCGCCGGCATGTTCCACGGGGTGGACGAGCGGGTGCCGGTGGACGGCCTGCGCTTCGGCGTACGGGTGCTGGACCGCTTCATCGCCCAGTGCTGACCAGTGCTGACCGGCGCTGACCGGCACTGACCGGCACTGACCGGTGCCGGCCTCCGCCGACCGGTGCGGGCGGGGCCGTCCGGGCTCCGCCCGTGCCCCGGTCCGGTTCCGGCCTCCCACGCCCGGTGCCGGTCGTCCTGGCGACCGGCACCGGGCGCGATCCCGTTCGCCACTGTGTACGACCGTCCCCGGGTCGGGTGAAAGCCCTCACGGACCGTAGCCCCTTTCCTCCGGTGTCGTTACAGGGGGTGCGGTCCGCGGCTGGGACCGCGTTGCCAACGAGGAGGAACCAATGATCAAGAAGGTTGCCGCTGTCGCGGCCGCCGCCGGCGGTCTGGCGTTCGCGGGCGCCGGTGCGGCCGTGGCCGACGCCGGTGCCGAGGGTGCCGCCATCGGCTCCGGGGGGATCGGCTCCGGCAATGTCGTCCAGGTGCCCGTCGACGGCCCGGTGAACGCCTGTGGCAACACGGTCAACGTGATCGGGCTGATGAACTCCGCCTTCGGCAACTCCTGCGTCAACCACTGACGTCGCGACCGGGCCCGAACGGGCCCGGCGCACGGCGGCCCCGGAGTGCGCGCCATGCGCCCCGGGGCCGCCGTTTCGGGCGGAGCGGCCGCATGGCACGCACTCCGCCCGCCATCCCACACCACCCACGCACCGTAGAAGGCAAGGGGAAGTACACATGCGACAGGTCACCAGGAAGGGCCTGATCACCATCGCGGCGGCCGGCGGAGTGCTGGCGCTCTCGGGCGGACACGCCCACGCCGACGCCAGTGCCGAGGGTGCCGCCATCGGCTCCTCGGGCGTGCTGTCCGGCAACACCGTCCAGATGCCGGTGCACGGCCCGGCGAACATCTGCGGCAACACCGTGTCCGCGGTCGGCGCGCTCAACTCCGCGTACGGCAACGAGTGCGCCAACCTGGGCCACGGGCAGCGCACCGAGAGCCACCGGTACGACGGGGGCCACCGGCACGCCGAGGGCACCGGGCACACCGGGGACGCGACGGCCCGGGGGGTGGCCAGGGGCTCCGACGGACTGCTGGACATCGGCTCCGGCAATGTCGTCCAGGCTCCCGTGAAGGGCCCGGCGAACATCTGCGGCAACTCCGTCACCGCCGGTGGTGGGCTCAACTCGGCCTTCGGCAACGACTGCGTCAACGAGGGCTCCGTGCCCGAGCCGGTCACCGGGACCCCGGAGGCTCCGGAGAAGCCGGAGGCCCCGGAGGAGCCGCGGGAGCAGGACTGCGAGGAGGAGCCCGAGCCCAAGCCGGAGCACGAGCACAAGAAGGACAAGCCGGCGGACAAGGAGCGGGAGCGGGAGCAGGACGAGAAGCAGGAGCCCGCCGCCGAGGCCCCCGGCCGGGACGACGACTCCCGGGACGTCCAGGTGCCCGTCAAGGGCAGTCTGGCGGAGACCGGCGCACCCGCGCTGGGCATGGTCCTGCCGGCCAGCGCCGGTGCGCTGCTCGGCGGCGCCGTGCTCTACCGGCGTGCCCGCGCGGCGCGGAACTGACCCCGCACCCCGCGCCGCACCCCGCGCACGACGAGGAGCGGGCCCCGCCCCCTGCCGGGGCCGGGGTCCGCTCCCGTGTGAGCCGCGTCACCAGGTGGCGCGCAGCTGGCGGATGACCCGCCGCCGCAGCCGCACCTGACGGCTGCCGTCGGAGTTGAGCCTCAGGCGGTCCAGTTCCCAGTGCCCGTACTCGGCATGGTCGGTCAGCAGACGTGTGGCGGCCTTGCGGGAGACCCCGCGCGGGACGTACACATCACGAAATTCGTATTCCGGCATCACATCTATTGTGCGTGCGGGGCCCGAGTACGGATAGCGTCTGCACTATGTCTGATGCTGCGCAGCCCAGTGCTGCCGAGGTACGAGCCGCCGCCGAAGCGTTGAAGACCGCGCTGGACCGTCACCTCGAAGCCGTCGAACGACGGTCTGCCGAGGGAGTCACGGCCGCCGAGGCCGCCCGGGCCGATGCCGCCGTCCACGCCGCCTTCGACGAACTCGCCGCGGCGGGTGAGGCGTACGACGAGCTGTTGTACGACGTCTACGACGAGGTCACTCCCTTCGAGGTCCCCGGGGGCGACACCATGCCCACCTACACCGGACCGGAGGAGCCCGCCGCCCTCACCGTCCTGATCCGCCGCGACTACACCGTGGTCGAACCGCAGCGACTGATGGCCCAGGCACAGCGTGTCACCGAACTCGACCCCGACTCGGCGGACACCGACACGGAGGCGCTGGAGGGACCCTTCGCCGGAAGCGGGGCGCATGCCGCGCTCGGAGTGCTGTTCGGCGAGTACGAACCGGACGAGATCGCCACCCGGCACAAGGAGTTCGGCCTGGAGGAGGGCGACTCCACGATGTGGGTGATCGCGAGTGAGGAGCCCGCCGAACCGGGGGAGTGGCTGAGCGCGCCCTTCGAGTCCGCCGACGCCGAGCGGGTCGTCTGCCGCTTCGACGTCAGCGCCGTCTTCGACGAGGAGGACTTCTACGGCGGGCGCGCCGATGCCGACCCCGACGACGCCGAGGACGTGGCGGACGCCGGGGAGGAGGCCGGCGACGGGGACGACGAGGCCCTCGAGGAACTGGAGGACCCCGAAGAGTTCGACGCCGAGACCGGCGCCGACGACGCCGGCCTCGGGGACACCACCCGCCGCGGGCGGGCCTAGCCGGCCGCGTCCGGTGCCCGGTCCGCCCCCGGCTGCGCGCGCAGCAGCGTGCGCAGCCGGGTCGTGCGCTCCGGAGCCGGAATCCGGGCCACCGCCTCGGGCAGTGCCCGCTCCACGCCGTGCACCACGGACAGATGCCGCTCACCGCGGCTGAACGCCGTGTAGACCCAGGCCCGGTTCAGCGCCGGGACCGCGTCGCCCGGCAGCACCACCACGGCCGCCGGCCAGCGGGTGCCGACGGCCTGGTGGGCGGTGAGCGCCCAGCCGTGCCGTACGGTGTCCGCCACCCGCTCGCGTGGGACGGCGACCGTACGGCCGTCGCACTCCAGACGCAGCCCTTCGGCGTCTCCGGAGACCACCGTGCCCGGTACGGCGCGGCCCGGGGCGGGGGAGTGGACCACCCGGTCGCCCGGGTCGAAGCCGCCGAACCGTCCGGGGCCGGGGTTGAGCCGCTCCTTGAGGGCGGCGTTGAGCACCCGGGTGCCCGCGGCGCCGCCGTGGCCGGGCGTGATCACCTGAGTCCGCGCGGCGGGCACCCCGAGCGCGCGCGGCACCGAGTCGGCCACCAGTTGCACGGTGCGGTGCACCGCCTCCCCGGCGTCGCGCACCGGGACGATCACCACCTCCCGGCCGGGCGCGGCCACCTCGTTCAGCTCCCCGGCGCCGATGCCCGAGACCAGCTCGCCGACCGGGCCGGGATCCGGGGTCCGGGAGACGACGTGCGGGCAGGCCCGCGCCGCCAGCAGGTCGGCCAGCACCTGACCGGGGCCGGCCGCCCCGAGCAGGTGCGGATCCCCGCTGAGGACCAGCCGCGCCCCGTCCGGCAGGGACTCCACCAGCGCCGCCGCCCGTTCGGCGTCGAGCTGGGGGGCGTCCAGGACGACGAGCAGGTCCAGCGCGTACGCGCCCTCCTCGTCCCGTCCGGGGCCCTCCCGCCCGGTCAGCAGGCCGTCCACGGTCACCGCCGCCGGAGCCGCCGGAGCCGCCGGCGCGTCCGCGTCCGCGTTCTCGGAGCCACTGTTCGCGGTGCCGTCCGCGGTGCCGTCCGCGGTGCCGTCCGCGAGCAGCTCCGCCAGCCGCCGCCGGCCGTCCTCGCCGTGCGCCGCCGCGTACGCCCGCAGCCCCAGGGAGCGGGCCGCGGCGACCAGGGCCGCGGGCTCGGCGCGCGCGGCCTCGCCGCCGGTGTGGGCGACCAGGCCGCTGCGCGCGGCCGTACGGACCAGTTCCGCGGCCGACGGGGTGGGCGCCTGCGCCGCGGCCTCGGCCCAGCGCCGCGCGTCCTTCTCGTCGGGTGGCGTGAACGTGCTGGCCAGCCGGGCCAGGCCGTCGGCCAGGCTCTCCTCCGCGAGGGCGTACCGGTCCAGGCCGAGCAGCAGCCGTACGGGCCGCCCGGTATCCGACCCGTCCGCCTCGTCCTCTCCGTCCGCCCCGTCCTCTCCGGTCTTCCCCTCCGTCCGGCGGGCCGGGCCGCCGGACGGGCCCTCCGGAGCCGCCCCGGCGTCCTCGAAGACCAGCACCGTGCCCGAGTCGACCGCCTCGCCCACCGCGCCGTCCGGATCCGGCACGGTGTACCGGGCCAGCTCCGCGGCGAGGGCGCGCGGGGACAGCACCGTGTGCCCGGCCAGCGCCGCCCGCTCCAGCAGCCACACCACGAGCGCGGCGGTGCGCCGTTCGTCTCCCGGGCCGGCCCGGTCGCCCAGCAGCGCCCGGGCGAAGCCGTCCGCCTGCTCCGGCCGTACGCCGGGGACGGCCAGCAACTGCCACGGATCGGCGCGCAGCACCTCCCCGGCTCCTTCGCCGAGCGCCGCGGCGGCCCGGGGAGCCAGTTCTCCGGGCATCCCGCCGCCGGTGAGCAGTGCGGTCAGTTCCCCGGGGACCACCACCGGAGTGTCCTCGGCCGAAGACGTGCCGGGAGCGGGGGAGGGGCGGGGAGTCGGCGCCGCGCGCCGGGGCGCGGGCTTCGGTTCGGCGAAGAACTCGGCGGCGGACCGCTCTCCGCTCTCCACGGCGCGGACGGCCGCCAGGAGCTCGGCGGCCCGGCCCGCGGCGGTTCCGGCCCCGGCGGCCCCGGTCTCCCGGTCGTCACCGCCGCCGCGCTCGTCGCCGCGGGCGTCCGGGGTGCTTCGGGAGGCGCCGGCGTCCCTGGTGTCGGCGTCCCTGGTGTCGTCCCCGGTGTCACCCGGGATGTCGGCGCTGTCGGCACCGGAGGCGGTCACAGCGTGCTCCAGTCGTGATCGGGATAGCGGTGCACCGGGGCCGACACGTCGTCCAGCGCCCGGCAGATCTCGTCCGGAAGCGTAAGGCCCTCCACTGACAGCGCCTCACCGAGCTGCCGCGCCGTCCGCGCGCCGACGACCGGCGCGGCCACTCCGGGCCGGTCCCGCACCCAGGCCAGTGCCACCTGGAGCGGGGTGACGGCCAGCCCGTCGGCCGCGGTGGCGACCGCGTCCACGATCCGGGCCGCCGACTCGTCGAGGTAGGGCGCGACGAAGGGGGCCAGCCGCTCCGAGGCGCCCCGCGAGTCCGGCGGGGCGCCCCCGCGGTACTTGCCGGTGAGCACCCCCCGCCCCAGCGGCGAGGACGGCAGCAGTCCGACCCCCAGGTCCAGCGCGGCGGGCAGCACCTCCCGCTCCACCCCGCGCTGCAGCAGCGAGTACTCCAGCTGGGTGGCGGCCAGCGGGGCACGCGTGCCGGGCGCGGCGAGCTGCCAGGCGGCGGCCTTGGCCAGTTGCCAGCCGCAGAAGCCCGCCACCCCGGCGTAGCGGGCCCGGCCGCTGCGCACCGCGGTGTCGACGGCCTGGAGGGTCTCCTCCAAGGGGGTGACGGGGTCGTAGGAGTGGATCTGCCACAGGTCCACGTAGTCGGTGCCCAGCCGCTCCAGCGAGGCGTCCAGGGCGGCCAGCAGATGGCCGCGCGAGCAGTCGACCCGGCGGTCGGGGTCCGGCACGCTGCCCGCCTTGGTGGCGATCACCACGTCCCGGCGCGGCACCAGGTCCCCCAGCAGTCGTCCCAGCAGGTGCTCGGCGGCCCCGTCGGCGTACACGTCGGCGGTGTCCACCAGCGTCCCGCCCGCCTCCCAGAAGGCCTTCAGCAGGTCGGCCGCCTCCCGCTCCCCGATGTCCCTCGCCCAGGTGAGCGTGCCGAGGCCGATCCGGGATACGCGGAGGCCGGTGCGGCCCACGTGCCTGTGCTCCATGGGCGTTGAGCGTACTTGCGGGGCCGCGCTAGAGTCGCCGGGGCAAGGACATTACTGACGAGTAAGGGGAGCGCGATGCGGCTCGGGATCAACCTCGGCTACTGGGGCGCCGGGATGGACGCGGACAACCTCGCGGTCGCCCAGGAGGCCGACCGCCTCGGCTACTCCGTCTGCTGGGCCGCGGAGGCCTACGGCTCGGACGCCGCCACCGTGCTGGCCTGGGTCGCCGCCCGGACCGAACGGATCGACGTCGGCTCGGCGATCTTCCAGATCCCCGCCCGCGCCCCCGCCATGACGGCGATGACCGCCGCCACCCTCGACACCCTGAGCGGCGGCCGCTTCCGGCTGGGCCTGGGCGTCTCCGGACCGCAGGTCTCCGAGGGCTGGTACGGGGTGCGGTTCGACAAGCCGCTCGCCCGCACCCGCGAGTACGTGGAGATCGTCCGCAGGGCGACGTCCCGGGAGCGCCTGACCCACTCCGGGGAGCACTGGACGCTGCCGCTGCCGGACGGCCCGGGCAAGCCGCTCAAGCTCACCGTGCACCCCGTCCGCGAGCGCATCCCGGTCTACATCGCCGCCATCGGCCCGAAGAACCTGGAGCAGACCGGTGAGATCGCCGACGGCGCCCTGCTGATCTTCTACTCGCCCGAGCACGCCGAGGAGACCACCCTCGGCGCGCTGCGCGCCGGACGGGAGAAGGCCGGGAAGACGATGGAGGGCTTCGACGTGGTGCCCACCGTGCCGCTGGCCGTCGGCGACGACCCCGAAGCCCTGGCCGACACCTTCCGCCCGTACACCGCGCTGTACGTCGGCGGCATGGGCAGCCGCAAGCAGAACTTCTACAACCGGCTGGCCCGGCGCATGGGCTACGAGAAGGAGGCCGCCGAGATCCAGGACAGGTACCTGGCCGGCGACAGGGACGGCGCCGCGGCGGCCGTGCCCCGGCGGCTCATCGACTCCACCACCCTGCTCGGCCCCGTCGAGCGGATCGCCGACCGGATGCGGGCCTACGCCGAGGCCGGGGTGACCACCCTGACGCTCGCGCCCGCCGGGTTCACGCTGGAGGAGCGCCTCGCCTCGCTGCGCGCCGGGGTGGCGGCGCTGGAGCGGTCCGGGCTCGCCTGACGGCGGACGGCGCGCCCGGACCGGCCCGGCGCCGGAGAGGTCCGCGGCCGCGGTGGGGGCTCGGGGTCATCCCCGCCACGGCCGTCCCGGAGCACAACGGCCCGCGGCCCGGAGGGTTACGCGCGGGGCGGCGGACCCTCCGTTCGGCCCATGCGGCGGCCCCAGCTGTTGCCGCCGCGGCGGCGCGCCGTTTGACTCGGTTCCGGTGGAGACGTCCCGGTGGACACGTCCGTGGAGGTACCGGTCATGCGCTGGACGGCGGGTCTGTTCGACGGCCTGTGCGAGGAGGCCTTCCGGAACGACGCGGCCTTCGCGCTGCTGTGCTCACTGGCCGCCGCCGCCGAGGCCCGCAACGGCCGGGAGAACCGGCGGATCGCCGTGCTCGTCCCCCGCGGGCAGCGCGATCTGGCGCCCGGTCTGGCCCGGCACGGCGAGCAGCAGGGCCGGCACGCCCGGCTGCTCGCCGGACTGCCCGCGACGCGCGGACTGACCCCGGTCGAGGTGCCACCCGAGACGGACCACGCGCGGTCGCTGGACCTGCTGCTGGAGCGGCGGGGCGGTTGCCCGGCGCACGGCCGGCTGCGCCGCGGGGAGCCGCTGAAGGAGCGGGACGTCATCGCCCATCTCGCCCACGGGTATGTCGCCGAGACCCGGGCCGCGACCTGGCTGGCCCGGTTCGCCGGTCACTGCGCGGGCCGTCTCGAGCTCGCCCGCCCGCTGGCGGAGGTCCTGCGGGCCAAGGGGGCGCACCTCGACCACTGCCGGCAGGGCCTGCTGCGCTTCACCCGTGCCGGGCACGGCGCCGCCGTCCGGTGGCTGCTGCGGGAGAACGCGCTGGCGGAGAGCCGCGCGCACCGGGACACCGGCCTCGCCGTGCTGGCCCGGCTGGGAAGGCTGCTGGACTGGAGCACGACGAGGTCGGTGGCGCTGGAGACCTGGACGAAGGGCCGGTACGCGTACGAGCGGCTCGCCGGCGGGCACGGTCCATGGCTCCGCCTCCCGTCGGGCGGCTTCCCCGTCACCGTCGTCCCGTCTCCGCCGCCGTCCCGGCGGCCTGCCGCCGCCGTGCCCGGGACCCCGCCCGCCGTCCCGCCCGCCGACCGGGCGCCTACAGCCAGCCCCGGCGCCTGAACGTCCGGTACAGCCCGGTGCACACGCCGGCGATCAGCACCAGCACCACCGGATAGCCCCACGGCCGGCTCAGTTCGGGGAGGTGGGTGAAGTTCATGCCGTAGACCCCGGTGATCATGGTGGGGGCGGCGGCCATGGCCGCCCAGGCCGAGATCCTGCGCATGTCGTCGTTCTGGCGGACGCTCACCTGCGTCAGGTAGGCCGAGAGGATGTCGGACAGCAACCGGTCCATCGCCTCGGTCTGGTCGTTCACCCGGATCAGGTGGTCGCCGACGTCGCGGAAGAACGGACGCGAGCGGTCGGGGACGAACGGCACCCCGGCCCCCGCCAGCCGCTCCATCGGCTCCACCGCCGGGCCGGCCGCCCGGCGGAACTCCAGCACCTGGCGCTTGAAGGCGTAGATCTCGCGGGCGACGGCGCTCCCGCGTCCGCCGGCCGCGGCGGGCGCGGGGGCGAGGACCCGCTCCTCCAGCTCGTCGAGGTCCGTGCGCAGCAGCGCGGCCACGTCCAGGTACCGGTCCACCACCGCGTCGCTCACCGCGTACAGCACGGCGGCCGGGCCGTGCCGGAGCACCTCCGGCTCCCGCTCCAGCCGCTCGCGCACCTCGCCCAGCGGATCGATGACGCCGTGCCGCACGGTGACGACGAAGGAGTCGCCGACGAACAGCATCAGCTCCCCGGTGCGCACGGTGCCCGCCGCCTCGTCGTACGCCACGGGCCGGAGCACCAGGAACAGCGAGCCGTCGTAGGTCTCCAGCTTCGGGCGCTGCCGCGCCGACAGCGCGTCCTCCACCGCCAGCGGGTGCAGTCCGAACGCCTCGGCGACCGCGGCGAGTTCCTCCTCACCGGGGTCGGCCAGCCCGACCCACACGAAGGCCCCGGCGGTGCTCCGGGCGGCCTCGGCCGCCCCGGGGAGGTCTCCGGAGTCCTCGGTGCGGTGCCCGTCCCGGTAGACGGCGCGGTCCACGATCACATCCGCCATTCTTCCCCGGGTCGTCCCGGGACGACCCCCACCCCGTGGCACCCGGGGCGGCGCCGTCCGGACCCTCGCCTACGCTGGCTGCCATGCCCACGCTGCTCCTCGTCCGGCACGGCCGGTCCACCGCCAACACCTCCGGGGTGCTCGCCGGCCGCACCCCCGGCGTCCTCCTGGACGAGCACGGCGCCGCCCAGGCCGCCGCGCTCCCGGACCGGCTCGCCCCGATCCCGCTGGCCGCCGCCGTCCACAGCCCGCTGGAACGCTGCCGGCAGACCCTGGAACCGCTGGCCCGGGCCAGACCGGAGCTGCCGCTGCACACCGAGGAGCGGATCAGCGAGTGCGACTACGGCGACTGGACCGGCCGCAAGCTCGCCGAGCTGGGCGAGGAACCGCTGATGGCCACCGTCCAGCAGCATCCCTCCGCGGTGGCCTTCCCCGGCGGGGAGACGATGCGCGGCATGCAGGCCAGGGCGGTGGACGCGGTACGGGAGTGGAACGAGCGCATCGAACGGGAACACGGCGCCGACGCCACCTATCTGATGTGCTCGCACGGCGACATCATCAAGGCGCTGGTCGCCGACGCCCTCGGGCTGCACCTCGACCTCTTCCAGCGCCTGCACGCCGAGCCCTGCTCGGTCACCGCCGTCCGCTACACCCCGCGGCGGCCCTTCCTGCTGCGGCTGGGCGAGACCGGGGACCTCTCCTCGCTGGCCCCGCGCGAGGAGGACGCCGCGCAGGGGGCGCCCGGGGCCGGGGGCGACGGACGGGCCGCCGTCGGCGGCGGTGCCTGAGCCGGGAGCCGGTACGGCGCCCGGGGCCCGGCGGCCGGTACGGTGATCAGCGCGCGGTGGTCGGCACGGTGATCGCCGCGCGCAGTAGGGTGCCAGTGACCCAGCAGTCGACCCGTTGGAGCAGGACGTGTCCCGTCAGGTGTTCCTCTACGACCACCCGGAACGCTTCGTGGCCGGTACGGTCGGGCTGCCTGGCCGCCGCACCTTCTACCTCCAGGCGTCCACGGCCGGCCGCACCACCAGCGTCGCCCTGGAGAAGGCGCAGGTCGAGGCGCTCGCCGAACGCATCGACGAACTTCTGGACGAGGTCGTGCGGCGCACCGGCGGCAGCGCCCCGGTGCCGGCCGTCGCACCCGCCGAGGCGACCGACACCGCGCCGCTGGAGGCTCCGGTGGACGAGGAGTTCCGGGTCGGCACGATGGCGCTCGCCTGGGACGGTGAGGACGAGTGCGTGGTGGTGGAGGCGCAGGCCCTGGTCGAGCTGGACGTCGAGTCCGAGGAGGAACTGGCCGACGCCGAGGAGCGGCTGCTGCGGGACGACGAGAACGGCCCGCCGGTCCTGCGGGTGCGGATCAGCGGCGCCACGGCCCGGTCCTTCGCCAAACGTGCCATGGAGGTCGTCAGAGCGGGCCGCCCGCCGTGCCCGCTGTGCAGCCTGCCGCTCGATCCGGAGGGACACGTATGTCCGCGCCAGAACGGATACCGCCGCCAGCCGTGACGCCCGGCCCGGCAGCCGGCGCGTCCTCCGGCCCGCCGCCCGGCGCGCCGGTGACCGAACTGCTGGCCCGCGGTGAGCTGACGGTGCGCGGGCGGCTGGCCGGGGCGTCCAACGCGGTGCTGTACTGCACGGTCGCCCACGCCGGGCACGAGGTGCCCTGCGTCTACAAGCCGGTGCGCGGGGAGCGCCCGCTGTGGGACTTCCCCGACGGCGACCTGGCCCGGCGAGAGGTGGCGGCGTACGAGGTCTCCGAGGCGCTGGGCTGGGGGCTGGTGCCGCCGACCGTGCTGCGCGACGGCCCGTACGGCGAGGGCATGTGCCAGCTGTGGATCGGACCGGCTCCCGACGGCTCCGGCGAGGACGGCGCCTCCGGCGGGCCGGACGACCCCGACGCCGCCGCTGACGACCCCGCCGCCGCTGACGACCCCGACGACCCCGCCGCCGACGACCCCGACGGGCCGGACGGCTCCCTCGCCGGGGGACTGCTCGCGCTGGTACCGGGCGAGGAGGCGGGCGAGGGCTGGAGGCCCATCGGACTGGTCGAGGTGGAGGAGGACCGTACCGCGCTGCTGGTGCACGCCGACGACGCGCGGCTGCGGCGGCTCGCCGTCCTCGACGCGGTGATCAACAACGCCGACCGCAAGGGCGGGCATCTGCTGACCAC
The DNA here is from genome assembly GCF_002794255.1 of Streptomyces carminius. Taxonomy (GTDB): domain Bacteria; phylum Actinomycetota; class Actinomycetes; order Streptomycetales; family Streptomycetaceae; genus Streptomyces; species Streptomyces carminius. The sequence goes on from NZ_PGGW01000067.1 coordinate 132,690, forward strand.
CCCCGACGGGCGGCTGTACGGCATCGACCACGGGGTCACCTTCCACACCGACGACAAGCTGCGCACCCTGCTGTGGGGCTGGGCGGGCGAACGGCTGCCCGCCGAGGCGGTGGCGGGGCTGCGGCGGCTGTCCGCGGCGCTGGCCGGCGACGGCCCTCTCGCCGCCCGGCTGGCCGCCCTGATCACCCCCGCCGAACTGGACGCCCTGCGCAAGCGGATCGGTGACCTGATCGGCACCGGCCGCCACCCGGTGCCCGGCGGGGACTGGCCCGCCATCCCCTGGCCCCCCGTGTGACCGCCGGGCCGGGCGGACGGCGGGTTCCCGGCCAAGGCGCGGATCCCCACTCGTGGGCACCACCAATCGCCGGTTACGCTCATGACCATGCATGCCTGGCCCGCTTCCGAGGTGCCCGCCCTGCCAGGTCAGGGCCGCGACCTCAGCCTCCACGACACCGCGACCGGGGGACGGGTGACCCTCACCCCCGGGCCCGTCGCCCGACTCTACGTATGCGGCATCACGCCGTACGACGCCACCCACATCGGGCACGCGGCGACCTACAACGCGTTCGACCTCGTACAGCGCGTATGGCTCGACACCAAGCGGCAGGTCCACTACGTACAGAACGTCACCGACATCGACGATCCGCTGCTGGAGCGGGCCGTCGCCAACGGTGACGACTGGACCGCGCTCGCCGAGCGTGAGACGGCCCTCTTCCGCGAGGACATGACCGCCCTGCGGATGCTTCCACCGCGCCACTACATCGGCGCGGTGGAGTCCATACCCCGGATCGTCCCGGTCGTCGAGCGGCTGCGCGAGGCCGGCGCCACCTACGAGCTCGACGGCGACGTCTACTTCTCCGTATCCAGCGACCCCCACTTCGGCGAGGTGTCCCGGCTGGACGCCGAAACGATGCGGCACCTGTCGGCGGAGCGCGGCGGCGATCCCGGCCGTGCGGGCAAGAAGAACCCGCTCGACCCGGTGCTGTGGCTGGCCGCCCGCGACGGCGAGCCCTCCTGGGACGGCGGCTCGCTCGGCCCGGGCCGCCCCGGCTGGCACATCGAGTGCGTCGCCATCGCCCTCGAACACCTGGGCATGGGCTTCGACGTCCAGGGCGGCGGCTCCGACCTGGCCTTCCCCCATCACGAGATGGGTGCCTCGCACGCCCAGGCACTCACCGGACAGCACCCCTTCGCCAGGACGTACGTGCACGCCGGGATGGTCGCCCTCGACGGCGAGAAGATGTCGAAGTCCAGGGGCAACCTGGTCTTCGTCAGCCGGCTGCGCCGGGCCGGGGTCGACCCGGCCGCCATCCGCCTCACCCTGCTGGCCCACCACTACCGTTCGGACTGGGAGTGGACGGACGCCGTCCTCGACGAGGCGGTCGAACGGCTCGACCGCTGGCGCGCGGCGGTCTCCCGCCCCGACGGGCCGCCCGCCGGGGAACTGGTCGCGGAGATCCGCGCGGCCCTCGCCGACGACCTCGACGCGCCCGCCGCGCTGGCCGCCGTCGACCGCTGGGCCGGGCGCCAGGAGACGGACGGCGGCACGGACACCGGCGCGCCCGGGCTGGTGTCCCGGGCCGTGGACGCCCTGCTGGGCGTCGCTCTCTGACCGCTCCCTGACGGCGGTCCCGTCCGCGCCCGGCCGGAGCACCGGCGACCGGCGCGGACGGGACCGGTCAGCCGTCGTCCCGTCCGCCGGAGGTGTCCGGCCCCTCCTGGTCCTCGGGACCGTCCCGTTTCCCGGGGCCGTCCCGGTGCTCCGGAGCGCTTTCGTCCTCCTGGGGTTCCTCCACCGGCTCCCGCGGCTCCTGCGGCCGCGCGGGGCGGCCCGGAACGCCGGAGGTCCCGCGCAGGTACGAACCGCCCTCGGTGGCCGTCGTACCGCCGGAGGCATGGCCGCCGGGCTGGCCGGGCTGGCCGTCGCGCCTGCGCAGATAGCGCTCGAACTCCTTGGCGATGGCCTCGCCCGACGCCTCCGGCAGCTCCGCGGTGTCCCGGGCCTCCTCCAGGGACTGCACGTACTCGGCCACTTCGCTGTCCTCGGCGGCGAGCTGGTCCACGCCCAGCTGCCATGCCCGGGCGTCATCGGGCAGCTCGCCCAGCGGGATCCGCATGTCCAGCAGGTCCTCCAGCCGGTTGAGCAGGGCGAGCGTGGCCTTGGGGTTGGGAGGCTGCGAGACGTAGTGCGGCACCGCCGCCCACAGGCTCACCGCCGGCACCCCCGCGTGGCCGCACGCCTCCTGGAGGACGCCGACGATGCCGGTGGGACCCTCGTAGCGGGACTCCTCCAGATCCATGGTGCGGGCCAGGTCGGCGTCGGAGGTGGTGCCGGTCACCGGGACCGGCCGGGTGTGCGGGGTGTCGCCGAGCAGCGCGCCGAGCACCACGACCATCTCCACCCCGAGTTCGTGGGCGAAGCCCAGCAGTTCGTTGCAGAAGGACCGCCAGCGCATGCTCGGCTCGATGCCGCGCACCAGCACCAGGTCGCGGGCCCGGCCCCGGCCGCCGGTCTCACCGACGCGCACCACCGACAGCCGGGTCGTGGGCCAGGTGATCCTGCGCACGCCGCCCTCCAGCCACACCTGGGGGCGGTTGACCTGGAAGTCGTAGTAGTCCTCGGCGTCCAGCGCCGCGAACACCTCGCCCTTCCACTCCCGCTCCAGATGGGCGACCGCGGCGGAGGCGGCGTCACCGGCGTCGTTCCAGCCTTCGAACGCGGCCACCATGACCGGGTCGACCAGCTCGGGCACCCCCTCGAGCTCGATCACCCAGTGCCTCCTTCCGGCCGACCGGAGCGCCACGCTCCGTACCGGCTGACGTTCCATTACCGTGCGGCCCCAGCCTACGGCGTCACCGTGCCCGGCCCGCAGCCCCCGCAAGCGTTTCCGGCGCGAGTCGGAGCGGAGCGGAGGAGAAGAGTCCGAATACCGCCGCGGGTGTCCGGACGTCCCTCGCGGGGCATCGTCGGTCCCGGAGCGGCCTGTCGTGCGAGTTCTTCCGGCTCCCGGGGGAACGGTCGTCATGCGTGCAGGTCGACGACCGGGGACGGGACGGCCGGAACCGGCGGGCGCGGGAGACGGGAGAGGGCCATGACACGACCGGACGGCACACGGGAACTGGGCGGCAGCGGGGTGCGGGTGCCCCCGCTCGGCCTCGGCTGCGCTCCCCTCGGCAACTTCCACCGCACCGTCGGCGAGGAGCAGGCCCGTGCGGTCGTCGACGCCGCGCTGGCGGAGGGCCTGACCTACCTGGACACCGCGCCGCACTACGGCGTCGGCCTCTCCGAGGAACGCCTCGGCCGCGCGCTGGCCGGCCGGGACCGCGGCTCGTACGTGATCTCCACCAAGGCCGGCCGGCGGCTGCGCCCGCTCGAGCCCGGCGAGGAACCGCCCGACGGCGAGGGCTTCCTGGACACCCCGCCGCGCGCCCGGGTGTGGGACCTGAGCCGGGACGGCATCCGGGCCACCGTCGAGGCCTCCCTGGAGCGGCTGGGCACCGACCGGGTGGAGATCGTGCTGCTGCACGACGTGGAGAACCACGTCCGGGAGGTGTACGAGACCGGTTTCCCGGCCCTGGCCGAGCTGCGCGCGGAGGGAGCGGTGGGCGCGATCGGCTTCGGCATGAACCACAGCGACCACCTGGCCCGCTTCGTCGCCGACCTCGACGTCGACGTGGTGCTGTGCGCCGGCCGCTGGACCCTGCTGGACCACCGGGCGGCCTTCGACCTGCTGCCGGTCTGCGCCCGGCGCGGCACCTCCGTGATCGTGGGCGGGGTCTACAACTCCGGGCTGCTGGCCGACCCGCGCCCCGGCGCCGAGTACGACTACCGTCCGGTGCCGCCGGACGTGCTGGCGCGGGCCCGGCGGATCCAGGTGGTGTGCGAGGAGTTCGGGGTGCCGCTGCGGGCGGCCGCGCTGCGTTTCCCGTTCGGGCACCCGGCGGTGGCCTCGGTGGTCGTCGGCGCGGCCACCGAGGCGGAGGTGCGGGACAACGCCCGGATGTTCGCGCGGCCCGTACCGGACGCTCTGTGGCGCGCGCTGGTCGAGTCCGGGCTGCTGGGGGAGGACCTCCCGCTGCCGGCGGGCTGACCGGCGTCCCGTCCCGGTTCCCGGCGGTCCCGGCCGGTCACGACCGGTCACGACCGGTCGCGCATGCCGCGGGGGCGGCACACGGAAGGAGCGGAGCGGCTCCGCCCGGCGCCGCGGAGCCGCTCCGCCGGGTCCGGGACCGTCCACGTCTCGGAACGCTCCGGGCCCCGGCCGCCCCGCCCGATACCCTGACCGGGTGCGCTTCCGTACGGAAGGCGCATAGCCGACAGCCGTCGCACTCCAGGGAGCCCTTCATGGCAGCCTCGACCACTCCGTCCGACTCCGTGTCCACTCCGGTGTCCGCCTCCGCCCCGCCCGCGGGACCGTCGCGGGACGCCAGGGCCGCCGCACTGCGGGAGGCGCTGGCCTCGCGGGTGGTGGTCGCCGACGGGGCGATGGGGACGATGCTGCAGGCGGCCGATCCGTCGCTGGAGGACTTCCAGCAGCTGGAGGGCTGCAACGAGGTGCTGAACGTCACCCGGCCGGACATCGTGCGCGCGGTGCACGAGGAGTACTTCGCGGTGGGTGTGGACTGTGTGGAGACCAACACCTTCGGCGCGAACTTCTCGGCCCTGAACGAGTACGGGATCGCCGGCCGGATCGGAGAGCTGTCCGAGGCCGGCGCGCGGATCGCGCGGGAGGCGGCGGACTCCTTCACCGCGCGGGACGGCCGGCCGCGGTGGGTGCTGGGGTCGGTGGGGCCGGGCACCAAGCTGCCCACGCTGGGCCACACCGACTACGCCACCCTGCGGGACGGTTTCCGGGCGAACGCCGAGGGGCTGATCGCCGGCGGCGCGGACGCGCTGCTGGTGGAGACCACCCAGGACCTGCTGCAGACCAAGGCGGCGGTCGTCGGCGCGCGCCGGGCGCTCGACGAGGCCGGGCTGGACCTGCCGGTGTGGGTGTCCATGGCCTTCGAGACGACCGGCACGATGCTGCTGGGCTCCGAGATCGGCGCCGCGCTCACCGCGCTGGAGCCGCTCGGCATCGACATGATCGGCCTGAACTGCTCCACCGGCCCCGCCGAGATGAGCGAGCACCTGCGCCATCTGGCCCGGCACTCGCGCATTCCGCTGCTGTGCCTGCCCAACGCCGGACTGCCGGTGCTGACCCGGGACGGCGCCCACTTCCCGCTCACCCCGGCCGAGCTGGCCGACGCCCAGGAGACGTTCGTCACCGACTACGGGCTGTCCCTGGTGGGCGGCTGCTGCGGCACCACCCCCGAGCACCTGCGGCAGGTGGTGGAGCGGGTACGGGGTCTGGCCCCGGCCGAGCGGGAGCCGCGCCCGGAGCCGGGTGCGGCCTCCCTCTACCAGAGTGTGCCGTTCCGGCAGGACACGGCGTATCTGGCGATCGGGGAGCGGACCAACGCCAACGGGTCGAAGAAGTTCCGCCAGGCCATGCTGGAGGGCCGCTGGGACGACTGTGTGGAGGTGGCCCGGGACCAGATCCGCGAGGGCGCGCACATGCTGGACCTGTGCGTGGACTACGTGGGCCGCGACGGGGTGGCCGACATGACGGAGCTGGCCGGGCGGCTGGCCACCGCCTCCACGCTGCCGATCGTGCTGGACTCCACCGAGCCGGCCGTGATCCGCGCCGGGCTGGAGAAGCTCGGCGGCCGGGCGGTGATCAACTCGGTGAACTACGAGGACGGCGACGGCCCCGACTCCCGGTTCGCGCGGATCACCGCGCTGGCGCGGGAGCACGGGGCGGCGCTGATCGCGCTGACCATCGACGAGGAGGGCCAGGCCCGTACCGCCGGGAAGAAGGTGGAGATCGCCGAACGGCTGATCACCGATCTGACCGGCGACTGGGGCATCGCCGAGTCGGACATCATCGTCGACTGCCTGACGTTCACCATCTGCACCGGCACCGAGGAGTCGCGGCGCGACGGGCTGGAGACGATCGAGGCCATCCGCGAGCTGAAGCGGCGGCACCCGGACGTGCAGACCACGCTGGGGCTGTCGAACATCTCCTTCGGGCTGAACCCGGCTGCCCGGATGGTGCTCAACTCCGTCTTCCTGGACGAGTGTGTGAAGGCGGGCCTGGACTCGGCCATCGTGCACGCCGCCAAGATCCTGCCCATCGCCCGGATCCCCGAGGAGCAGGTGCGCGTCGCCCTGGACCTGATCCACGACCGCCGCGGCGAGGGCTACGACCCCCTGCAGCGGTTCCTGGAGCTGTTCGAGGGCGTGGACACCAAGTCGGTACGGGCCTCCCGGGCGGAGGAACTGGCCGCGCTGCCGCTTTCGGAGCGGCTGGAGCGGCGGATCATCGACGGCGAGCGCAACGGTCTGGAGGCCGATCTGGACGAGGCCCTGGCGACCCGTCCGGCACTGCAGATCGTCAACGACACCCTGCTGGCCGGGATGAAGGTCGTCGGGGAGCTGTTCGGCTCCGGCCAGATGCAGCTGCCGTTCGTGCTGCAGTCCGCCGAGGTGATGAAGGCCGCGGTGGCCCACCTCGAGCCCCACATGGAGAAGGTGGAGGGCGCCGAGGGCAAGGGCACCATCGTGCTGGCCACGGTGCGCGGCGATGTGCACGACATCGGCAAGAACCTGGTGGACATCATCCTGTCCAACAACGGCTACACCGTGGTCAACCTCGGTATCAAGCAGTCCCTGTCCGCCATCGTGGAGGCCGCCGAGCAGCACCGGGCGGATGTGATCGGGATGTCCGGGCTCCTGGTCAAGTCCACCGTGATCATGAAGGAGAACCTGGAGGAGCTCAACACCCGGGGCCTGGCCGCCAAGTACCCGGTGATCCTGGGCGGGGCGGCGCTGACCCGGGCCTATGTCGAGCAGGACCTGCACGAGATCTACGCCGGTGAGGTCCGCTACGCCCGGGACGCCTTCGAGGGCCTGCGGCTGATGGACGCGATGATGGGCGTCAAGCGAGGCGTGCCCGGGGCGAAGCTGCCCGAGCTGCGGCAGCGCCGGGTGGCCCGGCGGGACGCGCCGGTGGAGGTCGCCGAGCCGGCCGGCCCGGCCCGCTCGGACGTGGCCACCGACAACCCCGTGCCCGCGCCGCCCTTCTGGGGCACCCGGGTGGTCAAGGGCATTCCGCTCAAGGAGTACGCGTCCTGGCTGGACGAGGGCGCCCTGTTCAAGGGCCAGTGGGGGCTCAAGGCGTCCCGCACCGGTGACGGCCCCTCCTACGAGGAGCTGGCCGAGGCAGAGGGACGCCCCCGGCTGCGCGGCTGGCTGGAGCGGCTGCACACCGACAACCTGCTGGAGGCGGCCGTCGTCCACGGCTACTTCCCCTGCCACTCCGAGGGTGACGACCTGGTCGTCCTCGACGAGTCCGGCCACGAGCGCACCCGCTTCACCTTCCCCCGCCAGCGCCGCGGACGCCGGCTGTGCCTGGCGGACTTCTTCCGTCCGAAGGAGTCCGGCGAGAGGGACGTGGTCGGCCTGCAGGTCGTCACCGTCGGCAGCCGGATCTCCGAGGCCACCGCCGAGCTGTTCGCGAGCGACTCCTACCGCGACTACCTGGAGCTGCACGGCCTGTCCGTCCAGCTCGCCGAGGCACTGGCCGAGTACTGGCACGCGCGGGTGCGCGCCGAGCTCGGCTTCGCCGGGCAGGACCCCGACGCGATCGAGGACATGTTCGCCCTCAAGTACCGGGGGGCCCGCTTCTCGCTGGGCTACGGGGCCTGTCCCGACCTGGAGGACCGCGCCAAGATCGCCGACCTGCTCCAGCCGGAGCGGATCGGGGTGAAACTCTCGGAGGAGTACCAGCTCCACCCCGAGCAGTCCACCGACGCCATCGTCGTCCACCACCCCGAGGCCAAGTACTTCAACGCGCGGTAACCGGCGGCCCGCCGTACACTGATCTGTCCGGTACAGGCCGGTCGCCGCTCCCCAGCCGGAGCGGCGGCCGGCCTTCGCGTCCCTTCAGGAGGTATGCGGATGACTCGTCCCCTCTCCCGCGCCGACGCCCTCGGCGGAGGGGCCCCGGCCCCCGCCGTCTCTTCCGTCACCGCTCCCGCCGCGGTCCCCGCCCCGGCCGCCGGTGCCTTCGCCCCCACCGGTCTCCAGGCGGTCCTGCTCGACATGGACGGCACCCTGGTGGACACCGAGGGCTTCTGGTGGGACACCGAGGTCGAGGTGTTCGCCGAGCTCGGGTACGAGCTGGCCGACGAGCACCGCGAGATCGTGGTGGGCGGGCCGATGAGCCGCAGTGGCGCCCATCTCATCCGGGCCACCGGTGCGGACATCTCCCTCGCGGAGCTGACGGTGCTGCTCAACGCCAGGTTCGTCGAGCGCGTCGAGCGAGGTGTGGCGCTGATGCCCGGGGCCCGGCGGCTGCTCACGGAGCTGGCCGCGCACGAGGTGCCCGCGGCGCTGGTCTCGGCGTCGCACCGCCGGGTGATCGACCGGATGCTGGTCTGGCTGGGGCCGGAGCACTTCGCGCTCACCGTGGCGGGGGACGAGGTGGAGCGGACCAAGCCGCACCCGGATCCGTATCTGCTGGCCGCCGGCCGGCTCGGCGCGGACCCCGCCCGGTGCGTCGTGGTGGAGGACACCCCGACGGGGGTGGCGTCCGCGGAGGCGGCCGGCTGCCCTGTGGTGGCGGTGCCGTCGGTGACCCGGATCGAACCCGCCGGCGGGCGAACGGTCGTGCCGTCCCTGGAGGAGGTCGACCTGTCGGTGCTGCGCTCCCTGGTCCCGTCCGCCGGCCGGGTGTGAGCGAGGTGCCGCACGGCGGGGAGACGGAACTCTGAGGAGTGGAGTGCTCATTTTCTGTAGCGAATATGGCGGTTGAATTCAAGCCATCGGGCAGAGGATGGAGGGCGTGATATTTGTCACGCCCGCACGGCTCGACAGGCGGGGGTGGATCCGTCTTCGGTGGAGTCCCGCCCCTCCCCGGCGCTCCCAAGTGTCCCGGTTGGTGCGTGCTCGCGCCGATCGCTCCCGTCTCCGGTCGACGGCGGGCATGCCGCTGCCGTACGGATATGACAGCCGCACATGGGCGGCCCGGTCGGGCGGCGCGCGCCCCGGCCACTAATGTCTGTACCTCCCGGCCAGAGCGAACCGCAACAACCGGCCGGATGAGGAGACCGTCACCGATGAACCGCAAGATACTGGTGCTACCCGCCGTGGTGGGCCTGCTCGCACCCGCGCTCGTTGCATGTGGTAACGACGGTGCCGGGGGCGGAGAGGGTGCGACGGTGGTCGTCGGCACCACCGACCGCATCGAGGCGACAGAGGACGCGCCCGCCCCGCTGGACCCCGCGGCCGCCTACGACGTCAGCACGTGGAACATCTTCCGCAACACCTTCCAGACCCTGCTGAGGCTGCCCCGTTCGGGTACCGAGCCGGAGGCGGAGGCCGCCAAGGAGTGTGAGTTCACCGACCGGAGGAGCGCGCAGTACCGCTGCACCCTGCGGGAGGGCCTGACCTTCTCCAACGGTCACAGCCTGACAGCCGAGGATGTCGTGTTCTCCGTCAACCGTGTCCTGGAACTCGAGGATCCCTCCGGTCCGTCGTCGCTGCTGAGCAACCTCGACCGGGTGGAGGCGCCCTCCGAGCACGAGGTGGTCTTCCACCTCAAGACACCCGACGCCACCTTCCCCCAGAAGCTCGCCACCCCGGCGGCGGCGATCGTGGACAGCGAGGTCTATCCGGCCGACGGAGCCCGCGAGGGGTACGAGATCACCGGTTCCGGCCCCTACACCGTGGAGTCCTTCGACCCCGGCAAGGGCACGGCGGTCCTGGTCCGCAACGAGAGGTACACCGGCGGCCTGGAGGTGAAGAACGGCAGGGTCGAACTGCGCTTCTTCGAGGACTCCGAGGCCATGGAGAAGGCGCTGCGCGACGGCGACATCGACGTGATGAACCGGAGCATGTCGCCCGAGCAGATCGCGCGGCTGGACACCGAGAAGGACAGCGACATCGACATCGTCGAGATGTCCGGCCAGGAGATCCGCTACCTCGTCTTCAACACCGACGACCCGGTCGCCGGCCGCGAGGCCGTGCGCAAGGCCATCGCCCGTGTCGTGAACCGCGGCGAACTGGTGCGTGACGTGTACCAGCGGACCGCGGAGCCGCTGTACTCCATGGTGCCCATCGGGCTCACCGGTCACAGCAACTCCTTCTTCAACACCTACGGCGAACCGGACGTGAAGGCCGCGCGCGCCCTCCTGGAGGAGGCCGACATCTCCACTCCGGTCAGGGTGCGGTTCACCTACACCAATGATCACTACGGCGAGGTCACGGCCGAGGAGTTCAAGGTGCTGGTCAAGCAGCTCAACGCCTCGGGGCTGTTCGACGCGACCGCCGAGGGCGTGCCGTGGAAGACCTACCGCCCCGCGGCCGCGGAGCAGAAGTACCAGATCTACGGCATGGGCTGGTTCCCCGACTTCCCGGACCCGGACAACTTCATCGCCCCCTTCTTCGCCGAGGACAACTTCCTCGGCGCCACCTACAAGAACGAGGAACTCCTCAAGATCATCCCGCGGACCCGGACGGAGGCCGACCGCGAGGCCGCGATCGAGGACCTCATCCGCGCCCAGGACATCGTCGCCGAGGACGTCCCCGTGCTGCCGCTGTGGCAGGGCAAGCAGTACATTGCCGCCCGGGACGACGTCACCGGAGTCGAGTGGGCGCTCAACTCCTCCGCGGTGCTCCAGCTCTGGGAGCTGGGCCGGGCCACGGAGGGCTGACAGGGAACCGGCGGAGAACCGACTGGGCAAGATCCCCGCACCCCCGGCTCCGGGGGTGCGGGGCCGTACGACACGGGGGCGGCAAGGACAGGAAATCGGGCAAGAAGAGCGAATAAGGACAAAAACGTGAGGAAAAGGGCCGCGAAGGCGCTTTTAGCCGGTATGGGGATGATCGCCGCGTTACTCGCCGGATGCGGGGAGGGGGACGCGGCGGACGCCGGCCGGGGAGAGCGGATCGTGATGGGCATGACCGACGAGGTCCTGGCCACCGATCCCGCGTCCGGTTACGACCCCGGCTCCTGGCTGGTCTTCAACAACGTCTTCCAGTCCCTGCTCAGCTTCCCCAGGGGAGGCACGGAACCGCAGCCCGAAGCCGCCGAGGAGTGCGGGTTCACCGACGAGGCGAGCCGGGTCTTCCGCTGCACCCTCAAGGAGGGGCTGAAGTTCACCAGCGGCAACTCCCTCACCTCCGAGGACGTGAAGTTCTCCTTCGAGCGCACCCTGCGCATCGACGACCCCGACGGCCCGGCCGTCATGCTGACGAGCATCGACACGATCGACACCCCGGACGAGCGGACGGTCGTCTTCCGCCTCGACCGGCCGGACGCCACGTTCCCGCAGAAGATCGCCTCCGGCGCCGGGTCGATCGTCGACCACCGCGAGTACCCGCCCGACAGGCTCCGCACCGACGGCGAGGCGGTGGGCTCGGGCGTCTACGAGCTGGACTCCTACGGCGAGGACGAGGCCGTCTTCTCCGTCAATCCGGACTACACCGGGCCCGCCGAGGTCCGGAACTCCGGAATGACCATGAAACTCTTCCACGGCGACCAGGAAGCGCTGAAGAAGGCCGTGGAGAGCGGTGAGGTGGATCTCGCCTACCGCGGACTGGCCACGGCCGACATCGCCGACCTGGAGGCGTCCGCCGGGAGGGACCGCGGGACCGAGGTCGTCGAGGGCACCAGCGCCGAGGTGCACCACCTGGTCTTCAACACGGAGCACCCGGTCGCCGGCCGGCTCGGGGTCCGCCGGGCCGTCGCGTACCTGCTGGACCGCCCGGCACTGATCCGGGACATCCACCGGCGCACCGCCGAGCCGCTCTACTCGATCATCCCCGCCGGGATCACCGGCCACAACACGGCCTTCTTCGACCTCTACGGCGACCGCCCGCAGCCCGGTAAGGCCGAGAGGGCCCTGCGGGAGGAGGGCATCACCGGCAAGGTCGAGCTGACCCTGTGGGCCACCCCCGTGCGCTACGGGCCCGCCACCGTCGGCGAGTTCGAGGAGATCGCCCGGCAGCTCAACGCCAGCGGCCTGTTCGAGGCCACGGTCCGGAGCGTCGAGCTGGAGCAGTACGAGAAGGACATCGACGCGGGGAAGTACGGCGTGTACGTCAAGGGCTGGGTGCCCGACTACCCGGACCCCGACAACTTCACCGCGCCCTTCTTCGGCGAGGACAACGTGCTGCGCAACGGCTATGACGCCGGCCGGATCACCGGGGAACTGCTGCCGCGCACCGCGGCGATGAGCGACCGCGCCGAGACCGTCGGGGACTTCGGCGAGATTCAGGACATCGTCGCCCGGGACCTGCCGGTCCTGCCGCTGTGGCAGGGCAAGCAGTACGCCGTCGCGCACCAGGACGTCTCCGGTCTGGAATGGACCCTGGACCCCTCCACGGTCTTCCGCTTCTGGGAGATCGGCAAGCGCGGGGACTGAGCCCCGGGCCGCGCCCGGTTCCGCGCCGCAGGGGGCGGGACCGGGCGCGGCCCGGGCCGCTACTGGGCGCCGGGGCGGACCAGCCCGCTCTCGTAGGCGTACACCGCGGCCTGCACCCGGTCGCGCAGGCCCAGCTTGGTCAGCACATGCCCGACATGGGTCTTCACCGTCGTCTCGCTGACGAACAGGTCCGCGGCGATCTCGGCGTTCGACAGCCCGCGCGCCACCAGCTTGAGCACCTCCACCTCGCGCTCGGTGAGCCGGTGGAGGGCGTCCGGTACCTGTTCCTCGCCCGAGGGCAGTTTCCCGGCGTACTTGTCCAGCAGCCGGCGCGTGACGCTGGGGGCGAGCATCGCCTCGCCCGATGCCACCACCCGGATCGCCTGCACCAGCTCGGCCGCCGGGGCGTCCTTGAGCAGGAAGCCGGACGCACCCGCGCGCAGCGCCTCCACCACGTACTCGTCCAGGTCGAACGTGGTCAGGACCAGCACCTTGGCGGGGCCGTCCTTGGCGGGGCCGGTGATCTGGCGGGTGGCCTCCACCCCGTCCATACGCGGCATGCGGATGTCCATGAGCACCACATCCGGCTGGAGCGCCCGGGTCTGGTCCAGGGCCTGCACACCGTCCCCGGCTTCGCCCACCACGACGATGTCGCCCTCGGCCTCCAGGATCATCCGGAAACCGGTGCGCAGCAGCGGCTGGTCGTCCACCAACAGGACGCGGATCGCCACGAGAACTCCTAAACGGGGGGTGGGAGGCATGGGACGGACCCATTCTTGCCTAGTGCCGCGGCGGCCCGTTCTCCGGCGGCTCCGCCCGGACCGTCAGCGGATACGGCGGGGGAGTGCCGCCGAACTCCGGGCACAGCGCCTGGTGGGCGCACCAGCCGCACAGCGGGCCCGGCCGGGGCCGCCAGTCACCGGTCTCGGTCGCCCGCCGGATCGCGTCCCACAGGGCCAGCAGCTTGCGCTCCACCCCCCGCAGATCGCCCTCGTCCGGGTCGTAGCTCAGCACGTCGCCGCTGCCCAGGTAGACCAGCTGCAGCCGGCGCGGGACCGTGCCGCGCAGCCGCCACAGCACCAGGGCGTAGAACTTCATCTGGAACAGCGCGTCCGCCGCGTACTGGGGCCGGGGCGCCTTGCCCGTCTTGTAGTCGACGACGCGCACCTCGCCGGTCGGCGCCACGTCCACCCGGTCGATGATCCCGCGCAGCCGCAGCCCCGACTCCAGCCGGGCCTCCACGAAGAGCTCCCGTTCGGCGGGCTCCAGCCGCGTCGGGTCCTCCAGCGAGAACCACCGCTCCACCAGCTCCTCCGCCGTCGCCAGCCAGCGTGCCAGCTCGGCGCCGTCCGCCGCGTCCCCGGCCGTCTCGCCGGTGAACAGCTCCGCCAGCTCCGGCCGCCGTTCCAGCAGCCGCTCCCACTCCCCGACCACCAGCGACCTCGCCCGCCGTACGCTGCGCTCGCCCGCCGGTGAGTCGAAGAGCCGCTCCAGCACCGCGTGCACCACCGTTCCCCGGGTGGCCGCGGGCGTCGGCTTCTCGGGCAGTTTGTCGATCACCCGGAAGCGGTACAGAAGCGGGCACTGCATGAAGTCGGCGGCCCGCGACGGCGACAGCGAGTCGGGCGGCGCCGTCCGGGAGCGGACCGGCGGAGGAACAGGCGGCGGAGCGGACGGGGAGGCGGCCGGGACGGCCGGGACGGACGCCTTGCCGGAAGCCTGATGGGAGACCATGGGGAAGACCCTACGACCCGGGAACGACACGCCGCCGCTTACCATCGACGACGTACCCCTTCGCACCCCGCACCGCATGACCGCGGGGACACCTGCGGGTGCGAGGGCATTTTCTACGAGGGGAACCCGTGGCGGACACGGACAACGGCGGTCGGCCGCAGCCGGGCTCCGGCGAACCGGCGAAGAGCGGACCGAGCCGTCCGCGGGAGAGCGGCGGCGGCATCCTGATGGGCCGCCCCTTCGGCGTACCCGTCTACGTGGCGCCGAGCTGGTTCGTGGTGGCCGCCCTGATCACCTGGGTCTTCGGCGGCCAGCTCGACCGCGTGCTGCCGGAGCTCGGTGGTGTCCGCTACCTGGTCTCGCTCTTCTTCGCGGTCGCCTTCTACGCCTCCGTGCTCGTCCACGAGCTGGCGCACACCGTCGCGGCACTGCGCTTCAGGCTCCCCGTGCGCCGTATCCAGCTCCAGTTCTTCGGCGGTGTCTCGGAGATCGAGAAGGAGAGCGAGACGCCGGGCCGGGAGTTCGTCCTGGCCTTCGTCGGCCCACTGCTCTCCCTCGTCCTGGCGGGCCTGTTCTACCTGGGGCTGTACGCCGTCGAGCCCGGTACGGTGCCCGCGGTACTGCTCGCCGGGCTGATGATCTCCAACCTCATCGTCGCGGTGTTCAACCTGCTGCCGGGGCTTCCGCTGGACGGCGGCCGGATGCTGCGCGCGGTGATCTGGAAGATCAGCGGCAGGCCCATGACCGGCACCGTCGCCGCGGCCTGGACCGGCCGCGCACTGGCCGTCGCCGTCCTGATCGGGATGCCGCTGCTCAGTTACGCCGGGGGCTTCACCGACGAGCAGCGGGACTTCGGCGGAATGGACTCGATCACCGACGCCCTGCTCGCCGCGATCCTCGCCGCGATCATCTGGACCGGCGCCGGGAACAGCCTGCGGATGGCCCGGCTGCGCGAGCGGCTGCCCGAGCTGAGCGCCCGGGCCCTCACCCGCCGTGCCGTGCCCGTCACCGCCGACACCCCGCTGTCCGAGGGGCTGCGCCGGGCCAACGAGTCCGGGGCCCGTGCCCTGGTGGTGGTGGACGGCCAGGGCGATCCGCTCGCCATCGTCCGTGAGTCGGCCATCGCCGGGGTGCCCGGGCACCGCCGCCCCTGGGTCGCCGTGAGCGCGCTCGCCCAGGACCTCACCGAGGGCATGCGGGTGTCGGCCGAGCTGGCCGGCGAGGAACTGCTGGAGCAACTGCGGACCACCCCCGCCACGGAGTACCTGGTGGTGGAGGAGAGCGGTGAGATCTACGGGGTGCTCTCCGCCGCCGACGTCGAACGGGCCTTCGTGGCCGCCATGGCCAAACCGGCCGGCTGAGCCCGCCGCGGCGGGCCCGGGCCGCGGGCCCGGGCCGCGGGCCCGGGTCCCGGATCCGGGCCGGAGCGAACCGGACGGCCGGGGCGGACAGCACCTCGATTACGGCCCGGAGGGCGGACTCGACTACGCTGGCGTCCATGTCCGAACCGACCGGTGCCGCCCGCCGTCGCGGGCCCTTCCAGGTCGGGGACCAGGTCCAGCTCACCGACCCCAAGGGACGCCACTACACCTTCACGCTCGAGGCGGGGAAGAGCTTCCACACCCACAAGGGAGCCTTCCCCCACGACGAGCTGATCGGCGCGCCCGAGGGCACGGTCGTCCGTACCACGGGGAATGTCGCCTACCTGGCGCTGCGTCCCCTGCTCCCCGACTACGTCCTGTCCATGCCGCGCGGCGCGGCCGTCGTCTACCCCAAGGACGCGGGGCAGATCCTGGCGATGGCCGACATCTTCCCCGGCGCGCGCGTCGTCGAGGCGGGTGTCGGCTCCGGCTCGCTGAGCAGCTTCCTGCTGCGCGCCGTCGGCGACCAGGGGATGCTGCACTCCTACGAGCGCCGCGCCGACTTCGCCGACATCGCCCGGCAGAACGTGGAGCGCTACTTCGGCGGTCCGCACCCCGCCTGGCGGCTGACCGTCGGCGATCTCCAGGACAACCTGTCGGACACCGGCGTCGACCGGGTCATCCTGGACATGCTGGCCCCCTGGGAGTGCCTGGACGCGGTGTCCAAGGCGCTGGTGCCCGGCGGCATCCTGTGCGCCTACGTCGCCACCACCACCCAGCTCGCCCGCACCGTGGAGTCGATCCGCGAGTACGGCACGTTCAACGAGCCGGCGGCCTGGGAGACCATGGTCCGCAACTGGCACGTCGAGGGGCTGGCCGTCCGGCCCGACCACCGCATGGTCGGGCACACCGGCTTCCTGCTGACCACCCGCCGTCTCGCCGACGGCGTCGAGCCCCCGCTGCGCCGCCGCCGCCCCTCCAAGGGCGCCTACGGGGAGGACTACACCGGTCCGGGCGGTGCGGCGGGAGCGGCGTCCGGCACCGGCTCGGGCCGGGGCTGACCGGCCCGCCGGCCCGGCACGAGCGCAACGGCACCGCACCGCCGCCGAGTTCCCCCGGGGAATCCGGCGGCGGTGGCGCGTCCGGGGCCGTTCCGGGGACAGCGGGGCGGGGAGCGGGCCCCGCCCGTTCCGCGCCGGTGTGACGTGTGGCACGATGCTGGGCACCCCGGCCGCCCGCACTCACAGGAGTCGACCCGCGTGCAGCTCCCGGCAGGCTCTGCGCCCTCCCCCTCCGCTTCCTCCCCCGGTCCGGCCCCCGGCGTCCCCGGGGACCCGGCCCCCGCGGACCACCCCGCCTCGTACGTACCGCCGCAGCCCGGTCCCGCGGTGTCCCCGGTGTCCCCGGTGTCCCCGGTGTCCCCGGCGCCGGCCTCCCGCCCGGCGCCGCCCCACACCCGCGCCCGTGCGGCGCACTGGCTCGTCACGGCGGCGGTGCTGGGCGCCGTCCTGGGCGGCTCGGCGCTGCTGGGGCCCGGCGGGGCCACGGCGGTCCAGCAGGCGGGCACGGTGTCCGTCGCCCCCGGTCCGGACGCGGAGACGGCGCGTTACCCGCTGGACTGCGGCCCGGTGGAGCCCGAGGTGACGGCCCGGGCCGCCGTGGACTTCGACGGCGACGGACGCGCCGAGACGGTCGCGGTGGTCCGCTGCGCCGCGGGGATCGGCACCCCGCCCAGCGGGGTGTACGTCCTGGCCCGTCCGGCCCGCGAGGGGGCCGCGCCACGGGTCGCCGAGACGCTGGTGGACCCGGAGGAGGGGATGAGCGTCCAGAGCCTCACCGTCCGGGGGCGCACGGCCTTCGCCAGGCTGCTCGGCTACTCCTCGGACGAGGTGCCCCGGTGCTGCCCCGACCGGGCCCGGGACGTCGAATGGAACTGGCGGGACGGGAAGTTCGTGCTGCGGGCCGCGCCGACGGCACGGAGTGTGTGACGCCTCACGGAGTGTTCCCGGTGCCGGGCGCCTCCGCCGCGTCCGGACCGTGGACCTCGGTCCCGTCCGAGACCCGGCGCACGTGGATGCACTCGCCGGGGCACTCCCGGGCCGAGTCCACCACGTCGTTCAGCAGCGGCAGCGGTACGGGGGCACTCGCCCCCGGCGCGGTCAGCAGCTCCGCCTCCTCGCCCGCGGGGGCGGGCGCCTTGACGTAGGCGAGTCCGTCGATGTCCAGCTCGAAGACGTCCGGCGCGTACTGCGCGCAGATGCCGTCCCCGGTGCACAGCTCCTGGTCGATCCACACTTCCAGGCCGGTGACCTGCTCGTTCTGCGCGCCCATGCTGCTGCCTGCCGTTCCTGTGCTCGTGACCGGACCGTGTGAACCGGGTGAGGGGTTCCCGACGCGATCTCCCACCCGGCCCCGACGCGGTCTTGATGTGATCTTGGCGGAATAGGGGCACCCGTGACGGGGGTTGACCGTTCAGACCATACAACCGGCGGCTTTCCAGTCGTGTTGGGTGGGTATTCACCCGGGGTAAGGGAGTGCGCAAGGGTGAAGATCGGACACACCCCGACCGTCTTTGTGATCTAGGGGTTTCAACCCCCACCTGTGCAGGTAAGGTCAGGAAGCGTCCAGCTCCCCTTGGAGGAGGTGAGGACCGTGGCAGCCCACGACGACGACATCAACCGCGGCATCCGGCCCGAACGGGGTTCCGAAGACCCGGTCGGCCAGGTTGCCCATCTCGAGCAGGAAATCGCCGTCCTGCGCCGCAAGCTCGCCGACTCTCCGCGGCACACTCGGATTCTCGAGGAGCGGATCGTCGAGCTGCAGACGAGCCTGGCCGGCGTGTCCGCGCAGAACGAGCGGCTCGCCAACACCCTCCGTGAGGCCCGCGACCAGATCGTGGCCCTCAAGGAGGAGGTCGACCGGCTGGCCCAGCCGCCGGCCGGCTTCGGGGTCTTTCTGCAGGCGAACGAGGACGGCACGGCCGACATCTTCACCGGCGGGCGCAAGCTCCGGGTGAACGTCAGCCCCAGCATCGACCTCGAGGAGCTCAGCCGTGGCCAGGAGGTCATGCTGAACGAGGCGCTCAACGTGGTCGAGGCCATGGAGTTCGAGCGCGCCGGCGACATCGTCACCCTCAAGGAGGTCCTGGAGGACGGCGAGCGCGCCCTGGTGATAGGGCACACCGACGAGGAGCGGGTGGTCAAGCTCGCCGAGCCGCTGATGGACAGCACGCTGCGCGCCGGTGACGCCCTGCTGCTGGAGCCGCGCTCGGGGTACGTCTACGAGGTGGTGCCCAAGAGCGAGGTCGAGGAACTCGTCCTCGAAGAGGTCCCGGACATCGACTACACCAAGATCGGTGGCCTGGGCGGGCAGATCGAGCTGATCCGCGACGCGGTGGAGCTCCCGTACCTCTACCCGGACCTCTTCAAGGAGCACGAGCTCCGTCCCCCCAAGGGCGTGCTCCTGTACGGCCCGCCCGGCTGCGGCAAGACGCTCATCGCCAAGGCCGTCGCCAACTCCCTCGCCAAGAAGGTCGCCGAGGTGACCGGGCGGCCCCAGGGGAAGAGCTACTTCCTCAACATCAAGGGTCCCGAGCTGCTCAACAAGTACGTCGGCGAGACCGAGCGGCACATCCGGCTGGTCTTCCAGCGGGCCCGCGAGAAGGCGAGCGAGGGCACGCCGGTCATCGTCTTCTTCGACGAGATGGACTCCCTCTTCCGCACCCGCGGCTCCGGTGTCAGCTCGGACGTGGAGAACACCATCGTCCCGCAGCTGCTGTCGGAGATCGACGGTGTGGAGGGCCTGGAGAACGTCATCGTCATCGGCGCCTCCAACCGCGAGGACATGATCGACCCGGCGATCCTGCGTCCCGGCCGTCTCGATGTGAAGATCAAGATCGAGCGTCCGGACGCCGAGGCCGCCAGGGACATCTTCTCGAAGTACCTCACCCCCAGCCTCCCGCTGCACGCCGACGACCTCGCGGAGCACAACGGAGACCCCGAGGCCACCGTCGCCGGGATGATCCAGACGGTCGTCGAGCACATGTACGCGGAGTCCGAGGAGAACCGCTTCCTGGAGGTCACCTACGCCAACGGTGACAAGGAGGTCCTGTACTTCAAGGACTTCAACTCGGGCGCGATGATCCAGAACATCGTCGACCGGGCCAAGAAGATGGCGATCAAGGCCTTCCTCGACCACGACCAGAAGGGTCTGCGGGTCTCCCACCTGCACGCCGCCTGCGTGGACGAGTTCAAGGAGAACGAGGACCTGCCGAACACCACCAACCCCGACGACTGGGCCCGCATCTCCGGCAAGAAGGGCGAGCGGATCGTCTTCATCCGTACGCTCGTCACCGGGAAGCAGGGCGCGGACACCGGGCGCTCCATCGACACGGTGGCCAACACCGGCCAGTACCTGTAAAGACACCGTCCGGCTGCGGACGCCCGGCCCCCGCCGACGTGCCGGGGGGCGGGCCTCCGCAGCCGGACCTTTATCGACGAAACACGGGAAGTCCGCAGTGATGTCCCAACGCAGGCTCTTCCGTCCTAGGCTCGTCCGTACTGCCGCGCCGCGCAGTGCGGAACCAGAGGCCGCACACGGGCCGGATGCGCAGCGGGACTTGAGCGGTGGCCCGATGGCGGGCCACCGCCGGGCAAGGAGGGCCGCATGACCGTACGGCGAGTAATGGGCATCGAGACGGAGTACGGGATCTCCGTCCCCGGCCACCCGAACGCCAATGCCATGCTCACCTCGTCCCAGGTCGTCAACGCCTACGCGGCGGCGATGCACCGGGCGCGCCGCGCCCGCTGGGACTTCGAGGAGGAGAACCCGCTGCGGGACGCCCGCGGATTCGACCTCGCACGCGAGGTCGCCGACGCCAGCCAGCTCACGGACGAGGACATCGGCCTGGCGAACGTGATCCTCACCAACGGCGCACGGCTGTACGTGGACCACGCCCACCCCGAGTACAGCGCTCCCGAGGTCACCAACCCGCGCGACGCCGTCCTGTGGGACAAGGCCGGGGAGCGGATCATGGCCGAGGCCGCCCGGCGCGCCGCCGAGGTGCCCGGCGCCCAGCCGATCCACCTCTACAAGAACAACACCGACAACAAGGGCGCCTCCTACGGGACGCACGAGAACTACCTGATGAAGCGGGAGACCGCGTTCTCGGACATCGTGCGCCATCTGACGCCCTTCTTCGTCTCCCGCCAGGTCGTCACCGGCGCCGGACGGGTCGGGCTCGGCCAGGACGGCTCCGAGCACGGCTTCCAGATCAGCCAGCGGGCGGACTACTTCGAGGTCGAGGTGGGCCTGGAGACCACCCTCAAACGGCCGATCATCAACACCCGCGACGAACCGCACGCCGACGCCGAGAAGTACCGCCGGCTGCATGTGATCGTGGGCGACGCCAACCTCTCGGAGGTCTCCACCTACCTCAAGCTGGGCACCACCTCCCTGGTCCTGGCCATGATCGAGGACGGCTTCGTCGCCGTCGACCTCGCCGTCGACCAGCCCGTCCGCACTCTGCACCAGGTCAGCCACGACCCGTCGCTGCGCCGGCTGGTCACCCTGCGCAACGGCCGGAAGCTCACCGCGGTACAGCTCCAGATGGAGTACTACGAGCTGGCCCGCAAGTACGTGGAGGAGCGCTGGGGCGCGGACGCCGACGAGCAGACCAGGGACGTGCTGGCCCGCTGGGAGGACGTCCTGGGACGGCTGGAGACCGATCCGATGAGCCTGGCGGGCGAGCTGGACTGGGTGGCCAAGCTGGAGCTGATGGAGGGCTACCGGCGCCGGGACGGCCTCGGCTGGGACGCCGCCCGGCTGCATCTGGTGGACCTGCAGTACGCCGACGTCCGCCCCGACAAGGGCCTGTACAACCGGCTGGCGGCCCGCGGCCGGATGAAGCGGCTGCTGGACGAGACCGAGGTCGAGCGGGCCCGCAGCGCCCCTCCGGAGGACACCAGGGCCTACTTCCGCGGCCGCTGTCTGGAACAGTACGCCGACGCCGTGGCCGCCGCCTCCTGGGACTCGGTGATCTTCGACCTGCCGGGCCGCGACTCCCTCCAGCGGGTGCCCACCCTGGAGCCGCTGCGCGGTACCCGCGCCCACGTCGGGAACCTGCTGGACCGCTGCCGTACGGCGGAGGAGCTGGTCCGGGCGCTGTCCGGGGGCTGACCCGGCCGCGGCATCCGGTCCCGGCCGGACTGGCTGAACGTCCCCGGGAGGGGGAACCATGGAGGTGGCTTCCGGACGTTGTGGTGACGAACCCGTCAGTGACAGGAAACAGCAGCAGACACCAGGAGACACAGGCCCATGTCGGACCCGGCTTGTAGGGTCCGATCTTGTACGGTCCAACCGAGCGGGGTGAGGTAGATGGCGACCAAGGACACCGGCGGCGGTCAGCAGAGGGCGACGCGGTCCACGGAGGAGACCGACGAGCAGGCGCAGGACGCGCAGGTCTCGGAGGACCTCAAGGAACGGCAGGAGGCGCTGTCGGACGAAGTGGACTCCGTCCTGGACGAGATCGACGACGTCCTCGAGGAGAACGCCGAGGACTTCGTGCGGTCCTTCGTCCAGAAGGGCGGAGAGTAAGGCTTGTCCCCCCGTCCCGCACCCCCGCCTCGGCGGGGGTGCGGGACGGGTGACATCTGCCGCCATGGGTAAGGTCCGTGCAGTGTTTCTTGATCCGCTCCCATGATCTCGTGGAAGGAAACGTGTGGAAGCCAACACTCGTAGCTCAGGGCGTCTGCCGGCGGCCTTCCTGACGCCGGGCTCGTCCTCTTTCCTGGACTTCCTGTCGGAGCACGCGCCCGAGCAGCTCCCCGGCAACCGTCCGCTGCCGCCGGTGAAGGGCGCCGTCGAGGCGCCGCACGGCACGACGATCGTCGCGGTCACCTTCGCGGGCGGTGTGGTGCTCGCGGGTGACCGGCGGGCGACGATGGGCAACATGATCGCGCAGCGGGACATCGAGAAGGTCTTCCCGGCCGACGAGTACAGCGCGGTCGGCATCGCCGGGACCGCCGGACTCGCCGTGGAGATGGTCAAGCTCTTCCAGTTGGAGCTGGAGCACTTCGAGAAGGTCGAGGGCACCGTCCTGTCGCTGGAGGGCAAGGCCAACCGCCTGTCCACGATGATCCGCGGCAATCTCGGCATGGCGCTGCAGGGCCTGGCGGTGATCCCGCTGTTCGCCGGGTACGACCTCGACGAGGACAGGGGCCGCATCTTCTCCTACGACGTCACCGGCGGACGCTCGGAGGAGCTGGGCTTCGCGGCCGTCGGCTCCGGCTCGGTCTTCGCCCGAGGCTCGCTCAAGAAGCTCCACCGCGGTGACCTCGGCGAGCGCGAGGCGGCCACGGTGGTCGTCCAGGCGCTGTACGACGCCGCCGAGGACGACTCCGCGACCGGCGGCCCCGATCTCGTCCGCCGGATCTACCCCGTCGTCACGGTGATCACGGACGAGGGGTTCCGCAGGCTCACCGAGGAGGAAGTGGCCGAGGTCTCCCGCGCGGTGCACGACGGCCGGCTCCAGTCGCCCAACGGGCCCCAGGCCCCGGTGCTCTAACCAAAAAAGGAAGGGACGGATAGCCGGTGTCGACGCCGTTCTATGTCTCACCCCAGCAGGCCATGGCGGACCGCGCCGAGTACGCCCGCAAGGGCATCGCGCGCGGTCGCAGCGTGGTCGTGTTGCAGTACACCGACGGCATCCTGTTCGTCGCCGAGAACCCCTCACGGGCACTGCACAAGGTCAGTGAGATCTACGACCGGATCGCCTTCGCGGCGGTGGGCAAGTACAACGAGTTCGAGAACCTGCGCATCGGCGGCGTCCGCTACGCCGACCTGCGCGGTTACACCTACGCCCGGACCGATGTCACCGCACGGGGCCTGGCCAACGTCTACGCCCAGACCCTGGGCACCATCTTCTCCAGTGTGGCGGAGAAGCCGTACGAGGTGGAACTGATCGTCGCCGAGGTCGGGGAGGGCCCCGAGGACGACCAGGTCTACCGGCTGCCGCACGACGGCTCGATCGTCGACGAGCACGGCTCGGTGGCGGTCGGCGGCAACGCCGACCAGATCAGCAGCTACCTCGACCAGCGGCACCGGGACGGGATGACCCTCGGCGAGGCGCTGAAGCTGGCGATGGAGTCCCTCAGCCGGGACACCAACGGCGGCGAGCGCACCCTCACCGCGGACCAGCTGGAGGTGGCCGTCCTCGACCGTACCCGGCCCCGGCAGCGCAAGTTCCGGCGTCTCCTGGGCCGGCAGCTCTCCCGGTTGCTGGAGGAGGGCGCGGCTCCCGGGACCGGAGAGGCCGACGGGGAGGCCGATGCCTCCGGCGCCACCCCGGACACCCCGGGATCTCCGGAGGACGACTCCGGAAAGTGAACCGCGGACGCCTCCGCGTCCCGCCCGTGCGGCCCGGCGGCGCTCAGCGCTCCCCGGGCCGCACGGGCGCTTCCGGCGGCGGGCCGGTGGAGCCCCGTACGGTCAGCTCCACCGGCAGGGTGACGGTCCTCCCCGGTCCGCCGGCACCCTCCGGCCCGCCACCTCCTGTCCGGCTGTCCAGGACAGCACCTCCTGTCCGGCTGTCCAGAACAGCACCTCCTGTCCGGCTGTCCAGAACAGCCAGCAGAGCCCGCATCCCGGCCGCGCCCGCCTCCTCGGCCGGCAGCCGCACGGTCGTCAGCTCCGGCTCGACCGCGCGGGCCAGCGTCAGGTCGTCGAAACCGGTGACGGACACGTCCTCCGGCACCCGCAGCCCCAGCCGCCGCGCCGCCTTGCAGGCGCCCGCGGCGAGCAGGTCGTCGTCGCACACCAGCGCGGTCGGGCGGGGACGGGCCGCCAGCGCCGCCATGGCGGCCCGCATGCCCCCGGCCACGCTCAGCTCCGCCGGAAGGACGGCCGGCGCCGGGCAGCCGGCCGCGCGCAGCGCCCCGGCCAGGGTCCTCGCCCGCACCCCGAAGGTCCAGGAGTCCACCGCGGCGGCGATGTGCGCCAGTCCGCGGTGGCCGAGTCCGAGCAGATGCGCCGTGGTCTGCCGCATGCCGTCGGCGATGTCGAGGTTGACGGTCGCCGACGCCCGGGTGTGCTCCGGATCGCTGTCGAGCATGACCAGCGGCAGCCCGCCGCCGGGCCGCAGGGCGGCCAGCGCCCCGGAGGCCATGGAGGAGGCGATCACCCCGTCCAGCGCGTCGCTCGCGGAGCCGAAGGGGTCCCGGGCGGGCCCGGTCCCCTCCGGCGAGGGATAGAGCACGACTCCGAAGCCGTGCTCGGCGGCCACCCGGGCGGCTCCCGAGTGGAGCCGGGCGAAGAACTCGTTGGTGAGCGCCGGGACGACCAGCAGGGCGGTGCGGGTGCGTCCCAGCCGCAGGCTGCGGGCCGCCGGATTGGGCCGGTAGTCCAGTTCCCGCGCGGCCGCGCGTACGGCCTCGGCCTTCCCGGGTGAGACCCGGCCGTGCCACTTGCCGCCCAGCACCAGGGAGACGGCCGCCTGCGAGACCCCGGCGGCACGCGCCACATCCCGGCTCGTCGGCCGGGGACGCTCGGTGGGCACGGGGGGACTCCTGACGGGGACGGACGGAACGGCATGGACCCGGAGGCTGACTCATGATACGTATGGCGGAGTTCGTTATACGTATCACCTCGGGGCTGCCGGGCCACCGGGCGCCGGACCGGGGGAGAGGGGCCGGGCCATGACGACGGGCTACACCGAACTGCTGCGCGCCAGGCATGTGGTGCGACTGCTGGCGGGCACCCTGGCCGGACGGCTGCCGAACGCCACCGCCGCCCTGGCCATCGTGCTGTTCACCCGCGCCGAGGGCGGTTCCTACTCGCTGGCCGGCGCCCTGTCGGCCGGTTACGGCCTGGCCACCGCCGTCGGACAGCCGCTGCTGGGCCGCGCGGTGGACCTGTGGGGCCAGCCGCGGGTGATGCTGCCCGCCGCGCTGCTCTCCGGGCTGGCCATGGCCGTCTTCGCCCTCACCGGTATCGACCCGCTGCCCGTCGCCTGGGCCGCGACGACGGCCGCCGGGCTGTTCACCCCACCCCTGGAGGGCGGGCTGCGGGCCCTGTGGCCGTCGGTGCTGGGGCGGGGCGAGAGGGTGCACGCCGCCTACGCGCTCGACGCGGTCGCCCAGGAGGTGATGTTCACCCTGGGCCCGCTGGCGGTCACCGTACTGGTGGCCCTGGCGGACGAGGCCGCCGCACTGCTGGTGATCAACGTGCTGGGGGTGCTGGGCGCCGTGTCCGTGGTCCTCTCCCCGCCCTCCCGCCGGTGGCGCTCCGCACCGCGCGAGGCGCACTGGCTGGGCGCTCTGCGCTCGCCGGGGCTGCTGGCCCTGCTCGGGGCGTTCTTCTTCGTCGGGACGGCCCTGGGGACGATCGCGGTGGCCGCGGTCGCCTACGCGGACGGTCACGGCGACAACCTGATCGCCACCTACCTGCTCGCGGCGTTCGGCGCGGGCGCCCTGGCCGGCGGTCTGGTCTACGGGAGCCGGACGTGGACCGGGGCGCCGGAGCCGCGGCTGCGGATCCTGGTGGCGGCCCTGGCGGCCGGCTGCCTGCCGCTGGCCCTGGTGCCCGGGCCGGCGGCGATGACCCTCCTGTCGTGGGTCGCCGGAATCTTCCTGGCCCCCGCGCTCGCCTGCGCCTTCGTCGTCGTGGACCGGCACGCCCCGCCGGGCACGGTCACCGAGGCCTTCTCCTGGCTGGTGACCACCTTCGGGGTCGGCGCCGCCGCCGGGACGGCCGCGGCGGGGCCGCTCGTCGAGTGGTCGGGCGCGGCGGCGGGCTTCCGCGCGGCGGGTGCGGGCGGTCTGGCCGCGCTGCTCGTCCTCCTCGCGACACGCCGTGTCCTGGCGGGGGGTCCGCTCCCGGAGGAAAGTGATCAGAATGGTGCACCGGGCCCGGTTTCAAAACCGCGTGCCGGGCGTAATGTTCCCTCGTGACTCCGCTCCCCGTCCGAGGAAGGGGGCCCGTGGCCCAGGGGTTGCGGTCCGGCCCGAACCGATCCCCCGTGGGACTGACGTAAACCACCGCGAACCAGGGAATGAACCTCCCCACCGGCCGAAACCGGTAGTTCCCTCGTGAGGAGTCTGATGGACCGCCGAATCTTCGGACTGGAGAACGAGTACGGCGTCACGTGTACGTTCCGGGGACAGCGGCGCCTGTCTCCCGACGAGGTGGCGCGGTACCTCTTCCGCCGTGTCGTGTCATGGGGCCGCAGCAGCAACGTCTTCCTCCGCAACGGGGCCCGCCTCTACCTGGACGTGGGCTCCCACCCGGAGTACGCCACTCCGGAATGCGACGACGTGACCGAACTGGTCACCCACGACAAGGCCGGTGAGCGCATCCTGGAGGGGCTCCTCGTCGACGCCGAGCGCCGCCTGCACGAGGAGGGGATCGCGGGCGACGTCTACCTGTTCAAGAACAACACCGACTCGGCGGGCAACTCCTACGGCTGTCACGAGAACTACCTGGTGGCCCGGCACGGGGAGTTCTCGCGCCTGGCGGACGTCCTCATCCCCTTCCTCGTCACCCGGCAGCTCATCTGCGGGGCCGGGAAGGTCCTCCAGACCCCGCGCGGCGCGGTCTACTGCGTCAGCCAGCGCGCCGAGCACATCTGGGAGGGCGTCAGCTCCGCGACCACCCGGTCCCGGCCGATCATCAACACCCGCGACGAACCGCACGCGGACGCCGAGCGCTACCGCCGGCTGCACGTCATCGTCGGTGACTCCAACATGTCCGAGACGACCACGCTGCTCAAGGTCGGCGCCACCGACCTGGTGCTGCGCATGATCGAGGCGGGCACGGTCATGCGCGACCTCACCCTGGAGAACCCGATCCGGGCGATCCGGGAGGTCAGCCACGACATCACCGGCCAGCGGAAGGTCCGGCTGGCCAACGGGCGGGAGGCCTCCGCGCTGGAGGTGCAGCAGGAGTACTACGAGAAGGCCGCCGACTTCTGCGAGCGCCGCGGCATCCGCACGGGCGTGGTGGACCAGGTGCTGGAGCTGTGGGGCCGCACCCTGGAGGCGATCCGCACCCAGGAGCTCGACAAGGTCAACACCGAGATCGACTGGGTGATGAAGTACCAGCTCATCGAGCGGTACCGGGCCAAGAACAACATCACCATGTCGCATCCGAGAGTCGCCCAGATAGACCTCGCGTACCACGACATCCACCGCCGCCGCGGGCTGTACTACCTGCTGGAGCGCAAGGGGCAGGCCGCCCGGATCTGCAACGACGTCAAGATCTTCGAGGGCAAGTCCGTGCCGCCGCAGACCACCCGGGCCCGGTTGCGCGGCGACTTCATCCGCCGGGCCCAGGAGCAGCGCCGCGACTTCACCGTGGACTGGGTGCACCTGAAGCTGAACGACCAGGCCCAGCGCACGGTGCTGTGCAAGGACCCGTTCCGCTCGGTGGACGAGCGGGTGGAGAAGCTCATCGCCGGCATGTGAACCGCGCCCGCGGGTTCGCACACGTTTCCGGGAGCCGGGAACGAAATCAGCTCTTCCGCTAGTTGTGGGAGGTGGGCCGGGCGGCCCGTAAAGTGGCCGACACGCCCGGAACGCCCGGACACCTCCTACACACCAAGAGTTGGACTGATGCAGCGAACTCCCGGGGCACGCCCCCCACACACCCGCCCCTTCGGGCCGGTCGGCCGCCGCCTCGCCGCGGCCCTGGCCGTTCCCGTCCTGCTCTTCACCGCGGCGTGCGGCTCCGACGGTTCCGACGACTCCGCGGGCTCCTCCGAAACCGCCACCGAGGTCACCGGCAAGCTCGGTGAGAAGCCGAAGGTCAGCGTTCCCGAGGACGCCGAGGCTCCCGACAAGGCGGCGGTGCGGACCGTCACCGAGGGCAAGGGCGACAAGATGGCCAAGGGCGACTTCGTCCGGATGGACGTCTTCGCCCAGATGACCGCCGACGACCAGGAGCTGATCAACACCTGGAAGACGGAGGAGGGCGCCTCCGCCAAGGAGGGTGCCCACACCCAGCTGGTCATCCAGCTCGGTGAGGAGCAGCAGATGGTCCCCGCCTCGGTGCTGAACGCCCTGGTCGGCGAGCGGACCGGCGGGCGCTTCCTGGTCGAGGGGACCGCCAAGGCGATCATCGGCGAGCGGCTCAACCCGCAGGCCGGGATCGAGGAGACGGCCGGCATGGTCTGGGTGGTCGACCCGGTCTCCGCCGCCAAGACCGACGCCAAGGCCGAGGTCAGCGGCGAGCAGGCGGACACCCGCGAGGGCCTGCCCGAGGTGAAGCCGGTGAAGCAGAAGGCCGCCGCCATCACCATCCCCAAGGGCGAGAAGGCCCCCAAGGAGCTCAAGCAGCAGGTGCTGATCGAGGGCGACGGCCCCGAGGTCAAGGCCGGCGAGGGCCTGATCGCGCAGTACACCGGGGTCAAGTGGGAGGACGGGGAGAAGTTCGACTCCTCCTGGGACCACGGAGGCGCCATCGCCTTCCAGATCGGTACCGGCTCGGTCGTCCAGGGCTGGGACCAGGGACTGGTCGGCAAGAAGGTCGGCGACCGGGTGCTGCTGGTGATCCCGCCGGATCTGGCCTACGGCGACAACCCGCAGTCCGAGCTGGCGAAGAACACCCTGGTGTTCGTGGTGGACATCGTCGGCAAGGTCTGACGGCGTCCGGCGGCGACCGCGGTCCGGTTCTGCCAGACTGACACGGTTGACCGAAGGAAACGTTCGTAGGAGCAATTTCGTGAGCATCGAGAAGCCCGAGATCGACTTCCCGGGCGGCGAGCCCCCGGCGGACCTGGAGATCAAGGACATCTGGGAGGGCGACGGGCCGGTCGCCAAGGCCGGGGACCAGGTCTCCGTGCACTACGTGGGTGTCGCCTTCTCCACCGGCGAGGAGTTCGACGCCAGCTGGAACCGCGGCACCCCGCTGCGCTTCCAGCTCGGGGTGGGCCAGGTCATTTCCGGCTGGGACCAGGGCGTCCAGGGCATGAAGGTCGGCGGTCGCCGGCAGCTGACCATCCCGCCGCACCTGGCGTACGGCGACCGGGGCGCCGGCGGCCGGATCAAGCCGGGCGAGACGCTCATCTTCGTCTGCGACCTGGTCTCCGTCTGAGTCCGCGCCCGCGGGGGCGGTGAGCCCCGGGGAGCGGGTGCGACAGGCACCGGACAGCACTGCCGGGGCCCGTGCCGTACGGCACGGGCCCCGGCTTTGTACCGGGCGTCCCGCGAGCGGTACGGTCGACGCCGGGACAAGTACGAGAGAGGGCGTCGATGGCCATTGCCAAGGCCGAGCGGCTGATGAACCTGGCGCTGTGCCTGCTGGGAGCCCGGCGCCCGCTGACCAAGCGCGAGCTGCGGGCGTCGATCGAGGCGTACCTGGAGGTCGGCGGGGGACCGGGCAGGGCCGGCAGCGAGGACGCCTTCAACCGGATGTTCGAACGCGACAAGGACGACCTGCGCGAGCTCGGCATGGTCATCGAGACGGTGGAGAACCTGGACGGCGAGATCGCCTACCAGGCCCGCCGTGACAGCAACCGCCTCCCGCCCATCACCCTGGACGCCGAGGAGGCCGCCGCCCTCACCCTGGCCGCCAAGGTCTGGCAGCAGGCCCGGCTCGCCGGGGCCGCCAGCGGCGCCCTGCAGAAACTGCGCGCCGCCGGGATGCCGCTGGCCGACGACAGCGGCTCCGGCACCGGTGACACGGGCGACCCGTACGGTGGCCACAGCGCCCTGGAACCACGCATCCCCGTCCACGAAGCGGCCTTCGAGCCCCTGATGGTCGCCTGCCGCGACCGGCGGCCGGTCACCTTCGCCTACCGCAGGTCCAACGCCGCCCGTCCCGAGACCCGGCATGTCGAGCCGTGGACCCTGGAGTGCTGGCGCGGCCACTGGTACCTGGCGGGCTTCGACCGCGACCGGGGTGCCGAACGGGTCTTCCGGCTGTCCCGCATCACCGGCCCGGTCCGCTCCCGCGCCGGCGCCTACACCGCCGAGGTGCCCGACCACGTCACCGTGCGCGAGACCGTCGAGCGCTGGGCCGGGGAGATCGCCACCGCCACCGCCCGCATCCGGCTGCGGCAGGGCGCCGGCTACCCGCTGCGGGCCCGGGCCACCGAGGTGCGGGACGCGGGGGACGGCTGGGACGAACTGGAGATCCCCCACGGCCACGGGCTGGACGCCTGGCTGGTGGAGTTCGGACCGGACGTGGTCGTACTGGAGCCCG
Organism: Streptomyces carminius; assembly: GCF_002794255.1. Taxonomy (GTDB): domain Bacteria; phylum Actinomycetota; class Actinomycetes; order Streptomycetales; family Streptomycetaceae; genus Streptomyces; species Streptomyces carminius. Next base: position 163,451 of record NZ_PGGW01000067.1, read on the forward strand.
CCGAGCTGCGGGCCGACGTGGTGGACCGGCTGCGCGCCGTCGCCAAGGGCTGAGGGGGAGAGGACCGCCGACATGGCAGCCAACGCCATCGACCAGACCCGCAGGATGCTGTCCCTGGTGACCTATCTGCGCGAGCGCCCCGGCGCCCGGGTGGCGGACGTCGCCCGGGCCTTCGGCATCACCACCGACGAGCTGATCTCCGACCTGCACGTCCTGCCGATGTGCGGCACCAGCTTCCGCGGCGGGGACCTGCTCGACATCGACACCGACGGCGAGCGCATCTGGTGGCACAACGCCGAGGCGGTCGGCTCCGGCACCGGTGAGCCGCTGCGGCTCGCCGCCGACGAGGCCACCGCCCTGCTGGTCGCCGCCCGGGCCGTCGCCACCCTGCCGGGCCTGCGGGAGAGCGACCGCGAGGCCCTCCAGCGCGCCACCGCCAAGATCGAGACGGCGGCGGGGGAGAGCGCCGGCGCCAGCTCCCGGCTGTCGGTCACCTTCGAGTCCGAGGGCGGGGTCTTCGCGGACGTGGACCGGGCCGTCTCCGAGCGGCGCCGGCTGTGGATCCGCTACTACTCCCCGGCGCGCGACGAGCTGACCGAGCGCGAGATCGACCCGATCCGGCTGTTCGCCGTCGGCCACACCTACGTCGAGGCCTGGTGCCGGCTGAGCGAGGCGCGCCGTACCTTCCGGCTGGACCGGGTGGCCGAGATCAGGCTGCTCGACGAGCCCTCCGACCCCCCGCCCGTCGAACTGCGCGACCTGTCCGAAGGGCTGGTGCAGCCCGCCGCCGAGGACCCGGAGGTGGTCGTCGAGGTCGGACCGGGCGGGCGCTGGGTCGCCGAGTACTACCCGCACGACAGCGCCGAGGAACTGCCCGAGGGCGGCCTGCGCGTCACCCTGCGCACCCCCGACCCGGCCTCCCTGCGCAGGCTGGCCCTGCGGCTGGGCCGCGACGGCCGGATCGTCTCCCCGCCGGAACTGGCCGACAGCGCCCGGGAGGCGGCACGGGCGGCCCTGGCGGCGTACGGGGACTGAGGCCCGTACGGCCCGGGTGCGGCCCGGCGCCGGGCGGGCCGGGAGTCTCCACTACGCTCGCCCCATGGTCTGGCCGATGTTCTTCCTCACGCTCGCCTTCTGCGGCCTCGCCGTGCTCGGTGTGCTCGCCGTACGGGTGGGGCTGGAGGTACGGCGACTGTCCCGCGCGGTCGGCGACGGCTGCGAGCGGCTGGCCCGCGCGGCCGACGACCTGGAGCGCGCCGCCACCCCGGTGGCGGCGGCCCGGGCCCGGACCGGGCGCCCCTGAGGCCGGACGAGGCCGCTGTGCGGGTCTCCACACACCCGGACGCCGGACGGTACCCTTCGAAGGACATGTCGTGAGCGGCGATCGCGGCCGGCGCCGGGAAGACGCGGAGGCATTGCCCCGCGTTCACCCCCGGGGGTTACGATCGCTGACAGCGCACCAGTACGAGGAGCCCGTCCCATCAGTAGGGCAGGCACGGACACCGCCGCCCCGGCGAGAAGGTAGTGGACATGATCGGGAACCTGAGGCCCATGGAGATCGTACTGATCCTCCTTGTCATCCTGCTGCTGTTCGGCGCCAAGAAGCTTCCGGACATGGCCCGTTCGCTCGGCAAGTCGGCCCGCATCCTCAAGAGCGAGGCCAAGGCCATGAAGAAGGACGGCGAGAACGACGCGGAGACGCAGCCGGCCTCCCAGACCCAGCCGTCCGCTCCCCGGACGATCCAGGCCGCGCCGGGCGACGTCACCAGCGCCCGTCCGGTGAACGAGCCGGACCAGCAGTCCGCCACCAAGAACTGACCCGGGCCCGGTGACCGGCGGCGGTGCCGGAGCCGGTGTCGTCCAGACATCCGAAGACCACTGACACCGAGGACGTGGGTTGCTCAAGTCCGCCCGCAAAAAGGGGAGAGCGCAGCCGGATCCCGAGGGGCGCATGCCGCTCGCGGAGCACCTGCGGGAGCTGCGCAACCGCCTGATGAAGTCGGTGCTGGCCATCCTGGCCGTCACCGTCGTCGGGCTGGTCTACTACAAGCAGATCGCCGACTTCCTCACCGATCCCCTCCGCGACTCCGTCGGCTGCACCCAGGGCTTCGGCGAGGCGTCCGACGAGGGCGAGGCCTGCGCCGAGATCGTTCTCAGCGGCATGATCTCCCCCTTCACCGTCATGCTCAAGGTCGGCCTCACCACCGGTATGGTGCTCGCCTCCCCGGTCTGGCTCTACCAGTTGTGGGCCTTCCTCGCCCCCGGCCTGCACAGCCACGAGAAGAAGTACGCGCGCGGCTTCGTCGCGGCCGGTGTGCCGCTCTTCCTGGGCGGCGCCTACCTGGCGTACCTGATCCTGCCGACGATGGCCAAGACCCTGATCGAGTTCACCCCCCAGGGCGCCGGCAACTTCATCCCGCTCGACGACTTCCTCGACGTCATCACGCGGATGGTGATCGTCTTCGGGCTGGCCTTCGAGCTGCCGCTGGTACTGGTGATGCTGAACTTCGGCGGGATCGTCACCGGCCGCAAGCTGCTCGGCTGGTGGCGGATCATGGTGGTGTCCATTGCGGTCTTCTCCGCCCTCGCCACCCCGACCGGCGACCCGCTGACCATGGGCGCCCTGGCCGCGCCGATCGTGCTGCTGTACTTCGCCGCCGTCGGGGTCTGCCTGTTCAACGACCGCCGTCGCCGTCGCCGGGACCCGTACGCCGGTCTGAGTGACGACGAGGCGTCACCGCTCGACCACACCCCGGAGACGGTCGGCGCGGTGGACCCGGTCGAGGCCCCCGCCGCCCCCGGCGCCCGCACCGACGGAGGCGGCGATTCCGGACCGGTCCGGCGGAACGGCTACGACGACGCCACCTGAGCGACTGTCGTCCGCGCGTGACCGGCGAGATCACCCTGTTCGTCAACCCCGCCGCGGGCCGCGGCCGGGGCGCGGGCGCCGCCCGGCCCGCCGCCCGCGCGCTGCGGGAGGCGGGCTTCGCCGTCCGCACGGTCGTCGGCACCGACGCCGCCGACGCGCTGGACCGGGCCCGAGCGGCGGTCCGCGACGGCACCGGCGCCCTGATCGCCGTCGGCGGGGACGGCATGGCCTCCCTGGCCCTCCAGGCGGTGGCGGGCACGGGCACCCCGCTGGGCGTCGTCGCGGTGGGCACCGGCAACGACATCGCCCGCGCCCTGGACCTGCCGGTCCGTGACCCGGCCGGGGCGGGACGGGTGATCGCCGAGGCGCTCAAGGCGGGGGAGAGCCGGGCCGTCGACCTCGGACGCGTCGGCGGACGCTGGTTCGGCAGCGTGCTGGCCTCGGGCTTCGACTCCCGCGTCAACGACCGGGGCAACCGCATGCGGTGGCCCGCCGGGCGGCTCCGCTACGACCTGGCGGTGCTGGCCGAGCTGGCCGCGCTGCGCACCGTCCCGTACCGCATCACCTTCGGGGACGGGCCCGGGAGCGAGACCCGCGAGCTGGAGGCCGTCCTGGTCGCGGTCGGCAACGGGCCCTCCTACGGCGGCGGCATGCGGATCTGCCCCGGCGCCCGGCTGGACGACGGGCTGCTGGACGTCACCGTGGTGGGCCCGTGCAGCCGCACCACGCTGCTGCGGGTCTTTCCCCGCGTCTACGCGGGAACCCATCTCGACCACCCCGCGGTGACCGTGCGCCGCGTGGCGAAGGTCACCCTGAGGGCCGCCGGGGTGACCGGCTACGCCGACGGGGAGCCGTTGGGGCCCCTGCCGCTGACGGTGCGGGCGGTGCCGGGGGCGGTGCGGGTGCTCATCCCGCCGCTCATCCCGCGATGAAAAGGCCGATCTTCTGTCGGCGGCGGCCGGTAGGCTCGTAGGCACGATGACCGAGGACATGTCCCCTGCCGAGCGTTACGCCGCCGCCCGGAGGCGGTCCGCCGAGCAGGCCACCGCACTGGCCCCCTTCCGCGAGCTGTACGACTTCGAGCTGGACCCGTTCCAGCTGGAGGCATGCCGGGCCCTGGAGGCCGGCAAGGGCGTGCTGGTGGCGGCGCCCACCGGCTCCGGCAAGACGATCGTGGGCGAGTTCGCCGTCCATCTGGCTCTGAGCCGGGGCCGCAAGTGCTTCTACACCACCCCCATCAAGGCGCTGTCCAATCAGAAGTACAACGACCTGGTCAGGCGCTACGGCGCCGACCGGGTCGGCCTGCTGACGGGGGACAACAGCATCAACTCCGACGCCCCGGTGATCGTGATGACCACCGAGGTCCTGCGGAACATGCTCTACGCCGGCTCCCAGGCGCTGGCCGGTCTGGGATACGTGGTGATGGACGAGGTCCACTACCTCTCCGACCGCTTCCGCGGCGCGGTCTGGGAGGAGGTCATCATCCACCTCCCCGACTCGGTGACACTGGTGTCGCTGTCGGCCACCGTCTCCAACGCCGAGGAGTTCGGCGACTGGCTGGACACCGTCCGCGGCGACACCGAGGTGATCGTCTCCGAGCACCGGCCGGTGCCGCTGTGGCAGCACGTGCTGGCCGGGCGGCGGATGTACGACCTGTTCGAGGAGAAGGGCGGCCGCCGCGAGGTCAATCCGGACCTGGTGCGCATGGCCCAGCTGGAGAACAGCCGGCTGCCGGCCTTCCGCGACCGGCGGCGCGGGAAACCGGTGCGTGAGGCCGACCGGGAGCGGGAGCGGCGTCAGCGCAACCGGATCTTCACACCGAGCCGCCCGGAGGTGATCGAGCGGCTGGACGCCGCGGGGCTGCTGCCCGCCATCACCTTCATCTTCAGCCGCGCGGGCTGCGAGGCGGCCGTGCAGCAGTGCCTGGTCGCCGGGCTGCGGCTGAACGACGCGGGGCAGCGGGCGCGGGTGCGGGAGATCGTCGAGGAGCGCACCGCCGCCATCCCCGACGAGGACCTGCACGTGCTGGGCTACTTCGAGTGGCTGGAGGGCCTGGAGCGGGGCATCGCCGCGCATCACGCGGGCATGCTGCCCACCTTCAAGGAGGTCGTCGAGGAGCTGTTCGTCCGCGGTCTGGTCAAGGCCGTCTTCGCCACCGAGACCCTGGCGCTGGGCATCAACATGCCGGCCCGGTCGGTGGTGCTGGAGAAGCTGGTCAAGTGGAACGGCGAGCAGCACGCCGACATCACCCCCGGGGAGTACACCCAGCTCACCGGGCGCGCCGGACGGCGCGGCATCGACGTCGAGGGCCACGCGGTGGTGCTCTGGCAGCGCGGCATGGACCCGGGCGCGCTGGCCGGCCTCGCCGGCGCCCGCACCTACCCGCTGCGCTCCTCCTTCCGCCCCTCGTACAACATGGCGGTCAACTTGGTCTCGCAGTTCGGGCGGCACCGCTCGCGCGAGTTGCTGGAGACCTCCTTCGCGCAGTTCCAGGCCGACCGCGCGGTCGTCGGGATCTCCCGGAAGGTGCAGCGCAACGAGGAGGGCCTGGCGGGCTACCGCGAGGCGATGACCTGCCACCTGGGCGACTTCGAGGAGTACGCGCGGCTGCGGCGGGAGCTGAAGGACCGCGAGACCGAGCTGGCCCGGCAGGGTGCCCTCCAGCGGCGCGCGGCGGCGGCCGACTCGCTGGAGAGGCTCCGGCCGGGCGATGTGATCCAGGTGCCCACCGGCAAGTTCGCCGGGCTGGCGCTCGTGCTGGATCCGGGCGTCCCGGCCGGGCGGAGCACCGGCGGCCACCGCGGCTGGGACCACCAGGAGGGCCCGCGCCCGCTGGTGCTCACCGCCGAGCGGCAGGTGAAGCGGCTGGCCCCGGTCGACTTCCCGGTCCCCGTGGAACCGCTGGAGCGGATGCGGATCCCCCGGTCCTTCAACCCGCGCAGCCCGCAGTCCCGCCGCGATCTGGCCTCCGCGCTGCGGACGAAGGCCGGGAACGCCCGGGGAGCGGACCCGGCACCGGGGCGCGGTCGCCGTCGGCAGCGCTCGGAGGCGGCCGACGACACCGAGCTCGCCCGGCTGCGCAAGGCCATCCGGGCCCACCCCTGCCACGGCTGCGACCAGCGGGAGGACCACGCCCGCTGGGCCGAGCGCTATCTGCGCCTCAAGCGCGACACCCGGCAGCTGGAGCGCCGCATCGAGGGCCGGACGAACACCATCGCCCGCACCTTCGACCGGGTCTACGCCCTCCTGAGCGACCTGGGCTATCTGCGCGGCGACGAGGTGACCGAGGACGGCAGGCGGCTGGCCCGGCTCTACGGCGAGCTGGACCTGCTGGCGAGCGAGTGCCTGCGGGAGGGGGTCTGGGAGGGGCTGTCCCCGGCCGAGCTGGCGGCCTGCGCCTCCGCCCTGGTCTACGAGGCCCGCTCCGCCGACGACGCCCTGCCGCCCACCCTGCCCGGCGGGAAGGCCAGGCACGCGCTCGGCGAGATGGTCCGCATCTGGGGCCGGCTGGACGCCCTGGAGGAGCAGCACCGGATCAACCAGTCCGAGGGCGTCGGCCAGCGCGAACCCGACCTGGGCTTCGCCTGGGCCGCCTACCGCTGGGCGGAGGGCGACGGTCTGGACGCGGTGCTGCGGCAGGCCGAGATGCCCGCCGGTGACTTCGTCCGCTGGTGCAAGCAGCTCGTCGACGTCCTCGGGCAGATCGCCGCGGCGGCCCCGGAGGGCGGCACGGTCGCCCGCGGCGCCCGCCGGGCCGCCGAGAAGCTGCTGCGCGGGGTGGTGGCGTACAGCTCGGTCGGCTGACCTCGCCGGACGGCCACGGCGGGCCGCGGCCCGGGTCAACGCGGTGGCCCGTCGTGGCCTGCCGGGACCACCCCCACCGCTCGGACGAATCGCGCGGCAGAGCCGTGGAGAGCCGCGAAGCGGCAGAGGTCCCGGCTTCGGCGGCCGGCTGCGCGGCACACTCGGTGCCGCGCCGGTCCGCTCCTCCCGGACCGCGGCCCGTCCTGCTGCCGGAATCCCTCCTAAGGCGGGGTGGGTTCTTCCCCGTCGGGGCGCGGGGGTGGGGGTCTCCCCGCTGAAGTGCGGGGGTGGAGTACCCCCGCCGGAGGCAGGGGAAGTGACCGCGTCGTCCGGAAGCCCGTACGCGGTGGCCCCGGCCGGGGCCGCGCCTGCCATGCGGACTCACCCCGCCAGGGCGTCCAGCAGCCGCCGCAGTGAGCCGCCCAGCCCCCACCGTTCGGCCAGCTCCTGGAGCTCCTGGGCGTGCAGCGGCTCGGCCGGGAGCGTCGGGTCGAACCGGGGCAGCGGTACGTCCTCCGCCACCCGTACCACCTTCGGCGCCACGGTCAGGTACTCCCGTGCCGCGTCCAGCTTCCGGCGCTGGGCGGGGGTCAGCCCGGAGGCGGGGTCGCCGACGGCGGCCAGGATGCCGTCCAGGTCCCCGTACGCCTCCAGCAGCCGGGCCGCGGTCTTCTCGCCGACCCCGGGGACGCCCGGCAGGCCGTCGCTGGGGTCGCCGCGGAGCAGCGCCAGGTCCGCGTACGCCGCCCCGCTCGCGACGCCGTACTTCTCGCGCAGGCCCGCCTCGTCGACGACCAGAGGATCGCCCATGCCCTTGACGGGGTAGAGGACCCGCACCCCGCGCGCGTCGTCCACCAGCTGGAACAGGTCGCGGTCACCGGTGACGACGTCCGCCGGCCCGCCGGCCCGGCGCACCAGGGTGCCGATGACGTCGTCGGCCTCGTAGCCGTCCGCGCCGACCCGGGCGATGCCGACCGCGTCCAGCACCGCCTCGATCACCGGGATCTGCGGTGCCAGGGTGTCCGGTGTCTCCTCCGCCGGGGAGGCCCCCGCCGTGTCCGGGCCGCCGGCGGACTCCTCCGCCACCCGGTGCGCCTTGTAGGAGGGCACCAGTGCCACCCGCCACGCGGGCCGCCAGTCGTTGTCCGTACAGGCGACCAACTCGTCCGGGCGGTGGTCGCGCACCAGGCGGGCGATGAAGTCCAGCAGCCCGCGCACCGCGTTGACCGGGGTGCCGTCGGGGGCCTTCACCGATTCCGGGACCCCGAAGTAGGCGCGGTAGTACAGGGATGCGGTGTCGAGCAGCAGACACTTTCGCGGCGTGGTCATGGGAGCCATCATGGCCGACACCACCGACACCACCGACACCACCGACACCACCGACACCGCCGACACGGCCCGCCCGGGGCGAACGCTCACTCCCCGGGGCAGCGGGACCAGGAGAGGTCGTAGAGGGAGCCCACCGGCCAGGACGTCGCGTCGAGGCCGATGAAGCTGGAGGTCGTCTCCGGATCCGAGGTTCCGGCGAGTACGCGCAGCCTCGAGTCGACGACCAGCCGGACCGTGCCGTCCTCGGGGCAGAGGGCCCGGTAAGGCGGGGTCTCCCGGGCGTCACCCTCCCTGACGAACAACAGTTCGTCGTAGGGGCCGCTGAACTCATGGGTGAAGGCGGGCCCGGGCTCCTGCCCCTCGTAGCGGAGGGCCGTCTTCAGCGTGGCGGACGCGCCCTCCTCCAGATACGCGTAGCCGTGGTGCTCGGCGGGCCACTGCACGGCGATGGTCCAGCCGTCGGGGACGCGGAAGTCCAGAGCGACTTGGCAGTTCTTCCGGAAGTCCACCGGGGCCGACCCCAGGCCCACGCGGGCTGTGTGGCTGCTGTAGAAGAGGTTGAAGCCCGAGTTGTCGGGGGCCACCGCGACCGCGACCGTCCCCTGCGGGCAGCCCGAGCCGTTGACCCGGGCGAGGTCGGCCCGCACCCGCTCGGTGGGAGGGCCGTCCGGGGGGTCGGACGCCGCCGCCTGGGGGACGAGGGCTGAGGTCAGCAGGGCCAGGACTGTGGCTCCCGCGGCGAGAACACCGGACATGGGGCCCCTCCGTCGGTATGGCTCCCCGGGTGTCCGCCGCATGAATGGGAGCGCTCCCATGCTAGAAGTGAGACGAAGACCCGGCAAGGCGCCGCACTGCGGCGGTATATGCCGGAACCAGCCGGCCCGCCGTCCACCGGTCGGGGCGGGCGGCGGAGCCCCGGTACGGTGGCGCGATGGGAACCGTCCGCCGGGTCGTCTCGCTCGTCCCCTCGCTGACCGAGGCCGTCGCCGCCACCGCGCCGGAGCTGCTGGCCGGGGCCACCGACTGGTGCGTCCACCCGGCCGGCCTGGACGTGCCACGGGTGCGGGGCACCAAGAACCCCGACGTGGCGCGGATCGCCGCCCTCGCCCCCGATCTCGTCCTGGCCAACGAGGAGGAGAACCGCCCGGCCGACCTCGCCGCCCTGCGGGCGGCCGGACTGGCGGTGCTGGTCACCGAGGTCCGCACGCTCCCACAGGCGTTCACCGAGCTGGACCGGGTGCTGACCGCCGGCTGCGGACTGCCCCGGCCCGCCTGGCTGGACGAGGCCGAGGAGGTCTGGCGGTCCCTCCGGCCGGCCTTCGACACCACCGCCGTCGTGCCCGTCTGGCGGCGGCCGTGGATGGTGCTCGGCCGGGACACCTTCGCCGGTGACGTACTGGCCCGCCTCGGGGTGCGCAACGCGTACGCCGGTCACCCCGAGCGGTACCCCCGGGTGGGGATCGCGGAGCTGAACGAGCCGGGCCGGGCCGGGCTGGCCGTCCTCCCCGACGAGCCGTACCGCTTCACCGCCGCCGACGGCCCCGAGGCGTTCCCCCGGCTGCCCGCCGCGCTCGTCAGCGGACGGCATCTGACCTGGTACGGGCCCACGTTGGCCGAGGCGCCCGCGGTGCTCAGCGCGGCGCTGGCCGCCGCCGTGCCCGCCGCTCCGCCGCGCTGACCAGCGCGCGCATCACCCGCACGTCCGCACCGGTGTCCGCCTCCGGGTGCCACTGCACCCCCAGGGTCCAGCCGGCCGCCCCCGGCAGTTCGACCGCCTCGACGGTGCCGTCCGCGGCGCGGGCGCCGACCACCAGCCCGTCCCCGAGCCGGTCCACGGCCTGGTGGTGGTAGGTGGGCACCGCCATACTCCGGGCGCCCTCCCCGCCGCCGTCCCCGCCGCCGTCCCCCCAGCCCTCCCCGGAGGACTCCCCGCCCAGCACCCGGGCCAGCTCCGTGCCCGGCACCGGGGTGACGGTGTGGGTGCCGAAGACACCGTCCGGTCCTTGGTGGCCCGTCAGATGCTGGACCAGGGTGCCGCCCAGGGCGACGTTGAGCAGCTGCGTCCCGCGGCAGATCCCCAACAGCGGCAGTCCGGCCGCCAGCGCGGCCCCGATCAGGGCGAGCTCCCAGGCGTCCCGTTCCCGCGCGGGCGGCCCGGTCTCCGGGCGCGGCGCGGCCCCGTAGCGGGCGGGCTCCACGTCCGGGCCGCCCGCGATCACCAGGCCGTCCAGCCGCGCCACCGCGTCGGCGGCGGCGCCGGGCGCGGCGTCCGGCGGCAGCAGCGCGGCCAGGCCGCCCGCCCGCTGGACCAGCCGGTGGTACCCGGCGGGCAGCAGCGCGGCGGGCTGGTCCCACACCCCCCACCGCACCGAGGACTCCAGATAGGTGCTGACACCGATGAGCGGGGCGGGCACGCGAACCTCCGGTCGGCCGTCCGTGTCCCGGTACGGCGGGCCGCCGTACCGGGCAGTCCCGATCCTGTTCCGGCGCGGGAGCCGGGGCAAGCCGGGCTGTCGGGGCGGTGCCGCCGGTCCCTCCTCGCGGACGCGTCCCCGCCGGGAGGCGTGAGAAGGGCGCCCAGGGGGCAGAGGTGGGCTTGTCCGGCGGTGCCGCCGAGGCATCCCCGCCCACCCCGACAGGAGACTCCGTTGGCAGACCCCAGATCCCCGCTCACCGCCGAGGAGCTGAGGCGGCGGGTGGCGGCCGGGGACATCGACACCGTCGTCCTGGCCTTCACCGACATGCAGGGCAGACTCCAGGGCAAGCGGTTCGCCGCCCCGTTCTTCCTCGACGAGGTGCTCGAACACGGCACCGAGGGCTGCAACTACCTGCTCGCCGTGGACGCCGACATGAACACCGTCGACGGTTACGCCATGTCCTCCTGGGAGAAGGGCTACGGGGACTTCGCCCTGCACGGCGACCCGGCCACCCTGCGCCTGACCCCCTGGAACCCGGGCACGGCCCTGATCACCGCCGACCTCGCCTGGCACGACGGGACGCCCGTGGCCGCCTCGCCGCGCCAGGTGCTGCGCCGCCAGCTCGACCGGCTGGCCGGGCACGGCCGGCGCGCGTACGCGGGCACCGAGCTGGAGTTCCTCGTCTTCCGCGACACCTACGAGTCGGCCTGGGAGCGCGGCTACCGCGGCCTGACCCCGGCCAACCAGTACAACGTGGACTACTCCGTGCTGGGCACCGGCCGGATCGAGCCGCTGCTGCGCCGCATCCGCAACGAGATGGCCGCCGCCGGGATGGCGGTGGAGTCCGCCAAGGGCGAGTGCAACCTCGGCCAGCACGAGATCGTCTTCCGCTACGCCGACGCGCTGACCACCTGCGACCAGCACTCCGTCTACAAGACCGGCGCCAAGGAGATCGCCGCCCAGGAGGGCGTGGCGCTCACCTTCATGGCCAAGTACGACGAGCGCGAGGGCAATTCCTGCCACATCCACCTCTCGCTGCGCGACGCCGACGGCCGGCCCGTCCTCGCCGACGACGACGCCCCGCACGGCATGTCGGGCCTGATGAGGCACTTCCTGGCCGGGCAGCTCGCCACGCTGCGCGAGTTCACCCTGCTGTACGCACCCAACGTCAACTCCTACAAGCGCTTCCGGCCCGGCTCCTTCGCCCCCACCGCCGTCGCCTGGGGACCGGACAACCGCACCTGCGCCCTGCGGATCGTCGGCCACGGCGCCTCGCTGCGGCTGGAGAACCGCCTCCCCGGCGGCGACGTCAACCCGTACCTGGCCGTCGCGGGCATGATCGCGGCCGGGCTGCACGGCGTCGAGCACGGACTGGAACTCCCCGGGCCGTGCACCGGCAACGCCTACGCCGGCGGCGCCGAGCGGGTCCCGGCCACCCTGCGCGAGGCCGCCGCACTGTGGCGGGACAGCCGGCTCGCCCGGGAGGCCTTCGGCGAGGAGGTGGTCGAGCACTACGCCAACATGGCCCGCGTCGAGCAGGAGGCGTACGACACGGCCGTCACGGACTGGGAGCGCTACCGCTCCTTCGAGCGGATGTGAGAGGAGGACGGCCGTGCCCCGGACGCTTCCCGGAACCGGTGCCGGACACGAACACGAGCACCGGGTGCGCAACCCGGCCACCGGGGAGGTGATCGCGACCGTCCCCGCCACCCCGCCCGCCGGGGTCGGCGCGGCCGTCCGGCGGGCCGCCGCCGCGCAGGAGCGCTGGGCGGCCCTCGCCCCCGGCGACCGGGCCCGGCTGCTGCGCCGCTTCGCCGCCGCCGTCGACGACCACCTGGACGAGCTGGCCGCCCTGGAGGTGCGCGAGGCCGGGCACCCGGTCGGCAACGCGCGCTGGGAGGCGGGCAACGTCCGCGATCTGCTGGAGTACGCGGCCGGGGGAGTGGAGCGGCTGACCGGCCGCCAGATCCCCGTCGCGGGCGGGGTCGACCTCACCTTCGCCGAGCCGCTCGGCGTCGTCGCCGTCATCGCCCCCTGGAACTTCCCCATGCCCGTCGCCGCCTGGGGCACCGCCCCGGCGCTGGCCGCGGGCAACGCCGTCCTCCTCAAACCCGCCGAGACCACCCCGCTCACCGCGCTGCGGCTGGCCGAACTCGCCCTGGCGGCGGGCCTTCCCGAGCACCTGTTCCAGGTACTGCCCGGCGCCGGGCCGGTCACGGGCACCGCGCTGGTGGAGCACCCGGGGGTCGCCAAGGTCGTCTTCACCGGCTCCACGGCCGTCGGGAAGGAGATCATGGCCCGCTGCGCGGCCCGGGTGAAACGCGTGACACTGGAGCTGGGCGGCAAGAGCCCCAACATCGTCTTCGCCGACGCCGACCTCGAACGCGCCGCAGCCGCCGCACCCGCCTCCTTCCTGGACAACTCCGGACAGGACTGCTGCGCCCGCAGCCGCGTCCTGGTCCAGCGGTCCGTGTACGACCGCTTCCTGGAGCTGCTGGAACCGGCCGTCCACGCGTTCACCGCCGGCGACCCGGCCGATCCCGCCACCATGATGGGCCCGCTGATCTCCGCCGCCCACCGCGAGCGGGTCCGCTCCCACGTCCCCGAGGACGCCCCCGCCGCCATCCGCGGGAAGGTGCCCTCCGGACCCGGCTACTGGTATCCGGCGACCGTCCTCACCGACGCCCGGCCGGACGACCCCGTCGCGGTGGAGGAGGTGTTCGGCCCCGTCGCCGTCGTCCTCCCCTTCGACGACGAGGCCGAGGCCGTCCGGCTGGCCAACGCCGGCGACTACGGCCTGTCCGGCTCGGTGTGGACCCGTGACCTCTCCCGCGCCCTGCGCACGGCGCGCGCCGTCGCCGCGGGCAACCTCTCCGTCAACTCCCACAGCAGCGTGCGCTACTGGACCCCCTTCGGCGGCTACAAGCAGTCCGGCCTCGGCCGTGAACTCGGCCCGGACGCGCTGGCCGCCTTCACCGAGACCAAGAACGTCTTCATCGGCACGGAGGAGTGAGCATTGACCGCAGCGGCAGGGGAACCGGCGGACGGGGCGGCCCGCGGTACGGCGGGCGGGACGGCGGGTGCGCCGGTGGGGGAGGCGGTGGGCGCCGAGACGGCCGTGGCCGGCCCGGCGGCCACCGTCTGCCGCCGGCTGGTGGGCCGTACCGCCGTCGTCACCGGGGCGGGCAGCGGCATCGGACTGGCCGGCGCCCGCCGGCTGGCCGCCGAGGGCGCCCAGGTGGTCTGCGCCGACATCGACCCCGAGCGCGGCCGGGCCGCCGCCGAGGAGACCGGCGGGCTGTACGTCGCCGCCGACGTCACCGACCCCGGTCAGGTCGAGGCGCTCTTCGAGACCGCGTACGGGACCTACGGCTCGGTCGACGTCGCCTTCAACAACGCGGGCATCTCCCCGCCCGACGACGACTCCATCCTCACCACCGGCCTGGACGCCTGGCGGCGGGTGCAGGAGACCAACCTCACCTCGGTGTACCTGTGCTGCAGGCACGTCCTGCCGTACATGCGGCGCCAGGGCCGCGGCTCGATCATCAACACAGCCTCCTTCGTCGCCGTCCTGGGTGCCGCCACCTCGCAGATCTCCTACACCGCCTCCAAGGGCGGGGTGCTGGCGATGTCCCGGGAGCTGGGCGTGCAGTTCGCCCGGGAGGGCATCCGGGTCAACGCCCTGTGCCCCGGACCGGTCGACACCCCGCTGCTGCGGGAGCTGTTCGCGAAGGACCCCGAGCGGGCGCGGCGGCGGCTGGTCCACGTCCCCATGGGCCGCTTCGCCCGGCCCGAGGAGATCGCGGCCGCCGTCGCCTTCCTGGCCAGCGACGACTCCTCGTTCGTCAACGCCGCCGAGTTCCTGGTGGACGGCGGGATCTCGGGCGCCTACGTGACCCCGCTGTAGCACGGCCCGTACTGCGGAGCGCGCACAGCCACTACTGTTCACCCGTGAGCATGACGACGCCGCCCGGCTGGCATCCGGACCCCGGGCACACCGGCCCCGGACCGGCACCGGAACGCTGGTGGGACGGCTCCGCCTGGACCGCCCACACCCGCTTCCCGGCCGGCCTCCCTCCGCAGGTCCCCCCGCCACCGGAGCGGCCGTCGCGCGGCCCGCTGGTGGCCGCCGTCATCGCCGCCGCGGTCGTGGTGACCGCGCTCGTCGCCGGGACGCTGCTCCTGCTGGGCGGCTCGGGGGAAGCCGGCGACCGGGCGCGTCCCGGCGGCGGCACCGGCGCCGACAAGAACCCCGGCGGCGATCCGACGGAAGACGGCACTCCGGGCGAGGGCCCGGAGGACTCCGAGGACGTGCCGCCGGACGGCGACGGTCCCGGCACCGCGGTCGACCGGACCAACGGTGTCAGCGTGCCCGTGCCCGAGGGCTGGAGCCAGGCGCGGACCGACACGGGGATCTGGCTGTCGAGCGGCTCCTACCCGTGCCCGGGGGACACGTCCCTGGGCTGTGTCCGCGGCGGGGTCTCCGTACGGCCCGCCGACCCCGGGGCGGGGACCGACCCCGAGGCGGTGGCCGAGGCGGACATCGCCCGCAACGCCGAGGAGTCCTACGACGCCAAGGCGTACGGCGGGGTCGCCGGCCACCAGGTCGTCTCCTCCGGCGAGGTCACCGTCGCCGGACAGCGCGGCCACCGGATCCGCTGGCGGATCGACAACCGGCTCGAACCCGACGCGTACGTGGAGTCGGTCGTCTTCCCCGCACCGGACGGCGGCCGGCTGCTGGTGATGCGGCTGGGCTTCGACGTCCACGCCGACGCCCCCTCCCCCGCCGAGATGGACCGCATCGTGTCGGGTGTCCGGGCCGCCGACGGCCCCGGCATGGAGGTCTGAGCACCGGTCGGCGGCTCGGGGCCCGGTGGCCCGGCGGGCTCGGTGAACCGCGTTTTGCTCATTCCCGTGCGTGTTTTCGGACGGCGGTGAACGCCCCGTCCGCCTCTCGCGTACCGCCGGGGAACGAGGCAGTGCAACGAGGAGGATCCATGCGCCCGAACCGTTCCAGCCGCAGAGTCAGCAGGCGGGGGCTGCCGCCACGCGCGGTGGCCACCGCCGTGGCGGCGCTGCTCGTACTCGCGGCGATCCCCGTGCTGATCTCCCTGCAGTCCGGCAGCAGCCAGGCCGAGGAGGGGCACAACTCCGCCGCGGTCAACTCACAGGACAGCGGGAGCGGAACCGGGAATGTGGGCCCGGTCACCGATGTGGACGAGGACTTCCTCGTCAAGGTCCGGCAGGCCGGACTGTGGGAGATACCGGCCGGCAGGCTCGCCCAGACCAACGCGTCCAGCGAGGCCGTCAAGCGCGCGGGGCTGCATCTGATCGACGGTCACTCCAAGCTCGACCAGCTCGTGCGCGAGGACGCCAAGATCCTCGGGGTCAAGATCCCCAATGAGGCCACCGAGGAGCAGCAGGGGTGGGTCAAGCAGCTGGAGCAGGCCCACGGCGAGGAGTTCGACCGGCTCTTCGCCAACCTGCTGCGCTCCTCGCACGGCAAGATCTTCGCCACCATCGGCGAGGTGCGTGCCGCCACCCAGAACGACCTGATCCGCAGGCACTCCCGGCAGGCCAACCAGACGGTCCTGGACCACTTGGAGGTGCTGGAGGACACCGGGCTGGTGGAGCCCGAGACCTTCGAGGAGGTGGAGGAGGCCGTCACCCCGTCCGAGTGAGACGGGCCCCGGTGAGGTGCCCGGCCCGTCCCCGCGGCAGACGGAGCGGGCCGGGCCCCGGCTCACAGGAAGGTACGGCCCTCACCGCGGTACGTCGGCACCGTCGCCACCACCTTGTCGCCCTCGATCAGGTGGAGCGCGGCGAAGCGCTCGCACAGCTCCCCGGCCTTGGCGTGCCGGAACCACACCCTGTCCCCGAGCAGCAGGTCGTCCGCGGCCGGCCCGAGCAGCGGGGTCTGCACCTCGCCCGGCCCCTCCGCCGGGTCGTAGCGCAGCCCGGCGGGCAGGTACGGCACCGGCAGCCGGTCCCGGCCCGCGGGACCGGAGGCCGGGTAGCCGCCGCCGAGCACCGTCACCACGCCCACCCCGGGACGCCGCACCACCGGCTGCGCGAACAGCGCCGCCGGACGGCCGGAGAACGCGGTGTAGTGGTCGAACAGCCGCGGCAGCAGCAGCCCCGAGCCCGCGGCGACCTCGGTGACCGCCTCCTCGGCGGCGGTGTGCTGCACGCTCCCGGTGCCGCCGCCGTTGACGAACTCCAGGTCCGGCGCGACCGCCCGTACCGCCCGCACCGCGGCCGCCCGCCGCCCGGCCAGCTCGCGCCGCGCGGCGGACTGCATCAGCCGCACCGCCCGCGACCGCAGCGGACGGCCGGGCACCGCGTCGCCCACCCCTGCGATGTGCCCCTCGTAGGCCATCAGCCCCACCAGCCGGAAGCCGGGGCGGCGCACCACCGAACGGGCCAGCGCGGCCAGTTCGGCGGGGGAGCGCAGCGGCGAGCGCCGGGCGCCGAACCGCAGCCGGCCGCCCAGCAGCCGCAGGGAGGTGTCCAGTTCCAGGCAGACCCGGATCTCCTCCCGCCCGCCGTCGCGCGCGGCGTCGATCAGCGCGAGCTGGGCCGGGTCGTCGACCAGCACCGTCACGGCCGCGGCCAGTTCGGGGTCGCCGGCCAGCTCGGCGTATCCGGCCCGGTCCGCCGACGGGTAGGCGAGCAGTACGTCGCGGCACCCGGAGCGGGCCAGCCACAGCGACTCGGCGAGGGTGAAGCTCATGACACCGGCGAACCCGTCCCGTGCCAGCGCCCGCTCCAGCAGGGCCCGGCAGCGCACGGACTTGCTCGCCACCCGGACCGGCTTGCCGCCTGCCCGGCGCACCAGATCGGTGGCGTTGGCGTCGAACGCGGCCAGGTCGACGACCGCGAGCGGCGCGTCCAGATGGACGGTGGCCCGGTCGTAGCGGGCCCGGTCGACGGCGGGATCAGCGGTCAACTCGAACATCCCGGCAGCCTGCCAGAGGCGGCAGGGCCCGGGACAGCCCCGGGCAACCCGCTCCCCGCCCCGGGGCCCCGGGGCGGGGAGCGGGTTGCCCGGACCGCGTCCGTTCCCCGTAGAGTGACGCGAACACCACGCCCGAACTCTGGCCAGAGGTGTGATGTCCGAATACCAACCGGCCTGCCCCGAAAGGGAGTCGACGGGGCGGCACAGAGCGCGAGGGGGTGCCGGTGAGCACTGAGGCCGACCCGGTCCGGACCCCGGAACCGATGAGGTCCCGGCCCGTCGTGCCACCGCGACCCGCCGCCGAGCCGCGCCCGCCGCGGGCCGCGGGCGCCGTGCCGCCCATACCCACCGGGCCGCCGCCGGCCTTCCCGGGCCCGCGGGCCTTCCCGGACGGACCGCCGCCCGCGCACCCGGTCGTCCCGCCGCCCGCGCCGCCGTCCGTCCCGGTGCCGGAGCGCGCCGGGCGGCGGCCGGTCCGCACGGCGGCCGCGGCCCTGTGCCTCGTCCTCGGTTTCGGACTGCTCGGCGGGGCCGCCGCCGGGACCTGGCTCACCGGGGACTCCGGCGGGGGCACCGCGGTCGGCTACGACGAGGCGCGCTCGCTGTGGCGGGAGACCCCCGTCGACACCCTCTTCCCCCCCACCCTGGACGGCTCCGGCGCCGGGCCCGGACAGGCCGACCGGCGCTGGGTCAGGATCGGGGTCGCCCCGGACGGCGGCTGCGCCGGGGCCTTCGACCCGCTGCTGGCCCGGGTGCTCTCCCCGGCCGGCTGCGAGCGGCTGCTGCGCGCCACCTACGTCGACGAGACCGGCAGCGGTGTCACCACCGTCGGGCTGCTGTTCACCGAGGCGGACCGCGCGGAGACGCGCGCCCTGCGGGAGCGGTTCGACCGGGAGGGACTCGCCCGCCGCGGCGACCTGATGCCCCGCCCCCACGCCGTGCCCGGCACCGCCGCCGCCGGCTTCGGCGACGCCCAGCGCGCGAGCTGGACGGTCCGGCCGCTGGCCGACGTGCCGGTCGTGGTCTACGCCGTCTCCGGCTTCGCCGACGGCCGGGCCGTCGAGGACCCGCGGCCCGCCGACGGGACCGGCGGGGCCGACCGGACCAGCGCCCCCGCCGAGTCGGGCCTGGGACACGACGCGCGGGGCATCGCCGACCGGATCGAGCGCGGGGTGCGCCGTGCCGCCGCACCCGGGACCACCGAGGGGGCCGGGAAGGACCGATGAACGCCACGGACACCCCCGCCGTCCCCGCCGCGCCGGCCCCCCGGCCCGTAGGCACCCGCCGCGCCGCCGCGTTCGGCGCCGCGCTGCTGGCGGTGCTCACGGTGCTCACGGGGGTGTGCGCGCTCGGCGTGGCCGCCGCGCCCGCCGCCCGCGCCGACGTCGTACGCGACCGGCAGTGGGGCCTGGACGCGGTGCGCGCCCGGGATGCCTGGCGGACCACCCGGGGGGAGGGCGTCACCGTCGCCGTGCTCGACACCGGGGTGGACGCCGGGCACCCCGATCTGCGGGACCGGGTGCTGCCGGGCCGGGACCTCGTCGGCTTCGGGGCCCGCGAAGGGGACGAGCACTGGGCCCGGCACGGCACCGCGATGGCCGGCATCATCGCCGGACGCGGGCACGGCCCCGGCGACACCGAGGGCGTCCTCGGTGTCGCGCCCGGGGCGCGGATCCTGCCGGTGCGGGTGCTGCTGGAGGACGGCGACCCGGAGCGGAAGAGGGCCCGCGAGGAACGGGGCGAGGCCCTGGCCGAGGGCATCCGCTGGGCCGTCGACCACGGCGCCGACGTCATCAACCTCTCACTCGGCGACGACAGCGCCGCCGCCAACCCCGACCCGGCCGAGGACGCCGCCGTGCGCTACGCCCTCGCGCGGGGCGCGGTCGTGGTCGCCTCCGCGGGCAACGGCGGGGAGGACGGCGACCGGGCCTCCTACCCGGCGGCCTATCCCGGCGTGATCGCGGTGACCGCCGTGGACCGCACCGGGGCCCGGGCCCCCTTCTCCACCCGCCGCTGGTACGCCACCGTGGCCGCCCCCGGCGAGGACGTCGTCATCACCTATCCGGACGGCGAGTACTACGAGGGCTGGGGCACCAGCGCCGCCGCCGCCTTCGTCTCCGGCTGCGCGGCCCTGGTCCGGGCCGCCCATCCGGAGCTCAGTCCGGCGCAGGTCAGGGAGCTGCTCACCGCCACCGCCCGGGACACCCCGCCCGGCGGGCGCAGCGACGCGCTGGGCGCGGGCATCGTCGACCCGGCCGCCGCCATCGAGCGGGGCGCCCGGGTCGAGCCGCGTCCGCAGCTGCCCGCGGCGGCGGCCCACCCGAAGCGGTACTTCGGTCCCGGTCCCGCCCCCGAACGGGAGGAGGACGGCTGGCTGGCGCCCGCCGCCGCGGCGGCGGGCATCGCGCTGGTGGTGTGCGCCGTGCTGCTGTACCGGGGGGCCCGGCCGCCCGGACCGGCCGGGGGGCGGCCGCCCGCCACCGGATGACGGCGGGCTACCCTCGTCGCGTGGCGCTCAAGAACATCCCCGATCCGGGCTTCGCCGACGACGACGGCTCCGCCGATCCCGCCCTCGCCCGGGCGCTGGCGGCCTGGGACCGGGACCGCTCGGCCGAACCGGAGGTGCTGGCCGCGCTCGCCGCGGCCCGGCTGCTGGTGCCGGTGGTCGCCGTGCTCGGCGAGGCGGAGACGGGGGAGGACGGCCTGCGCCGCGAGAAGACCAGCGACATGGCGGTGCCCGTCCTCGACGCCCCCGGCGGTCGGCGGGCCCTGCCCGCCTTCACCTCCACCGGCAGTCTGGCCCGCTGGCGTCCGGACGCCCGCCCGGTGGCCGTGCCCCTGCACCAGGCCCTGCGGGCAGCGGCCCAGGAGGGTGCCGACACGCTCGTGCTGGACCTCGCCGGACCGGTGGCCTACCAGCTCACCGGACCCGCGCTGCACGCCCTGGCCGAGGGGCGCACCGAGGCCGCCGGAGCGCCGCTGGAGGATCCGGCCGTCACCGAGGCGCTGCGGGCGGCGCTGGCCGCCGAGCCGGCCGTCCGCGCCGCCCGGCTGGCCGTGGCCCGGGAGGGGGGCGGTACCGACGGGGTGCTGGCCCTGCGGCTGGATCCCGGCGCCGGGGCCCGCGAGGTCGCCGGGCGGGTGGCGGCCCGTCTCGCGGCGGACGAGGTGCTCCGCGCCCGCCTGGTGCGCGGTCTGGACCTCGCCCTGCTGCCGCCGGACGGCCCGCTGCCGGGCCGGGAGCTGTACGACCGCGCCTGATCCCGCAGTCGCCCGGTGGCGGGCGGCGCCCCCGCCCGGTCCGGGCGGCCGGCCTCCCCGGTACAGCGGCACGGCGCGCACCGCGGGCGCGATGCGCGCCGCCGCGGGTGACTGCGGACACGGCTCGACCGGGCGCCCCGCCCGATGGCGGCGGCCGGGTCGGCTGTGGCTGCTTCCGGGCGTGCCGCCTCCGGTACCGCACGCGGCCGGGCAGTCCGGCCGGGATCAGCCCAGGACCGGCCCGGTGAACTTCTCGCCCGGGCCCTGGCCGGGCTCGTCCGGTACCAGTGAGGCCTCGCGGAAGGCGAGCTGGAGGGACTTCAGCCCGTCGCGCAGCGGCGCGGCGTGGTGGCTGCCGAGGTCGGGGGCGGCGGCGGTGACCAGCCCGGCCAGCGCGTTGATCAGCTTGCGGGCCTCGTCCAGGTCCTTGTGCGTCTCACCGCCCTCCGCCAGACCGAGGTTGACCGCGGCCGAGCTCAGCAGGTGCACCGCGACCGTGGTGATCACCTCGACCGCGGGAACGTCCGCGATGTCCCGGGTCATCGTCTCGAAGTCGACCGGTTCGTCGTTCCCGGCGGGACCGGGGGAGGACGGGGTGCCGCTGGTGTCGCTCATCGTTTTCGCTCCCTGCTGGACGGTGCGGTCCAGCCTAGAGCCCGTTCCCGCGCACACCCGCGCGGCACCGGCCGGGGGGAAACGCCCTCCGGCCCTGGTATGCTGGGACATCGACCGGCCGGACCGTACGCCCCGCCGAGCCCCTCCCCGTGAGCGGGCGGCGAGCGGACGTGTGATCCGGCCCGCAAGTGGAGGCTCCACAGCTCCCACCCGACCGACCTCCGGGCCGGCGGGTCAACGGTCAGGCTGCGCCCCGCGGTGTACCGCGGCGGTGCTCCCGGTCAATGAGGAGCCCCGCCTGCGTCCCGTCCGGGGCGTTTTCGCGTCCTGGTGCCGGTGGTCACCGAAACACACGTCCGTACGCGGCTGTCCGCCAGGCAACCGCGTGGCGCAACCTAGGAGGCCCCATCAGCGCCGAGCCCCGCATCAACGACCGGATTCGCGTCCCCGAGGTGCGACTCGTCGGTCCCAGTGGCGAGCAGGTCGGCATCGTGCCGCTTGCCAAGGCCCTGGAGCTTGCCCAGGAGTACGACCTCGACCTGGTCGAGGTCGCGGCGACCGCCCGTCCGCCGGTGTGCAAGCTCATGGACTACGGGAAGTTCAAGTACGAGTCGGCCATGAAGGCCCGTGAGGCGCGCAAGAACCAGGCGCACACGGTCATCAAGGAGATGAAGCTCCGGCCGAAGATCGACCCGCACGACTACGACACCAAGAAGGGTCATGTCGTCCGGTTCCTCAAGCAGGGGGACAAGGTCAAGATCACGATCATGTTCCGCGGTCGTGAGCAGTCCCGTCCCGAGCTGGGCTTCCGGCTGCTCCAGCGGCTCGCCGACGACGTCCAGGACCTGGGCTACGTGGAGTCCAACCCCAAGCAGGACGGCCGGAACATGATCATGGTTCTCGGTCCGCACAAGAAGAAGACCGAGGCGATGGCCGAGGCCCGTGAGGCACAGGCGGCCCGCAAGGCGGCCGGCCAGCAGGGCGGCCACGGGCACCGGGCTCAGGCCGAGGCCGAAGTTGAGGCCCCCGCGGAGGAGCGCGCCGAGGCATGACCCGGCGGCCCGCCCGCCGCCGGGGACCGGGACCCGCGGGTCCCCGACCGCAACCGAACAGCTGACGCTTCCGCACGCCGGCCCACGGCCGGCCGTGTCCGGGAGCGCCCCGGGCCGACAGGCCCGGGGAGGCACCGACGAGGAGAGAACGGCGACATGCCGAAGAACAAGACGCACAGTGGTGCACGCAAGCGCTTCAAGATCACCGGCTCCGGCAAGGTGATGCGCCAGCGCGCCGGCCGCCGCCACCTTCTCGAGCACAAGCCGTCCACGCTGACGCGCCGTCTCGCCGGCAAGGTCGAGATGGCTCCGGCCGACGCCAAGAAGGTCAAGAAGCTTCTCGGCAAGTGAGCCCGCCGCCCGCCGGAGCACACCGGCCGGGCACGGAACCTCGAAGACCGGAACCTCATCGAATTCCCGGGCCGGTGACGGCGCCGTGACCACCATGGCCACGGCGACCGGCACGCCACACCGGCCCCGCGACAAGGAGTAATCACGTGGCACGCGTCAAGCGGGCGGTCAACGCCCACAAGAAGCGCCGGGCGATCCTGGAGCAGGCCAGCGGCTACCGCGGCCAGCGGTCCCGTCTGTACCGCAAGGCGAAGGAGCAGGTCACCCACTCCCTCGTCTACAACTACAACGACCGCAAGCGCCGCAAGGGCGACTTCCGGCAGCTGTGGATCCAGCGGATCAACGCCGGCGCCCGGGCCAACGGCATGACCTACAACCGCTTCATCCAGGGGCTGAAGGCCGCCGAGGTCGAGGTGGACCGCAAGATCCTGGCCGACCTGGCGGTCAACGACCCGAACGCGTTCGCCGCGCTGGTCGAGGTGGCCCAGAAGGCGCTGCCGAGCGACGTCAACGCCCCCAAGGCGGCCTGACGACGTACCGGCTCCGTCCCGGGGACGCCCCGGGAACCCGGCCCGGGTGTCGTGGACGCCGTCGGACCCGCGGGCCCGCGCCCGCGGGTCCGACGGCGTCCACGGGCCCGACGTCGTCCCCGACACCCGGTGCCCCGGCCCGGAACCGCCCGCCCCGCCGAGAAGCCCCAGAAGCGAGAACGCCGCACCATGGCCGCCGCCCCGGAACTGACCTCTCCGCGCTCCCCGCGTGTCGTCGCCGCCCGGCGGCTGGCCCGCCGCGCCACCCGGGCCAAGGAGCGCCGCTTCCTCGCGGAGGGGCCCCAGGCCGTACGGGAGGCGGCCGTCCACCGCGGCGGCGGTGAGCCCGCCCTCGCCGAACTGTTCACCACCGAGGAGGCCGCCGAGCGGCACGCCGACGTCGTCGCGGCCGCCCGGGCCGCCGGGGCCCGGATCCGCACCACCACCGACGAGGTGATCGCGGAACTCTCCCAGACCGTCACCCCTCAGGGGCTGGTCGGCGTGTGCCGCTTCCTCGACCGGCCCTTCGAGGCGGTGCTGGCCGCCCGCCCGGAACTGGTCGCCGTCCTCGCCAGGGTCCGGGACCCGGGGAACGCCGGGACGGTGCTGCGCTGCGCGGACGCCGCCGGCGCCGACGCGGTGGTGTTCACCGACGCCTCGGTGGACCCGTACAACCCCAAGGCCGTACGGGCCTCCGCCGGCAGTCTCTTCCATCTGCCCGTCGCCGTCGGAGTCCCCGCCGAACAGGCCGTGGCCGGACTGCGGGCGGCCGGGGCGCGGGTGCTGGCGGCCGACGGCGCCGGTGAGCGCGACCTGGACACCGAGCTGGACGCCGGGCGCATGGGCGGCCCCACCGCCTGGGTCTTCGGCAACGAGGCATGGGGGCTGCCGGAGGAGACCCGCGCACTCGCCGACGAGGTGGTGCGCGTGCCCATCCACGGCCGCGCCGAGAGCCTGAACCTCGCGACCGCCGCGGCCGTATGCCTCTACGCGTCCGCCCGCGCGCAGCGTGCTGCGGGAGGGTGCCGCTCGGTCACTCCGAGCTAGTAGGGTGGCGTGCCCGGAAGCCCGGAAGCCCGGAAGAGGGGGTGAGCGGGAGTGGACGTGAGGATCTCCGGCGGGCGGGACAGCGGTGTGTCCGGAGCCGTTCCCGACGGTGCCGGAACGGGCGGTACGGCCTTCGGACCCCGTCCGTCCCGCGAGCCGGAGCCACCGCCCGCCCCGCCCCGCGGCGGCCGGGAGACAGATACCGGTGACTCCCGCTCCGATGCCGGGGCCGCCGCCGGGCCCGGCATCCACCCCGACGACCTCCCCGACGGGCTGGTCGTCGCGGACGCCGCCGGCCGGGTCGTCTGCTTCAACTCCGCCGCCGCCCGCATCACCGGACGGCCCGCGGCCGAGGCCCTGGGCCGTTCCGTCGAACAGGTCCTGCCCCTGGAGGACCTCAGGGGGCGCCGCTGGTGGCGGGTCACCGACCCGTACGGCGGCCTCGCCATCCGCACCGGCCAGCCCGAGCGCAACCTCTTACTGCCCGGCGGCCGGGAGGTGCTGGTCTCCGCGCGGTACGTCCGCCCCCACCGCACCGGCCCGGTCGACCGGCTCGTCATCACCCTGCGCGGCACCGAGGCCCGGCGGCGCAGCGAGCGGAGCAACGCCGAGCTGATCGCCACCGTCGCGCACGAACTGCGCTCGCCGCTCACCTCCGTCAAGGGCTTCACCGCGACCCTGCTCGCCAAGTGGGAGCGGTTCACCGACGATCAGAAGCGGCTGATGCTGGAGACGGTGGACGCCGACGCCGACCGCGTCGCCCGGCTCATCACCGAACTGCTGGACATCTCGCGCATCGACTCCGGCCGGCTGGAGATCCGCCGCCAGCCCGTCGACCTGCCCGCCGCCGTCGACCGCCATCTGCGGGCGTACGTCGCCGCCGGCCAGGACCCGGCCCGGTTCGTCCGCCGGACCGGCCGCCCGCTGCCCGCCCTGTGGGCGGACCCGGACAAGATCGACCAGGTCCTCGGCAACCTGCTGGAAAACGCGGTGCGCCACGGCTCGGGAACCATCACCATAGAGGTGGCACCGGCACGGACGAAGAGCGGCGACGAGGGGACGGCGGTCACGGTGGGCGACGAGGGTCCCGGCATCCCCGAGGAGTCGATGAGCCGCGTCTTCACCCGCTTCTGGCGCGGCAGCAAGCGCGGCGGCACCGGGCTGGGCCTGTACATCGTCAAGGGCATCGTCGAGGCCCACGGCGGGACGATCACGGTCGGCCGCTCCGCCGCGGGCGGCGCCGAGTTCCGGTTCACCCTGCCCGTGGGGGCTCCGGCGTTCCTGGCCTGAGCCGCTCCCGGCGCCGGAAGCCGGGCGGGACCCACGGGCTCCTCCGCGTGTCACCGCGACACCGCACGCCCCGTAGACTCGGCATTCAGCGTCCTTTGGCGGTCCGGGCCCCGGTTCCGCCGCGGTGAGACGCCGAAGCGCCGAAGCGGAGCGAAGCAGCCAGTCCGAAAGCACGGGCCAACCGAAGAGCACGGGAAGAGATGTCCGCACCCAACAAGTCGTACGACCCCGTCGAGGTCGAGGCACTGAAACCGGAAGAGATCGACCGGGCACGGGACGCGGCGCTCGCCGCGATCGCCGCCGCGGGAGATCTGGAGGCGCTGCGCGAGGTGAAGGCCGCCCATGCCGGCGACCGCTCCCCGCTCGCCCTGGCCAACCGCGAGATCGGTGCCCTGCCGCCGCACGCCAAGGCGGACGCCGGCCGCCGGGTGGGCCAGGCCCGCGGAGCGGTGAGCCAGGCCCTCAAGAAGCGCCAGGAGGAGCTGGAGGCCGAGCGCGACGAGCGGGTGCTGGTCGAGGAGGCGGTGGACGTCACACTGCCCTACGACCGCCTGCCCGCCGGTGCCCGCCACCCGCTGACCACGCTGTCGGAGCGCATCGAGGACGTCTTCGTGGCCATGGGCTACGAGGTGGCGGAGGGCCCCGAGGCCGAGGCCGAGTGGTACAACTTCGACGCCCTCAACATCGCCCCCGACCACCCGGCCCGCACCATGCAGGACACCTTCTTCGTCCAGGGGGCCGAGGGGTCCGCGGACGGGGAGGCCGGTGTGGTGCTGCGCACCCACACCTCGCCGGTGCAGATCCGCTCCCTGCTGACGCGCGACCTGCCGGTGTACGTGATCTGCCCCGGCCGGGTCTACCGCACCGACGAGCTGGACGCGACCCACACCCCGGTCTTCTCCCAGGTCGAGCTGCTCGCCGTGGACGAGGGTCTGACCATGGCGGATCTGCGGGGCACCATCGACCACATGGTCCGGGCGCTGTTCGGCGAAGGGCTGGGCACCCGGATGCGGCCGTCGTACTTCCCCTTCACCGAGCCGTCCGCCGAGGTGGACATGGTGTGCTTCGTCTGCCGCGGCGCCTCCGTCGGCGATTCCGGCCGCCCCTGCCGCACCTGCTCCTCCGAGGGCTGGATCGAGCTGGGCGGCTGCGGCATGGTCAACCCGCGGGTGCTGACCGCCTGCGGGGTGGACCCGGAGCGCTACAGCGGCTTCGCCTTCGGGTTCGGCATCGAGCGGATGCTGATGTTCCGCCACAACGTCGAGGACATGCGAGACATGGTCGAAGGTGACGTCCGGTTCACCCGGCCGTTCGGGATGGAGATCTGATGCGGGCCCCGCTTTCGTGGCTGCGGGAGTACGTCGACCTGCCGGCCGGCCAGACCGGCCGCGACGTCGCGGCGAGGCTGATCGCCGCCGGGCTGGAGGTCGAGACCGTCGAGCGGCTCGGCGCCGGCATCACCGGGCCGCTGGTCGTCGGCCAGGTGCTGGCGATCGAGGAGCTGACCGGCTTCAAGAAGCCGATCCGGTACTGCCAGGTGGACGTCGGGGACGCTGGGGGTACCACCCGGGCCGGAGGCTCCGGGGGAGGCACCGGCGAGCCGCAGAACATCGTCTGCGGCGCCACCAACTTCGCCGTCGGCGACAAGGTCGTGGTGATCCTGCCCGGCGGCGTGCTGCCCGGGGACTTCCGGATCAGTGCCCGCAAGACCTACGGCCGGCTGTCCGAGGGCATGATCTGCTCGGCCAGTGAGCTGGGCATGGGCGACGACCACTCGGGCATCATCGTGCTCCCGCCCGAGTACGAGGTGGGCACCGACGCGATCGAACTGCTGGAACTGGTCGACGAGGTGCTCGACATCGCCGTCACCCCCGACCGCGGCTACTGCCTGTCCATGCGCGGCATCGCCCGGGAGACGGCCATCGCCTACGGCCTGCCGCTGCGCGACCCGGCGCTGCTGGACGTCCCGGTGCCCAACGAGCACGGCCACCCGGTGCGGATCGACGACCGGCGCGGCTGCGACCGCTTCACCGCCCGCACCGTCACCGGGGTCCGCCCCGACGCGCGCTCCCCGATCTGGCTCCAGCGGCGGCTGCAGAAGGCCGGGATGCGCCCGATCTCGCTGCCGGTGGACATCACCAACTACGTGATGCTCGAACTCGGCCAGCCGCTGCACGCCTACGACCGCTCCCGCGTCAGCGGGGCGATCGGCGTGCGCCGTGCCCGGCCGGGCGAGAAGCTCACCACCCTCGACGGGACCAAGCGCGAGCTGGACCCGGAGGACCTGGTCATCACCGACGACAGCGGGCCGATCGGCCTGGCCGGGGTGATGGGCGGCGCCGACACCGAGATCGCCGACGGGCTGGACGCGGCGGGCACCACCGAGATCGTCGTCGAGGCCGCGCACTTCGACCCGGTCGCCATCGCCCGCACCGCGCGCCGGCACAAGCTGTCCTCCGAGGCGTCGCGCCGCTTCGAGCGCGGTGTGGATCCGCAGGCCACCTCCGCCGCCGCCCAGCGCACCGTCGACCTGCTGGTGCTGCTGGCCGGGGGCACCGCCGAGGCGGGCGTCACCGAGATCGTCTCGCCCAGCGGCCCGCACACCGTCAAGATGCGCGCCGACCACCCGGACAAGGTGGCGGGCGTGGTCTACGGGCGGGAGACCGTCGTACACCGTCTGCAGGAGGTGGGCTGCGACGTCTACGGCGCCGACGAGCTGACCGTGACGGTGCCCTCGTGGCGGCCGGACCTCACCGATCCCAACGACCTGGCCGAGGAGGTCATGCGGCTGGAGGGCTACGAGTCCCTGCCCGCCACCCTGCCGCGGCTGCCCTCGGGCCGCGGCCTGACCGAGCGACAGCGCCTGCACCGCCGGATCGGCCGCGCGCTGGCCGGGGCGGGCTACGTCGAGACGCCGAACTACCCGTTCCTCGGCGACACCGCCTTCGACCGGCTCGGTCTGGCGCCGGACGACAACCGCCGCCGCACCGTACGGCTGGCCAACCCGCTCTCCGAAGAGGAGCCGGCGCTGCGCACCACGCTGCTGCCGGGGCTGCTCACCGCCCTGCGCCGCAACGAGGGACGGGGCTCGGCGGGCGGTCACGGCGGGCTCGCGCTGTTCGAGACCGGTCTGGTCTTCCTGCCCACCGGCGAGGAGGTCCCCGCCGTACGGCTGCCGGTCGACCGCCGCCCGACGGACGAGGAGATCACCGGGCTGGAGGCCGCGCTGCCGGTGCAGCCGCGCCGTGCCGCGGTCGTCCTGGCCGGGGCCCGCGAGCCGGACGGCTGGTGGGGTGCCGGTCGCCCGTCCACCTGGGCGGACGCCGTGGAGGCGGCCCGTACCGTCGCCGTCCAGGCAGGGGTGGAGCTGACGGTGACGGCCGACCGGCACGCCCCGTGGCACCCGGGCCGCTGCGCCGCGCTGCACGCCGGGACCGACGGCGGCGGGCGCGTCCTCGTCGGCCACGCCGGCGAACTGCACCCGCGCGTCATCAAGGCGATGCACCTGCCCGCCCGCACCTGCGCGATGGAGATCGACCTCGATCTGCTGGAGCGGGCCTCCTCCGGCGCGGTACAGGCGCCCGAGGTGTCCACCTTCCCGGTGGCCACCCAGGACGTCGCGTTGGTGGTGGACGACTCCGTCCCGGCGGCCGAGGTCGAGACGGCCCTGCGGAAGGGCGCGGGCGAGCTGCTGGAGTCGCTGCGGCTGTTCGACGTCTTCACCGGTGAGCAGCTCGGCGAGGGGAAGAAGTCGCTGGCGTACACGCTGCGCTTCCGCGCGCCGGACCGCACGCTGACCGCCGAGGACGCCTCCGCCGCCCGGGAGGCCGCCGTGGCCGCCGCGGCCGAGCGCACGGGCGCGGTGCTGCGCGGCGCGTAGCGCGCACGCGGTGCGCGGCGGTACGACGGCCGTACCGCCGCAGCACGCGGCAGCGGGGTGCCCCGGAATCCCGGGGCACCCCGCTGCCGCGTGCTGCGCCGTCCGTGCCCGGCCGGGGGGCACGGCTCCTCCGTGCCCCCCGGGGAGCCCCGGGGCATGCCGGAGCACGGGCGTCGAGCCCGGCAGCGGCCCGCCCCGGGACGCGGAGGAACCCTCACCGCCGTGCTCTCCGCGGCCGGCGGGAAGGCCGCCGGTCTCCGGGCCCGGCCTGACCGGTCCCTCCGCCGAACGCACGGCCGGGGTGCCGTCGGTGGCGGCCCGGCGCCGTCGCCGGGGGAGACCGGTCACGGGTCCCGCACCGGCCGGGGCGTGGAGCGGGCCCGCGTTCCGCCGTGGCGGCCCCGGCCCTCAGCCGTAGGCGTAGAACCCGGCGCCCGTCTTGCGGCCCAGCCGGCCGGCGTCGACCATCCGCTGGAGCAGCGGCGGGGCGGCGTACAGTGGCTCCTTGTACTCCTCGTACATCGAGTACGCGACCGAGGCGACGGTGTCCAGACCGATCAGGTCGGCCAGCTTGAGCGGGCCCATGGGATGGGCGCAGCCCAGCTCCATGCCGTTGTCGATGTCCTCGCGGCCGGCGATGCCCGTCTCGTACATCCGGATCGCGGAGAGCAGATACGGGATCAGCAGCGCGTTGACCACGAAGCCGGAACGGTCCTGGGCGCGGATGGCGTGCTTGCCGAGCACCTCGCCCACCAGGGCCTCGGTCCGGGCGAGGGTGTCGTCGGAGGTGGTCAGCGCGGGGATCAGCTCCACCAGTTTCTGCACCGGTGCCGGATTGAAGAAGTGGATGCCGATCACCCGGTCCGGGCGGGCGGTGGCCACGGCCAGCTTCACCAGGGGGATGGAGGAGGTGTTGGAGGCCAGGATCGCGTCCGGGCGGGTCACCACCTGGTCGAGGATCTGAAAGATCTCGATCTTGACCTGCTCGTTCTCCACGACCGCCTCGATCACCAGATCGCGGTCGGCGAACTCGCCCAGATCGGTGGTGAAGGCCAGCCGCTCCAGGGTGGCGTCACGCTCCGCCTCGTCGAGCTTGCCGCGTCCGGCGGCCCGGTCCAGGGAGTTCACCAGCCGGGTACGGCCTATCTCCAGGGCGTCGCCGGTGGTCTCGGCGACCAGGACCTGCAGCCCGGCCCGTGCGCAGACCTCGGCGATCCCCGCGCCCATCTGGCCGCAGCCCACCACTCCGACGCGTTCGATGTCGGTCACCTCGTGCCTTTCGCCGATCTACGGGTCCGTGACGCCGCCCGTACGGTTCCGGCCGCGGCGCCTCGCGGCACGACGTTACCGGTCTCCGGCGGGCAGCGGGCCGGGCGGGGTCCGTGCGGTCCCGCCCGGCACGGGCAGCCGTCTCGCCGGGGCGGCGGGTGCTCCTGGTGGAGCCGCCCCCGTCCACCCCGGACGGGCGCCTCCTCTCCGGGCAAGTTCCCCCGAACGGGCGGCGCGTACGGTGAACCAGCGAGTAAGAGCGCTTCCAGGCGTCCGCGGCGGGGATGCTGGTGGCCGAACGGTGTTCGTGCAGGAGTCCCGCCCGCAGGCCGTGGCCCGGGGAAGAGAGCGCCTGCCCGCCTGGTGCGGGCCGGTTGCCCGTCCCCCGCCCGGGCCCCGTGATCGGGTGGGGCACGTCGGCAGGAGGCGACATGGGGCGGTTCTCCCGGAGGACCTTCGGGGTGGCGGCGGCCGGTGTCCTCGCGGGCGCGCTGCCCGCGGGAGACGGGGCCGCGTCGGCCCGGGAGGCGGCAGCCGCGTCGGCCCGGGAGGCGGCGGACGCGCACGACGGCCGCGCGCCGCGGCCCGAGTTGCGCGGGATGTGGGTGGCGACCGTCGCCAACCTCGACTGGCCCGCCCGCCCGGGACTGCCCGCCGCCGAGCAGCGCGCCCAACTGCTGGCCCATCTCGACGAGGCGGTCGAGCGCCGTCTCAACACGGTGATCCTCCAGGTGCGGCCCACGGCGGACGCGCTGTGGCCCTCGCCCCACGAGCCGTGGTCGGAGTACCTCACCGGCGTCCAGGGCCGGGACCCGGGCTGGGATCCGCTGGGCACCGCCGTGCGCGAGGCGCACCGGCGCGGGCTGGAACTGCACGCCTGGTTCAACCCGTACCGGGTGGCCAACCACACCGACCCGGGCCGGCTGGCCGCGGGCCATCCCGCCCGGCGGCACCCGGAATGGGTGGTTCCCCACGGCGGGAAGCTCTACTACAACCCGGGGCTGCCCCAGGTCCGGAGCTTCGTGCAGACCGCGATGTTCCACGCGGTCGAGCGCTACGACGTCGACGGCATGCACTTCGACGACTACTTCTACCCGTACCCGGCGGCGGGCGGTTCCTTCGACGACGACGCCGCGTACGAGCGGTACGGCGGCGGCTTCCCGGACCGGGCCGCCTGGCGGCGGCACAACATCGACCTGCTGGTCCGTGAGACCGGAGAACGGCTGAGGCGGACCAGGCCGGGGGTGCGTTTCGGGGTCAGTCCCTTCGCCGTGTGGCGCAACAAGGACACCGACCCGGCCGGCTCCGACACCCGCGCGGGCGTGCAGACGTACGACGACCTGCACGCCGACACCCGCGGGTGGGTGCGGAAGGGCTGGATCGACTACATCGCGCCGCAGGTCTACTGGAACATCGGCTTCGCCGCCGCCGACTACGCCAGGCTGGTGCCCTGGTGGGCCGGCGTGGTGCGGGGCACCGGGGTGGACCTGTTCGTCGGGGAGGCGCTGTACAAGGTGGCCGACCCGGCCCAGGGAGCGGCCTGGCACGACCCGGCCGAGCTCTCCCGCCATGTGGCGCTGTGCCGGAGACATCCGGAGGTGGGCGGCAACATCTACTTCTCGGCCGAGCACGTCGCCGCGGACCCGAACGGGGCGATGACCCGGGTGGTGGAGGACCACTACCACCACCGGGTCGAACCGCCCCACTGAGGACCGGGCCCGGCACTCTCGCCCGGCCTTCTCACCCGGTCCGGGGCCGGTCGTGGTGTCGTACCACGGAGTCGGGTCCCGGCGACATCACCGTCTCGTGGCCGTCCTCGAAACGCACCCGGTACGGCGGCTCGCCGTCCGCCCCGAGCACCTCGACGATCTCCGCGATCCTGTCGTGCTGCCCCACGGTCCTGCCGTGCACCAGCAGCAGGTCTCCCTCGTTCGCCCGCATCAGGGAACACTCCCATCCGTTGTCGGTGTCACCGGCGTGGCCGGTTTCATCGCTTATGTCCGTATGTCCGATTCTAGGGCCGACCGGGCGGCCCGGCGTCCGGCGGACGGCCGCCCGTACTCCGCCGCCGGGGCGGACGCGGCCACGGCACCCGGGCGGTGGAGCCGCGGGCCCGAAAACCGGTCGCCCTCCGCCGCCGCGGGTGCCAGGCTCCCGCCATGCCCACCCCGTACGAGATCTCCACCGACCCCACCCGCCTCGATGCCGCCCGCGTCCACCACTGGCTGTCCACCGACGCCTACTGGGCGCTCGGCCGCAGTCGTGAGACACAGGACCGGGCCATCGCCGGATCGCTCAACTTCGGGGCGTACGACCCGGGCACCGGCGAACAGGCGGGCTACGCGCGGGTGATCACCGACCGCGCCACCTTCGCCTGGCTCTGCGACGTCTACGTGACCCCCGCCGCCCGCGGCCGGGGCCTGGGCAGGGCGCTGGTCGAGGCCGTGTGCGACCACCTGGAGCCGTACGGGCTGCGCCGGACGCTGCTGGCCACCCACGACGCGCACGGACTGTACGAAAGGGCCGGTTTCCGCCCGCTGGAGCGCCCCGGGCACTGGATGGCCCGCGAGACGCGGTGAGCTCGCGGCGGCTCCGCGGTGCACCACGGCGGATGCACGGTGAACGCACCCGGACGGCCGAAAAAGGCCGCGGGCCGGGTATCGGACAACCGCCTCCGGCGGACCTACGATCCAGTGATGCACCTCCGGATCACGCTGGTCGCCGCCGCCCGCAGTTCCTCCCTGCTGGACGAGCGGTTCGACGAGGACCGGCCCCTGGCCGCCGCCGGCTGGCAGGAGGCCGAGCGGGCCATCCCGGCATACGCGCATCTGGCGGGCGCGGAACTGCGCTACTGCTCGCCCACCATGCGGTGCCGGGAGACCGGGGACGCCCTCGGACTGCGCCCCATCGCCCAGCCCGCGCTGCGCGACTGCGACATGGGCCGCTGGCGCGGCCGCACCTTCCAGGAGGTCGCCGCGAGCGAGCCGCGGGCCGTGGACGCCTGGCTCGCCGACCCCCATGCCGGCCCGCACGGCGGCGAGTCGCTGTTCTCCTTCATCCTGCGGATCGGCGACTGGCTGGACACCCGGCCGGCCGACGGCGGCGAGCAGGGCGGTGCCCTGATCGCCGCCGTGGTGGAGCCGACGGTGCTGCGCGCGGCCGTGGTCTATGCCCTGAAGGCGCCGCCGCACACCTACTGGCGCGTCGACGCCCATCCGCTGTCGTCGGTCACCCTGACCGGACGGGCGGGCGACTGGATGCTGAGCATGGACCACTGAGCACGGGTCGCTGAGCACGGGCCGCCGGGCGCGGATGCCCGGCGCGGGCCGCCACGCCCCACCGGGGTCAGAGCTCGCGCTCGGCGTAGGCCGCCATCGCGTCCCGGACGAAGGCCGCCGTGCCCTCGCCATGCCGGTCGTAGTGTGCGGCGAAGCGCGGATCGTCGGTGTACATCCGGCCCAGGCCGGTGAACGCCTCGGCGGTCGGACGCCCGCCCTGCCAGCCGGCGGACACCCATGCGCAGTGCCGCCGGGTGATCTCCAGCACCTCGTCGCTGTCCGGCGCGAGGCCGTCGCGGTGGGCCCGGGCGAAGTCGCGGGCGATGTCGAGCTGCTGTCGCTGGAACCCCTCCCGCTCCTCCCGGGACCGCGAGCGCCACCAGCGGTCACCCCGCTCGTAGGCCTCGCGCCCCCAGCGCTCGGTCACCTCGTCCTTGTGGCGGGTGTGGTCGAACCCGCCGAGCACCTCGTCAGGCATCAGAGGCTCTCCTCCTTCCAGTTTGGCCAGGGTCCTGCGCACCGAATCGATCTGCCGCCCCAGCCGCTCCCGCTCCTGTTCGAGCAGCCTCAGATGGGTCCGCAGCGCGGCGGTCTCGTCCCGCTGCCCGTCGAGGGCGTCGGAGACGGCGGCCAGCCCCAGACCGAGCTCGCGCAGCAGCAGGATCCGCTGGAGCCGCAGCAGGGCGTGCTCGTCGTAGTAGCGGCGTCCGCCGTGTCCGACGCGGCTGGGGCGCAGCAGGCCGATGGCGTCGTAGTGACGCAGCGTGCGGCTGGTGGTCCCGGCCGCACGGGCGATCTCCTGGATGGACCACTCCACCGTCATCGTCTGGGGCCTTTCGATCCGCCGGTGGAAACGACGCTAGAGGTTTCCGCAGCGTCAACTTCAACCCGCCGTGAAACGGCCTCCCGTGGCTTCCCGCCGTTCTCGCCCTCCGCTTCCCCGGAGTGCTGCGCGGGAGGTTGCTCCGGCGGGAGCACGCGCGGGCAGGCCGGGCCCGGGAACGTAGGATGGGGCGCCCGCCGGGGGCAGCGGGACCTCTCCCGCCGAAGGTGCCCTCCGCGCACACCGGATGGTGCCGGTCGACCGATGGAGGGACTGCCATGACCGCCGAGGCCACGGACAGTCCGGCTTCCCTCTACGGGGTCGTCTCACTCGTTCTCGGAGCCGTCGCCCTGGTCGCCGCGGTGTTCGTGGGCTACGCCGGTGTTGCGATCCCGCTGCTGTGCGGCAGCCTCGCCGTCACTTTCGCGACCCTCGGCCTGGTCAAGCGGTCCAACCGCGGCCAGTGCGTCATCGGCCTGGTCACCGGCGGTCTCGCCGTGCTCTGGCTGGTCCTCTTCCTGGCCGCCTTCGGCGGCTGACGCCCTGCCGCCCCGGGCCGTTCGCGCCCGTGGGGCGACGGAACGCGAGCGCCTCCCGGCCCGCCGCACGGCGCTGCCCGGCAAGGTGCCCCGCAGTCGAGAACAGGACGGTACCCGCGGCCGCCGGGACGCTTCCGTGCGCCACCGCTCACCGCTCACCGCTCACCGGTGCCGGGGCGCCGCCGCCCGGCACCGGCGGCAGCCGTCCGCGGCGGCGGGCACCGTGTCCCACCGGCTCACCGCGGAACCAGGGGCCGCCGGCCCGGCACGGCGCCATGGATCGGGCCAGGCGAGCTGTTGCATAAATCTTCCCTCATTTGTATAGTCATGCCATCGATGAGGAGGGAACGATGGCGGTGCGAGCGGCGGTGGCGGGGGCGAGCGGCTATGCGGGGGGTGAACTCCTGCGCCTGCTGGCCGGACATCCCGAGGTCGAGATCGGTGCGCTGACGGGCAACTCCAACGCGGGACGCCGGCTGGGCGAGCTCCAGCCGCATCTGGCGCCGCTGGCCGACCGGGTGCTGGAACCCACCACGGCCGAGGTGCTGGGCGGCCACGACGTGGTGTTCCTGGCGCTGCCGCACGGCCAGTCCGCGGCGGTCGCCGAGCAGCTCGGCGACGAGGTGCTGGTCGTCGACTGCGGTGCCGACTTCCGGCTGCGGGACGCGGGGGACTGGGAGCGCTTCTACGGCAGCCCGCACGCAGGCACCTGGCCGTACGGCCTTCCCGAGCTGCCGGGGGCCCGCGAGGCGCTGACGGGGTCCCGGCGCGTCGCGGTCCCCGGCTGTTATCCGACGACCGTGTCGCTGGCGCTGTTCCCGGCCTTCGCGGCCGGCCTGGTCGAGCCGGACGTGGTGGTGGTCGCGGCCACCGGCACCTCCGGGGCGGGCAAGGCGCTCAAGCCCCACCTGCTGGGCAGCGAGGTGATGGGCTCGATGAGCCCGTACGGCGTCGGGGGCGGCCACCGGCACACCCCGGAGATGGTCCAGAACCTCTCGGCCGTCGCGGGCGAGCGGGTGACCGTCTCCTTCACCCCCACCCTCGCCCCGATGTCGCGCGGCATCCTCGCCACCTGCACCGCGAAGGCGAAGCCGGGGCTGGACGCCGGCCGGCTGCGCGAGGCGTACGCCAAGGCGCTGGCCGCGGAGCCGTTCGTGCGCCTGCTGCCGGAGGGGCAGTGGCCCTCCACGGCGGCGGTGTACGGCTCCAACACGGTGCTGCTCCAGGTCGCCCACGACGAGGCGGCCGGCCGCCTCATCGCCATCGGCGCCCTGGACAACCTCACCAAGGGCACCGCGGGCGGCGCGGTGCAGAGCATGAACATCGCCCTCGGCATCCCCGAGGAGACCGGACTGCCGGTGACCGGGGTCGCCCCGTGAACGGGCTCCGCACGACGGACGGCGGCGGGACGGACGGGACAGGCGGGACAGGCGGGGACGGGATGAACGGAGAGACGCAGTGAGCGTGACCGCGGCGAAGGGATTCACGGCGGCGGGCATCGCCGCCGGAATCAAGGAGAACGGCAACCCCGACCTTGCCCTGGTCGTCAACAACGGGCCGCGCCT
The DNA here is from genome assembly GCF_002794255.1 of Streptomyces carminius. Taxonomy (GTDB): domain Bacteria; phylum Actinomycetota; class Actinomycetes; order Streptomycetales; family Streptomycetaceae; genus Streptomyces; species Streptomyces carminius. Next base: position 200,328 of record NZ_PGGW01000067.1, read on the forward strand.
GGCCGCCGCCGGCGTGTTCACCGCCAACCGGGTGAAGGCCGCACCGGTCCTGTGGTCCGAGCAGGTCCTCAAGGGGGGCCTGGTCTCGGCGGTCGTCCTCAACTCCGGCGGCGCCAACGCCTGCACCGGCCCGCTCGGCTTCCAGGACACCCACACCACCGCCGAGAAGGCCGCCGAGGTGCTCGGCCACAACGCCGGCGAGGTGGCCGTGGCCTCCACCGGCCTGATCGGCATCCGGCTGCCGATGGACAGGCTGCTGCCGGGCGTCGAACGGGCCGCCGGTGAACTCTCCGAACACGGCGGGGAGAAGGCCGCCCTCGCCATCAAGACCACCGACACCGTGCACAAGACCGCCGTCGCCGGGGGCGAGGGCTGGACCGTGGGCGGTATGGCCAAGGGCGCGGGAATGCTCGCCCCCTCGCTGGCCACCATGCTGGTGGTCCTGACCACCGACGCCGACGTCGACTCCCCGGGCCTGGACGCGGCGCTGCGCGAGGCCACCCGCACCACCTTCGACCGGATCGACTCCGACGGCTGCCTGTCCACCAACGACACCGTGCTGCTGCTCGCCTCCGGGGCCTCCGGGATCACTCCCGGCGAGGCGGAGTTCACCGAGGCGGTACGGGCCGTCTGCGCCGATCTGGCCCGGCAGCTCATCGGCGACGCCGAGGGCGCCTCCAAGGACATCCGCATCGAGGTCGTGAACGCGGCCAGCGAGGACGACGCCGTGGAGGTCGGCCGCTCCATCGCCCGCAACAACCTCCTCAAGTGCGCCGTCCACGGCGAGGACCCCAACTGGGGGCGGGTGCTCTCCGCCATCGGCACCACCTCCGCCGTCTTCGAGCCCGACCGGCTGAACGTCGCCATCAACGGCGTGTGGGTGTGCAAGGGCGGCTCCGTCGGCGAGGACCGCGAACTGGTCGACATGCGCTACCGCGAGGTGGTCATCACCGCCGACCTGGCCGCGGGCGACGCCTCCGCCGTCGTCTGGACCAACGACCTCACCGCCGACTACGTCCACGAGAACAGCGCCTACTCGTCATGAGCACACGCAGGCACAAGGTTCTGCCCAAGGCCGAGATCCTCATCGAGGCACTGCCCTGGCTGACCCGCCACCACGGGAAGACCGTGGTCATCAAGTTCGGCGGCAACGCCATGGTCGACGAGGACCTGAAGGCGGCCTTCGCCCAGGACGTGGTCTTCCTGCGGCACGCCGGTCTCAAGCCCGTCGTCGTCCACGGCGGCGGGCCGCAGATCAGCGCCCACCTCGACAGGCTGGGCCTGGTCAGCGAGTTCAAGGCCGGACTGCGGGTCACCACCGACGAGGCCATGGACGTGGTCCGGATGGTGCTGGCCGGCCAGGTGCAGCGCGAGCTGGTCGGCCTGCTCAACCGGCACGGGCCGCTGGCCGTCGGCATGACCGGCGAGGACGCGCACACCATGACCGCCACCAAGCGCTACGCGCACATCGACGGCGAGCGGGTGGACATCGGCCGGGTCGGCGAGATCACCGAGGTCGACGCGGGTGCCGTCCAGGCGCTGCTGGACGACGGCCGCATCCCGGTGATCTCCTCCATCGCCCGCAGCGCCGACGACGGACACGTCTACAACATCAACGCCGACACCGCCGCCGCCGCCCTGGCCGCCGCGCTGGGCGCGGAGACGCTGATGGTCCTCACCGACGTCGAGGGTCTCTACGAGGACTGGCCCCACAGCGACGACGTGATCAGCCGGCTCACCGCGAGGGAGCTGGAGAGGCTGCTGCCGGATCTGGCCAGCGGCATGGTCCCCAAGATGGAGGGCTGCCTGTACGCCGTGCGCAACGGCGTGCGGACCGCCCGCGTCATCGACGGACGCGTCCAGCACTCCATCCTGCTGGAGATCTTCACCGACGAGGGCATCGGGACCATGGTCGTGCCCGACGAGGACCGGGACGGCGGCCAGGACGGCGACGAGGGGAAGGACAGGGCATGACCGCCCACGACAGCGACAGCACCGCGGAGTCCGGCAACTCCGGCAACGCAGCGCTCACCCGGCGCTGGCAGCGGACGCTGATGGACAACTACGGCACCCCGCGCATCCCGATCACCCACGGCGAGGGCGCCCGGCTGTGGGACGCCGACGGCAGGGAGTACCTGGACTTCGTCGGCGGCATCGCCGTCAACTCGCTCGGCACCGGGCACCCGGCGGTCGTCCGCGCCGTCTCCGACCAGATCGCCCTGCTGGGCCACGTCTCCAACCTCTTCGTCGCCGAACCGCCGGTCGCCCTGGCCGAACGGCTGCTGCGGCTCTTCGGCCGGCCCGGGCGCGTCTACTTCTCCAACTCCGGCGCGGAGGCCGTGGAGGCCGCCTTCAAGATCGGCCGCCGGACCGGCCGTACGCACCTGGTCGCCACCCACGGCGGTTTCCACGGCCGCACCATGGGGGCGCTGGCGCTGACCGGGCAGCCCGGCAAGCGGGACCCCTTCCTGCCGCTGCCCGGCGAGGTCACCCATGTCCCCTACGGCGACGCCGACGCGCTGCGGGCGGCCGTCACCGGGGAGACCGCCCTGGTGATCCTGGAGCCGGTCCAGGGCGAGAGCGGTGTGATCGTGCCGCCCGAGGGCTATCTGGCCGCGGCCCGGGAGATCACCGCCGCCACCGGCACCCTGCTGGTGCTCGACGAGGTCCAGACGGGCATCGGGCGCACCGGCCACTGGTTCGCCTGCCAGGCCGAGGGCGTCGAGCCCGATGTGGTCACCCTCGCCAAGGGGCTGGGCGCCGGGCTGCCCATCGGTGCCACGGTCGCCTTCGGGGAGGCCGCCGAGCTGCTGACGCCCGGCCAGCACGGCTCCACCTTCGGCGGCAACCCGGTGGCCTGCGCGGCGGCGCTGGCGGTACTGGACACCATCGAGTCCGAAGGGCTCCTCGACCATGTCAAGCGGGTCGGGAACCGGCTGCGCGACGCGGTGTGGGCGCTCGGCCACCCGCTGGTGGACCAAGTCCGCGGCGCCGGGCTGCTGCTGGGTATCGTACTGACCGAGCCCGTCGCGCCCCGGGTGCAGCAGGCCGCCCAGGACGCTGGCCTCCTGGTGAACGCGTGCGCCCCGGACGTCATCCGGCTCGCCCCGCCGCTGATCATCAGTGAGGACGAGGCGGACACCCTGGTCCGCGCACTTCCCGCCGTTCTCGACACCGTCGACGGGACCCGACGAGCCGGAGACTGAACGAAACCATGAGCGAGGCGCAGGCAGGAAACAACGGTGGCCCGGCCGTACCCCACACGCGTACCGCCCGGCACCGCCGGATCGTGGAGATCCTGGGCCGCGAACCGGTCCGTTCCCAGAGCCAGCTCGCCAAACTCCTGGCCGACGACGGGCTGAGCGTCACCCAGGCGACGCTCAGCCGGGACCTCGACGAGCTGGGCGCGGTGAAGATCCGCAACACCGGCGGCGAGTTGATCTACGCCGTCCCCGGCGAGGGCGGCGACCGCACGCCCCGGGCACCGCTGGGGGAGTCCGCCAGCGAGGCGCGGATGGCGCGGCTGGCCGGCGAACTCCTCATCTCCGCCGAGGCCTCGGCCAATCTGGTGGTGCTGCGCACCCCGCCCGGCGCCGCCCAGTTCCTGGCCTCGGCCATCGACCAGGCGGAGGTCCACGACATCATCGGCACCATCGCGGGCGACGACACCCTGCTGCTGATCAGCCGTCACCCCACGGGCGGCCAGGCGCTGGCCGACCACCTGCTGCGGCTGGCCCAGAACTCCCCGGCACCGCGGCACCCGCACCGCTGAGACGGTGATGCGGGCGGACAACCGCCCGCGCGGCGCTAGCCTGACCGGCATGGCGACGATCAGGCAGATATCGCTGGGCGTGAGCGACGACCGGCGGGCGGGCGAGTTCTGGCGGCGGGCACTGGGATACGTACGGCGGCCGCCGCGTTACGCGGGGGACGACTGGATCGTCCTGGAGCCTCCGCCGGGAGTGCCCGGCGCCGCGCTCGCCATGGACGTGAGCGAGAGTCCCGCGAGGGAGTTCCCCCGGGTCCACCTCGACCTCGACGCGGGGGACCGCGAACTGGACGAGGAGGTCGGGCGTCTGGTCGCCCTGGGGGCCCGGCGCGTCGACTGGCGGCACTATCCGGAGGAGCCGGAGCCCGGGACCCGGCCGTATGTCGTCCTGGAGGACACCGAGGGCAACCGGTTCTGCGTCGAGGGGCGGCGGGCCGGGGACGGCTAGGAGCCGGCTCCGCCCCACCCCCGCCCGGTCCGCCACTCCTCGCCCAGCAGCGCCCAGACCTGCAGGTCTTGGCGTCGGCCGCCCATGGCGAACACGCTGCGCAGGGTGCCCTCGTACGTCATGCCCAGCCGCTTCGCCACCGCGATGCTGGGGCCGTTGGCGGGGGAGACCAGCCACTCCACCCGTGCGATGCCGCGGTCGCCGACGGCCCAGTCGATCATGCGGTGGGCGGCGGTGGTGACCAGCCCGCGCCCCTGGGCCTCGGGCGCCAGCCAGGCGCCCAGCTCGCAGGAGCCCTCCCGGACGTCGAAGAGCCGGAACATCATGCCGCCGACGAGCGCGCCGCCGAGCCGGATGCCGTACAGCCGGCCCCGGTCGGCGGCCTGCTCGTCCGCGTAGCGCTGGAGGAAGGCCCGGGCGGAGGCGGTGTCGGTGACGGAGTGCGCCCACGGCAGCCAGGGCGTCAGATGGTCGCGCACCCGGTCGGTGTACGCGGCCAGCTCGGCCGCCTGCCACGGCTCCAGGGGGCACAGTGCGGCGCCGTCGCCGAGCGGGGTGCTGAGCATGGGGCCTCCTCCGGGGGTCTTCCGGGCGCACCGGAACCGGGGAGGCGGGCGGCGGCGCCGCGGGGAGCGGACGGGCCGCCACCGTAACCGGCCCCGCCGCCCCCGACCACCGGATTCCTCCGGGTACCGGACCGTGTGTCAGCCGGGCCGCTTGTGGAAGAGGGTGGTGGGCCGCAGTACGCCCTCGGTGTCGGCGGCGTAGTCGGGGATGGTGCCCGCCTCGGTCCAGCCGGCCGAGCGGTAGAGGCGCTCGGCCGGGCTGCCGGTCTGGGTGTCCAGGACCAGCAGGGTGATGCCCGAGGCGGCCGCCGCCCGCTCGGCCGCCGCCAGCAGCCGTCGCCCCAGCCCCCGGCCGCGCGCCCGCCGGTGCACGACCAGCTTGGCGAGCTCGGCGCGGTGGCGGCCGTTGGGCATGCCGCCCGTCCGCAGCTGCACGGTGCCGGTGATCCGCCCGTCGCCGTCCCGGGCGGCCCACACCGCCGTCCGCCCGTCGGCCACCTCGGGGGCCAGGCTCTCCCACCAGGCCGCGATGCCCGCCCGGTCGGCGGGGGCGAGGAAGCCGATCGAGGAGCCGCCGGCGACGGCGTCGCACACCAGCTCGGTGAGCCCGTCGCGGGCGGCGGGGAACTCGGCGGCCGACAGCCGGGTGATCACCGGTGTGGAGCTGTTCGCATGTTCGGTTCGCACCGCCTGATGAAACCGCCCCGTCCGGCCCGCCGCAAGACCGTTTCGCCTGCCGGTCACACGGGATCGGCGGCGGGGGTCGGCGGCAGGGGCAGCGGAAGGCCGGGAAGGCCGTCGATGCTGGTGGCGATGTGCTCCTTGGAGCGGAAGTACGCGTCGAGGCTCTCGTCGTCCTCCCGGGCGAACCGTGAGCCGTGCAGCGGGCGCTCCTCCTCGTACGTCATCAGGGGGACGGCGAATCCGCAGGTGTCGCGGATCAGCTCGGCGGTGACCACGATGATCGCGCGCAGCCCGTGCCGGGTGTGGTCGATGCCGGGGAAGTGGGCGACCAGCTCCTTCCAGCGCGGATCGTCGCGGAAGACGGGCTCGCCGCGGCCGTGGACGCGCACGATGTTCGGCGGGCCGGAGAAGGCGCACCACATCAGGGTGATCCGGCCGTTCTCCCGCAGATGGGCGACGGTCTCGGCGTTGGAGCCGGCGAAGTCCAGGTAGGCGACGGTGCGTTCGTCGAGAACGGCGAAGGAGCCCCTCAGTCCCTTGGGGGAGAGGTTCACGGTGCCGTCGGCGGACAGCGGCGCGGTGGCGGTGAAGAAGACAGGCTGCTCCTCGATGAACTTCCGCAGCCGGCCGTCGATGTGTTCGTAGGTCTTTCCCATGACCGGCATGATTCCCCAGCCGCCGTGCGCGCGACAGGGGTTCCGGTGCGGGCTGAAGCCGTGGCGGACGACAGGACGCACCGCGTGGACGTACGGCTGGGCCGGGTCCACGAGGAGGCCGGCCCCGGCGACGGCCGGCGGGTGCTGGTGACGGCCGCCCGCCGCCGCGCCGGACGGCTCCGTGCCGTGCCGACCCGTGCTGTGCGTTGACGAATCATGCGGCGAGGCGCATAATTATGCGAGTCGCCGCATGGGTCGTGCGCATGGACGGTGAGGAGCCCCCGTGGCGGAGCACGCCGTACTCGCCCGTTCCGGTGGCCCGGACACCTCCGTCCGCATCGGCCGGACCGCCGGGGCCCCTGGCACGGGCGGCGGGACCACCGGCCCGGAGCCGGAACGGTGACCTCGCGGTCCGCCCGGCCGCGCACGCGGCACATCCACCACCCGCACGAGGAGTCCCGATGACCAACGGCCCGCAGACCCCCACCCCCGCCGCGGGCGGCGACGTACGGCTGTGGGGCGGCAGGTTCGCCGACGGACCGGCCGAGGCGCTGGAGAGGCTCTCCGCCTCCGTCCACTTCGACTGGCGGCTGGCCCCCTACGACATCGCCGGGTCGCGGGCGCACGCGAAGGTGCTGCACGCCGCCGGGCTGCTCACCGCCGGGGAACTGGAGGAGATGCTCGCCGGGCTCGACCGGCTGGCGGCCGACGTCGCCGACGGCTCCTTCACCGGCACCGTCGCCGACGAGGACGTGCACACCGCCCTGGAGCGCGGGCTGCTGGAGCGCCTCGGCCCGGAGCTGGGCGGCAAGCTGCGCGCCGGACGCTCCCGCAACGACCAGGTGGCCACGCTGTTCCGGATGTACCTGCGCGACCACGCCCGGATCATCGGCGGTCTGCTCGCCGACCTGAACGAGGCGCTGGTCGCCCTGGCCGAGGCCCACCCGGACGTGGCTATGCCCGGCCGCACCCACCTCCAGCACGCCCAGCCGGTCCTCTTCGCCCACCATGTCCTCGCCCACGTCCAGGCCCTGTCCCGGGACGCCGAGCGGCTTCGGCAGTGGGACGCCCGTACCGCCGTCTCACCCTACGGCTCCGGTGCGCTGGCCGGCTCCTCGCTCGGCCTGGACCCGCGGGCCGTCGCCGCCGACCTGGGCTTCGAGCACGGCTCGGCGGCCAACTCCATCGACGGCACCGCCTCGCGCGACTTCGTCGCCGAGTTCGCCTTCATCACCGCGATGATCGGGGTCGACCTGTCCCGGATCGCCGAGGAGATCATCATCTGGAACACGAAGGAGTTCTCCTTTGTGACCCTCCATGACGCCTTCTCCACCGGCTCCTCGATCATGCCGCAGAAGAAGAACCCGGACATCGCCGAGCTGGCGCGCGGCAAGTCCGGGCGGCTCATCGGCAACCTCACCGGTCTGCTGGCCACCCTCAAGGCGCTGCCGCTGGCGTACAACCGCGACCTGCAGGAGGACAAGGAGCCCGTCTTCGACTCCTGCGACCAGCTGGAGGTGCTGCTTCCGGCGTTCACCGGGATGATGGCCACCCTCACCGTCAACCGGGAACGGATGGCCGAACTGGCCCCGGCCGGCTTCTCGCTGGCCACCGACATCGCCGAGTGGCTGGTCAAGCGGGGCGTGCCGTTCCGCGAGGCGCACGAGGTCGCGGGGGAGTGCGTCAAGGTCTGCGAGGCGGCCGGGATCGAACTGGACCAGCTCACCGACGAGCAGTTCGCGAAGATCTCCCCGCATCTGACACCCGAGGTCCGCACCGTGCTGAGCGTCCCCGGGGCGCTGGCCGCCCGCGACGGGCGCGGCGGCACCGCGCCGTCGGCCGTCGCCGTCCAGCTCGCCGAGGTGAGGGATGACCTGGCCCGGCAGCGGGCCTGGGCGGACGCGGCCCCGGGCGGCGGGGCGCGGGCGACCGGGGGCCGGTGAGGAACACCCCGCCGCCGGCCGGTGGCCGGGCCGACCGGACGTGCCCGCGCCGTCCGCTCCGGACCTGACACGGCGGCGCGGCGAACCGCGGGACGGCCACCTCCGGCCCGGGGGCGACCGCCCGCGTTCCCGGGCCGCCCGTCCGTCCGGTACAGGGTGTGAGTGACACGTTACGGGCGCCGGCCGGCGGGGCAGACGGCGGATGACACGCCGTGGACGACTGTCGGCGGTGTCAGACCGGCCGGGTACGGCCGGAAAACGACAAGGAGAAACCGGACATGAGAGAAGAGCTGTGCCTGTACGACTTACAGGTGCTGGAGAGCGCCGACGAGCCGGGCGACCGGGCCCCGGCGGCGGGCGACAGCAGCCACAGCATCCTGTGCGAACCCCACTCCGCCCTGTCCCTGATCATCTGCGGCTGACGGCCGGCCACCGGACCTGAGGAGAAGCGGAGATGGCCGAACGACCCGAACCGATCCTGTACGACCTGCAGACACTGGAGTGCTCCGGACCGGTGGACTCGTGGGGCCGGGCGGCGGACACGGCCGCCCAGAGCATGACGAGTCTGATCATGTGCGACCACTGCTCCGGGCTGTCCGTCCTGCTGTGCGACCCGAGCTGTCCCTGAGCCTCCGTCGTACGTATGGTCCGCCCGCGTCCGTCACGGACCGCGGCGGACGCGGGGCCGGGAGCCCGGCCCCGCGTCCGCCCCCCGTCTCACTCCCGCAGCTCCGCCGGCCGGGCCAGGTCGTCGCGTACCGCCTCCCGCTCGTCGGCGGTGAGGCCGTCGGCCGAAGCCCTCTTCAGCAGGGCCGCCTCCCGCTCCGGGGCACCGAGCCGCCGCGCGAGATCGCCGCGCAGCACCAGCAGCCGCAGCAACTGCACGGGAGTGGGCCGCTGTGCGGGGACGGTCCCCCGGCCCGCCGCTCCTTCCGCAGCCCCGGCCCCGTCCGCCGCCAGCGCCCGGTCGAGGATCCGCGCGGCGGTCTCGGGGTCCTGCCGGGAGTCGGCGAGCAGCGTCGCCGACTGCAGGACGCGGGCGAACCTCTCCCGGGGCGCGGGCGGGTGGCGGAGGTCGCCGCCGGTCCGCTGTCCGATACGCAGGCAGTTGCCGCCGGGGTCGGACACCAGGAACTGCCGTGTCCCACAGGGCATGTCCTTCACCGGGCCGATCCGGGGCAGCCCGCGGGACGGGACCTTCCCGTAGGACTCCTTCAGCCCGGCGCGGAAGGCGGCGTACAGGGCGTCCACGTCGTCGGTGGCGATGTGGCAGGTGCTGTACGACCGGGCGGGGTCGTACCGCTTCATGCCGAAGAAGTGCAGTTCGATGCCGCCGCGTGCGACGACGGCGTACGGATTGGGGCTCCGCTGCTCGAAGGTGGTCTCGAAGCCGAGCGCGGCATAGAAGCCGAGCACCGGCGGGAGGGTGCGGCACGGCAGGATCGGTGTCGTGGTCTCGGTCATGCCACCACACTAGTAAAAGTTGATTAGTTGGGGAAAGGAGAACCGGCGGAAGCGGTGCCCCGCCCCCGCCGGTTCTCCGCGCGGTTCAGGCCGCCTTGGCCTTGGTGGCGTAGACGTCCACGTACTCCTGGCCGGACAGCCGCATCACATGGCTCATCACCTCGTCGGTCACGGCCCGCAGCACATAGCGGTCGCGGTCCATGCCCTCGTAGCGCGAGAAGTCCAGCGGCTCACCGAAGCGGACGGTGATCCGGCGGCCCGGACCGACCCGGGGCAGCCCGCTGCCGCCCGGCTGGACGCGGTCGGTGCCGATCATCGCGAACGGGACCACCGGCGCGCCGGTCATCAGCGCCAGCCGGGCGATGCCGGTGCGGCCGCGGTACAGCCGGCCGTCGGGGGAACGGGTGCCCTCCGGGTAGATGCCGAAGATCCTGCCCTCCTCCAGCACCCGGCGGCCGGTCATCAGCGCGGCCACGCCGCCGCGCCCGCCGTCGCGGTCCACGGGGATCATGCCGGCCCCGGTGAAGAACCAGGCCATCAGCCGGCCCTTGAGGCTGGTGCCGGTCACGTACTCGTCCTTGCCGATGAAGAAGACCTGCCGGTCGACGACGAGCGGGAGGATCATCGAGTCGATGAAGGTGAGATGGTTTCCGGCCAGGATCACCGGACCGCTCCCCGGAATGCGCCCGGCCCCGTGGACCCGCGGCCGGAACAGCACGCGCAGCAGCGGGCCCAGCAGCGCCTTGATGAGCAGGAAACGGGACAACATGCCCTCCGGTCGTGATGGTCGGTACGCGCACCCGCGCAGGTGGTGACGATACTCGCGTTCCCCGGCGGAGCGCGCGCCGGGCTTCTCCACGGATCCCCGGGAACGGGGTGTTTCCCCAGCCGTTCGTGCCGCGTTCCGCCCGCGGTCTCCTGGCCGAAAAGGACGCACGCCTACCATGCGCGGGTTCCGTCGCCCGCCGGGCACGGAACGGATACGTGCGGGTGGTCGGGTGCGGGGACCGCGGGCGGCCGCCACAGACGGGTGAGAGGAAGAATGCCCATGGGACAGGTGCAGCGGCCGGGCCGCAGAACCGTACTGGGAGCGGCGGCGCTGGGCGCGGGGACGGCGGCGCTGGGCGGTACCGCCGTTGCGGCGGAGCGGGACGGTGACCGGGGGCGCGGACGCGGGGGCCGGCTGCCGGTGCCCGCCGTCATCGCCCACCGGGGCGCCTGCGGTTACCGGCCCGAGCACACCATGGGGGCGTACGAACTCGCCCTCGCCATGGGCGCGGACGTCATCGAACAGGACGTGGTCCCCACCCGGGACGGCCATCTGGTGTGCCGTCACGAGAACGACATCACCGACACCACGGACGTGGCCGGCCACCCGGAGTTCGCCGGCCGCAGGACGACGAAGACGGTGGACGGCACCCGGCTCACCGGCTGGTTCACCGAGGACTTCACCCTCGCCGAGCTGAAGACCCTCCGCGCCGTCGAGCGCATCCCCGGCACCCGCCCTCACAACACCCTCTACGACGGCCGCTGGACGGTGCCCTCCCTGGCGGAGGTGCTGGCCTGGGCGGAACGCGCGGGCCGCGAGCGCGGCCGGCCGGTGTGGCTGCACATCGAGACCAAGCACCCGAGTTACTTCCGGAAGCTGGGTCTGGGCCTGGAGGAGCCGCTGGCGCGGCTGCTGCGACGGTACGGGCGGCACCGCGCCGGCTCCCCGACGTTCCTGCAGTCCTTCGAGCCGGGCAGCATGCGGCGGATGAGCGAACTGGTGGACACCCCGCGCGTGGTGCTGCTGTCGTCGGCCTCCTCCCGGCCATGGGACTTCACCGAGTCCGGCGACCCGCGCACCGTGGCCGACCTGGTCACGCCCGCCGGACTGCGGTGGATCTCCCGCTTCGCCCAGGGCATCGGCCCCACCCTCGACCTGGTGATCCCCCGGGACGGCGAGGGCCGGCTGGGCGAGCCCACCTCCCTGGTGCGCGACGCCCACGCCCGGGGCCTGGTGCTCCACCCGTACACCCTGCGCAACGAGAACCGCTTCCTGCCGGCCGGCTTCCGCCGCGGTACCGACCCCGACGCCTACGGGGACGCCTTCGGCGCCCTGCGGACGTACTTCGCCACCGGTATCGACGGCATCTTCACCGACCACCCGGACACGGCGCTGCTGGCCGCCGTGGACTTCCGCCGGGACTGACCCGGCCGACCGGGACACGGCAGGGCCCGGACAGGTGGCGCGCCGGCCGCCGGTGCGCCCCCCTTCAGGGTGATCATCGGCGGCCGGCGCAACCGGCCGGCCATGGGCGGCGGTCCGGACAGCCGTGATCCCGCACGACTCACGGCCCGGTCCGCCCGACGGCCCGCACCGCCTCCCGCGGTCCTTCCCGCCGCCCCTCGCGGTGTCCTTCCCGCCGCCCCTCGCGGTGTCCTTCCCGCCGCCCCTCCCGGCGGATCTCCACCCCCTGCTGGCGGCCGAGTGCGCCGCGGAGGCGGCGGGCCCGGGAATCGAACCGGCCGATCTGGAACAGGCCGTGTGGCTGCGCTGGCTGGAACACGGCCGGACGGCCGGGGTGCCGCCCCACCCGGCCCGCTGGCTGCGGGCGGCGGTACGGGCCGAGGTCCGTGCCGCGCGCCGCAGGGCCCGGCGCGAGGTGGCCTACGACCCGGTGGCGGGCGGCTCCGCGAACGGTACGGCGGACGGCGTCGCGCACGGCACCGGAGCCGACGGGCCGGAGGACCGGGCCCTGCGCGCGGAGCGGCTGCGGTCCCTGCGCACGGCGATCGGGCGGCTGCCCGGACGGTGCCCCGAACTGCTCACCGCGCTGCTGTCGCACCGGAACCCCACCTACCGGGAAGTGGCCCGTGAGTTGGGAATCTCACAGGGCAGTCTCGGACCGATTCGTTCCCGTTGCGTCGGTTGCCTGCGCACAATGCTCACGACGGAGGTTGCGCTCCCCGAAGACCGGGGAAGGGTGCGGTAAACCACCGGCGTCATCAGGGTAGACAGTTCGGGTGCGCGACCCTCGTTCCACACGTGCGCCCGGACACGACCATCCAGAGGGAGACGTGCGCACATGGGAATGAGCGTGGCCATCTCTGCGGCGAGAGAGAACGACGCCGAGCAGATCCTCAAACTGCAGTACCTGTGCTACCAGTCCGAGGCGGCGCTGTACGGCGACTACGCCATCGAGCCGCTCACCCAGTCCCTCGACGACCTGCGCGCCGAACTGGCCCGCGGCCGCGTACTCGTGGCCCGGCTCGGCGAGGAGGTCGTCGGCTCGGTACGCGGCCGGGTGGAGGACGACGGCACCGCCGTGATCGGCAAACTGATCGTGCACCCCCGCATGCAGGGGCACGGCCTCGGCAGGCGGCTGCTGGCGGCGCTCGAGGAGCGCCTGACGGAGGAGAGCTCCGCCAGGCGCTACCGGCTGTTCACCGGCCACCGCAGCGACAACAACCTCCGCCTCTACCGGGGGCTGGGCTACATCCCGGTCTCCACCGAGCGGGTCTCCTCCCGGCTGAGTCTGATCACCATGGAGAAGGCGGCCGTCTCCCAGGACTACGCGGCCAGCGCCTGACCCCGAACGTACGGAGCGGGCCCCGCGGGCGGGCGGACGGTGGCGCCGTCCACCCGCCCGCGGGCTTTCCCCGGTACCGCCCCGTTGGGTCTGAGCAGCCCCGGACCGGTACCCGCGGCCGCTCAGAGAGTGGTCGTGGTGCCGTCGAAGCGGCTCAGCGAGAAGGAGGCGTCCTCCCGGGTGGAGCGCTTCACCTCCCGCAGCACCCCCATGGCGATCTCCTCGCCCAGCCGCACCGACGCGGAGTAGTCCGAACGCCAGTGGACACCGCCCATGCTGCGGCCGATGGCGATGTTGGCGGCGAGCTTGTTGAGCTCCCCTCCCACGGTGAGCCGGCCGGCGTCGTCCCCGGCGTACGGATCCAGCCGGAGGCCGTCGGCGGAGGGCACGACCGGGGCGGCGAGGACGTGCGACTCGTCGAACCACGCCTTGAGTACCGTGGTGCACGCCCCGGCGACGGTGGCGTGCCCGGCGCCGTAGGCGGGATGGACCGGACTGCCCTCGGGGAAGGCCTGTGGCAGCAGATGGCTGCCGGTGGCGTCGTGGACCCGCTTGACCGCGGCCGAGCCGAGCACCTCCTCGTCGACGGGGTACTCCCGCCTGCCGCTGAGGTGCAGATGCAGCCGCCCGCCGAACTCCTCCGGCCGCTGCCGCCGGTGCACGTACCACTTCTGGTACCAGACCGCCTTGAGCGCCCGGGTGGCCACCTCGGTGACCAGCGACAGCACATGCGGACCGCCGTAGGTGCCGAAGCCCTCCTGGTTGCCGGAGAAGGCGTACGGGTTGCCCGCGTCCACCGGCGCCTCCGAACCCAGCAGGATCAGACAGGCGTCGAGGTACGCCTGGTACAGCGCGTCGAAGTGCACGTAGTGCGCCAGTTCGCGCGGAGTGCGGATGTAGCGCCGGTCCTCGAAGTCGCGTTCGTCGGCAGCGGGCAGGTGACCGTTCTGCACGGCCAGCCAGGAGTCGAAGTCGGTGAGGTGGTCCTTCGGGCACCTGAGGGTGTCCAGCCGCTGCGGCACCCGCAGCGTGCCGTAGGGGATGTCGCGCAGCAGGAACTGGGAGAGGTACGGCCCGGTGAGATCGCCCCGGGTGTCACCGCGGAAGAGGGTGTCCCAGGTCACCGTGCCGCCCCGGACGGGGCCGCGGAAGTCCGACAGCCGGCTCAGTTCGGCGGCGGCCTCCTCCGCCAGGTCGCTGCGGCCGAAGTCGGCGAACGGCACGTCCCGCAGGAGTGCCATCCAGTACAGCTCGACCGCCTCGGCGGAGTGCCACGCGCTGTCGACGCGCGGCGCGGGCGGCACCGTCAGCGCCTGCGGGTCGGGCCCCTGGAGGTCGAAGCCGAGCCCGGACTGCGGGTTGACCAGCTTGCGGTCGCCGCCCAGCGGAACGCGTTCGAAGTCCTCGGGGCGCCCGGTGTGCAGCGCCCTGAGCAGCAGCCGGTAGGCGGCCGGGTCGACCTCGCCGTTCCCGTCGTGCGGAAGACCCTTGGAGAAGTTGGCGATGTACGGGTGGTCGGACTCCTCCCCGTTGTTGAGCTGCTGCGGTACGGGCCGTGCGAACTCGGCCTCGGCCGTCCGCACCCGCAGATCGCGGGCGTGGAAACGACGCTCACTCATGTGTCCCCCCGTGGGTGTGAAGTGAGTGGTGCGCTCTACAGGGGAAAACGCGGAGAGTGCTCCGGAAGGTTGCCTTCCGTTCTGGAATGACCGAAACGGTGCGGTTTCCCGCGGCGGCCGTCCGGGCGCGCGGCTACGCCGGCCGGCGCGAGCGCCGCAGCCACACCAGGCCGACGACCGGCAGGATCAGGGGAAGCAGCAGGTAGCCCAGGCCGTACTGGGACCAGACCGTCTGGTCCGGGAAGGCCGCCGGGTCGAGCACGGTCCAGGTCCCCACCGTCAGCACTCCGGCCAGTTCCGCGCCGCAGCAGACCACCGCCACCCGGCGGGCGCCCTCGCCGCCGCGCGCCAGGGCGACGGTGATGACCACGTACACCACCGCGGCCGCCGCCGAGAGCAGATAGGCGAGCGGCGCCTCCTGGAAGCGGGTCGAGAGCTGGTAGACCGAGCGGGAGGTGGCGCCGACGGCGAAGACCCCGTACAGCGTGAGCAGCAGCCGGCCCGGGCCGCGGCCCAGGCCCGCCGGGACGTTCCGCGCGGCGGGCGCCGGGGACCCGGGGCCGGGGGCGGCCGGGGGCCGCTCAGCCATTGCCGCCTCCCCACACGTCGTACAGCCGCACCTGGAGCACCGCCATCACCACCGCGCCCGCGGCCACCGTCGCCGATCCCCAGCGGGTGCGCTCGGCCAGCGACAGGAAGCCGACCGCGGGCAGACAGGCCACGACACCCAGCAGATAGCCGACGAAGACCGCCGTGCCGCCCGCCGGCTCCGCGCCGTCCGCCAGCCGTACGACCCCGACGACGAGCTGGACAAGGGCGAGCAGGGTCACCAGGGCCATGCCGGCGAAGTGCCAGTCCTTGGTCGGCTGGTCCCGGTAGGCCGCGAAGCCGCACCAGGCGGCCAGGGCGAGCGCGGCCACGGCGACCGCGACCGTCAGCGGGATGAGCATGTCGGCACTGTATTACGGGCGGAATCCGGCCGGGACGGCCCCCCGGCGCGGGTCCTCCGCACGGCCCCGTACCCTGGCCGCCGTGAGGATCTCCGCCGACGCCCTGCTCTTCGACAACGACGGCACCCTGCTGTCCTCCCTGGACGCCACGGTCCGCTGCTGGAACCGCTGGGCGGGGGAGTACGGGGTGTCCGCCGCGGACTTCGACCGCGTCGGGCTCCACGGCCGCCCCGCCGCGGAGATCATCGCCGACCTGCTGCCCGCCGCCCGGGTGCCCGGGGCGCTGCGCCGCATCGAGGAGCTGGAGCTCCGGGACGCGCTGGGCCCGGACGGCGGCGGGGTGGCGCCGCTGCCCGGCGCCGTGGAGCTGACCGGCGCGCTGCCCGCCGGACGCTGGGCCGTCGTCACCTCCGCCACCCGCCCGCTCGCCGACGCCCGGCTGGCGCGGGCGGGCATCGACGCGCCGCTGGTCGTCACCGCCGACGACATCACCAGGGGCAAGCCCGACCCCGAGCCCTATCTGCTGGCCGCCGCGAAACTGGGGGTGGACCCGGCCCGCTGCGTGGTCTTCGAGGACGCCCCGGCCGGACTGGCGGCCGGGCGCGCGGCGGGCATGCGGACGGTGGCGCTGACCACGACCCACCGGCGCGCCGAACTCGTCGCGGACCTCGTGGTGGGCGATCTGTCGGAGGTGTCCGTACGGGTCGCGGACGGCGGGCTGGAGCTCACCGCGGGGCGGTGAACGGCCCTGTCCGGCAGCCGTCCGCGGACCGTACGGACCGCCCGGCGGTGTACGGCGCCCGGCCCGGGTCCGGCGCTGCGCGCCACCGGGACGATGCTGCATGCTGTGCACTCGACCCCTTCAGTCTGGAGCGGCGCATGACATCCATCTTCCCGGAGATCTCGATCACGACGGAGCGGCTCGTGCTGCGTCCCCTGGACGAGACGGACGTCCCCGAGTTCACGGAGATGATGAACGACGAACTGGTCACCGCCTGGACCTCCGTCCCCGTCCCCTACACCGAGGACGACGCCCGGGACTGGATCACCCGGCAGGCGCCCGGGGAGCGGTCCGCGGGGCGCGGCATCGTCTTCGCGGTGACCGAGTTCCTCACCCAGCGGCTGGTCGGCACCGTCCACCTGCGCGGGGTGGACTGGCGGGTGCGGTCCGCCGAGGCGGCGTACGTGATCGCCCCCTGGGCGCGCGGCGAGGGATACGCGGCCGAGTCGGTGCTGGCCGCGACCCAGTGGCTGTTCCTGGACCGGAAGTTCGAGCGGCTGGAAATCCGTACCGCCGCCGACAACACCGCCTCCCAGCAGGTGGCCCAGAAGATCGGCTGCGTCAGCGAGGGAGTGCTGCGCAACGCCTGGATAGCCCGGACCCGCACAGAGGACGGGAGCTGGACCGACATACGCACCGATCTGATCGTGTGGAGCCTGCTCCCGGAGGACCTGGACGGGCCGCCCGGGGAGATGGCCGGGGCCGGCTACGCCTCCCACCCGGAGTGGCGCTGACCGTGCGGCGCCGACCGCCCGCCGCCCGACCGCCCGCCGCCCGACCGCCCGCCGCCCGACCGCCCGCCGCCCGACCGCCCGCCGCCCGGCGGCGCCGTCCCCGACGGAACGGCCCGCACCGGCCGGGGTAGTCTCACCGCGGCGGTTCCGAAGCCCGTCCGCACCACCCCGCGCGGCTCCGCGCACCGCCGCCGCCCCGCGTACCACCGCGTACACCGCGGCGCGCCCCGTCCCCGTACCGCGACACGCCCAGGAGAAAGCCGCCGATGGCCGACCGTGTCACCGTGATCGGGTGGGACGGCTCGCCGCTGAGCGAGGCCGCCCGGGCCGCTCTCGGCGCGGCGACCCTCGTCGCGGGTGCCGCCCATCATCTGACCCTGCCCGAGGTGCCGGCCGGGGCCGAGCGCATCCGGCTGGGCGGCGTGGCGCCGGCCGCCCGGCGCATCGCCGGGCACCGCGGCACCGCGGTGGTCCTCGCCGACGGGGACCCCGGCTTCTTCGGCGTCGTCCGCGCCCTGCGCGCGCCCGAGCACGGTCTGGAGGTGGAGGTCGTCCCCGCGGTCTCCTCCGTCGCCGCCGCCTTCGCACGCGCCGGAATGCCCTGGGACGACGCGCGGATCGTCGTCGCCCACGGCCGTACGCTGCGCCGCGCCGTCAACGTCTGCCGGGCGCACCCCAAGGTCGCCGTCCTCACCTCACCCGGTGCCGGGCCCGCCGAACTGGCCCTGCTGCTGGAGGGGGTGCACCGCACCTTCGTCATCTGCGAGGAACTGGGCACCGACCGCGAGCGGGTCACCGTCCTGACCTCGGACAAGGTCGCCGACCACGTCTGGCGTGATCCCAACGTGGTGATCGTGGTGGGCGGCACACCCGGCGCCGAGCCGGCCCCCGAGCGGGACGGCGGCTGGCTGGCCGGGCACGGGGCCGGCCGGCCGCATCCCGTGCGCGGCTGGGCCCGGCCGGCCGCCGAGTACGCCGGGGCCGGCCCCCCGGGCGCCCGGGAGCCGGTCTCCGACGGCGGGACCCCGGCCCAGTTGCGGGCCCTCCAACTGGCCCGGCTCGGCCCCCGGCCCGGTGATCTGCTGTGGGACGTCGGGGTGGGCGACGGGGCACTCGCCGTGGACGCCGCCCGCTTCGGCTCGGCCGTCCTCGCCGTCGAGCGCGACCCGGCCGCCTGCGCC
Organism: Streptomyces carminius; assembly: GCF_002794255.1. Classification (GTDB taxonomy): domain Bacteria; phylum Actinomycetota; class Actinomycetes; order Streptomycetales; family Streptomycetaceae; genus Streptomyces; species Streptomyces carminius. The sequence continues at coordinate 218,698 of NZ_PGGW01000067.1, forward strand.
CGGCTGTCCGCCACCGCGCGGCGCCTCGGGGTACAGGTCCAGGTCGTGTCCGGCGTCGCGCCCCTGGCCCTGGAGGGCCTTCCCGAACCCGACCTGGTGCGAGTCGGAGGTGGGGGAGCGCGTACGGTCGCCGCGTGCGCCGACCGCAGACCCGGGCGGATCGTCACGCACGCCGCCACCCGGGACGAGGCCGAGGCCCTCGGCCGGGCGCTGGCGGACGGCGGTTACGCGGTGGAGTGCGTGCTGCTCCAGGCCGTGGAACTGGACACCCGGGAGTGGACCGAACGGGACCGCTCGGTCGTCTTCCTGCTGTCCGGAAGCCGGGTGTGAATCCGCCGGGACGGCTCGCGTCCGGCCGGATCCGAGCCCTCCTTCCCGTCCACCCCCGGCACCCCGGGTGTCCGGTGCCGGGTAGGCTGATGGATCGTTGTGCCGCCAGCCGGGATTGATGCTTCGTCCGTCAATGTCCGGATGGTTCAGGCGGGATACGCATCACACCGGGCCCGGTCCGCCGTCGTCGTCGGCCGGGCGCGCCACCCGCTGGGGTTGGAAGGAGCACTACCGATGGGCGAGGGGTACGCATGACTGACACCGGCCAGGTCCCCGGCGAGGGGCAGCCGGAGAGCGCGGGCGGGCAGCTGGAGCAGCCGGTCGCGCCGGCGCCCGGCACGTACACCTTCGAGAATCCCGCCGGCGGCGCTCCGGCGGGCGACGAGGACGACCTGCTGCTGCCCAGCACCCAGGGGGCGTGGGGCGAGACGGCCGCCATGCCGTCCGCCCCCGGGTCCGGGCCGTACGAACCGGCCGGCCCGGCGGCGCCCGTACCGCCCGCGCGCCACGAGCACGGGGGCCCGGCGTCCGCCACCCCGACCCCGCCGCGTCCGCTGCATCTGGGACCGCCCGTGCCGGAGCAGTCCGGTATGGTCCGCTCGCTCGCCGACCGCGGCCCGACCCCGCCGCCCGCTCCGTCCGGCTTCCCGGAGGCCGGGCCGGTGCGGCAGCCGGGGCCGCACACGACGGGGCCCGAGCACTTCGAGGTGGCCCACGAGGGGCCCGCGGCGACCGGCGACCGGGCGGTGCCGGAGACGGCGGAACCGCACGGCCCGCAGTCCGGCGTACTCCCGCAGGAGCCCGCGCCGGCGGACGCCTGGGCTCCCCCTGCCCCCGCCCCGGCCCCGGAGCAGCAGGGCCCGGCCACCGGGGAGTTCGCCGGGCCGGTCGCCGGCCCGCCGCTGCCCGGCCCCGACCTCGCCGCGATTCCGGCCCCGGACGGCTCTGCGGCCACCTGGCCGCAGAGCCCGGCGCCGGAGCAGGCACCGGTCGGACCGGAGGTGTCCACGGAAGCCGCGGGCCCCGCGCCCGAGACCGCCGAGCCTGTCGTGCCCGCCGAACCGGCCGAGGCCACCGCGCCCGGGCCGCACCACGCCCCCGAACAGCCGGTCGCGGCCCCGGAGCAGCAGCTCCAGGACTTCGCGGAGCCCCATGATCCCGTGGCGTCCCAGGACACCGCGGCACCCGCGGGTCCGGCGGACGTACCGGGCGCGGAGGACGCCGGGGAACCGGCCGGGCCGCCGGAAGCCCCGCAGGCGGAGGTCCCGGACGGGGAGCCGACCGGGACGCCCGCCCCGGAACCCGCCGGGTCGCCGGTCACCGGGCCGGTCCCGGCCCCCGAACCGCAGCTCGCCATGACGTCCGTGCCCGGCGCCGGACCCCAGGTGATGGAGGCCGTACCGGCCGCCTCTTCCGGGGAGAGCGCTTCCGGAACCGCCGTGGAGACTCCCGCGACGGGCCCGGAGAGCGCGCCGCCCCCCACCCAGGGCGCTTCGGTGGCCGCGGACGGGGAGAGCCGGGAGGCGGCGGAGAACGCGGAAGAGGCCACGGGGGAGGCCCTGGGAGAGGCCGCGGCGGAGGACACGGCGCCCGCCGCGGATCCCGTGCCGGAGCCCGCGGCGCAGGAGTCCGCCGTACCGGAGGAGCCCGCTCCGCAGGTCCCGGAGAGGCGGGAGGACGCCGTCGGAGAGGACGCCGACCGCGGCCCCGCACCCGGCTACGGCGAGGCCGAACGGGAGGCGCTGCACCGGGTGATGCGCGAGCGGCGCGACGTGCGCAACGGCTTCCGCCCGGACCCGATCCCGGACGAGGTGCTGCTGCGGGTCCTGGAGGCGGCCCACACCGCCCCCAGCGTCGGCCACTCCCAGCCGTGGGACTTCGTCATCATCCGCTCCGAGGAGACCCGCCGGACGATGCACGAACTGGCCATGCGCCAGCGGGACGCGTACGCCATGTCGCTGCCCAAGGGCCGTGCCAAGCAGTTCCGGGAGATGAAGGTCGAGGCGATACTCGACACCCCGGTCAACATCGTCGTCACCGCCGACCCCACCCGCGGCGGCCGCCACACGCTCGGCCGCCACACTCAGCCGCAGATGGCGCCGTACTCCTCGGCGCTGGCGGTCGAGAACCTCTGGCTCGCCGCCCGTGCCGAGGGCCTGGGAGTGGGCTGGGTCAGCTTCTTCGACGAGCGCGAGATGGTGCGGGTGCTCGGCCTGCCCGAGCACCTGGAGGTGGTCGCCTACCTGTGCGTCGGGTACGTGGACGCCTTCCCGGACGAGCCCGAGCTGGTGCAGGCGGGCTGGTCCAAGCGCCGTCCGCTGTCCTGGGTCGTCCACGAGGAGTCCTACGGCCGCCGGGTGCTCCCCGGCGCCGAGCAGCCGCACGACCTGCTGACCGAGACCCTGCAGGGCATCCGTCCGCTGGACGCCAAGGCGCTCGGCGAGGCGTGGGAGCGCCAGAAGCGGATGACCAAGCCGTCCGGCGCGCTGGGCATGCTGGAGATCATCTCCGCCCAGCTCAGCGGGCTGGCCCGGCGGTGTCCTCCGCCGGTGCCCGAACCGGCGGCCGTCGCCGTCTTCGCCGGGGACCACGGGGTGCACGCCCAGGGCGTCACCGCCTGGCCGCAGGAGGTCACGGCGCAGATGGTCGCCAACTTCCTGGCCGGCGGCGCGGTCTGCAACGCCTTCGCGAGCCAGGTCGGTGCCGAGATCTGTGTGGTCGACGTGGGCGTGGCGGGCGAGCTGCCGAACATGCCGGGGCTGCTGCCGCGCAAGGTGCGGCCCGGCACGGCGGACTTCACGACCGGTCCCGCGCTCACCCGCGAGGAGGTGATGCGCGCACTGGAGGTGGGCATCGAGACCGCCCGCGACCTGGTCGCGGCGGGCAACAAGGCGCTCCTCACCGGTGAGATGGGCATCGCCAACACCACCGTCTCCGCCGCGCTGGTCGCCGTCTTCACCGGCGCAGACCCGGCCGAGGTCACCGGCCGGGGCACCGGTGTCAGCGACGAGATGCACGCCCACAAGATCGACGTCGTACGCCGCGCCCTGGAACTGCACCGGCCCGACGCGGCCGACCCCCTCGGCGTCCTCGCCGCCGTCGGTGGGCTGGAGCACGCCGCGCTCGCCGGCCTGATCCTCGGCGGCGCCTCGCTGCGTACCCCGGTCATCCTGGACGGGGTGAGCGCGGGGGCGGCGGCCCTGGCCGCCCGGGCCATCGCCCCCGAGGCACTGGCCGCCTGCATCGCCGGCCACCGCAGCGCGGAGCCCGGCCATGTCGCCGCGCTGGCCAAGCTGGGTCTGCGTCCACTGATCGACCTCGATCTGAGGCTCGGCGAGGGCACGGGCGCGCTGCTGGCCCTGCCGGTGGTGCAGAGCGCGGCCCGCGCCATGCACGAGGTCGCCACCTTCGACTCGGCGGGCGTCACGGAGAAGAACTGACCCGCGCCGGTGCGCCCCGGACCTCGTCCGCGGGCGCACCGGCGTGCTTACGTGCCCGCTGCGCCGGTGACCCGCGGCACAGCGGGCACGGGCGGAGCGTCGTAGGCTGCCCGTGGCCCGCCGTCCGTTCCGCCGCCCTCCGGCCGCCGTACGGACGGAGCCGTCCTCGCCGCTCCACCGCCGCAGCGGCCGAAGGCCCCCTCCGGTCCGCGGGCCGGACGAGGGGAAGACCTCCAAGGAGCCGCACAGCCATGTCCGACCGTCCCCCGCACCCCGCCTATCCCGTGGGACTGCGCCTGACCGGGCGCCGTGTGGTCGTCCTGGGCGGCGGCACCGTCGCCCAGCGGCGGCTGCCCGCGCTGCTGGCCGCGGGCGCCGACGTCCTGCTGATCGCCCCCTCGGCGACCCCCTCCGTGGAGGCCATGGCCGAGGCGGGCGAGCTGCGCTGGGAGCGCCGGGCCTACCGGCCGGGCGATCTGGACGGCGCCTGGTACGCGGTCGTCGCCACCGACGACACCGAGGCCAACGCCGCCGCCTCCGCCGAGGCCGAACGGCTGCGGGTGTGGTGTGTGCGCAGCGACGACGCGGAGGCCGCCACCGCCTGGACCCCGGCCACCGGCCGCAGCGAGGGGGTCACCGTCGCGGTGCTCACCGGGCGGGATCCGCGCCGCTCGGCCGCCGTGCGCGACGCCGTGGTGGAGGGCCTGCGCGACGGCACCCTGACCGCTCCGCGGCACCGTGCCCGCCGCAGCGGCGTCGCCCTGGTCGGCGGCGGCCCCGGCGACCCGGACCTGATCACCGTGCGCGGCCGCCGGCTGCTTGCCGAGGCGGACGTGGTGATCGCCGACCGGCTCGGCCCGCGCGACCTGCTGGACGAACTGCCGCCGCATGTCGAGGTGATCGACGCGGCCAAGATCCCCTACGGCCGGGCGATGGCCCAGGAGGCCATCAACGAGGCCCTTGTGGCGCACGCGAGGGCGGGGAGGTTCGTCGTACGGCTCAAGGGCGGTGACCCCTTCGTCTTCGGCCGGGGCATGGAGGAGGCGCAGGCGCTGGCCGAGGCCGGCGTCCCGGTCACCGTGGTGCCCGGGATCTCCAGTGCCGTCAGCGTGCCCGGGGCCGCCGGGATCCCGGTCACCCACCGCGGGGTGGCCCACGAGTTCACGGTGGTCAGCGGTCATGTCGCTCCCGACGATCCGCGCTCGCTGGTGGACTGGGCGGCCCTGGCGAAGCTGCGCGGCACGCTGGTGCTGCTGATGGCGGTGGAGCGGATCGGTGCCATCGCCCGCACCCTCACCGAGCACGGCCGGGACCCGGGGACACCCGTCGCGGTGGTGCAGGAGGGCACGATGGCCGGCCAGCGCCGGGTGGACGCCACCCTGGCGACCGTGGCGGAGGCGGTCGGGGCGGAGGACGTACGGCCGCCGGCGGTGATCGTGGTGGGCGAGGTGGTCGGTGTGGGGCCGGCCGCCCGCGGTCCGCGGTGACGGAGGACGACGGGCCATGACGGGGGAGGAGAGCGCGGCCGCGGCGGCCGGGACGAGCGGACCGGTCACCGTGGAGGATCCCGGTGATCCGCGGCTGGCCGACTACACGGACCTGACCGACGTACAGCTGCGGCGCAGGCGCGAGCCGGCCGAGGGCCTGTTCATCGCCGAGGGCGAGAAGGTCATCCGGCGCGCCCTCGCGGCCGGGTACCGGATGCGGTCGATGCTGCTGACGCCCCGTTGGGCCGAGGCGATGCGCGACGTGACCGAACGGGTCCCGGCGCCGGTCTACACCGTCAGCCCCGAGCTCGCCGAGGAGGTGACGGGCTACCACGTCCACCGCGGTGCGCTGGCCTCGATGCACCGCCGGCCGCTGCCCTCGCCGGCCGGCCTGCTGACGGAGGAGCGCGGCACCGTGGCCGTCCTGGAGGGTCTCGTCGATCACACGAACGTCGGGGCCGTGTACCGGTCGGCCGCGGCTCTCGGGGTCGGTGCTGTCCTCCTCTCCCCGGACTGCGCGGACCCTCTCTACCGCCGCTCGGTCAAGGTGTCCATGGGGGCGGTCTTCTCCGTCCCGCACGCGCGCGTCGAGGACTGGCCCGGCGGGCTGCGGACCGTCCGGGAGGCCGGCTACCCGCTGCTGGCCCTCACCCCCGATCCGGGCGCCGTGCCGCTGGGCGAGGTGCCCCGCGAGACGCTGCGGCGGTGCGCGGTCATGCTCGGTTCCGAGGGGCAGGGGCTGTCCGCCGGGGCCCTGCGCGCCGCCGACCTGCGGGTACGGATTCCGATGGCGCACGGGATCGACTCGCTGAACATCGCGGCAGCGGCGGCGGTCGGCTTCTACGCCCTGGCCGAGGCACGGAAGGACACCGCGTGCTGAAATGTAGTAGACAGTGACTATCTGTGATAAATTAGGTCGGACCGGTACTCGGACGGCGGGATCGGACAGCGGAGAGTCGGCCGCCGCGACCCGCACACGTCGACAACCAAAGGCCTGTACTGGGGGTGCAGGCCTCGACTTTGCCCATCCAGAGGATGGCCGGGCCGAGGTTTCCGGGCTCCGCTCCGTCCGTCCTCCCGAAGGGAAGGAAGGCGACCGGTGGACACCCAGCACATCTCGCACCCCCGGACGGTCAGGGCCCTGTGGGTCCTGGTGGCCGTCCTGTTCTCCGCCCTCGTCGCCCTGGTGGCGGGCATCCTCGCCGGTGCGACGGGCAGATCCTTTCCGGAGGCGGTGCTCCACGCGGGCGCCGCCTTCGCCGCCACCCTCCCGCTGTGCCTGACCGTCCTCGCCGCGCTCGGCGAGCTGTGACCTGACCGCCGCCCGCTGACGGCGGTCAGCGGCGCGGTACGGCGCCGGGCCCCGTCGGGGCGGTGCTGTGCGCGGTGGGCGGGACGCCGGGAGCGGCGGCACCCGGGTTGTCCGGAGCCTCCGGGACGCCCGGGGCCCGGTCCAGGCCCCGGGCCGGGCCCTGGCAGCCCTGCGCCGCCGCGATGCCCAGGGCGACCAGCAGCGTCACCGTCACGAACACGATCAGACGCTGCCGCAGCAGCCGCGGGTCCGGCGCCGGGCGCCGTGTCCCCGTCCGGCCGCCGCCGGCGCGGGCCGGGCCGCGGGGGGCGGGCCGGGCCGGAGCCCGTCCCCCGCCCTTCCGTCCGGCACCGTCCGCCGGGCGGGCGGCACCGCGGGGAGGCGTGCGCGGAGCGGAGGAGCGGGAGGCGTCCCGGCCCTCCTGTCCCCGCGTCCCCCGGTTTCCCGGCGGGGGGTCGTCCTCGCGCGCGGCGCGCGGCCCCGGGTGCCGCTCCGTCCGCCGGGCCGCCGCGGGCCGGGCCGGCCGTACGGCCGCCCCCGTGGCCGCCCCCTCCGGCAGTCCGCGCGCCTCCCGGGCGGCGATCTCCCGCAGCCGCAGGGACAGTTGCAGCGTGCTCGGCCGGTCCTCCGGGTTCTTCGCCAGACAGGCCCGTACCAGTGGCGCCAGCGCCGCGTGCACCCCGTGCAGCTGCGGTTCCTCGTGCACCACCCGGTACAGCATCACCTCCGAACTGCCCTGCCCGAACGGGGAGTCCGCGGTCGCCGCGTACGCCAGCGTGGCGCCCAGCGCGAAGACGTCCGTCGCCGGGGTCACGGCCGCGCCCCGCACCTGCTCCGGGGCCAGGAATCCGGGCGAGCCCACCGCGGTGCCGACACGGGTCAGCGTGCTGGCTCCCGTGGCCCAGGCGATGCCGAAGTCGATGATGCGCGGGCCCTTGGGGGACAGCAGGATGTTCGACGGCTTCAGGTCCCGGTGCACCACCCCGGCCTCGTGCACCGCCAGCAGCCCCTCGGCCAGCGCCGCGCCGGTGGAGGCGACCTGCGCGACGCCCAGCGGACCCTCCGCGTTCACCTTGTCGTGCAGCGAGGGACCGGGCACGTACTGGGTCGCGAACCACGGCCGGTCCGCCTCCAGATCGGCCGCCACCAGCCGGGCGGTGCACCCGCCCCGGATCCGCCGTGCGGCCGACACCTCACGCGCGAAGCGCGAGCGGAACTCCGGGTCCTCCGCGAGATCCGGCCGGATCACCTTCAGGGCCACCCGCTGCCCGCGCCGGTCGGAGCCGAGGTACACCACGCCCATGCCGCCCGCGCCCAGCCGCCGGTGGAGCCTGAACGAGCCGACGACTCGCGGGTCCTCTCTCCGGAGCCGCATCAGCGCCATTCCTTCCCTGCCTCCGGCCGGCGGGCCCGCCCCGTATCCCGGCGGGCCCGCCCCGCCCTGCCCGGTCCTGTGACGTGCCACAGCTTACGGACTGCACCCCCGGGGCGCCGACAGGCCGGTGCCCGCGGCCGGGACTGCTGTCAGTGCCGGGTGGGACACTGAGAAGGTGGGCGAGCGAGGGCCCATCGGGGTACCACAGGGAAAGAAGTCCTGTTCAGAGGCGCCGGAGGCGTCGAGCGGACCTCCGGGAAGGGGGAGCTCGGTATGAAGGGCGACTGGGTGGAGATAGTGGTGGACGCCGGGGACACCACCCGTACCTACGAGATGGCGGCCACGCGTGCGGGCAGGCGGGTCGAGACACAGGTGCGCAGGGGAGTGGTGGAGGTGAGCGAGGTGACACGCAACGGCTCGGCCGTACGCACCGCGCGCTTCATGGCCAACCGGGTGCTGGCCCTGGTGGAGCACCCGATACCGCGGGAGGACAGCGCCGCGGAGACACCGCGCTGACCGGCGGCGGGCCGTGCCCCCTCCGGGAAGTCCCGGGGACGGGAGGAGCGGATGTCCACCCTGGGGAGTACCGGGAGCCCGGCGGAGTCATCCTGCGGGAGGCCCCGGATCGGTACGCGGGCATGACGCCCCGATACGGGCCCCGCGCCTAGTGTTGAGGGCAAGCGGCGGGCGACAGCACTCGTCCCCCGAGGTCGGAAGCCCGCCGCCCCAGACCACGACAGGAGCGGACCATGACGCACACGGCAGGAGGCCCGCCGGTCCGGGCGCGGGGGCGCCTGGCGGGGATCGCGGAAGTCTCGGGTATTCCCGCCTTCGGCGCCCGGCCCGGCACCCGGCGCCACCCGCTGGTGGCCGTCGCCATGGTCCTTCCGCTGGCCGCCCTGCTCGCCGTCGTCTTCGGCGGTGTGGAGGCGGTCGTCGTACAGGCGTCGTCCGTGGCCGGGCTCCTGGGGCTCTGAACACGGGCCCCGGGTCTCGGGAGAGCGGCCCGAACCGGGGAATCCGGCCACTCAACCCCGTGGGGACGGGGGTACGGCGGACGGCGTGAAGCCCGGGCAGTCCCAGACTGCCCGGGCTCCGCGTTGCCCGGGCCCGGTCCGGACGGCGGGTCCGGGCCGTACGATCCGCTGGGCGGCCCGTCTTCGCGTGCGGGCCCGGCGGACCGTACGGCCCCGGAAGGACCTCATGAGCACATCCACGGGTGCGTCGCTCACCGCGCAGCTCGGGCAACTCGCGCAACTCGCACACCGGGCGGCGGGCGGCGCTGATCCGGGTGACGGTGATCCGGTGGTGCTCGCCGGCCGGGACGACGCCACCGTCGTCCGAAGCGGCGCCGTCGTGGCCAAGGCCCACGATTCCGGCGGCGACCCGGCTCCGCTCGCGGCCCGGCTGCGGGTGGCGGCCCACCCCCTGCTGCGCGGTGTCCTGCTCGCGCCCCTGCCGCTGCCGCGGCCCGTCCCGCCGCCACGCGCCGGCACGGGCCGCGGCAGCGGCAGGGAGCCGGGTGGCCCGCTGCTGGGCACACTGCCCGGCGGCCGCCGGATCAGCCTGTGGCCCTACGGCACCCCCGTCGATCCCGGCGCGCCCGGGGCGGCGCCCTGGGAGGCGGCCGGTGCGCTGCTGGCCCGGCTGCACTCCGTGCCCCTGGCCGGGTTGCCCGGCCCGCTTCCGCCGATGCGCGGTCCCGCCCGGGTGGTCCGTGCCCTGGAACTCCTGCGCCGCGAGGTTCCCCGCACGGCCGCGGCCCGGACCGTGGCCGCGGCCGGGGAGACGCTGCCCGCCTGGGCGCTGGGCGCGGCCCCGCCGCCGCGCGACGACGCCCTGTGCCACGGGGACCTGCACCTGGGGCAGCTCGTGCGGTATCCGGCGCCCGGCGGTCCCTGGCACCTGATCGACGTCGACGACCTGGGTCCGGGCGACCCGGCCTGGGATCTGGCCCGGCCCGCCGCCTGGTTCGCCGCCGGGCTGCTCCCGCCCGCGGACTTCGGCCGCTTCCTGACCGCCTACCGGACCGCGGGCGGTCCCGCCGTCCCCGGCGACGGGCCGGACCCCTGGCCGTGGCTGGACATCCCGGCGCGGGCGCTGACCGTCCAGACCGCCGCCCGTTCCCTGGCCCGGGCCGCCGCCGAGGAACGCGCCCCGGACGAGACCGACCGGGCGCTGGTCGAGGCCTGTTCCCGCATTGTCCGGTCACCGGCCGGCCCGGGCCCCTACGCTGGTCGCGGCCGGACGGCGCCCGGGTACGGCGGCTGACCGGCATCGGATCCGACCGGAACGTGTCCGGGGTGCATCCGCGGCACCCCGCCGGAGCGTCTGAGCGGACGTACGGCCGACCGGCCGCACGGAACGAGTACGGAACGAGCGAGGAGAAGCGGCAGATGCAGTGTCCCAAGTGCCGAGCGCCCATGCAGACCTACACCCGCAACGGGGTCCAGATCGAGCAGTGCGGCGGCTGCCGGGGGATCTTCCTGGACTACGGTGAACTGGAGGCGCTCACCCGCCTCGAGGCGCAGTGGTCGCAGCCCGCCCCGCCGCCCCCGCCCCCGGCGGCCCAGCAGCCCTACCCGGCCGCTCAGCAGCCCTACCCGGCCGCGCCCGCCTGGGGCGCCCCGCACCACGGCCACCACGGTCATCACGGCCGGCACAAGAGCTTCGGCCGGATGCTGTTCTCCTCCTGACGCGTTCCGAGCCGTGTGCCGGCCCGCGCCGGCACACGGCGAAGGGCCGGAGCGCAGTGCTCCGGCCCTTCGGCCCGTGGACGATACTGGGATTGAACCAGTGACCTCTTCCGTGTCAGGGAAGCGCTCTCCCGCTGAGCTAATCGTCCGCGATGCGGTGTGCCGCGTGCGCGATACTGGGATTGAACCAGTGACCTCTTCCGTGTCAGGGAAGCGCTCTCCCGCTGAGCTAATCGCGCGTCACGAGACCCGGTACGGGCCTCTCAGTGGACGATACTGGGATTGAACCAGTGACCTCTTCCGTGTCAGGGAAGCGCTCTCCCGCTGAGCTAATCGTCCGAGGTGGAGACGGGATTTGAACCCGTGTAGACGGCTTTGCAGGCCGTTGCCTCGCCTCTCGGCCACTCCACCAGCACGGGGGCCGCAGGGCCCCCGTCGAGCGGACGACGAGACTCGAACTCGCGACATCCACCTTGGCAAGGTGGTGCTCTACCAACTGAGCTACGTCCGCAGTGCCTCCCCCGGACCGTGCCCGGGAGGTGCGGTCACCATACGCTCACGCGCCCGGTGACGTCATGAACTTTAGCGGATTCCCCGGCCAGCTCAAATTCCGTTTCCCCGGTGCGCCCGCCCCGCGACCCCCGGGCGCCCTTCCGGGAGCCCGCCGGGGCCGCCCGGGCAGCCCTTAGACTCGCCGCGTGCGTGATCCGGTCCCTCTCGCCCGCTTCGGCGGCTCCTCCGGCGGTGTGATCGCCTCCGACCTGCGGGACGTCACCGACGACCCGGCCGCCCTGGACTCCACGGGCTGGTGGGCGGTGGTCGCCGGTTTCGAGGGCGGCTCGCTGTGCGCCCGCTTCGGCGACGTGCGGCCCGCCCCCGCGCCCCGCCCCCGGCCCGGGGCCTGGCGGGGGCCGGCGGCCGGGACGTGGACCTCCTCACTGGACCGGGCCGCCTACACCGCCGGGGTGCGCCGTGTGCGCGAGCACATAGCGGCGGGCGAGGTCTACCAGGCCAATCTCTGCCGGGTGCTCAGCGCGCCGCTGCCGGACCCGGCCGCCGCCGACCCCGACGCGCTGACCGCGCTCCTGGCGCGCGGCAACCCCGCCCCCCACGCGGGCACCGTCCGCCTCCCCGCCCACGGAGTCGAGATCGCCACCGCCTCGCCCGAGCTGTACCTGCGCCGCCGGGGCCGCACCGTGGAGTCCCGCCCGATCAAGGGCACCGGCCGCACCGCGGCGGACCTGCTGGAGAAGGACCGCGCCGAGAACGTGATGATCGTCGACCTGGTCCGCAACGACCTTGGCCGGGTCTGCGCCACCGGCTCGGTCACCGTCCCCGAACTGTGCGCCGTCGAGCCCCATCCCGGACTGGTCCACCTCGTCTCCACCGTCCGCGGCGAGCTGGCGCCCGGCGCGGGCTGGGCCGAGCTGCTGGCCCACACCTTCCCGCCCGGCTCGGTCACCGGTGCCCCCAAGTCCAGCGCGCTGCGCGTCATCCGCGCCCTGGAGACCACCCCCCGCGGCCCGTACTGCGGCGGCATCGGGTGGGTGGACGCCGACCGCGGCACCGGCGAGCTGGCCGTGGGCATCCGCACCTTCTGGATCGACCGCGCGGCACCGGGCGGCCCGGTGCTGCGCTTCGGCACGGGCGCCGGGATCACCTGGGGGTCGGACCCGGAGCGGGAGTGGGCGGAGACCGAACTCAAGGCGGCCCGGCTGCTGGCGGTAGCGTCGGGAGCACACGGGCCCGGGGCCCCGGTCACCGGCGCGGCCGGCACGGCGGGCGGCACGGGCAGGAGCTGAGGAGAACGAGCACCATGACGCTGATCTGGGTGGACGGGAAGCTGTGTGACGCCGACGAGGCACGGGTGTCCGTGTTCGACCACGGGCTGACCGTCGGCGACGGCGTCTTCGAGACGGTCAAGACCGTCCAGGGGCGGCCCTTCGCCCTCACCCGCCATCTGGACCGGCTGGCCCGCTCCGCGCGGGGCCTGGGCCTGCCCGAACCCGACCCGGACGAGGTACGCCGGGCCTGCGCCGCCGTCGTCGAGGCCAACCCCGTGCCCCTGGGACGGCTGCGGATCACCTACACCGGCGGTGTGTCCCCGCTCGGCTCCGACCGCGGCACGGCGGGTCCCACCCTGGTCGCCGCCCTCGGCGAGGCGGTCCGGCGCCCCGACAGCACCGCGGTGATCACCGTGCCGTGGACCCGCAACGAGCGCGGTGCGCTGACCGGTCTGAAGACCACCTCCTACGCGGAGAACGTCGTCGCGCTCGCCCGCGCACACGACGGGGGTGCCTCCGAGGCACTGTTCGGCAACACGGCCGGACGGCTCTGCGAGGGCACCGGCTCCAACGTCTTCGTCGTCCTCGACGGCGAGGTGCACACCCCGCCGCTGTCCTCCGGCTGCCTCGCGGGGGTCACCCGCGCCCTGGTGACCGAGTGGACCGGCGCGGAGGAGACCGACCTGCCGCTGGACGTCCTGATCCGGGCCGAGGAGATCTTCCTCACCTCCACCCTGCGGGACGTCCAGGCGGTCCACCGGGTGGACGGCCGTGTCCTGCCCGGCGCGCCCGGTCCGGTCACCACCAAGGCGATGCGGGTCTTCGCCGAGCGCTCGGCGGCCGACATCGATCCCTGACGCGGCCCCTGACGGACGGCGCCCCGGGAAGGAACGTCCGGTGACAGCGGTGCCGCGCGGGGTAGGAAGCAGACGATGACCACCACCCTGCGCCCCACCGGGCCCGAGCGGCGCACCGCGGACGGTGCCCGCCGCCGCCCGTACGACATCTGCGTCAACGGCCGCCCCGTCGGCGGTGTGCTGCTGGGCACGGACGAGCGCTTCGGTCCGGTCACCGGCCGCCTGGAGAACCTCACCGTGCACGAGTCCGACCGCCGCCGGGGCCGGGCCACCGTCGCCGCCCTCGCCGCGGAGGAGGTACTGCGCGGCTGGGGCTGCCGCCGGGTGGAGGCGAGCGTCCCGGCGGCGGCCGGGCCCGCACTGGGACTCGCCGCCGCCCTGGGCTACACCGAGCGCAGCCGGACCATGGTCAAGAACCTCTCGCCGCCGACCGCCGCCGGGCCCGCCGGTGTGCCTTCCGGACCGCCCGCCGGTGGCGTGCTGCGCCCGATGACCGCGGCGGAGTACCCGGCGTGGCTGGAGGCGTGCCGGACCGAGTACGTCCGGTTGTGGATCGGGGAGGGGATACCGCCCGAGCTGGCCGAGCGGGGTGTCGGACGGCGGTACGCCGCGCCGCTGCCCGACGGGCCGGAGACGGCCGGGGTCGCCCTGCGCGTCCTGGTCCACGGCGGAGCGGACGTCGGCACCCTGTGGCTGGGGCCGTCCTCCGTCCCGGAGTGCGAGGGCTGGGTCTACCGGGTCGAGGTGGCTCCGGAGCACCGCGGCCGGGGCCACGGCCGGACCCTAATGCTCGGCGCCGAGCGAGAGTGCGCGGCGGCCGGACGGCGCACCCTCGGCCTGAACGTCTTCACGGACAACGTCCCGGCCCTGCGGCTGTACGAGTCGCTCGGCTACCGGCCGACCGCCCACCATCTGCGCAAGCCGCTGTTGTGACGGCCCGCGGCGGCCTGTGGGGCCCGGTGCCGTCCCGAGGGGCGGCCGTCACCGGGGACCGGGGCGGGCCGCGGCCGGTCAGACCCCGTCCCGGGCCAGCAGCCGGTCGGCGATCTCCGTGATCCGCTCGCGCAGCCCCGTCTGGTCCTTCCCGCCGTCCAGCAGCTCGCCGCCGATCACATAGGTGGGGGTGCCGGTGACCCCGATCGCCCGGCCCTCGGCCTGGTCGGCGTCGACGATCAGCAGATGCCGCCCGTCGATCAGCGCGGTGTCCACCTCCTCGGCGTCCAGACCCAGCTCCCGGGCCACCTCGAGCAGCAGTTCCTCGCCGCGGGTGCCCAGCCGGTCCGCCCGGGCCAGGACCGCCGCGACGTACTCCTCGCCGCGGCCCTGCGCGTACGCCTCCTCGGCGGCCTGTGCGGCGGCGTAGGCGTGGCGGTGCCGCTCCAGGGGGAAGTGGCGCAGCCGCACCTCCAGGGCGTCGCCGTAGCGCTCGCGCAGCGTGCGTACGTCGGCCAGGGCACGGTGGCAGTCGGGGCGCTGCAGCTCGCACCAGAAGTCGAGGACGACCGGGCGGTCCGGCTGGGAGGGGCTGGTGTCATGCATGGGGACAGTCTTCCAGCCTCCGGCACGGCGGCCCGGCACCGGGAGGAGGGGCCGGGAAGGAGCGCGGGTGGCACGGGCATCGGTCCGCAGGAGGAGGGATCCCGGAGTTCTCCCCGGAACCCCGGCGGGGGCATGGCCCGTACGGGGGCGAACGGGGCACCATGGAGACATGCTGACCACGACCGTCTGTGCGGCGCTCTCCGCGGCGGGCCTGGCCGTCGCCTTCCTGACGGCCTGGCGCCGGCGCTTCGTCGCCGCCACCCGTATCGCCGCCCTCGCCCTGGTGCCCGTCGGACTGGCGATGTCCGGCCTGGTGGAACTGTTCGGCGAGGTCGGGGGAGCGGTGGCGTCCTGGGCTTCCGGCCTGGTACTGGAACCCACGGTCTGGGCGGGATTCGGGGTGCTCGCCCTCGCGGTGGTGCTCTACGTGGTGGCCCGGTTCGCGGGTGGACGGTCGCGGAGCCGCGCGGCGGCGGACCGGCCCGCGGACCGGCCCGCGGACCGGCCCGTGGGGGGATCCGGTCCCTCCCGCCCGGCGGTCGGCGGCGGGCGCGGGAAGGGAGACGCGGCGGCCCCGGACGACGACTTCTCGGACATCGAGGCGATCCTGAAGAAACACGGTATCTGAATCCGGTGAACTCCGATGATCCAAAGGTGTGTTGAACCGAGTGGCGGCTCGTCGTGCGTCATCATCTCGGCGAGATGCAAAGCACCACCGAGGATCGCCTCCCCCACTCCCAGTCAGAGCGTCGGCCCGACTCCCGGACCGGCGGACCGCCCGGCGGCCGCCCGGAGCCCCGGGGCTGCCTGTTCGCCCTCTCCCAGCCCCCGCTGATGCTCTTCCTGGCCGTCGTCGGCACACTGGTCTTCCTGGCCGCGGCGCACGACCTGTTCCTGCTCTGAGTTCCCGCCGGCGGTGCCGTGTGCCGCCCGCGGCGCCCGGCGCGGTCCGCGCGGCGGTGTCAGCTCCTCGCCGCCTCGGCGGCGGACTCGGCGGATTCGCGCTGTCGTGCCCGGTAGGCGGCCACATGCAGCCGGTTGCCGCAGGTGCGGCTGTCGCAGTAGCGACGCGAGCGGTTGCGGGACAGGTCGATGAAGGCGCGGCGGCAGTCCGGCGCCGCGCAGCGGCGCAGCCGCTCGAGCTCCCCGGCGACCAGCAGGAAGGCCAGGGCCATGCCCCCGTCGGCGGCGATGTGGTCGGCCACGGAGGCGCCGGGCGCGAAGTAGTGGATGTGCCAGTCGTAGCCGTCGTGGTCGGTGAGCTGGGGGGTGGTGCCGGCCGCGGCGACCAGCGCGTTGACCAGTTCGGCCGCGCCGCGCGCGTCGGGTGCGGCGAAAACCCCCCCGAGCCGCTCGCGCACCTCCCGTACGGCGGTCAGATCCGCCTCGCCCAGTTCCGCGACGCCGCTGACGGCGTTGCGCTCGACGAAGGAGCACAGGGCGTCGACGTCGGTGAGGGTGTCGGGGGAGTGCTCGTCGGGAGCGGTGTTCAGCAGGTCGACGACACAGTCGAGCGCACACCGGGTGTCGTGGTTGATCAGCACGGTCGTCGCTCCCTGGCCGGATGTCTTCCGTCGGCGGCCCCGTGGGCCTCGCTGCCGGGAGACTTTAGTCGCTGCCGTGCCGTGGCGGCGCCGCCGCCATGGTGATCCGTGGCGGCGGCGCCTTCGCCGGTGGGAGGTGGGCCGGTCCCCGAGCCGTCGCCCCGAGTCGGACGGCAGGGGGATCCGGCGTCTGTCAGCTCTCCGCGAGGATGTGCGAGAGCTCGGTGTCGAGGTCGAAGTGCCGGTGTTCGGTGCCGGGGGGCACCGCGGCGTCGGTTCGCTTGAGGAAGGACTCCAGGGCCCGCGCGGGGGCCTCCAGCAGTGCCTCGCCCTCCGGGGAGCTGAGAGCGATGCAGACGACGCCCTGACCGTGGCTGCGGGACGGCCACACACGGACGTCGCCCGTACCTGTCGGGCGGTGCAGACCCTCCGCGAGGAGATCGCGGGCGAACACCCACTCGACTGTCTCCTCGGCGCCGGTGTGGAAGGTGGCGTGGACGGCATAGGGGTCGGCCGTGTCATACCGCAGGCCCGCGGGCACGGGCAGGGAGGACTCGCTCGATACAACGAGGCGCAGGTGCAGCTCGCAGCTGACCGTGGTGTTCATAAGCGCCAGGGCCTTTCGCTCAGTGTGCGCTCGGGGATTCGCACGTCGGCCAAATCGACATGCCACCTACGGGACGGTTGTAAACCCCTCTGCCCTTTTTGTTTTCCTTGGCATCATTCGGATGGAGGAATGGTGTTTTGGGATGGCCGCCATCCCGGCGAATCCCGGTGAGGGCTCGGGTAGTCTGGGGCGGGTGGAAACCGAGAGTAAGGAACGGGCCCTCGGTTCACGGGCTCCGCGGTTCGTCAGATCCTCCCGGGCGCTCCATCTGAGCTGGCAGGTAGTGATCTTCCTGGCCGGGCTCGCCGTGGTGGTCGCCGGAGCGCTGATGCTCGTCCTCCCCGGCCCGGGCTGGTTCGTGATCTTCGCGGGGCTGGCGATCTGGGCGACCGAGTTCGTCTGGGCGCAGGTCGTCCTGCGCTGGACGCGGCGCAAGGTGTCCGAGGCGGCCAGGCGCGCGCTGGACCCGAAGGTGCGGCGGCGCAACATGCTCCTCACGGGGACCGGCGTCGCCGTCGCGGCGGTCCTGGTGGGCGTCTACCTGTACCGGTACGGGCTGGCGATGCCGTGGGAGGTCTCCTACTGAGGGCCGACCGGGGCGGGGCGGCGGTTCCCCGGCGCCCGAGGGCTCCGGGGGCACGAGCAGCCGCTGACATACGGTAATGTTGGCGGCGCCACGAGGGCGATTAGCTCAGCGGGAGAGCGCTTCGTTCACACCGAAGAGGTCACTGGTTCGATCCCAGTATCGCCCACCGACGACCGGGTCCCCGGAAGGCCGCAGAGCCTTCCGGGGACCCGGCCGCGTGGTGTCGCCGCCGCTTTGCCGCTCCCGGCGGGAAAACGGCGGCCCGCCGGGCGTCGTCTTCTCCTGGAACGTGAGCGCGGTGAATTCCATACGGAAGCCAACTCCCGTGCCGCGAAAGGCATTCCGCCGGGCGCCCGCCGGAACTCCCCGTGTTCCGCGCGCATACGGGCGGCCGGAGGCGGAGGTCCGCGGGTGGCTGCCGGGACTGCCGGCCCTTCCCCGGCGACGCGCGCCGGAGGGTGCCCACCGCGCCGCCGGCCGGCGGCGCGGTGGGCCGGGGCGGAAGCGGTTTGGATGAACGCCCGGCCGCCCTGTATGGTTCTCGTCGTGCCGAGGCACCACGAGGGCGATTAGCTCAGCGGGAGAGCGCTTCGTTCACACCGAAGAGGTCACTGGTTCGATCCCAGTATCGCCCACAGCACCGGGGAGCCGGTCCCTCATGGAGGGGCCGGCTCCCCGTTCTCGTGGTTCTCGCGGTTCTCGCGTCCGCGCCGCCCTTGTCCGGGGGGTTGCGTGCCGGGGCAGGGACGGGCACTCTCGGGGCCGCCATCCGGCACGCCGGTCCCGTCTCCGGACGGGACCGGTTCCACCCGCCGTCCCCGGCCGTTCCGGGGGCCGCAATCGTTTCGCGGGCGGGGCGCCCGGCTCGGTACGATTCACGGAGCGCAGCGATCGCTGACGCGCACCGAGACAGCAGGCAGTCAGGAGAGACCGGTGACGGACGTCCGTGTGATCATCCAACGCGATTCCGAGCGGGAAGAGCGCGTGGTGACCACGGGCACCACGGCCGCCGCACTCTTCGAGGGCGACCGCTCCGTCGTCGCCGCCCGCGTCGCCGGGCAGCTGAAGGACCTGGCGTACGAGGTCGCCGACGGCGACGAGGTCGAGCCGGTGGAGATGTCCAGCCCCGACGGGCTGGACATCCTGCGGCACTCCACCGCGCACGTCATGGCCCAGGCCGTGCAGGACCTCTTCCCCGAGGCCAAACTCGGCATCGGCCCGCCCGTCAAGGACGGCTTCTACTACGACTTCGACGTCCCCGAGCCGTTCACCCCGGAGGACCTCAAGCGCATCGAGAAGCGGATGCAGGAGATCGTCAAACGCGGCCAGCGCTTCTCCCGCCGGGTGACCGGCGACGAGGAGGCCCGCGAGGAGCTGGCCGCGGAGCCGTACAAGCTGGAGCTGATCGGGCTCAAGGGCAACGCCGCCGAGGCCGCCGAGGGAGCGTCGGCCGAGGTCGGTACGGGCGAGCTGACCATCTACGACAACCTCGACGCCAAGACGGGCGAGCTGTGCTGGAAGGACCTGTGCCGCGGCCCGCACCTGCCGACCACCCGCACCATCCCGGCGTTCAGACTGATGCGCTCGGCCGCCGCCTACTGGCGGGGCAGTGAGAAGAACCCGCAGCTCCAGCGGATCTACGGCACCGCCTGGCCGTCGAAGGACGAGCTGAAGGCGTATCTGGAGTTCCTGGCGGAGGCCGAGAAGCGCGACCACCGCAAGCTCGGCGCCGAGCTGGACCTGTTCTCCATCCCGGAGGAGATCGGCTCGGGCCTCGCGGTCTTCCACCCCAGGGGCGGCATCATCCGCCGCACCATGGAGGACTACTCCCGCAGGCGCCACGAGGAGGCGGGCTACGAGTTCGTCTACACCCCGCACGCCACCAAGGGGAAGCTCTTCGAGAAGTCGGGCCACCTGGACTGGTACGCCGACGGCATGTACCCGCCCATGAAGCTCGACGAGGGCGTGGACTACTACCTCAAGCCCATGAACTGCCCCATGCACAACCTGATCTTCGACGCGCGGGGGCGTTCGTACCGCGAGCTGCCCCTGCGGCTGTTCGAGTTCGGCACCGTGTACCGCTACGAGAAGTCGGGTGTCGTGCACGGTCTGACCCGGGCGCGGGGCTTCACCCAGGACGACGCGCACATCTACTGCACCAGGGAGCAGATGGCGGACGAGCTCGACTCGCTGCTGACCTTCGTGCTCGACCTGCTGCGCGACTACGGCCTGGCGGACTTCTACCTGGAGCTGTCCACCAAGGACCCGGAGAAGTTCGTCGGGACGGACGAGAACTGGGAGGAGGCCACCGAGATCCTGCGCCGGGCCGCCGGAAAGCAGGGGCTGGAACTGGTCATGGACCCGGGTGGCGCCGCCTTCTACGGGCCGAAGATCTCGGTGCAGGCGCGGGACGCCATCGGCCGGACCTGGCAGATGTCCACCATCCAGGTCGACTTCAACCTTCCCGAGCTCTTCGACCTGGAGTACACCGCCCCCGACGGCTCCCGGCAGCGGCCGGTGATGATCCACCGGGCGCTGTTCGGCAGTATCGAGCGGTTCTTCGCCGTGCTGCTGGAGCACTACGCGGGTGCCTTCCCGGCCTGGCTGGCTCCGGTCCAGGCGGTCGGCATCCCGATCGGTGACGCGCACGTCCCGTATCTGGAGGAGTTCGCCGTGCGGGCGAAGGCCGCCGGGCTGCGGGTGGAGGTGGACTCCTCCGCGGACCGGATGCAGAAGAAGATCAGGAACGCGCAGAAGAACAAGGTGCCGTTCATGGTCATCGCCGGGGACGAGGACATGGCGGCCGGGGCGGTCAGCTTCCGTTACCGGGACGGCTCGCAGAAGAACGGCGTTCCGCGTGACGAGGCGATCGCCGAGATCGCCGACGCGGTGGAGCGCCGGATCCAGGTGTGACCCGGTCCCCGCGGCAGCGGGGACTCCCGCGGGGACGGCCTCCGGTGGAGCCGTCCCCGCGGGGCGTACGGCCACCGGTGGGCGCTTTATGCTGGCCAGCATGAGCAGCGAGCCGGAGCAGCAGATCGGAGTGGGGTCGCCGGACGCCTTTCAGCGCCTGTGGACGCCCCACCGGATGGCCTACATCCAGGGGGAGAACAAGCCGAGCGGCCCGGGGGCCGGCGACGGCTGCCCGTTCTGCTCCATCCCGGCCAAGTCCGACGAGGACGGGCTGGTGCTCGCCCGAGGCGAGTACGTCTACGCGGTGCTCAACCTCTATCCGTACACCGGTGGCCATCTGATGGTGGTCCCCTTCCGGCACGTCGCCGACTACACCGACCTCACGGACGAGGAGACGGCGGAACTGGCCGAGCACACCAAGCGGGCGATGCGGGCGCTGCGCGCGGCCTCCGGGGCGCAGGGGTTCAACATCGGGATGAACCAGGGTGCGGTGGCGGGCGCCGGGATCGCCGCCCATCTGCACCAGCACATCGTGCCGCGCTGGGGAGGGGACACCAACTTCATGCCGGTGGTGGGGCACACCAGGGTGCTGCCCCAGCTCCTGGCCGACACCCGCCGGATGCTCGCCGAGGCCTGGCCCGCCGGCTGAGACCCGGCGGCGGCTCCGCGACGGCGAACCCGGCCGCCCCGTCCCGGCAGGGGGCGGGGCGGTTCGCGTCGTCCGGCGCGCACCGGGGAACGGGGCCGTCAGGGGCCGGGTCAGAGGTTGTAGAGGTCCGGCTGCCCCGGTTCGGCGGCCTGCACCTGACCGCTGAGCGCCAGCGAGCGGGCACCGAACTTCTCGGTGTCCACGCCGTTCTCCTGCAGCACCTTCAGGACCGCCGCGTGCACCGCCCGCAGCACCGGTGTGGCCGTCCGCAGGGCGTCGTCGGCCATGAAGCGGTGCCGCCACGGCTTGTCGGCCCACACGTGCCGCAGCCCGAAGGGCTCGGGCAGGGACAGCTTGCCGCCCAGGAAGTCCAGCACCGGCGGGAACCAGGTCAGCGGGGCGCGGGCCGCCAGCCGCACCACCTCCTTGGCCTCGATCAGGGGGAGCTCGATGTCCTTGGTCTCCCAGAACCGGACCGACTTGGAGACCGTCTTCTTCCTCGGTGAGGGCTTGCCGAAGAAGGCCGGGTGCACCGGGCCCAGCGCGTGGCCGGTGACCTCGATGCGCAGGGTGTGGTGGAGGAGGGTCACGTTGACCAGCATGGTCAGCACCAGCTGGCCGTCCCACAGGATGAACTGGACACCGAGGTAGTGGCGGTTGCCGCTGCCGAACTGCTGCTCGTTGCAGATCCGCTGGACCTCGAAGTCCTTGAAGCTGTACGCCTCGACCTCCTGGCCGTCCGGACGGGACACTTCGCCGGCGCCCTCCCCGATCGGTGCGACGACCCAGTGCCGGACGACGGGGGCGGGGAAGCCCCCGGTGTGCACCGGGGTGCGCTCCAGCAGGCGCAGCCGGTCGTGGATCGCGCGGGCCACGTCCCAGCTGCGGAAGGGGTTGATCTCGCTGCCGGGCTCGGCGGGCACCAGCTCCTCGGCGAGCTGCCAGCTTCCCCAGCGGGTACCCATGCCGAGGATGCCCTTGGGGCCGGCGTAGAAGACGAGATTGCTGCGCTGCTCGGCCGCCAGCTTGGCCAGGTTCAGCCGGATCGTCTCGGCACCCGCGTCCCCGGGGGCGTGCGGCACGGCCTCGGGGATCTTGGCGCCTATGCCGCCGCCGCTGAGCAGCCCCGCCCAGCGGGACCGCAGATCCTTGGCGTAGCGCTCGCAGATCCGTTTGGCCAGCAGCCAGCCGACGACCGGGGCGACCAGCATGACGCGCAGGTAGATCCCCCAGAACCCGGTGAACGGCAGCATGACGACGAAGATCACCGCGAGCACGCCCAGCGCGGCGATCGCGACGGCGCCCAGCAGCCCGGAGCTCTTGTCCTGGGCACCCGCCAGGGTCCGGCGCAGCTGGAACCCGCCGAGCCACAGCAGGACGCCGGGCAGGAAGAGCAGCCCGAAGACCACCATCACGGCGGTGAGCCGGATGTCCCGCTCCCGGCGGATGCGGTTGGCCGCCAGGCAGTGCTCGACCACGGTCTGCGGCTCGCAGCCGAAGGACTGGATCAGCGGTTTGCGGCCGGCGCCGAGCATCCGCGTCTGGACGGCCCGGGCGAAGGCCTCGCCCAGGTTCGGCTCGAAGAGCGAGAACCGGGGTGCCGAGACCTTGGCGTTCTCGTTCGCCGCGGTCAGGTCCGTCACCGGGCCGTCGCGGTAGGCGGCCGAGGCGAGCGCCTGGGTGGGCGCGGTCTGCCCGCCGCTCCCGGTCAGCGGGATCTGCGCACCGGGACTGAAGTCGTACGCGCCCGCGCCGTCATCGAAGCCCGCCAATGGTGCCCCCACTCCGCTCTGCCGTCCGGCGACAGGACCGTCTCCACCGTTCCCAACCCGGGCCCGCCGTACACCTGTTGCGCACCGACGCGCCCGGGTGCGTGCCGTTGCGCGTGCGGTTGCGCGTTCCGTTTCAGCGTAGCCTCAATCCGTCGTCACACCACGCCGCTTTCGGCCTGCTCGCGGATCCTGGCGGCCAGTTGCCGCGGCACCGGCTCGTGGCGCGCGTAGGAGCGGGCGAACCGGCCCGTGCCGTGGGTGAGGGACCGCAGGTCCACCGCGTAGCGGTCGAGCCCGGTCTCCGGGACCTCCGCGCGGACCAGGGTGGTGCCGCCGGGGATCTGCTCGGTGCCGACGACCCTGCCGCGCCGGCCCGACAGATCGCTCATCACCGTGCCCACGTACTCGTCGGGCACCGACACCCGCACCTCGGCGACCGGCTCCAGCAGATGGATCCGCGCTCCGGAGGCCGCCTCGCGCAGGGCCAGGGCGCCGGCCGTCTGGAAGGCGGCGTCGGAGGAGTCCACCGAGTGCGCCTTGCCGTCGGTGAGCGTGACCCGGAAGTCCACCAGCGGGTGCCCGGCGGCCACCCCGCGCGCGGCCTGGGCCCGTACGCCCTTCTCCACCGAAGGGATGAACTGGCGCGGTACGGCACCGCCCACCACCCGGTCGACGAACTCGATGCCGGAGCCGGCCGGCAGCGGCTCCACGGTGATCTCGCAGACGGCGTACTGGCCGTGGCCGCCGGACTGCTTGACGTGCCGGCCGCGCCCGGCGGCCGGCTCGGCGAAGGTCTCGCGCAGGGCCACCTTGTGGGGCACGGCGTCCACCCGCACCCCGCAGCGGGTGCGCAGCCGCTCCAGTGCCACGTCCCGGTGCGCCTCGCCCATGCACCACAGCACCACCTGGCGGGTGTCGGGGTTCTGCTCCAGGCGCAGGGTGGGATCCTCGGCGGTCAGCCGGGCCAGCCCCTGGGAGAGCCGGTCCTCGTCGGCCCGGCCGTGCGCCTCGACGGCGACCGGCAGCAGCGGGTCGGGCATCACCCAGGGCTCCATCAGCAGCGGGTCGTCCTTGTCCGACAGGGTGTCGCCGGTCTCGGCCCGGGAGAGTTTGGCGACACAGGCCAGATCGCCCGCGACGGCCCTGGGCAGCTGCCGCTGCTGCCTGCCGAAGGGGGCGGACAGGGCGCCGACGCGCTCGTCCTCGTCGTGGTCCTCATGACCGCGGTCGGCCATGCCGTGGCCGGACACGTGCACGGTGGCGTCCGGGCGCAGGGTGCCGGAGAAGACCCTCACCAGCGACATCCGGCCGACGTAGGGGTCGGAGGAGGTCTTGACGACCTCGGCCGCCAGCGGGCCGTCCGGGTCGCAGGACAGGGGGGCGCGGGGCCGTCCGTCGGGGGTGGTGACCAGCGGGATCTCCCGCTCCTCGGGGGTGGGGAAACCGCCGGTGATCAGTTCCAGCAGTTCCACGGTGCCCAGGCCCTGCCGGGCGCCTCCCGCCGCGGGGGCGGCGGCCAGGACGGGGTGGAAGGAGCCGCGGGCGACGGCCTTCTCCAGGTCCGCGACCAGCGTCTGCACGTCGATCTCCGCGCCGCCGAGGTAGCGGTCCATGAGGGTCTCGTCCTCGCTCTCGGCGATGATGCCCTCGATGAGCCGGTTGCGGGCCTCCTCGATCAGGGGCAGGTGGCCGGGGTCAGGGGCGCGTTCGGCGCGCTCGCCGGAGGAGTAGTCGAAGATCCGCCGGGACAGCAGCCCGATCAGCCCGGCGACCGGGGCGTGCCCGTCGCGGCCCGGCTCCCCGTGCAGGGGCAGGTACAGGGGGAGCACGGCGTCGGGGTCGTCGGCCCCGAAGACCTGCCGGCAGACCTCGGTCATCTCGCCGAAGTCCGCGCGCGACGCCTCCAGATGGGTGATGACCAGGGCGCGCGGCATGCCGACCGCCGCGCACTCCTCCCACAGCAACCGGGTGGAGCCGTTCACCCCGTCCGCGGCGGAGACGACGAAGAGGGCCGCGTCCGCCGCCCGCAGACCGGCCCTCAGCTCTCCGACGAAGTCGGCGTAACCCGGGGTGTCCAGTAGGTTGATCTTGGTGCCGCGCCACTGCACGGGCACCAGCGAGAGCTGCACCGAGCGCTGCTGCCGGTGCTCGATCCCGTCGTGGTCGGAGAGGCTGTCGCCGTCCTCGACCCGGCCCGCGCGGCCCACCGCGCCCGAGGTCAGGGCCAGGGCCTCCACCAGCGTCGTCTTCCCCGAGCCGCGGTGGCCGACCAGTACCACGTTCCGGATGGAACCGGGCCGGTCGGCCACCGGTGCCCTGCCGGCGGCCCCGGGGTGTGTGCTCGTCCTGTCGCCCATGGCTTCCGCCTCCCGGTCGGCCCCGCGGGGCCGGATGCTCGGATCGGATGGGTCGCGCACCTCGCACGGGATGTGCTGCTTCCGAGCGTCCCACCGGGGCCGGACTCCGTCCATACGTGGCGCATGCCGATACTCGGCGCACACGGAGCGGGAGGTTCCGTAACGGTCGTATCCGGACATGATCGGCTCCGGGTGCCCGGCCCGTGGCGGGCCGGCGGGGGCTGACTACGATGGGCCCGCCGGCGGCTCCCTGGCCACCGGCCCGCATCAACCCCCGGGAAGGCCATGCTGAACAAGTACGCGCGTGCTTTCTTCACGCGTGTCCTCACGCCGTTCGCCGCTCTGCTCCTCAGGCTGGGCGTCAGCCCGGACACGGTGACCCTCATCGGCACCGGCGGGGTCATGGCGGGAGCCCTGGTCTTCTTCCCGCGCGGCGAGTTCTTCTGGGGCGCCGTCGTCATCACGCTGTTCGTCTTCTCCGACCTGGTCGACGGCACGATGGCGCGGCAGTCGGGGCGCTCCAGCCGCTGGGGCGCCTTCCTCGACTCCACCCTGGACCGGGTCGCGGACGCGGCGGTCTTCGGCGGGATCGCGCTGTGGTACGCGGGCCGGGGCGAGGACCCGGTGCTGTGCGCGGTGGCGGTCTTCTGCCTGGCGAGCGGCCAGGTGGTGTCGTACACCAAGGCGCGCGGCGAGAGCATCGGTCTGCCGGTGAACGTCAACGGCCTGGTCGAGCGGGCCGAGCGGCTGGTGATCAGCCTGGTGTGCGCCGGGCTCGCCGGGTTCGAGGCGACCTTCGGCGTCCCGCACATCGGGATCCTGCTCCCCGTCGCCCTGTGGGTGGTCGCCGCGGGCAGCCTGGTGACGATCCTGCAGCGGATGGTGACCGTGCGCCGGGAGGCCACCGAGGCGGACGCCGCGGAGCGGGCGGGCGGGGAACGGACGGCGCCGGCGGACGGTCCGGCGGCGGGCGGGGCGTCCGGGAGCGGCACACCCGCGTCCGGCCGGAGCGGACACAGGAGCGAGAACGCGTGAAGGACCGGTTGACCGACGGCCTGTACCGGCTCGGCTGGAGCGCGGTCAGGCGGCTCCCCGAGC
Source organism: Streptomyces carminius (assembly GCF_002794255.1). Classification (GTDB taxonomy): domain Bacteria; phylum Actinomycetota; class Actinomycetes; order Streptomycetales; family Streptomycetaceae; genus Streptomyces; species Streptomyces carminius. The sequence continues at coordinate 245,044 of NZ_PGGW01000067.1, forward strand.
CCGCCGCCGCGGCCCTGGGCCGTACCGTCGCCGACGCCGCGTGGCGCCGCCGGGGCCGGGGGGTGCGGCGGCTGGAGGCCAACTACGCCCGGGTCGTGCCCGGCGCGGGGCCGCAGCGGCTGGCCGAGCTGTCCCGCGCCGGGATGCGCTCCTACCTGCGCTACTGGATGGAGTCCTTCCGGCTGCCGGTGTGGAGCGAGCGGCGCATCCGGGAGAGCGTCCACGTCGAGGACCTGGACCGGCTCACCGGCACACTCGACTCCGGCCGCGGCGTGGTACTGGCCCTGCCGCACATGGGCAACTGGGACCTGGCCGGCGCCTATCTCACCGCCGGCCTGGGCATCCCCTTCACCACCGTCGTCGAGCGGCTGGAACCGGAGTCCCTGTTCGACCGCTTCGTCGCCTACCGCGAGAGCCTGGGCATGGAGGTGCTGCCGCACACCGGCGGTGCCGCCTTCGGCACCCTGGCCCGCCGGCTGCGTGCCGGCGGGCTGGTGGCCCTGGTGGCCGACCGCGACCTGTCCGCCTCCGGGATCGAGGTGGAGTTCTTCGGCGAGCCGGCCCGGATGCCCGCCGGACCCGCCATGCTGGCCCTGCAGACCGGCGCGGCGCTGCTGCCGGCCCATCTGTGGTTCGGCGAACCGCCCGTGATGAAGGGCCGTGTCCTGCCGCCCGTCGAGGTGCCGGCCGAGGGCACCCGGCGGGAGAAGGCCGCCGCCATGACCCAGGCGATGGCCGACGGCTTCGCCGCCGGTATCGCCGAGCACCCCGAGGACTGGCACATGCTGCAGCGGCTGTGGTCGGCGGACCTGGAGCCGCGGTCCTCGGCGGCCGCCGGAGCGGTCGCCGAGACAGGCCCGGAAACGGAGAAGCGTTGAGAATCGGCATCGTCTGCCCGTACTCCTGGGACGTTCCCGGCGGCGTCCAGTTCCACATCCGGGACCTGGCGCAGCACCTGATCGACCTCGGGCACGAGGTGTCCGTCCTCGCCCCGGCCGACGACGAGACCCCCCTGCCGCCGTACGTCGTCTCCGCGGGGCGGGCCGTGCCCGTCCCGTACAACGGCTCGGTGGCCCGGCTGAACTTCGGTTTCCTGTCCGCCGCGCGCGTCCGCCGCTGGGTGCACGAGGGCGACTTCGACGTCCTGCACATCCACGAGCCCGCCACCCCCTCGCTGGCCCTGCTCGCCTGCTGGGCGGCGCAGGGGCCGATCGTGGCCACCTTCCACACCTCCAACCCGCGCTCCCGGGCGATGATCGCCGCGTACCCGATCCTCCAGCCCGCGCTGGAGAAGATCAGCGCGCGGATCGCGGTCAGCGAGTACGCCCGCCGCACCCTGGTGGAGCATCTGGGCGGGGACGCGGTCGTCATCCCCAACGGAGTGGACGTCGGCTTCTTCGCCGGCGCCGGGCCCAGGGCCGAGTGGCAGGGCCGGGACGGGGCGGACACGATCGGCTTCATAGGCCGCATCGACGAACCCCGCAAGGGCCTGCCCGTCCTGATGCGGGCCCTGCCGCGGATCCTCGCCGAACGCCCCGGCACCCGGCTGCTGGTGGCCGGGCGCGGCGACGAGAAGGAGGCCGTCGACTCCCTGCCGCGCGAGCTCCGCCGACAGGTGGAGTTCCTGGGCATGGTCGGCGACGAGGACAAGGCACGGCTGCTGCGCAGCGTCGACCTGTACGTCGCGCCCAACACCGGCGGCGAGTCCTTCGGCATCATCCTCGTCGAGGCGATGTCCGCCGGGGCCCCGGTGCTGGCCAGCGACCTCGACGCCTTCGTCCAGGTGCTGGACGGGGGAGAGGCCGGCGAGCTGTACGCCAACGAGGACGCGGACGCGCTGGCCGCCGCCGCGGTGCGGCTGCTGGCCGATCCGGCCCGCCGGACCGCGCTGCGCGAACGGGGCAGCCGCCATGTCCGCCGTTTCGACTGGCCCACCGTCGGCGCCGACATCCTCGCCGTCTACGAGACCGTCGCCGACGGAGCGGCCTCGGTGGCGCCGGACGAGCGGATCGGGCTGCGGGCCCGGCTGGGTCTGGTCAGGGACTGAGCCACTCATGAGTGACGGGGGACCGAAACCGTGACCACCACGATCATCTGGATCGCGGCGGCGCTGCTGCTCGTCGCCTGCTACCTGAGCTGGACCGCCGGGCGGCTGGACCGGCTGCACGCCCGGATCGACGCGGCCCGGGCCGCGCTGGACGCGCAGTTGCTGCGGCGTGCCTCGGTGGCCCAGGAACTGGCCACCGCCGGAGTGCTCGACCCGGCCGCGTCGATCCTGCTGTACCAGGCCGCCCATGACGCCCGGCAGGCCGAGGAGGAGCAGCGGGAGGTCGCCGAGAGCGAGCTCAGTCAGGCGCTGCGGGCGGTGTTCGCCGAGAGCGCCCAGCTGGAGGCGGTCCGGGCGGCACCGGGCGGCGAGCAGGCCGTCGAGGAGCTGACCGCCGGGGTGCGCCGGGTGCCGATGGCGCGCCGCTTCCACAACGACGCGGTACGGGCCGCCCGCGCACTGCGCCGCCACCGCAAGGTGCGCTGGTTCCGGCTGGCCGGACACGCTCCCTTCCCCCTGGCGTTCGAGATGGACGACGAGCCACCTGCCGTGCTGGCGGACCGGACGGGCTCCGGCCGTGAAGGCCACTGACTTCTGATTGGCCCTTGCGGTCCGGGCCAGTGGCCCGTTTCATCGGTTCTGTAGTACGGATCACCGAGAACTGGACCGGGTGACGGCCCCGGAGGGGAATCGAACGGACCTACGATGGGTTCACCGTACGGCCGGGCGTCCGGTCCCGCTTCCGCCCATTCCCGCCCGTTCCGTCCCGCGGTCCGGTGCCGCCCGCCGCGGGCACGTCCCCGGCCGCCGTCCCAACGTCGTCGAGTGAGGTCACATCTTGTCCAGCTTGCCCAGCACCGCTTCCAGCACGTCCGAAACCGCCCCCGCGACCGGCACCGCACGCGTCAAGCGCGGTATGGCCGAGCAGCTCAAGGGCGGCGTGATCATGGATGTCGTCACACCGGAGCAGGCGAAGATCGCCGAGGACGCCGGTGCCGTCGCGGTCATGGCCCTGGAGCGGGTGCCCGCCGACATCCGCAAGGACGGCGGGGTCGCCCGCATGTCCGACCCCGACATGATCGAGGGCATCATCGGGGCCGTCTCCATCCCCGTGATGGCCAAGTCCCGTATCGGGCACTTCGTCGAGGCCCAGGTGCTCCAGGCGCTCGGCGTGGACTACATCGACGAGTCCGAGGTCCTCACCCCGGCCGACGAGGTCAACCACAGTGACAAGTGGGCCTTCACCACGCCCTTCGTCTGCGGTGCCACCAACCTGGGCGAGGCCCTGCGCCGGATCGCCGAGGGCGCGGCCATGATCCGCTCCAAGGGCGAGGCCGGCACCGGCAACGTCGTCGAGGCCGTCCGCCACCTGCGCCAGATCAAGAACGAGATCGGCCGGCTGCGCGCGCTGGACAACAACGAGCTGTACGCCGCGGCCAAGGAGCTGCGCGCCCCGTACGAGCTGGTCAGTGAGGTCGCCGAGCTCGGCAGGCTGCCGGTCGTGCTGTTCTCCGCGGGCGGTGTGGCCACCCCGGCCGACGCCGCGCTGATGCGTCAGCTCGGTGCCGAGGGGGTCTTCGTCGGCTCGGGCATCTTCAAGTCCGGCGATCCGGCCCGGCGCGCCGCCGCCATCGTGAAGGCCACCACCTTCTACGACGACCCCAAGGTCGTCGCGGACGTGTCCCGGGGACTGGGCGAGGCCATGGTCGGCATCAACTGCGACACCCTCACCGAGGCCGAGCGCTTCGCCGGCCGGGGCTGGTGAGCGCGTCCCGCGCGATTCCGGCACGGCCCGGCGCACCGGGCGGCCCGCGCACCGCGGGCCGCCCGGTCCACCCGCGAGCATCCAGGGAGGCACACCCGTGACCGCAGGCACCACCGCGGACACCGTCACCGGCGTCACCGGTGATGTCACCGTCGGAGTCCTCGCCCTCCAGGGCGACGTACGGGAGCATCTGACCGCGCTCACCGCGGCCGGGGTCACGGCGCGGTCCGTCCGCCGCGCCGAGGAGCTGGCCGCGGTCGACGGACTGGTGATCCCCGGCGGGGAGTCCACCACGATCTCCAAGCTGGCCGCGGCCTTCGGGCTGCTGGAGCCGCTGCGCGAGCGGGTCCGCGCGGGACTGCCCGTCTACGGGTCCTGCGCGGGCATGATCATGCTCGCGGACAAGATCCTCGACCCCCGCTCCGGGCAGGAGACCGTCGGCGGCATCGACATGATCGTGCGCCGCAACGCCTTCGGCCGGCAGAACGAGTCCTTCGAGGCGGCCGTCGAGGTCGCGGGTGTGCCGGGCGGGCCGGTCGAGGGCGTCTTCATCCGCGCGCCCTGGGTGGAGTCCACCGGAGCGGAGGTGGCGGAGCTGGCGCATGTCGACGGCCACGCCGTCGCGGTGCGCCAGGGCCGGCTGCTGGCCACCGCCTTCCACCCCGAACTCACCGGGGACCACCGGGTGCACCGGCTCTTCGCGGACATGGTGCGCGCGGCGGCACGGTGATCCGGCGGTAGGATCGGCGCGTTGATTCCTCCGTCGGCGACATGAAGGAGCGAGGCTGTGTCCGGCCACTCCAAGTGGGCAACCACCAAGCACAAGAAGGCCGTGATCGATGCCAAGCGCGGCAAGCTCTTCGCCAAGCTGATCAAGAACATCGAGGTCGCGGCCCGGCTCGGCGGCGCCGATCCCGACGGCAACCCCACCCTGTACGACGCCATCCAGAAGGCGAAGAAGAGCTCGGTCCCCAACACCAACATCGATCGTGCGGTCAAGCGCGGCGCGGGCCTGGAGGCCGGCGGCGCCGAGTACCAGACGATCATGTACGAGGGGTACGGCCCCAACGGGGTGGCGGTCCTGATCGAGTGCCTCACCGACAACCGCAACCGCGCCGCCTCCGACGTGCGTGTCGCCATGACCCGCAACGGCGGCTCCATGGCCGATCCCGGCTCGGTGTCGTACCTGTTCAACCGCAAGGGCGTGGTCATCGTCCCCAAGGGGGAGCTGTCCGAGGACGACGTGCTGGCTGCCGTGCTGGACGCGGGCGCCGAGGAGGTCAACGACCTCGGTGAGAGCTTCGAGGTCGTCAGCGAGCCCGGCGATCTGGTCGCGGTGCGCACCGCCCTGCAGGAGGCGGGCATCGACTACGACTCGGCGGACGCCAACTTCGTGCCCACCATGCAGGTGGAGCTGGACGAGGAGGGCGCGCGCAGGATCTTCAAGCTCATCGACGCCCTGGAGGACAGCGACGACGTGCAGAACGTCTTCGCCAACTTCGACGTGTCCGACGAGGTCATGGCGAAGGTCGACGCCTGACCCGGGCCCGGCCCGGACCCGCTCCCAGCCGGGTCCCCGTCCGTTTCCCCGCCCGTCCTGCCGGCCGCCTCCGCCGGTGCTGTCGGTGGCGGCCGGTAGCCTGCGGGAACAGCTGACCGAACGACCAGGTGGACGAGAGGGGGCCGCGGTGCGTGTGCTCGGCGTGGATCCGGGGCTGACCCGCTGCGGCATCGGCGTGGTGGAGGGGGTCCCGGGCCGTCCGCTGCGGATGGCCGGGGTCGGGGTCGTCCGCACCTCCGCCGACGCCGAGACCGCGGAGCGGCTGGTGGTCGTCGAGCGCGGCATCGAGGAGTGGCTGGAGGAGCACCGGCCCGACGCCGTCGCCGTGGAGCGGGTCTTCAGCCAGCACAACGTCCGCACCGTGATGGGCACCGCGCAGGCCAGCGCGGTCGCCATGCTCTGCGCGGCCCGGCGCGGACTGCCCGTCGCCCTGCACACCCCCAGCGAGGTCAAGGCCGCCGTCACCGGCAGCGGCCGGGCGGGCAAGGAGCAGGTCGGCGCGATGGTGACCAGACTGCTGCGGCTGGACGCCCCGCCGAAACCGGCCGACGCCGCCGACGCCCTGGCCCTGGCCATCTGCCACATCTGGCGCGCCCCCGCGCAGCACCGGCTCCAGCAGGCGCGCCTGCGGGCCCGTGCCGCCGCACCGGCCGTACGCACCCCGAGGGGCACCCGATGATCGCCTTCGTCTCCGGACCGGTCGCCGTCCTCACCCCGGACACCGCGGTGATCGAGGTGGGCGGGATCGGTATGGCCGTCCACTGCACCCCCGGCACCCTGGCCGGACTGCGGACCGGCCGGCCCGCCCGGCTGGCCACCTCGCTGGTCGTCCGGGAGGACTCGCTCACGCTGTACGGCTTCGCCGACGACGACGAACGGCAGGTCTTCGAACTGCTCCAGACCGCCAGCGGAGTGGGACCGAGGCTGGCCCAGGCGATGCTCGCCGTGCACAGCCCCGACGCGCTGCGGCTGGCGGTCTCCACCGGTGACGAGAAGGCGCTCACCGCCGTGCCCGGCATCGGGAAGAAGGGGGCGCAGAAGCTGCTGCTGGAGCTGCGGGACCGGCTCGGCGAACCGGTGGGCACCGGTACCGCGGCGGCCTCCCGCGGCGCGGGCGCCGCCGCTCCGCCCGGCTGGCGCGAGCAGTTGCACGCCGCCCTGGTCGGGCTCGGCTACGCGCCCCGTGAGGCGGAGGACGCGGTCGCCGCCGTGGCCCCGCAGGCCGAGGCGGCGCTCGCCGGGGGAGACAGCCCGCAGGTGCCCCGGCTGCTGCGGGCCGCCCTGCAGACCCTGAACCGCGCACGCTGAGCCGCCCGCGGCCGCCCGGCGGACCGGCAGACGAGAAGACCGGCAGACGAGAAGACCGACGAGAGACCGACGATGACGCCGCACTCCCCGCCCTCCGCCCCTCTTCCCGGCCGTCTGCCGGACCAGGCGCCACACCTGGCGCCGCCCGCCCCCCACGGCCCGGTGGCCGGCACGGGGAGGCGGTCCGTATGACCCCGGACGAGTACGGCAGGCACGACGAGCGCGACGAGCACGACGAGCAGGCCTACGGGCCGTCCGGTGCCGCCGACGGCGCCGAGCGCCTGGTGGGCGCCGCCGCGGACTCCGAGGACACCGCCGTCGAGGCGGCTCTGCGCCCCAAGGACCTGGCGGAGTTCATCGGTCAGCCCAAGGTGCGCGAGCAACTGGACCTGGTGCTGCGCGCCGCCCGGGCCCGCGGCGGCACCGCCGACCACGTACTGCTCTCCGGCGCCCCCGGGCTCGGCAAGACCACCCTTTCCATGATCATCGCCGCGGAGATGGGCGCGCCCATCCGGATCACCTCCGGACCGGCCATCCAGCACGCCGGGGACCTGGCCGCGATCCTGTCCTCCCTCACCGAGGGCGAGGTGCTCTTCCTCGACGAGATCCACCGGATGTCCCGGCCCGCCGAGGAGATGCTCTACATGGCGATGGAGGACTTCCGGGTCGACGTCATCGTCGGCAAGGGGCCCGGGGCCACCGCCATCCCCCTGGAACTGCCGCCCTTCACCCTGGTGGGCGCCACCACCCGGGCCGGGCTGTTGCCGCCGCCGCTGCGCGACCGCTTCGGCTTCACCGCCCACATGGAGTTCTACGAGCCGGCCGAGCTGGAACGGGTGGTCCACCGCTCCGCCCTGCTGCTGGACGTGGAGGTGGATGCCGAGGGCGCCGCCGAGATCGCCGGGCGTTCCCGCGGCACCCCCCGTATCGCCAACCGGCTGCTGCGCCGGGTGCGGGACTTCGCCCAGGTCAAGGCGGACGGTGTGATCACCAGGGAGATCGCCGCGCGGGCGCTGGCGGTCTACGAGGTGGACGGCAGAGGGCTGGACCGGCTGGACCGGGCGGTACTCGACGCCCTGCTCAGACTGTTCGGCGGCGGGCCGGTGGGACTGTCCACCCTGGCCGTCGCGGTGGGGGAGGAGCGCGAGACCGTCGAGGAGGTCGCCGAACCGTTCCTCGTCCGCGAGGGACTGCTGGCCCGTACCCCCCGCGGCCGGGTCGCCACCCCCGCCGCCTGGGCCCACCTGGGCCTCACTCCGCCCCAGCAGTCACCGCCGCCGGCACCGGGCGGACCGGGGCAGCGGGGACTGTTCGGCGGGTGAGGGCACAGCGGGTCGTCCGGAGCGGAACCCCGGTGCCATGCTTGACGTTGTTCCCCAGGCGCGGGCTCGCTTAGACTCCGCCGATGCCTTCCGTCCCGGACGGCATGACCACCCCCGAAGACCAGGCCGCCGAGCAGGCGGTCGTGTGAAGGAAACCTTCCGCCGTGGACATCATCACTCTCCTCCCCTTCGTCGTACTCATCGGGGCCATGTTCCTGATGACGCGGTCGGCCAAGAAGAAGCAGCAGCAGGCCGCGCAGATGCGAGACCAGATGCAGCCGGGTACCGGTGTGCGGACCATCGGCGGCATGTACGCGTTGGTGAAGGAGGTCCACGCCGACACGGTTCTCCTGGAGGTCGCGCCGGGAGTGCCCGCCGTCTACGCCAAGAACGCCATCGGCGCCGTTCTGGAGGCCGACGAGTACGACCGCATCGTCAACGGTGACCCGGAGCCGGACGACGACGCCCCGGCGGTCCCGGACGACGCCTCCTCGCTGACCGCCGGCGACGCGGGCGGGCCGAGCCTGAGCAAGACGGACGGCACCCCCGCCGGCGACCCCGTCGTCGCCCCCGCCGACGACGCGGAGCCCGAGGGCGCGGAGGCCAAGGACGCCAAGCGGGACGGAGACGCCGACTCCAGGTAGCCGCTCCGCCGCCGGTCCCACCGGGCCCGGCGGCGCCGCATGTCCTCACGACCACTTCGCACGCCGCACGGCGACCAACGGGCGCGGGCGGCTGGACAGGGAGATCAGAGAAGGTGGCAGCACCGAAGAAAGGCCGCAGAGCCCCGGGCTCCCAGGGGCGGCCGTGGCGCGCCCTGATGGTCCTTCTGGTGAGCACGGTGGCGCTCACCGGAGGGATGTTCCTCTCCGGGCACACCACGCCCCGCCTGGGCATCGACCTCGCCGGCGGCACCAGCATCACGCTCACCGCGAAGAGCGAGCCCGGCAAGGAAAACGCGATCAACGAGACCAACATGAACACCGCCGTCTCCATCATGGAGCGGCGGGTCAACGGTCTGGGTGTCGCCGAGGCAGAGGTACGGACCCAGGGTGACGAGAACATCGTCATCAACATCCCGCGGGGCACCGACGAGAAGCAGGCCCGTGACCAGGTCGGCACCACGGCCCAGCTCGCGTTCCGCCCGGTGCTCTCCCTCGCCCCCGCGGCCCCGCCCCAGGCCGAGCCCACGGCCGAGCCCACGGCGAGTCCGTCGGGCAGCCCGTCGAGCGGTGCCGGGGCGGACGAGGAGGCGCGGGACGGCGAGAAGGACGAGAAGACCGACGAGCCCTCCGCCACCTCCTCGTCCAGTCCTCCCGACCAGGGCCGTGCCGTCACCGACGACCTGAAGGCCGACGCCTCCGAGACCCCTGAGGCGTCCGCACCCGCGGACGACCCCGCGGCCTCCCCCGGGACCACCGAGCCGGCCGAGGGCACCGAGGACCCGGCGGCGCCGGACGCCGGCGTCCCCGCCGACCTGCAGAAGAAGCTCGACGCGCTGGACTGCTCCACCCAGGAGAAGCAGGCCGAGGCCGGCCGGGAGGCCGGCCTGGCGAAGGACTCCGAGTCGGTCGTGGCCTGTGACGAGAGCGGCCAGTTCAAGTACGCGCTCGGCCCGGTGGCCGTCCCCGGCACCGATGTCACGGACGCCGCGTCCGTCTTCGACGACCAGCGGGGCCAGGGCTGGATCGTCACCATGGAGTTCGACAAGGACGGCGCCGAGAAGTTCGCCGACATCACCGAGCAGCTCTCCACCCAGACCGAGCCGCGCAACCAGTTCGCGATCGTGCTCGACGGCGAGGTCGTCTCCGCGCCCCGGGTCTCCGAGCGCCTCGGCGGCGGCAGCGCCGAGATCTCCGGCAGCTTCAACCAGCAGTCCTCCGAGGAACTGGCCAACATCCTCTCCTACGGCGCCCTGCCGCTGAGCTTCGAGGAGAGCAACGTCACCACGATCTCGCCCACGCTCGGCTCCGAGCAGCTCAAGGCGGGTCTGATCGCCGGCGCCATCGGCCTGGCGCTGGTCATCGTCTACCTGATCTTCTACTACCGGGTGCTGGGACTGGTCGCGATCACCAGCCTGGTGGCCGCGGCCATCCTGACCTACGCGGTCATGACCCTGCTGGGCCCGGCCATCGGCTTCGCGCTGAGCCTGCCGGCCATCTGCGGCGCCATCGTGGCCATCGGCATCACCGCGGACTCCTTCATCGTCTACTTCGAGAGGATCCGGGACGAGATCAGGGAGGGCCGCAGCATCCGGGCCGCCTTCCAGCGGGCCTGGCCGAGCGCCCGGCGGACCATCCTGGTCTCCGACCTCGTCTCGATCATCGCCGCGACCGTGCTGTTCATCGTCTCGGTCGGCTCGGTGCAGGGCTTCGCCTTCGTGCTCGGCCTGACCACCGCCCTGGACCTGGCCATCGTCTTCCTGCTGACCAAGCCGCTGATGACGATCATGGCCGGCCGGAAGTTCTTCGTCAGCGGCCACCCGTGGTCCGGGCTCGACCCGAAACGGCTCGGCGTCACACCGCCGCTGCGCCGGGGCCGCCGTACGGCCGCCGCCCCCGCCGAACCGAAGGAGGCCTGAGATGTCGCGATTCGGCGAACTCGGAGGCAAGCTGTACCGCGGAGAGGCCAGCTACGACTTCGTCGGCCGGCGGAAGCTCTGGTACGGCGTCACCCTCCTGCTGGTGGTGATCTCGCTGACCGGCCTCGGCATCCGCGGGCTCTTCATGGGCATCGAGTTCCAGGGCGGCGCCGTCTTCACCACCCCGCCCTCCGTCGAGATGTCCACGGAGGAGGCGCGGGAGACCGCCCTGGAGGCGTCCGGGAACGAGGCCCGCGTCCAGGAACTGGGCAACGGGGCGCTGCGCATCCAGGTGACGGGACTGGACACCGAGCAGTCCGAGGAGACCCGGGCGGCCCTGGCCGACGAGCTCGGCCTGGAGACCCAGAAGCTGGACACCGAGCTGGTCGGGCCGAGCTGGGGCGACCAGATGAGCAGCAAGGCCATCCAGGGCCTGGCCGTCTTCATCGTGCTGGTGAGCGTCTATCTGGCCGTCGCCTTCGAGTGGCGGATGGCGGTGGGCGCCATGGTCGCCCTGATGCACGACCTGATCGTCACCATCGGCGTCTACGCCATCGTCGGCTTCGAGGTGACCCCGGGCACGGTGGTCGGCATCCTGACCATCCTCAGCTACTCGCTGTACGACACGGTGGTGGTCTTCGACAAGGTCAAGGAGAAGACCCAGGGTGTGCTCAAGCAGAACCGCCACACCTACGGCGAGCTGGCCAACCTCGGCATCAACGCCACGGTGGTCCGCTCCGTCAACACCTCGGTGGTGGCGCTGCTCCCGGTGGCGGCCCTGCTGTTCATCGGTACCGGCCTGCTCGGCGGCGGCATGCTCAAGGACATCTCGCTGTCGCTGTTCATCGGTCTGACCGCCGGTACGTTCTCCTCGATCTTCATCGCCACCCCGGTCGTGGCGGACCTCAAGCTCCGGGAGCCGGAGATCAGGGCGCACGACCGGCGGGTGCTGGCCAAGCGTGCCAAGGGCGGCGCGGACGGCACGGACGGCGAGAGCGCCGAGGAGACCGGCGGCGCGGGGGAGACCGTACCGGACGCCCGTTCCGGCGGGGACGGCGCCGACGGTGTCCCGGCTCCCGCGGCCTCGGCGGCCGGTGCCCCGGCCCCGGCCGTGGGCGGTCCCGCCCCCCAGCGCCCCCGTCCGCCGGCCTCCCGCGGCGGTGGCCGGGGCCGGGGCCGTTCCTCCGGACGGCGGCGGTGAGGCCGGTGGCCACCACCGCCCCCGGCGCCGGGGAACTGCGCGAGCTGCTGGCGGGCCGGATCCGCGATGTGCCCGACTACCCCGAGCCGGGTGTCCTGTTCAAGGACATCACCCCGCTGCTGGCGGACCCGGAGGCGTTCGGCGCCCTCACCGGGGTCCTGGCCGGTCTGTGCCGGGAGCGCGGGGCCACCAAGGTGGTGGGGCTGGAGGCACGCGGCTTCATCCTGGCCGCCCCGGCGGCGGTACGGGCCGGCCTCGGTTTCATCCCCGTCCGCAAGGCGGGCAAGCTGCCCGGCGCCACCCTGTCGCAGGCGTACGAGCTGGAGTACGGGAGCGCGGAGATCGAGATCCACGCCGAGGACCTCGTGCCCGACGACCGGGTGCTGGTGATCGACGACGTGCTGGCCACCGGCGGCACCGCCGAGGCCTCGCTGCGCCTCATCCGCCGCACGGGGGCGCGGGTCGCCGGGGTGGCCGTGCTGATGGAGCTGAGCTTCCTGCCCGGCCGGGCCCGGCTGGAGGCCGCGTTGGAGGGTGCCCCGCTGGACGTGGTGCTCACCGTCTGAGCCGCCGCCCGCGCGGCGGCCGTACGGCGCACAACCGCTGCGCCCGGCTCCGGGAGGGGGCCGTCCGGGGAACACCCGGACGGCCCCCTCTCCGGTTCTCGCGGTTCCCCGGGTGTGCCCGGTCCCCGCCCCCGGCGGGCGTCCGGTCCGCCCGCGGACCGGGGTCGATACCATGGCAGTCCGGCCACCCGTTCCCGGCCGGAACCTCTCTCCTCGTCCCGTCACCCTGTCACCGGACGAGGAGGGACCCACCGAGGAGTTGCCCCTTGCCAGACGAGGCCCAGCCGCTCACCGCAGCGCAGCAGCAGGACGCCAGGCCGGCGAAGCCCTCCGGGGCGAACGGCGCGGCCGCCGGGCCGGGCGGTGCCGCCGCGCCTCCGCAGGCCCCCGCCGCGGCGCCGGGCCGCACGGGCGCGTCCGCGCAGCCGGGCGGGAAGCGCGGGAGCCGTGGTGACCGCGACGACGGCGGGCAGCGCAGGGACGGCGGAGACCGCGGGAACACACCCCCGAAGGACGCCGGGCGGGAGAAGAATCCGGCCACCCGCGCCGTCTCCGGCGTCTCCGGCCGTTCGGGCTCCTCCAACCGGGTCCGCGCCCGGCTGGCCCGGCTCGGCGTCCAGCGCTCCAGCCCCTACAACCCGGTCCTGGAGCCGCTGCTGCGGATCGTCCGGGGCAACGACCCCAAGGCCGACACCGCCACCCTGCGCCGGATCGAGCAGGCCTACCAGGTCGCCGAGCGCTGGCACCGCGGGCAGAAGCGCAAGAGCGGCGACCCGTACATCACCCATCCGCTGGCGGTCACCACCATCCTCGCCGAGCTGGGCATGGACCCGGCCACCCTGATGGCGGGACTGCTGCACGACACGGTCGAGGACACCGAGTACGGCCTGGAGTCGCTGCGCGCCGACTTCGGCGACCAGGTGGCCCTGCTCGTGGACGGCGTTACCAAGCTCGACAAGGTCAGGTTCGGCGAGGCCGCCCAGGCGGAGACGGTCCGCAAGATGGTCGTCGCGATGGCCAGGGACCCGCGGGTACTGGTCATCAAGCTCGCGGACCGTCTGCACAACATGCGCACCATGCGCTACCTCAAGCGGGAGAAGCAGGAGCAGAAGGCCCGCGAGACCCTGGAGATCTACGCGCCGCTCGCCCACCGCCTGGGCATGAACACCATCAAGTGGGAGCTGGAGGACCTCGCCTTCGCGATCCTCTACCCCAAGATGTACGACGAGATCGTGCGGCTGGTGGCCGAGCGCGCGCCCAAGCGGGACGAGTACCTGGCCACCGTCATCGACGAGGTGCAGGCCGACCTGCGCGGCGCCCGCATCAAGGCGACCGTCACCGGCCGCCCCAAGCACTACTACAGCGTCTACCAGAAGATGATCGTGCGGGGCCGCGACTTCGCCGAGATCTACGACCTGGTGGGCATCCGCGTCCTGGTCGACACCGTCCGCGACTGCTACGCGGCGCTGGGGACCGTCCACGCCCGGTGGAACCCGGTGCCCGGGCGGTTCAAGGACTACATCGCGATGCCCAAGTTCAACATGTACCAGTCGCTGCACACGACGGTCATCGGCCCGGGCGGCAAGCCGGTCGAGCTGCAGATCCGCACCTACGACATGCACCGCCGCGCCGAGTACGGCATCGCCGCGCACTGGAAGTACAAGCAGGAGGCGGTGGCCGGGGCCTCCAAGGTCCGCACCGACGCGCCCGCGAGGAAGGGCGACGCCGTCAACGACATGGCGTGGCTGCGGCAGCTGCTGGACTGGCAGAAGGAGACCGAGGACCCCGGCGAGTTCCTGGAGTCGCTGCGCTTCGACCTCTCCCGCAACGAGGTCTTCGTCTTCACCCCCAAGGGCGATGTGATCGCCCTCCCGGCGGGCGCCACCCCGGTGGACTTCGCCTACGCCGTCCACACCGAGGTCGGCCACCGCACCATCGGCGCGCGGGTCAACGGGCGGCTCGTCCCGCTGGAGTCCACGCTCGACAACGGCGACCTGGTGGAGGTCTTCACCTCCAAGTCGCCCGGTGCCGGCCCGTCCCGCGACTGGCTGGGCTTCGTCAAGTCGCCCCGGGCCCGCAACAAGATCCGTGCCTGGTTCTCCAAGGAGCGCCGCGAGGAGGCCATCGAGCAGGGCAAGGAAGCCATCGTGCGGGCCATGCGCAAGCAGAACCTGCCGATCCAGCGCATCCTCACCGGCGACTCCCTGGTCACCCTGGCGCACGAGATGCGCTACCCCGACATCTCGGCGCTGTACGCCGCGATCGGCGAGAACCACGTCTCCGCGCAGAGCGTCGTCCAGAAGCTCATCTCGGCCATCGGCGGGGAGGAGGCGGCCAACGAGGACATCGCCGAGACCGCGCCGCCGCTGCGCAGGCGCGCCAAGCGCCGTTCCAGCGCCGATCCGGGCGTGGTCGTCAAGGGCGTGGACGACGTGTGGGTCAAGCTGGCCCGGTGCTGCACGCCCGTGCCCGGTGACCCGATCATCGGTTTCGTCACCCGCGGCAACGGGGTGTCCGTCCACCGCGCCGACTGCGTCAACGTCGACTCGCTCTCCCGCGAGCCGGAGCGCATCCTCGACGTGGAGTGGGCGCCCACCCAGTCCTCGGTCTTCCTGGTCGCCATCCAGGTCGAGGCGCTGGACCGCTCCCGGCTGCTGTCGGACGTCACCCGGGTGCTGTCCGACCAGCACGTCAACATCCTCTCGGCGGCCGTCCAGACCTCCCGGGACCGGGTGGCGACCTCCCGCTTCACCTTCGAGATGGGCGATCCCAAGCACCTGGGCCATGTGCTGAAGGCGGTACGCGGGGTGGAGGGCGTCTACGACGTGTACCGCGTCACCTCGGCCCGCAGGTCCTAGTTCCGCTGCCCGGTCGCCCGAGCGCCCGGGCAGCGAGAGCGGGATCACGCAGCGTCCGGCGGGCCGGGGCACCGTCGCGAGCCGGTCCGTGCGGCACGCGCAGGCGCCGCACGAGCTGTGGGCGGTCCGGGCGCACGCCGCAGGGGGACGGGGGCAGCGCCCGCCGTGCTCCACGCCGCCCGGTGAGGGGTCCTGAGGTCCCGTCGTGGCCCGGGGGCTTCGTGCGGCGCGGTCGCCCGCGAGGACGGACGCCGGGCGGTTCTCAGGGTTCTGGGGCCACCGGCCAGTTGCGCAGGGCGGCGTCGGCCATCTCCTGGAGTTCGTCGCGGCCGACACCGCTCGCGGCCTGCACGGCGATGCCGAACGCCAGGGTGGTGACGTAGCGGGCCAGCAGCCCCGGGTCGGTCCCGGGGGGCAGGTCGCCGTCGTCGACGGCTCGCCGGAACCGCTCCCGGACGCGGGAGCAGCCGTTGTTGCGCCAGGCGGCGAGAAGGTCACGGACGCCGCGGCCGGAGTCGCCGGTGGCCAGGGCGCCCTGGACGCCCAGACACCCGTGGGGACGGGCCGGGCGGGTGGTGGTGCGGACGGTGCCGGCCAGGATCGCGCCGGCGACACCGAGGGCGGTCGGCTCCTCCAGAGCCCGGGCCAGGTAGGCGCTCGGGCCCTCGGTGTAGCGCTCCAGGGCCTTGCGGAACAGCTCCTCCTTGTTGCCGAAGGCCGCGTACATGCTGGTGGTGGAGATGCCCATCGCGTCGGTCAGGGCGGCCAGGCTGGCCCCTTCGTAGCCGTGCTCCCAGAAGACCAGCATGGCGCGCTCGAGAGCTTCGTCGGCGTCGAATCCCCGCGGCCGGCCGATGGGGCCGCTCTGTCCGGTCTTCATAACCGCAGTCTACCGCTTCTGCATCGATCGCTGCGGAAGTGCTAGCGTTCGACTTCTGCATCAATCGATGCAGAAGTCGGAGGAGGGTTCTCGCATGGGACTGCTTGAAGGTAAGACCGCGCTGGTCACCGGTGGCGGCAGTGGAATCGGTCTGGCCAGTGCCGTACGGCTGGCGGCCGAGGGCGCACACGTGTTCGTCACCGGCCGGCGCGGGACCGAACTCGACGCGGCCGTCGAAGCGATTGGTCCGGCGGCCACCGCGGTGGCCGCCGACATCTCGGAACCGGCAGACCTGGACCGGCTCTACGAGACCGTCCGCGGCCGGGGACGAGGCCTGGACGTCCTGTTCGCCAACGCCTCCGTCGCCGCGTTCGCGACGCTCGAACAGATCACCGAGGAGCACTTCGACACCCTCTTCGGCATCAACGTCCGGGGCACGCTGCTCACCGTCCAGAAGGCGCTGCCCCTGCTCAACGACGGCGCCTCGGTGATCCTGAACGGCTCCACCAACGCGGACGTCGGCGATGAGGCGTTCGGCGTGTACGCGGCGTCCAAGGCCGCCACCCGGTCGTTCGCCCGGACCTGGGCCAACGAACTCAAGGGACGCGGCATCCGGGTCAACACCGTCGCGCCCGGCCCGACCGACACCCCCGGCCTGTCGGGGCTCGCCCCCGATCCGGAGCAGGCCGCCGGCTTCAGGCGGCAACTGGCCGCGCGGGTGCCGCTGGGCCGGCTCGGGCGCCCGGAGGAGATCGCCGCCGCCGTGGCCTTCCTCGCCTCCGGGCAGAGCAGCTTCATCACCGGTTCGAACCTGTACGCCGACGGCGGCCTGAACCAGATCTGAGTTCCACGGCCGCGCGTCCGGCGAGGACGGCGGTACCCGGCCGGCGGCCGGAGAGGGCTGGGGGCCCCGGCACCCCGCGGGGTGCCGGGGCCCCCAGCCCTCTCCGGCCGGAACCGACGGCGGCTCAGCCGTCGAGTTCCCGCAGTCCCTTGAGCGCCTGGTCCAGCAGCGCCTGGCGGCCCTGGAGCTCCCTCTCCAGCTTCTCCGCCCTGGCGGTGTTGCCCGCCTCACGCGCCTTCCCGATCTGCGCGCGGAGCTTGTCCACCGCGTCCTGCAGCTGGCCGGTCAGCCCCTCGGCCCGCGCCCGGACCTCGGGATTGCTGCGGCGCCACTCGGCCTCCTCGGCCTCCTGGATCGCCCGCTCCACCGCCTGCATCCGGCCCTCGATCCGCGCCCGGGCGTCCCGCGGCACATGGCCGACGGAGTCCCAGCGCTCGTTGATCGCGCGGAAGGCCGCACGGGCCGCCTTCAGGTCGGTGACCGGGAGCAGCTTCTCCGCCTCGGCGGCCAGTTCCTCCTTGCGGGTCAGGTTCTCCCGCTGCTCGGCGTCCCGCTCGGCGAAGACCTCGCTGCGAGCGGCGAAGAACACGTCCTGGGCGGCACGGAAGCGCTGCCACAGGTCCTCCTCGTGCTCGCGCTGGGCACGTCCCGCGGCCTTCCACTCCTGCATCAGGTCGCGGTACCGCGCGGCGGTCGGCCCCCAGTCGGTGGAGCCCGACAGCTCCTGGGCCTCGGTGACCAGCTTCTCCTTGCGCCGCCGGGCCTCCTCACGCTGTGCGTCCAGCGCCGCGAAGTGCGCCTTGCGCCGCTTGGAGAAGGCCGACCGGGCGTGCGAGAAGCGGTGCCACAGCTCGTCGTCGGACTTGCGGTCGAGCCTGGGCAGGCCCTTCCAGGTGTCCACCAGGGCGCGCAGCCGTTCCCCGGCCGCCCGCCACTGGTCGCTGACGGCCAGTTCCTCGGCCTCGGCCACCAGGGCCTCCTTGGCCTTCCGGGCCTCCTCGGACTGCCTGGCCCGGGCGTTCCGGCGCTCCTCCCGGCGGGTCTCGATCAGCTCGTCGAGCTGGTCCAGCCGTTTGCCCAGGGCCGCCAGGTCGCCCACCGCGTGCGCCTCGTCGACCTGCTGCCGCAGATGCTCGACGGCTGCCGTCGCGTCCTTGGCCGACAGGTCGGTGGTCCGTACCCGGCGCTCAAGGAGGTCGATCTCCACGACGAGGCCCTCGTACTTGCGCTCGAAGTAGGCGAGGGCCTCCTCGGGGGAGCCCGCCTGCCACGATCCGACGACCCTCTCACCGTCGGCGGTGCGCACGTACACGGTCCCCGTCTCGTCGACGCGGCCCCACGGGTCGCTGCTCACAGCGCCTCCTCCACATGATGCCGACGGAAGCCGCACGCCTCCGGGCATCGTCCACAGTTGTCATCCGGCCGACAGTCGGGTTTGACCGGCCGGACCGGGTTTGACCGGTCGGACCAGGGGTTTCGCCGGGCCGTCGGCGCAGGAACCCTACCCAACGCCCAACATAGGCGACCGGTGCCCGCCCTGTCCGCATTCCGCGCGGCCCAAATCGCGGTTCGGGAGCGGGGCCCGCCGGGCCCCGCACCGGTCGCCGCACCGGTCGCCTCAGGCGTCACTTCTTCCGCACCTCCGCCTTGTCGATCACCACGGTGGCGTTCGGCGGGGTGTTCCCGGTCTGCGGGTCGGGGGTCGAGCCCGCCTTCGCGATCTTCTGCAGGACGTCCATGCCCTCGGTGATCTTTCCGAAGGGCGTGTAGTCCGGGGGCAGCTTGCTGTCCTTGTAGACCAGGAAGAACTGGCTGCCGCCGCTGTCGCGGTTCTCGCCGGTCTGGGCGTTGTACCGGTTGGCCATGGCGACCGTGCCGGCCGGGTAGACGTCGCCCTTGAGCTCGGGTGCCTTGAGGTTCTCGTCCGGGATCGTGTACCCGGGGCCGCCCTGGCCGGTGCCGGTCGGGTCGCCGCACTGCAGGACGTGGATGCCCTCGGTCACCAGGCGGTGGCAGGGGGAGTGGTCGAGGAAGCCCTGGTCGGCCAGGAACTTGAAGGAGTTCACCGTGTGCGGGGCCTCGGCGGTGTGCAGGTCGACGCCGATGTCGCCGCAGGTCGTCTCCAGCGTCATCGTGTAGTCCGCCGAGGTGTCGATCGACATCTTCGGCTCCTTGTCCCACTGCTTCTTGCTCGGTTCGCCCTTCCGGGGCTTCTCGCAGGGGTCCGGCGCCTTGCTGGGGGTGGCGGAGGGCTCCGAGGCGGCGTCGTCCTTCTTCTTGTCGTCCGCCGCCAGTCCGCCGGCGGCCGCGTAGGCGCCCCCGGCCGCCAGTACCAGGACCAGGCCGCCCGCGACGGCCGCGGTGCGGATGCGCGCCTTGCGCCGTGCCTCGGCCCGCCGCTTCTGCTGCCGCAGGTACTTCTCGCGGGCGAGCTGCTTGCGCCGCTGCTCACTGCTGACCACGGGTCGTCTCCTTCGAGTGCATCGGGGGGCGTGCGTACGCACATGTGTGCCACAGCTTGTGGCCGTACGGTATACGGGATACGGGTTCGCGGGCCCGGCCTTGGCGCCGGTAGGCTCTGAGTCTCCGTTGCCACCAGCGACAACGGCCGCCGTTCCCGTAGCTCCCCTGACGGACGACTGAAGGACGATCGTGCTCATTGCCGGGTTCCCCGCCGGGGCCTGGGGGACCAACTGTTATCTGGTCGCCCCCGCCGCCGGCGAGGAGTGCGTGATCATCGACCCCGGCCACCAGGCCGCCGAGGGCGTCGCCGAGGCCGTGGCCAGGCACCGGCTCAAGCCGGTCGCCGTCGTCCTCACCCACGGCCACCTCGACCACGTGGCCTCCGTGGTCCCGGTGTGCGGCGCGCACGAGGTGCCCGCCTGGATCCACCCCGAGGACCGGGAGATGATGAGCGAGCCCGAGAAGTGGCTGGGCCGCGCCATCGGGCAGCCGCTGCTGGGCGGGCCCGACGGGATCTGCGTGGGGGAGCCCGACGACGTGCGGGAGCTGGCCGACGGTGCCGCGCTGTCCCTGGCGGGACTGGAACTGACCGTCGCGCACGCGCCGGGCCATACCAGGGGGTCGGTGACCTTCCGGCTGCCCGAGCGGACCGACGTACCGCCGGTGCTGTTCTCGGGCGACCTGCTGTTCGCCGGCTCCGTGGGACGCACCGACCTGCCCGGCGGCGACCACGCCGAGCTGCTGAGGTCGCTGGCACGGGTGTGCCTGCCCCTGGACGACTCGACCGTGGTCCTGTCCGGCCACGGTCCCCAGACCACCATCGGACGCGAGCGCGCCGCCAACCCCTTCCTCCGGGAGGTGGCCGACGGCGGCCCGTTCCGGACGGGCGGCGGCACCGCCGCCCCGCGACGAGGAATGTGACGACACGGACGTGAGCACCTTCTCCGCCCCGAAGGGCACCTACGACCTGCTCCCCCCGCGGTCCGCCGACTACCTGGCGGTGCGGGAGGCGATCGCCGCGCCGCTGCGGCGGGCCGGCTACGGCTACATCGAGACCCCCGGCTTCGAGCACGTCGAGCTGTTCGCCCGCGGTGTCGGCGAGTCCACCGACATCGTGACCAAGGAGATGTACACCCTCACCACCCGGGGCGGCAGCCGGCTGGCGCTGCGCCCGGAGGGCACCGCGCCGGTCGTCCGCGCGGTCCTGGAGCACAACCTGCACCGCGGCGCCCTGCCGGTGAAGGTCTGGTACTCCGGTTCGCAGTACCGCTACGAGCGGCCCCAGGCGGGCCGCTTCCGGCACTTCTCGCAGGTCGGCGCCGAGGCGCTGGGCACCGAGGACCCGGCCCTGGACGCCGAGCTGATCATCCTGGCCGTGGACGCGTACCGCTCGCTGGGCCTGCGGGACTTCCGGCTGCTGCTGAACTCCCTGGGCGACCGCGAGTGCCGCCCGGCCTACCGCGAGCGGCTCCAGGAGTTCCTGCGCGGACTCGACCTGGACGAGGACACCCGGGCCCGCGTCGAGATCAACCCGCTGCGGGTGCTGGACGACAAGCGCGAGGAGGTGCGCAAGCAGCTCACCGGCGCCCCGATGATGCGCGACCACCTGTGCGAGGCGTGCCGGGAGTACCACGGGCGGGTGCGCGAGCTGCTGACGGCGGCCGGCGTCGCCTTCGAGGACGACGAGAAGCTGGTGCGCGGGCTGGACTACTACACCCGCACCACCTTCGAGTTCGTCCACGACGGACTGGGCGCGCAGTCCGCCGTCGGCGGCGGCGGCCGGTACGACGGCCTGTCGGAGATGCTCGGCGGACCGCCGCTGCCCTCGGTGGGCTGGGCGCTGGGCGTGGACCGCACGGTGCTGGCCCTGCGGGCCGAGGGCGTGGTGCTGCCCGAGCCCTCGGCCACGGAGGTGTTCGCCGTGCCGCTGGGCGAGCAGGCGCGGAACGTGCTGTTCGGCGTCGTCACCGAGCTGCGCCGGCAGGGCGTCGCGGCGGACTTCGCCTACGGCGGCCGGGGCCTGAAGAACGCCATGAAGTCGGCCAACCGCTCCGGTGCCGGCTACGCCCTGGTGGCCGGGGAGCGCGATCTGGCCGAGGGCACCGTCCAGCTCAAGGACCTCGGCAGCGGGGAGCAGGTCCCGGTGCCGCTGGAGAGTGTGGTGGAAGAGCTGCGACGGAAGCTCGCCTGACTCGTTGTGCGTTGTGCAGAATGAAGGTCCCCCACCTCACACGACAGGATGACCCCGCCATGACGACGACCACGGCACCACGAGCACAGGATCCGGCCCGCGACGACGGGGACGGGCCGGCCAGGAGCGCCGCCGTGGGCGCGGGCCGGATCTACGCGTGGCTGCTGGTGATCACCGGTGCCGCGGGGCTGCTGGCGTCGTGGGTCATCACGCTCGACAAGTACCGGATGCTGGAGGCCGAGCTCGCCGGCGAGACGTTCGACACGGCCTGCAACCTGAACCCGGTCGTCTCCTGCGCCGACGTGATGGAGAGCGCGCAGGCCGAGGTTTTCGGTTTCCCGAACCCGATGCTCGGCATGGCCGCCTACGCGATCGTCATCGGTGTCGGCATGAGCCTGCTGGCCGGGGCGCGCTTCCCCCGCTGGTACTGGCTGACCATGAACGCCGGCATGCTCTTCGGCGTCGGTTTCTGCACCTGGCTGATGTACCAGTCGCTGTACGAGATCGGCGCGCTGTGCCTGTGGTGCAACCTGGCCTGGGTCGCCACGCTGCTGATGTTCTGGTACACGACGTTCCACAACATCCGCCACGGTTTCCTGCCCGCCCCCGCCTGGCTGCGAGGCGGGGTGGCGGAGTTCCACTGGGTGGTTCCGCTGGCCCACATCGGGGTCATCGGCATGCTGATCCTGACCCGTTGGTGGGACTTCTGGACGAGCTGACCGTACCGACCGCGCCGGCGGGTCGGCCGCCCCCTCCCCGGGGAGGCGGGCGGCCCGCCGGCCGTTTCCGGCGCGCTGTCGGCGCGGTGGCCTAAGGTTGCGTGACGTGGAAGCCGATCTGTTCACCGCCGCCGCGGAGGAGCGCCAGGAGAAGGACCCGACCGCCACGCCGCTGGCGGTCCGGATGCGCCCGCGCACCCTGGACGAGGTCGTCGGGCAGCGGCACCTGCTGCGTCCCGGCTCCCCGCTGCGCCGCCTGGTCGGCGAGGGCGGCAAGGGACCGGCCGGGCCGTCCTCGGTGATCCTGTGGGGGCCGCCGGGCACCGGCAAGACGACTCTGGCGCATGTCGTCAGCCGGGCCGCCGAGAAGCGCTTCACGGAGCTGTCGGCGATCACCGCCGGGGTCAAGGAGGTCCGGGCCGTCATCGACGCGGCCCGCCGCGCCGCGGGCGGCTACGGCAAGGACACCGTGCTGTTCCTGGACGAGATCCACCGTTTCAGCAAGGCCCAGCAGGACTCCCTGCTGCCCGCCGTGGAGAACCGCTGGGTCACCCTCGTCGCGGCGACCACGGAGAACCCGTACTTCTCGGTGATCT
Organism: Streptomyces carminius; assembly: GCF_002794255.1. GTDB lineage: Bacteria > Actinomycetota > Actinomycetes > Streptomycetales > Streptomycetaceae > Streptomyces > Streptomyces carminius. Next base: position 267,946 of record NZ_PGGW01000067.1, read on the forward strand.
CCCCGCTGCTGTCCCGCTCGCTGCTGCTGACCCTGGAGCCGCTGACCGAGGAGGACCTGCGCGGCCTGCTGCGCCGCGCGCTCGCCGACGAGCGCGGGCTGGGCGGCGCGGTGGCCCTGCCCGAGGACGCCGAGGCGCATCTGCTGCGGATCGCCGGGGGTGACGCGCGCCGGGCGCTCACCGCGCTGGAGGCGGGCGCGGGCGCGGCGCTGGACAAGGGCGAGCGGGAGATCACCCTGACGACGCTGGAGGAGACCGTCGACCGGGCGGCGGTGAAGTACGACCGCGACGGCGACCAGCACTACGACGTGGCCAGTGCGCTCATCAAGTCGATCCGCGGCTCGGACGTGGACGCGGCGCTGCACTACCTGGCCCGGATGATCGAGGCGGGGGAGGATCCGAGGTTCATCGCCCGGCGGCTGATGATCTCCGCCAGCGAGGACATCGGCCTGGCCGACCCCACCGCCCTGCCCACGGCGGTGGCCGCCGCGCAGGCGGTGGCGATGATCGGCTTCCCCGAGGCGCGGATCACCCTCTCCCAGGCGACCATAGCCCTGGCCCTCGCGCCGAAGTCCAACGCCGCCTACCTGGCGGTCGACGCGGCGCTGGCCGACGTACGGGCGGGGCTGGCCGGGCCGGTGCCCCCGCATCTGCGCGACACCCACTACGGGGGCGCGAAGAAGATGGGCCACGGCGAGGGCTACCGGTACCCGCACGACATGCCGGGCGGCATCGCCGCGCAGCAGTACGCCCCGGACGCCGTCCACGGCAGGCGCTACTACGAGCCCACGCGGTACGGCGCGGAGGCCCGGTACGCCGAGGTGGCGGAGCGGGTACGGGCCAGGCTGCACGGGAATCCGCGCGGGGAGTCACACGGGGAGTCACGCGGGGAGGGGGCACCGCCGCCGGAGCGGCAGGAGGGCTGAGCGGCAGGCCCGCCGCTCAGCCCCCGGCCGCTCCGCCGCCCGGCGGGATTCCCGGCGGCCCCCGCGCTCGGGATCAGCCCGCGGCGGCCGCGTCGAACAGTGCGTGCACGGCCCGGCGCAGCCCCGCCATGTCCCGCACCGGCCTGGGGAAGTCGAAGCGCGCGTCGAGCACCTTCCCGTTCCCCGCGGCGCAGAACCGCACCCGCAGGCCGAACCGGTCCAGCGCCAGCGGCACCACCCGCTCCCAGGGGCCGCGGGCCCGCCCGCGCCCGTCCAGCAGGGCGCACAGGGAACGCATCCGGTCGTCGTGGGCGGCGGCGAGGTGCTGGAGGAGTTCGGTCTCGCGGGTGGCGACCGGGTCGGGCACCGCCGCCGCGAACTCCTCGGGCTCGACGTGTCCCCCGCCCCACAGGTCGTCGAGCCGCCCCTCACCGACCTCCAGCCGCAGCGGTGTCCACGCGGTGCCCGGGAACGGGCCCGCCGGGTGCCGCTCGGCCAGCAGTCCGGCGCAGCGGACCCGTTCGGTGCCGGTGACCGGGGTGAGCCAGCCCGCGATCCGGGCCCGGCCGCGGATGCGGTGGGGGACCGCGACGGGGGCCACGTCGGTGATCTCCATCACGGCGGCGAGGTCGCCGTCCCGGGCGTGGGCGGTGGCCCGGGCGGCCGGGGAATCGGCCGGGACCAGCAGCAACACGTCCCCGTCGGGGGTGACGGCACGGGCCTCGGGAGCGCCCTGCCCCAGCCCGGGACCGCAGTCGGGCAGCTCCGCCCCGGGAATGACGAGGACGGCCGAGGCGTTCGACTCGACGAGAGTGCGCATCCGCTCGGCGGCTTCCGGCCGCCGTGCCTCCGTTTCCGCCCCGGGACGCGGCTGACCCCTTCCCGTGCGCTGTCCCGTGCGCTGTCCCACGCGCTGTTCCGCCCGCTGTGCGCTGCTTCCGGCACCGGCCGTACGGTCGTCCGTGCCGCCAGTACCGCCCGCCGGTCCGGCGCCGGGCAGGGGGACCCCAGGTCGAAACATGCGTTCTCCTCCACTAAGGTAAGCCTCACCTAAGTTACAGGAGGTCCGTTCAACGTGAACCAGTCGCGTCCCAAGGTCAAGAAGTCGCGTGCGCTCGGCATAGCGCTGACCCCGAAGGCCGTGAAGTACTTCGAGCAGCGTCCCTACCCGCCCGGCGAGCACGGCCGGGGTCGCAAGCAGAACAGCGACTACAAGGTCCGGCTGCTGGAGAAGCAGCGGCTGCGTGCCCAGTACGACATCAGCGAGCGCCAGATGGCGCGCGCCTACGAGCGCGCCCGGAAGGTCGAGGGCAAGACCGGCGAGGCGCTCATCGTCGAGCTGGAGCGCAGGCTGGACGCCCTCGTCCTGCGGTCGGGCATCGCCCGCACCATCTACCAGGCCCGCCAGATGGTCGTGCACGGCCACATCGAGGTCAACGGCCGCAAGGTCGACAAGCCCTCCTTCCGGGTCCGCCCGGAGGACGTGGTGGCGGTCCGCGAGCGCAGCCGCGACAAGCACCCCTTCCAGGTGGCCCGGGAGGGCGGCTACGCGACCGACGGCGAGACCCCGCGCTACCTGCAGGTCAACCTCAAGGCGCTGGCGTTCCGCCTCGACCGGGACCCGAACCGCAAGGAGATCCCGGTGATCTGCGACGAGCAGCTCGTCGTGGAGTACTACGCCCGCTGAGCCGCCGGGGAGCCCCGGACCTCCCGGCCCCTCTGCCGCCCGCCGCGGCAGGGGGGCCGCCGCGTGTCCGGACGCCCGGGCCCCGCGTACCGGCTCCACGGGTGCGCCGGCGGGGGAAACCGGTACGGTCCGGGGCTCGTGGCGCGATAAGGTCGGTAACCGCCGCCGCACCCGTGAGACCGCCTGTCCGGGCCTCTCGCGGGCCACACGGCGCGGCGGCCGACCCCATACGACCCGAGGGAAGCGGTGCAGCGTGTCCGGTGGAGAGGTGGCCGGCCTCCTGGTGGCGGTCTTCTGGGCGATCCTGGTGTCGTTCCTCGCCGTGGTGCTGGTGAGGCTCGCGCAGACGCTCAGGGCGGCGACCAGACTGGTGACGGACGTGACGGAGCGGGCGGTCCCCCTCCTCACCGAGGCGTCCGACACCGTCCGCTCGGCGCAGAGCCAGCTCAGCCGGGTGGACGCCATCGCCGCCGACGTCCAGGAGGTCACGGCCAACGCCTCGGCGCTGTCCTCGACGGTGTCCACCGCCTTCGGCGGCCCGCTGGTGAAGGTCGCCGCCTTCGGATACGGCGTGCGCCGCGCCCTCGCCCGCAAGGACGGCACACCGCGGCCGGGGCGCACCGTCGTCGGCCGCTCCGTCCCGGCCGCGCGCCGCACAGGCCGTGCCGGACGCACCGGACGTGCCGGAAAGGACTGACGACCACCGTGTTCCGCCGCGTCTTCTGGTTCGGAGCCGGCGCCGCCGCCGGCGTCTGGGCCACCACCAAGGTCAACCGCAAGCTGCGCGCCCTCACCCCCGAGAGCCTCGCCGCCCGGGCCGCCGGCCAGGCCGTGGCGGCCGGGCACCGGATGAGGGAGTTCGCGCTCGACGTCCGCGCCGGAATGGCGCAGCGGGAGGGCGAGCTGAACGACGCGCTGGGGCTGACGGCGGCGGACGGGACCGCCGCCCCGGTCCCCGCCGCCCCCGACCGCCCCGGGCTCCCCGGTAAGGGCCCCCGCCGCGAGCTCGGCACCACCCACCCGTACGACCGGAATGAGGACCACTGATGGAGTCGGCTGAAATCCGCCGCCGCTGGCTGCGCTTCTTCGAGGAGCGGGGGCACACCGTCGTGCCGTCGGCGTCACTGATCGCGGACGACCCGACGTTGCTGCTGGTCCCCGCGGGCATGGTGCCCTTCAAGCCGTACTTCCTGGGTGAGGCCACCCCGCCGTACAAGCGCGCCACCAGCGTGCAGAAGTGCGTGCGCACCCCGGACATCGAGGAGGTCGGCAAGACCACCCGGCACGGCACCTTCTTCCAGATGTGCGGCAACTTCTCCTTCGGCGACTACTTCAAGGAGGGCGCCGCCCGGTACGCCTGGGAGCTGCTCACCACGCCGCAGGACGGGGGCGGTTACGGGCTGGACCCGGAGAAGCTGTGGATCACCGTCTACGAGGAGGACGACGAGGCCGAGCGCATCTGGCGCGAGGTCGTCGGCGTCCCCGCGGAGCGGATCCAGCGGCTGGGCAAGAAGGACAACTACTGGGACATGGGCGTGCCCGGTCCCTGCGGGCCCTGCTCCGAGATCAACTACGACCGCGGTCCCGAGTTCGGCGCCGAGGGCGGCCCGGCCGTCAACGACGAACGCTACATGGAGATCTGGAACCTGGTCTTCATGCAGTACGAGCGCGGGCCGGGCGAGGGCAAGGACTACCCGATCCTCGGGGACCTCCCGCAGCAGAACATCGACACCGGGCTCGGCCTGGAGCGGCTCGCCATGATCCTGCAGGGCGTGCGGAACATGTACGAGATCGACACCTCCATGGCGGTCATCGACAGGGCCACCGGGCTCACCGGCGTCCGCTACGGCGAGGCCGGGGACTCCGACGTCTCGCTGCGCGTGGTCACCGACCACATGCGCACCTCCGTCATGCTCATCGGCGACGGCGTCACCCCCGGCAACGAGGGCCGCGGCTACGTGCTGCGCCGCATCATGCGCCGTGCCATCCGCAACATGCGCCTCCTGGGCGCCACCGGTCCCGTCGTCAAGGACCTGGTCGACGTCGTGATCGACATGATGGGGCAGCAGTACCCCGAGCTGATCACCGACCGGCGGCGCATCGAGACCGTCGCACTCGCCGAGGAGGCCGCCTTCCTCAAGACCCTCAAGGCCGGCACCAACATCCTCGACACCGCCGTCACCGAGACCAAGTCCGCCGGCGGGTCCGTCCTGCCCGGTGAGAAGGCCTTCCTGCTCCACGACACCTGGGGCTTCCCCATCGACCTCACCCTGGAGATGGCCGCCGAACAGGGCCTGTCCGTGGACGAGGAGGGCTTCCGCCGCCTGATGCGGGAGCAGCGGGAGCGCGCCAAGGCCGACGCCCGTGCCAAGAAGACCGGCCACGCCGACCTGAGCTCCTACCGCGAGGTCGCCGATGCCGCCGGCACCACCGTCTTCACCGGCTACACCGACACCGAGGGCGAGGCCGCCGTCGTCGGCCTGCTGGTGAACGGCCTGCCCTCGCCGGCCGCCACCGAGGGCGACGATGTCGAGGTCGTCCTCGACCGCACCCCGTTCTACGCCGAGGGCGGCGGGCAGCAGCCCGACACCGGCCGCATCCGGCTGGACTCCGGCGCCGTCGTCGAGGTCCGCGACGTCCAGCAGCCGGTGCCCGGCGTCACCGTGCACAAGGGCACCGTCCAGGTGGGCGAGGTGACCGTCGGGGCCTCCGCCCACGCCGTCATCGACGTGACCCGTCGCCGGGCCATCGCCCGCGCCCACAGCGCCACCCACCTCACCCACCAGGCGCTGCGCGACGCGCTGGGCCCGACGGCCGCCCAGGCGGGCTCCGAGAACGCCCCGGGCCGCTTCCGCTTCGACTTCGGCTCGCCGACCGCCGTGCCCGGTGCCGTCCTCACCGACGTCGAGCAGAAGATCAACGAGGTCCTCGCCCGGGAGCTCGACGTCATGGCCGAGGTGATGAGCATGGAGGAGGCGAAGAAGCAGGGCGCCATCGCCGAGTTCGGCGAGAAGTACGGCGACCGGGTGCGGGTGGTGACCATCGGCGACTTCTCCAAGGAGCTGTGCGGCGGCACCCACGTCCACAACACCGCCCAGCTCGGTCTGGTGAAGCTGCTGGGCGAGTCCTCCATCGGCTCCGGCGTGCGCCGGGTGGAGGCCCTGGTCGGGGTGGACGCCTACAACTTCCTCGCCCGCGAGCACACGGTGGTCTCCCAGCTCACCGAACTGGTCAAGGGCCGGCCCGAGGAACTCCCGGAGAAGGTCTCCGGCATGCTCGCCCGGCTGAGGGACGCCGAGAAGGAGATCGAGCGCTTCCGCGCCGAGAAGGTCCTGGCCGCCGCCGCCGGGCTGGCCTCCGCCGCCCGGGACGTGAACGGGACCGCCTTCGTCGGCGGCCGGGTGCCCGACGGCACGGGCGCCGACGACCTGCGCAGGCTCGTCCTGGACGTGCGCGGCCGGATCCAGGGCGGGCGTCCGGCCGTGGTGGCCCTCTTCAGTGTGGTCAACGGCCGTCCGCTGACCGTCATCGCCACCAACGACGCCGCCCGCGACCGCGGTCTGAAGGCCGGCGACCTGGTGCGCGCCGCCGCCAAGGCCCTCGGCGGCGGAGGCGGCGGCAAGCCGGACGTCGCCCAGGGCGGCGGACAGCGCCCGGAGGCGGTCGAGGACGCCGTCGCCGCCGTCGAGCGCCTGGTGGCGGCCTCCTGATGCGACGCGGCAGGCGGCTCGCCGTCGATGTCGGCGAGGCCCGGATCGGGGTCGCCTCCTGCGACCCCGACGGGCTGCTGGCCACTCCCGTGGAGACCGTGCCGGGACGCGACGCCCCGGCCGCCCGCCGGCGGCTGGCCGAACTCGTCGCCGAGTACGAGCCCCTGGAGGTGGTGGTCGGGCTCCCGCGTTCCCTCAACGGGCGCGAGGGCCCGGCCGCGGCCCGGATCCGTACCTTCGCCCGGGAGTTCGCCGGGCAGGTCGCCCCGGTGGCCGTGCGCCTGGTGGACGAGCGGATGAGCACGGTCGCCGCGGCCCGGGACATGCGGGCGTCGGGCGTGTCGGCGAAGAAGGGGCGGGGCCGCATCGACCAGGCGGCCGCCGTCGTCATCCTCCAGAACGCCCTGGAGACCGAGCGGGCCCTGGGGGAGCCGCCGGGCGAGTGCGTCGAGGTGGACGGCCCATAGCGGTACGGTAACGTTCCGCTTCGGACGGCGCTGTTCGAACACCGAGCCGTACGGTGGAAGGTCCCTTCGGGCGAGGCGTCCGTGTACACCGCAACCGTCTGCCGTCTTACGGCTCTAGGGGACCGATGACTGAGTATGGCCGGGGTTCCGGCTCCGAACCGTGGGATCCCGACGACCCCCTCTACGGGGACCGGGGATGGAAGGGGACCCAGCCGGGAGACTGGGACACCCACGGCGAGCAGCAGTACGGCGATCCCTATGGTCAGCAGCAGGGGCATCAGCAGCAGTACGGCGATCCCTATGGTCAGCAGCAGGGGCATCAGCAGCAGTACGGCGATCCGTACGGTCAGCAGCAGGGGCATCAGCAGCAGTACGGCGATCCGTACGGTCAGCAGCAGGGGCATCAGCAGCAGTACGGCGATCCCTATGGTCAGCAGCAGGGGCATCAGCAGCAGTACGGCGATCCGTACGGTCAGCAGCAGGGGCATCAGCAGCAGTACGGCGATCCGTACGGTCAGCAGCAGTACGGCGACTCCCACGATGACGGGCAGTACGCCGACCGGCCCGATCCCCGGCAGCCTCGGCAGCCCCAGCACGGGGAGTACGGCGAACAGGGGCAGGAACCCCCGCGGAGCCGGGGCCGGGAGCGGCCCGCCCCCGCCCCTGACCTCGACGAGGAGACCGGCTGGGACCCCGGCCCGGACCAGGGCGAGCACGCCTTCTTCACGGACGACGACAGCGATGACGACGACCACGACGCCGACGGCCGGTCCGCCCGCGAACGCCGGGGGAAGGGCGGCACCAAGCGCCGGAACGGCTGCGCCTGCCTGGTCGTCGCCACCGTCCTGATAGGCGGGATCGGCGGCGGCGGCTACTTCGCGTACGACTTCTACCAGAGCCGTTTCGCCCCCGCGCCGGACTTCTCCGGCTCCGGCAGCGGCGAGGTCCAGGTGGAGATCCCCGAGGGCAGCAGCCTGGCCGAGATGGGGGCAATACTGGAGAAGGCGGGCGTGGTCAAGAGCCGGGCCGCGTTCATCGAGGAGTCCAACGCCAACGCCAAGTCCAAGACCATCCAGGCCGGTGTCTACACCCTCCGCAAGGAGATGTCGGCCGAGGCGGCCATGGCGATGATGCTCGACCCGGCCACCCAGAACACCCTGATCATCGCCGAGGGCAAGCGGGCCTCGGACATCTACCGGCTGATCGACGAGAAACTCGGTCTGGAGGAGGGCGCCACGGCCGAGGCCGCCGAGAACACCGACCTCGGCCTGCCCGAGTGGGCCAAGGGCAACCCCGAGGGCTTCCTCTTCCCGGCCAGATACACCCTGGGCGAGCAGACCAAGCCCGGCGACCTGCTCAAGAAGATGGTCGACCGGGCCGAGAAGGAGTTCGCACAGATCGACCTGGAGGCCCAGGCCGCGCAGCTGGACAAGACTCCGTACGAGATCCTCACCATCGCCTCGCTGATCCAGGCGGAGGCCCAGGAGGACGAGGAGTTCGGCAAGGTCTCGCGGGTGATCTACAACCGGCTGGACAAGGACATGCTGCTCCAGTTCGACTCGACCATCAACTACGCCAAGGGCGAGTCGAAGCTCGACATAACGGTGGGGGAGACCAGGCTCGACCACCCCTACAACACCTACCGCAACAAGGGGCTGCCGCCCGGCCCCATCGACAACCCCGGCCACCAGGCGCTCGAGGCGGCACTCGGCCCGGTCGAGGGGAACTGGCTGTTCTTCGTCACCGTCAAGCCCGGGGACACCCGCTTCACCGACAGCCAGGCCGAGCACGAGAAGAACGTCCAGGACTTCAACGCCGAGCGCGACAAGGACTGAGAACCGAGGACAGCGGACAGCGGACAGCGGACTGAGGAACCGAAGGAGGAGGAGGGACGATGACGGACGGCAGGCGGGCCGCGGTTCTCGGTTCCCCCATAGGGCACTCCCTCTCCCCGGAGCTGCACCGGGCGGCCTACCGGGAGCTGGGACTGACCGGCTGGTCGTACGACCGGTTCGAGGTGGACGAGGCGGGCATCGGCCCCTTCCTGGAGAAACTGGCCGCGAGCGGGGAGGACTGGGCCGGGCTGTCGCTGACCATGCCGCTCAAGCGGGCCGTCATCCCGCTGCTGGACACCGTCGGCGACACCGCCGCGTCGGTCGAGGCCGTCAACACCCTGGTCCTCACCGCCGACGGCCGCCGGCACGGCGACAACACCGACATCCCCGGCATCGTCGCGGCGCTGCGCGAGCGCGGTGTCGAGCGCGTCCCGCACGCCGCGGTGCTGGGTGCCGGCGCCACCGCCTCCTCGGCGCTGGCCGCCCTCGCCCGGATCTGCTCCGGTGAGGTCACCGTGTACGTCCGCAGCCGGGAGCGGGCCGAGGAGATGCGCGGCTGGGGCGAGCGGCTCGGGGTCCCCGTGACGGCCGCCGCCTGGGCGGACGCGGCACGGGCGCTGGCCGCGCCCCTGGTGGTCGCCACCACCCCGGCCGGCGCCGCCGACGCGCTGGCCGGCGCGGTGCCCGAGCGGCCCGGCACCCTCTTCGACGTCCTGTACGACCCCTGGCCGACCCCGCTGGCCGCCGCCTGGGCGGCCCGCGGCGGGGCGGTCGTCGGCGGTCTGGACCTCCTGGTCCACCAGGCCGTGCTCCAGGTCGAGATGATGACCGGCCGCGCCCCCGCACCGCTGGCCGCGATGCGCGCCGCGGGCGAGGCGGCCCTGGCGGCCCGCGGCACCTGACCGGCGGGTGCGTCCGTGCCCGGTCCGGCGCCCCGACCTGACACAACCGTTCCGTCTGCTGGACGGTCGGCCGGTCCCGCCGCGCGGACATGGGAGGATCGGCAGCGAGGACGTAGGGCCCGGACTGAGGAGCACCGTTGAGCAGGTTGCGCTGGCTGACCGCGGGGGAGTCGCACGGTCCCGCACTGGTGGCGACGCTGGAGGGACTGCCCTACGGCGTGCCGATCACCACCGACATGGTGGCGGACGCGCTCGCGCGGCGGCGGCTGGGGTACGGGCGCGGCGCCCGGATGAAGTTCGAGCGTGACGAGGTCACCTTCATCGGCGGGGTGCGGCACGGCCTGACCCTCGGCTCCCCGGTCGCCGTCATGATCGGGAACACCGAGTGGCCCAAGTGGGAGAAGGTCATGGCGGCCGACCCGGTGGACGAGGCCGAGCTCGCCGAGCTGGCCCGCAACGCGCCGCTGACCCGGCCGAGGCCCGGCCACGCCGATCTGGCCGGGATGCAGAAGTACGGCGTGAGTGACGCCCGGCCCATCCTGGAGCGGGCCTCCGCGCGGGAGACGGCGGCCCGGGTCGCGCTGGGCACGGTGGCGCGCTCCTACCTGCGGGAGACGGCCGGCATCGAGATCGTCAGCCATGTCGTCGAGCTGGGCGGGGCCAAGGCTCCGGCCGGCACGCTGCCGGAGCCGGCGGACGTGGCACGGCTGGACGCCGACCCGGTCCGCTGCCTGGACCCGGAGGCGAGCGAGGCGATGGTCGCCGTGATCGACCAGGCCCACAAGGACGGCGACACCCTCGGCGGTGTCGTCGAGGTCGTCGCCCACGGGGTCCCGGTCGGACTGGGCTCCCACGTCCACTGGGACCGCCGCCTGGACGCCCGGCTGGCCGCCGCCCTGATGGGCATCCAGGCCATCAAGGGCGTGGAACTCGGCGACGGCTTCGAGCTGGCCCGGGTGCCCGGCTCGCAGGCGCACGACGAGATCCTTCCCGGTGAGGACGGGATCCGCCGTGCCTCGGGCCGCTCCGGCGGCACCGAGGGCGGGCTGTCCACCGGCGAGCTGCTGCGGGTGCGGGCCGCGATGAAGCCCATCGCCACCGTGCCGCGCGCACTGGCCACCGTGGACGTCACCACCGGTGAGGCCACCCGCGCCCACCACCAGCGCTCGGACGTGTGCGCGGTCCCGGCGGCCGGCATCGTCGCCGAGGCGATGGTCGCGCTCGTCCTGGCCGACGCGGTCGCCGAGAAGTTCGGCGGTGACAGCGTCGCCGAGACCCGCCGCAACGTGACCGGCTACCTGGACAACCTGGAGATCCGGTGACCGCTCCGGCCGTCGTACTGGTGGGCCCGCCCGGTGCGGGCAAGACCACCGTGGGCACCGTCCTGGCCCGGCGGCTCGGCGTCGCCCTGCGGGACACCGACGCCGACATCGAGGCCGCCGCGGGCAGGCCGATCCCCGACATCTTCGTCCAGGACGGCGAGGAGCACTTCCGGGAACTGGAGCGGCGGGCCGTGCGCGCCGCCGTCACCGGGCACGACGGGGTGGTCTCGCTCGGCGGCGGGGCGGTGCTGGACGCGGGCACCCGCGCTCTGCTGGCCGGTCTGCCCGTGGTCTTCCTGGACGTGGCGCTCGCGGACGCGGTCCGGCGGGTCGGCCTGGACGCCCCGCGCCCGCTGCTGGCGGTCAACCCCCGGCAGCAGTGGCGCACCCTGATGGAGCAGCGCCGCCCGCTGTACACCGAGGTGGCCCGCGCGACCGTCACCACCGCCGGCCGCGACCCCGAGGAGGTCGCGCAGGCGGTGCTGGACGCACTCGGACGGAAGGAAACATGACTACCGCATCCCCCACCCGGCCCCCCGTCCGCATCACCGTCGGCGGCATCGCGGGCACGGTGCCGTACGACGTCCTCGTCGGACGGCAGCTCCTGGGCGAGCTCCCGGACCTGGTGGGCACCGCCGCCCGGCGGGTCGCCGTGATCCACCCCGAGGCGCTGACCGAGACCGGCGAGGCGATCCGGGAGGACCTGGCCGGGCAGGGCTTCGAGGCCATCGCCATCCAGGTGCCCAACGCCGAGGAGGCCAAGACCGCCGAGGTAGCCGCCTACTGCTGGAAGGCGCTGGGCACCTCCGGCTTCACCCGCACCGACGTCGTCGTCGGCGTCGGCGGGGGAGCCACCACCGACCTGGCGGGCTTCGTGGCCGCCAGCTGGCTGCGCGGAGTGCGCTGGGTCGCGGTGCCCACCACCGTGCTGGGCATGGTGGACGCCGCGGTCGGCGGCAAGACCGGCATCAACACCGCCGAGGGCAAGAACCTCGTCGGCGCCTTCCACCCGCCGGCGGGCGTGCTGTGCGACCTGGCGGCGCTGGAGTCCCTGCCCGTGCACGACTACGTCAGCGGGCTCGCCGAGGTCATCAAGGCGGGCTTCATCGCCGACCCGGCCATCCTCGGTCTGATCGAGGCCGACCCCGGGGCGGCCCGCACCCCGGCCGGCCCGCACACCGCCGAGCTGATCGAGCGCTCCATCCGGGTGAAGGCCGAGGTCGTCTCCGCGGACCTGAAGGAGTCGGGCCTGCGGGAGATCCTCAACTACGGCCACACCCTCGCCCACGCCATCGAGAAGAACGAGCGCTACGAGTGGCGGCACGGCGCCGCAGTCGCCGTCGGCATGGTCTTCGCCGCCGAACTCGGCCGGATCGCCGGCCGGCTGGACGACGCCACCGCCGACCGTCACCGCGCGGTCCTCACCTCCGTCGGGCTGCCCGTCACCTACCGCGGCGACCAGTGGCCGAGGCTGCTGGAGACGATGCGGGTGGACAAGAAGACCCGCGGCGACCGGCTGCGCTTCATCGTCCTGGACGGTCTGGCCAAGCCCACGGTCCTGGAGGGACCGGACCCGGCGATGCTGCTCGCGGCGCACGCGGAGATCGCCGCCTGAGCGTTTCCGCGGGCGGGTGTCCCGGGCGGCCGGGCACTCCACCGTCTCCCCGGCCGTTCACACTGGGCCGGCCGGGGAGGGTACGGTTCGGTACCGGCAGACACACCGGAGACACGGTGGCACCCGGCCAGGGCCCGACCGGGCCCGCGCGGGACACCCGCACGGAAACGGAGTTGGGACCGGATGCAGCAGTACGGGACGCAGCGGCCCGTCCCGCCCCCGGGCTCTCCCCAGGGGCGCCCCCAGGGCCACCCCCCGCACCCCCCGCACCCCCCGCACCCCCAGGCGCAGCCGCGGTCCGCCGTCCCGCCGGGCTGGGGTGCCCCCCACCAGGTCCCGCCCGGGCAGGCCCCACCGCGGCAGGTACCGGCCGCACCCGCCTCCCCGCCGGCCCCGGCTCCGCCTCCGGCACCGTCCCAGGCCCCGGCACCGCCCCAGGCTCCGGAGCCCACCGGGCACGTCCAGCTGCCGCCGGGCGGGCCGGTGCAGGTATCGGGCGTTCCCGACCCGTCCGCCGGACCGGTCACGGTGGAGGCCGCGCACACCGCCGCCGTCGCCGTCCTGCTCATCGGCCCGGCGGGCGCGGGCAAGACCACCGTCGCCCGGTACTGGGCCGACCACCGGCGGGTGCCCACCGCGCACATCAGCCTGGACGACGTCCGCGAGTGGGTCCGCTCCGGTTTCGCCAATCCGCAGTCCGGCTGGAACGAGCACTCCGAGGCGCAGTACCGGCTGGCCCGCCGCACCTGCGGCTTCGCCGCCCGGAACTTCCTGGCCAACGGCATCTCCTGCATCCTGGACGACGCCGTCTTCCCCGACCGGCCGGTCGTCGGCCTCGGCGGCTGGAAGCGGCATGTCGGCCCCGGCCTGATCCCGGTCGTGCTGCTGCCCGGCCTGGAGGTGGTCCTGGAGCGCAACGCCGAGCGCGCGGGCACCCGCAGGCTGTCCGACGAGGAGGTGGCCCACATCCACGGGCGGATGGCCGGCTGGTACGGCTCCGGACTGCCGATCATCGACAACTCGCGCCAGGACGTGGCGACCACCGCCAGGCTGCTGGACGAGGCGGTGGCCCGCAGCCTCACCAGCCCGCCCAGCTGGTGATCCCGCCGTGCCGCACCGCCGGGAACCGGCGGTGCGGCACGGCGGGGAGCTGCGGCACGGCGGGGAAACGGCGGGGAAACGGCGGGGAAGGGGACGCGACCACCGCCCGACCGGGCGCCCGGCGGACGTGTCGGCACGGCCGGCGCCCGCCGCCCTGCGTAGGCTCGAAGCCATGTCCGAGGTGCACCTGGCCCGCCGTGCGCGACTGCGCGAGCGGTGCGCGGCGGCGGGCAGTGAGGCCGTCCTGGTCTCGCGGCCCGCCAACGTCCGCTATCTGACCGGCCGTGCCGTCCCTGGCGCGGTACTGCTGCTCGGCGCGGACGGCCGCGACACGCTGCTGAGCCCGCCGGGAGCCGTCCCCGGCGCGGAACCACCGGGTGCCACCGGCGGTCTGCACTGTCTGGCCCTGTCCGGACACGTCTGGGGGCGCGCCGCCGACCCGGCCGCCGCGGCCGCCGAGCTGGCCGCCGAGGCGGGAGCGGGGGTGCTGGCGGTGGAGGAGCACGATCTGACCGTGGCCCGGCACCGGGCCCTGGCCGCGGCCGCGCCGCGGCTGCGCCTGGCCGACCTGGACCGCGCGGTGGAGCAGCAGCGCCTGGTCAAGGACGCCGAGGAGCTGGCGGCGCTGCGGATCGCCGCCGAGATCACCGATCACGCCCTCGGCGAACTGCTGGAGTCGATCCTGGTCGGCCGCACCGAGCGTCACCTGGCGCTGGAACTGGAGCGGCGGCTGACGGACCACGGCGCCGAGGGCCCGGCCTTTCCCACCTGTGTCGCCACGGGCGGCAACTCCGGACTGGCCGGCCACCGCCCCACCGACCGGCGGGTGGCGGAGGGCGACTTCCTGACCGTGTGCCTGGGCGCCGTCTACCGGGGCTACCGCTGCCGGATCGGCCGCACCTTCGTGGTCGGCCCCGCCCCGGCCGACTGGCAGGTGGAGCTGTACGAGCTGGTCTTCGCGGCCCAGCGCGCCGGGCGGGAGGCGCTGGTCCCCGGCGCGGAGTACCGCCGGGTGGACCGGGCGGCCCGCCATCGGCTGGCGGCGGCCGGGTACGGTGAGACGCTGGAGCCGTACACCGGCCGCGGGGTGGGGCTGGAAATCGGCGAGGACCCGCAGTTGTCGCCCGCGGCCATGGGTAAACTGGACGCTTGTGTGCCGGTCACCGTCGAACCGGGGGTCCACCTCCCGGGACGGGGCGGCGTCCGGATCGATGACACGCTCGTCGTCCGCCCCCAGGCGGACGGCGGACCCGAGCTACTCACCATCACGACCAAGGAGCTGCTCGCCCTCTGATCGGGCACACGATTGGACGGCCGCCGCTCCGCGGTCTTCCGCAGCAGCAGTCTCAGGAGATTCCGCGACCGTGGCCACCACGAACGACCTCAAGAACGGCATGGTGCTCAAGCTCGACGGGGGCCAGCTCTGGTCCGTAGTCGAGTTCCAGCACGTCAAGCCAGGCAAGGGCGGCGCCTTCGTGCGCACCAAGCTCAAGAACGTCCTGTCGGGCAAGGTGGTGGACAAGACCTTCAACGCCGGCACCAAGGTCGACACGGCCACCGTCGACCGGCGCGGTATGCAGTTCTCGTACAAGGACGGTGCCGACTTCGTCTTCATGGACACCCAGACCTTCGACCAGCTCCAGGTCAACCCGGAGGTCGTGGGCGACGCCGCCAACTACCTGCTGGAGGGCCAGGACTGCACGGTGGCCATCTACGAGGACAACCCGCTGTACATCGAGCTCCCGGCGGCCGTCGAGCTGACCGTCGAGTACACCGAGCCGGGTGTCCAGGGCGACCGCTCCACCGGCGGCACCAAGCCCGCCAAGCTGGAGACCGGCTACGAGATCGGAGTGCCGCTCTTCATCACCACCGGGGAGAAGATCAAGGTCGACACCCGCTCCGGCGAGTACCTCGGCCGGGTGAACAGCTAACCGTGGCTGCCCGTACCAAGGCCCGCAAACGCGCCTTCCAGATCCTGTTCGAGGCCGATCAGCGCGACAGCGCCGTGACAGCCGTGCTGGCGGACTGGCTCCGGCACGCGCGGACCGACAACCGCCAGCCGCCGGTCGGCGAGTACACGATGCAACTGGTCGAGGGGTACGCGGAGCGCGCGGGCCGGATCGACGAGCTGCTCGAGAGCCACTCCGTCGGCTGGTCCCTCGACCGGATGCCCGCCGTGGACCGCAATCTCCTGCGGCTCGGCGCCTACGAACTGATCTGGGAGGACGAGGTGCCCGACGCGGTGGTGATCGACGAGGCGGTACAGCTCGCCAGGGAGTTCTCCACGGACGACTCCCCCTCCTTCGTCAACGGACTGCTGGGCCGGCTGAAGGAACTCAAGCCGACGCTGCGCTGAGACGCACCCGAGCGCACGGCGACGCCGCAGGCGTACGGACGCGGGGTCCGGGACATCCCATGTCCCGGACCCCGCGTCCGTGTTTCCGCGCCGGCCCGCCGTACGCCGTCCGTCCCCGGCCCTCCCCGGGAGGAGGGGAGCCCAGCGCGGACCGGAAGCACGGCCGCCACCGCTCGGGCCGGCCGGCGGGCGGCCGGTCCGAGCGGTGGCGATACGTTTCTGCGGTGGTTTCGGCGCGGCGGCCCCTGGACCGCCGCGCCCGGGTCTCAGGCCTCCTCGTGCTGGACCGCGCGGCGCGCGTCGGCGTCCAGCACACCCCAGCTGATGAGCTGCTCGGTCAGCACGGACGGCGACTGGTCGTAGATGACGGCCAGGGTGCGCAGGTCGTCCTGGCGGATCGACAGCACCTTGCCGTTGTAGTCACCGCGCTGGCTCTGGATGGTGGCGGCGTACCGCTGCAGCGGTCCGGCCTTCTCGGACGGGACGTGGGCCAGCCGCTCCAGGTCCAGGACGAGCTTCGGCGGCGGCTCGGCTGCGCCGCCCGGCGTGCTGCCCGGCAGCAGTTCCTGCACCGGGACGCCGTAGAAGTCCGCCAGCTCGGCGAGGCGCTGCACGGTCACGGCACGGTCACCGCGTTCGTACGAGCCGACCACGACCGCCTTCCAGCGGCCCTGGGACTTCTCCTCCACGCCGTGGAGGGAGAGGCCCTGCTGGGTGCGGATGGCGCGGAGCTTGGCTCCGAGCTGTTTGGCGTATTCGCTGGACATATGGCTCCCCGGGGGACGTCTTCGTAACTCACTGTGATGTTACGCAGCGTAATGTCCGCCGTCAAGCCGAACCGGCCATACCGGGGGGCCGGTCGGGTGCGGAAGCCACCCTGCAGTGCTCACCGGGTGCTCGCCGGGTGCCCGCCGGGGGTGCTCCGGCCGGACCCTGATACCGTTGACGGCGCACCATCCGGCGTCCTTTAAGACCCGTCCCGTGAGGCGGGGAAGGAGGTCCTCTTTCCATGGACGTTCCCACGAACGACCCTGCGAACGTTCCCGCGAACGGCGACAGTGGTGATGACGGCGGCGGCACGTCCGGCGCCGCGGACACCCCCGTCGTCCCCGGCGCGGAGGCCCCGGCGCGCTCCGTACTGGAGGCACCGGACATCGCCCGGGTCCTGACCCGCATCGCCCACGAGATCGTCGAACGCGCCAAGGGCGCCGACGACGTGGTGCTCCTCGGCATCCCCACCCGCGGCACGCATCTGGCCCGGCGGCTGGGCGCCAAGCTGACGGAGATCACCGGCAGACCGCTGCCGGCCGGCTCCCTCGACATCACCATGTACCGCGACGACCTGCGCATGCGCCCGGCCCGCGCCCTGGCCCACACGGAGATCCCCGGTGAGGGCATCGACGGGCGGCTCGTCGTCCTCGTCGACGACGTGCTCTTCTCCGGGCGCACCATCCGGGCCGCGCTCGACGCGCTGAACGACATCGGCCGCCCGCGCGCCGTGCAGCTCGCCGTCCTCGTCGACCGCGGCCACCGCGAGCTGCCGATCCGCGCCGACTACGTCGGCAAGAACCTCCCCACGTCGCTGCGGGAGACGGTCCGGGTCCGGCTCACCGAGGAGGACGGCCGCGACGGCGTGCTCCTCGGCGTCCGGGAGACCGCCCCGTCCGGCGAGCGGTAGCGCCGCCGGCCGTCCGGCACCCCGCCCCGGCCGGGTCACCTCCCGCCCGGACCCGCCCGTCCCCGCCCCGGCGGGATCCGCCCGGGCCGCCCCGCGCCGTACCGTGCCCGCGCACGGCCGCGGCCCGCCCCGCCCCTCAGCCACGGAAGGCAACAGATGCAGCGCCATCTCATCTCGGCCGCCGACCTCACCCGCGACGACGCCGTTCTGATCCTGGACACCGCCGAGGAGCTGGCCCGGGTCGCCGACCGGCCGATCAAGAAACTGCCGACCCTGCGCGGCCGTACCGTCGTCAACCTCTTCTTCGAGGACTCCACCCGCACCCGGATCTCGTTCGAGGCCGCCGCCAAGCGGCTCTCCGCCGATGTCATCAACTTCTCCGCCAAGGGCTCGTCGGTCTCCAAGGGCGAGTCCCTCAAGGACACCGCGGCGACCCTGGAGGCGATGGGCGCCGACGCCGTCGTCATCCGCCACCACGACTCCGGGGCCCCGCACCGGCTGGCCACCTCCGGCTGGATCGGCGGCTCGGTGGTCAACGCCGGGGACGGCACCCACGAGCACCCCACCCAGGCGCTGCTGGACGCCTTCACGCTGCGCCGCCGCCTGGTCGGGGGACCCGGTGGGGGAGCGGGAGGGGACCTGGCCGGCCGCCGGGTCACCGTCGTCGGCGACATCCTGCACAGCCGCGTCGCCCGCTCCAACGTGCACCTGCTCACCACGCTCGGCGCCGAGGTGACCCTGGTCGCCCCGCCGACCCTGGTGCCGATCGGGGTGGAGAGCTGGCCGTGCGAGGTCTCCTACGACCTGGACGTCGTCCTGCCCAAGTCCGACGCCGTGATGATGCTGCGGGTCCAGCGGGAGCGGATGAGCGCCGCCTTCTTCCCCACCGAGCGCGAGTACTCCCGCCGCTACGGCCTGGACGGCCGGCGCATGGCGCGGATGCCCGAGCACGCGGTCGTGATGCACCCCGGCCCGATGAACCGGGGCATGGAGATCACCGCCGAGGTCGCCGACTCCGGCCGATGCACCGCGGTGGAGCAGGTCGGCAACGGCGTCAGTATCCGGATGGCCGTGCTGTACCTGCTGCTGAGCGGTGCCGGACCCGCCGGAGTCCCGGCCCCCGCCCCCGCCCCCGCCACCACCCGTTCCCCCGAGGAGAGCAAGTGACCGACAGCACCTATCTGATCCGCGGCGCGCGGATCCTCGGCGGCGAGGCCGCGGACGTACGGATCGCGGACGGGACCGTCACCGAGGTGGGCGCCTCACTGGCCGCCGGCGGGGCCACCGTGGTCGAGGCCGGCGGGCGGATCCTGCTGCCGGGCCTGGTGGACCTGCACACCCATCTGCGCGAGCCCGGCCGGGAGGACTCCGAGACCGTCCTGACCGGCACCCGGGCCGCCGCGGCCGGCGGCTACACCGCCGTGCACGCCATGGCCAACACCTTCCCCGTCGCCGACACCGCCGGCGTGGTCGAGCAGGTCTGGCGGCTGGGGCGGGAGTCCGGCTACTGCGACGTGCAGCCCGTCGGCGCCGTCACCGTCGGCCTGGAGGGCAAGCAGCTCGCCGAACTGGGCGCGATGCACGACTCGGCCGCCTCGGTGCGGGTCTTCTCCGACGACGGCAAGTGCGTGGACGACGCGGTGATCATGCGCCGGGCGCTGGAGTACGTCAAGGCGTTCGACGGCGTCATCGCCCAGCACGCCCAGGAGCCCCGGCTCACCGAGGGCGCGCAGATGAACGAGGGTGTCGTCTCCGCCGAGCTGGGCCTGGGCGGCTGGCCCGCCGTCGCCGAGGAGTCGGTCATCGCCCGCGACGTGCTGCTGGCCGCGCACGTCGGCTCGCGGGTGCACATCTGCCACCTGTCCACCGCCGGGTCGGTGGAGATCGTGCGCTGGGCCAAGTCCAAGGGCTGGCACGTCACCGCCGAGGTCACCCCGCACCATCTGCTGCTCACCGACGAGCTGGTGCGCTCCTACGACCCGGTCTACAAGGTGAACCCGCCGCTGCGCACCGAGGCGGACGTCGTCGCCCTGCGCGAGGCGCTGGCGGACGGCACGATCGACTGCGTCGCCACCGACCACGCACCGCACCCGCACGAGGACAAGGACTGCGAGTGGGGCGCAGCCGCCATGGGCATGGTCGGCCTGGAGACCGCCCTGTCGGTCGTCCAGCACACCATGGTGGAGACCGGGCTGCTGGACTGGGCGGGCGTCGCCGACCGGATGTCCTTCCGGCCCGCGGCCATCGGCCGGCTGGCCGGCCACGGGCGGCCCGTCTCGGCTGGTGAGCCCGCCAACCTCGTCCTGGTCGATCCGTCCTACCGTGGAACGGTGGATTCCGCGCACTTCGCCTCCCGCAGCCGCAACACCCCCTACCAGGGCCGCGAGCTGCCGGGCAGGGTCACCCACACCTTCCTGCGGGGCAGGGCGACGGTCATGGACGGAGAACTCGTATGAACCCCTCACCGGCGGCCCTCGCCGCCCGGTACACCGCCGCCCCCGAGTCGCAGCAGGTGACCGAACTGGCCTCCCGCATCGCCTGGGTGGTCGGGCTCGCGCTGGTCGTCGCCCTGCTGTACTGGCTGATGCGGGAGGGCTGGAAGTGGCGGGCGGTGCTCCAGTCCGACCTGCCCGAGCTGCCGCAGGCCCCCGCCGGGCGGGGCGAGCCGAAGCTGGTCATGACCGGCCGCTACCACGGCTCCACCACCGCCGGGCAGTGGCTCGACCGGATCGTCGCCCACGGCCTGGGCACCCGCAGCCGGGTCGAGCTCACCCTCACCGAACAGGGCGTCGACGTGGTGCGGCCCGGGGCGGCGAGCTTCTTCGTCCCCGCCGGACAGCTGCGCGGCGCCCGGCTCGACAAGGGCATCGCGGGCAAGGTCCTCACCGAGGACGGCCTGCTGGTGATCACCTGGGAGCACGGCGGGAAGCTGCTCGACTCCGGCTTCCGCTCCGACCGCTCCGCGGAGCACACCGCCTGGCGGGACGCGCTGCGGGCGATGTCCGCCCCGTCCGTCCCGTCCACCCCGTCCGTCCCGGAGCCCGCCGACACCGCGGACGACCCCCGCGGCACCACCGACGCTGCCGCCACCACGCACCACGGGGCCGCACCCTCCCGGGGGACGCAGCGCCCCTCAGCGGCTCCGCCGCGGAACGGAAACCCCGAGAAAGGCGCACGATGACGACCTCCACCCGGAAAGCCGCCAGGGTGCCCGCCGTACTCGTCCTGGAGGACGGCCGCACCTTCCGCGGCCGTGCCTACGGAGCCGTGGGCGAGACCCTCGGCGAGGCCGTGTTCTCCACCGGCATGACCGGCTACCAGGAGACCCTGACCGACCCGTCCTACCACCGCCAGGTGGTCGTCATGACCGCCCCGCACATCGGCAACACCGGCGTCAACGACGAGGACCCCGAGTCGGGCCGCATCTGGGTGGCCGGCTATGTCGTGCGCGACCCCGCCCGCGTCCCCTCCAACTGGCGCTCGGTGCGCACCCTGGACGAGGAGCTGGCCGCCCAGGGCGTCGTCGGCATCAGCGGTGTCGACACCCGGGCGCTCACCCGCCATCTGCGCGAGCGCGGCGCGATGCGGGTCGGCATCTTCTCCGGCGACGCCGTCGCGGACGAGGCCGCCATGCTGGCGAAGGTGACGGCCGCGCCGGAGATGACCGGCGCCGACCTGGCCGCCGAGGTCGCCACCGCCGAGGCGTACACCGTCCCGGCGGTCGGTGCCAAGCGGCTGACTGTGGCCGCGGTGGACCTGGGCATCAAGGGCATGACCCCGCGCCGGATGGCCGAGCGCGGCATCGAGGTCCACGTCCTGCCCGCCACCGCCACGATCGAGGACGTCTACGCGGTCGACCCGGACGGGGTGTTCTTCTCCAACGGCCCAGGCGACCCGGCCACCGCCGACCACCCCGTCTCCGTCATGCGGGGTGTGCTGGAGCGCTCCACGCCGCTGTTCGGGATCTGCTTCGGCAACCAGGTCCTCGGCCGGGCGCTCGGCTTCGGCACCTACAAGCTCAAGTACGGGCACCGCGGCATCAACCAGCCCGTGCAGGACCGCACCACCGGGAAGGTCGAGGTCACCGCGCACAACCACGGCTTCGCCGTGGACGCGCCCCTGGACGCCCCCAGCGACACCCCCTACGGCCGCGCCGAGGTCTCCCACGTCTGCCTCAACGACGGCGTCGTCGAGGGGCTGCGGCTGCTGGACCGCCCCGCGTTCAGCGTCCAGTACCACCCCGAGGCCGCCGCCGGCCCGCACGACGCCGCCTACCTGTTCGACCGGTTCGTCTCCCTGATGGAGGGCCAGCGTGCCTAAGCGCACCGATATCCAGTCCGTCCTGGTCATCGGCTCCGGCCCGATCGTCATCGGGCAGGCCGCCGAGTTCGACTACTCCGGCACCCAGGCGTGCCGCGTCCTCAAGGCCGAGGGCATGCGGGTGATCCTGGTCAACTCCAACCCCGCCACGATCATGACCGACCCGGAGATCGCCGACGCCACCTACGTCGAGCCGATCACCCCGGAGTACGTCGAGAAGATCGTCGCCAAGGAGCGCCCCGACGCGCTGCTGCCCACCCTGGGCGGCCAGACGGCGCTGAACACCGCGATCTCGCTGCACGAGTCGGGCGTCCTGGAGAAGTACGGCGTGGAGCTGATCGGCGCCAACGTCGCGGCGATCCGCAAGGGCGAGGACCGCGAGCAGTTCAAGGAGGTCGTGGCGGCGGTCCGGGAGAAGATCGGGCACGGCGAGTCCGCCCGCTCGGTCATCTGCCACTCCATGGACGAGGTGCTGGCCGGGGTCGAGACGCTCGGCGGCTACCCCGTGGTCGTCCGTCCCTCCTTCACCATGGGCGGGGCGGGCTCCGGCTTCGCCCACGACGAGGACGAGCTGCGCCGCATCGCCGGGCAGGGCCTGACGCTCTCCCCGACCACCGAGGTGCTCCTGGAGGAGTCCATCCTGGGCTGGAAGGAGTACGAGCTGGAGCTGATGCGCGACCGCAACGACAACGTGGTGGTCGTCTGCTCCATCGAGAACCTCGACCCGATGGGCGTGCACACCGGCGACTCCATCACCGTCGCCCCGGCGATGACGCTGACCGACCGCGAGTACCAGGTGCTGCGCGACATCGGCATCGCGGTCATCCGCGAGGTCGGCGTGGACACCGGCGGCTGCAACATCCAGTTCGCCGTCGACCCGGCCGACGGCCGGGTCGTCGTGATCGAGATGAACCCCCGGGTCTCCCGCTCCTCGGCGCTGGCCTCCAAGGCCACCGGCTTCCCGATCGCCAAGATCGCCGCCAGGCTGGCCGTGGGCTACACCCTCGACGAGATCCCCAACGACATCACCGAGCAGACCCCGGCCTCCTTCGAGCCCACCCTGGACTATGTGGTGGTCAAGGTCCCGCGCTTCGCGTTCGAGAAGTTCCCGGCCGCCGACGCCACCCTGACCACCACCATGAAGTCGGTGGGTGAGGCCATGGCCATCGGCCGCAACTTCCCCGAGGCGCTGAACAAGGCGCTGCGCTCGCTGGAGAAGTCCGGCAGCCAGTTCGACTTCGCCACGCCGGTGGGGGACCTCGGCGGCAAGGACGAGCTGCTGGCCGCGGCCCGCCGTCCCACCGACGGGCGGATCAACACCGTGATGGCCGCCATCCGCGCCGGGGCGAGCCCCGAGGAGGTCTTCGCGGCCACCGGGATCGACCCCTGGTTCACCGACCAGCTCTTCCTGATCAGGGAGATCGCCGACGAGCTGGCCGCCGCCGGCCGGCTCGACGTCGAGCTGCTGGCCGAGGCCAAGCGGCACGGCTTCTCCGACGCCCAGATCGCCGCGCTGCGCGGGCTGCGCGAGGACGTCGTGCGCGAGGTCCGCCACACCCTGGGGGTGCGCCCGGTCTACAAGACGGTCGACACCTGCGCCGCCGAGTTCGCCGCGCGGACCCCGTACTTCTACTCCTCCTACGACGAGGAGAGCGAGGTCGCGCCCCGCGATAAGCCCGCCGTGATCATCCTCGGCTCGGGCCCCAACCGCATCGGGCAGGGCATCGAGTTCGACTACTCCTGCGTCCACGCCTCCTTCGCGCTGCGCGACGCGGGCTACGAGACCGTGATGGTCAACTGCAACCCCGAGACGGTCTCCACCGACTACGACACCTCCGACCGGCTGTACTTCGAGCCGCTCACCCTGGAGGACGTCCTGGAGGTCGTCCGCGCCGAGCAGCAGGCCGGCCCCGTGGCGGGTGTGATCGTCCAGCTCGGCGGCCAGACGCCGCTGGGCCTGGCCCAGGCGCTCAAGGACAACGGCGTGCCCGTGGTGGGCACCTCCCCGGAGGCCATCCACCTCGCCGAGGACCGCGGCGCCTTCGGCCGGGTGCTCGCCGAGGCCGGTCTGCCCGCGCCCAAGTACGGCACCGCCTTCTCCTTCGACCAGGCCAAACAGATCGCCGCCGGGATCGGCTACCCGGTCATGGTCCGCCCCTCCTACGTGCTGGGCGGCCGCGGCATGGAGATCGTCTACGACGAGCCCTCGCTCGCGGAGTACCTCAAGCGGCACGCCGGGCTGATCTCCGAGCACCCGGTGCTGATCGACCGGTTCCTCGACGACGCGATAGAGATCGACGTCGACGCGCTCTACGACGGCACCGAGCTGTACCTGGGCGGTGTGATGGAGCACATCGAGGAGGCGGGCATCCACTCCGGCGACTCCGCCTGCGCGCTGCCCCCCATCACCCTGGGCGGCTTCGACATCAAGCGGCTGCGCGCCTCCACCGAGGCCATCGCGCGCGGCGTGGGGGTGCGCGGGCTGATCAACATCCAGTTCGCGCTGTCCGGGGACATCCTCTACGTGCTGGAGGCCAACCCGCGCGCCTCCCGCACCGTCCCCTTCACCTCCAAGGCCACCGCCGTACCCCTGGCCAAGGCCGCCGCCCGGATCTCGCTGGGCGCCACCGTCGCCGAGCTGCGGGCGGAGGGCATGCTGCCGGCCACCGGGGACGGCGGCACCCTGCCGCTGGACGCGCCGATCTCGGTGAAGGAGGCCGTCCTGCCCTGGACCCGCTTCCGGGACGTCCACGGCCGCGGCGTGGACACCGTGCTCGGCCCGGAGATGCGCTCCACCGGCGAGGTCATGGGCATCGACACCGTCTTCGGCACCGCCTACGCCAAGTCGCAGGCCGGGGCGTACGGCGCGCTGCCCACCAAGGGCCGGGCCTTCGTCTCGGTCGCCAACCGAGACAAGCGCTCGATGGTCTTCCCGGCCCGTGAACTGGTCGCCATGGGCTTCGAGCTGCTGGCCACCTCCGGCACCGCCGAGGTGCTGCGCCGCAACGGCATCAGCGCCACCGTGGTGCGCAAGCAGAGCGAGGGGGAGGGGCCGAACGGCGAGAAGACCATCGTCCAGCTCATCCACGACGGCGAGGTCGACCTCATCGTCAACACCCCCTACGGCACCGGCAGCCGCCTGGACGGCTACGAGATCCGCACCGCCGCGGTCGCCCGGGGCGTCCCCTGCCTGACCACCGTCCAGGCCCTGGCCGCCGCGGTGCAGGGCATCGAGGCCCTCACCCGCGGGGACGTGGGAGTCCGCTCCCTCCAGGAGCACGCGGAGCGTCTGATCGCCGCCCGCGAGGGCTGAGGCGGCCGAGGGGGACACCGGCTCCGGTGTCCCCCTCGGCCGCGAGAGCTCCCGTACCCCCGTACCTCCGTCCCGGTGTCCCAGCGCCCCGACACGCCGCGGCCACGCGGCCCCGCAGCCGAGGAAGACCCCATGTACGCCCTGCTGTTCGCCCTGCTCCTCAAGCGCCTGGACCCCGAGCGGGCGCACCGGCTGGCGTTCGCGCTGATCCGGCTGACGGCCCGCGTCCCCGGTCTGCGCGGCCTCGTCGCGGCCGTCCTCGCCCCCACCCGGGCGCAACGGAACGCCCTGGCCACCGAGGCCTTCGGCCTGCGTATGCGCGGCCCCTTCGGGCTGGCCGCCGGCTTCGACAAGAACGCCGTCGGCATCGACGGACTGACCATGCTCGGCTTCGACCACGTCGAGATCGGCACCGTCACCGGGCACGCCCAGCCCGGCAACCCGGCGCCCCGGCTGTTCCGGCTGGTCGGCGACCGCGCACTGATCAACCGCATGGGCTTCAACAACGACGGCTCCGCCGCCGTGGCCGCCCGCCTCGCCGGGCGCCGCGCCGTCTTCCCCACCACCGTCGGCGTCAACATCGGCAAGACCAAGCTCACTCCCGAGAGAGAGGCCGCGGACGACTACGCGCTCTCCGCCTCCCGGCTGGCCCCCCACGCCGACTACCTCGTCGTCAACGTCTCCTCGCCCAACACCCCCGGTCTGCGGAACCTCCAGGCCACCGGGCAGCTCCGCCCGCTGCTGACGGCCGTGCGCGCCGCCGCCGACGCCGCGGTGCCCGGCCGCCGGGTGCCGCTGCTGGTCAAGATCGCCCCCGACCTGGCCGACGAGGACGTCGACGCGGTGGCCGACCTCGCCGTCGAACTGGGCCTGGACGGCATCATCGCCACCAACACCACCATCGCCCGGGACGGTCTGGGCCTGACCGCCGAACGTGCCGAGATCGAGGCCGTCGGTGCCGGAGGACTGTCCGGTGCCCCCCTGAAGGACCGCTCCCTGGCGGTGCTGCGCCGGCTGTACGCGCGCGTCGGCGACCGCGTCACCCTCGTCGGGGTCGGCGGGGTGCGCACCGCCGACGACGTGTGGGAGCGGATCCTGGCCGGCGCCACCCTCGTCCAGGGCTACAGCGCCTTCGTCTACGAGGGCCCGGCGTGGTGCCGCCGCGTCCACCGCGGGCTGGCCGCGCGCCTGGCCGCGAGCCCGTACGCCACCCTCGCCGAGGCCGTCGGCGCCGACACCCGGAAGGTGACCCCCTGATGACCGGCACGACACCCGACACGTCCGGCACGACACCCGGCACGGCGGACGCGGAGCCCCCCGAGCCCTTCGGGGCCCGCCTGCGCCGCGCCCTGGACGACCGCGGCCCGCTGTGCGTCGGCATCGACCCGCACGCCGCGCTGCTGTCCGCCTGGGGGCTGGACGACGACGTGGCGGGCCTGGAGCGCTTCACGCGCACGGTCGTGGACGCCCTCGCCGGACAGGTGGCCGTCCTCAAGCCGCAGTCCGCCTTCTTCGAGCGCTTCGGCTCCCGGGGGATCGCCGTGCTGGAGCGGGCGATCGCCGACGCCCGCTCGGCCGGGGCGCTGGTGCTCACCGACGCCAAGCGCGGCGACATCGGCTCCACCATGGCCGCCTACGCCGCCGCCTACCTGGACCCGGGCAGCCCGCTGTTCTCCGACGCGGTGACCCTCAGCCCCTATCTCGGCTTCGGCTCGCTGCGGCCCGCCCTGGACGCGGCCCGGTCGGCCGGTTCGGGGGTCTTCGTGCTGGCGCTCACCTCCAACCCGGAGGGCGCCGAGGTGCAGCGGGCCACGGCCGCGGGCGGCGCCTCGGTCGCCCGGACGGTGCTCGGCCACATCGCCCGGGAGAACGCCGGGGCCGCCCCGCTCGGCTCGGTCGGGGCGGTGGTGGGCGCCACCCTGGGGGAGGCCGGCGTCGACCTGGCGGTGAACGGCCCGCTGCTGGCTCCCGGACTCGGGGCGCAGGGAGCCACCGCCGAGGACCTTCCCCGGGTCTTCGGCGCCGCCGTGCGCGATGTCGTCCCGAGCATCAGCCGGGGCGTCCTGGGGCGGGGCCCCTCCCCGGCGGCGCTGCGCGAGGCGGCCGCCCGGGAGACCGGCCGCCTCCGGGCGGTCCTGGGCTGAACGTGAACGGCGGCCCATGTACGGCCTCCGCGGGGGGTCTTCGGACCGGCGGGGCGTTCCGGAGGTGCTCCGAAGGTGCTCCGCCGGAGCCTTCCCGGAACGCTTCCGGGGCCTTCGCCGGGGGCCGGAAACCGCGCAACCGGCCGTCGCACAGGGGCTTTTGCCCGTAAATGCACCAGTCGACTTGAGTCTGACCAGGACTTTTCGCTTGTTCTCGCTGACTCTGGCGCCCGGGGCCGCTAGTCTCCGACGAGAGCACCGCGCATTCCGAGGTCTCCCCAGGTCCGGAGGGCCGAGTCCGGGTCTCCCCGGGCCGGGGGCCGGGGACGTGTTGCTCGTTGCCCCGCGGAAGCGGGGCTACTAGGTTCCTCACCGATCATCCGTATCCGACAGTTTCGACATCCGAGGTGACGTAGGCGTGGCTCTTCCGCCCCTTACCCCTGAACAGCGCGCAGCCGCGCTCAAGAAGGCCGCCTCGGCTCGCCGGGAGCGCGCCGAGGTCAAGAACCGACTGAAGCACTCCGGCCTCTCGCTCCACGAGGTCATCAAGCAGGGCCAGGAGAACGACGTCATCGGCAAGATGCCGGTCTCCGCCCTGCTGGAATCCCTGCCCGGCGTCGGCAAGGTCCGGGCCCGCCAGATCATGGAGCGGATCGGCATCTCCGAGAGCCGCCGGGTGCGTGGCCTGGGTTCCAACCAGATCGCCTCCCTCGAGCGCGAGTTCGGCGGCGGTTCCGCCTGACGTTTCCGGGTCACGCCGGGAACCGGGATAATCGCCGTATGAGTGAACGTCCGCGACTGACCGTGCTCTCCGGCCCCTCCGGGGTCGGCAAGAGCACGGTCGTCGCTCATCTGCGCAAGGTCCACCCCGAGGTCTGGCTCTCGGTCTCCGCCACCACCCGCAGGCCGCGTCCCGGCGAGCGGCACGGCGTCCAGTACTTCTTCGTGGACGACGAGGAGTTCGACAAGCTGGTCGCCAACGGCGAGCTGCTGGAGTGGGCGGAGTTCGCGGGCAACCGCTACGGGACGCCCCGGCAGGCCGTACTGGAGCGGCTGGCGGCGGGCGACCCGGTGCTCCTGGAGATCGATCTCCAGGGCGCGCGGCAGGTGCGCGAGTCGATGCCCGGCGCCCGGCTGGTCTTCCTCGCCCCGCCGAGCTGGGACGAGCTGGTCCGCCGGCTCACCGGCCGGGGCACCGAGTCCCCCGAGGTCGTCGAGCGGCGGCTGGCGGCGGCCAGGATCGAACTGGCGGCCGAGCCGGAGTTCGACGTCACCCTGGTCAACACCTCCGTCGAGGACGTCAGCCGCGAGCTGCTAGCCTTGATGCAGGTTGTGTGATCCCTGCCGAGACGCCCCGGCGTCCTCGCCGGACAGCCGGGACGGGGGCACGGGTCACCGTTCGCCCCGGTGTCACCGGCCCCGGATCACCACCCGTACTGTCCACCGCCTGTCCACCGCTGCGGAAGGTAGAGAGTGTCCTCTCCCATTTCCACGCCCGAGGGCATCATCAATCCGCCGATCGATGAGCTGCTCGAAGCCACCGACTCGAAGTACAGCCTGGTGATCTACGCCGCCAAGCGCGCGCGCCAGATCAACGCCTACTACTCGCAGCTCGGCGAGGGCCTGCTGGAGTACGTCGGCCCCCTGGTGGACACCCACGTCCACGAGAAGCCCCTGTCGATCGCGCTCCGCGAGATCAACGCGGGCCTGCTGACCGCCGAGGCGACCGACGCCCCGGCGCAGTAGCCGTCCGGCCGCCGTGGTCGGCGGCCGCACCGGCGCGCACCACCGCGCCACGGGCCCGGCAGCCTCGCTGCCGGGCCCGCGGCGTGCCGCGGAAGGGGGCCGGTGGCCGGGACGCGGGCGGCGGGGACGCCGGGAGGGGAACGCCGCGGGAAGACCCGGCGGGAAGAACGCCGTGAGAGCTCCGGGAGAGGCGCGAGGATGCACACACCCGACAAGCCCAGGGTGGTCCTGGGGGTCAGCGGCGGCATCGCCGCCTACAAGGCGTGCGAGCTGCTGCGGCGGCTGACCGAGTCCGGCCACGACGTACGGGTGGTGCCGACCGCGTCGGCGCTGAACTTCGTCGGCGAGGCCACCTGGGCGGCGCTGTCCGGGAACCCGGTGGCGACCGGGGTCTGGGAGGACGTCCACGAGGTCCCGCACGTCCGCATCGGGCAGAGCGCCGACCTGGTCGTCGTGGCGCCCGCGACCGCCGACACCCTGGCCCGGGCGGCCCACGGGCTCGCCGACGACCTGCTGACCAACACCCTGCTCACCGCCCGCTGCCCGGTGGTCTTCGCGCCAGCCATGCACACCGAGATGTGGGAGCACCCCGCCACCGCCGAGAACGTGGCCACCCTGCGCCGCCGCGGCGCGGTCGTCGTCGAGCCCGCCGTCGGACGGCTGACCGGGGCGGACACCGGCAAGGGACGGCTGCCCGAGCCCGGCGAGATCCTCGAGGTCTGTCTGCGGGTGCTGGCCCGGGGCGCCGGGGGCGGGCGGGACCTGGCCGGACGCCATGTGGTGGTCAGCGCGGGCGGCACCCGCGAGCCGCTGGACCCGGTGCGCTTCCTGGGCAACCGCTCCTCGGGCCGGCAGGGGTACGCCCTGGCGCGCACCGCGGTGGCGCGCGGTGCCCGGGTCACCCTGGTCGCGGCCAACACCGCGCTGCCCGATCCCGCGGGTGCGGACGTGGTGCCGGTGGGGACGGCCGTACAGCTGCGGGAGGCGGTGCTGAAGGCCGCCGGGGACGCGGACGCGGTGGTGATGGCCGCGGCCGTGGCCGACTTCCGGCCCGCCCGCTATGTCCAGGGGAAGATCAAGAAGCGGGACGGGCAGGGCCCGGAGCCGGTCGCGCTGGTCCGCAACCCCGACGTCCTCGCCGAGCTCTCCGCGGCCCGGCCCCGCCCCGGGCAGGTGGTCGTCGGCTTCGCCGCCGAGACCGACGACGTCCTGGCCAACGGCCGCGCCAAACTCGCCCGCAAGGGGTGCGACCTGCTGGTCGTCAACGAGGTGGGCGAGGACCGGACGTTCGGCTCGGCGGAGAACGAGGCCGTCCTGCTGGGCGCCGACGGCCGTGAGACACCCGTGCCGCACGGCCCCAAGGAGGCCCTGGCCGACACGGTGTGGGACGAAGTCGTCCGCATGCTGAACGCCGGGGGGCCTCCGAGCAGCCGTTGAAACCGCTCTGACCTGCCCGTACGGTCTTCTCCGGCGGCTTCCGGGGCTCCTTCCGGAGCGTGCGGCACGGCACGGACGTGTCGGAGTGCGAGACAACCTGGCCGAACCGTGAGGACCTGCGGATAAACTGACGGCGGACCGCGCCCGGGTGCCGGTCCGCCCGAACACAGTCAGCAGCCGCTGCAACCCCAGGGAGCGATGTGTCCCGCCGCCTGTTCACCTCGGAGTCCGTGACCGAGGGCCACCCCGACAAGATCGCCGACCAGATCAGCGACACCATCCTCGACGCCCTCCTGACGCAGGACCCCACCTCCCGGGTCGCCGTGGAGACGCTGATCACCACCGGCCTGGTGCACGTGGCCGGAGAGGTGACCACCGCGGCGTACGCGGACATCCCCACCCTGGTGCGGGAGAAGATCCTCGCCATCGGCTACGACTCCTCCAAGAAGGGCTTCGACGGCGCCTCCTGCGGGGTCTCGGTGTCCATCGGCGCGCAGTCCCCGGACATCGCACAGGGCGTGGACGAGGCGTACGAGCAGCGCGTCGGGGGTGCGGCCCCGAAGGGAGAGGCCGACGAGCTCGACCGGCAGGGCGCCGGCGACCAGGGCCTGATGTTCGGCTACGCCTGCGACGAGACGCCCGAGCTGATGCCGCTGCCGATCCATCTGGCGCACCGGCTCTCGAAGCGCCTGACCGAGGTCCGCAAGAACGGCACCATTCCCTACCTGCGCCCGGACGGCAAGACGCAGGTGACCGTCGAGTACCACGGCGACAAGGCCGTCCGGCTGGACACCGTGGTGGTCTCCTCCCAGCACGCCTCCGACATCGACCTGGACTCGCTGCTGGCCCCCGACATCCGCGAGTTCGTCGTCGAGCACGTCCTGGCCCAGCTGGTGGAGGACGGGATCAAGCTGGACACCGACGGCTACCGGCTGCTGGTCAACCCCACCGGCCGGTTCGAGATCGGCGGGCCGATGGGTGACGCGGGTCTGACCGGCCGGAAGATCATCATCGACACCTACGGCGGGATGGCCCGCCACGGCGGCGGCGCGTTCTCCGGCAAGGACCCCTCCAAGGTGGACCGCTCGGCCGCCTACGCGATGCGCTGGGTGGCCAAGAACGTGGTGGCCGCCGGGCTGGCCGCCCGCTGCGAGGTGCAGGTGGCGTACGCGATCGGCAAGGCCGAGCCGGTGGGCCTGTTCGTGGAGACCTTCGGCACCCACACCGTCGAGGTGGAGAAGATCGAGCAGGCCATCGGCGAGGTCTTCGACCTGCGCCCGGCCGCCCTCATCCGCGATCTGGACCTGCTGCGCCCGATCTACGCGGCCACGGCCGCCTACGGTCACTTCGGCCGCGAGCTGCCCGACTTCACCTGGGAGCGCACCGACCGCACCGACGCGCTCCGCAAGGCCGCCGGGCTGTAGTCCCGGCCGGCCCTCCGGCGCCACCGGCACGCTCCGGCTCCCGCCCCGGGTTGTCGTCCGGCCGCGCGAACCGGGCCGTGTCGGTGGCTTCTGGTAGGACTGGAGGCTGTGAGCAGCGAGAACGGTCGGCCGGAGGGCACCCCGGGGCAGGAGCCGCCGGGGGGTGAGCAGCTTGCGCTGATCCGGGAGACCGTCCGCCGGGCCAGGCCGCCCCGGGCCCGGCCGCGCACCTGGCGCGGCGCCGAGCTCGCCCCGCGCGACCCGGTCGCCCGGGTCCTGGTCGACAAGGGGCTGCTCCACCTCGACCGCCTCTTCGACTACGCGGTCCCCGCCGCCATGGACGCCGAGGCCCGGCCCGGGGTGCGGGTGCGGGTCCGTTTCGGGGCGGGGGAGCGCGGCGGGCGCCGCGAGGGCGGCGGCCTGGTCAACGGCTTCATCGTCGAGCGCCGCGCGGAGTCCGACTTCCCCGGCACCCTGGCCCCCGTCGCCCAGGTCCTCTCCCCGGAGCCGGTCCTCACCCCCGGTCTGCTGGCCCTGTGCCGGGCCGTCGCCGACCGCTACGCCGGGGCGCTGGCCGACGTCGTCCAGCTGGCCGTGCCCCCCCGTATGGCCCGCGCCGAGCGGACGGCCGGGCGGGACGGGCCGGACGGCACGGCGGCGGCCGGCGTTCCGCACCCCCCGCCCCCCGCCCCGGGCACCTGGGCCCGCTACCCGGCCGGGCCCGGCTATCTGCGGGCCCTGGCCGCCGGTGAGTCCCCCCGCGCGGTGTGGACGGCGCTGCCCGGCCCGCACTGGCCCGAGGAGCTGGCCCGGGCGCTGGCCGCCACGCTGGCCGCCGGCCGCGGCGCGCTCGCCGTACTGCCCGACGGGCGGGCCGCCGCCCGGGTGGACGCGGCCCTGACCGCCCTCGTCGGCGCGGGACGTCACGTACTGCTCACCGCCGACGCCGGGCCCGAGGCCCGTTACCGCCGCTGGCTCTCCGTCAGCCGCGGCACGGTGCGCGGTGTGGTCGGCACCCGTGCCGCGATGTTCGCGCCCGTGCGAGACCTCGGACTCGCCGCGATCTGGGAGGACGGGGACACCGGCCACCGCGACCCCCACGAGCCGATGCCGCACGCCCGCGAGGTGCTGCTGCTGCGCGCCGCCCGGGAGGGATGCGGCTTCCTGCTGGGCGCGCACGGCTGCACCGTGGAGGCCGCGCAGCTCGTCGAGACCGGCTGGGCCCGCCCGCTGGCCGCCGACCGGGACGCGGTGCGCGCGGCGGCGCCGCTGGTGCGCACCGTCGGCGACGGGGACGAGGCGCGCGATCCCGCCGCGCGCGCCGCCCGGCTGCCCTCCCTCGCCTGGGAGACCGTCCGCGACGCCCTCGGGCGCGGCCCGGTGCTCGTCCAGGTGCCGCGCCGCGGCTACGTCCCGAAGCTGGCGTGCGCGCACTGCCGGGAGCCCGCCCGCTGCGTCCACTGCGCGGGCCCGCTGGCGGCCACCGGGGAGCGGACCCCGCCCGGCTGCGGCTGGTGCGGACGCGCCGTACCGGAGTGGACGTGCCCGGAGTGCGGCGGCACCCGGCTGCGCGGCCAGGTCTTCGGGGCCCGGCGCACCGCCGAGGAGCTGGGGCGGGCCTTCCCGGCCGTCCCCGTGCGCACCTCCGGCCGCGACCACGTTCTGGCGTCGGTGCCCGACCGGCCCGCCCTGGTGGTCAGCACCCCGGGGGCGGAACCGGTGGCCGAGGGCCCGGGATACGCGGCGGCGCTGCTGCTGGACGGCTGGGCGCTGCTGGGCCGCCCCGACCTGCGGGCCGGGGAGGAGGCGCTGCGCCGCTGGCTGGGCGCCGCGGCGCTGGTGCGTCCCCGGTCCGGGGGCGGCACGGTGGTCGTCATGGCCGAGCCGGCCCTGCGCCCCGTCCAGGCGCTGGTCCGCTGGGATCCGGCCGGGCACGCCCGCCGCGAACTGGCCGAGCGGGCCGAACTGGGCTTCCCGCCGGTGTCCCGGATGGCCGCCGTGACCGGGCCGCCCGAGGCCGTCGCCGAACTGCTGGAGTCGGCCGGGCTGCCGGCCGGCGCCGAGGTGCTGGGACCGGTGCCGCTGCCGGTGGCCCCGCCCGGGCAGCCCCGGCGCCCGGGCGCGCCCCCGCCGGGGGAGCGGTGGGACCGGGCGCTGGTCAGGGTGCCGCCGGGCAGCGGCGCCGAGCTCGCGGCCGCGCTCCGAACCGCACGGGCGGCCCGGCTGGCCCGCCGTACGGGCCCGCCCGTGCGGGTCCGTATCGACCCGGAGGACATCGGCTGACCGCGGTGATGCCCGTGGTGACGCCCGCGTCCCGGGCCGTCCGGTGCCGGCGGGGCCCGGAGCGCCGGGCAGCGCAGGGCTGGGCAGCGCAGGGCAGGGAACAGAAAAAGAGTGCCAAGCGCCCGGCCGGGGAGTGGGACCGGCCGGGCATCCGGCTGCGGGGAAACGGCTGAGAAGGGGTCAGCCGTTGCGGGGGCCGGGCAGGGCGTTCGGCCGCGGCTCCGCCGGCCGGTCGGACCGGCCCGGCAGAGCCGCGGATCCGGTGGCCACCGGACGGGCGGGCGGCGCGGCGCCGCCCTCGCCGCCGGCGCTCCGCCGGACCGCCGGGTCCTCACCCGCGCCGCCCGCCGCGTCGCCGCCCGTGCCCTCCGCGCCGCCGCCCGTACCGCCCATGCCGTGCTGCTGTGCCGCCGTGGTCCGCCGCGCGCCGTAACGGCGGTGGACGGCCTGCTTGGTGACACCGAGGGCCGAGCCCACCGCGTCCCAGGAGAACCCCAGCGAACGGTCGAACTCCACCGCCGACGTCACCAGTGACTCCACACTGTCGCGCAGCTCCTGGGCGATCCGTACGGTGGGCGCCGGGGCCCGGCCGTAGACGACGAAGCCCGCGGACGGACCCGCGCGCCGCGGCCGGTAGACGTTGCCGAGCTGGGACGTGAGGGTGCGCAGTGCGTCCACCTGCCGGCGGACCCGCTCGATGTCCCGCACCAGCAGGTGCAGACTGGCCCGTGTCCGGGCGTCGGGGGTGGCGTGGTCGGCCATCGGAAGCCTCTCGAACCGCGTGGGAGGGACCGGCCGCGTCCGCGGCCCGTTTCGGTCAAGGTGCATTGACCAACGCCGCTCGGCCACCGGGGTCACGCTGCGGGGCTCGCGAACAGCCGTGGGAGCGGTCCACCGCCGGGCGCACGCCCCCGGAGCGCCCCCGGAGGGCCGGGTGCTGACGGACCGTAGACTGGTGCGCCGTTCCGCGTACCGTCCGTGCCCCTTCCGGGCCCGGGCCGGTCCCGCCGTCCGCGAGAGGTGTTCCCCCGCCCATGAGGCTCGTCTTCGCCGGTACCCCCGAGGTCGCCGTACCCGCCCTCGACGCCCTGATCGCCTCGGAGCGGCACGAGGTCGCGGCCGTCGTCACCCGGCCCGACGCGCCGGCCGGCCGCGGCCGCCGCACGGTGGCCAGCCCGGTCGCCGAGCGGGCCGAGGAGGCGGGCATCGAGGTTCTCAAGCCCGCCCGCCCCCGGGACGAGGACTTCCTCGCCCGGCTGCGCGGGATCGCCCCGGACTGCTGCCCGGTCGTCGCCTACGGGGCGCTGCTGCCCCGGGCCGCCCTGGACATCCCGCCCCGGGGCTGGGTCAACCTGCACTTCTCGCTGCTGCCCGCCTGGCGCGGCGCGGCCCCCGTCCAGCACGCGATCATGGCCGGGGACGAGGTCACCGGTGCCGCCACCTTCCTGATCGAGGAGGGCCTGGACTCCGGTCCGGTCTACGGGGTGGTCACCGAGGAGATCCGGCCCACCGACACCAGCGGCGACCTGCTGACCCGGCTGGCCTTCGCCGGTGCCGGGCTGCTGGCCGCCACCATGGACGGGATCGAGGACGGCACCCTGCGGGCCGCTCCCCAGCCCGCCGAGGGCGTCAGCCTCGCCCCCAAGATCACCGTCGAGGACGCCCGCGTCGACTGGTCCGCCCCCGCGCTGCGCGTGGACCGGGTGGTGCGCGGCTGTTCGCCCGCCCCCGGGGCCTGGACGGTCTTCCGCGGCGAGCGCCTCAAACTGCGGCAGGTCGCCCTCGCCCCCGACCGCACCGGACTGGACCCCGGTGAACTGTCGGCCGGGAAGAACGCCGTGTACGCCGGGACCGGCTCGCACGCCGTGGAGCTGCTGTGGGTCCAGCCGCAGGGGAAGAAGCCGATGGCGGCGGCCGACTGGGCGCGCGGGGTCCGTATCGCGCCGGGCGAGCGGCTGGGCGGGTGACCGGGGAGCGGCCGGGCGGGGCGGGCCGGGGACGTAGGCTGGTATGCCGCGCCCGCCCCGCGGTCCCCGCGCGTCCTCCCCGATCCCCAGCCGGAGCACCCCACCCGTGAGCAGTCGGCCCCGCCGTCCCGCCAGGCCCCACCACCGCCCGAACCGCGGCTCGGACTCCCGTCCGGACCGCGGCCCGAACCGCCGCCCCAAGCGGGACCCCGTCCGCCTCCTCGCCTTCGAGGCGCTGCGGGCCGTCGACGAGCGCGGCGCGTACGCCAACCTCGTCCTGCCCCCGCTGCTGCGCCAGGCCCGTGAAAGGGACGGTCTGGACGGCCGGGACACGGCGCTCGCCACCGAACTGGTCTACGGCACACTGCGCCGGCAGGGCACCTACGACGCGGTCGTCGCGGCCTGCGTGGACCGGCCGCTGCGCGAGGTGGACCCGCCCGTGCTGGACGTCCTCTCGCTCGGTGCCCACCAGCTGCTGGGCACCCGCATCCCCTCCCACGCGGCGGTGAGCGCCACCGTGGAGTTGGCCCGGGCGGTGCTGGGGGAGGGGCGGGCGAAGTTCGTCAACGCCGTGCTGCGCCGGATCGCCGCCGACGACCTGGGCGGCTGGCTGCGGAAGGTGGCCCCGCCCTACGACGAGGACCCGGAGGAGCATCTGGCGATCGTCCACGCCCACCCCCGCTGGATCGTCTCCGCCCTGTGGGACGCGCTCGGCGGCGGACGCGAGGACATCGAGGCACTCCTGGCCGCCGACAACGCCCGCCCCGAGGTCGTCCTGGCGGCCCGCCCCGGCCGGGCCGCCCCCGCGGAACTGTTGACCGGCGACGCGGCACCGGGCCGCTGGTCGCCGTACGCCGTCCGGCTCGCCGAGGGCGGCGACCCGGGCGGGATCGACGCCGTGCGCGAGGGGCGGGCCGGGGTGCAGGACGAGGGCAGCCAGCTCGTCGCCCTCGCGCTGGCGAACGCCCCGCTGGCCGGAGCCGACCGCCGCTGGCTGGACGGCTGCGCCGGACCGGGCGGCAAGGCCGCCCTGCTGGGCGCGCTGGCCGCCGAACGCGGCGCGGCCCTGCTCGCCGCCGAACGGCAGCCGCACCGCGCCCGGCTGGTCGCCCGTGCCCTGGCCGGCAACCCCGGCCCGTACCAGGTGGTCACCGCCGACAGCACCCGATCGGCCTGGCGGCCCGGCAGCTTCGACCGCGTCCTGGTCGACGTGCCCTGCACCGGCCTCGGCGCGCTGCGCCGCCGCCCCGAGGCCCGCTGGCGCCGCCGCCCGGACGACCTGGACTCCCTCGTACCGCTCCAGCGGGCACTGCTCACCGAGGCGCTGCGGGCCGCCCGCCCCGGCGGCGTCGTCGGCTACGCCACCTGCTCGCCGCACCCGGCCGAGACCCGGGCCGTCGTGCGGGACGTACTGGCCCGGGAGGGCGCCGAGCCGGTCGACGCCCGCCCGCTGCTGCCGGACATGCCCGGCCTGGGTGAGGGCCCCGACGTCCAGCTGTGGCCGCACCTGCACGGCACCGACGCGATGTACCTCGCCCTGCTGCGCCGCGTCTGAACCGGGGTGGGCAGGGGTGGGGCGCGGGCCGCGGCCGCCCGGCAGGTGGCCGGCGCGATCCCCGCCCGGTGGCGGCCCCGCGCCGGTTACCCCCGCCGTCCCGTCTCCGGGGCTGCGGCACACCGGACCAGTTCGGCGGTGGTGGGAGCCTCCAGGGTGTCCACGATCCGTCCCTCGGCCAGCACCAGCGCCCGGTCCGCCCAGGCGGCGGAGACCGGATCGTGGGTGGCCAGCACCAGTGTCTGGCCGAGGCCGCCGACCAGATCGGCCAGCAGCTCGAGCAGCTCGTGGGCGGTGCCCGGATCCAGTGAGCCGGCCGGTTCGTCGGCGAGCAGTACCGCCGGCCGGGCCACCAGTGCCCTGGCGACGGCGACCCGCTGCCGCTGCCCGGCGGGCAGTTCGTCCGTGCGGCGGGTCAGCAGCCCGGCGGTCCCGGTCCGCTCGAGCACCGCCCGCAGCCACACCCGGTCCGGTGCCTGGCCGGACAGCCGCAGCGGCAGCGTGATGTTGTCCGCGGCACTCAGCTCCGGGAACAGGCCGTAGGACGGGGAGACCAAGCCGATCCGGCGGCGGCGCAGCTCGGTGCGGCGGGTCTCGTTCAGCGAGCCGATCTCGGTGCCCTCGACGAGGACCCTCCCGCCGGTCGGGGAGTCCAGCCCGGCGGCGCAGTGCAGCAGGGTGGTCTTGCCCGCCCCGGACGGGCCCAGCAGGGCGGTGAACGTCCCCGGCGCCACACTGAGGGACACCTCCCGCAGCACCCGGACGCCACCGGGATGCACCTTGTCGACCCGCTCCAGCGCCAGGGCGGGCATCCGCCGGGCGGTCCGCGTGCCCTTCGCCCCGCCAAGGACCCGGCTCATCGGCGGTGGCGCAGCCGGTGGTGGACGATCAGCGCGGCGGCGCACCCCAGGGCGGCCGCCCCGAACCCGGCACCGACGAGCGGGTCGAGACCGGCGGAGGAGGCCACGGAGCCGCCGGCCGCGCTGACCAGCAGCAGAGACCACAGCACCGGGCGTACGGGCCCGCCACCGGGTCCCGCCGGACCGGCCCCGGGCCCCGCCGGACCGGCGGGCTCGGTGAAGCGGTACGGATCCGGCACGTGCGCTCCCTGCTCGGTCGGTCCTCGCCCGATGGGCCGTCGGCGTCCACCGACGCTACGGACCACCGCGAACGGCCGCGATCCAGCCAGCGGCCCGGTCCGGGTACAGCAGGCTGTACCCCGCCCGCTTCCTGCCCGGCCCCGCCGGGCAGGAAGCGGGCGGGGACGGCGGCCCGCGCGGTGCTCTATCCTCGCTGGCCATGGCGCCGGCCCCGCGGGGGCCGGCCGGAGGAGGTGCGGATGCCGGACGTCGACTCCGTGCCGGCTGCTTCGGAACCGGCACGCTCCCGGGACGCGTTCTCCCGCGCCCGCGCCGCCCTCGACGCGCTCGAACACCTCAGCGGCGGGCTGGGTACCGCCGTCCTGGCCGTGGTGGCGCTGTTCTGGCTGGCCGTCACCCTGCTGCTGTGCCCGGTCGGCGTGGGACTGCTCATGGTGCCCCTGGCGCTGCGCGCCGTACGGGCCGTGGCCGAACGGGAGCGTGCCCGGCTCTCCCGGTGGGGGCCCCGGGTCGTCGGTCCGCCCCCGGGGCCGCTCCGGTTGCGTGCCGCCGCCGCGGACCCGGCCACCCGGCGGGAGCTGGGCTGGCTGGTCACCCACGCGACAACCGGGCTCCTCCTCGGACTGCTGGGCCTGACGATGCCCCTGCGGGCGGTGCAGGACAGCACCTTCCCGCTGTGGTGGGGGCTGCTGCCGGCGGAGGAGGCCGAGTCCTCGGCCCTGGGGCTGTGGACGGTGCACGATCATGGTGACGCCCTGGGGGTGGCCGCGCTGGGCCTGGGCTGGCTGGCGGTCTCGGTGCTGCTGATGCCGGGCATGGCGCGTCTGCAGGCATGGCCCGGACGGCGGCTGCTGGCCCCCGGCCCCGGCACCGACCTCGCGCTGCGCGTCGCCGAGCTCACCGCCACCCG
Organism: Streptomyces carminius; assembly: GCF_002794255.1. Taxonomy (GTDB): domain Bacteria; phylum Actinomycetota; class Actinomycetes; order Streptomycetales; family Streptomycetaceae; genus Streptomyces; species Streptomyces carminius. The sequence goes on from NZ_PGGW01000067.1 coordinate 307,744, forward strand.
CGCCGCCGCACTGGACGCGCACGCCGCCGAGCTGCGCCGTATCGAGCGCTCACTGCACGACGGCACCCAGAACCGGCTCGTCGCGGTCAACGTCCTGCTGGGGGCCGCCCGCCGCGCGCTGGCCCGTGACCCGGCCGGCGCCGACGCCGTGCTGGAGCGCGCGCAGGAGGCGGCCGAGCAGGCGCTCGCCGAGCTCCGCGGGGTGGTCCGCGGCATCCTGCCGCCGGTGCTGGCCGACCGGAGCCTGGCCGACGCCCTCACCTCGCTGGCCGCGACCTGCCCGGTGCCCTGCCGGGTGGACACCGACCTCCCCGGCCGGTGCGCCGCCTCCGTCGAGGCGACGGCCTACTTCGTGGTGGCCGAGGCGCTCACCAACGCCGCCCGGCACAGCGGCGCCCGGCACGCCGCCGTCACCGCCCGCCGCGACGGGGACCGCCTCCACCTGCGGATCACCGACGACGGCAAGGGCGGAGCCGACGAGGGCGGCGGATCCGGCCTCACCGGCATGCGCCGGCGGACCGAGGCGCACGACGGGACCCTCATCCTGACCAGCCCGCCCGGCGGGCCGACCACCCTGGAAGTGAGCCTGCCATGCGGATCGTGATAGCCGAGGACGACTCCCTGCTGCGGGAGGGCCTCGCGCTGCTGCTGCGCGCCGAGGCCCTCGACGTGGTGGCCACCGCCGGCAACCCCGGCGACTTCCTGGCCGCCGTCGACGCCCACCGGCCCGAGGTCGCCATCGTCGACGTCCGGATGCCGCCGACCCACACCGACGAGGGGATCGTCGCGGCGGTGGAGGCCCGGCGCCGCCACCCCGGGCTGGCCGTGCTGGTGCTGTCCGCGTACGTGGAGCGGGCCTTCGCCACCGAACTGCTCGCCCAGGGCGGCGCCCGCCTGGGCTACCTGCTCAAGGAGCGGGTCGGACGGGTGGAGGAGTTCCTGGACGCGCTGCACCGGGTGGCGGACGGCGGCACCGCCGTCGACCCCGAGGTCGTCGCGCAGCTCCTGGTGCGGGGCCGTTCCGACACCCGGCTGGACCGGCTCAGCCCCCGGGAGCGCGATGTGCTGGCCCTGATGGCCGAGGGGCTGGGGAACGCGGCCATCGCCGAGCGGCTCGTCGTCACCCAGGGAGCCGTGCACAAGCACATCCGCAGCATCTTCGCCAAGCTGGACCTGACGCCCACCGACCGCACGGACCGGCGCGTCGCCGCCGTTCTGCACTATCTGGAGGAGGCCCAGGGCAGGGGCTGACCGCCGCGGGGTAGTGCCTGCTGTACCGCGCGGACTCCAGCGGCCGGGATCGACTCCCCGGCCCGCCGGGAGCATTCTGGCCCGGCCAGTGCCGACCGCCGTCCCACCCGGAGTCCCCGACGTGCCGCAGCTCCGCGCCCTGCCCGCGCCGTCCGCCGCCCGGTGGCGGGCGCTCCTCGCCGCCGTCCTCGCCGCGCTCGCCCTCCTCGCGGCCGCGGCCGCGACCGGCGGCGACACCGCCGCCCCGAGTCCGCGGCCGACGGTCCTGTCCGGCCACGGCACCGGCCCGGCCGCCGGCTGAGCCGGTACCGGGCAGCGGCCGGGCCGGTGCCGCCCGCCATACTGGGGCCATGGTTCAGATCAACCCCAGCATCCTGTCCGCCGACTTCGCGCGTCTGGCCGAGGAGGCGCGGCGTGTCACAGGGCCCGAGGGCGCCGACTGGCTCCATGTGGACGTGATGGACAACCACTTCGTCCCCAACCTCACCCTCGGCGTCCCGGTCGTCGAGTCGCTGAGCCGGGCGACCGACACTCCGCTGGACTGCCATCTGATGATCGAGTCCCCCGACCGCTGGGCTCCGCAGTACGTCGAGGCGGGAGCCGGATCCGTCACCTTCCACGTGGAGGCCGCCGCCGCCCCGGTCCGGCTGGCCCGTGAGATCCGCGCCAAGGGCGCCCGCGCCGGCATGGCCCTCAAACCCGCCACCCCGATCGAGCCGTACGAGGACCTGCTGCCGGAACTGGACATGCTGCTGGTGATGACCGTCGAGCCGGGCTTCGGCGGGCAGGCGTTCCTCGACATCATGCTGCCCAAGATCCGCCGTACCCGGCAGCTGATCGACAAGCACGGACTGCGGCTGTGGCTCCAGGTGGACGGCGGCGTCTCGGCCGAGACCGTCGAGCGGTGCGCCGAGGCGGGCGCGGACGTCTTCGTGGCGGGCTCGGCGGTCTACGGCGCGGACGACCCGGCCGCGGCCGTACGGTCGCTGCGCGCGATGGCGAGCGAGGCGGCGGGGGCGTCCGGCGGCTCGTGCGCCCACTGAGAGCCGGGCGGCCGAGCGGCGCGCCGGGGCATGGGTGCACCGTGCACGGAGTGGATCGGCGCCGGTACGGATCTGCAAGGATGAACCCGCAGGCCGAGTGCGGCACAACAGGAACGAGGTGAGTGCGGTGTCGACCGGGCGGTCAGCCGCGAGAATGGGTCCCGCCGAGCTGATGCAGGCGGCGGCCATGGCGCGCCGCTTCTACCTGGAGGGCAAGTCCAAGATCCAGATCGCCGACGAGTTCGGGGTGAGCCGCTTCAAGGTGGCCCGGGTGCTGGAGACCGCGCTGGAGCGGGACCTGGTCCGCATCGAGATCCGCGTCCCCGCCGAGCTGGACGCCGACCGGTCCGACGCGCTGCGCGCCCGCTACGGACTGCGGCACGCCGTCGTCGTCGAGTCGCCCTCGGACGCCGCCGAGGACGCCGCCGACCCGGAGAACCTGGGCGAGGTCGCCGCCGACCTGCTCGGCGAGCTGGTCACCGAGGGCGACGTCCTTGGCCTGGCCTGGGGGCGTTCCACCATCCACACGGCCACGGCGCTGCACCGCCTTCCGCCGTGCACCGTCGTCCAGCTCACCGGCGTCTACGACGCGGGCACCGCGGAGCGCGGCTCGGTGGAGGCCGTCCGCCGCGCCGCCGCGGTCTCCGGCGGCGAGGCCCACCCCATCTACGCGCCGATGCTCCTGCCGGACGCGGCCACCGCCGCGGCGCTGCGCGGCCAGACCAGCATCGCGGCGGCGTTCGAGTACTTCGACAAGGTGACTGTGGCCGCGGTGTCCATCGGTTCCTGGGAGCCGGGCGTCTCCACCGTCCACGACATGATCAGCGAGGAGGAGCGCGCCCACTACGCCTCGCTGGGGGTCGCCGCCGAGATGTCCGCCCACCTCTTCGACGCCGAGGGCCGCCGCATCGGCCGCGACCTGGGGGAGCGCTGCATCACCGTCGAGGCCGACCGGCTGCGCCGCATCCCCGAGGTCATCGCCATCGCGGGCGGCCGCCGCAAGGCGGAGGCGATCTGCGCGGTGCTCCGCTCCGGGCTGGTGACCAGCCTGGTCACCGACACCGCCGCCGCCGACCGGCTGCTGCGGGAGACCGAACCGGGCCCCTGGCCCGCGCTGGAGCGGGTGGACCCGGACGAGGGCGCCGCAGCCTGAGGGAGCGCGTCCCCTCCCGGAGGCGTCCCCCCCCCGGGCCGCGCGGGGAACTTCTCCCACCAGGTCCTCCGTGGCGCCGTGTGACAATGAGGCACGTGCGATTCCTCAACGACCAGCGGCCCCCGTACGACCTCACCTACGACGACGTCTTCATGGTGCCGGGCCGCTCCGCGGTCGGCTCCCGGCACGCGGTGGACCTGTCGACCCCGGACGGCAGCGGCACCACCGTGCCGCTCGTCGTGGCCAACATGACCGCGGTCGCGGGGCGCCGGATGGCCGAGACGGTCGCCCGCCGCGGCGGGCTGGCGGTCATCCCGCAGGACATCCCCCTCGACGTGGTCACCGAGGTGGTCTCCTGGGTCAAGCGGCGCCACCTGGTCCTGGACACCCCCATTGTGCTGGCGCCCACCGCCACCACCGGCGAGGCGCTGGCCCTGCTGCACAAGCGGGCGCACGGCGCGGGCGTCGTCACCGAGGACGGGCGGCCGGTCGGCGTCGTCACCGAGTCCGACCTGACCGGAGTGGACCGCTTCACCCAGCTGCACCAGGTCATGACCCGGGAGATGCTGCTGCTGGACGCCGGCATCGACCCGCGCGAGGCGTTCACCCGCCTGGACACCGCGCACCGCCGGGTCGCGCCCGCCGTGGACGCCGACGGGCGCCTGGTGGGCATCCTCACCCGCAAGGGCGCCCTGCGCGCCACCCTCTACACCCCCGCGACCGACGACCGGGGCGGACTGCGGATCGCCGCCGCCCTCGGCATCAACGGCGACGTCGCCGGCCGGGCCGAGGGGCTGCTGGCCGCCGGGGTGGACACCCTGGTGGTGGACACCGCGCACGGCCACCAGGAGTCGGCGCTCGCCGCGGTACGGGCGGTGCGCGCCCTGGAGCCGCGCGTCCCCGTCGTCGCGGGCAACGTCGTCTCCGCCGAGGGCACCCGCGACCTGATCGAGGCCGGGGCCGACATCGTCAAGGTCGGGGTCGGGCCGGGCGCCATGTGCACCACCCGGATGATGACCGGGGTGGGCCGCCCGCAGTTCTCCGCCGTCCTGGAGTGCGCCGAGCAGGCGCGTGAGCACGGCCGGCACGTCTGGGCCGACGGCGGGGTGCGGCATCCGCGGGACGTGGCCATGGCGCTGGCCGCGGGCGCCTCCAACGTCATGATCGGCTCCTGGTTCGCCGGGACGTACGAGTCCCCCGGGGACCTCCAGCAGAGCGCCGACGGACGGCTGTACAAGGAGAGCTTCGGCATGGCCTCCGCCCGCGCCGTGCGCAACCGCACCGCCGAGGAGTCCCCGTACGACCGGGCCCGCAAGGCACTGTTCGAGGAGGGCATCTCCACCTCCCGGATGTTCCTGGACCCGGCCCGGCCGGGCGTGGAGGACCTGATCGACACGATCGTCGCCGGAGTCCGCTCGGCCTGCACCTATGCCGGCGCGGCCGATCTGGCGGAGTTCGCCGGGAAGGCCGTCGTCGGCGTGCAGAGCGCCGCCGGGTACGCCGAGGGCAAGCCGCTGCCCGCCGGCTGGTAGGGCCCGGCCCGCGCCGGGGCGTACGGGTCCGGCCGCGGCCCGCCCTCTTCCGGGGACGGGCCGCCGCTGCTGGGATGGGACGCGTGAACGAGTGGACACGCGAGGGACACGGCGGCACCGGAACCGGGGCGATCACCCCCGACGGCTGTGCGGTGGAGGTCTACACCCGCCTCCCCGCCGGCGACGAACCCGAGGTCGTCGCCTCGGCCGTCCCCGCCGGGGCGAGCCTGCTGGAACTGGGCTGCGGCGCGGGCCGGTTGACCCACCCGCTGCTGGAACGCGGTTTCGCGGTGACGGCCGTCGACGAGTCGCCGGAGATGCTGGAGCACGTGCGCGGTGCCCGCACCGTCCGCTCGTCCATCGAGACGCTGGATCTCGGCGAGCGTTTCGACGTCGTCCTCCTGGCGTCCTTCCTGGTGCACGCGGGCGACGTCCGGGTGCGCGACGCGCTGCTGCGCGCCTGCCGGCGGCATGTCGCGGACGGGGGCTGCGTCCTGGTCCAGCGCGAGGGTGAGGACTGGCACGAGAGGGTGCCGCGGGAGCGGAGGGCCGGGGACGCCCTGATCCGGGTCGTCTCCGCCGGACCCGACGCGGACCCCGGGGTGTCGTCCATCCGCTGCGAGTACACCTTCCCGGACGGCACCTGGACCCAGACGTTCCGCTCGCGGCGGCTGAGCGGCGAGGAGTTCGGGCGGGCACTGGCCGGCGCGGGCCTCATCGCGGACGCCTACCTCACCGAGGACCGGACCTGGGTGCGGGCGCTGCCGGTGCGGTGACGCGCGAGCGGGGCACCCGGACGGTCGCGGCGTCCGCGGGTGTCCGGTGTGCAAAGCTCTGGGTGAAATGCGAGACATGCGACCGACCCCGCGAGGAGCCGTCCGCGATGGACCAGGGCACCGCGTCCCCCGCACCCGAGCCGCGTCCCCCGGCGGCCCGCTCCCGGCTGACCCGCCGCAAGCCCGTCGAGCTGTTCGCCGCCGACGGCGGCCGGGGAGAGGGCGGCGCGCTGCGGCGCTCGCTGGGGGTGTGGCAGCTGACGGCGATCAGCATCGGCGCGACGCTGGGCACCGGCATCTTCGTCGTCCTGGGCGAGGCCGTTCCCGAGGCGGGCCCGGCCGTGGTCCTCTCCTTCGCCCTGGCCGGGGTGACCGCCCTGTTCTCCGCCCTGTCCTACGCCGAACTGGCCGGCACCATCCCGGTCTCCGGCTCCGCCTACAGCTACACCTACGCGACCATGGGCGAACTGCTCGGCTGGGTCATCGGCTGGTGCCTGGTCCTGGAGTACGGGGTGTCGGTGGCCGCCGTCGCCGTGGGCTGGGGCGAGTACCTCAACGAACTGCTCGACGGCACCGTCGGCGCCACCCTCCCCGACGCGCTGGCCGCCCCGCCGGGTGAGGGCGGCCTCTTCAACCTCCCCGCCCTGCTGCTCGTCCTGCTGGCCACGGCCTTCCTGCTCGGCGGCGTCCGGGAGAGCGCCACCGCCAACGCCGTGATGGTGGTGGTGAAAATCGCCGCGCTGCTGATGTTCTGCGCCGTCGCCGCCACCGGGGTGCGCGCCGGGAACTACACCCCGTTCATGCCGCTGGGCCTGGCCGGGGTCAACGCGGCGGCCGCGACGCTGTTCTTCTCCTACATCGGCTTCGACGCCGCCTCCACGGCCGGCGAGGAGGCGAGGAACGCCCGGCGCGATCTGCCGCGCGCCATCATCCTGTCGCTGGCCGTCGTCACCGTGCTGTACTGCCTGGTCGCCGCCGTCGCGGTGGGTGCCCTCGACTGGCGGGGGTTCACCGGCTCCGAGGCGGCTCTCGCCGGGATCCTCCAGCGCGTCACCGGCCAGGCATTCTGGTCGGTTCTGCTGTCCCTGGGGGCCGTCGTCGCCATCGCCAGTGTCGTCCTGGCCGTCCTGTACGGCCAGACCCGCATCCTGTTCGCGATGGCCCGGGACGGGCTGATTCCGAGGGTCTTCTCCCGGGTGCACCCGCGTACCGGCGTCCCGCGCGCCAACACCCTGATCGTGGCCGTCTTCTGCGGTCTGCTGGCCGCGGTGATCCCGCTGGGCCGGCTCGCCGACGCCACCAGCATCGGCACGCTCTTCGCCTTCGCACTGGTCAACATCGCCGTCATCGTGCTGCGCCGCACCCGCCCGGACCTGCCCCGCGGCTTCCGGGTGCCGCTCTCCCCGCTGCTGCCCGCGCTCGGCCTCGCCTTCTGCGTCTGGACGATGGCCGGTCTGGACGCGGTCACCTGGACGGTCTTCGGCCTCTGGCTGGCCGCGGGCCTGGGGGTCTACCTCGGCTACGGCATCCGCCACTCCCGCCTCAACACCCTCGGCTGAGGGCGCGGGGTGCCGCGGACCGGTGCGGCCGGCCCGCGGCACCCCGCACCGTCCTCAGGTGCACTCGTCGGACTTGGCGACCTCTTCGGCGTAGGCGGCGATGAGCTTCTGCACCGCCGCCTCGTCGGGCGAGCCCGGTTCGTCGACCCGTACTGCCACGAAGAGGTCACCGTCGGTTTTCCGCGGTCGCGGACAAGCGACCTTCCCGACGGCCCCGGTGTCCGAGTAAATGTACTGGCCGTCTTCCGTCTCCTTGTCCCCGGGATCAATGTTGGGAACCACGGAGGCGAACTTGGCCAGCGAGGTCCCTTCCCTCCACCACTCGATGTTGAACGTGAGTACCTGCTCGTCGTCGACGTGGACGAGGCAGCGCTCCATCCCTTCCGTCCTGTCGGAGTGGGTCGTGGAGATTTCTTCCCCGGGCGGTAGGAGGGGTTCCAGAAAACCGGAGGAAACGGCTGTGCCGCACATGGCGGAGGGGATCTCGTAGTTCCTCTCCTGCGCCGAACAGGCGGCTGCGCCGAGGCTGATGATCAGTACTCCGAGCACTGGGGGCAGGAGCCGGGCTCCTGGTGACATGTTCTCTCCTGGAAATTTCGGTCCGGCCGACGCGATATTGGGACAGGAACGGAGTACCTGGGCCAGAGCAGAGTGCTAGGAGTTGGGAACCTCTGTTTCGAGTTCGTCCGCCATCCTGGAGACATTGACCGAGGCGTTGGTGAAACCGTCCTCGTTCCCGTACAGCACCCAGTCGGCCACCTGGTTCGCGTAGGGGGCGTTGTGCGCCTTGGCGGCCTCCATAGCGGCTACTTGACCGTGCTCGAGACTGTTCTGCCTGGCGAGCTCCCACCGTTCGCCCACCTTCTCCCCGGCGTCCTTGAGATTGTTCGGCTCGACCGCGCCGAAGATCTGCTCCAGGACGACGCTGCTGACCGTGCCGGCGGCTCCACCGGCCACGGCTCCGCCCACGGGTGTGGCGATGAAGCTCGTCCCCACACCGATTCCGGTGCCGACGACTCCGGAGATCGTGTTCTTCAGCTGGCCCATCGACTTCTGGTAGTCATCGTCCTTCTGGTGGGCCTCTCCCAGAACCGCTTCCTGGCGGCCGACGGCCAGGCTCCCGCTGATCTCGCCGGACCGGCGCGCGATCTCCTCGACCGTGCTCTGGGGGTTCTGCGGGTAACGCCTGTCCTCCGGGAGGTCGGGGTTCAGGTGATAGTCGAAGAGATTGGTCATGTAGGCCTTCTGGCCCATCTCGACCTTCGCGTACCCCTCCGGGTTCTGGCCCACGCTGACGAGGAAGCGTGTGACGTCGTTGTGGTCCAGATCGGCGGCGGCTCCGGCGACCGGGAACAGCAGGTTGGTGTTTCCGTGCTTGTCGTCGGCCGTGGCCCGGTTGATGTCGGGCAGGTACTCGGCCGCGATCTGGCCCAGGCTGTCGGACAGGTAGCCGCGTTCGGTCAGGCGCTCGGGGTCGTCGGAGACGGAGTTGACGACGGCCTCCATCAGCCTCGCCTGCTCCGGGGTGTGCGGTGGGAGGTCCGCGGTGGGCTGCTCACCGGCCGGGTGGCCGGTCGTCGCGGCCTCCAGCGCCCAGCCGAGGGCGTTCTGCCCGGGGAAGGTCTTCTTCAGGTCGGAGTCGTACTCCTGGGGCCACTTCCGCTCCTCGAAGAGGTACTGGAAGTTGGTCAGGCCGCGGTCGAAGTCGTGGTCCTCGTCCTTGGTGACGAAGGTGCCGTTGAGGAAGTCGGTGGCGGCCTCCGGGCTCCTGCCGAGCGCCATCATGTAACCGGTCATCGGGTCCGAACCCGTGTCGGTCCCCGTCCGGTTGAGGTAGCCGTCCCCGGGGAAGTGGCGCCAGCCCAGGGACGCGTCCCGGCCGTTGCCGCTGCGCTCCTTCTCGACGCGCACGAGCTCGTTGCCGTAGTCCTTGAGGAACTTGTCGTCGAAGTCCCCCCAGCGCATGAGGTTGCTCATGATCTGGACGCCCATGGCCCGGGGATTGTCCTTGGGCACGAACTCGCCGCCCAGACCCACCATGTCCCGCTCCCAGCGCTGCATGGCCGCGCTGTCGGACTGGGTGGCGTTGGCCAGGGTGAGACCGAGGTTCTCCTGCAGGCCGGCGAACTTGTCGCCCCGGGCGTGGGGGAGTTCCGAGTACGCGTACGGGTCGTTGATGCCCGCCCAGAACTCCAGGGTCTTCTGCGGACCGAGCGCCGTGGCGAACCGCTCGGCGAACAGGTCGTCGTCCTTGTACTTCTCCAGGGAGCCGTAGAGCTCGTCGAACTCCTTGGGGGAGAGGTTCTTGGGGTCCTTGGCGAGCGCGGCGGCCCGTTCGGCGGCCTTCATCGCCTCGGCGGCGGAGTCGCGGTCGGCGTAGGAGGCGCCGGAGAAGCCGTAGGGGGTCTGGTCGGCCAGGGCGCGCAGGGCCTTGGCGGCGCTGCTGTCGCTCTCGGTGGCCTTGGAGAGGATGGACTGGACCTCGTCGCGGAGGTTCTCGGCGTCCTGGGGTGTGTGGTCGGGTACCTCGGTGCCCTTGGCGGCGCGGTCGGGGTGGATGTTCATGGTGACGGTGAAGCCGCCGTCACCGGTGTCCCGTACCGTCAGGTTCTTGTCCAGGCCGCGCTCGATGGCGTTGTTGAGCTGTCGGCGGTACTCGACCAGTTCGTCGCGGGTGTCCTTGAGGATGTTGCGGATGGAGGAGGCCTGGGTGTGGGCGTCGCCGAACTCGCCGACGGTCTTGGCGATGAACTCCCGGGTCACCGTGGCGTTCTGTCCGGACCAGTCGGCCTTCTTGGCCTTGCCGTTCAGGTCGGACTCGGCGTCCTCCTGGAGGGTCTTGAGCTTGGTGACCATCTGAGACCAGTCGCCGATGGCGGTGTCCAGCGAGGAGAAGTTCGCGAAGCGCAGGGCGTCGAGGTCCATCAGCGCTGCGTCCTCTCGTCGAAGCCCTCGGTGAGTTGGGTGAGGCTGTTGAACACCCCGCTGATGTGCTGTTCGTCGTTGGCGTGGGCCTTGTCGCTGTACTCCAGGTGGTTGGAGATGTGGGCGCAGGCGTCGGCCAGGGTGCGCAGCTGGTCCTTCCAGCGGGTGGTGACGTGGTCCAGCGCGCCGCCGATCTCGAAGTCCTTCTTCAGCGCCGCCGCGGCGGCGTAGCCGCTGGCCCGGGCGTGGTCGCCGTCCTTGACCAGCCGCCCGTGCAGGGTGAACGCCGCGTCGCCGATCGCCGCCAGGTCCTTCTGCTCCACCGTCAGGTCGCCGTGCGTGGCGCTGCCGCCACCCCCGCCTCCGCCACCGTCGTGCTGGTTCAGCCGCGTGCCCACGGCCTGCCGCTCCCCGGCGGCCGCCACCAACTGCTTCCATTCGTCGTCGAACGACACGCGCTCTCCCCCGTGCTCCGAGCTTGCTCTTCCTGCGAGGGCACACGGTATAGAAACGGCGACCGCCCGTGCCAGAGCCGTCCCGGGAAGGACCGTGCCGCCCGGCGGTGCCGCGGCCCGGGGCGGTGCGGGATGTCCGGTTCGCGGACCGTTTTCCGGGAGGGATGCCCGGAAAGCCGGGGAACGGGCTCCGCCGTCGGCCCGGTGGCCGGAATCCGTGATGATCGGGTGAGCGTCCGGTGAAGTACCCCGGACGCGGTGTGCTGTACTTCGCCGGGGGGACGCGCCGCGCGGTTCGCGGCGCCCCACGGACCGCCCGCGCACAGAAGTGGCCCATTCGCAGTGCGACTGAACCAGCTCGACGAACGCATCGTCCGCGCTCTCGCCGAGGACGCCCGCCGCTCCTACGCCGACATCGGCGCCGAGGTGGGACTGTCCGCGCCGGCGGTCAAACGGCGGGTGGACCGGCTGCGCGAGCAGGGGGCGATCACCGGGTTCACCGTGCGGGTGGACCCGGCGGTGCTCGGCTGGGAGACCGAGGGCTTCATCGAGATGTACTGCCGCCACAAGACCTCCCCGGAGGACATCCGCCGCGGGCTGTCGCGCTACCCGGAGGTGGTCTCCGCCTCCACCGTGACCGGGGACGCGGACGCCGTCGTACAGGTCTTCGCCGCCGACATGCGGCACTTCGAGCGGGTGCTGGAGCGGATCGCGGGCGAGCCGTTCGTGGAGCGCACCAGATCGGTGCTCGTCCTCTCCCCGCTGGTGCGCCGCTACGGGGCGGGCCCGCCCGCCTGACGGGCCGGAGGGGTTCGCGCAACGAATCGGCGCTCCCGGCGGGAAAGACGCAACGAATCGGCACCCGGTGTGCAACGAGTGCGCCTTGTGAGGCCCCGGGGACGGCCGTACCGTCGAGTCGTCCCAGGTCAACACGTTCGTACCGGTGCTTCGGCGCGCCGGCGCACAGGTACGGACGAACGAGTCGAAGAGGTGCCATGACGCCGCTGCGCACCGCGCTGCTCCAGGGTCCCGGCGGTGTCCCCGGTTCCACCGCCCTGGCCCTGACGGCCCTCGACCGCGCCGCCGGCCGGGCCGCCGACGCGGGGGCCCGGCTGCTGGTCGCCGCCGAGCTGTACCTGACCGGCTACGTGATCGGCGGCCGGGTCGCGGAACTGGCCGAGCCCGCCGACGGGCCCGGCGCCGAGGCGGTGGCCCGGATCGCCGTCCGGCACGGTCTGGCCGTCGCCTACGGCTACCCCGAGCGCGACGGCCGCGGCCTGTACAACTCAGCCCAGTTGATCGGCCCCGACGGCGCGCGGCTGGCCAACTACCGCAAGACCCATCTGTACGGGGGCTTCGAGCACGCCTGGTTCACGCCGGGCGGGACGCCGGTCGTCCAGGCCGAGTTCGACGGCCTCCGGATCGGACTGCTGATCTGCTACGACGTGGAGTTCCCCGAGACCGTCCGGGCCCACGCGCTGGCCGGGACGGAGCTGCTGCTGGTGCCCACCGCGCTGATGCGGCCCCACGAGACCGTCGCCCACGCGGTCGTCCCGGTCCGCGCCTTCGAGAGCCAGCTCCACATCGCCTACGCCAACCGCTGCGGTACCGAGGGCGAGGGCGGTGAGGCGCTCACCTTCACGGGGCTGAGCTGTCTGGCGGCCCCCGACGGCACGGTCCGTGCCCGTGCCGGAGCGGGGGAGGACCTGATCACCGCCGAGGTGGACCCGGGACTGCTGCGGGCGTCACGCGCGGCCAACCCGTATCTGCGCGACCGCCGCCCCGAGCTGTACACCTCTCTGACCTGAGACCCGCCGGGCCCCGTCCGGGGACACCACCCCCTCGTGACCCCTCGTGACCCCCTCGTACCGCACCGGCCCGGGCCGATCCCCGGGCTGCCCGTACCACCGCAGGAGACGCCACCCATGACCTCCACCGTGCCCACCGCCGTCCACGACGAGCGGCACGCCGAGGCCCGGAACGAGCCGCCCGTCACCATGTTCGGCCCGGACTTCCCGTTCGCCTACGACGACCACCTCGCCCACCCGGCCGGGCTCGGCCAGGTGCCCGCCACCGAGCACGGCACCGAGGTCGCGGTGATCGGCGGTGGCCTGTCGGGCATCGTCACCGCGTACGAGCTGATGAAGACGGGCCTGCGGCCGGTGGTGTACGAGGCCGACCGGATCGGCGGCCGGCTGCGCACCGTCGGCTTCGACGGCTGCGATCCGGAGCTGACCGCCGAACTGGGCGCGATGCGCTTCCCGCCGTCCTCCACCGCCTTCTGGCACTACGCCGACCTGGTGGGCCTGGAGACCAGGCCGTTCCCCAATCCGCTGTCCCCCCACACCCCCTCCACGGTGATCGACCTCAAGGGCGAGACCCACTACGCCCGCACCCCGGCGGACCTGCCGGAGGTCTACCGCCGGGTGATGGAGGCGTGGCACACCTGCCTGGAGGAGGGCGCCGACTTCTCGGCGATGCAGAAGGCCGTCCGCACCCGCGACGTACCGCGCATCCGGGAGATCTGGTCACGCCTGGTGGAACGGCTGGACAACCAGACCTTCTACGGCTTCCTGTGCGACTGTCCGGCGTTCGCCTCCTTCCGCCACCGGGAGATCTTCGGCCAGGTCGGCTTCGGCACCGGCGGCTGGGACACCGACTTCCCCAACTCCGTCCTGGAGATCCTGCGGGTGGTCTACACCGGTGCCGACGACGACCACCGCGGCATCGTCGGCGGCAGCCAGCAGCTCCCGCTGCGGCTGTGGGAGCACGAGCCCGACAAGCCGGTGCACTGGCCGCCGGGCACCTCGCTGAGCTCCCTGCACGGCGGCGAACCGCGCCCGGCCGTCACCCGGCTGCACCGCACGGCGGGCAACCGGATCACCGTCACCGACGCGTCCGGCGACATCCGCACCTACCGGGCGGCGGTCTTCACCGCCCAGTCCTGGATGCTTCTGTCGAAGATCGACTGCTCCGACGACCTGCTGCCCATCGACCACTGGACGGCCGTCGAGCGCACCCACTACATGGAGTCCTCCAAGCTGTTCGTGCCGGTGGACCGGCCGTTCTGGCGGGAGCGGGACGAGCGCACCGGCCGGGACACGATGAGCATGACGCTCACCGACCGCATGACGCGCGGCACCTACCTGCTGGACGACGGGCCGGAGAGGCCGGCCGCGATCTGCCTCTCCTACACCTGGTGCGACGACTCCCTGAAGTGGCTGCCGCTCAGTCCCCGGGAACGGCTGGAGGTCATGCTCAAGTCGCTGGGGGAGATCTATCCGCATGTCGACATCCGCCGGCACATCACCGGCAACCCGGTCACCGTCTCCTGGGAGGACGAGCCGTACTTCATGGGCGCCTTCAAGGCGAACCTGCCGGGCCACTACCGCTACCAGCGGCGGCTGTTCACCCACTTCGTGCAGGACCGGCTCCCGGCGGACCGGCGGGGCCTGTTCCTGGCGGGCGACGACATCTCCTGGACGGCCGGCTGGGCCGAGGGAGCGGTGCAGACGGCGCTCAACGCGGTGTGGGGCGTGCTGCGCCACCTAGGCGGCGCCACCGATCCGGCCAACCCCGGGCCGGGCGACGTCTACGACGAGATCGCCCCGGTCGAGCTGCCGGAGGACTGAGCACCGGGGGACTGAGCGCCGGAGGACTGCGGCGGCACCACCGGGTCCGGTCCGGCCGCGGCCGCCACGCCGACCGTGCTCTCCCGGACGAGCAGCCGGTGGCCCGCCACCACCGCGGGCGCACCGGAGTCGCCGGAGCCGCCGGGAGCGCCGTCGATCCGGGCGGCCAGCAGCGCCACGGCCGACCGGGCCAGCGCCGCCTTGTCGGGGGAGACGGTGGTCAGCGTCGGAGTGCTGTAGCGGCCGTCCTCGATGTCGCCGAAGCCCGCCAGCGCCAGGTCCCGGGGCACCCGCAGCCCGGCGGACAGCGCGGCGCGCAGCGCGCCGAGCGCCAGCAGGTCGTCGAAGCACACCACCGCCTGCGGAGGTTCGTCCAGTTCCAGCAGCCGGCGCAGCACCGCGGCGCCCTCGGCGCGGCGGTACGTCCCGGTCGGCGGCACCAGGCGCGCGTCCTGGGGCAGCCCGGCGTCCCGCAGCGCCTGCCGGTGGCCGGCCAGCCGCCGCCGGGCGGCGCCGGGGCCACGGGGGCCCCGGGCGCCGATGACGCCGACCCGGGTGCGTCCCAGGGAGAGCAGGTGCCCGGTCGCCTCGTAGGCCGCCCGCCGGTCGTCGACGGCCACCTGGGGGACGGTGCCGCCCGGGACGCGCTCGCCGAGCAGCACCAGCGGGGTGGCGTCGGTGCGGTCGGCCAGTTCCCGCCGGCCGACGGTGACGGGGCAGAGGAGGAGCCCGTCGGCGAGCTGTGCCCCGGCGCCGCGGAGCACCTGGCGTTCGCGGTCGGCCCGGCCGCCGGTCTGGTCGATCAGCACGGTCCAGCCGTGCTCGGCGGCGGCCTCGGTGACGAGCCGGGCCAACTCGGCGAAGTACGGGTCGTCCAGGCCGGGCAGGACCAGGGCGACCACCCCGGTGCGGCCGCGGCGCAGACTGCGGGCGGACAGGTTCGGGCGGTAGCCCAGCTCGGCCAGGGCCCGCCGGACCTTCTCCCGGGTGTGCGGGGAGACCGGGGCGGAGCCGTTGACCACGTTGGAGACGGTCTTGACCGACACCCCGGCCCGTGCGGCGACGTCCCTGAGGCTGACGCCCATGCGCTTCCCTTCCCCACCGGCACCCGCCGGGTGCCCCCTTCGCCGAGCGGTACGGCCACCCTGGCACACCGGCGCGGGCGGTACACGGGCGGCGCGGAGACGGTGTACGGGCCCGCGAAGCGGCCGCGCGGGCCCGTACGGGCAGCGGTGCTCAGCCCGTACGGGGCGCCGGGCGGCTCTCCAGCGGGGTGAGCAGGAAGCGGCCCACCAGGCCCAGCCCGGTGTCCAGCCGGCGGGCGAACTCCCCGGCGGGCCCGGCCGGTCCGGCTGGTCCGGCGGACGGTTCGGGCAGGCGCCGCAGGGACCACAGCAGCCGTACCGCCGACCAGGCCGCCTCCCGGGCTCCCTCCACGCGCCAGCCGCAGACCAGATGGGTGAGCGGGTCGGTGACGTCCAGTGGTCCGGCGCCGGGGGCCGGTTCCTCGCACACCCGCTCCGCCAGACCGGCGAGCACGTCCCCGATCCGCTCGAAGGCGCCCCGCAGCGCCTCCGGCGCGCAGCCGCGGGCCTCGGCGGCGTCCACCACGGCCAGCGGCAGGTCGTGCCCGAGGCACGCGTTCAGCCCGGCCAGCGCGAACTGCACCGGGCGCACCCCGGGGTGGTGGCGGGTCAGGAGCAGCGGGCGCCAGCAGGCGGGGACGGGCTCACCGGCGGCGGCGCGGTCGAGGGCGGCCAGATAACGCCGGGCCAGGTCCGCCACCAGGTCGGCGGCCGGATCCGCCGCGGTCCGCGGACGGGGGAGCGGGTCGCCGGCCGGCCGCCGCCGCAGTGCCAGCGCCGCCGCCAGGCAGATCCCGCCGAAGACCGCGACCCCGTCGTGCGGCGGGAGCCCCGCCTCCAGCGCGTGCAGCCGCGCGATCGCCGTGTCGTGCCGTGCCGTCGTCATGTGCGTACGGTCGCAGGCCCGCGCGGGCGGGGGAAGGCATGCCGGGAACTCCGCCCTGATCGGGTGTCCCCCGGACGGGCCGCCGGGGGCGACGCTTGACCGTGGCCGGGACGGTACCGTACCGTCCATACATGGGGCCGGTACGGTACCGTCCCGACGAGAGGAGACCGGTGGACACGACAGACCACGACGCCCGGCGGCGGCGCGCCCATGAACTGGTGGACCGGTTGCAGGACCGCCTGCTCGCACACGACATGACCGGGTTCGCCGGGCTGTGGGCGCCCGACGGCACGGCGGACTTCCCCTTCGCCCCGCCCGGCTGGCCCCGGCCGCGCGGCCGGGAGGAGATCCGCGCCTACGTGGCCGGCTACAACGAGCTCGTCCTCCCGCGCGAGATCGTCCACCAGACCCGCCACGAGACCGGCGACCCCGACACGCTCGTCCTGGAGTGGGGGGTGGCCGGGACGGTGACGGCCACCGGCGCCCCGTACCGCCTCGACTACGTGGTGGTGATCACCTGCGGCGCGGAGGGCGTGGTGTCCTACCGCGACTACTGGAGCCCGTCGGCCGTGGAGCGGGCGCTGGGCGGGCCGATGGAGCCGGCCGCCTTCGGCGGAGCGGCGCAGGGGAGCCCCGCGTGAGCGTCGCACGGCGCGGGGACGGCGGTGGGAGGATCCTGGTGACCGGGGCCTCCGGCAACACCGGCGCCCCGCTCACCGCCCTCCTGGCGGACCGGGGAGCGCCGGTGCGCACGGCCACCCGGCGCACGGTCCCGCCCGGTGGCGGTGAGCACGTCCGCTTCGACTGGGCGGACCCGGCCACCCACGCCCCGGCGCTGGCGGGCGCCGACCGCGTCTACCTGGTGGCACCGGTGGCGACGGCCGACCCCGCGGCCCTGGTGGAGCCGTTCCTGGCGGCGGCGGTCCGCGCGGGGGTACGCCATGTAGTGCTGCTGAGCTCCTCGGCGATCGCGGCCGGCGACCCGGGACTGGGTGAGGTGGAGGCGCTGGTGCGCTCGGCCGTGCCGCGGTGGGCGGTGCTCAAGCCGTCCTGGTTCATGCAGAACCTCACCGGTGCCCACCCCCTCGCCGAGGGCGTCCGCGCCACCGGCGAACTCGTCACCGCCACCGGTGACGGGCGGCTGGCCCTCGTCGACGCCCGGGACATCGCCGCGGTGGCGGCGGCCCTGCTGCTCGGCGGCGGAGACGGCGGGGACTGCGGGGACGGCGGGGACGGCGCCGGGCGGGAGAGCGCCGAGTACCTCGTCACCGGGCCCGAGCCGCTGAGTTACGCGGATGCCGCGGCCCTGCTGACGGAGGTGACCGGCACCCCCGTCCGGCACGTCGGCGTCACGGCCGGGGAACTGGCCGCCCGGCTGACCGCGGCCGGGTTTCCCCCCGATTTCGCCGAGGTCCTGGCCGGCCTGGACACCCTCGTCCGGGACGGGAGGCAGGACTTCACCGCCGACACCGTCGAACGGCTCACCGGGCGCCCGCCCCGCTCCCTGCGCGCGTTCCTCACCGAGCACCGGGACCGCCTGGTGGTACCGGTGCGGCAGGCGAGCGCCGCCGCACCGCCCCGCGGTTAGGGTGGGGCGCCATGCACAGCGGAACACGCAGGAAGCCCAGCGGGGCGGCCGTCCTGAGACCCGAACTCACCGAGGCGATCGTGGAGATCGCCCTCGGTGAACTCGCGGAGAAGGGCTACGGGCGGATGTCCATGGAAGCTGTCGCCCGGCGCGCGGGAGTCGGCAAGAGCGCCCTGTACCGCCGCTGGCCGTCCAAGCAGGCGCTGGCCGTCGACGCGGTGGCCCGGATCAGCGTCCCGCTCGCCGAGACCCCCGACACCGGCTCCCTGCGCGGGGACGTACGGGCGATGCTGGAGGCGCTGCTGTCCTGGCTGGACGACCCCCGGTTGGGCGGGATCCTCACCGACCTGATGGCCGAGGCCCGGCGGAACGGGGCGCTGGCCCGGGCGCTGGCGGAGCGGGTCGGCGAACCCCGGCGGGCCCGGGGCGAGGCCCTGCTGGACCGGGCCGCCGCCCGGGGCGAGGTGCCCGCCGGCCTCGACCGGGAGATCGTCCTCGACCTGATCCCCGGGGCGCTCTTCTGGCATCTGGGGGCACGCCGGCAGCCCGTCACGGCGGACTATCTGGACCGGCTGGCGGACACGCTCGTCACCGCACTGACCGCCGGGCGGGCCGGCGCCTGACCGGGCGGCGGGGCACACCGCCCCGCCGCCCGGCCCGCCGCCGTGCCGGGCACCGCCAGGAGTTGTCGTCACGGGCCTGGTGTCCACCCAGTCCCTGGAACAGGGGGCGCTGCCGCAGCTGCGCGCCGCGACCGATCCGGACGTGCGGGGCGGGCGGTTCTTCGGCCCCGCCCGGCTGTGGGAGACGCGGGGGCCGGTCGGGGGCCCGTCTCAGCAAGGAGGCGGCCGGAATGGCCCGCCGCGGGTCGCGGTGATCACGACAGGGGCTCTGTCGCGGTGAATCCGGCATCGACCGCGGCGGCGCCGAGGCACGGTGAGGGGACAGAAAGAGCGGGTGCTCAGGCGGTGAGAAACCCTGGACTGCCGGGGCGATCAACTGGCGGACTTCTCCCGCGGTGGTCTCTGACGCAGTGGGTCCGCTGCTGGAGGGGTACCGAAGGTGCGCTTGTAGTCGCGGCTGAACTGTGACGGACTTGCGTAGCCGACAGCCATCGCGATTCGTGAGATGCTCTCGCTCTCGCCTGCGAGAAGTCGGCGGGCTTCGTGCAGGCGGAGTCGCTTGTGGTATTCCGCCGGTGTGGTCCCGGTGGCGGCCTTGAAGTGCCGGTGGAACGAGGTGACGCTCATTTCTGCAAGGTTCGCCAGGGTTCCGATGCCGACCGGCGTATCGATATGGTGACGCATCCATTCGGTCGAGCGTCTGATCCGCTGCAGCACTCCGTCGACATTGATGAGTTGAAGCAGTGAGTTCCCGTGTGGACTCGTCAGCACGCGATACGTGATCTCACGCTTCAGGCCGCCCGCGAGGATTTTCGCGTCCATGGGTGAATCGAGCAGTTGCAACAGCCTGAGCATCGGGTCGAGGACTGCCTCAGGCAGCGGACGCACCGAGACCGCCTGTGTCTCTGTCCCGGGCAGCAGTCGCGTGTTCGTCGCGAGATCGACGAGCATGGCGAGGTCCAGTGGCAGTTCGACCGCCAGGTACGGCTTCGTCTCGTCCGCCTCGGTCACGTGAGTCAGTGCCGGCAGGTCCATGTACGCAATGACCAGGTCACCGTTGCCGTAGTCGATGACCCGGTCATCGAGGATGACGTGCTTCCTGCCCTGGAACACCAGATACAGCATCGGCTCGAACACGATGGGAACCGGGGTGCCCGGGGAGCGGCTGAGGTACAACCGGATGCCGTCGGCCGACGATCGGGGTTCGGACTCGATGGCGTGTCGCGCGATCAACGCCCTGATGCTCTCCAGCGTTCCTGCCATACGTCCTCCAGCGTAGTGGGCGCGGGAGCAGCGTAGTCGACGTGCGAACACAGTCGTATCGGCCGACGGAGAAGGGTGCCGTCGGCAAGTGGCAGGATCTGGCACGGGACGGGGAACCACAGACATTCTTCCAGTATTCCTACGCACATAGGCTGTGGTCATCAGGTGTCAGCGGTCGGCATACGCGAGTCGAATCCTGATGCAAGGTGATTTCACTCGCACTCGGTGATTCCCTCGGTGTCTGCCGGCCCTCGTCAGTCCTTCTGTAGCCATCTCTGGAGATTTGCATGTCTGGGAACAACAAGACGGTCGGCGACGGCGCTCTTGATGCACAGGTCGACGCCGCACTCGACGCATTTGCGCGCGGCCTTGCTTTTTCGGCGCGATCGCCACTGCTGGGGACGCCCGCGGACGCTGGCCTCCAGTTCGACGATGTCACTTTCCCCTCGGCCGACGGCGTGCCTCTCGAAGGCTGGTTCATCCCGTGCCCCGGCTCCGGCAAATTGATCATCTGCTCGCACCCGTTCGGCTTCTCCCGCTACGGCTTCCCGGCACACCTCGAACCATGGAAGTCCGCTTGGGGGGAAGGGCTGGGGAACGATTTCGAAGTCAACTTCATGCCGGACTACAAGATCCTGCATGACAACGGCTACAACGTGCTGACGTACGATTTCCGCAACTGTGGACTGAGCGCGGCAGCAAACGGAGGACTGGCGTCGAACGCCCGGTTCGAATCCCGTGACGTGCTTGGATCGCTGGCCTACGTGCGCTCACGCCCCGAGCTGGCGCGCATGACGCTCGGTCTGTTCAGCCGCTGCATGGGCGCCCACGCTACTTTCGTGGCGATGGAACTCGACCCCGCCGCCTTCGCGGACGTGCGCGCCTTGGTCGCGCCCCTGCTTCTCTCGCCGACGGTCATCCTCGAGCAGCAGCTCGAGCGTGCCGGACTCGCAGGATACGCCGCTGAAGTCGATCGCCGGTTCCGGCGGATCACGAGTGCCCTGCTGGCAGAAGGCAGCCCGGTCAAGTCGGCTCCCGCGGTCACGGTGCCGACTCTGACTTACGGTGTCCACGACGATCCGCTGGTTCGTCCCTCGGACCTCGAAAGCATCTTCGAGGCGATCGGCGCAAAGGAAAAGGACATGTTCTGGATCCACGACACTACTGCCCGGTGGGACGGCTATCTGTGGTTCCAGCGCCGTCCGGAGCGAATCCTGGAGTGGTTCGAGAACCACATGCGCTGACAACTCCCCGGACCGGTGGAGGCGTACCTGGCAGGTGATGTCACTTCTCGGTTCCGGCACGGATCTGGGGGAGCGGTCATACGCGCCGCGGCCTCTCCTCACGGCCGAACACGGGACGACGCTTCGACGCACAGTGGAAATCAGCAGCTCCACCAGCGTGTCGGTGATCTCCCGTTCGTGCAGCAGCACCGCCGGCAACGTCACCTGCAGCGGTACCGTCCACGTCCGCAGGTGGGAAGGCGACTGCACCGCGGCCCACGCCCGCCGGGCGGCCAGGATGTCCGGGCCGCGGACGACGTCCGCACCGCCATCGACCGTGGGGGAGGAGCGCGCCACCGCCGCGGCGAAGTCCCCAGGAGCGGCGGCACCTGATGCCGATGGCCACGGTGAGTACCACGGGACCTACCGGCGCACCCTCGACGTCGGCCACCCCGTCCTCACCGTTCTCGACACCGACCCGGGCACCGTCGCCGAGCAGTTGCACGCCAACCTGGGCCACGCCCACGAGTACCGTCAGGGCCGGGCCGGACAGACGCTCGGTCTGGCCGCCGACGCCTGACACAGCACGAGAAGCGGCGCCCGAAGCCACCTCAGGTGGCTTCGGGCGCCGCTTCGCCTGTACGGCCCGTGCTCACGCGAGGAGGCTCGCGGTCGACTCAAGCGGCCTGGTGGGGGGCGGCGGCGGTGAGGTCCCGCTCGCGCAGCGGGGTGAGGTCGACGTCGGGTCCCGGGCCGTACGCCTCGGGCCGCATGCCGAATTCGTGGGTGCCGTACTCGCCGAACCGATTGACGTGCTCGGCCGGGTACGGCGAGGTGTGCGTCAGGTCTTCCGGGTCAAGGCCCGTCACCCTCTCGTCCCTGCTGATGTGGGCGTGACACTTGACGACAACTCCTAGGGCTTCGCGGCACCCTTCCCGTCCCCGCCGTCCCCGTCGCCGTCGTCCGCGCCGGTGACGGCCTCGCCGTAGGAGGAGGTGCCCTCGTCCAGCAGCGGCTCCTGCTCGCGCAGGTGCGCCGGGGCCAGCGCCCGCAGCGCGTGGTAGCCGGTGAGGACCACGAGGGTGCCCAGCGCGATGCCGTTCAGCTCGAAGCTGTCGGTGATCTCCAGTGTGACCCCGCCGACGCCGATGATGACGCCCGCCGCGACCGGCACCAGGTTCAGCGGATTGCGCAGGTCCACGTTGCCCGCCAGCCAGATCTGCGCACCCAGCAGGCCGATCATGCCGTAGAGGATCACGGTGATCCCGCCGAGCACGCCCCCGGGGATCGCGGCGATCACCGCGCCGAACTTCGGGCACAGCCCGAACAGCACCGCGAAGCAGGCGGCGGCCCAGTAGGCGGCGGTGGAGTAGACGCGGGTCGCGGCCATCACGCCGATGTTCTCGGAGTACGTGGTGGTGGCCGGGCCGCCGACCGCGGTGGACAGCACGGTGGCCGCGCCGTCGGCGCCGATCGCGGTGCCCAGTTCGTCGTCCAGCGGGTCGCCGGTCATCTCGCCGACGGCCTTCACATGGCCGGCGTTCTCGGCGATCAGCGCGATCACCACCGGCAGCGCCACCAGGATCGCCGACCACTGGAACGCGGGAGCGTGCAGGGAGGGCAGCCCGACCCAGTCCGCCTCGCCCACCGCCGACAGGTCCAGCCGCCAGTGGTCGACCGCCTCGCCGCCGCCCACCGGGGAGTGGATCCTCCCGAAGAGGCGGTCCAGCAGCCAGGAGACGGCGTAGCCGAAGACCAGTCCCAGGAAGATCGCGACCCGGGACCAGAAGCCGCGCAGCGCCACCACGGCCAGCCCGGTGAAGAGCATGGTCAGCAGTGCCGTCCACTGGTCCTGCGGCCAGTACGTGGAGGCGGTCACCGGGGCCAGGTTGAAGCCGATCAGCATCACCACCGCGCCGGTGACCACCGGCGGCATCACGGCGTGGATGACCCGGGCCCCGAACCGCCGTACCACGAAGCCGGCCGCCGCCAGGACCACGCCGACGACCAGCAGCGCCCCGGTGATCGTCGCGCTGTCGCCGCCCGACGCCCGGATGGCCGCCGCGACCCCGACGAAGGAGAGGCTGGAGCCCAGGTAGCTGGGCACCCGGCCGCGCGTCATCAGCAGGAATACCATGGTGGCGACGCCGGACATCATGATCGCCAGATTCGGGTCCAGGCCCATGAGCACCGGCGCCACGAAGGTGGCACCGAACATGGCCACCACGTGCTGGGCGCCCAGCCCGGCCGTCCGCGGCCACGACAGCCGCTCGTCGGGCCGTACGACGGCGCCGGGCGCGGGCGTGCGCCCGTCGCCGTGCAGGGTCCAGCGCAGACCGAGGCCCATGGCCGGTGCTCCGTTTCATGCGGGGAAGCGCTCGGATGTGCGAGCGGAATCGATCGGTCCACATGTTAGAGGAGGCGTCCGGGAGCCCCGGGGGCGCTCAGCTCTCCGGCGGCCCGGCCGGTCCGACCGCGGCCAGCAGCTCCCGGCCCCCGGCCGCCGCGCCCGCGGTCTCCTCCCCGGGGCAGCCGGCCACTCGCAGCACCGCGTCGGCGCTGGCGGCCGCGTGCGCTGCCACGTCCAGGCCGGGATCGTCCCGGCGGACCAGGATCGCGCTCTCGACCAGACCGAAGACCAGTCTCGTGTGCACCGGACCGGGGCGGCCGGCCTCGGCCAGTGCCGTCCGGTAGGCGTCCCGCAGCTCCCGGCGCAGCGCGCGGAACGGGGCGAACGGCTCCCCGGCCGTCTCCGGCAGCAGGTACAGCGTGCCGAGGTTGTGCCGGACACCGCACAGCAGCGCGGTGTCCGCGTGGGCCAGCGCCCACAGCCGGGCCCACGGGCCGGTCCCGTCCCCGCCGTCGGCGGCGTACCGCCGCAGCGCGTGCGCCGTTCGCAGGGAGGGCCGCACGGTGGACTCCAGCAGGACGGCGAGCAGGTCCTCCTTGCCGCCGAACCAGTGGTACAGCGATGCCTGCCGCAACCCGGCCCGCTCGGCTATCGCCCGGGTGCTGGTCGCGGTGTAGCCCCGGGTGGTGAACAGCTCCGCGGCCGCCTCCAGCAACTCCTGGCGAGGACTCAGACCGGTACGGGAGGGGCCGGACGCGCGGGGGCGTCCAACGGGGCGGGTGGCGGCAACCATGGGCCGAGGCCGGCGAGTTCGACCGGCAGGACGTCCCCGACACCGGCCCGGCCGCCCCCGCCGACCGGATCGAGGTGCCGCCGGGCGCGGCGGCCGTCGAGGCACCCTTCACCGCCGCCGTGTGGCGGCTGGACGTCAAGGCGGGGGACCGGGTGCGGGCCGGGGACCCGCTGCTGGCCGTGGAGGCGATGAAGATGGAGACGGTCCTTGCCGCACCCCGGGACGGCGAGGTGCTCGCCGTGGCCGCCGCGGTCGGCGACCAGGTGCAGCCCGGCACCCCGCTGGTGGTGATCGTGTGACGGCCACCGGAAACGCTCCCCGGACCCGGAACGGGCCGGACCCGGTGGCGCGGGTCCGCCGCGCCTACACCCGCATCGCCGAGGTGGACCGCCCCGAGGTGTGGATCGACCTGCGCCCGGCCGCCGAGGTGGAGGCGGAGGCCGCCGCGGTCGCCGACCGGCTCGCGGCGGAGGAGGAGCTGCCGCTGGCGGGGAAACTGCTGGCGGTCAAGGGCAACATCGACGTGGCCGGGCTGCCCACCACCGCCGGCTGCCCCGCCTACGCGTACCTCCCCGGCCAGGACGCCGTGGCGGTGGCCCGGCTGCGCGCCGCCGGGGCCGTCGTGCTGGGCACCACCAACCTGGACCAGTTCGCCACCGGCCTGGTGGGGACCCGCAGCCCCTACGGCGCGGTGCGCGCCGCGCCGCTGCCCGACAGGATCTCCGGCGGTTCCAGCTCCGGGTCCGCGGTGGCCGTCGCGCTCGGCATCGCCGACCTGGCACTGGGTACCGACACGGCCGGATCGGGGCGGGTGCCCGCGGCGTTCAACGGCATCGTCGGCATCAAGCCGACCCGGGGGCTGGTACCGGTGCGCGGTGCCGTACCCGCGTGCCGCTCCCTGGACTGTGTGACGGTCTTCGCCCGCACCCTGGACGAGGCGGTGCTCGCCGCCCGGACCATGGCCGGCCCGGACGAGGCGGACCCGCTGTCCCGCACGCCTCCGCCCGGTCCGCCCGGCCCCGCCACGGACCGGCCACTCCGGATCGGTTTGCCGCCCGTGGGACTGCTGGGGCCGCTGGCCCCCGGCTGGGCGGCGGCGTTCACCGCCACCGCCGAGCACCTGCGCCGGGCGGGCGCCGACCTGGTGGAGACGGACCCCGAACCGTTCCTGGCCGCCGCCCGGCTGCTGTACGAGGGCGCCTTCGTCGCCGAGCGCTACGCGGCCGTGGGGGACTTCGTCGCCGCCCGCCCGGAGGAGGTCGACCCGGTGGTGGCCGCCATCGTCCTGGCCGCCCGCGACCTGCCCGCCCACCGGCTCTTCCGGGACGCCGAGGTCCTGGACGCCGCCCGGGCGGCGGTCCGCCGCCTGTTCGCCGGGGTGGACGCCGTACTGCTGCCCACCACCACCCGCCATCCGGCCTTCGCGGAGGTGGCGGCCGACCCCGCCGGCGTCAACAGCGACCTGGGCAGGTTCACCAACGGTGCCAACCTGCTGGACCTGTGCGCGCTGGCGGTACCGTCCCCGGTTCCGATGCCCGGCGGACCGGCCGGCGGGCCGCCGCTGGGGGTGATGCTGTACGCCCCGGCCTTCCACGACGACCTGCTCGCCGAGGCGGCCCGGCTGCTCGCCCCGTCCCGCGGCCGGGCACCTGCCCCGGGCGGGCACCTCCGGCTGGCCGTCGTCGGCGCCCATCTGTCCGGCCAGCCGCTGAACCACCACCTCACCGAGGCCGGCGGGCGGTTGCTGCGCACCACCGCCACGGCACCGCGCTACCGGGTTTATTCGCTGTGCACCGGGTTTCAGCCCGGTGGTGAAGCGAGTCTTTGGTCCGCTCTGATCTCAGCTGTGTGCATGGATCTGCGTTGTTCGCCTCGGCCCGGGTCGGAGCGGGCGGTTGTGCTGTTCGATGTACTGCTTCACGGTGCTGAGCGGCGCACCGCCGACCGACCCGGCGGCGTGCGAGCCGGACCACAGGCGCTGTGCCCGCCAGTAGTGGCGGACGAGGTCGGGGGACTCTCCCCTCTGGTCTTTCGGCCGGGTGGTGCCCCCAGGCGGAGGCTGCGCGAGGACACGCTTTTGAGGGAGTTCACCAGCCTGGATACGGCGACTTTCGGCGGGCGGTTCACGAGCAGGTGGACGTGGTGGGCCTCGCCGGTGAACTCGGCCGGCTCGGCCTCGAAGTCCCCGCGTGCGGCGCGCATGGTCTTCTCGCAGCGTGTCAGGTGCCGGTTGGCGACGACACAGTGCCGGTACTTTGTCACGACAACCACGTGGGCGTGCAGGCGGAAGACGCAGTGACGGCCTGAACGGATGTTCTCGTCGACGCTCATGGGCCACCTGCGTAGCGTGATCGGTGTGCAGCTTCGGTACCGTTTTCGCCTGTATCCGGGCGCCGGTCAGCGCGCCGCGTTGGCGAGGGCGTTCGGGTGCGTGCGGGTGGTCTACAACGATGCGCTGCGGGCTCGGGAGACCGCCCGCGGCCAGGGGGTGCCGTTCCCGAAGACCGGGGAGTTGTCCAAGCGGCTGATCACTGAGGCGAAGAAGACCCCGGAGCGGGCCTGGCTGGGCGAGGTGTCGGCGGTGGTCCTCCAGCAGTCCCTGAGGGACTTGGACACCGCGTACCGGAACTTTTTCGACGGCCTCAAGGGCAAGCGCCCGCGGATGGGTGCACCGAGGTACAAGTCCCGCAAGGACACCCGGCAAGCCATCCGGTTCACCGTGAACGCCCGCTGGTCGATCACCCCGGGGCACAAGCTGCGTCTGCCGAAGATCGGCGACGTCACGGTGAAGTGGTCCCGCGCTCTGCCGTCGCTGCCGTCCACGGTGACCGTGGTCAAGGACAGCGCGGGCCGGTACTTCGCGAGCTTCGTCGTGGAGACCGGGCCCGGGGAAGTCCTGCCCAAGGTGCCGCCCGAGCTGGGCATCGATCTCGGGCTCGGGCACTTCGCGGTCCTCTCCGACGGCACGAAGATCGACAGCCCGCGCTTCCTGCGCCGGGCCGAGAAGCGCCTGAAGAAGGCGCAGCGCGCCCTCTCCCGCAAGGAGAAGGGATCCCGCAGCCGGGACAAGGCCCGGGTCCGCGTCGCACGGGCGCACGCCCGTGTCGCGGACGCGCGCCGCGAGTTCCACCACCGGCTCTCCACCAAGCTGATCCGCGAGAACCAAGCGGTGGCCGTGGAGGACCTGGCGGTAAAGGGACTTGCGCGTACACGCCTGGCCGAGTCCGTGCACGACGCCGGATGGTCGGCGTTCGTGAGCATGCTGGAGTACAAGGCCGCCCGGTACGGGCGCACCTTCATCCGGATCGGCCGTTTCGAGCCCACCTCTCAGGTGTGCTCGCAGTGCGGCGTCCAGGACGGCCCCAAACCCCTGCATGTCCGGGTGTGGACCTGCCCGGCGTGCGGGGCCGTCCTGGACCGGGACATCAACGCGGCGGTCAACGTCGCCAAGGCGGCCGGACTGGCCGTGTCAGCCTGTCGAGCGCAGGTAAGACCAGGACTCCTCCCGGCACCGCGCGGCGAAGCAGGAACCCACTCGACACCGCAGCCACAGACGGCGCGATAGGCGGGAATCGCCGTCCTTCAGGACGGCGAGGATGTCAACGCATGCACCTGCTGGCGACCGATCCGCCCAAGCCGGGGCTGCGCCGGGTGGCGACCGGCGGCGCGGCGGTGGAGGCGGAGGTGTGGGAGCTGCCCGCGGGGGCTCTCGGCCGCCTGGTCGCCGCGTTGCCGCCGCCGATGGCGGTCGGACCGGTGGAACTGGGCGACGGCGAGCGGGTGCCGGGCTTCCTGTGCGAACCCCTCGCCCTGGCCGGTGCGCCGGACATCACCGCCCACGGCGGCTGGCGCGGCTGTCTGACGGCCGGCGCGGATCCGGGCACCCCCGGGGACGGGCTCTAGGGACCGGGGGCGGACGGCTGCCCGGCCGCGTCCGGCGCCGGACGCGGCGGACCGGCCCGTTCCGTCCGCAGCACTCCCGCCCCCGGCACCAGCCCGCACAGCAGCACGGTGATCAGGGCGAAGGAGACCGGCAGGGAGGTGAACTCGGCGATCCAGCCGACCGCCGCCGGGGCCGCCAGTCCCGAGGCGTACGCCAGGGTCGCCACTCCCGCGATGGCCTGTCCCGGCGCGCCGGACGCGGTGCGGCCCGCCGCCGCGAAGCACAGCGGCACCACCACCGCGATCCCGGTGCCGATCAGCGCGAAGCCCGCCACCGCCGCCGCCGGTTCGTGCGCGGCGACCACCAGGAGCCCGCCGGAGGCGGCCAGCACCCCGCTGATGCGTACGGTGCGCACCGGTCCGAGCCGGCTCACGACGGCGTCCCCGGCCAGCCGGGCGACGGCCATGGTGCAGGCGAAAGCCGTGTACGCGCCGGCCGCCAGGCCCGGCGAGGCGTCCGTGACGTCCCGCAGGTAGATCCCGGCCCAGTCCATCGAGGCGCCCTCGGCGAAGACCGCGAAGAAGCCGATCAGTCCCACGGCCAGCACCCCGCGGCCGGGCAGCGCGAAGTGCGGCGGTGCCTGGAGGCCCGGCTCGGCCCGCACGTCCGGTGTCCGGCCGGCCGCGACCGCGCCGATCACCGCCAGCACCGGGACGGTCAGGGTGAGATGGATCCGGGCGTCCACCGCGAAGTGCGCGGCGAGCGCTCCCACCCCGCCGCCGACCAGCGTGCCGACGCTCCACATCCCGTGCAGCCCGGACATCACCGACCGGCCCATGCGCTCCTCGACCTGCACCGCCTGGGCGTTCATCGCCACGTCCGAGATGCCCAGCCCCGCCCCGTACAGCAGGAGCGCGCCGCACAGCCAGACCGGCCCGGGCGCCGCGGCGGGCAGGGCGAGCCCGGCGCAGCACAGGACGATCAGCAGCCGCAGCGCGCCGCGCGGTCCGTGCCGGTGGGCCAGCCGCGCGGCCAGGGGCATCGAGGCGGCGGCTCCGACCGTGGCGAAGACCAGGGCCACGCCGAGTGGGCCGGTGCCCAGTTCCAGCTGGTCCCGTATCCAGGGGATGCGGGTGGCGAAGCCGCCGGCGACCGCGCCGTGGACGGTGAAGACCACGGCCACGGCGCGCCGTGCGCGCGCCGCCTCCGTCCGGGGCTCCTTCCGGGAGTCCGTCCGGCCCCCGGCCCGGTCCCGCCCGTCTGTGCCGTCGTGTCCGCGCACACCCATCCCCTTGTCTCCGGGTCTCCCCGGGCCCGTTCCGTCCGGTGGTTCGGTGGTTCGGTGGTGCCGTACCGCCCGGTGCGGTCCTGCCCGGGCCGCACCGCGGCGCCGGCGGCGCCGTCCTCAGTCCTTCCGCAGCCCGGCCCGCACCTCCGGGCCGCTGCGGGCGACGACTCCGCCGCGGCCCGGGGCGCCCAGCACCCCGGCGGCCAGGACGAGAACGACCGTACCCGCGGTGACCAGGCCGAACGCCGCGCGCAGCGAGGCGAGTTCGGCGACGGTGCCGATGAGGGTCGGGGCGATCAGCCCGGTGGTGTAGGTGATGGTGGCGACCCCGGCGATGGCCTGGCCGGGCGCCGGGCCGCTGTGCCCGGCCGCGGCGAAGCACAGCGGTACCACCACGGCGATCCCGATGCCCAGCAGCGCGAAGCCGGCGACGCCCGCCACCGGGCCGGGGGCGGCGACCACCAGGAGTCCGCCGGCGGTGGCCAGTACCCCGCTGGTCCGTACGGTGCGGACCGGTCCGAGGCGGCGTACGACGGCGTCCCCGGCCAGCCGGGCGGCGGCCATGGTGCAGGCGAAGGCGGTGAAGCTGGCGGCGGCGACCGTGGCCGAGGCCCCGGTGACCTCCCTGAGGTAGATGCCGGACCAGTCCATCGAGGCGCCCTCGGCGACCACCGCGCACATGCCCACCACCCCGACGAGCAGTGCCGAGCGCGGCGGCAGCGCGAAGCGCGGCGGAGCCTCCTCGTCCGGCGCCGGGCGCACGTCCAGCAGTCCGCGGCAGGCCGCCGGCGCGGCGGCGGCCAGGACGGCTGCGGCCAGGGCCAGATGGATCCGGGCGTCCAGACCGAGGTGGACCGCGCCCACCCCCACCGCCGAGCCGAGCAGGGCGCCGACGCTCCACATCCCGTGCAGCCCGGACATGATCGAGCGCCCGTAGCGCCGCTCCACCTCCACGCCCTGGGCGTTCATCGCCACGTCGGCCATCCCGGCGGTGGCGCCGAAGACGAACAGCGCGGCGCACAGCGCCACCGGATGAGGGGCCAGGGCGGGCAGGGCGAGCGCGGCGCACCACAGGACGAGCAGGACACGGGTGGCGGCCCGGGTGCCCAGCCGGTGCACGACGCGCCCGGCCAGCGGCATGGCGAGTGAGGCGCCGATGGCGGGAAAGGCCAGGGCGAGCCCCAACTGCCCCGCGCTGAGATCGAGTTGCTCCCGTATCCAGGGGATGCGGGTGGCGAAGCCGCCGGCGACCGCGCCGTGCAGGGTGAACACCGCGGCGGTCGAACGCCGGGCGCGGCGTGTCGAGGAGATCGGCATGCCCGTAAACTATCAGGCAGCCTGCCTGATAGATACAGAGTATCTGCGAGGATTCCGCCATGACTTCCGCGCGCACCGCATCGCCCCGTACGGCCCGGGCCATCAACGACCGGATCGCGCTGGAGCTGCTGGTGGCGCACGGCCCCCTGACGGCCGCCCGGCTCAAGGAGCTGACCGGCCTGTCCCGGCCCAGCGTCGCCGACCTGCTGCAGCGGCTGGCCGACGACGGACTGGTCCGGGTCGTCGGGGAGGCGGGCGAGACCCGCCGGGGCCCCAACGCGCGGCTGTACGGTCTGGTCGCCGACCGCGCCCATGTCGCGGCCGTCGACGTCCGCACCGGCACCGTCTCCTTCGCCCTGGCCGACCTCGCCGGGAACACCGTCCGCCAGACCGTCCTGGCCCTGGAGGGCGGTGAGGGCGGCCAGGGCGGTGAGGGTGGTGAGGCCGGCCGGGACGGTGGTGAGGGCGGGGACGGCGCGGACCCGGTGGCCCGGACGGTGGCCGCGCTGCGGCAGGCGCTGCGCGACAGCGGCGCCGCCGCGCCGCACACGATCGCCGTCGGCGCCCCCGGCATGATCGACCCGGCCACCGGCGCCCTCGGCCGCAGCACCGCCCTGCCCGCCTGGCACGCCCGCGTCCCGGCCGCCCTCCGGGACGGGCTGGGCGTACCGGTGCTGCTGGAGAACGAGGTGAACCTGGCGGGCATCGCCGAGCACCGGCTCGGCGCGGCACGTGGCCGCGACACCTTCGTCCTTCTCTGGCTGGGGCACAGCGTGGGCGCCGCCGTCGTCCTGGACGGCGCGCTGCGCCGCGGCGCGTCCGGCGGCACGGGCGAGATCGGCTTCCTGCCGGTGCCCGGCGCCGACTGGCCGCCGTCGGCCACCGTCTGCGACGGGGGCTTCCACTCCCTGGCCGGCAGTGCGGCGGTGTGCGAACTGGCCCGCGCGCACGGCCTCGACACCCCGCCGTACGACCCCACGGACGGCGCCCGCGCCGCGGAGACGGTGGTACGGGCCGCGACGACGGGTGCGGCGGGCAGCGGCGGGGAGGCGTTCCTGGATGCCCTGGCCGAACGGATCGCGGTGGGCGCCGCCGCGGTCACCTCCGTGCTCGACCCCGGCTGCGTGGTACTCGGCGGCGAGGTGGGCCGGGCCGGGGGGGAGGCGCTCGCGGCCCGGGTGGCCGACCGGCTGGCCGCAGTGTCCCCGCTGGCCACCGAGGTGCTGTGCGGCACGGTCGAGGGCAGCCCGGTGCTCGGCGGAGGCCTGGTCACGGCCCTGGACGCGGCGCGCGCCGATCTGTTCGAGCCCGCCCGCCGGGCCTGACCGCCGGCCCGGCCGCGGCGGGTGGCCGGGCGGGCACTGTGAGCCGGCGCATACGTCCCCGCCCGCGCCGCCCGTACGGGGCATGGCACACTGGTGCCGTACCAACGTCAAGCGCACTCCGGGGTCGGTGAAAGTCCGAACCGGCGGTTACAGTCCGCGACCCGGCCGCTGCCAGCGGCCGGTTGACCAGGTGAAACTCCTGGACCGACGGTTAAAGTCCGGATGGGAGGCAGTGCGCGGCGGGCCGTGGAGCGGCCGGTACGCCGCCGTCGGCGGAAGCTCCGCGCACACCCTTGAGGGCGCGCGGGACACCCCGGCACCGGCGTTCCGCCCACCCGCGGAGCCGTCCGGTCATTCCGTACCGCCCCGGAGTCCGTGCCCGAAGAGGCAGGAGGACCCGGTGGCCACCGCAGCCGCAGCGCCCATCGCGCGAGAGCGCGAACGCGATGCCGCGCGCCGTGCCGTCGCCCCCGCGCCCCATGCCCTCGGCGCCACCGGCCCCGCCACCGGCGCCACCGGCCCCGACGCCGGCGCCACCGTCCCCGCCACCGCCACCGGCGCCGACGCCGGCGCCGAGGGTCTGCCCGGTCCCGCCACCGTGCGGTCGGCCGGGGCCGCCGAGACGCCGTCCACGCCGCGCGCCGCCGACGGCCGCGGTCCGGACGCGGGCACCCCGCCCACCGGGCCGCACGCCCGCGGTGTGCGGCCGGCGGGCGGACCCGCCCCCGGCGGGGCCCTCGTCGCCGCCGGTGCCGCGGACCGGGCCACCGCCCGTCTCGCCCCCGTCCCGCCCGGCACCGGGCCCGCCGTGCCGGGCGCCGCCGGAATCACCACCACCGCCGGCGCGTTGCGCCTGACGGTCACCGGCACCGAGCGCATCGGGCCCGGTCCACGCGCCGACGCCGTACCCGCCGGGCCCCCGCCCGTATCCGCACCCGCCGTCCCCGAGGAGTCCTGAGTGTTCACCGGAATCGTCGAAGAACTGGGCGAGGTCGTAGCCGTCGAGGAACTGGCCGACGCGGCCCGCTTCCGGCTGCGCGGCCCGGTCGTCACCGAAGGCGCGAAGCACGGTGACTCGATCGCCGTCAACGGCGTCTGCCTGACCGTCGTGGACACCTCCGGCGGCGAGTTCACCGCCGACGTCATGGCCGAGACGCTGGAGCGTTCCGGCCTCGGCGCGCTCACCGCCGGCGACCGGGTCAACCTGGAGCGCCCCATGGCGCTCGGCGGCAGGCTGGGCGGCCACCTCGTCCAGGGACATGTGGACGGCACCGGCACCATCACCGGGCGCGTCCCCGGCGACAACTGGGAGATCGTCAGGATCTCCCTCCCGGAACGGCTGACGCGGTACGTGGTCGAGAAGGGGTCGATCACGGTGGACGGCGTCAGCCTGACCGTCGTCGAGGCGGGGGAGGAGGACTTCACCGTCAGCCTCATCCCCACCACCCTGGCCATGACCACCCTGGGCGTGAAGAAGCCCGGTGACCCGGTCAACCTGGAGGTCGACGTCCTGGCCAAGTACGTCGAGCGGCTCCTCGCCCGCGGTGCCGTCCCCGCCCCCGCCCCCGCCGCCGGGCCCGACCTGCCCGCCGGAGCCGTGCGGTGAGTGCCGTGGACTGGCTCGACGGCACCCTCAACGGCACCGCCTTCACGGCCTTCGGGCAGCAGGTGCCGTGGTCCGACATGGTCGGCAACCTCATGGGGCTGCTCGCCCTGGCGCTCGGCTGGCGCCGGTCCATCTGGACCTGGCCCGCCCAACTGCTGGCCGGGCTCATCCTCGTGGCCGCCTACGCCTCCGCCCAGCTCTCCGGCGGTGTCGGCAAGCAACTGCTGGTCATCGGCGTCGCGGTGTGGGGCTGGTACCAGTGGCGCCGGTCCGGCGGCGCCCCGGACAGCACGGCCGGGAACACCGGCACGGACACCGGCACCGGCACGGAAAACGACGGCCGGATCGCCGTGCGCTTCGCCACCTGGCGCGAGCGCCTGTGGCTGCTGGGCGGCACGGCCGCCGGCACCGCCGCCGTCGGCTCACTGTTCGTCCTCGTCCCCGAGCTGTCCTGGAACCCCTGGCCCGACGCGTACATCTTCACCGGCACCCTGGCCGCGATGGTCGCCCAGGCCCGTGGACTGGTGGAGTTCTGGTTCGCCTGGCTGCTGGTGGACCTGGTCGGCGTCCCGCTCGCCTTCAGCAGCGGTCTGGCCTTCTCCGGCCTGGTCTACGTCATCTACTTCGTCCTCGTCCTGTGGGGGCTGCGCGACTGGTGGCTGCGCTCCCGCACCGGAAAGGCGAGCGACCCCGCTCTGGAAGGAGCCACGGCATGACCACCCTGCACACCTGGCACCCGCACCCCGCCCCCCTCGGCACCGGGGCGGTGGGGAGCGAGGAAGCGGAACTCCTCCTGGACCCCGTCGAGCGGGCCGTCGCCGACATCGCCGCCGGCCGTCCCGTGGTGGTGGTCGACGACGCCGACCGCGAGAACGAGGGCGATCTGATCGCCGCCGCCGAGCTGATCACCCCCGAGATCGTGGCCTTCATGATGAGCGAGTGCCGCGGCCTGATCTGCGTCCCGCTGGAGGCCGGCGAGCCGGACCGGCTGGAGCTGCCGCAGATGGTCCGGCGCAACACCGAGTCGATGGGCACCGCCTTCACCGTCTCCGTGGACGCCTCCGGCGCGCACGGCGTGACCACCGGCATCTCCGCCGCCGACCGGGCCACCACCATCCGGCTGCTCGCCGACCCCGCCGCCACCGCGGACGACTTCGTGCGCCCCGGCCATGTCTTCCCGCTGCGCGCCCGTCCCGGCGGGGTGCTGGAGCGCCCCGGCCACACCGAGGCCGGGGTGGACCTCGCCCGGCTCGCCGGACTGCGCCCCGCCGCCGCCATCGTGGAGATCGCCGCCGAGGACGGCACCATGCTGCGCCTGCCGGAGCTGGTGCCCTTCGCCCGCAAGCACGGCCTGTCGATCATCTCCATCGAGGACCTGGCCGCCTACCGCCGCTCGGCGGAGCCCACCGTCCGCCGTGAGGCCGTCACCGCCCTGCCCACCGCCCACGGCGACTTCCGCGCCCACGGCTACCGTTCCACCGCCGACGGGGTGGAGCACGTCGCGCTGGTCGCCGGGGACGTCGACGGCGCTGAGGACGTCCTGGTCCGGGTGCACTCCGAGTGCCTGACCGGGGACGTCTTCGGCTCCCGGCGCTGCGACTGCGGTCCGCAGCTTCAGGACTCCCTGCGCCGGGTGGCAGCCGAGGGCCGCGGTGTGGTCGTCTACCTGCGCGGCCACGAGGGGCGCGGTATCGGCCTGCTGTCCAAGCTGCGGGCCTACCAGCTGCAGGAGGCGGGCCACGACACCCTCGACGCGAACCTGGAGCTGGGCCTGCCCGCCGACGCCCGCGACTACGCCGCCGCCGCCCAGATGCTGGCCGATCTCGGAGTACGCTCCCTGCGGCTGATGACCAACAACCCCGACAAGACCGCCGCCCTCACCCGCCACGGGCTGCGCGTCACCGGCCGCGAGCCGATGCCCGTACAGGCCGGCGAGCACAATCTGCGCTACCTGCGCACCAAGCGGGACCGGATGGGACACGACCTGCCCTGGCTGGACGACGGGCGGGTCCCCGTCTGCGGCAGCCAGTGACCCGCCCGCCCCCGCAACCCCGCAACCCACATCCACATCCCGTATCCGTATATCCGTGACGCACCGCACGAGGAGCAATGTGAGCGGCAAGGGCGCACCCGAACTGACCGTCAGGAACTGCAAGGACCTGCGCGTGGCCGTGATCGCCGCGCAGTGGCACGAACGGGTGATGGACGGCCTGCTCGACGGCGCCCGGCGAGCGCTGGGCGAGGTGGGCATCGACGAACCCACCGTGCTGCGCGTCCCGGGCAGCTTCGAGCTGCCCGTCGCAGCCAAGGTGCTGGCCGCGCGCGGCTACGACGCGGTCGTCGCCCTCGGCGTCGTCGTCCGCGGCGGCACCCCGCACTTCGACTACGTCTGCCAGGGCGTCACCACCGGCCTCACCCAGGTGTCCGTCGAGACCGGGGTGCCCGTCGGTTTCGGCGTGCTGACCTGCGACACCGAGGAGCAGGCACTGGACCGCGCGGGGCTGCCCGGCTCGGCCGAGGACAAGGGGCACGAGGCGGCCACCGCCGCCGTGGCGACGGCCGCGGTCCTGCGCACCGTGGCCGAGCCCTGGCGCCGGGCGGGGGCGTCCGGCGGCTAGGGTAGGAACACCATGGCGAACAAGACATTCGAGGAGCTGTTCGGCGAGCTCCAGCACAAGGCCGCCACCGGCGACCCCGCCACCTCCCGCACCGCCGAACTGGTGGCCGCCGGTGTCCACACCATCGGCAAGAAGGTCGTCGAGGAGGCCGCCGAGGTGTGGATGGCCGCCGAGCACGAGGGCGCCGACCGCACCGCGGAGGAGATCTCCCAACTGCTCTACCACCTCCAGGTGATGATGGTCGCGCGGGGGATCGGCCTGGACGACGTATACGCTCACCTCTAACGGGGGCGCGCCCGGCGCCCCCAGCCCACCGGCCGGCAGCCCCGGCCCCACGAGAACGCGAAGGAAGACCGACCCATGCTGCGCATCGCCGTCCCCAACAAGGGTTCACTGTCCGAGCCTGCGTCGGCGATGCTCCATGAGGCGGGTTACAAACAGCGCAAGGACCGCCGCGAACTGGTCCTGGTGGACGGCGACAACGAGGTCGAGTTCTTCTTCCTGCGCCCCCGCGACATCGCCGTCTACGTGGGCTCCGGAAAGCTCGACATCGGCATCACCGGCCGCGACCTGCTGCTGGACTCCGGCGCCGCCGCCGAGGAGATCCTCCGCCTCGGCTTCGCCGCCTCCACCTTCCGCTACGCCACCCGCCCCGGCACCGCGCGGGAGGTCGGCGAGTTCGGCGGCATGACCATCGCCACCTCCTTCCCCGGCCTGGTCGCCAAGCACCTGGCCGACAACGGGGTGGACGCCTCCGTCGTCCGTCTCGACGGCGCCGTCGAGACCGCCATCCAGCTCGGCGTCGCCGAGATCATCGCCGATGTCGTGGAGACCGGCACCACCCTGCGCAACGCCGGGCTGGAGATCATCGGCGAGCCGATCCTGGAGTCCGAGGCCGTCGTCGTCCGGCGCACCGGCGCACCCGCCGACGATCCCAAGGTGCGGCAGTTCCTCCGCCGCATGCAGGGCGTCCTGGTGGCCCGGCGCTACGTGATGATGGACTACGACATCCGCGCCGAGAAGGTCGAGCAGGCCGTGGCCCTCACCCCCGGCCTGGAGTCGCCCACCATCTCGCCGCTGCACCACGAGGGCTGGGTCGCGGTGCGCTCCATGGTCCCCGCCAGGGACGCCCAGCGGATCATGGACGATCTGTACGACCTGGGCGCCCGGGCGATCCTGACCACCGGCATCCACGCCTGCCGGCTCTGAGCCCGGTACATCCCGCACCCACGGAGAGCCGCCCCGTGCCCGCACCCGCTCCCGAACCCGGCACCGACCCCGTACCCGGGCTGCCGGTGGTCTTCCGGCCCACCCGCACCCGGATCGTCCTGCTGACGGTCGGCGTCGCGATCCTGGCCACCCTGACCACGATCGCGTTCCTGCTGGAGACGGCCGGGGCCGCGGAGCGGGCGAGCTTCGTCCTCACCGGTCTGCTGTTCTTCGCCGTCCTCCTCCTGCTCGCCCGCCCGAAGGTGGTCGCGGACACCGGCGGGGTCACGGTCGTCAACCTCACCACCGTCCGTCACCTGGAATGGGCGGAGATCATCCGGGTGAACCTCCGGCCCGGCGATCCCTGGGTCCTCCTCGACCTCTCCGACGGCACGACCCTGCCCGCCATGGGCATCCAGCCCGGTGTCGCCAGGGGGCAGGCCGTCCGGGACGCGAAGGCGCTGCGCGCGCTGGCCGAGCGCCACGGCACGGGCCGGGCGGACGGCTGAGGCCGTCCGGGGCCGTCCGGGGCCGTCCGGGGCCGTCCGTCCCGATCGACGCTCTCGTCGGCCGTCAGCCGAACGGCGGAGGCTCGTGCCGGGGCCCGGCCGGCCCCCGGCCGGACAGCACCTCGCCGTACGCCTGCATGAGGTCCGGCAGCCGCAGCGTCGCCAGCTCCTCCCGGGAGGGCGGGCCCGGGCAGGCGGCCAGCCGCAGGTCGCGGTAGGCGCAGGACTTCTCGTACAGCGTGCGCAGGAAGCGGCCGTTGCCCAGTTCGTCGATCCAGCCCTGGTCCACCACATGACCGCTGATGCTGCGCAGCTCCTCCAGTGCCTCCTCGTCCCACCGGTCGCCGTTCTCGGCCGCCAGCACCTCGCCGATGGCGGTCAGCTCCAGCGGACGGTAGCTGGGGAAGTCCACCCGGGTGGTGAAGCGGGAGCCGAGGCCGGGGTTGACGGCCAGCAGCCGGTCCATGCCCTCCGGATAGCCCGCCAGGATCACCACCAGCCGGTCCCGGTTGTCCTCGGCGCGCTTGAGCAGCACCTGGAGCGCCTCGTCGCCGTAGGCGTCGCCCTTGCCGTAGCCGGTGTTGGACAGGCTGTACGCCTCGTCCACGAACAGCACCCCGCCCAGCGCCGAGTCGATCAGCTCGTTCGCCTTCACCGCCGTCTGGCCCAGGAACTCGCCCACCAGATCGGCCCGCTGGGCCTCCACCAGGTGGTCGCCGCCCAGCAGGCCCAGCGCGTAGAACACCCTCCCGAGGATCCGGGCGACGGTCGTCTTCCCCGTCCCCGAGGGGCCGGAGAAGACGAAGTGCCGCTTGGGCGGCTGGACCGGGAGCCCCTGCTCGGTGCGGAGCCGCGCCATGTGCAGCTGCGCGGACAGCGCCCGCACCTGCCGCTTGACCGGCTCCAGGCCGACCATGCGCTCCAGCTCCTCCATCGCGCGGGCCAGCAGTTCCTGATCGGCCGGCCCACTGGGGAAGCGTCCGGGCGCCCGCCGGCCGGCGGAGCCCGCCGACCGCTCCCTTTCGCCGCCGGCCGTCACCGGCACCGGCGGCACCGGTGCGGAACCCGCCGCGCCGGGCCGCGGGCCGTCGCCGGCCGGGGCGGCGCCCTCCGCGCCGTCGGTGAGCACTCCGGTGCCGGCCGGCGGGCCCGTGAGGTCCGGGCCGCCGTCCGCGACCGCCACGGTGGTGACCGGCCCCGGCGCGTCACCCAGCCCGTCGCCGAGCCCGTCGCTCTCGGCGATGGCGGTCAGCCGGGCGGAGGTGTCCATGAACGCCGGGTCCACCCGGTACACCGCCCGGTACAGCGGCAGTGCCGCCGCGCTGCGCCCGGTGCCCTCCCGGGCCCGGGCCAGCCAGTAGCGCAGTTCCTTGCGCTGCGGCTGCTCGCTGCGGCAGCGCATCAGCGCGGCGGCCAGCAGCGGCTCGGCCTGGCCGTACATCTCCAGCCGCACCCGGGCCATCCCCGCGAACAGACTCGCCTCGATGCCCAGCAGCGGGTCGTCCACCAGCGGATCGGTGTGCCGCACCAGCAGCTCCCAGTCCTTGGCGAGGTAGGCGCGGCAGGCGTGCAGGAAGCGCACCTGGGGATCGGTCTCCACCGGCGGGCACTCGGCCAGGGCCCGGTCCAGCTCGGCGACGTGGCGGCCGTCCAGCCAGTGCGAGGCGTGCGCCAGCAGCAGGTCGCGCCCGCTCTCCAGCACCGGCTGCACCCACCAGCCCAGCCAGTACCAGGAGTTCAGCGGCTGCCCGTGGCGGGCCCGCTGCTCGCCGAAGCGGTCGCGGTGCTCGTACATGCGCAGCAGGGCGGTGGCGGTGTCCACGCGCAGGGCGTGCAGGCCCAGCCAGGCGTCGGCCATGCCCGGGTCGAGCCGTACGGCGGTACGGAACTCCTCCTCGGCGTGGACGTAGCCGCCCATGGTGTACGCGTCGACGCCGCGCAGCCAGGCCAGGTCGGCAGGGGCATACGGACCACCCCGGGTGTCCTGCGTGCCGTAGTCCATCACGTCCCCCACGAAACATCCCCCGGTGGTCTGTGCCGGGCGGTCGGATCACCCGGCGGCGGTGGTGCTCAACTGGTCGGCTGCGGACGGAAGTTGCCACGGGCAACCGGGGAAGTCCCCGGAAAGCCGCGGCATTTGGCATGGTACCCGGGGCGCGGGGCCGGCCGTAGACGGCGTATGAGCAGGCCAGCGGGGGAGAGTGGACGAGGGAAGGCGTCCTGCGTGCCGAAGAGGTCACTGCGGGTGACCGGGCGCCGGGGGTGCGCGGGCAGAACGAAGCCCCCGATCACGGGGGAACAACCGGGGGCTTCGTGTAGTGAACGACCCTTCCAGGCCGTTCAGGGAGAACGTAGAACCTGGGCGGGGCGCCGGTCAAGCCGGTGGGGCGGAACACGCCCGTGAGCATGGCGGCGGTGCGTACGGCTGACGGTCCGTCACGGTGCGTACCGGTGCGGAGGCGTTCACGTCCGTCCCCGCGGCCCCGGCAGCAGTTCGAATCCGCCGGGCCGCTGCTGCACCAGGTGATCGGCGTACGGACGGGAGGGATCGGCGGCGAAGTGCCGCAGCTCCGCGCGCTCCCAGCCGTCCCAGAACCCCGCCAGCGCGGGCCCGTCCCGGCGCCGTCCACGTGCCCAGGACTCCCCGGGCGGCAGCTCCATCCACAGCAGGCGGACCAGCTGGGGGCGCAGGGCGCGGCGCCCCGCGCCCACCCCTTCCACCAGCACCACGGGCGCGGGCGGCAGGACGCGCTCCCCGGTGAACACCCGGCGCTCCCAGTCGTACACCCGGTGGCGGGCCGGCTCCCCGCGCGAGAACGGCGCGAGAACCTGCTCCAGGACCCGCCCGGTCCACTCGAAGAGGGCGCCGTGACTGGCCAGGTCGTCCAGATGGAGCACCGGCGCCCCGCCCAGCTCCCCGGCCAGCCGCCCGGCGAACGTGCTCTTGCCGGACCCGGCGTGCCCGTCCACCGCGACCAGCCGCACCGGGCCGCACGACGGCGGCAGCGCGCGCAGCCGCCGGGCCAGGGCGGCGGGAGTGCCCAGGGCACCGGAGCCGGGTCTCACCCCGACAGCGTACGGCCGCCCGCCCACCCCGGCGGCCGGGGCCGGCGGCGGCCTGCTCCGTTCGGACCGTGCCGCTGGCCCGGGCCCCGCGGCGGCGGCAGGATTGTGGACGCGCGCCGACCACGCGCACACACCGACCGCCGAAGGACCGGGGGCCCGCCGCCATGACCGCCAGCAGACCCGCCACCCGCCGCACCGTGCTCGCCGCCGCCCTCGCCGCGGCGGCGACCGCGGCCCCCCTGAGCGCCCCGACCGCCGCCTCGTCCGCCGCCGTGCCGTCCGGAGCCCGCTCCGCCCGTCCGTCCGGCGGCTCCACCGTGGACTACCGCGCCTGGACCTCCCTGTCCGACTGGCGCACCGGCACCGGGGAGGGCACCCGGCCGGTGGCCGGCCCGCGCCCCGGCCTCACGCTCGCCGCCCCCGTGGGAACCACCGACCACACCGACCCCCACACCGGCCGCACCGCCCCCTGGGAATACGCCGTGTGGACCTCCCCCGCGCACACCCTGCCGGTGCCCGCGGGCGAGCTGGTCGCCTCCTGGAACGCGCACACCCCCGCCGGCACCTGGATCCGGATCGAACTGCGCGGCACCTACACCGACGGCACCCACACCCCCTGGTACACCATGGGCGTCTGGGCCTTTGGTGACGCCGACATCCGCCGCGCCTCCGTGGACGGCCAGAGCGACGGCGTCTCCACCGTCCGGACCGACACCCTCACGGTCGACGACACCTCCGCCGGCCCGCGGCTGGCCGCCTACCGGCTGCGCGTCACCCTCCTCCGCACCCCGGGTGCCGACATCGCACCCACCGTCTGGCGCCTGGGCGCCATGGGCTCCGACGTCCCCGGCCGCTTCGAGGTTCCGCCCTCCGTGCCGGGTGTGGCCACGGGCGTCGAACTGGACGTCCCCCGCTACTCGCAGAACGTCCACATCGGCCGCTACCCCGAGTACGACAACGGCGGCGAGGCCTGGTGCAGCCCCACCTCCACCCAGATGATCGTCGAGTACTGGGGGCGCGGGCCCACCGCCGAGGACCTGGCCTGGGTGCGGCCCGGCTACTCCGACCCCCAGGTCTGCCACGCCGCCCGCCACACCTACGACCACCAGTACGCCGGCTGCGGCAACTGGCCGTTCAACACCGCCTACGCTGCCACCTACCGCGGCATGCAGGGCCTCGTCACCCGGCTGGACTCCCTCACCGACGCCGAACGCCTGATCCGCGCGGGCATCCCGCTGATCACCTCCCAGTCCTTCCTGGCCGCCGAGCTCGACGGCGCGGGCTACGGGACGGCGGGCCACCTGATGACCGTCATCGGCTTCACGGCGGACGGCGACGTCATCGCCAACGACCCGGCGGCCGACAGCAACGCGGCCGTCCGCCGCGTCTACAAGCGGAGGCAGTTCGAGAACATCTGGTTGCGCACCAGGCGCTACAACGAGAAAGGCCAGGTCAGAAGCGGCACGGGAGGCATCTGCTACGTGGTCTTCCCCGTGAAGCCGGCACCGAGTCAGCACCGCGTCCTGCGATCGCTGAGCATCCGCTGACCTTCTGAGACACCCACCACCACCGCCCCCGGGGACCTGAGGGCCGGTGCCCGCCGCCGTCCCGGACCGGTCACGGGCCGCCGCCGGTGTGCCGCTCGACACATGGCGGAACCTCCCGCGGCCGCGGAGACTCCTACCGCCCGGGGCGGTAGGAACGGGCGCCGCCCGTGCCCGCCCCGGCCCGTGCCGAGCGGGTCACCGGTCCGACGGGGATGTCGAAGTGCTGATCTACGTGCTGGCTGCTGTAGCGCTGCTTCTTTTCGTCATCGGTGTGGCGACCGATCTGCGGCGGTTCAGCAACGCCGTCTTCCTGGGACTCTCCCTGGCCCTGCCGGGAGTGGGCCTCGTCGCCGAGTTCGTCGAGGCGTCCCCCGAGCCGTACTTCACTCCCGTCGCGCTGTCCTTCCTGGCGCTGCTGACCCTCGCCGTCCTCCTGCTGCTCTGCTATCTGCTGGCCAACGGCGTGCAGATGCTCCGCAGAGAAGGCATGCGCCCGGGGAACGTGCTCCCGCTGCTGGCCGGCCTCTGCGTCCTCGCCGTCGTCGGACTGCTGCTCCTGGTGATCACCGGGCAGTCGGAGATCCTGGCGGTCGTCTTCGGCCTCACGGCCCTGGTGACCGTCTACTTCGTGTTCCTGTTCACCTGCTTCGTGGTGTACGGGTCCCTCTACGGACGGCTGAGGGTTCGGGGCGACCTGGACTACGTGGTCGTGCTCGGGTCCGGGCTGGTCGAGGGGAACCGGGTGCCGCCGCTGCTGGCCGGCCGGCTGGACAGGGCGCGCGCCGTGTACGAGGCGCAGGCGGCCCGCGGGAACGCGCCGGTGCTGATCACCTCCGGCGGCCAGGGCCCGGACGAGGACCTCCCCGAGGCGCACGCGATGGCCGCCTACCTGACCGACCGGGGCCTGCCCGCCGAGCACGTCCTGCGGGAGGACGCCTCCCGTACCACCGAGGAGAACCTCCGCAACAGCAGGGCCATCATGGAGGGGGCCAGGGCCGACTACCGCTGCGCGGTGGTGACCAGCAACTTCCACGTCTTCCGCGCCGCGATCCTCGCCCGGGCCACGGGCGTACGGGGGCAGGTGCTCGGCTCGCCCACGGCCAGGTACTTCTGGCTCAGCGCCACGCTCAGGGAGTTCGCCGCGGTCATCCTCTCGGACAAGGCGGTCAACGCCGCCGCCTGTCTGCTGCTCGCCCAGCAGTTCCTGGTGGCGCTCTGACGGAAGGTGCCCGCCCACGGGAGGGGGCGCCCTCCGCCCCCTCCGGACCGTGCGTCCGTTCACCTTCTCGGAAAACCGTGCCAAGCGGCACAACCGCAGACGCAGCCGTGGGCGGTACGCCCGCCCGGGGCAAAACCAGCACGGCCGGGCGTGGCGGCGGTCTCCCGCGGTGCGTCGACCACTTCGGGCCGCGCCGGGAGACCTTCCCGACAGGGAGGTCGATGCCCTCACCCGCCACCGCCGATTGGCGGCCTCCGGCCCGGGGCGGCGCCGGGGGCACCCGGGCGGGACGGAGCGGACGGGGTGGAGGAGCTGGTTCTCCCGCCGTCCGCTGTATGCCGAAGCGCGCGGTCGCACGCCCGGAGGGTGCCGCGGTGCACCGCGCGGGCGATGCGGGCTCCCCACCGGGAACGGGGGCCCGCGAACGGTTCGGCCGCCCGGCCGGGAAGCGGGTGCGGGGCGGCGACGCACACGGCGTCGGTGGGGGTGCCGGAGGCGTCGATTCCGGCGTCCCGCAGGGCCTGCACCTTGGCCTCGGTCGCGGTGGCGACGGCGTTGACCAGCGCGGCGTCGGAGAGCGGGACGGGGACGGACACCACGATGTTGATCGTCCCGGCGGGTGGTGCCCCGGTGTGTGCGGGGGCCGGGTCGGCGGCCCAGCCGCGCACCCCGATTCCGGCGGTCACCAGTGCCTCCACCCCCTCGTCCGAGGCCCGGCAGCGGTCGCGGACCGGGGCGGCCGTCATCAGTCCGACCCCGGGCCCCGACACTCCGGCACGGGCGGCCAGCCCGGCCAGGTGTGCCGCGG
The DNA here is from genome assembly GCF_002794255.1 of Streptomyces carminius. Taxonomy (GTDB): domain Bacteria; phylum Actinomycetota; class Actinomycetes; order Streptomycetales; family Streptomycetaceae; genus Streptomyces; species Streptomyces carminius. The sequence goes on from NZ_PGGW01000067.1 coordinate 352,276, forward strand.
GGTCCAGCCGCCGGTAGCCGGGCGGCACCTGCGCGTTGAGCACCCAGCCGCGTTCGCCGAGGCCGCCGCCCAGCAGGGCGCTGGAGATCATGCGGCGGCCTCCTCCGGGGACCCACAGCAACAGGGGCCAGTCGCCGCCGGTTTCGGTGCGCGACAGCAGCGGGAGGTCGCCCAGATCGGACAGGCCGGAGAGGGTGAGCGGCATTGCCGCACTCTAGCCACGTCCTGGAAGGAGCCCGCCGCCGCCCCGTCCTTCGGGTGCCGGGGCCGGCCGGGGGAGCACACCCGGTGCCGGGCCGGCGAAGGCTCGCCCCGCTCACCGCCCCGGGAAGCGCTCCGTCCGGTCACTGCCGGGCGGCGCTCCCGTGCCGTGTCGGCCGAGAACCCGGGCAGGACCGACCGCGGGTGGCCTCCGGTCGGGGGTGCCCCCGGCGCCAGGATGCCTCACCGCCGGGCGGGGCTTCGCCGACGCGGCATTCGGCGCTCGGCGCTCGGCACTCGGCGCCCGTGCCCCGGACCTGCGCGGCGGGCGGGAGGGGCGGGAGGTGGCCGGCTGTCCGGTGCCCCGGTGTGGCCCGAACGGCGCGGCCCCGCCCCGGAGACCGGGACGGGGCCGCGCGGGTCATGGCTCACGCGGTAGGAGGCGGCCGGGCGCTGCGGGGACGGGCGGGTGCGCCCGTCCCACCGCTGCCTCACGGCTGCCGCAGCGCCTCGGCGGTGTGCAGGGCGACGAAGAAGTGCCCCAGGACGTTGGGGTGCGCGGACAGGTCGCCGACCGGCATCAGGGGCTCGTACCACCGCTTGTCCTGCGGCCGGCACATGTCGTGCCCCTCCGACACCTTGTAGGCGTCGACGTAGACGGCCCCGGCTTCGCGGGCCTCCTCGGCGAGCATGGTGTTCAGCTTCCTGGTGGTGGCGTCCAGGTAGGTCACGTCGCCCTTGGCCAGGGGCACGGTGGAGGGGTCGCAGATGTCGCCCTCGGCGGGGAACAGCGCGGGGTAGCCGACCAGGGCGACGCGCGCGCCGGGGCTGCGCCGGTCGATGTCGGTGAGCATCGAGTCGATGCGGTCCCGCAGCGTGGCGATGCCCGTCTCCAGCTGGTCGGCGCCGCCGCTGGTGAGCTGGTCGCGGCAGGGGCTGCCCGCGCGGTCGCCCAGCCCGGCGATGACGCACTGCTGCAGGACGCGGGTGAAGCCGAGGTCGTTGCCGCCGATGGTGACGCTGACCAGGTCGGTCTCCTCGGTCAGGGCGTCGAGCTGCGGGGCGGCCGCGGTGCTCTGCGTGTTCCACAGGTCCCGGGTGGTGGCGCCGCTGCAGCTGACGTCCTTGAACTCGACGTCCAGGCCGACGGCGTGCTCGAGGGCGGCGGCGGTGATGCCGGGGTAGTTGGACCGGGAGCGTCCGCAGGCCTCGTCCGCCTCGGGGGTGATGCCCGGGCCGGAGGCGTAGGAGTCGCCCAGGGCGACGTACTGGACGGGGGAGCCGGCGGCGATGGCCGGAAGTGTCCCGGCGGAGAGCAGGGACGCCGAGGCGGCGAGCACCGCGGCCGTGGCCGCGGTGCGTCTGGTCGCCGTCGTGCGGCGCTTGGAACGGGTCATGTCGTCTCCGTCGCAGAGTGGTCGGTCGCGCGGGGCGCGGCGCGCCCGGCCGGGAAGATCACCTCCGACGTCCGCGCGTTCCACGATCCCCGCACCGAAGTGCCGTGGGACACGGCTCAGTTGGCGGGCAGGCCGGACACGGCGGGTGGCCGGGACGTGCCGGGTGAACCGGCACGTCCCGGCCACCCGGGCCGGTCCGGGCGCCGGGGCGCGGCTCCCGGCTCTCCCCGGCCGGGCGGAAACCGCTGTTCCGGACGGGTTTTCAAGAACCGGGAGAATTCCTCGGTTTGGATCTCCCGAGCATGGCAATGCGGTTCTGTGAAGACGACAGAAGGGAACCGAAAATGGGCATCATCGCGTGGATTCTGATAGGTCTTCTCGCCGGGCTGATCGCCAAGGCGATCATGCCGGGCAAGGACCCCGGCGGTCTCCTCGTCACCACGCTGCTCGGTATCGTCGGTGGTCTTCTCGGCGGTTTCCTCGGAAAGGTGGTTTTCGGCGTCGACTCGATCGACGGATTCTTCGAACTGTCCACCTGGATCGCCGCCATCATCGGCTCGGTCATCGTTCTCGCCGTCTACCGTGCGGTGACCGGACGCAGCCGCGCCCACGCCTGACCCGGACTCCGGGCACGCGGTGCTGCCCGGCAGGCGGGCCTGACCCCGCGGCAGCCAACCGACCGGCGGCGTTACCGTCACCGGCGTCTGCGGAACGCCGCCGCCGGTCCGTTCCGCGCACGGTACAGGTCCCACCGCCCCCGGTGGTCCGCTCCACTGAGCGGACCACCGGGGGCCGCGTGTGTCACGGTGCGGAAAACCGCCCGGTGCTCTCCGCCGGGGCGGGCGTCCCGGTTCGCGGGCAGCGGGCGGAGAAAACGGACAGCGGGTGGAAGGAGAGAGGAGGGGGGGATGGAATTCTGCTTACCGGTGCCGGGGATTTCGGCGCCCAAGGCGGGGAATTACCGGCCCGGTGAAGGGCGGTGAGTTCCCTGCTGTTCCAGTGGGGTCCGGCAGTTCGCGGAACCGGGCCCCCGACCGGTGGAACCCGCTCCCGGGCCGGTGTGTCACAGAGGCGGCATTGACGGTCGCCCGCCGTCGCCGCACAGCCTCCGAGGCGCTCATGCGTACGAAAACCGCCCGCACCGTCCGCAGGTCCGTCCCAGCCACGGCACGGCGACCCGCTGCCCGGCGGCCAGGTGGGTGACTCCCGCGCCGAGCCGCTCGACGATCCCGACGCCCTCGTGTCCGGGGACGAACGGGGGTTCGGGCTTGACGGGCCAGTCGCCGTTCGCGGCGTGGATGTCGGTGTGGCACAGCCCGGAGGCCTCCACACGGACGCTGACCTGTCCGGGACCGGAGTCGGGGCGTTCCTCGATCACCAGGGGTTCGCCGAGGGCCCGGACGACTGCTGCCTTCATGCCTGTTCACTCCTCGCGGGGTTCCCGGGACTTCCGGGATTGCGCGCCGTCCGCCGCCGGACGGTAAGGATGGTGCTCGGTTCGGTACGGCTGTCGTACGACCGCGGTCACGGGACCGCCACAGGTGGTGGGCCGGGGCCGGGACGGTCGCCCTGGTCCGGCCCCAGCACGTCTTCCGCCTGTCAGCGGAGCCAGCCGTGGCGCTTGACCAGCGGCAGTGCCTCCCAGGTGCGGCCGGCGCCGTAGGCGGCCAGGGCGACAGTGGCGTCGGTGGTGGTGCCGGTCTCCTGGCCGGCCGCGGCACGGGCACCGGCCGCCGGGGCGGCGGCCCTCGTCCGGCGCCACGAGGGCAGGTGGAGTCCGGGACGGTGGTGAGAGTGACCCTGCACGGCCATGACGTGCTCCCTTCCAGAAGCTTCGGACCGGCTGTCCGTCGCATGACCACCATCCCGCCCGCGGCGGGTCCGGCGCCGGTGCCGAAGGGCCGCCAGGGGCGGGGCCGGTCGGCCCTGTTCCCCGGGACCGGTGGGTCCCGGGGAACTCCCCCGTGCCGTTCCGCCGTGCGACCGTACACGCGGCGGGGCCGGTCTTTACGCGGGCCGGGTCCTCCGCACCGGTCTAGAGCGAGTTGGCGAGCCGCTTGAACGCCGCCTGGGTCCCCGAACCGGCGATCCCGTCGATGGCGCCGGTGTAGCCGTAGTGGGCCTTCATCCAGCGCTGCAGCGCCTTCACCGTGTTGGGCCCGACGATCCCGTCGATGGCGTCGTTGTAGCTCCAGCTCTGCTTGAGGTAGCGCTGCATCGCCTTCCAGCTGTTGGTGCCGAGCTGCCCGTCGATGGCGCCGGTGTAGCCGTAGCTGCTCTTCAGCACCCGCTGGATCTTCCTGGCCTGTGTGGTGTTCAGGCCGAGGTTGACCACCGCGAGCGGTGCGATGGCCTGAGAGCCCACCGCAGGCTGCGCGGCCGCCGCAGGGGCCGCAGTGGCGGCGCCCGCTGCCGCCAGGCTCCCGACGGTGATTCCGGCGGCAGCGGTGATGCCGACAAACGTCCTCGTCAAGGTTCGCATTCGTTTCCCTTTCAGTGGGCGAAGCCGACCGCACCGGCCGGCTCGGGAACGAGACTGCGGGGCGGGGACAAGGGGCCGCAACGGCGGCCGGAGAAGTGACGTAACCATGGGACGTCCCATGCGGTGACCTGCTGGGACTTGATGCGACAAGTCGGTGCGGCGGGACGGGAAGGGGCGGGCGGCGGCCGGTCGTGCACGAGCGAGGACCGCGGTTGCTGGTGCACAATGCAACGGGGGAACGGGACTTGGACCAAGAGCCGCGAACGCGTCTGGGGGAACATGCCGCGTTGGAGAGAGCTGCCCGCCGAACTGGATTCGAGCGTCCGCCGGTTGGTGGTGCGCCTGCGTGGGCTGAAGGACCACAGCGGTTTGAGTACACGGCAGTTGACCGCGAAGACGGGGTACAGCGCGAAGTCCTGGGAGCGGTATCTGAGCGGCAGATCGCTGCCGCCCCGGGAAGCCGTCGAGGCGATGGCCCGGGTCTGCGGTGAGGACCCGGTACGGCTGCTCGCGCTGCACGAGGTCGCCGCCGAGGCGTGGAGAGCCGGACGCACGGGCGTGTCCGCGACGGGGGCGGCCGAGGAGGCCGGGGCGGAGGCCCCGTCTGCCGGGACCGGGACCGGGGCCGGGGCCGACGGGGAACGGCCGCACGGGCCGCCCCCGTCGCGCATCGCGCTGGTGGCGGCGGGGGTGGTGGTCCTGGTGCTGGCCGTCTCGTCGGCGGTCCTGCTGTTCGTACGGTCCACGGGCGGCGACGGCAGGGCGGGAGCGGATCGCTCCGCCACCGCGGCGGTACCGGGACCGGCGTCGAGCCCGGCGGCCGGGTACACCTGCCGGGTGGAGCGCGTCGACGGCCGCTGGTATGCGGGCAACAGCCGTACCCGGGACGCCATCGTGGCGTACGGACACGCCGGGCCGGAGGTGGCGGAGGTGCAGTGCCTGCTGCGCCGGGCCGGCATCGAGCCGGGGGACATCGACGGGATCTACGGTCCGCTGACGCAGCGCGCCGTCGAACGTGCGCAGAAGCGGGACGGTCTGGTCGTGGACGGCATCGTCGGGCCGCACACCTGGAAGGCCCTGCGGGGGTGGTCCCGGGGATGACGCGTGCCTCGCGGCCGCCGCTGCCGCCGGAACGTGCCCGGCTGGTCGCCGTACTGCGGGAGTTGAAGGAGCGTACCGGTCTGAGTCTGGCGGGCCTGGCGGAGCGGACCACGTACAGCAAGTCCTCCTGGGACCGCTGTCTCAACGGCAGGGTGCTGCCGCCGCGGCAGGCGGTACGGGACCTGTGCCGTCTCGCCGGGGAACCGGAGGGGCGGTGTCTGGCCCTGTGGGAGATCGCGGAGGCGGAGTGGAGCGGGCGTGCGGCGGGGGCGGCGCCCGCGTCCGCGGATGCGGGCACACCGGGGCAGCCGCCGTCCCCGGCACCGTCCCCGGCGCCGTCCCCGGACCGGCAGGAGACCACGCCTGCCGGTGACCGGCACGGTCACCGGGGTGCGGTGGTTCGCCGGGGTGCGGTGGCAGTGGTGGTGCTCGCGTCGGTGTGCGCCGTGGCTCTCGGGGGCGTGGTGGCCCTGTTCCTGTCGCCGGGCCGGGACGGCGGATCGCGGTTCCCGCCCCCGCCCGCTTCCGGGCCCTACTGCCGGGGAGCCGGCTGCGAGGGCAGGGACCCGATAAGCATGGTCTGTGCCGCCGGGCCGGACACCCTCGCCTCGTACCGTACCGCCACCGGAGCCCGGATGGAGGTGCGCTACAGCCGGGAGTGCGGGACCGGTTGGGCCCGGGCGTGGGGTACGGGTGTCGGCGACCGGATCGAGGTGTCCGCGGACGGCCGTACCCACAGTGCCGAGGTCGTGGACGAGCTCGACGCGGAGGCGTATGTCTACACCGCCATGGCCGCGATCCGTCCCGGAAGCGTCGTCCGGGCCTGCTTCCGGCCCGCGGCGGGCGGGGAGACGGAGTGTTTCGACGGTGCTGCGGTCCGGGGCACGGGCGGCGGGGAGAGGGCCCGCGCCTCGTACCGCGCCGCGCCGTGGCGCGGCGGCCTGGTGCCGTCGCGCCACGACGCGGTGTTCCGGTGAGTCGGGGACGACCCGGTCAGCTCATGTTGATGTTGGAGTTGCCGCTGCTCTGGTAGCCCTCGGTCGCCATGATCATGTAGTAGTTGAAGCTGCCCATCCGCAGCCCGGCCCGGCTCCACGCGTCGAAGTGGTTGCCGGTGGTGATGGTGCCGCCGGTCTTCTTCTGCTGCCGGACGCTCCAGTACTGGTCGAAGGTCCTGCCGTCGCCCTCGATGGAGGGGGCGTTGTACCGGGTCGTCTTGTAGATGTCGTACGTGCCGCCGTCGCTGCTGACCGTGCCCCGGTGCTCGCCCGTGGGCCGGTAGGTGCCCCAGTTGTCGACGATGTAGTACTCGACGAGCGGGTTCGCCGTCCACCCGTACAGGCACAGGTACGCGTTGCCGGACGGGTTGAAGCTGCCGGAGTAGTGCACTGTCCGGCGGCTTCCGTTGCTCCAGCCCTTGCCGATGACGAAGTTGCCGGTGTTGCGCCACGAGGTGCTGTAGTTGCCGCCGTTCCCCAGGGTCGCGGAGACCGTTCCGGGGGCGTCGGTCCAGAACGAGAAGAAGTACCCGCTGTGGTGGCCGGTCTGGTTCGAGGTGATGGTCTGGGCGTGGGCGGTGCCGGCGGTCGGCAGTATCAGGCCGGAGGTGGCCACCGCCAGGGCGCCGGCGCGGCCGATGAAGCCCCTGCGGCTGAGGCCGCCGGGGGTGGGGACGCCGTTGTCGGGGGTGGGAGCGCCGTTCATGTGCATGCTTCCTCCATGCGAAGACTGGCCGGGGGCCAGGCAGCGTGATACGACCCGGTGGGGATGCCGGCGGCCGGGAGGCGGCCACCGTGTGCCGGCGCCGTATCAGCGACGGTGGGGGGATGTCGGTCGTCGTGCGCTCGACGGCCGGAGAGCCGGGACACTGTGGGGTGTTCCGGACCGACAGGAGGGCTGTCGATGCCGATAGTGTTGGTCCGGCCCGTTGAGTTGTCAACAGTTCCCGGAAGCATTACGGGAACTGTGCTGTCATCAGGGATTTACACAGGAAGACGTTGCTGCTGGTCAGCGGTCATCTTCGACTGATCACTTCGGAATCCGTTTGCTGGAAGCAGCAGTTCCGGGACCGATGGCCGGGTCAACGTTGTCGAAACTTTCGGAGATGTTCCGATCATGACGGCGGGGCGGGGCGGGGCGGGGTCGGCCGGTGGCGGGCGGCCCCCGGGGCCGTCGGGGGCCGCCCCGTGTCTCCTCCGGGCGCGGACCGGACCGGGGTTCAGCCGCTCCGGGGCGGCACGGGGGGATTCCGCCGGGCCGCCAGCGCGGCCTCGAGGTCGGCCTCGACACGGGCCAGATCGGCCGGACCGTAGTAACTGCCGACGCGCACCAGTTCCCGGTAGACGTCCACCGCCCGGGAACCGCGCTCACGGACCTGGCCCTCGGAACGGAGACCGCCGTCGCACACGGCTTCGAGCCGTACGCAGCGGATCCAGGCGTCGGCCGCCCGGGCGATGGCGTCCTCCACCTCCTCCCCGGTCGGCCGGCGGGGTGTTCCGTCCGGGCGGACGGCGGGGCGGTCCGTGGCGCCGTCCGGTGCCCGCCCGGCCGCGAGCGCCTCGGCGACCCTCCCCGGCCGTGCCCGGGCCGGGTCGTGGCGGTCGAAGAGCCGCCATGCGCGCCGGGCCGTCTCCAGGGCGGCGTGCACACGGCCCAGCGCCTCGAGTGCCTCGGCACGGGCGTAGTACAGCGCGGCCAGCCGCTGTTCGTCCCGCGGGTCGCCGTCCGCCGCCGCGACGGCCCGGTCGATCCGGGCCTCGGCGCGTTCGCTGAGCCTGAGGGCCTTGTGCCACCGCCCGGACTCGATCTCGACCATGCTGCGCAGGAACAGCCGGTCCGCGGACCGGCGGTACGCGCGGCCCGCCGACTTCCTCCACACCGTCAGGCCTCCTCCGGTCCCTCGGCCCGGCGGACGTGGTGCCCGGCCGGGTAGGTGCCGAATCTACTGCGTGCGGGAGGGCGGGGTGCCGGTTCCGGCCTCCGGAGGCCCCGGCGGGCGGTACCCGCCGGACCGGGTGTCCGGGGCGGGAGACGCCATCCGGCCGGCGATTCCGGAGTAACCGGTAGGCTTTTCCCGGTGAATTCTCCGGCCGCGGGTTACGGCGGTCCGTCGCGTCCGCCACCGTTTCCGGGGCATTGCTCGAATCGCCATTTGTTATGGCCGCGTCAAAGGCGTATTGCGTGGCGATCTCGCGGTCGGCCGAATGCTCCCCGGTGGGAGCGGGCCGGTGGATGCCGGAGGGGGGAAATGAGACGGTATGGGAGTGTATGACCGGCTGTTCGGCGCCTGGTGAACCGGATAAGCGGAAGGGGTTGTAGCGAAACCAGCGTTGGTGTATACACGTCAAGTGTATGAGGGGGCCAGGGTCAAGGACTGGGACCGCCTTCGACGAGTTGTGGCCTCGCACGTCTTCCGACTGTCTCCGACGTAATCGGTAGGCGAACGGCTTCATGTCTACGCCATGGCTATTCCTGTCGATTGCGCGTGTTCTCCTGGAGGACCCCGAATGCATTTCCACCGTTACCGGTCCCGGCTGTGGGCAGCCACGACCGCGGCAGCCGCCGCGTGCCTGGCGGTGACCACGCTCACCGCACCCGCCGCCAACGCCGAACCGGCGGACAACCCCGCGTGGGGCAAGGAGTTACCGCCGACCGACGCACCCACCAGCCGGGCCTACGACCTGATCGTCGAGAACAGCGACAAGGGGTACGCGCCGCGCGGCGGCGAGTGCTCCAAGGAGGTCCACGCCCGGTACTGGGCGTACGGGCCCGACGGCAAGGTCTACCCGACCTGGCACCCGCCGAAGGACCCCAGCGGGTGCACCTTCGGCCACGAGCACGGTGACGATCCCCGCCAGTCCGAGCTGTTCTCCGCGGTCGACTGGCCGACCTTCGGCTACACCGCCGAGGTGCAGCGGGACTCCAGTCCCGAGTACAGCCACCGCCACGAGGACCACGTCGGGCACAAGGTCATGGTCGTCAACAACGACCCGGTGAGGGAGGGCGACGACGGCACCAGCGTCTTCCCGCCGACGAACGGCAGGATCCTGGCGACCTGCGACGTGCTGCTGAAGTTCCACCAGGGCACCCACTCCGCGGACGCGTTCACCAACAACGTCCACGAGCTGATCTACAACAACCGGTGCACCGGCAGCAACAACGGGCAGACCACCGAGGCCAGGTACACCGCGCTGATCCCGCTCGGGCGTCCGGGCGGCTTCGGCGGGACCGACTGCCCCGGCCCGTTCCTCGGCGCGGGGTTCAAGCAGGTCGGCACCGCGGAGCCGGCGGACTCGCCCTCGGACACGAAGTCGCTCGGCCGGCTGATCACCGACGCGAGCTGTGTGCAGGCGATCAGGGAGGGCAAGACCCACTTCGAGCCCCTGACGGGTACGTATGTGCCGTTCGGTGACACCGACCTGCACGAGTTCTGGTTCGCCGACGTGACGGTGAGCACCTCGCAGCTGAACTTCAACATCGCTCCGCTGTTCTACGTGCTCAACCCCAGCCGGTACTTCGACTCCGGCAAGCCGGGCAACATCGGCCGCCAGGTCGATCTCTGCTACGACGTGAACGTCCAGGGTCAGTACTGTGACCAGGTGCGCCGGCAGGGCGGTCAGCGGATCGCGTGGGACGACGTGCGTTCGCCGTTCAACGGCGGTCTGCGCCAGTTCCGCCCGGGCAACTTCACGGTGCGCAACAGCGGCCCGACCACCGTCTACACCGACGTGTACGGCCGTAACGCCTCGACCCAGCCGTTCGAGGGCTCCATCAAGCAGTACTTCTCCGGCAACTCCTCGAACCCGCTCTACGTCCGGGGCACCACGAAGGACTGGGCCGCCAACCCGTCCGACCGGATCCACGCGCCGAACTGATTCCTCCTTCCGGCAGGGGGCCCGCAGCGGAGGTGTCCGCTGCGGGCCCTCGCCCTGTCCCGCGGCGTCCGGCCGCGAGCCGCCGACGGCCCCGCGCCGGTCCCCGCCGGGCCCGGTACGGGGCCTCTCGCCGCGCCCCGGCCGGTGCCGCGGGGCCAGGGCCGGCGCCGGTCCGGGAGGGGGTGACCCGGCGGCGTGCGGCGGAGCGGCGGCCGCCCGAAGGTCCCGCGGGTGTCACGGGAATGACCGGTCTCAGTCCTTCAGTATCGGAAAAGTTCCGGTAAACATTGAGGGAGTGTTGGTCGGGTCCGCTGTCGCCCGGTGCTGGACCGAGCGTTTCCCGGCTTGTCAATGTGTGTCCTGAGCTGGGAGTCGCGGAAGGGAAGGGGCGATCCGACAGATCGCTTCCGTCTCCGAAAAGTTCCGGGGGAACGTATCGGGCAAGCGACAGTTCCGGTCAACGGGCGGCTCCTTCGGCCGGGGCTGTGAACGAGTCCGCTCACATACCGGCTGAGCTGCCCCGACGGTCCGTGAGGGAGGGGCGTGCCACTCCGCGCGCCTCCCGGCCTTCCGGCTGTGACCTGGTGATTCACATAAGTGACGATCGGCCGGAAGTGAATGGCGGTGGTGGTGGGGCCACATTTACCGTCGTGTTAACCACCAGGCCAGCACTGGTTCACCGCACGTGCACGAAATGAACGCGGCGGGCTCCCCCCACAACCGCTGGAAGGACTACCACATGGCGCAACTCGCCTTATTCCTGAGCGACATCGCGGCAGTCAGCCTCCTGGTGTTCGGTTTGTACTTCCCACGCCACCGCAGGAAAGACCTGGTGGTGGCCTACCTCGGGGTGAACGTCGGGGTGCTCGCGGTGGCCAGCGCGCTGAGTTCGGGGAAGACCGGTGCCGGAATCGGACTTGGCATGGCCCTGTTCGGCGTGCTGTCGATCATCCGGCTGCGTTCGACCGAACTGGACCAGCACGAGGTCGCCTACTACTTCTCCGCTCTGGCACTGGGCCTGCTCGGCGGTATGCAGACCACCGAGGTGTGGCGCTCGGCCGTGCTGATGGGGCTGATCGTGGCGGTGCTCTTCGTGGGCGACCACCCGCGGATGATGCGCAACCACCGCCGCCAGGTGATGGTGCTGGACACCGCGCTGCCCGACCACACCGCGCTGGTGGCGTACCTGGAGCAGACCCTGGGAGCCCGGGTCCACTCGGCCGTCGTGCAGCGGGTCGACCTGGTCAACGACACCACCTTGGTGGACGTGCGCTACCGCTGCGCCCCCGGGCCGCACGCCAAGAACGCCAACACCGCCGCGCACGCCGAGCCGGCCGCCCCCGGCGGCACCACCCCGGTGGCGGTGAGGCCGTGAGCGCCGGGAACCTGGGCGCCGCGCTGGAGGAACTCCGGCCGATCGGGCTGGAGGAACTCATCGCGTGCGCGTCGCTGCAGACCCGGGTGGACCGCAAGTACGTACTGCCGGCCGACGTGGCGGAGGAGCTGCTGGGCCGGCTGCCGTCCGGCACCCGGGTCCTGGACATCGACGGCGACCGCAGCTTCGCCTACCGGTCGCTGTACTTCGACACCCCCGAACTGACCAGCTACCTGCTGACCGCCCACCGGCGCCGCCGCCGGTTCAAGATACGCACCCGCCTCTACGAGCAGTCCGGTGACTGCTGGCTGGAGGTGAAGGTCCGCGGCAACCGCGGCAGCACCGTCAAGCAGCGCCTGCCCTACGAACCGCGGGACTGGAACACGCTGGGACCGGGGCGCGACTTCGTCGACGAGATCCTGGCGGAGAACCGCATCGCCGGAAGCCCGCTGTTCGACTACGTCCCCACGCTGACCACCCGGTACCACCGCACGACCCTCCACCTTCCGGACACCAACAGCCGGGTCACCATCGACACCGGACTGACCTGGGTGGACGGCGACCGGGAGATGTGCCTGCCGGACACGGTGATCGTGGAGACCAAGACCGGTTCCACGGCCTCGCACGTCGACCGGCTGCTGTGGCGCAGCCGGTACCGGCCCAGCCGTATCTCCAAGTACGCGACCGGCCTCGCCGCGCTGCGTCCGCACCTGCCCGACGGGCCCTGGCGGCGCACCCTGCGCCGGCACTTCCCGCCGGACCTCCCGCGGACCGCGCCGGACGCCGGGCCCCGGAGGGCCGAGGTGCCGGTCACCGGTTCCCCGGACGTGGCGCCCGTGTGCCCGCCACTCCAGGAGCGGCTCGACGCGGTGATGTCCCGCTAGCGGCCCGCCCGCAGAACAGACCGCACGCGACTCTCGTTCGACGTGCCGGCAACAGCAGTTCCGTGGCAGTCCGACCGCGTCTGCCTTCATCGTGTTACGGATCGAGGTGCAACTCCAGTGCACAGAAAAAGGATGAGCGTGGTGGGCTTACTCACCGCGCTGACCGTCGGAGTGACGGGCAGCGCGGCGGTGTACGGTGCCCCCGCGCCGTCGTCGGCCAAGACCGGAACCGCCGGGCAGACGACGACCGGGACGAGTGACGGGGAGGCCGGGGCCAAGGCCGCGAAGGACGCCGCGGCCATCCGGCAGCAGCAGGACGAACTGGCCGGGGACATCGACTTCTCGGTGCCCAGCGGCACCTTCCAGGGCCAGGTGTCGGTCACCCTGAGTACCTCCGTGGCGAACGCGCAGATCCGGTACACCACCGACGGGACGCTGCCGACGGCCTCCTCCGCGCTGTATTCCGGGGCGCTGAACCTGACCGCCACCACCCAGCTGCGCGCCCAGGCGTTCGTGAACGGCGCCGCCAGCGGCGAGCCGGGCACGGCCATCTACCTCGCCCGCGCCGCCAACGCCACCACCGCCCACGACCTGCCGGTGCTGGTGCTGGACGACTACGGCGCCGGGAAGCCCGGCCGGGACTGGGTGGACACGGCGGCCATGCTGATGGAACCGCAGGGCGGTACCACCTCGCTCGGCGCGACGCCCACACTGGCCACCCGGGCCGCCTTCCATCTGCGCGGGCAGTCCTCGTCGAACTTCGAGAAGGCCCCGTACCGGCTGGAGCTGCGGGACAACCAGGACGACGACGCCGACTACCCGATGCTGGGCATGCCGGCCGAGTCCGACTGGGTGCTGCGCGGACCGTTCCCGGACAAGTCCCTGGTCCGTGACGCCTTCGCCTACACCCTGGGCCAGGAGCTGGGGCTGAAGGCCCCGCGCCACCGGTTCGTCGAGGTGTACACCAACCTGGACGGCGGCACGCTGGGATCCGAGGACTATCAGGGCGTCTACCTGCTCGACGAGACCATCAAGAACCAGAAGGACCGGCTGGACCTGAAGCAGCTCGACGAGGAGGACACCAGCCTCCCGGAGATCAGCGGCGGCTACATCTTCAAGTTCGACGCCTTCGCGGCCGAGGAACCCAAGCTGGTGTGCACCGGCGCGGCCGCCACCTGCTGGAACGACCTGGAGGTCGTGGACCCGGAGCCGCTCAACTCCCAGCAGCAGCAGTGGCTGACCCAGTACGTCCAGAAGTTCCACGACTCGCTGCGCAGCGCCAACCCCTCCGACCCGCAGACCGGCTACCCGGCGTACATCGACGTCGACTCCTTCGTCAACCAGATCATCCTCAACGAGCTGGCCCGCCAGGGAGACGGCTACATCCGCAGCCAGTACTTCCACAAGGACCGGGACGGGAAGATCTTCACCGGCCCGCTGTGGGACTACGACATCGGCTTCGGAGCCGTCCCCGGGGCCGACGCGATCGAGGGCTGGCAGTTCCGGCCGTTCTCGTTCCCCGGCATGCCGCCCACCACCGACTGGTTCCTGCGGCTGATGGAACAGCCGGAGTTCCAGCAGCGGGTCAGGACGCGGTGGCAGGAACTGCGCCAGGGCGTGCTCTCCGACGCGCAGCTGCGGGCGCGGGTCAGCCGGCTGGCCTCGCCGCTGACCAACGCAGCGCAGCGGAACTTCACCAAGTGGCCCAACCTCAACAGCCGCATGGTCGGCGGGTTCCAGACCAAGACCTCCCAGACCTGGCAGCAGCAGCTGACGATCCTGCAGGACTGGCTGGTGCAGCGGGCCGCCTGGATCGACTCCTCCGGGTGGGACCCCAGCATCAACCCCAACCCGGGATGGCCGCCGCAGCCCGGCAAGGAGGAACTGCTCAAGGTCATGCCGGACCTCAAGGGGCGCGAACTGTCCTGAGCCGGGGCCGGCGGCCCGTCCGCCGCGCACCGGCCGTACGCCGGGCCGGCCCGTCCCACCGGGCCGGCCCGGCGCCGGTCTTTCCGGCCCGGCGCTCCCGCCGGCTCCTTCCTTTTTCCAGCCGCTCCTTCCTCCGTCCTCCTCACCGATTGGGGTACCGCCGTGGTGCGCAGGAGAAGAACGAACGCGGTGGGCTTGCTCACCGCACTGGTCATCGTCATGACGGGCAGTGCGGCGGCGCACGGCGCCCCCGTGCCGCCGGGCCCGGCCGCGACCGCCGAACGGACCGGGCAGAGCACCGTGCGGGACACCGGGAAGGAGGAGAGCGGAAACCAGCTGACCGGGGACATCGACTTCTCGGTGCCCAGCGGCACCTTCCAGGACGAGCTGACGGTGGCACTGGGCACCTCCGTGTCCGGCGCCGAGATCCGGTACACCACCGACGGGACGCTGCCCACGGCCTCCTCGCCCCTGTACTCCGGGGCGCTGGACCTGACCGCCACCACCCAGTTGCGCGCCCAGGCCTTCGTGAACGGCGCGGCCGGCGGCGAGCCGGGCACGGCGCTGTACGTCGCCCGCTCGTTCGATGCCGCGCACGATCTGCCGCTGCTGGTCATGGACGCGTACGGCGCGGGCAAGCCCGGCCGCGAGTACGCGGACGCCGCCGCACTGCTGATGGAACCGGAGTCCGGCACCGCCTCGCTCTCCACCGCCCCCGCGCTGGCCACCCGGGCCGGATTCCATCTGCGCGGGCAGTCCTCGGCCATGTTCGAGAAGGCCCCGTACCGGCTGGAGTGGTGGGACAACCACGACGAGGACGCCGACCACCCCGTGCTGGGCATGCCGGCCGACTCCGACTGGGTGCTGCGCGGACCGTTCGCGGACAAGTCCCTGATCCGCACCGCGCTCATGTACGAGCTGGGCCGGAAGACGGGCATGCGGGTACCGCGCCACCGGTTCGTCGAGGTGTACCTGAACTCGGACGGCGGCCCGCTGGAGGCCGCCGACTACCAGGGCGTCTACATGATCACCGAGACCATCAAGAACCAGAAGGACCGGCTGGACCTGAAGGAGCTCGGCGAGGAGGACATCAGCGAACCGGCCGTCACAGGCGGTTACATCTTCAAGTTCGAGTGGTTCGCCGCCGAGGAGCCGACCCTGACGTGCACCGGGGAGGCCGCCACCTGCTGGCGCGACCTGGAGGTCGCCGAACCCTCACAGCTCCGGCCCGAGCAGGAGGAGTGGCTGACCGGGTACGTCCAGAAGTTCCACGACTCGCTGCGCGGCGCGTCCCCGTCAGATCCGCAGACCGGCTATCCGGCTTACATCGACGTCGACTCGTTCGTCGACCAGGTCATCCTCAACGAGCTGAGCCGCGAGATGGACGCCTACATCCGCAGCCAGTACTTCCACAAGGACCGGGAGGGGAAGATCTTCGCCGGGCCGCTGTGGGACTACAACCTCACCTTCGGCACCGGCGGGTACTTCGGGAACCAACTGGTCGAGGGCTGGCAGTTTGAGCAGACCCGGCAGTCGCCCGCCAACGACTGGTTCATCCGGCTGATGGACGACCCGTCGTTCGTCCAGCGGGTCGACGAGCGCTGGCGGGAGCTGCGCGCGGGCGCCCTGTCCGACGGCTCCCTGACGGCCCTGGTCGACGGGCTGGCCGCGCCGCTGACCGACGCCGCCGGGCGCAACTTCACCAGGTGGCCCAACCTCGGCAGCCGCATGGTCGGCCCGTTCGTCACCCCGACCGCCGACACCTGGCAGGGGCAGGTGGACCAGCTGCGCGACTGGATGCTGCGGCGCGCCGCCTGGCTGGACTCCTCCGGCTGGCGGCCCGACGCGGGCTGAGGACCGGAGACCCGGACCCCGGCCGGCCGTCCCCGGACAACGGGGACGGCCGGCCGGGCATCCGCCCGGATCAGCGGTGATCCGCCCGGGTCAGCGCGGTGCGTCCGCGGCGGCCCCGACCACCTCCCGCACCTGGGCGGTGATGTCGAGCCGGTTGCGGACGAACACCTCGTCGGTGATCTCCCCGGTGTCCGGGAAGGTGTTGCCCGGGCCGAACTCCAGGACGGGGGTGTGCAGATGGCCGCCCGGCAGGGCCGGGTCCAGCGCGTCGCGCAGCAGGGTGGCCCGGTAGGCGATCTCGTTGGAGAGGTAGTCGCCGCCCGAGCCCTCCCGGGCGGTCGAACCCGGGGTGGGTCCGTCGGGCCGCGGTACGGGGGTGGTGGCGCCCGCCGGGATCTCCCTCACGAACGTGTTGTCGAACACCGGGAACGGGCCGGTGCCGGCCTCGATGATCCGCCGGTACGGGAGCGTGGTCACCGTCCACTGCGGCTGCGGGTCGACGGTGGGCACGTCGCCGGGTACGGGGACGGTGCCGGTGTCCGACTCCCGGACGTTGTCCAGTGCGCCGCCGCGCCAGGCCCCGTTGAAGCGCTCCAGGTCGAACTGGCCGGGCCGGCCCTGGCTGACGGTGAGGAACAGGTCCGCCTGCCGCGGGCCGGGCGTGAAGTGCGGCAGCAGCGTCCGCTCCACCGTTCCCTCGGCGAAGTCCGCCCAGCGCACCGGGAAGACGGCGGTCTCCACGCGGACCGGGCCCGAGGGGGTGGTGAGCACGGTGCCGTCCAGGGCGAGCGCGGCGGCTCCCGACGGGTTGCTCCGGCGGATGTCGCCGTCGAGCTGGAAGGGGTCGAAGCCGGTGACCACGGCGCGCCGCACACCGTCGTCCGCGGGGAAGTCCAGGGAGTCCTGGCCCCGGGAGGCGCGCTCGAGCCGGGCGAGGAGGTCCGCTCGTCCGGCCGCGTCCAGCGGGAACGCCGGCTGCCACTGGCGGACCGCCCTGGTCATGCCGAGCCGGGCCCAGTACAGCGGCCGGTCGTCGTCCGGGCTCAGCTCCGCCGCCTGGTCACCGCGTCCCTGTGCCCGGTCCACGGCGCGCCGCCACAGTTCCCGTCCGGCGCGGCCGGCCAGCTCCCGGGCCTCCTCCGCGGTGGCCGTGTCCGCCAGGGCGCGGGCGAACTCCGGCGCCACGTCGTCGAATCCGGCGCGCCGCAGGATCTCGCCCGGTACCGGGCCCGCCGACAGCCGCGCCTCCTCGACGGTGGGTTCGGCGGCGGCGCCGGAGGCGGCCGGAGCGGCTGAGGCGGTGGGAAAGGTGAGGGCGCAGGCGAGCAGGACGGTGCTCAGGGCGTACAGGCGGGTGCGCGTACGTGGTCCGGTACGTGGTTCGGTGGGGGGTCTCACGGGGTCCTTCCGTTCGGTCGGTGCCCGGCCGGTCGCCGAGGCGACTGTACGAGCATGCTGACCGGTCACCGGGACGGTTCCAAGAGGCACCCGGGCACCCGGGCGGGAAGGCGGTACGGACCGCTCAGCGACCCGCCGGGCCACCGGGCGCGGATCCGGTGCCGGACACCCGGCGCCCGACGCGGCGGCGGACCCCGGTGCGCCGGGCCGGGGCGGGGGAGACGGCGGCACGGGTACGCACGGGTACCGAGTACCGGGGCCGTCGGCCGGGGCCGGCCGCTTTCGGCGGAACCCCAGGTCCCGGGAGTACGGTGGGAGACAGGAGCCGGACGCGCGCCGACGCCGAGGAGGTGCCGTCGATGCCCGAAGCAGCTCCCGAAACGATGCCCGGCACGTCGTCCGGGCGCCCCGCCCCCCGGGCCGGGAGTGCGCCCGGTCCCGGCCCGCACCCCCGTCGAAGACCTCCCGCGGCGCCGGTCCCCGGGGCCACGGATCAGGTCCGGCCCTGTCCGGCCCGCTTCCGGTCCCGGCGCCCCGCGCACCCGGCGCCGCACCGGCACTCCGCACACCCACGGCAGGATCACGACAGGGAGCAGACGATGCCCCGGCACACCCAGGACTGGGAGGTCGGCCTCCACCTCTTCGAGGACGGAACGACGACGAAGGCGCACGCGGTACTGGACATCGGGAACACGGCGGTCACCGGACAGGGCACCGCGCGGCGCAACCCGCACGACAGGGACATACCGGAGATCGGTGACGAGCTCGCGGCGGGACGGGCGATGAACGACCTGGCCCACAAGCTGCTGAGCATCGCGCGGACCGACATCGAGGGCATCTCCCGCCCCGGCCCCTGACCCGACCGGACCGGACCCGGCCCACACCGTCCGGGCCCCGGACGTACCGCACCGGCCCGCGAGCGGCGGCCGGGTGCGCGGAGCCGGGGCGGCGGTTCGGACCCGCCGCCCCGGCTCCCGGTGTCCACGCCCCTCCCGGGTGCACGACCCGTGAACGATGTCGGGGAGGACCCCCCGCTTCTCGCGGGTCCTGATTGCGCGGTGCGCGGTTTCTCCCCGCTTCTCCGCGTCTCTCGTACCGGTCCTCCCCGGTGACTCCAGCAAACCCGAACGCGTCCGTCCGGCACAGGGTCGACGGTCCCGGCCGACGGGACCGAACGGCCCGGGCCGTCCCGGGCCGGGGACGGGTGCCGGGCCGGAACGCAGACCGGGGCATTCCGGCCGGGGCGCCCCGTCGCGGCGCCGTCACCGCCCGCGATCATGCCCCTCAGCAGGGAATTCCGTCCTTCGCGGGGCAGCGGAGCCGTGCGGCGAACGGCTACCGTGGGAGCGTCGACGAGCCGACCGAGGGACAGGTGGCATGGGGAGCGAGAGAGACGCGGGGCGGCTGCCCCGGCTCCAGCTGGACGAGCTGCTGGACGAGCTGCAGGCCCGGGTCGACGCCGTGCGCGGTACCCGGGACCGGGTGCACAGCCTGCTCGAGGCCGTGATGTCGGTCGGCAGGGAACTCGACCTGCCCAGCGCCCTCCAGCGCATCGTGGAGGCCGCCGTGGTGCTGGTGGACGCCGAGTACGGCGCCCTGGGCGTGATCGGCGGGGACGGCAGGCTCTCCCAGTTCATCCCGGTGGGCCTGGAGGAGGAGCAGATCAGGGCCATCGGCCCGCTGCCGACGGGCCACGGCCTGCTGGGCGAGCTGATCCGCCACCCGGAGCCGCTGCGGGTGCCCGACCTGGCGGAGCATCCGGGCTCCTCCGGCTTCCCGCCGCACCACCCGCCGATGCGCACCTTCCTCGGCGTGCCGATCCGGGTGCGCGAGGAGGTCTTCGGGAACCTCTACCTGACCGAGAAGCGGGGCGGCCGGGAGTTCGACGCCGAGGACGAGGCGGTGCTGTCCACCCTGGCCGTGGCGGCGGGGGTGGCCATCGAGAACGCCCGCCTGTACGAGGAGTCCCGCAACCGGCAGCGCTGGCTGGAGGCGAACGCGGAGATCACCGCGGAGCTGCTCTCCGGGGAGGGCGAGCGGCCGGTCCTGGAGCTGATCGTCGACCGGGCGCGCCGTATCCTCGCCGCCGATCTGGGGGTGCTGGCCCTGCCCCTGGACGGCACCGACAACCTTCAGGTGGCGCTGGCGCTGGGAGAGCGCAGCGACGCGTTCCGCGGGCTGGTGCTGCCCCGTGAGGGGTCGTTCATGGGAGCGGCCGTGACCGCCGGCGAGTCGCTCACCAGCGCCGACATCGCCACCGACCCCCGGATCACGGCGGGTACGGAGCGCTGGAAGGGCATGGGGCCGGCGGTGGCGGTTCCCATGGGTGCCGAGGGAGCGCACGGCGCGCTGCTGCTGGTGCGCCGGGAGGGGCAGGCCGCGTTCTCCGGGACGGAGACGGCACCGCTGCTGTCGTTCGCCGCGCAGGCCGCGGTCGCGATGGAGCTGGCGGAGCGGCGGCAGGCCGCCGAGCAGGTCGCGCTGCTGGAGGACCGGGACCGCATCGCCCGCGATCTGCACGACCTGGCCATCCAGCGGCTCTTCGCCACGGGGATGACACTGCAGAGCGCGGTGCGTTTCGTCCAGCACGAGGAGGCGAGCGAGCGGCTGCTGCGGGCCGTGGACGACCTGGACGAGACGATCAAGATCATCAGATCGACGATCTTCGGGCTGCGCAGCCACGGCACCGGTCCGGCCGGGCACGGACTGCGGGTACGGGTGGCGAAGGTGGTGGAGGACGCGGTGCGGAACCTGGGCTTCACCCCGGCGCTGCGCATGGAAGGGCTGCTGGACACCGACGTGCCGCCGCCCGTCGCGGACCACCTGGTCGCGGTACTGGCGGAGGCGCTGTCCAACGTGGCGCGGCACGCGCGGGCCACGGCGGCCGAGGTCTCCCTCACGGTCGGGTCCGGCACCCTGACCGCGGTCGTGGGCGACAACGGGGTGGGCATCCCCGAGGGAGGCCGCCGCAGCGGTCTGCGGAACCTCGCGGAGCGGGCCGCGAAGCTCGGCGGCGAGCTGCTGGTCGAGGCACCCGAGGGCCGGGGCAGCCGGCTGACCTGGCGGGTGCCGCTGGGCCGGGGCTGACCCTCCCGCCCCGCCGGGTCAGGGACCGGTCTCCAGTACCTCCCGGGCCGAACGGCGCGGGGTGGCGGGCCCCTCGGGGCCGTAGCCGAGGCGGATGAGCAACTGGACGTGACGGGGACGGCCGGCGCCCTCGCCCAGCGCGGCGCGCAGGTCGGGCCACTCCAGGGCCTGGTGCAGCAGAGTGGTCCGCACCGAGCGCGCGGTGGCGGCCAGCAGGACGTGCTCCAGCGCCTGGCCCGCGCGCAGCCAGTCCGCCCGCCGGTCGTGGGCGGTGGCGAGGACGGCGACGGTGGGGCGCGGCTCGAAGCGGACCGGCGGCCCGCAGGCCGCGCCCACTCCGGAGAAGTCCCGCAGGGGCAGCCGTCCGCCGGCGTCCCGCCGGCCGACCACGGAGCCGGGCAGCCCGTCGGAGGCGCCCTCGCGCAGCCAGGCACGGCCCTCCGCGCGCCGCTCGGCGGTCTCGGCGTTGCGGCGTTCGGCCTGGCCGGTCAGCCTCAGCAGGCGGGTGGTCTCCGCAACCGTGGGGAACCACAGCGAGGCGCCCTCCACCCGGGCGGCCTCGACCAGTTCCGCGGTCGTCCCGGGCGGCAGCGGATGCCCGGAGAACGGGAAGTGGCTGCTGTGCCGCCGCCACAGGGCGTCGTACAGCCCGGGGCGGTGGCGGCGGCTCACGCACACCCCGCGGGCGAGGAGGACGGTGGCCAGCAGATCGGGTTCGGCGGGGGAGGGCAGCGTCCGTACGACGGGTTCCCAGCCGGTGTGGGCCGCGGCCACCCGCAGGTTGAACAGGGCGGCACCGACCGAGATGTGCAGGGCCCGGCCCACCGGGTCGGCGTGCCGCAGGGCACGCCCGGCGACCGCCCGCACCTGGAGGGTGGCGGTGTCGGGGTCCAGCCGGTAGTGCCAGGGCTGGGTGTTGTGGATGGACGGTGCGGCCACGGCGGCGGAGACGAGCTTCTCCAGGGCCGTCGCGTCCAGTGTGGTGGGCGGCATGGGCTTTCCTCCCGGTCCGGCTGCCACCAGCCTGCCGCCCGGGTCCCGTGCCGGGGAGTGCCGATGGTCC
Source organism: Streptomyces carminius (assembly GCF_002794255.1). GTDB lineage: Bacteria > Actinomycetota > Actinomycetes > Streptomycetales > Streptomycetaceae > Streptomyces > Streptomyces carminius. Next base: position 373,921 of record NZ_PGGW01000067.1, read on the forward strand.
CGGCGGCCGTGCCGACCGGGCCATGCCCCGTCCTGCGCGCGGTCCGCCCGCCGGGAATGCCGCCCGCGCGGAGGAGCTTCCGGGGTCTTGGAGCACTGTTCTCGCCGTTGATCGGCGCTCCGGCCGATGGCAGGCTGAGCGCATGGGAGCGATCAAGGGGGCCAGGGAACGGGCCCGGAGCGAGATCACGGCGAGCATCAAGGACGAGGCGCGGCGTCAGCTCGCCGACACCGGGGCGGCCCAGCTGTCGGTGCGAGCGGTGGCGCGCGCGCTCGGCATGGTGTCATCCGCCGTCTACCGCTACTTCCCCAGCCGCGACGAACTCCTGACCGCGCTCATCGTCGACGCCTACGACGCGCTGGGCCTGCAGGCCGAGACCGCCCTGGGGGCCGCCGCCCCGGACGCGGCCCCGGTCGACCGGTGGATCGCGGTGTGCGGGGCGGCCCGGGCCTGGGCGCTGGCGCACCCGCACGAGTACGCGCTGATCTACGGTTCGCCCGTGCCCGGTTACGCGGCCCCGCGGGACACCGTCGCCCCCGCCTCGCGCCTGGCCCGGACCCTGCTCCGGATCGCCTCGGACGCCCACGCCGCGGGCGAGCTGGCACCGCCGCCGGCCGGTGAGCCGCCGTCCGCAGTGCGGTGCGACGGCGGCCGGCTCGCGGCCGAACTGGCCCCGGGGCTGCCGGCCGCCAACGCCGCCTCCCTGGTGGCCGCCTGGGCGCAGCTGTTCGGCCTCATCGGGTTCGAGGTCTTCGGGCAGCTGGACAACGTCATCGGGGACCGGGCCCGGCGGGACTTCTTCGTCCACGCCTGCGCGGGTCTCGCCCGCGGGGTGGGCCTCACGGTGCGGCATGCCCGCGGTCCCGGGGTGAACGAGCCGTCCTGACCCGTACCCCGGGCCCCGGCGGCCGTCTCCCGCTCGGGCGGCCGGAGGGCGAAGCCCGCGTGCGCGACCGCCCCGGTGCCGCCGTCCGTCCTGCCGCACGAGCGCCGCGCGGCACCCGGAGGAGACCGCGCCGCGGGTGAGGGGCCATCGTCCGGCGGACCTCCGCGGCCGGGTGCCTCCACCGCACCGCGAGTGTCCTTGCCGTATGGGCGAGAGCACTGCTCTTGACGGTGACCGCGGAAGTGGAGATCATTGATCTTGTTGTAGATCAGTGCTCTCTCGCTGGGTGGTCGCCCGTGCCCGGGGCCGCTCCGAGCTCCGGAAGGACCGACATGACCGACACGACCGACGCCCACCCGCCGGCCGGCACCGCCGGCACCACCCCTGGCGTGGTCACCGGCCGGCCACTGGCCTGGCTGCGTGCCGAGGCACTGGCCACCGGCCTCGCCGGCCTCGCCGTCTTCGCCGCCACCGGGCAGCCCTGGTGGCTGGTCCCGGCACTGCTCCTGGTGCCCGACCTGTTCATGCTCGGCTATCTCGCGGGCCCGAGGGCGGGTGCCTGGGTCTACAACCTCGCGCACTCGGCGCCGCTGCCGCTGGCCCTGCTCGCCGCCGGCCTCGGGTGGGACGTCACCGCGCTGACCGTGGCCGGCGCCATCGGCCTGGCCCACATCGGACTCGACCGGGTGATCAAGGCGGGCCTCAAGTACGACCACGGCTTCGCCATCACCCACCTGGGTGTGTGGGAGAGGCGCTGAGGGCCCGGCGGTCCGGCCGTACTGCCCGGCCCGGCCGGACCGGGCAGCACGGCCGCGGTGTCCCTCAGCCCCCCGGGCCCTCCGGGGAGTCCTCGGCGAGTTCGGCCGCGACCGAGTGGGCCCAGCGGCGGATCCGCTCGCGGTCGCGGAAGTCCCCGCCCTTGCCCTGCTTGACGATCTGCCGGGCGACGAACCCCCTGGCGCCCTCGGTGAGACTGCCGCCGAAGGTGGCGTGGCCGCGGGCGCCGACGCGTGCCGCGATGCGGGCCGGGCCGGGGGCGGGCGGGATGTCGCGCTCGCCGGCGGAGGCGTCCAGCGGACCGCTGCTGAACAGCCACACCGGCCGGCGGGCCAGGGCCTGCCGGTGGTGCCGGGCGAGACGGACGGCGTCGTGCCGCCAGCGCCCGGCGTACAGGCCGGAGCCCAGCAGGACGGCGTCGTAGCCGCCGGGGTCGCCCACCTCGGCGGCGGGCAGCACGTCGGTGTCCAGGCCCTTCTCGCGCAGAGCGGCGCCGACCCATTCGGCGATCTCCGCGGTGGAGCCGTTCTTGGTGCCGTAGGCGACGAGCACGCGCTGTGCGGTCATCTCCGATCGCCTTCTTCCTGTCGGTTTTTCCATCGATTTGTCGATCTGTCGGTTCGGCACCCCGCGGTCCTGTGGTCCGTGGCTCCGCCGACCGTGACGGTGCGGGTGCCCGCCTCGCAACGGCCGGCGGAACGGCCGGCGGCTCACCGGCCGTGCAGCCACCACAGATCGCCGATGCCGTGCAGCAGGGCCGGCTCCTCGGGCCGCAGCCGGGTGTCGTCCAGCCGGGCGGTGAGCCGGTCGACGACGGCGACCACCCCCTCGACCCGGCCGGCCATCCGCAGGGCTATGGGGATGTCGGTACTGCGCTCGACCCGTCCGGTCAGGGTGACCACACCGTCGGTGACGGTGACGGTGACGGTGTCCGGCGGAATCCACAGGGCCCGCACCAGCACGTCGTCGATCACCTCGGCACGGATCTCGGCGTCCGGGCGGAGGAAGACGCCCAGCAGGTCACGGCGGGTGACGATGCCGACCAGCCGGTCCTCCTCGTCCAGCACCGGAAGCCGCTGGACCCGGTGCTCGACCATGGTGCGGGCCGCGCGCGGCACGGAGTCCAGGGCTTGGACGGTGACGGCCGGCGCGGTCATCAGCTCACCCGCGGTGCGGGCCTCGGCCGCGTCGGCCCGGTGGCGGGCGGTGCGGCTCAGCGGGCGCCGGCCGGCGCCCGGGTCCTGGTGGGCCTGGTGGTTCAGCAGATCGCTCTCGGAGACGACACCGAGGACCTTGTCGTCGTCGTCGACGACCGGGAGGCCGCTGATGCCGTGCCGGGCGAGCAGCTCGGTGATCCGCTTGAACGGTGTGCCGGGGGTGGCGGTGACCACGTCGGCGGTCATCACGGCTCCGACGACTCGGTGCTTCATGGTTCTCTCCGTTCCTCTTGCCGTCGGAGCGCTCAGCGCAGCCGGCGCAGATGGGGGTCGTGGGCGCGCCGCGGCAGCAGCCGGACGCGGGCGTCGACGGCGGTGACGCCGTCCGGCCGGGCCAGCAGGGGGTTGATCTCGGCCTCGGCGAGCTCGGGCAGGTCGCAGGCCATCGTGGAGAGCCGCAGCAGGGTCTGCTCCAGCCCGTCCAGATCGGCCGGAGGGCCGCCGCGGTGGCCGAACAGCAGCGGCGCGCAGCGTGGTGCGGTGAGCAGGTCGCGGACGTCCCGGTCGGTGAGCGGGGCGAGCCGGGCGGCATGGTCGGCCAGCACGTCGGTGGCGGTGCCGCCCAGACCGAACAGCACCAGCGGACCGAAGACCTCGTCCTGGACGACACCGGCGACCAGCTCGGTGCCGCGCCGGGCCATGGGCTGGACGACCGCGCCGGTCATCACGTCGCCCAGCCGGGCGGTCAGCTCCCGCCAGGCGGCCCGCACCCGGTGCTCGCCGGCCAGATCGAGGACGACCGCGCCCTGGTCGGACTTGTGGACCAGGCCGGGCCAGTGCGCCTTGAGCGCGACCCGGCCGTCCGGTCCCTCTGACCCGTCCGGTCCCTCCGGTCCGCCCGCGGCGGACAGCGCGGCCGCGGCGGCGACGGCCGCGTCCTCGTTCCCGGCCCAGATCTGGGGCAGCCGGAGGACGCCGTACAGGTCCAGCAGCCGCGCGCAGTGGCGCGGGTCGAGCCAGCCGCCGCCGGGGTGCTCGGCGAGGAAGCCGGCGACCAGGGCGCGGGCGGCGTCCCGGGCGGCGGCGTGGGCGGTGCCGGTCAGACCGTCGATCTCGGGGACGGTGCCGGACGGGCGGCCGAGCCAGCGGGTGCGCTCGACGGCGCGGGCCAGGGCGCGGGCGGCGTCCTGGGGGTCGGCGTAGACCGGCAGCGCGCTGCCGTCGGGGTGCCCGGTGGGCAGCAGCCGGACGCGTTCGCCCTGGTCGGGCAGGACGGCGGCGAAGGTCTTGGCGGGGTGGTCGCCGGCGGTGCGCAGCAGGGCGCGGACCGGGTCGTCGCCGGTGGCCCGGACGGTGGCGGTGGGCACCAGCACCACCAGGACGGCGTCGATGTCACTCCGGCGGGCCAGCCGGTCCAGGCAGGCGGCCAGCTCGGTGCCGCCGACGGCGGCCGTGGTGTCCACCGGGTTGCCGGCGGCCGCCCCGGCCGGCAGGGCGACGCCCAGTTCGGCGGCGAGGGCGGCGGGCAGTTCGGGGACGGTCAGGCCGGCCTCGACGCAGGCATCGGCGGCCAGCACCCCGGCGCCGCCGGCGTTGGATACCACCGCGACGCGGGAGCCGGTCGGCAGTGGCTGGGAGTGCAGCAGGGCGGCGGCGTCCAGCAGTTCGCCGATGGAGCGGGTGGCGATGACGCCGGCCTGGGTGAACAGGGCCCGGCGGGTCATGGTGGGAGTGGCCGCGGCGGCGGTGTGGGAGGCGGCGGCGCGTCGGCCGGCCGCCGAGCGGCCCGCGTCGACGGTCAGCACCGGCATGTGCCGGGCGACGCGGCGGGCGGTGCGGGAAAAAGCGCGGGGGTTGCCGAAGGACTCCAGGTGCAGCAGGGCCAGGTCGGTGCGGCCGTCGCCCTCCCACCACTGGAGCAGGTCGTTGCCGCTGACGTCGTACTTGTCGCCGAGGGAGACGAAGCTGGACACGCCGATGCCCAGCCGGGCGAGCCCGCCGAGCAGGGCGATGCCGACGCCGCCGGACTGCACCGCGACCCCGGCGCTGCCGGGCAGCGGGCGGTGGGCGGCGAAGGTGGCGTCCAGCCGGATGCCGTCCTCGGTGTTGGCGATGCCCAGGCAGTTGGGGCCGACCAGGCGCATGCCGTAGTGGCGGCAGGTGGCCAGCAGGGCGGCCCCCTGCTCGGCGTCCAGCCCGGAGGTGAGCACCACCAGGGCGCGGACGCCGCTCTTGCCGCACTGCCGGGCCGTCTCGGGCACGGCGTGCGCGGGGACGGTCAGGACGGCCAGTTCGGGGGCCTTGGGCAGGACGGCCACCGACGGGTAGCAGGGGGTGCGCTCGACGACCGAGGCGTGCGGGTTGACGGCCAGCAGCCGGCCGGTGAAACCGGCGCGGTGCAGATTGCGCAGGACGGCCCGGCCCACCGAGCCCTCGGCGCGGCCGGCGCCGACCACGGCGATCGAGCGGGGGCGCAGCAGCGGGCGGAGGCTGGCGGCGTCGGCGGTGCGGCCGCGTTCGTCGACCGACGCCAGGTAGTGCTCGTCGGGGTCGAGCAGGATCTCGCAGCGCACCTCGCCGCCGTCGAGGCGGCGGGTGGTGCGCAGCCCGAGGTCGGCGAAGACCCGCAGTACGGCGTGGTTGCCGGCCAGGGCCCCGGCGGTGAAGGCGGTGACGCCCTCGGCGCGTGCGGCGTGCACCAGGTGCTCCAGCAGCAGGGTGCCCACGCCGTGGTGGCGGAAGTCGTCGGCGACGGCCAGGGCGACCTCCGCGGTGGTGACGGGCGCCCCGCCGGCGACGGGCGTGGCGGATCCGCCGTTCTCACCGTTCTCACCGGCCTCGCCGGCCCTGCCGCCCTCGTACTCGGCGACGCCGACCACCCGGCCGTCGTACAGGGCCAGCAGCGCCAGGCAGCCCGGGCGCGCCGGGCCGCAGACCCGCCGGGCGGCCTGCCGCCCCGGTCCGGGGCCGGAGGCGGGGAACCGCCACCGGAGGCTCTCGGGCGACATGCGGGCGTACAGCCCCTCGACTCCGAGGCGGTCCTCGGGCCGCGCGGGGCGTATCTCCACGGTCCTGCCGTCGGCCAGCAGCGCGTGGGCCTGCCGTACGTGTTCCGCGGTGTCCGTCATGGCGGATCCCCTTCCGTGTGCGGTTCCGACTCCAGAGTCGGACGGCGCGGGCTCCGCCGCAGGGGCCGTGCGGGGCCCGCCGCGAGGGCCGTTCGGCCCCGGTGCGGTACCGGCGGGACCGGCCGGCGGCCCGGGACGGGCCGCGTGGCCCGGGCCGCGGGACGGAGGGTCCCGCCGGTCGGGACCTGTGTCCCCTCTCGCCGGCGGGTACCCGGGGGCGAGCCTGGAGACAGGGCGGACCGCCGCCCGTCCGAGAACGACGTAGGGAGGAAGCCATGGAGCGCACCGTCATCGTGGGCCTGGACGGCTCGAGCGAGAGTCTGGCCGCCGCGGACTGGGCGGCCCGCGAGGCGCTGCGGCGCGGGGTGCCGCTGCGGCTGGTCCAGGTGAGGGAGGCCGACTCCCACCCGCTGCTGCTGTCCAACGTGGACCCGGAGGCCCGCAAGCGCTGGGAGGAGCAGCCGGGCCGGGTGGCGGCGGAGCTGGCCGGCCGGCACCCCACCCTGGAGATCGGCACCGAGCGGCTCGACGGCCGCCCGGCCGACGTCCTGCGCAAGGCCGCCGACGGCGCCGGGCTGCTGGTGCTGGGCTCCAAGGGCAGAGGAGCGCTGGCCGGCTTCCTGGTCGGCTCCGTCGCCCTGTCCGCCGCGGCCCATGTGACCTGCCCGGTGGTGCTGGTGCGGGCCGGGACGACCGAGGAGGCCGCCCACCGCGACGAGCCGGAGGCCCTGGCGGCCGGCGGCGAGGCACCGTACCGCGACGTGGTGCTGGGCCTGGACCTGAGCAAGCCCTGCGACGGGCTGCTGGACTTCGCCTTCGACGCCGCCGCCCGGCGCGGCGCGCCGCTGCGGGTCGTCCACGGCTGGAACCTGCCGGCCGCCTACGGCGTCAACCCCGCCGGCTTCGGCCCCGGCTTCCTGGACGGTCTGGCCGAGGAGAAGCTCCGGGCCCTGACCGACGCGCTGCGGCCCTGGCAGGGCAAGTACCCGGACGTGGAGGTCCGGACGCAGGCCGTGGTCGGCAGGATCGCCCAGCAGCTCCTGGAGGCCGCCGAGGACGCCTGTCTGGTGGTCGTCGGCCGCCGCGACCGGCGCTCCCCGCTGGGCTTCCACATCGGTCCGGTCGCCCACGCGGTGATGCACCACGCCACCGTGCCCGTCGCCGTCGTCCCGCACGAGTGAGCCGCCGCGCCACCACCGCACCCGGCGTGTCCGCCGCCCCGGCGGCGGACACGCACCCCGGGGCCCCGCGGACTCCCGTCCCCGTCCCCCGGCCCGATCCGTCCGGCAACCGGCAGACGCCTCGCGCCCGGGCCCCGTCCCGGGCGGGCGCCGGGCCGTAAGGAGACCACCATGGTCCGCTACGTTCACGACTTCACCGAGGGTGGCCGGGAGCAGGCCGACCTCCTCGGCGGCAAGGGCGCCAACCTCGCCGAGATGACCCGCATCGGCCTCCCGGTGCCGCCCGGCTTCACCGTCATCACCGAGGCCTGCCGGGCCTACCTGGCCACCGGCACCGAGCCCGGGGGCCTGCGGCGGGAGCTGGCCGAGCACCTGGCGGCGCTGGAGGAGGCGACCGGGCGCCGGCTGGGCGACCCGGACGACCCGCTGCTGGTGTCGGTACGCTCCGGGGCCCGCTACTCCATGCCGGGGATGATGGAGACCATCCTCGACATCGGCCTGAACGACCGGTCCGTGGCCGGGCTGGCCAAGACCTCCGGACACGAGGAGTTCGCCTGGGACTCCTACCGGCGGCTCGTCCAGATGTTCGGCACCACCGTCATGGGGATCGACGGCGCGCTGTTCGCCGACGCGCTGGCCCGCCGCCCCGACCCGGCGGAGCGGCCGCGGCTGGTGGCGGAGTTCCTGGCGATCGTGCGGGAGCGGACCGGGGAGGAGTTCCCCCAGGACCCGGCCGAGCAGCTGCGGCGCGCGGTGCGCGCCGTCTTCGAGTCCTGGAACGGGGAGCGGGCCCGCCTCTACCGGCGCCGCGAGCACATCCCCGACGACCTGGGCACGGCCGTCAACGTACAGGTGATGGTCTTCGGCAACCTCGGCCCGGACTCCGGCACCGGGGTGGCCTTCACCCGCGACCCGGCCACCGGGCGGCAGGGGATCTACGGGGACTACCTGCCCGACGCGCAGGGCGAGGACGTGGTCTCCGGGGTGCGCAACGCCGTGCCGCTGCAGGAACTCCAGGAGCACCACCCGGAGTGCCACACGCAGCTGTGCGGCCACATGGCGACCCTGGAGCGGCACTACCGGGACCTCTGCGACATCGAGTTCACCGTGGAGCGCGGCAAACTGTGGATGCTGCAGACCCGGGTGGGCAAGCGCACCGCCGAGGCGGCCTTCCGTATCGCCGTGCAGTTGGTGGACGAGGGGCTGATCGACTGGCCGGAGGCGCTGGACCGGGTCACCGGCGACCAGCTCGCCCGGCTGATGTTCCCCCGCTTCGACACCGCCTCGGCCGGTGCCCCGCTGGCCACGGGCGTACCGGCCTCGCCCGGCGCCGCCGTCGGCACGGTGGTCTTCGACTCCGCCGAGGCGGTGCGCCGCGCCGCCGCCGGGGAGCAGGTGGTGCTGGTGCGCCCCGAGACCACCCCCGACGACCTGCCCGGCATGGTCGCCGCCCAGGCGGTGCTGACCAGCCGCGGCGGCAAGACCAGCCACGCGGCCGTGGTGGCCCGGGGCATGGGGCGGGTGTGCGTGTGCGGCGCCGAGAGCCTCGGCATCGACGTCGCGGCCCGCCGCTTCACCGTCACCGGCCCCGACGGGACGGTCACCGAGGTCGCCGAGGGCACCGAGGTGTCCGTCGACGGCTCGGCCGGCACCGTCCACCTGGGGGCGCTGCCGCTGGTGGGATCACCGGTGATGCGGTACTTCGAGACCGGGGAACGGGAGTCCGGGCTGGTGGACGCGGTGGCACGGCTGATGGAACACGCCGACGCCGCCCGGCGCATGGCGGTGCGGGCCAACGCCGACACCCCCGAGGACGCCGCCCGGGCCCGCCGCTTCGGCGCCCAGGGCATCGGACTGTGCCGCACCGAGCACATGTTCCTCGGCGAGCGGCGCCGGCTGGTGGAGGCGATGATCCTGGCCCGCACCGACAGCGAGCGGGAGAGGGCGCTGGCGGCGCTGCTGCCGCCGCAGCGGGAGGACTTCACCGCCCTGCTGGCGGCCATGGACGGGCTGCCGGTCACCATCCGGCTGCTGGACCCGCCGCTGCACGAGTTCCTGCCCGACCACACCGGACTGGCCGTCCGGGTGGCCTCCGCCGAGGCGGCCGGGGGCGAGCCCGACCCGCACGACGTGCGACTGCTGCGGACCGTGGAGCGCATGCACGAGCACAACCCGATGCTGGGGCTGCGCGGGGTCCGGCTGGGCCTGCTGGTGCCGGGGCTGATCGCGCTCCAGGTGCGGGCCGTGGCCGAGGCGGTGGCCGGGCGGCTGGCCGACGGCGGCGACCCGCGGGTGGAGATCATGGTGCCGCTGGTGGACACCGCCGCCGAGCTGCGGCTGGTGCGACAGGAGGTGGAGGCCGTCCTGGCCGAGGTGTCCGAGCAGGTGGGCCGGGCGCTGACCTGCCCGATCGGCACCATGATCGAGCTGCCGAGGGCAGCGCTGACCGCGGACCGGATCGCGGACCGGGCCGACTTCTTCTCACTGGGCACCAACGACCTGACCCAGACCACCTGGGGGATGTCCCGGGACGACGTGGAGGCGTCGTTCTTCTCCGCCTACCTGGAGCGGGGCATCTTCGAGGTCTCGCCGTTCGAGACCATCGACCGGCAGGGAGTGGGCCGCCTGGTGCGGATCGCGGTCGCCGAGGGCCGGGCCGCCCGGCCGGGGCTGAAGATCGGTGTCTGCGGCGAGCACGGCGGTGACCCGGACTCCGTGCACTTCTTCCACGAGGCGGAGCTGGACTACGTGTCCTGCTCCCCGTTCCGGGTGCCGGTCGCCCGGCTGGAGGCGGCCCGCGCCGCCCTGGACCCCGACCGCGACCGGGCGGCGACGGGCAAGTGACGCGGTGAGCGGAACCGGGCCGCGGCCGTCCCCCCTCGACTGGGGGACGGCCGCTCCCCGGCCCGGGCGAAAACCTTGTTCTCCCCTCAGTCTGGTGGACGACGGAACACTCGCCGTGTCCCGTCGTTCCGGACAGGCCGGGAGGCAGCGGACGATGAAAGCCGACCCTGAACCGGACCCGGACACCGACCCCTGCGGCGGGGCCGGACGGCCCTGGCGGGAACGGCGCAGACCCCCCGCGCCCCTCCCGCGTCCCCGGGCGGGGACCCGGCCTCAGCCCCGGTCGGGCGGGGGCACCAGGGTGTTGGTGTTGGCGCGCCCGGCCAGGTGGTCCTCGACGTTGCGGGCGGTGGTCCGGACGATCTCCTCCACCGCGTCATGGGTGAAGTACGCCTGGTGCGAGCTGACCAGGACGTTGCGGAAGGTCATCAGCCGCGCCAGCGTGTCGTCGGTGATCACGTCCAGGGAGCGGTCGAAGAAGAACACCCCGGCCTCCTCCTCGTAGACGTCCAGCCCCACCCCGTCGAGCCGGCCCGCCCGCAGGGTGTCCACCAGGGCCTGGGCGTCGATCAGGCCGCCGCGGCTGGTGTTGATCAGGATGGCGTCGTCCTTCATCCGGGCCAGGGCGGCACGGTCCACCAGGTGGTACGTGTCGGGCAGCAGCGGCACGTGCAGGCTCACCAGGTCGGCCTCGGCGAACAGCCGCTCGCGCTCGACGTACTCCATGCCCAGTTCCAGGCACTCGGGGTTCTCGGCGATGTCCCAGCCCAGCAGCCGCATGCCGAACCCCGCGGCGATGCGGGCGAAGGCCGCCCCGATCTTCCCGGTGCCCACCACCCCGGCGGTACGGCCGTGGAAGTCGCGGCCCAGCAGGCCGTTGAGCCGGAAGTCGAAGTCGCGGGTGCGGGCCACCGACCGGGCCACCCGGCGGTTGACCGCCAGGGCCAGCGTCCAGGCGAACTCGGCCACCGAGTAGGGGGAGTAGGACGACACCCGGGAGACGGCCAGCCCCAGTTTCCGGGCCGCGTCCAGGTCGATGTTGTTGTAACCGGTGGCGCGCTGGGTGACCAGTTTCGTGCCGCCGTCCGCCAGGGTGGTCAGGACCTCCTCGTCCAGCACGTCGTTGACGCTGCTGCACACCACCGTGCAGCCGGCGGCCGTGGCGGCGGTGTCCCGGTTGAGGACCAGATCCAGGCAGCGCAGCCGGTGCTGCCCTTTGAAAGCCCGCTCCAGCAGCGGAAGTTCGTCGGTCACGACACCGTAGGCGACGATGTCCACCGCCTTCTCCGCCGCGCCGCCCGCCGCACCGTCCGCCGTGCTGTCCACCGTTTCCTCCACCGTCGCCTCTTCTTCCGGGAACCGTCACCGACTCCGTGGCCGCCCGCTCGCGACCGCCACCAGCCTCTCCGGGGAGCGGCCGTCCGGCCCAGGGCCGGACGGTACACGTCCGCGGCCCCTTCGGACCGCGTCCGGCCCGAAGGGCGCGCGCCGGACGTCTACCCCCTTCCGGGGCCTCCGTATCCGGCCCGGTGGGCGGACGCCGGCCGGAGGGCGCCGGCGCGGGAGCGCCCCGGAAGACCCGCCGCCACCGGGCCCGTCACCAGCCCCCGGTCCCGGCGGTCCCGGCGGTCCCGGCCGCCGTCCCGCGTCCCGCCGTCCCCCGCCCGAACGGGAAGGGCCATGTCCCGGCCCGGTCCCGCGGGCCGGAGCCGGGCTCCAGCGAGCCGTTCAGCACGTAGGGGGAGAGCCCTCCGGGGCACTGGGTGACGATGTGGTCGCCGTGCCGGTTGATGCCGGCCCCTGCGCCGCCGGAGTCACGCAGCCAGCCGGTCGACCAGCGGAAGGCGTCCAGGAGGGCGTCGGTGACGGTGTCGTAGCCGGACGGGGAGCCGCCGGTGAGCCCGCACACCGCGTACCAGTCCTGGTTGCCCGCCGCGGTGCCGTTGGCGGCGGTCCGCACCCAGGGCCCCCGTCCCTCGAAGACCCGGCCGTGGACGCACACCAGGCACGTGTAGGCGATGTCGGCCCACCCGTTGCCGTCCATGTGCTGTCGCTGGATGGCGCGCACCTGACCCGCGCAGTCGGCGTGGTCCCGCCGGGCGGTCGGAGAGGGCCCCACATGGTGCACGGTGACCCCGCCCCGGCCCGGGGTGATGTCGGTGGACGGCCCCTGGGAGGGCAGGGCGCCCCACTCCGCGCGGGGGACGAAGACGGCCGTCACGGCGTCACCCTCCCGGGGCCGCACTGCACACCGGCGTCCGGGGGCTCGGCGCACCCGGTCCCGGGGGCCGACGGCGCGGACCGGCGCTGTGGCGGGGCGACGGCGGACGCGGCTCCGGGGAGGACGGGAAGGGCAGCGGCACCGGCGGCGACCGCCGCCGCCCGGCCGGCCAGGCCGAGGAGGCCGCGGCGTGTTGATCTGGTGGGCATCGTGTCTCTCCTGACACCGGGAAGGACGGGACGGCGGGCCGGAGGGGAACGCGCGGGGAGGCACCGACCCCGCCGGCCGCGGTGCGCAGGCGTACCCGCGCGGGGCATGCGACAGGCTCCGCCGTGCCGGTGAACCGGAGTCCGGCCGCGGCACGGGCCGCCTCCGCCGCGACGGGGAAACCGTCCGGGGCCCGGGGCCCTTCACCGGTCGGCGCAACCGACACGTCGACACATAAGGTATGTCCATGCCAACATTACGCGGGCGTACCGCACCCGCCGTGCTCCAGCAGGGGCAGTGGGCCACCCGGACCGGCTGCAGGCAGGTCCTGGCCATTGCACACACCGTGCCTTACGCGCAACGGCTGCGGGAGGTCGTCGAGCTCCTGGAGCCCGACCTGCGGATCCAGGTGGTCTTCACCGTCGCCCCGCACGCCTTCGGTGCCGGGGTGGCCCGCCACCTGCGGGAGACGGGCTTCGAAGTGGTCCCGTGGAAGCAGGCCGCCGGCGCCGGTTTCGACCTGGCCCTGGCGGCCGGCTCGCAGGGGATCGACCAGGTGCGGGCGCCCGTGCTCCGCATGCCGCACGGGGCCGTCACATCAAGCTTCTGCGCGCGGAGCCCGGCGGGGAGGACGGCAAGGCCGAGAAGGACGGCCCGCCACGCGTTCCGGGCATGCTGAGCCGCCGACACCTGACGCGGAACGGCAAAGTGGTGCCCGCCGCGATCGTGCTCGCCCACGAACGGGACCGCCGGGCGCTGGCGCGCTCCTGCCCCGAGGCGCTGCCGGTGGCCGAGGTCGTCGGCGACCCCGGCCACGACCGGATCACCGCGAGCCTGCCGCACCGCGCGGAGTACCGTCGCGCTCTCGGGCTCACCGGGGACCGGCGGCTGGTGGTGTTCGCGTCCACCTGGGGGCCGTCCTCCTCCTTCGGCCGATTCGAGGCGCTGCTGCCCCGGCTGCTCGGGGAACTGCCGGGGGACAGGTACCGCACGGCACTGCTGGTCCATCCCAACGTCTGGGCCGGACACGGCGGTCGGCAGCTGCGGGCCTGGCTGACCGCCTGCCGCGCCCGTGGGCTGGTGCTCCTGCCGCCGGAGGCCGACTGGTACCCGCTGCTGGTCGCGGCGGACTTCGTCGTCGGCGACCACGGCTCGGTCACCGCCTACGCGGCCCTGACGGGCGCCCCCGTCCTGCTGGACCGCCACCCCGGCGAGCGGATCTGCCCGGAGTCCCCGGCGGCGCGCCTCGCCCGGGCCGCCCCCGCCCTGTCGCCGCCGCACCCGCTGGAGGAGCAGCTGCGGTACGCGGCCGAGGAGTACCGGCCGGAGGAGTACGCCCGGGTCGCAGAACTGCTGACCTCCGAGCCGGGCTGCTTCGCCCGCCGTATGCGCAAGGTGCTGTACCGGCTGCTGGACCTGCCCGAACCGGCGTACCCGCCCGTCACCGACCCCGCTCCCCTGCCGCCGCCGCTGGACCACTGGGCGGCGCCGGCCCCGGGGAGGCCGGGAGCGCTTCCCGGAGCCGGACGGGCCGGACGCTGAAGCCGTCACAGGAAGGCGGCTGCGCGCCGGCTGGTGGGCGCCCTCACCCGCCCGCCGTGCGGACGCGGCGGTGGACGCGGGCCTCCCAAGGGGTGAGGGTGACGGCGGGGAAGGTCAGGGGGGCGCCGCCCGGGTGGTTGGTGAGCAGGAGCTCGGTGCCCGCCCAGCCGTCCGGGGCGGGGCAGCGGGCGGGTTCCGAACTGAGATTGGCGAGCACGAGGAGCTCGGTGACCTCGCCCGGGGCGGGCTCGTGGCGGCGGAGGAAGGCCCAGATCCGCTCGTCATCCGGTAGCAGCAGGGTGAAGTCGCCGAAGGCGACGGCCGGTTCGGTGTGCCGCAGTCCGATCAGCCGGCGGTGGTGGTGGAAGACGGAGGCCGGGTCGGCGCGCTGGGCCGCGGCGTTGATCTCGGTGTGGTCGGGGTTGACGGGCAGCCAGGGCGTGCCGGTGGTGAAGCCGGCGTGGGCGGTGGCGTCCCACTGCACGGGGGTGCGGGCGTTGTCGCGGCCCATCACGCGCAGCGCGTCCAGCACCTCCGCCGGGTCGGCGCCGTGGGCGGTCTCCTCCGCGTGGTGGCGGAGCGACTCCAGGTCGCGGAAGTCGTGGATCGAGGCGAACGGGGCGTTGGTCATGCCCAGTTCGTCGCCCTGGTAGACGTACGGGGTGCCGCGGTGCAGGTGCAGCACGGTGGCCAGGGCGGTGGCCGAGCGCGTCCGGTGGCGTGGGCTGTCGTCGCCGAAGCGGGAGACGGCGCGCGGCTGGTCGTGGTTGCCCCAGTACAGGCTGTTCCAGCCCACCTCGCCCAGCCCTTCCTGCCAGCGGGCCATCGTCGCCTTCAGCTCCGGCAGCCGCAGCGGGCGCGGGTCGAACTTGCCGCCGGGACCGTGGTCGAGCCCGACGTGCTCGAAGGTGAACACCATGTCGACCTCGGCCCGCGCCGGGTCGGTGAACAGCCGTGCCTGCTCGACGGTCACTCCCGGCATCTCACCGACCGTCAGCAGCGTTCCGGGGTGGGGCGCGAACACCTCGCGGTGCATCTCGGCCAGGTACTCGTGGATGCGCGGACCGCAGACGTAGTACGGGGAGCCGTCGCCCCACCGGCCGCCCCCGGGCACCTCGCCGTCGGGCAGGGCCGGGTCCTTGGAGACCAGGTTGATGACGTCCATCCGGAAGCCGTCGACGCCGCGCTCCAGCCACCAGCGCATCATGGCGTACACCGCCTGCCGGACCCGGGGGTTCTCCCAGTTCAGATCGGGCTGCTTCCGGGAGAAGAGGTGCAGGTAGTACTCGCCGCTCGCCGGGTCGTACTCCCAGGCCGGACCGGAGAAGAACGAGCCCCAGTTGTTCGGTTCGGCGCCCGGGGTGCCGGGGACGGTGCCCGGCCGGGCCGGGCGCCACCAGTACCAGTCGCGCGCCGGACCGCCGGGACCGCCGTCCCGGGAGGAGACGAACCACGGGTGTTCGTCGCTGGTGTGGTTGACGACCAGGTCCATGATCAGCCGCATGCCGCGCGCGTGCACCGCGGCCAGCAGTTCGTCGAAGTCCTCCAGGGTGCCGAAGAGCGGATCGATGCCGCGGTAGTCGCTGATGTCGTATCCGTTGTCGTCGTGCGGGGACGGGTACACCGGGGAGAGCCACAGCACGTCGACGCCCAACTCGACGAGATGGTCCAGTCGTCGGGTGATGCCGCGCAGGTCGCCGACGCCGTCGCCGTCGGAGTCGGCGAAGCTGCGCGGATAGATCTGGTAGACGACGGCGGTCTTCCACCACGGCTCATCGGCGTTGACGGTCACGGTCGAACCTCGCATCCCCGGCGGTGCGTCCCATCCGGGGAGGACGCCTACCCGGACGGTACGGGTGTGACGCGCACGGGTCTCACGGGCACCGGTAGGTGAAGTCCGCGTCCGCCGCGCGGCTGCCGGGGGAGAGGATCTCCAGCCGGGCGGAGGCCCGCCGGACGCCCTCGCCGCGGAAGGTCCACAGCAGATGCAGCCGCGCCTCCCGCTGCCCCCGGGCGACCTTCTCCTCCAGGACACCGGAGGAGGCGCCGCCGTCGCGCAGCCAGCGGTAGCGGATCGTCCCGGACCACCCGTTGGTGGTCACCACGCCCACCACGTCGGCGGTGCCGTCACACCCGGGGCCGGCGGGGTCGGCGCGCACCGCCATCTGGTGGACCGTCAGCTCCGGGCCCAGCCACTGCCAGGCCGGGTACGCCAGGACGGCCGCCAGGAGGGCGGCGGCCGGGGCCCACCGGCGCGGCCGGCGGCGGATCGTACCGGCGGCCGGACGGCCGTGCGGCCGGGTGCCGGCGGCGGTCGCCGGGGCCGGGACGGTTCCGGAGCGGGGCACTCCCGGCCCGATGCGCAGCACCCCGCCCGCCGGGCCGCCGCCCGCCGGGTCCGCGAGGTGGGCGGTGGGGGTGTCATGGCGGGGCGGGCCGGGCTCCGGGGTCGGAGTCCGGACCCAGTGGGTGCCCAGGAGAGTCGCGCTGTAGGTGTCGTCATCGGGGGAGGGCGCGGGGGCCGGCGGGTCGTCCCCGGCACGGCGCGCGCGGGGCGGCCGGCGGGGCCGTTCCCCGTCGTCCGCGCAGTGCCGGTGCTCTCCGCCGTTCAACGCAGGTCACACTGCCGGGTGAGGATCTGCTGGAAGGAGCCTCCGCCGGTGGCGGCCGGATCGGTCGAGGCGCTCACGCCCCAGTAGCAGCCGCGGCCGCCGAAGGTGTGGCCGACGGTGAGGCTGTAGGCGGTGTCGCCGCTCAGCCGGTAGGTGCGAGTGCCGTCCCGGGCGCCCGGTGTGCCCCTGGTGTCGCCGAGGTGCCAGCCGACGGTCAGGGTCACCGGGCCGGTCCCGCTGGTGGCCACCCGCACGGTCGCGGTGGCGGTGGTGGCGCCGGTCTGGGTCAGGCCGGCGGCCGTCACCGTGCGGACCTCCGTCGCGGCGGAGGGCTCGCCGGAGTCCGGGACCCCGTCGTCCCCGTCGCTCCCGTCGTCCCCCTCATCCTCGTCCGTGCCGTCCGTGCCGTCCGTGGTGGTACCGGTCGTGGTGGCGCCGGTCTCCGTCCCACCGTGGGCGGTGCCGTCCGTGGCGGTGCCGGCGGTCCCCCCGTCCGTCGCGCCGTCGTCCGTGCCGCCCTCCGGGGTGGGGTGGGCGGACGGCGCGGACGATGCGGACGACGCCGATGACGCGGACGGCGCTGCGGACGGTGAGCCCGTCCCGCCCGTCGTCGCCGTCCGGCCGGACGGTTCCCCGGCTCCGCCGGGCTCCGCGCCGGCCGTGGTCACGGCGCGGACGGTGTCCGCGCCGTTCCCGCCTCCGGAGGCGACCGCCGCCACGGCCAGCACCCCGGCCACGGCCAGTACACCCGCGCCGATCAGCCGGCCGTGCCGCCCCGGCAGACCGGCGGCCCGGCCGCCCCCGCCTCCGCCCAGGACGGTGACGGCCGCGTCGGCGACCCCGGCCGCGCCCCCCTGTGCCAGGGGGAACAGCAGCGGCAGCAGGGCGGCCAGCGCGGCCAGCGCGCGACGGCCGCGCTCCTCCCAGTCCGCCCCGTACGCCGTGGCCGCCGCCGACTCCAGTTCGGCGGCGAAGGCCGCCGCGTCGTGCGGCCGCTGCCCGGATTCCTTGGCCAGCCCGCGCCGGACCAGGTCGCGCACCGGTCCGGGCACCCGTTCGGCGGGCACGGGCGCGCTGATGTGCCGTACGGCCAGCTCGGCGATGCTCTCGCCCGGGTAGGGGGGCTCACCGGTCAGGCACTCGTAGAAGGTCGCGGTCGCCGCGTAGACGTCGGTGGCCGGTGAGGCGGGCCCGCCGTTCCACTGCTCCGGCGCCATGTAGAGCGGGGTGCCCGAGGACCCGCCGGGGGCGCCGTCCCGGGTGGCGATGCCGAAGTCCACCAGCTTGGACGAACCGTCCGCCGCGACCAGGACGTTCGCCGGCTTGTAGTCGCGGTGCACCACACCGGCCCGGTGGGCGGCGGCCAGACCCAGCAGCGAGCCCTTGAGGAGGGCCAGGGCCGCCTCCGGGCCGGTGGGCCCCGCTCGGCGCAGCAGCGCGCGCAGCGCGACGCCGTCCACCAGTTCCATCACGATCGCTGCGCCGGGCCGCGCGCCGTCCCGTGACTCGACGTACTCGTACAGGCCCGTGACATACGGCGAGCGCAGGTCGCCCAGCAGCCGGGCCTCGGCGCGGAAGGCGCGCAGGAAGTCCCCGTCGTCCAGCAGCGTCTCGCCGAGGTACTTCACGGCCACCTGTGTGCCGGTGGCCTCGTGCACGGCCAGTACGACGCGTCCGCTCGCGCCGGAGCCCAGCTCGCGCAGCTCCCCGTACCCCGGCACCGTCCATCCGGTCATCGACCCCACCCCCCGGGAACCGGCCGGGCGCCCCCACGCCCCGCCGTCACCGTCTCAGACACCCGGGTCGGGGTGCGCGGTTCCCGCCCGCCGGCCGCATGCGGAGCGCGGGAACGGGTACGGCGTCCTGCTGCACCCCTGTGGACCACAGGGGGAGCGCACAGGCAGCACAGTGAGGAGACCGCGATGACCATGCCCGAGGAGAGCCGTCCCAAGACCGAGAAGACCGACCAGGTCGTCTTCGACGAACAGGGCGAGGACTCGGCCCGCCGGGCGGAGGCGGCCAACAAGGGCCGGGGGAACGTCGGACGGGAGCTGGAGGACGCCATGTCCGAGGCCGGTGTGGACCGCGAGGACCTCACCGGGGAGCAGGAGGAGGGCGGCCGCCGGTAGACCGGCCGCGCCGTGCGGCACCCGCGCCGGGGCGCGGCCGGTGGACGGCCGCGCCCCGGGCGGGTGCCGGCGGTTCGGCGCAGTCAGTCGCCCTTGTTGAAGACCGCCCTGCTCACGTCGTCCGGACCGTCGAAGCGGTCCTTCTTCAGCGCGGAGAGCTCCTCGACCACCTCGTCCTTCGCGCCCTTCTTCTTCGCGTGCTCGACCAGGGCGCCGCGGTCGGCGGGGTAGTCCATGCCGCCCAGTGCCTTCTGCAGTTCGATCGGGTTGTTCAGCTTGCCCATCGAGTGCCTCCCGTCTTGTTCGGGTGGCCGGGGTACCCGGTGGCACGGGCGGCATGCACGTACGGCCCCCGGCCCGCCCTTTCGGGGCGGGCCGGGGGCCGGGAAGCGCGGTGCCGGATTCCGTCAGGCGGCGCGGCGGGGGCGGCCGCGTCCGCGTCCGGTCCGGCCCGCGGCGGGGGCCGGGGCGGCCGTACGCCGGGCGCGGGCCGGGCGGCGGGCTCCCGGCCGGCCGCCGGCGCCGCGCGGGGGCTCCCCGGCGGCCGGCGGGTTGAGGACGACCGGAACCCCGGACGGAGCCCTCGCACCGGTGATGCGCGCCAGTTCCGGGTCGCTGGAGCGCACCACGGTGACGTGCGGCGTCACCCCCGCCCCGGCCATCAGGCGTTCGACGTCACGGCGCTGGTCGGGGGTGACCAGGGTGACGACGCTGCCGGACTCCCCGGCCCGGGCGGTGCGGCCGCCGCGGTGCAGGTAGTCCTTGGGGTCGGCGGGCGGATCCACGTTGACGACCAGGTCGAGGTTGTCGACATGGATGCCGCGGGCTGCCACGTCGGTGGCCACCAGGACCGTGGCGTGCCCGGACCGGAACTGCTCCAGGGTGCGGTTGCGCTGGTTCTGGGACTTCCCGCCGTGCAGCGCGGCGGCCCGTACGCCGTCGGCCAGCAGCCGCCGGGTCAGCCGGTCGGCGGAGCGCTTGGTGTGCACGAACATGATCACGCGGCCCTCGCGGGCGGCGATACGGGCGGTGGCCGCCTGCTTGTCGTCGACGCTCACCCGCAGCAGGTGGTGCTCCATCGTGGTGACGGCGCCCGCCGGGGGGTCCACCGAGTGGACCACCGGATCGGTCAGGAAGCGCCGCACGAGCCGGTCCACGTCCCGGTCCAGGGTGGCGGAGAACAGCATCCGCTGGCCGTCCGGGCGCACCTGGTCCAGCAGTGCGGTGACCTGCGGCAGGAAGCCCATGTCGGCCATCCGGTCGGCCTCGTCCAGCACGGTGGTGCGGACCTCGTCCAGCCGGCAGTGGCCGCGCTCGACCAGGTCCGCGAGACGCCCGGGGGTCGCGACGACCACCTCGGCGCCGCTCTTGAGGGCGGCCGCCTGGCGGCCGATCGACAGCCCGCCCACCACGGTGGCCGGCCGCAGCCGGACGGCACGGGCGTACGGGGCGAGGGCGTCGGTGACCTGCTGGGCCAGTTCCCGGGTGGGCACGAGCACCAGGGCCAGAGGGCGGCCCGGTCTGGCGCGCTGCCCGGCGGTGCGGGCGAGCAGGGCCAACCCGAAGGCGAGGGTCTTGCCCGAGCCGGTCTGGCCGCGGCCCAGGACGTCGCGGCCGGCCAGTGAGTCGGGCAGGGCGGCCGCCTGGATCGGGAACGGCACGGTGACGCCCTCGTGCCCGAGGGTCTCCAGCAGCGGGGCGGGCATCGCCAGCTCGGCGAACGAGGCGGCCGGGGGCAGCCCCGGGGTGCCGGTCACCGTGGCGGGCGCCGCACGGGGCGGGGAGCCCTCATGTCCGCGGACACGGGGGCGGGCCGGGGCCGCGGCGCGGGACGGCCGGCGGCGGGCGGAACGGGCGGTGGGATTCGCGGGCATGCGGAAGGGACCTTCCTCGGGGTGGCACGTACCGAGGA
Source organism: Streptomyces carminius (assembly GCF_002794255.1). Classification (GTDB taxonomy): domain Bacteria; phylum Actinomycetota; class Actinomycetes; order Streptomycetales; family Streptomycetaceae; genus Streptomyces; species Streptomyces carminius. The sequence continues at coordinate 394,517 of NZ_PGGW01000067.1, forward strand.
AGACCCCGCGGGCACAGCCGCGGGGGAATCGAGGGGACGAGCCGGGGGAGCGGAACCCGCCGGGACGTGGAGCCGGGGGGCGGGAATCCGTGGAACATGCCGGGGCCCGCACCCTGAGGTGCGGGCCCCGGTACGTGTGACGCCACGGGGGGCGGGCGCCGGATGACGCTCCGCTGGATGGGCGCTCGGGGGCTCAGGCGGGGAGGATGTTCTCCGCCTGCGGGCCCTTCTGGCCCTGGGTGACGTCGAAGCTCACCTTCTGGCCCTCGTGGAGCTCACGGAAGCCCTGGGTGGCGATGTTCGAGTAGTGGGCGAAGACGTCGGCGCCGCCGCCGTCCTGCTGGATGAAGCCGAAACCCTTTTCGGCGTTGAACCACTTCACGGTACCGGTGGCCATGTCGTTCTCCTCCATGTCGGGGCAGGAACGGAGGACCGCGCTGCGCGGAACTCCGAGTCGCCGCAATGAGACCCCGCCGGAAGAGCCGGAAAAACAAAACGCGCCCGAAGGTTACGAACCGTCAGGCGCGCACAACGTTCATGGGTACCAGAACTGCAACTGAGGTCAGGCTAACACAGCCACCGGAGCCGGCGGCGGGGAGGGGAGGGCCAAGGAGGGGAGGGCCGCCCGGGCGGCCCTCCCCTCCCCGGCCGTCACCGCGCCGTCACCAGGCGCAGACCGTGGTCGACGAGCTTCTCCAGCCGGTCCAGATGTGCCGGAGTGGGGTCCATCAGCGGTGCGCGGACTCCGCCCACGGGCAGCCCGCGCATCCGCACCCCCGCCTTGACCAGGGACACGGCGTAGCCGGGCACCTCGTTGCGCAGGGTGACCAGCGGGACGAAGAACTCGTCGAGCAGCAGCCGCGCCCGGGCGTCGTCCCCGCCGGTGAACGCCCGGTGGAAGTCCAGGGCGACCTCCGGGGCGAAGGCGAAGGCGGCCGAGGAGTACAGGGGGACTCCCACGGCCCGGTAGGCGTGCATGGTCATCTCGGCGGTGGGCAGCCCGTTGAAGAAGAGGAAGTCCTCGCCCGCCTCGCGCCGCACCGCGCGCACGATGCGGTGCATCAGTTCCATGTCGCCCAGACCGTCCTTGATCCCGATGACACCGGGCAGCCGGGTGAGCTCGGCGGCGCTGTGCGGGGTGAGGACGGCGTTGGCCCGCTGGTAGACGATGACCGGCAGGGCGGAGGCGGCGGCGACCTCCTCGACGTACCGCAGGAGTCCCTGCGGGGGGCTGGACACCAGGTAGGGCGGCAGCAGCAGCAGTCCGTCGGCGCCGACCCGCTCGGCGCACCGCGCCTGGGACCGGGCGATCGGCAGCGGGCCGCCCGCGGCGGCGTAGACCGGGACCCGTCCGGCGGTGGCCGCCACGGCCACCCGGGTGCAGACCTCGATCTCCTCCAGGGAGAGCGCGGGGAACTCGCCGGTGCCGCAGGCGACGAACACCGCGCCCGCCCCGGCCTTCACCCCGTCGTCGACGTGCCGGGCCAGGAGGTCCTCGTCGACCTCCCCGGCGGGGGTGAAGGGTGTGACGGGGAAGAACAGCAGGCCGTCGAGTTGCCGCTCGCCCCCCTCCCGGGCCGGCCGCCCGGCGGTGCCCGTACGGGTGTCCCCGTGAGGGGCGGTGAGTGTGTCGGGTGCGTCCATGGGTGTGGTCATCTCCTTGCTCAACCCTTCGTCGCGCCCGCGGTGATGCCGCGGATGAGAGAGCCCTGCAGGCACAGGTAGACGATCAGACTGGGCAGGAGGGCGATGAATGCTCCGGCCAGCAGGACCCCCGACCCCACCTCGACGTCGGTGCGCAGGACGGCGAGCGCGACGGTCAGGGTGTAGTCACTGGGATCGTTGGCCGCGATCAGGGGCAGCAGGTACTGGTCCCAGATCATCAGGAAGCCGAAGATGCCGATCACGCCGAGGGCCGGGCGGCACAGCGGCAGGACGATCTGCCACAGCAGCCGGAGCTCCCCGAGCCCGTCCAGGCGGGCGGCCTCCTCGATCTCGGCGGGTATCTCCTTCATGAACTCGGTCATCACCAGTACCGAGAAGCCCCAGATGCCGACGGGCATGATGACGCCGAGCACGGTGCCCTTCAGGCTGATGTCCAGCACCGGAAGGTCACCGATGACCAGGGACAGCGGGACGGCGATGATCTCCTCGGGAAGCATCATGGTGAGCAGGAACAGCATCAGCACCAGCGCCCGGCCGCGGAACCGGTGCCGGGCCAGCGAGTAGGCGGCCAGCACCGAGACGGTCATCTGGAGCAGCAGCCCGCCGCCCGCGATGACCAGGGAGTTGGCGAAGTAGCTCCACACGCCGCGGTCCCCGGCGACGGTGAAGTTGTTCAGGGTGATGTCACCGGGGAACAGGGACAGCGCGGTGGTGCGGGTGTCGTCGTCGAAGGCGCCGGAGATGATCACCAGGAAGGGCGAGGCGAAGACGAACAGCGCCAGTGCGCACAGCACCACGCGCAGTACCAGCGATGGGCCCAGCCCGGGCGACCAGCCCAGGGCGGTGTCGAAGCGCCGGCTGTCCGTGGTGGTGCGGCGGACGGCCGGGCGGGCGGTCCCGCCGCCGGCTCCGCCGGTGGTCTTGTCGAGGGTGGCGGTCATCGTTCGGCCCTCCGGCGGAAGTACTGGACGGCCACCGTCAGCAGCAGGGTCACGGCCAGCAGCAGCATCGAGGCCGCGGAGGCGACGCCGATGTCGTTGCGGGTGAAGCCCAGGGAGAACACCCGGGTCATCCACACCTCGGTGGAGCCGGCCGGACCGCCCCCGGTGAGGACGTAGACCTCGGTGAAGATCCGCAGACTGCGGATGGCGGCCAGGGTGAGCACGATGGTGATGGCCGGGCGCAGTGCCGGGAGGGTGATGTGGCGCAGCCGCTGCCACAGCGAGACACCGTCGACGGCGGCCGCCTCGTACAGCGTGCGGTCCACTCCGGACAGGCCGGCGAGGATGATCACCATGTTGTAGGGGGCGCCGATCCAGACGCCGACGGTCATCACCGACCACAGCGCGCTGTCGGGACTGGAGAGGAACGGCAGCGGACCCAGGCCGAGGAAGCCCAGCACCGAGTTGGCGAAGCCGTCGGGGGTGGGGGTGTACAGCAGCCGCCAGACCTCGCCGACCACGGCGATCGCGGTGACCACCGGCAGGAAGACGGCGGTGCGCACCAGCCACAGTGAGCGGGACTGGCCCTCCAGCAGCAGGGCGAGCAGGAAGCCGACCACCAGCGCGCCGAAGGCCTGCCCGCCGCCGAGCAGCAGGGTGTGGCCCATGGCCTCGCGCCAGCGGTCGTCCTGGAGCACCGTGGTGTAGTTCTCCAGCCCCACCCACTCGTTGCCGAGAAACGGCTGGACCTCGTACAGGCTCAGCCGGATGCCCTCGAACATCGGGATGAACTTGAAGACGAGCGCCAGCAGCAGTCCCGGCGCGAGGAAGAGCCAGGGGATCAGCGACCGGCGGGACGGACGGCTCAGACGGAGGCCCCGCCCCCGGCCCTTCCCCGGGGGAGCGGGGCTGAGCCGGGGCGGGGGTTCGAGGACGGGTGCGGTCACGGCAGCAGGTCCTGCGACTCGAGTTCCTTGTCCACGGTCTCGGCGAGCTGCTTCAGCCCGGTCTCCACGTCGCCGCCGCAGTCGGCGAACAGCTTGTTGAGGCCCTCGGCGACGGACTGCCTGATCGGGGTGAAGTCGATGGCCGCGGGGAAGGAGTGCGAGGAGTTCTCGTACATCTCCTGCACGACCTTCCAGCGCTCGTCGCCCAGGACCTCGGCGGCGTCGAGGGTGGTGTTGACCGGCAGCCGCACCACGGCCTGGGTCTCCGTCTTCATGCCGAGCTGCTGCGCCTCGGGGCTGATGAGGAACTCGGCGAGCTTCTGCTGCGCCTCGGTCTTCTTCGAGCCGGCGCCGAAGTAGATGTTCTCGCCCTCGGCCAGGGTGGCGACGCCGCCCGGCCCGGCAGGCGGGGCGATGACCTCGTACTTGTCCTTCCCCGGGCGCTTGTCGTAGGGGATGAAGTAGTAGGCGCCGGTGTGGTAGATGCCGGCGGTGCCCTCCTGGAAGTGCGGGGCGTTCATGGTGTTGGCGGTCAGCGCGCCGGGCTGGACGCGCTTCTCGCAGAACTGCTCCTTGATCCAGGTGACGGCCTTGACCGAGCCGGGCGAGTCGACGACGGCCCGGTACTTGCCGTCACCGGCCTCCTCGACGTAGCCGCCGCCGCCCTGCCAGACGTAGGACGAGGCCCACCAGGAGAGGTAGCCGCGCTCGGTGCTGCCGGGCACCACCATGCCGTAGGTGTCGTCCTTGCCGTTGCCGTCGGGGTCCTCGGTGGTGAATGCCTCGGCCAGCTTCGCCAGGTCCTCCCAGGTCTCGGGCACCGGGTGGCCGACCTTCTCGCGCCAGTCCTTGCGGACGAGCGTCACCTGCGCCTGGCGGGAGAAGGGGACGCCGTAGTAGTCGCCGTCCAGGCCGACGGTGGTCTTCCAGGTGTCCTCGGAGATGTCCTCCTGCCCGGCGACGGACTCGCGGTCGACGGGCAGCAGCAGGCCCTGGGACTGGTAGGTGCCCATCGAACCGCTGTCGTTGATCATCACGTCCGGCAGGTTCTTGGAGGAGGCACGCGACTGGAGCTGCTTGTCGAACTCGACGACGGGCTGGTAGTTGACCTTGATGCCGGTCTTCTCGGTGAAGGCGGCGAAGATCTTCTTGTAGGTGGCGGCGGGGTCCGGGGCGCTGCGCGTCCAGACCTCCAGCGGGGCGTCGGAGTCAGCGGAGGAGTCCTCCCCGCCGCAGCCGCTCGCCGTGGTGATCAGAGCACCGGAGACCAGCAGGGCCAGCGCACCGCGCGCCCGGCGGGACCGGGGTCCTCTGGAGAAACGCTCCATGGTCTTCTCCGTCCATGTACATGAACCTGCTTCAGTGGGTTAAACGTTGGCCGTGACCCTAGGAGTGGCCCCCGGGGCCGTCAAGGCTTCGGGAGAAACGCGTTCCTCCGGCTTCCGCCGGGATCCGCGCCGGCGAGGCCGTGTTCACGGATGTGACAGGCGGCGACGGCCCCCGGTGGGCCGGGCCCGCACCGCAGCGGTGCGGGCCCGGCCCACCGGGGGCCGTCGGTCGGGACGCCCTCGCGGACAGGACGACGGGCCGCCCGGCTCGGCCGGGCGGCCCGTCATATGCAAACGTGTTCGGGACGGATCCGGAAGACTGTTTTCCGGCGGTGTCCGATGATGCCGGGCGGGGTCAGGCGGTGCGCAGCCGCAGCCCGTACACCGACAGGATCTCGTTGACCGGCTGGAACCAGCTCTCCCCGCCGCCGGTGCAGTCGCCCCAGGCGCCGGAGGTCACGCCCTGGGCCTGGTCGCCGCTGATGTACGAGCCGCCCGAGTCGCCGGGCTCGGCGCAGACGCTGGTCTTGGTGAGCTGGTGCAGGACGGCTCCGCCCTGGTACTGGACCGTCTGGTTCTTCGCCAGGATCTGCCCGCAGTGCCACTGGGTGGTGGAACCGGAGCGGCAGACCGAGGCGCCGACCGGGGCCTCGTTCGAGCCGCGGACCAGCACGTCGGGCGTCCGGCCCCAGCCCAGTACGACCGGCTCGGTCCACCAGCCGTGGCCGATCCGGACGAAGGCGTAGTCGTTGCCGGGGTAGGACGACCCCTCGAAGCGGCCCATCTCGGAGCCGTCCCAGCCCCGGACGGTCTGCCCGGTGCCCCCGCAGTGTCCGGCGGTGACGAAGCCGCCCTCCACCGAGAAGCCGATGGAGCAGCGGCTGTTGCCGGCGTAGTACGGGTCCCCGCCGACGGTGCCCGCGGCGACGGGGGCGGGCATCTCCTCGGCCGTCTCCCGCACCGCGACGGGGACGGTCTCCCGAGCGGCGGCGAGGAAGGCGCGCAGTCCGGCGCCGCGTTCGGCGCCCTCGGCGAGTTCGACCACCAGGCCGTTGGTACGCGGGTCGACGTACCAGCTCACCACCCCGTCCGGGGTGCCCGCGCGCTCGGCCCGGGAGTCGAGCCGGGCCTTGGCGGCGTCCAGCTCCGCCGCGCTGTGCTCCACGACGCGGGCCGAGGCGCCCGCGGACTTCACCGCGGCGGCCTTGTCCGCGCTGGTCACGCCGACGACCAGCGTGCCGTTGCCGGGGTCGAACCAGGAACCGCCGAAGGACGCGCCCGCGGCCCGTTCGGCCCGCGGCGCGATCTTCGCGGCCCTGGCCTCCTGTCGGAGCCGCCGCTCGGCCTGGCGCCCGTCCAGACCCAGATCGCGCTCCATGGCCTTCACCAGGCCCGGTGCGGGAGCGGGTGTGCCACCGGCCGGAGCGGGGGCGGCTGCGGCGGGGGAGAGGGCGCTTCCGGCGGCCGTCAGGGTGCCCAGCAGGAGCAGCGCGGACAGGCCGGCGCGCAGGGCGGGACGTCTTGGAGGGCGTCGCATGGGGGGTTCTCCTCGCTGTCGTCCGACCCGGTGGGGCCGGAGTGGGGTGGGACAGTGGAGACGTGAGAGCGCTCTCAGGTCTGATCCAATGGAAGGGTAGGGCGCTCCCTTTCGTCATGTCCATACCAATGACGCAGGCCGTTCCCACCGCTGCCCGGCCCCCGGTGGGGAGGTCCGGAAACGGCGGGAACGGCCTGCGGGAAGCCGCCCGGCGGGTGCGCGGCCTCAGCCGTCGGCGCGCACCTCGGAGCGGTCCTGGCCCCAGCGGGTGTGGAAGGCCCCCTCCCGGTCGGTGCGCCGGTAGGTGTGGGCGCCGAAGTAGTCCCGCTGGCCCTGGGTGAGGGCGGCCGGCAGCCGCTCGGCGCGCAGCGCGTCGTACGAGGCCAGCGCCGCGGACAGGCCCGGCACGGGGACGCCGTACCGGACGGCGGTGGCCACCGCCGTCCGCCAGGCCGGCTGCGCCTCGCCGACCTCCTCGGCGAACTCCTCGTCGGCCAGCAGGGTGGGCAGCGCGGGGTCGGCCGCGCAGGCGGCGCGGACCCGGTCCAGGAACGCGGCCCGGATGATGCACCCGCCGCGCCAGATGGCGGCCACGTCCGCCAGGTCGACGCCCCAGCCGTACTCCGCGCTCGCCGCCTGCATCATGTTCCAGCCCTGGGCGTAGGAGATGACCTTCGAGGCGTACAGGGCCTGCTCGACCTGGTCGGCGAAGCGCGCGGCGTCCCGCTCGTCGAGGACCTGGCAGCGCGGGCCCGGCAGCTCGGCGCAGGCCTCGCGCAGTCCGGCGTGGCCGGACAGGGAGCGGGCGAAGACCGCCTCGGCGATGCCGGAGACCGGCACGCCCAGGTCCAGGGCGGTCTGCACGGTCCAGCGGCCGGTGCCCTTCTGCTCGGCCCGGTCGGCGACGACGTCGACGAAGGGCAGCCCGGTGGCGGCATCGGTGTGGGCCAGGACCTCGGCGGTGATCTCGATGAGGTAGGAGTCCAGCCGGCCGGTGTTCCAGGTGCGGAAGACCTCCGCGATCCGGGCCGGCTCGTACCCGGCGACCGTGCGCAGCAGGTCGTACGCCTCGGCGATGAGCTGCATGTCGGCGTACTCGATGCCGTTGTGCACCATCTTCACGAAGTGCCCGGCCCCGTCGGGACCGATGTGCGCGGTGCAGGGCGTGCCGTCGGCGGCCTTCGCGGCGACGCTCTCCAGCAGCGGGCGCAGCGCCTCCCAGGACTCGGCCGGGCCGCCCGGCATGATGCTCGGGCCGTTCAGCGCCCCCTCCTCCCCGCCGGAGATGCCCGCCCCCACGAAGTGGATGCCGCGCTCTCGCAGGGACCGCTCGCGGCGGCGGGTGTCGGCGAAGTGGGCGTTGCCGCCGTCGACGATGATGTCGCCCTCCGCCAGCAGCGGGGCGAACTCCTCGATCACGGCGTCGGTCGGTTCGCCCGCCTTGACCATCACCACCAGGCGCCGCGGGCGCTCCAGGGCGGCCACGAACTCCTCGGCCGTCGTGGCGGGCACGAAGTCGCCCTCGCCGCCGAACTCCGCCACCAGCTCACGGGTCCGGGCGGCGGTGCGGTTGTGCACGGCGACGGTGTAGCCGCGGCGGGCGAAGTTGCGGGCCAGATTGCGGCCCATGACCGCCAGTCCGGTGACGCCGATCTGTGCGGGACTGCTCATGTCTGTCACTCCTGTCCTTCACACCCGGAGGTGCGGTGCTGTCGGTATGCCGAGGTATACGGCCGCGGACCCCGATGGTCTCGCCCGTGCCCCGCGGCGCGGCGGATCGCACGGCCGGCGGGTCCGCCGCGCCCGGCCGGGTGTGACCCGCGGCCGCCCGGGGAAAACGGTGGGGGCGGCCGGCGGAGGGAGCGGAAGTGTTCGACGGTTTCACCCTGGAGCACGTCGACCTGGGGAGGACGGGGCCGGAGACGGCGGAGCGCACGGTCCTGCGGGTGCGGCACGGCGGCTCGGGGCCGCCCGTCCTGCTGCTCCACGGCCACCCGCGCACCCACGCCACCTGGCACCGCCTGGCGCCCCTGCTCGCGGCGGACCACACCGTGGTCTGCCCCGACCTTCGCGGCTACGGGCAGTCCTCCAAGCCGCCCACCACCGCCGACCACGCGCCCTACTCCAAACGCGCCATGGCCCGCGACTGCCTGGCGCTGATGCGGCACCTCGGCCACGAGCGCTTCGCCGTCTTCGGCCACGACCGCGGCTCCTGTGTCGCCTACCGGCTCGCCCTGGACGCACCGGACGCCGTGACCCGGCTCGCGGTGGGGGACTGCATTCCCATCAGCGAGCACCTGGCCCGCTGCGACGAGCGCTTCGCCCGCGCCTGGTACCACTGGTTCTTCTTCGCCGTCCCCGACAAGCCCGAACGCGCGATCCTCGCCGATCCCGCCGCCTGGTACGGCGGCTCGAAGGAGAAGATGGGCGCCGCGGCGTGGGAGGACTACCAGCGGGCCATCCATGATCCGGCGACCGTACGCGCCATGCTGGAGGACTACCGGGCCGGGCCGACCGTGGACCGGGAGCTGGAGGAGGCCGACCGGGCCGCCGGGCGCCGGATCACCTGTCCGGTGCTGGTGCTGTGGTCCGAACGGGACGATCTGGGCGACCTCTACCCCGACATCCCCGGCATCTGGCGCGGCTGGGCGGACGACGTCACCGCCGGCACGATCGACAGCGGACACCACATGGCCGAGGAGGCCCCCGAGCAGCTCGCCGGGGCGCTGCGAACCTTTCTCGCGGCCGAAAGGGCGCAGACGCCGGGGGCGTCGCGGCCCGCGCCCGTCCGGCACCCGCGGGGCGCCCACGGAGCGTGACCGGTCCGCGGACGGGCGCCGGACGCCCGCACCCGCCCGCGGTGACGGCACGCCGCCGATCGGGCATACTCCAGAACACCGCAGCCGCTGGTCAGCCGCTCCGCGACCCGGAGAGGCGGCCGGCGGCCGACCGACCACATCACGGTGGTGCCGCCCCACCCCAGGCGTCCGCCGCCGCAGCGCCCCACAAGGCGCCCTACAGGGAGGAGAGCGCCGTGACGTCCGAATACGGCCCCCGGCCGGTGGACCGCAGGCTGCCCACCGAGGAGGCCCGCGACCTGATCACCCTGGTGCGGGAGATCGCCGAGCGCGAGATCCGGCCGAAGGCCGCCGAGGAGGAGGAAGCCGGCCGCTTCCCCCGCGAGGTCTTCACCCTCCTGTCGGAGTCCGGGCTGCTCTCGCTGCCCTACGACGAGGAGTTCGGCGGCGGCGGCCAGCCGTACGAGGTCTACCTGCAGGTCCTGGAGGAACTGGCCGCGTCCCGGCTCACCGTGGGGCTGGGCGCCAGCGTCCACACCCTCGCCTGTCACGCCCTGGCCCACCACGGCTCCAAGGAGCAGTGCGCGGAGCACCTCCCGGACATGTTCGGCGGCGGGCTGCTGGGCGCGTACTGCCTGTCCGAGCCGTCCTCCGGCTCCGACGCCGCCGCGCTGCGCACCCGTGCCGTACGGGACGGGGCGGACTGGGTGATCGAGGGCACCAAGGCGTGGATCACCCATGGCGGGGTCGCCGACTTCTACACCGTCCTGGCCCGCACCGGCGGTGAGGGGCCCCGCGGCATCACCGCGTTCCTGGTCCCCGGCGACGCCGAGGGGCTGAGCGCCGCCGCCCCCGAGCGCAAGATGGGCATGAACGGCTCGCCCACCGCCCAGGTCCACTTCGACGGGGTCCGGGTCCCCGACGGCCGCCGCGTCGGCGAGGAGGGCCAGGGGCTGGCCATCGCCCTGGACGCGCTGAACTCCGGCCGGCTGGGCATCGCCGCCTGCGCGGTCGGCGTGGCCCAGGCCGCGCTGGACGAGGCATTGGCGTACACCGCCGGACGCGAGCAGTTCGGCCGCCCGGTCGCCGACTTCCAGGGCGTGCGGTTCATGCTCGCCGAGATGTACAGCCAGATCGAGGCCGGCCGCGCCCTGTACCTGGCGGCGGCCCGGCTGCGCGACGCCGGGGAGCCCTTCGCCCCGCAGGCGGCGGCGGCCAAGCTGTTCTGCACGGACGCCGCCATGCGGATCACCACCGACGCGGTGCAGTTGCTGGGCGGCTACGGCTACACCCGCGACTACCCGGTCGAGCGGCTGATGCGGGAGGCCAAGGTCCTGCAGATCGTCGAGGGCACCAACCAGATCCAGCGCATGGTGATCGCCCGCCATCTGGCGGGACCCGGGGGCCGCTGAACACCGGGGCCCCAACGCGGCGGATCCGGTGACCTCCCATCCGTACGGGAGGTCACCGGATCCGCCGCGTTGGGCACCGGGCCGGGACACCCGCCCGCACCGGCCGCGCCGGAGGGGAGGCGGCGCGCCCTTGTGCGGTTCTGAGCCCCGGTTCCCGCGCCGGCTTCCGGCCCGGTGGCCGCGGGAGGCGTCAGTTCGCCGCCTTCGCCTTCTTGCCGTCCTTGGTGACGGCGTGCCAGACGCCGCCCTTGCCGTGGCCGTTGACGTCGCCGGGCTCGGTGTCACCGGTGAACCAGTACAGCAGCCAGCAGTCGATGGCGATCTGCTCGGTGCCGTCGGGGCGCTCGAAGGTGGTGATCAGCTTCGGGTCGACGCCCTCGATGAGCTCCTTGTCCACGGGCTTGGCGGGCTTCCAGGTGTCCAGGCAGTCGCCCAGGCAGCCGGTCTTCATCGGCCAGGCGGAGTCCTTGTCGAACCGGTACAGGGTCCGGCCCTGGGCGTCCACCAGGATCTCGCCGAGTTCGGAGTTGTCGGCGACCGCCAGCTCCGCGTCACCGGCGTTGTCGGCGTCGTCGGAGCTCCCGCCCCCGGCCGGTACGGTCGAGTCCTCCGCGTCCGAGCCCTCGTCGGCGGCGGACTCCTGCCCGGCCTTCTTGCCGTCGGCGGCCAGGGCGAACCAGGTGCCGTTCACCCCGTGGCCGGTGGTGTCCCCGGGCTTGGCGTCCTTCGCGTAGCGGTACACCGGCCAGCCGCCCAGGGTGAGCTGGTTGCTCCCGTCGGGGCGCTTGACCGAGCCCAGCTCCTCGGAGTCGATGCCGGCGGTGGCCGCGGCGTCGTCGGCAGGCACGGGCGGCCACGCCGTGGCGCAGGGGCCCTCACAGTTGGACGTGGGCGGCTCGGCGGAGTCCTCGTCGAACCGGTAGAGGACCCAGCCCTTGCTGTCGGTGACGAGTTCGCCCAGCTTGGTGTCCTCGCGCAGGGCCAGTGTCCCGGCCGGGCCGCTGCGGTCGGTGCCCTGGCCCGCCTGCTCGGTGCCGTCACCGTAGCCGCCGGTGTACCCCTGCCCGGCGGGCGAGGTGTCGCCCGCGGGCTGGACGGTGCCGTCCTGGGAGGAGGCCTGACCGTTGCCGCAGCCCGACGCCGCCAGCAACGCCGCGACCACCAGACCTGTCGCCGCGTACCGCCGATTCCTCATGACCACTCCTTCGCATCGGTCCGGCGGTCTTCCGCCGTCGTCGCCGGGGGGTACGGGAGGGCGGCCGGCCCTGCTCAGGACCGCGGGAAACCCGCGAAAAGTTGTCGCGTCATGACAACCGGTGAGACGAACGGCGAGGTGTGCGGCGGGAGTTGGGCGGCGAACGCCGGGCGGTGGGACGCGGGGGGAGTGGGAACGCGGAACGGGGCCGAACGCCCGGCGTCCGGCCCCGTTCGGCCCCGTCCGCGGCGCGCGGTCTGCGACGGGGCCTCCGGCTCAGTTCTGGATGCGCAGTGCCAGGGCGGGGCAGCGGCGCACCGCCCGCAGCGCCTGCTGCCGCACCTCCCCGGGCACGGAGTACGTGGCCTTCGACGGGTAGCCGTCCGGGCCGAGCCGGACCACGTCGGGCACGATGTCGGCGCACAGCCCGTGCCCCTGGCACAGCGTCCAGTCCACGAGCAGCTTCTCCTTCTTCTCCGCCGGCTCCCGCTTCCGCTGCGCGGCCGCGCCGGAGCCCGGGGGCAGGGCCAGGACCGGGAGGCTGTCGGTCTCCGGCATCAGCGGCAGCACACCGGCCACCGGTCGGCCGCAACCCCGGCCCAGGGCATGGTCGTTGAACTCCTCGGGGAAGGATTCCAGCGCCGACTTCACGAACCGGCTGGTGCCGTCGGGATGGCTGCACGCCCCGCGTTTGGTGACGGTCTCGATGCGGAAGCGCACGGCGTCCAGCGCGGCCATGCCGCCACCGGCGGCGACCTCGTCGACGGCGTCGGCGAGCGAGGGCAGACCCAGGAAGCAGGGCCCGCACTGGCCCGCGGTCTCCCCGGCCATCCAGCGCGCCACCCGGGCCGTCTCGCCGACCGGGCAGGTGTTCTCGGGGATCGGCAGCACCGCGCCCGCGCCGAGCACCGCGTCGAACGCGGCCAGCGACTCCCGGGAGATCGTCGCGGCCCAGGCGGCCTCCGGTCCGACGAAGGTGCCGTGGTAGCCGCCGATGAGCACGCCCTGGCCGATCTCCAGGCCGCACAGCTGGAGGACGTACGGCAGGGGCACCCCGGTCGGCGTCTCCACGACCACGCTCCCGGCCACCGTCAGCAGCATGGTGCCGGGTTCGGCGGGCAGTCCGGCCGAGCGGTACTCCAGCGCGCCCAGCCGGGCGGCGACGGCGAGCTGGGCGAAGGTCTCGGTGTTGGAGAACAGGGTGGGCAGGCCGCCCAGACCGCTGTCACTGGAGCGGACCTTGCGTCCCGAGGGCAGGGTGGTGCCCGTGCCGATTCCGTTGATCATGGAACTGCTCTCCCCGGTGACGAACCGCTCGGGGAGCATCGCGACCCGCACCCTGGGGCCGGTGGGGCCGCGTTCGTCCACCGCGGCCTGAACCGACCGCTGCACGTCGCCGCGGGTGACACCGATCCACACGCCCTCCGAGTCCAGGGCGGTGGCGGCCAGTACGGCGCCGTCGATGACCAGGTGTGGGGCCTGCAGGAGCAGGGCGGTGTCCTTCAGGCAACTGGGCTCGCCCTCGCTGCCGTTGACCACGACGACCGAGCGGCCGCCCCGGCGCCGGGCGGAGTCGACGACGGCCCGCATCTTGCGGGCGAAGGGGAAACCCGCCCCGCCACGACCGCGCAGATCGATGTTCTCGGCGAGATCGACGACCTCCTGGGCGCGCAGCCGCGGCAGCGAACCGTGCTGGGTCAGGTGCGCCACCCGGTCCAGCCGCGCCACCTCGTGCAGCCCCGCCAGCAGCCGGGGAGGTCCGACCGAGGCGAGTGAGGCCACCGGCCCGCTCACCCGTTCCTCCCGCTGTCCTTCCCGCGGCTGCCCGCGGCCGTCTCGGTCCGCCGCGCGACCACCAGCCGCAGCGCCAGGGCGACGGCGGCGCCGGCCAGGGCCAGCAGGTATCCCGCCTCGGCCCAGGCGGCGGCCGCCCGTCCGGCGCGCAGACCGTGCACCAGCGCGGCGCACCAGGCCAGATAGGCGCACATGTGCAGGGCGCGCCACCAGCGGGAACGGCCCCGTGCGGCGAAGGCGCTGCGCACCGCTCCGGTGACCGCGGCGACCAGGAACAGATAACCGGCCAGGGTGCCGAGCCCGATCAGCAGGGGGCGACCGGCGTCGGTGAACGGCACCAGGGCCGCCACGGCGCTCGTCCGCCCCTCGGCGATCTTCACCCAGATGTGCAGGACCAGGAACCCCAGTCCGCCGACGGCCGTTCCCCGGTGCACGGCCTGGGCGAACAGCCGGTGACCGGAACCCAGCAGCATCCGGTCGGTGGCGGCCAGGCCCCACAGCACCGTGGCGGTGAGCGACACCAGTGCCAGCACCCCGGCGCCGAAGTCGAGGAACTCCCACATGCGTTCGAAGGCGCCCGCGTTGGCCGCGACCAGCAGGGCCAGCAGGGCGGCCAGTACCAGGCTGCGCCGCATGTTCGACCGGAGGTCCCCGGCGCGCCGGCCGCGGAGGAACTCTCCCCGCGACGCGCGTGACAGGTCCGGGGGGCGCTGGACCCGCTGGGCCCTGCGGGAACGGGGGGGACGCTGCACCACGGTGATCGGGGACGGGGGTGGCGGGGACAAACGGAACCTCCCGAGCGGGCGGTGACCGGACGCGCGGCATCGTGCGCGGTCCTTCTCCGGTCGTGAACCGCAAAGTACCACCGACTCGTCGACCGGTGACGCCCGGTGACGTCCGGTACCGAGGCCGGTACTTTGCGCGACCAAAGGAGTCATGGTCGGGCGGCAGAAGCATCCACGAGCTTCGCGGGATCTTCATAGTATTTATCGTGCTGTGACAAAATCCAGCGGGTGCGGCGCCGCTGCCCCGGTGGCTGAACATGATGCCCACCCGGATCCGTACTGTCCCCCAGACGGTCCGGAAAAACCGCGTCCCCCACCCGGGAGGGCGCTGGAGGACCCTCAGTACCCCTGCCACAACGGGGAGATGGCAGGGGGTATCCCTCCGTCGGCCCGTTCCGCCCCGTGCGGGACGGGCCCCACCCCGGCAGGAACGAGGTAGAGATGTGTGAACTTCTGAACCGCATCTGGTCGCGTCCCCGCGGCGAGTGGGCCCACGTCCTGAGGAAGGAACTTCCCTCGCTCGCCGAGCGGGTGGCCGAGGAGCTCCGGCACGACCCCCGCCTCGCCGGAGTGTTTGCGGATATCAAGCGCGAATGTGTGCGGGAGGCGGTGGAACAGGCACTGCTGGCCGTGCTCGGCTACCGGGCGGAAGCGGAGCCCGCCCCGGACACCGGGGTCACCGGGAACGGGACCGAGGCGCCCCGCGAGGCCACCGGACGGGAGACCGGCGAGACCGGCGAGGCGAGACGCGGTGCGGGAGACCGGGCCGTCCGACGCGAAGCGCTCGCCGCCCCGGTGCCGATCGACCGGGCCCGCCGCCATCTGTTCGCCGCGCTCACCAGCGACGCGCGTGAACCCGAGAGCTCCCTGACGGAGTTGGCGCGCTCCGCCCGCTGGCCGCTGCCCGAGACCGTCCGGGTCGTCGTCCTCGCGGCGCCGGCCGAGGCGCTCCAGGTGGCGGCGGTGCTGGGCGACGCCCTGATCAGCATCGCCGACGGCGAGCCCTGCCTGATCGTCCCGGACAGCGGCGCCACCACCCGTACCGCCCTGGACAACGCCCTGCGGGGCCGCCGCGCGGCGGTCGGTCACCCCGTACCGCCCGGTGAGACCCTCTCCTCGCTGCGCTGGGCGCGGCGCCTGCTGGCGCTCACCCCGCCGCGCGCCGCCGGCGCCGAGGCTCCCGTGACCTTCGTCGACGACCACCTGTCGATGCTCATGCTGCTGCAGGACGAGTCCCTCACCCGTGCGCTGTCGGCCCGCTGGCTCCAGCCGCTGGACGGTCTGACGCCGCGGCAGAGCGAACGGCTGGAGATGACCCTGCTGGCCTGGCTGGAAGGGGGAGGTGCTCCGGAGGCGGCCAAGACGCTCCAGGTGCACCCGCAGACGGTGCGGTACCGGCTGCGTCAGATAGAGAAGCTGTTCGGATCGGCCCTGCGGGACCCGCGTACCCGGTTCGAACTCGAGATGACCCTGCACAGCAGGCGCCTGATGGCGCAGGTGCGGCGCAGGTACGCGCGTGCGGGACGCACGGGACGCGCCGTGGCGGGCATCCGCCCGCTGGCGGGCGCACGGCAGGCGCGCGTCAACGGCCTGTGACCACAGGGCCGTCCGACCGTTCGCACGCCCCCCGCGAACGGCTCGCGTGACGCTGCCGTCCGTCGCCGCCGTCATGCGCGGCTCCCGCACCCCGGCGGCCCCGGGCCTCACCGGCCCGGGGCCGCCGTCCGCGTACCGGCTCCGGTGCGGCCGGCCCGCGGGACACGCCCGTACGCCTCCTCGCCGGCGGCTCCCGCCGTGCCTC
The DNA here is from genome assembly GCF_002794255.1 of Streptomyces carminius. Lineage (GTDB taxonomy): Bacteria > Actinomycetota > Actinomycetes > Streptomycetales > Streptomycetaceae > Streptomyces > Streptomyces carminius. The sequence goes on from NZ_PGGW01000067.1 coordinate 410,720, forward strand.
CCGCCGTGCCTCCCGCCGTGCCTCCCGCCGTTCCCCGTCCCCTCCCGCCGTCCGGGCCGTGTTCCCGTGGCACACCGCGCGGTTCACCGTACGGCTCCGGCGCGCTCCGGGCGCCCCAGGCCGACGACCTGGGAGGGCGTGGCCGGCCGTCCGGGCGGCCCGTCGCCGTCGAGCGACTCGAAGTCCACCAGCCCGGTGTCCTCCAGCACCGTGATGTGGTCCAGCACGATGTCGTTGGCGCGGGTGGCCAGGTTCCGCACCATCGAGTTGCGGGACTCCGCACGCACCTGCGCCACCAGGGAGAAGACCTTCCCGTGGGCGCGGCGCAGCAGGTTCGCGAAGAGCCGGTCGTACTCGTCGCCCTGGGCGGCGTCCATCTGGGCCAGCCACCCCCGCTGCTCCTCGCTGGGCTGGTTGGACAGCTCGATGCCGAGCATGCGTCCCGCGTCGATGGCCATCTGGTCCAGCTCGGTGTGGCCCTCCACCAGGTGCTCGCCCGCCACCCGGACCTCCTCCCGCGAACTGCGCTCCTGGGCCTGGCGGCCCGCGGGCAGTTCCCACAGCCCGGCGAGCCGCACCTTGCGGACGAAGTCGCGGTCCATGGCGGTGAGCGGCCCGTAGGGCGTGCTCACCGTGCCGCGGCCGTCGTCCTCCCAGCCCTGGGCCGCCGCCGCGGCGTTCACGGCCTGCCCGGCGCCGAACAGGTGCACGGGAAGCAGCAGTGCCGTGAGCGTGGCCGCGAGGGCGCCGATCACCAGCACCGTGCCGATCGTCCGTCCGGACGTGACGGACCGGCCGATGACGGACCGCATGAAGCCTCCTGGTACTCGGTCGTACGTTCCCTCCTGGGGTGGCACCGGACGCTAACGCGCCGGTGCGGGAGGGCGCCGAGGCTTCGTCATCAACCGACAAAGAAAGGTCCGCCGGCCGGGACCGCTGCTAGCTTGCGGGCGGGGCGCCGGACGGGCGCGCCGCCCCGGCCTCCGCCGAGACGTACGGGGTGTCAGTGGCGGGCGTGCCGCCCGCGCGGAACGCGCATCGGGCGGGTGCCCGGGCCGCCCGCGTGGGAGAACGGCTGGGTCCGCCAGTCCAGTCCCTCGGGCAGTGTCAGCAGCATGGCGGCGTCCCGCTCCCGGGTCTCGTCCGCGGAGCCGTCGGGCCCGGCGTCCGTGACGGAGCGCCCGGAACCCTGGCAGACGGTCAGGCCGAAGGGGTTCCACGGAGTCGGGCACAGCGCGTGCTCGGGGAGCGTCTCCTCGTCGGCGAGCAGCGCGATCGGCTGTGCGCAGTCCGGGCAGACCACCCGGAAGATCTCGTATGACTCGTACGCCTCGGTGCTCTCCTCGTGGGGCTCGTCATGGGACCCGGTGTCCGGATGACCGGCGTGGCGTGGCTTCACAGTGCGCATGCAATCCCCCTTGGACGGGCCGGAAGGACGCCCGTGTCCCCGGGCATCCCGGCCACAGCAAGGTTTTCCCACCGGCTCCGCGCGTAATCACACCGCCCCCCGGGACCGGAGGCGGCGGGTGTGGCGTTTGTCACACGCCCGCGCCGTGCGGCGGCCGGCCGCACGCCCGCTGTGCCGCGGTGCGCCCGGCACAGTAGGTTGCCTGCTGTGGAGGAGCTGGATCGTCGCATCGTGGAGTTGCTCGTCAGGGACGGGCGGATGAGCTACACCGACCTGGGGAAGGCCACCGGCCTGTCCACCTCGGCGGTGCACCAGCGCGTCCGCAGGCTGGAGCAGCGCGGTGTCGTCCGCGGCTACACGGCCATCGTGGACCCGGAGGCCGTCGGGCTGCCGATGACCGCCTTCATCTCGGTCAAGCCGTTCGACCCCAGCGCCCCGGACGACATCGCCGACCGGCTCGCCGAGGTCCCCGAGATCGAGGCGTGCCACAGTGTCGCGGGCGACGAGAACTACATCCTCAAGGTCCGGGTCGCCGCGCCCGGCGAACTGGAGCACCTGCTGGCCCGCATCCGCTCCCTGGCCGGTGTCTCGACCCGCACCACCGTCGTGCTGTCCACCCCGTACGAGGCCCGGCCGCCGCGCATCTGAGGGAATCCGGCCGCCGGGCCACCCCCGGCGGCCGGACACCCCGCGGACGGGGGAGACTGGCGGTCATGAGCGACAGCACGACCCCTTCCGAGCGATCCGGGCGGCCCGGCGGACCCGGGCGGCCGGTCCGGTCCGGCCGGCCCCGCACCGTCCTGCTGCGCGGCGGCGAGGTCCACAGCCCCGCCGACCCCTTCGCCACGGCCATGGTCGTCGAGGGCGACAGCATCGCCTGGGTCGGCTCGGAGGGCGCCGCGGACTCCTTCGCCGACGGCGTCGACGAGGTGGTCCACCTGGACGGCGCGCTCGTCACCCCCGCCTTCACCGACGCCCACGTCCACACCACCGCGACCGGACTGGCACTCACCGGCCTGGACCTGTCCGGCGCCCGCTCCCCGGCCGAGGCCCTGGCCCGGATCCGGGAGTACGCCGGGGCCCGCCCCGGGGAGCGGGTCCTGCTCGGCCACGGCTGGGACAGCACCGACTGGCCCGGGGGACGGCCGCCCACCCGCGCCGAGCTGGACGAGGCCACCGGCGGCAGGCCGCTCTACCTCACCCGTGTCGACGTCCACTCCGCCCTGGTCACCACCGCCCTGCTCGACCTCCTCCCGGCGGCCACCGACGTCACCGCCCTGCCCGGCCGGCACGGGGACGCCCCGCTGACCGGCGCCGCCCACCACGCGGTACGGGCCCTCGCCCACGCCTCGGTCACCCCCGCCCAGCGCGCCGAGGCCCAGCGCGCCGCGCTGCGCCACGCCGCCGCGCACGGCATCGGCACCCTCCACGAGTGCGCGGGCCCCGACATCTCCGGCGCGGACGACCTGACCGGTCTGCTGGCCCTGGCCGCCGAGGAACCGGGCCCCCGGGTGGTCGGCTACTGGGCCGAGCTCGTCACCTCGGCCGCCGACGCCGGGCGGGTGCGGGAGTTGGGCGCCGTCGGCGCGGCCGGCGACCTGTTCGCCGACGGCTCCCTGGGCTCCCACACCGCCCACCTGCACGCCCCCTACGCCGACGCGGACCACCGCGGCACCGGACTGCTGGACGCCGGCGCCGTCGCCGCCCACGTCGCCGCCTGTACCGAGGCCGGGCTCCAGGCCGGGTTCCACGCCATCGGCGACGCCGCCCTGAGCACCGTCACCGAAGGGGTGCGGGCCGCCGCCGGGCGGGTCGGCACCGGCCGGGTGCGCGCCGCGCGGCACCGGATCGAACACGCCGAGATGCTCACGCCGGACACCGTCGCCGCCTTCGCCGAGTTCGCCCTCACCGCCTCCGTCCAGCCCGCCTTCGACGCGGCCTGGGGCGGCGAGGACGGCATGTACGCCCGGCGGCTGGGACGCGAGCGCGCCCGCACCCTCAATCCGTACGCGGCGCTGCTGCGCGCCGGCGTACCGCTCGCGTTCGGCTCCGACAGCCCCGTCACCCCGCTCGACCCCTGGGGGGCCCTGCGGGCCGCGGCCTTCCACCGCACCCCCGGGCACCGGATCTCGGTCCGCGCCGCCTTCACCGCCCACACCCGCGGGGGCTGGCGGGCGATCGGCCGGGACGACGCCGGTGTCCTGGTCCCCGGCGCACCGGCCGACTACGCCCTGTGGCGCACCGGCGACCTGGTGGTGCAGGTTCCGGACGACCGGATCGCCGCCTGGTCCACCGATCCGCGCTCGGGCACCCCGGGCCTGCCCGACCTCACCCCCGGCCGTGAACTGCCCGTCTGCCTGCGGACGGTGGTGGCCGGACGGACGGTTTACGAGCATCCGAACGAGTGACGGCGGGTGCGTCCATCCCGCCGAACGGCACGGCCCCGGGTTGCCGCCCGGCTGTCTCCACCCCCTTACTGACCTGCTGTTTTCTCGGAACGTCGCAGGTCATGGATGTGTTGACAGGTCGCGGCGGTCGGCCGGTAGGTTCTGCCGGGTCCACCACGGGACGTCCGACCGGGGATCCTCCGCACGCAGTAGTCGATCGGGCTGGGTCATGGGCGGTGCGTCACACCGGCGTACGGCCGGCAGCCAGGTCCAGTGCCCGCGGCACGGGGACGGAAGAGGTCCGGCCGGTCGGCGGGTGCGACCCGGGCGGGGCCCGGCGCCCAGTAGACAACGGCTCTCGGTCGATCCGCAGCCAGCGGGTGCCAGGTCGGCCCGAAGGGCACCGGGCCCCGGTCCCGCGGAGGGTCCCGTTCCGGTGGCCGTGCCCCGGAGACGTCCCGGAGGCACAGCGCTCCGGCAGCCGTGCTCCGCCGGCCGTGCTCCGGTCCGGTCCGTCACCCCGCGTCCGCGGAAGCCGTCCGGCGTTGTACGGTCGGGCTCGTCACCGCACGATCTGCCAGAAAGGCCGCGAGCGTGCCATCGGGCCCCGATACCACCGCCGAAGCCGAGACGCCGGATCCGGCCGCCCGGCGGCCGGGTGCGCCACCGCGCCCGGACTCCTCCGGCGCCGCCCCCTCCGGCCCGGACGGCTCCGGAGTCCCCGCGGCCCCCGCGGCCGGCCTCCGGTCGGCGGCGGGCGGCCGGGACCGCCCCCGTCTCCCGGCCCGGTCGGCCCGGCTGATACGCCGCGAGGCGGGCCGCTCGGCGCTCGCCGCGGTCACCGGTGCCGCCCTGGCCGCGGCCTTCCCGCCGTACGGCCTGTGGCCGCTGGCGATCGCCGCCGTGACCGCGCTTTCCCTCCTCACCCGGGGCCGTACCATCCGCCAGGGGGCCTGGCTCGGCTTCGCGGCGGGCCTGCCGTTCTTCTTCGTGCTGCTCAAGTGGCTCCACATGATCGGCTGGGACGCGGTGCTCGGCCTGGCGCTGATCGAGGCGCTGTTCTTCGTGCCGCTGGGCGCCGGACTGGCCCTCACCGGGCGGCTGCCGCTGTGGCCGCTGTGGGGCGCCTGCCTGTGGGTCGCCGAGGAGTGGGCGCGCGACCGGATCCCCTTCGGGGGCTTTCCGTGGGGGCGGCTGGCCTTCGCCGTCACCGACTCGCCGCTGCTCCCGCTGGCGGCCCTGGGCGGTGCGCCCCTGGTCACCTTCGCCGCGGCGCTGACCGGCACCCTGCTCGCCGCGGCGGCCTCGCACCTGCCCGCCGTACGGCGGGCACCGCGCGCGGACCGGGGCGGGGAGCACGACGGCCGGGACGAGAAGCACGGCGGGCGGGCGCGTACCGCCCGCCCGGGGGCCGCCGCGGCCGGCGCCCTGCTCGCCGCGGCGGCGACCACCGCGGCCGGATACGCCGTGCCCGTCCCCACCGACGCCGCCGACACCGTCCGCATCGCCGTCGTCCAGGGCAATGTGCAGCGGCCCGGCATGGACTTCGCCGGCCGCCGCATGATGATCCTCAACAACCACGTCGGGGCCACCCTGGAACTGGCCGAGGACGTGGCGGCCGGCCGGGAGGCGCGGCCCGACCTGGTGATCTGGCCGGAGAACGCCTCCGACCTGGACCCCTACCGCTCCCCGGAGGCGTACGACGCCATCGACCGGGCGGCGAGGGCCGTCGGCGTCCCCATACTCGTCGGCGCCCTCGTCGACCACGCGGAGCACGAGGGGTACGTCGAGAACCAGGGCATCGTCTGGGACCCGGCCACCGGCCCCGGCGCCTCGTACACCAAGCAGCACCCGGTGCCCTTCGGGGAGTACGTGCCCTACCGCGACCAGCTCAGCAAGGTCATCACCCGGCTCCAGCGGGTTCCGCGGGACTTCTGGCCCGGTGAGCGCAGCGGTGTGCTGGACGTCGGCCCCGCCCGGCTCGGCGACGTCATCTGCTTCGAGGTCGCCTACGACGGGATCGTGCGCGACACCGTGCTGGACGGTGCCCGCGCCCTGGTGGTGCAGACCAACAACGCCACCTACGGGCGCACCGGCCAGCCCGAGCAGCAGCTGGTGATGTCCCGGGTGCGGGCCGTCGAGCACGGGCGGGCCGTCGTCACCGCCGCGACCAGCGGCATCAGCGCGGTCGTGGCTCCCGACGGGAGGATCGAGCAGCGCACCGAGGAGTTCACCCGGGACGTGCTCACCGCCGAGTTGCCCCTTCGGGACGAGATCACGGCGGCCGACCGGATCGGCTCCGCACCGGAGTGGGCGCTCGCTATCGTGGGCGTCCTGTCCTGTGCCGCGGCGTGTCTCCTCGGCCGGCGGGGGCGGGCAGCGGGGAAGGTCGGGACAGAGGGGAAGAGGCAGCAGAAGTGAACGACGCCCGAGAGCGCCGGAGGGATCCGCTCGGCAGGGTCCTGGTGATCATCCCGACCTACAACGAGGTCGACAACATCCGGCCGGTCGTCACCAGGGTGCGCGCGGCCGTTCCCGAGGCCGACGTCCTCGTCGCCGACGACAACAGCCCCGACGGGACCGGGAAGGCCGCCGACGAGCTGGCCGCCGACGACGAGCGGGTCAGGGTGCTCCACCGGCAGGGCAAGGAAGGGCTCGGCGCCGCCTATCTGGCCGGTTTCCACTGGGGCATCGAGCACGGTTACGACGTCCTGGTCGAGATGGACGCCGACGGCTCCCACCAGCCCGAGGAGCTGCCCCGGCTGCTCACTGCGCTCAAGGGCGCCGACCTGGTGCTCGGCTCGCGCTGGGTGCCGGGCGGGCGCGTGGTCAACTGGCCCCGGTACCGGGAGTTCCTCTCCCGCGGCGGCAGCACCTACTCCCGGTTCCTGCTGGGCGTGCCGCTGCGCGACGTGACCGGCGGCTTCCGGGCCTTCCGCAAGGAGACCCTGCTGGGGCTGGGCATGGACGACGTGGCCTCCCAGGGATACTGCTTCCAGGTCGACCTCGCCCACCGCGCCCACCGGGCCGGCTACCAGGTGGTCGAGGTGCCCATCACCTTCGTCGAGCGGGAGCGCGGCGACAGCAAGATGAACCGCGACATCGTCGCCGAGGCGCTGTGGCGGGTCACGGCCTGGGGAGTGCGGTCCCGGGTGAACCAGGTTCTCGGCCGCAGGCACACTGGATGACATGACGACCGGCGCACCGTACCCGTACGAGCCCCCACCGCAGCGGCCCCGCACCGGGCCGACGGCCGACGGCACCCCGCCGCCCCGGCGCCGCCGGAGCCTGGTGCCGCTGGGCCTGGTGGCCTTCGCGGCCCTGGAGATCTGGCTGCTGACCCTGCTCGCCGACGCCACGAGCGGGCTGGTGGTGCTCGCCGTCCTCGTCGCGGGGGCCGTGCTGGGCGCCGCGGCCGTCAAGCGCGCGGGGCGCCGGGCCTGGCAGGGCCTGGTCGAGACCGTCGAGAGCCTCCAGCCGGACGCCGGGGCGCGCCCTCGCCGGGCGCCCGCCGACCGGCCGCGCGGCGGCAACGGACTGGCCATGCTCGGTGGGCTGCTGCTGATGCTGCCCGGCCCGCTCTCCGACGCGGCGGGGCTGCTGTGCCTCTTCCCGCCGACGGCCGGACTGCTGCGCCGGACGCTGGAGGGCCGGCTGGAGCGCCGCCTGGGCCGTACCGCGCCCCCCGGTGCCGGACCCGGCCCGCTCGGCGACACCCTCCGGCAGGCCCGCGACGCCGAGCGGCAGTTCCGCATCCACCGGCCCGACGGCAAGATCGTCCAGGGCGAGGTCGTCCGCGAGGACGACGGTGGCCGGGGAGACGGCGACGGCGGCCGGAACGGCGACGGGCGGGCCGGCACCCGCTAGCGGCCACCGCCCGGGGACCCCCGGCCGGACACGGACGAGGGCCCGGCCACCCTTCCGGTGGCCGGGCCCTCGTATCCGCTCTCCCGCGCCGTCGTGCGGCGCCCGCCGTCAGGCGGACTTCCGCTTGCTGTCCCGCGGGTGCACGGCGATGTTCATGGTGCCGGAGCGCAGGACGGCCAGCCGCTCGGCCAGCACCTCCTCCAGCTCCTCGCGGGTACGCCGCTCCATGAGCATGTCCCAGTGCGTACGCGCGGGCTTGCTCTTCTTCTCCTCGGGCCCCTCGCCGTTCACCAGGAGCGCCTGGGCGCCGCAGACCTTGCACTCCCACTCCGGCGGAACCTCGGCCTCGACCGAGAACGGCATCTCGAACCGATGACCGTTCTGGCATGCGTACTCCACGGCCTGGCGCGGAGCCAGGTCGATACCGCGGTCGGTCTCGTAGCTGGTCACCACGAGTCGCGTGCCGCGAAGAGCTCGCTCACTCATGAATCGTGCCTCCCGGGCTTGTCGCCCACAGGACAGGTGTCGCTGTCGTCGTCATCCGGTCAACGTCCGGTCGGCGGTGAAGATTCCCGATCCGGGACATGCGTCGTCCGTCGTGCCGCTGCCTCGTCGAATATGCGGTACCCGCCGCTGCCTGCTTTGTCACATCCGCCAAGGGGCGCAATGTGACGTTCTCTTGTCCTCTTCGTGCAGTAACGGCCCATCCGGCGAGCCGAACGCGTACACTACCCGTCCTTCGCCCGATGGCTAAATCCGATCCGGTGCCGTGGCGCTCACCGCCGCCATCGCCTTCCCCACCGGTACCCGCCACAGCAGAACGAAACCCAGCAGGAAGAAGATCACCAGCGAGACGATCGCGTCCCGGTAGCTCCCGGTGAGCTGGTAGGTCAGCCCGAACACCAGCGGCCCCAGCCAGCTCGTCCCGCGGTCGCTCACCTCGTACAGGGAGAAGTACTCCGCCTCCTTGCCGGGCGGCACCAACTGCGCGAACAGGGACCGCGACAGCGCCTGGGTGCCGCCCAGTACCAGTCCGATCGCCGCGGCCAGCACGAAGAACCACACCGGAGCCCCGGCGGGAAGCACATATCCGGCCGCCACGGTCGCCGTCCAGGCCACCAGCGAGCCCAGGATCGTGCGCTTGGCGCCGTGCCGCGCGGCCAGCCGTCCCAGCAGCAGCGCCCCGGCGATCGCCAGGACCTGCACCAGCAGGATCGCGCCGATCAGCGAGGTCTGGTCCATGCCCAGTTCCTTCGAGCCGTACACCGAGGCCTGGGTGATCACCGTCTGCACACCGTCGTTGTAGAGCAGATAGGCCAGCAGGAAGAGCAGGGTCAGCGGATACCGCCGCAGATCGCGCAGGGTGGCCGCCAACTGCCGTCCGCCGCCCCGGAAGGACCACGCCGCGCCGGCCGTCCCGCCCGCCGCGCCGTGCGCCGTGCCCGGCCGCTCGCGCAGCCGCCGCAGCGGGACGATCGCGAAGACAGCCCACCACAGCCCGGCGGAGGCCAGGCAGATCCGCACCGCCGTGCCCTCGCTCACCCCCAGCGACTCGTGGCCCAGGAACAGCGCCAGATCGGCCACCAGGACCAGCGCCCCCGCCGCGTAGCCGAAGGCCCAGCCCCGGGAGGAGACCGCGTCCCGCTCCTCGGGGGAGGCGATCTGCGGCAGGAAGGAGTGGTAGACCACCACGGCCGTGGCGTAGGAGACGTTCGCCACCACCAGCAGCGCCCCGCCCAGCAGATAGCGGTCGCCGTCCAGGAAGAACATCCCCGTGGTGGCCGCCGCCCCCAGGTAGGCGAACACGCCCATGATCGGCTTCTTGCGGCCCGACCGGTCCGCGATCGCCCCGGCCAGCGGCATCACCAGCACCGACAGCAGTACCGACAGGGAGACGGCGTAGGCGAAGTACGACCCGGCCCGCACCGGTATGCCCAGCGGGTGGACATAGCCTCCGGGGCCCGCGGCGGCCTCGGCGACCTCGGTCAGATAGGGGCCGAGGAAGACGGTGAGCACGCTGGTGGAGAAGACCGAGATCGCCCAGTCGTAGAAGTACCAGCCACGCTGCTCGCGGCGGCGTTCGGCGGCGTCCGCGAGAGGGCCGGCGCCCCCGTCGTCCCCGGTTCCCGCCACGGTCTCGGTGCCCACCCGCGCCCCCTCGGTGTTCCTCGCACGGCCGGAGGGAGGGGAGGGGCCCGGGCCCGAGGGCACCGGCACGGCCGCCGACTGCCCTCAGACCCAGGCCCCCCGCTCGGCCAGCACCGTGCGCAGTGTCTCGATGTGATCGGTCATGATGCCATCCACCCCCAGCTCCAGCAGCGCCCGCATCCGGTCCGGGTCGTTGACCGTCCACACGTGTACCTGCATGCCTCTGGCGTGGGCATGGCGCACGAACGCCCGGTCCACCACCCGTATCCCGCCGTGCCGCACCGGGACCTGGGCACACAGCGCGCCGCGGCGCACCGCGCCGGGCAGGCGGTACGAGCGCAGCCGCAGGCCGAGCACCCCGCGGGTGCCCAGCGAGGTGGCCAGCCGCGGTCCGGCCAGTGCTCGGGCCCGGGCCACCCGCGGCTCGGAGAAGGCGCCCACGCACACCCGGTCCCAGGCGTCCGCGCCGTCCAGCACCTCCAGCAGCGGGGCCAGCGCGGTGTCCGTCTTGACGTCGATGTTCCAGCGGGCGCGGGGGAAGGCGCGCAGCAGGTCGACGAAGAGCGGCACCGGCTCGCTGCCGCCCACCCGGGCCCGGCGCACCTGAGCCCACGGCAGCGCGGCGATCGGGCCGCTGCCGTCCGTCACCCGGTCCAGGGTGGCGTCGTGGAAGGCGACCAGGTGACCGTCCGCGGTGCGGTGCACATCGGTCTCCAGATAGCGGTAGCCCAGTTCCACCGCCCGGGCGAAGGCGGCATGGGTGTTCTCCGGGCCCGCCGCTCCCTCGGCGGCCCCGCCCCGGTGGGCGAAGGCCAGCGGGGCGGGGTGGTCGAAGAAGGGGTGGGCGGGGCGCGGACGGGGCGGGACGGAAGAGGTCACCGGGTTTCTCCGAGGATGCCCCGGCCTTCGGGCCGGGGTGGGGGTACCTCCCGCTGGCGGGGGAGAATCGGGCTCCTGCGGGGCAGGGCAGGGAAAGCCGAGTCGCCGTCAGGGCGATTCAGCGTCTGCCGCCTCGGCGGCGCGCTCGACCTCCAGCCGGTAGACGATCTCGGAGTTGAGGGATCTGCGGGCGGACCTGGCCTGAGCGGCCAGCCACTCGTGGAGGTCGGCGGGCAGGCGGAGCGTGATGCGCTTCTCTTCGTCCATGGCGTCAGAGTAGTGGTCTTCCAACGGGAAGACAGTGGTAGGTTGACACTATGGGCGCGGCAGGAGGCCGGGCACGCCCGGTACACCTACCGGCTGCGCGTGTCGTCGACCGCCCGTGCGGGCCTGATGGCCGAGTGGGCGCGCTGCCGGTGGATCTGGAACGAGTGCGTGGCCATGTCCCGCAAGGTCCACGCCGCGAACCGGAACGCCGCCGACAAGGTGACGTGCGGCCCGGCGCAGCTCGACAGGATGCTGACCGGGGCCCGCAACGCCATGGGCTGGCTGCGTGAGGGCGCCTCGGTGCCGCAGCAGCAGACCGTCCGGGACTTCGCCACCTCCCGCGCCAAAGCGCTGAAGGACATCAAGGCCGGACTGCCGATGCGGCAGCGCGCCGGGATGCCCCGGATCAAGCGCAGGCGGGACGCGCTGCTCAGCCTGAACTACACGCGGCGCGGATTCCGTCTGAAGGACGGCCGCCTGCACGTCGCGGGCGGGATCGTCCTGACCGTCGTGTGGCCCCGTGAGCTGCCCTCGGCCCCCTCCAGCGTGCGCGTGTACCAGGACAGCCTGGGGCACTGGTACGCCTCCTTCGTCGTCATCACCGAGACCCGGCCGCTGCCCGGCACGGGGCGAGTGCTGGGTGTGGACTGGGGCGTGCGTGAGACCGCCACCACCACGTCCGACACCTATGACCTGCCGCACGCCCAGCACGGGAAGAACGCCGCCCAGCGTCTCGCCCGCTACCAGCGGATGACGGCCCGCCGTAAGCCCGCACGCGGGCAGGCCGCGTCCCAGGGCTACCGGCAGGCACGGGCACAGGCGGCGAAGCTGCACAAGAAGGTCGCCCGCCAGCGGCAGGACACCGCCCGCAAGTGGGCCAAGTCCGTGGTGACCGACCACGACGCCATCGCCGTCGAGGACTTCCGGCCGAAGTTCCTCGCCAGGACCACCATGGCCCGCAAAGCCGCTGACGCGGCGATCGGAGCCACGAAGACGGCTCTGATCGAGATGGGCCGCAAGCACGGACGCGATGTGCGTCTGGTGCACCCCGCGCACACCACCATGGACTGCGCGTCGTGCGGAGCGAGAACCAGGCACGCACTTCCTCTGTCGGAACGTACCTACACCTGCACCGCGTGCACAGCCGTCTCCCCCCGGGACAAGAACTCCGCGCGTGTGATGCTGGTCCGGGCCGGTCTCACCCCGGCTGGTGCCGAAGGCACAAGACCTCCGGGAGCGCTGCTCCCGGAGGCAGCCTGAGCCAGGAATCCCCTCCCCTTCAGGGAGGGGAGGATGTCAAGGACGCAGTATCGCCTGCCCGTCACGGCACTCCCCGGGGCGGTCCGGGGCGCCGGTGCCCGTGCCGGCCTCGGCCGCCGGTCCGGTGCCGGGTGGCCCGGAGGACTCGGAGGACTCGGAGGACTCGGGGGACTCGGGGGACTCCGGGAGCGGGACCTCGGGCACGGGGACGGCAAAGAGACGCAGGAAGAGCTGCGCCAGCGGTCCGATGGCCAGGGCGTAGACCACCGTGCCCGCGCCCGCCGTGCCGCCCAGCAGGAAACCGGTGACCAGCATCACCACCTCGATGCCCGTCCGCACCAGCCGGACCGACCGCCCGGTGACCCGGTGCAGCCCGGTCATCAGGCCGTCGCGCGGTCCCGGCCCGAAGCGCGCCGCGATGTACAGGCCGGTCGCCACCCCGTTCAGGACGACCGCGACGGCCAGCAGCGGCACCCGCACCGCCATGGCGCGCGGCTCCGGCAGCAGGGCGAGGGCGCCGTCCATGGCGAGCCCGACCACGAACACGTTGGCGACGGTGCCCGGCCCCGGCCGCTCCCGCAGCGGTATCCACAGCAGCAGCACCGCCGCGCCCGTGATGATCACCACGGTGCCGATCGACAGCCCGGTGTGCTCCGCCACGCCCTGGTGGAAGACGTCCCACGGACCGAGACCGAGTCCGGCCCGCACCATCAGGGCCAGGCTCACGCCGTAGAGCACCAGCCCGAAGGAGAGCTGGAGCACACGGCGGACCAGACGGCCGGAGGAGCCTCCGGATGAACCTCTCAAGACGGACAACGATCCTTCCTTTCTGGCGCGGTGGACCGGTACGTGCCACCCTGTGGCCCGTGAGTGGCCCGCGGCCACGGCCAATCAGAAGAAGGTGGACCTGACAAATGGCTCAGTGGACTTCGGTGGTGGGGGCACAGCAGCTCGCCCGCCTCCTGGCCTCCCAGCGCACCGCCGGGCACGCCGCCGCCCTCGCGTCCGGGCCCGCACCCGGTCCGGGCGGCCGCCGGCTGCCCGCCTACCGGGCGCTGGCCGACGGCGTGCGCCTGCTGGTGCTGGAGGGCCGCGTCCCCGTCGCCGCCCGGCTGCCCGCCGAACGCGAGCTGGCCGCCGCGCTCGCCGTCAGCCGCACCACCGTGGCCGCCGCCTACGAGGCGCTGCGCGCCGACGGGTTCCTCGCCTCCCGGCGCGGAGCGGGCAGCTGGACGGCGCTGCCGGCCGGCAACCCCCTGCCGTCGGGAGGACTGGAGCCCCTGCCGCCCGAGGCCGCCGGAACGGTGATCGACCTGGGCTGGGCGGCCCTGCCGGCCCCCGAGCCCTGGGTCACCCGGGCCTTCCGGGGCGCGCTGGCCGAGCTGCCCCCCTATGCCCACACCCACGGTGACTACCCGGCGGGACTGCCCGTGCTGCGCCGGGCCGTGGCCGACCGCTACACCGCCCGCGGTGTGGCGACCATGCCCGAGCAGATCATGATCACCACCGGGGCGATGGGCGCGGTGGCCGCCCTGCGCGGCCTGTTCGCCCCGCGCGGCGAACGCGTCGCCGTCGAGCACCCCTCGTACGCCAACGTCCTGCAACTGCTGCGTGAGGCGGGCGCCCGGCTGGTGCCGGTGGCGATGGGCGAGGGGCTGTCCGGCTGGGACCTGCCCGCCTGGCGGCGGGTGCTGCGCGACGCCGCGCCCCGGATGGCCTACGTCATCGCCGACTACCACAACCCCACCGGCGCCCAGGCGGACGAGGAGCAGCGCCGGGAGCTGGTCGCCGCCGCCCGTGCCGCGGGCACCGTGCTGGTGGCGGACGAGACCATGTCCGGTCTCGACCTCGACCCGCTGCCCGGCGGCCGGGCGCCCCGCCCGGTCGCGGCCTTCGATCCCGGCGGCTCGGCCGTCGTCACCGTCGGCTCGGCCAGCAAGTCCATCTGGGCCGGACTGCGCATCGGCTGGGTCCGCGCGGCCCCCGAGACCATTCGCAGCCTGGTCGCCGCCCGCGCGTACGGCGATCTGGGCAGCCCCGTGCTGGAGCAGCTCGCCGTGGCCTGGATGCTGGCGGACGGCGGCCCGGAGGCGGGCCCGGCCGGCGGTCCGGGCAGCGGTCCGGACGGCGCTGCGGATGTCGGGGGGGACGGCTGGGGGAACGGCTGGGACCGGGCCCTGGCCGTCCGCCGCGAGCGGGCCCGGGAGAACCGGGACTCGCTGGTCGCGGCAGTGCGGCGGGAGCTGCCCGACTGGGAGTTCACCGTTCCGCACGGCGGCCTCACCCTGTGGGTGCGTACCGGCGGGCTGTCCGGCTCGCGGATCGCCGAGGCGGGGGAACGGGTGGGCGTACGGGTGCCCTCCGGGCCGCGCTTCGGGGTGGACGGTGCCTTCGAGGGATACGTGCGGCTGCCGTTCACCGTCTCCGGGCCGGTCGCCGACGAGGCCGCGGTGCGGCTGGCCGCCGCCGCGCGGCTGGTCGCCGCCGGCCGGAGCGCCGGGGCCGACGCCCCGCGGACCTTCGTGGCCTGAGGCCCGGGCGGGGGCCGCCCGGTGGCGCCCCGGCCGGCGGGCAGCCGCCCGCCGGCCCCTCGCATCCGCCGGTCCCGGCCGGGGGCCGTCCGCTCGTCGTACGGATCCGGGGCGGCGAACGGGGTGGACTCCGGCCGGCGCGGCACCCGGCAGCGGCACCTAGAAGCTGAACCCGCCGATGAGGCCGGCGAGGGTCTCGCCGCCCGCCCGGATACCGGGGGCGATCGTCGACCCCGAGAGGTAGAACCCGAACAGCGCGCACACCACGGCGTGGGAGACCTTGAGGTTGTCCTTGCGGAAGAACAGGAAGACGATCACTCCGAGCAGCAGGACACCGGAGATCGACAGCACCATGGGGACTCCTGTGTGACGAGGGGGTTGTCACCGCGTGTGCCTCAAGCTTCACAGAGTGTCCAGTAAGCGGAAAGCGGCGAAAGGGTGATTCATCGTATATTCGTCGATTTTCCGGAGGAGCCGGGCATCTCGCCCTGCGCGGTGTCGGCCGACGGGCACCGTCCGCGAATCGGTAGGTTCGAGCCGACAGGCCGAGACGCCGGACCGCCGCGAGGAGTCGCCCATGCCCCGCCAGCCCGCGCTGCTGTATGTCACCGATCTCGCCTACGAGGCCAGGGGCCGCCGCTACGGCGACGAGGACGTCGGTCTCACCGCCCGGCTCCGCGCGGACTTCCACATCGCGCTGTGCCATCCGCGCGACGCGGTGGCCCTGATGGACGGCTTCGACGCGGTCGTGGTGCGCAACAGCGGCCCCGTCCTGCACCACCGGGAGGCCTGGGACGCCTTCCGCGCCCGCGCCCTGGAGCGCGGCACCCGGGTCTTCAACGAGCTGACCGGCCGGGCCGACATGGCGGGCAAGCGGTACCTGGCCGAACTGAGCGCGGCGGGCGAGGCGGTCATCCCGACCGTCGACCGCCGCGATGACCTCGACCGTCTCCCGCCGGCCGCCGAGTACGTCGTCAAGCCGGAGTTCGGCGCGGACTCCATCGGGATGCGGGTCGTCCCCGCGGGCCGGCTGGCGGAACTCGCCCTCGACCTGGACGGCGGTCTGCTGGTCCAGCCGAGGATCGACTTCCGCCACGAGGTCTCCTTCTACTTCGTCGACCGGGACTTCCAGTACGCCCTGTACGCCCCCGACCCCGGCCGGCGCTGGGAGCTGGAGCCGTACCACCCCACGGCGGCCGATCTCGCCTTCGCCCGGCGCTTCGTGGCGTGGAACGCCATCGGGCACGGCATCCAGCGGGTGGACGCCTGCCGCACCGCCGGCGGGGAACTGCTGCTGGTGGAGCTGGAGGACCTCAACCCGTATCTGTCGCTGGACCGGGTGGACGCCGGTACGCGCGAGGCCTTCGCCGCCGCGCTGACCGCGTCGTTGCGCGCGCTTGTGGCCTGAGCCGCCGCCCGGCCGTGTGCGGCCGGGCGGCGGCCGAGGTGTCCCGGCGCCTCAGGGCAGCGGCGGCCAGGCGTTGGCCAGCAGCATGCGGAAGTAGGCCGGGAACCACTCGCCGGCGGCCGGCGCGCCGGGCACGGCGCCGGAGGGCGTGGAGCTGCCGCGCGGCGGTCCCCCGTACGCGGGGTCGCACATCGGCTGGTGCGGCCGGACCTCGACGGGGCTCGGCTCGCCCGCGCCGTCGGAGATCCCCGGGTTCTTGATCCAGGCGTAGGCGTCGATGCCGGGCTCGGGATCGGCGGCCGGGCGCTCGCCCAGACCGGCGCCGTCCTGGTTGCACCAGTTGCCCGGGGAGATCCGGCGGTCGAGGCGGCTGCCGTCGACGTAGTCGTCGACGCTGCCGTTCTCCGGACCGGGACCGGCGGGCCGGCCGGGACCGCCCCAGCCGTTGCGGGAGGTGTCGACCACCACGCCCAGGTCCCGGTCGAAGCCCAGGCGGATCAGCTCGTCGCGGAAGGCGAGTGCGTAGGGCACCTCGTCGACGTGGGGGTTCCAGTCGACCCAGTGACTCTGGCGGACGTGAACCCCGTGGACCGTGTCGTCGGCGTCGAAGTGCTCCTCGTGCGGCACCGAGTAGTTCGCCACGTTGGTGGTGACGCCGCGCACCAGGTCCACGGCGTCCGCGCGCGCCGCGGTCTCGTACAGCAGCCGGGCGGCCGCGTCGCGGTTCTCCTCCCAGCCCAGCAGTCCGTGATGACTGATGTCCAGGTAGGGGTGGACGTTCGGCAGGGCGCCCAGCTCGGCCAGGGCGTGGCCCACCCCCTGGACGTAGGCGCCGTTCTCCATGACCGCCTCGCAGGCGAAGGTGGCGTTCCAGGCGCTGCCGGTGTTGGTGACCAGCCGGGGCAGCGAGTTGGGTTCGACGACGGCGGCGATCCGCAGGTCCGCGTAGTCGGGGTCGGCGAGGACGTCGGCGATGGGATCGACGAACTCCCTCTTGTAGCGGTCGAGTTCGGCGGGGCCCAGCTCGCCGCTGGGATTCTCCCGCTCGCAGTCGCGGCCGGGCAGGTCGTACAGGACGAGCTGGACGAGGTCGGCGTTCTGCGCGAGGGCGGCGTCGAGGTGGTCGCGCAGGCCCATGGCGTCGCCCCGGCCCCCGACATCGGCGATCTCGTCGAGCCAGACCGCGGTGGGCTGACCGGCGACGGCCGCGCCGCCCGGTTCGGCGGCGGCACGGGCGGACCACTCGGGGTCCACATAGCCCCGGGCGCCGGCGTACGGATTGCCGGCTTTCCCGGTGGGTGCGGCGGCACCGGCCGGTGCCGCCGCACCCAGGGCCAGGACGGAGGTCAGGACGGCGGCCAGGGCGGCGGTCAGCGAGCGGGACGTGACACGGGTCGTACGCCGCCGGGGAAGCGGGGGTGACGGAGGCTGTGGCATGCTCGCGGCTCCTCACATGGATGACCGGGCGGGGAAAGGCTCTGGGAGCGCTCCCGTGAAAGTAGTCGTGAACCAGCCCGGAGTGAAGCGGCGCAGCCGCCCGCCGGGGCGGTGTTCTTCGGAGGACGGACATGACGGACACGTGGCGCGGTGACGTGCGGCCGCCCGGGATCGACGCCGCCGAGCGGGAGACCCTGCTGGCCTTTCTCGGCTACCTGCGGGAGGCCGTAGCCGCCAAGGCGACCGGAGTGCCCGGGGAGGCGGCCCGTGCTCCGGGCGTGCCCTCCGGCACCAGCCTCCTGGGCCTGGTGAAGCATCTGACGGCGGTCGAGCACAACTGGTTCGGCTGGGCGTTCGCGGGTGAGGGGGACGAACCGCTGGACGACGGCGCACCGCCCGCACCCGGCGAGACGGCGGACGGACTGCTGGCCGCCTACCGGGCGGCGGCCGACCGCTCGAACCGGATCGTCGCGGCCTGTGACCGGCTGGACCGCCCGGGGGCCCGGTCGCTGCGCGAGACTCCGGCGCCGACGCTGCGCTGGATCCTGGTGCACATGATCGAGGAGACCGCCCGGCACGCGGGTCACGCCGACATCCTGCGCGAGCGGATCGACGGCTCGACAGGGCGGTAGCGGGCAGCCGGAGAAACGCGGAAAGGGAAAACGGGGAATTCGGGATAGTTCACCGACGGCACTTGATGACCGTTCCCGTCGTTCGCTATATTCGCCAGTTCATGCTTTTTCTGGATTTGTGCACAACTGGCGCACAAATCTAATTCTAGTGAATGGGGATCCGCTGTGTCAAGGCGGGAAATCGAGGTGGAACAGCGTCGTCTCAGCCTTCTGTACCGTCGGCTGGACGAACTCCGGGCCCAGGAGGAGGAACGGTTCGCGCAGGCGCTCGCCCAGGTCGGCAGGGGTCAACAGGCCCTGCTGGAGCGGGAGTCCGCCGCCGCGCGCGCCCAGGAGCGGATCGGCCGCCTGAACGCCGCGGAGCACGGCCTGTGCTTCGGGCGCCTCGACATGTGCGACGGTGTGCGCCGCTACATCGGACGCATCGGAATCCTCGGCGGGGCGGACGGGAAAACGGCCGACGCCGACCTGGAACCGCTGCTGGTCGACTGGCGGGCACCCGCCGCACGGCCTTTCTACACCGCCACCGGATTCACTCCGGAGGGTGTGCGGCGGCGCAGGCACATCCGTACCGGCGGCCGGCGGGTGACCGGACTCCAGGACGAGCTGCTCGGCCCGGACGCGGCCGGCGAGGCCGGGGCGCCGGGACCGGCGGGGCTGACGGGTGAGGCCGCGCTGCTGGCCGCCCTGGACGCCGACCGGACCGGCCGGATGGGCGACATCGTGCGGACCATCCAGGCCGAGCAGGACCGGGTCATCCGCGCCCCGCACGCCGGTGTGCTGGTCGTGCAGGGCGGTCCCGGCACCGGGAAGACCGCCGTGGCCCTGCACCGGGCCGCCTATCTTCTCTACACCCACCGGGAGCGGCTGGCCAGGAGCGTGGTGCTGGTGGTCGGCCCCAGTCCGGTCTTCCTGCGGTACGTCGGCGAGGTGCTGCCCTCCCTGGGCGAGACCAGCGTCCTGCCGGCGACCGTCGGCGAGCTGTACCCCGGGATCACCGCGGACGGCGCCGAACCGCCCGGGGCCGCCGAGGTCAAGGGCCGGGCGGTCATGGCGGAGGTGGTGGCCGCCGCCGTGCGCGACCGGCAGCGGATCCCGGAGGACGGGCTGGAGGCCGACTGGGGCGGCCGGAGCGTCCGGCTCGGCCCCGGGGACCTGGCGGCAGCCCGGGACCGGGCCCGTGCCACGGGGCTGCCGCACAACCGGGCCCGCCCGGTGTTCGTCCGGCTCGTCCTGGACGCCCTCGCCCGGCGGGCCGCCGAGCTGGTCGAGCAGGACGTGCTCGACGGGGTGCCCGCCGAGGCGATGAGGCTGCTGGAGGAGCTGGAGGCCCGGGAGAACCCCTCCGGCGAGCCGCTCGCCGAGGCGTCCGACGGATTGCTCGGCGTGGACGGCGCCGAGGACATCCGCCGGGAGCTGCGGGCCGACCCCGGGGTGCGCGCGGCGGTCGACGCGCTGTGGCCGTACCTCACCCCGCCGCGGCTGCTGGCCGAGCTGTACGCCTCGCCCGGGCGGCTGGCGTCCGCCGCCCCCGGCCTCACCCCCGCCGAGCGCGCGCTGCTGCTGCGCGCGCCCGGAAGCCGGTGGACCCCGTCGGACGTCCCCCTGCTGGACGAGGCGGCCGAACTGCTGGGGGAGGACGACCGGGCGTCCCGCGCCGCGGCCGAGGCCGAGCGCCGCACGCGTACCGCCCTCGCCCAGGAGGCGCTGGACATCGCCCACGGTTCCCGCTCCACCGACCTGGAGGAGGGCGAGGAGGCGGAAATCCTCACCGTCCACGACCTGCTGGACGCCGAGCGGCTGGCCGAGCGCCAGGACGAGGCGGACGGCCGCACCCCCGCCGAGCGCGCGGCGGCCGACCGCACCTGGGCCTTCGGGCACATCGTGGTGGACGAGGCGCAGGAGCTGTCCGCGATGGACTGGCGGCTGCTGGCGCGGCGCTGCCCGAGCCGGTCGATGACCCTGGTCGGGGACATCGACCAGACCGGCGCCGCGGCCGGGGCCGCCTCCTGGGAGGAGGCGCTCGCCCCGTGGCTGGGGAACCGGTGGCGGCTGGAGCGGCTGGAGGTCAACTACCGGACCCCCGCCGAGATCGCGGAGATCGCCGCCGAGGTGTCCGCCGCACACGGCGCGGTGTTCGAGGCGCCGCGCCCGGTGCGGTCCACCGGGACCCGGCCGTGGCGGCTGCGTGTGCCGCCCGGCGAGCTGTCCGCCGCGCTGGCCGCCCTGGTGGCGGAGGAGGCGGCCGCGGTGGGGGAGGGGCGGCTGGGGGTGATCGTGCCCACCGCGCGGCTGGCCCGGCTGGGGCGGGCGGTCGCGTCGGCCGTCCCGGGGGCGGAGACCGGCCCGGACGTACGGCTGGAGAGCACGGTGGCGGTGCTCGACGTCCCCGCGGCGAAGGGGCTGGAGTTCGACTCGGTCCTGGTCGTCGAGCCGGAACGGATCCTGGCCGACTCGCCGCGCGGCCCGGGCGACCTCTACGTCGCCCTCACCCGCGCCACCCGGCGGCTGGGCGTGGTGCACACCGGTGAGCTGCCGCCCCCGCTCGCCCGGCTGCGCCCCCGGGAGTGACGGCGGTCCGGGGCCCGCTCAGGTGTCCGTCCGCGCGGCGCCCCGGCCGCGTACCTCCAGCCCGTCCAGCAGCCGCCGGGTCGCCTCGGCGACCGCGTCGACGGCCTCCTCGAACGCGGCGCGGTTGTGGGCGGCGGGAGCGCGGAACCCCGAGACCTTGCGGACGTACTGCAGGGCCGCGGCCCGGACGTCCTCGTCGGTCACCTCGGGGGTCATGGGCGGTCGGAGTGTCCTGATGCTTCGGCACATGCCCCCAGTCTGTCGCGGTTCCGCCGGGCGCGGAACGGAAATCCGTGGTGCGCCGCGGGCCGCGGCCGTACGCTGCCGGTATGGCCCGACGACATTGACCCACCTCCCGCTCCCGGCGCGATCCCGCGCGCAGATCACTGGCACGCAGGCTGTACGCGCACGCCTTCCTGGACGAGTTCGTCCTGCTGTACCCGCTCTACGCGGTGCTGTTCGCCGACACCGGGCTGTCCGGCGCGGAGATCTCCTCGCTGTTCGTCATCTGGTCGGTGACCTCGTTCGCCCTCGAGGTGCCCTCGGGCGTGTGGGCGGACGTCTTCTCCCGCCGGTGGCTGGTGGCGCTGTCCTCCCTGCCGACCGCCGCGGGCTTCGCCCTGTGGACGGCGCTGCCCTGCTACCCGTCGTTCGCCGCGGGCTTCGTGCTCTGGGGCACCGGTACCGCGCTGGCCTCGGGCGCCCTGGAGGCGCTCGTCCACGAGGAGCTGACGCGCCGCGGCGCGGCCGGTGACTACGCCCGGCTGATGGGCCGCGCGCAGGCGCTGCGCACCACGGCGGTGGCGCTGGCGACCGCGCTGGCCGCGCCCGTGCTGGCGGTGGGCGGCTACGGGGCGCTGGGAGCCGCGAGCGTGGCCGGGTGCCTGCTGGCCGCCGGTGCCGGATGGGCGCTTCCGGAGTCCCGCGGCCCCCGGCAGGAGCACGGCGCGGACTCCGGGAAAGCCGGGCACGGCGGGGAGGGCGGGGAGGAGGACGGTGAACAGGAGGGCGGCGGGGCGTTCCGCGCCGTGCTGCGCGCCGGACTGGCCGAGGTGCGGCGGGAGCCCGCCGTACGGCGCCGGCTGCTCCTGGCGGCGGTGCTGACGGGCACCACGGCGCTGGACGAGTACGTGCCGCTGCTCGCCGCCGCCACCGGCGTGGACGGGACCGCCGTGCCCCTGCTGGTGCTGCTGGTCGAGGCCGGTACCGCGGTGGGCGGCTGGTGCGCCGGGTACGGTGCCCGGCGCCTCGCACCCGTGCTGGCCGCCGGTGCGCTCTGCCTGGCCGCCGGGGCGGCCGGCGGCCACCCGGCGGGGATGGCGGCCGTCGCCGCCGGTTTCGGTGTCTTCCAGTGGGCCATGGTCACGGCCGACGCCCGGCTCCAGGAGCGCGTCCGGGACCGGGCCAGGGCCACGGTCACCTCGATCGCCGGCTTCGGTTCGGAGGTGGTGGCGGTGCTGGTCTTCGCCGGTTACGCCCTGGGCTCGGCGCGGCTGGCGCCGGGGCCGCTGCTGGCGCTGGCCGCCGTACCGTATCTGGCCGTCGCCCTGGCCCCGGCGGCGGCTCCGCTCCTGGCGGCGCGGCGCCGGGAGCGGCGCGGGGGCCGGAGCCGCGGCGGGGGAGGAGCGGACCGCCGCGCGCGGTGACGGGCGCGTGTCCGCCCGGGACCGGGGGTACCCGGGTGCACGGAAGTCACCGTCCCCCCGGCATCCCCCCGTCTCGACAGGAGTGGCCGTGCAAGCGCTGACCGTGGTCCCGGAGCAGAAGAACTCGCTGCGTCTCGACACCCTCCCCGACCCCGTGCCGGGGGAGGGGGAACTGCTGGTGGACGGTCTGGCCGTCGGGATCTGCGGCACCGACCGGGAGATCGTGGAGGGCCTGTACGGGACCCCGCGGGAGGGGCGGGAGAGGCTGGTCATCGGCCACGAGTCGCTGGGCCGGGTGCGCCAGGCGCCGCCCGCGAGCGGCCTCGTACCGGGCGACCTGGTGGTCGGGGTCGTCCGCCGGCCCGACCCGGTGCCGTGCGGGGCCTGTGCCCACGGCTGGTTCGACATGTGCCGCAACGGGCGCTTCACCGAGCGGGGCATCAAGGGCCTGGACGGCTACGCCGCGACCTCCTGGACGGTCGAGGCCGACTACGCCGTGCGTCTGGACCCGTCTCTGGAACATGTCGGGGTGCTGCTGGAGCCCGCCACCGTGGTGGCCAAGGCCTGGGACCAGATCGAGCGGATCGGCGCCCGCTCCTGGTTCGCCCCGCACTCCGTACTGGTCACAGGGGCCGGGCCGATCGGTCTGCTCGCCGCGCTGCTCGGCCGGCAGCGCGGGCTGGAGGTCCATGTCCTGGACCGGGCCGAGTCGGGCGTCAAGCCCGAACTGGTGCGGCGGCTGGGCGCCGAGTACCACCACGCGGACGTGGAGGAGGTGATGACGCGGGTGCGTCCGGACCTGGTGATCGAGGCCACCGGTGCCGCGTCGGTCGTCTTCGGCGCCATGGCGGGCATGGGCCCCTACGGGGTGCTGTGCCTGACCGGGCTCTCGCCGGCCGGGCGCACCCTGGAGGTGGACGCCGGGTACATCAACCGCGATCTGGTGCTGGACAACTCCGTGGTGGTGGGGACGGTCAACGCCAACCTGCGCCACTACGCCGCCGCGGCCGCCGCTCTGGCCGAGGCGGACCGCGGCTGGCTGGACGCGCTGATCACCCGCCGGGTGCCGCTGGAGTCCTGGGAGGAGGCCTTCGAGCGGCACCCTGACGACGTCAAGACGGTCGTCGAGCTGAGGCCCGCGGGCTGACAGCGGCGGACCGCCCCGCGCCGGAGCGGCGCTGGGCCGGGCCCTGCTCCGAGGAGAGGTTCTGCGCGGTGTCGACCAGCGGGATGTGGGAGAGGGCCTGGGGGAAGTTGCCGATCAGCCGGCGGTGGCCGGTGTCGTACTCCTCCGAGAGCAGCCCCAGGTCGTTGCGTACCGCCAGCAGCCGTTCGAACAGTTCCCTGCCCTCCTGGCGGCGGCCCTGCAGGATGTAGTTGTCGGCCAGCCAGAAGGTGCAGGGCAGAAAGGCGCCCTCGCCCGTGGGCAGGCCGTCCACGGCGGCGGTCCGCGGTCCCATCGTGTAGCGCTGGACGAAGCCGTCCGCCAGCAGTTCCCGCTCGACGGCGGCCACGGTGCCCTTCATCCGCGGGTCGTCCGCGGGCAGGAAGCCCACGGACGGGATGAGCAGCAGCGACGCGTCCAGCGTCGTGGAGCCGTAGTACTGGGTGAAGGTCTCGCGCTCGGTGTCGTAGCCGTACGCGCACACGTCCCGGTGGATCTCGTGCCGCAGCCGCCGCCACCGGTCGGCCGGACCGTCGAGGCCGAACTCCTCCACCGCCTTCACCGCCCGGTCGGCGGCGACCCACGCCATGACCTTGGAGTGGGTGAAGTCGCGGCGGGGGCCGCGCATCTCCCAGATGCCGTTGTCGGGATCGCGCCAGTGGGACTCCAGGAAGTCCATCAGCACCTGCTGCACCCGCCAGGCGTCCTGGTCCGGCGGTATGCCCCGGACCCTGGCCTGGTGCAGGGCGTCCATGAGCTCGCCGTGGACGTCGAGCTGGAGCTGGCCGGAGGCGGCGTTGCCGATGCGCACCGGACGGGAGTGCTCGTAGCCGGGCAGCCAGTCCAGCTCGGCCTCGGTCAGCAGGCGCTCCCCCTCGATGCCGTAGAGGATGTTCATGCGGCGGGGGGCCCCGGCCAGCGCGCGCAGCAGCCACTCGCGCCAGGCGACCGCCTCCTGCTCGTATCCGGCGTCCAGCAGCGTCAGCAGGGTGAAGGTGGCGTCGCGCAGCCAGCAGTAGCGGTAGTCCCAGTTGCGCACACCGCCCAGTCGCTCGGGCAGCGAGGTGGTGGGGGCGGCGACGATGCCGCCGCTGGGGGAGTAGCTCAGGGCCTTGAGGGTCACCAGTGACCGCACCACCGCGTCGCGGTACTCGCCGGTGTGGGTGCATTGGTCGGCCCACGTCTGCCACCACCGCTCGGTGTCCTCCGCGGTGCCGACCGCCTCCGCCGTGCCGAAGGGGCCGGGCTCTTCGTCCCGCGGCCCCCTCCAGGCCATCCGGAAGCCCACCCGGTCGCCCGCGCGGACGGAGAAGTCGGCGGTGCAGTCGCCGTCCCGGACGGTGAGGTCCGCGTCGGAGTCGATGACGAGCACGTCCGGCCCGGCGTAGGCGCGCACTCTGCGACCCTCGGGGCGCAGCCAGGGCGGGGTGAGCCCGTAGTCGAAGCGCGGCCGCAGCCGGGAGTGGAACCGGACCCGTCCCTGAAGTCCCTCGACGATGCGTATCACCGTGGGCTGCCCATTGCCGCCGGGCCCGTCGGTGGGGGTGTGGACGGGCATGCAGTCGATCACGCGGGCCCTGCCCTCGGGGCCCGCGTACTCGGTCTCCAGCACCAGGCTGTCGCCCCGGTAGCGGCGCGCCAGTGGCCGGGCCCGGTCGCCGGGGGCGAGCAGCCACTGGCCGTGCTCGGGACGGCCCAGCAGCGCCGCGAAGCAGGCGTCGGAGTCGAACCGGGGTATGCACAGCCAGTCGATCGAACCGTCGTAGCCGACCAGCGCCGCGGTGTGCGTGTCGCCGAGCAGGGCGTAGTCCTCGAGCCGCAGCGGCACGGACGTCTCCTTCCGGGCCCGGTGGCCCCTCGGGTGAATGGCTCACGGAAACGACCGGTACGGGTCCGGCCCGTACCGGTCACCGCCGGAAAGTACCCCCCGAGCCCGGTGCTACACGGTGGACGGCCCGGACGTTCCGCGGGGTGGAGGAGGTGTCTCACTTCCGCGTCTTCTGTCACTGTTTAGACGGTAGAACGAGTTATTTGAAATATGTCCGCTTTGCTGGTTTTTGCGAAGTGTCCGGGGTTACCCGCGCCACGTACCGCGAGAGGAACCGCCAGCGAGGAGATCTCCATGATCACCAAGGAGCAGATACCCCAGGTGCTGGACCACCAGGTGTACGACGCCGAGGGGAAGAAGATCGGGGAGACCGGGCACGTCTTCCTCGACGACGCCACGGGTGAGCCGGAGTGGGCCAGCGTCCGCACCGGGATGTTCGGCACCAGTGAGACCTTCGTGCCGATCCACGACGCCGCCATGGTGGAGGACCACCTGGAGGTTCCGTACACCAAGGACCAGGTCAAGGGCGCTCCCCATGTGGACGTGGACCAGGGCGGCCACCTGTCCGAGCAGGAGGAGCGGCGGCTGTACCAGTACTACGGCGTGGACTGGGGCACCCAGGGGCAGGAGACCGGCCGGGGAACGGGACGCGCCGGGACGACCGGGACGACCGGGACGACCGGGACGACCGGGAGGACCGGCAGGGCCAAGACGGCCGGCGGACGGGGCGACGACGCGATGACGCGCTCCGAGGAGGAGATGCGCGTCGGCGTCGAGCGCCAGGAGGCCGGACGGGCGCGGCTGCGCAAGTACGTGGTCACCGAGGACGTGCAGAAGACGGTCCCCGTGCGGCGCGAGGAGGTCCGCGTCGAGCGCGAGCCCATCACCGAGGAGAACGCCGACCGGGCCATGAACGGCCCGGAGATCACCGAGGCCGAGCACGAGGTGACCCTGCACGAGGAGCGTCCGGTGGTCGAGACCGAGGTCCGCCCGGTCGAGAGGGTGCGGCTGTCCACCGAGGAGCACACCGAGGAGGAGACCGTCGGGGGGCAGGTGCGCAAGGAGCGCATCGAGGAGGCGACCGAGGGCGAGGAGGGCAAGCGCCGCCGCCACCGTTGAGCCGTCGGCTCGCAGGTCCGTCCGGAGGGTCCGCTCACCGGGCGGACCTCGCCGTGGGCCCGGCCGGACACGCCCGGCGGGACAGAAGGCATGTTATGCGAATGCTGCGCGAAAGGAAGGGTACTTCGGTCGTTGTGAGGTGTTAGTCATATACAGCGCAAAACTACCGAAGCAGACGCAGCGACAGGAGGCACCGGTGAGTGAATCTCCGAACCTGAGCAACGGCCCCGCCCAGCAGACGGGGCAGGCCGCGAAGCAGGAGACCCGGGCCACGGCCGACCGGGCGAAGGACGCGGCCGGCACCGTGGCCGGCAGCGCCAGGGAGCAGGCCGGGCATGTGACGGGCGAGGCGCGCCACCAGGTCGTCGGCATGGCCGGCCATCTGAAGGAGCGCGCGACGCGGGAAGCCGACTCGCAGACCAGGAGGACGGCCGACACCATACGTCAGTGGGCCGACGACCTGTCCGGCATGGCGGAGAACACCCGGTCCGACTCCCCGGTGCGGAACCTGGTCTCCCAGGCCGCCGACGGCAGCCGCCGGGCCGCGGACATGCTGGAGGAGCGGGGCGCGGGCGGCCTGGTCGAGGGGCTGGAGTCGTTCGCCCGCCGCCGCCCGGGCGCCTTCCTGGCCGGCGCGGCGGTGGCCGGGTTCGCGGTCGGCCGGCTGGCGAAGGCGGGCAAGAACGTCCAGCACGGTTCGGACGGCGCCGGCCGGGAGCACACGGCAGGCCGGAACGAGTACGCCCCCGAGGGGTACACGCCGGCTCCGGGCGCACCGGTCACCGCGGGCGGCGACGGCGACGTCCGGCCGATGCCGGGCTACGGCGAGCCCGGTTACGGGTCCGCCGGCGCCTACGGCACCGGCACCTACGGTGCGGACGCACCCCGTCGGCCGGAGGTGGGCTGAGATGGCGCACGTCACCCAGCGGACGGACCGGACGGACGAGGACCGCTCGATCGGTGAGCTGCTGTCCGCCGTCACCTCCGACGCACAGAAACTGTTCCGGCAGGAGATAGAGCTGGCCAAGGCCGAGATCCGCGAGGAGGCCACCAAGGCCGGCAAGGCCGCCGGCATGTTCGGCGGAGCCGGGTTCGCCGGATACATGACGGCCCTGTTCGCCTCGCTGGCGATCGTCTTCGCCCTGGCCAACGTCATGGACTGGGGCTGGGCGGCCCTCATCGTCACCGCCCTGTGGGCGGTGGCCGCCATCGCGCTGTACGTGATGGGCCGTTCCCGGATGCGGGAGGTCTCCAAGCCCGAACGCACGGTCGAAACTCTCAAGGAGGATGCCAAGTGGGCACGTCACCCGACGAGCTGAGGGCTCAGATCGACACGACCCGGCAGGAGCTGACCGAGGACGTGAGCCGGCTCGCCGACCATGCCAACCCGCGTAACGCGGTGCGCCGCCGCGGGGAGCGGGCGCGCAACAGGATGACCGTAGTTCGGGAGCGAGTGATGGGTAGCACCTCCGAGACCGCGCAGCACACCACGGACAGCGCGCGGCAGACCGCGGAACGGGCGCGTGAGGGCGCCGGGCAGGCCGGCGAGGCCGTGAAGTCCGCACCCCAGCACGCCGCCCGCAAGACCCAGGGCAACCCGCTGGCCGCCGGTGTCGTGGCCTTCGGCGCCGGGCTGCTGGCCGCCTCGATGGCGCGCAGCTCGCGGACCGAGGAGCAGGCCGCCGAGCGGCTGGCCGAGAAGGCCGGGCCGGTCAGGGAAGCGGCGATGGAGTCGGTGGAGCACCTGAAGCAGGACGCCACCCAGTCCGCGCAGCAGGCGGCCCAGCAGGTCAAGGAGACCGCCACGGACGCGGCCCGCACCACCGCGGAGGAGGCCCGCGGGCAGGCCGGCGAGGTCAAGGGCCAGGCACGTCAGTCCGGGCAGAGCGTCGCTGGGGAGGCCCGCGGGCAGCGTCCCGGCACGACGGGCCGCTAGCCGGGACGACCGGCACGACGACAACCGTTGCGACCGCGGACGCCCCCCTCCGGGCGTCCGCGCGGCGGCGCGGGGAGATCCGACCGCCGACGCCGACCGTCGGCCGCCCCCTGACGGGGCGGCCGCCCCAGCTCCGGCGAGGTACACGATGTCCGAACACGAAAACCGGCAGTACGAGCCGGAGGAGTCCGGCCGAGAAGCGCAGAAGCCGGCCGACCTGCCGAAGAAGTCCTGGAAGGGCGTGCTGAAACGCACGGGCGCCGAGTTCAAGGGCGACAACCTCACGGACTGGGCGGCCGCCCTCACCTACTACGCGGTGCTGTCCATCTTCCCCGCGCTGCTGGCCCTGGTGTCGATCCTGGGGGTGATCGGCAGGTCCGCCATCCAGCCCCTGATCGACAACATCAGCACCCTGGCCCCCGGCGCCGCGCGCGACATCCTGCTGGACATGCTCAGGCAGCTCCAGAACAACCAGGGTGCCGCCGGGATCGCGCTGATCGTCGGTATCGCCCTGGCGGTGTGGTCGGCGTCCGGCTACGTGGCCGCCTTCATGCGGGCCTCCAACGCCGTCTACGACATCGAGGAGGGCCGCCCGATCTGGATGACACTGCCGCTGCGGGTGGGCATCACGCTGGCCCTGCTGATCCTGCTGGCGGTGAGTTCGGTCGCGGTGGTCTTCACCGGTGGTCTGGCGCAGCGGGCCGGTGACATCATCGGTCTGGGCGACACGTTCCTGACGGTGTGGAGCATCGCCAAGTGGCCGGTGCTGGTCCTCCTGGTGGCCTTCATGATCGCGCTGCTGTACTGGGCCGCGCCCAACGTCAAGCGCCGCTTCCGCTGGATCAGCCCCGGGAGTCTGCTCGCCGTACTGCTGTGGATGGTGGCGTCGGCCGGCTTCGCCTTCTACGTCGCCAACTTCGGCAACTACAACAAGACCTACGGCAGCCTGGCCGGTGTGATCATCTTCCTGATCTGGCTGTGGATCACGAACATCGTGATCCTGCTGGGGCAGGAGTTCAACGCCGAGATCGAGCGCGGACGGGCGATCCAGGGGGGCCGTTCGCCGGACGAGGAGCCCTATGTCGAGCCTCGCGACACCCGCAAGTTCTCCGAGGACAACCCCGAGGGGCGGGTGTAGCGGGTGTCGCCCCGGGGCCCGGGAGGGAACCGTACGGCGGAATCAGCGCGATATGCGGGGGTACGCACCAGGCAACCCCGGATTCGGGGCCGAACCGAGCAGAGGAGGTTCGCTGTGAAGGGTGAACGCGACAAGGACGAGTCCGCCGGGCCGCGACCGCACCTGCGCACCGGCAGCGACCAGCCGATCGACCCGGAGGACCTGGTCAGGCTGTCCGGCCGCGAGCCCACCCCGGAGCGGGTGGAACGGGCCAGGAAGGAACTGGAGGAGCGGGGCGCCGCCGCCGTCGAGAGGTACCTTCCCTAGTCCGGGCCCGTCCTCCGACCTGCGGGGAGCGGCACCGCCCGTCCACCATGTCCTGGTGGGCGGGCGGTGCCGCTCCCCGCACGCCGTACTCCCGCAGCCGAAGGCGGGGAGTTCCCGGGGGATCGCGCGGTAGATTGTGCCGGTGGGCGTCACCCGGCCCCACGACGTCCGGGCGGCGCATGCGTCTGCGGTCTCCCCCGGCGCATGGCATCTCCCCAGGAGCATGTACTCGTGACCACCGTCGCGCTCGGTCCCGGCTGGCTGGACCCGGACCACCTCATCCAGACCTTCGGCCTGATCGGCATCCTCTGCATCGTCTTCGCCGAGTCGGGGCTGTTCTTCGGCTTCTTCCTCCCCGGCGACTCGCTGCTGTTCACCGCGGGGCTGCTGGTCGCCACCGACCAGTACCTGCACCAACCGCTGTGGCTGGTCTGCGTGCTGGTGGTGGTGGCCGCCGTCCTCGGCGACCAGGTCGGCTACATGTTCGGCCGGAAGGTCGGGCCCGCGCTCTTCCGGCGCCCGGACTCCCGGCTGTTCAAGCAGGAGAACGTGGAGAAGGCACACGAGTTCTTCGAGAAGCACGGGCCCAAGTCGCTGGTGCTGGCCCGCTTCGTGCCGATCGTACGGACCTTCACGCCCATCGTCGCCGGTGTCAGCGGGATGCGTTACCGCTCCTTCCTCACCTTCAACATCATCGGCGGCGTGCTGTGGGGCGCGGGGGTGACGCTGCTCGGGGCGGCGCTCGGGCAGGTGCGGTTCGTCCACGAGAACATCGAGCTCATCCTGGTCGGCATCGTGCTGCTCTCGGTGCTGCCGATCGTCTTCGAGTACCTGCGCGCCCGGGGCCGGTCCCGGGCCGGCGTGCTCCCCGCCGTGGAGGTTCCCGGCGCCGGGCGGGCGCCGGATCCGGTGGTGGGCGCGGTCGGTGCGCCGGCTCCGGGGCAGCCGCGGGCCCGGGGCCGGCACGCCCGGCGCTGACGCCGGGCCGCCGCCGGGCCCGGTCGGCTCCGGAGCCCGCGGACCGCCTCCGCCCCCGTCATCCATCACACTCCGTGACGGATGGCGGGGGCGGAGCGCTGTCGGACCGTGCGCCGGGCCGGGTGTCGCGCGGGCGGTACGGGCGCTCCCGAGTGTTTCGTCCATCGCTCTGATGTGCGGACGGTAATTCCGATATGCTTGTGTTTGCCCAGGGTGCCAACCGGACATCGTGTGTCCGCTATGAAAACCTCACCCGGATGGGGGTGTGAGCCGTCCTAGTGGGGGTACGCGCCGTGCTGCACATGACAGGTCAAACGAGGAGGGCATATGCGTAGCCTGAGCCCAGAGGTTCAGCTGACGAGCAGTGACGTCTTGCCGGGCCAGGAGCAGGAGACGACCTCCCCTGATCTGCCGAGAATCGAGGATGCGGGGAAGGTCGCGCCGCGTGACGCGCGACAGCTGTCGAAGCTGTTCTTCGAGCGGCTGAGAGAGCTGGAGGAGGGCACGCACGAGTACCAGTACGCGCGCAACACCCTCATCGAACTCAACCTGACGCTGGTGAACTACGTCGCCTCCCGTTTCCGTCACCGTGCCGAGCCGATGGACGACATCGTGCAGGTCGGCACCATCGGGCTGATCAAGGCGATCGACCGTTTCGACCTGTCCCGCGAGGTGGAGTTCACCTCGTTCGCCGTGCCCTACATCGTCGGTGAGATCAAGCGTTTCTTCCGGGACACCAGCTGGGCCGTGCGCGTCCCGCGCCGGCTGCAGGAGCTGCGCATCGAGCTCGCCCGGGCCAACGAGGAGCTGGGCCGCCGGCTGGGCCGCTCCGCCACCACCGACGAACTGGCCGAGTTCATGGGCGTGACGGTGGAGGAGGTCATCGAGGGACAGGTGGCCAGCAACGGCTATGTCGCGGGCTCCCTGGACCTTCCGGTGGGCGACGAGGGCAAGGACACCCCGCTGGCCGACCAGCTCGGGGACGTCGACCCCGCCCTGGAGAAGGTCGAGAACCTCCAGGCGCTCAAGCCGCTGATGGAGCAGCTGGACGAGCGGGACCGGCGCATCCTGCAGATGCGGTTCGGCGGGGACATGACCCAGTCGGAGATCGGAGCCGAGCTCGGCATCTCGCAGATGCACGTGTCCCGTCTGCTGAGCAGGGCGCTGGCACGGCTGCGGGAAGGCATGCTGACCCAGAAGTAGCAGTCGGCGGGGGGCGGCCGTCCGGGCCGCCGCCCAGCCGTCCGCGCGGCGACGCGGAGTCACGGCCTGCGAGGCCGCGGCTCCGCGTCGCCGCGCCGTTCGTTCACCCGGTCCGTTCCGCCGCCGCGGGTGTGACGGACCGTCAGGAACACGTTAGACGCTCCGCCCTCCGGGAACGTGTCGCATACGCCCGCGATCGCGGGCGTATGCGACACGGGTGAGCGAAGGGAAGAAGACCATGGGACACGGTGGGGACATCATCCAGGAGCTGACCACGGACCACCGGGAGGTCGAGGAGCTCTTCGGCAGGATCGAGGCTCTGCCCATGGGGGACGAGCGGCGCAAGGAGTACGCGGACGAGGCCGTCATCGAGCTGGTCCGGCACTCCGTCGCCGAGGAGCAGTACCTGTACCCCGCGGTGCGGGACTTCCTGCCGGACGGCGACGAGATCGCCGACAAGGAGCTCGAGGACCACGCCGGGGCGGAGCGGACCATGAAGGAACTGGAGGGCCGCGACGCGGACGATCCCGAGTTCGACCGGCTCATCGGCGAGCTGATGCAGGAGATCCGCGAGCACATCCGGGACGAGGAGGACAACCTCTTCCCGCGGCTGCGCCAGGCGGCGACCGGGGAGCAGCTCGACAAGCTCGGCGACAAGGCCCGGATGGCCAAGAAGGCGGCTCCCACCCGCCCGCACCCCTCGGCCCCGGACACCCCTCCGGCCAACAAGATCCTCGGGCCGGGCGTGGGCATGGTCGACCGGGTCCGGGACGCACTCACCGGCCGCACCAAGAAGTACTGAGCACACCCGCCGCGCCCGGCGGTGCACGGGCCGGGCGGCGGGTTGGTGTACGGGGGCGGGCCCCGGCGACTGCCGGGGCCCGCCCCCGTACACCAACCCGCCGCCGGTCGCGCGCTCAGCCGAGTTCGCCGCCACCGGCCGCGGCGGCGGCCGGGTCCCGCTCGAAGACCAGCCGTCCGTCCGCCACCTCGACCCGGAGCCGGGTGTGCGGGGCCAGTTCGCCGCCGAGCAGCATCCGGGAGAGCTGGTTGTCCACCTCGCGCTGGATGGTGCGGCGCAGCGGCCGGGCCCCGTACTCGGGCTGGTAGCCGTGCCGGGCCAGCCAGTCGACGGCCTGCGGCGTGAAGTCGATCTCCACGTCCTGGGCGTGGACCCGGCGCCGGGTCTCGTCCAGCAGCATGTCGGTGATCCGCCGCAGCTGCTCGTCGGAGAGCTGCCGGAAGACGACGATTTCGTCGATCCGGTTGAGGAACTCCGGCCGGAAGTGCTCCCGCAGCGGGCGCAGCACCCGTTCGCGGCGGGCCGCCTCGTCGGCCTCGCCGCCCGCGGCGCCGCCGGAGGTGAAGCCCAGCGCGCCGCCGCGCCCGGTGACCGCCTCCGAACCGAGGTTGCTGGTCATCACGACGACCGTGTTGGTGAAGTCCACCGTGCGGCCCTGGGAGTCCGTCAGCCGCCCGTCGTCGAGGACCTGGAGCAGGATGTTGAACACGTCCGGGTGGGCCTTCTCCACCTCGTCCAGGAGCAGCAGCGAGTACGGGTGGCGGCGCACCGCCTCGGTCAGCTGGCCGGCCTCCTCGTGGCCGACGTAGCCGGGGGGAGCGCCGACCAGCCGGCTGACGGTGTGCCGCTCCTGGTACTCGCTCATGTCCAGCCGGACCATCCGGTCGTCGGTGCCGAACAGCGCCTCCGCCAGCGCGCGGGCCAGCTCGGTCTTGCCGACGCCGGTGGGGCCCAGGAAGAGGAAGCTGCCGATCGGGCGGTCGGGGCTGGAGAGCCCGGCGCGGGAGCGCAGCACGGCGTCGGCGACGGCGGAGACCGCCTCGTCCTGGCCGATCACCCGGCGGTGCAGGTGCTCCTCCAGGCCCAGCAGCCTGTCCCGCTCCTCCTGGGTGAGGCTGCTGACGGGGATGCCGGTCCGCCGGGAGACGATGTCGGCGATGTCCTCGACGCCGACCTCGGCGATGCGGTCGCCCACCGGCGGTTTCCCGTCCCCCTCCGTCAGCTGGCGCTCCACCTCGGACAGCCGGTCGCGCAGCTCCCTGGCCCGTTCGTAGTCCTCGTCGGCCACGGCCTGGTCCTTGTCCCGGCGCAGCTGCTCGGCCTCCCGCTCCAGCGCGCGCAGCCCGGTGCCGCGGGTGGAGGAGCGCAGCCGTACCCGGGCGCCCGCCTGGTCCATCAGGTCGATCGCCTTGTCCGGCAGGAAGCGGTCGGTCAGATAGCGGTCGGACATCTCGACGGCGGCCAGCAGCGCCTCGTCGCTGTAGCGGACCTGGTGGTGCGCCTCGTACCGGTCGCACAGGCCCCGCAGGATCTCCACGGCGTCGGCGGTGGTGGGCTCGGGGACCAGGACGGGCTGGAAGCGGCGGGCCAGCGCGGCGTCCTTCTCGATGTGGCGGCGGTGCTCCTCCAGCGTGGTGGCGCCGATGACGTGCAGCTCACCGCGGGCCAGGGCCGGTTTGAGCATGTTGCTCGCGTCCATCGAGCCGCTCTCGCCGCCGCCTCCGGCCCCCACCACCGTGTGCAGCTCGTCGATGAAGACGAGCAGTTCGTCGGAGTTCTCGCGGATCTCGTCGATGACGCCGGTGAGCCGTTCCTCGAAGTCGCCCCGGTAGCGGGTGCCGGCGACGATGCCGCCTAGGTCGAGCTGGACGACGCGGCGGCCCAGCAGGTTGTCCGGC
The DNA here is from genome assembly GCF_002794255.1 of Streptomyces carminius. GTDB lineage: Bacteria > Actinomycetota > Actinomycetes > Streptomycetales > Streptomycetaceae > Streptomyces > Streptomyces carminius. The sequence continues at coordinate 445,534 of NZ_PGGW01000067.1, forward strand.
ACGTCGCCGTCGGCGACGCGCTGCGCCAGGCCCTCCACGATGGCGGTCTTGCCGACTCCCGCCTCACCGATCAGCACGGGGTTGTTCTTGCCCCGCCGGGCCAGGATCTCGACGGTCTGCTCGATCTGCTCGTCCCGGCCGATCACCGGGTCTATGCGGCCCTCGCGGGCCAGCTCGGTCAGGTCACGGCCGTACCTGTCGAGGTTGGGGGTGCCCGTGCCGCCCCGGGCGGTGTGCGGGCCGGGCGCGGGCGGGTGCTCGCCCGGGGGCGGGCCGCCGCTCTGGTAGTTCTCCGGGAGTCCGGAGCGCGCGTCGAAGTGGGCGGCGTTGAGTATCTGGCCCGCGGCGGAGTCCCGGTTGGCGGCCAGCGCCACCAGCATGTGCTCGGGCCCGATGTAGGAGGCGCCCGCGGACCGGGCGACCTGGTGGGCGTCCATCAGGGCCCGCTTCACGGCGGGACTGACGGCGATGGAGTTGCGCGGCGGTCCGTCGCCGGCCCGCCGGTCGATCTCGGCGAGGATCGTGTCGGGGTCGCCGCCGGCGCGGGAGACCATGGCGCGGGTCGGTTCGGTGGTGAGCGCCGCGCGCAGCAGGTGCTCGGTGTTCAGGTCGGTGCTGCCGTGCTTGGCCGCGTAGGAGGCCGCGGCGGTGACGAGCTGCCGGGCGGGCTCGCTCATCAGCCGGACGAAGTCGAAGTACCGGGGGCCGGGCTGCCGCCCACCGGAGGACGGGGCACCCAGGAAGCGTGCGAGGAAGTCTCCGAGCGGATCCCGGCCGTAGTCCTCGGGACCCATGTACCCGCTGGTCATCGATGTCCTCCCGCCGACCCGGAACGGGCCGCTGTCTCGGGTGTGTGCTGTGTGTGGTGCCTGTGCCGCGGTCCGGGGTTCCCGCTCCGCACGTGGTGACACGTCACCGGGGCGCCTGTTTGTGCGTGTATTTGTGCCTGTATTTGTGCCTGTATGGGGTCTGGGCGGTCCGCCGCGTGCCGGCCCGCGGGGGAGCCGCCGGGGGAGGGGTCGTGCGGGACGCGCGTCACCGGAGCGGACCGGCAGGTGTGAGGCGGTCCCGAGGGGTTATCCGGAGCGTGTAACCACTCGGCGGAGTCGTGTCCGGACCCGGGGCGGCCCGTGCCGCCCCCGCGGTGCGGTCGGAGACCGCCGGGTGTCCCGTCGGTCCGCGGTTGGAAGGGCACGGTGCTCGATGTCGATGCTGCCAGGTCTGCGTATGCCGGTCCCGCCCCTGCTCGGGCTGGTCCCCGACGGGCTGACGACGGGGGCGCGGGAGGCGGTGGGCACCGCGGGACGGCTGGCCGGGCAGCTCGCGGGCGGTCTCACCGGGCTGCCCCGGCGGGAGGCGTGGTCCCGGCCGGGCCGCTGCTACATCACCGTCCACGGGGTGCACAACCCCGGCGGGGCGCTCCTGGCCCGGCGCGTGGAACGCGCTCTGGAGGGACACCCCCGGGTGCACTGGGCACGGGTGAACGCCCCCTCGGGACGGGTGGTGGTGGGTCTGGGGACACCACCGCCGCCCGAACGCGAACTGGTCGCGCTGGTGGAGCGGGCCGAGCGGCAGGTTCCCTGCGAGGAGGCCGAGGGGGAGTGGTGCCAGGAGCCGCACCACCCCTGTGAGGGGCCGCGGACCAGGCAGTCGGTCTCCGCCCTGGCGGCCGACGCGGTGGGTCTGGGGCTGTCCACCCTCAACCGGCTGGCGCCCTGGACGCCGCTGCCGCCGGAGGTGGCGGCGCTCACCTCCGCCGTCACCCGCCACCCGCGGCTGCGCGAGGCGATCACCAGGGGGCTGCACGGGCCGGAGCAGGCCGAGTCGCTGCTGCCGGTGGTCAGCGCGCTGGCGCAGGGTCTGGCCACCCGCGGCGGCGGGCTCGCGCTCGACGTCGTGCAGCGGCTCGCCCAGTGGCGGGAGGCGGACGCGCACCGCGCGGCCTGGGAGGAGGCCGAGCCGAGGCTGGTACGCGGCCCGGAGGACGTGGCGGCCGACCCCGTCGAGGCGGAGGAGCGGGCCGGCCGCGCCCCCCGGGACAGCGCCGACCGCTACACCGAGCGGTCGATGTCGCTGGGAGCGCTGGCCGGGGCCGCGGCGGCGCCCTTCGCCGGACCGCGCCGCGGACTGGCGGTGGCGCTCGCCGCCGTGCCCAAGGCGCCGGACGCGGGCCGGGAGGGCTTCGCCACCACGCTCGGCCGCGCCCTGGCGCTCAAGGGCACCACGGTCATGGACCGGGGGGTGCTGCGGCGGCTGGGGCAGCTGGACACCGTCCTGCTGGACGAGGAGGCCCTCAGCGGCAGCCGCCACGAGCTGACCGACCTGGTGCCGCTGGAGGGCGCCGACCCCGAGGAGACGGCCCGGCGGCTCTTCGCCCTCTTCGTGCCCGAGCGGACCGACACCGTGCACCGCGACGGGGACGGCTGGGTGCTGGGCCCGCTGGAGGAACTGGAACTGAGCGGCCGCAGGGGCGCGCAGGCCGCGCGGCGGCTGCGGAAGCAGGGCAGTGAGCGCGTACTGGGCCTGGCCCGGGAGCGGCGGTTGCTGGCCGTGGCCGGGCTGGCCCGGCAGAAGGCACCGGGCGCGGACGCGGTGGCCGCCGCCGCCCGCCGTGCCGGGGCACGGGTGGTGCTCGCCAGCGACCGGCCGGAACCGCTGTTCGGCTTCGCCGACACCGTCGTTCCCGGCGGGGACCGGCTGGCGCGTTCCGTGCGCGGACTGCAGGCGGAGGGCGCGGCGGTGCTGCTGCTGTCGGGCGACCGCCGGGCGCTGGCCGCCGCCGACTGCGGGATCGGGGTGCACCCGGAGGGCGATCCGGCACCCTGGGGCGCGCACCTGCTGGTGGGTACGGACCTGGAGGCGGCCGGCCTGGTCGTGGACGCGGTGGGGGTGGCCGCCCAGGTGGACCGGGACAGCAGGATCCTGGCCGCGGGCGGCAGCGGGGTCGGCGCGGTCGCCGCCCTCCAGGCGTTCCCGTGGCAGGCCACCGCCCGGGGCGCGGCGGCCGGCACCACCGCCGGGACCGCGGCGTTCGCCCTGGGCACCTGGCGCGCCCGTCAGCTGCTGTCCCGGCCCGTCACCCCGCCGGTGGAGACCACGCCCTGGCACCTGATGCCCGCCGAGCGGGTCCTGGAGCGGCTGGGCGGCACGGAGGAGGGGCTGAGCCGGCCGGAGGCCGAGGAGCGCGCCGCCCGGGTCACCACCTCCGAGGAGCCGACGCGGATCAGCCTGCCGGCGGCGTTCGTGGAGGAACTGGCCAATCCCCTCACCCCGGTGCTCGCGGCGGGTGCCGCCCTGTCGGCGGCCGTGGGCTCGCGCACCGACGCCGCCCTGGTGGCCGGGATCACCGGCCTGTCCGCCCTGGTGGGCGGTGTCCAGCGGGTACGGACCGACCGGGCGCTGGCGGAGCTGTTCGCCCGCTCCGCGATCGGCGCCCGGGTGCGGCGGGGCGGTACCGAGCGCCTGGTCGCCGCCGGTGACCTGGTGCCGGGGGACGTGGTCGTCCTGCGCTCCCAGGAGGTGGTTCCCGCGGACTGCCGACTGCTGCGGGCCGACGGTCTGGAGGTCGACGAGTCCTCCCTGACGGGCGAGTCGCTGCCGGTGGCCAAGGACCCGGCACCGGTGGTCGCCACCCAGATCGCCGACCGCCGCTCCATGCTCTACGAGGGCACCACCGTCTCGGCGGGCACCGCGGTGGCCGTGGTGGTGGCCACCGGATCGGCCACCGAGGTCGGCCGCAGCCTGGCCACCGCCCGCCAGAAGGCACCCGCCACCGGGGTGGAGTCCCGGCTGCACGAGCTGACGAAGACCAGCCTGCCGCTGGCGCTCGGCTCGGCCGCCGCGGTCGCCGGGGCAGGACTGCTGCACGGCCGTCCGCTGGCCGACACCCTCGCCTCCGCGGTCAACCTGGCCGTCGCCTCGGTGCCCGAGGGGCTGCCGTTCCTGGTCAGCGCCGCCCAGCTGGCCGCCGCCCGGCGGCTGGCCGACCACGGCGCCCTGGTGCGCAACCCCCGCACCATCGAGGCGCTCGGCCGCGCGGACGTGCTGTGCTTCGACAAGACCGGCACCCTCACCGAGGGGCAACTGCGGCTCGCCACCGTCAGCGACGGTGTGCGCGACCTGCCGGTGGACCGGCTCGACGGGCGCGCCAAGGACATCCTGGCCGCTGCCCTGCGGGCCACCCCGCCCGCCCGTACCTCCGAGCCCCTGGAGCACCAGACCGACCAGGCCGTGGTGACCGGGGCCCGGCGCGCGAAGGTGGGCGTACGCCAGGGCGCCTCGCAGTGGCGGCGCACCACCGCCCTGCCGTTCGAGTCCTCCCGCGCCTACCACGCCACCGTGGGCCGTGCCTCCCGCGGGGCGCTGCTCAGTGTCAAGGGCGCGCCCGAGAACGTCCTGGAGCGCTGCTCCCGGTGGCGCGGCGGACCGCAGGAGGGCGGCGGGAAGAGCGGGAAGAGCTCCGGCCGGGGAGGGGAGGGCGAGCTGGACGCCGCGGCCCGGAAGCGGCTGACCGCCATGGCCGAGGAACTCGCCGGAGCCGGGCGCCGGGTGCTGGCGGTCGCCGAGCGGCGGCTGGGCGAGGACACCGGGAAAGCCGGGAGCGACGGGAAAACCGGGAACGCCCAGAACGCCGAGGACGCGGATCTCACCGACGAGACCGTCACCGGCCTGACCTTCCTCGGCTTCGTCACCCTCGCCGACCCGGTGCGCTCCAGCGCCGCCCCGGCCACCGCGCGGCTGCGCGCGGCCGGTGTGCAGACCGTCATGCTCACCGGCGACCACCCCGCCACCGCCGACGCCATCGCGGCGACCGTCAGCGAGGACCCCGACCAGAAGGTGTGCACGGGCGCCGAGATCGACGAGCTGGACGACGACGCGCTGGACGAGCTGCTGCCCACCCTGGACGTCATCGCCCGGTGCAGCCCGCACCACAAGGTCCGCATCGTCCAGGCGTACCAGCGCATCGGCCGGGTGGTGGCGATGACCGGCGACGGCGCCAACGACGCCCCCGCGATCCGGCTGGCGGACGTGGGCATCGCCCTGGGGCGGCGCGGTACCCCCGCCGCGACCGCCGCGGCCGACCTGGTGGTCAGCGACGACCGGCTGGAGACGATCATCGCCGCGCTGCTGGAGGGCCGCGCGATGTGGGGTTCGGTCCGCGACGCGCTGGCCATCCTCGTCGGCGGCAACCTCGGCGAGGTCGCCTTCAGCGTGCTGGCCGCCGCCCTGACCGGCAGCTCGCCCCTGAACGCCCGGCAGATCATGCTCGTCAACCTGCTCACCGACCTCGCCCCGGCACTGGCCATCGCGGTGCGCGAACCGGCGGTGGAGGACAGCGAGCGGCTGCTGAGCGAGGGGCCCGACCGGTCGCTGGGCTCGGGGCTGACCCAGGAGGTGCTGCTGCGCGGCGCCACCACCACGCTGGGGGCGGGGCTGGCCTGGGGTGCCGCCCGGCTCACCGGCAGGGGCCGCCGGGCGAGCACGGTGGCCCTGGCCTCGGTGGTCGGCACCCAGCTCGCCCAGACACTGCTGACCGGCGGACTGGACCGCAACGTGCTGTTCGCCGGGCTCGGTTCGGCCGCCGCCCTGATGGGCGTCATCCAGACGCCCGGGGTCAGCCAGTTCTTCGGCTGCACTCCGCTGGGCCCGGTGGCCTGGGGCATCACGCTGAGCTCGATCACCACGGCAACCCTGCTGGGAGCCGCGGCCACCCCGCTGGTGCGCCGGCTGGCGGCGGAGTCGGCGGAGGGTACGGACCCGGACGCCGCCGCGGAGCGGCCGGACGAGCCGGCGCCGGAGGACCCGGAGACGGAGAAGGCGCGGGAACCGGAGAAGGCGTCGGCCGCGGCGGGGGAGTGACCCCGCCGGAGCAGTTCTACGGGGATCGAGGGGCTCTGTCCGCCGCCGCCGTGTCACGGCGGCGGCGGACAGCCGTGCGGGAGCACGGCGGTGCGGGGGCGCGACACGACGCCGCGGCCCGCGGACGCCGGTGCGTCCGCGGGCCGCGGCGGGATACCCGAACGGAACGGAGGGGGCGGGGGAGGAGCCCCGCGCCCGGGAACCCGGTCGTACGGGACCGGGTCAGACCCGGCCGCGCCAGGCACCCGTCTCGGTGCCCCGCTCCTCGATGAACTCCTTGAAGCGCGCCAGGTCGCCCTTGACGCGGTGCCGGACAACTCCGAGCTTGTCGCCCACGGTGTCCGCCGCGCCCTCGGGCTCGTGCTCCATCTGGAGCATCACCTTGGTGTGGGTGTCGTCCAGGCGGTGGAAGGTGACCACACCGGCCTGCTTCGCCTCGCCCTCGACCGTCGTCCAGGCCACCCGCTCGTCAGGGATCTGCTCGGTGATACGGGCATCGAACTCCCGCTCGGCTCCGGCGACCTTCGTCACCCAGTGGGTCAGCGTGTCGGTCTTCTGCTCGACGCGCTCGACGCCCTCCATGAACTCCGGGAAGGTCTCGAACTGCGTCCACTGGTCGTACGCGGTGCGTACCGGAACGCGAACCTCGATCGACTCCTCGACGGTGGACATCCGCATCCCTTCTCTCGACTGCGATGACCGCTGTGCGCGGTCCTTTCGTCACCTCCCGCGTACCCGGCGGCAGGGCGGCCACTCGGGCGAAAGGGCGAAAGGGGGCCGGACCGGCGAACCGGACCGGCCCCCTTTCCGCCGGGGTCACCGGGGCGGCCGGGTCACGGCAGGGGGGTGCCCCCGGTGGCGTTGACGACCTCGGCGGTGATGTAACTCGCCTCCTGGGAGGCGAGGAAGACGTAGGCGGGGGCCATCTCGGCGGGCTGCGCGGGCCGGCCCAGCGGAACGTTCCCGCCGAACTCCGAGGTGTCGGGCAGTGTCGAGGGGATCAGCGGGGTCCACACCGGCCCGGGGGCCACGGCGTTGACGCGGATGCCCCGCTCGGCGAGGTTCTGGGCGAGGCCGTGGGTGAAGGTGACGATGGCGCCCTTGGTGGTGGCGTAGTCGAGCAGGTGCGGGCTGGCCTTGTAGGCCTGCACCGAGGTGGTGTTGATGATGCTGCCGCCCGCCGGGATGTGCGGCAGGGACAGCTTGCACAGCCAGAACATCCCGTAGAGGTTGGTGCGCAGCGTCCGGTCGAACTGCTCGGTGCTGATGCCCTCGATGCCCTCGGACTGAGCCATCTGGAAGGCCGCGTTGTTCACCAGGACGTCGATGCGGCCGAACTCCGCCACCGCCCGGTCCACCAGCCGGCGGCACTCGGACTCCTCGCGGATGTCGCAGAGCAGGGGCACCGCCTTGCGTCCGGCCTCCTCGACCAGCCGGGCCGTCTCGCGGGCGTCCTGCTCCTCCTCGGCGAGATAGGTGAACAGTACGTCGGCGCCCTCCCGGGCGAACGCGAGGGCCACGGCGCGGCCGATACCGGAGTCGCCGCCGGTGATGACCGTCCTGCGGTCCGTCAGCCGGCCGTTCCCCCGGTAGGACGACTCGCCGTGGTCGGGCTCGGGGTCCATCCGGTCGGTCAGACCGGGGTGCGGCTGGTCCTGCTGGGGGAACTCCGGCCGCGGGTGGAGCCGGGTGGGGTCCTGCTGCTCCTGGTCGCTCATCTCTGTCCTTCTTCTCCCTGTTCCTGTCTGTCTCCGTCGTTGTGTCTGTCGCTGTCTCCGTCGCCGCCCCGCCGTGCTCCGGCCGTCCGCAGACGAGAACCCGCCCGGAGCCCTCCGGGCTCCGGGCGGGGGCCGTCCGGGCGGGAGCCGGTGCCGTCGCCGGTGTCAGGTGCGGTGGGTGACATCCTCGACGCCCAGGCCGAGTGCCCGGGCGATGTCCTGCACGTTCCGGAACTCCTGCCCCTCCGGCAGCCGCCCGGCCAGGCTCACCAGACGGTCGGGCGCGTTGTTCTCGCGCAGGGTGTCCAGGACGGCGCCGCGGTCGGCCGGGTAGAGCTCCTTGCCCAGGTGCCGGGCCATCTCGCTGCGCACCTCGACGTCGTTCTGGTCCATCCCCGGCGGGGTGCCGCCGGTGAGCGTGGTGTTGGGGGCCCGGTCCACATCGGGCTGGTCCTCACCGGAGGGCTGGAGCTCGTGCTCCTCCTCCATACGGGTCGACCGGCCCGCGCGCAGTTCGCCCTCCATCTCCTGCTTGAGCTCGTCGTCCCGGACGGGACCCGTCTTGTTCTTTCCGTGCGTGGCCATGTCGTCCTCCCAAGGGTCCAGACAGTGCGGGCGGGCGCGCGCCCACGTCCGGCCGTCTTCCCTGGTGTGCCGCTATTACACCGTTTGGCAAGGGTTTGCGATCTAGGGGATGGTCACCCCATGTCGCCCTTCCGCTCCGGTGAGACGTCGGCGATGTCCCGGCGCCCGACGTTCTCGGCCTGGTCGATGGCGGCGACGTCCGGGTGGTGCAGGTCGAACGCGGGGGATTCGGAGCGGATCTTCGGGAGGGTGACGAAGTTGTGCCGCGGCGGCGGGCAGGAGGTGGCCCACTCCAGCGAGCGGCCGTAGCCCCAGGGGTCGTCCACCTCGACCTTCGGCGCGTACTTGGCCGTCTTCCAGACGTTGTACCAGAAGGGCAGCATCGACAGGCCGAGCAGGAAGGACCCGATGGTGGAGACGGTGTTCAGGGCGGTGAAGCCGTCGGCCGCCAGGTAGTCGGCGTACCGGCGCGGCATGCCCTCGGCACCCAGCCAGTGCTGGACCAGGAAGGTGGTGTGGAAGCCGGCGAACAGCGTCCAGAAGGTGATCTTGCCGAGCCGCTCGTCGAGCATCTTCCCGGTGAACTTCGGCCACCAGAAGTGGAAGCCGGCGAACATCGCGAAGACCACCGTGCCGAAGACCACGTAGTGGAAGTGCGCCACCACGAAGTAGCTGTCGGAGACGTGGAAGTCCAGCGGCGGGGAGGCCAGGATGACACCGGTCAGACCGCCGAACAGGAAGGTGATCAGGAAGCCGATCGTCCAGAGCATCGGCGTCTCGAAGGACAGCGAGCCCTTCCACATCGTGCCGAGCCAGTTGAAGAACTTCACTCCGGTGGGCACCGCGATCAGGAACGTCATGAAGGCGAAGAACGGCAGCAGCACACCGCCGGTGACGTACATGTGGTGCGCCCACACGGTGATCGACAGGCCCGCGATGGCGATCGTCGCGCCGATCAGGCCGATGTAGCCGAAGATCGGCTTGCGGCTGAAGACCGGGATGACCTCCGAGGCGATGCCGAAGAACGGCAGCGCGATGATGTACACCTCGGGGTGCCCGAAGAACCAGAACAGGTGCTGCCACAACAGCGCGCCGCCGTTGGACGGGTCGAAGATGTGGGAGCCGAACGTCCGGTCCGACTGCAGCGCGAACAGCGCGGCGGCCAGCACCGGGAAGGCGAGCAGCACCAGCACACCGGTCAGCAGCACGTTCCAGGTGAAGATCGGCATCCGGAACATCGTCATACCGGGCGCGCGCATGCAGATGATCGTGGTGATGAAGTTGACCGCGCCGAGGATCGTGCCGAAGCCGGACAGCGCCAGCCCCATGATCCACATGTCGGAGCCGACCCCGGGGCTGTGGACGGCGTTGCTCAGCGGGGTGTAGGCGAACCAGCCGAAGCTGGCGGCGCCGCCCGGGGTGAGGAAGCCGGCCACCGCGATGAGGGAGCCGAAGGAGTAGAACCAGTAGGCGAGCATGTTCAGCCGCGGGAACGCCACATCGGGCGCGCCGATCTGCAGCGGCATGATCCAGTTCGCGAAACCGGCGAACAGCGGGGTGGCGAACA
>NZ_PGGW01000068.1:0-88314 GCF_002794255.1 Streptomyces carminius
GTGGGGTGCCGGTTGTTCGGCGGGGCCGTGGGGGTGGCCGGGGCGCTGCCCGCCCCCGGTGTGCAGGGGTGTACTCCCTGGTGGGACCGGGGTGGCCTGCGGGTGCGTCCGGAGCCGGGGCCGGTCCGTATCGGCTCCGGGCGGCCCTGTCGGGAGTGGGTTCGGTCCGGGGTGCGCGGCAGGCGGAGGAGGACATCCCGGGGACGGGTCCGGGGCTGCCTCTCCCGGGGGCGGGTTCGGCCCGGGGCTGTGGGGGGTGTGGTCGGAGGAGCACCCCGGGAGTGGGCCTGGTCTGGAGCGCAGGCACGGCGGTGGTGCACCCGGCGACGGCGGGGAGGGGACGGGGAGGGGCGGCCGTTCCGGACACTCAAGCGTTATTTGCGGCCAATGAGTGGGTGACAGAACGTGACACGATCACGGCCGTAAATAATGCCGTCCGGAATGGTCGCCCCGGACCGGCCCCGACCCCAGCACCCACCCAACCCGCACCCCACACGACAACCGCACCCCGTGCCGGGTGCGCTACTGTGTGGTGGACGGTGCGTACCGTGTGTGCGGGCCGCCCGGGGGACGTCCCGGGTGGTGGACCGGGGTGTTTTGACCCGTGTGGCGCAGGGCCGGTATCCTGCTGGTTCGTTGTGCGTATTGGCTTGCTCGTTCTCACGTGAGAGGCCGTTACGCCTGGTCCACCAGGACGATGACCAGCGACCCGCATCGGCTTGCGTCACCGACGCGTGGTCAGGGCTGTCGTGATCTCCGGTGACCTTGTCAGGAAACACTCACTGAAGAAGCGAAGGCTACGACCGTGCGTACGTACAGCCCCAAGCCCGGCGACATCCAGCGCCAGTGGCACGTCATCGACGCCACAGATGTCGTCCTGGGCCGTCTGGCCTCCCAGGCCGCCACCCTTCTGAGGGGCAAGCACAAGCCGGTGTACGCGCCGCACGTTGACGCTGGTGACTTCGTCATCATCATCAACGCCGACAAGGTGCACCTCTCCGGCAACAAGCGGACCCAGAAGCTGGCCTACCGACACTCCGGCTACCCGGGTGGTCTGCGGTCCGTCCGCTACGACGACCTGCTGAAGAACAACCCCGAGAAGGCCGTGGAGAAGGCCGTCCGGGGCATGCTCCCGAAGAACACCCTGGGCCGTCAGATGCTCTCGAAGCTGAAGGTCTACGCGGGCGAGAACCACCCGCACTCGGCTCAGCAGCCGGTCCCGTTCGAGATCACCCAGGTCGCGCAGTAGTCCGGCCACCACCAAGACTGAAGAGAGCTGAGGAGAACCGTGGCCGAGACCACCGCCGAGACCCCGATCGAAGAGGTCGAGCAGTACACCACCGAGACTCCCGAGACCCCCGAGGGTGCCGAGGAGTACTCCACCGAGTCCCTCGCGTCCCGTTTCGGTGAGCCGCAGCCGGGTGCCGGCACCGGGCGGCGCAAGAACGCCATCGCCCGCGTCCGCATCGTGCCGGGCACCGGTCAGTGGAAGATCAACGGCCGGACCCTGGAGGGGTACTTCCCCAACAAGGTGCACCAGCAGGAAGTCAACGAGCCCTTCAAGGTTCTGGAGCTGGACAACCGCTACGACGTCGTCGCCCGCATCAGCGGCGGCGGCATCTCCGGCCAGGCCGGCGCGCTGCGCCTGGGTGTGGCCCGTGCCCTGAACGAGGCGGACGTGGACAACAACCGCGGCCCGCTGAAGAAGGCCGGCTTCCTGACCCGTGACGCCCGCGCGGTCGAGCGCAAGAAGGCCGGTCTGAAGAAGGCCCGTAAGGGCACCCAGTACAGCAAGCGCTGATCCGCCGGGCTGTACCGGCCGGACCGCAGTGGCCCGGCTTTTCCGGCGGCCGCCGATGAGCGCCCCGGCAGCACCGTCACGGTGCCGCCGGGGCGCTCGTCTACGATGCGGCGCCGGTGGCGAGTGCCCCGGCCGGGCGCCCCGTGCGGCGTGCCCGGTGCGCGACCGTTCCTTTTCCGCGGGCAAGGGGCGTATATCTGGATGATCCGGGTCGACGGCAGGCCCGGTCTTGCGAGAACTCGGAGGAACCACGGTGGCACGACTCTTCGGTACGGACGGTGTGCGCGGGGTCGCCAATGCCGACCTGACCGCCGAACTGGCGCTCGGTCTGTCGGTCGCGGCGGCGCACGTGCTCGCCGAGGCGGGTACGTTCGAGGGCCACCGGCCGGTGGCGGTGGTCGGACGGGATCCGCGCGCGTCCGGGGAGTTCCTGGAGGCCGCCGTGGTGGCCGGGCTGGCCAGCGCGGGTGTGGACGTGCTGCGGGTGGGCGTGCTGCCGACCCCGGCCGTGGCGTACCTGACCGGCGCGCTCGGCGCCGACCTGGGCGTGATGCTCTCCGCCAGCCACAACCCCATGCCCGACAACGGCATCAAGTTCTTCGCCCGCGGCGGCCACAAACTGGCCGACGAGCTGGAGGACCGCATCGAGCGGGTCTACCGCGAGCACGCCTCCGGCGAGCCCTGGGACCGGCCGACGGGCGCCGGGGTCGGCCGGGTGAAGGACTACGACGAGGGCTTCGACAAGTACGTCGCGCACCTGATCGGGGTGCTGCCCAACCGGCTCGACGGGCTCAAGGTCGTCGTCGACGGCGCGCACGGCGCGGCGGCGCGGGTCTCCCCGGAGGCGTTCGCGCGGGCCGGTGCCGAGGTGATCCCCATCGCCACCGAGCCCGACGGCCTCAACATCAACGACGGTTGCGGCTCCACCCATCTGCAGGGGCTGCGCGCGGCCGTCGTGGAACACGGCGCCCAGCTGGGCGTGGCGCACGACGGCGACGCCGACCGCTGCCTGGCCGTGGACGCCGCCGGGAACGAGATCGACGGCGACCAGATCCTCAGCGTGCTGGCGCTGGGCATGCGGGAGGCCGGGACGCTGCGCGGGAACACCGTGGTGGCCACCGTGATGTCCAACCTCGGTTTCAAGCTCGCCATGGAGCGCGAGGGCGTCGGGCTGCTCCAGACGGCGGTCGGCGACCGCTATGTGCTGGAGGAGATGAAGCGCGGCGGCTACTCGCTGGGCGGTGAGCAGTCCGGGCACGTCATCGTCCTGGACCACGCCACCACCGGCGACGGCACCCTGACCGGTCTGCTGCTGGCCGCCCGGGTGGCGGCCACCGGCCGGCCCCTGGCGGAGCTGGCGGGCGTCATGAAGCGGCTGCCGCAGGTGCTGATCAACGTGCCGGACGTGGACCGGAGCCGGGTCGGCTCCTCGGCCCGGGTGGCCGCCGCCGTGGAGGAGGCCGAGCGGGAGCTGGGCGAGACCGGCCGGGTGCTGCTGCGGCCCTCCGGCACCGAGCCGCTGGTGCGGGTGATGGTCGAGGCCGCCGATCTGGACCAGGCCCGCACGGTGGCCGGACGGCTGGCCGACGAGGTGAAGTCGGCGCTGGGCTGAGGGGCGCGGCGCCGGGCACGGTCCGGGTACGGCGGTGGCCCCCGCGCGGGCGCGGCGCTTCGCGCGTGCCCGCGCGGCCCGGCCGTGTGCCCGGGGCGGCGGGCCGGGCCGGAGGCCGAGCCGGAGGTCAGAGCTTGCGCAGCGACAGGCGCTGGACCTTGTGGTCCGGGCCCTTGCGCAGCACCAGTCCGGCGCGGCCCCGGGTCGGGAGGATGTTCTGCTCCAGGTTGGGCCGGTTGGTCGTGCGCCAGATCCCCCGCGCGTACTCCAGCGCCTCCTCCTCGGACACCTGGGTGTAGCGGCGGAAGTACGAGGACGGGTCCTGGAAGGCGGTCTCCCGCAGTTTCCGGAAGCGCCCCAGGTACCAGCGCTCGATGTCCTCGGTGCGCGCGTCCACGTAGACGGAGAAGTCGAAGCAGTCGGCGACCGCGAGCCGGGTGCGGCCGTCCTTGCCGGGCAGGGCGGGCTGGAGGACGTTCAGGCCCTCCACGATCAGGATGTCCGGGCGCCGCACGGTCAGGCGCTCACCGGGCACGATGTCGTAGATCAGATGCGAGTAGACGGGCGCGGTGACCTCCTCGCGGCCCGCCTTGACGTCCGCGACGAAGCGGGTCAGCGCGCGGCGGTCGTAGGACTCGGGGAAGCCCTTGCGGGACATCAGTCCGCGGCGGCCCAGCTCCGCGTTCGGCAGCAGGAAGCCGTCCGTGGTCACCAGCTCCACGCGCGGGTGCTCGGGCCAGCGGGCGAGCAGTGCCCGCAGCAGCCGCGCCACCGTGGACTTGCCGACCGCCACACTGCCCGCGACCCCGATGACGAACGGCGTCCCGCGCTGGGCGCCGTGGCCGTCGCCCGCCGCGCCGAGGAAGGTGTTGAGCGCGCCGCGCAGTCCGTGGGCGGCGCCGACGTACAGGTTGAGCAGCCGGGACAGCGGCAGGTAGACGTCGCGCACCTCGTCCAGGTCGATGACGTCGCCCAGCCCGCGCAGCTCCTCCACCTCGGCGGCGGTCAGCGGCAGCGGGGTCCGCTCGCGCAGCGCGCTCCACTCGGCGCGGGAGAGGTCGACGAAGGGGCTCGCCTCGGCGGAGCGGACCCGGCGCTGCTGCGGTGCCCCGGAGGGGACGGCGGGGGAGGCGGAGGCGGCGGACGTGGGCACGGGGCCATTGTGGCCGGTCGGGGACGGCCGGCCCATCGGCCGCCCGGTGTGAGAGTCGGCACAGTGGGGGCGGCGGGGAGGGCGTGTTCCCGGGAGGAGCGCGGCGGTGCGGTGGTCCGGTGCCGCTCCGGCCGGATACGGTCACCCGCGCGTTCACCGTACGGGTGTGCCGGTCCCGGCCCTCGCCGCGGCCCGCCGGGCGCCGGGGTGTCCCCTTCCGTTCCCCTCGGGCCCGACCCGCGTGCCCCGGCCCGGAGGAGGCTCCCGCGCCGTTCCCGTTCCGGCGCTTCCGCCCAGCTCACCGCCGTTGTGCGGCCGACGGCGCGCGGGCGGCCCACACCGCCCGGGTGTGGGCCGGACTCGTCGGGGAACCGCCCGGGGAGGACCTGGACGGCGACGCGTGCGGGGCGCCGGAGTGGAGGGGGGACCTCCCGCGTCCGGGGGGCCGGTACGCGGCCGCGTACCGGGAGGCGGCCGAGATCGTCGCCCGGGCCGCGGCACGCATCGCACGAGCCCGCTGACACCACTGGTGCCCTCCGCCCCTTAGGCTGCTCCGCATGTGCGGAATCGTTGGTTATGTGGGAGGGCAGTCCGCCCTCGACGTTGTCATCGCGGGACTGAAGCGGTTGGAGTACCGCGGTTACGACTCGGCGGGTGTCGCGGTCCTCGCCGACGGTGGCCTGGCCGCCGCGAAGAAGGCCGGGAAACTGGCCAATCTCGGCAAGGTGCTGGACGAGCATCCGCTGCCGGCCGGCTCCACCGGAATCGGCCACACCCGGTGGGCCACGCACGGCGGGCCGACCGACGCCAACGCCCATCCGCACCTGGACAACTCCGGACGGGTCGCGGTCGTCCACAACGGCATCATCGAGAACTTCGCCGCGCTCCGTGCCGAGCTGGCCGAGCGCGGCCACGAGCTGACCTCCGAGACCGACACCGAGGTCGTGGCCCACCTCCTCGCCGAGAACTTCTCCTCCTGCGGGGATCTGGCCGAGTCGATGCGCCAGGTGTGCCGCCGTCTGGAGGGCGCCTTCACCCTCGTCGCGGTGCACGCCGACGAGCCGGACACCGTCGTCGGCGCACGGCGGAACTCGCCGCTGGTGGTCGGCGTCGGCGAGGGCGAGAACTTCCTCGCCTCCGACGTGGCCGCGTTCATCGCCCACACCCGTGAGGCCGTCGAGCTGGGCCAGGACCAGGTGGTGGAGCTGAGGCGGGACCGGGTCACCGTCACCGACTTCGACGGCGCCCCCGCCGAGACCCGGGCCTACCACGTGGACTGGGACGCCTCGGCCGCCGAGAAGGGCGGCTACGACTACTTCATGCTCAAGGAGATCGCCGAGCAGCCCAAGGCGGTCGCCGACACCCTGCTGGGCCGCATCGACGAGGCCGGCCGGCTGGCGCTGGACGAGGTCCACATCCCCGACCACGTGCTGCGCGAGGTCAACAAGGTCGTCATCGTGGCCTGCGGCACCGCGTACCACGCCGGAATGATCGCCAAGTACGCCATCGAGCACTGGACGCGCGTCCCCTGCGAGACCGAGCTGGCCAGCGAGTTCCGCTACCGGGACCCGATCCTGGACCAGCGGACCCTGGTCATCGCCATCAGCCAGTCCGGCGAGACGATGGACACCCTGATGGCCCTGCGCCACGCCCGCGAGCAGGGCGCCAAGGTGCTGGCCATCTGCAACACCAACGGCTCGACGATCCCGCGCGAGTCCGACGCGGTGCTCTACACCCACGCCGGGCCCGAGGTGGCGGTCGCCTCCACCAAGGCGTTCCTCACCCAGCTGGTGGCCTGCTACCTGGTGGCCCTCTACCTGGGGCAGGTGCGCGGCACCAAGTGGGGCGACGAGATCGGCTCGGTGATCCGCGAGCTGTCGCAGATCGCCACCGAGGTCGACAAGGTCCTCGGCACGATGGAGCCGGTACGGGAGCTGGCGAGGTCTCTGGCGGACAAGAACACCGTTCTCTTCCTCGGCCGCCACGTGGGCTTCCCGGTCGCGCTGGAGGGCGCGCTCAAGCTCAAGGAGCTGGCGTACATGCACGCCGAGGGCTTCGCCGCCGGAGAGCTCAAGCACGGTCCGATCGCGCTGATCGAGGACGACCTGCCGGTGGTCGTGGTCGTCCCGTCGCCGCGCGGCCGGTCGGTGCTGCACGACAAGATCGTCTCCAACATCCAGGAGATCCGGGCCCGGGGCGCGCGGACCATCGTCATCGCCGAGGAGGGCGACGACACGGTCGTGCCGTACGCCGACCACCTGGTGCGCATCCCCGCCACCCCGACCCTGCTCCAGCCGCTGGTGGCCACCGTGCCGCTGCAGGTCTTCGCCTGCGAACTGGCCACCGCCCGCGGCAACGAGGTGGACCAGCCGCGCAACCTGGCCAAGTCGGTGACGGTGGAGTGACGTCCCCGCTGCCGGGAACGGTGGTGCCGACGGGGACGGCGGTGGCGGCGGGAGACCGCCGGTGATCGTCGGGGTGGGGATCGACGTGGCCGGGATCGACCGGTTCGCCGCCGCGCTGGCGCGGACCCCGCGGCTGGCCGACCGCCTGTTCGTCCCCGCCGAGCTGCTGCTGCCCGGCGGGGAGCGGCGCGGGCCGGCCTCCCTGGCGGCGCGGTTCGCCGCCAAGGAGGCCCTGGCCAAGGCGCTGGGCGCGCCGCCCGGCCTGCTGTGGACGGACGCCGAGGTGGTGGTGGACGGCGGCGGCCGGCCGTTTCTGCGGGTGACCGGCACGGTCGCCGCCCGTGCGGCCGAGCTGGGGGTGCGCAACTGGCACCTCTCGCTCAGCCATGACGCGGGGGTGGCCTCGGCGGTGGTGATCGCCGAGGGGTGAGGGCTCCTCCCGGCGGGTCGCAGTGCCGGACGGCCGGGCCCGGTCGGTGCCGGGCCGCCGGGCCGTCCGCGGGCGCCTTCGCGGACCGGCCGTCCGCCGGCGCCGGGCCTCCGCACCTGCCGGAGACCGCTCCCGGCGCTCCTGCGGCGGCCGGAGGGCATCCCGGTTCGCCGGGATGTCCGGGCGGAGGGCGGTCAGACTGTGGGATATGAGAGATGCCTACAGCGTGCGGACCGTACGAACCGCCGAGCGGGAGCTGATGGCCCGGCTGCCCCCGGGCACGCTGATGCGGCGTGCCGCCGCCGGACTGGCCGCCGCCTGCGCCGGGCTGCTGGGCCGGACGTACGGCACCCGGATCGTCCTGCTGGTGGGCAGCGGCGACAACGGCGGGGACGCCCTCTTCGCCGGGGCGCACCTGGCCCGGCGCGGCGCCGGGGTGCGGGCCGTGCTGCTCAGCCCGGAGAAGGCGCACGGGGCCGGGCTGGCCGCGCTGCGGGCGGCGGGCGGCCGGGCCGTGGCGGCACCGACCGCGCACACCGTGGTGGCGGGCGTGCCCGCCGATCTGCCCGCCCTGCTGCGGCGGGCGGACCTCGTGGTGGACGGCATCGTCGGCATCGGCGGCCGGGGCGGGCTGCGGCCCGACGCGGTGGAGGTCCTCGGCGCCGTCCGGGAGGCCGGGGTGCCGGTCGTCGCCGTGGACCTGCCCAGCGGGGTGGACGCCGACACCGGCGAGGTGCACGGGGTGGCGGTGCGGGCGGCGGCCACGGTCACCTTCGGCGCGTACAAGCCGGGACTGCTGGTCGACCCGGCGCGCGAGTACGCCGGGGCGGTGCGGCTGGTGGACATCGGGCTGGGCCCGTATCTGGAGGGGGCCGAACCGGTGGTGCGCGCCCCGCGGCACGCGGACGTGGCCGCGCTGCTGCCCCGCCCGGCGGCCGAGAGCGACAAGTACCGGCGCGGGGTGGTCGGCATCGCCGCGGGCTCCGGGCGCTACCCGGGCGCGGCCGTGCTCGCCGTGGCGGGTGCGCTGCGGGGCGGGGCGGGCGCGGTGCGCTACGCCGGGTCCGCGGCCGGCGCGGTGGTCGCCCGTTTCCCCGAGACGCTGGTGACCGAGGGCCCGCCGGGTGATGCGGGCCGGGTGCAGGCGTGGGTCGCCGGGCCGGGGCTGGGCGACGGGCCGGACGCCCGGCGGGCGGTGCGCGAGGTGCTGGCCTCGGACGTACCGGTGCTGCTGGACGCCGACGCGCTGGGCCTGGCGGACGCCGGGCAGGTCCGGGAGCGTACCGCGCCGACCCTGCTGACCCCGCACGCCGGGGAGGCGGCGCGGCTGCTGGGCCGGGCGCGCGAGGAGGTGGAGGCGGCGCGGCTGGCCTCGGTGCGGGAGCTGGCGCGGCGGTACGGCGCGACGGTGCTGCTCAAGGGCTCCACCACGCTGGTCGCCCCGGCCCAGGGCCCGGAGGGGGAGCCGGTGCTGGCCAACCCCACCGGCACCGGCTGGCTGGCGACGGCCGGCAGCGGCGACGTCCTCTCCGGCCTGACCGGCTCGCTGCTCGCCGCCGGACTGACCGCGCCGGACGCGGCGGCGGCGGGCGCCTACCTCCACGGTCTGGCGGGTCGCCGGGCGGCCCCGCTGGTCAGCGCGCTGGATGTGGCGGACGCACTGCGCCCGGTGTGGCGGGATCTGGCACCGTGAGGCCGGGAGCCCCCGTGCCGCGTTGCCGGAGCACCCGGGCGCCCCCGGTACGAGGACGGTCCGCCGCCCGGGCCGGGGCCCGTGACGGCCGGGCCGTGCGCAGCCCCGGCACGCTCTCCCGGACGGAGGGCCCGGTGCCGGCCTTCGGACGGACCCGGGTCCCCGCCCGCAGGCGCGGCGGCGGCCGGGCGCCCGGGCCGGCGCGGGTCTCCGGCCCGGTGGCCGGAGCCGTGCGGGACGGCCGCTCCTCGTGAGCCGCCGAGGGCGTCCTGGGCCGCGCCCGGCCGCTCACGGGGCCGGCGCGCCCCGGGCGCCGCGAGTCTCCCGGCAGGCGGTCCCGGCCTCGGCACCGGCCCGGAGCGGCGGCCGGGACGTACCGCGGCGGGACAGTGACGGGGCGGTGCCCGGCCGGTGCCGAAGGGGCAGCGGCGGGGGAAACCGCAGGGGTGCGGCAGGGCGGGGACCTGAGAGACTGGGGGCACGATGAACGTCGCACATGAGCCATCCGCCCCGCACCCGCCGGCCGCCGGCCGGACGTCCCACCGGGTCCGTGCGGAGATCGATCTCGCCGCGCTGCGCGGCAACGTGCGCGCGCTGCGGGAGCGCGCGGCCGGGGCAGAGCTGATGGCCGTGGTCAAGGCCGACGCCTACGGCCACGGCATGGTCCCCTGCGCCCGCGCCGCCCGGCAGGCCGGGGCGGCCTGGCTGGGGACGGCCACCCCCGAGGAGGCGCTGGCGCTGCGCGCCGCGGGCGACCGGGGCCGGCTGCTGTGCTGGCTGTGGACGCCCGGCGGGCCCTGGCGGGCGGCGATCGAGGCGGACGTCGACGTGGCGGCCGGCGCGCCGTGGGCGCTGACGGAGATCACGGCCGCCGCCCGCGCCTGCGGCCGCACCGCGCGCGTCCACCTGAAGGCCGACACCGGACTGGGCCGGGGCGGCTGCCAGCCCGCCGAGTGGCCCGCCCTGGTGGCGGCCGCCCGCGCCGCCGAGGCCGAGGGCACCGTGCGGGTCGTCGGGGTGTGGTCGCACCTGGCCTGCGCCGACGAGCCCGGCCACCCCTCCGTCGCCGCGCAGCTCGCCGCCTTCCACGAGGCGCTGGCCGTCGCCGGGCGCGCCGGGCTGGAACCGGAGGTGCGGCACCTCGCCAACTCGCCGGCCACGCTCACCCTCCCCGAGGCCCGCTTCGACCTGGTGCGCCCCGGGCTGTCGGTCTACGGGCTCTCGCCCGCGCCGGAGATCGGCGCGCCCGAGGACTTCGGGCTGCGGCCGGTGATGACGCTGCGGGCCGCCCTGGCCTCGGTCAAGCGGGTCCCGGCCGGACACGGGGTGGGCTACGGCCACCGCTACACCACTCCCGGCGAGACCACCCTGGCCCTGGTCCCGGCCGGTTACGCCGACGGCGTCCCCCGGCACGCCTCCGGCACCGGTCCGGTGCTGGTGGCCGGGAAGTGGCGGACGGTCGCCGGGACGGTGGCGATGGACCAGTTCGTGGTGGACCTGGGCGGCGACGCGGCCGAGGCCGGGGACGAGGCGGTCCTCTTCGGTCCCGGTGCCGCGGGCGAGCCGACCGCCGAGGACTGGGCGCGCGCGGTGGGTACCATCCCGTACGAGATCGTCACCCGGATCGGTGCCCGGGTGCCGCGCATACACCTGAACGCGGACATGTGACCGGAGCATGACGGAAACGGGCGGAAGAGGATGGGCGCGCCGCGCCGGGCTGGCCGGCGCGGTGCTGGGCGCCGCCGCCGCCGCGGTGGCCGCGGGCGTGGCCGTCGAGCGGCTGACCGTGCACCGCACGGTGCGCCACCGGGCCCGGCTGGCCCTGGACGCCGCCGGCCCGTACGGCTCGCTGCGCGGCACCCCCGGCCGGGCCGCGGCCGACGACGGCACCGAGCTGCACTACGAGACCGACGAGCCGGACGGCGGCGCCGAGCCGGGCGCGCCGACGGTCGTCTTCAGCCACGGCTACTGTCTGGCCCAGGACGTCTGGCACTTCCAGCGCGCCGCCCTGCGCGGCCTGGAACCCACCGCCCCGCGCGACGACCTCGGCGTCCCCGCCCTGCGCGCCGTCTACTGGGACCAGCGCGGCCACGGCCGCTCCGGGCGCGGCCGGGCCGGGGAGACGGTGACCATCGACCGGCTCGGCCACGACCTGAAGGCGGTGCTCGACGCGGCCGTCCCCACCGGGCCGGTCGTCCTCGTCGGACACTCCATGGGCGGCATGACGGTGATGGCGCTGGCCGCCCTGTACCCCGAGTACGTCGCCGAGCGCGTCGCCGCGGTGGTCCTGCTGGGCACCTCGGCGGGCGGGCTCACCGAGGTGACCTACGGGCTGCCGGCCGCCGGGGCCAGGGCGCTGAAACGGCTGGCGCCGGGCGTGCTGCGGACCCTGGCGACCCGGGCCGACCTGGTCGAGCGCGGCCGGAAGGCCACCGCCGACCTCTTCACGGGCCTGGTCAAGCGGTACTCCTTCGGCACCCGCGACATCGACCCCGGGGTGGCGCGCTTCGCCGAGCGGCTGATCGAGTCGGTGCCGGTCGACGTGGTCGCGGACTTCTATCCGGCCTTCGCCGAGCACGACAAGACCGCCGCGCTGGCCGCCTTCGGCGCCGAACGCCCCGCGCTGATCCTCACCGGCGACCGGGACCTGCTCACCCCGCGCGAGCACAGCGAGGTGATGGCCGAGGCGCTGCCGCACGCCGAGCTGGTCGTCGTGGAGGGCGCCGGGCACCTGGTGATGCTGGAGCGGCCCGAGCTGGTCAACGACCGGCTCGCCGGGCTGCTGACGCGTACCATCCACAGCCATGAGCACACCGCACCGACCGACCGCGGGGACCGGAACCGGGGCCGCTCCGAAGGCTCCTGAGAGCCCCGCCGTACGGATTCCCGTCGGCACCCCCGACCGCATGCGCGAGGTGGGCCGGACGCTGGCCCGGCTGCTGCGCCCCGGCGACCTCGTGCTGCTCACCGGGGCGCTGGGTGCGGGCAAGACCACTCTCGCCCGGGGCCTGGGCGAGGGCCTGGGGGTGCGCGGCGCGGTCACCTCGCCGACCTTCGTGATCGCCCGGGTGCATCCGCCGCTCGGCGACGGCCCCCCGCTGGTGCATGTGGACGCCTACCGGCTCGGCGGCGGCCTGGAGGAGATGGAGGACCTGGACCTGGACGTGTCGCTGCCGGAGTCGGTGGTGGTCGTGGAGTGGGGCGAGGGCAGGGTCGAGGAGCTCTCGGAGGACCGGCTGCACGTGGTCATCGAGCGCGCCGCGGGAACGGCGGGGACCGCGGGCGAGGACGGCGCGGACCGGCCGGAGGACCACGACGTGCGCACCGTGACGGTGACCGGCGTCGGCGGGCGCTGGGCCGGTGCCGACCTGTCGGCCCTCACCGGTGCGGCCCGGCGCGGCGGCTGATCCCGGGACCGGTCCGGGGCTGGTCCGCCACTGGTCCGCCACTGTCCCGACACGGTGTCGGCAAGATGTTGCGCGGTGTCCCGCGGGCGTGGTGACATGGAGGTCAGGACGTGGCCGGGCATGCCCGGCCACGCTCGTCCGGGAGCCCAGGGAGGGACTGATGGAGGCCCACGAGCGGAAGCCCGAGCCCACCACGGTGCCGATGAGCAGGCTGCTGGACGCGTGCGCGGCGGCCGACGCGGTCTCGACGCCTCCCGGCACGCCCGGCACGGCTCCCGCGGAGTCCGCGGGTGAGCCCGGGGCGCCCGAGGCATCCGGGGTTCCCCCCGGATCCGGGCGGGGCCCGGCGGAGGACGGCGGCCGGGGGGCCGAGGCGGCCTGACGCCGCCCGGGCCCGTCCCGGCCCGGTCCTACTCGCCCATGGCCTGGTGGTCCGGCCTGACGCTGCGGGCCCAGAAGGGCAGCATGAACCAGCAGGCCACGAACCACAGGAACAGCGCCCCGGTGATCCACCACGCCATCCCGTTGTCCAGCACCACGCGCAGGATCAGCAGCAGGGCGCAGGTCACCGTGAACAGCAGCAGGATCAGCCCGGTGATGGTCAGCCGGGCGGCCCACTCGACCGTCTGGGGCTTCCTCCGGTGTCCGGTGACGAAGCGGTGCAGGGCGACGGGGGCGATCAGCGTCCCGGTGGCCGCCGAGCCGAACACCACCGTGACGACGTAGATGTTGCGGTCTATCGGGCCCAGGTCGGTGAAGCGCTCGGTGAAGGCCACGCTCAGCAGGAAGCCGAGGAGGATCTGGATGCCCATCTGGGCCACCCGGACCTCCTGGAGGAGCTCCGTCCACCGCCGGTCGGCACGCTCCTTCTCGGTCTCCCTGCGCTCCTCCTCCACCCGGTCCGCCGGCTTCCGCTCCCCGTCGTCGGTGACCCGGCCGACGGCTTTTCCGGCGGACCTGTCCGATTCCAGTGCCACTGGTCCCCCCTGTGCCCCGCGCTCGCCGCGCACTCCACTGCTGATGTGGAGCGTTTGTTCGCAAAGGGGCAGGCGTAAACGCGGCGAAGGAGGACACCGGCGCGCGGCCCTCCCCGGCGTGGAGGCGGCACCGGGGACGGCGGCTCGGAGGTGAAGGCTCAGGGGTGAAGGTTCAGGGGCGAAGGCTCAGGGCACGACGACGACCTTCGTGCCGACCGTGGCGAACTTCCACATCGCCTCGCCGTCCTCGGGCCGCTCCCGGACACCGCCCGTGCCCTCCTTGGGCGCCCCCGTCGGCAGTGAGCCGTCCACCGCCGCGCTGAAACCCACCACGGTCCCGTCCACCTGGGCGAACAGCACCACATGGGCCACCGGCACCCCGTCGGAGCCGGTGACGCGCTCGGTGCGGGAGGTCACGGTGTACTCCCCGGGCTCCGGGTCCACCGCGCCGGGGACGACCGGGTAGGTGCGGGTGACCTGCTCGTTGGCGCCCACCAGCCAGACCCGCCGGCTGCCCAGCGAGTACACGACGCGCTCGCCGGTGCCCGAGCCGGGCGGCAGCGCGGTCCGCTCCGCGCCGTCCTTCTTGTCCGTCTTGCCGGCCTTGCCGGTGCCGGGGGAGGGGGAGGCCGAGGCGGCGGGAGTGCGGTCGGCGCCGGTGTCCCGCCGGTCCTGGGCGGCGGACGCCTGGTAGGCCAGGAAGCCGACGACGGCGAGTGCTGCCGCGGTCAGCCCGGCCACGACCACCCCCGCGCTGCTGCGTGCCACCGTCTTCCCGCCTTCCCGCGCACCGGCACTCCGCGGACCCGCGCGCCGGTGTGTTCGTATGCCTTGTCGGTTCTCGCCGTTCGACGGTAGCAGCCGCCGGGGAACCGGCGATCACGAACGCGCCGTACGCTTGGGGCGTGCTCCTGCTCGCTCTGGATACCGCCACACCCGCCGTCACCGCAGCCCTGCACGACGGCGGGAGGGTTCTCGCCGCCGCGGACGAGGTGGACGCCCGCCGCCACGGCGAACTGCTGCTCCCGGCCGTCGACCGCGTCCTCGCCGAGGCGGGCGCCGAGCTCGGCGACGTGACCGGCATCGTCGTCGGCACCGGGCCCGGCCCGTACACCGGGCTGCGGGTCGGACTGATGACCGCGGTCACCGTCGGAGCCGCCCGGGACATCCCCGTCCACGGTCTGTGCACCCTGGACGGCATCGCGTACGCCGCCGCCGGTGCCGGACTGGACGGCCCCTTCGTCGTCGCCACCGACGCCCGCCGCAAGGAGGTGTACTGGGCGCGCTACGCCGACGCCCGCACCCGGCTGGGCGAGCCGGCCGTGGACCGCCCGGCCGACATCGCCGAACTCGTCGCGGACGTCCCCGCCGCGGGCGCGGGGGCCAGGCTGTACGCGGACGTCTTCACCGGGTTCCGTCCCGGCCCGCCCGAGCACGCCTCGGCCGCCGCGCTGGCGGCACTGGCGGCCGAGAAGCTGGCGGCGGCCGGTGACGACGGCGACGCGGGCTTCCTGCCGCCGCTGCCGCTGTATCTGCGGCGCCCGGACGCCAGGGTGCCCGCGAACTACAAGGTGGTCCTCCCCCGGTGACCGGAGCCGTGCCGCCCGCACAGCCCGTGCTGCGCGAGATGCGCTGGTGGGACATCGAACCGGTGCTGGAGCTGGAGCGGGAGCTGTTCCCGCGGGACGCCTGGACGCCGGCTCTGTTCTGGTCCGAGCTCGCCCGGGCCCGCGGCCCGTACGCCACCCGCCGCTACCTCGTCGCCGAGCTGCCCGGCGCCGACGGCGCCGGCGGCGGAGGCCGGCTGGTGGGCTACGGCGGGCTCGCCGCCGCCGGCGGCACCGGCGACATCCAGACCATCGCCACCGCCCGCGACCGGTGGGGCACCGGACTCGGCGGCCGGCTGCTCACCGCGCTGCTCGGCGCCGCCACCGAGTTCGAGTGCGAGGAGGTGCTGCTGGAGGTCCGGGTGGACAACCCCCGGGCCCGGCGGCTGTACGAGCGCTTCGGCTTCGAGACGGTCGGCCTGCGCCGCGGCTACTACCAGCCGGGCAACGTGGACGCCCTGGTGATGCGCCGCCACATGGACCCCGCGCCCCCGGACCACGGCTTGGACCACGGCCCGGACCCCGCGACAGAACCCCAAGGATCACCTCAAGGAACGGTGCCCCATGGCTGACGAACCCCTGGTCCTCGGCATCGAGACCTCCTGCGACGAGACCGGCGTGGGCATCGTGCGCGGACACACCCTGCTCGCCGACGCGGTGGCCTCCAGCGTGGACGAGCACGCCCGGTACGGCGGTGTGGTGCCCGAGGTCGCCAGCCGCGCCCATCTGGAGGCGATGGTTCCCACCATCGAGCGCGCCCTGAAGGAGGCCGGGGTCGCCGCGAGCGACCTCGACGGCATCGCCGTCACCGCCGGTCCCGGCCTGGCCGGGGCGCTGCTGGTGGGCGTCTCGGCGGCCAAGGCGTACGCCTACGCGCTGGGCAAGCCGCTGTACGGCGTCAACCACCTCGCCTCCCACATCTGCGTCGACCAGCTCGAACACGGCGCCCTGCCCGAGCCGACCATGGCCCTGCTGGTCTCGGGCGGCCACTCCTCGCTGCTGCTGTCCTCCGACATCACCTCCGACGTCCGCCCGCTGGGCGCCACCATCGACGACGCGGCGGGCGAGGCGTTCGACAAGATCGCCCGGGTGCTGAACCTCGGCTTCCCCGGCGGTCCCGTCATCGACCGGTACGCCCGCGAGGGCGACGCGGAGGCCGTCGCCTTCCCGCGGGGCCTGACCGGCCCGCGCGACGCGCCGTACGACTTCTCCTTCTCCGGTCTGAAGACCGCCGTCGCCCGCTGGATCGAGGCCAGGCGGAACGCGGGCGAGGAGGTGCCGGTCGCCGATGTCGCCGCCTCCTTCCAGGAGGCGGTCGTCGACGTGCTGACCCGCAAGGCCGTGCGCGCCTGCCGCGACGAGGGCGTGGACCACCTGATGATCGGCGGCGGCGTCGCCGCCAACTCCCGGCTGCGCGCCCTGGCCGGGGAGCGGTGCGCGGCGGCCGGGATCACCCTGCGGGTGCCGCGCCCCAAACTGTGCACCGACAACGGGGCGATGGTCGCGGCGCTGGGCGCCGAGATGGTCGCCCGGAACCGGGCCCCCTCCGACTGGGACCTGTCGGCCGACTCCTCCCTGCCGGTCACCGAACCGCACGTCCCGGGCACCTCCCACGACCCCGCGCACGGCACCCACGACCATGTGCACGAGACGAGCGCGGGGAACCTCCACGGCTGACCGCCGGGCCGGTGCGGCCCGGCCCGGTCACCGTGTCGCGGGGAGCGGCCGGGCCAGCCTGGCCTCGCGCAGCACCGAGCCCCACCATTCCAACTGGTCGAGCAGCTGCTTCGCGTCGCCCTCCGCCCTTTCGGGCTCCAGCAGCTGCCCGTCGGCGTCGAACAGCTCGAAGTACCGGGGGAAGCTGACGCTGTCGCGCACGGTGTGGGCGTTCAGCTCGCCGAAGACCTGCTTGAGCTGCTCGATCGCCAGCAGACCGCCGCTGGCCCCGCTGTAGCCGACGAAACCGACCGCCTTGCCCTGCCACTCGGCGTAGTACCAGTCGACGGCGGCCTTCAGGGAGGCGGGGAAGCTGCGGTTGTAGTCCGGCGTGACCACCACGTAGGCGTCGGCCGCCGTCAGCCGCCGGGTGAGGCCCGCCAGCTCGGCGGGACGCGGCAGGTCGGGGGTGAACGCCGGCGGCACCGGCGGCAGTACCGGCGGCAGCGGGACGTCCGCCAGGTCGATCACGTCCACCGTGAACCGGCCGTAGCGCTCGGCCTGTCCGGCGAACCACCTCGCCACCACGGGCCCGAAGCGTCCCTGGCGGACGCTGCCGACAATCACCGCGAGGTTCAGGTACTTCCCGCTGTCCGTACTGGTCATGTGCCAACTCCTGTTCACCGGGCTTCGGATGGCCGCGCACCGGCCACACACCCAACCTGCCGTCCGGGCCGCGGGCGGGGGAGACCGCACCGAGACCGGTAGTGGCAGGGCCACGATCCGGGAGCCGCGCGCTGCTACGTTCGACAGGGTGAGCGACAACGAGCTGGGACTGTTCCTGCGCACCCGCCGCGAGGCCGTCGCACCCGTGGAGGTGGGACTGCCCGCCGGCCCCCGCCGCCGTACTCCCGGTCTGCGCCGGTCCGAACTCGCCATGCTCGCCGGAGTCAGTGTCGAGTACGTCACCCGGCTGGAGCAGGGCCGTGACCGCCACCCGTCCGCCGGGGTGCTCTCCGCCCTGGCCGGTGCGCTGCGGCTGACCGTGGGCGAACGCGTTCACCTCCACCGCCTCGGCAAGGGCCTCGGCGACGGCGTCACCTGCACGGCGGGCGCGGGACCGGCCCGCGCCGTCCGTCCCACCGTGCGGGCCCTGCTCGACAGGCTGGAGCCCACCCCTGCCGTACTGCTCAACCGGCTGTGCGAGATCGTCGCCCGCACCGAGGGCTACGCGCGGCTGGCCGGACCGCTCGGCATGCTGGACGGCGACCCGCCCAGCCTCGCCCGCTACGTCTTCACCGACGAGCGGGCCCGTACCACCCACCCCGACTGGGACACGGTCGCCGACGAACTGGTCGCCGCCCTCAAACAGGGCCCGTTCCGCTCCGACCCGCACATCGCGGCCCTCGCCGACGAGCTGACCGTCACCGCCGGGGAGGCGTTCACCCGGCGTGTGAAGACCGTGCCCGGCCTCCCCCGGGCCAGCGGGGTGGCGCGGCTGGTCCACCCCGAGGTGGGCGAGCTGCGCCTGGCGCAGGAGACCCTGGAACTGCCCGCCGACGACGACCAGCGCCTGATCGTCCACCTCCCCGCCGACGAGGCCACCGCCGCCGTCCTCGACCGCCTCACCGGCCGCCGCCCGGGCGCGCTGCGCGCGGTGTAGGGGCGGGCGGCACAATCTCCCCATGACCATCGCTCTGATGTGGGAGGCCCGGGCCGCAGACGGCCGCGGCGCGCGGCTGCTGGAATGGGTCCGCGCCCAGGTGCTCGACCCCGTGCCGCTCCGCCGGGAGACCTTCACCGCCCCGGGCGACCGGGTCCTGGTCATCACCTGGTGGGACGCTCCCCACGACGCCGACAGCCCGCCCGAACTTCCCGAACCACCGGGCGAGTTGCTGCACCGGCCGGTCCACCGCTGGCGCTTCGAGAGCGCGGAGGTCTCCTGAGCGGTCTCCTGAGCCGTTCCGCCCCTTCCCGGGGGAGCCCCCGACACGGACGAGGACCTGTCCGGCCCGGACAGGTCCTCGGTGAGAGGGAGGGCGGAGGGGGCGGGACGGGCCCGCCCCCGGTGTTCTTCCGAGCCTTCCGGGCCGGTCTCCCGGCCGGTCCGGCTCAGCGGAGCCAGCCGTGGCGCTTGACCAGCGGCAGTGCCTCCCAGGTGCGGCCCAGGCCCCAGGTGCGGCCGGCGCCGTAGGCGGCCAGGGCGATCAGGGCGGCGGCGTAGATGATGTGGTAGTCCACGACCGGGTTGGTGGACATGCTGGGGGAGCCGTCGGACAGGTGCTGGGCCAGGGGCCATTCCGCGGCCCACATCAGGACCATCATCGCGGTGCCGGCCAGTGCGGCGAGCCGCAGGGCGATGCCGGCGGTGAGGGCGGCGCCGACGCCGAGGAGGCCGAGCATGAACAGCCAGTCGGCCCAGGCGGCTCCGGCGATGGAGTGGAAGGTGGACTCCAGTGGTCCGACGGAGACGCCGCTGAGGAAGCCCCTGGTGGGGGAGCCGCCCTCGATCCAGGCCTTCTCGCCCGCGGTGGCGTAGCCGAGGCCGAAGGTCTTGTCGAGGAACGCCCACAGGAAGACGAACCCGGTGAGCAGCCGGGTGACGGCCCCGATCCGCGCGGCGACGGTACCGGTGGCGGTCGTGGCGTCGGTGGCGGCCTGCTGGTCGGCCGCGGCGCCGGTCTCCGGAGAGGCCTTGGCGGCGGGCCGGAACGACAGACGGAATCCGGGGCGGTGGGTGGGGTGGTGAACGGCCATGACAGCGGTCCTTTCGGGAGGCTCCGGACCGGTCGTCCGTCGCATGACCACCATCCCGCCGGGGACGGTCCCACCGCAGGGGCCGAAAGCCCGTCAGGAGGGGGCCCAACAGTCCCGGCCTTCGGTCCTGTCGGGCCCGGCGGGCCCGGCGGGGGCTCCCGGGGCCCGTGTGCGCCGCGTCGCGTCTACCCCTCCAGCAGTGGTGCGGTGTCCAGTTCGGGGTAGGGGGCGGGCAGGGGGAGGCGGCGGCCGAGGTCGACTTCGACCCGGGTGGCGTAGTGGGCCCCGGCCGGGTCCTTGCCCGGCAGCGGGTCGGAGAAGGCGTACGCCTTCTTGTCCTGGCGGTGGATCAGTGCGTAGACGGGTACTCCGGCGGCGGCGCAGGAGCGGTATTTCGGTCCGGTGTCGGTCTCGTGGTTGGTGGAGGTGATCTCCCCGGCCAGGGCGAGCAGTTCGATGGAGTACCAGCCCCGGTGCGCCCTGCGGTACGCCTCGTCGAGCTCGGTGGGCCTGCGCCGCCGCACATAGAAGTCCGGGACGATGAGGGAGCGTGTCCCCTCCGGCCCCGCCACGCGGTAACCGCTTCCCAGCCCGGCCAGCGGAAACCCGGCCGAGCGCAACTGGAAGTAGAACTCGGCAGCGGCATCGTTGTGGTGATCGTCGGGCTGTGGCGGCACGATCATCGTCCCCTCGACGTACTCGGCCCGAATCGGCGCATCCGCCGCCTTTTCGAACGCGATCAGCAGATCGATGGGGTCCTGGTTCTGCGGCATGTTCATCGGCCCGGTGATGGGATCGGCGGTCATCGCTGTCCTCCCCTGTCGCTGATGTCAGGCTACGCCGCGCCGGGTGCCCCGGTGGCGATCGTGGCGGGACGCGGCCGGTGTGTGGGCGGGTTCGCGCGACCGTCACTCGTTCGAGCGGTTTACCCGGTCAGGCGGGCCGGGCGACGGTGGTGATCTCGGGTTCGTCCCGGTCAGCGTGCCGCGGCCCGCGGGATCCTCGCTCGGGCGGCCGGAAAGCCCGTACCGGCGGACCAGGGCCACCGCTGCCGTCACCGGCCTCGGCGAACCGGACGGTCCTCTGCCGCCTTCTCATGGTCGCCGCTCCCTTGGGAACCGCGGGGCGAAATGGTGGCAACCCGGCTGACCTGGCCGGTGGCTCACCGGGGCAGGTGGCCTATGGCGGGGAAGGCGGACCGTATCGGGGGCGGAGGCCGGTGAGCCGGGCGCCGAGCCGGGCGAGCCAGGCGCCGGGGGAGCAGGGAGTGGGGGGCTCGACCTCCATGCCCAGTTCCGCCACGGCGACCGCGTAGTCGGACTCCTCCAGCGGCAGGGCCAGCAGCTCGTACACCTCCCCGGCGAGCCGGGCGGCGAGGGCCGGACCGGTGGTGTCCAGGTAGTCCTGGACCGCCGCCTCGTGGTCGCCGAACTCGTCCGGCATGTCCTGGGAGAACCAGCCGCCCAGGAACTGCCCCAGCTCGGGAAAACGGGCATGCCACTCCCAGTGGGTCCGGGGTGGGCCGGGCGGGGGGACGTCGCCCTCGGCCACGCTCCTCCTGAGGTGGTCGGCGACGGTCAGCAGCCAGTCCCGGACGCGGCTCTCCTCCAGCCCGAGGTCCGGCAGCGGGTAGAACTCGCCCAGCCGCAGGCGCAGCCGGCCCGGCGGGTTGTCGGCGTAGTCGCGCAGTTGCCGCTCGGCGACGGCCACGGCCCAGGGGCGGGTGTGGCGGAGGTAGGCGTCGAGGGCGTCGCTGCGCTGCTCGGGGGTGTCGGCGGCGGGCCGGCCGAGGTAGGCGCGGACGACCTGGTCCATCTCGCCGTACCGCTGGTCGTGCTGGAGCGGCTTCATGGGACGGGGCCTGCCTTCAGAGGTGGATCGGGAAGGTGGCGTGGACGGCGAAGCCGTTGGGGCGGCCGGGGTCGCGCCGCAGCACCACCCGGGCGGCGCGTACGTCGACGGGTTCGCGTCCGGCGAGCATCATCGCCTGGAGCAGCACCCGCCCGGCGGGCTCCTCGCGGGACGGCCACTCCGCCTCGATGGTCAGCCGCTGCCGGGTGCCCTGGGTGAGCCAGCGGTGGATGACCTGCTCGTTGCGGTTGACGACCTGCTGGGTGCACCACTGTGCGGTCGCACGGTCGGGGTAGGTGGCGGATCGGGTCAGGGAGGGCATGGTGAAGACCTCAATGCTGTTCTGAGGCATGGCGGTTCACCAGTTGCAGGATCTGGCGGAGGATGGACACGGAAGCCCAGGGGACGACGGGTCGCAGACTGCTCTCCAGCTCGGTCGGGTCGGGGAACAGGAGCAGCGCTTCCTGGACCTCGGCCGCAAGGAGAGGCAGTTCCTGTCGGCACCCTCCCGGATGCTCGCTCTCCATGCCGGCACGCAGTCCCTCCTCGAGGGTTTCGTACTCGTCGGACTCCACCCACCAACTGAACCCCTTGATTCTGGGGAACTTCACCTCGACTTCCCACGAGGACATGGGAAGCTCGCTGAAGTCCGGAATTCCTTGCATGTCCAGTTTTCGGATCAGACTGGAGATCTGCCGCAGGAACTCCGGACCAGGCAGGCCTCCTCCTGATTCCTCCAGCTTCTCAAGAAAACCTGCCGGAAATTTCGAAGGGGATTGTGATGCGACTTCGTTCGAGACGAGGTCGAGCAAGGCGGAAACCGTAGCCAGAGGCGATGCCCAGTCGGCGGTGCTGGAGCTCCTGATCATCCTGCAGAAGCGAGTGATATCTTCTTCGAAAGGAGGGCTTCCCGGAGTTCGTGAAGACGACGAGATCTCCAGAATTCTTGAGATCGGTCCATTGTTGAAGACGGCGCCTGTGTACGTTGTCATTTTTCTCACGGAGTGGTGGGCATCGATGTCAGGACGACGAACGGCGGATCCATTCCTCTGGTGAGACCTGTCCTACCAGGGGCTTTACGTCTGCCCGCCACCGGGGCAGGACTACCCGAATCGTCCGGATACCGGAATCTCATCCGACTTCGCGTAGATCATTTCGCTGAGAAAGCCTCAGTGGTGCATGCTTCCTCAGGCGGCGCAAGCTAATCCGCATTGAAGCCCCAAAATGCGCCGACTTCATAATCGGATACCGCGACCAGTCCTGCGTCCATGATGTATTCGGTGAAGGTTGCGCCGCTGGGTGCTTTTTTGAAGAAGTCCGGAGAGTGTTCCTGGCGTGCCGCCCCTGCGTTCGTGTAATAAGAGCAGTCCGGCTGGAATCTGGAAAGGATGACCTTGGCTTTCGCCAGTAGCTCTTCTCTTTTGGTAGTGAAATCAGAGATGTTGGAAACCCGGAACCACTGGTCTGTGATGGCAACGAGGAGCTGGGCGGCGGAATTTCCGCACACCTCATTGAGGTGCGTTGCCATGGCGGCTTCGTCCAGCTCTCGGAAAGGGAAGCCCCTGGGGGTTTCCGGGCGCTCTTTCTTCAGGTGCTCATCCCATTCTACGGCAGCCCATCCGCGCGGGTCGCTGACCTCACGAGCCATTATCGGCAGGAGGTCGCTGATCCACTCTCTGTGCCTCCGGGGTCCTACCCGTGCGAATGAGTAGTTCTCCTCGTACATGGAGATGGCCGCTTCCCATTCAGTGCTTGTGGGTTCTCTCAACTGCCCTCCTCGGCGGGCGGCTTATCGTTGGTCGGCATGGCCGTGAGGACGATGAAGGGGGATCCAGGCTCCTGCACAAGTCTTTTATGGGACTCCTGGACGCGGCCGGACCCGGGTTCGGTCCGGGGAGCCGGGGGACGCCCGCGAAGTCCGATATCGAACTCGTGACGGTCGTCGGCTCGGCGGGCCGCTCCCAGGAGTCGAGGATCCGGCGGAAACTCCGCAGTGCGTCCAGTTCCTGAGCGGTGAATCCGTCCCGGCTCTTCTCCACGCCCCGCTCGATGAGGGCGAGGGCCTTCTGGATGCGCCAGGCGTCGTCGTTGACACCGCGCTGGAGGTCCTTGTAGGCGGCGGCCGAACTGCGCCACTTGCCGTCGACGCCGTCCACCAGCGCGTTGAGCTCCTTGATCTTCTTCGCCAGGTAGTCGCCCATGTCGCGCGGATCGGACGCGAGGTCTCTCAGCTTCTCCTCGCTGACGTCGAGAGCGCGGCCGTCGTCCACGGTTCCCCTCCCGGTGTTCCCCTGGTGCGCGGTCGGGGGTGAGTCTGTCCGGTGCGGCGCGCGGTGTCAGCGGACCGGCCGGCCCAGGAGTGTCGTCGGGGCGCCCGCGACGCGGGTGAGGAAGACCGTGGCCGCGTTCGGGCCGGACGGTTTCAGCTTCCGGCGCAGTTCCTCCGGTTCGACGGCCGAGCCGCGCTTCTTCACCGTCAGTGTGCCCACCCCGCGCTCCCGCAGCAGCGCCTTCAGCCGTTTGAGGTTGAAGGGCAGTGTGTCCGTGATCTCGTACGCGGTGGCGTACGGCACCGGGCGCAGCTCGTCGGAGGTGACATAGGCGATCGTCGGGTCGATCAGGCGCCCGCCGACCGCCGCGGCCACCTCGGCGACCAGATGGGCGCGGACGACGGCGCCGTCCGGCTCGTACAGATAGCGGCCGACCGGCCCGGCGGGAGGATCGGGCAGTCCGGCGGCGGCCAGGGTGCGGGGGCCGGGCAGCAGGGTGGCGCGCGTCGCGCGCTCCGCCGTCGGCAGCCCGAACCACAGCACGGCCTCCTTCACCTCCCCGCCGTCGGAGATCCACTCCGCCGCCGCGTCCTCGGGCACCGCCTCGTGGGGGATGCCGGGCGCCACCTTCAGGGCGGCGTACGGGGCGCGGCGGGCGGCGGCCACGGTCCAGGACAGCGGGGGCGAGTACGCCTCGGGGTCGAAGATCCGGCCGCGCCCGCCGCGCCGGGCCGGGTCGGCGAAGACGGCGTCGAAGCCGCCGGTGTCCACCTCCGCCACATCGGCGCACCGCACCTCGATCCGGTCGGCCAGGCCCAGCGCCCCGGCGTTGGCGTGGGCGACCTCGCAGGTCAGCGGGGAGCGGTCGACGGCCAGGACGTGGATGCCCGCGCGGGCCAGGGCGATGGCGTCCCCGCCGATGCCGCAGCACAGATCGGCGACGGACCGCACTCCGAGCGCGGCGAAACGCCCGGCGCGGTACGCGGCCACGTTTGCTCGGGTGGCCTGCTCCACACCGTCGGGGGTGAAGTACATCCGGGCGGCATCCCCGTCGTCTCCGTCGTCCCCGGGCCCGAACTTCGCCGCCGCCCGCTGCCGCAGCCGCGCCTGGGCAATGGCCGCCGAGACCAGTTCGGCCGGGTGGTCCCGGCGCAGCCGGGTGGCGACGGCCAGTTCCTGCCCGGGGTCGTACTCCCGCAGTTCGGCCAGGAGGCGCTGCCCCTCATCGGTCAGCAGACGGTGGAAGACGGCCACGGGATCGGCCGGGGGGTCGGTGGGGTCGTCGGAGGGCGCGTGCACCGGCCCATCATCTCAGCGCCGGTACAGCGTGGTGAGGTCGATCTCCATGGGGAAGGGCACCGGAACGGCAAGCCTGCCGCGGTGGATGCCGGTGGCCACGTACGCGCCGGTGGTGTCGTCCAGTTCGTAGACGTGGACGACCGGCTCGTCGTTCTCCTCCTCCACCCGCCAGAAGTGCCGGATCCCGGCCTTGGCGTACTTCACCGGCTTGGCCTCCCTGTCGCGTACCGCTGACTCGTCCGAGACGATCTCGACGGCGAGCACGACCTCCTCGGGGAGGTAGGAGGTGCGCTTCTTCCGGGGAGGAGCGTCGACGATCAGGATGTCCGGCTCGGGACGCTGGCGTTCACCCAGCCGGATCGACATCTCAGCAGGAACTCGCAGGTGGTGAGGGGCCGCGAGCTCTATGGCGTTGGCCAGCCGCCGCATCACCATGCTGTGGAACTCGGTCTGCGGCGACATCATCACGAGGGCTCCGTCGATCAGTTCGAAGCGCGGGGCGTCCGGCGGCAACCGGTCCAGGTCGTCGGCGGTCCAGCCGCCGGGCGGCGGGTAGAACCAGTCGGGCAGCGGCTCTGCGGTCATCGGCGGCACTCCTCACGGGCGGACACCTCGACGCGGTACGGGGCCAGCGTACCGGCGCGGGTGCGCGCAACGCGCCGTGCGTTGGCACTCCGGTTGACTGAGTGCTAACGCCCGCATAGTCTCGGATCTGGCACTCCCCCATGGAGAGTGCCAATCCAGCGACAGGCAGATCCGGCACCCGCGACGACGGATCTACCAGGTCGCCACCCCAGACATCCAAACCCCGCTGAGATCTCCGAAGGGGGAGGTCGGATCGTGACGACCGCCACTAGCTCCAAGGTTGCCATCAAGCCGCTCGAGGACCGCATCGTGGTCCAGCCGCTCGACGCGGAACAGACCACGGCCTCGGGCCTGGTCATCCCGGACACGGCCAAGGAGAAGCCCCAGGAGGGCACCGTCCTGGCCGTCGGTCCGGGCCGCTTCGAGAACGGCAACCGGCTGCCGCTCGACGTCAAGGTCGGCGACATCGTGCTGTACAGCAAGTACGGCGGCACCGAGGTGAAGTACAGCGGCGAGGAGTACCTCGTCCTCTCGGCTCGCGACGTCCTCGCGATCATCGAGAAGTAAGAAGCAGGCGGCGAAGGCCGCCTGTGATCCGCGCCCCGGCACCCGCCTCTGACACAGCCGGGGCCGGGGCGCGGATCGTTCGACGAGGACCCCACAGGCCCGGGAGGACCGAAGCAACCATGGCGAAGATCCTGAAGTTCGACGAGGACGCCCGTCGCGCCCTCGAGCGCGGCGTCAACAAGCTTGCCGACACCGTGAAGGTGACGATCGGCCCCAGGGGCCGCAACGTCGTCATCGACAAGAAGTTCGGCGCCCCGACCATCACCAACGACGGTGTCACCATCGCCCGTGAGGTCGAGGTCGACGACCCCTACGAGAACATGGGCGCCCAGCTCGTGAAGGAGGTGGCGACCAAGACCAACGACATCGCGGGCGACGGCACCACCACCGCCACCGTGCTGGCCCAGGCGCTGGTCCGCGAGGGCCTGCGCAACGTCGCCGCCGGCGCGTCCCCCGCCGCCCTGAAGAAGGGCATCGACGCCGCGGTCAAGGCCGTCTCCGACGAGCTGCTCGCCGTCGCGCGGCCGATCGACGAGAAGTCCGACATCGCCGCCGTCGCCGCGCTGTCCGCCCAGGACAAGCAGGTCGGCGAGCTGATCGCCGAGGCGATGGACAAGGTCGGCAAGGACGGTGTGATCACCGTCGAGGAGTCCAACACCTTCGGTCTGGAGCTGGACTTCACCGAGGGCATGGCCTTCGACAAGGGTTACCTGTCGCCGTACATGGTGACCGACCAGGAGCGGATGGAGGCCGTCCTCGACGACCCGTACATCCTGATCCACCAGGGCAAGATCTCCTCCATCCAGGACCTGCTGCCGCTGCTGGAGAAGATCATCCAGGCGAACAGCTCCAAGCCGCTGCTGATCATCGCCGAGGACGTCGAGGGCGAGGCCCTGTCCACGCTGGTGGTCAACAAGATCCGCGGCACCTTCAACGCGGTGGCCGTCAAGGCCCCGGGCTTCGGCGACCGCCGCAAGGCGATGCTCGGCGACATGGCGACGCTGACCGGCGCCACCGTCATCGCCGAGGAGGTCGGCCTGAAGCTGGACCAGGCCGGTCTGGACGTGCTGGGCACCGCCCGCCGCGTGACCGTCACCAAGGACGAC
Organism: Streptomyces carminius; assembly: GCF_002794255.1. GTDB lineage: Bacteria > Actinomycetota > Actinomycetes > Streptomycetales > Streptomycetaceae > Streptomyces > Streptomyces carminius. The sequence goes on from NZ_PGGW01000068.1 coordinate 27,177, forward strand.
ACCACCATCGTCGACGGCGGCGGCAAGAGCGAGGACGTGCAGGGCCGGGTCGCGCAGATCAAGGCCGAGATCGAGACCACCGACTCCGACTGGGACCGCGAGAAGCTGCAGGAGCGCCTCGCCAAGCTGGCCGGCGGCGTGTGCGTGATCCGGGTGGGCGCGGCCACCGAGGTCGAGCTCAAGGAGAAGAAGCACCGTCTGGAGGACGCCATCTCCGCGACCCGCGCCGCGGTCGAGGAGGGCATCGTCTCCGGCGGTGGTTCCGCGCTGGTCCACGCCGCCAAGGTGCTGGAAGGCAGCCTGGGCAAGGAGGGCGACGAGGCCACCGGTGTCGCGGTCGTCCGCAAGTCGCTGGTCGAGCCGATGCGCTGGATCGCCGAGAACGCCGGCCTGGAGGGCTACGTCATCACCTCCAAGGTCGCCGAGCTGGAGAAGGGCCACGGCTTCAACGCCGCCACCGGCGAGTACGTCGACCTGGTCAAGGCCGGCGTCATCGACCCGGTGAAGGTCACCCGCTCCGCCCTGGAGAACGCCGCCTCCATCGCCTCGCTGCTGCTGACGACCGAGACCCTGGTCGTGGAGAAGCCCGCCGAGGAGGAGCCGGAGGCCGCCGGCCACGGTCACGGCCACGCCCACTGAGGCACCCGCTGAGGCGTCCGCCGGGGCCGCACCTTCCCGGCCCCGGCCGCCGCGCGGTACGGTCCGGCTCCCCCCGCGGGGGGAGCCGGACCGTTGTCGTGCCGCCGCCGGTACGGCCCGTCACCTCGGGCCGAAGCGCCCGACGCTGGAGGACACGCGGGAGACCAGGCCGCGGGGCGCCAGCCGGGCCACGCCCAGGAGCGTCTTGTAACGCGGGTCCGGAATGCACAGGACCCGGCCCCTGGCCAGATCCGCCATGGCCGTGTCCACGACGCGGTCCGCGTTCAGCCACATCCACCCCGGCACCTTCTCCGTCCGCATCTCGGCGCGCTGGTGGAACTCGGTCCGCACGAAGCCCGGACACAGCGCCATCAGCCGCACCCCCGACGGGCCCAGGTCCCGGGCCGCGCCCTGGGTGAACTGCGCGATCCACGCCTTGGAGGCACCGTAGGTGCCGCGCGGCACGAAGGCCGTCACCGAGGACACGTTGACCACCGCGCCCCGGCCCCGTTCGCGCATGCTCCCCACGGCCGCCGTGGTCAGCCGCAGCACGGCCTCGCAGTGCACCTTGAGCATCCGCAGCTCGTCCTCCATCGGGACCTCCGGATAGCGCCCCTTGTGGCCGAAGCCGGCGTTGTTGACCAGCATCTCGACCGGGTGCTTCCGGTCGCGGAGCCGCTCCTCGACCGCCTCGATGCCCTCGTCCGTGGCCAGGTCGGCGGTGAGTATGGACGCCTCGACGCCGTGCCGGTCGTGCAGTTCCGTGGCGTGCCGCCGCAGCCGCTCGGTGTCCCGGGCCACCAGCACCACGTCGTGCTTGTCGCGCGCCAGCCGCCGGGCGAACGCCGCCCCGATGCCCGCGGTGGCTCCTGTGATCAGTGCAGTCGTCATACGGGCACGCTATCCGGCCGGGCGGACGGACCGGCCGGTCAGGAGGCGCCGGAAGCGCCGGGAGACGCCGGGGGGCGCGCCGTCCGGCCCCTCTTTTCGGTCTCCCCGGTCTCCCGGGCCTGCCCGGCGTACCGCCGCGCCTCCTCGTACTCCCGGGGCGGCAGCGCGTCCCCGGCGGCCAGGACGCGCGGGAGCAGTTCGCGCTCGGTGGTCAGCGCGCGGAAGAGGAAGGCGGAGGTCACCTCGTGGTCCGGCCGGTACAGGATCTCGACGGGGTCCCCGGCGCGGATCTCGCCCGGCTCGACCACCCGCAGATAGGCGCCGGGCACGGCTGCCCGGGTGAACCGCTTCAGCCAGCGTTCCGGGCGCTTCCCCGGATCACCGGAGGTCCCGGGACCTCCCGGACCCTCCTCGGCGCCCCGTGCGGAGGGGGACGCCGGGAGGACGCCCAGTTCCGTCAGCCGGCCGGTGAACGTGCGGCAGGGGGTGCGGGTGGTGGAGACCTCCAGCACCACCCGTTCCCCGACGCGCCAGCGCTCGCCGATCAGGGCGCCGCACACGTCGACTCCCGCGGTGGTCAGGTTCTCGCCGAAGACGCCGTTCGGCAGGTCCCGGCCGAGGGCCGCCGCCCAGTCGTCCAGGTCCTCCCGGGCGTAGGCGTACACGGCCTGGTGGTCGCCGCCGTGGAAGCGCAGGTCGCCGACGAAGTCCCCGGCGAGCCCGCTGCCGCCCGCGCCCCTGGGGCCGGGCGCGGCCACGGCGACCGGGCCGTCGGCCGGCCGCTTGCCGATACCGGTGGCCCCGCCGGGGGCGTCGGTGTAGTCGGCGGCGCGGGGCCGGGCCAGGTTCACGGAGAGAAGTCGCATGGCAGGCAGGCTAGTGTCCTGAGTCGTTAGTTCGTGTGCAGTATGCGGCGAGGGTGTCGAGGATCTCGTCTGCGGTCTTGGTCCACATGAACGGCTTGGGGTTCTTGTTCCACTCGTTGATCCAGCCGCGGATGTCTCGTTCCAGCTCGACGACGCTGCGGTGGGCCGAGCGGCGGAGTTTGCGGCAGGTCAGCTCGGCGAACCAGCGCTCGACGAGGTTGAGCCAGGAGGCGGAGGTGGGGGTGAAGTGCAGGTGGAAGCGAGGGTGTCGCAGTAGCCACTTCTTGACCGCTTCGGTCTTGTGGGTGGCGTAGTTGTCCAGGACCAGGTGCAGGTCCAGGTCCTTGGGCACGGCGGCGTCGATGGTCTTCAGGAAGCGGAGGAACTCCTGGTGGCGGTGGCGTCGGTAGTGCTGGGCGATGACCGAGCCGGAGGCGATGTCCAGGGCGGCGAACAGGCTGGTGGTGCCGTGCCGGACGTAGTCGTGCGTCATCCGCGCCGGCGTGGTCGGTGCCAGCGGCAGCACCGGCTGGGTGCGGTCCAGGGCCTGGATCTGCGACTTCTCGTCCACCGCCAGAACCAGGGCGTTCTCCGGCGGGGACAGGTAGATGCCCACCACGTCACGGACCTTGGTCACGAACTGCGGGTCGGTGGACAGCTTCCAGGTCTGCACGATGTGCGGCTTGAGGCCGAACGCCCGCCAGATCCGGGCCACGGCCGACTGCGACATGCCCGCGGCCTGGGCCATCGACCGCGTCGACCAGTGCGAATCCCCCGACGGGGGCGCCTGGTCCAGGGTCCGGGCGACCAGGGACTCCACCTGCTCGTCGGTGATCTGGCGCGGGGCACCGGAGCGCGGAGCGTCGACCAGCCCCTCAAGACGGTCGGAAGCGAACCTGGACCGCCACTTGCGCACCGTCTCCCGCGAGATACCGAGCTCCTGCGCGACCTGCGCGTTCGGGCGGCCCTCGGCGCATGCCAGCACGATCCTCGCGCGCAGCACCAGGGCCTGAGACGCGGTCCGCTTGCGCAACCAGCCTCGCAGTACGCGGCGTTCGCGCTCGGACAACTCCAATGACAACGGCTTCGGGCCCGGCATCCCCCAACCCTACAACCGCCAACGAACTATCGACTCAGGACACTAGAACAACGGCGGGCCCGGGCCCCGGCGGGGGCGAGCGGGTGCCCGGACGCCGGTCCGGCCCCGCCCGCGGAGTCCGCTTGTGGTGGAGCGGTGCTTATGGTGGAGCGGTGATCGAGGCCCGCCATCTCCGGGTGCTGCGCACCGTGGCCCGCACCGGGTCGTTCTCCGCCGCCGCCCGCGAACTGGGCTGCACCCAGCCCGCCGTCAGCCAGCAGATGAGGGCGCTGGAGCGGACGGTGGGCACTTTGCTGCTGGTCCGCACGGGCCGGGAGACCCGGCTGACCGAGGCGGGCGAGGCGCTGGTGCGGCACGCCGCCGGCATCCTGGCCTCGCTGACCGCGGCCGAGGAGGAGGTCGCGGCCATCGCCGGGCTGCGGGCGGGCCGGGTGCGGCTGGTGTCCTTCCCCAGCGCCAGCGCCACCCTGGTGCCGGGTGCTTTCGCCGCGCTGCGCGCGGAGCACCCCGGCGTCCGGATGTCGCTGGTCGAGGCGCAGCCGCCGTCCTCGGTGGAGATGCTCCGCGAGGGGGAGTGCGAGATCGCGCTCGCCTACCGCTACCCGGACCCCGCCGCCGGTGCGGGCTCCGGTGCGCCGGAGGCCGGGCAGGAGCCCGGGCAGGAGGGCGAGGAGTGGGGGAAGGACGGACTGGTGGCGCGGCCGCTGCTCACCGACCGGCTCGTCGGGCTGGTCCCCCGGGACCACCGGCTGGCGGACGCGGAGCGCGTGGAACTCGCGGAACTGGCCGGGGAGTCCTGGATCGCGGGCTGTCCGCGCTGCCGCCGCCAGTTGGTGCGGATCTGCGGGCGGGCGGGTTTCACCCCGCGCATCGACTTCGCCACCGACGACTACCCGGCCGCGGTGGGGCTGGTCGGCGCGGGCCTGGGCGTGGCGGTGCTGTCCGAGATGGCGCTGGAGCCGGTGCGTCCCAGAGGGGTGCGGACGGTGCGGATCGGCCCGGAGGTGCGGCGCGAGGTGGTGGCGCTGACGCTGCCGGACCTCGCGCGCGTACCGGTGGTCGCGGCCGTACTGGACCGGCTGTCCGCCGCCGCCCGGCGCTGAGCGGCCCGCCCCGCCCCGCCTCGCCTCACTCGCGTCCCGGGCCGGGCCGGACGGGGGACCGGTCCTTTTGGCGAAGCCGTCCGTCAGCCGCCGCCGGCCACGGCCAGCCGGCTGCGGGCCCGGCCCATCAGCTCCTCGCGCTCGTCCTCGGTCAGACCGCCCCACACTCCGTACGGCTCGCGCACCGTGAGCGCGTGGGAGGCGCACTCCGACCGGACCGGGCAGCGCATGCAGACCTCCTTGGCGGAGGCCTCGCGCGCGCTGCGCGCCGCCCCTCGCTCTCCCTCGGGGTGGAAGAACAGCGAACTGTCGACTCCCCGGCAGGCGGCCAGCAGCTGCCAGTCCCACAGATCGGCGTTGGGCCCCGGTAGGCGGGAGAAATCTGCCATGGCTTGTCCTCTCGGAAGCGCACTGATGCCGGTGAACCAGTCGAGAACAGTCACGACCGTACATCCACGGTACGAGTAGATGTAAATATGTATCTTCGCGATTCAGGCGGCAGACGCGAACAATAAAAAGAAAACCCGCCAAACAGGGCAAATGACGACACGGCCGCTGAACTGGGCCGGATACCCCCTCCGTGTCCGGGCCATCACGTAGGGTGTTGAAAGCGGGCGCCGGAGACCGTAACTCTTTCGGGTGACCGTCGTTGAGTGTGCGGAGGCGGTTGGCGAGGGCGAGTGCCGGACGGATGTCCGGGCCGGTCAACCGCACAGGTGACGATTCGTACCAGCCCTGGAGGCCAAAGGTGATGCGCATGAGCTGCGGAGGGCGACCATGACTTCCGTCCTCGTCTGCGACGACTCCCCGCTCGCCCGAGAGGCGCTGCGCCGCGCGGTCGCGACCGTGCCCGGCGTGGAACGTGTGACCACGGCGGCCAACGGCGAGGAGGTCCTCCGCCGCTGGGGGGCCGACCGCTCCGATCTCATCCTGATGGACGTGCGGATGCCCGGTCTGGGCGGCGTCGAGACCGTGCGGCGCCTGCTGTCGGCCGATCCGGGCGCCCGCATCATCATGCTGACCGTCGCCGAGGACCTCGACGGGGTGGCGCTCGCCGTCGCCGCGGGGGCCCGCGGCTATCTGCACAAGGATGCCTCGCGCGCCGAACTGCGGGCCACGGTCACCCAGGCGCTGGCCGACCCCACCTGGCGGCTCGCGCCGCGCCGGCTGCGCTCGGCCGAGATGGGCGCCGCCCCCACCCTCACCGCGCGGGAGATCCAGGTCCTGGAGGGCATGAGCCACGGCCGTTCCAACGCCGAGATCGGGCGGGAGCTGTTCCTCTCCGAGGACACGGTGAAGACGCACGCGCGGCGGCTGTTCAAGAAACTGGGCGCCTCCGACCGGGCACACGCCGTGGCGCTCGGTTTCCGCTGGGGGCTCGTCCGCTAGGTGTTCCGTCCCGGGGCGCGGACGGCCGGGGCAGCCGGCCGGGGAGCCGTGGACTCCCCGCCCCACCGGCCCGCCGGGCCCGTCCGGCACGGGGACGGACCCCGGCCCGGAGGGGTTCCGCCCGGCCGCCGGCCGCGGACGGCGGCGGGGCCTTCGGGGGACGGCCCGGTGCCGTAATTTCGCGCGTGCCGCATCCTGGGGGTATGGAGTTCCTCGGGGACCGGACGGCCAGGCGTGAGGGGAGGGCGCGGGACGTGACAGCGAGTGCCCCTGTCCATAACGCTTCGGCGCACAACCACGGACGCGGTGCGGCGGAACTTCCGCCACGGGTGCACCATGGACCGATGCGCGACGACGAGACGTCCCCCGCGGCCGGCGGCCGGGGGGAGATCGGTGCCCTCGTCCGGCGTGCGGCGGAGGGAGACGAGCAGGCCACCCATGACCTGCTGGCCCGCGTCCATCCGCTCGCGCTGCGCTACTGCAGGACACGGCTGACCAGGCTGCCGGGGGACGCCCGGCACTTCGTCGACGACCTGGCCCAGGAGGTCTGCCTGGCGGTGCTGTGCGCGCTGCCGCGCTACCGGGACACCGGCAAGCCCTTCGAGGCGTTCGTCACGGCCATCGCCCAGCACAAGATCGCCGACCTCCAGCGCGCCGCCATGCGGGGCCCGGGCAGTACGGCGGTGCCCTCGGACGAGATGCCCGAGCGGCCCGACGACTCGCTCGGCCCGGAGGAGCGGGCCCTGCTCAGCAGCGATGCCAAGTGGGCGCGGGAACTCCTGGCGAACCTCCCCGAGCACCAGCGCGAGCTGGTGCTGCTGCGGGTCGCGGTCGGGCTGACCGCCGAGGAGACCGGGCAGATGCTCGGAATGTCCCCGGGGGCCGTACGCGTTGCACAGCACCGGGCCCTGTCGAGACTGCGGGCCCTCGCCGAGCAGTGAGACGACCGCCGGGAAGCCGGCCGCCGGTGCCGGCGGTGAACGGGCCGGCGGTGAACGGGCCGGCGGAAGCAGCCGGTAAGCGGCGGGCCGGGTGGCGGCGCGGTGACCGGGACGGTCCGGCGCACGGCCGGATGTCCGGCACCGGGCACCCGGCGGGGCCGATAGCATGGACGCTCGCGCCGGGCAAGAGTATGGGGAAGGTGCCATGGAAGGCGTCATGACGGACAACAGCGGCAGTGTGGGCAGCGCGGAGAGCCCGGAAGGAGTGCCCGCGAAGTTCGCCCCGCTCGGGCTGACGTACGACGACGTGCTGCTGCTCCCCGGCGAGTCGGACATGGCTCCGCAGGACATCGACACCTCCTCGCACGTCTCGCGCAACGTGAAGGTGAACGTCCCGCTGATCTCCGCGGCGATGGACAAGGTCACCGAGGCGCGCATGGCCATCGCCATGGCCCGCCAGGGCGGGGTCGGCGTACTGCACCGCAACCTCTCCATCGAGGACCAGGCCACCCAGGTCGACCGGGTCAAGCGGTCGGAGTCCGGGATGGTCACCGATCCGATCACCATCCGCCCGGACGCCACCCTGGGCGAGGCGGACGAGCTGTGCGGCCGCTTCCGGATCAGCGGGGTGCCGGTCACCGACGCGGCGGGCAGGCTGCTGGGCATCGTCACCAACCGCGACATGGCCTTCGAGACGGACCGCGGCCGCCAGGTCCGCGAGGTCATGACGCCGATGCCGCTGGTCACCGGCAAGGTGGGCATCTCCCGCCCGGACGCGATGGAGCTGCTGCGCCGCCACAAGATCGAGAAGCTGCCGCTGGTCGACGACGAGGGCGTGATCAAGGGCCTGATCACCGTCAAGGACTTCGTCAAGGCCGAGAAGTACCCCAACGCGGCCAAGGACGCCGAGGGCCGGCTCATCGTCGGCGCGGCGGTCGGGGTGGCCGGGGACGCCTACGAGCGGGCCCAGGCTTTGATCGAGGCCGGTGCCGACTTCATCGTCGTGGACACCGCGCACGGCCACTCCCGGCTCGTCGGCGAGATGGTCGCCAAGATCAAGTCCAACTCCCCGGTCGACGTGGTCGGCGGCAACGTCGCCACCCGCGAGGGCGCCCGGGCGCTGGTCGACGCCGGCGCCGACGGCATCAAGGTCGGTGTCGGACCGGGCTCCATCTGCACCACCCGGGTGGTCGCCGGCATCGGCGTCCCGCAGGTCACCGCCATCTACGAGGCCGCGCTCGCCGCCCGGGAGGCCGGTGTCCCGGTCATCGGCGACGGCGGTCTGCAGTACAGCGGCGACATCGCCAAGGCCCTGGTCGCCGGCGCCGACACGGTGATGCTCGGCAGCCTGCTGGCGGGCTGCGAGGAGTCGCCGGGCGAGCTGCTGTTCATCAACGGCAAGCAGTTCAAGTCCTACCGGGGCATGGGGTCGCTGGGCGCGATGCAGTCGCGCGGCCAGGCCAGGTCGTACTCCAAGGACCGCTACTTCCAGGAGGCGGTCGCCGCCGACGACAAGCTCGTCCCCGAGGGCGTCGAGGGCCAGGTCCCCTACCGCGGCCCGCTGGGCGCGGTGGTCCACCAGCTCGTCGGCGGACTGCGGCAGTCGATGTTCTACGTGGGCGGCCGGACGGTCCCGGAGCTGAAGGAGAGGGGCCGCTTCGTGCGCATCACGGCGGCCGGGCTCAAGGAGAGCCACCCGCACGACATCCAGATGACGACCGAGGCGCCGAACTACTCCCGGCGCTGAGCCCGTGACGGCCGCGGTACGGCCCGCCGGACACCCGGCGGGCCGTACCGCGGCCGTCCGCCGCCCCGGGTGCGGTTCCCGCCGAGGCTCTCGGGGATACTTGGGGCCGTAGACCGTAGGAAGGGCCCAGCACGTGACTGAGATCGAGATCGGCCGTGGCAAGCGCGGCCGGCGCGCGTACGCCTTCGACGACATCGCCGTGGTGCCCAGCAGGCGCACCCGGGACCCGGAGGAGGTCTCGATCGCCTGGCAGATCGACGCCTACCGCTTCGAGCTGCCGTTCCTGGCCGCGCCGATGGACTCGGTCGTCTCGCCGCGCACCGCCGTCCGCATCGGTGAGATGGGCGGCGTGGGGGTGCTCAACCTCGAAGGGCTGTGGACGCGCTACGAGGACCCCGAGCCGCTGCTGGCGGAGATCACCGGACTGGACGAGGCGACGGCGACCCGCCGGCTCCAGGAGATCTACTCCGCGCCCATCAGGGAGGAGCTGATCGGGCGGCGGATCAAGGAGGTCCGCGACTCCGGCGTGGTGACGGCCGCCGCGCTCTCCCCGCAGCGCACCGTGCAGTTCTCCAAGGCGGTCGTCGACGCGGGCGTGGACCTGTTCGTCATCCGCGGCACCACCGTCTCCGCCGAGCACGTCTCCTCGGCCGCCGAGCCGCTGAACCTCAAGCAGTTCATCTACGAGCTGGACGTCCCCGTCATCGTCGGCGGCTGCGCCACGTACACCGCCGCGCTGCACCTGATGCGCACCGGCGCCGCGGGCGTACTGGTGGGCTTCGGCGGCGGCGCCGCGCACACCACCCGCAGCGTGCTGGGCATCCAGGTGCCGATGGCCACCGCCGTCGCCGACGTGGCGGCGGCCCGCCGCGACTACCTGGACGAGTCCGGCGGCCGGTACGTCCATGTCATCGCCGACGGCGGTGTGGGCCTCTCCGGCGACCTGCCCAAGGCGATCGCCTGCGGCGCGGACGCGGTGATGATGGGCTCCCCGCTGGCCCGTGCCACCGACGCGCCCGGCCGCGGCTACCACTGGGGCATGGAGGCCGCCCACGAGGTCGTCCCGCGCGGCAGGCGGGTGAACCTGGGCACGGTCGGCACCGCCGAGCAGATCCTGCTGGGCCCCTCGGACAGCCCCGACGGCTCCATGAACTTCTTCGGCGCGCTGCGCCGGGCCATGGCCACCACGGGCTACTCGGAACTCAAGGAGTTCCAGCGCGTGGAGGTCACCGTCTCCCGCTGACCGGCGGGAGCGCGCGAGTGACGGGCCGGGGCCCGCGGACGGACGGTCCGCGGGTCCCGGCCCCGTCCGTTCGTCACAGCCGGTGGGCGGCGCCCGCCGGGCTGGCGCCGCGGGTGTCGAGGAGGAGCTGGGCCTTGGCGGACAGGCTCTGCAGGTCGTAGACGCGGTGGTGCTGGAGCAGCAGGGTCAGGTCGGCCGCGGCGGCGGACTCGTACAGCGAGTCGGCGCGCGGCACGGGCCGGCCCGCCACCTCCCAGCGCGGCACGTGCGGGTCGTGGTAGCCGATCCGCGCGCCCAGGTCCAGCAGCCGCCGGGCGATCTCGGGGGCGGGGGAGCCGGTCCGGTCGGCGAGGTCCGCCTTGTAGGTGACGCCGAGCAGCAGCACCCGTGCGCCGCGGGCCGACTTGCCGTGCTCGTTGAGGAGGGCGGCCGCCCGGTGGGCCACATAGCGGGGCATCCGGGCGTTGGCCTCCAGGGCGGCCCCGACCAGCCGCAGCGGGCAGTCCGAGGTGCGCTCCCCGCGGTCCAGCCGGGCGGGGTCGACGGGGAGGCCGTGGCCGCCCACCCCGGGGCCGGGCCGGAAGGGCAGGAAGCCGAAGGGCTTGGTCTCCGCGCAGCGGAGCACGTCCCACAGATCGACGCCGAGGTCGTGGCAGAGCACCGCCATCTCGTTGACCAGGGCGATGTTGACGTGCCGGAAGTTGGTCTCCAGCACCGCCGTCATCTCGGCCTCGCGCAGTCCGCGCGCCCGCACCACCTTCTCGGTCAGCCGCCCGTAGAACGCGGCGGCGGCCTCGGTGCAGGCCGGGGTCAGTCCGCCGATGACGCGCGGGGTGTTGGCGTAGCCGTGGGCGCGGTTGCCCGGGTCCAGCCGGGGTGGGGCGCAGGCGAGGTGGAAGTCGTGCCCGGCGCGCAGCCCCGAGGCCCGCTCCAGCAGCGGGGCGACGTACTCCTCGGTGCCACCCGGCCGGACGGCCGACTCCACCACGACGGTGGTGCGCGGGCGCAGATGCTCGCCCAGGGCCAGGGCCGCCGCCCGTACCGCGCCCAGGTCCGGCGCGCCGTCCTCGCCCGGTGGGGTGGGGGCGCAGATCAGGGCGGTGCGCACCCGGCTGAGGACGGCCGGGTCGCGGGTCGCCCGGAAGCCCGCCGAGAGCATCCGGCGGACCTCGGCCGCCGACAGCCCGCCGCCCGCCGGGGGACGCCCGGCGCCCAGCTCGGCGACGGTGTCCGCGTCGGGGTCGTAGCCGACGGTGCCGATGCCGGCGGTGGTGGCCGCGCGGGCCGCGGGCAGGCCGAGACGGCCCAGACCGAGGACGGCGAGATCGACGGGCATGAGGTGGTGTCCCTTTCCCTGTCGCCGGCGGACGGGGCCGGTTCGGCTTGCGGACCGGCCCATGGGTGCTGTCAGGTTAAGCACATATACGACAGATATGGTGGATTGCCCGCGGAGCGGTGCCCCGCGGGGAGCCCAAGGTCGTGGGAATGGCGGAGAGCCGTGAACCTGGACAGGGCGGGACGGCAGGGCAGGGAGGGACACGGAAGGCGGGAAGGGGCGCGAAGAAGGGGCGCGCGCGTAGGCGGATGGCGCGGGTAACCGGGTAGGGGTCATGGTCGGGGCCGACGGACGACCCATCAGGAGGCAGCGGTGAGGACAGCGGCACTGGGACCGGCCGAGCGGGCCGAGGCACTCGCCCGCATGGCGGAACGCGAGCTGGACGTACTGGTCGTCGGCGGCGGTGTGGTCGGGGCCGGCACCGCCCTGGACGCGGCCACCCGGGGCCTGAGCACCGGGCTCGTCGAGGCCCGCGACTGGGCCTCGGGCACCTCCAGCCGCTCCAGCAAGCTGATCCACGGCGGGCTGCGCTATCTGGAGATGCTGGACTTCACCCTGGTGCGCGAGGCCCTCAAGGAACGCGGCCTGCTGCTGCGGCGGATCGCCCCCCACCTGGTCAAACCCGTCCCCTTCCTCTACCCCCTGAAGCACCGGGCCTGGGAGCGGCTGTACGCGGGCTCCGGCGTGGCGCTGTACGACGTGCTCGGCACCGCCTCCGGGCGCAGCCGCGGCCTGCCCCACCACCGGCACCTGACCCGCCGCCAGGCCCTGCGCGTCGCCCCGTGCCTGCGCAAGGACGCCCTGGTGGGAGCCCTGCAGTACTACGACGCGCAGATGGACGACGCCCGCTACGTCGCCGCCCTGGTCCGCACCGCCGCCGCCTACGGCACCCACGCCGCCAACCGGGCGCGGGTGGTCGGCTTCCTGCGCGAGGGCGAACGGGTGGTCGGCGCCCGGGTGCGGGACCTGGAGCAGGGCGGCGAGTACGAGGTGCGCGCCCGCCAGGTGGTGAACGCCACCGGGGTGTGGACCGACGACACCCAGCGGATGATCGCCGAGCGCGGGCAGTTCCACGTCCGCGCCTCCAAGGGCATCCACCTGGTGGTGCCCAAGGACCGCATCCACTCCTCCACCGGGCTGATCCTGCGCACCGAGAAGAGCGTGCTGTTCGTCATCCCCTGGGGGCGGCACTGGATCGTCGGCACCACCGACACCGGCTGGGACCTGGACAAGGCCCATCCGGCGGCCTCCAGCGCCGACATCGACTACCTGCTGGACCGGGTCAACGGCGTGCTGGCGGTGCCGCTCACCCGCGACGACGTGGAGGGCGTGTACGCCGGGCTGCGCCCGCTGCTGGCCGGGGAGTCGGAGGCCACCAGCCAGCTCTCCCGCGAGCACACCGTCGCCCACCCGGTGCCGGGCCTGGTGGTGGTCGCGGGCGGCAAGTACACCACCTACCGGGTGATGGCCAAGGACGCCGTCGACGCCGCCGTGCACGGTCTCGACCACCGGGTCGCCCCGTCCTGCACCGAGGACGTACCGCTGGTCGGCGCCGAGGGCTACCCGGCGATGTGGAACGCCCGTGCCCGGATCGCCGCCCGCACCGGGCTGCACGTGGCCCGGGTGGAGCATCTGCTCAACCGGTACGGCGCGCTCACCGACGAGGTGCTGGCACTGGTCGCCGGGGAACCCTCGCTGGGCGAGCCGCTGCCGTACGCGGACGACTACCTGAAGGCCGAGGTGGTGTACGCCTGCTCGCACGAGGGCGCCCGCCACCTGGACGACGTCCTCACCCGCCGCACCCGCATCTCCATCGAGACCTTCGACCGCGGCACCCGCAGCGCCCGCGAGTGCGCCGAGCTGATGGCCTCCGTGCTCGACTGGGACGGCGACCGGATCGAACGCGAGGTGGCGCACTACGAGAAGCGGGTCGAGGCCGAGCGGGAGTCCCAGCGGCAGCCCGACGACCAGACCGCCGACGCCGCGCGGCTGGGCGCCCCGGACATCGTTCCGCTCTGAACCGTTCCGGACCGCTCCGGACCGTCCCGGACCGTCCCGGACCGCTCCGAGGTGCTGTGGGCCGCTGCGGACCCGGGGCGCCGGACCCCGGCGAACCGCGCCGAAGGGCCCCGGACCGCGGTGAACCGCGCGATACGGGGTATCCCGGAGTGTCGAAGCGTCAGCGCCGCGACCGCGCACCGCCGTTCCGGTGGCGCGCCGACGGCCGCGTACGCCGTGCCTCACCCGATGGGTGAGAATGTGAGGCGACTGCTGGGGCGGGCTGAGTGTGAGGAAGCACATGGGCGACGTGGACGGCCGCGGGAAGAAGGCCGGACGGCTGCTGGGCGGGCGCTACCGGCTGAGCGACGTCCTGGGGCGCGGTGGCATGGGGACCGTGTGGCGGGCGGAGGACGAGATCCTGGGCCGCACCGTCGCGGTGAAGGAGCTGCGCTTCTCGTCCAGCGTGGACGAGGAGGAGAAGCGGCGGCTCATCAAGCGCACCCTGCGCGAGGCCAAGGCCATCGCCCGGATCCGCAGCAGCAGTGCCGTCACCGTCTACGACGTGGTGGACGACGACGACCGGCCGTGGATCGTCATGGAACTGGTCGAGGGCCGCTCGCTGGCCGACGTCCTGCGCGAGGACGGGCCGCTGGAGCCGCGCCGGGCGGCCGAGGTGGGCCTGGCGATCCTGGACGTGCTCCGCGCCGCGCACCGCGAGGGCATCCTGCACCGCGACGTGAAGCCGTCCAACGTCCTCATCGCGGAGGAGGACGGCCGGGTCGTCCTCACCGACTTCGGCATCGCCCAGATCGAGGGCGACCCCTCACTGACCTCCACCGGCATGCTGGTCGGGGCCCCCTCCTACATAGCGCCCGAGCGGGCCCGCGGCCAGCGCCCCGGGCCGCCGTCCGACCTGTGGTCGCTGGGCGGGCTGCTGTACGCGGCGGTGGAGGGCCACCCGCCGTACGACAAGGGCTCGGCGATCGCCACCCTGACCGCGGTGATGACCGAGCCCCTGGAGACCCCGGCGCGCGCCGGGGAGTTGACGGAGGTCATCCGCGGCCTGCTGCACAAGGAACCGGAGCAGCGGCTGGACGAGCCCGGCGCGCGGGCGCTGCTGGAGCGGGCGCTCGGCGGGCCCGCCCCCGCGGCGGCGCCGGCGGAGGACGGGGGCACCCGTACCACCGTGATGCCGCTGGCGGGTGCGGCAGGTGCGGCCGGGAAGAAGTCCGCCGGAGCGGAGAAGGCGGCCGGGAGCACCGCAGGCCCCGCCGGCGCCGGAAACGGCGGGGACACCGGGGCGTCCGCGGCGTCCGGGGCGTCCGGGGCCGGTGCGGGCGGCGGTACGAACGGGGAACGGCTGCGCGAGGCGCTGAAGGCCGTGCGCGACACCGTGGCAGCCGCGACGGCCGGTGCCGCCGCGTCCCGGCGCGGCGGCGGAACGGACGCCGCGCCGACCGCGGGCGCCGCGGGCACCCCGGCGGACGCGTCCGCCCCCGCCGCGTCCGCCCCCGCCGCGTCCGCCTCCGAGGCGCCCGCCACGGCCGGTACGGCGTCCGACGGCGGCCGGAGCGGCGGCTCCGGCGGCGCGGCCGCCTCCGTGCTCCGGACCCGCGCGTCCGCGCTGGTGGGCAAGGCGCGCCGGCCCGCCGGGCTGGCGGTGGTCGCCGCCGTGGTGGCGCTGGCCGTGCTCGGCACCGTACTGGCCCTGGTGCTCGGCGGCGGGGACGCCGGCGACGGCGGACAGGCCGGGGAGGACGGCTCGGCCGTGTCCTCCGGCGGCGGTGAGCAGGACTCCGGCGGCGGCGGGCAGAACTCCGGCGGCGGGGACGGCGGAGCGTCCCCCGACACCGAGCCCTCCGGCGAGGGCGGCCGGACGGACGGTCAGGGCGGTCAGGACGGCCGGGGCGACCAGGGCGGCGCGGACGGCGCGGAGGGGAGCGGCGACAACGCCGGCCGGGGCAGCCAGGACAACCAGGACGGCACGGCGCCGCCCGAGGGCTACGAGACGGTCACCGACGACCGCTTCAACTTCTCGATGGCCATGCCGGAGGGCTACCGGCGCACCGGCATAGCGGGGCAGAACTCCGGCGGCATCTACACCCCGTCCGGCGGCGGTCTGCCCAAGATCCAGGTCGACTTCAGCGGCAGCCCCGGCGAGGACGCGGCGGCCGCCTGGAGATCACTGGAGCCCGCCGTGCGCGGCAGCAGCAGCGGTTACTCGCGGCTGGGCATCAAGTCCGTGGACTGGCGCGACTATCCGACCGTCGCCGACTGGACGTTCGAGCGCACCGAGGGCGGCCGGCGGGTACACGTCCTCAACCGGGGCTTCCGGGTGGACGGCGACAGCGGCTACGCCGTCATGATCACCTGTGCGGCGGACAAGTGGGACGGCGCGGAGTGCCGTACGGTGCGGGAAACCGCTTTCCGGACGTTCCGGCCGCTCTCCTGAAAGGCGTTCCCCCTCTTCGCGAGGTCTCGCGGAGTCCCGCGAGGCACCCCGGAAAGCACCGGAACGGGACGTGACCGCCCGACCGGCGACGCGAGGCCCCTCCGGCACGTATCGTCATAGGGTGCGGACCCTGCGCATCCGTCATCCGGTTGATGGGAACGCGTCTTGAGGGACCGTAGGCTCTGGGGAGGTGCTCCGTGGACGACTACTCGGGCCGACTGCTGGCCGACCGGTACCGGCTGCCGCGTCCGCCGTCCGACGAGTACGAACTCGTGGAGTCCCGCGCGTACGACACCGCCAGCGGGCAGGAGGTGCTGGTCCGCCAGGTGCCGCTGCCCGAGGTGGTCGACGCGGAGTTCGTGGGCCGGGGCGCCGGCGCGTATCCCGGCCGGGCCACCCGCCGTCCGGCCGATCCGGCGGTGCGGCGCGCGGTGGAGGCGGCACAGGCCGCCTCGCGGATTCCCGACCACCCCCGGCTCGACCAGGTCTTCGACGTCTTCGTCGAGGACGACGGGCTGTGGATCGTCAGCGAACTCGTCGCGGGCCGGCCGCTGGCCGCGGTGCTCGCCGAGCGTCCGCTGAGCCCTCACCGGGCCGCCGAGATAGCCGCCGACCTGCTCGCCGCGCTCCGCGCGGTCCACGCGCACGGCTGGGTCCACCGCAACATCACCCCCCGCACCGTCCTCGTCTGCGACGACGGACGCGCCTTCCTGACCGGTCTGGCCGTCGGGGCGGCGGAGGAGGCCCTGTGCGGCTACGACCCGCTTCCGGCGCCACCGAGCGTGCTGCCGCGCGGCCATGTGCCCGAGGCCCCGCCCGGCGAGGCAGGCCCACCCGGCGGCCCGGCCGTGCCCGCCAGTCTCGCGGGCCCCGTCCCGCCCCGGGGCACCCCGCCCCGGGGCGGGGTGCCCCGGCAGTCGTCCGGCGACCGGCCCGGCGGCACCGGCGGCACGTCCCGGGCGCTCCCGGCGGTGCCGCCCGGTCTCCCCGCGGCCCCCGGCTTCACCGGCCCGCCCGGTCCCGGGAGGTTCGGCCCGGAGCCGGGCCGCGGCACCGAGCGCGGCGCCCGCAGCGGCGCCATCGCCGCGTACCGGGCCGGTACCCGGGCCGCCGCGGCCCGGGCCGAGGTGGAGGCCCGCCGGACCGACGGATGGCCGGCCGGCGGCGGCGAGGACGAGGCACACGGGGCGCACGGGGCTCCCGACGGGCCCGGCGAGCACGCGCAGGGCGGCGAGCACGGGGAGAGCGGCGAGCACGGGGAGAGCGGCCCGCGCTGGGACCGGGAGAGCGAGGGGCGCTACCGCGGCCCCGCCACCGCGCTCGCCGCCGAACGCGCCCGCCAGACCCGGATCGCCGTCGTCGGCGCCGTCACCGAGCGCTGGGCACCCGAGCAGGCCGGCCCGGTGTACGAGAACTGGCGGCTGGCACCGCCCGTCGGCCCGGCGGCCGACCTGTGGGCGCTGGGCGCGCTGCTGTTCCGGGCGGTGCAGGGGCACGCGCCCTACCCGGAGGAGTCCGCGGCCGAGCTGGCGCAGATGGTGTGCGCCGAGCCGCCCGCGTTCGCCGAGGAGTGCGGGGCGCTGCGGCCCGTCGTGGAGTCGCTGCTGCGCCAGGACCCGACCGAGCGGCCGGACTTCGAGGAGCTGGGCGGCTGGCTGCGTTCCCTGATCCGGTCCGCGCCCGAACCGGAGGTGGGGCGGCACACGGTCACCGCGCCCCTGACGCTGGAGGCCGCCGCACCCGCCGATCCCCGGCGGCTGCCGATCCTGCGGCGCCGGGGCGAGCTGGTCCGCAGGAGGCGTACCGAGCGGTCGCCGGTGCCCACCCGCGCCCGGCACCGGCGGGCCCGCGGGGGCGGCGGCCCGCGCCGGCTGGGGCTGGTGCTGGTCGGGCTGATCCTGGCGCTGCTCGCCGGGACGCTGGTGTACGCCGCGCTGTTCATGCCCGGGGCCGGGGAGGGTTCCTCCGCGGACACCGGCAACCAGCGCGCCGGCCGGGTGGGCACCCAGCCCGGTGAGCAGGAAGGACAGCGGAAGGAGGGCTCCGGCCCCTCGGCGGAGCCCGAGTCGTCCGCGCCGCGGGAGTCGGCCGGGGCGGCCGGCGGATCCGAGCAGCCGCAGACCGAGGAGCCGGCCGCCGGACTCAACGGCTACACCGTGCACAAGGGCGGCGGCTTCCAGATCGCCGTCCCCGAGGGCTGGCGGCGCGGCGGCCCGAACGGCAGCGGGCAGACCGTCTTCACCGGCGGCGGCCTGGAGCTGGTCGTCGTGCCCGGCCGGGACACCACCGAGGAGTACGGCGACGACCCGATGGCGTACCTCACGGGCGAGCAGCCGGAGCTGGAGGCGTACCGGGCCGCCGACTGGGCGACCAACTCCGGTATGCGGCGGATAGAGGTCGGCCGCACGGTCATGGCCGAGGGCCGGTTCAGCTGGCGCGACGGCGGGGGCGAGACCTATGTGCGCGACCGGTCGATGATCATCGACGGCCGCTACCACACGGTGCTGGTCAGGGGCCCGGAGAGCCGGAAGGCCGCCGTCGACCGGCACTTCGGGAAGCTGGCGGACACCTACCGCGTCACCGGCTGAGGCCCCGGCGGCCGGCCGTCCCGCCCGCCGGGTGTCACAGCTTCGGCACCTGATGGGAACAACTGTGGCGCCCGGGAACGGCCACAGGGTACTGATGGGCCCATGACCGACCAGCCAGACCGGGCGCACGAGCCCACCAGCTACGAGTTGCCGCCGCCCGGGGCGCCCGCGCCGCGGGATCTGCCCGGGGCCGACCGGGCCGCCGTCGCGTACCAGCCCACCCGGACCGCGGCGCGGCCCGGCCGGCCCGCACCGCCGGCCCGGCCCGTGCCGCCGGAGGAGCCGCGGGCGGGGCAGCCGGACGGCGACCGGCTCGTCGGCGGGCGCTACCGGCTGCTGGCCCGGCTCGGCCACGGCGGGATGGGCACGGTCTGGCGCGCCCGGGACGAGACCGTGGGCCGCGAGGTGGCGATCAAGGAGCCCCGGCTCCCCGACCACCTGAGCGAGCACGAGCGGCAGACGGCGTACCAGCGGATGCGCCGCGAGGCCCGGGCCGCCGCCGGGATCGACCACCCGTCCGTCGTCACCGTCCACGACGTGGTGGTGGAGGACGGCCGCCCCTGGATCGTGATGGAGCTGGTCAAGGGGCACTCCCTGGGCGAGGTGCTGGCCGAGGGCACCATCGAGCCGAGGGAGGCGGCCCGGATCGGCCTCGCCGTCCTGGGCGCGCTGGCCGCCGCGCACGAGGTGGGCGTGCTGCACCGGGACGTCAAGCCGGACAACGTCCTGCTCGGCAGGCACGACCGGGTCGTCCTCACGGACTTCGGCATCGCCCAGGTCGAGGGCGAGCAGAAACTCACCGAGACCGGCGCCTTCGTCGGTTCGCCCGAGTACATAGCCCCCGAGCGGGTGCTGGGGCAGCGGCCCGGACCCGAGTCCGACCTGTGGTCGCTGGGCGTGGTGCTGTACGCGGCGGTCGAGGGCATGTCCCCGTTCCGCCGCTCCACCGCACCCGCCACGCTCCAGGCCATCATCTCGGCCGAGCCGCAGAACCCGGCCCGGGCCGGTGGCGCGCTGAGCGCGCTCGTCATGCGGCTGCTGCGCAAGGACCCCGCCGCCCGACCGGACGCCGTGGAGGTGCGGCAGGAGCTGGAGAGCATCGCCCGCCCGGCCGCCGCGGCCCGGCTGGCGGGCGGCGGCGGGCCGGGGCCGCTGTCCCGGGCCGGCCGGGCGCTGCGCACCAGCCGCCGGGCCGGGGTGCTCACCGGCACCGGTGTGCTGCTGTCCGCCGCCGCGGTGGCGGCGGCGCTGTACTGGCCCGTCGACGACGGCCTGCCCGAGGGCTGGAAGCGGTACGACGAGAAGGACCGGGTGAACGCCTCGCTGGGCGCCCCGGCGGACTACGCGCGCTCGGTGGACGACAACGAGGTGATGCTGACCTCGCCCGACAAGAACTTCACCGTCTGGCTCCAGCGCAACCACGACGAGTGGAACAGCCCGGTCGCCGAGGCCAACGAGTGGCTGGACTTCTACCGGGACAAGCCCTACGAGAGCGACATGACCGAGGTGGAGGGCCGGGTCACCGAGGCGGAGTACCGGGGCGAGCCGCGCGCCGCCGAGCTGACGGTGACCTATGTCCCGGACGGCGACGAGGAGGGCAACAGGCTCCGGCGCCGCGAGTTCTACTACATCGACGAGAAGGCCGAGGAGTGGCGGCTGGTGGTGCAGATGCCCGCGGCGGGGGAGAGCAGGGAGTCGGGGGAGCGGCTCTTCACCGGCCTCGTGGCGCATCTGGACATCGAGAGGAAGTGACCCGGCCGGGCCAGGTCCCGGACCGGGCGCGCGGTCGAATCCGCCAGTGCTCACTGGCGGGTTCCGTAAAAAAGGTTACCGACGGGTACCCATGTCGGCGGCATTCGTCCTACCCTCCGCTGTATGACGGAATCGCCAGGTACCACCGCCAGAGCCGCCGGGGTCGCCGGGACTGCCGGGGCCGCCGCCGGACCGGTACGTCCGGCGCCCGCGCCGGACGGCAACCCGGTCGCCCCCGCCCCCACCGCCGCCCGCACCGCCGCGGACGTGGTGACCGCCGACCTGGTCGCCCGCCTGACCGAGGACGTCACCGGCAGCGGCACCACCGCCTGCCACACCCCGTTCACCGGGGAGAAGCTGGCCGACCTGCCCGAGGCCGCGCCCGAGGACGTCGCCGCGGCCTTCGCCCGGGCGCGGCGGGCGCAGCGGCGGTGGGCGGCCCGGCCGGCACGGGAGCGCGCCGCGGTACTGCTGCGCTTCCACGACCTGCTGCTGAGCCGCCAGCGTGAGGTGCTGGACCTGAACCAGCTGGAGACCGGCAAGGCGCGGCTGCACGCGCACGAGGAGGTGCAGGCGGTCGCCGTCGCCGCCCGGTACTACGGCCGCACGGCCCCCGCCCACCTGCGCCCCAGGCGCCGGGCCGGCGCCTTCCCGGTGCTGACGAAGACCCTGGAGCTGCGCCACCCGAAGGGCGTCGTCGGGCTGATCGCACCCTGGAACTACCCGCTGGAGCTGTCCGTCGGCGACGCCCTGCCCGCCTTCGCCGCGGGCAACGCGGTGGTGATGAAGCCCGACACCGAGACCGCGCTGACCGCGCTGTGGGCGCGCCGCCTGCTGATCGAGGCCGGGCTGCCCGCGGACGTGTGGCAGGTGGTCGTCGGCGACGGCCCCGTCGTCGGTCCGGCGGTGGTCGAGCACGCCGACTACGTCTCCTTCACCGGCTCCACCCGCACCGGCCGCGAGGTCGCCCGGCGCGCCGCGGACCGGCTGGTGGGCTGCTCGCTGGAGCTGGGCGGTAAGAACGCCATGATCGTCCTGGCCGACGCCGACCCGGACCGGGCGGCGGCCGGCGCGGTGCGCGGCGCGTTCTCCTCGGCCGGCCAGCTGTGCATCTCCATCGAGCGGCTCTACGTCCACGCCTCCGTCGCCGACGCCTTCACCGAGCGCCTCGTCGCCCGCACGAGGGCCCTGCGGCTGGGCACCGCGCTCGCCTACGGCGCCGACATGGGCTCCCTCGCCTCCGAGCGGCAGCTCCGGACCGTCACCGAGCATGTGGCGGAGGCCGTCGCCAAGGGCGCGAAGGTCCTGGCGGGCGGGCGGCCCCGCCCCGACGTCGGCCCGTTCTTCCACGAGCCGACCGTCCTGGCGGGCGTCACCGCCGACATGGCCGTCTGCGGGGAGGAGACCTTCGGGCCCGTCGTCTCCGTCCACCGCTTCACCGACGAGGACGAGGCGGTCGCCCTCGCCAACGCCACCCCGTACGGGCTCAACGCCAGTGTGTGGAGCCGCAACGGCCGCCGGGCCCGCGCCCTGGCCACCCGGCTGCGCGCCGGCACGGTGAACGTCAACGAGGCCTACGGCGCGGCGTACGGCAGCGTCCAGGCCCCGATGGGCGGCATGGGCGACTCCGGGCTGGGCCGCCGGCACGGTGCGGAGGGCATCCTCAAGTACACCGAGGCGCAGACCGTCGCCCAGCAGCGCGTGGTGCCCCTGGCGCCGTCGTTCGGCATGGACGACGAGAGGTACGCGGCGTTCATGAACACCTCCCTGCGCGCGCTGAAGGCCCTCCGCCTCCGCTGATCCCGACCTCCTCGTCCGCCTTTCCCCGCCCACCCCCGTTTTCCCCCGTCCCTCTCCTTCCGCCTCTCCTTCCGTCTCTCCTCCGCTGTGAGAACAGCGTCGCGCCACCCGGAGGTACCGCCATGCCCCGACCGCAGGACGAAACCCCCCATACGCCGCAGGAAACCCCGCCCGGGGAGCCGTACGACTACGACGTGATCGTCGTCGGCTCCGGTTTCGGCGGCTCGGTGGCCGCCCTGCGGCTGACGGAGAAGGGCTACCGGGTGGGCGTGCTGGAGGCGGGCCGCCGCTTCACCCGCGCCACGCTGCCGAAGAACTCCTGGGACCTGCGGAACTACCTGTGGGCACCGGCGCTGGGTCTGTACGGCATTCAGCGCATCCATCTGATGGACAAGGTCATGATCCTGGCCGGCGCCGGGGTGGGCGGCGGCTCGCTGAACTACGCCAACACCCTCTACGTCCCGCCGCCCGCCTTCTTCACCGACCGCCAGTGGGGCCACATCACCGACTGGCAGGAGGAGTTGGGGCCCCACTACGACCAGGCCAGACGCATGCTGGGAGTACGGCTCAACCCCACCGTCACCCCCTCCGACGCTCATCTGCGGGCCGCCGCGGAGAAGATGGGCGTCGGCGACACCTTCCACCCGGCCCCGGTGGGCGTCTTCTTCGGCGACGGCGAGGACGCCGGGGGAAAGGCGCGGGCGGAGCCGGGCGGGGAGGTGCCCGACCCCTACTTCGGCGGCGCGGGGCCGTCCCGCCGCGCCTGCACCGAGTGCGGCGAGTGCATGACCGGCTGCCGCCACGGCGCCAAGAACACCCTCACCGAGAACTACCTGTACCTGGCCGAGAAGGCCGGCGCGGCCGTCCACCCGATGACCACCGTCACCGAGGTGGCCGAGGACGGCCGCGGCGGTTTCACCGTCACCACCGTGCCGACCGGCCGGCGCCGCCGGGGGAGGCGGACGGTGCTGCGCTGCCGGCGGGTCGTCGTCGCCGCCGGGACCTACGGCACCCAGACCCTGCTGCACCGCATGCGCGACACCGGCACCCTGCCGGGGATCTCCCCGCGGCTGGGCGAGCTGACCCGCACCAACTCCGAGGCCCTGGTGGGCGCGCTGACCACCCGGCGCCGCTACCGGAGGAAGTACGGGCCCGGCGCCGCACCGGACTTCACCCGGGGCGTGGCCATCACCTCCTCCGTCCACCCGAACGAGAACACCCACATCGAGCCGGTCCGCTACGGCAGGGGCTCCAACGCGATGGGCGCGCTGTCCGTCCTCCAGGTGCCGTACGGCGGGCGCCTGCCGAGGCCGCTGGCCTTCGCCGCGCACTGCCTGCGCCACCCGGTGCTGACGGCGCGGACGCTGTCCAACCACCGCTGGTCGGAGCGGACCATCATCGGCCTGGTGATGCAGTCGCTGGACAACTCCCTGACCACCTACCGCCGCACCAGGGGCCCGGGGAAGGGACTGCTGACGGCGAGACAGGGCCACGGCGCCCCCAACCCCGACCACATCCCCGAGGGCGCCGAGGCCGCCCGGCTCATCGCGGAGGAGATCAACGGCTTCCCCGGCACGAACGTCGGCGAGCTGATGGGCACCCCGCTGACCGCGCACTTCCTGGGCGGCTGCCCGATCGGCGCCTCGCCCGAGGAGGGCGTCGTCGACCCCTACCACCGGCTCTACGGGCACCCGGGCATCTCGGTGGTGGACGGCGCGGCCGTCTCCGCCAACCTGGGCGTCAACCCCTCGCTGACCATCACCGCCCAGGCCGAGCGCGCCATGTCCCTGTGGCCCAACAAGGGCGAGCCCGACCCCCGGCCCGAGCAGGGCACCGGGTATGTGCGGGTGCCGCCCGTACCGCCCCGCGCGCCCGTGGTGCCGGAGCACGCGTTCGCGGCGCTGCGGCTGCCGCTGCTGCCGGTGCCGGCCGTACCGCCGCGGCCGGCGGGGGCTGTAGAGCCCGCCGAGCCCGCCGAGCCCGCGGGGGCCTGAGGAAACACGACGGGAGGGGGTGGAGCGGCTCGGCCGCTCCACCCCCTCCCGTCATACGGTCAGGCGGTCACACCACCGTCAGGCGACGGCGGAGCCGTCCGTCCCGGCACCCTTGCGGCGCCGCACGACGAACATGGCCCCGGCGCCCAGCGCCACGGCCGCGCCGCCCGCGAGGGCGAACATCGGCAGCGCGGAGGACGAGCCGGTCTCGGCGAGCTTGCCGTCGACGGGCAGCTCCTTGGACTCGCTCGGCTTCTTCCCGTCCAGCGGCTTCTTGGCGCCGCCCTGCGGCTTCTCACCGCTCGGCTTGGCGTCCTCGACCTTGTCCGGCTTGCTGCCGGCCTTGGCGACGGTGAACTCGTAGGCGTCGCCGTTGCCGCGGCAGGTCTTGCCCTTGCCCGCGTAGACGGCGTTGGTCACGGCGAGGGAGGAACCGGCGGGCGCGGCGGCGTCGATGCGCACCCGCAGCTGCATCTCGACGGACGCCTTCGGGTCGATCTGGTCGATGAGGCCGACGAAGGTGCCGGTCACGACGGCTTCACCGTTCTCGTCCTCGTAGACGGCCTGGTACGAGTCGGTCCACTTGCCGTTCTCGGGGTTCTTGTACTGGAGCTCCGTGAGGTCCAGGGCGAGGGGGTTCTTGTCGTCGTCCTCGGTGTACTCGGTGAAGGCCTCGACGTAGACGTTCTTGAGGGTCTTCTTCGAGCCGTTCTTCACCGTGAACTCGAAGTTGTGCCAGCCCGAGCCGGCCACGATCGTGTTGGGCAGACCGGCGATGGTGGCGCTGAGCTTGCTGTCGAGGTCGAGCTTCTCGCAGTCGAACGGCAGCCAGGGCTCGTCCTCCTCGCCCGGCTTCTCGTCCTCGGGCTTCTCGCCCTCCGGGGTCTCCTTCTCGGGGGTCTCGTCGTCGGGCTTCTTCTCGCCCTCCGGCTTCTCCGCGTCGGGGACCTCGCCCTCCGGCTTCTCCGTGCCGGGGGTCTCCGTGCCGGGGGTCTCGGACTCCGCCCCGTCGGTGCTGCCCTCGGTGTTCCCGGTGTTCTCGTCCCCGGTGCCTTCCGAGGAGTCGCTGCCGGAGGTGTCGTCGGCGTCCTGGCCGTCGGTGTCCTGGTCGGCACCCTCCTGGCCGGGCTGGGTCTGGGTGGTGTCCGTGCCGCCGTTGTCGTTCTCGCTGGCGTACGCGGCGGGTGCCGCGAGCAGGGCGGCGGGTGCGATGACGGCCGTGGCGGCGGCAGCCGCGAGGGCGCGACGAAGCTTCATGAATGACCTCGTTCGTCTGAGGTGGAGAAAAAGGAAGAACGCTGTTCGGGGCCTTCGCGCAGTGGCGCGGCGGGCTGGGAGCAGCGTATGGGCGGAGCGGGATCTTCCGCCCGGCCGTTTTTCCGGGGCCGTCCTGGAGTGCGCTGATGTCGCAGTGACATAAGGGGCAGACGGGCTCAGTTGCTCACGGCTGCCAGATTCTGTCGTGATACATGTCACATGCGGGCCTGGTTTTGTCGTTATCGGCCCGCAATGGAAGGCGCCGCAACCTTCTCCCTGGTTCATTCGTCCCAGGGACGGCTGCGCCGGATCCGCCGGACAAGGAGAAGGGCCCCGGGCGCCGACCGGGTGGGTGGGTCGGCCGCCGCGGGGCCCTGTGGTGCAGCGTCGGCGTCAGGGCTCCGCCGACGCTGGAGCGGCGCCGGGGGGAAGCGCCGCGAAGGATGGTCCGTGGACGCGGGACCCGCTGTGCGGGTCCACTCCGCATCGTGGGGGATGTACCTCCTGGAACGCAACTGTTCCGACAGAACAGGTCTTCCTCCTCCGAAGTTGTCCTGAACCAGCCCGTTGACCGCTGATCTTCCGGTTCCGCCACCTGCGGCGGAGCCGCGGAGCGGCCGGCCCACGGCGTCCCGGGAGCCGACCGCTGAGGTGGTGACCGGGCTGCTGTCCCCTGCCGTCCGGCCACCGCACCGGAGCGAGGTCCCACGACGCCCGGTCCTCACCTCCCGAGGGAGAACGGCGTCTCATCGCTCCGGTATGTCCCCGCCGCCGCCGGGCGCCCGGTTGGCCGAGGGGTGCCCGGTTCAACGAAGGCCGCCCGGGGCGGTAACGCACCGTATGGGTGATCACCGGGAGTAATCGTCGCGGACGGGGTCAGACCCGGCCGCGGCACAGCTCCAGCAGCGTCATGGCGAGCGAGGTGCCGGGCCTGCCCAGCTCCTCGCGGTAGCGGGTGAGGATCTCCATCTCGCGGGAAAGGTTCACCCGGCGGCCGCCGCTGTCGATCCGGGTGCGCTGGATCCGGGCGGAGACCGCCATGCGCTCCCGCACCAGGGCGATGATCCGTTCGTCCAGTTCGTCGATCCGCCCGCGGTCCTCGGAGATCCGCTCACCGGGGGCGGTCGCGGGGGTGTCGCTCGTGGCCGTGCCGCTCGCGGCCGTGCCGCTCGCGGCCGTGCCGCTCGCGGCCGTGCCGCTCGTGGGGGTGGTCATGCCGTACGTCCCTTCGGGGGTCGTGGCACCCGCGGCCGGCCGGACCCGGGAGCGACGACAGGCGCCCCGGGCCTTGACCGGCCCGGGGCGCCTGGGGAGTCGCTCGTCAGTGGTTCACACGGCGGAACCGACGGACCCGTGGCAGCCGGCCGGGCCGGTGCCATAGGTAAACCAGAAGTTCGTCCGCGTGAACATGCGGCCAGTATGCCCCGGGAGCGCCGCACCGGACCACCGGGCGGCCGGATGGTGAGACGGCCGTCCGGGTGACGCCCACCGGTAGACTGGGCCCTCCCAGCCAGTTCCACGCCGAAAGGCAGCCAGCCTCGTGGCATCAGACCCCGCCGCCGACACCGGCACCGGTGCCGACCCGGACACCGTCCTCGTCGTCGACTTCGGCGCGCAGTACGCCCAGCTCATCGCCCGCCGGGTCCGCGAGGCCCGGGTCTACAGCGAGATCGTCCCGTCCACCACGCCGGTGGCCGAGATCCTCGCGAGGAACCCCAAGGCGATCATCCTCTCCGGCGGCCCCTCCTCCGTGTACGCCGAGGACGCGCCCGGCATCGACCGCGCGCTCTTCGAGGCCGGGGTGCCGGTCTTCGGCATGTGCTACGGCTTCCAGCTCATGGCCCAGGCGCTGGGCGGCACCGTGGACAACACCGGCCGCCGCGAGTACGGCGGCACCCCGCTGACCGTCACCCGGCCCGGCTCCACCCTCTTCGAGGGCACCCCCGCCGAGCAGTCGGTGTGGATGTCCCACGGCGACGCCTGCTCGGCCGCCCCCGAGGGCTTCGCCGTCACCGCCGCCACCGACGGAGTGCCGGTCGCGGCCTTCGAGGACGACGGGCGCAGGCTCTACGGCGTCCAGTACCACCCCGAGGTGATGCACACCACCCACGGCCAGCAGGTCCTGGAGCACTTCCTGTACCGGGGCGCGGGCCTCAAGCCCACCTGGACGGCGGCCAACGTCGTCGAGGAGCAGGTCGCCGCCATCCGCGCGCAGATCGGCCCCCGGCGCGCCATCTGCGGCCTGTCCGGCGGCGTGGACTCCGCGGTGGCCGCCGCCCTGGTCAACAAGGCCATCGGCGAGCGCCTGACCTGCGTCTACGTGGACCACGGGCTGATGCGCAAGGGCGAGTCCGAGCAGGTCGAGAAGGACTTCGTGGCCGCCACCGGCGTCCAGCTCAGGGTCGTCGACGCCGAGAAGCGCTTCCTGGACGCGCTGGCCGGGGTGGCCGACCCCGAGCAGAAGCGCAAGATCATCGGCCGGGAGTTCATCCGCGTCTTCGAGCAGGCCGCGAGCGAGATCGTCGCCGAGGCCGGCTCCGGCGAGGAGGCCGTGGAGTTCCTGGTGCAGGGCACCCTCTACCCGGACGTGGTGGAGTCCGGCGGCGGCACCGGCACCGCCAACATCAAGTCCCACCACAACGTGGGCGGCCTCCCCGAGGACCTGCGGTTCGAGCTGGTGGAGCCGCTGCGGAAGCTGTTCAAGGACGAGGTCCGCATGGTCGGCCAGGAGCTGGGCCTGCCCGAGGAGATCGTCCAGCGGCAGCCCTTCCCCGGTCCCGGCCTGGGCATCCGCATCGTCGGCGAGGTCACCAAGGAGCGCCTGGACCTGCTGCGCGAGGCCGACGCCATCGCCCGCGAGGAGCTGACCGCGGCCGGCCTGGACCGCGACATCTGGCAGTGCCCGGTGGTGCTGCTGGCCGACGTGCGCAGCGTCGGCGTCCAGGGCGACGGCCGCACCTACGGCCATCCGGTCGTGCTGCGGCCGGTCTCCTCGGAGGACGCGATGACCGCCGACTGGTCGCGGCTGCCGTACGAGACGCTGGCCCGCATCTCGACCCGCATCACCAACGAGGTCGCCGACGTCAACCGGGTGGTGCTGGACGTCACCAGCAAGCCCCCGGGGACGATCGAGTGGGAGTGACCGCCTGACGCGGTCCCCCGCCCACCGCCCGCCGGTCAACGCCCGCGCCGCCGCTCACTCGTGTGAGCGGTGGCGCGGGCGTTTCCGCTCGCTAGGCTGGGTGCCCGGCCGAGAATCCCGTCCATGGGAGGAACCATGACCGCCGAGCCGCTGCCCAGTGCGTCCGCCACCTCGTGGCCCGTGCCGCCGCCGGACGGTTACACCGCGGACGACCTCGACCGTATCCCGGACCTCCCGCCGCACACGGAGTTGATCGACGGGAGCCTGGTCTTCGTGAGCCCGCAGAAGTACTTCCACTCGCTGGCGATGTTCCTGCTGGAGAGGGGGCTCCACGAGACCGTCCCGGACGAGCTGCGGGCCTGCCGCGAGATGAGCGTTCTGCTGACCCGGCGGAACCGGCCGGAGCCGGATCTCATGGTCATCCGGGCGGAGGCGGCCACCGAGGAGGCCGAGGAGACCGGATTCCGGGCCGAGGACGTGGTCCTCGCCGTCGAGGTGGTCTCCCCCGACTCGGAGGAGCGTGACCGCAAGCGCAAGCCGCAGCTCTACGCGGAGGCGGGCATCCCGCACTTCTGGCGGGTGGAGAAGGGGACGGGACGCCGTCCGGTCGTCTACGTCTTCGAGCTGGAGCCCGCGACGGGCAGCTACGTGCCCACCGGGATCCACCATGACCGGCTGAAGCTGGCCGTCCCCTTCGACATCGACATCGACCTCACCGCGATCGACCGGCTGTAGCGGTACCCGCGCCCGCCGGTCACCCGGTCCTGGTCATCACCGACTCGTAGCCCCCGCCGCCGGGGTAGACCCACGCACCGGTCAGGGTGTCGCCGGCCGCGTCGAAGGTGCCCCGGAAGTACGCGGGGGAGCCCTTCTCCCCGCCCCAGATGGTCAGGGTGTCCCCGTCGAGCTCGTATACGTAGTCGAGGGTGTTGCCCTGGCTGTCGTAGAAGCGGGACCTGATGTCCTCGCCCGGCCGCTCCGCGCCGAACGGCTTCTCCCGCCCGATCACCTCCAGCCCGGTGACACGCTGCCCGTACTGCTCCAGCTCGACCTCCTGGACGAGGAAGAAGCCGCCCGCCAGCCGGCGGTAGGTGACCGTGCCCTCCGTGCCGCCGGTCACCCGCCAGGAGCCCACCAGCCGTTCCAGGGTCCCGATTCCCTCGCTCCCCGGCCGGACGTCCGGCTGTGCGGTCCGGGTGGTGCCGTTGTCCTCCGTCATGGTCCTTCCCTCCGTCGTCATATCGTGGCCCGACCGCGTCCGCGCGGTGCCGCCCATGTGACGGGCGGGCCCGGAGAAAGGAATCGACCGGCGGATGTGGTCCGCGTCACACAGCGGTCTCCGCGGTGGCCAGAGTGAGGGCGAGTCCCGCGGCGGGCAGCACCTCGGGGCCGAAGGTGGTGATCTCGGTGACCAACCCGTCCTCGACGCACAGGACGTCGATGTTGACCGCGGTCCAGACGTCCTCGCCGGGGCGGCGGACGTAGTTGGCCGCCGCGGGCTGCCGGTTCACCGCCAGCGGTACGCAGTGCCAGTCACCCCAGGCCCCGTCCCCCTCCAGGACCGGCCGCCACAGGTCGAGGATCGCCGTCCGGCCCTCGTACACCAGGCGGGCGGGGGGCATGCTCTGCCGGGCGTCCTCGCGCAGCAGCGCGGCCAGCTCCGACAGATCACCCTGTCGGGAGGCGGCCACGTACCGTCGCAGCAGGGCGCGTTCGGTCTCGTCGGGGCCGGTGGCGGACCGCCACTCCGCGCGCCGCTCGGGCAGCCTCTCCCGCAGTGTCGCGCGGGCCCGCTGGAGGGCGCTCTTGACCGAGGCGACGCTTGTCTCCAGCGCCTCCGCCGTCTCCTGTGCGGACCAGCCGACGACATCCCGCAGGATCAGTGCCGCCCGCTGCCGGGGCGGCAGGTGCTGGACGGCCGCCAGGAACGCCAGCTCGACGGTCTCCCGGGCGATCACCACCGTCTCCGGCTCGCCCCCGGCGGGTGCCGCCAGGTCCAGCAGCCCGTCCGGGCAGGGCTGCAGCCAGGGAACCTCCGCCGGTGCCGGGCCCGCCGCGCCGTCCGGGCCATCCGGGGCCACCGCGATCTCCCGGCTGCGGGCCGGGCTCGCCAGGGCGTCCAGACAGGCGTTGGTGGCGATGCGGTACAGCCACGCGCGGAACGTCGCCCGCCCCGCGAAGCTCTCCCGGGCGCGCCAGGCCCGCAGCAGGGTCTCCTGGACGAGATCCTCCGCGTCGGTGAACGATCCCAGCATCCGGTAGCAGTGCACCCGCAGTTCGTGCCGGTACCGCTCGGCGAGCCCGGCGAACGCCGCCTCGTCCCCGGCACCGGCCGCCTGTGCCGCATGCGCCTCGGCCGTTCGCCGTCCGCTTCCGCTCACCACTGCCCCCGTCTCCCGGACCACTGTGTGCCGGTGCACCGGCACACAGGCCGACGGTAGTACGCCCCACCGTCAACGCTCGTACTGTCATTCACCTTTACGGGCGGCGGTATGGTGTTTGCTACTGCCAGGAGTGAAAACAGGCCCACGATGGGGGCATGGACGACGTGGAGAACACGATCGGCATCGACGACGAGCCCTTCCCCGAGTGGCTGCGTCCCCCGTCCCGCGGTTTCACGGTCGAGGACCTCTTCCGGCTGCCCGACCTCCCGCCGCACACCCAGCTCGTCGACGGCGGTCTCGTCTTCCGGGCCCGGCAGAGCGGCTACCACTCACTGGCCAACTCCCTGCTGGTCGAGGGCCTGCGCCGCACCTGCCCCGAACATCTGCGGGTGCGGCGGGAGATGGTCGTGGTGCTCGGCCCCGGCCAGGCGCCCGAGCCGGACGTGACGGTGGTCCGCACGGAGGCCGCCCCCGGCCCGGACACCGACCGCTACGCCGTCCGGGATGTCGTCCTGGCCGTCGAGACGGTCTCCCCCGACTCGGTGATCCGTGATCGCGAGCGCAAACCACAGCTCTACGCGGCGGCGGGCATCCCGCACTTCTGGCTGGTGGAGGAGAGCCCGGGCCGCCGCCCGGTGGTCCACGTCCACACCCTCGACCGCGCTGCCGGGGCGTACGTCCTCGCGGGCGTCCACCAGGACCGGCTGACGCTCTCGGAGCCCTTCGGCATCGACATCGACCTCACCGCGATCGACCGGATGTAGCCCGGGCCCGGCCCTCCAAGGCGGCGGTGCCCGGTCGGTGTCGCCGGGGCGGGACTGTCAGTGCCGGCCGCTAACTTCTCGTTCCACGCGGAGCCGGACCGGGCGGGCCCGAAAGGGCCGTGTCCCGGGTGACGGCCGTGCCCGGCATGCCGGCGGCCCGCCGCCGGCACCACCTCGAATCCGAAGGGAAGCGGTCCTCCATGCGCAGGTTCAAGCTCCAGGTCCAGGTCACCGCCGACGGCTACATGGCGGGTCCGAACGGCGAGATGGACTGGATGACGTTCCCGTGGACGGAGGACATCGGCGACTACATCGACGCGCTGACCAAGCCGGTCGACCACATCGTGCTGGGCCGCAGGCTCGCCGAGGGGTTCATCCCCACCTGGGAGACCGGCCCCGAGGGCGAGACCCGGGAGACGACCGACTGGATGAACAGCACCCCCAAGACCGTCGTCTCCGACTCCCTCACCGAGTCGCCCTGGAAGAACGCCACCGTCGCGGGCGGCGACCTGGCCGAGACGGTGAACCGGCTCAAGGCGCAGCCGGGCGGGGATCTGATCACCTACGGCGGTGCCACGCTCGCGGCCAACCTGATCGCCGAGGGCCTCCTCGACGAGCTGCACCTGTTCGTCAACCCGACCGCGATCGGCACCGGGAGGCCCGTCTTCCCCACCACCGGCGCCCACCACCGGCTCCGGCTCGTCACCGCCCGGGCGTTCGACTGCGGGATCACCGCACTGCACTTCGAGCCGAAGCGCTCCTGAAACCGGCGGGCGCGGAGCGATGAGTTCCCGGGCCCCCGGCCGTCTTACGGGGTGTCCCCTCGACGGGAGGGACCACGACGGAGGAGAAGACGATGAGCCGGCACACCGGAACCGCACCGACCACCCCGGCCGCCTCGGACACACAGCACACCTACACCCTCGTCCGCGAGCTGGACGCCTCCGCCGCGGAGATCTTCGCGGCCTGGACGACCCCGGAGCGGTACGAGCGGTGGGCGGGCGCCGAGCCCGGATCGGTGCGGATGGACGTACGGCCGGGCGGCGCCTGGCAGGCCGTGATGCTCGTCCCCGGCGGGCAGCGGGCGCCCATCGGCGGCACCTACCGGGAGGTGGAGAGCGGCCGGCGGCTGGTGCTGGACATGGAGCTGCCCGGCGAGGCCGAGCCGACCGTGATGACGATGGAGCTGGCGGAACGGTCACAGGGAGCGGAACGGCCGGAGGGCGGCCGGACAAGGCTCACCCTCTCCCAGGTCTGCGCGAGCGCGGCGGAGCGCGACATGGCGGAGGAGGGCAGCGGGATGCTGCTGGACTCCCTCACCGCCCACCTCGCGGAGCGCTGACCCGGGCGCCGCGGTCACCGTGGGGGACGGGGGTCCTCACGGTGGCCGCGGCGGTCAACTCGTATCCGTCTCCCCACCGGTCCGGTGCGGGGCGCGCACGATCAGCCGGTCGATGGAGTGGGTGTGGCGCACGCCGCCCGCCCGGCTACGACCACCCGCCGCACGGCTACGACCAGGCGCCGGCCGCCGCGGCCCGGGCGGCGTAGGCGCCGAAGCCGGCCGGCTCCCGGCCGAGCACCCGCCGCACCCCGTCGGCGGGCTCGGCCAGGTGCCCGGCGCGCATCGCGGCGAACATCGCGTCGAGATCCCCGACGACCTCCTCCGGCACGCCCCCGGCCCGGAGTTCGGCCCGGTACTCCTCCGGGACGAGCTCCTCGTAGCGGATCGGCCGGCCGGCCGCCGCGGCGATCGTCTCCACGGCCGCACCGAAGGTGAGCGCCTCCGGCCCCGACAGGTCGTACACCTGCCCGTGGTGGCCGTCCGAGGTCAGCAGCACCGCGGCGACCTCGGCGATGTCCCGGGCGTCGATGAACGGCTCCGGCGCCGAGCCGATCGGCAGGGCCAGCCGTCCGGCCCGCACCGGGTCGAGCCAGTCGCCCTCGCCGAAGTTCTGCTGGAAGTTGTTCGGGCGGATGACCGTCCACTCCACGCCGCAGTCGCGCACGGCCTCCTCGGCGGCGGCCATGCCCGCGAAGGCGCCCTCGGGGATCCGGTCCATCCCGCGCCCGGACAGCGCCACGAAACGGCGGACACCCGCCTCGACCGCCTGCTCGACGAAGGGCCGGACCGGTGCAGGGTCGTCGGGAGCCACCAGGTAGACGGCCGCCGCCCCCTCCAGAGCGGCGGGCCAGGTCTCCCGGTCGTGCCAGTCGAACCGCACCTCGCCGGAACGGGACGCGGCCCGCACGGTCCGCCCCTGCTTCCGCAGCACGTCCACCAGGCGGCGGCCGGTCTTGCCCGTCGCCCCCAGGACCAGGATCTCGTCGGATGTCTTCGGTGTCGTCGTCATACCGGCCAGTCAACCGGCGCGGCACCGGAGGGGACATGGCCCGCCGTCCACAGGACATGTCCGATCGTCCGGGCCGTTATCGTCGGAGCATGGACCCGTTCGACGAGTTGCTGCGCGGCGTCCGCGCGGACGGTGACGACCTCGGGCGGACGGAGCTGTCCCCGCCGTGGGAGCGGCGGTTCGACGGCGGGGAACCCCTGACGCTGTGCGCACCGCTGCGGGGCGAGGGCTGGCTCTCCGGGGCCGCCGGGGAGGCCGGGAAGCCGCGGCCGGTGCGGGCCGGCGACGTCGTGGTCATACGCGGCCCGGGGCCGTTCGTCCTGTCCGACCGGCCCGCGCCGGGCGCGGCACCGGCCGACCGCACGGCGCTGCTGACGGGGACGTTCCACGCGCGGGGCGCGGTGGCCCGGCGCCTGCTGGCGGTGCTGCCGCCCGCGCTCGTGGTGCCCGGCGACGAGGAGTGCCTCTCCCTCCTCAGGACCCTGGAGGCCCAGATCGCCCCCAGCCACCCGCCGGGGCAGCAGGTCGTAC
Organism: Streptomyces carminius; assembly: GCF_002794255.1. Classification (GTDB taxonomy): domain Bacteria; phylum Actinomycetota; class Actinomycetes; order Streptomycetales; family Streptomycetaceae; genus Streptomyces; species Streptomyces carminius. Next base: position 61,447 of record NZ_PGGW01000068.1, read on the forward strand.
GGGACCGCCTGCTGGACTGGCTGCTGGTGTGCACGCTGCGGGCCTGGTTCGACCTGCCGGAGGCTGTGACACCCGGCCCGCCCGGCTGGATCCGCGCGCTGGGCGACGAGGTGACCGGCCCGGCGCTGCGGGCGATGCACGCCGCGCCGGACCGGTCCTGGACGCTCGCCGCCCTGGCCCGCGAGGCGGGGGTGTCGCGCACGACGCTGGCCGACCGGTTCACCAGGCTGGTGGGCGAGCCGCCGCTGACGTATCTGACGGACTGGCGGATGGCCCTGGCCGCCGACCTGCTGACCGAGCCCGGGTCCGGGTCCGGGGTGACGGTCGCGGCGGTGGCGCGCCGGGTCGGGTACGCGGACGCGTTCGGCTTCAGCGCGGCGTTCAAGCGGTTCCACGGGGTCAGCCCCAGTGAGTACCGCAGGACCCGCGGCACCGGCGCCGACCGCGCGGACGCCGAGCACTCGCCCGCGTAGGGCGGCAGTGCCGGTGCGCCGTCGCGGAACGGAGTGCGCGCCGGGCACGCGCCGGGGGAGCGATGGCCCGGTCCGTCCGCCATCCGCTCGGCTCAGTGCCGTTCACGGGAATGCGGCCCGGTGCGCGGGGCCGCGCACCGGGCCGCGGCGACCCCTGTCCGCGTACGGCCCCGGCAGCACGGCTTCGACGCGGGCGACGCGACATGGTCAGGAATCGAGAAGCGCGGCCTTCCGGAGATCCCTAACGTGAGTGGCACGTCACGGAGCACGAGCGGAGGAGGACCGGCGATGGGTGCGGAGACGAAGGCCGGCGGAAAGAGTGAGGACACATCCCCGGCGGAAGGACTCTCCGAGCAGGAGCGCGCGGCCGTGCGGGAGCGGGCTTCCGAGTTGAGGACGAAGGCCCGGCGTGGCCGTGGCGCGGAGAAGGCGGCCGCCGACGAGAGGGACGTGCTGACGAAGATCGCGAATATGCCGGAGCCGGACCGCGCCCTGGCCGAGCGCGTCCACGCCATTGTGACCACCGCTGCCCCGGAGTTGTCGCCGAAGCTGTGGTACGGGCAGCCGGCCTACGCCAGAAAGGGAAAAGTCGTGTGTTTCTTCCGCAGTGGACAGGCGGACGGGGAGCCCTACTCGACGTTCGGGTTCACCCCCCGGGCGGACCTCGACAACGGGAGCGGCCTGTGGCCGACGTCGTATGCGCTGACCGAGATGAGCGAGGAGGCCGAGGAGACGCTCACAGCCCTGGTAGAGCAGGCCGTGCGCTGACGCCCGGCCCCGCCGGCTGCGCTGTGCGGCTCCGGGGAGCCGCACGGCCCGCGTCCTGCGGTCGGTTTCCCGGCCGGCGCCGCCAATGAGGCCACCCGGCGCGTCGTCGCGGCGTTCGCCGGCCGGACCGGCGGATCGCCGCGTGGTCCCGGGGCCGGGTGCCGAGGACGGTTCCACTACCGTCTGCCCTGCGGCCCCGCCCTTCCAGGGAACCGCCCACGGCACGCCGCCGGGCCCGCGCCGCTGCCGGCCCGCGAGGAGAGGGCGGCTCCTCCGTCACGAACAGGCCCCCACATGATCGAAGCCGTCTTCCAGGACCATCTCGGCTTTCTCGCGCTGGCCATCGCGGCGACCCTCGCCGCCGGTGCCCTCGGGTATGCCGTGGCCGCGCGGCGCACCGGCCGCGTCCAGGCCGTGTTCTACGGACTGTGGGCCTCCTCGACGGTCGGGCCCGTCCTCCTCACCGGCTGGAGTGGCGGCGGGACCGAGGCCCTCACCCGGCGGTGCACGGTCAACCCGGCCGTGACCGACGTGTTCACCGGCCCGCAGGGACAGCTCAACGTCCTGCTGTTCGTCCCGTTCGGCCTGTTCGCCGTCCTGGCCACCCGGCGCCCCCTCCCCGGGATCGCCGCCGGCCTCCTGTTCATCGCGACGGTGGAGACCGCCCAGGCCACCGTCCCCTTCGTCAGCCGGCTGTGCGACACCGACGACATGGTCACCAACGCCGTCGGCGTCCTGGCCGGGGCGGCCGTCGGCGCCCTCGTCCTCCGCCGGTTCTCCTACGGGACGCCTCTCGCGCGGACGGTGGTCCGGCGCGCGGCCGCCACCGGTGCCGCTCTCTCGCTGCTCGTCGCGGTGACCTGGGCCGTGGTCATCGACCCGGTCCGCGCCGTACTGCCCACCCTGGAGCACCCCGCGAGCGGTCGGCAGGTCCGGGCCCTCGACACCGCGCTCGGGGAAGCCTTCGGCGACGCCTACCCCGTCGGCGAGGCGGAGCTCCACGACAACGTGGACGGCCCCGACACCGTCACCGCGACGCTGCCCGGTGGCGGCCTCGCCGAGCTGACCTGGCCGGACCGCGAGAAGCTGACGGTTCGTCTCCCTTCCACGGTGGAGGGCGAGGAGCCCCGCGCCCACCGGGTACCCGGGGCCGACCGTCCCGTGGGCACCGCGCGGGAGGCCCGGCAGGTGGCCACCCGCTTCGCCCGGGACTACGCGCCCTGGGCGCTGCGCGACTCGGAGGTCACGGTGCGGCCGGTCGGCGCGGTCGGCGCGGACGACCCCGGCCTCGGCTGGGAGGTCGAGTGGCGCCGCTGGAAGGACGGCGTCCTCATGCCCATGCGCCTGGACGTCCGCATCGAGCCGTCCGGCCGCCTGACCGGCCTCACCGCCCGGCACGTCGCCGACCCCGAACTGCCGCCGGCCACCGTCGGCGCGGACGCGGCGTGGCGGGAGCTCGAAGCCCACCACGGGCTCGAGCCCGGTCAGGGAACCCGGGAGGAACCCGTCCTCCTGGCCGAGCGGTGGGGGGAGGAGTGGCGCGTCCACTGGCGGGTGGCGGTCCGCGACGGCGAGGTGCTGCGCTCGGCCACCGTGGACGCCACCACCGGCGAACTCCGCGACGCCGCCGAGTCCCCGGCCGACGACCCGCCTCCCGACCTGTGAGTACGCCGGGCGGGACCGTCGGCGTTCCCCGCCGGACAGCACCCACCCGCCGGATGCCGGGCCCGTGGTCCCGTGCCTCCTTCAGCTCTTACCGCAGCGGGCGGTGTTCGCTTCGTACTGCTGCGAGGAAAGCCTTCAGACCTCGAACGCGGTCATATCTCCTGTCGGACTCCCGTGAGGAAGACGGTCCAGGAGTCGGCACCGAGGCGGAGTCGCGGGCTGTCGGCGCGCTTGGAGTCGCGTATCTCCATGCCGTTCCGTACGCGGCGGGCTTCCACACAGTCGCCGTTCTGCATGCTGTGACTGCTCTTGAACCATTCGGTGCCGGGAGCGGGCATGGTCTTCTCCTTGGTTTCAGGACAGTTCATCGGCGATCCGCAGGATCAGCGTTTCGGATTCCAGCGGGCTGAGGGCAGAGGCTCGGATGTGGTCGAACACGCTGTTGTAGTGGGCTGTGTCTTCGGCCGCCTCCAGATAGGCGTGGCTCGTGAAGTGCTCCAGCAGGACGACCTCCAGTCGGGCCGGGGCGGGGAAACCGTAGAGAGTGAAGGGGAGCATTCCTCCTTTACATGCCCCTGCCGTGAAGGGAAGCACCTGGAGCGTCACGTTCGGAAGCTGAGCCATCTCCACGAGGTGCCGCAACTGCTCGACCAACACCTTGGCTCCTCCAACCTGCTGTCGCAGCGCGGTCTCTCCCAGAACCATCCACAAGGCCAGCGGTTCCGACTCCGAACGCGTCAGCGCCTTCTGCCGTTCCAGCCTGACACGGAGTCTGGTCTGCTGCTCCTCGTTGAGCGGGCCTGTGCTCCCACCCCGGATGATGGCTGTCGCATACGCCTCCGTCTGCAACAGGGCGTGGACCGTGCTCGGCTGGAACCCCCGGCAGTTGGCCACCTCCTCCTCCAGGCCGATCAGCTCCAGGAAGTCCTGGGGCAACTTGTCCTCCAGGACCCGCCACCAGCGTTGGCGGCGGCTCTCACGAGCGAGCGCGAGCCAACCCTCGCGCGCCGGCTCGTCCTCGACGCCGTAGAGGTCCAGCAGAACGCGCAGGTCGAGTCGGCGGATTCCGCTGCGCCCCGACTCGATTCGGCTGATCTTTCCCGGATGGCAACTCAACGCACGCGCTGCGTCCTCCAGGTACATGCCCTTCTCTTCACGCAGTCGCCGGAGGTTGGTCCCCAGCACTCGACGCCGCACGGTCGGCCTCAACTCACCGGACATGTCCGCCCACCTCTCTGCAGTAGCGCACGCATGGTGCCACGAATCATGCACGCACTGAATTCGAACAATCAACTCAACTAAGTTGATTGACTTGCAAGGTGGGAGACATGCGGGCACTCTACCGAGAGTCACCGCATGCTCGCCGACCGTGCCGAGAGTGGTGCGGCGCAGCGTGCCGCCCTGTCGGCTCGGCAGCCTTTCGAAGGGTGTCTCCATGACCGAACAGCACGCCTTTTCCAGCAAGGTTCTTCAGGAGGACTGTCTCGACTACACCCCGTTCCTCAGCAGCGTGACGCTGGCCCGGCGCCGAGCCGCCCGGCTGGTGTCCGAGTGGGGCCACCCTGACATCGCGGGAGACGTGGCGCTGGTCGTCAGTGAGCTGGCCGGCAACGCACTGCTGCACGGCCGTGTACTGGGGCAACTGTTCCGGGTGCAGCTGATCCTGACGGCGGCGGCGGTGCGGATCGAGGTCGGCGACGCATGCGGTGAGCGCCGGCCGGAGGTCAGGAATCCGGCCCAGGACGAGAAGTTCGGCCGGGGAATGGTGATCGTGGACGCGCTCGCCACGCGCTGGGGCGTCGTCCCGCGCACGGTCGGCAAGACGGTCTGGGCCGAAATCGACCTGCGGTGACGCGTGCCCACCGCGCGGCGCCGGGCCGGAGGCTGCCGGGCCGCAGGTCGCACCGGACGCTCCGCTGTCGTCTGCGGCGGACCCGAATCCCCCATGGAGCTGCCCGTGCCGTACGTCGCCGCCCTCATGGGGATCGCCGTCCTCGGTGCCCTCCTGCGGTGCACTGTGACCGTCGCCCGTATCCGGGACATCCCGGCCTGGCGGCGCTTCCTCCCCCTGGGGCTCTTCCTGCTCACCCTCGGGACGAGCCTGCTGCGCGCCGTCGAACTGCCCGCCCTCGCCAACACCGTGGCTTTCCCGTCGAACCTGACAGCGCTCGCCCTGGCCGTGGGGGAGGTCCGCGCCGAGCGCCGGAGGAGCGCTCGTCGCCCGTTTGCCGGCTGAGCCCTCCGGGAGCCCCGGCGGTTCGTTCCGGTGCCGGATCCGACTACAGGAGGCGGCGGGAGGAGCATGGTCAGCCCCGGGCCGGGAAGCGCTCTATGTTCTCCTCCACCCACCTCCGCAGCGCCGCCAGGGGGACGCAGGCGTCGCGGCCGAGGGCGGTCAGGGCGTACTCGACGTGGAGGGGAACAGCCGGGTAGACGGTCCGGGTGATCAGCTCGTGGTCCTCCAGGCGCCGCAGTACCGCCGTCAGGACCTTCGGGCTGATGCCCTCCAGCCGGCGCCGCAGCGCGCCGAAGCGCAGCGGGCCGTCCTCCAGGGCGCCCAGGACCAGGGCGCTCCACTTGTCGGCCAGCAGGTCCAGGACCGAGCGGCACGGGCACTGGGCGGCGTAGACGTCGCTCGGGGCCGACAGTGCGACGCGCGGGCGAGCCGGTGAGGTGGTCAAGGGCCGTCCCCCTCCAAGGGGTCGATGGGCTTCAGGAGTTCGCGACGGCGATCTTGCCGATCATGCCCCAGCCCTCCAGGGCCCGGTGCGCCTCGCGCAGGTTCTCCGGGGTGATCGGGGTGAGCCTCCGGGCGAGCGTGGACTTCAGCACGCCCGCGTCGAACAGCCGGGCCGCCTCGTCGAGCAGTTCGCGCTGGGCGGTGCTCTCGGGGTCGAACAGCGGGCGGGTGAACATCAGTTCCCAGTGCCAGGTCTGGCTCCGGACCTTCAGGGGCAGGGTGTCCAGGCCCTCCGGCTCGTCGATCGCCACGACCTGCCCGTGGACGGCCATCAGCTCGGCGTACGTCTCGGCCATCCCCGCCGAGAACGGCGAGAAGACGTAGTCCACGCCGCGCGGGGCCAGGGCGCGCACCTCGTCGTTCAGCCGGTGGCGGTCCACGGTGTGGTGGGCGCCCATCGACGCCGCCCACTCGGCGGACTCCTTGCGTCCGGCCGCCGCGATCACGGTGACGCCGGTGAGCTGCCGGGCGAGCTGGACCAGCATGGAGCCCACCCCGCCCGCCGCGCCCATGACGAGCAGGGTGCCGGTGCTCTCCTTCGACAGGCGGAGCTTGTCGAAGAGGGTCTCCCAGGCGGTGATGGTGGTCAGGGGCGCGGCGGCGGCCTGGGCGAAGTCCAGGGACGCGGGCTTGTGGCCGGTGATCCGCTCGTCGACGAGGTGGAGGCCGGCGTTGGCGCCGGTGCGGGCGATGGAGCCCGCGTAGTAGACCTCGTCGCCGACTGAGAAGGCCGTCACCTCCGGCCCGGTGGCCACGACGACCCCGGCGGCGTCGTAGCCCAGCACCTTGGGGGCCTCGGACGGGTCGAAGCCGGAGCGGACCTTGAAGTCCACCGGGTTGACGGAGACGGCGCGGACCTCGACGAGCAGGTCGTGCGGGCCGGGCGGGCCGACCTCGATCTCCACCTCGGCGAAGGAGTCGGAGGCGTCGACGTCCCCGGGGGCGAGGGCGGCGATCGCGCGGGTGGTGGCGGGGGCAGCGGGGGTGGATGCGGTGGATGCGGTCATGCCCGCACGGTACGTCCGGGGCTGTGGTTACCCGCAACGGACATTGGTAACCGAAGGGAACCGTGCAGGTGGAGGGAGTGTCGTCCCACCCGGTCGGGCCAGTCGGGGAGGCGCCGCTCCGGCCGACGGCCCTCTCGGGGAACGCGGGCGCCGGTGCCGGCCTGGACGGTCGCGGCCGGGCCGCCCTTCCTGGCCCTGCCACTCGGAAGCCGTGTCCGCAGGCCGCGCGAGGAGGCGCGAGGCGGGCGGCGGGCGGGCACGTGTGCGGGCGGGAGCGGGTCAGACCACCCGGTCGGTCCACCCGGCGCGGGGGTCCCGGGGCTGCCTGCGGGGGCGCAGCGGCACCACGTCCCGGGGCAGGCGGAGCTGGACGGTGTCCTCGGGGGAGAACCGCGGGCGCGGGACGCTCTCTTCCAGGGGTGAGGGGGAGGGGTAGGCGACCGGGGCGGGGACGGCCGGGGACGGGGACGAGAGGTGCCGGGCCGAGTGCTTGGCCAGCCGCGAGCGCGGGGTGCGCCACCCGTAGCGGATGGCGGCCAGCCGTACGGTCACGGCGAGGACCGTGGCGCCGACCGCGGTCGGCACGTTCAGCAGCCCGGCGGCGTACAGGCCCAGGGTGGCCCCGCCGCCGAGGAGGGCGGGCAGGGAGTACAGGTCGTTGTCCCAGCGCAGCACCGGCGGGACCTCCCGGGCCAGCACGTTGGCGATCATGCCGCCGCCGACGGCGGTGGCCGTGCCGAGCGCCATCGCGGCCACCGGGCCGAAGCCGAACGCCAGGCCCTTGATCGTGCCGGTGACGCTGAGCACGCCCAGCGCCACCGCGTCGAAGACGTCGCAGGCCTTCGGGCTGCGCTGGATGGGCGTGCTGAAGTAGACGACGACGGTGGCCGCCAGCGGCGCCAGCCAGAAGCCCGGATCGGTGAACGCGATCGGCTTGACCCCGATGACCAGGTCCCGGAACAGGCCCCCGCCCAGGCCCGCCGCCTCGGCCAGCACCAGCGTGCCGAACAGGTCGAAGTCCTTCCGGGTGGCGAGGACCGCCCCGGACAGCGCGGCGGCGAAGATGCAGACCAGGTCCAGTGGGTACTGCACCGTGGTCAGCAACTGCTGAAGGGCCATTGCGGGGTGCTCCTGTGGGGGTGGCAGTGCCAGTGGTACGCCGGTGGCACCGGGCGTCTTCGTCACCTACGGAGGGGCGGGCGGGCCGGTTCGACCGGCCCGCCCGCCGGGTGCCGTCCGCCGGGCGCCTCCCCGGGGGGACGGGGCGGGGGCGCGGCGGATCCTCGGCAACCCTTCCGAACTGCCTGATGGCACGGGGGAGTCGGAGGTTGCCCCGGAGCCGGAAAGAATTGGGAAGCCTGGGGAGCGGGCGGCGGGGAGGAGCGGCGGAAGAGGGCGCGTGCGGGCGTACGGCGGCCGCGGAACGCGGTTTCCGTTCCGCGGCCGTGGGTGCCGTGGGTGCCGTGGACGCCGTGGAGCGTGGGCGGGCCGGCCGCCGGGTGCGTCAGACCAGGCGGCGGGCCGTCGCCCAGCGGGTGAGCTCGTGGCGGTTGGAGAGCTGGAGCTTGCGCAGCACCGCCGAGACATGGCTCTCGACCGTCTTCACCGAGATGAAGAGCTGCTTGGCGATCTCCTTGTACGCGTAGCCGCGGGCGATCAGCCGCAGCACCTCGCGCTCGCGCTGGGTGAGGCGGTCCAGGTCCTCGTCGACCGGCGGTGCGTCGGTGGAGGCGAAGGCGTCCAGCACGAAGCCCGCCAGCCGGGGCGAGAACACCGCGTCGCCGTCCGCGACCCGGAAGACCGCGTGGACCAGGTCGGTGCCGGTGATCGTCTTGGTGACGTAGCCGCGGGCGCCGCCGCGGATGACGCCGATGACGTCCTCGGCGGCGTCCGAGACCGACAGGGCCAGGAAGCGCACCGGCTCCTCCGGGGCGGACAGCAGCGCGGCGCTGCGCCGCAGCACCTCCACCCCGCCGCCGCCCGGCAGATGGACGTCCAGCAGGACGACGTCGGGCCGGGTCGCGGCGATGACGGAGACGGCCTGGTCCACGTCGGGGGCCTCGCCGACCACCTCCACGCCGGTCTCCTCCGTCCGGCCGATCTCCGCCCGGACGCCCGTGCGGAACATCCGGTGGTCGTCGACGAGGACGACCCGGGCCCGGCGCCCGGCGGTGTCCCGCTCCGCGTCTGCCGTCCGCTCCGTCATGCCGCACCCCTCGTCGGACCGCTCGCCGAAACACTCACCGTCACTGCTCCTCCACCCGCTCCGTCTCCAGTTCCACCACCGTGCCCCCGTCCGGCGCGGCGCGCAGGACGGCCGTGCCGCCGTTGCGCCGCATCCGGCCGATGATGGACTCCCGCACGCCCATCCGGTCCGCGGGCACCGCGTCCAGGTCGAAGCCGGGGCCGTGGTCCCGTACGGAGACGAAGACCGTACGCCCCTCGACCTCCGCGAAGACCTGCACCGGGCCGTCCTCGCCACCGTACTTGGCCGCGTTGACCATCGCCTCCCTGGCGGCCTGGAGCTGCGCGGCCAGCCGCTCGTCCAGCGGGCAGTCGCCGACGCACACCACCTCCACCGGCACCCCGTGGTGGTCCTCCACCTCGGCCGCGGTCTTCCGCACGGCCTCGGCCAGGGTGTCCGGGGTGTCCTCCTCGTCCCGGCCGGTGCCGGCCGGACGGTAGAGCCAGGCGCGCAGTTCGCGCTCCTGGGCGCGGGCGAGCCGGGCCACCTCGCGCGGGTCGCCGGCGTTGCGCTGGATCAGGGTGAGGGTGTGCAGGACGGAGTCGTGGACATGGGCGGCCACCTCGGCCCGCTCCTGGGCACGGATGCGCATCAGCCGCTCCTCCGACAGGTCCTGCACCAGCCGGACCAGGTACGGGCCCGCCAGCAGCGCGATGCCCACCAGGACGGCCAGCGAGGCCTGCAGCACCATGCCCAGATGCGGGCCCAGGCCCCGGGTGACGGCGAAGCCGGTGATCCCCAGGCCGACCAGGAGCGCCCCGGCCGCGCTGCGCGCGATGGGCAGCAGCCGGCGCCGGCGGCCGATCTCCGCCCAGTGGGCGCGCCGCGAGTCGTCCGCCTGCCGCCAGACCACGGCGACGCCGACGCCGGCCAGCACCAGCGGCCACACATAGGCGTTGGCCCGGCCGAACTGGAGGTCGCCGCCCAGCGCCGCCGCCCCGACCAGCAGGACCAGCAGGGCGAGGAGCTGCCCCTTGTCGGGTCTGCGGAGGAACCGCCACCGGCCGCCGCGGCCGCCGCCCGCCCCGGTCTCCCGGGCGGCGCTCCCGGGGATGTTCCGGGGGGTGTCCACCCCGCCCGTCCCCAGCGGCACGACGAACCAGAAGGCGGCGTACACCGCGACGCCCAGGCCATGGGCCATGAACAGGGCGAGGAAGACGATCCGCACCCACAGGACCGGCACCCCCAGGTGCCCGGCCAGCCCGCGCGCCACACCGCCGAGCAGCCGCCCCTCGGCGCTGCGGTAGAGCCTGCGCTGCGGCGGCGACTCGACGGCGGGGGAGGGGGCGGTGGCGGACATGGCACGATCGTCACACGAACACGCCGCGCGGACATCAGGGTCGGGCCCTGAACCGCCCCGGAGAAGTCAGGGAAGTCTCCGGGACGCTCCCCGATGCCCGCCCGGCCGCGGGCACGTCACCATGGGAGCCATGAAAGACGCCCAGCCGCCCGGCGGCCAGACCGCGACGGAGAGCGCGTCGGAGAACGCGCCGGAGGCGGAGTCCGGGACGAGACCGCGGCTGGTCCGCAGCCGGCGGCACAAGGTCGTCTCCGGGGTGTGCGGCGGTCTGGGCCGCCACTACGACCTCGACCCGGTCATCTTCCGGGTGCCGCTGGTGGTGCTCTCGGTCGTCAGCGGCCTCGGCCTGCTCTTCTACGGTTTCGCCTGGCTGTTCGTCCCCCTGGAGGGGGAGGACGAGAACGAGGCGCGGCGGCTGCTGTCGGGCCGGGTGGAGGGCACCGCGCTGAGCGCCCTGCTGTGCGCGCTCGTCGGCAGCGGGCTGTTCCTGGCCGCCACGGGCCGGGGCGACGATACCCAGGTGTTCTCCCTGATGCTCGCCGGAGCGCTGGCCGCCGCCGCCCACTGGTCGCGGCAGCGCCGCCGCGCCGCCGCCGTGGCCGAGGAGGGGGACGGCCCGGCGGACCCGGTGGCGGCGCAGGTCGTCGCGGACGCGCCGCCCGAGACGAAGGCCCCGCCCGTCCCGGCCGGGCCCTCGTGGTGGCGGGAGCCGCTGACCAAGGACGGGGAGCCGGGCAAGCCGTACGACACCGGCTATCTGTGGGGCCCGGAGGACGAGCCGTCCCGGGGGCCGTACTCCCGCTCCCGCGGGCCGTGGACCGGGGACGTACCCGGGGGCGTGCCCGGGGGCGCGGACGGCGGCGGCACCGGCGCGGCCCGGGCGGCCTCCGCCGCCCCGCCGCGTGAGCGCTCCCTGGGCGGTGTGCTGTTCCTGCTCGCGCTGGCCGCCGCCGTCGCCGGCACGGCGATCGCCTGGCCCGGGCGGCCGCTGGGCACCGTGCTGGCCGTCGGCCTCGCCTGCGCGCTGGGCGTCCTGGGGCTGGGCACGGCGGTCAGCGCCTTCTACGGGCGGGTGGGCGGCGGCACCGTCTTCACGATCGTGTGCACCGGGGCGCTGCTGGCCGGGGCGCTGGTGCTGCCGAAGGACATCCCCACCGAGTGGTCCGAGACGACCTGGCGCCCGGTGGCGGCCGACCGGATCGAGGAGCGGTACCACCTGGCCGGCGGCCGGGCCGTCCTCGACCTGTCGGGTGCGGACTTCGCGGCGGACCGCACCGTGCGCACCACCCTGGACGTGAGTGTCGGCGAGGCACGGGTGGTCGTGCCCGACGGTGTGGTGGTCGAGGTGACCCTTGAGGCCGGGGTCGGCGGCTGGCGGCTGGAGGGGTGGCCCGGAGCCGCCGGTGACCGGGGCTCGGGACACAGCGGCGGCATCGGGGCGAGCGAACGGCGCACCCTGGTCCCGGCCGGCGGGGCCGGACCGGCCGGCACGCTGGTGCTGCGGGTGCACGTCGGGGTGGGCGAGGCCGTCGTCGTACAGCGCCCCGGGCCGGCGGAGCGCACGGCGGCGGAACGGGACCGCCCGGCGGAGCGTCCGGCGGGAGACGCGCGGTGAGACGGCACGCCTTCGAACCGGCCCGGCTGCTGCTCGGCCTGGCGCTGCTGGTCATCGCCCCGGTGTACGTCCTGGCGGCGACCGGCCGGTGGGACGTCCCGCTGCCCGTCCTGCTGCCGCTGGTCCCCGCCGCGCTGCTGCTGGCCGGGATCACGCGGGCCGGCGCGTACTTCGCCCGGTGCGCGGCCCGCACCCGCCGGGGCCGTACGGGCGGCGGGCACGCGCCGTGACGCCTCCGCCCGGCGCTAGCCGGCGGACCGGTGCCGCGGCCCGCCGTGCTCGTGCTCGTGCTCGTGCCCGTTGCGGGCCCGGCGGGCCGCCAGATACGCGTCCAGGGAGAGTGTCGGGGCCCCCGCCAGCAGCAGCGGGGTCCAGGCCGCCAGGTACGCCGCGTCCGGGCTGTAGTAGTAGGGGCCGACGTTCCAGCTGATCGTCAGCCAGAAGCTCAGCGAGATCAGCGCGCCGCCGAGCGCCGCCAGCCGGGTCCACAGTCCGGCCAGGGCGCCCAGGCCGACGGCGGTCTCGCCGAGGGAGATGGCGTAGCCGAAGGCCACCGGGTCCCGCTGGGCCAGGTCGAGCATCCAGGGCGCGGCGGCCCCCTGGATGCTGCCGAGCAGATCGCCCAGGGAGCCCGGACCCCCGGTGGAGAGGAAGTCGGGGTCGGTCATCTTGTCGAGCCCGGCGTAGAGGAAGGTCACGCCGAGGAACAGGCGCAGCGGCAGCAGCGCGTGGCGGGCGGCCCTCTCCCGCAGGCCCGCCGGCCTCGCCCCTTCCTCGTGTCCCTCGTGTTCGCCCGTCCCCGCCCAGGACGGTGTGCCGCGGCCTCTCGCGCGATTCGACAGAGACATGCGCACCCACCCCTTTTCACCCGTATCCGGTGCCGGACCCCGCGGTCCGTTCCCGGATTCTCTCCGCTCCCGCCGCGGAAAGCCCCTTTCCTGTACTACGGAACCGGGGCGCGCGGCGTTCAAACGGGGGTGCGGGAAGGGCGCGGGCGGGGGTGTTCAGTCCTGGACCTCGACGGTGTAGCGGTTGGTCTCGGCGCCCGCCGCGGTGATCACCTGTACCTCGACCCGGCCGGGCTCGACGTCCACCGGCACCGGGACGGTCAGCACGGTGTCGGCCGGGTTGGCGAAGCCACCGACGACCGGGACCAGCGGGACATGGACATGGACGGCGCCGATGCGGACCGTCGTGCGCGCCAGCCGGTCCGGCGTCTCGGCGCCCGGCGGTACGAAGCCCGAACCGCGGATCTCGATGTCGTCGCCGGTGCGGATCGGCGCGTCCAGATCGCCCGCCTCCCGGGAGCGGACGACCGACAGCACCACCGGGCGGCCGCCCTCGGCGTACTTCCCGGCCAGGTACGTCAGCGCCGAGACCGCCACCAGCAGCGCCAGCCCCCAGGGCAGATCGGGGAGTTCGCCGGGCCGGCGGGCCAGCCGTACCGCCGCGAAGACGATCGCCACCCCGCTCACCAGCACGTACTGCACGTCGGTGAAGGAGCCGCGGCCGCTGTCGTCGGTGAGCAGGTCGGCGGCGCGCGGCCGGTCGGCGCGCACCTTCTGCAGCCGCTGGGCCCGCACCCGCAGGGCCACCGTCCGCCGCACGGTGACGGCCACCGCGCAGGTCAGGGCCAGGACCGTCAGCAGCCCGGCGGCGTGCGCCAGATCCAGGCCCGACAGCAGCCGGCGCCGCGCGTCCGCGCCGGAGGCGGCGGCCAGCTCCACGGCGAGCACCAGCACGGCGTAGCCGGCCAGCAGCACCCAGCCGGCGGCGACGCTGCGGGAGGTGGACAGCCGGTTGTCCTCGCCGGTCAGCGGCGCCAGCGCCCCGCCGCGGGCCCGGTGCAGCCGGGCGGCGGCGGTCAGCGCCGCGGCGGTGACCAGCGCGGCCAGCAGCCCGGCCGTCCGCGCGGTGGTCCAGCCCGCGCCGGAGGCGGCGGTGAGCGTCTGGACGGCCGCCAGCACGGCGACCGCGCCCCAGACCGCGGCGGCGGTCCGCCACCACCGCCCGCGCAGCCGAAGGCCCTGCGCGGCACGGGTGCGCTCGGCGACGGTGTGGGCCGCCTGGAGCAGTTCGTCGGAGACCCACTGGCGGGACGCGCCGGGGGAGTGGGCCAGCGCGGGCGGCACCCCCCGGCCCGTCGCCAGCTCGTCGCGCCGCCGCCGGAACTCGGCCAGCGCGCGGCGCCGGCCCGCCCGGACGCCGTGCGGGCAGTCGGAGCAGGCGCAGCCGCCGGTGTGCCCGGCCGCCGTACCGCCCGGCCGCCCCGGTCCTCCCGGCGTACCCGCCGTCCCGTCCCGCGCCGTGTCCACGGCCACCGCTCTCCCCACCTCTCCCCGGCTCTCCCCGAGCCGCCGACACACTGGCAGTGGGTCGGCATTGTGCCCTACCCGGGGCGGGATGCGGCACCGCGGACGGGCCGGCGGACACCGGGGGCCGGGAACGGTCCGGCGGCAGGGCCAGCGGCGGTCCGCCGGCGACCCGGTGGCGGACCGGTGGCGGACCGGCGGGGGCGCCGCCTCCCTTCTCACCCGGACGAGTGAACGAGCCGGGGGTCGCACGTCAGTCGTTCGTTCCACCGGATCCGGGCCCTCGCCGGCCCGCGGGGCGTCTCAGACGTTCCGGGCGTCCAGCGGTTCGTCGTCCGCCGGTTCGTCCCGGGCGGACAGGGCCGCGGCCCACAACGGCAGGAGCCAGTGCGCCACCAGCAGCACGAGCAGGATTCCGGTCAGGGTCGTGGCGGAGACCCCCGTCTCCCCGGAGGCGGTGCCGCGGGTGAGGAACAGCCAGAGCAGCACGGCCAGCTGGAGGGCGAGGGAGGTCCGGTGCGCGAGGACGAAGGCCCGCCCGCGGTCGGCGCGCTGCCGCTCGTCCAGCACCCGGGCGCGCAGCTCCAGCAGCCCGCGGGTGGCGGAGTTGAGCAGCCCGGTGACCGGGCACCACACCAGGACCAGGAGGAGGAGCACCGCGATCCCCGCCCAGCCGTGCACCGGGGTGAGCACGAGCGCCGCCAGCGCGGCGGCCGTCAGGACGACGTGCGCGGCGACGAGCGCACGGCGCCGGGCCCGGGTGGCGTGGAGATGCCGGTGCCGCGGATCGTTCATCAGGCGCAGCATGCGCCGGTCGTAGTCGGTCGCGGTCCTCAAGTCTGCTTCCTCCCGTAGACCTCGTCGGTGAGCGGGCGGAACGGCTCCAGCGAGAACAGCGCCTCCACCGGCAGCCGGAAGAAGGCGGCGATCCGCAGTGCCAGGTGCAGGCTCGGGTTGTACTCGCCGCGCTCGATGTAGCCGATGGTCTGGTAGTGGGCGCCGACCGCCTCCGCCAGGCGCTGCCGGGAGACCTTCCGCTCCGCGCGCACCATGGCCAGCCTGTTGTGCACCTGCTCGCTCATATATAAGAAGTACTACATCTGGCAGTGTATGGGCAACAGGCGGCCGGGGAGGAGCGGAAGGGACGGAGAGGAGAGGCGGTGGGGCGGGGCGTGACGGGAGACCTGGCCGCGGGGGCCGGGGGCGGTCCCGGATACGCTCGCGTGCCATGGAGGCACTCATCAATTTCTTCGTCGCCCTGCACATCATCGGGATCGGCGCCCTGCTCGGCGGCTTCATGACCCAGATGAAGGTCATGGGGGCGGGCGAGGCCCGCATCGTCCCGGCGATGCTCCACGGAGCCCTCACCATGCTGGTGACCGGTGTGCTCCTGGTGGGGTTCAACGAGATGGACGACCAGGCGGTCAACAACGTCAAGATCGCCGTCAAGCTGGCCGTGCTGGTGGTGATCCTCGTCCTGGTCTACGTCAAGCGGGACGAGGAGAAGCTCCCCGCCCCGCTCTTCGGCACCGTCGGTCTGCTGACCATCGCCAACATCCTCATCGCCACCATGTGGTGACGTCTTCCCCGCTGTTCCCCGTCGTTCCGCGCCGTTCCGCGCTGCCCCGCGCCTTTCCCCCGTCCGGCCCGCCGGGTACGCCCGTCAGGCCGGGCGTACCGCGCTGTGGAAGGGCATGTGGTCCACCGACTCGTAGCGCACCTGGGCGCCGGGCTTCGGCGCGTGGATCATCTGGCCGCCGCCGACGTAGATGCCGACATGGCTGATGTCGTCGTAGAAGAAGACCAGGTCGCCCGGCTGCATCCGGGACTTCTCCACCTTCGTGCCGGTCTCCACCTGGTCCCAGGTGGTGCGCGGCAGGGAGATGCCCGCGGCGCGCCAGGCGGCCCCGGTCAGCCCTGAGCAGTCGTAGGAGCCGGGGCCGGTGGCGCCCCAGACGTACGGCTTGCCCAGCTGGGCCTCGGCGAAGGCGATGGCCTTCGCCGCCTTGGCGGCGTACGTGCCGCCGGTGCCGGTCTCCGTGTTCGTGCCGGTGCTCGTGCCGGTGTCCGTCTGCTGCGGGGCCGTCCGCTTCGCGCGCTCGGCCCGTTCGGCCCGTTCGGCCTCGGCCAGTTCCTGCTGCTTCTTGCGCTCGGCGGCGGCGGCCGCCGCCTTGCGGCGTGCCTCCTCCTGCCGCTTGCGCTCCTGTTCCGCGAGCCGGGCCCGCTCCTCGGCGGTCAGTTTCGCCAGCAGCTTCCGGGCCTCGGCCAGCTTCCCCTGGACGGTCTTCCTGGTGGCCGAGAGCTTCTTCTGCGACTCGGTCAGCCGGGCCAGCTCGCCGGCCGCCTCCGTGCGCTTGCGGTCGGCCGTCCGCCGCTGGTCCCGGTAGTCCTCGACGGCCTGCTGCCGGCGGTCCGTCATCCGCTCCAGCAGGTGCCGCTGCTGGAAGAAGGTCTGCGGGTCGGAGGAGAGCAGCAGGACGGCGGTGTCGGAGACCCCGCCGGTGCGGTACTGGGCGGTGGCGTAGGTGCCCAGTTCGCGCCGTGCGTCGTTGAGCCGGTCCGCGCGCTCGGCGGCCTCGTCGAGCAGCCGGTCGACCTTCCCGCGCTGCTTGTCGGCCTTCTCCTTGGCCGCGTTGTACTCCTGGGTGGCGCCGCCCGCCTCCCGGTACAGCGTGTCGACCTGCTTCCGGACCTCCTCGACCGAGGGTCGGGCCGACGGCCCGTCGTCCTCGGGGGCCGCCTGGGCGGCGCTCTGGGCGAGGATCGTGAGGGACGCCACCGCCGCCGTGGTGATCCCGACCGCTCCGCCCCGGGAAGCGGGGGCCCGCAGGAGAGGGGGACGGGGTCTGCGGTGCGCGGCCAAGGCGGTGCTCCTTCCGTGGGGCCGCCTGCCGGGACCGGCCGTCCGCCGCCGCGCGGCGGCGGACGGCGGCGGCGGGGTGCGGACATCGGAAGGCCGCCCACGGGCCGCGAGGACCTGGTCCACCCCGCCGTCACACGGGTTCCCGGCTCCGGCCGCGCGGGGGCGCGCGGCCGGATTCGGCGGAGGCGGCCCGTGCCGGCGTTGTCGCCGGCTGAGGAGGCCGGGCCGCCTGACGCTGCACCGTAGGGCAGCTGTGGGGCCGCTGTGAAGGCTGGTGTTCGTTATATCCCGAAACCCGTTCGTTATCGGTCCGTTATCGACGGTTTCGGGGTTCACCCGAGGATGCCGGCGACCGACCGGGCGATCAGGAGCAGGACGGCGCACAGCGTCAGCAGGACGGCGGACACCCGCGCCAGCGTGGTGAGGACGGCCCCGGCCGTCCGCTTCCCGCCGGCCCGTTCCCCGGGCGGGGTCGTGCGGAGCACCTTCCGGGCCGGGCCGGCCAGGACCAGGGCGAGGACGGCCAGCAGCAGTGCGCCCACCCCGCGGGCGGCCATGAGGGACAGGGTGGTGTCCAGCTCCCTGCCCAGCGCCCAGTGGAACTCCGCGCCCTGGCCGTAGGCCGGGTTCATCGCCGCCGAGATGTTCCGCGCGGCACGCACCGCCGAGGCGGCGGCCTGCCCGGCGAACACCGCGGACGCCACGCACGCCAGCAGGGCGCCCACCGGCAGCAGGAGCCGCCGTACGGCCGGTGGGAGACGGCCGCCCAGCCGTTCCCGCCCGCTCCACCGGGACGCGCCGGAGCGGGCGCCCGGCCCGCCGGGCGGCGCACCGGGGTGGTGGACGGAGTGGGCGGGGTGGGCGTGCGCGGTGGCGCCATGGCGCGCCGGGGCGGGCGGCGTGGCGGGCGGGGACGGTGCGGGCGGCTGCGGTACGGGCGGAGGTGCCTGCGCGGGCGGTGCGGGGGCCCGCGCCGCGGTCGGCGCCCCGGACCGCCCCTGCGCCGGAGTCGGGACCGGCGGCGGGACTTGAGCCCGCTCCCGTCCGGTGGACACGGGGACCACCTCGGCCCGGACCCGGACGGCCGCCTCGCCGGTGATCCCCTTCAGGGAGAGGGTCCCGTCCAGCGGGCCCGGCCGGGAGGTGTCCACCGAGACGTCCAGCCGGGTGGCGGGGACGTCCCCGTTCTCCCCGCCGCCCCCGCTGCTGTCGTCGTGTCCGCCGTGCCCCTCCGAGCCGTCCGTCACCCGGATCCAGCTCTCCTTGGGGTGGGGCGTGCAGCTGCGCGCCAGCGGCGGCCCCAGCAGGCCGACCGTCCGGTGGGGCGCGGGGGAGTGCTGCGGCACCCGGCCGAAGTCGAGCACGGCAGGGGAGGGGTTCGGCGCGACCTCGGCCAGCGCGCGGCCGGCCTCGTCGGCGATGGACCTGACGTCGTTGCGGGCCAGCGCGGCCAGTGCCTCCCGGGCGCCCGCCGCGACCGCGAGGTCGGGGTTCTCCATGCGGAACCGCAGTTCGGCGATCGCCCCGCGCCGGGTGTAGGAGTTCTCGCTGCTCACCGCCGTGCGCAGATCCTCCGGGAGCGGTGCCGCACGGATCTTCCGCCGCTCGCTGCGGGCGACGTAGACCTCACCCTGCAGGTCCACGGTCCGGCTGGGCGTCTGGTGGGGGTTGCGTTCGCGGACCCGGTCGAAGACGTACTCGTAGAGCTCGTTGAGCGAGACCCGGCCGTCCTCGTCCAGATCGGCCTCGCCGGTGGCCAGACCGTTCACCAGCGCGCTGGTGAACACCGACGGCCTCGGCCGCCCGCCCTCGGTCAGCTCGGTGCCCTCGAAGGCGTACTCCATGGAATTGGACGCGGTGATCACCGCCCAGCCGCGTCCGCCGCCGAGCTTCTCGCCGCCGAAGGCGTCGAGCACGTTCACGTCCCCGGCCGCGCGTACGCCCATGCCCTGGGAGAAGGCGCCGCCGTAGCAGCAGTCCAGGAAGAGCACGATGCTGCGGGCCCGGCAGGCCGCCATGCAGCGCCGTACGAAGTCCGCGGCCACCGCCGTGGAGGCCAGCCGCTGGGGGGCGGTGTTGGGGGCGGCGAAGAACAGGTCCCCGGAGGCGTTCTTCAGGCCGTGGCCGGAGAAGTGCAGGATCAGCGAGTCGCCCGGCTTGCGGTCCGCGAAGAAGTCCTCGATGTGCATCGAGATCGAGTGCGAGGGCTCGTTGCGCACCACCCGCACGTCGAAACCGCCGATCCGCGGGTCGCCGAGGACCCCGGCGAGCGCCACGGCGTCCTCCGACGGCGAGAGCAGGCCGCGCAGTCCCTCGTCCCGGTAGTCGTCGTTGGCGACGACCAGGGCCGAACGCGCGGCGGGCCGGGAACCGGACCGGGAGGCGCTCACGGCTCCGCCCGGGAGGCCGGCGGCGCGGGCCCGGACGCCGGCCCGGACGCGGGTGGGGGTCCGGACCGGCCGTCCGCGTCGGGACCGGCGGGGGAACGGTGGCCGAGGAAGGTCTCCAGCGTCCTCGCGAGCTGGTCCGGCGAGGCGTCGGTGATCTCCAGGACGTTGCCGTCCGCCTCCACCCGTACGGACGGACTGGTCTGGCTCTCCCGGTGCCGCCAGCCGCGAACCACGGTGACGAGGTCGCGCAGCATCGTGGCCGACTCGCCCAGCGTCACCAGCATCGCCCCGGCCTCGACCACGTCGAAGGCCCGCGCACCCGGCGGCGGGGCCGCGCCCGGGAGCGGGCGCACATCGGCCACGTCGAGCCGCAGCAGCTCCCGGCGGAGCCGGCCGGCCAGCTCCTGCAGTTCCTCGGGGTCACCCTCCTCCTCGGAGAGGAAGATCTTCACCTGCCTGTCGGCGCCGTCGGCACCGCCGGTGCTGCTGGGACTGTCCACGGGGCTGCCCCTCCGTCGCTCGTGGGGCGGGACGGGGGCACAGCGGAAGCGGGGAGTTACGCCATCGTTATGCCCCTTTTGTGGTGTTCGTCCTCAAGTGTGGTACAAGTCGGCCGTTCCGGCAACACCGGTGACGGAGGCTCCGGGAGGGGGCGGATCAGCCGCGGGAGCGGCGGCCGGGCCAGCGGAACGGGTGGCGCACCGTCACCGTCCCGCCCCCGGCCCGGCCCGTGACCCGCAGCGCCGGCGCACCCGGCTCGGGCGCCTCGTTGGCGCGGTTCCGCACCTGGCCCAGCGCGACCGTCACCTCGTGGGCCTGCACCGACCAGCCGCGCGGCACGATGACCGTGACGTCGCCCACCCCCGCGTCGAGCTCCAGCAGCACCTCGCGGTGGCGGCACTCCGCCGCCGTGAAGTCGATCCGGGCGCCGCCCAGCACGGTCCTGACGACGAGGTGACGGGGCACCACCCAGTGGCCGGTGTGCCGCAGTTCCCCGACGTTCGACCTGAGCACGACCGGCTCCTCCGGGCCGGCCGCCGGGGCTCCGGCGCCGGGCAGGTCCGCGGTCAGCGGCTCCAGCTCGCCGTAGGTCTTCGCGGCGAACGCCTTCTCCAGCCGCTCCTCCAGCTCCGCCAGGTCGATCCGGCCGTCACCGGCCGCCTCGCGCAGCTGCTCGGCCACCGCCTCCCGGTCGTCGTGGGAGGCGCGCAGCTCCGCGTCCGGGTGCGGGCGCGGTACGGGATCGCCGGAGTGGGCGGAGGCGTCGGTCATGCCCGCCATCCTAGGAGCGGCCGTCCCGGACCGGGCAGGTGCGGGGCAGGCGCGGGGCAGGTGCGGGAGCGCCCGCCGCGCGGGCGGTCCGGCGGCCTAGACTCTTCGACGATGAGCAGCCTCTTCGACGACAGCTTCCTGGCCGACCTCGACCCCCCCGGGGACGAGGAGCCGCCGCCCGGCCCCGAGGAGACGCCCGCGCCCCCGGACGAGGACGTTCCGGAGGATCTCTTCGCGGGCACCTTCGCGGACGGCGCGGCCCGCGACGCCCACTACCGCAACGGCGCGCCCCGGCCCGTCGTCGCCCCGGAAGCCCTGCTGGAGGGGCTGAACGAGCAGCAGCGCGCGGCCGTGACGCACACCGGCTCGCCCCTGCTGATCGTGGCGGGCGCCGGCTCCGGCAAGACCCGGGTGCTCACCCACCGCATCGCCCATCTGCTGGGTGCGCGCGGTGTGCACCCCGGGCAGATCCTCGCGATCACCTTCACCAACAAGGCCGCGGGCGAGATGAAGGAGCGCGTCGAGCAGCTCGTCGGCCCGCGCGCCCAGGCGATGTGGGTCTCCACCTTCCACAGCGCGTGCGTGCGCATCCTGCGCCGCGAGAGCAAGAAGCTGGGCTTCACCTCCAGCTTCTCCATCTACGACGCCGCCGACGCCCGGCGGCTGATGGCGCTGGTCTGCCGCGACCTGGACCTGGACCCCAAGCGCTTCCCGCCCAAGTCGTTCAGCGCCCAGGTCTCGAACCTGAAGAACGAGCTGATCGACGAGGAGGACTTCGCGGGGAGGGCCACCGACGGCTTCGAGAAGACACTGGCCGAGGCGTACACGCTGTACCAGTCGCGGCTGCGCGAGGCCAACGCACTGGACTTCGACGACCTCATCATGACGACGGTCCACCTGCTCCAGGCGTTCCCCGACGTCGCCGAGCACTACCGCCGCCGCTTCCGGCACGTCCTGGTCGACGAGTACCAGGACACCAACCACGCCCAGTACACCCTGATCAGGGAACTGGTCGGAATCGGCGGAGAGACCGGCGGGTCCGGCGAGGGCGGAGAGGCCGGCGCGGGCGGCGGGACCGGAGAGGAGCGCGCCGAGCTGTGCGTGGTCGGTGACGCGGACCAGTCGATCTACGCCTTCCGCGGCGCGACCATCCGCAACATCCTCCAGTTCGAGGAGGACTACCCGGACGCCACCACCATCCTGCTGGAGCAGAACTACCGCTCCACGCAGACCATCCTCTCCGCTGCCAACGCCGTCATCGAGCGGAACGAGAACCGCCGCCCGAAGAACCTGTGGACCGCCGCCGGCGCGGGCGAGACCATCACCGGCTACGTCGCCGACACCGAGCACGACGAGGCCCAGTTCGTCGCCGAGGAGATCGACCGGCTGACGGACGCCGGGACGGCGAAGGCGGGCGACGTCGCCGTCTTCTACCGCACCAACGCGCAGTCCCGGGTCTTCGAGGAGATCTTCATCCGCGTCGGGCTGCCGTACCGGGTCGTGGGCGGGGTGCGCTTCTACGAGCGCAGAGAGGTCCGCGACATCCTGGCCTATCTGCGGGTGCTGGCCAATCCCGAGGACTCGGTGCCGCTGCGCCGCATCCTCAACGTGCCCAAGCGCGGTATCGGCGACCGGGCCGAGGCGATGATCGAGGCCCTGGCACTGCGCGAGAAGATCACCTTCCCGCAGGCGCTGCGCCGCGTCGACGAGGCGTACGGCATGGCGGCCCGCTCGGCCAACGCCGTCAAGCGCTTCAACGCCCTCCTGGAGGACCTGCGGACGGTCGTGGAGTCCGGCGCCGGGCCGGCGACCGTGCTGGAGGCCGTCCTGGAGCGCACCGGCTACCTCGCCGAGCTCCAGGCG
Source organism: Streptomyces carminius (assembly GCF_002794255.1). GTDB lineage: Bacteria > Actinomycetota > Actinomycetes > Streptomycetales > Streptomycetaceae > Streptomyces > Streptomyces carminius. The sequence goes on from NZ_PGGW01000068.1 coordinate 83,960, forward strand.
TCCAGCGACCCGCAGGACGAGACCAGGGTGGAGAACCTCCAGGAGCTCGCCGCCGTGGCGCTGGAGTTCGAGCAGGAGCGCGGCGCGGAGAACCCCGGCACGCTCGCGGAATTCCTGGAGCAGGTGGCGCTGGTCGCCGACTCCGACCAGATCCCGGACGAGGACGCCGAGAACGGCGGGGTCGTCACGCTGATGACCCTGCACACCGCCAAGGGCCTGGAGTTCCCGGTCGTCTTCCTGACCGGCATGGAGGACGGCGTCTTCCCGCATCTGCGCACCCTGGGCAAGACCAAGGAACTGGAGGAGGAGCGGCGGCTGGCGTACGTCGGCATCACCCGGGCCCGGGAGCGGCTCTACCTCACGCGGTCGGCCATGCGCAGTGCCTGGGGCCAGCCCTCCTACAACCCGCCCTCCCGTTTCCTGGAGGAGATCCCGGAGCGGTACCTGCGGTGGAAGCGCACGGGCGGTACGGCCGGCGCGGCCGGGTCGGCGAGGTCGACCGGGCGCGGTGGCACCGGCCGGGGGGCGTCGGCGACGTCCATGCTGGCGGCGGCGGCCTCGGCCGTGTCGGACGCGACGGCCGCCGCCCGGCGGCCCGGCCCGAGCGGCTTCGCCACGGGCCGGGCGAAGGAGCGGGCGGCGGTGTCCCTGGAGGTCGGGGACCGGGTCACGCACGACACCTTCGGGCTCGGCCGGGTGGTGGCCGTCAAGGGCAGCGGGGACAACGCCGAGGCGACGATCGACTTCGGTGACGAGCGACCGAAGCGGCTGCTGCTGCGCTACGCGCCGGTGGAGAAGCTCTGAGCGGCTGAGCGGCGGCGGGCCCGGCCGGCCTTCCCGGCCGGGAGTCCAGCGAGGGGGGCCGGGGCCGCCGGGAGCGGCCCCGAGCCGTACGGGCCCCGTACGGCTCGGGTCAGGTCGGGTCCAGGCCCTTGGAGCGGAGCCAGGCCAGCGGATCGATGGCCGAACCGCCACCCGGCCGCACCTCGAAGTGCAGGTGCGGTCCGGTCGAGTTGCCGGAGTTGCCGGAGTAGGCGATGACGTCGCCCGCCTTCACGGAGCCCGAGCGGATACGGGTGCTGCTCAGGTGGCAGTACCAGGTCTCGGTCCCGTCGGGCGCGGTCACTATCACCATGTTGCCGTAGGAGCCGTCGAACTGGGTGCGGACCGTCCCGTCGGTCGCGGCCCGCACGGGGGTGCCGTAGCTGACGGGGAAGTCGATGCCGGTGTGCACCGACATCCAGTTGAGGCCCGCCTGACCGTAGTAGGCGCTCAACCCGTGCTGGGCGACCGGGAGCGCGAACTTGGGCCGCATGGCCTCCTTGCGCGCCGCCTCCTTCGCCTTGCGTTTGCGCTCGAGCTCCTGGCGCTGCTTGAGGTCGATGCGCTCCTGGGTGCGGCTGGCGCGGCCGGCGAAGTTCTCGGCCTCGTCGGAGAGACTGGCGAGCTGGGTGTCGAGCTTCCGGTTGGCCGCGGTGGACTTGACGGAGGTGGTGTCGGCGGCGGCCTGGGCGGTGGTGTCGTCGGTCTCGCCGACATCGCTGACGGAGGCGGCGGCCACGGCCGTCACCCCCATGACGCACGCGGACGGCACGGCGACGGTCAGCAGTGCGGAACGCTTCGGCCGCGCGGAACGGCGGCGGCGTGAGCCCGGGGCGCGCGGCGCCGGCGGTCCGGGCCGCTCCGCCCTTCCGGAGCGCCGCGGTCCGGCGGGGCCGTCACCGGTGTCGTCGGCGGTGTCGTCGGCGGTCTCGTCGCCGTCACCAGTGGTGTCGGCGGTGGTGTCCTCGTGGCCGTCGGGGGTGCCGGGCTCGGCCTCCGCCCCGTCGGTCCCGCCGGGGAAGCCGGCCGCGCCGGCCGGGTCCGGCGAGTCGTAGCCGGGCCGGTCGTATCCGGTCTGTCCGTAGTCGTAGCCGTGCTCGTGCCCGTAGTCATGCCCGTAGTCGTGCCCGTGCTCCTGGGGAGCCGGGTGCCCGGCATGTTCCCCGGGCTGTTCCGCGTACTCCGGTGCGCGGTGGGCCGCGGGGTCGTCCCAGCCGGTGGCGAAATGGTCGGCGGGACCGTCGTACCCGGGGTACTGGCCGGTGCCGGTGTCCCAGGTCCCGTCGGCGGGGGTGCCCGGCGCCCCGTAGGACTCCCCGGCATAGGAGCCGGTGCCGTAGCCGGTGTCCGGCCAGGAGTGGCCGGACAGCTCCGGGGAGGCTGCGGTCTGGGCCGGAACGGAGGCCCAGGAGGCGGTGCCGGAGTGATCGGCGTGGTTGGCGTGACCGTCGTGGCCGGTGGGGGTGTGCCAGGAGCCGCCGTGTCCGGGGACGGACGCGGCGGGCGCCGCGGGCGTGTCGCCCGGCAGCGGGCCGAAGAGGGGATCGCTGTCGCCGTAGGCGCTCACGGGGGTGCCGAAGGTGTCGGTGGCGTAGCCGTACGAGACGTTCTGCTGTCCGTGGTCGCCGTACGGCGACTGCCCGTAGGTCTCACAGGTCTCGTAGGGGGAGCCGTGGGGACCGTAGGAAGAGTCGGCAGCGGGGTCGGCCGGGGTCGAAACTCCCGACGGGTGACGGTCGTTCACCACCAACTTCACTTTCGCCTCGACAACAGGGGCGGAGCAGTGCGGCGACTGTACCCGGGGGTATGCGACGGCGACAATCTTCAACAGGTTTTCCGGGGCACGGAAACGGGCATACGGCCGTCTTTCGGCGGACTGCATACCAGTACTTGGTCTGCGGTTCGAATGTCGTTCGAATCCGGCGCGGCAGTGGACCCGTCTCGGGGGGCCGCCGGCCCCGGTCCCGCCCGCCGTCACCCGAGGTTCCGCTTCCGTTCTCCGCGGTGCTCCGGCGTGCCGCGATCCCCGGTGCGCGGCCCCTCATCCGGACGGCTCCCCGACCGGGTCCGCCGGGCCGTCCCGTCCGTCAGGCCGCCCCGGCCGACCGGCCCGGACGCGCCCCGGCGGACAGCTTCTCCCTGATGTCGGCAGCCACCTCCCAGTGCGCGGGGAGCGCCAGATGCCCCAGGCCGCGCACCCGTACGTTGCAGGCGTCCAGATCGGGATGGTCGACGCGGGCGGTCTCGACCGGGTCCATCAGCTGGTCCAGGTCGCTCCAGAAGGCCACGAAGCGGGTACGGCAGCCCGGCGCGGGCCGGGCCAGTTCCTCGATCACCTCGGAGTCCGGGCGGAGTTGGCGCACGATGGGATGCGCCGACGCCAGCGGCGCGACCCGGGTGCCGGAGTGCGGGGTGCCGAGGGTCACCAGGGTGCGGATCCGGGCGTCGCCGCCCATGCGCTGGACGTAGTAGCGGGCGATCAGGCCGCCCATGCTGTGCCCGATCACGTCGATCCGGCGGCGGCCGGTGCCCTCGCAGATCTCCTCGACGCACTCCGCCAGCCGCTCGGCGGCATGCCGGATGTCACAGGTCAGCGGGGAGTAGTTGAGCGCGCAGACGTCGCGCCAGCCGTTGCGCGCCAGGGAACGCCGCAGCAGGGTGAACACCGAGCGGTTGTCGATGAAGCCGTGCAGCAGCAGTACGGGCGGGTGGTCCCGGCCCGCCCGGCTCCGGGGGATCCGGGCGGTGGTGCCGCGGCAGCCGTCCTCCTCCGTCACCCGCGCCGGGACGTACCGCTCCTGGGCCATGCCGGCGGGGTAGAGCAGGGTGCGCCCCGCCAGGAAGGCCGCCTCCAGCGCCGCGGCCCGCAGCCCGCGCGGCGCCAGGGGCACCAGCGACAGCGGCAGCGCGCCGGAGAACACGCCGGAGAACACGCCGGAGACCAGGGGCAGCGCCTTCATCACCTTCACGGCCGACAACCTCCCCTGGTGGCGCACACCGGACATATCAGTCCGTGTGCCCCTCCGGGCGGTCATGATGCGGACCGGACGTCAATCTGATATTGACCGGACACCGGACCGGGACCGCCGCACCGGTATGCGGTGCGGTGCTGCGGCGGCTGTGGCACGGTGGTGGTGCGGCTCTGCGGTCACTGCGAATCGGGTGTCCGACTCCGGTGGCTTCGGCTTCTCCGGAGGCGGGTGGGGCCGTGCTCCGCGCGGCCGGCCGACCGCCCGGAGGGACGGCACCCGGAAGTCCCGGATGTGATTTCCCCCTCCCTCCGTACCGCGAAACGGACGGGCGCGCGATGCTGGCGATAACGTTCGTTCACCAGTACCGCTTGCCGGAACGTGCCGGACCCGCCCGAAACGGTCGGTCGGGCGAGCCGGACCGCAGTCGTCATGGGAGGCAGTCATGGGTGTGTCGGGTCCGATCCGCGTGGTCATCGCCAAGCCGGGGCTCGACGGCCACGACCGCGGCGCCAAGGTGATCGCGCGGGCGCTGCGCGACGCCGGTATGGAGGTCATCTACAC
>NZ_PGGW01000068.1:88547-146467 GCF_002794255.1 Streptomyces carminius
CAACACGCTCTTCGCCAAGGTGCTGGAGCTGCTGCGCGAGCGTGACGCGGAGGACATCAAGGTCTTCGGCGGCGGCATCATCCCCGAGGGTGACATCCCCTCGCTCAAGGCCCAGGGCGTCGCCGAGATCTTCACGCCCGGCGCCCCCACCGGCCAGGTGGTGGAGTGGGTCCGCTCTCATGTGGGGTCGGTGGCGGCCTGAGCCGTCCCCCCTCCCTCCCCCGGACTCTCCCCCGGGCCCGGGCCCGGCTCGAGCTCCCCGAGCATCGTGGCGCGGAGCCGGAGTGTGGCCACCAGCCGCTGGAACGCCTCCGCCCAGTAGCCGCCCGCGCCCGGTGAGCCGTCCTCCGGCTCGTCCGGGACGGCGGTCAGCGGGGCGAGCCGGTCGGCCTGCGCCGGATCCAGGCAGCGCTCGGCCAGCCCCATCACCCCGCTGAAGCTCCACGGGTAGCTGCCCGCGTCCCGGGCGATCTCCAGCGCGTCCACCACCGCGCGTCCCAGCGGCTCGGCCCAGGGAACCGCGCAGACCCCCAGCACCCGGAACGCCTCGGACAGGCCGTGGGCGGATATGAACTCCGCCGCCCACTCCGCCCGCTCCCGCGGGGGCAGCACGGTCAGCAGCTTCGCCGGATCGCCGGGCACCGTCGCCATCGGGGCGGACGGCTTCCCCAGCAGGGCACGGGCCCACGCGGCGTCCCGCTGGCGCACGGCGGCCCGGGCCCAGGCCGTGTGCAGCTCCTGCTCCCAGTCGTCGGCGACCGGCAGGGCCGTGACCTCGGCGGGCGTACGGCCGCCCAGGTGCCCGGCCCAGGTGTCCAGCGGAGCGGCCTCCACCACCTGGGACAGCCACCACGAGCGCTCGCCCCGCCCGGCGGGCGGCCTGGGCGCCACACCGTCGCGCTGCATGCCCGCGTCGCACTCGTACGGCGCCTCGACCGCCAGCCGGACCGCTCCGCCGGTGTGGTCCGGGGCGACACAGGCCCGGGCCCGGGCCGCCATCCGCGCCGCGAGCGCGGAGGCGGGCAGCGCGGAGAGCAGTTCGGCGGCGGTGGAACGGACCGTGCGGCTGCGGTCGGTCAGCGCCCGCTCCAGGAACTCCTCGTCGTCCGGCGACAGGCCCTCGCGCAGGGTGTCGAGGAACATCAGCCGGTCCTCGGCCCGCTCCGCGGACCAGGTGCCGGCCAGCAGCTCGCGGGCCGCCGCCGGGTCGTGCCGCCGCAGCGACACCAGCAGCGCGGACCGCTCGGCGAACAGGCCCTCCTCCCACAGCCGCCGGACGGCGGTCCGGTCCGCGCCGGCCCCGGCCGCCGTACCGTCCCCCGGAAGGCCGGTGTCCCGGCCGCGCAGCGCGAACCGCCAGTCCGGGTTGAGCCGCGCCAGCCACCGCGCCCGGGGCCCGCCCAGGGCCAGGACCGGGGAACGCAGATCCGTCCGGGCGCGGGCCGCGTCCAGCAGGGCGGGAAGCTGCTCGGCCGGTGCCCGGTAGCCGTGGGTGTTGGCGGCGGCCAGCCACTGGGGGAGCAGTTCGGCGAGGTCGGGGGCGGTGCCCCGGCGCCCGCCGGCCCCGCCGGAGCGGTCGGTGAGCAGCAGCGCCAGCCGCCGCGCGGCGGCCGGCGGCAGCGCCGGCCGCGGATCGGCGGGCGCGGGCTCCGGCCGCGGCGCCGCTGCGGCGGGCCGCAGCCCGGCCCGGCGCCGCACGGTCTCCACCGCGGCGGCGTCCAGCAGCGCCTCGACCGAGCCGCCGGGCGGAGTGCGTCGCTCGGCGCCCAGCAGCGCGGCGCCGACCAGTTCTGCCCAGTTCATGCCGTCCCTCCCAGGAGCTCCGCCGGGCCCAGCGGGATCGCGGCGCCCGGTGTCCGGCCCTCGGCGGTGCCGGCCGCGGTGCCGGGCCAGACCGTGTACGGGGTGAAGCCCCGGTGTCCGCACTCGCCGAAGACGGTGACCGGCCCGCCGCCGGAGACGGCGGCGAGCCGCCACATCCGGGAGCGCGTCGCCGCCGTCACCGGCACCGGCAGCGCGTCCTCCCCTCCGGCGTCGGCCAGCTGCCAGCCCTCCCCGGCCGGTACGGGCACCACGTCCGTCAGAACCGCCGGCCGGCCTTCCAGCCAGGGGTCGTCGCACAGGGCCGCGCCGTAGGCGGCCAGCGCCCCGTGGACGGCCGTCCCCGGCGGTACGGCCCCCGGCTCCGGGGACGTGTGGCGCCGGCCGAGGACGGCCCGCAGCGGCCGGGCGCCCGGATAGAAGGCGAGCTCGGCCTCCAGCGCGGCGCCGACCGGCAGCATCGGATCCGGGGGTGCCTGCCCGGCCGTCCCGAACGACAGCAGCAGCGCCGTGCGCCCGCTCTCCCGGCCGTACAGCCAGACCCGGCGCGCCGTCACCCTCCCCTCCTCCGCCTCCTCCCGCCCGAGCACCAGCCACCGGTCGCGCACCAGCGCGTCACGGTCGGCGAGGACCTCGGCGGCCTCCACGGTGAGTCCCACCCGGGACCGCACCGTCGCGGCCAGCGGTGCGGGCAGTTCGTCCAGCCGCAGGACGGCCCGGTCGAGCAGGTGCAGCAGCGCGCACTCCGCCAGCAGCCGGGAGGGCCAGCCGGGGCCGGACCCGGGGACGGCCCCCAGCTCCCGCACCCGTGCGGCCAGCCCCGGCGCCTGGGCGTCCACCATGCGCGCGGCCGTCTCGTCCCAGCCGGCGTATCCCGACCGCTGCGCGCCCGCCAGTCCGCCGCGCAGCAGATCCGCCAGCCGCCGCTCCAGCTCGGTGGCGCCCGCCGCGATCCGCGCGGCCCGCCGCTCGGCACGGCGCCGGGCCGCCGCCGGATCGGCGGGGCCCGCCGCCCGCTCCCCCTCGCGGGCGGCGACCGCCTCCTCCCGGACCCGCTCCGCCCGCTGCCGGCGGCCCGAGAGCCAGGACCCGGCCCAGTCCGGCACCGCCTCCGGCGTCTCCGGTACGCCCTCCCCGCCCTCGCCCGGCCCGTCCGCCGCCCACAGCAGAAGCAGCCCCAGCGCGTGCTTGCAGGGGAACTTCCGGCTGGGGCAACTGCACCGGTACCCCGGCGCGGCCTCCCCCGCGAGGTCCACCACCGTCCGGTACGGACTGCTGCCACTGCCCCTGCACTCCCCCCACACCGCGCCCCGCCCGGCACCGGTGCCGGACCACGGGCCGGGCGCGGCCAGCCTGGCGCCCGCCTTGCGGGACGCGGCGTCGGGTGCCAGCCCCAGCACCTGCTCCGCCGTCCAGCGGGCTTCCCCTGTGCTCATCTCCTCGCCCTTCACCACAGGGACGCGTGGTTCTCGCCGTCGTCCCGCACACCGACGCCCTCGTCGCTCTCACAGACCGGAATCACAAGATGGCTCTCCGTGTGACGCAGCATGTGAACGACCGTACGAGCCGGCACTGACAATCCGGTCCGGCCCGGCAACGGGCCGGTGCGCACGGACCGGCGCGGGGCCGGACTGTCAGTGGCGCCGTGCATCGTGGTGGCGAACCGGAACGACCGCCTGCGAGGGGGAGACGTGCCCGTCACCACCGGTACCACCGACAGCGCCGGCACCACTGGCGCCACCGACAGCGCCGGCACGGCCGGCAGCGCACCGGCCGTCCTGCGGCCCCACGCCGAGGACGCCTTCGCCGGGGAACTGAGCGCCCTGGCCGCCGACGACCGGCCGCGCCCGGCGCGGTGGCGGCTGTCGCCGTGGGCGGTGGCGACCTACCTGCTCGGCGGGACCCTGCCGGACGGCACGGTCATCAGCCCCAAGTACGTCGGGCCGCGCCGGATCGTCGAGGTGGCCGTCACCACCCTGGCCACCGACCGTGCCCTGCTGCTGCTCGGGGTGCCCGGCACCGCCAAGACCTGGGTCTCGGAGCATCTGGCGGCGGCCGTCAGCGGCGACTCCACGCTGCTGGTGCAGGGCACGGCGGGCACGGCGGAGGAGTCCGTCCGCTACGGCTGGAACTACGCGCAGCTGCTGACGAACGGCCCGAGCCGCGCGGCACTGGTGCCCAGCCCCGTCATGCGGGCCATGGCCGACGGCAAGATCGCCCGGGTCGAGGAGCTGACCCGCATCCCGGCCGATGTGCAGGACACCCTGATCACCATCCTGTCGGAGAAGACGCTGCCGGTCCCGGAGCTGGGCGAGGAGGTCCAGGCCGTCCGCGGGTTCAGCCTGATCGCCACGGCCAACGACCGGGACAAGGGCGTCAACGAGCTCTCCAGCGCCCTGCGCCGCCGCTTCAACACCGTCGTGCTGCCGCTGCCCGAGACGGCCGAGGCGGAGGTGGACATCGTGACGCGGCGGGTGGAGCAGCTCGGCCGCTCGCTGGACCTGCCGGCCGTCCCCGACGGCGTCGACGAGATACGGCGGGTCGTCACGGTCTTCCGCGAGCTGCGGGACGGGGTCACCACCGACGGCCGCACCAAGGTCAAGTCCCCCTCCGGCACCCTGTCGACCGCCGAGGCCATCTCGGTGGTCACCGGCGGGCTGGCGCTGGCCGCCCACTTCGGCGACGGGGTGCTGCGCGCGGGCGACGTGGCGGCGGGCATCCTCGGCGCCGTCGTGCGCGACCCGGCCGCCGACCGGGTGATCTGGCAGGAGTACCTGGAGGCGGTCGTCCGCGAGCGCGAGGGCTGGAAGGACTTCTACCGCGCCTGCCGCGAGGTGAGCGCGTGACCGCGGCCGGCACCGGTCCGGCGGGGCCGCTGCTGCTGGGCGTGCGCCACCACGGCCCGGGGTCGGCGCGGGCGGTGCTGGCGGCACTGGCGGCCCGCGCGCCGCGGGTGCTGCTGGTGGAGGGCCCGCGGGAGGCCGACGCCGTGGTGGCACTGGCGGCGCACGAGGGGATGCGCCCGCCGGTGGCGCTGCTGGCCCATGTGGCGGACGAGCCGGGCCGGGCGGCGTTCTGGCCGCTGGCGGAGTTCTCCCCGGAGTGGGTGGCCATCCGCTGGGCGCTGGCGCACGGCGTGCCGGTGCGGTTCTTCGACCTGCCCGCGGCCCACTCGCTGGCGATGGACGATGGCGGCGGTGACGGTGATGGTGACGGTGAAGGTGAAGGAGACGGCGACGGGAACGGGGGCGGTGAGCCGGCGGGGGAGGAGGCCCCGGGAGGCGGAGCGCTCCGCCTCGATCCGCTGCGGGTGCTCGCCGAGACGGCCGGCCACGACGACCCGGAGCGCTGGTGGGAGGACGTCGTGGAGCACCGCGGCACCCACCGCGGCGCTCACCGAGGGGAAACGGGACCGGCCGCCGACTCGTACGACCCGTACGCGCCCTTCGCCGTCCTCGCCGACGCCATGGCCGCCCTGCGCGAGGCGCACGGCAGCACCACCGGGGACGGCGGCCACCGGCGCGACGCGGTCCGCGAGGCCCATATGCGGCTGCGGCTGCGGGAGGCGCGCCGGGAGTTCGGCGACGACGGCGTCGCCGTCGTCTGCGGCGCCTGGCACGTTCCCGCGCTCACCGCGCGGACGACCGTCACCGCCGACCGGCAGCTGCTGAAAGGGCTGCCGAAGGCCAGGACGGAGATCACCTGGGTCCCCTGGACCCACGAGCGGCTCGCCCGGCGCAGCGGCTACGGCGCGGGGATCACCTCCCCCGGCTGGTACGGCCATCTGTTCACCGCGCCCGACCGGCCCGTCGAGCGGTGGCTGACGAAGGTCGCCCGGCTGCTGCGCGAGGAGGACTTCGCCGTGTCCTCCGCGCACGTCATCGAGGCGGTGCGGCTCGTGGACACCCTCGCCGCCCTGCGCGGCCGCCCGCTGCCCGGTCTGGGCGAGACGATCGACGCGACCCGGGCCGTGCTGTGCGAGGGCTCGGACGTGCCGCTCGCCCTCGTCCACGACCGGCTGACCGTCGGCGACGTCCTCGGCGAGGTGCCCGACGAGGCGCCGGCCGTGCCGCTCCAGCGTGATCTGGCCCGCCTCCAGCGGTCGCTGCGGCTGAAGCCCGAGGCGCGCGAGCGGGAGCTGGAGCTGGACCTGCGCGAGGAGAACGCCGCCGCCCGCAGCAGACTGCTGCACCGGCTGCGGCTGCTCGGCGTCGACTGGGGCGAGCCGGCGGCGAGCCGCACCGGCGGCACCGGCACCTTCCGGGAGACCTGGCGGCTGTGCTGGCGGCCCGAGCTGTCGGTGCGGATCGCCGAGGCCGGGGTGTGGGGCACCACCGTGGCCGCCGCGGCCACCGCCCGGGCCGAGGCACTGGCCCGGGCGGCGGAGTCGCTGGTCGAGGTCACCGAGCTGGCCGAGCGCTGCCTGCCCGCCGGGCTGGGCGACGCCCTGCCCGTGGTGATGCGCGTCCTCGCCGACCGCGCCGCCCTCGACACCGACGTCGGCCATCTCGCCCAGGCCCTGCCCGCGCTGGTGCGCTCCGTCCGCTACGGCGACGTGCGCGGTACGGACGCCGCCGCGCTGCGCGAGGTTGCCGAGGGGCTCGCCGAGCGGGTGTGCGTCGGGCTGCCGCCCGCCTGCGCCGGGCTCGACGCCGACGGTGCGGCCGAGCTGCGCGGCCATCTGGACGCCGCCCACCGGGCGATCGCCCTGCTGGAGCGGGCGGACCTGCTCACCCGCTGGCGGGCGGTGCTGCGCACCCTCGCCGGGCGCGACCGGGTCCCCGGGCTGCTGAGGGGCCGCTGCACCCGGCTGCTGCTGGACGACGGCCGGCTCCCGGACGGCGAGGCGGCCCGGCTGATGGGCCTGGCCCTCTCCCCGGGCACCGCGCCCGGGGACGCCGCGGCCTGGGTCGAGGGCTTCCTGGCGGACGGCGGCATGCTGCTCGTCCACGACGAGCGGCTGCTGGCCCTGGTCGACACCTGGCTGTCCGGGATACCGGGGGAGGCGTTCACGGACGTGCTGCCGCTGCTGCGCCGGACGTTCGCCGCGTACGAGCCGGGAGTGCGGCGCACGGTCGGCGAACTGGTCCGGCGCGGCCCGGCGGGACCGGACGGCCCGGGCACGGACGCCGGGGAGGCGGTGCCCGGCTTCGGGGCGGGGCTGGACGAGGCGCGGGCCGACGCCGTACTGCCGGCCCTGCGGCTGCTGCTGGGCCCGCTCCCCGCGGACGCCGCCGACCCGGCGCGGGGGGCGGTGACCGCGCGATGAGCGACCGGACGGCGGCCCGGACCGTGCCGGACGGCGCGGGGAACGGGGCGGACAGGCGGGACAGCGCGGACAGGGGGGACGGGACGGTGGACGGGACGGCACCCGAGGCGGTGGACACGGCAGCGGACGGCACGGCACCCGAGGCAGCGGACGGCACGGCGGCGGACGAGCGGCTGCGCCGCTGGCGGCTGGTCCTCGGCGGCGGGGCGGACGCCGACGGCACCGGCTGCGCCCTGTCCGGCCGGGACGAGGCCATGGACCGCACCCTCGCCGCGCTGTACGGGGACGGTGACGGCCCCGGGAGCGGCGGCCGGAACTCCGGCGCGGGACGCCGGGCGGCCGGGCTGGGCGCGTCGGCGCCCGGTGTGGCCCGCTGGCTGGGGGACATCCGCACCTACTTCCCCACCTCCGTCGTCCAGGTCATGCAGCGGGACGCCATCGACCGGCTCGGTCTGTCGGCGCTGCTGCTGGAGCCGGAGATGCTGGAGGCCGTCGAGCCGGACGTCCAGTTGGTGGGCACACTGCTCTCGCTCAACAGGGCGATGCCCGAGACCAGCCGGGAGACCGCCCGCGCGGTCGTCCGCAAGGTGGTGACGGAGCTGGAGAAGCGGCTCGCCACCCGCACCAGGGCGACCCTGACCGGTGCACTCGACCGGTCCGCGCGGATCCACCGCCCCCGGCACCGGGACATCGACTGGAACCGCACCATCCGGGCGAACCTGAAGAACTACCTGCCCGAGCACCGGACGGTCGTGCCCGAGCGGCTCGTCGGCTACGGCCGCGCCTCCCGGGCGGTGAAAAAGGACGTCATCCTCTGCATCGACCAGTCCGGCTCGATGGCCGCCTCGGTCGTCTACGCCTCCGTCTTCGGCGCCGTGCTCGCCTCGATGCGCTCCCTCGCCACCCGGCTGGTCGTCTTCGACACCTCCGTCGTCGATCTCACCGACGCACTCGACGACCCGGTGGACGTGCTGTTCGGCACCCGGCTCGGCGGCGGCACCGACATCAACCGGGCGCTCGCCTACTGCCAGTCGAGGATCACCCGCCCGGCCGAGACCGTCGTCGTCCTCATCAGCGACCTCTACGAAGGAGGTATCCGCGACGAGATGCTCAAACGAGTCGCCGCGATGAAGGGCGCGGGCGTGCAGTTCGTCACACTGCTGGCCCTCTCCGACGAGGGCGCCCCCTCCTACGACCGGGAGCACGCCGCGGCCCTCGCCGCGCTCGGCGCACCCGCCTTCGCCTGCACTCCCGACCACTTCCCGGAGGTGATGGCGGCGGCGCTGGAGAAGCGCCCCCTGCCGGTACCGGAGGACTGACGCGCGCGTGGGGCGGTACGCGTACCGCCCCACCGCCCCACGCGCGCTCGCCGCGCCGGCCGAGAACACAGGCGGGCCCGCCGGGAGCAGCCTGGCCCCGCCTCCGGCGGAGGGCCCGCGGCACCGGCGGGACCTGTCACCGGTGCCGCGCCCGCCGTCATACGTCTCCCGCCGCCCTGCTGCGGCTCCATGGAGCCGCTCCGCACAGCCGGGCGGAGTGTGCGGAGAGAAGCCGCACATCCCGGCCGGAGGCGGAATGAGGCCCTCCGGCTGTGACCGTTGTCACCGAACAGGTGTGAGGTCGGATTTATGCGGGGCACACGGACGGGACTAACCTGCAAGGCGGACATGCCGCGCGCCCTCGCAGACGCCGCGGCCACGCGGCACGCCCACGCTGACAACGAACCGCGAGAAACCACTGACTAGGGGACGGACGCGCGTGGACCTGTTCGAGTACCAGGCGAGGGACCTCTTCGCCAAGCATGAGGTACCGGTGCTGGCCGGTGAAGTCATCGAGACGCCCGAGGCGGCGCGCGAGGTGACCGAGCGACTCGGCGGTCGCGCGGTTGTCAAGGCGCAGGTCAAGACTGGTGGCCGGGGCAAGGCGGGCGGTGTGAAACTGGCCTCCGACCCGGCGGACGCGGTGGAGAAGGCCGGCCGGATCCTCGGTATGGACATCAAGGGCCACACCGTCCACAAGGTGATGCTGGCCCAGACCGCGGACATCGCGGAGGAGTACTACGTCTCCTTCCTGCTGGACCGCGCCAACCGCACCTTCCTCGCCATGGCGTCCGTCGAGGGCGGTGTCGAGATCGAGGAGGTCGCGGCCACCAAGCCCGAGGCCCTGGCCAAGATCCCGGTCGACGCCGTCGAGGGCGTCACCGAGGCCAAGGCTCGCGAGATCGTCGAGGCCGCGAGCTTCCCGGCCGAGATCGCCGACCAGGTGGTCGACGTCCTGCGTCGGCTGTGGGACGTCTTCGTCAAGGAGGACGCCCTTCTGGTCGAGGTGAACCCGCTGGTCAAGACCGGTGAGGGCAGGGTCATCGCGCTGGACGGCAAGGTGTCCCTGGACGCCAACGCCGAGTTCCGCCAGCCGGACCACGCCGCCCTGGAGGACAAGGCCGCGGCCGACCCGCTGGAGGCCGCCGCCAAGGCCAAGGGCCTCAACTACGTCAAGCTCGACGGCCAGGTCGGCATCATCGGCAACGGCGCGGGCCTGGTCATGAGCACCCTGGACGTCGTGGCGTACGCCGGTGAGAACCACGGTGGCGTCAAGCCCGCCAACTTCCTCGACATCGGCGGCGGCGCCTCCGCCGAGGTGATGGCCAACGGCCTGGAGATCATCCTCGGCGACCCGGACGTGAAGTCCGTCTTCGTCAACGTCTTCGGCGGCATCACCGCCTGCGACGCCGTCGCCAACGGCATCGTCCAGGCACTGAAGCTGCTGGCGGACAAGGGCGAGGAGGTCACCAAGCCGCTGGTGGTGCGCCTCGACGGCAACAACGCGGAGCTGGGTCGCAAGATCCTGACCGACGCCGACCACCCGCTGGTGCAGCAGGTGGACACCATGGACGGTGCGGCCGAGCGGGCCGCCGAGCTGGCCGCCAAGTAACGAGGGACGAGGACACCGACACACCATGGCTATCTTCCTCACCAAGGAAAGCAAGGTCATCGTCCAGGGGATGACCGGCTCCGAGGGCCAGAAGCACACCCGGCGCATGCTGGCCTCCGGCACCAACATCGTCGGCGGCGTGAACCCGCGCAAGGCGGGCACCACGGTCGACTTCGAAGGGACCGAGGTACCCGTCTTCGGCAGCGTCAAGGAGGCCATGGAGGCCACCGGCGCCGACGTCACCGTCGTCTTCGTCCCGGAGAAGTTCACCAAGGCCGCGGTCATCGAGGCGATCGACGCCGAGATCCCGCTCGCCGTGGTGATCACCGAGGGCGTCGCCGTCCACGACACCGCCGAGTTCTGGGCGTACGCGGGCTCCAAGGGGAACAAGACCCGGATCGTCGGCCCGAACTGCCCCGGTCTGATCAGCCCCGGCCAGTCCAACGCGGGCATCATCCCGGCGGACATCACCAAGCCGGGCCGCATCGGCCTGGTCTCCAAGTCCGGCACGCTGACGTACCAGATGATGTACGAGCTGCGCGACCTCGGCTTCTCGACCTGCGTGGGCATCGGCGGTGACCCGATCATCGGCACCACCCACATCGACGCCCTCGCCGCCTTCGAGGCCGACCCCGACACCGACCTGATCGTGATGATCGGCGAGATCGGCGGCGACGCCGAGGAGCGGGCCGCCGACTTCATCAAGGCCAACGTCACCAAGCCGGTCGTGGGCTACGTCGCGGGCTTCACCGCCCCGGAGGGCAAGACCATGGGCCACGCCGGCGCCATCGTCTCCGGTTCCTCCGGCACCGCCCAGGCGAAGAAGGAGGCCCTGGAGGCCGCGGGCGTGAAGGTCGGCAAGACCCCGTCCGAGACCGCCCGCCTGGCGCGCGAGGCGCTCGCCGGCTGACGGCCGCACCGCCGCCGCCCGTACGGCGCGGGCCCGCACCCCCGGGGGTGCGGGCCCGCGTGGTTTCTCCCGGCCGGTGCCCCCGGCGCCGGGGGCACGGGACCGCCGCGGCGGCCGGGGACGCCGGGAGCGGAGCCGCCGCGACGATCGCCGCCGTGACGGCGGCCGGAGCGGACGGCGGAGCGGGACGGCGGGTACCGCGGATGCGCCGGGGCACGGTGATCTCCTCTGCCGGATTCCGGCGGGTGAACGGTGCACACCCACCCTGGTGCCGGAGCGCGGTGCGGGGAGCCCGGAAAGCCGCAGGGCGGGCCTGGTGCGGCGGTCAGCAGTTGGGGACCCACCTGTGCGACAGCGGTGCGTAGCTGCCTGCCAGGTTGCCCTGCTGGCGCATGGAGGTGCAGCCGGTGCGCCGCATCGTGCGAGTGCGGTCGACGCCGGCCGGTGTGAAGTCGCGGCCCCGGTAGTACGCCACGCCGCCGCGGCCCTCCGCCTCCACACCGTTGTTGAAGATCGACTTCACCGGGTGGTCGCGCGTCCACCCGCACGTCTCGTCGCCGGACAGCCAGTCCGGGTCGTCACCCTGCCAGCTGCACATCCGGCCCATGCCGAACTCCTCACTGAAGAAGCAGACGCTGTCCGGCGGGCAGCGGTGGTAGCCGTATGTCGGCCCGTCGTCCCGTAACGACGTGTAGGTCACCGTCGCCGCCGCTCCCAGCAGCGCCCCCGCCAGGGTGATCACCAGAACGGGGCGGCGCCAGGCGCGCGGGCGGAGCCTCGGCAGGCGTGGGGAGCGGACGGTCCCCGCGGCACGCTCCACCCGGCGCAGGAGCGCGGCGCTGCCGAGGCCGGCCCGCCGCTCGTGGGTGGGGGCCAGGCAGGCGGTGACGATCTCCCGCCACGGCTCCGGCAGCCCGGGGGAGAGGCGCAGCTCCTCCGTGCCGCGCGCGTAGCGCACCGCCGCGTCGCAGCGGGCCTCCGCCGAGCCGCCGGGCAGCGGGTGGGTGTCCGTGAGAACGAGGTGGGTCAGCACGCCGAAGGCCCAGATGTCGGCGGTGGGACGCGTTCGGCGGCCACGTTCGCCGTACTCCGGCCACAGCAGCTCGGGCGGGGTGTAGTCGGGGGTGGCGAAGGCGGGGGCGTAGGCGTGGGTGCCCTCCAGTTCGGCCGCCATGTTGAAGTCGCCGAGGCGGACCGAACCGTCCTTCATCAGCAGCACGTTGGCGGGCTTGAGGTCGCCGTGCACCCAGCCCGCGCGGTGCAGCTGGTGCAGTCCCTCGCAGATCTGGGCGAGGAGGGCGGGCCCGGAGCCGGGCACCGGTGTCCGGCGCAGCAGGGCGTCCAGTGATCCCTCGGCCCGCTCCAGCACGAGGACGGTGGCGCCGTCGAGTTCGGGACGGTCCGGGTCGTCGACGGTGAGGGCGTCGTACATCCGGATCAGCCGGGGGGAGCGCAGTCGGCGGAGCAGCTCGACCTCGCGTTCGGCCATTTCGCGCAGATGGCGGAGCCGGCGGGGGGTGTGGGTGCCGGTGGGCAGGAACTTCAACGCCACCTCGCGGGGCCGTCCGGCCCCGGCACCACCGGTGTGCCGCCCCGCGTACACGGTCCCGAACGCGCCGGAGGCAAGCGGTTCGCGTACCTCCCAGGAGCCGACGCGGTAGCCCGGCGGCACGGGGACGGAGTGGGGGAGGCCGGTCACCGGGCCGCCCTGCTCGGCGCGGCGCCGAGGACGACGAGGTCGTCCTCGCACACGAGGTCGAAGCGGAGCGCGAGCGAGACCAGGGACTCCTTCTTGCCGCCCCGGCGCGGTCCGGACTCCGCCACGTCCGGGCCGGGACGCAGCCCGAGCTTGACCGCGAGGTAGTCGATGTTCCAGTAGACCAGGGAGCGGTGGACGGCCGGCCACCCGGAGCGCAGCCGTTCGACGAGCTGGTCGACGGTGGGCAGCGGGGCGTGCGGGTCGTCGCGCAGCCGGGGTTCGCACAGGGCGGCCAGCACCGCGTAGTAGCGCGTGGTGCGGTCGAGGGCGAACGCCGGTGCCGTGGTGGCCCCGGCGGCGGAACAGGAACCCGCGGCACGGGGTCCGTAGCGGTGGCGCGGGGCCCACACCTCGAAGCTGAGCAGATCGCCGGCGGCGGGCAGCACCACGCGGGAGAACTCGAAGGGAATGGGTGCGTCCAGGCGGCCGGGCGAGACCTTGACGTGTTCGCCCGCGCCCTCCGGGTTCTCCACCACGTACGTCTGGTCCGCGCTGTGGTTGCTCAGGATCCAGAAAGCACGGTGCGCGGTGATCTCGCCGGCGACCCGTGACACGCCCCTGTGCGCGATCGACAGGCCGCTGCCCGGGATCGCGCGGCCGAAGGCGAGCCGCTCACCGGCCGCGATCCTGAACTGGCCGTCGGGCCCCTCGCAGCCCGGTGGCACAACGATGACGCTGTACATACTGGCTCCCCCCTTGAGCGGCGGTGTCAGTGTAGGGGGCAGCGTCGAGGGGCCACGCGTGGTTCGGCCGGGAGTGTCAGGACCCTCCACGGTGGCGTGTGGGGCCCCGAGGATCCACCGGAAATCCTCCGCGGAGCCGTACCGGGCCACCGTAGGTACGCGGCCGCGGCCGCGTACCCGTCACCGGTGCCGGCCTCAGCCGTCCGCCGCTCCGTCCTCCGGGGAGTGCCCGGAGACGGCCGGTGACCGGTCCGGCGGGGTGTGGCCCGCCGGACCGGTGGCCGCGCCGAACACCGCCGCGGCCACCAGCACCGAGGTGGCCCCGATCACCGCGCCCGTACGGCGCTGTGCCAGCCGTTCGCCGCCCTCCCGCACGGCGCGGGCGGGCGGAAGGGCGGGGACGGGCCACGCGGCGGCCAGCCCCTCCAGCAGCGCGCGGATGATCCGCCTCCGCCGCTCCGGCTCGACACGCCGCAGGGCGGGCACGTACTCGCCCAGCGCCTCGCGCGCGTGCATCAGCCGTCCGGCCGCCGCCGCGGTGCTGGACTCGCTCTCGGCGGCCGTCTCGGCCGCTCCGAGCCCGAGCCCGTCGTGCAGGAGCAGGGTCCGGCGGTAGGAGGGCGGCAGTTCCAGCAGCGCCTGCGCCAGCGTCTCCAGCGCCTCCCGCGGCAGCCGCTCCTCCCGGTCCTCCCGGTCCTCCCGTTCCCCTCCGGCTGGGAAGGGGGCGCTCGCGAGGCGGCGGCGGGGATCCAGCCGGTGCCAGGGCGAGAGGGCGTGGTCGTGTGCCGCCGCGCGCACCCAGCCGGCCGGATTCCGGTCCACGGCGACCTCCGGCCACCGCTCCCAGGCCAGCCGGAACGCGTGGCGGACGGACCGCTCGGCCAGCCGCCGGTCACCGGTGAGCAGACAGACCTGCCGGAACAGCGGCTCCGCGTGCCGCGTGTACAGCAGGTCGAAGGCCTCGGCGGGCCCGCCCGGCACCGCGGTGCCGGGCGGGCCCGGCTCCTCGCGTCCGGCCGTCTCCCCGGCCGGGGCGGACGGAGTGCCCGACCGCTGCCCGGGGGCGGGGATGGAGACCTTCTCAGTCGTGCTGCCCGTCATGCCGGCGTCCTCCGCGGATCGTCATTGGCCATACCGGTATGGACCTCATACCGGCGTACTGTGCGAAAAGCTCCATTGCGCATTGTGTGCAACACATCGATGTTTTATTCACTACCGGGGATGAACGGGGGAAGTTGGCAGCATGGCGGCGTGCATCCCACGGCCCGACACCGAGCGACACCGCCCGCGCACCGCCCCCCCGGCCCTCCCGGAGCCCCGCCGGGCCGCCGTGCGCCGGATCACCCCGCGGAGCGGCTCCTGGAGGGCGTGATGGCGGCCGGGCTGGGTCTGGCCGGGGTCGCCGTCGTCGTCCTGCTGCTGTGGATCACCTCGCCCTGTTCCGGCGGCGGTCCCGGTGACGCCCTGCGCATCGCCGCCGATCTGTGGCTGATGGCACACGGTGCCCCCCTTGTCCGTGTTCAAACACTCGGCGGCGCCCCCGCGCCCGTCGGTCTGACCCCGCTGCTGCTGTGCGCCGTCCCGATATGGCTGCTGTACCGCGCGGCGCGCGACGCGGTGTCCGCGGCGGCCGGTGGACCGGTCGGCGAACCGGCGGACCGCACGGTGGACGGGGGCCGGCCCTGGCGGGCCGCGGGCTGGGTCGTCGCGGGGTATCTGCTGGTCGCGGCGGCTGCCACCGCTTATGCCTCCACCGGTCCCCTCCGGGTCGATCCGCTGGGCGCCGCACCGCGCCTGCCCGCCGTGGTGGCCGCCGTGGCGGCGGCCGGGGTCTGGACGGGGCTGGACCGGCCCATGGCGTGGATCCGCCGGGCGCCGCGGTGCGCACGGCGCGCGCCCGCGCCGGTCCGGACGCTCGGCAGGCCGCTCGGACGGTGGTCCGGCCGGGTGCTCGGAGCCGCGGCGGCGGTCCTCACCCGGCCCGGAGCCGTCGCCGTACCGCGTGCCGCCGCCGCGGGCACCGCGGCGCTGTGCGCGGCGGGCGGACTGCTGACGGCGGGCGCCCTGCTGTGGAGGACGGTGGCGGGCGGTGGCGCGCAACAGGCGGTGCTCCCCGAGACGGTCCCCGGCTGCGCGGGACACGCCGCGCTCCTGCTGCTCTGCCTGGCCCTGGCGCCGAACGCGGCCGTCTGGGGCGCGTCGTACGGCCTCGGCCCCGGCTTCACGCTCGGCGGGGGCAGCACGGTGGGGCCGTCGGCCGTGACCGCGCTGCCCGGGCTGCCGGACTTCCCGCTGCTGGCCGCCCTGCCCGCCGAGGGCCCCGGCACCCCGCTGACCTGGACGGTGGCGGGAGTGGTGCCGCTGGCGGCCGGAGCGGCGACGGCCCGGAGCGTGGCGTGTGCGGCCGTGCCCGAGTGGGGGCGGCCGGTGCTGGGCGGGTGGGCGACCGCGTGCGCCGCCGTACTGGCCGCCTGCGGCTGCGGAGCGGCCATGGCGCTGCTGGCGGCCTGGTCGGGCGGGCCGCTGGGCAACCTGGCACTGGCCCAGCTGGGCCCGCGCTGGTGGCTCACCGGCGCGGCCGCGCTGAGCTGGACCGCCGTCCTGGGGGTGCCGGGCGCGCTGGCCCTGCGGTACCGGCGGCTGCGGCGCGGCCCGGCATGACGCGCCGATCCCGCCCCGCCCCGCCCGATCCCGCCCCGTCCGGCCCCGCCTCCCGCCGTACGGCGCCCGCGCGGCGGCGGACGGCCCGCCGCGCCCCGGCCCGGAGACGAGGGCGGAGACGGGGGCGGGGGCCCCAGGAGGCGGGGATCAGTCCTGTTCGCCGAAGAGGGGGCGCAGCTCCTCGGGGAGGTGCCGCTCGCACGCCTCCCGGGAGGAGTTGGTGAGGGCGTCCTCCACGCAGACGAAGTAGTCGCGGTAGACGAGCTGCACGGTGAACTGCGCCGCGATGATCGCCAGGGCGGCGACGCCCGCCACCAGGCCGCTGACCGCCACCGCCGTCTGCGGTCTGCCACCGCGCCCGCCCGCCGGGTGCGCGGGCGGCACGGCGGGACCCGGACCGGTGCCTCCGGCCGCCCCGGCCACGTCCTCGGGCCGGGCACCCCGTCCCGGGGACCCCGAAGAACCGCCCGCGCCCGCGGCGCCGCGCGGCCCGGTCCGCAGCGTGCTCACCCCCCAGTACACGGCCAGCGCGCCCAGCGGGGTCGCGAGCCACGGAATGCTGAAGAGGGCGAAGAAGAAGCCCCACATGCCGGCCAGCAGCGCGTACCGGGCCCGCCGCTGGGCCGGGTCGGACGGATCCCAGCGCGGTCCGCCCGCCCCGCCGTTCCGGCCGTCGGGCCGCTCGGGACGGCCGCCCTCGCCGAAGTCGCGGCCCTGGCGGTGCGGCTGGCGGCTGCTCCACCGGCTCCCCCAGTTCGGCGGGGAGCCGGCGGGGCGGCTCCGCTCCCGCTCCCCGTCGCCGTTCCCGTCGTCCCCCTGCCCGGGGTCCTCCGGGCCGGAGCCGTGCGGGTGGCGCGGGCGCCAGGGCTGCTCCGGCCGCCCCTCGGGCGGCGGCGCGAAGGGATTGTCGTCGGAGGAACCGGAGGAACCGGAGGAGCCCGAGGAACCGCGGAGGTTGCGGGTGCCCCGGGTGTCCCGGCCGGCCGGTCCGGAGAAGGACCACCGCTTCCGGAGCAGGACCGAGGCAGTCCCGGTCGTGGTGCCGGTCGAAGGTGCGAGGGCCGCACGGCGGCGTCGGTCCGTCATGTGGTCTGATTCTTCCCCTTGGTGTCGTCCGGGCCCGGTGCGGGCGGCCCCGGTGCGGCGCGCCGCCGGATACCGGTGCGTAGCGCAGACGCTACCGGGCGGCCGTCCCCCCGTCCCGAGGGGGCCGCCCGGTGTGCCGGTATCGTTGCCGACGGCCGGCCGCGTCACAGGACTCCCCGGGACGAACGCCCCGTGAACCCGCACGACCGCACGGACGACCGCACACCGCCGCACCACCCATCCGAGAGAGAGCCCCGTCGTGGCTTCCGTTTCCCGATCCGCCGCCGCCCACTCCCCGGCCCGCCTCGTGGTGCTCGTGTCGGGTTCGGGAACGAACCTCCAGGCCCTGCTCGACGCCGTGGCCGAACGGGGACCGGCCGGCTACGGCGCCGAGGTCGTCGCCGTCGGGGCCGACCGCGACGGCATCGCCGGGCTGGAGCGGGCCGAGCGCGCCGGGCTGCCGACGTTCGTGTGCCGGGTGCGGGACCACGACGGCCGGGCCGCCTGGGACCGGGCGCTGGCCGGGGCGGTGGCGGCGCACGAGCCCGATCTGGTGGTGTCCGCCGGGTTCATGAAGATAGTGGGCAAGGAGTTCCTGGCCCGGTTCGGCGGGCGCTTCGTCAACACCCACCCCGCCCTGCTCCCCAGCTTTCCCGGCGCCCACGGTGTGCGCGACGCGCTCGCGTACGGCGTGAAGGTCACCGGGTGCACCGTCCACTTCGTCGACGACGGGGTCGACACCGGCCCGATCATCGCCCAGGGCGTGGTCGAGGTGCGGGATGAGGACGACGAGTCCGCCCTCCACGAGCGGATCAAGGAAGTCGAGCGACGGCTGCTCGTCGACACCGTGGGACGGCTCGCCCGCCACGGCTACCGCATTGAGGCAAGAAAGGTCATCCTCGGTCATGACTGAAGGCTCCGAGAGCACCGCTTCCACCCGGCGTCCCGTCCGCCGCGCACTGATCAGCGTCTACGACAAGACGGGCCTGGAGGACCTGGCCCGCGGTCTGGACGCGGCGGGCGTGCGGCTCGTCTCGACCGGCTCGACGGCCGCGCGGATCGCCGCGGCGGGCGTGGCGGTCACCCCGGTCGAGGAGCTGACCGGCTTCCCCGAGTGCCTGGACGGCCGGGTGAAGACCCTGCACCCGCGCGTGCACGCGGGCATCCTCGCCGACCTGCGGCTGGACGACCACCGCCGGCAGCTCCAGGAGCTGGAGGTGGAGCCCTTCGACCTCGTCGTCGTCAACCTCTACCCCTTCCGGCAGACCGTCGCTTCCGGCGCCTCCCCGGACGAGTGCGTGGAGCAGATCGACATCGGCGGCCCCTCGATGGTCCGTGCCGCCGCCAAGAACCACCCGTCCGTGGCCGTCGTCGTCAACCCCGGCCGGTACGGCGAGGTGCTGAAGGCCGTCAACGGGGGCGGCTTCGACCTGGCGGAGCGCCGGCGGCTGGCCGCCGAGGCGTTCGCGCACACCGCCGCGTACGACGTGGCCGTCGCCTCCTGGTTCGCGGGCGACTACGCCCCGGCCGACGAATCCGGCTTCCCCGAGTTCCTGGGCGCCTCCTACGAGCGCCGCAGCGTCCTGCGGTACGGCGAGAACCCGCACCAGCCCGCCGCCCTCTACAGCGACGGCACCGGCGGTCTGGCCGAGGCCGAGCAGCTGCACGGCAAGGAGATGTCCTACAACAACTACACGGACACCGAGGCCGCGCGCCGGGCCGCCCACGACCACACCGAGCCGTGCGTGGCGATCATCAAGCACGCCAACCCCTGCGGCATCGCCGTCGGCGCGGACGTCGCCGAGGCGCACCGCAGGGCCCACGCCTGCGACCCGCTGTCCGCCTTCGGTGGCGTGATCGCCGTCAACCGCCCGGTGTCGGTGGCCATGGCGGAGCAGGTCGCCGAGATCTTCACCGAGGTGATCGTCGCGCCCGGCTACGAGGACGGCGCGGTGGAGGTGCTCGCCCGCAAGAAGAACATCCGGGTGCTGCGCTGCCCCGGGGCGCCCGCCGCGGCACTGGAGCACAAGCCGGTCGACGGCGGCGCGCTGCTCCAGGTCGCCGACCGCCTCCAGGCCGGCGGCGACGACCCGGCGAACTGGACCCTGGCCACCGGCGAGGCGCTCGGCGCGGCGGAGCTGGCCGAGCTGGCCTTCGCCTGGCGCGCCTGCCGGGCGGTGAAGTCCAACGCGATCCTGCTGGCCAAGGAGGGCGCCACGGTCGGCGTCGGGATGGGCCAGGTCAACCGGGTGGACTCCGCGAAGCTCGCCGTCCAGCGGGCCGGCGAGGAGCGGGCCCGCGGCTCGTACGCCGCCTCCGACGCGTTCTTCCCCTTCCCCGACGGCTTCCAGGTCCTGGCGGACGCCGGGGTGCGGGCCGTGGTCCAGCCGGGTGGCTCCGTCCGCGACGAGCAGGTGGTCGAGGCCGCGAAGGCGGCAGGCGTGACGATGTACCTCACCGGCACCCGGCACTTCTTCCACTGAACCCGCTGAGCCCACTGAGCCCGGCGCCCCGGCACGGCACGGGCCCGGCGGTCCCCGCACCGCGGGGCCGCCGGGCCCGTGCGCCCGTGCGGGAAGTCAGGCCTGCGGGCGGTTGAACCAGGCCGCCGACTCGGCGGAGGCCAGCAGCACCAGGCAGAAGACGCCCACGGCCATCCACAGCAGGCCGAGCGGGAGGGCGGCGATGCCGACCAGGATGAGGACGGCGGCCCAGACGATGGCCGCGATCCGCAGCCCGCCGCCGCCCTGCGGGAACCTCGTGGCGAGCGCGATGCCGACGAGCGCGTGGAGCAGGAAGAAGCCGAACATCACGTAGTACACGCCGGTGTCGATGTCCAGCTCGCCGTAGGTCTCCTCCAGGGTGTTCTGCGAGGAGGCGAAGACGACGATGAACAGCAGCGAGAGCAGTGCCTGGATCCCGCCGGCGATGTAGAGGATCAACCGGGCCGAGTTGACCTTGCCCGGCATCGTCCCGGGCGGCCCGCCCGGTGAGCCGTACGGGCCGGGCGGCGGCGCCAGCGGGTGCCCGGACGACGGTCCGTCCGGCCCGTGGGCGGGAGGCTGGTCCGAGGGGCTGCCGTAAGGATTCTTCCGGTACGGGTTGTTCGGGTCGGAGCTGCTCATGGCGGTCCTCCGGGCGTGTCGGGGCGGCGGCCGGACGCCGAGGGCCGCGTCACGGGACTCCCGTGGCGCGGCCCTCGGCGTATGAGCCCGAGCGCGGTGCCCGTACGACGGGCCGCGCTACTTCTTGATGACCACCGTTCCCGCTGCCCGGTCGTGCCATCCCTGCAACTTGCCGCTGTTGTCGAAGAACGGCGACAGGTAGACCAGGACCGCACCGATGTAGCACAGGAACGCGCCGACGACGGGGATGATGTAGCGGATGAAGCCGCCGCCGACTCCCGGCAGCCGGCCGTCGGCCTCCCTGACGACCTTCAGGCCGAGCACCATCTTGCCGACGGTGGCGCCCTTGAAGGCGATCATCAGCCACTCGTAGAGCAGCAGCAGGACCGCGAACAGGGCGAGCATCGCGAACATCGCGGCGATGCCGCCGAGGGCCTGCTCGGCGTTCTCGTTGACGCACGCTTCGTAGCCGGGGTCGAGGTAGGTTCCGCAGTCCTCGGCGTCCGCGGTGAGGCCGATCGCACCGCCCACCCCGGCGAAGATGATGATCGAGTTGAGCGCGCCGATGATCAGGCCGTCGACGAGGCGGGCCAGGAAGCGCTGCCCCATCGTGGCGACCCTGACCGTGCCCAGGTAGGGGATGTTCAGGTAGCCGTTGTTCGCCTGGACGGTGCCGGGAGGAGCGGGGTAGCCCCCGGCCGGGGGCTGCTGCGGGTAGCCGTAGCCGCCCTGCGGGGGCACGCCCTGCTGCGGGTAGCCGTAGCCGGGCTGCGGAGGCTGCTGGGGCTGCTCCTGGTAGGGGTTCGGCTGGCCGCCGGGCGGCGGGGGGTAACTCATGGGCGGTTTCCTCCGAGCGGAAGAGTCAGGGACGGTTGAGGCCGGTAGGGCGTCCGGAGGACGCCCGGGGGCACACTTCGCCGCCCCAGCAGCCGCGCTGCGTGAGAACCGGACCGTGCATGAGTGTGTCTCCCCCCGATTGCCGTGCCGTCGGCCTCGCGGCGGTGACGGCACGGCGCCTCATGGTGGTGGGCGGACGGGTGTACTGTCCAGCCAAGATCGGGGAATGTGGCGATTCCGCAACGTACCGGGAACGCTCCGCCGTCCCGTCGGCCCGTCGGCCCGCGATTTCGTGACGGAACCGGCACTTCCCGTGGCGGACCGGCGGCCGCGGGCCCCGGTGGGCCGGGGCGATTGGAGACCGGCCCCCCGTATCCGGGAGGATGGGCCCATGACCGCCCAGATTCTCGACGGCAAGGCCACCGCAGCCGCGATCAAGTCCGAACTCACCGCCCGGGTCGAGGCCCTGAAGGCCCGCGGCGTCCAGCCCGGCCTGGGCACGCTCCTGGTCGGGGACGACGTGGGCAGCCAGAAGTACGTGGCGGGCAAGCACCGCGACTGCGCCCAGGTCGGCATCGCCTCCATCCAGCGCGAGCTGCCCGGCACCGCCGGACAGGAGGAGATCGAGGCCGTCGTCCGCGAGCTGAACGAGGACCCCGCCTGCACCGGCTACATCGTGCAGCTCCCGCTGCCGCGCGGGGTGGACACCAACCGTGTCCTGGAGCTGATGGACCCGGCCAAGGACGCCGACGGACTGCACCCGACGAACCTCGGCCGGCTGGTGCTGAACGAGCCGGCGCCGCTGCCGTGCACCCCCAACGGCATCATCGAGCTGCTCCGCCGGCACGGGGTGGAGATCAACGGGGCGAACGTGGCCGTCGTCGGCCGCGGCATCACCGTCGGCCGCTCCATCGGGCTGCTGTTCACCCGCCGCACCGAGAACGCGACGGTGACCCTGTGCCACACCGGCACCCGCGACCTGGGGGCGCGGCTGCGCGAGGCGGACATCGTGGTGGCGGCGGCCGGCTCGCCGCACCTGGTGCTCCCCGAGTACGTCCGGCCGGGTGCGGCCGTGCTGGACGTGGGGGTCAGCCGGGACGCCACCGGGAAGATCGTCGGTGATGTCCACCCGGACGTCGCCGAGGTCGCCGGCTGGCTCTCCCCGAACCCGGGCGGCGTCGGCCCCATGACCCGGGCGATGCTGCTGGCGAACGTCGTCCGGGCCGCCGAGCGCACCGTGGAGGCGAGCGGTGTCGGCTGACGCCGGAAGCACCGGGGACACCGGCTCCGCCGGGAACGACGACGGCACGGCGGAGCCGGTGCGTACGGCGCTCCCGGCGGAGACGGCGGAGCACGACGGCATGGGGGAGCAGGCGGAGGCGGACGACGGGGCCCCGCGGCGCCACTCGCGGCGCTTCCCGCTGATCACCCGGGACACCGCCCGGCCCGAGGGCGGCGGCCGGGCCGCCCCCGGGGACGCCCCCGCCCCCGCGCGGCAGTGGCCGCTGCTGTGCGTACTGGCCGGGACGGCCGCCGGGCTGCTGGTGACCCTCGGCAACTTCCGCGCGGGCATCCTCACCATGGGCGCGGCCATGCTCCTCGGTGCCCTGCTGCGCTGGTCGGTGCCGTCGGTGGGGATGCTGGCGGTGCGCTCCCGCTTCACGGACGTGCTGACCTACGGGGTGCTGGGTGCCACGATCACGCTGCTGGCGATGATGGCGCAGCCGAAGCCCTGGCTGGAGATCCCCCTTCTGGAGGGCATCCTCCACTTCTCGATCCGGTAGCCGCCCGGACGGCGCCGGGGGGCGCTGTTCCGGCCGCGCGCGCCGGGGGAGCCCACCGCCGGGTCCGCCGATTCTCCGGCGGAGGCGGGACGGTCCGCGCGCGGTGGGACAATATTCCGGATTCACTCCTGCGTGCCCCGCCGGGAACTGACGCCCCGTTTCGGACATCCCCGTGGACAGGGGCATGGACCGGAGGCGGTACGGGGCGGGGACGGGACACGGGCGTGTATGCACGAGGGGGGGAGGCGGATGCCTCGCTGGAAGGCGTTGCCACAGGAACTGGATCCGCGGATCCGGGAGTTCACCGGGCAGCTGAGACGTCTGGTCGACCGTTCCGGACTGAGCGTGATCGCGGTCGCCGACCGCACCGGGTACAGCAAGACGTCCTGGGAGCGCTACCTGGACGGCCGCCTGCTGCCTCCGCGCCGCGCGATCCAGGAGTTCGCCGAGGCGACCGGTACCGACGTACGGCACCTCGGCACGCTGTGGGAGCTGGCGGAACGGGCCTGGAGCCGTGCCGAGCTGCGGCACGACGAGACCATGGAGACCGCCCGGGTGGCACAGGCGCGTGCCGCGCTGGGGGAGCCGGGGGAGGAGCCGCCCGGTGAGCGGACCACGCGGCTGCGCGTACCGCCGCCCCCGGACCCCGGCGGGCAGCGGCCCGACGGCCCGCCGGGCCCGGTCCGCCGCCCGCTCCGGCCGCTCCTCGCCGGAGCGGCGAGCGCACTGGTACTGGTGGCCACCGGCGCGTTCGTCCTCTCCCTGCGCGGGGACGGGGAGACAGCCGCCGCCCCGTCGGCGACCTCCTCCCCGAGCGCGTCGGCGCCGGCCCCGCCCGAGGGCGTGGAGTGCGGCGGAGCGGACTGCGCAGGCCGGGACCCGGAGGCCATGGGCTGCGGCGGACGGCACGCCGAGACCGTCGCGGACGCCACGCTGGGCGAGGCGTACGTCGAGGTCCGGTACAGCGAGGCATGCCGGGCGGCCTGGGCCCGGGTCAGCGGCGCCGGCCCCGGGGACACGCTGCGGATAGCCGCGGCGGAGGCGGCGGAACGCGGCGAGGTGGGCGACTCCGGCAAGGCGTACACCCCGATGGTGGCCGCCGCGGATCCCAAGGCGCCGTCGGCCTGCCTGGTGCCCCCGGAGGGCACCGAGAGGTGCACGGCCGGCTGACGGCGGCCGGTTGACGGCGGCCGGCCGGAGCCGGGCCGCGGGTGGCATGACACCGGAGAACCCCGGGTATGCGATCCGCCGCCCCCCACGGGTACGGCACCATCCCGAGCGGCCGCCCGCCACCACGTGCGGGCGGCCGCCGCCGTGCCGGGGCCGTCGGATAGCCTGACACCAGGTCTCTTGATGTAGAGATACGTTGGAGACCCAGCCGCCACCGTCAGGTATACGGAGATCGCCATGACCCGCACTCCCGTCAATGTCACCGTCACCGGCGCCGCCGGCCAGATCGGCTACGCGCTGCTGTTCCGCATCGCCTCCGGCCACCTCCTCGGCGCGGACGTGCCGGTGGCGCTGCGCCTCCTGGAGATCCCCCAGGGGGTGAAGGCCGCCGAGGGCACCGCCATGGAGCTGGACGACTGCGCCTTCCCGCTGCTCAAGGGCATCGAGATCACCGACGACCCGAACGTCGCCTTCGACGGCGCCAACGTCGCCCTGCTCGTCGGCGCCCGCCCGCGCACCAAGGGCATGGAGCGCGGTGACCTGCTGGAGGCCAACGGCGGGATCTTCAAGCCGCAGGGCAGGGCCATCAACGACCACGCCGCGGACGACGTGAAGATCCTGGTCGTCGGCAACCCGGCCAACACCAACGCCCTGATCGCCCAGGCCGCCGCCCCGGACGTACCGGCCGAGCGGTTCACCGCGATGACCCGCCTGGACCACAACCGGGCGCTGTCGCAGCTCGCCAAGAAGACCGGCACCCCGGTGGACGAGATCCGCCGGCTGACGATCTGGGGCAACCACTCCGCCACCCAGTACCCGGACATCTTCCACGCCGAGATCGCGGGCCGGAACGCGGCCGAGGCCGTGAACGACGAGAAGTGGCTGGCGGAGGAGTTCATCCCGACCGTCGCCAAGCGCGGCGCCGCCATCATCGAGGCCCGCGGCGCCTCCTCCGCGGCCTCGGCCGCCAACGCGGCCATCGACCACGTCCACACCTGGGTCAACGGCACCCCCGAGGGCGACTGGACCTCCATGGCCGTTCCCTCCGACGGCTCCTACGGCGTTCCGGAGGGCCTGATCTCCTCCTTCCCCGTCACCTGCGCGGGTGGGAAGTACGAGATCGTGCAGGGTCTGGAGATCAACGACTTCTCCCGGCCGCGCATCGACGCCTCCGTGCGGGAGCTGGAGGAGGAGCGCGAGGCCGTCCGCGGTCTCGGCCTCATCTGACGGTCCTTCCGGCCCCGGACCCCTTCCGGCCCCGAACCCCCTCCGGCTCCCGGACACCGCCCCGGTGTCCGGGAGCCGGAGCGTTCGGGGCCGGTGCGTTCCACGCAACGGCCCCCAATGGGCCCATTCGGGTGACGTACCGCGTCCGCGCCCCTACCCTGGGTCGATATTCGACGACAACTTCCTTTTTTCGCAGGGGAGTTCGACCACGGGGGGATGCGTGCCACCCCAGCACACCGCGACCGTACCGGCCCAGCCGTCTCCCGCCGACCGGGCCGGACCGCCACCCGGTCCCGCGTACCGCAGCGAGGCCACCCGGCTGCTGTGCGCGGGCACCTATCTGGACGCCGACTTCCGGGACGCCGTCATCGACGAGCTCTACGTCCACGAGGAGCGTGTCACCGCCCCCTCCTCCGGCACCGACACCGCCCGGGTGCTCGCCCACGCGCTGCGCGCCCGCCGGCTGGAGGCGGGGTGGGCCGCGGCCGTCCTGCTCCTGTGCGTGCTGGGAGTGGTGCTGGGCGGCTACGCCTTCGCGCTGTTCCTGGTGCCGTGCGTGCTGCTGACGCTGGCGGCCCGGCTCCGCGGCGGCGTCCCGGGCCCGTTCCGCACCGACCACCCCGGCAGCCACGACGTCTCCCGGTTCCGCCGGCTGGTCGCCGGATACCTGCGCCTGACGGGCTGGTGGCTCATGGCGCTCTACCTGGTGACGGTGCTCGGCGCCGCCTTCGACGACGACGGGCGGGAACCGGGATACGACGCGGGATACGGGAGCACCTCGTCGGGTGGCGACCTGTCCGTCCCGGAGATCGGGACCGGCGCGGCCTGGGCGGTGCTTCTGATCCCGCCGGTCCTGGCGGCGTGCGTCGCCCTCCACCGCAGGCAGATCGCCGCGGTGCTCGGCGGCGACCTGCGCCCGGACGTCTTCACCGCCCCGGACCGCGCGGACGAGGCCGAGCGGACGGCCGGACGGCGCTTCGCGCGGATCGCCGCGCTGATCAGGCGCGAACAGCACTCGCCGCTGGTCCTCTACCACGTCCAGCACCCCTTCCTCGGCGCGGGCACCCCCCAGGAGGCGTGGACCCTCGCCGTGGAGCTGCGCCCCCAGACCGGCCGGAAGCAGATCCCGCTCGACAACCGGGAGATCCTGCGGCGGATCGAGCCGCTGGTACGGGCACTCGCCGTCCCGGCGGGCGGGGACGGCGAACGGGCGGACCGGGTGCGCGACCGGCTGCGCCGGCTGGAGATCGACGAGTGCGTCTTCGTGCCGGTCACCGGACTGCCCCTGCGCTCGGCGGCCCCCCTGGAGCCCCGCCACTTCCGGGCCGAGCGGGAGCGCGCGGTGGAGGAGGGCGGGGAGCACCGCAGGCACTTCCTGCGGATCCGGGTCGGAGCCTGGGAGCAGGAGGTGGTCACCACGGTCTTCGTCCGCGTCCACACCCAGGGGCGGCTGCTGGTGCTGGAGATCGCGCCGCACGTGCTGCGGCCGGTGAACCCCGACTTCCACACCGCGGACCGGGTGGCCGAGACGTACCGCCGCACCGGCCCGGCCGGCCGGGTGCTCTGGGCGCTGGGCCGTACCCCGGCCTTCACCGTCCACTCCCTCCTCCACACCACCCGCGGCGTCGCGCTCCTGTGGCGGATGTGGACCGGCGGCAACGCGGCGGCCCCGGCGGACGGCCCCTGGTGCTCCGTCCGCGAGCTCGGCGGTGACCAGGCGGCCTCCACCTTCCAGGAGATGGACGTCAGCCGCTATCTGAAGTCCGTTCAGGACCGGGTGGCCAACGGAGTGCGGGAGGCACTCGACGCGGCGGGCTGGCAGACCGGCGAGTTCGCCCAGCAGGTCGTCAACGTCAGTGGCGTGTACGTCGGTTCGGCCGAGAACAGTGCCATCGCCGTGGGCAGCCACATCGACCTGGAGAACAAGCACACGACACCGGCGGCAACGACAGCGGCAACGGCAACGACAGCGGCAACGGCAACGGGAGGCAGCGATGGGGACGGCTGACGGCGGGACCGGCACCGGCGGCACGTACATCGGGAGCGCGAGCAACAGCGCCGTCTCGGTCGGCGACAACAACACGGTGCGCAACGAGGTCGTCTCCGCCCCGGCGGACGGCGGCCACCGGGAACTGCTCCGGGCGGTACGCGAACTGCGGGAGGACCTGGCACGGCTCGTGACGACCCCCGAGACCCGCGCCCTCCGGGAGGAACTGGACGGCGCCGAGGAGGAGATCCGCAGCACCGGGCAGGCCGGAGCCACCCGGCGGGAGAGCCTGCGGCAGCGGCTCCAGGACGCCGCCACCGCCGTGGGGGCGCTGGCCTCCGGCGCGGCCGTCGGACAGGCGCTGGCCGCGCTGGGCGGCTGAGGACACGGGGAACGGGGATCACATGGACAGCAGCACCGACACCCGTACCGGCCCGGAGCACACCGAGCCGTACTGGGACGAGGACGCCGCACACTGGGTGACGGGTGTTCCGGCCCCGCCCCCCTTCCGGCTCCGCCAGTGGCGGCTGCCGGACCGGGTGTGGCCCCTGCCCCCGGACCACGCCCGGAAGGTGGCCGCCGTGGCCGCCGCGGCGGTGCTGGCCACCGGCGGCGGTGTCGGCTGGGCGCTGTGGGACGGGGACGACGGGACGGAGCGGACGCCGGGAGCGGACACCGCCCCGGTGGACGGCGGTGTGCCGGAGGACGGGTTCCCGCTCTCCTCACCGTCCCCCACGCCGCCCGGTCCCTCCTCCGACTCCGCCGACTCCGCCGGCTCCTTCTCCGACGCCTTCCCCTCCGAACCGGCCGGGTCCCCGGAAGGACCGCCGGAGGGCATGCGGCGCGTGCGGGACGAGGCGGGTTTCACCCTCGACGTGCCCGAGGGGTGGGAGCGCAGCGAGAACGAGCAGGGCGTCTTCTACACCTCGCCCGACGGGGCGAGTCTCCTCCAGGTGTTCTCCCTCACCGAGGTGGGGCAGACGCCGCGCGAGGCGCTGGAGGTGGCGGAGGAAGGCGTCTCCGCCAATCCCGGCTACGAGCTGATCCGGCTGGCGGAGACAGGCCCGGACGCCGCGGAGCTGGAGTACGCCTACGACAGCGAGGAGGCCGGCGGACGGCGCCGGGTGATCGACCGGGCCTTCGAGGCCGCCGACGGCGTGCAGTACGCGGTGCTGGTCGCCGGCCCCGCCGACGACTGGCCCACCTACCGGAGACTGCACCGGGACGTACTGGCCGCCTTCTGCCCCGGGGACCTCTGCCCGGCGGGCCCCGCCGACCCCACCGACGCGGATCCGTTCGGCGGGACCGGGTGACCCGGGTGACCCGGGTGACGCCTCCGGGGCCGGTGCGCCGCCGCACCGGCCCCGGCCCGGTTCACTCCCGCACGAACGCCGAGGTGTCGATCTCCAGACCGAACGGCTCGGGAAGCGCGAGCTTCTCGCCGAACAGCACCCGGTGCTCCACCCGGTACCGGCCCGCCCCGTCGGGCTCGGCGAACACCGTCGCGCTCCCCTCCCCGTCGAGCGGATCCACCAGCAGGTACAGCGGCACCCGCGACCGGCCGTAGCCGCGCAGCTTGTTCTTGCGGTCCCGCAGCACGGTGGCCATCGAGGTGATCTCCCCGACGAGCAGCACGTCCTCGGGGGCGATCTGCCACTCCCGGTCGCTGTGCAGCACCGCCGACTCGCAGACGAGGAGGTCGGGGACGTAGCGCTCGTCGGTCGCGGGGAGGGCGACGGTGGTGGTGTTGGTGACCATCCAGTCGTCAGGAGTGCCGCGGTCCACCATGCGGTGCAACTGGGCGTAGATCCAGTTGTGGAAGTTCGTGGGCGTCGGTGAGATGACGATCTCCCCCCCGATGAACTCGGCTCGCTGACCGTCCGGCAGTTCGAGCTGCGCGTAGGTCCGGAGCATGTCGTCCAACTCCTGCTGGTCGGGCAGCGGCGCCGTCATCACGAGACCTCCCATGCGGGCCCCCTCTCTGTGGCTGTGCACCTTCGTGCCGTACTGCCTGCCTTCACGGGGGCTGTCACCATCATGCGCCACACCTGGGCGCCGGGCAGGGAAACCGCCCCCACCCGGTGCAACGAACCGCGGGGCGACAGGACACGACGGGCCCGGCGCTCACGCGGAGCGCCGGGCCCGTCCGGCCGGTTCCCGCCGGAGGCGGGGAGACGGTTACCGCTTGCCGCCGTCCCGGAGGGAGGCGGGGAGCGCGCGGGTGGTCACCTGGAAGCGGTTCCAGGCGTTGATGGCGATGATCTGGGCGATCAGCCGGGCCAGCTCGGCCTCGTCGAAGTGCTCCGCCGCCCGCTCGTACACCTCGTCCGGGACGAAGTGCCCCTGCGGGGTGCCGCCGTCCAGCGAGGTGACCGCCTCGGTGAGGGCGAGCGCCGCCTGCTCCTTCTCGCTGTAGAGGCCGGGCGACTCCTCCCAGGCGTCGAGCAGGTCCAGCCGCAGCTGGGACTCGCCCGCCTTCCGGGCCTCGGTCAGATGCATGTCGAGGCAGAAGGCGCACTTGTTGAGCTGGGAGGCCCGGATCTTCACCAGTTCGGCGATCACCGGGTCCAGCCCCTCGGCCGCGGCGGCCTGGAAGGCGGACATCCCCTTGTAGACCTCGGGGGCGACCTTCCAGAGATCCATGCGCGGGCCGTGTACGGGAGCGTTCCGATCCGTCGTCATGAGGCAGATCATAAAGGGGTGTCGGTCCGTGGTCATGGGCATTTTCCGTACCGGAGCCGTGGGCCGTTCCGGCGGTGGCCCGCCGCCCCGGCCCGCCCCGTCAGCCGCCCAGCAGCACCGCACGGAGCTGTTCCAGCCCCCAGTCCAGGTCCTCCTCGCGGATCACCAGCGGCGGCGCGATGCGGATGGTCGAGCCGTGGGTGTCCTTCACCAGCACGCCCCGCTCCAGCAGCCGCTCGGAGATCTCCCGGCCCGTGCCCAGGGCCGGGTCGATGTCCACCCCCGCCCACAGCCCCCGTCCGCGTACCGCCCGCACCGCGCCGCCGTCCGCCAGGGCGCCCAGCTCGCGGTGCAGGCGGTCGCCCAGTTCCGCGGCCCGCCGCTGGTACTCGCCGGTGCGCAGCATGGCGATCACCTCCAGCGCCACCGCGCAGGCCAGCGGGTTGCCGCCGAACGTCGAGCCGTGCTCGCCGGGCCGGAAGACGCCCAGCACCTCCGCCGAGGAGACCACCGCGGACACCGGCACGATGCCGCCGCCGAGCGCCTTGCCGAGCACGTAGACGTCCGGGACGACGCCCTCGTGCTCGCAGGCGAGGGTCCGTCCGGTGCGGCCCAGGCCCGACTGGATCTCGTCCGCCATGAACAGCACGTTCCGCTCCCGGGTCAGCTCGCGCACCCCCGCCAGATAGCCCGGCGGCGGCACCAGCACCCCCGCCTCGCCCTGGATCGGCTCCAGCAGCACGGCCACGGTGTCGTCGCCGTTCGCGTCGAGCACGGCCTCCAGCGCCGCCAGGTCGCCGTAGGGGACGGTGTCGAAGCCCGGGGTGTAGGGGGCGTAGTCGGCGCGGGCCTCGGGGTCGGTGGAGAAGCTGACGATCGTGGTGGTGCGGCCGTGGAAGTTGTTCTCCGCGACGACGATCCTGGCCTGCCCCGCGGGCACGCCCTTGACCCGGTAGCCCCACTTGCGGGCCGTCTTGACCGCGGTCTCCACGGCCTCCGCGCCGGTGTTCATCGGCAGGACGGTCTCCATGCCGCACAGCTCGGCCAGTTCGGCGCAGAAGGCCGCGAAGTGGTCGTGGTGGAAGGCGCGGGAGGTGAGGGTGAGCTTCTCCAGCTGCTCCCGGGCGGCCGCCAGCAGCCGGGGGTGGCCATGGCCGAAGTTGAGTGCCGAGTAGCCGGCGAGCAGGTCGAGGTGGCGCCGGCCGGTGACGTCGGTCAGCCACGCCCCCCGCCCGGAGGAGATGACGACCGGCAGGGGGTGGTAGTTGTGCGCGCTGTGCGCGCCGGCGGCGGCGATCAGTTCCGCGGGGTCCGCGGTGGAGTCTGTGGCGGGGTCCGCGGCGGGACCTGTCGCGGGGTCTGCCGGGAGTTCCGCTGGGGCAGCCATGGCAACGCTCCGGTTCGGTTCGGCGGTCGGTTCGGCACAGGGGCGTCGGCACCGGCGATCGTGCGGTGGCAGCCGCGTGTGACGCCTGTCTCTATCGTCGTACACCCGCCTTCCCGGGAAACCCTGCCGGCTCTTCCCTCCGGGACTCTCCCGTCTCCCACCTGGGGTTCTCCGCCGCGCGCCCACCGCCGAAGACGCCCCGGCACACGGGTGAGCATCCCCGGGGGGCTCTGCGAGAATGGCGCCATGGCCACTGACCGTCCCCGTGTACTCTCCGGCATCCAGCCCACCGCGGGCTCGTTCCACCTCGGCAACTATCTCGGTGCCGTACGCCAGTGGGTCGAGCTGCAGGACACCCACGACGCCTTCTACGCGGTCGTCGACCTGCACGCCATCACGGTCCCGCAGGACCCGGAGGAGCTGCGGGCCGCCACCCGGCTGGCCGCCGCCCAGTTGCTGGCCGCCGGACTGGACCCCGACCGCTGCACCCTCTTCGTCCAGAGCCACGTGCCCGAGCACACCCAGCTCGCCTGGGTGATGAACTGCCTCACCGGTTTCGGCGAGGCCTCGCGCATGACCCAGTTCAAGGACAAGAGCGCGCGGCAGGGCGCCGAGGCGACGACGGTCGGCCTGTTCACCTACCCGGTCCTCCAGGTCGCGGACATCCTGCTGTACCAGGCCGACCGGGTGCCGGTGGGCGAGGACCAGCGCCAGCACATCGAGCTGACCCGCGATGTCGCCGAGCGCTTCAACAGCCGCTACGGCCACACCTTCACCGTCCCCTCCCCGTACATCCTCAGGGAGACGGCGAAGATCTACGACCTGCAGGACCCGACGGTCAAGATGAGCAAGTCGGCGGCCTCCCACAAGGGCGTGATCAGCCTGCTCGACGAGGCGAAGGTCTCGGCGAAGAAGATCAGGAGCGCGGTGACCGACACCGGGACCGAGATCCGCCACGACGAGAAGGAGAAGCCCGGCATCAGCAACCTGCTGGTGATCTACTCCACACTCACCGGCACCGGCATCCCGGAACTGGAGCAGCAGTACGCGGGCAAGGGTTACGGTGCCCTCAAGACGGACCTCGCCGAGGTCGTCGCCGCCTGGGTGGCGCCGTTCCGGGAGCGCACCCAGGAATATCTGGACGATCCCGGAACGCTGGACTCCGTGCTGGCCAAGGGGGCGGAGAAGGCGCGTGCGGTGGCCGCGGAGACACTGGCCGCGGCGTACGGGAAGGTGGGCTTCGTGCCCGCCAGGGTCCCCGCCCGGCACTGACCGGCGCCGGCCGGCACCGAGCGGACAGACGGGGGAACGGAACGGACAGGGGAACGAGGAAGGAGAAGCTCGTGGGCACCGTCACGCTCGGCGTATCCATCGCGGTCCCGGAGCCCTACGGCAGCCTGCTCCAGCGGCGGCGCACGGGTTTCGGCGACACCGCGGCCCATGGCATTCCGACCCACGTGACCCTGCTGCCGCCCACCGAGGTGGACACCGCGCGCCGCCCCGAGATCGAGCACCACCTCGCCGCGGTGGCCGCGGCCGGGGACTCCTTCGCCATGCGGCTGTCGGGCACGGGCACCTTCCGCCCGCTGTCGCCGGTGGTCTTCGTCCGGGTCGTCGAGGGCGCCTCGTCCTGCGGCCGGCTCCAGGAGCGGATCCGCGACAAGGACGGTCCGCTGGTGCGCGAGCTGCAGTTCCCGTACCACCCGCACGTCACGATCGCCCACGGCATCGCCGAGGACGCGCTGGACCGGGCGTACACCGAACTCGCCGACTTCGAGGCGGCCTGGACGGTGGCCGGCTTCGCGCTGTACGAGCAGGGCGGGGACGGGGTGTGGCGCCTCCAGCGCGAGTTCGCCTTCGGTCCCGGGGCGCTGCCGCTGCCGCAGCAGCCCGCCGTCCTGTGCAGACCGCCGGCCCCCTCGCTCTGAGGTAAGGGGGCCGGCGTGCCGGGGCCGGGGGCCGGCCGGTCCGCTCAGGATCCGTCCGCCGGGCTCCCGGGCCGTCCCGGTTCCGCCGGGCCGCCCGCGCCGTCCGGCCCGTCCACCGCCCGCCGGGGCGGCTCCGCCGGGCCGGGGTTCTCCGGGCTGCCGAGCACCGCGGGCCGCCGCGGGCCGCGTCCCGGCCGGGCCGCGGCGGCCCCGGGGGGCCGGTCCCGGCGCATGCCGTACGCTCCCGCGCCGAGCACGGCGAGGACCGCGGCCAGGGCCGTCAGTGCCGTACCGGCGCCGCCCGACGAGGGCTGGGCGCCGGACGCCGTGGGGCCGGAGGGCCGTGCCACGCCGGCGTCCTCGCCGCCGGGACCGTCGTCGGTGTTCTTGCCCTCACCGTCGCGTGCGCCCCGGGGCGCCACCAGTTCACCGACCGGCTCGACCCGGTCCGCGGCGGCGAAGCCCCAGTCGAGGAGCTCGGCGGCCTCCTCGTAGACCCGTACGCCGCCCTCCTCGGGGTGCATGGTGGTCACCAGCAGCACCCGGTCGCCGCGCTCGGCGACACCGGTGAAGGTGAACCCGGCCTTGGAGGTGTAGCCGTTCTTGATCCCGGCGAGACCCTTGTACGGCTCCAGGCCCGGGGTGCCGGTGAGCAGCCGGTTGGTGTTCTGGATCTCGAATGTCTCCCGTTCGCTCTTGCCGGTCTTCTTGTCCTTCTTCACCAGGCCGGGGAACTGGGCCCGGACGGTCGCCGCGTACTCGCGGAAGTCCGGCTTCTGCATCCCGGAGCGGGCGAACAGCGTCAGGTCGTACGCGGAGGAGACCTGTCCCGGGGCGTCGTAGCCGTCGGGACTGACGACATGGGTGTCGGCCGCGCCCAGCCTGCGGGCGTGCTCGTTCATCTCCCGCACGGTTTTCTCCTTGCCGCCGTTCATGGCGGACAGGACGTGCACGGCGTCGTTGCCGGAGCGGAGGAAGACGCCCAGCCACAGGTCGTGGACCGTGTAGGTGAGGTTCTCCTTGACGCCGACGAGACTGCTGCCCGGACCGAGCTCCGCCAGGTTCTCCGGGGTGACCTTGTGGACGGTGTCCCTGTCGAACTTCGGCAGCAGCGTGTCGGCGAACAGCATCTTGATGGTGCTGGCCGGGGCGAGCGGCCAGTGCGCGTTCTTCGCCGCCAGTACGTCGCCGGTCTCGGCGTCCGCGACGATCCAGGCGCGCGAACTGGTCGACTCCGGCAGCGCGGGTGCCCCGGCCAGGGGTGCTATCTGGACCCCGGGCAGGCCGAGGCGTTCACCGCCGACGGTGGACATGTTCGCGGGCGGACTCGGCTGCGCCGGCCCGTCCGCCGGGGACGGGGACGGGGACGGGGCCGCGGCGGCCGGTGCGCCGGCGAGCAGACAGGACAGGAGAAGGAGGGGGGTGGCGGCCACGAGGCCGCGGGCGCCGCGCACGCGGCGCGCCCGGATGATTACGGGGTGAGTCGTGGACACGCAGCGAACGTACCGGCATATCGGCGACGCGGCGCTGCCGAGGGGACCATCGCGGTGGTCCCTACCGCCCCTGCCGGTGATTCCGTTGGTCCGATAGACATACTGAGAGGTGTGGAACTCTCCCGACCCGTCTCGTGGTTCCTGCTCGCCTTCGGAGTGTGGAGCTGGTTCCTGTGGCCCAACTTCATCAGGAACCTGTGGAAGGACACCAGCGGCCTGGCGTTCGACGGCGCGGGCGACCCGACCGCCTACTTCTGGATCCATCTGCTGATGGCCCTCACCTCGCTCGTACTGGGCACGGGCGTCGGGGTCGTCGGGCTGCGCGGGGTGCGCGCGCTGCGCGCCGCCCGGTGAGAGACGGAACACCCGACCGGCCGCGGAACGTTGCGCGGGGGACGGGCAAGCGGGCAGGGGAGTGGAACGGGGCATGATCGTGGTCTTCATAGCCGTCGCGGTGCTGGTGGTCGGCCTGCTGGTGGCGGCGCACTGGTACGTGTGGCGCCGCGTGGTGCGCGATGTGGCGGCGCGCGGCACCTGGTACAGACGGGTGGGCACGGCGCTGGTCGTCCTGCTGCCGCTCACCACCGTCGCGACCCAGGTCGCCCACCGTGCCGGGCTGCCCTTCGCCGTGGAGCGCGTACTGGCCTGGCCGGGCTACCTCTGGCTCGCCGTGCTGCTCTACCTGGTGCTGGCCCTGCTGGTGGGCGAGGCCGTACGGCCGCTGCTGCGCCGCTTCCTGGCGCGGCGGGACGCCGCCCGCGCGCCCCGGGGCCCCCAAGGCGCCGAGGACCCGGAGAGCGCGGCCGGAGCGGCCGGGTCCGCCGGTTCCGCCGAGCGGGCCGAGCCGTCCGGCGGCGGTACGGCCGCCGCCGGACGCGCCCCCACCGCCCTGGCGGTGCGCGGCGGCGACGGAGACAGCGACGGGGACGGCGGCGGGGTCGCGTCCGCCGCCGGGGCGGACCGCCCGGCCCCCGCCGGACCCTCACGGCGGCTGTTCGTGGCGCGCACCGTGGCCGTCGCCGCGGGCACCGTGGCGGCGGGCACCGTCGGGTACGGCACCTACGGCGTGCTGCGGGGCCCGCGGCTCAAGCGCGTCACCGTACCGCTGGCCAAGCTGCCCCGGGCCGCCCACGGCTACCGCATCGCCGTGGTCAGCGACATCCACCTCGGTCCCCTCCTGGGCCGTGCCCACACCCAGCGCATCGTGGACACCATCAACCGGACGGACCCCGACCTGGTCGCCGTCGTCGGCGACCTGGTGGACGGCAGCGTGGCCGACCTCGGCCCGGCCGCCGAGCCGCTGTCGCGGCTGCGCTCCCGGGACGGCTCGTACTTCGTCACCGGCAACCACGAGTACTTCGGCGACGCCGGCGAGTGGGTCGACCACGTCCGCGAGCTGGGTGTGGAACCGCTGGAGAACGCCCGCCGCGAGCTGCCCCACTTCGACCTGGCGGGCGTCAACGACCTTCAGGGCGAGGCGGAGGGCCAGGGCCCGGACTTCCGGCGCGCGCTCGGCGACCGCGACACCTCCCGGGCGGCGGTCCTCCTGGCCCACCAGCCGGTCCTGATCCACGAGGCGGTGGACCACGGGGTGGATCTCCAGCTCTCCGGCCACACCCACGGCGGCCAGATGTGGCCCGCCACCTATGTGGCCGGGCTGGCCAACCCCACCCTCGCGGGGCTGGAGAGCTACGGCGACACCCAGCTCTACGTCACCCGCGGGGCGGGCGCCTGGGGGCCGCCGGTGCGGGTGGGCGCCGAGTCGGACATCACCGTGGTGGAGCTGGCCGCGAAGCGGGCCTGAGCTTCCACCCCCGCACATCCGTAGGATTTATCCGACTGTAACCGGCCGACTCCTTCCGTTCTGCGATCTTTCTCCTGTTCTCTGAGGCCCTGGCGCGGTCCCGGTACCACGACCGTGCCACGGAAACGGTACGGAAGGGGACCGCCGTATGGGTGCGGCCGACAGCAAACGGGCCGTCTGGGCCGGAGTGATCGCGGGGGCGCTCGTCATCACGGGGGTCAGCGGCTGGGCCGTGAACCAGCAGTCCGGCACGGAGCAGCGGCTCATCACCGTGGGCACCACCGACCGGGTCACCTCGGTCGATCCGGCGGGCGCGCACGACCCGGGCTCCTGGCGGCTGATCAGCAACGTCTTCCAGTCGCTGATGACCTTCACCCCGGGCAGCGCCCAGCCGGCGCCGGACGCCGCCGAGCAGTGCCGCTTCACCAACAGCTCGCTCATGCGCTACAGCTGCACCCTGCGCCGGGGCCTGGAGTTCAGCGACGGCAGCCCGCTGACCGCGCAGGACGTCAAGCACTCCTTCGACCGGGTGCTGAAGATCAACCACCCGCGGGGGCCGGCCCGGGTGCTGGACACCCTGAAGGAGGTACGGGTGGTCGACGGGAAGGTGGAGTTCTGGCTGAAGAGCCCCGACGCCACCTTCCCGTACAAGATCGCCGGCGGCGCGGGCGCGATCGTCCCCGACGAGGTCTACCCGGCCGACGCGCTGCTGAGCGGGAACCGGGCGGTCGGCTCGGGCCCGTACGTCCTGCAGTCGTACGACCCGGGCAGCGCCGCGCGGCTGGCGCCCAACGGCAAGTACCGGGGCATGCTGGAGGACCGGCCCGCCCACATGGTGCTGGTGCGCTACTACGACCGGCCCACGGAGCTGCTCGGCGCCTGGCGCGAGAAGCTGATCGACGTCAGCACCGGTCAGCTGCCGCCCGAGGAGGCGGCCGAGATCAAACCCACCGACGAGGGCATCCGGGTCTACGAGCAGTCCGGACTCGGCATCCGTTCCCTGGCGTTCAACCACCGCCCCGGCTCGCCCACGGCCGAGCTCCCGGTCCGCCGGGCCGTCGCCTCCCTGGTGAGCCGCACGGCGCTGGCCGGCGGCGTCCACCGCCACATGGTGGAGCCGCTCTACTCGCTGATCCCGCAGGGCGTCAACGGCCACGGCGCGCCGTTCCACGAGCGCTACGGGGACCCCGACGCCGACGCCGCGCGGGAGTTCCTGGCGGAGGCGGGTATCACCGAACCGGTGCGCTTCGAGATCGCCCACTCCGGGGACGCGGCGGCGGCCGAGGACGCCGAGACGCTGCGCCTCCAGCTGGACGCCTCGGGCCTGTTCCGGGTCACCGTCCGGAAGTACGAGGAGGAGGAGTTCCGCCAGGGTGTGGCCGAGGGGGAGTTCGACGCCCACCTCGCCGACTGGTTCCCGGACTTCCCCGAGGCCGACGCGTACACCACGCCCCTGGTGGGCACGGACGGCGTCCACCGCACCGGGTACGGCGACAAGGAGATCGACAAGGCGATCGACAGGACCCGGCGCAGCTACGACCGGACCGCGGTGATCGAGGAGTTCGAGCGGATCGACCGGAAGGCGGCCACCGAGGTGCCGCTGCTCCCGCTGTGGCAGGAGAAGGAGCACGTGGTCAGCAAGGACGACATCTCCGGGGTGCAGTACCTGACGGACAACAGCGGCGTGTGGCGGCTGTGGGAGCTGGACCGCTTCTGAGGCCGGGCAGCCCGGGCTCCGCCCGCTCCCGGACGGCCGCTCCCGCCCCCGTACTCAGGCCGCGGACCGGCGGACTGAGCAGGAGGACTCATCCGGCCGGCCGGCGGGCGCCGTAGCGTCTCCGTCATGAAGCGCACCGACAGCGGCTCCGCCCCCGTGCCCCCGTCCCCGGGACGCTCCGGCGCCGACGGTGCCGGAGCGTCCCTCCTCGCGGTGCTGGTGGTCCTCACCGGAGCCTTCGCGGCCACCCTCGGACCGCTGCTGGCCGTCGCCTGCGAGTCCTGCCGGGACGGCGTCCGCGGCCCGCTGCGCTTCGGCGGTGCCCTCGCCGTCCTCGCGTGGTGCGCGGTGCCGCTCACCACCCTGGGAACGCTGCTCGGCATCCTGCTGTCCCGGCGCGGGGCGCGGGTGGGCGGCATCGGTCTGGGGGCGCTGCTGGTGCTGCTGGCCGCGATGCTGGTCCTCGGCCGGTTCACGGCCTGACCCGGCCCGGCCGCCGGTCAGGGGGGCGGCGGACCGAAGGCCCGGTGGACGGTGAGCACCAGGCGCCAGAGCTGGCGGGCCAGGTCCTCGGGGGCGGCCTCGACCAGACCGTGGAGCCAGTCGGCGAACACCCCGGTGAACGCGGCGGCGACGGCCGAGTCGGCCGCGGCGGCGTACGGCAGTCCGGCGCGCGCCCGTTCCCGCCGGGAGCGGTCCCGGAGCTCGCGGTGCAGCAGCTCCCCCAGGGGCCCGCCGCCACCGGGGTGGAGCAGCCCCCGGTACAGCCCGGCGCGGGCCGCCGCCGAGGTGAGGAACGCCGTGAGCGCGGGCGGGGGGACCGCCGGGTCCGGCGGGCCGTCGAAGGCGTGGACCGCCTCCACGGCGTCCCGCACCACCTCCGCGCAGGCGTCGACGGCCAGCGCCGGGAGGTCCTCGTAGTGCAGGTAGAAGGTGGCCCGGCCGACTCCCGCGCGGCGGACCACGGCCGAGACGCTGACCTCCGCCAGCGGGCGGTCGGCGCACTCGGCGAGCAGTGCCCGGCGCAGCCGTGCCCGGGTCCGTACGGTGCGCGGGTCCCGTCCCGCCGTCTCCTCGCCGCTCACCTGACCGCTCACCCGGCGAAGAGTACCGCCGCCAGGGCGAGCGTTCCGGGGACGACCTGGACGTACAGGATGTTGCGGACCCTGGTGCCGGCCACTCCGTAGACCCCGGCGACCAGGACGCAGGCCAGGAAGAAGACCGTCACCTGGAAGCCCACCGGGTCGTCCGCGGCCAGACCCCAGACCAGGCCGGCCGCCAGGAAGCCGTTGTACAGGCCCTGGTTGGCGGCCAGCGGGGCGGTGGTACGGGCCGTCTCCTCGTCCATGCCGAAGGCGGCGCGACCGCGCGGGCCCCGCCAGAGGAACATCTCCAGCACCGCGACGTACACGTGCAGCACCGCCACCACACCGACCAGCACCCCGGCGAGAACCCGCACCCCGGCCACCCTCTTTCCCGAACCGTGTTCCGGCCGCGACCCTCGCCGCCAATCCTGGACAACTGTACGGGAAGTTTCTGGACACCTGTTCAGGATTTGCCGGAGCGCCCGGCGGAGCGGGTGGCCGGGCGGAACGGGGGCGGCCCGGACGTGCCGCCCTCTCCTGGGTGACCTGGACGGGGCTCGCCGGAATGGTGGCGCCGGACGCGGAGCGCGGCGGTACGCGTCCGCGGTCCCGGAACGCTCCCGACAGCTGCCGCGCTCCCGACGGCTGCCGCGCGCCCGCCGCGGGCGGGCGGCCCGACGTGTCCTCACCGGGAACGGGCGGCTGCCCTCGCGGTCACCGGGCCGTGCCCCGGTTCACCGCCTCCGGGCGCCTGGCGGGCTCGCCCGCCGTGTGCGGGAGCTCCCGGCGGACACCCCCGGCACCGGACCGGACCGGACCGGACCGGACCGGAGCCCGGCGCCCGCCGCCGCGCGCACACCGAGGTGCCCGGCCGGAATCCCC
Organism: Streptomyces carminius; assembly: GCF_002794255.1. Taxonomy (GTDB): domain Bacteria; phylum Actinomycetota; class Actinomycetes; order Streptomycetales; family Streptomycetaceae; genus Streptomyces; species Streptomyces carminius. The sequence continues at coordinate 128,776 of NZ_PGGW01000068.1, forward strand.
GGCCGGGCACCTCGGTGTGTCGGACTGCCGGACCGGCGGGCCCGCCGGTCCTCAGTAGCGCCGCGTGATCAGCGCGCGCTTGACCTCCTGGATCGCCTTGGTGACCTGGATGCCGCGCGGGCAGGCCTCCGTGCAGTTGAAGACGGTGCGGCAGCGCCACACGCCGTCGCGGTCGTTGAGGACCTCCAGGCGCTGCTCGCCGCCCTCGTCCCGGGAGTCGAAGATGAAGCGGTGCGCGTTGACGATCGCCGCCGGGCCGAAGTACTGGCCGTCCACCCAGAACACCGGGCACGAGGAGGTGCACGCGGCGCACAGGATGCACTTGGTGGTGTCGTCGAAGCGCTCGCGGTCCTCGGGGGACTGCAGGCGCTCCCGGGTCGGCTCGTTGCCCTTGGTGATCAGGAAGGGCATCACGTCCCGGTACGCCTGGAAGAACGGCTCCATGTCGACGATCAGGTCCTTCTGGACCGCGAGCCCCTTTATGGGCTCGACGGTGATCGGCTTCTCCGGGCTGATGTCCTTGATCAGCGTCTTGCACGCCAGCCGGTTGCGGCCGTTGATGCGCATCGCGTCGGAGCCGCAGATGCCGTGCGCGCAGGAGCGCCGGAAGGTCAGGGTGCCGTCCAGCTCCCACTTGATCTTGTGGAGGACGTCCAGGACGCGCTCCTTGGGGTCGATCTCCAGCCGGAAGTCCTCCCAGTGGGCCTCGTCGGAGACCTCCGGGTTGAAGCGCCGGATGCGGAAGACGGCGGTGATGTAGGGGCTCGCCTCGGCCGTGGCGTCGGCACCGCCCTCGGGCTGGCTCTTGTCCATGACGGGAGTGGCCATCAGTACTTACGCTCCATCGGCTGGTAGCGAGTCTGCACGACCGGCTTGTAGTCCAGCCGGATCGACTCGGCGCCGTCGTCGGCGACCTCGCGGTACGCCATCGTGTGACGCATGAAGTTGACGTCGTCGCGGTTCGGGTAGTCCTCGCGGTAGTGACCGCCGCGCGACTCCTTGCGGGCCAGCGCGGAGACCGCCGTCACCTCGGCCAGGTCGAGCAGGTTGCCCAGCTCGATGGCCTCCAGCAGGTCGGTGTTGAACCGCTTGCCCTTGTCCTGCACCGACACGTTCCGGTACCGCTTGCGCAGGGCGCCGATCTCCTCGACGGCCTCCTTCAGCGTCTGCTCGGTGCGGAAGACCATGACGTTCTTGTCCATGGTCTCCTGGAGCGCCTTGCGGATCTCGGTGACCCGCTCGGTGCCCTCCGAGGAGCGCAGCGCCTCGACCTGGCCGACGACGAAGGAGGCCGGGTCCTCCGGCAGCTCGACGTGGTCGGCGGTGGCGGCGTACTGGGCGGCGGCGACGCCCGCCCGGCGGCCGAAGACGTTGATGTCCAGCAGCGAGTTGGTGCCCAGCCGGTTGGCGCCGTGCACCGACACGCAGGCGACCTCGCCGGCCGCGTACAGGCCCGGCACCACCGTGGTGTTGTCGGCCAGCACCTCGCCCATGACGTTGGTCGGGATGCCGCCCATCGCGTAGTGCGCGGTCGGCTGGATCGGGATCGGGTCGGTGTACGGCTCGATGCCCAGGTAGGTGCGCGCGAACTCGGTGATGTCCGGCAGCTTGGCGTCGAGCTGCTCCGGCGGCAGGTGGGTGAGGTCCAGGAAGACGTGGTCGCCCTCGGGGCCGCAGCCGCGCCCCTCGCGGATCTCGGTGTAGATCGAGCGGGAGACCACGTCGCGCGAGGCCAGGTCCTTCATGACGGGCGCGTACTTCTCCATGAAGCGCTCGCCGTCCTTGTTGCGCAGGATGCCGCCCTCGCCGCGGGCGCCCTCGGTGAGCAGGATGCCCATGCGCCAGATGCCGGTCGGGTGGAACTGGAAGAACTCCATGTCCTCCAGTGGCAGGCCCCGGCGGAACGCGGCGGCCTGGCCGTCCCCGGTGAGGGTGTGCGCGTTGGAGGTGACCTTGAAGAACTTGCCGCTGCCGCCCGAGGCGAAGACCACGGCCTTCGCCTGGAAGACGTGGATCTCGCCGGTGGCCAGCTCGTAGGCGACGACGCCCGCGGTCCGCTTGACCCCGTCCACCTCGGCGAGCAGCAGGTCCAGGACGTAGAACTCGTTGTAGAACTCCACGCCCTCCTTGACGCAGTTCTGGTACAGCGTCTGGAGGATCATGTGGCCGGTGCGGTCGGCCGCGTAGCAGGAGCGGCGCACCGGGGCCTCGCCGTGGCTGCGGGAGTGGCCGCCGAAGCGGCGCTGGTCGATCCGCCCCTCCGGCGTCCGGTTGAACGGCAGACCCATCTTCTCCAGGTCGAGGACGGCGTCGATGGCCTCCTTCGCCAGGATCTCGGCGGCGTCCTGGTCGACCAGGTAGTCACCGCCCTTGACCGTGTCGAAGGTGTGCCACTCCCAGTTGTCCTCCTCGACGTTGGCCAGGGCCGCGGCCATGCCGCCCTGGGCGGCGCCGGTGTGGGAGCGGGTGGGGAAGAGCTTGGTCAGCACGGCGGTACGGCTGCGCTTCGTCGCCTCGATGGCGGCGCGCATCCCGGCGCCGCCGGCGCCGACGATGACGGTGTCGTACTTGTGGATCTGCATGAGTTAACGCCTCAGCCCCGGCTCTAGCGGATGTTCGGGTCGAAGGTGAAGATCACCAGCGTGCCCAGCAGGACGGTGAACACCGTGGCGGTGTACAGCAGCATCTTCAGCCAGAAGCGGGTGCTGTCCCGTTCGGCGTAGTCGTTGATGACGGTCCGCAGGCCGTTGGCGCCGTGCAGCATCGCCAGCCACAGCATCAGCAGGTCCCAGGTCATCCAGAACGGCGATGCCCAGCGGCCGGCCACGAAGGCGAAGTTGATCTTGCTGACGCCGCCGTCGAGGACGAGCTGGATCAGCAGGTGGCCGATCACCAGCGCGACCAGCACGATGCCGGACAGTCGCATGAAGAGCCAGGCGTGCAGCTCGAAGTTGCCGCGCGTGGCCCTGGGGGTCCTGCCGGTGCGGGCCCGGGGCGGCTCGATGACCGGTGCGGGGTTGTCTACGTCGAAGGCCATGCCTCAGCTCCCGAACAGTTCGTTCGCGGCGTGTCCGAGGACCGGGTAGATCGCCCCGGCCATCAGCACGATCCAGATGCCCATCACGGCCCACAGCATCTGCCGCTGGTACTTGGTGCCCTTCGACCAGAAGTCGACGGCGACCACGCGCAGACCGTTGAGGGCGTGGAACAGGACGGCGGCCACCAGGCCGTATTCCATCAGCGCGACGATCGGAGTCTTGTAGACCTCCACGGTCTCGTCGTACGCCTCCGGGGAGACACGGACCAGCGAGGTGTCCAGGACGTGCACGAACAGGAAGAAGAAGATGAGGACCCCGGTGACTCGGTGAGCCACCCAGGACCACATGCCTTCCCGGCCGCGGTAAAGCGTTCCAGCCGGCACGGAAAATCCTCCGGGAGCGGGTACGGGGCCGGCCGGCTTCGTGTCGGTCTGGCCCGGCCGGATACGGTTCACCGGCCGTCTGCCATGGTATCGACGCCCTGTCGGTTCTCTTCGCCCGGGGGTCCAGGTGTGATCAATCAGGCACGGACGGGCTAGGAGCTCCGTCGGCGCCGCCTCCCGGCCGGGCGGCCCGGTGATCTTCCCGGCGGCCGGGGCGCCGGACCGGATGCCCCTCCCGGACCAGCCGCAGCAGCCGGCCGCGCGCGATGCGCCGCAGCTCGTCGGCGGCGACGGCGCGCTCCCGTTCCGGCTCGTTGCCCAGCCGGCCGTGGAGCGCGGCCAGCACGTGCCCGAGGGCCTCCTCCTCGCGGACGCCGTCCACGCACAGCACGAAGACGTAGCCGAACCGGCTCTCGTAGGCGGCGTGCGCGGCGCGCAGCGCCGTGTGCGCGGCGAGCGTGCCGGAGACGGGGTGCCCGCCGTACAGCAGCTCCCCGTAGCCCGGGCCGCCGGCGGCCTCCCGGGCCAGCGCCTCGGTCAGGTCCTCGTCGGTGAGGTCGTAGCCGGCCTCGTCGGCGGCGGCGAGCAGCGACTCCAGATCCGGGTACGGGCGGTGGGCGGCGATGTCACGGGCCCAGCGCCGGCTGCCGCAGCAGGCGAGCAGGGCCGCCGTGAGATCGGCCGCCGGGGCGGTGTTGAGGCGGTGGAGCGGCGTTGCCTCGCTTCGCTGAGGGGGCAGGCGCATGGGCTCCTCGGGCGCGGGGAGACGTCTGGGACGTCGCGGGATACGGGGAGGACGGCAGGACCGTGACGGTCCCGCGGGGCGGACCGGTGCCGGCGGGCGGCGGGGTCCACCGGCCGAGAGGGACTCCTGGTGGACGAGGTGACTGTGGGACGGGAGATGTCGCAAAGGTAACGATACGTGAGAGCGCACACCTGAGGTCAGCGGGTTTTCACCCGGACGGTAGGGGGCGCAGGCGCATGGTTGACGGATGGACCTCGGTAGCGGGCAAGGTGGCCGTCCGGGGGACGTAGCCTCCGGAACGGGAGCGCCGCACGGCGCTCCGGAAACACCGGGCGCACCGGGCACGTCATGAGGAAGAAGTCGTTGGGCAGGCACTCCGCAGGAAAAAGGGCCGGGGACAGGGCCGGGGAAACAGCGGGCGGGACCGACGGGAAGGCCGGCGGGAAGGCCGGCGGGAAGGCCGGCGGGGCACCGCGCCGGAGGACGCGGCGGAGGACGCCGGCGGGCGGCCGGCGGCCCCTGCTGGTCGCGGCCGTGGCCGCCGCGGCCGCGCTGGCGGTGGTGGCCGTCGTCCTCGCCGTACTGCCCGGCGGGTCACCGGACCGTGCCCCCGGCGGCACCCGGGACACCGCCGGGGACGCCCCCCGGGTCCCCGCCGTGGCCCTGCCCGCGGCGCCCGGCACCGTCCCCGCCGTACGGCAGTGGACGCCCGAGCCGGGACTGGGCTGGCAGCCCGGCCCGCGCACCCGGGTGGTGGCCGATCCCGGCGGCGCGCTGGCCGACGAGGCGGAACTGCTCGCCGGTGAGCTGGACCTCGCGCACTCGGACGGTCCCGCCGGGCCCGGTGACATCGAACTCGTCCTGGACCCCGAGGTCCCCGGGGAGCGCGTCCGGGGCTCCGAGGGCTACGAGCTGACCGCCGCCTTCGGCCGGGTCACCGTCACCGGCCGCACCGAGGCCGGGGTCTTCTACGGGACCCGCACCCTGAAGCAGGCACTCCGCGGCGGCGGCCGGATCCCGGCGGGCACCGTCCGGGACTGGCCCGACCGCCCGCAGCGCGGCCTGATGATCGACATCGCGCGCAAGCACTTCAGCGCCGCCTGGATCGAGGACCGCGTCCGCGAGATGGCCGACCTCAAACTCAACCAGCTCCAGCTCCACCTCTCCGACGACCAGGCGTTCCGCGTCGAGAGCGAGAGCCACCCCGAGGTCGTCTCCGACCCGCACCTGACCAAGGCGGAGCTGCGCCGGATCATCGAGCTCGCCAACTCCCGGCACATCGCCGTCATCCCGGAGATCGACTCGCCCGGCCACCTCGACGCGGTGCTCGACGCCCACCCCGGGCTGCGGCTGCGCGACGCCGACGGCGACCCGGTGCGCGGCGCGATCGACATCGCCGACCCGCGCGCCGCCGAGCTGGTGGACGACCTGCTGCGCGAGTACGCCCCCCTCTTCCGCGACCAGCCCGGCGACGGTCCGTACTGGCATCTGGGCGGCGACGAGTACCTGGCGCTGATGCGCTCCGATCCCGAGGCCGCGTTCCCCGAGCTGGCCGCGGCCGCCCGCCGGGAGCACGGCCGCGGGGCCGGCGTGGCGGACCTGGCCGCGGCCTGGCTCAACGACCGCGCCGAGACGGTGCGCGAGGCGGGCTTCGTCCCGCAGGTGTGGAACGACGGGCAGCACCGCGGCGGCGAGGTCCGTCCCAGCCGCCCCCGGCAGGTGGCCTACTGGACGGGCAAGGAGATCGGCGCCCGGCCGCCGGCGGAGTACCTGAAGGAGGGCTGGGAGGTGGTCAACCTCAACGACGAGTACCTCTACTACGTGCTCGGCGAGCCGCACCAGTTCGTGTACCCGACCGGCGAGCGCATCTACGAGGAGTGGACCCCGGCCGTGCTGCGCGGCAGCGAGCCGGTGCCCGCCGAGCTCGCGGAGCAGGTGGTGGGCGCCCGGCTGGCCGTGTGGTGCGACCTGGCCGGGGCCCAGACCCCCGCCCAGGTCGCCGACGGCATCCGGCTGCCGCTGCGGGCCCTGGCCCAGAAGGTGTGGGACCCGCAGCCGCCCGCCCTTCAGTGGGCGGACTTCCGGCGGCTGGCCGGACGGGTCGCCCCCTGAACCGCCGTCCCGCGTCCCGGGGCGGCCCGGCGGGGCGCGGGACGTCCCTCAGGACACGATGTCCTTGCTCCGGAAGTGCCGGAAGGCCAGCGCGAACAGCACCAGCGCGTACGCCACCGAGACCGACGCGCCGCGCAGCATCCCGTCCCACTCCAGCCCGCCCTGGAAGACGTCCACCCAGGCGTACTGCCAGTGCGCGGGCAGCAGCTCGCGCCAGTCGCCCAGCGCGGTGACCGCGTCCAGGATGTTGCCGGCGATCGTCAGCCCGATCGCGCCGCCCACCGCGCCCAGCGGCGCGTCGGTGACCGTCGACAGCCAGAACGCCAGCGCGGCCGTGACAAGCTGCGCGGTGAAGATGTAGGCCACGGCGATCCCCAGCCGGACCACCGCCTCACCGGCCGGCAGCGTCCCGCCGGTGGGCAGCGTCAGCGGCCCCCAGCCGTACGCCACCGCGCCCGCCGCCAGCGCCACCAGCGGCAGCAGCACCATCGCGGCGGCGCTGAAGGCCAGTGCCACGGCGAGCTTGCTCAGCAGCAGCCGGGAGCGGGGCACCGGGGCGGCCAGCAGATAGCGCAGCGAGGACCAGCCAGCCTCGGCGGCCACCGTGTCGCCGCAGAACAGCGCCACCGGCACCACCAGCAGGAAGCCGGCCGAGACGAACAGCGCCATGGCGGCGAAGTTGGCGCCCGAGGCGGTGGCGGTGTCCATCAGGTTGATCCGCTGCCCGCCCTGCTCCGGCTCGCCGCCGATCGCGAAGGCCGCGATCAGCACGAACGGCAGGGCGGCCAGGATCAGCCCGGTCACCAGGGTGCGGCGGCGCCGCAGCTGCCGCACCGCCTCCACCCGCAGCGGCAGGGTCCGCCGCGGCCGGTAGCCGGGCGCGGCCTCCCCGGCGGGGGGTGGCGGGGCCGCCGGGGCCGTGTCGGAGGTGGGCGGGGAAGTGGACGCGGTCATCGTGCGCCTCCGATCAGGGTGAGGAAGGCGTCCTCCAGCCCGCGGTGCGGTCCGACCCGCTCCACCGGCACCTCCAGACGCAGAAGTTCGGCCAGCAGCAGCGGTGTGGTGGCACCGTCGAGCCGCACCAGCAGCCCGTCCCCGGTCCGTACGGCCGAGCCGACGCCGGGCAGCGCGGCCACCTTCTCCGCCAGGGCGTCCGGCACCGGGCCGGCCACCCCGACGAGCACGGTGTCGCCGGATCCGGTGATCTCCGCCACCGGGCCGGCCCGCACCAGTTCGCCGCGGTCCATGACCACCAGATGCGTGCACGTCTGCTCGACCTCGGCCAGCAGATGACTGGAGACGATGACGGTACGGCCGCCGGCCGCGTAGCGGATCATCACCTCGCGCATCTCGCGGATCTGCGGCGGGTCCAGACCGTTGGTCGGCTCGTCCAGGATCAGCAGGTCCGGCAGCCCCAGCATGGCCTGGGCGATGGCGAGGCGCTGCCGCATGCCCTGCGAGTAGGTGCGCACCGCGCGCTCCAGGGCGTCACCGAGCCCGGCGATCTCCAGGGCCTCGTCCAGGTGCGCGTCCCCGGCCGGGCGGCCGGTGGCCCGCCAGTACAGCTCCAGATTGGCCCGGCCGGACAGGTGCGGCAGGAAGCCCGCGCCCTCGACGAACGCCCCGACCCGCGACAGGACGGGCGCCCCCGGGCGGACGGGGTGGCCGAAGACCCGGATCTCACCGCTGTCGGGGGTGATCAGTCCCATCAGCATCCGCAGCGTGGTCGTCTTGCCCGCGCCGTTGGGACCGAGCAGACCGAGCACCTGGCCGCGTTCGACCCGGAAGGACAGCCCACGCACCGCGTAGCGGTCCTTCGAGCCCGCGTACCGCTTGGACAGCCCGCTGATCTCCAGTGGGACCGCGGCCGCCACCTCCTCCTGCTGCTTCTCCGCCGTGCTCTGTTCCCCCTCCTCCGCCCTTTCCTCCGCCGCTACCGTGCCGGGCGCGTCCGGGGTGGTACGGCGGCGGCGCCCGGTCAGCACCAGCGCGGCGGCCGCCACCGCGCCGAGCAGCGGCAGGCCCCACACCCACCACGGCAGCGGCTCCCCGGCCGGCTCCAGCCCCGGCGCGGTCGGCACGCGCACCCCGTCGCCGGCGAGGGAGACGGTGTAGTCGGCCGGTTCGTCCGGCGAGGCGTGGGCCAGATCGGTGGCGGACAGCACCAGCCGCATACGGTGCCCGGCCTCGAAGCGGTGGTCGACCGCGGGCAGCCGCACCGTCACCTCCCGGCCGTCCCCGGTGCCGGTGACCCGTACCGGGGTCACCAACTGGGCGGGCAGCGTCTGCCGGCGCCCGTCGGGGCCGACGTCGTAGAGCTTGGCGAACAGCACCGCCTCCCCGGAGTCGGAGGCGACCCGCACCCGCACCGACGGCGCGCCGGTGATCCGCACGGACTCCTCCAGCGGCGCCGAGTCGAAACGGGCGTGCTGCCCGGGATGGTCCAGCGACGGCCCCAACCCCAACTGGGACAGCGCGCCCAGACCGCCGCCCAGCACGCCCAGCCCCGGCACGCCGGAGATCGCGGGCGGGCCGCCGCCGGCCGGATTGGCGAAGGTCTGCTCGTCTCCCCGCAGCGCGACGGTCCGGACGTCCGCCGACAGTCCGGGGTAGTCCCCGGCGGTGGCGGTGCGCAGCCGTACCTCCCCGTCGGTGGTGTTCATGCCGTCGCTGCGGGTGACCTGGAAGGCCGGGCCGGTGTCCGCGCCGGTGTCGTCCTTGAGATGGCGGTCGAACCAGGTCCGGGTGCGGTCCGCCAGCCGTGCGGTCTCCCCCTCCGGGTAACCGCCGTCATGGCCGCCCGCGAGCCAGTCCACCGCCACGGGCGCCCCGTTCGCGTTGATCGCCTGGGCCATGGCGTCGGCCTGGCCGAGCGGGAAGAGCGAGTCGGTCTGCCCCTGGAGGATCAGCGTCGGCACGTCGATCCGGTCGGCGACCGCCACCGGGCTGCGCTCCCGCAGCAGTCCGCGCGCCGCGTCGTCCGGCCGCCCGGCGACGGCGACCCGCTCGTACATCTCGCACAGCTCCGCGGTGAACCGGCCGCAGCCGGTGTCCCCGGGCGCCGCCGCGGCGGGCCCGTCCGCCCCGCCCGTACCGGCGGTGGAGCCGGTGGTGAAGAAGATCCCGGCCCACAGCTCCTTGAAGACACCGTTCGGGAAGAGCGCCTCGGACAGGTCCCAGTAGGTGACGGCGGGGGCGACGGCGTCGATCCGGTCGTCGTGTCCGGCGGCCAGCAGCGCGATCGCGCCGCCGTAGGAGGCGCCCGCCATGCCCACCCGGGGATCGCCTTCGCCGTCGAGCCGGACCTCCGGCCGCTTCGCCAGCCAGTCGACGAGCCGGCTGACGTCGGCCACCTCGCGCTCCGGGTCGTTCAGCCCGATCCGGCCGGTGGAGTCGCCGAAGCCGCGGGCGGACCAGGTCAGCACGGCGTATCCGGAGCGTGCCAGCTCCTCGGCCCGCTCCCGCAGGTCCGCCTTGCTGCCGCCGAAACCATGGCCCAGCAGCACCGCCGGACGGCGTTCGGCGGTGTCACCGGCGGTGAAGTAGGAGGTGTCGATCCGGACCGTGCCGCCGTCGGGGGACTCGGGCAGGGTGAAGGCGCGTTCCAGATGCCGTACGGCCGGCTCGTCGTCCGGGAGGGCCGCCCACACACCGGCTCCGGCGAGGACGGCGACGGTGGCGGCCACCGCCGCGAGCAGGCGTCCGCGGGGCCCGGGCAGTCGCCAGGGGAGTCGGAGTTCCATGGCCCGACCCTACGGCGTGCGGAAACGGACCCGTGGTGCCCCCGGGAGGATCCACGGCTCCTTCCGGGGACGCAGGGCGCACCGGCCGCGTACTGCCACGGCAGTACGCGGGGTGCCCCGGGGCGCGGGCTCAGCGCTCCCGCGCGGCGTCCCGCGGGCCGGTCACGGGGTGGTCCGGACGGCCGTGGGCGGCCTGCGGCGCGGCGCCGCCGCCCGGCTTGCCGCCGGCGTTGCCGTTGTTCCCGCTGTCCGGGGCGCCGTTTCCGTTGCCCTGGTTGCCGTTGCCGTTGTTGCCATGGCCCGGCTTGCCGTTACCGTTCCCCGGGTTGCCGTTACCGTTGCCCTGATTGCCGTTTCCGTTGCCCGGGTTTCCGCCGTTCCGGCCGCCGTTGTTCTGCCCCGCGCCGCCGGGGTTCTGGGGGTTGCCGTTGTCCGTGCCGCCACTGTTCGCGTTGCCCGGGTTCCCGTTGGCGTTCCCAGGATTGCCGTTGGCGTTGCCGGGGTTGCCGTTGGCGTTCCCGCTGTCTCCGGCGTTGCCGCTGTTTCCGGCGTTGCCGTTGGCGTTCCCGTTGCCCCGGTTCCCGCCGCCGGGAGCGGATCCGGCCGGGAGCGCGTTCAGCAGTTCCGCGCAGTAGGCGTCGACCCTGTCGCTGCCGCCCGCGGCTGCGACCAGCGGCTTTCCGGGCCTGGCCGAGGGCTTCTCCTGGTGGGACCGGCACAGCCTCACCAGCTTCGGCGAGGCGCTCGGCCGGGCGTCGCCGGAGGCGCCGGAGTGCGGCTGCGCCGAGGCGGAGTTCCTTCCGGCCGGGACACCGCCCGGGGCCGGAGCCGTCTCCGCCGGTGCCGGGGAGGAGTCGGCTCTCCCGTCCGGGCCGTCGTCGCCCAGGAACGCCACCCCGCCGGCCGCCACCGCCACGCCGCTGCCCAGAACGGCGGCCACGACCACGCCGAGTGCCCCCGTACGCGGCCGGCCCAGGCGCCGGGCCAGCCGGGCCAGGCGGCCCCGGACGCCGTCCGGCTCCGCGGGGGGAGCCGCCGCCCGCTCCGCGCGGGCGGCCAGGAAGGCGGCCACCGCCATCTCCTCGCCCCGGTGCCCGTCGGCGCCGGAGGGCGGTTCCGCCATGGTGTTGAGGAGGGCCGCCAGGGCGCGAAGGCTTTGGTCCGACGGCTGGTCGGCCTGGCCCCGGCGGCCGGAACCCGCTCTGCCGCCCTCCGCGATCAGACGGCGCAGTACGGCCTCGTCCACACGGGCGCCTTCGTCCCCGTCCCGCATCAGGTCGTTCACCTCCGTACCGCCGTTGCCTCGGGTCGCTCCATCAACCGGGCCAGTTTCTTCAGGCCGCGTGACAGCGCCATCGCCACCGCTCCCGGTCTCTTGCCGAGGATCTCGGCAGTGCTCCTCGTGTCCAGGTCCAGGACCACCCTCAGCAGGACCGCCTCCGCCTGCGGGCCGGGCAGGGTGGAGACGAGAGAGACGATCTCACGCGTCGACAGTTCGGCTCCGGCCACCTCCGCCGTGTCCACCGTGCTTCCCCCGCAGGGGGCACCGGACGTCCGCGGTTCGGGTAACTCCTCGGTCGGTACGGTGATTTCCTGTACCCGCCTCCTTCTGCGGCGCAACACGTCCCGGGCCCGGTTGCGGGTCACCGCCAGGGCGAAGCGGCGGAACGCGGCGCCGTCCCCCTCGAAGCGCAGGACGTCCCGGGCTATCTGTAACCAGGTCTCGGCCACCACGTCCTCGGCGTCCTGGCCGACGATGACGGCCGCGTAGCGGAGGAGCTCGGGGTTGAGGGACCGGTAGACGGCGCGGAAGGCCGCCTCGTCGCCCTGCTGGGCGCCGACGACCGCAGCGCTCAGGTCCCCGAGGGGCTCCGGGGACACACCGTTGCCGCCGCAATGCGCCGCATCACTCACGGACGCGATCCTTCCACGCCCGCGAGCGGAGCGTCGACACGAGACGGATGCCGGGCGGTAGTTGGCGTGATTTGACCGGTCCGCCGTCCGCGCGCGGTGTTCCCCGGCGCGCACCGTCCGGCGGGACGGCGTCCCATCAGGCGCTCCGCGGCAGGCGCCGGCCGGGCGGGGACCGACGCGTTCCGGCCGGAGGTTCTGTGCGCGATGCACCCGTCCCCGGGCGGGGGGCCCCGCGCACGGTGCGGACGCGGACGGATTCCGGCGGCGGGAACGGGGGGCCGACACCGCCGCCGTGCCCCGCGGTGTCCGCCGTGAGGCGCGCGGAACGTGCCGGGTGCCGGGCGCCGCCGTCCTGCCGCCCGGAAGCCCGGTTCTCCTCCGCGAACGCGGGCCGGACCGGCCGGCGCGGGCCTCCCCCCGGCCGTCGCCCGGAACGGACGGAACGCGCGGAACGGGGTGTGATCCGTGCCACCCCGGAGCGGGGGAGCCGCGGCCGGACGGGACGCGGGTCCCGGCCCGCCGCCGGACCCTGCCGTGTCCGGGTTCCGGGCCCCGCGCGGCGGTCGTCCGGTCGGCGGGGACCGGTCGGGAGGAGATCTTCACGAAATGGCCACAAGTCCGGGATGTCGGTGATGTGTGGCGCGGAAGCGCCGCGCCGGACGCGAAGACGGCCGGGGTCGCCACCCCCCACAGGAGAGACCCCGGCCGTCGTCGAGTACGGGCACCGCGCCGAGCGAAGCCCGCTTGTTCACATCAGCGCCGGGGGTCCGGAAACTGTTACTCCCGCCCGCCGCGTCCGCTCCGCCGGGCCCCCGCGACCTCCCCCGGACCGGCCCCGAGTCCTCTTCCGGACAGCCAATCTCCGCAACTACCGGTTCATCCGCATGGACGGAGGAGCACACTAGGTCGTAGCGTGCTGCTTCGCATCGACGCAGATCGAAGCATCACGGCGGGACCGCGCTCGGCCAGGGGCGTGGGAGAGCGCTACATCGCGAAGTGGGGCAGGACGAGGGCGTGCAGGGGGAAGACGCGGAACTCACCGCTGCGGTGCGAGCGGCGCAGGAGGGAGACGAATGCGCCTTCCGTACCGTCTACCGTGCCGTGCATCCTCGCCTGCTGGGGTATGTACGGACGCTGGTCCCGGAGGCCGACACCGAGGACGTCGCCTCCGAGGCGTGGTTGCAGATCGCCCGTGACCTGCACCGTTTCGAGGGCGACGCCGACCGCTTCCGCGGCTGGACGGCGCGGATCGCCCGCAACCGGGCGCTCGACCACATCCGCGCGCGGGGGCGGCGGCCCGCCACCACCTCCGCCGACGACGAGACCGAGCTGGCGGTGCTGCCGGCCGGGTCCGACACGGTGGGCGAGGCGCTGGAGGCGATCGGCACCGGTCACACCATGGCGCTGATCTCCCGGCTGCCGCGCGACCAGGCGGAGGCGGTCGTCCTGCGGGTGGTGGTCGGCCTCGACGCCAAGGGCGCCGCGAAGGTGCTGGGCAAGCGGCCGGGTGCGGTCAGGACCGCCGCGCACCGCGGTCTGCGGAAGCTGGCGGAACTGCTCGACGCCGAGGAGGGGACGGGCGACGGGGTCCCCGCCGTCCCGCGCGCGGGCGCGACCCGGGGTGTGACGGAAAAGACCAGACGGACGCTGAGGGAAACGTGAGGGCCGACGACCGGTACAGCTGGCTGGACGAGGAGACCGCGGAGCGGTTGCTGCGCGGCCGTCCGTCCGACGGCCCCCCGCACCCGGACTCCGCGCGCCTGAAGGCGCTGGCGGAGACCCTCGACGAACTCGCGGCCCTCCGCACGGCCGCCACCACCACCGGTCACCCCTTCGCACGCGACGACCGCGAGCTGCCGGGCGAGGCCGCCGCGCTGGCGGCCTTCCGGGTGGCGCGTGACGCCCGGGCCTCGGCCCGTACCGCCGCCGGTCCGCAGCCCCACCGCTACCGCCGGCTGCCCCGGATGGGCGTGTTCGGGCGCCCCCTGCGGGCGGGGGTCGCCGCGGCGGTCCTCGGCGGGGTGCTGGGCGGGGTCGCCGTCGCGACGGGCACCGGGGTGCTGCCCGCGCCGTTCCGCGGCACGGACGGTTCGCCCGCGCCGGGCTCGACCCTCTCCTCCGGCCCGGACGGGAAGGGCTCCCCGGTTCCGGGTTCGGCGGACACCGGCACCCCGTCCGGCGGACACCGGCAGGGGCAGGACGGACAGGACGGCCGGCCGGGCGACACGGAGCGCGGGGGCCCGGGGGGACCGGGCGCGCCGGGCGACGGCGATCCCGTCGGCGCCGAGTCCCGGGGCCCCGGCGACTCCACCGCGGACCCGGACGGTCCGGCCGGTCCGGCCGTGTCGCGGACGCGTGCCGTGGTGCTGTGCGGCGGGTACCGGAAGGCGGAGCTGGACCCGGACGCGCACGCGGAGCTGGAGCGCGCCGCGGGCGGTCCGGAGAGGGTCGAGAACTTCTGCCGCGCCCGGAGCGGCCCGGACGGCGGCTCCGCCGGTGCCGGTCCGTCCGGTGGGGGCGGGAACCCCGGCAGCGAAAGCGGGAACCCCGGCAACGGCAACCCGGACAACGGCGACCCCGGCAGTGGGAGCGGGAACCCCGGCAACGGCAACGGAGGGTCCTCGGGCCCCGCCGCCGGCGGCACCGGCGGTGACGGTGCCGAGGGCGGCGACGGCCTGGAGGGCGGCGACTCGCTGCCCGAGGAGGAGGGTGAGGGCGGCGACTGGCTGCCCGAGGAGCCGGAGGAGCCCGACACCGGGGGCGGCGGCGCCTTCCCCGCCACCGAGCCCGCCACCGGATCCACCGACGGCCCGGCCGGCGGCAGCGGTCCGGGCGGCCCGGACGGCGGGGAGCCCCCGTACATCCCCGCGGTACCCACCCCCTGAGCCGTCCGCCGAGCACCCCCGCAGCCGTGTCCGGCGACCGTGCCCGGCGGGTGTGACACTTTTCGGCCCACCGACGCAGTACAGAACAAGCCGACTGGTCATCGGCGAGCGCGCCACCCAAGGTTCCCCCCGTACCTGAGGGATGCGCGTCGGCGCGGGTGGGGCACGTTCCCCCGGCCCCGCCCGCGCCCCTTCTTCCTTCCGACCCTCAGAAGACGATCACTTTGTCGCCCGGCCGCACCCGCTCGAAGAGCGCGGCGATCTTCTTCCTGTCCCGCACGTTCACACAGCCGTGCGAGGCGCCGTTGTAGCCGTTGGCGGCGAAGTCCGCGGAGTAGTGCACCGCCTGCCCCCCGCTGAAGAACATCGCGTACGGCATCGGGGTGTCGTACAGCGTCGAGTGGTGGTCCCGGCTCTTGAAGGTGACGCTGAACGCGCCCTCCCGGGTCGGGGTGAGCTGGGACCCGAAGCGCACGTCCATCGCCGACACGACCTCGCCGTCGACCATCCAGGCCAGTGTCCGGCTCTTCTTGCTGACGCACAGCGCCCGGCCCGTCAGACAGCGCGGGTCGGGCTTCGCGAGCGGCCGGGTGGTCGGCGGGTACAGCTCCAGCCGGGTGGGCGGCCTCGTCCGTGCCGTGAGCGCGCTCCAGGTGGCGGTCGTCACCTGACCGCCGGCCGGGAGCCCCTGCCGCTTCTGGAAGGCGGACACGGAGCCGGCGGTGATCGAACCGTAGTAGCCGGTCGGGTTGAGCCCGAAGTGCCCCGCCTGGTGCAGCCGCGCCTGCAGCTCGCGGACCTTCTCCCCCTCGTCGCCCTCCCGCAGCACCGGCGGGGGCGCCGCGGGCCGGGCGGGCGGGGAAGCCGTCGGCCGCGGTGGCGGTGGCGGTGGTGGCGGTGCCGCGGACCGGGGCGCCGCCGGTGGCCGGGTGCGCTCCTTCTCCGCCGGTCCGTCGGTCCGCCCGGCCCGTTCCGCCCGCCGGGGGCTCGCGGTGACGGACGGCGGTGCGGTGGCGGACGCGGACGCGTGCAGCGGCGCGGACGGCGCCGACGGGGGCGCCCCCGCCCCCGCGGGCTGCACGGTGCAGCCCGCGCCCAGCAGCACGACGGCCGCGGCGGCGAGCGCCGTGCGTCCGGCGGAACCGGACGGCACGGGGCCGTGCGGCAGTTTCCGCAACATGGGAGTCCCCCCTCGGGCGATCCGGTCGCCCGTCGCTCGTGTGTCCCCCCACTCCTGTGGGTTCCCGGCCGACACCATGCCCGATCCCGGAGCGGTACGCGAGACCGCCTCCGCACGCCGCCGCGCCGCGACCGACCGGCCG
Source organism: Streptomyces carminius (assembly GCF_002794255.1). Taxonomy (GTDB): domain Bacteria; phylum Actinomycetota; class Actinomycetes; order Streptomycetales; family Streptomycetaceae; genus Streptomyces; species Streptomyces carminius. The sequence continues at coordinate 144,918 of NZ_PGGW01000068.1, forward strand.
CACGCATCGGCCCGCGGATCCCGGGCAGCTCATCCGGGGGGAGGTCTCCTCCTGTGAGCAAGGTCCCAGCCGGTGGACCTCCCCACGCTCCGGAACCGATCGCTACAGTCCGTTCTCCGACAGGGCAGCGGAAACGGGAGGCACCGACACATGGCACGCGAGACTGGCAGGGCGCGACTCACGGAGTCCGGGCTGCCGATCGAGCCGGTCTACGGACCCGGGGCGCTCGGGGACTGGGACGCGGCGAGCAGACTGGGCGAGCCGGGGGCGTACCCGTACACCCGGGGCGTCTACCCGAGCATGTACACCGGGCGGCCGTGGACGATGCGGCAGTACGCCGGGTTCGGCACGGCGACCGAGTCCAACGCGCGCTACAAGCAGCTCATCGCCAACGGCACCATGGGTCTGTCGGTCGCCTTCGACCTGCCCACCCAGATGGGCCACGACTCCGACGCGCCGATCGCGAGCGGCGAGGTCGGCAAGGTCGGCGTGGCGATCGACTCGATCGAGGACATGCGGGTGCTGTTCGACGGCATCCCGCTGGGCGAGGTCTCCACCTCGATGACGATCAACGCGCCGGCGGCCGTGCTGCTGCTGCTCTACCAGCTCGTGGCCGAGGAGCAGGGCGTGCCGGCGGCGAAGCTGACCGGCACCATCCAGAACGACGTGCTCAAGGAGTACATCGCCCGCGGCACCTACATCTTCCCGCCCAGGCCCTCGCTGCGGCTGATCTCGGACATCTTCAAGTACTGCCGGGCCGAGATCCCGCGCTGGAACACCATCTCCATCTCCGGCTACCACATGGCCGAGGCCGGGGCGACGCCCGCGCAGGAGATCGCCTTCACCCTGGCCGACGGCATCGAGTACGTACGCACCGCGGTCGCGGCCGGCATGGACGTGGACGACTTCGCGCCGCGGCTCTCCTTCTTCTTCGTCGCCCGCACCACGATCCTGGAGGAGGTCGCCAAGTTCCGCGCGGCCCGCCGGATCTGGGCGCGGGTGATGAGGGAGACCTTCGGCGCGAAGAACCCCAGGTCGCTGATGCTGCGCTTCCACACCCAGACCGCGGGGGTGCAGCTCACCGCCCAGCAGCCCGAGGTGAACCTGGTGCGCGTGGCCGTGCAGGGCCTGGGCGCGGTGCTGGGCGGCACCCAGTCACTGCACACCAACTCCTACGACGAGGCCATCGCGCTGCCCACCGACAAGTCGGCCCGGCTGGCGCTGCGCACCCAGCAGGTGCTGGCGCACGAGACCGACGTGACCGCCACCGTCGACCCCTTCGCCGGGTCCTACGTCGTCGAGAGGATGACCGACGAGATCGAGGAGCTGGTCACCGGGCTGATCGGGAAGGTCGAGGAGCTGGGCGGCGCGGTGGCCGCCATCGAGCACGGCTACCAGAAGGGCGAGATCGAGCGCAGCGCGTACCGCATCGCCCAGGAGACCGACTCCGGCGAGCGGGTGGTCGTCGGGGTCAACCGCTTCCAGCTCGACGAGGAGGAGCCCTACGAGCCGCTGCGGGTGGACCCGGCCATCGAGGCCCAGCAGGCCGA
>NZ_PGGW01000069.1:0-427152 GCF_002794255.1 Streptomyces carminius
GGCCAGATATGGAAGCCCTGTGAGGGGTGGAGTTGACTGGTACTAATAGGCCGAGGACTTGTCCATGGCTGCTTGCGTCCACTGTGCGGGTTCTGAGACCGCGACCTGTTCCCCCGTGTTCGGGGGCTGGTTTGATGTGAGGTTTCATCGTGTTTCGGTGGTCATGGCGGAGGGGAAACGCCCGGTTACATTTCGAACCCGGAAGCTAAGCTCTTCAGCGCCGATGGTACTGCATGGGGGACCGTGTGGGAGAGTAGGACGCCGCCGAACAAATCGTGAATGAGGGTCTCGGTCCTCGGGTTTTCGCCCGGGGGCCGGGACCCTTTTCTGCGTTGCATCCCTGTATGCCGCACTGCCAGCATTCCGAGATGACGATGTACGAAGTCAGAATCATGAAGGCCGGGGAGTGGCCGGAACTCAGGGAAGCGAGACTGGAAGCCCTCGCCGATCCCGTGGCGCCCGTGGCGTTCCTCGAACGTTACGCGGAACGCTGACCGTGCTGATCGAGGACGACCGGGCGTATCTGGTCGGTGTTTACACGCAGCCCGAGCACCGCGGAACGGGGCTTGCGGCGCAGCTCTTCGAAGCGGCTGTCGAGTGGTCCTGGGCGCAGTCGGAAGTACGGAACATCCGACTGCACGTGCACAGGGACAACCCCCGGGCAGCGGCGTTCTACCGGCGGCAGGGTTTTCGGGTGATCACCGGGCCCGACCCGGAGAAGCCGGACTGCCCGGAGTACGAGATGGAGCTGGTCCGGCCATCCTGCCGAGGCTTCAGAGACGGCCGGCGGCCTTGAGAGCGAGATAGGCGTCGGCCAGAGCCGGAGCCAGTTCGGTGGGAGTGGCGTCCACGACCGTGACTCCCTGGCGGCGGAGCCGGGCTGCTGTGTGGTGGCGTTCGGTCTGGGCCCGGGCAGCGGCAGCGGCCTCGTAGACGCCGTCGAGCGTCCCCCGTTTTTCTGTCAACTCGGCGATGCGGGGATCGGCGACAGATGCGACCACGACCGTGTGGCGCCGGGTGAGCAGTGGAAGCACCGGCAACAGCCCTTCCTCCACGGGGGCCGGATCGAGGCCGGTGAGCAGGACGACCAGCGAGTGCTGGGGGGCGCCGCGCAGGACGGCCGCGGCCATGCCGTGGGCATCGGACTCGATCAGCGCCGGTTCGAGCGAGGTCATCGCCGAGACCAGGGCGGGCAGCAGGTCATGGGCCGTGCGTCCCTGGACGGTTGCCCGTACCCGGCGGTCATAGGCCAGCAGATCGAAGCGATCGCCGGCGCGGGCCGCGAGGGCGGCTAGCAGCAGGGCGGCGTCCATCGCGGCGTCGAGGCGTGGGACGTCGCCGACCCGGCCGGCCGAGGTGCGGCCGGTGTCGAGGACGGTGAGGATGCGACGGTCGCGCTCCGGCCGCCAGGTGCGGACGGCGACGGCGCTCTGGCGGGCGGTGGCGCGCCAGTCGATGGACCGGGTGTCGTCTCCGGGGATGTACTCGCGGAGGCTGTCGAACTCGGTGCCCTCGCCGCGGGTGAGGACGCTGGTGCGGCCGTCGAGCTCACGGAGGCGGGAGAGCCGTGCGGGCAGGTGTTTGCGGCTGGTGAACGGCGGCAGGGCGCGTACCGTCCAGGGGACGGAGTGGCTGCCCTGGCGGGCGGCGAGACCGAGCGGGCCGTACGAGCGGACGGTGACGCGGGCGGCCCGGTGGTCGCCCCGGCGGGTCGGACGCAGATGTGTGGTGACGCGGCGGCGTTCGGCGGCGGGGACGGTCAGCCGGTGCCGCGAGGCGGCGACTTCGGTGCCCGGAGGCCAGACGCTGGGGGGCCAGGCGTCGCGGAGCCGGGCCCGCAGGGGGCGGCCCGAGGGGTTGGTGACGGTGAGGTGCACTTGGGCGGATTCACCGAGTCGAACTGATGTATCACCGGAACGGGTGAAAAGGAGTTTTCGGACTGGTGCGGCTCGCCCCAGGTCGTACAGAATTGCGAGCAGCAAGGGAAGTTCGACGGCGAGCAGACCGGTCCAGCCGGGCAGCAGGAATCCGACGAGGAGCGCGCCGAGGGCGGCGATGAGGGCTGTTCGTCCGGTGAGGGCCATCGGTCAGGTCACGCCTCAGCGGGGCACGGGGACATGAGTGAGGATGGAGGTAATCACGCTGTCCGCGGTGACTCCCTCCATCTCGGCCTCGGGGCGCAGTTGGACGCGGTGGCGCAGGGTGGGCAGGGCGAGGGCCTTCACATCGTCGGGCGTCACATAGTCGCGTCCGGTGATCCAGGCCCAGGCACGGGCGGTGGACAGCAGGGCGGTGGCGCCGCGGGGCGAGGCGCCGAGAGAGAGCGAGGGGGAGTCACGGGTGGCACGGCAGATATCGACGACATAACCGGCGACCTCGGGAGAGACGGAGGTCTTGGCCACGGCGGTACGGGCCGCCTCGAGGTCGGCGGGGCCGGCGGCGCGCCGTACGCCGGCGGCTTCGAGGTCGCGGGGGTCGAAGCCCTCGGCATGCCGGGTGAGGATTCTGACTTCCTCCTCCCGGGAAGGCAGCGACACCTGGAGCTTCAGCAGGAACCGGTCGAGCTGGGCCTCGGGGAGGGGATAGGTGCCTTCGTATTCGACCGGGTTCTGGGTGGCGATCACCAAGAACGGGTCGGGGAGCCTGCGCGCGGTGCCCTCGACGGAAACCTGGCGTTCCTCCATGGCCTCGAGCAGGGACGCCTGGGTTTTGGGAGGGGTCCGGTTGATCTCGTCGGCGAGGAGAAGGTTGGTGAAGACCGGTCCGGGCTGGAAGGAGAACTGGGAGGTCCGGTTGTCGTAGATGAGCGAGCCGGTCACATCGCTCGGCATGAGATCGGGGGTGAACTGGACACGTTTGGTGTCGAGTTCGAGGGTGGCGGCCAGGGTGCGGACGAGCAGGGTCTTGGCGACGCCGGGGACACCTTCCAGTAGGACGTGTCCGCGGCAGAGCAGGGCGACGACAAGTCCGGTGACGGCGGCGTCCTGACCGACCACGGCTTTGGAGATCTCACCGCGCAGGGCCTCCAGGGCGGTGCGGGCGCTGTCTGGGGAAGGGGCGCTCACGGGGTGCGGTCCTTGTCTCTCGTGGTCGGGGAGATACGGCGTTCCAGGAGGTCGAGTTCGTCGGCCAGCCGGACGAGCGCGCCGTCGTCTGCCGGCGCCGGGCCGAAGAGAAGCGTCCGGACCTGGGTTGCATCGCAGTCGAGACGATCGGCGACGGCGGGGCACAGGGCTTCGGGGACGTGTGCCCGGGAGGCGGGGATCCCGGCGAGGGAGGCCAGCCGGGTGCGGGTGGCGAAGCGCAGTGCGTCCGCGGCGCGGTCGCGGGCGTCTGCCTGGCGGTAGAGCCTGGCGCGGCCCTCGGTGGTCTCGGAGGCCGGGACGACCACGGGCAGCCGTTCCGGTACGAGGGGGCCGAGCCGCCGGGCACGCCACAGGGCGGCGAGGACCGCCGCGACGGCGAGCTGGAGGGCGCCCCATTTCCAGCCCGGGGGGATGAGGCCGAGGAAGTCCTGGTCGCCGCCGTCGGTGGCGGCGGTGTCGTCGAGAGTGGGGAGGTACCAGACCAGATGCGGACGGGAGCCGAGAAGCTGCAGGGCGAGCGAGGCGTTGCCGTGCTCGTCGAGGTGGCTGTTGTACAGCAGGTCCGGGGCGCCGAGCACCACGGTGTCGCCGTTCCCGGAGTCGTCCGGCAGCCGGAGCAGGGTGGGCAGTTCGCCGGTGGGGTAGCAGGCGTCCACGGTGGCGGCGGAGGTGGTGTAGGTGATGCCGCCGAGTTCGGCGCTGCCCGCGCGGCGGGCGTAGGGGGCGTCGCACTCCGGTGGGAGCGATTGCACGGGGGCGGGCTCCACGGCGCGTACGCCCGGGGCGAGGGTGTCCAGGGAGGCGGGGCCGGGGGCGAGCAGTACGGTGCGGCCCTCGCTGCCGGAGGTGGCGGCGCGCAGTGCGGACTGCTGGCGGACGCTGAGCAGATCGGGATTGGTCACCAGCAGTGTGGTGTCGGGTCCCACCGCCGCGACGGCCTCGTCGACGGTGGTGGCGACGGTGGTGCCCACGCCCCGGTCGGCGAGGAGTTCGGCGGTGGCACGGCTGCCGTTGCGGTCGGCGGAGCGCGGGTCGAGCCGGCCGTGCTGCTCGCCGGAGCGTACGGCGGCGATGATCAGCCCGGCGAGCGCCAGAACGGTCAGGGCCGCCAGCAGGCCGCGGGCACGGCTCCACAGCAGGCTCGCGGTGGGCGAGACCGAGGTCGACGGAGCGGTGTCGACGGGCGGGGCGGCGGACGGTGCGGCGGACGGTGCGGTCGGTGGTGCGGTCGTCATGCGGCACCTCCGCCCGGGGCGGCGCCGGCCCGTTCCTCGTCGAGCCGGGGCCTGCTGTGTCGTACGGCCTCGTCCAGATCGCGCAGTCCGAGGTACGCGGCCCGGTCGGCCGGGCGGGCCGCGTATGTGACCTCGTCGAAGGCGAGGGCGGCGGCGCGCAGTGCCGCGGTGTGCCGGGGAAGGACACGGGCCGCCTCGTCGGCGGCCTCGTCGGCGGTGCGGCCGGGACGCGGGTCGAGCAGGGCGCGTTCCTCCAGGGAGCGGACGAGGGCCCGCATCCGCTCCTGGAGGGCCTCGCTCCACTGTCCGGTGGCCGCGTACCGCTCGGCCGCGGCGCGGTGGTCGGCAGCGGTCCGGGGCCGGTCGCCGAAGAGGTCACCGTGGCCGTCCGTCCGGGAGCCCCGGCGCAGCGGACCCAGCCGCAGCCGCAGGGCCACGAGCAGCAGCACGGCGAGCAGCGCGACGGCCAGGAGGCCGACCCAGCCGCCGGGGGCCGCTCCCGCGGTCAGGGCCAGGAGGTCGCCGATCCGCTCCCACACCCAGTCGAACAGGCGCCACAGCAGGCCCGGGTCGTCCTCCTGGTACACCGGTTTGGACAGTTCGTCCTCCGCGGCCTCGCGTGCCGGGAGGCGGGGGACCGTCACCGGCGGCCCGTCCCCGGGGCCGGCCGGATCGCCCGGGGTGCCGGAGCGCATGGCGGACAGGGACTCCCGCGCTGCCGTGCTCCTCTCCGTGTCCCCCGTCATCACATCAGGTCCCGGGGGCGTTGCCGGGGACGCCGCCACTGGGCTGCTGCCCGTGGCCGGGAACTCCCGCGGCGCGGGCGAGCTCCAGGTCGAGGGCCTCGCGGCGGATGCGCTGGTCCATGTAGAGGAGAGCGGTGACGCCCGCGCTGAGCGGGAGGGTGACGGTGGAGGAGAGCACCGCCCCGATACCGATGACGGTCAGGTAGGTCCAGGACATCTCGGCGGTCGTTCCGGTCAGGAAGCTGTCCAGGCCGTCCCCGCTGAGCACGGGGGCCAGGAAGGAGGCGGGAAGCTCGATGATCATGCCGATGATGAAGACCAGGACGAGAGTGAGGAGCTGGATGCCGAAGATCCGCCACCAGGAGTTCCGCACCAGCTTGGCGGAACGGCGCAGGGCGGCGATCACGCCCTGGCGTTCCAGCATCAGCGCCGGTGCGGAGAGGCAGTAGCGGACCCACAGCCAGACGGCGACGAGAATGCCCGCGAAGCCGCCGAGGAGGCCGAGAACCGTGCCGCCCGCCGTCGAGCCCGAGAAGGCGAGCAGGACGCCGGGAAGGGTGCCCAGTACGATCGCACCGGTCACGACGAGCCCCACCAACAGCGTCAGGCCGAGCAGCCGCAGCAGCTGCGGCCGGGAGTCCCGCCACGCCTCTCCCAGGGAGACGGGGCGGCCCAGGACGGCCCGGCTGACCACCACGGTGAGCATCGCGGTCGCGAGGACCGTGCCGATCAGTGTGGCCAGCATCCCGACACCCAGGGTGCTCAGCATGCCGTTGAGGGCTTCCCGCAGGTCGTCCATGGTGGGCTCGGTCTTGGTCTCCAGGGCCTGGAGACCGCTGTTGTCCCGCAGCCAGACACCGGTGGCGACGGTGGACGCGAGCTGGATCATGACCGCGACGCCGAGCGCGATGCCCAGGACGGTGCGCCAGTGGGCGCGCGCGGTGGAGATGGCCCCGTCCAGGATCTCGCCGACCCCCAGGGGGCGGAGCGGGATGACACCGGGCTTGGCGGCGGGCGGCTGGTTCCACTGGTCCCAGCCCGGCTGTCCGCCCCAGCCCGGCTGCCCCGGCGGCGGGGGAGGAGCCGCGCCCCACCCCTGCGGCGCGGCGGGCGGCTGCTGTCCGGGTGCTCCGGCACCGGGTGCCTTGCCGACGGGTGGCCGCCCGTCGGCGCCGCCACCGGATGCGCCGTCACCGGAGGAAGGGGGAGGATCGGAGGGGGAGGATCCGGGCGAGGCCCAGCCCGGAGAGTCACTCACTGCAGTTCACCTCGTGTTCTCGCGGCCCGGCCGTGGGATGTGCGACTGGTGGTTCGGCAGCCATCGTGCCATGGGGCGCGCCGGAATGGAGCGGGCCCTCCGGGTCCCGGGTGCCTTCGACTGACGGCTGGATGAAGGGGCAGACTGTTCGAATGGTTGACCAGAGTGAGGACCGATCCACGGTATTGGCCCACGACGACGTGCCGCTCCCCGTTCCCGCACTGCGCTGGGAGGAACCCCCCGAAGGGCCGGTGCTGGTGTTGATCGACCAGACCCGGCTGCCGGCCGAGGAGGTCGAGCTCGTCTGCACGGACGTGCCCGCCCTGGTGGAGGCGATCCGCTCGCTCGCGGTGCGGGGCGCTCCGCTGCTGGGACTGGCGGGCGCGTACGGGGTCGCGCTGGCCGCCGCCCGTGGCTACGACGTGACCGACGCCGCCGAACAGCTCGCGCACGCCCGGCCGACGGCGGCCAATCTCGCCCACGGGGTGCGCCGGGCCGAGCGGGCCTTCCGCGCGGCCGTCGACGGTGGGGCGGAGTACGAGGAGGCGGCCGCCGTGACGCTCGCCGAGGCCCGGGCGCTGCACCGGGAGGACGCCGAGGCGAGTGAGCGGATGGCCGGACACGGGCTGGCGCTGCTGGGCGAGCTGCTGCCGGGCGGTGGTTACCGCGTCCTCACGCACTGCAACACCGGGACGCTGGTCTCCGGCGGCGGTGGCACCGCGTTCGGGGTGGTACGGGCGGTGCACCGCGCCGGGGAACTGCGCAGGCTGTGGGTGGACGAGACCCGGCCGCTGCTTCAGGGGGCGCGGCTGACGGCGTACGAGGCGGCCCGGGAGGGCATGGCGTACACGCTGCTCACGGACAGCGCGGCCGGCTCGCTGTTCGCGGCGGGCGAGGTCGACGCGGTGCTGGTCGGTGCCGACCGGATCGCCGCGGACGGCTCGGTGGCGAACAAGGTGGGCACCTATCCACTGGCCGTACTGGCCCGCTACCACCATGTGCCGTTCGTCGTCGTGGCGCCGCTGACCACGGTGGACCTGACGACGGCCGACGGCGGTTCGATCGAGTTGGAGCAGCGGCCCGGCCACGAGGTCACGGAGTTCGCGGCGCCCTCCGCGCCGGGTGCCGGCGCCGAGGCGGGCAGCGGTATCCCGGTGGCCCCGCTGGGTGCCCAGGCATACAACCCGGCTTTCGACGTCACCCCGGCGGAGCTGATCACGGCGGTCGTCACCGAGCGCGGCGTGATCTCGCCGGTCACCGGTGACGCGCTGGCGGAGCTGTGCGCGGCCGCACCGCCGCCCTCGGGGGAACCACTGCCGGGCGATGGGAGATGATGGGGGCATGAAGGGACGTGTCCTGGTCGTCGACGACGACACCGCACTGGCAGAGATGCTCGGCATCGTGCTGCGCGGCGAAGGCTTCGAACCGTCGTTCGTGTCGGACGGCGACAAGGCCCTCGCAGCCTTCCGCGAGACCAAGCCCGACCTTGTCCTGCTCGACCTGATGCTGCCCGGACGGGACGGCATCGAGGTGTGCAGGCTGATACGTGCCGAGTCCGGGGTGCCGGTCGTCATGCTGACGGCCAAGAGCGACACCGTCGACGTGGTGGTGGGCCTGGAGTCCGGGGCCGACGACTACATCGTCAAGCCGTTCAAGCCGAAGGAACTGGTGGCCCGGATCCGGGCGCGGCTGCGCCGCTCGGAGGAGCCCGCACCCGAGCAGCTCACCATCGGTGACCTGGTCATCGACGTGGCAGGGCACTCCGTGAAGCGGGACGGGCAGTCGATCGCGCTGACCCCGCTGGAGTTCGACCTGCTGGTGGCCCTCGCCCGCAAGCCGTGGCAGGTCTTCACCCGTGAGGTGCTGCTGGAGCAGGTGTGGGGATACCGCCACGCGGCGGACACCCGGCTGGTCAACGTCCATGTGCAGCGGCTGCGCTCCAAGGTCGAGAAGGACCCGGAGCGGCCGGAGATCGTGGTGACCGTACGCGGTGTGGGGTACAAGGCCGGGCCCGGCTGAGATGCGGCGCGGTGGTGGCTTCCTCCCCGGCGGCCTGCTGTCCGAGGGGGCGACGGGCAGCCGGGCGCACCCCGTGTTCCGGATGTTCGTCCGCTGGGTGCGCCGTCCGCTGCTGCCCGGGGTGCGGCTGTGGCGGCGCAACATCCAGCTCCGAGTGGTGGCCACCACCCTGCTGATGTCGCTCGCCGTGGTCCTGCTGCTCGGCCTGGTGGTGATCGGGCAGGTCCGCTACGGCCTGCTGGAGGCCAAGCAGCAGGCCGCGCAGAGCCAGGCCGCCGGGGGCTTCGCGGTGGCCGAGCAGATGGCCGACACCGCGGCCGACGGCGGACCCGAGGGCGAGTCCGGGAGCGGCCCCCGGGGGGTCCAGGACACCGGTACCTGGCTGACCAACCTGGTGACGCAGCTCGCCAGCGGCGGGCAGGGCGTCTACTACCTGGTGGCGCTCAGTTCCGAGGAGGAGGCGAGCACCTTCGGTGCGGGCGGGGGCACCGGCGCACACGGGCCGCGGGCCTCCGGCAAGGTGCTGCCCGAGGACAGCGTCTCGCTGCGGCTGCGCCAGGCGCTGGACGAGAACCCGGACACCCACAGGCAGTACGGCAGGGTCGTGCTGGCCGACGGCCGGACCGAGGCCGCGCTGGTCATAGGCAAGCGGCTCAGCGATCCCAACGGCGACCCGTACCAGCTGTACTACCTCTTCCCGTTCAGTCAGGAGGAGAAGTCCCTCAGCCTCGTCAAGGGCACCCTCGCCACCGCCGGGGTCTTCGTGGTGGTACTGCTGGGGGCCATCGCCTGGCTGGTGGTGCGCCAGGTCGTCACCCCGGTCAGGATGGCCGCCCGGATCTCCGAGCGGCTGGCCGCCGGACGCCTCCAGGAGCGGATGAAGGTCGCCGGCGAGGACGACATCGCGCGGCTGGGCGAGTCGTTCAACAAGATGGCCAGAAACCTCCAGATGAAGATCCAGCAGTTGGAGGAGCTGTCCCGGATGCAGCGCCGGTTCGTCTCGGACGTCTCGCACGAGCTGCGCACCCCGCTCACCACGGTGCGGATGGCCGCGGACGTCATCCACGAGGCGCGGGACGAGTTCGACCCGGTGACGGCCCGCTCCGCCGAGCTGCTGCTGGGCCAGCTGGACCGCTTCGAGTCGCTTCTGGCGGATCTGCTGGAGATCAGCCGCTTCGACGCCGGGGCCGCCGCGCTGGAGGCCGAGCCGACCGATCTGCGCGACGTGGTCAAGCGCGTCATCGAGGGTGCCGAGCCGCTCGCCGAGCACAAGGGCAGCCGTATCCGGGTGCGGGGGGACGAGCGGCCGGTGGTCGCGGAGGCCGACGCCCGCCGTATCGAGCGTGTGCTGCGCAACCTCGTGGTCAACGCCGTCGAGCACGGTGAGGGCCGCGACATCGTGGTCCGTCTCGCCGCGGGCGGCGGAGCGGTGGCCGTCGCCGTGCGCGACTACGGGGTCGGGCTCAGGACCGGTGAGGCGGCCAGGGTCTTCGACCGCTTCTGGCGGGCCGATCCCGCCCGGGCCCGTACCACCGGCGGCACCGGGCTGGGTCTGTCCATCGCCGTCGAGGACGCCCGCCTGCACGGCGGCTGGCTGCAGGCCTGGGGCGAACCGGGCGGCGGCTCGCAGTTCCGGCTGACCATCCCGCAGACCGCGGGCGGGACGCTGCGCGGCTCGCCCATCCCGCTGGAGCCCGCCGACTCCCGCCGCCGGCGGGAGCTGGAACGGGTGCCGGCGGACGGGCCCGGTCCGGCCGCGCTCCCGCCTGCCCGCCCGCCCGGGGAGGGCGGGCAGGCCCCGCTCGGTCCGGGGGACGGCGAGGCGGGAGCACGGTCCGGGCTTCCGGAGCACGGGAACGGCCCGGAGCACGGGAACGGCCCGGAGCACGGGAACGGCCCGGACGGTGGTCCCCGGCACGGCTCGGGGAACGGCTCCGGGCATGCCCCCGGCCACGGCCCCCGGGTACGGACACGGACGACGGAGGAGCGGCGACACCATGGCGACCGGCACGGTGACTGAGCGCACCCGCACGGCGGGCGGGCGCCCCCGCCCGGAGCGTCCGGCCCGCCGGGCGCTGCGCAGGACGGGGGCGGCGGCCGGCGCGGCCGCCCTGCTGCTCGCCGGCTGCGCGTCGATGCCCGACGAGGGAGAGGTACGCCGGGTCAACCCCTCGCTGCGTGCCGACGCCGACTCGCAGGTGCGGGTGTTCGGGGTGAGCCCGCGGAAGGACGCGCCGCCCGCGCAGATCGTCCGCGGCTTCCTGGAGGCCACGACGAGCGAGGAGCCGGACTTCAGTACCGCACGCGAGTACCTGACCGGCCGGGCGGCGGAGAGCTGGGACCCCTTCGCCCGCACGACGGTGCTCGACGGCGCGCCCGGCGTCCTCTCTCCGGGCGGTGCCGCCACCGGCCGGGAGAGCACCGGTCACACGATGGAGGTCACCGGCTCCACCGTCGCCGTGGTGGACGGCGAGCACGCGTACCGTCCCGCCGAGGGCACGTACCGGGAGACGTTCCAGCTCGCGCGGGTAAACGGGCAGTGGCGCATCGACCGGCTGCCGGACGGGCTGGTGGTGGCCGAGTCCGACTTCCAGCGCATCTACCAGCCGGTCAACATCTACCACTACGCGAGCCTGGGCCCGGACACCGGCGCGGTGACGCGCGGCAGGGACGTGCTGGTCGCCGACCCGGTGTACGTGCGCCGCCGGATAGACCCGGTGACCGAGACGGTCAGGACGCTGCTGGACGGCCCGACCGGCTGGCTGGCCCCGGTGGTCGACTCGGCGTTCCCCGCCGATGTCCGGCTCCCCGACGGGACGCGGCTCTCCCCGGACGACTCCGGCACCCTGACCGTGCCGCTGACCAGGGGGAAGGCGGACGAGCAGGAGCGGCCGATCCGGGTGGACCGCGCCCAGTGCGAGCGGATGGCGGCGCAGCTGCTGCACACCGTGGACGGCCAGCTCGCGAGCAAGATCGGCCGTGTCCGGCTGACCCTGGGCGAAGGTGGCGAGGAGCTGTGCGCCCAGACCGGTGAGGAGGCGCAGGGGTACACGCCGGGGCGGCTGAACGGCGATCTGGACCACCGCCAGTACTTCATCGACTCCGCGAACCGGCTGGCCATGGTGGTGGGGGGAGCGGGGAGCACCACCCCGGTGCCCGGGCCCTTCAGCGCCGGACCGGCCGGAATGCGGGCGGTCTCGGTGAGCCGGGACGAGGAGCGCGGCGCGGGGGTCTCCCTGGACGGCCGCTCGCTGTACGTCGCCCCCCTCGCGTCCGGTGTCGCCCTGGGGGAGTCGGTTCTGACCAGCGAGGCGGAGCGGGAGGGGGACAGGCTGACGGCACCGAGCTGGGACGGGCTCGGCGATCTGTGGGTGGCCGACCGGAATCCGGCGAACCCCCGGCTGCTGCGGTTGCGCGGCGGCCAGGAGGATCCGGAGGAGGTCGAGGTGACGGGGCTCGGCGACGGACGGATCGAGGCCCTGCGGGTCTCCTCGGACGGGGTGCGGATAGCGCTGCTGATCAGCGTGGACGGCCGTACGACGCTGCAGCTCGGACGCGTCGAGCGGCAGGATGTGGGCGGCGGTCTGTCCGGGACCGCCGTGACCGGCCTGCGGCCGGTCGCCCCGCGGATGGAGGACGTGGTGGACGCCTCCTGGGCGGGTGACAGCCGGCTGGTGGTCGTCGGCCGGGAGTCCGCCGGCGTGCAGCAACTGCGCTACACGGCGACGGACGGCTCACCGGTGAGTCCGGCCACGCTGCCGGGGCTCAACGAGGTGACCGGGGTGGCGGCCTCGGAGAACGAGGAGGAGCCGCTGCTGGCCGACACCAAGGAGGGCATCGCCCGGCTCGCGCGCGACGGCGAGTGGGAACTGGTCACCGAGGAGGGGTCGACTCCCGCCTACCCGGGGTAGGTGTTCCGGCATGTACGGCGTGCGGGAGTGGTGGCGGGACATGGCCGGTGAGCTGGCCGGGCTGGTGCTGCCGGCCGACTGCGCGGGCTGCGGGCTGCCGCGCACCGGTCTGTGCGGGCGGTGCGCCGGGCTGCTGCACGGGGCCCGTGCCGCGGTACGGCGGGTGCGGCCGCACCCGCCGCCCCCGGGGCTGCCCGCGGTGTACGCGGCCCTGCCCTACGCCGACGAGGCGCGGGCCGTGCTGCTGGCGCACAAGGAGCGCGGCGCGCTGCGGCTGGCCGCGCCGCTGGGGAGCGTACTGGCCGCGTCCGTACGGGCGGCGGCGGACGCGGCGGCAGCGGCGGGCCGCCCGGGGCCGCCCGTGACGGACGCGGAGCCGCTGCTGCTGGTGCCGGTGCCGTCCGCGCGCCGGGCGGTGGCGGCGCGCGGCCACGATCCGGTGCGGCGGATCGCCCTGGCGGCGGCCGGGGAGCTCAGACGCGGCGGACGGCCCGCGCGGGTGCTCGCGGTGCTGCGGCAGCGGCGGTCCGTGGCCGACCAGGCCGGGCTGACCGCCCGGCAGCGGGCGGCCAATCTGGCGGGGGCGCTGGAAGTCCCGGCCGGGGCCGGGCGGTTGGCGGCGGAGGGCCCGGTGGTCGTGGTGGACGACCTGGTGACCACCGGAGCCTCACTGGCGGAGGCGGCGCGGGCGCTGTCCGCGGCGGGCGGCCGGGTGGTCGGTGCGGCCGTGGTCGCGGCCGCGGAACGGTGAGCGCCCGCGCCGGCCGGGCGCGTACCCGGGGAGCGGGCACGGCGGGAGGCGGCGGGCCGTGCCGGAGCGGTGCCGGAGCCGTGCCGGAGCGGAGGTGGAGCCGTGCTGGAGCGGAGGTGAACGCGATGGCACACCCGATCGTAGGTAAGTGTCGGCAGGGGGTGCCGGGCGTCCGCCAGGAGAGGTACGTTCGGTTGTGAGGAATGGCGATTGCCGTTCCCTATGACGGGTCATGTGCGCTATAAGGCGTTTGACCGGCTTTGCTGGCCATCCCCGCGGAAAAGGGGGTGGAGGTCTCCCCGGCGGGGGAGGAGGAGGTGAAAGTCGCAACCCGACGTAGCGCCGGACGGTGACCGGAAATGACCGCACCATCCGGACTCAGTGCACAAAGGGCGTGCTCCGCCACGGAGCGCGGAGCAGCCCGGGAACGGAGTTCTGCGTGGACATCGTCGTCAAGGGCCGCAAGACAGAGGTACCGGAGCGGTTCCGCAAGCACGTGGTCGACAAGCTCAAGCTGGACAAGATCCAGAAGATCGACGCCAAGGTGATCCGCCTCGACGTCGAGGTGTCCAAGGAGCACAACCCCCGCCAGGCCGACCGTTCCGACCGGGTGGAGATCACACTGCGCTCCCGGGGCCCGGTCATCCGCGCCGAGGCGGCGGCGGCCGATCCGTACGCAGCGCTGGACCTCGCCACGGAGAAGCTGGAGACGAGGCTGCGCAAACAGCACGACAAGCGGGTCTGCGCACGACGCGGGAACGGGCACGGCCGGGTTCCGGCACACGAGGTGGCCATGACCGTTCCGAACGCGGCGCGCGTCGGGGACGACGGCCGCCTGGAGGGCCGGACGGCGGTGGACGAGGAGTGGCAGCCGCCCACCACCCGGGTCGGACCCCTGGAGGTGCAGGGCGAGGGGCCGCTGGTCGTCCGGGAGAAGACCCACGCGGCGGCGCCGATGTCGCTGGACCAGGCCCTCTACGAGATGGAACTGGTCGGGCACGACTTCTACCTGTTCGTCGACTCCGAGAGCAAGCTGCCGAGCGTCGTCTACCGGCGGCACGGCTATGACTACGGCGTCATCCGCCTGGAGCCCGACCCGTTCGTCGAGGAGCCCCCGCACGGTGCCGGAGGTTCTCTCGGCGGCTGAGAACGACCGCTGACCCGCGGACCGGCCCCGCCCCCCGCCGATCGAGAGGATTCGGCGGGGGGCGGGGCATGGAATCATGGCGTCACCTCCAACCGGCGTCCTGCACCGACCGGTTGGTGCCGCGTTGCCTTGGCTGCAGGGGGAGGAACGATGGCGGACAGCTTCGGGCCCGTGACGTCCGGCGCGCACCACGGCGGCCGCGGCGCCGCCCCCGCGGACGAGCGGGAACACGAGCCGTACGGGGAACACGGGCCGCGCAGGGAGCCCGAGCCCATCCGGGTCCTGGTGGTCGACGACCACGCCCTCTTCCGGCGCGGTCTGGAGATCGTCCTCGCGCAGGAGGAGGACATCGAGGTCGTCGGCGAGGCGGGGGACGGTGCCGAGGCCGTGGAGAAGGCCGCGGACCTGCTCCCCGACATCGTCCTGATGGACGTGCGGATGCCCCGGCGGGGCGGCATCGAGGCCTGCACCTCGATCAAGGAGGTGGCCCCCAGTGCGAAGATCATCATGTTGACGATCAGTGACGAGGAGGCCGACCTCTACGACGCGATCAAGGCGGGGGCCACCGGCTACCTGCTCAAGGAGATCTCCACCGACGAGGTCTCCACCGCGATCCGCGCCGTCGCCGACGGGCAGTCCCAGATCAGTCCGTCGATGGCGGCGAAACTGCTGACCGAGTTCAAGTCGATGATCCAGCGCACCGACGAGAAGCGGCTGGTGCCCGCGCCCCGGCTGACCGACCGGGAGCTGGAGGTGCTCAAGCTCGTCGCCACCGGCATGAACAACCGGGACATCGCCAAGGAACTCTTCATCAGCGAGAACACCGTGAAGAACCATGTCCGCAACATCCTGGAGAAGCTCCAGCTGCACTCCCGGATGGAGGCCGTGGTCTACGCGATGCGGGAGAAGATCCTCGAGATCAGATGAGACCGGACGTCCGGACCGCCGGACGGGGCGTCAGACGCCGCCCCGGGCGAGCGCGGCGGTGAGTGCCGCCGCCGACTCCGGGTCCTCGCAGCGCTCCACGCGGACCGCCTCGCAGCCCACCCAGTCCGCCGCCTCCCACAGCGCCCGCGCCATCGGCTCCACCGCTCCGCGTCCGGCCATCGACACCTGCCGGGCCACCAGTGTCCGGCCCTCGCGCGCCGGATCGACCCGGCCCAGCAGCCGCCCGCCGGCCAGCAGCGGCATCGCGAAGTAGCCGTGTATCCGCCGGGCCCGGGGGACGTACGCCTCCAGCCGGTGGGTGAAGCCGAAGATCCGCTCGGTGCGCCTGCGGTCCCAGATCAGCGAGTCGAACGGCGACAGCAGCGTGGTGCGGTGCCGCTCCCGGCGAGCCGCGGATTCCGCCTCCAGCGCCGCCGGGTCCGCCCAGGCGGGCCTGCCCCAGCCCTCGACCTCCACCGGCACCAGGCCCGTCCCGGCCACCACCGCGTCGACCTGCCCGCCCTTCAGCCGGTGGTAGTCGGCCAGGTCCGCCCGGGTGGCCACGCCCATCGCCGCCCCCGCCTGGGCGACCAGCCGCCGCAGGCACTCGTGGTCGTCCAGGTCGTCGTGGTGCAGCTCGCCGGGGACGGCCCGCTCGGCCAGGTCGTACACCCGCTTCCAGCCGCGCCGCTCGGTGCAGACCACCTCGCCGGTGTCGAGCAGCCACTCCACCGCGATCTTCGTCTCGGACCAGTCGTACCACTCGCCGCCGTTCTTGGCGCCGCCCAGCTCGGTGGCGGTCAGCGGCCCCTCGGCCCGCAGGCGCTCCCGGACGGTGGCGCAGGAGCGCCCGGAGTCCTCCATGCGGTGCCAGCGGTGGCCCCGGGCCCGGTACGCCCGGCGGCGGAAGGCGAAATGGGGCCACTCCTCGACGGGCAGGACGCAGGCGGCGTGCGACCAGTACTCGAAGGCGCGCCCCCCACTCCAGTACGCCGCCTCCACGGCCGGGCGGCCGACCGCGCCCAGCCGCGCGTACGGCACCAGCTCGTGGGAGCGGGCCAGGACCGAGATGGTGTCCAGCTGTACGGCGCCCAGCCGCCGCAGCACCCCCCGCACACCGGCCCGGCGGTCGGGCGCGCCCAGCAGGCCCTGCGCGCGCAGGGCGATCCGGCGGGCCTCGGCGGCGGAGAGGGAGAGCACGGCTCCGGAGCCGACGGCGGCGGTGTCGGTGTCGGTGTCGGTGGTGGTCATGGTCCGACGATAGAGGCCGCCACCGACAGCGGGCGGAGGCTCCGGGAGCGACGGGTCACGGCGCCGGCAGGTACGGGGTGGCCGCCGGGCGGCCCCAGTCCGACGGCAGCAGCGATCCCGCCCACGCGTCCCGCAGGGTCCCCCGGTGCGCTATCCGCGCCCGCAGGGTCCCCTCCATGACGAACCCCAGCCGCAGCGCGACCGCCCGCGAGCCGTCGTTGCCGGTCTCCGCGTACCACTCCAGGCGCTCCACGCCCAGCGTCCCGAAGGCCCAGTCGGCCACCGCGCGCCCGGCCTCCGCGGTGTAGCCGCGGCGGCGCTGCTCCTTGGCGGTCCAGTAACCCAGCTCGGCCTGGTGCTCGGGGGTGCGCAGCCGGTCGAGCCGTACCAGCCCCATCGAGCCGACCAGCTCCCCGTCCCGGTCGAACACGCCGAAGTTGTACGCGGTGTCCTCGCGCCAGCCCGCCGGGGCGAGGCTCAGCACGAACTCCTGCGCGTGCCGCCGCTCGTACGGCTCGGGGACCGCGGTCCAGCGCAGGATGTCCGGGTCCTGGCAGGCCGCGTGGACCGCCGGGACGTCCCGCGGTTCGAAGGGACGCAGCAGCAGGCGTTCGGTGCTGAGGGTTACAGGTCGCATGGGAGGAATTGTGCCGGTCGTCCGATCGGGCGGATGCGGCACCATCCGAGTCTCCGGCACGTTGGGGGTACTGGGGCCCGGTGCCCCTCGCATACGATGGCCGGTGCGGCAGGCCCGGGGAAGACGGGTCCGCCGTGCCCGCGCACCAGACCCGTGCCAGGCCCGACCGCCAAGGAGCCAGCCCAAGTGTCCGTCTTCGGCAAGATCATGCGTGCAGGTGAAGGCAAGATCCTGCGCAAGCTGCACCGCATCGCGGACCAGGTGTCGTCGATCGAGGAGGACTTCGTCGACCTCTCCGACGCCGAGCTGCGGGCGCTCACGGACGAGTACAAGGAGCGCCTCGTGGACGGCGAGAGCCTCGACGACCTGCTGCCCGAGGCCTTCGCCACGGTCCGCGAGGCCGCCAAGCGCGTGCTCGGACAGCGTCACTACGACGTGCAGCTCATGGGTGGCGCCGCGCTGCACATGGGTTATGTCGCCGAGATGAAGACCGGTGAGGGAAAGACGCTCGTCGGCACCCTGCCGGCGTACCTCAACGCCCTCTCGGGCAAGGGCGTCCACCTGATCACGGTCAACGACTACCTGGCCCAGCGCGACTCGGACATGATGGGCCGGGTCCACAAGTTCCTCGGTCTGACGGTCGGCTGCATCGTCGCCAACATGACCCCGGCGCAGCGCCGCGAGCAGTATGCCTGCGACATCACCTACGGCACCAACAACGAGTTCGGCTTCGACTACCTGCGCGACAACATGGCGTGGTCGAAGGACGAGCTGGTCCAGCGCGGCCACAACTTCGCGATCGTCGACGAGGTCGACTCCATCCTGGTCGACGAGGCCCGGACGCCGCTGATCATCTCCGGTCCGGCCGACCGGGCCACCAAGTGGTACGCCGACTTCGCCAAGCTGGTGCGGAAGCTGGACGGCGTGCTCGTCCAGGAGGAGATGTACAGCAGGCCCGACGAGAAGCTGAAGCTGGAGAAGCTCCGCGCCACGCACGACTACGAGTACAACCCGAAGAAGCGCACGGTCGCGATCCTGGACCGGGGTGTGGAGCGGATCGAGGACCTGCTCGGTATCGACAACTTCTACGAGGCGACCAACACCCCGCTCATCGGCTACCTCAACAACGCCCTGAAGGCGAAGGAGCTCTACAAGCGGGACAAGGACTACGTCGTCCTGGACGGCGAAGTCATGATCGTCGACGAGCACACCGGCCGTATCCTCGCGGGCCGCCGCTACAACGAGGGCATGCACCAGGCGATCGAGGCGAAGGAGGGGGTGGAGATCAAGGACGAGAACCAGACGCTCGCCACGATCACCCTCCAGAACTTCTTCCGCCTCTACGGCAAGCTGTCGGGCATGACCGGTACGGCCATGACCGAGGCCGCCGAGTTCCAGCAGATCTACAAGCTGGGCGTGGTCCCGATCCCGACCCACCGCCCGATGGTCCGCGCGGACCAGTCCGACCTGATCTACCGCACCGAGGTGGCGAAGTTCGACGCGGTCGTCGACGACATCGCCGAGCGGCACGAGAAGGGCCAGCCGGTCCTGGTGGGCACCACCTCGGTCGAGAAGTCCGAGTACCTGTCGCAGCAGCTGACGAAGCGCGGTGTGCCGCACGAGGTGCTCAACGCCAAGAACCACGCGCGTGAGGCCGTGATCGTCGCCCAGGCGGGCCGGAAGGGCGCCGTGACGGTCGCCACGAACATGGCCGGCCGCGGTACGGACATCATGCTCGGCGGCAACCCCAACAACATCGCCGAGGCGGAGCTGCGGGACAAGGGCCTGGACCCGGTGGAGAACGCCGAGGAGTGGGCGGCCGCCCTGCCCGCCGCCATGGAGCGGGCCGAGCGTGCGGTGGCAGCCGAGCACGACGAGGTCGTCGGGCTCGGGGGCCTGTACGTGCTGGGCACCGAGCGGCACGAGTCCCGCCGTATCGACAACCAGCTGCGCGGCCGTTCCGGCCGTCAGGGCGACCCGGGCGAGTCCCGCTTCTACCTCTCCCTCGGCGACGACCTGATGCGGCTGTTCAAGGCGCAGATGGTCGAGCGCGTGATGGCCATGGCCAACGTGCCCGACGACGTCCCGATCGAGAACAAGATGGTCACCCGGGCCATCGCCTCGGCGCAGTCCCAGGTCGAGCAGCAGAACTTCGAGATCCGCAAGAACGTCCTGAAGTACGACGAGGTCCTCAACCGGCAGCGCGAGGTCATCTACGGCGAGCGCCGCCGCGTCCTGGAGGGCGAGGACCTGCACGAGCAGATCATCCACTTCATGGACGACACCATCGAGGCCTACGTCGAGGCCGAGACCTCCGAGGGCTTCGCGGAGGAGTGGGACCTGGACCGGCTGTGGAGCGCCTTCAAGCAGCTCTACCCGGTGACGGCCACCATCGAGGACCTGGAGGAGGCCGCCGGGGGCCGGGACGCCGTCACGGCGGACTACATCCTGGAGACCATCAAGGACGACATCCACGAGCAGTACGAGGAGCGCGAGAAGCAGCTCGGCTCGGAGATCATGCGGGAGCTGGAGCGCCGGGTGGTCCTCTCGGTCCTCGACCGCAAGTGGCGTGAGCACCTCTACGAGATGGACTACCTCCAGGAGGGCATCGGCCTGCGGGCCATGGCGCAGCGCGACCCGCTGGTGGAGTACCAGCGCGAGGGCTTCGACATGTTCGTGGCGATGATGGACGGCATCAAGGAGGAGTCCGTCGGCTACCTGTTCAACCTGGAGGTCCAGGTCGAGCAGCGGGTCGAGGAGGTGCCGGTCGAGGAGGCCGAGCCCGTCCCGATGGGGAAGGCGCCGCAGGAGGAGGCTCCCGCCGGGGTCGGGGCCGGAGGCCGTCCGGCGATCCGGGCCAAGGGCCTGGAGGCGCCGCAGCGCCCGGACCGGCTGCACTTCTCCGCTCCGACGGTGGACGGCGAGGGCGGGGTCGTCGAGGGCGACTTCGACAACGGTGACGGCGGGCCGGTCCGCTCGCCCGCGGACGGCATGACGCGCGCCGAGCGCCGCCGGGCCCAGAAGGAGAAGGGCCGCCGCCGCAAGAAGTGAGGCACCGGCCGCCGGGCGCGGCGGCCGGCCGGTCCCCGGGGCCGGGCATCCGTGACGGATGCCCGGCCCCGGGGCTTTCGCCGTACCCGTGCGCCCTGTGTCCGTGCGCCCCGTACCCGCGGCGGCCGGTGCCGGGCGGCCGGGGCTCAGGGCACGGTGTCGAGTTCGACGGCGGAGCACATCCAGCGCTGGTCGCGGACCCGTTCCAGCCGGAAGGCGAGGGCGCGGAGCCGGTCGCCGACGGCGATGCGGGCGAACGCCTCGACCGCGCCGGGACGGGGCTGGGACCAGCCGACCTGCCGCACCACGGGAGCCGGTCCGCCCCCCGGGGCGGGCCGCAGCGGGGTGTGCGGGGCGAGCCGGGTCAGCTGCTCGTACGCCTCGTCGCGGGCGTGGCCGAGCAGCAGGTGGACCGGTCGCTGGCCGCTGAGGACGAGCACCAGCCGGTGGGCGAACCAGTAGTGCGGGAGCCGGTCGCGTTCACGCCGCCGGGCGGCGAGTACGGCGGAGGAGGCGGGCCGTCCGGGGTCCCGGCGGCCGGGTGGTGCGGTGCGGTTGGTGGTCGGCATGGTCTTTCCCCGTTTTCCGGTCGGCTTTCCCGCCGCAGCTTGTTTACTGACGGGTAACTTCCGCTTCGGTTCTACTGGTGCGGCCCCGAAGAGGCAACGTGCGGCGACACGTGGAAACAGGCCCGGCGTCTTTCACCTATCCGGTGGACGTGCTTGCGCGAGTTGCCGCCGCACGCCGCTGACCTGCGGCGTGGTACCGGGACGGCGTGGAGCGGCGGAGTGGAGCCATGAGCGCCGGGCGCCCCGCGCCCGCCGTATGCTGACGGGGCACCCGGACCGGCCTCACACGAAAGCGGTAGCGATGCGCGTCTACGTCCCCCTGACTCCGGCCGCCCTCGCGGACGCGCACCGCAGGGGCGAGCTGGGCCCCGGGCCGCTGACGGCCTACGCGGTCACCCCCGGACTGCGCGAGTGGTACCTCTCCGGCGACCTGGAGGAGCTGGAGTACGCCGCGCTCGGCCGGGCCGCGCAGGCCTCCCTGCGGCTGCTGGCCGTCGATCCGGCGGCTCCGCGGCGCCGGGTCGTGGTGGCGGTGGACGTCCCCGACCGCGAGGCGGTCGCCGATCCGGACCGCGGCCTGGACCCGGCCGCGCTCGGCGAGGTGCGGATCGGGCGGTCCGTGCCGCTGGCGAAGGCCGCCGCCGTGCACGCCGACGGGGCGGACGCCGAGGCGGCCGTGGCCGCGGCGGCCGCCGCGCTGGGCGCCGCCGACCAGGGCGACGAGGACGCCCGGTTCACCGTGGACGGCGCGGACGACCACGAACTGCTGTGGTACGCCACCCAGGAGATCGAGAACGTCCTGGCTGAGCTGAGCAAGGGCTGAGCCGGGCTGAGCAAGGGCTGAGCCGGGCTGAGCCCGGTCATGGCCCCGGTCCCGCCGCGGTCCGTCCTACCCGGCTGTCACCGGTATCCCCTACCGTCATGGGCATGGACCCGGAGACCCGCGGAGCCCACATCGTGTGGGACTGGAACGGCACGCTGCTGCACGACATCGAGGCGGTCGTCGCGGCCACCAACGCGTCGCTCGCCGAGCTCGGTCTGCCGCCCCTCACCCTGGCCCGCTACCAGGAGCTGTACTGCGTGCCGGTGACGCGCTTCTACGAGCGGCTGATGGGGCGGCTGCCGACGGCCGAGGAGTGGGCCGGGATGGACGAGGTCTTCCACCGGCACTACTTCGACCGTGTCGAGCGGGTGGGGCTCACCGAGGGCGCCGCGGAACTGCTGGCCGCGCGGCGGGCGGCCGGGCTGACCCAGTCGCTGTGCTCCCTGGCCCGGCACGAGCACCTGGTGCCGCTGGTGCGCCGCCACGGCATCGAGGAGCACTTCGTCCGGGTGGACGGCAGCGCCGACGGGAACGTCCGGGGCAAGGCCCGGCAGATGGCGGCGCACGTGGCGGCGCTGGGCGGCTTCGACCCGCGCCGCACCGTGGTGGTCGGCGACGCGCTGGACGACGCCGTCGCGGCCGCCCGGGTGGGCGTACGGGCCGTGCTGTACACCGGCGGCGCGCACAGCCGGGCCGGCCTGGCGGTGGCCGGGGTGCCGGTGGTGGACACCCTCGCCGAGGCCGTCGAGGTGGCCGAGGAGCTGGTCGCGGAGGGCTGAACGCGACGGACGGAGCACCTCCGGCGACTCCGCGGCGTCACCGGTCGCGACGAGGACGGCGGGTGCGGTCCCGTCCGTCTCCTGTGGGACGCTCGCGGTGTCCCCGGTGCGCTCCGTCCTGTTCTCCGGCATGGGCGGCCCCCCGGCCGGAACGTCTTCCTTCCGACGTCCTCCTCCGGCGGCGTGTTGCCAAGAGGGTGCCGGAGGAGGCCCGGGGAAGACGGAAGGAGGGCCCGGCGGAGAGGAGGACGAGAAGGGCGGGGTGCCCGCCCCGTTTCGTTATACGTATCGTAGAAGTTAACTCTGAGATTTTGTACACATGCGATCGATGAGGTGGGTTAGCCTGACCACGTGATCAGCGAGGTACCCCCGGAAGGCAGCGTCGCCTCCGCAGTGGGCCCCCGGCGCCGTGGTGCCGGGGCCGTCGCCGGTCACCCTCCCTCCCGGCATGACGCCCCGCCGAAGCGGACACTGTGTGTGTCGGCGTCGTGCCCTCACCACCTTGACGTCACGCAACGGCGCGCGACAGGAGCCAGACGATGCAGACCAAGCTGGACGAGGCAAAGGCCGAGCTGCTCGAACGAGCCGCCCGGGTAGCCGACAGCACTCCGGCCGGAAGCAGGCCGGTACCGGGCCTGGGCACCGGGACCCTCGGCGCGTACCTCCAGCGTTACTACCTGCACACCGCGCCCGAGGACCTCACCGACCGCGATCCGGTCGACGTCTACGGAGCCGCGGTCTCCCACTACCGGCTGGCCCAGGAGCGCCCGCAGGGCACCGCCGACGTCCGGGTGCACACCCCGTCCGTCGACGAGAACGGCTGGACCTGCACCCACACCGTCGTCGAGATCGTCACCGACGACATGCCCTTCCTGGTGAACTCGGTCACCAACGAGCTGACCAGGCAGGGTCGCGGCATCCACCTGGTGATCCACCCCCAGGTCGTCGTCCGCCGCGACATCACCGGCAGGCTGCTGGAGGTGCTGGACGCCGGCCGCGACCCGCACTCCCCGGTCGCCGGCACCCACACCCGGAACGAGCTGCCGCACGACGCGGTCGTCGAGTCCTGGATCCATGTCGAGATCGACCGCGAGACCGACCACGAGGACCTGCGCGGGATCACCGCCGATCTGCGGCGCGTCCTGTCCGATGTCCGCGAGGCGGTCGAGGACTGGCAGAAGATGCGGACCGCCGCGGTGCGGATCGCCGACGGACTGCCCGACGAGCCGCGCGCCGGAGAGGTGTCCGGGCAGGAGGTCGAGGAGGCCCGCGAGCTGCTGCGCTGGCTCGCCGCCGACCACTTCACCTTCCTCGGCTACCGCGAGTACGACCTGACCTCCGAGACCGCCGCCGACGGCACGGAGGAACTGCTGCTCACCGCCGTGCCCGGCACCGGACTGGGCATCCTGCGCTCCGATCCGCGCCAGGCCGACGCCGCCACCGACGGCACCGCCACCGAGACTGCCTCCGAGACCACCGCCGAGACCGCCGACGGCCGGGACCCCGCGGCCGGGACCGGAGAGGACGACAGGCACCACACCCACCCGGCCTCGCCCTCCTTCAACCGGCTCCCCGCCGGCGTCCGCGCCAAGGCCCGCGAGCCCCGGCTGCTGGTGCTCACCAAGGCCAACAGCCGCGCCACCGTGCACCGCCCCTCGTACCTGGACTACATCGGGGTGAAGAAGTTCGACGAGGCGGGCAACGTCGTCGGCGAGCGCCGCTTCCTCGGCCTGTTCTCCTCGGCCGCCTACACCGAGTCGGTGCGCCGCGTCCCCGTCATCCGCCGCAAGGTCGAGGAGGTCGTCGCCGCCGCGGGCTTCACCCCCGACAGCCACGACGGCCGCGACCTGCTGCAGATCCTGGAGACCTACCCGCGCGACGAGCTCTTCCAGATCCCGGTCGGTGAGCTCCGTTCCATCGTCACCTCCGTGCTCTACCTCCAGGAACGCCGCAAGCTCCGCCTCTACCTGCGGCAGGACGAGTACGGCCGGTACTACTCCGCGCTGGTCTACCTGCCGCGCGACCGCTACACCACCGCCGTGCGGCTGCGGATGACCGACATCCTCACCGAGGAACTGGGCGGCACCGGCGTCGACTTCACCGCCTGGAACACCGAGTCGGTCCTCGCCCGGCTGCACTTCGTCATCCGCGTCCCGCAGGGCACCGAACTGACCGTGCTGACCGAGGCGGACGGGGAGCGGATCGAGGCCCGGCTCGCCGAGGCGGCCCGTTCCTGGGCGGACGGCTTCTCCGAGGCGCTGGTCGCCGAGTGCGGCGAGGAACAGGCGGCCGCTCTCGCCCACCGCTACGCGGACGCCTTCCCCGAGGGCTACAAGGCCGACTTCCCGCCCCGTACCGCCGTCGCCGACCTCCAGCACCTGAGGCGGCTGGAGAGCGGAGCGGGCGCCGAAGACGCCGGTGGTGCCGGTGGCGCCGGCGGGGCCGGGGACTTCGCGCTCAACCTGTACGAGCCGGTCGGGGCCGCTCCCGGTGAGCGCCGGCTGAAGATCTACCGCACCGGCGAGCCGGTCTCGCTCTCCGCCGTTCTGCCGGTCCTCCAGGCGATGGGCGTGGAGGTCATCGACGAGCGCCCCTACGAGCTGCGGCGCGCCGACCGTTCCCGGGTGTGGATCTACGACTTCGGGCTCCGGCTGCCCGCCGGCCAGGAGCGGGGTGCGGTCGGTGACGCCCGCGAGCGCTTCCAGGAGGCCTTCGCCGCCGTGTGGACCGGCGCGGCCGAGAGCGACGGCTTCAACGCGCTGGTGCTCTCCGCCGGGCTGACCTGGCGCCAGGCGATGGTGCTGCGCGCGTACGCCAAGTACCTGCGGCAGGCCGGCTCGCCCTTCAGCCAGGACTACATGGAGGACACCCTCCGCCGGAACGTCCACACCACCCGGCTGCTGGTCAGCCTCTTCGAGGCCCGGCTCTCCCCGGACCGCACGGGAGCGGGCCGCGAGCTGACCGACGGGTTGCTGGAGGAGCTGGACGGGGCGCTGGACGAGGTCGCCTCGCTGGACGAGGACCGCATCCTGCGCTCGTTCCTCACCCTCGTCAGGGCCACCCTGCGCACCAACTACTTCCAGCCCCGCGACGCAGGCTCCGGCCTGCCGCACGCGTACGTGTCGATGAAGTTCGACCCGCAGGCCATCCCGGACCTGCCCGCGCCCCGCCCGGCGTACGAGATCTGGGTGTACTCGCCACGGGTGGAGGGCGTGCACCTGAGGTTCGGCAAGGTCGCCCGCGGCGGGCTGCGCTGGTCCGACCGGCGGGAGGACTTCCGCACCGAGATCCTCGGCCTGGTGAAGGCCCAGGAGGTCAAGAACACGGTGATCGTGCCGGTCGGCGCCAAGGGCGGCTTCGTCGGCAAGCGCCTGCCCAGCCCGGCGGAGGACCGCGAGGCCTGGCTGAACGAGGGCATCGCCTGCTACAAGACCTTCATCTCCGGCATGCTCGACATCACCGACAACCTCGTGGACGGCCACGTCGTGCCGCCCGAGCGGGTGGTGCGGCACGACGGGGACGACACCTACCTGGTGGTCGCCGCCGACAAGGGCACCGCGGCCTTCTCCGACATCGCCAACGAGGTCGCCACCGCCTACGGCTTCTGGCTGGGCGACGCCTTCGCCTCCGGCGGCTCGGCCGGCTACGACCACAAGACCATGGGCATCACCGCCCGCGGCGCCTGGGAGTCGGTCAGGCGGCACTTCCGGGAGCTGGGCCACGACACCCAGGGCGAGGACTTCACGGTCGTCGGCATCGGCGACATGTCCGGCGACGTCTTCGGCAACGGCATGCTGCTCAGCGAGCACATCAAGCTGGTCGCCGCCTTCGACCACCGGCACATCTTCCTCGACCCGGATCCGGACCCGGCCGTCTCGTACGCCGAGCGCCGCCGGCTGTTCGAGCTGCCGCGCTCCTCCTGGGCCGACTACGACACCTCGCTGCTGTCCCCCGGCGGCGGCGTCCACCCCCGCAGCGCCAAGTCCGTCCCCGTCACCCCGCAGGTGCGCGAGGCGCTGGGCATCGCGGACGGCGTCACCAGGATGACCCCGGCCGAGCTGATGCGGGCCGTCCTCACCGCACCGGTGGACCTGCTGTGGAACGGGGGCATCGGCACCTACGTGAAGGCGTCCACCGAGACGCACGCCGACGTCGGCGACAAGGCCAACGACGCGATCCGGGTGGACGGGGCGGACCTGCGGGCCAGGGTCGTCGGCGAGGGCGGCAACCTGGGCCTCACCCAGCTCGGCCGCATCGAGTTCGCGACGAACGGCGGGCGGATCAACACCGACGCGATCGACAACAGCGCGGGCGTGGACTCCTCCGACCACGAGGTCAACATCAAGATCCTGCTCAACTCGGTCGTCGCCGCGGGCGACATGACGGTCAAGCAGCGCAACGCCCTGCTGGCCGAGATGACCGACGAGGTCGCCGAGCTGGTGCTGCGCAACAACTACACGCAGAACGTCGCCCTGGCCAACGCGATGCGGCAGGCCCCCGACCTGCTCCACGCCCACCAGCGGTTCATGCGCACCCTGGCACGCCAGGGCCGGCTGGACCGGCAGCTGGAGTTCCTGCCCGCCGACCGGCAGATCCGCGACCGGCTGGCGCACGGCCGCGGCCTCACCCAGCCGGAGCTGGCGGTCCTGCTGGCGTACACCAAGATCGCCATCACCGAGGAGCTGGTGGACACCGGCCTGCCGGACGACCCGTACCTGCAGAAGCTGGCACACGCCTACTTCCCCACCCCGCTGCGCGAGCGCTTCCCCGAGCGGATCGAGCAGCACGCGCTGCGGCGCGAGATCATCACGACCCTGCTGGTCAACGACATGGTCAACACCGGCGGTTCGACCCTGGCCCACCGGATGCGGGAGGAGACCGGGGCCGCCACCGAGGAGATCGTGCGGGCGCACACCGCGGCCCGGGAGATCTACGACCTGGCCCGCGTCTGGGACGAGGTGGAGGCACTCGACAACACCGTCGCCGCCGACGTCCAGACCCGTATCCGGCTGCACGCCCGCCGGCTGGTGGAGCGCGCCACCCGCTGGCTGCTGAACAACCGGCCGCAGCCGCTGCGGCTCGCCGAGACCGTCGACGTCTTCCGGGACCGGGTGGAGGTGGTCTGGTCCGAGCTGCCCAAGCTGCTGCGGGGCACCGACCTGGAGTGGTTCCAGCGCGTCCACGACGAGCTGACCGCTGCCGGGGTGCCCGGTGAGCTGGCACTGCGGGTGGCGGGTCTCTCCTCCGTCTTCCCCGCCCTGGACGTGGTCGCCGTCGCCGACCGCACCGGCCGGGAACTGCTGGACGTCGCCGAGGTGCACTACGACCTCGCCGACCGGCTGGGCATCACCGAGCTCCAGGACCGGGTCAGCGAGCTGCCCCGGAACGACCGCTGGCAGTCGATGGCCCGCGCGGCGATCCGCGAGGACCTCTACGCCGCCCACCAGTTGCTCACGGCCGACGTGCTCGCCTCCGGGGACGGCGGCGCCACGCCCGAGCAGCGCTTCAAGGCGTGGGAGGCCAAGAGCGCCGCCGTGCTGGGCCGGGCCCGCGCCACGCTGGAGGAGATCCGGGACTCGGAGACCTTCGACCTGGCCAATCTGTCCGTGGCCATGCGCACGATGCGCACCCTGCTGCGCAGCAACCGCTGACCCGCACGCACGGGACAGCGGTGAGGGGGGCGGCCGGCCGGCCGCCCCCCTCGTCCGTGTGCGGGCCCGCTACTTCACCGCGCCCGCCATCACACCCGAGACGAACTGCCGCTGGAAGGCGAAGAACACCGCCAGCGGAATCACCATCGAGACGAACGCGCCGGAGGCCAGCACGTCGATGTTGTTGCCGAACTGCCGCACCTGCTGCTGGAGCGCGACCGTGATCGGCGGATCGCCGGCGTCGGCGAAGATCAGCGCGACCAGCATGTCGTTCCACACCCACAGGAACTGGAAGATGCCCAGCGAGGCGATCGCCGGGGCGCCCAGCGGCAGGACGACCCGGGTGAACAGCCGCACCTCGTTCGCGCCGTCCAGCCGCGCCGCCTCCAGTAGTTCGCGCGGGATCTCCGCGAAGAAGTTCCGCAGCAGGAAGATGGCGAAGGGCAGTCCGAACGCCGTGTGGAAGACCACCACACCGATGGTGGTCTCGAAGATGCCCAGGGTGTTGAACAGCTTCGCCACCGGGATCAGCGCCACCTGGACCGGCACCACCAGCAGCCCGACCACCAGCAGGAACCACCAGTCGCGGCCGGGGAAGTCCAGCCAGGCGAAGGCGTATCCGGCGAGCGAGCCGATGACCACCACCAGCACCGTGGAGGGCACGGTGATGACCAGGGTGGTCAGCAGGGAGTCGGTGATGGCGTCGTTCTTCAGCAGCGCCTCGTAGTTGGCCGCCGTCAGCTGCGACCAGTCGCCCAGCGACGTCCACCAGCCGGAGGAGGCGATGTCGGACCGGTCGCGGAAGGACGACAGCAGCAGGCCGGTGGTGGGCAGCAGCCACAGGAAGGCGATCACCACCAGGGTGAAGCGCACCGCCCAGTGGCCGGTGAGGGCGGCGATCCGTGAGCCCAGCGACTGCCGGGCCCGCCCGCCGCCGTCCTCGTGCCCGGGAGCGGCCGCGGGGCCGGGCCCGGGGCCGGGCGTGGTTCTGGAGAGAGTGCTCACCGTCGGTCCCCCCTCCTCGGCCGGCGAACGCCGCCGTGCTCGTCCGGGGAGCACCCCTCCCCCTCGCTCCGCCGGGGGGACCCCCAGGGCCCCCGGCCGGCGGGCCGGCTGGTGTCCGTCATGAGCGCTCCCTTCTCAGCCGGCGGATGTTGAAGATCATCACCGGCACCACCAGCAGCAGCAACAGCACCGCGATGGCGCTGCCGACGCCCTGGTCGGCGCCGGTGCCGAAGGACGACAGGTACAGCTGGAGCGCCAGGACGTTCGCGTCGGACTGGGTGGCGCCCGGGGCGATGATGTAGACGAGGTCGAAGATCTTCAGCACGTTGATCATCAGGGTGACGAGGACGACCGCCAGCACGGGGGCCAGCAGCGGCACCGTGACCCGGCGGAAGACCTGCCACTCGTTCGCCCCGTCCACCCGGGCCGCCTCCAGCAGCTCCCGCGGTACGCCCGCCAGGCCCGCCGCGATCAGCACCATCGCGAAGCCCGCCCACATCCACACGTAGGAGGCGATGATGGCGGGGGTGATCAGGGACGGGCCGAGCCAGTTGACGCCGTTGTACGCCTCGGTGAAGTTGGACGCCGGCAGCCGCAGCCGCGCGCCGTCCGCCTCGGCCGGAAGGGTGTAGGTGCCGTTCTCGCCGGTGGTGGCGGTGGCGACGACCTCGCCGTCCCGTACGGCCTCGACCTCTATGCCGGCCAGGGCCTTCTCGCCCGGGTCGATCACACCCGGCTCACCGCCGCCGCCCCTGGAGAAGTCCACCCAGACGGTGCCCGACACCCCGCCGTCATCCGCGGACTCGGCGGGTTCGGCGTCGGCGGCGCCGGTGAGGTCCTGCGGGGGGACGCCGACCAGCGGCAGGTCGGCCGGGTCCGCCGCGTCCGCCGCGGCGGCGGTGGTGTACGAGCCGCCGCCGGAGGACTCCAGGCCGGAGTCCGGCCGCGGCCGGGCACCGGGCCAGGCGGAGGCCTCGCTGAAGGTGTCGTGCACGCCGACCCAGATGGCGTTGGCCACGCCGCGGTCCGGGTCCTGCTCGTACACCAGGCGGAAGATGATGCCCGCGGCGAGCATCGAGATCGCCATGGGCATGAAGACGATCAGCTTGAACGCGGTGGACCAGCGCACCCGCTCGGTCAGCACCGCGAAGATCAGTCCCAGGGCGGTGCAGACGGTCGGGGCGACGGCCACCCAGATCGCGTTGTTCTTGATCGCGGTCAGGATCCGGTCGTCGGTGAACAGCTCGACGTAGTTGTCCAGGCCGACGAAGCCGGTCCCGGCCGCGTCGAAGAGGCTGCGGTAGACCGAGTAGACGATGGGATAGACGACCAGCGCGCCCAGCAGCACCAGCGCGGGCAGCAGGAAGAGCCAGGCCAGCCAGGGCCGGGTACGGACGACGGAGGTGCGCGGGGTTCCGGGGACGGGCGGACCCGGCCGGCCTGGGGCCGCCGGGCCGCCCGCGGTGGCGGTGGACATGGCAGTTGCGCCTCCCGTTCCGCCGTCAGTCGCCGTACGCCCTGGCCGCGGCCGCCTCCAGCGCACGCTGGGCGCCGGCCACGTCCGACGGGTTCCGCAGGAAGTCCTGGAGCGCCTTCCACTCACCCTGGCCCTTGGTGCCGCCGAAGGCGGCGGGAGCCTGGTCGGACATGTCGAAACGGAAGTCGTCGCCCGCGCCGATCAGCGCGTCGGCGATGGCCTTCAGCGCCTCGTTGGGGTAGACGGAGGTGTCCAGCTCCTTGTTGGGGGAGATGAAGCCGCCCCGCTCGGCCCAGATGGCGGCGGCCTCGGGGGAGGCCAGGAAGGTCAGCAGGGCGTGGGCGCCCTCGGTGTCCTTCAGCGCCACCGCCGCGTCGCCGCCGCTGACCACGGGCTGCTCGTCACCGACCGCCGGGAACGGGAAGACCTTGGCGTTCTCGCCGATCTCCGACTTGGTGTCGGCGATGTTGACGGCGACGAAGTCGCCCTCGTAGACCATCGCGGCCTGCGGGGCCTCGGGGTCGGCGAAGACCTGGGTCACGGACTTGGGGAACTCCGTCCGCAGCGCGCCCTCGTTGCCGCCCGCGAGGAGCTTGTCCTCGCCGAACAGCTCGCCGAGGGTGGTCAGGGCCTCCTCGACGGACGGGTCGGTCCAGGGGATCTCGTGCGCGGCGAGCCGGTCGTACTTCTCGGGGCCGGCCTGGGAGAGGTAGATGTTCTCGAACCAGTCGGTGAGCGTCCAGCCGTCCGCGCCGCCGACGGAGACCGGCGGGACGCCGGAGTCGGAGATCGTCCGGGCGGTCTCCAGGAACGCGTCCCAGGTCTCCGGCGCGCTCACCCCCGCGTTCTCGAAGGCGGTGGTGTTGTACCAGACCAGGGATTTGTTGGCGGCCTTGTAGTAGACGCCGTACTGCTCGCCGCCGTGGGAGCCCAGGTCCCGCCAGCCGGCGGAGAAGTTCTTGTCGAGCTGCTCCCGGGTGGCCTCCTGCACCGGCTTGAGCCAGCCCTTCTCGGCGAACTGCTGGAGCACGCCGACCTGCGGCAGCATCGCCACGTCCGGCGGCGCGCCGCCCTCGATCTTGGAACCGATGAAGGTGGCCACGTTGTCGCCGGTCGGCACGAAGCTGACCGTGGCGCCCGTCCGCTCCTCGAACTCGTCGAGGACCTTGCGGAAGTTCTCCTGCTCCGGGCCGGTCCACACCGCGGCGACCTGGAGCTCCTGCCCCTTCAGATCGGGCAGCTCGACGGTGCTCTGCTGCTTCTGCGAGTCGTCTCCGGAGCCCCCGCCGTCGTCTCCGCCGCCGCAGGCCGCCGCGGTCAGGGCGAGGGCCAGCGCCGTCACCAGCGCGGTACCCGCTCTGCCGGCCCGTGATCGGGTCGTACGGACAGAAGTGCGCATGCTCACCGTCCCCACTGCGGGCACGGGCGACCGGCGGCCGACCGTGCCGCACATCCGAGTGATCAGTCCTACGCCTGACAACACTGCCCTGTGACGCGGTGTTTACATATCAACTCGGCCTTCGTGACTGCCTCGTGACCCGTATGGCCCCACGGGCCCGGCGGACGGTCCGGGATGCCCCGGAACGCCCGGCGGCCGGCCCCGTAACCGGAATCCGGGCGTCACATCAGCGGGGGAGCGGGACGGGCGCCGGCCTCCCGGGCGGCACGTTCCATCGCGCTGGCGAGCAGCGCCAGATCGGTCGGTCCGTTGCCCAGCTCGCGCACCGGACGGCGGGTGGGCGGGTCCCCGGCGCGCGCCCAGTCCAGGGGCACCACCGTGGGCCGCAGAGTCGCGGTCCGGGGGATACGGCCCGTCACCCGGCCGGTCTGGAAGGCGGTCGCCGGTCCGCCCGGCCGGTGCAGTGTCCCGCGGCCCGGCGGGAGGTCCTCCCCGCGGTCCCCGGGGTCCTCGGGACTCCCGGGCGCCCGGGCACCCAGGGACACCCGCAGCACCGCCTCCCGGTCGGCGGCGGTCCGCGCCGTACGGTCGGGGCGGCCGGTCGCGGCTATCAGGTGCACTCCCAGCCGGGCCCCGTCCCGGGCCACGGCGTCCAGCGCCCGGACCACGGAGCCGGCCGCGGGACGCCCGGGATTGCCCAGCGCCGGA
Organism: Streptomyces carminius; assembly: GCF_002794255.1. Taxonomy (GTDB): domain Bacteria; phylum Actinomycetota; class Actinomycetes; order Streptomycetales; family Streptomycetaceae; genus Streptomyces; species Streptomyces carminius. Next base: position 32,431 of record NZ_PGGW01000069.1, read on the forward strand.
TCGACCAGTATGTCGAAGTCGTCGACGAGGAGCACCAGTCTGGGCGGCGGTCCGGCCGCCTCCCCGGCCGCACCCGCCGCGGCGGCCGGGGCCGCGCCGCGGGCCCGGAGCTTGAGGGTGCCGTGGCCGGAAGCGTGGCCGGTCCCCGGCGCCGCCCCGTCGGCGGCACGGCGCGGTGCCACCACCCGGGGAGCCGGGCCCGCCGCGGGCTGCCGGGCGGCCGTCTCCCCGGCCGCGTACGCCTCGTACGGGTGGTCGCCGAACAGCTCCGCGCGGCGCTTCAGCTCGCCGGTGAGCGCCTGGGCGAACTCCCGCATCCGCACCGGGTCGCCCGCGGCGAGGTATGTCGAGGCATGCGGCAGGTCGCCGCAGACCCGCAGACCGGCACCGCTTCCGCCGCCTCCGTCACCACCCCCGTCCACCAGGACCAGGGACAGCCGGTCCGGCCGCTCCCCGGCGGCCAGCGAGGCGGCCAGCGAGCGCAGCAGCTCGGTCTTGCCGGTGCCGGGCGCGCCGCCGACCAGCACCGGGCCGCGGTCGGCCACGAGATCGGCGGTCACCGGACCGCACGCGCCCGCGCCCAGTACCGCGCCGGCCCGCGGGAGGCCGGCACCGGCACCGGCCGGCGGTGCGGCGGGCTCCGCCCAGCGGGCCAGCAGCGCGGCGGGCGTGGCCCTGGCCAGCCCCAGTTCGTCGAGGAGCCGGGTGCTCCGCGGCAGCGGCACCGGCCGGGCCGCGGCCGTCTCCCGGGCCGTGTCGGTCTCGTACAGCGGGGCCAGCGCCCGGGCGAAGCGCTCGGCCCAGGCCGCCGACACGCCGTCCACCGTCGCGAGCGGGGCCCCGGCCGGATCGGTGTCCCGGCCGACCACCCGGACCGTGGTGGCGACGGCTCCGCTGAGCAGGCCGACGGCGCCGCAGACGCGGAAGGCGGGGGAGACCTCGGCGGCGGCGGCCAGGGTGACGGCCAGCGGGGAGGCGGGGGTGGCGGCCGGGGTCTCGGCCAGGCACAGCAGGTGGATTCCGGCGGCCGGGCCGTGCTCCGCCAGCCGGGTCACGGTCTCGCGGAGCTCCGCCGTACCGGGATCGCCGTCGACCACGACGACCGTCAGCGGACCCCGTCCCGGCTCCGGTCCCGGCTCCCGGCCCGGGCCGGGGCCCGTCGTGCCCCGGTCCGCCAGCCGCCGCACCAGCTCCTCGGTGCGGGCGGCGGCCTGCTCGCGGTCGTACGCCAGCAGCAGCCGGCAGTCCTGGCCGCGGGCCGGGCGCAGTTGCGGCAGCCAGCCGAGCCAGGACCAGTCCGGGCACCGGCCACCGTCCGGGGAAGGGCCGCCGGACGCTCCGCCGGGTGCCCGGCCCGCGGCCAGCAGCACGATCTCCAGGCTCCCCGGCCCGTGCAGCGCGGCGAGCTGGGCGAGCACCGAGCGCGCCAGCGCCAGCAGCCGCGGCCGTGGCCCGGCCAGCCCGAGCGAGCCGGCCTCCCGCAGGTCGACGCTCAGCGGCGCGACGGCCCCGGCCGCGCGGCGGACGGTGCCGAGCCGGACGGTCAGCGCGTCGGGGTGGTCCGCACCGCGCTCCCACAGCCGGGGGCCCGGGCCCAGCGCGGCGAGGAGGATCTCGGAGAGGTCGGGACAGGGGCCGTCGTCCGGCGGGGCGGCGCCGGGGTGCCCGGTCGGACGTCCGGCCGTGTATCCGGCGGTGTCCGCCGCCCCGGTGCCCCCGTCCCGGCCGTCCCCCGGGCCGCCGGCCGGCCGCCCTCCGGCGAGCCGCCGTGCCCATGCGCCCAGCCCGCCGCGGCCGGGCCGCCCGTCGGCGGGGTCCGCCCCGCGCGGGTGCACGAATCCGGTGCCGTGGGTCACGTCCCCACGGGGACGGGGGCGGTCGGCACGCCCCTGCTCGATCTCCTCGGACGCCCCCGCGCCGCGGCCGGGGCCGGACGCGGCCGCGTACGGCGGTGCCGCCCGTCCCGGCCCGGAGACCGTCCCGGCAGAGGGGGGCGCGGGGGGCGGGCAGGGGACGCGCCGGGAGATCCGCAGCCGCCCCTCGCCGTCCGGCACGGTGGGCAGGACGGGCAGTCCCTCCAGGGCCTCCGCCCCGGCCCGCAGCCGTACGGCGGACTCGCCCAGCCGCAGCGTCGCGCCCGGCGGCAGCGGCACCGGACGGTCGTGGACCGCCGTGCCGTCCACCGTCGTGCCGTTGGTGGAACCCAGGTCGGTGACCGTCACCGCGCCCGCGTCGGTCACCGTGACCGCGCAGTGCAGCCGGGAGACGTCCGGGTCGTCCAGCGGTACGTCGGCCTCGGCGGAGCGGCCGACGCGCACCTGCCCGCCCCGCAGCAGGTGGACCCCGCCCGCGTCCGGTCCGGCCACCACGTGCAGCCGGGCCCGTGCCCCGGCGGCGGGGACGAGGCCGTGGCTCCAGGGGGCGATCGGCCCGTACAGGGACACCACCGCGCCGTCCACCAGCGGCGGCGCCCCCAGCGTCTGGCGCTCGGCGTCCAGCCGGCGGCTCCCGGCGAACACCGCCACCGCGTCCGCGGACCCGGGAGCGGGCGCGGTGCCCGCCGCGGCGGCGGCCGCGGCGAGGGCGCCCGTCACGGCGGCGAGGGGTGTCCCGGGCGGAGCCGTCACCAGCACGTCGCACCCACCCGCGGTCTGCTCCGCGTGACCGCCGCGCGGTCCGAGGACGGTCAGCCGGATCTGCATCGCCATCGGCTCCTTCAGTCCCGTGATGCTGGATGCATCCTCGCACCGACCACTGTCATCGCGCCCGCGATCCGGCACAGAGCGATCATGGCTGATCGACTCCGGGTGAGAAAGTGGCCGGTAATCGTCTGTTGCGTGAGTGCTCCGATCGGATAAGCGATCATCGCCGAAAGAGCACCGCCGGGCCGGATGCCGGCAACCTTTCCCGCCGCGTGACGCGTCTCACCCGCCGGACGGAGCGGAGGGCTCGGCCGGGGAACCGGAAGCGGACGGACCGGACGGACCGGGGCGGTCGCACCCGTACACCCTCCTCCGGTACGGCACTACAGTGGGCCGCCGGGGCACGCAGTGGCCGCCCCGGCAGTCCGGACAAGACCAGGGAGCGCATGACGTGCGGCCGGTAGGCAGCAAGTACCTGCTCGAAGAGCCGCTCGGACGCGGCGCGACGGGCACCGTCTGGCGCGCGCGCCAGAGGGAGACGGCGGGCGCCGAGGCGGCCGTGGCCGGACACCCCGGCGAGACCGTGGCGATCAAGGTCCTCAAGGAGGAGCTGGCGAACGACCCGGACGTGGTGATGCGCTTCCTGCGCGAGCGCTCCGTCCTGCTCCGCCTGACCCACCCCAACATCGTCCGCACCCGCGACCTGGTGGTCGAGGGCGATCTGCTCGCCCTGGTGATGGATCTGATCGACGGCCCGGACCTGCACCGCCATCTGCGGCAGAACGGCCCCTTCAGCCCGGTCGGCGCCGCGCTGCTGACCGCCCAGATCGCCGACGCGCTGGCCGCGAGCCACGCCGACGGGGTCGTGCACCGTGATCTGAAACCCGCCAACGTGCTGCTCGCCGGTTCCGACGACGACCCCGCGGGCCTGCGGCCGATGCTCACGGACTTCGGCATCGCCCGCCTCGCCGACTCCCCGGGGCTGACCCGCACCCACGAGTTCGTCGGCACCCCGGCCTATGTCGCGCCCGAGTCCGCCGAGGGCCGGCCGCAGACCTCCGCGGTGGACGTCTACGGCGCGGGCATCCTGCTGTACGAGCTGGTCACCGGCCATCCGCCGTTCGGCGGCGGCACCGCCCTGGAGATCCTCCAGCGCCATCTGAACGAGGAGCCGCGGCGTCCCGGCAGCGTGCCCGTACCGCTGTGGACCGTCATCGAGCGCTGTCTGCGCAAGAACCCCGACGAGCGGCCCGGCGCGGAGGACCTCGCCCGCGCCCTGCGGACGGTCGCCGCGGGCATCCGGGCCACCGCCACCCCGGCGCAGGCCGAGGCCGCGATGGGCGTCGCCGCGCTGCTGGGGCCGGACCTGTCGCCCACCCCGGTGCCCGGCGCCGCGGACCCGACCCAGGTGCTGCCGACCTCGGGCCGCGGCGGGGACGGAGTCCCCGTCCACGACCCGAGTGCCGCGACCAGCTTCCTGCCGCACACCGGCGGACCCGGACAGGCCGGACAGGGCGGTTCCGGCGCGGACGCCACCCAGGTCATGCCCCCCATGCCCGCCGGTCCGCCCGGCGGCCAGGGGAACCAGCCGCCGCGTCCCGACGAGCCGCACCCCTGGCAGACCCAGATGCGGGCCGCCCGGGACCGCAACGAGCAGACCCAGATCCAGCCCCTCGACCCCGAGCTGGACCCGCTGCGCCGCCGCCCCCAGCGCCGTGCCGCGCCGCAGCCGCCGCAGCCCCCCCAGCAGCCGCAGCCCTCCCGGCAGCCCCACCCCCCGCGGCAGCCCGCCTCCCGCCGCCGTCAGCAGCAGCAGGCGCCGCAGCAGCCGTACGCCCCCGCGCCGTCCCGGCGGCCCGAGCCGCAGCCGCGGCGGTACGAGCCCCCCCGCCCCGCCGCGCCCGAACCCGCCGCCCGGCAGCCGCGGCAGCGCGGCGCCAACCGCATGCGCGTGCCGGGACTCGGCTGCCTCAAGGGCTGCCTGTTCATGGTGCTCATCCTCGTCGCGGTCTGCGTGCTGGTGTGGAACTTCACGCCGCTGCCCGAGTGGTGGGACCAGGGCCGCGAACTCTGGAACGACACCAAGAACACGGTCGGTGACGCCTGGAACTGGCTGGAGGAGCTGGTGGGCGCCGGCGAGCAGGCGGCGAACCAGGTCGAGGACGTCCAGAACGACATCCAGGACGTCCGGGACAGCGTGCCGGAGGCGCCGGAGGTGCCGGCGGACAACGGCTGAGCCGGCCGCGAGTCCGCCGACGGGTCGGTCAACGATCCGCCAACAGGTTCGCCGCCGAGGGGCTTTGTCGACTTTCGGCGGCGGATTTCCGTCACCGGGGTGACGGTTGCCGCCGTCCGGGGCGCGCGCACCCCCTCGGGCCGCGTAGTTTTGTCGCCATGTCACGGAAGATCGGCAGTCGGTACACCGCCCACCAGATCCTGGGCCGCGGAAGCGCCGGCACGGTGTGGCTGGGCGAGGGCCCCCAGGGCCCCGTCGCCCTCAAACTGCTGCGCGAGGACCTCGCCTCGGACCAGGAGCTGGTGGGCCGCTTCGTCCAGGAGCGCACCGCGCTGCTCAGCCTCGACCACCCGCGCATCGTCGGGGTGCACGACCTGGTGGTCGACGGCAACGACCTCGCCCTCGTCATGGACCTGGTGCGCGGCACGGATCTGCGCACCAGGCTGGAGCGCGAGCGCCGCCTCGCGCCCGAGTTCGCGGTCGCCGTCACCGCCGACGTGGCCGACGCGCTGGCCGCCGCGCACGCCGCCGGGATCGTGCACCGCGACGTCAAGCCCGAGAACGTCCTGCTCGACGTGCACGCGCCGGCCGGGCCCGGCGGCGCGCCGCCCGCGCTGCTCACCGACTTCGGCGTCGCCAAGCTGATCGACGCGCCCAGCCGCGGCGGCGGCAGCCGGGTGGTCGGCACCCCCGACTACGTCGCCCCCGAGATCGTCGAGGGGCTGCCGCCGCGCGCCGCCGTCGACGTCTACGCGCTGGCCACGGTCCTGTACGAACTGCTCGCGGGTTTCACCCCGTTCGGCGGCGGTCACCCCGGCGCGGTGCTGCGCCGGCACGTCACCGAGCGCGTCGCCCCGCTGCCCGGCATCCCGGACGAGCTGTGGCAGCTCGTCCACCAGTGCCTGGCCAAGGCCCCCGCCTCCCGGCTGCGCGCCTCCGAGATGGCCGCCCGGCTGCGGGAACTGCTGCCCGCGCTGGCGGGCCAGCCGCCGCTGGAGATCGACGAGCCGGAACCGGATCCGGAGTTCCACGGGGAGCACGGCGGCCACGGGGAGACCCGCGGCGAGCGGGCCGGATACGCCGGGCAGGCCGGATACGCCGACTACACCGGGTCCGGGGACGCGCCGTACGACACCGCCGGGCGGGGCGCCGTCCCGCTCGTGCCCGGAGCCGTGCCCGACTCCAACCGCGACACCCACACCAGCATGCGTGTCCCCGGCGCGGACGAGCTCGCCGGCGGTGCCCACGGCACCGCCCGTACGCCCCGCGCACCGGGAAGTCCGCGAGCCGGGTCCGCGCGTCACCGGGCGGCCGAGCGCCGCCGGCGCATCAGGCTGGGCGCCACGGCGACGGCCGTCGCCGCCGTGCTCGGCGTCGGCGGCTGGCTGGCACTGGCCGGCGGCGACGGGAGCGACGGCGGTCCGCGCGTCCCGGTGCCCGCCGGGAGCGACCGGCCGGAGAGCCCCTGAGCGGTCCCCAGGTCTGCACCGGGTCCGCACCGGGGCCGCTCGGGGCCCGTACCGGCCCGCTGAGCAGCGGTTCCGCCGCGCCGGAGGCCGACGGCCCGGTTACCGGCGGGTCAGTCCGGGGCCGACGCCGCGGAACCAACCGGTCGGCCAGCCGTTAGTCTGGAGGCGTGGCAGTCGTCGACGTATCCGAAACACTGAAGTCCCTCTCCTCGACCATGGAGTCGATCGAGGCCGTCCTGGACCTCGACAGGATGAGGGCCGAGATCGCCTCCCTGGAGGAGCAGGCGGCGGCCCCCTCCCTGTGGGACGACCCCGAGAACGCCCAGGGGGTCACCAGCCGGCTCTCCCTCCTCCAGGGCCAGGTCCGCAAGGTGGAGGAGCTGCACGGCCGGATCGACGACCTCGGGATCCTCTTCGAGCTGGCCGAGAGCGAGAGCGACGCCGACGCCCGCACCGAGGCCGAGGAGGAGCTGAGGGCCGTCCGCAAGATGGTGGACGAGCTGGAGGTCCGTACTCTCCTCTCCGGCGAGTACGACCCCCGGGAGGCCATGGTCAGCGTCCGGGCCGAGGCCGGCGGGGTGGACGCCGCCGACTTCGCCGAACAGCTGATGCGCATGTACCTGCGCTGGGCCGAGCGCAAGGGCTACCCGACCGAGGTCCTCGACATCTCCTACGCCGAGGAGGCGGGCATCAAGTCCGCCACCTTCTCCGTCAAGGCCCCGTACGCCTACGGCACCCTCTCCGTCGAGCAGGGCACCCACCGCATGGTCCGCATCTCGCCCTACGACAACCAGGGCCGCCGCCAGACCTCCTTCGCGGGCGTCGAGGTGATGCCGGTCGTGGAGCAGACCGACCACATCGACATCCCCGAGAACGAGATCCGGATCGACGTCTTCCGTTCCTCCGGCCCCGGCGGCCAGTCGGTCAACACCACCGACTCCGCGGTCCGGATGACGCACCTTCCGACCGGCATCGTCGTCTCCTGCCAGAACGAGAAGTCCCAGATCCAGAACCGTGCCGCCGCCATGCGCGTCCTCCAGGCCCGCCTCCTGGCGCACCGCCGGGCGGAGGAGCAGGCCAAGATGGACGCCCTCAAGAGCGACGGCGGCAACTCCTGGGGCAACCAGATGCGCTCGTACGTCCTCCAGCCGTACCAGATGGTCAAGGACCTGCGCACCGAGCACGAGGTCGGCAATCCCCAGGGTGTTCTCGACGGCGACATCGACGGCTTCCTGGAGGCGGGCATCCGCTGGCGCAAGCAGCAGGAGCAGAGCGAAGACGACTGACGACTGACGACGGCCCGGCAGACGACCGGCAGACAGGAGGGCGGCCCGCACATACCGTGCGGGCCGCCCCCTTGTGTGTCGGTTGTGTCACAACCCTTCGAACGGTTGCCCCAACTACCCCTCCACACTGGACATTTCGCTTTGGTCCGGCTTGACGCCGGTGTGACGCCTGGGAAAGCATTCGGGCTGGCATGCGCGTGTATCGGGGCGCGTGGACACGGGGGCGGGGCAGAGCCTGAACGGTCCGGCCGGTGACCACCGGCCGAGGGCTCTTCGCACATCACCCCGGCGCGCACAGAGCTCCGCACGGCTGCCCCACTGACAATGAACAGCTACTGGGGGTAGTTGGCATATGACCAATTCCAAGACGCGACTGCGTGTCGCGCGGATCGCCGCGGGTGCGGTGTTCCTCGCGGGCGCGTCGCTGACCGCCGTCGGCACGGCTCAGGCGCTGGACTTCAGCGCAGACGTGCAGGTCGGTGCGCAGAATGACGACGAGGACCCCCCGGGCGGTGACGAGCCCCCGGGTGGCGGCCTCGATGAGGGCCAGACCGGTGAGACCACGAACGGTGGGACCACCAATGGTGAGACCACGAACGGTGGGACCACCAATGGTGAGACCACGAACGGTGAGACCACGAACGGTGAGACCACGAACGGTGAGACCACGAACGGTGGGACCACCAATGGTGAGACCACGAACGGTGGGACCACCAATGGTGAGACCACGAACGGTGGGACCACCAATGGTGAGACCACGAACGGTGAGACCACCAATGGTGGGACCACCAATGGTGAGACCACGAACGGTGAGACCACGAACGGTGAGACCACGAACGGTGAGACCACGAACGGTGAGACCACGAACGGTGGGACCGCCAATGGTGGGACCACCAACGGTGGGACCACCAACGGTGGAAGCACCGGAAGCACCGGCGGTGAGCAGCCCGCCACCACCGGCGGCACCGGCGGGACCGGTGGCGGCGACGGCGGCGCGCAGACCTGCGTACTGGACGAGTCCACCGTGAACTGCGGTGACAACACCGACACCGACGCGGTCGGCACCAAGCCGATCAGCCAGGAGAAGCCCAAGGAGGAGCTGGCCGAGACCGGCGCCGCCGAGACGACCTTCCTGCTGGTCGGCGCGGCCACCATGATCGCGGGTGGTATCGGCTTCCGGCTGATGCCGCGCCTGGCCGGCGGACGCCGCCCCGCCGCCTGAGCGGCACAGGACGGACGACCGTATGCCGTATGACGGCACACGGATGAGGGCCCGGGACGCTCAGGCGTCCCGGGCCCTCAGGCGTACCGCGTGTACTCGGCGGGGTGGGTGGTGGGTGAAATCGGTGGTGGGGCCCCGGTACGGGGCCTACACCGCTGCCTGGCGCGCCAGCAGGGCCACCGCGACCAGGGCCAGCAGCAGGGCGGTCAGCGCCGCGGGGGACAGCGAGCCCAGCACCGAGAACGGGCCGTTCTCCTGGTGCAGCCGCTGCCGGTGCGCACGGCACACGTTGCAGCGGCCCTCGCTCACCGGTCCTGCGCAGTTGGCGCACACCAGTCGGTCGCACGTCATGCGAAGTCCTCCTTATGTAGCGCCAACGCCGACGAGAGGGGTTCTGTTCCCGGAACCCTGCCTCCACTGTGCCAGGCCCGCGCCCCGGGCGCAGAAAGTCGTGGTCAGTGCCGGTTTTGTGCCGGGTTCGCGCCTGATGCGCCCGTGACCGGGACCACCAACACCGGACGCGGACTGCGGAAGGCACACCGATTCGCGTAGTGTCCCCCACACCGACGGGGAAACCACTCCGCGGCTTCCGCTGCCCCTACCCAGGTCGACGTGGTGTAAATCCGTGATCCGATTCGACAACGTCTCGAAGTTCTACCCCAAGCAGAGCCGCCCCGCCCTCCGCGATGTCTCGCTGGAGATCGAGCGCGGCGAGTTCGTCTTCCTGGTGGGCTCCTCCGGCTCCGGCAAGTCCACCTTCCTGCGGCTGATCCTGCGCGAGGAGCGCACCAGTCACGGCCAGGTGCACGTCCTCGGCAAGGACCTCGCCCGGCTGTCCAACTGGAAGGTGCCGCACATGCGCCGCCAGATCGGCACCGTCTTCCAGGACTTCCGGCTGCTGCCCAACAAGACGGTCGGTGAGAACGTCGCCTTCGCCCTGGAGGTGATCGGCCGCTCCCGCGGCGACATCCGCAAGTCCGTCCCCCAGGTGCTCGACCTGGTCGGGCTGACGGGCAAGGAGGACCGGATGCCCGGCGAGCTCTCCGGTGGTGAGCAGCAGCGGGTGGCCATCGCGCGCGCGTTCGTCAACAAGCCGAAACTGCTGATCGCCGACGAGCCGACGGGCAACCTCGACCCGCAGACCTCCGTCGGCATCATGAAGCTGCTGGACCGGATCAACCGCACCGGGGCCACGGTGCTCATGGCCACCCACGACCAGCAGATCGTCGACCAGATGCGCAAGCGCGTGATCGAACTAGAAAAGGGCCGTCTCGTGCGCGACCAGTCGCGCGGTGTCTACGGCTACCAGCACTGAAAGGACGCCATGCGCGCCCAGTTCGTACTGTCGGAGATCGGCGTCGGTCTCCGCCGCAACCTCACGATGACCTTCGCGGTGATCGTCTCCGTCGCCCTGTCGCTGGCCCTGCTCGGCGGTGCGATGCTCGCTCGCCAGCAGGTCAGCAGCATGAAGGGGTTCTGGTACGACAAGGTCCAGGTGTCGATCTACCTCTGCAACAAGAACGACGCCGAGACCGACCCCAGCTGCGCCAAGGGAGCGGTCACCGCACAGCAGAAGCGCCAGATCAAGTCGGACCTCGAGGACCTCGCCATCGTCGACACGGTCTTCCACGAGTCCGCCCAGGAGGCGTACAAGCACTACCAGGAGCAGTTCAAGGACTCCCCGCTGGCCGACTCGCTGACCCCGGACCAGATGCAGGAGTCCTACCGGGTCAAGCTGAAGGACCCCACCAAGTTCGAGGTCATCAACACCGCCTTCTCCGGCCGGGACGGCGTCCAGGAGGTCCAGGACCAGCGGAACCTCCTGGAGAACCTCTTCCGGATGCTCAACGGCATGAACTGGGCGGCCCTCGGGCTCATGGGGCTGATGCTGGTCGTCGCCCTGCTGCTGATCGTCAACACCGTCCGGGTGGCGGCGTTCAGCCGGCGCCGGGAGACCGGGATCATGCGGCTGGTGGGCGCGTCCAGTTTCTACATCCAGATGCCGTTCATCGCGGAGGCCGCGTTCGCCGGTCTGCTGGGCGCGGGCGGGGCCGCGGTGCTGCTGGTGGTGGGCCGCTACTTCCTGATCGACAACGGTCTGTCGCTGGCCCAGGAGATGCCGCTGATCAACTTCATCGGCTGGGACGCCCTGTTCAAGGTGCTTCCGCTGATCTTCGTGGTCGGTGTGCTGATGCCCGCCCTCGCCGCCTTCTTCACTCTCCGTAAGTACCTGAAGGTGTGAGCCGAGCGCTGCCGGAGGGGGCCCCTACGTGGTCGGCGGGTGCCGGCGGGTGCCGGCGGGTGCCGGCGTGTGACGAAGGACGCGTCACCCGTCCGGGCAACCTCCGGTGTGGCGCCCGCTGTTGCCATAGACTCCGCAGCATGTCGCGTCCGTCGATGCCCGCCCCGCGTGACTTCGTCCGGACCGTCGGCAGATCCGCGGACGGCGGGCACCGGCCGCACCGCGTCCGCCGCGGTGCCGGGCTGACCCTGCTCTTCGTGGCCGTGCTGACGGCCGGTGCCGTCACCGAGTCCTGGGTGTCCGTCACCGAGAGCGACGCCGCCCCGGTGAGCCCCCGGCCGTCCCGGGTGCAGGAGGGGCGGCCCGCCGCGCAGGGCGGGCAGCACGGGGAGGACGGACACGACGCCGAGGAGCTCGTCAGCCGCAGCGGGGACCGCTGGGCGGCCGCGTACTCCGCCGACGAGTACGCGGGGCTGCGCCGGTCCCTGGACGGCGAGTACGTCGGGGTGGGTGTCTCGGTGCGCCGGATCGCCGCCGGACGGATCCGTATCGACCGCGTCCGGCCCGGCGGCCCGGCCGACCGGGCGGGGGTCCGGGCGGGTGACCGGCTGGTCGCCGTGGACGGCACCGAGGTCGGCGGCCTGCCGGTCACCGAGGTCGTCACCCTGCTGCGCGGCGGCCTGCCCGGGGAGGAGCCCCCGCCCGGCAGCCGGATCCGCCTCGGCCTCGAGCGCGACGGCCGCGGCTGGCAGGAGGAGCTGGAGCGGGCCGAGCTGGACATCGAGACCGTCACCGTCTCCACCGTCGGTCCCAAGGTCACCCGTATCAGGATCGACTCGTTCACCAAGGGCTCCGGCGCCCAGGTGCGCCGCACGGCCGGCCGTCTTCCGCCGGACGAGGGCGTCCTGCTCGATCTGCGCGGCAACTCCGGCGGGCTGGTCGCCGAGGCGGCCGAGGCCGCCTCCGCCTTCCTCGACGGCGGACTGGTCGCCACCTACGGCGAGGACGGGACCGAGCACGCGCTGCACGCCGAGTCCGGCGGGAACACCGGATCCCCCCTGGTGGTGCTGGTCGACGGCGGCACGATGAGCGCCGCGGAGCTGCTGGCCGGCGCCCTCCAGGACCGCGGCCGGGCGGTCGTGGTCGGCACCCGCACCTTCGGCAAGGGCACGGTGCAGGTGCCCCGGGAGCAGCCGGACGGCTCGGTTGCCGAGGTGACCGTCGGCCACTACACCACCCCCGGCGGCCGCACCGTCGGCGAGGAGGGGCTGGTGCCGGACCTGGAGGTGGCACCGGGGCAGAACCCGCTGGCGGAGGCGCGCACGGTATTGAGTGGCCTCGAACCCCGTTCGTAGTGGGAGAATGAGCCCGCTATGGCTAAAGAGACGGGTCGCAAACTCATCGCGCAGAACAAGAAGGCGAGGCACGACTACCTCATCCTCGACACCTACGAGTGCGGGCTGGTGCTGACGGGCACCGAGGTGAAGTCGCTGCGGCAGGGGCGGGCGTCGCTGGTGGACGGCTTCGGGCAGCTCGACGGCGGCGAGGCGTGGCTGCACAACGTGCACATCCCCGAGTACAGCCAGGGGACGTGGACAAACCACAGCGCGCGGCGCAAGCGGAAGCTGCTGATGCACCGGGCGGAGATCGACAAGCTGATCGGCAAGCTCCAGGAGAGCGGGCTGACACTGGTCCCGCTCCAGCTGTACTTCAAGGACGGCAAGGCCAAGGTCGAGATGGCGCTGGCGAAGGGCAAGAAGGAGTACGACAAGCGGCAGACGCTGCGGGAGAAGCAGGACCGCCGCGAGGCGGAACGCGCGGTGTCCGCGGCCCGCCGCCGACAGCGGGCCTGAGGCCCGGCCGTCCGGGCCCGGCACCGTCTCCGTCCGCGGGGGCGGCGCCCGGACCCCCGGCGCGGGAACCACGGCGGGCGGGGAACAGACCGGCGGCCGATCCCGTTGGACAGGGTGTACGGCGAACGGCCCGGGTGCCGTGGCGTGGCCCCGCCAAGGGGGAATACGCTGGAAGCGACCGGCGTTGATCCCGTACGATGGCATCAGCGCCGTCCGGTCCCGGCCGGGCGAGCTTGTCAACTCAACATGGGGATGATCGGTTTCGACAGCGGCTGTTGAAGCAGGGGAAGCGAGCCGAGGAACGCGGCAATGATCTCGTTAACCATCTGCCGCAAAAAAATAATCGCCAACACCAAGCGCGATTCCTTCGCCCTCGCTGCCTGAGCAGCGACTTGCGAAGTGTCAGCCCAGGGATGTTCCCGCCCTGGATCCTGGCATCAGCTAGGGAACTACACCGTTAGCCCCGGTCACGGGGGTTCGCGGAACATCAAACAGTGACTGGGCCCGTCGGCGGCTTGTCCGCGTGACCGCCGGGGCCGAGAAAATCACAGCGGACTGCGCTCGGAGAAGCCCTGGTTCTGCACCGTTGGACGCGGGTTCGATTCCCGCCATCTCCACTCGCCCCATGTGGGCCGAAGGCCCCGCCGTCCTCGTGACGGCGGGGCCTTCGGCGTGCCCGGAGCCCGGAGCCTGCCCGGCTCCACCACCACTGCCGTCACCGCCGCCGTGCCCGGTACGCGCCCAGGGCGGCGGTGACGGTCGCGAGCGCGGCGGCGGCCGGGGGCACCGTGTACCCCCACGGGCCGCCCAGGTGCTCCGCCGTCCAGCCGCCCGCCGCCGAGCCGGCGGCGATACCGCCCAGCAGTACGGTGACGATCAGTGTCATGCCCTCGTTCAGCCGGACGACCGGGGTCAGCCGCTGGACCAGGGTCATGCCGGTGACCATCGCCGGGGCCGTGGCCATCCCGGCGACCAGCAGCGCGGGAGCCAGCAGGAACAGACCGCCGCCGCCCGCCGCGGTGAGCAGCGGCAGTGCCATCAGGACCGTCATCGCGCCCGCGCACACCACCAGGCGGCGCCGTACCGCGGCCGTCCCCGCCGCGAGGCGGAGGGTGCCGAAGACCAGCCCGGCCGCGCCCGAGCCCACCGCCTGGAGGGCCAGGACGGCGCCGGCCGCGGACCGGTGGCCCAGCTCGTCCGCGTACGCCACCGTCACCACCTCCAGCGACCCGAAGACCGCGCCGGTGGCGAGGAAGACCGCCAGCAGCGGCGACAGGCCCGCCACCAGCGGCGGGGCGGCCGTACGGGAGTGCCCGCCGCGGGGCGCCACGGGCGGTTCGGTACGGCGCTGGGCCGCGAACAGCAGCGTGCCGGCCAGCAGCAGGACGGCACCGGTGAGGGTGCCCGCCTCGGGGAAGAGCGCGGCGCACAGGAGGCCGGCCAGCACCGGCCCGAGTACGAAGCACAACTCGTCGAGGGCCTGCTCGAAGGAGTTGGCGGTGTGCCGGGCCGCCTCGCCGTTCCGGCGCCCGTCCGGGTCCTCGCCCGGGTCCTCGCCCGGGTCCTCGTCCGGGCCCTCGCCGTCCGGACCGCCGCCGAGCAGATGTGCCCAGCGCGCCCTGGCCATGCCTCCGGTGTTGGGGGTGGTGGCGGTGGCGGCGTAGGCGGCGAACAGCGTCCAGTCGGGTGCGCCGTACCGCACGCACAGCAGCAGCGCCAGTGAGCCGGCCACGGCCAGGAGCACGGCGGGTACGGCGATCCGGGCCTGGCCGTGGCGGTCCACCAGCCGGGCCGTCAGCGGCGCCACGACGGCGGTCGCGGCCAGTCCGGTGGCGGTGACGGCCCCGGCCAGGGCGTACGAGCCCCGGCGGTCGGCGATCATGATGATCGCGCTGATGCTCAGCATCCCCATCGGCAGCCGGGCGAGCAGCCCGGCCAGGGTGAAGGCGGCCGCACCGGGAACGGCGAGCAGCCGGGCGTACGGCGTGAGGAAGCGCGCGGGGGAGCCGGGCGAGCCGGGCGAGCCGGGCGAGCGCTTGCCGGCCCGCGGTTCCGGGCGGGGCGCGGGCGGGTGTTCCGGAGCGGAGTGCGGCATGCACCCACCGTCGCGGGGCGGCCCGCACCGTGTCCAACACCAGGTCGGCGCCCTTTCACGCATATCCGTTGTCAGTCGTTGCCCTCGGTTGCCCTCGGTTGCCACGATGGGGCGTGCCCCGAGACACCGATCCCCGGCTGCTGCGCGCCTTCGTCGCGGTCGCCGACGAGCTGCACTTCACCCGGGCCGCGGCGCGGCTGTTCACCGCCCAGCAGGCGCTGAGCCGGGACATCCGGCGGCTGGAGGAGCGGCTGGGCGCCGTGCTGTTCGTCCGGACCACCCGGCGGGTGGCGCTGACCGCCGAGGGCGAGCGGCTGCTGCCGTACGCCCGGCGGGTGCTGGCGGCGCACGAGGAACTGGCGGCCGCGGCGGCGCGCGACGACCGCCCGCTGCTCGTCGACATCGGGGTCTGGATCAGCACCGGTGGACAGGTGCTGGACGAGGCCCGGCGCCTGGCGCCCGGGACGGAGTTCGTCGCCCGCTTCCACAGCGGTCTGACCGGGGCCGCCGGGCAGCTCGCCGCCGGACGGCTCGACGTCTCCTTCGGCCGGGTCGCCGGACTGCCCCCGGAGGTCCTGGCCGGGCTCGGCCACCGGCTGGTGCGCCTGGAACGCGTGGCCGTGCTGCTGCCCGGCGACCACCGGCTGGCCCGGTTGCCGGCGGTGCCGCTGGACGCGCTGGCGGGGGAGACGCTGTACGCCGGGGCGGGCAACGAGGAGACCACCGAGTGGACCGACTACGCCCGCCGGCTCTTCGCCGGCCGCGGCATCGGGCTCGCCGCGCCCTTCCCGAAGATCGAGGGGGAGGCGGAGTTCACCCGGGTGGTCCGCGGCCGGGGCTGGTCGGTGCTGGCCAGCGAGGTCTTCATCGGGGTGCCGGGCATGGTGCTGCGTCCGCTCACCGATCCCGTACCGCTGTCGCCGGTGTCGGTGGTCTGGCGGCGCGGGCTGCGTCATCCGGGGCTGGACGCGCTGCTGACCGCCGCGCGGCGGCTGGGGGAGGAGAACCACTGGTCACAGCGGCCCCGGGGGGCCTGGCTGCCGGAGGCGGACGAGCAGGTGATCCGTGCTCATTAGCACATGCGGATACCCGAGGGCTCCGGGAACGGGGAATCAGAACGGACAGAGGTGAACATGTCCAGTAATGTGGCTTTTCTCTCTGTCTATCATCTGAACAGCGTCTCTTGTGTGCGGAACCATGAGATACATTTCCCCACCGGACGCCGTGCAAGAGGGGGCGCTCGGGCCGTGTGGGACGGCCCGGCGATACGTGTCCGGTCCATTCGCCTGGCGCACCTCGCTCGAACGGCCGAGTGGCAAGGGACGCGCACGACCAGTGGACAGCGAGCAGGGCAATCGGTCCGGCCCCGGAGGGTTGGACCCCGGCAGAAGACTCCCCGGCAGAGGACTTTCCGGTGAGCAGCCCTCCGGCGGAGCGGCGGACGGACCGGTCTTCGTGGACGTCAGCGGCAGGCGCGGACGACTGTTCCGGCGCCTGGGCTGGGCGCTCGGCATGGTGTGCGCCTGCTGTGCGGTGGTGCTGGGGGTGAGCCTGGCGGGCGGGAGTTCCGCCGCGCCCTGGCTGCTCATACCCGGTCCCGAGGACGAGACGGCGGACACCGTCCGGGTCGAGCCCGGCCCGACCGCCGGGGCGCCGGACGCCGTCGGCTCGCAGCTTCCGTCGGGCCCCGGTCCGGCCGCCCCCGCGGTGCCGGGCGGCGTGGCCGCTCCGTCCGCCCCGCCTGCCGCGGAACCGGCCGGTGCCGTGTCCTCCGAGCGGCCGTCCGGAGCACCGGCCGGCTCGCCCGCGCCGGGCCCGAGCGGCGGCGGCCCCGGGAGCACCCTCCCGCCCGGGCCGCCGGCCGGCGGTGGTGACGGGGACGGTGACGGTGACGGCGGCGACGGTGGGACCGAGACCGGTGACCAGGGCCCCACCGACGAGCCCGGCGGGCCGTCCGCCTCGCCCGCGCCCAGTGCGAGCGGTGACGGTGAGGGCGGCGAGGGCGGGGCCGAGGGCGGCGACGGCCTCCCGGAACGGTCCGGAGGCGCGTCGTGAGCCGTGCCGGGACGCGCTCCGGGGGCGGCCCGGCCGCCGCCCACCGCCGGCGCCGCGGCCGCCGGCTCCCCCTGCGCTACCTGCTGCCCCTGCTGCTGCTGGCGGCCCTGTCGGCCATGCTGCTGCTGCGCGGCTATGTGCACAGCGAGTTCCTCGCCGACCACCGGGTGCGCCCGCCGACCTCCTACGGCGAGGTGCCGAAGGACATCCGCGCGGGCGGTCCCGTCGTCGACGTCCGGGGCGCGAAGCCGACCAGCTACCGCGTGCCGGACCGCACCCTGGTGCTGACCTTCGACGACGGGCCGGACCCGGAGTGGACGCCGAAGGTCCTCGACAAGCTGGCCGAGCACGACGCACACGCCGTCTTCTTCGTCACCGGCACCATGGCCGCCCGCCATCCCGGGCTGGTCCGGCGGATGGTGGCGGAGGGCCATGAGGTCGGCCTGCACACCTTCAACCACCCCGACCTGTCCTACCAGGGCGTCTCCGGCACCGACTGGCAGCTCTCCCAGAACCAGCTCGCCCTCGTCGGCGCGGCCGGGGTGCGCACCTCGCTGTTCCGGCCGCCGTACTCCTCGCACGCGCACGCCCTGGACGACGCCACCTGGCCGGTCACCCGGTACGTCGGCGAACGCGGCTACCTCACCGTCTTCAACGATCTGGACACCAAGGACTGGGAGCGCCCCGGGGCGGCCGAGATCGTCCGCCGAGCCGTCCCCGACGAGCCGGGCGCGGGCGCGATCGTGCTGCTGCACGACTCGGGCGGCGACCGCTCGCAGACCGTGGCCGCCCTGGACCGGCTGCTGCCCGAGCTGGCGGAGCGGGGCTACGCGTTCACCAGTCTCACCGAGGCGCTGAAGGCGCCCAGCGCCCACACCCCGGTGACCGGGCTCCCGCTCTGGCAGGGCCGGGTGTTCGTCGCCGCGGTCGCCGTCTCGGAGAAGGTGACCTCCGTCCTGGTGACGGCGGTGGCCGTGACCGGTGTCCTGGTCATCGCCCGCTTCGGCCTGATGCTGCTGCTGTCGGCCACCCATGCCCGCCGGGTACGGCGGCGCGGTTTCGCCTGGGGCCGCGACCCGGTCACCCGGCCCGTCACCGTACTGGTCCCGGCGTACAACGAGGCCAAGTGCATCGCCAACACCGTGCGCTCCCTGGCCGCGAGCGACCACCCGGTCGAGGTGATCGTCGTCGACGACGGGTCGGCCGACGGCACCGCCGGCATCGTGGAGTCCCTGCGGCTGCCGGGCGTACGGGTGGTGCGGCAGCCCAACTCGGGCAAGCCGGCCGCCCTGAACAACGGCATCGCGCACGCCTCCCACGACCTCGTCGTGATGATGGACGGCGACACCGTCTTCGAGCCGTCCACCGTCCGCGAGCTGGTCCAGCCCTTCGCCGACCCGTCCGTCGGCGCGGTCGCCGGGAACGCCAAGGTCGGCAACCGCGACACCCTCATCGGGGCCTGGCAGCACATCGAGTACGTGATGGGCTTCAACCTCGACCGGCGGATGTACGACATGCTCCGCTGCATGCCCACCATCCCCGGCGCGGTGGGCGCCTTCCGCCGCGAGGCGCTGGAGCGCGTCGGCGGCATGAGCGAGGACACCCTCGCCGAGGACACCGACATCACCATGGCCATGCACCGCGACGGCTGGCGGGTGGTCTACGCCGAGAAGGCCCGCGCCTGGACCGAGGCGCCCGAGTCCGTCCGGCAGCTGTGGTCCCAGCGCTACCGCTGGAGCTACGGCACCATGCAGGCGATCTGGAAGCACCGCCGGGCCCTGGTCGAGCGGGGACCGTCGGGCCGCTTCGGCCGGGTCGGGCTGCCGCTGGTCTCGCTGTTCATGGTGCTGGCCCCGCTGCTGGCGCCGCTGATCGACGTGTTCCTGCTGTACGGGCTGGTCTTCGGGCCCACCAAGGAGACCGTGGCGGCCTGGCTGGGCGTCCTGGCGATCCAGGCGGTGTGCGCCGCGTACGCCTTCCGGCTGGACCGCGAGCCCATGACCCATCTGATCTCGCTGCCCCTGCAGCAGATCCTCTACCGGCAGCTGATGTACGTGGTGCTGCTCCAGTCCTGGATCACCGCGCTCACCGGCGGCCGGCTGCGCTGGCAGAAGCTGCGCCGCACCGGCGCGGTGGAGACCGCGCCCGCCGCCGCTCCGCCCCGCCGGCGGCGCGGGGACCCGGCCCCCGGGAGCGCCGGGGGCACCGGGCACGACACCGAGAAGAGCATCCTCAGATGACCAGCGCCACCGATCCGGCCGACACCCCCGCGGCGCCCGCCGCTCCAGCGCTCCCCGGCGGTCCGGGCGGTCCGGGCAGCCCCGGGGTGCCCGCCCCGCGGCGGCGCGCGGGCCGGCCCGGCCATCTGGCGGACGTGGCCGTCCAGGCGGAGTTCACCGGCCGGGACCGCTACCTCGACCTGCTGCGCACCCTCGCGCTCTTCCGGGTGGTGCTCTACCACACCTTCGCCTGGGGCTGGCTGACGCTGCTCTTCCCCTCGATGGGGGTGATGTTCGCGCTGGCCGGCGCCCTGATGGCGCGCTCCCTGGCCCGTCCCGCGGCGAAGGTGCTGCGCGGCCGGATCCGCCGGCTGCTGCTGCCGCTGTGGCTGTACGGCGTGGTGGTGCTCGGTGTGCTGTTCGCCCAGGGCTGGCGCCCGGCCCGGGACGGGGAGGCCGTCCTGTGGTGGCTGCGGATCGCCTGCTGGCTGGTGCCGGTGGGCACCCCGCCCTTCCCGGCCCGGATCGGCGAGGACGGCGGGCTGCTGGACGCCGGCTGGGCCGAACAGGCCGCCGGACCCCTGTGGTACCTGCGGGCCTACTTCTGGTTCGTGATGCTCTCGCCGCTCCTGCTGAAGGCGTTCCGGAAGGCGCCCTGGCCGACCCTGCTGGCCCCGCTGGCGCTGACCGCCGTCGTGGGCACGGGTGTGGTGGAGATCCCCGGGGCCACCGGTGACGCGGTGCGGGACTTCGCGGTCTACGGCTCCTGCTGGATCCTCGGCTTCGCCCACCACGACGGGCTGCTCTACCGGATCCCGAAGTACTTCGCGCCCTCCCTCGGGCCGCTCTTCATGGGCGCCGCCCTGTGGTGGACCTCCGACCACCTCGGCCCGCAGGGCTGGGACCTGGGCGGCGTACCGCTGGGCCAGGCCCTGTGGTCCTTCGGATACTGCGTGCTGCTGTTCCAGGTCAGCCCCGCCTGGCGGCGGCTGCCCGACCGGCTCCGGCGCCTCGACAAGCTGATCACGCTGGCCAACAACCGGGCGGTGTCGGTCTACCTGTGGCACGAGATCGCCCTGATCGCCACCGTGCCGCTGATCGACCTGCTGTGGAAGATCCCGGCCGTCTGGCAGTCGGCCACGCTCTCCGGGCTGCTGTCGGAGGCCTACCCGCCGCTGATGTTCCTGCTGGTCTGGCCGCTGCTGGCGCTGCTGGTGGCCGCCTCCGGCTGGGCCGAGGACCTCTCCGCCCGCCGCCGCCCCCGGCTGTGGCCCACCGGCCCGGACCGGCGCGGCCGGGCCGGCCGTACGGATCCCGCGCCGGGTGCCGGGCCGATCACCGGGCCGATCACCGGGCCGGGCGGTGGCTCACACACCGGCTGAGAGCCGGGTGAGAGCAAGGTTGCGCGAAGGTCATCTGACGGCACCGGGGCGAAACGCTCCGTCCCTAGCGTCGGAGACCGGCACCCGACACCGTGGAGGCACCATGACCGCCCCGAGCACCGCACGCGGCAGCACCCGAGACACGGGCCGCTGGATCGAGCACTGGGATCCGGAGGACGAGGGATTCTGGGAGAGCCGGGGCCGGCGTACCGCCCGGCGCAACCTGATCCTGTCGGTGATCTCCGAGCACATCGGCTTCTCCGTGTGGAGCATGTTCTCGGTGCTGGCGCTGTTCATGGGCCCCGAGTACGGCATCGACCCGGCCGGCAAGTTCTTCCTGGTGGCCGTCGCCTCGCTGGTCGGCGCCACCCTGCGCGTCCCCTACGGCTTCGCGGTCGCACGGTTCGGCGGCCGCAACTGGACGGTGATCAGCGCGGCGATGCTGCTGGTGCCCACCGTGGCCCTGCTGGCCGTGATGGAGCCGGGCACCTCGTACACCACCTTCATGCTGGTGGCGGTCCTCACCGGAGTGGGCGGCGCCAACTTCGCCTCCTCCATGACGAACATCAACAGCTTCTACCCGCTGCGCCTGAAGGGCTGGGCGCTGGGCATGAACGCGGGCGGCGGCAACATCGGCGTCGCGGTCGTCCAGCTCGTCGGCCTGCTGATCATCGCCGTCGCCGGAGCCGCGCAGCCCAGGCTGCTGCTCGCCGCCTACGTGCCGCTGATCGTCGTGGCCACCGTGCTCAGCGCGCGGTACATGGACAACCTCGGCCCGGTCCGCAACGACACCGGGGCCTTCCGGGAGTCCGTGCGGGACGGCCACACCTGGATCATGGCGTTCCTCTACATCGGCACCTTCGGCTCCTTCATCGGTTACAGCTTCGCCTTCGGCCTGGTGCTCCAGAACCAGTTCGACCGCACCCCCCTCCAGGCGGCGTCCCTGACGTTCATCGGTCCGCTGCTCGGCTCGCTGATCCGCCCGGTCGGCGGCCGGCTGGCCGACCGGCTCGGCGGTGCGAAGGTCACCCTGTGGAACTTCGCGGCCATGACGGGCGCGGTCGGCATCGTCGTCGCCGCCTCGGTGCGGGAGTCGCTGCCGCTGTTCATCGCCGGCTTCATCGTGCTGTTCGTGCTCACCGGTCTGGGCAACGGCTCCACCTTCAAGATGATCCCGGGCATCTTCCAGGCCAAGGCCCACGCCAGGGGCCTGCGGGGCGAGGCGGCGGCCGTCCACGCGCGGCGGCTGTCGGGCGCCTCCATGGCGCTGATCGGGGCGGTCGGGGGCTTCGGCGGAGTGGGCATCAACATGGCCCTGCGCCAGTCCTTCCTCTCCTCCGGCTCCGGCACCGGCGCCTTCGTGGTCTTCCTCGGCTACTACGTGGCCTGCGCGGCGGTCACCTGGTTCGTATACCTGCGGCGCACCGCTCCCGCCCCGGCCGCCGAATCCTCCCCGGGCGGCGGCCGTACGGCACCGGCGGAGCAGGAGGCCCGTCCCGCCTACGCGGAGGTGTGAGCACCCGGCCGGAAGGCCCGCAGGTAACACGCGTAACACCGGGGAAATCGTGGTGATCCGAGCCCGTCACGGAGACTTGACAGGCTCGGAACGCCCACAGGCCGTACGGTGCGGCCCGTACGAACGACTGCGGACGAGGACCCCATGCACCAGGTCGGACCACTGGAAGGCTTCACCGTCGGCGTCACCGCCGCCCGGCGCGCCGACGAACTCGGCGCACTGCTGGAGCGGCGCGGCGCGGCGGTGCTGCACGCCCCGGCGCTGCGCATCGTGCCGCTGGCCGACGACAGCGAACTGCTCGATGCCACCAGAGCGCTCGTGGACCACGCGCCCGACGTGGTGGTGGCCACCACCGCCATCGGCTTCCGCGGCTGGGTGGAGGCCGCCGACGGCTGGGGCCTGGGCGACGCGCTGCGCGGCATGCTGGGCGGGGTGGAACTGCTCGCCCGCGGCCCCAAGGTGCGCGGCGCGGTACGGGCCGCCGGGCTCACCGAGCGGTGGTCGCCCCCCTCGGAGTCCATGGCGGAGGTCCTGGAACACCTCCTGGCGGAGGGGGTCGACGGGCGCCGTATCGCCGTCCAGCTCCACGGGGAGCCGCTGCCCGGTTTCGTGGAGTCGCTGCGCGCCTCGGGCGCGGAGGTCGTCGGGGTGCCGGTCTACCGCTGGCTGCCGCCGGAGGACATCGCCCCGGTGGACCGGCTCATCGACGCCGTCCTGGCCCGCGCCGTGGACGCGGTCACCTTCACCAGCGCCCCCGCCGCGGCCTCGCTGCTGGACCGCGCCGAACGGCGCGGCCTGCGGGACGAGCTGCTGGCGGCGCTGCGGCACGACGTGCTGGTCGCCTGTGTGGGACCGGTCACCGCCCTGCCGCTGACCGCCCACGACGTGCCCCTGGTGCGGCCCGAGCGGTTCCGGCTGGGGCCGCTGGTCCAGTTGCTGTGCCGGGAGCTGCCCGGCCGGGCGACCGTCCTGCCCGTCGCCGGGCACCGGCTGGAGATCCGCGGCCAGGCGGTGGTCGTGGACGGTGAGCTGCGTCCCGTACCGCCGGCCGGGATGGCGCTGCTGCGGGCCCTGGCCCGGCGGCCCGGCTGGGTGGTCTCCCGCGCCGACCTGCTGCGGGTGCTGCCCGGCGCGGGACGCGACGAGCACGCCGTGGAGACGGCGATGGCGCGGCTGCGCTCGGCGCTGGGCCGGCCCCGGCTGATCCAGACGGTCGTCAAACGCGGCTACCGGCTCGCCTTCGACCCGGCGGGCCCCACCACCGGCAGCACCACCGGCAGCGACAGTACCGCCGGCAGCGACGGCAACCCGGTGCGCACTGTCGGACAACACCTCGGCGAAGGCTGAACACCCGGCTTACACCATCCGTATCCCCGGCCGACAGATCTTTCGCCAATCCCATAGAAGACCTGGGATTCACGTCGACGGGGAGGACGGTGTGCGCCAGGATGCCGCCGTGATTGACCGACCGCGACCGCATGTGCAGGAGGGGCCGGACGAGGAACTGATGCGGGTCCTGTACCGCGAGCACGCCGGCCCGCTGCTCGCGTACGTCCTCCGGCTGGTCGCCGGGGACCGGCACCGCGCCGAGGACGTCGTACAGGAGACGCTGCTGCGCGCCTGGCGCAACGCCGACCGGCTGGGCGGCACCGGCGGTTCGGTGCGTCCGTGGCTGGTCACCGTCGCGCGGCGCATCGTCATCGACGGCCACCGCGGACGGCAGGCCCGCCCGCAGGAGGTCGACGACGGACCGCTGGAGACGGTGGCGGCCGCCGACGAGATCGACCGCGCCCTGCGACTGATGACGATTTCCGACGCGCTCGGCGAGTTGTCCGAGGCGCACCGCAGCGTCATAGTCGAGACATACTTCAAGGGCCGCACCGTCAGCGAGGCCGCCGAGGTGCTGGGCGTGCCGAGCGGTACCGTCCGTTCCCGGGTCTTCTACGGGCTGCGGCAGTTGCGGCTCGCGTTGGAGGAGCGGGGGGTGACCATGCTGTGAACGCCATGAACAACGGCGCCGCGAACGAACACCTGGATGTCGGCGCGTATGCCCTGGGGGTGCTGGACCCGCAGGACGCCGCGCGCTTCGAGGCCCATCTGGCGACCTGCGCCCGGTGCTCCTACCAGCTCTCCGAACTGTCCCCCCTGCCCGGCCTGCTGTCCGAGGTCGCGCCGGGTCCGGCGGGCCCGCGGGCTCCCGTCGGACCGCCCGGCGGAGTGGTCGAGCCCGAGGTGGCGGCACCGCCCGGGCTGCTGAACCGGCTGCTGTCCCAGACCGCGGCCGTCCGCCGCCGGCAGCGCCGGATCCGCTGGGCGCTGGCCGCCTCGGTGGCCGTGATGCTCGCCGGCGGGCCGGCGGTGACGATGGCGGTCACCGGGCAGCAGGACCAGCGGCAGGAGCAGGCGCAGGGGCCGGGACAGGGTCAGCTGCCCGACGACCCCTCGTACGGCTCCGCCAAGGCGCTGTTCGAACGGGAGGCCGAGCGGGTGGTCGCCAAGGACCCGCGGACCGGGGCCGACGCCGAGGTCGCCATGTGGGACCGGGCCTGGGGCACCGAGGTGGCCCTGCGGCTGAAGGGCGTCTCCGGGCCGGAGAGCTGCGACCTGGTGGCGGTCTCCAGTGACGGCCGGAAGCAGACGGTCACCACCTGGTCCGTACCGGAGGAGGGCTACGGGGACGACCCGCTCTACACGGTCGGCGGGACCGGGCTCGACCACTCCGAGATCGACCGCTTCGAGATCCAGACCCTCGACGGGGACCACCTGGTGACGCTCCCGGCCCGCTGACCCGCGGGCGGGTTCCGCCACCCGGCGCGTTCCGATCCGGCAGGGGACGTGCGCGCCGGGCCCCGCCTCGCGTACGGTGGACGGCTGCCCTGAGTACACCAGAAGGGGGCCGTGCGTTGGGAGCGCAGGACACAGTGCGGCCGGCGCCGCGAGCCGCCGGCGACGGCGGCGGCCACCAGCGCCACGGCGGCCGGGACGACGGCCGGGAGAACAGCCGGGACGACGGCGTGCGGGAGCGGGAGATCCGCGCGGAGCAGCGGCATCTCGACGCGGTCTACCGGCGCCTGGCGGAGAAGATCCACGAGGCGGAGTTCCTCATGGCGGACGCCGCCAAGCGTGCCCAGGTGGGCACGCCGGGCGCGCTCGCCGAGCGGGACGCCCAGGTCTTCCGCGCCGGGGTGCACCTCAACCGGCTCAACAGCGAGTTCGAGGACTTCCTCTTCGGCCGGATCGACCTGCTGCCCGGCAAGGACGGTGAGCGCGGCCCGGACGGCGCGTACACCTCCGTCGAGCCCGCCGACGACGCCGTACGCACCGCCGTCCCCGACGGCACCGCCGGCCCCGGCGACCCGGGAACCGCCGTCGCGGACATCGCCGAGACCCTGCACATCGGGCGGCTCGGCGTACTGGACGCCGACTACACCCCGCTGGTCATCGACTGGCGCGCGCCGGCCGCCGCGCCCTTCTACCGGGCCACCCCGGTCGCACCGGGCCGGGTGGTGCGCCGCCGGGTGATCCGCAGCCGGGGCCGGCGGGTGCTGGGCGTGGAGGACGACCTGCTGCGCCCGGAACTGACCGCGTACCTGGACGGCGAGGAACTGGCCGTGGTCGGCGACGGCGCACTGATGGCGGCGCTGGGCCGGGCCCGCGGCCACGCCATGCGCGACATCGTCGCCTCCATCCAGGCCGAACAGGACGAGGTGATCCGGGCCCCCGCCGTCTCCGTCACCGAGGTCGAGGGCGGCCCCGGCACGGGCAAGACGGCCGTCGCGCTGCACCGTGCCGCGTACCTGCTCTACCAGGACCGGCGGCGGTACGCGGGCGGCATCCTGGTCGTCAGCCCCACTCCGCTGCTGGTGTCCTACACCGAGGGCGTCCTGCCCTCTCTGGGCGAGGAGGGCCAGGTCGCCGTCCGCGCGCTGGGCTCCCTGGTGGAGGGGGCCGAGGCCGACACCTACGACGAGCAGCCCGTCGCCCGGGTCAAGGGCTCCGCGCGCATGGTGCGGGTGCTGCGCCGGTCGGCGCGCGGTGTGCTGGAACTGGGCTCCCCCGAGGCGGGCGGCCCGCCGGAGCGGCTGCGGGTGGTGGCCTTCGGCGCGCGGATCGAGCTGGGTCCCGAGGAACTGCGCGACATCCGGGAACGGGCGCTGGGCGGCACCGCGCCCGTCAACCTGCTGCGCCCGCGCGCCCGGCGGCTGCTGCTGGACGCGCTGTGGGAGCACTCCGGGGCGCCGCGCCGGTACCCCGACCCCGAGCTGGCCGCCGAGGCCCGCCAGGGGTTCGACGAGGACGTCTCCACCGAGGCTGCCTTCACCGGCTTCCTCGACGCCTGGTGGCCCGAGCTGACCCCGCGCCGGGTGCTCGCCGCGATGCGGGACGAGAAGCGGCTCGGCCGCTGGTCGCGCCGGATCCTCCAGCCGCGCGAGGTGCGGCGGCTGGCGCGTTCGCTGGCCCGGCTGGACGACGGCGGCGCCGGCCCGCTGTCCGTCCACGACGTCGCGCTCCTGGACGAGCTGCGGGTCGTGCTCGGCGCCCCGGCCCGCCCCCGGGAGGCGGAGACCGCTGCCGACTCCTGGGGGCTGGACCAGCTCAGCGGTCTGGAGGAGCTGCGGACCCATGCCGAGCGCACCGCCGGCCGTGCGGCCCGGTCCGAACGCCCCGCGGAGGAGCGCACCGACTACGCGCACGTCATCGTGGACGAGGCACAGGACCTCACCCCGATGCAGTGGCGGATGGTCGGCCGCCGCGGCCGGCAGGCGACCTGGACGGTCGTCGGGGATCCGGCACAGAGCTCCTGGTCCGACCAGGAGGAGGCGGCCGCCGCCCGGGACGAGGCGCTGGGCGCCCGCCCGCGCCGCCGCTTCGAGCTGACGGTCAACTACCGCAACCCGGCCGAGATCGCCGAGCTGTCCGCCCGGGTGCTCGCCCTGGCCATGCCGGGGACGCGGCCGCCCACGGCGGTGCGCTCCACCGGTCTGGTGCCGCGTTTCGCGGTGCTGCCGGACGGCGGCGGGGAGGGCGGGACCGGCCGCGGCACGGGCCGTGCCACCGCCCGTGCCGCCGCCCGTACCGCCGCACGTGACCTGGGCGGGGCGGTACGCGCGGAGGCCGAGCGGCTGCTGGCCGAGGTGGAGGGCACGGTCGGCGTGGTGGTGGCGATGGGCCGCCGCGAGCAGGCCCGCGCCTGGCTGGCCGGGCTGGGCGACCGGGTGGTGGCGCTGGGCAGTCTGGAGGCCAAGGGGCTGGAGTACGACGCCACGCTCGTGGTCTCGCCCGCGGAGATCGCGGACGAGTCCCCGGCCGGGCTGCGGGTGCTGTACGTGGCCCTGACCCGGGCCACCCAGCGGCTGACGGTGCTGTCGGGGGCGAAGGACCTGCCGGACGCGGAGGGCGTCCCGGACCTGCTGCGGGAGTGAGCGCCGGGACCGGGCGGGCCGTACGGGCGGGCGGCGGTCGGCTCCCCGGGACGCTCCCGGGGATGCGGGGGACGCGGATTTCCCGGTCTTCCCCTTCCGGGAATCCGGAGCCGCCGATCGTTTGTTAGCCTGGCTGTGGCACCGGCCCGATCCAAGCCCCCGGGCCCAACCTCAGTCGCTTCGAGCGACCACTTGCCGCGAGGCGAGCATGGCGGGTCGGTGTCACCACAGCGTGTTGGAGGGCGGGGTCCGTACCGGCGGTACGGACCCCGCCCTCCGCTGTTTCCGCGTTTCCCCGTCTCCGCGTTTCCGCGCCCGGGCGGTCCGTCGGCCGAGGGGCGGATTCCGCTCCGGGGACCGGTTACCGTCTACCCGTCGGTAAGTGCGACGATCGGGTGACAATGGGGCGGCGCGGCCCCGGGACCGCGCCGCCGCACCGGAAAAGCAGAATCAGGGGAAAACCGCCATGGCAACGGCGCCAAGCGTCTCGAACTCGATGACCATCCGCCTGGAGGTGCCCGCCGGCGGATCGGCGGTGAGCCAGCTCACCACGGCCGTGGAATCCTCCGGTGGTTCGGTCATCGGCCTGGACGTCACCGCCTCCGGCCACGAACGGCTGCGCATCGACGTCACGATCGCGGCCTCCTCCGTCGCCCACGGGGAGGAGATCGTCGCCAAGCTGCGGGACATCGAGGGCATCGCCATCGGCAAGGTCTCCGACCGTACGTTCCTGATGCACCTCGGCGGCAAGATCGAGATGGCGTCGAAGCACCCCATTCGCAACCGTGACGACCTGTCCATGATCTACACGCCCGGCGTGGCCCGGGTCTGCACCCAGATCGCGGCCAATCCCGAGGACGCCCGCCGGCTGACCATCAAGCGCAACTCCGTCGCCGTCGTCACCGACGGCTCGGCGGTACTGGGCCTGGGCAACATCGGGCCGAAGGCCGCGCTGCCGGTCATGGAGGGCAAGGCGGCCCTGTTCAAGCGCTTCGCGGGCATCGACGCCTGGCCGCTGTGCCTGGACACCCAGGACACCGACGCCATCGTCGAAATCGTCAAGGCCGTCGCCCCCGGCTTCGCGGGCATCAACCTGGAGGACATCTCCGCCCCCCGCTGCTTCGAGATCGAGGCGCGGCTGCGCGAGGCCCTGGACATCCCCGTCTTCCACGACGACCAGCACGGCACCGCCATCGTCGTGCTGGCCGCCCTGACCAACGCGCTGCGCGTGGTCGGCAAGGACATCGGGGACGTGCGGGTGGTGATGTCCGGTGCGGGCGCGGCCGGCACCGCCATCCTCAAACTGCTGCTGGCCGCCGGGGTCAAGCACGCGGTGGTCGCCGACATCCACGGAGTGGTGCACTCCGGGCGCGCCGACCTGGTGGACGCCGACCCCGACTCGCCGCTGTGCTGGATCGCCCACCACACCAACCCGGAGGGCCTGACCGGCACCCTGAAGCAGGCGGTCGTCGGCGCCGACGTCTTCGTCGGCGTCTCCGCCCCGGACGTGCTCGGCGCCGAGGACGTGGCCGCGATGGCCGACGGCGCCATCGTCTTCGCGCTCGCCAACCCGGAGCCGGAGGTGGACCCGGCGATCGCCCGCCGGACCGCGGCGGTCGTGGCCACCGGCCGCTCCGACTTCCCCAACCAGATCAACAACGTGCTGGTCTTCCCCGGTGTGTTCCGCGGCCTGCTCGACGCCCAGGCGCGTACGGTCAACGAGGGCATGATGCTGGCCGCGGCGCGGGCGCTCGCCGATGTGGTGCTGGAGGACGAGCTCAACGCGAACTACGTCATTCCCAGCGTCTTCAACGACAAGGTCGCGGGCGCGGTCGCCGGAGCCGTACGGGACGCGGCCCGGGCCGAGGGCGAGGTTGTGACGACCGCCACGGCAACCCCGTAGCGCCTCTCCGGCGCGTCGGGGACATGGCACCCGGATGGCCCCTTAGTGTTGCGGAAACCGCACCAGGAGTGACTACGGAGCGTGATATCGGCGCGTCACAGGCGCTCTTCGTGCGACCTCACAGGGTGCCGGATTGGCTTTCCGGCCGCGGGTGGGGGCAGGATGCTTTCCCGAGGACCGCGCTCCGGGGTCGCCCCGCCACGGGCGCGGAGGGTCTGGAAGCAGACCCGGGTCCGGGGACCGTCCGAGGGCCCTGGCAGCATCGGCTTCGATCTCACGCCTCACAGGCAAGAAAGACACGGGAGTACGAATATGAACCGCAGTGAGCTGGTGGCCGCGCTGTCCGAGCGCGCCCAGGTGACCCGCAAGGACGCCGACGCCGTACTGGCCGCCTTCGCCGAGACCGTCGGCGAGGTCGTCGCCAAGGGCGACGAGAAGGTCACCATTCCGGGCTTCCTGACCTTCGAGCGCACCCACCGTGCCGCTCGCACCGCTCGCAACCCGCAGACCGGTGAGCCCATCGAGATCCCGGCCGGGTACAGCGTCAAGGTGTCCGCGGGCTCCAAGCTCAAGGAGGCCGCCAAGGGCCAGTGAGCCCACGGCGCGCGACACACACCGACATACGCCGACAGGCGCGGACGAGGGCGGTCACCCCGGTGGGGGTGACCGCCCTCGTCCGTCCCCGGCCCCGCGCCCGTCCCGCGACGGGCGGAGCGGAGGTGGTCAGGGGGTGTCGACCCGCGCCCCCAGCGCCGGCAGCTTCTCCATGAAGTTCTCGTAGCCCCGGTTGATCAGGTCGATCCCGTGCACCCGGGAGGTTCCCTGGGCGGCCAGGGCGGCGATCAGGTACGAGAAGCCGCCGCGCAGGTCGGGGATCACCAGATCGGAGCCCTGGAGCTTCGTCGGGCCGGACACGACCGCCGAGTGGAGGAAGTTGCGCTGGCCGAAGCGGCACGGCATGCCGCCCAGGCACTCGCGGTAGAGCTGGATGTGCGCGCCCATCTGGTTGAGCGCCGAGGTGAAGCCCAGCCGCGACTCGTACACCGTCTCGTGCACGATCGACAGGCCCGACGCCTGGGTCAGCGCCACGACCAGCGGCTGCTGCCAGTCGGTCTGGAAGCCGGGGTGGACGTCGGTCTCCAGCGCGATGGCGTCGAGCGCGCCGCCCGGGTGCCAGAAGCGGATGCCGTCGTCGTCCACCTCGAAGGCGCCGCCGACCTTGCGGTAGGTGTTCAGGAAGGTCACCATCTCGCGCTGGCTGGCCCCGCGGACGTACACGCTGCCCTCGGTCGCCAGCGCCGCGCTCGCCCAGGAGGCCGCCTCCAGGCGGTCCGGCAGGGCGCGGTGGTTGTAGCCGCCCAGCTTGTCCACGCCGGTGACGCGGATCGTCCGGTCGGTGTCCATGGAGATGATCGCGCCCATCTTCTGCAGGACGCAGATGAGGTCCTCGATCTCCGGCTCCACGGCGGCGTTGGAGAGCTCGGTCACTCCCTCGGCCAGTACCGCCGTCAGCAGCACCTGCTCGGTGGAGCCGACCGACGGGTAGGGCAGCTCGATCTTGCAGCCGCGCAGCCGCTGCGGGGCCTCCAGGTACTGGCCGTCGGCGCGCTTCTCGATCGTCGCACCGAACTCGCGCAGCACGTCGAAGTGGAAGTTCACCGGCCGCCCGCCGATGTCGCAGCCGCCCAGACCCGGTATGAAGGCGTGGCCCAGCCGGTGCAGCAGCGGCCCGCAGAACAGGATCGGGATGCGGGACGAGCCCGCGTGGGCGTCGATGTCGGCGACGTTGGCGCTCTCCACGTGCGAGGGGTCGAGCACCAGCTCGCCCGGTTCCTCGCCGCCGCGCACGGTGACGCCGTGCAGTTCCAGCAGACCGCGGACGACCCGTACGTCGCGGATCTCGGGGACGTTGCGCAGCCGGCTCGGCTCGCTGCCGAGCAGTGCGGCGACCATGGCCTTGGGCACGAGGTTCTTCGCGCCGCGGACTCTGATCTCGCCCTCCAGCGGGGTGCCGCCGTGGACAAGGAGTACGTCGTCAGTGCCGGTCATGGGCCTCGCGTTCCAGATGAGAGGAGAAGTTCGGGGGAAACAAGCCAGGGGCACTGGGAATGGTAGTGGCCGTGGCGGCACCCGGTGCCTGCGCATCGGGACGCGGCCGGGCCGCGGGCCGTTCCCGGTGCCGGTGCGCGGAGCCCGCGCGTACGCGCCTGCCTTCTCCGGAGCCGCCGGAGTCCCCCCGGAGCGCCCCGGCTTTCCACGGTGTTCCGGACGTTGTGCGGGGTTCGGCTCCCCCACGGAGGGCGGAATGCGGGATCATTGGGGCATGACCGAGGTGACCTCGCTCACCGGGCGGCTGCTTGTGGCCACCCCGGCGCTGACCGACCCGAACTTCGACCGTGCGGTGGTGCTGCTCCTCGACCACGACGACAAGGGCTCACTGGGGATCGTCCTCAACCGGCCGACCCCCGTCGACGTCGGTGATGTGCTGGAACCCTGGGCCGCCCTCGCGGGGGAGCCGGGTGTGGTGTTCCAGGGCGGGCCCGTCTCGCTGGACGCGGCGCTCGGTGTCGCCGTCATCCCGGGTGCCGAGGGTCCGCTGGGCTGGAGACGGGTCCACGGGGCCATCGGCCTGGTGGACCTGGAGGCGCCACCCGAACTGCTCGCCGCCGAACTGGGCTCGCTGCGGATCTTCGCCGGGTACGCCGGCTGGGGCCCGGGCCAGCTGGAGAGCGAGCTGGAGGAGGGGGCGTGGTACGTGGTGGAGTCCGAGCCCGGCGACGTCTACGCGCCCGACCCCGAGCGGCTGTGGCGGTCGGTGCTGCGCCGCCAGCGCAGCGAGCTGGCGATGGTGGCCACCTATCCGGACGACCCCTCCCTGAACTAGGGCGTGTACCGGCCGGCCCCTCCCCGGACCGGTCGTTCCAGCGTCCGGGAGCCGTGGCCGGAACGGGGCGGCCGGGGGTGCGCGAAGGGGCGCGGAGTGGGGTGCGGCGGGGGTCGACCGCAGTACGCTTGGGCCCCATGAGCACTCCTGAGCCCGAGCGCGGGACGGGCACCGGCACCCTCGTCGAGCCCACCCCGCAGGTGTCCCACGGCGATGGCGACCACGAGCGCTTCGCCCACTACGTCCAGAAGGACAAGATCATGGCCAGCGCGCTCGACGGGACTCCCGTCGTGGCGCTGTGCGGCAAGGTCTGGGTCCCGGGGCGCGACCCCAAGAAGTACCCCGTCTGCCCCATGTGCAAGGAGATCTACGAGTCCATGGGCGCCGGCGGAGACGGCAAGGGCAAGGACGGCGGCGGGAAGAAGTAACGCCGCCCGGCCCGGCCGGGCCGCCCCGCGCGGTGCCCCCGGTGCCTCCCGGTGCCTCCCGGCGGTCCCCGCGGCACACCCCGGTGTGCCGCGGGGACCGTTCGCGCCCTCGTCCGGCGACAGGTACGGACCTTGCCGGACGGAGCTGTCGTCCCTACGCTCCTTGCCCAGCCGTGCGGGGCGCAGCGGACGCCGTCGCGCGCGGTGCCGCGCCCGCGTGCGACAGGAGAGCGACGGAAGAATGGGCACGCCCGACCTGGTTCCCCGGCCGCGTTCCGTGACCGCCACCGGCGGCGCGGGCTTCGTGCCCGGCCCCGGGACCACGCTCGACGCCGGTCCCGGCACCGAGGACACCGCCCGTCTGCTGCGCGCCGCGCTCGGCGCGGCCACCGGCCTGCCGCTGCCGCCGCCCACCGCCTCCGCCGCCGGGAGCGGGGACGGGGGCGGTGGCGGTGGTGGGGACGTGATCCGGCTGCGGGTGGACGGAGCGGTCGCCGCCGCGCTCGGCCCGGAGGGCTACCGGCTGGAGGTGACCGCCGACGGCGCCGAGCTCCGCGGCGGCGGGCCCGCCGGGGCCTTCTGGGCCACCCAGACGCTGCGGCAGCTCCTGGGGCCCGACGCGTACCGCCGCGCGCCGCTGCCCGGCCGGGCCCGGTCGCTGCCGCCGGTGCGGATCGAGGACGCGCCCCGCTTCGCCTGGCGCGGTCTCCTGCTCGACGTGGCCCGGCACTTCACCCCCAAGGAGGGGGTGCTGCGTTGGCTGGACCTGCTCGCCGCGCACCGGCTGAACGTGCTCCACCTGCACCTGACCGACGACCAGGGCTGGCGGCTGGAGGTCGCGCGCTTCCCGCGGCTCACCGAGGTCGGCGCCTGGCGGCCGCGGACCCGGATCGGGCACGGTGCCTCCACCCTGTGGGACGAGCGTCCGCACGGCGGGTTCTACACCCGGGACGACATCCGCGAGATCGTGGCCTACGCCGCCGAGCGGCACATCACCGTCGTCCCCGAGATCGACATACCCGGCCACTCGCGGGCGGCCGTCGCCGCCCACCCGGAGCTGGGCAACACCGACGTGCCGGGCCTGACCGCCCCCGGGGTGTGGACGGACTGGGGGATCAGCCCCGACGTGCTGGCCCCCACCGAGGAGGTGCTGCGCTTCTACGAGGGGGTCCTGACCGAGGTGCTGGACCTCTTCCCGGGCGAGTTCGTGCACATCGGCGGCGACGAGTGCCCCCGTGACCAGTGGCGCGCCTCACCGGCCGCGCGGGAGCGGGCGGCGGAGCTGGGCCTGGACGGCGTGGACGGGCTCCAGGGCTGGTTCACCCGGCACTTCGGCCACTGGCTGGCCGAGCGCGGCCGCCGACTGGTGGGCTGGGACGAGATCCTGGACGGGACCCCCGGGGACGGCGCGGACCCGGGGCCCGGCGCGGTGATCACCTCCTGGCGGGGCTACGGCGGCGGGATCGCCGCCGCCCGGGCCGGCCACGACGTGGTGATGTGCCCCGAGCAGCAGGTCTACCTCGACCACCGGCAGGACGGCGGCCCGGACGAGCCGGTGCCCATCGGCTACGTGCGGACCCTGCGCGATGTGTACGCCTTCGAGCCGGTGCCGCCCGAACTGGCCGGCACCGCTGCGGAACGGCATGTCCTGGGCGCCCAGGCCAATCTGTGGACCGAGGCCGTGGAGGACCAGCGGCGCGCCGACTACCAGGCCTTCCCCCGGCTGGCCGCCTTCGCCGAGGCGGTGTGGGCGCCGCTGGGGGCACGGGACCGGGCGGACTTCGAGGGCCGTATGGACCGCACCCACTACGCCCGTCTCGACGCCCTCGGGGTGGCCTACCGGCCGCCGTCGGGGCCGTATCCCTGGCAGCGCCGCCCCGGCGTCCCCGGGCGCCCGGTCCAGGGGCCGCCGCCGGTCCGCTGAGCGGGGCCCGGGCCGGACACCCGGCCGGGCCGCCCGAGCGGGCCGGCGGCGGCCCGCATAAAGTAGGCCGTGTGAAGTGGGCCGCATAAAGTAGTAAAAAGCCTCCCAGGGGTGGCAGGAGGCCCCTGTCGGTGACATCCGCCGAAACCGGGCCATCGGCCAGGTCAGGGACGGAAACCCCCTTCCCGGACCCCCGCACCGGCGGCCCCGCACAATGTGCCAGAGTTGCCACGTCCGGGTTCCCAGCACGTACCGTACGGCTGGCAGCCGGGACGACCCGGGGAAGGGGCGCTGGATTGAGCACGCACGCACCGCACGCACCACGGGCGGCGCGGCCGGTCATGCTGCCGGCCACGCTCGACGAGGCCGTGGCCGCTCTGGAGGCCACGCCTGCCGCCGTGCCGGTGGCGGGCGGCACCGATCTGATGGCGGAGGTCAACTCCGGTCTGCTGAGGCCCGCCGCGCTCGTCGGTCTGGGCCGGATCAGCGAGATCCGCGGCTGGGAGTACCAGGACGGCCACGCCCTGCTCGGCGCGGGCCTCACCCACGCCCGGATGGGCCGCCCCGACTTCGCCGCGCTCATCCCCGCCCTGGCCGCCGCCGCCCGCGCGGCCGGGCCGCCGCAGATCCGCAACGCCGGGACGCTCGGCGGCAACATCGTCACCGCCTCGCCCACCGGCGACTCCCTTCCCGTGCTGGCCGCCCTGGAGGCGGCGCTGCTGGTCGCCGGGCCGGGCGGGGAGCGCCGGGAGGTGCCGGTGAGCCATCTGCTGACCGGGA
Source organism: Streptomyces carminius (assembly GCF_002794255.1). Taxonomy (GTDB): domain Bacteria; phylum Actinomycetota; class Actinomycetes; order Streptomycetales; family Streptomycetaceae; genus Streptomyces; species Streptomyces carminius. The sequence continues at coordinate 67,990 of NZ_PGGW01000069.1, forward strand.
TGGAGATGCTGGCGCCCGGCGAGGTCGTCGGCTACGTCCGGGTGCCGCTGCTGCACGCCCGGCAGATCTTCCTCAAGGCCACCGGACGGACCGGCCCCGGGCGGGCGCTGGCCTCGGTCGCCGTCGTGCTCGACCCGGTCCGGCGCGGGGTGCGCTGCGCGGTCGGCGCCGTCGCGCCGATGCCGCTGCGTCCGGTGGAGGCCGAGGACTGGGTCGCCTCGCTCATCGACTGGGACGGCCGGCGGGCCCTGGCCCCCGAGGTGCTCACCGCCTTCGGCGACTACGTCGCCATGGCCTGCATCCCCGATCCCCCGGTGCCCGAGGACGGGGGGGAACCTGCCGTACTTCCGCCCGCGGCGCTGCATGTGCGGCGTACGGTTGCCACACTGGCCCGCCGGGGACTGGGGAGGGCACTCGCATGAGCGACGACCAGCAGTGGCCGCACCAGCCGGACGGGCCGGAACATGCGGACCGGCCGGACCGTCCCGTGCCGCCGCCGGCGCCCGAGGGGGGCTGGGGCGGCGAGTACGACGGGGACGCCACCGCGTTCGTCCAGCTTCCCGGGAACGTGACCGGGCAGTACGGGCCCGGGTACGCCGGGCCCGGCGGCACCCCCGAGCCGCTCGCCGCGCCGGGCACCGGGCAGGGCTGGACCCCGCCCGTCATCGACCCCCGGCAGGCCACCGGCGACCGGCCGCCCGCGGTTCCGGCGGCCGGTACCGACCCGGCGGCGCCCGGGCAGTGGACGATGCCGTTCGCCGGCGGTCGGGCGACGGGCGGCCCCGGGACGGACGGGGAGCCCCCGCGGACCCGGCAGCCGCAGTACCCGCCGGAGCCGGGGGCGGCCGCCGCCATGGGGCAGGGCGCCGCGGCGGCGCTGGCGGGCTCGCACGAGGCCCGCACCCAGCAGCGCCGTCCGCTGGGCGAGGGCCCCGCACCGGAACACGGCGCGCCGGACGCCGGTGACCGCGGCACCCCCGGCGGCCCCCCCGGCGGCACGGACTGGAGCACGGCGCCCGCGCCCGGCGCGACCGGCCAGTGGTCGATCCCGTTCGCGGCGGCGGGCAGCCCGGACGACTCGGGCGAGTACCTGGCCTCCGCGGGGGCGGGGCAGCCCGCCGACGGGCCGGAGCCCGTCCGGGAGCCCCACCCGCGGGAGCCGGCGGCCCGGGAAGCGGAGGCCGAGCACACCCGCACCACCCCTGAGGAGCAGCGGCCCGCCGACCACCCCGCCGGACCGGAGGCCCCGGACCCCGGTCCGCGGTCCGGTCCGCAGCCCGGGCCGGAAGCCGCCGCGCAGCCGGGCATCCCGGACGTCCCGGAGCCCTCCGCCGTCGACGGCGAGCACCCGCACGTCTCGTACGTCCTGCGGGTCAACGGGGCCGACCGGCCGGTGGCCGACGCCTGGATCGGCGAGTCCCTCCTCTACGTGCTGCGCGAGCGCCTCGGCCTGGCCGGGGCCAAGGACGGCTGCTCGCAGGGGGAGTGCGGCGCCTGCTCCGTCCAGGTGGACGGCCGGCTGGTTGCCTCCTGCCTGGTGCCCGCCGCGACCGCCGCCGGCTCCGAGGTCCGCACCGTCGAGGGACTGGCCGAGAACGGCATGCCCTGCGACGTGCAGCGGGCGCTCGCCGCCCGCGGCGCCGTGCAGTGCGGTTTCTGCGTGCCGGGCATGGCGATGACCCTGCACGACCTGCTGGAGGGCAACCACGACCCGACCGAGCTGGAGGCCCGCCGGGCGCTCAGCGGCAACCTCTGCCGCTGCTCCGGCTACCGGGGCGTGCTCGACGCCGTCCGCACGGTCGTCGCCGAGCGGGAGGCCCGGTCGGAGGAGGCCCGGTCGGCCCGGGAGGACGAGCGCTCCGCGGACACCGGCGGGGACAGACCCGGGCCCGCCGCCGCGGACGGGACCGGCGCGGAGATCGGGGAGGCGGTCGGCGGAACGGCCGGAAACGGCTCCCGCGTCCGCATCCCGCACCAGGCCGGACCGCTTCCGGGCGGACTGCCGCCCCGGCACCGTCCGTCCCACGACTCCCATCTGCCGCAGGACGGAGGCGCGCAGTGACCAGTGACGCGGTGACCGCCACCCCGGCCGGAGGGACGCACCTCACCGGCGCCGGCCAGGGGACGGGGCCGGAGGCCGGGCCGCAGCACGGACTCGGTGCCTCGCTCCCGCCCGCCGACGCGTTCGCCAAGGTCCAGGGCACCTTCCCGTACGCCGCCGACCTGTGGGCCGAGGGACTGCTGTGGGCGGCCGTGCTGCGCTCCCCGCACCCGCACGCCCGCATCGTCTCCGTCGACACCTCGCAGGCCGCCGAGATGCCCGGGGTGCGGGCCGTCATCACCCACGAGGACGTGCCCGGCGAGGACACCTACGGCCGCCGGGTCGCCGACCGGCCCGCCTTCGCCCGTGACGTGGTGCGCCACCACGGCGAGCCCATCGCCGCCGTCGCCGCCGACCACCCCGACACCGCCCGGCTGGCCGCCGCCGCGATCGCGGTCGAGTACGAGGTGCTGGAGCCGGTCACCGATCCGGAGAAGGCCTTCGAGGCCGACCCCGTCCACCCCGACGGCAATCTGATCCGGCACATCCCGCTGCGCTTCGGCGACGAGACCGCCACCGGCGAGGTGGTCGTCGAGGGCCTGTACCGCATCGGCCGCCAGGACCCCGCCCCCATCGGCGCCGAGGCCGGGCTCGCAGTGCCGCGCACCGACGGCGGCGTGGAGATCTACACCGCTTCCACCGACCCGCACACCGACCGCGAGCTGGCCGCCGCCTGCTTCGGGCTCCGCCCCGAGCAGGTCAAGATCGTGGTCACCGGCGTCCCCGGTGCCACGGCCGACCGCGAGGACCTCGGCGTGCAGCTCCCGCTGGGGCTGCTGGCGATGCGCACCGGCTGCCCGGTCAAGCTCGCCGCCAACCGCGAGGAGTCCTTCCTCGGCCACGCCCACCGCCACCCCACGCTGCTGCGCTACCGCCACCACGCCGACGCCGAGGGCCGGCTGGTCAAGGTCGAGGCGCAGATCCTGCTGGACGGGGGCGCCTACGCCGACGACTCCGCCGACGCGCTGGCCGCCGCCGTCGCCTTCGCGGCGGGACCGTACGTGGTGCCGCACGCGGTGATCGACGGCTGGGCGGTCCGTACGAACAACCCGCCCTCGGGCCATGTGCGCGGCGAGGGCGCGATGCAGGTGTGCGCCGCCTACGAGGGCCAGATGGACAAGCTCGCGGCCCGGCTGGGCATGGACCCGGTCGAACTGCGGATGCGCAACGTCATGGCCACCGGCGACCTGCTGCCCACCGGGCAGAGCGTCACCTGCCCGGCGCCCGTCGCCGAGCTGCTGCGCGCGGTGCGCGAGGCGCCGCTGCCGCCGCTGCCCAAGGACAGCCCGGAGGAGGACTGGCTGCTGCCGGGCGGCCCGGAGGGCGCGGGCGAGCCGGGCGCGGTGCGCCGCGGGGTCGGCTTCGCGCTGGGCATGGTCCACATGCTGGGGGCGGAGGGCACCGACGAGGTGTCCACGGCCACGGTGAAGGTCGACGGGCCCGTGGCGACGGTGATGTGCGCCGCCGTGGAGACCGGCCAGGGCTTCACCACCCTGGCCCGGCAGATCGTGCAGGAGGTCCTCGGCGTCGAGGAGGTGCACGTCGTCGCGGTGGACACCGACCAGCCCCCGGCGGGGCCCGGGGCGCGCGGCCGGCACACCTGGGTCTCGGGCGGCGCGGTGGAGCGCGCCGCCCGGATGGTCCGCACCCAGCTCCTCCAGCCGCTGGCCGCGAAGTTCGGGATGTCCACCGAACTGCTGACCGTCGCCGACGGCAAGATCACCTCGTACGACGGGGTGCTCAGCACCACCGTCGCCGAGGCACTGGAGGGCAAGGAGCTGTGGGCCACGGCCCAGTGCCGCCCGCACCCCACCGAGCCGCTGGACGACACCGGGCAGGGCGACGCCTTCGTGAGCCTGGCCTTCGCCGCGATCCGCGCCGTGGTGGACGTGGACGTGGAACTCGGCGCGGTCCGGGTGGTGGAGATGACCGTCGCCCAGGACGTGGGCCGGGTCCTGAACCCGCAGCAGGTGCGCGCCCGGATCGAGGCCGGCGTCACCCAGGGGGTGGGCGCGGCGCTCACCGAGCACCTGCGGGTGTCCAGGGGGGTCGTACGCCACCCGGACCTGACGGCCTATCCGCTGCCGACCGCGCTGGACGCCCCGGAGGTGCGGATCGCCGAACTGGTCGAGGAGCGCGACGTGGTGGCGCCCTTCGGCGCGAAGTCGGTGAGCGCGGTCCCGGTGGTGGTCTCCCCGGCGGCGGTGGCCGCGGCGGTGCGCGCGGCCACCGGGCGGCCGGTCAACCGGCTGCCGATCCGGCCGCAGGCCGCGGTGATGACTCCCTAGGACGGCGGGCCGGAGCCGGAGCCGGAGCCGGACGCGGGCGGGCGGCGGCGGGTCGGCGTCCGGCTCCGGCTCCGGCCCGCCGTCACCGGTCGTCGTCGGAACTCCGGGTGTCCGGCCGCAGATGGGCGGCGACGGCGAGGCCGGCCGCCAGCAGGACGACGTTCTTGAGGACGTACTGGCCCGCCATCGTGGGGAAGGCGACGCTGCCGTCCCACATCTCGCCGGGCAGTACCACCAGGGCCGAGAAGGTGCCGGCCAGGTGGATGAAGAAGACGACCAGGGTCAGCCGCAGCAGCAGCCCGGTGACCAGCCCGGCGCCGATCAGCATCTCCGCCATGGCCAGCAGCGGCCGGGACAGGTCGGCCGGGACGCGGCCGGCGGTCAGGGCACTCATGACCCGGGTGGCCAGATCCTCGGCGGGACTGAGACCGGGCAGGAGCTTCAGTGCGCCGAACCAGACGAACAGCAGCCCGACCGACACCCGCAGCACGGTGAAGCTGTGCCGCCGGCAGAACGCGGGCAGGGCGCGCGGCCCGCGCCGGGGGCGGGGCTCCCGGGGGGTGAGGCCGCTCACCACCGTTCCCGTCAGCACCTTCGCGCCCGCCGGGGGAGCGGGTGCCGAGGGTCCTGCGGGGGCGGCGGGGACGGCGGGGGCGGCGAGGCCCCGCTTCCGCCTCATGACCGCTTCCCGAAGGCGGGCGCCGGGCGGGGAGCGGCCGGCCGACGGGTATGACATCGTTGTCTGTTCAACCGGTTCGGGGGCCGGTCCGGTTCGGCGGTGGAGCACGGACTCGTGGTGGGGCACAAGTCGGATCTCATGGAATCCTCCGGCGGGAGCGGTGCTGACAGAAGCTATGGGAGCGCTCCCACGCACCGTTGACCGGAATGTACGGGCGCACCGGGTGTCTGGCAAGAGGTGGCGCGCGGCGCGTTCCGGCCTCCGCGGCGGCTCCCGCGCGCCCGCCGCCGGCCGCTGACGGCCGTCCCGCGCCCCCGGGGTCCGGCGCCGCGGCCGGGTCAGTTCCGTGCCGGGCCCTGCGGGAACGGGACGGCCGCCGGGGAGGTCTTGGCGAGGTCGGCGCCGGTGTGGGCGTCCATGCGGGTGGCCTCGGGGCCGTACCAGTCCAGGCACATCACCGTCGCGTCGTCCCGGAGTTCGCCGCGGTTGGCGTCCAGCACGGCCATGGTCAGCACCTGGACCGTCTCCCGGGGGTGGAGGTGCCCGGTGTCCGCCAGCAGGGCGGGCAGGTCGGCCGTACCGGAGCCCCGGTCCTGCATGCCGTCGGTGAGGATGACGAGCCGGTCGCCCGGCCGCAGGGTCAGCTCCTGGACCCGGTAGGTGTGCGGGACGCGTACCCCGAACGGGAGGTCGATGCTCAGCCCCAGCTCCTCGACCCGGCCGTCCCGCAGCCGCAGCGGCCAGGGGTGTCCGGCGTTGACGAGCCGGACCCGGCCGTCGTTCAGCTCCACGCGGAGCAGCAGCCCGGTCGCCAGCGCGCCGCCGCTGTGCTCGACCATGGCCCGGTGGGCGCGTTCGGCCTGCTCGGCCAGGTCGCGGCCCGCCCGGCGGGCGCCGCGCAGCGCCCCGAGCAGCAGGGAGGCCAGCAGGGCGGCCTGCACGTCGTGGCCCATGGCGTCGGTGACGGACAGATGCAGGGTGCCGCGGTCCAGGGCGTAGTCGAAGGTGTCGCCGCCGACGTTGCCCGCCGGCTCCAGGGCCCCGGCCACCGCGAACTGGTCGGCCTCGCAGGCCAGCGAGGAGGGCAGCAGGTTGTGCTGGATCTCGGCGGCCAGAGTGAGGGGGGTGGTGCGCCGCCCCCACTGGTACAGGTCGGTGAAGCGCTGGTTGGCGATGACGATGTAGGCCAGGGTGTGGGCGGCCCGGCTGATCTCCCGCAGCGTCCTGGGCGAGGGACCGGCCGGAATCCGCACCTCCAGCAGCCCGATGGAGTCCCCCCGGTTGGTGACCGGGGCGATCACCCGCTGCCCGCCGTCCCCGTCGACGGAGTCCGCCAGCCGCAGCCGCTGGGTGCGGAGGACGTCGCCGTAGACGCTGCCGAACAGGGGGACGCGTTCGATGCTCTCCCCGGTGCCCACCTCGCCCGCCGTGCTCAGCCGCACCACCGACTGGCCCGCCAGATCGGTGATCAGGAAGGACACCGAGGTGGCACCGAAGCGCCGTCTGAGTTCCTGGGCCACCACGTCCACCGACTCCACCGGCGCGGCCGTCTCGGCCGCCGCCAGGATCCCGGTGTGCGTACGCCTCTCGGTGTCGTACTCGACCGCCATCACCAACTCCCTCGCCAGGAGACACGCCATCGCCGGCCGTGTTGCCGACCGGCTCCGTACAGGTCCGTACGCCCCGGCTGCTCGCTTCGCCGCTCGCCACGAGTGGGGGGCCGGTGCCGGGGCGGGGCACCGGGGTGGCGGTTCTGTCTCCGGCCCGGGAGGGCGCTATCCGGGGTCCGGGTACGAAGGGGCCGGTACGGCCGCCCGGTCCGCACCGTCGGTCACAACGGTCACGCCGGGTGACCGGCGGTGGACCGGCCGGCCGTCGCGGGTAGGCACGTACGCCGTCTCCCGCCGCTCCCGGGACTCGGATGGCGTCCCGGGCACGGACACCCACGAGTGGTCCATGAGCCGCCTCCTCATACCCGGCGGACGGGGTGCCCGGGAGGGGACCCGCGACCGTGCCGAACCGAACGTGCCAACAGTTCGCTCGTAACCCGTTGTAGCGGGCCAAAACCAGCCGCCGGTCCCGGAACCGTCCCGGGCCGGGGTTCCGCACCGCTCACCACCCCGGCTGCCGCGGGAGGCGCCGGCCCTCGTCCGCCGGCCGGGATCCCCGGCGGGAGCGCCGCGTGCGGGCACCGGCCGGTGTGTTCCTAGAGCTCCTCGAAGGCGGGGTCGTCGAAGGCCGCCAGCAGGCTGTCGACGGTGAGTTCCGCCCGGGCTTCCGGGACCTCCCGCGAGGTCCGGCCGGGGGGCCGCCCGAGGGGCTGCTCGGCCCAGATGACCTTGCCGCGGTCGGTGTACCGGGTGCCCCAGCGCGCGGTGAGCTGGGCGACCAGGAACAGCCCGCGGCCCCCCTCGTCGTGGAGGGCGGCGCGGCGCATGTGGGGCGAGGTGCTGCTGCCGTCGGACACCTCGCAGATCAGCGAGCGGTCACGGATCAGCCGCAGCCGGATGGGTCCGGCGGCGTGCCGGAGGGCGTTGGAGAGCAGTTCGCTGACCACCAGCTCGGTGGTGAAGGCCGCGTCGGACAGACCCCACTCGGCCAGCTGCCGCCCGGCGGCGGCGCGCAGGCCCGGAACGGCGGACGTCTCGGGAGGCACCTCCCAGCTCGCCACGGATCCGGCGGGCAGCGCGCGGGTGCGGGCCACCAGCAGGGTGACGTCGTCGCCGGCGCCCGGGGCGGGCAGGGTGTCCAGCACCGTCCCGCAGGTCTCCTCGGCGGACCGGCCGGCGCGGGAGAGCGCGGCGCGCAGCTGCTCCAGGGAGAGGTCGATGTCCCGGTTGCGGTCCTCGACGAGTCCGTCGCTGTAGAGGACGAGCCGGCTGCCCTCCGGCAGGTGCAGCTCGCAGGTCTCGAAGGGCAGACCGCCCAGACCGAGCGGCGGGCAGGCGGGCACGTCGGCGAAGTACGCCCGGCCGTCGGGCTCGACCACGGCGGGCAGCGGATGGCCGGCGCGGGCCATGGTGCACACCCGGGAGACCGGGTCGTAGACGGCGTACAGACAGGTGGCCCCGGTGGCCTCGGTCTCGCCCGGAGCCGCCGTGCCGCCCTGGTCGAGGGGCTGGTCGAGGCTGATCACCAGATCGTCGAGCCGGGCCAGGAGCTCGTCCGGGGCCAGGTCGAGGGCGGCGAGGTTCTGCACCGCGGTGCGCAGCCGCCCCATGGTGACGGCGGCGTGCAGTCCGTGGCCGACGACGTCGCCGAGGACCAGGGCGACCCGGGCCCCGGACAGCGGGATGACGTCGAACCAGTCGCCGCCCACCCCGCCGGTCTCGGCCTGGGCGGGCAGATAGCGGTGGGCGGTCTCCACGGCGGTCAGCTCGGGCAGGGCGCGCGGCAGCAGACTGCGCTGGAGGGTGAGCGCCACGGTGTGCTCACGGGTGTAGCGCCGGGCGTTGTCCAGGCTCAGGGCCGCGCGGGTGGCCAGCTCCTCGGCGAGGGCCAGGTCGTCGTCCCCGAAGGGCTCGGGCTGGTCGCAGCGGTAGAAGGTGGCCACGCCCAGGGTGGTGCCGCGGGCGAGCAGCGGGACGGCGACCAGCGAGTGGACGCCCTGGGCGAGGAGCTGCTTGACGCGCGCCGGGTCCTGGGCCTGCCAGCCGGGGGCGGTGTGCAGGTCCGACTCCAGCACCGCCCGCTCGCCCGCCAGACAGCGGGCCTGCGGCGCGGCCGGTATGAAGTCGACCGGGCCGCCCGCCGGGTACAGGGGGAAGTCCGCGCGGACGCCGTGCAGGGCCGCCCGGTGCAGCTTCCCCCGTGCCGGGGATCCCGCCGCGCCGCCCGGCTCCTCGCCGCGCAGCACGGGCTCCAGCAGGTCCACCGTGGCGAAGTCCGCGAGGTCGGGCACCGCGGTACGGGCCAGCTCCTCGGCGGTACGCGTGACGTCGAGGGTGGTGCCGATGTGCGCGGCGGCCTTGGACAGCAGTGCCAGCCGCCGCCGCGCCGCGACCGCCAGGCGGCCCACGCCCGGCTCTCCCACGGCGAGCAGCCAGGCGTCGCCCGGCCGCCCGCCCGTGTCCGCCGTGCCGGCCGTGTCCGCCGTGCCGGCCGTGTCCGCCGTGCCGGCCGTGTCCGCCGTGCCGGCCGTGTCCGCCGTGCCGGCCGTGTCCGCCGTGCCGGCCGGGGCCGCCGGACCTGGCGGACGGCCGGTGAACGGCGGTGTGAGGAGCCGGCCCGGGGACCGGGGGGAGCCCTCGGGCAGCAGCACCTCGACGGCGAGCCCGTCGACGCCGGAGCCCCCGGAGGAGGCCTCCACCGGCCGGGTCAGCAGGGTGACCGTCCGGCCGTCGGGGAGGGCGACCTCGACGGCGGCCCGGTGCGCCGACGCGATGAGTTCGGCGGCCCGCTCCCGCAGCAGGAGCCGCGCCTCGTGCCCCAGCATCCGGTCGGACAGCGAGCCGGGTCCGTCCAGCGGCCCGCGGAGGCCGCTGCCCGACCGCCCCCGCTCCGAGGCCCGCAGATACGCCTGGAGCAGGGCGCGCTCCCGCTGTCCGGCCTGCTCCAGCAGCCGCTGCTCGACCGCGTGCCCGGCCCGGATCATCAGGATCTCCACGTCGGGGTCGGTCTCGGCGAGCTGCCCGATGAAGTCGATGACGCCCTCCATGCGCCCGCTGAGCGGGTTGTGGATGGGCACGGCCACGCACACGTGCGACTGGGAGCGCTCACCGAAGTGCTCGGCGCCCAGCACCCGGACGGGACGCCGCTCCACCAGCGCCAGCCCCAGTCCGCCGGTGCCGACCAGATGCTCGGGGAAGCAGAAACCGGGCGCCTCGTGGGAGGCGTCGAGACGGCGGTTCATGTCCGGTTCGCCGACCCGGCGCTGGAGCTTCTTGCCCCGGTCGTCGGCGAGGAACACGCTCGCCCGGGTGCCGGCGATCCGCGACTCCAGCCAGTCGAGCACCGGCCCGGCGGCGTGGACGAGCCGGCTGTCGGGGTCGAGGGCGGGGTCGTAGACCGGCTCGATCCGCTCCGGGTCGATCCCCAGGGCGCGGGAGCGCTGCCAGGAGCTGAGGATGGCGGGCCGGGTGCCCCCGGTGACCAGCTCGCCGGTGAGGAACCGGGCGCGGGCGCGGGAGGCGGCCCTGTCCAGGTCGTCCCACTCCCTGTGGGCCATGGTGGATCACCGTCCTCACGGGACGTCTGCGCGGGCCGCCGGGAGTGCTTCCGCGGAGCGGGAGCCGGCGGTGTGGATCCCTGCCGAAAGTATAGTTTCGACATTGAAAACACAAGATTTCCCTACTGTATTCGCAAGGCGCGGAAACCGGTGCGGAAAAGACCCGGCGGACGCCCGGGAACCGGCGGAGGACCAGGACCGGAGACCGATCCGCTCTCCGTCCCCCGACAGGTGTCAGTGTCAGGGACGGGCCTTACGCTGACCCGCATGAGCACACCCGACGACGACCCCGGCGCCGCCTCCCAGGGCGCCGTGCTCGGCGGGGCCGCCCCGGCCGCCGCCGCCGCCACCGCCACCCCCACCGCCCCCGTCGCGGGCCCGGTCCCGGCTTCGGTTCCGACCCCGGTCCCGCCCCCGGCCCCGGACGCCGTTCCGGCCGCCGCGCCGGAGGGGACGGGCGGGGTGCTCGGCCGCACCCACCGGGCACTGACCCTGGGCATCGTCACCGTCGTCCTGCTCATCGCCTTCGAGGCGACGGCCGTCGGCACGGCCATGCCGGTGGCCGCCGACCGGCTCGACGGGATCGCGCTGTACGCGTTCGCCTTCTCCGCCTACTTCACCACCAGCCTGGTGGCGATGGTCGTCTCCGGCCAGTGGTGCGACCGCGCCGGACCCCTGCCGCCGCTCGCCGCCGGGATCGGCTCCTTCGCGGCCGGACTGCTGCTGTCGGGCACGGCGGCGGCCATGTGGGTCTTCGTCCTGGGCCGCGCGGTGCAGGGCATCGGCGGCGGACTGGTGATCGTCGCGCTGTACGTCACCGTCAGCCGCGCCTACCCCGGGCATCTGCAGCCCACCGTGATGGCCGCCTTCGCCGCCTGCTGGGTGGTCCCCTCCGTGGTGGGACCGCTGATCGCCGGGACGGTCACCGAGCAGTTCGGCTGGCGCTGGGTGTTCCTGGGCATCCCGGCCCTGGTCGTCCTGCCGGTCGCGGTCATGCTCCCGGCCCTGCGCCGGGCCGCCGCCGGCCCGCCGCCCGGTGGGGCGCGCCCGGTGGACCGGCGGCGCACCCGGCTGGCGGTCACGGTGGCCGCGGGCGCCGGGCTGCTGCAGTACGCCGGGCAGGAGCTGCGCTGGCTCTCGCTGGTCCCCGCCGCCCTCGGCGCCGCCCTGCTGGTGCCCGCCGCGCTCGGTCTGCTGCCGCGCGGCACCTTCCGCGCCGCGCGCGGGCTGCCGACGGTGGTGCTGATGCGCGGCATCGCCTCCGGGGCGTTCATCGTCGCCGAGAGCTTCGTGCCGCTGATGCTCGTCACCCAGCGCGGGCTGTCGGTCACCCAGGCCGGCCTCTCGCTCGCGGCGGGCGGCGCCACCTGGGCGCTGGGCTCCTACGTCCAGGCCCGGCCGCGCATGGAGCCGCACCGGGAGCGGCTGGTGCGCGCCGGGATGGTGCTGGTGACCGCCGGGATCGCGGTCACCCCGCTGGTGCTGGTGGCGGCCGTCCCGGTGTGGGTCGCGGTCGTCGCGCAGGCCGTCGCCTGCTTCGGCATGGGGACGGTGATCTCCTCCACCAGTGTGCTGCTGCTGAAGCTGTCGAAGCCCCACGAGGCGGGCACCAACTCCGCCGCCCTCCAGCTCAGTGACGGCCTGTCCAACGTCGTGCTGCTCGCCGCCTGCGGCGCGGTGTTCGCCGCGCTGGGCGGCGGCGCGGTGCGCACCGGCCACGCGGCGGCGGAGGCGGCGGGCACCGCCGGGATCTCCCACCCGGCCGCGTTCGCCGCCGTCTACCTCCCGGCGGCCGCGGTCGCCCTGGCGGGCGCGCTGGTGGCGGGACGGCTGCGAACCGGGGAGTGAAACCGGATGCACCCGGCACACCGTGACGGTTAACGTTCCGCTCCATGGGAGCGGAACACGGATCCGGCAGTGAGCGCACGGAGCACCCGGCAAACCAGGACGGCCGTCCGGCGGAGGACGCAGAGGCGTCCCGGGAGACCCGGGTACGCGAGATCGCGGAGCGGGAGGCGGCCCGCTGGGGCGAGCTTCTGGAGCGGCTCAAATGAGCCTCCTCCACCTCACCCCCGGCGAGGTCATGACCGTCACCGAGTACGCCTGCGACGACATGCGGGTGGCGGTACGCGACATCGGCCTGCTCGAATCGGCGGTGCACCGCCCCTCGGCCGCGATGTTCGGGACCGAGGCGTATCCGGACCTGTTCGACAAGGCGGCCGCGCTGCTCCAGAGTCTGGCGGTCAACCACCCGCTCGTCGACGGCAACAAGCGCACGGCATGGCTGTCCTGCGTCACTTTCCTGTCGCTGAACGGGGAGCGGCTGCGCCCCGACATCGACGCCGCGGAGGAACTGGTCGTCGCGGTGGCGACCGGAGAGCTGGAGGACGTCAAGCTGATCGGTGAGCGGCTGCGGCTCCTGCGGGAGACTCCCGGCATGTGACGTGGCTCGCACCCGGCCCGCCCGCCGGGCGTCCCCCCGAGGGCGGCCGGGCCGTCCCGGTACTCTGACGCGGTTGCCGATCGCCGACCCAGTTCGACGGAGACCGTGACTACCTCCACGTCCCACCACCTCTCGCCCGCCTTCCCCGGCCGCGCCCCCTGGGGCACCGCCAACAAGCTGCGCGCCTGGCAGCAGTCGGCGATGGACCTCTACCTGGGGAAACAGCCCCGGGACTTCCTCGCCGTGGCGACCCCGGGCGCGGGAAAGACGACCTTCGCGCTCACCCTGGCCTCCTGGCTGCTGCACCACCACGTCGTGCAGCAGGTGACCGTCGTGGCGCCGACCGAGCACCTGAAGAAGCAGTGGGCCGAGGCGGCGGCCCGGGTGGGCATCAAACTGGACCCCGAGTACAGCGCCGGCCCGCTGGGCCGGGAGTACCACGGCGTCGCGGTGACGTACGCGGGCGTGGGCGTACGGCCGATGCTGCACCGCAACCGCTGCGAGCAGCGCAAGACGCTGGTGATCCTGGACGAGATCCACCACGCCGGCGACACCCGCTCCTGGGGCGAGGCGTGCTTCGAGGCGTTCGAACCGGCCGCCCGGCGCCTGGCCCTGACCGGCACCCCGTTCCGCTCGGACACCAACCCCATCCCGTTCGTCAGTTACGCCGAGGACGGCGAGGGCATCCGCCGCTCGGTGGCCGACTACACCTACGGCTACGGCAAGGCGCTGGCCGACGGCGTCGTCCGCCCGGTGATATTCCTCTCCTACAGCGGCAACATGCGCTGGCGCAGCAAGGCGGGCGACGAGCTGGAGGCGAAGCTCGGCGAGCCGATGACCAGGGACGCCGTCTCCCAGGCCTGGCGCACCGCGCTGGACCCGCGTGGCGACTGGATGCCCAGCGTGCTGCGCGCGGCCGACACCCGGCTGACGGAGGTCCGCAGGGCGATCCCGGACGCGGGCGGCCTGGTGATCGCCAGCGACCAGGACTCGGCGCGGGCGTACGCGAAGCTCATCCGGGAGATCACCGGCACCGCCGCGACCGTCGTGCTCTCCGACGACACCGGCGCGTCGAAGCGGATCGAGGAGTTCAGCCAGAGCGAGGACCGCTGGATGGTGGCGGTGCGGATGGTGTCCGAGGGCGTGGACGTGCCGCGCCTGGCGGTCGGGGTGTACGCCACGACGATCTCCACACCGCTGTTCTTCGCCCAGGCCGTCGGCCGCTTCGTGCGCTCGCGGCGGCGCGGCGAGACCGCGTCGGTCTTCCTGCCCACCATCCCCATGCTGCTCGGCTTCGCGCACGAGATGGAGGTCGAGCGCGACCACGTCCTGGACAGGCCCAGGAAGGGCGGAGACGACGAGGACCCGTACGCGGAGGAGGCCGACCTCCTCAAGGAGGCGGAGCGGCAGCAGGACGAGGACACCGGCGACCAGGACCAGCTGCCCTTCGAGGCGCTCCAGTCCGACGCGGTCTTCGACCGGGTGATGTACGACGGCGCCGAGTTCGGCATGCAGGCCCACCCCGGCAGCGAGGAGGAGCAGGACTACCTGGGCATCCCCGGCCTGCTGGAGCCCGACCAGGTGCAGCTGCTGCTCCAGAAGCGGCAGGCCCGGCAGATCGCGCACAGCCGCCGCAGGCCGGACGCCGAGGCCGACCTGCTGGAGACGCCCGCCGAGAAGCGTCCGGTGGTCACCCACAAGGAGCTGCTGGAGCTGCGCCGGCAGCTCAACTCACTGGTCGGTGCGTACTCCCACCAGAGCGGCAAACCGCACGGCGCGATCCACACCGAGCTGCGCCGGGTCTGCGGCGGCCCGCCCACCGCGGAGGCGACGGCCGGGCAGCTCCAGCAGCGGATCACCAAGGTCCGTGAGTGGGCGACGCGGATGCGGTGAGCCCGGGGCCGGGGGGTGGGAGGCGCGGGAGAGCCGGAGGACCGGATCCCGCGCCGCCGCACCGCCGTATCGCCGCACCGCCGCGCGCACGTTCGTGAAGAGCGTGCGCGTTTTCTGTGCCGATCCTGGTGCGAGCCCAGGTGCGAACTGATGCCCGGTTGATTGGACCGGACTATTGTGACCTGCCGGTGTACGCAATGCGGATAAACCAGTGCGCCAATGCCCGGATTCTGGACAGACCCTTTCGGGTGACGTTACGGCTCGCTAAATTTCCCGCTACGCACACGCCCCGTGGCAGATCCGCCCCGGAGCGCAGCCGGTGCGGCCCGCCGACACAGCCGGCGGCTTTCCGGGAACAGCCTCGTACCGCCCACGGGACCGGCGGTACCGCACTCCTCCCGGCGGAGTCGCCGGCCCACACCCGAGGAGGGGGGCGTCGTGACCGCGGAGACCTCTCAGACGCTCGACCGGGGACTGCGTGTCCTCAAACTGCTCGCCGACACCGACCACGGCCTGACCGTCACCGAGCTTTCCCACAAGCTCGGGGTCAACCGCACGGTCGTCTACCGACTGCTCGCGACCCTGGAGCAGCACTGCCTGGTGCGCCGGGACCTGGGCGGCCGGGCCCGGGTCGGCCTCGGCGTGCTGCGGCTGGGCAGACAGGTGCACCCACTGGTGCGGGAGGCGGCCCTGCCCGCGCTGCGGGCGCTCGCCGAGGACGTGGGCGCCACCGCCCACCTGACGCTGGTGGACGGCAACGAGGCGCTGGCCGTCGCCGTCGTCGAGCCGAGCTGGACCGACTACCACGTCGCCTACCGCACCGGCTTCCGCCACCCGCTGGACCGGGGCGCCGCGGGCCGGGCGATCCTCGCCGGGCGCGACCCCGAGCAGGAACTGACCGACGGCTACGTCCTCACCCACGGCGAACTGGAGGCGGGCGCCTGCGGTGCCGCCGCACCGCTGCGCGGCGTGAACGGGATAGAGGGCAGCGTCGGGGTCGTGATGCTCTCGGAGTCGGTGCCGCAGAAGGTGGGCCCCCGGGTGGTGCAGGCGGCCGAGGAGGTCGCCGACTTCCTGCGCTGAACCGCCCGGCGGTGTTCTCCGGGCGGCCGGGCGGCCGGGAGAGGGGTGGGGGCGGGGCCGGGAGGAGTGAACTAGATTCACTCCCATGCCAGCACCGACCCCTCGCGCCCTCTCCTCCCGTTCCCGGGCCCTGGCGGCCTGCGGGGCGGCGGTCGCCACGCTGCTCGCGGTCGCCGCCCTCGCCCCCCTGCCGTTCTCGGTCGCACAGCCCGGTATCACCGCGAACGTCCTGGGCGAGTACGAGGGAGAGCCCGTCATCACCGTCTCCGGCGCCGGAGACACCGGGGACCCCGACCCCGGGGCGGACGGCGGGCCCAAGGGGAAGCTGCTGGCCACCACCATCGCGGCGACCGCGCCGGACACCGACGTACGGTTGGCCGACGTGGTGCGGAGCTGGCTCGACACCGACCGCGCGGTGATGCCGCGCGACGCGGTCTATCCGGTCGGCGACGACGTCGACGAGATCGAGGAGTACACCACCGAGCAGATGGTGGAGTCGCAGGAGATGGCGGTGACCGCGGCGCTGCGCCAACTGGATATGTCCAGGGACGAGGTGGAGGTGGACCTGCGGCTGGAGGACGTCGGCGGCCCCAGTGCCGGGCTGGTCTTCGCCCTCGGCGTCATCGACGAGATCGACGACGGCGACCTCACCGGCGGCATGACGATCGCGGGCACCGGCACCATCGACGGGCGCGGGGAGGTCGGCCCGGTCGGCGGCGTCCCGCTCAAGACCCAGGCGGCGGCGCGGGACGGGGCCACCGTCTTCCTGGTGCCGGAGGCCGAGTGCGAGGCGGCGCGGGTCGGGCTCCCCGACGGGCTGCGGCTGGTCCCCGTCACCACTTTGGGGAACGCGCTCAGGTCGCTGCGGGCGCTGCGGGACGACGGGTACGTACCGAGCTGCTGACGCCGGGCACCGGACCGGCACACCGCCGCGGTCCCGGCGGCGGCTCCGCGGCCCCGCCGGCAGGACGGGGCCGCGGGGAGAGGGCTCAGAGGTTGCCGCGCCTGGCCTGCTCGCGCTCGATCGCCTCGAACAGGGCCTTGAAGTTGCCCTTGCCGAAGCCCATGGAGCCGTGGCGCTCGATCAGCTCGAAGAACACCGTCGGACGGTCCTGCACGGGCTTGGTGAAGATCTGCAGCAGGTAGCCGTCCTCGTCCCGGTCGGCGAGGATCTTCAGCTCCCGCAGCTCCTCCAGGGGCACCCGGGTCTCGCCGACCCACTCGCCGAGGGTGTCGTAGTAGGAGTCGGGGGTCTCCAGGAACCGCACCCCGGCGGCGCGCATGGCCCGCACGGTGGCGACGATGTCGTTGGTGGCGAGCGCGATGTGCTGGACACCCGGGCCGCCGTAGAACTCCAGGTACTCGTCGATCTGCGACTTCTTCTTCCCGACGGCCGGCTCGTTGAGCGGGAACTTCACCTTCCGCTTCCCGTCGGCCACCACCTTCGACATCAGTGCGGAGTACTCGGTGGCGATGTCGTCGCCCACGAACTCCTTCATGTTGGTGAAGCCCATGACGTTGTTGTAGAAGGCCACCCACTCGTCCATCCGGCCGAGTTCGACGTTGCCCACGCAGTGGTCGACCGCCTGGAAGAAGCGGTTGCCCGGCGGCGCGACGACCGGGTCGGCCGCGGTGTAGCCGGGCAGGTAGGGGCCGTCGTAGCCGGAGCGCTCCACCAGGGTGTGGCGGGTCTGCCCGTAGGTGGCGATCGCGGCGAGCACCACCGTGCCGTGCTCGTCCTTCAGCTCGTACGGCTCCGCCAGGCCGGTGGCGCCGTGCTCGACGGCGTACGCGTACGCGGCCCGGGCGTCCGGCACCTCGACGGCCAGGTCGATCACCCCGTCGCCGTGCGCGGCGACATGGTCGGCGAGCCACCGGCCGTACTCGGTGGACGGCTTGATGACGGAGGTGAGGACGAAGCGGGCCGAACCCGACTCCAGGACGTAACTCGCGGTCTCCCGGCTGCCGTTCTCGGGACCGGAGTAGGCCACGAGCCGCATGCCGAAGGCCGTGGAGTAGTAGTGCGCGGCCTGTTTGGCGTTGCCCACGGCGAAGACGACCGCGTCCATCCCCTTCACCGGGAAGGGGTCGGCCTGCCGGGCGGTGCCAGGGGTCTGGTGCATGGTCTCGGTCATGTCGGCAGACTCCCGCCGAACCGCAAGGTGCGCAATAGTTCGCGTATCAGCTGGGCAATGTGACCAGTGCGGGCGCCACGGAAGCGGTACTCCTGTACAGGATGACCACCGCGGGACAGGGAGTACGGGCATGGGCATCGACGCGCTGGACGGCCGGCTGCTGGAACTCCTCGCCGCCGAGCCCCGCATCGGGGTGCTGGAGGCCTCCCGCCGGCTCGGGGTGGCCCGCGGCACCGTACAGGCGCGGCTGGACCGGCTGCGCGGCAGCGGGGTGATCCGCGGCTTCGGTCCGGATGTCGACCCGGCGGCCCTCGGCTACCCGGTCACCGCCTTCGCCACCCTGGAGATCAGGCAGGGGCGGGGCGGCGAGGTACGGGCGCATCTGGCGGCCGTACCCGAGGTGCTGGAACTGCACACCATCACCGGCCGCGGGGACATGCTGTGCCGGCTGGTCGCCCGCTCCAACGCGGACCTCCAGCGGGTGATCGACAAGGTGGTGGGGTTCGAGGGGATCGTGCGGGCCTCCACGGCGATCGTCATGGAGAACCCGGTGCCGCTGCGGATCGTCCCGCTGGTACGCCAGGCGGCCGGGGGCGGCGGCTGACCGGCGGGCGGTCGCCGGGCACCGGACGGGGGCGCCGTATTGCCGTATTACCGTATCCACCCCTTCCGCCGTGCCCGTTGTCGCCGGAAGGGGGGCGGGTGCCCGGTGACCGGGCGGAGGGACCGCTCTCTCTGGTAGATGTGGACCCAGCGCTCCCCGGTGGCACAGGCGGCCGGGGACTGGTAGACGCCACAGCAACGGCCGAGCAGATACGGGACCCCGCACATGAGCGCCCCTCCGTCAGCATCCGCCAGCGGCACCCCGGGCCCGGGCTACTATCCGGACCCCTCCATCCCGGGGTACATCCGTTACTGGAACGGCACCGCATGGGTACCCGGCACCAGCAGGCCCGCGCCCCGCGAGGGGGAGCAGCCGCCCGCGGCCCCGCCCGGCGCGGCGGTTCCGCCGCCGGCACCGGAGGCCGCGCGGCCCGTGCCGCCGCCCGCCCCCTACGCCGGGGAGCCGGAGCGCGCGGAGGCCGGCCCGGTCTTCCTGGACGAGGACACGCCCGGGGGCGGTGCGCTGCCGGAGGTGCGCGGACCCGGCGGGGCCGGTGTCCGCCCCGGCGACCGGGTGACCGCCTGGGACGACCCGTCCCGGCGGGGCGGCTCCGGCGGGGAGCGGGAGGAGCGCGCGCCCCGGAGCCCGGGGGAGGAGGCGGACAGCGGCCCGCGCGCCCCGGAGCCGGGGCCCGACCCGCGCGGGGCCTGGGTACGGGCGGACGCCGGGCCGGCACCGGCGGGCGGCTCCCCGGAGCCCCCTTCGTCTCCGGCATCCCCCTCGTCTCCGGCATCCGCCCTGTCCCCCTCGTCCCCGGAGCCCCCGTCCCCGGACAGCGGTGCGGACGCCCCGCCGGTCCCCGCGGACGGCACCGTGCGGATGCGGCCCGTACGCCCGGGCGCCTCCCCGGTACGGGGCGGTTCCGCCGGGCGGGAGCACACCGTCGGACTGCGCCGGACCGGGCCGGCCGGTCCGCCGTCCCCCGGGCCGGCCGGTCCGCCGTCCCCCGGGCCAGCCGGTCCGGCCGTCCCCGCCCCCGCGCAGCCGTCCCCCGCGCAGCCGTCTCCCGCGCAGCCGTCCCCCGCGCAGGCCCCGGCCGCCGCGTCCGAGCGGCCACCGTGGACACGGCAGGTGCAGGAGCTGGCCCAGCGGGCCCCCGTCGCCGGTACGCCCGCCGTACCGGCACAGCAGTCGCCGGGTGGCGGCCCCGACCGGGTCGTGCCCTGGCGGCCCCCGGTGGCCGACCCCTTCCAGGCCGCCCTGCGCCAGGCCCGTCCCGCCGGGCTCGGCCGGCGGCTGGCCGCCCGGCTCGTGGACGGCCTGGTCCTCGCGGCCGTGACCGGCGCGGTGGCCTACCCGTTCGCCGGCCGGAGCGCCGACCACGTCCGGGAGCAGGTACGGGCCGCCGAACAGGCCGGGGTGACCCGCGAGGTATGGCTGGTCGACGGCACGACCGGGGTCTACCTGGCGATCGTGCTCGGCGCCTTCCTCCTGTTCGGCCTGCTCTACGAGGTGCTGCCCACCGCCCGCTGGGGCCGCACCCCGGGCAAGAAGCTGTTCGGCGTCAGGGTGCTCGACATCGAGGAGCAGGACCCCCCGTCGTTCGGCGCCGCGCTGCGCCGCTGGCTGGTGTTCGGGCCGCTGTCGCTGCTGGGGATCGGTGTGGTGAACGCCGCCTGGTGCCTGTTCGACCGGCCGTGGCGGCAGTGCTGGCACGACAAGGCGGCGCGCACCTTCGTGGCACGCGGAGCGGAGGAGACGGCGCCGGCCGGGTGACCGCCGGCCCGGCCGTTCCGGGCCCGCCGCCGACGGGATGTCGCCCGAACGGCGCGTGCCGGATGCGCGGTGCGCGGGGGCGCGGTCGACTCGGGCCATGAGCAGACGACAGCCGTGCCTCGCCGGCCCCGGCGGCCGGGGCGGAGGCGGAACGGCTCCCGTACGGCGGTCAGCGGTGCAGCGAGGGCTGCGGCACCCGCTGCCCGCTCCCGCTGTCACCGGTCCCGCTGTCACCGGTCCCGGCGCGGACGGGGCCGCGCTGGGCGGGGAGGCTCCCCGCCGCCGGGCGGCCGCGGTCCGCCGGCCGCCGGACGGGAAGGGCGACCGCGACGAGCAGTCCGAGCGCGAGCGCCGCGGTCGCGACGACCGTGACCCCGGTACCCGAACGTGTCTGCGTCACCAGCAGCAGCGCGAGTGCGGAGAGGATGACGGTGGCCGAACCACAGGCCAGTTGGGCGGGATTCGGACGCGGCATGGCGGAATCCGTCCTCGGGGTCGGGGGAGGGCGTGGAACGACGGTGTCGCGGTCCGTCGAACGACTCTACGATGCCGGATGCCCTTATGTGATACCCCGTAAGCGTGACCTGACCCACTGTCGCCGCCGGAGCGGTGCACAGGGGGCGCACAGGGTCGCACGGCGGCTCCGGTCCTGACCCGAGGTCAGCTCCAGGCGTCCGGAATCCGTAACTGGACGGTCGGACACCGTACTTCTGTGGCGTGTTCAAAACAAGGTCTGTTTTTTCGGCCGCCGCTCATGTCGAATGCCTCCACACGTGTGCACCCGCACGTGTCCTATGGCCATGCATGGGGAGGGCAATACCTAGTGAAGAGCCAACGGAGGACCACCAGATCCGCCGCACTGGCCACGACGGTCGCCGTCGTCGGAGCGACCTTTCTGACCGCCGGCACCGCCCACGCCAGCGAAGGCGCCCCGTCGGACGGCCGTGAACCGGCCGCGGCGGGCGCCAGTGACCACGCCGAGGACGAGGGTCACAAGCACGGCAAGGGTGACAACGGCAGGCATGTGGCCCACGATCTGCCCGGCCCGCTCACCAAGAAGCAGCGCACCCAGCGCCTCGCGGCCCTGGAACGGCTGGCCTCCGGCCAGAAGCCCGTGACCAGGAACGGCACCAAGGTCATGAAGCTCGGCGCCGAGAAGTACGTCGAGATGGAGCAGACGAAGACCGACAAGATCTTCACCATCCTGATCGAGTTCGGCGACAAGGTCGACCCGGAGTACGGCGGCACCCCCGGCCCGCTCCACAACCGGATAGCCGAGCCCGACCGGGCGAAGGACAACACCACCCTGTGGAAGGAGGACTTCGACAGGGAGCACTTCGAGGAGATCTACTTCGGGGACGGCGAGGGCTCGCTCAAGAGCTACTACGAGGCCCAGTCCTCCGGTAAGTACTCCGTGGACGGCATGGTCTCCGACTGGGTCAAGGTCGACTACAACGAGGCCCGGTACGGCAACAACGCCTGCGGCGACAACGTCTGCGACACGGTCTGGGACGCGGTCCGCGACGGCGTGAACCAGTGGGTCGCCGACCAGCAGGCCGCCGGCCGCAGCGGCGACGAGATCGCGAAGCAGCTCGCCGAGTACGACCTGTGGGACCGCTACGACTTCGACGGCGACGGCGACTTCAACGAGTCCGACGGCTACATCGACCACTTCCAGTTCGTCCACGCGGGCGAGGACGAGTCGGCCGGCGGCGGCGCGCAGGGCGAGGACGCCATCTGGGCCCACCGCTGGTACGCCTACGGCACCGACTACGGCAGCACCGGCCCGGAGTTCAACAGGGCGGGCGGCACCGAGATCGGCGACACCGGCATCTGGGTCGGCGACTACACCGTCCAGCCCGAGAACGGCGGCCTGGGCGTCTTCGCCCACGAGTACGGCCACGACCTCGGCCTGCCGGACCTGTACGACACCGCCGGCGGCGAGAACTCCACCGGCTTCTGGACGCTGATGTCCTCCGGCTCCTGGCTGAACAAGGGCAAGGACGCCATCGGCGACTGGGCCGGCGAGATGACCGCCTGGGACAAGCTGTCGCTGGGCTGGCTGGACTACGAGGAGGCCAAGGCCGCCACGAAGTCCCTGCACCGGCTGGGTGTCTCCACCAAGCAGGGGAAGAACCCGCAGGCGCTGCTGGTCGAACTGCCCGAGAAGGAGGTCACCACCGAGGTCGTGGAGCCGGCCGCGGGCAGCATGCAGTGGTGGAGCGGCAGCGGTGACGACCTGCGCAACTCCCTGACCCGCACCGTCGACCTGACCGGGGCGTCCACCGCCTCGCTCGACCTCAGGGGCTGGTGGGAGATCGAGAAGGGGTACGACTACCTCTACACCCAGGTCTCCACCGACGACGGCGCCACCTGGACCGCCCTGGACGGCACCGCGAACGGCGAGCCGATCGGGCGCGACGCGTCCGACACCCCGGCGCTGGACGGCGAGTCCGGCGGCTGGGTGGACCTGTCCTTCCCGCTGGACGCCTACGCGGGCCAGGAGATCCAGCTCCGCTTCCACTACCGCACCGACGGCGGTGTGGCGGAGATGGGCTTCGCGGCCGACGAGATCACCCTCACCGCCGACGGCGAGACGCTCCTCGCCGACGGAGCCGAGGACG
The DNA here is from genome assembly GCF_002794255.1 of Streptomyces carminius. GTDB lineage: Bacteria > Actinomycetota > Actinomycetes > Streptomycetales > Streptomycetaceae > Streptomyces > Streptomyces carminius. The sequence goes on from NZ_PGGW01000069.1 coordinate 90,783, forward strand.
GCGAGGGCGGCTGGACCGCGGACGGCTTCTCCCGCATCGGAGCCTCGTTCACCGAGTCCTACCCGCAGTACTACATCGCCGAGAACCGGCAGTACGTCTCGTACGACAAGACCCTGAAGACCGGCCCGTACAACTTCGGCTGGCTGGAGGACCGCCCGGACTGGGTGGAGCGCTTCTCGTACCAGAACGGCCTGCTGATCTGGCTGTGGGACACCTCGCAGCTGGACAACAACACCAGCGCCCACCCGGGTGAGGGCCTGATCCTGCCGGTCGACGCCCACCCGAAGGCGGAGAAGTGGTCGGACGGGACGCTGATGCGCAACCGCATCCAGTCCTACGACTCCACCTTCAGCCGGTACCCGACGCGCGGGATGACCCTCCACAAGGAGGGCGAGGCGAAGAAGATCAGGTGGAAGGCGGGCGTTCCCGTCTTCGACGACCGCCGGGGCGAGTACTGGGACGCGGACAACCCGGGCGGCAGCGTGAAGGTGCCCGACACCAACACCCGCATCTCGATCGTCGGCCAGCCGCTGAACGGCAAGACGATCACCGTCCGGGTCGGCCCCTCCAGCAGGCGCTGACACCTCCGGACGGCGACGGTCGGCGACAGTCTGCGACAGTCGGTGACGGTCAACGGTAGGAAGTGCTGTTTCCGCAGGTCACCGCGGAGATGAACGACACGGTCGGCCGTCGCCCCCTGGCGGGCGGCGGCCGACCGCGCCGAGAATGCGCATAGGGTGCGCACTGCGCGTGCCGCGCGCTCCGCGTGCACGGGCATCCTGGTGACACGAGGTACGGCGGGGGAGTGGTGAGAATGGCGGGAGGCTGGGTCCGGCTGCCGGACGGCAGCGTGGTGGTGGCGCTCTCGGTGCCGCGCCCCGGAGGGCCGGGGCAGCGGGTCCGCTTCCTGGTCCGCGCCGCCAACCGCGCCCGCGCCCTGACCAGGCTGCGGAACCTGGGGCTGCGCGCGGTCTACCTGCGCGGCAACACCGAGCCGCCCACCCCGGACGAGGTCAGCGCCGTGCTGCACCATCCCGACGGACTGGTCTGGCGTCCGGCACCGCACACCGAGACGGACTTCTGGCGGCCCGTGGGCGCCCTGCGGCGGGCCGCCGCAGGGTAGCGGCCCCGGGCCCGGGCGGGCGCGTCCCGCACGGGGCGACGACCGGGCCGGCCGCCGCGCCCCTGCCGCGGCGGAGGCCGGGCAGGACGGCCGGTGAGCCGCTCCACGGCGGCACCGGGACGCTGCGCGCCGCCGCGCCGCCGGACTCCGGCACCGCCACGGCCGCGGGTACGGCCGCGGGCCCCGGGTCCTCAGGCCCCCCGGACCACCGGCTCGCCGGTGAGTTCCACCTCCGCCGCCCGCAGCTCCTCCAGCGCCCGCCCGGTCGATCCCGCCGCCACCCCGGCCGTCAGCCCCAGCAGCACCCGGGTGCGGAAGCCCTCGCGGGCCGCGTCCAGGGCGGTCGCCCGGACGCAGTGGTCGGTGGCGATGCCGACCACGTCCACCTCGGTGACCTCCCGGGAGCGCAGCCACTCGGCGAGGGGCACGCCGTTCTCGTCCGCACCCTCGAAGCCGCTGTAGGCCGCGGCGTACGCGCCCTTGTCGAAGACCGCGTCGATCGAGCCGGAGGCGACGGCCGGGGCGAAGTTCGGGTGGAAGCCCACGCCCTCGGTGCCGGCCACGCAGTGCGCCGGCCAGGAGTGCTCGAAGTCGGGTGCGGCCGAGAAGTGGCCGCCCGGGTCGACGTGGTGGTCGCGGGTCGCCACGACATGCCGGTATCCGGCGGTCGTCTGCCCGATCAGGTCGGTGATGGCCGCGGCCACGTCGGCGCCTCCCGCGACCGCGAGGCTGCCGCCCTCACAGAAGTCGTTCTGGACGTCTACGACGATCAGTGCCCGGTGCATGGTGCACACCTTTCGGCTGGGGTCGGGGCCGGGGTTCCGGCCGGGGCTGGGGGTTCGGCCGGGACCCGGCTCGGATTCGGCCGGGTTCGGCCGGGGTCTGCGGTGCGGATGGTGCGGGCGGACGTGTCCGACCTTAGACACTCGGCGCCCGCGGCGGGAGTGCCGCGTGGCGCTCAGACGTACTCGGTGGGCAGGACCGGCTCGCCGCGCGAGAGCTGGGTCGCCGACAGCGGCAGCCCGTCCCGCGCCCGCACATGCCGCTCGCGGGCGGCCTCCAGCGGCTCGCGCGCCACGATCTCGCCGCCGCGGATCAGGTCCACCGGCAGCAGCCGGTCCGCCAGCGGCGCGGGCACCTCCCCGGTGCCGACGACCTCGGCCTCCGCCACCCCGTGCGCGTCCGGCCGCCGTGCCGCCCACTTCACACCGCCGACCGACAGCTTCCCGCCCATCGACTTCTTGGCCACCGGCCGCAGCGGCGCGTCCGGGTCGCCGGAGTCGGCGCGGGCCACCAGCTTGTAGACCATCGAGGCGGTCGGGTGGCCGCTGCCGGTGACCAGCTGGGTGCCCACCCCGTAGGCGTCCACCGGGGCGGCGGCGAGCGAGGCGATGGCGTACTCGTCCAGGTCGCTGGTCACGACGATCCGCGTGTCGCGCGCGCCCAGCTCGTCGAGCTGCTGCCGCACCCGGTGGGCGAGCAGCAGCAGGTCGCCGGAGTCGATGCGCACCGCGCCCAGCCCCGGCCCGGCGACCTCCACGGCCGTGCGGACGGCCTCGGTCACGTCGTAGGTGTCCACCAGGAGCGTGGTGCCGCGGCCCATGGACTCCACCTGGGCGGTGAAGGCGTCCCGCTCGGTGTCGTGCAGCAGGGTGAAGGCGTGGGCGCTGGTGCCGACGGTGGGGATGTCGTAGCGGTAGCCGGCGGCCAGGTCGGAGGTGGAGGAGAAACCGCCGACGTACGCCGCCCGCGCCGCGGCCACCGCCGACAGCTCGTGGGTGCGCCGGGCGCCCATCTCGATCAGCGGGCGCCCCCGCGCGGCCACGGCCATCCGGGAGGCCGCGGCGGCGACGGCCGAGTCGTGGTTGAGGATCGACAGGATGACGGTCTCCAGCAGCACGCACTCGGCGAAGGTGCCGCTGACCCGCATGATCGGCGAACCGGGGAAGTACACCTCGCCCTCGGGGTACCCCTGGACGTCCCCGCGGAAGCGGTAGCCGGCGAGCCACTCCAGGGTCGGTCCGTCGACGACGCCCCGTTCGCGCAGGAAGTCCAGGATCTCCGGCTCGAAGCGGAAGTTCGCCACCGCGTCCAGCACCCGCCCGGTGCCCGCGACCACTCCGTAGCGGCGGCCCTCGGGCAGCCGGCGGGTGAAGACCTCGAAGACGGCGCGCCGGCCGGCGGTCCCGTCGCGCAGCGCGGCCTGCACCATGGTCAGCTCGTAGTGGTCGGTGAAGAGAGCCGTCGACGGCACGGTGACCGGCAGCCCCAGGTCTGCTGTGTTCATGGAACGGATGCTACCTCCAATGTCGTCAGTTTGACGATATCTGGTGGCGGGAACCTCCCCGCGCGGTGCCGGCGGGCGGCCGCGGCAGCGGGCTCGCTGGCGTGCCCGGCGGTACGCCCGGGACCGTCGTACCTCCCGCCGCCGGGCCGTTTGCGCGACCACCCGGTACGGGTGGCAGCATGGGAGGCGTGAGCGACGACACGCGCCGGATGACGACCTCCCACGTCGCGCCCGCACGGCACCGTGCCGGGGACCGCGCCGCGGGACCGGGTAGAAGGGGCGCCCCCGGCGCCGCCCCCGCCCCCGTGCCCGCGCCCCGGGCCGCCCGCGCGGCGGCGGTGCCGGTGCCGCCGGTGCCGGTGTGGGTGTCCGTCGCCCCCACCGAGGTCACCCGCCCCGCCGGGGGCGAGGCGCCCGAGGCGGTGTCCGAGCCCGACGTCCCCTGGGTCACCGTCGTCCACAACGACCCGGTCAACCTGATGAGTTACGTGACCTACGTGTTCCAGAGCTACTTCGGTTATCCGAAGGAGAAGGCCAGGAAGCTGATGATGGACGTCCACCACAAGGGCCGCGCGGTCGTCTCCAGCGGCAACCGCGAGGAGATGGAGCGCGACGTGCAGGCCATGCACGGCTACGGCCTGTGGGCGACCCTCCAGCAGGACCGCTGATGCCCGGCCTGTTCGAGCCCGCGCCCGCCGTGCCCGGCGGCGCCGCCGTCGCGCTCGACGAGATCGAGATCTCCATCCTGCGCAGTCTCACCGTCCAGCTCCTGGAGCTGATCGGCCCCGGCGGCGAACCGGCCGGCGGCGACGGCGGCGAGGTGGACCCGCTGGCCGCGCTGCTGGCCGACGGCCCCACCGAGCCCCCCGCCGACCCGGCCCTGGCCCGGCTCTTCCCGGACGCCTACGGCGGCCCCGGCGCCGAGCCGGACGAACGGGCCCGGGCCGCCGCCGCGGAGTTCCGCCGCTACACCGAGAACGACCTGCGCGCCCGCAAGCGCGAGGACGGCCTCGCCGTCGTGCGCGCCCTGGATGCCCTCACCCCCGGCGGCGACGGCGGGGCGGTGCTCACCCTCGCCCCCGGGCAGTCGCGGCAGTGGCTGGGCGCGCTCAACGACCTGCGGCTGGCGCTCGGTGTGCGGCTGGAGATCGCCGACGACAAGGACGGCGACCGGCTGTACGCCCTGCCGGACGAGGATCCGCGCAAGCCGATGGCGATGGCCTACCTGTGGCTGGGCGCCCTCCAGGAGTCGCTCGTGGAGACCCTGATGGGCTGAGCGCCCCGCGGGTGCTCCGGGAGGCCGGATCCGGTGGGTCCGGCGGGCAGCGGGGAGGGCATCCATCCCTGCCCGGGAAGGCTGATCGGTAAACACGCTGAGTCAGCATTGATGTCCGTTAGTCGGACAGGGGGATCTTTTGCGCGCATCCCATGTCCATTCTGTCGGTAAATGACGCTGCGTGATGCGACCGTAATATGGACATGTGAGCTGGGTCACACTTTACTGATAGCGCAGCGTGGTAGGAACTCCCAATCCGAAACCGCCGGGATCCGAACGTCTCCGGTGGTCCCGGATGAAGACTGCGCTCGGCCTTATTCGGACAACGGAGTTCGCGCTGTCCGACGCGTCATCCGGCAACCACCGTTGCCTCACGTCCCCGCAGCCGCACCAGCCAGAGGTACTCCATGGCAGAGAACGAATCCTGGACAGCCCGGGTCGACGAAGCGATCAGCGACTTCGTCGACCCGGTGGCCAGAGAGATCGGCGAGATCGTCTTCTACACCATCCCGCTCGGTGACACCGAGTTCCCGTGGATCGTCGGCTGGCTCGTCGTCGCCGGTCTGATCTTCACGGGCTACTTCGGCTTCGCCCAGGTCCGTCACATCGGCACAGCCTTCAAGCTGGTCCGCGGCAGGTACGACCAGAAGGACGCCCCCGGCGAGGTGAGCCACTTCCAGGCACTCACCTCCGCCGTCTCCGGCACCGTCGGCCTCGGCAACATCGCCGGTGTGGCCATCGCGGTCACCATCGGCGGCCCCGGCGCCACCTTCTGGATGATCGTCTGCGGTCTGCTCGGCATGGCCACCAAGTTCGTCGAGTGCACCCTCGGTGTGAAGTACCGCGAGGTCCACGAGGACGGCACCGTCTCCGGCGGTCCCATGCACTACCTGCGCAGGGGCATGACCGAGCGCGGACTGGGCGGCGTGGGCAAGGTGCTCGCCGCCGGCTCCGCCGTCGCGATCCTGTTCTTCACCTTCTTCGGCGGCAACCTCTTCCAGGTCAACCAGAGCCTGGAGCAGCTCCAGTCCGTCACCGGCAAGGACGACAGCGTCTTCTCCACCTCCGGCGGCGCGCTCTTCTTCGGCATCCTCATCGCCGCCCTGGTCGCCCTGGTCCTCATCGGCGGCATGCGCTCCATCGGCGCCGTCACCAGCCGGCTGGTCCCCGCCATGGCGATCATCTACGTCACCGCCTGCCTCTTCGTCATCCTGACCAACGCCGGCCAGGTGCCCGAGGCCATCGGCGACATCGTCGGCGAGGCCTTCGCCCCCGAGGGTGTGGCCGGCGGCCTCATCGGCGCACTGATCGTCGGCTTCCAGCGGGCCGCCTTCTCCAACGAGGCCGGCATCGGCTCCGCCCCCATCGCCCACGCCGCGGTCAAGACCAAGCGCCCCGCCACCGAGGGCCTGGTCGCGATGATCGAGCCGTTCATCGACACCGTCATCATCTGCACCATGACCGCGCTGACCATCGTCATCGCCAGGACCCCGAGCTGGGAGGACGCCCGCCAGGCCAGCGCCGACGGCGAGCCGATCGCCTCCGGCGTCTCGCTCACCTCCGACGCCTTCGAGAGCGCCATCTCCTGGTTCCCCTACGTCCTGGCCGTCGCGGTCATCCTCTTCGCCTTCTCCACGATCATCACCTGGAGCTACTACGGCCTGAAGGCCTGGGCGTACATCTTCGGCCGGAGCAAGGCCAGCGAGAACACCTACAAGGTGCTCTTCAGCCTCATCGTCATCACCGGCGCGCTGATGTCCCTGTCCTCCCTGGTCTCCCTGGCGGACTCCTTCCTCTTCATCGCCGCGGTGTTCAACATCGTCGGCCTGTACTTCCTGGCGCCCGTCGTCCGGAAGGAACTCCACCGGGTCCTGGACTACGTCCGGCGCCGCGACGCCGGCGAGACCGAGGAGCAGATCGACGCCGGCGAGGCCGGCGGCACCGAGGAGACCACCTCGCTCGCCAAGTGACACCCGTCACCACCTGACGGCACCCGCCGTCCGGCACGTCCCCACCGGGCGTACCGCCCAGGGCCCCGCCCGCACCGCACACCGGCGCGGACGGGGCCCTCGTCGGTCACGCGCCCCCCGGCCGCCCGCCCAACCGGTCACCGGCCCTGCCTATGCTGTGGCCCATGCTGACCATCACCCAGGAGCTGCACGACCAGATCGTCGCCCACGCCCGCCGGGACCACCCCGACGAGGCGTGCGGAGTCATCGCGGGCCCGGCCGGCAGCGACCGCCCCGAGCGCTTCATCCCCATGCTGAACGCCGCCCGCTCCCCGACGTTCTACGAGTTCGACTCCTCGGACCTGCTCAGGCTCTACCGCGAGATGGACGACCGCGACGAGGAACCCGTCGTCATCTACCACTCGCACACCGCCACCGAGGCCTACCCCTCGCGCACCGACATCGCCTACGCCAACGAGCCCGGCGCCCACTACGTGCTGGTTTCCACCGCCGAGTGCGGCAACGAGGAGGGCCCCGTCTCCTTCCGCTCCTTCCGCATCACCGACGGCGAGGTCACCGAGGAGGAGGTCCGGATCGTCCCCGCCCGCCAGGAGTGAACGACGGGCCGGGAAACGGCCGGAAGCGGCCTCCTCCCGAGGGGTGAGACAGCACGGTCCGTATCGTGACACGGCCATCGGGAACAGCGGTGGGGAATCGTTACGATGAGCCCATGGTTAACCACGACGTGAGCGACATCCACCCGGGCACGCCCCCGGGCACGCTGCTCGTGGCCCGCCTGCACGTCGACCTGTGCCGCCTCGCCAGCGCTTTGGGGCGTCCCCCGCGCAGCGTGGGGACATGTACGCGCTGCGCCACCGCCCGCGGCTGATCCCGGGCACCCGCACGCGGCCCGCCGGCCGCACCCGCGCCCCCACGCACGGCCCGCACACCCGCTTCCCGCCTCTCCCACAGGAGCCCACCCATGGCCATCGAGGTCCGCATCCCGACCATCCTCCGCACCCACACCGGCGGTCAGAAGGCCGTCGAGGGCAACGGCGGCACCCTCGCCGAGCTCATCGACGACCTGGAGACCCGCCACAGCGGCATCCGGGAGCGCCTGGTCGACGGCGGTGAGCTGCGCCGCTTCGTCAACGTCTACCTCAACGACGAGGACGTCCGCTTCCTGGACGGGATCTCCACCAAGGTCAGCGACGGCGACAACGTCACCATCCTCCCGGCGGTGGCCGGAGGCATGCGCTGATGCGCTACGACTCGCCGACCGCCGCGGTGGGCAACACCCCCCTGGTGCGCCTGCCGCGGCTCTCGCCGTCCGAGGACGTCCGCATCTGGGCCAAGCTGGAGGACCGCAACCCCACCGGCTCCATCAAGGACCGCCCGGCCCTCCACATGATCGAGCAGGCCGAGAAGGACGGCCGGCTCACCCCCGGCTGCACCATCCTGGAGCCCACCTCCGGCAACACCGGCATCTCCCTGGCCATGGCGGCCAGGCTCAAGGGCTACCGCATGGTCTGCGTCATGCCGGAGAACACCAGCTCCGAACGCCGTGAACTGCTCGCCATGTGGGGCGCCGAGATCATCCCCTCCCCGGCCGCGGGCGGCTCCAACACCGCCGTGCGCGTCGCCAAGGAGATCGCCGCCGAGCACCCCGACTGGGTCATGCTCTACCAGTACGGCAACCCCGACAACGCCGGCGCCCACTACACCGGCACCGGCCCGGAGATCTACGCCGACCTGCCCTCCGTCACCCACTTCGTCGCCGGACTGGGCACCACCGGCACCCTGATGGGCGCCGGCCGCTACCTGCGCGAGAAGGTCCCCGGCATCCAGATCGTCGCCGCCGAACCCCGCTACGACGACCTCGTGTACGGCCTGCGCAACCTCGACGAGGGCTTCGTGCCCGAGCTCTACGACGAGACCGTCCTCACCACCCGCTACTCCGTGGGCTCCGAGGACGCCGTCACCCGCACCCGCGAACTCCTCGCCCAGGAGGGCATCTTCGCCGGCGTCTCCACCGGCGCCGCCCTGCACGCCGCCATCGGCGTCGGCCGCAAGGCCGTGAAGGCGGGGGAGAACGCCGACATCGTCTTCGTCGTCGCCGACGCCGGCTGGAAGTACCTGTCCACCGGCATCTACACCGCCCCCACCACCGAGGCCGCCGTCGAGGCGCTCCAGGGCCAGCTCTGGGCCTGACCGGCCTGTGACCGGCCCGTCGGCCCGGCCGGCTGAACGGACCCGCCGGCACCCGCCGCCCTCCCGCCGCACGGGCGGCCGGGAGCGGCGGCGCGGCCGTACCCCGCGCTGGTGATTCCGCCCACAACAGGGCCCATGAAGGAGCCACCGGCCCCCCCGCGCCTTACGCTCGGGTAATCCCCTTCCCGGGCCACGGAGGTTCCTTCCCCTATGAAGCTCACCGTCGTCGGCTGCTCGGGATCGTTCCCGTCCGCGGACTCGGCCTGCTCCAGCTACCTCGTCGAGGCCGACGGCTACCGACTCCTGCTGGACATGGGCAACGGTGCCCTCGGCGAACTGCAGCGCCACTGCGGCCTCTACGACCTCGACGCCATCGCGCTCAGCCACCTCCACGCCGACCACTGCATCGACATGTGCGCGTACTTCGTGGCGCGCTACTACCGGCACGAGGGCGGACGCTGCGAGGCCATCCCGGTGTACGGGCCCAAGGGCACCGAGCAGCGGCTCACCACCGCCTACGCCGACACCCCGTCCGAGAAGTCGATGAGCGAGGTCTTCGACTTCCACGACCTCGCCCCCGCCACCGCCTTCCGGCTCGGGCCGCTGACCGTCCGGGCCGAACTGATGCGGCACCCGGTGGAGACCTACGGCTTCCGCATCGAGCACGACGGGAAGAGCATCGTCTACTCCGGCGACACCGGCCCCTGCGACGCGCTGCGCGGCCTCGCCGCGGACGCCGACCTCTTCCTGTGCGAGGCCTCCTTCACCCACGGCAAGGAGGACCTCCCCGAACTGCACCTCACCGGCCGCGAGGCGGGGGAGTGCGCCGCGGCGGCCGGCGCGGGCAGGCTGGTACTCACCCACATCCCGCCGTGGACCGACCCCCGGCACAACCTGCGCGACGCCGAGGCCGCCTTCACCGGACCGGTGGAACTGGCCCGCCCGGGAGCCGTCTACGAGCTGTCGGCTCCCCGGCCGTGAACGGACCGGGCCCGCCGGCCCGGACGGCTTCCGCGACGGGACCCGCGCGCCGACGGGACCCGGCGCCGGTACGGGCCCGGCGGCATCCGCTCGGCCGGCACCGTCCGAGCCGTGTCCCCGGCCGACCGGTCCGTGTCCCGCGGGCTCGTGGACGGACACGGAGAGCCCCCGGCCCGCCGCGCGGCCCGGGGGCGGAGAGCACGCTCCTCCCCGCAGGCGGGAAATGCCCCACCCCCCGGGTGTGAACACCCGGGGTACCTCGCGGGAACAGGCTGAACCGGGGCATCCCGGCCACGGTCACCGCGCACCACGGTCACCGCGCACCACGGTCACCGTGTGCACGGACCGCCCGGGGCCGGGGCCCCGGGCCCCTCAGGCCCGGTACTGGGCCTTCTCCTGCTCGGCGGTCTCCTCCGCCGGCTCCCGCCCCGGCGTCGGCAGGTCGAACCTGACGATCGCGAAGCGGAAGACGGCGTAGTACACCACCGCGAAGCACAGCCCCAGCACCACCAGCAGCCACGGCCTGGACGCGATCCCCAGATTCAGCACGAAGTCGATCGCACCCGCCGAGAAACCGAAACCGTCCCGCGCCCCCAGCGCCCAGCTCAACGCCATCGAGACACCCGTCAGCAGCGCGTGGAACACGTACAGCAGCGGCGCGACGAACATGAACGCGAACTCGATCGGCTCCGTCACCCCGGTGACGAAGGCCGTCAGCGCCACCGAGAACATCATCCCGCCCACCACCTTGCGCCGCTCCGGCCGGGCGCAGTGGTAGATCGCCAGACAGGCCGCGGGCAGCGCGAACATCATGATCGGGAAGAAACCCGTCATGAACTGCCCCGCCGTCGGATCCCCGTGCAGGAAACGCGCGATGTCCCCCTCGTGGCGGACCCCGCCCTCCTCGTAGGAACCGGCCTGGAACCACGGGAAGGAGTTCAGCAGATGGTGCATGCCGACCGGGATCAGCGCCCGGTTGGCCACCCCGAACACCCCCGCCCCCAGCGCCCCCGACCCCACCAGCCACTCCCCGAAACCATGGATGGCGGCTCCCAGCACCGGCCACGCGTAACCGAAGACGATCCCCAGACCGAGCCCCGCGAAGGACGCCAGGATCGGCACCAGCCGCCGGCCGCCGAAGAACCCCAGCCAGTCCGGCAGCTTCGTGCGGTGGTACCGCTGGTAGAGCAGCGCGGTGACCAGCCCCATCACCACGCCCCCCAGCACCCCCGCGTCCGCCGGCTGCGCGACACCGTCCTGCGGCGGCAGACTGGGATCACTGAAAGCCGCCATCACCTGCCGGAAGACCAGATAGCCCACCACGGCCGCCAGCCCCGTGGAACCGTCCGACCGCCTGGCGAAACCCACCGCGATACCGACGGCGAACAGCAGCGGCAGATTGTCCAGCAGCGCCCCGCCGCCCGCCGCCAGGAACTCGGCGACCCGGTTGACGGCAGCCGGGAAACCCTCCCGGCCCAGCATGTCCTCGTACCCCAGACGGACCATCAGGGCCGCCGCGGGCAGCGTCGCGATCGGCAGCATCAGACTGCGGCCGACGCGCTGGGCCACCGCCATCACCCCGGAACCGCGGCTCCTCCGGCCGGCGCTCCCGGCATCCCCGGCGTCCCCGGCGTCCGCCGGAGCACTGGCTGTGGACATCCGATCCTCCCCTGAGCGCCGCACGACCGGCACACCGACGACTGGGCGAAAAGTGCACAACACTATTAACACGGACATCTCCCCTCGGCGGGACGTGAGGGGCGCCGGGCGCGACACCGGCCGTGGAGAGCCCCGGAATGCAGTACCCGGCGCGCGGAAGCCCGCAGGCGCCCTCGCGCGAAGCGGCATACCGTGGGTTAATGTGCCAATCCGGTCGACGAGGGCACCCGATGCCATGACCACCGGCGCCACGACCACCGGCCGGCAGCGGCCACGAGGAGGGCGAGAGAACATGGCCAGCAAGGCGGAGAACATCGTCGCCGGACTCGGCGGCCTCGACAACATCGTCGAGATCGAGGGCTGCGTCACCCGGCTCCGCACCGAGGTCGAGAACCCCTCCCTCATCGACGAGACCGCCCTCAAGGCGGCAGGCGCCCACGGCGTCGTCAGGATGGGCACCGCCGTCCAGGTCGTCATCGGCACCGACGCCGACCCCGTCGCCGCCGAGATCGAGGACATGATGTAGCCGGCCGGCCCCACCGCCCCGGCCCCACCACACCAACCGCACCGTTCCGGAACGGCGCCTCCGTTTGTGCGACTAGGCTCGGCGGCATGTCTCGCATCGACGGCCGCACACCCGAACAGCTCCGCCCCGTCACCATCGAACGCGGCTGGAGCAAACACGCCGAGGGCTCCGTCCTCGTCTCCTTCGGCGACACCAAGGTCCTCTGCACCGCCAGCGTCACCGAAGGCGTACCGCGCTGGCGCAAGGGCAGCGGCGAGGGCTGGATCACCGCCGAATACGCCATGCTGCCCCGCTCCACCAACACCCGCGGCGACCGCGAGGCCGTCCGCGGCCGCATCGGCGGACGCACCCACGAGATCTCCCGCCTCATCGGCCGCTCACTGCGCGCCGTGGTCAACCTCAAGGCACTCGGCGAGAACACCGTCGTCCTCGACTGCGACGTCCTCCAGGCCGACGGCGGCACCCGCACCGCCGCCATCACCGGCGCCTACGTCGCCCTCGCCGACGCCATCGCCTGGGCCGTCGACCGCAAACTCGTCAAGCCCAAGGCCAAACCCCTCGACGGCACCGTCTCCGCCGTCAGCGTCGGCATCGTCGACGGCGTCCCCCTCCTCGACCTCTGCTACGAGGAGGACGTCCGCGCGGAGACCGACATGAACGTCGTCTGCACCGGAGGCGGCCGCTTCGTCGAGGTCCAGGGCACCGCCGAGGGCACCCCCTTCACCCGCGCCGAACTCGACAGCCTCCTCGACCTCGCCGTCGCCGGCTGCGCCCAGCTCGACGGCGTACAGCGCCGGGCACTGGGCGCGATCGAGACGGCGTGAGACGGCGGCCCGGAACTTTGCGAGCCCTTTACGCGTCATAGCAGGCACGGGCCGTACGGGTCGAGCCGTACGGCCCGTCCAGGCCCCCGGCAGGTCCACCCGGACCGGCCCAGGAAACCGAAAGGGAGCCCATGCGCCGCCAGCCCGTGCGCCGGACAGCACTCGCCGCCCTCACCCCCGTGGCCCTCGCCCTCCCCCTGCTGGGCTGCAGCGCCGTCGAGAACGCGCTGGACTGCGCCAACACCGCCGTGGTCGTCGTCGACAGCGCCGACGCGCTCCAGCAGGCCGTCAACGACGGCGTCGAGAACCCGGCCGAGGTCGACCGCTCCCTGGACCGCATCGACGAGAACCTCGACAAGATCCTCGACAGCACCGACAACCCCGACATCGGCAAGGTCGCCGAAGACCTCCAGCAGGCCGTGGACAACGCCCGGACCTCCGTCGACCAGGGCAAGGTGCCCGACGTCGCCCCCATCGCCGGCGCCGCCGACGAACTCACCCAGGTCTGCTCGCCGGGCTGACGCGCCCGCCGGTCCGCCGCCCCGTCAGAAGGGCGGGGCGGCCGAAGGGATGGGCCCGGCCGGACCGGGATAATCGTTCCCCATGAGCCAGCGCCTGATCCTCGCCACCCGCAACACCCACAAGGTCCGCGAACTGGAGGCCATCCTCTCCGCCGCCGGACTGGACCTCGCCCTGGTCGGCGCCGACGCCTACCCCGAGGTCCCGGACGTGAAGGAGACCGGCACCACCTTCGCCGAGAACGCCCTCCTCAAGGCCCGCACCCTCGCCCAGGCCACCGGAGTCCCCGCCGTCGCCGACGACTCCGGCCTGTGCGTCGACATCCTCGGCGGCGCGCCCGGCATCTTCTCCGCCCGCTGGTGCGGACGGCACGGCGACGACAAGGCCAACCTCGACCTCCTCCTCGCCCAGCTCGCCGACATCGAAGACCCGCACCGCACCGCCCACTTCGCCTGCGCCGCGGCCCTGGCCCTGCCCGACGGCACCGAACGCGCCGTCGAGGGCCGCCTCCCCGGCACCCTCCGCCGCACCCCCGCCGGCAGCGGCGGCTTCGGCTACGACCCGGTCCTCCAGCCCGACGGCGAGCGGCGCACCTGCGCGGAGCTCAGCCCGGAGGAGAAGAACGCCATCAGCCACCGGGGGCAGGCGTTCCGCGCACTGGCGCCGGTGATCAGGGAGCTGCTGGGCTGAGGGATGCCCCCCCGGGGCCGGGTGCCGTCGACATCCGCCCACCCGCCCGATATTCCCGTGGAGAACGCCGAAGGCCCGGCTCGATGAGCCGGGCCTTCGAAACCAAGGCTGGTGCGGCCGGTGGGATTCGAACCCACACGGGATTTCTCCCACTGGGACCTAAACCCAGCATGACTGCCAGTTCCATCACGGCCGCCGGACCGCACTCATCCTACTGGGCTCCCGAGGCTCCGGCGGACGGTTCGGTTTCAGCGGGATGCTCCGAGTCCTCTCCGTCTCCGGCACCATGTGTTGGTGACCGCATGGCAGTTCGGGCACAGATAGCGCAGATTCTCGAGACGGTTGTCGTGCCAGTCTCCGTTGATGTGATCGATGTGGAGAGTCATCACGGTCTCGCGCCACTCGCCGGGGTTGCCGCAGCCGGCGCATCGGTACGGTACACCGCTCTCCTCCAGGGCTCTGCGCAGCCGGGCGTGGTTCATACGAGGGGCATCTGCAGGATGTACGCGCAGGACTTCGCCGGCGATCCGTTTCGGTCGCCTCGGGCGGATTTCACGCCGAGTACGCCGCTTGAAATGCGAGGTGTCCAATTCAAGTCGGAGTACTTGCCGGTGCACCCGCCGGTGGCTCGCGTCGTTGACCGGAAGCCCCAGGAAGCGCATGACATCGGCATAACTCGTACTGTTCGAGACAGCCGCGCGGAGCGGTGCCTCGGAAATGGTGACGCGTGCGTGAGAGAAGTGCGATACGTCGACATCCAGTTCGGCGAGCATGCGGCGCAGCGCGGCACGCGATCTGCCGTCGTCGGGGATACCAAGAGAACGCGCCAGCGATCGGACGCTGGTTGCCGAGCCGGCGGCCTTCCTTACTTCCTCGGGTGTCAGAGGCAACTCCACCCGCGAACGGTTGAGTGCCGGAAGGTGACTGGTGTCGATACCGGCGGCGGCGATACGGCGCCGGATGTGGGAGAGCGTCCCCGTCGCGGGGGCCACGCCGAGCCTGGTCACGACTTCGCGGAGGGTGGTCGAACTCGCGACGGCTTCGGCGAGCGCCGCGTCGGTGTACTTCTGCCCGGAGCTCTGTCGTTTGAAGTGGCCGGTGTCGATGCCGTATTCGGCCACGAGCCTCTGGAGGACGCGGCGTCTCCCTCCACTGGCCTTGAAGCCCAGGGTGCGCATGAGTTCGACCCATGTGGAGGAGCGGGCCACGGCGTCGGCGAGTTGTTCCCGGGTGTAGCCGGTGGTGGCCATCCCTTCCCCCTGTCACCTGGCGACCGGTCCGCGGGCGGTCGGTGGTCGTTCGGTCGTTCGTCGCGGACTCGTACTGGTCAACGAGTCCGGTGACGGACGGTTACGCCGGTCGGGTGAGGAACAGGGGGAGGGGCGCAGGGATCAGAGCGCGAGGTCCTTGATGAGCTTGGCGACATGGCCGGTGGCCCGGACGTTGTAGAGGGCCCGCTCGACCTTCCCCTCCTCGTCCACGATCACCGTGGACCGGATGACGCCCGTGACGGTCTTGCCGTACAGCTTCTTCTCGCCGAAGGCGCCGTACGCCTCCAGGACCTTCTTCTCCGGGTCACTCAGGAGGGTGACCTCCAGGTCCTCCTTCTCGCGGAACTTCGCCAGCTTCTCGGGCTTGTCGGGGGAGACGCCGATCACCTCGTAACCCGAGTCCGCGAGGAGGCCGAGGTTGTCGGTGAAGTCGCAGGCCTGCTTGGTGCAGCCCGGGGTGAGGGCGGCCGGGTAGAAGTAGACGACGACCTTGCGGCCGGCGTGGTCGGCGAGCGAGACGGGTTTCCCGTCGGCGTCGGGGAGGGTGAAGGCGGGGGCGGTGTCGCCGGGCTGGAGTCGCTCGCTCATCCGGGGCTCCTCGGTGCGGGGTGTGCGGGGGTGTACAGGCCGATGTCGTTCCGCAGCCTAGTCAGGATGTCTGGCGGGGGTGGCGTGGGGCATCGGGTGATAAGTAGCTGTCAGACTGTCGGGTAGCCGTTTTGCGGTACGGGGCAGCCCGGGTGGGGCTGATGAGACGGATGAGACAACGGAGGCGCGCGGTGTCGGAAGCCAGAACTCCCGCGGAGATCGAGTCGGACATCGTCCGCAGGCGGCAGGAGCTCGCCGAGACGCTGGACGAGCTGGCGGTGCGGGTGCACCCGAAGACGATCGCCGGTGATGTGAAGGCGCGTGCGGCCGCGACGGTGGACCGTACGGCGGGCCGGGCGTATGTCGCGGTGAACCGCACGGTGTCCGATGTACGGGCGAGGTTCACGGACGAGGAGGGCCGGCTGCGGCCGGGGCGGGTGGTGCCGGTGGCGCTGCTGGCGGTCGGGGTGGCCGGGCTGGTGGTGGTCTCGGTCCGGCGTCGGGGTCGGCGCCGGTGAGAGGCCGGAGCGCGGGCTGGGATACGGTCGTGGTGTGAGTTCCCAGACGCCCCACCACGACAAGCTGCCCATCCGGATGCTGCACGACCGGGTGCTGGTGCGTACCGACATTCCGGAGGGCGAGCGCCGTTCCTCCGGCGGCATCGTCATTCCCGCCACGGCGGCGGTCGGTCGCAGGCTGAACTGGGCCGAGGTGGTCGCCGTCGGGCAGAACGTGCGGACGGTGGAGCCCGGTGACCGGGTGCTGTTCGATCCCGCGGACCGTGCCGAGGTCGAGGTGCGGGGGGTCGCGTACGTGCTGATGCGCGAGCGTGATCTGCACGCGGTGGCGGCCGAGCGGCTGCAGGGGTCGGAGGACTCCACCGGGCTGTACCTGTAGTCGGTCCGCGGCGGTCGGCCGGGGCGCACGGCGGCTTCCGGGCCTTCCGGACGGGCGCGGGCCGGCCGCGGACGGGTGTACGTCCGCGGCCGGCCCGCGCTGTTCGGCTGTGCCGTTACGGGGTGGTGGGGCTGGGCGTGGGGCTGGGGGACTTCCGGGCGGGGCCGCTCCCGGCCTCGTCGTCCCGGGAGGTCTCCCTCTCCCTCCGCTTCTCCTCCGCCGCTGCTTCCTTCTCCTTCTTCTTCCTGTCTGCCTCCTCGGCCCTGTCCGCTTCCCTGGCCTTGTCCGCTTCCCTGTCCCTGTCGCCGGCCTTGTCGCCGTCCGGCTTCTTCTCCTCGGCCGGGTGCTTCCGGTCGGTGTCGCCGTCCTGCTTCCGCCGGTCGGTGTCGTCCCGGTCCTGCTTCTTGTCGGCTTTCTCCTTCTCCCTGTTCTTCTCGTCCTGCTCGCGGTCCTGCTCGCGGTCCTGCTCCTCGTCGTCCCCCGGGGCGGCGGCCGGGGTCGCGGAGTCGGTGTCCCGGGGGGACTGCTCCTCCGGTGCGGTGTCCTCGTCGGGGGAGGCGCTGGGTGTGGCGCCGGGCATCCTGTGTTTGCCGAGCTTGAGGTCGAACTTCTTCGCCGGGGTGCCCCGCAGGGCCTGGGCGGTGTACCGGGTCCAGGTCAGGGTGGGGAAGTCGGAGCCGTTGATGCGGGGCATTCCGGCGGCGCCGTACAGGGACTTGTGGACGCCGGTCTCGGGGTCCTGGCCCATGATGGTGACGACGGTGGCCAGGTCGGGGGTGTAGCCGGCGAACCAGGCGGCCTCGTTCTCCTCCGCGGTGCCGGTCTTGCCGGCGGCGGGGCGGCCCAGGGCGCCGGCGCGGCTGCCGGTGCCGGACTTGACGACCTCGCGCAGTACGGCGGTGGTGGAGTCGGCGGCCTGGCGGGAGACGGCCTGGGTGGTGTCGGGTTCGGGGACGGGGATGTTCTCGCCGTTGCGGGTGATCTTCGTGACGAAGGTGTGGTCGACGCGTTTGCCGTGGTTGGCGAGGGTCGCGTAGGCCTGGGCCATGTCGAGGGTGCTGGGGGTGGCGGTGCCCAGGGAGACGGAGGCGTGGGATTCGGCCATGTTGGGGGTGTTCGGGGAGAGGCCGAGGGCGACGGCGGTCTTCTTGACCTTCTCGGGGCCGACGTCGGCGCCCATCTGGGCGAAGACGGCGTTGACGGACTTCTGCATGCCCCTGGTGACGGTGATGCTGCCGAAGCTGGCGTGGTCCTGGTTGTGGGGTGCCCAGTCGGTGGGGCCGTCGGCGCCGATGACGGTGCGTCCGCTGGTGCCGTCGTAGGTGGTGTCGGGGCCGATGAGGTCGCCGCCGCGGGTCCTGGCCCGGTGGTGGACGGCGGCGGCGTAGACGATGGGCTTGAAGGTGGAGCCGGCCTGGTAGTCGCGGCGGGTGGCGTTGTTGACGTACTGCTTCGTGTAGCCGATGCCGCCGTACATGGCGACGACCTGGCCGGTGCCGGGTTCGATGGAGGTGGCGCCGGCGCGGACGTAGTGGTCGACCTCGCGTTCGTCGTCGAGGTGGGAGAGCAGTTCCTTCTCGACGGCGTCGACGAGGGCGTCCTGCCGGGCGCGGTCGATGGTGGTGGTGATCCGCAGACCGCCCCGGGCCAGTTGCCGTTTGTCGAGGATGCCGCGTTCGACGAGGTGGGTGTTGACGGCTTCGACGAGGTAGCCGCGCTGGCCGGACAGGGCCGTGGGGCGCTTGGTGGGGCGGGGTTCGGGGAATTTCATGGCGTCGCGTTCGGCGGGCTCGAGCCAGCCCTCCTCGACCATGCCGTTCAGGACGTACTGCCAGCGGGCGACGGCGCGGTCCCGGTTGTCGGGGTGGGCGGCGACGTCGTAGAGGTTGGGGGAGTTGAGGAGGGCGGCGAGGTAGGCGCCCTCGGCGGTGGTGAGTTCGGAGGCGTGCTTGTCGTAGTAGGCCTGGGCGGCGGCCTGGATGCCGTAGGAGTTGCGGCCGAAGTAGCTGGTGTTGAGGTAGCCGGTCAGGATCTCGTCCTTGCTGACCCGGTGGTCGAGCTTGAGGGCGATGAAGAGTTCCTTGGTCTTGCGGGTGAGGGTCTGCTCCTGGCCCAGGTAGTAGTTCTTGACGTACTGCTGGGTGATGGTGGAGCCGGACTGCTTGCCCTCGCCCTGGAGCATGTTCCAGCCGGCGCGGATCATGGCGGTGACGTCGATGGCCGACTGGTGGTAGAAGTTGCGGTCCTCGGCGGCGAGTACGGCCCGGCGGGTGGTCTCGGGGACGTCGTCGAGTTCCACCTTCTGCCGGTTGACCTCGCCGTCGCGGGCGAACTGGGTGCCGTCGGAGTAGAGGTAGACGTTGTTCTGGGCGGCCGCCACGGCGTTGGGGTCGGGGATGTCCACGAGCAGGTAGCCCGTGAGCAGTCCGCCGGAGGCCAGCAGGGCGGTCAGTGCGGCGGTGCCGAAGGCGATCCGTCCCTTTCTTCCGGTGGGCAGCAGCCGTTCCAGGCCGCCGCGTCGCGGGTGCTCGTCGCCGGGCGGCTCCTCGCCGGGTGGCTCCTCGCTCTCACTCATGGCCGCGGGCTCCTTGTCGGGTCCTGTCACCGTGGTGATTTGGATGATTTTGTCGGTTAAGTAGCCGTAGGACACTTTTGCATCATCTGTCGCGGTCAGCGAGGCCAGGTCACACCTGTGGCGGTGCGGAGCGGGGCGGAGGGGGTACGGCCGGGACCCGGTGGCGCCTCCAAATGGCTGGCCGGTGCCGCCTTCGGGTGGCTAAGCTCTCACGCTCCGCCACCACCCGGGAGGGCGAAGAGACCCGGGAGCCGCCGCCGACGACGCCCGGGGGGCCGTTCAGTGCGTGTCGCACGTCTCTGTCTCGCGGTCGCGGGCGGTGGTTTCCGCCGTCATGCCACCTATCGGGTGGCGACCGCCGCCGGGGTGTTCACCAACACCGTCTTCGGTTTCATCCTCTCCGCCACCTTCATCGCGCTGTGGAACGAGCGGCCCGCGCTGGGCGGTTACGACCAGGCGCAGGCGCTGACGTTCGTGTGGACGGGGCAGGCGCTGCTGGCGGCGCTGGCGCTGATGGGCGGGGGATTCCAGGAGGAGCTCCAGGAGCGCATCCGTTCGGGTGATGTGGTGGTGGATCTGTACCGCCCGGTGGATCTCCAGTTGTGGTGGCTGGCGACGGATCTGGGGCGGGCGGCGTTCCAGGTGCTGGGGCGGGGGGTGGTGCCGATGACCTGCGGGGCGCTGGTCTTCCCGCTGGCGCTGCCGGCCGATCCGCTGGTGTGGGCGGCGTTCGGGCTGTCGGTGCTGCTGGGCCTGCTGGTGGGCTTCGCGGTGCGCTATCTGGTGGCGCTGGCCGCGTTCTGGCTGCTGGACGGCTCGGGGGTGAATCTGATCAGCGCGCTGCTGTGCGTGTTCCTGTCGGGGCAGTTGCTGCCGCTGACGGTGTTCCCCGGTGGGTTCGGCGAGGTGGTGCGGGTGCTGCCGTGGGCGGCGATGCTCCAGGTGCCGGCCGATGTCCTGCTGGGGGAGCACCGGGGGGTGTCCCTGGTGGCGGCGCTGGCGTTCCAGGGCTGCTGGGCGGCGGTGCTGCTGGCGCTGGGCCGGGTGGTGCAGTCGGCCGCCACGCGCAGGGTGGTGGTGCAGGGTGGCTGAGGACGTACGGTCCGGCCGGTGGGGGCGGCCGGGCCTGCTGTGGACGGGTGCGCGGGCGTACGGCCTGATCGTGGCGATGTGGGTGCGCTCGACGATGGCCTACCGGGCGTCCTTCGCGCTGATGGCGGTCGGGAACCTGCTGGTGACCGGCCTGGAGTTCGTCAGCGTGATGATCATGTTCTCGCATGTCGACGTGCTCGCCGGGTTCTCCTTCGCGGAGGTGGCGTTCCTGTACGGGACGGCGGGGGTCGCGTTCGGGACCGCCGACCTGCTGCTGGGCTCGCTGCAGCGGATCGGTTCCCGGGTGCGGGACGGGACGGTGGACACGCTGCTGGTCCGTCCGGCACCGGTGCTGGCCCAGCTGGCGGCGGACCGTTTCGCGCTGCGCCGGCTGGGGCGGGTCGCGCAGGGGCTGGGAGTGCTGGGCTGGTCGCTGACGCGGGTGGAGGTGGACTGGACGCCCGGCCGGGCGGTGCTGTTGGTGGTGACGGTGGTGAGCGGGGCGGCGATCTTCGGGGCGGTGATGGTGGCGGGGGCGGCGTTCCAGTTCTGGGCGCAGGACGCCTCGGAGGTGCAGAACGCCTTCACCTACGGCGGCAACGTCCTGCTCCAGTACCCGCCGGCGGTCTTCGCCCAGGAGCTGGTGCGCGGGGTGACGTTCGTGGTGCCGCTGGCCTTCGTGAACTGGCTGCCGGCGCTGCGGATGCTGGGCCGGGACGATCCGCTGGGGCTGCCGGGGTGGGTGGACTTCGCCTCGCCGGCGGTGGCGCTGCTGTGCTGGGTGCCGGCCGGGCTGGTGTGGCGGGCGGCGCTGCGCGGTTATCGGAGCACGGGGAGCTGACGAGGGTGGACCGGACGGACGGGGTGGACGCGGTGGGCGGTGCCGGGGACGGCTTCATCGAGCTGGCGGGTGTGGAGAAGGTCTTCCGGGTGCGGCGGCGCACCGGCCGCGGCCGGCGCCGTGAGGTGCGCGAGGTGCGGGCCGTGGACGGGATCTCCTTCCGGGTGCCGCGCGGCGCGATGGTCGGTTACATCGGGCCGAACGGGGCGGGGAAGTCCACCACGATCAAGATGCTGACGGGGGTGCTGACACCGAGCGGCGGCCGGATCCGGGTGGCGGGCGTCGATCCGTCCCGGGAGCGCACCCGGCTGGCGCGGCGGATGGGAGTGGTGTTCGGGCAGCGCACCACCCTGTGGTGGGACCTGCCGCTGCGCGACTCGTACGCCCTGGCGCGGCGGATGTACCGGGTGCCCGGGGCGCGCTGGCGGGAGAACCTGGAGCGGTGCGTGGAGCTGCTGGAGCTGGACGGCCTGCTGGACGTCCCCGTGCGGCAGCTGTCGCTGGGGCAGCGGATGCGCGGGGACATCGCCGCGGCCCTGCTGCACGACCCGGAGGTGCTCTACCTGGACGAGCCGACGATCGGGCTGGACGTGGTCAGCAAGGCGCGGGTGCGGTCCTTCCTGCGGCAGGTCAACGCCGAGCGCGGGGTGACGGTGCTGCTGACCACCCATGACCTGACCGACATCGAGCAGTTGTGCGACCGGGTGATGGTCATCGACCACGGCCGTCTGGTGTACGACGGCTCCCTGGCGGGCCTGCACCGGGTGGGCGGCGGTGAGCGCACGCTGGTGGTGGACCTGGCGCGGGAGGCGCCGCCGGTCCGGATCGAGGGGGCGCGGACGGTGCGGGTCGAGGGGCCGCGCCAGTGGCTGGCCTTCCCGGCGGACGCGAGCGCGGCGCCGCTGGTGGCGCGGATCGCGGCGGAGTACTCGCTGGTGGACCTGTCGGTGCGGGAGCCGGACATCGAGGACGTCATCGCGCGGATGTACGAGCGGGGAGCGGCGGCCCGGGGAACG
Organism: Streptomyces carminius; assembly: GCF_002794255.1. Classification (GTDB taxonomy): domain Bacteria; phylum Actinomycetota; class Actinomycetes; order Streptomycetales; family Streptomycetaceae; genus Streptomyces; species Streptomyces carminius. Next base: position 113,108 of record NZ_PGGW01000069.1, read on the forward strand.
GCGGGGGAACGCGCGGGGGAGGCCGCCGGGGAGGTTCCGGCGGGTTGAAGGGGAGGCCCGCCGCCCACCAGCCCTCCGGGCCCCGGCCCGCCCGCCCCGGGGCCCGTCACTCCCAGGCGGCGAGCTGCAGCCGCAGGGCGAGGCGCAGCCGGGGCGAGGAGAGGTCCACGGGCGCCACCTCGCCGATTCCGCGCAGCCGGTAGCGCAGGGTGTTGGGGTGGATCCGCAGGGCGCGGGCGGCCCGCCGCGGATCGCCGTAGTGGTCCAGCCAGGCGGCCAGGGTGGGCAGGTGGGAGGTGCCGTGTTCCCGGTCGTGGTCCCGCAGGGCCGTGAGCGGGTTGCCGGGGAGGCCGGGGCCGGCCGCGACCGCGGCGCGGGCCCGTTCGAGTACGACGGCGTCCCAGGCGTCCTCCAGGGTGACCAGCGCGTCCGCCGGGCTCTCGCGGTCCTCGCCGTCCTCGCCGTCGCGGTCCCTGTCGCGGTCGCGGTCGCGGTTCAGTCGTCCCGCGGTGAGCAGCCGGCCGAGTTCTTCCGCCTCGGCCCGGGAGCGCGGCAGTTCGGCCGGTGAGCGGGCGAGTCCGCCCGCCGCCGCGTGCGGGCCGGAGCCGGGTGCGCGGGTCCGGGCGAGCAACTGTCCCAGCCAGTCCAGCGAGCCGGGCTCACCGCCCGGCGGCCCGCCCCGCGGGGGGTCGGTGACCACGGCGAACAGGAGGCCGTCGAGGTCGGTGAGCAGCGGCTGGTGCCAGCCGAACCGGCGTGCGACCGACTCCCACACCTCCAGTCGCAGCCGCGGGTCCGGTGCCTGGCCGGGGTCGGCCAGCCGCACCACCCGCCACGGCCCGGCGGGAAGCGCGGGTGTGCCCCCGGGAGGGCCGCCGGCGGGCCCGCCGGTTTCCGGGGTGCCGCCGCGCAGCGCCGTGCGCAGGGCGCCGGCCGTCAGCCGCCGCGCGATGTCGGCCTCCGCGCGCAGCCGGAGCAGCTGGAGGGCGAGGACGGAGGTGAGGCCGGTGAGCTCGCGCACCCGGTCGGCCGGTACGGGCCGCCGGGCCACCACCCAGACGGAGCCGAGCCACTCGTCACCGGCCCGGACCGGGACGACCAGCCGGGGCAGGGTCCCGTCCGGCCCGGCGGGGGCCATGACGGGGTCGTCGGAGCGGGCCAGTCTGCGGAAGACCCCGGCCGCGCGGTAGTGGGCGAGGAGCTGCGGGGGCACCCGCCGTCCCACGATGGTCGACATCCGTGCCGCGTCGGCGGTGTCCTGGCGGGCGGAGTGGGCCAGGACCCGGGAGTGGGCGTCCTCGATCGTCACCGGGGCGTCGGCGATCTTCGCGGCGGTGTCGGCCAGCGCGAACAGGTCGTGGTGCGTCCCCCGTACCTCCGGGACCGCCGTGTCCGGGGCCGGGGCGCGGTCGACCATGCCCCGCAGCAGCCACACCAGATGGGTCCAGGAGGTGTGCCGGCCGAGCTCGATCAGGGCCGTGTCCAGGTCGCGGGCGGTGCGGACGACCCGGGGGTCCGCGGCCGGGGGGTCGCGCAGCACGACGCCCGCCGCCCCGGCCGCCGCCACCCGCCGCAGCAGGCCGGCGGCCGCCTCGGGGCCGGCCAGACCGGTGCCGAGGACGAGTTCGCCGGGCCGGCCCGTGCTGTCGTCCGGTTCGGCCAGGACGATGTCGTGGACCTCCGTCCCCCGGCCCGGGACGACCACCCGGAGCAGCCCGGGACCCAGGGACTCCGCCAGGTCGACGGCGGTGATCACGGCAGGCCCCGGACGGCGGCGGAAGCGGGAACGGTGCCGGGGGCGGCGGCGGTGCCGGCGGGAGCGGCGGTACGGCGGCCCGCCGGCGGGGCCGCGGAGAGGACGCGCATGCCCCCATCCTGCCCCGCCGTTCTGTGCGCCGGGAACCAGATCCTCCGCCCGGACGGTGCTCCCGGCACAAAGACGCCCGCCCGTACCGCGCCCACCATCGGAGGGACTCCGGCCGAAGGGGCCGAGGGGACCGAGAGAGAGGCGTCCGTCATGACTTCCGCTGCTTCCGGTGCGCGCCCGGACCGGGTCGCCGTCGTCGGTGCCGGCATGGTCGGACTGTCCACCGCCTGGTTCCTGCGGGAGCACGGGGTGGAGGTCACGGTCTACGACCGGGAGGGGGTGGCCGCCGGGGCCTCGTGGGGCAACGCCGGGTGGCTCACCCCGGGACTGGTCGCCCCGCTGCCCGAGCCCGCCGTCCTGCGGTACGGGCTGCGCGCGGTGCTCAGCCCGGCCTCGCCGGTCTACGTCCCGCCCAGCGCCAGCCCCCGGCTGCTGAGGTTCCTGGCCGGTTTCGCCCTGCACAGCACCGCCGCCCGGTGGCGGCGGGCGATGGCCGCGCTCGTCCCCGTCAACCGCATGGCCCTGGAGAGCTTCGACCTGCTGGCCGCGGGCGGGGTGGCGGCGCCGACGGTCGAGGCCAAGTCCTTCGTCGCGGCGTACCGCACCGCGCGCGAGCGCACCGGCCTGCTGGAGGAGCTCGCGCAGCTGCGCGCCGCGGGCCAGGACGTCGACCACGACGTCCTCGACGGCGAGGCGGCCCGCGAGGCGGAGCCGGCCCTGTCGCCGGAGATCGGCGCGGCGGTCCGGCTGCACGGGCAGCGCTACATCGACCCGGGCGCGTTCGCGCACGCACTGGCCGACTCCGTCCGGGCCCGCGGCGGCGAGATCCGCGCGGGCGCGGCGGTGACCGGGGTGCACCACCGGTCCGGCGGCGTGGCGGTCGAGCTGTCCGACGGGACCTCCGCGCGCTTCGACGCGGTCGTCCTGGCCGGCGGGGTGTGGCTGGGCGAGCTGGGCGCGCGGTTCGGCATCCGCCGCGTCGTGCAGGCCGGGCGCGGCTACAGCTTCAGCGTCCCGGTGGAGCGGGAACCGGCCGGGCCGGTCTACTTCCCCGCCCAGCGGGTGGCCTGCACACCGCTGGGCGACCGGCTGCGGGTCGCGGGGATGATGGAGTTCCGCCGTCCCGGCGCACCGCTGGACGGCCGCCGGATCAAGGCCGTCACGGACGCCGCGCGGCCCCTGCTGCGGGGTGCCGACCTGGACGCGCGCCGGGACGAGTGGGTCGGCTCCCGGCCGTGCACCGCCGACGGCCTGCCGCTGATCGGCGTCACCCGTTCGCCGCGGGTCTTCGCCGCGGGCGGGCACGGCATGTGGGGCGTCACCCTGGGGCCGGTGACGGGCCGGCTGCTCGCGGAGCGGGTGGCCACCGGCCGGGAGCCCGCCGAGCTGGCGCCCTTCGACCCGCTGCGCTGACGGCTCCCGCGGGAGCGCCCGGCCGCGTGTCGCGGACGCCGGGGACCGGCCTGCCCGGCCCCCGGGGCGGTAGACCGGGCGGCATGTCCGATCTGATGGAGATGTTCGTTCTCGACGCGCCGCTCGCGGAGACCGTCGTCCGGGGCGCGGTGGTCTACCTGGCGCTGCTGTTCATGCCGCGTGCCGCGGGACAGCGCGAGTCCGGCGGCCTGGGACTCACCGACGTGCTGATCGTCGTCCTGGTCGCGCAGGCCGTCTCGGGCGGTCTCGGCGGCGGCTCCCGGTCGGTGACCGACGGCCTCGTGCTGGTCGCCACGATCCTCGTGTGCAGTCTGGCCGTGGACGCCGCGGCGTACCGGTTCCCCCGGTTCGCCGCGGTGGTGAAGGCCAGGCCGCGCCCGCTGATCCGGGACGGCCGGCTGAACCGCCCGCTGATGCGGCGGGAGTTCATGTCCACCGAGGAGGTGCTCAGCCGGCTGCGGCTGCACGGTGTCCATGATCCGGCGCAGGTCCATCTGGCCTACCTGGAACCCAACGGGATGATCAGCGTGCTCCGCCGCGGCGGGGAGGAGACCGACACCCCGGTCCGCCCACCGGCCGAGTGACCGCCTGCCGCCGGGCGGGGCCCGGGAACGGGCGGAAGCGGCGCGGGGGACGGGCCGGGCCCGGCGGCCGGTGACGAGCGGTCCCCGGGGCCCGTCTCAGTGCCCCGCCTGCTCCGCGGCCGCCCGTACCCCGGCCCGTGACCCGCCGTGCGGCGGGGCCGCGCCGAGCAGCGCCGGGTCCACCGCGTCGGCCATCGCGCGGAAACCGGCGTCGTTGGGGTGGACGTGGTCGCCCGAGTCGTAGGCGGGGCGCAGCCGCTCCGGACGGCCGGGGTCGCGCAGGGCGGCGTCGAGGTCGACGACCGCGTCGAAGCCGGCGTCGCCGCGGCGGACGCGGTCGTTGACCTCCCGCCGTACGGCCTCCAGCCGCGCGGAGTGCTTCGGGTGACCGCCGAACGGCAGCAGAGTCGTCCCGACCACCCGCAGTCCGTGCCGCTGGGCGCGCCGGGCCAGCTCCGCCAGGCCGTCGGCGATCCGGGCCGGATCGGTCCGGTGCGGCGTCTTGAGGATGTCGTTGACGCCGAGCTGGACGATCAGGACCTCGGCGCCGCTGTGGGAGAGCACGTCCCGCTCCAGCCGGGTCAGGGCGGCGGGCCCGTTGGCGGGGGAGCCGCGCGGGGCGCCGCGCAGGATCCGGTTGCCGCTGATGCCCTGGTTGAGGACGGCGTAGCGGGGGGCGCCGGGCTCGGTGCGCAGCCGGTCGGCGAGGAAGTCGGTCCAGCGGTGGTCGGCGCCGAAGGTCGCGGTGATGCCGTCGGTGATGGAGTCGCCGAGCACCACCACGGCGCCCTCGGCCCGGTCCGTCCACACGTCCACGGCGGTGACGTAGCGCCAGTGGGCGGTCCGTTCGGTGTAGGCGGCGCCGGAGACGTCGGCGGCCCGGTCGCCGCGGGCCAGATAGCCGGTCTGCCGGGCGAAGCGGTGATGGGTGACGGGTCCGGAGGCGGCGGGTGTGTGGAGGGTGACGAGCAGGTCGGTGTCGGCGGGTACGTCCAGCCGTACCGCGTCGCTGGTGAGCTCCGCCCCGGCCGGGACGGTCACCTCCGGGTGGGTGCCGAAGGTCAGACGGCGCACGGTGCCGGGTACGGCGGCCGGTCCGCCGGGCGCCGCGGCCAGGGCGACGGTGGCGTGGGCGAGGACCAGCGGACGGGTGCCGAACAGGTTGGAGACGCGCACCCGGGCGGCGCTTCCGCCGGCCGAGAGGTGCACCACGTTCCGCAGGGAGGCGTCCGGGTGGCCCTCGGGGGCGCCCGGCTCGGCGGACACCGGGGCGGCGGACCAGGCGCCGACCCAGGTGCCGGAGGCCACCGGCGCCACCGTGGTGCCGGCGCGCGGGGTACCGGTGCCGGAGGCGGCCGGCCCGCCGCCGGCACCGACGAAGATCGCCGCGGAGACCAGGACCGCGACGGCCGCCAGTCCCGCCAGCAGCGGGTATCCCGTACGCCGGGCCATGGCGCGCCCGGCCCCCGGCGGTGTCCCCGGGCGCCCTCGGTCGTACACGGTGCGGTCCCCCCTCCGGGCCCCTGCCGGGCCCGTGAAGCCATGAGCCGGTGGACGGCGCCCGCCCGTACGCCGTGTGCCCGTCGCGCCGTGGAACCCCGCCCGCCTCGACAGACGCCCGGGGCGCCCCGAACGTTGCCTTTGCGTTCCGGGAGCGGTTCCCTGCGACAATTGCGCCGGGGACGGGGAACGGGTGGAGCATGGAACGGACGAGGACGGACGGCGGCCCCGCGCGCACCGCGCCGGAGGCACGGACGGCGGACGGCACGACGGCCGGGACGGCGGGCGGCGCACCGGGAAGGCCCCCGGGCGGCCGGCCGGTGTTCGACCCGGCGGCCTTCACGGCGGCCGACGAGGAGAAGCAGCGCGGGGTGCGCCGGATGAAGGCCATCGCCACCGGCGCGCTGCTGGTGGCGGCACTGGTGTTCGCGCTGGCCACCTGGGCGGAGAACCGCGGGGCGGGCGCCTGGGCGGGCTATGTGGCGGCCGCCGCCGAGGCGGGCATGGTGGGCGCGCTGGCGGACTGGTTCGCGGTGACCGCGCTGTTCAAGCGTCCCCTGGGGCTGCCGATCCCGCACACCGCGATCATCCCGACGAAGAAGGACCAGCTCGGCCGCAGCCTCGGGGACTTCGTCGGCGACAACTTCCTGGCCGAGGAGATCGTACGGCGGCGGCTGCGCGCGGTGGGCATCGGCAGCAGGCTGGGCACCTGGCTCGACCGGCCCGACCACGCCGACCGGATCACGGCCGAACTGGCGACCGCGCTGCGCGGGGCGCTGACCGTACTGCGGGACAACGACGTGCAGGCCGTGGTGGGCGAGGCGATCACCCGGCGCGCCCACGCCCGGGAGATCGCGCCCGGCCTGGGCCGGATGCTGGAGCGGATCGTCGCCGACGGCGGACACCGCCGGATCGTGGACCTGGTGTGCGCACGGGCCTACGACTGGCTGGTCCGGCACCAGGACTCGGTGATGGAGGCGGTCGCCGGCGGCGCCCCGGGCTGGACGCCGCGCTTCGTGGACCGCAAGGTCGGTGAGCGCGTCTACCGGGAGCTGCTGCGCTTCACCGGCGAGATGCGGGACATGCCCGACCACCCGGCGCGCGGCGCGCTGGACCGCTTCCTGCGGGACTTCGCCGGCGACCTGCAGAACGACCCCGAGACCCGGGCCCGGGTGGAGCGGCTCAAGTCGGAGCTGATCTCCCGGGACGAGGTGCAGGAACTGATCGGTTCCGCCTGGGCCTCGGTACGGGCCATGGTCGTCGCGGCGGCCGAGGACGAGCGCAGCGCGCTGCGGCTGCGGGTGCGCGCCTCGGTGCTGTCGCTGGGCAAGCGGCTGTCGGCGGACGGCGGGCTGCGGGGCAAGGTCGACGGCTGGATCGAGGGGGCGGCGGCGCACGTCGTCACCACCTACCGCCACGAGATCACCTCGCTGATCACCGAGACGGTGGAGAGCTGGGACGCCGAGCACACCTCCCGCAAGATCGAGGCGAACATCGGCCGGGACCTGCAGTTCATCCGGATCAACGGCACGGTGGTGGGCGCCCTGGCGGGCCTGGCGATCCACACCGCGACCCACGTGCTGGGCGGCTGACGCGTCCGCACCGCGGAAGGGGGCCGCCCTGCCGGTGCCCGGGAGGGCAGCCCCCGTGGTACGGGCGGGCAGCGCCGCGGCGCGCGGTGAACCCGCCGGCGGACGCCCTCGTCATCCCGGTTGCACGCCGCCGGCCGCCCACACGGCCCGCGGCGCGCACGCCGGCCGGAGCACGGTGGCCAGGGCATGGACAGTGCTGCGCTCCGGCCGGCCCCGCACCGGGGCCGGCCGCCGGGCACCCGCCCGGCGGAGGAACCGGCGGGAGGACGGGCACCCGTACAGCGGCTTCCCGCCGCTGCCGGGCGGCGCCCCGTACGTACCGGCGGTGCTCCCCGGCTGATCCGGCGGCCCGCCCCCGGAAAGAGAGCACTGGATGCGCGGACACCTGCCGATCGCCGTGACGGCCTGCCTTCTCCTCGCGGGCGCCGCCGGGTGCGGCGGCGCCGGCCAGGAGGAGGGCGGCGGCGCGCCCCGGACGGCGGAGGCGGCCGGGGCGGCCGGGGCGAACGGTGTGGCGGAGCTCGGCCCGCGCCGTATCGCCGAGCGGGCCGGAAAGGTGCTGGCGGACACCCCCTCGCTGCGGGCGGTCGTACGGACCCCGGACGTCGGGACGGCCGACCTCACCGCCGACGACCGGGGCAACTGCGCCGGGACGATGTTCGGCGGCGGGGACGGCGGGGACGGCGGGGACGGCGGGGACGGCGCGGCACGGCTGGTGCGGCGCGGCGGCACGGTCTGGGTGCGGCCGAACGACGCCTACTGGGAGTTCATCGGCGAGGCCGGGGACAGCGCCAGGGCCAAGCGGGAACTGCTCGGCGGCCGCTACATCAGGGGACCGGCGGACCCGGACGAGGCGGTGTACGGCCAGGTCGCGCTGCTGTGCGACCTGACCCTGCTGACCGGGGAGCTCATCGCCGCCGTCCTGGAGTCCGACACGCTCACCAAGGGATCGCCCACCGAGGTCGGCGGCGTGCGGGCCGTGCCGGTGACGGGCACCTCCGAGGGCGGCGCGACCACGCTGTTCGTCGCGCTCGACGGCGAGCCCCGCCCGGTGCGGCTGACGCGGAAGGGCGACGGCGGTACCGAGACGTACGAGCTGCGCGACTACGGCCGGCCGGTGCCGGAGGGGGTCCCCTCCCGGGGCGAGAGCCTCGACGAGGCCGAACTGCTCGGCGCGGACGGAACGGGCCTGACCTGACCGGATCCGAACGGACCTGACCTGACCTGCCGGAGCCCGGCCGGAGAAACCCCCGGCGGCCGGTGAACCCGCCGGCCGCCGCCCCCGTCCTCCAGGGTGTACGCCGGGGTCGCCCACACGGCCGGCGGCGTACGGCCGGGACGCGGCCGCGGTCATGGACCCACCGCCGCGCACCGGTCCGCTCCCGGGGACGTCCCACCCGGTGGCGACCGGAACCGGCCCCCGGCCGTTCTCGCGGCGGCCGGGGGCCGGTTCCCGCGCGACGGTTCCGGCCGGGGTTCCGGTCGGTACTCAGGACCGGCCGGGGGCCGGGTCCCGGTCCGGGGCCGCGAGCCGGACGGTCCGGCCCTCGGCGGCCGACACGCGGGCCGCCTCCAGCACGCGCAGGGCGCCGGCCGCCTCCCGGGCGGTGACCGGGGGCGCGGTGCCGCCCCGGAGAGCCGCGGCGACGGCCGCGTAGTACGCGGGGTAGTCGCCGTCGAGGGACGGCACCGGGCGCGTCTCCTCGCCCGCGCCCAGCACGCCCCACGCCGTCTCCGGCTCCACGCCCCACCGGGCCCCGGCCACCGGCCGGGCGCCCGCGCGCAGCGCGTCCTCCTGCGGGTCGAGGCCGTGCTTGACGTAGGCGGCCCGGCTGCCCAGCACCCGCATGCGGGGGCCGAGCCGGGCGGCGGTGGCGCTCATCCACAGATGGGAGCGGACCCCGCCGGTGTGGCGCAGGGCGAGGAAGGTGTCGTCGTCGGTCTCGGAGCCGGGGCGGCGGGCGTCGGACTCGGCGTACACGGACTCCACCGGGCCGAACAGGACGAGCGCCTGGTCCACCAGGTGGCTGCCCAGGTCGTACAGCAGACCGCCGGCCTCGGCCGGGTCTCCGGACTCGCGCCAGCCGCCCTTCAGGGCGGGACGCCACCGCTCGAAGCGGGACTCGAAGCGCCACACCTCGCCCAGTTCGCCCTGCTCCAGCAGCCGGCGCAGGGTGCGGAAGTCGGCGTCCCAGCGGCGGTTCTGGAAGACCGACAGCAGCAGTCCGCGCTCCTCGGCCAGCCCGGCCAGCGCCTCGGCCTCGGCGGCGGTGGCCGCCAGCGGCTTGTCGACGACGACCGCCAGGCCGGCCTCCAGCGCCCGGGTGGCCAGTTCGACGTGGGTGCGGTTGGGGGAGGCGACGACGACGAGGTCCAGTTCGCCGGCCCGGTCGAACAGCTCGCGGGAGTCCGCGGCGGTGCGCAGGTTCTCGCCGTGCTCGGCGCGGGCCCGGCGCTGCCGCTCGGGGTCGGAGGTGACGACGGTGTCCAGGACGAGCCCGTCGGTGGCGGCGATCAGCGGTGCGTGGAAGACGGCGCCGGCCAGGCCGTAGCCGATCAGACCGACGCGCAGTGGGCGGGAAGGCGGGCGGGAAGCAGTGTCCATGGGTTTCACCCTCGCATCCGGTGCGGACGGCGGCACACCGTCCCCCCGGCGGACCGTTGTCCGGCAAGGGTGGGCGGCCGGTCCGGGGCGGGTACGCGGTGGCTACGCTGGGGCGGTCGGCGCAGCACGAAGCGGTGTGCGGCAGCCGCGTCCACCGAGGCGTACGACAGGCAGGAGTGACTGATGGCGGAGCGCAAACCGATCGAGTCGTGGCTCACCGACATGGACGGCGTCCTCGTCCACGAGGGGGTGCCGATCCCCGGGGCCGATGCCTTCGTCAAGCGGCTGCGGGAGACCGGCCGGCCGTTCCTGGTGCTGACCAACAACTCGATCTACACGCCCCGTGACCTGCACGCCCGGCTCAAGCGCGGCGGTCTGGAGGTGCCGGTGGAGAACATCTGGACCTCCGCCCTGGCCACCGCCAAGTTCCTGGACGACCAGCGGCCGGGCGGCACGGCGTACGTCATCGGTGAGGCCGGGCTGACCACCGCCCTGCACGACATCGGGTACATCCTCACCGACACCGAGCCCGACTACGTCGTCCTCGGCGAGACCCGCACCTACAGTTTCGAGGCGCTCACCAAGGCGATCCGGCTGATCAACGACGGGGCGCGGTTCATCGCCACCAACCCCGACGAGACCGGGCCGTCCGCCGAGGGCGCGCTGCCGGCCACCGGATCGGTCGCCGCGCTGATCACCAAGGCGACCGGGCGCGAGCCGTACTTCGTCGGCAAGCCCAACCCGCTGATGATGCGGGCCGGGCTGAACGTGATAGGCGCGCACTCCGAGTCCAGCGCGATGATCGGCGACCGGATGGACACCGACGTGCTGGCCGGGCTGGAGGCCGGAATGGAGACCTTCCTCGTCCTCACCGGGCTGACCGGGACGGCCGACATCGACCGCTACCCCTTCCGGCCCTCCACGGTCGTGGACTCGATCGCGGACCTCGTCGAGAGGGTCTGACCGGGGCTGAGCGGTGCCGGGCGGGCCCGCCCGGCACCACCCGGCGAGCCGACTCCGGCCCTACCCGAACGGAGCAGCGTCCGCCGGTGCCGGGATGCGGCCGGGGGCCGCACGACGGATCTTCGGAGTACCGATCCGGAGGTTCGACATGGGCACCTGCACGGTCACCGTCCGTACCGCACGGTCCGGCACCGTACGCTCCGCGCCGCGCGCCCTGGCCGCGGCGCTCACCGTCTGCGCCGTGGCGCTGGGCGCCCCCGCCGCGGCGGCCGAGAGTCCGGGCACCGGGGACCCGCGGGTCTCCGCGGGCCCGGCCGACGGGGCGGGGGTACGGGTCGAGCCCCGGCGGGCCCGCCCCGGCAGCGAGGTGGAACTGCTGGCCGCCGCCTGCGAGGGAACGGTGGGAACCGCCCGCTCCGCGGCGTTCGTCACCGACGCGCTGCTGGCACCCGCGCCCGGCGGCGGACTGCGCGGGGAGGCGGCCGTCCGCTCGGACGTCGAGCCGGGGAAGCACCGGATCACCGTCGAGTGCGAGGGCGCGGGGAAGGGCGCCGGGGCCGGGCTGACCGGTCTGGTGACCGTGAGCCCCACCGGCGGCCGCGACGGCGACGGGGCCACGGGTGAGCCCTCCGCCCACCCGTCGGCGGCGCCCTCCACCGAACCTTCCGCCGATCCTCCCGCCGGCCCCTCCACGGGACTGCCGGAAGGTCCCGCCGAGAGCCCCGCCGAGAGCCCCGCCGAGAGCCCGGTCGCCCCCGTGCCGGCCGGTGGCGGCGGCACCGCCGGGGACACCGGGCCCGGCTCCCTCCACACCGCCCTGGGCGCCGCCCTGGCGGGCGCGGCCGGTCTGGTGGTGGCCTGGCGGGCGGTCCTGTCGCGGCGCCGGTCCCGTACCCGCGGCACCGACGGCTGACCGGGCCGGCCGTGTACGGCGGGTACGGCGGGTACGGCCGGACCACGGACGGGGAGCCGCGCGCCTCCGCCGCCGGCCGGCTGGCGGCCGCGGCGGTGTGGGCCGTGCTGCTGACCGCCGTGTGGCTGTGGGGGCGGGAACTGTCCGACCCCGCCGCGGTGGCGCCGCCGGATCCGCGCCCGGGCAGCGGCGCCCGGCACGATCCGGCCGGCGATCCGGTCGGCGGTGCGGACGGCGCCTTGGGCCGTACGCTGCCCGCCGCCCGCGCCCCGCTGCCGGTGGCCGAGCCGCGGCGCGTCGACATCGAGGCCGCCGGTGTCCACGCCCGGATCGTCGAACGGGGCCTGGACAGCGACGGCGCGGTCCGGCCGCCGCCGATGGACACCCCCGGGGTGGTCGGCTGGTACCGGGACGGCCCGGAGCCGGGGACCGAGGGCGCGGCGCTGCTCGTGGGCCATGTGGACACCGACCGCGGCCCGGCGGTCTTCCACCGGCTGGCGTCGGTGCGGCCGGGTGACCGGGTGTACGTGACCCGCGCGGACGGCACGGTCGCCGAGTTCACGGCCGAGGACGTCTCGGTCGCCGAACGCGACGGCTTCGACCCGGCGCGGGTCTACGGCGTCCGGTCGCCCGGCCGTGCCGAGCTGCGGCTGATCACCTGTACCGGGGAATTCGACCGGGACAGCCGCTCCTACTCCGCCAACCTGGTGGTCTCCGCCTACCTCACCGGTGTCCGGCCCGCGCGGGAGCCGGACACCGGTGCGCTGGAGTGGCGGGGCTGACAGGACTGACGGGACTGCCGGGGACGGCTCAGGTGCCCTTCCCCGCCGCGCCACCGGCCCCCGCCGCCCGTGCCGCCCGCAGGCCGAGCAGGCCGAAGGCGATGCCCAGGGCCGCCCACAGCACGGCGTGGGAGGCCAGCGAGAGCATCCGGAAGTCCCACAGCAGCCGGGCGTCCACCGGCACCGGGTCGGGGTTGCCCGGCAGCAGGAACAGCGCCGCACCCGTGGCCACCACCACGCCGGCCACGGCGAGCTGACGCACCGGCGCCTCCCGGTCGGCCAGTCGCCGGTGGAGCTGCCGGGCGAGCAGCATGCCCAGCACTCCGACCGCCAGCGCGGCCAGCCACAGCACCTGGCGCTCCTGGACGGTGCCGCCGTCGCCGACACCCGGCGGGTTGGCCGGGTAGCGCAGTCCGGGCAGCAGGGACAGGGCCGTGAAGCCCGCTCCCGCCAGCAGCAGGGACCTGTTCCAGGGCCGCTCGGTCAGGGCGCCGGAGCGGTGGAGCAGGGCGTAGGCGACGGCGAAGAACACGCCCAGCGCCAGCCCGACGACCACCGCGGTCACCACCAGCCCGAAGTGCTGGGTGCCGCGCGAGAACAGTTCCTCGTGATGGGCCGTCACGCCCGTGGCGTCGTGGGCGTGGGCGTGCCGTTCCGCCTCCTGCGCGATGGCCCGGTCCATCAGCGGTTCGGCCAGCAGCAGGGAGAACAGCCCGGCGGCCAGCCCGGCCGGACCGCCCGCGGCCAGCCCCCGCCTGAGCAGGGGCAGTACGGGACGGTCGGCGGTGCGGGCCGCGGGGTTCCGGACAGGATCCTGAGAGGTCACCGCGGTCATGATGCGGTTCCGCTCAGTGGCAGGGGGCACCGAACAGGTGCCGCCCGTCGTGTGCGAACTCGTGCAGGTACGAGCCGGTGGCGGAGACGAGCTGGCCGTTGTCCATGAAGACGGCGTAGAGCGCGATGAGCGCGACGACGGCCGCGGCTGCGGCGATCGCCCAGTCCCGGGCCCGGCCCGTGGCGTCGGCGACGGCGGCGCCGTCGGCCGGGATGCCTGCCGTGGTGCCGGCGGTGTGCGGGGACATCCGCGTTTCCTCCTCCTGGGGTTTCCACGCCCCATTGACGGGAGAAGCGACGGGTCAGTTCCTGACTCCCCGGGCCCGTGGGGCCGCGGGTCACAGTGGCGGGACCGTCCCGGACTCGCACCGGGTTCCTGCGCACCGTCGCCTCGATATGAAGATGTGCTCGATCGGAGGTTCCCAGCCCATCCGGGAGCTGTCAATGTGCCAGGATGGCCCGACCGGTTTGTGCCGATCCGAGGGGGAGTGGATGGACGGCTTGTCGGCCGGCCGACGGCCCGGTGCCGCGCGGTTCCGGCGAGCGGCCCGGGGGGCCGCGGTGGGGATCCTGGTGCTGGTCACGGGCTGTTCCGGCCTTTTAGGGGGGAGTCCGCCCGAACGGCCGGACGGGTCCGGGGAGAAGGCGGCCCCGGTGGGGCAGCGGCCCGCCGGGCAGGTCCCGTACTGGGTGGACCCCGGGGGGACGGCCGCCCGGCGGCTGGCCGAACTGCGCCGCGCCGGGCGGGAGGAGGAGGCCGGGCTGCTCGAGCGGATCGCCGCCCAGCCCGTCGCCGAGTGGATCGGCGCCGACGATCCCGAGGGGCGGACCAGAGAGCTCACCGAGGCCGCGGAGCGGGCGGACCGCACCGCCCTGCTGGTCCTCTACAACATCCCGCACCGCGACTGCGGCCAGTACTCGCAGGGGGGTGCGGCGGACGGCGACGCCTACCGGGCCTGGCTCGGCGCTGTGGCCGAGGGCATCGGGGACCGGTCCGCCACGGTGATCGTCGAGCCCGACGCGCTGCCGCACGTCCTGGACGGCTGCACTCCCGGGGAGTTCCACGAGGAGCGGTACGCGCTGCTGAACGAGACCGTGCGGCGGCTCAAGGACCTCCCGGGGACGACGGTCTACCTGGACGCGGGCAACCCGAGCTGGATCCGGGACCCCGGCGCGATGGCCGGGGCACTGCGGCGGGCGGGTGCCGACCGTGCGGACGGCTTCGCGCTCAACGTCTCCAACTACCGGACCACCGGGGAGAACGTCGCCTACGGCAGGCGGTTGTCGGCGCTGCTCGGCGGCAAGCACTTCGTGATCGACACCAGCCGCAACGGCAACGGACCGGCCGACGGGGCCGGGGACGGCGGGGACGCCGAAAGCTGGTGCAATCCGCCGGGCCGGGCACTGGGCGAGGCGCCGACGACGGACACCGGCGAGGAACTGGTGGACGCCTATCTGTGGATCAAGCGCCCCGGGGAGTCGGACGGCACCTGCAAGGGCGGCCCCGAGGCGGGCGCGTGGTGGGAGAAGTACGCGCTCGAACTGGCCCGCAACGCGGGGGAGTAGAACACCGTGCCGGCCGTGTGCCGGAGGCGCGCCCGGCGCGCGTCCGGCACACGGCCCGGTGGCTCAGTCGGCGGCGACGGTGACCGGCTCCGCGTCCGGCGAGACCGGGACCTTCACCCACACCGACTCGGACGGGACGCCCTCGCCGTCCAGCACGTTCAGCATGTAGTAGCCCGGGGGCACCAGGGACGGGTCGTCCGGGAGGGTGAACGTCAGCCCGTCCGCCGTCCGCTCGAACTCCAGGGCGACGGAGCGCTGCTCGACGTTGGTGACATGGGTGAAGGAGCCGGGCCGGACCAGCCGGGCGGTCCGCACCCTCGCCGCGTCCTCCGAGGCGAACGTCACCTTCCCGCCGAGCTCCACCGTCCGCGGCTCGCCGGTGCCGCGCAGCTCGGGCCGTTTCCCCCGGAAGAGGTACGGCGGCGAGTAGAGGTCGATCTGCTGCTGGAACTCGCCCGGCCGGGTGTCGGCCTTGTCGGCGAACAGCGAGTCCGAGCCGAAGGTCATCACCCGGCCGTCGGGCAGCAGCAGCGCGCCGGAGTGGTAGTTGCGGCCCACCAGCGGATCGGCGACCGTGCGGGCGGTGTCCGTCCTCGCGTCGTACAGCCCGGCCCGCAGCACGTCGGAGCCGCCGCGGCCGCGGTAGCCGCCGGAGCCGTTGGTGGTCAGCACGGTGTCGTCGGGCAGGATCACGCTGCTGGGGTAGCGGACCGGCGCGTACAGGTCCGGGCCGGGGGTGAACCGCGGCTCGGGCTCGGTGAGGTCCACGATGCCGGTCCGGGCCGTGGCCCTGCGGCTCTCGCCGACCCCGCCGCCGCCGAGCACCATGTAGCGCTGTTCCTGCGCGGGGGGCAGCAGCACCGACATGGAGGTCTCCAGGACGTCCGGGTCCCCGAGGCCGGGCACCTCCCGGAACTCGTTGCTCTCCAGGTCCCACAGGCCGGGGGTGCGGCCCTCGTCGGCGGGGCCGTACCCGGCGTTGGAGCCGGTGTAGAGGATCCTGCCGCCGGCGGCGAGGAAGAGGGCGGGATAGGTGGGGAAGAAGCGCTCCTCGGGCAGGTAGGACCACTTCTGCGTCTCCGGGTCGTAGATCTCGTTCCTGCCGGGGACGACCTGGCCGATCTCGTCCAGCCCGGAGACCGACAGGACGCTGCCGTCCGCCAGGGTGGTCAGGGTCGGGTACCAGCGGGCCTCGTTCATCGGGTCGACCCCGACGTACCGCTCGGCCACCGGGTCGAACTCGTAGGAGTCCCTGATGCCCTGGAAGTCCTTCTTGTCGAAGGAGAGCTTCTGGGCGATGCCGTAGACGTTCCGCCGGTCGTCGCCCTTCAGACCGTGGACGCGGTACTGGTCCTGGGTGCCGGTCTGGTGCCTCCTCCCCTTCTTCAGGGCCTCCACGTAGACCCGGGCGGTGCTGACGGTGACCGTCACCTTCCCCGTCCCGGGTGCGGTGGTCTTCCCGGCGCGCGGCACCACGACCGGGGCCTGGGAGGCGAAGGTCTTCCCGTTGGCGCGGCCGGTGAAGCGGGTGCCGGCCGGGAGGGTCACCGGCTTGTCCGGGTCCTCGTTGTGGACGGTCATCAGGCCGCCGGCCTTCTCCACGTCGCCCTCGAGGGTCTCGTAGCGCTGGGTACCGCCGGCCACCAGCAGCCTCCCGTCGGGCAGCTGGGTGTGCCCGGCGCAGAACAGGTCCTTGGGCGTGGGGATGTTCGCGAAGGTGTTCTTCTCCGGGTCCCACAGCACCGTGCGGAAGGTCTTGGCCCGGAACTGCTCGGCGTCGTTGCCGGACCCCGCGATCAGCAGCACCTTGCCGGTGTGCAGCAGCGCCGCGTGGATGGTGTTGACGCGGTACCTCTCCGGGACGTCCACGGTCCTCCAGTGGCCGTTGGCCGCCTTGTACCCGGGCTGGTTGATCCGGTGGTCGTGCCAGGCCTCGCCGCCGAAGCGGTAGAGGGCCGGACCGTTGGCTCCGGCGAGTGCGGCGACGACCGCCGAGGCGATGGCGATCCGGCGGAAGCGGCGGCTCGGGCGGTACGTCATCGGTGCTCTCCCCCGGGAACGGTCTGCAGGGCCTCGCGGGCCGGGGCGGGCGCGGCGGCCGTACCCGCCGGGGCGTCCGGGGCGTCCGGGGCGGGCAGTCTTCTCCGGCTTCTCCGGCTTCTCCGGCTGTCGCGTTCCCGCCACAGGGTCCAGCGCCAGACGGCGACCGGCGCCGCGGTGATCAGCAGGGCGAGCGCGGCCCAGGTGGTCATCGCGGGGTGGTCGTGGCCCAGATGGAAGGAGCCGGCCAGCGAACCGCCGAACACGGCGGCGAAGAACAGATGTATCCGGAAGGTGCCGAACAGGGTGTCCGGACTGGCGGAGTCGCCCTTGGGGGTCACCACGAAACCGCTCCTGCGGCGCAGCACCGCGTCCAGCAGCGAGCGTGCGTACACCGGCGCGGAGAGCGCCGACATCACCATGCCCGCGACACCGCCGGAGCCCTCCGGCTCGTGGGGGGAGACGTTGTGCCGCCGGTTCCAGACGTACAGGCCGATCTGGAGGGCGGAGGCGTTGCCGTAGAGCATCATCCAGATCACCGGGTCGATCCGGACCCCGGAGGCGCCCAGCCCCAGGAAGAGCGCGCAGCTCAGCGCGGCCAGGATCCAGTTGAGCGCGGACAT
Organism: Streptomyces carminius; assembly: GCF_002794255.1. GTDB lineage: Bacteria > Actinomycetota > Actinomycetes > Streptomycetales > Streptomycetaceae > Streptomyces > Streptomyces carminius. The sequence continues at coordinate 130,411 of NZ_PGGW01000069.1, forward strand.
CGGGTAGAAGACGACCAGCAGCGTGTAGTTGAGCAGCTTGCCGGGCGGCAGGGTGAAGGGCGCCTTCCAGAACTGCCCGAGGACGGTCTCGTAGGTGCCGCGGCTCCAGCGGAGCTGCTGGGTGAAGAAGTCCGTCCAGGAGGTCGGGCCCTCTCCGACGGCGAGTACGTCCGGGGTGTAGACCGAGCGCCAGGTGCGGCCGGTGCGCGGGTTGCGCGCCCGGTGCATCTCGAAGCCGGTGGCCATGTCCTCGGTGATGGAGTCGTACAGGCCGCCGATCTGCTGCAGCGCGCTGATCCGCACCGCGTTGCTGGTCCCCACGAACATCGGCGCGCCGTAGCGGTTGCCGGCCCGCTGGATCAGGGCGTGGAAGAGGAACTGCTGGCTCTCCGCGGCCTTGGTGACGAAGGTGTCGTAGTTGCCGTACACCTGCGGGCCGACGACGAAGCCGACGTCCGGGTCGCGGAAGTAGCCGAGCATCCGCTCCAGGTAGTTGGGCAGCGGCACGTGGTCGGTGTCCACCGAGGCGAAGAAGTCGTAGCCGTCGCCGTGTGCCGCCAGCCAGGCGTTGTAGTTGCCGTGCTTCGTCTTCGCGCGGTGCGGGCCCCTGGCCCGGTTCCACTCGGCGACGCCCCTGCGGGAGAAGTGGCGCACGCCCAGACGCGCGCAGACCTCCTTCACCTCCGGATCGTCGCCCTCGTCGAGCAGCCAGACGTGCACCGTCCCCCGGTGGCGGACCCGCACGGCCGCCTCCAGGGTCCTGGTGACCATCTCCAGCGGTTCCTTGCCGGGCACGAAGGAGGTCAGGAAGGCGACCCGGGTGCCGGACTCGGGCACCACCGGTACCGGGTCGCGGGCCACCAGGGTGGCGTGCGCGTTGGAGAGGACGTTGAGGGTGCGGAACAGTTCGATCAGCCCGATCGAGACCAGCATCACGACGTCGAGCCTGAGGACCAGGTCGGAGACCGCGCCGTCGTCGCGCCTGGTCCAGTGGCCGGGCTGCAGCAGCCAGACCAGCAGTCCGAGGGAGACCAGCGGCGCGGCGCCCAGCAGCAGGGCGGCGCCGATCCGGTGCGGTTCCCGGGCGAGCAGGCCGCGGTAGCGCACCCGGTACGGCCGGTTTGGATCCGGCCGGGTGAGCGGACCGGCGAGCCGGCTGTGGTGCTCGTAGTCGTAGCGCGGTGGCGCCTCGTGCCACCGCGCCCCTCCGCCGCGGTCGCCGGTCTCCCGGCCGTGGTGGAGCCGGCGGGGTACTCGCAGGGTGACCGTCCGGGACGGATCCGGGGCAGGCCGTTGCGGCTGCCCGGCGCCAGCAGGCGTCGGCGTCATGACTTCGAACCCCCCGCGCGCGGCGGACCGCGCGCCCTCGACTGATGCCCCGCGCTCCGGCTCCCCTGCCATGGCGCGGTGCACTTCGGTACGTGTTCCCGTGACTGCGGGGCTTCCGCGCCGCGGCCCGGGGCCTCCCGCCCCCGGTCTCCCCGCCGGAGGCGATGTCTTTCGGCCTTCGGCCTTCGGCCTTCGGCCTTCGGCCTTCGGCCTTCGGCCGGAAGGCGGTGACCGGCCGGCCACCCCCGCCCCGGACGGCGGGACCCATGATGGCAGCAGGTCACCTGCTCACAACAGAGCGTGATCGAAAGTGTCGGACCGGGAGCGGAACCTTCCGCCACCCGAGCGAGTCGGACCGGACCGGGGTTGAAGAGCCGGGTACGAGGTACCCGGAGCCGGAATCCCCGGACCACGGAGGCTGTCGTTCCGCCATGTATGACACAGTGCAACCGGAAGCCGACGGACTGCCCGCACCGGTGCGGGCGCTCGACGAGCCGGCCCTTCCGCCGCCGCCCCTGCGGCTGGCCGGGGACGGCGACGAGGACGAGGGCGAGCAGCACATCTGCCGGGGCATCGACTGATCCGGGCGGCCGCACCGCCTCCGTGCCGGAGCCGCCGGTCCCGCGGCACGGGCGGTCCCGCTGCACGGGAAACGCTCCGGCCCCACCGCGGAGGCGGTGGGGCCGGAGCGAACGGGTGCGCCGCCAGGGACTCGAACCCCGGACCCGCTGATTAAGAGTCAGCTGCTCTAACCAACTGAGCTAGCGGCGCCCGCAGGGAGCCGGACCCGCGCCGTGTGGCGCCGACCCGTGCCGACCTGCGGGAACCAGCATACCCGACCTCGCGGTGTGCCCGGCCCCGGCCCCGGCCCGGCCCCGGTCCGCCCGGCGGCGTGTGTGCATACTCCTCGTGGTGATGTCCCGAGTGATGCGTACCGAAGAGCTGGCGGCGATGGCCCGGGGGGTGGCGGCCCGCGGGAGCGGAGGGCGGGCCGTGCTCGGGCTCGCCGGACCGCCCGGCGCGGGCAAGTCCACGCTCGCCGTGGCGCTGGTGGCGCGGCTGCGGGAGCGGTACGGGCCGCGGGCGGCGGCGTACGTGCCCCTGGACGGCTTCCACCTGTCCAACGCCCAGCTGGACCGGCTGGGGCTGGCCGCCCGCAAGGGCTCGCCGCCGACCTTCGACGTGCACGGCTACGCGGCCCTGCTGCGGCGGCTGGCGGACGAACCGGAGCACGACGTCTACGTGCCCGACTTCGACCGGACGCTGGACGAGCCGGTCGCGGCCCGGCACGTGGTCCGCCCCGGGACCCGGCTGGTGGTGACCGAGGGCAACTACCTGGCCTGTGAGCTGCCCGGCTGGTCCGGGGCGCGCGAGTGCCTGGACGAGCTGTGGTACGTCGACGCCGACCCGGCGGAGCGCCGCCGGCGGCTGGTCGAGCGCCAGCTCGCGGGCGGCCGTACGGAACGGGCGGCCCGGGACTGGGTGCGGACCAACGACATGCCCAACGCGGGGATCGTCGAGGCGTCGCGGGACGCTCCGTGGGTGACCCTCTCCTTCGTTTGGTCTGGACATGACCAGTAGGAAGGATTACGGTCGGTTCTGCTTGGTCTAGACCTGACCTCCTTCCGGCCTGCCCCCAGTGAGCCGGAAGGCCCCCCACGTTCAGGAGCGCGACAATGCGTAAGAGGATCACCACGGCACTGATCGGTTTCGGTGTGGCCGCGACGACGGTGCTCGCCACCGGCGGCACCGCCCAGGCGCACGGCTACGTCGACTCGCCGCTGAGCCGGCAGGCGCACTGCGCCAGCGGCACGGCGGGTGACTGCGGCGGCATCCAGTGGGAGCCCCAGAGCGTCGAGGGTCCCAAGGGCTTCCCGGCCGCCGGTCCCGCCGACGGCCGGATCTGCGCGGGCGGCAACTCCCGCTTCGCCCAGCTCGACGACCCGCGCGGCGGCAACTGGCCCGCCACGAAGCTCACCCCCGGCCAGGGCTTCACCTTCACCTGGAAGATGACCGCGCGGCACAGCACGACCGACTTCAAGTACTACATCACCAAGGACGGCTGGGACCCGAACAAGCCGCTCACCCGGGCCGACCTGGAGCCGCAGCCGTTCATGACGGTGCACATGGGCGGCCGCCAGCCCGCCGCCACCGAGAGCCACCAGGGCAGCCTCCCGACCCAGAAGTCCGGCCGGCACCTCATCCTGGCCGTCTGGACCGTCCATGACACGGCCAACGCGTTCTACTCCTGCTCCGACGTCGAGTTCTGACCGCGCCGGGAGCCGGTCGCAGGAGGGGGCGGGCCCCGGGCCCGCCCCCTCCGCGGCGTTCCGGGACAGCCGTGCCCGCCGTGTCCGGGGGAAACATCCGGTCAACAGTGGTCGAATATCGGACTGTTGACTGACTGTGCACATGACAGTGCCGGAGTGCGGGTGATACCCCTTCCGAAGGCTCCCCGCCTCGCCAAACCCCGCCGAGGCGTCCCACCGCTCCCGCTCCCGGAGGTCGTCCCCGATGCGCCGCAGATCCGCCGTGTCCCTGACCGTGTCCCTGTCCACCGTCGCCACGGCGGCCCTGCTCGGTCTGGCCGGACCCGCCGCTGCGGCACCCGCGGACAAGCCCCGGGTGCTCAGCGGCTGGACCCAGACGAGTGCGAGCAGCTACAGCTCCTGGCTGTCCGCCCGGAACGACCGGGGAGCCTGGAGCGCCTACGGTTTCGACTGGTCCACCGACTACTGCAGCAGCTCCCCCGACAACCCCTTCGGCTTCCCCTTCCAGACCGCCTGCGCCCGCCATGACTTCGGCTACCGCAACTACAAGGCGGCCGGCTCCTTCGACGCGAACAAGGCCCGGCTGGACAACGCCTTCCACGCCGACCTCAAGCGGGTGTGCGCCCGCTACAGCGGAGCGACGAAGACCTCCTGCGACAGCACCGCCTGGATCTACTACCAGGCCGTCGACAAGTTCGGGAACACCCCCGCGGTGGACGGCTCGCGCGACACCCGGTCCTGACCGGGGCGCCGCCCCCGGAGCCGCGCGGGGAAACGCCGGGGGCCCCGCACACGGTGCGGGGCCCCCGGGCCTCCGGTGCGCCGCCAGGGACTCGAACCCCGGACCCGCTGATTAAGAGTCAGCTGCTCTAACCAACTGAGCTAGCGGCGCCCGCGGCGCGCACGAGCGCGCCGTCGGCACCGATGATACCCGCCCGCGGGGATGCCCGCTCACAGGGCGAGCGGCAGCAGCATCCGGGCGGCGTGCGCGCTGAGCTCCTCGGCGGCCCGCCGCAGCCGGTGTGCGTCCTCGACGGGCAGTGCCAGGCCCAGGGAGCCGACCATCGCCCCGGCCGTGACCGGCACGGCCGCGCAGACCGTGCCGAGCGAGCACTCCCGCAGGTCGAGGACCGGCACGGCCGGTGGCTGCCGGTCCAGGACGCCCAGCAGCGCCCGCTCGTCGGCGACGGTGTACGGGGTCAGCCGGACCGGCCGGTACCGGGCGAGGTGGTCCCGGCGGGCCTCGTGGTCCAGCTGGCCGAGCAGGCACTTGCCCACCGCGGTGGCGTGCCCGGTGGTCCGCACGTCCGGCCAGCCCTCGGGCGCCGGGGCGCCCGGGCTCTCGGCGGACAGGACGATCTCCAGCTCGCCGTCCCGGTAGCGGCCCAGGCAGACCGCCGCGCCGAGGGTGTCCCGCAGCCGGGCGAGCGTCCGCCACAGCCGTCCGTGCAGCGTCCGTTCCCGGTCCCCGCCGCCGCGGAGCAGGGCCGCGGCCTCGCCGACGGCGTACGTGCCGTCGGCGAGGTGCTCCAGATACCGCTCGCGGTGCAGGATCCGCAGCAGACCGGCGAGGTGCGCGGGCGCCAGCCCGGTCTCCCGGGCCAGCAGCTCCCCGGTCATGCCCTCCCCGTGCGCGGCGACCGCCTCCAGGACGCGCAGCGCGTGCCGTACCGATCCCAGGGGCACCGGCCCCGCGTCGTGCTCCGGCACCCGGTCCGGCGCGTGCTGCGGCGCGTGCTGCGGCGCGGGGCCCGGCATCCGGTCCGGGGAGTGCTCCGGGGGGAGGTCCCCGGGGGAGTCCAGCAGTGTCACGGTGTCCCTCTCAGGGGCGGGACCGCCCCGGCGGGGAGCCGGCGCCGGTCGGGTCCGCGGATCGTCCGCCGCCCGCGGGGCGGCGGCGGGCGGCCGCCACCGCCCCGTGCCCAGAAGCATTGGCCGGCGGCCCGCTTCCGAAACGCGGACCACCGTACTCCGGTCGGACGCCGGGATCAGAGGATCGCGCTGAGGAACTCCCGGGTGCGCTCGTGGTCCGGGTCGTTGAAGATCTTCTCCGGCGGCCCGGACTCGATGACCTTCCCCTCGTTGAACATCAGCACCTCGTCCGAGATGTCGCGGGCGAAGTTCATCTCGTGGGTGACGACGAGCATGGTGATGTCGGTGCTGTGCGCGATGTCGCGCAGCACGTCCAGCACACCGGCGACCAGCTCGGGGTCGAGCGCCGAGGTCACCTCGTCCAGCAGCAGCACCTGCGGCCGCATGGCCAGCGCGCGGGCGATGGCCACCCGCTGCTGCTGTCCGCCGGAGAGCTGCGAGGGGTACTTGTCGAGGTGCTCGGTCAGCCCGACCATCTCCAGCAGTTCGCGGGCCCGCTGCTCGGCCTCGTCCTTGCCCAGCCCCAGGACGTGGACGGGCGCCTCGGTGATGTTCCGCAGCACCTTCATGTTGGGGAAGAGGTTGAACTGCTGGAAGACCATGCCGATCTTCTTGCGCACCTCACGGATGTGCTTCTCGCCCGCAGGGACGAGCTTGCCGCCCTTCTCCTCGTGGACGAGGTGCTCGCCGTCGACGGTGATGGTGCCCTCGTCGGGCTTGAGCAGGGTCATCAGCAGCCGCAGGATCGTGGTCTTGCCCGATCCGGAGGGGCCGATGAGGGTGACGTGCTTCCCCGCGGAGACGCTGAACTCCAGTTGGTCCAGGACGACATGGTCGCCGAAGCGCTTGGTCACCTTGTCGAAGAGGATCAGCTCGCGGCCGTCCGCGGCGGGATTGGTGTGGGTGATCTCAGCGGGCAAGGCGACGCTCCAGAACTCGGATGAGAAGGGAAGCCGGGTAGGCGATGACGATGAAGGCGATGCCGACGAGGGTGATCGGCTCCAGGAAGCGGAAGGTCTCGGAGCCGTAGGCGCGGGCCTCACCGAGCATCTCCAGCGCGCCGATGATCGCGATGAGCGGCGAGTCCTTCAGCATGGCGATGACGTAGTTGCCCAGCGCGGGCACCACCCGGCGGATCGCCTGCGGCAGGATCACGGCCGTCCAGGTCCGCACCGGCGGCAGGCTGAGCGCCGTGGCCGCCTCCCACTGCCCGGCGGGCACCCCGTCGATGCCGGCCCGGTAGACCTCGGCGGTGTACGTCGAGTAGTGCAGGCCGAGCCCGATCACACCCGTCACCAGCGGCGACATGGCCGGACCCCACTCGGGCACCACGTAGAAGAGGAAGAAGAGCTGCACCAGCAGCGGGGTGTTGCGGATGAACTCGGTGACGGCGGTCACCGGCACCCGGATCCACGCCTGTCTCGAGCGCTGCGCGATCGCCCACACCAGACCGAGGGTGAAGGCCAGCAGCGAGCCGAGCACCAGGGCCTGGACGCTGACGAGCACCCCGTCCCAGAAGCGCGGCATGAAGTCGTCGACGACGTCCCAGTTCCAGTTCACTGCCTGCCCCCCGTGGTACCCGCGGCGGCCGTCCCGGTGACCGGGTCGGCGCTTCCCGACCGGCGGCGCATGCCGCCCAGCAGGCCCTCCCGCGGTGGCGGTGCCTGCCCGATCCCGGCCTTCGCCTTCCGTTCGACCAGCCGCATCAGCCGGGTGATGAGGAAGGCGAGCACGAAGTACATCAGCAGCAGGACCGTGTAGATCGGGGCGCTCTCATTGGTGGTGAACCGGATGAGGTTGGCCGCGAAGGTCATGTCGGCGACGCTGATCACCGAGACCAGGGCGGTGCCCTTCAGCAGTTCGATGGCCAGGTTGTTGAACGGCGGGACCATCTCCGGCCAGGCCTGCGGCAGTTCGATGCGCCGCAGCCGCTGCAGACGGGTGAAGCTCAGCGCGATGCCCGCCTCGCGCTGGGCGGGGGCGACCGCGGCCAGCGCGCCGCGCACGACCTCCGAGCCGTACGCCCCGTAGGTCAGGCCCAGCGCCAGCACACCCGCCCACATGGGAACGAGCTGCCAGCCGAAGGCGATCGGCAGGGCGAAGAACAGCCAGAACATGAAAACCAGCGCCGAGGCGCCGCGGAAGATCTCGAAGTAGGCGCCGGCCAGGAAGCGCACGATCCACAACTGGGAGGTGCGCGCCATGCCGATCGCGAAGGAGACCACCGCGGCCAGCGCCGCGCTGTACACCGTCACCTGGATGGTGATCCAGATGCCGGGCAGCATGTAGGACTCCCACAAGGCCCAGGTCATGGGGTGCACAGCTCCTTCGCGGTCAGGTCGGTCATCTCGTCCTCGGTGAAACCGAAGGGCTTCATGATCTCCAGCAGCTCACCGCTCTCCTTGAGCTTGTGCAGCTCCTTGTTGAACTCGTCGCGCAGCACGGTGGCGGTGGGCCGGAACGCGAAGCCGCCGGCGCCGATGGCGGGTTCGCCGTCCACCATGGGCTGGAAGGGCTCGGTGGCCTCGGCCCGGTCGCTGCCCTCGGCCACCTGCCGGACGGTCAGCGAGGTCCCGGCGAACACGTCCGCCCGGCCCTGCTCCACGGCCGCCAGTCCGGCGACCTGGTCGGGCAGGATGAGGATGTCGCCGCGGTCGACGCCGGCTGCCACCGCGTAGTCGATCTCGGCGTACGCGGTGCCGGTCGCCATCTTGGCGCCCTTCTCCACGATGTCCTCGTAGCTGTGCAGGCCCTTCGGGTTGCCCTTGCGGACGATGAAGGCGTCGAGCATGACGTACTCGGGATCCGAGAAGATGACCTGCTCGCACCGCTCGGGGTTGATGTACATGCCCGCGGAGACCACATCGAACTGCTGCGAGCGCAGTCCCGGAATGAGCGACCCGAACTCGGTCGGCACCGGAACGACGTTCTCCACTCCCAGCCGCTTGAAGACGACCTTCGCGATCTCCGGCGCCTCGCCGGTCAGCTCCCCCTGCTTGTTGATGTACCCGTAGGGCACCTCGCCCGCGATGCCCAGCCGTACGGTGCCCTGCGCGCGCAGGCGTTCCAGCAGGTTCCCCTCGCCGGCCTTCCCGGCCTCGGGCACCCGGCTGCAGCCGGCCGCCGTGCCCATCGCGCCCGCCGCTCCCAGCGCGGTCAGTCCCGCGAGCAGGGAGCGGCGGCTTATCCGCAGGCCGGTTCCCGTCCGGCCGTCACGTGCTCTGTCGTTGTCCGTTTTTCCTGTCTCGTTCCCCTGTGGTGGAGCCATGGGCGCGCCACTACCCCGATCGGGTGGAAGATATGCCTGCTGTTTCCAGCCCTTGATACGGGCGTTGCGGGCTTGACTGTCCGGGTGGGGCGCTGCGTCAGTATTGGGAGTGAAATCGACGGACAGGAAGTGAAATGGCAGACCGTTTCATTGAAGTTTCGCTCGAAAAGCGGGGCGTGACCTGCACCGCGAAACTGCTCGACGACCGTGCGCCCCTCACCTGCGAGGCGGTGTGGAACGCCCTTCCGCTGGGCGGGGACGTCTACCACGCCAAGTACGCGCGTAACGAGATCTACACGCTCCTGCCGGTGTTCGCCCCGGCCGAGCCGCCGCTGGAGAACCCCACCGTCACCCCCATTCCCGGGGACCTGTGCTACTTCACCTTCACCGACGTCCAGCTCGGCACCGCCTCGTACGGCTACGAGAGCGCCGCCGCGCACCGGGGGCGGCCGACGGTGGTGGACCTGGCGCTGTTCTACGAGCGAAACAACCTGCTCATCAACGGTGACGCCGGCTGGGTGCCGGGGATCGTCTGGGGGAGCGTGGTGGACGGCCTGGACCGGATGGCGGACGCCTGCCAGGACCTGTGGCGGTCCGGCGCGCTGGGCGAGACCCTCAGCTTCCGGCGGGCCTGACGGCACCGGGCCCGGCACCGGCACCGGCACCCGCCGCCGGTGCCGGCGGCGGCGGGATGTCGGCGACCCCCGCCTCGTACAGCGCGTGCGCCGCGCGCAGCACCAGGGCGTCCGCGTGCCGGGCACCCACCAGCTGCACCCCGACCGGCAGCCCGGCGCCGTCCGTGCCGCAGGGCACGGAGGCGGCGGGCTGCTGGGTCATGTTGAAGGGGTGGGTGTACGGCGTCCAGCCCGTCCAGCGGCGGTACGGGGCGCCCGGCGGGACCTCGTGCCCCAGTTCGAAGGCCGTGAGGGGCAGGGTCGGGGTGACCAGCAGGTCGTACCGGGTGTGGAAGACGCCCATCAGCCTGCCCATCGCCATCCGCACGTCCACCGCGGCCAGGTAGTCCAGCGCGCTGCGGGACGCGCCCTGCTCGCACGCCTCGCGCAGCCCCGGGTCCAGCAGCGCGCGCCCCTCGGCGTCCAGGTGCTGCGTCACCCGGGCGGCGCCGCTGAACCACAGGGTGTGGAAGGACTCCACCGCGTCGGGCAGGCCCGGATCGGCCTCCTCCACCTCGGCACCCAGCTCCGCCAGCACCTCCACCGCCCGCCGCACCGCCTTGGCGACCTCCGGCGCCGGCTCCGGCGCGTCCTCCGGCCGGCCGCCGAGGTCGGGGGAGTACGCCACGCGCAGCCCGGCCACCCCGCCGCGGAGCCCGTCCCGGAAGCTGCCCGGCACCGGCCCGAGCTGCGACCAGTCCCGGGGGTCGGGCCCGGTGATCACGTCCATCAGCAGCGCCGCGTCCCGTGCGTCCCGGGTCATCGGGCCGACGTGCGCCAACGTCCCGTAGGCGCTGGCCGGGTACAGCGGCACCCGCCCGTAGGTCGGCTTCAGGGCGAAGATCCCGCAGAAGGAGGCCGGGATGCGCACCGAGCCGCCGCCGTCGGTGCCCAGGCTCAGCGGCCCGGCGCCCAGTGCCACCGCCGCCGCGCTGCCGCCGCTGGAGCCGCCCGCGGTGCGCGCCGGGTCGTACGGGTTGCCCGTCGCGCCGTGCCGGGGGCTGTCGGTGACGCCCTTCCAGCCGAACTCGGGGGTCGTCGTCCTGGCGGTGAACACCGCGCCGTGCTCGCGCAGCCGGGCGACCGAGGGGGCGTCCTCGTCCCAGGGACCGTCGGCGGAGACCGTCCACGAGCCGCGCAGCGTCGGGCCGCCGCGCAGCAGCAGGATGTCCTTCACCGTCACCGGCACCCCGTCCAGCAGCCCGGCCGGCTCGCCGCGCCGCCACCGCTCGGCGGACTCCCCGGCCTGCCGCAGCGCGGCCTCGGCCTCGATCCGCACGAACGCGTTCACCGCCGGCTGGATCTCCTCCGACCGCTCCAGCACGGCGCGGACCACCTCCACCGGGGTGAACTCCCGCGCGGCATAGCCCTCGACCAGCCGGGCGGCGGTCAGCCGGGTGAGATCACCGGGGGCGCCGGGGGTGCCGGGTGCGTCGGCGGTGGGACTGCTCATGGGGCGCTCCTGTCCGGTACGTAGCCCAGCTGTTTGTCCACGACGTTGAAGAGCGGCTCACCGGCCGCCCAGCGGTCGAAGTTGTCGCAGAACTGCTCGGCCAGGGCGTCGCGCCAGCCGAGGGTGTCACCGCTCATGTGCGGGGAGACCAGCAGGCCCGGGGTGTCCCACAGCGGGCTGTCGGGCGGCAGCGGCTCCTCGGCGAAGACGTCCAGCGCCGCGCCCGCGAGCCGGCCCGAGGCCAGCGCCGCCACCAGATCGTCCTGCACCACATGGGCACCGCGCCCGACGTTGACGAAGCGGGCCCCCGGCTTCATGCGGGAGAAGGCGGCGGCGTCGAACATGCCGGTGGTCTCCGGGGTGAGCGGGGCCGCGCACACCACCCAGTCGGCGGACGGGAGCAGTCCGCCGAGCGCGGCGGAGGGGTGAATCCGTCCGAAATCCGGATCGCCGGCCCGGCCCCGGCGACCGACCAGCTCCACCTCGACACCCAGTGCCAGAAGAGTCCGGCCGATTTCCCGGCCGATGGGACCGGAACCTACGACGATCGCGTGAGTTCCCGCCAGCCGAATTGTCTCCCGGTGCCGCCAGCGCCGTTCATTCTGCAATTTCCAGCTTCCGGGGAAATCCTTGGCCATGGCCAGGACCAGACCGGCCGTGTATTCGGCGATGGGCCGGTCGAAGACGCCCCGCGCATTGGTGATCACGGCCTTGGAGGCGACCAGTTCCGGACAGCCCAGCAGCCGGTCCACCCCGGCGCTCGCGGTGTGCACCCAGCCCGGCCGCCGGCCCGGCCCGGGCCAGGAGCGGCGTACGGCGTCGGAGGTGAAGTCCCAGACCAGCAGCGCGTCCGCGGCGGGCAGCAGCTCCGCCAGCGACTTCTCGTCGGCGTGCAGCACCCGGGCGCGCCCGGCCAGCCGGTCGAGTTTCGGCGGCGGCTCGTCACCGGGGGAGCCGAGAACGAGAACGGTGATGACGGACATGAGAGGGAAACCGTTTCGCAACGAAGGCGGGTGAGGATACGAGTTGGTCCGTTGGAAGTGGGGGCGCGTCATGGGGAAACAGACGCGAGGATTGACCACGGTAGGGACAAGTAACTACCTTCGTCAACGAAGGCATCTGCCCCGGCGTCCCGGCTCCTTCCGGCCGGCTTTTCCCCGTCATCGGCCCCTGGCCACCCCACACCCTCTTAGGGGTTGCTCATGGATGTCTCTTTTCTCGGCGGTCCGCGCCCGCAGCGCGGCGTCGGCGTCGTCGCGCCCTTCGACTTCGCACTCGACCGGGAGCTGTGGCGCTGGGTCCCGGACGAGGTCTCGCTGCACCTGACCCGCACGCCCTTCGTCCCCGTCGAGGTCAGCCTCGACCTGGCCCGGCTCGTCAGCGAGCACGAGACGCTCCGGGAGGCCGTACGGGCGCTGAGCGCCGTGGCGCCGGAGGTGGTGGCGTACGCCTGCACCTCCGGCTCCTTCGTGGCGGGCACCACCGGGGAGCGCGCCATGTGCGCCGCCATGGCGCAGACGGGGGGAATCCCCGCGCTGACCACCTCGGGAGCCCTGCTGGAGGCGCTGACGGAGCTCGGCGCGCGGCGTGTCGCCGTCGTCACCCCGTACACCGGGTCGGTGACCGACTCCCTGGAGGCGTTCCTGGGCGAGGCCGGGATCGAGGTCACCGGCCGCAGCTACCTGGGGCTGACCCGGGAGATCTGGCGGGTGCCGTACCGCGACGTGGTGCGCATGGCGCACGAGGCCGCGGTGGGCGCCCCCGACGCCCTCTTCATCAGCTGCACCAACCTGCCGACGTACGACACCATCCCCCAGCTGGAGGCCGAACTGCGGATGCCGGTGCTGTCGGCCAACCAGGTCACCCTCTGGTCGGCGCTGCGCCGGATCGGCGAGCAGGCGGTCGGCCCCTATCAGGCGCTGCTGGACCCGGTGGCGCGGCGCGGCCCGGCCTCGATGTCGGGGATGTCGGGGATGCCGGGGGTGTCGGAGGTATCGGGGGTGCCGGGCCTGCCCGGGACGGCGGCCCTGCCCGGGCAGCCCGGGCTGCCGGTGGTGCCGGAATCCGCGGTCACCGGTCCCCCGGAGCCGGAGGCGGCCCTGGCCGGGCCGGTGGCCGGCCCGGCACCGGACGCGGCGGACGCGGCGGACGGCCCGGAGCCGCCCCCCTTTCCGGACGATCCGGGGCTCCTGCCGCCCGGCTGAGCCGGGCCCGGCGGACCGCGGCGGCGCTCCGGAGCACCGGCCGTCGTCCGGTCCGCACGTGAAGGACAAGACCGGCATGCACCACGGATACGGAGCAGGAGGACTGGATGGCAGACACGGTCGGTTTCCTCTACCCCGGCCACTCGGCCGAGGACGACTACCCGCGGCTGGAGGCGATCCTCGGCGAGGCCGGTGCGGAGGTGCGGCTGCCGCTGGTGCACACCGACATCGGTGAGGACGCGCACCGGGTGGACGCGCTGCTGGAGATGGGATCGGCGGCCCGGCTGGCGGCCGGGGTCTCGGCGCTGCGCGAGCGCGGAGCGCGGGCGGTGGTGTGGGCCTGTACCAGTGCCAGCTTCGTCTTCGGCTGGGAGGGGGCGCACCGGCAGGCGCGCGAGCTGTCCGAGGTCGCCGGTCTGCCTGCCTCCAGCACCTCCTTCGCCTTCGCCCACGCGGTACGGGCGCTGGGTGCCGACCGGGTCGCGATCGCCGCGACCTATCCGGAGGACGTGGCCGAGCACTTCCGGGTCTTCCTGAAGGCGGCGGGCGCCGAGGTCGTCGCGGTGCGCGGCGCCGGGATCGTCACCGCCGCCGAGGTCGGCACCTGGGGCCGGGCGGAGGTGCTCGCCCTGGCCCGGGCGGGCGACCACCCGGACGCGGCGGCCGTCCTGCTGCCCGACACCGCGCTGCACACCGCCGCCTGGCTGCCCGAGCTGGAGGCCGAGCTCGGCAAACCGGTGCTCACCGCCAACCAGGTCACCGTCTGGGAGGGGCTGCGGCTGCTGGGGCGCACGGTGCGCTGCCCGGCCCTGGGCGCGCTCTTCACCGGGCGGGCCCCCGGCGGCCGGCCGGACCACTCGGGCCGTTCGGACCGGCCGGACCTGCGGGAATAACCACCTGGCCGGGGGAGCTGTCTCCTTACCGCCCGCGGTACGCGACCGCGGCGCGCACCCACCACGAGGAGGCAGCCCGAGATGGACCCCGCGACCGACGGCGACACCGGCGGCGGCGAGACGAGGGACCGGACCGCGGACGGCGGCGCCCGGGGCGGCACGGGCGGTGACGCCGTCCGCGGCCCGGCCCGCGGTACCGCGCCCGTCCCGCTGTCCGTTCTCGACCTGGCCGCCGTCGGGGCCGGACAGACCACCTCCGACGCCCTGCGCACCTCCGTGGAGATCGCGAGGCTGGCCGAGCGCCGCGGCTACCACCGGCTGTGGGTGGCCGAGCACCACTCCATGCCCGGGGTGGCCAGCTCCTCGCCCGCCGTCATCCTGGCCCATCTGGCCGCCCACACCACCACCCTCCGCCTCGGTTCGGGCGGGGTGATGCTGCCCAACCACGCACCGCTGGTGATCGCCGAGCAGTTCGGCACCCTGGAGGCCCTCGCCCCCGGCCGGATCGACCTCGGCCTGGGCCGCGCCCCCGGCACCGACGGGGCGACGGCCGCCGCGCTGCGCCGCACCGACGACCCGCACCGGCTCGCCGACGAGTTCCCGCGGCTCCTCGCCGAGCTGGTCCGTTTCCTCGACGACGACTTCCCCGACGGCCACCCCTACGCCCGCATCCACGCCGTACCCGGCCCGGTCCAGGGGAGCGTGCCCGGCGGTGTGCGGCCGGTGAACCGGCCGCCGGTGTGGCTGCTGGGCTCCTCCGGTTTCAGCGCACGGCTCGCCGGGAGCCTCGGACTGCCGTTCGCCTTCGCCCACCACTTCTCGGCGGCGGGCACCCTGCCCGCACTGGAGCTGTACCGCACGTCGTTCCGGCCGTCGGCGGTGCTGGCCGAGCCGTACGCGCTGATCAGCGTCGGCGCGCTGGCGGCGGACACGGAGGAGGAGGCGCACCGCCAGGTGATGACCGGTGCGCTGGCGATGCTGCGGCTGCGCACGGGCCGCCCGGGGCTGGTGCCCGACCCCGAGGAGGCCGCGGAGTACGAGCGGAGCATGGGCGGGGCGGAGCGCGACTTCGTCGCCGGCTGGCTGTCCAACCTGGTGTACGGCACGGCGGAGCGGGTCCGTGCGGGTCTGGACGAGCTGGTCAGGCGCACCGGCGCGGACGAGCTGATGATCGCCTCGCATGTGCACGGCCCCGCCGCCCGGGTGCGCGGCCACGAGCTGATCGCCGACGCCTACGGCCTCTGACGGACTCCGGCCCGGCCCGGTCCCGTCCGCGGGCCGGGCTGGCCGGGCTACGGCCGTCCGCCGGCCACCAGCAGCCGGCTGATGCGGTCGGGCGGCACGGGCTTGGAGTAGTGCCAGCCCTGGCCGGTGTCGCAGCCGATCCGCCGCAGCCGGTCGGCCTGGGCGGAACCCTCGACGCACTCGGCGGTGACCGTCAGGCCGAGGTTGTGGGCGAGCTGGACCAGTGAGGTGACGATCGTCTCGTCGGCGGGATTGACGGTCTGGGCGGTGCGGAACCCGCGCACGAACGTTCCGTCCAGCTTCAGACCGCGCACCGGGAGCCTGCTGAGATAGGCGAGGTTGGAGTAGCCGGTGCCGAAGTCGTCGATCGCGATGCGGATCCCCATGTCCGAGAGGGCCTGGAGGGCCTTCAGCGGCCGGCCGGCCGAGCCCATCACGGCCGACTCGGTCAGCTCCAGCTGCAGCAGTCCCGCGGGCAGCCCCGTCTCCTCCAGGATCGCGGCGACATCGGCCACCAGGTCGGAGTCCCACACCTGCCGTACGGCCACGTTCACGCTGACGTACAGCGGCAGGTCGGGGCGCTCCAGTTGCCAGCGGCGGGCCTGGCGGCACGATTCGGCGAGGATCCAGCGGCCCAGCGGCACGATGGCGCCGTTCTCCTCGGCCAGCCCGATGAACTGGTTCGGGCCGAGCGTGCCGAGCCGCGGGTGGCGCCAGCGCACCAGTGCCTCCACCCCGGCGACCGTCTCGTCGTGCAGGCAGACGATCGGCTGGTACTCCAGCGCGAACTCGCCGCTCTCCAGCGCCGGGCGCAGAGTGCTGGACAGGGTCTGGCGGGCCATCCGGTGGGCGTTGCGCTCGGGGTCGAAGAGGGTCCAGCGGGCCTTGCCGTCCGCCTTGGCCCAGTAGAGCGTGGTGTCCGCGGCCTGCATCAGCTCCGTGGCGGTGGTGCCGGCGACGGGCCGCTCCACCACCCCGATGCTGGCGGAGACGGCCAGCCGGTGCCCGGCCAGGTCGAACGGCTGCTGGAGTGCGGCCAGCATCCGCTGGGCCAGCTCGGTCAGCGGCTGGGTGCCGGTCGACGCCTCGGCGAGCAGGGCGAACTCGTCGCCGCCGAGCCGGGCCACCAGCTGCCCGCCCGGTTCGGCGCACTGGCGCAGCCGCCGGGCGACCGCGGCCAGGAGCCGGTCGCCGATCCGGTGGCCGAGGGTGTCGTTGACGGCCTTGAAACCGTCCAGGTCCAGGTAGCACAGCCCGATCCGGCCGGTGGCGGACCCGGTGAGGGCGGCGGACAGCCGCTCGAGGAACAGGATCCGGTTGGGCAGCCGGGTGACGGGGTCGTGCGTCTGCAGCCGGCGCAGCCGCCGCCGCAGGTCGTGCCGCTCGCTGACGTCGGCGACGGACAGCAGCGCGGTGCCGCGGCGCGGTACGGACCGGTCCCCGGCCCCGGGCCGCGGGGCGGGCCGGTCGGCCGGCACCACGGTGACCTCGGTCCACAGGGAGCGGCCGTCCTCGTGCTTGAGGTGGTGGGTGAGGCTCATCCCGGCGCTGCGCCCCTCCAGGACGGCCTGGCAGTCCGCGCGGGCCCGGTCGTCGAGGCCGATGCCGGCCAGGGCGGTGACGGGGGCGCCGGTGAGTTCCGCCGCGGGGGCGCCCAGCAGGCGGCCGAGCGCCTGGTTGGCCACCACCACCCGGCCGGCGCCGTCGATCAGGGCCATGGCGAGCCGGGCGGCCTCGAAGGCGGTGCGGAAGGCCGCCGGATCGGGGGGTGCGCCGGGAGGCGTGTCGGAGGGTGCCCCGGGGGAAGCGGAGGGCCGTGACTCCCCGGAGTGGCTACTCGGAGTGATGTCCGACGCTGTCGTGCCGGGGCTGCTGACCGGTTTCCTACCCGGTCCGTCGAAGGATCCATTCACCGATCGCTCCCGGGGGACTCGTCTCATGGGGGTGGCTTCGGGCGGTGGGCCGGCGGCCGTATTGGGGGGAATCCGCCCTGGAAATGTGGCGATCATAGAGGCTTGTCGGGTGGGCGAGCCAGTGTCGCGCACGGTGTTCCACACCCGTGTGACGGACTCTGTGGACGCGCTTTCGACAGGCTGATCGTTCCTGCACGGCAACTTCGCGCCACCGACCGATGATGACCGATTGTTACTGACGGTGATCCTGTGGGGTCTCACTCGTACGGCCTAGCGGAACGGGGCACCCGGGGAACGGAGGGGCCACAGTGGGTGCCGTGCCCCGAGACACCGCGGGAGGACGATGTGCGCAGGACGCGCCGAGCCGATCGGACCGACGGGACGCGTGGCATACCCGCGCTCCCGCCGGACGGCGGCGGCTTCGGCGGGCCCGTTTTCGGCCCGCGGTCCCGGCGGACCGGTGCGGTGCTCACCGCGCTCTCCGCCCTGATCGGTACGAGTCTGGTGACCGGACCGGTCGCCGTCGCGACCGGTGCCGACTCCTGCGCCCTGGAACGCACCGCCGTCCACCACTCCGAGGGACTGGACACCTGGCACCCCGACTACCCCCGGCCCGAGGGGACGCTCGACGCGCTGATGGTCTTCCTGTCCTTCCCCGAGGCCCCGCCCACCGCCGGCCCCGGCCGGCTCGTCGCCGACTACTTCCCCGACACCTCCGCCTTCTTCGAGCGCGCCTCCTACGGGGCCTTCGCGCTGCGCCCGCACCCGGTGGACCGCTGGTTCGAGATGGCGGCGGACTCACGGGCGTACGGGATACAGCGCGACTGGGCGCCGGACCTGCGCACCGCCTACCTGGACGACGCCGTCGCCGCGGTGGACCCGCACGTGGACTTCGGCGAGTACGACATCGTCTACCTCGTCGCCGACCCCGAGGCGCCCGGGGTGAACTCCGACGCCACCAAGGTCGTCAACCTCGACCGGCCGATCACGGTGGACGGCACCGAGCTGCACCGGGTGGTGACGGTCTTCGAGGAGAGCCCGCCGGACCGCAACGTCCTGGCCCACGAGACCCTGCATCTGTTCGACCTGCCCGACCTCTACCACCAGCCCGAGGAGGACGACGGGGACTGGGACACCCACGTCGGCGACTGGGACCTGATGGGCAGTCAGTTCGGCCTGGCCCCCGACCCCTTCGGCTGGCACAAGTGGAAGCTGGGCTGGCTGGACGGCGGCGACGTCGCCTGCCGTGCCGAGCCCGGCACCACCCGGCACACCCTGCGCGCGGTCGGCGAGCCCCGCCGGGACGGGACGCCGCCGGGGACCCCCGGCACCCGGCTGGTCGTGGTCCGCACCGGGCACGGCGAGGTGCTGGCGATCGAGGTCCGGGAGCGCGCCGGCAACGACACCACCGTCTGCACCGAAGGAGTGCTGCTGTACCGGGTGCGCGGCGACATCGCCTCGGCCGAGGGCCCCGTCCGGGTGGTGGACGCGCATCCGGACAGCGCCGCCTGCCCGCGGATCTCGGTCTACCCGCCGCTGGCCGACGCGCCGCTGGGATCGGGGGAGAGCATCGAGGTGCCGACGGAGGCGGGCACGGTACGGGTGTCGGTCGTGGCGCGCACGGCGGCCGGCTGGCAGGTGGAGGTCGTGGTGCGGGGTACGGAGCGCGCGCCGGGCGCGCCGGGCACGCCGGTGAGCGCACTGTGAGGGGGCGGCGGACGGCGGACCGGGCGCCGAGGGCCGGGCCGGACAGCCGGAAGGCCCCCGCTCCCGCGAGGGCCCTCGACCGTCTGTACGCCGCCAGGGACTCGAACCCCGGACCCGCTGATTAAGAGTCAGCTGCTCTAACCAACTGAGCTAGCGGCGCCTGTTGACGTGGTAGACCTTAGCACCTCGTTCCGAGGGAGCGGAAATCGGTTGATCGTGCCCCGTACCGCCGCCCGTACGGCCGGTGCGCACCGCCCGTACGCAGGCCCACAGCAGGGCCTCAGCCCCCGGCAGCCAGGGGTGCCGGACATCCGGGGCGACCAGCCAGCGGGTGGTGGGCGGACAGTCCCCACCGGGCACCGGAGGGGGCACGGTCACGGCGTCGCCGAGGCCGTAGCACAGCAGCGGAGGGATCGTTTCCCCACCCCGGCCGGCGTCCGCGGCGGGAACGGGACCGGTGGTGTGCCCCCACTCCCGCCAGCTCAGCAGGGCGGGGAGTCGCTGGGCCGTGCCGGGAACGGCGAACAGGAGCATCCGGCCCCCGTGGAGGGCCACCGGGCCGGTGCCCGGACCGGCGGTCCACAGCCGGTCCAGCATCCGGCGCCCGAACATCGGGCCCGCGCTGACCACGTCGAAGGCCGTACCGCAGGGCAGGACGCCGGGCAGCCCGGGACGCAGCGCCCACAGCGCGTGGACACTGCGCGGGAAGACACTGGAGGACGCGAGCCAGTCGGCTCCGGCAGGGGTGACATACGCGGCTGCATCGCTCATACCGCCTACATCTACCCGCA
Organism: Streptomyces carminius; assembly: GCF_002794255.1. GTDB lineage: Bacteria > Actinomycetota > Actinomycetes > Streptomycetales > Streptomycetaceae > Streptomyces > Streptomyces carminius. The sequence continues at coordinate 150,030 of NZ_PGGW01000069.1, forward strand.
GCCTGTGTACCGGCCCTGGAACTTCACCGAACCCGGGACAGCGCGCGGCGGCGTCCGGTATCTTTCGCCGCCCGCATATGCCGGGGGCCGTGGCGCCTCCACCCGGCAGGGTCCGGTACTGCCTGCTGCCGTCCGGTGCCGTCCGGTACAGCCGCCGGTACGGCCGTCACTCCGGGGTGCGGTCCGCCATCAGCTCACGGCCGAACTCGATCATCTTGCGGGCGTAGTCGGCCGTCCACTCCGCCCGCTCCGCGATCACCTCGTCCGGCAGGCGGTCGAAGCGGCTGGGGTCGGCGAGCTGGGCCGCCGCGACGGCCTGGAACTCCATGGCCCGGTCCGCCGCCGCCCGGAAGGCCAGCGCCAGCTCGGTGGCACGGCCCAGCAGCTCGCGCGGATCCTCTATGGACTCCAGGTCGAAGAAGTGCTCGGGGTCGGACACGGCCTCCGGCGGCTCGAAGAGCAGCGGAGCGGGCCGCCGACGGCGCGGCGCGCCGCCGCGCGGATCCGGAGCCGGTTTCGGCTCTGGCATGGAGGTACCTCCGTCGGTCGTGGGCAGCGTTCATTGTCCCTCGTACGTCCCCCGCACGTCCTCGTACGGTTCTCGTACGTTCCTCGTGCGCCGCCCCGCGGCTGCCTGCCTCCTCCGGGTACCCGCCCGGTGCCCGGCCGAGCAGGCCCCGGAGTGTCCGGGAGGCCGTCCCCATGGTCACCGGGGAACCGGGTGCCGCGCCAGGGGCACGGTGCCGTTCCGCGCCGGGGACGCGGCGCGGAACGGCACCGTGCGCCGCACGCGGTCACCAGGGGACCGTGTGCTCCGCCAGCCGTGCCAGCACCGCGTGGTTGGCCTCCCAGCCGTCCGGGAACTTCACCCCGACCCCGAGCTGGACCGGCTCCGCCGAGGGGTACTCGTCCAGCAGCTCGGCGACGCCCGCCCGGCAGACCACCACACAGGCGTGCCGGTGGCGCGAGGCCAGTACGCACAGCCGGCCCGTCTCCAGATGGAAGGCCGTGGCGTCCGGACGGCCCGACAGCGGGTGGAGCACCACCGTCACGTCGAACTCCCGGCCCTGGAGCCGGTTGGCGGTGTCCACCGTCACCCCGGTCACACCCCGGCCGGCCAGCGCCGTGCGGACGGCCGCCGCCTGGTCGCGGTGCGCGGTGCCCACCGCGACCCGGTCGGCGGTCACCGGGACCGGCTCGGGCGAGCGCTCGCTGACGGCCGTCCCGCCGCGTTCCAGGAGCCGCCGCACCACCTCCGCCACCGCCGCGACCGCCTCCGGGTCGGTGCGCGGGGTGTGGCGGGCGGGCAGTTCCAGCAGGCCCCAGCCGGCGGCGGCCGCCTCGTCCAGCACCCGGTCCACGGCCGAGCCGTCCGGGGCCGCCGTGAACTCCAGCCGCCGCTCGCCCGGCCCGGTGCCGCTGCGGAACGGGGTGTACGGGTAGAACGCCCGCGACACCAGCGGCGCGGCGGAGGCGGGCAGCCGCCAGGACACCGGCAGCCGGTGCACGGGCAGCCCGGGATTGTGCGCCAGCAGCGTCGTCACCGCGCTCGCCGACGGGTCGTACGTCAGCCCCGCCCACTGCTCGGCGGCCACCTGGCTGAACGGGTCGAGCTGGCCCGGGTCCCCGACGAACAGCGCCCGCTCGAACAGCCCGGCGACGGCCAGCAGCGCGTCGGACCGCATCTGGTACGCCTCGTCCACGATGGCCTGCTCCCACGGCCCGGCGCCCTTCACATGCGCCCACTTCGCGGCCGTGGAGACCACCACGTCCAGTCCGGCCAGCTCCGCGGCCTTCGCCGACTTCACCACCGAGGGATGCCGGTCCAGGACGGGGTCGTACGGCTGCGCCTCGCTGCTGTGCAGCCGCCCCACCGGAAGCTCGGGGTCGGCGCCGGCCAGCCGGTCCACCAGATCGTCCACCTGGGCGTTGGTCTGGGCGACGATCATCAGCGGCCGCCCCGTCGCGGCCAGCCGCCGGGCCGCGTTCACCACCAGCGTGGTCTTCCCGGCACCGGGCGGGGAGTCCACCACCACGCCCCGGTGGGCACCGGAGAGGGTGTCGCGCAGGATGGCCTCGGTGGCCGCCTTCGCCGCCGCGGCGGGGCCGGGCGCGGGTCCGGCGCCGGTGCGGTCCGGGTTGCCGGACGAGGCGTCGGACGAGGCGTCGGTCATGGTGTCGGTCACGGTGGTGCCGGTCACAGCAGGTCCTCCGCGGTCACGGGATCGGGGGCGTCCAGGGCGTCCGGATCGGGCGGGCCGCCGTGCGTCCACGGCGTCTCCTCCGGATCCGGCAGCTCCGGCCCGCCGCGCGGGGCGTGCTCGAACAGCGTCCAGCACACCGTCTCGCCCTCTCCGGGCACCGATCCGGCCTCCGGGACCTTCCCCCGGCCCATGCCGCCCGTCAGCCGCACGGTCAGCAGCCCCGGGGCGGGGGAGGCGACGTACTCGCCGGACTGCGACTTCCCGCTCGGCAGCGCCCGGTACACCCGGCCGCCCTCCTCCAGCTGCGGCAGATCGCCGGTGCGGACCGTGACCAGCGGACGCGGCATCGGACGTCTGCCCTCCGAGTACGCCGTCTCCACCCCGGTCACCTCGCCGGTGAACGCTTCCCCGGCCAGCCGCCGCTCCGCCATCACCAGCGGGTCGTCCAGCGCCTCCTGGGCGGCCAGTTCGGCCAGCGCCGTCTCCCGCGCGGCGAGCTTGCGCGCCGCCGTCACCGCGTCGTCCCGCCTGGGCTGGGGCGGCTCGCCGGCCCGCAACCGGTCGCGGTGCGCGGTGTAGGACCAGCGGTCCCGCTTCCAGCGGTCCGCGACCCGGGCGCCCGGCGGCAGGGCGCGCAGCAGGTCCAGGCCCCGCCACACCGCGTCCCAGGTCGGCCGCAGCTGGGCGGCGACCAGCTCGCGGATCTCCTCCTCGGCACCGTCCAGCCCGGCGTCGTGGCGGGCGATGGCCGGGGCCAGCCGCCGGTTGTCGAAGGCCGGGTCGGTGGCCGGACCCGCGGGCGGGGTGAGCAGCAGCCCGTCGCCGTCGCGCGCCAGCTCGGCGCGGAGCGCGGCCTCGGCGCCCGACTCGCCGTCCCCGGCGGTGATCCAGGCCAGCAGCGCGCCCAGGTGCTGGTCCTCCAGCCGGCTCTGACCGGTGGCCCAGTGGCGGCCCAGCAGCTCGGTCATGGCGAGCAGCAGCGCGGAGCCGGGCACCCGGGCCCGCTCCCCGTAGTGCGTCAGCCACCGCCCCAGCAGCGGCAGCCGGGCGGGGGCGGGATGGGCGGCCCGCGGATCCTCCTCGGCGGTACGGCGGAAGCGCATGGAGCGGCCCAGCAGCCGTACGTAGGCGACCCCCGCGGTGTTCGGCACGATCAGCTGCGGGGCGTCCGCGCACAGCTCGGCCTCGACCTTCACCCGCTTGCCCGTCTCCGGATCGGTCTCGGTGCGCTCGGTGAGCTCCACCTCGTCCTGCGCGGACTCCAGATGAGGCAGTACGGCGTCGGCCAGCTCGGTGAGGAAGGCGAACCGCAGGGTGCGGTCGCGCGGCTGCGGTACGACCAGCAGCCGCGGGGCGTCCCGGTCGGTGCCCACCAGCGCGCCCAGCGGGGCGCCGGCCTCACCGGCGGTGGTCAGCGGAACCAGCACCATCGGCCGTTCGGTCAGCCGCCGGTGGCACACCGTCGTCAGGGGGCGGGCGCGCCCGGTGGCGGCGGCCTCCACCCGGGCCAGTGTGGCGAGCAGCGACATCACGGCCTCCCCGCCGGCCGGACCGGCCGGTCGGCTGTTCCGTCCGGTGTCCGCTCCGGTGTCCGCTCCGGTGTCCCGTCCGCGGCCTGGACGGCCGCCAGCACCTCGGCCCGCAGCCGGGCCGCGCGGTGCAGGGCGGCGGCGGCCGGATCGGCGCCGGCGTCCGCTCCCGTGCCGTCGTCCGCACCGTCGTCCGCACCGCCGTCCGCACCGTCGTCCGTGCCGCCTCCGCCGCGGGCCGCGGCCAGGACCGCCGCCACCGTCGTCAGCCCGCCCAGCTCCCCGCGCACCTCGCGGCCCAGGACCTCCACGGCGCCCGCCGCCCGGGCCCGCTCCCGGCAGTGGAAGGCCAGCTCGCAGGTGGACAGGCACTGCGGCGCGTAGGCGGCCGGCAGGGTGTGGACCGCCTCGGCCAGTTCGGCGGGCGGCCGGGCGGGATCCAGGCAGGCCCCGTCCGGCAGCATGGCGGCGATCTCCTCCAGCCGGGTCAGCCGGGCGAGCTGCCGGCGGGTGGTGGCCAGCTGTCTGCGCAGGTCGACGGCCTCCGCGGTGGGGAGGTTGGAGAAGTCCTTCGGGCAGACCAGCAGCGCCTGTTCCGCCACCCGGTCGGTCCGGTCGGGGAGGAGCGCCGCCAGGGCCAGCACGTAGACCGCCGCCTGCCGGGCCGCCGCGCCGACCTTGGCCGGGTCGGCGGAGCCGTCCAGGATCGGGAAGGACTTGATCTCCACGACCGTCAGCCGCCCGTCCGGATGGACCGCCACCGCGTCGGGCTCCAGATAGACGGAGGATCCGGCCACCGGCAGCTCCACCATCGGGTGGTCCAGCAGCGTCCAGCCGCCGTCGGCCGCGGCCCGCTCCAGGGCGAGCCGGGTGCGCTCGGCGCGCCCGGCCGGGCCGGGCGCCGAGAGCTCGGGGACGGCCACCCCGCCCGGTTCGGGCGGGGGTGTGCCCGGCGCGCCGGTGTGCGCGTGGACCAGTCGCATCAGCTCGGCCCCGCCGTCGCCCTTCACCCGCGCCTCGAAGGCGTGGCCGCGGGTGAACGCGAACTGCGACTGGCCGAAGGGGGCGGGGGCGCCCAGCGCCTTCGCCAGCGCGCCCTTGTCCACTCCCGCGCCGTCCAGCAGCGCACGGCGGCGGCAGCCGGGGTTGGCGGCCAGCGCGGCGAGCGCCCGCGCGTCGAGCGGCCGGGGCGCCACATCGGCACCGCGCAGCTCAGCGAGCCGCCGGCGCAGGGCTGTCGTCGGTTGGCTGTCGGGGATGTCGCTCACCCGGGGAAGTGTGGCATCCGGTGGTGACAACCGGGGAGTTGAGGCCGCCGAAAGCGGGAGCCGCACCGGCGGTGCGGCGGGACGGCCCGCCGGACGGCCGGGGCATGGACCGGGGCACGGACCGGGACCCCGACCGCGACACGGCGGCGCCCACGGGCACCGGTGCGTTCGCCGGGCCCTCCGGCACGGCCACCGCGCCGCCCGCCGGACCCGTCGGCACGTACCGGCGCAGCCGCCCGGCCAACCGCTCCGCGAACCGCGTCGCCGGACGGGTCAGCAGCAGGCCGAGACCCATCACCGCCGCGCCCGCCACCGCGTCCAGCAGGTAGTGGTTGGCGGTGCCCATCACCACCACCGTGGTCAGCAGCGGATACCCGACGGCCACCGCGCGCACCCACCCGCGCCGTCCGGCCAGCTGCCACAGCACCACCCCGCACCACAGCGACCAGCCCACGTGCAGACTCGGCATCGCGGCGTACTGGTTGGTCAGCCCGCCCAGGCCGCGCGGGGCGCTGGCCTCGCCGCCCCACCAGCCGTAGTGCCCGTACTGCGCCATGGTGTCGACGAAGCCGTGGCCGGCGGCCAGCAGCCGGGGCGGGCAGGTGGGCAGGAGCGTGAAGCCGACCAGGCCGATGAGGGTGGAGACCAGCAGCCAGGTGCGCATCCTCCGGTAGTGCGCGGAGCGGCGGCGGTAGACCCACACCAGCAGGGCCGGGGTCACCAGGTAGTGCAGGGCGGCGTAGAAGAAGTCGGCGGGTATGCCGAGCCAGGCGTTGTCGGTGAACAGCCGGTTGAGGGGCCGCTCGACGTCCAGCCACAGCCACTCCTCGAAGCGCAGGATGGCCAACCCGTTCCCGACGGCCGTCGACACGTCGCCGCGCGCGAGCAGCCGGCCGGCGGAGTAGGCGGCGTACACGGCGGCGAGCAGTGGCAGTTCGGTCCACCACAGAAGCCGGTTCCGGGACATCCGAACGTTCTCCAAACTCTCGCGGTCGGCCACTCCACCGTCGGACAACCGTACGGTGCGGGTGCGAGCAGAGAGACGCGGGGGAACGGAGGCGGGTTGCGCGACGGGGCCGGGGGCGGTGGGCGACGATGACCGGGACACGGGGATCCGGTTCGTCGGGAGAGGTGTGAGGGATACACATGGCAGCGCGCGTACTGCTGGTCCGGCACGGGCAGACCGAGTGGTCGCGGGCGGGGCGGCACACCGGCCGCACCGACGTCCCGCTGCTCGAGGAGGGACGCCGGACGGCGCGGCTCCTCGGCGAGCGGCTGCGCCGCGCGCCCTGGCACGGGCTGCCGGACGCCGAGGTGTTCACCAGCCCGCTCGGCCGGGCCCGGCAGACCTGCGAACTGGCGGGCTTCGGCGACCGGGCCGGCACCTGGGACGCGCTGCTGGAGTGGGACTACGGCGCCTACGAGGGACTGACCGCCGCCGAGATCGCGGAACGGGCGGGGGCGGAGTGGACCGTCTGGCGGGACGGCCCGGCGGGCGGCGAGCCCCTGGCACAGCTCACCGCCCGCGCCGACGAGGTGGTCGCCCGGGCGCGGTCGGCGGACCGGGACGTGCTGCTGTTCGCGCACGGCCATCTGCTCAGGGCGGTGGGCGCGCGCTGGCTGGGGCTGGAGCCGTCCTTCGCGGCGCGGCTGCGGTTGTCGGCGGGCGCCCTGGCGGTGCTGGGGTGGGCGTACGGGGAGCCCGTGCTCGAGCGCTGGAACGACCAGGGCCACCTGGACTGACGCCGGCCCCGTCGCCGGGCGGGCGGTCAGACGGGGCGGGCCGGGGCGGCGTGACGGTCCAGGAAGTCCGCCACGGCCGGTGTGCGGCGGTGTGGCCACAGCCGCCGGGCGGCGCCGTCCAGCATCGTGCGGATACGGGTGGAGCTCACCTGTCCGAGCAGTTCCAGCGCCCGGCCCGCGGTCTCGGCGGCCTCCTCGGCCTCGCCCTGGGCGGCGAGGTCGTCCGCGAGTTCGGCCGTGAACAGCGCGATGTTCCGTACGAAGTGGGCGTCGAGCAGCTCCACCGCGCGCCGGGCGTGCCGTGCCGCCCGGTGCCGGTCGCCCAGCGCCGCCCGGCACTGCGCCTCCAGGCCCTCCAGTTCGGCTTCGCCGTAGAAGGTCATCCACTCGGGGTCGGCGTCGCAGGGGCCGCGCTCGAACAGCGTCCGCGCCCGGCCCAGGGACTCCTCGCAGGCCGCGCGGTCCGCGAGATGGGCCCAGCCGCCCGCCTCGCGCATCGCCAGCAGCGACAGCAGCCGCGCCGAGCCCAGGTGCCCGGCGGCCTGCCGGCCGGCCTGCGCGGCCCGTACCGCCTCCCGGGGCCGTCCGGCGTCCCGGGCCAGGAAGGAGGTGTTGCAGAAGGCGTGCGCCTCCAGCGCGGGACTCCCGGCGATCCGGGCGGTGGCCAGGGCCTCGGCGTAGTACGGGCGGGCTTCGGCGTAGCGGCCCGAGTCGTGGGCCAGCCAGCCCACCGAGATGGCCAGTTCCCCGGCTCCGGCGTGCAGCCGGTCGGCGACGGGCTGCCGGTGCGCGCCGGTGTCCAGCAGGTCGTAGGCGGACCGCAGCGCCTCCCCGGCCCACCGGTAGAGGCTGTCGGCGCCGTGCCGGTCGTCGAGCAGCCGGATGCGGCGCACGGCCGCCTCGACGGCTGCGGCCTCGGCGGCCCCGGCCCGCCGGGTGGCGGGCCGGTCCGCCGGGGCGGTGCCGGACTGGAGCAGGGAGGCCGGGATGAGGGACACCGCCGCCACGGCGACGGGCCCGCCGGTCATGAACGCGCGACGCAGCACGTCGCTCTCCTCGTCGATAGGGCTGTCGGCAGGGCTGTCGGCAGGGCTGTCGGTGGGGCTGTCGGTGGGGCTGCTGACGGGGCCGTCGGCGGACCCGTCACCCGGGGCACGCGGTTCCGCGCGGGGGAGGAGGGGGCGGGTACGCGCTCCGAGGGAGGTGCCCTCGCCGCCGTACGCCCCCTGTCCGCGCGCGGTACGCCCGCGGACCACCCGCCGGGGCTCGAAGCCCAGATCCGTCAGCGAGTACCCCGGGAACATGTGCAGGAACACCCGCTCGTAGGCGTAGTTGGGGCACCGGATCTCACCGGCCTCCACCCGCCCGATGTACCGGGCGTCACAGGAGACGTTCTCGCCGATCTCCCGGGCCGCCCGGCGGACGGCCGCCGCGAACTCACCCGGCGAGAGCCGGCCGCGCAGTCCCCGGAAGGCGAGGTTGGGCCGGCGCCCCGGACCTCCCGGCGCTGAGGGTGACGGTGACGACGCCATGGCCGGACGCTATCGGCTCGCCGCTGCCCGATACATCGCTTTTTCCTGACAAACGGGATATCCCACCCGCGATCTGCCATGAACTGCCACCCTTTGCGGCGGCATTGCACCGTAGCGGTTGACACGGCCATTCGTTGAGTCTTGTGCAACGACCGCGGAGGAGGGGTCCCCTTGTTGGACACCGGTTACGAGACCGGAAACCGTCCGTCGGCCGCGCGGCGCCGTCCCGTCCCGGACGGTGCCGCCGGTCCGGCGGCAGCGCACTGCGACCTGGTGACCGTGCCCGCGCGGCAGGGTCTGGAGACCGTCGACATCCTACGGCTGCGCCGCAGCGTCGGCCCGGTGCTGCACGACCGCGCCGACGACACCCTCGGCTTCCTGGTGCCGCCCGGCACCGCGGACGGCTGGGACCTGCCGGGCAGCGGCTGCGTCCGGACCCGTCACCGGGAGGACCGGCCCGCCGGCCCGCCGGTCGCGGGTGCCGACTGGCTGGTGCCGCCGGAGAGCGCGTACGCCGGGACCACCGAGCCGGCGCGGCTGCGTGCCGCGCTGTGCGAGGCGGCCCGTACGATCGCCGCCGCCGAGGGCGGTGACCGGCCGGGTTCCTGACTCCCGCTCCCGGACCCGCTCCCGTTACCCGCCGCCGGGGGCCCGCCCTGCGGCCCGCCCGCCCGGCCGCCGATACTGGTGACGTGGCGAGGAACGGACGGCGGCGCGGAAGCGGCGGCAGGCGGGCCGCGGAACCGGTGAGCGAGGCGGTCGGCGGCGGGCTGGCGCGGCTGCTGCCGGACCCGGACCGGCCGCGCGCCTGGACCCTGCTGCTCGACGGCGCCCCGCAGTCCCATGTGGACCTCGACGACCCCGCCCACCTGGACTTCGGATACCAGCGCAGGCTCGGCCACCTCATCGACCTGGCCGCCCCGCCCGGCCGGCCGCTGCGGGTGGTGCACCTGGGCGGCGGCGCGCTCACCCTCGCCCGCTACACGGCCGTCACCCGGCCGCGCTCCACCCAGCAGGTCGTCGAGGTCGACGCCGCGCTGACGGCCCTCGTGCGCCGGGAGCTGCCGCTGGAGAGCAACTGGCGGATACGGGTGCGCACCGCGGACGCCCGCGCCGGGCTGGCCCGGATCCCCGAGGGCTGGGCGGATCTGGTGATCGCGGACGTCTTCGGCGGCTCCCGCACCCCCGCCCACCTGACCAGCACCGAGTTCCTCGCCGAGGCCCGCCGGGCGCTGCGCCCCGGCGGGTGCTACGCCGCCAACATCGCCGACGGTCCGCCGCTCGCCCACCTCCGCGCCCAGGTGGCCACCGCCGCCGCCGTCTTCCCCGAACTGTGCCTGGTGGCCGACCCCGCCGTGCTGCGCGGGCGGCGGTTCGGCAACGCGGTCCTGGCCGCGGGCGACCGGGAGCTGCCGGTCGCCGAACTCACCCGGCGCGCCGCCGGCGACCCGCATCCCGGCCGGGTCGAGCACGGCCGGGCGCTCACCGACCTCACCGGCGGTGCCGCCCCCGTCACGGACGCCACCGCCCTTCCCTCGCCCGCCCCGCCCGCCTCGGTCTTCCGGCGGCGCTGAGCCCCGGCCGTGCGGCCGGTCCGGAGCCGCTCCGCACCGGCGTCTCTCCGCCGACTACCGGGCCGACCACGCCGACGGCACGGCGGAACCGGTTCCCGCGGCCGTTTCCGCTTCCGGGGTGGCACCGCGGGTTCCGTCACCCCGGCTCGGAGACCGTCCACGCTCGCGCCCGGGCTCCGGACCGGCTGCGCACTGCTGGACCGAAGGGACCTGACGGGCACCCGGTCCGCGCACGCGCGCCCCGCCCGGTGGCTTCTCCGCGGGAACCCGGTGGAGGAGCCGCGGCGGCCGGGCCGCCGTCTCAGCCCCCGTGCTCGTCGACCGTGACCCGGGGCGGGGTGCCGTTCCAGACGCAGAAGACGGATGACGCCTCGTCACCCCGGGTGAAGGTCACCCGTATCCACCGCTCCCCCTCCCATACCCCTATCTCCCAGCCCGCGTTGGGTGTTGCGGACACCAGCGTCGCCGAGTCCGGACCCAGGTCGAAGGCGACCCGGCCGCCGCGGACGCGGTGGCTCTCGACCTCGGCGGACGGCGCGGGGGGCCGCTCGGCGCGCTCCCCGTCCTTCCCGTCCCTCCCGGCTTCCTCGCCGGAGGAGGGGGAGGACGGAGCGGACGAGGGCTTGGCGGAGTCGGAGGCGGCATCGGCCCGCCGGGAGGGCTTCGAGGGCTTCGCGGATCCGGCGGACGCGGACGGCCTGGGCCGCCGGGTGGAGTCGGTGCTCGGTTCGGCCTCCGGCGCCCCGGCCACCCGCAGCGGGTGCGGCCGGTCGTACGAGGTGCCCGACACCACGGTGTGCACCCCGTACCAGGACAGCGTCACGGCCGCCCCGGTGGCGAGCGCCCACGCCCCCGCGTGAACCAGTCCTCGTCGCATCCCGCGCACCTTAGCCGCTTTCCTTCGCCCGCTCGCTTTTTCATTGCTCACGGCAGTGCTTTCCCGGCTGTCCCGCAGGCCGGCCGCATGCCGTAACGTGCCGCTCATGGCACGTGTGCTCGTTGTCGAGGACGACCAGTTCGTACGCTCCGCCCTGATCCGGCACCTCACGGACGCCTCCCATACCGTACGCAGTGTCGGGACCGCCCTGGAGGCGCTGCGGGAGGTGGCGCAGGTCGGGTTCGACGTGGTGATCCTCGATCTGGGTCTGCCCGATCTGGACGGGGCCGAGGCGCTGAAGATGCTGCGCGGGATAACCCAGGTGCCGGTGATAGTCGCCACGGCGCGGGACGACGAGACGGAGATCGTCCGGCTGCTCAACGACGGAGCCGACGACTACCTGGTGAAACCGTTCTCCGTGGAGCACCTGTCCGCCCGTATGGCCGCCGTGCTGCGCCGCGCCCGCGGTGGCGCGCGCGCCGGCGCGGCCGGGCCCGGGGACGGGGAGATCCGGGTCGGCGGGCTGGCCATCGACCCGCTGCGCCGTCAGGCCCGGCTCGACGGGCGGACCCTGGACCTGACCCGCCGTGAGTTCGACCTGCTGGCCTTCCTCGCCGGGCGTCCGGGCGTCGTCGTACCGCGCCGTGAACTGCTGTCCGAGGTCTGGCAGCAGAGCTACGGCGACGACCAGACCATCGACGTCCATCTGTCCTGGCTGCGGCGGAAGCTGGGGGAGACGGCGGCCCGCCCCCGCTATCTGCACACGCTGCGGGGCGTGGGCGTCAAACTGGAGCCCCCGCGGGACGCGGCGGCCGAGCCGTCGCGGCGGTGGACCCCGGGGCCGTGAGTGCCGCGCCGTGCGCGCCGCGCCGGGGGAGTGAGGCCGTGAGGGGGCTGGGCGGATGAGGTGGGCGCTGGTCAAGGTGTGCATCGCCGTGACCGCGATGGTGGTGGTGGCCTTCGCCGTGCCGCTCGCGCTGGTGGTCAAGGAGATGGCCCGGGACCGGGCCTTCTCCAACGCCGAGCGGCTGGCCGCCACCGTCATGCCGGCGCTGGCCATCACCGGCGACCGCGACCAGCTCGAGCGCGCGCTGGCCACCACCCCGACCGGGCTCGACGGGCGGATCGCGGTGTACGCGGCCCCCGGCCGGGACGGCGGCGCGGGGGACGCGGGGGAGCAGCCCGGCGGCGGGTCCGACGGCGGCTCCGGTGGCGGGTCCGGGGACCGGACGGACGACGCGGCCGGGAACGTGGCCGAGGTCGGCACCCGGCGGGTGTCCGAGGAGGAACTGCGGGCCGCCGCACCCCTGGAGGGGGCCACCGTCCTGGCGGCCGAGGGCGGCCACGTGCTGCTCCAGCCGGTCGTCACCACCGCCGGCACCGCCGTCGTCGAGGTGTTCGTGCCCGAGCAGGAGGTCACCAACGGCGTCGCCACCGCCTGGCTGGTCCTCGCCGGGACCGGGGCGGCGCTCATCGTCGCCTCCGTGGTCATCGCCGACCGGCTCGGCACCCGCATGGTGGGCGCCGCCGAGCGGCTGGCCCGGGCCGCCCGGGAACTGGGCGCGGGCCGCCTGGCGGTGCGGGTGCCGGTGGAGGGCCCCGCCGAACTGCGGCTGGCCGCGGCCGCGTTCAACTCCATGGCCGACCAGGTCGCCCAACTGCTGGCCAACGAGCGCGAACTGGCCGCCGACCTCTCCCACCGGCTGCGCACCCCGCTGACCGTGCTGCGGCTCAACACCGCCTCGCTCGGCGACGGCGACGCCGCCGAGCAGACCCGGGAGGCCGTCGACAAGCTGGAGCGCGAGGTGGACCACATCATCCGCACCGCCCGGGAGCACCGCACCCAGCCGCCGGGCGGGCCGGGCGGCGGCGGCGTCTGCGACGCCTCGGAGGTGATCCGGGAGCGGATGGGCTTCTGGTCCGCGCTGGCCGAGGACGAGGGCCGCGAGGTGCGGCTGGCCGGGATCGACCGGCCCGTCCACATCCCCGTCGCCCGCGCCGATCTCGTCGCGGCCCTCGACGCGCTGCTCGGCAACGTCTTCCGGCACACCCCCGAGGGCACCGCCTTCGCGGTGGACGTGCACCACGGAGAGGCCGCCGGCGACTCGGTGATCGTGCTGGTCTCCGACGCCGGGCCGGGCATCGACGATCCCGACGCGGCGCTGCGCCGCGGCCACGGCGACGGCGGGCCCGGCTCCACCGGTCTGGGCCTGGACATCGTGCGGCGGGTGGCGGAGGCCACCGGCGGCGACGTACGGATCGGCCGCTCGGTGCTCGGCGGTACGGAGGTCCGCCTCTGGCTGGCCCTGGACGGCGGGGCGTCCGGCGGGTCCGCCGGCCGTACGGCCGGCCGCCGCGGCCACCGGGTGCGACGGCGCGCACGCCGATAGTGGCGGTTCCTCAGCCGTTCCGTAGCCCAGCCTTAAGGGAGGCATAAGTTCCCGGTGGGCTGCCCGTTATGGGTCTTTCGCCGGGACCGGGCTCGCTAGCGTGCTCCCTGTCCACGTTCCCCACGGATCGAGGCAGGAGCAGATGAGGCACATCGCCGAACAGTGGTGCGGGCCGGGCGCACGGCGGCGGGCCGCCGCCGACGCGGTCGCGGCGGCACTCATCGCGGTCGGCGGTCTCGTCCTGGCCGGCGCGGCGACGGCGGATCCGGACCCCACACCGGACACCGCGGTCGGCGCGACCCCCCACCCGGGACACCTCCACGACGGTGCGCCGGACGGTCCCGGAGGACCGGCCGCCCGGGCCGTCGGCTAGCTCCCCGGCAGGCTTCCCGGGACCCTCCCCCCAGAGGTCCCGGGGAAGCCGGCCACCCCCCACGACGGCGGGGCGCAGCGGTCCCCACCCCCACACCCGCTGCGCCCCGCCCAGGGCTGGTCAGGCCCTTGCCGGTCCCGGGGTCCCTCCCCCCGGCCCGGTTCCCCCCGGTTCGCGCCGGTGACCTCAGTCGGCCACCGTCTCCCGTACCGCGTCGGGATCCTGGAGCACACCCGTCCTGGCGACCTGGGCGTACCACAGGGCGCTGGACTTGGGGGTGCGCGCCAGGGACTCGAAGTCCACGTACACCGCGCCGAAGCGCTTGCTGTAGCCGTAGGCCCACTCGAAGTTGTCCAGCAGCGACCACAGGAAGTAGCCGCGGACGTCGGCCCCGTCGGCGACGGCCCGCTGCACGGTGCCCAGGTGGCTGTGCAGGTAGGCGACGCGGTCGGGGTCGTGGACGGTGCCGTCGGGGGACGGCTTGTCGTCGCAGGCCATGCCGTTCTCGGTGATGTAGAGCGGCAGGCCGCCGGTCTCCCGGTGGTAGCGCATCAGCAGGTCGTGCAGACCGGTCGGGTCGATCGTCCAGCCCATGTCGGTCGTCTCGCCCGGGGTCTGGTGGAAGGCGATGTCGTCCGAGGCGGGCCAGGGGGACTGCTCGCCGCCGCCGTGGCCGTCCCGGCGCGGCAGCTTCTGGTCGGCGGAGGCCGAGACCAGGGCGGGCGTGTAGTAGTTGATGCCCAGCGCGTCCAGCGGCTGGTGGATGTCGGCCAGGTCGCCGTCCTTGACGAAGCTCCAGTCGGTCAGCCGCGCGGTGTCCCGGAGCAGGTCCTCGTCGTACTCGCCGCGCAGCATGGGGCTGTCGAAGATCCGGTTGGCGAGCGCGTCGATGCGGCGGGCCGCGTCGAGGTCCTCGGGGCTGTCGGTGAGGGAGCGCACGGCGGCCGGGTTGAGGCTGATGCCGATCTGGGCGCGGCCCGGCAGTGCGGCGCGCAGTGCCTGGGTGCCCAGGCCGTGGGCCAGGTTGAGGTGGTGCGCGGCGCGCAGTACGGCGGTGTGGTCGGTGCGGCCGGGGGCGTGGACACCCGATCCGTAGCCGAGGTAGGCGGCGCACCAGGGCTCGTTGAGGGTGGTCCAGCGCTCCACCCGGTCGCCGAGGGCTTCGGCGACGAGCGAGGCGTACTCCGCGAACCGCTCGGTGGTGGCGCGCTCCGGCCAGCCGCCCGCGTCCTCCAGTTCCTGGGGGAGGTCCCAGTGGTAGAGGGTGATCCAGGGGGTGATGCCCTTCTCCAGCAGCTCGTCGACGAGCGAGCGGTAGAAGTCCAGACCGCGCTGGACGGCGGGACCGCGGCCGGTCGGCTGTACCCGGGACCAGGAGATGGAGAAGCGGTAGGCGTTCAGGTTGAGGTCGGCCATGAGCCGGACGTCGTCACGCCAGCGGTGGTAGTGGTCCACGGCCACGTCGCCGGTGTCGCCGCCGAGCACCTTCCCCGGGGTCCGGCAGAAGGTGTCCCAGATCGACGGTGTGCGGCCGTCCTCGTCGGCGGCGCCCTCGATCTGGTACGCGGAGGTGGCCGAACCGAAGAGGAAATTGGCGGGGAATGAGGATTGACTCATATGGGAGCGCTCCCATCGAAGGTCGTACGGAAGGGACTGACAGGGGGTTGCGCGGAGCGGGAGGGGACGGGAAGGCGGGGGGCCGCCCGGCAGGGCCTCAGCCCTTGACGGCCCCCTGCATGATGCCGCCGACGATCTGCTTACCGAAGACGGTGAGGATCAGCAGCAGCGGAAGGGTGCCGAGCAGGGCACCCGCCATGATGACCGACTGGTCGGGGATGTAGCCACGGCCCAGACCGGTCAGGGCGACCTGGACGGTCGGATTCTGCTGGGTCAGGGCGATGATCGGCCAGAAGAAGTCGTTCCAGGCCATCACGAAGGTCAGCATGCCGAGCACGGCCATGGCGGGCCGGGCGGCGGGGAAGACCACGTGCCACAGGACGCGCATGCTGCTCGCGCCGTCCACCCGCGCGGCCTCGATCAGCTCCGTGGGCAGGGCCTGCAGCAGGTACTGCCGCATGAAGAACACACCGAAGGCGCTGACGAAGGTCGGCAGGATGACGGCCTGGAGCTGGTTGGTCCACTCCAGCTCGGCGATCGCCATGAACAGCGGCACCACGCTGAGCTGCGGCGGCACCATCATGGTGCCGACCGTCAGCAGCAGCAGGATGTTGCTGAACCTGAACCGCAGCTTGGCGAAGGCGAACCCGGCGATCGTCCCGAACAGCACGGTGCCCGCCGCGATGGAGCCCGCGACGAGGGTGGTGTTGAACAGGGCCAGCCCCATGTTGGCGTCTGTCCAGGCGATCTCGAGGTTCTTGAACAGGTTGCCGCCGAACCAGAAGGGCGGCGGCGACTCGGCCAGCCGGGTGTTGTTGCGGGAGGCGGCGACGGCCGTCCAGAACAGCGGGAAGAGCGCGATCACCGTGACGAGGATCAGCACCCCGTACGTCAGCTTCCCGCCGTGGAGCTGGCCGCCGGCGCTGGCCGCGCGGCCGCGCAGCAGTCCCGGCCTGCCGCCCTTGCCGCCCTTGCCGCCGCTCCGGCGGTCCGGACCGGAGGGGACGGACGTCGCCAGGTCGGACAGGCCCCGGTCGAGGGGCGCGCGGTCGGACTTCAACGCGCTCATGAGCGCCTCCTCGCGGACTTGCGGCCCAGCTCGTTCTTCTGCATCCAGCGCGAGACCGCCCAGTTGAGCAGGCCGACCACCACCAGGATCAGGAACATCATCCAGGCGATGGCCGAAGCGCGCCCGAGGTGCAGGTTGGTCCAGCCCTGTTCGTACAGGTACAGGCCCAGGGTCTGGTACTGGTGCTGCGCGCCGCCGTTCGCGCCGCCGCCGGGATTGAACAGCAGGGGCTCACCGAACAGCTGCATCGCGCCGATGGTCGAGACGACGATCGTGAACAGGATCGTCGGACGCAGCGAGGGGATGGTGACGTGCAGGAACTGCTGCCAGCGGGTGGCACCGTCCAGCGCGGCCGACTCGTACAGGTCCTTGGGCACCGCCTGCATGGCGGCCAGGTAGATGAGGGTGTTGTAGCCGGTCCAGCGCCAGATCACGATCGAGGAGATCGCGAGCTGCGAGTACCACTTGTCGTTCTGCCAGTCGACCGGGTCGATGCCGACGGTGCCCAGCGCCCAGTTGATCATGCCGTAGTCACGGCCGAAGATCATGACGAAGACCAGGGTCGCCGCGGCGACCGAGGTGGCGTACGGGGCGAGCATCGCGACGCGGTAGAACGTCGCGCCGCGCAGCTTGTAGTTCAGCAGATGGGCCAGACCGAGCGCCATCAGAAGCTGCGGGACGGTGGAGATGATGCCGATGGTGAAGGTGTTCTGGAGGGCGTTCCAGAAGAAGTCGTCGTCGAGCAGCCTGCTGAAGTTGCGCAGGCCGATCCACTCCATCTCGGTGGGGGCGGTAAGCGACACCTTGTGAAGGGAGGCCCAGCCCGTGTAGAGGAGCGGGAACAGACTGAACGCCCCGAAGAAGAGGAAGAACGGGGCGACGAAGGCGTAGGGGCTCCACTTCACGTCCCGCTGGTACCAGCGGCTGCGGCGTTCCCGCCGCCGTTCCTCGCGGGAGGATGGAGCGCTCTTGTGGCGCGGGCCCGCGCCCCCCTTGTCGGTGGGGGGCGCGGACACCGGCGAACCGGTGGTGGTCACTTGTCGATCACTCGTCCAGTGCGTTGTCGACTGTCTTGACGGCCGACTCCCATGCCTTGTCCGCCGAGACACCCTTCTGGTCGACCTGGAGCAGACCGGTGTTGACGATGTTCTCCTGGATCACCTGGTCCTTCGGGCCGATGATCTGGGTGGGCACACCCTGGGCGGCGGTGGAGAAGATCTGGCCGATCGGTGCGTTGGAGAAGAACTCGTGCTTGGCGTCGGCGACCTCGGGGGTCTCGTACGCCGCCGGGGTGCTCGGGAAGCTGCCGCGCTCGGCGAAGAGCTTGGCCTGCTGGGTGGGAGCGGTCAGCCAGGCGGCGAACTTGATCGCCTCTTCCTTGTTCTTGCTGGCTTCGGGGACGCCGAGGAAGGCGCCGCCCCAGTTGCCGGGCTTGGGGGCCTGGGCGACGTCCCACTTGTCCTTGGCCTTGTCACCGCCCTTGTCCTGGATGTAGCCGAGCATCCACGGGGGGCAGGAGATGGTGGCGAAGGTGCCGTTGTTCATCGCCTTGTCCCACGGCTGGGTGAACTGCTGCTTCTTGTCGGTCAGCCCTTCGGAGGCGGCCTCGGCGGCGAGGTCCCAGGCCTCCTTGACGGCGGGGTTGTCCTTGTAGATCAGCTCGCCCTGCTCGTCGTAGTACCGCTTGGCGCTGGAGGAGATGACCGCGTTGTAGACACCGCCGGCGGAGTCGACCCAGGCCACGCCCTCGGGCCCGTCGGCCTTGAACTTCTTGCCGGCCTCGATGTACTTGCCCCAGTCGCCCTCCCACAGCTTGGCGACCTCTTCGCGCTCGGTGGGCAGACCGGCGGCCTCGAAGTGGTCCTTGCGGTAGCACAGGGCCATCGGGCCGACGTCGGTGCCCAGACCGATGGTCTTGCCGTCCTGGGTGGTGGCCTGCTGCCACTTCCAGTCGAAGTAGTCGTCCTTGGAGACGCCCTCCGCCTTGCCCAGGTCCACGAACTTCTCGGACTGGGTCTGGACCACCTCGGCGATGTTCGCCACCTCGACGGCCTGGATGTCGGCCAGACCGCTGTTGCTGCCGAGCCGCGTCAGGAGCTGCGGGTAGTAGTTCTCGTTGCGCTCGATGACGGTCTGCTGAATCTTGACCTTCGGGTTGAGCTTCTCGTACTCCTTGTAGAGACCGGCCTCCTGGAAGCCGAAGGTGCCGAAGAGACCGACCGTGATGACGGTCTTGCCGTCGGTGTCACCGCTGCCCGACCCGTTGCCCGAGTCGTCATCGCTCGCGCACCCGGCGAGCAGGCTGGTGCCGAGCACCGCAGCGGCCACGGCGGCCACGGCTCGGCGGGTTGTGCGGGGGTTGCGCACTGCGTCCTCCTAGCGCCCTGACGTCTCACTCCCGGCCGGGAAAGTGGGGGGACCGCGGTGTTCGTCACTGCGGCTCGGGGGGTGCGAACGTGTGGCTTCTGTATGGGTCAAGTCCCTTGGGAGCGCTCCCAGATGTGATGAGTTGAAGGGTTGCGGCTCTCTGGCGGGGGTGTCAAGGGAATGGACAGACTGACCCGATGCAGTTATCCGGCTGTTAGCTTCAATGGCTGATCGATACTTATGCGCGGGACGGACGGGTCCTGTGCACTTGAGCTGGTACGACCCGGGGAGGCGGTCATGACAGTGAGCGGACGGCGGGGGCAGCGGCCCACTTTGGAGCAGGTCGCCGCCTACGCGGGGGTCGGCCGCGGCACCGTCTCCCGGGTCATCAACGGCGCCGCCAACGTCAGCGACCAGACTCGCACCGCCGTCCAGCGGGCGATCGCCGAACTGGGATATGTGCCCAATCGGGCAGCCCGGGCCCTCGCGGCGGGCAGCACCGACGCGATCGCGCTGGTGATTCCCGAGGCGGAGACCAGGCTTTTCGCCGAACCGTACTTCTCGGGTATCATCCGCGGGGTCAGCACGGAGCTCGCCGACACCGACATGCAGCTCCTGCTCACCCTCCTCCGCACACCCAAGGAGCGCGACCGCTTCGCCCACTACGTGGGCGCCCACCGGGTGGACGGCGTACTGCTGCTGTCCGTGCACGCCGACGATTCCCTGCCCGACCTGCTGCAGCAGATCGAGATGCCCGCGGTGCTCAGCGGCCGCCGCAGCGGCGAGGAGCCGGTGCCCTATGTGGACTGCGACAACACCGGTGGTGCGCAGGCCGCCGTGGAGCACCTGATCGGCCGCGGCCGCCGGGCGGTGGCCACCATCACCGGTCCGCCGGACATGTACGTGGCCCAGTGCCGTCTGCAGGGTTACCGGGACGCGCTGCGGGCCGCCGGTCTGGAGGAGGACGAGCGACTGGTCGGCGGCGGCGACTTCACCGAGGAGGGCGGCCGCCGCGCCGCCCGGGAACTGCTGGCCAGGCGTCCCGACCTGGACGCCGTCTTCTGTGCCTCCGACGTGATGGCCGCCGGTGCCCGGGCCGTGCTGCGCGAGTCGGGCCGCCGGGTGCCCGAGGACGTGGCGCTGGTCGGTTTCGACGACTCGGCGGTGGCCCGCCACATGGATCCGCCGCTGACGAGTGTGCGGCAGCCGATCGAGGAGATGGGCCGGGCGATGGTCCGGGTGCTGCTGGAGCAGCTCGCGGGGCGTAAGGAGGGACAGGGCGGGAGCCGGAGCCGGGTGCTGCCGACCGAGCTGGTCCGCCGGACCTCCTCGTAGCCGCAGGGCCGGGGCGGTCTCCGCCGGCTCCGCCGGTGCGGGCCTTCTCGGCGCGGAACCTCCCGGTACGGAACCTCCCGGTGCCGCCGTGCGGCCGGGACCTTCGCCGGAGCGGTCGGCCCACCCCGTCCGCGGGGCGTGCGGTATTCGATGCGTTCGCTTCACGGCAGACCCCCTCCGGGGGATGCGGGGACGAGACGCGCGATACGCCGAGCTTACGGCGAAGGGGCCGGTCGGCGTACCGACCGGCCCCCGATGTGCTCTACCGTTCTTCCTGTCTCACCTCAGCGGGTGATCAGTCGACCGGCGGGTAGGCGTTCTCCAGCAGCTCCTCGAACTGGGCCTGGAACCAGTGGCCCGAGACGGGGGCGTTCGGCAGAGCGCCGGACGGGTTGTTCTGGTTGCGCGGGTTGCCCTCGTAGTCCGGGTCGCACATTCCGTCAGGGCTCTTGCCCTCGTCGTTCGGGATGTCCTCACCGGTACCGTCCGACTCCCCCGGGGGCTTGATCCACGCGTAGGCGTCGATCCCCGTGGCGGGCGAGGCGGTCGGCCGCTCACCGAGGCCGGCACCGGCCTGGTTGCACCAGTTGCCCAGGTGGATGCGGCGGTCGATACGGCTGCCGTCGACGTACTCGTCGGCGGTTCCGTCCTTCGAGGCCGGGCCGGTGGGCCGGTCCGGGCCGCCCCAGCCGTTGCGGGAGGTGTCGATGATCACGCCGACGTCCGAGTTGAAGCCGACGCTGACGGCCTCCTCGCGGAAGGCCTGGGCGAAGGACTGCTCGTCCACGTAGCGGTTCCAGTCCACCCACGAGGATCCCTCGCGGATCGACTTGCCGCCCACGGTGTCGTCGATGGAGAAGTACGGCTCGACGGTGGCACCGTAGTTGGCGGTGTTGGCGGCGAAGCCGGCGACGTCGTCCACCGTGGCGCCCGCGGTGTTGGAGGCCTCGTACAGCAGCTCGGCGGTGGCGGAGAAGTTGTCGTCCCAGCCGATCCAGCCGTGGTGGCCGATGTCGATGTAGTTGTAGACGTTCTCGATGTCACCGAAGGTGGCGAGCG
Organism: Streptomyces carminius; assembly: GCF_002794255.1. Taxonomy (GTDB): domain Bacteria; phylum Actinomycetota; class Actinomycetes; order Streptomycetales; family Streptomycetaceae; genus Streptomyces; species Streptomyces carminius. Next base: position 170,967 of record NZ_PGGW01000069.1, read on the forward strand.
CGTAGCCGACGCCCTCGACGTAGTTGCCGTTGGCCAGCATCTCGTCGCAGTTCTCGGTGGCGGTCTCGCGGCTGCCCACGTTGGTGATCAGGTTGGGCAGCGAGTCGATCTCGACGACGTTGATGATCCGCAGGTCCGCGTACTTCGAGTCGGACAGGATCTCGGCGATCGGGTCGATGAACTCGTTCTTGTACTTGTCGATCTCGTCCGGACCGAGCTCACCCTGGGAGGCCAGCGCGGCGCAGTCGCGGCCGGGCAGGTTGTAGGTCACCATCTGGAGCGCGTCGGCACCCTGCTCGAGGGCGGCGTCCAGGTGGTCCCGCAGGCCCATGGTGTTCTCGCCGGCGGAACCGGACTCGATCGCGGCGATGCGGTCCAGCCACACCGCGGTCGGCTCGTCGGCGATCGCCTCGCCGCCGCTCTCGGCGGCCTGACGCGACCAGTCCTCGTTCACGTAGAGCTGGGCACCCTCGTAGGGGTTGTCCACGCGAGCCGCTGCGTTGTCGTCGTTGTCGCTGTTGTCGTCATCGTTGTCGTCGTCCGAGCCGGAGTCGACGTTGCAGGTGACGCCGTTCAGCGTGAACGAACTGGGGATGGAGTTCGTCCCGGAGGACGAGGCGTTGAAGCCGAACTCGGCGGACGCGCCCGTGGCCAGGGTGGAGTTCCAGGACGGGGCGGTGGCGGTGACCTTCTTGCCGCTCTGGGTCACCGAGGCGCTCCAGCCCTGGCTCACCTGCTGGGAGCCGGCGAACTCCCACTCCACCTTCCAGTTGCTGAGGGTGGCGGCGGCGCTGTTCGTCACCTTGACCGAGGCGCTGAAGCCGGAGCTCCACTCGTTGGCGATCTTGTAGTCGACCGTACATGCGGGTGCCGCCGAGGCGGTCCCCTGCATCAGGGCGCCTGCCCCGAGCGTGCCGCCGAGCAGCGCGCCCGCGGCCAGTAACGCCGTCCGACGCTTGCGCGCCGGCGTTCTGGTGCCTGTCATGCGATCTTCTCTTCCTTCCGGTCTTCCTCCGGATGACGGCGGAGCCCAGCTCCGTGTGTCGGGGGGTGCGGTCGTGTCACGGGTGCGTACCCGGGAAGGGCGGCCTCCGCTGTGGTGGGGAACGACCGCCGTCGTTGCACGGAGCGACACCGCGCTCCGGTCCCGCCTCCCGGCGAACCCGCCGGGAGCTTTCCCCGGTATGGACAACCGGGGCGTGCGGAACGTGCTGAGGTGTACTGAACCGGCCATGGGGGCCGTGAAGAGAGGCGGTGACGAGCGCCGCGTTTGCAGTGGTGTTCAACGCCCGAGGGCGCGGTGGGGGGTACATGAAGCGGCTCCTGTCGGTCGAACGCGCCATTCCTGGCGCACGACTGTGGAAGCGCTCCCACTGGGTCGAGAAGAGAACGTAGCGGCAACTTCCGCTTGTGGCCAGAGTGTCTTCAGGAATTGGCCGGACGAATTTCTTCGACAGGGTCATTTCGTTCAGACTCTTGACAGGTGTCATGTCCACCTTGACCCTTGGGAGCGCTCCCACTGGTTCAGTTCCCCGTACGTGTGTCACGTACCTCCCCCCACCCCCGAGCCGCGAGGAGGGAACCTCCGCATGCGAGCGTTACCGTTACCGGAAGCGCCACCCAGGCGCCATCGAGGAAGATCCAGAAGGCTGCTGATCGCGGCCACCGCGGCGATCTCCCTCCCGCTGGGAATGACCACGGCGCTCAGTGGCACCGCCCAGGCCGCCGCCCTCCAGTGCAGCGTCGACTACAAGAAGAACGACTGGGGCTCCGGCTTCAGCACCAACATCACCCTCACCAACCGGGGCTCCGGGGCCATCGACGACTGGACCCTGACCTACGAGTACAGCGGCAACCAGAAGCTCCAGCAGGGCTGGAACGGCCAGTGGTCGCAGTCGGGCAGGACGGTCACCGTCAAGAGCCCGCAGTACAGCACCAAGATCGCCGCCGGTGACGCGATCACCGCGGGTGCGAACTTCAGCTACAGCGGCACCAACGCCGACCCGACCGCGTTCTCGGTCAACGGCACCCGCTGCAACGGCGCGCTCGCCGCCCCCGCCGCCACCCTGGTCAGCCCCGGTGCCGGCCAGGTCTACACCGCGGGCAGCACCGTCGAGCTGACGGCCGAGGCGCGCCCCGTGCAGGACGGCGCCACCATCGAGAAGGTCGACTTCTACAGCGACACCGAGCTGCTGGGCTCCGACACCACGGCGCCCTACAGCTTCGACTGGGAGGACGTCCCGGCGGGCAACTACTCGATCTACGCCGTCGCGCACGACTCCAACGGCATGTCGAGTGAGTCCGTCCCCGCCGGCATCCAGGTCACCGCCGGTCCCGCGGTGGTCGTGACCCCGTCCCAGCTCGGAGTGCGCCAGGGCGAGACCGCCTCCTTCGCGGTGAAGCTCTCCAAGAAGCCCACCGAGACCGTGACGGCCTCGGTGCGCCGCACCGACGGCAACTCCGGGGTGTCCGTGCTCAACGGCGAGGCGCTGACCTTCACGCCGGAGAACTGGGCCGCCCCCCAGACCGTGACGGTCTCCGCGGCCGACACCGGCTCGGGCGCCGCCACCTTCACCATCAGCGCCCCCGGCCACGAGGCCGCCGAGGTCAAGGTGACCCAGCTCGGCGGGGACGCCGTCGCGGGCGAGTACGAGGACCGGTTCCTCGACCTCTACAACAAGATCTTCGACCCGGCCAACGGGTACTTCTCGCCGGAGGGCATTCCCTACCACTCCGTCGAGACGCTGATCGTCGAGGCGCCCGACCACGGTCACGAGACGACCTCCGAGGCCTACAGCTACCTGATCTGGCTGCAGGCGATGTACGGCAAGGTCACCGAGGACTGGGGTCCGCTGAACGAGTCGTGGCAGGTCATGGAGGACTACATGATCCCCACGGCCGAGGACCAGCCGACCAACAGCTTCTACGACCCGTCCAGCCCGGCCACCTACGCGGCCGAGCACCCGGAGCCGTCGGACTACCCCTCGGCGATCAACCCGGACATCCCGGTGGGTGAGGACCCGATCGCGGACGAGCTGCGGCAGGCCTACGGCACCGAAGAGATCTACGGCATGCACTGGCTGCAGGACGTGGACAACACCTACGGCTTCGGCAACTCCCCCGGCGCCACCTGCCAGGGCGGCCCGGACGAGGAGGGTCCCTCCTACATCAACACCTTCCAGCGCGGCTCGCAGGAGTCGGTCTGGGAGACCGTGCCGCAGCCCACCTGCGACGACTACACCTTCGGCGGTGAGAACGGGTACCTCGACCTGTTCATCGACGACGAGGGCTACGCCGAGCAGTGGAAGTTCACCAACGCCCCCGACGCCGACGCCCGCGCGATCCAGGCCCTGTACTGGGCCGAGATGTGGGCCGACGAGCAGGGCAAGAAGTCGGAGATCTCCGGGCTGCTGGAGAAGGGCGCGAAGATGGGCGACTACCTTCGCTACTCCTTCTTCGACAAGTACTTCAAGGAGATCGGCGACTGCGTCGGCGCCTCCTCCTGCCCGGCCGGCAGCGGCAAGAACAGCGCCCACTACCTGATGTCCTGGTACTACGCCTGGGGCGGTGCCACCGACACCGACGCGGGCTGGGCCTGGCGCATCGGCAGCAGCCACAACCACTTCGGTTACCAGAACCCGATGGCGGCCTACGCGCTGACCACCGTCCCGGAGCTGGAGCCCAAGAGCGCCACCGGCGCGGACGACTGGGAGAAGAGCCTGCAGCGGCAGCTGGAGCTCTACCGCTGGCTGCAGTCCGACGAGGGTGCGATCGCCGGTGGCGCCACCAACAGCTGGGGCGGCAACTACGGCACCCCGCCGTCCGGCACCGCCACCTTCTACGGGATGTTCTACGACGAGAAGCCGGTCTACCACGACCCGCCGTCGAACCAGTGGTTCGGCATGCAGGCCTGGTCGATGCAGCGGGTCGCCGAGCTCTACCACGAGTCGGGCAACGCGGACGCCAAGGAGGTCCTGGACAAGTGGGTCGACTGGGTCCTCGGTGAGATCACCGTCAACCCCGACGGCAACTACCAGATCCCGTCCACCCTGGAGTGGTCCGGTCAGCCCGACGACTGGAACGCCTCCAACCCCGGTGACAACTCGGGTCTGCACGTCAACGTCCGCGACTACACCACCGACGTCGGCGTGACCGCGGCGCTGGCCAGGACGCTGATGTACTACGCGGCCGAGTCCGGTGACACCGAGGCCAGGGAGACCGGCAAGGCGCTGATCGACGCCATGTGGCAGCACCAGGACGACCTGGGCATCGGCATCGAGGAGACCCGTACCGACTACGAGCGCTTCGAGGACGAGGTCTACATCCCCTCGGGCTGGAGCGGCACCATGCCCAACGGTGACGAGATCGAGCCCGGCTCCACCTTCCTGTCGATCCGGTCCTTCTACCAGGACGACCCGCAGTTCAACAAGGTGGAGAGCTACCTGAACGGCGGCGAGGCGCCGACGTTCACCTACCACCGCTTCTGGGCGCAGGCGGACGCCGCTCTCGCCTACGCGACCTACGCGGACCTCTTCGGCGACGAGTGACGGCTGAGGAGTAACCGAAGGGGAGCACGAGCCGGCCCCCCGGTCCGGTCTGGTCGACGGCGGCCGCACCGGGGGGCCTTCCAACCGAACCACCACTGATCCACCACTGATCCACCTCCGAGATCCACTACCGACCCGCGCAGTCCGGCCGGTCCGGCGGCACGAGCCGGATCACCCGCACCACCGCACCACACGTTCCGCCAGCCCCACCAGCCGGTGATGAGCCGGGCAGCGGTTTTCCTCCCCCGCCTCTCCGCTGCCCGGCCGCACCAGACGGCCGCGGTCGTCCCGCGCCGACGCCAGGATCACTCCCGGTGCCGGTGTGCCGGACGGCCGCGGTCGCGTGCGTCACGGCCCGGCCGGGCCGTACCCGCGGGCCCGGACGTACGGAGCCCGTTCACGCCCCCGCGGCGCGGCCGCGCCCGGCCAGTCGGCCTCCCGAGACCTTCCCCGCCTCTTCCCTGCCTCTTCCCCGCCGGGTCCCGGCGCGGAGCCGCGGTCTCCACCCCTTCCGCGCACCGCCCGCCGCCGCACCGCGCGGAAGACGCGCGGCCCCCGGCCCGCGCGACGATCGCCGTCCCGGGGAGGGACGGGCACATCCGGCCGTGGCGGCGTACGAGGCGCCCGGCGGCGGGCGCGGGTGGACGGACCTACGGCCTCACCGGAACGGCGGTGCCGGAGGCGGCCGCCGTCCCGCCGGGCGCCCCGCGGTCCGTGGGGCGGCTCAGCCGCTCCCCGGCGCCGGGGAGCGGCCCGGAAGAAGTCACAGTGGCCCTCCCCGCCCGGACGGGTCCGGGACCCCGGGGAGTGCCACGGCGCCGCCGGACGCCCCGGGCGGCGGCGTACCACCCACGGCGAGCCGGGCGGTGCGGTCCGGCACGGCGAAGGCGGCCCCGCGGGAGTGCGGCAGGGGACGGCCGCCGGGAGGTACCGCCGACCGGTACCGCCCGGCGGTGCTCCGGCAGCGGCCCGTACCCGTCGTCGGAAGCCTTCCCCGCCACATTCCTCCGCGCCGCGGTTCCGGAACCCGCCGCCGGGCCCGCGGCGGCAACCCTCCGGTGGGGCTCGCCCGTTCGGCACACCCCGGACCACGGGGCCTCCCATGGCCTCCCGGGCCGTGCGGACACCGCCGACGGCGGGACCGCCCGCCGGGGTGGTTCAGTCCATTCACCGGTAAGGGGATTGTCGTGTGCCGCCGGGCCGGGGGCCGCAACCACGCCCCGGGAAACGGCGCTTGACCTCCGCGGCCGGGCCGGGACGCTACGCCGTTCGGCGGTCCGGCGGGCGGCCGTGGAGATGCGGGAGCGCCCGCGCTGACGTGTCATCACACCGACACGTCGATGGCACCGCCGAACGGGAGGTCAGAAACGATGGCAGCACGGGACGGACGGCTGGACGGACACCGGAACGGACACCGGAACGCACCCGGGGACGGAGGCCGGGACGGGCTGCGGTGGACGCCGAGCCGGCGTGGGCTGGTGCTGCGCGCGGCGGCACTGGCGGCGCTGGGAGCGGCCGTACCGGTCGCCGCGGGAGAGCGCCGGGCGGCGGCCACCGGCCGCTGGGCCCGCCCGGTGGCGGGGGACCACCGGGTGACGGCGCCCTACGGCATTCCCGGGAGATGGCAGGCGGGCCGCCACACCGGCATCGACTTCGCCATGCCGGTCGGTACGCCGGTGTACTCGGTCGGCACCGGCACCGTGGTGCTCGCCGGCTGGGCCGGTTCCTACGGGAAAGCGGTGAAGATCCGGATGGACGACGGCCACTACGTGCTCTTCGCCCATCTGTCGGAGGTCTCCACCTCGGCCGGGGCGCGGGTGCGGGCCGGCAGCCGGCTGGGCTCCTCCGGTGACACCGGCCGGACCACCGGCCCGCATCTCCACTTCGAGGTGCGCGACCGCCGCGGCTACGGCTCGGACGTCGACCCCGTGGCCTACCTCGCCCGGCGCGGTGTACGGCTGCTGTGACCCGCGGCCGGGGGCCGGTGCGGGCGGGGACGGGAACGTGCCCCCGCCGTCCTCCCGGGACGGGACGGGCCGGCCGCCTGCACACCCGCAGTGCACGACGGCGAAGGCCCCGGCCCGTCTCCCCGGGCCGGGGCCTCTCCACAAGGGTGAGTAACGGGACTCGAACCCGCGACATCCTGGACCACAACCAGGTGCTCTACCAGCTGAGCTATACCCACCACGACCAGTGCTCTTCCGCACCGGCCAAGAAGAGTGTACAGGGTTGCCGCCGGTCCCCGCGCACCCTTATCCGTCGGCGGGCAGCACGTGCCGGGCGGCGATCTTCCGGGCCGTGTCGGAGTCCGGGCCGGGCAGCGGCACGAAGACCGCCTCGCGGTAGTAGCGCAGCTCCGCGATGGACTCCCGGATGTCCGCCAGCGCCCGGTGGTTGCCGCTCTTCTCCGGGCTGTTGTAGTACGCCTTGGGGTACCAGCGCCGGGCCAGCTCCTTGACCGAGGAGACGTCGACGATCCGGTAGTGGAGGTACCCCTCCAGGGTGGGCATGTCGCGCATCAGGAAGCCGCGGTCGGTCCCGACCGAGTTTCCGCACAGCGGTGCCCGGCCGGGTTCCGGCACGTACTTCCTGACGTACTCCAGGACCCGTTGCTCGGCTTCCTGGAGCGTGGTGCCTCCGGCCAGCTCGTCGAGCAGGCCGGAGGCGGTGTGCATGGCGCGCACGACCTCGGGCATGGTGTCCAGCGCCTCGGCGGGCGGACGGATCACGATGTCCACCCCGTCACCGAGCACGTTCAGCTCCGAGTCGGTGACCAGGGCCGCCACCTCGATGAGAGCGTCGTCGGACAGCGAGAGCCCGGTCATCTCGCAGTCGATCCACACCATGTGATCGTTCATGTGTCCCAGCCTACGGGGCCCTCCCGGGAGTACGGTCCCGCTGGGAGGGCAGACGCGAGCTGTAGGAGTCGGAATCCGGCTTGTGCTGCTCGCTCCGTTCTCCCCTTTCTCCCCGCTTCTCTCCCCGCTCGCCGCGGTCCACCCGGTCGCCGCGGCCCCGGCGCTCGCCCCGCTCGTGTCGCGCCGTGCGCCCGGGACCGTGCCCGGCACCGGCCGGTTCGGCCGTGGTGCCGGAGTCCGTACGGACCTCGGCGCCGCGCTCCTCACCGCCCGGACCGCCCCCGCTCTCCGGCCGGGTGCGCACCCGGTAGGCCGCCCGGTAGGCGGCCGGGGAGGCGCCCAGCTGCCGCCGGAAGTGGCCGCGCAGCGCGACCGGCGAGCGGAAGCCGCAGCGTCCGGCGACCTCGTCGACCGAGTAGTCGGAGGTCTCCAGCAGCCGCTGCGCCTGGAGCACCCGCTGGGTGATCAGCCACTGCAGCGGCGCGCTGCCGGTCAGCGAGCGGAACCGCCGGTCGAAGGTCCGGCGGCTCATGTACGCGCGCGCGGCGAGCGCCTCCACGTCGAACTGCTCGTGGAGGTGCTCCAGGGCCCAGGCGACGACCTCGGCGAGCGGGTCGGTGCCGATCTCCTCGGGTAAAGACCGGTCCAGGTAGCGCTCCTGTCCGCCGTTGCCGCGCCGGGGCGGTACGACAAGGCGGCGGGCCAGGGCTCCCGCCGCCTCGGCGCCGTGGTCGGTGCGCACCACGTGCAGGCACAGGTCGATGCCGGCCGCCGTACCGGCCGAGGTGAGGATGTCGCCGTCGTCCACGAACAGCTCCCGCGGATCCACGTGGACCGCCGGATAGCGTTTGGCGAGCGTGGGCGCGTACATCCAGTGCGTGGTCGCCGGCCGCCCGTCCAGCAGCCCGGCCGCGGCGAGCACGAAGGCTCCCGTGCACAGGCCGATGAGGCGGGCGCCCTCCTCGTGGGCCCGGTGCAGGGCCTCCAGCGCGGCCGAGGGCGGCGGCTGGGTGATGGAACGCCAGGCGGGTACGACGATCGTGCCCGCCCGGGAGAGCGCCTCCAGGCCGTACGGCGCGGTCAGCTCCAGACCGCCGGTGGTGCGCAGGGGTCCGTCCTCGCCCGCGCACACCAGGAGGCGGTAGCGGGGAACGCCGGCGTCCTGCCGGTCGATGCCGAAGACGGACAGCGGGATGGAGCTCTCGAAGATCGGGCCGCCGCCGAAGAGCAGTACGGCGACGATCTCGCGGCGGCGGCGCGCGGCCAGTTTGCGCGTCGTCCCAGGGCCGTGCGTTGGCTCCTGGCTCATGGAACTAAGCCCCCCTCAGTCGTCGCGTCCTTCCGGTCCTGCACGATTCCCCCGCCGTGGTCAGTCAAGATCGAATCTACTGTGTCTCGCGTGGCTGACGGGACAAGTTCACCACTCACCGCTATGTCGACATGACAACTTGGCGCGAAGCGTTCGATCACGAAGGGTTTCATTCGGTGGCCTCTCTGTGAAGAACGCCTTGCTTCGTCGCCATCTGTCCGTCGGGTGCACCCGTTCCCCCTGCTCGTTCCCGCCCAGGTGGGCGAGTTCACCGATTCGCTCTGGCAAGTTGTGTACCACGGCTGGAACTTGGCCGAAAAGTACAGGAGCCCAGAACGCGGGATCCGGCTTTCCGGAGGCGTGCGTTCCGCGTCGGGAGACTCCTACCGCTGCGGGTTTCCGGGCCGGAGCGCGCCGGGCGCCGGTGCGACTGCGACGCCCCGCCGCCCCTCGCCCGGCGGGGCGCCGGGGGGTGCTCGCCGGGGTTCGGCGGGCGGGTCCGCGTCCCCGGCCGTCCGGCGGCGGATGCGGGCGCGGGCGCGGGTTGCCGGAAGACCGGGAGGGGGGAGGCGGAGGGCGGATTCTCCGGGGCGGGGAGAATGTCGCAGGGGAAGACGTCCGGTGACCTCCCGGCGGCCCCCGAGGGGCCTCCCCAGGGCCCTCCCGGCGGGGCGCGGCGGGGCCCGGGCATTGCGCAATGCCTTCCGCTCCGGCATGCTGCACCGGCAGTGACCGCAGCCGTTGGGCAGAAGGGGAGTGCCGACGTACCCTAGGGGGTATGGGCTGAGGAAGATGACTTCTGGTCGCATCCCTAGGCACACGTGAAGTTACCGATGTCTGGACACAAGATGCCCGACCCCGCGGACCGCAGGCGGGTCGCCGATCCGACGGCGACGCCCCAGGCGGCTGATGAGGCTCGCCACTCCTGCGATCCGGCTTTCCAGCACGGGGTCGTGGTGGGATTCGACGGTTCCATGTCGAGTGAGCGGGCGCTGGCCTACGCCACCGGCATGGCGCGGCGTGCCGACTCCGGCCTGATCATCGTCCATGTGGCCAACCGGCTCCCGACGACCGTGTGGGCGGGCTGCGAGCCGCCGGTCTTCGTGGACGTGCCCGACCACCGCACCGAGGTCCTGGGGCTGGAGCTGGCCTGCGCGGACCACCTGTCCGAGGTGCCCTGGATACTCGTCGAGCGCGGCGGGGACATCTGCCACGAGCTGGAGGAGGTCGGCCGGGAGTACGAGGCCGACGCCATCGTCGTCGGCTCCACCCACGGACTCGTCGGCCGGATCTTCGGCTCGGTCGCCGGCCGGCTCGCCCGCCGGGCGCGGCGCCCGGTCGTCGTCATTCCGTGACGGCGCTGCTCCGGCCCCGGCCCCGGCCCCGTGCCGGGTCCGTGCTCCCGGCTTCCGCCTCGACCGGCCGCCCGCACCGCCCCGCACCGGCGCGAACCGGCGCGAACCGGCGAATCTACTCATCGGTAGGGGTGGATTGCGCGCTTGTGACGGGCATATAGGGAACAGCGCGCCGCCGCGTGGGAAGTGACGGTCCCACGCAGCGGCCCACCGCCGGTGTAATGGGCGACACCGGCGGCCTGGAGGCGGTCCCCTCGTCCGTCTGGTGGCACGGAGGAGGGGACCGCCCACCTCTGTGGCGTCCGCCGTCTCCCCGTGTTCACGAGCTTCGCCGGAGCAGGTGGCCTGTCGGCGTCCCGGCCCGGCTCGTCGCGCGGCACGACGACCGCGCGCTCGGCCCCCGCCCGCTCACCGTGTGCGACGGCCGGGACGCGTCCGCGCGGTCCTCGGCCCCTCTCCGCCGTTGGTCTCCGGGGTTCTCCGATGCGGCGGGGTCCCTCTCGACAGCCCGCTCCCCGGCGGGAACGCCCGGTCCCGGCCCGGCCGGGCCCGCCGGAGGGCTCAGAAGCGGCGCAGCACCGCCTGCTTGGCCGCGGTGAACTCCTCGTCGGTGAGGACCCCTTCCCGGTGCAGCTCGCCCAGCTCCCGCAGCCGCCGCAGCAGGGCGTCCAGGACCTCCGGGTCGTCCCGGCCGTCCGCCCCGGCGCCGGAGGAGCCGCCCTTGGTGAGCGCGGCCGGGGCGTCACCGCCCGCCGGCGCGGCGGTGGAGGAGTCGGCCGAGGGGTGCGGCAGCCGGGCGGTCACGGCGGCGGCGACCAGCACCGAGCTGACGTCCTTGGCCTGCCGTACGCCCCACAGCACCAGGCAGTTGGGGTCGTGCTCCGGTTTGAGCACGGCGTGCGCGCCCTTGGGCCGGAACCGCAGGCTGCCGTTCTCCCAGCCGATCGCCGGAGTCCACTGCACGCCCTCCAGTTCGTGCAGGGCGAACGCCCGGGGACCGGCCGAGGACTTGCCGCCCTCGGCCACCCAGTTCCAGTCGAGCCGGACGCGCTCCCCGTCGAAGGAGGCCGTGCCGTCGGTGCCCTGCACCGACAGCGGCACCGGCGGACCGGGCAGCAGATAGCGGTCGCAGGGCTCCTCCACGGGTACCTGCTCCAGCAGCAGCGCGTTGCGGAGTTCGGCCACGAAGTACTCGGCGACCCCGGAGCGGTCCGGCTCGACCTCCAGCCGGTACGGATCGGCCGCGTCGGGCAGCCGTCCGGCGGCGGCCTGCAACAGTGGATCGGCCCCGTGCCGCAGCCTCAGGCGCAGCCAGCCGCTCCGGCGCCCCGGTTCGTACGCGATCCCCGCCACCGCCGCCAGCGGCACCGCCACCTCGCCGAGCAGCTTCCGCAGTTTGTGCACGCTCTTGTGGTGTCCCGGCACGATGCGCACGGTGTCGCCGTCGAACGTCCAGGTCCCCGCCCGCTGGAGAATCTCGGCCATGACGCCATTGTGGCAGCCCCTGCCGGACGCGGGCCGTGCCGGACGGAACGGGAGCGGACTCCCTTCCCCCGGCCGGTCCCGGAGCGCCGGGCGGCGCCGGTCGGCGCCGGTCGGCGGTCAGTGCCGGTCGGCGCTCTCGTAGGCGCCCGAGTCCAGGAGCGCGCGGGCCCCGGTGGCGCCGTTCCAGCCCGCGCTGTGTCGCAGGCGTTCGCGGATGCGGGTGCGCATGCCGTTCATGGAGAAGCCGCGTGGGTCGATCTTGCCGGGCTGCCACTCCAGGTGTCCGATGACGCTGCGTTCGTTCCAGCCGTGTTGGCGGCAGATGGCGGCGGAGACGCGTTCGATGGCCTCGAGTTGGACGGCGGGCCAGGGGTCGCGGCCGTTGCCGAGGTTCTCGCACTCGATGCCGTAGAAGTGGCGGTTGCCGTCGGTGTTGGCCTCGTTGTCCGGAGGCAGGGGGCGTTCGGCGATGACCGCGCGCAGGACGTCGTCGTCGCCGAGTCCGGCGTGGTTGGCCCGGCCGTGGCCGACCATCGTGACGACCCCGTCCTTGGTGATGACGATGTGGCACAGCGGGCCCGGCAGACCGCTGTAGCCGTCGTGGCATATCTGGATCGTGCGTTTGGCGCCGGAGGTGACGGTGTGGTGCACCATCACGCCGTACACCGGTCCCCAGGCGCCCGCGCGATTGCGGTTGTGGTGGCGCCAGCCACTGACGCCGGTGACCCGGGTGCCCTCCTTCCGGAGGGCGGCGACGATTTTGTTCGCACTCAGAGGAGTAGCCATGCGTGTTCTCCCGACTACAGGAGGTGGGGGGTACTGGTTTACTTCCTACCCGCTCGCGCCGGGAAACGACTTCTTTCGTCGCATTCTTAGGAATTCCGCACTCGTGTGAACAGTGGCCCCGTACGGGGCGTTCCGCCGGAACCGGCGAGGCGCCGGCCGTCTCCCGCGCCCCGGGGCGGCCCGGTGGAACCGTCCCGTGCGGAAGCCCGGTTCTTCCAGTCCGGGCTCCCGGCCGACTGCCGCTCCTAGGGCCAGTACAGGCCGCGCAGCCAGGAGGTGGTGACGGTCACCGGCTCGGTGTCGCCCGGCACGGCCGGGTGGTAGACGGCCTCGAACCGCAGCCGCTCGTCCGCCCGGATGCTGCCGCAGTTGTGGAAGTCCGCGAAGGTGCTGCCCGCCGTGCCGACGCGCTCGCAGATCGGGCTCGTCCAGCGGGTGCCGTCGGTGCGCAGGTGGTAGAAGCGGCCCTGGAGGGTGGAGCCCACCGGGATCCGCGCGGCGAGATGGGCGATCGCCTGGTAGCGCGTGGCCCCCCGGAGGATGTCCACCCCCTTGATGTCGAGGGTCGTCCACTTCCCTGGGGTCAGCCGGATGTCGGTGGCCTCGTACTCGCCGATCACCTTGGGCATCTCGTCCTCCTCCTGTTCGTCCCGGCCCGCGCTGTGTCGCAGGCGTTCGCGGATGCGGGTGCGCATGCCGTTCATGGAGAAGCCGCGTGGGTCGATCTTGCCGGGCTGCCACTCCAGGTGTCCGATGACGCTGCGTTCGTTCCAGCCGTGTTGGCGGCAGATGGCGGCGGAGACGCGTTCGATGGCCTCGAGTTGGACGGCGGGCCAGGGGTCGCGGCCGTTGCCGAGGTTCTCGCACTCGATGCCGTAGAAGTGGCGGTTGCCGTCGGTGTTGGCCTCGTTGTCCGGAGGCAGGGGGCGTTCGGCGATGACCGCGCGCAGGACGTCGTCGTCGCCGAGTCCGGCGTGGTTGGCCCGGCCGTGGCCGACAAGATGGGCGCGGCCGTCCTTGGTGATGACGATGTGGCACAGCGGGCCCGGCAGACCGCTGTAGCCGTTGCGGCAGATCTCCACCGTGCGGGCGGAGCCGGAGGTGACGGTGTGGTGCACCATCACCCCGTGGACGGGCCCCCACGGTCCTCTGTGGTTGCGGTTGTGGCGGCGCCAGGCGCCGACCTCGACGACCGTGACGCCCTCTTTCCGCAGCGCGGCGACGAGGGCGCCCGCGCTGATGGGATTAGCCATATGCGTCCTCCTGGATACGCTCGGTATCCGATACCGGTTGCTTACCCGGCCTCGGAGCGGAGCCGACGGAGGCATTGCCGCTTTCCAGGTCTCATGCGTGGAGATGCGCGCCGGACCGCGCGGCGGACACGACGGGGCGCCCGCGCGGTCGAACACGCGGGCGCCCCGTCGTGCGGCGGCCCCGGGAGGCTTCAGGAGGCCACGCCCAGCTCCCTGGCGATCAGCATGCGCTGGACCTCGCTGGTGCCCTCGCCGATCTCCAGGATCTTGGCGTCCCGCCACATACGGGCCACCGGGTACTCGTTCATGAAGCCGTAGCCGCCGTGGATCTGGGTGGCCTCACGGGCGTTGTCCACCGCGATCTGCGAGGAGTGCAGCTTGGCGATGGCCGCCTCCTTCTTGAACGGCTCACCCGCCGCCAGCCGGGCCGCCGCGTCGCGCCAGGCGAGCCGGGCGGTGTGGGCGCGCATCTCCATGTCGGCGAGCTTGAACTGGATCGCCTGGTTGGCGCCGATCGGCCGGCCGAAGGCGCGGCGGGTGTTGGCGTAGGCCACGGACTCGTCCACACAGCCCTGCGCCAGCCCGGTGGCCAGCGCCGAGATGGCGATGCGGCCCTCGTCCAGGATGCGCAGGAACTGGGCGTAGCCGCGGCCCTCCTCGCCCAGCAGGTTGGCGAGCGGGACCCGGACGTCGGAGAAGGACAGCTCGCGGGTGTCCGAGGCGTTCCAGCCGACCTTGGAGTACGGCGGGGCGGCGGTGAAGCCCGGGGTGCCGGCGGGGACGATGATCGTGGAGATCTCCGGGCGGCCGTCGGGCTTCCGCCCCGTGACGGCGGTGACCGTGACCAGGCCGGTGAGCTCGGTGCCGGAGTTGGTGATGAAGGACTTGGTGCCGTTGATCACCCACTCGTCGCCGTCGCGGACGGCGGTGGTGCGGGTGCCGCCCGCGTCCGATCCGCACTCCGGCTCGGTCAGGCCGAACGCGCCGAGCGACTCGCCCGAGCACAGCCTCGGCAGCCACTCGCGCTTCTGCTCCTCGGTGCCGAAGCGGTGGATCGGCATGGCGCCCAGGGAGACGGCGGCCTCCAGGGTGATGGCCACGGAGGAGTCCACCCGGGCCAGTTCCTCCAGGGCCAGGCACAGGGCGAGGTAGTCACCGCCCATCCCTCCGTACTCCTCGGGGAAGGGCAGGCCGAACAGGCCCATCCGGCCCATCTCCCGGACGATCTCGTAGGGGAACTCGTGGTTCTCGTAGAACTCCCCGATCTTCGGTGCGACGACCTCGTGCGCGAACTCCTCCACGGTGCGGCGCAGTTCCTCGTGCTCGGGGGAGAGGCGGTGGTCAAGGGACATGGCTTCACTGCTCCTTGTGGGAGTCGCGGGAGTCGCGGGAGACGTCCTGGAAGGTGCTCCGGCCGGCCAGGGCGCGGACCGTGCGGGACGGGCTCGGCCGTCCCAGGTGGTCGGCCATCCACACGCTGGTGGCGGTGAGACGGCCGAGATCGATCCCGGTGTCGATGCCGAGGCCGTGCAGCATCCACACCAGGTCCTCGGTGGCGAGGTTGCCGGTGGCGCTCCTCGCGTACGGGCAGCCCCCGAGACCACCCGCGGAGGAGTCGACGGTGGTGACGCCGTGCCGGAGCGCGGCGAGGGTGTTGGCCAGGGCCTGGCCGTAGGTGTCGTGGAAGTGGACGGCGAGCCGGCCGGTGGGCACACCCGCCTCGTTCAGGGCGGTCAGCAGGGCGGTGACATGCCCGGGGGTGGCCACCCCGATGGTGTCGCCCAGACTCAGCTCGTCGCAGCCGAGGTCGAGCAGCCGGCGGCAGACGCCGACCACCCGGTCGAGGGGCACCGGGCCTTCCCACGGGTCCCCGAAGCACATCGACAGGTAGCCGCGCGCCCCGGCACCCGCCTCCCTGGCCCGGGCGACCACCGGTGCGAACATCTCCAGCGACTCGTCGACCGTGCGGTTGAGGTTGGCCCTGGCGAAGGACTCGGTGGCACTGGCGAAGACGGCGACGTCCCGGGCACCGAGGGCCAGCGCCCGGTCCAGGCCGCGCTTGTTCGGCACGAGCACCGGCAGCCGTACGGCGTCCGCCCCCGGGCGGTCGGCGAGGCCGGCCACGGCGGGGAGGAGCCGCTCGGCGTCGGCGAGCTGGGGCACCCATTTCGGGTGGACGAAGCTGGTCACCTCGACGGTGCGCAGCCCGGCGTCGGCGAGCCGGTGGACGAACTCCGCCTTCACCTCGACGGGCACGAGCGTCGCCTCGTTCTGCAGGCCGTCGCGCGGCCCGACCTCGTGGACGCGGACCCGGGCGGGCAGCCCCTCGGTGGGGAAGGCCATGGGCAGTCCGGTGGTCATCGGGAAGCCTCCCCGGCTGTGTTCGGGGCGGTCCCGGCGTCCCCGGTGCCGCGGGGCTCGACGACGGCGAGCACCTGGTCCATGGCGACCGTGCTGCCGGGCGTGACGTCCAGCTCGGTGACCGTCCCGTCGTACGGCGCGGCGATGACGTGCTCCATCTTCATCGCCTCCACCACCAGCAGGCTCTGGCCCGCGGTGACCTCCTCACCGGCGGACACCTTGACGACGGTGACCGTGCCGGGCATCGGCGCCGTCAGCGCGTCCGCGCCGTGCGCCCCGCCGCCCCGCAGAGCCGCCTCGACCGGGTCGTGGCCGGTCAGGTGCCAGCTCTGCCCGTCCCGGCCGAGCCACTGGTCGCCGTCGGCGCGGGCATGGGCGAAGGAGTGGACCGTCCCGTCCCACTCCAGCAACACCCGGCCGGGCTCTCCCGACTCGCCGGGGCCGCCGCCGGTGTCCGGGCCGGCGCCGGTGCGCAGCGCGGCCTGCACCGCGGGGGCGTCCCCGACCCGCACCTCGGCCCCGGCGGCCCGGCCGCGCACCCGTACCGCCACCGGATCGCGGCCCGGTGCCCGCAGCCGGTGGACCGTCCAGGCGGGCTCGCCGCCCAGCCGCCAGCCGCTCGGTACGGAGAACGGGTCCGTCCAGCCGGCGGGGGAGGGGGCCGGTTCCAGCGCGGCGTGGCGCAGCAGCGCCGCCGCCCCGTACACCTCGGCGGGGACGGCCGCGGGCAGCAGCGCGGCGGCCTCGCGGTCCACCAGGCCGGTGTCCAGCTCGCCGGAGACCACCGCGGGGTGGGCCAGCAGGGCGCGCAGGAACGCGGTGTTGGTCTCCACGCCCAGTACCGCCGTCCCGGCCAGGGCGGAGCGCAGCCGCCGCAGGGCGGTGGCCCGGTCGGGGCCGTGGGCGATCACCTTGGCGAGCATCGGGTCGTAGCCGGTGCCGACCTCGGTGCCCGGCGCGAGCCCGGAATCCACCCGGACGCCCTCGCCCGACGGCTCGGACAGCAGGTGGACGGTGCCGGCCGACGGCAGGAAGTCCACCCGCCCGCTTCCCGCGCCGCCGCCCCCCGCGCCCCCCGCAAGCCGTGCCGTCTCCGCGCAGATCCGGGCCTCGACGGCGTGACCGGTGAGGGAGACGTCCTCCTGCCCGAAGGGCAGCGGCTCGCCCGCCGCGACCCGGAGCTGCCACTCCACCAGATCCAGGCCGGTGACCAGTTCCGTCACCGGGTGCTCGACCTGGAGGCGGGTGTTCATCTCCATGAAGCAGTACGCCCTGGGATCGCCGCCGGGGACGATGAACTCCACCGTGCCCGCACCGGTGTAGCCGCAGGAGCGGGCGGCACGGACGGCGGCCTCGCCCATCGCGGCGCGCGTCGTGTCGTCCAGCAGCGGGCTGGGGGCCTCCTCGACGATCTTCTGGTGGCGGCGCTGGAGGGAGCACTCGCGCTCGCCCAGGTGCACGACGCCTCCGTGGCCGTCGGCCAGGACCTGGATCTCGATGTGCCGGGGCCGGTCGATCCACCGCTCCACCAGCAGGGTGTCGTCACCGAAGGCGCCGCGGGCCTCGCGCCGCGCGGCGGCGATCTCCTCGGCGAGCCGCGTCTCCTCGCGCACCAGCCGCATGCCCTTGCCGCCGCCGCCCGCCGAGGGCTTGAGCAGCACCGGCATGCCGACGTCCAGGGCGGCGGCGGCCAGCTCGGCGTCGGTGAGACCGCCGCCGCTGCTGCCCGGCACCACCGGCACCCCGGCCGCCCGCACCGTCTCCTTGGCGCGGATCTTGTCGCCCATCAGCTCGACGGCCCCGGCGGGCGGGCCGACGAAGACCAGTCCGGCCGCCGCCACCGCGCGGGCGAAGGCGGCGTTCTCGGCGAGGAAGCCGTAACCGGGGTGTACGGCCTGCGCGCCGGTCCGCCCGGCGGCCTCCAGCAGCCGCTCGATCGACAGATAGCTCTCGGCCGCCGGGGCCGGGCCGATCCGCACCGCGGTGTCGGCCTCCCGTACGTGCCGGGCCCCGGCGTCCGCGTCGCTGTACACGGCGACCGAGCGCACCCCCAGCCGCCGCAGCGTGCGGATGACGCGGACGGCGATCTCGCCGCGGTTGGCGACGAGCACCGTGTCGAACATCGTGCCGGGCACCGCGCCGGCCGTGGAACGTACCGGGCCGCTCGTGGAACGTGCCGTGTCGGTCATGGAACGCATCCCCTCACATCCGGAAGACGCCGTAGCCGGGCGCCGCCGGGTCCTTCGCGGGCAGCGGGGCGTTGGCGCACGCCGTCAGCGCCAGACCGAGCACCGTGCGGGTCTGGAGCGGGTCGATCACCCCGTCGTCCCACAGCCGGGCGGTGGCGTAGTAGGCGTTGCCCTGGGTCTCGTACTGCTCGCGGACCGGGGCCTTGAACGCCTCCTCGTCCTCGGTGCTCCACTCCTCGCCGCGCGCCGCGAGCTGGTCGCGCTTGACGGTGGCCAGCACCGAGGCGGCCTGCTCGCCGCCCATCACCGAGATCTTGGCGTTCGGCCACATCCACAGGAAGCGCGGCGAGTAGGCCCGGCCGCACATCGAGTAGTTGCCCGCGCCGTAGGAGCCGCCGACCACCACCGTCAACTTGGGCACCCGGGCGCAGGCCACGGCCGTCACCATCTTCGCGCCGTGCTTGGCGATGCCGCCCGCCTCGTAGTCGCGGCCCACCATGAAGCCCGAGATGTTCTGCAGGAACAGCAGCGGGATGCCGCGCTGGTCGCACAGTTCGACGAAGTGGGCGCCCTTGAGGGCGGACTCGGAGAACAGGATGCCGTTGTTGGCGACGATCCCCACCGGATGGCCGTGGACGTGCGCGAAGCCCGTCACCAGCGTCGTGCCGTACTCGGCCTTGAACTCCGCGAACCGTGAGCCGTCCACCACGCGGGCGATGACCTCCCGCACGTCGTAGGGGGTGCGCGAGTCCACCGGGACCGCCGCGTACAGCCCCGCCGGATCGACCGCGGGCTCCTCCACCGGCCGCACCGGCCAGGGCAGGGGACCGCGCTCCGGCAGGGTGGCCGTGATCTGCCGGACGATCCGCAGGGCGTGCGCGTCGTCCTCGGCGAGGTGGTCGGTCACCCCGGAGACCCGGGAGTGGACCTCGCCGCCGCCCAGTTCCTCGGCCGTGACGACCTCGCCGGTGGCCGCCTTCACCAGCGGCGGGCCGCCCAGGAAGATCGTGCCCTGGCCCCGCACGATCACCGCCTCGTCGCTCATCGCGGGCACGTAGGCCCCGCCCGCCGTGCACGAGCCGAGCACCGCCGCTATCTGCGGGATGCCGGCGCCGGACATCCGCGCCTGGTTGTAGAAGATCCGCCCGAAGTGCTCCCGGTCGGGGAAGACCTCGTCCTGCATGGGCAGGAAGGCGCCACCGGAGTCCACCAGGCACACGCACGGCAGCCGGTTCTCCAGGGCCACCTCCTGGGCACGCAGATGCTTCTTGACCGTCATCGGGTAGTAGGTGCCGCCCTTGACCGTGGCGTCGTTGGCCACGACGACCACCTCACGGCCCGAGACCCGGCCGATCCCGGCGATCACCCCCGCGGCGGGCGCCTGCCCGCCGTACATCCCGTCCGCCGCGAGCGGCGCCAGCTCCAGGAAGGGCGAGCCCGGATCCAGCAGGGCGTCCACCCGGTCGCGCGGCAGCAGCTTGCCGCGCGCGGTGTGCCGCTCCCGGGCCCGCTCGCCGCCGCCCAGCCGGGCCGCGGCGAGCTTCTCGCGCAGCCGGGCGGCCAGCTCGCGGTGGGCGGCCTCGTTGGCCCGGGCCGCCCCGGAGGCCGGGTCCACCGTGGTGGACAGCGGCGGTGCCTGCTGCGACGCCTGCTGCGGTGCCTGCATGTCCTGCGAGCCTCCTCGCTCGGTCGGTGAGCCGCCGGTGAGCCGTCGGTGCTGCTTCCGGACTGCTTCCGGAGAGCGGTTAGTGACCGTTAACCTCCTCGCCAGGTTAACGCTCGCTAACGCGGCTGTCTACAATTTCCCCCATGGACACCAGGACCGACGCCCTCACCCGCCGCGAGCAGATCCTCGGTGCGGCCGCCCGCCTGTTCGCCGAGCGCGGCTTCCACGGCGTCGGCGTGGACGAGATAGGCGCGGCGGTCGGCATCAGCGGTCCCGGGCTCTACCGCCACTTCGCGGGCAAGGACGCGATGCTCGCCGAGCTGCTGGTCGGTATCAGCGAGCGGCTGTACCGGGGCGGGCGCCGCTGTCTGGCGGAGTCCGCCGAGGCGGGGCTCGCCCCGGAGGCCACCCTGGACGCGCTCGTCGGCCGCCACATCGACTTCGCCCTCGACGACCGGGCGCTGATCACCCTCCACGACCGCGAGCTGGACCGGCTGCGCGACAGCGACCGCAAGCTGGTGCGGCAGCTCCAGCGCCAGTACGTGGAGCTGTGGGTGGGGGTCGTCCGCGAGGTCCATCCGGTCCTGCCGGAGAAGGAGGCCCGCGCCTCGGTCCACGCCGTCTTCGGTCTGCTCAACTCCACGCCCCACCTCAGCCGCCCCTCGGCCCTCCCGGACCGGGAGACGACGGCCGCCCTCCTCCACCGGCTGGCCCGCGGTGCCCTCACGGCGGCCGCGGAAGGGGCCGCGCGGGAGGCCGGGCGGCCCGCCGCGGCCATGTGACCTCGCCCACGGCCGCCCGCGGAACGCCGCCGCGGCACCGGAACCCTCTGGACAGTCCGAGTGACCCTTGGGTAGCTTGCGACTGAGCAAGCGCTTGGTTTCCAGCCCTCAGGAGGCGATGACATGCGGCGCACGGTGTTCAACGAGGACCACGAGGCGTTCCGCGAGACCATCCGCGACTTCATCGCCGCCGAGGTCGTCCCCCACTACGACGAGTGGGAGAAGCAGGGCTACGTCCCCCGCGAGTTCTATCTGTCCCTCGGCGAGCTGGGCGTGTTCGGGATCGAGGTGCCCGAGGAGTACGGCGGCGCCGGCGAGACCAGCTTCAAGTACCAGGCAGTCATCACCGAGGAGACCGCCCGCGCCGGCGTCAGCTTCGGCGGTTCCGGCGTCCACACCGCGCTGTGCCTGCCCTATCTGCTGAAGTACGCCACCGAGGAGCAGAAGCGCCGCTGGCTGCCGCCCTTCGTCACCGGCGAGATGATGACCGCCATCGCCATGACCGAGCCCGGCACCGGCTCCGACCTGGCCGGGATGAAGACCACCGCGAAGCTGTCGGAGGACGGCACGCACTACGTCCTCAACGGCGCCAAGACCTTCATCACCGGCGGCGTGCAGGCCGACCGCGTCCTGGTCTGCTGCCGCACCGCCCCGCCCTCCCCGCAGGACCGGCGCACCGGCATATCCATCCTGGTCGTGGACGCCGGGAGCGAGGGCTACGCCGTCGGCCGCAACCTCGACAAGCTGGGCCTGAAGTCCTCCGACACCGCCGAGCTGTCCTTCACCGACGTCCGGGTGCCCGTCGAGGACCTGCTCGGCGAGGAGGGCGAGGCGTTCTCCTACCTCACCCACAACCTCCCGCAGGAGCGGCTGGGCATCGCGCTGGGCGCCTACGCGCAGGCCGCGGCCGCCGTGCGCTTCGCGCAGGAGTACGTGACGGACCGCACCGTCTTCGGCAAGCCGGTGGCCGCCTTCCAGAACACCAAGTTCACGCTCGCCGACTGCAAGGCGGACGTGGACGCCATGCAGGCGGTCGTGGACCGGGCGCTGGACGCCATGGACGCCGGGGAGCTGACCCCCGCCGACGCCGCCTCCGCCAAGCTGTTCACCACCGAGCTGGCGGCGAAGGTCATCGACAGGTGCCTGCAACTGCACGGCGGCTACGGCTACATGCGGGAGTACCCGATCTCCCGGCTCTACGCCGACACCCGCGTCACCCGCATCTACGGCGGAACCAGCGAGGTCATGCGCTCCATCGTCGCCAAGTCCATGGGGCTGTGAACCGGCCGCCGGAAGCCGCGCCGGAAGCCGCACAGAGAGTCGCGCACGAGACGATGACCGACGACACCGGCCCGGCCGGGGCGCCCCCCGGCGGCCCCGGCGTGGGCGGGGCCGCCGACCCGGACGCCGCCCTGGCCGCCCTGCTCGCCCTGCTGGACCTGGAGCGGGTGGACCGCGACATCTTCCGCGGCCGGAGCCGCTCCGCCGTCGTCCCCCGGGTCTTCGGCGGGCAGGTCGCCGCGCAGGCGCTCGCCGCCGCCTCCCGCACGGTCCCCGGCGACCGGCTCGCGCACTCGCTGCACGCGTACTTCCTGCGGCCCGGCGACCCGGGCGCGCCCATCGTCTACACGGTGGACCGGGTCCGCGACGGCCGCTCCTTCACCACCCGCCGGACCGTCGCCGTCCAGCACGGGCAGCCGATCTTCCACCTGACCGCGTCCTTCCAGACCGCCGAGGAGGGGCTGGAGCACCAGGAACCGATGCCCGTCGGCGTCCCCGACCCGGCGACGCTGCCGCCCGCCGCCGAACAACTGTCCCGCCACGCCCACCTGTTCGGCGATCCGAAGGTGGCCGCGCGGCTGGCCGAGGCCCGCGCGGCGATCGACCTGCGGCATGTCACCGACCCGCCGTACCTGACCGCCGGACGGCCTCGTGAACCGCGCTCCCGGGTGTGGTTCCGTCTCGCCGGCAAGCTGGCCGGCGAGACCGACCGGCCCGCCCTCCACCTCTGCCTGGCCACCTACGTCTCCGACATGAGCCTGCTGGAGCCCGTCCTGCTCGCCCACGGCCGCGGCGGCTGGACGACCGGGGACGTGGTGGGCGCCAGTCTGGACCACGCGATGTGGTTCCACCGCCCCTTCCGGGTGGACGAGTGGCTGCTGTACGACCAGTCCAGCCCCACCTCCCAGGCCGGCCGCGGCCTGGGCCACGGCCGGATCTTCACCGCCGACGGACGGCTGGCGGCCACGGTGATGCAGGAGGGCGTGGTGCGGGTACCGCGCTGACCGGGAGCCGGAGGGCCCGGGGCCGGTGACCGGCGGCCGGAGAACGCGCTCCCGGTTTCCCCGGAGTGCTCCGGGGGGCTTTCCGGGACAGCCGCACGGGACGTGGCGGGAAGGCGGCCGGAGGGCACCGGGGCAGTCCCTGCGGGACCGGGCTGCCCTTCCGGGCCGCACGCGCCTGCCCGGGTCCGTGCCCGGCTGTTTCCCCGGCCGGTGACCGGAGAGCGCCGCGGCCGGTCGCCATGCGTGTCATGTCCCTGTTGTCTGTGGTGGCGCGCCTCCGGCGGAGGCTGCACGAAGGGGCACCCGCCCGTGCCCGGCTCTTCCGGACGTCCGGAAGAGCCGTCCGGTTCGGTCCGGTCACCGGCACTTTCCGGGCTCCCGGCCGGCCGGCCCGCCGTATGTACCGTTGGCCGCTGCATCTTTCGGAGAAGGCGAAGGGAAGCCCCACCGTGTCCGACGTGCCGCAGAGTGATTCGTCCGGAGCCCTCCGGGCGGGAGTGACCGAACCGGTCGACGTCCACTTCGAGGACATCGACGTCACCGGCGTACTGCACAACTCCCGTTATCCGCTGCTGCTCGACCACGCCTTCGCCGCGTACTGGCGCCGCCAGGGCTGGCACCACGACCCGGCGCGCTCCGCCGTACCCGACTTCCTCCAGGTCGTACGCGCACTGGAGATCACCTACCACCGGCCCGTCACCGAGCCGGGCAGGGTGGTCGTGCGCTTCTGGATCGAACGGCTGGGCCGCACCAGCTACACCTACGGCTTCCAGCTGCTCTCGGCCGACGAGTCCGTGCTCCACGCCGACGGCACCCGGGTGCAGGTCAACCTGGATCCGGCCACCTTCGCTCCCGCGCCGATCAGCGAGCGGACACTGGCCGCGGCCAAGCCCCTGATGCGCACCGCGCCCGCCGCCGGGGCGGGCGCGTGACGGCCCCGCGGCCGGTTCCGCCGCCGACGCCGGAGCGCACCGTCCTGGCCGGGCTGTGCGAGCTGCTCGACACGGTCCCCGGCCGGCGGGCGCTGGTGTGGGTGGACGACGAGGGACGGGACGAACGCTCCCTCACGGTCGCCGAGCTGGCCGCCGACACCGAACGCGTCAGGACGCTGCTGGCCGGGCTGGGTCTGCGGCCGGGCGACCGCGCGATCCTGCTGTACCTGCCGTCACTCGACTTCGTCGGCGCCTTCCTCGGCTGTCTGGCGGCGGGGGTGATCCCGGTTCCGCTGGCCCCGCCCAACCCGTTCCGGCCGGGGCACGACATCACCACGCTCTCCGCCGTCGCCGCCGGCTCCGGGGCCCGCGCACTGCTGACCCACCACGACTACCGGCAGCTGGTCACACCGGGCGGCGACTGGCCGGACCTGCCGTGGGAGACGACGCACGGCCCGGGCACACCGGTACCCGGCACCGTCGGCGCCGCCGGCGTCCCGTCCCCCCTCCGGTGGCACACCCCCGGCGACTTCGACGACCCGGCGTTCCTCCAGTACACCTCCGGCTCGACCGGCTCCCCCAAGGGCGTGGTCGTCAGCCACCGCAACATCCACCACGAACTGGCGTCCATCGCGAGCGACCTGCGGCTGGGGGACGACACGGTCGCCGTCACCTGGGTTCCGCACTTCCACGACCTCGGTCTGATCAGCTTCATCCTCAACACGGTCGTCGGCCACTCGGCCCGGACGTACATGCTGTCCCCCCTGGCCTTCCTGCAGAGGCCGACGGTCTGGTTCGACGTGGTGTCCCGGGTGCGCGCGACCCACACGGCGGCGCCCGACTTCGCGTTCGGCCTCGTCACCCGCAAGTCCACGCCGGAGCAGCGCGCCGCGTGGGACCTCTCCTCCCTGCGGGTCGTCGGGTCCTCGGCCGAGCCGATCCGGCCCGCCACGGTGGAGCGGTTCCTCGCGGCCTTCGAGCCCGCCGGCTTCGACCCGGCGGCGTTCTACCCGACCTACGGACTCGCGGAGCACACGCTCAGCCTGACCATGGGCGGCACCGGTCCGCTGCGCGTCGACCGGCGGGAGTTCGAGAAAGGGCGGGCGGTGCCCGCCCCCGGGGACGCGTCCGCGCCGACGGTCTCCTACTACGGGTGCGGCACCATCAACAAACCCGGGGCGAGCCTGCGCATCGTCGACCCGCACACCCGGCTGCCGTGCGGCCCGAGCGAGATCGGCGAGATCTGGGTGGACTCGGTGACGAAGGCCCGCGGCTACTGGGGGATGCCCGCCGAGACCGCCGAGACCTTCGAGGCGGCCGTCGCCGACGGTGACCCCCGCCGCTATCTCAGGACCGGAGACCTCGGCTTCCTGCACGACGGGGAGCTGTTCGTCACCGGGCGGCTCAAGGACATGATCATCATCCGCGGCCACAACCACTACCCCCAGGACATCGAGGACAGCGTCCGCGGCTGCCATCCCGCGGTCCGGCCCGGCGGTGTGGCCGCGTTCGCCGTCGACACCGACGCGGAGAGCAACGACGCGGGGAGCGCCGGCACCGGGGGCGCCGCCGACCCGGCGGAGCGTCTGGTGGTGTTCGTGGAGACCGCGGCCGAGCCCTCGGCGGAGACCACCCGGGACATCCTGCGGGCCGTCCGCGCCGCGGTCCGGCGGGACCACGGCGCGGCCTGCGACACCGTGGTGACCGGCCCGCGCGGCCTGGTGCTCAAGACCACCAGCGGCAAGGTCAGGCGTACCGCCTGCCGGGAGGCGTTCCTCGCCGGGACGGCCGTCGCCTGGCCCGGTGCCGGGGGGGTGGGACCGTGAGCGCGCTGCCCGAGGTTCCCGGCCTGGTCCTCGCGACCGGGCCGGACGACCCGCGCCTGCACGACACCGACGCCGACTTCCGGCGGCTGCTGGACGACTTCGCCGAGGTCGCCCGGGCGTCCCGGGCGACCCGGCGGCGCTTCTTCCACGCCCATGCCGCGGTCCTCGGCGGGGAACTGGAGTGCGTGGCGGCCGACGGCCCGCCGGTGCACCCCTTTCTCGCCGCCGGGCGGCGTCACCCGGTGATCGTCCGCTACAGCAACGGCGAGACCCCCGACGACGCGGCCCCCGCGACCCGCGGACTGTCGCTGCTGGTTCCCGGTTCGGGCGGGGAGGGCGGCCCCGCGCCGTTCAATCTGACGCTCAACACCGGGGAGTGCCTCTTCGCGCCCGACGCCTGGGTCTTCACCCGGTTCCTGCTGGGGACGGACGCCCAGCGGGCGGCCCTGGTCCGCGAGGCGCCCGAGCGGGGTGAGACGCTGTGGCGGCAGGTCCGCGACCCGCTCCCGTACGACCGCTACGTCTACCACTCCCAGGCACCCCGGCTGCACATCGGCGCCGACGGGCGGCCGGGCCTGGTGCGCTACCGCGCCGTGCCGGCCGGGCCCGCGGCGGACACCTCTCCGGACGCCCCTCCGGACGCCGTCGCGGAGAGCGGTCTGTTCACCCCGCCCGCGGGCAGCCTCCACCCCCCGCTGCCGCCGCGGTACCTGCCGCGGCCGGCGGGGGAGGACAGGCCGGCGACCTTCCTGCGCGACGACATCCGCGCCCGGGCGGCGGGACCGGGCATCCATGTGCTGCTCCAGATGCAGCTCCACCCGCTCGGCGCCGACCCCGCCGCCAACCGCGCGGCCCTGGACCCGTCCCGTCCCTGGTCGGTGGAGCGCCACCCCTACCGGACGGTGGCCAGGCTGCGGCTCGACACGGTGGAGGAGGAGGCGGCGGCCGAGGGGCTGCTGTTCGACCCGGCCGCGGCGCCCGAGGGGCTGGGCATCGCCCTGGCCCGGTCCCCGTTCGAGCCCGCCTCCGTCAACCACCTGCGCACGCTGGTCTACCGCTCGGTACGGGCGGCCAGGACCGGACGTCCCGCCCCTGCCCCCGCTTCCGTTCCCGCCCCTGTCCCCGGAACCGTCTCCGGCGGACCGCGCCGCAGCGTGTGCGTCATCGGCGCCGGGGCGAGCGGGCTGACGGCCGCTCACGAACTGGAGCGCCGCGGACACCGGGTCGTGGTGCTCGACAGCGCCCCCGAGGTCGCGGGGAAGGCGGCCTCGTTGGAGATCGACGGCCGCCCCTATGACCTCGGTGCGCACATCTGCACCCCCCGCTACACCGAACTGGCGGCGCTGGCCGAGGAGTTCGGGGTGGGCACCGAGGACGTCACCCCTGTCCTGGAGCAGGGTCCCGGCGGTCCGGTGCGCAGTCCGGCCGGCACCGCCTTCTTCGCCCCCGGGACGTACCGGCGCTACCTGCGCCTGCGCGCCGAGGCATTCCCGCACATCGGCGCCCCCGGCCTCGCCCACAGCGCCGCCGCCCTGGCCCGGCCGGCGGCCGAGTGGCTGCGCGAGAACGGCCTGACCGCCATGGCCGAGTCCTTCGCACCCGGATACACCGCCTCGGGCTACGGCTTCCTCCACGGCGACCTGCCCGCGCTGTACTTCGTCAAGTACGCCGAACTCACCGGGCTGCTGGACCTCGGCTCCGGCTCCGGAGCCGACGGCCGCACCGGGAGCTTCACCGTCGCGGGAGGATTCGGCCGGCTGTGGAGACGCGTCGCGGCGGGGCTCGCCGACGTGCGCACCGGAGTGCGGGTCGAGGCGATCGAGCGGAGCCGGGACGGTGTCACCGTGCGTACCGGCACGGGCGAGGTGCGCACGGACGCGCTGCTGCTCACCGTCCCCCTTGGCCGGCTCGCCGGCGTACTGGACCTCACCGGAGCGGAGCGGGACATCGCCGCGCGCGTCCGTACCGTCGACTACCGGACCGTGGTGTGCCGGGTGTCCGGGCTGCCCGGAAACGGCTTCCACCTGCTGCCCGGCCCGTACGACACCGCGCCGCCGGGCCGCGGCGGCCTGGTCGCCCACCACCACCGCCACCCGGGCTCGGACGTCCTCACCTGCTACTGCTACGGCACCTCCGGCATGGGCGAGACGGAGCTGTACGAGGCGCTGCGCGAGGACGTGGCACGGCTCGGCGGCCGGCTGACGGAGATCCTGCACACCGTCGCCTGGCCCTTCATGCCGCACTTCGGCAGCGCAGACCTCGCGGACGGGGTCCTGGAGCGGATAGAGGCCATGCAGGGCGAGAACCGCACGTACCACGCGGGGAGCCTGCCGGCCTTCGAGCTGATCGAGACCAACGTCGCCTACGCCCGCGACCTCGTCCGGCGCCGTATCGCCCCGCTCCACGGCCCACCGCACGACGTCCCCGCCCCGCCGGGAACCGCGGCCCTCCGGGAAGCGCCGGACGGCCGCCGGGCCGGGCTCGACCCGGCGGAGATACGGGCCTGGTTGGTCGCGAGCACCGCGGCGGTGCTCGGCGTCGCGGCGGACGAGGTCGACCCCGACCGCGACCTGGACGAGTACGGTCTGGACTCCCTGGCGGCGGCGGAGATACAGGCCGACCTCTCGGACCGGCTCGGCTACCGGGTGGCGCCGACCCTCTTCCACGAGTTCCCGACCCTGGGAGCGGTCGCCGACCAGCTGGCCCGCGGCCGGTGACTCCGGGCCGGTGCGGACCGCCGCGGTCCGCACCGGCCGGGGAGGCCGATGCCCGTGCAGTTCCCGGAGCAGCGCCGGCCACCGCCCCGGCGGCACCGGCCCGGGCCGACCCCGCCGTCCGGCACGCGGCCCGGACCGCCCCGGGCTGCCCTCCCCGCCGTCCGCGGGGGAAGGCGCCGCAGGATGATCGGGCGGGGGAGGAGGAGTCGCCGGGGCAGCTTTCCGGCCCTCCGGATTTCTTCCGGGCCCGTGTACGGGAAGAGGACGCCGGGCCCGGTGCCGGCGGGGAACCGTGCTCCCGACCGGCGTACCGGGTCCGGGCGGCGCGGACCCGGTGCCGGGGCCCGCCGGACGGCAGTTGGGCGTGCGGCTGCGCGGAACGGTGCGGCCGGCGGGACCGCCCGGACGTCCGCATGGTCCGTTCCGGGGGAGATGCGTATCGTTCCCCCGCCGAATCGTTGAAGGGAAAAGGAACCCCCCACCATGTCCGAGTCCCCAGCCGAGTCCCCAGCCGAGTCCCCAGCCGAGTCCTCCGCCGAGTCCCCTGCCGACGTCCCCGAGGCGCTCCGGTTCGAAGCCACCGAGCTGGTGGACATCCACTTCGAGGACCTCGACGCCAACGGTGTGCTGCACAACTCCCGCTACCTCACGCTGTTCGAGCACGCCCTCGGGGCGTACTGGTACCCCCGGGGCTGGCACCACGACCCCAAGCGCTCTGACATGCCCGACACCCTCCAGGTCGTGCGCGCCGTGGCGATCACCTACCACTGGCCCGTCATGGAGGTGGGCAAGGTGGCCGTGCGCTTCTGGCTCGACCGGATGGGCCGCACCAGTTACACCTACGGCTTCGAGGTGCGCTCCGCCGACGGCTCCGTGCTCCACGCCGACGGCACCCGCACACAGGTCAACCTGGACCCGGCCACCTTCGCCCCCAAACCGTTCAACGAGCGGTCGCTGGCCGCGTTCTCCCGCCTGGTGCGCGACGCCTGACGCGCCCTCCTGCCACGGGCCCGGTGCCCGCCCGGGGGCGGTGCCGCTACCCGTGCGGTTCCCGGAACAGCACGGGCCACCGCCCCGGCGGCACCGGCCCGACGGGCACGGCCCGCTCCGACCCCGCCGTCCGGCACGCGGCCCGTACCGCCCGCCCGCCGTACCGCAGCGTCAGGGTGGCCGCCGGCGAGCCACCGGTCCCGGTGAAGCCGTACACGACGAACTCCCGTCGGCCGGACAAGCGGATTACGCGGGCGTCAGCCCCGCCGCCTCCACCAGGTAGGCCGTCATGGGCTCGTAGTAGCGCGGGTTGACCACATGGTCGTCCAGCGGGACGGCCACCGTGAGGGTGCCCTCCGCCTCCCCGAGGAAGAGCGCCGGGTCGTTGCAGTCCGCGAAGCCGACGGTGGTGATGCCGCGCTGGGCCGCGCACCCCGCCCAGCCGTGGTCGGCGAAGACCAGGTCGGGCAGCGGCTCGCCCTCCCGCTCCAGCGCGTCCAGGATCGCCGTCATCGGCTCGGGGGAGTGGGTGTGCCACAGCGACGCCCCGCGC
Organism: Streptomyces carminius; assembly: GCF_002794255.1. Lineage (GTDB taxonomy): Bacteria > Actinomycetota > Actinomycetes > Streptomycetales > Streptomycetaceae > Streptomyces > Streptomyces carminius. The sequence continues at coordinate 200,861 of NZ_PGGW01000069.1, forward strand.
TCGTGCATCGCGATGTCCGCGAGCTGCACCACCACGCCCTGGTCGGCGATCAGCCCCAGCGGCACCCGCACGATCTCGCACCCGGCCAGCCGCAGCGCGTTCGCCACCCGGCTGTGCAGGTCGATCAGCGCGCCCGGGTGGCCGGTGGCGAACAGCACCCGGTGCCCGGCCTCCGCCGACTTGCGGAGCTGGGCCGCGGCCCGGTCCAGGGCGGCGAGCGTCAGCTCCGGGTCGATGGTGTCCTGGCCCTCGCGGTGCCGGGGGTCGTCGATGACGCCGCAGCGCTCGGCCATCACCGCCAGTACGTCCTGCTCGTCGCTCCACCGCTCGCCCAGCTCCAGGCCCAGCCAGAAGTGCCGGTCGCCGTTGGCGAGCCTGCGGTAGTGGTCCAGGTTGTTCTCGCGCGGGGTGGCGACGTCGCCCGCGATACGGGTACGGACGAGATGGTCGATCAGCTCGGCGCGGGTGGGGACGGGGGAGGTTATCGGCATGGGGGCATTCTCCCCCGGGCCGCCCGTGGGGGCGATCGGCTTCGGTCGCGGCGCCCCGCCGGCTTTCTGTACGAATCGTCCAAAGCGGCGCCGGGGACTGTGGCATCCGGACAGGTGCCCGCCGGTCGGCCGCTTCCTAGGCTCGGCCGCATGAGCAACCCCCCCAACACCGGCACGAACACCGATACCGGCACCGGTACCGGCGCCGATGAGCGGCAGCCCCGCGGCCCCGTCGACTCCTCCCGCGTACCGCGCTTCGCGGGCCCGGCCACCTTCGCCCGGCTGCCCCGGCTGGACGAGGTGGGCGGCCGCGCCGACGTCGCCGTCGTCGGCGTGCCCTTCGACTCCGGCGTCTCCTACCGGCCCGGCGCCCGCTTCGGCGGCAACGCGATCCGGGAGGCCTCCCGCCTGCTGCGCCCGTACAACCCGGCCCAGGACGCCTCGCCCTTCGCCCTCGCCCAGGTGGCCGACGCGGGCGACATCGCGGCGAACCCGTTCGACATCCACGAGGCCGTGGAGAGCGTCGAGGCGGCGGCCGGGGAACTGCTGGACGGCGGCGCGCGGCTGATGACGCTGGGCGGCGACCACACCATCGCCCTGCCCCTGCTGCGCGCGGTCGCCCGGAGGCACGGTCCGGTGGCGCTGGTCCACTTCGACGCGCACCTGGACACCTGGGACACCTACTTCGGCGCCGAGTACACCCACGGCACACCCTTCCGGCGCGCGGTGGAGGAGGGGATCCTCGACACCGAGGCGCTGTGCCACGTGGGCACGCGCGGTCCGCTGTACGGCAGGCGGGACCTGGCCGAGGACGCGCGGCTGGGCTTCGGCATCGTCACCGCCGCCGACGTGCTGCGGCGCGGTGTGGACGAGGTGGCCGACCAGTTGCGGCAGCGCGTCGGCGACCGCCCGGTGTACGTCTCGGTGGACATCGACGTCCTGGACCCGGCCCACGCCCCCGGCACCGGCACCCCGGAGGCGGGCGGCCTCACCTCGCGTGAGCTGCTGGAGATCCTGCGCGGGCTGGCCGGCTGCCGGCTGGTCTCCGCCGACCTGGTGGAGGTGGCCCCGGCGTACGACCACGCCGAGATCACCTCGGTGGCCGCCTCCCACACCGCCTACGAGCTGACGACGCTCCTGGCCCGGCGGATCGCGGCGGAACGGGAGAACGGACCGGAGCAGGGCTGACGGCCCGCGGCCGCGGCGGGCGGCGGGACGCCGCGCACCCCCGGCCCGACCTGCCCCGCCCCGCGCCCGGCGCCGGAAAACCGGAACGTGGCGGCCGGGCGCGCGCACTACACTGACGGCCAGACCGACACCCACGACTCAGGGAGACACGGGACCGTGACGGCCATCGTCGACGAGCTCAGGTGGCGCGGGCTGCTCGCCCAGTCCACCGACGAGGACGCCCTGCGCAAGGCTCTCGAGAACGGCCCCGTCACGTTCTACTGCGGCTTCGACCCGACCGCGGCCAGCCTGCACGTCGGCCACCTGGTGCAGGTGCTCACCGTCCGGCGGCTCCAGCAGGCCGGGCACCGGCCGCTGGCCCTCGTGGGCGGCGCGACCGGCCACATCGGCGACCCCCGGCCGACCGCCGAGCGCACCCTGAACGACTCGGAGACCATCGCCGGGTGGGTGGCCCGGCTGCGCGCGCAGATCGAGCCGTTCCTCTCCTTCGAGGGCGACAACGCGGCGGTCATGGTCAACAACATGGACTGGACCGAGGGCCTGTCCGTGATCGGCTTCCTGCGGGACGTCGGCAAGCACTTCCGGGTGAACAAGATGCTCACCAAGGAGTCGGTCGCCCAGCGGCTCGCCTCCGAACAGGGCATCAGCTACACGGAGTTCAGCTACCAGCTCCTCCAGGCCATGGACTTCCTGGAGCTGTACCGGCGGTACGGCTGCACCCTCCAGACGGGCGGCAGCGACCAGTGGGGCAACCTCACGGCCGGTCTGGACCTGATCCACCGCCTGGAGCCGCACGCCGAGGTGCACGCGCTCGCGACACCGCTGATGACGAAGGCGGACGGCACCAAGTTCGGCAAGACGGAGACGGGCACGCTCTGGCTCGACCCGGAGATGACCACGCCGTACGCGTTCTACCAGTTCTGGCTGAACACCGACGACCGGGACGTCTCGCGGTACCTGCGCATCCTCTCCTTCCGCTCCCGCGAGGAGCTGGAGGAGCTGGAGAGGGTGACCGAGGAGCGGCCGCAGGCCCGTGCCGCGCAGCGCGCGCTCGCCGAGGAGCTGACCACGCTGGTGCACGGCGCCGACCAGTGCGCCGCCGTGATCGCCGCCTCGAAGGCGCTGTTCGGGCAGGGCGACCTCGCCGCGCTCGACGAGGCCACGCTGGCCGCCGCGGTCGCCGAGCTCCCGAACGCGAAGGTGGGCGGGCTCGGCCCGGTCACCGACCTGTTCGCGGAGGTCGGCCTGGTGGCGAGCAAGTCGGCCGCCCGCCGCACCGTGAAGGAGGGCGGCGCCTACGTGAACAACGCGAAGGTGACCGCCGAGGACGCGGTGGCCACCCCCGACCAGCTCCTGCACGGCCGCTGGCTGGTGCTGCGCCGGGGCAAGAAGAACCTGGCGGCGGTCGAGGTCACCGGCGCCTGAGCCGGGCCGGCGGACGCGCGGGCCCGGCGGCCGTGCGCGGGAGGAACACCTCCGGCCCACGGCCGCCGGGCTGCGGGCGGTTCGGGCGGGGGCCGCGGAGACGCGTCCTGAGCTGTTCGAATCTGCCTGCGTCGGCTGCCGCGTCCCGGGCACGGACACCGACGGGGTACGGATAGCCTGACCGCGTGAGGTGGACGGCATGCTGCTGAGGTTCCGGGCCGCGAACGTGCGGTCCCTGCGCGACGAGCAGGAGCTGTCGCTCGTCGTACCGCCGGGCGGGGACCCGGCCGGTGCCCGTGAGGTGGAGCTGGCCGACGGCACCCTCTGGATCTACCCGATCGCCGGGATCTTCGGCGCCAACGCCTCGGGCAAGTCCAACGTCCTGACCGCCATGGCCGACATGCGCGACGCGGTCATGAACTCCTACGCCCGATGGGCCTCCTACCCGAGCATCCCCCGCGAGGCGTTCGCGCTCGACCCCGGGAGCGGTGGTAAGCCCTCGTTCTTCGAGGTGGACGTCGTCATCGACGGTGTGCGCTGGACATACGGCTTCGAACTGGGCCGGGAGCGGGTGGAGTCCGAGTGGGTGCACAGCTACCCGCGCGGCCGCCGCCAGGAGTGGATGGATCGGGACACCTCCCGCCCCGAGGTCTACCGCTGGCCCGGCAACCGGGTGAGGGACCGCGCCCACCTCGCCCAGCGGACCCGTTCCAACGCCCTGCTGCTCTCCACGGCAGGCACGGACAACCATCCGCAGCTCTCCCCGCTCTTCCACTGGTTCCGCGAGAACCTGTTGCTGATCGACCCGGAGGGCGAGAGGGGGGCACGGCAGGACTTCACCGCCCGCCGGCTCCTGGAAGGCCAGGGGAAGCGCATCCGTGAACTGTTGAGGGTGGCCGATCTGGGCATCACCGGAACCGAGGTCGAATGGGGGAGGACGAGCGAGGCCCCGACCGTGCGGTTGCTGCACAGATCGGCTTCGGGGAAGGACGTGGCGTTCGACTGGGAGCGTGAGTCTCTCGGCACCCGCTCCTGGTTCGCGCTGCTCGGCCCCATGCTGCTCGCTCTGGACCAGGGGGCCGTCCTCCTCGTCGATGAACTGGACGACAGCCTCCACTCCCGGTTCGCCGCCGAGGTCATCCGCATCTTCCACGACGAGGACGCCAACCCGCAGGGCGCCCAGCTCGTCTTCACCTCCCACGACGCCACGGTGCTCAACAGCCCCAGCGGTGAGCGGCTGCTGGAACCCGGCCAGGCATGGCTGACGGAGAAGGACGAGGCGGGCGCCACCGACCTCTATCCCCTCAGCGCTGTCTCCCCGGGCGAGGAGGAGAACCTGACCCAGTCCTACCTGGCCGGGGTGTTCGGCGGTGTCCCCGCCCTGCTGGAGGGGCAGATCGCCCGGCGCCTGATGACCACGGAGGACAGCGGCACGGGGGAGAGGGAGGGGGCCTGATGGCGAGGATCAGGGGGAGGACGGCTTTCGGACCCGTCACCAGACCGGGCAGGGGGCGCCGCCGCGCGGTGTACGTCTTCACCGAGGGCAAGGTCACCGAACCGAAGTACATCGAGATCGTCCGCAAGCACGGCACCCCGGCCGACCCCGCACTGACCGTCGCGGTGCACATCGCCAACGCCGGGGACGACGGCTCGCGCCGGATGCCGATGGATCTGGTGGAACGCGCCGTCGCACTGCGGGACGAGAAGCGGCGGGAGGACAGGAAGGCCAAACTGCCGCCGCCGCTGCGCACCCAGGTGTGGTGCCTCTTCGACCACGACAACCACCCGAACGTGGACGCCGCTCTGAGCAGGGCGAGGAGGAACGACCTCCCGGTCGCCTTCTCGCACCCGTGCTTCGAGGTCTGGCGCGTCCTGCACCACAAACCTGCGAGTGGCACCTTCGGGGGTGTCTGCGACGCGGTCACCGCGCGGCTGCCCGCCGAGTGCCGGAAAGCGCCCGGCGGCATCAAGGCGGTTCTGCCCGAGCAGGTCGTCGGCCGGTACGGGGAGGCCAGGAAGCGCGCCCTGGCGATGAACGCTCAGCACGGTGACCATCTCCCGCTGCACAAACGCGACCCTTACACGAATGTGTACGAGTTCGTCGAGAAGGGCCTGGGAATCAGCATGTACTGATCCCCGGCCCTGTTCGCCCGGAACTGCCGGAACCTCGCGACACGGGAAGCCGGGCGGCGCGGTGTCCGTCACGCCGGGGTGTCCCGCAGTTCGAACCACACGCTCTTGCCGGTCGGGCAGGGCCCGCCGTGCCGCACCGTGCCCCAGGCGGAGGCGAGCTCCCGGACGAGGAGAAGGCCGCGGCCGTGCTCGTCGTCGTCGGACGCGGCACCGGCCCGGGGCGACGGGGGCGCGAAGCCCGGCTCGCCGTCCCGGACGGACACCGTCAGGCGGCCGTCCCGGACCGCCGCCTCCAGGGTGAGCAGTGGAACCCCGGTGTGGAGGTGGACGTTCGAGACGAGTTCGGAGACCAGCAGCCGGGCCATCTCCGTCAGCGCCGGATGGCCGGTGGCGTCGAGCAGTCCGGCCACCATGTCCCGCGCGACCTTGGCGGTCTCGGGGAGGTTCGGGGCCCGCATCGCGTAGGTACGGGCCCGCTGGAACGGGTCGCCGGGGTCGTTGAGCACGGCGGGCGTCAGATCGGTCATGTCGTCCCCTGATCGAGTGAATGTGGTCGCCGCTTCCGCCCGCCACCGTGGCTCTGCCGTTCTCTGGAGGCGCCCGTAGGCACAGGTGGACGACCGCACTGCGGATTTACTGGCTGCGTGTAGCGGATTGCCCACCGAAAGTAAGATGCACATGTGTACCGGTACAAGGTTGCGCAAGGTATTTCCCCCTTGTGGGCGGCGTCATGGCGCAGGTGTGCGAAGGGTCCGAGAACGGTTGCGAGAAGGGATTGCTGACGTCTATGCCTCCGAGGGACGCACCCACCGCCAGACAGGCGAGGCTGGGGGCGGAGTTGAGGAAGCTCCGCGAGCGGGCGGGTCGGACCGCCAGGGAGGCCGCCGGCCTGCTCGGTGTCGACCACGCGAGAGTCAGCAACATCGAGTCGGGCCGTATGGGGGTCAGTGAGGAACGCATCCGGCGGCTTGCGGTGTTCTACTCCTGCGACGACACGGAGTTGATCGACGCGCTGTGCGCGATGGCGCGGGAGCGACGCGGCCAGTTCTGGTGGGACGAGTACCGGGGCGTCCTGCCTCCGGAGTTCCTGGACATCGCGGAGCTGGAGCATCACGCGACCGGCATGCGCACCATGCAGACGCTCTCCATTCCCGGTCTTCTCCAGACGGAGGAATACGCACGCGCCTTGTTCGGCAAGGCGGTCCCCCGGCTCCCGTCCGCCGAGGTCGAGGTGCGGGTCGAGCACCGGCTGAAGAGACAGTCCGTTCTCGGAGGAGAGGACCCTCCGGTATGTGAGGCGATCATTCATGAGGCGGCGCTGCGGATGCGATTCGGCGGCCGGGACGTGGCCCGGGCGCAGCTCGAACATCTGCTGGAGGCGTCGGCCAATCCAATCGTGACGGTGCGGGTGATCCCGTTCACCTGCGAGGACTTCATCGAGGTCACTCAGCCGCTTCTCTATGCGGCCGGTGTGGTCCCGCAACTGGACACCGTTCAGGTGGACGGCCCTCTTGGCGGCATGCACCTGGACGCGGAGGCTGAGTTGCAGAGGTACCGGACTCTGCTGGACATCGCGGAGGGAGTCTCGCTCGGCAGGGAAGAGTCGCGGCAGTTCATCCACGACATCGCACGGAAGCTGTGAGGAGTAGAAGCATGGACGCACCTGTTCAGTGGCAGAAGTCGTCTTTCTCGGGGGCCAACGGCCCGAACTGTGTGGAGGTCGCGCGGCACGGTGACGCGCTCCTGATACGGGAGGGCGACGAGCCGGGACTCGTCCTGTCGGTGAGCCGGGCGGAGCTTGCCGCGTTCCTCGCGGGTGCTGGGGCCGGGGAGTTCGACCACTTGGCGGACTGAGCGCGGCGCCGTGACCGGGCAGCCGCTCCGGGTTGTTGCTTCTGCAACCCCCAGTCCTCGGAGACGGCTGCCGAGCAGGCCTGAAACCCGTCATACGGCGGCTCCGGCGTATGGGTTTCGGCCGTCTTCGGTGCGGGACGTATCGGACCGGTTGCGAGGCGTTTCGGGTACTCCCGATGTGACGGGTCATAACGTCGCTGGTGGTCAGCGTGTGTGTCCTGATGTCCCGGAAGCCTGGGGCATCACGCGGCGCTTCTGGTTTAACACACAACGTTACTTAAAATGATCGCTCAAGATGCATTCGGCGCCGGTTCTCGACAGACTCACGTTCGCTATCCGTTACACCCGACGGAGAACGGAAGGACGTGTCATGCGGTACTCGGTGAGGTGTGCCCTCGTGGGCGGCGCGCTGACGGTAGGGGCGCTGGCCCCGCTGTACGGCGCGGTGCTCGCGGTACGGCCACTGCCCGGGCCGCCGGCACCGGAGTTCACCGCCGTGGCGGAGCGCCCGGCGGGCGCGGGACACGCGGAACGCGCGGCCGGACCGGGAGAGATCGTCTGTGCCGGTCCGGACACCGGGCGTGCCGTGGACACCGTGGGGACCGCCCGCCGGACGCTTCACGTCACGATGGCCAGTACTGCCGGGCGCGGCGCCGGACACCCGGCCGCCGCCCCCGGCCGAGCTCCCGACGGGTTCTGTGGGGAGAACCCGGAGGGCTTCGGGAGCGAGGAGGTCCTCGCCTTCTGAGATCTCCCGGGTCCCGGGGCCGGCCTCTCCCGGGACCTCTCCCGAACGGCCGGTACGCCGTGCACCCCGGACGGGTGGTGCGAGCGTCCCGGCGGTCCCGCGGCAACCCTCCTCGCCGCGGGACGGGGCCGAACGAGCGAGCGGGTCAGGAAAGCCGGTCCTGTGGGGGGTACTGGCCACCGTCACCCGTGACGCCGCGGCCCGATGCGGCGCGGTCCGGAGAGAATGCCTGGCTCTCCGGACCGCGCCTCTTTCCGTCCGCTCCGTGGGATCACTTTGAAGTGGAGGAATCAGATACTCTGATTCCATCAGTCTTCTAGCGAGGGAACCACTGGCTTCAGCCGGTGGGGGAATCGCTTCCCTGGTATGTGGTAGTTTTTCGTTCGTCCCGAAAGGGATCGGTTCGGGCTGGACCGCAACCTTCGGGTTGGGAGCCCCCCTCCTTCAGGTGGGGGAGCGGAGTCACGAAGACGATGACGGCAACTGAGGTGTCGAGGAACTTCGCCTCTGTTCTGGACCAGATCGAGCAGGGCGAGACCGTCATCATCACTCGCGGTGGGCGACGGCTGGTCATCATGAAACGGGGAACGGCGGGGCGCTCGGGGAATTCCTCGCCGACCACCGTCCCGACGAGGCGTTCGCGGACGACGTCGCCTCCACTCGTGACCTGCTGGTGGACGGGGTGAACGCGGCACGGCCCGACGCCTGATCCTGGACACCGGGGTACTCGTCCGCTCGGAGCGCGGTACAGGCGGCCTGTCCGCCTTTCTGGACGACGGGGATGACGTGGCCATCGCCGCCGTGACGGTGGCCGAGCTGCAGCTGGGTGTGGAACTGGCCGACTCGGCTCGTCACGAGAGACGGCAGGAGTTCGTCGAAGGAGTTCTCGCGCTGCTTCCGGTGGAGGAGTACACGGCCGACACCGCCCGCGTGCACGCCCGTCTGCCGGCCCATGTCCGCCGCGCAGGGAAGCCGCGTGGCGCCCATGATCTGCTCGTCGCTGCGACTGGCGCCGCGACTGCCCGCGCCGTCGTGACGACGGACGGCGCGGCGGCCTTCGGGGACCTTCCCGGCGTACGTGTCCTTCTGCTCTGAGCCCGCGGTGAGGAACGGTTCTGTGTCCCGGCCCGCCGGGCCTGGCCATGGCGACTCCCTGACGCAGTTCGGCCAGGGTGACGGCGGTGAGTTCCGGAATGATCGGGAGCCGTTCGGCCGGGGGCAGACCGAGATCGATGCAGGCGCAGGTGTCGAGCGCTCCGGACCGGTGGCGGTCAGCCACGGTGACGCTCCCAGGGGTCCCCGTCGCCGAGGCGGTCGTCACCGAAGAAGCCGTCGGCCTCCTGCCGCATGGCGGAGTGGTCGGCCGACGGCAGTTCCCTGTGCTCGGCGACCAGTTCCTCCGCCGTCGGCCGGCGCGTGCGGGGAAGAGGGCGAGAAGGTCGCAGCACGGCGAACGCCATCCCGTTCCGGGCGATGTGGTACGTCTCGCCTGCCTCCACCGCATCCAGGACCGCGGTGAAGTCGTCGCGGAACTCGTGCTGGTCGATGATCTTCATGGGGCGATTCTGACGTGCGGTGACGTGGGACATGCCGCGTTCCGGCCGTCGCGGGGCGGCTCCGCGAGCCGTCAGAACCGGGTGTCGCCCCTCCCGCTTGTGCCCGACCGCCCTGACCGGGATGAAATCCCCCTCCGGGCACGTTGGAGCATTCTGGATCACCGCGGCGCTGTGGCCGCGGGACCACAGGCGGGCACAGAAGGTGACGGCATGCGTGCGGGAGGGAGCCACGTGGCGGCGGGTACGGAGACGGGGGAGGGTCCGGGGACCGGTGAGGCCGGCGAGGCCGGGGAGGAACGGCAGGCGGGGTGGGTGCGGCGGCTGACCGCGTACTGCTGGCGCTACCGCCGCAACGTCCTGCTGTCCCTGGGCGCCTCGCTCGCCGGGATGGGTGTGATGGCGCTCGTCCCGCTGGTCGTCAAGCAGGTCATCGACGACGTCGTCGTCGGCGGGGGCGGCGGCCTCGGGCTGTGGATCGGTCTGCTGATCGCCGCCGCGGTGGTGGTCTACGTGCTGACGTTCGTGCGCCGCTACTACGGCGGCAGACTCGCGCTCGACGTCCAGCACGACCTGCGCACCGAGATGTACGGCTCCCTGGTCCGCCTCGACGGGCGCAGGCAGGACGAGCTGTCCACCGGGCAGGTCGTCGGGCGGGCCACCAGCGACCTCCAGCTCATCCAGGGCCTGCTGTTCATGACGCCGATGATGATCGGCAACATCCTGCTCTTCGCCGTCTCGCTGGTGGTGATGGTCACCCTCTCCCCGCTGCTGACGCTGGTGGCGCTGGCCATCGCGCCCGCCCTGTGGTTCATCGCGCAGCGCAGCCGGATCCGGCTGTTCCCCGCCACCTGGTACGCGCAGAGCCAGGCCGGAGTGGTGGCCGGGGTGGTGGACGGCGCCGTGACCGGCGTGCGGGTGGTCAAGGGCTTCGGACAGGAGGAGCAGGAGAGCGGCAAGCTGCGCGGCGCGAGCCGCGAGCTGTTCGCCGCGCGGCTGCGGACGGTGAAGCTCAACGCCCGCTACACCCCCGCCCTGCAGGCCGTCCCCGCGCTCGGTCAGGTCGCGATGCTCGCCGTCGGCGGCTGGATGGCCACCCGCGGCCAGATCACCCTGGGCACCTTCGTCGCCTTCTCCACCTACCTCGCCCAGCTCGTCGGGCCGGTGCGGATGCTGACCATGATCCTCACGGTCGGCCAGCAGGCGCGGGCGGGCGTCGAGCGCGTCCTGGAGCTGATCGACACCGAGCCGGCCATCCGGGAGCGGGCGGACGCGCACGAGCTGCCCGCCGACGCGCCCGCCACCGTCGAGTTCGACCGGGCGGGCTTCGCCTACGACACCCGGCCCGGCGCCCGGCCGGTGCTGCGGGACTTCTCGCTGCGGATCTCGCCGGGCGAGACCGTCGCCGTCGTCGGCACCTCCGGCAGCGGCAAGTCCACCGTCTCGCTGCTGCTGCCGCGCTTCTACGACGTCACCGAGGGCGCGGTACGGGTCGGCGGCCACGACGTGCGCGACCTGACCTTCGAGTCGCTGCGCGCGGCCATCGGCCTGGTCCCGGAGAACAGCCTCCTGTTCTCCGACACCGTCCGCGCCAACATCGCCTACGGCCGCCCCGACGCCACCGACGAGCAGGTGCGGGCCGCGGCGCGCGCCGCCCAGGCCGACGGCTTCATCGGTGACCTGCCCGACGGCTACGACACCGAGATCGGCGAACAGGGCCTGACCCTCTCCGGCGGCCAGCGGCAGCGCATCGCCCTGGCCCGGGCCATCCTCACCGACCCCCGGCTGCTGGTGCTGGACGACGCCACCTCCGCCGTGGACGCCCGGGTGGAGCACGAGATCCACGAGGCGCTGCGCGGGGTGATGGCGGGCCGCACCACCCTGCTGATCGCCCACCGCCGCTCCACCCTCTCGCTGGCCGACCGCATCGCCGTCCTGGACGGCGGGCGGCTGGTGGACGCCGGCACCCACGAGGAGCTCCAGGAGCGCTGCGAGCTGTACCGGCGGCTGCTGAGCGACCCGGACGAACTGGGCGGCGTCGAGCACGACCCGGCCGGGCTGGTCGCTCCGGCGGCGTCGGCCGCCCCGGACGGGGACGCCGCCTGGGACCGTACCGCCGTCCCGGACGGGGGGGTCACCCCCGAGCTGTGGCGGCGCGAGGACGCCGAGACCGCCGAGACCGCCGAGACCTCCGGGACCTCCGGGACCACCGGGGCGGCCTCCGCCGGAGCGCGCCCCGGCGCGTCCGCGCCCGCCTCCGGCGGCGGACCGCCCGGCATGGCGGGCGCGCTGGCCGGCAGCCCGGCCACCCCCGAGCTGCTGGAGAAGGTCGCGGCCCTGCCGCCCGCCACCGACACCCCCGACATCGACGAGGAGCGCGCCGCCCGCCCCGAGTCCGCCTACGGGCTGCGGCACCTGCTGCGCGGCTTCCGCGCCCCGCTGCTGGTGGCCCTGCTGCTGGTGGTGACCGACGCCACCGCCGGGCTGGCGCTGCCCGTCCTGGTCCGGCACGGCATCGACGAGGGCGTCCAGCAGGCGGCGCTGGGGGCGGTGTGGGTCGCCTCCGTGCTGGCGCTGCTGGTGGTGGTCGTGCAGTGGGCCGCACAGACCGGGGAGACCCGGGCCATCGGCCGTACCGGCGAGCGGATCCTCTACACCCTGCGGGTCAAGAGCTTCGCCCAGCTCCAGCGGCTCGGACTCGACTACTACGAGCGCGAGCTGACCGGGCGGATCATGACCCGGATGACCACCGACGTCGACGCGCTGACGACCTTCCTGCAGACCGGTCTGGTGCAGGCGGTCGTGGCGCTGCTGACCTTCTTCGGCATCATGGTCGTCCTCGTCGCCATCGATGCCGGGCTGGCGCTGGTGGTCCTGGCGACCCTGCCGCCGCTGGTGATCGGCACGATCGTGTTCCGGCGCCGGAGTCTGGCGGCGTACGAGCTGGCGCGCGACCGCGTCAGCGGCGTCAACGCCGCGCTCCAGGAGGGCGTCGCGGGGCTGCGGATCGTGCAGGCGTTCCGCCGTGAGGAGCGGGACGCCCGCGCCTTCGCCGAGGCCAGCGACGGCTACCGGCGGGCCCGGGTGCGCGGCCAGTGGCTGATCTCGGTCTACTTCCCCTTCATCCAGCTGCTGGCCTCGCTGGCGACCGCCGCCGTGCTGGTCGTGGGCGCGGCCCGGGTGGGCGACGGCACGCTGACGGCGGGCGCGCTGGTGGCGTACCTGCTCTACATCGAGCTGTTCTTCGCCCCCGTGCAGCAGCTCTCCCAGGTCTTCGACGGCTACCAGCAGGCGGTCGTCTCGCTGCGCCGCGTCCAGGAGCTGCTGCGCGAGCCGACGAGGACACCGCCGCCCGCGGAGCCGCGCGAGGTGGACGGGCTGCGCGGCGAGGTCGTCTTCGAGGGCGTCCACTTCCGCTACGACACCCAGGGCGCCGGGGACGGCGCGGCCGGCGGCGGTGCCGGGGACGGTGCCGGCGGGGGCGGGAACGCGCTGTCCGGGATCGACCTGGTGATCCCGGCCGGGCAGACGGTCGCCTTCGTCGGCGAGACCGGCGCGGGCAAGTCCACGCTGGTCAAGCTGGTCGCCCGGTTCTACGACCCGACCTCGGGCACCGTCCGGGTGGACGGGCGGGACCTGCGCGAGCTGGACCTGGCCGGCTACCGGCACCGGCTCGGGGTGGTGCCGCAGGAGCCGTACCTGTTCCCCGGCACGGTGCGCGACGCCATCGCCTACGGCCGCCCCGACGCCTCGGACGCCGAGGTGGAGGCGGCGGCCCGGGCGGTGGGCGCGCACGACATGATCGCCACCCTCTCCGGCGGCTATCTGCACCCGGTGGCCGAACGCGGCCGCAACCTCTCGGCCGGGCAGCGGCAGCTCATCGCCCTGGCCCGCGCCGAGCTGGTGCGGCCCGACATCCTGCTGCTGGACGAGGCCACCGCCGCGCTCGACCTGGCCACCGAGGCGGTGGTCAACGAGGCCACCGAGAAGCTGGCGGGCCGCCGTACCACCCTGGTCGTCGCCCACCGCCTGACCACGGCCGCCCGCGCCGACCGGGTGGTGGTGCTGGACCGCGGCCGGGTGGTGGAGGACGGCACGCACGAGGAGCTGCTGGCGCGCGACGGCCGGTACGCGCGGCTGTGGCGGACGTACACGGGGGTGCCCGAGGCTGTGAGCCCGGTGTGAGCCCGGGAAGGCCGGGGGCGGGCCCGTACCGGTGTGCGGGTCCGCTCAGCGGCGGTTGCGCGGGTGGCCGCGGGCGGTGCGCTCGTTGCCGCGCCGGTGGTTCCCGGGCCGGTGGGCCGTCACCTGCTGCGGATCGCCGGCGGCCACCTCCGCGAGGAAGCGCCGGGCGCGCTCGCCGCGCAGGGCGCCGGCCGGGCGCCGTGCCGTCCTGGCGCCGCCGGTACGCGAAGCCCTGGGGGCCTGGCATGCCGGTGACGGTACGGCTCACAGCCGGCAGAGCGCGGCCAGGTACTCGTCCACCGTCTGCACCCGGCCGCCCTCCAGCGGCTCGTCGCCGTCCCGCCAGTGGACGGCGGCGATCTCCTCGTTGGGGACGAACGGTTCCGCGCGGCTGACCTCGGCGGTGTACAGGGCGCCGTACAGCACCCGGCGCCGCGGGCCGTCCCCGGCGGGGAGCGCGGTCCTGGCGAAGCCGACGAACCGCAGCCCCTCCTCGGACACCGGCTGACCGCTCTCCTCCCACAGTTCCCGCACGGCCGCCTGCCGGGAGGTCTCCCCGGGCTCGATGCCGCCGCCGGGCAGCTCCCAGCAGTCCCGGCCGCGCACCCGCACCATCAGCAGCCGGCCCTCGTGCCACAGGGCCACCAGCACGTAGGCCACGGCCGCGTCGGTGAAGCGGGTGTTCTCCGGCTCCCGGTGGAAGCCCAGCAGCTCCATTCCCAGCGGCCCGTGGGCGAGCGGTACCGGCACGCCGGCGTCGGCGGTGTCGGCGGCGGCGGACGAGGGCCGGAGGGACGAGACGTCTTTCATGGCGGGAGAGAGTACGCCCGCACATGCGCCGGTGGTACGCGAAGACCGGCCACTGGTGGCCGAGGATGACCGGATCACGCTCTTTACATTCCCTTTCCGGCTGCCCCGCCGACCCCGGCGGAACATCCGAGGTGTCCGGCCGGGCACGCTCGGTGACGGACGGGGTCGTCCGTACGGGACGTGGCCGTGCCGTCACCAGGAGGCCCCGTCCGGCGGGGCCCGGGCGGGCACGCGCCGTTCCCGCGCACCGGCCTTGAACCGGCCACTGTGAAACGGACATCGCGGGCCGAACGGAGCCTGGTGGTTGACGGATTGGCCGGATAAGTTCGCGACGACCACGGTCACACCCCCCACACAGGAGAGAGTCCTCCATGAAGAAGGCACTCAGGGCGTTACTGGCGCTGCTGGTGCTCGCCGGCGCGGCCGTCGCCGGCGGTGCGCCGGCGGCGGCCGACGGCAGGCCCGGCGGCGAGCAGCTCCCCGACATCGCGGACCGCCTGCGCGCGATACCGGGCATGAGCCTGGTCGAGGAGCAGCCGGCCGACGGCCACCGCTTCCTCGTGCTGGAGTACCGCCAGCCGATCGACCACCGCAGGCCCTGGAAGGGCACCTTCCGGCAGCGGCTGACGGTGCTGCACAAGGGCGAGAACCGGCCCACCGTCTTCCACACCTCCGGCTACGGGCTGAACACCGGCCCGGCGCGCAGTGAGCCGGCCCGGCTGCTGGACGGCAACCAGGTCTCCATGGAGTACCGTTTCTTCGCCCCGTCCCGGCCCCGGCCCGCCGACTGGTCGAAGCTCGACATCTGGCAGGGCGCCACCGACCAGCACCGGATCTTCCGGGCCCTGCGCAGGGTCTACGCCGGGGCGTGGATCTCCACCGGCACCAGCAAGGGCGGCATGGCGGCCGTCTACTACCGGCGCTTCCACCCGCGCGACATGGACGGCACCGTCGCCTATGTCGCGCCCAACGACGTGATCGACGCCGAGGACTCCGCCTACGACGACTTCTTCGCGAACGTCGGCACCGAGGAATGCCGGGACCGGCTGAACGCCGTGCAGCGCGAGGTGTTCCTGCGCCGCGAGGAGCTGGTGGCGCGCTACGAGGAGCGGACGCGGGCGGCGGGCGGCACCTTCGAGGTGGTCGGCGGCGCCGACCGGGCGTTCGAGAGCGCCGGGCTGGACCTGGTGTGGGCCTGGTGGCAGTACAACGGGGAGTGGCAGTGCCCCTGGGTCCCCGAGCCCTCGGCGGACACCGGGGAGCTGTACGACTTCCTCGACGAGACGGCGGACCTGTCCTTCTACACCGACCAGGGCCTGGAGTACTACACGCCGTACCACTACCAGGCGGGCACCGAGCTCGGCTCGCCCAGCTTCGGCACCCCGCACCTGGCCGGACTGCTGCGCCACCCGGACGTCCACCGGCCGCGCTCCTACGTGCCGCGCGAGATCCCGATGCGGTTCCACAAGTGGGCGATGGACGACGTCGACTGGTGGGTGCGCACCCGCGCCGAGCGGATGCTGTTCGTCTACGGCGAGAACGACCCGTGGTCGGCGGAGCGCTTCCGTACGGACCGGGGCTGTGCGGACTGTCATGTCCTCGTCGCGCCCGACGCCCACCACGGCGCGAACATCACCATGCTGGCGGAGGAGGACCGGGCCACCGCCACCGCTGCCCTGCTGGAGTGGGCGGGCCTGGGGGCGGGGGACACGGGAGCGCCGGGGACGCCGGGGACACGGCGGGCGGAACCGTACGCGCCGCTCGCGCCGTACGACGCGCGGCTGGACCGCCCGGACCCGGCCGAGCGGCGGATGATGCGACCGTAGGCCGTAGGCCGTAGGGCCGGGCCGGGAGCCCCGGGGCAGGGACGGGGGCCGGGGTGCCGCCCGGCGCGCTCAGCGCGCCGGGCGGCGCGGGAGGACGGCGAACTCCGCGCCCCGGCCGTAGGCGCCCGGGGTGAAGACCCCGGCCCCGGGCAGCAGCAGGAACGGGATCGTGGTGTCCCCGGGCAGCTCCTCGGGCGTTCCGGTGTCCAGTGGCACGGCGACGGGCCCGGGCTCCTCCCCGCCGTCCCCGCCGCCGTCCTTGCCCCCGCCGTCCCCGCCGGTGAAGCCGTAGGCGGTGCCGTCGTCGCCGACGGACAGCAGCCGGGCGGCGGGCCGGCCGTCCCGCCCGTCCAGGCAGTGCGCCTTCCCGCGCTCGAAGTCGAAGGCGAGGGGACCCACGACGGCGTACCGGCCGTCCCCCGACAGGCTCCCGGGGGAGGAGAGGCCCTCCGTGCCCTCCAGCGCGTCGCAGGGCACGGACATCTCCAGCTTCCCGGACGCCAGGTCGTGCACGGCCCACACCTCCTCGTCGAGGGGCCGTCCGCTCTCGGCGTCGATCCACGCCCACCAGGAGACGACGTGGTCCCCGGTGACCGTCTGGACCACGCCGTCCCGCTGCCACCGGTCGTGGTCCGGGTGGAAACCCGGCGGGGCGTGGTCCTTGGAATGCCAGCCGCCGGGGATGCCGAAGCCGCCCCCGGACAGGGCGACCACCGGGCCGTGCGGGGAGAGTCCGGCCACCTCGCCGTCGCCGGGGCAGCCGGCCCGGTCGCAGGAGGCCGGCAGCCACTGCCGGTCGTCGTACGTCCGGACCTGTCCGGTGGCGATGTCCACCGTCGCGGTCCTGGGCCGCAGGTCCAGGCCCGTCCAGCGGAGCAGCAGTCCCGTCCCGCCGTTCCGGAGGGCCACCCGGCCGGCGTCGGACGGGACCGGGACGGTGACGGTGCGGCTGGGGACGATGTCCTTGCCGGCGGAGTCCGCCAGGTAGAGGTCGAGAAGCGCCTTCCGGTCGGGCCCGGTGCCCTCCACCTGGAGGGTGACGACGTACTCGTACCCGTCCCGGTCGGTGGTCACCAGGATGTCGGCCGGCGGCGTCGGGCCCATGTCCACGGGCGCCGGGGTGTGCCACCGCCGGCTGATCCAGCGCAGGTCCCCGGTGGCCGCGTCGCGGGCCTCGGCGATGTGGCTGCCGCCGTCCATCTGGAGGAGGAGGACCAGGCCCGCCTTGGGCGCGACGTCCATCGGGATGTCCGCGCTGTGCTCCGACAGCCAGGCGAGGGGCTGCCGCCAGCCCCGGGAGCCGTCGAAGCCGTCCGGTGCGCTGAAACGCTTCTCCAGGGGCCGTGCCGACTCCTCGCCGACCACCTGGCCGCCGCCTCCGCAGGCCGTCAGCAGCCAGGCGGTCGACAGGGCCAGTAAGACGGCCACCGTGCCGCGTGCGGTTCTCACCCGTGGACCTCCCGTGCGCCGTCCGGACGGGCCCTGCCGGGCCGTCGGGCCGCTCGTGGGGGGACCCTAACGCGTCGGGCCGCCGGAGGGTACCGGGGCCCGGCCGGTACGCGGAGGAGCGGTGGAGGCGCGGACCATCAGCTCGGTGCGCACGGTGGCCATTCCGCCGGGCGGGACCGCCTCGCGGCCCAGCGCCAGCCGCCCGGCGCGGGCGCCCGCCTCGTGGAGCGGGATGCGGACGGTGGTCAGGGCGGGGGCGGCGTCCGCGCTGAACGGGAGGTCGTCGAAGCCCGCGACGGACACGTCCCCGGGGATGCGCAGCCCCGTCTCGCGCAGGGCGGCGCAGACGCCGAGGGCGGCGGTGTCGTTGGCGGCCAGCACGGCCGTCAGGTCCGGTGTGCGGCGCAGCAGTTCCAGGGCGCCGTCGTAACCGGAGGAGCGGTCGTACGCGCCGTGCACGGTGAGGCGGTCGGCGTCGGCGAGCAGGGCGGGGTCGTGGGCGGCCAGCGCCGCCCGGTGGCCCTCCAGCCGGTGCCGGGTGGTGGTGCGCTCGACCGGGCCCGCGACACAGCCGATGCGGCGGTGACCGAGGGCGAGGAGGTGCTCGGTGAGCCGGCGGGCGCCGCCCCGGTTGTCGAAGGCCACGGTGACCGGTCCGGCGGCGGTGCCGTCCGCGTCCCCGGATCCGTCCGTGCTCCCGGGCCCGTCCGCGCCGTCCGGCCCGCCGGGTTCCGGCAGCGGCGGCCTGCCGCACAGGACGACCCGGGTGCCGGCTCCGGCCATCCGGCGCAGCCGGGCGGCCAGGGCCGCGGTGTGCTCCGGGTCCTCCACCGCGCTGCCGGTGAGGACGACGGCGGCGGCGCGCTGGCGCTGGAGGAGGGTGAGGTAGGTCAGCTCGCGCTCGGGGGAGCCGCCGGTGTTGCAGACGACCGCCAGTTTCCGTCCCGCCTTCCCCGGTTCCAGCTCGGACTGGACGGCGCTTGCCATGATCCCGAAGAACGGGTCGGCGATGTCGTTGACGAGGACGCCGACGAGGTCGGAGGTCGCGGCGGCCAGTGCGCTGGCGGGCCCGTTGACCACGTACTCCAGCTCCTCGACCGCGCGCAGCACCCGGCTGCGGGTCGCTCCCGCCACCGGGTAGTTCCCGCTGAGCACCCGCGAGACGGTCGCGGCCGAGACCCCGGCCCGGGCCGCCACGTCCGCCAGCGTCACTGCCATTCCGTCCTCCGTGCGGGTCTTGTCGGCGGGTCTCGTCGGGGGTGTTGCCGGGGTTGTTGTGAGCAGGCTAGCTTGCCGTGACGTAGAAAGCGCTTTCTAAGCCAAGAGGCGAGAGGGAACCGCTCATGAGACGCAGGGTCGTACGGATCGCCATGAACGGTGTCACCGGCCGGATGGGCTACCGCCAGCATCTGGTCCGCTCCATCCTGGCCATCCGTGAGCAGGGCGGTCTGGAGCTGGGCGGCGGCGAGGTGCTGTGGCCCGAGCCGGTCCTCGTCGGACGCCGCGAGCACGCGCTGCGGGCCCTCGCCGAGCGGCACGGCCTCGACCCGGCCGCCGTGAGCTGCGACCTCGACGCCGTCCTGGCCGACGCGGGCGTGGACGTCTACTTCGACGCCCAGCTCACCTCCGCCCGTGAGGCCGCCCTGCGCAAGGCCGTCGCGGCGGGCAAGCACGTCTACACCGAGAAGCCCACCGCCACCGGCCTGGAAGGCGCCCTGGAACTGGCCCGGCTCGCCCGAGTCGCGGGGGTCCGGCACGGCGTGGTGCAGGACAAGCTCTTCCTGCCCGGCCTGCGCAAACTGCGGCGGCTGGTCGAGGGCGGCTTCTTCGGGCGGATCCTGTCGGTGCGCGGCGAGTTCGGCTACTGGGTCTTCGAGGGCGACTGGCAGCCCGCACAGCGCCCCTCGTGGAACTACCGCGCCGAGGACGGCGGCGGCATCGTCATGGACATGTTCCCGCACTGGGAGTACCTGCTCCGCGAGCTGTTCGGCCCGGTGCGCACCGTCCAGGCGGTCACCGCCACCCACCTGCCGCGGCGCCGGGACGAGGAGGGCAAGCCCTACGAGGCGACCGCCGAGGACGCCGTCTACGGCATCTTCCGGCTGGCGGGCGGGATCGTCGCCCAGATCAACTCCTCCTGGGCCGTGCGGGTCAACCGCGACGAGCTGGTGGAGTTCCAGGTCGACGGCACCGAGGGCTCGGCCGTCGCCGGGCTGCGCTCCTGCCGCGTCCAGCACCGCTCGGCCACCCCCAGACCGGTGTGGAATCCGGACCTGCCGGTCACCGAGTCCTTCCGCGGCCAGTGGCAGGAGGTACCGGACAACCTCGGGGAGGGCGAGGTGTTCGACAACGGCTTCAAGGCCCAGTGGGAGCTGTTCCTGCGCCATGTCGCCCTGGACGAGCCGTACACCTGGGACCTGCTGGCCGGCGCCCGCGGCGTCCAGCTCGCCGAGCTGGGCCTGGCCTCGGCCGCCGAGGGCCGCCGCCTGGACGTGCCGGAGCTGGTGCTGTGATCCGCCTGCCCGGCGCCTGTGGCACCCTGCGCGCGTACACCCCCCGCACGGAGCCCCGGGTGCCCGCCGCCCCCGCGCCCGGGGGGCCGCCTCTCGTCTCCCGCACGGTGTTCGCCGCCGCCCACGTGGTCGCCGACCCCCTCGCGGACGTCTCCCCGGACGGCCCGGCCGCCGTGGACTGGGAGGCCACCCTCGCCTTCCGCCGCCATCTGTGGTCCCACGGGCTGGCCGTCGCCGAGGCCATGGACACCGCCCAGCGCGGCACGGGCCTGGACTGGCCGGCCGCCACCGAACTGATCCGCCGCTCGGCCGCCGAGGCCGCCGCCTGCGGCGGCCGTATCGCCTGCGGGGCGGGCACCGACCAGCTCACCGGGCCCGCCGGCCTGGACGAGGTCCGCGCCGCGTACGAGGAGCAGCTCGCGGTGGTGGAGGAGGCCGACGCGCAGGCGGTGGTGATGGCCTCCCGCGCCCTGGCCGCCGCCGCCCGCGGCCCCGAGGACTACGCCGAGCTCTACGGGCACCTGCTGCGCCAGGCGTCCGGGCCGGTGATCCTGCACTGGCTCGGCCCGGTGTTCGACCCGGCGCTGACCGGCTACTGGGGCAGCACCGACCCGGACGCCGCCACCGAGACCCTCCTCGCCGTCGTCGCCGGGCACCCCGGCAAGGTGGACGGCGTCAAGATCTCGCTGCTGGACGCGGACCGCGAGAGGGAGCTGCGCCGCCGCCTGCCGGACGGAGTCCGCTGCTACACCGGCGACGACTTCCACTACCCCGGGCTGATCGCGGGCGACGGCCCCGCGGCGGGGGGCCGCTTCAGCCACGCCCTGCTGGGGATCTTCGACCCGCTGGGCCCGCTGGCCGCCGAGGCCGTACGGGTGCTGGACACCGGCGACACCGACGGCTTCCACGCGCTGCTGGACCCCACCGTCGAACTCTCCCGCCACCTGTTCCGGGCGCCCACCCGCCACTACAGGACCGGGGTGGTGTTCCTGGCCTGGCTGGCCGGGCACCAGGACCACTTCGCCATGCTCGGCGGACTCCAGTCGGCGCGCTCCCTGCCCCATCTGGCCAGGGCGTACGAACTGGCCGACGCCCTCGGGCTGTTCCCCGACCCGGCGCTGGCCGAGGAGCGGATGCGGCAGCTCCTGGCGGTGTACGGGGTGACGGCGTGAGTGCGGGGGACGCAGGGAAAGTGGGGAACGCGGGGAACGCGGGGAGCCCGCCGGGCACGGGTGCGGGCGGGGCGGCCCGCTTCGCCGTCAACCAGGAGACCGTCCGGCAGCTCTCCCTGCCCGAACTGGCGGCGGCCTGCGGCGACCTGGGCGTGGCGGGCGTCGGCCTGTGGCGCGCCCCCGTCCAGCGGTACGGCGTCGCCCAGACGGCCCGGCTGGTGCGGGACGCGGGGCTGACGGTCACCAGCCTGTGCCGGGGCGGCTTCCTCACCGCCGCCGATCCCGCCGGGCGGCGCAGGGCACTGGACGACAACCGGGCGGCCGTCGACGAGGCGGCCGGGATCGGCACCGGCACCCTGGTGCTGGTCTGCGGCGGGCTGCCGCCCGGCGACCGCGACCTGTACGGCGCCCGGGAGCGGATCGCCGACGCGCTGGCCGAGCTGGTGCCCCACGCGGCCGGGTGCGGGGTACGGCTGGCCGTCGAGGCGCTGCACCCGATGTTCGCCTCGGACCGCTGTGTGGTCTCCACCCTCGGCCAGGCCCTCGACCTGGCCGAGCGCTTCCCGGCCGACCGGGTCGGCGTGGTCGTGGACACGTACCACCTGTGGTGGGACGACCGGGCGCCCGCGCAGGTCGAACGGGCGGGCCGGGCGGGCCGTATCGCCGCCTTCCAGCTCGCCGACTGGTGCACCCCGCTCCCGGCGGGCGTACTGCTGGGCCGCGGGCAGCTCGGGGACGGCTCGGTCGACTTCCGGTTCTGGCGGGAGCTGGTGACCGCGGCCGGGTACACCGGCTGGACCGAGGTGGAGATCTTCAACGAGGCGCTCCGGGCCCGGGACGGCCGCGAGGTGCTGGCGGAGACGCTGGAGCGCTTCCGCGCCCATGTGCTCTGAGCCCGTGGTGCTCCCCGAACCCGTGTGCCGCGGGCGGCCCCGCGCCCGCGCCCGTATCCGCGCCCGCGCCCCCGCCCGCCGCCGTCGCCTCCCGCGCGCCCGCCGGACGCGCGAGAGGCGACGGCGCGCTCACCGCTCGCCGCGGTCCTGTTCGGCACCCTCCGCGTCGCCGCGGCCGCCCTCGGCCTGGGAGGGCCGGCCGGACTGCGCGGACGCCGGAGCCGAACCGCCGCCCTGCGCGCTCCGCTCGGCGGAGTGCCGCTCGCTCAGCCCCCGGGACTGGTCGACACCCTCCTGGTCGTCCCGCTCGCCCTCGGCCTGTGATGGCGTCCAGCCGCTCATGCCCCGTCTCCTCTCGCTCGGGTCCGTCGCGGCGGTCCGGTGGGACGCGCCGTGGACATCCGCCGGGTACCCCGGTGCTCCGGATCCACGCGGGGCGGCGGACCGGTCCGGGCGGGAGGACGGCGGTGCGGGCGGGCGGTGCGGGCACGGCGCGGAAGACGGCGAAAAAAATCACATCCCGCTGTGCAACCCTTCCGGAGGGTTGTGGGTCATAGCTGGTGCCGGTCGCACCAGGGGGGAGCGACGGGGGAGACCGGCGGGGGGACACGAGGGGCTCGGCCGTACCGGCGGAGCCCCTCGTAACGTTCCCGGCGGCCCCGGCCGGGGCGCGCGTCGCGAGACCTCCGGCAGCCCGGGCGGCCCGCCCGCGGCGGGGACCCCGGCCGCCGGACCGGGTGACGGCCGCGGATCCCACCCGCACCGCGGACCGCACGGCCGTCTCCGGACCGCCGCCGCGGACGAGCCGCCGGGCGGGGCACCGGTGAAGGCGTCGCCCGCGCCCGTGGTGGCCACCACCCACCACCCACCACCGCCCACCACCCACCACCCACCATCCGCCGGACCCGGCATCCGCACCGGGCTGTCCCCCTGTCAGTGTCCGGGGTTACCGTCTGTGACATGTCGTTCCAACCCGCCGTGCTCGAGGGCGTTCTCGAGCGCATCACCTACGCCAACGAGGAAAACGGCTACACGGTGGCCCGTGTCGACACCGGGCGCGGCGCCGGTGAGCTGCTCACCGTCGTCGGCTCGCTGCTCGGCGCGCAGGTAGGGGAGTCGCTGCGGATGGAGGGGCGCTGGGGCTCGCACCCGCAGTACGGCCGCCAGTTCCACGTCGACAACTACACGACGGTGCTGCCCGCCACCGTCCAGGGCATCCGGCGCTACCTCGGCTCCGGTCTGATCAAGGGCATCGGGCCGAAGATCGCCGAGCGGATCGTGGACCACTTCGGCCTGGAGACGCTGGAGGTCATCGAGGACGAGCCGGAACGGCTGATCGAGGTCCCCGGCCTCGGCCCGAAGCGCACGAAGCTGATCGGGGCGGCCTGGGAGGAGCAGAAGGCGATCAAGGAGGTGATGGTCTTCCTCCAGGGCGTGGAGGTGTCCACCTCGATCGCGGTGCGGATCTACAAGAAGTACGGCGACGCCTCGATCTCGGTGGTGAGGAACCAGCCCTACCGGCTGGCCTCCGACGTGTGGGGCATCGGCTTCCTCACCGCCGACCGCATCGCGAAGGCCGTCGGCATTCCGCACGACAGCCCCGACCGGGTCAAGGCCGGGCTGCAGTACGCGCTGTCGCAGTCCGCCGACCAGGGGCACTGCTATCTGCCGGAGGAGCGGCTGATCGCCGACACCGTCAAGCTGCTCCAGGTGGACACCGGCCTGGTCATCGACTGCCTGGGGGAACTGGCGGCGGAGGAGGAGGGGGTGGTGCGCGAGCAGGTCCCCGATCCGCAGCATCCCGAGGAGAAGGTCTCGGCGGTGTACCTGGTGCCCTTCCACCGGGCCGAGCTGTCCCTGTCGGGGCAGTTGCTGCGGCTGCTGCGCACCGATCAGGACCGTCTGCCGGCCTTCGGGTCCGTCGACTGGGAGACGGCCCTGTCCTGGCTGGCGAAGCGCACCGGTGCCGAGCTGGCCCCCGAGCAGAAGGACGCGGTGCGACTGGCGCTCACCGAGAAGGTCGCGGTGCTCACCGGTGGTCCCGGCTGCGGCAAGTCCTTCACCGTGCGGTCGGTGGTGGAGCTGGCGCGGGCGAAGCGGGCGAAGGTGCTGCTGGCCGCGCCCACCGGCCGGGCGGCCAAGCGGCTGTCGGAGCTGACGGGGGCGGACGCCTCCACCGTCCACCGGCTGCTGGAGCTCAAGCCCGGCGGGGACGCCGCGTACGACCGGGAGCGTCCGCTGGACGCCGATCTGGTGGTGGTCGACGAGGCGTCGATGCTCGACCTGCTGCTGGCCAACAAGCTGATCAAGGCCGTGGCGCCGGGCGCCCATCTGCTGCTGGTGGGGGACGTGGACCAGCTTCCGTCGGTGGGCGCGGGCGAGGTGCTGCGCGATCTGCTGGCCGAGGGCGGCCCGATCCCGGCGGTACGGCTGACGCGGATCTTCCGGCAGGCCCAGCAGTCCGGTGTGGTGACCAACGCGCACCGGATCAACTCCGGAGCGCCGCCGCTCACCCAGGGCCTGTCGGACTTCTTCCTCTTCGTCGAGGAGGACACCGAGGAGGCCGGGAAACTCACCGTGGACGTGGCGGCCCGGCGCGTTCCCGCGAAGTTCGGCCTCGATCCCCGCCGGGACGTGCAGGTGCTGGCCCCGATGCACCGCGGCCCGGCGGGCGCGGGCACGTTGAACGGCCTGCTCCAGCAGGTCATCACCCCAGCCCGTCCCGACCTTCCGGAAAAGCGTTTCGGCGGAAGGGTTTTCCGGGTGGGTGACAAGGTGACTCAGATTCGGAACAACTACGAGAAGGGCGCCAACGGCGTCTTCAACGGCACGGTGGGTGTGGTCACCGCCCTCAGCCCGGAGGAGCAGCGGCTGACCGTACGCACCGACGAGGACGAGGAGGTCGGCTACGACTTCGACGAACTGGACGAACTGGCGCACGCGTACGCGGTGACCATCCACCGCTCGCAGGGCAGCGAGTATCCGGCGGTGGTCATCCCGGTCACCACCGGGGCCTGGATGATGCTGCAGCGCAATCTGCTCTACACCGCTGTGACGAGGGCGAAGCGCCTCGTGGTGCTGGTGGGTTCGCGCCGGGCCCTGGGGCAGGCCGTGCGGACGGTCTCCGCCGGGCGGCGCTGCACCGCTCTGGACTACCGATTGCGCGGAGCGTCGCACTCCACGTAGCTTTCCGGAGGCACTCCGTGCCATGAGAGGGCCTGCTGGCCGACCCCTAGTGCACCGCACGGCACCGGGTGGGAGAGAGTGGACACAAGTCAGGGCACCTCGAAGAAGAGGCACTACGTCGGTGAGGGATGACGTGAGCGACAACTCTGTAGTACTGCGGTATGGGGACGGCGAGTACGACTTTCCGCTGGTGAACAGCACTGTCGGAGACAGTGGGTTCGACATCTCCAAACTGCGCGCCCAGACCGGTCTGGTGACCCTGGACTCCGGCTACGGCAACACCGCCGCGTACAAATCGGCGGTCACCTACCTCGACGGCGAGAAGGGCATCCTCCGTTACCGCGGCTATCCGATCGAGCAGCTCGCCGAGCGCGGCACGTTCCTCGAGACGGCCTATCTGCTGATCCACGGGGAGCTGCCCACCGTCGACGAGCTGGCGGCGTTCAGGAACGAGATCACCCAGCACACCCTGCTGCACGAGGACGTCAAGCGGTTCTACGACGGCTTCCCCCGGGACGCGCACCCGATGGCGATGCTGTCCTCCGTGGTCAGCGCGCTGTCCGCGTTCTACCAGGACAGCCACAACCCCTTCGACGAGGAGCAGCGGCACCTCTCCACCATCCGGCTGCTGGCCAAGCTGCCCACCATCGCGGCCTACGCGTACAAGAAGTCGATCGGCCACCCCCCGGTCTACCCGCGCAACGACCTGGGCTACGTCGAGAACTTCCTGCGCATGACCTTCTCGGTCCCCGCCGAGGAGTACGAGATCAACCCGGTGGTCGCCGACGCGCTGGACAAGCTCCTCATCCTGCACGCGGACCACGAGCAGAACTGCTCCACCTCCACGGTGCGCCTGGTGGGCTCCTCGCAGGCCAACATGTTCGTCTCCATCTCCGCGGGCATCAGCGCACTGTGGGGCCCGCTGCACGGCGGTGCCAACCAGGCGGTGCTGGAGATGCTGGAGCGCATCCAGGCCGAGGGCGGTGACGTCGACTCCTTCATCCGCCGGGTGAAGAACAAGGAGCAGGGCGTCCGGCTGATGGGCTTCGGGCACCGCGTCTACAAGAGCTTCGACCCCCGGGCGAAGATCATCAAGGCGGCGGCGCACGACGTCCTCTCGGCGCTCGGCAAGAGCGACGAACTGCTGGACATCGCGCTGCGGCTGGAGGAGCACGCGCTGGCCGACGACTACTTCGTCGAGCGCAACCTCTACCCGAACGTCGACTTCTACACCGGTCTGATCTACCGGGCCATGGGCTTCCCGACCAGCATGTTCACCGTGCTGTTCGCGCTGGGCCGGCTGCCCGGCTGGATCGCCCAGTGGCACGAGATGATCAAGGAGCCGGGCTCCCGCATCGGCCGCCCGCGGCAGATCTACACGGGTGTCGTCGAGCGCGACTACGTCCCGGTCGAGCAGCGCTGAGGAGACGCCCGCGCGCACGGTGCGCATCCCCTGCGCCCTCGGGTCCCGTTCCGCACTCCGGTGATCGGAACGGGACCTTCCGCATGCGCCCGGCGGGAGGGGAGGGGGTGGAGGGGGCCTGGATCAGAAGTGACGCAGGTCACATGGGATTCGGGGTAACCATCCGAGCATCCTGTGTGTCTATACGTGTGGCGGTCGGTACTCCGGCGGAGCCCACTGCCACCAGTCGTGTCCGTCTGTGGGGGACGGAGGCGGCGGTCCGCAGGCGACACACCTCGGGGGAGCTTGAGCGGCCCTCCCGCCCGTGTGCCGCCCGAGACACCCGGCCAGGATCCCGTGGGGGGAGTCCATGACCGGGAGAAGGGAAGCACCCCGTAGACGGGCCCGTGGGGGGACTCGTCGCGGGGTGCTTCTTGCTGTGGGCGGGCCTCCGCGGCTTCCGCGTGCTGCCGCCCGGTGGTGTCGGCCCGGTGTGTGACCGCGGACCCCGGCCCCGTGTGCCCGGGACGGGGGCACACGGGTCACGGGCTCTCACACGGCGCCGGAGGAGCCCTGTGCGGCCCGGGCGGGCGCCGCCGGGCCGGGCCGCCCCGCCCCGTCCACTCCGCCCGCCCCGTCCGCCACGAGCTGGGTGGCGGCGAGCCCGGCGTACAGCGCGTCCGAACCCAGCAGCTCCTCGTGGCGGCCCGTCGCACGCACCCGGCCGTTCTCCATGACCACGATGCGGTCGGCCCGCACCACCGTGGAGAGCCGGTGCGCGATGGCCAGGACGGTGGTCTCGGCCGAGAGTTCCACGACGACCTCCCGCAGGGCCGCCTCGTTGACCGCGTCCAGCTGCGAGGTGACCTCGTCGAGCAGCAGCAGCCCGGGCCTGCGCAGCAGCGCCCTGGCGATGGCGATCCGCTGGCGCTCACCGCCCGACAGTGTCACCCCCCGGTGCCCGACCTGGGTGTCCAGACCTTCGGGCAGCCGCTCGACGAGGCCGTCGAGCCGGGTGCGCGACACCGCGCGCCGCACCTCCTCCTCCGTGGCCCGCGGGGCGGCGAGGAGCAGGTTCTCCCGCAGGGTGCCTGCCAGCACGGGCGCGTCCTGCTCGACATAGGCGATCGCCGACCGCAGTTCGGCCAGCGGCCAGTCCCGGATGTCCCGGCCGCCGACGGAGACGGTGCCCGAGTCGTGGTCGTAGAAGCGTTCCAGCAGGGCGAACACCGTGGACTTCCCGGCGCCGGAGGGGCCCACGAGCGCCGTCAGCCCGCCGGCGGGCACCTCGAAGGTCACCTTCCGGTGTGCCGGGGCGCGCTCGCCGCCGTACCCGAAGACCACGTCCTCGAACGCGACGCCGACCGGAGCCGGCCGCCCGCCGGGCGGGGCACCGCCGGTGCCGTCGGTGTCATCGCCGGTGCCGCTGTCGCCGCTGTCGCCCCTGTCGGTGCCGTCGGTGCCGTCGGGGAACTCCCGCGGCAGCGACTCGACCTCCTGGATGCGCCGTACCGCGGCCAGTCCGCTGTTCAGCCCCGTCCAGCCGTCGGTGAGCTGGCCGAGCGGGCCCATCAGCGCGAAGAGGTAGAGGAGGAAGGCGATCAGCGAGGAGATCTCCATCGCCCCGGAAACGGCCCGGGCACCGCCGATCCCCAGCACGGCGAGGAAGGCGAACTGCACCGCCACGGACGTGGTGACCTCGGAGACCGAGGTCCACCCGGCCACCGCCACCCCGCGGTCGTGGGCCCGCCGCGCCGCCTCGGTGACGGCCGCGGTCTCGCGTTCCTCGGCCCCGCTCGCCTTGACCGTGCGGAACGCCTGCAACGAGCGGTCCAGCAGCGACCCCATCGCGCCGACCGCCTCCTGCGCCTGGAGCTGCGCCCGCTGGATCCTCGGCATGAGCAGCGCGAGCAGCCCCAGGGCGAGGAGCACGGCCAGCAGGGTGACGCCCAGGAGCACCAGGTCCACGACGGCCATCAGCACGATCGTGCCCAGCAGCATCAGCAGCCCGGTGACCGCTTCCACGATGCTGCGGGAGAGCACGGTGCGCAGCAGCGAGGTGTCACCGGTGGCGCGGGAGAGCAGGTCGCCGGGGGTGAGCCGGTCGACGGCCGCGACCCGCAGCCGCAGCATCCGGCCGACGAGCCGCCGCCGGGCGTGCAGGACGACGGCCTCGCCGGTGCGCGCCAGCAGGTATCTGCCGCCCGCCGCGAGGAACGCCCCGACGAGCACGACGAGGGTGAGGGCTATCAGCGGGCCCACCGGTGAGCGCCCCTGGGCGAAGGCGTCCACGGCGTACTTCGCCATCATCGGCATGGCGAGGTCCGCCCCGGAGCCGACCAGGGTCAGCAGCGCGCCGCCGAGCAGCGCTCCCCGGTGCGGCCGCACCCGGTCCCGGAGCAGCCGCAGCGGGGTGGTGCTGCCGGTGGTGCCGCCGGCGGGGCTACCGGCCTGTTCGGACGCCGCCGTCCCCGCCGTCCCCGCCGGGTCCGTCTCCGGTCCCGGTGCCGTGCTCGCCGCCATGCCCGTGCCCGCCCTCGCGCCCGCGCCCGTCCCCGGAGCCGCCGTCGTCGTCATCGCCGCCCCCTTCGCGCACCGTGACCGTCATGAGCGGCCGGAGGTCCTCCGCCGACTGCTCGCCGACCGCCCTGCCCCCGGCCCGCACCCAGGCGTGCGGTGAGAAGGGCGGCGCGCCGCGCACCCCCACGCACCAGTCGGGCCACACGCCCGACATCCGGCAGGCCAGCGCGATCGCGATGGAGCGGGGCAGGCAGCCGTACCAGCCGGCGCACCGGCGGCTGGTGGCCACCACCGCCTCGTACACCCGGAGGGTCTCCTCGTACCCGGCGGGGCGGGCGCCGCGGCTGACCCGGGCCAGCACCCGGCGCAGCCTTCCCGGCCGCAGCCGGCTCAGGACGAGGGCCGCGGCGACGGCGGTGCGCAGCCGCGGCCCGCCGGAGCCCGAACCCCGGCGGGGCATGGTCATCTCGGTGGTCATCGGCTGATGATCTCCGCCTCGGCCAGCTGACGGGTCAGCTCCTCGACGTCGGCCTCCGCCTCGGCGCGTTCGACGTCGAACTCCTCCAGCAGCCGCTCGACGGCGGCCTCCCGGCCCAGCCCCTCGGCCAGCGCGTTCACCACGACGGCGCCGCACTCGTTGAGCTGCCAGTAGGTGCCGCTGCGCTCGTCGAGCAGCACGGCACCGTACTCGGTGGTGGTGAGGGCCACGCCCTGCCTGAGTTTCAAGAGACCGCCTCGCTCTTCGCCGACTTCTCGGGGTTGTTCTCGGGATCGTTCCCGGACGCGCTCCCGGGGCCGCGGCGGGGCTCCCCGGCCGGCCAGGCATCCCGGGCCGTACGCAGCCAGGCCTCGCAGGACACCGGCGCGTCGATCGGGTACTGCTGGAGGAGGGGCGAGAACGGGTCGTCGGCCAGCCGGCCCAGCTGCCGGGCGTCGACCAGCCCGTGCCCGGCCAGGAGGGAACCGTCCCACAGCGCGCGCAGCTCGCCGGAGTGCTCGCGCAGCCCCCGCACGTCGTCGGCCGCCATGTGGTCCTTGGTGGTCCTGGCCAGCAGCCGGGCGGGCACCACCTCGCGCATGGCGGCCACCAGCAGCGGCTTGTACCGCCAGGGGACCACCCGGTCCTCGGTGCGGACGGCGAGGACGGCCTCGACGACCCGGTCGTCGTAGAAGGGCGCGGCCACCGGCAGGCCGACGGTGACGCCCACGTCCTCCAGCGCCTGGAAGACCCGGGCCCCCAGCCGCACGGCGTCGAGGTCCGCGTGCCGCCCGGGGCGGGGGCTCAGCGGCTCGGCGTGCCCGGCGGCCGTACGGAGTTCGTCCAGGATCAGCGTCCGGGCGCCGTCGGTGAACCAGGGCGGCATCGACTGCCGCATCCCCCAGGAGAGCAGCGGGGTGCGGCCGGCGGCCGGCGGTTCGGGCGTCACGGCGCCGGCCAGCCAGTCGGCGTACGAGGGGCGCGCGACCATGCCGCGCAGGGTGGGCAGCAGCGGCCAGCCGAGCTGGTGCCGCAGCGCGCCGATCCGGCGCCACGCCTTCAGCGGGCTGCCCGGGAGCAGGTCTAGACAGGCCGCCGGCAGGCCGTTGAAGAGCTCGTCCCCGCCGTATCCGGTGAGGTGGTACTGGGAGCCGCTCGCGGCGGCGTGGCCGGTCAGCAGCTGTGCCCGGGCCCGCGCGGGGGCGACGGGGAAGGGCTCGTCGAGCAGTTCCGCGGCGTTCCCCCGCAGGTCCGCGTAGAACAGCGGCACCTCGTCGGCCGGAACGACGTGGTGCTCGACGGGGAGGGCGGTGATCCGGCGGGCGTCCTCCGCGCCGCGGCGGGCCCATGTCTCGTCCTCGGCGTGGCCGTCCCGCGCGGCGGCGGTCAGCAGGGTCGTCTCCCGGTCGCCCGCGCGCAGGGCGAGGAAGGTGACGGAGGTGGAGTCCAGTCCGCCGGAGAGCTCGCAGCTGATCCGGGTGCGCCCCGCGAGATGGGCGCGGACGGACTCGGTGAGCGCGGCGGCGAGCAGCGGGGCGCCCCGGGCGGTGTCGAGCTCCGGCTCCGGGGGATGCCACCAGCGCCACACGGTGTGCCCGGCGCCGGAGCCGCCGGGGCCGTCGCGCAGGCTGAGCGCGTGGGCCGGGTCGAGCTCCTCCAGCCCCCGCCACACCGGGCGGTGCCGCAGTGGGTGCGGTACGACGTCCAGCAGGCGCAGGGCGAGCGCGCCCTCGTCGAGCTCCGCCCCGGTCAGGTGCGCCAGGACCGCCGGGCGGTCGGAAACGAGGCGGCCGCGGCCGTGCCGGGCGTGGTAGACGCGCCGGTGTCCGGACGCGGTGCCCCGGACGCAGACCTCCCCGCCCACCCGGGAGACCACGTGGTGGATGCCGGGCAGCCGGGTCAGCCGCCGGTGGAGGTCGGCGGTGTCGCGGGCCGGTTCCAGGATCCCGGCGAGCACGTCCTCGGGGACGGGGGCCGGGCCGATCAGTACGAGGGAGTCGTCGCCGCGGGTGACCCGGCTGACCTGCCGGAAGGGGAGGCGGAAGACGATCCAGGGGCGTCCGGAGGGATGGGGCACGAAGTGCGGTCCCTCCGCCGCCGGGCGAAGATGCCCGGCCACGGCCTGCCCTTCGGCCGTGTCCGGGAGGACCGCGAAGAAGTCACGCAGGTGACCGGGCATCTTCATCTCCTACGGGTTCGTCTCCTGCGGGTCAGACGATCCGGCGGGAGAGGAACTCCTTGTAGGAGCCGTAGAAGTAACCCGCGGTCTTCTTGCCGAAGCTCCCCTGGTTGAAGAGGGCGGGCTTCACATAGGTCTTCTTCTGCGTCTTCTTCACGTCTTGTGCTCTCCTCTGGTGACAGAACAGCCGTGTACGGCTGCGAACATCCGCGCCGCACCCGGGCTGTTGCTGGAGTGGCGAACGGGATCACATTCACAACTAGCCAGAGGCACATGCAACGCACTTTTGCGCCAACCTCGATCAGCGGGCGAGATGTACTGTTTGCCAAAGGAACGGGCTCGCGCTCATATGATCACCCGGCCGTCCCGGTCCCGGCCGCCGGGACCGGGACAGCCGGGCACCGGTCAGTGGAAGGTGCGCAGCCGCAGGCTGTTGGTGACCACGAAGACCGAGGAGAAGGCCATGGCGGCACCGGCGATCATGGGGTTGAGCAGACCGGCGGCGGCCAGCGGCAGGGCGGCGACGTTGTAGCCGAACGCCCAGAAGAGGTTGCCCTTGATGGTGCCCAGGGTGCGGCGGGAGAGCCGGATGGCGTCGGCGGCGACGCGCAGGTCGCCGCGGACCAGGGTGAGGTCGCCGGCCTCGATGGCGGCGTCGGTGCCGGTGCCCATGGCCAGGCCGAGGTCGGCCTGGGCGAGGGCGGCGGCGTCGTTGACGCCGTCGCCGACCATCGCGACGGTGCGGCCCTCGGCCTGGAGGCGCTTGACGGCCTCGACCTTGTCCTCGGGCATGACCTCGGCGATCACGGTCTCGGGGGAGGGGTCGATGCCCACCTCACGGGCGACGGCCTCGGCCACGGCGCGGTTGTCGCCGGTGAGCAGGACGGGGGTCAGACCCAGGGCGCGCAGCCGGCCGACGGCCTCGGCGCTGGTGGGCTTGACCGCGTCGGCCACCGTCAGCACCCCGCGTACCGCTCCGTCCCAGACGACCAGGACCGCGGTACGGCCCGCCGCCTGGGCGGCGTCCCGGGCCCCGGCCAGCTCCCGGGGGAGCCCGGGAGAGACGCCGCCGGTGCCGCCGGTGCCGCCGGTGAGCAGCTGCTCCCGGCCGACGAGCACCTCACGGCCCTCGACGGTGCCCCGCACGCCCAGTCCGGGGAGGTTGGCGAATCCCTCGGGGACGGGCAGGGTGCCGAACCTCTCGGCCGCCCCGGCGGCGATGGCCTGGGCGATGGGGTGCTCGGAGGCGTGCTCCAGCGCCCCGGCCAGCCGCAGCACCTCGTCCTCGGCGGTGCCCTCCGCGGCGACGACGTCCCGCAGCTCCATCCGGCCGGTGGTGACGGTGCCGGTCTTGTCCAGCACGACCGTGTCCGCGCGCCGGGTGTTCTCCAGGACCTCGGGTCCCTTGATGAGGATGCCGAGCTGGGCGCCGCGCCCGGTGCCGACCAGCAGCGCGGTGGGGGTGGCCAGACCCAGGGCGCAGGGGCAGGCGATGATCAGGACGGCGACGGCGGCGGTGAACGCGGCGGTCGCCCCGCCGCCGGTGGCGAGCCAGAAGCCCAGGGTGCCCAGGGCCAGCAGGATGACGACGGGCACGAAGACCGCCGAGACGCGGTCGGCCAGCCGCTGCACCTCCGCCTTGCCGCTCTGCGCGTCCTCCACCAGCTTCGCCATCCGCGCCAGCCGGGTGTCGGCGCCGACCCGGGTGGCCGCCACGACCAGCCGTCCGGAGGTGTTGACGGTCGCCCCGGTCACCGTGTCGCCCGCGGTGACGTCCACCGGGACCGACTCGCCGGTCAGCATGGCGGTGTCCACGGCCGAGGAACCCTCGACGACGGTGCCGTCGGTGGCGATCTTCTCCCCGGGGCGGACGACGAAGTGGTCGCCGACCGCCAGCGAGTCGGCCGGAACGCGTTCCTCCCGGCCTCCGCGCAGGACGGTGACCTCCTTGGCGCCCAGTTCCAGCAGGGCGCGCAGGGCGGCGCCCGCGCTCCGCTTGGAGCGCGCCTCCAGATGGCGGCCGAGCAGGATGAACGTGGTCACCCCGGCCGCGACCTCCAGATAGAGGGCGGAGGAGGCGTCCGTCCGGGAGACGGTGAACTCGAAGCCGTGCCGCATCCCCGGCATCCCGGCGTGGCCGAGGAACAGCGCCCACAGCGACCAGCCGAAGGCGGCGAGCGTGCCCAGCGAGACCAGGGTGTCCATGGTGGCCGCGCCGTGCCGGGCGTTGGTCCAGGCCGCGCGGTGGAAGGGCAGGGCGCCCCAGACCACCACGGGCGCGGCCAGCGTCAGGGACAGCCACTGCCAGTTGTCGAACTGCAGCGCGGGGATCATCGACAGCAGCACGACCGGCGCCGACAGCACCAGTGAGATCCAGAAGCGCTGCCGCAGCGCGTCCGTCTCCCCGCCGGTGTCCGTACCGCCGTCCGCGCCGTCCGCGCCGCCCGTGCTGTCCGCGCTGCCGCCCGTGCCGCCGTCCGGCCGCCGGGCGGCGGGCGGCTCGGGGAGGGCGGCGGTGTAGCCGGTCCTCTCGACCGTGGCGATGAGGTCGTCCACGGTGACCCCGTCGGGGTAGGAGACGCGGGCCTTCTCCGTGGCGAAGTTGACGGTGGCGCTCACCCCGTCCATCCGGTTGAGCTTCTTCTCGACGCGGGCGGCGCACGAGGCGCAGGTCATCCCGCCGACGGCGAGTTCGACCTCGGAGGCCGCCGCCGGTTGTCCGGCGGCCGTGGTCGTACTGGTGATGGTGTCGGTCGTACCGCTCATGGTGACCTCCGTAAGTTGTCAGGCGGCCCGGGAGGACCGGGCCGTACCACTCGCGCGGCTGCGCGGCGGCGGTACGGCCCGGGCGGTGGGGTGGGGTGGGGTGGTGGCCGGACGGTGGTCAGGCCCGGCCGGCGAGTTCGTAGCCCGCCTCGTCCACGGCGGCGCGTACCGCCTCGTCGTCCAGTTCGCGGGTGGACGTGACGGTCACCAGCCCGGTCGAGGCGGCGGCCTCGACCCCGGTGACGCCGTCGATCCCGGAGACCTCCTCGGTGACCGCGCCCTCGCAGTGGCCGCAGGTCATGCCGGTGACCTTGTAGGTGGTGGTGACGGTGCTCATGGCTGTTGCTCCTTCGAACGGTCCCTCGGTGACGCCCGTCAGTGCGGACGTGTGTTCCGACGATGACCACACTATACCCCTAGGGGGTATTAAGCAAAGGCGCTCCGCCGGTGCGCGCCCGCCGTGCGCCCCCGGTGGCGGAAGCGGTCGCCGGACCCGCCGCCGGGGCCTGTCCGCGCGGCCGGGTAAGGTGCCCGCCGGTGCGGTACCGGGGTGGAAGAACGATCGGCAGCAGCGACAGCGGGAGCGTCTCAGGTGGTACTCGTCATCGTTTTCGGAGTGGCACTGCTGGTGGCGGTGCTGCTGTCCGGGCTGGCCGCCCGGTCGGTGCTCTCCACCTCACTGCTGTTCCTGGTGGGCGGCGCGATCGTCAGCGACGGCTTCCTCGGGCTGATCCACATCACCCCGGACAGTGAGATCGTGGCGGTCACCGCCGACCTGGCGCTCTTCGCGGTGCTGTTCACCGACGGCATGCACGTCTCGTTCCCGGCGCTGCGCCGGGCCTGGCGCAATCCGGCCCGCGCCCTCGGGCTGGGCATGCCGCTGTCCTTCCTCGGCGTCGCGCTGCTCACCCACTTCCTGGTGGGCCTGGACTGGACGACGTCCTTTCTGATCGGCGCGGTGCTGGCGCCCACCGACCCGGTGTTCGCCTCGGCCATCGTGGGACGCCAGGAGGTGCCGGCCCGGCTCCGGCAGCTGCTCAACATCGAGAGCGGCGTCAACGACGGCCTGGCGCTGCCCTTCGTCCTGATCCTCATCGCGGCCGCCGCGCCCTCCGGACACGCCGAGGACGCCGACTTCGGCACGATCGGCACCGAACTGGCCCTGGGCCTGCTCTTCGGCGTGGCCCTGCCGCTGCTGGTGAGCCTGCTCGTCCGGTTCCGGCTGCTGGGCGCCGAGCCGAAGCTGCAGCCGCTGCTGCCGCTGGCCACCGGGGTGATCCTGTACGCGGCCTGCCACCTCACCCACGCCAACCCCTATCTGGCCGCCTTCTCCGCGGGCGCGGTGACCGTCGCCGTGTCGCCGGAGGCGCAGAAGGCCTTCGAGCCGCTGGGGGAGTCCCTGGCGGAGCTGGCGAAGTTCGCCGCGCTGCTGGTCTTCGGCGCGCTGCTCACCCCGCAGCTCTTCGGGGACCTGTCCGCCGGCGGCTACGTGGTCGCGGTGCTGGCCATCGTGCTCATCCGCCCGGCCTCGATGCTGCTGTCGCTGGCGGGCACGGACTTCGACCGGAAGGAGAAGCTGACGGCGGCCTGGTTCGGCCCCAAGGGCTTCGCCTCGGTGGTCTACGGACTGCTGGTGCTGCAGTCCGGCATCCCCCAGGCCGAGGACGCCTTCACCCTGATCGCCGTCACCATCGCCTTCTCGATCGTCGCGCACAGCAGCACGGACGTGCCGATCGCGCGGGTCTTCGACGTCGAGGAGCTGGCCGGCATCCCGGACGACGGCAGGGGACCGCGGCTGTCGTCGTCCGGGCGCGGCGGCGGGACGGGCGGCGGAGGGAGCGCCGGGGAGACCGGAGGGGACGCCGGCGCGGGCGGGAGCGGGGCCGGCTCCGTCAGCCCTCGCGGTTGACGGACTCGGGCCGTCCCCCGGTGCCCTCCTCGGGGGCGGCGGAGACGGCGGCGGCGTCACCGGCGTCACCGCCGGCCGGGACCTCGCCCGCCCGCTGGTAGACGTCCGGGATGCCGTCGTGGTCCTCGTCCCGGTTCTCCTCCTCCCACAGCTGCTTGTACTTGGCGTTGCGGACCCGCAGGAGGACGCAGGCGACGAGGGCCGAGGCCAGCGAGCCGATCAGGACAGCCGCCTTGACGCGCTCGGTGAGCGCGTCGTCACCGGCGAAGGCCAGCTCGCCCACCAGTAGTGAGACGGTGAAGCCGATGCCGGCCAGCATCGAGACCCCCGCCACGTCCGCCCAGGCCAGGTCCTTGCTGAGCTGGGCCCGGGTGAATCGGGCGACCAGGTAGGTGCCGCCGAAGATGCCCAGGATCTTGCCCGCGAACAGACCGAGCATCACGCCCAGGGCCTCGGGCTGGCGGAAGGTCTCGCCCAGCGCGTCGCCGGAGACGCTGACCCCGGCCGCGAAGAGGGCGAACACCGGCACCGCGAAGCCCGCCGACAGCGGCCGTACCTGGTGCTCGATCCGCTCGGCCGGGGACTCCTTCTCGGTCGCCCAGCCGCCGCTGCCCTTGAGGGGGACCACCCGCAGCAGCATGCCCATCGCAACTCCGGCGATGGTGGCGTGCACCCCGCTGGCGTGCATCAGTCCCCAGATCACCAGGCCCAGCGGCACGTACACGTACCAGCCGCGCACCCGCAGCCGGTGGTGGAGGAACCAGAACACCGCCAGCCCGGCCACCGCCCCGGCCAGGGCGCCGAGGTTGAGGGTGGAGGTGTAGAAGATGGCGATGACGGCGATGGCGCCGAGGTCGTCGACGATGGCGAGGGTGAGCAGGAAGGCCCGGATGCCCGAGGGCAGGCTGGTGCCGATCACGGCGAGCACCCCGAGCGCGAAGGCGATGTCGGTGGCCATCGGCACGGCCCAGCCGTCCATCTGCCCGCCGCCCGAGGCGTTGACGGCGACGTAGAACAGCGCGGGCACCACCATGCCGCAGAGCGCGGCGACGATCGGGAGCGCCGCGGCGGCCGGCCGCCGCAGCTCGCCCAGGACCAGCTCGCGTTTCAGCTCGATGCCGGCGACGAAGAAGAAGATCGTCAGGAGGCCGTCGGAGGCCCAGTGGCCGATCGACAGGTCCAGATGGAGCTCCGGGATGCCGAAGTGGAAGTCCCGGACGGACTCGTAGACGTTCCCCCACGGCGAGTTCGCCCACACCAGCGCCACCAGCGCCGCGGCGAGCAGCACCATCCCGCCGACCGTCTCGGTGCGCAGCGCGTCCAGCAGGAAGCGGCGCTCCTGGAAGGACGGCAGACCGAAGAGGGAGGCGCGCTCCTGCGGCTCCTTGGAGGGGCTGGACGACATGGGTGGGCCTCCCGGGGGTCGGTTGAGAGAAAGCGAGGAAAAGCGAAGAAAGGGGTGATACGTCGCCGACCAGACTTCCCGGCACACCTATGAAGTTCTGTGAAGTTCCGTAGGGGATTTTCTACGTGAAGGGACCGCCGCGCCGCGATGCCTCCCCGGTCACGTCCTGATCACATCTCCCGTCTTGATCATGGAGCGACTTCTCCCACCGTACCCGTTCCCCTGTCCGCTCATACATTCGGAACGACGGGCCGGGTGGAAACGCCCCGGGCCCGTGCCCCGCTGCCCGTGTGCTCCCCTACGCTGTGCCCGTGATCCGGACCGTCCGGTCCCCGCCCGGGGCCGGTCCGCGACCGGGACGAGGGCTGGAGGTGGCGACCGGTGAGGCGCGGCGGGATACCCGACTCCTTCCTCGACGGCTACTCGGAGCTGCTCACCGAGGTGTCCGAGACCGGACGGCTGCCGCGCCGCGCCGAGCTGGACGCCTTCCGGGTGACGGGGGAGCGCGCCGCCGAGAGCGGTTACGGGCTGCGCGAGCTGGTCGGCCTCTACCTCACCGCGACCCGGCGGCTGTGGGGCACCCTGCCCGGGATCGCCCGGTCCGCCACCGGCGCGGAGCGGGCCCGCACCGGGGACGCCCTGCTGGCCGCCCTGGAGGCCGCCGTCGCCGCGCTCGGCGAGGGGCACGAGCGGGCCCAGCGGCTGGCGGTGCGGCAGGAGGAGGCCGAACGCCGCGAGTTCGTGGACGACCTGCTCTACGGCCGCAGCGACCTGGGCCGGCTCGCCGAGCGCGCCCAGCGCTTCGGCCTGCGGCTGGCCCGCTCGCACGCGGTGGCGGTGGCCGAGGGCACCGAGAAGTACGACGACGTGCACCCCGCCGTCCGCCGCATCGACCGCGAGCTGGTGGACCGCTTCCGCGAGCGCGACGTACTGCTGGCCACCAAGGACGGGCGGCTGGTGTGCATCGCCGCCACCGCCGAGCGGCCGGTGCTGGACGCCTTCGCCCGGCTCGCCGAGAGCCCCGGCCCCGGCTACCCGCCCGCCCGGCGGGTGGCGGTCGGCCGCGACCACAGCGGCCCCGGCGGCGTGGTGCGCTCCTACGAGGAGGCGCTCGGCGCGCTGGACCTGGCCGACCGGCTCGACCTGGACGGCGTCCGCTTCAACGCCTCCGAGCTGCTGGTCTTCCCCGTCCTGCTGCGCGACCGCGCGGCGATGGCCGATCTGGTCCGCACCGTCCTGGGCCCGCTCACCCAGGCCCGGGGCGGTGCCGCGCCGCTGCTGGAGACCCTGTCGGTGTGCGCGGCGGCCGGCTACGTGAACGCGGAGGCCGCCCGGCGGCTGGGCGTGAGCGTGCGGACCCTGTCGTACCGCCTGGCCCGTATCCGCTCCCTGACCGGCTACGACCCCGGCGACGGCCTCCAGCGCTACACCCTGGAGACCGCCGCGATGGGCGCCCGGCTGCTGGGCTGGCCGGAGAGGCAGCTCTGACCCGGACGGGTCGGGCGGGTGGCCGCCGGAGACCGGCGGCCGGGCGCCGCCGCACCGCGGCCCGCCCGGCGGCCGTCCCGCTGCCGGACGTAAACAACGCATAAAGACTGCCGGATCCTGGCAATGTGCGGTCGGCGACGGACTGTCAACATGAGGGACGCACCGCAACCGGGACGGGGGAGAACCATGGGCGAGTTCACACGGGTGGCCATGGCCTTCCCCGCCGTCCTGTTCGGGCTCGGACTGCTGGTGGTGCTCCTCTACTGGCTGTTGGTGCTGGTGGGAGGGGTCGGCGTCGATGCCCTCGACGGGGGTGGGGGCATCGACGCCGACGCCCCGGGGATCGGTCCCGCCGGGGTGCTGGCCGCCGCCGGACTCGGCGGCGCACCCGCCTCGGTGACCCTGACGGTCTTCATCGCCGTTGCCTGGTTCGCATCACTGAGCGGTACGGTGCTGGTCGGCGGCCCCGCCGCCGACCACCTGCCGCGGCTGCTGGTCCTGCCCGCCGCGCTCTGCGCCGCCTGGCTCGGCACCCGGCTGCTCGTCCGTCCGCTGGGCCGGCTGCTGCCCCGTGAGACGGGGACCGGACGGCGGGATCTGGTCGGCCGGGTGTGCACCATCCGCACCGGGCACGTCAGCCACCGCTTCGGGCAGGCCGAGATCA
Organism: Streptomyces carminius; assembly: GCF_002794255.1. Taxonomy (GTDB): domain Bacteria; phylum Actinomycetota; class Actinomycetes; order Streptomycetales; family Streptomycetaceae; genus Streptomyces; species Streptomyces carminius. Next base: position 241,098 of record NZ_PGGW01000069.1, read on the forward strand.
CCACGGCCGACGGATCGGCGGTACTGGTCCAGGTCCGCGCCCAGGGGGCGGACGCCGCCGGACTGGCCGCCGGACGCACGGCCCTGGTCTTCGACTACGACCCCGAGGGCGAGTTCTTCCGCGTCACCCCCTGGGACCCCGCCCTGGACCCGGAACGCCCGGCGCGCTGAGCGCGCCCGCCCCCGTACCGGCCCGCCCCCGCACACCCGACTCCGCACACCCGCTCCCGGTCGCCCCGCCGCTCCGGCACGCCCCCGCACGCCCGCCCGGGCCCGCGGGCCCACAAGCTCTCACCACCTCACAAGGGAACCCACCGCCATGGACGCCATTTCCACCGGCCTCGGCGTACTGATCGCCGTGCTCCTGCTCATGGGGATCGCCCTCCTCCTCGCCGTCAGCCGGCTGTTCCGCAAGGTCGAACAGGGCAAGGCACTGATCGTCTCCAAGATGCGCAAGGTCGACGTGACCTTCACCGGCACCGTCGTGCTGCCCGTGCTGCACCGGGCCGAGGTCATGGACATCTCGGTGAAGACGATCGAGATCGCCCGCACCGGCGGCGAGGGGCTGATCTGCCGGGACAACATCCGCGCCGACATCCGCATCTCGTTCTTCGTCCGCGTCAACAAGACCGTCGAGGACGTCATCAAGGTCGCCCAGGCCATCGGCACCGAGCGGGCCAGCGACCGGACCACCCTCCAGGAACTGTTCAACGCCAAGTTCTCCGAGGCGCTCAAGACCGTCGGCAAGCAGCTCGACTTCGCCGACCTCTACACCAAGCGCGACGAGTTCCGGGACCGGATCATCGCCGTCATCGGCACCGACCTCAACGGGTACAGCCTGGAGGACGCGGCGATCGACTACCTGGAGCAGACCCCGCTGTCCCAGCTCGACAGCGACAACATCCTCGACGCCCAGGGCATCCGGAAGATCACCGAGCTGACGGCCGCCGAGCACGTCCGCACCAACGAACTCCAGCGCAACGAGGAGAAGGAGATCACCCGGCAGGACGTCGACGCCAAGGAGGCCGTCCTGGAACTGGAGCGCCGCCGGGCCGACGCCGAGATCCGCCAGCAGCGCGAGATCGAGACCGCCCGCGCCCGCGAGGAGGCCGAGACCGCCCGCGTCCAGGCCGAGGAGCGGCTGCGCTCCCAGACCGCGCACCTGAAGACCGAGGAGGCACTCGGCATCCAGAACGAGAACCGCGAGCGCGAGATCGCCGTCGCCCGGCTCAACCGCGACCGGGTGGTGGCCGTCGAGAATGAGCGCATCGAGAAGGACCGCCTGCTGGAGGTCATCGCCCGCGAGCGCGAGACCCAGCTGCGCCGCATCGCCGCCGACAAGGAGATCGAGGCCGAGAAGCGGGAGATCGCCGACGTGGTCCGGGAGCGGATCGCGGTGGAGAAGACCGTCGCGCAGCAGGAGGAGGAGATCAAGAAGCTGCGCACCGTCGAGGAGGCCGAGCGCGAGCGCCAGGCCCTGATCATCGCCGCCGAGGCGCAGGCGCAGGAGCGGCTGGTCAAGGACATCAAGGCGGCCGAGGCCGCCGAGCAGGCCGCCGGGCACCGGGCCGCCGAGGAGCTGACGATGGCCGAGGCGCGCCGCAAGACCGCCGAACTGGACTCCCAGGCCGCCGTCCGCCTCGCCGAGGGGAGGAAGGCCGAGGCCGCCGCGGCCGGACTCGCCGAGGCCGAGGTCCAGGAGCGGATGGCCGACGCCGTCGCCAGGACCCGGCAGGTCGAGGCCACCGCCGAGCGCGAGATCGCCCTGGCCAGGGCCGACGGGCTGCGCGAGAAGCTGAAGGCGGAGGCCGAGGGGCTCACCGAGAAGGCAGCCGCCATGGCCCGCCTGGACGAGGCGAGCCGGGAGCACGAGGAGTACCGGCTGCGGCTGGAGGCGGAGAAGGAGATCCGCATCGCCGGGATCGACGTCCAGCGGCAGATCGCCGAGGCCCAGGCGACCATGATCGCCACCGGTCTGGAGAACGCCGACATCGACATCGTCGGCGGGGACTCGGTCTTCTTCGACAAGCTGGTCGGCTCGATCACGGCGGGGAAGAGCGTCGACGGCTTCGTGAACCACAGCGGGACCGTCCAGGCCATGGCGGGCCCCTGGCTCGACGGGGAGAAGTCCACCTTCACCGCCGACCTCACCTCGCTGGCCGCCGGACTGGGCGCCGGCGGACTGCGCGACGCGACCCTGGCCGGCCTGCTGGCGAAGCTGGCCGCCGCGGGCGGCCCCGAGGCGCCGAAGCTGTCCGCCCTGCTGGCGGCGGTACGCGACTCGGGCGCGGCCGACCTGCCGCTGTCGGCCCTGACGGGCCCGTACCCGGCCGGTGCGGCGGACCGTACGGCCGCCGCCAACGGGACACCGGCGTCCCGGTGAGCCCGCGGTGGCCGGCGGGCCCGCGCCCGCCGGCCACCGCCCGGCACCCCTTCCCGGAGAACCGGCAGTGGACCGGCTGGACCGGCAGTGAACCGAGGAGTTGAACGACGTGGAGAACCGGACCGCCGACCGGACCGCCGCGGACGGGCGGGAGCCGCGGCCGGACGAGGGCACCCACGGGGTGCTGCGCGCCCGGACGGCCGCCGCGGCCGCCGAGCTGGCGGCCCGCGCCAGGGCACTGGAGGCCCGCCGCACCGAGACCTTCGGCGGCGCCGGGATGGCGCTGGCGGGCGCGGACCGGCTGCGCACCGAACACCCCCTGGAGCCGTGCGACGTCGTACAGGTCGGCGGCGCGCTGCTGCTGGGCGGCAGCCCCCGGGGGCACGGGACCGGGCCGGGGGAGACGGCCGGAGCCGCCGACGTGTTCGCCCTGTACCGCCCGGTCGCCGGCGACGGCGGCGGACCGCCGTTCTTCACGGCCGCCGGCCACGGTGCCGTCCCCGGCCTGCTCGACGACCCCCGCTTCCGGCGCGACGTCGGGGAACTGCACCGCTACTACCGCCAGGCCCGGCTGCTGCGGCTGCGCCGCACCGGCCCGCTGCTGCTGGCCGTCTTCCGCACCGGCGAGCGGCTGACCGACATCCGGGTCCTGCGCTGGCGCGTCGCGCCCGACGGGACGGTGGCGTACCTCGACGACAAGGGCGAGCGCGACCACACGCTTCCGCCCGCCTCGGACCTCGACTGGACCGCGGCCGCCCGCGAGGACCACCTCACCGGGCGGCACCCGCACGTGGCGGTCGCCGGCGGGGCGCTGTACGTCTCCACCGTCGGCGGCGCCCTCACCGTCAAGACCGAGAACGACACCGAGACCGCCGCCGGCGTCCACTCCGAGCCGGTCGAGGACCCCCTGCAGTCCCTGGCCGACGCCGAGATCGCCCACGCCCGGGTCGGCCCGCTCGTCCTGCTGCGCGTCCTGCCGTACAACGAGACCGCCCACCGCCACCTGGTGTTCAACACCCGCACCCGGGAGGTCGTACGGCTGGACGGCATCGGGCAGTCCTGCCGCCGGCTCCCCGGCGACCAGGGGCTGGTCTTCCCCGGCGGCTGCTACCTGGCCGACGCCCCGGCCGGGTCCGCCGCCCGGATCTTCGACACCGGTGCCACCGGCGCCACCGGGAGCACCGCGGGCTTCGCGTACGAGACCGAGGTGCGTTCCCCGGGCGGCGAGGAGGTGCTGTACGTCTTCCGCGACCCGGCCCTGGGCCGCACCCTGCTGATGCCGTACAACCTGATCCGCAAGGAGGCCGCCGCCCCCGTCGCCGCCCTGGGCCACGCCCTGTTCGAGGACGGCACCCTGGCGGTCCTGCGGGAGCCGGGCGGGGCGGGCGCCCCCCACCCGGACGGGACGGGAGCCGCGCGCACCCACCCCGTCCAGGTGTGGCGCACCCCGTACGTCTCCGAGGCTCACGCCGCCGCGCGGCCGGCCGGGGACGGCCCGCTCGCCCGGGTCGGCAACGCCGAGCTGGTGAGCGGGCTCGCCGACTGCCTGTCCGTCGTACGGCTGACCGAGCCCCTCACCGCGGACGGCGGACAGGTGCCCACCGCCGCGGCCCTGGAGGCGGTCGCCACCGCCTGCGCGCGCGTCGCCGACCGCCACCACTGGCTGTCCGCGCCCGGACTCTCCGGGGAGCTGGAGGGGCTGGGCGAGCCGCTGCGCGCGCTGCGCGAGAGTGCCGAACAGGCGCTGGCCGAGCACGAGCGGACGGCCGAGCTGCGCGAGCGGGACGCCGCCGCCGTGGCGGAGGCCGGTGGGCGCACGACCGCGCTGGTGCGCCGGGCCCGCGGCGAGGCCCCGGCCGACGCGGCGGGCTGGGTCGCCCTGCTCACCGGACTGCGCCGGGCCCGCGGCGAGGTGGAGGCGCTGCGCGAGCTGCGCCACGCCGACCCGGGACGCGTCGACGCGCTCGCCGCGGAACTGGACGCCGTCCTGGAGGCCACCGGGCGCCGGGCACTGACCCGGCTGGCCCGTCCCGGCGCCTTCGACGGCATCACCGCGGCCGTCGGCGGACTGGCCGACCGCGCCCGCGCCGCCGGCACGGCCGCCGCCACCGAACCGCTCGACGGGGAACTCACCGGGCACGCCGACGGACTGGCCGCCGTGACCGACGTGATCGGCTCGCTGGAGGCGGCCGACACCACCGTGCGCACCGCCGTACTGGAGCGGATCGGCGAGGCCACCGCCGCCGTCAACCGCGCCCGCGCCGTGCTGGCGGGACGCCGCCGGGAGCTGCTGGAGACGGAGGGACGGGCGGAGTTCGCCGCCGAGACGGCCCTGCTGGGCCAGACGGTGGCCGCCGCGCTGGCCGCCGCGGCCACCCCCGAGGAGTGCGACGGGCAACTCGCCCGGCTGCTGGCCCGGCTGGAGGACCTGGAGTCCCGCTTCGGCGCCTTCGAGGACTTCCTCGACCGGCTGGCCGAGCGGCGCGAGGAGATCGACCGGGCGTTCATCGCCCGCCGCCAGGCGCTGCTGGACGAGCGCACCCGCCGCGCCGAGCGCCTGGCGCGCTCCGCGGCCCGGGTGCTGGACACCGTCGCCCGCCGCTGTGCGGTCCTGGCCTCCGCCGAGGAGGTGGCTGCCCACTTCGCCACCGACCCGCTCGTCGCCCGGGTCCGCACCGCCGCCGGCGAGCTGCGCGGCCTCGGCGCGGTCGCCCGCGCCGAGGAGCTGGCCGGGCGGCTCAAGGCCGCCCGCCAGGAGGCGCTGCGCGCCCTGCGCGACCGCGCCGACCTGTACGGCGCCGACGGTGCCGTGCGGCTGGGCCGGCACCGCTTCGCCGTCACCACCCGCCCGCTGGAGGCGGCCCTGGTCCCGGCGGACGGCGGGCTGCTGCTGACGGTGTCCGGCACCGGCTACCGGGCCGCCGTCCACGACGCGGAGCTGACCGCCGCCCGCGAGTTCTGGGACCAGCCGCTGGCCTCGGAGTCTCCGGCGGTCTACCGCGCCGAGCACCTGGCCGCGTGCGTGCTCGCCGACCGCGGCCCGGCCGCGCTGCTCGCCGCCGCCACCGCCGACTCCGCCGCCGCCGACTCCGCCGCCGCCGGAGACGGGATTCTCCCCGGCCCCGGGGACCTGCTCCCGGCCGTCCGCGCCGCCGCCGAGGCGGTGTACGACGAGGGGTACGACCGGGGCGTCCACGACCACGACGCCGCCGCGATCCTCGCCGCGCTGCTGCGGTTGCGCGCCGGGGCCGGACTGCTGCGCTTCACCCCCGGGGCGCGGGCCGCCGCCCGGCTGTTCTGGGCATACGGCACCGGCGCCACCGCCCGTACCGTCTGGACGGCCCGCGCCCAGTCCCTGGTCCGGGCCCGCGACACCTTCGCCACCGCCGCCGCCCGGGGCGCGGTGGAGGAGCTGGCCGCCGAACTCGGGGCCGCCGCCGACGCCTTCCTGGCCGGGGCCGGGCTGCCCCGTCCGCCGCGACCGGCGGAGGTGGGCGCCTATCTGGCCGAGGAACTGGCCGAGGGCCGGGGCCGGTTCGTCACCGGGCCCGGCGCCCGCGCCCTGCTGGACGGCTTCCACGCCGCGCTCGGCGGTCCGGAGGGCGCCGCCGCCAAGGAGTTCGCCGAGGACCTGCGGGCGCTCGGCGGCGGCTTCCCCGACGGCACCCCCGGCGGACCGGAACACCTCGCCGCCCGCCACCAGCTCGCGGCGGCCTGGCTCGGCTCCTGGGCGGCGGCCGGCGACCCGGCACCCGGCGGCTCCGTACCCGGCGGCACGGAGAACCCGGACCTGCTCGAGGCCGTCGCCCTGCTGCTGTGCGACGGCGCCGTGCCCGGCCGGGACATCGACGCCCCGCTGACCGCCGCCGTCACCGGCCTGCTGGGCACCCACCCGAGGATCACCGGCGGCGCCCTGCCGCTGCGGCTGGACGAGTTCCTGGCGCGCACCGGCGAGTTCCGCGCCCACCGCGTCCCGGCGCACCGCGCGTACACCCGGCGCCGCGCCGAGGTGCTGGCCGGGGAGCGCGAGCGGCTGCGGCTGGACGCGTACACGCCCCGGGTACTGCCCACCTTCGTCCGCAACCGCCTGGTCGACGAGGTGTACCTGCCGCTGGTCGGCGACAACCTCGCCAAGCAGCTCGGCACCGCGGGCGAGGACCGCCGCACCGACAGCCAGGGCCTGCTGATGCTGCTGTCCCCGCCCGGCTACGGCAAGACGACGCTGATGGAGTACGTCGCCGCCCGGCTCGGCCTGGCCTTCGTCCGCGTCGACGGGCCGGCGCTGGGCCGGCGCACCACCTCCCTGGACCCGGCGGCGGCCCCCGACGCAGGCGCGCGGCGCGAGGTCGAGAAGATCAACCTCGCGCTGGAGCTGGGCGACGACGTGCTGCTCCACCTCGACGACATCCAGCACACCTCGCCGGAACTGCTCCAGCGGTTCATCCCGCTGTGCGACGCCCAGCGCCGCGTCGACGGCGTGCGGTTCTCCGACGGGCGGCAGGCCACCCACGACCTGCGCGGCAGGCGGTTCGCGGTGTGCATGACGGGCAACCCCTTCACCGAGTCCGGTGCCCGCTTCCGGGTCCCGGACATGCTGGCCAACCGGGCGGACGTGTGGAACCTGGGCGACGTCCTGGCCGGCCGCCAGGAGCTGTTCGCGCTCAGCCACGTCGAGAACTCCCTCACCGCCAACCCGGTGCTCGCCCCGCTGGCCGCCCGCGAGCGCGGCGACGTCGAACTGCTGGTGCGGCTGGCCGCCGGCGACCCCGCCGCCCGCGCCGACCGCCTCGCCCACCCCTGCTCCCCGGCCGAACTGGAGCCGGTGCTGGGCGTACTGCGCGGACTGCTGCGGGTACGGCGCACGGTCCTGGCCGTCAACGCCGCCTACATCGCCTCCGCCGCCCAGGACGAGGACAGCCGCACCGAGCCGCCGTTCCGGCTCCAGGGCTCCTACCGCGACACGGCCGCGCTCGCCGGGCGGCTCGTCCCGGTGATGACGGACGAGGAGGTGGAGGCGCTGCTCGACGACCACTACACCGCGCAGGCCCGGACCCTGGGCCGGGACGCGGAGGCGAACCTGCTCCGGCTCGCCGAGCTGCGCGGCCGGCTGACGGGGGAGCGGGCGCGGCGATGGGCCGAGGTGACGGCGGCGTTCCGGGAGCGGAACCGGGCACGGTGACCGCCGACGCCCCGCCGTGCGGGGGCGAGGGCCCGGGAGGCCCTGATCTCCCGGGCCCCCCTCACCGGCGGGCCGGTGAGCTCATGGGCCGGGGGGCGGCGCTCCGCTCCCCGGCGACAGCGGTGAACCCGTGGTTGAGACTTCCGGGATTCCCTCAACCAGCAGTTGACATGCCGCGGGGGGTGATTCTGGGCTCCGGCGGCCTGACTGTCAACTTCCGTACGGCTGACGGCAGTTATGATGATGCGGCGGTTACCGGCGATCCGGCTGCGGTGGAGGTGGAGGCGTGTCCGAGCCCCAGGTGCGCCGGGCGCTGGCCGAGAACCTCGACCGGCTCTTCGACGCCATCCGCCCCGAGGGCCCCAGGGGCCGCCGGTACACCAACGAAGAGGTCGCCACCGCCGTCAAGCAGGCGCACCCCGGGCTCCGGGTGGGCGGCGCCTATCTGTCGGCCCTGCGCAAGGGCACCAAGCGGAACCCCTCCACCGAACTGCTGACGGCCCTGGCCCGTTTCTTCGGCGTTCCCGCCTCCTACTTCCTGGACGAGCACACGGCCGCGCAGACCGACGCGGAGATCGAACTCGCCAGGGTCGCCCACAACCTGGGCGTCAGAAGGCTCGCCCTGCGCGCCCTGGAGCTCTCCCCCGAGGGGCTCGCGGCCGTGACGCGGATCGTCGAGCACGTGCTGGAGAGCGACCCGGGTGCCCGTACGCGGTCCACCCGCCCGGCCCCCGGCTCCTTACCGCCGGGCGCGCCGGGCGCACCGGAAACGCCGACCGCCCCGGACGACCGGCCCGCGGAGCGCTGACGCGATGGACAGGAAGGCCATGCGCGCCATGCGCCGCGGCTGCGCGGCACTGGTCCGTGACCTGGACCTGCCGGTCCCCGCCGAGCCGGACCAGGTCATCGCCGCGCTGTGCGGCAGGATGCGGCAGCGCCTCGGCCGGGAGGTCCACCACCGGCTCGTCCCCTTCCCGCCCGACACCGTCAGCGGCCTGTGGGTGGCCACCGACTCCGCCCACTACGTCCTGTGCGAGGAACGCACCAGCCCCTGGCACCAACTGCTCATCACCTGCCACGAGTTCTGGCACATGGAGGCCGATCACGCGGGCCTTGCCGACCACGCGGGCCGTGCCGGTCCCGGGGCCGCCCCGGCCGACGGCGGTGTGCCCGTCCTCCCCCTGCCCTCCCTGGACGGCGCCACCGTCGCCCGCATCGTCGCGGGACGCACCCACTGCGACGCCGCCGCCGAGCAGGAGGCCGACTTCTTCGCCGCCCTGCTGATGGCCAGGATCAGCCGCTGGCTCCCCGAACGGACCTGGGACGTGCCCGCCTCCGACGCCGCCCTCGTCCACCGTCTGGAGAGCACGTTCGGCGGCGGCCCCGGCCCCCGGGGCCCGGAGGCGTCCGGCCCGGGGAGCCGGTGATACCCCGGTGGACGACCAGAGCGCGGTACAGCTGCTCTCCTCCGCGGCCGGCTGGGCGGTCCTCGCGGTCAAGCTGCGCGATCTGCGGCGCTCCCCCCGCAACCCCATGCTGCGGGCGGTGTGCGCCACCCTCTTCCTGGCCTCCGCCGGTGTCCTGTGCGCCGTGCCCGCCGTCGTCGGGTACCTCAACCGCCTCACGGGCGTGCCCAACTTCGCCGCCCCGCTGGTGTACTGCGTGATCGTCGCCCTGGGCGCCTCCTGCCACGTGCTCCTGGCGTACTGGCGGTGGCCCGCCGAGCGCGCCCGGCCCGTCGCGCGCCGCTGGACGCTGGCGTACGCGGCGGTGATCGGCTGCCTGGTGGCGCTGTTCGCGGCGGGGGAGGCGCCGGTGGAGCGGCGCACGGACTTCGACACGTACTACGCGACCGACCCCCGCCTCGCCGGGTTCGTGGTGCTGTACCTGGTGGCGCTGGGTGTCGCGATGGTGCTGCTGGTCCGCATGTGCCTGCGCTGGGCGCGGGTCGCCGGACGCCCCTGGCTGCGGCGCGGGCTGCGGACGGTCGCGCTCGGGGCGCTGGGGGCACTCGGTTTCACCGCCGTGAAGCTGACCGCCGTGGCCGCCCGCTGGGCCGGGGCGGACTGGGGCTGGCTCGACTACCGGGCCGCCCCCGTGCTGGCCACCGCCGGTCTGGTGGTGAGCGCCGTCGGCTACGCGCTGCCCGTCACGGGCCACCGGCTGTCCGGGCTGCGCGCCCTGGCCGGGCGCTACCGCGCCTACCGCGCCCTGTATCCGCTGTGGGACGCGCTGCGGCGGGCCACCCCCGCCGTCGTGTCTCCCGCCCGGGTCCCCTGGTGGGACTTCGAACTCCGGCTGACCCGGCGGCTGGCCGAGATCAACGACGGCCGCCTCGCCCTGCGCGCCCACACCGACCCCGAGGTAGCCGGGACCGCCCTGCGGCTGGGCCGGGCGGCCGGCCTGACCGGGGCGGAACTGCACGCGGCGGTGGACGCCGCCTTGCTGCGGTCGGCCGTGGCCGCCAAGGCGGCCGGCCTCCGCTTCCCCGCGGAGCCGCCCGCCGCCACCGGCCCCGCCCCCGTCCGCGGCGGCACCGACGGGCTGGGCGAACTCGCCCGGCTGGTCGCCGTCTCCCGCGCCTTCACCGCCTCCCCGGTGGTGGCCGCCGCGGCGGCCCGGCACCGGCACACGGCCGTCCCGGCCCACTGACCGCTGAAAGTACTGCCAGACAGAGTAAGACCGGATCTACGTCAGATCCGGTCTTACTCTGTCGCGGCCGATGTGCCGGTGCGCACCGCCTACCGGACGCACCGGCAGAGCCCTCCGGTGACGACTCGCCGTCGTCAGAAGGCCTCCCACTCGGAGGCCGTGCGACACGGCCCCTTCCAGCCGTGGGGAACCGCCAGCGCGCCACCGTTGCTCTACGCTGTCGGTCGGCCCGCCGGGGCCGGAGGCGGGGTAGGGGCACGGCAGTGGTGGAAACGGTACGGACGGCTTCGCTGGTGGCGGCGACGGTCACCACAGGACTGGTCGGCGGCCTGTTCTACGCGTACGCCTGCTCGGTCATGCGCGCGCTGCGCGGTGTGGACGACCGGACCTTCATCGAGGTGATGCAACGCGTCAACGTGGCGATCCTCAACGGCTGGTTCCTCCTCGGCTACCTCGGCGCGCTGCTCTTCACCGGCCTGGCGGCCGCCCTGCACCTGCCGGGCGGGGAGCGGGACGTCCTGCCCCCCGTCCTGGCCGCGCTGGTGCTCTACCTGGCGGCGATGGGCGTCACCGCCCGGGTCAGCATCCCGCTCAACAACGCCCTCGAAGCGGCCGGGGACCCGGCCCGGATCGCCGATCCGGGCGAGGTGCGCGGGAACTTCGAGGCGGCCTGGAACCGCTGGAACACCGTGCGCGCGGTGCTGTGCTGCCTCGCGCTGGGCTGTCTGTGCTGGGCCCTGCTGCTGCGCGGCGCCGCGGGCTGACCCGGTGCGGCCGGTCAGGGCAGGAGCTCGACGTACCCGTCGGTTCCGTGCACCCGGATCCGCTGCCCGTCCCGGATCAGCCGGGTGGCCCCCTCCACGCCCACGACGGCCGGCAGGCCGTACTCCCGGGCGATCACCGCGCCGTGGGTCATCATCCCGCCCACCTCCGTCACCAGGCCCGCGGCGCTCACGAACAGCGGCGACCAGCCGGGGTCCGTGCAGGCCGTGACCAGGATGTCGCCCGCCGCCAGATCGGCCTGCGCCATGTCGAGGACGACACGGGCCCTCCCCTCCACGGTCCCGGCGGAGACCGGCAGGCCGGCCAGGGCACCGGCCGGCACGTCGTCGCGCCGGTACGCCCCGGCGACGGCCTCGCCGTCCGAGGTGAGCACCCGGGGCGGGGTGAGCGCGTGGTACGACCGGAACGCGTCCCTGCGCCGCCGGATGAGCCGGCCGTCCGCCCGGTTCGAGCGGACGACCTCGTGGAACTCCTGGAACGTGAGGTGGAAGACGTCCTCCCGCTCGGGGAGCACACCGGCCCGCACGAGGCGTTCGGCTTCCTTCAGCAGAGCCTGCTTGTAGACGAGGAAGCGGCTGACGATGTCGTACTTCGGGTACTCCCGGTAGCCGATGAAGGTGCGGACCCGGTCGATCATCCGCTTGGTCTCGTCGGCCTTCCGCTCCCCGTCCGGCAGGGCCCGCAGCCGCGACAGCACCTCCCGTTCCTTCTCCCGCGCCTTCCGCAGCCCCTGCTCGAAGCGCCGCGCGGCGGCGCCCGGCCCGAAGCTCGCGACGTTGTCGAGGATCAGGGGCACGAGCGTGGCGGGGCGCTCGCGCCAGCGCGGCCTGGTGATGTCGATCTCGCCGACGCAGCGCATGCCGTACCGGTCGAGGTACTCCTCGACGGCGTCGCGCGCCTCGGTCCCGCCCGGGAGCTTCACCAGCTCGTCCAGGAAGGCTGTGCTTTCGGGGTTCCCGGCGTTCCCGGCGTTCCCGGCGCTTTCGGCGGTCCCGGCCTTCCCGGCGTCCGCGACGTCCCGCAGGAACGCCACCACCTCCGGGTGCGGGCGGACCGCGTCGGCGACGTCTAGCAGCGCCAGTCCCATCTCCGAGGTGACGTTGCCGGGGGCGGACAGGGTGAGCGTGTCGGCCGCGTTCTTCTCGCCCAGCCACTCCCGCAGCCTGTCGTTGAGCCACCAGGTGGCCTCCATCCCCGCCGTGATCACCTGAATGTTCAGCGGATCACCGAGAACCCGCTTGTACTCCTCCAGGTCCTTCAGCAGGAAGTCGAACAGCGCCGGTCCGGTCTTCGTCCGGATCTCGCGCTCCAGGGCGGCGAGGGACGCCCGGCCGCGCTCGATCAGCCCGGTGACGACGGCCGGATCGGTCTCGACCGGGGCGGGTACGGGTCCCGGCGGCCGGCCGGGACCCGCGTCCGGGACCGGGGGGGACGACGGGACGAGGTTGCCGCGCTCCAGGACCGTCTCCAGCGCGTCCCTGATCAGCGGGTCGGACCTCCCCATGGCCTCCAGGAGGGCGGCGCGGCTCGCGGGCGAGGCCAGGCGCCGGGTGACGTCGACGAACAGCCGCCCGCCGGCCTCGTGCATCGGCACCATGGCCGTCAGTTGCCACATGGAGATCCCCAGCGGCCGCATCGGGTCGGTCATCATCTGCTGATGGCCGACCGAGACGTAGACGTGGTTCTCCGTGTCGCCGGTCTCGGGGACGGGGAACAGCGTGGTGATCGGCCGGCTCTGGACGATCTCGAAGTCATCGGCGCCGTCGTCGGCCAGACACCACTCGATGTCCTGCGGGCGGCCGAGGTGCGCCTCGATCCGCCGCCCGAGCGCCACGAGCCGCACGGCCTGCGCGTCCGTCAGCGCCGGTCGCTCGCGGTGCTCCGGGTCGACGGCCGTCTCCCGCGTGCCACCGCCGGGCAGGGCCCGGACGGCACGCCGCTTGACGGCGACCGTCCGGGCGGTGACGGCGCCGTCGCGCACCGTGTAGACGTCCGGGTTCACCAGGCCGGAGACCAGGGCCTCGCCGAGGCCGAAACCGGCCTCCACGGTGGCGGTCCTGCGGTCGCCCGTGACGGGGTCGGCCGTGAACAGGATCCCGGCCGCGTACGGGGGGACCATCCGCTGCACGACCACGGCCATGCGGGCCGCGCGGTGGTCGAAGCCGTTGTGCAGCCGGTAGGTCACGGCCCGCTCGGTGAACAGCGACGCCCAGCACCGGCCGATGTGCCGCAGGACCGCCTCCGCCCCCACGACGTTGAGGTACGTGTCGTGCTGGCCCGCGAAGGAGGCCGTCGGCGAGTCCTCCGCCGTCGCGCTGGACCGGACGGCGCAGGCGGCCTGCCCGCCGAGCCGGCCGAGCGCCCGGGCGATCTCCGCCGCGAGCTCGCCGGGGACGTCGATCCCCTCGATGCTCCGGCGGATCTCCGCACTGAGTGCGGAGATCCCCGCCCGGTCGCCCGGGTCCAGGCGCGACAGCTCGTCGAGCCGGCCGTCGACCGACGGCACCTGCGCCATGATCCGGCGGAAGGCGTCCACCGTCACGCAGAACCCGTCCGGCACGCGGACGCCCTCGATCCGCTTCAGCTCCCCCAGGTGCGCGCCCTTGCCGCCGACGGCCGCGGCCTGCGTCCCGTCCACCTCTCGAAGGTCCACCACATACTGCTCGGTCCGTTCGGTCTGCTCGGTCATCGCGACACCCTCCATGGCGGCCGTGCTCCGTCGCACCGCACCGATCGGTCGAATTCCCGGCGCCGCGAGCTCCGCCGGATCTCTCGCCGGGCATGTCCCCGTCTCCGGCCGCCTTGCCGCCGACGAGGGGTACCCGGCCGCCCCGCCCCTACGTTTCCGCAGGTCGTGGCCTCGGTGGAGGATTCTGCGCCATGCCCCGGGTCTTGCCGCAAGCCCCCCGGTGCGCTATACGTTGAGAGTGGCGAGGAGAGATCTCCTCGCCTTTTCCGTGCCCCCGTCCAGCCCCGCCTGCCGGATGTACCGGATGTGCCGGAGCCGAGGCGACGGTCCTCCTCGGGCTGCTCCCCGGCCTCGTGCCGGTCAGCGGTGCGAGCCCGCAGCGTGGGTGGTGTGGGTGGCGACGGCCGTCCATGCGGAGGGGGACAGGGGCCGTCGCCGGGTGTCCTTGGCGCCGTGGACAACGCGGCCCGTACCGGTCGCCTCCCTGCCGCGCGCGGCCCGCCCGTACCACATGGACGACCGCGGCCGGGCGTGCGCGGCAGGCGGGCCGCCGGCCGGCCGGGCGGGGCGTGCCGGTCGCGTGCGAGGCGTGTATAGGGTCCCGGCATGCGTGTTCTCGTGCTGGGCGGTACCTCGTTCCTCGGCCGTGCGATCGTCGAGCGTGCCCTCGCGGGCGGCGCCGAGGTGACCATCTTCTCCCGTGGGCTGACCAATCCGGGACTCTTCCCCCAAGTGGCCCGCCGGGTGGGCGACCGTGACGCCGGGCAGTACGCGTCGCTGTCCGACGGCGGCCGCTGGGACGCGGTCGTCGACGTCAGCGGTTACGTGCCCCGGCACGTCCGGCAGGCGGCCGACGCGGTCGGCGAGCGGACGGGGCGCTATCTGTTCATCTCCACGGGCGCGGTCTACGACACCGCGGGGCGGCACGACGACGTCGTGGTGTGGGACGAGGACGCACCCCGCAGACAGCCCGAGCGGGACACCGAGGTCATGGCCTCGATGGAGGCCTACGGGCGGCTCAAGGTCGCGTGCGAGGACGATGTGCTCGCCCGGTTCGGCGAGCGGGCCACACTGGTGCGGTCGGGCATCCTGGCGGGTCCCCACGACCCCTCGGACCGGTTCACCTGGTGGGTACGCCGCGCCGCGCGCGGTGGCCGCGTCGCGCTGCCCGGACGGCCGGACCAGCCCGTTCAGATCGTTGACGTGCACGATCTCGCCGCCTTCGTGTGGCGGCTGCTGGCCGACGACCGGCCGGGCACGTTCAACGCGGTCGGACCGGCGGAGCCGACAACGCTGGCGGGCCTGATCGGGGCATGCGCCCAGGCGGCGGGCACCGAGGTCGACATCGTGCCGGTGGCGGCCGACGCCGGTCTGCCGAGGCCTCCCCTCGTCGAGGACTCCCTGGAGTGGCAGCGGCTGTTCCGGCTCAGCGGCGCGCGGGCCAGGGCGTGCGGCTTCCCGGACACACCGCTGGCGGCCACGGCCGCCAAGGTGCTGGCCTGGGACCGCGAGCGGGGCGAACCACCCCTGACGCAGGGACCGACGCCGCAGCAGGAGGCAGGCCTCCCGGGGGAGTGAACGGGGCGGGCAACGGAGCGGGCGACGGCCCGAGGCCCGCCCGGCCCTGGCCCCTGCCCGTCCGGCTCCTCGTTCCGGCCCGCCCGGCCGTATCCGGCCTCGGGGAACATCGATACAGCGGTTGTCGGCGAGAAAGCACGGTCCTGATCTCCGGCGCCACCGGCGGTGTCGGTGCGCCGGCCGTACAGCTCGCCGCCGCCCGCGGTGCGAAGGTCGCCGCTGCGTCCCCCGGCCTCCCGCCTTGACGGGCGCCCCCGCCGACTCCCCCTGGGACCCGGCCCTGGCCGCGTCCCTGGCCGAACTCGGCGTCCGCGTAGAGGAGGAGACGGTCCTCGACGACCTGCTCGCCGACCTCGCGCCGGTCAGTGGTTGAGGTCGAGGAGCGGCACCGCGAGGCCCACGTACGCCTTCGGCTCGACCGTGGCGACGAGCGCGTCCGTGTCCCACACCGGAAGGTGCCGCGCCGCGTGGACCGCGGCCGCGATCCCCGGCGGCACACCGTCACGGTGCAGTCCGGTCACCGTGAGCAGGGCCGGGTAGTCCAGATCCACGGTGTGGACGACTTCCAGCTGCCCGATGTGCTCGGCGATCCCCGGATACTCCCGGTCGGCTTCGAGGGCCGAGAGGACCGGCACCCACAGACGGGTCTCCGGTTCGAAGTGGGCCCGGTGGATCAGCGCGGACACCTGCCGGTTCCCCGAGAGCGCCACCAGGGTCGGGGCGTCGAGGACCAGGTGGTGCAGGATCACGCGGTGGCGCCCTGCTGCCGGGCGTACGTCTCCCGCAGTCTGCGGCCCATCGCCGCGCTCTCCTCGTCCGTCACCTCGACACCGAAGTGCTCGGCCAGGTAGGCGCGGGTGCGCTCCGCCCGTTCGCGCCGCTCCTCCTCGGTCAGCGTCGACTCCGCGAACTCCTGGACCAGGGAGCGGATCGACGTGCCGCGGGACTCGGCGATCGCCGCCAGCCGGTCGCGCACCTCGGCGGGCACCCGGATCATCGCATCGGACATACCCGGAGTATACGCCTGTGTATACGTCGCGAGGTCCGGTCCGGGCCGAACGCGGCAGGGTCTGCCGGGGCTTTTGCCTTCCTTGCCGGCCTCCGGAACGTGATCCGCTTGGCCGCTGCCCCGCACGGCCTGTGGCTGCTGTGCCCGGCGGAGGACCGTACCCGGTCGCCGCACGCGGGGTGTGCGGTGACCGAGGGCCCTCCCCCCGAAGGGGTCACTCCCCGCAGTAGCGTAAGCACCCGACAGTGAACCGGGGACCGACGGGGAGACAGGGAGACGCGGCGGGTGTCGTTCGACGACGAGTGGGCGCAGTTGGTGGCGAAGACGAACCAGGACCGTTGGGGTCGGCCGCGGTTGAACCCGCACAACGGTGGTGGCGGCGGAAGCCAGGGTGATCTCACGGTCGAACAGGACGACCTGGGTCTGGTCGGCCGCGAGGCGCACAAGCTCTACACGGGCCTCAAGGCGCACGGCAGGCATCCGGTGTCGGCCAGCAAGACCGCCGCCACCCAGCTGACCGGGGACAACCTCAGCTCGGGTGCCGCGCTGGCCAAGGTCGCGGAGACCTGGGAGACGCAGGTCGACACCCTGCTGGAGTCGTGTGCGCACATCTCCAACCACCTGGACTTCTCCTCCAGGAGCTACGGCCAGGAGGAGGAGAAGATCAAGACCGGGATGCGCAACACCCAGGGGCAGCTGATGAGTCCGTCCCGCATCAGCGAGTACTACCGCTGACGGGCCGGCAGGGGAGGACGGCGAAATGGCTCTGAAGTTCGAGGACGTCCTGCACGCCCGGCTGGGCAGGCTCAATGACGCGGTCGGCGACTGGACGGCGACCATCACCAAGCTGGAGAACCTGTCCGGCGAGGCCAGGAACGGCATGAAGGCGAAGTCCGACGCCGCGCGGTGGGAGGGTGAGAACGCCACCGTCACACGGGCGTTCGTCGACAAGACCGTCAAGGAGTTCCAGGACGCGCTCACCCAGGCGACCAGCGTCCGCGACATCCTGCGGGACGGGCACACCACCGTCAAGGCGGCCCAGGGCGAGTTGAAGCGGGTCGTCGACAACCCCCGGAGGGCGTGACCATCTGGCCCAACGGCGTCGTCGCCCGCTCCGTGCACCCCGACCGGCGGGGCGAGGGCAACACCGACCCCGGCCCGACGCAGGAGACGCTGGAGACCGTGCGCGACAGGATCAAACGGGCGGTCGACAAGGCGAGCGAGGCCGACGAGACGATAGCCGCCGCCCTGCGGTCCGTCATCGCCGGGCACCCGTACGACTTCGGCAGCAGCCGGTACTCCTCCCTGGAGGACTACCGGGACCAGCAGGGTGTCAAGGACGCCGACGCCGCCGTCGAGCTGGCCGCCAAGGGGCCGGACATGACGGACGAGGAACTCAAGCGGTTCAACGACCTCATGGCCGCGAACAAGGGCAACCGGGCCTTCGCCGAGCGCTTCGCGACCGGTATGGGCGGCGAGGGCACCCTGGAGTTCTACGCGAACCTCAACGACCAGCGGCAGAGCGGCCGCTTCAGCGACGAGCGGATCAAGGAGCTGGACGAGACGCAGAAGAACATGAGTCTCGTCCTGGCCGAGGCGTCGCACAGCGACAGCCCCGCCATGCAGGCGTGGAAGAAGGAGATCATCGACCTCGGACCCAAGCCGCTGGACATCCCCACCCAGGGCAACCCGTACGGCTTCCAGGTCATGAGCAACTTGATGCGCCACGGCACATACGAGAAGGACTTCCTCAACGACTACGGCGACGCCCTGGTCGCGACGGAGAAGGAGATGGGCCTTCCCGGCAACCACTGGCGCGGACCCTCCTCCATGCACACCGTCCTCAACCCGGGCGGCGCGGAGAACGACCGGGGCCTGGACCCGATGACCGGCTTCATGGCGGCGCTCAGCCGCAACCCCGAGGCGGCCGGCGAGTTCTTCACCACCACCCACCCGCAGGACAACGCCGAGTACGTCCTCAAGGAGCGGAACCACTTCCCCGACGGCATCAGCGACGACCCGCCCTTCGCCGGCCGGGAACAGACCGGCAACGCGCTCTTCGCGGTGGCCACCGGCCTCGACCCCCACGACGAGGACGCGCCCTTCGTGCCGCACATGGCCGAGCACCGCCAGGTCCTGGACCGATCGCTGGAGTACCTGTCGCAGACGGGGGACGACTTCCCGCCGGAGATGCGCGACGACATGGCCAAGGTCCTCGCCAACCACGGCGCCACCGTGCACGAGGCGTCCAGCAGCCTCTCCGACAGCAGCAGCCCGCTGGACCGAGAACAACTGCTGGAGGTCTCCAAGCAGGTCTCCCGCGACCAGGAGGCGTGCGGAGTCCTCAACGAAGGGCTCAACGCGGCGATTGTCCAGAACATCCACGCCAACGACGTCAGCGATCCGGAGGAGACCTTGGTGCGGGCCGGGCAGACGGTCGGTTTCCTGGAGGAGGCCCGGTACCAGGCTCTGGGAACCGACAAGGACGACCCGTCCTGGGACGCCAAGTGGGGCTACCACCTCGTCGGCGGTGCGGCGAACTTCATCCCCGTCGTCGGCGACGCGGCGCAGCGCGGTGTGGATGCCTTGGCGTATGCCTGGCAGTTGGAGGAGCAGGCCCGCATCGACGAGAAGATCAGCGGAGAGAACATCGAGAACTTCAGTGTCCGTGAGAAGCAACTGGAGGCCATCGCCGAGGAATGGACCAGAGTGAATCCGGACCACGAACTGGCGGGCAACACCTATCTCCCGCACGAAAGGGCCGGTGGTGCCGCGTACGACGGCAACAACCGTGCCAAGGGATTGGCGGGAGACCAGTGAGGACCGGGAGAAACCGCAGATCGTGGGTAGGAGCGTTGCTTGTCGCCGTCCTGGCGGTGTCGCTGTCCGCGTGCGGTGAGCCGGAGAGCTACACGGTGCCGGGAGAGATCTGTGGCAGGAAGATCGACCCGGAGATTGTCCGGCCGCTGCTACCGGAAGGCGAGAAGTTCGAGGCGGAGATGGAGCCGATCGGCGACAGCCTGACAAGATGCCTGCTGTCTGTCGACGGGCGGAACGAACTCGGCATTCGTGAGTACCCGGACGGCGGGGACATCGATGCCATGAAGTTCGCGAGAGAGAACCCCAGCCGCTTCAGAAACCCGGAGAAGGCGGCTTTCGGTGCGGACACGGCCGTCTCGGACGGCATAGTGCTCTCGGTCAACCCGTGTACATACCAGGGGAAGAAGGGGCATTACATCCTGGAGGTCACGGTCAACCGCTTCGACACGGCCGAGCCCGACGGCTGGCGGGCAGAACTTGAGCGCTTCGCGAAGGCGTACCTGCCGGTGGGCATGCGCGAGACGGGCTGCGAGTAGTCCGGCGCGTTGGTGAGCCGGCGTTCCACGCCGACTCACCAACGGTTCATGGCGTCAGCGGTGCGAGTCCGCCGCGTGGGTGGTGAAGGCGGTCCAGGCGGAGGGGGACACGGACAGCGGCTGCCGCCGGGTGTCCTTGGAGTCGCGGACGAGGACGGCTTCGGGCTGTACGGCCACCTCGACGCAGTTGCCGCCCCCAGTACCGCTGTGGCTGCTCTTGAACCAGTCCAGTTCCGTGGTGGTCATAGCTCCCCTCGCATCTGCTCCAGCAGGTCCCTGGTGGCCCGGTGGCTCAGGGCTTGTGCGCGCATCCTGCCATAGCGCTGAAGCATGTTGCTGACCGATTTCGGGTCGGATACCAGCACGGTGTTGTCGTGAACCTCGATGTAGCCGACCCACCGGTTGTCCGGCAGTTCGGCCAGGTAGATCGGCCCGTCGGCTCCCGAATGGTCATCCTGTCGCAGCGGCATGATCTGGATCTCCACGTTGCGGAGCTTCCCGACCTCAAGGAGGTGGTCGATGAGGTCCCGTGTCGTCTCGGTGCCGCCCAGGTGGCGTTCCAAGAGGGCCTGGTCGATGACGAAGGAGAACATGGTGTTCGGGCGTTCGGTGAGGAGTTGCTGCCGGGCCAGACGACCTGCCACCTGGCGCTCAAGGGCCTCCTCGGTCAAAGGCGGCAGGCGAAGCGCGAAGAGTTCACGGATGTAACGCTCCGGCTGGAGCAGCCCAGGAATGACGCTCGGGTCGTACGTGAACAGCGACAGCGCCTCCTCCTCGATGCCCGCCCACTGGTGGAACCAGGACGCCAGTCCCGCCCGGCGGATCAGGGTGCGGGCGGCTGCGGCCAGGACGCGGGCGGCGGCCGGCCCCAGGGCCTCCTCCGAGCGGTCGAGCAGGCCCCGGGGCGGGAACCGCTTGCCCTGCTCGATCTTGGCGATGTAGTGCGCCGAGTACCGGACCTGCGGGGCGAGCTGCTCCTGCGTCAGCCGCGCCTCCTCCCGCAGCGCCTTCAGGACCGCGCCGAAGGTCCGCAGGCTGTCCGACAGTTCAGGCTCACTGCTCGTACCGCTGCCCGCACCGCCGTTCACGCCGCCGTGCCCGGCCTTCCGGTTCTGCTGACTCCTCTGGTCCTGCTGGTCTTCTCGGTCCCTCTGGCCCTGCTGGTCCTTGTCGTCCGTCACGGCAGTCCGCCTCCCCGTACCCGATGTGTCCGTCTCATCTCCCAACGTGACAATCGGTTCATGGTCACACCGGGTGACCGACCCAGTCCACAGTGCCCACCGGCACAGTTGGTCCTGTACCAGGGGCGCCCCTGACGACCTGCACTTTCTCCCCGGAACGCTGGCCGTCATGACGAAATCGCACCCCCCGAGTTCCGTCACCGTACGTATGTTCGCGCAGCGTTTCTCGCCCACCCCGCGCGGCGCGCGGCTGGCGCGGCTGCTGGCGGAGCACCAGTTCGCCGTGTGGGGCGTCCCGCGCGGCACGGCCGTGCACGACGCCGCCGTGCTCGTCGTCGCCGAGCTGGCCGCCAACGCCGTGCTGCACGGGCGCGTGCCCGGCCGGGACTTCGAGGTGGCGCTCGGGCACGAACCGGCGGGCGGTGTCCTGCGCGTGGAGGTGTCCGACGCCCACCCGTCCCGCCCGCTGCCGCTCGTCCGGCCCGCCGACCCGGAGCCGAACCCGGAGCCGGACTCGGAGGGGGAGCGGGGCCGGGGGCTGCTGCTGGTGGCGGCGGTCGCGGACCGCTGGGGGGTGCGGGAGCGGTGCGGGCCGGGCAAGACGGTGTGGGCGGAACTCGGGACGGGCGCTCCCGTACCCGCCCGGACCCTCGGCGAACTGACCGCGGAGCAGGGCATCGCCCCGATCACCTCGGTGAGCGAACTGGTCGAGGGTGACGCCGACGGGACGAGGGACCTCCTGGACGCGCTCTCCGCGGTCCGCGGCGACGGCCTCCGCGGCGACGACCACCGTCTCCCGTGAGACGCCCGGAACCTGCGCGACCTGCGCGTTCGGTTCGGCCGCACGCCGACGCGGTCCTCGACCGCGGCATCAGCGCCTTCGGCCGCCTGGGAGGACGGAGCACGGCGTCCGGGGCTGCTTCATCGGAGCGAGAAGGCGACTCCGGCTGCCCCATACCCGATCAGGAGGGCGACGAGTACCGCAGGTAGCAGCTTCCTGTCGGTGGCGGCGGTGAGCCCGCCGGCTACGGCGGCTGCTACCAGTCCCACGCCCAGCGACGGCCATTCGGTGATCGGGCCGAGGACGCCGTGCGAGTCTCTGATCGCTCGGACGACCATCGATCCCCAGAGGAGGGAAGCGAGCAGGAGCGGGAAGCGACGGACGCGCCAATAGTCGTCCCTGGAGGGAGTCACGTCGCTCATCAGCTGCCTTTCAGTCGCAGTGCTCGCAGAGTGGCGCTGGGCCCGCGGAGCCGGAGCCTTGGTCTTGATGCACATGCCGTCGTCGGCATCGATCCCTGCCTGGTGGAGACTGCGCGCTGTTCCCGCGACTCGTGATGGCACTGCTTGCCTTGTTGCCGGAAGAGTTGCTCCATCGCTTCTGTGTGTACCCCTTCAGCCAAGTTGAGGCATAAGAGAAGGGCAACGTGACGGCGGGCAAGATGGCGCAAAATGCGGGGACCGGGGCTCATAGGTGCCGATGTGCCGGTGTGGACCCAGGGCGCGCCGCTCTCGTGGTGCCCCGGGGGGCGGACCACGGCGGGGTCGGCTCGCCGGTCACTCCGGTGGCCGTTCCTCCTCCTCGTCCATGTCCTCTTCGTCATCTTCGAACAGGCCCATCTCGAGCGACTCGACGGCCCCGAGCAGACGACAGGCTCCTGTCTCCCCGTCCACGCACACGTAGCCCGTGCCTATGGCCATGTCGGACAGGTCCCCGCTTCTGAGATACGCCGCCGACTGGCAGTCGAAGAAGATGTCCTTCCCGACCCTGGCGTGCTGTTCCTCGATGAGTTCGAAGGGGAAGTCGGGTGTTCCGACCTCCTCGTCCAGGAATCTCCGGGCCAGTTCGGCCGCGCGTTCAATACTCAGCATCAATCCGTCCTCAGCGGGGAGAACTTTCTCCAGTCCATGGGTCTCGCACGTCCGGACTGGCCGTCGATGAATGCGGCGGCCCTCTGGACATTCACAATGTTGAAGACATGGGCGCGTTTTCTGCTCTGCCTCGGCACGATTCCCCTGGCTCCGTCTCCCGCTCGGAGGAAGCCGTGACAATGTATGCCCGCAGGTCTACCGTCTGTCCCATGCCGCAGAGTGAAACGAGCGGGGTTGGCGCCCGCGCACAACTCGATCCGGCCGAGGCCGACCCGCTGTCCCGGTGGCAGCGGGTCGGCGCGGCTGCTGCCGGGCTCCTGCTGGCGGGAGCCGGATCCGTTGCGATGTTCACCAGTGGCAACGGGGCCGGAACCGCCGTGGCCCTTGTCGCGGGAAGTGTCTTTCTCCTGATGGCGATTACGGGGATGCCACTTCTCGGCGGACGTCTCATGGACGCTGAACTGATGATGGGTCGACGCCGGGCTCGCTTGATCCGGCGGGCCCGGCTGGGGCCGCCGCCGGAAGCCAGGCGCCTGCTGGATGACATGCTCTTGACCGACCCCGGGGTCGTCGAGGACCCCCATGCTGTCGCTCTGGACTTCGCACTTCTGCTGAGCGAGGTTGCGTATGCCGCTGATGCCGCCCTTGAACCGGACCGCGGTCTGCATCCTCTGGCCG
This sequence comes from Streptomyces carminius, assembly GCF_002794255.1. Lineage (GTDB taxonomy): Bacteria > Actinomycetota > Actinomycetes > Streptomycetales > Streptomycetaceae > Streptomyces > Streptomyces carminius. Next base: position 264,457 of record NZ_PGGW01000069.1, read on the forward strand.
ATCCGGAAGTCGGAGACCCCCTCCTAGTGCTCGAGGCATCTGCGGGGCAACGCGTCGGAATCTACGCGATGGCGGCCAAGATGGAGTCGGGGCGCCTGTCGGCCTCCTTTGTCGACCGGTTCACAGCGCGTGCGAAGGATGCGGAATGCGATGTGTACCTGCTGGTCACGGCAGCTTCGTTCAAGGATGATCTCAGGTCGCTGGCTGTGCGTCTGGAGAGGGAAACGGGAAGACCTGTCGGTGTCGTCGACTGGAGTATCAGGAACACCGGACTGCGACGAGGCATCGATGACTTGGTGCACCGGGGCACACGTCTGCCGGGTCAGGGGGCGCCGCAGTAACGGAGGGTCCGGGCCAAGCTTTCGACGCCGTGGAGGGGCGGCGGTCGTTTTACCCGGCAGGCGCGCCACGTGACATGCCGTACGTGGCGAGTCCTGATGCGTTCGGGATCTTCGAGGCGGGTGTCCGCTTCGGTCCTCCCTGGCAAGGGTAGGGCGCGCATGCCCGTGCGCCGCCGCACGCCGAGCAGGGAACCGATCGCCTGATGCCCGTGTCGGCCCGCCTCGCGGACCCGGACTCGGCGGCCGCCGTCCTGGCCGAGCCGGTGCGGTTCGCCCTCGACGGCGGCCGGGGCGCCTGACCCGCCCGGCGGCGCCCCGGCCTCCCGCCGCACGGGCGAGGGGAAGCCGGGGGCCGTGCCGGTGCGGCCCGGGTGCCCGGCCCCGCGGCGCGGGGTGCCGCGGGGCCGGGTGTCTCATCGAGGGTGCGGTCCGGATTCCCGGAAGCGGGTCACCAGGGGTACATGACCACCCAGTAGCCCTCCTGCACACAGTTGAAGCCCGTCAGCATCCCCTGCTGCGCGGCCTTGTTGCCCAGGGTCTGGCACTCCAGGAACGACTCCGTGTAGTGCGGGAGGAGGCGGGTTTCGGCGGAGGCGGTGGAGGCGGTGGCGAGAGGCAGGGCGACGGCGGCGGTCGAGACGGCGGCCGCGGCGAGCACCTTGCCGAGCTTGCTCCTGGTCACGGAGGCTCCTGTTCAGTTCCTCTGATGTCGTGCACGCGGTGCACGAAGGGCGGTCACGGTGACCGTCCCACCCGCTGACATGGCGGGGAGGGCGCCGGGGTTCGCTCGCCGGAGGCGGGTGTGACGCACGCCACGGTGGGGCGGTGGGCGTGGCGCGGGGAGGGCCGGGAAGCGTCCCGGCCCTCCCTGGCGGGCCGGCCGTGGACGGCGGCCCGTTCGCTGCCGCGGAGCGGTGCTCGGCACGGTTTGACGGCGCGGTGGAGTGTGACGCACGGCACAGTCGGCGGGAGGCGTCCCGAAGGGCGGCCGGATGGGTGATTGCCCAGGAGATTCCACTCTTATACGGTTCCCGGAGAAAAATCCCGTATGAGGCGTTCCGGTCGTGGGTGCGCGGACCCGCCGGCCACAACAGGGCTCTGACGACGGGTCACCACAACGGCGCTCTCCAAACCCGGGCCCGGACGGCGGCCCGCAGGGGGCGACGGCGGAAACGGGAAGGTGTGAGAGATGACGCTGCTGATGGGCGCGGTGGCCTACGACCCCAAGGTCGTCACCATCTGGGAGGGGTTCCGGGACTGGCTGCGCGGCCAGGGCCTGCCCTTCGACTACGTCCTGTACTCCCACTACGAGCGGCAGGTCGAGGACCTGGTCGCGGGCCGGCTGGACGCCGCGTGGAACTCGCCGCTGGCCTGGCTCCGGGCCGAGCGGCTGGCGCGGGCGGCGGGCCGGGACGTCCGCACGCTGGTGATGCGGGACACCGACCAGGACCTGACCTCCCTCGTCCTCGTCCGCGCCGACTCGCCGCTCGTCTCGCCCGCCGATCTGAAGGGCCGCACCGTCGCCGTCGGCGCGGTGGACTCGCCGCAGGCCACCCTGCTGCCGCTGGCGCTGCTGCGCCGGGCCGGGCTGCGCCCCGGCGAGGACTTCGCGGTGCGCCGCTTCGACATCGGCACCGGGCTGCACGGCGACCACGTCGGCGGGGAGCGGGAGGCGGCCCGCGCCCTGGCCGCGGGCGAGGTGGACGCCGCGTGCGTCATCGACGCCAACCACCTGCTGTTCGGCCGGGAGGGCGTCCTGCCGCCGGGCGGCACCCGGGTGCTGGCGCAGACCGAGCCGTACGACCACTGCACCATGACCGTCTCCGACAGCGCGCCGCTGGAACTCGCCGAGGAGTTCGGCAGGCTGCTGCTGTCGATGTCCTACGCCGACCCCGGGGTGCGCCCGCTGCTGGACCTGGAGGGGCTCACCGAGTGGCTGCCGGGGCGCACCGGCGGCTACGCGCTGCTGGCCGAGGCGGTCGACGAGAGCGGCTTCTACGCCGCGGACGGCCGGATCACCGCCGCGGAGTACACGCCGTGACGGAGCCCGGCTCCACGGAGCCCGGCTCCACGGAGCCCGGCTCCGGTGCCGCCGCCGGGGACGCGCCCGGCGGCGGCACTGGGGAGCCCCCGGGTCCGACCCCGCCGGTGGTGCGGCTCGGGGCGCTGGGCTTCGAGCGGGGCGCCCATCTGCTGGTGCAGCGCGCGCTGCGCGACCTGCGCCCGGGCCAGGAGCTGGCGGTGGCCGGGGACGACCCGCTGCTGCCCGTCCATCTGCGGGCCTGGTGCCGCGAACAGGGGCACCGGGTGCGGATACCCGGGCCCGGCGAGCACTGGGGGGACGGGATACGCGCCCGCGTCGTCCGCGGCCGTGCGGACCTGGACCGCTGGGCGGGCGCCGTCCGGGCGGGCGGCCCCGGCCCGGACGGGCTCGTCGCCCGCCCTCCGGCCGCCTGGGGCCTGGCGGCACGCGGCGCGCTGGTGGAGGACGGCGGACCGGCCGGGCCCTTCGACCTGGCCGACCGCGACCACGTCTGGGCGGACGTCGCGCCCGCCCTGTACGCCCGCGCGGCGGCCGAGCAGTGGGACCCGGCCCGCGCGGTGGACTGGGACGCCGGCTTCACCCTGCCCGGCGAGGTCGAGCGGGCCGTCGTCCAGGTGATGACGTACCTGGTGGAGAACGAGCAGGCCGCCCTCGTCGTCCCCGCCCGGCTGCTGGCCCGCATCCACCCGCACTTCCGGGAGGTGCAGCAACTGCTCGCCGTCCAGGCCGCCGACGAGGCCAGGCACATGGAGGTCTTCACCCGCCGCGCCCTGCTGCGCGGCGGCGAACTGGGCACCTCCTCGGCCGGCGGGCGCGAGTCGCTGCACACCCTGCTGACCGAGCCGGACTTCTCGCTGGCCTCGTTCCTGCTGTCGGTGCTCGGCGAGGGCAGCTTCCTGAGCCTGCTGGGCTTCCTGGAGCGGCACGCCCCGGACCCGGTCACCCGCCGGATCACCGCCCTGGCCCGCCGCGACGAGGCGAGGCACGTCGCCTTCGGCGTCGCCCACCTCCACCACCGCGGCACCCTCGACCCGGCGCTGCGCGGCAGGCTCCGGGCCGCCGTCGAGCGCCGCCACGACGCGCTGGTGGACACCGCCGGGCTCAACCAGGACGTCTTCGACTCCCTGGTGGTGCTGGCCGCGGGGGAGTGGACGCCGCGGGCGGTCGGCCGGGGCCACGAGGCGGTCTTGCGGCTCCAGGCCGAGATGGACGAGGGTCGGCAGCGGCGCCTGCTGCACCTGGGCTTCCCCGCCGACGAGGCGGCCGAGCTCTCCGCGCTGCACACCCGCAACTTCATGTGACGCGCCGGGGGTGCCTCCCCCGGGGGTGCCCGGGGGAGGCACCTCCGGGCGACGTTCCCGGTGCGAGGCAACCCGTCGGCTCCGGAGGCCGGTCATAGAAGTGGACGGACTCCCGGGGAGCGACGAGGCACCCGGACCGGCCCGGTGCCGGTCCAGAAAGCGAGGAACGTCGATGCGTGTCCCGCGTATGACAGCCGCCCTGGCGGCCCTGGCCGCCCTGTGCACGGTGGCGGCGGGGGTGCCGGGGGTGGCACAGGCCCAGCCCGCCGAGCCCGTGCCGCCACCACCGTCGTCGTCGGCGCCGCCCGGCGGTGAACTCCCGGAAGGCTGGGGATTATCGGGTGAGGGCCCGGCCAGGCAGCTGGTCTGGCGCTCGGCCGGCCCGGTGCCCCTGACCGGCGCCGCCGTCGGGTTCTACGCCGGGGACCGGCTCCTCGGCCACCCGGTGGCGGACGCCGACGGGCGCACCTTCCGCCTCGCTCTGCGCCAGGTCCGCCCGGAGCGGCTGGAGCGGCTGGAGGTGCGGGCCGGCGGCCTGCGTCTGGACGAGCCCGGCCCGGTCGCGGAACAGCGGCCCGGGCACCCCCCGCCCTCGGTGAGACCGAGAGCCGTGCTCCCGGCGAACTCCGTCGATCCGGGCACGCCCGGCGAGTACGGGACGGTCACCGGCGAGTACGAGCTGCCGCCGGTGCCGCTGCCCGGGTTCGACACCCCGGTGGAGATGCGCGCGGTGGTCGTCGCGCCGACCGGCGCCGAGGGCCGCCGTCCGCTGGCGCTCTTCCTGCACGGCCGCCACGGCACCTGCTACACCGACGGCGAGGAGTGGCCGACCGGGGAGTGGCCCTGCCCCTCCGGTGCCAAGCCGGTGCCGAGCCACCGCGGCTATCTGAAGGACCAGGAACTCCTGGCCTCCCAGGGGTATGTGACGGTCTCCGTCTCCGCCAACGGCATCAACAGCCAGGACTACCTGGCGAAGGACGGCGGGGCGCAGGCCCGTTCCTCCCTGGTGCGGCTGCACCTGGCCCGCTGGGCGGACTGGTCGGCCGACCCGGCCACGGCGCCGGCGGCCGTGCGGTCGGCGCCGCCCGCCGACTTGTCGAAGGTGCTGCTGGTCGGTCACTCGCGGGGCGGTGAGGGCGTGAACCGGGCCGCCATGGACAGCCTCTACCCCCCGCCGGCCGAGGAGGACGGCTACGGCGGCGAGACGCGCTGGACCATACGCGGCACCGCCCACATAGCCCCCACCGCCTTCGGTCAGAACCCGGTCCCCGACGTGCCGTCGATGACGATCCTCCCGGGCTGCGACGGGGACGTCTCCGATCTGCAGGGGCAGGTGTACGCGGACGCCACCCGGGGCGTCAGCCGGGGCGCCGCCCTGCACAGCGTGGTGTACCTGGTCGGCGCCAACCACAACTTCTTCAACAGCGAGTGGACGCCGGGCGAGGCCGAGGCACCCGCCGCCGACGACTTCCAGGACTGGGGGGAGGACAACCCGGACCCGGTCTGCTCGCCGACCGCCGCCGGGACGCGGCTGACCGCCGCCCAGCAGCACACCGCGGGGGCGACGTACCTCGCCGCCGCGGCCCGACTGTTCGTCGAGGGTGACGACCGGGTGCGCCCGCTGCTGGACGGCTCCGGCGTGCGGGCCCCCTCGGCCGGTCCCGCGCAGGTCCTCACGCACGCCGTCGGCGCCCATCGCACCCCCGCGTTCCTGCCCGACGACGAACCCGCCGTGACCGGCGGGCGGCTGTGCCGGCAGGTCCACCCCGATCCCGCCACCGCCTGCCTGGACCCGGCGGAGGACGGGAGATCGCCGCACTTCGTCTGGATGCTGACGAACGACGAGCCGGGGCGGCACGCCGTGGCGCTGGAGTGGTCGGCACCGGGATCCGCGGCCGCGGTGCGGGTGACCCCGGCCGAACCGGTCTCCGTGGCCGGGGCGGAGGCACTCGCCCTGCGGCTGATGGTGCCGCCCAACACCACCGGCACCCGGTTCGACGTGGCCCTGACCGACGCCTCCGGACGGCGTGCCGAACTCGGCCGGGTGAGCGTCGACGGGCTGCCCGGCAGCGAGCGGACCGTCTCGCACTGGGCCCGTGAGGTCCGGGTGCCGCTGGCGGCCGTCGCCGAGGCCGGCCTCGACCCGGAGCGGATCGAGAGCCTGGAACTGACCCCGCGCAGTGCCTCGGGGCGGGCGTGGCTGGTGGACTCCTGGGGCTGGCGCCCCGGCACCCCCGAGGCCGAGCCGGCCGCGCTGACCCGCATCGACCTCGGTCATCTGACGGTCGACGAGGGCGACTCCGGCGTCCGCACCCACCGGGTGCCGGTGCGGATATCCGGCCAGGGCAGCGGCCAGGCGCGGCTGTTCGTCCCGGAACCGGGCTCGGAGGACATCGCGGTCCGGACGGTGACGGTGCGGCCCGGCGACGTCCCCGACCTGCCCGTGGAGGTGGAGGGCAACACCCGCTTCGGGAGCGACCTCTCCCAGTACACGGCCGCGAAGGCGGTCAGCGGCACGGTGATCGGCTCCGCCAGCGGCACGGTCACCGCGCGGAACGACGACCCCCTGCCCGAGATCACCGTGACCCCGGTCGCCGACCGGGTCGCCGAGGGGCAGAAACTGACCTGGCGGGTGTCCCTGGACGAGGAGATCGACGCCTACGTCCTCGGCTGGTTCCGGCCGGTGCCGGTGGACGGCGGAACGGAGCTGTCCACCACGGACCTCGACCGGACCTGGCTGGAGGACTACCAGAACGTCCCGGCGCTCCCGGAGCGGCCGCTGTCGGAGGTGGGGGACGACCTCCGCGTGTATCTGGCGCTTCCGCCGGACGATCCGAGCACCGAGGTGAGCGTGCCCGTCGCCGTGGACGAGCTGGCCGAGCCGGAGGAGTCACTGCGGCTCCGGCTGCTCGTCGAGGACGGCTCCGGAAACCCGGTGGAAGGCCCGTTGGTCACCGGCGGGGTGCGGGACGCCCCGTAGCGCCCGACGGCTGCCCGCCTGCCCGCCTTGTCTGCCTGTCCGGTCGGCGGCGGCAGGGGCTCCCGTTCCCCGGGAGTCCCGCCGCCGCGCGCCGGGCAGGCGGCCCGGGATCAGGCGTCGTGCAGCCCGGCCTTCTCGTGCAGCTTCCGCAGCGGGCGCGGTGCCCACCAGTTGACGCTCCCGAGCAGCTTCATTCCGGCCGGCACGAGGATGCCGCGCACCAGGGTGGCGTCCACGAGCACCGCCAGGGCCAGTCCCGCGCCCAGCAGTTTGAGCAGGCTCAGCTGCGAGGTGGCGAGCGCGGCCATGACCGTGGCGACCACCAGGGCGGCGGCGGTGATCAGCCGGCCGGTGTGGTCGATCCCGAACACCACCGCCCGGGTGTTGTCCCCGGTCGCCAGGTACTCCTCGCGGATGCGGGAGAGCAGGAAGACGCTGTAGTCCATGGACAGACCGAACGCCACACAGAACATCAGCAGCGGAACGGTCACCTCCAGTTGCCCGGTGTGGGTGAAGTCGCCGACCAGCCACTTGAGGTGGCCGTCCTGGAAGACGTGGACCATCGCGCCGAAGGAGGCGGTGAGGCTCAGCACGTTGAGCAGCAGGGCCTTCAGCGGGACGACCAGGCTGCCGGAGAACAGGAAGAGCAGGACGAACATGCTCAGCGTGATCACCGCGGCGGCCCAGGGTATGCGCTCGCCCAGCGCGTCCTTGGTGTCCACCAGTGCCGCGGCCGGTCCGCCGACCAGGACGGAGGAGGGCGCGTCCACCGCGCGCAGCGCCCGCACGTGCTCCTCGCCCGCCGCCGAGTTGGGGCCGGGGGCGGGGACGACCGACAGCCAGGTGCCGCCGCCCTCCGAGCCGTCCGCGTAGGCGGCCGAGCCCGGCCCGGGCGGCGCGACCCGGCGGCCCCCGGCCCAGCTCCCGGCCGCCCCGTCCACCCGCGCCGTGCCCTCGACGCGGGAGAGATCGCGGGCGTACCGCGCCAGGTCCGCCCGCCGCTCCCCGGGGTCCAGGCCCGGCAGGACCACCGTCGCCGGGGAGGTGGCGGCGCCGGGGAACTCCTCGCGGACGGTGTCGGCGGCGGCCCGGGCGCTGCTGCCCGCCGGGAGGATCCGGTCGTCGGTGAGACCGAAGCGGGCGTGGCCGAAGGGCAGCGCGAGGACGATCAGCAGCGCGGCCACGGCTCCGCCGAGCAGCACCGGGCGGCGCATCACCCCGCTCACCAGCCAGTGCCAGAAGCCCTGTCCGTCCGGCCGGGAGCCCGGCAGGCGGCGGCGCAGGCCCGCGAGGACGTCGAACCGGTCGATCCGCCGGCCGATCAGCGCGAGCACCGCGGGCAGGATCAGCAGGGAGGCCGCCGCGGCGAGGACCACCACCGCGATCCCGGCGTAGGCCAGGGACTGCAGGAAGTACACGGGGAAGACCAGCATCGCGGCGAGTGAGAGCGCCACGGTGAGCGCCGAGAACAGCACCGTCCGGCCGGCGGTGCGCAGGCTCTCGGCGACCGCCTCGCCCACCTCCCGGCCCCGGGCCAGCTCCTCGCGGTAGCGGGTGACGATGAACAGGCTGTAGTCGACGGCGAGTCCGAAGCCGAGGGCCGTGGTGATGTTCATCGCGAACAGGGACACCTCGGTGAACTCCGCCATCAGGCGCAGCACCGCGAGGGTGCCCAGCACCGACACGACGCCCACCAGCACCGGCAGGAGGGCGGCGACCAGGGAGCCGAAGGCGGCCAGCAGGATGAGCAGGGTCAGCGGTGCGGCGATCAGCTCCGCCCGGGTCAGGTCCTCCTGGCTCTGCTTCTCCAACTGGTCGTTGAGCGGGGCGTCGCCGGTGGCCGTCACGGTGAACGGGCCCTGTTCGCCGGTGAGTCCCGGTACGAGGTCCTGGGCCGCGCGGGTGGCCCGGTCCTCGTCGCCGGCGAGTCCCACCAGGACCAGGGCGGAGCGCCCGTCCTCGGAACGCAGTGACGGGTCGCCGGTGGTCCAGAACGACTCCGCGAACACCACGGAGGACTCCGCGCGGAGCCGCTCGGTGAACTCCCGGCCGGCCCGGGCGGGTTCCGGCCGGTCCACCGGGGTGTCGGCCTCCAGCAGCAGGACCATGTCGGGGGACCCGGCCCCGAAGCGCTCGGTGAGCAGCCGCTCGGCGCGGGCGGACTCGGAGTCCTCGGGGGTGTAGCCGCCGCCGGACAGGTGCCCGGCGACTCCGCTCCCGAACAGGGCGGCCGCCACGGAGAAGGCGGCCACCAGCAGGAAGACCGGCGTCCGGTGCCGGATCAGGGCGCGGGCGAGAGCCGTGAGCCGGCCGTGCGGCGGGGGCGGCTGCGGGGTGTCCCCGCCGGTGTGCGGCCGTGTCGTCAGAGCCACGGGTTCTCCCAGGGGTTCTCGGTGCGATGCGGTGCGGAGCGGTGCGATGCGGTGCGGGGCGGTGTGGGGCGGTGCGGGCACGGACACGTCACCGCCCAGCCGCGGTCGGAACGCGCCGGGTGCCGGGCCACCGGGCGCCACGGATGCCGTACGGGGGCCGGTCCCGGGCCCTCCCGGGCCTCAGCTCCCGCCGACGAGGTGGTGGCACAGGGCGGAGTGGACCCAGTCGGCCCACTGCTGCGAGGTCCAGCCCCGTTCGGTGACCAGCAGGTGGTACATCTCGGGCCCCAGCAGGCCGTAGCCGATGTCCGCGGCGCGGTCGGGGGTGAGGGAACCGGGCAGCGGGTGCTTGTCCGCCAGTGCCTTCACCAGGTACTGCTGCACCTCCAGGCGCTGCCGCTTGTTGCGCTCCCACAGCGGGGCCACGTCCTCGTTCGAGACGGCCGCGTTGCGCAGCACCTCCAGCAGTTCGCCGACCCGCTCGTAGATCTGCCGGGCACCCGTCACCTGGTGGCGCAGCTGGGCCTGTGGGGACTCGGCGGCGACGGCCTCCCGCACCCACCGGCGCTCCAGCGTCGGGACCGGCTCGTCGTCCCCGGCGACGCGTACGTCGACCAGTTCCTTGAGGATCGTCGGCTTGTTCCCGAAGTTGAAGTAGACGGTCTGGACCGCGACCTCGGCCTCCCGGGCGATCGAGTCGATCGTCGTCCCGTCGTAACCATGGGCGGTGAAGAGCCGGAGCGCCGCGTCGAGGATGCGCCTCCTGGTCTCCTGCGCCTTCTGCTGTCTGACACCGGACTTGGCCTTCATCCTCGTACCACCCGCCATTCACTGTAGTTCTACTCTAGAGTGAGACTACAACACAATCGGCGCGAGGAGGGGGACCGAGGATGGCCGCACGGCCCGCACCACGGACGGACGACCGGGTACCGGAGGCGCCCGCCGGACTGCTGCCGCTGCTCACGGCGGGCATGGGGCTGGCGATGTTCGTGCTCTTCGCGCTCGGCGCGCTGGGACCGTGGCTCCTCGGTGAACTGGAGATCTCGCGCTCCCAGCTCGGCACGCTGACGGCGTCGGCCTTCGGCACCGCCTCCGTGCTGTCGCTCTGCACCGGCCATCTCACCGACCTCCTGGGAGGCCGCCGCACCCTGACGGCGCTCCTGGTGGCGGTGGCGGCGGCCTTCACCGTCCTCTCGCTGGGCGGCGGGTACGGCCGGCTGCTGCTCGCGGTGGTGCTCGCCGGAACCGCCCAGGCGTTCGCCAATCCCGCGACCAACCGGCTGATCGCCGTCCATCTGCCGCCCCCGCGGCGGGCCGCGGCCGTGGGCGTCAAGCAGTCCGGGGTGCAGATCGGCGCGTTCGCCGCCGGTCTGCTGCTCCCCCCGCTGGCGGCGGCGCTCTCCTGGCGTACGGCACTGGCCCTGGTCGTTCCGGTGGCGCTGGCCGCGGCGGTCCTGGCCCTGCGCCTGCCGCCCGACCATCCGCCGGCCGAGCGGCGGACGGGCGGTCTGCTGCCCGCGGCGCCCAACGCCCCCGCCCGCCGGCTCATCGGCTACTCGTTCGGTGTCGGCACCGGTCTGGCCGCCCTCAACACCTATCTCCCGCTCTACGCCCACGAGGAGCTCGGCATGGGTGAGCGGGCCTCCGGCGGGCTCATCGCGGCGCTCGGCGTGGCGGGCATCGCGGCCCGTGTGCTGTGGACCCGCCACAGCGGGCGCGTCGCCGACGTCTCCGGCCCGCTGCTCGTCCTGGCGGGGGCGTCGGTGTGCCTGGTGCCCCTGCTGCCGGCCGCCACCGCGCTGACCCCGCTGGTGTGGCTCGGCGCCGTCGGCCTGGGCGGGACGGCGGTGGCGGCCAACGCGGTCTCGATGGTCGCGGTGGTGCGCAGCCCGGTGTTCGGCGCCACCGGGCACGCCTCGGCCCTGGTCTCGACGGGCTTCTTCGGCGGCTTCGTCGCCGGGCCGCTCGCCTTCGGACTCCTGGCGGACGGCCCGGGCGGCTACCCGGCCGGCTGGGGACTGGTGGGCGCCGCCTTCCTCGCCTCCGTGCTGTGCGGAGCGCGGCTGCGTGCGGTGACGAGCCCATGAGGACGTCCCCGGCACGCGGGCGGTGCCGGGGACACCGGACGGACGGCGACGCGCCTCACTTCTCGTCGCCCGCCGGGCTCACCGGCCGCGGCCCCGGGCGTGCCGTTGTCCCCGGGGGGCGTCCCCGAGACTGGCCGGCGCCGCAGGAAGGGCGGCGAGCGGCGTGGAGAGCGCCGAGGGGTCGCCGCCTCCGCCGGGACCACCGCGCCCGGGTGCTCCGAGCGTCCTCCCCCGATCGGCGGGTCGCCGTGCGGGTGGGCGGAACACGGTCCCTGGGATACTCGCTCCCATGCCCCCTCCGCAGGAAGATTCCTCCCTGGCCGCGTACGAGCTGCTGCGCCGGGACCGCCCCGAGCTGTTTCACAACGACGGGGAGGGCGGTATCGACGTCATCGACCCTGCGGAAGCCGCGGAGGACGCGGGGAGGATCGGGATCGTCTACAGCGACGAGTACATCCGTCTCCTCCGTGATCCGGTGCGGTTCCCCGACGGCCGGGTGGGTACGTATCTGCGGATCATCAGTGCCTCCGAGGGACCTGCCGGAGCGGTTCTGCCCCTCGTCGACGGACGCGTCGTCCTGCTGGAGAATTACCGGCACGCCACCCGCTCGTGGCATCTGGAGATCCCCCGGGGGTTCGGCACGGAGGGCCTGACGGCCGAGGAGAACGCACTCAAGGAGCTCAGGGAGGAAGTCGGCGTACGGGCGGTGTCGTCCATCACCCCCCTCGGAACAGTTCATCCGGACACCGGGCTTCACGGCCAGTCCGTACACCTCTTCCTGGCAGTGCTGGACGCGCTCGGCGCCGTGGAGACGGGCGCAGGAATCCGCGGCACCGTGCTGCTCACCCCACAGGAGGTCGACGACAGGGTTCTGAGCGGCACCATCACCGACGGCTTCACCCTGGCAGCCTTCACCCAGGCCCGCCTGCGGCGGTTGCTCTGACTGCGTGACGGGCCCGAGCGCGGCCGGTGCCGTACGGGCGTCGGGATTCCTTGGGCGGGCTCGTCCCCGGTCCGGCGGCGTCCTTGCGCGTTCCGCGGCAGCCGCCCGTGGTGGGGACGGGGCCGGACGTCCGCCGCCCTTCCCTGGTCACCGGCGCGCGGACCCGCCGTGCCACCCCCCTGCCGCGCCACCCCCTGGGAGACGGACCGGGGAACCACGCCGTGAGGCGGTCCTATCTCCCGTTCTCGTCCTCCGGTGCGTTGAGGGTGGCCTGCTGCGCGGCCTGGCCGTCCGCCTCGCGGAGGGCGAATCCCGCCTCCTGCATCCGCCTGGCCAGATCGTCCCACTCGTCCCTGGTGTTCTGGAACTCGACCTGCATCAGGTCGAAGCTCGTCTCCAGTTGCCGTCCGGCACGGCGCTGGTCCCGGCCGACCACGGAGAAGCGGACGACGGCCTTGGACGCCTGTGTCGCGATGGACTCGGCCACGTTGCCCGCCACCTCGATGTGGGGCTCGTTGTCGAACACCATGGACATGACCGAGCCAAGAGTGTGAACACTCAGCCTGATGATGGGCTGCCACCGGTCCGCCGCACCCTCACGGCGTCTTCCGACGATGCCGGTGAGCCGCTCGGCCAGTGCCACGTACCGGTCGTAGACCTCCTGGCCGCGGGCCGTGAACTCCTCGGGTGCCGTCGGCATGCGCTCGGGTTCGCTGAGGAGACGCAGCAGGCTGTCCTTGTAGCGAAGCCATTCCTCGGTTCCTCTGGCCTGACGCACGTGGTTCAGCTCCAGCCCGGTGAGCCCGACGTCGAGCGGTCTCTGCGCGAGGGCGAACGCCTGCTGCCTGAGCATGTGGACGAGTTCATCCGCGGGCACGGCTCTGCCGCTGCTCATGGCGCGGTCCACCTCTTGCAGGGCCGTGCGGTCCAGCGAGCCGGTGGGCGTCATCGGGAAGCGGCCCACTGCGTCCGGCAGGGCGATGTTGTACTTCAGATCGGCGAGCTGTTTCAGTTCGGCCGCGAACGGCTTGGTCCGGTCGTATCTGCCGTCCGCGGGATCGGTGCCGTCGGCGACGACGAATTTTCGGTAGAACTGCTCCCTGGTGACGGACTCCTCGCCCGCCGCCCAGTTGTTGACCTCGATCAGCCGGGCCTTCAGCAGTCTTGCTTCCTCCGGGGCGAGCCCGAAATCGCGCTCCAGGCTCGCCACCTCGAAGTCCGGCAGTACGAGCAGTTGGCGGCGGAACGGGCGCTGGAGCTTGGTGCGGGTGGCGTCCTCGTTCTGCGCTTTGTCCCAGGAGAGCCGCAGACAGCTCCCCGCGGTATCGCCGACCACCTCCCGCCAGGCACTGGCCCCCTCCGGTTGCACGGTGAAGTCGTACTCGTCCACCAGGCTGTCCTCCTGGTAGAGGTAGGGGACGATCACCGAGTCGCCGAGCAGTGCCTTGAAGGCCGTACGTGAGGGACCGTCCTCCTGGAAGTCCCGGTAGACGACCGGGTTGTTGAGGAAGAACGCGCGGTTGACGATGACCTGCTGTGCGTTCAGGAGCGCCCGCAGGTACTCGTGGCGCACCGCGCGCAGTCGCTCCCCGATCACCCGGGAGTCCCGGAGCGACGTGCCATGCGCGAGCATGGTGGTGAGCAACTCCCGGGGGATCCACTGGTTGTCGAGACACTGGGCCACGACCGCGACCGATTCGAGATCACCGCTGATGATTTTGTTGAAACTCGTGCCCGACACGTGCGGCATCTCGTTCTCCCGGTTGCCAGAAGCCGTCAGAGGGGTGGTCCTGACGATCTCTCACCGAGGCATGGAAAGGAATGACGTGTCGGTGATTTGGCTTCTCCAGTCGGATAATCGCCGTGGCCTGCTCAATAATGATTGAAAGTGACAGATATTTGGTGAGTCGGGTCTTCTCGGTGAAATGATCTACGCGAAGCCGGATGAGGTTCTGGTACCCGAGTGGGTCGGGCGGTCCTGCCCCGGGGGCGGGCAGACGTAAAGCCCCTGGTAGGAACGGGTCTGCCAAGATCGCGTCCGCAGCCGGCGGCTTCACGTTGGTCACCTATCGAGCCCTGCTCGACGTCCCGCGCCACGTCGTGGAGTATCTCGCCCGCCTCCTGACCGCCCACCGCCGCCGGATCGGCACTCCGCGCGGCCCGCGGGCGCTGGGCCCGTTCCGCCAGGCCGTGCTGGTGCTGCGCTGGTTCCGCCACCGCACCTGCGTCCACTGCCTGGCCCACGACGCGGACATCTCCCAGGCCACCGGCTACTGGGGGCACCGCCCGGCCGAAGGCTGGGTGATCACCCGGGTGCCGTCTTCCCCGGCTCCGCCCTGCGCGGGGGTACGGCTGTGCCGAGTGGTGCGTCCATGAGTACGCCCCCGGGGCCGTCCGGCACCGGGGGCGTGAAGCAGTCACCGCGTACCGCTAGTCCTCACCGCCCACCGGCTCCGGCGGCGCCGGACGCGCGGACGACGCTGCCGACGGCGCCGCCGGGAGGGCGGCGAGCCGCGGCAGCAACTGGGCGGTCAGCAGCGTGGACAGCGCCGAGGTGTCGCCGCCCTCCGCCCCGTCGGTGCGGACCACCACCGGCCGCGGAGCGCTGCCCGCCAGGGCCGCGCCGACCTCCAGCCGGCGGCGGGCCAGCTCGTACTGGAGGACCGCCCGGTTGTCGCGGTACGCCTGCGCCAGCCGGCGCTGGGCGCGGGCCTCGTTCTCCGCGGCGATCAGCCCGCTGCGCCCGCGGGTCTCGATCTCGAACCGCACCCGCTGCGCGTTGGTCTCCTGCTCCTCCAGGAGTTGGGCGACCTCCTCGCGGGCCTTGTTCAGCGCGGCCTTCACCTCGACGATGCGCGCGTCGCGCACCTTCTTCGCCCGCTCGATGTCCATCTGGAGGCTGTCGATGCGGCGCTTGCGGGTCAGGCCCCATTCCTGGTCGTACGCGGCGCGCTCCTTGGCGACCCGCTCCCGGGTGGCCAGGTGCTGCTGGTACTGGGTGGGCAGCTGCACCTCCGGGATGTTGGAGCCGGTGATGCGCACCCCGTAGCGGGAGAGCTGGCGGTTGAGCAGCTCCTGCATGTCGGCCACGTCCGAGCCGCGCAGGTCGTAGGCCCGCTCGGTGCGCACCCTGCGGGCCCGCTGCCGGATGGCGTCCTGCACCGCGCTGGACAGCACCAGGTCGAAGTTGCCCGCGCCGATGGTGCGCACGAACAGCACCGCGTCGATGATGCGGAACTTCAGGAAGAACTCGATCGACCGCAGCGGCACGTTCTCCTGCGTCGGGCAGGCCATCACCGGGGCCGAGTAGGGGATCTCGGTGGCGGTGTCCACCACGAAGTCCACCCGCGACCACGGGTGCCACAGGTAGTGGCGGCCCGGGTCCAGGGTGCGGACGACGGCGCCGTAGCGGGTCAGGACCCCGTTGGTGCCCTGCTCGATCTCCACGATCGAGGAACGCCACCACCACAGCCCGCCGGCCAGCAGGGACACCACGCCGAGGGCGTACGAGAGCCCGGCCAGGGCGTCGCTCACGTCACCGGAGAGCCCGTCGGAGTCCCCTGCGCCCCCCGCGGTCAGCATCACCCCGGTCAGCAGCGCGAACACCCCGAACCACAGCGGCAGCAGCCACCACAGCCGGCGCCGGTGACGGGGGATGATGACCGGGACCAGGGTGCCCGCCTCGCCGCCGCGCAGCAGCCGGGCGACCTCGCTCCAGGGGGCCACCGCCTCGGAGATGACCGACCTGCGGCTCATGGGTACGGTGCTCACTCCGCGGCCTCCTCGGACGTTCCGGTGGTTCCGGTGGTCTCAGTGGTTCCGGTGGTCTCACTGCTTCCGGCCGCGTCGGCCGCCTCGGACGCCACGGGCACCCCGGACGTCTCCGGTGCCCGGGGCGCTCCGGTCGTCGCCTCCGACGGCACGGTCGGCCGCTCCTCCGCCTCCGCCAGCAGGACCTGGATCTCCTCCTGGCGTCCGGCGATACGGTCGGAGACCTCTCCCAGCCGGCCGCGCACGGCCGCCATGTCTGCCTCCGTGAACAGCTCCGCGCCCCGCTCGCCGACCATCTCCCGGGCCAGCCGGAGGAAGTCGACCCCCGCCGCGCCGCCGGGCTCCCCGCCGCCGACCCGCACCAGCTGCGGCAGATGGTCGGCCACCTGCTCCAGGGTGTCCAGGACCTGCTGCTGGTAGCGGTACTCCAGGATCTCCGGGGCCTCGGCGGCGGTCACCGCGCGGATGTCCAGGGACTGCGCCTCCAGCAGCGCCGCGTTGGCCTTCGCCTCCGACTCGGCCTGCACGTAGCGCTGCCGGGCCAGCGCACGGGCCCGGTTGGTCTCCCGCTCCACGGCGGTGTCCATCTGCGCCTGGTACTGGGCGATCTCCGCCTGGATCCCGGAGAGCGTCTCCCGCAGGGAGGCCAGCTCCCTGGTGAGGTCGCCCTCGTCCTGCTCCTTGCGGAGCTGGAGGGCGTACTCGTGGGTGTACGCCTCCTTGGCGACCCGCACCATCTCCGGTGCCGCCAGGTCCATGCGGTAGTTGCGGTCGGCGGGCTCGGCGTGCGTGATGTTGGCGTTGGTCAGCTCCACCGCCGGCTGGAACTGCTGGTTGAGCTGCTCCAGGAGCCGTCCGGTGTCCTCACCGACCATGTCGTAGATCCCGGCGGCCTCCTGCTCGTAGATCAGGCTGCGGATGGTCTCGCTGACCGCGTTGCTCAGCTTTTCCTCGAAGCCGCGGACCGCGCCGAGGGTGTAGACGAACTCCACCGGATCGCTGATCCGGAACTGGATGAACAGGTCGATGGAGGCCTTCACCCCGCTGCGGGTGGGCGCCTCGCGCACCGGCGCGTTGAACGGGTACTCGCGGGTGGTGTTCAGGATGTACGACACCCGCTTCCACGGGTTCAGCAGGATGACCCGGCCGGGGCCGACCACCTGCTCCAGCTTCCCGAACCGGGTGATCAGCGCCTGGCAGCCCTCCGGCACCATCACCATGCCCTGCCGCCACCAGACGAAGCCCACCGCCAGCAGCGCCAGCAGCCAGTAGTGGACGCCGAAGAAGGGGTTGGTCAGGACACCGCCCCCGGCGGCGACGGCGATCGAGGTGCCCACCGCGCCCACCACGAGCAGCAGCAGCACCGGAAGCATGCTCAGCAGGGAGCGCCCGCGCGGCAGCACCATCGGACAGATGGCGTGCACCGGCTCCCCTCCCTCGCGCCGCTGCTCGCTGCGGTTGAGCGTCTCGCCGGCCTCCGCCAGCGGGACGCTCTCCTGCGTCATGACGGTGGCGATGGAGCCGCCCTGCTCCCGGGCCGCCGGGAAGTCGGCCGGATCCATGCCGTCCTGCTGCGGCTCCGCCCGCTCCCCCCGCTCCCCCCGCGGGCGGCCCCCGCCTCCGGCGGACTCCTGCCCGCCTCCGCCGCGCACCCGGCGGCGCACTTCCTCCTCGGCGACGTCGCGCGGGGAGGCGCCCCCGGCGACCGTCTGCGCGATTCTCCTGATGTTCTCTGTTCGTGCCACGTCTGCCCTTCGCCGTCGTCGGTCGCGGTCGTGCCGTGTCGGACGTGTCAGGCCCATCACAACACGAGGGGCGGGCGAAGGCACGGCGGGGGCGGCGAGTTGACGCAGAAGGGCCGGGGGAACGGGGGAAGCGGGGAGCCCGCGGCCGGGACCGGTCCGCCGCGCGGCTTCCTCCCCTCCCGCCCTCTCCTCCCGCTTCCCCCCTCCGCCGTGGCCGGCGGACGCCCGAACCGGTCAGCCGGGCCGGCCGTCCGCCGGCCGCGGCGGGGGGAGGAAGCCGTCGCGCACGAACGAGCGCACCCAGCGGGCGAACAGCGCGTCGTCGACCACGGCACAGGTCACCCCGCTCGGCCGCAGTGCGCGACGGGTGGCCGAGGAGTCGAAGACGGGGGAGTCGGCGCGGATCTCACCGGACGGTGCGGAGCCCGTCGGCGGCAGGAGACCGAGCAGCGGGAAGGCCGCGTTGCCCGGGTCCTGTTCCACCCGCCGGTGCCACACCTCCAGCGGGACGTCGTCCAGGCGGTAGCCGAGCGCGCGGAGCCTGGCCGCGATGTCGGTGAAGGGCAGGAGGCGTTCGCTGGAGAGGTGGTAAGTGCGGCCCGCGGTCGAGGGATCGGCGGACAGGACGCCGATGGCGGCGCTCACGTAGTCGACGGGGACCAGGTCGAAGTCGGCGGAGTAGTCGCAGGGGGACAGCCCGGCCTGGACACAGCCCTTCACCAGCAGCCAGAGGAAGTCCGAGGTCTGGCAGACACCACTGGCGGTCTCCCCGCTGATCCGGGTGGGGCGGAACACGGTCACGGGTATGCCGCGCTCCCTGGCCTGGGCCACCAGCGCCTCGGCCGCACACTTGGTCCGGGCGTACCCGTTGCGCAGCAGTGCCCCGCTGCCGGGTGGGCGCGTGGGCGGGACGCGGTCGCCCGGCGGCCCGTCGGGGGGGAAGACACCGACGGTGGAGACGTGGTGCACCGGCACGGTGCGGTGGGCGGCGGCCAGCCGCAGTATCTCGGCGGTGCCGTCGACGTTGACGGCCTTGAGCTGCTCATAGGTGTGGGTGAGGTTCACGGCGGCACCGCTGTGGTACACCGCGTCGACGGAGCGCGCCAGCCGGTCGAAGGTCCGCCGGTCGAGGCCGAGGCGGGGCAGGCCCAGATCGCCGGCCAGCGGCCGGATGCGGGACTCGTAGTGCCCGCGCCACAGCCGGTAGCGCTCCAGGGTGCGGCGCAGCCGCTTGCGGGCGGCCGCGGTGTCGTCCGCGCGGACCAGGCAGTGCACCGTGGCACCGGTGCGTTCGAGCAGGTCGCGCAGGAGGAACGCGCCGAGGAACCCGGTGGCTCCGGTCAGGAGGAGGTGGCGGGGGCGGGCCGTCGCCGGGACCACCTCGGACGCGGCGGTGATCCCGGGGTCGAGGACGGCGCGCGCGGCGAGCCCCGTCTCCCGCGGGGCGGCACCGGCCCTGCGGACCAGGGCGGCGAGGGCGGAGACGGTGGGGGCCGCGAAGACGTCGGCGGGGCGGAGGTCCAGACCCAGTTCGCCGCGGAGCCGCACGGCGAGGCGTACGGCGAGGAGCGAGTTGCCGCCGCTGGAGAAGAAGTCGTCGTCCGGGCCGAGGCGGTCGGTGCGCAGGACGTCGGTCCAGACGGCGGCCAGGTCGTGTTCGAGGCCGTCGGAGAGGACGCGTTCCCCGGACGTCGCGGGGCGCGGGGCCCGGACGGCGGACGAGTGCAGCCGGAGGACGGCCGCCCGGTCGGTCTTGCCGCTGGCGGTGCGGGGCAGGGCGGGGACCCGGACCGGGCGGGAAGGGACGAGGTAGTGCGGCAGCCGGTCCCGCAGCGTCCGGTGCACCCGGTCCGGGTCCGCCGTCCCGGTGAAGCAGGCCGCCAGCCGCCTCTCCTCGGGGCCGGTGCCGTCCACCACGACGACCGCCTCCGTCACACCGGGAACCGCCTTGAGCGCGGCCTCCGCCTCTCCCGGCTCGACGCGGTAACCGCGGATCTTGACCTGGTCGTCGCTGCGGCCCAGGAACTGGACCGTGCCGTCGGCCAGGAACCTTCCCAGGTCACCGGTGCGGTAGAGAAGCCCCGAGGGGGAGGGGCCGGGGGAGGGGGCGGAGAGGTCGGGGGGGTCGGGGACGAAGCGCCGGGTGTGCGCGGCCTCGTCCGAGAGGTAGCCAAGGGCCACCCCGTCGCCCGCGACGCAGATCTCGCCCACGGCTCCGACCGGGCGCGGCCGGAGCCGCCCGTCGAGGATGTGGACTCTGCTGCCGGGGACCGGCCGCCCGATCGGCGGCCGGTCCGGCCAGGCCGCGGGGGCACCGGTGAGCCGGTGGGCGGTGACGACGTGGGTCTCGGACGGCCCGTACTGGTTCTCCAGCCGCGCCCGGGGGCAGCCGGCGAAGAACTCCCTGATCGCCGGGGTCACGTACAGCTCCTCCCCCGAGGTGATCACCTCACGGAGGCTGTCGGCGCGGCGGCCGACCGCGACGGCGTAGGAGGCGAGCTGCTGGAGCGCGACGTAGGGCAGGAAGAGACGCTCGGCCGAGTGCCGCTCGACGAGATCGAGGACGCGGTGCGGGTCGCCCCGGACGGCGTCCGGCACGAGGACGAGGGTGCCCCCGGAGGCCCAGGTGCTGAAGATCTCCTGGAACGCCACGTCGAAGCCGAGCGGCGCGAACTGCAGGGTGCGCGTGCCGTCCACCGCGCCGGAGGACCGGCACTGCCAGGCCACGAGCGCGGCGAGCGAGCGGTGGGGCATCGCCACCCCCTTCGGCCGCCCGGTGGAACCGGAGGTGTACACGACGTAGGCGAGGTCGTCGGGCGTGACGGACGGCAGTGCCGCGGACGGGGCGGTGGGAGCGTCGGCGGGGGAGGGGGCGTCCGCCAGGAGAAGCGTGGGCACGCCGGGCGGGACCGGGACCGGGCCGGTGGCCGCCTCGCCTCCGGTGAGCAGGGCGGCCGCCCCGCTGTCGCGGATCATGAGGGCGGCGCGCTCCGCCGGCAGGGCGGGGTCGATCGGCACGCAGGCACCGCCGGCGCGCAGCACCGCCAGTACGGCGACCAGGGCGTCGGCCGAGCGTTCCAGGCGGATGCCGACGCGCTTCCCGGCGAGGCCGCGGGCCACCAGCCACCGCGCGAGGGAGTCCGCGGCCGCCTGAAGCGCCGCGTACGTCAGCCGCCGCCCGCCGTCGACGACGGCCAGGCCGTCCGGCAGCAGCCGGGCGGTCCGTGCGACGGCCTCGTGGGCGAGCGGCCGGTCGCCGGCCGGCTCGGGGCCGTGGGCGAACCGGTCGGTGACCAGCCGCCGTTCCGCCCCGGACATGACCGCCAGGTCGTCCACCGCCCGGTCGGGGTGGCGCACGGCGTCGGCGAGCAGGGCGAGGAAGCGTTCCGCGAGCCGGTCCGCGGTGCCGCGGTCGAGGATTCCGGCCGCGTACTCCAGCCTGCCCAGGTAGCCCCCGTCCCGGGGGACGAGGTGGAGGAAGACGTCGAACTTGGCCGTGCCGTTGTGGCCGTACAGCCGCTCGGTGGTGACGCCGGGCAGGCGCAGCCCGGGGGCGCGGGCGTCGTCCACGGTGAACACGATCTGGAACAGCGGGTTCCTGGACCGGGTCCGCTCACCGGCCAGCTCCCGCACCAGCCGGCCGTACGGCGCGCCGCGGTGCGCCACGGCACCGCGTACGACGGCGCTCGTGGCGGCGACGAGCTCCCGGAACGGCCGGCCGGGCCGGACGCGCTGGCGCAGCGGCATGATGTCGGTGAGGCAGGCGATCAGCGGTTCGAGCTCCCAGCGGTCCCGTCGGCTGACCGGGGTGCCCAGCACGATGTCCTCCTGGCCCCCGAGCCTGCCGACCAGGGCGGACAGGGCCGCGGTGAGCAGCACGAAGGGCGTGGTGCGAAGGTCGCGGCAGGCCCGGCGGACGGCGTCCCCCAGCTCCGGTCCGACGGTGAACTCGACCAGGCCGCCCTCCTCGCCCGGCACCGGTGGGCGCGGGCGGTCCAGGGGGAAGGCGGACTCGGCGGGCGCGCCGTCCAGCGTCCGCCGCCAGTACTCCATGGCCGCGTCGGCCGCGGCCGTCTCCCGGCGGCGGGCCGCCGCGTACTCGCCGAACGACAGGGGCAGCTCCGGGAGATCCGGGGCACGGTCCTCGACGGCGGCCCGGTACAGCTCGCTGAACTCCTCGTCCAGCAGCCGCAGGCTCCATCCGTCGATGACGGCGTGGTGCAGGGCGACGGCCAGGACGGCGTCGCGCTCACCGATACGCAGCAGGGTCGCCCTGAGCAAGGGGGGCCGGTCCGCCGGCAGCGGGACGGAGACCGCCGCGCGGACGGCTTCCGGCACGTCCTCGGCAGTGACCGGACGGATGTCGAGCGGCACCCGGGCGGGAGGGGACACCACCTGCACGCTGTCGCCATCCTCCAGGACCAGAGCGGTGCGCAGCGGCTCGTGGCGCGCGACGACCGCGGTCAGCGCGGTCTCGACGGCCGCGGTGTCGACGGCGCCGCGCAGCCGGTGGATCCAGGACTCCACATAGCGGCGGGCCCCGGCCTGGAACTGGTCGTTGAGCCAGATGGACTCCTGCTCCCAGGACATGGGGTACCTGGGCGTGGGGTGGGGAGCTGCGGGGTGGGGGGTCACGCGTCACCTTCCGTCGTGTCGTGTGATCGCAGTGAGCCGGCCAGCGCGGCCCGGTCCAGCTTTCCGCCGGCGGTGAGCGGCAGACCGTCCCTGCGGTGCACGAGATCCGGTACGAGATGGCGCGGGAGCCCGGCGGCCAGCGCCCGGCGCACGGTCCGCGGCTGCGGGAGGTCCGGCGCCCCGGCGGTACCGTCGCAGGTGTAGAAGAGCGCCGTCCGCTCGTACGCGCCGCTCTGCCCGCGGACCGGGACGACCGCGCAGTCACCCACTCCCGGCAGGGCCCGGGTGAAGGCCTCGACCTCCTCCGGCGCCACCCGGTGCCCCCTGATCTTGACCTGCCGGTCGGAGCGCCCGGTGAAGTGCAGCAGACCGTCGGGGTCCTGGAATCCGAGGTCTCCCGTGCGGTGGACGCGGGTGCGGCGGCCGTCGAGGACCAGGGTCGGGAAACGGCGTGCCGTGAGCGCGGGATCACCGAGGTAGCCGAGGGCGACGCCGTCCCCGGAGACGCAGATCTCCCCGACCCGGCCGGGTTCGGCGGGCCGTCCGTCCGCCAGTACGTGGACCTGCCGACCCGGTACCGGATGGCCCAGCGGGATGCCGGACGGCAGATCGCAGTCCGGCCGCTCTATCCGCCGGGCGGTGGCGAACACACAGGTCTCGACGGGACCGTAGCCGTTCGTCAGCGCGGTCCCGGGGTGCCGGTCGAGGAACGCGCGGACCCTGGGCACCGAGAGCCGCTCGCCGCCGGTGAGGACGTGGCGCAGCCCCCGGAAGCAGCCGGGGTCCTCGTCCGTGAAGAGGTTGAACAGCGAGGCGGTGAGCCACACCGTGTCGACGCCGTCCCGGTCGGCGAGTGCGCGCAGGGTCCCGGGCAGCAGGTAGTCCCCGTCCAGGAGGACGCAGGTGCCGCCGTTGGTCAGGGGCCCCCAGGTCTCCATGGTGAAGGCGTCCCAGCTCACGGGTGCGGCCTGGGGCATCACCGGGGCGGACGGGAACGGCTCGAAGCCGCCGCCGAAGAGGCTGGTGGTCGCCCCGTGGCCGGAGACCACGGCCTTCGGGTCGCCCGTGGTGCCGGAGGTGAAGAAGACCGTCGCGGGGGCGGCCGGACCGGTGGGGCCGCCGGGTTCGGCCGGCGGGTCCGGGCGCGTGGCGGACAGCTCCGCCGCGCGGCGGACGTCGTGCGACGGAGGAGTCCACACCGGGCCGCTCCAGCCGGCGGGCGCGCCGGGGGCGACGGTCACCCGGGGGCGCAGCATCCCGAGCAGCCGGTGGATCCGGCCGGCGGGCCACCCCGGGTCCAGGGCCGCGTACGCCGCCCCGGTCTTGAGCACGGCGAGCAGCACCGTCACCAGCTTCGCCGACCGGGGCAGCAGCACCGGCACGAAGCCGCCCGGTCCGGCGCCCCGCTCCCGGAGCGCGGCGGCCCAGGCCTCGGACGCCGCGTCCAGTTCCGCGTAGCTGATCCGGGCCGGGCCCCGGACCAGGGCGACGGCGTCCGGGGTGGTCCGGGAGTGGTGCCCGACCGCCGTGTGGATGGGAGGGGGAACGGCCGGGGGGCGCGGCAGGCGGGTGTCGGCACGGACGTTCAACGGGCCTCCCGGGCCGCGGACACCACCGCGGCGAACCCGGCGAGGTCTTCGCTGTCGAGCAGCGCCTCGGGGCCGATGTCAAGGGCGAACTCCCGGCTGACGCGCAGGCATATCCGTATCGCGTCGAGGGAGGTGCCGCCGATGTCGTAGAAACTGTCGGTCGGCCGGTGGGGGCCGGAACCGGTCACTTCGCCCACGATGGAGAGGACGACCTCTGCCGTGGGTCTGGTGCTCTCGTCCGTCGTCAACGGGTCCGGCATTCGGTGCGCCCCTTCTGTGTCCTTCGGCGTGGGGGAACGGGAGATGGTCATTGCGTCGGCCCGGCGGCAACGGGGGAGCCCTCCGGGTTCATGCCAGGCCAACCTGCCTGCCTCCGCTCGGTGCTGACCGGGCCGAATGTCGCGACAACGTTTCCCTCGCACCTTAGCCGCCGCTCGTCGCCGGCCTCGCGGGGCGAGGCTGTCCCCACCGGGCCGGTGCCGGTCCACGCCCCGCGAAAGGCGCCGGGAAGATCCCACCGCACCGGCGCACAGGTCGCGGGCGGCCCGCCGGTCGCGCTTCTCCGGTGCACGGAGGGGCAGTGGAAGGTGCCCGGGATCAGGCGCGGCGTGCGGCCCACACGGTGCGTCCGGCACGCACCGTCAGGTCGTCGCGCCGCAGGACGCCGTGCGGGAGGGCGCCGCCGACGCCGCCCTGGCGGCGGGCGGCACCGGCCCGCACGCGCAGGGTCTGGTCCACGTCGCCAAGCAAGCAGGCAGGCCGGTCGCGGTCGTGCCGGACGTGTCAGGCCATCACGGCACGAGGGACGGGCGGGGGCACGGCGGGGGCGGTGAGCCGGGGAATCGGGGAACCGGGATACGGCCGGTTCCCTCCCTTGTGGGGCCGGAGGGAACTGCCGAACACTTGGGCGCGATTCCCTCCGGCCGAGGCCGGTCCGCCCACCACAGGAGTGCGATGGGAGAGCAGAGCCCCGCTGGAACGAACCCCGCCGGGTGGGACACCGGCCAGTTCCTCATCGCCGAGTACAACAACCTGCGGGCGGAGATCATCAAACTCGTCGAGCTGCAGTTCCAGCTCGTGGCGCTCACCGTGGTTGCGCTGGGCACGGTGCTGTCTGTGGGATTCGAGACGAGGAACGCGGCCATCATCCTCATCCGTCCTGCTGGGTGCCGCCGTCGCGGCCACGGTGACCACCGCCGTCGTGTTCTGGGTCTGGCGCGAACCCGCTCCGGAGATCTCCGGTCCCCGGCCGGTCCGCCGGTGGCCCCGTCGGCGCCGGTGATCGGGCGGCGTACGCCTGACCCGGTCGACGCGCGGGGGCCGGGCGGCACGCGCGGCGGAACCGCGGGCGGGCCCCTTCCCACCGGAAGCGGCGGACGGACCCTGGACGAGCGCCCCCGGCAGGACTCGAACCTGCGGCCAAGCGCTTAGAAGGCGCCTGCTCTATCCACTGAGCTACGGGGGCCTGGTGGTCGCGGGCGGGCAGTGCCCCCGGTCCGACCTTGCCGCGACAAGGATAGAGGGCCGGGCGCTTCCTCCCCGTTGCTTCACGTCCACGACACCCTGTGGAGGTTCCGTGAAGCGGTCCGATACTCGCAGGCGCGTACGAATCATGCATCGGTTTGCGCGCATCCCGGGAGCGGGTGTTGTGCACTCGTTATGCCTCTCGGCGCGCACGTCTCGCGGGCCACAGGGGTCAAAACACCCCGTTCCTGCCCGAAAACACTTCAAAAACCGCTAGAAATTGGGCATTCTGCGCATGTGGCGATCATGGAAGCCGGGACCGAACTGCTCGACGCGCTCACCACGCTGCGTGACCGCGTCGACGCGGCGCGCTTCCCCCTGTCGCTGCCCGGTGCCGAGCGTGCCCGCCGCTCCCGCACCGAACTGCTCGCCCAGCTCGACGACTACCTGGTGCCGCGGCTGCGCAGCCCCGAGGCGCCGCTGCTGGCCGTGGTGGGCGGCTCCACCGGGGCCGGGAAGTCCACCCTGGTCAACTCGCTCGTCGGCCGCCGGGTCAGCGACGCGGGCGTCCTGCGGCCCACCACGCGCACCCCCGTGCTCGTCTGCCACCCGGGTGACCAGCACTGGTTCGCCGGGCCGCGGGTACTGCCCCGGCTGCGGCGGGTGTGGGCACCGCGGCCGGAGCTCCCGGCCGACGGGGGCGAGCCGGCCCGGGGCCCCGAGGACGATCCGGAGGAGGCCGCCGGCGCGCCGCCCGCGCTCGTCATGGAGACCACCGAGGCCGTACCCGCCGGGATCGCCCTCCTCGACTCGCCCGACATCGACTCCCTGGTGGTCCGCAACCGCGAGCTGGCCGCCGCGCTGGTCTGCGCCGCCGACGTCTGGATCCTGGTGACCACCGCGGCCCGGTACACCGACGCCGTCCCCTGGCACCTGCTGCGCGCCGCCCGGGAGTACGACGTCACCCTGGCCACCGTGCTGGACCGGGTGCCCCACCAGGTCACCGCCGAGGTCTCCCGCCAGTACGCGGCCCTGCTGGAGCGCGCCGGACTCGGCGACGTGCCCCGCTTCACCGTCCCGGAGCTGCCCGAGTCGGCCCGCGGCGGTTCCGGTCTGCTGCCCGGGACGGCCGTGGCCGGACTGCGCGAGTGGTTGCTCCACCAGGCCCGGGACCCCGCCGCCCGGGCGGTCGCCGCCGGCCGTACGGCGGCCGGGGCCGTCGGTTCGCTGCGCTCCCGGGTCCCCGAGCTGGCCGGTGCCGCGGCGGCCCAGCACGCCACCGCGCAGCGGCTGGCACGGCACATCGACACCGCCTACGAGGCGGCCGGCGCCCGGGTGCGGCGGCAGCTCGCCGACGGTGAACCGCTGGCGGGCGAGGCGCTGGCCCGCTGGCGCGGCTTCCCCGGGGACAGCGACGGCGACGAACTGCTCGACGCCCTCGCCGAGGGCCTGTCGGCCCTGCTGCGCGGCGCCGTCGGCGACGCCGACGAGCAGGCCGCCGGCGCCTGGCGGACCGAGCCCGGGGCTCCGGAGTACGGCCGCGGGGACGGACCGGTGGCGGAGCGGATCGAGGTCCTCGTACGGCGCTGGCGGCGCTGCGCGGAGGAACTGGCCGAGGAAGGGCTGTGCGCCGTCGACGGCTGCCCGCTGACCGGTGAGGAGATCGCGGCCCTGCTCGCGGTCGTCCTGCTGGGCGGCCGCCGTGCCCGGAGCGCGGGGGGCGCTCTCACCGGGGCGCTGGGCGCCACCGTCGCGGGCCGGCTGCGCGAGCGCGGCGGGAGGCTGCTGGAGAACTGTCTGGACCGGGTGCTGCGGGGCGAGCGGGACCACCGGCTGGCGCCCCTGCGGGACCTCGACGCCACCCCCGGGCAGCAGGTGTCCCTGATCGCCGCGCTGTCCGTACTGCAGAGGGAGAGGTGACCGAGGTGACCGCGGAAGTCCGCACGGATGACCGGGGCTGGGACGACGGGCTGATCGCCCGCCGCGCCCGGCCGGAGGGCGGCGCGGGCGGCGCACCGGCCGCGGGCCCGTGGCGGGGGCCGGGGGAGGACTGGTGGGAGGAGCCGTGGGAGGGCGCCGGCGGCGGGCCGCCGGCCGCCGGGCCGGTTCCGGACGGCGGCCGGGCGGACGGACCGGCGCCGTACCGCGCACCGGTCCGTACCCCCCACCACCACCGGTACGAGGAGCCGCTGCGGGTGCGGCTGCACGCGCTGCGGGAGCTGGTCGGACTCTCCCGCACCCGGCTGGACGGCGAGGTGCTCGGCGAGGCGGGCCGCATCCTGGACGAGGTCGCGGCCCGGCGCCGGCTGTCCGGGACGTACACCGTGGTGGCCGTCGCCGGGGCCACCGGAAGCGGCAAGTCGACGCTGTTCAACACCCTCGCGGGCGTCCAGCTCTCCGAGACCGGGATCCGCCGCCCCACCACCGGGGTGCCCGTCGCCTGCGTCTGGGAGGGCGGCCGGGACGGGTGGGACGGCTGGGACGGCGGGGCCGACGGCCTGCTGGAGCGGCTCGGTGTGCCGCCCCGGGCGCGGCGCCGGGTGCCGCCGCGCGACCCCGCGCTGCACGGACTCGTCCTGGTCGACCTGCCCGATCACGACTCCGCCGTCCCCGGCCACCGCGAACAGGTCGACCGGCTGCTGCGGCTGGTGGACGCGGTGGTCTGGGTGGCCGACCCGGAGAAGTACGCGGACGCCGTGCTGCACGAGCGGTATCTGCGCCCGCTGGCGGGGCACGCCGAGGTGACGTTCGTGGTGCTCAACCAGATCGACCGGCTGCCCGCCGAGGACGTCGACACCGTCATGGACGATCTGCGCCGGCTGCTGGACGAGGACGGCATGGCGCTCGGCGAGCACGGCGAGCCCGGCGCGACCGTGCTGGCGCTGTCCGCCCTGACGGGCGAGGGGGTCGGCGAACTGCGGCACTCCCTGGGCGAGCTGGTCTCGGGCCGGCGGGCGGCCGGGCTGCGGCTGGCCGCCGACGTGGACGGCGCGGTCGCCCGGCTCCGCCCGGTCTACGTGGTCGACTCCCCGCACGGCCCGGCCGGGCTGACCGAGCGGGCGCGCGAGGAGTTCGAGGACCGGCTGGCGGCGTCGGTGGGCGCCGCGGCGGCCGGGCAGACCGCCGAACGCCTGTGGTTGCGGCACGCCGAGCAGGCCTGCGGCACCCCCTGGGCCCGGTTGCTGCGGTGGTCCGACGAGCGGCGCGGGTACGGAGGGCGGGGCGGGCGGGGGGAGGTGCTCGCGGCGCGTACGGAGGAGCCGGCGGGACCGGCGGTGGCGGTGGCCCGGCCCGTCCTGGCGCAGGCGGTGCGCACTCTCGCCGAGGAGGCGTCGGCCGGGCTGCCCCGGCCGTGGGCCAGGTCGGTGCGGGAGGCGGCCTGGCGCGGGGCCAGAGGGCTCCCGGAGGCGCTGGAGGAGGCGATCGCCGGGGCCGGGGAGCCGGTGGGGGGCCCGGGGTGTGCGGCGTACGGGGCAGCGGGCGGAGTGTCGGGCGGCGTTGCCCGGCACCGGGGCGCGCGGCACCGGGGCGTGCGGGGCGGCGTGCGGGAGGCGCACGGGGAGCGCCCGTTCCCGCGGCCGCGCTGGTGGACGGTGGCGGCGGCCTGCCAGGCGCTGCTGCTGGCCGCGCAGTTGCTGGGCGGCTGGCTGCTGGTGGACCTGCTGGTCGGCGGGCCGGGCCGGGCCGGGGTGTGGCCACCGGTGTCGCTGCTGGTCGGCGGTGCGCTGGGCGGTCCGCTGCTCGCCTGGTGCTGCCGGCTGGCGGCCCGGGGACCGGCACGGGCGTACGGGCTGGAACGTGAGCGCGGACTGCGGCGGCTGGCCACCGGCTGGGGCCAGGCGTGGGTGCTGGAGCCGGTCGCCGCC
Organism: Streptomyces carminius; assembly: GCF_002794255.1. Taxonomy (GTDB): domain Bacteria; phylum Actinomycetota; class Actinomycetes; order Streptomycetales; family Streptomycetaceae; genus Streptomyces; species Streptomyces carminius. Next base: position 293,595 of record NZ_PGGW01000069.1, read on the forward strand.
GAACTGCTGAGATACCGCGAGGTGCGCGAGCAGTACGCCGTCGCGGCGGGCGGCACGGTCCGGACCTGACGGGTTCCGTCACCCTCGGGGGTGACGGAGTTGTCCACAGCCCGCCGGTACTCCACAGGGCCCGGCGGGCACCGGCTCCGACGGGCAGCATGGCGGTCACCGGCCCCGGCAGGCGGGGCGGTGGACACGGCCCCGGCAGGCGGGGCGGCGGAAACGGTGGACACGGGGGCGGTCCGGATGAACGAGACCATGGTGACGGTGATCGGCAACGCCGCGTCGGAGGTGGAGGCGAGGACGACGGCGGCGGGCCATCCGGTGGCCCGGCTGCGGCTGGCCACGACGGTGCGGCGCTACGACGAGCGGCGGGGCGGCTGGACGGACGCCCACACCAGCTTCTACACGGTGTGGGCGTTCCGGACGCTCGCGGAGAACGTGGCGGCGTCCGTCACCGTCGGCGAACCCCTGGTCGTCACCGGACGGCTGAGGGTCCAGCAGGGCGAACGGGACGGCAGACGCTGGACGTCGGCGGACATCGACGCGACGGCCGTCGGCCACGATCTGGCGCGTGGCACCTCGGTGTTCCACCGTGTCTCCCGCGTCCAGGTGACGTCTGATCAGGTGGTTGACACATGACGCTCCTTACCCACGAACCCTCTTCAACTCCACATATGACGGGTGAAGTCCGACAACACGGCATTCCCTGATAACGATTGGGACTCGGTATGTGTGACGTTTGGTATTCGTGGGGAACCGGGTGCGGTTGCTCCCTACGATCCCCTGCAGAGCACGGGGGTTGACGAGGGGACGACCAACACGATGATTTCCGTACGCAGACGCGGTATTGCCCGCCTCACCGCCACCGCAGTCGCCACGGGCATGCTGGCGGCCGGGGCGATAGCCGGCGCGGGCACCGCCGTCGCCGACGAGAACGAGCAGCCGGGCGGTGCGATCGCCACCCTGAACGGTCTGAAGACCTTCGACTTCGCCAGGATCGGCGGACAGCAGTTCGGCGCGGGTCTCTTCGAGATGGCCGTCGACGGCGGCGGCACCCTGAAGACCTACTGCATCGACATCGGCACCAAGACCGTTTCGGAGGCCAAGTACCAGGAGGCCTCCTGGGACCAGACCAAGCTCCACGACAACGAGCACGCGGGCAAGATCCTCTGGATCCTGAAGAACTCCTACCCGCAGGTGAACGACCTGGCCGCGCTCGCGAAGAAGGCCGACGTCGGTCAGCTCACGGAGAAGACCGCCGCCGCGGGCACCCAGGTCGCGATCTGGCGCTTCTCCGACAACGCGAAGGTCGAGGCGGTCAACCCGGACGCCGAGAAGCTCGCCGACTACCTGGAGAAGAGCGCCCAGAAGCTCGAGGAGCCCACGCCGTCCCTCACCCTCGACTCGCCCGCCGTGTCGGGCAAGCCCGGTGAGAAGCTCGGCCCGGTCACCGTCCGCACCAACGCGCAGAGCGTGACCGTCGCGCCCGACGCGGAGGCCGAGGCCAAGGGCGTGAAGGTCGTCACCAAGGACGGCCAGACGGCGGTCTCCGCGAAGGACGGCGACGAGCTCTTCTTCGACGTCCCGAAGGACGCCGAGGACGGCACCGCCTCGCTGACCGCGCACGCCAGCACCGAGGTCTCGGTGGGCCGCGCGTTCACCAGCATCGAGGTGCGCAGCCAGACCCAGATCCTGGCCGGTTCCAGCCAGTCCACCGTGACCGCGAACGCGACCGCGAACTGGGCGGCCGGCAAGGGCCCGATCCCGGCGGTGTCCGCCGAGAAGAACTGCGTCAAGGGCGGCGTGGACGTCACCGCCACCAACGAGGGCGACGAGCCGTTCACCTTCACCCTCGCGGGCAAGGAGCACGAGATCCCGGCCGGCGGGTCCGAGACCATCACCGTCCCGGTGAAGGAGGACCAGCCCTACGAGATCACGATCACCGGTCCGGACGGCTTCAAGGAGACCTTCACCGGCACCCTCGACTGCGAGGCGGGCAGCACTGGCGGCAACGGCGGCAAGGTGGAGACCCCCGAGGAGACCCCGGAGAAGCCCGAGACCGAGCCCAGCCCGGCCACGGTCGGCGGTGACACCGGCGACAAGGGTGACGACGAGGGCAACCTCGCCGCCACCGGCGGCAGCAGCACCACCCCGATCATCGCGGGTGTCGCCATCGCGCTGGTGATCGCCGGCGGTGCCGCAGTGTTCTTCCTGCGGAAGCGGAAGCCCGCCACCGGCGCCGAGAGCTGAACCACGGGATCCGGGCGTGATCCCCTGACGCCCTGACCCACCCGGCCGTGTGCCGCCGCACCCCGTGCGGCGGCACACGGCCCTTTTCGGCGTACTGGCTGGCGTACCGGCGTACCGGTACTCCGTCGTCCTGCCGTCCCGCGCTCTCATCGCCGCTGCCGCCGCCGTCCTCCGGGACTTTCCCGCCCTGGTTCCCCCGCGGTCTCCAGGGGCCTCTCCCGCGGCGGAGGACCGCCGGCGCGGGGAACGGCGGCCCTGGCGCGACCGCAGGTCAGCGGCGTGACACAGGTCGCCCGAGCGCTCGTTTTCGCCCCCGGCACCGGGTGCGGCAAGATGGGTGTATCCGCCTACTCCCTGACTGCCGGACGGTTTCTCTTGGCTGAGTACATCTACACCATGCGCAAGGCGCGTAAGGCGCACGGCGACAAGGTGATTCTCGACGACGTCACACTGAGCTTCCTGCCGGGCGCGAAGATCGGCGTCGTGGGTCCCAACGGCGCGGGCAAGTCCACGGTGCTGAAGATCATGGCGGGCCTGGAGCAGCCGTCCAACGGCGACGCCTTCCTCTCCCCCGGCTACAGCGTCGGCATCCTCCTCCAGGAGCCCCCGCTGGACGAGTCGAAGACCGTGCTGGAGAACGTCCAGGACGGCGTGGCGGAGATCAAGGGCAAGCTCGACCGGTTCAACGAGATCGCCGAGCAGATGGCGACCGACTACTCCGACGCGCTGCTGGAGGAGATGGGCAAGCTCCAGGAGCAGCTCGACCACGCGAACGCCTGGGACCTCGACGCCCAGCTCGAGCAGGCCATGGACGCCCTGGGCTGCCCGCCCGGCGACTGGCCCGTCACCAACCTCTCCGGCGGTGAGAAGCGCCGCGTCGCGCTGTGCAAGCTCCTGCTGGAGCAGCCCGACCTGCTGCTGCTGGACGAGCCCACCAACCACCTGGACGCCGAGTCCGTGCAGTGGCTGGAGCAGCACCTCGCCAAGTACGAGGGCACCGTCGTGGCCATCACCCACGACCGGTACTTCCTGGACAACGTCGCCGAGTGGATCCTGGAGCTCGACCGCGGCCGCGCCCACCCCTACGAGGGCAACTACTCCACCTACCTGGAGAAGAAGGCCTCCCGGCTGAAGGTCGAGGGGCAGAAGGACGCCAAGCGCCAGAAGCGCCTCAAGGAGGAGCTGGAGTGGGTCCGCTCCAACGCCAAGGGCCGCCAGGCGAAGTCCAAGGCGCGGCTGGCCCGCTACGAGGAGATGGCGGCCGAGGCCGACAAGATGCGGAAGCTGGACTTCGAGGAGATCCAGATCCCGCCGGGGCCGCGGCTGGGCAACGTCGTGGTCGAGGTGGAGGGCCTGCACAAGGCGTTCGGTGACAAGGTCCTCATCGACGACCTGTCCTTCACCCTCCCGCGCAACGGCATCGTCGGCGTCATCGGCCCCAACGGCGCGGGCAAGACCACGCTGTTCAAGATGATCCAGGGCCTGGAGGAGCCGGACTCCGGCAACATCCGGGTCGGCGACACGGTCAAGATCTCCTACGTCGATCAGAGCCGCGAGAACATCGACCCCAAGAAGACCCTGTGGGCCGTGGTCTCCGACGAGCTCGACTACATCAACGTCGGCCAGGTCGAGATGCCCTCGCGCGCCTACGTCTCCGCGTTCGGCTTCAAGGGCCCGGACCAGCAGAAGCCCGCCGGCGTCCTGTCCGGCGGCGAGCGCAACCGCCTCAACCTGGCGCTCACCCTCAAGCAGGGCGGCAACCTGCTGCTGCTGGACGAGCCGACCAACGACCTCGACGTCGAGACGCTGTCCTCGCTGGAGAACGCGCTGCTGGAGTTCCCCGGCTGCGCCGTGGTCGTCTCCCACGACCGCTGGTTCCTGGACCGGGTCGCCACGCACATCCTCGCCTACGAGGGCGAGAGCAAGTGGTTCTGGTTCGAGGGCAACTTCGAGTCGTACGAGAAGAACAAGATCGAGCGGCTCGGCCCGGACGCGGCCCGTCCGCACCGCGCCACCTACAAGAAGCTGACCCGGGGCTGAGGGGCCAAGTGCGACACGTGTACCCCTGTCCGCTGCGCTGGTCGGACATGGACGCCTTCGGGCACGTCAACAACGTCGTCTTCCTCCGCTATCTGGAGGAGGCGCGGATCGACTTCATGTTCCGGCTGGCGCGGCAGGCGGCGTCGGGGGCCTTCACCGGTGGTTCGGTGGTGGCCCGGCACGAGATCTCCTATCTCAGGCCGCTGACGCACCGGCACGAGCCGGTCGTGGTCGAGCTGTGGGTGACGAAGGTCGGCGCTGCCTCGGTGACGGTCGCCTACGAGGTCAAGGACGGCCCCGGGGACTCCCGTGATCCGGGGGGCTCCGGGGCGGCGGACGGCGAGGGGGCGGGGACCGTCTACGCGCGGGCCGCCACGGTCGTGGTCCCCTACGACCTCGAGCGGGAGCGGCCCCGCCGGCTCAGCGACGAGGAGAAGGCGTTCCTCAAGGAGTACCTGGACGACAGCGCGACGGGGGCCGTCGCCGCATGAGCGGAGAACAGCCCGGCCGCCTGGTGTTCGCCGATCCCGGGGAGGCGGCGGAACTCGCCGCCCTCCTGGAGCGGCTGCTGCGCTGGGAGCGGAACGCGGTGGTGCGGCTGCGGGTGCGCCGGCCGCACCGGGAGGACGGCGTCCTGGGCCTCTTCGCCCGGCCGGCCCGGTTCGAGGTGCTGGCCGTGCGCACGGCGCGGCTGGCGGCACCGGAGGGGACCGGGGGACCGGCGGGACCGGCGGAACTGGACACCACCGTCTCGGCCGGGGAACTGCTGGAGGGCGTGGCCGAGAAGGACGCGTCGGTGTCCGTCCCCGCCGCGGTGACCGGCCCGCCCTGGGCCGGACTGCTGCCGCCGCACGGCGGCTGGCGCCCGGTGGGCGTGCTGCCCTACGAGTCGGTCCGCGCGGCCGCCGACGCCGTGGTGGCCGAGTTCCGGCGGCGCAGCGAGGCGCTGCCGCCCGGGGAGCGCACCCGTCAGGCGCTGGACGCGCTGGCCGAGGAGATCTGGTCCCGGCCGCTGGGCGGCGGCACCGGGCTGCCGCTGCGCGCCGTGCACGCCGCCCGGTCGCTCGGCATGCTGCGGCCGTCCGGACCGGCCCCGGCGGCCGGGCCGCAGGGGCCGCCGCGTCCCGGGCGGCCGGGCGTCGTGGGGCCGCCGGAGGCCGCCGTGCTCGCCGCCGGTACCTGGCTGCGGCTGCGCACCCCGTACGGCTCGGTCGCGGTGCGCCGCGGCGGCGGTACGGGACTGGGCGTCATCCCCGTCCGGAGCGGCTGACCCCGGGGGCGGCCGGCCCCGGGCCGATCGCCCCCGGGACGGCCGGGGCACCCGGGCCGGGGACGGGGGCGGCTCAGTCCGGGGAGTTGATCAGCGAGCCGGCCGCGTAGACCAGGTAGTCCCACAGCTGCCGCTCGTGCCCGGGCGCCAGACCGAGGCTGTCCACCGCGTCCCGCATGTGCCGCAGCCAGGCGTCGTGCGCGGCGCGGTCCACCGTGAAGGGCACGTGGCGCATCCGCAGCCGGGGGTGCCCCCGCCGCTCGCTGTACGTCTTCGGCCCGCCCCAGTACTGCATGAGGAACAGCGTCAGGCGCTCCTCGGCCGGACCGAGGTCCTCCTCCGGGTACATCGGCCGCAGCAGCGGGTCCTCGGCGACGCCCTCGTAGAACCGGCGCACCAGCCGCCGGAACGTCTCCTCGCCCCCGACCTGCTCGAAGAAGGTCTGCGTCTGCAGGCTGCCGTGCGGAATCTCCATCAGTCTCCTAGCGAAGGGACCGCCGGCCGCGGCCGGCGGGGAATCGCGTCCTGCTCGGTGGCGCTCCCTCCGGTCCCGCGGGGAACCGGTCCGGGCCGGACCGCGGTCTCCCGGCCGGAGGCCCCCGCCTCCCGGCGGGGAGCGGAGCCGCCACCCACCCATGGTCGCAGACGCGCCGGCCGGTGCCGCCGGGACGGGTGGCCCGGCGGCACCGGCCGGCGCCGGATCACGCGTCGTCCCAGCGGAAGAGCCTGGCGGCGACGGCCGTCAGGACAACCGCGAACAGCAGCAGTCCGCCCATCACGGGAAGGGCGGCGTCCCAGCCCTGGCCGCGGGAGAGGACGTCCTGCATCGCCTCGGTGAGGTGCTTGAGGGGGAAGATATCCGAGACCGCGCGCACCCAGGCCGGGGTGCCCTCCAGGGGGAAGAAGGCCCCGGAGAGGAAGGCCATCGGCAGGACGACGAGCTGGGAGACGCCGTTGGCGGCCTCCTCGGTCTTCGCCCAGGCGCCGACGACCAGCCCCATGGACATGAAGGCCAGCGTGCCGCAGACCACCAGCGGCAGGGACAGCCACCAGTGGCCGGACAGCTCCAGCCCGTAGTACGGGAGCGTGGCCACCCCGAGGAAGACCAGCGTCTGGAGCAGGGCCAGGCCGACGGTCACCCCGACCCGGGCGGCGATGACCGAGCCCGCGCTCACCGGGGCGAGCCACAGCCTGCGCAGGATGCGCTTCTTGCGCCAGCTGACCAGGACCAGGGCCGAGCCCATGACCGCGCTCATCGACACCGCCCAGCCGAGCAGGCCGGGGGTGAGGAACTGGATCGCCTTCATCGACTCGTCCTCCGCCTGCGCGGCGGTCAGCTCGTACGCGGGCGGCTGGCCGGTGGCGGCGATGTTGGCCTGCTGGACGAGCGAGTTGACGACCGCGCGCACATTGCCGGCCCGGGTGGGGTCGGCCGCCGAGTAGCGCAGCCGCACCTCGTCGCCGTGCTGCCAGAGCACGGCGTCCACATCGCCCGCGCGGACCTCGTCCAGCGCCTTCTCGCGGTCGCCGGACTTCCGCAGCTCCAGGAAGTCGTCCAGCCCCTCCCGGGTCTCGGCCGGCAACGCGTCCAGCACCTCGACCCGGCCGATCTGGACGATCTCCACCCGCGGCGTCGAGTCGCCCTTGAGCAGGGCGCCGAGGAAGACCAGGAACATCAGCGGGAAGAGCAGCATGAAGAAGACGGCGGCGCGGTCCCGCAGCAGGCCCAGGGCCATCGCCTTCGACAGACCGGCGAACACCCGCAGGTCCGGGCCCCGGCCCGTCCTCCCCGGCCGACTGCTCTCCGCGCTTCCCCCGTTTTCCCCGCTGCTCCCGCTGTTCCCGTTTTCCCCGATTCTCCCGTCTCCTTCGTCTCCTCCGGCCCTGCCCGCTTCCGCCGGGCCGCCCGGCTGCTTCCCGCCGTCCGCCGCGGGGCGCGCCCCGGTGCCGCTCACTGGCGGTACTCCCGTCCGGTCAGCTGGAGGAAGACGTCCTCCAGCGATCTCACACCCAGTTCCGCGATCAGATCGGCGGGGGCGCCCACCCGCAGCACGCGGCCGTGGTCCATCACCGCCACCCGGTCGCACAACGTCTCGGCCTCGTCCATGTAGTGGGTGGTCAGCACCACGGTGCGGCCCTCCTCGTTGATGGCCCGCAGCAGGTCCCACAGGTTGCGGCGGGCCTGCGGGTCCAGACCGGTGGTCGGCTCGTCGAGGAAGACCAGCTCCGGATCGTGGACCAGGGCGCAGGCGATGGACAGCCGCTGGGCCTGGCCGCCGGAGAGCTTGTTCTCGCGGGTGCCCGCCTTCTCGGTCAGGCCGACCCGCTCCAGCATCGCGTCGGCCCGTTCGGCCGGTACGCCGTAGAAGGAGGCGAAGGTCTGGATCTGCTCGCGGGCGGTCAGCCGCTCGAAGAACGCCGACGCCTGGAGCTGTACTCCCATGCGGCGCAGCAGTGCCGGGTCGCGGGGGAAGGGGGAGCGGCCCAGCAGCCGCACCTCGCCCTCGTCGGGCCTGCGCAGGCCCTCGGTGATCTCCAGAGTGGTCGTCTTGCCCGCGCCGTTGGGTCCGAGGATGCCGTAGAACTCGCCGCGTCCGACCGTGAAGGACACCCCGTCGACAGCCCGCACATCCCCGTACCGCTTGCGCAGCCCCTCGACTGTGATCGCGGCTTCGCTCATGAAGCGGATGGTAGTGGCGGAACATCACCTTCCGAACGGTCCCGGGCGGACATGTTCGATCACTCCCCGGGGCTGGGTGGAAGTATGGGGACATGACCGGTGAAACGGATGGAAGGGGCAAGCGGGGCGGCCGGGGTGGGGAGTTCCGGGACCGGGCCCGGAGTCTGGCCCGGGCGCTGGTGCGCGGCATCGAGGCGGAGGGCCTGCTGGCCGATCCGGCGTGGCGGGCGGCGTTCGAGGCCGTGCCGCGGCACCTGTTCGTGCCCTGCTACTACCTGCCCCTGGTGGGCGGTTACGAGCGGCTCGGCCGCGACGACCCCGACCCGTCGGTACGGGAGCGCTGGCTGACGGGCGTCTACGAGGACGTGCCGCTGGCGACCCGGGTGCGGGACGGCGAGCCGCGCTCCTCCTCCAGCCAGCCGTCCCTGATGGCGATGATGCTCCGGGACCTGCGGGTGGCGGACGGGATGGACGTGCTGGAGATCGGCACCGGCACCGGCTGGAACGCCGCCCTGCTGGCCCACCGGCTGGGCGACGCCCACGTGACCACCGTCGACGTGGATCCGGAGATCACCGGGGAGGCCCGGACGCGGTTGGCGGCGGCCGGCCGCCACCTTGAGGTGGTCACCGGGGACGGGGCCCTCGGCTGCCCGGAGCGGGGGCCGTACGACCGGATCATCGGGACCTGCGCGGTGGACGCCGTACCGCCGGCCTGGCCGGAGCAGTGCAGGCCCGGGGCGGTCATCCTGACCCCGATGGCCACCGGGCTGCTCGCCCTGCGGGTGACGGAGCCCGGCCGCGCCGAGGGCCGCTTCCTGCCGGACCCCGCCTACTTCGTCCCGCTGCGCGGCGACCGCCCGCCGCGCCCGCGGATCGATCCGGCGGACCTGCCGCGCGAGGCGCTGCGGACCGAGTCGTTCGGTTTCCTGCTGTCGCTGACCGGGGGCGGTCCGGACCCGGGCGCCGCCTACGAACGGTGGCGGCGCGCCGGACGGCCGGACCGCACCCGGTACGGCGTGACGGTGCGCGGCGCGGACCAGTGGGTCTGGCTGGACGACCCGGACGGACCGGACCGCTGGCCGCTGCGGGCGGGGCCCGGGACGGGACCCGCCCCCGGGGTCAGCCCCGGTACAGGGTGATCGTGGTCCAGGCGCCGACGTGCACCCGGTCGCCCGCCTGGAGCGGCACCGGCACGAACGGCTGGATCGGGTCCTCGGCGCCGTTGACGGTGGTGCCGTTGGTGGAGTCCTGGTCGACCACGGCCCAGTTCCCGTCGGGCTGCCGCACCAGCACCGCGTGCTGGTGCGAGACCCCCGGGTCCTCCGGCGGACGGGCCAGGTCGATGTCGGGCGACTCGCCGGTGGAGTGGCGGCGGCGGCCGATGGTCACCTGGGGGCCGGTGAGCTGGATCCGCTGCTCCGGGGAGTAGGCGGGCAGGTTCAGACCGGCGGCCTCCGGGCCGCTGCGCCGCATCATCGCCGCGAAGTACTCGCGGTCCGGACCGATCGTCACCATCCAGTTCGCCGGCTGCTGGTGCTGCTGGTGCTGCTGGTGCGGAGGCTGCTGATGCTGCTGCTGTTGTTGGTGCTGGTGGGACGGCTGCTGTTGCTGCGGGTAGCCGTAGCCGGGCTGCGCCGGGGGAGCTCCCATGCCGGGCTGCTGTCCGTAGTCCGGCTGGGCGGGCGGGCCGGCCGGCGGCAGCGTCCAGTCGTCACCCCCGCCACCGGGCTGCTGGTGCTGCGGCTGGGACGGTTGCGGCGGCTGGGGGTAGCCGTAGCCGGAACCGGGCTGCTGTGCCGGCGGGGCCCCCACGGCGGACTGCTGCCCGTAGCCGGCCGACCGGCCGTAACCGGGCTGCTGCGCGTAGTCGGGCGGGCCCTGCTGCTGGTGCTGCTGCTGCGGATGGTGCTGGGAGGGCTGGTGCTGCGGGGGCTGCTGGTGCTGTTGCTGGTGCTGTTGCTGGTGGGGCGGCGGTCCCTGCGGCTCCGGGGCGAGCGGCTCGGCCGGACGGTTCACCTGGGACGGCCGGGAGCGCTCGTAGTCCAGGGGCTGTCCGGGCTGCGGAGGCGGCGGCCCGGGCGGGCCCGACTGGAAACCGGGCGGCAGGTTCAGCCCCGTACTGCCGCCGGGCGCCTGCGAGGGCGGGGACGGCGGAGGGGGCGAGGTGAAGGTGGTGGGAGTGCCGGTCAGGAAGTTGTACCGGCACTCCTCGCAGAACGGCGCGAGCCCTTCACGGGGGGTGCGGCACTGCGGGCAGAGCTCGCTCTGCACCGTGTTGTCGTTCCCCGGCACGGGATAGCCGTAGCCTCCCCCCGGCCGGGCCGGGGGGACTCCCATTCCGGGCATCTGCGGGGGCGGGACGGCGCCGGCGGGCGCACCCGGAGCGGAGGTCATGCGCTGGCCGCACACCTCGCACCAGTCGTCGGCCGCCGACTGGTGACCGTTCGGGCAAGTCGGCATGTCGGTCCTTCCCCTCCGTGCAGCTCCGCGTCGATCGGTTGCTCACTTCTTCACGTTCACACGGACCGTTCCGGTTGCCCCGTGTGCGCGGCGCCGTCTCGCCGGCCTCGGAGACGCTCGCCCTCAGCGGAACAGTACCGGTCCCGGCACCGACCTCGCCCACCACCGTGGCGAGCGGTCCGGCGGTCTCCGTGCCACCGGAGAGGCGGACCGGCCGCGGGGCACGGACCGGTCCCGCGGCCGCTCCGCCCGGCCGGTGCGGGGCACCGTCCACGGCCCGGCGGCGGCCGGTACGCCGGTCCACGCCGTGCGGGGCAGCCCGGCGGGAGTGGGGAGCGTCACACCGGCCCGAACGGCCCGCGTCCGTTGTCCGGACCCGGGCGGCCGGGCCGGGTACGCACCGGCGGTGGGCGCGGGTCCGCCTGCCGCGGTGGCCTCGGCCGGGGCAGCAGGCCGGCGGCCCGGCCGCCCCGGCCCGGCGCAGGGCCGCCCCCGGCGCGGTGTCAGCCGGACATCGTACGGCCGGACGGGACCGGGAACGGCACCACTGCCACCGTCACGTTGTCGTGCCCACCGCCGTCGAGCGCGTGCCCCACGAGCTGCCGGGCACAGCGCAGCGGTTCGGTGCGGGCGTCGGGCGCGACCACCGAGGTCATCTCCTCGGCCGACTCGGCGTAGTTCCACAGCCCGTCGGTGCACACCACCACCACGCCCGGCCGGTCCGGGGTGAAGGACGCGGTGTGCGGGTCGATTTCGTGGGCGTCCGCGCCCAGCCAGCCGGTGATGGCGTGGGCCCGCGGGTCGGCGTACGCCTCGGCCTCCTCCATCAGGCCGGCCGCGACCATCTGGGCCGCCCAGGAGTCGTCCTCGGTGAGCCGGGCGGGCTGGGTGGAACGGTCCTCGGGCACCCAGTAGGCGCGGCTGTCGCCGACCCAGCCGACGGTGAGGATCTCGCCCGTGACCACCGCGCCGACGATGGTGCAGGCCGGGGCGTTGCGCGCCGGGTCCGCCGGGGTCCTCGCGGCCAGGTCGCCGACCGCCCCGGCGGCGGCCGCCAGGGCGGCGCGCATCGCCTCCCGGGGGTCGGTGCCGTGCGGCAGCGCGGCGAGCAGTGAGGCGCAGGCGGCCTCGGCGGCGGCGGCCGACGCCTCGTCGGGGCGGGTCGCCGAGGACACCCCGTCGCAGACGACGGCGACCGGGGCCGCCGAGCCGTCCGGCAGCCCGGCGGAGGCGACGGCGAAGGAGTCCTCGTTGCGGTGGTGGCGCAGCCCGCGGTCGCTGACCGCCGCCACTCCCGGCACCGTGCGCTCCAGGTGGTCGCGTTCGCGCGGGCGGCGGTGGCCGCAGTGCTCGCAGTGGCCGTCCCCGCCGACGGCGCCCGTGCCGCAGGCGACGCACGGCGCTTCCGCTCCCTCGTCCGGGCCGCCGTCCGCGTCCCCGCCCGGGCCACCGTGCGGTTCTGCGTGCGAGTGGCCGCGGGACTCCCCGTGCCGCTCCTCACGCGGGAACTCGTGCTGTTCGCCGTGCCCCTCCCGCCGCCCCCGGCCCGGCTCCTCGCGCGGGTCGGGGCCGTCCGGCGCCGGTGCGGGCGGCGGGAGCGGGAAGTCCTCCCGCTCCGGCGCGGGGCCGGCCGGGTACCGCCCGTCCGGCGCGGAGGCGGGCGGCGGCAGTACGAAGTCAGCCCCGCCCGACCCGCCCGACCCGCCCGCCTCGCCCGGCCCGCCCGACCCGGCGGGCACGTGCGGCGGGACGGGGGGCGCGACCGGGGACGGCGGGTACGGAGGAGGCGGCGGCGCGGAGGGCGGTACCGCGGGCGGTGTGGGCGGTACGGGCGGCGCGGCGGACGCGGGCGGCGGCACCGAAGGGCGCGCGCCACCCGCCCCGGCGGGCGCGGCGGTGCCGCCGGCCTCCGGCGTCCGGCGCACGGCGGCCAGGTCGGCACCGCACGCGCCGCAGAAGAGGTCCCCCTCCTCCAGCGGCTCCGCACAGCGGGGGCATACGGAGAGTTGGTCGAGCTGCGGCATGGTCACACCCACGTTCTGGGGCGGAGACGGTTGGCCCGTTCCACCAGTTCGATCCTTTCGGTGCCGGACTGCGCGAGCCGGGCGAGCCGCCGGAACGAGCGTTCCAGCCCCAGGCGGAGCCCGGTCTCGTCCAGTTCGCAGCCCAGCAGGTCCGGGGGGCGCCCCGGAGCGGCGGGCGCGGGCTCGCCCGGTCGGCCCGCGAGCACCCAGTCCAACGCACTTCCCAGTACCTCGGCGGTCAACCGCTCACGGCGCAACGCGTCCAGCCCCGCCTCCCGCAGCCGCTCCACCTGGCGGGCGGCGGCCCGCAGGTCCGCCGACAGCGGCTCCCCGGGGGAACGCCGCCGCAGCCTGGCCCGCACGGCGGCGACCCGCGCGGCCGTGTGGTGGACGGAGGACTCCGGTACGGATTCCAGCGCCCGCACCGCACCTTGGCGATCATCGATGGCCAACCGTACCCGGGCCAGACCGAACGCGGCGCCCACCTGGCCGTGATCGGTCGACCACACCAGGCGGTAGTACGCCGCGGCGTCCTCCCACCGCTCCAGAGCCTCGGCACAGACGCCCAGTGCCAGCTTGGGGGCGAGCTCGCCCGGAAAGGCGTCGCGGACCGCCCCGAAGGCCGCCGCCGCCGTCTCCGGATCGCCCACCACCAGAGCGTGCAGCCCCCGGTACCAGACGACGCGCCAGTCACCGCCGTGCCGTTCCTCCAGAGCGGCCAGCACCCCGGCGGCGGCCCCGCGGTCCCGCTCCTCGCCCGACTCCAGCCGGGCGCGCAGCTCCCGCAGCCGCACCTCGGCGGAGTCGGCGGGCGCGGACCGCAGCGCGGCGAGCAGCTCGGCGGGGGCGGCGGCCAGCAGTCCGGCGAGGAACCCGGCACCCGGGTCGGCCGGATCCACCAGCGGGACGGGCAGGGCCAGCGCGGCGGCCCGCGTGTCCAGCGGCACCAGCGGTGGTGCGCCGCCCGGCGGGGGCGGTGCGGGGGCGTCCGCCGGGACCGGCGCACGCCCCGGGCGCGTCCGCCGCGGCACCCGGAGCGGGCGGAGGCCCAGCAGCGAGACGTCGCCGCCGACGGGCGGCATCAGCCGGGTGTCCACCACCTTCGTCTCCGGGCCGAACAGCGTGGACACCGCCGGCCGCGGACGGCCGGTCCGGAGTGCCACGATCTCCCGCAGCACCCCGGTGAGCTGCTCGGACATCTCCTGGGCCGAGGCGAACCGGCGCTGCGGATCGGGGTCGGTGGCCCGCACCAGCAGCCGGTGGAAGGACTCGTACCGCCGGAAGACCCCGATGTGCTCCGGGCCCGGCATGTCGTGCGCGAACACGGTGGTGTAGCCCTGGAAGTCGAAGGTCAGCACGGCCAGGGTGCGCGCGACCGTGTACAGGTCGGAGGCGACCGAGGGTCCGGTGCGGGCCACCTCGGGCGCCTGGTAGCCGATCGTGCCGTAGACCGCGCTGATGTGGTCGTCCATGCGCCGGACCGCGCCCATGTCGATCAGCTTGAGCCGGTCGCCCTGCTGGATGGCGTTGTCCACCTTGAAGTCGCAGTACAGCAGGCCGCGTCCGTGCAGATGGCCCAGCGCCTCCAGCGCCTCGATGCCGTAGGCGCACGCCTGCGCCACCGGCAGCGGGTCGCGGCGGCCGTCGGGCGTGCGGCGGGAGTTGGCGATCTCCTTGAGCGACCTGCCCCCGACGTACTCCATCACGATGTAGCCGTCGAGGCTGCCGGTGCGCCGGTCGGGATGCTCGACGAAGTTGTGGATCCGCACGATCGAGGGATGCTCGATCTCCGCGAGGAACCGCCGCTCGGAGATCGCCGCGGCCATGGCGTCCTCGTCACCGGTGTCCAGCAGGCCCTTGAGCACCACCCAGCGGTCGGAGACGGCGCGGTCCACCGCCAGGTAGATCCACCCCAGCCCGCCGTGCGCCAGACAGCCGGCCACCTCGTACTGGCCGTGCACCATGTCGCCCGGCCGCAGTTTCGGGACGAAGGAGTACGGGCGACCGCACCGGGTGCAGAAGCCCTCGGGACGGGCCGTCCGGCCACCGCGCGAGCGCCCCACCGGCGCGGCGCACTCGCCGTTGCCGCAGAACCGCTTCCCCTCGGGCACCTCCGGATCGGCCAGTACCGCCGACCGGGGGTCCGGGCGCGGTACCGGGGGGACCGTCACCAGCCCGGCACCCAGCGCGGCGCGGCCGGACGCCGCGGACGACGGGCCCGAGCCGCGCACGGCGACCGACCGCCCGGCGGAGCGCCCGGACGAGGGGAGGGACGGGGGGAGGGAGGCGTCCGGCGCGGGGGTGGACGGGAGGGCGAGGGGCCTCGTCGAGGGTGAGGTCACCGTGCCGTCGGTGGCCGGGTGCGGCCCGGGCCCGTCGTCCTCGGCGGCGTCCTCGTACGTGCCGCCGCGGTGCGGCCGCCGGCGCCGGCCGGCCTGCACCCCGGCGGTCCCCGTGCCTCCCGTGCTCCTTCCGTTCTCCGGTGTCTCCGGTGTTTCCGGGGTCTCTGCGCTCCCGGGGTTCTCGGGGTCCCCGGCCTCCGCCGCGTTCCGCGGGTCCTCCGTACTCACCCGGCGCCCCCCTCCCCGTCCGGTGCCAGGACCTCCAGCGCCGCCCGCTGGTAGCGCAGCACCGCCCGCTCGGCGGCGCGCAGATCACAAGGCACGCTCCACAGCAGCCGCCGGGCGGCGTCGTACCGCTCCGCCAGCAGCGGGTCGTCCGCCATCCGCCGCCGTGCCAGCCGTGCCCGGTACGCGTCCAGCCGGCCGCGCAGCTCCGCGCGGACGGCCAGCGGCGCGGTCACCGCGGACAGTGAGTCCCGGGCCCGTTCCAGCTCCTCCTCCGCCCGCTCCTCCAGGCTCTCCAGCAGCGGGGACAGCCGGTGCCACCGGGCGTGCCGCCGGTGCTCCGCGGCGAGGGAGAGCTGCTCGTACAGGGCGGTCGGCGGTCCGCTCACCGCGGGCACCTCACAGGCGGCGATCTTCGCCAGCACCTCGCCGCGCGCCGTGCGCGCCTCCGCCAGGGTGCGGTCCGCGCGGGAGAGCACGTCGCGCAGCCGCATCAGCCGCTGCTCGGCGTCCTGCCGCACCTGGAGCACGGCCTCGATCTCGCGCCGCACGTCCTCCAGGGCACGGGCCGCCCGGTCGTACCGCACGGTGTCGGGACGGCCGCCGCCCGGCGCCGAACTCCCGCCCGCCGGGACCCAGAAGGCCAGCGGATCGGCGACGACCTCGGCGCGCAGCGAGGTCAGCTCGGCGGTGATGTCCTCCAGTTCGTCACCGGCCGGATGCTCTCCGGGGCGTACGCCGACGGAATGCGCCAGGGAGCGGACCCGCTGCAGTTCGGCGGAGAGCATGTCTATCCGGGCGGGCAGCGCGGACCAGACGGACTCGGCGGCGGTGACCACATCGAGGGCGTGGGCGTACCAGCGGTTCATCCGGCGGACCAGCTCCGCCAGACCGACCCGCCCCCCGCCGCCGTCACCAACGCCGTCACCAATGCCGTCACCACCGCCCTCCGTGCCGCCGGGGAGGGCCACCACCGGGCCCCGCAGCCGCGCGGTCAGCTCGGCCAGTTCCCCCGGACCCGGCCGGCGGCACCCGGCGCGCAGCTCGTGCACCGAGCGCAGGGCCGCGGTGAAGGTGTCGAAGCACGTCCACAGCAGTGCGATCGACTCCTCGGCCCGGGCCCACCGCTCCTTGGTGACACCGGTCAGTTCCGCGTTCTCCAGCAGTCCGCGTCCCGCGTGGTCCTGGAGGGCGTACAGGGAGGTCTCGACCGCCTCGTGCTCCGCGCCCAGCCGGGCCAGCGCCCGGTCCACCTCCTCGGGTCCCAGCACCGGTCCGTCCGCCGGTCCGCCGGGGCCCGCTGTCCCGCCCGCAGTGCCGCCGTCCCCCATCCGTCACCTCGCCGCTCCCGACGCCGTCGCCGACGTCTCGTCCGATGTGCCTTCAGTCCCTGTAGACCGGCGCCGGGGGCGCCGGCTCCGCCGTCTCCATCCTGTCTGCCAGCCACCGTTCGTACGCGGCCGTCCACGCGCTGTCCGCACCGCCCCGACGGTAGTCCTCCAGCACCTTGTTCACCCGGCGGACGAGGTCCTCGTCACCGAGATTCATCGCCACGCCGTACGGTTCGACGGTCAGCGGGTCGCCGACGAGGCGGACCGAGGGGTCCTGGGCGGCCTGCCCGGCGGCCAGGGCGCTGTCGGTCATCACCGCGTCCACCTCGCCCAGTTGCAGCCGGACCAGGCAGTCGAGCTGGTTGTCGGCGTACACCGGCCGGGCGCCCCGGGCGTCCCTCTCCAGCAGCGTCTGCGCGGTCGAACCGGCCGCGGTGCACAGCCGCCTGCCGCGCAGCGACGCGTCGAACCCGGTGATCCGCGAGTTCTCCGGGGCGAGGATCTGCTGCCCGGCCTCGAAGTACGCGGTGGAGAACGCCACCTGGCGGATCCGGTCGCAGGTGATCGACATCGTCCGCACCACCATGTCCACCTCGCGCCGCCGGAGCGCGGGGATGCGCTGGTCGGTCGGGATGGTCTTGTAGACGATCTCGGGGCCGGGACCGAGCAGATCGGTGGCTATCGCCTTCACCAGCTCGATGTCGAAGCCGGTGAACTCCCTGGAGAAGGGGTCGAAGTAGCCCCACAGATAGCTGTTCTGGTCGACGCCGACCACCAGCCGCCCCGCCCTCCGGACGCGTTCGACGGCGGGACCCGCGGCCCCGGAAGGCCGCAGGCTCGCCGCCGGGTCGCTCCCGTCGGCGCACCGCTCCCGCCCGGCGGCGGGCCGTACGGTGCCCGGCCCGGTGTTGGGCTCGCTGCCCGGCCTGCTGCCCGGCTCACTGCCCGGTCCGCTGCCCGGCCTGCTGTCCGGCCCGCCGTCCGGTCCGGCGGACGGTCCGGATCCCGCGGGCGGCCGCGCGGCCGTTCCGCCGGACAGCGCCGCCTGCACGGCCGCGCCGAGCATGACCCCGGCGGCCAGCACGGCCACCAGGGCGACCACCGCGACGGGCCGGCCCGCCACCGTCCGGGCACCGCCGGTCCGGGCGCTGGTCCGCGCGCCGTCCTCGCCGCCGTCGCCTCCCGGCTCGTCCGTCCGCGTCATCCGCGCCCCTTCGTCCCCCGCCCGCGCCGTCCTCACCGGTACTCCGACAGTCTGCGGCCGATGCCCGCCGCCACGCCCGCCACGGCGAGGACGGACAGCGCTCCGGCCCCGGCGGGCAGCCCGGCCAGGGCGTCCCGGCCCCGTTCGGCCGCCCGCCCGAACTCCCGCTGCTCGTGCCGTACGGCCTCGGCCAGCGCGGTGTCCACCTCGTCGAAGGCGCTGCGCGCGGTGTCCTCGCCGGGCCGGATCACCAGGCCCACGGCGGCCTCGTACCGGCCGCCGTTCTCCAGCTCGCGGGCCGCCGCGTGGCGTTCGCGCCAGGCGGCCGCGGCCCGTACGGCGCGCTCGACCGGCGCGCGGCCCGCCTCGTCGTCGGCCAGCTCCAGCGCCCTCGCCAGCTGTCCGCCGTTCTGCCGGTCCGGGCCCGCGCCCCCGCTGGAGCGGCTGCCCGCCAGCGTGCGCATGCCCGCGCGGTAGCTCTTCTCGTACGCGGTGCCGCCGCCGCGCGCCACCAGCGTCAGGTTCTCGTCGCCGCGCGCCTGCAGCGCGGTCGTCCATGCCGCGTTGAGCACCTGGAGCGACCGGGCGCCGTGCCGGTCGGACTCGTCCAGTGCGGACCGGGCCAGCCAGTGCCCGGCCGCCAGCCACACCAGCAGCGTGGCCGTCGCCGCGGTGGCGGCCAGCAGCCCGGGGCTGAACACCCGGTTCGTGCGCAGGTGGTGGCGCCGCTGGGCCCAGCCGAGCGCGGCCAGCGCGGCCACCCCGGTGAGCAGTGCCGGAACGGGCCAGGCCCGGGCCCGGTGGCGGTCCCCGCCGAGCCGGGCGGTCTCGGACCGGTGGAGGGCGTCGGCGGCGGGCAGCATGTGCTCGCGCATCCGCTCGCTGGCGTGGCGCAGGTAGGCGCCGCCCAGCGGAAGTCCCTGCCGGTCGTTGGCGCGGGCGGTCTCCACCAGGCCGGTGTAGACGGTGAGCTGCTCGTTCAGCTCGGTGATCTCCGCGCGGCCGTGTCCCGGGGCACCGGTGTTCGCCGCCGCCTCGGTCAGCAGCCGGGAGGCGGTCCGGATGTCCCTCTCGTACCGCTCGCGCAGTGCGGGCGAACCGCCGTCCCCGGTCAGGAAGGCGCCGGCGGCGGTGGTGTCGGCGTCGGCGAGCGAACGGTAGATGCTCGCCGCGTCGGTGCTCAGCGGTCGGCCGCGGTCCACCACGGCGTCGGCCGCAGCGGCCCGGCCGGCGGTCTGGCAGACGGTCACGGTCCCGAACGCCAGCACCAGGAGGGTCAGCACGGCCCCGATGATCCGCAGCCGGCCGGGCTCGGTCACCGCCGCCGCGCGCAGCCGTGCCAGGGTCTCGGCGCGGACCGTACGGCGCACCGGTCCCGGGACGGCGGGGGACGGGGGCGGGCTCGCCGGATGTGCCACTGTCGGGACCTCCCTCCCCCTCGGACGCCGGTTACCGGGCTCCCCGGTCCGTGCCGCGTACCGCGTGCGGCCCGGCGGAGGAGGCCCGGTCAGCAGTATGGCGGCCCGGCCCCCGGCGGTGACACCCGTACCGCCGGGATCCCGCTCCGGCCGCGGGCCGCTCGGTGCGCGCCGTTCCGCGCGCCCCTGGTGTCTCCCCGGCGCCTCCCGGACCTCCGGCTTCTCCGTTGTGTGCGCCTGTGCCTGTGCCTGTGTCCCGGCACGCGGCGGGGCACGCGACCGGTTCCCGGGGCGGGGGACGGTCAGCGGGGCGTGTCCGGCCGGCCGTAGTGCGCGCGCAGCCGGGCGTGGGCGGCGGGCGGGGCCCCGAGGTGGTCCAGGGCGCGCAGCCCGGCGCCGAGCACCGGAGGGGCGGTGACCACCTCGGCGGTGGCCCGGGGGGCGCGCGCGGCCAGCAGTTCCAGGAGGTGGTCGTGCAGGAGCCGGTGGCGGGCCGCGACGACACCGCCGCCCAGCAGCACCGGGGTGGGAACGGCGAGCAGGTCCAGCCGGTCCAGCGCGACCACCGCCATGGTGACGATCTCCGCCGCCTGCCGCCGCACCAGCGCGCGGGCCACCCGGTCGCCGCCGTCGGCCACCGCGAAGAGGACGGGGACCAGCCCGTACCGCCGCTCATCCGGCAGCTCGCCCAGATGGAACGCCTCGATCAGCGCGTACATGCTGGCCAGGCCGTGGTGGGCGGGCAGCGCCCGGGCCAGCTCGGTGTCCGGGCCGCGGCCGTCCTCGGCGCGGGCCGCGTGCCACAGCGCCGCCTCGGCCAGTCCACCGCCGCCGCCCCAGTCGCCGGAGAGCCGGCCGACGGCGGGGAAGCGGTGGGTGCGGCCGTCCCCGGCGACCCCGACGCAGTTGACGCCCGCGCCGCAGACGACGGCGACCCCGTGCCGTACCGAGCCGTCGTCCGGCAGTCCGGCGCGCAGGACGGCGAAGGTGTCGTTGGCGACCGCGCTGGTGCGGCCCCAGCCCCGCGCGCCGATCCGGTCCGCCAGCTCCCGCTCCTCGCGCGGCAGGTCGGCGTTGGCCAGACAGGCCGAGACGTGTTCGGCCAGCGGGACGGGGGTGCCCGGGCCGGGGTCCGGGCTCCCGGACTCCGAATCCGGCCGGGTGTCCAGCCCCGCGGCCGCCGCCGCCCGGGCCACGGTCCTGCCCAGCGCGGTGAGCGCGGCCCCGGCCCCGGTCACCGGCGGCCGGAAGCCGCCGCCCCGCGCGGTGCCCAGCACGCTCCCGTCCCCGGCGAGCAGCGCCACGTCGGTCTTGCTGTTGCCCGCGTCGATCGCCAGGGCGGCGGCGGGCGGCGGAGCCGCGGCGGGAGGTGCGGAGGCCGCGGCGGCCGCGGCGGCTACGGAGGAGGATGCGGGTGTCAGGCCCATGCGAGGTGTTCCCGGTTGTGCGCGATCAGCCGGTCGGTCAGCCGCTCGGCGAGCGTGTACTGCCCGACCAGGGGGTGGGCCAGCAGCGCGGCGAACACCCGGTCCCGGCCGCCGTGCAGGGCGGCCTCCAGGGCCAGCTCCTCGTACGCCGCCACGGCCGCGATCAGACCGGCGTACAGCGGGCCCGGCGGTGTCACCGGCAGCGGTCTCGCACCCGCCGGGGACACCTCGGCGGGCACCTCGACCACCGCGTCGCCGGGCAGGAAGGGCAGGGTGCCGTCGTTGCGGGTGTTCACCACCTGCACGCCGCTGCCCGCGCTGTCGGCGCCGCCCAGCAGCGCGGCGGTCAGGGCGACGGCGGCCTCCGAGTAGTGGGCGCCGCCGCGCCGCGCCAGCAGCTCCGGCTTGGTGTCCAGCGCCGGGTCGGCGTACATCGCCAGCAGCTCCCGCTCCAGTCCGGCGACCTCGGCCGCCCGCGAGGGCTTTCCGCGCAGCTCGGCCACCACCTCGTCGTGCGCGTAGAAGTAGCGCAGGTAGTAGGAGGGGACGCTGCCCAGCCGGTCCAGCAGTGCCCTGGGCAGCCGCAGGTCGGCGGCGACGGCCCCGCCGTGCTCGGCCAGCAGCCCGGGCAGCACGTCCGGACCGTCCGGGCCGCCCAGCCGCACTCCCAGCTCCCAGGTGAGGTGGTTGAGCCCGACGTGCTCCAGGTGCAGCTCCGCCGGCCGTACGTCCAGCAGCGCGGCGAACTTCCGCTGGAGGCCGACGGCCACGTTGCACAGCCCCACCGCCCGGTGGCCGGCGTCCAGCAGCGCGCGGGTGACGATGCCGACCGGGTTGGTGAAGTCGACGATCCAGGCGTCCGGGGCGGCCCGGCGCACCCGCTCGGCGAGGTCCAGGACGACGGGGACGGTGCGCAGCGCCTTGGCCAGCCCGCCCGCGCCCGTGGTCTCCTGCCCGACGCAGCCGCACTCCAGCGGCCAGGACTCGTCCCGCTCGCGTGCCGCCTGCCCGCCGACCCGGAGCTGGAGCAGTACGGCGTCGGCGTCCGCCACGGCCGCCTCCAGATCGGAGGTGCAGGTCACGGTGGCCGGATGGCCGGCCCGGGCGAGGATGCGCCGGGCGAGGCCGCCCACCGTCGCCAGCCGGTCCGCGGCCGGGTCCAGCAGGGCCAGTTCGGTGACGGGCAGGACGTCCCGCAACCGGGCGAGGCCGTCGACGAGTTCGGGGGTGTAGGTCGATCCGCCGCCTACCACTGCGAGCTTCACGGGGTGCCGCGCCTCCTCGGTACGGGGGTCCACGGGGTGTGGTGTGTGTGGAAGAACAGGAAGAAGGACGAGCGAGGGGGTCAGCGGGAGGTGTCGAACACCTCGGCACGGGTGGCCGCCAGGGCACTCTCCAGCGCTCCGCTCAGCACCGGGTGCCCGGTGACGGCGCCGAGCACCAGCCGCGGCCGGGCGGCGGCCAGTTCGGCCAGTTCCCGCTGGATCAGCGCGCGCAGCGGTTCGCCCCCGGCGGTGAGCACTCCGCCGGAGAGGACGACGAGTTCGGGGTCGAGGACGGCGACCAGCGCGGCGAGTCCGGTCGCCAGCGCGGTGGCCGTGTGCCGCAGCAGCTCACCGTACGGGCCCCCGGCCCCGGTGCCGGCCCCGTCGCCGTCCCCGCCCGCGGCGTCTCCGGCGTGCTCCGCGGCCCGGGAGAGCAGGTCCGCCGCCGCCGCCTCGTCCGGGCCGGACGGCGGTTCGAGGCCCAGTTCGCGGCCCAGCCGCACCAGGGTGTGGGCGCCCGCCAGCTCCTGGAACCCGCCGCCGCCCGCACGGGCGACCCCGCGCACCAGCGGGGCGCCGGGCACCGGGAGGAAGCCCACCTCGCCCGCGCCGCCGGTCCAGCCGCGGTGCAGCCGCCCGCCCAGCACCAGGGCGGCACCGAGGCCCTGCTCGTTCCAGAGCAGCACGAAGTCCTCGTGGCCGCGGGCGGCGCCCAGCCGCTGCTCGGCGACGGCGGCCAGGTTGACGTCGTTGTCGTACTCCAGCGGCATCGGCAGCGCGGCGGCCAGCTCCTCCAGCAGGGTGGGGGAGTGCCAGCCGGGCAGGTGGGAGGCGTAGCGCAGCCGTCCGGTGCGGGGGTCGAAGGCGCCGGGGGTGCCGATGACGACGCGGTCCAGGGCGTCGCGGGTGAGGCCGGCGGCCTTGGCGGCGCCGTCCACGGCGGCCACCACCCGCTGGACGGCGTCCCCGGGATCCCCGGCCCCTCCGGGGCCCCCGGTCCCCCCCGTCCCCCCGGGGCGCCGACGGGCCGCCCGCCCGGTGGGGGCGGGCAGCTCGAAGGTGCCGACGGTGCGGCCGGTGACATCGGCGACCGCCGCGCGGATCCGGGCGGTGGTGACGTCCAGCCCGGCGACGTGCGCGGCGGTCGGGTCGAGGGCGTAGAGCTGGGCGTTCGGGCCGGGGCGCCCCTGACTGGTGCCGGTGACGACGACCAGGCCGGCGGCCTGCAGCCGGGCCAGGAGCTGGGAGGCGGTCGGCTTGGACAGCCCGGTCAGCCTGCCGATGCGGCTGCGGGACAGCGGGCCGTGCGTGAGGAGCAGTTCGAGCGCCGCGCGGTCGTTCATGGCGCGCAGCACCCGGGGGGTCCCCGGTGTCGTCCCGGTCATCGGCTCTCCCGAGCTGTCCGTCCCACTGACAGGAAGGTTTCCTGTTGTGTGTGGTCAGGACACTAGGACCGCCTCCGGTCTGCGTCAACGGGGTGTCCGGCCGGCTCACTCGTACGGGCCAGGAGCGGGAGCGGCCCGGAACCGAGGTGCGCCGAGGTGCGCCGGAGCGCGACGGGACGCACCGCGGAGTGCTTCCCGTGGCGTGCGCTCCTACCCCGGTTCCTCGGCGCCCTCCTGCGCGCGCCTGACGGGCTTACCGGCCGGGCCCCCGGCCGTGGCACCCCTCGGTGCGCCCCCGGCGACGTTTCCCGGCGGCTTCCGCACGGTGTCCGCCGGGGTGCTCCGGAGGACCTCCGCGGAGGGCTCCGCGGGTGCCTTCCGTACCGGGTCCTTCGCCAGGCCCCTGCCGAGGTCCCGCTCCAGGTCCTCGTCCAGCTTGCGCAGGGTGGCCAGCGAGTCCTCGTCCACCATCCGGATGCCCCGGGTGTCCAGCGCCCGCTTGATCCGCCAGCGCAGCTCGCGCTCCACCGGGAGCGCCTTGCCCGGCATGGTCTTCGCCGCCACCCGGATCACCATGGTGTCCAGCGTCACCGAGTTCAGGCCCAGCACCTCCACCGGCGCCCACAGCTGCTCGTCCCACGGCGCGGAGGTCGACAACCCCTCCCCGGCCGCGGCGATGGCGGACCGCACCTCCTCCAGGTCCTCGTCGGAACGGACCTCGACGTCGAGGGAGGCCGTCGCCCAGCCCTGGCTGAGGTTGCCGACCCGCTTGATCTCGCCGTTGCGCACGTACCAGATCTCGCCGTCGTCGCCGCGCAGCTTGGTGACCCGGAGCCCGATCTCCAGCACCGTGCCGGTGGCCTCGCCCGCGTCGATCCGGTCGCCGACCCCGTACTGGTCCTCCAGCAGCATGAACATCCCGGTCAGCGTGTCCGTGACCAGGTTGCGGGCGCCGAAACCGATCGCCACACCGACCACACCGGCGCTGGCCAGCAGCGGCGCGAGATCGATGCCCAGACTGGAGAGCACGATCAGGAACGCGGTGCCCATGATCAGGAAGGTGGAGACGCTGCGCAGCACCGAGCCGATGGCCTCGGTGCGCTGGCGCCGCCGCTCGGCGTTGACCAGCAGACCGCGCAGCGCGTTGCCGCTCGCCTCGGCCTCGGCATTGCGGGTCATCCGGGCGATCAGCCGGGTGATGGCCCGTCTCACCACCGTGCGCAGCACGGTGGCGATCACCACGATCAGCAGGATGCGCAGGCCCGTGGAGAGCCAGTCCCCCCAGTTCTCCTCGATCCAGCCCGCCGCGTCGGTGGCCGTCCTGTGTGCGTCGCTCATCGGTTCCACCCCTGACACACTAACGGTGGATACCCGGCCGGACCGGGCGTCGCGGTGCCGGGAGCGTGACGCGTGCTTCCGTACCAGGTGAGGGGGGAAAGGATGTGGTCGAAAACACGCCCGGTGCGTTACGCGATCGTGGTGGCGCCGTCACCAGGCCACAGGACACACTGGGGGAGATCGTCCCGGCGCGAGCCACGCGCCGCCGACGTACAAGGAGGCACCGTGCCGCACGTCCTGGTCCTCAACGCGTCGTACGAGCCGCTCGGCGTCGTACCGCTCCGCCGCGCGCTCATCCTCGTCCTCAACGGAAAGGCGATAAGCCTGGAGGATTCCGGCGCCCTGATGCACAGCGCGACCCAGGCCATACCCGCCCCCAGCGTCGTACGCCTGAAACGCTTCGTCCGCGTGCCCTTCCGCGGCACCGTGCCGCTCACCCGCCGCGCCCTGTTCGCCCGGGACGGCGGCCGGTGTGCGTACTGCGGTGGCGTCGCCACCAGCGTCGACCACGTCGTTCCACGCAGCCGCGGCGGGCAGCACGCCTGGGAGAACGTCGTGGCGGCCTGCCGCCGCTGCAACCACCTCAAGGCCGACCGCCATGTCTCCGAGCTGGGCTGGCGGATGCGGCACCAACCCGCGCCGCCGTCGGGCCTGGCCTGGCGGATCATCGGCACGGGGCATCGTGATCCGCGCTGGCTGCCGTATTTGCGGCCATACGGCGCGGACGACGCTCTCGCCCGGATCGAAGGCAGAACACCTGTCTGAGATCCGGGTTTCGTCGTTCTGAGGGCGTTCCGAGGGCGCTCCGGGGATGTCCCGGGGGCCTGTGGGAAGCCCCGGCGGCGGACGAGGGGGCGACGGGACCGGGGCACCGCCGGTCCCGTCCTCGGCGTGCCGTCACTCCTCGTCGGTGACCTCCTCAGTTCCCCTCGTCCCTCCCGTCGTCCCTCCTGCCCCGGTCGTCCCCGCCGTCCCCGCCGTCCCGTACGGCGCGGACCTCCACCGACCACAGGGAGACGCCGTGGCGGGTCGCCCG
The DNA here is from genome assembly GCF_002794255.1 of Streptomyces carminius. Classification (GTDB taxonomy): domain Bacteria; phylum Actinomycetota; class Actinomycetes; order Streptomycetales; family Streptomycetaceae; genus Streptomyces; species Streptomyces carminius. Next base: position 319,293 of record NZ_PGGW01000069.1, read on the forward strand.
CTCGTCGCACACCACCCGCACGAAACGGGTGCCGGCCGGGGCACCGAGCCGTACCGACGCACGACCGCCCCGCCCGTCGGCCACGGTGGCGGCCGTGCGCCACGTACGGCCGTCGGGGGAGACCTGGATCCGGTAGCGGGAGGCGTACGCCTCCTGCCAGTGCAGCCGCACCTCGCCGACCCGGGCCGGGGCCGCGAGCTCCACCCGCACCCACTGGCCGTCCCCGGCCGGTGAGGACCAGCGGGTCCCCGGGTCGCCGTCGGTGACGGCCGGGGCGGGGAAGTCCGGCGTCTCGTCGGCGGAGGAGACCGCCCGCGCGCCCCGGGCCAGGTCCGGCCCGCCGGTGGGGGCCCCGACGCGGACGGTCAGCGTCTCCTCCCGCCGCGTCCCGTCCCCGGTGGTGAGGACGACGGGAATCCGGTACGCGCCGGGCCGCACGTCCTTGCCCGCCCGCACCTCGACGGCCGCCGACGCCGGGACGCCGCGCCGCAGCACCACCCGGTGCGGGGCCCGCACCCCGAAGCCCCCGGGCACCCGCACCCGGAGCCGGCCGGTCAGGTCGGCGGGGCGGTTGCCGGTCAGCCGCGCCCTGACCACGGCCGGGCCGCCGCCGGCGACGGCGTCCGTCTCGGTGCGTTCCAGCGCCAGTTCGGCGCCGGGCCCGTCGGAGTACCAGGGCGTCAGCTCGTGGACCACCGGAGCCGGTGAACCGGGCCGCCAGACCAGCCGCACGGCCTCCACCCGCGGCCCTTCCCGTTCCTCCCGTTCCCCCCCGTTCCGGACGCGGGAACCGCAGCTCCGTCCAGCCCGCCCCGGAGAGCGCACCCAGCCGCCGCCAGCCCTCGCCCGGCACCCGTACCTCCACGGCGGTGCGGACGTCCGGGTCCGGCGCCGACTGGACGGTGACCGCCTCCAGCGGGCGCGGCCGGGGCAGTCGCAGGACCAGCTCACGGGAGCCGGGGCCGTCCGGCGGCCCGGCGGCGCGGAAGGCGGTGGCCGGGTCGCCGTCGGCGGCGTCCCCGGGCGAGGAACCGGGCGACGGCTCGGGCGCGTCGAGCACCTTCCCGCCCGGCCGGCCGGTGTCCGGCCCGCCGCTTCCGGCCCCCGACCAGCCGTCGGCGGCCTTCAGTGCCCGGTCGGCGAAGTCCGGCAGGACGCCGTCGCCGACCGTCACCCGGCTCCGCCGGGTCTCGGCACGCAGTCGCTGGAGCTCCAGCCGCGCCGCCCAGGCCGCCGCTCCGTCGCCGCGCCGCTGCGCGGCCAGCACGTCCAGTGCGTGACCGCCCGCCCGGCCGTACCGGGCGAGCTGCTCCGACCAGGGGCGCAGCTCCTCGTCCAGTGCGCCCTCCGCACTGCCCGCCAGGTCTTCGGGGACGTCGGCCAGGGCCGCGAGGGCGCCGCGCAGCCGATCGTCCGCCCTGCCGTACGCCGTGTCGTCGCGGCCGGCGTGGGCCCGCCAGAAGGCGTCGATCAGCGGGACGAGCCGCGCGGACTCCTTCCTGCCGAGCACCGAGGAGAAGCTGTTGGCGGCCAGCGCCTCCAGCGCCCCGCGCACCTCGGGATCCGGCTCCCCGGCCGGGGTGTCCGGGGTGGCCGCCAGCGCGTCGATCGCCGCCCGCCAGGACTCCCGCGGCCGGTAGCCGCGCGGGTTCCAGGCGTAGTCGGCGACCGTGAACAGCGGGATCCGGGAGGCGGTGGGCTGTGTCATGGCGTTGGCCAGCAGCGCGGCGGAGCCGTTGGCGACGGCCGGTTCCCGGCCGTCGTAGGGGCCGAGGAAGACCCGGTCGGCGGCGTAGTCGTTGACCGGATAGTTGTCCAGGGTGGCCGGCGGGCGGCGGAAGACGGAGCCGGCCTCCGCCAGCTCCGCTCCGGTGATCTCGGCCGGGACCGCCCCCACCCCCGTCCAGGCCACCTCGGTGCCGGGGTCCAGCTCCCGCGCGAGCGTCCGGCGGTAGTCGGTGGCGCCCTCCTGGTGGTACTCGGTCGGCAGCACCGACAGCGGCACCGCGCCCTCCCCGGTGCCGTACCGCTCGTGCAGGTGGGCGGCCACCGCGTCGGCCAGCTCCGCGTGGGCGCGGGCCGCGGCGGCCGAGTCCCGGCCGTGGCGCCCGGCGTCAGCCTCGCAGCGCCACTCGCCGTAGCCGGCGTCGTCGAAGCGGAGTTGCACGGCCCGCACTCCCAGTGCGGCCATGGCGTCGATCTTGCGCAGCAGCGCCCGGCGGTCGTCGCCGGAGGACAGGCACATCGACTGCGCGGGGGAGACGGCCCAGGCGAGCACCACATGGTTGCGCCGGGCGCGTTCGGCCAGCGCGCGGAACTCGGCGCGTCGCTGCGCCGGGTACGGGTCGCGCCAGCGCTCCTGGCGGTGGGAATCGTCGCCGGGGGCGTACAGATAGCGGTTCTGCTTGGTGCGGCCCATGAAGTCCAGATGCGCCAGCCGCCGCTCGTGCGACCAGGGCTGCCCGTGGAAGGCCTCGGCCGTGCCGCGCACCGCCGAGGCGGGCCAGTCCCGCACCACCGCACCGGCGACGGCGGCGGTGCCGTCGGGACGGGTGGTGAGAAGCTGCCGCAGCGTCTGCGCGGCGTGGAACAGCCCGTCCCGGCCCACGCCCGCGAGGGCGACCGTACCGCCGGGGTCCAGCCCCTCGGCCCGTCCGGCCGCCAGCCGGTAACCGCCCGCGGGCAGGTCGCCGCGGCCGTCCGCGCCCAGGGCGCGCAGCGCCTCCTCGGCGGCGGTGCCGCCGATCCGGACCACCGGACCCCGGGCGGGCTCCGCCGCCCCGGTCCCACCGGTCCCACCGGTCCCGTCCGGCCGCAGGGTGCGCACGTGGCGCGCGCCGGCGGTGCGCAGGGCGTCACGGACGGCGTCGAGGGCGTACGGATCGGCGTCCGCGCCGACGATCAGGGTGGCCTCGTCCCCCACCGGCACGGCCGCGCCGCGCGCTCGCAGGGACTGCGGACGCGGCCACACCGCGGGGAGGTCCTGCCGTGCGGCGGAATCCGTCCGGCCGACCGTCCACCGCATCCCGGACCCGGTGCCGTCCGCGCCGGGGACCTGGGCCCGCACTCCCGGGGCGCCCGAGAGCAGGCCGCCGACGACGGCCGCGGCCAGCGCCGCCCTCCCGGTCCGGCGTGCGCCGCGGCCATGCCCCGCACGGTTCACGTACTCCACGGCTCCCCGCTCCGGGCTCGTACCGGCCCGGCCGACCCCCGGCCGGTACCGCCGCCCGGACCCCGGCCGGCGCGTCGAGCCCATCACCGGCGCGGCGGAGGTGTCAACGGATGTGACCGGGATGTCCGGGTACGCCACCCGGGGCGGAAGCGCCGACAAGGGTGTGCACCGCATGACCAACTCATTACGCTGCGAGAAATCCTTGGGGAGGATGCCCGTTTTGCCATAATGTTCTATGCTCGGGAAGGCGCCGCACCGTTAAATCATTTGTCCAGAAGCTGAAGTGACCTGGGTCACGTTCTTCTCGCCATGAGGTCTGGGCTCTGTTTCAGTGGGTAAGGCGACCTTGTCCGACGAGAACGAACGGAGGCCCCCGTGGCCGCGTCCGCCGAACTGCTCACCCCCCTCCCGCTCCTCCCCAAACAGGGGCGGGGGCCGATCGATCTGTCCGGTGTCTCCGACCCCGACTCCGGACTGGACGGCTCCTGCACCTCCGACACCATCGAAGCCCCACTGACCAGTGAACCCCCGCTCGCGGACACCTCTCCGCTGACCAGCGAGCCGCCCCTGACCGCCGAGCTCCCGCTGACCAGCGAGCCGGCCGGAGTGGGATACGGCACGGAGGACGCGGGCATCTAGTTCCCCGGGGGGCCGACGGAGAGCCGAGGGAGATCCAGATGAGCCGACTGGCACGGCTCGCCGCGGCACACGGCGTCTGCACCTCCTACGACCCCGCCCCGGGCCGCACCGTCCAGGTACCCGACGGGACGATCGTCGAAGTCCTCGCCGCCCTCGGCGTGGACGCCTCCACACCCCAGGCGCTCGACAGGGCCCTGGAACGGCACGCGGAGGAGGAGGCCACCCGGCTTCTCCCGCCCACCGTCGTCGTACGCGCCCGGCAGGCCCCCTCGCCCGCCGTCCCGGCCACCGCCTCGCCCGCCGCCGTCCGCGGCGGCCTGCCTCCGCTGCCCGAGGGCACGGCGGTGTACGCCGAGACCGAGGACGGCCGCACCCTGGAGTGCGGTCCCGCCGGGAGCGCCGGCGCCCCGGAGGGCCACGGGGGCGCGGAAGGGCTGCCCCCGGGCTGCCACACCCTGCGCGCCGAGGCCGTCGACGGCCGCCGGGCCCGTGCCACCCTGATCGTGACGCCGGACCGCTTCCCGCCCCTGGCGGACCGCTCCTTCGGCCTCCTCGTCCAGCTCTACTCCCTGCTGTCCTCCCGCTCCTGGGGCATGGGCGACCTGGCCGACCTCGCCGATCTGGCGGCCTGGGCCGGGCGCGCCACCGGTGCCGGGTTCATCCAGCTCAACCCGCTGCACTCGGCGGTGCCCGCCGCCGAGGGGGAAGGCGTCGACCCCTCCCCGTACCGCCCCTCCTCGCGGCGCTTCGCCGATCCGGTGCATCTGCGCGTCGAGGAGATCCCCGAGTACGCCTATCTGAGCGGGACGGCCCGCGAGCGGGCCGCGGAGCTGGCGGCCCGCGCCGCCGAACTGCGCGAGGCCACCCTCGCCAAGGACGGGCGGATCGACCGCGACGCGGTGTGGTCGCTCAAGGGGCAGGCACTGGAACTGATCCGCACCGTCCCACTGAGCCCCGGCCGCCGCGTCGCCTACTGCGACTTCCTCGCCCGCCAGGGCCGGACCCTGGAGGACCACGCCACCTGGTGCGCCCTCGCGGAGCTTTACGGCCCCGACTGGCGCTCCTGGCCCGGCGGCCTGTCCGACCCGCGCTCGGCCGCCACCGCCCGGGCCCGCAACGAACTGCTGGACCGGGTGGACTTCCACTGCTGGCTGGCCTGGCTCACCGACGCCCAGCTCGCCCGCGCCCAGCGCACCGCCTGCGACGCGGGCATGTCCATCGGCTTGGTGCACGACCTGGCGGTGGGCGTCCACCCCTCCGGCGCGGAGGCCTGGGCCCAGCAGGAGTTCCTCGCCGCGGGCATGTCCGTCGGCGCCCCGCCGGACGCCTTCAGTCCGCACGGCCAGGACTGGGGCCTGCCCCCGTGGCGCCCGGACGCGCTGGCGGCCTCCGGCTACGCCCCGTACCGCGCGCTGCTGTCCGGGCTGCTGCGGCACACCGGCGGGCTGCGCATCGACCACGTCATGGGCCAGTTCCGGCTGTGGTGGATCCCCGAGGGGCGCCCGCCGACCGAGGGTGCCTACGTCCGCTACGACGCCGGGGCGATGCTCGGTGTGCTCGCCCTGGAGGCGCACCGCGCGAACGCCGTCGTCATCGGCGAGGACCTGGGCACCGTCGAGCCGGGCGTACGCGAGGAGCTGGCCGGGCGCGGGGTGCTGGGCACCTCCGTGCTGTGGTTCGAGCGCGACTACGAGCACCGGCACACCCCGGCCGGCGCCGGGAGCCCCGGCGGCTCCGGCAACGAGACACCCCAGCCCCTGGCTCCGGAGCACTGGCGTGCCGACTGTCTGGCCACCGCCACCACCCACGACCTGCCCAGCACCGCCGCCCGGCTCAGCGGCGAGCACGTCGAACTGCGTCACCGCCTCGGCCTGCTGACCGGTTCGCTGGCCGCCGAGCAGACCCAGGACACGATGGAGACCGCCGAATGGGTCGCCCATCTGGTCCGGCTGGGTCTGCTGGACGGCGCGGGGGACGAGGAGCCGGAGATCAGGGCGGTCTACCGCTTCCTGGCCCGCACCCCCGCGAAGATGGTCGGTGTCTGGCTGCCGGACGGGGTGGGCGACCGGCGTCCGCAGAACGTCCCCGGCACCTGGGACCAGTACCCCAACTGGCGGCTGCCCATCGCCGACGGTGACGGCAGGCCGGTCACCCTCGAGGAGCTGGTCACCTCGCCCCGGCTGCACGGCCTGCTGGAGACGGTCCGCGAGGAACTGCACGGCCCGGACCCGAAGGGTCCCAGGACGGGGGAGCCGGAGGCGCCGGGCCCGGGGGTGCCGGGTCCGGAAGCGCCGCACGTGCCCGGCAGGCCGCGGGAACACCCGTAGGCGTCCGCGAACCCCACCCTGGACGCGTGGCCGCGAAGCGGGTTCGCTAGCGTTGAAGTGTGGACATCAAGGTCAACAAGAACATCAGGAGCGCCGGCCACGCCGCGCGCGCCGGAGCCGTCGCCGCCCTCACGGCGCTGACACTCCTGGTCGCCTCTCCCACCGCTTCCGCCCTCTACCGCGACGACGGCGACGACCCGGGCACCGGCCTGAGCGTGGCCGAGACCCTCGGTCTGTACGTGGTGACGCCCCTCGTGCTGTTCCTGGTCATCGCCGGACTGGTGGTCGTGGCCGACCGCTCCTCCCGCAAGAGCGGCCAGGTCGCCGGCCGCCAGGAGCCCAACCGCGGCTGACGCCGCCGCCGGGCTGCACGGACCCGCACGGACCGGACCGCCCACCGCCTCGCGGTCGGGCCGGTCCGGCGCGCCTGCGTGCGGGGGTACGTCCGTAGGTGCGGGTGCGGGTGCGGTGCGTGCGGGGGTCGGGGCCGGTCCGGGGCGGCCATTCCGGACGGCATTATTTACGGCCGTGGTCGTGTCACGTTTTGTCACCCTTTCATTGGCCGCAAATAACGCTTGAGTGTCCGGAACGGCCGCCCCTCCCCGTCCCCTCCCGCTCGCTGCCGTCTGCGGGTCCGGTATGCGTGGTGTAGGTCGGTGTGCTGCGGGTGGATGGGCTCGTTGCCGTCTGCGGGGCCGCGTGCGCGGCGTAGTTCGGTGTGTTGGTGGGAGGACGGGACGTCGTTCTCAGGCGGCACCGCCGTTGACGTAGACCGTCTGGCCGTTGATCCAGCGGGCCGGGCCCGCCAGGGACGAGACCACCTCGGCGATGTCCTCGGGGGTGCCCAGCCGTCCCATCGGGCTCAGGCCGGCTATCTGCCTCACCTGCTCCTCGCTCTTTCCGTCCAGGAACAGCTCGGTGGCGGTCGGGCCGGGCGCGACGGCGTTGACCGTGATGTCCCGGCCGCGCAGTTCCTTGGCCAGGATCGGGCCGATCGCCTCGACGGCCGCCTTGCTGGCGGCGTAGGCGGCGTAGGCGGGAAGGCTCAGCCTGGTCACCGTGGTGGAGAAGTTGACGATCGCCCCGCCGGAGCGGACGCGGCGGGCCGCCTCCCGGTTGACGACGAACGTCCCCCGGACGTTGGTGCGGTGGATCCGGTCCAGGACGTCCAGCTCCAGCTCCGCCAGTGGGGAGAGCCGCATGATCCCCGCCGCGTTGACGACGACGTCCACCCCGCCGTACTGGTGTTCCGCGGCGTCGAACAGGGCCCGGACCGCCTCCTCGTCGGCGACGTCTGCCCGGACGGCGACGGCCTCGCCGCCCGCCTTCTCGATCGCCAGGACCGTCTCCCGGGCGGCGGTGTCATCGCTTCCGTAGGCGACGGCGACGGCCTGACCGTCGGCGGCCAGTCGTTCGGCGACGGCGCGGCCGATGCCGCGGGATCCGCCGGTGACGACGGCGACGCGCTTGTTCCCGTTCATCTGTCTCTCCCTGCCTTGTGTTTCCGATGTCAACGGAACCATGTTGGCGTCGGCACGTCAAGGTGGTAACGAGTTTCCGTTATCGACGGCAATGGCGGTGATCCGGTTCTGCTGTTAACGTTGTCACCGTGAGCCAGGAGTCCACGCGTGAACGGATCGTCAGGGCCGCCTACGGCCTGCTGACCGACGGCGGGCGCGAGGCGGTGTCCACCCGCGCGGTCTGCGCCGCCTCGGGAGTGCAGTCACCGACCCTCTACCGCCTTTTCGGCGACAAGCGCGGACTGCTCGACGCCGTCGCCGAGCACGGCTTCGAGAGCTATCTGTCCGACAAGACGGCCCTGGTCGAGACCGGCGACCCGGTCGAGGACCTGCGCCGCGGCTGGGAGCTCCACATCGGCTTCGGGGTGGCGCACCCGGCCATCTACTCGCTGATCTACGGCGAACCCCGGCCCGGCGCCGAGTCGCCGGCCGCCCGGCGCGCCTCCGCCATCCTCGCCCGTCAGGTCGGACGGATAGCCGAGGCGGGCCGGCTGCGGGTTCCGGAGGAACGGGCCGTCCATCTGATCCACTCCGCCGGCTGCGGCATGACGTTCACCCTCATCTCGCTGCCGGAGGAGAGGCGGGACCCGGCGCTGCCGGTCATGGCCCGCGAGTCCGTCATCGCCGCCGTCACCGCCGACGCCCCCGGTGTCGCCGACACCGGGCCGGCCGGTCTGGCGGTGGCCCTGGCGGCCCGGGCGCCCCGCCTCGCCGCGCTCACCGAGGTCGAGCGTGCCCTGCTGGTGGAGTGGCTGAGGCGTATCGCCGAGTCCTGACGGGGGTGGCTCCTGCCCCTCAGTCCTGCCCGCGTACCGCCGCGACGGCCTCGTCGTACAGAGCGAGGGCGTCGGCCGTGCCGCCGCTCGCGACCCAGGCGTCGACCGCGGCGTCCATGCAGGCGAACACGGTCCCGATCACGGCGAGGGCCCCCGCCCGCGGGACGGGTCCGCCGTCAAGTCCCATCCGCCGCTCCACCTCGGGGGCGAGCAGTTCCTGCCAGCGCAGCCGCTTCTCCGTCTGCCGGGCGCGCAGTGAGGGTGTGCTGTGGATGAGCCGCGAGATCTCCAGGGCGCGCTCGGGCGGGTGGTCGGGGACGGTGGCGGCGATGAGCCCCGTGCGCAGCGCCTCCCATACGGACACGTCGTCCGGCTGGGCCGCCACGGTCTCCTTCAGCAGGACGCCGCGGGCGTCCTGCTCTCCGCAGACGAGGTCCTCCTTGGAGCCGAAGTAGCGGAACAGGGATCGCTGGGAGATACCCGCCTCCCGGGCGATCCGGGCGGTGGTCGTCGCCTCGTAGCCCTCCTCGGCGAACAGGCGCAGCGCCGTTTCCAGGATGCTCTCGATCGCCGCCTGCCGAGAGCGGTCCCACAGTGTCGGTGCCTCGCTCCTGCCCATGGGCCCAGCTTAGAGGCCTGCCCTGCGTGTCTCGTCGCCCGGAGACTGGAGGGCGCTTGATGACAGCTTGTCTTCGAATGACAGCCTGTCATTGACTGTCAGGTTCGGCTATGGTGAGAGAGCGGCCGGTCCGGGCCGCCATCCGAGGGGAGCTCTGCATGAACGCGGTCGACTACCGGGGCCAGACCACACTGATCACCGGGGCCAGTGCCGGCCTGGGCGTGGAGTTCGCCCGCCGGTTCGCCGAACGGGGCTCGGACCTGGTGCTGGTGGCCCGCCGCGCCGACCGTCTGGAGAAACTGGCCGCCGAACTCACCGCCGCGCACGGCATACGGGCCACCGTGCTCCCCATGGACCTGGCCGCGGAGGGGGCGGGCCGGCGCCTGGCGGACGAGGCCGCCGCCCGGGGGCTCGACGTCACGAGCCTGGTCAACAACGCGGGCTTCGGCACCTACGGCCGCTTCCATCAGATCGACCCCGACCGGCTGGGCAGGGAGGTGGCCCTGGACGTCGGGGCCGTGGTCGACATCAGCCGCGCCTTCATCGAGCGGTTGCGCGCCCACGGGCGGGGCGTCCTGGTCAACGTGGCGAGCACGGCCGCCTACCAGGCCACCCCGAACCTGGCCGTCTACGGCGCCGCGAAGGCGTTCGTGCTGAGCTTCACCGAGGCTCTGTGGCAGGAGTCCCGGGACACCGGCCTGCGCGTCCTCGCGCTGTCGCCCGGCGCGACCCGCACGGAGTTCTTCGACGTGGCGGGCTCGGAGGCCGCCGCGGGCGGCAGCTCGTTCCAGGGTCCGGGGGAGGTCGTCCGCACGGCACTGCGGACCCTGGACCGCCGGAACCCGCCCCCCAGCGTGATCGCGGGCGGCAGGAACCGTGTCGCGGCGTTCGCGGGCCGGTTCGTCAGCCGCCGCCTGGTGATCAGGGTCATCGACCGCATGACCACCGACCCGGCCCCGGCCGACGCGGCGGCACGGTAGCGCCCGGACCGGGCCCCGCCGTCCCGGGTGAAGGGAGGGACGGCGGAGCAGCCGTCCGGCGGCGGGCTGGTTCGGGGAGGTGCTCATGCGGTCGAGGGGACCGGTGAGCGGGTCGGGGTCGGCCCCGGGGCGGTGGCCGATGGCCCGCAGCACCGGCAGCAGGGGGCGGGTGACGGTGAAGTGCAGGACGGCCAGGGCACAGTCGGGGCCGCGTACGGTGGCGGTGCGCAGCAGCTCCAGGCCCTCCAGCCGCAGCCCGTCGTGCTCGACGGACGCCGGCCGGTGCCGGCGGCGGGGATGGCCCGGGGTGCCGTACAGCACCCGGGCGGAGGCCGGAGCGAAGTAGACGGCGCGGGTCGCGGCGTCGGTGCGCCGCTCGCCCAGCGTGAAGGGGAACGGGCCCCTCTCCCAGCCGTCCGCCTCCCGGCCGGGGCCGTGTCCACCGGGTTCGCGCAGCAGCCGTACCGGCAGGACCACGGCGAGTACCTGCCGCACGCCGGTGACGTCCGCCAGGGGCGGTTCGGCGGCGGCTGCCGACGGCGTCCGGCTCGCCGGTACCGTCCCGGTGCGGGCGCGTGCCCCGTCGGGCGTGTCCGCCTCCGCCGTACGCGGTGGCGGGTCGTCCGCGGTGCCGCCGTCCCTCATGCCGGTTCACCTTCCCCTGGTCCGCCGTGCGGATGTCCGTCCATCATCGCCCCGGCCGCCGGAGGCGGCGAGGGTGAAGCCGGTCGGCGCGGTCACGGCCGCACCCCCGTCGTCCAGAAGGCGTTGCAGGCCGCGAGCAGGACGGATGCGGCGACGATCGCGCTGTTGACCGCGGCCAGGCCTCTGGGGGAGGTGCGGCGGGAGAGCCTGCTTCCCGTGAGGATGCCGACCAGTTGCATCGGCAGGCAGACCAGCGCCAGCAGCAGCGCGCTCGCGATGCCGTCGCCCACGGCGAGAAAGGTGGCCACCCGGACCACCGCGGACACGAGCAGGACGCGGGTCACCACGATCCTGAGGTCGTGCGGGGCCAGGACGCGCTGGAGGTAGATGACGAGCGGAGGGCCGCTGATCCCGGTGGCACCGCCGACGAAACCGGCCAGCAGACCGACCGCCCCGCCCCGGGGGCCGATCTTCCGGGACTGCTCCACCGGGCCCTTCACCTGGGCCGTGACCACCGATGCCAGGCCGACGAGGACCGCGAGGACGAGCATGGCCGCGGCGGCCGGTCCCGGAACGCGGCTCAGGACCACGACACCGACCGCGGTCCCGACCGCCATGGCGGCGCCGGTCAGGAACCCCTCCCGGCCCCGGCGGATCCGCGCGTCGGCGGCGGTGAGCGCCGCTCCGGAGGTGGCGTCCAGGACACCGGAGGCGGCCACCGCGAGCGGCTGGTTGAACAGCACCGACACCACCGGGACGAACAGCATCGCGGGGCCGAAGCCGGTCAGTCCCTTGAGGCCGTAGGCGAAGAAGGCCAGAACGGAAACGATCACCAGATGCTCCGCGCCGAGGGTCATGGTGTCCTCTCCGGTCTCCGGCTCCCGAACGGGACGCGGCCTTCCGGCGGGGAAGCGTAGCGGCCCCGCACGGCGGGCAGCCACGAACACGCTGCGCGGGGCCGGCCGTTGCCGGCCGGATCAGCCGGTCACGCGGGACGGGTCGCGCAGCCGGATCTCCTGGTGGCCGTCGCGGGTGACGGCCAGGCCGAACTCGTCCTGTTCCGGGCAGCCTTCGGCCTCGTAGGTGTACCAGGCGGCCTCCGCCCGCTCCCACCGGGCGGCCGGGCCGTACCGCCGGACCTCGAACGGGCCGCCGCCCCCGTCGTCCGCCGCGGTGGCGGCCGGGCCGCCGACCCCGCCCGCGCACGCGCCGCGGCCACCGCCGAACGGCTGCGCGCCGCGGTGGCCGCCGCCGACGCGGTCAGCCGGGGCGAGCGGCTGTGAGCCGCCCGTGAGGCCGTACGCGCCGGACCCGCCACCGCGGGTGGTGCGGCGGTGGCGGGTCCGGCGGGAATCGGGAGCTGGGGTCACCCGCCGCGGGGGCCGCGGCGGGTGGGCGGGCTCAGTGGCGCCGCCAGTCCTTCTTCCAGTCCTTCTTCCAGTCCTCCCAGGCCTTCTCCCACGCCTCCTTCCAGGCGTTCTTCTTGGCCTCCTTCAGGGTGGAGTGGAGGGCGTAGTAGGCGGGCTTGCGCTCGAAGTCCTCGGTCATGATCGTGGCCGAGCCCTCACCCTCGAAGAACACCGGGACCCAGGAGTACTTGTCGGTGAAGCCCCAGATGGTGAAGGAGTTGCAGTCCTCGACGGCCAGGCAGGCGGCCAGCGTCCGCTGGTACCAGTCGGCCTGCTGCTCGAGCTGCGCCTCGGTGGGCACACCGCTCTCCGGCAGGTCCATGCGCACGTCCAGCTCGGTGACGGCGGTCTCCAGGCCGAGCTCGTCGAACCGCTCCAGGTTCTGCTGGAGGTCGCCCGGGAAGCCGTAGCGCATGCTCAGGTGCGCCTGCACGGAGAAGCCGTGCACGGGCACGCCCTGCTCCATCAGCTCCTGGGAGAGCGCGTAGTAGGCGTCGCTCTTGGCGTTGTCGCTCTCCACGCCGTAGTCGTTGAAGAACAGCTTGGCCTTCGGGTCGGCCTCGTGGGCCCAGCGGAAGGCGTCGGCGATGATCTCCGGGCCGAGCTCACGGATCCAGATGTTGTCCTGGGTGCGGAGGTTGCCCTGCTCGTCGAAGATCTCGTTGGCCACGTCCCACTGCTGGATCTTGCCCTTGTAGCGGCCCACCACAGTGGTGATGTGGTCGTGCAGGATCTCGCGCAGCTCCTCCTTGGAGAAGTCGCCCTGCTCCAGCCACTCGGGATTCTGGCTGTGCCACAGGAGCGTGTGGCCGCGCACGACCTGCTTGTTGCGCTTGGCGAAGTCGACGATGGCGTCGGCCGCCTCGAAGTCGTAGCGGTCCCGCTCGGGGTGGATGAACTCCCACTTCATCTGGTTCTCGGGGGAGACCGAGCTGAACTGCTGTGCCAGGAGCTTCCGGTACGGCTTGTCGTGGGTGAACGGGTCCGGGTAGTCCTGCTCGAGGTGGTGGCCGCCGCCGGCCACCGCGGTACCCACGTAGAACCCCTGGGGGGCGGCCCAGCGCAGGCGCTCGAACTTGGCGTTCGAGTGGCGCGGGGTCTTGTTGTCGGCGGACGGGGCGGCCGTGGCCGAGGTCACCGTCAGGGGCAGTGCCAGGGCGGCCGTGGCGACGACCGCGGTGGCGAGACGGATGGTTCTCATTTGGAGGGCTCCCTTTTCGGTCGGCCTTCTCAAAGTTTCCGGAAAGTTTCCGGACGTATGGCTCACGGACGTTAAGCGGTCGTTAACAGGGGCGTCAATACCCGGGAACGGTGGAATCGTTCCCCGTGCTCAACCCGTTTCCCCGGGTCCGGCGGAACGGAGGCGGGGCGGCGGGCGAACTCCGGCCGGGAGCCCGGCGTTTGCCGCCGGAGCCGCCGAAGCGGAACATCCGCGCCGAAGGCACCGGACGGCCCCGGCGGGACCCGGGGTGCGGGGGGCGGGGGGCGGGCCGCTGACCGGAGGGCTTCCGGAACGGTGCCGGGAGCCCGGCGGGAGCGGACCGACCGGCTGCCCCCGGCCGCGCTCTCGCCGGACGGGAGGCGTACGCCCGGCCCCGCCGCGGCCCGGTGCGGCCCGCGGCGCGTCAGGCGAGCGACTCGCCCCAGTGGACGGCCTCCTCGGCGAGCAGCAGGACCGAGCCGTCCGCCGCGTGCCACTCGGAGACGTTGCCGACGTGCCGCTTGTCGTTCCGGACGCGCGGCGGGCCGGACCTCACCAGCGCGGCCACCTCCTCCGCGTCCGGCCGGCGGAACCCGCAGCCGCCGCCGCAGCCGCACGGATCCCGGACGACCAGTGCCCCGGACGCGGCGGCCGCGAGGGCGCGGGAGGCGGAGACCGTCTCGCGGACCTGCTCGTGGACGCGCCCTCGCGGGTCCACCATCGTTCCGTCGCGCCTGCGGCCGGGACCGGGGCCGGCGGGCACCGCCTCGTCCCGGCGGGCGGGCACGCCCTCGCCCTCGGCCTCCCGCTCCACGGCCTTCACCAGGTCCGCGAAGGTCTGCCGCCGCTGCCGCCGCCGTCCGCCCATGGGGAAAGTCCTCCGGGTGCCGGGGCGCGCCCGCATCCGGACAACGTCCGGGCGAACGGGGAGGGCGGGTGCCGGGGTCAGTCCGGGGTGCCGGTCCGGGAGCGCGCGAAGTCCGGCAGCCGGAGCCAGATGTAGTCGACCGGCTGGCCCGCGTTCCAGGTCTGCGCGGCCGCCGCGTCGACGGGGGCGAAACCGGCGTTCCGATAGCACCGCAGGGCGGCGGGATTGTCCGGGTGGACGCGGAGGAAGACCTCGGCGCGTCCGGCGGCCAGGGCCTCGGACGCCAGCCCCCGGACCAGGGCGCGTCCGAGCCCCCGGCCGCGGACGGCGGGGGCGACGATGATCCGGGCGAGCTCGGCCTCGTCCTCGCCGTTCTCGCCGTCCGTCCCGTTCCCGTCGTCGGTCCACAGCTCGCCGTACCCGACCGCCGCCCCGCCCGCGACGAGGAGCCGGGAGTGGACCCAGTCCTGCTCCTGCCACTCGGCGATCCGCCGCGCGGGTACGGGGAACTCCCGCTCGCCGCACCACAGCACGGCCTCCTCGGCGGAGCACGCCCAGTTCGCCACGAGGGGCGCGTACTCGGGGGCGAACGGCAGGAGGTCCATGGGCGTCGCTCCAGTCTCCGGTCGGCGGTGAGGGGTGGGGGTGTGGTCGTGCGGGGTTGTCAGGGCCCGGTGGTCCTCTCGTTCCCGTCCGCGCCCTTCTCGGTGTTCTCCTCGGTGCCGCGGCCGGTTCCGGCGGTGGGGCCCGGGCCGGCCCCCGCCGGGTCGCCGAGGACGTACTCGTCCAGGATCTCGACGGCCCTGTCGCCCTCGGTGAGCACCCTGACCCTGATGTCGCCGTCCACGAGGGACGCCCGGAACTGCTCCATCGTGCACCTGGCCGGTCTCTCGGCCCCGGACTCGCCGCAGAGGCGGCCCATGCCCCAGATCGCGGTCTCCTCGGTGAGGGTGACGACCCGTTCGCCGACCCGGATCTGGCCGGGCGCGACGTAGTACAGGTCGCCCACGACGGCTTCCGGCTCCCCGGCCGGGAGCGTGGCGGGCTCCGCCTCCCGCTCGGTCCGCAGGCCGGTGTCGTCGGAGCTGCCGCAGGCCGTCAGGGTCAGTATGCCGGAGACGAGAAGGCAGGCGGTGGCGGGGCCGCGGATGGAAGAGATCGGCATGAGGTGGCTCTCCCGGGGTTCTCGGAACAGGACTGTGCTGCGGTCGTCGCGACCGGCTCTTGTCCGGGGGAACGGGAGCTTCCGGGAACGGGTTCGGTGGCCGGGGGGCTTGTTGCGCGCCGATGACATTCGGCAGGACGCCGTGCCGGTCCGGCACGGACCGGCACGGCACCGGCCGGGGCGTCAGGAGGCCGACGGCGTACGGGTGTGCTCGCGGGCCCTGCGCAGCGCCGTCAGGAACGTCTCGGCGGGCTGGGCGCCGGAGACGCCGAAGGCGCGGTTGAAGGCGAAGAACGGCACCCCGGTGACGCCCAGCGCCCGGGCCTCGCGGATGTCGGCCCCGACCTCCCGGGCATACGCGTCGCCGGTCACCACCCGGCGCGTCTCCGCCTCGTCCAGTCCGATCTCGGTGCCCAGCCGGATGAGGGTGTCCGGGTCGTCGAGGGTCCGCGCCTCGACGAGCTGGGCGCGCAGCAGCCGCTCGTGGGCCCGGCCGCCCAGGCCGTGCTCCTTCGCCAGGTGGGTCAGCCGGTGGGCGTCGACGGTGTTGACCATGACCGTGCGTTCCAGGGCGTAGGTCAGCCCTTCCCGCGCGGCCAGCTCGGTGACCTGCGCGTTCATGGCGCGCACCTGCTCGGGGGAGGCGCCGGTCTTCTTCGCCAGCATCTCGGGCACCGGTTGCCGTACGCCCCTGGGGAAGGACGGGTCGAGCTGGAAGCTGCGCCAGACGACCGTCACCTCGTCGGCGTGCTCGAAGTCCGCCAGGGCGCGCTCCAGACGCCGCTTGCCGATGTAGCACCAGGGGCAGACGACGTCCGACCAGACCTCGATCCGCACCGTGCCGGTTTCCCGCTCCGCCCCGCTCACAGGGCACACACCCCGTCCGCGCAGCCGGGAGCTCCGCCCTCGCCGCCGAGGACGACCATGCCGGATGCCGCCCCCGGTCGCGTCACCGCCTCCGCGTCCGTGTCCGGATCGAGGCCGGGATCAGGGACGGGTCCCGGCTCCGGTGGAACCGCTTCCCCGGTGGTCGGCAGGGACACGCTCATCGGCAACCTCGCTCAATCGTCGGCCGGTCTCATGGCGCGTGGCGCGCCAGCCACCGTTCGCAACCGTTCGCCTCCCGGCGGCATTCCCGCCGCCGACCACCGGGGACGGCCCGCAGGGCGGCGGCGTAGCGGGCGGCGCGGTGGTCGAGCTCGCTGATGCCGGCGCCCCGCTCCGGGGCGTCCCTGAGAACCTGGACGAAGGCCGAGCCGACGGCCACGCCGTCCACCCCGGGCGCCGCCGCGGCGGCCAGTTCGGGACTGGTGATGCCGATGCCGGTGCACACGGGGGCGCTGGTCAGCCGTCTGGCCCGCCCGGTGCGGTGGCGGAGGTCGGTCAGATCGAGCACTCCGGCGGCACCCGCCGGATCGGTGTTGGCCGGGAGGTGGACCCACCCGGTGGAGGCGGCGGCCGCGTCCGGGAACCGGTCGTGGTCGGCGAGGAAGGTCGTGGCGAGCCGGTGCCGTACGGCGGCGGCGAGCCAGTGGCCGGCCTCGGGGCCGGCCGGGTGCAGATCGGGCAGCACCACGCCCGCCGCGCCCGCCGAGGCCGCGGCGGCGGCCAGCGCCCCGGTACCGGACCGGAGCAGCAGCTCCCGCCCGGTCATCAGCACCACCGGGACGCCGGCGGTCGCCGACACCTCCCGGAGGATCTCCAGCACGGCGCCCGGTGTGACCGGCGGCGCGGCCGGGTCCCCGAGCGGGGGGCCGATCACGAGGACGTCGACGTGCCAGCTCAGGGTGCGCAGCGCGGTGACACTGTCCTCGGCGGTGGGGCAGCCGGCGGGGAGACAGCCGACCAGTGCGGCCCGTCCGGCCGCTCCGGCGCGGCCGAACGCCGCGGTCAGCCGGTCCCTCGGGGCCGTGGTGGGAGTGGGCATGGGCGGTTCCTCGGAGTCCTCGGAGGTGGGACACGGACGCCGGGGCCGGACGGGCGGCGTCCGGCTCGCGCGGAGGGGCGCCGTCCCCGGAGGCGGTCCGCCCGGGACATGACGGCGGCGTGGCGCCGTGGGGGTGGGGGAGGAGGGTGTGCGGACCGGGCGGTGCCCCGTCGGCGCGGTACGGCCGTCACCGGACCGCGGCCGGGTGGCCGCGGTGAACCGCGGGCGGCCGTACGGCGGGTGCCGGGTCCGGATGCCGGTGGTTCCGGGTGTCGTGGTGCTCGCCCTCCCGATCCTTGCCGGTTGCCGGTTGCCGGTTGCCGGTCGTCCGGACGGGCCGTGACGACGGCACACGACGGCGCACGGCAGGGGATGTCCCGTCCGGCACCGGCGCATGCGTGACCGCGCGGAAGGAAGACGACGGGAGGGACTGGAAGGGGAGAGGTGGAACAGTGGAACAGGTGAAGATGGTGCGGTCGGCCGACCGACTTTCCCCCGTGGATCCCCCGTGGATCCCCCGTGGATCCCCCGTGCGGGCCCTGCGGCACGATCCTGACGCATGAAAGCCGGACGGTCAAGAATTCTTGACCACCCCGCTCTCGTCCGCCAGGATCGGCGGCGGCACACTACTGGTGAGGAACATTCATGCCGTGCCGGCCGCGGCTCCCCTCCCGCGACGGGCCGAACCGGCCGGAGCGGCGGGGCGCGGGGGGCCGGACACGATCGGGAAGGGACTTGCCGCATGGCGGACGCGCCCGGCGCTTCGGAGCTGTCGCAGCGTGTGGCGGCGCGGCTCGGCCTCCTGTTCGCCGCCGTCCAGCCGGCCCACCTCCAGCGCCCCTGGACCAGTGCCGAGGTCGCCGACCGCTGCGGGGTGGACACCGAGTACGTCCGGGCGCTGCGCGAGGGCGTCCTGCGGGACGACGAGGTGGATCCCGAGATCGACAAGGACCGGCTCTTCGGCCGGCGCCTGGAATGCCTCCTGCGCACCCGGCTCTCCCCCGTGACGGGCAAGCCCTACACCCAGGCCGAGGTGGCCAGGGGGATCGGCACCAACCGGCAGCACATCGCCAACCTCCGCAAGGGGGCGAACAACCCGTCCATCGTGCTCGCCCAGCAGCTCGCCGAGTTCTTCGGAGTGGACGTCGGCTACTTCAGCGCCTCGCCGCTGAGCGCCGTGGCGGCCTGCTTCGGTCTCACGAAGGAGTTCCTTGTCCAGGACGATGACGATCCCTATGTCGTCAAGGCGACGGAGAACCTGCGCCTGCTCAGGGCCATGGCCGACAAGCGGGTCAGCCGCGTGGTCGGCCGGCTCGTCGACAGATACGAGGCCGCTTCCGGGGACGGCGCGTGACGGGGGCGGACACCCGCTTCCGCCGGCCTGTCCTGTGCGAGTGGCATATACCGGAAGGCGGTGACATGGGAGCCTTCTCGTTATGGTGGATGCGCCGGCGCTGGGCCCGCCGGGTCCGCGGAGAGCTCGGCCTGCCCCCCGACCCCTCACTCCAGGACGCGATCCAGGCCGTCTCGGCCCGTCGCGGCCGCCCCATCAGACTGATCGTCGAACCCCTGCAACTGCGGGTCTCCGGCTACTGCGCCCAGTCCGAGGACACCGACTACATCTACGTCGACGCGCACGCCAGCCCGCTCCTCCAGCACCAGGTCGTCTGCCACGAGCTCATGCACCTGCACCTGGGCCACGAGCCGGCCGACCACCGCAAGATCGACGACGAGGTGTCCAGAGCCCTGTTCGGCGTCATGGACCCGGACATCGTGCGCCTGGTCCTGGGCCGCGACGAGTACGACGAGGACGCCGAGCTGGAGGCCGAGATCATGGGCACCGTCCTCCTCCAGTGCCTGGACATGTCCCCGCAGCGCAACAAGGCCCTGACCGCCTCCTTCGAGATCGGGGACACGGGTGTCTGAGCCGGTGTCCGAGGGCGTGTACAACGCCGCCTACCTCACGGTCAGCGGCTTCGCCTGCCTGATCTTCCTCCTGCGGATCGTGCGGTCGCGGGGCGGGGCCGCGGCGCCCGTCGCCACCGTCTCCACCGTGAGCCTGCTGGCCGGCGCCGCCGCCTTCCTCTTCGGCTCCCCCCTCGTCTACCGCGCGGTGGGGGAGGTCACCGGACTCCCCAACCTCGCCACCCTCCTCGTCTACGGTTTCGTCACCCTCTACGGCGGCCTGGCCCAGGGCATGGCCCTGACGTGGTCCCCCGTGGAACGCCCGGACGGCGGCGGCCCCCGGTCCGCGGCCCGCCGCCACATCGCGGCGTACCTCGCCCTGATCGCGGTCCTGGCCGGGCTGTTCGCCTGGGGCGACCCGGCGGGACCGGCGGTGCCCCTCACCTTCGACGTCGAGTACGCCGACCAGCCGGTGATCTTCGCCTTCCTCATGCTGTACCAGGCCGGCTGGTTCTACGCGTGCCTGCACATCGCCGCGATCTGCCGGCGGCACCTGCGCCGCGTCCGGCCGGACGAGCGCACCCTGCGCCGCGGCCTGCGGCTGGTCCTGGCCGGAGTGCTCACCTGCAGCACCTACGGCGTGTGCAAGACGATCGCGATCACCGGGATCGTGCTGGAGGCCTACCGGGTGGACGTGCTCAGCAACGTCGTCGGCCCGGCGACGTCGGCCCTCGGCGCCGCCCTGATCTCCCTGGGCTTCCTCTACCCGCTCGCCCGCAGGTGGCACTCGGCCCGCCGGGACTACCTGCACCTGGCCCCGCTGTGGAACGCGGCGATGCAGGAGCGGACCCCGAGCCGCTCCCTGGTGCCGGCGGACCTGCTCTTCGGGCGCCTGGCGCTGAGCGGCGTCGACTACCTGCTGGCCCGGCGCATCATCGAGATAACCGACGCGCAGCGGGCGCTCCAGCCCTACGTCGTCCCCGGGCCCGCCCGGGAGGTCGCCGGCAGCGCGGAACGGCACCGGCTGACCGGCGACGACCTCAGGGCCGCGCAGGACGCCGCCACCTTCCTCGGCGCGCTCCGGCGGGTCAGGACGGGGCAGGCCCCCGGCCCCCGGCCCGTTCCCGAGGGGCCGGGGCGGCTGGCGACGGATCTCGACGCCCGGGCGGAGCGCGCGCACCTGGTGCGCATCGCCCGGCACCTGCGGCACCCGGCGGTCCTGGCGGCCGTCCGGCGGGCGCGCTGAGCGCCGGACCACTCCGGCCGGCCCGGACCACTCCGGCCGACCCCGGCAGATCCCGACCGACCCCGACCGAAGCGCAGGCCACCGTGTCCGAACCGATCGCCGCCGACTGCCGGCCGCAGCCGGGCGGCGAACCTTCCTGGGCCGCCTACCGGACCCTGGCCCGCACCTGCCCGAAGACCCTGAAAACCGGCCTCAACCTGGCGTTCTACCGCTGCTTCGCCATCCCCGGGATCGCCCGGACGCTGGTGGACAGCGGCGGGATCACCCGGCGGCCGACCGCCCGGGCCAAGGCCACCGGCGCGCACCTCTTCCGCCTGCTGGAGGAGGGCTTCGACACCGCGGCGGCGCGGGAGACCGTACGGCACCTGCGCGCCGTCCACCGCGGCCTGCCCGCGGACGACGGGGCGTTCGCGTACGTCCTGGGCCTGTTCTGCGTCCACCCCCTGCGCTTCGCGGCCCGGTACGGCCCCCGGCCCGCCACCGCCGCCGAACGGGACGCGGCGTACGCCTTCTACGCCGAACTCGGCCGCCGCATGGAACTGACCGGCCCGCCCCCGGACTTCGAAGCGCTCGCGGCCTTCACCGACGCCTACGAGGCTCGCCACGCCCGTCCCACGCCCGAGGCGCAAGCCCTGTGGCGCGCGGCACGGCAGGTGTTCGCGGAGCGGCTGCCCGCGCCGGTCGCCCCGCTGGGGCCGGTGCTCGCCGAGTGCCTGCTGGACGAGGCGGTACGGACCGCCCTGGGCGTCGGCCGCCGCCCCCGGCCGCTGCGGGCCGCCGCGGCCGCCGCGCTCCGCCGGTACCTCGCCCGTGCGGAGCGCCCGTGACGGTCCGCGTCCCGGCGCGCCTCCGGCCGCCGCCGTGCCGTACCTCACCCTCATGACCTGCCCGTTCGCGGGTATCAGGGCGTCGCGGCGCCGGACGGCGGCGCGGGGAGGGGAAGGCGGAACCGCACGGTGACGATCGGCGACGGCGTGTACGCGTGGCTGGGGGCCGGGGCGCTGCTCGCGGCGGTGCTGCCCCGGCTGGTGGCCGGGCGGCGGCCGCTGTCGCTGCCCCTGGTGTTCCTGCTGTGCGGCATCGGCGTGTACCTCCTGCCCCTGCCGCTGCCCGCCGTCGATCCGGTGGGCGACCGGCTGCTCGTCGAGCATGCCACCGAGATCTGCGTGATCATCTCGCTGATGGGAGCCGGACTGGCCCTCAACCGGCCCGTCGGCCTGCGCCGCTGGGCCACCACCTGGCGGCTGCTGGGCATCACGATGCCGCTGACCGTGGTGGCCACCGCCGGGGCGGCGTGGTGGCTGCTGGACTGGCCGCCGGCCGCCGCGCTGCTGCTGGCCGCGGTGCTGGCCCCCACCGATCCGGTGCTCGCCTCGGAGGTGCAGGTGGGCGAGCCGACCGAGGAGGAACACGACGAGGACGAGGTGCGGTTCGCCCTGACCAGCGAGGCGGGTCTGAACGACGGGCTCGCCTTCCCCCTGACCTACGCCGCCGTCGCGCTGGCCGTCGCCGCGGGCAGTGGCTGGTCGGCCGACTGGGTCGGCTCGTGGGTGCTGGAGGACGTGCTCTACAAGTGCGTCGTCGGAGTGCTCGGCGGACTGCTGGTCGGCCGGCTGCTGGGCTGGCTGTTCTTCCGGGCCCCCTCGCGACTGCTGCGGCTCTCCCGGCACCGGGACGGCTTCGTCGCGCTGGGCGCCACCTTCCTGTCGTACGGCCTGACCGAGCTGGCGGGCGGCTACGGCTTCCTCGCCGTGTTCACCACCGCCTGCGCCGTCCGGGCGGCCGAGCGCGCCCACGGCTACCACAAGGTCCTGCACGACTTCGTGGAGCAGGTCGAGCGCCTGCTCACCGCGGGGCTGCTGTTCCTGCTGGGCGCCTTCGTGGCGCTGGGCGGCCTGTCCCACCTGACGTGGTGGGGCGCCGCCGTGGCGCTGCTGGTGCTGCTGGTGATCCGTCCGGCGGCGGGGTGGGCCGGACTGCTGGGCGGCTCCCCGGTGCGCCGGGAGCGCCGGGTGGTCGCCGCCTACGGCATCCGGGGCATCGGTTCGCTGTACTACCTGGCCTACGGGCTGGGGCAGACGGACTTCCCGGTGCCGGAGCGGGAGCTGTGGGCGGTGGTGACGTTCACCGTGCTGGCCTCGGTCGTCCTGCACGGCGTCACGGCCGGGCCGGTGATCGCCCGGCTCGACCGGGCGCGCGGCCGGGGGAGCGGAGCGGGCGAGCCGGACAGGACGGACGAGGCGGCGGAGAAGTCCGGCTCCGGCCGGTGACCCCGGTCACCGG
The DNA here is from genome assembly GCF_002794255.1 of Streptomyces carminius. Classification (GTDB taxonomy): domain Bacteria; phylum Actinomycetota; class Actinomycetes; order Streptomycetales; family Streptomycetaceae; genus Streptomyces; species Streptomyces carminius. The sequence continues at coordinate 341,975 of NZ_PGGW01000069.1, forward strand.
CCGGAGCGCCGGTGTCAGCGCCGCCGCAGCAGCAGCTCGGTGTTGCGGTCGTCCGGCTCCCCGGCCAGGATGTCGAGCCGGCCCGGGGCGTTGAAGGCCAGCTCCCGGTAGCGGGAGGCCAGCGCGGCGGGGGAGAGGTCGCCGGGCTCGGCGGCGTACGGGGCGGCCGACTCCACGCAGGTGGTGAACAGCGACAGCGTCCCGTCCCCGTTGTCCGTCAGCTCGACGACGCGGGCGAGCTGCGGATGGTCCACGTGCGAGGCGGTGGTGATCTCCCAGAAGTGCCCGCGCGGCGTGATCCGGTTGCGGTGGCTGTGCCCGTTGAGCCAGGCCACCACGTTCGGGTGCCGCGCCAGTACGGCCAGCAGCGCGTCACCGCCCACCGGCGTGGAGGCGGCGGGGTGGTGGCTGAAGACCAGCACGTGGTCGTCGCGGTGGCGGGCCAGCTCGCGGTCCAGCCAGCGCAGTTGCGGGGCGGCGAGGTGGCCCCGGTGGTCGCCGTCGGGGTTGGTGGTGTCCAGACTGATCCCCACGACGTTCCCCGCCGTGCTCCCCACCGTGTTTCCCGAGGCGTTCCCCGGGGCGCGGAACGAGTAGTACAGCCGCCCCTCGGCCACGGACTCGGCGGTGTAGCCGTGCCCGGCGGGCCCCGGGCCGGTGTACGCCGGGTCCAGGTGCGCCTCGGCGTACTGGCGGTTGGTCAGGGGGACGCGGGCCGGGTCGGGGGTGACGGTGCGCGTCCGGCGGGCGTGCCCGCGCAGCAGCCGCCGCAGGGCCGAGCCCCGGGTGTCGGTCCCGGCGCTGATCGACGCGCGCATCGCGGCGGCCTCGGCCGCCGGCAGCTCGTACAGCTTGCGGTCGCCCACGGCCAGTTCGGCGAAGTACGGGTCCACCGCGTAGTGGCCGCCGACGAGGTTGTCGTGGTTGCCGACGGTGGAGTACCAGGGGATGCCCAGCCCGGGGCTGGTCAGCCGCCCGGTGGCGGCGCCGAGGAGGCCGGGCAGGTGCGGCAGGCCGTGCCGCCGGTCGATGCCGTCCAGCGGCTTCTCCGGGTGCCAGTACAGCGGCAGCCCGGAGTCCTGCACGCCCTCGTAGCCGCCCGGGTCACCGGTGTTGGGGGTGATGCGGCCGCCGCTCATCGCGGTGAGGAACCACTCCACCTCGGCGCGGCAGTTGTTGTCCGTGTTGTCGCCGGTGGTCATCGCGAAGTCCAGGGGCGCGCCGGTGGCCGGGCCGCCGCGCAGCGCGTTGATCCGCTCGACCATCGACACCAGGCCGTGGACGGTGAGCGCCTCCTGCGGGCGCCAGGCGCGGGGCTCGGCGGCACGCAGGTACTCGAAGCGCACCGGATGCTGCACGTCGGTGAGGTGGGCGTCGGTGAGGTGGACGAAGGAGAGCAGGACCGTGCGCTTCTCCTCGCGCCGCCGCCCGGCGGGGGCCAGCTCCTCGCGCACCACGCGGGGCCAGCCCGGCCCCGCGGCCAGCCGCCGGTAGCCGGTGGTGCCGCGCGGCGCGGCGACGCTCTCCAGCGTGGTCCCGGCGGGGGAGGGGCCGGCCGGTGCGGGTGCGGGTGCGGGTGCGGTGGGTGCGGTGGCGGAGGGTGCGCTCGGGGCGGCCGGGGTGGCGGCACCGGCCGACTCGCCGCCCGCGTGGAGGACGGCGCCCAGCCCGGTGGTGGCACCGGCCGCCCCGGCGACCCCGGCGGCGGTGAGCAGCGTACGGCGGGTGAGCGGGCGGCGGCCGGTGACGGATTCGGGTCTGCTGCGGGACATGGACGTCTCCCCGGGTGCGGACGCGGAGCGGGGCGTTCCCCCTCCCACGGGGATCGTCGGCACCGCCGGTGACCCGCGCTCCAACGGCACGGGAACGCCCGGCACCGATCACGCCGCATGGATCACCGCACCCCGTGACCGTCACCCGCCGCTCACCGCACGTTCGCCCGGCAGCCCCGGAACACGGACGCGCGGTCCCGCCGCTCGCCGGGAGCGGCGGGACCGCACAGTGCGCCTGCCCGTCCGTCCGGCTGCCGGAGCCCGCGCGGCCGTCGTGCGGTTTCCGGGCGCGGGGGCGCGCTCGCCCCGCACGCTCACCCCCGTCCGAGGTCGGCGCGGATGACGGCCAGCGCCTCGGTGACGTACGTCTCGGCGGCCTCCTTGGTGAGGCCCAGGCCGCTGAGCGGTCCCTGCCCGTGCTCCTGCTCCAGCAGGGCGAGCAGCAGGTGCTCGGTGCCGATGTAGTTGTGGCCCAGGCGCAGCGCCTCGCGGAAGGTGAGCTCCAGGGCCTTCTTGCTCCCGGCGTCGAACGGGATGAGGTCGGTCTTCCCCGCCTCGCCCGAGGCGGGCGGCAGGGTGTCGGTGAGAGCCTGCCGGACGGCCTCCGGCGTCACGCCCTGTGCGGTGATCGCCTTCGCGGCGAGCCCTTCCGGCTCGCTCAGCAGGCCCAGGGCCAGGTGCGGCGGGGTGATCTCGGGGTGGCCCGCCGCGGTGGCCTCGTTCTGGGCCGCCACCACCGTGTTCCTGGCGCGCGGGGTGAAGCGGCCGAAGCCCTGGGCGGGGTCGAGGTCCGAGGTGCCGGGGGCCTTGGGGACGAAGCGCTTCTGGGCGGCCTGCTTGGTGATGCCCATGCTCCGCCCGATGTCGGTCCAGGAGGCGCCCGAGCGCCGGGCCTGGTCCACGAAGTGGCCGATCAGGTGGTCGGCCACCTCGCCGAGGTGCTCGGCGGTGAGGACGGCGGTGGAGAGCTGGTCCAGGACGTCCTCGTGGGTCTTCTTGATGCCGTGGATCAGGTCGTCGAGGCGGATGGACGCGGTCAGGGGTGCGGGGTTTCCGGGATCTGTCATACGTCAACCGTAGGTTGACGACAGGCTATCGTCAACCCCAGGTTGACGATGGTCCGGTCCGGCGGGGAACAGCCTCCGCGCTCATCCGGGCAAGGCCCCGGCAGGAGTGCGAGGATGGCCGGACACACGGTCCGAGAGAAGGAGATGACGCAGGTGCCTGGTACGAACCTCACGCGTGAAGAGGCGCGGGAGCGAGCCCGTCTGCTCGAGGTGGACGCCTACGAGATCGAGCTGGACCTCTCCGGCGCCCAGGACGGAGGTACCTTCCGCTCGGTCACCACGGTGCGGTTCGACGCCCGGGAGGCGGGGGAGAGCTTCATCGACCTGGTGGCCCCCACCGTGCACGAGGTCCTCCTCAACGGTGTGGCCCTCGACCCCGCCGAAGTGTTCGCCGACTCCCGCATCGCCCTGCCCGGCCTGGTCGAGGGCCGCAACGAACTGCGGGTCGCCGCCGACTGCGCGTACACCAACACCGGTGAGGGTCTGCACCGCTTCGTCGACCCCGTCGACCAGCAGGCGTACCTCTACACCCAGTTCGAGGTGCCCGACGCCCGCCGGGTCTTCGCCGTCTTCGAGCAGCCCGACCTCAAGGCGTCCTTCGCCTTCACCGTCACCGCTCCCGAGGGCTGGACGGTGATCTCCAACTCGCCCACCCCGGAGCCGCGCGACAACGTCTGGCGCTTCGAGCCGACGCCGCGCATCTCCTCCTACATCACCGCGCTGATCGCCGGCCCGTACCACTCGGTGCACAGCAGCTGGGAGGACGGCAAGGGGCGCAGCGTGCCGCTGGGCGTCTACTGCCGCCCGTCGCTGGCCGAGCACCTCGACTCGGACGCGATCTTCGCCGTCACCCGGCAGGGCTTCGACTGGTTCGAGGAGAAGTTCGGCCTCCCCTACCCCTTCGCCAAGTACGACCAGCTCTTCGTCCCCGAGTTCAACGCGGGCGCGATGGAGAACGCCGGCGCGGTCACCATCCGCGACCAGTACGTCTTCCGCTCCAAGGTGACGGACGCCGCCTACGAGGTGCGCGCCGAGACCATCCTCCACGAGCTGGCCCACATGTGGTTCGGCGACCTGGTCACCATGGAGTGGTGGAACGACCTGTGGCTGAACGAGTCGTTCGCCACCTACACCTCCATCGCCTGCCAGGCCGCCGCCCCCGGCAGCCGCTGGCCGCAGGCGTGGACCACCTTCGCCAACTCCATGAAGACCTGGGCCTACCGCCAGGACCAGCTCCCCTCCACCCACCCGATCATGGCCGAGATCCGGGATCTGGACGACGTCCTGGTCAACTTCGACGGCATCACCTACGCCAAGGGCGCCTCCGTCCTCAAGCAGCTCGTCGCCTACGTCGGCGAGGAGGCGTTCTTCAGCGGTGTGCGGACGTACTTCAAGCGCCACGCCTGGGGCAACACCCGGCTGACCGACCTGCTCACCGCGCTGGAGGAGACCTCCGGCCGGGATCTGAAGACCTGGTCGCGGGCCTGGCTGGAGACCGCGGGCATCAACATCCTGCGGCCCGAGCTCACCGTCGGCGAGGACGGGACGATCGCCTCCTTCGCGGTGCGCCAGGAGGCCCCGGCCCTGCCCGAGGGCGCCCAGGGTGAGCCGCTGCTGCGCCCGCACCGCATCGCGGTGGGCTCCTACGAACTGGAGGACGGGAAGCTGGTGCGCACCGGCCGCGTCGAGCTGGACGTGGACGGCGAGCTGACCGAGGTGCCCGAGCTGGCCGGCACCCGCCGCCCGGCCGTGCTCCTGCTCAACGACGACGACCTGTCGTACGCCAAGGTCCGGCTCGACCCCGAGTCGCTGGCCACCGTCACCCAGCACCTGGGCGACTTCGCCGAGTCGCTGCCGCGCGCCCTGTGCTGGGCCTCGGCCTGGGACATGACCCGGGACGGCGAGCTGGCCACCCGCGACTACCTGGAGCTGGTGCTCTCCGGCATCGGCAAGGAGTCCGACATCGGTGTCGTGCAGTCCCTCCAGCGGCAGGTCAAGCTCGCCCTGGACCTGTACGCGGCCCCCGCCTGGCGCGAGACGGGGCTGCTGCGCTGGTCCGACGCGGCACTGGAGCGGCTGCTCGCCGCCGAGCCCGGCAGCGACCACCAGCTCGCCTGGGCGCGGGCCCTGACCGCGACCGCCCGTACCGAGGAGCAGCTCTACCTGCTCGCCGGACTGCTGGGCGGCAGCGAGGAGATCGAGGGCCTGACCGTGGACACCGAGCTGCGCTGGGCGCTGCTGCACCGCCTGGCGGCCACCGGGCGCGCCGACGAGGCGGCCGTCGAGGCCGAGCTGGCGCGCGACCGGACCTCGGCCGGCGAGCGGCACGCGGCCGCCGCCCGGGCGGCCCGGCCCACCGAGGAGGCCAAGGCCGAGGCCTGGGCCCAGGTCGTGGAGTCGGACAAGCTGCCCAACGCCATGCAGGAGGCGGTCATCTCCGGCTTCGTCCAGACCGACCAGCGCGAACTGCTCGCCCCCTACACCGCGAAGTACTTCGACGCGCTCAAGGGCGTGTGGGAGTCGCGCAGCCACGAGATGGCGCAGCAGATCGCGGTCGGGCTCTACCCGTCCCTCCAGGTCTCCGAGGAGACCCTGCGCGCCACGGACGCCTGGCTGGCGGCGGCCGGGCCCAGTGCCGCCCTGCGCCGGCTGGTGGTCGAGTCCCGCGCCGGGATCGAGCGTGCCCTGAGGGCACAGGCGGCGGACGCCGCCGCGGCGGTCTGACACCGGGAGCGGGAGGAGCCGGAGCGCGTACGGCGCACACGGAGAGGGGGTGGCGTCCGGGCGCCACCCCCTCTCCGCGTCCCCCTCCGCCCGGGCGGTCAGTCCGGCGCCGCGCGGCGCGGCTCGGGCCTGCCGCCCGGTGGGCCGTCCCCGCTGTCCTCCCCGCTGTCCTCACTGCTGTCCTCCCCGCTGTTCTCACTGCTGTCCCCGCCCCGGGAGCGGGTGGACACCAGGGAGGAGACGACGGAGACGGTGATGGTGACGACGATGACCCCGAGGGTGAGGGGGATGGGCAGCTTGCCCACGGGGGTCTCGGACAGGATCAGCTTGGCGCCGGCGAAGGCGAGCAGGAACGCCAGACCGTAGTGGAGGTGGACGAAGCGCCGCAGCAGCCCGGCCAGGCAGAAGTACAGACTGCGCAGGCCGAGGATGGCGAAGGCGTTGGCCGTCCACACCAGGAAGGTGTTGGTGGTGATGGCCAGGACGGCCGCGACGGAGTCGACGGCGAAGACCAGGTCGGTGGCCTCGATCGCGACGAGTGCGACGAACAGCAGGGTGACCACCCGGCGGCCGTCGAGCCGGACGAGGAACCGGCTGCCGTGGTACCGGGGATCGGTCGGGACGACCTTGCGGATCAGGCGCACCACCGGGTTGCGGTCGGGGTCGACCTCCTCGTTGTGCGAGAAGGCCATCTTCCAGCCGGTCCAGATCAGGAACGCGCCGAGGAGGTAGGCGGTCCAGAAGAAGATCTCCAGCAGCCGGGCCCCCACGAAGATGAACGCCAGACGGGCGGCGAGCGCGCCGATCACACCCCAGAAGAGGACCTTGTGCTGGTAGGCGTCGGGGACGGCGAAGAACGAGAAGATCAGCGCGAAGACGAAGATGTTGTCGACCGACAGCGCCTTCTCGATCAGGTAGCCCGAGTAGTAGGTGCCGGCCGTCTCGCCCCCCTGCCAGGCCCACAGCACCAGGCCGAAGCCCAGGCCCACGGCGATCCACACCGCGCTCCAGATCGTGGCCTCGCGTAGGCCGATCACGTGGTTGTCGCGGTGGGCGAGCAGGTCGACGGCGAGCATCACGGCGATGCCGACGGTCAGCGCGGCCCACACCCACAAGGGGGCGGTGAAAGACGGATCGTTCATTGGAACCGCGTTCCTTGCGCGGCGGCGGCCGAAACGGCTGAGGCGACCGAAACGGCCGGAACGGTCGCCGGCCTGGCGCGGTGCGTGTCACGTCGGCGGAGAGCCGGAGGAGCCGGGGGGCGGGAGACGACCTCCCGGGCGGTGCCCGCCACCCGCCGTCCCGCCCCGCCCCGGTCAGACGCGGGCGCGCGCGTCGCACTCCTGGGCGCGCAGCGCCCGGGCGGTGTCGTCGCGGGCCTCCAGCACCAGCCGGCGCAGCGCCGGGGCGGCGTCCGGATGGTCCGTCAGCCAGGCGTCGGTCAGCTCCACCACGGCCCCGGCGTCCTGCAGCGCCGGGTACAGGCCGCGGACGACCGCCATGCCGATCTCGATGGACCGCTCGGCCCAGACCCGCTCCAGCGCCTCGAAGTAGCGCGGCGCGTACGGCGCCAGCAGCTCCCGCTGCCCCGGCTGGTCGAAGCCGGAGATGGTCGCCTCCACCAGCGCGTTGGAGAGCCGGTCGGAGTCCACCACGTCCGACCAGGCCCGCTCCTTGACCCGGGCGGAAGGCCGCGCGGCCAGGCAGCGCACCTGGTGGCGCCGGCCCGAGGCGGTGTCGTCGCGCGCCAGCTCGGCCGCCAGCCGCGCCTCGTCGGCCGCGCCGTGGGCGGCCAGCGGCTCCAGGAAGGTCCAGCGCAGCTCCTGGTCGATCTCCAGCCCGTCGATCCGGCCGGTCCCCGCCAGCAGCCGGTCCAGCATCTGCAGGTCGTGCTCGTCGTGCGCGAGGGAGGCGAAGAACCGCGCCCAGGCGAGCTGGTGGTCGCTGCCGGGGGCGGCCTGCCGCAGATGCCGCAGCGCGCCCTGGGTGAGCTCCCGGGCGCTCTCCCCGCGCGCGGCGGGCGCCACGTAGTGCACCAGGGCGGTGCGCGCCCAGGCGTGCAGCATCTGCACCACGCCGATGTCGCTCTCCTCGCCCGCGAAGCGCAGCACCAGGCCCAGGAAGTCGTGCGCGGGCATCAGCGCGTCACGGGTGAGGTTCCACAGCGCCGACCAGCACAGCGCGCGGGTCAGCGGCTCGGTGACCGAGCCCAGATGGTCGCGGAGGGTGGCCAGGGAGGTCTCGTCGAAGCGGACCTTGCAGTACGTCAGGTCCTCGTCGTTGACGACGATCAGCTCCGGCCGCCCGGCCCCGGCCAGCTCCGCCACGACCGTCCGCGCCCCGGTGACGTCCACCTCCGCGCGGGCGTAGCGCTCCAGTGCCCCGCCCGCGTCCTGCCGCCGGTACAGGCCGACCGCGACCCGGTGCGGGCGCAGCACCGGGTGTTCCTCGGGCGCCTCCTGGGTGATCGCCAGCTCGGTGATCCGGCCCGCGGCGTCGCAGACGGCGTGCGGGGTCAGGGAGTTGACCCCGGCGGTCTGCAGCCAGGCCCGCGACCAGGTCGCCATGTCCCGGCCGGAGGTCTCCTCCAGGACCGACAGCAGGTCCGCCAGCCGGGTGTTGCCCCAGGCGTGGCGCTTGAAGTAGCGGCGCGCGCCCTCCATGAACGCGTCGCGCCCGGCGTAGGCGACGAGCTGCTTGAGGACCGAGGCGCCCTTGGCGTAGGTGATGCCGTCGAAGTTGAGCTTGGCATCCTCCAGGTCCCGGATGTCCGCGGTGACCGGGTGGGTGGAGGGGAGCTGGTCGGCGCGGTACGCCCAGGACTTGCGGCGGTTGGCGAAGGTGACCCAGCCGTCGGTGAACCGGGTGGCCTCCGCCAGCGACAGGGCGCCCATGAAGTCCGCGAAGGACTCCTTGAGCCACAGGTCGTCCCACCACTCCATGGTGACCAGGTCGCCGAACCACATGTGCGCCATCTCGTGCAGGACGACGTTGGCGCGGCCCTCGTAGGCGGCGTCGGTCACCTTGCCGCGGAAGACGAACTCCTCGCGGAAGGTCACGCACCCCGGGTTCTCCATCGCCCCCAGGTTGTACTCGGGCACGAACGCCTGGTCGTACTTGCCGAACGGGTACGGGTAGTCGAAGTGGTCGTGGAAGAAGTCCAGGCCCTGCTTGGTGACGGTGAAGACCTCCTCGGCGTCGAAGTACCGGGCCAGTCCCTTGCGGCACAGCGCCCCGAGCGGGACCACCAGCTCGGTACCGTCCGCCAGGACGCGCCGGTAGACGTCGGTGACATGGTGGTACGGGCCCGCGACGACCGCCGTGATGTACGTGGAGATCGGCTTCGTGGGCGCGAACCGCCACAGGGCCGCCCCCTCGCCGACCGGCCGCGGCCCGTCCTCGGGAGCGCTGTTGCTCAGCACCGTCCAGCCGGCGGGGGCGGTGACGGTGAAGGTGAAGGGCGCCTTGAGGTCGGGCTGCTCGAAGTTCGCGAAGACCCGGCGGGCGTCGGCGGGCTCGTACTGGGTGTAGAGGTAGGTCTCGCCGTCCTCCGGGTCGACGAAGTGGTGCAGCCCCTCGCCCGTGCGGCTGTACGCGCACCAGGCGTCCACGATCAGCGTGTTCTCGGCCGCCAGCGAGTCGAGTGCGAGGCGCGAGCCGTCGAACACCTTCGCCACGTGGAGCTCCCGGCCGTTGAGCGTCACGGAGGAGACCTCCGGCGCGATCAGGTCGGCGAAGGTGGCGGCGCCCGGCTCCGCGCAGCGGAAGCGGACCGTGGTGGTGGAACGGAAGGTACGGGGCCCGGCCCCGGAATGGGGGCCGACCGCGGAGCGCAGGTCGAGTGCGACGTCGTACCCGTCCACGGTCAGCAGCCGGGCACGCTCCCGGGCCTCGTCACGGGTCAGGTTCTCACCGGGCACGGCGTGACTCCCTCGTCTCGCATGTCGATACAGCGGGTGGTTCGGAAGGCTCAGGATCCCATGCGGTGCCGCACCGCCGCGCCGTCCCCGCCGTGGCCGGGAATCACCGGCCGCCGTCCGGTGTTCTGCTCCGGCGTGCCCGCCCCGGCGGCAGCCGCCGCCGGGCTCGCGCGCAGGCCGGGCACGGAACCGGTAGGCACCGGCACGGTCCCATGACGATCCCGGACGAGGAGGAGACGCACATGTCCCGGACAGCCGAGAGCACGAGCACGACCCCGGCCGACTTCTGGTTCGACCCCGTGTGCCCATGGGCCTGGCTGACCTCTCGCTGGATGCTGGAGGTGGAGAAGGTCCGCCCGGTCGAGGTGCGCTGGCACGTGATGAGCCTGTCCGTGCTCAACGAGAACCGGCTGGAGGAACTGCCCGAGGGCTACGCCGAGCTGATGAGGAGCGCCTGGGGCCCGGTGCGGGTGCTGATCGCCGCTGAGCAGAAGCACGGCGCCGAGGTGCTCGGCCCGCTCTACACCGCCCTGGGCACCCGTTTCCACCTCCAGGGCCGCCCCCGGGACCGCGAGACGCTCGTGGACGCCCTGGCGGAGGTCGGCCTCCCGGCGGACCTGGCGGACGCGGCGGACACCGACGCCCACGACGGGCGGCTGCGCGCCTCGCACGAGGAGGGCATCGGCCTGGTCGGCCAGGAGGTCGGCACCCCGGTGATCGCCGTACCGGGCACGGACGGGGAGCGGGTGGCCTTCTTCGGGCCGGTCGTCACCCCCGCCCCGAAGGGCGAGGCCGCCGCCCGGCTGTGGGACGGCACCCTGCTGGTGGCCTCGACCCCGGGTTTCTTCGAGCTGAAGCGCACCCGGACACAGGAGCCGAGGTTCGACTGAGCCCGCACCGCCGGCACCCGGGCCGGGTGCCGGCGGCGGTACGGACAGGGGGACGGCCCGCGCGCACCATGGCCGCGCGCGGGCCGTCCCCCTGCCGTTTCCCCGGATCCCGCGGTGTGTGAGGACCGAGAGAAGACGATCACGTCCGCGGGACGGGCCCCGCCGCGGGGAGGCGGAGGGTGCGGGGCCCGGCATCCATCTTGTTGCACATTAGTTGCAACAGCGCTTCCAGGGCAACAAGGCGTACGGTGTGGTGCGCCGCGGGGGCGTCTTCCTGCCCGCCTACCGGTTCCGGCGCGCCCGCTGCCGCAGCCCTCCGGCCACCGCCAGCGCCAGGGTGAGTCCGGCGGTGCAGGCGAGCTGGACCCGGGTGTCGCCCTCGCGCAGCATCAGCAGCAGCACCGCCGCCACCGCCGCCAGCGAGGCCCAGGTGAGCCCCGGGAACAGCCACATCCGCACCACCAGCCGCTCCGGCGCCTCCCGCTCCAGCCGCCGCCGGGTGCGCAACTGGGAGGCCGCGATGAAGCCCCACACCACCAGCACGGCCGCGCCCACCGTGTTCAGCAGCCAGGCGAAGACGGTGTCCGGCCACCAGAGGCTGAGCAGCACCGCGAAGAAGCCGAAGGCCGAGGAGGCCAGCACCGTACGGCGCGGCACTCCTCCCGTCACCCGTCCCAGGACGGCCGGGCCCTCGCCGCGGCGCACCAGGGAGTACGCCATGCGCGAGGCACCGTAGATGTTGGCGTTCATCGCCGACAGCAGGGCCACCAGCACCACCGTGTTCATGATCTGGGCGGCGGCCGGGATGCCCAGGTGGTCCAGCACCGCGGCGTACGGCCCCTCCAGCACCGACGGGGCGTGCCAGGGGATCAGCGTGACGATCACCGCCATCGAGCCGACGTAGAACACCGCGATCCGCCACATCGCGGTGCGCACGGCCTTCGCCACGCCCCGCACCGGGTCCTGCGACTCGGCCGCCGCGATCGTCACCGTCTCCAGGCCGCCGTAGGCGAACACGGAGGCCAGCAGGCCGACCACCAGGCCCTCGGTGCCGTTGGGGAGCAGTCCGCCCCGCCCGGTCAGGTTGGCGGCGCCGGGGGAGGCGGTGCCGGGCAGCAGGCCGAGGACGGCCAGGACGCCCAGGAGGAGGAAGAGCACGATCGCGGCGACCTTCAGGGCGGCGAACCAGAACTCGTACTCGCCGAAGTTCCGCACCGACAGCAGGTTGACGCCGCAGAAGACCGCCATGAACACGGCGACCCAGAACCAGTCCGGGGTGCCCGGCAGCCACTCCGTCACGATCGCCGCCGCGCCGATCGCCTCCACGGCGACCGCCACGCACAGCAGCGTCCAGAAGATCCATCCGGAGGTGAAACCGGCCCACGGTCCGAGCGCCCGCTCGGCGTGCACCGAGAAGGAACCGGAGGCGGGATGGGCGGCCGACATCTCGCCGAGCATCCGCATCACCAGCATCACCAGCAGCCCGGAGGCCGCGTACGCCAGCACGATCGACGGCCCGGCGGCGGCGATGCCCGCGCCGGAGCCCACGAAGAGGCCGGCGCCGATCACCCCGCCGAGCGCGATCATCGACAGGTGGCGCTGCCGCAGGCCGTGGGTGAGGGACGGGGGCGGCGGGGGGCCGGAGGCGGCCGGGGGCCTGCCGGCGGAGTCGGTGGTCAGCGGCTCTGGCGGGGTACCGGACATGGGGGGTGTGCCGTTCGGGGATCGGGGTGCCGGAACGATCTGCTCCGGATCCTGCCCAGTGTGGGCGGCGACCCCGCCCGGAGGCAAAGCGCCCGCCGGCCCGCCGCCGCCCCGTCCCGGCCGCCCCGGTGGACGCGTGTCGTCAATCTCACGGCATGACCGGCCCCGATCTCGGTTAGCGTCATGGCGTCCCGCCAACCCGTACGACACCGGAGCCATGATGACCACCCCTGCCGCGACCACCGCCACCGTCCGTCCGGGCGCCGTCCTGGCCGATGTGCTGCCCGCCTCCACCGCGGCCCGCGCCCGGGTGCGCGACGCGGCGCTGGTCCTCGGCGGCGCCGCGCTCACCGGAGTGGCCGCGCAGCTCGCCGTCCCCGTGCCCGGCTCGCCCGTGCCCGTGACCGGCCAGACCTTCGCCGCCCTGCTGGTGGGCGCCGGACTGGGCGCCCGCCGGGCCTTCGCCGCCCTGGGCCTGTACGCCGCCGCCGGCGTCGCCGGGGTGCCGTGGTTCTCGGACGGCGGCTCGGGCGCCGCGATGCCCGCTTTCGGGTACATCCTCGGCATGCTGCTGGCCGCCGTCGTCGTCGGCGCCCTGGCCCGCCGCGGCGGCGACCGCGGTGTGCTGCGCACGGCCGGGACCATGGCGGTGGGCACCGTGATCATCTACGGCGTCGGCGTCCCCTACCTGGCGCTGGCCACGGGCATGTCGGCGGGCGAGGCACTCGCCGCCGGACTGGTGCCGTTCCTGGTCGGCGACGTCCTCAAGGCGGCCCTGGCCATGGGGGCCCTCCCCGCGGCCTGGAGGCTGGTCGGCCGGAACTCGTGACCGCGGCCGCGAATAGACTCACCCCCATGCGCGTCTACCTCGGCTCCGACCACGCCGGCTACGAACTGAAGAACCACCTCGTCCAGTGGCTGAAGGAGGCCGGGCACGAGCCCGTCGACTGCGGCCCGCACATCTACGACGCGGAGGACGACTACCCGCCCTTCTGCCTGCGCGCCGCGGAGCGCACGGCCGCCGACGGCGCGGCCCTGGGCGTCGTGATCGGCGGCTCGGGCAACGGCGAGGCCATCGCCGCCAACAAGGTCGCGGGCGTACGGGCCGCGCTGGCCTGGAGCCTGGAGACGGCGAAGCTGGGCCGGGAGCACAACGACGCCAACGTGATCGCCGTCGGCGCCCGGATGCACTCCACCGAGGAGGCCGTCTCCCTCGTCGAGGCGTTCCTGGCCACCCCCTTCTCCGGGGCCGAGAGGCACGCGCGCCGCATCGCGATGCTCGCGGAGTACGAGCGCACCGGCGAGCTCCCGCCGATCCCGCCGCACCACCCGCGGCACGACTGACCGCCGCGGCCCGGCGGCCCGCACGACGGAAACCGGCCGACGGCGGCCGGCGGCGACCGAGGACGACAGGAACAGGAACGGCCCCACCCGTGCCAGAAGGCCACACCATCCACCGGCTGGCCGCCGACCTCGGCGAGAGGTTCGGCGGCCGGCCCGTGCGGGCGTCCAGCCCGCAGGGCAGGTTCGCCGCCGGCGCCGCCCGCGTCGACGGCCGGACGCTCGGCGGCGCCGACGCCCACGGCAAGCACCTCTTCCTCGGCTTCCCCGGCTTCCCCGGCTCCGGCGATCCGGCGGGCGGCGACTGGATCCACATCCACCTGGGCCTGTACGGCGGCTTCACCCAGGGCGACGGACCGCCGCCCGCCCCCGTCGGGCAGATACGGCTGCGGCTGGCCACCGAGGAGGCCCCCCGCGTATACGCCGACCTGCGCGGCCCCAGCACCTGCGAGCTGATCACCGACGAGGGCAGACGGGCGGTCGGCGAGCGGCTGGGCCCCGACCCGCTGCGCGCCGACGCCGACCCCGGCCGGGCCTGGGCGCGGATATCCCGCAGCCGCACCACGATCGCCGCGCTGCTGATGGACCAGAAGGTCGTCGCGGGCGTCGGCAACGTCTACCGCGCCGAGGTCCTCTTCCGACACGGCATCGACCCCTACCGGCCGGGAAAGGACCTCACCCGTGCCGAGTGGGACACGATCTGGGCGGATCTGGTCGAGCTGATGCGGGAGGGGGTGCGCAACAACCGCATCGACACCGTGCGCCCCGAGCACACCCCCGAGGCCATGAACCGCCCGCCGCGCGTGGACGACCACGGCGGCGAGGTGTACGTCTACCGGCGTGCCGGGATGCCCTGCCACCTGTGCGGCGAGCGGGTGCGCACCGCCCCGCTCGCCGCCCGCAACCTGTTCTGGTGCCCCGCCTGCCAGAAGGGCTGAGCCCGAGCCCGGAACAGGCCCTAGAAGCCGTGCGGCAGCCACGGCGCCACGGGCCAGGAGAACGCCGCGTCGGCCCGCTCCAGCGCCCCCGGCCGCAGCTCCCGCACCCGCCCGGCACCGGCCAGCGCCGCCAGGGACGTCCCGCCCAGGTACACCTCGCCCAACTCCCGTACGCCCAGCACCAGCTCGGCCGGATCGCCGGTGCGCTCGCAGACGGCGCCGCCGGTGTCCCCGGCCAGCCGCCAGCGCCCGGCGTTCCACGGGCAGAAGTCGTCCCCGACCTCCAGCACCACGTCCACGGCCGTGGTGTACGTCCGCGCCGCCAGCGCCGCGCCCACGTCCACCGGGCGCAGGTGGAGCGTGTCGCGTACCCGGAGGCCGCAGCGCCGCAGGTTCGAGACCAGATGGCGCAGCGGGTCGTCCACGGGGCGGGGGCCGAACCGCACGGCCGAGGTCAGGTCGATCCCGAACAGGTAGCGCCACAGCGCCGCGTACGCCGCCGGATCCAGCGCCTCCACGTCGCGCACCACGACCGCGCCCTTCGGACCGGACAGGTCCCAGTCCGGCTTCACCGCGTACCGCGCGTACCCCCGCAGCTCACCACCGGACTCGGCCAGCACGCACCGCAGCGGCGAGGCGCCGTCCCGCTCGCCCGCCGGGTCCAGCACCCCCAGCCGCTCCCAGTGCGGCAGCCGCCGGATCATGCCCGGCCGGGCGGTCAGGCGGCGGGCGTACAGCGCCTCGCACTCCGCCAGCGACTCCTCCGGGTCCGCCAGCCGCAGCCGGACCCCGCCGGTGTCGCCGTCCGGGCCGTTGTCCGTCCCCGGCGATGCCGCCAGGGACACCCGGGCGGTGTCCGCCTCGCCGAACAGGGCGTACGCGGCGGGACCGTAGCCGAAGCGCCCGTAGATCTCCGGCTCGGAGGCGCACAGCACCGCCAGCGGCTCGCCGGCGGCGCGTACGTCGTCCAGCTGACGCCGCATCATGGCGGTGAGGATGCCGCGCCGGCGGTGCGTCGGGGCCACGCCCACCGCCGACACCCCGGCGGCGGCCACCAGCGCGCCACCGGGCACCGACAGCCGGAAGGGGTGCGACAGGGCCGTACCGGCCACCTGATCGCCGTCCCAGGCGGCGAGCGTCCGCCCGAAGTCGGTGACATCCCGCCACAGCGCCCGCTCCTCGTCGGACTCCGGGACTCCGCCGAAGGCCAGTTCGAAGGTCCGGTACCAGGTGTCCCACTCCTCGGGGCGCAGTACCCGCAGATCCGTGCTCGTCATGTGACCCTCCCTATCAGGACGGCGGGACGGAGGCGAGCCGATATCGAACGGCGGTGCGCAACCGGTGCCCGCGGCCGGGCCGGGGAATCGACGTGCGCCCGAACGGGTGGATAAGGTCCAGGACATGGCAGGTCGTACGGGCAGAATCCCTCCGGCGGCCCGGTGGTCCCAGGTTCGCAAGGCCGTGCACCGGGTCCGCACCGGTCTGCGCCGGTCCGCCGTGGACTACTTCCGCGGCGACGGCTCGGACTGGATCGCCTTCGCCGCGCTGCTGACCCTCGTGCCCGCACTCACCTACGCCACGCTCGCCGAACCGCTGTGGTTCGCGCCCGAGAGCCTGGTGCTGCCGATCGTCGCGGGCGGACTGCTGCTGCGCCCCGCCAACCTGCTGATCCTGTACGCCACCGCGGCCGGCGCGCTGATCGTGGAGGCCACGGTGCTCGGCCCGTACACGGCCGGCCCCGGCCGGGTCACCCCGGGCACCATCCTGGTGGTCGCCGCGACCGGGCTCACCGGGCTGCTGGTCGCCCAGTTCCGCAGCCGGGTCGGGGTGCCCTGGCGGCGCGGCGGCACCATGCTGTTCGACCTGCGCGAACGCATCCGCGTCCAGAGCCGGCTGCCCAAGCTGCCGGCCGGCTGGCACCACGAGATGGCGCTGCGCCCGGCGGGCGGCCAGTCCTTCTCCGGCGACTTCGTCGTCGCCTCGCGCACCGGTCCCGACCGCCGCGTCCTGGAGGTCGTCCTCACCGACGTCTCCGGCAAGGGCATGGACGCCGGCTCCCGCGCGCTGCTGCTGTCCGGCGCCTTCGGCGGTCTGCTGGGCTCGCTGCCGCCGCACGCCTTCCTGCCGGCCGCCAACGACTACCTGCTGCGCCAGGACTGGCAGGAGGGCTTCGCCACCTCCGTGCACCTCGTCCTGGACCTCGACAGCGGCGACTACGAGCTGTTCTCGGCGGGGCATCTGCCCGCCCTCCAGCTCAGCGCGGGCAGCGGCCGCTGGGAGGAGAAGGCCGCCGAGGGACCGCTGCTGGGCGTCTACGACGGGGCGCAGTTCGACGCGGTCAAGGGGAGTCTGCGCTCCGGCGACGTGCTGATGCTCTTCACGGACGGCCTGGTGGAGACCTCCGACCGCGATCTGAGCGAGGGCATCGACCGGCTGACCGGCGAGGCCGACCGCTATGTCGTCACCGGGTTCGAGGGCGCGGCCTGGCATCTGATCGAGGCCGTCGCCCGGGACGTCAACGACGACCGGGCCCTGCTGCTGATCCGCCGGGACTGAGGGCGGCTGAGGAGATGGCGGCCGAGGCGGCCGGGGGCACGGCGGCGGGGGAGTGGCCGGCGACCGAGGCGGAGGCGGTGGCCGAGCAGGAGCGGATCCGGGCGGCGGCGGACCTGACGAGTGCGGGTCCCGCGCCCGGAGCGGTGCGCAGGATTGCCGGGGTCGACGTCTCCTACGCCTCCTCCGGCACGGCGGACGGCCTGCTGGTCGCGGCGGCCGTGGTGCTGGACGCCGACACGCTCGACGTCGTCGAGGAGGCCGTCCACGCCGACCGCGCCCGCTTCCCGTACGTCCCGGGCCTGCTCGCCTTCCGGGAGCTGCCGCCGGTGCTGGCGGCCCTGGAGGGCCTGCGCACCACGCCCGATCTGGTGGTCTGCGACGGCTACGGCGTCGCCCACCCCCGGCGGGCCGGACTGGCGGTGCACCTGGGCGTGCTGACCGGGCTGCCCTGCTTCGGGGTGGCCAAGACGCCCTTCGCCTTCACCCACACCGAGCCGGGACCGCGCCGCGGCGACACCGCGCCGCTGCTGGACCCCCGGCGGGACCCGCCCGAGGTGGTGGGCCGCGCCCTGCGCACCCGGCCGGGGGTCAGGGCGGTGTTCGTCTCGGCGGGCCACGGGATCGGCCTGGACAACGCCTGCGCCCACACCCTGCGCCTCGCGCCGCGCCACCGGCTGCCCGAGACGACACGCCGTGCCGACGGGCTCAGCCGCAGGGTCCTGCGGGAGCTGGGGGAGTAGCGGCGGGCGCGGCGGGGCGCCCGCACCGGCGGCCCCGTACCGGCCCCGCATCGACCCGGTACCGGCGGGCCCCGCGCACCGCACCGGCGGGCGTCCGGCCACACCGATCCGCCACCTGATGCCTATCGCCCGGCAGTTGGTGGCACGATGATGCCCAGGGGGACACGCCGGAGGGTCCCCGGACCGGTGTGGCCGGTACAGAGGTGTTGCGACCGTAGGGTGTGATCAGTTGTGGCCATTTCCCTGTCAGTGGTGCTGCTCTTGGCGATCATCATGGTCGTGTTGATCCGGGGCGGCTCCCTCAAGGCGGGCCCGGCGCTCGTCGCCGTCCTCTTCGGCTTCTTCCTGGCCTCGACCGGCATGGCTCCGGCGATCAACCGTTTTCTCAACTCGCTCGCCGACTCGATCAACCAGATCGCCTTCTGACGGATCGCCTTCCGAAAAGCGCGAAGCGGCCCGGCTCCCTCGGGAGCCGGGCCGCTTCGCGTATGGAGCGGGCGACGGGAATCGAACCCGCGTAGCCAGTTTGGAAGACTGGGGCTCTACCATTGAGCTACGCCCGCGGTGCCCCGCCGGTCGCGGGGCAGATGCAGATCATAACCACCCGGTCACGGCCGGACAAATGATTCCGGCTGTGTGGTGACCGTGACGGCGAGCCGCACGCTCCGCATCGTACGGCATGTACGCTACGTGTCGCACGGACGGGGTGTGGCGCAGCTTGGTAGCGCGTCCGCTTTGGGAGCGGAAGGTCGTCGGTTCGAATCCGGCCACCCCGACCACGTACTATGAAAAACGCGCCTGCCGGTGTCGTGTCTGCGTACGGGGCGCCTCTCAAAGAACCGAAGTTCCCAGCAGTCAGCCCCAAGGAGACCGACCGTGAAGAGCGCCGTGGAGACCCTGAACCCCACCCGGGTTCGGCTCACTGTCGAGGTGCCCTTCGAGGAGCTCAAGCCCAGCCTCGACGCGGCGTACAAGAAGATCAACCAGCAGGTCACGGTGCCCGGCTTCCGCAAGGGCAAGGTCCCCGCCCGGGTGATCGACCAGCGCTTCGGCCGGGGAGCGGTCCTGGAGGAGGCGGTCAACGACGCGCTGCCGAAGCTCTACCAGGACGCGGTCAACGAGGGTGAGATCAACCCGCTGGGCCAGCCCGAGGTGGACATCACCGAGCTGAAGGACAACGAGGTCCTCGCCTTCACCGCCGAGGTGGACGTCCGCCCCGAGGTGGAGATCCCGGACTACTCCGGCATCGAGGTCACCGTCGACGCCGTCGAGGTCGGCGAGGAGGCCGTCGACGAGGCGATCGAGCAGCTCCGCGAGCGCTTCGCCACCACCAAGACCGTCGAGCGGGCCGCCGCCGAGGGTGACGTCGTCAAGATCGACCTGGAGGCCAGGGTCGACGGCGAGGTCCTGGAGGACGGCGTGGCCGAGGGCATCGACTACGTCATCGGCTCCGGCGAGCTGCTGGACGGCATCGACGAGGCCGTCACCGGTCTGGAGGCCGGCGGCTCCGCCACCTTCACCTCCGAGCTCAAGGGCGGCTCCGCCGCGGGCCGCGAGGCCGAGGTGAAGGTGACCGTCAACTCCGTCTCCGCCCGCGAACTGCCCGAGCTGGACGGCGACTTCGCCCAGCTCGCCAGCGAGTTCGACACCGTCGAGGAGCTCCGCGCCGACAGCCGCCGGCGCCTGGAGCAGACGAAGAAGTACGACCAGGCCACCCAGGCCCAGGAGAAGGTGCTCGACGCGCTGCTCGGCCTGGTGGAGGTGCCGATCCCCGAGAAGCTCCTCGAGGACGAGATCAACACCCGCAAGCACAACCTGGTCAACCACCAGCTCTCGCAGCTCGGCATGGACCTCGAGACCTACCTGAAGATGCAGGAGAAGACCGAGGAGGAGTTCGAGGCCGAGCTCAGGGAGCAGGCGGAGAAGGGCATCCGGACCCAGTTCGTCCTCGACGAGCTGGTCAACAAGGAGAAGGTCAACGTCAACCAGGAGGAGCTCACCGAGCACCTGGTGCGCCGTGCCCAGTCCTCCGGCATGAGCCCCGACCAGTTCGCCCAGGCCGTCGTCGAGAGCGGCCAGGTGCCGGTGCTCGTCGGCGAGGTCGCCCGGGGCAAGGCGCTGGCGATCGTCGTCGAGGCCGCCACGGTCACCGACACCAACGGTGAGACGGTCTCCCTGGAGGACGACGAGGACGAGTCCGAGGGCGGCGAGACCGGCGAGACCGAGGCCGCCGCCGAGACCGCCGCGGAGTCCGGTGAGGGGCCCGCCGAGGAGTCCGCCGAGCGGGACGAGAAGACCGAGGGCTGAGACCGGAACGGGCCGCCGCCCCCCGGGGCGCGCCGGCCCCGCCCGTTCACCCGGCTGCCGCGGGCCCGCACACGACACCGTGTGCGGGCCCGTTCGCGTACGGCGGAACGCACCGACCTCACCTGCGGGAACGCCCCCTGCGCTCACAGCGAACAGTTCTCGGACCGGGATGGCTCAGTCGGACCCGCGCGTTAGGGTCCCAAGTACACGAAGACTCAGAGACGGCCTTGTGAGAGACGAGCCGTCCGTTACCCGAGCAGGTGGACACGTGACGCTTCCGATGCCCTACGCCGCCACCGAGCCGACCATCGGTGGCCTCGGCGACCAGGTCTACAACCGGCTGCTCAACGAGCGGATCATCTTCCTCGGCCAGCCGGTCGACGACGAGATCGCCAACCGGATCACCGCCCAGCTGCTCCTGCTGGCCGCGGACCCGGACAAGGACATCTACCTCTACATCAACAGCCCGGGTGGTTCGATCACGGCCGGCATGGCGATCTACGACACCATGCAGTACATCAAGAACGACGTGGTGACCATCGCGATGGGCCTGGCCGCCTCGATGGGCCAGTTCCTCCTCAGCGCGGGCACCCGGGGCAAGCGCTTCGCACTGCCCAACGCCGAGATCCTCATCCACCAGCCGTCCGCGGGTCTGGCGGGCTCGGCCTCGGACATCAAGATCCACGCCGAGCAGCTGCTGCGCACCAAGAAGAAGATGACGCGCCTGTCCGCGCTGCACACCGGCCAGAGCGAGGAGCAGTGGAACCGCGACGCCGACCGCGACCGCTGGTTCACCGCCGAGGAGGCCAAGGAGTACGGCCTGATCGACGAGGTCTACGGCTCCGCCGAGCAGCTCCCGGGCGGTGGCGGTACGGGCGCGTGAGCGCCGCACGCCCCGCAGCCCGACACCGCAGCCAGTCCATCTCTCCAGAACGGTGTACAGCCCCATGAACAGTCAGCAGTCCTTCCCCGGCGCCGGGCTCCACGACCGGTTCCAGGCCCGCTACGACGGGCCGGCGGCCGAGGCCCGGTACGTCATCCCGCGCTTCGTGGAGCGCACCTCGCAGGGCGTGCGCGAGTACGATCCGTACGCCAAGCTCTTCGAGGAGCGCGTGATCTTCCTCGGCGTGCAGATCGACGACGCCTCGGCCAACGACGTCATGGCGCAGCTGCTGTGCCTGGAGTCGATGGACCCCGACCGCGACATCTCGGTCTACATCAACTCGCCCGGCGGCTCCTTCACGGCGCTCACGGCCATCTACGACACGATGCAGTTCGTCAAGCCGGACATCCAGACGGTGTGCATGGGCCAGGCGGCCTCGGCCGCGGCCGTACTGCTGGCGGCCGGCACCCCGGGCAAGCGGATGGCGCTGCCCAACGCCCGGGTGCTGATCCACCAGCCGTACACCGAGACCGGCCGCGGCCAGGTCTCCGACCTGGAGATCGCCGCCAACGAGGTGCAGCGGATGCGGACCCAGCTGGAGGAGCTGCTCGCCAAGCACTCCAACAAGCCGATCGAGCAGATCAACCAGGACATCGAGCGTGACAAGATCCTCACCGCCGAGGAGTCGCTCGAGTACGGCCTGATCGACCAGATCATCTCCACCCGCAAGACCTCGGTGGGGCTGGGCTAGGACCGCACAGGTCCGCGGGCAGGCCACGGAATCCGCGGGAATCTCCCGAACATTTCCGCCCCCCTCGGGTCGAGTCGGTCCGAGGGGGGCCCACCCGGGGGCCCGGGCAAGGTACCGTCTTAGGGGGTCCGGGGCCGCCCCCGCCAAGGCCCAGAGCAAGCACCCGGGTTCGTGGAACTCGACGGATCCCATGCGAAGGAGAAGCACCTCGTGGCACGCATCGGTGACGGCGGCGACCTGCTCAAGTGCTCGTTCTGCGGCAAGAGCCAGAAGCAGGTGAAGAAGCTCATCGCGGGACCGGGCGTCTACATCTGCGACGAGTGCATCGACCTCTGCAACGAGATCATCGAGGAGGAGCTCGCCGACTCCTCGGAGATGCGCTGGGAGGAGCTGCCCAAGCCGCGCGAGATCTACGAGTTCCTGGAGGGGTACGTCGTCGGCCAGGAGGCCGCGAAGAAGGCCCTCTCCGTCGCCGTCTACAACCACTACAAGCGGGTGCAGGCGGGTGAGAACGGCGGCTCGCAGAGCCGGGACGACGGCATCGAGCTGGCCAAGTCCAACATCCTGCTGCTGGGCCCCACCGGCTCCGGCAAGACACTGCTGGCGCAGACCCTCGCCCGGATGCTGAACGTCCCCTTCGCCATCGCCGACGCCACCGCCCTGACCGAGGCCGGTTACGTGGGCGAGGACGTCGAGAACATCCTGCTGAAGCTGATCCAGGCCGCCGACTACGACGTCAAGAAGGCCGAGACCGGGATCATCTACATCGACGAGATCGACAAGGTCGCCCGCAAGAGCGAGAACCCCTCGATCACCCGGGACGTCTCCGGCGAGGGCGTGCAGCAGGCGCTGCTGAAGATCCTGGAGGGCACCACGGCCTCGGTGCCTCCGCAGGGCGGTCGCAAGCACCCCCACCAGGAGTTCATCCAGATCGACACCACCAACGTGCTGTTCATCGTGGGCGGCGCGTTCGCCGGGCTGGAGAAGCTCATCGAGTCCCGGGCGGGTGCCAAGGGCATCGGCTTCGGCGCGACGATCCGCTCCAAGCGCGAGATCGAGGCGAGCAACCAGTTCGAGGACGTCATGCCCGAGGACCTGGTGAAGTTCGGCATGATCCCGGAGTTCATCGGCCGGCTGCCGGTGATCACCTCCGTCCACAACCTCGACCGCGAGGCCCTGCTGAAGATCCTGGTCGAGCCGCGCAACGCGCTGGTCAAGCAGTACCAGCGGCTCTTCGAGCTCGACGGGGTCGAGCTGGACTTCGACCGCCCGGCCCTGGAGGCCATCGCCGACCAGGCGATCCTGCGCGGCACCGGTGCCCGCGGGCTGCGGGCGATCATGGAGGAGGTGCTGATGTCGGTGATGTACGAGGTGCCCTCCCGCAAGGACGTGGCCCGTGTGGTGGTCACCGCCGACGTCGTCCACTCCAACGTCAACCCCACGCTCGTCCCCCGCACCCGCGGCGAGACGGGGCAGGGGCCGCGCGAGAAGAGCGCGTAGCGCGCCGACGCGCACAGACGCACACCTGGGGGTGCCCCGGCGGTTTCCCGCCGGGGCACCCCCAGGTGTGCTTCGCCCCGGCCGCCGTGCGCGTAGGGCGGGGGCCGTGCGGGCGCGGCGGCTACTCGATCTCGACGCGCACGTCGTTGCGGAGCCTGGCCGCGGCCTCGGCGGCCTCGTCGATCGAGAAGTTCTCGCCGGTGGTGAATGCGGTCATGTCGTTCAGGGCCGAGTAGGCGATGGTGCTGTGGTCGCCCCAGATGCAGAAGGGCATGGTGAAGGCGCCACCGCCCAGCTCGGCGGTGCCTTCGCCGGAGAGCTTCATCTCCTGGCATTTCATGACGGCGTTCTCCAGCCCCGGGGGAGACACCTCCCTGGGCTCGCCGACCAGTTCAGCCGTGCCCTCGGCCCCGTCCCCGCCCGCGCCGGAGTCCTCCCGGATCCCCTCCTCCGCCTTCGCGAACATCGCGTCGACGGCTGCCTCGGGGTCCTTGATCTCGCCCCAGACCCCGCTGAAGCTCAGATGCTTCTGGGACAGGACGTCGTCTCCGGAGGTGTAGGTGGCGGAGACGCTCGTGGGGTCGCTGACCCCGAACTGCTCGAGCTCCTTGAGGTCCTCCGACTTGAACGGACCCTCGTCGTTCTCGTTCGGGTTCTTCCGGTACTCGCCGTCCAGGACCGTCTCGGACGCGACGAGCTTGTAGTTCTTGCCGTCGTCGGCGACCGTGCCGCCGTCGTCGCCCCCGAAGACGACATAGCCGCCGATCGCCAGGCCCACGACCGCCAGCGCCGTCACCAGGACGCCGATGGTCCTGCCCTTGTTGCCGCCGCCCGGCGGGGGCGGCGGCAGGTACCCGCCAGGCTGCTGCGGGGCGCCGTAAGGTCCGGGCTGCTGCGGGTAGCCGTAACCGGGCTGCGCCGGGGGGACTCCCATCCCGGGCTGGGGCGGTCCGGGCTGCTGCGGTGGGTAGCCGTAACCGGGCTGGGGCGGGGTGCCGTACGGGTTCGGCTGACCGCCGTACGGACCGGGCTGGGGCGGTGGCTGGTGGTGGCTCACGGACGGGGCTCCCCCTCATTCGGACAGGTGCGTGAAAAGCTGTGCCCCATCCTGGCGGACCGCGCCGCTTCCCGTTGCCCTGGCCCCCTAAACCGATTCGAGACCGCTACACAGCGGCCCGTACACTGGCGGTCGTGACCGACAACTCTCAGCAGAGCCCGACCCCCGCCGGGGCGGAGCCATCGAACAGCGCCCATGCCAGCCTGCCGACTCAGTACGTTCCGGCCGAGGTAGAGGAGAAGCTGTACGAGCGCTGGGTGGAGCGCGGTTACTTCGAGGCGGACGCCAAGAGCGACAAGCCGCCGTACACGGTCGTCATCCCCCCGCCCAACGTCACCGGCAGCCTGCACCTGGGCCACGCCTTCGAGCACACGCTGATCGACGCCCTCACCCGCCGCAAGCGCATGCAGGGCTTCGAGACGCTGTGGCAGCCGGGCATGGACCACGCGGGCATCGCCACCCAGAACGTGGTCGAGCGGGAGCTGGCCAAGGAGGGCAAGTCCCGCCACGACCTGGGGCGCGAGGCGTTCGTCGAGCGCGTGTGGCGGTGGAAGGCGGAGTCCGGCGGGCGGATCTCCGGCCAGATGCGGCGGCTGGGCGACGGCGTCGCCTGGTCGCGGGAGCGCTTCACCATGGACGAGGGGCTCTCCCGCGCCGTCCAGACGATCTTCAAGCGGCTCCACGACGACGAGCTGATCTACCGCGCCGAGCGGATCATCAACTGGTGCCCGCGCTGTCTGACGGCCATCTCCGACATCGAGGTGGGGTACGCCGACCAGGACGGCGAGCTGGTCTCCATCCGCTACGGCGAGGGCGAGAACTCCATCGTCGTCGCCACCACCCGCGCCGAGACGATGCTCGGTGACACCGCCGTGGCCGTCCACCCCGACGACGAGCGCTATGCCCACCTCGTCGGCACCGAGGTCGAGCTGCCGCTCACCGGCCGCCGTATCCCCGTCGTCGCGGACGAGCACGTCGACCGGGAGTTCGGCACGGGCGCCGTCAAGGTCACCCCGGCCCACGACCCGAACGACTTCGAGATCGGCCGCCGCCACGACCTGCCCTCCGTCACGATCATGGACGAGCACGCCGTGATCACCGCCCACGGCCCGTTCCAGGGCCTGGACCGGCTGGAGGCCCGCTCGGCGGTCGTGGGCGCGCTGCGCGCCGAGGGGCGGATCGTCGCCGAGAAGCGGCCGTACAGCCACTCGGTCGGGCACTGCTCGCGCTGCAGGACCACCGTCGAGCCGCGGCTGTCGATGCAGTGGTGGGTGAGGGTCGGCCCGCTGGCGAAGGCGGCCGGCGACGCGGTGCGCGACGGCCGGGTCGCCATCCATCCCAAGGAGATGGAGAAGCGCTACTTCGACTGGGTGGACAACCTCCACGACTGGTGCATCTCCCGCCAGCTGTGGTGGGGCCACCGCATCCCGGTCTGGTACGGGCCGAACGGCGAGACGGTCTGCGTCGGCCCGGACGAGGAGCCCCCGTCCGGCGAGGGCTGGTACCAGGACAGCGACGTCCTGGACACCTGGTTCTCCTCCGGTCTGTGGCCCTTCTCCACGCTCGGCTGGCCCGAGCGGACCGAGAGCCTGGCGAAGTTCTATCCGAACTCCGTCCTGGTCACCGGCTACGACATCCTCTTCTTCTGGGTCGCCCGGATGATGATGTTCGGCCTGTACGCGATGGACGGCACCCCGCCGTTCCACACCATCGCGCTGCACGGCATGGTCCGCGACCAGTTCGGCAAGAAGATGTCGAAGTCCTTCGGTAACGCGGTCGACCCGCTGGACTGGATGGACAAGTACGGCTCCGACGCACTGCGCTTCACCCTGGCGCGCGGCGCCAACCCCGGGGTCGACGTGCCCATCGGCGAGGACTGGGTCCAGGCGTCCCGCAACTTCGCCAACAAGGTCTGGAACGCCACCCGCTTCGCGCTGATGAACGGAGCCACGGTCGAGGGCGGTCTGCCCGCGCCCGAGGAGCTGACGGCCACCGACCGCTGGATCCTCTCCCGGCTGAACACCGTGGTGACCGAGGCGGACGCGTACTACGACGACTACCAGTTCGCCAAGCTCTCCGACCTCCTCTACCACTTCGCGTGGGACGAGGTCTTCGACTGGTACGTCGAGCTGTCCAAGACCACCTTCGCCGAGGGCGGCGCCGCGGCCCGGGCCTCCGCCCGCGTCCTGGGCGAGGTGCTGGACACCACGCTGCGGCTGCTCCACCCGGTGATGCCGTTCGTCACCGAGACGCTGTGGACGACGCTGACGGGCGGGGAGTCCGTGGTGATCGCCGACTGGCCGGCCGACTCCGGTTTCCGCGACGCGGACGCCGAGCGGGAGATCGCCACGCTCCAGCAGGTGATCACCGAGGTCCGCCGGTTCCGTGCCGACCAGGGCCTCCAGCCCGGCCAGCGCGTTCCGGCCCGGCTCGCCCTGGACGGCACCCCGCTGACGGCGCACGAGGCGGCCATCCGCTCCCTGGCACGGCTGACGCCGGCCGGTGCGGGCTTCACGGCGACCGCGTCCCTGCCGGTGGCCGGGGCGACGGTCGAGCTGGACCTGTCCGGCGCGATCGACTTCGCGGCCGAGCGCAAGCGGCTCACGAAGGACCTGGGCGCCGCGCAGAAGGAGCTGGCGCAGACCACCGCCAAGCTGGGCAACGAGGCGTTCCTGGCCAAGGCGCCCGACCAGGTGGTGGCGAAGATCAGGGGCCGCAAGGAGCAGGCCGAGGCGGACATCGCCCGGATCGCCGCGCAGCTGGAGGCCCTGCCCCAGGGCTGAGCGGCGGGCCGGGGCGGATTCCGGCGGCACGGGCCGGCCCCGCTCCGGGGGGCCGCGGCCACCCCCGGAGCGGGGCCGGCCGCGGCCGTCTCCGTACACTGGAACGGTGAGCGAGCACCCCCCGCACGATCCCCACGGCGGCCCCGGCGATTCCGGCGATCCCGGTGACGGACCCGATCTCGTGGAGAGGTTCGACGAGATCATCGACGCCGAGACGGACCGTGACCCCGATCTCGCGGTGATCGAGGCGGGCAGCCGCACCCTGCGCACCCAGGCCGGACCGTCCCCGGACGGCCTGCCGTCCCGGCCCGGGGACCCGGAGCTGGACCGGGCGCTGCGGGAGGTGGAGAACGAGCTGCTGGGCCGCTGGCCGGAGACGCGGCTGGAGCCGTCGCTGGAGCGGATCAGCGCCCTGACGGACCTCCTGGGCGAGCCGCAGCGCTCCTACCCGGCCGTCCACATCACCGGCACCAACGGCAAGACCAGCACCGCCCGGATGATCGAGGCGCTGTTCGGCGCGTTCGACCTGCGCACCGGCCGCTACAGCAGCCCGCACGTCCAGGCTGTGACCGAGCGGATCAGCCTGGACGGCGCGCCGATCAGCGCCGAGCGGTTCATCGAAACCTACCGGGACCTGGAGCCGTACGTCGGAATGGTGGACGCCGCCTCCGAGCACCGGCTGTCGTTCTTCGAGGTGCTCACCGGCATGGCGTACGCCGCCTTCGCCGACGCGCCCGTGGACGTGGCGGTCGTCGAGGTCGGCATGGGCGGGAGCTGGGACGCCACCAACGTGATCGACGCGACAGTCGCCGTCGTCACCCCGATCTCCCTGGACCACACCGACCGGTTGGGCGGCACACCCGCGCGGATCGCGGAGGAGAAGTCCGGCATCGTCAAGCGGGACGCCACCGTCGTCCTGGCACAGCAGCCGGTGGACGCCGCCTCGGTCGTGCTGCGCCGGGCCGCGGAGCTGGACGCCACCGTCGCCCGCGAGGGGCTGGAGTTCGGGGTGCTCTCCCGCGAGGTCGCCGTCGGCGGTCAGCTGCTGACCCTGCGCGGGCTGGGCGGGGAGTACCCGGAGATCTTCCTGCCGCTGCACGGCGCGCACATGGCGCACAACGCCGCCGTGGCGCTGGCCGCCGTCGAGGCGTTCTTCGGCATCGGCGCGCAGCGGGTGCGCACCCTGGACGTCGAGGCCGTCCGTACCGCCTTCGCCTCCGTGACCTCGCCCGGACGGCTGGAAGTGGTGCGCCGCAGCCCGACGGTGGTGCTGGACGCCGCGCACAACCCGGCGGGCGCCCGTGCCGCGGCCGAGGCGGTCACCGAGGCCTTCGGCTTCAGCCGGCTGATCGGGGTGGTCGCGCCCAGCGCGGGCAAGGACGTGCGGGGGCTGCTGGAGGCCTTCGAACCGGTCTTCGCCGAGGTCGTGGTCACCCGCAACGCCACCGCCCGCGCCATGGACGTGGACGAGCTCGCCGCCGTGGCGGTGGAGGTCTTCGGGGAGGAGCGGGTGCAGGTCACCCCGCGGCTCGACGACGCCCTGGAGGAGGCCGTCACGCTGGCCGAGGAGGAGAGCGAGTACGCCGGCGCGGGCGTGCTGGTCACCGGTTCGGTCTTCACCGTCGGCGAGGCGCGGCTGCTGCTCGGAAAGGACCGCTGAATGCGTACGCTCTGCGCCTCCACGCTCATCGGGGAGTTCCTCGTGATCGGCTTCGCCGCCCTGGTGGCGACGCGGCTGGACGGGCTGCCCGCTTCGACGGTGTGGACGGTGGCCGGGGTGGCGATGGCGCTGTGCCTGGTGCTGTGCGGCGTGATCACCCGGCCCGGCGGGGTCCAGCTCGGCTGGGCGCTGCAACTCGGCCTGATCGCCTCCGGGTTCGTGGTCCCGGCGATGTTCCTCCTCGGGGTCGTCTTCGCCGTCCTGTGGTGGGCGTCGGTCCACTTCGGCCGCAAGGTGGACGAGGCGAAGGCCCGCGCGGCGGCCTCCTGAGCGACGGCCTCCCGAGCGGCGGCCCGGTACGGCCGGGTGCCGCCGGGCCGCGGCCGGCCTGCCTGTAGCCTCTGAGCACTTGTGAAACGCCGTCGTCCCGCCGCACTTCAAGGAGCCGCCGACCATGAGCCAGCGCACCCTCGTCCTCCTCAAGCCCGACGCGGTCAGGCGCGGTCTGATCGGTGAACTCGTCGGCCGTGTCGAGCGCAAGGCCGGCTGGACGATCAGCGCCCTGGAACTGCGCACCCTGGACCGCGACACGCTGGAGCGGCACTACGCGGAGCACGTCGGCCGGCCGTTCTACGAGCCGCTGCTGGAGTTCATGACCTCCGGCCCCGCCGTGGTGATGGTGGTCGAGGGGGAACGGGTGATCGAGGGGGTGCGCGCCCTGGCGGGGCCGACCGACCCGATCGCCGCGCCGCCCGGCTCCATCCGGGGGGACTTCGGCACGATCGTGCGTGAGAACCTCATTCACGCGTCGGATTCGGAGGAGTCCGCCGAACGGGAGCTGAAGATTTTCTTTCCTTCGCTCTTCTGACGGCGTGTCATTCGTGCAAACCTCTTGACCTGGGGCGATCGATGGAATTCGATCGCCCCTACGTGAACTCGCCTCCACTCGGGGGAACGAATCACCCGGACGCGACGTCAGCACATAAGGGGATGACCCGCGTACCGCCGACAATGACGGAGGAGGAGCCCTCTGGCCCGCGCCGGTAAGAGCGCGACTACGATGGAAACCTCTCCGGATCCCGCAGCGCACGCTGTCGTCCTCCCCTCACACGTTCCAGTTGGAAGGCCTGACGTATCCTCATGGCGAACAACATGTCGTTCATCGGCCGTGACATGGCTGTCGACCTCGGGACCGCCAACACGCTGGTGTACGTCAGGGGTCGCGGGATCGTCCTCAACGAGCCATCGGTCGTCGCCATCAACACCAACACCGGCGGAATCCTCGCGGTCGGCGCCGAGGCGAAGAAGATGATCGGCCGCACCCCGGGCAACATCGTGGCGGTCCGTCCCCTGAAGGACGGTGTCATCGCCGACTTCGAGATCACCGAGCGGATGCTCCGCTACTTCATCCTCAAGATCCACAAGCGGCGTTATCTCGCGCGCCCCCGGGTGGTCGTCTGCGTCCCCTCCGGCATCACGGGTGTCGAGCGCCGCGCGGTCATCGAGGCCTCCACCCAGGCCGGTGCCCGGCAGGTGCACATCATCGAGGAGCCGATGGCCGCCGCGATCGGCTCGGGGCTGCCGGTCCACGAGGCGACGGGCAACATGGTCGTCGACATCGGCGGCGGCACCACCGAGGTCGCGGTGATCTCGCTCGGCGGCATCGTCACGGCGCAGTCCATCCGCGTCGCGGGAGACGAACTGGACAACGCGATCATCCAGTACGTCAAGAAGGAGTACAGCCTGCTCCTGGGCGAGCGCAGCGCCGAGAGCATCAAGCTCACGATCGGCTCGGCGTACGAGATGGACGACGACGAGCACACCGAGATCCGCGGCCGCGACCTGGTCAGCGGGCTGCCGAAGACGGTGGTCATCTCCTCCGCCGAGGTCCGCAAGGCCATCGAGGAGCCGGTCAACGCCATCGTGGACGCGGTGAAGACCACCCTCGACAAGTGCCCGCCCGAACTCTCCGGCGACATCATGGACCGCGGCATCGTCCTCACCGGCGGCGGCGCCCTGCTGCGCGGCCTGGACGAGCGGCTGCGCCGCGAGACGGGCATGCCCATCCACATCGCCGAGGACCCGCTGGACTCGGTGGCGCTGGGCTCCGGCAAGTGCGTCGAGGAGTTCGAGGCGCTCCAGCAGGTGCTCGACTCCCAGCCGCGCCGGTAACCGGCCCGGCCGCCGGCCGCGCGGCCCGTACCGCGCGGCCGGGCACCACGCGGTCCGGCGCCGGGGCCGGACGGGACCGAGAGGTCCGGCAAGCCCAACAAGCCCAACAAGCCCAACAAGCCCGGCAAGTCCGACAAGGGGAAGGCACGGCCGTCGCACGTGAGGGATACACGAGAGAGCCGGCTGCTGCTCGTCCTGCTGGTCGCCGTCGCGTTCGCGCTGATCACGGTGGACCTCCGCGGGGATGAGCGGTCGCCCCTCGACGGGGCACGACGGGTCACCGCGTCCGTCCTGGGCCCGGTGGAGAACACCGTCGCGGGCGCGGTCGACCCGGTCGGCAACGCCGTCGCGGCCGTCCGGGACTCCGGCGAGCGCCACGACCGGATCAGCACGCTGGAGCGGGAGAACGCGGAGCTGCGGCAGCGGCTGGCCGCCTCCGGCCGCGACGACGCCCGGGTCCGGCAGTTGGAGAAGCTCCTCAAGAGCGCGGGCGCCGGGCAGTACGGCGTCAAGGCGGCCCAGGTCATCGGGATCGGCGCAGCCCAGGGCTTCTCCTGGACCGTCACCGTCGACGTCGGGGAGCGGGACGGCATCGAGCGCGACATGACCGTCATCAACGGCGACGGACTCGTCGGCCGGGTGACCACCGTCGGACCGACCACCTCCACCGTGCTGCTCGCCAACGACCCCGACTTCACCGTCGGCACCCGGCTGGAGGGCACCGGCGAACTGGGCTTCGCCAACGGCCGCGGCGACAGTGCCCTGACCGTCCAGCTGCTCAACAGCAAGGCCAAGGTCGCCAGGGGCGACCGCCTGGTCACCTTCGGCTCCAGCAACGACCGGCCGTTCGTCCCCGGCGTGCCCGTCGGGGAGGTCATCCAGGTCGATCCGCACAGCGGCGGCCTCACCAGGACGGTACGGGTGCGGCCGTACGTCGGTTTCACCCGGCTCGACCTCGTCGGCGTCGTCGTCAAGGCGCCGCGCACCGACCCGCGCGACGCGGTGCTCCCGCCGAAACCGGAGCGGGCCGGGGACGCCGAGAAGGCCGGGGCGTCCACGGAATCCGCCGAGAACGCCGAGAACGCCGAGAACGCCGACCCCAGCACCTCCAGGGACTGACCGATGCCGATGCACCTCAACCGGATCCTGCTGTCGACCGCGCTCGTCGTCACCGCCCTGGTCGTGCAGGTCAGCGTGCTGGCCCGGCTCCAGTTGCCCGGCGCCGTCCCCGATCTGCTGCTGCTGACCGTCCTCGCCCTGGCCCTGGTGTACGGCCACACCGCCGGCGCCCTGATCGGCTTCGGCGCCGGACTGCTGGCCGACCTCGCACCGCCGGCCGACCACGCCGTGGGCCGCTACGCACTGGTGCTGTGCGTCATCGGCTACGCCGCCGGGCTGACCAGACCGGAGACCGGCCGGCACCGCAGTGCCACCGTCCCGATGCTGGTCGTGGCGGGCGCCGCGCTCTCCTCCACCCTGCTGTACGCGGGCGTGGGCGCACTCGTCGGGGACACCGCCGCCCGCCATGTGGGGCTGGGCGGACTGCTGACCACGGCCACCGTCTACGACCTGCTGCTCGCCCCGTTCACCGTGCCGGTGATCATGGCGCTGGCCCGTCGCGGCGAGCACGATCCGCTCGCCGAGGCGGCGGGCAGCGCGAGCGAGAGCGCCGGCGGACTCGGCGGGTACGGCGGGACGCTCGGCTCCGGCGGCCTCCTCGGCAGGACCCGCGCGAGCCGGCTGGGCGGTCGGCGGCCCCGGACTGCCGGAGCCCGCCGCGGCGGGCCGCTGGTGCGCGCACAGCGGAGCAGGGCGGAGCGGATCAAGGGGGTCAAGCGGCTGTGACACGGATCCCGGAACAGAGCACGGCACCCGGGCCGGCACCCGTCCCGGCGCCGGGGCCGGCCAGGACCGCGGTGGAGGCGTACCGGTGAGCAACATCCCCGAGACCGGGCGCACCACCCGGGTCACCATCCGGCTGGTCGCCATCCAGATCCTGGTCTTCTCCCTGGTGCTCACCCTCGGCGGGCGGCTGTGGTACCTGCAGATCCGCAACGGCGAGGAGTACGCCGAGAAGGCCGCGGGCAACCACGTCCAGCAGGTCGTCCAGCCCGCCGTGCGCGGCGCCGTCCTCGACGCCCGCGGTGTCCCGCTGGCCGACAACGAGACCCGGCTGGTGGTCTCCGCCAGTCGCACCGAGCTGATGAAGATGGACGACGGCGGCAAGGCGGTGCTCACCCGGCTCGCCGGCGTCCTGGACATGACGTACGAGGAGGTGGCCCAGAAGATCCGGCTGTGCGACGCGGAGACGCCGCAGCCCTGCTGGAACGGCTCCCCGTACCAGCCGATCCCGGTCACCGACGAGGCCACCACCCAGCAGGCACTCCAGATCCGCGAGCGCGCCGAGGACTTCCCCGGCATCACCGCCGAACCCACCGCGGTGCGCCGCTACCCGTCCCCGTACGGCGCCGGCACCTCGCAGGTCCTGGGTTACCTCTCGCCCGTCACCGACGAGGAGATCGAGCAGGCGCGGGACAGCGACTCGCCGCTGCTCAGCTTCGACCAGATCGGCCGCTCCGGACTGGAGCGCCAGTACGACGCCGCGCTGCGCGGCGACGCCGGTGTGACGCGCTACCGGGTGGACAACCTCGGCCGCGTCATCGGGGAGGCCGACAGCGACGAGGCCCGGCCCGGCTCCTCCCTGGTCACCAGCATCGACGCCCGGATCCAGGCCATCGCCGAGAAGGAACTGGCGGCGGCGATGAAGGACGCCCGCAAGGTGTACGACGACAACACCGGCGAGAACTACAAGGCGGACTCGGGCGCGGTCGTGGTGATGGAGGCGAAGACCGGCCGGGTGGTGGCGATGGCCTCCCTGCCGGACTACGACCCCAACGCCTGGGTCGGCGGCATCTCCGCCGGGGACTACGCGAAGCTGACCGGCAAGAAGTCCAACTACCCGCTGCTCAACCGGGCCATCCAGGGGCAGGCGGCACCCGGCTCGATCTTCAAGGTGATCCCGACCGCCGCCGCCGTCAAGGCGGGCTACCCCTTCGACGGGCGCTACCGGTGCTCGTCCTCGTACAGCATCGGCGGCCAGGTCTTCAAGAACTTCGAGTCGCAGGACCACGGCATGATCGACCTCGGCCGGGCGCTGGAGGTCTCCTGCGACACCGTCTACTACGCCCTCGCCCACCAGGAGTGGAAGAAGGACGGCGGCAACAAGCCCAGGAAGAACGCCAAGGACTGGTTCTACGAGACGGCCCACGAGTTCGGCCTCGGCGAACACACCGGGATCGACCTGCCCAACGAGGTCACCGGCCGGGTGCCCGACCGGAAGTGGAAGCGGGAGTACTGGGAGGCCAACAAGGACTCCTGGTGCAAGTACGGCAAGAAGGGCGGCGACTACGTCGAGCAGATCGCCTACGAGAACTGCCTGGAGGGCAACAGGCTGCGCGCCGGTGACAGCGTCAACTACTCCATCGGCCAGGGCGACACCCTGGTGACGCCCATCCAGATGGCCGTCATCTACGCGGCCCTCAGCAACGGCGGCACCATGTACGAGCCCACCGTGGGCAAGGCGGTCATCAGCCCGGACGGCGGGACCGTCGAGGAGATCAAGCCGAAGAAGCGGGGCAGGCTCCCGATGGACCGCAAGACCCTCCGGCAGACCGACAAGGCCCTCGAGGGCGTCGCCACCCGCGGCACCGCCGCCTGGCGCTTCGCCGACGCCGGCTGGCCCCAGGACAAGATCCCCATGCACGCCAAGACCGGTACGGCCGAGGTCCACGGCAAGCAGACCACCTCGTGGTTCGCCACCTACACCGACGAGTACGCCATCGTCATGACCATCTCCCAGGGCGGCACCGGCTCCGGCGCCTCCGGCCCGGCCGTGCGCAACATCTACGACGCGCTGTACGGCGTGGACGAGGAGGGGAAGGTCCGCCCGGACCGGGCGCTGCTGCCGAAGCCGCAGAAGCAGCTCCCGAAGATCAACCCGGACGGCACGATCGAGGCCCAGCGCCAGAAGGGCTTCAAGCCGTGAGCACCCACTCCTACAGCGGGCGGCCCTGGCAGGAGCGGTCGGCCTGGAGCAGACTCATGGCGCGCGACTCCGTCGTCCGCCGCCTGGACTGGACACTCCTGCTGGCCTGTGTGGCGCTGTCCGTCCTCGGCGCGTTGCTGGTGTGGTCCGCCACCCGCAACCGCACCGAGATCAACGAGGGGGACCCGCAGCACTTCCTCTGGCGCCACCTGCTCAGCCTCGGCATCGGTGTGACGCTCGCCGTGGCCACCGTCTGGCTCGGCCACCGCAGGCTGCGCGGCGCGGTCCCGGTGCTGTACGCGCTGTCGGTGCTGCTGACGCTGCTGGTGCTCACCCCGCTCGGCGCGACGATCAACGGTCAGCGCGCCTGGCTGGACCTGGGCGGCGGCCTCTCCCTCCAGCCCGCCGAGTTCGCCAAGATCACCATCATCCTGGGCATGGCGATGCTGCTGGCCGCCCGGGTGGACGCCGGCGACCGGGAGTATCCCGACCACCGCACGGTGGTGCAGGCCCTCGCCCTGGCCGCCGTCCCGATCGGGATCGTCATGCTGATGCCCGACATGGGCTCGGTGATGGTGCTGGCCGTGATCGTGCTGGGCGCGCTGCTGGCCTCGGGCGCCTCCAACCGCTGGATCCTCGGCCTGCTCGGCGCGGGCGGCCTCGGGGCGGTCCTGGTCTGGCAGCTCGGCATCCTCGACGAGTACCAGATCAACCGCTTCGCGGCCTTCGCCAACCCGGCCCTGGACCCGTCCGGCGCCGGCTACAACACCAACCAGGCCCGTATCGCCATCGGCTCGGGCGGGCTGTACGGCAAGGGCCTGTTCGAGGGCAGCCAGACCACCGGCCGGTTCGTCCCCGAGCAGCAGACCGACTTCGTCTTCACCGTCGCGGGCGAGGAGCTGGGCTTCCTCGGCGCGGGTCTGATCATCTTCCTGGTCGGCGTGGTGCTGTGGCGGGCCTGCCGCATCGCCCTGGAGACGACCGAGCTGTACGGCACGGTCGTCGCCGCCGGGATCATCGCCTGGTTCGCCTTCCAGTCCTTCGAGAACATCGGGATGACCATGGGCATCATGCCGGTGGCCGGCCTGCCGCTGCCCTTCGTCAGCTACGGCGGCACCTCGATGTTCGCGGTGTGGATCGCCATCGGGCTGCTCCAGTCGATCCGGGTGCAGCGTCCGGTCTCCGCCTGACCCGCGCACCGGTCCGCGCACCGGCCCGCCGGCGGGGACCGGCCGCCCGGCGGAACGGGTTACGCTGGATGGTCACTCCCGCCCGCCGTCGGCGCGGCGGGCGGAGACCCGGCATCCGCACCAGCACCACTCCAGCACCACTCCAGCACCACGCACCCCAGCAGCCAAGGACACCCACCCATGCCTGTCGAGTCGGTCTTCCCGCGCCTGGAGGCCCTCCTCCCGCACGTCCAGAAGCCGATCCAGTACGTCGGCGGTGAGCTGAACTCCACCGTCAAGGACTGGGACGCCTGCGATGTCCGCTGGGCGCTGATGTACCCCGACGCCTACGAGGTCGGCCTGCCCAACCAGGGCGTCATGATCCTCTACGAGGTGCTCAACGAGCGCGAGGGCGTGCTCGCCGAGCGCACCTACAGCGTCTGGCCGGACCTGGAGAAGCTCATGCGCGAGCACCGGGTCCCGCAGTTCACCGTGGACGCCCACCGCCCGGTCGGCGCCTTCGACGTGTTCGGCGTCTCCTTCTCCACCGAGCTGGGCTACACCAACCTGCTCACCGCCCTGGACCTGGCCGGCATCCCGCTGGAGGCGAAGGACCGCGACCTGGACCACCCGGTGGTCGTCGCCGGCGGCCACGCCGCCTTCAACCCCGAGCCGATCGCGGACTTCGTGGACTGCGCGGTCCTCGGCGACGGTGAGCAGGCCGTCCTGGAGATCACCGAGATCGTCCGGGCCTGGAAGTCCGAGGGCCGCCCGGACGGCCGCGACGGACTGCTGCTGCGCCTGGCGAAGACCGGCGGCGTGTACGTGCCGAAGTTCTACGACGTGGAGT
Organism: Streptomyces carminius; assembly: GCF_002794255.1. Taxonomy (GTDB): domain Bacteria; phylum Actinomycetota; class Actinomycetes; order Streptomycetales; family Streptomycetaceae; genus Streptomyces; species Streptomyces carminius. Next base: position 378,804 of record NZ_PGGW01000069.1, read on the forward strand.
ACCTGGAAGACGGCCGGATCGCCCGGGTCGTCCCGAACCGCTCCGGCGTGCCGTGGCGGGTGACCAAGCACACCGTCATGGACCTCGACGAGTGGCCCTACCCCAAGCAGCCCCTGGTGCCGCTGGCCGAGACCGTCCACGAGCGGATGAGCGTGGAGATCTTCCGCGGCTGCACCCGCGGCTGCCGCTTCTGCCAGGCCGGCATGATCACCCGCCCGGTGCGGGAGCGCTCCATCACCGGCATCGGCGACATGGTCGACAAGGGTCTGAAGAACACCGGCTTCGAGGAGGTCGGCCTGCTGTCGCTGTCCTCGGCCGACCACAGCGAGATCGGCGACATCGCCAAGGGCCTGGCGGACCGCTACACCGAGGACAAGATCGGCCTGTCGCTGCCCTCCACCCGGGTGGACGCCTTCAACATCGACCTGGCCAACGAGCTGACCCGCAACGGCCGCCGCTCCGGACTGACCTTCGCCCCCGAGGGCGGCAGCGAGCGCATCCGCAAGGTCATCAACAAGATGGTCTCCGAGGACGACCTGATCCGCACCGTCGCCACCGCCTACGGCAACGGCTGGCGGCAGGTGAAGCTGTACTTCATGTGCGGCCTGCCCACCGAGACCGACGACGACGTGCTGCAGATCGCCGACATGGCCGCCAAGGTCATCTCCAAGGGCCGCGAGGTCTCCGGCGCAAACGACATCCGCTGCACCGTCTCCATCGGCGGCTTCGTGCCCAAGCCGCACACCCCCTTCCAGTGGGCCCCGCAGCTCTCCGCCGAGGAGACCGACGCCCGGCTGGAGAAGCTGCGCGAGAAGATCCGCGCCGACAAGCGGTACGGCCGCTCCATCGGCTTCCGCTACCACGACGGCAAGCCCGGCATCGTCGAGGGCCTCCTCTCCCGCGGCGACCGCCGGACCGGAGACGTCATCCGGGCCGTCTACGAGGCGGGCGGCCGCTTCGACGGCTGGCGCGAGCACTTCTCCTACGACCTGTGGATGGAGTGCGCCGGGCGCGCCCTGGCCCCGCACGGCGTGGACGTCGACTGGTACACCACGCGGGAGCGCTCCTACGAGGAGGTCCTGCCCTGGGACCACCTCGACTCCGGTCTCGACAAGGACTGGCTGTGGGAGGACTGGCAGGACGCCCTCGACGAGACCGAGGTCGAGGACTGCCGCTGGACCCCCTGCTTCGACTGCGGGGTGTGCCCGGCGATGGACACCTCCATCCAGACCGGCCCGACGGGCAAGAAGCTGCTGCCGCTGACCGTCGTCAACAACGGCTGACGCCAAGACCACGGCGGACCCCGGCCTCCGCCGCCGGTGCGCCGGTGCCCGGACGATCCGTCCGGGGGCCGGCGCACCGGCGCGTCAGCCCGTTCACCGCGGCCTGCGATGCCGGCCGCGCCCGGGGGCCAGGGGGTCGGGAGCAGGCCCCGGCGTCTCCTCCCCGGGCACCGGCTCGGCGGGCGGCCGGACGATCCTGCGGGCCTGCTCCAGATCATCCGCCACCGCGAACAGCTCCCAGGACGATCCGTTCCATCGGTCTCCTGGCGAGGGGACCACCGGCTTCAGCCGGTGGTGGGGTTGCCCCTGGCGTAGCCAAGGGGAGAATCGCTTCCGTGGCTTGTGGTACTTTCCGTTCGTCCCGAAAGGGATCGGTTCGGGCTGGACCGCAACCTTTGGGTTGGAAGCCCCCCTCCTTCAGGTGGGGGAGCGGAGTCACTTCGCCTTCCTCATCGACCAGGCGGAAGCGCTGGGCACGGGGTGCGGCGAGCTGCGCGACGAACCGGAGGGGACGTGGCGCCCGCTGGCGGAGTAGCCGACGGGTTGGGGTGTGACCGAGGTACGCGCCAAAGGGGCAGCGATATGATCTTGAAACCCTGAGGGCTCGGCCCCCACATTTCAGAGGGACACGCGCGCTGTTCCGCCAGCGGCGGAACAGCGCCGGGCCGGGCTCGACGATCATTACAGTCCAGACTCATGACGGCGATCACGACGCGTACGGTCGAGTACCCGGCGGACGGTTTGACGATGATCGGGCACCTCGCGCTCCCGGCCGGTGTCGACCGCCGGCCCGCGGTGTTGCTCGGACCAGAGGGCATGGGGCTCAGCGACGTCGAGCGTCGCCGGGCCGATGCTCTCGCCGAGCTGGGATATGTAGCGCTGGCCTTCGACCTTCACGGCGGGCGCTATTTGGGCGACCCCGAGGAGATGTTGGCCCGTTGCATGCCGCTGCTCGCTGATCCCGACCGGATGCGGGGCATCGGTCATGCGGCGCTCGACGTGTTGCGCACCGAATCGCGGACCGACCCCGACCGAATCGCCGCCGTCGGCTACGGCACCGGGGGTGCCATCGCGCTGGAACTCGGGCGCGGCGGCGTCAACCTGCGCGCGATCGGGACAGTCAACGCACTGACCACGGGGCGACCGGGCGAGACGGCGCGCATTCGCTGCCCGGTGTGGGCCGGGGTCGGGTCGGAAGACCCGATCATGCCGCCCGCGCAACGGAACGCGTTCACCGCCGAGATGCAGGCCGCGGGCGTCGACTGGCGCCTCGCGGTCTACGGCGGCGCCTTGCACGCCTTTCATCACCCGCCGGTCGACCACCCCACGGTCCCCGGCGTCGGCTACCACCCGCAGCACGCGCGGCGAGCCTGGCGCGACGTCGTCGACCTGCTCGCCGAGTGCCTGCCCGTGACGGAGGATCTGGGGGCATGACCCGGGCAAACAGCCTTGCGCCAGGAGGCGAAGAACTCCGTCGTCGCCCACTTCTGCGGCGGGATCCGCAGGCCGACCCCCCCACGATGCCGTGGCTGGTCGAACGGGTCGACGGGCGACTCGACGGCCGCTCCGAAAGGCCGCAGGATCTCGCCCGCACACCGCTGCTCCAGGAAGGCGAAGAAGCCGTCGATCCGGACCATCGTCTGCCGGATGGTCCTGTGCGCCCGCTTGCCGGGGCCGGCGAAGTAGCGGTCGACCTGTAGGGAGCGGCCACGGGCCCTGCCCCGGCAGGGGGCCGACCGGTGGATCCCGTTGGCCCGGGGCGGAGACGCGCTGCCACACTGCGGTCATGCCGGAACTGATCGTTCCCACCGTCCGCGTCCACGCGTCCTTCGTGGCCGCCATAGGGGAGTTCGAGGCGGAGGGCCGCGGGGCCGCGGACGACAACTCGATCCTGGGCCAGGACATCCGCCGGTACGGCGGCCGCTGGGACGCCCCGGAGGTCTTCGCCCGGTACGTCGCCGCCGTCCGGGCCGACGCCGAGGAGGACGGCCCGCGGCCGGCGGGCCACGTCCCGTGCACCACCCGGTGGTGGGCCGACGGCGACACCTACCTCGGCCGCATCGCCATCCGCCACCGGCTCACCACCTTCCTGCTGGACTACGGCGGGCACATCGGCTATGACGTGCGTCCCTCCGTCCGCCGCCGCGGCCACGCCACCGCCATGCTGCGCGCGGCACTGCCGGTGGCCCGCGCCCTGGGCATCGAGAAGGCCCTCATCACCTGCGACGACACCAACGAGGCCTCCCGGCGGGTCATCGAGGCGTGCGGCGGTGTCTTCGAGGACAGACGGGGGAAGAAACTGCGGTACTGGGTCGCCACGGGGCCGGTCCGGGACCGCCCGGGGGTGGCCGGGACCACCGGCGAGTAGGCTGGTGGGAGGTACGGGCCGCACCGGGCCCCGCACCGGTGGGGACGGCCCGGCCGCCAGTGTTCGACCGAGGTGCGCTCGGCGCGTCACCCCGCAGCAAGGAGAAGATTCTGGGCAAGCGACAGCCCGAAGGCCCGCCGCCCGCACCCGTGGCGCAGCGCATCCGTCTGCGCTACACCAAACGCGGCCGCCTCCGGTTCACCAGCCACCGCGACTTCCAGCGCGCCTTCGAGCGGGCACTGCGCCGGGCCGAGGTGCCCATGGCCTACTCCGCGGGCTTCACCCCGCATCCCAAGGTCTCGTACGCGAACGCGGCACCGACCGGTACGGGCAGTGAGGCCGAGTACCTGGAGATCGCCCTCACCGAGCGGCGTGATCCCGAGGTCCTGCGGAGGCAGCTCGACGACTCGCTGCCCGACGGGCTCGACGTCGTCGACGCGGTGGAGGCCCGCACCGCCGGTTTCGCCGACCGGCTCACGGCCTCCCGCTGGGAGCTGCGGCTGGACGGCGTGGAGCCGCGGGAGGCGGAGAAGGCCGTGGCGGTCTTCCTCGCCGCCGAGTCGGTCGAGGTCCGGCGGCAGACCAAGAAGGGCATCCGCACATTCGACACACGCGCCGCGGTGGCCGCGCTGGAGGCCGTACCCGCCGGGTCCGATAGGCCCGGGGACGGTCCCTGTGCGATACTGCGGCTGGTGGTACGGCACCTGACACCTGCCGTACGACCCGACGACGTCCTGTCCGGCCTCCGAGCTACGGCCGACCTGGCGCCGCCGGTCCCCGCAGCGGTGACCAGGCTGGCGCAGGGGCCGCTCGATGAGGAGACCGGCACGGTGACCGATCCGTTCGCGCCCGACCGCGACGCAACCCTCGTCGCGACGGCGCCGGACGGCACCGCGTAAGGCCGACGCCGCCGCGCCGCCGATGTACGAGGTACCAGGGAGCCACCCGGGTCCGGCCATCAGGCAGGCGCACCGACCAGCAGACTTTCGCCGTGACCGGGCCGGAGGGCACGGACACGGCGAGCGAGACAACAGCTCCTGTGCGGCGCCCGCGCCCCGGACGGCGGCCCGCGCACCTCATGTGCGGCCCGGCCGGACCGAGGCCCGGCGCCCGGGAGCGTGACGGGAGAACCGCCCGCATGCGCGAACCCACGGAATCCACGGAAATCGCTGAAACCACGGAAACGACCGCGGAGAACACCGCGGAGAACACCGCGGAGAACACCGAGGCGAACAACGGCACGCCCAGCGACACCCTGCCGCCGCGCCGCCGTCGCCGGGCCGTGTCCCGTCCGGCCGGACCGCCCGCGGTCAGCACCTCCGAGCCGGAGATCGTCGCCCCGACCGTCGCCCAGGGCGAGCAGGGCGACCGGAGCGAGCAGGCCGGGGCACCCGTCGCGGCCGCCGGGAGCGAGCAGCCCGCCGAGGAGGCGAAGCCCGCCCGTACGCGGCGGCGTGCGACGCGCCGGGTGTCGGCTCCGGCGGGGGCGCCGGAGGGTGCCGCGGAGGCCGCCGCTGTGGTGCCGGCCGCGGAGCCGGTGGCGGAGGTGCCGCCGGGGGCCGCCGGGAGTGAGCAGCCCGCCGAGGAGGCGAAGCCGGCCCGTACGCGGCGGCGTGCGACGCGCCGGGTGTCGGCTCCGGAAGGTGCCGCGGAGCCGGTGGCGGAGGTGCCGGCGGAGGCCGCTGTGAGTGAGCAGCCCGCCGAGGAGGCGAAGCCCGCCCGTACACGGCGCCGCAGTCGGAAGGCCGTCGAGCCGGAGCCCGCCGGGCCCGAGGCCGCCGGGCCCGCCGAACCCGCGGAATCCGCCGCCGAGGCCGCCACGGAGAGCACCAGGGCCGATGCCGGGCAGCCGGCCGCCGAGTCCGGGAGCTCGCGCCGCCGGGCGAAGAGGCCGCCGGTGGCGGTCTTCCAGCCGCCCGTCTTCGCCGAGCCGGTTTTCCAGACCCCCGAGACGGCGGCTGCGGCGGCCGCGGCCGGGGAGCCGGACGAGGACGAGGACGAACTCGAGGCCGGGTACGACGGGGAGTCCGAGGACACCGGGGCGGCGGAGGAGCCGGAGCGGGCCGAGTCCGCCCCGGCGCGCCGCCGTCGCCGTCGCCGCCGCACCGGCGACGTCGCCGGTGAGGAGGGCGCCGAGGACACCGGGACCGTCCAGGACACCGGCGGCACCGCCGACGCCGGTGAGGACGAAGAGGAGACCGAAGGCCGGACCGGAGAGGCCGACGAGTCCGAGGAGCGGCCCTCGCGCCGCCGCCGGCGCGGTGGCCGCCGCCGTCGCCGCGGCGGGGACGGCGAGAGCTCCGAGGAGGCCCGGGAGGACGGCGACACCGGGGATGACGACGAGGAGGCCGACAGCGCCGCCGACGCCGGCCGGGAGCAGGCCGGCGAGGAGAGCGACGCGGAGGAGTCCGGGTCCGCCTCCAGCAGCAGCTCGCGCCGTCGCCGCCGCCGTCGCCGCCGCGGCGGGGACACCGAGCCGGTGGCCGCGGAGGCCGCCCCCGACGACCCGGAGCGCACGGTCGTCAAGGTCCGTGAGCCGCGGAAGCGGAGGGACGAGCCGTCCGAGAGCTCGGACGGCGTGCAGTCCATCAAGGGCTCCACCCGGCTGGAGGCCAAGAAGCAGCGCCGCCGCGAGGGCCGCGAGCAGGGCCGCCGCCGGGTCCCGATCATCACCGAGGCCGAGTTCCTCGCCCGCCGCGAGTCCGTCGAGCGGGTGATGGTCGTCCGCCAGAGCGGTGAGCGCACCCAGATCGGCGTGCTGGAGGACGACGTCCTCGTCGAGCACTTCGTCAACAAGGAGCAGGCCACCAGCTACGTCGGCAACGTCTACCTGGGCAAGGTCCAGAACGTGCTGCCGTCGATGGAGGCCGCCTTCGTCGACATCGGCAAGGGGCGCAACGCCGTCCTGTACGCCGGTGAGGTGAACTTCGAGTCCCTGGGCATGTCCGGCGGGCCGCGCCGGATCGAGAGCGCGCTCAAGTCCGGCCAGTCCGTCCTGGTCCAGGTGACCAAGGACCCGATCGGCCACAAGGGCGCCCGGCTGACCAGCCAGGTCTCCCTCCCCGGCCGTTACCTGGTCTATGTGCCCGAGGGCTCGATGACCGGCATCAGCCGCAAGCTCCCGGACACCGAGCGGGCCCGGCTGAAGCAGATCCTCAAGCGCATCGTCCCCGAGAACGCGGGCGTCATCGTCCGCACCGCCGCCGAGGGCGCCAGCGAGGACGAGCTGCGCCGCGACGTCGAGCGGCTCCAGGCGCAGTGGGAGGACATCCAGCAGAAGGCCCGCAAGGGCAACGCGCCGACGCTGCTCTACGGCGAGCCGGACATGACCGTCCGGGTCGTCCGCGACATCTTCAACGAGGACTTCTCCAAGGTCATCGTCAGCGGCGACCAGGCCTGGGAGACGATCCACGGGTACGTCGCGCACGTCGCGCCCGACCTGGCCGACCGGCTCCAGCGCTGGACCGGCGAGACCGACGTCTTCGCCACCTACCGGATCGACGAGCAGCTGATGAAGGCGCTGGACCGCAAGGTCTGGCTGCCGTCCGGCGGCTCGCTGGTGATCGACCGGACCGAGGCGATGGTCGTCATCGACGTCAACACCGGCAAGTTCACCGGGCAGGGCGGCAACCTGGAGGAGACGGTCACCAGGAACAACCTGGAGGCGGCCGAGGAGATCGTGCGCCAGCTCCGGCTGCGCGACCTCGGCGGCATCATCGTGATCGACTTCATCGACATGGTGCTGGAGTCCAACCGAGACCTGGTGATGCGGCGCCTGCTGGAGTGCCTGGGCCGGGACCGCACCAAGCACCAGGTGGCCGAGGTCACCTCGCTGGGACTGGTCCAGATGACCCGCAAGCGGGTCGGCCAGGGGCTGCTGGAGTCCTTCTCCGAGACCTGCGTCCACTGCAACGGACGCGGTGTCGTCGTCCACATGGACCAGGTGCAGGTCCAGGGCGGCGGTGGCGGAAAGCGCCGGAAGAAGGGCAAGGGCGCACAGCAGTCCGAGCCCGACTCCGCGCCCGTGACGTTCCCGGCCGCCGGGGAGCCGGCGGCCGAGGCGCCCGCGGAGGCGCCGGAGGCCCCCGCCGCCGGGCGCCCGGCCGCGGAGCCGGCGGAGAGGGCGGAGGCCACCGGGCCCGTGGCACTGCCGGAGCCGGAGTTCGTCCCGGACGAGGAGCTGTACAGCAGCGTCGCCGAGGCCGAGGAGGCCGCCCGGCGCGGTCGCCGGCGGCGGCGCACGGCGCGGAAGGCGTCGGCTCCGGCGGGTCCGCCGAAGGCGGTTGCCGAGACGGAGGAGGCGGCCGAGGCCGCGGTGACGGTGGTTCCGGCCGTCCCTGAGCCCGTCACCGAGGCCGCTCCCGAGCCCGCCCCCGAGGCCGCCGTCGAGGCCGCCCCAGCGGTGGAGACGGACGAGAGCGCGGAGGAGCCGCGGCCGCGCACCCGGCGGCGTGCGACGCGGAAGGCGTCGGCTCCGGCGGGTCCGCCGAAGGCGGTTGCCGAGACGGAGGCGGCGGTCGAGGCCGCGGTGACGGTGGTTCCGGCCGCCGAGGAGACCGCCCCCGAGCCCGCCGCCGAGCCCGCCGCCGCAGGTGCGGCGGAAGCGGGGGACGAGCCGTCCGGAGAGCCCGGGCCTCCGGCCCGCCCCCGTCGCCGGGTGGTGCGCCGGGCGGTCGCTCCGGCGGGCTCCCCGCAGGATGCGGAGATCGTCACCGAGTCCGCCGCCGTCTCCCCGGAACCGGCCGCCGAGCAGGAGGGCGCCGACGTGCCGGAGGCGGAGCCGGCGAAGAAGACGGCCCGCAAGACGGCCAAGAAGACCGCCGCCAAGTCCACCGCCAAGAAGTCGGCGGCGCGGAAGACCGCCACCAAGGCCACGGCCAAGACCGCCACCAAGGCCACCACCAAGGCCGCCGCGAAGAAGACCACCGCGAAGAAGGCGGCGGCCAAGAAGTCCACCGCCAAGAAGTCGGCGGCGCGGAAGACCGCGGCGGCCGAGCAGCAGAGCCCGCCGTCCGTCTCGGCCCCGGCCGAGGACTGACCGGGGAGCCGGTACCGGACCGGTCGCTCCGGCCCCGGGCGCCGCACGGCGCCCGGGGCCCGGTTTGACCCCTCCGCACCGGGCCCCGTAACCTTGACCGTCGGCGTGTCGGTGGACACGCCGCGCTCCTGAGCAACTCCCTCCACGCGCTCCGCGAGGTGTCGCGGACGAGCGCGAGGAGAGGCCGCTCAGTCCCACCGGACCGGTACGGGCCCCAGGGCCCGGCGGGCGGCTGGCATCAGGGGTTCCATCCACGAGCGAGAGAGAGTTCCGCGTGTACGCGATCGTGCGCACCGGTGGCCGCCAGCAGAAGGTGTCCGTCGGAGACGTGATTGAGGTTGACCGTATCCCCACCAGCAAGGTCGGCGACAGCGTCGAGCTCTCGACCCTGCTCATCGTCGACGGCGACGCTGTCACCAGTGACCCCTGGGTCCTGGCCGGTGTCAAGGCCCACGCCGAGGTGGTGGACCACCACAAGGGTGCCAAGATCGACATCCTGAAGTACAAGAACAAGACCGGGTACCGCAAGCGGATCGGTCACCGTCAGCTGCACACCGCACTGAAGATCACCGGCATCGACGCCCCGGCCAAGAAGTAAGGGACTGAGAAGACATGGCACACAAGAAGGGCGCATCGTCCACCCGGAACGGTCGCGACTCCAATGCCCAGCGGCTCGGCGTGAAGCGCTTCGGCGGCCAGGTCGTCAACGCGGGTGAGATCCTGGTCCGCCAGCGCGGCACCCACTTCCACCCGGGCACCGGTGTGGGCCGCGGCGGCGACGACACGCTGTTCGCGCTGGCCGCCGGCGCGGTGCAGTTCGGCACCGCCCGTGGCCGCAAGGTCGTGAACATCGTCCCGGTCGCCCGGTAACACCGGCCCGGCACGTCCCGCACCACCTTCCGAGGGCGGACCGCCTTCCGCCGTACGCGCACCGCGCGGACGGCGGGGAAGCGGTTCCGCCCTCGGCGCGTTGTACGAACACGGGGCATGGACGCGCCGCGACGGGCCCGCGCCCGCCCGGCCGTCCGCCACCGTCAGCACATCACCGCACACCAGCCTGGAGGCATCCGTCATGACCACCTTCGTGGACCGCGTCGAGCTCCACATCGCCGCGGGTAACGGAGGCCACGGCTGCGCCTCCGTGCACCGGGAGAAGTTCAAGCCGCTGGGCGGCCCGGACGGCGGCAACGGCGGCCGGGGCGGCGACGTGGTCCTCGTCGTCGACCAGTCCGTGACCACACTGCTGGACTACCACCACACCCCGCACCGCCGGGCGGGCAACGGAAAGCCCGGCGAGGGCGGCAACCGGTCCGGCTCCGACGGCGGCGACCTGGTGCTGCCCGTCCCCGACGGCACCGTCGTCCTCGACAGGCGGGGCGAGGTGCTGGCCGACCTGGTCGGCCAGGGCACCACCTTCGTCGCCGGCCGCGGCGGCCGCGGCGGCCTGGGCAACGCGGCACTGGCCTCGGCCCGCCGCAAGGCGCCGGGCTTCGCGCTGCTGGGCGAGCCGGGGGAGACCCGGGACATCGTCCTGGAGCTGAAGACGGTGGCGGACGTGGCGCTGGTCGGCTACCCCTCGGCGGGCAAGTCGTCCCTGATCTCCGTCCTCTCCGCGGCCAAGCCGAAGATCGCCGACTATCCCTTCACCACCCTGGTGCCCAACCTGGGCGTGGTGACGGCCGGGGAGACCGTCTACACCATCGCCGACGTCCCCGGCCTGATCCCCGGCGCCAGCCAGGGCAAGGGGCTGGGCCTGGAGTTCCTGCGCCATGTCGAGCGCTGCTCGGTCCTGGTGCACGTACTGGACTGCGCGACGCTGGAGTCCGACCGCGACCCGGTCACCGACCTCGACGTCATCGAGGCCGAACTGGCGCAGTACGGCGGGCTGGACGACCGGCCGCGGATCGTGGTGCTCAACAAGCTGGACGTCCCCGACGGGCAGGACCTCGCCGACATCATCCGGCCCGACCTTCAGGCCCGCGGCCACCGGGTCTTCGAGGTATCGGCGGTGAGCCGCAAGGGACTGAAGGAACTGTCCTACGCGCTGGCGGGGATCGTCGCGGAGGCGCGCGCCGCCCGGCCGCAGGAGGAGGCGACCCGCATTGTCATCCGCCCGAAGGCCGTGGACGACGCGGGCTTCACCGTCACGAAGGAGACCGACGGCCTGTACCGGGTGCGCGGCGAGAAGCCGGAGCGCTGGGTCCGCCAGACCGACTTCAGCAACGACGAGGCCGTGGGCTACCTCGCCGACCGGCTCAACCGCCTCGGTGTCGAGGAGGAGCTGATGAAGGCGGGCGCCCGCGAGGGTGACGGGGTCGCCATCGGCTCCGAGGACGACGCGGTCGTCTTCGACTGGGAGCCCACGGTCATGGCCGGCGCGGAGATGCTCGGCCGCCGCGGCGAGGACCACCGTATGGACACCCTCCGCCCGGCCGCCCAGCGCCGCCGCGACCGCGATGCGGAGCGCGACGAGGCGGCACAGGCGTACGAGGGCTTCGACCCCTTCGCGTGACATGACCCTACGCCCGTCTGTCCTGTCCATTCCCGGTTGGACGGGTGCGGGGCGGGAAAGGCCCGAAGGGGGGCCGCGCCTCTCTTGGCGCGGCCCCCCTTCGGGCTGCCGTGGTGTATGAGGGAGACGCTCAGTCCTCTTGTTCGGCCGTTTTCAGCATCTGGTCCACCACACGCTCCGATGCGTGTCCGTCGTCCAGGTCGCAGAAGAGGCTCTGAAACCGTTCGTAGCGCTCCTGGTATTCCTCCATGACCTGGTCGATGTCTCTGATTGCGGTGACCAGCTCCTCCGATGTGCGGATCAGAGGGCCGGGCGCATCCTGCTCGAAGTCGAAGTAGAACCCACGCAGAGTGTCCCGGTAGTGCTCCAGGTCGTAGGTGAAGAAAAGCATGGGACGCTTCAGATGGGCGTAGTCAAACATCACCGAGGAGTAGTCGGTGATCATGAGGTCTGCCGCTAGGTACAGGTCGACGATGTCCGGGTACTCCGAGACATCCCATACGAACCCGTTCCCGGCTCCGGGAACGGCGTCCACCACATTCGAATGGCGCCGGACGAGCAGTACGTGATCGTCGCCGAGTCGGCGACGCGCGTCCTCCAGGTCCAGGCGCAGGCTGAACTGGAAGTGGCCGCGGCGATGGGACAGATCGTCCCGCCAGGTCGGCGCATACAGTACGACCTTCTTGCCGGAAGGTATACCCAGGCTTTCCCTGACCTCCTTCGCCCGGACCTCCGCGTCTGATGCGTACAGGTAGTCGTTGCGAGGATATCCCGTCTCCACGATCGGCCCGCTGAACCCCATGGCTCGCTTCAGGATGGGAGTGCTGAACCGGTTGGAGGAGACCAGCATGCTCCAGTTCTTCGCCTCTTCCCGGAGCTGGTCGTGGTAGTCGGGGTTGAATTTCGGGACTTCGATGTCCAGACCTATTTTCTTCAACATCGTGCCGTGCCAGGTCTGTACGATCACTTGGCCCTCACGGCGTTCCAGCCAGTGCGGGAGGTGGGCGTTGGTGACGATGTACCGGCAGCGTGCCAGTGCCTCGTACCACTCGGTGCCCCACATCCGGACCCTCTTCACCGTGGACGGCAGCTCCACCTGTCCGTCCCTGACCAGCCACAGGTGCTCCACGTCCAGTCCCCGCCGGAGGATCTCCTCGTGGATGGCGCGAGGGCTGTCCGAGTACTGCTTGCCGTTGTAGCTGATGTACAGCACGGAGTCGCGCAGCGGCTTACGACGTCCGGCCTCGTAGACCTCGCGCCGGAGTTGGTGCTGGCGGTACGGGCCCTGCTCCAGCAGGCCGAGTTCCGACAGGCAGTGCAACTGCGGAAAGTCGTGCCAGCGCGCCTCCAGGGCGTACTGACGTTCGCGGTGCTCGCCCTCCACCGGGAACTGGGGAATGGCCAGCCGGTCGATGACGAAGGGCACGTCCGCCGAGCCGTCTGCGGGAGCGTTCACGGGACGGAGGAAGAAGTTCCAGCGGCCGGTCTTCAGCGGGAGCGAGTTCTTCGGACCGGACATGGCGCTGGGATCGAAGTCGGCTTCGAAGGAGCCGTCCTCCCCCTGGCGCACGGCCACGGTCTTCTCCTCGAAGCGGTCACGGGCCCGGATCACCAGGACCGGCTCGGACAGCTCCAGGGGGACACGCCCGGACAGGAAGATCCGCCCGTCCTGCCAGCGGGCATCGGTGATCTTCGCCTGGACTGGACGGCCGCACAGCTTGAGGTAGCCGTTGTACCCGGCGAGCAGGGCGAGCTCGTTGCGGTCCGCGTACTCCCCCAGCGAGGCCGGAAGCCTGATCTGCCCGTCGGCGAGCCCTTCGCGGACCACTGTGGAGAAGCGGCGCTCTTCCCCCTGGTTGCTGGTGGCCACCAGTTCCGTGCTCCACAGGCGTTTCGCCGACCGTGCGCGCTCGGCGGAACCCGGGTCGGAGTCCTCGTCGGGCTCGTTGTGGTGCCAGGGCAGGAGGGCGACATCGAGGAGCGGCACACGGACCTGGAAGGAAGTACGTCCGCCAGTGGGCGTTCCCAGGGCGACGGGGTAGGCGTGCTGCTCACCGCTCTTGCGGTTGGTGACACGAAGCACCACCGTCTCCGAGGCGGACAGCGGCTCGCGTATCTCGCCCTCGACGAGGACGTGCTCGCCATCCGAGCGGTGGTTCGTGATCAGTGCCCGGACCTTCTCGATGCGGAGCTTCAGAGAGCCCTTCTCAATGGTCGGCAGGAGCCGGAACTCACTGTTCAGCCACTGGTACGGCGGATGGTTGGCACGGCCCGCGCCACTCGCGTGGACGGAGCGCTTGCGAAACAGTCCGGAGGAGGCCATACCGATGCCGACGTGCCAGGTGGCCTCCTCCCATTGCTTGCCCCTACGCAGCTTGGCGGGGTCCAGCAGCAGTTCCCATCCGGCCCAGTCGTAGTTGTACTGCTTCTGGCCCGAGAACGTGGTGCACTCGGGGCGGTGGATGCTACGGACCGGAATGACCACGCGATGCCGGCTTCCGTCCTTCTTGAGCTGAAGGGCCTTGATCGCGCTGCGCTTTGTCGGCTGGTCGATGCGGTCGATCCAGGCGTGTCCCAGCAGCCGGAGCTTGCCGCTTTCCCAGGAGAGGTCCTGCAGGGGGGCTTTCAGCCCGAGGTCGGTGTCGATTCTCAGCGCCCGCTTGGGGACACCGGCCCGCTGCACCTCCACCCCGGAGAAGCGCGCGTACTTGCGGAGCAGGCCGCGCAACTCGACACGGTCACCGCGCCGCTCGGCGGCCATCATCTCCAGCAATTCGTCCATGGCGTGCTTGCGGACCAGCAACCACTTCACCCGCGCAGTGGTGGGCAGCCCCATGACGACCTCAGGGTCCACGGCATCCAGGTACCGGTTGACGACCTTGAGGAACTCGTCTCGGAACGCCTGGTCGCCCCGCGGCAGCACATTGATGAAGATGCGCAGGTCACCGGTCAGAACGGAGCGGTCGTACTCACGCTTGAGGTCGGAGTAGTCCGGCCGGGAGGCGAGGAAGCGGCTGACGGACTCCACAGCCGCAGCCCGGTCGCGCACGGCCTTGGGCTCGGTGCGTCGCTGTGTGATGGACGGTGCGGACTCCCCCTCGCGCAGCCGCCAGTAGTACGTGGGCTCGCTGATCACGTCCACCGATTCGGCGAGGACGTGGGCCGGGATGATGACCGGGACGTCCTCGTAGAGCACGCCTTCGGGAAAGGACAGCTCGTGGCGCTCCCAGAAGGAGCGCCGGAAGACCTTGTTGCAGGCGATGCGATCGGTGAGCAGCTTCCGGTAGTGCTGTACATGGGTGCGCTTGCGGGCTCCGCTCGCCAGGATCCGGTGCATCGGAGACTGCCACACCTTGGTGGACTTGATGTGCTGCACGTTCCCGGTGGCGAAGTCGGATCCGGTCTCGTCGAGGCTGGCCACCATCAGCCGGTAGGCGTCCGGCGGGATCAAGTCGTCACTGTCGACGAAGGCCAGGAACTCCGATTCCGGAGAGACGTTCTCGATCCCCGTGTTACGGGCGGCCCCCAGCCCGGCGTTCTCCTTGCGCACGAGTTTGAAGCGCTGGTCGCGGGCAGCGTACTCGGCCGCGACGGCGGCCGAGCCGTCCGGCGAGCCGTCGTCCACCATCACGACCTCGATGTCCCGCAGGGTCTGTTTGGCCAGTGAGTCGAGACAGGCCGGAAGATACTCCTCCACGTTGTAGATGGGGACGATGATGCTGAGCCGCGGAGCCATGTGCGCGGTTTTCCTTTCGGTTCAGACTGCCCCGACCGACGCGGCAGCCTGCTCGGGGGTAGGTGCCGGGCAGCGCTCGCTCAGGGGAACGACGGGGGGGAGATCGGCGAGGTCCTCGCTGAGGAAGATGCTGCGGACCAACCGCTCCGCTGCGCGACCGTCGTCGAAGTCGCAGAAGCGCCTTCGGAATTCGGCGCGGAGCTTGGCGGACGCCTCGTCCTTCCAGGCGCCCGAGGTCAGGACCTCGGCCAGTTCGTCCTGGTCGGCGGCCACCGCGCCGGGGGGCTCGTTGAGCAGGTCGAAGTAGGTGCCGCGGACCGTTCGGTAGATCTCCCAGTCGGGGGCGTAGATCACGATCGGGCGGTCCAGGTTGGCGTAGTCGAACATCGCCGAGGAGTAGTCGGTCACCAGGGCGTCCGCGGCCAGGTAGAGCTTCTCCACCACGGGATGCGACGAGACGTCGACGATCCGGCCGCCGGCCCGGAGAGCGGCCAGTTCCGGCGAGGAGTCGTAGAAGTAGTGGCCGCGGACCAGCAGTGTGGTGTCCGGGCCCAGCTGCCCGGCGAACCGGGCCAGATCCAGGCGCGGTACGAAGGCCGACTCGTACTCGCGGTGGGTGGGGGTGTAGAGGAGGGCGGTGGTGCCGTCGGCTATGCCGAGCTCCCGCCGGGCGGCCAGGACATCTTCCGCGGTGGCGTTGAGCAGGACGTCGTTGCGCGGGTAGCCGGTCTCCAAAGTGGTGTAGGAGCAGGGGTAGACGCGCTCCCAGACAGCCGTGGAGTGGCGGTTGGAGGAGAGGCTGTAGTCCCAGCGGTCGCAGCGCTCCAGCAGCTTCTTGAAGTCCATGCCGTGCGCGGAGCCGGGGTAGTCGCGCTGGTCCAGGCCCATCGACTTCAGCGGTGTGCCGTGGTGGGTCTGGATGTGTACCGACCCCTCGCGCTTCACCACGGCGTCGGCGAAGTTGACGTTGTTCACCAGGTAACCGGCGCGGGCCATGGCCGTCCAGTACTCGTGGGACCCCAGCCGGACCGTCTCGACACCGCTGGGTATTCGGTGCCGCTCCTCGGGCCGGACCACCCACACCCGGCGGATGTGCGGGGCCAGCCGGGCCAGTTCGGCGTCGATCGCCGCGGGGTTGCACGCGTAGCTGCGGCTCCAGTAGGCGGAGAAGACAGCCAGGTTTTCGTCCAGCGGCAGCCTCAGCTGGGTGCGGTAGTGGGTGCCCATGAGCCGGCGCTTGGTCAGCTGGACCTGCCTGCGGCCGCTTCTGCGCAGCGCCGTCCGGGCCCTGCTCACAACCTTGGCGCCGGCCAGTGCCGGATGGGCGCCGAGGTCGAGCAGATGGTACTTCCGGCCGCGCGGACCACCGGGCCGGACGAAGCCCGCGGGCTTCCGGAGGCGGTAGTCGGCGGAGGCCCTGCGGACGAATTCGGCCCGGCTGTCCTGCGGGAGCCGGTCGGGGCGGTCCAGCACGGTGATGTAGTGGTCGGCCATCTTCCGGAACAGCGGCGGCCGCCAGCGGTCGAGCTCGGGGTGCTCGTCCAGGTACCGGAAGACCCGCTCGTACTGGTCGAAGACGTCGAAGTGCTTACGGCTGCGGGTGCGCAGGATGTTGCCGCCCTGCCGACGCTGCCGGTAGTACACGCACACCCGGTCCAGTACCGCGATCCGGCGGGCCGTGATGAGTGTGCAGAAGGTCCAGGGGGCGTCCTCGTAGTAGCCCGGGGGGAACTCGAAGCCGTGCTCCTCGACGAAGTCGCGCCGGTACGCCTTGTTCCAGACTATCTGGAGCAGATCGAGCAGTTCGGGGCGCTGGTCCAGCGAGAAGCTCGTGGGTTCCGCCTGCTGCAGCATGTGGGCCAGCTGGTTGCGCACGACCCGGCCGTCCCAGTAGGTGCGCGCGTAGTCGTAGACGAGGACATCGGGATCGTGCGTGTCCGCCAGCCGTGCGGCGACGGCGGACAGGGAACCGGGAGCCAGGGTGTCGTCGCTGTCGAGGAACAGCACGTAGTCGCCGCGGGCTTCCCGCAGCCCCGCGTTGCGCGCACGCCCCAGACCCACGTTCTCCGGCAGGTGGAGGACTCGGACCCGGCTGTCCTGGGCTGCGTAGCGATCGAGGATGGCGCCGGAGTCGTCGGGGGAGCAGTCGTCGACCGCCACGATCTCGAAGTCGTCGAAGTCCTGCGCCAGGACCGAGTCCAGGCATGCCCCCAGGTATCCCTGCACCTTGTAAGCGGGCACGACAAGCGTGAAGCGCGGCAAAATTTCCCCTTTTGAGCAGAACTGCACCTTCGGGTGGTGTCGACGGTGAACTGCCGACAAACCCGGACGGCCCCTGAAGATGAACAGTTGTCATGTGTTATTCGATTGTGATGTCAAGGTCGCCTGGACGGTGTCGCCAGGACTCCCGGGGCACGGCGTGTCATGATATCCCGCCGCGCTCGCCCGCCTCCCGGGCTGTGCCCCGGCTCACTGCCGGTATCGTGCATGGGGCATTCAGCCGTCCGTCCGGCACCGTGTATCGGTCCCCCGGCGGGAGGCCCTGGCGGAGAACTGGGAAGAGACGCGCATGACGTGGATGGTGACGGGCGGAGCCGGCTACATCGGGGCTCACGTCGTACGGGCGATGGTGGCTGACGGGCAGTCGGTCGTGGTGTACGACGACCTCTCGACGGGGGACGCCACCCGGGTGCCGGAGGGCGTCTCCCTGGTGGTCGGCGATGTCCTGGACCGGCAGAAGCTCGACACGGTCATCCGGGAGCACGGGGTGACGGGTGTGATCCACATCGCCGCGAAGAAGCAGGTCCCGGAGTCCGTCGCCCGTCCCCTCCACTACTACCGGCAGAACGTGACCGGCCTTCGGACCCTGCTGGAGGCCGCGGCGGAGGCGGGTGTGCGCCGCTTCGTCTTCTCCTCCTCCGCCGCCGTCTACGGCATGCCGGACGTCGACCTGGTGACCGAGGACACTCCGTGCGTACCGCTCAGCCCCTACGGGGAGACCAAGCTGGTCGGGGAGTGGATGGTGCGGGCGGCCGGGCAGGCGCACGGTATCGGCAACGTGTCGCTGCGCTACTTCAACGTGGCCGGCGCCGGCGCCCCCGAACTGGGGGACACGGGCGTGTTCAATCTCATCCCCATGGTCTTCGAGAGGCTGGAGAAGGGGGAGCGGCCCCGGATCTTCGGGGACGACTACCCGACCCCGGACGGCACCTGCGTACGGGACTTCATCCACGTCCAGGACATCGCCTCCGCCCACCTCGCGGCCGCCCGTCGGCTGGTGGAGGAGGACGGTGCCGCCACCCCCGTGTCGCTGGTCCTCAACATCGGCCGCAGTGAGGGAATCTCGGTCAGGGAGATGGTCGAGCGGGTGTGCAAGGCGACCGGCCACGAGCAGTTGCGGCCGGAGGTGCTCGGCCGGCGCCCCGGGGACCCCGCGCGGGTGGTCGCGGCGGCCGACCGGATTCGCGCGGAACTCGGCTGGTCGGCCCGCTACGGTGCCGAGGAGATGATCGAGTCCGCCTGGGCGGGCTGGCGGGCCCGCCACCCGTAGCGGGGAATGCCCGGAGCGCGCGACGGCCGCCCGGCGCCGAGCAGCCGGGAGAACCCCGGACTCCTCCACTTTGTGAGCGGACGACGGTCAGGTGGTGACGGGATCCGGTCCGTCGACCGGGCTGCCGCTGGTGGTGCCGTCCAGTTCCGGCCCTTCGGGGGCGTCGGCGGCCGCGTGCTGCCCCGGAGCCTGCTCGGCCCGCCGGGCCATCCGCTCGCGGCGCCGGTCGGCCTCGGCGCACAGCGCCGCGGTCGCCTGCCGGAAGCGGACGACCGACGGCGGTTCGGCCGGGCCCAGTAGGTACTCCTTCAGCTCCGTCCGGGCCCGGACCAGGGTGTCCCGGTCCGGGTCGCGTACCGAGGCCAGCAGGTCGGGAACGCCCGAGGCGTCGGGTGTGAGGATCGCCGCCGCCCGTACGGTCGGGAAGACGGCCCGGAACTCCTCCTCCGGCAGTCCGCTGGTGTTGGCGACCGCGTACGGCTTCTCGCCGGCCAGGTAGTCCGAGATCACGCTGGAGACATCGCTGACCAGCAGATGCGCCTGGTTGAAGCAGGAGTAGAGGGCGGGCCGCGGGCCGGTGACGACCTGGTGCTCCCACTCGGGGAGGGAGGCCCAGTAGGCCTCCTCCCAGGCGGCTGTCGCGGCGGCCACCCGCGCCGCCTGCTCGTCCTCCGGGGCCGACTGGTGCAGCATCCGCTCCACCTCGTCCGCGGAACGCCGGAACGCCGCGGTGGTCAGCCCGTCCAGTTCGGCGGTACGGCGCTCCAGTTCGGCGGCCGCCTCCGGGCCGGGGCGCGGGCCGGAGCGGGCGGCGTTGGCCTCGGTGATCAGCCGCCGGATGCGCTCGTCGGCGCGGGCGGCGCGCGGATCCACCGAACCGGTCATCGGGTGCGGTTTGTACAGCAGCCGCACCTTCGGGTCCGCGAGCAGCGCGCGGACGATGTTCTCACCCGCCAGGACGATCGAGGTGTTGCCCGGGTCCTCGGTCCAGCCCTCCCAGGTGGGGGCGTACAGCACGGTGGTGAGACCGTCCGGGGCGGGCGGTCCGGCGTACGGGCGGATCGGCGCGAGCTGGGGGCGGCCGATCTCGAACACGTCCCGGTCGTCGACGCCGATGTCGGCGAGCCGGTAGCGCTCCCGGGCGGCCGGGCCCGCCACCCACACCTCGTCGTACGCCTTGGCGTAGGGATTGCAACTGGAGAGCTTGTCGCTCTCGCCGTGGTTGACGAAAGCGTGCTTGATCGTCGGAATGCGCAGCACCTGTGAGGTCTTGCCGGAGTTCGACGGATGCAGCATCACCTTCAGCGACGAGTGCTCCAGCCGCATCAGGTGGGCGACCTTCGGGATGCACACGATGGGCAGGTCGGTGGCGTCGAGTCGCTGGACCATGAACCGCTCGCGGAGCACGATCAGCGGGTTGCCGTCCAGTGCCGCCAGTGGTGCCAGCCACATGTTCGCCTGGTACGCGGACGAGGCACCGCCGGAGAAGTACATCGCCACGGTCGGCCGGTACCGTGCCAGCCAGTCCTCCAACCAGGCCAGGGCCTGCTCGTCGCCGACCGGACGTCGCTTCGGCAGCAGCCAGCGGGCCAGATGCACCGTGCCGCCCAGGTACAGGAGCAGGGAGGCGCTTATGCCGACGGCGCCCCAGCGGGCGTCCGCGGTCGCCACGGTGGTCAGCAGGCACACCGTCGCGGGCAGGGAGAAGACCAGCAGCCGACGGCTGGGCTGCCGGGCCAGTATGCGCGGTGGCGCGGGGGACAGCCGCAGCGCGGAGGCGTCGATGTTGCGGGTGAGGAACGGCAGGGTGCGGGTGCGCCGCACCAGCAGCGCGACCAGCTGGCACCCGAAGTGCGCCGCGTAGCAGCTGAGCAGCGCGAGGGAGAGCAGCCGCTCAGCGGTCGGTTCCACGCCGGGGACCCGGACCAGCGCCACGACGAGGAGCATGTCGCGGAGCAGCTGACGGGCGGTGACGTCGAAGCGGAGCCTGCGCAGCCATGAAAGAGCCTGCGGCTGGGCGCGGACGAGGTACAGCTCGGTCGCCGCCCCCACCGTCCAGCCGACGGCCAGCGGCGCGGCGTGGGGGAGCAGAGCACCGGCGAACTGGACGAGGAACGCCGCCAGCAGCACACCCCACGCCGCTGCGACCCGGACGGAGGAGGGCACGGCCGAGGAGGGCTGCCCGGCCGTCGGGGGCCGCCGGCCCAGACGTCGCAGCATGGCGAATCCTCCCCGGAGTGGCGCAGTGCGGAAGAAACTCACTGCGGTGAACGAGCCAGACCTCATGCGGGTCACGATATGGGACACCTGCCGGGGAGCCCGGCGGGAAACGGGCTCCCCGGCCCTCCGGGTGCCCGGAACCACATCGGCCGACTCGCCCTGGTTCCTCCCGGGGGGCGTCCCCCGCCGGCCCCCGTGCAGGGCCGGTCCCGCCCCGGCGCCGGGCCGGGCGAAGCCGTCGGGCCACGGGGGAGGGGGTCACTCCGTTATGAATCCGTGTCCATGTGGTTATGATGCGAAGGATGATTTTCGCCAGCCACGGACGTGCCCTTCCCCCCACGGCCCCCGATGGTGCGCGCGGGCCGGTGTTCGAGGCGTCCGCTCCCGGAGGTGGTGCCCGGCCCCGGGACGCGTTCCTGGACAACACCAAGTACCTGGCGATCGTCCTGGTCGCGGTCGCTCACGCCTGGGAGCCGCTGCGTGACACCTCGCGTGCCACGGAGGCGCTGTACCGATTCGTCTACGTCTTCCACATGCCGGCCTTCGTCATCGTCTCCGGCTACCTCTCCCGGGGCTTCGAGGGGCGGCCGGGGCAGCTCAGACGCCTGGTCACCGGGATCGCCCTCCCGTACCTGGTCTTCGAGACGGCCCTCACCCTGGTGCTGCGCTGGGCCGACGCACCGCAGCGGCCGTTCACCCTGCTCGACCCCGGCTACGGACTGTGGTTCCTGGTCGCCCTGTTCATCTGGCGGCTGACCGCTCCGCTGTGGGCGCTGCTGCGCCACCCGCTCGCCGTCAGTCTGGTGATCGCGGCACTGGCCAGTGTCAGCCCCGCCATCGGCGGGGATCTCGACCTCCAGCGGGTGCTGCAGTTCCTCCCCTTCTACGTGCTCGGTCTCCGGCTGAGGCCCGGGCACCTCCGGGCGGTGCGGTGCCGCACGGTCCGGCTGCTCGCGGTACCGGTCGCCGCCATGGTCCTCACGGTGGCCTACTGGAGTACCCCTGTGATCGACCGGAAGTGGCTCTTCCGCAGTTCCGCCGCGCAGGAACTGGGCGCCCCCTGGTGGAGCGGCCCGGTGATGACCGGGCTGCTCTTCGGCGGCGCCGTGGTGCTCACCGCCTGCTTCCTGGCCTGGGTGCCGTCGCACCGGACGTGGTTCACCACGCTGGGCGCCGGGACCATGTACGGCTATCTGCTGCACGTGTACCCCGTCCAGCTCTCCCGGGTCTGGGACTGGTACGGGCCCGGGTGGGTCGACTCACCCGTCGGCCGGGTCACGGTCACCCTGGCCGCCGCCGCGACGGTGACCGTGCTGTGCACGCCGCCCGTCAGACGCGTCTTCCGGTTCGTCGTCGAGCCGAGAGCACAGTGGCTGTTCCGGCAGGACGCCGCCGACGCCGCACGGAAGCGCCTCGCCGCGGAGCGCCCGGTCCGCGCGGAGGAGCTCGTCCGGGTGGCCCGCTGACTCCTGCCGGCCACCCGCCGCTCCCGGTGGTCCCGAGTGCCCTGCCGCCGCCCGCGCGCGAGGATGGGGTCCGACGGGCGGAACGGCCGCGCCGACGGGTGCGCGGTTGGCATAGATTGCCGCCTTGACCGGTGCGGACGCACCCGGACGGCACGAGGAAGAGCAGGGGGCGGCACGGGTGGCCAGCGCAGGGACCGGCACGGCACGGGATCTCCGGCAGGACGTACGGGACGCCCGCAGGGTCGTGGTGAAGATCGGGTCCTCCTCGCTCACCACGGCCGCGGGCGGCCTGGACGCGGACCGGGTGGACGCCCTGGTGGACGTGCTCGCCAGGCATGTCGCCCCGGCGGGCGGCGGGACGGCGGGCCGGCAGATCGTCGTGGTCTCCTCCGGTGCCATCGCCGCCGGGCTGGCCCCGCTGGGCCTGGCGCGGCGCCCCCGCGACCTGGCCCGCCAGCAGGCCGCCGCCAGCGTCGGCCAGGGCCTGCTGGTGGCCCGCTACACCGCCTCCTTCGCCCGGTACGGCCTGCGCGTCGGTCAGGTGCTGCTGACCTCGGACGACACCAGCCGCCGCGCGCACTACCGCAACGCCTACCGCACCCTGGACCAGTTGCTGGCCATGGGCGCGGTGCCGATCGTCAACGAGAACGACACCGTCGCCACCGACGAGATCCGCTTCGGCGACAACGACCGGCTGGCCGCGCTGGTGGCCCATCTGGTCCGCGCCGAGCTGCTCGTCCTGCTCTCGGACGTGGACGGCCTGTACGACGGGAACCCGGCCACTCCCGGCACCTCCCTCATCGAGGAGGTGCGCGGGCCGCGGGACCTGGCGGGGGTCGAGATCGGCAGCATCGGCCGGGCCGGGGTCGGCACCGGCGGCATGGTCACCAAGGTCGAGGCGGCCCGGATCGCCGCCGCGGCCGGGATCCCCGTGGTACTCACCTCCGCCGTCCGGGCCGCCGACGCCCTCGCCGGGCGGCACACCGGCACGTACTTCCACCGCACCGGCCGCCGGTCCGCCGGCCGGCTGCTGTGGCTGGCCCACGCCTCCACCCCGCGCGGCGCGCTGGTCCTGGACGACGGCGCGGTACGGGCCGTGGTGGAGCGGCGCACCTCGCTGCTGCCCGCCGGGCTGGCCGGGGTCGAGGGCGAGTTCTCGGCGGGTGACCCGGTCGAGCTGCGGGACGCCGCCGGGCGGGCCGTCGCCCGCGGACTGGTCAACTTCGACGCCCGCGAGATCCCCCGGCTGATCGGCCGCTCCACCCACGACCTCGCCCGCGAGCTCGGACCCGCCTACGAGCGGGAGGTCGTCCACCGCGACGACCTGGTGCTGCTGCGCCCCTGAGGTCCCCGGACGCCTCCGGTGCCTCCGGTGCACCCGGCGTCCCCGCCCTCCCGGGCGCCTCCGGCAGGGCGTCATACCCGTGCGAGATCGGCAAAAGCTCAGTCTTTCCACGGACACCTTCCCGAAAACCGCCACACGCCGGGCCGGAGCCTGGTCAACTTTGCTTCGTGGGCCGTGCCGGGACGGCGGCCCGCGGTACGGGCGAACGGAAGCGGAACATCACACGGGAGGCCGCCGGTGAGACGACTGACCAGCGTCGGCTCGGGCACTCCCCGGCGGAGCGAGGGTCCGGGGAACCCCTCGCGGAGCGGGGAGCGCAGACCCTGGACCGGACCCGGCCGGGGCGAGGGGAGCGACCGGCACCGCGGGGTGTCCCGGCTGTGGCACGTCACCCTGAGCGTCTCCGGGGCGGAGGTGCCCCTGAAGGAGGTCAGGCGGTCGCTCGAACAGCTCGCCCACGACCACCCCTTCCTGCTGACCAGCCGCTACGCGAACGACCACGCCGAGATCCGCTACTGGGAGGAGGCCCGCGACCTGCAGGACGCGGCGGCCGTCGCACTGCGGCTGTGGGGCGAGCACCGGGAGTCGGCCAAGCTGCCGCCGTGGGAGATCGTCGGGCTGGAGGTCGTCGGGCGTGAGACGTACCACCAGCGGGTGGCGGAGGGCTACGGCCCGCCGCCCGCCGTCCCGGCGGGCGTCCACCCGTTCTGACCTCCGCCCCCGCCGCGGCGCCCGGGGACGCCCGCCCGGCAGCCGTCTCGGAGCGCGGATGTCTCGGAGTGCGGAATCTCCGCCGGAAAACGCTCGCGTGCTGGCTAGGCTTGCGGACATGAGCCGCGCATCGCAGACCTCCGCCGTGACCGACCCCGTGACCGATGCCGGGAGCGTGACCGGGACCGCCCGCCGCGCGAAGGAGGCGGCCGCCGCCCTCGCCCCGCTGCCGCGCACGGCGCGGGACGGCGCGCTGCTCGCGATCGCCGACGCGCTGGTGGCCCGTACCGACGAGATCGTCACCGCCAACGCGGCCGACGTGGCGAAGGCCCGCGCCGCCGGGATCCCGGAGTCCACCGTCGACCGGCTGACCCTCACCCCTGAGCGGGTCGCCGCCATCGCCTCCGACGTACGGGAGGTGGTCGCGCTGCCCGACCCGGTCGGCGAGGTGGTGCGCGGCTCCACCCTCCCCAACGGTCTGGAACTGCGCCAGGTGCGGGTGCCGCTCGGGGTGGTCGGGATCGTCTACGAGGCGCGGCCCAACGTCACCGTGGACGCCGCCGTGCTGTGTCTGAAGTCCGGCAACGCGGTGCTGCTGCGCGGCTCGTCCTCCGCGTACGCCTCCAACACGGCCCTGGTCGCCGTACTGCGCGACGCGGTGGCCGCCGCCGGACTCCCGGCCGACGCCGTCCAGCTCGTGCCCGGCGAGAGCCGCGACAGCGTCAAGGAGCTGATGCGTGCCCGCGGCCTGGTCGACGTGCTGATCCCGCGCGGCGGCGCGGCCTTGATCAGGGCGGTCGTGGAGGAGTCCACCGTCCCCGTCATCGAGACCGGCACCGGCAACTGCCACGTCTACGTCGACGGGCGCGCCGACCTCGACACGGCCGTGGAGATCCTGGTCAACTCCAAGGCGCAGCGGCCCAGCGTCTGCAACTCCGCGGAGACCGTGCTGGTGCACGCCGACATCGCGGACGCCTTCCTGCCGCGCGCCCTGACCGCCCTGACGGAGGCCGGGGTGACCGTCCACGGCGACGAGGCCTGGGTGCGGGCGGGCGCGGCCGAGGGCGTGAAGGTGGTGCCCGCGACCGACGAGGACTGGGAGACCGAGTACCTCTCCTACGACATCGCCGCCGCCGTGGTGCCGTCCCTGGACGCCGCCGTGGCGCACATCCGCCGCTGGACCTCCGGCCACACCGAGGCGATCGTCACCTCCGACACCGCCGCGGCCCGCCGCTTCGTGTCGCTGGTGGACTCCACCGCCGTCATGGTCAACGCCTCGACCCGGTTCACCGACGGCGGCCAGTTCGGCTTCGGCGCGGAGATCGGCATCTCCACGCAGAAGCTGCACGCCCGCGGTCCCATGGGCCTGCCGGAGCTGACCTCCACCAAGTACGTCGTCACCGGCGAGGGCCACGTACGCGACTGATCCCGGTGGCCGTCCCGGCCGGCGGACGAGACGAATCCCCGTTATCCCTGCCCAAACTCCTCCGGCCGGTCTACGCTGGATGCGTGCCGGAGGATGTGGGGGGCCAGCCGTACGTGAACGGCGAGGAGCCCGAGGACCGCGACCGCACGGCGGCGGACGACGCGTTCGCCTCCGTGGTCTTCGACGAGTCCTTCGTCCGGGCGGCCCAGGTCCATGAGCCCACCGCCGCCGAACGCATACTCGCCGCCGCCCAGTCCGCCCAGGAGGCCGAGGCGGCGGTCGCGTCCGAGGAGCAGTACGGCTACGGGCCGCTGCGGGACGACCCGGAGGGTTCCGACCCCGACGAGGACGAGGACGAGGGCCGGTACGGCAGGTACCGGTACGGCCGCGTGGAGTTCGTGGACCGCGTCGACTACGTCGAGTACGTGGAGGACGCCGAGTACCCGCAGGACGCCGGCTTCGCCGCGTACACCGAGGACTGCGAAGACCCCGGGGACCCCGAGGGCGGCCGCCACGGCCACGCCCGCCGCTCCTACCGGGGCCATGCCCGCTGGCACCGGCCGGTCGCCTGGGTGCTCGCCGTGGTGATGGGCGTCGGCATCGTCGGGCTGGCCTTCGCCGCCGTCTACCGGGGCGCCGCCGGTCACCGGCAGCAGACCCCGACGCCGCCGCCCGCGACCACCGGCGTCAGCGGGGTCAGCGGCGCGGACACCCCGGCCCCGTCGGTCGGCGGTTCCGGTGCGCTCCCGCCGCTGTCCGTCCGCCACGTCACGTCCTCCCTGCGCCACCCGGCACCGCGGCCGGTCCCGGTGCCGCAGGGCCCGCGGGTGTCCTCCGCCGGGAAGCGGTAGGGCCGGGGCGGGTAGGCCACCCGGCGGACTTTCCGAAAACCTGGCTTGTCGGGACGTTTGTGAACCTTTCCGCAGACCTACCCTGAAAGTATGGCCGGGCCTGGAGACCCACCGCCCGAGGGCGCCCCGGGCGGTGGTGACGACGAGTACCGTTCCACGGTCTTCG
This sequence comes from Streptomyces carminius, assembly GCF_002794255.1. Lineage (GTDB taxonomy): Bacteria > Actinomycetota > Actinomycetes > Streptomycetales > Streptomycetaceae > Streptomyces > Streptomyces carminius. The sequence continues at coordinate 405,476 of NZ_PGGW01000069.1, forward strand.
ACGAGTCCTTCGTACGCGCTGCCCGGCTCCAGGAGTTCTCCGCGCGGGAGCGGCTGGCGGACCACGAGCACCCGGTGCGCGCCCTGCCGTCCGAGTCCTCGCGCGGCCCGGTGTGGCAGGGCCTGGTCCTGGTGCTGCTGCTGGCGCTCGCCTTCGGCACCGCCGTCTACCTGGGCACCCGCCCCGCCCCGCACTCCCGGGAGCCGGTGGAACGGCAGCCGCTGAGCAGCACGGTGATCCCGCTCTCACCGGTCGGGACGGTGCCCGGCGGCCGGCCGGAGCGGCTCTTCGAGCGCAGCCCGGCCGCGGAGTTCTACGTCGGCGCCGCCGGGGTGACGCTGCCCCCGGCCCGCGCCACGGCCCACTTCGCCGAGAGCCAGGTGCTCGCCGCGCTGGCCACCGCCAAGGAGTACGTGGTCGAGAGTTCCCTCAACCCCGAGGTGCTGGGCGGCGGTACCGTGCGCCCGGTGCGGATACTGCTCGACCCGGACCAGCATCCGCAGTTCGACCGCAGTCTGGAGCGGCCCGCCGCCGACGGGCGCCATGCGGCGACCGGCTGGCTGCTGCGCTTCCACCCGGGCAGCACGGTGCTGACCGGCGCGGGAGTGCGGGTGCACGGCACGATGGAGATCCGGGAGGCGGGCTCCGGCGCCCTGGAGGTCCGCACCGACCACGTCCTCGTCTACGCCGTCCGTCCGGCTGTCTCTGCGGCGGATCGTCCCGCCTCCCCGGCGCCCCATGACGGGGAGGCCGGAGACGCCGGCGACGCCGACGTCTCCGGAGCCTCGCTGTTCACGGTGCGGCGCGAGCTGCTGCTGCGCTTCGACCGCGAGGACCTGCGCGACCAGCGGGTCACGGTGGAGCGGGCCACGGTGCGGGCCGGGCCGATGTCCTGCACCGCCCGGCCCCACGACGTGCTGCGGCCCCTGACGGCCGGGCAGACCACCGGGGACGACCGTCCCGCCGCCACCGATCCGTACGAGCGGGGGGACCCCGCCGTTCCGCTGTGCGGGACCCTGGACCCTAGCTCCCGGCCGGGCCCGTAGCGCCGCCGCCCGGGCCCCTGCCGCCGCTGCCACCGTCACCGCTGCCGTCACCGCCACTGTCACCGCCGCCGTCGCCCGGTCGCCCGGCGAAGCGGCCGCGCAGCTTGCCGCCGAGGTCCCCGGCGCCGTCGGTGAGGTCCCGCAACAGGCCCATCAGCGGGTCCTTGCTGGTGCGCACGGTCTCGGAGTAGTGGCTCGCGGACTGCCGGAACGATTCGTAGACCGAGGTCTCCTTGTCGTCCTCGCGCCGCGGGTAGTGGCCGTCCATGATCCGCTGGTAGTCGCGGCCGGAGGCCCAGCGGCGCAGCTCCGCGGCGCGCACCGTGGTGAAGGGGTGGCTGCGCGGCAGCACGTTGAGGATCTTCAGGACGGAGTCGCGCAGGTCGCCGCTGGACTCGTACTCCTCGGCCTGCTTCAGGAACGCGTCCACGTTCATCTGGTGCAGGTGGTTGCCGCCCGCGATCTTCATCAGACCGCGCATCGACGCCTGGAGGTCCTGGCCGACCAGCAGCCCGGCCCGGTCCGCCGACAGCTCCGACTTGCGGAACCACTCGCGCAGCGCCGTCACGATCGCCATGATCGCCACATTGCCCAGCGGTATCCACGCCACCTTCACGGCCAGACCCGTCAGGAAGAGCAGGATGGTGCGGTAGACCGCGTGACCGGACAGGGCGTGACCGACCTCGTGGCCGATCACCGCCCGCATCTCCTCCTCGTCCAGCAGCTCGATCAGCCCGGTCGTCACCACGATGATCGGCTCGTCCAGACCGATGCACATGGCGTTGGGCTTCGGATCCTGGGTGACGTACATCGGCGGGACCTTCTCCAGGTCCAGGATGTAGCAGGCGTCCCGCAGCATGGCGTACAGATGGCCGAACTGCGCGTCGTCCACCCGCACCGAGTCGGACAGGAACAGCAGCCGCAGGCTGCGCTCGGGCAGCAGCCCGCTCAGCGCCTTGAAGACGGTGTCGAACCCGCTCAGTCTGCGCAGCGCCACCAGCGCCGAACGGTCCGCGGGGTGCTCGTACGCCCGTGAGGAGATTCCCGGAAAACGCCGCCTGTTGCGGCCCGGGAGGTGTTCGGTACTGCCGTTGGCCTCGGTCATCGTCTGCCCCCTGCGGGTCTCGTCCGGCCCCGTCCCCCTGTCGCACCCCACCCTAGGCGGTGGGTGCCGCGCGCCACAGCATCCCGGCCCGCTTACGATGTGCCTCAAGTTTCCGCTCCTACCGGATGGGTCTGCCGAGATGACGCTCCCCGACACCGTGCACAGCCTCACCCTCCTCGCCGCCGAGAACGGCGAGCACGGCGAAGCGACCGTCAACCCGTACGTCACCGGTGTCGGCGCCTTCCTGGCCCTGATGCTGCTGCTGTGGATCACCACCCGCTTCAACCGGGACCGCTGAACTCCGCGTTCCCGGGAGCGGCGCGAACGGCATCGGACGGCTAAGGTCGGCACGCATGGGAGAGCACATAGTGCCCGGCACCGCAACCGCCGGGCGGCGGCTGGGTGTCATGGGCGGGACATTCGACCCGATCCACCACGGGCACCTGGTCGCGGCGAGCGAGGTGGCGGCGCGGTTCCACCTCGACGAGGTCGTCTTCGTGCCGACCGGACAGCCGTGGCAGAAGAGCCACAAGGTGGTGTCGCCGGCCGAGGACCGTTATCTGATGACGGTCATCGCGACCGCCTCCAACCCGCAGTTCTCGGTCAGCCGCATCGACATCGACCGCGGTGGCCGGACGTACACCATCGACACACTGCGGGACCTGCGGGCACTGGAACCCGACGCCGAACTGTTCTTCATCACCGGTGCGGACGCGCTCGCCCAGATCCTCACCTGGCGCGACGCCGAGGAGCTGTTCTCGCTCGCCCACTTCATCGGCGTCACCCGTCCCGGGCATCCGCTGGCCGACCCGGGACTGCCGGACGGCGGGGTGTCGCTGATCGAGGTCCCGGCGCTGGCGATCTCCTCGACGGACTGCCGCGCCCGAGTGGCGCAGGGGGATCCCGTCTGGTACCTGGTGCCGGACGGGGTGGTGCGTTACATCAACAAACGCCAGCTGTACCGGGACGCTCAGGCGCGGAAGAGCTAGAGGGGCGGCAGCCGTGAACGACCGACAGGACCCCTACGGGCCGGGAGAGCCGCCGCGGGCGGACGGCTACGGCTACGGCTACGACGAGTACGGCCGGCCCGTGCGCACCGAACCGCGGGACGGCTACCCCGCACCGGACGCCGGGGCGGGGCAGCAGCCCGCGTACGACGCGTACGACCCCTACGGAACGTACGCCTCCGGCGGCTACGCGCCCGACTCCTACGCCCAGGGCGCCCAGGACGCCTACCCTCCGGACGCCTACCCCCAGAACGGCTACTCCCCGGGCGCCTACTCCCAGGACCCTTATGCCCCGGAGGCCTACGGGCAGGATCCCTACCCCACCGGTTCCCCCTCCACCGACCCCTCCGCCTACGCCCCCGGCGGTTACCCCGCGCCGGACGCCGGGACGGGGCAGCAGCCCGCGTACGACCCGTACGACCCGTATCCGTCCGACACCGGTCAGCAGCCGCGGGCGGACGGCGTCTGGATCCCGCAGCAGCCCCAGACCCCCTGGTACGAGGAGGGGAGCGGGACCGCGGACGGCACGGCAGGAGCGGACGGCGCGGTCGCCTCCCCGGACAGGGACAGGGACAGGGACAGGGACTCGGGCACGGAGTCGGACTCGGGCACGGGTGCGGACGACGAGTACCGGACCGAGGAGTTCTCCTTCGTCGAGGAGCAGGATGGGGAGACCGAGGACGTCATCGACTGGCTGAAGTTCTCCGAGAACCGCACCGAGCGGCGCGAGGAGGCCAAACGCCGGGGCCGCAACCGCACGGTGGCGCTGGTCGTCACGCTCGCCGTGGTGCTGGTCGGCGGGGCCGGCTGGCTGTGGGCCGCGGGCCTGCTGCCCGGGATGTCCGGTTCCGAGGACTCGGGCCCGGCGGCGGGCGGCGCCCAGAAGCGCTCGGTGATCGTCGTCCACCTGCGCGAGGTGGACGGCGGCGAGACCTCCACCGCGCTGCTGGTCAACAACGAGGCGGCGGGGAAGGGCACCACGGTCCTGCTGCCCAACTCCCTGGCCGTCTCCTCCGCCGGCGGGACGGGCACGGCGACCACGCTCGGCAAGGCGTTCCAGTCCGAGGGCGCCGCCGCCACCCGCGACGCACTGGGCCTGCTGCTCGGCACCGAGATCCGGGGCACCTGGCGGCTGGACACCCCCTATCTGTACAAGTGGGTCGAGCTGGTAGGCGGCATCACCGTCGACGCCGACACCACCGTGCCCGGCGCCAAGAAGGGCGACGACCCACTGGTCGAGAAGGGCAAGGAGCGGGACCTCGACGGGAACGCCGCCGTCGCCTACGCCACCCACCGGGCCGCCGGGGAGCCCCAGAGCAAGCAGCTCGTCCGGTTCGGCCAGGTGGTCGAGGCCACGCTGGAGAAGATGTCCGACGACCCGGCGACCGCCATCAAGACCGTCGGCGCGCTGGCCCAGATACACGACCCGTCCCTGACGGAGTCCCAGCTCGGGGCCAGTCTCGCCCCGCTGGCCGGGTACGCGAAGAAGGGCGACCACGCCACCGAGCTGCTGCCGGTGGAGGAGGACGGCACCCTGAGCGAGAAGGTCAGCGACGGCCTGGTCAAGGACGTGCTCGGCGGCACGGTGAAGAACGCCGACCCGGACGCCACCCCGCGGGTGAGCCTGAAGAACGCCACCGGGGAGGAGTCCGCCGTCGGCACCGCCCGGGTGACGCTGGTGAACGCCGGGTACACCGTGGTCGGCGGCGGCGCGGGCTCCGCCCGGGGGAGCAGCCGGGTGACGTACGCGGATCCGGCGGACAAGGCGAAGGCCGAGGAGGTCGCCAGGACGCTCGGGCTGCCGGAGAAGTCCGTGGCCAAGGCCAAGGGCGCGGCGAACGCCGATGTGACGGTGGTGCTGGGCGGGGACTACGAGCCCGCGGACGGCTGACGGCCGGGGCGCGGGCGGGGCGGCGGCCGCCGCGGCCGGCGGGAGCCGGACCGCGGCGGATCGTGAGATCCTGGAGGGGTTGTTGACCACCGATCGAAAGCGTTGCCTGTGACCGCCACGGACCGCTCCATCGAGCTGATCAGCGCAGCCGCCCAGGCCGCCGCCGACAAGCTCGCCCACGACATCGTCGCGTACGACGTCAGCGATGTGCTCTCCATCACCGACGCCTTCCTGCTGGCGTCCGCCCCCAACGACCGTCAGGTCAAGTCGATCGTCGACGAGATCGAGGAGCGGCTGCAGAAGGAGAAGGGGGTCAAGCCGGTCCGCCGGGAGGGCGAGCGCGAGGGCCGCTGGGTCCTGCTCGACTTCGTCGACATCGTGGTGCACGTCCAGCACAGCGAGGAGCGGGTCTTCTACGCGCTGGAACGGCTGTGGAAGGACTGCCCGCGGCTCGATCTGCCGGAGGACGCCGAGGCCACCCGGGGCAAGGGCGAGGCCGCCGCGCGCGAGGGCGGTGAGTGAGCTGAACGGACGGGTGGCGGGACGCGGCCGCCGCATCGTGCTGTGGCGGCACGGCCAGACCGCGTGGAACCTCGAGCGCCGCTTCCAGGGCACCACGGACATCGAGCTGACCGAGACGGGTCTGGAGCAGGCACGGCGCGCGGCCCGGCTGCTCGCGGCGCTCAGACCGGACGCGATCATCGCCTCCGACCTGAGGCGCGCCGCCGACACCGCCGCCCAGCTGGCCGCGGTCACCGGCCTGGAGGTCTCCCACGACGAGGGGCTGCGCGAGACGTACGCGGGCGTCTGGCAGGGCCTGACGCACGAGGAGATCGTCGACCGGTACGGCGAGGAGTACGCCGCCTGGAAGCGCGGCGAGCCCGTGCGGCGCGGCGGCGGCGAACTGGAGACCGAGGTGGCCGAGCGCGCGGCGCCGGTCGTCGAGCGCAGCGCCGACAAGCTGCCGGACGGCGGGGTGCTGGTGGTGGTCAGCCACGGCGGCACCATCCGCACCACCATCGGCCGGCTGCTCGGTCTGGAGCCGCGCTCCTGGGAGGCGCTGGGCGGGCTGACCAACTGCTGCTGGTCCGTCCTGGGCGAGGGCGCCCGCGGCTGGCGGCTGCTGGAGCACAACGCCGGGACGCTCCCCGAGCCGGTCCTCGGCGACGACGTCTGACCGGCGGGACCCGGGAGGGCGCGGCTCCGGGCGGGCCGGGGGCGGATTTCGCATCCGGGCAGGTCACCGGTTAAGCTTCTTCCCGTTCACGGCACCGCGGTGGAAACGGCGGAGCCGCGGGTTCGGGGCTATAGCTCAGTTGGTAGAGCGCTTGCATGGCATGCAAGAGGTCAGGAGTTCGATTCTCCTTAGCTCCACAGGACATCCGATCCCGTCCCCGTCCGGCAGGGGGCGGGATCGTCGTTTTCCGCCGGAACCCGTCCTGACCGGCCCCGGCTGCCGGCCCCGGCTGCCGGGCCCGCCTCCCGTTCCTCCAGCCCCTTTCCGTTCCGCCTCGTCCCGCCCCCTCGTCCGGCCGTGGCCGGCACCGCGGTGCCCGGCGCGGTTCCGGTCCGTGAACGGGGGCCGTTGAACGGAGCGGGGGCCTCCGGCGTACTCCTGCCCGGGAGCGGAGCATGGCAGAATCGGAGCACTGGACAAGGCGGCGTACCACCGGAGCGGCTCGGTGGGCGCTATGCCGAGGAGGGACACCGCGATGCCGAGGGGTTCCACGGCTCCACGGTTGTCGGTCCGTGGATCGGAAGACGTCGCCGGAGCGTTCGGGAGCAATGGAGACAACGGAGGGTTTTCCCACGTGCGCACGCCCGCGGCCACGGCTGGAGTTGACTGACGGACATGGGTGCACACAGCAGGAAGTGCGACTGGTGCGGAAGGGGCACCCCGATCGTCCGCGACATGGAACCGGTCAACGCGGCCTACCAGTACTGGTGCGTCGAGTGCGCGCGGGCGCTGATCATCAAGGGTGACCCGATCGAGATCTACCGGGAGCTGGAGGGCGAGCCGATCTACGGGCGGCTGCTGGAGGAGCACTGCACTCTCAAGCGTTTCTACTCGTTCGTGGCGGCCTGATCGCGTCATCGGTCCCGCCGCCGGGAGCCGGGGCCCGCCACGGGCCCCGGCTCCCGGCGGCTCTCCCGCTTCTTCCGTGCCTTCCGGGGGCGGCGCGGCCGGATATGGATTTGGTGAAGTGCGGCGGGGGCCGTGTAGAGTAGGCGTCGCCGCCGCGGGAGACCGCGAGCGGACCACCTCGGGGCTATAGCTCAGTTGGTAGAGCGCTTGCATGGCATGCAAGAGGTCAGGAGTTCGATTCTCCTTAGCTCCACACCGAGGAGAGAGCGGGTCGCCCGGAAGGGCGGCCCGCTCTCGTGTTTCACCCGGTGTTCCACCGGTCCGGGCTGTGGACGGAATACCGGCCCCGTCAGGCCCTTGCGGTACCCTGACGCCATGCGTGCCGTACGCCTTCTGCTTAGCGGGCCGCGCTGAACGACCGCCGACTTCCCGGCCCGGCCGGGAGAGCCGGAATCAGCGCGGCGTCCCCTCCTGTGCGAGGGGTTTTTTGCTTTCCGGGCCACGGCTGCTCCGCGGGCCGCGGCGCACCGGGCCCCGCCCGGGCCCGGGTTCCCGCGGGCAGATGACGACCGATGGAGCTTAGAGGACGATGAGCGAGACCACCGCCGCCGCGGAGACCGCGGCCCCCCATCGCTACACGGCCGCGCTGGCCGCCGAGATCGAGGCGCGCTGGCAGGACTTCTGGGAGGAGCAGGGCACCTACGAGGCGCCCAACCCCGTCGGCGACCTGGCCGGGGACCGGGAGACGGTGGCCCGGCCCAAGCGGTTCATCATGGACATGTTCCCGTACCCCTCGGGTGCCGGACTGCACGTCGGACACCCGCTGGGCTACATCGCCACCGACGTCGCCGCGCGCCATCTGCGCATGACCGGCCACAATGTCCTGCACACCCTGGGCTTCGACGCCTTCGGCCTGCCCGCCGAGCAGTACGCCGTGCAGACCGGCACCCATCCGCGGATCTCCACCGAGGCCAACATCGAGAACATGCGGGCCCAGCTGCGACGGCTGGGCCTGGGGCACGACCGGCGCCGCTCGTTCGCCACGATCGAACCGGACTACTACCGCTGGACCCAGTGGATCTTCCTGCAGATCTTCAACTCCTGGTACGACGAGGAGGCCGGCCGGGCCCGTCCGATCGCCGAACTGGCCGAGCGCTTCGAGAGCGGCACGCGTCCCACCCCCGACGGCAGGCCCTGGAGCGAGCTGAGCGAGACCGAGCGGGCCGACGTGCTGGGCGGGTACCGCTTGGCCTACGCCTCGGACGCACCGGTCAACTGGTGCCCCGGCCTGGGCACCGTCCTGGCCAACGAGGAGGTCACCGCCGAGGGCCGCTCCGAGCGCGGCAACTTCCCCGTCTTCAAGGCCAAGCTGCGCCAGTGGAACATGCGCATCACCGCGTACGCCGAGCGGCTGCTGGAAGACCTGGACACGCTGGACTGGCCCGAGGCCATCAAGCTGCAGCAGCGCAACTGGATCGGCCGCAGCGAGGGCGCCCGCGTCGAGTTCCCGGTCGAGGGAGCCGCCGGCGCCACCGAGCGGATCACCGTCTTCACCACCCGCCAGGACACCCTGTTCGGCGCCACCTACATGGTGCTGGCCCCCGAGCACGGCCTGGTGGACCGGATCGTCCCCGGAGCCTGGCCCGAGGGCACCCGGGAGGCGTGGACCGGCGGCCACGCCACTCCCGCCGAGGCGGTCTCCGCCTACCGCAAGCAGGCCGCGGCCAAGTCGGACGTCGAGCGGCAGGCCGAGGCCGGCGAGGACCGGGAGAAGACCGGCGTCTTCACCGGCGCCTGGGCCGTCAACCCGGCCAACGGCGAACGGATCCCGGTGTTCGTCGCCGACTACGTGCTGATGGGCTACGGCACCGGCGCCGTCATGGCCGTCCCCGCGCACGACAGCCGCGACTTCGCCTTCGCCCGTGCCTTCGAACTGCCGATGCGCTGCGTCGTCGAGCCCACCGACGGACGCGGCACCGACCCCGCCGGCTGGGACGACGCCTTCGCCTCCCACGACGCGCGGATCGTCAACTCCACCGGCGGGGGAGTGACGCTGGACGGCCTGGGCGTGGCCGAGGCCAAGGCCCGGATGAGCCAGTGGCTGGCCGAGCGCGGCATCGGCGAGGGCACCGTCAACTACCGGCTGCGCGACTGGCTGTTCAGCCGCCAGCGCTACTGGGGCGAGCCCTTCCCGATCGTCTACGACGAGGACGGCGTCGCCCACGCGCTGCCCGAGTCGATGCTGCCGCTGGAACTGCCCGAGGTCGAGGACTACTCGCCGCGCACCTTCGACCCCGACGACGCCGACACCGAGCCCGAGACCCCGCTGTCGCGGAACCAGGACTGGGTGAACGTCACCCTGGACCTGGGCGACGGCCGCGGCCCGCGCCGGTTCCGCCGCGAGACCAACACCATGCCCAACTGGGCCGGTTCGTGCTGGTACGAGCTGCGCTACCTGGACCCGGACAACAGCGAGAAGCTGGTCGACCCGGAGATCGAGCGGTACTGGATGGGCCCGCGCGAGGGGATGCCCACCGGCGGCGTCGACCTGTACGTCGGCGGCGCCGAGCACGCCGTGCTGCACCTGCTGTACGCGCGCTTCTGGTCCAAGGTGCTGTACGACCTGGGCCACATCTCCTCGGCCGAGCCGTTCCACAAGCTGTTCAACCAGGGCATGATCCAGGCGTACGTCTACCGCGACGCGCGCGGCATCGCAGTGCCCGCCGCGGAGGTGACCGAGCGCGACGGCGCGTACTGGTACCACGGCGAGAAGGTCAGCCGGACGCTGGGCAAGATGGGCAAGTCCCTGAAGAACGCCGTCACACCGGACGAGATCTGCGCCGAGTACGGCGCCGACACGCTGCGTCTGTACGAGATGGCCATGGGTCCGCTGGACGTGTCGCGGCCGTGGGACACCCGGGCGGTCGTCGGCCAGTACCGGCTGCTGCAGCGGCTGTGGCGCAACGTCGTCGACGAGGCGACCGGCGAGGTCACGGTCGTCGACGCCGAACCGGACGAGGAGACCCTGCGCGCGGTCCACAAGGCGGTCGACGGGGTGCGCAAGGACATGGAGAACCTGCGCTTCAACACCGCCATCGCGAAGATCACCGAGCTGAACAACCACGCCACCCGGCTGCGGGAGGTGCCGCGCTCGGTGGCCGAGCACCTGGTGCTGCTGATCGCGCCGCTGGCCCCGCACGTCGGCGAGGAGCTGTGGCACCGGCTGGGCCACACCGGCAGTGTCGTGTACGCGCCCTTCCCCGTCGCCGACCCGCGGTACGTGGTGGACGAGACGGTGACCTGTGTCGTGCAGGTCAGGGGCAAGGTCAGGGCCCGGCTGGAGGTCTCCCCGGACATCTCGGACGCTGATCTGGAGGCCCGGGCGCTGGCCGAGCCCGCGATCGTGGCCGCGCTGGGCGGTGCGGACCTCCGCAAGGTGATCGTCCGGGCGCCGAAGCTGGTGAACGTCGTCCCGGCCTGACCGCGGACCGCGGACCGCGGACCGGCCGGGACGGGTGAGGGGCGCGGGGCCCGCGGTCCCGCGCCCCTCACCTCCCCGCTGCCCAGCCCTCCGCCGGGTCACCGGTCCCGTCGCCCTCCGCGGGCTCCGCGGGCTTCCCCGGCCGCGCGGCCATGGCGAGCAGTTCGGCGAGATGGACCGCCTTCACCCGGGAGCGCCGGCGGCGCAGCCCCTGGCGGAGCTGGCGCAGACAGCCGGGGTTGACCGTCACGACGTAGTCCACGTCCAGCTCCGCCAGGGCGTCCAGCTTGGGATCCAGAACGGCCCTGCTGTCGTCCGGCCGCAGCATCGCGTACGTCCCGGCGGCGCCGCAGCAGACACCCGCGCCCGGGAGCTCGACGTAGTCGGCGACCGCGGCGACGAGCTCCCGGGGCTGCCGGACCACGCCCAGCCCGTTGCGCAGGTGGCAGGAGTCCTGGAGCGTGACCCGCGCCCGGCGGTCGCCCGCCCTGACCTCGCCCGCCGGCCGGTGGCCGGCGTGGTCGAGGTACTCGCTCAGTTCGCGGACGCGGTCGCGGCCGAGGTGGTGGGCGAGATGGGCGGCGCAGCCGCCGGCGGTGGTCACGACGGTGCCGGACAGCCGCTCACCGAGCGCGCGGGCCAGGGCGGCGCCGGTGGCGGAGTCGCCGTTGTGGGCGTGCAGGGCGCCGCAGCAGCCCTGGCCGGCGGGGACGGCGAGTTCCGGCCGCAGTTCCCGGGCGGCCCGGGAGACCGCCGGGTACAGACCGCGTTCCACGCAGCCCAGCATCAGCGAGACGGGCTGTTTCCGCTCCTGTTCCTGTTCCGGCCCGTGTTCCCGTTCCGGCCCGTGTTCCGGTTCCTCCTCCGGCGCGGCCCCGCCGCGGGCATGGCGGCGTACGAGCCCCTGGAGCCCCAGCACTCCGGGCCGGGACACCAGCGCCGTCAGCCCGCGGGCGATCAGGGGCCGGCCGGCCCCCTGCCACTGGTGGTCGCGCCACTGTTCCAGCAACCGCCCGTACTCCACGCCCGCCGGGCAGACCGTCTCACAGGCCCGGCAGCCCAGACAGAACGACGACTCCTCGGCCAGCGTGGGGTCGTCCGGCGCGAGATCACCGGACTCCAGCGCCCGCATCAGGGTGATGCGGCCGCGCGGGGAGGAGGTCTCCTGACCGGTGAGGTCGTAGGTGGGGCAGGCGGGCAGGCAGAACCCGCAGGAGATGCAGCGGTCGAGCAGCTCCTTGTCGAAGACGCCGCGGCCCTGCTCTCCGCCCGGGCCGGGGGGCGTGCTCGCGGGCCCGGTCACGATCCCAGCTTTCCTGGGTTGAGGATGCCCGCCGGGTCGAAGGCCAGCTTGATGCGGCGCAGCAGGTCGACCTGGTCGGTGCCGATCCGGTCGGCCAGATAGGGCAGCTTGGCGGCGCCGACGCCGTGCTCGCCGGTGATGGTGCCGTCCATGGCGATGGCGGCGGCGAAGATCTCGCCGAACGCCGTGTGGGCGCGGTCGGCACCCTCGGTGTCGTCGGGGTCCAGTACGCAGGTGGGGTGGAGGTTGCCGTCCCCGGCGTGCCCGAAGGTGGCGATCCGCAGGCCGTGGCGGTCGGCGATCTCGTCGATGCGGTCCACCATCTCGGCGAGCCGGTGGCGGGGCACGGTGGCGTCCTCCAGGATCGTCAGCGAGCCCAGCCGGGAGAGTGCCGGGAGCGCGCAGCGGCGGGCCGCGAGCAGGGCGTCGGAGCGGGCGATGTCCTCGGCGAGGGTGACCTCCAGCGCGCCGGACCCGGTGCACACCTCCCCGATGCGGGCGAGGGTGCCGGCCACGGTGCGCGCCGGTCCGTCGTCGCCGAAGAGCAGCAGCGCCCCGGCGTCCTGCCGCAGTCCGAGCCCGGCGAACTCCTCGACGGCGGAGACGCACTTGCGGTCGAGGAACTCCAGGGTGGCCGGGACGATCCCGTCGGCGATGACGGCCGCCACGGCGCGGGAGGCGTCGGCGAGGGAGCCGAAGTAGGCCACGCCGGTGCCGGTCTCCTCGGGCGCGGGCAGCAGGGCCACGGTGACCTCGGTGATCACCGCGAGCGTGCCCTCGGAGCCGGTGAGCAGCCGGGTGAGGTCGTAGCCGGCCACGTCCTTCCACAGCCGGCCGCCGGTGCGGATGACCTCACCGGTGGGCAGGACGGCCTCCAGACCGAGCACGTGGTTGCGGGTGACGCCGTACTTCAGGCCGCGCAGACCGCCGGCGCAGGTCGCCACGTTGCCGCCGACGGTGGAGACGGTGCGGCTGCCGGGGTCGGGGGCGTAGAGCAGGCCCCGTGCCGCGGCCGCGTCGGCGAGGGCGGCGGTGGTGACCCCGGTCTGCACGCGGGCCAGCAGCTCGCCCGGGCTGATCTCCAGGATGCGGTCGAACCGGGTCAGGGCCATGACGACGCCCCCGCTCAGGGGCACGGTGGCGGCGCACAGGTTGGAGCCGGCGCCGCGCGGTACGACGGGCACGCCCCGTTCGGTGGCGTACCGCAGGATCGCGGCGACCTCCTCGGTGCTGCCCGGCAGCACCACGGCCTGCGGCCGGGCGCTGAACAGGGGGGTGGCGTCGCGGGCGTAGGCGGCGAGCGCGCCGTCGTCCACCCGGACGTGCTCGCGGCCCACGACGGCGGCCAGGTCCTCGGCCAGGGCGTCGGCCGGGTCCCCGGCCGGGCCGTCGGCCCGGGTTCCGCCCGGGGCCCGGGTTCCGGCCCGTCTCCCGGCTCGTCGCGTCCACGCGGTCATCAGCGCATCACCATCCAGCCCGGTAACGGTGTCCACGGCCAGTAGACCAGCGGCGGGCGGCCACCGGCAGGTCCGGTGCGGCGATCCGGCCGGAACGCGTGTCACACAGGTGAGGCGAAGTGGGCCCGCCGGACCCCGGCTCGCCGGAACCCCTGACCGCCGTTCCCCGTTTACCCTGGAGGGACGGCCGTCCCCCCGGCCCGGGGCGGGGCGGCGACACACGGTGGACGAGGGAGCGGCCTTGTGGAGTTCGTCATCGGTCTGGTGGCACTGCTCGTCGTGCTCTTCGTGACGGTCGGCACCATCGCCGCCGTGAAGACCGCACGTGCGGTCAAGCGCGGCGTGGAACGGGCCGGAGTCCAGGCACGGCGGACGGTGGAGGACACCGCGCTCAAGGCCCGCGGCGCCCAGCCCGGCCCGGTGGGCGAGCTGGCCCGGCTCCGGCTGGAGCTGCGCTCCTCCCTCGACAGCACCCGCCGCGCCCTGGAGACCGGGATGCGGCACGACCCCTCGCTGAGCGAGTCCGCCGGGCTGCTCGACCGGCTGGACGAGCACGCCCGCCAGCTCGACGGGGAACTGCGGCTGCTGATGGACCGTGAGCCGGACCGTTCCCGGATCGCCGCCCGGCTGCCGGAGGCGCGCGAGCGCGCCCAGCGCATCCGGTCCTCCGCGGACTCCCTCCGCTTCGCCGCACAGGACCGCGCCCAGCGGTACGACGAGGACGAGCTGGCCGCGCTGAGCCAGCAGATCGAGCTGGAGGCGGGCGCACTGCGGCACTGGACCGAGCCGGACACCGTTCCCGGCACCGCCCCCGCCCCGGGGGTCACCGGCTCCGCCCCGGCTCCCGGCATCCCCGGCGGCTCTGAAGCCTCCGGCACCTCCGACCTGGGCTCCGACCTGGGCGCTTCGGCCCCGGAAGCGCCCAGGCGCACGAATTTCCGCAAGGACGGCGCTCCGGAACCGGCCCCCGAGCCGGGGCGCGAATCCGGACGTGAGCCGGGCCCGGACTTCGGCAGGGGACGTCCGCAGAGCGCGTGAGGACGTGCGGGGCGCCGCGCGGCGGGCAGCCGGCCGGCGGGCCGTACCACGCGGTTCACGTCGCCTTCACCGGGAGGTGACCGGTAATCTCCGCCTCATGTCCAGCCATGTCGCGATCGTCACCGACTCCACGGCCTACCTGCCGAGGGCGGCGCTGGAGCACCACCGCATCACCTCGGTGCCGCTGACCGTGGTGCTGGGCGACCGGGCGCTGGAGGAAGGCACCGAGATCTCCGCCCAGTCGCTGGCCGAGGCGCTCAGGAAACGGCGTCCCGTGACCACCTCCCGGCCCGCGCCGCGGGTGTTCGCCGACACCTATCGCGCCATCGCCGAGCAGGCGGACGTGGCGGGCATCGTCTCCCTCCACCTGTCGGCGGAGATCTCCGGCACCTACGACGCGGCCGTGCTCGCCGCACGGGAGGCCCCCGTACCGGTACGGGTCGTGGACACCGGCATGGTGGCGATGGCCCTGGGCTTCTGTGCCCTGACCGCCGCCGTGACCGCCGAGGCGGGCGGCTCGCTGGACGAGACGGTCGCCGCCGCCCGGAAGCGCGCCGAGGACACCTCCGCCTTCTTCTACGTCGACACCCTGGACTATCTGCGGCGCGGCGGCCGCATCGGCGCCGCCCGGGCGCTGCTGGGCTCGGCGCTGGCGGTCAAGCCGTTGCTGGAGCTGGCGGACGGCCGCATCGAGCTGCTGGAGAAGGTGCGCACCGCGTCACGGGCCATCGCCCGGCTGGAGGAGATCGCGGCGGACCGGGCGGGCGGTTCGGCCGTGGACATCGCCGTACACCACCTGTCGGCGGCCGACCGGGCCGAGCAGCTCGCGGAGCGGCTGCGGGAACGGGTGCCGGGGCTGAAGGACCTGCACGTCAGCGAGGTGGGCGCGGTCATCGGCGCGCACACCGGACCGGGGCTGTTGGGTGTGGTGGTGTCACTCGGGTAGGTGACGGAGTTGTCCACAGCCGGTGGGTGGTCCACAGAAAAGGACCATGATCACCAGGGGTGGTCCGTCCCGCCTACCGTCGACCGGCATGAGCACCCGAACCTCTTCCTCTTCCTCTTCCCCTTCCCGCGCCCATGCCCGCTCGCGCCCCCTTCCGGCCGGTCCCGGCCGCCACCGCGTTCCGGCCGGCCCCGGCCGTCTGACCAAGCTGCGTACCTCCCGGCGGACCACCACCGCGGCGACGGCCGTGCCGTTGAGCGAGCGGGCCGACGCCCTCCTGCCGGACGTGCCGCCGGCCGCCGGCCCGGAGCCGTGCGGCCCGGACACCGCGTCCGGTCCCGACTCCGTGCCCGGCCCTGCTCCCGCTCCCGAGGCACCCGCCCCCACCCTCGATGCCGTGGCTGCTGCCGTGGCGACGGTGGTGCCGTTGAGCGAGCGGTCCGGTGTCCTCCTGCCGGATGCGCCGCCGGCCGCCGATCCGGAGCCGTGCGGCCCGGACACCGCGTCCGGTCCCCAGGCCCCTGCCTCAGGTTCTCCCCCTTCCCCTGCCCCCGCTCCCTTTCTCCTCCCGCCCCCTGCGCCTGCGGTGCCCGGTCCGGGGCCCGGCGTCGGGGCGGACACCACCACGCCGCTGTCCCGGGCGGAGGCCGTGGCCGCCGCTCGCGGGGCGGTCCGCCAGGCCCGCGCCCACCGCCGTGCGGCGGCACCTCCGGAGCGTCCGGTACGGACCGCACCGCCCACCGGAGCACGTTCCGCCGCCCCCGCTCCTTTCCCCGCGCGCACTCCCGTCTCCGCTTCCGGTCGCGTCGCCGCCCGCACCACTACCGCACCGGTCCCGCCATCCGGGCCGGAGCCGGGACCGGAGAGGGGGATGCCCCGGCGCCTCCGGCTGGCAGAGGCCGTACGGGACCGGCTGCCGCTGTGGCTGCGGACCCGGTGCGGGGTGCGGCCACGTGCCCTGGCCGCCCTCGCCCTGGTGCTCGCCGTGGCACTGGGCCTGGCCGTCCACCACTTTCGGGACGGCCGCCCGCAGGCCGTGCGGGTACCGCCGGTGGAGTCGGTCTCCCGGGCCCGGGCCGCCGCACCGTCCGGGCTGCCGTCCGCCCCACCGTCCGGGCTGCCCGCCGGTCCGCCCGCCGTACCGGCCTCCGGCGGGAAGCCGCTGATGGTGGACGTGACGGGCGAGGTCCGCAGGCCGGGGGTCCACCGACTGCCGGCCGGCGCCCGGGTGGCGGACGCCCTGCGGGCCGCGGGCGGCATCCGCCCCGGCACCGAGCTCCACGGCCTCAACCGTGCCCGGTTGGTGGCCGACGGCGAGCAGATCGTCGTCGGACAGCCCCCGACGGCACCTGCCGTACCTGCCGCACCTGCCGGATCCACCGCCGCGTCCGCCGTCACCGGGGGCGGCGGTCCGCAGCCGGGCGTGCCGGTCAGCCTCAGCTCCGCCACCGCCGACCAGCTCGACGCACTTCCCGGTATCGGCCCCGTCATGGCCCAGCGCATCATCGACTACCGCAACCAGCACGGCGGTTTCACCTCCGTCGAACAGCTCCGTGAGGTCAACGGCATCGGTGAGCGCCGCTTCGCCGATCTGAAGCCCCTCATCGGGCCGTGACCGGCGGCGACAGGTGGGCCCGGGCCGCCGGTGCCTCCCGCCGGGCGGCGGTGCACGCCGCGGCGGGGAACCGGCTGGGGACAGCCGAGCCACGGCAGGAGGGCCCGGCCGACCTGAGGCTGATCCCGCCCGCGCTGGCCGCGTGGGGCGCGGCGGCACTGGCCCTGGGAGCCCCGGGCCGGGTGGCCGTCGCGGGGGTGACCGGCTGTGCGCTGCTGGTCGCGGCCCTGCTGCTCCACACCCGGCACCGGGCCCGGAGCCGTACCCGGAACCGCGACCAGGAACGAGGCAGGCACCAGGCCCGGAACGGCGGGCGTACGGCGCTGGCCATGACGCTGCTGTGCGCCGCCGCGGGCGGCGGGGTGGCCGCGGCGCACGCCGCCGACCTCCACCGCGGCCCCCTGCCCGGCCTGGCCGGAAGACACGCCCACATCACCGCCGAGGTGACCGTCACCGCCGATCCGCGCACGGTCAAGTCCCGGATCAGAGGCTCCGAGCAACTGCCGGAACTGATCGCACTGCGAGCCGACGCCGTCCGCGTCACCACCACGGACGGCACGGTGACCGCCACCCGTTCCCCGGTGTTGCTGCTGGTGCGGCAGCCGAAGGAGACCGTCACCGCCACCGGCTCTGAAACCGACCCCGATACCGGCCCCGCCGCGACGGCCGACCGGGCGTCGCCCTGGCTCGGGCTCCTCCCCAGCACCCGGCTGCGGGTGGCGGCCCGGCTCGCTCCCGCGTCGGACGACGGCCCCGGTGGCCGGGACATCGCCGCCGTCCTGCGGGTGAGCGGTACGGGTCCGCCCACGGTGACCGGTGAGCCGACCACCGTCCAGCGCACCGCCGGGAAACTGCGGGCCGGACTGCGGGAGGCGAGCGACGGGCTGCCACCCGACGCCCGGGCGCTGCTGCCCGGACTGGTGGTCGGCGACACCTCACGCATCCCGGAGGACCTGGACGAGGCATTCCGCGCCTCGGACATGCTGCATCTGCTGGCGGTCTCCGGCTCCAACCTCGCGATCCTGCTGGTGCTGCTGATCGGACCGCCGGGCCGGGCCGCCCGCGCCGAACGCGGCGGGGCCGCACCCCTGCTGGGACTGTCACTGCGCACCACCGCGGTCACCGGCGCGCTGCTGGTCCTCGTCTTCGTGGTGGTATGCCGCCCCGAGCCCAGTGTGCTGCGGGCGGCGGCCTGCGGGCTGATCACCATCGCGGCGATCGGCACCGGACGCCGGCGCTCCCTGCTGCCCGCCCTGGCCGCCGCCGTCCTGCTGCTGGTGCTGTACGACCCCTGGCTCGCCCGGGACTTCGGGTTCCTGCTGTCCGTGCTGGCCACCGGATCGCTGCTGACCGTCGCGCCCCGCTGGAGCACAGCCCTGCGCCGCCGGGGGGTGCCCGGCCGGCTCGCCGAGGCACTGGCCGCCGCTGCCGCCGCGCAGGCGGCGTGCGCCCCCGTGGTCGCGGTGCTGGCCGCGCATGTCAGCCTGGTCGCCATCCCGTGCAATCTGCTGGCCGAGTTCCTGGTGGCACCCGCGACCGTGCTCGGCTTCGCCGCCCTGGCGGCGGCACCGCTGTCCATGCCCCTGGCCGAGTTCCTGGCCCGGCTGGCGGGCTGGCCCACCGGCGGCATCGCCGCCGTCGCCCGCACGGGCGCCGCCCTGCCCGGCGCCGAGATCGACTGGCCCGGAAGCTGGACGGGCGCCCTGCTGCTGGCCGCACTCACCGGCGTGCTGGCCCTGGCCGCCCGTCGGCTGATACGGCACCCCTGGCACCCCTGGCTCTGTGTGGCCTGCGCCGCTCTGCTGGTCCTGGCGATCGTGCGGCCCGTACCGCTGGTCCGCCCGCTCACCGGCTGGCCGCCCCCCGGCTGGCGGCTGGCCGTCTGCGACGTGGGTCAGGGCGACGCGCTGGCCCTGGCGGCGGGGGAGGGCGCGGCGGTCGTCGTCGACACCGGCCCCGACCCGAGGGCGGTGGACCGCTGTCTGCGCACCCTCGGCGTCACCGCCGTACCCCTGCTGGTGCTCACCCACTTCCACGCCGACCATGTGGCCGGGCTCGGCGGGGTGCTGCGCGGCCGGGCGGTCGGCGCGATCCAGACCACCACCCGGGCCGAGCCGTCCGGCCAGGCGGCGGCCGTCCACCGCGCCGCGTTCCGCGCCGACATCCCCGTCCTGCTGCCGGTGCCGGGGGAGCGGCGCCGGATCGGCCCGCTGACCTGGGAGGTGCTGTGGCCCACCACGCCCCCGCCACCCGGGCCGCCCGCCTCCTCGGGGGAGGAGGCCAACGACGCCAGCGTGACCCTGCTCGCCCGCACCGGGGACCTGACGGTCTTCCTTCCGGGTGATCTCGAACCCCCGGCCCAGCAGCGCCTGCTGGCCACCCGCCCCGACCTGCCGCCCGTCGACGTCCTCAAGGTCGCCCACCACGGCTCCGCCTACCAGGACCCGGCCCTGCTGGCGCGGCTGCGCCCCCGTATCGCCCTGATCTCCTGTGGTGAGGACAACCCCTACGGCCACCCCGCTCCCCGTACCCTCACCGCCCTGCGCACCGTCGGCGCCGCCGTCCTGCGCACCGACACCCACGGCTCCCTGGCCGTCACCGCCGACGGGACGGTGGTCGGCTCGGAGGGGTGAGAAACGAGAACTCCGTTTCCAGAGGAACGCACGTCTCCAGAGGAACGCACGTCGGCGGTCGAACCGCCCGGTGCCGTGCGGCGTCTGTCCGGGTACCCGTCCGCCGGATCGTGAATGCCGAGAAGGGGCCCCGCCTTGGCCGGAACAGCCACCCGTCACCTCTACCTCACCAGGCACGGCGAGGCTTCGCCGGACGAGAGCACACTGACGGACGACGGCCGCCGACAGGCCGTGCTGCTCGGTGAGCGGCTTCGCGACAGTCCGCTCGCAGTGGTCCACCACGGACCACTGCCACGAGCGGAGCAGACCGCCGAACTGATCTGCGGCCGACTCGACGGTGTCCCCTCGCAGCCGTCGGAACCGGCCGGGGACTACCTCCCCCATCTGCCGGAGAGAGAGGAGCTGCCACCGGATTCGGCCGACGCCATGCTGGGCCACCTGTCCCGGTTCCCGGCCGAGGAGCGCGAACACGGCCCCGGGCTGGCGCGGGAGGCCCTTGCCCGGTTCACCGGACCGGTCGAAGGCGATGAACCCCGTCACGAACTCGTGGTGACGCACAACTTCCTCATCGGCTGGCTCGTCCGGGCCGCTCTCGACGCCCCGAAGTGGCGCTGGATGGGGCTCAACCACGCCCACGCCGCCCTGACCGTCATCCGGTACGCGCCCGGTCGGCCCGCCTCCGTGCTGGTCTACAACGACACGGGACACCTTCCCCCGCGGCTTCGCCGGACCGGCTTCCCGCCCGAGCTCCGTCTCTGAGCGGACCGTGCCGGCCGGCGTCCGTGTCTTCGGAGAAGGCGGTCGCCGGTGAGGCGGATCAGGCCGGCGGCCTACGCGGCGGCGGTGCCGAGGTGGGTGGAGATGCGGGCGATCGTCCGCGCGTTGTCCTCGAACAGGTGCCCCCGCATGCCCGCTTCCCGCGCCGCGTCGACGTTGGCCGCCACGTCGTCGACGAACAGGCAGTCCTCCGGACGTACTTCCAGGCGGGCACAGACCAACGCGTAGGCCGCCGGGTCGGGTTTGCACACCCCGACCTCGTGCGAGTAGACGATCTCCTCCACCAGCTCGTCGAAGCGGTACGCCTCCGTCTCCCGCTCCCTGGCGCCGACGAAGCTGTTGCTCAGGATGCCGAGCCTGCAATGCGGCCGCAGATCGCGGACACAGGCGATCAGCTCCTCGTTGGGACTGCCCAGATACTCGGCCCACAGATCGGTCATGAAGGCGTCGACCCGTGGCGCGTCGAGGCCGAGCTCCGCGGCGACCCGTGCCCGCACCCCCTCCTCATCGATCGCCCCGGTGCTCCCCGCCCGCCAGACCTCGCCCAGCCGCCGGTCCACGGTGCCCACCGGCAGCCCGAGCCGCCGTTCCCAGTCCTGCTGCCAGCCCGTCGCCGGAGTGATCTCCAGTACGCCACCGATGTCGAGAACGACGCAGCGTGCCCTCATGCGTGCTCGCCTTCCGTTCCGTGCCGGACGGGGAGGTGGCCACTGCCGGTGCTCCGCCGGGGTGGGGGCCGGGGACAGCAGGTGGCTGTCAGGACGGCGGGCCGCCCCCAAGTGGTTGCACCACCGCTCCGGTGCGGCGCCCGGACCGTCCGGGGAGCCCGAGGGCAACGGTGCGCGATCGGGCTGCTTCGTGTGCTCCGGATTCGCCGGTCCAGCGAATCCGGAGCTCGCCGTCCGCCATTGTCGTGTGGCATTCGCGATCGTGTGACGGCTGGCTCGGAGGAGGAAGACCTGCGGGTCACCTTGGAAGGGGACGACGACGGACATGGTGCCGGCCGTCGTGGGTGGGCGGCCGGCACCATGGGGACGACGTCAGGCGATGATGCGGTTGAAGTTGTTCCAGCCGTGGCCGATTTGGCGG
Source organism: Streptomyces carminius (assembly GCF_002794255.1). Classification (GTDB taxonomy): domain Bacteria; phylum Actinomycetota; class Actinomycetes; order Streptomycetales; family Streptomycetaceae; genus Streptomyces; species Streptomyces carminius. The sequence continues at coordinate 426,950 of NZ_PGGW01000069.1, forward strand.
CCGCTGCCGTATGGTGCGCCGTCGTCGCGGATGAAGTTGTTGGAGTACAGCCACATTGTGCCGTCGGGTTTCAGTGCCACCAGGTCGGTGAATCCGTCACCGGTTGCGTCGGCTGCGATGATGCGGTTGAAGTTGTTCCAGCCGTGGCCGATTTGGCGGCCGCTGCCGTATGGTGCGCCGTCGTCGCGGATGAAGTTGTTGGA
>NZ_PGGW01000069.1:427420-610826 GCF_002794255.1 Streptomyces carminius
TCGGGTTTCAGTGCCACCAGGTCGGTGAATCCGTCACCGGTTGCGTCGGCTGCGATGATGCGGTCGAAGTTGTTCCAGCCGTGGCCGATTTGGCGGCCGCTGCCGTATGGTGCGCCGTCGTCGCGGATGAAGTTGTTGGAGTACAGCCACATTGTGCCGTCGGGTTTCAGTGCCACCAGGTCGGTGAATCCGTCACCGGTTGCGTCGGCTGCGATGATGCGGTCGAAGTTGTTCCAGCCGTGGCCGATCTGGCGGCCGCTGCCGTACGGCGCGCCGTCGTCACGCAGGAAGTTGTTGGAGTACAGCCACATCGTGCCGTCCGGCTTCGACGCCACCAGGTCGGTGAAGGAGTCACCCGTCACGCTGTGAGTGGTCCTTCCGGGCTCCTCCCACTGCCACCAGCTTGTCTGCTTGCGGGCACCAGCCCAGCTGAGACTGAAGTGGATGTGGTCCCTGTGCGGATTGCTGCCGTTGTACTCCCGCCACCCGTCCGCGGCTCGGCTCGACGACCAGATCTGGTCGTTCCAGATCAGGTACATGATCCCGAGCCGCCGGGCGTTGGCGTGCTTGTTGCCGTGCCTGTCCGTCTTCAGCAGCCAGGTGAGGATGTCCTCGGCGACGGCGCGCTCACCGGAGTCGTGGTAGTTGAGCATGTAGTCCAGCGCACGGCCTTCCTTGTGCTCACTCGTGCCACCGTCGTCGCAGGCGCGGGTGAAGTAGGAAGTGTGAGAGCCGTACGCCTCGTTGAGCAGGTCCCGGAGACCCAGAGCGCCCGGCTTGACTGTCGGATCACAGGTGTCCTGGGGGTCGTTGGCGGCATACGCGTCGATGGCCGGCCCGAAGTCCGGGGTGGACGGCGCGGCCAACGCGGGCGTCGCCACGAGGATCGTCGCCATGGCGACGACGAGCCCCACCATCCAGGCTCTCAGCGCGGTGGCCGGCCGCCACCGGCTCCATGGGCGCGGACCGGCGGACGGTATCGAGTCCGCCTGGGGTCTTGCTCTCGTTCTGAACACGGCACTCCTTCGGTCGAGTTTCCCGGGAGGGCGTGCCGGCCGGTTCGCTACGCCCTGGTTGGTGATGTGCACGGTGCCCCTGTTGAGCTCGTTGCCTTGGTTCTGTGCTGACGCGCTCGTCGCCATGGACCCGGCTGCTGACTGCGCGACTCGCCGTGCACCGGCCTTGCGGCATCCGACGGCACAGTCTGGGGCGCTTTCGTCGCGTGGAGTACCTGTAACTTTTCAGGGTGCTTGCCGTCGCGTGGAGATCGGGGTGCTGACCGTCCGCGGGCGCATGCGGCCAGACGGACAAAGAACGATCCCGCGTTCGCCGGCGGCCCGAATGAGGGTGGTGAACTCCGTGGCCGTGCCCAGAGCGCACCAACCAGCTCCGCTCCTCAGGTCCAGAAGCAGGTTTTGCTGCCGGCTGTCGCCGGAGTGATCTCCAGTACGCCGCCGATGTCGGGAACGACGCAGCGTGTCCTCATGCGTGCTCGCCTTCCGTTCCGTGCCGGACGGGGCGGGGACCGGGCACGGTCCGATGCGGGCCTGCCCGTCGGCCTGCTGTTGGCAGGGGTTGTTGCCGCACATGCCGGCCTCGCCTCGCCCGACTCAGCCGGGTCCGCCGGCCGACGGGGCCTCGCGGGTCATGGGCAGGGTGGGCATTCTTCCTCGCCAGAGGTAACGCTCACCCGCGATCTCGAAGCCGTGGCGCCGGTAGAACCGGATGGCGCGTTCGTTGTAGTCGGCGACTCCCAGGCGGATGCGCGCAGGTCCTGCCCAGGCGAGGAACTCGGTCATCATGCGGCCGCCGAGCCCGTGGCCCTGGGCGTGGTCCAGCAGATACATCGGTCCGAGGGTGACCGTCTCCTCCCGGTGGCCGCGGAGATAGCCGACGATCTCCGGCCCGGACCGGACGACACGGCAGAAGCGCAGGTCGGGGTACCGGCTCGTCCCCTCGATGAACTCCCGCCACTCCGCGATGCCCTCCGTCGTGGCGGACGAACCGCGATGCTCCCGGATCCAGGACTCGTCGATCCCGGCATCCGGATTGAGGTAGGTCCGCAACCAGTTCCGCAGGTGCAGGGGACCCAGCGTCTCGGCGTCCTCGGGGCGAGCGTCAGTGATCACGTAGGCCATGTCGGATGGTACTGCCGACCGGCCGGGCCGCCGTACGACTGCTCCGGCGGGCTCCTCGGCCCCGGTCCGGACCGTACGGCGTCACGGGCCGGGGGTGACGAGGGTGATCGCCCGGCTCGGGCAGAGGTCCGCCGCCCGGCGGACGGCGGGCAGCAGGTGTTCGGGCGGCTCCGGGCGGCGCAGCCGTACGCTGCCGTCCTCCCCGGACTGGTCGAAGACCTCCGGCGCGGTCAGTACGCACATCCCCGAGCAGCAGCAGCGCTCCGGATCGACGTGCACGAACGCCGCCGCGCGCCCCGTCACCAGGTGACCGGCAGTGTGTTGGGGCCGGCTACCACCGCCTGGTCGTGGATGACGATCTCCTCCGGCACGGCGGCCAGGCGCAGACCCGGGAAGCGGCGCAGCAGACCGCCCAGCGCCACCTGGAGCTCGACCCGGGCCAGGGCCTGGCCGATGCACTGGTGGATGCCGTAGCCGAAGCCGACATGGCCGCGGGGATCGCGGTGCGGATCGAACCGGCCGGGCTCGGGGAAGACCTCGCCGTCGTGGTTGGCGCCGCACAGTTCCACGATGACGCCCTCGCCCGCCGCGACCACCGTGTCGCTCAGCCGGACGTCCGCGGTGGCCACCCGGGTGATGGCGTTGCGCACGACGCTGAGGTAGCGCATCAGCTCCTCCACCGCCGGCCGGAGCAGCTCCGGTGCGGCGCGCAGCTCCTCGGCCCGCTCCGGCTCCCGCAGCAGGGTCAGCACGGACATGCCGATCATGTCGGCCATCGTCCCGTGCCCCGCCACGAGCATCAGCCGGGCCATGGCGATGATCTCCTCGTCGGTGACCGCCGCGGCCTTCTGCTGGGCCAGCACCAGGCTGATCAGGTCGTCGCCGGGGCGGGCATGCCTGGCCGCAAGCAGCTCCGCGAAGTACCGCTCCATGCGGTCGGCGGACGCGAGAGCCGTCTCCTGGGGGATGTCCGTCGCCGTGATGTTCCGGCTGTGCTCCTGGAACATCGGGTGGTCCTCGTAGGGCACGCCCAGCAGGCGGCAGATGACCAGGGAGGGAAGCGGCAGCGCGAAGCACTCGACGAGATCCGCCGGAGGGCCGCTCTCCGCCATGGCGTCCAGCAGTCCGTCCGTGACCCGTTCGACCTCGGGGCGCAGCGTCTCGCTGCGGCGGACGGTGAAGTGCGCGGTCAGCGTCCGCCGCAGCACGGTGTGGCGCGGCGGGTCCATCCGCAGGAAGGACAGCCAGCCCGGAGCGGGCGGCAGCGAGATGATGCGGGGGAAACCGGGCCGCTGGTCGTCCGCGGAGAAGCGGGGGTCCGACAGGACGGTGCGCACGTCCGCGTAGCGGCTGACCACCCAGGGCCGGCTGCCGTCCGGGAGGGTGACCCGCGTCGCGGGGCCGGGGAGCCGGGGCGTGAACCGCGCGGCGGTGAGAGGGGATTCGGCCATGGGTGTCCCTTCGCTGCGGGTGCCGGTGCGGGGTGCGGTGGGTGTCCGGGGCGGACACGCCCCGGACAGCGAAGCAGCGGACCGGGCCGGGCGCACCCGGAGCCCCGGGGGCGTACGGAAGCAGAAGGGCGTGCACCCCGGGCGCGCCCGGCGGGATGCGCTCATATCGCCCTGAGGGCGCCGAGGGCGTTCTCGACGAGGGTGCGGGAGGCGGCGGGGCTGTGGGCCTGGGCGCGGAGGGCGGCGTAGCGCTGCTGGAGGGTGCGGACGGTGGTGCGGTTTGTGGTGAGGCGGCCGCCGGTACGGGCGACGGTGGCGTGTGCGCCGACCGGTTCCAGCAGGGTGAAGGGGCCCTCGGCGGCGGCGTGGTCGGTCACGGCGGTGGGGAGGATCTGCACCTCCACATGCCGCTGCCGGGCGGCCTCCAGCAGGTGGGCGAGCTGGTCGCGCAGGATGCGGGGGCCGCCGCAGGGGCGGTGCAGGACGGCCTCCTCCAGCACACAGCTCAACTGTGCGGCCGGGGGCCGGGCGGACTGGGCGGCCGGCGCTGTTCGATGGCGGGCTCGTCCAGCAGGGGACGGACCATCTCCAGGACGGCACGGGCGTAGGCGGGGGTGCGCAGCGGCTCGGGGACGGTCAGAGCGGCGTACTCCTGCCGGACGGCCACCTGTTCGGGCTCCCCGCTGACGGGGCTGCCGATGCGGAGGTACGCGACCAGGTCGGTGACGGCGCCCAGCGCGCCGCCGGTGTCCAGGGCGGCGTCGGCACCGGTGAGGAACTCCGGCTGTGGGACGCGCCGCCCCAGTTCGACGGCGGCGACCTGGGAGGCGCTGTAGCCGATCTTCTCGCCCAGCTCCTGGCGCTCCAGCTTCGTGCGGCGGCGCAGCGCCTTGACCTGCCGTCCGAGGCGGCGCAGCACCTCGTCCCCGGGAACCTCGCCGGAGACGGCCGGCGGTGTGGGGGCGGTCACCGGTCGGCCTCCCGGCGCTGTCCGGGCTGCCGCCCGTGCCGGTCCCGCTGCTGTGCGCGGTAGTGGTGGAGCAGTGTGCGGCAGTCCCGGGCGAGCGCGGTGACCTGGGTGTGCGCGGAGACCAGTCCGTCGCCCAGACCGTGGGCGAGGCGGACGCGTACCCCGTCCAGCCAGGCCCGGCGCCGGTACCGGTCCACCGCGCCGCGCGGCAGCCGCGTAGTGGCCGCCGCCACGTGCGGCAGCAGCGCCTCGATGTGCCCGCACAGCGCCCGCTCCAGCGCCGCGTACTCCTCGTGCCGCCGCAGCGGACCCTGCACCGGCGCCCGGTCGATCACCCGCCGCACAGCGGCCACATCAACGGGGGCGGTGTCCGGGGAGGGACCGGTCTCGTCCGGTACTCCGGTCCGCATGCGTTCATCAGCGTTCATGCGGTGACCGTACGGTTGCTCCGTGTCGCGTCCAATGGCACTTCGACGGATCTCGGATCGAGGTGCCAGTAGCTGTTACAGCGGCACGCCGATCGCGTCGGCCAGCTCTCTCGTCTGCGGCGTCAGGGTACGTCGCCGGTTGACGACGCGGCTCAGGATGTCCCGGGCATAGCGCTGGTTCGGCAGCCACTGCGGAGACGCGGCGTGGAGACCGGTGAGAACATCGACTGCCTCGGCGTACTGCCGCATTGCGGTGTGCGCGTTCGCCACGTCCAGCAGATGCCTGTTGCGGTTGTTGGAGGTGGTCCGCATACCGTTGACCGGGATGGCCGCGGCGAGCTTGAGGACCTGATCCGGCCGGTCCGTGACCGAGGCGTTCTCCGCCCGTTTGAAAGCCACCGTCATCGGGCCGAACGTGCGCAGGAAGTCACCGGCGGGGGTGTGCTCATGGCCGAGCGCGGCCGCTGCTGCCCGGGCCAGACGCAGGGCGTCCTCGGCCTTGTCGGGGCGGTTGTCCCGTACCGCCGCGGCGGACAGCCGCAGCAGCAGCCAGCCCCAGGTGCTCAACTCGGATGGAGTGGCCCGGGACAGGCGCGGCTCCAGATCATCGGCCCACCGGGCGGCCAGGGCACGTGCCTGATCGAGCTGCCCCTGCCGGAGCAGCAACCAGCACCGGGTGCTGACGGTCGTCGCGGCCTGCAAACGGTCGTCGCAGATCTCCAGAGAGCGCTCCAGTGCCTGCGACGCGGCCGCGTACTGGCGGTTCTGGGTGAGCAGCCAGCCGGTCAGCTGCAGCAGACGGCTCCGCGCGGCGCGCGCGCTCCCATCAGCCTCCGCAAGGGCTTCGGCATCGTGCAGCAGCGGGGGCAGGACCTCGGCGAGTTCGGCGAACCGGTCGTCGGTGAACAACGGCATCGCGGCTTGGAGCGTGTCGCATACTCCCCGCGCCGTGGGCTCCTCGTCCGGCTCGGCGGACGGGGCGGGACTCGTCAGAGCCCGCCGTACGGGATCCCACCGGTCGGCCGTGGCGGCGTCCGCGCGGTCCGCGTCGCGGACGATGAGCCGCGAGGTGGGGACATGAAGCGCGACTGCCAGCCGCCGGGCGGTCTCCAGGCGGGTGGCCCGCAGCTCCCCCTGCTCCAGCTTGCGGATCAGGGACAGGGAGACACCGGAGGCGGCAGCCAGCCTTCGCTGCGTGAGACCGCGCCGCTTCCGCACCTCGCGCAGTCGGCTGCCGATGTACGTGTCCGCGTCTCCAGCCATGATGACCCCACCCGTTCTGAACGACCCTGACCCTCAGAACGGTATTCCCGCCATTGCGGTGACGCAGCGATCGCGGGTCCGCTCACCCGGCAGAGGGAACACGACGCCGCCGTGCCGCGCTCAGCGGCGCAGGGACGCGGTGTCGCCCATCACCACCACCGGGTTCAGGTCCGGGTCGAGGGCGCGCAGCAGCTCCTTCATGTGGGTTTTGGCCAGGCTGACGCAGCCCTTGGTGGGGCCCTCGTGGTCCACGTGGATCCAGATGCCGCCGCCCTTGTGCGCGCCCAGGGGGCGGGTCCAGTCCAGTGGGGAGGTGCCCGGTGCGCGGTTGTAGTCGATGGCCACCACGTAGTCGAAGGAGCCCGCCAGCGGCTCGCCCTCGAAGCCGGTGCCGTCGATGGTGAAGGCGCCGGAGCGGTCGTACGGCAGCTCGGTGCCCGGGTCCGGGAGACGGCCGCCGGCGTCGCTGAGGGTGAACACGCCGATGGGGGAGCGCAGATCGCCCAGGCGGTGGTCGTCGGTCCAGCCCTTCAGCGCGTTGTGCGCGGGCCACTCCTTGCCGGCCCGCCAGCCGTCGGCGGTGCGCTCGTAGAGGACGACGGCGGACTTCGGCGAGTCCCGGTCCTCGCCGGTCACCACCACGGCCTGGCGGGTGTCCGCCGGCACCTGGGCCAGGGTCTTCGGACCCAGGCCGGGCAGTTGCCGGTGCAGCCGCTCCGCCTCGGCCGGGGCGGAGCCCGCGGATCCCCCCTCGGCCGGGACGACGGCGGACAGGGGCCGGTCCTGGACCGCGGCGTCACTGTCGCCGCTGCCGCAGCCGGACAGCAGGCCCAGGGCGGCCGCGGTCAGCAGAACGACGGGGACACGTGCGGACATAGCGGACATCGATGAGGTGCCTTTCCGGAGGAGGGGCGAACGAGTGGTCGGTCGGGGGATCGGTGGGAGGGGAAGAAGGGCGTCAGCTGTTCTCCACCCCGGGAGGGGCGATTGTGGGGGCGTTGGGGAAGGTGGCGCCTCCCTCGGGCGGAACGGGTGCCGGGACACCGTGGAAGGTGGCGGTGGCGAGGATCTTCCTGACCTCGGCGAGCGTCCTGTCCGACGCGCCGCCGAGGCAGACGCGGGCCTGGAAGAGGGCGGGTTCGTCCGCGCCGGTGAGGACCTCGGCCCAGGCGGTCAGCTCCCGGTCGCCGCCCAGGACACGGCAGTCCTTCTCGGGTGGGCGCGGCTCCCCGGCCGTGAACGTCCCCTTCGGCGCCACGTCCTCGCCGCCGGGCGGCGCGGTCATCTGCTGGAAGGCGATCAGTGCCCCGTTCGGGGCCAGTGCGGGGACGGGGGCGCAGTCGAGTACGTAGGCGCGGGCGGCCGGGCAGGGGCCGCCACCGCTCAGCGGCCGGTCGGCGGCGAAGCCCAGCGCCGCCCGGGTGCCCGGCACCGTCCCGGCGTGCCAGCCGCCGGGCAGCCGCAGCCGCAGCTCGAAGGTGCCGGACAGGCGGAGCGCCGCCTCCCCGGCACCGGCCGACGAGGAGGCGGCCGGCGCCACCCGATCGTCCGGCACCCCGTCGGTGACCACCGGGCGCAGCGACACGGCGAGCACGACGGCCGCCGCGGCGCTCGCCGCGGCCGTCAGCACCGCCACCCGGCGGCGGCGCCGCAGCGCCACCCGCCGGCGTACCCGTCCCATCCGCTCCGCCGGTGCGGCCGGCTGCGGGACCCCGCGCTCCAGCAGCAGCCGCAGCTCCCGTTCCGCGCCCTCGGGCGGCTCCGGATCAGCGCCGTGCACAGCGGTCACCGCCTTCCGTGTCCGAGGTGGCGCCGGTGCCCAGGTGCGGGGCCAGCCGGCCGTGCAGGACGCGCAGGGCCTTGGCGGCCTGACTCTTGACCGTGCCCGGCCGGCAGCCCAGCAGCCGCGCGGTCTCGGCCACGCTCAGGTCCTCGAAATAGCGCAGCACGATCACCGCCCGCTGTCGAGGCGGCAGCAGCCGTACGGCCGCGGCCAGCGAGTGCTCCAGATCGACCGCCGCGAAGGCGTCGTCCGCGGCCCGTTCCGGCAGCTCGCCGTGGGGCAGCTCGCCGTGCCAGCGGCGCTGCCACCACGAGGTGCTGGTGTTCACCAGGGCCTTGCGGGCGTACGCCTCCGGGTTCTCGTCCGCGATCCGGTGCCATCTGGGCCACATCCTGGCCAGCACCGTCTGCAGCAGGTCCTCCGCCAGATGGGCGTCGCCCGTCAGCAGCCAGGCGACCCGCAGCAGCCGGGGGCCGCGCGCCGTGACGAACTCCTCGAAGCCCGGCGCCGCGTCCGTCACCACGGTGTCCCCGGCTGTGTCCCTGCCATCGCGTTCCTGTCCGTGCGGTCCCTCTCACAACCGGTTCAACAGGGTGGGGTGGGGGTGGGGTTGCCCTCCGGGGCGGAGAAATCCAGTGCGATTTTCCGCGCCTCACTCCTTCGGGTGAGGCGCGATGCCTCACCCCCGGTGGCACAGCGCCTGGTTCGCCGGGGCGGCGCAGGGCAGCAGGCCGTGGGCGCGCAGGATGTTCTGCGCGGTGCCGCCGCCCAGGTAGTCGAGGAACTTCGAGGTCAGCGAGTCGGCGGGCGGCTGGGTGTAGGTGTGGGCGTACTCGACCTCCCAGTAGGGGTACGGCTTGCCGCCCGCGTCCTGGCTGTCCCGCCCGCCCTGTGCGCCCTGCCGCCGGTTCGGGCCGATCGCCCCGGTGTCCGGCGCGGTGCCGTCCAGCCGGAGCAGGGTGACGCCCTCGGTGCCGGTGGCCGCCCGGAGCTCGGCGTAGCCGATCGCCCCCGGCACCCGCCGTACGGTCTCCAGCACCTGCCGGGTGTCACCGCGCTCGCAGCGGAGGACCCTGGCGCGGGGGTCGTCCCGGCGGCGGCAGTCGCCGGAGGAGACACCGGGCTCGAAGCCGTCGAGCACCCGCCGCTGGAAGGCGCTCCGGGTGCCGGACTCCGAGTCCCGGCTGACCAGGCTGACCGGGAGGTCCGCCCCGCCGACCTCCCGCCAGTTGCGGACCTCCCCCGAGTAGAGGCGGCGCAGCTCGGCCGTGGAGATGTCCCGCACCCCGGTCCGCTCGTTGACCACCACCGCGAACACGGTCACCGCCACCGGGTGCGCGCGCAGCCGCGGGTAGCCGTCCGGGGCGGGGCCGTCGGACAGCGCGACGGCGGGCGGGGCGCCGTCCTTCGCGGCGCGGCCGAGGGAGTCGAGCCGGCGTATGCCGCCGAGGCTGCCCTCGGCCGCCACGGTGATCCCGGCGCCCTCGCAGTCCTCCTCGTACGCCCTGCCGACCTCCGCCACCACCGGGGCGAACGCGGTGGAGCCCAGCACGGTGAGCTCGCCGGTGGTGCACTCCAGTGGGGGAGGCGGGCCCTCCAGTTGCATCCCGGTGCCGACGCCGGTGATCAGGATGAGGAAAGCGGCGAGCCCGAGGTAGAGGGCGCGCGGACCGCGGTACTGGCGGTTGGGCCGGATGCGGCCCTCGTTGACCGTGCCCTCCAGCCGTACGTCGCCGTCCAGTCCGCCGCCGGTGAGCAGGACCAGCAGCTTGAAGTGGTCCCCGGTGTTCAGCGGGACGTTGGGGACACGGACCCGGCCGCCCTCGTAGCGCAGGCCGTTCTCGGGAGTGAGCCGTTCCATCAGCCCGGGCGGGCTGGGATCGGTGACGGCGACCCCGAGCACCCGGCGGCCGGTGAACACCGCGCACAGCGGCACCTCGTAGTCGGCCCGGGCGATGTCCTTGACCCCGTCGTTCTCGATGCGCAGCAGCACCAGGGTGGCGTCGGTCAGCTCCCGGTCGTCGCCGAACAGGCCGAGCCGGGCGCCGGCCCGGCCGGGGCGGGTGTCGGAGCCGATCGCGGTGTCCATCTGGACGCGGTAGCCGATGCGGCGGCGGCCCGGCCGGAGCCGGTCGTAGGCCATGACGGTGACGGTCGCGACGATGCCGAGGGTGCCGAGCACGGTCTCGGCGGACAGCCACTCCACGGGGTACCTCGCACTGGTGGTCGGAAGGGGGAGTGGGGGGCGGGACGGGGGTGAGGGGAATGTACGTCCGCCGGTCGCCGTGGAAACCGGGGTGCCCCAGGCTTCACCGGGGGTTCACCGGAGGGCCGGGCTCCGTCACCGGCCCGTCGCCCGGCAAACCGTTTCCCGGCCCGGGGGACGGTGTGCCAGGGTCGGAGGGTGGAATCGTCCCGACGTGATCTGCTGCGCCGGCAGTTCGACCTGACCTGGGCGCTGCTGGAGTACCACCTGGAGCGGCTGGTGGAGGAGGACTTCCGGTGGGAGCCCGCGGCCCACTGCTGGACGGTGCGCCGGGATCCCGGGGGCCGCTGGGTGCCGGACTGGGCGGAGACCGAGCCCGATCCCGTACCGGTCCCCACGATCGCCTGGCTCAGCTGGCACATCGGCTGGTGGTGGGGCACGGCCGCCGACCACGCGGCGGGGCGGACGCCGCGGGAGCGGACCGAGGTCGTCTGGCCGGGGAGCGGGCGGGCCGCCGTGGAGTGGCTGCGCGGCCTGCGCGCGGAGTGGCTGGTGGTGCTGGACCGGCTCACCGACGCGGAGCTGGACGCCACCGCCCCCTTCCCCTGGCAGGGCGACCCCGCTCGTACGGTCGCCGACACGGCGGCCTGGGTGAACGCGGAGCTGATGAAGAACGCCGCCGAGATCGGCCAGCTCCGGCTGCTGCGCGCGGCGTCCGCCGGGACGGGCGCACCGGGCGGGACGGGGGAGCGGGGCTGATCCGGACGCGCCGCTCCTCGCGCGGCGCGCCCGGGTCAGTCCCGTTCCAGCCAGCCCTCGTACTCCGCGGCGAGGGCGTCCAGCCCGGCCGGGTCGTACGCGCCGCCGGGGTCGTCGAGGACGAGGAGCCACTGGGCGTCCTCGGCGTCGTCCTCGCCGGCCAGCGCCTCGCGTATCGGGCGCGGTTCCTCCGGCAGGCCGAGCCGGTCGGCCAGTTCCCCGGCCGCCTCCTCGGCGGTGTCGCGGTCGGGGAGCACCAGGATGTGTCGTACGGGTCGGGTGTCGCTGCTCACCGCGCCATTGTGGGACAGGGCGTGGCGCCGCCGAGGTGCGGGGCCGCCGGGGCGTGGGATGCTGTCGGCGATGGCAGCCAGAACATCCAGGAAGTCCGTATCCGGCGATCCGCTCGCCCCCGTCACGCTCGCGGTGGGCCAGGAGGACCTGCTGCTCGACCGCGCGGTGCGCGAGGTGGTCGACGCGGCCCGCGCCGCCGACGCCGACACCGACGTGCGCGAGCTGGCCTCCCCCGACCTGCGGCCCGGCACCCTCGCCGAGCTGACCAGCCCCTCGCTGTTCGCCGAGCGCAAGGTCGTGGTCGTGCGGGACGCGCAGGATCTGGCGGCGGACACCGTCAAGGACGTCAAGGAGTATCTGAAGGCCCCGGCCGAGGAGATCACCCTGGTGCTGCTGCACGCGGGCGGCGCCCGGGGCAAGGGGTTGCTGGACGCCGCGCGCAAGGCGGGCGCCCGCGAGGTGGCCTGTCCGAAGATGACCAAGCCCGCCGACCGGCAGGCGTTCGTGCGGGGCGAGTTCCGGGCCTTCGGCCGCTCGGCCACCCCCGAGGCGTGCCAGGCGCTGGTGGACGCCCTCGGCAGCGATCTGCGCGAGCTGGCCGGCGCCTGCTCCCAGCTCGTCGCCGACATCGAGGGCACCATCGACGAGGCCGTCGTCGCCCGCTACTACAGCGGCCGGGCCGAGGCGTCCAGTTTCACCATCGCCGACCGGGCGGTGGAGGGCCGGCTGCCCGAGGCGCTGGAGGCGCTGCGCTGGTCGCTGTCCACGGGGGTCGCCCCGGTGCTGGTCGTCAGCGCCCTGGCGCAGGGGGTGCGGGCCATCGGCAAGCTGCTGGACGCCCCGCGCGGCATGCGCCCCGGCGATCTGGCCCGGGAGCTGGGCATGCCGCCGTGGAAGATCGACCGGGTCCGCCAGCAGTTGCGCGGCTGGTCGGCGGACGGGGTGGCCGTGGCGCTGCGCGCGGTGGCGGAGGCGGACGGGGCGGTCAAGGGCGGCGGGGACGATCCGGAGTACGCCCTGGAGAAGGCGGTCATGGCCGTCGCCCGGGCGGCACGCTCCCGCTGAGGGCGCGCCCCGCGGGCGAGGCCGCGCCCCGCCTGGGGACGAAGCCCCGGCGGGACGCGCCCCCGGCGGGACGCGCCCCCCGGCGGGCGCCCTCAGACGCCGGGCGCCCGCAGGTCGAGCCGGGCGAGGCGCTCGGGGTCGGTGAGGGAGTCGATCGCGGTGATCCTTCCGCGCGTGACCGTGAACGCCATGACGGAGACCGGCCGTCCCTCCGCGACCGCGACGAATCCGGCGACCCCGTTGACGAGCGCGGGGTACGCGGCCCGGGCGAACCTCGCGTAGGTGACCGCCTGTCCGGCCACGGCCGCCGCGCCGCGGACCGGACCACCCCGGTCGGACCGGGCCACGACGTCCGGGTCGAGGACCGCGACGAGCGCCTCCAGATCGCCGCCGCGGGCGGCGGTGAGGAAGGCGTCGACGACCTCGCGCTGGCGGACGGGACCGGCGTCGGGTGCCGGAGCCTCGCCCCGCACGCGCCGCCGGGCGCGGCTGGCGAGCTGCCGGGCCGCGGCCGGGCTGCGGCCGACGACGGGTGCGATCTCGTCGAAGGGCACGGCGAACAGGTCGTGGAGGACGAAGGCGAGGCGCTCGGCGGGTGACAGGGACTCCAGGACCACGAGCAGTGCCAGACCGACCGAGTCGGCGATCAGCGCCCGGTGCTCGGGATCGGTGCCGTCCGGGCCGTCGACGACGGGGTCGGGCATGCGCACCCCCATCGGCTCCTCGCGCCGCGAGGAGCGCGAGCGGAGCATGTCCAGACACACCCGCCCGACCACCGTCGTCAGCCAGCCGCCCAGGTTCCCGACGCCGTCGCCGCCGGTGCGGCTGAGCCTGAACCAGGCCTCCTGGACGGCGTCGTCCGCCTCGCTCAGCGAACCGAGCATCCGGTAGGCCACCGCCCGCAGGTGGGCGCGGTGCTCCTCGAAACGCCGGGCCAGGAGTTCGTCCTCGCTCACCGGTACCGTCACCGTCCTCTCGTCGTGCCGGGGCCCGTGCCGGGTGCGGGCCCGCGCCGGATCAGGACTGCTCCCAGGACTGCTGTCCGGCCGTCTGCCGGGTGACGGCGTTGAGACGGTTGAAGAGGTTGGTCACGCCGATCATGAGGACGAGGGAGGCCAGTCCCCGCTCGTCGTAGTGCCGGGCGGCCTCGTCCCAGACCGGGTCCGGCACCGGGTCGGCCGTGTCGCCGAGCCGGGTGGCGGCCTCCGCCAGCGCCAGCGCGGCACGCTCGGCGCCGGTGAAGAAGGGCGTCTCCCGCCAGGCCGCCAGCGCGGCGAGCCGGTCCTCGTCCACGCCCGCCTTCCGGGCACTGCGTACGCCTCCCACCACGCAGACGCCGCAGCCGTTGATCTGGCTGGCGCGCAGGTGCACCAGTTCCAGGGTGCTCTGCGCCACTCCTCCCGACCCGATGGCCCGCATCAGCGCGGGAACGGCCTTCCCGGCCTCGGGGATGACCACGGCCGGGTTCTTCATACGTGTCCGCACGATCTCTCTCCTTACGCGTCGCCGTGTCGCGACGCTTTCGGATACCGCCGCTGATCGCGGTGGCGCGGATGTCATCCGCCGTCTCTCTGACGTACGGGAGTGCGGGAGTGTGACCGGGTGGGGGGAGGGCGGGGGCACGAAACGCGTACCGCCCGCCGTGGGGGATCACGGCGGGCGGTACGGGCGGGCCCTTCGGCCCGGTGCTCTGTGGTGCGCCGCACCCGCGTGGCGAACGCAGGCCGCGTGCGGCGCGGGGTGGGCCGGTACGGAGCGGTGAGAGGGTCCGCTGAGATCCGTACGGCCCCGGGCCGGGAAGGCCGGTCCCGAGGGGCCCCGAGGAATCAGCCCTGGAGAGCGGAGACCTTCTGGGCGAGCGCCGACTTCTTGTTGGCGGCCTGGTTCTTGTGGATGACGCCCTTGCTGGCGGCCTTGTCGAGCTTCCGGCCCGCCACGCGCGCGGCCTCGACGGCCTTCTCCGCGTCACCGGCGGCGATCGCCTCACGGGTGCGGCGGATCGCGGTCTTCAGCTCGGACTTGACCGCCTTGTTGCGCTGGCGGGCCTTCTCGTTGGTCTTGATCCGCTTGATCTGGGACTTGATGTTCGCCACGAAGGAGCCTTCTCAGAAAAGTGGGTTGGGTGTGGTGCGGTGCCCTGGCACGGTGGCCGCGCCCCTCCCGTCCGGCCGTCTCCCGGCGCGTCCTGCCGCACCGGAGCCGGTGCCGCGAGGGCACAAGACACAGTGGGTCAGGCTACCAGCAGGCCTGATCGCCGCCCAAACCGGACCGGACGCGCCGCTCGTGGGACGATGGGGGAGACGTATCGACCCGAGCCATGACCCGACAGGACCCTGCGTTGCCCGCGACCCCTTCGAACGTGCCGGAGCCGAGCCGTACCGACCCGGCGCTGATCCGCAACTTCTGCATCATCGCGCACATCGACCACGGCAAGTCGACTCTCGCCGACCGGATGCTCCAGCTCACCGGCGTCGTCGAGCAGCGCCAGATGCGTGCCCAGTACCTCGACCGCATGGACATCGAGCGTGAGCGCGGCATCACGATCAAGTCCCAGGCGGTCCGTCTGCCGTGGGCGCCCTCCGAGGGCGAGGACAAGGGGACCACCCACATCCTCAACATGATCGACACCCCGGGACACGTCGACTTCACCTACGAGGTGTCCCGCTCGCTGGCCGCCTGCGAGGGATGCATCCTGCTGGTGGACGCCGCCCAGGGCATCGAGGCCCAGACGCTGGCCAACCTCTACCTGGCGATGGAGAACGACCTCACGATCATCCCGGTCCTCAACAAGATCGACCTGCCGGCCGCCCAGCCGGAGAAGTTCGCCGCCGAGCTGGCGCACCTCATCGGCTGCGACCCGGCGGAGGTGCTGAAGGTCTCCGCCAAGACCGGCGAGGGCGTCGAGGCGCTGCTGAACGAGGTCGTCCGGCAGGTCCCGGCCCCGGTCGGCGTCGCCGACGCCCCCGCCCGCGCGATGATCTTCGACTCGGTCTACGACGCCTACCGCGGCGTGGTGACCTATGTGAAGGTCGTCGACGGGAAGCTCTCCCGGCGCGAGCGCATCAGGATGATGTCCACCAACGCCACCCACGAGCTGCTGGAGATCGGCACCAACAGCCCGGAGATGCTGCCCGCCGACGGGCTGTCCGTCGGCGAGGTGGGCTATCTGATCACCGGGGTGAAGGACGTCCGCCAGTCCAAGGTCGGCGACACCATCACCCAGTTCTCCAAGGGGGCCACCGAGGCGCTGGGCGGCTACAAGGACCCCAAGCCGATGGTGTACTCCGGGCTGTACCCGCTGGACGGCTCGGACTACCCCGAGCTGCGCGACGCCCTGGACAAGCTCCAGCTCAACGACGCCGCGCTGGTCTACGAGCCGGAGACGTCCGCCGCGCTGGGCTTCGGCTTCCGGGTGGGCTTCCTGGGCCTGCTGCACCTGGAGGTGATCCGCGAGCGGCTGGAGCGCGAGTTCGGCCTCGACCTGATCGCCACCGCGCCCAACGTGATCTACCGCGTGGACATGGAGGACGGCACCGAGCACGTCGTCACCAACCCCAGCGAGTACCCCACGGGCAAGGTCGCCCAGGTGCACGAGCCGGTGGTCCGCGCGACGGTCCTGACCCCCAACGACTTCGTCGGCGCGGTCATGGAGCTGTGCCAGTCCCGGCGCGGCAACCTGCTGGGCATGGACTACCTCTCCGAGGAGCGCGTCGAGCTGCGCTACACCCTCCCGCTGGCGGAGATCGTCTTCGACTTCTTCGACGCGCTCAAGTCCAAGACCCGCGGCTACGCCTCGCTGGACTACGAGCCCACCGGGGAGCAGACCGCCGACCTGGTGAAGGTCGACATCCTGCTGCACGGCGACAAGGTGGACGCCTTCTCGGCCATCGTCCACAAGGACAAGGCGTACAGCTACGGGGTCAGGATGGCCTCCAAGCTGCGCGAGCTCATCCCGCGGCAGCAGTTCGAGGTGCCCATCCAGGCCGCCATCGGCTCGCGCGTCATCGCCCGCGAGACGGTGCGGGCCATCCGCAAGGACGTGCTCGCCAAGTGCTACGGCGGCGACATCTCCCGCAAGCGGAAGCTGCTGGAGAAGCAGAAGGAGGGCAAGAAGCGCATGAAGGTGGTGGGCCGGGTGGAGGTCCCCCAGGAGGCCTTCATCGCCGCGCTCTCCTCCGACTCCGACGGCGGCGGCGGCGACAGCAAGGGCAAGAAGTAGCGGAGGGCGGGCGGCGGACGCCGTACCGGGGCCGGGCCGGGGGCACCGGCGCGGGGCACGGATCCGCCCGCCGGCGGCAGGCGCCCGTTCGCCCGGAAGGGCGAGCGGGCGCCTTCGTACGGTGGCCCGCACCCCTCCGACCGGGCAGACCATCGGGTATGCCGGGTATGTATCGCGGAGGTCACGGCTTCGGGGAGGCCGCGCGCGGGCTCTTTCACGGTGCGGTCTTCCCGCTTAGGCTGACCATCCGCTCGGTGGTTACTCGTGAGTCACCTCAGTGCGCGGCACGGACCCCGTACAGAACCCATACCGACCCCTTCACCGCACCCCGGTACTCCGGGTACACCGAGCCTTGGAGCCACCCCCCTGCACCGTCGCGGGCCCCGGAGGATGTTGTGAGCGACAACCAGTCCCTGATCGAGAACCGTCCGCCCTCGGTGGCGAACCTCTTCCTGGAGCGCGTCGAGGAGACCCCGGACGGCGAGGCGTACCGCTACCCGGTGCCCTCCGCCTCCGGCGAGGGGCCCGACGACTGGCGCTCCTACACCTGGGCGGAGGCCGCACAGCGGGTCTTCGCGGTCGCCGCGGGACTGATGGACCTGGGGGTGCGGCCGGAGGAGCGGGTGGCCATCGCCTCCAACACCCGGGTCGACTGGATCCTGTGCGACTTCGGCATCCTGTGCGCCGGAGCGGCCACCACCACCGTCTACCCCACCACCAACGCGGAGGAGACGGCCTACATCCTCGCCGACTCCGACAGCCGGGTGCTGATCGCCGAGGACGCCGAGCAACTGGCCAAGGCGCGCGAGCGCCGCGCCGAGCTGCCCGACCTGGCCCATGTGGTCGTCATCGAGGCCGCCGACGCGGTGGCCGCCGAGGACGACCCGGAGGACTGGGTGCTCTCCCTGGACGAGTTGCGGCGGCGCGGCGCGGCGTACCTGGAGAAGAACCCCGAGGCCGTCCGCAAGAGCGTCGCCGCCCTCCGCTCCGACCAGCTCGCCACCCTGATCTACACCTCCGGCACCACCGGCCGTCCCAAGGGCGTGCGGCTGCCGCACGACGCCTGGGCCTACATGGGCAAGGCCATCCCCGCGACCGGTCTGGTACGGCCCGACGACCTGCAGTACCTGTGGCTGCCGCTGGCGCACGTCTTCGGCAAGGTGCTCACCGCGGCGCAGATCGAGGTCGGCCACGCCACCGCCGTGGACGGCCGGGTCGACAAGATCATCGAGAACCTGCCGGTGGTGCGGCCCACCTACATGGCCGCCGTGCCCCGGATCTTCGAGAAGGTCTACAACGGGGTCTCGGCCAAGGCCCGGGCGGGCGGCGGCGCCAAGTACAAGATCTTCACGTGGGCCTCCGCGGTGGCGCGCGAGTACGCCAGGACCACCCAGGACAACTTCCGCCGCACCGGGACGGCCTCCGCCCCGGCCGGGCTGCGGGCCAAACACGCGGTCGCCGACAAGCTCGTCTACGCCAAGATCCGCGAGGCGTTCGGCGGCAGGCTGCGCGCCTGCATCTCCGGCTCCGCCGCCCTCGCCCCGGACATCGGCTTCTTCTTCTCCGGGGCCGGTATCCACGTCCTGGAGGGCTACGGCCTCACCGAGTCCAGCGCCGCCAGCTTCGTCAACCCCGGCGAGGCGTACCGCACCGGCACGGTCGGCAAGCCGCTGCCCGGCACCGAGGTGCGGATCGCCGAGGACGGCGAGATCCTGCTGCGCGGCCCCGGCATCATGCAGGGCTACCACGGGCTGCCGGAGAAGACCGAGGAGGTCCTGGAGCCGGACGGCTGGCTGCACACCGGGGACATCGGCGAGCTGTCGGCCGACGGCTACCTGCGGATCACCGACCGCAAGAAGGACCTGATCAAGACCTCGGGCGGCAAGTACATCGCCCCGGCCGAGATCGAGGGCCAGTTCAAGGCCGTCTGCCCGTACGTCTCCAACATCCTGGTGTACGGCGCCGACCGGAACTACTGCACCGCGCTCATCGCGCTCGACGAGCCCGCCCTGATGGGCTGGGCGGCCGAGCACGGGATGGAGCAGCGCGGCTACGCGGAGGTCGTCGCCTCCGAGGAGGTGCGCGAGCTGGTCGACGGCTATGTGCGGCAGCTCAACGAGGGACTCCAGCGCTGGCAGACGATCAAGAAGTTCCGCGTCCTGCCCCGCGACCTGGACATCGAGCACGGCGAGCTCACCCCGAGCCTGAAGCTGAAGCGGCCCGCGGTGGAGAAGAAGTTCGGCCACCTCATCGAGGAGATGTACGAGGGCGCCCGCGAGAAGTGAGCCGGGCGGCGGCGCCCGGCGCGGGCGCCGCCGCGTCCAGCCCCGCGCCGGGCGCCGCCGCCCCTCAGCCGATGGTGACGACACGGGCCCAGGACGGCGGGGCGCCCGGGACGTACTCGGGGTCCTCCTCGTCCACGGCGGGGGAGGGACGGGGGAAGAGGCCGACGACGGTACGGCAGGGCGGTCGCGCGGAGGGCCACGGCGTCTGGCCGTCCGTCAGGGCGACGACCACGTCCGGGCGGGGCCGGGAGCGGAGCGCCCGGGTGAAACCGGAGCGCAGGTCCGTTCCGCCGCCGCCGACCAGTTCGATGTCCTCGGCGCGGCAGAGCGGGACGGCGATCCCGGCCGCCGCGTCGCAGGAGATCACCGAGACCAGGTCGCGCCGCCCGCCCACCGCCCGTGAGATCGCCGCCACCTCCAGCAGCGCGCCGCCCAGCTCGGCGTCACTCACCGACCCGGAGGTGTCGATCACGACGCAGACCCGGGGCGGCGTACGGCGCAGGCTCGGCAGCAGCACCCCGGGGACGCCGGCCGAGCGCCGGGACGGACGCCGGTAACTGTGGTCCTCGCCCGCCCCCGGCGCGCCCATCGCCGAGCGGACCGCCGCCCCCAGCAGCTGCCGCCACGGCTGCGGCGGGTGGAACGCCTCGTCCGCCCACCGGCGCCAGCCCTCCGGGGCGTCGCCCGGCCGGCCCCTGATCCCCTCCGCGATCCGGAAGCGGACCGCGTCCCGCTGCTGCCTGCTCAGCCCGTGCGCCCCGGCGGGCCCCAGGTCCCACGGCCGGTCCTGCCCGTCGGCGCCGCTGCCGCAGTCCAGCCAGGCCGGCTCCGCGGTGAGCCCCGACAGCGACGCCGTCCGCAGGTACTCCTCCATCAGCAGCCCGTCGGAAAGCCCCAGCAGCGACGGGAGCACCGCCCCGGTGGGCAGGGGCAGGCCGTCGCCGTAGATGTCGTCGTTGATCTCGAAGTCGGCGGCGATGTTCCGGCGCAGCCTCCCCTGGTCCCCGGCCGGGGGGATCCCCGGCCCGCCCCGACCGCCCGGTCCCTGCTCCCGGTGCTCCCGCGCGTACCTCTCGCCCCGCCCGTGGTGGTCCCGGAGCAGATGGGAGACCTCGTGCACCCAGACGCCCGCCAGCTCCTCCACCGGGGTGCGCGCCACGAAGCCGGGGGAGACGTAGCAGCGCCAGTGCGCGTCCACCGCCATCGTCGGCACCGACCGGTCCGCCACCAC
Organism: Streptomyces carminius; assembly: GCF_002794255.1. Taxonomy (GTDB): domain Bacteria; phylum Actinomycetota; class Actinomycetes; order Streptomycetales; family Streptomycetaceae; genus Streptomyces; species Streptomyces carminius. The sequence continues at coordinate 447,513 of NZ_PGGW01000069.1, forward strand.
GTGCAGCGCGAAGAGCGCGTCGGCCAGGTAGGGGCGGACCGTCACCGCGTGCAGCCGGGCGGCCAGCAGCTTCTCCGTGTCCAGCGGGAGGCCGGTCCCGGCGGGGCGGCCGGAGCCGGCCGGTTCCGGTACGGCGGCCCGCACCGGGCGCGGCGGCGCGGGACGGGGCACCGGGCGCGGCAGCGGGCGCTCCGCGGCCCCCGTCACCGGCGCACCCCCGCCGCGGGCCCGGTACCGGACGCCGCCACCCGCTCCACCGACCGGTCCGCCCGCCGGGCGAGACCGACCACGCCGGCCAGCCGCTCCACCGCCTCGGGCACCTCCCAGTCGTCGCGCCGCAGCGCGGCCAGCGCCTTCGCCGGGGCGACCAGCAGATCCGGGGCACCGGTCTCCAGGGCCCGGACCAGCACCGCCCAGCCCGCCTCCCACCGGGCCCGCTCCGGCCGCGCCCCGACGGCGGCCACCACCGCCTCCAGCGCCGCCTGACGCAGGTCGCCCCGCGCCGGCAGCTCGGCGGCGGCCGGATCGGCCAGCAGCGACTCCGGGTCCGGCAGATCCATCCGGTCCAGGTGGGCGAGGAGTTCGAGCCCCGGCCCGTCCCCCACCGCGCCCCGCACCAGCAGTGCCAGCACCTCCCGGGAGACACCGGCCGCCGTGGCGAAGGCCAGCAGGGTCAGCGCGGCTTCCCAGCTCCGGGGGGAGGGCCAGGCACCGCCGCGCCGCGCCTCGGTGCCCGGCAGTCGGTGGATCAGCGTCGGCCGGACCGTCAGGAAGCCGCAGACCGCGCGCCGGGCGAAGGCCACCGCCTCCGGCAGCCGCTCCGGCACCAGCCGGGGCAGCTCGGCCCGGGGCCAGACCCCGCCCAGCCCGCGCACCACCACCTCCCGGTCGTGCGTCCAGTGCAGGTGCACGAACCGGTTGGCCAGCGGCGGGCTCAGCTCCCACCCGTCCGCCGCCGACGCGGGCGGGTTGGCGGCGGCCACGATCCGGACGCCCGGCGGCAGCCGCAGCGCGCCGACCCGCCGCTCCAGGACGACCCGGAGCAGCGCGGCCTGGACCGCGGGGGTGGCGGTGGAGAGCTCGTCGAGGAAGAGCAGCCCCCGCCCGGCCCGCGCGAGCTCCACGGCCCACTGCGGCGGTGCCATCGGCACCCCCCGTACCGCCGGGTCGTCGCCCAGGACGGGCAGCCCGGAGAAGTCGGACGGCTCGTGGACGCTGGCGATCACGGTCGTCAGCGGCAGACCGAGGGAGGCGGCGAGCTGCGTCAGGGCGGCGGTCTTGCCGATGCCCGGCTCGCCCCAGAGCAGTACGGGCAGGTCGGCCGCGACGGCCAGGGTGAGTGCTTCGAGCTGCTCGTCGGGGCGCGGCTCGGTGGTGGTCGTCCGCAGGAGGGACAGGAGGCCGTCGGAGACGGCGAGACGGGTGCCGGTCCCGGACGGGCCGGCGGCCGGAGCCGGGACCGGGGCGGACAGGGGCGTGGGTGTGCTGGAGGACATGGGCATCACCTGGGGCGGGAGGGGGGACGGGGCAGCCCGTCCCGGACGTCATGGGGGTGTGCGGCGCGGAAACGCGCGGCGCGGGAGAGGGGTTCGGGTGGAACGGGTGGCCGGTCAGCGGGTCAGGCCGGTGCGGGGCCGGGCCCGGCTGCTCCGCTTGCGGCGCGGCGCGGAAGGCGTACGGCGGTCGGGCCGGGGACGGCGGCCCGCCGCCGAGCGCCCCGCCCCCGGGGCGTTCCCGCCTCCCGGTACGGCGGCACCGGGATGCACGGTGACCAGCCCCGAGCGGAAGAGTCCGTGGTCGACGCGGCGGGCCGCGGCCGACTCCAGTTCCTCCCGGAGCGGCCCGTCGCGCAGGACCGCATCGGGGCCGAGCAGCCCTTCGACCACGGCCAGCGCCCCGGCCACGTCGCCGTGGCGGAGCCGCTCCCGGACCGCCGGCAGCGCCTCCGGGCTGCGGTGCGCCGCGTCGATCACCCGCAGGCAGGGCAGTGCCGGTCCGCCGAGCGCCACCAGCAGTTCCTCCCGGCGCAACTGGGCCGGGTCGTGGTCGACCGCCGTCAGCACCCCGTGCCGGAGCGCGATCCGGTGGGTCTCGCCCCGGCACTCCACCCGGTGCGGATCGCCGGGCCCGGGTGCGGTGCCGGTGACGGGGCCGGCCGCAGGTGCCGGGCCGTGTGGTGCCAGTGCCGCGGCGACGAGCGGATGCAGCCGCCCGGCCGTGACCAGCCCGGCCCGCAGCAGCTCCAGGTCCGGCGGCACCCGGGCCGCCGCCTCCGGCAGCACCGGAAGCGCCGCGGCCTCCTGCGGAGGCAGTGCCTCCCGCGGCGGCCGGAACACCGGGGCATGGCTGTCGTCCGGGGCGGTGAGTTCGAACACGGCGCGCCTGCGCGTACCGAGCCGCACGGTGAACGCTCCGCGCGGCCGTCCCTCGGCCCGCAGCAGCAGCTCCGCCTCGGCGGCCCAGCGCGCCACCGCCCACGGGGAGTCGTGAACGGGAAGCCGGCCGGGCGGGCCGGGCGGTGCCGCGGCCGGCGGTGCCCCGTCCGCACCGCACCGTCGGGCCAGTTCGCCGCTCCGCGCGGAGTCCCAGAGGTGCCGGTGCAGGTCGAGCCGGAAACGCCGGTCGGGGTGCGGGTGCGGATGGTGCCCGAAGGGGCCGTTCCCGGGCCCCTCCCACAGGGTCAGGGACATCCGCTGCCCGGCGTCCGCCCAGGCCGGCGGCGTCCGCACCACCAGTTGCGGCGGCGTGGCACCGGGGTCCCGGTAACGGGCCAGGCAGACGGTGAGGCCGGGCCGCAGCCGCCCGTCGGGCGCGATCCGGGGCATGTGCCAGCGCAGCAGGTCCGGCGCCAGCCGGCGCAGGTCCGCACGGAGCCGGGTGAGGACATCGGTGCCGTGGCGGTCGCGCACGGCGCGCAGATCGAGATCGACGTCGATCCGGGCGGCGGCGCAGGCCCCCGCCCAGTCGCCGACCGCGCGGCGCGCGGTCGCTTTCTCGATCATGGACGGTGGCACGGCGTACTCACGTACGCGCCGCCACATCGACAGGCGGGTCGGAATCCCGTTCGCGGGGTGAGGTGCCATCAGCACTCACCCTGAGCGAACGATTCCCCCAATCCACACGAGGAGAAGTTCTTCATCCCCGGCATCGTAACCACACCGGCGGTGATCTGTCAGTCGCCCCGGACCGCTCACCGTCCTTCCCCGGCGCGCGCCGCGACGCCCGGGACCGGGCCTCGGGCGTCTTCTTCCGGCCCGCCCGCGGTCCGGATGAGACCGGACGAGAACCGTCCGGTACCGCGACCGGCGGGGCCTGTCGGTCAAGGAGCGGCGTCCGGTGCCGGAGTCCCCCGCCCGGAGACCGGGAAGGTGATCGCAAGACGGCCGGAAGCACTCGTGACGGGCCTGCTCGCGCTTCCGGCCGACATGGCACGGGGCACACCCCGGTGGGGGCCGGGAAGCCCGCGCCGGGGGCGTCCTCCGGCCCGTCCGCGGTACGGGCGGGGCCGGGCGGGCGTGGTCAGTCCACCAGGTCGCGCACCACCGCGTCGGCCAGCAGCCGGCCGCGCAGGGTGAGTGCCGCGCGGCCGCGCTCGTAGGCGTCCGGGCGCAGCAGTCCGTCGGCCAGCGCCCGCCCGGCGGCCCGGGCACCGGCCGGGGCGAGTACGTCCAGCGGCACGCCGTCCACCAGCCGCAGCTCCAGCAGGATCCGCTCCACGCGCCGGTCGGCGTCGTCCAGCACCTCGCGGCCCGCGCCCGGTGAGCGGCCCTCGGTGAGCGCCTGGGCGTACGCGCCGGGGTGCTTGACGTTCCACCACCGGACACCCCCGACGTGGCTGTGCGCCCCCGGGCCCGCGCCCCACCAGTCGGCGCCGGTCCAGTACAGCTCGTTGTGGCGGCAGCGGGCGGCCTCGCCGGTCGCCCAGTTGGACACCTCGTACCAGGCCAGACCGGCCGCCGACAGCATCTCCTCGGTGATCAGATAGCGGTCGGCGTGCACGTCGTCGTCGGTCATGGGCACCTCGCCGCGCCGGATGCGGCGGGCCAGCGCGGTGCCCTCCTCGACGATCAGGGCGTACGCCGAGACGTGGTCCGGCCCGGCGCCGAGCGCGGCGTCCAGGGAGGCCCGCCAGTCGTCGTCGCTCTCGCCCGGGGTGCCGTAGATCAGGTCCAGGTTGACGTGCTCGAAGCCCGCCGCGCGGGCCTCGGCCACGCACGCCTCGGGGCGGCCGGGGGTGTGGGTGCGGTCCAGGACGGCCAGGACGTGCCGCCGGGCGCTCTGCATGCCGAAGGAGATCCGGTTGAAGCCCGCCTCGCGCAGCGCGGCCAGGTACGCCGGGTCCACGGACTCCGGGTTGGCCTCCGTGGTGATCTCGGCGCCCTCGGCCAGCCCGAACTCGGCACGGACCGCGGCGAGCATCCGCCCCAGGTCGGCGGCGGGCAGCAGGGTCGGCGTGCCGCCCCCGACGAAGACCGTCTCCACCGGCCGCGGATCGTCCCCGAGTACCTTGCGGGCCAGCCGCACCTCCTCGGCCAGGAGGTCCGCGTAGTTCTCCCGGGAGGCCAGCACGCCGCCGGTGCCGCGCAGCTCACTCGCGGTGTAGGTGTTGAAGTCGCAGTAGCCGCAGCGCGTCGCGCAGTACGGCACGTGCAGGTAGAAGCCGAGCGGGCGGTCGGCGGCGCCCGCCAGGGCGGACGCGGGCAGGGACCCGTCGGCGGGGACGGGCTCGCCGTCGGGCGGTGCGGAGGGCATGCCGTCCATTGTCCGGCATCCGCTCCGGTACCGGGCACCGGCGCCGGGCGGCGCGGGGTCACGGCCCGGCGGGACCGCCCACCGTGACGTGGTCGATCAGCCGCTCCACCGGGCCGAGCAGTCCCGGCTCCAGATCCGTGTAGCTGCGCACGCACCCCAGGATCCGCTGCCAGGCCGCGCCGGTGTTCTCCGGCCAGCCCAGCGCCCGGCACACGCCCGTCTTCCAGTCCTGGCCGCGCGGGATCACCGGCCAGGCGTCGATGCCCAGCGCGGACGGCTTCACCGCCTGCCAGACGTCGACGTACGGATGGCCGACCACCAGCACGTCCTCGCCGGTCACCCGCGCGGCGATCCGCGACTCCTTCGAGCCGGGCACCAGATGGTCCACCAGCACCCCCAGCCGGGCGTCGGGGGTGGGGCCGAACGCCTCGACGACCGCCGGCAGGTCGTCGACGCCCTCCAGGTACTCCACGACGACCCCCTCGACCCGCAGGTCGTCGCCCCAGACCTTCTCCACCAGCTCCGCGTCGTGGCGCCCCTCGACGTAGATCCGCCCGGCCCGCGCCACCCGGGCCCGGGCGCCGGGCACGGCGAGCGAGCCGGAGGCGGTGCGCCGGGGCGCGGCCGGGGCGGGCGGGGCCGCCGCCCTGGGCCGCACCAGGGTGACGGCCTTCCCCTCCAGCAGGAAGCCGCGCGGCTCCATCGGGAAGACCCGGTGCCTGCCGAACCGGTCCTCCAGCGTGACGGTGAGGCCCTGCGCCGTCTTCTCGCAGCGCACCACGGCCCCGCAGAAGCCGGTGGTGACCTCCTCCACCACCAGGTCCGGCTCGGCGGGCACCTCGGGCGCGGGACACCTCCGCTTCCAGGGCGGGGTCAGGTCGGGACCGTACTGTCTGCTGCGCATGCGGTCATTGTGTTACGCGCGCGGCCTCACGAAACGCCGAAGCGCCGGGCCAGTCCGTCGCGCTGGGCGCGCACGAAGGCGGCGTCCACCACCGCGCCGTGTCCGGGCACGTACACCGCGTCCTCGCCGCCCAGCTCCAGCAGCCGGTCCAGGGCGGCGGGCCAGTGCACGGGATGGGCGTCCGGGCCGGCCTGCGGCTCGCCCGACTCCTCCACCAGATCGCCGCAGAAGACCACCGGCCGCCCGCCGGGGCCGGCGGGCGGCACCAGGACGGCCAGGTCGTAGGCGGTGTGCCCGGGCCCGGCGTTGACCAGCAGCGCCTCCCGGCCGCCCAGCGGGACGGTCAGCTCGCCGGGCACCCGGTGGTGCGGGCACACCAGCACGTCGACGGCCTGGGCGGTCTCCTCCCGGTCCGCACCGTGCCGCACCGCGTCGTCCCGCAGCTCGTCCCGCGAGCGCGCCAGCCACTCGTCGCACCCCACCGACCCGTAGACCTCCACCCCGGCGAAGGCGGCCGTGCCCAGGACGTGGTCGAAGTGCGGATGGGTCAGTGCCACATGGGTCGCCGGACGGCCCAGCAGGCCGCGCAGCTCCCGCCGGATCCGCGCGCCCTCGCGCAGCGAGGCCCCGGTGTCCACCACGAGCACCCCCTCGGCGCCCGCGACGGCGCCGACCGTGTGGTCCCAGCCGGGCAGACGGTGACGTACGACTCCCGGTGCGAGCTCTTCCCATCCGGCGTCCATACGGCGACGCTAGCGCCACCGGGCCGGTCGTGCCCGCCGGGCGGCGGGGGCGGGCCGCTCCGCTCCGTGCCCGGCTCGGCCGCCGCCCTTGCCCTGGCCGTGGTCACCGGCCGTACACTGGCTCAGGGGAACTGGCACTCACCTGCCGAGAGTGCCAGAGAAGCAATCGGAAAGACGGCCGGACGGGAGGTGCGCCGAAGTGCTCAGCGAACGCAGACTCGAGGTGCTGCGCGCCATCGTCCAGGACTACGTCGGCACCCAGGAGCCGGTGGGTTCCAAGGCGCTGACCGAGCGGCACAACCTGCAGGTCTCCCCGGCCACGGTGCGCAACGACATGGCGGTCCTGGAGGACGAGGGCTACATCGCCCAGCCGCACACCAGCGCGGGCCGCATCCCGACCGACAAGGGGTACCGGCTGTTCGTCGACCGGCTGGCGGGGGTCAAGCCGCTGTCCAAGCCGGAGCGGAGGGCGATCCAGAACTTCCTGGAGGGCGCCGTCGACCTCGACGACGTCGTCGGCCGCACGGTGCGGCTGCTGGCGCAGCTCACCCGGCAGGTGGCGGTCGTCCAGTACCCCTCGCTGACCCGTTCGACCGTGCGCCATGTCGAGCTGCTGCTGCTCGCCCCCTCGCGGCTGATGCTCGTGCTGATCACGGACACCGGGCGGGTCGAGCAGCGCGTGGTGGACTGCCCCGCCCCCGTCTCCGAGGCGTCCCTGGCGGATCTGCGGGCCCGGCTCAACAGCCGGGTGGTCGGCCAGCGCTTCTCCGAGGTGCCCAGGCTGGTGCAGGACCTGCCGGAGTCCTTCGACGCCGAGGACCGGGGGACGGTCTCCACCGTGCTCGCCACGCTTCTTGAGACACTGGTGGAGGAGACCGAGGAGCGGCTGATGATCGGCGGCACCGCCAATCTGACCCGCTTCGCGCACGACTTCCCCCTGACGATCCGGCCGGTGCTGGAGGCGCTGGAGGAGCAGGTCGTGCTGCTCCGACTGCTGGGAGAGACCGAGGACTCCACCATGACGGTGCGAATCGGTCATGAGAACGCACACGAGGGGCTGAACTCCACGTCGGTCGTCTCGGTCGGTTACGGTTCGGGCGACGAGGCGGTCGCCAAGCTCGGTGTGGTCGGACCGACCCGCATGGACTACCCCGGAACGATGGGAGCGGTACGCGCAGTGGCACGTTACGTCGGACAGATCCTCGCGGAGTCGTAAGTGGCGACGGACTACTACGCGGTCCTGGGCGTGCAGCGCGATGCCTCGCAGGACGAGATCAAGAAGGCATTCCGGAGGCTCGCGCGCGAGCTCCACCCGGACGTGAACCCGGATCCGAAGACCCAGGAGCGGTTCAAGGAGATCAACACCGCCTACGAGGTGCTCTCCGATCCGCAGAAGAAGCAGATGTACGACCTGGGCGGCGACCCGATGGGCGGCGCCGGGGCGGGCCGGGGCGGCGGCTTCGGCACCGGGTTCGGGAACTTCTCGGACATCATGGACGCCTTCTTCGGCGCCGCCACGCAGCGCGGGCCGCGGTCCCGCACCCGGCGCGGCCAGGACGCGATGATCCGGCTCGACATCGAGCTGGACGAGGCCGCCTTCGGCACCACCAAGGACATCCAGGTGGACACCGCGGTCGTCTGCACGACGTGCAGCGGCGAGGGCGCGGCCCCGGGCACGACGGCGCAGACCTGCGACATGTGCCGCGGCCGCGGTGAGGTCTCGCAGGTCACCCGCTCCTTCCTGGGGCAGGTCATGACCTCGCGGCCCTGCCCGCAGTGCCACGGGTTCGGCACGATCGTGCCGAATCCGTGCCCGGAGTGCGCGGGCGACGGGCGCATCCGCTCCCGGCGCAGCCTGACGGTGAAGATCCCGGCCGGGGTGGACAACGGCACCCGCATCCAGCTCGCCGGCGAGGGGGAGATCGGCCCCGGCGGCGGTCCGGCGGGTGACCTGTACGTGGAGATCCACGAGGTCCCGCACCCGGTCTTCCAGCGCCGCGGCGACGACCTGCACTGCACGGTCACCCTCCCCATGACGGCGGCGGCGCTGGGCACCAAGGTCCCGCTGGAGACGCTGGACGGCATGGAGGAGATCGACGTCCGGCCCGGCACCCAGTCCGGCCAGTCGGTCCCGCTCCACCAGCGCGGTGTGACGCATCTGCGCGGCGGCGGCCGGGGCGACCTGATCGTCCATGTCGAGGTCCAGACCCCGTCGAAGCTGGACGCGGAGCAGGAGGAGCTGCTGCGCAGGCTGGCCAAGCTGCGGGGCGAGGAGCGGCCGCTGGGCCAGTTCCAGCCGGGGCAGCAGGGTCTGTTCTCGCGGTTGAAGGATGCGTTCAACGGGCGGTGACGGGCCGTACGCCCGTGCCGTGCCCGTGCCCGCCGCCTTGCTCACCGGCGTGTTCACCACCGCCGTGTTCACCGGTGGGCCCGCCGCCGTGTCCGCCGACGCGCCCGTCCGCCCGGAGGCCGTGTGACCGCCCCCGTCTTCGTCGCCGGCCCCGGCACCCTGGTCGGGGCCGCCCCCGGCGCCGTCCTGGCGCTGGAGGGGCCCGAGGGGCGGCACGCCGTCTCGGTGCGGCGGCTGCGCCCGGGTGAGGAGGTGGTCCTCACCGACGGCGCGGGCACCGGGGCGTTCGGCACCGTCACGGCCGTCACGGGCAAGGAGCGCCTGGAGGTCACCGTGTCCGGGGTGCGCACCGAGCCGGAGCCGCGGCCCAGGATCACCGTCGTCCAGGCGCTGCCCAAGGGGGACCGCGGTGAGCTGGCCGTGGAGACGATGACCGAGACGGGTGTGGACGCCGTCGTGCCCTGGACGGCGGCGCGCTGCGTCACCCAGTGGCGGGGGGAGCGCGGGGCGAAGGCGCTGCGCAAGTGGCGGGCCACGGCCCGGGAGGCGGGCAAGCAGTCCCGCCGGCTGCGCTTCCCCGAGGTCGCCGAGCCGGCCGGCACCCGGCAGCTGCTCCCGCTGCTGTCCGCCGCCGCGTTCGCGGCCGTCCTGCACGAGGAGGGTGCCGAGCCGCTGGCCGCGGCGGAGCTGCCCGCGGACGGGGAACTGGTGCTCGTCGTCGGCCCGGAGGGCGGGATCACACCGGAGGAGCTGACGGCCTTCGCCGGGGCCGGGGCGCGGCCGTACCGGCTGGGGCCGAGCGTGCTGCGCACCTCCACGGCGGGGACGGCCGCGGCGGCGCTGCTGCTGGGACGCACCGGCCGCTGGTCCTGACGCCCGCCGCGCCCGGGGCGCGGTACGATCTTCGGCGCGTACCGGCTTCGCCGCGTACCGACCGATCCGGACCGTCCACAGCGGGAGGCGCCACCGTGGCGGAGGAACCGCAGTCCGACTGCCTGTTCTGCAAGATCGTGGCGGGGGAGGTCCCGGCGGACGTCGTCCACGAGACCGGCACCACGCTCGCCTTCCGGGACATCAACCCGCAGGCCCCCACCCATGTCCTGGTGATTCCCAAGGCGCACCACCCGGACGCCGCCGCGCTGGCCGCCGCGGCCCCGGAGCTGGCCGCCGACGTGCTGCGCGCGGCGGGCGAGGTCGCCGCGCAGGAGCGGATCGCCCCGCCCGGGGGCGCGAGCGTCGGCTACCGCATCGTGTTCAACACCGGGGCGGGCGCCGGGCAGACGGTCTGGCACGCGCACGCCCACCTCCTCGGCGGCCGCGGCCTGAACTGGCCCCCCGGGTAACCCGGCCGGAGCCGTCACCCCGTATGTCCGTACGCGAACTGGTCGTGCTGGGCACCGCCAGCCAGGTGCCCACCCGGCACCGCAACCACAACGGCTACGTCCTGCGCTGGGACGGCGAGGGAATCCTCTTCGATCCCGGCGAGGGCACCCAGCGGCAGCTGCTGCGCGCGGGCGTGGCCGCCCACGACCTCACCCGGCTGTGCGTCACGCACTTCCACGGCGACCACTCGCTGGGCCTGGCCGGGGTCATCCAGCGCATCAACCTGGACCGGGTGCCGCACCCGGTCACGGCGCACTACCCGGCGAGCGGGCAGCGCTTCTTCGACCGGCTGCGGTACGCCACCGCCTACCGCGAGACGGCCGAGCTGCGCGAGGAGCCGGTCACCGGGGACGGCACGCTCGCCGTCACCGGCGCCTACACCCTCTCCGCGCTCCGGCTCTCGCACCCGGTGGACTCCTACGGCTACCGCCTGACCGAGCCGGACGGGCGCCGGATGCTGCCCGGACGGCTCGCCGCCCGCGGCATCACCGGGGCGGACATCGGCCGTATCCAGCGGGAGGGCGAGCTGCGCGGCGTCGCCCTGGAGGAGGTCAGCGAGCCCCGGCCCGGGCAGCGGTTCGCCTTCGTGATGGACACCCGGCTGTGCGAGAACGTCCACGCGCTCGCCGAGGGCTGCGACCTGCTGGTCATCGAGTCCACCTTCCTGGACCGGGACACCGCGCCGGCCGAGGAGTACGGCCATCTCACCGCCGGCCAGGCCGCCTCGGTGGCGGCGCGGGCGGGAGTGCGGCACCTGGTGCTGACCCACTTCTCGCAGCGCTACGACGACCCGGCCGAGTTCGCGCGCGAGGCGCGGGCGGCCGGGTACACCGGAGGGCTGACGGTGGCCGAGGACCTGGCACGGGTACCGGTGCCGCGGCGGCGCTGACCGCCGGCCGGCCGACCCCGTCCGTCCTCCCCCTTCCCTTCTTCTTCCCTTCTTCCCGGCCCCGGCCCCGGCCCCGAGTCCGGGGCCGCTCCGCCGTCCTTGTCGGACGCCCGGCGGGGCGGGTCCTTCTTCCGGAAACTGTCGGCGTTCTTGACGCACTTCTGTTCGCATCCCTAGTCTCCGTCTGCCAGCGTGGACAGCATTCGTATACGTGAACGGCATGTGTGAGTGCCGAGGGTGTGCCGTCCCGCCGGTCCCAGCGCCGCCCGCCTCCGGCACCGATCCGACAGGAGCCGTCCGATGAAGGACCTGACCGTCACCGAGGTACGCCTGACCCCGATCCTCGTCGCCGACCCGCCGCTGCTCAACACCCAGGGCGTTCACCAGCCCTACACCCCGCGCCTGATCATCGAGGTGGTCACGGCGGACGGCGTCACCGGGCTGGGGGAGACCTACGGCGACACCAAGTACCTGGAGCTGGCCCGGTCCCTCGCCGGACGGCTCCCCGGACACCCGGTCAGCGACCTGAACGGGCTGTTCACCCTGGCCGGCTCCCTCGACACGGAGGGGCACAGCACGGACGGCACGGCGGACGTGGGCGGCCTGCGCGGCGTCCAGACCGCCGACAAGCTGCGGCTGTCGGTGGTCTCCGGCTTCGAGGTGGCCTGTCTGGACGCCCTGGGCAGGGCGCTGGAGCTGCCCGTGCACGCCCTGCTCGGCGGGAAGGTGCGCGACAGCGTGGAGTACAGCGCCTACCTGTTCTACCGCTGGGCGGACCACCCGGAGGGAGTGGCGGGCGAGAGCGACGACTGGGGTGCCGCCCTCGACCCCGAGGGGATCGTGGCCCAGGCCCGCCGCTTCGTGGCCGACCACGGCTTCGGCTCCTTCAAGCTCAAGGGCGGCGTCTTCCGCCCCGAGGAGGAGATCGCCGCCGTCCGGGCACTGGCCGAGGCGTTCCCCGGCCACCCCCTGCGCCTGGACCCCAACGGCGCCTGGTCGGTGGAGACCTCCCTGAAGGTCGCGGCCGAGCTGCGCGAGGTCCTGGAGTACCTGGAGGACCCGACGACCGGTACGCCCGCGATGGCCGAGGTCGCCGCCCGCGCCGGCGGGCTGCCGCTGGCCACCAACATGTGCGTGACCACCTTCCCCGAGATACCCGAGGCGTTCACCACGGGCGCCGTCCAGGTGCTGCTCAGCGACCACCACTACTGGGGCGGGCTGCGCAACACCCAGCAGCTCGCCGCGCTCTGCCGCACCTTCGGCGTCGGGGTGTCCATGCACTCCAACACCCACCTGGGCATCAGCCTCGCCGCCATGACCCATGTCGCCGCCACCGTGCCGAACCTGCACCACGCGTGCGACACCCACTACCCCTGGCAGCACGAGGAGGTGCTCACCGAGCGCCTGACGTTCACCGGGGGCCGCCTCACCGTCCCCGACGGGCCCGGCCTGGGCGTCACCCTGGACCGCGACCGGCTGGACCGCCTGCACCGGCGCTGGCTGGACGACGACGGCTCGATGCGCGACCGGGACGACGCCGCCGCCATGCGCCGGGCCGACCCCGCCTGGACGTCACCGGCCGTACCGCGCTGGTGACGTTCCGGCGGAGCCGGGGTACGCGCGGGCGCGGTCGGGCACACTGGGCCGCATGCTCGACCCGCTCGCCGCGCTCCGCACCCCCGACGACCCGCCCTGTGACGTCTACCTGACCGGAAGCGTCTTCCTGGACATCATCTTCACCGGCCTGGACTCCGCGCCCGTACGCGGCACCGAGTCCTGGGCCCGCGGCATGGGGTCGAGCCCCGGCGGCGTCGCCAACATGGCCACCGCCCTGGCCCGGCTCGGGCTGCGCACCTCCCTGGCCGCCGCCTTCGGGGACGACAAGTACGGCGAGTACTGCTGGGAGTCGCTGGAGCACGGCGAGGGCATCGACCTGTCGCTGTCGCGCACCGTGCCGGGCTGGCACTCGCCGGTCACCGTCTCGATGGCGTACGAGGGCGAGCGGACGATGGTCACCCACGGGCACGAGGCACCGCCGGAGGAGTCCGCGCCCTGCGACCCGCCCCTGGCCCGGGCCTGCGTGGCGGCCCTGCGGCCGGGCGAGGGCCAGGGGTGGATCGCCGCGGCGGCCCGCCGCGGCAGCCGGGTCTTCGCCGACGTCGGCTGGGACGAGACCGGCCGCTGGGACCCGGGCGACCTCGCCGACCTGGAGCACTGCGAGGCGTTCCTGCCCAACGCCGAGGAGGCGATGCGCTACACCCGCACCGACTGCCCCCGCGCCGCCGCCCGCCGCCTCGCCGAGAAGGTGCCGTTGGCGGTGGTCACCATGGGGTCCGAGGGCGCCTGCGCGGTGGACGGCGGCAGCGGCGAGAATGCCGAGGTGCCCGCCGTCGCCGTGGAGGCGCTGGACCCCACCGGCGCCGGGGACGTGTTCGTGGCCGGCTTCGTCACCGGCACCCTGGCCGGCTGGCCGCTCGCCGACCGGCTCGCCTTCGGGTGCCTGACCGCCGCCCTGTCGGTGCAGGAGTTCGGCGGCTCGCTGTCGGCCCCCGGCTGGGCCGAGGTCGCCGCCTGGTGGCAGCACGTCCGCTCCTTCGACGACCAGGGCCGGGCCGCCCTGCGCCGCTACGCCTTCCTGGACGCCCTGCTGCCCGGCCCCGCCCGCCCCTGGCCGCTGCGCCGGGCGGTGCCGACCATCGGTTTCCGGCGGGTGTGACGCCGGCACGGAAGCCGGCGGCCGTAAAACCCTACTGACCTGTCAGCCGCACGGCGTACTCTGGAGGCCAGGCGCACAGCAGCGACAGAGAGAGGGACGCGCAGGCTCCAGCAGCCGGCCCATGACTCAGACACAGACAGACCAGGCACGGTCCACCCCAGCGAGTGCCCGTTTCACCGTTCCGGCCAAGCACCCCATGGTCACGGTGCTCGGCTCCGGTGACTCCCTCCTCCGCGTCATAGAGAAGGCCTTCCCCGCGACCGACATCCATGTCCGCGGGAACGAGATCAGCGCCACCGGTGACGCGGCGGAGGTCGCTCTCATCCAGCGGCTCTTCGACGAGATGATGCTGGTGCTGCGCACCGGCCAGCCGATGACGGAGGACGCCGTGGAGCGTTCGATCGCCATGCTCCGGGAGTCGGAGGGCGGTGCCGGAGCGGGCTCCGAGACCCCTGCCGAGGTCCTCACCCAGAACATCCTGTCCAACCGCGGCCGTACGATCCGCCCCAAGACGCTCAACCAGAAGCGCTACGTGGACGCGATCGACAAGCACACCATCGTGTTCGGCATCGGTCCGGCGGGCACCGGCAAGACCTATCTCGCCATGGCCAAGGCGGTGCAGGCCCTGCAGTCCAAGCAGGTCAACCGCATCATCCTGACCAGGCCCGCCGTCGAGGCGGGGGAGCGGCTGGGCTTCCTGCCCGGCACCCTCTACGAGAAGATCGACCCGTATCTGCGACCGCTGTACGACGCGCTGCACGACATGCTCGACCCCGACTCGATCCCGCGGCTGATGGCCGCCGGGACGATCGAGGTCGCGCCGCTGGCGTACATGCGCGGCCGGACGCTCAACGACGCCTTCATCATCCTGGACGAGGCGCAGAACACGAACCCCGAGCAGATGAAGATGTTCCTGACCCGGCTCGGGTTCGACTCCAAGATAGTGATCACCGGCGACGTCACCCAGGTGGACCTGCCCGGCGGCACCAGGAGCGGCCTGCGCCAGGTCCAGGAGATCCTCGAAGGTGTGGAGGACGTGCACTTCTCGCGGCTCACCAGCACCGATGTCGTCCGGCACAAGCTCGTCGGCCGTATCGTCGACGCGTACGACCGCTACGACGTGCGCGGCGACGCGGCCGAAACCCGCGGCGGCGCGGCCGACCGCGGCGAGCGCCGGAAGTGAGCGAGCGGCGGAAGCCGCCCGGAGCGTCCGAACACCCGAGCACCGAGAGCAACGGAAAGCATCCCAGCACTCCCATGTCGATCGACGTCAACAACGAGTCAGGGCGGGAGATCGACGAGCGCGCGATCCTCGACATCGCCCGCTACGCGCTGGCCCGGATGCGCATCCATCCGCTCTCGGAGCTGTCGGTGATCGCCGTCGACTCCGAGGCCATGGAGCAGCTGCACCGGCAGTGGATGGACCTGCCCGGCCCCACCGATGTCATGTCCTTCCCCATGGACGAGCTGCGCCCGCCCGCCAAGGACGACGAGGAGCCCCCGCAGGGACTCCTCGGTGACATCGTGCTCTGCCCGGACGTCGCGGAGAAGCAGGGCGCCGAGGCGGCGACGAAGCACTCCATGGACGAGGAGCTGCGGCTGCTCACCGTCCACGGGGTGCTGCACCTGCTCGGCTACGACCACGAGACCCCCGCCGAGCGGGCCGAGATGTTCGGCCTCCAGGCGGCCATCGTCGACGGCTGGCGCGCCGAGCGCGGTCTGGACGGGCCCTCCCCGGCTCCGACGACGACATGAGCGGTCAGCTCGTCGCCGCGGCGGTCGTCCTGGTCTGCGTGGCCTGGCTGGCCGCCTGCGCCGAGGCCGGGCTGGCCAGCACCACCAGCTACCGTGCCGAGGAGGCCGTACGGTCCGGGCGGCGCGGCGGCGCGAAACTGGCCGCCGTCGCCGCCGACCCCACCCGCTACCTCAACCTGGCCCTGCTGCTGCGCGTCGCCGCCGAGATGGCGGCCGGGGCCCTGGTCACCTACGGCTTCGTGCACACCGTCGAGGAGACCTGGCAGGCGCTGGCCGCCGCCATCGGCACGATGGTGCTCGTCTCCTACGTGGCGGTGGGCGTCTCGCCGCGCACCATCGGCCGCCAGCACCCGCTGAACACCGCCACGGCCGCCGCGTACGTCCTGCTGCCGCTGGCCCGGGTGCTGGGCCCGCTGCCGCAGTTGCTGATCCTGCTGGGCAACGCGCTCACCCCGGGCCGGGGCTTCCGCAAGGGCCCGTTCGCCACCGAGGCCGAGCTGCGGGCCATGGTGGACCTGGCCGGGCGCGAGGCGCTGATCGAGGACGAGGAGCGCCGCATGGTGCACTCGGTCTTCGAACTGGGCGACACCCTGGTGCGCGAGGTGATGGTGCCGCGCACCGAACTGATCTCCATCGAGCGCTTCAAGACCATCCGCCAGGCCCTCACCCTGGCCCTGCGCTCGGGCTTCTCCCGTATCCCGGTGACCGGGGAGAACGAGGACGACGTCGTCGGCATCGTCTACCTCAAGGACCTCGCACGGAAGGTCCACATCAACCGTGGCAACGAGACCGAGAAGGTCTCCACCGCCATGCGCCCGGCGGCCTTCGTCCCCGACACCAAGAACGCCGGCGACCTGCTGCGCGAGATGCAGAAGGCCCGCAACCACGTGGCGGTCGTCATCGACGAGTACGGCGGCACCGCCGGGATCGTCACCATCGAGGACATCCTGGAGGAGATCGTCGGCGAGATCACCGACGAGTACGACCGGGAACTGCCCCCGGTGGAGGACCTCGGCGCCGGCCGCCACCGGGTCACCGCCCGGCTCGACCTCGGCGACCTGGGCGAGCTGTACGGCCTGGACCTGGAGGACGAGGACGTGGAGACGGTCGGCGGACTGCTGGCCAAGCTGCTGGGCCGGGTCCCCATCGCGGGCGCCAAGGCCGTCGTGGACGTCTCCGGGGCCCGCGCCGACCGCACCGCCGATCCCTCGCTGCGGGGTCTGCGGCTGACCGCCGAGTCCCCGGCCGGCCGCCGCAACCGCATCGTCACGGTCCTGGTCGAACCGGTCCGTGCCACCGCCCCGGAGACGGAGGGCGCGCCGGCCGCGGAGAGCGGGAGCTGATCCCTCCGCCCCGGCCTCCCGTCCCGTTCCGCTCCCATCACGCTCCCGCACCACATACACCACACGCGCCCCCACCGCCCCGCCGGCCGTACCGGCGGGGCGGTTCCGCGCCTCCCACATTTCCGGGCACGCCGGAGCGGGGACAGGCGCTCGACCAGTGCTTCGGAAAACGATCGCGGGCAATAGCGGGCATCCTGTTTCGCCCCGGCGGATCCGAGTAAGGAGGACCACCGCACATCGCTCCCGATGAACCGAGGAATCGCGCATGGTGAGAAGAACAGCCCGCAGGACCCGTACCGCGGCGGTGGTGTTCGCGGCGGCCGGTGCCGTCGCGGCGGCCCCCGTCCAGGCCGTCGCCGCCCCGCAGGACGCGCCCCGGGACGGCGCCCGGCACTGCATCGCGGACCTCCGCACCGGGGCACAGGAGTGCTTCGGGACCTTCACCGAGGCCGTCGAGGCGGCCTCCGGCGGCCGCATCGACGACGCCCCCGCCTCCGCGCGGAGCGCCGCCCAGGACCCGGCGTTCCGGAAGCGGACGAAGGAACTGGCCACGGCCGCCGAGACCGCCCGGAACGGCGATCTCATCCAGGGGACGCTTTTCGAGCACGAGAACTACGGCGGCGCCACCTTCACCGTCTACGGCGAGGCGCCCTGCCCGGACAACGGCAAGGTCGACTACAGCATCGACCTGCCGGACGACTGGAAGGACATCGTCACCTCCGTGCAGCCGTGGGCGAACTGCTGGATCTGGCTCTACCCCGAGCCCGGGCTGAACGGCGACCGGGACGGTCCGTTCAAGGAGAACACCCCCTACGTCGGGTCGTTCATGAACGACCGCACCGAGTCCGTCGGTTTCAGCTGACCGCCGGGCGCACCGCGCCCGCTCCCCGCGGCGCCCGTCCGACTCCGGGCGCGCCGCAGGCCATCCCCCACAACACATGGAGTCACCGATGACCGGAAGAGTCCGTCCTACGGTCCTGTTCGCGGCGATCGCGACCGCCGCCGCCACGGCCCTGGTGCCGACCACCGCCCACGCCGACCACGGCGAGAACCCGACCATCCGCCAGCTGCTCGACAAGTGCAACAACGGCACCGACAGGTGCGTCTTCCACCCCGACGGCCCGCCGGAGACCTTCATGGGCCCGACCCGCCGGGTCGGCGAGGAGGTGTACAACTGCACCGACGATCCGCAGCGGTTCTCCGTGGGCTGGTCGGACACCGTCGGCGAGTCGAACAGCGTAGGGGTCTCGCTGACCACCGAGGCCGGCTTCGCCGAGGTCTTCAAGGTCAGCCTCGAGGTCAGCTACAACCACACCTGGTCCAGCTCCCACACCAAGAACCAGAGCACCTGGGTCGAGGTGCGCCCCGGTGAGATCGGCTGGGTGACCCGGGCGGCCGAGATGCAGCGCTTCAGCGGACGGTACGAGATGAACTTCCCGGACCGCTACTACGGCCACTACTACTGGTACGCGCCGTTCACGGCGGAGGGCCCGGCGCCCAGCGGACGCGACACCATAGCCCAGCACACCCGGCCGATGACGGACCAGGAGAGGTCGCAGCGCTGCTGACACCCGCTCCCGGCCCCGCGGCCCCGTCCGGACCCACCGGTCCGGACGGGGCCGCCCCCGGTACGGCCGACCGCATATGCTCACCCCCATGAGTGAAGCCGCCGGCCTGGACCCCGAAGACCGCAAGATCATCACCCTCGCCCGCAGCACGCGGGCCCGCAACGGCGTGCCCGAGGGGGCGGCCGTACGGGACGAGACCGGACGCACCTACGTGGCCGGCACCGTCGCGCTGAAGTCGCTCAGACTCAGCGCCCTGCAGACCGCGGTGGCCATGGCGGTGGCGTCCGGGGCCAAGTCGCTGGAGGCCGCGGCGGTGGTCTCCGAGGCGCCCGCCGTGCCCTCCGCGGACCTGGCCGCCGTCCACGAGCTGGGCGGACCGGCCACCCCCGTACTCCTGGCCGGCCCGGACGGCGCGGTGCGCTCCACCGTCACCGCCGGCTGACCGGCCGGCGTCGCGCGCCGGACGACCGCCGTCCCGGCTCCGCCCGGCGGCATGATCCGGCCGGGTCCGCGGGGGCCCGGGGATCGGGGAGAATGACCCCCATGAGTGACCGTTCCCCCTCCCCCCGGCCCGTGACACAGGCGGAGCCCGCACCGCACCGGTCGGGCTTCGCGTGCTTCGTCGGCCGCCCCAACGCGGGCAAGTCGACCCTCACCAACGCCCTGGTGGGAACGAAGGTCGCGATCACCTCCAACCGTCCCCAGACCACCCGCCACACGGTGCGCGGGATCGTCCACCGGCCCGACGCGCAGCTGGTGCTGGTGGACACCCCCGGCCTGCACAAACCGCGCACCCTGCTCGGCGAGCGGCTCAACGACGTGGTGCGCACCACCTGGGCCGAGGTCGACGTGATCGGCTTCTGCCTGCCCGCCGACCAGCGGATCGGCCCCGGCGACCGGTACATCGCCAAGGAACTGGCGGCCATGAAGCGCACCCCGAAGGTCGCGGTGGTCACCAAGACAGACCTGGTGGACTCCAGGGCCCTGGCGGAGCAGCTCGTCTCCGTCGACCGGCTGGGCAGGGAGCTGGGCTTCGAGTGGGCCGAGATCGTGCCCGTCTCGGCCACCGCCGGCGACCAGGTGGGCCTGCTGGCGGACCTGCTCGTCCCGCTCCTCCCCGAGGGGCCGCCGCTCTACCCGGACGGCGATCTGACCGACGAGCCCGAGCAGGTCATGGTCGCCGAGCTGATCCGGGAGGCCGCGCTGGAGGGCGTACGTGACGAACTGCCGCACTCCATCGCCGTGGTGGTCGAGGAGATGGGGCCGCGCGAGGGCCGTCCGGAGGGCCGGCCGCTGCTGGACATCCACGCCAACGTGTTCATCGAGCGGCCCAGCCAGAAGGGCATCGTCATCGGGCCGAAGGGCAGCCGGCTGAAGGAGGTCGGCACCAAGTCCCGCAAGCAGATCGAGGCCCTGCTCGGCACGCCCGTCTACCTCGACCTGCACGTCAAGGTCGCCAAGGACTGGCAGCGCGACCCCAAGCAGCTGCGCAGGCTCGGTTTCTAGGGCGGGTCCCCGCCGCCGGGCGGCTCGCCGCCACAGGCCGGGGCAACGGCGTTCCCGCCCCGGACACCCGGGCGCGCGGAGGCCCGCCGCCGTCCGCGCGGTGTGCGGACGGCGGCGGGCGGGGCGCTCCGGTCAGGCCCGGGCCGGTTCGGCGGTCTCCGTCTCCCCGGCCGGCTCCGGTGCGGCACCCGCGTCGGTGCCGAGTTCCACACCGGGTTCGGCACCGGCACCGGCACCGGCACCGGAGTCGGCGTTGGTGTTGGACAGCACCTTCTCCGGCAGGAGGAAGGCCAGCACCAGGCTGACGAGGAACAGCGGCAGCAGATAGCCGAAGACCGGTGTCAGCGCGTGCTGGTACGAGGCCACCACCGCGTCCCGCACCGGTTCGGGCAGCGCGCGGACCAGGGCCGGGGTGAGGGACTCGGGGTCCCCCACGGCCCCGGCCGCCTGAGGCGGGATGCGCTCGGCGAGCTGGTCGCTCAGCCGGTGGGTGAAGACCGCGCCGACCGCCGCGGTGCCCAGGGTGGCGCCGATCTCGCGGAAGAAGTTGTTCGCGGAGGTGGCGGTGCCCACGTCCGAGACGGGGAAGGCGTTCTGCACGGCCAGCACGAGGTTCTGGATCATCATGCCCATCCCGGCGCCGAGCAGGAAGAAGTACCCGCACAGCACGGGCAGCGGGGTGTCCACCTCCAGGGTGGACATCAGCACCACCGTGACGCTCATCACGGCCACCCCGAGGATCGGGTAGATCTTGTAGCGGCCGGTGCGGCTGATCAGATGCCCGGAGGGCATCGCGGTGCCCATGATGCCGACGACCATGGGGATCAGCAGCAGCCCGGACTCGGTGGCGCTGACCCCGTACACCATCTGCAGATAGGTGGGCATGTAGCCGATGACGGCGAACATGCCGACACCGATGGCGATCAGACCGATCAGGGTGGCGATGTTGAAGATCCGGCTGCGGAACAGCCGCAGCGGGATGAGCGGTTCGGCGGCCCGGCCCTGGACGAGGAAGAACAGCACCCAGGCGGCGACCCCGCCGGCGGCGAGCGCCAGGATCACCGGGTCGGACCAGGCGTAGTCGGTGCCGCCGAAGTCGGCGACCAGCACCGTGCAGGTGACGGCCGCGGCCATCAGCACGAACCCGGCCCAGTCGAAGGAGACCTTCACGGCGCGGCGCGGCAGCCGCAGCGCGAACGCGCAGACGGCCAGGGCCAGGAAGCCCAGCGGGAGGTTGACCCAGAAGGCCCAGCGCCAGTCGTGGTGGTCGGTGAACCAGCCGCCCAGCAGCGGACCCGCGACGGAGGAGAGGCCGAAGACGGCGCCCATGGGGGCCATGTACTTCGCACGCTGCCGCGGCGGTACGAGGTCCGCGACGATCGCCTGCGAGGTGATCATGAGGCCGCCGCCGCCCAGCCCCTGGATCGCCCGGCCGGTGATCAGGGTGCCCATGTCCTGGGCGATGCCGCCCACCACCGAGCCGACGATGAAGACGGCGATCGCGGACAGGAACAGGCGCTTGCGGCCGACCAGGTCGCCCAGCCGCCCGTAGACGGGCATGGCGACGGTGGCGGCGAGGATGTAGGCGGTGGTCACCCACGCCATGTGGCTCACGCCGCTGAGCTCGCCGACGATCGTGGGCAGCGCGGTGGCGACGATCGTCTGGTCGAGTGCGGCCAGCAGCATGCTGACCATCAGGCCCGCGAATATCAGGCCGAAGTGGGGCGGCAGAGCCGGCGGCGCCGGCTCCTCGTGCTCCGCCGGGGCGGCGGCATCGGACATCGGTTACTCCAGGAAGGGACGGTGCGGGACGTTCCGGGCGGCGGGCGGGGGCGCCCGCACGGAACAGGGACGGGGAAGACAGGGGAGGGGGCCGTACGGGAGCCCGGCCGGGCGGGGGCGCCGGAGCCCCGGCGCCTCAGGGGGTCAGCAGGGCGCGCAGCAGCGCCGCCGAGTGTTCGACGTACGGCACCGGGGAGTCGTCACTCCGCGGTGCCGCGCTCTTCCAGCGCTCCAGACCGGTGCGGACGGCGGCCATGGCCAGGGCGGCGATGAGGGCGGCGGTCTCGTCCGGCTCGCCGGGCCCGCCGTCCGTACCGCCCTCGCCCCCGCCGCCCCCGTCGCCCAGCCGCCGGGCCACGGCCCCGGCCAGCGTGCGCTGGAAGTCGTCGAGCTGGGCCAGGAACGCGGCCGCCACCCCCGGGGTGGTGCGGCTGATCTCCATGACCGCGTGCAGTTCGGCCCGGAGCGGCGGGTTC
This sequence comes from Streptomyces carminius, assembly GCF_002794255.1. Lineage (GTDB taxonomy): Bacteria > Actinomycetota > Actinomycetes > Streptomycetales > Streptomycetaceae > Streptomyces > Streptomyces carminius. The sequence goes on from NZ_PGGW01000069.1 coordinate 469,680, forward strand.
TTTGACAGGTCGGCCGTGATCAGGGCGGCCAGTTCGGCCAGCACCTCGCGCGGCTCGGCCGGCCCGGCCGCGGCGAACGCCTCCAGGGCCCGCGGGTCCGGGCCGGCCGGTCCCCGGGCGACGGCGGCCTCCTTGCTGCCGAAGTAGTTGAAGAAGGTCCGCGGCGAGACGCCGGCCTCCTCGCTGATCATCTCCACGGTGACCTTGTCGAAGCCGTGCGCCAGGGCCAGCCGCAGCGCCGCGGAGTGGATGCTCCGCCGTGTCTCGCGCCGTCTGCGCTCACGGAGTCCTTCGGCCGGTTTCACCATGGGGATATTCTTGCACAGGCTGCAAAGTGTGCACGGCGTGCATGCTTCAGTGCTCAAGGGAGAGCGGGCACGGGAAGACAGGACTTCTCGCATGCTGATACATGCCGCTGTGCACCCCCGGCTTCGGTTACGCTGGCCCGGCCATGCGTTTCGGGCTGCTCCTCCTTAGCTGCCGCGGCGAGGGCCTGTAGTCATACGGCCGACCCCCTCCCCGCGGAGTTCGGTGTTGCCGTCGTCGGCCCCGTCCACAGCCACTGAAGCCACTCTCCGTCATCCAGGAGCCAAGCCCGCCATGAGTGATTCCCCCTCCCGTATCGGCCGCCCCACGCCCGTCACCGCGGCGACCGTCGCCCAGCAGCCGTCCGGTATGCCGATCCACCGCTACCGCGGCTACGAGGCCGTCGACCTGCCCGACCGCACCTGGCCCGGCAAGCGCATCACCACCGCCCCCCGCTGGCTCTCCACCGACCTGCGCGACGGCAACCAGGCGCTGATCGACCCGATGTCCCCGGCGCGCAAGCGGGCGATGTTCGACCTGCTGGTACGCATGGGCTACAAGGAGATCGAGGTCGGCTTCCCCGCCTCCGGCCAGACCGACTTCGACTTCGTGCGCTCCATCATCGAGGAGGGCGCGATCCCCGAGGACGTGACGATCTCGGTGCTGACCCAGGCCCGCGAGGACCTGATCGAGCGCACCGTGCAGTCCCTGGCCGGCGCCCACCGGGCCACCGTCCACCTCTACAACGCCACCGCGCCGGTCTTCCGCCGGGTGGTCTTCCGCGGCTCGAAGGACGACATCCGGCAGATCGCGGTGGACGGCACCCGGCTGGTGATGGAGTACGCCGAGAAGCTGCTGGGCGACGAGACGGCCTTCGGCTACCAGTACAGCCCGGAGATCTTCACCGACACCGAGCTGGACTTCGCCCTGGAGGTCTGCGAGTCCGTCATGGACGTCTGGCAGCCCGAGGAGGGCCGCGAGATCATCCTCAACCTGCCGGCCACCGTCGAGCGCTCCACGCCCTCCACCCACGCCGACCGCTTCGAGTGGATGTCGCGGAACCTGTCCCGGCGCGAGTTCGTCTGCCTGTCCACCCACCCCCACAACGACCGCGGCACCGCCGTGGCCGCCGCCGAACTGGCGGTCATGGCCGGCGCGGACCGGGTGGAGGGCTGCCTGTTCGGGCAGGGCGAGCGCACCGGCAACGTGGACCTGGTCACCCTGGGGATGAACCTGTTCAGCCAGGGCATCGACCCGAGGATCGACTTCAGCCGGATCGACGAGATCCGCCGCACCGCCGAGTACTGCAACCAGATGGAGATCCACCCGCGCCACCCGTACGCGGGAGACCTGGTCTACACCTCCTTCTCCGGCTCCCACCAGGACGCCATCAAGAAGGGCTTCGAGGCGATGGAGGCCACCGCCGCCGAGCGGGGGAAGGCGGTGGAGGAGATCGAGTGGGAGGTGCCCTACCTGCCCATCGACCCCAAGGACGTCGGCCGCTCCTACGAGGCGGTCATCCGCGTCAACTCCCAGTCCGGCAAGGGCGGCGTCGCCTACGTGCTGAAGAACGAGCACAAGCTGGACCTGCCGCGCCGGATGCAGATCGAGTTCTCCAGGATCATCCAGGCGAAGACCGACGCCGAGGGCGGCGAGGTCACCCCGAAGCAGATCTGGGACATCTTCCGCGACGAGTACCTGCCCAACCCGGACAACCCCTGGGGCCGCATCCAGGTACGCACCGGCCAGACCACCACCGACACCGACGGCGTGGACACCCTCACCGTCGAGGCGGCCGTCGACGGCACCGAGACCGTGCTGTCCGGCACCGGCAACGGCCCGATCTCCGCCTTCTTCGACGCGCTGGCCAGGACGGGCATCGACGCCCGACTGCTGGACTACACCGAGCACACCCTGAGTGAGGGCGCCTCCGCGCAGGCCGCCTCGTACATCGAGTGCGCCATCGAGGACAAGGTGCTGTGGGGCATCGGCATCGACCCCAACACCACCCGCGCCTCCCTGAAGGCGGTCGTCTCCGCCGTCAACCGCGCCTACCGCTGAGGCCCGTGACATGACATGACGCGGCCCGGCCGGGGTGTCCCCGGCCGGGCCGCGCGCCGTCCGCCTGCGGTACGGAACGTGTCAGCGGTCCCCGGCCCGGAACCCGGGGGACAGCACCTCCGCGAGGGCCTCCGCCGCCACCTGGTAGCCCGCGGCGGAGGGGTGGAAGCCGTCCTCGGCGAAGAACGCCGGGCGGTCGGCCGCCATCGCCTCCATCGGCAGGGGCACATGGTGGATCCCGTACTCGCGCGCCACCTTCACCAGCACCCGGTCCAGCTGCCGGGCCCGCAGACCCAGCACCGTCCGCAGTGGCTGCGGCAGCACGGGGAATTCGTGCACCGGCGGCAGTCCGCAGAACGCGACGGGCACCTCGTCGCCGAGCCGGGCCCGCAGGTCGGACATCAGCACCCGCAGCGCCCGCCGCCACCGGCCCAGCGAGCCCGGCCGCATCAGCTCGTTGACGCCCGGGGAGACGACCACGGCGTCGGGCTCCCAGCCGTTCAGCGGATCGCGGCACTGCCGCACCGGGTTGTCCAGCGTGTACCGGACCGTCGCCCCGCCGCGCGCGGCGACCCGCCACCGCACCTCGCCGCCGGTGTGCCGGGCGAGCAGCCGGCCCACCCGGCCGGCCAGTCCGTCGTCGTTGTGCGCCACCCCGAAACCGGCGGCCACCGAGTCGCCCAGCACCATCAGCCGCAGCGGCGGGCCGTCCGCCGCCCCACCGGGCCCGGGGCAGGCCCCCTCGTGTCCGTCCGCCGCCGTCAGCCGGGGGATGTCCCGTCTGGCCCGGGCTCCCTGCCAGGCGAGCAACGGCGCCAGCAGCAGGCTCGCGGGCTGCACGGCCCGTATCGCGTAATCCGTCAGCCCCCTTTCTACGCCGCTCCGGGGCCGCCGGGGCGGACAAGCACCACTTCGGTCCCGCACCTCACCGGGGCGCACGCCGTCTACTGGACACACCCCCGGGGCCAACGGCCTGAGCACCGTATTAACAGTCGTCTCAGGTTCGCTCGCTAGGAAGTGGCATCCAGATAAGCGATGCAACCCGTATGTAGGAGGCTAGTGATGGCAGTCGACGCAGCGCCGTCCGGACAAGCGCCGGCCGGTCGGTTGGCAGGCCGGTGGGTGCCATGGTTGGTGATTGGCTTGTGGCTGGTGCTGGCGGCGGGCATGGTGCCGCTGAGCGGAAAGCTGAGCTCGGTCACCACCGACAGCGCCGTGGACACCCTGCCGGCCAGTGCCGAGTCCACCAAGGTGGCGGCGCTGGACGACAGTCTCCCCGGCGGTGACGACAACACGTTCGTCTTCGTGTACCACCGCGCCGACGGCATGACCGACGCCGACCGCGCGACGGTCGAGCGCCACTACAACACCCTTGCCAAGCGGTACCCGCCGAAGGAGACGGCGGCGGCCGGCGAGGACGACGAGGGCTCACCGACGAGGCTCTCCACCGACCGCAAGGCGATGGTGTTCACCCTCGAGGTGAGCACGGACTACGGCCCACCGGAGGAGATCGTCGGCCCGTTGCGTGACGCCGCGAAGGACCGCCCCGCCGGCCTGGAACTCGACGTGACCGGCCCGGGCGCGATCGACGGCGACATGGATGCCGTCTTCGACGGCATCGACGAGCAGGTCCTCATCACCACCATCGTCGTCGTCACGCTCCTGCTCATCCTCACCTACCGCAGCCCGGTGTTGTGGATCATCCCGCTGGTGGCCGTCGGCGCGGCCGCACTGACCTCGATGGGGACCGTCTACCTGCTCGTCAAGGGCTTCGGCATCGTGGTCAACGACCAGAACTCGGCGCTGCTGACGATCCTGGTATTCGGCGTCGGCACGGACTACGCGCTGTTGCTCATCGCTCGATATCGGGAGGCACTGCACCACCATGAGAACGTCCGGGTCGCGATGGTCCACGCGCTGCGCGGCGCGGCGCCGGCCATCGTCGCGTCCGCGGCCACCGTGGTCGCCGGCCTGCTCTGCCTGCTCGCCGCGGACCTGAACAGCACCAGCGGCCTGGGCCCGATCGGTGCGGCCGGCATCCTGTGCGCGCTGGTGGCCATGCTGACGCTGTTCCCGGCGGTGCTCGTGGTGCTCGGCAGGCGGATCTTCTGGCCGGCCATCCCGCGGTTCAGCACGGCCGCCGTGGAGGAGAAGCCGGGGCTGTGGGGACGGCTCGGCACCGCCATCAGCCGCCGCCGGTGGGTGGCGACGCTCGGCTCGCTCGGAGTCCTCGGCGTGCTCGCCCTCGGGCTGGCGGGCAACACCAACGCCCTGCGGGAGCAGGACCAGTTCCTGTCCGCGCCGGAGTCGGTCACCGGCTTCACCGTTCTCGGCCAGCACTTCCCGGAGCTCGGCGGCCAGCCGATGACGATCTTCACGCGGCCGGCGTACCAGGAGCGGGTGCTCGACATCGTCAAGGACACTCGCGGTGTGGCCCAGGCCATCCCGGAGCAGACCAGCGGTGACTGGGCCAACATCTCCGTGTTCCCGAAGGCCGCGCCGGACACCGCCGCGGAGTACGACACGATCAAGCGGGTGCGCACCGCCGTGCACGCGGTGAGCGGGGCGGAGGCGATCGTCGGCGGGCCGAGTGCGGAGAACCTCGACACCGAGGTGACCACCAAGCGCGACGAGAAGCTGGTGATCCCGCTGGTGCTCACCGTCGTCCTGATCGTCCTCGGGCTGCTGCTGCGCGCGATCCTGGCCCCGCTGGTCCTGATGGCCACCGTGATCGTCTCATTCGCCGCAGCCTTCGGCGGCAGCGTGTTCGTCTTCGACACGATCCTCGGGTTCAAGGGTATCGACTACTCGGTGCCGCTGCTGGCATTCCTGTTCCTGGTGGCACTCGGCATCGACTACAACATCTTCCTGACCAGCCGGGCCCGGGAGGAGACCGTGCGTCTCGGCACCAGAGAGGGCATGCTCAAAGCCCTCTCGGCCACCGGTGGCGTCATCACCTCGGCAGGCCTGGTCCTGGCGGCCACGTTCGGGGTCCTCGTCACACTTCCGCTGGTGATGCTGGTCGAGGTCGGGTTCCTGGTCGCCTTCGGCGTGCTGCTCGACGCCCTGCTGGTGCGGTCGGTCCTGGTGCCCGCCCTCACCTTGCTGATCGGCCGGCGGATGTGGTGGCCGAGCCGGCTGTCCCGTCCAGCGGCGGAGCCGACGGACGGTCAACAGCCGCTCGCCGACGACAAGGAGCCCGCGCTGCAACGGTGAGCGCGGCGGCACGGACGAGATCCGGGACGGGGACCCAGACCCGTCCCGGATCCTTTTTCACGGGCCCGACGGTCGCCGCCCTCTGGTCCTGCGCCACGCGCCGGGGCTGGGGTCGGCGCATCGCGGTGTCCTGCCCCGACGGTGAGCCGCGCGGGGCCATGCCCGAGGGCCGCCGTCCCTTGTCCTGCGCCGCGCCGCCGGGGCGGGTCAGCGCATCGCGGTGTCCTCCCCGGCGGTGAGCCGCGCGGTCGGGGCGGGCGGGGCCGCGGCCGGAAGGTCGACCCGAAGCAGCGCGCCACCGCGTGCGGAGCGGGCGACGGTGGCCCGGCCGCCGTGGGCGTCGACGACCCGCTGCACGATCGACAGCCCCAGACCGGATCCCGGCAACGCCCGGGCGCTGTCGGCACGGTAGAACCGGTCGAACACCCGCGGCACGTCGGCGGCGTCGATGCCCGGCCCGGCGTCGTCGACCTCAAGCACCGCCGACGCGCCCTCGGCACGGAGCCGGACCTGGACCGGCTGGTCCGCGGGGGACCACTTACCGGCGTTGTCGATGAGGTTGAGCACCGCTCGTTCGAGCGCGGCGGGACGCCCGTTCACCCACACAGAGGTCACGTCGAGCGTCACCTCGACGTCGGGGGCGCGGGAATCCGCCCGGGTCGCGGCGGCCACCACGACGTCGGCGAGGTCGAGCACCTCGGTGCTCTCGTCGCTGACGTCACCGCGCGCCAGGTCGGTCAGCTCGGCCACAAGGGTGCTCAACTCGTCCACCTGGGCGCCGAGATCGTTGAGCAGCCGGGTCCGGCTCTCCGCCGGCAGTGCGCTGTCCAGGGTGCCGCGCCGATCGAGCCGGATCAGCAGCTCGGTGTTGAGGCGCAGGCTGGTGAGCGGGGTCTTGAGCTCGTGGGCGGCGTCCTCGGCGAGCAGCCGCTGCGCCCGCCGGGAGTCCCGGAGCGCGGCGAGCATGTCGTTGATCGACTGGATCAGCCGCCGGATCTCCCCGCCGCCCTCGTCCGGGATGTCGGCGTCGAGATCCCGGGTGTGCGCGACACGTACCGCGGCGGCGGTCAGCCGGTCGATCGGTGCCAGCCCGGTCCGCGCCACGGTCCGCCCGACCAGGGCGCCGCCGACCACGCAGAGCAGCCCGATCAGCAGCATGCCGAATCCGAACTCGTTGACCGGGCCGTCGTCGACGACGTGGGCCACCTGGACCGCGCCGTCGCCCGCCCGCAGCGTGTAGATGACGTGGCCTTCTTCGTCGCTGCCGTTCGACTCCAACAGGTCGGCCGACGCGCCACGCGCCACGCGCCCGGCCTGCTCGCTGACCGGGGGCAGCGAGGGTTGGCCGGCCGGCGTCCGGACCGAGCCGTCGTGCAGGATGACCCGCACCAGCCGACCGGATCCGGAATACGGCGGTAGCTGGACCTGCGCCAGACCGGCGTGCTCCGCGTTCGTCGCCAGGATGCGGGAGTCGGCGCGCAACTGATCCTCGGCGGTGTCCCGCAGCTCCCACTCCAGTAGCTCGCTGGCCACCTGGAAGGCCACGAACACGCTGACCGCGATGGCCGTCGCCGCGATCACCGTCAGCCTGGTCCGCAGGGACCGCCGGCGCCACCATCGGGTCAGCCGGCGCGGTTCCCGGCCGGCGGGCCCGCTCACGGAGGAGTCTCCCGCAACGTGTATCCCAGGCCGCGCAGCGTGTAGATCAATCGCGGCTCACCCTCGGCCTCCATCTTGCGGCGCAGGTAGCTCACGTATACCTGGAGGTTGTTGGCGGTGGAGCTCATGCCGAAGCCCCAGATCGCCTCGAACAGCGCGTCGCGGGTCAAGACCCGGGTCGCGTTGCACAGGAGGACCTCCAGAAGGGAGAACTCGGTCCGGGTCAGGCGCAGCGGCCGCCCGCCCCGCCACGCCTCGAACCTGTCGGGATCGAGCCGGACGTCGGCGAACGACAGGATCTGCGACTCCTCGTCGGTCGGCGTGCGCCGGCGCAGCAGGGCCCGCACCCGGGCCAGCAACTCCTCGGTGGCGAACGGCTTGGGCAGGTAGTCGTCGGCGCCCGCGTCCAGCCCCGCTACCCGGTCGGAGACCTGGTCACGGGCCGTCAGCATCAGCACCGGCAGATCCCGACCCGCGGCCCGCAACCGCCGGCAGGTCTCCAACCCGCCGAGGCGGGGCATCATCACGTCGAGGAGCAGCAGATCCAGCGTGTCACCGCCGGCCCCACCGACCCCGTCGAGCACGGCGAGACCGTTGGCGACGGTGCTGGTGTCGTAACCCTCGACCTGGAGCACCCGCTCCAGCGACTCACGGATGGCCGCGTCATCATCCGCGATCATGATCCGCACGCCGCCCCGCCCCCTTCCAGTCGATGTTTTTGCCGCTCATTGTCCCCGACCAACCTGAGACCAGGATTAGAGCGTCGCCGGGGACCGCGGAAGTCAGTTCCGCTGCCGGCGGCGGGCCAGGCGCTCCCGCAACTGCTCGACGCTCACCTCCACCAGCCCGGAGCCGGTGATCTTGAGAGCCCAGGGGCCCTCCCGCCCGGCCGCCTCGCGCAGCTCGCCGAGACAGGCGACGAACCTTTCGGCCTGCGCGCGACCCGTCATGTTGTTGTTCGCGAAGACCACGTAGCGTGCGCGGTGTTCCAGTACGGCGGCGATCTCCAGCTCGTTGCTGAGGATCATCTTGTCCGCCCCTACACAGATCCGGCCCTCGGCGGTGGCCTCCGCCAACCACTGTCCGTCCTGGACGTGCTCGGCGGGCCGCACCCCGTACCGTTCGCCGATCGTGACCACATCCGGGACATGGGTGCGGACGATCTCGGCGAACCGCCTGGAGTTGGTGCTGCGGTCGAGGAAGAGCCTCAGCTCGGGGACGTCGGGGCCTGGTGTCATGCCGCTCCGTGCGCATGGCGATCGGCCACCTCGGCCACGTGGTCCTCGGGAATGCCGAAGTCGTCGGCGACCTCCGCAACGCTCTCGCCCGCGTCCAGGCGCCCGCTAACGACGTACAGCGGGGTCCCGGTGGCGGTGAAGTAGGGGCGGCCGAAGTTCACGGTCGGTTCGGCGGCGACCTCCGCCACGTCGTAGCCGGGCAGCAGGAGCCGGTCGGCGTACTCGCCCTCGTCGTAGCGGATCTTGCGCAGGTATTCCTCCACGACCTCGCGGAAGACGTACTGTCCGTCCTTCAGCACGATCAGCCTGCGCGCCCCTTGGCGGTGCGCCCGTTCCAGGGAGTCCTCCTCGCTCACCTCCCACAGGAGCTGGGCCCCGCACAGATGCAGCCGCTCGGAGGCCAGGGCGTGCTCCACGCCGAGCCGGTCGCGGACGAGTTCGAGGGCGGGCCTGATCTGTTGCATCGGTACGCCGGCCCGGCGCAGCGCGGAGAGGAACATCCCCTCGGCGAGCCCGATGAAGGGAATGGACGGCTGAGGGGAGCCGGTCTCGCCGAGATGGGTGATCAGCGGAGCCCCCTCGACCGCGGGGCGGTCGCGGAAGGTGTTGCGGTAGCCGCGAGCCCAGGAACGCAGAGTCGTGGGAGGCATGTCCAGGTAGTGCGCAGCCTCGGTCTGGGTGTAGATCGGGACGCTGAACCGGACATCCTGGCCTGTGCTGGACACCGTGACCACCTCCTTCCCCAGTCTCCCAAGCACGCGGCTCCGGACGGTACTCGGCGCGGACCGCCCCGGGGCCGGGATATGCGCTGGTTCACCCGAACGAGTCGCCGAGGAAGTTCTGGCGCCGGAGGCGGCCGGAGCCGGGCCGCGCGGGGAGGCGCGAGCACCTCCGCGCCGGGCGCGCAAGGGCCGGAAGGGACCGGCATATGTCCGACGAGGGTACTGACGGCACCTCACTACTGTGGTTAACATCACGCCACGCGGCAAAGGCGCTGGAGCGTGACGGAGGTACGGCGGTGGTGCACTCCCCGAACAGGGACGGCCGGAGACTGCGTCTGGCGGGCATCCGCACGGCATGGCGCACGGTCGACGACGGTGAGTTCTTCTGCCCGTCGTGCGGCGGCGACCGCAGCTACCGGCGCCGCACCGGACGCCGGCTGCTCGTCGTGCTGGGTGTCCCCGTCCTGCCGCGCGGCGCGGCCGGGCCCGTGGTGGAGTGCGCCTCCTGCCGGGAGCACTTCGGCACCGACGCCCTCGACCACCCGACCACCACCCGGCTGGGCGGCATGCTCCGCGACGCCGTGCACACCGTCGCGCTGGCGGTGCTCGCCGTGGGCGGCTCGGAGGCGCGGGCGACCCGCGAGGCGGCCGTGGGGGGCATCCGGACCGCCGGTTTCACCGGCTGCTCCGAGGAGCAGCTCGTCACCCTGCTGGCGGCGGTCGCCGCCGACAGCGTCACCATGGAGATCGAGCTGCACGAGGCGCTGGCCCCGCTCGCCCCGCACCTCGCCGCGCCCGGCCGCGAGAACCTGCTGCTCCAGGGCGCCCGCGTCGCCCTCGCGGACGGCCCCTACACCCCCGCCGAGCGCCAGGTGCTGGTGGCCGTCGGACGGATCCTCCGGCTGTGCGAGGAGGACACCGCCCGGCTGCTGGACGCCGCCCGCACCACCCTCTCCTGAGCCTTCGGTCCGGGGTCCGTCCCGGGCGCCCCCGCGGGGGAGCGGCTGGGGGAGAATGAGGGAATGAGCCTGTTCCGCGACGACGGCGTCGTCCTGCGCACCCAGAAGCTGGGCGAGGCCGACCGCATCATCACCCTGCTGACGCGCGGGCACGGCAGGGTGCGGGCGGTGGCGCGGGGGGTGCGGCGCACCAAGTCGAAGTTCGGCGCGCGGCTGGAGCCGTTCTCGCACGTGGACGTCCAGTTCTTCGCCCGCGGCAGCGAACTGGTCGGCCGCGGGCTGCCGCTGTGCACCCAGACGGAGATCATCGCGCCGTACGGCCGGGAGATCGTCGCCGACTACGCCCGCTACACCGCCGGGACGGCCATGCTGGAGACGGCCGAGCGCTTCACCGACCACGAGGGCGAGCCGAACGTCCAGCAGTACCTGCTGCTGATCGGGGCGCTGCGCACCCTCGCCGCCGCGGCGCACCGCCCGGACCTGGTGCTGGACGCCTTCCTGCTGCGCTCCCTGGCCGTCGGCGGCTACGCGCCCAGCTTCGCCGACTGCGCCCGCTGCGGGCTGCCCGGCCCCAACCGGTTCTTCTCCGTCGCCGCGGGCGGTGCGGTGTGCGGCGACTGCCGGACGCCGGGCAGCGTCCTGCCGTCCCCCGAGGCGCTGCGGCTGCTGGGCGCGCTGCTGACGGGCGACTGGGCCACCGCCGACGCCGCCGAGAACCGGCACGTACGGGAGGGCAGCGGGCTGGTCTCGGCCTATCTGCACTGGCACCTGGAGCGGGGGCTGCGCTCCCTGCGCTACGTCGAGAAGGGCTGAGCGGCTACGCTCCCGTACGTCCCCGCCCGCCGGGGCCCACCGAGTCCGTATCCGGCGCGGCCGCCGCGGCCCGCCCCACTGGAGATGAGAGCCACATGGCACGGCGCGGAATGCTGTCCCGGCAGCGTCGCGAGTACCTCGTACCCGAACCGCACCCCTCCGGCGCGCGCCCGCCGGAGATCCCCGGTGAGCTGGTGCCGAACCATGTGGCGATCGTCATGGACGGCAACGGCCGCTGGGCCAAGCGGCGCGGCCTGCCCCGCACCGAGGGGCACAGGAGGGGCGAGGCCACCGTCCTGGAGGTCCTCAAGGGCTGTCTGGAGATGGGGGTCGGGAACCTCTCCCTGTACGCCTTCTCCACCGAGAACTGGCGGCGCTCCCCCGAGGAGGTCCGCTTCCTGATGAACTTCAACCGCGACGTCATCCGCCGCCGCCGCGACGAGATGGACGCCATGGGCATCCGCATCCGCTGGGTCGGCCGGATGCCCAAGCTGTGGAAGTCGGTCGTCCAGGAGCTCCAGGTGGCGCAGGAGCAGACCGTGGACAACGACGCCATGACGCTGTACTTCTGCGTCAACTACGGCGGCCGCGCGGAGATCGCCGACGCGGCGGCGGCCATCGCGGCGGACGTGCGGGCCGGGCGGCTGGACCCGTCGAAGGTGACGGAGAAGACCGTCGCGAAGTACCTCTACTACCCGGACATGCCGGACGTGGACCTCTTCGTGCGGCCCTCGGGCGAGCAGCGCACCTCCAACTACCTGATCTGGCAGAGCGCCTATGCCGAGATGGTCTTCCAGGACGTGCTGTGGCCGGACTTCGACCGCCGTCACCTGTGGGACGCCTGTCTGGAGTACGCCCGCCGCGACCGCCGCTTCGGCGGCGCGAAGCCCAACCAGGTGCCCGACCCCGGCGCCCCGGACACCCCCGGTACCCCGGACGCGACGGCCTGAGCGGACCGGCCGGAGACGGCGGCGGCCTTGTACACCCCACCCGGGGTGTACAAGGCCGCCGCCGTCTCCCGCGGACGCCGTCAGCGCTCGGCGCGGGCGGCGGCGCACTCGCCGCAGGTGCCGAAGATCTCGATGGTGTGGGCCACGTCCACGAAGCCGTGCTCCGCGGCGATCGCGTCGGCCCACCGCTCCACGGCGGGGCCCTCCACCTCCACGGCCCGGCCGCAGTGGCGGCAGACCAGGTGGTGGTGGTGCTCGTCGCTGCTGCACCGGCGGTAGACGGACTCGCCCTCGTCGGTGCGCAGCACGTCCACCTCGCCGGCGTCGGCCAGCGCCTGGAGGGTGCGGTAGACGGTGGTCAGCCCCACCGAGTCGCCGCGGTGCTTGAGCATGTCGTGCAGCTCCTGGGCGCTGCGGAACTCGTCGACCTCGCTGAGCGCCGCCGCCACAGCGGCGCGCTGCCGGGTCGACCGGCCGCGTACGGGGGGACCTGCGGTCGCCACCATTGCCTCCTCACGTCGGCGCTACGGCGCTGCCTCGCGTAGCTGATCGGCCATTGTGCCAGGTGCGGCGGTGCCTCCCGGCCCGGCCGCCGGGCGCGCCCCCGGCCGGCGGCCCGGTCCCGCCGGCGGGACCGGGTCACCGCACGACCGTAGCGCCCCCGGGCACCTCCCGGCTCCCCTCCTGCTCCTCCCGCGCCTCCCGGCTGAGCACCGGCCCCTTCGGCGCCCCGCGCCCGGGCCGGGCGCGGAGGCGGGCGAGCAGCGGGGCGAGCGCGGCGAGGACCGTGAACAGCGCGATGGCCAGCAGCACGATGGTGGCGCCGGGCGGCACGTCGGCGTAGAAGGAGGTGGCGGTGCCGGAGACGGCCACCAGCACCCCGGAGGTCACCGCCAGCGCCAGCGTGGTCGCGAAGCCGCGGGTGATCTGCTGGGCGGCGGCGACCGGCAGCACCATCAGGGCGCTCACCAGCAGCAGTCCCACCACCCGCATGGCCACGGTCACGGTGACCGCCGCGGTGACGGCCAGCAGCAGGTTGAGCAGCCGCACCGGCAGCCCGGTGACCCGGGCGAACTCCTCGTCCTGGCAGATCGCGAAGAGCTGCCGCCGCAGCCCCAGGCAGACCGCCAGGACCAGGACCGACAGCACCGTGATCGCCACGAGGTCCCCGGGGGCGACGGTGGTGACCGAGCCGAAGAGCGGGGAGATCAGATCGGTGGTGGAGCCGCCCGGCGACAGGTTGATGATCATGACGCCGCCCGCCATGCCGCCGTAGAACAGCATCGCCAGGGCCACGTCGCCGCGCGCCCTGCCGTACCAGCGGATCAGCTCCATGGCGACCGAGCCGAGCGAGGCGACCGCCACGGCCGTCCACACCGGGCTGGTGTTCAGCAGGAAGCCCAGCGCCACACCGGTGAGGGCCACGTGTCCGAGGCCGTCGCCCATGATGGCCTGGCGGCGCTGGACGAGGTAGATGCCGACGGCCGGGGCGGCGACGCCGACCAGCAGCGCGGCGAGCAGCGCGCGCTGCATGAAGGGGTAGTCGAGGAGCTCGATCACGTCAGCAGTCCGGTCCGGGTCGGTTCGGTGTCCGCGTCGGCGTGCGGGTGGCACGCCTGGTCGTGGAGGTGGACGGTGCCGTCCACCCGTTCGACCCGGCCGTCGTGGAGGACGACGCTGCGGTCGATCAGCGGGGCCAGCGGTCCCAGCTCGTGCAGCACCAGCAGGACGGACACCTGGCGGGCGACCTGGTCGCGCAGCGCCTCGGCGAGGACGCGCTGGCTGAGCAGGTCCACTCCGGCGAGCGGCTCGTCCATGACCAGCAGCTCGGGCTCGCAGGTCAGCGCGCGGGCTATCAGCACCCGCTGGTGCTGGCCGCCGGAGAGCGCCTCCACCGGGTCGCCGGCCCGGTCGGCGAGTCCGACCAGTTCCAGGGCCCGGTGCACGGCCGCCCGGTCGCCGCGGCCCAGCGGCCGCAGCCACCGGCCGGCCAGCCGCCCGGAGGAGACCACCTCGCGCACGGTCGCGGGGACCCCGGCGGCGGCGGTCGAGCGCTGCGGCACGTAGCCCACCCGCCGCCAGTCGCGGAAGCGCCGCAGCGGGGTGCTGAACAGCTCCAGCCCGCCGTCCGCCGGCACCTGGCCGACGGCGGCCCGCACCGTGGTCGACTTGCCCGAGCCGTTCGAGCCGAGCAGCGCGACGACCTCGCCGCGCGCCACCTCCAGATCGATGCCGCGCAGGACCTGCCGCCCGCCGAGTGAGGCGGTCACGCCCCGCAGGGACAGCACCGGCGGTGCGGTGGTGGGCTCGTCTGCCATGGGTGCCTCCTCGGAGGGGTCGGCCGGGCCGGTCCGGGTCACCGCGCGCCGAGCGCCTTGCGCAGTGCCTGGAGGTTGGCCCGCATGATCTCCAGGTAGTCCTCGCCCCGGGAGCCGTCCGAGACGCCCTCCACCGGGTCCAGGACGTCGGTCCTGAGCTTCAGGTCGGCGGCGAGCGACTCGGCCGCCCCGCCGTCGGCACCGGGCTCCAGGAAGACCGTGCCGACCCCGTCCTCCTCGACGACCGTGTGGAGTTCCCTCAGATGGGCGCCGCTGGGGCCGGACTCGGGGTCGAGTCCGGCTATGGACTCCTCGTGCAGACCATAGCGCTCGGCGAGGTAGCCGAAGGCGGCGTGGGTGGTGACGAAGGTGTCGGTCCGGCGGTCCTTCAGGCCCGCGCGGAAGTCGGCGTCGAGGTCGCGCAGCTTCCCGGCCAGCTCTCCGGCGTTCTCGCGGTAGTCGGCGGCGTGGTCCGGGTCGGCCTCGGCCAGGGCCTTGCCGACGCCCTCGGCCATCTCGGCGTACTTCACCGGGTCGAGCCAGACGTGCGGGTCGAGGGCGCCCTCGCCGTGTTCGTGGCCCTCGTGCTCCCCGCCGTGCTCCTCGCCGTGCTCTTCCTCGTGCCCGGCCTCGACCTCGCCGTGCTCCCCGCTCTCCTCCCGGTGGCCCTCCTCCTCGTGCCCGCCGCCGTGCTCCACCAACTCGGTGTACGAGCCGGCCTCGGCGACGTGCTCCGGCCCGGACTGCTCGACCGCCCGGTCCACGGCGGGCTGGAACCCCTTGAGGTAGACGACGAGGCCGGCCTCACCCAGTTCGGCGGTCTGCCGGGGGCTGATCTCCAGGTCGTGGGGCTCGACGCCGGGCTTGGTCAGCGGGCTGACCGACACATGCTCCCCGCCGATCTCCTCGGCGAGGAACTCCATCGGGTAGAACGAGGCGACGACCGTCATCCTGCCGTCCTCCTCCGCCGTACCGGTGCCGCAGGCGGTCAGTGCGAGGAGGCCCGCGATGAGGGCGCCGGCCAGTGCGCCCCGGGCGGGGCGGCGGCTTCCGGAGCGGGGTATGAGAGGGCGGCTTCGAGCGTTCATGACACTCATTTTCAGTCCAGATGGAAATGATTGTCAAATGTTGGAGCGTTCTTCCGCAGGTGCCCTCCGGAGTGCCCTGCAGGGCCCATCCGAACCCCGGACCGATTTGGTCCGGGCCCCGCCGTCCCCGGTAGCCTGAGGTATTCCCGTCTGTCCTGTAACGAAGAGAGCAACGTGGCCGCCGACAAGATCGACACCATCGTCAGCCTCAGCAAGCGCCGTGGCTTCGTCTACCCCTGCAGCGAGATCTACGGCGGCCAGCGGGCCGCCTGGGACTACGGTCCGCTGGGCGTGGAGCTGAAGGAGAACATCAAGCGCCAGTGGTGGCGCTCCATGGTCACCTCGCGCGACGACGTGGTCGGCATCGACTCGTCGGTGATCCTGGCCTCCGAGGTGTGGGTGGCCTCCGGCCACGTCGCCACCTTCACCGATCCGCTGACCGAGTGCACCTCGTGCCACAAGCGGTTCCGGGCCGACCACCTGGAGGAGGCGTACGAGGCCAAGCACGGCCGCCTCCCCGCGGCCGGCCTGGCGGACGTCAACTGCCCCAACTGCGGCAACAAGGGCCAGTTCACCGAGCCCAAGCAGTTCTCCGGCCTGCTGTCCACGCACCTCGGCCCCACCCAGGACTCCGGTTCGGTCGCCTACCTCCGCCCGGAGACGGCGCAGGGCATCTTCACCAACTTCGCCCAGGTGCAGCAGACCTCGCGCCGCAAGCCGCCGTTCGGCATCGCGCAGATGGGCAAGTCCTTCCGGAACGAGATCACCCCGGGCAACTTCATCTTCCGCACCCGCGAGTTCGAGCAGATGGAGATGGAGTTCTTCGTCAAGCCGGGCGAGGACGAGAAGTGGCACGAGTACTGGATGGAGCAGCGCTGGAACTGGTACACCGGCCTGGGTCTCCGTGAGGAGAACATGCGCTGGTACGAGCACCCGGCGGAGAAGCTCTCCCACTACTCCAAGCGCACCGCCGACATCGAGTACCGCTTCCGGTTCGGCGGCGGCGAGTGGGGCGAACTGGAGGGCGTGGCCAACCGCACCGACTACGACCTCAGCTCGCACTCCAAGGCCTCCGGCCAGGACCTGTCGTACTTCGACCAGGAGGCCGGCGAGCGCTGGACGCCGTACGTCATCGAGCCCGCGGCCGGTGTCGGCCGCACCATGCTGGCCTTCATGCTGGACTCCTACCTCGAGGACGAGGCCCCCAACGCCAAGGGCAAGATGGAGCGGCGCGTCGTGATGCGCCTCGACCCGCGGCTGGCGCCGGTCAAGGTCGCCGTCCTGCCGCTGTCCCGCAACCCGCAGCTCTCGCCGAAGGCCAAGGGGCTGGCGGACGCGCTGCGGCGGCACTGGAACATCGAGTTCGACGACGCGGGCGCGATCGGCCGCCGCTACCGCCGCCAGGACGAGATCGGCACGCCGTTCTGCGTCACCGTCGACTTCGACACCCTCGACGACAACGCGGTGACCGTGCGCGAGCGCGACTCGATGAAGCAGGAGCGGGTCTCGCTCGACCAGGTCGAGTCCTACCTCGCGGGCCGGCTGCTCGGCTGCTGACGGCCCGCGGCACCGCGACGCGGGGGAGCCCCGGACCGCCGCACGGCGGTCCGGGGCTCCCCCGCGTCGCGGGGCGGTCCGGTACGGCTCAGAAGCGGAAGAGGAGGTCTGTTCCGACGGCGGCTTCGCAGCGGTTGGTGAACGTCGCCCGGTAGTTGACCTGCCGGCCGTGCCAGTGGCCCGTGGCGGTGGCGGTCACCGGGTCGTGCACGGCGGAGCAGAGCACGGGCAGGGGCTGGAGGAACCGGGGGTCCCCGTCGGCGGCGGCGAGCTTGTCGCAGGCGCTCTGCGGGGTGGGGTGGGTGCCCCCGGCGGGCTCGCACTCCAGGGTGACGCTGACGGCCGGGTTGTTCCGGTCCGCGGACAGGGTCAGCTCCAGGGAGGACTTCGCGCCGGGGAGGATGTCGCCGGTCCCGGCGGCGACGGCGGGAGCGACGGGCAGGACGAGCGCCGCCGCCGCGGCGGCGGCCACGGCCGCCACGCGCGACGGGTGTCTGCGGTTCTTGGTACGCATGGTGTCTGTGTCTCCTGTGGGCCGACGCCGTCGGGCGTCTCTGGCAGGGGTGGGGGCGAGATTAACAGCGGAGATCGGCGGACTCGGCGCGTTCAGGAGACGAAACAAGCCATTCCGGTGGCGCGAAGACGCAGCCGCGCTCCCACCTGCCGTCCGCCGCCGCGGACGGGGGGGCCGCCGCGGGAGAGCCGCCCCGGCCGGTACGGGACCGGCCGCCCGCCGGGCCGGGGGAGCCGGGCGGGCGGCCGGGGAGGGGCAGGGCGGCGGCACCGGCGCCGTCCGGCGGCCTCAGGGCATGAAGACGAAGTTCGTGGCCACCATGGCGGCGCAGCCGTTGGTGAAGCTCCTCGAGTACGTGACCTTCTCGCCGAGCCAGGTGCCCTCGGCGGTGACGGTCACCGGGTCGTGGAGGGCGTGGCAGCCCATCATGCCGTTGGGGTCGATCTTGTCGAAGTCGCCGCCCGCCTGGGACAGCGTGGCGCAGGCGGTCACCGGGTCGGGGTGGTCGCCGCCGGGGGGCTGGCACTCCAGGGTGAACCGGGAGCCGGGGGCGAGCGTGCTCGCCGACATGGTCAGCACCAGCTGGGACCGGGTCTCGGGCGCCGACCCGTCGGTCTCGGCGGCGGTGGCGGGGGCGATGGGCAGGACGACTGCCGCCGCCGCTCCGGCGGTGGCCACGGCCGCCGTCCGTAACACGGCTCCGACGTTCTTCCGCATGTCTGCCTCCAGGCAGAATGGGAGCGCTCCCAGAGCGCTCCGGCTACAAGGTCGCGAAGAGGCTAGCAACGGTGGCCGCCGAAAGCGACGGTCCGTCAGAAACCGCATATGCGGGCCGGGGCGGAACGGGGTGTCCGCGGCGGTCCGGGCGCCGGGCCGGGCCCGCCGCGCGCACCTTGCCGGGATCCGGCAGTCCGGGCGGTTTTCACACTGCTGCCATCGGCCCTGCCACCGGGTCCCCGGGCGCGTCAGACTCGGCGGGGCACCGTACGGCGGGGAACCGGACGGAAAGGGGGAAGGATGCCGACGATCGGCACGGTCAGCGGCTACGGCCCGGACGGTCACCTCCACGAGGTGCGCATCGTCCGCGGCCTCGGCCCGCGCCGCGGGACCGGGCACGCGCACCGCCTCGTCTGCGGCACCTGCGACGACCACTGGACGGCCCGGGGCCCGGCCCGCCCCGAGGCCGTGTGCCATCTCGCCGGACACGGGGCGCGCGGCAGACGGCGGCTGAGCCCCGCGCCGTGGATCCTGGGCCTGATCGGGGCCGCCGGATTCCTCACCACCCTCCTCCCGGCCCTCCTGTCGCACTGAGACGGAGGGCGGGCGCCGGACGGCGGGCGCCCGGGAGCGGGGACGGGGTCGTGCCGGGGGACGGACCGGATGAGGGACAATGGAGGGTCCGTTCCCCGCCCGAGTGACCACGAGGATGCCGCCGCCCATGACACAGCAGCCGGCACAGCAGCTCGCCATCGGCCCGTACCCGGTCCGGCCGCCGGTGGTCCTCGCGCCGATGGCCGGGATCACCAACGCGCCGTTCCGGACGCTGTGCCGGGAGTTCAGCGGCGGCCGGGGGCTGTTCGTCAGCGAGATGATCACCACCCGGGCGCTGGTCGAGCGGGACGCGAAGACCATGCGGCTCATCCGTTTCGACGCCACCGAGCGGCCGCGCTCGATACAGCTCTACGGGGTGGACCCGGCCACCGTCGGCAAGGCGGTGCGCATGATCGCCGACGAGGATCTGGCCGACCACATCGACCTCAACTTCGGCTGCCCGGTCCCCAAGGTCACCCGCAAGGGCGGCGGTTCCGCGCTGCCCTACAAGCGCCCCCTGCTGCGGGCGATCCTGCGCGAGGCCGTCACCGGCGCGGGCCGACTGCCGGTGACGATGAAGATGCGCAAGGGCATCGACGACGACCACCTCACCTACCTGGACGCCGGGCGCATCGCCGTGCAGGAGGGCGTCACCGCCGTCGCCCTGCACGGCCGCACCGCCGCCCAGCACTACGGCGGCACCGCCGACTGGGACGCCGTCGCCCGGCTGAAGGAGGCCGTGCCCGAGATCCCGGTCCTGGGCAACGGCGACATCTGGTCGGCCGACGACGCGGTGCGGATGATGCGCGAGACCGGCTGCGACGGAGTCGTCGTCGGCCGCGGCTGCCTGGGCCGGCCCTGGCTCTTCGCCGATCTGGTGGCCGCCTGCGAGGGCCGTCCCGAGCGGGCCCGGCCCGCCCTGCGGGAGGTCGCGGCGGTGATGCTGCGGCACGCCCGGCTGCTGGGGGAGTGGCTGGAGGACGAGGCGCGCGGCGTGATCGACTTCCGCAAGCACGTCGCCTGGTACACCAAGGGCTTCTCGGTCGGCTCCGGGATGCGCCGCAGGCTGGCCGTGGCCTCCTCGCTCGCGGAACTGGCGGAACTGCTGGGCGAACTCGACCTGGACCAGCCCTGGCCGAGCGGCGCCGACGGCCCGCGCGGCCGCACCTCCGGCCGCAACCGGGTGGTGCTGCCCGACGGCTGGCTGGACGACCCGGAGGACTGCGCGGGCGTTTCGGTGGACGCCGAGCTGGACACCTCCGGCGGCTGACCCGCCCGGCGCACCCGCCCCCCGGGGCGGTGGCACTCAGTGCGCCGCGCGGCCGTCCCGTACCCGGACCTCGGCCCGCGCTCCGGCCCGTACCGCGGCGCGCACCCCGGCGCGTACCGCCGCGCGGTCCCCGGCCCGCCCGCCGGTGTCCCGTTCACCGGCCGGCCGGGCGGCGGTACGGGCCAGCAGGTCCAGGGTGAGGGCCGCCGTCCAGCTGAACTGCCGGGTGCCGTGCCCCGCGCAGGTGCGCGGATCGACGTACTCGGCGAAGTCGGAGGTGGCGGCGGCCGCCAGCATGGTGGCCCGCAGGGCGGCGGCCCGCTTCGGGTGCCCGTGGTGCCGCAGACCGCGTTCCAGCAGCCAGTTGACGTTGAACCAGGCGGGCCCGCGCCAGTAGCGGCGGGTGTCGAAGACGGGTCCGCGCAGGTCGTAGCTGGGCACCAGACGCGCGCTGTCGCCCAGGCCGAAGTGCGCGCCGCCGAGTGTGTGCAGCAGGGTGTCGACGACGTCCCGCGGCAGCCCCCGCACGATCAGCGGGAGCAGCCCGGCGACGCTGCGCTCGCGGATCAGTCCGCCGGCGCGCACGTCGCGGCAGAGGAACTGCCCGGCCCCGGCGTCCCACAGCCGCGCCACCAGGGCGGTGGTCAGCCGCCGGGCCCGCGCGCGGTGGCGGTCGGCCTCGGTCCGCGGCCCGGACCGGGCCGCGGCGACCGGATCGGGCACGACCTCGGGCGCGATCTCGTCGGCGATGTCCGCCAGCGCGTACTCGGAGGCGATCAGCAGGGCGTTGACCCCGGGGTCCTCGACGGCGAAGGGGTGCGACGCCTCGGCGTCCCGGTAGCCGTGGTCGCGGTAGTCGGCCGCCAGCCGCACGTAGCGGCCGTAGTCCAGATCGGTCGGACGGTCGTCGGGGCAGCCGTGGTCGAGGTCGCAGCGGCGGAAGGAGGCCGGGTCGGCCGGCTCGACGCGGGAGAGCGGCGCGTCCCAGCAGGGACTGTTGTCCATGCCGGGCTCCCACGGGTGGACGACCGACACCAGACCGTGCCCGCCCAGGTCGCGGTGCTCGGTGAGGTAGCGGTGCCAGGCGGCCAGCTTCGGGTACAGCCGGCGCAGGAAACCGCGCCGCCGGGAGGCGGCCGGGTCGGCCCGGTGCACCAGCCAGGCGGCCAGCGCGTGGACGGGCGGCTGCACGATGCCGGAGGTCTCGACCGTCTTCGGCGCCCCGGCCGCCGCACCCGCCGTCGAGGAGCGCCAGAAGTCCGGGCTCGGGAAGTACGCCCCCAGCGGCACCGACGGGTTGAAGACGATGTGCGGGACGCGTCCGTCGCCCCACTGGGCGGCCAGCAGGGTCTCCAGCTCGCGCTGGGCGCGTACCGCCGACACGTGGCGCAGACCGATCGCGATGAACGCGGAGTCCCAGCTCCACTGGTGGGGGTACAGCCCCTGTGAGGGCACCGTCGAGGCGCCGGTCCAGTTCCTCAGGAGTACCTGCCGCGCGGCGTGCCGCAGCTCGCGCGCGGTGACACCGGCGGTGGAGCGCTGGGCGGGGACGTAGGGCTGGACGGGTGGGAAGCCCTCCATCACGCGGCCCCGCGGGCGGCGGCGGGAACACCGGAGCGCGGCGTGCGGAACCCGGGGCGCCCGGCCCGCGGCAGCGGGTTGTGGACCCCCGGGGCGGCGGTGGGCGGGGGAGGACCGGTGATCTGTGCGACACGCTCCACGACAACTCCGATGTGGATGTGGATGACAGCCTGGTTACGTCTTTGTAAGCCTATGGTTTTGTCTTTCGGATAGGCAGAAGTAGGGCTGTGAGAACTGACACACGGGAAGCGAAAGGGGGCAACGGGGGAGCGCGCGAACGCCCCTGCGTACGCCCGGCGTTCGCCGCCGCGCCGGCCCCCGCCCGGTGAGCGGGCGCCCCGCACGGCCGGATCCGGTGTGACGGAGACCACTGCCGCGACCACTGCCACCCGTGGCGGACGGTCCGGCCGGGGGCGGTGCGCCGGGCGCGCGGCAGGGACGGCGAAGATGACCCCATGACCGGAGGCATGACGGGAAGCACGGCCGGCGGCCCGGCCGCGAACCAGGCGAGCGCGGGGCACCTGCTGCGGCTCGTGCGCACCGGGCGGGCGACCACCCGCGGGGAGCTCCAGCGCGTCACGGGCCTGTCCCGCTCCACCGTCGGCCAGCGGCTCGACCGGCTCTTCCGGGCCGGCTGGATCCGGGAGGGGGCCGCCGTGCCCGCGGGCGGGCCGGCCGGCGGACGGCCCGCCCTGCGGCTGGAGTTCGACGGCTCCCACGCCGTGGTCCTCGCCGCGGACCTGGAGGTTCGGCACGGCCGGGCCGCCGTACTGGACCTGGACGGCGCGGTGCTGGCCGAGCACACCGGGCCGCTGAACGTCGAGGACGGCCCCGAGAAGGCGGTCGACACCCTGGTGGACTGGTTCCCGCCGCTGCTGGAGCGGGCCGGGGCGCGGCCGGAGAAGGTGTGCGGCATCGGACTGGCGGTGCCCGGACCGGTGGAGTGGGGGACCGGGCAGGTGGTCCAGCCGCCGATCATGCCGGGCTGGGACCGCCATCCGGTCCGCGAGCGGCTGCGGCACGCGTACGCGGAGCGGCTGCTCGGGGACGCCCCGGTGGAAGCGGCCCCCGTCGTCCTGCTGGACAACGACGCCAACCTCATGGCGTACGCCGAGCAGCGCGCGGAACATCCCGACTGCGCCGCCTTCCTGCTGGTGAAGGTCTCCACCGGGATCGGCGCCGGCCTGGTGGTGGACGGCCGGGTCTACCGGGGCATCGACGGCGGCGCCGGGGACATCGGCCACATCCGGCTGCACGACCGTCCGGACGCGCTGTGCATGTGCGGCTCGTACGGCTGTCTCGCGGCGGTCGCCAGCGGCCGGGCGCTGGCCCGGCAGCTCACCGCCGCCGGGGTGCCGACCGTCTCCGGTGCCGAGGTGCGCGAGCAGCTCGCGGCCGGCCGGCCCGACGCGGTCCGGCTGGCCCGGGAGGCGGGGCGCCGGGTGGGGGAGGTGCTGGTCACGGTGGTGACCGTGCTCAACCCGGGGGTGCTGGTGGTGGCGGGCGACCTGGCCGGCACGCCGTTCGTCACCGGGGTGCGGGAGCTGCTCTACCAGCGGGCCCTGCCCCGCAGCACCGCCCATCTGACGGTGGTCACCTCCCGGCTCGGCGAGCGGGCGGGCCTGCTCGGGGCGGGGGGCATGGTCGTGGAGGAGCTCTACGCCCCCGGGCGGGCCGACGCCCGGCTGGCCGCGCTGGGACTGTGACCCGCCGGACCCGCAGCCCGCTCATCGGAGCGGAGTCGCGCCCGGATGTGTCCGGTGGGTGAGACGAGGTGGGCCGCAAGGGCGTGATCCTCGCCACTTTGATACATGCCTTGCTCATATGAGCGTAAAGCGCGGCTCTGCACTTCTCCAAGAGATGACACCGGGTGCCACCCCTGTTTCCTTCACCTTCTGCCTCCACCGGTCGCCCTCGGTCACCCTGGAACCGATCCACCGGTCACACCGCGCAGTGGCGGCTTCGACAGGTGAAGACGGGGATCGCCGGCTCTTGAACAAGCCTTTGCTTGTGATCCTTCGGCAGATGGGCGATTACACCCGCATGGCCTAATGGTGGCCGTACTCCAAGCCTTCGATCTGGGTACTCTCCCCGCCGTCAGGGCAGCCTTCCTCCGGTCGTCACCGGCCGGGGGATCCAGCGAGGAGCGCGATTCTCGTGCCGGAAAACGAAGAGCCTCACGCAAGTCAGAAGTTCGTCTACGACTTCACCGAGGGCAACAAGGACCTCAAGGACCTCCTCGGAGGCAAGGGGGCCAACCTTGCCGAGATGACGAACCTCGGTCTCCCGGTTCCGCCCGGGTTCACCATCACGACCGAGGCGTGCAAGGTCTATCTCGAATCCGGTGCCGAGCCCCCGGCCCTCCGCTTCGAGGTGGGCGCCCACCTCGAAGCGCTGGAGAGGAGGATGGGCAAGAAGCTCGGCCAGGCGGACGACCCCCTGCTGGTGTCCGTCCGCTCCGGTGCCAGGTTCTCCATGCCGGGGATGATGGACACCGTCCTCAACATCGGGCTGTCCGACGCCTCGGTCGCCGGACTCGCCGCCCAGGCCGGCGACGAGCGTTTCGCCTGGGACTCCTACCGCCGCCTCATCCAGATGTTCGGCAGGACGGTCCTCGGCATCGACGGCGACCTGTTCGAGGAGGCGCTGGAGGAGGCCAAACGGGAACGGGGCGCGGCCACCGACGTCGATCTGGACGCCGACGACCTCAGGCGGCTCGTCGGGACCTTCAAGGACATCGTCGCCGAGCGGGCCGGCCGCGACTTCCCCCAGGACCCCCGCGAGCAGATGGACCTCGCCATCCGTGCGGTCTTCGACTCCTGGAACGGCGACCGGGCCAGGCTCTACCGCCGCCAGGAGCGCATACCGCACGACCTGGGCACGGCCGTCAACGTCTGCTCGATGGTCTTCGGCAACCTCGGCCCCACGGCGGACTCCAAGGGGGGCGGCACCGGCGTCGCCTTCACCCGCGACCCCGCCAGCGGCCGGCAGGGCGTCTACGGCGACTACCTCGCCAACGCCCAGGGCGAGGACGTCGTCGCCGGCATCCGCAACACCGTGCCGCTCGCCGAGCTGGAGAGGATCGACAAGAGCTCGTACGACCGGCTCATGGAGATCATGGAGATCCTGGAGAACCACTACCGGGATCTGTGCGACATCGAGTTCACCATCGAGCGCGGCAAGCTGTGGATGCTCCAGACCCGCGTCGGCAAGCGCACCGCCGCCGCCGCGTTCCGCATCGCCACCCAGCTCGTCGACCAGGGCCTCATCGACGAGGCCGAGGCGCTGCGCCGGGTCAACGGCGCCCAGCTCGCCCAGCTGATGTTCCCCCGCTTCGAGGAGAAGCGGATCGGGGACGGCGGAGCCGAGCGCATCGGCTGGGGCATCGCCGCCTCGCCGGGCGCTGCCGTCGGCAAGGCGGTCTTCGACTCCTACACCGCGATCAAGTGGTCCCGCTCGGGCGAGAAGGTCATCCTCGTCCGCCGCGAGACCAACCCCGACGACCTCGACGGCATGATCGCCGCCGAGGGCATCCTCACCAGCCGCGGCGGCAAGACCTCGCACGCCGCCGTCGTCGCCCGCGGCATGGGCAAGACCTGCGTGTGCGGCGCGGAGGAGCTGGAGGTGGACACCAAGCGGCGCTGTCTGAGCGCCCCCGGCGGGGTGGTCGTCGAGGAGGGCGACGTCATCTCCGTCGACGGCTCCACCGGCAAGGTCTACCGCGGCGAGGTGCCCGTGGTGCCCTCCCCGGTCGTGGAGTACTTCGAGGGCCGGACGCACGCCGGGGCCGAGGACGCCGACGAGCTGGTCGAGGCCGTCCACCGGATCATGGCGTACGCGGACCGGGTCCGCCGCCTGCGGGTCCGCGCCAACGCCGACAACGCCGAGGACGCCCTGCGCGCCCGCCGCTTCGGTGCCCAGGGCATCGGTCTGTGCCGCACCGAGCACATGTTCCTCGGCGAGCGGCGCGAACTGGTCGAACGGCTGATCCTGGCCGACACCGACACCGAACGCCAGGAGGCGCTGGCCCGGCTGATGCCGCGCCAGAAGGACGACTTCGTCGAGCTGTTCGAGGCGATGGACGGCCTGCCCGTCACCGTCCGGCTGCTCGACCCGCCGCTGCACGAGTTCCTCCCCGACATCACCGAGCTGTCGGTACGGGTGGCGCTCGCCGAGGCCCGCAAGGAGCCCCACGAGAACGAGCTGCGTCTCCTCCAGGCCGTCCACCGGCTGCACGAGCAGAACCCGATGCTGGGCCTGCGCGGGGTACGCCTGGGCCTGGTGATCCCCGGTCTGTTCACCATGCAGGTGCGGGCCATCGCCGAGGCGGTGGCCGAACGGCGGGCGGCGGGCGGCGATCCGCGTGCGGAGATCATGATCCCGCTGGTGGGCACCGTGCAGGAGCTGGAGATCGTCCGTGAGGACGCGGAGAAGGTCATCGCCGAGGTGGAGGGCACCCACGACGTGTCGCTGGACCTGGCCCTCGGCACCATGATCGAGCTGCCGCGCGCCGCGCTGACGGCCGGGCAGATAGCCGAGTGCGCCGACTTCTTCTCCTTCGGCACCAACGACCTCACCCAGACGGTGTGGGCGTTCAGCCGGGACGACGTGGAGGCCAGCTTCTTCACGGCCTACCTGGAGAAGGGCATCTTCGGCG
Source organism: Streptomyces carminius (assembly GCF_002794255.1). Classification (GTDB taxonomy): domain Bacteria; phylum Actinomycetota; class Actinomycetes; order Streptomycetales; family Streptomycetaceae; genus Streptomyces; species Streptomyces carminius. Next base: position 495,900 of record NZ_PGGW01000069.1, read on the forward strand.
TCTCGCCGTTCGAGACCATCGACGTCGACGGGGTGGGCTCCCTGGTCCGCAGCGCCGCCGAGGCCGGCCGGGCCACCCGCCCCGGCCTCAAGCTCGGCGTGTGCGGTGAGCACGGCGGCGACCCGGAGTCGGTCCACTTCTTCCACTCCGTCGGCCTGGACTACGTCTCCTGCTCCCCGTTCCGCATTCCGGTCGCCCGCCTGGAGGCGGGCCGCGCGGCGATGATGGAGGCCGCGGGCGGCAGCGACAGCCGGTAGTCCCGCCGGTCCCGTGACCACCCGACACCGGAACCGTCCCCGCCACCCGGACCCTCACCGGCGGTGGGACGGCGGTTCCGGCACCCGAAAGGGAGGGGGTGGTGCCTGTGCGGAGGCACCGCTCCCTCCGCCCGGGACCGGGGCGCGTACCCGGGCGCCGCCGCGGCCGCCCCCGGGTACGCGGCCCCCGGTCCCGGTGTGCCGCCCGGCACACCGCCGCACGTGGCCGCCGGTCACCGAGACGGCCGGCAGCGCGGCGCCGAGTACCGCGACGTCCCGCTCCCGGCACTCGGCGGCCCGCGCCCGCGCCCGTGCGCTTCCCGCGCCCCGGTGACCACGGCGCCGGCTCCCGGCGGAGCGGCACCGGACTGACCCGCGGTACGGCGCCGCTCCGCGGGTCAGTCCGTCCGGCGCAGCCCGTCGACGAGGAGGCCCACCATGCGGCGCGCGTCGTAGCGGGGATCGCTGCCCGCGCCGATGCAGAGGTTGCCCACGCCGCGCATCAGCTCAAGACCGGCGAGGCCGGAGTGGATCTCGCCGGAGTCGGCCGCGGCGGCGAGCAGCCGGTCGCACACGGGCACGAGCCGGTCGATGAAGTAGGCGTGCAGCGTGTCGAACCCGGCGTTGTCGGACTGCAGCACGGCGGCGAGTCCGTGCTTGGTGACCAGGAAGTCGACGAAGAGGTCGATCCACCGCCGCAGCGCGGCATAGGGAGTGGGACAGCTCGCCAGCAGGGCCGGGCCGGCCTCGGCACAGGCCTCGACCTGGTGCCGGTAGACGGCGATGATGAGATCCGCCCGGGTCGGGAAGTGGCGGTAGATCGTGCCCACCCCGACACCGGCCCTGGCCGCGATGTCACGCACCGGTGCCTCCACGCCCGACGCGACGAAGACCGCGGCGGCCGCGCCGAGCAGCGCCTCCTTGTTGCGCCGGGCGTCCGCCCGCTCGGACCGGACCACGCGTCCCGCGCCCTCGTCGCCGTCGTTCACCGCGCCGCTTCCTCCGCCGTCGGACCCGCCGGAACGGGGCATTCTTCCGCACCGTCATCGGAACGATGTTCCGTTTGTCCATGATGCCAGAGCGGCGGCCCGGCGGCCAAGCCGCGCACCGTCACCGGGCTCCGCCCGCGGTGGCGGAGTGGCGGAGGAGCGCCGTCGTACGGCGGCGCGCCCCGGGCCGCGCCGGTGTGCGGTCCGGCTCCCCTCGCCCGGCCGACCGCGCGGCGGTGAGAGGGACCGCCCGGACTCGACGGGCGGTCCGTGCCGTTCGATCCGCCGCGCTCGCGGGGCTGTCGGCGCGGCGTTCGTCCGCACCGCGCACCGCGCCCCCCGCGGCCGGCGGGTGTACCGGGACGCCGGCGGCGCCCGGCCTCAGGTGCTCCGCGGGGCGGCGGTGAGGGCGAGGCCGCCGTGCAGGGCCTCGAAGGCACCGCGGGTGTCGGCGGCGAGGTCGGCGAGGCCGGGGGTGCCGGGCCGGGCGGCCCAGGTGTCCATCGCGCGGTGGGAGGCGGCGACGACCATGTCGAGGGCGAGGTGGGGGCGCAGGTCGGGCGGTCCGGGGAGGTCGAACCGCCGGTGGAGGACCTCCAGCGCGGCCCGGACGGTGCGGTCGCAGAAGTACAGGCAGTGCGACTCGATCGACGGTGTCCGCGCGGCGAGCTGGCGGCAGAGCAGGACGCGGCGCACCCAGTCGTCGTCGGTCATCGCGGCGACGGCCGACAGCAGGCTGTCCTGGAGGGTCCGCACCAGCGGCCGGTCTCGCGGCTCACTGGTGGCGAGATCGTCGAGGAAGGCCAGCCACAGGTCCTCGTAGGGCGCCATGGCCACCTCCTCCTTGCCGGTGAAGGTGCGGAAGAAGGTCCGCTTGGACACCTCGACCGCCTCGCAGAGCTCGTCGAGCGTCACGTTGTCGAAGCCCCGCTCGGTGAACAGGTCCAGGGCGGTGCCGATCAGCGCGTGCCGGGTGCGCTGCTTCTTGCGCTCCCGCAGGGTGGGGCGCTCCTGGGGGCGGCCGGACGGCGCTGTGGTGCTCATACGGGCAGCATAACGGAGAGGCGAACGCCACTTGTGGGCATCTGCCACTCAGTGGCACCATGGTCGTCGTTCGAGCTCCTCCACGAAAAGGTGTGACCCATGCGTGCTCTCCTCGTCGACGGCTCCGCCCCCGGCGGACTGCGCCTCGGCACGGCCCCGGACCCGCGGCCCGAGGCCGGCCAGGCGCTGGTCCGCGTCACCGCGGTGTCCCTGAACCACAGCGATCTGGGCTATCCCGGAGCCCCGGACGGCACCGTCCTCGGCCTGGACGCCGCCGGGGTGGTGGAGCGGGCGGCCGCCGACGGCTCCGGTCCCGCCGTCGGCACACCGGTGGTGACCCTCGGCTTCGACGGCGCCGCCGCCGAGCTGCGGGCCGTGCCCACCGACTGGATCGGCACCGTGCCCGCCGGCGCCGACCCCGGGGCCGTCGGCACCGTCCCCGTGGCGGGGGCGAGCGCGCTGCGCGCCCTGCGGCGGCTCGGGCCGATCCTCGGCAGGCGCGTCCTGGTCACCGGTGCCACCGGCGGGGTCGGGCGGTACGCCGTCCAGCTCGCCCGGCTCGGCGGCGCGCACGTCGTCGCGAGCACCGGCGACCCGGAGCGGCACGGCGAGGGCCTGCGGGAGCTGGGCGCCGACGAGGTGGTCGCCGGGCCGTCCGAGCTCGGGGAGCCGGTGGCCGGGGTGGTCGACACGGTCGGCGGCGGGCAACTGGTCGAGGCCTACGCAAAGCTCGGCGAACACGGGGTCCTGGTGTCGGTCGGCCGGGTGACCGGCGAGGGGGAGCACTTCCCGTTCGCCGCGCTCTCCGGTCATCTGCCCGGTCATCACGACCGCTCGGTCACCTCCTTCTTCCTCGGCCACTGCGCCGGGCTGGCCCCGGACCTGACCTGGCTGGCGGGCCGGGTGGCGGCCGGCGTCCTGGACGCGGGGATCGCGTGGCGGGGCGGCTGGGACGAGGTGGAGACGGCGGTCGAGGCGCTCCGGGAGCGCCGGCTGCACGGGAAGGCGGTCCTCGAACTGAAGGGGTGAGGCGGGGCAGTCCCCGGCCGGCGGGCGGTCCCCGCCGGCCGGGGACGGACCGTATACGGGCGGTCGCACAGGGAGAGCCGCGCAAAACGGTGATACGGCGTCAACTGTTGAACATTTGACAGGCGTTCTCGACGAGTTCTGTCGAAGACCTTGACGCGCATTTGACAAAAATTTACGTTGCCGGAACCTGAGAGCGCTCTCAAGAACCTAGGAGCCGTTCGTGAAACTCCCCCACAGACGCCTCGTCGCGGTGACGGCGGCGGTGGCCACCGCCGCCGCCGGCATCGGCTTCGGTGTCGTCGGGGCCGGTAGCGCCAGTGCCGCCGCCGTCCCCGTCGGCTCCGGCAGCTACAGCGACACCCGGCCCTCCGGAGCCGCCGGCCCGGAGAACAACGCCGGCGCGCCCGTCAAGCCCAAGGTCACCTCCGCCGCCGCGGACAAGCCGGTGCCCACCAACGACTGGTGGTCGTCGCTGGCCTTCCAGCGGTACCCCGACAACCCGTACTCCGAGAACATGTACGGGCACCCCCTCACCTACAAGGCCGTCTCCGGCGGTCTGGAGGTCGGCTACCCCACCTCGCACGCGATCGTCGGCGAGGGCCGCCAGTACGAGTTCACGCACAAGCGTGATCTGACCGTCGGTCTGCAGGGCCTCAACTCCCCCGACGCGAAGGCCGACTCCTGGAGCGACTGGACCGTCACCCCCCAGTGGTCCGACGGCACCCGCACGCTGCGCACCACCATCGGCCACGGCATGCCGTACGTGTACGCGCAGGGCAGCGGCGGCGCCGCGCGGATCTCCGCCGCGTCCGCCCCGGACGTCTTCGCCGACGACGGCAACGTCCTGGGCGTCACCATCGGCGGTCACCACTACGCGCTGTTCGCCCCCTCGGGCAGCGACTGGACGGTCTCCGGCACCGACATCCGCGCCGACCTGGGCGGTAAGGACTACTTCTCGCTGGCCGTCCTGCCCAGCACCGACGCGCTGGCCACGTACCGCAAGTACGCCTTCAGCTTCGTCACCGGCTCCAAGGTGAGCTGGGACTACGACCGGGCGGCGGGCCGGGTCAAGGCCACCTACACGCTCTCCACCACCGCCAAGGAGGGCAGCGAGCGGGGCACCCTCCAGGCCCTCTACCGCCACCAGTGGCTGCACACCTCCGACGCGCTGACCTCCTACACCTACACCTCGCCGCGCGGCACCATGAAGGTCCGCGAGGGCACCTCCTTCACCACCTCCCAGCCGGTGACCGGTGTCCTGCCGGGGCTGCCCACCGCGTCCGGCGTGGACAAGGCGAAGCTCGCCGGCCACCTCAGGGAGGTCGCGAACGCCGCCGACCCGTTCGACGGCGCCACGGACACCTACTGGACGGGCAAGCAGCTCGGCAAGCTCGCCCAGCTCGTGCCCATCGCCGACCAGATCGGTGAGACCGCCGTCCGCGACAAGCTGCTCGGGCTGCTCAAGGGCCGGCTCCAGGAGTGGTTCACCGTCGGCGGCGCCTCGGAGTTCTCCTACGACCGCGACTGGCGCACGCTCACCGGGTACCCGGCCTCCTACGGCAGCGACAAGGAGCTCAACGACCACCACTTCCACTACTCGTACTACGTGATGGCCGCGGCGATCGTGGCCCAGTACGACAAGGAGTGGGCCGCCGACTCCGCCTGGGGCGGCATGGTCAAGACCCTCGTGCGGGACGCCGCCAACCCCAGCCGCACCGACTCGAAGTTCCCCTTCCTGCGCGGCTTCGACGTCTACGCCGGACACAGCTGGGCCGCCGGGCACGCCGGCTTCGCCGCGGGCAACAACCAGGAGTCGTCCTCGGAGTCGGTCAACCTCAGCGCGGGCCTGATCCTGTGGGGCTCGGCCACCGGTGACGACTCCCTGCGCGACCTGGGCGTCTACCTGCTGACCACCGAGTCCGAGGCCATCGCCCAGTACTGGTTCGACGCCGACCAGAAGGTCTACCCCGAGAACTTCGGCCATGACGTCGTCGGCATGGTGTGGGGCAGCGGCGGCGCCTACTCCACCTGGTGGACCGCCAACCCCGAGGAGATCCACGGCATCAACGTCCTTCCGGTGACCGGCGGCTCGCTCCACCTGGCCCGCAACAAGGACGCCATCCGGCGCAGCATCGCCGAGATGGAGAAGGCCAACGGCGGTCCGGCCGTCGAGTGGCGCGACATCTTCTGGGAGTTCCAGGCGCTGGCCGACCCCGCCAAGGGCAAGGCCGCCTGGGACGCGCAGGGGGCGGGCTACACCCCGGAGGCGGGCGAGACCAAGGCCCACACCTACCACTGGATCGCCACCCTGGACGCGCTCGGGGCGCCCGACACCTCCGTCACCGCGGACAGCCCGACCGCCGCGGTCTTCACCAAGAACGGCACCCGCACCTACGCCGCGCACAACTACTCCGACACGGCGAGGACGGTGACGTTCTCCGACGGCGGCAAGCTGACCGTCCCGGCCCGCTCCACGGCCACCGGCACCGGCACCGCCGGCCCGGGCGACGGCGACGGCGACGGCGACGACGGCGGCGACCCGGGGGACCCGGACGACCCGCCGGCCACCGGTGACACCTTCCACCTGCGCTCCGGCGGAACGCTGAACACCTCGGCGGCCTCCTCCGCCACGGCGGACACCATCGCCTCGGCGGGCGGCGCCAACCACGACGGCACCCCCCACCGTCCGCTGGTCTACGAGATCAGGAACGTCAACGGCGACCACGAGTCCGGCGGCGCCACCGACTTCCGGCTGAAGGTGGACGCGGGTACGGCCGTCGGCCTCGGACAGCAGGCCCGGGTCTCGTACGACCTGACCGGCGACGGCACCTTCGAGAGGGTCGAGACCTACCGCTACTTCGCCACCGACCCGGTCGACGGCTGGGAGGAGTACGCGGCCTCCCGCGCCGGTCTGCGCTCGGCCTCCGGCAGCCTCGGCGACCTGCGGGGCGGAACGGTCCGGGTGGAGGTGTGGAGCGCGATCGGCAACGCTCCGGCGAAGCTCCAGGTCGGCTCCGGCTCGGTGCTGACCATCCCCTTCGGGTAACGAAAACCTTCCTTCCGGTGGTGGGAACGTCCGGCCCGCCGCGCAGCCGCGCGGCGGGCCGGACGGCCATGACGTACCGTCGGACGTCCCGCCTGCCCGGCTACGGACGAATTCCCTCCCGGGGCAGGGCACTTCGCGCGGCCTGCCCCCCGGCCGCCGACCGAACGGAGAGCGCACCATGAGCACCCGCCGTGCCCGTACCGCCCTGCTTGCCGCACCCCTGGCGGCGCTGCTGCTGTCCTGCTCCGGCAGCCCGGACGGCACGGACGGCACGGACGAGAGGGCGGACGGCGGGCCATCCGGGTCTTCCACCGCGCCGGCCGTCCCGGGCTCCTCCGACCACCCCGAGATCGCGGCGCAGCAGCGGCGGGAGGAGCAGCGCGAACAGGCCGAGGCGGACCCCGGCGCGACGGTCCTGGACATCCACGGTTCGGACACCCCGGCGGCGGGGAGGCCGAGCCCCGGGCCGGAGGCGGTGCGCGACGCGTTCGCGGGGCTTCAGGCCACCCTGGGCGACTCCTGCGGCACCCCGGGGAACTGCGAGTACCTGCTGGGCCGGGTGCTGGAGGAACTGGAGGGCCTGGACGCGGCGATGAAGGCCGACCCCAAGGGACCCGGCCACTTCCCCGAACCGATCGCCTGGATCGCGGCGCTGCGGAAGGACATCGGCGAGGACCGGTCCTTCGCCAACCTCAAGGCGCACCAGGACGCCCTCTTCGGCACCCGCGACCGGATCAACGTCTGGATGCAGGACCACCCGGACGACTACCGCTGACGCGCGCCGTGCCGCCGGGGACCGCCCGGCCCCGGACACCGGGGGAGCGCCGGTGCCCGGGGCCGGGGGACTCAGGAGCGGAACGGGCCCCGCACCTCGTAGGTGATGCCGCCCGAGCTGCTGCCGCTGGTACCGCGCTGGCTGGAGAAGTACAGCCGGCCGCCGTCGGGGGAGAAGGCCGGGCCGGTGATCTCCGAGGACGACTGGCCGCTGATCCGCAGGAAGGGCGCCACCACGCCCTCCGGGGTGATGACGCAGATCTCCATGTTGCCGCCGTCCTCGGCGACGAAGAGGTCGCCGGAGGAGGCGCTGGTGACGTTGTCCACGCCCGTCAGCGGGGTGCTGCCGGAGATCAGGGAGTCGTCGTAGGCCAGCTCCACGGTGTTGCCCGCCGCGTCGAGTTGCCACACCCGGCCGTCGCCCTTGGTGGTGAACCAGCAGATGCCGTTCGCGTAGTGGCAGCCCTCCCCGCCGTTGAAATGCTTGGCGGCCGAGACCTGGTGGCGGGTGGCGGTGGAGGCGGCGGACGGGTCCGGCACGGTCGCCCAGCCGATGGAGCCGGAGGTGCCCGAGCCGCCCGTCATCACCTCCAGCGTCCCCGAGGACAGATCGCCCCAGGTGGTGGGGCGGAAGCGGTAGAGGCAGCCGTCGGAGACGTCCTCGGTCAGGTAGATCACCCGGCGGACCGGGTCGGCGGCCGTGGCCTCGTGCTTGAAGCGGCCCATGGCGTCGCGGCGCACGGCGGACTTCGCACCCCACGGGTCGGTCTCGAAGACATAGCCGCGGTCGACTTCCTCGCAGGACAGCCAGGTGTTCCACGGGGTCGCGCCGCCCGCGCAGTTCTGGCGGGTGCCGGACAGGACGCGGTAGGCGTCGGTGATGGTGCCCGAGGAGTCGAAGCGGATCGCGCTCGCGCCGCCGCCGGGGTTGATCTCGGAGTTGGAGACGTAGATCCAGCCTCCCCCGTCCGCGTAGCAGGCGCCGCCGTCGGGGGCGTTGTGCCAGGTGTAGGAGGTGCCGGAGACCCGTCGCCCGGAGCGGGCGACCACCCGGCTGGTGAATCCCTGGGGCAGCTGGATCCCGTTGCTGTCGGCCGGACGCAGGGACCCGTAGGGGCCCGGGCCGGGCTGGGCGGGCGCGGCGTGTGCGGCACCGCGCCACAGGGAGCCGCCGAAGGCGGCGGCCGATCCGGTGAGTACGGCTCCACGAAGGAAGTTGCGACGTTCCACGGTCACTCCACCGAAGTCGTCCGGCTCCGCGGCCGGCCGGCCGCGGAGGCGTGAGGGGGTGCTCCGGACGGTAGGGACGCAGACTTGACGGAGCGTTAACATCCGGTCACCCGCAGGAGCCGGGCGGGTCAACAACCGGTCGGGTGGCCGAATCCGGGTGACGGCGGTGACCCGGGAGGACACCAGGAGGGCAGGAGGTGTGGAGGGACAGGGGGAGGAGGGAGACGTCCGATGACGTCTGCCGGCTTCTGGTCCGGTCCGGTGTGCCCCTGCGCCTGGGACCACCTCCCGGTGGTCTCCCCGGCCCCGCGCGGCGAGCCGGGCCGGCCGCGGAGGGCGGCGCACCGGAACGCAGGAGGAGCCCGGCACCGGGGCGGCCGGTGCCGGGCTCCTCCTGCGTTCCGCCGTGACAGGCGGTGGGGCTCAGGACTGCGGTACGCGCACCTGCGTCCCGCAGACCATCCGGCGGTCGTGGCCGACCGTGCGCTCCGGCCCGGTCAGGGTCAGCGGCACGGTGTGGCGGACATCGGAGCTGGACGCGGCCAGGTGCAGCTCGACGGCGCCGGGCTCGACGATCCGCTGCCCGGGCCGGGCGGTGTACGAGGCCAGGTCGGCGTGGAAGTCGAAGACGACCTCGGCGGCCTGACCGGGCTCCAGCGGCACCCGGGCGTAGCCGACCAGCCGGCTGACCGGCTGGACGGTGCGGGCCACGGGGTCGTGCAGATAGAGCTGGACGACCTCGGTACCGGCCCGCTCGCCGGTGTTGCGCACGGTGACGCGGACCTCGGTGCCGCCGTCCGTCGGGATGTTGCCGTCGCCGGCCGCGGCCGGCTCCCACGCGAAGGTGGTGTACGACAGGCCGTGCCCGAAGGGGTACAGCGGCGTCGGGTCGAGGTTGCTGGCCGCGCCCTTGAGGCCCAGCGGCGGCGCCAGATAGGTCCAGGGCTGGCCGCCGTTGCCGCGCGGGACGCTGACCGGGAGCCGGCCCGAGGGGTTGACCCGCCCGGTGAGCACCCCGGCGACCGCCGGTCCGCCCTCCTCACCGGGGAAGAACGCCTGCACCACGGCGGCGAGCCGGTCCGCCCAGCGGCCGAGCGCGTACGGGCGGCCGGTGAACAGCACCAGCACGACCGGCTTGTCGGTGCTCTCCAGCAGCTCGTCCAGGAACTCGGCCTGGCCGTCGGGGAGGGTGAGGTCCTCGGCGTCGCAGCCCTCGCCGGAGGTGCCGCGGCCGAAGAGGCCGGAGCGGTCGCCGAGCACCGCGACGACGACGTCGGCGCCGTCGGGGCTGTCGGTGAGGGCCGCTCCGGGCAGCCCGGTGCCCAGGGCCTCCAGCAGCGTGGGGATTTCCACGCCCAGCGGCTTGTCGGGGTGCTCGACCCCGACGTGCCGGGGGAAGGTGTAGCAGCCGAGCATGGCCGACTGCTCGTTCGCGTACGGCCCCACCACGGCGACGCGGGCCGCGGGGTCCAGCGGCAGCACGCCCCGGGCGTTGTCGAGCAGGACGACCGACTCCTCGGCCACCTTCCGGGCCAGCGCCCGCATGGCGGGCGGGTCGAGGTCGACCTCGCCCTCGGGCAGGGCGGACGAGGCGGTCTGCGACCAGTCGGGGTCCAGCAGGCCCAGCTCGCACTTCTGCCGCAGGACCCGCAGTACGGCCCGGTCCACCAGTTCCTCGGGAACCTCCCCGGACCGGACGGCCTTCAGCATGGGCTCGCCGTAGCAGCGCACGCTCGGCAGCTCCACGTCGACGCCCGCCTTCAGGGCCAGGGCACCGGCCCGGGCGGGGGAGTCGGCGACGCGGTGGTTGCGCTCCAGGAAGGAGATGCCGAAGTAGTCGGCGACGACGGTGCCGGTGAAGCCCCACTGCTCGCGCAGCAGCTCGGTCAGCAGTTCGGGGCTGGCCGCCGCCGGGACGCCGTCGAGGTCGTTGTAGGCGTGCATCACCGAGCGGGCGCCGCCCTCGCGCAGTGCCATCTCGAAGGGCGGCAGGATCACGTCGGCCAGCTCGCGCGGGCCGATCGAGACCGGGGCGTGGTTGCGCCCGCCCCGGGAGGCCGAGTAACCGGCGAAGTGCTTGAGCGTGGCCACGACCCCGCTCGACTCCAGGCCCGCCACGTAGGCGGTGGCCACGGTCGACACCAGGTACGGGTCCTCGCCGATGGACTCCTCGGTACGGCCCCAGCGCGGGTCGCGCACCACGTCCAGGACCGGTGAGAGGCCCTGGTGGATGCCGACCGAGCGCATCGAGGCGCCGATGCCCGCGGCCATCTCCCGTACCAGGGCCGGGTCGAAGGTGGCGCCCCAGGCCAGCGGGGTGGGGAAGATGGTGGCCTGCCAGGCGGTGAAGCCGGTCAGGCACTCCTCGTGGGCCAGGGCCGGTATGCCGAAACGGTTGGCCGCGGCGACCTTCTCCTGGAAGGCGGCCAGGGCCCGCGCGCCCTCGGCCGGCTCCACCGGAGCCGTGCCGAAGGGACGGGTGAGCTGGCCCAGGCCGTGCGGCAGCAGGCCGTCCAGGTCGACGGTCTCGGAGACCTCGTGCTGGAACGGAGCGACGTCCTCGCCCTCGGCCTCGGAACCCGGCCAGATGCTGGAGAGCTGGGCCAGCTTCTCCTCCAGCGACATTCTGGACAGCAGATCGGCGGCGCGCTCCTCCGCGGGTCGGGAGGTGTCCTGCCAGGGGTGATGATGCATGAGGCTCCTTGTTCAGCGTCAGCGTGGTCTCGTGGCGCGTCCCCGCGCGGTCCCCGCGCGGTTCAGCGTCCGCCGGCGCCCATGAGGCCGTTGATGAGCTGACGGCGCGCGACGAGGTACACGATGAAGATCGGCACGATCGACATCACGACCGCGGCGAGCATGGCCGGGATGTCCGCCCGGAACTGTCCCTGGAAGTCGTAGAGGCCGACGGTGAGCACCCGGCTCTCGCGCGACTGCGTGAGGATCAGCGGGAAGAGGAAGTTGTTCCAGGCCTGCAGCGCCGCGTAGACGCCGACCGTGGAGATACCGCCCCGGGAGAGCGGTACCACGAGCTGGAGGAGGATGCGGGTCTGGCTCGCCCCCTCCAGGGCCATCGACTCGTACATCTCCTCCTCGATGTCCCGCATGGTGCCCGCCAGGATCAGCACGCAGACGGGCAGGCAGAACGCCGAGACCGGCAGGATGATCGCCAGCAGGCTGTCGTACAGCTGCATCTCGGTGATCAGCAGGTAGATGGGGATGATCACCGCCTGGGCGGGGATGGCCAGACCCAGCAGGAAGAGCTGGAAGATCCGCTGCGAGGTCCCGCTGAGGGTCCGCACGACGGTGTAGCCGACACCCACCGAGAGCACGATGACGATCGCCGCGGTGGCGGCCGTGACGACCGCGGTGTTGACCAGATAGGTGACGAAGTCACCCTCCAGCACCTTGCGGTAGTTCTCCAGCGTCAGGCTGTCGGGCCAGGAGAGCGCGCCGCTGTCGAAGTAGGACTGGCGGCTCCGCAGGGTGCTGAGGACCAGCACGTACATCGGCAGGCCGACGATGACCAGCCAGATGAGGGAGGCGACGCCCGCGGGGACGTTCCACTTGCGGGCGGCACGGAGCCTGCCGCGCAGGCCGTGGTCGTTGCGGACCTGCTGGGCCCGCGTTTTCTCCGGGGCGTTCCGGGAGGACCGGTTCTCCGGCCGCGTGGCGGTCTTCACATCCCCTCCCGGGTGCTGCGCATGGCGGTGAAGCCGGAGACCCGGACCATCACCAGGGAGACGGCCGTGGCGACGACCACGAGGGTGGTGGCGATGGCGCTCGCGTAACCCATGTCGTACGCCTGGAAGCCGGTCTCGTACATCAGGTAGGGCACGATCGTGGTGTCCGTGCCCGGGCCGCCCTCGGTCAGGATGAGGACGGTGTCGAAGAAGGTCAGCGCGCCGACGACCATCAGCACCGAGGAGGTGATGATGGTGTTCCGCAGCTGCGGCAGCGTGATGGAGAAGAACTGCCGGATGCCGCTCGCCCCGTCGATGGAGGCGGCCTCGTAGAAGGACTTGGGGATCTGCCGGGCGCCACCCTGGTAGAGCAGGGTGTGGAACGGGATGAACTGCCAGGAGGCGACGAAGGCGACCGCGGCCATGGCGGTCGTTCCGTCACCGAGCACGTTGCCGTGCTCCAGGCCGATCCACGGGCCGATGTCGGCGATCAGACCGAAGTTCGGGTCCAGCAGCGACTTCCACAGCAGGGCGAGGGCCACCGAGGAGGCCAGCAGGGGCAGGAAGAAGATCGCGCTGAGGACGGCGCGGTTCTTCTGGCGGCCCGCGGACCACACTCCCAGCAGCAGGGCGATGGGAGTCTGGATCAGCCAGCTGGCGGCGGTGAGGACGAGGCTCAGGTTGATGGCCTGCCGCATGGTGGGGTCGTTCCAGAGCCGTTCCCAGTTACCGGTGCCGCTGACCGAGGGGAAGCTGCCCAGTCCGTCCCAGTTGGTGAAGGACAGGTAGACGACCAGCAGCATGGGGCCGACGGCGAACAGGACGAAGAACAACACGCCGGGGACCGCCCAGGCAATGCCCGGGCGGCCCACACGCGGCGACGAGGTCGCTGCTTGCTTCACTTCACAGCCTTCATGGCTTCGACGAACTCTTCGGGGCTGAGCTGCTTGTTGAACAGCTTCTGGATGTTGGTCAGCATCGGCGTGGCCTGCTGGGCGGGCAGCGCCTGGTCCCAGGAGAGGGTGTAGGACGGGGCGTTGAGGGCCAGGTCGTACACGTCGCCGGCGAACTCGGGAGCCGGGTGCTTGGCGAGCTTGTCCTGGGCGTCGGAGGTGGCGGGCACCTCGGCGTTCTCCACCAGGTCCGTGACGTAGGCCTCGTCGGCGGCGGTCTTGACGAACTCGATGGCCGCCTCGCGCTGCTCATCCTTCAGCTTGGAGTTGACCGACCAGTAGTTGGTGGGGTTGCCCACCACGTTCTTGGGGTCGCCCTTGCCGTCGGGCAGCGGCGGGAAGGTGGTCCAGCCCAGCCCGTTCTCGGCGAACTCCGGCTGGTTGGACTGCTGGTTGGAGTACTCCCAGCTGCCCATCAGGTGCATGGCGGCCTTGCCCTTGGCGAAGAGCGTGGGGGCGCCGTCGGAGGTGTAGTTGACCGACTGGAAGTTCTTGCCGAACGCGCCGCGGTCCACCAGGTCGCGGATGGTCTCGGCGGTCTTCAGGACGGCCGGGTCGCCCCAGGCCTCGGAGTCGCCGCTGCGGATCTTGTTGAAGACCTCGGCGCCGCCGATGCGGTCCAGCAGGTACTCGACCCACATCAGCTCGGTCCAGGCGTCGGTGCCGGCCAGGGCGAAGGGGGTGACACCCTCCTCCTTGAAGGTGTCGACGAGCTTCAGCACGTCGTCCCAGGTCTTCGGGGGCTGGGCGTCGGCCTTCTCGAAGACGTCCTTGTTGTAGAAGAGCATCACCGGCTGCATACCGCGCATCGGGACGCCGTAGTACTTGTCGTTGACCTTGCCCTCGTCGAGGATCGCCGGGATGAACGACTCCTTGAAGGCGGTGTCCTTCTCCAGCACGGGGGTCAGGTCGACCAGCATGTCCTCTTCGACGAAGTTGCTGATGCTGCCGCCGCCCCAGTTGAAGAAGATGTCGGGCGCGTTGGGCGTGCCCATCGCGCTGCGCATCTTGTCCTGGTAGCTCTCGCCGGGCACCGGGACGAGCTTGGCCTTGATGTCGGACTTCTCGTTGAAGCGCTTGACGGCGGCTTCCTGCACCTTGGTGGAGGCGTCCTGGTAGACCCAGACCTCCAGTTCGCCGCCGGCCTTCCCGTCCTCGTCGCCGGGCCCGCCGCTGCCGCAGGCGGTGAGGACCAGTGAGGCGGCCAGCGCGGTCGCCGTCAGTGTGGCGGCGCGGTGCCGCCGGAATCCCTTGCTGCCCGCCGTGGCCGAGCCCTGCACTGCTGTTCGCATCGCATACCTTCCGGAAGGACTCCGAAAATTATCGGTAGTGGTGTTGGGAACGTACGGATGCGTGAAGCCCGTGTCAACGGGTAAGACGAAAAAGCGGGCCCAGGACTCGGGGGCGTAATAAGGCTGTGACCTGGTGGTGTCCCATCCGAAGCCGACTCAGGCGCGCAGTTCGGCGGTGCTGGCCCGTACGACCAGCTCCGTCGCCAGCTCCACCCGCGGTGAGTCCAGCTCCTCCCCCCGGGCCTGGCGCAGCACGGTGCGGGCCGCCACCTTGCCCATTTCCACCAGCGGTTGGCGTACCGTGGTGAGCGGGGGGGCCAGCCAGCGTACCTCCGGAAGGTCGTCGAAGCCGACCACGCTGATGTCCTCCGGCACCCGCAGCCCGCGCCGCCGCACCGCCTCGATGGCACCCAGTGCCATCTGATCGCTGGAGGCGAACAGGGCGGTGGGCGGCTCGTCCAGGTCCATCAGTTTGTTGCAGCCGGTGAAACCGGACTCGTGGTAGAAGTCGCCGGGCACCATGAGCCGGTCGTCCACCGGCACCCCCGCCGCCTCCAGGGCGGCGCGGTAGCCGTCCAGCCGGGCTCGGCTGCACATCAGCCGGGGCGGTCCGGCGATGAAGCCGATGCGGCGGTGGCCCAGCCCGAGCAGGTGCTCGGTGGCCGCCATGCCGCCGGCCCAGTTGGTGGCCCCGACGGTCGGCGCGTCCAGGGCGGGCGAGCCGGCCGGGTCCACCACCACCAGCGGCACGCCCAGCCGGTGCAGCTCCTCGTGCAGGACCGGCTCCAGGACCGAGGTGACCAGGATCACCCCGCCCGAGGCGCGGGCCCGCAGATTGCGCATCCACTGCCGGGCCGAGCCCGCGCGGTCGTGGATCGCCGAGACCACCGTGCCGAAGCCCACCTCGTGGGTGGTCTCCTCCACCCCGCGGATGATCTCCACCGCCCAGGGGCTGTCGAGGTCGTTGAAGACGAGGTCGACCAGGGCGGGCCGGTCCCCGGAGGAAGACGTGCGGCGGCGGTAGCCGTACTGCCGCAGCAGCTCCTCGACCCGGGCCCGGGTCGCCGGCGCCACGTCGGAGCGGCCGTTGACCACCCGCGAGACCGTGGGGACAGAGACCCCTGCCTCCTGGGCGATCGCGGTGATCGTCACCTTCTGCTCCACCTTGGGGGCGACGCGTTGTTCCGCCACCCCTCCGCTCGCAGCGGCTGTGCCGTCTGCCATGCCGTCTCCCATGCCGTCTCCTCCGCGTGCGCACACCGTTGACGGGCGTTCTCATCGGCTCTACCGTTCCCGGCGCACCCTCGAAACCTTCCAACAGTCTTCCGGAAAGTGCTCCGGGGCGTCGAGAGAGGGACACCCCCAATGAGGCCACACCGTGAAAGAACGGTACGTCGTTTAGCCAGGACGCTTGTAGCCGCCTCCACCGCCATGGCGGCCGTGACCTTCGGGTTCGCCGCGACCGCCCAGGCAGCGGACCCCTCCCTGCGGGAGGTGGCGGACCCCACCGGCCGCTTCATCGGCACGGCGGTCAACGACAGCCTGCTGAACGACAGCACCTACCGCAACATCGCCGCCACCGAGTTCGACAGCGTCACCGCCGAGAACGCCATGAAGTGGGAGTCGGTCGAACCGCAGCGCGGCCAGTACGACTGGGCCGGCGGCGACCGCCTGGTCGACTTCGCCCAGCAGAACGGCCAGCTCGTCTACGGGCACACCCTGGTCTGGCACAGCCAGATGCCCGACTGGCTGGAGAACGGCTCGTTCTCCGACACCGAGCTGCGCGAGATCATGACCGACCACGTCACCACCCAGGTCGGCCGCTACCGCGGCGAGGTCCAGCGCTGGGACGTGGTGAACGAGGCGTTCAACGAGGACGGCAGCTTCCGGCAGAGCAAGTTCTACCAGCAGCTCGGCGCGTCCTACATCGCCGACTCCTTCCGGGCCGCGCGCGCCGCCGACCCGGACGCCAAGCTCTTCATCAACGACTACAACACCGAGACCCAGAACGCGAAGAGCGACGGTCTGTACCGGCTGGTGCAGGACCTGCTCGCGCAGGGCGTACCCATCGACGGGGTCGGCTTCCAGAACCACCTCATCGTCGGCAACGTGAACGGTTCCGCGATCCGGCAGAACCTCCAGCGCTTCGCCGACCTGGGCCTGGAGGTCGCGGTCACCGAGCTGGACATCCGGATGCGGATGCCCGCCGACAGCTCCAAGCTGCAGCAGCAGGCCCGGGACTACCGCGCGGTGGCCGACGCCTGTCTGGCGGTGGACGCCTGCTCCGGCATCACCGTCTGGGGCATCAGCGACCGCGACTCCTGGGTGCCGGACGTCTTCGAGGGCGAGGGCGCGGCCTGCCCCTGGGACGACAACTACCGGCCCAAGCCGGCCTACGACGCGCTGCGTGACGCCTTCGTGGCGGCCGGCGGCGGCGACCCGGGCGACCCGGACGACCCCGATGAGCCGGACGACCCGGACGAGCCCGCCGGTGACTGCAGCGCCACCTTCCAGATCTCCAACCGCTGGGACGCCGGCTCGGTCGTCGCCGTCACCGTGCGCACCGACCGGTCGGTGAACGACTGGCGGGTGGAGTTCGACCTGCCCTCGGGGGTCACCCTCGCCAACGGCTGGAACGGGAGGTTCTCGCAGAGCGGCACCCGGGTCACCGTGACCAACGAGAGCTACAACGGCACGGTCCCGGCCGGCGGAACGATCTCCTTCGGCTTCCAGACCGGCGGCGGCGCCGCCGAGGAGGGCACCCCCGTCACCCTCGGCGGACAGAACTGCGCCACGGGCTGACCCCGGGGCCGGGACTGTCCCCAGTCCCCCGTCCGGTGCGCCGGCTGTCAGGGCAGGGCGGACGGTGCGCCGGGCGGGTCCCGCCCCGGCCCGCCCCACACGGGCCGGGGCCGGGGCGCCCCCTGTTCCGGGGCGCCCCGGCCCGGCGGGACCCGCGGGGGCATGCGCGAAGCTGTCCGGACCGCTCAGCGGGTCCGCACCGGATACACCGGCACCGCGACCGACTCGTCGTCCAGACAGCGGCCCGTGGCCAGGTCGAAGCGCTGCTTGAGCAGCGGCGAGGCCACGAACGCCCGGTCGCCCGCCGAGCCCAGCAGCCCCCGGGAGAGGACGTAGGCACCGGTGAACGGGTCCCGGTTGCCGACGGCGTACGTCCGGCCCGCCCGGTCCTGGAACACGGCGAGCTGCCCGCCGTCGGGCAGCAGCGCCGCCACCCCCCGCCCCGGCAGCAGGTCGGACAGGCCGCACACCGGGGCCCAGCCGCCGGCGGTGCGCACCTCCACCCGCGGCCCGGCCGCAGCCGCGGCCGCGGCCGGGGCGGCGGCCAGGAGGTCCTCGGGGGTGGTGACGGTCGCTTCGAAAGTCGGCGCGGTGGTCATCGGGAAGCGGTCCCTTCGAGAGTGCGGACGGGGATGTCGGGGCCGGACAGGATCGTCAGGTCGGGCTTGACCTGCTCGCGCTCGGGGACGAACCGCACCGACGGGTCGGGGGCGTCCGGGGCGTTGACGAACGACACGAAGCGGCGCAGCCGGTCGGGGTCGTTCAGGGTCTCGGCCCACTCGTCGCGGTAGTTCGCCACGTGGTCGGCCATCAGCGCCTCCAGCTCCCCGCACAGGCCCAGCGAGTCGTGGACGACGACGTCGCGGACGTGGTCGAGGCCGCCCTCGATCCGCTCCAGCCAGGCCGCGGTGCGCTCCAGCCGGTCGGCGGTGCGGATGTAGAACATCAGGAAGCGGTCGATCAGCCGGATCAGCTCGGCGTCGGACAGGTCCTGGGCCAGCAGGTCGGCGTGGCGCGGGGTGGCGCCGCCGTTGCCGCCCACGTACAGGTTCCAGCCGTTCGCCGTGGCGATCACCCCGAAGTCCTTGCTCTGCGCCTCGGCGCACTCGCGCTGGCATCCGGAGACCGCCGACTTCAGCTTGTGGGGGGCGCGCAGGCCCCGGTAGCGCAGCTCCAGGTCGATCGCCATGCGCACCGAGTCCTGCACCCCGTAGCGGCACCAGGTCTGCCCCACGCACGACTTCACCGTGCGCAGCGCCTTGCCGTAGGCGTGGCCGGACTCGAAGCCGGCGTCCACCAGCCGGGCCCAGATCGCCGGGAGCTGGTCCACCCGGGCGCCGAACAGGTCGATCCGCTGCCCGCCGGTGATCTTGGTGTAGAGGCCGAAGTCCCGGGCCACCTCACCGATCACGATCAGCTTCTCCGGGGTGATCTCCCCGCCGGGGATGCGCGGCACGATCGAGTACGAGCCGTTGCGCTGCAGATTGGCCAGGAAGTGGTCGTTGGTGTCCTGCAGCGCGGCCTGCTCGCCGTCCAGCACATAGCCGCTGGCGCCCAGCGCCGGGGCGAGCGAGGCGATGATCGAGGCGACGGTCGGCTTGCAGACCTCGCAGCCGTCGCCGCCGCGCGCCTCCTCGCGGCCGTGGCTGTCCAGCAGCGCGGCGAAGGAGGTCAGCCCCAGGGTGCGGACGATCTCGTACAGCTCGCTGCGGGTGTGGGCGAAGCAGCCGCACAGGCCCTTGTCGACGGTGACGCCGCTCGCCTCCAGCTCGTCGTTGACGAGCGTGGTGAGCACCTTCACACAGCTTCCGCAGCCGGTGCCGGCCTTGGTGCACTTCTTCACCTCCGGCACGGTGGTGCACCGGTGCTCGGTGACCGCCGCGCGGATGGCGCCCTTGGCGACGTTGTGGCAGCTGCAGATCACCGCCTCGTCGGGCAGCGCGGACGGCCCGAGCGCCACCGGTGCCCCGGCCCCGGCGGGCAGCACGAGCTGCTCGGGGGCCACCGGCGGGACGCTGCCGGTCATCGGGCGCAGCATGCCGTACGCCTCGGCGTCGCCGACCAGCACACCGCCCAGCAGGGTGCCGTCGGCGGCGACCACCAGCTTCTTGTAGACCCCGGCCCGGGAGTCGGAGTAGACGACGTCCAGGCAGCCCTCGGTGTTCCCGTGCGCGTCACCGAAGGAGGCCACGTCCACGCCCAGCAGCTTGAGCTTGGTGGAGGTGTCGGCGCCGGTGAAGACCGAACCGGTCCCCCCGGCCTCCCCGGCGACGGCCTCGGCGACGGCCTCGGCGCCGACGCGGGCCATCTCGTAGCCCGGCGCGACCAGGCCGTACACCACGCCGTCCACGGTCCGCGCGCACTCGCCGATGGCGTAGACGGCCTCATCGGCGGTGCGGCACCGCTCGTCGACGACGATGCCGCCGCGTTCGCCGACCTCCAGACCGCAGTCGCGGGCGAGCTGGTCGCGGGGCCGTACTCCCGCCGAGAAGACCACCAGATCGGTCTCGACCGACGAGCCGTCCGACAGCGTCATGGCGGTGACGGCCCCGTCCGCGCCGGCGGTGATCTCCTGCCCGGCGACCCCGGTGTGGACGATCAGGCCCATCCCCTCGACGGTGCGGCGCAGCGCGGCGCCGCCGCCCTCGTCGACCTGGAGGGACATCAGCCGCGGGTTGAACTCCACGATGTGGGTCTCAAGGCCCAGCCCGTTGAGCGCCCCGGCCGCCTCCAGACCGAGCAGTCCGCCGCCGACGACGGTGCCCACCCGGCTGTTCCTCGCGTACTCCTCGATGGCGAGCAGGTCCTCCACCGTGCGGTAGACGAAGCAGCCGGTGCTGTCCTTCCCCGGCACCGGCGGCACGAACGGGTACGAGCCGGTGGCCAGCACCAGCGTGTCGTAGCCGATCTCCAGTCCGGTGCGGGAGGTCACGGTGCGCGCCGCGCGGTCGACCGCGACCGCCGGGTCGCCCAGGTGCAGCTCGATGCCGTGCTCCGCCAGGAAGCCCTCCTCCACCACGGACAGTTCCTCGGGCGTCCGCCCGGAGAAGTACGAGGTGAGCTGGACGCGGTCGTACGCGGGCCGGGGCTCCTCGCACAGCACGACCACCCGGGCCCGCTCGGTGACCCTCCGGTTCGCGAGCTCCTCCAGGAAGCGCTGGCCGACCATCCCGTGGCCGACGAGGACGATCGTGGGGCGTGTCGTCCGTGGCATGTCAGATGCCTCCATCGTTGGTGAGCAGGTGGAGCAGCGGGGCGGAGGGCAGCGGTTCGTCGCCCTCCCAGGTGCGGGCGAGCGCGCCGACGGTGCCGAGATCGCCGAGGAGGATCCCGCCGACGAGCCGGTCGCCGCGGACGACGACCTTCCGGTAGACGCTGCGGGTGGCGTCGGCGAGGTGGACGACGTCGTCCTCCGGCCGCGGTTCGGTCTCGCCGAACGCGGCGAGATCCAGCGGACGCCCGGCGGCGGTGCCGGCGGCGGTGGCGGCCGGGGCGAGGGTGAGCCGGGTCAGCGCCCGGGTGCCGGTGTAGGGCGGGGCGGCCGACGGGGCGGTACGGGGTGCGGCCGCCAGCAGGACGCGCGCCAGTGCGTCGGCCTGCTCCTGGGCGGCGCCCGCCAGCCCGTAGACCACGCCGTCGTGCTCGGCGCAGTCGCCGATGGCATGGACGCGGGGGTCGCCGGTGCGCAGTTCGTCGTCCACGACGACGCCCTTGCGCACCTCCAGTCCGGCCGCCCGGGCGAGCCCGACGCGGGGCCGTACCCCGCAGGCCAGCACGGTCAGCTCGGCCGCCAGCCGGTAGCCGTCGGCGAGGACGACGGCGGAGACGGCCCGCCCGCCCGAGGCGTCGGGCCCGGTCTCCAGACCGCGGACCCGGCACTGGGTGTGGACCTCCACGCCCAGACTCTCCAGGTGCTCGCGGAGCAGGGCCGAGGCGCGGGCGTCGAGGTGGCGCTCCATGAGGTGCTCGCCCTGCTGGGCGAGGACGGTGTGGACGCCGAGCCCGTTCAGCGCGCGGGCGGCGGAGACCCCCAGCAGCCCGCCGCCGACCACCACGGCCCGGGTTCCGGGCCGTGCCTCGCCGGCCAGCGCCCGGCAGTCGGACAGGGTGCGGAAGGGGTGCACGCCCCGGGGCAGCTCATGGGCGGCGCCGGGGACTCCGGGGCCGCCGGAGCGGCCGGGGCCGCCGGGGCTGCCGGGGAAATCGGTGAAGAGGCCGCGCAGCGGCGGCAGCACCGGGTTCGAACCGGTGGCCAGCACCAGCGTGTCGTACGGCACCGAGGTGCCGTCGTCGCACCGCACCAGCCGCTCGTCCCGGTCCACCCGGACGGCCCGCACCCCGCGCAGCCAGCGGGCGGCGGACGGCTCCGGGAGGCCGATCACCTCCGGCGCGTACCGCCCGGCCAGCACCTCGGCCAGCAGCACCCGGTTGTACGGCGCGTGCGGCTCCTCGCCGACGACCGTCACGTCCATGTCGTCGGACGCGGCGGACAGCTGCCCGGCGAGCCGCGCGGCGGCCATGCCGCCGCCGATCACCACCACACGCGTTCTCGAAGTCATACAGGCAGCGTGCGGCGCCGCTGTTTCCCGTCCGCATCACCGTTGTTTCCCGGGGGCAACGCTGACCTCAATGCGCTCGCCGGGCGGCTGTGAGCCCCGGGCCGCGTCCCCGGGTGCGGCCCGGCGCCCGGTCAGGGCACCGGCGGAGGCGGTGTGCGGGCACCCGCCGCCGGGCCCGGCAGGGTCGGCGGGGCCGGTACGGCGACGGTCCGCGGCGCGGTGAAGCGGACGGGCAGCGCCGCCAGCCCCTTGGTCCACGGCGAGGTCCACCAGACCAGGTCCTCCTCCGGCACGGCGAGCTCCATGCCCGGCCGCCGGTGCCACAGGACCTCCACGGCGGTCCGCACGATCAGCCGGGCCTGCTCCCGCGCCGGACAGGTGTGCGGGCCCGCGCCGAAGGACACGTGCCCGCGGTTCCCGGCCGCGGGCACGTCGCGCGGGGGCACCGCCTCGGGATCGCCGTTGGCGGCGGCCAGGGCCAGGACGAGCATGTCCCCGGCCCGTACCTCCTGCCCGCCGAGGCACAGATCGCGGGTGGCGTAGCGGGCCGGGAGGTTCTGGGTGGGCGGGGACCGCCACAGCACCGTCTCCAGCACGTCGTCCAGGGTCAGCAGCCCGCTGTCCAGCGAGGACCGCAGACTGTGATCGGTCAGCAGTGTGCGCACCGAGGTGGCCAGCCAGTTCTTCGTCGGCTGGTAGCCCGCCACGGCCGTCACCATCAGGTTGTGCAGCACCTCCTCCTCGGTCAGGGCGGCGGGGTGCGCCAGCAGCCGGGAGACGGCGTCGGGACCCGGCCGCCGCCGCCGGTGCCCGATCAGCGACAGCAGGACGCGCTCCATGCGGCGGGCGGCGTTGCCGGAGTCGGCGTTGGCCGCGGCGGCGCCGGTGACCGCCTCCGCCAGCTGCCGGCCCGTCCGGTCGTCCGTGCCCAGCAGCCGGGCCAGCACCAGGGCGGGCAGCCGGTGCGCGTAGCGCGGTACGAGATCGACCTCGCGCGCCTCCCCGAAGGAGTCGACCAGCCGGCCGGCCATGTTCCGCACCATGCGGACCAGCTCGCGTCCGTCGATACCGGTCAGGGTGTCGGCGACCGCCGACCGCAGCCGCCGGTGCGCCCGTCCGTCGGCGAACATCAGCGCCGGACGCCAGCCGAGGAACGCCAGCACCGGCGAGTCGGAGGGCACCCGGCCTTCGCGCGGCAGGTTCCACAGCCGGGGGTCGTGACTGAAGTTCCGCTCGTCGCGGGCCAGCCGGAGCACCTCCCGGTAGCCCATCACCAGCCAGGCGTACACGCCCGGGGCCAGCGAGACGGGGGCGACCGGGCCGTAACGGGCGCGCAGCCGCGCGTACAGCTCCGGCAGGTTGTCCCCGTCCAGACCCGGCCCGTACAGCGGGGCGGGGGACCGGCCGGCCGGACAGCGCGGCGGCGCGCCGGCCGGTGGCTCGGCCGGGAGGGGGCGGCGGGGCGTGGCGGTCATGTGGCGGCTCCGGGAGGACGGGGGACACGGAGCGGTCCGCGGGCGGTCCGCATGCCGGGAGAAAACGCCCTCCCGGAGGGCACGGTCAACGCACTTGCCCGAATGGGGGAGGGAGATCCCCCGCAAGAGTGATCGGGGAGCCCGGCGGCTCCCGCTACGGTGGGTCGTGGGCCCGGCGGAGGCCACGACGGGACGGCAGGGGACGGCAGGGGATGACAGGGACGACCGACGCGGCAGGAGCGGCCGGAGCGGACGGGACGGGCGTGCTGACGGTGCTGACCACCACCGACAGCCCCGAGAAGGCCGAGGCGCTGGCGCGCGGCGCGGTGGCGGCCCGGCTCGCGGCGTGCGCGCAGGTGACCGGCCCGGTCACCTCGGTGTACCGGTGGGAGGGCGAGGTGCGCGCCGACCGGGAGTGGCAGGTGCTGCTGAAGACGACGGCGGCCCGCTACGGCGCCCTGGAGGCGTACCTGCGCGCCGCGCACGACTACGACACACCGGAGATCATCGCCACCCCCGTGGTCCGCGGCGGCGCGGACTACCTGGCCTGGGTGGCGGCGGAGACGGACGGCGCCGCGGGGGCCTGAGCGCTCACAGCGCCAGGTGGCGGCGCAGCGCGGTGTCGACCTCGGCGAGGACGCGCGGCGGCAGTGAGCCGATCCGGTGCAGCAGCCGCTCCACGGCCACGGACCGCACCTGTTCGCACTGGGCCTTGGAGTCGTTGCGCAGACCGCAGTCGGCGGCCTTGAGGAGTACCTGGAACGGATAGACGCGGGCAGTGCTGGAAGTCACCGGGACGACGGTGAGCACCCCGCGCCCCATCCGGTCCACCGACCGGTTGGCGGCGTCGTTGGAGACGATGACGGCCGGCCGGGCCTTGTTCGCCTCGCTGCCGCGCGCCGGAGCCAGGTCGATGAGGTAGACGTCACCGCGCCGCATCGCCGAGCCCATCGGCGGTGGTCCCGTCCCACAGCCCGGCGTCCTCGTCCTCGTCCCACTCCTGCCAGGCGGCTGTGTAGTCCCGTTCGAGCTCCGCCGCGCGCAGCAACTCGATCGCGGCGTGTATCACGGCCGACCGCGATCCGCTCTCCGTCCTGGCCGCGTAGGCGTCGAGGAAGCTGATGTCCTCCTGGGGGAGGCTCACACTGAGTTTCATACCCTCGATGCTACTCCGGTGTGCCCAGCCGGTGCTACCTTCCGTGCTACCCATCGCCGTCCGCGCGTTCCACGCGGACGGCGCAGACCTTGAACTCCGGCATGCGCGAGGTCGGGTCCAGGGCCGGATTGGTCAGGGTGTTGGCACGGCCCGCCCCCGGCCAGTGGAACGGCATGAACACCGTGTCCGGGCGGATGCCCGGGGTGATCCGGGCCGGGGCCACCGCCCGGCCGCGCCGTGACACCACCGCGACCGGTTCCCCCTCGGCGACCCCGATCCGCTCGGCCAGCCGGGGATGCAACTGGACGAACGGACCGGGGGCGGCGTCGTTCAGTTCCGCCACCCGCCGGGTCTGGGCGCCCGACTGGTACTGGGCCAGCACCCGGCCGGTGGTCAGCAGCAGCGGATGCCCGGCGTCCGGCTCCTCGGCGGAGGGGCGGTGGGTGACGGGCACGAAGCGGGCCCGGCCGTCGGGGGTGGCGAAGCGGTCCAGGAACAGCCGCGGGGTCCCGGGATGCGGGACGGGACCGGGGGCGGGGACGGGGCCGGGGACGTCCGTCCCCTCGCCGGCGGGAGCCTCCGGGCAGGGCCAGAAGACGCCGTCCTCCTCGGCGATGCGCCGGTAGGTGATGCCCGAGTAGTCCGCCGGGCCCCCGGCCGAGGCCCGCCGCAACTCGTCGAAGACCTCCTCCGGATCGGTGGGGAAGCCCTTCTCCCAGCCCAGCCGGGCGGCGAGCGCGTTCAGCACCTCCAGATCGGTGCGCACCCCGGGCGGGGCGGCCACGGCCCTGCGGCGCAGCAGCACCCGGCCCTCCAGACTGGTGACGGTGCCCGTCTCCTCCGCCCACTGGGCCACCGGCAGCACCACGTCGGCCAGCTCCGCGGTCTCCGAGAGCACCACGTCGCAGACCGCGAGGAAGTCCAGCGAGGCGATCCGCTCCTCGACGTGGGCGGCGTGCGGCGCGGAGACCACCGGGTTGGAGCCGGACAGCAGCAGCGCGCGCGGGCCGCCGTCGGTGCCGAGCGCGTCCAGCAGCTCGTACGCGCTGCGCCCCGGCCCCGGCAGCACCTCGGGCTCCACGCCCCACACCCGTGCCACGTGCTCGCGTGCCGCGGGGTCGTCCAGCCTGCGGTAGCCGGGCAGCTGGTCGGCCTTCTGGCCGTGCTCGCGCCCGCCCTGGCCGTTGCCCTGTCCGGTCAGACAGCCGTATCCGGACAGCGGGCGGCCCGCCCGGCCGGTGGCCAGGCACAGGTTGATCCAGGCGCCGACGGTGTCGGTGCCCTTGGACTGCTGCTCGGGACCGCGCGCGGTGAGCACCATCGAGGACCCCGCGTCGCAGAACATCGCGACCGCCTCGCGCAGCGCGGGCACCGGCACCCCGGTGATCCGCTCCACCAGCTCGGGCCAGTGCGCCATCGCCGCGGCGCGGGCCGCGGGCCAGCCGGTGGTGCGCGCCGCCACGAACTCCTCGTCCACCCGGCCCTCGGCGACCACCAGGTGCAGCATGCCCAGGGCGAGGGCCAGGTCGGTGCCCGGACGCGGGGCCAGATGCAGGTCGGCGTGCTCGGCGGTGCGGGTGCGCCGGGGGTCGATCACGACCAGCTTTCCGCCCCGCTCGCGCAGCTCGGTGAAGTAGCGCAGGGCGGGCGGCATGGTCTCGGCGGGGTTGGAGCCGACCAGGATCACACAGCCGGTGCGGGCGACGTCCGCCAGCGGGAACGGCAGCCCCCGGTCCAGGCCGAACGCCCGGTTGTGGGCGGCGGCGGCCGAGGACATGCAGAACCGGCCGTTGTAGTCGATCTGCGAGGTGCCCAGCACCAGCCGGGCGAACTTGCCCAGCAGGTACGCCTTCTCGTTCGTCAGCCCGCCCCCGCCGAACACCCCGACGGCGTCCGGCCCGTGGGCGGTCCGCACCCCCGACAGGCCCGCGGCGACCCGGTCCAGCGCCTCCTCCCAGGAGGCAGGCTCCAGCCCCCCGCCGGGGTGGCGGCGGACGAGCGGACCGGTCAGGCGCACCCCGGAGGACAGCAGCGCGGGCGCGGTACGTCCCTTGCCGCACAGCGCGCCCCGGTTCACGTCGAACGCGGTGCGCTCCACCACCTCCACGGACGCCCCGGCGTCTGCGGCCTGTGCCCCGGCGGACGTGCCGGGCCGCAGGCTCATGCCGCACTGCAGGGCGCAGTACGGGCAGTGGGTGTCGACGGGGACGCCGACGGCCGAGGGGGTGCCGGGGGCCGGCCCGGTGGGCGGGGCAGTCGTCGCGCTCATACCGCTCAGCGTGCGTCGCACGTGTTACGTTCCGCGCCCGGGCGGGTTACGGGGCGGGGACACCGGCCTCAGTGCGGCCGCCGGCGAGCGGTGAGCCGCAGGCAACCGGATGTCACAGGGGCGCAACCGCGGGGCAATCGCGCGCCTTGAGACTGGGAGCATGAGTCTCCACCCGCCGCCCTCCGTGCCGTACGCCGCGCCGTCCGTCCGGCCCGCGCCCGCCCTGGTGGCGGTCGCCCACGGCTCCCGCGACCCGGAGGCGCTGCCCGCGATCACCGCGCTGCTGGAGCTGGTGCGGTCGCTGCGGCCCGGGCTGCGGGTGGTGCCGGGGCACATCGAGCTGAACGAGCCGCTGTTGCCGGACACCCTGGACGCGCTGCCGGCCGGTCCCGCGGTGCTGGTCCCGCTGCTGTTCGGCCGCGGTTACCACGTCAAGCACGACATCCCCCGGGCCGCGGCCGCCGCCGCGCACCTGGAGATCCGGACCGCCGCCCCGCTGGGGCCGCACCCCCTGCTCGCCGAGGCCCTGGCCGCACGGCTCGCCGAGGCCGTCCCCGAAGGCGGGGCACCGGACGGCGTGGTGCTGGCCGCCGCCGGCTCCCGCGATCCGGAGTCGGCCCGGGACGCCGGGCGGACGGCCGCCCTGCTCTCGGCCCGGCTCGGCGGTGTGCCGGTGCTTCCGGCCTACGCCTCGGCCGCGGCGCCGACCGTTCCCGAGGCGGTGGCCGCCCTGCGCCGGGCCGGCTGCCGGCGGCCCGCGCTGGCCTCGTACTTCGCCGCTCCCGGCCATTTCGCCACCCGGTGCGCGCGGGCCGTGCCGGAGCTGCCCGCGGCCGGTCCGCTGGGCGCGCACCCGGCCCTGGCCCGCCTGGTGCTGCACCGCTACGACGAGGCCCGGGCCCGTTTCCGCGCCCCGGCCCGCCGCCTCCGGGCCGGACGCCCGGTGCCGGTGCCGGCGGGCGGCCCGGCGCGTTAGGCACGGCGGCCGGAGGGCGGCCCCGGCGCGACTGTCGGCCGTGGCCGATACCGTCGGTGTATGCACGGCAGGCATGGCGATCCGTACGGCATGGAGGACGCCGCTCATCCCGACACCCACCACGCCCCTGCCCACCCGCACCCCCCTGCCGGCACCGCCCCCCGCACGGCCTCCTACGACGAGGCGGCGCTGGAGCGCTGGGTGCCCGAGCCCGACAAGCGGCCCGGCCGTACCGCCTTCCAGCGCGACCGGGCCCGGGTGCTGCACTCCGCGGCACTGCGGCGGCTCGCGGGCAAGACCCAGGTCGTCGCCCCCGACCGGTCCGGCGGCGCGGGGCAGGAGTGGGACGCCACCCCCCGCACCAGGCTGACCCACTCCCTGGAGTGCGCCCAGGTCGGCCGGGAGCTGGGCGCCGCCCTCGGCTGCGACCCGGATCTGGTGGAGGCCGCCTGCCTCGCCCACGACCTGGGCCACCCGCCCTTCGGTCACCACGGCGAGCGGGTGCTGGACGGTATCGCCGCGCCCTGCGGCGGCTTCGAGGGCAACGCCCAGTCGCTGCGGCTGCTGTCCCGGCTGGAGCCGAAGCGGTTCGTGACGGGGACCGGGCCGGACGGCGGCGAACGGCTGGTCAGCGTCGGCCTCAACCTCACCCGCGCGGCGCTGGACGCCGCCACCAAGTACCCCTGGCCGCGCGGCGGCCACCCCACCGACCCGGGCTCGGGAAAGTTCGGCGTGTACGAGGACGACCTGCCGGTCTTCACCTGGTTCCGCGCCGGCGCCCCCGGGCACCGGCGGTGCTTCGAGGCGCAGGTCATGGACTGGGCCGACGACGTCGCCTACTCCGTCCACGACGTCGAGGACGGTCTGCACGCCGGGCATCTGGACCCCAACCTGCTGCTCGCCGAGTCCGAACGCCGCGAGGTCCTCTCCCTCGCCGCCCGCCGCTACGCGCCGCCCGGCACCGCGGAGGCCGAACTCGCGGAGGCGCTGGACCGGCTGCTGGACCAGGAGTGGTGGCCGCACGGCTACGACGGGACGGCCCTCGCCCAGGCCCGGCTGAAGGACGCCACCAGCCAGCTCATCGGCCGCTTCTGCCTGGCCGCCGAGGGCGCCACCCGGGTCGCGTACGGCTCCGGCCGGCTGACCCGCTACGCCGCCGCCCTGGTGGTACCGCGCGGGACACGGCTGGAGTGCGACGTGCTCAAGGCCGTCGCCGACCGGTATGTGATGCAGCGCCCCGACCAGGAACGGCTGCGCGGTGAGCAGCGCGCCGTCCTGACCGAGCTGGCCGAGGCGCTGACGGCCCGCGCACCCGACGGGCTGGACCCCCAGTTCCGCACGCTGTACGCGGCCGCCGGCACCGACGCCGCACGGCTGCGGGTGATCGTCGACCAGATCGCCGCCCTGACCGACGCCTCGGCCCGCCGGCTCCACGCCCGCCTGACCGGGCCCCGCGGCACCACCGCCGCCATCGGTTGACGGAGGCGGGGCGAGGGCGGGAAGGCCGGAAGAACCCACGGAAACCGACGGAGACCCACGGAGACCCACGGAATTCAACGGGAGCCGACGGGAGTCGGCGAGCGTCGACGGTTCCGGGGTCGAGTATTCGCGTAGGCATATTCTTACGCGGGCTGAAAAAGTACCGTGCCATGACCGTCGCCCAGCTGCGCCGCAGGCCGAAATCGCAGGAACGAGTACCGAAACGAGCTGGTGGAAGTGAGAATTTGATGGCCGGTAGGCGCCCTGCCCACCCGGCTCCGATCTCTGTAGATTGTCGGCGTCCACAGCGAGAATTCGCATTAGGGAAATTTCCTTGGCATCTCGCTTCCGGTTTTCCGCCACTCGAAGGGAAACACCGCATGCGTCGAATACGACGTCTTCTGCTGCCCCCGCTCGCCGCCGCTCTGCTGGTCCTCGGACTGAACGGGCCGGCCGCGGCGGAGACCACCGCCGAGAGAGCGCCGGGCGCGGGCCCGTCGGCCACGGTCAGATCCGTTCCCGGACTCTCGGACGGCACCACCGCCGACTCCGCGCCCGCCGCCGAGCGGATCGCGGAGTACTGGACCCCCGAGCGGATGGCGAAGGCCGTACCCGCCGACGAACCCGCGGCGGACTTACCCGGCACCGCGGAGCCCGCCCCCGCCGGGCGGCCCGCGGACACCTCCGGCCCCGCCGGCTCCACCCCGCCCGCGCCGCCCGCCGTGGAACGGGGTGACGACGCCGCGGTGCTGCTGGACGAGACCCCGGCCGTCGGGAAGGTGTTCTTCACCAACCCGGTCGACGGCCGGGACTACGTCTGCTCGGGCAGCGCCCTCAACAGCCCGTCGAAGCAGATGGTTCTCACCGCGGGCCACTGCGTCAACACCGGCGGCAACGGCAGCACGGCGGGCCAGTGGATGGAGAACTGGACCTACGTCCCCCGGTACCGCGACGGGTCCGCCCCGTTCGGCAGCTTCGCCGCCAAGGAGTACCGCTCGTTCAACGGCTGGGTCAACGACAGCAGCTTCGCCTGGGACGCGGCCATGGTGACCACCTGGCCCAGCGGCGGCGACAAGCTCGTCGACGCCACCGGCGGCCACGGACTCAGCTGGAACTACGACCGGGCGCAGGCCGTCACCGTCTGGGGCTACCCCGTGGACCGCGACAGCGGCCAGGTCCAGTGGTGGTGTTCCGGCACCACGGAGCGCGTCGGCATCCTGGACGGCCGCATCCAGATAAAGTGTGACTTCGGCGGCGGGTCGAGCGGCGGCCCGTGGCTGCGCGAGTACAGCGACAGCAGCGGCCTGGGATACGCCAACGGCGTGATGAGCACGGTCAACGACGCGGGCTGGAACCGCAGCCCGTACTTCGACGACAACATCAAGGCGATGTTCGACGCCCAGGGCAGCAGGACCTGACCGCCGCCGGCGGCCGGGCAGGTCCAGGACTTCGGGAGGTGCCGGGGTGAGAACCGCCACGGTCCGCAGAACCGTGCTGGCGTCGGGTGCCGCCCTGGCCGTCGCCGCCGCCTTGGCCGCCGGGCTCGTCCGGCGGGCGGCGGCCGGCACCGGCCGCCGCCCGCCCGGTCCGCCCCGCTCCGGCACCACGACCGGTGCCCCGGCGGACCGCGGCCCCGCCGCCACCGGGGAGTACTGGACGCCCGGGCGGATGCGGAACGCCGGGCCGGCCCCGATGCCGGAGGACGACTGAACGTGCCGCCGTCCGGCCCGCGGGCCGGACGGCGGCACGCGGCGCGGATCAGCCCAGCGCGTGACCGGTGGTGCTGTCCACGTGGGCGGGAACGTCCCCGTCGTAGCGGTCCCCGGTCGTGGCCGTGCCCGACGGCTCGAACATCATGATCGACCCGCCCGGCGAGGACGGCCGGTGCTCGGTGCCCCGGGGCACCGTGAACGTGTCGCCCTTGTGCAGTACGACGGTGGACTCGTTGCCCTCGGCGTCGCGCAGGGCGATGTCGAAACGGGCGCCGGGGCCGCCGAGGGCGCAGGGGAACTCGTCGGTGTCCTCGTGGACGTGCCAGATGTGCTCGCCCCGCACATGGGCGATCCGTACGTCGTAGTCGTTCACGCGGGTGACGATCCGCGGACTGTACACGTCGTCGAAGGAGGCCAGCGCCTCGGTCAGGTTCACGGGCTGCGGTGCGGGCTGCTGAGTCATGGTGACGATCCTTCCCGCGCCCGGCACCGGGCGTCCAGGGCATTGCCGGACACGCGGACGCCCCGGCGCCGGGCCCGGCTCAGCCGGAGGGAGTGTCCGCCAGGTCCGCCAGGTCCGCCAGGACCGCCGCGTGGTCGGAGGGCCAGACGCCGTCCACCGGGCGGTCGCCCGCGCGCCGTACGGAGCGGACACGGCCGAGCCCGCCGGGGCCGGGCGGGCCGACCCGGATGTAGTCCACCCGGGCACTGGGCCGGAAGGCCGCCGCGACATGGGGGTTCGCCGCGTCCCGGGTGGCCGAGGGCGCCCGCGGGTCGGCGTGCTCCCAGGCGTCGAGGAGCACCTGGCCGGGGACGGCGGGAGCGGTCAGGGAGCCGCCGAGCAGCCGGATCTCGTCGGATTCCGGCCGGGCGTTGAAGTCCCCGGTGACCACCGGCGGGAAGTCGGTGCCGCCGCGGTGGAGCGCGACGAACCGGGCCAGGGCCGTCACCTGCCCGCACCGGACCGCCGAGGCGTGCGCGGCCGAGGCCAGATGGGTGGTGAAGAACGGCACCGGGTGCCCGGGCAGGTCCAGCCGCGCGTACAGGGCCAGCCGGCCGTCGTCCAGTTCCTCGGGCGCGGGCAGCCGCAGCACCTCGCTCTCCAGGACCGGCCACCGGCTGAGCACCGCGTTGCCGATGCCGACGGACGGGTCGCCCAGCCGGCGCTGCCAGCGCCCGGGGGAGTCGGAGGGGCCCCAGGCGCAGTGCAGGCCGAGCTCGTCGGCGAGCCACCGGGCGAGGTTCTCCGTGCGGTTCCCCCCGCCGTGCTCCCACACCTCCTGCAGGCCGACGACGTCGGGCCGCAGCTCGCGCAGCACGGTGAGGACGGCCTTGCGCCGTTCCTCCCACGGGCCGAACCGCCACCACAGGTTCCATGTCAGCACGCGCATCCGGTTCCGCCTTCCCGGGTCCCTGGTGAACATCCTGCTCGCTCCCGCCGTGCCGTTCTCCGGTGGGGTGACGGCCGGGGGGCCGGGCGGGAAACGGACCGGGAACCTCCCGGCAAGGAACGGCGGCGGCCGCCGGCGGCCCGGGGTGCCGGAGGTGTCGGGGGCCGGCCGTAGACTTCTGCCGTGGCGGGACGGATCAACGACGAGGACGTGAAGGCGGTACGGGACGCGGTCCCGATCGACGCCGTCGTCGCGGAGTACCTCCAGCTCCGCCCGGCGGGCGGCGGCAACCTCAAGGGCCTGTGCCCCTTCCACGACGAGAAGTCCCCGTCCTTCCACGTCAGCCCGAGCAAGGGGCTCTACCACTGCTTCGGCTGCCAGGCCGGCGGCGACACCCTCGACTTCGTGATGAAGGTGGACCACCTCTCCTTCTCCGAGGCCGTCGAGCGGCTCGCCTCCCAGGCCGGGATCACCCTGCGCTACGAGGAGGGCGGCTACGCGCCCGGCCGCCAGCAGGGCGAGCGCATCCGGCTGGTCCAGGCGCACAAGGCCGCCGCCGCCTTCTACACCGAGCGGCTCGACTCGCCCGAGGCCGAGACCGGCCGCCGCTTCCTCGCCGAGCGCGGCTTCGACTCCGGCGCCGCGGCCCACTTCGGCGTCGGCTACGCCCCGGCCGGCTGGGACCACCTGACCCGCTTCCTGCGCGGCAAGGGCTTCAGCGACAAGGAGCTGATCCTGGCCGGCCTCGCCCAGGAGAGCCGCAACGGCCGGCCCATCGACCGCTTCCGCGGCCGGCTGATGTGGCCCGTCCGCGACATCACCGGCGAGGTCGTCGGCTTCGGCGCCCGCCGGCTCCGCGAGGACGACAACGGGCCGAAGTACCTCAACACCCCCGAGACGGCGATCTACCACAAGTCCCAGGTGCTGTACGGCATCGACCTCGCCAAGCGGGAGATCGCGAAGACCGGCCGGGCCGTGGTCGTCGAGGGCTACACGGACGTGATGGCCTGTCACCTGGCCGGGATCACCGGCGCGATCGCCACCTGCGGCACCGCCTTCGGCGGCGAGCACATCAAGATCCTGCGGCGGCTGCTGATGGACAACTCCCGCTCGGAGGTGGTCTTCACCTTCGACGGCGACGCGGCCGGGCAGAAGGCCGCGCTGCGCGCCTTCGAGGACGACCAGAAGTTCGCCGCCCGCACCTCGATCGCCATCACCCCCGGTGGCATGGACCCGTGCGAGCTGCGGCTGGCCGAGGGGGACGAGGCGGTGCGGGGGCTGGTGGAAGGGCGTTCCCCGCTCTTCGAGTTCGCCATCCGCTCGGTCACCGGGCAGCACAACCTGGACACCGCCGAGGGCCGGGCCGCCGCGCTGGAGGAGGCCGCGCCGATCGTCGCCCGGATCAAGGACGGCTCGATCCAGCACCAGTACGCCGTACGGCTGGCCGGGATGCTGGGCATCCTCGACACCGAGTTCGTCGTACGCCGGGTGGGACAGCTCGCCCGCCGGCTCCGCGAGCGCGGGGGCGCCCCCGAGGGCGGTCCGCGGTACCGCGGCGGCCACCCGGCCGGAGCGTCCGCGGTGCCCGTGGCCCCCGGACCGGTGCCCGGCGGCCCCCGGCTCGACCTGCGCACCCCCCGGCTGCGGGCCGAGCGCGAACTGCTCAAGCTGGCGCTGCAGTTCCCGCAACTGGTCGCCCCGCTCTTCGACGCCTACGGTGCCGACGAGTTCACCGCCGCCCCCTACGCGGCGGTGCGCCAGGCGATCGAGAAGGCCGGGGGAGTGGAGCGGGCCGACGGCGAGTACCTGGTCCGGGTGCGCGCCGCCGCGCCGGACGACACCATGCGGTCGATGATCACCGAGCTGAGCGTCGAGCCCCTGATGACCCCGCGCGAGCCCGACGAGATGTACGCCGGGGAGTTCCTGGTCAAGGTCCGTCTGGAGGCGGTCAACCGCCGGATCGCCGAGCTGCGCAGTACCTTCGAACGCCTGGTGAGCAGCGGCGACGAGAAGCAGACCGCCGTGTCCCAGGAGCTGTGGACGCTGGAGCAGTACGGCCGGGCACTGCGCGACCGGGGCGCCGCCGCGCTGTGGTCCTGACGGCCGTTCCCGGCCGTCCGCCCCGGTCCCTTCCGGTGGGTCTCCGTGACGGCCCGTGCACACCGGGTGCCGGCCGGGCCCAAAAACTGGGCGCACGACTCTCGTGGGCGGAGTGTGTCGTGGCGCACACTGGGAAGGGTTCCTGAGTCCCGGAGCGCGCATCCCCCAAAGAGCCGCTCGCCCGCCCCGGGGCGGACGGCGTACGGCCGCGTCCGTCGTGTCCGTGTCCGTCCGTCCTTGTCTCGCGTGTCGTCCCCCCACCGGCAGCGATCAGCTTGGAGGCCGCCCCCGTGCAGACCCGGACCCTGGACGGCGCGGCCCTCGCCGCCCCCACCGGCACCCCCGCCGACTGCGAATCCCCGGCCGCCCCGGCCGCCGGGGACCTCCCGGATCCGACCGCGGTGGAACCGGCCGGGCCGCCGGGTACCCCGCCCGGTCATCCCGAGACGCTCCCGGACCGGGACGCCGAGCCGCCGCTCGCCCCGCCGTCGGCACGGTCCGATGGCTCCGGCCCCGCGGCCGACCTCTTCCGCCAGTATCTGCGCGAGATCGGCCGCATCCCCCTGCTCACCGCCGCCGAGGAGGTCGAACTGGCCCGGCGCGTCGAGGCGGGACTGTTCGCCGAGGAGAAGCTCGGCCGGACCCCGGACCTCGACGAGCGGCTCGCCCTCGACCTCGACCGGCTGGTGGTCATGGGCCGCATCGCCAAGCGCCGGCTGATAGAGGCCAACCTGCGGCTGGTGGTCTCGGTGGCGAAACGATACGTCGGACGTGGGCTGACCATGCTCGACCTGGTCCAGGAGGGCAACCTGGGGCTGATCAGGGCGGTGGAGAAGTTCGACTACACCCGCGGCTACAAGTTCTCCACCTACGCGACCTGGTGGATACGCCAGGCGATGTCACGGGCGCTCGCCGACCAGGCCCGCACCATCCGTGTCCCCGTCCACGTCGTCGAACTGATCAACCGGGTCATCCGCGTCCAGCGCCGCATCCTGCAGGAACGCGGCTACGAGCCCACCCCCGAGGAGGTCGCCGCCCAGCTCGGCCTGACCGGCGAACGGGTCAGCGAGGTGCTGCGGCTGGCCCAGGAACCGGTGTCGCTGCACGCCCCGGTGGGCGAGGAGGAGGACGTCAACCTCGGCGACCTGATCGAGGACGGCGACGCCCCCTCCCCCGTGGAGTCCGCCGCCTTCCTGCTGCTGCGCCAGCACCTGGAGGCCGTTCTGTCCACCCTCGGCGAGCGCGAGCGCAAGGTCGTCCAGCTCCGCTACGGCCTCGACGACGGCCGCCCCCGCACCCTGGAGGAGATCGGCCGCCTCTTCGGCGTCACCCGGGAGCGCATCCGCCAGATCGAGTCCAAGACCCTCGGCAAGCTCCGCGACCACGCCTACGCGGACCAGCTGAGGGGATACCTGGACTGATCCTGGCCCAGCCCCCGGGCGGCTGCCCGTACCGCCGGGCCGTACCGCCGGGCCCGTTCCCGTCCCGTCCGGGGCCCGGCTTCCCGGCCGGTCAGCCGAACGCCCCCGGATGCGTCTGCTCCCGCACGGCCGTGTACTGCTGCCGCACCGCCTGACCCACCGCGAGTTCCTCGCCCGGGTCCAGGACCTGGCCGGCGGGCGCGGGCCAGTGCGGGGGCTGCTGCGGCGAGAGGGCGCCCCGGGCCGCCCCCAGCGCCCAGGCCGCCTGCCGGGCGGCGCCCAGTGCCGCGTAGTCCGCGGGCTGCGGGATCACCACCTGGGCGCCCAGCAGGGCCGGGGCCATCGCCTGGACCGCCGGGAGCTCGGCCGCGGGCCCCAGCAGGAAGACCCGGTTGACCTGGACCCCCCGGCCGCGCAGCACGTCCAGGGCGTCCGCCAGCCCGCACAGCATGCCCTCGAAGGCGGCACGCGCCAGATGCTCCGGCTTCATGCTCTCCTGCCGCAGCCCGGCCAGGGTGCCCGCGGTGTGCGGCAGGTCGGGGGTGCGCTCACCCTCCAGATAGGGCAGCAGCACCAGCCCGTACGAGCCCGGTGTGGACTTCAGCGCCAGCGCCGAGAGCCCCTCCGGGTCGGTGCCCAGCAACTCTGCGACACCGCGCAGCGTCCGCGCCGCGTTGAGCGTGTACACCACTGGAAGATGCATACCGGTGGCGTCGGCGAGCGAGGTGATCATGCCGTTCGGCTCCACCAGTGCCTGATGGTGCACCGAGAACACCGATCCCGAGACACCGAGGGAGACGACCGCGTCGCCGGTCCCGACACCCAGACCGAAGGCGGCGGCCATCGTCTCGCCCGTACCGGCAGAGATCAGCAGCCCCTCCGGGGTCTGCCCGGCCGCCCCGGCCGGACCGACCACCTCCGGCAGCCGCACCGGGCGGCCGAGCGCCAGCTCGGCCAGGTCGGGCCGCCAGGACTCGGCCGCCGCCGACCAGTAGCCGGTGCCCGAGGCCTCACCGCGGTCAGTGGTGCGCCGGTGGGGGCGTCCCAGCAACTGCCACACCAGCCAGTCGTGCGGCTGGAGCACCTCGGCCACCCGCCGCGCCGCCTCCGGCTCCTGCCGCGCCAGGTGGCGCAGCTTCGTCACCGGCTGCGCCGACCGGGGCACGCAGCCGACCGCCTGCGCCCAGGACTCCCGCCCGCCGAGCGCCTCCACCAGATCGGCCGCCGAGGTCTGCGCCCGCCGGTCGTTGCCCACCAGCGCGGGCCGTACCGGGTTGCCCGCCTCGTCGAGCGGGACCAGCCCGTTCCGCTGGGCCGAGACCCCGATCGCCTGGACGCCCTCCAGCAGCCCCCCGGACGCGGCCTCGCCCAGCGAGAGCAGCCACGACTGGGGGTCGGCCTCGGTGCGCCGGGCCGCGCCCGCCACCTCTGTGCCCGCCCCGCCGTCCTCCGGTACCGGGTGCGGGGCGTACCCCTGTCTGATGACGGCGCCCGTGTCGGCGTCGCAGACGACGATGCGGGTGTACTCGGACGAACTGTCCAGACCGGCGACTATCCCCATGGAGGGAGATGATGCCTCATCGGCCGCCGGGAGACTGCAGTCCCTCCGGAGTGCCCTCCGGGGCGCTGGGGGAATCCGCCCGGGACACCGTGTCGGGCCCCGTCCCCGGCTCCTTCTCCGGCCCCGCCCCCGGCCCCTTCTCCGTGCCACCCGCGGGGACCCCCAGCAGTTGCGGGCGCACGGCGCGCACGAGCGGCTCGGTCCAGCGGGCGGCCAGCGGACCGATGATCACCAGCAGCAGTACGTACGCCGTGGCCAGCGGCCTGATCTGGGTGGCCACCCCGGCCGCCAGACCGGCGATGACGATGGAGAACTCGCCGCGCGCCACCAGCGCGCCGCCCGCCCGCAGGCGGCCCTTCGGGCTGATCCCGGCCCGCCGCGCCGCGTACCAGCCGGTGACGACCTTGGTGACGGAGGTGATCACGGCCAGGATCAGCGCGGGGACGAGCACCGGCGGGATGTTCTCCGGATCGGTGGACAGGCCGAAGAAGACGAAGAACACCGCCGCGAACAGGTCGCGCAGCGGGGCGAACAGCCGGTGGGCGTTCTCGGCCACCTCGCCGGACAGGGCGATGCCGACGAGGAACGCGCCGACCGCCGCCGAGACGTGCAGCTGCTGGGCGATGCCGGCGATCAGAACGGTCAGGCCGAGCACCACCAGCAGCAGCAGCTCGGGATTGTCGGAGGAGACGGCCTTGCTGATCAGCCGGCCGTGGCGCAGCGCCACATAGAGGACGAGGCCCACCGTTCCCAGGGCCACCATCAGGCTGATGCTGCCGCTCGCCAGTCCGACCCCGGCCACCAGGGTGGTCAGGAGCGGCAGGTAGACGGCCATCGCCAGGTCCTCCATGACGAGGACGCCGAGGATGACGGGGGTCTCGCGGTTGCCGAGCCGGCCCAGGTCGGTGAGGACCTTGGCGATGACGCCGGAGGAGGAGATCCAGGTGACACCGGCCAGCGCCACGGCGCCCACCGGCCCCCAGCCCAGGACCAGGGCGGCGACGGCGCCCGGGGTGGCGTTGAGGAGGAAGTCCACCGCGCCGGACGGGTACTGCGTCCTGAGGTTGTCGACCAGCTCGGAGGCGCTGTACTCCAGACCCAGCAGGAGCAGCAGCAGGATGACACCTATCTCGGCGCCGATCGCGACGAACTCCTCGCTGGCGCTCAGCTCGAAGAGCCCGCCGTGCCCGAAGGCGAGCCCGGCCAGCAGGTACAGGGGGATGGCGGACAGCCCGATCCGGCCCGCGAAACGCCCGATGATCCCCAGCCCGAGGATGATGGCGCCCAGTTCGATGAGCAGTCTGGTGGTGTCGTGCATACTCAGCCCCCCGCGATGATCTGGGCGAGTTCCTCGACGCCCTCGCGGGTGCCCACGACCACCAGGATGTCACCCGCCTCCAGCCTGAAGTCCGGCCCCGGGGCCGGGTGCGGCGCCGTCCGGCGCAGCACGGCGACGATCGAAGCGCCGGTACGTGTCCGCGCCCGGGTGTCGCCCAGCGGCCGTCCCCGGTACGGGGACTTGGCGGCGACCGGGATCCGCTCGGTGGCCAGGTCCAGCTCGCCCATGGCCAGGTCCGGGGTCTCCGGGTCGGGGGCGATCAGGGCGGCGATCGACGCCGCCTCGTCCGCGTCGAGCCGGAAGGAAGCCTGGCAGGTGTCGGGGTCGTCGGCCGCGTAGAAACCGAGGAACCGCCGTCCGTCCTGGTGGACGACGACGGACAGGTGCCGTCCCGAGCGGGTGGTCACGTCGTACTGGACGCCGACTCCCGGAAGCGGCGTGCGTTTCATGGACAAGGCTTCTCCCCGAGAACACGGATCGAGCGGGCTCCGGGGCCGGCTGCGTCGGTGGGGGAGCCCGGAGGTCGGGACGACGGCAAGTTTCTCACAGGGGGTTCGGCCGTCGGCCGGGCAGCTCGCGTTCTCGCTGGTGGGCGGGCCACACGCGGACGGGAGGGTGCCGGGGGAGGGGCCGTGCCGTCCGCGCCGCCGGGATCAGTCGAAGAACATCCGGAACAGCCACTCGGGCAGGACGTCGGCCTCGGTGAGCGGCGGGCCGAACTCGAAGCCGTGCCGGCCCACGTGCCCGTCCGGCAGGCCGCAGCTCTCCTCCTCGATCGTCCCGGCCAGGAACTTCTCGGTGCAGGGCGGCAGGATCAGGGTCTCGCGCCGCGGACCGTACTCGTCGCCGTCCGGCCAGCGCGTCCACAGGTTCCGCGCCGGGAGTTCGTCCGTCGCCCGCAGCCCTTGGGTGAAGGTGTGGTGGAGGCCGGTGTGCCCCGCCTCCAGCAGGCACCACAGGGACCGGGCGACCTGGAAGCCGCCGTCGGGGACGTCCTGCAGTTCGTCGATCTCGGAGTCGAGGTAGTGGACCCGGGCCGGGCAGGAGACCTGATACACGGACATGCGCGTCATGATGCCCGCCCGCACGCACCCGCCGGGGCGGAACGGCCACACTGCACGGTTTCGGGTGAAGTTCGGGCGAGACGGCCCCGGCGCCCGGAACGACGTGGGCCGGAACGTGCCCGCGAAGGGAGCGGAGTGGGGCGGGTGGGACTCGAACCCACGGCCGACGGATTATGAGTCCGCTGCTCTAACCGGCTGAGCTACCGCCCCGGGACGGCGCGCCGCGCACAACTGTGCGCGCCGTCTGCCGCAGCATAGCCGCTCATACGATCTCCCGCCCGTGCCGGGGTGGAGCCGGGCCGGGCCGGGCCCGTGGGCACCGGGGGAACGGTCGCCACCCGGACGGGCGAAGGGGACGGACGCGGGCCGCGGCGCCGCGGGAGGACACGGCGGGAACACCGCGGGAACACCGCGGGAACACAGAAGAAGAGGCCCCTCGCGGGACCTCTTCGAGATGCTCCCCCGACTGGACTCGAACCAGTAACCTGCCGGTTAACAGCCGGCTGCTCTGCCAATTGAGCTACAGGGGACTGCTCTGCGGGAGGCCCGGCCGGTATCCCGGGGGCGCTCCCTCGCTGTGGGCAATACAGTAGCGCATGCCGGGGGGTGCTCCGAAATCGGTATTCGCCCCGTGCCTCGGGGTAGGCGTGGGGTGTCCGCCGCAGACCGGCAGTGCGCGCCCCGGGAGACGGGGCGCGCAGGGAGATACCTGAGGGAGAGGGTGGAGCCATGCGCTACCGGCTCACGTTCGTCGTAGGAGTGGCCGTCGGGTACGTGCTCGGCACACGGGCCGGGCGCGAGCGGTACGAGAAGCTGCGCAAGAGTGCCCGGCAGTTCGCCGAGAACCCCGCCGTGCGCAACGCGTACGAGACCGCCACGCACAACGGGCGGGAGATGGCCACCAAGGCCTTCGGCACGGTGTCCGAGCGGGTGGGGGACCGGCTGCCGG
The DNA here is from genome assembly GCF_002794255.1 of Streptomyces carminius. Classification (GTDB taxonomy): domain Bacteria; phylum Actinomycetota; class Actinomycetes; order Streptomycetales; family Streptomycetaceae; genus Streptomyces; species Streptomyces carminius. The sequence goes on from NZ_PGGW01000069.1 coordinate 536,447, forward strand.
GCACGGTGTCCGACAAGGTGCGCACACTGCGCGGCAGCCGGGTCGAGCAGCACACGCCGTTCGACGACGACTGGGGCACGAGCAACACCTAGCAGCACCTGAGGCCGGCTCCGGCCCTCCGGGGGCGCTCAGCCGCCGTCCGGCACCCGCCCCGCGCGGGCGGGGTCGAGCAGCGGGGCGAGCAGGTCGCCGTACCGGTCCAGCCGGGCGGAGATGCCGCCGGCCGTGTGGACGAGGTCGCCGGGCTGTGCGCAGCCGGCGACCTCGTCCCATGTCACCGGGGCGGAGACGGTCGGCCGGGACTCTGCCCGCCGCGGTGGTCCTCGGCCCGTTCCCCGGGGCCCTGCCGGGCTTCCCCGGCTTCCCCGGCCTCCTGGGCTGCCTGCTCGGCGCGGTCTCCGGCACGGCTTCACGAGTCCCACGTCCGGCGCTGTCCATGCCCGCCGGCGGAAGGCGGTACGGCCGCGGGGTGCGTTGCCGCCCGGCTCGGGCTGTGGCTAGCCTGTGTCCGTCATTCCGGTGGTTCTTCGGAATGACGAACGCCGAAAGGCCCGGACCGTACGGCCCGGGAGAAGGGGGGCGGCGATGGGGCGTCTCGTACCGGCCGTGACCAGGGCTCTGGACATCCTGGAACTCTTCCTCGACGGGGACGGCGTCCTGTCCGCGCCGGAGATCACGCGCAAGCTGGGGCTGCCCCGCACCACCGTCCACGAGCTGGTGACCACCCTGGCCGCCCGCTCGTATCTGGTGCCCGTGCCCGAGCAGCCCGGACACTATCGGCTGGGGGTGCGGAACTACCAGCTCGGGAGCCGCTACGCCGAGCAGCTCGACCTCGCGGCCGAGGGCCGGCGGGTGGCCCGCGAGGTCGCCGAGACCTGCGACGAGACCGTGCACGTGGCCGTCCTGGAGGGCATGGACGTCATCTACATCGCCAAGGTGGACAGCACCCGCGCGGTGCGCATGGTCTCCGCCGCGGGGCGACGGCTGCCCGCGCACTGCACCGCGGTGGGCAAGATGCTGCTGGCCTCGCTGCCGGAGGAGGAGCTGGGCACCCGGCTGCCCGGACCCGGCGGCAAGCCGCTGAGGGCGATGACGGAGAACTCGATCACCTCGCCGGACGAACTGCGCGAGGCGCTGGCGCGGATCCGCGTACGCGGCATCGCCGTCGAGGAGCGGGAGTCGAACCCGGACGTGAGCTGTGTGGCCGCGCCCGTGCGCGACAGCACGGGCCGGGTGGTCGCGGCGCTGAGCATCTCGGTGCCCACCATCCGGTGGAACGGCCGGCGGTGTGCCGAACTGGAGGCCCTGGCGGCCCGGGGCGCCGCCGACCTCTCGGCGCGGCTCGGCCACCGCAGCGCCGCCTGAGTGCCGGCGCACGGGGGCACCGCAACACGGGGGAAGAGACGAGCGAGGGGACTGCGGGCATGGCCGGAACGGGCACATCCCGGATGACGCGGACGGCGGGGGCGGCGGGACCCGAGATCGCGGTGCGTCATGACGCGCTGCTGGGAGAGGGGCCGACCTGGGACGCGGCGCGCGGACGGCTGATCTGGGTGGACGTCCTCTCCTGCCGGGTGCACACCTGGGATCCCGCCGACGGGCGCCGCACGGTGCTGGCGACCGAGCAGCACGTGGGCGCGGCCAAGCCGCGTGCGGGCGGCGGCCTGGTGGTCAACCTCCGTGACGGGGTGGGGCTGTACGACGTGGCCGGTTCCTTCTCCTGGCTGCACCGCGACCCCGTTCCGGGCCGCCGCGGCAACGACGCCGCCGTGGCCCCGGACGGCGCGCTGTGGGCGGGCACGATGGCCTACGACGAGACCCCGGGCGGGGGCACGTTCGGCCGGATCGCCCCGGACGGAACGGCGCGCGAGATCCTGTCGGAGGTGACGATCAGCAACGGCACGGGCTGGAGCCCGGACGGGCGGCTGATGTACTACGTCGACACCCCCACGCGCCGCGTCGACGTCTTCGACGTGCGCGGCACCGAGGTGACCGGCCGCAGGCCACTGGCGGAGATCGAGGAGGGGGCGGGGTTCCCCGACGGTCTGACGGTGGACGCGGACGGCTGCGTCTGGGTCGCCCTGTGGGGCGGCGGCGCGGTGCGGCGCTACACCCCCGACGGCCGGCTGGACCGTACGGTCGCCGTCCCGGCCTCCCAGACCACGGCGTGCGCCTTCGGCGGCCCGGGGCTGCGGGACCTCTACATCACCACGGCCCGGGTGGGTGTCGACCCCGCGGCGCAGCCGTGGGCCGGTTCGCTCCTGGTGCTGCCGGACGCGGGGCAGGGGTCGGCCCAGCGGCCCTTCGCGGGGTGACGCCGTGCGGGCCGACACAGAACCTTCACGGGAAAGCCCTTCCGTCCTACGTGCCGGTAACCATAGTCTGCCGACCCCATGATCTACTGCGTCACGTGCCGGCGGCACCTGAATGGCGCCCTGTCCTGTCCGGGGTGCGGTGTCCCCAGTGAGCGCCTGGCGCCGGTGGACATGTCGGTCATGCCGGATGTCGGGGCGGAGTCCTCCGGGCCGGGACCCGATCCGTACGGTCCGCGCGGCGGCCACGGCACTCATGGCGGCTACGACGGCCATGGCGGCTACGGCGGCTATGACGGCTATGACGGCTACGCGGGGCACGGCGAGCATGGCGGCCCCGGCCACCAGGACGTCCCCGGGGCTCACCGGATCCCCGGAGAGTCCCACGACCCTCTGCCCCAGGACTCCCATGATGTTCTCCGGTGGCGCGCGGAAGGGCGCCCCGGGGACGATGGTGACGCTCCGGCCGGGGACGGCGCCGGGAACACCGAAGACGCCGAGAGCACCGAGAGCACCGAGAACACCGGGAACACCGAGAACACCGGGAACACCGGGAACGTGGTCCCGCCCCCCGGGCGGCGCGGCCGCCGGGCCCGGGTGTATCCGGGGCGCCGGCGCCGCAGGATCGTCATGGGCGTGATATTCGGGGCGGGGCTGGCCACCCTCGGCGTCGCGGAGCTCACCACGGAGAGCGTGCTGAAGCAGTTGCCCGCCCTTCCGATGGACGACGAGCCCGGTGACCCCGGGAGCGGCCCGTCCGGCGAGGAGCCGGAGGCCGAACGGCGGCCCGCGGGCGGCGGGACCCCGGACGGGACGGCGTCCCCGGAGTCGGGCTCGCCCCGGCCCTCGGTCTCGGGCTCCCCCTCGACGCGGCCGTCGGACTCCGCCGGGCCCTCGGCCGAGCCGGACGCCTCCGCGTCGGCGGCCTCCTCGGCGGCTACGCCCGGAAACGGTGCCACCCTGCCCGCGGAGCCTCCCGGGGACACCCGGCAGCCGGAGCGTCCGGAGCCGGAGCCGGAGCGGCCCGATCCGTCGCCCCCGGGGCAGTCCCGGGAACCCGAGCCCGACCCCGAACCCGAGCCGGACGAGACCTGCGACCGCTTTCTGTGGTGGTGCACTTAGCGACCTGACCGGTCGGGTGCGGGTCGTGTCGGCTCGGTGTGCCGTCAGTGCCGTCAGTGCCGTCAGTGCCGTCAGTGCCGTCAGTCCCGCCGGTCCCCGCTGTTCTCCGGCTGCCCGGTGTCCAGGACGCGTCTGAGCAGGTCGCGCAGGAGCGCGCGTTCCCCCGGGTCCAGCTCGGCCAGCGGGGCCCGTGCGAAGTCCAGTGCGGTGCGCATCCGTTCCGCGGTCCGACGGCCCTCGGCGGTGGCGGCGGCGAGCTTGACGCGGCGGTCGTCCGGGTCGGGGCGGCGCTCGACCAGGCCGCGGTCCTGGAGCCGGTCGACGATGCCCGTCACGTTCGACGGCTCGCACCGCAGCCGCCGGGCGAGTTCCCGCATGGGCAGGGGCCGGTGGGTGAGCAGGGCGAGCAGCCGGGCCTGTGCGCCGGTGAGGGCGTACCGGGCGGCCGCCTCGTCGTATTCCCGGTGGTAGCGGGCGACGGCCGCGCCGATCAGCTCGACGACCTCGAGGGTGACCGGATCGGCGGACCCGGAGCGGCCGGAGGGAGGGGACATGCCCGCAGCCTACCGATTTGCTTGACAGTGTGAAATGTCAAGGAGAACGTTGTTTCACTGTCTGAAGCTTCTGGAGGTTCTCCCGTGACTCTGCCCGCGACCGGACGCGAGTGGCACCTGACCGCCCGTCCGAAGGGATGGCCCGCCCCGGAGGACTTCGCGCTGCGCGAGGCGCCCGTCCGGGCCCCCGGGCCCGGACGGATCCTGGTGCGCAACCTGTACCTCTCGGTCGATCCGTACATGAGGGGGCGGATGAACGATGTGAAGTCCTACGTCCCGCCGTACCGGCTCGACGAGCCGATGGAGGGCGGGGCGGTCGGAGTCGTCCTCGCCTCCGAGGCCGAGGGCTACGCCCCGGGCGACCACGTGCTGCACGGGCTCGGCTGGCGCGAGTACGCCACCCTGGACGCGCGGCACGCGGCGAAGGTCTCCGCCGAGGCGGCTCCGCCGACCACCTACCTCGGGGTGCTGGGCATGCCGGGGCTGACCGCCTACGCCGGCCTGCTGGAGGTCGCCTCCTTCAAGGAGGGGGACGCCGTCTTCGTCTCCGGCGCGGCGGGCGCGGTCGGCGGCCTGGTCGGCCAGATCGCCCGGCTCAAGGGCGCCTCGCGGGTCGTCGGCAGCGCCGGATCGGCGGAGAAGGTGCGGCTGCTGACCGGGGAGTACGGCTTCGACGCCGCCTTCGACTACCACGACGGCCCGGTGGCCCGGCAGTTGAAGGAGGCCGCGCCCGAGGGCATCGACGTCTACTTCGACAACGTCGGCGGGGAGCACCTGGAGGCCGCCATCGGCTCGCTGAAGGTGCACGGCCGCGTCGCCGTCTGCGGGATGATCTCCCAGTACAACGCCACCGAGCCGTCCGCCGCCCCGCGCAACCTGGCACTGGTGGTCGGCAAGCGGCTGCGGATCCAGGGCATGCTCGTGAAAGACCACTCCGACCTGCGTCCGCGGTTCACCGAGGAGGTCTCGGGCTGGCTCCGCTCCGGTGAGCTGAAGTACCACGAGACGGTGGTGGAGGGCATCGGGAACGCGGTGGACGCCTTCCTCGGCATGCTGCGCGGCCGGAACACCGGGAAGATGATCGTCAGCCTGGACGGCTGAGCCGGTCGGCCCGCGGAGGGGAACCGCGGGCGCCGGTACGCGGGTGCGCCCCGGTGCGGGCGGGACCCCGCCCCGGCGTCCGCGGTCGTTTCCGCGCGCGCCATTGACGCGGACGGTGTTTCACTCCTACTTTCCGTTCGGGGCTGCGAAAGGCATTCGGCATGCCGAACACCGGGCTGGACGGCGTACGCCGGCACTCCTCGCCCGACCGCGTCCCCGGCCGCCCCGCTGCCGGTGGTCCTCGTCCTGCTCGGGCGGCGGATCGTGCGCGGGGCCGCCCACCCGGGCCTGGCCGGGAAGCGGGCCCGGCGGCCCCTGCGGATTTCGGGCGCGCCCTACGGGGTCCGGGGCGCGGACGCCCGGAACGCACGCGGGGGCGATGCCGCAGGGCACCGCCCCCGTGCGCGGGCCCGGCGGCCCGGGGTCACCTCCTTCCCCCGGCCGCCGGCCACGGGGCACGGGCCACGGGATCTCACCCGCGGCCGGCGGATGTTCCCCGCCGGACGCGGGGGGTCCGGGCGCTACTCCGCGGCGAAGGAGTGCACGGTCGTGCTCCGGTACGTCTGCCCCGGCCGCAGCACGGTGGTGGGGAACGCCGGCTGGTTGGGGGAGTCCGGGAAGTGCTGGGTCTCCAGGCAGAACGCGTCGCTCTGCCGGTAGATCCGCCCCGAGGTGCCCGTCAGGGTGCCGTCGAGGAAGTTGCCGGTGTAGAGCTGCACCCCCGGCTCGGTGGTGGCGACCCGCATCACCCGCCCCGAGACGGGTTCGGTGACGGTGGCCACATGCTCGGGCTCCGCGGTGATCCCCTTGTCGAACACGAGGTTGTGGTCGTAGCCCCGGCCGTACCGGATCTGTTCGTGCGCCTCGCGGATGTCCAGTCCGAGCGGCTTGGGCCTGCGGAAGTCGAACGGTGTGCCCGCCACCTTCGCCATCTCGCCGGTCGGGATCAGGGTCTCGCCGACCGGGGTGAAGCGGGAGGCGGCCAGCTCCAGGGTGTGGTCCAGGACGCTGCCCGAGCCCTCTCCGGCGAGGTTGAAGTAGGTGTGGTTGGTGAGGTTGACGACGGTGGGCCGGTCGGTGGTGGCCTCGTAGTCGATCCGGAAGTCGCCGTCCGGGCCGAGCGTGTACTCCACCCGGACCTGGAGCGTGCCGGGGAAACCCATCTCGCCGTCGGGGCTGGTGCGGGAGAGCACCAGACCCGAGGCGCCGTCCCGGGTGAACGGTTCCACCCGCCACACCCTCTTGTCGAACCCCTGGTCACCGCCGTGCAGGGTGTGGCCGTTGTCGTTGCGCGGCAGTTCGTACGTCTGCCCGTCGAGGGTGAAGGCGCCGTCCGCGATGCGGTTGCCGAAGCGGCCGATGAGCGCCCCGAAGAACGGGGAGCCGGCCACGTACGAGGCCAGGTCGCCGAAGCCGAGCGAGACGTTGGCGTACCGGCCCTTGCGGTCGGGCACCTCCAGGGACTGCACGATGCCGCCGTAGGAGAGCACCCTCAGCCGGGTGCCGCCGGCCGACAGTGTCCAGATGTCCACCTCCGTGCCGTCGGCCAGCTCGCCGAAGCGCTTCCGCCGCGGTGGGGACGGATCACCCGGCCCCCCGCCGTCGGCGTGCGCCGCCCCGGCACCCGGCCCCACGGCCGCCGCCACCAGTCCCGCGGCCGCCGCGGCCGAGATCACAGTGCGTCTGCTGGTGCTCATAACCACCTCTCCGTTTGTTCCACATGCCGGATCCCACCGCTGCGGGCAGGACCAGGCCTTGGCCGACCACCGGCGGCCGGTGCCGCTGCCGGTGCCCGGCAGAGCGCGCCGCCGGGGACCACTCCGGGCGCCCCGGGCGCCGGCCCGCGACGACGGCGCCCGGCACGGTGCCCACTGCGCCGCTCGCCGAGGCACCGCCGGCGAACGCCGCGGCGATCACCTCCGGCCCGGCTGCCGCCCGGTTCACGCCGGGAGCGTGCGCCTGGCGATCGACGAGGGCGCCGCGCGCCGTGCAGCCCGGCCCGACCAGGATGCCGCACAAGATCAGCGCTACCACCGGGACACCCCGGCGGAAGGCCGAGGTGGGGGCGGCACCGGGACCGTCGCCGGGATCGCCGCGCGCTCGAAGGGCGGACGGGGCCGGTGGCGGCGCCTCGGGCCGGCCCGGCGTGCGCCCACCTGCCGGGCACGGCCCTCTGCCCCGGTGGCCGCGCTCCGGGGAGCGGTGGTCCGGGGTCCGGCCGCCGCGGCGCGGACGATCCGGTTCCCCTCGGCCGCCACCGGGGCCCCGGGACACTCCCGGGCGGCGTCCGGTCCGTGCGGGTACCGCCGGGCATGCGGTCAGCTCCCTTCCGGGGCGGGGGGCGGCTCGTCGGGGAAGCGGTTGAGAGGGCCGGGCAGCCGGGAGCCGGGCGGCGACATCCCGGCGTCGGCGCCGAGCCGGGCGAGCAGGTCCAGGACGAGCCGGCCGCGCCGGACCCGCTCGCGCGTGGTGTCCACGGCGGCGTCGCGCAGCTGTGCGCCGTAGGGGTAGAGGACCGGGGCCCTGCTGAGACCGAACTTGAGGTAGACCGGCGCGGCGCGCCGGACCAGCTCGGCCGCGTCGTACATCCGCACGTAGCCGCCGAGGTCGTCGGGCGCCTCCAGATAGAAGTCCAGCGGCGCCCGACTGGCCCGGCGGATCTCGGTCAGGTGCTCCAGGGACAGGTCGGAGGGCACGTTGATCGAGTCGGCACCCAGCCGCTCGAAGACGGCGTACGAGGCCGGGTTCACCGGGCCGATCAGGGCCGAGACCTTGAAGGTGGTGTCGGCGGGCAGCACACCGCGCGTCCGCAGCCGGTGCAGCGTCCACAGCACGCCCTCGTCGGCCACCAGCAGACAGCGGACCCCGAGTCCGGCGGCGCGTACGGCGTCCTCGACACATCCGGCGAGCGCGTCGTGGCCGCGGGCCCGCGGTCCCGCGCCGCCGGCGGGGGTACGGGTCCCGGCACCGGTGTCCCAGGTGCCGCGCGGCCCGGTGAACAGGCACAGCTCGACGTCGTGCGCGGCGCACATGTCGGCCATGCCGGCGATCTCGGCGTCGGTCAGCATCCACACGCCGCTGCCCTGGCTGACCCGGTGGACGGGGACGCCGAGGGCGGCGGCCTCCTTCAGCGCGGCGGCCAGCGACTCCGGTCCCTCGACGGAGGGGATCTCGGTGCGCCAGGTGCCTCCGTCGGGGAAGGCGTGCGGGGAGGCGTCGGCGGGGTCCCGGGCCGGTACGGGGTGGCCGAGGGCCGCGAGGGCGGCCGCACCGGGGCGGCGGAGACCGGCTGCCGGGCCGGGGGAGGGGATGGGCGCGTCGGTCACGGTACTCCCGGTTCGGTGTCTCGTTTCGGTGTCTCGTACGGATACGGCGTTCTTCGGGCGGGGGCGAGAGACGTGGCAGGAGGGTGGGAAGGGCCTCAGGGGCGCAGCAGGACCTTGCCGACCTCCGGGTCGCCGCCGCCGACCAGCGCGACGGCCTCGGCGAAGCCCTCCAGGGGAAGTTCGTGGGTGATCAGGGCGGCGGGTGCCAGCAGCCCCGCGGCGAAGGCCCGTACCGCCCGTGCCCAGGCGGCTGACGGGGCGCCGAAGACGGTCCGGACGGTGAGCTGCCCGCAGGTCAGCAGTACGGGGTCGAGCCCCCGGGCGCCCGGCCCGGGCAGCCCGGCCAGCACCACCCGGCCGCCGCGCCGGGCCAGCAGGCAGGAGTCGTGCGCGGTGGTGGGCGCGCCCGCGATCTCCACCACCAGGTCGTAGCGACCGTGCAGTCCACCGGTGTCCGCCGGGTCGCGCGCCTCGGTGGCGCCCATCGACAGCGCCCGCCCGGCCCGCTCGGCCCGGGGATCGACCACCAGCAGTTCGGCGGGGGAGGCCGCGGCCAGCAACTGGACGGCCAGCAGGCCCAGGGTGCCCGCGCCGACCACGGCGATCCGTTCCCCGGAGCGGGGCCCGCCCGCCGACACCGCCGCGGCGACCACGGCGGCGGGCTCCAGTAAGGCGGCCGAGCGCAGGTCGGCGCCGTCGGGCAGGAGGTGCAGCAGCCGGGCGGGGAGGAGCAGGGTGTCGGCGAAGGCGCCGGGCCGGGTGAAGCCGGTCTCGTCGTAGCCGCCGGCGCACAGGCTGGTGGCCCCCTCCCGGCACCGGTCGCAGACCAGGCAGGCGCGGAACCCCTCGCCCACCGCCTTCCGGCCCACCAACGCCGGGTCCACCCCGTCCCCGACCGCCTCCACCATGCCGGACCACTCGTGGCCGGGCACGACGGGGTAGCGGACGTAGCCGGTGGCCCGGGTCCCGGCGTACACCTCGTGGTCGCTGGCGCAGACCCCCGCCGCGTACACCGCCACCCGTGCCTCACCGGGACCGGGCTCCGGGCGTCCGGCCGGCACCAGCCGGTGGACACCGGGCCGTTCGACGAGGACGGCCCGGCCCCGCTCCCCGCCGCCCGTCATCTCCGTGCCCCGCGCGGGGTCCGCTTCTCCCGGCCCTCGGCCCACAGGCCGAACCGGGCCGGGCACGGCGGGAACCGCACCCGGACGTAGGCCGGGTCGCGCCAGGGGGTACCGACGACATGGGTGCTGATTCCGGTGATGCGCACAGCGGCCGCTCTCCCTGTGGTTCGGCATTTCGTCGCCCGTCCGAAATCCTGGCGCGAATGTAGTGACGCGGCCGGGGGGCGTCAATGGTGCCCCGGGTCGTTCAGGCCGGCGGGCGCCCGGCCGTGATGTGGCGGTGGGCGATTCCGGCGAGCACCCGCTGGCCCGCCGTGCCGGGGTGGAACCAGTCCCAGGTGCTCAGTTCGCGGGTGGTGAAGCGGTACTCGTGGACCGCTCCGCCGTCATGGCGGCAGCGCGGATCGCCGGCGCACACCTCCCGCAGCGCGGTGTTGTACGCCCGCACCCGCGCGGCCACCGCGGCTCGGCGCTCCACGGCGACGGGATCCTCGGCGGCGGGGTCGGCCAGCATCGACGGGCAGATGCCGAGCTGCCACACCTGCGGGGCCAGCGGGTGGTCCCGGCCCACGGACCACAGCCGTTCCAGGTCCGGGATGCCGGCCACGTACACCCGGGTGTCCGGCGAGTCCCGGCGCAGGGTGCGCAGCGCCTCGGCGAAGTCGGCACGGAACTCGTCCACCGGCGTCATCTCGCCCACGCTCGGCCGGCAGGCGTCGTTCGCGCCGATCAGTACCGTCACCAGCTCCGGCCGGTGCGCCGCGGCCCGCTCGGCCTGGGCCGGCAGGCCGGCCATCAGAGCACCGGAGCGGGCGAGGTTCCACCGGGCGGTGGCCGGGATGTCCAGCCGCGCCGCCAGGCTGTCCACCTCGGGCGAGGTGCCGGTCGCCCAGGACACCGCCGGGCAGTCGGCCAGCAGCGAGCAGGCGTCGTAGCCGCGGGTGATGGAGTCGCCCAGGGCGGCCAGCGAGCCGGGGGAGGTGTCCCACTCGGGCGTGGGTGTGGGTGTGGGCGCGGGTGTGGGTGAGCGGGCGGGACGGGGCTCGGACGCGGTGCCGCGGGCATCGCCGGACGCCCCGTCACCATCGCCGTCGCTCCCGCTGCCGCAGGACACGGCGAGCAGGACGGCCGCCACGACGGCGGCGACGACGGTACAGGCACCGGCCACGATCCCGCGGTGCCGGGTACGGACGGCCGGCGTGCCGTCGCGGCCGTCGCCGCCGTCGTCCCGGCCGTTTCCCTCGTCCCCCACGGTCCCCTCCTGTACGTGCTGGTGTACGCCCTGGTGCCCGCAGCGCCTTCGGCTGTCCCTCGGGTTGTCCCTTCGGCCGTCTCGCGGGAGTGTTCTCCGGCCGGCTCCCGGCCGTCGTCCCCGCGCCGCCGTCCCCCGTCTCCCGTCGGGGTGATGGTGCGGATGGGTGGGTTGACCGCTCCGATCGACGGTACGTCACCTTTTGCGTGGCACGGCGCGGTAGTTTTCTCCGCGGTGGTCCGAAAATGGTCGCCGGACACATCTGGCAGATTACATCGCGTCACTTGCTGTCTCTTTTAGGGAGAATCAGCTCGGACAGTGTTTACTGTTCGTGACATCGGGAGCTGGAGGACGTGTGACCGATGGGACAAGATGTCAAGTACTGACTCGGCGCATGACCAGGGATTCGAGGCCGCCGCAGAAGGTCGCACTCGAACCGCACAGGAGGTCCCGGTGACGACACGTGGAGTTCTGTACGTGCACTCCGCCCCCCGCGCACTGTGCCCGCACGTCGAATGGGCCGTCGCGGGAGTGCTCGGCACCCGCGTCAGCCTCGACTGGATCAAGCAGCCCGCCTCGCCGGGCACCTGGCGCGCGGAGCTGTCCTGGCAGGGTGAGCCCGGCACCGCCTCCAGAATCGCCTCCGCGCTGCGCGGCTGGCGGCTGCTGCGCTTCGAGGTGACCTCCGAGCCGTGCGCCGCGGCCGAGGGCGAGCGCTACAGCTCCACTCCCGAGCTGGGCATCTTCCACGCGGTGACCGGGCCGCACGGCGACATCCTCATCCCCGAGGACCGGCTGCGCGCCGCCCTGGAACGCGCCACACGCGGTGAGACCGAGCTGGAGGCCGAGATCGCCAGACTGCTCGGCAAGCCCTGGGACGACGAACTGGAGCCCTTCCGCTACGCGGGCGAGGGCGCCCCGGTGCGCTGGCTGCACCAGGTGGTCTGACGGCCCGGTCCCGGACGCGCCGGTCCCACGGGCGCGGTGGACTGCGGCGGCACCCGGCCGAGTGCCATGGCACCGGACCGGACGCGTCCGTGTCGCCGGCTGCCTCCGAGGCCGCTGACAACCCCGTCCCCGGCTGCCCGGGAACAGCCGGGGACGGGCGAGGGGCCGCCGGGAAACGCTGTCCGGCGGCCCCTCGTGGCAGGTGGTGCGTCAGACAGTGCGGAAGGCCAGGACGACGTTGTGACCGCCGAAGCCGAAGGAGTTGTTGAGCGCGGCGATCCGGCCCTCACCCAGCGGACGGCCCGCACCGCGCACGACGTCGGCGTCGACCTCCTCGTCGAGGTTCTCGAGGTTGGCGGTCGGCGGGGCCGTGCGGTGGTGCAGCGCCAGCACCGTCGCCACCGTCTCGACACCGCCCGCGCCGCCCAGCAGGTGGCCGGTCATGGACTTGGTGGCGGAGACGGCCACCCGGTCCAGGTCGGAACCCAGCACCTTGCGCAGCGCCTTGATCTCGGCGACGTCGCCCAGCGGGGTGGAGGTGGCGTGCGCGTTGAGGTGCACCACCTCCGACGGCTCCAGACCGGTGGCCTCCAGCAGGTTCTGCAGCGCGGTGGCGATGCCCCGGCCGGTCGGCTCGGGCTGCGCGATGTGGTGGCTGTCCGCCGACAGTCCCTGGCCCAGCGCCTCGCAGTAGACCCGCGCGCCGCGCCGGGCGGCGTGCTCGGCCGACTCCAGCACGATCACGCCCGAGCCCTCGCCGAGCACGAAGCCGTCCCGGGCCTTGTCGAAGGGGCGGGAGACCTTCTCGGGCGGACCGTCGTTCTTGGACAGCGCCATCATGTTGGCGAACGCCGCGACGGGCAGCGGGTGGATGGCCGCCTCGGTGCCGCCCGCGAGGACCACGTCGGCGCGGCCGGTGCGGATCATCTCCACGGCGTAGCCGATGGCCTCGGCCCCCGAGGCGCAGGCGCTGACCGGGGTGTGGACGCCCGCCTGGGCGCCCACCTCCAGACCGACGTTGGCCGCCGGGCTGTTGGGCATCAGCATCGGCACGGTGTGCGGGGAGACCCGGCGGGCGCCCTTCTCCCGCAGGATGTCGTACTGGTCGAGCAGTGTGGTGACACCGCCGATGCCGGAGGCGATGACGGAGCCGAGCCGGTCGGGGTCCACCAGGCCGTTCTCCCCGGCCTTGCCCTCGTAACCGGCGTCGGCCCAGGCCTCCCGGGCCGCGATCAGGGCGAACTGCGCCGAGCGGTCCAGCTTGCGGGCGAGAGGGCGGGGCAGCACGTCCAGGGGGTCGACCGCTGCCGGGGCGGCGATCCGAACGGGCAGCTCCGCCGCCCACTCGTGCTCCAGGGCCCGCACGCCGGACCGGCCGGCGAGCATGCCCTCCCACGTCGATGCGCTGTCGCCACCCAGCGGTGTGGTTGCGCCGATACCGGTGACGACCACGGTGCGGTTGGTCGCGTTCACAGGGATTCTGTCTCCACTGGTAGGGGATGTTCTGTCATCCGCCACCGCGAGCCGGGTGGCGACAAACGCCTCAACGAGTGCCCGCGGAACGGGCGGCGGGCAGGTCAGTCCTGGTGGGTGGTGATGTAGTCCACCGCGTCGCCGACGGTCTTGAGGTTCTTGACGTCGTCGTCCGGGATCTTCACTCCGAAGCGCTCCTCGGCGGCGACGACGACCTCGACCATGGACAGCGAGTCGACGTCCAGGTCGTCGGTGAAGGACTTCTCCGGCTGGACGTCCTCGGCCGGGATGCCGGCGATCTCGTTCACGATCTCGGCGAGACCGGTGACGATCTCTTCCTTGGTGGCGGCCATGAGTGGCGCTCCTTTGTGTTGTGTGGTGGTCCGGTGCGTTGCGGTGGAAATGACCGGTCCGGGGGACTAGGGAAGGGTAACGACCGTCGCGGCGTAGACGAGCCCCGCCCCGAAGCCGATGACGAGCGCGGTGTCGCCGCTCTTCGCCTGCCCGGTCGCCAGCAGCCGCTCCATCGCGAGCGGAATCGAGGCGGCCGAGGTGTTGCCGGTGGTCTCCACATCGCGGGCGACCGTGACGTGCTCCGGCAGCTTGAGGGTCTTCACCATCGAGTCGATGATCCGCATGTTGGCCTGGTGCGGGATGAAGACGTCCAGGTCTTCGGCGGTGATGCCGGCGGCCTCCAGCGCGCGCTGGGCCACCTTCGCCATCTCGAAGACGGCCCAGCGGAAGACCGTCTGGCCCTCCTGCCGGAGTGCCGGGAACTTCTCGACCTCGCCGTCGCGGTAGTGGTCCCAGGGCACGGTCTGCGAGATGACGTCCGCCTTGTCGCCCTCGGAACCCCACACCGAGGGACCGATGGCGGGCTCCTCGGACGGGCCCACGACCACCGCCCCGGCGCCGTCGGCGAACAGGAAGGCGGTCGTACGGTCCGTCAGATCGGTCAGATCCGACAGCCGTTCGACGCCGATCACCAGCACGTACTCCGCGCTGCCCTCCACGACCAGGCCCTTGGCGACGGTCAGGCCGTAGCCGAAGCCCGCGCAGGCCGCCGAGATGTCGAAGGCGGCGGCGTTGCCGGTGCCCAGCCGGTGGGCGATCTCGGTGGCGATCGAGGGCGTCTGCTTGAAGTGGGAGACGGTCGAGACGACGACCGCGCCGATCTGCTCGGGAGCGATCCCGGCGGCCGCGACGGCCTTGCCCGACGCGGCGAGCGACATCTCCGCGACGGTCTCCTCGGGGCCCGCCCAGTGCCGGGTGGCGATGCCGGAGCGGGAGCGGATCCACTCGTCGGACGAGTCGATGTGCTTGAGGATCTCCTCGTTCGGCACCACCCGGGTCGGACGGTAGCCGCCGACGCCGAGGACGCGCGCGTACGGGGCGCCCTTCGCGGGCCTGATCTTCGCGGTCATTCTCGAGCTCCTATCGGCTGCTGTCCGGCTGCCGGACCGTCGCGGTGGCCTGCTCGGCGAGCAGTTCACGTGCCGCGTCGAGCTGGTCGGGGGTCTTCAGGGCCAGTGTTCCGACCCCCGGCAGGGCACGCTTGGCCAGACCGGTGAGGGTGCCGCCGGGACAGAGCTCGACCAGGGCGGTGACGCCCAGTTCCCGGAAGGTCTCCATGCACAGGTCCCAGCGCACGGGGTTGGAGACCTGGTGGACCAGCCGCTGTACGACCTCGTGTCCGTCGGTGACCACCCGGCCGTCCCGGTTGGAGACGTAGCGGATCCGCGGGGCGTCCGCCCCGACACCCTTGACGGCCTCTTCCAGTACGGCGACGGCCGGGGCCATGTGGTGGGTGTGGAAGGCGCCGGCGACGGCCAGTGGACGTACCGCCCGGGCCCCCTCCGGCTTGTCCCCGGCCAGCGCGGCGAGCTGCTCGGCGGTGCCCGCGGCGACGATCTGGCCGGCGCCGTTGATGTTGGCGGCGGTCAGGCCCAGTTTCTCCAGATGCGCCGTCACCGTCTCCGGGTCCCCGCCCAGTACGGCGGTCATCCCGGTCTCGGTGACGGCGGCGGCCTCGGCCATCGCCAGGCCGCGGCGGCGGACGAGCGCCATCGCGTCCCCGGGAGTGAGGACTCCGCCGACCGCCGCGGCGGTCAGCTCGCCCACACTGTGGCCGGCGACCGCGCCGACGGCGCCCTCGGGGGCGTCCGCCAGCAGTGCCCGCGCACAGACCAGTCCCGCGGCCACCAGCAGCGGCTGGGCCACCGCCGTGTCGCGGATCTGCTCGGCGTCCGCCTCGGTGCCGTAGTGCACCAGGTCCAGGCCGATGGCGGCCGACCACTCCCCGAGCCGGTCGGCGACACCGGGGAGTTCGAGCCAGGGAGTCAGGAAGCCGGGTGTCTGGGCACCCTGGCCGGGAGCAACGAGTACGAGCACTCTCCCACTCTCTCTCGTCGGCAGGGGTCCCCGCCGGTGGGGACCGACACGAAGAACGGTCAAGGGAATTGTGGGAGGCCGACAAAACCGCTGGGCGTGACTATATCCGGTCGCCCCCGTCGGCCAGTCGGCCCAGGATCAGGGCGACGCGCAGGGTGAACGCCGAGCGGACATCGGACGGCGACCAGCCGGTGACATCCGTCACACGTCGCAGCCGGTAGCGAACGGTGTTGGGGTGCACGAACAGCATCCGCGCCGCACCCTCCAGGCTGCTTGCCTGTTCCAGATAAACGCTGAGCGTCTCCAGGAGCGCGGCGCCGGCCTCCTGGAGCGGTCTGTAGATCTCCTCCACCAACAGCGTTCGCGCGGTGGGGTCTCCGGCCATCGCGCGCTCGGGCAGCAGGTCGTCCGCGAGCACCGGGCGCGGTACGTCCGGCCAGGCGGCGCACGCCCGCAGCCCGGCGGCGGCGGCCCGCGCCGAACGCGTCGCCGACAGCAGGTCGCCCACCACGGGTCCGGCCACCACCGGGCCGGACGCGTACGGCCCGATCAAAGCCTTGGCGATGCCCAGCGGATCGTCCGAGCCGCCCGCGACCACCACCAGCCGACTGCCCAGCACCCCGGTGAGGACCTGGAGCCTGGCGTGCCGCGCGGCACGCCGTATCGCCTCCACCGTCAGTTCGCTGTCCCCGTCGGGGGCGGTGCCCAGCACGACGGAGACATGTTCGGGGGAGCTCCAGCCCAGCGCGGCGGCCCGGGAGACGGTCCCCTCGTCGACCTCGCCGGAGAGCACGGCGTTGACCACGAGCGACTCCAGCCGGGCGTCCCAGGCGCCGCGGGCCTCGGCGGCCTGCGCGTACACCTGGGCGGTGGCGAAGGCGATCTCGCGGGCGTAGACCAGCAGGGCCTCGCGCAGCACGCCCTCGTCGCCGGGGGCGGCCACCTCGTCGATGGCCGACTCCACGACCTCGATGGTGGTGCGGACCATCTCCACGGTCTGCCGCAGGGTGACGGCCCGGGTCAACTCCCGCGGCGCGGTGCCGAACACGTCCGTGCTGATCGCCTGCGGCGTCTCCGGATGCCGGAACCACTCGGTGAAGGCCGCGATGCCGGCCTGTGCCACCAGCCCGATCCACGACCGGTTCTCCGGAGGCATGGCGCGGTACCAGGGCAACTGCTCCCCCATCCGCGTGATGGCCGCGGCGGCCAGCTTGCCGGAGGACTGCTCCAGCCGCCGCAGCGTCTCGGGGTGCGGATGCGGGCGCTGCTTGTCGGATGCCGGGGTCCCGGTGGATTCGAGCACGGGACAAGACTGCCCTATTGGTACGGGCCCGCGGGGAGCGGGTGTCGGATTCGTACAATCCGGGGCCCGGGAAGCGGTGCGGTCCCGGGACCCGGCGTCACGGCTCCCGGAGTGTCCGCGCGGTGCGGGCCGGGTCAGCCCCGGGCGGCGCGGAGGAAGGCGGACCAGGCACGGGGGGTGAAGGCGAGGGAGGCGGGGCGGACGCACTTGGAGTCGCGTATGTGGACGGTGCGCGGACGGGCCGCCGCGCCGGCGAGCAGTCCGCCCGCGGGGCCGGGGCCACTCCGTTCGCCGGAGCCCGGCGCGCGCCACTCCACGGCCACTTCCACGCACTCGCCGCCCTGGCTGCCGCTGTAACTGGACTTGAACCACGCCAGGTGTGCGGTGCTCATGACGCGCGAATCAGCTCCTCGATCAGCCGTACGGAATCCTTGGGGGCCAGAGCCTGTGTCCGGATCATCCCATAACGTGTCTGAAACTCACTCACCTTCTTCTGGTCGTCGATGACGGAGCCCGTGGCCTGTCCCTCCACGTACGCCACCCACTGCCGCTCCGGGGTCTCCAGCAGCGTGAAGGGGCCGTCGAAGCCGGCGTGCGTCTCGTAGTGCGTGGGCATGAGCTGGATCGACACGTTGCGCATCCCGGCCAGCTCCAGCAGCCGTTCCAGCTGGGCCCGGCTGACGGCCTTCCCGCCGACGGGACGCCGGAGCACCCACTCCTCCACGACCAGCGACAGGGAGACCGCGGGCCGGCGCGTCAGCAGCACCTGACGGTCCAGCCGGGTCCGTACCTGACGCTCGAGCTCGTCCTCCTCCAGCACGGGGACGTACGCGCCCAGCACGGCACGGGCGTAGTCCTCGGTCTGCACCAGCCCGTGCACGACGTGGGTGTTGAACGTCCACAGGCTCACCGCCTCCTGCTCCAGCCGGGCGTACTCGCCGAACCAGGCGGGCAGCCGGGTCCACCGCAGATGCGGCGCGGCGGCCAGCAGCGCGCCCCGGGCCTCCAGCAGTTCCTCGGCCCGCGCGATGAAGTCCGGGCTCGCCAGCCGCTCCCCGTACTCGATCTTGGCGACCATCGACTTCGAGTAACCGGCGTACCTGCCCAGCTCCTCCTGGGTCGTGCCGTGCGCCTCGCGCAGCGCGCCCAGCACCGCGCCGAAGACCTTCATCCCGTCCGAGCCCGTGCTCGCGTTGCCGGTCGTGGGTGTCACAGTGATCACTTCTTCCCCGCCCCGCTGGCGACGCGGGGCTGCGCTTCCGTCACTGCCGGTCACGCTAGGGTGCGGCGGCGGGGGCCGGAGGGACGATCGGCCAAACAGCCACCGAAAGCGGCAAGGCCGTCCCGGGACGGGACCGGGAAGTGCGCGGAGAAGCACGCACGGAGGACGGGACCGGGGGCTTCGGCCGCCGTGTGACGGCACGCGGGCATCCGCGTACCGTGGAGGAATGCTGCGTGTATGGCGTGAGGTCGACCGCTACCGGGGCGGGGACGAGGCGGCCGGGATCGAGACGCGGCACGCCTTCTCCTTCTCGGGCTTCTACGACCCGGGCAACGTGCGCTTCGGACTGCTGGTCGCCTGCAACGAGGAACGGCTCGCGCCGGGCGCGGGCTTCGCCGAGCATCCGCACGCGGACGTGGAGCTCGTGACCTGGGTGGTCGAGGGGGAGCTGACGCACGAGGACTCGGCCGGGCGCCGGGTGGTGGTCCGCCCCGGCGACGTCCAGCGGCTGAGCGCCGGGCGGGGCATCCGGCACGTGGAGCGCAACGCCGGCGCCGAGCCGCTGCGGTTCGTGCAGATGTGGCTGGTACCGGGGGTGTTCGGCGGCGAGGCCGAGTACGAGGTGGTGCGCGGCATCGCCGACGGCACCCCGTACGCGCTGGCCCGCGCGGACGCGGTGCTGCACGTACGGCGGCTGGGCGCGGGGGAGCGCACGGCGGTCCCGGACGCGCCGTGGGTGTACGTCCACCTGGTGCGCGGCGGTCTGCGCCTGGGCGGGGAGCTGCTGGGGCCGGGCGACGCGGCGCGCGTCACCGACGCCGAGGGTCTGGAGGCCGCCGGGGAGGCGTCCGGCGCCGAGGCGCTGATCTGGGAGATGCACTCGGAGCCGTCCTACGGCTGAGAACGTGGGCGGCGGGACGGCCGCCCACGGGCACCCGCCGCCCCCTCTGCCCCCTCTGCCGTACCGTTCCGCCGCGAGGACGACCCCCGCCCCGCGGTCGCACACAGCGAATGCGCGGAGTTCGTGCCCGGGCGGGTGGTGTCATCCGCCGGACAGGGGTCGGGTTCCGGCGGGTCCCGGTACGGGCTTCGCTTCGTCCCGGGGCCGCTCCCAGTGATACCGGCCACCCCGGGCCAGGAACTTGGCGCGGTCCACCGTGACCTGTTCGAGCGCGGTACGGACTCCGCACTCGAGGACGGAACGGCTGTAGGAGTAGCTCCCGCGCATGTTGTCGAAGAACCGTCCGGCGGGGTCGAGCATGGCGTAGCTGCCGGTCATGGCGTCGTTGTCCTCCGGCACGACCTCCACGCCGTGTTGGGAGACCCAGCGGTGGCGAAGCACGAATCGTCCGAACTCCTCGCCGGTGACCGCGAGAGGGCCGCAGTCCCTGCTGTTCTGCCCGGTGACGGGCAGCATCTGGAGCACCTTCCAGCGCCGCGGGGCCGTGGTGAGGAGGAAGGGCCCGAGGTCCTCGTGCAGGTTCAGCCGGGTGACCACGGTGTTGATCTTCAGGCTGATCCCGGCGGCCCAGGTCCGTCGACAGAGGTCGAGGTACTCCTCCTCGGTCAGGGCGCGGCCCGCGGTGACTCTGCCAAGACCGGCGAGTACGGCGGGGGAGAGGCTGTCCACGCTGAGCACCAGCCAATCCAGCGCGTCGGCGAGGGCGGTAAGGCCGTCCGCCGTGACCAAAGAGCCGTTGGTCACCACGGAAGTGACCATTCCGTGCCGCCGTGCCGAGGTCAGCAGTTCGGGCAGCCAGGGACAGAGGAAGGGCTCACCGCCCGCGAAGTTGACCTTCCGGAAGCCGGCCTCCGCCAGCAGCTCGACCACGCGCAGGGCGTCGGCCGCCGGCAGGTG
The DNA here is from genome assembly GCF_002794255.1 of Streptomyces carminius. GTDB lineage: Bacteria > Actinomycetota > Actinomycetes > Streptomycetales > Streptomycetaceae > Streptomyces > Streptomyces carminius. The sequence goes on from NZ_PGGW01000069.1 coordinate 556,433, forward strand.
CCCCGCGGGCAGCACCTGCCGCCGTACGTCCTTGAACCGGGCGAAGCAGAAACGGCAGCGCATGTTGCACGGCTGCCAGACATGGAAGTTCACGGACTCGACAGGCAGTGCTCTGTCACTCGTGTCCATCGCGGCCTGCCTTCCCGGCGTGTGCCGGCGGGGCGATCCCCAGCAGTTCCCGGGCCAGCGGTTCGCTGCCCGCGGCCACGAACGAGACCGGTGCGCTGTGCAGGGACTTCCGCAGCCGCAGGGGCCGCCCCGACGGGTCCAGGACGCATCCACCCAGTCGCTGCACGAGGAAGATGCCGGCGCAGACGTCGAGCAGACTCGCGTTGCGGCAGACCATCCCGTCGAGCGCGCCCGAGGAGACCAGGGCGAGGTCCAGCGCGGGTGCCCACATCGTGGTGACCCGCTTGCAGTGTCTCCCGAGCGCGTCGGCGAGGCCGCGTCCGACCACCCGGCCTTCCTCGGAGTAGTCGGTCACCAGGGCGACCGTGGCATGGCGCAGCGGCACCGGGAACGGGTCGGGCGGGACCGCCGTCCTGATGGCCGGGGCCGTGAACTCACGTCCCAGGATCGGGTCGTGGACGAGCGCCATGACCGGGGCGTCGTTCTCGAAGAGGGTGATCGCCACGGCGCAGTGGGCGATTCCGAAGCCGAAGTTGTTGGTGCCGTCGAGGGGGTCGACGACCCAGGTGGTCAGCGAATGTTCCCAGGCGTCCTGCATCTCCTCCTCGGAGACGATCCCGTAGTCGGAGAATTCCTTCGTCAAGCGCTCGACGATAACGCGTTCAGCGACCACATCGGCTCGTAGTTGTACGTCATACTTCCCCTTCCGGCTGGTGATGTTGCGCTTTCCGAAGTCCGAGGCGATGGCCTCGCTCGCGGCGCGTGCGGCGCTCCGCGCCGCGGAGAGCTCCGCCATGCGGTCGGGGGCGGTGACGGTTTCCTTCGTCTTCATTTATTTTCCCTTCGGATGTGTTGTGTCCTACCTTCGGATCTGCCTCCGTATCTTGTATTCCTCCACGGCTATCAGCGGTCCCACCGCGCCGATGGCGGCCACCACCGCGGTCAGCGCCCAGGCCCCCACCCGCCGGAGACCCGAACTCTCGGAGAGGGCTTCCACGATTCCCAGCTGGAACAGTGCGAGCAGCGCGACGAACACCGTGAGCAGCGAGAGCCAGACGGTGGTGCCGTAGCTGCGGCGGTCGCGTGCCGCCGTGCCGACGCGGGCCGAAAGGGTGGCCAGTTTTGCCATCGCTTCCTCCAGAAGCCCCTTCTCGGCGTGCGTGTACGGCGCCAGGATGATCGGTTCCAGACGCTCGGCGCTCGCGGCCATGACGCTGCGCAGGGCGTACAGGGCGTCGTGGCAGGCCCAGACGGGGAACGCCTCGGGGTCGGTGAGCCCGCACCGCCAGGCGCCGGTGGCCTGCTGCAGCCGCAGCAGGCGCAGGGTGCCCAGCAGGACGGTGGCGTCACTCAGGTCCCGACCGGCCGAACTGAGCGCGGCGAGTGCCCACGGCGTCGCGAAGTGCCGGAAGTCCATGAGGGAGAAGGTGACCGGGTCGACCTGGATGGTGAACAGGGCCGAGGGCCATGGCTCCTCCAGCGCGGGGTCGAAGGAGGCCTCCAGGAAGCCGCGGGCCCGCTGCACGGTACGGTCCCCGGGGTCGACGCCGGCCTGCCGCAGCGCGAGAAGGGCGTGCGCGGTGTAGGCGGCGGAGGAACCGGGTCCGGCGTTCCGGGTGTTCGCCGTCGGTCCCCAGCCGCCGTCGGCGTTCTGCGCGCTGCGGAGCCAGCCGACGGCCCGGTCCACCTTCGACATGCGTTTGAATCCGGCCAGCGCCCGCATCGCCATGGCGGTGGCGACGACATGGGGTGTCTGCCCCGGCTGGGCGGGATGCCAGCCCCCGTCGGGGTTCTGCATGGCCTCCAGCCAGTCCAGCCCTCTGTGTACGGCCGGGCTGGTGGCGGAACGCCCCGCCTCGCACAGCGCCCACAGGCAGTAACTGGTGCTTTCGGTGATCGAGGCCTGGCTGGGCGCGCCCACCAGAGCCCGGCGGACCTGCCAGCCGCCGTCCGGGTTCTGGAGGCTCTCCAGGGTCCTGGAAGCCTCCTCCACGAGCTCCTCGCGGCGTCCCGCGTACACGTGGGACAGCAGCGCCTGGGCGGTGGAAATGATCCCCGGCGGACTGCCGTTCTGGTACTGGTTCCACCCCTTGTGCCCGTTCTCCGTGCAGACGTGGGCGTCCAGATAGGCGATGGAGGTGTCGAACGCCTTGCGTATGGAGGAGGCGAGGCTGTCGGCCGCCGCATCGGCCTCCCGCCACCTCAGGGCGGACTCGAGGTGCGCGCGCCCGGGATTCGTGCCGGTGGGGTCGAGGAGGTCGGGCAACGCTGTGAGGGCGAGATCACCCTGCTGGTGGGTGTTTCCGTTGGCGGACGCGGCGACGACGATTCCGCAGTGCTCCGCCGACGGGTCGAGGGCGACCGGCCCGAGGTAGGACAGTTCGATCCCCAGCTGGTTTCTCGCGGCTTCGGCGACCACGGCCGGCAGGCTGGCGTTGTGCAGTTTCTCGACGGGAATGACCAGGCGGGGAAACGTCCGGGAGGTTCCTCCGCCGTGGAGGAAGAACTTGTCGCCCGCGGGAGGCATGAGGAGTAGCGTGGCGGTCAGGCTGACCCGGCCGCTCTCCGCTGCGGTGATTGATCCCTGTAGCGCCAATTGAGCCCCTTGTGGAGTGGGATTGAAACAGGTGGCGGCGGAGAGACTCCCGCAGGATCAGAACAGCACAGACACCCCCCGGCGCAATGTTTCCCAACGTCTCGCAGGGTGAGTCCGCGAATCCCGGCCTTTGCGTAAACTTTGACTTCCGTGATGTCTTCCGTGTTGCGGATGAGGCGATCTCGTTCTGATGTCCGAAATTCGTGCTGAGATCACCGAAACGAGCGATGAACATGTCTTCCGGGTGGTGAATTCCGGCAGACGGGCGCAGAAAGAACCGCGGGATGGTACTGGGGTGCCCGGGAGGGTGGCCGCTGTCCGCCCCGCGCGAGGCCGGCGTCGACGGCACTTGTGGGCCGGGAGGGACGGCCCCGGGGCAGACCGGGGAGGGGGCACCCTCGGGACGGGAACAGGCGCCGCCCCGCGGACGCCGCAGAAGTGTGGCGGGCACAGGGAACGGAGGTGCCGCTCCGGCCGTCCGGCGTGTTCCGTAGGCTTCCGCCGTGGACCCCGACCTCCTCCTCGGCCGGCTGCGACGCGAACTCGGCGCCTTCCGGGCCTGTTTGGGCGGCGCTTCCGAATGCCTGTCCGTCCCGGTGGCGCACTGCGGGGACTGGACGCTGCACGATCTCGCCGCCCATCTGGGCCGGGGCAACCTGTGGGCGGCGGCCGCCGTGACCGAGGGCCACGGCGGGCTGCGGCCCCCGCCGGCGCCCGGGGAGCCGGCCGCCCTGGCGCGCTGGTTCGACGGGACGTGCGCGGTGCTGCTGGACGCCCTGGCGGCCGAACCGTCCGCCCCGGCCTGGACGTTCCACCCGCCGCACACGGTCGGCTTCTGGCGGCGGCGCCGCGCCCTGGAGACCCTGGTGCACCGCTGGGACGCCGAACACGCCCGGGGCGAGGCCCGCCCGCTGGACCCGGAGACGGCCGCCGAGGGCGTGGCCGAGGTGTTCGACACGATGGCCCCGCGCCAGATCGCACGCGGCCGGGCCCGGCCGCCGGACCGCGCCGTACGGCTGGCCGCCACGGACACCGGCGCGTCGTGGACGTACGGCCCGGGCGCCCCGGTAGCCGCCCTGTCCGCCCCCGCCGAGCGGCTGCTGCTGGTGCTGTGGGGACGACTGCCCGCCGACGGCGGTGCGGTGGCCTGGGAGGGCGACCGCACCGCCGGACTGGGGGTGCCGGCCGGTCCGCTGGTGCCCTGAGCGGAGGACCCGGGACGCTCGGGGCCCCGGAGAGGGCGCCGGAAAGGGCCCCGGAGAGTGCGCCGGAGAGGGCGCCGCCCCCGGCGCCGCGGGTGCGGCACCGGGGGCGGCGGCACGACCTGCCGGACGGCCTACCGGAACAGCCTGCCGGGGATGGCGGCGGCCAGCATCCCGTAGCCCTCGGGGTTCAGGTGCAGCCAGTCGCCGTCGTGGACGTCCGGGTGCAGCCGGTCCGGGTTCCGCGGGTCGCGCACCACCCGGTCGAAGTCGAGCACCGCGTCGAACTCCCCGCTGGTGCGGATCCACTCGTTGACCCGCTGCCGGGCCGCCTCGCGGTTGCCCGTGGGGTCGGCGTAGTAGTCGTTGCCGCCGAAGGGCAGCAGCGTCGCGCCGTACACCTTGATGCCCTGCGCGTGGGCACGGGTGACGATCTGCTCGTAGGCCGCGATCAGGTCCTCCGCCACCTGCTTCTGGGCGGCCTCGGTCGGCTCGGCGGTGCCGATGTCGTTGATGCCCTCGAAGAGGATCAGCCACTCGACGCCGCTCTGCGCCAGCACGTCGCGGTCCAGCCGGGCCAGGACGTTGGGGCCCAGGCCGTCGTTCAGTACCCGGTTGCCGCCGGCCGCCTGGTTCAGCACGGCGATGCCGGAGGTGCTCCGGCGGGACTGCAGCCGGTCGAACCACTGGTCGGGCCAGCGGTTGTTCGCGTTGGTGGTGGAGCCCCGGCCGTCGGTCAGTGAGTCGCCCACGACGGCGACCGCCCTGGTGGACGGCCTGGACCACGCCTCGATGCCGCTGAGGAAGTACCAGTGGTCGGTGGGCGTCGCCCCGGGCAGGTCGGCCTTGCCGAGGTGGTTGCCCCGCAGCAGGTACGAGGTGGTCCGGGAACCGGGGTGCGAGGTGATCTCGTTGGAGGCCTGCCCCTCGGCCAGATAGACCGTCACGGTGAGGTTGGTCCCGGGCGCCGCCTTGAGGTCCAGGGGATCGGAGACCATCTGCGCCCCGACCGGGATCACCGTGCCGGGCCGGCCGTTGAAGGTCAGCGGACGGGACGTGCCCGGCTCGATCGCGCTGACCCCGGCCTTCCCGTCGAGCGGCAGCGCCACGGAGGCCGCGGTGATGGGCAGCGCCGTGCCGCCGAAGGCGTTGGAGAAGCGCAGCCGCAGCTTGTTCCCGCCGGTCGAGACGCGGACGGTCTGCCGCAGTGTGGTGTCCTCCATGACCAGGCCGTCCTGGGTGAACGGCTCCGGCGGCATGTTGTGCGGCTCCGTCAGCTGCGGCATCGAGACCCAGGTGCCGACCCAGTGGCCGCTCTTCTTCGACGGCTGGTGGGCGGCGGGGCCGGCCTCGGCGCGGTTCTCCTGAGACCCCGGGGAGCCGGTCACGGCGGAGGCGGTGAAGACGGTGGCCGCGAGGGCCACCGCGGCCACCAGGCCGGTTAAGGGCGATCTCCTTCTCATGGGCTGCATGTCCTCCGATGGGATCGGTCGTCGCGTGCGCGTGCGACGTTAACCGGTCGCGTCGGAGGGACAAGGGCGCCTCCCGGGCGTGCGGTGTACGGCAGTGGTATGCGATGTACGGCGGTTCTGCGCGGTGTGCGGTGCCGGTGTGCTCCGTGCGGTCGGAGCGGCCGCCGGCGTCACCGTCCTCGTGCCGTCACCGCCACCACCACCGTCGGCGTCGGCGTCAGCCGTTCCGCCGCAGTTCCGCCAGCACCGCGTCGGTGAACGGCGGCCAGGCGTCGATCGCCCAGGGCCCGAAGTCACGGTCCGTCAGCACCACGCAGGCGGCGCCCGCGTCCGGGTCCACCCACAGGAACGTGCCCGACTGCCCGAAGTGGCCGAAGGCGCGCGGTGAGGAGGCGGAGCCCGTCCAGTGCGGGGACTTGCCGCCGCGGATCTCGAAGCCCAGGCCCCAGTCGTTGGGCTTCTGGTTGCCGTAACCGGGCAGGACACCGGGCAGGCCGGGGAAGGCCACCGAGGCGGCCTGGGCCACGGTCCGCGGGTCCAGCAGTCGCGGGGCCTGGAGTTCGGCGGCGAAACGGACCAGATCGGCCAGGGTGGAGACGGCGTCCTTGGCGGGGGAGCCGGGCAGTTCGGTGGAGGTCATGCCCAGCGGCGCCAGGACGGCCTGGCGCAGATACTCGGGGAAGGGGATGTCGGTGGCCTTCGCCAGATGGTCGCCGAGCACCTCGAAGCCGGTGTTGGAGTAGATCCGGCGGGTGCCGGGCCCGGCCATGGCGCGCTGTTCGTCGAAGGCGAGCCCGGAGGTGTGGGCGAGCAGGTGCCGCACCGTCGAGCCCTCCGGTCCGGCCGGCTCGTCCAGCTCGACCGCGCCCTCCTCGACGGCGACCAGCACGGCGTACGCCGCGAGCGGCTTGGTCACCGAGGCGAGGGGGAAGCGCCGGTCGGCGGGGCCGCGGGTGCCGGCCACCGTGCCGTCGGCGCGTACGACGGCGGCCGCCGCCGTGGTGACCGGCCAGTCATCGATCGTGCGCAGGCTCTCCATGTCCCGAGCCTAACGTGGGGCGGAACAGGGGGAGGGCGGGGGACCGGGGCGAGGAGCGCGGAAGGGTCGCGGGCTCCGCGCCGTTCCCCCTTGCCTGGAGTGCACTCCAACTCCGTAGCGTTGAGTCATGACCGTGACGCAGACGCAGCCCCAGCCCCAGCCCCGGCGGCCGGACGGCACCCTGGCCGGGATTCCGCCGGATTCCCGGTCGGCCCAGTGCGTGTCGGCTGAGGTGCGGCACCCGCGGCCGGACGGGCAGGACCGTTACATGATCAGTGAGGTCGCCGCGTTCACCGGGCTGAGCGCCCACACGCTGCGCTGGTACGAGCGGATCGGGCTGCTGCCGGACGTCGACCGCTCGCACACGGGTCAGCGCCGCTTCACCAATCAGGACCTGGACTGGCTGTCCTTCGTCGGGAAGCTCCGGCTGACCGGCATGCCGGTCGCGGACATGGTGCGTTACGCCGCGCTGGTGCGGGAGGGCGACCACACCTTCGCCGAACGGCAGGAGCTGCTGCGTGCCGCGCGCGAGGACGTGCGGCGCAGGATCGCCGAACTGCAGGAAGCCCTGACGGTCCTCGACTTCAAGATCGACCTCTACGCGGACGCCCGCCGGTCCTCGGAAAGGACCTGAGACCGGCCCTGCCCGTCCGCGCGCGCCGACCCCGGGGGACCGCCGTCCGGTGGGCGGCCGCCCACCGCGACGTCACAGCTCGGCCAGCAGCTCGGCCTTCTTCGCGCCGAACTCGTCGTCGGTGAGCAGCCCGGCCTCGTGGAGTTCGCCGAGCTGCCGGATGCGGTCGGCGATGTCGGCGGGAGTGGAGCGGGGCGGGCCGTCCGGAAACGCGGCCGGCCCGGCGGGGACGGCGGGCGGGGCCGGTTCCCGGGCGGCCGGGTCCGCTCCGGCCGCCCGTACCGCCGCCAGGACCGAGGCGGCCAGCGGCAGCGACTCGTGCACCAGCCCGTATCCCAGCCCGAAGACGACGGCCGCCGGATCCTGGTCCGGCTCCAGGGGCTCCCGGCCGGGGCGCGGGCCGTGCTCGTCACGGCGGATCAGCCGCAGATGGCCGCCCACGACCTCGGGCGAGCGCCATACGACACCCGCCAGCTCGCCGACGCCGAACCGCTGGTCGCCCACCTTCCACTTCGCCGAGGACGCCCCGGTCCAGAACCAGCGGAAGGCCACCGTCTCCCCGTCGAAGGAGACCTTGCCGTCGTACGCCTTGAAGTGCAGCGGCGGTGGGGGCGCTGCGACCAGATGGCGGTCGGCGGGCTCGGCGGCCACCGGACCGAGCGCGGCGCGCAGCTCCTCGGCCAGGGCACTCGCCTGTTTCTCCCGGGCGGCCGGCAGCACCAGGCGGTAGGGATCGCTGGTCTCCCTGAGCTGCCCGGCGGCCGCCTCCACGAGCGGATCGGCACCCGGCCGCGGTTCGGCGCGCAGCACCACCGTCCCCCGCCGGGGGCCGGGCGTCAGCCCGACCGAGCTCAGCGCCTCGTACGGAACGCGCCGTTCACCCAGGACGTGGAACAGCTTCGGTGTGCGGATCCCCCGTTCGAAGCGGATGAGCACGGAGTCGGTGTCGAACTCCCAGGAGGAGTTGGTTCCGGCCAGTACGTCACCCATGCGGGTTATCGTATGCGGCGGCCGTGCGGCCGTCCTCCCCGGCGCACTACGCGCGTCACACCGGCCGCGCCCGCCGGTGGGCCCTCACGAGGCCCCGTGCCCGCGGTCGCCGGGGTCACCGCTCCGTCACTCCGGGGGACGCGCGGAAGCGCTCATCGGCCACGTGGTCCGTCCCGCCTTCCGCCGGGGCGGACCCGTGCGGGCGGGCGGGGCGGTGCGGCGTGCCGTGTCCGCCCGGGTCACGGAGGCGGCGGGGCGCCGGGGGCCGGGCCCCAGCCCTCGGCCAGTGCCGGGCCGAGCATGCTCAGGTAGCCCTGGAAGAGCCTTCTGGCGCCGTCGACGGTCACATCGTCGCCGGCTGCCCAGCGGCGTCCCGCGAGCTGCATCACTCCCGCGAACGCGGCGACCAGCACATGCGGCCGCGGGTCGTCCTCCGGATCGACACCGGCCCGTCGGGCGAGCTCGGCGGCGAGCCGGTCGCCCTGCTCGGCGGAGTGACGCAGGTGAACGGCGACCAGGGCCGGGGTCGTCTCGATGAGCTGCCACATCCGCATGTACAGCTCGATCGGCACGACCTCCTGGATGGCCTCCCTGATGCCGTACCAGGCGTTGCCGAGCGCGTTGCCCAGCACCTGTATCGGCGTCTCGTGGAGGGGACGCTCCCCGACGGCGGCGAAGAAGCGCTCCTCGACCATCCGCTGGAGGGCGAAGGCCGCCTCCTCCTTGTTGGCGAAGTAGCGGAAGAAGGTCCGCTGGGAGACCTCCACGGCGTCGGCGATCTCGTCGACCGTGGTGCGTTCGTACCCCTGGGCGACGAACAACTCGTGGGCCGTGCGGATCAGCGCGTCCCGGGTGCGCCGCTTCTTGCGTTCACGCAGTCCGGTCACCCCACTCACCCCACTCACCCCGCTCACCTTCTGCCGACCGCGCCGGTGCAGGGCACCTTACCCGTCCGGGCAGGTCGTCCGGGGGGAAGCACGCAAGGTGTGGACGACAGAGCGGTTGTGGACAACTCCGTTACCCGTCCTGGTGAATCGGCCGGGCGGCCCTTGGCGCGTCGGCCGGTCCGCGCCGAAGCTGATCACACGACCGACACGGGGAGTGATCCGCATGCACCGCACACAGGACGACCGCAGCGCCCGGGCCCACGGAGCCGTCCGGGAAGGCCGGTACGCCCGGCCCACCCGGTACGCACGAGGCTTCCGGGGAGCCCGCACCGGAGCCCGCGCGGTGGCCCGCACCGCACCGCCGGTGCTCCCGGCGGCCGCCATCCTGCTCCTGGCCCTGCTGGCGGTACTGGCCCTGCTGGCGGCGTCGGCCCCGCGGACCGCCGCCGCGCCGCCCGGGGCGGTACGGCTGGGGCCGTGCGCGGCCGGGCAGCTGTGCCTGTGGGAGGGAGAGGACTTCCGCGGGCAGCGCCACGCCCGTGAGCTGGCGGACACCGACATCGAGAGCTGTGTGCCGCTGCCACGCGGCGAGTCCGTCGCCTCGCTCGCCAACCGCACCGGCAGGCCCGTGACGGCCTATCAGAGCGCGGAGTGCGCCGAGACGGGGGAGTTTGAGACCTACCCGTCCGGCTCCTGGTCCCCCCGGATGCCCTACCGGGCGCGGGCCGTCAAGATCTGGGAGAACTGAGGTGCCCGGCCGTGCCGGAGGCGGGGCCGGCACCGGGATCACCCGGGGCCGCCCGTCCCTCCCGCAACTCCGCGACCTCCGTCCGCAGCGCCCGCACCTCGGCCGTGAGCGCCTCGAGCGCCGCCGTCTGCCGTTGCTCGACAGCGTCCTCCTCGTCGAACCGCGCGATGAACCAGGCGGCGATGTTCGCGGTGACCACACCGAGCAGGGCGATCCCCGAGAGCATCAGCCCGACGGCCAGCAGCCGGCCCACACCGGTGGTCGGCGCCAGATCGCCGTAACCGACCGTGGTCATGGTGGTGAAGGACCACCACACCGCGTCACCGAGCGTCGCGATGTTCCCCTCCGGGGCGTCCCGCTCCACCTCCAGCACGGCCAGCGAACCGAACACCAGCAGTCCCGCGCAGGACCCGGCCACATAGGTGGTCACCCGTACCCGGGAGGCCAGCCGCGCCCGCTGTCCCACCAGCAGCAGGGCGGACACCAGCCGCAGCAGTCGCAGCGGCTGGAGCAGGGGGAGGAGCACGGCGAGCAGCGCGAGCGGTTGCCTGCGGACGAACCTCCACCGCCGGGGGCTCAGCCAGAGGCGTACCGCGTAGTCCACGGCGAAGACGGCCCAGACACCCCACTCCACGGCCCGGCACGCGTCCTTGATCCACGGGGCGACATCCGGGCGCACGATCGGCACGGCATAGGCGACGGCGAAGAGCACCGACAGCAGCAGCAGTGGTCCTTGTGTATGTCGCTCCCAGCGTTCCCGGGCCTGTATGTCCGCCATGCCCGGCATCGTACGGGGGACTCGGGGTATCCGGAGTCACAGCCCGACTCGACGAGCCCGGGAGGGAAGATGACGGGCACGCGGTACTTCGAAGGCAAGAAGCGCGGCGGTGCGGACCTCAGCGGTGACGAACGCTCGACGTTCGGGATCATCGGTCTGGTCTGCGCGGTCGCCGGATTCTTCGTGATGGGTTTCGTCCTCGGCCCCATCGCGATGATCTGCGGCTGGCTCGCCATGGGCCGCCGCTGGATCGGGGCCCGGTCCAAGCCGGCCATGGTGGCCATCGTCCTGGGTGCGATCGACACCGTGCTCGCCCTGGTGTGGCTGGCCACCGCACCCGCTTCGTGGGGGCTGTGGCCCTGACCGTGGGCCGGTCCGGACCGGCCCACGGGGCCGGCCGGTGCCGGCGGCGGCCGAGGACGGCCGGGGCGGGGCGGGCATCTCCCCGCCCCGCCCCGGCCCGTCGTCCCGGGGTCCGTCAGGCGTCGCCGCCCGCGGAACCCGGGTCGGCGGCGGACACGTCGAGCAGCCGGTAGCGGTCGATGGCCTGCTTCAGCGCGGAGCGGTCCACCTTCCCCTCCCCGGCCAGCTCGGTGAGCACGCCCAGGACGATCGACTCGGCGTCGATGTGGAAGTAGCGCCGGGCGGCGCCGCGGGTGTCGGCGAAGCCGAAGCCGTCCGTGCCCAGCGACTGGTACCGGTTCGGCACCCAGCGGGCGATCTGGTCCGGCACCGAGCGCATCCAGTCCGAGACGGCCAGCACCGGGCCCTCGGTGCCCTGGAGCTTGCGGGTCACATACGGCACGCGCTGCTCCTCCTCCGGGCGGAGCAGGTTGTGCTTCTCGGCCTCGACGGCCTCCCGGCGCAGCTCGTTCCAGGAGGTGGCCGACCAGACGTCCGCCCGGACGTCCCACTCCTCGGCGAGGATGCGCTGGGCGTCCAGGGCCCAGGGCAGCGCCACACCGGAGGCGAGGACCTGGGCCGGGATCGACCCCGCCTCACCCTCCCGGTAGCGGTACAGACCCTTGACGATGCCCTCGGCGTCCACGTTCTCGGGCTCGGCGGGCTGCCTGATCGGCTCGTTGTAGACGGTCAGGTAGTAGAAGACGTCCTCGGCGTTCTCGCCGTACATCCGGCGCAGGCCGTCCCGCACGATGTGGGCGATCTCGAAGCCGAAGGCCGGGTCGTAGGAGACGCAGGCCGGGTTGGTCGAGGCCAGCAGCTGGGAGTGACCGTCCGCGTGCTGCAGCCCCTCGCCCGTCAGCGTGGTGCGGCCGGCGGTGGCGCCGAGGACGAAGCCGCGCGCGAGCTGGTCGGCCATCTGCCAGAACTGGTCGCCGGTCCGCTGGAAGCCGAACATCGAGTAGAAGACGTAGACCGGGATCAGCGGCTCGCCGTGGGTGGCGTAGGCCGATCCCGCGGCGATCAGTGAGGCCGTGCAGCCGGCCTCGGAGATGCCGTCGTGCAGCATCTGGCCGTTCGGGGCCTCCTTGTACGCCAGCAGCAGCTCGCGGTCCACCGACTCGTAGGTCTGGCCCAGCGGGTTGTAGATCTTGGCCGAGGGAAAGAACGAGTCCATGCCGAAGGTGCGGTACTCGTCGGGCGCGATCAGCACGAACCGCCTGCCGATCTCCTTGTCCCGCATCAGGTCCTTCAGCAGCCGCACGAAGGCCATCGTCGTGGCCACCTGCTGCTGGCCGGAGCCCTTCTTCACCGTGGCGTAGGTCTTGTCGCCCGGCAGCACCAGCGGCTTGGCGCGGACCACGCGGGTGGGCACGTAGCCGTCCAGCTCCCGCCGCCGGTCGTGCATGTACTGGATCTCCTCGGAGTCCCGCCCCGGGTGGTAGTACGGGGGTACGCCGGACTCCAGGTCCTTGTCGGAGATCGGCAGGTGCAGCCGGTCGCGGAAGCGCTTGAGGTCCTCGACCGTCAGCTTCTTCATCTGGTGGGTGGCGTTGCGGCCCTCGAAGTTCGGCCCCAGCGTCCAGCCCTTGACCGTCTGGGCCAGGATCACCGTCGGCTGGCCCTTGTGTTCCCGGGCCGCCTTGTAGGCCGCGTACACCTTGCGGTGGTCGTGGCCGCCGCGGCCCAGGTGCAGGATCTGCTCGTCGGTCATGTCCTCGACCATCCGGCGCAGCCGGTGGTCGCCACCGAAGAAGTGCTCGCGGATGTACGCGCCGGTCTCGGTGGCGTACGTCTGGAACTGGCCGTCGGGGGTGGTGTTCAGCTTGTTGACCAGCACACCGTCGCGGTCCTGTGCCAGCAGCGGGTCCCAGGAGCGGTCCCAGACCAGCTTGATCACGTTCCAGCCGGCGCCGCGGAAGTACGACTCCAGCTCCTGGATGATCTTGCCGTTGCCGCGTACCGGGCCGTCGAGCCGCTGGAGGTTGCAGTTGACGACGAAGGTCAGGTTGTCCAGGCCCTCCCGGGCGGCGATGGAGAGCTGGCCGAGTGACTCCGGCTCGTCCATCTCGCCGTCGCCGAGGAACGCCCACACGTGGCTCCTGGAGGTGTCGGCGATGCCGCGCGCCTCCATGTAGCGGTTCATCCGGGCCTGGTAGATCGCGCTGATGGGGCCCAGGCCCATGGAGACCGTCGGGAACTCCCAGAAGTCCGGCATCGACCGCGGGTGCGGGTAGCTGGACAGCCCCTCGGGGTGCTTCGACTTCTCCTGGCGGAACCCGTCGAGCTGGGGCTCGGTGAGCCGGTCGAGCAGGAAGGCGCGGGCGTAGATGCCCGGGGAGGCGTGCCCCTGGAAGAAGACCTGGTCACCGCCGTCACCGGCGTCCTTGCCGCGGAAGAAGTGGTTGAAGCCCACGTCGTACAGCGAGGCGGAGGAGGCGAAGGTGGCGATGTGGCCGCCCACCCCGATGCCCGGCCGCTGCGCCCGGGACACCATCACGGCCGCGTTCCAGCGGGTCGCGTTGAGGATCCTGCGCTCGATCTCCTCGTTGCCGGGGAAGAACGGCTCGTCCTTGGTGGCGATGGTGTTGACGTAATCCGTGCTGCGCATCTCGGGCACGGCCACCCGCTTCTCGCGGGCGCGCTCGATGAGGCGGAGCATCAGGTAGCGGGCACGTTCCCGGCCCCGCTCGTCGACGGCCGCGTCGAGCGAGTCGAGCCACTCCCCGGTCTCTTCGGGATCGAAGTCCGGGACCTGGCTGGGAAGGCCACCAATGATGATCGGGTTGCGATCGGATCCGGAAGCCACGCTGTTCCTTCGCTGTTAGGTCTTGCTCTGTCGGGGTGTCGCGCCGTCTCCCATCGTGTACCGCAGGGGCGGATACGTCATCTCTACCGAGGGGTAACACCACTCCGTGAGATGTCCGGGTGCCCGGGCCGGCGCGGCCGGGGTGTTGGCCGGCCGAACGGCAACCCTACGCCTGTCGCGCCCGTGATCCGGGTACGGCCGTTCGACCCCGTCATACCCGGCATCCAATGGGGCAAAATAGGCATACAGTTGTGTCACGCGCCACGCCGGTTGAGGCGGTGTGCGGCGACAAGTCAACGTTTGGGCGGGATCAGCGGCGGGGTACTTGCGCGATCGGTCCCGCACGTGTGGACTACGCCCAATGCTTCGCGCGTATGCGCGGGCACCGGACTTTCTCGAAAGATGACAGGAGGCAATCCGTGAGCGCGACCGCGGACCACGCGGAGGAGCGGACCAACCCTGCCGCAAGGCTGGGTTTCCAGCCCGGGCAGGTGGTCCAGGAGCTCGGCTACGACGAGGACGCCGAGCAGGCACTCCGTGAGGGAATCGAGGCCATCACGGGCCAGGAGCTCGTCGGCGACGACTACGACGACATGGCCGACGCCGTGGTCCTGTGGTTCCGCGAGGAGGACGGGGACCTGACGGACGCGCTGGTGGACGCCATCACGTTGATCGAGGACGGTGCCCCGGTCTGGCTGATGACCCCCAAGACCGGACGGCCCGGGTACGTCGAGCCGAGTGACATCGGCGAGGCGGCCCAGACCGCGGGCCTGGCCCAGACCAGCACCGTCAACGCGGGCAAGGACTGGACCGGCAGCCGGCTGGTCACCCCCAAGGCCGCCCGCACCGGCAAACGCTGATCACCGCGGCCTCGTGAGCCGCCGGGCCCCCGTACGGCACCTGCCGTACGGGGGCCCGATGCGTGGGGGTGCGTAGGGTGGGGGACGGACTTCCAGTGAGGGGGCACATGTCCATGGCGATCGAGGCGGGCGTCCGGGCTCCGGGGTTCGAGCTGCGCAACCAGCACGGTGAGACCGTGCGGCTGGCGGACTTCGAGGGCCGGCGGAACGTCCTGCTGCTCTTCTACCCCTACGCCTTCACCGGGGTGTGCACCGGCGAGCTGCGGGCCCTGCGCGACGAGCTGCCCCGCTTCGTCAACGACGACGTCCAGCTGCTGGCCGTCTCGTGCGACTCCCTGTTCTCGCTGCGGGTCTTCGCCGAGCAGGAGGGGATCGGCTTCCCGCTGCTGTCGGACTTCTGGCCCCACGGCGAGACCGCGCGGGCGTACGGCGTCCTCGACGAGGAGAAGGGCTGCCCGCTGCGCGGCACCTTCCTCATCGACCGGGCGGGAGTGGTGCGCTGGACGGTGGTCAGCGCGATGTCCGACGCGCGGGACCCGGGCGAGTACGCGAAGGCACTGGAAAGCCTGTGAGAACCCTGCCGGGGCAGGGAACCGATCACTAGGATCGACTCGTTCTTTACCGACATCCGACGATACGGGGCACACGGTGCTCCTTACGAACAACCGGGAGGACTCGTGGGAGTCAGCCTCAGCAAGGGTGGCAACGTCTCGCTGACCAAGGAGGCCCCCAACCTGACCGCCGTGATGGTGGGTCTCGGCTGGGACGCCCGCACCACTACGGGTGCGGACTTCGACCTGGACGCCAGCGCCCTGCTGACGAATGCCGAGGGGAAGGTCTCCAGCGACCAGAACTTCGTCTTCTTCAACAACCTCAAGAGCCCCGACGGCTCCGTCGAGCACACCGGCGACAACCTCACCGGTGAGGGCGAGGGCGACGACGAGGCCATCAAGGTGAACCTGGCAGGGGTGCCGGCGGACGTCACGAAGATCGTCTTTCCGGTGTCGATCTACGAGGCCGAGGCACGCCAGCAGAGCTTCGGTCAGGTGCGCAACGCCTACATCCGGGTGGTCAACCAGGCCGACGGCAACGAGCTGGCCCGCTACGACCTGAGCGAGGACGCCTCCACCGAGACCGCGATGGTCTTCGGTGAGCTGTACCGCCACGGCGCGGAGTGGAAGTTCCGGGCCATCGGCCAGGGCTACGCCTCGGGCCTGCGCGGCATCGCCCAGGACTTCGGGGTCAACGTCTGACCGATCCTCGTCCGACGTCCTCCGAGGGCCCCGCGCCCCCGGGGACGCCGTTCGCCGGCGAGCGGTTCCACCCGGTCCCGGCAGCGTCCGGCGCCGCAGACTTCCACAACCGGGAGGTGTGCGGCGCCGGGCGGTTTGATCACACTGGGCGCACCACACCGGGGAGAGGAAGCAGGATCATGGGTGTCACGCTCGCCAAGGGGGGCAACGTCTCCCTCTCGAAGGCCGCACC
The DNA here is from genome assembly GCF_002794255.1 of Streptomyces carminius. Classification (GTDB taxonomy): domain Bacteria; phylum Actinomycetota; class Actinomycetes; order Streptomycetales; family Streptomycetaceae; genus Streptomyces; species Streptomyces carminius. Next base: position 572,464 of record NZ_PGGW01000069.1, read on the forward strand.
GAACCTGACCCAGGTCCGGATCGGTCTGGGCTGGAAGGCCCGTTCCACCACGGGTGCCGCGTTCGACCTGGACGCCAGCGCCCTGCTGTGCGCGGGCGGGCGGGTGCTCGGCGACGAGTACTTCGTCTTCTACAACAACCTCACCAGCCCCGAGGGTGCCGTCGAGCACACCGGTGACGAACTGGTCGGCGGGACGGGGGGCGACGACGACGAGACGATCATGGTGGACCTCCCCCGGGTGCCCGAGCGGGTCGACAAGGTGGTCTTCGCGGTGTCGATCTACGACGCCGACGCCCGGCGCCAGGCCTTCGGCCAGGTCACCGACGCCTACATCCGGGTGGTGAACCAGGCGGACGGCAACGAGCTGGCCCGCTACGACCTGAGCGAGGACGCCTCCTCGGAGACGGCCATGATCTTCGGAGAGCTGTACCGGTACGGCGGCGAGTGGAAGTTCCGCGCGGTGGGGCAGGGGTACGCGTCGGGTCTGCGGGGCATCGCCCTAGACTTCGGAGTCAACGTTTCGTAAAGCGGGCCCGCGGAGTGTCTTCCGCCGCCCAGGACGCGGGGGGATTCCCACGCGAGAGAAGATTGGGTAACCAGTGGTTCTGAGGACATTCGGCTGGTCCTTCGGCGTTACCGCCGCCGGGCTCGTCACCGCCTTCTTGTTCGGGGGGTGGGAGGCGTTCGCCCTTGTGGCAATCCTCTCCATCCTGGAGATCTCGCTGTCGTTCGACAACGCGGTCGTGAACGCCGGTGTGCTGAAGAAGATGAACGCCTTCTGGCAGAAGATCTTCCTCACCATCGGCATCCTGATCGCCGTCTTCGGTATGCGGCTGGTCTTCCCCATCGTGATCGTGTCCGTCTCGGCCCAGCTCGGGCCGATCGAGGCGGTCGACCTGGCGCTGAACGACCAGGAGCGCTACGAGCAGCTGGTCACCGACGCCCACCCGTCGATCGCGGCCTTCGGCGGCATGTTCCTGCTGATGATCTTCCTCAACTTCATCTTCGACCAGGACCGCGACATCCACTGGCTCAAGCCGATCGAGCGTCCGCTGGCCCGCTTCGGGCAGGTCGAAGGTCTGGCCGTGGTCATCGCCCTGATCGTCCTGCTGGTCTCGGGCAGCGTGCTGGGCACCAACGCCGTGCTCTACGAGGGCCACGCGGACGAGTCCGCCGCGGTCTATCTCGCCGGCATCGCGGGACTGCTCACCTATCTGATCGTCAACGGGCTCTCCAGCCACTTCGAGAACAAGATCGAAGAGGAGGAGGAGCAGGAGCACGAGGCGGAGGAGGCCGCCAGGCGCGCCGGCCGGGAGCCCTCGCCGGTGCTGCTCGCGGGCAAGGCGGCGTTCTTCATGTTCCTCTACCTGGAGGTCCTGGACGCGTCCTTCTCCTTCGACGGCGTCATCGGCGCCTTCGCCATCACCAACGACCCGGTCATCATCGCGCTCGGTCTGGGCATCGGCGCGATGTACGTCCGGTCCATGACCGTCTACCTGGTCCGCCAGGGCACCCTGGACGAGTACCGCTACCTGGAGCACGGCGCCCACTACGCCATCGGCGCCCTGGGAGTCCTGCTGCTCATCACCATCAGGTGGCACGTCAACGAGGTCATCACCGGCCTCATCGGTGTCGCCCTGATCGGTGCGGCCTTCCTGACGTCGGTGCGCCACAACCGCGCCGACGCCGCCGGCAGCGGCGAGGGCGGCGAGGGCGGCACCCCGGCCCAGAAGCCGGAAGTGCCCTCCGGAGTGTGACGGCGGCCCGATTGCGGAACGCTCTGTGCGGGGCGGCCACGCGGTGGAACCGCGCGGCCGCCCCGCGGCGTTGGGAACGGGGGACGGGACAGGAACGGCACAGGACGATCCGGCCGGAGCTGGGGGTGGGAAGACATGGTCTCCCTGTGGGAGAACTGGCGCGGCGGCATGCGCAGAGGTCCGAGGTTCGACACCGTCGGCGGCTCGTCGACGTACGCGACGGAGCTGACCAGACGGCACTCGACGGTCTCGCTCACCCGGCACGGCGCCGACAGCGGCCACCTGCAGATCAACCTCTCCTGGCGGGCGAGGACCTCCGACCTCACCGGCCGGTCACGGCGCGGCCGGCTGCCGCGCAATCCGCTGGAGCTGTTCAAGCCCGTACCGGTGCAGGGCCACACCCAGGGCGTGGTGACGGTGGACCTGGACCTGGCCTGCCTGTACGAGCTGACGGACGGCAGCAAGGGCGTGGTCCAGCCGCTCGGCGGGCTGCTGGGGGAGATCAACGCGCCGCCGTACGTCAAGCTCAGCGGTGACGACCGGTTCGGCGGGACGTCGGGCGAGACCATCTACGTCAACCTCGACCACAAGGACAAGATCAAGCGGCTGCTCGTCTTCGTCTACATCTACGACGGCACTCCGGCGTTCGACCGTACCCAGGCCGTGGTCACGCTGATCCCCAGCAGCGGCCCCCGCATCGAGATCGGCCTGGACGAACGGGAGCCCGACGCGCGCTCGTGCGCGGTGGTGCTGATCGAGCAGGACGGCAAGGGGCAGCTGGTGGTGCGCCGGGAGGTCCGGTACGTCTACGGCTTCCAGTCCGAGCTCGACCGGCTCTACGGCTGGGGGCTGCAGTGGGGCCGCGGTTTCAAGAAGAGCGGCCGGTCGTGATGCCCGCCCGTCCGTGTCCCCGCCCGTACCTCCGCCCGTGCTTCGGCCCGTGCTTCGGCCCGGCCACGGCCTAGCGCCCCACGAACTGCGGCCCCTGCGGAGGGAGCGTGAAACCCGGGTCGGGCTGCGGGTAGCCGTACGCGGGCCGGGGCGGCGGGCCCGGCGGCTGCGCAGGCGGCTGTACGGGCGGGGGCGGCGGTATCTGCGGGTAGCCGTACGCGGGCGGGGCCGGCGGCGGTGGGTGGCCGTGGGCGGACCGGTCGGGTATCCGGGCGGTGGCCGCCGCGGCGGGTTCGGGCCGCGGCTCGGGATGCGGCCCGGGCTCGGGTTCGGGAAGGGGGCGCGGGCCGGGACCGGGCTCCGGCGGGGGCGCCGGTACCGGGTCCGGCTCGGGGAGGTCCGGCTCCGGAGGCGGCTGCGGAACCGTCCCCGCCGGCCCTCCGGAGACGGCCGGCGAGCCCTCCTCCACCGAGATCCCGAACTCCGTCGCCAGTCCGATCAGCCCGGTGTCGTAGCCCTGTCCCAGCGCGCGGAACTTCCAGCCGTCCCCGCGCCGGTACAGCTCGCCGCAGATCAGGGCCGTCTCCGAGCCCGTCTCGGGGCGGATCTCGAACCGCGCCACCGTCTCCCCGCCGATGGTGTCCAGCAACAGCAGCACCAGGTCGCGCACGTCCGCGAAGGTGCCGCCGTCCGCCGAGGCGGTCAGCAGCACCCGGTCCACGGACGGCTCCAGTCCGGCCAGCTCCACCTCGACGGAGTCGGTCAGTCCTTCGGGCTCGCGCCTCTTGGGCAGGTGCCGGACGAGTCCGGACGGGTGGCGGGGCTGGTTGTAGAAGACGAAGTCCTCGTCGGAGCGCACCCGGCCGTCCGTGCCCACCAGCAGCGCGGAGGCGTCGACATCATGCACCCCCGTGCCCGGTGTCCAGCGCAGGACGGCGCGCACCGCCGTCGTCTGGAGCTGGATGTTCGACCCCTTCAGCATCGCGTGCGTCATGACCGCCATCCTGCCTTCCCGGGCGCACCGGGACAACGCGAGTGCCCAGGAGCGTCCGGTTTGCTCGTGGGTAATGTTTTGTTCATGTGTTCGGGCAGCGATTGAGCCGCGTTCATGCTTATTGTGCATATGACAAATGGCCGGATCTAGTTCATGACAGGCATGAGACCGGCGAGGATCGGGGGCCTTGTGCGGCATTTCGGACACCTTCCGCCGGATGTCCGGCACGAGCTGTTCCACCGGGAGCCGGCGGAGTTCTTCCCGGACTCCCCGGCCTGCCTGCTGTCGGCCGCCCTCGGCGCGACCCTCTACAGCCCGGCCACCCGCCCCCGGCTCGCCGACGACGTCCGCAAGCAGACCCGGCGCGGGGTGGTCTCGATGGTCCTCTGCCTGGAGGACTCCATAGACGACGCGGAGGTGCCCGGCGCCGAGGAGAACCTGGTCGGGCAGCTCACCGAGCTGGCCGGCTCCGGTGCCGGGGAGCTGCCGCTGCTGTTCGTCCGGGTCCGCGAACCCGCCCAGATCACCGACCTGGTCCGGCGGCTGGGTCCCGCCGCCGGGCTGCTGTCCGGCTTCGTCCTGCCGAAGTTCACCGAGGAGCGCGGCATCCCCTTCCTGGAGGCGTTCGACGCCGCCGAGGCGGACTGTGGACGTCGGTTTTTCGCCATGCCCGTGCTGGAATCCCCCGAGCTGCTCCATCTGGAGACGCGCCTGGAGGCGCTCGCCGGGATCGCCCGGACCGTCGACAAGTACCGCGAGCGCGTCCTGGCGCTCCGGCTGGGCGTCACCGACTTCTGCGCCGCCTACGGGCTGCGCCGCAGTCCCGAGATGACCGCCTACGACGTGCAGATCGTGGCCTCGGTCATCGCCGACGTGGTCAACGTGCTCGGCCGGGCCGACGGCACGGGCTTCACGGTCACGGGGCCGGTGTGGGAGTACTTCCGCCTCCAGGAGCGGATGTTCAAACCGCAGCTGCGCCGCAGCCCCTTCACCGGCCGCGCCGAGGAACTGCGCACCGCCCTGATCGCGCACGACATGGACGGGCTGCTGCGCGAGATCGAACTGGACCGGGCCAACGGGCTGCTGGGCAAGACCTGCATCCACCCCTCGCACGTCGCCCCCGTGCACGCCCTGTCCGTGGTCAGCCACGAGGAGTTCAGCGACGCCACCGACATACTGCGCCCCGAACGCGGCGGTGGCGGTGTTCTCCGCTCGGCCTACACCAACAAGATGAACGAGGTGAAGCCGCACCGCGCCTGGGCCGAGCGCACCCTGCTGCGGGCCGAGGTCTTCGGCGTCGCGCGCGAGGGCGTGGGCTTCGTCGAGCTGCTTGCGGCGGCGACCGGATGAGCGGCGACGGCGGCAGCGGCAGCGGCTACCGTGACGGACACGGCGACAGCGCCGGCGACGGCAGCGGTGAGGAGCACGGCACGGTGACACGGCAGGCGGCCAGGGACACGGGCACGACCGCGGAGACGGGCACCGGAGGGCCGGACGAGCCCGGCCACGGGCGGCGCCCGGAGGACCGGCCGGGAAACCCGCCGGCCGGCCGGCCGGAGGAGGAGTGGTCCGGGGAGTGGGTCGCCCGCCGGCTCGGCGTCCGGCTGGAGTCCGCGCCGGGCGAGGCCGACGGGCGGCTGCGCGGCCTGCTGGGCCTGGCCCTGCGGCGCAACCCCCGCCGGGCCCATCTGCTGGTCTCCCGGGTGCTGGGCAAGCACGTCCCCCAACTGCCCCGGGTCGTCCACGGCACCGGCCTCGCCCTGGGCGAGCGGGTCCGCGAGCTCCTGGGGGACGACGCCGGCCGCGCGGTCGTGCTGGGCTACGCCGAGACCGCCACCGGGCTGGGCCACAGCGTCGCCGACGGCCTGCGCACCGCGCCCTACCTGCACTCCACCCGCCGCGCCGTCCCCGGCGCGGTGCCGGTGGGAGGCTTCGAGGAGGAGCACTCCCACGCCACCTCCCATCTGCTGCTGCCCGAGGACCCGGCGCTGCTGGCCGGAAACGGCCCGCTGGTGCTGGTGGACGACGAGTTCTCCACCGGCACCACCGTCCTCAACACGATCACCGTCCTGCACCGCGCCTTCCCGCGCGAGCGGTACGTCATCGTCGCCCTGACCGACCTGCGCGGTGCGGCCGACCGCGCCCGGCTGGAGAAGTTCGCCGCCGAACTCGGCGCCCGTATCGACGTGGTGGCGCTGGCCACCGGCACCGTCCGTCTTCCCGCGGACGTGCTGGAGCGCGGCGCCGCCCTGGTCGAGGCCCACGACGGCCCGCCGCCGGCGCCCGCCGGGGAGCCCGGCGAGGTGCGCCGGGTGGAGCTGGGCTGGCCGCTCGGTCTGCCCGACGGCGGCCGGCACGGCTTCACCCCCGCCCACCGCGCCCGGCTGGAGGCCGCGCTGCCCGCGATGGCCGGCCGGCTCGCCGCCGCGCTGCCGCCGGGAGCGCGGCGGGTGCTCGTACTGGGCTGCGAGGAGCTGATGTACGCGCCGCTGCGGCTGGCCGGCGCCCTGGCCGATCTCCTCGCCGACGGCTCTGCCGACGGCACGGGCGGGCCCGGCGCCGAGGTCCGCTTCTCCACCACCACCCGCTCGCCCGTCCTGGCGGTCGACGAACCCGGCTACGCGATACGCACCCGGCTGGTCTTCCCCGCCCACGACGACCCCGCCGGTGACCCCGCCGGCGGCACGAGCCCGCGCTACGCCTACAACGTCCACAGCACCACCGGCGCCGGCTTCGACGCGGTGGTGGCCGTGGTCGACTCCGCCGGCGACACCCCCGCCCTGCACGCCCCCGACGGCCTGCCGGCCCGACTGGCCGCGCACACCGGCCGGGTGCTGCTCGCCGTGATCCCCTCCCACCGGCCGCTGCCCGCACCGCTGCGCGGCCCCGCCTTCTCCTCCTACGCGCCCGGGGAGGTCGGCTGGCTGCTCCAGGACCTCTCCGAGGTCACCCTGGAGGCGCCGACGGAGGAGCGCGAGGAGGCCATCCAGTCCGGCGGCGCCCACTACGCCGAGTCGCTGCCGGTGGAGTACCAGCCGAGCGAGGCGTACCAGAAGCTGTTCCACCAGGCGCTGGAGGCCTCCGCGGCCCGGATCGCCCGCGCGGTCGGCACCGTCACCGACACCCTGCTCGCCGAGCGCGGACGGCACGGCGGCGGCGCTGGTGGCGGTGGCGGTGGCGGTGGCATCGTGCTGGCCTCCCTGGCGCGCGCCGGGACGCCGGTCGGGGTGCTGATGCGCCGCTGGGCGCGGCAGGTCCACGGCCTGGAACTGCCGCACTACGCGGTCTCCATCGTCCGCGGCCGCGGCATCGACACCACCGCCCTGCGCTGGCTGGCCGCCCACCACGACCCGGCCGACGTGGTCTTCGTCGACGGCTGGACCGGCAAGGGCGCCATCACCCGCGAGCTCGCCGACGCCCTGCGCCCCTTCCCCGGCTTCGACCCCGAGCTCGCGGTCCTGGCCGACCCCGGCGGCTGTGTGCGCACCTACGGCACCCGCGAGGACTTCCTCATCCCCTCGGCCTGTCTGAACTCCACCGTCTCCGGACTGGTCTCGCGCACCGTGCTCCGCGCCGACCTCGTCGGGCCGGACGACTTCCACGGCGCGAAGTTCTACCGCGAGCTGGCCGCCTCCGACGTCTCCGGGCTCTTCCTCGACACCGTCGCCGCCCGCTTCGACGAGGTGCGCGAGCCGGTCGCCGCCGACGTCCGCGCACTGCTCGCCGCCGACCGCGCCCCCACCTGGGCGGGCCGGCGGGCGGTGGAGCGCATCAGCGAGGAGTACGGCATCGGCGACGTCAACCTGGTCAAGCCCGGAGTCGGCGAGACCACCCGGGTGATGCTGCGCCGGGTGCCCTGGCGAGTGCTGGCCCGGCGCGGCGCGGGCGCCGACCTGGACCACATCCGGCTGCTCGCCGAACAGCGCGGCGTACCCGTCGAGGAGGTCGACGGCCTGCCGTACTCCTGTGTCGGCCTGATCCACCCCCGCTACACGCGCGGCGCGACCGGCGCCGACGGAAAGGCCGCGCGATGAACTCGCACGCACCCGCCCCCGCCGCACCGGTGCTGATGGCCAGCGACCTGGACCGCACCCTGATCTACTCCGCCGCCTCCCTCGGCCTGGCGATGCCGGACGCCGAGGCGCCGCGGCTGCTGTGCGTGGAGGTCTACCAGTCCGGACCGCTGTCCTACCTCACCGAGACCGCCGCCGCGCTGCTGGCCGAGCTGGCCGGGCGGTCCGTCCTCGTCCCCACCACCACCCGCACCCGCGAGCAGTACGGCCGCATCCGCCTGCCCGGCCCGCCCCCGCGGTACGCGATCTGCGCCAACGGCGGCCATCTGCTGGTGGACGGCGAGTCCGACCCCGGCTGGCACGCCCGGGTGCGCCGCGCCCTGGACGCCGACTGCGCCTCCCTGGCGGAGGTCCGCGCCCGGCTGACCGCCACCGCCGACCCGGCCTGGCTGCTGAAGGAGCGCGTCGCCGAGGACCTGTTCGCCTACCTCGTCGTCGACCGCGCCGAACTGCCCGAGGCCTGGGTCAAGGAACTGGCGGACTGGGCCGGGCCGCGCGGCTGGACGGTCTCCCTCCAGGGCCGCAAGATCTACGCCGTGCCCCGGCCGCTCACCAAGAGCGCCGCCGTCGCCGAGGTCGCCCGCCGCACCGGTGCCGGGCACGTACTGGCCGCCGGGGACTCCCTCCTGGACGCCGATCTGCTGCTCGCCGCCGACACCGGCTGGCGCCCCGGTCACGGGGAGCTGGCCGAACTGGGCTGGAGCGCCCCGCACATCACCGCCCTGCCCGAGCGCGGGGTGGCCGCCGGCGAGCGGATCCTGCGGGAGGCGCTGCTGCACACCGGCCGGGGCTGAGTGAGGATGCCGGTATGACGACACCGGCACCACGTGACAAGCGTCCGCCCCAGACTCCCGAGCTGTACCAGTACGTCCTGGACCACAACCCGCCGCTCCACCCCGTGCTGAGCGAACTGGTGGAGACCACCCACGCCCGCTTCCCCGAGCGGGCCGGCCTGCAGTCCGCCCGGGAGCAGGGGCCGCTGCTGGCCTTCCTGATACGGCTGACCGGCGCCCGCCGGGTGGTGGAGGTCGGCACCTTCACCGGCTTCTCGGCCCTGGCGATGGCCCTGGCGCTGCCGCCGGACGGGAAGCTGATCGCCTGCGACGTCTCCGAGGAGTGGACGGCCCTCGCCCGCGAGGCGTGGGAGAAGGCGGGGGTCGCCGACCGCGTCGACCTGCGTATCGCCCCCGCCGTCGAGACGCTGCGCGCCCTGCCCGCCGCACCGGAGCTCGACCTGGTCTACCTCGACGCGGACAAGGGCGGCTACGTCGACTACTGGGAGGAGGTCGTGCCGCGGCTGCGCCCCGGCGGGCTCGTCGTCGCGGACAACGTCCTCCTCCACGGCGAGGTCACCGACCCGGACGCCACCGGCGCCGCCGCCGCGATCCGCGCCTTCAACGAGCATGTCGCCGCCGACCGGCGGACCGAGGCGGTCATGCTGACGGTCGCCGACGGCCTGACGATCGCCCGCCGGCTCTGACGCGGCCGGACGTGCTTCCGCACCGTCGCCGGCGTCCGCCCCGGTGCCGGAGAGCGGTGTGAGGCAGGACACAGCACCCTGACTGTCCGATCGGTCAGGACTGACCGATCGGACAGTTAGGCTGGAGCGCATGGCACGCTCCGCTTCCGCGCTGCGCGGACAGATTCTGGAGGCAGCCCTCGACCTGTTCGCCGCCGGCGGCTACCGGGGCACCTCCCTGCACGACATCGCCGTCCGGGTGGGCTGCTCCAAGGCGTCCCTGCTCTACCACTTCACCAGCAAGGACGCGATCCTCACCGAGCTGCTGGCCCCGGCCGGCGAGGCGCTGGCCGCGCTGGACGCCGAACTGGACGGTCTGCCGGACGACCGGGCGGTGACGGCCGCCGTCACCGGATACGTCGACCTCGCCCTGCGCTTCCGGCGCGAGGTCAAGGTCCTCTTCCAGGACGTCAACGAGACGACCGCCCATCCGGCCCTGGCATGCGTCCCCGAGCTGGCCGACCGGCTGACGGCCACCCTGGCCGGCCGCTCGACGGAGCCGAAAAGGCTGGTCACCGCCTACATGGTCCTCGGTGCGGTCTTCGTGACCTGCGCCAGCGACGTGGACGTGCCGGCCGACACACTGCGCGAGGAACTGATCCGCGGCGCGCTGCGGACCCTCGGCGGCCCCTCCCGCTGACCCCTCCGCCGGCCCTTCTGCCGAGCCCCGCCCCGGCGGCCCGCCGCGGGCCCCGCCGGACTCCCGCCGGGCTCACCGCCAACCGCCCCGCACATCCGCCGAATCCGAGGAGAGACCCTTCCGTCATGGCGACCCTGCTCTACCGGCTCGGCCGGTTCTCCTTCCGACGGCGGCGGCACGTCGCCGCCGCCTGGCTGCTCCTGCTCGCCCTGCTGGGCGGTGCGGCCGCCGCCTTCATGGGCACCACCACCGACAAGTTCTCGATGCCCGGCACCGAGTCCCAGCAGGCGCTGGACTCGCTGAAGCGGGAGTTCCCGCAGGCCAGCGGCGTCACCGGCACCATCGTCATCGCCGCGCCGGAGGGGGAGGAGCTCACCCCGGCCAAGGTCGCGCCGGTGGTGGCCGAGGCCGCGGACATACCCGGGGTCGTCGCCGCCGTCGATCCCTTCCAGGCCCGTTCCGTCTCCCAGGACGGCCGCTACGCCCTCGTCCAGGTCCAGTTCGGCAGCCCCGCCGAGGACATCACCGACGCCCAGCGGGAGGCGTACGAGGAGGCCGGCGCGTCGGCCGACGGGCTGCGGGTCGAGCACGGCGGCGAGATCATGACCAGCAAGGTGGAGGTCGGCTCCACCGAGGCGCTCGGTGTGCTGGTCGCCGCGGTGGTCCTCGTCATCACCCTCGGCTCCCTGGTGGCCGCCGGCATGACCATGCTCAACGCGCTGATCGGCGTCGCGGCGGGCATGGCCGGGCTGTTCGCCCTCAGCGGCGTCATGGAACTGACCTCCACCGCCCCCATCCTGGCGCTGATGCTGGGCCTGGCCGTCGGCATCGACTACTCGCTGTTCATCACCTCCCGCTACCGCCAGTTCCTCGCCGGGGGCATGGCCGCCGACGAGGCGGTCGGCCGGGCGACCGGGACCGCCGGCTCGGCCGTCGTCTTCGCCGGCGCCACCGTCGTCATCGCCCTGGCCGGGCTGTCGGTGGTCGGCATCCCCTTCCTGGGCATCATGGGCCTGGCCGCGGCGGGTACCGTCGCCCTCGCCGTGCTGGTGGCCCTCACCCTGCTGCCCGCCTTCCTGGGCTTCATCGGCGAGAAGGTCCTGCACCGCAGGCACCGCACCGGGCACCAGGACGTGTACGAGGCGCCCGAGGGAAGCACCTTCGGCTTCCGCTGGGGCCGGCTCGTCACCCGGCTGCGCGTCCCCGTCCTGCTGCTCGGCATCGTGGGCCTGGGCGCCCTCACCCTGCCCGCCCAGGACATGCGCCTGGCGCTGCCCGACGCCGGCACCGCGGCCGCCGGCTCCCCGGAGCGCGAGGCCTACGACCTGACCACCGAGGGCTTCGGGCCGGGCTTCAACGGCCGGCTGCTGGCCGTGGTCTCCGGCGACGACGCCCGGGCCACCGGCGCGGCCGCCGAACAGGCCGCGAAGCTGATCCAGGGCACCGACGGCGTCCTCGCCGTGTCCCCGCCGCAGCTCAACGAGCAGGGCACCACCGCGCTGCTGACCGTCATCCCCGAGACCGGCCCCACGGACGTCGCCACCGAGAAGGCCGTCGAGGACATCCGCGACCGGGTGGCCGGCGTGAAGGGCGCGGAGGTCGCCCTGACCGGTGTCACGGCACTGGGCATCGACGTCTCCGAGAAGCTCGCCGACGCCATGCCGGTCTACCTGCTGCTGGTGGTCGGCCTGTCGATCCTGCTGCTGATGCTGGTCTTCCGCTCCGTCCTGGTGCCCCTCAAGGCCGCCCTGGGCTTCCTGCTCACCATCGGCGCCACCTTCGGCATCACCGTGCTCATCTTCCAGGAGGGCCACCTGGCCCATCTGGTGGGCGTGGACGTACCCGGACCGCTGGTGAGCTTCCTGCCGATCCTGCTGATCGGCATCCTGTTCGGCCTGGCCATGGACTACGAGGTGTTCCTCGTCTCCCGGATGCGGGAGGACTTCGTCCACGGCGACACCGCGCAGCAGGCCACGGTCAACGGGGTCGGGCACAACGCCCGGGTGGTCACCGCCGCCGCGCTGATCATGACGTCCGTGTTCGGCGGGTTCGTGCTGATGGACGACCCGATCATCAAGTCCATCGGGTTCGCCCTGGCCATCGGCGTGCTCATCGACGCCTTCGTCGTCCGCATGACCCTGGTGCCGGCCGTGATGTCCCTGCTCGGCCGCGCCGCCTGGAAGCTGCCCCGCCCCGTCGACCGGATCCTGCCCAACCTCGACATCGAGGGCGAGAGCCTGCGGGACCGGCCCGCCGAGGAGCAGCCGGAGAAGGCGTCCGCCGGGGTCTGACCCCTCCTGGGAACACACGGACGCCGCGGTGCCGGGCTCCTCACCCCGCACCGCGGCGTCCGTACGCGTACCGGTGGGCCGTGCCCCGGCGGGCGGTCAGCCGCAGCAGCCGCCCCCGCAGCAGCCCCCGCCGCCACCGGGCGCGGGAGCGGGCGTGGGAGCGGCCCCACGGGCCGCCGTACCGCCGACGGCCACCGTGGACAGCAGCTTCACCGTGTCGCCGTGGCCGTCGGGACAGCTCGCGGGCGCGCCGGACTCGGCCATCGGGCGGTTGACCTCGAACGTGGTGCCGCAGGAGCGGCAGCGGAACTCATAGCGGGGCATGGGAGCAGCATAACCACGGGCCGGAGCCGCCGGCCGGTGCTGTGCGGCGGCTACGGACCTCCGGCTCAGGCACCCGCGGCGCGCGCCTGCCGGATGTCGCGCACCACCTGCGCCACCGTCTCGCGGATCGCGTCCAGCTCCACCACGAAGTGCCACCAGTCCGGATGCCGGCCGGTCAGCCCCGCCACCGCCCGGTCCAGCCGCTCCACCGCGTTGTCCAGCGGACCCGCGTGCCGGGGATCGGGATGACTGCGCCCGGCCATCGCCAGCCGCTGGGCGTCGCGGATGGCGAAGCGCACCCTCTCCACCTCACCGCTGTGGTCGAAGGAGACCTCGTCCAGCCGCCGCAGCCGGTCACCGGCGGCCGCGACCGCCTCGTCGGCGTCGTTCAGCAGCGCCCGCACCGTCGACAGCAGCGCGGTGGCGTCCGCCCACCGCTGCTCCTGACGCGCCCCGCGCGCCTCGGCCAGCTTCTCCTCCGCCTGCCGCACCGCGCGCACCGCCTGCTCGGGAACGTGCTGCAGATCCTCCCAGCACGCCACCGTGAACCGCCGCCGCAGCTCGCTGAGCACCGGCTCCACCTGCCCCGCCCGGTTGTGCAGCGCCTCGGCACGGGTGCGCAGGGAGCTGAGCCGCCGGTCGATCTCCGCGGCCCGCTCCGGCAGCCGCTCGGCCTCCTCGCGCACCGTCTCCGCCTCGCGCAGCACCCGGTCGGCCCGCTGCACGGTCTCCCGCACCCCGTGGCGGCCGGCACCCTCGTTGAGCCTGGTCAGCTCGGGGGAGAGGGCCGCCAGCCGGGCCGCCAGGTCGTCCGCCCGCAGCCCGGTGGCCCGTACGGCGTCCAGCGCGTTCGCCGCGGCCAGCAACGCCTGCCGGGCCCGCTCCACGGCGGGCGCCAGCCGGGCCAGCTGGGTCTCGGCCTTCTCCAGCAGCGGCCCGAGCCCGCGTCCGAACCGCTCCAGGTCCTTCCGGGTGCGCTCCAGATCGTCCCGGGCCCTGGTCAGGAGCTGCCGGGCGCGGTCGGCGGTGCCGGCGTCCAGATCGTCCCGGTCCAGATCGTGGGTGTCCACGGCGGTGATGTACTCGTGGCTGGCCTGGTCGATGCGCCTGCCGAACTCGGTGAACTCCGTGACGGCCCGGCGGGCGGCGGGGGAGTCGTCGACGGCGGCCAGGGTCTCGATGGAGATGCGCAGATCGCGCTGCGCGGTGTCCAGCTCGTAGAACGCGGCGGCCGCCGCGTCCTTGGCGGCCTGGGCCTCCGCACGCAGGCTCTCGGCACGACCGCCGCCTCCCCAGCCCCAGCGGCGTGTGCCGCCGCCGCTCATCGCCGCCACGTGTGTCCTCTCCCGCGTACGTGCTCGCCGGCCCGGTTGTCATTCTCCCACCCGGCACCGGGGAACACACGGGGCGATCAGTTCACGTTCCGTACCGTGACGTCCCCGTTGTCACTGTGGGCGCTGACGGTACGCTTCCCGGCCCGCTCCCGGTCCACCGCCACTTCCGTGTCCCCGTCGCCGGACGTGGCGTCCACCCGGTACGCGGCCCGGGGCAGCTCGACGGTGACGTTCCCGTTGTCACTGCGTGCCTCCACCCGGTCCGGCACCCGGGCCAGGGCCAGCTCGATCCCGCCGTTGTCGGTCTTCGCGGACACCCGGCGGGAACCGACGCCGGTGGCCTTCACGGAGCCGTTGTCGCTGCGGAGCTCCAGCGGCCCGGAGGAGTCCCGGACCCGGACGTCACCGTTGTCGGAGACGACGCCCAGCGCCCCGCGGAACCCACGTGCGGTGACGTCCCCGTTGTCGTTCCCGATCTTCAGCGCCAGCCCTTCCGGCAGCTCGACCCGGTGCCGGATGTCGCAGTTCGCGGGCCCCTCGCAGTCCGTCCGCAGGGTGAGGGTGCCGTCCTTGAGCGACCACTTCGCGCCCGTGCTGCCGCCGTAGGCGTAGCCCGCGAACCAGCGGGTGACCTTCACGTCGGCGCGGTCGGCGGCGACCAGCTCCAGATCGCCGTCCGCGTCGATGACCAGCGGTTCGTCCGTACCCCCTTGCTTCTCCAGGGCGAAAGTCCGGTGCTCGGGCTCGGCGTCCCCGGCGTCCGCGCAGCCGGCCGCCGCGGCGGTGACGGCGGCCGCGAGGACGACGGCGACCAGGACGCGTACGGCGCTGCGGCGGGCTTCGGTGGTCATGGGGTTCTCCGTATCGGTTCGGAAGGGCGGCGGACACGGGCTCCGTGCACCCTTTGACCGTATGGACCACCGCCCCCTCCCCGGCATCCCGCCGACCACCGGATCCGGGGTGGGGCCAGCCCCCCTCCCGGGCCCCCACCCGCCCCACCGCCCCGCGCGGTTTGCGGCGGGGGGCGCGCGGCAGGGTACGCTGTGAGCCGTCCCCGGGCGCATAGCTCAGCGGTAGAGCGCTGCCCTTACAAGGCAGATGTCGGCGGTTCGAACCCGTCTGCGCCCACCAGGGAAAAGCCCCCCGGCCGAACGAGGCCGGGGGGCTTTGACATCACCATCTGACATCAACGGCGGCGGTCAGCCGTGGTCGGGCCGTCTCCGAAGCAGCCGGTCCATGTGGCTCACCGCCTCGCGTTGGGTGTCCTGGACGACGTGCGCGTACGTGTTCATGGTGATCGCTATTTGGCTGTGCCCCAGGATCTCCATGACGACGCGGGGAGCCACCCCGGCGGCGGTCAGCAGCGTCGCGCAGCCGTGCCGGGCATCGTGCAGCCGGATCACCCGGAGGTCGGCGTTCTTCGCGACGCGGGTGAAGGACCCACCCCGGCGAGGAGTCCACCCACGGCCGGTGACTGGCCATCGTCACCCACCTCGCGGCAGCACTGGAGATCCACCACGACACCGGCGGCCACACCGTGACCGCCACCCTCCCCGCACCACTCCCAGCCGCACGAGAAACCCAACCGTGCTGAGCACCCGCGCCTACTGGTGCGAGGTGATCGCCCGTACCCCCGACGACGGCCGAACCTTCTGGCTCGCCACCCACCACACCAGCTCACCCCGCCTCGCCCTGCGCTGGCCACCAGTGCGCTGCCGTCTTCGGTGAAAGCCGCGCAGGGCAACGTCATTGACCATGCGTCGCACGAACTGCCGGTTGAGCGCCTGTGCCCGTCTTATCCTGCCTAACAGACGCACCGCCAGCCTGCCCGAGGGCGCGGAGAACCCGGCCCATTTCAACGCCGAACTGACTTCATTACCGGAGACGACATGAGCAGCGCCCTTCTCGTGATGGACGTCCAACAGGCCATCGTGGACATCGCCGACGACGGTTCCGGGTACTTGCCACGCCTGCGCAGGGCGATCGACGGAGCCCGGGCGGCTGACCTCCCCGTGATCTACGTGGTCATCGCGTTACGTCCCGGCTTCCCGGAAGTCGGCACGCGCAACAGGGCTCTCACTGCCATCGCACGGGCCGGCCTCTGTGTCGAGGGCGCCCCCGGCACCGAGATCCGCCCCGAGGTGGCGCCCCGGCCGGGCGACGTGGTGGTCACCAAGAGACGAGCGAGCGCGTTCTCGGGCAGCGATCTCGACGTAGTGCTGAGGGCACGCGGTATCGAGAGCCTCGTGCTCACCGGCATCGCCACCAGCGCTGTGGTGCTGTCCACCCTATGCCACGCGAACGACCTGGACTTCGGTCTCACCGTCCTCTCCGACGCCTGTCTGGACACCGTCCCAGAGGTGCACCGGATCCTCATCGAGCGACTGTTCCCGCAGTGGGCGGATGTCTTCACCGTCGACGACTGGCTCAAGACGATCGCGTCTCAATAGCGGCACACCAGGTGGACGACAATATGGGCGGTTGGCTCCGGCGCCTGCCTTTCTTCGCGAGGCGGCAGCTGTCGTCGGCTGTAGGCCAGTTCCTCTCTTCCTCCAGGCAGGATCTGGACGCCCAGTCCGGTACTGGTGAACCTTCCCTCTGACATCAACAACACCGGACGGGGATGTACACCAGCGACTCTGTGGGACCGCCTTACCAGTCAGTCGATGGCAGCAGCCGCGGCGGACCCGGATCGAACTTACAAGGCAGATGTCGGCGGTTCGAACTCGTCTGCGCCCATCCCGGCACCAGTGTCGATGCGGTCAAAGCCCGAGGGGAGGATCCTCTCTCCTCGGGCTTTCGTGTTCGCGTGGCCACGAGAGCAATGGCGTGAGTTCGAGGTGGGTGCTCGTCTCCCACCCCGGGCCGACGGCGGCCCGCGGACAGCAGGGCACACCGGGACCACGCCACCTGGTCGTCCGGGCAGGAAGTTTCGAGGCGATCCTGGAGTGGTCGGAAACGCGGACATCACGCCACACAGCCTGTGCCCCGTCTGGTATGGGAATGTGCCTGGGGCGTGCGAGCTGGGTACCGGGCAAGCGCGGTTGCAGAGCTTCCGCTGCATGCCGGGAGCGGCCACTGTCAGTGTCTTCCGGCATGCTCTGCCCATGCTGACTGCGACTGACGGCCGGGGCCATGTGGTGAACCGCCCCTCCAAGCCGGCGATAGCCACGATGCTAGCCAGCCTGTGTCGAGGCAACGGCCACATGATCCTCGACTGGCAGGACGAAGACCGCGAAGGCGACTGGTACATCCAAGTGCTGCTCCGCGACAACAACACCTACCAACTGGAGTACCGGAACGGTGTCGCCGCGGAGCACTACCAGACGCTGACCGTCTCACAGGAGAAGGTTCTCCGGGCGCTCCTCGGCTGGGCGGCCGGAAATCCGGAGTGGCGGGACGGCTTCATATGGAACAACATCAGTGTCGTGTTCGAGCCATCCGTCACCGAAGCCGCGAGCCGGCCCGCTGTTTAGCGCTGCGCTCTTGCGGACCGTGCGCTTACCGGGCTTGGACTAAGGGCCGCGGGCAGGCCGGGAGCCGGGGTGAGTGGTGGGCTCAGGCCGGGCTCTTGTCGAGCACCAGCATGATGTGCTCGTGATCGCCGTACCGGACCGTCTCGGTACGCCGGAAGCCGTGTTTCTCCAGCAGCCGCACCGAGCCGGTGTTCCCGATGAAGGGATCGGCGTACAGGGGACGGGTCCCCTCCCGCTCCAGGAACAGCGCCAGCGCCCGCGTACCGACGCCCCGGCCCCAGTACCGCCTGCCGAGCCAGTACCCGATGAAGCGCCGCTCCTCGTCCCACCACGCCACCACGTTGCCCGCCAGTTCTCCGTCGACGGTGACGGCCTGCACGAGGACGGTGGGATCACCGAGCACCCTCGTCGTCCAGTGGGCCATGAAGGCTTCCCGTTCCCGGGGCGGGAACTTCGATCGCCGCACGGCCTCGGGATCGTGCTCCTGCGCGAAGAACTCCTCCAGATCGGCCGATCCGACGTCTCTCAAACACACCTCATCACTCATGCCGACGAGTCTGCCGCCAACCACTGACACTCCCGGGAGGCCAACGGCCCGGGTTGCCTGTGTCGGTCAGGGGCGCTGAGGTGTGGAGGCTGTGGAATCCGAACCACGGTGGTGTCGCCGCCACGGCGGTTTCCCGTTCGTCAACTGGGCCTGGGCGGATCCGAACGGCGCTCGTACCCGAGGATGTCGTGAAGCCAGCGGTCGAAGTAGTGTGCCTCAGCCTCTTGATCACCCTCAACGGCCAGCCATTCACGGGCCGCGGTGACCATATGCGCCTCGGCTTGATCCGTTTCCGCGGGACGCAGCTCGACCCGATCGGTCAGCTCCGCCCAGAGGAACGTGAGCCGGTGGCCTGCCTCGTCACCGTTGTCGGCCGGGAGCCCGCCGCCGGCAGGACCCAAGATCTCCAGCGCCGGGTCGTACGGCGAAGTGTCACCGCTCGGCATGGCCGCCGCACGTGCTCTCACCACCGCACGAAAGGCCTCTGAGTTCTTCATGGCCCGGCCCCGTCGGGGGTGGTCGGCACGCTGAGGCGAAGCCAGTCGGCGAGCGCGTCGAAATCGTCGTCGGTGAGCCCCACGCCCGGGTCGACACGGTGAAGCAGCGACGGTCCCGGGTGCTGGGCAGTGACCCAGAGCCGGTCCATGTCGCTGATCTCGTCGTCCACCCAGATGAAACGGCGGTGGCCGGCCCACTCGACAATGTGGCGGGTCTTCCAGTGCAAGCCGCGTGGTCCCTCGTCGGTGAACGTGTCCGGCCACCTGAGGACAGGCAGCTTGGGCAGCCCGAGCCGCGGGGCGACGGCGTCGTTCGCATCGTCCATCCACGTCGAGGCCCACACCACGTCGCACCCCAGGGCGGTCAGGCGCGGCCCGACGGCGGGGTCGAGGCGATCCAGCAGTGGATTTCCCCGGCGACGAGACCCCGCGGAGCCGGAGGAGTCGCCCTTCTGGGGACGATGGAACGACGGCCCGAACGGGATCAGCGGTCCGTCGACGTCGAGGAAGAGGACGGGGCGTTCCGCTGAGCTGGTCACAGCGGCACGATAGCCCCGTCGAAGCAGGGGAGGGCTCACCCCAGCTCTCGTCTCCGCAAAAGGCCCTGAAGGCTGAGGTCGCGGCGCGTGGTGGAATCAGTGCCGTCCACCAGGACGGCCGCCCCCGTCCAGGTGGCGCCCGAGTCCCCCACCAAGCGGCGCGCGGTCCGGGCTGTGGCGGAGGTGTCCGCCCAGTCGTCCACAAAGAGCACCCGGTCCCCGGAGCGCAGTCGGCGACGCCGTATTCCCCACTCGACGGTACGGCCCAAGTAGTCCGGCGGTGTGCTGCGCAGCAGGACCTGATCCCCCAGTCCCGCCTCGCTCAACCCCCTGCGCATCTCGACGAAGCCCGCCCCCCAGGGAGGTCGCCACCAGAGGGCCGAGGAGAAACCCGGTGGCTTCGGGCGCAAGCACGGTCGTGACGCGGTCTCGGGGGCACAGCCCGGCGAGTGCGGGTCCCAGTTCCACCAGGAGTGACGCGTCAGCCCACCACCGGGAGACATCTGCGCAGCCCCCGGTACCCCGCCAGGCGAATGCCTCCCGAAGGCGCTGCCGAAGTCCTGGGTGCTCCTGCCGCCTGTCCACGGACGGCATGGTCTCACCGCCTCGACAGCCGTGTGAGTGAAGCAGCGCGGCGGTGAACCGCTCCGGGGCCGGTGGGGAGGGCCGTGATTCCCCCGGTCCGGCTCGGGGACGGGAACTACTGTCGCGGGCATGGTCGAACACGATGCCCTCGGCGCCACCCGCGAGGCCTACGACGACGCCGCTCCCACCTATGCGCGGCTGTTCCGCGACGAGTTGCGCGACAGGCCCCTGGACCGCGCGATCCTGGGCGCCTTCGCCGAAGCCGTACGCGCGGGCGGGGGCGGGCGGGTGGCGGATCTGGGGTGCGGGCCCGGCCATGTCACCGCTCATCTGGCCGGGCTGGGACTGGCGGTGTTCGGCATCGACGCCTCTCCCGTGATGATCGAGCTGGCCCGGCAGGCCCATCCGGACCTGCGGTTCGACGTGGGCTCGATGGCCGCGCTGGACATCCCCGACGACGCGCTGGGCGGCGTACTGTCGCGGTGGTCCGTCATCCACCTCCCGCCGCGCGAACTCCCCGCCGTCCTGGCCGAGTTCCACCGCGTGCTGGCACCCGGCGGCCACCTGCTGATCGGTTTCTCGGCGACCGACGGCCCGTCCCGCCCGACGCAGGTCTTCGACCACGCGGTCGCACCGGCCCACCGGTGGTGGCCCGATCACCTCGCCGCGCTGCTGCGCGAGTCCGGGCTGGCCGAGGTGGGCCGGATGGTACGTGAGCCCCAGCCCGCCGACCGGCGGCAGTTCCGAGAGGTCCAGCTGCTCGCCCGCAAGGCCGGGGCAGCGGCAGGGGCCGTCTGACCGGACCCGTCCGCGTCCGGTCCGCCGGACGGGGAGCCGGCCGGCGGACGGGTCTACGGATTCCCGGCCCGCGCCCCGCGGCGGCTCCCGTCCGAAGCCACGCGCCGCCCCCTCGCCGGGCTCGCCGCCGGACGTCCGACGTCCGGAAGCCACGGGCGGTTTCTCATCCGTTCGGTTGTGTCCTCGAGCGCCCGAGCACCCAGAGGATCAGTGGCACTCCGGCGGCGAGTGCCATCTCGATCGCCGCCAGGACGACGAGATCCCGGCCGGTGCCCGCGGACAGGGTGATCCCCGAGGCGACCAGGGCGCCTGCGGAGATCCCCAGCGACGGACGCCAGTCGTCGGTACGGATCACCGTCCAGCCCAGCGGGGCCAGCGAGAAGAGCGCGACCATGCAGGCGGCGAGGTATCGGCCGTAGCCGTCCGGAACCCCGCACCCCTTGGGGTTCCAGTCGCATCCGCCCTCGACGAGCCCGGTCAGCCCCCAGCCGAGCGCGAGAGCGAGGCACAACCCGTAAAGGGCTCCCCAGCCTTTGCTGTCCACGGCCGGAGCCTACCGGAAGTACGCCGGTCACGGCTGTGCGACCGCGGCCCGCCAGAAGGGTTCGAAGATGCGGGGCAGGTCCTGCGGGGAGATGCCGGGTCCGTCGTCGGTGACGGTCAGCCCGCGGTCGGCGGGAGCCGTCCGGCGGCCCGGTCCGGTACGGGCAGCGTCGCCAGCGGGACGTGGTGCTGGCCGGAGTGGACGTCGCGGTCGCGCAGCGAGGCCTGGCTGACGGGGCGCGGGAAGGAGATCTTGACGACGTTCAGGGACGGGATGCGGAACATCTGGACGTCGCCCTCGTCGACGCCGTAGAGCTCGGCGACCCTGCGCTCGTCGAGGAACGACTCGTCGGCGGCGACGGCGTAGGAGTCCGCGTCGCGCATGAACAGTTCCATGGTGACCCAGAAGGGCCCGGCGTTCTTGGACCGGACTTCGTACGCCAGGTCCGCGAGGGTGGTGGGGGTGTCGTCAGCCACGGTGCGGGGCCTCCTCGATCTCGATGCGGAACATGTCGGTGGGGGTGATGCTGTCCACGGTGTGGTTGAGCACGAACTCGTAGGCGGGTCCGCGCTCGACCTCGGCCGGCGAGGTGGGGAACGCGAGGCTGGGCAGGTAGTTCATGTCCGGTGTCGGCAGGTGCAGCATCAACGGGTTGGCGATCTTCGCCACGGCGGTGGCGGTGCTCTGCTCCGGCGCGCTGACGAGAAGCATGACCCCCACCTCGCGCGGGGCGCCCCGGGCCGGGTCGAGGTCCCCCAGGACGGCGTTGTGGCCGTAGAGGCGTACGTCGAAGGCGTACTTGTCCTCGCCCAGGCCGAGTGTCTGCGCCACGCGCTGCCTGATCATCGTGCGCAGGAGGTCCGCCCAGTCGTCGATGTTCTCCAGGATGTGCGGATCGCGGATCGCGGAGAACGACATGGTCTCGTACCCGGTGACGCGGGCGCCTTCGAGTTTGACGGTGTGCTGGTCGGCGACGTGGAAGCGGGAGCCCTCGACGCGTACCCGGCGGTCGTCCAGGGCCGTGTAGTCGGCCTCCCGGACGTCCAGGGTGCCGTCGGGCTCACGCATCTGGAAGGGGTTCACCGTCTCGTAGAGCATGTGGGCGGCGACCAGGATCGGGGTGCAGGCGACCGCCGGGTCGAGCGGTTCGACGGTGAAGCCGTCGGCGTCGATCGTGGCCAGCACTCCGCCGGCCCGGGGGTCGGTGGTGCACTGCCCGCCGCACTCGATGATCTTGGAGGCGTGCCAGGTGGGTCCGGCCGGCATGCCTTTCATCAGGGGGTAGGCGGCCGCGACGGCCGTGTCGGTGGCCCGGCCGGCGAGTACCACCTGCGCGCCGGCCTCCAGGGCGGCGACGATCGGCTCGTGCCCCATCATGGCCACGATGTGCGTGCAGCTCTCCAGCGTCTCCGCCCGCAGCTCGCCCAGGGGCGGCAGGGCGCGGATCCGGCCCGCCTCCAGATGCTCGGTGAGCGTGCCGGTCTCCTGCTCGCTGTAGACGCGCGCGACCCTGAGGTCGAGCCCTTCGTCGGCCAGGATGTCGGCGGTGATTCCCGCGATCCAGTCGACGCCGGCGTCGGTGCCGCTGGTGCCGCACGATCCCACGATCAGCGGGATGCCGGCGTCCGCCGCGGCCCTGAGCAGGACACGCAGGTCGCGGGCGACCGCCGCGCGTGTGGTCTTGGGCTGTGAGGACCCGAGATAGTAGGGGCCCGAGTCGGTGCTGCCCGCGTCCACGGAGATCACGTCCGCGCCGAGCGCCAGACCGCGCTCGACGGTGGCTTCGGGGAAGCCGGCCCCGAGCATGCCGGTCGGCGCCAGCACCCTGACGCTGTCCATCCGTTCGTTGTCCATGTTCCTGGTTCCTCGTTCCTCTTCTTTTTCTTTCTCGTTCTTTTCCGGCGTCCGGCACGTGGTCGCGCCGGTGTTCATCCGACGGCGTTCATCCGATGTCGCCGGCGGCGGGGCCGTCCGCCGGCGCGGGCGCGTTCACCGCGAACCGCGGCCGCCCTCCGAGGGCGGCCAGCAGTTCGGCCGCACCCGCCCGTCCCGCGGCCGCCCGGGCCTCGGCGGTCTGTCCCGCCATGTGGGGGTAGACGACGATGCCGTCGACGCCGCGCAGCGGGCTGTCGGCCGCGAGCGGCTCCTCGCTCACCACATCGAGGGCCGCCCCGGCGATCTCACCCGTGCGGACGGCGTCGGCGAGCGCCTGCTCGTCGACGACGCCGCCGCGGGCGGTGTTGACCAGGACCGCTGTCGGCCTCATCCGCCGGAACGCGGCGGCGTCCAGCAGCCCCCGGGTCCGCTCCGTCAGCGCGGTGTGCACCGACACGTAGTCGGAGGCGGCCAGCAGCTCCGGGAACCCGACGAACTCCACCAAGGGGCCGGTCCGTTCGCTCCCGGGCACACCGGTCGTGCAGAGGACCCGCATGCCGAACGCCTGCGCGAGCGGTATCACGGCGCGGGCGGCCGCCCCGTAGCCGATCAGCCCGAGCGTCGACCCGCGCAGTTCGTGGCCGTCCTCCCGCGGCCAGCCACCGGACGCGACCCCCGCCGCGCTCTGCACCAGGCGCCGTGCCGCCGCCAGCAGCAGACCGAGGGTGTACTCGGCGACGGCGCCCGCGTTGACGCCCGGCAGGTTGCTCACCGTGATGCCGAGTTCCCTCGCGGCGGCCACGTCGATCGAGTCGTACCCCACCCCCGTGCGCACGACGGCTCGCAGGCGGGGCGCGCGGGACAGGACGTCGGCGGTCAGTGGTTCGTTCGCGACGAGAGCCCCCTCGATTCCGTCGAGGGCGGCCACGAGTTCCGCGGGATCGCGTCGGCCGGTCAGCGGCGCGTGGACCGTGGTGTGGCCGTGCTTCCGCAGATACCGGTCGACCTCGTCGCCGGGCCGCAGGTAGTCCGTCGTGATCAGGATGCGGGGCACGGGCGGTTCCTCGTTTCTCGCTGCGTCTTCACTCGGTCCGGGAACTGCGGGGCGGGGTGCGTCACGGGGCGAGGGCCAGGCCGGTGGTCCGGTGCTGCAGCGCGATGATTCTGACGACGACGACGATCGCCGACGTGGCGACGACGGCGATGTCGAGGAGCATCAGGGACCAGCCGGTGACATCGACCATGCCGCCCACCACCGCCGGGCCGAGGAAGCCTCCGCCGGCCCAGGCGACGGTGTACAGGCCGGCGTAGGTGCCGAAGACCCGGACCGAGGGGGCGAGGTTCCACAGCACCACCACCGCGTTGACGAGGAAGCAGGTCGCGCCCGCTGCCGCGAGGCACAGGGCCACGACGGTGCCGGTCGGTGTCTGGACGATCGTGCCCAGCACCATGGCGGCGGCGAAGACCGACATGCCCCCGGCCATGACCCGTAGCCGTCCGTAGCGTTCGGCGAGGACCGCCGCGGGATAGGCGGCCAGGATGAAGGCGATGCCGCTGGGCAGTGTCAGGCCGCCGGCCGCTCCCCGCGACACGTCGAGCGCTTCCATCCCGTACGGCGTCATCAGGGTCCGTGACGAGGCCCACGCGCTTCCGAAGAGCAGGATCGCGACGAGGATGAGGAGCCGGCTGCGGTCGGTGTCCTTGAGGATCTCCACGAAGGTGTCCCGCACCCGCGGGTCCTTGCGCTCGGTGTCCCTCGCCTCGCGGCTCTCCGCCAGCACGGCCCGGTAGGCCGGGGACCGGCTGTCGCGCACGGTGGAGGCGAGCACCACGACGGAGATCAGCATGATGACCGAGGGGATGGCGAACGCCAGATTCAGGTGGTGGTCGACCAGGAAGATGCTGAGGAGCGCGGCGACGATGGCCGTGACACTGGAGGCGATCTTGACCACGGCGTTGGCGCGGCTGCGTCTCTCGGGCCCGATGAAGTCCGGGACGAGCGCTTCGGCGATCGGTTTGAAGGTGTTGGCCACGAGTGCGTAGCTGAACATCACCGCGATCAGCAGCGGCAGGGTCGCCGCCGTGTGCGGGATGACGGCGAACAGCGCGGCGGCGACCGGCATCCCGACCACCAGGTAGGGCATCCGCCGGCCCCAGGAGGTCCGGGTGCGGTCCGACCGGTTGCCGATCCACGGCTGGATGAAGATGCCCAGCAGGTTGTCCATGCCCATCAGCAGGCCCACGACGGCGGCGCTGGTGAGGTGCTCCTTCAGGAGGGGAGGCACCTGTGACTCGTAGAAGTTCCACGTCGACTCTTGGGCGAAAACCGCGAGAGCGACCAGGAACGTGATGCGCCGTGTCCCCTGGCGCCGCCCTGCCGACATCGTCGTCATAGGGGTCGTCCCTTCGCGCCGCCACCGTACCGGAGGCTGCTGGGTGAGGTGAGGTGTGCGGGCGTACGGTGGGCGCCGAACGCGGTTGCGCCCTGCCGGCACGGTTCCGGTCCGTCTGTCCTCAGGTCACGGCGGTCGGACGAAGCGGGCCGGCCGCCCCGCGCACCGTGGTGCCGGCCGCGGTCACGGTCATGACGCCGCCGCCCTTCCGGCCGGGCGGCCGGCCCGCCCGCGGGCGCCGTGCCCCTCGGGCGGGCCCGCGGCGATACGGTCCGCGATGGCCTTGCCCAGGCCCGCCGTCGTGCCCGGGCCGCCGAGGTCGGGAGTGACCTCGGCGGGCTGCTCGCCGAGCACGCCCTCGATCGCCGCCAGGACGTGTGCGGCCGCCTCGGGCTCGCCGAGGTGGTCGAGCATCATCGCGCCGCTCCAGATCTGGCCGACGGGATTCGCGATGCCGAGGCCGGCGATGTCGGGGGCCGACCCGTGGACCGGCTCGAAGAGGCTGGGGTGGGTGCGGTCGGGGTTGATGTTGGCGCTGGGGGCGATGCCGATGGTGCCGGTGCAGGCGGGACCGAGGTCGGAGAGGATGTCGCCGAAGAGGTTGCTGGCGACCACGACGTCGTACCGGTCCGGCCGGAGCACGAACTTGGCGGTCAGGATGTCGATGTGGTCCTTGTCCGCGGTCACCTCGGGGTACCGGGCCGCCATCTTCTCGGCACGCTCGTCCCAGTACGGCATGGAGATCGAGATGCCGTTGCTCTTGGTCGCCCAGGTGAGGTGCCTGCGCGGGCGGGAGGAGGCGAGGTCGAAGGCGTAGCGCAGCACGCGGTCGACGCCGGTGCGCGTCATCACGGTCTCCTGCAGCACGGTCTCGCGCTCGGTGCCCTCGAAGATGCGGCCGCCGATGCTGGAGTACTCGCCCTCGGTGTTCTCCCGGACGACGAGGAAGTCGATGTCGCCGGGCCCGTGGTCGCGCAGCGGGCCGCGTACGCCGCGCAGCAGCCGGACCGGGCGCAGGTTGACGTACTGGTCGAACCCCCGCCGCAGCTGCAGCAGGCTGCCCCACAGCGAGACGTGGTCCGGGACGACGTCGGGCCGGCCGACCGCACCGAAGAAGATCGCGTCGAAGCCGCCGAGCAGTTCCCGCCAGTTCTCGGGGAGCATCGTGCCGTGTTCGAGCCAGTAGTCCGCGCTGGCGAAGTCGAACTCGGTGACGGCGAGCCGGAACCCGTGGACGCCGGCGGCGGCACGGAGGCTTCTGAGCCCCTCGGGGACCACCTCTCGTCCGATCCCGTCACCCGGGATCACGGCAATGCGGTAAGGGTCCGGCACGGTCCACTCCTCGGTCCACATGAGCTGTGCGCTCGTCGTCGGTGAACGCCTCGGCCAAGGGGCCGGTCACCGTGTGGACCCACCATGGCCAGCGATGACGTGCGGAACAAGACGCGGACCGGCAAGGTAGGCTTTCCGTCATGGAAAGCCCGCGGCCCTCCGGTCGGCGACCGGCCAGGAACCGTTCGCCCGTGGACGATCTGCAGTTCTTCCATGTGGTCGCGTCCAGCGAGACCCTGACGGCCGCTTCGCGGGAACTCGGCTGCTCCCTCCCGGTCGTCAGCAAGCGCCTCAGCGCGCTGGAGCGCCGCCTCGGCGTCCGGCTCGTCCAGCGCGGCGCCCGGCGGCTGGTGCTGACGTCGGAAGGGGAGCTCTACGCGGCCCGCATCGAGGCGATCCTCGACCAGGTGCGTGAACTCGAGGACACGGTCACCGACGGTTCCGGCGCGCTGCGCGGCTCCGTCGTCGTCGAAGCCACGCTCGGGCTCGGCCGTACGCACATAGCGCCGCTGCTCGGGGAGTTCACGGCGGCCCACCCGGAACTGCACGTCCGGATGCAGACGTCCGCGCTCCCGCTGCGGCCGCACCGGCGCGAGTTCGACGTGGCCGTCCACGTCGGCACGCCCCCCGACTCCTCCCTGCGCATGCGGCGGCTGGCCGAGAACCGGCGGCTGCCCTGTGCGGCGCCGTCCTACCTGGCCGAGCACGGCACCCCGGGCAGCATCGAGGACCTGGTGGACCACAACTGCATCGTGCTGCGCGAGAACGAGAGCGACTACGCGCTCTGGCGGTTCGGGGACGCGGACCGGCCCCGGCACGTACGGGTGCACGGCAGCCTGTCGAGCAACGACGGTGACGTGGTGACCGGTTGGGCACTGGAGGGCCGCGGCGTGGTCATGCGCTCGGAGTGGCACGTCAGGCCCCATCTCGACCGCGGCGAACTCGTCCGTGTCCTGCCGCACGTGCCCACGCCCGCCGCCGACATCTACGCCCTGCTGGAGGACGACGGGCACGTCCCCCGGCGGGTCAGCGCACTCATCGACCACCTCGCCGCGCGTCTGCCCGGGCGGCTGCGGCCCGCGCCCGACTCCCCTCCCGCGCCGGGGGAGTAGCGCCTCCCGCCGGCCCTGACCGGTGTCCCCCGGCGGGTCCGTCCCCGACGAGCGGGCCGCCGAGGCGCCGGCCCCGGGGAGCGCGCGGGACGACGGGTGGCCCAGGGCGGTCTCCACCCAGGGGATGACCGACCCCTACGGCACCAAAGTCCCCGGCCCGTACCACGGGAGGACGACGGACCCGCGCCGCCGGGAGCCGTCGCCCGGCCCGGCCGGCCGCCGCCCACGGCCGGAGCCCGCCTGCGGTGTTCCCGGCCCGGCGGTGCCGCCGCGGCACGCCCCGGGACCGGCGGCGGGAGTCCGGGAGCGGCCGGGCGCGGGCCGGCCGCCGGGCGGCCGGCCGTGTTCCGTGCCCCAGGGGGAGCCGTCGTACCACCGGCGGACCGCCCGGCCGGTTCCTACTGCGTTCTCAGTAGCGGAACTGTCGACAGGAGCACGACGACAGGGGAGCCCGCTGCCGGGAGCCTGGGTGGACAGTCGGACCAAGAATCTGGAGATCTCCTGTCGTGGCTACCTTCCTTTACCGAGTGGGCCGCCTGGCCTTCCGGCGGCGCTGGTACGTCGCCCTGGTCTGGGCGGCCGTCCTGGCCGCCGTCGGGCTGGGCGCCCTCCGGGCACCGGAGGCTCCCGACGAGGGGTTCTCCATGCCGGGCATCGAGTCCCAGAGAGCCTTCGACCTGATGGAGGAACGGTTCCCCGGAGCCGCCGCCGACGGCGCGACCGCCCGGGTCGTCTTCATCGCGCCGGACGGGGAGAAGATCACCACCGGTGAGAACAGACGGGCCGTCGAGGAGGCCGTGGCCGACCTGGCCGACGGCGCGCAGGTCGCGAGTGCCGTCGACCCGTTCCAGGCGAAGGCCGTCAGCGAGAACGGCACGACGGCGTACGCGACCGTGGACTACGAGGTCGCCGTCCAGGACCTCACCGACGAGGGAAGGGCCCAACTGGAGCAGGCCCTCCACGCGGCCCGGGACTCCGGGCTGACCGTCGAGGCCGGCGGAACCGCGATGGAGGAGAACGAGGCGGCCGGCGGTACGGCCGAGCTGATCGGTGTCGCGGTGGCCGCCGTCGTCCTGCTCATCACCTTCGGGTCGCTGGCCGCGGCCGGGCTGCCGCTGCTGACCGCCCTGATCGGCGTCGGCGTGAGCATGACCGCCATCGTGGCCCTGTCCGCCGCGCTGGGCCTGTCCACGACCACCGGCGTCCTGGCGATGATGCTGGGACTCGCGGTCGGCATCGACTACGCGCTGTTCGTCGTCTCCCGCTACCGCGAGGAGCGCGCCCAGGGCCGTGCGCCGCAGGAGGCGGTCGGGCTGGCGGTCGGCACGGCCGGTTCCGCGGTGGTGTTCGCCGGGCTCACCGTCGTCATCGCGCTGGCCGGACTCGCGGTGGTCGGCGTCCCGATGCTCACCAAGATGGGGCTGGCCGCGGCGGGCGCGGTCGTCGTCGCCGTGCTGATCGCGCTGACGCTGGTCCCGGCGTTCCTCGGTTTCTGGCCGAACGCCGTGCTCACGCGGCGGGCCCGCAAGGGCGGACAGGCCGAGGAACAGGACACCCGGAACAACGGGGGCACCCGCTGGGCGCGGTTCGTCCTGCGGCGCCCGCTGCCCGTGCTGCTGCTCGGCGTGGCGGGTATCGGGGCCCTCGCGGTACCGGTGACGGGCCTGCAACTCGGCATACCCGGGGACGAGGCCAAACCGACCTCCACCACCGAGCGCCGGGCCTACGACGCGCTCGCCGACGCCTTCGGGCCGGGCTTCAACGGGCCGCTGACCGTCGTCGTGGACGCGGCGGGCAAGGCCGACCCGGAGGGCGCCGCCAAGACGGTCGCGGAGCGGATCCGCGACACCGAGGGGGTCGTCTCCGTCTCCCCGGCCACCTTCAACGAGGCCGGTGACACGGCGATCCTCCAGGTCGTGCCGGCCACGGCGCCGACCGACGAGCGGACCGAGGAACTGGTCACGGCCATCCGGGACGAGCGGCCCGGAATCGAGTCCGGGACCGGGGCGACCTTCGAGGTCACCGGTGTCACCGCGCTGAATATCGACATCTCCGACAAGGTGCAGGCC
This sequence comes from Streptomyces carminius, assembly GCF_002794255.1. GTDB lineage: Bacteria > Actinomycetota > Actinomycetes > Streptomycetales > Streptomycetaceae > Streptomyces > Streptomyces carminius. Next base: position 602,054 of record NZ_PGGW01000069.1, read on the forward strand.
GCCCTGATCCCCTACCTGGTCGTCGTGGTGGGCCTGGCGATCCTGCTCCTGATGGTGGTCTTCCGCTCCCTGCTCGTCCCGCTGAAGGCGGCCCTGGGCTTCCTGCTGTCGGTGCTGGCCTCCCTCGGCGTGGTCGTCCTCGTCTTCCAGCAGGGCCACGGCGCCGGGCTCCTGGGTGTGGAACAGACCGGCCCGATCATGAGCCTGACGCCGATCTTCCTGGTGGGCATCGTCTTCGGCCTGGCCATGGACTACGAGGTCTTCCTCGTCTCGCGGATGCGGGAGGCGTACGTCCACGGTGAGGGGGCCGGCCAGGCGATCACGTCCGGCTTCCGGCACAGTGCCCGGGTCGTCGTGGCCGCCGCGCTGATCATGATCGCGGTGTTCTCCGGGTTCATCGGGGAGAGCGACCCCATCGTCAAGACGATCGGGTTCGGGCTCGCCGCCGCCGTCCTGTTCGACGCCTTCGTCGTGCGGATGGCGATCGTGCCCGCCGTGCTCGCCCTGCTCGGCGACCGGGCCTGGTGGCTGCCGAAGTGGCTGGACCGGCTGCTGCCCGACGTCGACGTGGAGGGCGAGGCGCTCAGCCGCCGGCTCGAGGCGGCCCCGGGAGCAGGGCCGGCCGGGGCGGCCGAGCCGGAACTGGTCCGCACCTGACAGGGTCTGGCAGGGCCTGAGCGAGCAGTTCCCGCCGGGTCGTCCGTGTCGCGGGGCACGGGCGGCCCGGGACGGCCGTTCACACGGGGGGACGGCCACGACGGCCCCAGCGCACCGACGGGGGAATCCGATGAACCACAGCCTTGAGCGCCGCATGGCCCGCCTCGAGCGGTACGCCGGCCGCCATCCCCGTGTCGTCGACGTGTTACTGGTCCTGACGGTGACGGGCTGCGCGATACTCGGCGACAACCTCTCCTTGCCCGACGCCGGTTCACCCGACCACGACCAGGCCGCCGCCGTCCTCCTGGGCGTGTCCTGCCTCGCCCTGCTGCGGTACCGCCGCCGCCCGCGCACCGCCGTCGTCGTGACCGCGGTCTGCGCCGTGACCGCGGCCGCGCTGGGCTACCAGTTCACCCCGCTGCTGCTGGCCCCCCTCATCGCGGCGCTCTACTGGCTGGCCACACTCGCCGAACTCACCGACCGCAGGACCACCCACGTCTACGGCGTCCTCGTCATCGTGGCGGCGCTGGTGGCGGCATCGGCGGTCGCCGGCCCAGCGGACGGCCACTCCCTCGTCCTCAGGGCGGTCAGCTACCTGTTCTGGCTGCTGCTGCCGCTCGTCGCCGGCAACATGACCCGGTTGCGGCGCGCCTATCTGGCATCGGTGCAGGCCCGTGCCGAACACGCCGAGCGCACCCGGGAGGAGGAGGCCCGGCTGCGCGTCACCGAGGAGCGCATGCGCATCGCCCGTGAACTGCACGACGTGGTGGCCCACCACATGGCCCTGGCCAACGCCCAGGCCAGTACGGCCGCCTACCTGGCGCTCACCGATCCGCCCAAGACGAAGGAGATCCTCACCGACCTGGCCGGCACCACGTCCTCCGCGCTGCGCGAACTGAAGTCCACGCTGGGACTGCTGCGCCAGAACGACGACCCGGCCGCCGCCCCTCTGGAGCCGTCCCCCGGCCTCGCCCGTCTGCCCGAACTGGTCTCGGCGTGCGCGTCCGCGGGGCTCGCCGTCACGGTCACCACCACGGGGGAGCCGCGCCCGCTCTCCCCCGGGGCGGACCTGACCGCGTTCCGGATCGTGCAGGAGGCGCTCACCAATGTCACCAAGCACGCCGCCGCGGACTCCGCGCACGTGCACCTCGCCTACTCGGGGCCGCGCCTGCTGATCACGGTCAGCAACGACGGTCCGGATGCAGCCGGCACGACCGGCGCGGCCGACACCGCAGCGGCCGCCGGGACCGGGCCGGTCCGGGGCTTCGGCATCATGGGCATGCGGGAACGCGCCCACACCGCCGGCGGTGAGCTCCGCGCGGGACCCCGCCCGGAGGGCGGCTTCGAGGTCACCACCGCACTGCCGCTCCAGCCCTCGGAACCCGAGGCGGCCGTGCACACCACAGACGCTCCGGAAGGAGGAGCACAGCCATGGCCGTCAAGGTACTGCTCGCGGACGACCAAGCCCTACTACGGGCCACTTTCCGGGTCCTGATCGACTCCTGCGAGGACATGGCGGTGGTCGGCGAGGCCTCGGACGGCGCGGAGGCGCTGGAACTGGCCCGTGTCCACCGCCCCGACATCGTCCTCATGGACATCCGGATGCCGGGCACGGACGGTCTCGCCGCCACCTCCGCGATCTGCGCGGACCCGGAGCTGTCCGCCACCCGCGTCCTCATCCTGACGACGTTCGAGACCGAGGACTACGTCGCCCAGGCGCTGCGCGCCGGCGCCAGCGGCTTCCTCGGCAAGGACGTCACCGCCGACACCCTGCTGGCCGGCCTGCGCACGGTGGCCTCCGGCGAGGCGCTCCTGTCGCCCGCCGCGACCCGCACCCTCATCACGAACTTCCTCATGGCCCCCGCCCCCGAGGCGCACCTCGCGCCTCGGGGGCACCTGTCGGGACTCACCGTCCGCGAACGGGAGGTGATGGGCCTGGCCGCCGAGGGCAAGTCCAACACCGAGATCGCCGAGGTCCTCACCCTCAGCCCGCTGACCGTACGCACCCACATCCACCGCGCGATGACGAAGCTGGGCGCCCGCGACCGCGCCCAACTGGTCGTCATCGCCTACCAGACGGGACTGGTGCGGGCGGTCCCGCCCGCACCGTGACCGCGGACGCCGGCGGTCCCGGGACGGGAACGGGCCGCGGCCACGGACCGGGACGGATCTTTACGGAGCCGTTGCCGGGCGCTACCGTCGGCTCCGTCGTATCCGCCGGGGGGCCGTCAGCTTGGAGTGCTCATGCGTCGATCCGTGCTCGCGGCGGTTCTGGCCTCGTTAGTGCTCACCGGGTGCGGTTCCGGGGACGACTCCGCCGCGCCCGAACCCTCCGTCCCGATCAGCACCGCACCGTCCGCCGAGGTGGCTCCCGCGCCGACACCGGTGCCGGTGGGGAAGACCTTCACCTGGCCGGACGGTCTGGAGGCGACGGTGACCGTGCTGGGGGAGCTCCGCCCGGGCAGCCGTACGGACCTCGAGGGCGGCACGGTGGAGAAGGCGCGGCTGGCCGAGGCCCGCAAGGCGGCGCTGGACCAGAGCGGCGAGCCGATGGGGCTGCGGGTGAGGCTGGCCAACACCGGTGACGCCCCCGTCGATCTGGACAGGACGGCGGTCCAGTGGGTGGGCGTCGAGGTGGGGGGCATGGCCCAGCGGGCCGCCGACGACGGCGCCTTCGAGGGCGAGCTGGCACCCGGGGAGAGCACGACACAACTGAGCGCCTGGTACGTACCGGACATCGTGACCGTCGGCTACCGCGTGCTCGTCTGGCCCCAGGGAGAGCGCAAGGGCCAGGTCGGGCAGTTCTCCGGCGCCGTGCCGAACGCGTCCGTCCGCCCGCCGGAGCACGGGCACGGCAGTCACTCCGGCAGCCCCTCCGGCAGCCCCTCCGAACGGGACGGCGGGGGGAGCGACGAGGACCACGGGTCCTCCGGCCACTCGGATCACTGACGGCACCGGCACGCCCCGGCGCCGCACGGAGGCGCCGCGCGCTCCTCCGCGGAACGGATGGCCACCCTGGGGCGTTGGTAGGAGACAGGCCGTCACAGGACGGGCAGCGAGCGAAGCCGAGGTGGCACCAGTGGCGATGTGGAACCGGATCAAGGACCAGGCCGTGAGCCAGGCCAGGAGTCTCCAGCAGTCCCGGGGCACGGGAGGAGCGGGCGGCCAGGGTCCGGGTCCGGGGCACGGTGGTCCTGGGCAGGGCACTGGCCAGGGCACGGGCTCCCGGTCCGGCGGGGGGTCGCGCGCCAAGCTGGTCGGCATGCTCAAGACCCAGCTCACCTCGGCGAAGGCGGAGCTGAAGAGCGGCGCCTACCGGGACGCGAGCATGGCGATGTGCGCGCTGGTGGCCGCCGCCGACGGACACGTGGACCCGGCCGAGCGGCAGCACGTGGAGTCGCTGATCGTCGGCAACGACGTTCTGCAGAACTTCCCGCCGGACCAGCTCCGCCAGCGGTTCAACAAGCACGTGGACCGGCTGACGGCCGACTTCCAGGCGGGCAGGGCGGAGGCGATGCAGGAGATCGCCAAGGCCGCCAAGAAGCCGGCGGAGGCCAGGGCGGTGATCCAGACCGGCATCGTCGTCGCCGGTGCCGACGGCGACTTCGCGCCCGCCGAACAGAACGTCATCCGGGAGGCCTGTGCCGCACTGGGGCTCTCGCCCACGGAGTTCGGCGTCTGAGCACCGGGCCGGGAGCCGCCCCCGGCGGTCACGTGTCCGCCGGCCGTCGCCGGAGGGCTCGGCGACGGAGAAGGAGGACGGCACCGAGCGCCCCGGCCGCCGCGGTGGTCAGGACCGCGCCTGCGGACACGACGGGGGACCGCCCGGCCCGGGGGGCGGGCGGGTGGGCCCGGACCGGGATGGGAGCGGTGTCGTTGGCGGGAGTGCGGTCGAAGGGGCCGAACACCCTGACGCTGCCCCGCGCGCCCGGGACCTTCCTGTCGATGCGGAAGTGGAAGGTGACCTCGCTGGAACGTCCCGGGGGCAGCATGCCGAAGGGGGGTGCGCCGAGGTCGCAGACGTAGGGGCCGCCCGACTTCTTCGGCCGGTCGCACGCCCACTTCCCTCCGCCCCCTTCGAAGTCGTCGTAGGTGCGGGGGATGGAGGTGACCGTGGTGCCCTCGGGCGGGATCACCTCAAGGCGGCCCGGCCGGTCGAGGTCTTCGGGGAGGCCGGGGTCGCCGGGACCGGCGTTGCGCACTCCGATCCCGACCTCGACGGTCTCTCCGACCCTGCCCTCGACGGTGCCGGTGACGGGACGGTAGTCGGCCTGCCGGCCGGTGCGCACGTCGATCAGGCCGGGGGTTCCCGCGGCCTCCCCCTCCGCCGTGCGGACCAGGGTGAGCGGGGCGCCCCTGCCGCGTTTGGTGTGGCCGGCCGGTTTCTTGCGCCAGGCCACCGTCTCGTACCACAGCGAGCCGTTGATCACCTCGGGGCCGACGGTGAGGGCGAGGGGGACACCGGTCCGGTACGCGGTGCGGGGCGCGACACGGGTGGGGAACTCGCACCAGGCCGAACGGGATCCCTGGTAGTGGCAGTTGCCGTACCGGCGGTCCAGGGCCAGGCCGTCACTCACGGTGATCTTCAGGCCGACGCCCTCGGTGCCCGTCAGACCGGTCCGGTTGGTGAACGCGGGCGTGAAGCGCAGCGGCCTGCCGGGTTCGGCACCGGTGACCGCCCGGTGGCCGTGGGGGGTGAGGGCGGGCCCGCCGACCACCATGCGGGTGCTGCCGGTGACGGTGGGCGCGTTGTCGGCGGTGACGGTGTACCGGATCGTGCCGCCCTCTCCGGGCCGTACGCCCGCGACGCCGTGGATCCCGAAGGGCGCCATGCTCTCCCCGTCGTTCGGGGAGCCGTAGTCGCAGGTGTAGATCATGTCGCGGTCGGTGCAGTGGGTGTCCGTCAGACGCGCGACACCCGCCAGTTCCGACGCGTCGACGATCAGCGTGAGGTTCTCCGCGGTGCCGCCGCGGACCCCCACCGGGACGGTGAAGCCGCGGTTCGAGGCCCGCGCACCCTCGTCGGCGGCGTACATGACGTAGCGTTCCGGGGCCTCGACGTGCAACCCGACGTCGCCGGTGGCCCGGACCGGGGCCGTGCCCGTGCCGAGCACGGCGGCGGCGCAGACCGCCAGGACGGCCGATCGCCTTCCAGCCCAAGGAGCCATGCGCACCATGATGCACCAGGGGACGGGTGCCCGGGTGCCCGGTGGACGGGGGGCCGTGCGGGGCAGTGCGGTGCCGTGTGGGTTCACGGCACCGCACGACCGGTCAGCGGCCGCCGCGCCGCTTGCTCGTCGTCCGCTTGCGGTAGCCGAAGGGGCCGGGGAGGTTCATGGACGTGGTGCGGTGGCCGGCCGAGTTGAGTGTGTGCCTCGGTCCCTTGCCCTGCCCCAGGGTGACCGACCAGGAGCGGCGGTTGATGTTCAGCCGTACCCCCGGCAGGATGCGGAAACTCTTGCGGAACGTGACGGCCATGGCGTCCTCTCGGCGATCCTCGGGGCGGTGCGTTCCCCGCCCTCGGCGATACGGGGAGTGAGGTACGTCTTCCCCCTGCCGCGCCGGACGAACGCGGCGGGTCAGCCGTCCGCGGGCGCGGGGCCGGGACCGCCGGGAGTGGCCGTTCGGGGCGGGGCCGACGGCCCCGCCCGCGGCGGAGGGGCGGTTATCCGGCGCTGTCCTCGGGCAGGTTGGCCAGGGCCTCGGCGTAGGCGTCCCGCAGGTCCGCTCCCCAGGTCAGGGTCCGGTCGTCCGGCCTGACGAGCCAGCAGCGGTCGGAGACACGGCACGGATCGGCGGACCGCGGGTGCGGCAGCAGGGCCAGCCTGCCGCGGGGGAGGAGGGAGGCGCCGGGGACGGTCCAGCCGTCCGCCGAGCCCAGGGAGACGAAGAACTCCGCGCCGAAGGGGGTGGCGATGACGGGACCGATCGGAGCCCGGGCGGCGGTCAGGAGCCGCAGTGTCTCCTGGACCGTCACGGCCGGGACGCGGACGACGTCCCAGGCGATTCCGGTGGGAACCTCGGCCAGGGCGTCGCGTTCCCAGGCGGCCAGCACGTCGGGGACCCGGCCGGTGGCCCGCAGCCAGCCGGTCGGCAGCCGGGTGTCGGTCCCGTCGGACAGGACGGTGCCCAGGGACCGGTCCGTCCGGTGGGGGGTGATGGTCACGGTGTCGCCTTCCTGTCCGGTCCGGGAGGTTTCCCGGGCAGTCCGCCGACGGCCGCGGGCCGTCCGGTGGACGGTGGCCGGCCGGGCCGGTCCGCCGCCCGCGGGGTGGGGACGCGGGTGGCGGTGCGGAGTGTCGGCTGCACGGGAGCTCCCGGACATCGGTGCTCAACTGATCGCTTACGGCCCCAGAGTGGCGGTGCGACAACCCCTCAACTGTCACTCTTCGGTGACACACTCCCCGAGCCCGGTGCCCTCCGGGCGAGAGACTGCGGACAGCAGAGGGCGGACCGCGGGGGAGGGGCGGCGGTCCCGGCCTCAGACCCCGATCCAGGTGGCCAGCCGGGTCAGTGCGTCCGGCGACCGGCGCCGTGACTGAAGCAGCTCCAGCACCGTCTCCCGCACCCGGGGGTGGAACCGGGTCTGCTGGGGCGCCAGTCTGCGGGCCTTCAGCAGCGAGGTCAGCGCCGCCTCGTTCCGGCCGGTCGCCAGCTCCGCGCGGGCCACGTCCACCAGCAGGGCGGCCTGCCGGGACGCCGCCCAGCCGTGCGGCGGGCGGATGGCGCGGGCCGCCGCCAGCGCCTCGTCGTACTGCCGCAGTTGCAGCCGGGCGAACACCTCGTGCGCCCCGACGTTCGAGGGGCCGAAGGACAGCCAGTGCACCGTGCCGACCTCGCCGGTGCGCGCGGCCGTCTCGGCGGCCCGCGCCAGTTGCTCCTCGACGGCCGGCCGGTCGCCGGCGCGGGCGGCCAGCACCGCGCCGCCCAGGTGCAGTTGCCCGGCGACGGCCAGCTTCCCGGTGCTCTCCCGCGCCTGTTCCAGCAGCCGGTGACCGTACGCCACCATGCGCAGGCCGATGCCGTGCTCGGCATCCGGACTGCGGTAGGACAGGGCCCGCTTGTACTGGCGGATCGCGCCGAGCAGCGGATCGCCGGCGTGTTCGGCGGCCCAGCCCATCCGGTCCAGCGCGATGACCGCGAGGTCGTGGCAGCCCAGCTTCACCGTCACGTCGTGGGCACTGCGGCAGGCGGAGGCCATGGCCCGCCACAGCTCCGTGCTCGGGCGTTCGTGGCAGGAGGCGGTCAGGTCCGTGAGCAGATCCGGCAGGCCCGCCGCCGCCTGGTACAGCCGGGCCTCGCGCACGTCGCGGCAGAGCGCGTCGGCCGAGGCGATCAGGTCGGAGGGCGAGGCGGTGGCCGTACGGGGGTCGGTGGGGAGGTCGTACAGGTCGAGCGCCTCGCGGATGGGCCGGACGAGGGCGGCGACGCGGTCGGGCCGCATCGGGTGCTCGGACGGCTGGCCCGTCAGGGCGGCGGTGTCGACGCGCAGGGCCCGGGCGACGGCGTCGACCAGCTCCGGGGAGGCCTTCTTGTGGCCGCTCTCGACATGACGCAGCAGGCTGTAGGAGTAGGGGATGCGCTGGGCGAGGCCGCGCTGGGTGAGTCCGGCGCGTTTCCGCTGCACGGCGATCCGGTTGCCGATGTGCTCGTCGTCCGGCAGGTGCATCCCGGGTCCCTCCGTTCCTCCCGGTTGGTGGGAACGTTACCCGCAATCCGTCCTCCGGCCCCTTTCACCAGGCCGGTCGCCGGGGCTTGTCGGGGCTCGTGTCCGTGGTGAACCTTCCATTTTGACTTCCTCCCCCACCTCAAGGGCGGGGGGTTCCAGCGGTTGCCCGCTGGGGTTCCTGCTTCAGCGACGACTGCCCCGTTCGGGAGGACTCCCGTTGAGGTCTTACACCGTCTCCACAGGCAGACGCCGCCGACCCGGCGGCCGGGATGTTACGCGCCGCGTTCACGTCGCGGTCATGGGTTGCGCCGCAGTGGTCGCACGTCCATACACGGACGTGCGGCGGCAGTTTCTCGCGGACCGTGCCGCAGGTCCCGCACAGCTTGCTGGAGGGGAAGAAGCGGTCGATCACGACGAGGTCGCGCCCGTACCAGGCGCACTTGTACT
>NZ_PGGW01000069.1:610876-866627 GCF_002794255.1 Streptomyces carminius
TCCTCGATCACGACCGTTTGGTTCTCACGGACGAGCCGAGTGGACAGCTTGTGCAGGAAGTCGCGGCGCCGGTCGGCGATCCGCGCGTGGACTTTGGCGACCTTGCGCCGGGCCTTGGCGCGGTTGGCCGAGCCCTTCGCCTTCCGCGACAGCTCCCGCTGCGCCTTCGCCAGCCGGGTCCGGTCACGGCGCTCGTGCCGGGGGTTGGTGATCTTCTCCCCGGTGGACAGCGTCACCAGGGAGGCGATACCCGCGTCGATGCCGACCGCCGCCGTGGTGACCGGGGCCGGAGCGATCCGGTCCTCGCACAGCAGGGAGACGAACCAGCGACCCGCCGCGTCGCGGGACACGGTCACCGTCGAAGGCTCCGCACCCTCCGGGAGAGGGCGGGACCAGCGGATGTCCAGCGGCCCGGCCATCTTCGCCAGGGTCAGCTTGCCGTCGCGCCACGTGAACGCGCTGCGGGTGTACTCGGCCGACGCGCGGGACTTCTTCCGGCTCTTGTAGCGCGGGTACTTGGCGCGCTTGGCGAAGAAGTTGGCAAACGCCGTCTGGAGGTGGCGCAGTGCCTGCTGGAGCGGGACGGAGGACACCTCCGTCAGGAACGCCGGCTCCTCGGTCCTCTTCCACTCCGTCAACAACGCGGAGGACTGCGCGTAGGAGATGCGACGCTGCTCGCCGTACCAGGCCCGCGTACGTTCCTCCAGGGCCTTGTTGTAGACGAGACGGACGCAGCCGAACGTGCGCGACAGCTCCGCCGCCTGCTCGTCCGTGGGGTAGAAGCGGTACCGATACGCCCGCTTGACCTGCCGCGTCACGCCTCACATTCTATCAAGTTCCGCGTGAGCAGCGGGTGTCGGCCGGTGGCGCAAACGCCGAATCGCCCTGGCGGCGATTCGTCTTCCCCTGCCCCGCTTCGCAGGAGTTTCGTTTCCTCCCCCGGCTGAAGCCGGGGGTGTCCACGAAGGGAATTCGATGAAGAACCGAGTTCTGTATCTCCTGGGTTGCGCCGCTCCGCCGGTCGTATACGCCGACCGGGCGGTCCGCGACGCCCAGGCACGGGGATGGGACGTGTGCCTGGGGGTGACGCCGACCGCGCGCGACTGGCTGGGGGACCGGTTGCCGGAGCTGGAGCGGCTGACCGGGCACCCGGTGCGCAGCGCCTACCGGGCCCTGGGCACCCCGGACGTCTGGCCCCGTGCGGACGTGGTGGTGGTGGCCCCGGCGACCCTGAACACGGTCAACGCCTGTGCGCTGGGCATCGCCACGACGTTCGTCGCGGGCTTCACGATGGAGGCGATCGGCAAGCGCGTCCCGCTGGTGGTGATGCCGTGCGTGAACTCGGCATACGCCCGGCACCCGCAGTTCGGCCGGTCGCTGGAGACGCTGCGCGAGGCGGGGGTGCGGGTGCTGTACGGGCCCGGCGGGTTCGAGCCGAACCCGCCGGGACGGGGGCGCCCGGAGGAGTACCCCTGGCGGCTCGCGCTGGCCGCCGCGGAGGAGGCGGCAGGCGGCGGCGACGGGAACGCCGGCGACGGGGACGCCGGCGGGACGGCCGGGCCGGCGGGGTGACGGGTACGGCGCCCGGTGCCAGGACGCCTCGCCACCGGGCAGAACCCTGACCGGCGTGGCACTGGCTGTGCCGTCTCATGACACCGGTTCCTCGCTGTCAGGCTCGGCGGGCGCAGGACGTGAGGCGATCGGCGAGCGCGATGACGAGGTCGCGGAGTTCAGCGGGGCGCTCGATGACGAACGGCCGGCCGAGTGCCGCGAGTACTGGAGGCAACCAGTCGAGCCGCTCCACCCGCAGTTCCACGCGCAGCCAGCGCTCGGTCGCCCGGTCCTCGCCGGCCGCGGGCTCGTGCTCCTCCAGGCTCGCGACGCCGGCGGGAAGGTGGGCGCGGACCTGCTCGACCGTCCCGTGGATCCGCAAGGTCACCGCATGCCGGTACTCGGCCGTGGCGAATCCTGACAACACGCGCTGTGCCGGAGCGGGACCCGTCGGTGCTTCGAATGAGCCGGGCAGGGTCCGCGCGTCTGCGATGCGGTCGAGCCGGAAGGTCCGGTCCTCGCCGATCCGGGCGTCCTTGCCCGTGACGTACCACCGGCCCGCATGGGCGACGATCCCGTACGCGTGCAGTGTGCGTTCGCTGCGCCGTCCGTCGCGGTCGGTGTAGCGGATCGAGACCGGTCGGCGGTGGCGCACCGCATCGGCGACGGTGAGCAGGACCCCGGCGTCCGGGGTGTCGAACTCGCCGGGCCGGTCCGTGAAGGCGAGGGCTTCCAGGAGTGTGTCGAGCCGGCGGGCGATGTGCTTGGGCAGCACCCGCCGGATCTTCGCCGACGCCGTCTCGCTCGCCGTGTGCTGCGTCGTCGTCAGCCCTGCCCGGCGGCCGGCGACCAGGCCGAGCAGCACGGCCAGCGCCTCGTCGTCGCTGAGCATGAGCGGAGGCAAGCGGTACCCGGGGGCGAGCCGGTACCCGCCGTAGCGGCCGCGCACCGACTCCACGGGCACGTCCAGGTCGATCAGCTGGTCCACATACCGCCGCACGGTGCGCCCTTCGACGCCGAGCCGGTCGGCGAGTTCGGCCACCGTCCGGGTGCCGCCCGACTGCAGCAGCTCCAGGAGTGTCAGCACGCGGCCGGCGGGTCGGGGCATGGTTCGCAGCCTAACGCGGATACAGGACCGATTCTGTCCACTATTTCTCCTAGCCTGCGACGTGCATCCCTCCAGCACAGCCGAGGAGATTCCCATGGACTTCGTCTCGATCCGCATCATCACCGGCGACGTAGCGCGCCTCGTCGAGTTCTACGAGCGCGCCACAGGGGCGCAGGCGACGTGGGCCACCGAGGACTTCGCCGAACTCAAGACCTCGGGCGCCACCCTCGCGATCGCCGGCACCCGCACCGTCCCGCTGTTCGCCCCGGGCTCCGCCCGTCCGGCGGACAACCACAGCGTGATCACCGAGTTCCTCGTCGACGACGTGGACCGCGTGCACCAGAACCTGACCGGCCTCGTCACCGACTTCGTCACCGAGCCCACCACGATGCCCTGGGGCAACCGGTCGCTGCTGTTCCGTGACCCCGACGGCAACCTCGTCAACTTCTTCGCCCCCGTCACCCCGGCGGCCATCGAGAAGTTCGCACGCTGACGCCACGCACAGCCGCTCACGTGGGAGCCCTGAGATCCCAGGGCTCCCGGTGAACGCGGCCGCCGAGTCCGGGAACGCCACCAGCAGGGGGCACCGGAACGCACCGCTGACCCCGAAGGACGTCTGCGCTTGTGTCTGCGGATCGACGCCGGACGTCCGATCGCGCACGTCGCCGCGGAAGCCGGGATCTCCCTCCGCTGCCTGGCCGAGTGGTACGCCCGCCGGCGCGCGCACGGTGAGAACGGACTGCTCGACCACTCCCGCCGCCCCACCACCGGCCCCGCCCGCACCCCCGAGGACATCGCCGACCTGGTGGAGGCGCTGCGGCGGCAGACCAAGCACGGGCCAGGTCGGCTCGCGCCGGCCTACAGCGGCTGCACGGCGTCGGCACCGAATCCGCCCGCGCCTCCAAACGCACCGGTCCCGGCACCGGCAAGGTCGGATACACGTACCTGCATCCGGCGCTCGACGACCACTCCCGGCTCGCCTGCACCGAGGTCCTGGACGAGGGGAAGGCCGTCACCGCGGCCGCCTTCCGGCACCGGGCCGTTGCCTTCCTCGCCGCCCACGGCGTCACGCCGATCCGCCGCCGCCTCACCGACAACGGCGCGTGCCACCGGTCTACGACCTGGGCTGACGCGCTCGCCGTGACCGGTACGGAGCACAAGCGGACCAGGCCCGTACAGGCCGCGTACGAACGGGAGGGCGGAGAGGTGCCACGGGAGGCTCTCCCGCGAGTGGGCGTACGTCCGCGACTACCCGGCCGAGCGTGAACGCCGCGTCGTGCTCGCGGAGTTCGTGAACTGCTACAACCACGGGCGGCCGCACGCCGCGCTCGGCGGCCGGCCGCCCGTCAGCCGGACCGCCGGGAGCGGCTACCGGATCGTCTTCGACCAGCCGCCCGAACCACTCGCGGACATCCCGCAGCAGCTCACCTTCGAGGAATCCGCGTAACCAAGGCCCCGAGGCACCACGACTAGCGGCCTCCGTCCCCGCTGTCGTCGCTGCCCCCGCTGTCGTCGGAGTCCTCGTCGGGGCGGCCGGCGAGCGCCCGGGCGGCTGCCACCTCTCCGTCGTCCAGGCCCCGGTGCCCGCTGTCCGGGTGCCGCTCGGCCTGCTCGTCGATCCACCGGTTGTGCGCCTCCCAGGCGGCCTGCTTGCTGGTGCCCAGGGCCGCGCCGATCCGGGACCAGGAGGCCCCGGCCCGGCGGGCGGAGCGCACCGAGAGCTGACGCCCGCAGGCCGCCTTGCGGACGATGACCTCGCCCAGTGCGAGCAGCTCCAGCGCCTCCTCGCGGGACAGCGGCCGGTGGTCGGGCGGACCGTCCCCGTCGTCCCCGTCGTCCTCGCCGCCGTGCGGGGCCAGGGCGTCGCGGGCGCGCAGGGCGTCATGGCGCGCGGTGGCGGTCAGCAGGGTGTGCCGTTTCTCGAGGTCGTCCGGAGTGGTCATACCGCCACCTTCTCGCCAAGGCGACCTGACGCCAAGACGGCTTGACGGCTCGGCGGCTCGTCGGTGCGGGACCGGCCGCGAACCGACCGGAGCGGGCACGAGAAGTCGGGCGCGGCGGCTTGGGTCCTCCCTAGCGTGGAGCCCGGAAACGGTGAGGAACCGGAGGAGAACGAGGACCGGACGGGCTGTCCGGGCGGAGCGGACGGGAGGAGGACCTGGTGCTGGACCGGCTGAACCAGGCCCTGGAGCACATCGAGCGGAACCTCGGCCGACCGGTCGGGACGGCCGAGCTGGCGCGGATCGCCGCCACCTCGGAGTACCACTTCCGGCGGCTGTTCGCGGCGCTGGCGGGCATCGGGCTGTCCGAGTACGTCCGCCGCCGGCGGCTCACCGTCGCCGGAGCCGAGGTGCTCGCGGGGGAGCGGACGCTGCTCGACATCGCGGTGCGGTACGGCTACGGCTCGGGCGAGGCGTTCGCCCGAGCCTTCCGCGCGATGCACGGCGTCGGGCCGGGCGAGGCCCGCAGGACCGGCGCGGCCCTGCGTTCCCAGCCCCGGATGTCCTTCCGGCTCGTCGTCGAAGGGAGTGTCGGCATGGAGTACCGAGTGGTGAAGAAGGAGGGGTTCCGGGTGGTCGGGCTCAGAACGCGCGTCCCCCTGGTGCACGAGGGGGAGAACCCGGCCATCGCGGAGTTCGTCCGCGGGATCGGCCGGGAGGTGAACCGGCGGCTGGCACAGCTGTCCGACCAGGAGCCGGACGGCGTCGTGGCCGCGGTCGACAACCTCGCCGGAGACCGGGCGGAGGGCAGTGAACTCGACTACTGGCACGGGGTGGTGACCGGCGCCGAGGCGCCGGAGTCCCTGGAGGCCCTGGCCGTTCCGGCCGGGAGCTGGGCGGTCTTCGAGAGCTCGGGCGAGTCCCCGCGGGCGGTCCAGTACCTGTGGCGGGACGTGTTCACGCAGTGGTTCCCCGCCAACCCGTACCGCACCCGGCCGGGCCCGGAGATCCTGCGTACCCGGCTCTCGGCGGACGGGAAGCGGGCGCGGTCGCAGCTGTGGATCCCCGTGGAGCGGATCACGGAGTAGGGCACGGGGGGTGAGCGGGCGGGGCAGTGGCGAGGGGGCCCGAGCCGCCCCCACTCGGCTCGAGCCCCCTGCTTGTGTGCGGCCCGGGTCCCGTCCCCTCGCCGGGACGGGTCCCGGGCCCCTCGCGCGTCATCCGGCCGCTGGACGGCTCAGGGGCGGATGACGGCCCAGACGATGTGGCCCAATCCGGGGCCGGCGGATTCGACACCCCACGTCTGGGCGATGGTCTCGATCAGCAGCAGACCGCGGCCGCGCTCCTCGTCGGAGCGCGGGAAGTGCAGCATCGGCGTGCTCGCGTAGCTGCCCTGGTCGCGTACCTCGATGCGGATCTGGTCGTCGGCGACGTGCAGCAGACAGCCGATCCGGTCGCTGTCGGTGTGCAGCACGGCGTTGGTGAACAGTTCGGACACCACCAGCCGTGCGGTGCTGCAGACGTCCGGTGCGATGCCCCACTGCCGCAGCCGCTGGTAGGCGCGGTTGCGGGCGTCGGCCACGGAGACGGCCTGGGCCGGGAGTTCGAAGGTCTCCTGGCGCAGGTCGGGGCAGATTCCGACCCGGCTGGGGATCGTCATCGTGCCTTGGGGTAGCGCCACGGCTTCCGCCTTCCAGTCCGTCCGTCCTCCTGCGGGGACCCTCACTATCCTCGCTGCGGTAGGCAGAAGGCAAGAGGCGTCTTGCAAATTGCAGAATATCGACGGCAAGCTGTTAGCGTCACCGACGGTATGTCAGACTCGCTGTCCAAAAGCCTTGTGAGGGAGGGAACGTGACGACCGTCGGGCGGATAGTGCTCGGCCTGAGACTCCGCGACCTGCGGGAGAGGGCCGGCTGCTCGTACGAGGAGGCCGCCCGCGCCCTCAGCGTCAACGTCGCCACGGTCCGCCGCATGGAGAAGGCCGAAGTCGGCCTGAAACCGCTCTTCGTGGAGAAGCTGCTGGAGACCTACGAGGTCGCGCGGCCGGAGATCGACGCGTTCCTCTCACTGGTGGAGGACTCCCGCAGACCGGGCTGGTGGCACCGTTTCCGGGACGTACTGCCGGACTGGTTCGGTCTGTACGTGAGCCTGGAGGGCGCCGCCAACACCCTCCGCGGCTACGAACCCCACTGCGTCCCCGGTCTGCTCCAGACCGAGGACTACGCGCGCGAACTGCTGCGCACAGGCTTCCCCAACGCCCCCGAGGAGGAGCTGGACCGCCGCGTCACGCTCCGCATGAAGCGGCAGTCGCTCCTCGGCGGAACCGGGGCGCCGCGGCTGTGGGTCGTCATGGACGAGACGGTGCTGCGCAGACCCGTCGGGGGACCAGAGGTCATGCGGGCCCAGATCGACCGGCTGCTGGAGGCTATGACGATGCCGAACGTCACGGTCCAGGTGCTGCCTTTCGAAGCGGGCCCGCACCCGGGCATGTTCGGACCCTTCCAGTTGTTCCGCTTCGACATACCGGAACTGCCGGACATCGTCTACAGCGAGAGCCTCACCGGCGCCGTCTACCTCGACGAGCGCCCCGACACGGCCGCGTACCTGGAGGTCCTGGACCGGATGGTCGCGCAGGCCGTATCAGTACGACGCACCGGGGAGTTCCTCGATGCCATTCGCAAGGAGTTCTGACCGATGGGCCACATTTACAACGGCATGCCCGCCAGGGAGCTGGGAAACGAGGGCTGGCACAAGCCCTGGAGCGGCACCAACGGCGGCAACTGCGTGGAAGCGATGAAGCTCGGTGACGGCCGCGTGGCCCTGCGGCAGTCCAGTGACCCCGACGGCCCCGCGCTGATCTACACCTACCAGGAGATCGAGTCCTTCATCCGGGGCGCCAAGCTCGGTGAGGCCGACTTCCTGCTCGCCTGAGCCGCCCAGCCGACCATCCATTCCAGGGGAGACCGACAGATGACCGCCCAGGGCTTCTCCGCCGACGACATCGACACCAGCAGGCCGCACTCGGCCCGCATGTACGACTACTTCCTCGGAGGCAAGACCAACTACCCGGCCGACATCCAGGGCGCCGAGGCCGTCATCGGCATCTGGCCCGGGGTGCGGACCGGGGCCCAGGTCAACCGGGCCTTCATGCACCGGGCGGCCCGCTGGCTGGTGCGCGAGGCGGGCATCCGGCAGTTCCTGGACATCGGCACCGGTATACCGACCGAGCCCAACCTGCACCAGGTCGTACAGGGCGTGGCACCGCAGGCCCGGGTCGTCTACGCCGACAACGACCCCATCGTGCTGCGCTATGCGCAGGCCCTGCTGCGCAGTACGCCGGAGGGCCGCACCGTCTACCTGCACGCGGACGCGACCGAACCGGACTCCATCCTGGCCCACCCCGAGCTGCTCGAGACGCTGGACATGAGCCGTCCGGTCGCGCTCTCCCTCAACGCGCTGCTCCACTACATCAACGACGCGAAGAAGCCGTACGAACTGGTGGCCCGGCTGGTGGACGAGCTGCCCTCCGGCAGCTACCTCACCCTCAGCCACTGCACCCCCGACCTGGACCCCGAGACCTGGGACCGCCTGCACCGGATGTCGATGTCCGGCTCCGCGGCCTCCGCCCAGGACCGCACCCGCGAGCAGATCCTGCGGTTCTTCGACGGACTGGAGTTCGTCGAGCCCGGCCTGGTGGTCCCGCACCGCTGGAAGCCGGAACCGGACCAGCCGTACGCGGACGTCACCGACGCCGAGGTGTCCATGTTCGCGGGGGTGGCCCGCAAGCCCTGACGCGCCGTGCCCCGCCCCCGCCGGTTCCGCCCCCGGATCGCGGCCCGTTCACGCGCGCCGGTGTCGGTGGCCGCGGCGGCGGGGGCGCGTAGCATCTCGGTCACGGTCGACCGGGACGGGGGTGGCGGTGCGCACATGGGTGGCCTCGACCATCGGGCTGGCGCTGCTGGGCGCGGTCGCCGGCACGCTGTGGTACGTCAACGCGCCCCGGGGCGGCCTCGACCGCGCCGAACTGCGGCGGGTGGCGGCGGAGGCCGCCGGGTCCACGGCGGACCGGCGGATCCGGCACCACTCCTACCGGGCCGTCTCCGGTGAGGTGCGCCACGCGGTGGAGGAGGCCGCCCGGCGGCTGGACCTGCCGGTGCCGCACGTGGACGTCGTCGACGCCGAGAACCGGCCGGAGGACGTGCCGGGCGGCTATCTGACGACCTACCAGTTCCAGCTCACGGACGAGGTGAGCGGACTCGCGGTGTGCCTGGTGCTGGACGAGAAGGACCCGCGGAAGGGCCCGGCCGGCTTCGAGCCGTGGATCACCGAGGGGGAGTGCCGGCCCGGGCCCGCCCGGAACCGAGCCGGGACAGGGGACTGAGCCGACAGGCGTCAGGACGCCTGCGCCTGCGCGGGCCTGCGCCGCACCAGATAGGCGGCCAGCGCGCCCGCCCCGAAGAGGGCCAGCACCGGGACCACCGTACCGAGCCAGCTCGCCCCCAGCCACTGTCCGCCGAAGTAGCCGACGCCGACGCCGTATCCCGACCAGACCAGGCCCGCCAGGGCCGACCAGGGAAGGAACTCCACGGCCCGCCGGTGAGCGGCGCCCGCCGCCAGGCTCATCACCGAGCGTCCGGCCGGGGCGAACCGGGCCAGCACGACCAGGGGGCCGCCGCCGGAGGTCAGGACATGGCCGAGCTGCCGCTGGGCGGCCGTCAGCCGACGGGAACGGGCGACGGCCCGGTCGAAGCGCGCACTGCCGCGCCAGGCGAGCCGGTACAGCACCAGATCGCCCAGGACGGACGCGGTGGCGGCGCACAGCACCAGCGCGCAGATCTCGGGGAGCGGGGCGTCGGCGGGCGGGGCGGGCAGACCGGCCGATCCCGCGACGGCGGTCGCGGCGGCGATCACGATGACACCGCTGGGCAGCACGGGCAGGAAGACGTCCAGCAGCACGGACAGTCCTATGAGCACGTAGATCCACGGTGCGTGGATCAGCTCCCCCAATGTCTCCTGCACTTCCTGCTCCCCCGGCCGGCCCTGGTCTGGGCGGTGTCTCGTCGTACAGCGTACGCCCGCGGTCCCCGTACGGATCGGCCGGGGTGCGCGGCGGCACCCCTTCCTCCGGGAACGGCGGGATGTGACGGAGCCTAGGGGAGCGGACCGACAGGCCACGACGGCCTGTGGAGGTACTTCCGGGGTCCCCCCGGAGGACGATGCGTCCCGGAGCGGGACATGCCGTGGTGCGCGGCGCGGACGGCGGTGGCGGCCGTCGCGGTGGTGACGGTGCTGGTGGGGGCGCGGACGGCGGACGCGGCGGCGTTCCGGGCGGCCACCCGGCGAGTGAGACCTGAGGGGGAGGGAGAGGGGGAGGGCGGGGCGTCGCCGCACCGGCGGGGCGGACGCCGGTGCCCGGCATCCCGGCGGCAGGGGCACGACGGCGGTGCCTCCCCGTGCGCGGCCCGGAGGCGGCCGCCCTCACGGGGCGCACCTCCGCGTCCGGCCCGGGGGCTCCGGGCCCGCCGGGGCCCCGGGGGCACCGGGTCCGCGGACGCCGTCCACCGGCCCCGCACGCGGATCCGGGGAACTCCCGCACAGCCCCCGGGGAAAGAATCCCGGGCCCGACCGCGCCACCGGCGACGGCGGCGGAAGTGCGGCACCGCCGGACGCGCGGACGGACCGCCTCACCCCGCCCGGCCGCCCGGGCGGCCGGACCGCTCCGGGGCGGCGGTGCCGTCGGCGCCTTCGCCGGGGCGGGCGGCGGGACCGGGTCCGGGACCGGGGCCGCTCAGCTCCCGGTCGAGGACCGTCTCCAGGACGGGGCCGCCGCCCTCGCCGCCGTCACGCGTCCGGTCCAGCCGCAGCCGGGCGCGGCGGCCGTGCAGGGCGAGCGTCATCAACTGGTTCCCGAACCACGGGCCGCCGGTCTTCCGCCAGCCGACCGGCGGCCGTCCGGCCCGCCCGTGCCGGGCCAGGATCCGGCCGAGCAGCCGGCCGGTGCGGCTCCAGCCGAAGCGGAAGCCCCAGCGCATCACCGCCGGAACACTGTTGTGCATCGGCGAGCAGGTCAGCTGCGCCACCCGGGCGTCCACCGGCTCCCCGAAGTCCGGCTCGGCGGTGTACGCGTGGTGCACGTCGCCGGAGAGCACCAGCACCGTCGCCGGGGCCGCCGGGCCCCGGCCCGCCGCCGCGAGCAGCTCGCCCAGCCGTCCGAAGGACTCCGGGAAGGCCGCCCAGTGCTCCAGGTCGGCCGCCTGCCGCACCTTCTCGCCCAGCCGCGCCCAGCGCGGCCCCCGGGTGCCCCGGCACAGCGCGGCGTTCCATGCCTCGGCGTCGTGGACGGCGGGCGGCAGCAGCCAGGGCAGTGACGAGCCGATCAGCAGGTGGTCGTACGAACCATGCCCGTCGAACACCTGCTCGCGCAGCCACCGCCCCTCGTCGGCGTCCAGCATCGCGCGGTCGTCCTCGGCCAGGACGCGG
This sequence comes from Streptomyces carminius, assembly GCF_002794255.1. Taxonomy (GTDB): domain Bacteria; phylum Actinomycetota; class Actinomycetes; order Streptomycetales; family Streptomycetaceae; genus Streptomyces; species Streptomyces carminius. Next base: position 621,956 of record NZ_PGGW01000069.1, read on the forward strand.
GCGGCCCGGGTGTCCACCATCAGCAGCCGGACCCGGCCCAGATCGCGGCGGTAGCTCCAGCGGGCGGCGGCCGGATCGGCGTCGGCGCGCCCGGCGAACTCCCGCAGCGCGCCGGCCGCGTCGCCGTCCGTGCTCCGCACCACCGCGTACAGCTCGTCGGCGGCCAGCTCGGCGGGGGAGAGGTTGCCCAGGTGCTGGTGGACCCAGTAGGAGGTCAGCCCGCCCAGCACCCGCTCGCGCCACCAGGAGGTGGCGCGGATCCCCCGGCGCCAGGCCTCGCTGGTGTTCCAGTCGTCGATCAGATCATGGTCGTCGAAGATCATGCAGGTGGGGACGGTGGACAGCAGCCAGCGCACCCGGGGGTCGAGCCAGGACTCCTCGTACAGCCAGGTGTACTCCTCGTAGTCCGCCACCTGCCCCCAGGGCGGTTCCGCCAGGCTCCGGTGGGAGGCGATCCGGCGGCGCATCACCTCGGAGGTCTCGTCCGCGTACACCTGGTCGCCCAGGAGCAGCAGGACGTCGGGGCGCTCGGCGGTGCCGGCCAGGATCTGCCGGGCGAGGGTGTCCAGGGCGTCGGGGCCGATCGCGGCGTGCCCGGCGGCGGAGGGCCGGGCGGCCCAGCGGCAGGAGCCGAAGGCGACGCGCAGCGGCGGTCCGTCCGGCCCTCCGCCGCCACCGCCGCCGGCGGCGGACGGGTCCGACGGCGGGAGGGTCCGGACGGCGGGGGGCGGGAAGGGGGAGTCGGGCGGCGGCCAGACCTGTTCGCCGTCCAGCAGCACGCGGTAGGGCGTCTCGGTGCCGGGGCGCAGCCCGGTGACGGGGATCAGGGCGTAGTGGTGTCCGGCGACCTGCCAGGTGCGGCAGGAGGCGCGCGGCCCCGCGTCGTCCCGCGGTTCCCCGCCGCCCCGCGGTTCCGGTCCGCACCGCACCTCGGCCTCGCAGGGCCGGTCGGTCTCGACCCAGACGGTCGCGGAGTCGGTGTCGGCGTACCGCAGCAGCGGTCCCAGGCGCAGTCCGGCCATGCGGGCGGCCCTCCCTCCGTCGTTCGGACGTGTCGTTCCGGTTCCGGATGCTACGTCGCTCCGGGAGTGGCGGGGGAGGGCCGCAGGGGCAGGAAGGCGGTTCAGCAGCCGCCGAGCACGCTGCTGAGCTTGTTCCTCTCGGCGGAGTCCACGGACAGGCCGTAGTCGTACTTCACCCACACCCACATCCGGGCGTAGGTGCAGTGGTAGGCGGTGCGCGGCGGCATCCACTCCGCCGGGTCCTTGTCGCCCTTGGCCTGGTTGACGTTGTCGGTGACGGCGATGAGCTGCGCGATGCCCAGCTCGTTGGCGAACGCCTGGCGCTTCGCGGTGCTCCAGGAGCTCGCGCCCGAGCGCCAGGCCTCGGCGAGCGGCACGACGTGGTCGATGTCCACGTCGGAGGCGGCGTACCAGGTGGCGCCGTCGAAGGGGGAGTACCAGCGGCCGCCGGTCGCCGCACAACTGCTGTTCCGCACCACGTCCGTGCCGTCCCGCTTCAGGACGACCTCGCGGGTGTTGCAGCTGCCGCTCTGGGTGATCCAGTGCGGGAACCTGTCGCGGCTGTAGCCGCTGGAGGAGCCCTCGGCGCGGACGGTCAGGGCGTTCAGGTAGGAGCGGGCGGTGGCGGCGCTCGGCGGGGTGGGCGGCGCGGCCTGGGCGGTGGGGCCGGTCAGGAGCAGCAGGCCGGCGCAGAGGGCGAGGAGGGTGCCGAGGAGCGTGGCTCGACGCGCGTAGAAGCCGTGCCGTGCGAAGGCGCCGCGGGTGCGGTGCATGCGATCTCCCTTGGGGTGGGGTGGTGGGGAACGGCGTGGGGCGGGGCGTGACCTCCGTCAGGGTGGCGGCGGAAGGTTTCCTCCCGGTGGGTGCCAGGTAACAGGGTGAGGACATGAACACGTCATATCAAGGGCGCGGTCCGGGGTTTCCGTCCGCCGGGCGTCCGCCCGCGCGCGGTGACGCGGTGCGGCTGCACGCGCCGCGCCGCGGGGTCCGCCGCCTCCGGTGACGGCGGGCCCCGCCGGGGTTTGGGGAGGCGGCGGGGGATCCCGTAGGGTGAGTGGCGTCTGAAGGGGAGTAGCTCTTCGCCGGACCGTCGACATACTGGCCGGCCCGCCGTGAGGCGGTCCGGCCCGGCGCCCGGAGCCGGTGCTCGCGCACCGTGCCAGCGAGACCTTCGGCCGCAGTGTTCATGTTCTTCCGTGACGCTGCCGTGCCGAAGTGTGTTCGCTCCCCGGCGGGCCCCTCGGTTCCGGCGGCCCGACCGAACCGGGAGCCCCCGTGCTCAGCCTCACCGTCTCCGCCGTGACCTTCGGCGTCGTCTTCCTCGCCGAGCTGCCCGACAAGACCGCCCTCGCGGGCCTGGTGCTGGGCACCCGCTACCGCGCCTCGTACGTCTTCGCGGGTGTCGCCGCCGCCTTCGCCGTCCACGTCGCGCTCGCCGTCGCCGCGGGCAGCGTGCTCACCCTGCTCCCGCAGCAACTCGTCCAGGGGATCACCGGCGCGCTGTTCCTGGGGGGCGCACTGGTGCTGCTGCTGAAGCGGGAGGACGGGGAGGAGGTGGTGCGCGGGCCCGCCGACCAGTCCTTCTGGAAGGTGGCGGCCAGCGGCTTCACGCTGATCCTGGTCGCCGAGTTCGGTGATCTCACCCAGATCATGACCGCCAACCTCGCCGCCCGCTACGAGGACCCGTTCTCGGTGGCCCTCGGCGCGGTCCTCGCCCTGTGGGCGGTCGCGGCCGTCGGCATCGTGGGCGGCCGCGCGCTGATGCGCCGGGTGCCGCTGAAGACGATCACCAGGGTCGCGGCCGGGGTGATGCTCGTGCTGGCGGCCCTCAGCTTCCACGAGGCGCTGACCGCCTGAGCGCGGGGCGCGTCCTCGGCGGCGCCGGACGGGTCCGGCGCCGCCGGAGGCGGCCACGCCCCGTCCGCGGGCCGGCGGGGAGGAAGGCCCGGTGCGGGGCGCGGGTCTGTGGAAGCCGTCGCTCGGACCGCTCCGGAACGAGGTCCGGGTGCGGGGAACGGCGGGGAACAGAGTGGCCCGCCCGCCGGTCAGGGAACCCCGCTGTCAGGTGCGGAGAACGGGCGGAACCACTTTGTTCTTCCACCATACAAAATGGTCGGCCTTCGCGCCACCCCGCCACGGGGTATCCGGTGCCGCCTCCGGATCAGCGACCGCCGCCGGTGGCCCTCTCCAGAGCCCGCCGGGTGTGGGGCCCGTACACGCCCTCGGGGTCGCCCCGCACGCCGTACCAGCCCTGGAACCGGGCCACGCCGTCGCGGACCGCGCGGTCGTACACGCCGTCCACGTCGCCCTGGTAGGCGTTGGTGTGGCGCAGCCGGATCTGCAGCTCGTAGACCTCCGGGCCGGTGTCGCCCTCGCGCAGTACGGGCTCCTGGCCGCTGCTCTGCTCCTCGTCGCCGCGGCCGTCCCGGTCGTCCTGGCCGTCCTGGCCGTTCCGGCCGTCCGTGTCGTCCCACCAGTCGTGGTCGCCGCCGTTCCAGTTCCCTTCCCCGGGTTCTCCGGAGGGCGAGGCCGCCGGGGACTCCCGTCCGGCGGGCGGGGCGGAGGAGTCGCGGGCGGTGGGGGTGGCGGACGGGGCGGGAGTCCGGGACGGGCTCGCCGGGGGTGAGGAGGACGGCGAGGGCGGGGCGGAGGAGGGCGCGGCGGACGGGCTCGCCCCCGCCCCCTGCCCGTCCTCGGGCGGCGGGGCGCTCGAGGTGGCGGTCCGGCTGTCGAAGCGGGCCTCGTCGAAGGGGTCGTCGTTCTGCGCGAACATCCCGATGACGAGCGCGCTGGAACCGATCACGGCCAGTGCGGCGCCGCCCATGGCCAGCGCCGCGCCGCGGCCCACGCGGCGCCCGGGCCGGTGCCGCGGCGCGCCGTCCACGGCCTGCAGGACGACCGTGTCGTCGTCCGTGCGCCGGGCCCGCTCGAACATCGCCAGATCGGCCGGATCCGGCCCCTCGTCGGGTACGGCCGCCCGCCGGGGCATCACCTCCACCTCGGCGCACCGGCAGGTCGCCCGGCCGGAGGCGTCGGCAGGCCTCCGGCATATGGGGCAGATCGGCGTATCCGCCACTGGGGGCTCCCCTCCCTCAGAAGTGCCACCTCTCGAAACGTCACAGAGGTTACCAACGGTTCCTGTGTGACGACTCAGCCCTTCGGGACAGGACCGGCGCGTCCCCGCGCCGGACGGCGCGCGATGGTGCCGCACGCTGCTTGGCCCGCCGTTCCCTGGGCACCCGCCCCCGGTGACGCGCCCCGCGAACCGCCCGGGACGCCCGGCACCGCGGTGTGCGCGCCCGGATCCGTACACCGGTGAGGAGGCGTCCATGCCGCAGCACGCACCGACCGCCGCCGCCCCGCCCGCCGGACCGGGGGCCGGGCGGCCGCGGCGCACCGTGTGGCCGGCGATCGGCGCTCTGCTGCTGGGCATGCTGCTCGGCGCGCTCGACCAGACGATCGTCGCCACCGCCCTGCCCACGATCGCCAGTGACCTCGGCGGTCTGGAGCACCTGTCCTGGGTGATCACCGCCTATCTGCTGGCCGCCACCGCGGCGACCCCGCTGTGGGGCAAGCTCGGTGACCAGTACGGGCGCACCTGGCTCTACCGGCTCGCGATCCTCGTCTTCCTGACCGGTTCCGTGCTGTGCGGACTCGCCCGGAACATGCCCGAGCTGATCGCCTTCCGCGCCGTCCAGGGCCTGGGCGGCGGCGGTCTGATGGTGCTGTCGATGGCGATCGTCGGCGACCTCGTACCGCCCCGGGACCGGGGCCGCTACCAGGGGGCGTTCGGCGGCGTCTTCGCCGGGGCCAGCGTGCTGGGGCCCTTGCTGGGCGGACTGCTCACCGAGCACCTGGACTGGCGGTGGGTCTTCTACGTCAACCTGCCCGTCGGCGCGGTGGCCCTGGCCGCCGCCGCGGCGGCCCTGCGCCTCCCCGCCCGCCGCGGGAGGCACCGCATCGACTACTCCGGCACCCTGCTGATCGCCTCCGTCGCCGCCTGCGTGGTGCTGGTCGCCTCGCTCGGCGGCACCACCTGGGCGTGGGGATCGGCGCCGGTGACCGGGCTGGGCGTACTGGGCGCCGTGCTGCTGGCCGCCTTCGTGGCCGTCGAGCGCCGGGCGGCCGAGCCGGTGCTGCCGCCCGGCCTGTTCCGGGTGCGCACCTTCACCATCTGCTCGGTGATCGGCTTCGTCGTCGGCTTCGCGCTGTTCGGGGCACTGGCCTACCTGCCGACCTTCCTCCAGGTCGTCCACGGGATCTCACCCACCATGTCCGGTGTGCACCTGCTGCCGATGGTGCTCGGCGTACTGGTCTCCGCCACCGTCTCCGGCCGGATCGTCAGCCGCACCGGCCGCTGGAAGGCCTTCCCCCTCGCGGGCACCGCCGTCACCGCGGCCGGCCTGCTGCTGCTCCACGGTCTCGACGAGAACAGCACCGACTGGCGGATCTCCGGGGCCTTCCTCGTCTTCGGCCTGGGCCTCGGCCCGGTGATGCAGGTGCTGGTCCTGGCCGTGCAGAACGCCGTGCCCTACGAGCACCTGGGAGCGGCCACCGCCGGCGCCACCTTCTTCCGCTCCATCGGCGCCGCGGTCGGCGTCTCCGTCTTCGGCTCCCTCTTCGCGGGCTCCCTCGCCGACCGGATGGCCGACGCCCTGCGGGGCGAACCGCTGCCGCCCGGGATCACCCCGGAGGGGCTGCGGGCCGACCCGCGCGCCGTCGGCGAACTGTCCCGGACGGCGCGGGAGGAGGTGCTGGGCGTCTACTCCGACTCCATCACGGACGTCTTCCTGTGGGCGGTGCCCGTCGTCCTGGTGGCCTTCGTCCTGGCCTGGTTCCTGACGGAGGAGCCGCTGCGGGCCGGCGTGCGGTCCCCCGACCCCAGCGAGGTCGTACCGCCCAACCCCGTCGAGCGCTCCTCCCTGGAGGAGGCCGCCCGCGTCCTGTCCCTGCTCGGCACCCGGCAGGGACGGCGCGACCTGTACCGGCGTGTGGCCGAGCGGGCCGGGGCGGACCTGGCACCCGCGTCCTGCTGGATGCTGCTGCGCGTCCACCGGTACGGCTCGGTGGAACCCGCCCTGCTGGCCGACCGCGGCACCGTGCCGCTGGAGGTGATCACCGAGGCGGCCCGCGAGCTGGAGGCGCGGGGCCTGGCCGGGCGCGAGGGGCTGGCGCTGGTGCCCACCGGCCGCGGCCGGGCGGTGGCCGACCGGCTGGCGGACGCCCGCGAGGAGTGCCTGGCCGAGCTGCTGGGCGACTGGTGGACGCCCGGCCGGCCCACCGACCTGGCCGCGCTCGTCCACGAGCTCAACGAGGAAACGGGCGGCGCGGAGGACGACTGCCCGCGCGCCGGGACGCACCGGACGGCGGGACAGGGCGGCCGGCTGCCCTGACCCGGCCCGGCGTCCGCGGCCCCGGCCCCCCCCCGCGAGCGCCCGCCCCGCCGGCTGCGCCGTCCGGGTGAACCTCCCGGCGCGGCACGCCCCGGCGGGCGTGCCGTCCGGCCGGATCCGCCCGGAGCGTCCCGGAGACTGCGGCGGAGGCCGACGGGGCCGACGGGAGGGTGTCCGTGTACTACTCCGCCATCGCCGACCTGCCCCTGTGGGCGACGGCGCTGATCATCCTCGGCGGGCTGCCCGTGCTGGCCGTCACCCTGCAGGCGCTGACGCGCAGGGTGCTGCCGCCCGCCAGGGCGAAGGACCACAACGACGTCGCGGGTTTCCTGGTGGCGGTGATCGGGGTGGTGTACGCGGTCACGGCCGGCTTCACCATCGCCGACCAGTGGGACAACTACGCGGAGGCCAGGCAGGACGTCACCGAAGAGGCGTACGCCGTCGCCTCCGTCGCCGAGGGCGCCGCGGTGGCCGGGACCGGGGAGCGGCGTGAGATCACGGCGGCGGCGGTGGCGTACGGCCGCGCGGTGGTCGCGTGGTGGCCGGACGCCCCCGGCGAGGCCGGGGACACCGTCCGCGAGGACCGGGCGATGGAGCGGCTCCACGCGGCGGTGCGGTCGGTGCGCCCGGACAGCGAGGCGGAGCGGGCGTACGTGTCCGAGGCCACCGGGCAGCTGATGCGGGTGTCCGTCCTGCGCGGCCACCGCCACAACGAGGCCGGCACCGCCCATCTGGAGGCGCCCATGTGGGTGGCGGTGGTGGTGGTCAGCGCGGTGACCCTGCTGTTCAGCCTGCTGTTCGGGCTGGAGCGGCCGTGGCTGCACTACGTCATGGTCGCGGGCGTGGCCCTGGTCGTCGCGGTCAACCTCTTCCTGGTACTGCTGCTGGAGTACCCCCTCGTCGGGACGCTGGCCGTCACGTCCGAGAGCTTCCGCGAGCTGGCCCGTGAGCCGGCCTCCGGGATCTGACCGGCCCGCGGGGCCGCCGGTCACCGGGCCGGCCGCGTCACGCCGCCATCCGGTCGCGGCCCCCGTACGACAGCGCCCGGTCCAGGCACATCGCGGCGCTGACCAGCCCCAGGTGGGTGAAGGCCTGCGGGTAGTTGCCCAGGTTGCGGCCGGTGCCGTCCATCTCCTCGGCGTACAGCCCCAGGTGGTTGGCGTAGGTGTGCATCTTCTCGAAGAACAGCTCGGCCTTCTCCGTCTGCCCGGCCATGGCCAGACACTGGATGAACCAGTAGGAGCACATGCAGAAGGTGCCCTCGGTGCCGTTCAGCCCGTCCGAGGCCCCCTCGTCCGTGCGGTACCGGTAGACCAGGGAGTCCTCCACCAGGGTCTCCTCGATCGCGCGCAGCGTGGCCGTCCAGTGCGGGTCGGCGGGGGAGACGAAGCCCACGACCGGCATCAGCAGGCTCGCGGCGTCGAGGGTGGAGCTGCCCCGGTGCTGGACGAACGCCTCCAGCTTCTCGTTCCAGAACACCCGGTGGATCTCGGTGTGGATCTCGTCGCGGACGTCCAGCCACTTCTCCAGCGGGGCCGGCAGCGAACGCCGCTGCGCGATGCGCAGCCCGCGGTCCAGGGCCACCCAGCACATCAGCCGCGCGTACAGGAACTCCTGGCGCCCGCCCCGGGTCTCCCAGATGCCCTCGTCCGGCAGGCGCCAGTTGGCCGCGACCCACTCCAGGGAATCGCGCAGATGGCCCCAGAGCCGGTGGGAGACCGGTTCCACCCGCTCGTCGTACAGGTCCGCCAGCAGCAGGAACTCGCCGTAGATGTCGAGCTGGAGCTGGTTCCAGGCGCCGTTGCCGACCCGTACCGGGCTGGAGCCGCGGTAGCCCTCCAGACAGGACAGGATCTCCTCGTCGAGTTCGTGCCGGCCGTCGATGCCGTACATGATCTGCAGCCGGCCCGGCTCCTCGCTCTCCCGGTAGCGCTCCTCCACCCATCGCACGAATCCCCTGGCCTCCTCGTGGAAGCCCAGCCCCACCAGGGCCGCGGCGGTCAGCGAGCCGTCCCGGATCCAGGTGTAGCGGTAGTCCCAGTTGCGTTCGCCGCCCACCAGCTCCGGCAGCCCGAAGGTCGCCGCCGCGGCGATGGAGCCGTGCCGCACCGAGGTCAGCAGCTTCATCGCCAGGGCCGACCGCAGCACCTCCTCGCGCCAGCGCCCCGTGTAGGTGGAGGACCGCGCCCAGTCGCGCCAGAACGCGTAGGTGTGCCGGAAGGCGCGCTCGGCCCACCGCGGACCGGCCGCCGGGGTCCCGGTGCCCGGCGGCACGGCCTCCAGGACGAAGTCCGCCGTCTGGTCCGGCCCCAGCTCGAACTCGGCGACGACGTCACCCGCGCCGCCCGTGCCGCTCGCGGCCCCGCTCTCGATCCGGGTCGGCACGGGGGTCTGCAGCCGCAGCGCCGATTCCTCCCGGCCCTCGGGGACGAAGAACACCTCGCCCGGGCGCTGCTCGATCCGGTGCTCGGTCCGCGCGTAGTCGAACCGCGGCCCGCAGCGCAGCGCGAAGCGGAAGCGGCCGCGCACGCCCTTCACCCGGCGGACGACCGCGTGGGTGTGCCGCACGGCGCCCACCGGCATGAAGTCCACCACCTCGCCGACCCCCTCGGGGGAGAGGAAGCGGGTCAGCAGGATGTTGGTGTCGGGCAGGTAGAGCTGTTTGAGCCGGGCGCCCTCGGTGGCCGGGCCGATGCGGAAGCTGCCCCCGCGGGAGGAGTCCAGCAGCGCGCCGAACACGGTCGGCGAGTCGAAGTCCGGCAGGCACAGGTAGTCCAGCGAGCCGTCGAGGGAGACCAGGGCCACGGTGCGCAGGTCCCCGATCAGCCCGTAGTCCTCGATCGGTCGGTATGCCATGGAGTCTCCTTCTTCCGGGCTTCTCCCGGGCGCTCACAGGCCCGTGAGGTCGTGCAGGTACTCGCGGGCCTTCTTGGCGTAGGTCAGCGGGTGCGCCTTGGCCGGGTCCTGCTCGGCCTCGACGACCAGCCAGCCCCGGTATCCGGCGTCGGCCAGGGTGCGCAGGACGGGCCCGAAGTCGAGCATCCCGTCGCCCGGCACGGTGAAGATCCCCGCCAGCACGGCGTCGCGGAAACTGGGGTCCAGACGCCGGCAGTCCTCCAGGACGTCGCGGCGCAGGTCCTTCAGGTGGACGTGCCGGATCCGGCCGGCGTGGTCGCGGACCAGCTCCAGCGGATCGTCCCCGGACCAGGCGAGGTGGCCGGTGTCCAGCAGCAGGTGCACCAGTTCCGGGTCGGTGCCCGCGAGCAGCCGGTCCACCTCGGCCCGGGTCTGCACCCCGGTGCCCATGTGGTGGTGGTAGCACAGCAGCATGCCCTGGTCGGCCGCTGTCCGGCCGAGCGTGTCCAGCCCCGTCAGCAGCCGGTGCCAGGCGTTGTCGCCGAAGACCGGTTTGTTGGCGACCAGGGCCACCTGCTGCTGGTGGACGGCCCCGGCGAGCTCCGCCACGACGATCCGGTCGCCGCCGGCCGCCTTGATGAAGTCGAGCTGCCGCCGGAAGGCGGCCACCGTGCGGTCCCACATGTCCTCGGCGGTGAAGTAGGTGCTGGACCAGGGCTCGGACACCCGCAGGCCCCGCAGCTCCAGCGCCTGCCGCAGGGTGCGCGGATCGGTGGGGTACTTGTGGCCGACGCTGCACCCCTCGAAGCCGGCGAGCGCCATCTCGCTGACGCACTGCTCGAAGGGGATGTCGTCGCCGACGGTGGGGAAGTCGTCGTTGGTCCAGCAGGTGGGCGTGATGCCGAAGGAGACCGCGTCCCGGTCGAACAGCGCGCCGTCCCGCCCGCGTACGGAGGCCGGGGAGGCCGAGGTGGTCATGGCGGTCACCACACTCCGGGAGGCGCGTCGCCGAACTCCAGACCGTGCCGGGGGGCGATCCGGTGGGCGTCCGCCAGGTCGGTCTCCCCGGTGGGGGCGTTCCGGTTGTGCTCCGCCACCGCCTCACCGGCCTCGGTCAGGTACTTCTCGAAGCCCGCGGGGGCGAAGAGCAGCAGGATCCTGGCGTCGGTGTCCCCGGAGTTGCGGAAGGCGTGCAGGGTGCCCTGGGGCATGTTGACGAAGTCCCCGGGGCCGACGGGGAACTTCCGGTCCCGGTCCAGGACCTCCATCTCGCCCTCCAGCACGTAGAAGAACTCGTTCTCCCGGTGGTGGATGTGCGGCGGCGGCCCGGCGTGCGGGAGGATGACGGTCTCCACCACGGTGAGGGTGTCCCCGGTGTCCTCGCCGGTGGCCTTGAAGGTGTCCAGATCGCTGTAGACCCAGTAGGCGGGGCCGCCGCCGGCGGGCACGTGGGAGACCCGGACGTGCTGCTGACTGTCCATCTCGTGCAGGCTCATGAGTGCTCTCTCCTTCGGGGGGTCCGCGGCCGGGGAGTCAGTGGTGCGAGGGGACGGCGTGGGACATCTCCTCGACCGTCACGATGAGGATCGGCCGGATCGTCCCGCGCAGCAGGTGACCGCCGCGCGCGGCGCCGTCGGGGCAGCCCAGGACGACGTGGCCGTGGACGGTGGGGCCGTCCTCCCCGGGGCTGATGTCGCCGATGAGGCTGAGGACCTCGGCCTGGTCGTACGGGAACGGGATGTGGTCGAAGCCCCTGGTGTCGATGTTGTAGAAGCCGATCTCGACCCCGTGGAAGCCGCCGATGGCGGCGAACGAGGCGGGGCCCAGCTCCTCCTGGCGGGCGAAGTCCGCCAGCCCCTGGACGACCTCTTCACCCGGGTCGAAGACGACGGTGTAGTCCCGCTGCGGGCCGCTGTTCTGCAGGGTGGTGTGCATGACCGGTTGTCCTTGTCGGTGGGACGGACGCGCCGGATGGACGGCGCCTTCCGGGGGTGCGCGCCGGACGGCCCGGCGCTAGACGGCCCGGTGCCGGCCGGCCGGCACCGGGCCGCCGCCGGTGCGCCGCCGGTCCCCGTCGCCGCCGGCGGACACCAGTTGCCGTCCGATGAACTCCCTGGCGTGGCGGGCGAGATCGGCCGAGTCGGTCCACAGGTCGCGCCAGATGCACAGGGCGTCGGTGAGTTCGGGGGCGAGGACCGCGGACGAGAACGACTCGAAGGTGATCGGCCCGGAGTACCCGATGCGGCCGAGCGCCCCGAAGAAGCCGTCGAAGTCCACGCTGCCGGTGCCGAGGTAGCCCCGGTGGCTCTCGCCGATGTGCACGTAGCCGAGCCGGTCCCCGCAGGCCAGCACCGGCTCGGTCATGCCGTTCTCCTCGATGTTCATGTGGTACGTGTCGAGGTGCACGACACAGGTGTCCGGCCGGTCGATCTCGTCGAGGATCTCCAGGGCCTGCCGGGCGGTGTTGAGCAGGTTGGTCTCGTAGCGGTTGCACAGCTCCAGGCCGATGCGCACCCCGCGTCCGGCGGCGTGGTCGGCGACCTGCCGCAGGGTCTCCACGCAGTTGGCGCGGCCCTGCGGGGTGGGCGCGTGGTCGTAGCGCCCGAGCTTGCTGTAGACGGTGCCGCACAGATGGTCGCCGCCGACCGCGGCGACGGTGTCGACCCCGCCGGTCAGCCGCCGCAGTCCGGCGGCGACGGTCGCCGGGTCGTGGCTGGTGATGTCGTTCGCGTCGGTGAGGAAGAGGTTGCCGGTCATGGCCAGCCCGTTGCCGGACAGGAGCTCCCGGGTCGCGGCGGTGTCGATGTGCCAGTCGTCGAGCAGCGGGATCTCGATCCGGTCGTAGCCGCGGGCCGCCGCGGACTCGATGGCGTAGCGGGCCGTCTCCCGGTTCCAGTCGCCGACCCAGACCAGGGCGTGGATGCCGATGGAGTTGTTCATGGCGGGAGTGCCCCCTCGGTGGGAACCGTGCGCCGGCCCGGCGGGCCGGCGCACAACGGACCGTCACCGGGTACCGGGCCGCCGTTCGGGTAATCCGCGGAGGTGCGCTTTCACCCGATAGGGCCACCCGGATTGCGGGAGACGGCCGGACGGCGCACACTCGGCCGCCTCCCGCGGGCGGGAGTCAGCCCTCCTTAGGCCTCGGGCCCGTCTGCTGGATCACCTCGAAGGTCCACACGGTGGAGTCGGCGGCCGCCGGGCCGGGCCGCCGCCCGCCGTCCGGTCCGCCTTCCCGGGCGGCTTTCCCGCCCTGGTGGGCGGACTTCATCGGTCCCTCCATCCACGCCTGGAAGGCCGCCTCGTCGCGCCAGCGGGTGTAGACCAGGTAGCGGTCGGTGCCCTCCAGGGGGCGGAGGAGTTCGAACCACTCGAAGCCGTCCGAGGACTCCACCACCCCGGCCCGGGAGGCGAACCGCTTCTCCAGGACTTCCCGCTGGTCTGCCGGGACGGTGAGGGCGTTGATCTTCACGATGCTCATGCCCCCATCGTGCCCTTTGCCGTCCGGTACGGCCCGCGCGGCCCGACGCTCAGGTGACCGCGGGGTGTCCCGCGTCTGACGTGTGGGGGGTCCGTCATGGATGATGGGGCCCGTCCGTGGTCGCGCCGGCGTCCGCGCGCACGGACCTTCCGACCGGAGAGCGGGACCCCGGATACCAGGAACACCGGACCACGGGAACACGGGGAACCGGAAAACGAAAATGGGGGCAGCGGGGCGTGGTTGACACTGACAGGCGCGCGGTGGCGGGGGTGCCGCGCCGGGGATCGTACGGCGGTACGGCGCTGGTGGCGCTCTGGCTGCTGGCGCTGGCGCTGGCCGCGCGCCAGGCGGTCGCGGTGCTGGCCCGGCCACCGGAGGAGCGCTTCGCCGATCTCGCCGCGTGGACGGGCGAGCGGGGCGTCCTGGAGGTCAGCGGCCCGCTCTACGAGGGCGGGACGTTCACCGGGACGCCGTTCGCCGGGCTGGCGCTCAGACCCCTGACGAACGCCGCCGAGCAGGTACTCGGCGTCGCGTGGACCCTCGGCACCCTGCTGCTGGTCGCCGCCCTCGGCGTGGTGGCGGTACGCGCCCTGCCCTGGGTGACCGGCCGGACCGTGCGGCTGGCCGCCGCGCCGGTGGCCATCAGCCTGCTGGTGCTGTCGGTGCCGGTGCGCAACACCTTCCACCTGGGCCAGACCAGCATCATCCCGGTGCTGCTGGCGCTCTGCGGCCTGCTGTACGCCGCCCGCGCCCCGCGCGGCGCGGGCGCCGCCGTGGGCCTGGCCGCGGCGATCCAGCCCACCGTGCTGCTGTTCGCCCCGCTGCTGTGGCTGACCGGACGGCGCCGGGCGGCGGCCGTCGCCGGCGGGGTCTTCGCCGGGTGCACGGTGCTGGCCTGGGCCGCCATGCCGTCCGACTCCTGGACGTACTGGGTGCACCATGTCGCGGGGGCCGGGCTCGGCGCACCGGCCGACGGGCTCGCCAACCAGTCCCTGCACGGCCTGCTGCTGCGGCTCGGGCTGCGGGGCCCGCTGGAGATCGCGCTGTTCGTCGCCCTGGCCGCGGTGGTGGCGGTGGTGGCGCTGCGCCGGGCGGCCCGTTACGCGCTGGACGGCCAGCTCCTGCTGGCCGCCGCCCTCGTCGGCTGCGCCGCGGTCGCCGTCTCGCCGGCCGCCTGGCAGCACCAGCAGCTGTGGATCCTGCTGGCCGCGGCCGGCCGGGTGGGCCGCCGCTCGGGCGACCGCCTGGTGTGGCCGGTCTTCCTCGTGCTGGTGATGACGCTCGACCCCGTCGCGCTGGTCCCCAACCTGCCGCTGCTCACCCCGCTCGGCGAGAACGCCCCGCTGCTCGCCGCCCTGCTGGCGGCCTGTGTCCTGCCGTTCGTCTCCCGCACCTCACCGCTGTGGGACCGCCCCGAGTACTCCGGGCCGTTCAGCCGCCCCAACCTGATGCTGGAACTGCTGCTCATCCGGGTCGGCTACTGGCTGTACTCCCTGGTCCGCTCCCTGGCGCCGGACGGGCGCGAGCTGGCCGAATCGCACGGCCGGCAGGTCCTCGCGGCCGAGGAGGCCCTCCGGCTGGACGTCGAGCACTGGCTGAACCACGCCGTGGTGAAGGTGGGCTGGCTGGAGGAGAGCATGAACCTCTACTACACCAGCCTGCACTTCCTGGTGCCGATCTCCCTGCTCGCGGTGCTGTACGTACGCCGCCCGGTCACCTACCGCTGGGCCCGGACGTCGCTGTCGTTCGCCACCCTGCTGGGGCTGGTCGGCTTCTGGCTCTACCCGCTGGCGCCGCCGCGGCTGATGCCCGGCCTGGGCTACATCGACACCGCGCACGGTCCGCAGGACTTCGACGACCCCGACTTCGGCGTGCTGACCGGTATATCCAACCAGTACGCGGCGATGCCCTCGCTGCACGTCGGCTGGTCGCTGTGGTGCGCGGTCGTCGTCGTCCGCCTCACCCCCAACAGATGGCTGCGGGCGCTCGGCGTGCTCTACCCGGTGCTGACCACGCTGGTGGTGATGGGCACCGCCAACCACTATCTGCTGGACGCGGTGGGCGGTGCGGCGGTGGTCGCCGCGGGCCTGGGCATCGCGGCCCTGTGGCAGCGGCACGGCCCGGCCTGGCGGGCGGCGGCGGAGCCGGCGGCCGGGCCGGCGGAGCGCGCGGGGCGGACGGTGCCGGCCGGCCGGACGGAGCCGGGGAAGGCCGCGGCGGCGGGGAAGACCGGGGAGACGGCGGAACCGGTGGGCGCGGTGGCGGCCGGGCCGCCACCGGAGGAGGCCGCGGCACCCCGGCCCTGACCCGGCCCTGGCCCGGCCCCGATCCGGCCCGGCGTCACCGGGGTACCGGGGCACGCACGAGGGCCGCGGCCCGTCTCACCGACGGGCCGCGGCCCTCGTGCCGTACGTCCCTCTCACAGCCGCGTCAGCCGCTCGGCGGCGTCGCGGTACCGCCGCAGGGCGTTGCGCAGGTCCTCCGTCTCCGTCGCGGCCTCGTCGTCGCGCCAGGGGGCGCGCAGGCCGTGGTGGCGCTCGGCGACGAGCGCGCTGATACGGCGGGAGAGCTCCTCGAACAGGGCGTCCGCCTCCTCGACCGAGCGCCGCGGCTCGTCGACGAAGCCGTTCACGGCCTGGTGCATGCGCCGGAGGAACTCCTCGCGCTCGGCGGGCGGCAGAAGCCTGGTGTCGTCCCGCCCGGAGCCGGGGTGGTCCGCACCGTCGCTCCGGTGCTCGGTCCGGTGCTCCACCGGGTGGTGGGTGCGGTCGGTGCCGTCGGTGTGCTGGACGCGATGGGTGCGGTCGGTGGTGGTCATGCGTTGCCCTTCGACGTGTCGTGGCGGTGCAGCATCCGGGAGGCGTGCAGCTTCTCGGTCAGCCGGCCGGAGCGCCGCGGCTCGCCGTCGTGCCGGTCACGGCCGCCGCCGGTTCCGCCGGTCCCGTCGTGCCGGTCACGGTCGTCGTGGCCGTCGTGCCGGTCGCGGGTGCGCCCGCCGCCGTGCTCCTTCCGGTCGCCGGTCCCGCCGTCGGCGGGCTGCGCCATCAGGTCCTCGTACAGGGCGCGGGCGTGCACCAGCGCCTCGCGCTGCCGCTCGGTGTCGGCCTGGCCCTCGCGTCCCAGCACGGCCACCGCGTGCATCTCGCGGTAGCCCTGGACGCGCTTGGGGTGGTGCACCGAGAGCGCGGAGACCTGCTCGTCGTATCCGTCGCCCGGGAAGCCGCGCGCCTCGGCCAGCCGGCTCAGCAGCCGGTCCGCCTCGGCGACCGCCTCGGCGGGCGCGTCGACGAACCGCTCCTGCACGGCGGCCCACTGGGCGGCGTAGTGCTCGCGCTCCTGCGGCGTCAGCGGCTGCACGCGCAGGTCGCCGTGTCGCTCCAGCCGCTCCCGCAGCTCCTGTTCGGCGGCCTTGGTGTCGCCGTTGTGCTGGGCGACGGTCCGCTCGTACTCGGGGCCGAAGCGCCGCCGCACCGAGTGCGGCCCCTTACGCCTGGTGCCCAGGTACAGGGCGAGTACGAGGACGGCGACCGCCGCCACGATCAACGTGATGATCAAACCTGTGGACATGGCTCGCCTTCCACGGGTGTCCCCTTGTACGGGCTGTCATCTGTCCGGATTGCCGCCCCTGTGCCCGGCAAACGAAGCGCTGGTGAAGGACACCGGGGCGTCGAACGCCGCCCGCCGGGTGGCCCGTCGCAGCGCCCGCAGCACCGTGCCGCCCAGCGTGAGGGTGAGCACCACCGTCAGCAGTGCGCGGGAGAGGTCCCAACCCATCGAGGTGGCCAGCACGTAGGCGGCGAACCGCACCAGGTTCTCGCCGAGCGGATCGCCGGGGACGAAGGAGACCCCGGTGCCCAGCCCGGCGATGTACGGCCAGCCCTGGAGGTTCATCACCGTGCCGTACAGCACCGAGGCGGCGGCCCCGTACCCGGCCAGCATCGCCAACTCGCCGCGGCCGCGCAGCCGGTGAGGCCCCGGCAGCAGGCCCGCGCCCATCGCCACCCAGCCCATCGACAGCATCTGGAACGGCAGCCACGGCCCGACCCCGCCGGTCAGCAGCGCGGAGGCGAACATCGACACGGCGCCCAGCACGAAACCGAACCCCGGCCCCAGGACCCGCCCGGAGAGGACCATCAGGAAGAACATCGGCTCAAGTCCCGCCGTACCGGCCCCCAGCGGCCGCAGCGCGGCGCCCGCGGCGGCCAGCACCCCCAGCATCGCGACGGCCTTGGCACCCAGCCCGGTGCCGGTGCCGTCGTCGCTGTCGGAGACGGCCGCCACCACCACGCCCAGCAGCAGCGGCAGCAGGGCCGCGAACAGCCAGGGCGCGTCGCGGGAGTGGGCCAGTCCGGAGGCGGAGTCGGCCAGCAGCGGCCACCCGAAGGCGGCGACGCCGACGGCCGACACGAGAAGGAGGGTCACGGCGGAACGCGGCCCGAGCCGCACGGCCCGCACCCGGCGGCCGGCCGTACCGGCCGCTGGACGGTGCCCGGTCCGTGCCGTACCCGCGGACTGCCGCGCGGGCGCGGCACCGGTGCCGGCACCGGTGCCGGGGTCCGGGTCCGGACCCCGCCCGGCGCCGGAATCCGGCACCGGGTGCTCCGTGCCGACTTGTCCGGGTGCCTCCGGCTCCGACGCGGCGGGGCGGCCCGCGCGGCCGGCCCGCTCCGGACCGCTGCCCGGGCGCGGCGGTCCGGCGGCGTCCCGGGAACCGGACCCCGTCCGGCGGCCGGGGTCCCGGCCGGTGCCGCTCATCCGCGTACCTCCGTCTCCCGGGGTCCTTCCGGTGTCCGGTCCTCTGCCGGCCCTTCCGGCCCTTCCGGCTCCTCCGGCCCGTCCAGGGCCGTGCGCACCTGTCCGACCGTGAGCCAGCGCTGCGGGGCGAGGACCTTGGCGGTCTGCGGGGCGAAGGCGGGGGAGGAGGTGACGACCTCGGCCGCCGGACCGTCCGCCACCACCTCGCCGTCGGCCAGGACGACCACCCGGTCGGCGAGTTCGGCGGCCAGCTCGACGTCATGGGTGGCCAGCACGACGGCGTGGCCGTCCGCCGCCAGGGCACGCAGCATCCCGGTCAGCCGTTCCTTGGCCGCGTAGTCCAGGCCGCGGGTCGGCTCGTCCAGGAGCAGCAGCGGCGGGGCGGCGGTCAGGACGACGGCCAGGGCGAGGGTGAGCCGCTGGCCCTCCGACAGGTCGCGCGGGTGCGCGGTGCCGGGCACGTCCGGCAGCAGGGCGGACACCAGGGCGCGGCAGGTGCCCGGTTCGGCGCCCGCGTCCCGGTCGGCGCCCGCGCACTCGGCGGCGACGGTGTCCGCGTACAGCAGATCGCGCGGGTCCTGCGGAACGAGCCCGGCGTGGCGCAGCAGTTCGGAGGGCTTGGTGCGGTGCGGTGCCACCCCGCCCCCGGAGCCGCCGGAACTCCCGGTGCCGCCGCCCAGCCGCACCCGGCCGCGGGCCGGTTCGTGCAGCCCCACCAGAGCGCCCAGCAGGGTCGACTTGCCCGCGCCGTTGCGGCCCATCAGCGCGACGGTCTCGCCCGGCCGCACTGTCAGGTCCACCTTCCGCAGGGCCGGGACCCGGCCCCGGTGCACGGCGAGCGAGGAGACCTCGGCCAGCGGCCCGCCCCGCGCGGCGGCGCCGCCGGACGTGCCGGACGTGCCGGGGACGGCGGTCCCGGGCGGGACGAGCGGCGCCAGCCGCTCCCGCAGCCCGGCCGCCCGCCGGCGCGCGTCCCGTACCGACAGCGGCAGCGGGGACCAGCCGGCCAGCCGCCCCAGGGCGACGACCGGCGGATGGACCGGGGAGAGCGCCATCACCTCGGCGGGCTCGCCGAGCACGGGCGCGGCGCCCGCCCCGGGCAGCAGCAGCACCCGGTCCGCGTACTGCACCACGCGCTCCAGCCGGTGCTCGGCCAGCAGCACGGTGGTGCCCAGGTCGTGGACCAGCCGCTGGAGCACGGCCAGCACCTCCTCGGCGGCGGCCGGGTCGAGCGCGGAGGTCGGCTCGTCCAGCACCAGCACCCTCGGGTGGGCGGTGAGCACCGAGCCGATGGCGACCCGCTGCGTCTGCCCGCCGGAGAGGGTGGCGACGGGGCGGTCGCGCAGCTCGGCCAGCCCCAGCAGGTCGAGGGTCTCCTCGACCCGGCGGCGCATGGTGTCGGGGGACAGGCCCAGGCACTCCATGCCGTAGGCGAGCTCGTCCTCGACGGTGTCGGTGACGAAGTGGGACCGCGGGTCCTGCCCGACCGTGCCGACCACGTCGGCCAGTTCGCGCGGCCGGTGCTCGCGGGTGTCGCGGCCGGCCACGGTCACCCGGCCGTGCAGGGTGCCGCCGGTGAAGTGCGGCACCAGCCCGGAGACGGCGCTCAGCAGGGTGGACTTGCCGCTGCCGGACGGGCCGACGAGCAGCATCAGTTCGCCCTCCTCGACGGTGAGGTCCACCCCGTGCAGGGCGGGCGCGGCGGCGTCCTCGTAGGTGACGGAGACCTGGTCGAAGCGGATCATGAGCGGTTCGTCTCCTCCGCCCGCGGCGGCTCCCCGCTGCGACGGGGACCGGCCGCGGCGCCGGTGTCGGTTCGGGACTCGCTGTCGGTGCTGCCGGCACTGCCGGCACTGTCGGCGTCGGCGGCGGTGCCGGTACGGCCTCCGGACGTACCGCCGGAGGGCCCCTGCGGTACGGGTGCCACGACGGCCGGGAGCAGCCCGGCCAGCACGGCCGCCGCGGGCCACAGCGGCAGCTCCGGCGCGGTCAGCGGGACCACCGACGGGTGCAGTGCCGCCGGATCGGCGGCGCCCGCCCGGACCATGGCCGCGGCGACCACCGCGCCGGAGCCGGACACCAGCCAGGCGCGCACCCCCCAGCGGTCGGGCCGGTACCGGCTGCGCACCGAGCGGCGTCCGCCCAGCCACAGCCCGCCGAGCGCCGCGGCCAGCCCGCCGAGCAGCACCGGCAGCCCGTACGCCCCGCCCTCGGCGGCCAGCAGCCCGTACACACCGGCGCACACGCCCAGCAGCCCGCCGACGGTGAGGGCGGCGGTGGTGCGGCGTACGGCGGCCGGCACCCGCGCGGTACGGCCGTAGCCGCGCGCGTCCATCGCGGCGGCCAGCGCCACCGACCGTTCCAGCGCCCCCTCCAGCACCGGCAGGCCGATGCGCAGCAGCGCGCCGATCCCCTTGTCGTCCCGGCCGCGCAGCCGGCGGGCGGCGCGCAGCCGCCGGACGTCGGCGATCAGCTGGGGGGCGAACGTCATCGCCACCACCACCGCCATCCCCGCCTCGTACAGCGCGGCGGGCAGCGACTTCAGCAGCCGGGCGGGACTGGCCAGGGCGTTGGCGGCGCCCAGGCACACCAGCAGGGTGGCCAGCCGCAGGGCGTCGTACAGGGCGAACGCCAGACCCTCGGCCGTCACCCGGCCGCCGATCCGCACCCCCTGCGCCCAGTCGGGCAGCGGGACCTCGGGGAGGGTGAACAGCACGGTGCTGCCGGGGATCGGGGAGCCCAGGACGGTGGCGAACACCAGCCGGACGGCCAGCACCAGCAGCGCGAGCTTGAGGAAGGCCTGGTAGCCGCGCGCCCAGGGGGCGTCGGTGCGGCGGGCGGCGACGACGTAGCCGGTGACGGCGGCCAGCAGGGCCAGCAGCAGCGGATTGGTGGTCCGGGAGGCGGCCGCGGCCAGTCCGAGCGCCCACAGCCACCACGCCCCCGCGTGCAGGGCGCCCGCCCGGTCCGCCCGGGGGGCGCGCAGGGCGGCGCGCGCGGCGGAGAACACGGCGGACGGGGCCGGGCGGGTGGTCATGACCGGCGCCGGCGGGCCTGCCGGACGGCGGCGGCACCGAGGAGGGCCACCACGGCGGCACCCGCGGCCAGCCCCGCGGCGGGACCGCCGGAGTCCTCACCGGACCGGTCGCCGCCCCCGCCGGACTTCCCGGCGGACTCCTGCCCGCCGGCGCGCTCCCCGCCCTTGTCCGGCGCGGCGTCCGGGACCTGCTCGCCGCAGCCCGTGCGCGGATAGCCCGCGACGGCGCACAGCAGGGACCCCGAGTCGTACCGCAGCGGCTTCAGCACGGCGGCCAGCGCGTCGGCGGCGGTGCCGTCCCCGGGTACGCGCGCGCAGGCGGTACGGCCCTTCGGCGGACTCTCGCCCGAGGGAGCGTCGGCCGGGGTGCCGAAGTCGACGCTCAGCGCGATCCGCTTGGTGCCCGGCGCGGGGTCGGTGCGCCCGCAGATCGCCGCGAAGGAGGACGCACCGCGGGGCCGGTCGACGTCGGCGGAGTCCTCACCGACGGCGAACCGGAAGCCCAGCACGTCACCGTCCGCGGGCCGGAGCGTGCCCGGGCCCTGGGTGGCGTACGTCCACTGCCGTCCGTCGTGCTCCCAGAAGGACCAGTAGCGGTATCCCGCGGCGTGCGCGGGCGCCGCGCCGACCGCCGCCAGGACGGCGGCGAGCAGCGCGCCCAGCAGGACGGCACCGGGCAACGGGCGGCGCGGCGCGGTCACCTCGACCGCCTCCGGTGCCGGACGAGCATCACCAGCAGCGCCGCGAGGGCGGCCAGGAGCGCGGCACCCGCCGCCGCGACGGCGGCGTAGCCGCCGTCACCGTCCCCGCCGCCGCCCTTCGCGCCCTTCCCGTCGTCCTCCGCCGGGGCCGGACCGGTGGCGTTCAGGAGCTCGACCAGGTCGGTGCCGCCGAAGTCGCGCGGATCGCCGCCGACGGCATGGGTGGCCAGCACCAGCTGGCCCAGGGCGGCCGGGCTGTCGTCGAACCTGTCCCACCGCGGGGCGTTCTCCGTCAGCCAGGCCAGGGACTTCTCCGCCGTCTCCCGCCGGTCGACCGCGGCCAGGGCGAGCACGGCGTCGGCGGTGTTGCCGTAGTCCGGCTGCGCCTCGGCGCCGGGCATGGCGGACAGCAGATGGCCGCCGTTCTCGCTCAGCACCCTCTCCAGGTAGGCGGCGCCGCCCGCGGCGGCCTCGGCCGGGGTGGGGGTGCCGTCCGCGCCGCACCGCGGGGGCTCGGCACCGGCGCCGCTTCCGCCGTCGTCCGGCTCGACGGTCAGGTCCCCGCCCAGCGCGGCCAGGACGGCGGCGGCGGTGGCGTCGTCGTTGGCGTGCAGCCGGCCGTCCTCGGGCTGGAAGGCGAAGGCGCCGCGCTCGTCCGGCTCCGCCTCCTCGCAGCCGAGCCGGAAGCCCAGCAGGGCGTCGTAGGGCGAGTTGCGGTCCCCGGCCGAGAGCACCTTCGCCGGGTCCTCGTCCGCCGCCGCCAGGGCGCCGATCACCACGGAGACGGAGTTGGCGTCGCTGGCGCCGCCGGGGTTGTAACCCCAGCCGCCGTCGTCGTTCTGGACCAGCCGCAGCCACTCCACCGCCCTGGTCACCCGCTCCTCGTGGCCGCCGAGCGCGGCCAGCGCCTGGACGGCGACGGCAGTGGCGTTGGTGTCGGCGGTGGTCTTGGAGGTGCACGGCTCGGCGGGGTCGGGACGGTAGGAGGCGAAGGAACCGTCCTCGCACTGCTGCCCGGTCAGCCACTCCACCGCGCTCGCGGCGGGTTCCACTCCGGCCGTGTCCTGGGCCAGCAGGGCGACGGACTGGCGCCAGACGCCGTCGTACTGGGGGTCGCCCTTCCCGTACAGCGCGGCCGGCGGGTCCGGCCGCGCCGGGGCCGACGCGGACGGTGACTCGTCGGCGGACGCCGGAGTCCCGGCGGCCGCCGACGCGCAGAGCGCGGCGGAGACGGCCAGGACCGCGGCGGTGCGGCGCGGGGACAGTGGCATGGCGGTGTGGTGCCTTTCTCGTGGGCGACAGGCCGGACGCAACCGGGCACGGAAGCCGGCCGCGCTCGCCGCACGGGGCACACCGGGCTCGGCTCCGTATTCCTCGACGGTGCCGGACCGGGGCCGCCGCCTCCACCCCGTGACGGGTGCGTTCGACGGCTCCGGGAGCCTGCTCGTGCCCGGGCGGGTGCTCCGGCTCGTACGGCGGGACGGGATGTCCGCCGTGCTCACGGTTGCGGGTCAGCGCCGGATTCGCACCGGCTTCCCCCGTTCGGGCACATGACGTTCGTCGGGTCACTCTAACGGGCGGACGCGGGATTCCCCGAGGCTGGGAGCGGGATCACATCCGGGGCGCGCCCGGCCGCGACGCGGGGAGGGGGCGCCGGGCGGCGCGTCCGCGAGAGCGTGTCCGCGGGCGGCCGGACCGGTGGCCGGACCGGTGGCCGGAAGGCGGCCGAAACGCGGACCGGCGCGCGTGACGACGTTTCCGTTCCGTTCTGTCCCGCGGGCGGGGCGGTGAATTCCCGGAAGTCCGCCGGTGGTTCATTGACGCCCGCGGTGTCGGTGCGTCACCCTTCCGCGCTCCGGTGCCGACCGGGGCGCGGACGGCCGGGCCGTGGAGGTGTATGCGCAGGTGGCGGCGGGTGGACGGGGAGCGGATCGATTTTCGGCCAGGGTTTTCCGGCGCTGGTGCGGAATTCCTGTGGCAGGCGGGTGAAAGCCGGTGGAAACCTCCGGCACTTTCTTGACGTGGCCATGCCTTGCGGATAGAAGTTCCTGCCGACCACGGGCGTGAGCGAGCAGCCACTGCTCACCCCCGCGCACATGCCCACCGGGAGGAAGAATGCCCAGACGTCCCACGGCCCGGCGGTGGCCGGGAGCGCCCGTCCTCGGCGCCCTGGCCACCGCGGCGCTGCTCGCCATGGCACCCCCGGCGGGCGCCGCCCCGGCGGACTCCGCCGGAGGTGCCCCGCACGCCCCGGTGAGCCGGGCCTTCGACCGCGCCGCCGAGGAGTACCAGGTCCCACGGGACCTGCTGGTCGCGGTCGGCTACGGGGAGACCCGCCTCGACGGCCACGGCGGCGAGCCCAGCCACGCGAACGGCTACGGGGTGATGCACCTGACCGACAACCCCGTGCACCGCACCCTGGCGGAGGCCGCCGTACTGACCGGCGAATCCGAGGCCGAACTGCGCGAGGACACCGCGGCCAACGTCCGCGGCGCCGCCGCCGTACTGCGCTCCTACGCCGACGAACTGGACCTGGACGCCGCCGAACGCCGTGACGCGGGCGCCTGGTACCCGGCGGTGGCCCGCTACGGCGGCGCCTCCGATCCCGGTACGGCCCGGCTGTACGCCGACGCCGTCTACGAATTCCTCTCCGCCGGCTTCAGCGCGCTCACCCCGGAGGGCGAACGGGTCACCGTGGGGCCGCGCGAGGCCGAGCCCGAGCGGGGCCGCTACGCGGAGGTCCGCCCGGCCGCCGGTCCCGTGCCCTCCGCCGCCCGCCCGGCGGACGCCCCGGACGCCCCGACCACCCCCGACACCACGGCCCTCCTCAGCGCCGACTACCCGCCCGCGCGCTGGGCGGCGGCCCACCCGGACAACTACGCCGCCGGCCGCTCGGCGCCGATCACCCATGTCGTCGTCCATGTCACCCAGGGCACGTACGCCGGGACCATCTCCTGGTTCCGGAACCCCGAGGCCGAGGTCAGCGCCCACTACGTGGTCCGCTCCTCCGACGGCGAGGTCACCCAGACGGTCCGCGACCGCGACACCGCCTGGCACGCCCGGTCGGGGAACCCCTACTCCGTCGGCATCGAGCACGAGGGCTACGTCGACGACCCGGCGTGGTTCACCGACGCGATGTACCGCTCCTCGGCCGCGCTCACCCGCCATCTGACCGACCGCTACGACATCCCCCGGGACCGGGCCCACATCGTCGGCCACCACGAGGTGCCCGGCAACACCCACACCGACCCCGGCCCCAACTGGGACTGGAACCGCTACATGCGGCTGGTCCGCGACGACGGCGCCGCCGCCCCCGCCCGGCTGAGCTTCGGTTCCTACGACACCCTGCGGTCCGGCTCCACCGGCGAACAGGTGCGGGCCGCCCAGCAGCTGCTGGACGACCACGGCTTCGACCCGGGGGAGGCGGACGGCGTGTTCGGCCCCGTCACCGCCGCCGCCGTACGGGCCTTCCAGGCCAACCGCGGACTGACCGCCGACGGCGTCGTCGGCCCCCGCACCTGGACGGCCCTGCTGTCGGCCGGGGCCACGCCCACCCTGCGGCAGGGCGCCTCCGGCCCGGCCGTCGAGCGGCTCCAGCGCGCGCTGACCGCCGCCCTCGGCCGCACCGTGGACATCGACGGCGTCTTCGGGCCGCTCACCGCCGCCGCCGTCCGCGACTACCAGCGCGGCCGCGGACTGGCCGTGGACGGCACCGTCGGCCCCCGCACCTGGGAGGCCCTGCAGACGGGCAGGTGACCTGGCGCGCGCTCCGGCCGGCCCGCGCCGCCGCACGGCGGCGCGGGCCGGCGCCGTTCCGCGGCCCCGGTGCCGACTCCCTTCCCGCCGGCCTCGGTTACTCGTGAGTTCTTCACAGCCGACTCGTGACAGCTGTGACTGTTGCGCCCTCCGGCCCCGTGGAAGAGTCGAAGTCAGTCGCCGCCGGTGAAGCCGGACGGACCGACCGGGCAAGCCGACCGGACGAGACGGACGAAGGAGATGAGATGAGCAAGGGGTACGCCGTCTTCTGCGACGCGGACCGTCGTTTCTACGACGCCCCTCACCGCATCTCCGACGACAACGGCCGCGCCGGCGGCTACGAGACCGCCCGCCGCCCCGTTCCCGAGGGCTGGCAGAGCCACCGCTCCGGGGACTGGCTGGCCTTCCGCCCGCTGGACGCGAAGCTCCCCTACCAGGGCTGGAAGATCCACGTCTCCGCCTGCCTGGACAACGCCGAGCGGATCGCGGAGAAGGTCTGGGACTACTGCGTGCCCCGCGGCATCGCCTTCAAGTTCGTGCCCAGCCGCTACCTGCTGCACAACCGCAACGCCAAGTACGCCGAGCGGGCCGGCAGCGGGAAGTTCGTCACCGTCTACCCGGCCGACGACGAGCAGTGCCGCACCATCGCCGAGGACCTGGACGAGCTGCTGGCCGGCGAGCCGGGCCCGTACATCCTCAGCGACCTGCGCTGGGGGAACGGCCCGGTGTACCTGCGCTACGGCAGCTTCACCGAACGGCACTGCTACGGCGCGGACGGCGAGCTGCGGCCCGCCGTCGAGGACGCCGGGGGCCGGCTGGTGCCCGACCGCCGGGAGCCGTCCTTCCACGTCCCGGACTGGATCACCCTGCCCGACTTCCTGGGGCCGCACCTGGCGGCGCGCAACGCCACGAAGCTCGGCTCCATCCCGTACCGCATCGAGAAGGCCCTGCACTTCTCCAACGGCGGCGGCGTCTACGTCGGCACCGACACCCGCACCGGCGAGAAGGTCGTCCTCAAGGAGGGCCGCCCGCACGCCGGCCTGGCCGCCGACGGAGCCGACGCGGTGACCCGGCTGCGGCGCGAGAAGGAGGCCCTGGAGCAGCTCTCCGGACTGCCCTGCACCCCCGAGGTGCGCGACTGGTTCAGCCTGGGCGACCACTGGTTCCTGGTGCTCCAGTACATCGAGGGCAAGCCGCTCAACGGCTTCTTCGCCCGCCGCCACCCGCTGATCGAGGCCGATCCGGGACCCGAGCGGCTCGCCGAGTACACCGGCTGGGCGCTGCGCATGCACCGGCTGGTGGAGGAGGCCGTCGAGGCCATCCACGGGCGCGGCATCGTCTTCAACGACCTGCACCTGTTCAACATCATGGTCGCCGAGGACGAGTCCTCTGTGGTGCTGCTGGACTTCGAGGCCGCCGCCCACATCGACGAGGGCCGCCGCCAGACCGTCGCCAACCCCGGCTTCGTCGCCCCGGCCGACCGCAGGGGCTTCGACGTGGACCGCTACGCCCTGGCCTGTCTGCGCATCGCCCTCTTCCTCCCGCTCACCAGCCTGTTCGCGGTGGACCGGGGCAAGGCCGCGCACCTGGCCCGGATCGCGGCCCGGGAGTTCCCCGTACCGCGCGAGTTCCTCGATACGGCCGTCGAGGAGATAACCCGGGGGTGGCCGGGCCCGGAACCCGTCGGGGCCGCTCCGGACGGCGCGGCCGGGGAAGCGGCTCGGGAAACGGTCCAGGAGGGGACGGCGGGTGCCACCGCGGACGGCCCCGGGGAGGACTACCTCCCCGTGCACCCCGCCGACTGGCCGCGCAGCCGCGACTCGATGGTCCGCGCCGTGCTCGCCTCGGCCACCCCCGAGCGCACCGACCGGCTGTTCCCCGGCGACATCGCCCAGTTCGCCCCCGGCGGCGGCGTCTGCCTCGCCCACGGCGCGGCCGGCGTGCTCTACGCCCTGTCCGAGACCGGCGCCGAGCGGCCCGCCCAGGCCGAGGAGTGGCTGCTGCGGCAGACCGAGCAGCCGGCCTCCGGCACCCCGCTGGGCTTCTACGACGGCCTGTCCGGCGTCGCCTGGGCCCTGGAGCGGTTCGGGCACCCCGACCGCGCCCTGAAACTCGCCGAGACGGTCGTCGGCCAGCCCTGGGCGGACATCGCCCCCGACCTGCACAGTGGCCTGGCCGGCATCGGCCTGGCCCTGGACTCCCTGGCCGCCGCCACCGGCGAGAGCGCCCTGCACGACGCGGCCCTGCGCTGCGCCCGGCTCGTCGCCGACAAGGCCGAACGGAGCGGACCGCGGAAACTGCCCGTCACCAAGGGCTCTCCCCGCGCCGGACTGCTGTACGGCTCGGCCGGCCAGGCCCTGCTCTTCCTGCGGCTGTACGAGCGCACCGGCGACAGCGCACTGCTGGACCTCGCCGCCGAAGCACTCCGCCGCGACCTGGACTGCTGCGTCACGGGCATCGGCGGCGGACTCCAGGTCGACGAGGGCTGGCGCACCATGCCCTACCTGGGCGCCGGCAGCGTCGGCATCGGCATGGTGCTGGACGACTACGCCGCCCACCGCACCGACGAGCGGTTCGAACAGGCGCGGCGCGACATCGTCAGGGCGGCCCAGGCGAAGTTCTACGCCCAGCCCGCGCTGTTCCGCGGCGCGGCCGGCATGGTCCTGCACCTGGCCCGCACCACGGTCGGGGGTCCCGGCACCCAGGACGCCGACCTGCGCCGCCAGATCGACTCGATGACCTGGGGGGCCGTGCCCTACCGAGGACAACTGGCCTTCCCCGGCGAGCAGATGATGCGTCTGTCGATGGACCTGGCGACCGGGACCGCCGGATGCCTGCTCGCCCTGGGCGCCGCGCTGCACGACACACCCGCGCGGCTGCCCTTCCTCCCGCCGCTTCGGCGGCCCCAGAGCCGGTCCTCCGCGAGGGGGACCGTGAAAGAAAATCCCGTCCCCACGGAATGAAAGGAAAGAAAAATGACCCTTCTCGACCTGCAGACCATGGAGACCCCCGCCGAGGACGAGTTCACCGGTGGCGGCAGCCGCGCCAGCCTGCTGCTGTGCGGCGACAGCTCCCTGAGCGTCACCACCTGCGACTGACCTTTTCGGGGCACGCGGTGACGACACCGCGACCGTGAAACGGCAGCGCGCGGTCCCGGGCGGTCACAACGCCCGGGGCCGCGTCGCCGTATCCGGAGGTTACCCCCCGCCCAGCTCCCCGTACCCCCGCGGGCGCGGCAGCACCGCGCCGCTTCCGGAGGCGAGGACCCACCGCCCATGGCAACCCAGCCCACCGACCGCGAAGCCGGCGGCGCGCCGGAGCGGTCCCCGCACGGCGGCCCGTCCGAGGACCGGCCCGGGAGCCCGCCGGTACGCACCGGCCGGGACGCCGACCGCCTCCTGCTGGGCGCGCTCCGCCACAGCGCGGGCCGCACCACGGCGATCTGCCTGCTGAGCTGTGCCTCCGCCGCGGCGGCCGTCGCCCTGCCCGCCGTACTCGGCCGCACCCTCGATCTGGCGCTGGACTCCGGCGACGGCCCGGACGGCGGCGCCGGACTGCCCCGCTGGCTGGCGCTGTGCGCGCTGCTGGTCGCCGCCGAGGTGCTGTGCGACGCGGCGACCGCCTATCTCACCGGGGTCACCGGTGCCCGCTCCACCGCCTGGCTGCGCCGCCGCGGCCTGGGCCACCTGCTGTCCGTGGGCCCCCACCGGGCGGCCCGCTTCACCTCCGGCGACCTGGTGACCCGGCTGGCGGGCAACGCCGCCGAGGCCGGCCACGCCCCCGCCACCGCCGCCGGCGCGTTCGCCGCCCTGGTCACCCCGCTCGGTGCCCTGGCGGCCCTGCTGCTCATCGACCCCTGGCTGGCCGCGGCCTTCTGCGCCGGGGTGCCCCTGCTGGTGCTGCTGCTGCGCGCCTTCGCCCGCAGCTCCTCCGAGAGCGTCTCGCACTACCAGCGCGTCCAGGGCCGGATCGCCGCCCATCTGGTCGAGGCGCTCGCGGGCGCCCGTACGGTGGCCGCCGCCGGCACCGCCGGGCGCGAACGCGCCCGCGTCCTGGCCCCGCTGCCCGAACTGAGCGGCCAGGGAAGGCGGATGTGGCAGGTGTACGGGCGGGCCGTCGTCGGCAGCGGCGTACTGGTGCCCCTGCTGACGGCCGCCGTCCTGGCGGTGGGCGGCGTCCGGCTGGCCGCCGGGGCGGTGAGCGTCGGCGAACTGCTGGCCGCGTCCCGCTACGCGTCCCTGGCCGCCGGGATCGGCGGGATCACCACCCAGCTCAGTTCCCTGGTGCGCAGCCGCGCCGCCGCCCGCCGCGCCGCCGAACTGCTGGCGGTGCCCCCGGTGGAGCACGGCGGCCGGTCGCTGCCGCCGGACGGCACCGGACGGCTGGAACTGCGCGGCGTCACCGCCGTGCGCGGCGGACGGACGGTGCTGCGGGACGTGGACCTGACCGTCCCCGGCGGCACCACAGTGGCCGTGGTGGGCGCCTCCGGGTCGGGCAAGTCCACCCTGGCCGCGCTCGCCGGGCGGCTGGCCGACCCCGACGAGGGCGAGGTGCTGCTGGACGGGGTCCCGCTGGCCGGCCTCGACCCCGGGGTGCTGCGCCGGGAGGTCGGCTACGCCTTCGAGCGGCCCGCGCTGTTCGGCGCGACCGTCGGCGAGGCCATCGGCTTCGGCCCGCGCGAGGTGGACGACCGCGCCGTGGCCCGGGCCGCGAGGGCGGCCAGCGCGGACGTCTTCGTGAACCGGCTGCCCGCCGGGTACGGCACCGCGCTGGCGGACGCGCCGCTGTCGGGCGGCGAGTTCCAGCGCCTGGGCCTGGCCCGGGCGTTCGCCCACGCGGGGCGGCTGCTGATCCTGGACGACGCCACCTCCAGCCTGGACAGCGTCACCGAGCTCCAGGTGGGCCGGGCGCTGACCCGCGAGGTGCGGGCGGGCACCCGGCTGCTCGTCGCGCACCGGGTCTCCTCCGCGGCCCGCGCCGATCTGGTGGCCTGGCTGGCGGACGGCCGGGTGCGGGCCGTGGGCCCGCACGAGGCGCTGTGGGAGATCCCGGAGTACCGGGCGGTGTTCGCCGCCGGGGAAGCGGACGCGGACGGCGCGGCGGCGGACCCGGCGGGCACGGCGGCGGCCGGGGAGGGAGCCCGGTGAGCCGCACCGAACCGGGCCCGGCCCGCCGGCTGACCCCGCACGCGGTCCGTTTCCTGCGCGGCAGGAAACGGGTGCTGGCACTGCTGGGCGCCTGGTCGCTGCTGGAGTCCGCGCAGACCTTCCTGTTCGGCTACGGGGTGGCCCAGTCCCTGGACCGCGGCTTCCTGGCCGGGCAGACCGGCACCGGGCTGCTCTGGCTGGCCGTGGCCGCCGTGGCGACCCTCGCCGGCGGACTGGCCACCCGGGGGGTCTTCCGCGCCCTGGCCGACCTCGTCGAGCCGCTCCGGGACGGACTGCTGCGCCGGGTGGTGACCCGCGCCCTGCGCGAGGCGGCGGCGGACCCGGCCCGGGCCGACAGCTCGGCCGTCTCCCGCCTCACCCACCAGACCGAACTGGCCCGGGACAGCTTCGCGGGCCTGGTGCTGGTACTGCGCTCCTTCGTCTTCACCGCCGCCGGGGCGCTGGCCGGGCTGGCCTCCCTCGCCCCGCTGCTGCTGGTGGTCGTGGTGCCGCCGCTGGTGCTGGGCCTGCTGCTGTTCACCGCCACCCTGGTGCCGATGGCGGCCCGGCAGCGGGACTTCCTCACCGCCGACGAGGCGCTGGCCACCCGGTACGGGGCCGTCGCCGCGGGGCTGCGGGACGTGGTGGCGTGCGGCGCCGAGCGGCGTACGGCCGCGGAGGCGGACGGGCTGGTGGACACCGAGGTCGGCGCTGCCCGCTCGCTCGCCCGCTGGGCCGCGGCCCGCACCCTGGCGCTGGGGGTGGCCGGGCAGCTGCCGGTCGTCCTGCTGCTGGTCGCCTCCCCGTGGCTGCTGGACCGGGGGGTCACGGCGGGCGCGCTGCTGGGCGCGCTGACCTATCTGACCCAGTCGCTCCTGCCCGCCCTGCACACCCTGATGAGCGCGCTGGGCACCGCGGGCACCCGGCTGCTGGTGATCCTGGACCGGCTGGTCGGTCCCGGGGACGCCGGGGAGGTCGGGGACACGGGGGACGCCGCAGAGCCCGCGGCCGGGAAGGCGCCCCCACCCGCTCCCGTCCCCACCGCCTCCACCGCCCCCGCCGTCCCCGCCGTCCGCCGGGAGTCCGGCTCCCGGGTGGAGCTGCGCTCGGTGACCTTCGCCTACGGTCCCGGCGCCCAGCCGGTGCTCCGCGATGTCGGTCTGGTGGTCGAGCCCGGTGAGCACCTGGTGGTCGTGGGTCCCAGCGGCATCGGCAAGTCCACGCTGGCCGCCCTCGTCGCGGGCCTGCTCGCACCGGACGAGGGCGAGGTGCTGGTGGACGGCGAGCCGGCCCGGCGGCTGCGCGGTCTGGAGGCCGGGGAGCTGGCGCGGCGGCGGGTGCTGATCCCGCAGCAGGCGTATGTCTTCACGGGCACCCTCCGCGACAACCTGTGCTATCTGTGCCCGCCGGAGCCCGAGGTGCCCGGGGAGGCCGTGGCCGCCTCGGTGGCCGCGGTCGGGCTCGGACCGCTGGTGGACCGGCTGGGCGGACTGGACGCGGTGGTCGACCCGGCGGCGCTCTCCCAGGGGGAGCGGCAGCTCGTCGCCCTCGGCCGGGCCCATCTGTCGCCGGCCCCGCTGGTGCTGCTGGACGAGGCCACCTGCCATCTGGACCCGGTGGCCGAGGCCCGGGCCGAGCGGGCGTTCGCCGCCCGGCCCGGCACCCTGGTGGTGATCGCCCACCGGATCAGCTCGGCGCACCGGGCCGACCGGGTGCTGGTGATGGACGGCGCCCGGGCCACCGCCGGGAGCCACCGGGAACTGCTGGCGGGCTCCGCCCTCTACCGCGACCTCGTCGGCCGGTGGCACACCGGGCGCGACGGCGGACGAAATGGCGGACGCGACGGCGGACAGAAGGATGGACGCGACGGGGAACGGGACCTGCCGGCGGGCCGCGCCCGGTCCGGGCCGCCGCCCGCGGTCCCGCTGTCCGGCGGCGGTGCCGCACCGGTCTGATGCCGCACCGGCGCCGCCGGACCTCCGCGTGGTGGGTGTCCTCCGCTACACCCAGCCCGCGCCCTGGGAGATCCTTATGGCGTCGACGCGGTTGCGCGCGCCGGTCTTCCGCGTGATGGCGGACATGTAGTTGCGTATGGTCCCGCACGACAGGTGCAGTCGGCCGGCTATCTCGGAGACCGTCGCACCTCTGGCTGCCAGGGACAGCACGCTCAGCTCCCGTGCGGTGAGCGGCATGTCCGCCGCGCGCAGCAGATCATGGGCCAGGGATTCGTCCACATAGCGGCGGCCGGCGGCAACATTCCGGATGCCTTCCATTAATTTCTGCGGAGTGGCGTCCTTGTTCACGAAACCGAGGGCGTGGGCGTCATAGGCGCGGCGCAGCACCCCGGGTCTTCCCGGGGTGGCCAGAACCAGTAGGCCACAATCTGCCTTTGGCATATGCCGACACAGCTCGGCGACGCTGCCCCCCTCCGGTCCCTCCGGGCCGTCCAGGTCGACGACGCACACGTCCGCCCGCAGGGACCGGAGTCGACCGGGGGCGTTCGACCAGGGGACATCCCTGACCTCCATGTCGGGCGCCTTGTTGAGCAACGCTGCCAGGCCGGATCTCAACAGGCTGAAGTGGTGCACCAGCAGTACCTGAATCACGGTCGGCTCCTCCAGTGCCCTGTCCGGGCGAAGTTTGTCGAACACCCGTCAACAGATACCTACAACGGTCCCCTGATAACGCAGACTTTCGGCCAGTACCGACGAGTATTCAGAGGCGCTGGAAGCTGTTCGGGGGCGCGCGCCTGACCTGTGCGAATTATCGGCGCGCGCCGTCCTGTGCCGTGATGTCGATCAATCGGCACGCCATTTCGATATCGCCGCGCACCTGTTCGCCCGAGGCCCGCCCGGAGAGCCAGCCGGTCAGGGCCGAGTGCCAGGTGTGCTCGATCACCCGGACCGCCGGGAGACGCTCCGTCCCGGGGGTCCCCGCGTCCCCCGCCGTCCCCAGGGCGTCCAGGATGATGGCCGTGGTGAGCCGGGAGACCGCGTCGACCTCCGCGCCGGCCGAACGGTCCGCGAACGTGAACGCGCGCACCATGGCCTCCGTCAGCCGCGGCTCCCGCTGGAGCGCGCGGAAGGCGCGCAGCAGTGTGCCGGCGACCCGGGCCGAGGGCTCCGGCTCCTGCGGCGGATGCCGGTGCAGTGACCGGTGGAGATGTTCCAGCCGGTCGTGCATGGTGGCGACCAGCAGGTGGATCTTGGAGGGGAAGTGGCGGTAGAGCGTGCCGAGCGCGACACCGGACGTCTCGGCGACCTCGCGCATCTGCACCGCCTCGAAGCCGCCGCGCCGGGCCAGGGAGACCGTGGCGTCCAGGATGCGGCGGCGGCGCGCCTCCTGGCGCTCGGCGCGCCGCGGGGCGGCGGGGGCAGGCGCGAGGGGGCGGGGGTGTGCCGTCGGCTGTTCTGTCATCTACCCGTCCTGCCTGCCTGCCGTCCTGCCTGCCGGGGCCCGTCCGTCTCCGCCGGGCCGCACGGGTCCGGCACGGGGGGTGCCGTGGTGCGAATCACCCGGGCCGTCCGGCCCGGATCACCTACCGGCCGGTAATCTTGCGGGTCGGGGCCGTACGGACCGCCGGACCGGACACGGCCGGAGTGCGAGCGGGGCGCGGCCCGGCCATCCTTGAAACTTGTTCCAGATTAACGCGAGCGGTTACGCTCCCGCGGAGGTTTGCCGCGAGATCCTTGCAGAAGGGGGCCGTGAGTGACGGCAGAGGCCACCAGGGACGCCGCGCCCGGTCCCCTGGCGGGCACGGCCGCCGACGGCGGCCGACCGCTGCGGATCGCACTGCTCACCTACAAGGGGAACCCGTTCTGCGGCGGCCAGGGCGTCTACGTACGGCACCTGTCGCGCGAACTGGCCAGGCTCGGCCACCGCGTCGAGGTGATCGGCGCCCAGCCCTACCCCGTCCTCGACGCCCCCGGAGCGGACGGGGAGGACCGCTGGGCTGGGGAGACCACCCTCACCGGACTCCCCAGCCTCGACCTCTACCGCCAGCCCGACCCCTTCCGCACCCCGCGGCTGGGGGAGTACCGCGACTGGATCGACGTGCTGGAGGTCGCCACCATGCGGACCGGCGGCTTCCCCGAGCCGCTGACCTTCTCGCTGCGCGCCCGCCGCCTGCTGGCCGCCCGGCGCGGCGACTTCGACGTCGTCCACGACAACCAGACCCTCGGCTACGGGCTGCTGGGCCTGGAACGGCTCGGCCTCCCCCTGGTCACCACCGTCCACCACCCCATCACCGTGGACCGGCGGCTGGAGCTGGCCGCCGCCGCGGACTGGCGCAAGCGGGCCTCGGTGCGCCGCTGGTACGGCTTCACCCGGATGCAGAAACGGGTCGCCCGGCGGCTGCCGCGGATCCTGACCGTCTCCGGCTCCTCCCGCCGGGAGATCACCGAGCACCTCGGGGTGCGCCCCGAGCGCGTCCACGTCGTGCACATCGGTGCCGACACCCGGCTGTTCTCCCCCGACCCGGCCGTCCCGGAGATCCCCGGCCGCATCGTCACCACCTCCAGCGCCGACGTCCCCCTCAAGGGACTGGTCCACCTGGTGGAGGCGCTGGCCAAGGTCCGCGCCGAGTACCCGGACGCGCATCTGGTCGT
Organism: Streptomyces carminius; assembly: GCF_002794255.1. Classification (GTDB taxonomy): domain Bacteria; phylum Actinomycetota; class Actinomycetes; order Streptomycetales; family Streptomycetaceae; genus Streptomyces; species Streptomyces carminius. Next base: position 656,708 of record NZ_PGGW01000069.1, read on the forward strand.
GGTGGGCGGACGGCCCGGGAAGGGCCCGGTTGCCGACGCCCTGGAACGCTACGGGCTCGGCGGCGCGGTCGAGTTCGTCAAGGGCATAAGCGACCGCGAGCTGGCCGACCTGGTGCGCGGCGCCCAGGTCGCCTGCGTTCCCTCCCTCTACGAGGGCTTCTCGCTGCCCGCCGCCGAGGCCATGGCCACCGGCACCCCGCTGGTCGCCACCACCGGGGGAGCCATCCCCGAGGTCGCCGGCCCCGACGGCGAGACCTGCCTGGCCGTGCCCCCGGCCGACGCCGGGGCGCTGGCCGCCGCCCTGGGGCGCCTGCTGGGCGACGCGGCCCTGCGGGCGCGGCTGGGCGCGGCCGGACGGGAGCGGGTGCTGCGCCGCTTCACCTGGGAGCAGGCCGCCCGCGGCACGGTGGAGCACTACCGCACGGCGATCGGGAACGCCGGGCGGGCCGGACACGACGAGAACGGGAGCGCGGCGGCCCGGCGCGCTCCCGTCACCGGCTAGCGCCGTGACCGCGAAGGCGCGCCGGGACCTCCCCGCCGTGGGGAGCCGCGGGCCGGCGGGCCTCCCCGGTCACGGCACCGGTTCCCTCCCGCACATCACCGAGGAAGGCAGACCAGTTCAGTGCTGACCGTGGACTTCTCCCGCTTCCCGCTCGCCCCCGGCGACCGGGTCCTGGACCTGGGGTGCGGCGCCGGCCGCCACGCCTTCGAGTGCTACCGGCGCGGCGCGCGCGTGGTCGCGCTGGACCGCAACGGCGAGGAGATCCGCGAGGTCGCCAAGTGGTTCGCCGCCATGCGGGAGGCCGGCGAGGCGCCGGCGGGCGCCGAGGCCACCGCGCTGGAGGGCGACGCCCTCGCGCTGCCCTTCGAGGACGACAGTTTCGACGCGGTGATCGTCTCCGAGGTGATGGAGCACATCCCCGACGACAAGGGCGTCCTGGCCGAGCTGGTGCGGGTGCTGCGCCCCGGCGGCCGGATCGCGGTGACCGTGCCGCGCTACGGCCCGGAGAAGGTGTGCTGGACGCTGTCCGACGCGTACCACGAGGTCGAGGGCGGCCACATCCGCATCTACCGCGCCGACGAACTGCTGGCGAGGATCCGCGAGGCGGGCCTGGAACCGTACGGGACGCACCACGCCCACGCCCTGCACTCCCCGTACTGGTGGCTCAAGTGCGCCTTCGGGGTGAACCGGGACGGGGACGAGGCCGCGTTGCCGGTGCGCGCGTACCACAAGTTGCTGGTCTGGGACATCATGAGGAAACCCCTGGTCACCCGGCTCGCCGAGCGTGCGCTCGACCCCGTCATGGGCAAGAGCTTCGTGGCGTACGCCACCAAGCCGCACCTTCCGGCCGCCCCGGTCCCCGGCGCGGAGACCACCGTCCCGGGGACCGCCACCCCGGAGACCGGCACGGAGCGGGTATGACGAGCCCGGACCGCACCGAGCGGCTCGTCCTGCCGGGCGTGCTCACCGCCGAGCAGGCCGCGCGGACCGTCGCGGGCATCGCCGCCGTCCAGCGTCCCGACGGCGCGATCCCGTGGTTCCGCGGCCACCACCTCGACCCCTGGGACCACGTCGAGGCCGCCATGGCGCTGGACACGGCCGGCGAGCACGAACGCGCCGAGGCCGCCTACCGCTGGCTGGCCGAGCACCAGAATCCGGACGGCTCCTGGTACGCCGCCTACGCCGACGGGGACGCCGCACACCCCACCGACCCGGGCAGGGAGAGCAACTTCTGCGCGTACGTCGCCGTCGGGGTGTGGCACCACTACCTCGCCACGGGCGACGAGACGTTCGTGGAGCGGATGTGGCCGGTGGTCGTCGCGGCGATCGGCTTCGTCCTGGACCTCCAGCAGCCCGGCGGCCAGATCGGCTGGAAGCGGGACGCCGACGGCACCGCCTCCCCCGACGCCCTGCTGACCGGCTGCTCCTCCGTCCACCAGGCGCTGCGCTGCGCGCTGGCGCTGGCCGAGCACCGCGAGGAGCCGCAGCCCGGCTGGGAGTTGGCGCTGGGCCGGCTGGGTCACGCGATACGCCGCCATCCCGAGCGTTTCCTGGACAAGAGCCGCTACTCGATGGACTGGTACTACCCGGTCCTCGGCGGGGCGCTGACCGGGCCCGAGGCCAAGGAGCGGATCGAGTCCGGCTGGGACCGCTTCGTCGTCCCCGGCCTGGGGGTGCGCTGCGTACTGCCCAATCCCTGGGTGACCGGCGGCGAGAGCGCCGAACTCGCGCTCGCCCTGTGGGTGATGGGGGAGTCCGACCGGGCGCTGGAGATCCTGCGCTGGATGCAGCACCTGCGGAACGCGGACGGCATGTACTGGACCGGCTATGTCTTCGCGGACGACGCCTTCTGGCCCGAGGAGCTGACCGCCTGGACGGCGGGCTCGCTGCTGCTGGCCGTCGCCGCGCTGGGCGGCGACGAGGCCACGGTGGCGGTCTTCGGCGGGGAGCGGCTGCCGACGGGACTGGAACCGGACTGCTGTTGAGCCGCCGGGACGCGGCCGGCCGGGCCGGCGTCCCGTGGCGGTCCGTCAGTAACGGCGGATCCGGGCCGCCAGCAGATGGCCGATGAACAGGTAGACCACGGCCGCGATGCCGTAGTTGATCAGCACCTGGAACCAGCCGGGCTCCAGGTCGAAGAGGTCGTGGGACCAGCCCGCCAGCCAGCGGGCGGCGTCCTGTACGAACACGACCAGATCGTTGCCCCGGTTGGCGTCCAGCACGTACAGCAGGATCCAGAGACCGATGATGGCCGCCATGATGTCCGCGACGATCCGGATCACCAGGGCCGCCGTACTGCCTCCGCTTCGTCGGACAGTAGTGACCATGTGCTCCGGATTGCCGCTCCGTACGCGCGCAAACCCGATCCGCCCGGAATCAGGGGCTGTTGAGGCGTCCGACGGGAGACGGTGCGCGGGGTGCCCCCGGTACGGCGTCGGCCCCGCCCGGAAAACGGGCGGGGCCGACGGAGTGCCGCCGCGCGGCGGGGGCCGGGCCGGTCAGCCGCGCTGGATGCCCGAGGTGTCCTGCAGGACGCCGCGGCGGCCGTCCTGGGTCTGGGCGACCAGCGTCTGGCCGCGCTGTTCCACCGCCAGGTACCAGGTGCCCGGCGCCAGTTCGGCGATCTGGCTGTGCGAACCGTCCTCGCTGTACAGCGGACGGGCCACCGGCACGGCGAACCAGAAGGGCTGGAAGCCGGGGTCGGCCGGGGCACCGGCCGCCGGACCCGGACCCGGAGCCTGCTGCTGCGCGGGCTGGCCGCCGCCGTACGGCTGGTGACCGGCCGGCTGGCCCTGCTGCATCGGCTGCCCCTGCTGGCCGGGCTGCATCGACTGCATCGGCTGGCCCGGCTGCATCGGCTGACCGGGCTGACCCGGCTGGGGGCCGCCGGGATAGCCGTAGCCGCCCGGCTGGGGGCCGCCCGGGTAGCCGTAGCCGCCCTGCTGCCCCGGCTGCGGACCCGTGCCGTAGGGGTTCGGGGCCTGCGGGGAGGGCGCCGGCAGCAGCGGGGCCTTCAGCGCGGAGACGGTGTTGCCCAGAACGGCGAAGGCCGCCATGACCAGACCCCCGATGAGCGTCAGCCAGGCGCCGACCCCCAGTTCCAGACTCCGGTTGAGGTTCATGCCCTCCGGGTCCGGCAGGACGGTGGAGAACATCGACCACAGTGCCGCCCAGCCCGTGAACACGGCCAGCGCGGTACCCCACTGTTCGAGGCCGAGCCCGGCCACCTTGCGGTCGCCGGGCAGTATCCGTCCGGCGACGAGCAGGGCGGCGGCGATCAGTGCGGCGAGAGTCACGGTCGGCAGCAGCGGGAAGAGCGCCGGCTCCCAGCTGTTGACCGTGCAGTTCTCGGAGCAGTTCTCCGAGGCCTCGAAGAAGGCGAGGAACGAGGCGATGAACAGCAGCACCGCTGCTCCGATTACCGCACCATCGCTTCGGGTGAGCGAGCGGATGTTCACGTGAGGTCCTTAGTCGGTCTCGTCATGGTCTGGTCAGCTTGGGGGCGGGCCCTATCGTACGGAAGGACGCCCGGTGGGGTCCGGCGGGTCCGCGTTGTCCGGTCCGGCGTGCGGGTGGCTCCCCGAGGCGCGCAGGAAGGCCGTGACGCCGTCGGCGAGGCCCTCGGCCGCGCGCTGCCGCCAGGCCGGATCGGTCACCAGCCGGGCGTCGCGCGGATCGCGCATGTTGCCGCACTCCAGGAACACCTTGGGCACCCGGGAGAGGTTGAGGCCGCCCAGGTCGCCGCGGGTGACCAGACCGGTCTCGGCCACGGTGGGCCCCAGGTAGCCGGCGGGACCGGTGCCGGTGGCCGCCGCGAAGGCGTCGGCCAGCTCCTCGCCCAGCAGCCGGGACGGGCCGGTGATCCGCGTGGTGTCGGCGCCGCCCTCCTTCACCCGGGCCGGGACGATGACATGGAAGCCCCGGTTGCCCTTTCCCGAACCGTCGGCGTGCACGGAGACCGCGGCGTCGGCGTCCACGGTGTTGCCCCGCGCGGCGCGTTCGTCGATGCAGGGCCCGTACGGGCGGTCGCCGTCATGGGTGAGCACCACCCTGGCGCCCCGCTCCGCCAGGATGTCCCGGGCCCGGCGCGAGACGTCGAGGGTGAAGGCCGCCTCCGCGTAACCGGAGTTCGTGGCCGTGCCGGTGGTGTCGCACTCCTTGCGGCCCGTGCCGATGTCGACCCGGCGGGCGATCTCGCGGGTGTGCTCGCGGTTGTCCGGATTGTGCCCGGGATCGATCACCACCACCGTGCCCCGCAACGGCCCGCCGTCCCCGCCGTCCCCGTCCGGTTCCCCGGGCTCCCCTGATTCCGGGGAGCCGGCCGTGGGTGCCGCCGGGGGTGAGGCCTGTGAGGTGCCCGGGGCGGGTGCGCCGGGCTCCCGCCCGGAGTCCTCCTGGCGCACCGACCGCCACGCCGACCAGCCCGCCAGACAGACGGTCAGCACGAGCGCGAGGACTGCCAGAGCGGTGAACGGGCGGCGGCCGAGGGACATGACCGGAGATCGTAGCGGTGCGGCCGGGGCCGGTGCCGTCAGACGCCCGGGCCCGTACGCCGCAGGACGCGCAGTGAGCGGAACGCGGACACCTCGGCGAAGGCGCCCGACTCCAGCGCGCGCCGGTAGATCCGGTACGGCGCCTGCCCGCCGTCGGCCGGATCCGGGAACACGTCGTGGATCACCAGCAGTCCGCCCTCGGCCAGTTGCGGTGCCCAGCCCTCGTAGTCGGCCCGCGCGTGCTCGTCGGTGTGGCCGCCGTCGACGAAGACCAGCCCCAGCCGCCCGCCCCACAGCGCGGCGATCCGCGGCGAGCGGCCGACCAGCGCCACCACGTGCTCCTCCAGCCCGGCGGTGTGCAGGGCGCGGCGGAAGAAGGGGAGGGTGTCCATCAGACCGACCCGCGGATCGACCAGTTCCGGATCGTGGTACTCCCAGCCCGGCTGCTGTTCCTCACTGCCCCGGTGGTGGTCGACGGTCAGTACGGTCACGTCCCCGTCCGCCCGGCGGGCGGCGTCGGCCAGCAGGATGGTGGAGCGCCCGCAGTAGGTGCCGATCTCCAGCAGCGGCAGTCCCAGGCGCGCCGCCTCGACGGCGGCGGCGTACAGCGCCAGCCCCTCGTCGGCGGGCATGAAGCCCTTCGCGGCCTCGAAGGCGGCGAGGGCCTCGGGTGTCGGCCGCGCGGCGGTTTCCAACGGTTGTCCCTTCCTCGCCCGGCCCGGGGGCGGCCTGGTCCGGCCCGGTGCCGGGGCCCATGCTGCCCTACGCCCCACCGGCCCGCCCGGCGGGGGCGGCGGGAGCGGCGGAACCGCCGGGCACCCGGGGCGTGTCCGAAAAGCCATCGCCCGGAGCGGCCCGGCACCCGCGGGCCGCCATACTGTTCCTCCGGCTACCGGCCGGGTGCGTCGGACAGGGGCCTTCCGACGCCCGGGGACACCGGCCGGAGCGCGTTCTCACCGTCCGCCATCGTGCACCGCGGCAGCCAAGGAGCGAGCCTCCCATGCCCATCGACCCGGCCAAGGCCCTCGCAGCCGACCCCGTCACGACCGAACTCGTCTGGGACCACCGGGACGTGCAGCTCTACCACCTGGGGATCGGTGCGGGTGTCCCCGCCACGGATCCGCTCGAACTGCGCTACACCCTGGAGCGCGGACTGCGCGTCCTGCCCGGCTTCGCCACCGTCGCGGGCGGCCGGCCCGCCCTGCTGGACGGGCTGTACGCGCCCGGCGTCGACGTCGAGCCGTCCGCCGTCTCGCACCGCGAGCAGTCCCTCACCCTGCACCGGCCGGTCCCGGTGAACGGCAGGGCGGTGCGGACCTCACGGATCACCGCCGTCCACGACCGGGACGAGGACGCCGTCGTCGTGCTGAGGTCCGAGGTCGCCGACGGCGACGGGCCGATGTGGAGCTGTACCGCCGGGCTGCTGGTCCGGGGCGGGGGCGGTCTCGACGGCGGGCGGGGCGCGGGCCGGGCCAGACGGCCCGGACGCGGCCCGGCGCGCACGCCGGAGCGGGAGCCGGACCTGGACCTCACCCGGCCGGTCCAGGAGAACCTGGCACTGCTGTACCGCCTGTGCGGTGACCACAACCCGCTGCACACCGACCCCGAGCACGCCCGGGACGCGGGCCACGACCGGCCGCCCCTGCACGCCCTGTGCGTCTACGGGATGGCGCTGAAGGCCGCCGTGGACACCGCGCTGGGCGGGGAGGTGGAGCGGGTGCTCGGCTACCGGGCGCGTTTCGCGGGGGCCGTCTTCCCCGGCGAGACCCTGCGCGTGCGGCTGTGGCGGGGCGACGGGCGGCTGACGGCGGCCGTCACCGCCGCCGACCGGGGCGACGCCCCGGTGCTGGCCGACACCGTCGTCCACCACGCGTAGGGCCGCGACACCGGAACAGGCCCACCGGCTCGCGGCCCGGTGGCCGGTGTGCGGTCGCCCGGGCAGCCGGAGGCCCCGGGCGCCGGAGGAGGCGACGGCACCCGGGGCCGGGGGCGGGCGGACCGGCGGTCAGCTTCCCGGGCCGTCCCGCTCCGGCGACCCGGGGCGGCGGTGGCGGCCCTGGGCGGGCACCCTCATCTCCTCCTCGACAGCGGCCCGGCCCCGGTGTCTGCCCCGGGACGCGGCGTTGTCGGTGCTCGCCTCGGCGCTCGGCTCGGTGCTCGTCTCGGTGCTCGGCTCGGTCTCGGTCTGGGACATCGCGAACTACTCCGTGGACAAGGTGGACACGTGGCTCTTCCTCCGTACCCGACCGAATCGTAGTAGTTCTACGATCTTCGTTCCGTGTCGGCCCGCTCCAGCGATCCTTCCAACGCCCCCTCCAACGGGGCCTGTTGGAGCGGCACCGGAACGTACGGCACCGGCCGGGCGGTGAGCGGGCCGACCGGCGCCGCCGGGGCGGGCGGCACCCGCGGCGCGGTCCTCACCCCGTCCGCTCCTCCCTCCGCCGCCCCCTCCGCCGCCTCGTGCCCGGCCTCCGAGGGCGGTCCCGGCCGCGGCACGAACGCGAGCCCCGGGCCGGGCGGCCGCTCGCCGGGTTCCGGGCGGAACGGCCCGATCCGGGCCAGCCCGCACGGCACATGGGGGGCGGCGTACGGCAGCCGCAGCTCGCCGGCCGCCGTCCACAGCCCCGCCCCGCGCAGCCAGCCGCGTGGGGCGGGCAGATGCCGCAGCCGCCGCTGGGAGGGCCGCCACACGGCCACCCACGTCCCGTTCGGCCCGTCCACCCGCAGCGCCACCGCGCAGTCCTCCGGCACCAGGGCCTGGCCGGGCTGGACGGCGAAGGGCACCAGCGAGACCCCCTGCGGGCGCAGTGCCCCGGGGAAGCGCACCGGCCGGTGGCTGCCGAGCACCCCCCAGCCCAGCAGCGTCTCGCCCGGGGCGTCGGAGCGCACCAGCAGCAGCCCGCTGTCGGGGTCGGCCAGCAGCAGCCGGTCGTCGCTGTCGTCGGTGATCCGCAGCAGCGGGGACACCTCGCCGCCGCGTCCCAGGTCGACGGTGACGGTCTTGGTGCGGCCGTCGGCGTCGGTGCGGTCCAGGGCGAGCAGCCGGCCGTCGCGGTCCAGCCAGCCGCCGCCCGAGCAGCGGCCGGACACCATGGCGACCCGCTCCGGGCCGTCCGCCCCGCCGTGCACCCGCCACACCGCCGTGGTGTCCCCGCCGGGGTGGGCGGGGGAGAGGGCGTAGGCGGCCGCCCCGCCCGGGACGGGCGGCAGCAGCGTCAGCCGCTCGCATCCCACCTCGCCGAGAGGGACCTCGCCGGTGCCCGGACCGGTGGGGTAGAGCAGCGCCAGCCGGTGCCGGCCGGCGGTCCGGCGGCAGATCAGCACCCGCCCGTCGGACAGCGGCAGCACCTGGGTGCCGGGCTCCTCCGGCCGCGGCCCCGGCAGCGGCACCGCGTACGGCTCGGGACCGTCCAGTGTCCAGCGCTCGGGCACCCAGCCCCGGCCCGTACCGGTGGCGGCCAGCCGGGCCGCGTAGGAGCCGTCCGCGGCGATCGTGAAGCCGGTGTACCCCGTCCTCTCGCCGCCACCTCGGACGGCGTCGACGGCACAGACAGTCATCGACCAATCACCTCCGATCACGGAGGGTAGTTTTCGCTTCCCCCGGTGGACAGTGAGAGGCGCACCCCTTCACGCATACGGGGGACTGTGGATGGTTATGGGTGACATGTCGGTCTGCGGTGTGCTTCACCCCGGGCCCCGTCCGGAAGCGGGACGGGCGCGGCCCGGGCGCGGGGTCCGGACCGTACCCGTCCCGGCCCGACGGCCCCGGCACGGCAGGTAACCTCTCACCCGTGCCTGCACTCGCCGATGTCATCGCCGCCCTGGACGACCTGTGGCCGCCCGCCTGGGCCGAGCAGTGGGACGCGGTCGGGACCGTCTGCGGGGACCCGGCGGCCCCGGTGGACCGGGTGCTGATCGCCGTCGACCCGGTGCGGGAGACCGCCGAGGAGGCGGTGGCGCTCGGTGCCGGGCTGCTGCTCACCCACCACCCCCTCTACCTGCGCGGCACCACCACGGTCTACGGCGGCACCTTCAAGGGCCGCGTCGTGCACGGCCTGATCCGCGCCGGTGTCGCCCTGCACACCGCGCACACCAACGCCGACCGCGCCGACCCCGGAGTCTCCGACGCCCTCGCCGGGGCCGTCGGACTGCGGGTGGTGGCGCCGCTGGTGCCCGACCCCTCCGATCCGGCCGGCCGCCGCGGGCTGGGCCGGATCTGCGAACTGGACGTGCCCGAGCCGCTGGAGAGCTTCACCCGGCGGGTGGCCGCCGCCCTGCCCGCCACCGCGCAGGGCGTACGGGCGGCCGGCGACCCCGGGCGCCCGATCCGCACGGTCGCCGTCTGCGGCGGCTCCGGCGACGGTCTCTTCGAGGCGGTGCGGGCGGCCGGGGTCGACGCCTACCTCACCGCCGACCTGCGGCACCACCCGGCCTCCGAGGCCGTACAGCACGCTCTCTCCGCCGGCGGGCCCGCCCTGGTGGACGCCGCGCACTGGGCCACCGAGTGGCCCTGGTGCGAGCAGGCCGCCGCCGGGCTCGACGCGGTGTCGCAGCGGCACGGCTGGGGACTGCGCGTCCATGTCTCCCGCACGGTCACCGATCCCTGGACCGGCCACGCGGCGTCCGCCCCCGTACCCACCACCCACACAGGAGCCCCCAACTGAACGCCGAGCCCGCCGACCAGATCCGCCTCCTCGACGTCCAGGCCCTCGACGTGCGGCTCACCCAGCTCGCCCACCGGCGCGCGAACCTGCCGGAGCACGCCGAGATCGAGAGCCTGACCGCCGACCTCGCCCAGGTGCGCGACCTGCTGGTCGCCGCGCGGACCGAGGAGAGCGACACCGCCCGCGAACAGACCAAGGCGGAACAGGACGTCGACCAGGTGCGCAAGCGCGCCGCCCGCGACCAGCAGCGGCTGGACACCGGCGCGGTGACCTCGCCCAGGGACCTGGAGAACCTGCAGAAGGAGATCGCCTCGCTCGCCAGGCGCCAGAGCGACCTGGAGGACGTCGTCCTGGAGATCATGGAGCGCCGCGAGTCCGCGCAGGAGCGCGCCGCGGAACTGGCGCGGCGGGTGGAGTCCGTCCAGGCCAGGACGGACGAGGCGGTGGCGCGGCGCGACGCGGCCCTGGCGGGGATCGACACCGAGGCCGCCTCGGTGACCAGGGAGCGCCAGGCCGTGGCGGCCACCATCCCGGAGGCGCTCCTCAAGCTCTACGACAAGCTCCGCGGACAGCAGGGCGGCGTCGGCGCGGCCCGGCTCTACCAGCGGCGCTGCGAGGGCTGCCGGCTGGAGCTGAACATCACCGAGGTGAACGAGATCCGCCAGGCCCCGGCGGACGAGGTGGTGCGCTGCGAGAACTGCCGCCGCATCCTGGTCCGCACCCCCGAGTCGGGGCTGTGATGTCCGGGATGTCCAAGGTGTCCGGCTCCACCGCTTCACCGATGTCCCTCGTCGTCGAGGCGGACGGCGGCTCGCGCGGCAACCCGGGCCCGGCCGGCTACGGGGCGGTCGTCCGCGACGCGGCCACCGGCCAGGTGCTGGCGGAGACCGCGGAGTACATCGGCACCGCCACCAACAACGTCGCCGAGTACCGCGGGCTGATCGCCGGGCTGCGCGCGGCCCGTGCCCTGGACCCGGCGGCGACGGTACGGGTCCGGATGGACTCCAAGCTGGTCGTCGAGCAGATGTCGGGCCGCTGGAAGATCAAGCACCCCGGCATGCGGCCGCTGGCGGCGGAGGCGCGCTCCGTCCTCCCGCCGGAGGCGGTCACCTACGAGTGGATCCCGCGCGAGCGGAACAAGTACGCCGACCGGCTGGCGAACGAGGCGATGGACGCGGGCCGGCGCGGCGAGAAGTGGCGGCCGTCCGCCTCGACGGCGGAACTCACCGCCCGGGAGGACCTCCCCACCGTCGACTCGGCCGCCCTTTCCGTCCCGCCTGTCCCGGCCACCCCGCCGGCCACCACCGAGAGCTCCGCCGAGGCGCGGGCCGCCGCCCGCGCCGCCGTCCGGCAGGCGCGCGTCCGGCAGCCGGAGCAGCCGGAGCTCCCGGAGGCAGCGGGGGGCGGGACGGACCCCACCGCCGTCACCGCCGCACCGGAGCGGGCCGGGGGCACGGCCCAGGGCTGGGGCCCCGACCTGGGCACCCCCACCACCTTCGTCCTGCTGCGGCACGGCGAGACGGCGCTCACCCCGCTCAAGCGCTTCTCCGGCAGCGGCGGCACCGACCCCGAGCTGTCGCCGGCCGGGCTCGGACAGGCCGAGGCCGCCGCCGCCGCGCTCGCGGCCCGCGGGACGGTCCAGGACGTGGTCGCCTCGCCGCTGACGCGCTGCCGCCAGACCGCCGAGGCGGTCGCCGCGCGGCTCGGCCTGAAGGTGGAGACCGACGAGGACCTGCGCGAGGCGGACTTCGGCGCCTGGGAGGGACTGACCTTCGCCGAGGCGCGCGAGCGGTACCCGCGGGATCTGGCCGCCTGGCTGGCCGACCCCGGTGCCGCCCCCACCGGCGGCGAGTCCTTCGCCGCCGTCACCCGCCGCGTCGAGCGGGCCCGCGACCGGCTCCTGGAGCGGTACCGCGGCCGGACGGTGCTGCTGGTCACCCATGTCACACCGATCAAGATCCTGGTGCGGCTGGCCCTGGGCGCCCCGCCCGAGTCGCTGTTCCGGATGGAGCTGTCGCCCGCGGCCCTGTCCGCGGTGGCGTACTACGCGGACGGCAACGCCTCGGTGCGGCTGTTCAACGACACGGCCCACCTGCGCTGACTCCCGCGCCGGCCCCCGGGCGGCGGCCCGTCACCCGCCGTCCGGGGCGCCGTCCGGGGCGCCGTCCCGACCGCCGCTCCCGGGACCGCCCCGCCCGGCCTGGGCGCCGAGCCGGGCGGCGTCCCGGGCCAGCCGCTCGATCCGGGGCCAGTCCCGCTCGCGCAGCGCGTCCGGCGGCAGCATCCAGCTTCCGCCGACGCAGCCGACGTTCGGCAGGGCGAGATAGCTCCGGGCCGAGGCGGCGTCGACGCCGCCCGTCGGGCAGAACCGGGCCCGGGGCAGCGGCGCGGCCAGCGCCTGGAGGTACTCCGGCCCGCCCGCCGCCCGGGCCGGGAAGAACTTCATCTCCGTCACCCCGCGCTCCAGCAGCGCCATGACCTCGGAGGCGGTCGAGGCACCCGGCAGGAACGGCACCCCGGCCGACTCCAGCGCCGTCAGCAGCCGGTCCGTGCCGCCCGGACTCACCAGGAAGCGGGCCCCGGCGTCCACCGCCGCCTCCGCCTGCTCCGGGGTGAGCACCGTGCCCGCGCCCACCACCGCACCGGGGACCTCCGCCGCCACCCGGGCGACCGCCGCCACCGCGTCCGGCGTCCGCAGGGTGATCTCGACCGCGGTCAGCCCGCCCGCCACCAGCGCCCGCGCCAGCGGCACGGCGTCACCGGGCCCGAACCCTTCCCCCGTGCCGCCGTCCGCCCCGTCGCCGAGGGCGACGACCGGCAGGACGGGTCCCAGGGCGAGCACGGAGGACGGTACGGACTGCTCGGCGGACTGCCCGGCGGACGGCTCGGCGCTCATGGCGCCATCCTGCCGGTGCCCGTCACCCGCCGCAACGCCGGTTGCACCCGGTGCAACGGAGCCCGGCACTGCGCCCGGCGGTGCTCACACCTCGGTGACCACCACGTCCAGCCGCCACGGGCTGCCGCTCCTGGCCGGGGGCGCGGCCTCCACCGTGTACCCCAGGGCGCGCAGCGCTCCGGCCAGCTCCGCCGGGCCGTCCGGCTCCTCGCCCGCCGTCAGCAGCGAGCGCACGATCCGGCCCTTGGTGGCCTTGTTGAAGTGGCTCACCACCGACCGCTTCTCCACCCCGCCGACGATCCTCGACTGGAGCACCCGCACGGTCGCGGTGCGCTCGGCGAGGGCGCCCCTCGGCTTCCACATCGCGCCGTACGCCGCCGACCGCAGGTCCAGCACCGGGCCGTCGCCCGCCGCCTCGGGCAGCACCGACTCCAGCGGCCCGCGCCAGTGCCGGGCCAGACTCCCCAGACCCGGCAGCTTCACCCCGCCCGAGCAGCGGTAGGGCGGAACCGGGTCACCGGTCCGCACCGCGCCCCACAGCCCCGAGAACACCAGCAGCCACCGCCCGGCGCGCTCCCGCGCCGCCGGGTCCAGCGTGGCCAGGCCCAGCGCGTCGTAGAGCACCCCGGTGTAGAGCTCGCCCGCGGGCAGCGCCGGGGCCGTGCGCAGCGCGGCGTTCCGGGCCACCTCGCCGCGCAGCCCCTCGCTCAGCCCGAGCACCTCCCGCGCCTCCTCCCCGCGGGCGTCCCCGTCGCCCGAGCACAGCTCCACCAGCTCTTCCAGCACCGCCTCCCGCGCCGCCGTCAGCCCCGGCAGCGACAGCGCGCCCAGGTCGAGCGGGGGGCCGTCGGCCCCGGTGGCCTTGCCCTCCGACGGCGGCAGCAGTACGAGCACGGTCTCTCTCCTCAGCAGCGGGTCCGCGGTCCGCGGAACAACCGGTTCCGGCGCCCCGGCAGGGTATGCCGCCGCGGCGGCCCGGCTCCAGCCGGGTGCCGGACGAGGCATCGGCCGCCGGTCACGCGGTACCCGTACCGGTGTGAACCTTCTTCCACACCGCCGCAGGCCTCGCGCGGAGTCGTCCCGCTCGCCGCTGTGGACCTGGCCCACCGCGGGCGGCGTCACCGCCCTGGTCACCGCGATCCTCCTGGAACAGGTCCGGCCCCGGGCCGGCACCGGCCCGGCCAACCTGTGGCCGGGCGACTCCGACGCCGCCTCCGCCATGCTCCAGGTGGTGGCCACCAGCTCGGTCACGGTGGCCGCCCTGACGTTCAGCGTCACCGTGGTGACGCTGCAGCTGGCCTCCCAGCAGTTCTCCCCGCGGCTGCTGCGGCGGTACGCCCGCGACCGGGTGCTCAAGGCCGTCCTGACGGTCCTGTTGTCCACCCTGGTGTTCGCGCTGACGACCCTGTCCTTCATGAACTCGGACGAGGGGCTGCCCACCGTCGCGCTGCTCACCGCGTCCGCGCTCGGTGTCACGTCGCTGGCCGCCGTGCTGGGCTTCCTCAACCACATCATCCGCCAGCTGCGGGTGGACTCCATGATGCTCGCCGCCCACGACGAGACCGGTGAGGCGATCCGGAAGCTCTGCGCCGGCCGGGACGAGCCGCCCCCGCCGTCCCCGGACGACCTGGACCTGGAGCTGGACCCGGCGCGCGGCGCCACGGTGCACGGGGGCAGCAGCGGATTCGTGCGGTTGATCGACACCGGTGCACTCGTGGCCTGCGCGCGCCGGAGCGATGCCGTGGTACGGCTCGACGTCCGGCCGGGCGACCTGGTCGTCGCGGGGAACCCGATCGCCACCGTCTGGGCGCGCGACCCCGCCGCGGGCGTCCCCGACCCGGACGCCGACGGCCTGGCCGAAAAGGTCGACGACGCCCTGGAACTCGGCTACGAGCGGACCCTGGAACAGGACGTCGCCTTCGGCTTCCGCCAACTGGAGGACATCGCGGTCAAGGCGATGTCGCCGGGGATCAACGACCCGGTGACCGCGTGCACGGCCGCCGGGCACCTGGCCGACCTGCTGGTGCGGCTGGCCGGACGCCGCCTGGGGCCGGTCCTGCACCTGGACGAGGACGGGACCGGACGGTTGATCCTCCCCGACCGCGACCTGCGGTACTACCTCGACCTGGCCTGCGGGCAGCTGCGGCGCTTCGCCGCCGCCGAGCCCACCGTCCTGGCGGCCCTGCTGCGCATGCTCCGCGATCTGGCGACCGCCGTGCACGGCACGGGGGACGAGCGGGACGCCGCGGAGGTCCGGCGGGCGGCCGACCTGGTCCGGGACACGCTGGACTCCTCCGTCGGCACCGAGGACGCCGGGCAGGTCCACGATCTGCACCGGCGGGTCCTGGCGGCGCTGGCGGGGCGCACGGCCGAGGCGTACACGGACCGCAGCGGCGAGACCCGGTCCGTGTAGCGGCCGGACCGGAAACGGTTCCGGGTACCCAGCCCGCTCAGCCCGCTCAGCCCGCGGGCGCGCCCCGGGCCCCGGCCGCCCGCCGCAGCGCGGCGACCGCGGCCGACGGGTCGTCCGCGCAGAACCGCAGCACCCGCGCCCGCTCCCGCCCGCCCAGCGGCCGTACGACCGGCACCGGACCGGTCAGCTCCACGGTCACCGTGGTCCGCCCGCCGACGGCCAGGTCCAGCACACCGTCCCCGGAGACGGCGAGCAGCCGGCCCTCCTGCGGGAAGCGGTGCTCCACCCGGGCGGCGGCCACCCGCCCCGCCGGGACACGGACGTCGACCAGCGCCCCGTACCGCACCCGCAGCGAACCGTCCGCGCCCACCACATGCGGGCGCACCACGCAGGCGGCGTGCAGGCCCAGCACCAGCAGCACTCCCCACACGTCCAGCACCAGCACCACCGCGTGCACCACCGGCCAGGGGATCAGCACCGCCAGCGCCACCGTCTCCACCACGGACACGAACAGCAGCCCGTACATCAGCGGCGCCTGCCCGGCCGCGTACGGCACGGTCGTCCCGCCCGCACCGGTCCCGTGCGGACGCCGTACCGCCCAGCGGACCAGGCTCGCCGCCAGCCGCAGCTCGTGCACGGCCAGCCGCCGCACCGGCTCCGGCACGTGCTCCCGGACGGCCGCGCGCACCGCCGCCCGGCCGTCCGCGCCCCGGTGGCGCGCCCGCCGCCAGGCGCGTGCCAGTACGACCGCCTCCGCCGCCAGTACGCACCCCACCGCGGCCTCCGCCGCCACCAGCAGCGGCCCCGGCACCCGCACCCCGGCCACCAGGCAGACCACCAGCGTCAGTTCGGCCGGCACCACCACCGCCACGGCCCACCGGGCCCGCAGTGCTCGCCGCTTCCGCCCCGCCCGGTTCACCGGGCACGCTCCGCCAGCAGCCGGATCGCCTGCCGTACCGCCGCCGCCTGCGCCGGGGCGAGGTCGGCGAACAGCGCCTCGGCGAAACCGGCGGCCGCCCCCTCCCCGCCGGAGGAACCGGGCGCCCCGGAGGCACCGGAGAACTCCGGGGGGATGCCCCCGATCGCCGCCAGCACCTCGTCCGGCAGGCTGTCGGCCACCGCCCGGGCCGCGTCCGCCACCCGCGGGTCGTCCACCTCGGCGTCCGCCAGCTCGTCCAGCAGCGCGTACACCTCGTACGCGCGGGCCGACGCCGCCGGAGCGCCGCCCAGGGAGCCGAGCGCCGCGAACAGCCTGGCGCGCTCCGCGGGCGGCATGGCCGTGTCCAGCAGGGCCAGCAGCTCCCGGTCCCGGGCCGCCATCGCCGGCTCGGGACCGGGCAGCTCCGCACCGGCCCGGGACAGCTCGCCGAAGAGCACCGTCAGCTCGGCCGAGACCGGCCCCTCGGCGGGCAGCTCACCGCGCTCGGCGAGCCGCAGCAACTCCCGCACCCGGCGCCGCCGTTCACGCAGCGCCGCCTCCTGCCGGGCCAGGTCGGCGTCCAGCCCGGCCAGCACCTCGGCCAGCTCGCGCCCGGTGCCGCCGTCCGGGAACCCGCCGTCGGCCAGCACGTCGCGCACCTCGTCCAGACTCAGCCCCAGTTCGGTCAGCCGCCGCACCCGCGCCAGCGCCACGGCGTCGCGCAGCCCGTACTCCCGGTAGCCGTTCGCGCGCCGCGCGGGCTCGGGCAGCAGCCCCAGATGGTGGTAGTGCCGCACGGTGCGGGTGGTGACGCCCGCCAGCGCGGCCAGCTCGCCGATCCTCATGGGGGTGAGTCAACACATTGACGCCACGACAAGGTCAAGCGCGTCCCGCGACCGCCGGACGCGTCACCGGCCGGACCCCGGTGTGCCGGGCGTCCTCAGCCGAGTTCCCGCGCCAGCAGCTCGGCGGTCTTCGCGACCAGCGGGTAGTCCGGCTCCGCGGTCTCCTTCTCCTTGGCGGTGAGCACGGCCAGCACCACCGGTCTTCCGTCCGGGGTCCAGGCCACGCCCACGTCGTTGTTGCTGCCGTGGCGGCCCGCGCCCGTCTTGTCGGCGCTGGTCCAGCCGTCGGGCAGGCCGGCGCCGAAGCTCCGGCCGTTGGTCTCGTTCGTCCGCAGCCAGTCCGTCAGCCGCTCGCGGTCCGGCTCGTCGAGCGCCCCGCCGGTGATCAGCCGCCGGTAGGTCTGGGCGACGGCGCGCGGACTGGTGGTGTCCGTCACGCGGCCGGGCTCGGCGGAGTTCAGCTCGGTCTCCCACCGGTCCAGCCGGGTGACCTGGTCGCCGATCGAGCGGCAGAAGCGGGTGACGGCCCGCGGGCCGCCGAGCTCGCGCAGCAGGAGGTTCCCGGCGGTGTTGTCGCTGCGGCACACGGTGGCCTCGCACAGCTCGGCGACGGTCATGCCGTTCGCCAGGTTCCCGGGCCGGCCGGTGTCGGGGGAGTGGGCCACCAGGTCCGCCTCGGTGTACCGGACGCGCCGGCCGAGGAACGCCTCGTCGCGGTCGCGCAGCACGGCCGCGACGGCGAGCGGCTTCCACACCGAGCAGATCGCGAAGCGCTCGTCCGCGCGGTGCAGCACGGCGGCGCCGGTGGCCGGGTTGAGCGCGAAGACGCCCAGCCGGGCGGAGTGCGCGCGCTCCAGCGCACGCAGCCGCCCGGCGACGGACCTCTCCGGGGGCCGCGGGGCGCGCGACGGCGAGGCGGACGGACGCTCGGTCTCGTTCCCCTTCGCGGGCGCGCAGGCGGCCAGCACCGCCGCCGCGCCGAAGGTGAACACGGCACGGCGGGTCGGACGGACCGGTCGGGAATCCACGATCTCTTCCTCTTCCTCCGAGGGCTGACGGGAAGCTGCCGGGACCCGCCTGACCGTTCGGACAGTGGGTACCACCGAGTAGGACAGCACATCCTGGCGTCAGGTTCACTCTGCATTCATCA
The DNA here is from genome assembly GCF_002794255.1 of Streptomyces carminius. Lineage (GTDB taxonomy): Bacteria > Actinomycetota > Actinomycetes > Streptomycetales > Streptomycetaceae > Streptomyces > Streptomyces carminius. The sequence continues at coordinate 674,590 of NZ_PGGW01000069.1, forward strand.
GAGTCGCCGTCATTTTCCCGCCCCGTGCACGCCCCGTCCCGCCGCGGACGGCACCCGGCGGAGGAACCGGCCCCCGCCCTGGTCGACTACCATGGCCGGCACGGCAGACGAGTCGTGCGGGCGGTCGCGGCGGAGTCCCTCCGGGGAGTCCGCCGAGGAACGTCCGGGCTCCACAGGGCAGGGTGGTGGGTAACGCCCACCCGGGGTGACCCGCGGGAAAGTGCCACAGAAAACAGACCGCCGGGGGCCTCACCGCCCCCGGTAAGGGTGAAACGGTGGTGTAAGAGACCACCAGCGCCCAGGGTGACCTGGGCGGCTCGGTAAACCCCACCCGGAGCAAGGTCAAGAGGGGCCGCCGTCCCGGACGGGACGACGGCCCTGCGCGGACGTTCGAGGGCGGCCCGCCCGAGTCCGCGGGTAGACCGCACGAGGCCGGTGGCGACACCGGTCCCAGATGGATGGCCGCCTCCCGGCGGGCCGCGAGGCCCACCGGAGACAGAACCCGGCGTACAGCACGGCTCGTCTGCCGCCGCCCGTTCCGTACCCGCTCCATCCTGGCCGGAACGGCGGCGCCGGCGGGCCCGGCAGGAGTCAGCGGGCGGGCGGGGCGAACTCGGGACGGTCCAGCAGACGCAGCCAGCTCCCGTCGGGCTGGCGGCGGACGACCTGCGCCCGGGCGCCCGCTCCGTCCTTCGGAGGGGTCGAGGTCAGGGCGATGTCCCCGCTGACCAGCGTCGGCAGCGACGGCTCCGGCTCGAAACGGGGGCGGTCGGCCAGCACCTTCTCCCACAGCGCGCGGATCGCCTCCCGGCCCACCGTCCGCCCGCCGGGCGGATAGGCCAGCACCGCGTCCTCCTCGTAGAGGGCGGCCACCCCGGCCGCGTCACCGGCGTTGGACCGCTCGACGAACAAGCGGGTGATGTCCTCGGGCCGCATGGCCTTCTCGTACTCCGGCACGGCTTCCTCCTGACGTCGGGCTTTCGGTGCTTTCCAGCGTGATCACCTCCGAGTAAGAAGTCCAACGGATGTTTCTGCTGGTAACTAGAATTACTGGTCATGGAGTTGAGGCAGCTGGGGTACTTCGTCGCGGTCGCCGAGGAGCGGAACTTCACGCGGGCGGCCGAGCGGGTGCACATCAGCCAGTCCGGCGTCAGCGCCCAGATCCGCCGACTGGAACGGGAGCTCGGGGCCGAGCTGTTCGACCGGTCGGCCCGCACCGTCACCCTCACCGCCGCGGGAGAGGCCGCGCTCGGCCACGCCCGTGCCGCGCTCGCCGCCGCCGAGGCGGTCGGCCGGGCGGTGGACGAGGTGGTCGGCCTGGTCCGGGGACGGCTCACCGTCGGGATGGTCGCCGGCTGTACGCTCACGCCGCTGTTCGACGCCCTCGCCGCGTTCCACCGGGCGCACCCCGGCGTGGAGCTCTCACTCCTGGAGGACAACTCCGACCGGCTCGTCGCGCAGGTGCGCGACGGCGCTCTCGACCTGGCCCTCGTCGGGGCCGCGGACGCCGCCCCCGACGGGCTGGAGGCGCTGACCGTCGTCAGCGAGCGGCTCGTCGCGGCGGTCCCGGCCGGGCATCCCCTGGCGGAACGGCGCCGCGTCACCCTGCGCGATCTGGTCACCCACCCGATCGTGTGCATGCCGCCCGGCACCGGCCTGCGCACGGTGCTCGACCAGGCATGCGCCGCACAGCACCTCCGGCCCGCCATCGCCTTGGAGGCCGGTGCCGCGGACGCCATGGCCGATTTGGCCGCCCGTGGGCTCGGCGTCGCCGTCCTGAGCGATTCGATGGCCGCGCACTACCGCGACCGGCTCACCGCCCGCATCATCGACGACGTCGAGACGCACGCCCTGCTCGCCCTGGTCTGGCGGAGCACGCGAAGCCCCGCGACGCGTGAACTGCTCGCGCACTGCCGACGGACGTTCGCCGGGGCCGGCCCTGCCTGACGGGAGCACTCGTAGCCCAGCGGGCCAGACCGTGAACGGCCCCCGCTTCCCCGGGCAGAGTGGCCCGTATCCGGCAGAAGAACGGCCACGCGTCCGGTCAACGTAGGTAGATGCACTCAGGCACCCTCTGTAACCGTGTTGCTACTGTCGCAGCCGTGTTGGACGGCGAGACATGACGGAGGGACGGACCGTGAGGTTCGCGGACGAGTGGACGACCACCGGCACGGACGCGGCCGCCGGTATGCGTCTGAACGGGTGGCAGGGCGGACACGGCACGTCCAAGGCCGGTGCCCTGCCGGATCTGGACATCAACACGACGGAACTGCGGGGCCTGTCGGGAAAGGCGGGAACGCTGCACGGCCGTATGACCACCGCCCTGACGAACCTCGGGCAGGCGCACTCCGGGCTGACCGCCGCGACGGAAGGCTTCGCCTGCACGGCGGCACTGGGGAAGGTGCGCGGTAGTTGGGAAGGCCGCCTGCGGGACGTACGCGACGAGTGCGAGCGACTGAAGACGGCTTTCACCGGTGCCGCGGACGCCCACGACGGCAACGAGGACGACACGAAGAAGGAGATGTCCTCGCTCTCGTCGAAGCGCCCCTGGCACGAGGACCGCCCCAAGTCCCCCATCGAGAACTTCTCGTAGGGGCGGGGATGAAGACGGTCGGTCAGCTACAGGACCTGAGGCGGACGCAGTACGAGAAGGCGGCCGACGGCTGGAAGAAGGTCAGTGACCAGGCTCAGGCCGACATGGACTGGGTGGACCAGCAGATGCTCGCCAGGATCCGGGCCCAGAAGGGCGACACCAAGGACGCGGCCTTCAAGGCCCTGGAACGCCTCAGCCGGAACTACCAGTACGTCCAGGTGGAATGCGGCCTGATCCAGACGGCTCTCAACGGTCTGTCGGACGATCTCGAGGAGCCGCAGCGGAGACTGAGACGGGCACTGGGCGATGCCGAGGAGAACGGGCTGACCGTCGGCGACGACGGCGCGGTCACCTACCCGGCCGCCAAGGGACCGGACGGTGCGGAACTGCCGGGCGGTACGGTCCGCAAGCAGGCGCACGAGCCGTTCATGGAAGCCAACCGCCCGAGCCCGTACGCACCGGCCGCGCCGAACGCCGGACGGCTCGAAATCGGGGCGAACCCGAAGAAGCACCTGGCGGAACAGCTCAGCATCACCATCATCGGTGCGCTGAACGATGCCCAGCGGATCGACGAGCAGTACACGAAGACGTTGTCCAGGCTCACTGCCGAACGCGGCCTGAAAGTCGGTGGTGCCCAGTGGTCGGACGCCCGGTCCGACCGTGCGGCGGTCGACAAGGTCGCGGGCGACAACTACGAGAAGGGCGACATCCCGCAAGGGCGTTCCCCGGAGGAGAACGCCAAGTGGTGGAAGGGGCTCTCCGCAGACGAGCGGGACGCGTACGTCTCCATGTACCCGGCCGGTGTCGGCGCCCTGGACGGTCTGCCGGCGGAGGTCCGCGACAGTGCCAACCGCGTGGTGCTCCAGGAGGAGAAGGCCCGCACGGCGGACGTACTCGCCAAGCACATGAGCCAGGAGCCCAGCCGGTACCACCTCGCTCCGAAGGGGAAGGACGGCCTGACCGCCGAGAAGACGGAGACACCGGAGTGGCGGAAGTGGAACGAGGAGAGGGCGCGGCTGGAGGAGCTCGGCAAGGGCGTGGACGCCATCGAGGAGCGTTTCCGCCAGACAGGTGTGGACGGTCTCCCCGAGGCGTATCTCCTCGGCTTCGACACCAGGGACCTGGGGCATGCCGTCACCGCCAACGGAAACCCCGACACCGCCGACCACACAGCCGTCTTCGTCCCGGGTACCACATCTCGCCTGGGTACGGTGGAAGGCGACATCAACCGGATGAGCGACCTGTGGCGGGACAGCAGCAGGGAGGCTCCGGGGCAGAGTGTCTCGACCATTACCTGGGTGGGGTACGACGCCCCGCAGACCGCGATTCCCGTCGCGGACGGAGACGTCGTTCCCGAGGCGGCTTCCGTCTCGTACGCCAAGGACGGATCACCGAAACTCACCTCCTTCATGGAGGGGTTGCAGGTGGCCCAGGGAGGGCCGAACGCCAGCCACACCACGGTGATCGGGCACAGCTACGGCACCACGGTCGTGGGAGACGCCTCCTACGGCAAGGAGTTGGCTACCGATGACATCATCGCCATCGCCAGTCCGGGCATGCTCGCCCCGCATGCCAGTGACCTCACCACCGGAACAGAACACACCTGGTCCATGGCGGCCCCGTTCCCGGACGACCCTGTCCCCTTCGGCGGCAAGGTCGCGGGACTGGGCGGAATCGGTTTCGGCGTGTCGACATGGAACGGAATTCCGTACGACGTCGGCTGGACTCGGCATGTCCCCTCGGACGAATCCTTCGGGGCAAAACGCCTGGCAACCGACTCAAAGGACCACAGTGGCTACTGGGACCAAGATTCAGTCAGCATGAAGAACCAGGCATACATCACTGTGGGGAAGTATGGGAAGGTCCAGAGTGAATAACCGGATTCCGAGTGCGGGTAAATCTCTCATCTTGGTTCTTTTCTTGATCGCTTTGACGGGATGCTATGGCGAAGTGAGGGATTCTGAAAAGATGGACGATCTCGGCTATGTTCCCACTGTTGTCGGTGTTCAAGAGGCACGTGATCGTACGGGTGAGTTGTCCAGTCAGGTTCTGGATGCCATAGGGGTCAAGGGTAAGATTACAGAGCCAGGTCCCGGTGTTTCAGTATGTCCGGCAGATCCGAAGAAGGAGAAGCTCTACAGGGTTCGTCATCCATGGGCCTTGTATGGAATTCCTGATTCCTCCCTGGAGAAGGGGATGGCTAACCTCAGGGAAAAACTTCCGAAAAATGGATGGAAGATCATCGCTGACAGGGAGGCGGAATCCGAGGATCGAGATCCTGTGATTCATGCTGAACACGAGGAGATGCGGTACGCGCTGGATGTTGTCTGGGAGAGGGAGACCGCGGAGCATGATCCCCAGATCAGTGTGACTCTTCTTTCCGCATGCTTTGAAACCCCTGAGGGGGAGAGTCCGCAGGGGGAGTTCTGACAACGGACCTCGGTCCGGCGGCTGCCCAGCGAACCGGCGAGCTGCCAGTGGTCCAAAGGCTGAGCCGGGGCGGGGATGTCAGTCCGGCAGCGGCAGTTCGGCGAGCATCACGGCGAAGAGCGGGGAGTCGGCGAAGGGCTGCTGCTCGCCGACCTCCCGATAGCTCCAGGACTTGTGCAGGGCCTGCACCTTGGGGTGGGTGACATCCACGCAGAGGGCGGTCAGGTCCTCGTCGCGGTCCGCGAGCAGCGAGTGGTGCAGCAGCCGGGAGGCGCCCGTCTTGCGCCAGCGCGGACGCACCATCAGCTCCGAGAGGGCGAAGGTGCGGCTTGCCTCGGGCGGCGGATTCAGGAACTCGCGTGACATCGTCGCCATTGCCGGTCCGGGCATGCCCGCGCCGCATGCCGGTGACCTCACCACCGGTACAGAACACACCTGGTCCATGGCGGCCCCGTTCCCGGACGACCCTGTCCCCTTCGGCGGCAAGGTCGCGGGGCTGGGCGGACTCGGTTTCGGCGTGTCGACATGGAACGGAGTCCCGTACGACGTCGGCTGGACTCAGCATGTCCCCTCGGACGAATCCTTCGGGGCGAATATTGTCGCAACGGACTCAGTTGACCACAGCGGCTACTGGGAAGATGGCTCGGTGAGCACGGTGAACCAGGCGTTGATCGTGACGGGCAACTATGGCGAGGTCAGCCGTGAGTAGGGAAATGAGTACCGCCCGAAGCGGGCGGATATTTCCGAGAGCTTCGGCTCTCCTGGTTGTTTTCTTGACAGGATGTTCCATGGGTGCGGAGAACCGAAGTGAAAAGCAAGAGCTCGACTATGAGCCCCACGTCATCAGTGTGCAGGACGCCCGTTCCCAGGCGGAAAACATTTCGAGTCGCATCCTCGACATGATGAGGATTGAGGCAAGAGTCACGGAGCCAGGACCCGGGGACTCCATCTGTTCGGTCGACCCCAATAAGGAACGCATGTATATCGTGCGTCACCCATGGGCTGTCTACGATGTGCCGAACAGTACTCTTGAGGCGGCAATGGAAAACCTGCGCTCCGGACTTCCCGAGGATGGCTGGTCCATTGTCAAGGACGGCAGGGCGAACTCCGAGGATCGCCAGCCGGTCATCCACGCGGAGAATGATGAACTTCAGTACACCCTGATGATCTCCTGGGCGCAGGACAGGGGAAAGCCCCAGATCAGTGTCACACTGGCCTCTGCGTGCATCAAGACCCCTGAGGGGGAGAGTTCGCAGGGGGAGTTCTGAGCTGGTTTTTAACGCCGGTGGGCTTGGTCTTCCTTGATTGATTCGGCGCGCTTGGCGGTCTTGTCGATGTCGTGGTGCCTGGTGCGCTGCTTACGCATGGTCCAATCAGAGGCCGCAGTGGGCGAGTCGGGGGTGCGTCCGGTACCACCGGTGCCGCGGACGCCATGGCCGGTCCGGCCGCCCGTGGGCTCGGCGTCGCCGTCCTGAGCGAATCGATGGCCGCGCACTACCGCGACCGGCTCACCGCCCGCATCGTCGACGGCGTCCGGACGCGCGCCCTGCTCGCCCACTGCCGGCGGGCGTTCGACGGGCCCGGTCCCGTATGACGGAAGGCACCGTCGCTGGGACCCGGCGGCAGCCGGGGGCAGGCGGATGCGGTGGTGCGGCCTGCGGGAACGCCGAGCAGGGCGGACAAGTAGGCTTTCCTGCGTCTCGCCGTCAGCGAGTGGTACGTCCTGGGGCCCGGTGGGCTCTGCTGGACCGCATACACACGGGGGTCGTTGTGAGTCAGGTGCTCTATGGCGAGCGGTCGTGGAACCCGCTGGCGCGGACCGTGGAGTTGACCGAGACCGGCCTGCGCCGGGGCGGCAGGACTACGCCGCTGGGCGAGCTGAACCTCGCAGCCATGGCCGAGGCGTTCCAGCGCGGCTGCTGGCTCGGGGGCGGTGGAGCGGAACGCCCGCTGGAGCGGCTGGCGGACGGGGCCGGCGTCGTCCCGGTGACACGCGTCACCGGGACCGCCACGCCGGTGAAGGCACGCCAGGCCGCCGAGTTCGCCCACCGTCTGGGCGAGTTGGCAGTACGGCAGTGCGGCGGTCCTGACCAGGTGGCCGCCCTGGCGGCACAGGCCCGCGCCGAGGGTGTACCGCTGTGGATGGCGCGGCGGAACGCGCCGGGACCCGCCAGGCCGGTCACCGTCGCCGTGGACCGGCGTCTGGTGCGCGTGGACGTGTGGGGGCCGCACGCTCCCGTCGTACGGATCCGGGCGCCGCGCGGCTTTCACCACGACTCCCCGGACCCGTCCAAGGGTCTGCTTCTGACCGTCGGCGATGTCCCGGCGCAGCTCGCACTCAGGAAGAGACTGCGCAAGTCCAGGAGTTCGGTGGAGGTGCGGCTGCCCGGGCAGCACTGGGTGCTGCGGCGGGAGAACGCGGTGAGTTCGTGGCTGCTGCGCGACGAACGGCGTGTCGCCCTCCTGACGAGGCCCCCGCGCCGGCCGGCGGTCGAGCCGGGCACGGTCCTGGTGCCGCTGGCCTCCGTGCGGTACGAGAGCCCGGACCCGCTGGACGCCGTCATGGCGCATGCTTTCGCCGTCGCCTTCGGTCTCGGGGACACCACGGGCCTGGCGCGGTTCCGGGCGCGGCGGCGCCCGCAACGTGAGGGGGAGCCGGTCGCCGTCGACGACGACTGGGGCCGTCCCTGGTTCAGCAACCTGGGCAGAGAAGGCGAGGACAACGAGCCCGGCGGTGGCGACGGCTGGGGTACGGACGGCGGTGACGGCGGCGACTCCGGCGGGAGTGGCGATGGCGGGGGCGGTGGCGGCGACGGCGGGGGCGGCGGTGGTGGCGGCGACTAAGCCGCGTTTTGCGCCAGCTGACTTTGCTGACCGACGGTCTTGGCCTGGTCGCCGACGCAGCCATGGACGCGCCGGCCGCCGCCGTCAGGGATCATGCCCACCTTCTTCACGTCCAGGTGCACCATGTGGCCGGGCCGGCGGGCGGTGATCTTCCCGGGCTTGCGGTTGTTGTCTCCACCAGGGTCGATGGACCTGCGCTTGCCCGGGCCGAGTCTGCTCAGGTGCCGGGTGGGGGCACGGCGGAAGACCGCGAACCCGAGGTCGGCGAGCTCATCGGTGATGCGCTGGGCCGACCACTTGTGCTCGTGCCGCCAGGGCTCGATCTCCTCGATGACCCAGGCTGGTGTGGCGTGCGGGCTCCGACGTGGGCTCGATGAGCGGTCGCGCAGTCCAGCCTCGCCGTGACGACGCCACCAGTTGACCCACTTCGACGCACAAGCACGGGAGATACCCATCTCTTCGGCCACGTGCGCGATGGGGCGAGTCTTACAACGCTCGACCAAGCGGTGACGTCCCTCGATGCTCAGCGGGGCATTGGCGTGGCTCATGCGTCCATCGCGTAGGAGCGCTCCATCAGGTCGGTCATCGCCTGCTGGAAGTCGCGGCGCTTCTTGTCGCTCCAGCCTGTGGTCAGCTGAACGAAGATGTCCTCCTGCCAGCGATGTGCCTGGTCCAGCATGGACCTGCCCGCGGAAGTGAGTGATGCTTCGCGTCTACGACCATCGGCCGCGGACGCCGCCATGACCAAGTAGCCGGCTGCCGCACCGCTCTTGATCAACCGTGAAGCGCCGCTCTGGTCGATCCCGATCTCGTGCGCGATCGCATTCACCGTTGCCGGGGTCCCGCGCAGACTGAGGGCATGGACTGCCTCGCAGACCAGCACGAGTCGCCCCTGCTCGCCACCTGTGTCTGCTGCGACAGGTCGGCGTGTCCAGTACCTGACGAAGTGGAACAGGATCTGTCCCGGGCCTCGGTCTGTCATTCGGTTGCTGCCATCTCGCGGCAGATGTAGGCCAGCTCGAGAGCAGCCTTGAGGTCCGGCAGCCTCAGCGCAGCCGTGACCTTCCCGCCGGAGGCACGGAAGACCGTCGCCACCCGCGCGGGCTCCGTGCTCTCGGGCCAGGTGGCATCTTCCTCGACCACCATCAGACGCTCGCTGACCGGGTGCCACGACCGAGGGATCAGCTTGATCCCCGAACGCTCCACCCAGTCAGCGAACTGCGCAGGCGTGATCGGGCCTGCACCCTTCGGGCCGAGGACGACGACCGGATCACCGACCGCTGTCGCAGACTGCTCCAGGTCACCGGCGTTGACGCTCGCGTGCCACTCGTCAATCGATTCCTCAAGGCTTGATTCCACACCCCGAACTATATGCGATCCGCATACATCTGCTCTCGGGTAGGCGCGACATCAACCCCCTGCCCCGCAACAACCAGGCAGCGGTCCTCGCCGACGGTTCAGCCGGGTGAGTCTTCGTCCTCCGCGACCCCGCGACCCCGCGACCGGGCGGAACGGACGGGAGGGACCTGGGTCAGTCCGGCAGCGGCAGTTCGGCGAGCATCACGGCGAAAAGCGGGGAGTCGGCGAAGGGCTGCTGTTCGCCGACCTTCCGGTAGCCCCAGGACTCGTACAGGGCCTGCACCTTGGGGTGGGTGACGTCCACGCAGAGGACGGCCAGGTCCTCGTCCCGGCCCACGAGCAGCGAGTGGTGCAGCAGCCGGGAGGCGCCCGTCTTGCGCCAGCGCGGACGCACCATCAGCTCCGAGACGGCGAAGGTGCGGCTCGCCTCGGGCGGCGGGTCCAGGAACTCGCGCCACCACTCGCGGCCGGGGGCGGCGGGGGCGCCGTAGGCGAAGCCCACCGGTTCGTCGCCGTCGTAGCCGATGACGCAGTGGAAGCCGGGATGGCCGCCCCAGTGGTCCACGAACCAGGAGAAGCGCTGCACGAACGGGTCGTGCATCTGGTCGGCGTAGGCGTCGGCGTGCACGTCCAGGAGGATCTGCCGGATCTCCGGCAGGTCATCGTGGGTGTGGCGGCGCAGGTCCAGATCGGCGGCGATCGTCATGCGCGAGTCCATTCGGTGCGGTAGCGGTCGGCCCACTCCCGGGCGGTGGCGGAGTCGGGGGCGATGGTGAGCAGGTCGCGGTGGAAGTCACCGAGGCGGGAGCGCATCCTGCCGGGCAGGGGATCGCCCTCCATCAGTTCGAAGGCCGTCTCGGCGGTGGCACACGCCCGCTCGACCTCGTGCTGGTGGAGCTGGGCCATGGCGAGTTGCACCGTGGCCAGGGCCCGGTTGCGGCGGAACCAGGCGGGGGTGGCTGCCAGGTCCTTGTGCGCGGCGGCCTCGGACTTGGCCGGATCGCCGAGGCGGTCATGGACGATCGCGGTGAGCCCGTGCAACTCGCCGGGGCCGTAGAAGACGGTCCAGCTCGGCCGGGGCTCGTCCGGGGACGCCTTGTCGAGGGCCTCCCAGGCGTAGCCGAGGGAGCGCAGGGCGGCCTGCCGGTCGCTCAGATAGGCGTGTCCGATCGCGGTGCGGGCGTGGGCGAGCGAGGCGAGCAGCGGATCGCGGCGGGCGGCGGTGGTGGCCTGCGCGGCCTGTGCGGCGGCCACGGCCTGGGGGTAGTTCCGGCGCTGACGGGCCAGGAACGCGTACGAGTTCCACACCTTCAGTTCCGTGACGGAGTCCTTCGCCAACCGGGCCAGATACAGCCCTCGGTCCAGATACCGCTGGGCGTGTTCCGGATGGTGGGCGTCGATCGCGGACCAACCGGCGGCGGCCGTGTACTCGGCGGCCACACCGAACAGGCGCTGCCGGATGCGCTGGGAGGCCGCCCGTTCCTGCATGCCCAGCGCCTGGCCGGCAGCGGCCAGCGCCCTGCGCTCCAGACTCTCGTGCCCGCCCTTGCGCTGGTCCAGGGCGGTGATCTTGTCCAGCCCTTTGCGGAGCCGGATCACGTCGGAGGTGCCGACGGAGGGCGGCGGGGCGGCGGCGATCAAGGGGACGGCCGCCGCGGTCGTCCCGGTGGTGGCGGTGAGGAAATGACGACGTCGCACGGGGTCCTCCTGCTCCGATGAGGGGGCGGTGCCGTCTCCGCCCGCCGGGGGCGTGAAACCCAACTCCTCGGCGGCACAGCCGAACACCACTTCCAAAGCCTGCCTCTGCCGACGGTGCGGCCAAACCGTCTTTCCGGCCAGCCAGTGGCGCACCGTCCGATCGCTCACGGTTCCTTCGTGGCCCCAGGAGCGCAGCTGGGTGTTCACCGCCTCGGCCAACTCCTCCTGGGTGAAGCCCGCCTCTGCCATGCGGTTCTTGAGGCTCTGATTCCTCTGCACTCGCTCACCGTAGCCAAGTGACCCCGCTCGGTAGAACCGAAAAGGTGAAATTTCCGCTTGGGGATGATCCGTAGGGCTTCGCCTTTTCCTCACTCAGCGTGACGGTCGGCCGTTGACTGAGGCAGGAAGCCGGTCGACGAGAAGTCGTCGGCCTCCCCGTCCCGAACGAGGCGATGACATCGGCGATGCCCATGACCACAGACGAGCCCGCCCTCTCCGACGCGTCCTCCTGGCTGACGATCGGCGCCCGCGCCGTGGACACCGGCACCGGCCGGACCGGAGTCGTCCTGCTCCTCCGCGACGCCGCCGGCAACGTCCACACCGAGGGGATAGAGCGCCCGGTGCGGGCCCTGCTGCGGTGCGAGGGCAGACGCGAGCCGCGCTGGTGGGCCGAGGTCGGTGAGCTGCGGAGCGCGCCGTGACGGGGGCCGGGCGGGAGACCGGGCCCGGGCGGGACATCGGGCTGGGGCACCGGGATCATCCGCTGCTCGGGCGCACGGTGCTGGACGTAGCCACGGGCCGCACCGGCGTCCTGCGGGCGGTCTGCCCCCTGCCGGACGACGGCGCCGCGTACCTGCGCCCGGAAGTCCGGCCGGGGAACGGGCCGCCGGTGGCGTGGCTGGCCCCGGTCGGCGGTGGCCGGGAGTGGACCACCGCGCTCGACGCGGTCCGCGACGAACAGGGGCAGGGACAGGGACAGGGACGGGAACGGGGAAGTGAATGGCAGAGAAGTCGCTGACGGTCTCCGGCGAGGTGCCCGGAGAGGACGTCCTGCGGTGCGTGGGACGGCAGGTCAAGATCCTGCGCCGGCGGGCGCGGCTGGAGCGCCGCGAGCTGGGGGAGCGGATCGGCTACAGCGCCGCGCAGGTGGCGGCGGTGGAGCAGGGGCGGCGGGTGCCGCAGCCGGGATTCCTCACCGGTGCCGACTCCGCACTGGACACCGGCGGCGCGCTGGCGGCGCTCACCGAGCTGGTGGCGCACGTCCGGATCGGCAGCGCGGCCTGCGGGGCGCCGCGGCAGGTGGCCGTCCGGTACGAGTACGCCGCCCTGACCGTCCCCGGGCCGCTGCGCACCCCGGCCTACGCCCGCGCCGTACTGGAGGCGACCCGGCCGTTGCTGGACGAGCGGACGGTCGAGGAACGTCTGGCCGCGCACGCGGCCCGGCCGCTCCCCGCCCAACTCGGCTGTGTGATCGAGGAGTCCGTCCTGCACCGCCCCTGCGGCGGGGCGGACGTACTGTGCGTCCAGCTCGCGCACCTGCTGGCGGCGGGCCGGTCGCGGCAGGTGGAGGTGCAGGTGCTGCCCACCGCACTGGCCGAACACCCGAGCACCGACGGCGCCTTCGCCCTGCTGGAACCGGCCGGCGCCCGCACCACCGTCGCCCGCCTCGGCGGCCGGTACACCACCCGCCGCGCCACCGTCCGCGCCCTGCAGCAGCGTTACGCCGCCCTGCGCGCCCGGGCACTGGACCCCGCCACCTCGCTGAGCCTCATCGAGGACGCGCTCAAGAAGACATGACCCGAGAGCATCTCCCCATGCCCGTCACCACGGCGCTGACGCCCCGGCCCGTGCGGTCGCCGCCTGTCCCGCCCAGGCGTTCCACGGCCCGGACGGACGTGCGGTGCGTCCCCGCGCGCCGGCCGCCGTCACCCGCCGCCACCTGGGCCTGCTCGACCCGCGCGCCGGGGGGAGCGTCCTGGAGGCCGGCGCCGGCTCCGGATGCGGAGCCTCGTGTGCTGCTCCAGGGCGTTCCGGTCCTGACGGCCGCACCGGGCCGGTGTCAGGTCATGCCATGGGGCGTCGCAGGCGGAGCAGGAGCTGCGGGTCCGGTGTGGTCAGGCACGGGGGACGAGTGTCGCCATGGCCCGGTCGACGGCCTCGGCGAAGGAGGTGTTCGCTCCGGAAGCGAGCCAGGAGTGCTGCGCGGCCACGAGGCATCCGAAGGCCGCGGCGGTCAGGGCACGCGGCGTCGGATCATCCGGGGCGTAGGGTGCGCCGGCCGCCTCGGCGCGTACGAGCAGTTCGGTGACCACGGCGTCCTGCATGTGTTGCAGCTTCTGCAGGTAACCGGCGAACAGCGCGGGGGTCTCGAAGACCATCCGGTGGACGGGCTCCATCAGTTCCTCGTGGCCCGGTGCCTTCGAGAGGGCCACCAGGACGCCGAACACCCGGTGGAGTGAGGTCCAGACCGCCTCGTCGGAAGGCCGGGCGCGCAAGGCGTCAAGCATGTCGTCCACGACGAGGTCGAACTTGCCGAGGACGATCTCCTCCTTCGTGGCGAAGTAACGGAAGACGCTGCGCTGGGACATGCCCACGGCCGACGCGATGTCGTCGATGGTCGTGGCTTCGAAGCCGCGCTCGACGAAGAGCGTGTTGGCGGCCTCCGCGATCTCCCTCCGCACCGCCCTGCGGGTGCGCTCCCGGAGCCGGGGTTGTCTGTCGCTCATGGTGCGGCCACACTAGCAGGCGCAGTCGTATGTGACAGTCGCTGACATTCATGGCGTACGCTGACGGTGCCCAGGGAGGACTCGGCAGCGAAGGCAGGACATGAACCAGGGACAGGGCAAAACAATCGTCATCACCGGCGCCAGCGACGGCATCGGCGCCGCGGCGGCACGTCAACTCCACCGGGACGGCCACAGCGTCGTCCTCGTCGGCCGGTCCCCGCACAAGACCCGGGCCGTCGCTCGCGAGATCGGCGCGGATCACTACTGTGCCGATTTCACCCGCCTCGACGAGGTGCGTGCGCTCGCTGCCGAGCTGGACGCCGCCTGTCGCCGGATCGACGTGCTCGCCAACAACGCCGGCGGTGTCTTCGGTGACCGCACCACAACCGTCGACGGCTTCGAGATGACCTTCCAGATCAACCATCTGGCGCCGTTCCTGCTCACGCGGCTGCTGATGGACAAGCTCGCGGCCTCGGGCGCATCGGTCATCCAGACCTCGAGCGTCGGTGCGCGCAGAGCCGGCCCGCTCGACATCGACGACCTGAGCCACGAACGGAACTACAGCCCGGTACGGGCTTACACCGCTGCCAAGCTGGAGAACATCCTCTTCACGAAGGAACTGCACCGCCGCTACCACCACCGAGGCATCTCCGCCGCGGCATTCCATCCCGGCAACGTCGCCACGAGCTTCGGCACCCGGTCCGGGAGTCGGCTGATGAGGTTCATCACCACCAACCCCCTCACCCGGGCCATGCTGATCACCCCCGAGAAGGGGGCGACCCGCCTGGTCTGGCTCGCTTCGAAGCAGCCCGGCGCCGACTGGCAGTCCGGCACCTACTTCGAAAAACGAAAGCCGGCCAAGCGAGTCAATCGACAGGCGCTCGACACCGAAATCGCCCGTCGCCTGTGGGAACGCTCGGAGGAAATGGTGGCTTGACGTGCTCCCCGGACTTCGGGCCAGGGAGCACGTCAAGGACCGCCAGAGCCCCGCTCGGCCGTCAGATGCCCAGGGAGGCCATTTCGACGGCGGTGCGGTAGGACGCCGCCGCGTTCACCACGCAGATCCGATAACTCCGGTTCTGGGAGACCGCCTGGAAGTACTCCTTGAGCTGCTTGGCGTACTTGAGCAGGTAGCTCACCCCCGGGATGAACCCCGGGGGCCGGGGGACCAGGGCGAACGCCTCGGAGCACCGCAGGATGCTGTCGGTGGCCTGCGACAGGACGTCGGCCACGGCGGGGTTCATGTTCCAGCCCGCGGCCAACTGGGGAGTCCAGATCGCGCCCGCGAGCTCGCGGAGCTGCTCCTGCTCCTCCGGTGTCAGGTCGGCGGCCGCCCCGGCCCGGAGCGCGGTGGCCTCCGCGGCGGTCCGGTGGGCGGTGTCCCGGTCCGCGCCGGCGGTGCCGACCGCGCCGGCCGTACCGGTGGCGAGCACGGACCCGGCGGCGACCAGCGCCACCGCGGACAGTAAGCGGGATGTCCTGTTGCGCATCTGTTCCCTCCCTGGTCGGGCGTGCGTCCGGTGTGATCGCGCCGGACGCACGCTGGCATGCCGTGTGGGCCGCGGTCAACGGGCCCGGCCGCCGGGCAGTGCGGGGTGTCCGGTTGCGGACGGGGGCGCCCGGGGACACGCGGTGGCACCCGGGAGCACCGATCCGCCGGACGGCCTCGCCGCCGCGGTGGACGTTCAGGCGCGGCCCGGGTTCGGCACCTGCCCGTCCGGCCCGGCGCGGCACCGCCCCTTCGGCCCCCTCCGTCCCCCGTTGAGCATCCGGGCCGCCGGACGCGTATCCCCTGCCGTGGGGGCAGGGGAAAAGCAGGAGGTGGGTGGGGTATGCCCCGTCCCGAAACGGACTCGCCGTCCGGCGGCCGGATCGTCGAGCCGACCGAGGTGCTGCCCGGGCAGGACCGCGCCTGGATGGAGGAGCTGCGGCTGTTCCGCCGCGAGGACGGGCCGCCGGACGGCGAGCCCGGCGGCCCGGCGGACGACACCCGGCCCCTGAGCACACCGGGTACCGACGGATCCCCGCAGGTCGGCCCGCGCCGCCGGGCCGGACGGGGCCGCCCGGCACGCGGCGGGCGGGGCGCACGGGGCAGAGGGGGCAGACGGGGTGCGGTACGCGTCCGCCGTCCCGCCCGCCTGCCGCGTCCCGCCCTCCTGGCGCTGGCCGTGGCCGCAGCCGGTGCTCTCCTGACCGCCGTGCTGGCGGCCACCGGCGCGCTGACGCCCGCCCCGCCGGACCGGGCCCCCGGCCTGCCCCCCGCACCGTCTTTCGCACCGTCCGTCGCGCCCCCGCAGCCGGAGGGCGCGGCGCCGTCCTTCGCCCCGCAGGATCGGGACCTCGGCGTCCTGCGGCAGGGGGACAGCGGCCCGGCGGTGTCGGAACTCCAGCGGAGGCTGTCGCGGGTCCCGGACGTCTACCCCGGGGGCGCCGTCGACGGCCGCTACGGCGAGGCGCTCGCCCGGGCGGTCGCCCGTTTCCAGGAGTGGTACGGCATCCGCGGCGACGAGGAAGGCGTCTACGGCGACGACACCCGGCGCGACCTGGAGGCACGCACCTGAGGGCGCCACCGGCGGCGCACCGGGTCCGCTAGTCTCCCGTCCTTCCGGCACAGGGAGGACGGGAAATGAACGGCACCGGCAGTACCGACGAGGCATGGGAGGTCGTCGAGCGGCTCACCGCCCGGCTGGAGGCGCACAGCACGCTCCCCGCCGAGCAGCGCCGCATCCTCCAGATCCTCAAGATCACCGAGGAGGCGGGCGAGGTGGCCGAGGCCGTGATCGGCGCCACCGGCCAGAACCCCCGCAAGGGCCACTCCCACACCTGGGACGACGTACGGGCCGAGGTGTGCGATGTGATCGTCACGGCCATGGTGGCGCTCGCCCGGCTCACCCCGGACGCCCGGCAGGTGTTCGCCGGGCATCTGGCGAAGGTCGCCGCCCGCGACCTCCCGCCGGCCGACTGAACGGGAACGGAGGCGGTACGCCCCGCCCCCGGGTCAGCCCCCGCCCGGGGCGCCCCGGCGGCGGGCGGCGCCCCCCGCCTCCACCGCCTGTGCCACCACCTCGTCCACCAGGGCGGCCAGCTCCTCCGGGCGCTCCTCGGGCAGCAGGTGCCCCGCCCCGGGCAGCACCCGGGCGCGTACGCCGAGCAGCCGCCCGGCGGCCGGGACCAGCCGGCGCGGCGGCAGGAAGACGTCGTGCTCGCCGACGGCCACCGCGGCCGGCACCCGGCGGCACCGCGCCACCACCGGGCGCGGCAGCGGGGGAGGGGCGAGAGTGGAGCGGCAGTTCCGGGCCACCAGCGTCATCCACTCGGCCGACTCGGCGGACGGCTCCGCGCCCGGGCCGGACATCACCCGCAGCAGGGCCGCGCTGCGGGCCTCGTCGGGGCGCAGCAGCCAGGGCAGGGTGGCGCCCAGCACCCGGCCCGTGACCCGCAGCCGGACCAGCCCGGCGGGGGAGAGCGCCACCCGTCCCACCATGTGCGGCGAGTCGCAGGCCAGTACGGCGGCCCCGCCGAGCGAGTGCCCCACCATGACGGCCGGCCGCGCCACCACGCCATCCAGCACCTCCGCCAGCCACCGCCCGTACCAGGCCGTACGGTCCCGGCGGGGGCGGCCGGGCGCGCTGAGCCCCGGCTGCCCCGGCAGGTCGGGCACGTACACCGGCCCTCGCGCCGCCAGCGCTTCGATCAGGGGAAGACAGGCGGCGGCACTGAAGTTGGTGCCGGGCACCAGCAGCACCGCGGGCCGGTCCGCCCGGCCCGCCGCCTCACCGGCCTCACCGGCGACGAGGACATGGGCGTCCCCGGCCCCTGTGGGGTGGACCAGGGTCCGGTGCGGTACCGGCCACCGGCCGAGCCGGTCGGCGCACCACTCCCGGACCACCCGGCGGGCGTCGGCGTCCCGGTACACGGAGTCCGCCGCCGGGGACGGCGGGCTCGCGGGGATGTCGGAGCTCATGGATGAAGCATCCCCGACCCCGCCCGCCCCGGCACGGCAGGTCCCCGACGGCGGCCGTCACCCGTCCGCGTGAACGTCACCGAGGCGCGGCACACCCCTCCGGTTCCGCCGTTACCGTGCGCACGGGGCGAACGGCGCCGCTACGGTGGAGGCGAGAGGAGACCAGTGATGACCATGGCCATCGATCGGTCCGCGCAGACGAACGACTCCGTGCAGATGAGTGTCGCGGAGTTCGAGCAGCTCGAAGCCGCCGCCCCGGAGACGGTGAAACTGGAATTCGTGCGTGGAGAGCTGAGGGTCAAGCCGGTGCCGGACGGAGATCACGGAGAGATTGTCATGTGGCTGCTGGAGCGCTGTATGGCGCAGCGGCCCGAGCTGCGTCTGTATCCGGAGCAGGGCCTCGTGGTGGAGGAGTACGGGCGGGGCCGGGCCCGCCCGGACGGGGTGCTGGCTCCGAAGAGGTACTTCGCCGGGCGCGGTGAGTGGTCCGACCCCGACGGTGTCCTGATGGTCGTCGAGGTCACCTCCACCCGGCCCGGCAGGGACCGCGCCGAGAAGCCCGACGGGTACGCGGCGGCCGGTATCCCGGTGTACTTGCTGGTCGACCGGGAGCGGCAGGAGCTCGTCGTCCACTCCCGCCCCGTCCGGGGCCGCTACCGGGACGTCCACTCCACGGCCGGGCTCGGCGAGGAGCTGCACCTGCCCGACCCGGTGGGGATCGTGCTGGAGACCGAGCAGCTCAAGGAGCTGATGGCCTGACGGCCGGCCCGCGAGGGCAACGAAGGCCGCACGGAGGCATGCTGAGGACCCGTCACCATCGGGCAGCAGCCCGGGCCCCGCTGCCCGGACGCGGACCGGAACCGATAATGCCGGTACGCGACCGAAGGAGAGGCGCCATGAACGCCGAGGAGTACCGGGACCACGGGCCACGGCCGTACGTGCTGGACATCGAGCGGGCCACGCTGGCCAACGACACCTTCCGCACCGCGCTGTGGACCGGGAAGCAGATGCAGTTGACGGTGATGAGCATCGACCCGGGCGGCGAGATCGGTCTGGAGGTGCACCCCGACCGCGATCAGTTCCTGCGAGTGGAGGCGGGCCGGGGACGCGTCCTGATGGGCCAGGAGAAGGACCGGCTCGACTTCGACGAGGAGGTCCGCGCCGACTGGGTGGTCCTGGTGCCGGCCGGCTCCTGGCACAACGTGCTCAACACCGGCGACGAGCCGCTGAAGCTCTACTCCCTCTACGCCCCGCCCGAGCATCCGCACGGCACCGTGCACCCTACGAAGGCCGATGCGGACGCCGCCGAGGAGGCGGAGGAGGAGTAACCGGGGGGAGCGGCCGGGCCCGGGGTGGGGTTGCGGCGGCCCGGGTCCGGCGGGGATCGTGCCGTACGGGGGCGGCGCGGGGCCGCCGCGGGGAGAGGGGGACGTATGCCGGTGCGGGGTGTGCTCTTCGACGTGGACGACACCCTCTTCGACTACTCCGGCTCCGACGAGGCCGGGTTCCTTGCCCATCTCACGGCGGAGGGGCTGCTGGAGCGCTTCCCGGAGCCCGCCGCCGCCCTGGCGCTCTGGCGGGAGATCACCAGGGCGGAGTACGCCCGCTACACCTCCGGCGAGATCACCTTCGCCGCACACCGCCACGCGCGGGTCCGCGCCTTTCTCTCCCGCGCCGGGGATCCGGCGGCCGCCGCCCTGCCGGACGAGGCGGCCGCCGCCTGGTTCGCGGCCTACGTCTCCCACCGGGACGCCGCCTGGGCGGCCTTCGCCGACGCCGCGCCCGTCCTGGCGCGGCTCGCGCCCCGCCACCGCCTCGGCGTCGTCTCCAACTCCGCCCGCGCCGCCCAGTGCCGCAAACTGGCGGGCACCGGTCTGCTGGCGTACTTCGAGCGCTTCGGGGACGTGATCGTGTGCTCGGAGGAGCACGGCGAGGCCAAGCCCGCGCCGGGCATCTTCCTGGCGGGCTGCGCGGCCCTGGGCCTGGCGCCGCACGAGGTGGCGTACGTGGGGGACAACCACGCGGTCGACGCGGTGGGCGCCCGGGACGCGGGGCTGCGCGCGTACTGGCTGGACCGCGCCGGCACCGGCCCGGCCGCGCCCGGTGACGGGATCCGGGTGCTGCGCTCCCTGGCGGAACTGCCCGCGGCCCTCGACCGCTGACCCGGGCCCGTCCCGGGCCTCACGCCCGCCGCAGCGACTCCGGCGACAGCTCCGCCGGGGAGCGGTGCCCCGACAGCCCCAGCGTCAGGTCCAGGTCGGCGAGCAGGCCGCTCAGCACGTGCCGTACGCCGTCCTCGCCGCCGTGGGCCAGACCGTACGCGTAGGGGCGGCCGAGCAGCACGGCCTTCGCGCCCAGCGCCAGCGCCTTGAGGACATCCGAGCCCGTCCGCACCCCCGAGTCGAACAGCACCTCGGTCCGGTCGCCGACGGCCGCCGCGATCTCGGGCAGCATCTCCAGCGAGGCCACCGCCCCGTCCACCTGCCGGCCGCCGTGGTTGGAGACCACGATGCCGTCCATGCCGGCCGCCGCCGCCCGCCGGGCGTCGTCCGGGTGCTGGATGCCCTTGAGCACGATCGGCCCGTCCCAGTGGTCGCGCAGGAACGGCAGCCGGTCCCAGGACCGGTCCGTGCCCGTGAACATCGGCACCCAGCGCAGTACGGCGGAGATCAGGTCCTCCTCCGGTGACTTCTCCAGACCGGCGAGGAAGGCCGGGTCGGAGAAGGGGATGGCGGTGCCCACGCCCCGGACGAACGGCAGGTAGGACAGGTCCAGGTCGTGCGGGCGCCAGGCCAGCGTCCAGGTGTCCAGGGTGACGACCAGGGTGGTGAAGCCCGCCGCCTTCGCCCGGTTCAGGATGCTGACGCACACCTCGTCGTCGTTGGGCCAGTAGAGCTGGTACCAGCGCGGGCCGTCGCCGCTCGCCGCCGCCACGTCCTCGATGGTGTGGGAGGAGGCGGTGGACAGCACCGTCGGCACGCCCAGTGCCGCCGCGGCCCGCGCGGTGGCGAGTTCGCCGTCCGGGTGGATGATCGACTGCACCCCGATGGGCGCGAGCAGGACGGGGGCGGGCATGTCGGTGCCCAGCACGGTGGTGCGCAGATCGCGCACGGTGGCGTCGCGCAGCATGCGCGGCACCAGCCGCCAGGCGTCGAACGCGGCCCGGTTGGCGCGGGCCGTGGCGCCGGAGCCGGCCGAACCGGCCACGTACCGGAAGGGGCCCGGCTCCAGCCGCTCGCGGACGGAGTCCTCCAGGGCGGTGAAGTCGGTGGTGAACGGCGGGAGTTGGCCGCCCAGTCCATTGAGGTAGAGCTTGCTCTGGTACGCGCCGAAGTTCTCGCCGGTGAGGCCCGGCGTGCCCGTCGTACCGGCCGTGTCCGCCGTGTCCGCCGCGTCCGGTCCGCTGGTGTCGCTCATCTCGCGTCCGCCTTCCTGCCTGTCACCTGTCCGCCCCCGTCCCGTCCGGGGCGGCTCACCCGATGCGGGCCGCCGTCCCCGAGACCCGCACCCGTACGTCGTCCGGGCGCAGCTCGACCTCCAGCAGCCCGGGGCGTCCCATGTCGTGCCCCTGGTGCAGGGTGAGGGTCACCGGCGCGGTGACCGTGACCAGGCCCAGGGCGCGAAGATACCCTCCGAACGCCGCCGCGGCGGCCCCCGTGGCCGGGTCCTCCACCACCCCGCCGACCGGGAACGGGTCGCGGACGTGGAAGACCGTGCCCGGCTGCCTGCCCGTCTGCCCGCCCGCCCGCGGACCCGGTACCGGCTCCCGCCACACCAGTTGGACGGTGGTCAGGTCCAGCCGCAGCATCAGGGCCTTGAGCCGCTCGAAGTCGTACTCCAGCGCCGCCAGCCGCTGCCGGGTCGCGGCGGCGAGGACCAGGTGCCGGGCGCCCGCGTAGGCGATGCGCGCGGGCAGTGCCGGGTCCAGCTCGTCTGCCCGCCAGTCCAGGGCGGCCAGGGCCTCGGCCAGGTCCGCCGGGGCAGTCTCCGCCACGTACGGTTCGACGCTGGTGAGCGTGGCGCGCAGCGTCCCGTCGGCCCCCGCCGCGACGGTGACGGGGACGGTTCCGGCCGGGGTGGCGAACAGGAGGTCGCCCGGCGCGGTCCGCTCGGCGAGCGCCACCGCGGCCGCCACCGTGGCGTGCCCGCAGAAGGGGACCTCGGCCAGCGGGCTGAAGTAGCGGACGCCGAAGCCCCGGCCGGGCGGGGCGGCCAGGTCCGGGGGCGGCGGCAGCAGGAAGGCGGTCTCGGAGTAGCCCACCCCGGCGGCGACGGCCAGCATCCCAGTCTCGTCCAGCCCGTCGGCGTCCAGGACGACTCCGGCCGGGTTGCCGCCGTCCGGGTCGGTGGAGAAGGCGGTGTAGCGCAGTACGTCCGGGGCCCCGGCCGTACGTCCCGCCGCGGGTCCGGGTACGTCGTTCGTCGTCATGCCCGGCCAACTCCGCGCGGCCGGGCACCTATTCCGCAACCGGCCGGATGTCCCCTGTTCAGGGGGCGTACGGCGGCCGCTCCGCGCGTGGTCGGCGGCCCGCCATCGGAGTGTCGGGTACGCGACGACGTGGCGCCGCCGGGACGCCGCCCCGGGCCGCTGCAATCGACCGCATGACGCACCCGTCCGGCGCCGACGCCGAACTGAGAGCAGCCGCCCGCCATCTGACCCGCCTGGACCGCCGCCGCTTCCTCACCGTCTCCGGGGCCGCCGCCGCCCTGGCCCTGGGCACGAACCTGCCGTCCGCCGCCCACGCCGCCACCGCCCTCGACCCGGACCGTGTCACCGCCGACCCCTTCACCCTGGGCGTCGCCTCCGGCGACCCGCGCCACGACTCGGTGGTGCTGTGGACCCGGCTGGCCCCCGAGCCGTACGCCCCCGACAGCGGGCTGCCCGCCCGCCCGGTCCCCGTCCGCTGGGAACTCGCCCGCGACGAGCGCTTCCGGCACACCGTCGCCCGCGGCACCGTCCTGGCGCACCCGGAGTTCCACCACGCCGTGCACGTGGAGGCCGCCGGCCTGGCCCCGGGCCGCGACTACCACTACCGCTTCCGCGTCGGCCGCTGGACCAGCCCGGCCGGCCGCACCCGCACCGCCCCCGCGCCCGGCGCCCTGCCCCGCGCGCTGCGTTTCGGGCTGCTGTCCTGCCAGGCGTACCACCAGGGCTACTACACGGCCCTGGGGCATCTGGCCCGTGAGGAGGAGATCGACGCCGTCCTCCACCTGGGCGACTACCTCTACGAGTACGCCGTGAACGCCGCCGGCGGCGACCGGAAGTACACCGACCGCACTCTGCCGGACGTCTTCAACCGCGAGACGGTGACGCTGGAGGACTACCGGCTGCGGTACGCCCTGTACAAGACCGACGCCGACCTGGCCGCCGCGCACGCCGCCCACCCGTGGATCGT
Source organism: Streptomyces carminius (assembly GCF_002794255.1). GTDB lineage: Bacteria > Actinomycetota > Actinomycetes > Streptomycetales > Streptomycetaceae > Streptomyces > Streptomyces carminius. The sequence continues at coordinate 697,600 of NZ_PGGW01000069.1, forward strand.
CACCTGGGACGACCACGAGACGGAGAACAACTACGCCAACGGCGTCCCCGAGAACGGGGTCCCGCCGGAGGAGTTCCTGGTGCGCCGCGCCGCCGCCTACCGCGCGTACTACGAGAACATGCCGCTGCGCCGCCCCCAGCGCCCGCACGGCCCCGACCTGCGGCTGTACCGGCGGCTGCACTACGGGCGGCTGGCGCAGCTCGACGTGCTCGACACCCGGCAGTACCGCGACAACCAGGCGAACGGCGACGGCTGGAAGGTGCCGACGCCCGAGTCCGAGGAGCCCTCGCGCACCATGCTGGGCGCGACCCAGGAGCGCTGGCTGACCGACGGCTGGCGGCGCTCGCGCGCGGTGTGGAACGTGGTGCCGCAGCAGGTCGTCTTCTCCCGCCGCCGCAACCGCGTCGAGGGGCCGTGGCCGCTGTCGATGGACGCCTGGGACGGCTACCCCGGTGCCCGGGAGCGGGTGCTGGCGGGCGCGGAGTCGGCCGGTGTCGACAACCTGGTGTTCCTCACCGGTGACGTCCACGTCCACTACGGCTTCGACATCAAGCGGGACTTCGACGACCCGGACTCCCGTACCGCCGGGGTGGAGATCGTCACCACCTCCGTCTCCAGCGGCCGGGACGGCGCGGAGAAGCCCGCCAACTGGCAGGCGCTGACGACCGCCAACCCGCATCTGCGCTACTACAACGGGCAGCGCGGCTACGTCGTGCTCGGTCTGGACCGGGAGCGGCTGCGGGCGGACTACCGCACCGTGTCCGCGGTGACCACCCCGGGCGCGCCGATCCGGACCGCGGCGTCCTTCGTCTCGGAGGCGGGGCGACCGGGTCTGCTGCCCGCCTGACCGGCTCCGATGTCTGGTTGATCACATCGAAAGCATTTTGGTCGGTTATTGAACAAAAAAGAGTGCGCCGGGGGCGGGACACCTGTGATGCTTGGACGGTCCCACTACTTTGGAGAGGTGCATGTCCAACCCCTGCCCGTCCCCGGCCGCCGACCCCGAGACCGTCCGGCAGACACTCCGGCAGGAGCCGAAGGCGCACCGCGCCGGCACCCCGGCGGACGGCGGCGGCAGACCTCCGGCGCTCCCGGCGTCCCCGGCCGGCCCCGCCGGAAAGGCCGCCGCCCCGGCCGGCCGCGCCCGCGCCGGACTGCTGATCACCCTCATCCTCGGCAGCCTCACCGCCCTCCCCCCGCTGTCGCTGGACATGTACCTCCCGGCGCTGCCCGACATCGGCACCGCCTACGGCAGCCCGGCCGCCCAGGTGCAGCTCACCCTCACCGCCTGCTTGCTGGGCCTGGCCGTCGGCCAGCTCGTCGTCGGCCCGATGAGCGACCGGTTCGGCCGCCGCCGCCCGCTGCTGATCGGCATGGGCGGCTACGTCCTGGCCAGCGTCGCCTGCGCGCTCGCCCCCGGCGTCCACAGCCTGACGGCCTTCCGGCTGGTCCAGGGCCTGGCCGGGGCCGCGGCCGTGGTGATCTCCCGGGCGGTGGTCCGGGACCTGTTCGACGGGCTGGCCATGGCCCGCTTCTTCTCCACCCTGATGCTGATCTCCGGCGCCGCCCCCATCCTGGCCCCGGTCCTCGGCGGCCAGATGCTGCGGTTCACCGACTGGCGCGGTGTCTTCTTCGTCCTGGCGGGCTTCGGCCTGGTCCTGACCCTGGTCACCGCCCGCAGCCTGCCGGAGACCCTGCCGCCGGACAAGCGCCACAGCGGCGGCGTCCGCAACGCCCTGCACACCATGCGCGGCCTGTTCGCCGACCGGGTCTTCACCGGCTACCTGCTGGTCGGCAGCTTCGCCTTCGCGGCGCTGTTCGCCTACGTCTCCGCCTCGCCGTTCGTCATCCAGGAGATCTACGGCGCCTCGCCGCAGACCTTCAGCCTGCTGTTCATGGCCAACTCCATCGGCCTGGTGGCCGCCGGCCAGGTCAACGGCAAGATCCTGGTCGGCCGGGTCTCCCTGGACCGGGTCATCGCCTTCGGCCTGGGCCTGATCCTGCTCTGTGCCACCGCCCTGCTGCTGATGACCTCCGGCCTCTTCGGGAAGGTGGGCCTGCTCCCGGTCTCCGCGGCGCTGTTCCTGCTGATGTCCGCGATGGGACTGGTGATGCCCAACGCCAACTCCCAGGGCCTGATGCGCACCCCGCACGCCGCGGGCTCCGCCTCCGCGCTGCTGGGCACCTCGATGTTCCTCCTCGGCGCGCTGGCTCCGCCGCTGGTGGGCATCGCGGGCGAGGACACGGCCGTGCCGATGGCGGTGGTCCAGGTGGTGTGCGTGCTCGTCGCCATCACGGCCTTCGCCGTGCTGTGCCGCCCCTGGCGGACCCGGGCGTAGGCCCGGGCCGTACGGGGGCAACGGGGCCATCGGTGAGCGGGGCCACCGGTGAGCGGGGCCACCGGTGAGCGGGGCCGGGGTGTGGACGGGCCGACGCCGGCCCGTCCACACCCCGGCCCCGCCGTGTCGGACCCTCCTTCTAAGGTCTGCCCATGACCCCTGAACTGCGAGACCGGCTGCGCCCGTTCCGTACCGAGGCGATCGCGCGGGGCATCCCCGCCGACGACGTGGAGCGATGGCTGGACACCGCCCGTCCCTGCGCGATGCTGACGCGGGACGGGGACGGCCCGGTCGTGGGCCGGTTCGGCGGCCCGCTCCTGCTGCCGGCCGACGTCCCGGACCCCGCCCACCCGTTCGTGGCCTCCATCGACCTCGCGGCCCTGCCCGCCGGCGCGACGGACCTGCCCCTGCCCCCCGAAGGCCACCTGCTGCTCTTCGCCTTCCCCGAGACCGCCGGCCACTGCGAGACCATGGGCAGCGTGGTGTACGTCCCCGCCGGCACGGCCGTGGCGGAAAGGGACAGGCACGCCTGGAACTCCTCGGGCACCGACGGCTGCGAGAGGATGTTCAGCGGGTTCCCGCAGGGGCCGCTGCGGGCGAGGGCCGATGTGTCGCTGCCCTGCCACTGCCTGGTCGACCTCCCGCGGGAGCCGTGGGCCGAACCGCTTCCCGGGCATCCCCGCGCCGAGGAACTCGTGGAGGTCTGGGAGAGCACCCGTGACGACATAGCCCCCGACGGGCCGCTGCAGATCGGGGGATACGCCTCGGAGGAGATCACCGAAATCGATCCGGTCGACGCCGCCCTGTTCCATGTCCTGGAAGCGGTGAAGGAGGGCGAGTGGGGCGGGCCGGTTTCGGACGACGTCTCGGACTGGGTGCTCCTGGCCGACTGGCACGCCGGTATGGACGTGCGGGGCCGGGAGGGCGCCACCGCCCACTGGGTGATCCAGCGCGAGGACCTGGCCGCGCGGCGCTTCGACCGGGCGTTCACCCATGTCTTCTGGAACCCCTGATTCGTCCGCACCCGGACCGGCCGACCGGCCGACCGGCCGGCTCCGTCTCCGTCTTCGCCGAGTGGGTCCGTACCGGGTGTCCTCCCTCCCGCATGGAACTCCGCGCGAGAGGACACCCGGTATGGAGAGGCACATACCCGGACAGGGGAGGCGAATCGGCGATGACTGCTCAGACGTGGTCGGAGTTCCCACAGGTCGGCGAACCGCCCCCGGCCGGGGGCGGCGTGTACGAGAGCCCGCGGGGGCAGCGGTACATCGAGCTCCCGGAGACCGGCCGGGGCGCCCTGCTGGCCTGGGTCGCGGGCCCGCGCCGGGTGGTGCGCAGTCCCGCCGGACTGGCGGACAAACCCCCCGTGGTCACCGCCGTCACCACCGGGGAGGGGGAGACCGAGCACAGCGAGTCCCCCCGCACCGTCGTCGACCAGGAGGAGATCGACGCCGCCGTCGACGAGTACCTGACCGAGGCGGACCTCCCGCCCCGCCCCCGCGGCTGGCGCTGGTTCCTGGCCCTGCCGCCCTCCTGCTCCGGCCCCGAGGACTTCCACCGCTCCGTCGCCGCCCTGCTGGGGGACGAGCCCGCCGACCTGCGTCCCGCCGACCTCCGCAAGGCGCTGGAGAACGACGGCGGCGAGCTTCTGGCCCCGGCCTGAGCCCGCCCGGCCGCCCACCGGGCCGTTCCGCGGGAACCGGGTCCGGAGGAAGATGTACCCTGATGCCGCTCATCACCGAATACAGCGTCAAGGCCCGCCCGGACCGCCGGGTCGTGGAGGTGTACGACGAGGACGCCCACCTCGGTGACGGCGACGCACTGGACGCGGCAGAGACCCAGGTGGTGGCCGGCAACGGCTATCACCTGTACCTGCTCAGCCTGCAGCCCGACATCGAGGTCGAGGTGGCCATCCGCATCTGGGACGGTCCGCGGGAGCCGCCGCCCGAGGCGGAGGGCGACGCTCCGGTGTCGCTGGAGTCGGAGACCGGCACCCTGGTGGTCGGCCAGTTCACCTTCGGACCGGCCGGCGAGATGTCCCTGCCCCGGCCCGGGGTGTACGAGGGCTGCGCCTGGTGGACCGGGCGGCAGGCCACCGCCGACTACTACGACGAGTGCATCAGGCGGGGCGTCGACGAGAACTGGGACGCCGATCGCATCGGGCGGTCCTGGCGGGAGTGCCCGGTCCAGGAGCGGTATGTGCTCGACCTGTGGTACGTCCGTGAGCCCGAGCCCGTGGAGGACGCGGACCTGTGGGCCTGACCTCGCCCGGCCCGCCCCGCTGAACCGGCAGGAGAAACCAAGCCCATGCCCTCCGAAGACGGTCCCCTCGCCGCCGTGACGGCGAGCCCGCGTGTCGAATACAGGCAGTTCGCCCTGTGCGACGTGAACGAGGCCGGTGCCGACGGGGGGCTGCGCCCCGGCCGCATCGTCCACCCCGGGCCTCATGGTGTGACGCTCACCTGCGGCGGTAACGACTTCTACCCCGAGGTGCGCGTCGAGCTCTGGGCGGGTGCGCCGCCGGGGGAGGACGCCGGGGACTGGGATGCGGTGGAGACGGCCGCTTTCACCTCCCCGCACGGCCGCGTCGGGGTGCGTTCCTGGGACGGGGGCATGGCGAGCCCCGAACTCGACCTCGGCGCCCCGGGCACCTACCGCCTCCGCGCGTACTGCCGGGGCCGGGCGGCGGCCGCCACCCGGGTGGGCCGGGAACTGTACTACCGGGGCGTGGAGGAGTGGCTTCTGCGGCTGTGGCCCGTCGGCGCCGAGTAGCGCCGCGCGACCTCCGCGGCCCGGCGACCACCGGGTGCCTGCGGCCCGACGTGCGGGTGCTCGGCTTCACCTACGACGGCTCCCGCCGGACGGGCCACGCCGTCCACCTCGCCCACATCGGAAGGGGCGGGGAAGGCGGCCACCGGCGTGCCCGGGCCACGGTCGCCACGGATCCGGATGTGGACACGGCCAGCACCGTGCCGCATGCTCGGCAACGACCCGTTGCAGGCAAGGCCGTTCCCCGACTTCCGAGGAAACCCCTCCCATGGCGCTGATCACCGAGTACGGCACCAGGACTCGTCCCGACCGCCGGATCGTGGAGGTGTACGACGAGGACGCCTACCTCGGTGATGACGAAGCGCTCGGGGAGTCGCGGACCCGGGTGGTGGCCGGCAACGGCTACCACCTCTATCTCCACAGTCTGCAGTCCGAGATCGAGGTGGAGGTGACTGTCCGGGTCTGGGACGGTCCACGGGAACCGTCGTGGGAGGCGGAGGGCGACGCTCCGGTGTCGCTGGAGTCGGAGACCGGCACCCTGGTGGTCAGGGCGTTCACGGGCGGGCCGGTCGGCGACATGTCCCTGCCCCGGCCCGGGGTGTACGAGGGCCGCGCATGGTGGGCCGGGCGCCAGGCCACCGCCGACCACCTCGTGGAATGCGACCGCCGCCGCGACGCGGAGGGATGGGGGTTCGAACGCCTCCGAAGGGCCTGGCGGGAGTGCCCGGTCCAGGAGCGGTACGTGCTCGACCTGTGGTACGTCCGCGAGCCCGAACCCGTGGAGGACGCGGACCTGTGGGCCTGAGCCCGCCCGGCCCCGCCGCTCGCCTCCCGGCCCCGGCAGCACCTGCCGGGGCCGGGACGCGGCGCGATCAGGACCGCTCGGGGGCCGGACCGCGCCGGGCGGGACGCAGCCGGTACACGACGACCGCGATGACGGCGAGCAGCACGGCCAGCCCGGTCCACACCTGCCACCGCTCGACGTTCAGCCCGGCACCGGTGACGCCGGGGGTACGGCCGCCGTCCCGGCCGGTGGCGGCGACCGCGAGCAGGACGACGACGCCGGCCGCGACGGCGACCCGGCCCGCCAGCCGGGACACCGTGGACAGCGCGCCGGACCGCCGCGCGGCATCGCGCACCCGCAGGCGCTCACCGGGGCGTGCGGGGGCCAGCAGCCGCGCCAGCAGCAGGGCGGCGACAGGCACTTGGAGGAGCCACACCGTGGTGCGGAAGGCGCCGTCGTACCAGACGTTCGTGCCGTACAGCAGCGTGTGCCACACGCTCAGCACGTAGACCACGACCACGAACCGGTGCAGCGCCCGCCACAGCCGGGCGCCGGTGGCCCGGCGCAGGTAGTACGCAAGGCCGAGCGGAACGGCCAGGTAGAGGGCGAGCAGCCCGAGCAGGATGGCTGTGCGTCCCGTGCCCGAGGAGTAGACGCCGGGCACAAAGACCTCGGCGAAGGCGGTGGACAGCCGCCCCGCCCAGCCCTTTCCGTCCTCGTTCGCGCGTACCAGCTCCGCGAAGAACATCGCCGCGTGCGCGGTCATCAGGCCGATGGTGGTCAGACTGGTGGTGCGGTGCCACCGCTCGATCCGCACCGCGGACACCCTCAGCCACCCCGGGCGGGCGCTGGAGCGGGCCAGGCCGAGGACGACGGTGATCCACGCCCACAGCAGGCCTGACCAGCCGAACGCCTGGCACAGCCAGTACATCCAGTACTGGTCGGCGTCGGCCAGATAGGGCATCACCTGGAGCGTCATGGAGGTACCGGACTCCACCCGCGCGTACAGCCAGGCGAAGAGGCCCGCCGTGATCACCAGCGCGGCGGTGGCGTCGGGCACCGCCGCCCGCAGATCCGCCCGCAGCGCGGGCCAGTCGAACCGGCTCCGGCGGGCTGCCGCCGGAAGAGTGGAGTGGGGGGCTTCAGCCATCGTGCGGCACTGCTTTCTGCTCGTGGGGGGTGCGGGGTTCTCCCGCGCGGTGGAGAGGCGGAGAAGGTGCTGCCGGCCGGTCCCGGACCGGGTGCCCGTACGGACAGGGCACTCTGACCCGGGATCACGGCCCGGAGGGTAACCGGAACGGACGGCACCGGAAAGACGGCGGGAAGGAACACCGGGACGGTGACGGGGGCCCGGACGGCCGGGGGCCCGGTGTCAGTGGGTCGCACTAGCGTCTCCTCCCAGGACCCCGCACACCGAGCCCTCCGAAGGAGCCTGGCATGGGCAGCACCGAGAGCAGCGCGCACGAGGGATTCACGGCCGAGGAGCGGGCCGCGATGAAGGAGCGCGCCCAGGAGGTGAAGAAGGCCGGGCGCCGTACCTCGCGCGCGGAGAAGGCGGCGCAGGCGGAGCGGGACGTGCTCGAGAAGATCGCCGGGATGCCGGAATCGGACCGGGCCATGGCCGAGCGCGTCCATGCCGCCGTCACCGCCGCCGCCCCGTCCCTCGCCCCGAAGCTCTGGTACGGGATGCCCGCCTACGCGCTGGACGGCAAGGTCGTCTGCTTCTTCCAGGCGGCGGAGAAGTTCAGGACGCGCTACGCGACGCTCGGGTTCAGCGATCTGGCGAGGCTGGACGAGGGCACGATGTGGCCGAGTGCCTTCGCCCTGACCGAGGTGACGCCCGAGGCGGAGGCGCGGATCGCCGAGCTCGTGAAGCGGGCGGTGGGCTGAGGCGCCTCGGCGGACGGGCCGGGCCCACGCCCCGCCGGGGCGGCCCGTCCATCCGGTGCCCACTGCCTCCGACGGGCACCGGACGCGACGGTGCCGCCCGGGACGGTGCCCTTTCGGGTCTCCCGCTCCCGCCCGTCCTCCGGTAGACCTCTTTCGAGGAGGTCCGAGGGGAGGGGAGCGCCGCCGTGCACGCGAGTGAACTGTCGGAACACGACCACCCCGGTACCCGTACGCCCGCGCACCGGCCCGAGCGGACCGCCGCGCCCGGCCCGGACCGGGCGGCCCCGGCGGCCCCCGGCCACTCGGGTCATCTCGCTAGCCCGGCCGACGTGCTGCGGCTCCAGCGCGCCGCCGGCAACGCGGCCGTGGTCCGGACGCTGGAAGTCCAGCGGCACGCCCACCGCGCCGGCCACGGGCCCGGCCCGTCCGTGCAACGGGTCGAGGACGACGACCAGCCCCGCCGCACCCTGGCGAACGACCAGCGGCAGTTCGGGCCCGGCCAGCTCAAGCCGCCGGCGAAGGAGGACCAGGAGAACCTGGAAAAGGTCTTCCCCAAGGACAAGAAAGGCAACTTCAAGCAGTTCCCCGACCCGACCTCGTTCGCCTCCTCCCTCATAGGACCGCTCACCCAGCGGCTCAACAAGCTCGATCCCAAGGGCCCGATGGCCAGTTCCGGCGGTGCCGCGGACTGGGTGAAGGCGATCAACCCCCGCCGGGACGAGGAGGGGGAGGCGTACCGCCGCAACTGCATCGACGCGGTACGCAGCTTCCTGGCCTCCTGGTCCGGCAACCCCACCGTGGCGGCCGGGGTCCATGACGCGGTGGGCGCCAACCCGGCCAACCCGAAGGGAATCGAGCTGGGCGGCACCGACCGGACGAAGGAGTGGCTGGACACCGAGTGGCGGACCACGGAGGCGGGGCCGGAAGACCAGGTCCAGCGCGTGTGGCAGGTGGTGGCGGCCCGGCTGAAGAGCGCGGGGCACGGTGCGGCGAGCATCGTGGTCTTCAGACGGACGGAGACGGACCGCGTCCACGCCGTCTGCGGCGTCAACCACAAGGACGACGTGGTGTGGGTCGACCCGCAGATGGGCCGGGTCAGCGGGATACCGATGTACGAGGGCGACCTCTTCATGACGATCACGCTCGACGCCCAGTTCGATCCGGTCGACGCACCGGCGCCCGCCCCCACGGCGCTGACCGGCTGAGCCCTCCGGGCCGCGCCGCCCACCGGGTTCCGCGTGTGTGCCCCGGTGACCGGTCGCCCGGTCACCGGGGCACACACGCGAGGTGGGCCGTACGCGTACGGCCCGGCCGCTCAGCGCAGGTGGTCGAGGAACGCGCCCCACGCCTCCGCCCCGAAGCCGAGCACCGGGCCGGCGGGGCGCTTGCTGTCGCGTACGGGGACGGCGCCGGGGAGGTTGGTCGCCACCTCGACGCACTCGTTGTTGCCGCCGCTGTAGCTGCTGGTGCGCCATATCGCGTCCGGCAGGTCCGGCGTGCTGCGGTGTGCTGCCCTCATGTTCTGTGCTCCTTGGCGATGCGGTGGATGACGGAACGGGATTCCACCGGAGAGAGCGCTGATGTACGTGCGGCGTCGAACAGGCTTCGGTAACGGGCAACTTCCGCCTCCCGCTCAAACCACATGGAGCCGGCCGGGTTGTCCGCCAACACCACGTCGAGCGCCCCTTCCTCGGGAAAGCCCAGCACTACGTACGGACCGAACATACTTGCATGGGCCCCATGGGAGAACGGCAGCACCTGAACGGTCACGTTGGGGCGCTCGGAGGCGTCCAGAAGATGCTGTAGCTGCGCTCTCATCACCTGCGGTCCACCGACCCGCTGAAGGAGCACCGCCTCCGATAGAACGGCCCAGAGACGCAGGGGTGATTCAGCGATCAACCGTTCCTGTCGGGCCAGGCGCACCTGTACGACCTGCTCGATCTCGTCCGCCCTCTCCCAGAGCTTCGAGGCGACCGTCACGGCTCGGATGTACTCCGGGGTCTGGAGCAGTCCGGGCACGAGCTGGGCCTGGAAGGTGCGGACGGACTCCGCCATGGCCTCCAGGGTAATGTAGTCGCGGTAGGTGTCCTCGAGGACTGAGCTGTACTCGTTCCACCAGCCCCGTCTGCGGCGGCGGTTGGCCTTGCGCGCCAGCGCGGTCAGTCGCTCGCGGAGTTCGGCGTCCGACACCTCGTAGGTGTGAAGCATGGCCGTCAGGTCGGGGAGCCGGACAGCCACCCGGCCGTTCTCGATCCGGCTGATCTTGCCCTTGGTGCAGTCGAGAGCTTCGGCTGCCCGGACAGTCGTCAGCCCTGCCGCCTCCCGTAGTCGGCGCAGCTCATCGCCGAGTTGGCGACCGAGGACGGTGGACGAGTTCGGTGCGGCGCTCTTCGTAAGCATGCCGACACGTTAATCAGGGCGGCAGGCCCCCAGAAATATCCTTAACTCGAAAGAGCGAATATCGGAGCTTCTTTCTTGGAAAAGTTGCAGATTCGGATGGTGCGCACTCATTCTGCTGGGAGCGGACGCCGGGTCCCGCTTCCCAACTCGTCTTTCTCGAACGGGATTCCGGCCGGTTACCAATTATCTGGGAGCTGCCATGGCCGTACCGAACGAAGTCACCTGCCGTCTGCCCCGCCACAACAGCAGCGTCCCCAGAGCGCGGGCGCTGCTGCACGCGATGCTCGGCGAGTGGCGCATGGGGGAGGACGTCCGCGACGCGGCCGAGCTGGTGCTGTCGGAGCTGGTGACGAACGCCCTGCGGGTGAGCGTGCCCAAGGGGCGGCAGGTGGGCGTGCGGATCGAGCACTCCGGGGCGGAGGGCCTGCTGCGGCTGGAGGTGAGCGACGCGGGCGGCGGCTGGCCCGTGGTGCGCAGGCCGGACGACGACGAGACACGCGGACGCGGGCTGCTGCTCGTGGAGACGCTGACCCACCGCTGGGGCGTCCGCAGGCGCGCGTGCGGGTTCGGCAAGACGGTGTGGGCCGAACTGAAGGCCTCGGACCTGGTGGCGGTGCCCGCCGAGCGGGAGGTCGCGGCGGTGACCGTCCAGGCCGGGCAGCAGGTCAGGGTGTGGGGGCTGTGGCACACGGTCCGCAGCGTCCGGGGGGAACGGTCGCCCCTGGGCGGCTTCACGATGGTGCTGGGGATGGACGAGGGCCCCGCGCTGCGGGTGGACGCCGCCGAGCCGCTGACCGTACGGGACGGTCGACCGGAGTGAGTGCCGGGTGCGGCTTTGAAAGACGTTTCGGCCTTCGGGCGCTCGGCGCCGTCTGTACTCGGGCCGCTCGATCACGCCGATGGCGTGGCTGCTCCGGGCGGTGCTGAAGGCGGGAGAGGACGCGCGGTCGGTGCCGCGGCCCGGGACCGGGAACGACCGGTGCTGCCGGGCCGTCATGACTGGTCCGGCAGCCGACTTTCTCTCAGGCGGGCGCGGAGCTGTTCGTGCTGTGGGTCGCCCAGAGCCTGGTAGAGATCGGCTGCCGCAGCCCAGTGAGAGCACGCCTCGCCGTGTTTCCCGAAGCGTTGGCAGACCTCCCCGTACGTGGTCAGAGCCATGGCCTCACTACGGTGGTCCCCGAATTCCCTGAAGGCTTCCAGCGCCTGGTCCAGGCAGGTTCTGGCGTCATTCTCACGGCCGGTGTCCATGAGGCCGGAGGCGTGGGCGAGTCTGCCCCACGCCAGAGTCCACGGATCGTCGAGCTCCTGGAAGATCTCAAGGAACCGGTGCCCGTGCTCGACGGCTTCGGTGGGATCGCCCAGCACCCGTACGCACTTGGCCATGCTCAGCAAGGACATGCCCTCCCCCCGCCGGTGACCACCGGACCGGAAGACGCGCAGCGCCGTCTCGAAGTGGGGAAGCGCGGCCTCGTACCGTTCCCGTTCCTCCTCCAGCAGCCCCATACCGCGCCGGGCGAATCCCTCGATCCAGGAGTCCGGGATGCCGCTGGCGACGCGGGAGGCGTTCCGGTACTGCTCGAAGGCTTCCTCCAACCGGCCGACGCGCCAGGTGGCATCTCCCAGGACCAGATGGCAGACGGCCTCGCCGTAGGTGTCGCCCAGCGTCTGCGCGGCCGACAGGCCCGTCCGCATGGTGCTCTCCCAGTCGGACCAGTGCGAGCGCATCTCCAGCGGACCGCTGAGGGCCAGGGACAGCTTCCACAGGATGTCCAACTGCCCGTAGTCCGACGCCTGTCGCAGTGCGGCCAGGACGTTGATGCGTTCGGTGTCGAACCAGTCCAGCGCTTCGGAGCTGTCCCGGAACGGTTCCCCGACCTCCACCTCATGGGCCGGAACCAGGGGGATCGCGACGGAGTGCGGCAGGATGCCGCGCCGGACCAGGTCCGTGACCAGCAGGTACCAGGTCAGCGCCCGCCGGACGGCCCGGGTGCGTTCTGCCTGGTCGTCTTCCGCGACCGCACGCTCAAGCGCGTAGGCACGCAGCAGGTCGTGCATCCGGAAGCGGTTGGCGAAGACCTCCTGCAGCAGATTGACGTCCGTGAGCGCCCGGAGCAGCCGCTTGGCCGCCGAGGGCCGGCACCCGATCAGCGCAGCCGCGGCCCCGACCCCGATATCGGGACCGGCATGGAGACCGAGACGCCGGAACGCTGTCTGCAAGGGCGGATCCAGCGCCCGGTACGACCAGGAGAAGGCGGCGCGGGTGTCGCTGAGTTCGTCCTCCTCGGACGCCAGGGCATCGAGCCTGACCTGCTCCTCCTCAAGTTCCTCGACCAGTTCCCCCAGCGACAGACGAGGTCTGCCGGAGGCCCGCTCCCCGACCACCCGCAGCGCGATGGGCAGGTAACCGCACAACTCGGCCAGCCGCAGCGCCTGCGGCGCTTCGTCCCGCACCTTGGCGGGCCCGACGAACCGCGACAGAAGTTCGACCGACTCCGCCGGCGTCAGGATGTCCAACGTCACGCGGACCGCTCCTTCTCTAGCAACCAGTCCAGTGAGTGTGCTCCGGCTCGTCACCACGGTGAAGGATTCACCGGCAGCCGGTATCAGAGGGCGTACCTGGGACGATGTCGACGCATTGTCGATGACGACCAGAATGCGCTTGCCCGACAACAGCGACCGGAACAAGGCGGACCGCTCCTCGACCGTGTCGGGGATGTTGTCGGCCGGTATGTCCAAAGTACGCAGGAACGTGTCCAGGGCCTGTAACGGAGCCAGGGCCGTACCCGGCCCATATCCCTGCATATCCACGTACAGGTCCCCGTCGGGGAAGTGGTCCCGTGCACCATGAGCCCAATGCAGAGCCAGTGCTGTCTTGCCGACTCCGGGAGCCCCCGCGACGGTGGAGATCACTGCATCGGCTTGGCCTTCGCCGGAGCGCTGCATCCACAGCAGGTCGCTCAGTCTGCCAAGACTGTCCAGCCGGTTCACGAAACCGGCCGGTCGCAGGGGAAGCTGATGAGGCGGCGGTGCGGTGTGGCGTCTCGGAGCCGCCAGGTGAATACCGCCGTGCACGGTACCGGCCTGTACGACGCTCCCTGCCTCGCCGCCGGATACCTCGTTGTTGCTGCTGGTCTGATGTGCCATCCGTGGATATCCGTCCGGCTCTTACTTCGGCCGGTAGTCCGTATGGTCGACCGCCCGCTCCCACACCGCTTCGAAGGCGGAGCAGCACAGCTTCACCACGGCCGGGTCGTCCACCAACTCCTGGCCCAGATAGGTACCGTCTCCGGAGAAGTGGCCGAAACGCACCAGTCTGTTGTCGAAGACCCAGAAGTCGTTACCGGGCAGTGCCAAGTCAGAGGCCAGCCGTCGGCTGAGCCAGCGCACCCGCTCCCCGGAGGGAATGTTCAGCACAGACGTCGTCTCGTACTCGTGGCGGACGAAGTCGGTCACCGGTTCCGAGACGACACGGGCCCGGCGGACCTCCACTCCCCGGGCGACCGTGGTGACAATTAAGTCGTGCCAGTCGCGGAACCGCTCCACCGGGTCGTACGTCACACCGGCTTTCCAGTCGAGGTAGGTGGGATCGTCGGGCGTGTACATGTCCCGCATCTCCAAGTGCACGGCCGACTGTGAGCACTCGGCGAACAACTCATCGAAGGTCGGCCGCTCCACCACCGCACGCCTCCTGGACGATCGCCCGCATCCGTGCGGGCAGCCGTACGATCTTTTCGTGCCTCGCGATCGGGCTCCGCGCCGCGACCTCGCTCAGCGTAGGGCCATCAACGACTTCCCACCCTTGAAAGAGGAGATCTCCGGTCTCTTCGTCGATCCACACCGACGGGCAGTTTCCGCCGTTTGTCTCGGGGTCGATCCCGACAAACCGCAAAGCCATGGCTCCTCCAGGGTGAGCATCCCAAGCCTTGCACATACAGTGATCAAGCGCATGCCGAGAGTCAAGGCTCTTTTCGGCGACATGCGAGCCTCTGTGGCGGCTTCTCTCGCAGCGGCGCCGGGGCTGGACGGCGGTCCGGCGCTGCGCGCGGGCGCCGCCGGGCCGTCGGCCGTACGGGTGGCCCGCCCGCCGGGCGGGCCACCCGGTGACGCCTCGTGCGTCCGTCCCGGAGGGCGGGACTACGCGCGCTTGAAGCTGGTCAGCTCGTCGTTGTGGATCGGCAGGGCGGAGACCGAGCCGCCGGAGCCGTAGCACCCCATGGGGTAACCGTAGTTCTGGTCCCGGTACATGCAGACGGTGTGGTCGGTCCGGTTCCAGACCGAGGTCGTGCGGTCGTTCATGTAGCTGCCGATGTTGGGGACATCGTGAGGGCTGGAGAAGAAACGGCCCTCGTAGCCGTTGTTCTGCCAGACGCAGAAGTGCCCCTTGGGGCACTCGCTGTAGTGAGCCTGTGCCGCCGGGGCGTTGAGCGCCCCCAGAGCGCCGGCCAGTACCGCTGCGGACAGCAGGACGCGGTGAAGTCGTGAACGGATCAAGGGTGTTCCTCTTCGTGCTCGGGCTCCGACACCGGCGGGAGCCGGGACGCTGTTCGCGACCTGCGCGCCGGGCAGTGGACAGGGGCAGGGGGACGCGGCGGGGTCGCCGTCGTTCCGGGAACCGTGTGCCGGTTCCCCGGAGACGTTCCACTCCTGTGGATGGCGGGACCGGCGGAGGGGTTCATCGTCCACTCCCGCGTTCCCGGGGAAGGGAGCGCACGGAGGGCCGGGGGCGGGGATCGCCGGGTGTCCGCGTGCCGCCGACACGACCTTCCGCGCGGTCGTTCCGCGGGGAGGGGGCAGCCGGGAGGCTCCGGGCGGGAAGTCCGCTGATGTCCGGACCCGGCGCGGACACCTGCCTTACGCTACGTGCCCGGAGCGTCGCCCGCAGTCCGGGCGCGGGGGAGGGGGAGCCGGTGGGGATGGACGTGTTACCGGGGGAGGGTGCCGCCGGGGCGGCGCGGGTCACGCTGGAGGGGCTGCTGTCGGTGGTGGGCGCCGGGGTACTGGAACTGTGCGCGGCGCCGTGCGGCCCGGGGGCGGCGGTCGCCGGGGTGACCGTGCTGGACGAGCTGGAGCCCGGGACGGGCCCGGGGGAACTGGTGCTGGCTGTCGGGGTGGATCCGGAGTCGGCCGTCGCCGCCGACGTGGTGCGCCGGGCGGGCGGCACCGGTGCGGCGGCCGTGGTGTTCGGGCCGGGTCCCTCGGGGCGGCAGCCGCCCCCGGCGCTGCGGACGGTCGCCGAGGAGGCCGGTGTCGCGGTGCTGCTGCGCACGGCGTGGTGCCCCTGGGCGCGGCTGGTGAGCGTGCTGCGGGCCGGGCTGGCCTCGGTGGGTGTCCCGCCCGACCCGCGGACGGCGGCCGTGCCGCCGGGGGATCTGAACGGGCTGGCCGACGCGGTGGCGGCGTTGGTCGGCGGGGCGGTGACGATCGAGGACACCGAGTCGAGGGTGCTCGCCCACTCCGCCACGGAAGGGGACGTGGACGAGCTGCGGCGGCTGACCATCCTGGGCCGCCGGGTGCCCCGGTGGCGGGTCGAGGCGATGCGGGAGGACGGCTTCTTCCGGGCGCTGTGGGGAGCGGGTGACGTACTGCACCGTCCGGCGGGCGGGGAGAACCCCGAGCGGCTGGTCGTGGCGGTCCGGGCGGGCGGCGAGGTGCTGGGCTCGATCTGGGTGGCGGCCGAGGGCCGGCCGCTGGCGCCGGACGCCGCCGACGCCCTGCGGGCCGCGGCCCGGTCGGCCGCGGCCCACCTCCTCCACCACCGCACGCGCGGCGGGCACGAGCGCCTCGTCGGTGACGCGGCCCGCGCCCTGCTGGAGGGGCGCGGGCCGGCCGGGGCGCTGGCCGAGCGGGCCGGGCTGCCGGTACGGGGGAACTGCGCGGTCCTGGCGGTGTGCACCGGTTTGGACGGGAGCGACGGGGACGGGGACGCGCGGCTGCACGGGCTGCTGGCCCTGTACTGCGCCGCCCACCGGCACCGGGCGGTGGCCGTCCCGCTGAACGGCCGCCGGACGCTGGTGGTGCTGGGCGGTCTGGACGCCGACCGGCGGCGTGCCGAGGAGCAGGCGGCGCGACTGGGCAGGTCGCTGGTGGAGCAGGTGTCGGCCGCGTTCGGCGCGGACGTGCGGATCGGGCTGGGCGAGGTGGTCGCGGAGCCGGCGGAGCTGCCGGAGTCCCGCCGGTCGGCCGAGGACGCGCTGCGGGCCCTGCTGGCGCCGGGGGAGTCCCGTACCGTCGCACGGGTGGACCAGATGGCCGAACGGGTCGCCCTCTCCCGGGTGCGGGACGCCCTCGACGGACTGCCACTGCCACCGCGGACCCCCGTGGCCAGGCTGACGGCGCTCGACGACGGCAACGGCGGCACCATGGTGGCGACCCTGCGGGCGTACCTCGACCACTTCGGCGACGTGTCCGCCGCCTCCCGGGCGCTGGGCGTGCACCCCAACAGCCTGCGCTACCGGCTCCGCCGGATCACCGAGGTGTCGGGACTGGACCTGGCAGACCCCGATGCCCGGCTGCTCGCCCACCTCCAGCTCCGGCTGCTCGGCGGCGGCTGAGCGGCCGGTTGTCCGCCGCCACCACGGGAGCGGCCCCGTTTCGTCGCCGCGCACAGCGGCGGCGGCCCGCGCCCCGTACGGCTGCCCGGTCGTACGGCCTCCGCCGCGGCATCTGGGAAGGTGCCACGAAGACGCCTCCCCGTGCCCGGGGGCAGCCTGGTGCGGTACCCGGCCGCCCGGCCGGGTAGCCGGGCCGGGTACACCGGCCGAGGAAACCGCACCGGAAGGCTGCCATGACCGACCTCCCCGCCCCTGAATCCTCCCCCGGACCCGCCCTTCGTCCCGCCGCCCGGCGCGAGCACGTCCTGCGGGCCGCCGTGCAGCAGGGCCTGCTGCACGGCGAGCGGGCCGTGCTGGCCGGGTTCGTCGACTTCGACGGGGTCGCCGCCACGGTCGCCTCCCTGCACCGGGCGTTTCCCGGCCCGCCCCGCGTCCTGCACGCCTTCGCCGCCAAGGCGAACTCCCTGGTACCCGTCCTGGCGGAACTGGAGCGCCTCGGCATGGGCTGCGAGGCCGCCACCGCCGGGGAGCTCGCCCGCGCGGTGGCGGCCGGCTTCCCGCCGGAGCGGATCGTGTTCGACTCCCCGGCCAAGACCGTCGCGGAACTGCGCTGGGCCCTGGCGGCGGGCGTCGCGGTCAACGCCGACAGCTTCCAGGAATTGACGCGGATCGCGGCCCTCCTCGGTGACGGGCCCGCCCGGTCGCCGATCGGGGTGCGCGTCAACCCCCAGCTCGGCGGCGGGACGATCGACGCGATGAGCACCGCCACCCGGCACTCGAAGTTCGGCATCCCCCTGACGGACCCCGGCAGCCGCGAGAAGCTGCTGGCGGCCTATCAGGACCACCCCTGGCTCACCCGGGTGCACACCCACGTCGGCTCGCAGGGCTGTCCGCTGGAGCTGATCGCCAGGGGCGTCGCACAGGCCGTGGCGTTCGCCGACGAGGTCAACCGTCGGCTCGGCCGGCGCCAGGTGACCGGCATCGACATCGGCGGCGGGCTGCCGGTCGACTTCACCGGTGACGAGGCCGGACCCGGCTTCGGAGACTACGCCGCCGCCCTGCGCGCGCACGCGCCGACGCTGTTCGACGGCGGGTACGGGATCGTCACCGAGTTCGGACGCTCGGTGCTGGCCAAGAACGGCTTCACCGCCGCATACGTCGAGTACACCAAGCACGCGGGCGGCCGTCCCGTCGCGATCACCCACGCCGGGGTGCAGGTCGCCACCCGGACGGTGTTCGCCCCGGACTCCTGGCCGCTGCGCATCGAGGCGCACCGCCCCGACGGCCGTGCCAAGGACGGGCCGCCGGTGCGGCAGGACGTCGCCGGGCCGGCCTGCTTCGCCGGCGACCTGCTGGCCCGCGACCGGGCCCTGCCGGAACTGGCGCCCGGGGACCTGGTCGTCCTGCCGGACACCGGCGCGTACTACTTCTCCACGCCCTTCCACTACAACAGCCTGCCCGAGCCCGCCGTCCACGGCGTCCGCACCGGCCCCGGCGGCGAGGTCTCCTTCGAGGAGATCCGCCCCGCGCAGTCCCCGGGGGAACTGCCGCTGCCCGTCGGCTGATCCGCCGGGCACGCCACCCCACGACAGGCCACGACAGGCCACGACAGCCACGACACGGAGGAGAAGAAGCAGATCATGGGAACGCACCACGACCCGCCGGGAGCCGCGGGTGAGGAGCCGCCGGTCCCGTCCCGGCGGGCCCGCTGCCGCCGGGCGGCACGCGGCTGGGCCCGGTGGGCCGCCCGGCGCCGGAACGTCGCGGCCGACCAGTTCCTGCGCGGCGCCTGTTACGGCGCGGGCGCCACCGCGGTGAGTCTGCTGACCGTATGGGCGCAAACCCGCTGAACGGCCCCGCGGGCCGTCCCGCCGCCCCGGTGCAGGCCCGGGGCCCGGCGCCGCGCCCGGGGAAGGCGGACAGCGGGACGCCCGGGCTGAGGTTGGTCCACCCGACGACCGTATTGCGAGGCAGCCGTGGAAGCAGCCCACCAGTACAACGTGCACGAGGCCAAGACGTACTTCTCCCGGATCCTGGAGGAGGTCGCCACGGGCGAGGAGGTCGTCATCAGCAAGGCGGGGGAGCCGGTGGCCAGGGTGGTGCCCTTCCGGCCCAAGGTGAGGCGGACCGGCCGGGGTTCGCTCCGGGGCCGCATCCACATCCCGGACGACTTCGACGAGCTGCCCGACGACATCACCGACACCTTCGGGACGCGCTGATGCGGCTCCTGCTCGACACCCACGTGCTCCTGTGGTGGCTGGACGACTCCCCGGAGCTGTCCGAGGAGATCAAGGAGCTGCTCGACACCGAGCCCGCCGTCCACGTCAGCGCCGTGACACCGTGGGAGATCGCGGTCAAGCAGTCCCTCGGAAAGCTCAAAGGGCCGGAGGACCTGGCCGAGCGGGTGCGAGACTGCCAGTTCACCGGTCTGCCCGTCACCGCCGGACACGGCGTGCGGGCGGGCAGGCTGCCGGAGATCCACCGGGACCCGTTCGACCGGATACTGGTGGCCCAGGCGCAGATCGAGGGCATGTCCCTGGTGACCAGGGACAGATGGATCCCGCAGTACGACGTGCCGGTGATGCCCGTCTGACGGACGGTGCCCACTCGCCGGGCCGCTGGACGTCGAGATCGACCTCTCCGCGCCGTACATGGTGGACCTGGCCGCACTCGTGCCGGGCGTGTCACGTGCCGCGGGCGGCCGTACGGTCGCCTTCGCCGCCGCCGACTTCGCCGAGGCGTACCGGCTGGTCCTGCTGCTCGTACAGCTCGCCGCGCTCGGACCGGGGTGAGCCCGGTGCCGGTGGCGGACGGCCCGCGCCGCGCCGCGCCGGGCCCCGGTGCCGCAGGGCGTCACGGTGCCGGCCGCGCCGGGGCTGCGGGCTCGGATTCGGGTTCGGGGGCGAAGGCGCGGCGCACGGTCCGGGCGAGGGCGCGGCGCCGGCCCTCGTGCTCGCTCTCGGGCTCGTCCGGGGCGGCGGTGTGGATCAGGCCGGCCGGTGACCAGGTCAGTGCCATCGCCGTGACGATCGAGAGTACGTCGGCCGGGGCGAGGGACGGATCGATGTGCCCGGCGCGCTGCGCCGCGGCGATCGCCCCCAGTTTGTGCGCGCTCCGGGCGTCCGTGCCGCTCACCAGGGGGCCGGTGGGCACGCGCTCCAGGCGTGCCCAGGCGGCCAGCCGGACCAGCTCGGGGCGGGCCAGGCAGGCGTCGTAGAGGCGGGTGGCGTAGCCGGGGAGGTCCTCGGCCGTCATGGGCACGGCGTGGACGATCTGCTCGACGTGGTCCTCGAAGACCGCGTCGAAGAGACCGTCCTTGTTGCCGTAGTAGGCGTACATCTGTGCCTTGTTCACCCGGGCGTCGGCCGAGATCCGGTCGACGCGGGCCCCGGCGATCCCATGGGCGGCGAACTCGGCGGCGGCCGCGTCGAGCAGGCGGCGGCGGGTGGCCTGTGCGTCCCTCATTCCTCCAGGGTAACTAACCAGTTTGTTTGACCGGAGGCCGGGAGTGCCCTACGGTCGAAGAGAAGTAACCAACTAGTTTGTTTCCTCTTGGAGGTCAGCCATGTCCGTCTCCCCCTCCCCGATCACCACGGCCTTCACCGCCCAGAGCACCGCGGACGAGGTGGTGGCGGGTGTCGATCTCTCCGGTACCCGCGCCGTCGTCACCGGCGCCGCCTCGGGCATCGGCGTCGAGACCGCCCGCTCGCTGGCCCGCGCCGGAGCCGAGGTCACCCTGGCGGTGCGCGACACGGCGGCCGGCGCGCGGGTCGCGCGGGACCTGACCGCGACGACCGGCAACGACGACATCCGGGTCGCGCACCTCGACCTGGCCGACCGGAGCTCGGTCGGCCGCTTCCTGGCCGACTGGAACGGCCCCCTCCACCTGCTGGTCAACAACGCGGGCATCATGGCCACCCCGGAGACGCGCACCGCCGAGGGCTGGGAGCTGCAGTTCGCCACCAACCACCTCGGCCACTTCGCCCTGGCCCTCGGACTGCACGCCGCGCTCGCCGCCGGCGCCGCCGAGCGCGGCGGCTCGCGCGTCGTGGCACTCAGCTCCGCCGGGCACATGTACTCGCCGGTGCACTTCGACGACCTCCACTTCCACCGGCGGCCCTACGACCCGATGCTCGCCTACGGGCGGTCCAAGACGGCCGTCGTCCTGTTCGCGGTCGAGGCCACCCGGCGGTGGGCCGATGACGGGATCACCGCCAACGCCGTCAATCCCGGGGGGATCTCCACCGGACTCCAGCGGCACTTCCCGCGGGAACTGCGCGAGGAGTTCGCCCGGCACGAGGCGGCGGGGGTCTTCAGGTACAAGACCGTGCGGCAGGGCGCGGCCACGACCCTGGTCGCCGCGGTGGCACCGGAGTTCGCGAACACCGGCGGGCACTACCTCGACGACGCGCGCGAGGCGTACACCGTGCCCGACGACGCCGACCCCGCCGAGCACCCGCACGCCGTCAAGCGGTGGGCGCTCGACCCCGCGGCGGCCGAGCGGCTGTGGTCCGTCTCGGCCGAACTGCTGCGCGCTGCGGCCTGACCCGTCCGGGGAGTGCCGCGTCAGCCGAAGGCGCGGCGGTAGGCGTGCGGGCTGACACCGGTGACGCGCCTGAAGCGGTCCCGGAAGGCGGTGGGGGAGCCGAAGCCCACCTGGGCGCCGATGCGTTCGATGGGCTGCCGGGTGGTCTCCAGCAGGTGCTGGGCCCGGCGGACGCGGGCGCGGTGGAGCCACTGGAGCGGTGTGGTGCCGGTCTGCTCGCGGAAGCGGCGGATCAGGGTCCGGGTGCTGACCCCGGCGTGGGCGGCGATGTCGGCGAGGGAGAGGTCGGCGTCCAGGTTGTCCTCCAGCCAGCCGAGCAGGGGTTCGAGGACGGAGCCCCGGGGGCGGGCGGGTGGTCGTGGACGATGAACTGGGCCTGTCCGCCCTCGCGTTCCAGGGGCATGACGGACAGCCGGGCGGCGTCGGCGGCGACGGCCGAACCGTAGTCGCGGCGGATCAGGTGCAGGCACAGGTCCAGGCCCGCGGCGGCACCGGCCGAGGTGAGGAACTGCCCGTTGTCGACGTACAGGACGTCCGGGTCGACCTCGACGTCCGGGTGGGCGGCGGCCAGCAGACCGGCCGCGTTCCAGTGGGTGGTGGCCCGCAGACCGTCCAGGAGCCCGGTGGTGGCCAGGACGAAGGTGCCCGAGCAGATGGAGGCGATGCGGGTGCCCTCCCCGGCGGCCGTCCGCAGCGCGTGGCGGACGGCGGGAGCGAGCGGGGCCGTGGGGGCGGTGGTGCCGGGCACGATGATCGTGTCCGCGCCCCCGAGCCCTTCCAGCCCCCAGGGCGCGCGCAGGGAGAAGGCGCCCGCGTCGGTCTCCGGACGCTCCGCGCACACGCGGATCCGGTAGCCGGGACGGCCGTCCGGCAGCCGGGTACGGCCGAAGACCTCGAGCGGGGTGGAGAGGTCGAAGGGGATCACCCGGTCCAGTGCGAGGACGGCGACGGTGTGCATGGCCGGAAGATACCCGCCCGCGGGACACCCGTACGAGTCCCGGCACCTCGGTAACCCCGCTTCGACCAGCCCGGAAACGTGGCGTGGGGCTCGTGGCACTATCTCGTTGGAAGGTGTCGCCAATGCCACTGGGAGCGGGAACGGCAGCCGCCTAGCGTCGGGAGCGATCCCGGCGCGGACCGGGCCCGCCGTATCCGGAGGAAGCCGCCATGCACGCCCAGATCGTCCTGTTCGACGGTTTCGACCCGCTCGACGCCATCGCCCCCTACGAGGTGCTGTACGCCGGCGGCACCGCCTCCGGCGGTGCGGTGAGCGTGGAACTGGTCTCCGCCGAGGGGCCGCGCGAGGTGGTCAGCGGCACCGGGGGCCTGGCGCTGCGCGCCACCGCCGCGCTCGACCCCGGGCGCGCGGACCTGGTCGTGGTGCCCGGTGCCTCGGGCCGTGTCGGTGAGCCCGGCGAGGTCCCCGACCGCGACCACGGCCAGGACGCGGACGCCGGGGAGTGGCGGCAGGACGAGTTCATCCCCGTCCTGCTGGGCCGCACCCTGACCACCGGGCTGCCCGGGCTGCTGGCGGCGGCGATGGAGAACCCGCGGGTGACGGTCGGCACGGTGTGCGGCGGCTCGCTCGTCCTGGCCATGGCCGGGCTGCTGGAGGGCCGTCATGCCACCACCCACCACCTCGGCCTGGACATGCTCGACGCCACCGGCGTCCACGCGGTGAA
The DNA here is from genome assembly GCF_002794255.1 of Streptomyces carminius. Taxonomy (GTDB): domain Bacteria; phylum Actinomycetota; class Actinomycetes; order Streptomycetales; family Streptomycetaceae; genus Streptomyces; species Streptomyces carminius. Next base: position 720,561 of record NZ_PGGW01000069.1, read on the forward strand.
GGCCCGCATCGTCGACGACGGCGACCTCGTCACCGCCGGCAGCGTCACCTCCGGACTCGACCTCGGCCTCTATCTGCTGGAGCGCGAGGCGGGTCCCCGGATCGCGCACGCCGTCGAGGAACTGTTCGCCCACGAGCGCCGCGGCACCGTCTGGCGCCGGCAGGGCCCGGTGCCCGCCGGCTTCTGAGCACGCACACCCGCACCCGCCCCGCACCGCGCCGTCGGAAAGAGCAGCAGCATGCCCGTCGAAGGCACCTGGGACCTGTCCATCGCCACCCCCGTCGGCAGGATCAGGGCCGTGGTCGAACTCCTGCGCCGGGACGGCGCCCTGACCGGGACCGCCCACGGGGCGGGAGAGGAGGTCCCCCTCGACGATGTCGTCCTCGACGGCGACCGGCTCACCTGGAAGCAGGCCGTCACCAGGCCCCTGCGGCTGAACCTGGCCTTCGCGGTGACGGTCACCGGCGACACCCTGACCGGTGCCGCCCGGGCCGGACGCCTGCCGGCCTCGCAGGTCACCGGACGGCGCCGCACCGTCCGGGCGGCCGGCGGGGCCACGGAGCACCGGCCGTAGGGGGCGCCGGTCCGCCTACACTTTCCGGGTGCCCGACCCCCGTACCGCCCTCCGCCCCGCCGCCCGTACCGCCTCCCGCCGCACCGACGAGGAGCTGCGCGCCGCGCTCGCCGGCCTGCTGGACGGCCTGCCGCCGCGGCAGGCGGCCGGGGCCGTCGAGCGGCTGATCGGCAGCTACCGGGGGAAGGTCCCCACCCACGCGCCCGTCCTGCGGGACCGGGCGGACGTCGCCGCCTACGCCGCCTACCGGATGCCCGCCACCTTCGGCGCGGTCCGCGCCGCGCTGGCGGCGCTCGCCGACCGGGCGCCGGGCCTGGCCCCGGACACCCACCTGGACGTGGGCGGCGGTACGGGCGCGGCCGTCTGGGCGGCCGCCGCCGTCCTCGGCGACGGCGGCGGTGACGGCAGGGGGAGCGGTGGCCGCGCCCGGGAGACCACCGTCGTGGACTGGGCCGAGCCCGCCCTCGCGGTGGGCCGGGAGCTGGCCGCGGCCTCCGGCTCGGCCGCGCTGCGCGGCGCGCGGTGGCGGCGCGAGCGGATCGGAGTGGGCACCCGGCTGCCGGAGGCCGGCCTGGTCACCGTCTCCTACGTCCTCAACGAGCTGGCCGAGGACGACCGCCGGGCCCTGGTGGAGGCCGCCGCGGCGGCGGCCCGGGACGCCGTGGTCGTCGTCGAGCCGGGCACCCCGGACGGCTACCGGCGGATCATCGAGGCGCGCGGGCGGCTGATCGACGCCGGGCTGCGCGTCCTGGCGCCCTGCCCGCACAGCGCCGCGTGCCCCATGGAGCCGGCCGCGGACTGGTGCCACTTCGCCGCCCGGATCAGCCGCTCCTCCCTCCACCGGCAGGTCAAGGGCGGCTCGCTGGCGTACGAGGACGAGAAGTTCTCCTATGTCGCCGCCGTCCGGCCCGGCACGGACGGTGCGCCCGCCGGGGCGCGGATCGTGCGGAAACCGCAGATCCGCAAGGGACAGGTGCTGCTGGAGCTGTGTGCCGGACCGGACCCGGAAAGAGGCGGGCTGCGGCGCGAGACCGTCACCAAGCGGCAGGGCGCGGGCTACCGGGCCGCCCGGGACGCCGCCTGGGGCGACGCCTGGGACGGCGCCGGGGGCGATGCACGGGACGGCGCCGGGGAACGGTGAACGGGACGGCCGTCGTCCGGCCGGAGCGGCCCCGGTGACACCGGGGTGACACACGCGACCACCCCCGGCCACCCGCCCACGGCACCGGAGGATGCAGGATGGAAGGGTGACATCCGAGTTCCCTGGAACGAGTTATCCGGAATCCGCCCGGCCGCGGGCGCCCCGTTCCGTACTCTCGGAGTCACCTCGGACACCAACGGTTCCCGGTTGCGAGTGAGGCGGTAGGCGGTAGATGGAAAGCGAAAGCAGGTTCTCCCGGTGGCTGCGCCGACGCTCCCGCGACGACGCGCGGACGAGCGCCGCGCAGGAAGCGGCCCGCCACCGCGAGGATCTGCTGCTGAACGCCGCCGCCGCGGGGTTCCCGCTGGCGCCCGCCGCGCACCCCGAGGGCTACGGCTGCTCCTGCGACCGTATCGGCTGCCCCACGCCGGGCCGCCATCCCGTCTCCTTCGCCTGGCAGACGGAGGCCACCACCGACCCCGAGCGGATCGCCCGGTGGGCCGCCGGCCGGCCGCTGGCGAACTTCGTCACCGCCACCGGCCGCGCCCACGACGTGCTGGACGTGCCGCTGGACGCGGGACGGGCCGCGCTGGAGCGGCTGGAGGCCGAGGGCGTCGAGGTCGGTCCGGTGGCGGTGTGCGGGGAGGAGCCGTGGTCGGGCCGGATGATGTTCTTCACCGCCACCCGCGGCACCCCGGACGACGAGGACGAGTGGTGGCCCTGCGAGCTGGACTGCCACCCCGAGACCCTGGACGAGCACCCAGGGCTGCGCTGGCACTGCCGCGGCAGCTACGTCCTCGTACCGCCCGCACGGCTGCCCGGCGACGACTCCGGCGCCCCCTCGGTCGGCTGGCTGCGCGCCCCCGAGCGCCCGCTGCCCGACCCGCTGACGCTGCTGGAGGCCCTGACGGACGCCTGCGCGGCCCACGCGGAGGAGGAGCCGGGTCACGACCCGGCGGCCTGGCCGGTGCGCTAGCCGCTCCGCACGCGGTCCCACCGGCTCACGGCGGCCCCGTGCCAAGCAGGGCGAGGCAGGGGCCGGTCAGAGCGATTCCCGGGGCCGTGACCGCCGCGTTCGGACAGTACGGGGACGAGGGCCGGACCGCCCGCCGTCCCGAGGGCTGTCCACCTCCGCCTCCGCCTCCGCGTACGGCCCCGTCCCGCCGGTCAGCCGCCCTTGAGGGCCGTCACGCCCTGGAGCCGGTAGACCACCGTCACCGCCGGGTCGGCGGCGTCGGCGGCAGGGACGGACGCCGCCTGGACGGCGACCCGGACATAGGTCACCGACTGCTCGGGCTCGCCCTCCAGCAGCGCCCGCAGCAGCGGGTCCTTCACCTGGGGCTCGAAGCCCTCGGCGACGGTCTGCTTCATCTGGTGGTGGGAGGTGAAGAAGACCAGCGCCCCGCCGTCCTCGGTGCGCAGCCCCACCGGGGCGAACCGGGCGTCCTCGGCGGGCAGGTCGGCCCACTCGGTACGGGCGCCGGGGGAGTCGGAGGTCTTCTTCCGCTCCTCGCGCAGTCCGCTGGTCAGCGGGCCCGCCGCGAAGGTGTCACCGCCCTCGCGCAGGTAGTCGGTGTAGCCGCGGCTGAGGTCCCGCGGTGCGACGGCCAGCTTCGCGGTCTCGCCGGTGGGGACCTCCTCGACGTACTCCTCGCCGTCCTCGGCGAAGTCCGGCACCGCCGCCTCGTTCAGCACCGCCAGGTACGACACCTTCCAGTCCTCGTCGATGCCGCCCCGGGTGAAGACGAGCAGCCAGCGCTTGCCGGGGCTGCGGTTGCTGGCGGTGTCCGCGACGAAGAACTTGGGCCAGCCCGCCTGCCGCGGTATCAGGAAGCGGGAGTCGGTCAGCTCCAGCGGCTCGTGGCCGGGGTCGCCGTCGGGGTCGACGGTGCGCCGGGCCCGCAGTCCGGCCTGGTCGATGGCGCCCAGCGCGCCCGTCTCGATGGTGGCGTTGAGCTCGGCGTCGTGGGTGCGGTTGGCCTCGTTGTTGGTCTCGGTGAAGTGGTCGAGGACCTTCTCCGCCCCGGCCTCGGTGGTCGCCGGTACGACGGCCTCCTCGCCGTGCACCGTGATGCAGCCCGGCGCTCCCGCCAGTACCGCCGCCACCGTCGCCAGCGCCACCGCGGCCCGCCGGCCGCGCGCCTTCGTCCGCACTTCTCCTCGACCCCTCCCGGACGGTTCGTCGGAGCGAACCCTACCGCTGCCCTGAACCCTCCGGACGCCGGTGCCCGTCCGTGCGCGCGGCCCGTGCCCGCCGGTCCCGGTGGACCGGCGGGCACGGCGGTCGTCCCCGCGGCGTGTTTCCGGAGCCCGGCCGTCAGGAGGCCGAGCAGGTGCCGCCGTTGAGCGTGAAGTCGGCGGGGCTGCCGTTGCTGCCGTTCCGGGTGCCGGTGAAGCCGATGGTCACCTGCGAGCCCGGGGCGATGTCCGCGGTGTACGGGGCGGGCCGGACGGTGACCGCGCCGCCGCTCTGGCTCGCGGTGCCGCCCCACATGCTGGTGACGGTCTGGCCGTCCGCGAACCGCCAGCCCAGCGTCCAGTCCCCGATCGGGGCGGTGCCGGTGTTGCGGACGGTGACCTTGCCCTGGAAGCCGCCCGACCACTCGCCGACGATCTCGTAGCCGACGGAGCAGACGACCCCCTGGCCGCCGTCCTCGCGGGTGGTGACGGTGACGGTGGCCGACCGCTCGGAGCGGTTGCCCGCCGCGTCCCGCGCGTACACGGCGAAGGTGTGGGAGGTGGCGGGGCTCAGCCCGGTGAGGGCGGCGGAGTTGTCCGAGGTGGTCCGTACGGTGGTTTCGGACGTGCCGTCCACGCGTACGACCTCGTACCCGGTCACCCGTGTGTCGTCCGTGGCGGCGGCCCAGGACAGGGTGACACCGGTGGCGGTCACTCCGGAGGCGGCCGGGGCGCCGGGGCGGGACGGGGCAGTGGTGTCGTCCTCGCCCGGGCCGCCGTAGACGGTGGCCTCCTCGGCGGTCTCGGCGATGCCGTCCGGGCCGTCGAACAGGCGCTCGCCCCAGGAGGTCATGGCGTTCGGGTCGAAGTTCTCGACCATGTCGAGGTACTCGACGCCGCCGCCGTTGCCGCTCCAGGACCAGCCCAGATAGCCCAGACCGAGCCGCTCGGCGGTGGCCAGGATGGCGTCCTCGTCCGGGTTGCCGTCGGAGTGGTCGTGCCCGAACTCGCCCACCAGGATGGGCAGTCCGGCACTGACGAAGGAGTTCAGGTAGTCCTGGACCCTGGCCGCGGTGTTGTAGACCCCGTACATGTGGATCGAGAACATGGTGTTCCGGTCGGGGTCGGCCTCGAACACCGAGGCGGCGTCGGCACGCATGGTGCCCGACCAGTCCTGGCCCCAGTTGGGCGCGTCCACCATCAGGGTGTGGTCGAAGCCGGCGTCGCGCAGCTTCCGCACGGCCGCGCCGGTGTCGGACGCCCAGCGCTCGTAGCCGTTGTTGCCGTGCGGCTCGTTGCCGATGTTGACGATGACGTAGTCCTCCTGGCCCTCCAGGGCGCTCCGGACACTGATCCAGTACTCGGCCGCGCGGTCCAGGGTGACCGCCCCCTCCTGCTCGCCGTAGCCGGTGGTGTCGTGCACCTCCAGCACGCAGATGAGGCGGTTGGCCTTGCACTCGGAGACGACGTTCGCCACGTCGGACGCGTCGTTGCGGGTCCAGCGGTCGCCGCTGCTGAGGACGACGCGGACGGTGTTGGCGCCCTTGGCCTTGATGTGCGACAGGGAGTCGAGTTCGTTCGTGAACCAGGTGTGGGCGTGGTTGACGCCCCGCATCACGAAGTCGTTCCCGTCGGCCTCCAGCAGACGGCCGTCCTCGACGCGCAGGCCGGGAGCATCGGCGGTGTCCCGCGGGGCGGCGGAGGCGGCGGGGCCCGGGCCGAACAGGGAGAGCGCCAGACCGAGGGCTAATCCTCCGGCGGCGGTCGTACGGGCGGTGCGTGATCTCATGGGGCACTCCAGTAAGCCGGTGCATGACAATGATGCTCTGACAACGATGTCCTCCAGTGCCGGGCTTCCCCGGGGCTGATGGACGGGGATGGATTGGGAGCGCTCCCAATGAACAGCCGCCGCCGCGTCGCGTCAAGGGGTGGGGCGCGGATCGCTCCCCGCGCCGCTCCGTTCGACCGTCGTCCGGCGGCGTCCGGTCACGCGCGGCGCGGGAACTCCTCGCCCAGCTCCCGGAAGACGGCGGTGTTCAGGGCGAAGGCGTGCCGGCACTCCTCGGTGATGCGCCGCTTCTCCGCTTCGCCCACCGGGATCGCGTCCAGCCGTGCCCGGTACTCGCGCTTGAAGGCGGCCGGGTTGGCGATTTCCTCGAACGTGTAGAAGCGCACACCGTCGCCCCCGCGCGCGAATCCCCAGGTCTTCTCGGCGGTGCCGCGGATGACCTGGCCGCCGGAGAGGTCGCCGAGGTAGCGGGTGTAGTGGTGGGCGACGTACCCGCCCGGCCACTCCCGGAGCACCCGGGTTATCCGCCCGGCGTACGCGGCCGTGGCGGGCAGGGGGGCCAGCGCCCCGCGCCAGCCGGCCCGCCCGCCGTGCAGGTGCGCCAGATCTCTCTCCAGCGCCTCGGTGCGGGCCAGTCCGGGCCGGAGGAACGGCCCCGCCACCGGATCGTCCGCGAGTCGGCCGGCCCCGTCCTCCAGGGCGCGGTACACGAACCAGAGCTGCTCCGTGTAGCGCCTGTACGCCTCCAGCCCCAGCCTGCCGCCCAGCAGGTCGCCCACGAAGGCGGAGGTCTCCGCCTCCGTGTGCCGCTCCTGGGAGGCGGTGCGGATGAGTGTGGAGAACGGGACCATGGCGGGCGCGACCACTGGGGACCTCCGGAACCGCAGGACACGGGAGACGCCGACCGGGTGGCGACGCCGCGCCATGATCCTCTCCGGTTAGGTAAGCCTAAGTCAACGCCATGCCGACATCCTGTCGGAAAACTACGGCAGGGTCAGGATCTCCGCTCCCGAGTCGGTCACCACCAGGGTGTGCTCGAACTGCGCCGTCCGCTTCCGGTCCCGGGTGACGACCGTCCAGCCGTCCTGCCACATCTCCCACTCATGGGTGCCCAGCGTCAGCATCGGCTCGATGGTGAACGTCATGCCCGGCCTCATCACGGTGGTCGCGCGCGGGTCGTCGTAGTGGGGGATGATCAGCCCCGAGTGGAACGAGGTGTTGATGCCGTGCCCGGTGAAGTCGCGGACCACTCCGTAGCCGAAGCGCTTGGCGTACGACTCGATGACCCGGCCGATGACGTTGATCTGGCGGCCTGGCCGGACCGCCTTGACCGCCCGGTTCAGCGACTCGCGCGTCCGCTCCACCAGCAGCCGCGACTCCTCGTCCACCTCGCCGCACAGGTAGGTGGCGTTGGTGTCGCCGTGCACGCCGCCGAGGTAGGCGGTCACGTCCAGGTTCACGATGTCACCGTCGCGCAGGACGGTGGAGTCGGGGATGCCGTGGCAGATGACCTCGTTGACCGAGGTGCACAGCGACTTGGGGAACTTCCGGTACCCCAGGGTCGAGGGGTACGCACCGTGGTCGCACAGGTATTCGTGCGCCACCTCGTCCAGCTTGTCGGTGGTCACCCCGGGCGCGATGTGCTCGGCCGCCGCCGCCAGGGCGCGGGCGGCGACGCCGCCGGCGATCCGCATCCGCTCGACGGTCTCGGCGTCCTGCACCTCCGGCCCGGTGTAGGGCGCAGGGGCGTCCTTGCCGACGTACTCCGGTCGGGGGATGGCGGCGGGCACGGTACGCCTCGGGGAGAGCGTGCCCGGAACAAGAAGTGACTGGCCAGACATGTGCGCGAGTCTAACGGTGATAGCGGGCGCCGCTGCGGGGCAGCATGAGGGCATGGCACTCTTCAAGCGCAGGAAGACCGGCAGGCCCGGCGAGTGGTTCTACTGCCTGGAGCACCGCAAGGTCGAGGAGGGCCCGGAGTGTCCGGCCAAGGACCGCATGGGGCCGTACGCCTCCCGCGCGGACGCCGAGCGCGCGATGGAGACCGCCCGCGAGCGGAACGCCGAGTGGGAGAACGACCCCCGCTGGTCCGAGCCGTCCGCACCGCGCGGGGACGACACGCCGTAGTACGCGGCGGGCCCGGGACTGCCACAGGCATGACGGCGGTGCACCCGGCGACGGCGGGGAGGGGACGGGGAGGGGCGGCCGTTCCGGACACTCAAGTGCGATTTGCGGCCAATGAGCGGGCGAGGAAACGTGGGACGGCAACGGCCGCAAATCGTACCGTCCGGAATGGTCGCCCCGGATCGGCCCCGACCCCAGCACCCACCCAACCCGCACCCGCACCCCACCACGCACCCACGCCCCTCACCCCTCGGAACGGGCGATCCTGTCCAGCAACTCGGCGAGCAGGGCCGCCTCGCCGGGGCTGAGGACGTCAAGGCGGGACACGGCGGTCCGGAGCGCGACGGCGTGGCTGACCGGCGAGGTGTCCCCGCCCCCGCCCCCCGTCCCGGAAGCACCCCCGCCGTCGGTGGTCACCGCGGCGAGGACGGCCTCCCGGGTGAGCCGGGCCACGTCCGGATCGCGTTCCTCGGGGGCGGCGGAGAGCAGGGTCAGGGTGACCCCGCACCCCGCGGAGTGGATCATGTGGGCCGCCCGCTCCACCCCGAGGCGGAGCCGCCCGGCCTCGGCCACGCGCTCGACAAGGCCCAGCAGTACCGCGTCGGCCTTCCGGGCGGCGGGGGAGCGCTCACCCGGCCGGGGATCGCCGTACATCAGGGTGTAGAGCGCGGGATGGGCCAGCCCGAAGCCGATGTGCAGGTCCCAGCCCCGGCGGAGGTCGTCCACCGGGTCGGGCAGCCGCTCCCGGGCGGTCTTGGCCCGCAGGTAGTCCGCCATGCCGTGCTCGGCCACCGCGTCGAGCAGTCCCCGCATGTCCCCGAACAGCCGGTAGATGGCGGGCGGCTGCACTCCGGCGGCGGCGCTGACCGCCCTGGTGGAGACCGCGTCGCGTCCGCCCTCCTCCAGGAGTGACACCGCGGCCCGCACGATCCGCTCCCCGGTGGGGATCTTGGTCTCGACTCCGGGCTCACTGTTCTCGCTCATGAGTATCGATGGTATCCGACGTCGGATAGCGCCTTGACCTTCCAGTGATACCGTGCTTGCATTATCGATGTTAGCGCCGGTGGGGCCGCCTCCCCGTACGGGCCTCCGGTGCCGCATGCCCACTCCGTCCCCCAGCACCCGCCCCGTGTGTGCCGGTGCGTCATGCACCGGCACACACGGGACCACGGACCACGGACCACCAGGAGGAGACCCGTGCCGGAGAATCCCGTGAGCGAAGCACCACCGGAAGGCGGGGCTTCCCCGCCCGGACGGACGCGCCGCGGCGTCCTCAAGGCCGGCGGTGTGACCGCGGCCGCGCTGATGGCCCCCGGCGCCGCGGCGGCGCCCGCGCTCGGCGCCGCCGCCGGGGACGGAGCGGCCGCCGGACCGGCCGCGGACATCACCCTCCATGTCAACGGCCGGGCCCGTCGGCTCACCGTCGAGGCCCGGGTCACCCTCCTGGACGCGCTGCGCGAGCACCTGGAGCTGACGGGGACGAAGAAGGGCTGCGACCGCGGCGAGTGCGGCGCCTGCACCGTCCTGGTCGAGGGGCGCCGCGTCAAGTCCTGCCTGACCCTGGCCGTCATGGAGGACGGCAGGGAGGTCACCACCGTCGAGGGCCTGGCCCGCGGCGACCGGCTGCATCCCGTGCAGGAGGCGTTCGTCCGGCGCGACGCCTTCCAGTGCGGTTTCTGCACACCGGGGCAGATCATGTCCGCCGTCGCCTGTGTCGAGGAGGGCCACACCGGATCCGACACGGAGATCCGCGAGTGGATGAGCGGCAACCTCTGCCGCTGCGGCTGCTACCCGAACATCGTCGACGCGGTGCGCGACGCCGCGAAGGAGAGCGGGAAAGGGGGCCGGCGGTGAAGTCCTTCGACTACCTGCGCGTCTCGCGGGCCTCCGCCGCCGTGGGTGCGGTCGCCGCACGCCCCCAAGGCTCGTTCGTCGCGGGCGGCACGGAACTGCTGAACCTCATGAAGGACGAGGCACTCGCCCCCGACCTCGTCGTGGACGTCAACGGCCTGCCCCTGTCGGAGATCGCCCTGCGCGACGGACGGCTGAGCATCGGGGCCACGGCGCGGATGGGGGACGTCGCCGACCATCCGGTAGTCCGCGAGAGATTCCCAGTCCTGGCCGAGGCCCTGCTCGCCTCCGCCTCCCCACAGATCCGCAACCGGGCCTCCATCGGCGGAAACCTGATGCAGCGCACCCGCTGCTGGTACTACCGGGATCCGGGCTCCCCCTGCAACCGGCGCGACCCGGGCAGCGGATGCCCCGCCCTGGACGGGCAGAACCGCTGGCACGCCGTCCTCGGCGGCAGCGGCCACTGCATCGCCGTCCACCCCTCCGACCTGGCGGTCGCACTGCGCGCGCTGGACGCCACCGTCCACATCCTGGGGCCGCGGGGCCGGCGGTCCCTGTCCCTCGACGACCTCTACCGCCTCCCCGGTGCCACCCCGCACCGGGAGACCGCCCTGCGGCACGGCGAACTGATCACCGGCGTCGAGCTTCCCATTACCCCACTGGCCCGTTCCTCCCGGTATCTCAAGCTCCGCGACCGTGCCAGTTTCGAGTTCGCGGTGGTCTCGGTGGCCGCGGCACTCACCATGCGCGGGCGCACCGTGACCGGCGTCCGGCTCGCGTTCGGCGGCATCGCCCCCCGGCCGTGGCACTCGCCCGCGGCGGAGGAGGCGCTGCGCGGCCGTGCCCTGACCGACCGGGCCGTTCGCGAGGCCGGCCGGGCCCTGGTGCGGGGCGCGGAACCGCGCGAGCACAACGCCTTCAAGATCGAGCTGGTGCAGCGCGCACTCGCCGACATCCTCGACGACCTCGGAGGCAGGCGATGAGCCGGATCGTGGGCAGCCCGGTCCCGCGGGTCGACGGGCGCGCCAAGGTGACCGGCGCGGCCCGCTACGCCGCCGACGCCCGTGTCCGCGGGGCGGCGCACGGGTTCCTGGTGACGAGCACCGTCGCGACGGGCCGCATCACCCGCATCGACACCCGGGAGGCCCGACGCGCCCCCGGAGTGGTCGCCGTCCTGACCCATCTGACCATGCCCCGCCTGACCCGGCCCGCCTCACCCGGTGCGGCCTTCCTCAAACGGGTGCTTCCCCTGCAGGATGCGGAGATCCACCACAGCGGCCAGCCCGTGGCGTACGTCGTGGCCGAGACGCTGGAACAGGCCCAGCACGCGGCGACGCTCGTGGACGTCGCCTACGACGCGGGACATCCCCGGGTCGTCCTCGCCGACGGCATGGACGACGCCTATGTGCCGCCGCGCGGTCTGCGAGGCGAGAACGAGATCTCCCGCGGCGACCCGGCCGCGGGCATGGCGGAGGCCGACGTCAGGATCGAGGCCGAGTACACCAGCCCCATGCACCACCACAATCCCATCGAGCCGTCCACGACGACCGCCGTCTGGGAGGGCGACCGGGTCACGCTGTACGAGTCGGCCCAGGGAGCCAACGCCACCAGGGCGGCCGTCGCGGAGGCCACCGGCGTCCCCGTGGCGGACGTCCGCGTGCTCTCCCCCTACCTGGGCGGAGGGTTCGGCGGCAAGGGGCCGGTATGGCCGCACACCGTACTCACCGCGGCCGTCGCCCGGGAGGTGGGGCGCCCGGTCAAACTGGTGCTGTCGCGTGCCCACACCTACACCTCCAACGGCCACCGGGCCGAGGCCCACCAGCGCATCAGGCTCGGAGCCAGGAGGGACGGCACGCTCACCGCCGTCGAACACATCACCACCCAGCAGGTCTCCCGCACCGAGGAGGAGATCTTCTCCACCAGCGAGTCCACCCGGATGCTCTACGCCTGCCCCAACGTGCACGTCGTGCAGCGGGCCGTCCGCCTCGACCTGCCTGCGCCGAGCTTCATGAGGTCCCCGGAGGCCGTCGCCTCCCATGCCCTGGAGACGGCCCTGGACGAGCTGAGCGACGCCCTCGGGATGGACCCGGTCGAACTGCGGGTGCGCAACCACACCCGCGACAACCCCGAGACAGGTGAGCCCTTCGGCAGCAAGCACCTCCTGGAGTGCTACCGCCGCGGCGCGGCCGCGTTCGGCTGGGACCGGCGCGACCCCCGGCCCGGCTCGATGCGCGACGGCGGCACCCTGACCGGCTGGGGCATGGCCACGGCGGCCCACACGGCGGGCGGGCGGCCGGGAGCCGGGGCCCGCGTCGTGCTGTCCACGGAGGGCAGGGCCGTGGTCCAGGTGTCCACCCACGACATCGGCACCGGCACCTACACGGTGATGACCCAGCTGGCGGCCCAGGTCCTGGGCCTGCCCCTGGAAGACGTCACCTTCCAGCTCGGCGACACCGACTTCCCCTTCGCCTTCATCTCCGCGGCGTCGGCCACCGTCCCCGGCGTCGGCGGCGCCGTCAACCGGACCTGCACCCGGGTCCGGCGGGCGTTGACCGAGATCGCCGTCGCGGACGTGCGCTCCCCGCTGCACGGCGTCCCCGCGGAGCGGATCAGCGTCGAGGACGGGCAGCTCTTCGTCACCGACGAGCCCCGGCGCCGCACCGGGGTGCGCACGGTCCTGCGCCGCCACGGCAGGCCCGTGGAGATCACCACCGAGCCCGGCTCCATGGCCCCGGGCTACTCCACCGGCGCCGTCTTCGCCGAGGTGCGCGTCGACCCCCGGCTCGGACAGGTCCGGGTGACCCGCATGCTCGGGGCGTTCGACGCGGGCCGGGTGCTCAACCGCAGGACGATCCGCAGCCAGGCCGTCGGCGGCTTCGTGTGGGCCGTCGGCTTCACCCTCAGCGAGCACACCCTGGCCGACCCGGGCCTGGGGCGGATCGTCAACCCCAACCTCTCCGGTTATCTGGTGCCGGTGAACGCCGACATACCCGAGGTCCAGGCGATCTTCGTGGACGAACCCGACCCGACCAGCGAAGCACTTGGAGCGCGCGGTTTCGGGGAGACCCCGATGACGGGCATGACGGCGGCCATCGCCAACGCCGTCCATCACGCCACCGGGGCGCGCATCCGTGACCTGCCCATCACCCAGGACAAGATCCTCCGGGTCCTGGAGCGGTGATGGACCGCACACGGCACCGGACATGGCACGAACTTCACCGGCTGTGGGAGGCCGGTGAGGCGGCCGGGCTCGCCACGGTCGTGTCGACCTTCGGCTCCGCCCCCCGCCCACCGGGCTCGACCATGCTCGTCACCCCGGACGGGCAGACCGTCGGCAGCGTGTCGGGCGGCTGCGTGGAGGGCGCGGTGTACGACCTGGCCCGGCAGGCGATCCGGGACGGCACCGCCGTGCTCGAACGGTACGGCGTGAGCGATGACGCCGCCGCCGCGGTCGGCCTGACCTGCGGCGGCACGATCGAGGTGCTCGTCGAGCGCGTCGACCGGGAGACCTTTCCCGAACTCGGCGTCCTTGTGGACCGGATGCGCGCGGGGACGGCCGTCGCCCTGGCCACCATCCTCGACGGTGATCAGGAGGGCGGGGGCGGGGACGAGAGTGAGGGCGGGGGCGGGGGCCGCCGTCTGGTCTGCTGGGCGGGCGGGACGGCCGGCGGTACCGGCCGCCGCGCTCCCGACGCGCGGATCACCGGGGCCGCCCGCCGTCTGCTGGCGCGGGGCCGCAGTGGGACGGTCCGCCCCGGGGACGGACCGCGGGTCTTCGTCAACTGCCTGGTGCCGCCGCCCCGCATGCTGGTCTACGGAGCCGGTGAGTTCGGTGCGGCCCTGGTCCGGCAGGGGAGCCTGCTCGGCTACCGGGTCACGCTCTGCGACGCCCGCCCCGTGTTCACCGTCCCCGAGCGGTTCCCGGAGGCGGACGAGGTGGTCGTGGACTGGCCGCACCGTCATCTCGCCGGGCAGGTGGCGGCGGGCCGCACCGACCCCCGCACCGTGGTCGTCTCGCTGACGCACGACCCGAAGTTCGAAATCCCTCTGCTGCGGACCGCCCTGCGGCTGGAGCTGGCCTATGTCGGTGCTCTGGGCTCCCGCCGCACCGTCGAGCGCCGCGCGGCGGCGCTGCGGGCCGCGGGGCTGGCGGACGAGCAGCTGAGCCGGCTGAACTCCCCGGTGGGGCTCGACCTGGGCGGCACCGATCCGGCGGAGACGGCCGTGTCCATCGCCGCGGAGATCGTCCTCCTCCGGCACGGCGGCCGGGGCGCCCGACTGTCCGGCACCACCGGCCCGATCCATGCGGAGGGCCGGGAGCCGGTCCGGGGGGTGGTCGGCACGGCCTCCTGACGAGTGCGGCGGGTGGGGTGCGGGAGGGTGGGCGCGGGGTGCGACGGGGTGGCGGAGACGGGTGAGGGGCGTGTCACTACTCCCCGGTAACAGGTGTCCGGCCCGGGACTGGCAGGATCGGGGCATGACTTCGAACGACGTATCCGCACAGACCACCGGTGCCGCCCAGGACGCAGCGAAGAAGGCGCCCGCCAAGGACCCCTGGGAGCTGCCGGACGTCTCCGGCCTGGTGGTCGGTGTCCTGGGCGGCACCGGCGACCAGGGGCGCGGCCTGGCGTACCGGCTGGCCCGGGCCGGGCAGAAGGTGATCATCGGCTCGCGGGCCGCCGAACGGGCCCGGGCCGCCGCGCAGGAGCTGGGGCTCGGCGTGGAGGGCGCGGACAACGCCGAGTGCGCGCGCCGCAGCGATGTGGTGATCGTCGCGGTGCCCTGGGAGGGGCACGCCGCCACTCTGGAGGGCCTGCGGGAGGAACTGGCGGGCAAGCTCGTCGTGGACTGTGTCAACCCGCTCGGTTTCGACAAGAAGGGCGCCTACGCCCTGAAGCCGGAGGAGGGCAGCGCCGCCGAGCAGGCCGCCGCGCTGCTGCCCGGCTCCCGGGTGACCGCCGCCTTCCACCACCTGTCGGCCGTGCTGCTGCAGGACCCGGAGGTCGAGGAGATCGAGACCGATGTGATGGTGCTGGGGGAGGTGCGGGCCGACTGCGAGATCGTGCAGGCGCTGGCGGGGCTCGTTCCGGGGATGCGCGGGGTCTTCGCGGGGCGGCTGCGCAACGCGCACCAGGTGGAGTCGCTCGTGGCGAACCTGATCTCGGTGAACCGGCGGTACAAGGCGCACGCGGGGGTGCGGCTGACGGACGTCTGAGCGGGTGCGGGTTGGGTGGGTGGTGGGGTCGGGGCCGGTCCGGGGCGACCATTCCGGACGGTACGATTCACGGCCGTTGACGTGCCACGTGTCCTCGCCCACTCATTGGCCGCAAATCGCACTTGAGTGTCCGGAACGGCCGCCCCTCCCCGCCCCCTCCCGCCGTCCCCCGACTGCGGGTCGGTTCCGGTGCGGGGTCCTCGCCATCGGGCCGGATCCCTCGTTGCCCGGTCGCGGGCCGGACGGGCGCGTGGGGGACAATGGGGGTGTCGTACCACCGCTCGTACCGTCTGGAGCCCGCCCCATGGCCCCCAAGCCCCGGCTGTCCCTGTTCGCCCTGGTCGTCTGCGGCCTCGCCCTCGTCGCCGCGGTGGTGTCCTTCGCCAAGGGCAGCTGGCCGGTGGGGGTCCTCTGGATCCTGATGGCCGGACTGGCGTCCAACATGGCCTGGTACTACGTGCGGCGCGCCAGGCTGGAGCAGGCCGCGGCCAGGGCGAACGACGGCCTCAGCCGGGAATGACGACGAACTCGGGCTCGCCCTCCCAGAAGCGGAAGTACTCCAGGCCGAGGCGGGTCTCCGACTCGGAGACGCCCAGTGCCGACATGACCGAGTCGATGCCGTCCCAGAACACGGCGTTGACCTCCGGGATCCACAGGCAGGCGAAGACCGCGATCAGGCCGACGGGCGCGAACGGCTCCACCTGGCGGCGGACCTTGTGTGACAGCCACGGTTCCAGGACGCCGTAGCCGTCCAGGCCGGGCACCGGCAGGAAGTTCAGGATCGCGGCCGTGACCTGGAGCATCGCCAGGAACGCCAGCGCGCAGCGGAACGCCACCGGCGCGCCGTCGAGCAGGCCCAGCCAGAAGGGCGCGGTGAGCACCAGGGCCAGGACCGCGTTCGTCAGGGGGCCCGCGGCGGAGATCAGGCTGTGCTTGACCCGGCCCCGGATGCGGTGACGCTCGATGAACACCGCGCCGCCGGGCAGGCCGATCCCGCCCAGGATCACGAACAGCACGGGCAGCACGATGCTCAGCAGGGCGTGGGTGTACTTGAACGGGTTGAGCGTGAGGTAGCCCTTGGCCCCGATGGAGATGTCGCCGCCGTGCAGCGCGGTACGCGCGTGCGCGTACTCGTGCAGACACAGCGAGACGATCCAGGCGGAGGTGACGAAGAGGAACACCGCGAAACCGGGATGGGCGGCGAAGTCCGCCCACACTCCCCAGGCCGACACCCCCGCCACAGCGAGAAGTCCCAGGAATATGGGGCTGATCCGTCTGCCGCTGTGGGTGTGCGTCGCGCTCATGGGCCCTGACCGTACCGGACGGCCGGGACACGGCCGACGGGGGAGGGAGACAACGGCCCGGTGCGCTGTCGATACGAGCTGCCGGGGACCGTACGGGTACCGCGCGGGGACGGCGCCGCCGTGCCGGCGGAACGGATGTGGGGGACGTGCCGGAACCCGCCGGTCCGCAGGGTGTGGCCGCCGACCCGGGCCTTCAGCTCGGTCACCCCGCCGCCGGCGACCACCCTGCCCCGGGCGACGACGGCCGGCTCGTCGGCGAGCCGCTCGGCCTCTTCCATGTGCTGGGTGGTGAGCAGCACCCGCGGGCGGCCGACGAGGGAGGCGGCCAGGGCCGGACGGCGGCCCGCCGACGGGCGGGGAGCCGTCGGCGGGCCGCCGGTGGACCGGCCGGGTGGCGGATCAGTGGAAGGAGTGCTCCTCGGCCGGGAAGGCGCCGCCGACCACGTCCTGCGCGAACTCCTTCGCCGCGCCGCCCAGCGCCTCGCGCAGTTCGGCGTACCGCTTGACGAAGCGCGGCAGCCGGCCGGAGGTGAGGCCCGCCATGTCCGTCCAGACCAGGACCTGCGCGTCGCACTCGGCACCGGCGCCGATCCCGACGGTCGGGATGTGCAGGGAGCGGGTGACCTCGGCGGCCAGTTCGGCCGGGACCATCTCCAGGACGACCGCGAAGGCACCCGCGTCCTGGGCGGCCTTGGCGTCGTGCAGCAGCCGGTGGGCCGCCTCGTCGCCGCGGCCCTGGACGTAGTAGCCGCCCAGCGCGTTGACCGACTGCGGGGTCAGGCCGAGGTGGGCCATCACCGGGACGCCCGCCTGGACGAGCAGTTCGGTCTGGGGCAGCGAGCGCTCGCCGCCCTCCAGCTTCACCGCGCCCACCCCGGCCTCCTTCACCAGCCGGGTGGCGTTGCGCAGGGCCTGTGCCGGGCCCTCCTGGTACGCCCCGAAGGGCAGGTCGGCGACGACCAGTGCCCGCCGGGTGCCGCGGACGACGGCGGCGGAGAGCACGGCCATCTCGTCCATGGTGACGGGCACGGTGGTCTCGTAGCCGAGGTGGCAGTTGCCCGCCGAGTCCCCGACGAGGAGGACGGGTATGCCCGCCTCGTCGAAGACGGACGCGGTCATCGCGTCGTACGCGGTGAGCATGGGCCACTTCTCGCCGCGCTCCTTGGCGGCGGCCAGATCCCGCACGGTGATGCGCCGCTGCTGTGTTCCGCCGTACAGCGCCCTGGGATTGCTGCTGTCGGAGGCCTGCTGGACATGCGTCATTGCACTGGCTCCTGTGATGTCGTCTCGAGGCGCCCTCGCGGCGTCCCCGGATCCGTCTCCATGGTGCACCCGGTGAACACGCCGGGAAAGGGGAGGACGGGGAATCGTTTCGTCTCACAGCCATGTGCCGCGGCGGGCCCGGGCCGGACTTCTTTACGATACGAGACGGTCTCGTATCGTAATTCGGCTACACTGCCCGCATGACCACAGCCAGGCCCGCGACCGCGCGGCCCCCGGTACCCGAAGCCGTCCACCGCCGCCGCTGGGCGATCCTGGCCGTGCTGATGCTCAGCCTGCTGATCGTGGTGCTGGACAACTCGATCCTCAACGTCGCGATGAAGACCATCGCGACCCCCGACCCCGTCGGCCTCGGCGCCACCCACAGCCAGCTGGAGTGGGCGATCAACTCCTACACGCTGGTCTTCGCCGGGCTGCTGTTCACCTCCGGCCTGCTGGGCGACCGGTGGGGGCGCAAGAAGGTGATGATGTTCGGCCTGGCCGTGTTCGGCGCCGCCTCGGCGCTCGCGGGAATGGCCGACTCGCCCGGCGAGCTGATCGCCTTCCGCGCCCTGATGGGCTTCGGCGCGGCCTTCGTGATGCCCGCCACCCTGGCCATCCTGATGAACGTCTTCGACCGCGACGAACAGCCCAAGGCCATAGGCGTCTGGGCCGCGGGCGTCGGGCTGGCCATCGCCATCGGGCCCATCACCGGCGGGCTGCTCCTGGAGCACTTCTGGTGGGGCTCGGTGTTCATGATCAACGTGCCCATCGTGCTGCTCGCGCTGGCCGCCATGGCGCTGCTGGTGCCCGAGTCGAGGGACCCCGCCCCCGGCCGGATGGATCCCCTGGGCGTGCTGCTCTCGGTCGTCGGCCTGGTGCTGCTGGTCTACGGCATCATCACGGGCGGCCGGCTCGCCGACTTCACCGATCCCGAGGTGCTGCTGACGGTGGGCGCCGGCCTGGCCGTCCTGGCCGGCTTCGTACTCCACGAGAAGCGCAGCGAACACCCGGCCCTGGACGTCCGGTGGTTCCGCAACCCCGCCTTCTCGGCCGCCGTCACCGCCCTCGCGCTGGTCTTCTTCGCGCTGATGGGCGTCACGTTCTTCATGGTCTTCTACCTCCAGAGCGTGCGCGGCTTCACCCCGCTCCAGACCGGACTGCTGCTGATCCCGCTCGCCGCCGCCCAGCTGTTCTTCGCGCCCCGGGCCCGGCTGGTCGTGGACCGCTTCGGCGCCCGCGCGACCTGTGCGGGCGGCCTGCTGACGATCGCCGCCACCATGACCGCGTTCCTGCTGCTGGACGGGGACACCCCGATCTGGGTACTGGAACTGGTCTTCTTCTTCCAGGGCGCGGGGATGGCGCACATCGCGCCGCCGGTCACCGTCACGGTCATGCAGGCGCTGCCGCGGGAGAAGGCGGGCTCCGGCTCGGCCGTCAACAACATCTTCCGGCAGGTCGGCGGCGCGCTGGGCGTCGCGGTGCTCGGCTCGCTGCTCTCCGCCTCCTACCGCGGGCGGATCGACGGCGAGCTGGCCGCCGTGCCGGGCCTGTCGCGGGACGCGCGCCACGCGGCGGGCGAGTCCATCGAGAGCACCCTGGCACTGGCGGACGGACTGGGCCCGGCGGGGCGGGCCCTGGCCGGGCGGGCGGACGAGGCGTTCGTCCACGCCATGCACGTCACGGCCGTCACCGGGGCCGCCGTCGTCCTGCTCGGCGCGGTCGTCGCCGTGTTCTTCCTCCCCGGCAGGCGACCGGAGGAGCGGGCCGGGACCGGCGCGGCCGGCGCGGAGGCGCCGGGCGACGGCGGTGCCGGTGTGGTGGGCGCGCGTACCGGTGGTGCGGGCGCGGGTGGCGGGAAGGACGGCGACCGGGAGCCGGGGGCGGGGGAGGCGGAACGGTGACCGGGACGGAAGCCGGTGTCAGTGCCGGTGCCGGTGCCGCCGCCGACGCGGGGCGCGGCCGGCCGCGCAGCGCCGCCGTCGACCGGGCGATCGTCGACGCCGTACTGCGCCTGCTGGAGCGGGGCACCGGCGTCGACGCGCTCTCCATGGAGGGCATCGCCCGCGAGGCGGGCGTCGGCAAGGCCACCGTCTACCGTCGCTGGCCCGGCAAGGACGCCCTGCTGCTCGAGGTCATGCGCGCCCTGGACGAACCCGTGACCGAGCTGTCGGGGAAGTCCGTCCGGGACGACCTGGTGGAGATCCTGGAATGGCTGCGGCGGCGGGGCCTGGCCAGACGGGGCTCCGCGCTGCTGCGCACCGTGATGGGCCACTTCCACAGCCACCCGCGGCTGTGGCAGGTGTATCACGACACCGTGGTCCGTGCCCGGCACGAGCAACTGTACGCGGTGCTGCGGCGCGGCATGGAGTGCGGTGAGATCCGCTCCGACCTGGACGTGGAGCTGCTCGGTGACCTCTTCCTCGGGCCGATGCTGGCCCGGGCGATGCTGCGTGCGGGGCCGGTCGGGAAGCGCGGCGGGAAGGACGATCTGCCCGAAGGGCTGGCGGAGCGGATCGTGGACGGGATCCTGGAGGGCGCCCGGCCGCGGGGGTGAGGCGGGACCGCCGTATGCCGACGGTGCGCCGGTGCCTGCCCCGCGGTTGTCCGCACTGCCGGAATGTGCGCGTTTCGTTACAGTGGCGGGACGCTGCCGGAGGATCAGGAACCCTTCACCTGGGCGCGGTCGTCCTGGGGACGTGTCCGCGTGCGGGGCGCCGGGGCCCTCCTCCGGAGCGGGCCGGGCATGCGCGCGGCGCGGACAGGGCCGGCCGCCCCCGTTCCGGACCGGGGGGCGGCCCGCGGCAACGGCAAGTGGCAAGCGGCAAGTGAGGGACGGCGAATGGCACGGGCGCACACGACGACGGAGGCGGAGTCCCGGACGGAGCAGGACGGAGCGGGCCGGGAGTCCGGTGCCGGCCCGGCCGCCACCGCACGCCGGGTCCTGCGCGGGGCCGCCCGGCTGGGCGGCGAGGGCAGGTGGCGGCGCGGCTGGGTACTGGCCCTGATCGCGGTGCTGGCCGCGGCGCTGATGCTCCTGCACTCCCGGGTGCCCAACCGGATCGGCAATCTGGGCAGCCTGCTGGAGACGTTCCTGCCGTGGGTGGGGCTGGTCTTCCCGGTGCTCCTCCTCCTGGCCCTGCTGCGCCGCTCGGCCACCGCGCTCGTCGCGCTGCTGGTGCCCGTGCTGGTCTGGGTGGGCATGTTCGGCGACCTGCTGGTCGACCGTCGGGGCACGGGCGGCGACCTGACGGTCGTCACCCACAACGTCAACGCCCAGAACCCCGACCCGGCGGGCACGGCCCGGCTGCTCGCGGAGAGCGGCGCCGACGTGGTGGCGCTGCAGGAGCTGCCGAAGCGGATGCTGGTGCGGTACGAGACGGTGCTGGGGGAGGTGTACCCCCACCACACCGTGCAGGGCACGGTCGGGCTGTGGAGCAGGTACCCGATCGGCGAGGCCCGGCCGGTGAACATCGGGGTCGGCTGGACCAGGGCGATGCGCGCGACCGTGACCACGCCGCAGGGTGCCGTCGCCTTCTACGGGGCGCATCTGCCGTCGGTGCGGGTGAAGTTCGAGGCCGGGTTCACCGCCCGTCAGCGCGACGTGGCCGCCGATCTGCTGGGCGAGGCCATCGCGGGGGAGCGGATCGAGCGGGTGATGCTGCTCGGCGACCTCAACGGGACGATGAACGACCGGGCGCTGGCGTCCGTCACCTCCCAGCTGCGCTCCACACAGGGCGCGGCGGGCAACGGCTTCGGGTTCAGCTGGCCCGCCTCGTTCCCGCTGGCCAGGATCGACCAGATCATGGTGCGGGGGGTGGAGCCGGTGTCCTCGTGGACCCTGCCGCCGACCACCAGCGACCATCTGCCGCTGGCGGCGTCGGTGCGCTGGGAAGCGGAGCGGTAGGGCCGGCCGGGCCGGAGCCGGCCGGGTCGGGGAGGACGTCCGCGGACGCCCGGGTTAACGGGCGTCCGCTGCCCGTAGCACGCCTGTCACCTTTTTGTTTTGCAGCGGAACAAAAAGCCTGACAGGCTTGTTCGTGTTCGGAGCACACCTGGTTCCGTTCTCAGCGGTCTCAGCTTCCCGCGCCCACCCTCGCGTCGAAAGGCCCCTCCCATGCCCCTGGCCCTGCTGGCCCTCTCGGTCGCGGCCTTCGGGATCGGCACCACCGAGTTCGTCATGATGGGCTTGCTGCCCAATGTCGCGGACGACCTGGGTGTCTCCGTACCCACCGCCGGCCACCTCGTCTCCGCCTACGCCATCGGTGTCGTCATCGGCGCCCCGCTCCTGGCCGCCGTCGGCGTCCGCGTCCCGCGCAGGCGGATGCTGATCGCGCTGATGGGCCTGTTCACCATCGGCAACCTCGCCACCGCCCTCGCCCCCGGATACGGCACCCTGCTGGCCGGAAGGGTGCTGGCCGGGCTGCCGCACGGCGCGTTCTTCGGCGTCGGCGCGGTGGTGGCCGCCCGGCTGGCCCGGGAGGGGCGGGCGGCGCGGGCGGTGGCCACGATGTTCCTGGGGCTGACCGTCGCCAACATCGTCGGTGTCCCGCTCGGTACGGCGCTGGGGCAGCAGCTGGGCTGGCGTGCCACGTTCCTGGTCGTCACGGTGATCGGGCTGGTGGCGATGGGGGCGCTGGCGGTACTGGTGCCGTACCTGCCGCTGGAGCGGCGGGACGGCGGTGCCGGTGCCGGTGGTGAACTGCGGCGGGAGCTGCGGGCACTGGGCGACCGTCAGGTGCTGCTCGGACTGCTGACCGCCGTGTTCGGATTCGCGGGCGTCTTCGCCCTCTACAGCTACCTGGCGTCGATGGTCACCGAGGTCACGGGACTTGCCGATTCGTCGGTGACGGTGGTGCTGGCGCTGTTCGGCGTCGGCATGACGCTGGGTGCGCTGGCGGCTGGTCCGCTGACCGACCGGGCGCTGCGGCCCACGCTGTACGGGGCGCTGGGAGCGCTGGCCCTGGTGCTGGTGGCCTTCCGGTTCACGGTGCACGTGCCGTGGGCGGCACTGGTGACCGTGGTGGTGATCGGCGCGGTGGGGTTCATGACCACCACGCCGCTGCAGATGCTGGTGATGGAGAAGGCGCGGCACGCGCCCACGCTCGCCGCGGCCTCCAACCACTCCGCCTTCAACCTGGCCAACGCCGGTGGTGCCTGGGCCGGTGGTACCGCCATCGCGGCGGGCTGGGGCTGGACCTCGCCGACCCTGGTGGGCGCGGCGCTGGCGGTCGTCGGACTGGCGGTCGCCGTGCTGGCGGGGGTGCTGGACGGACGAGGGGCGTCGGTGCGGGGCTCGGCTTCGGTGCGGCGGTCGCGGGTGGTCGCCCGCGGCGGCGAGGCCGGTGCCGGTGTGCGGGCCGGCGCCGCGGACGGTGCCGGGGTCCGCTGATCCCGGGCCCCGTGTCCTGTGTCCCGTGTCCGTGCCCTGGGCCCGGGGTTCGCGGGGTGCGGGGTCTGTTGGGTGCTGGGGTCGGGGCCGGTCCGGGGCGGCCATTCCGGACGGTACGATTTACGGCCGTTGCCGTCCCACGTTTCCTTGCCCGCTCATTGGCCGCAAATCGTACTTGAGTGTCCGGAACGGCCGCCCCTCCCCGTCCCCTCCCCGCCGTCGCCGGGTGCGCCATCACCGTGCCTGCGGTCCTCCACCCCCACCGGCTCACACACGTCGGGTGACACCCCGCCCCGCGGCCGCACTGCCGGCCACTCGCCCCCGCGCGTGAGGGCGGCCAGGACCTGCCGCTGCCGCGAGGTGGGCCGCCTGGTCGTTCCCGTGAGGGTGATCAAGGCGCGTGCCGCTGTCGTGGGGTGCCGGTTGTTCGGCGGGGCCGTGAGGGTGGCCGGGGCGCTGCCCGCCCCCGGTGTGCAGCAGCACCCCCCGGCGGAACCGGGATGGCCTGCGAGCACGTCCGGAGCCGGAGCCGGTCCGTATCGGCTCCGGGGGCCCTGTCGGGAGTGGGTTCGGTCCGGGGTGCGCGGCAGGCGGAGGAAGACATCCCAGGGACGGGCTCGGCCCGGGGCTGCCCCTCCCGGAGACGGGATCGGCCCGGGGCTGTGGGGGGGGGTGTGGTCGGAGGAGCATCCCCGGGAGTGGGCCTGGTCTGGAGCGCAGGCGCGGCGCTGGTGCACTCGGCGACGGCGGGGAGGGGACGGGGAGGGGCGGCCGTTCCGGACACTCAAGCGTTATTTGCGGCCAATGATTGGGTGACAGAACGTGACACGATCACGGCCGTAAATAATGCCGTCCGGAATGGTCGCCCCGGACCGGCCCCGACCCCCGCACCCACCCAACCCGCACCCGCACCCGCACCCGCACCCACGGAACCCGCACCCCCGTGCCCGTCGCCGGTCCGCCGGCGCTACCCGGATTCGCGCCAGCGGTTGGTGATCGGCAGGCGGCGGTCCTTGCCGAAGCCCTTGGCGGAGATCTTCGTACCCGGCGGATACTGCCGCCGCTTGTACTCGGCGGTGTCCGTCATGCGCAGGACGCGGGTGACGGTCTCCGGGTCGAAGCCCTCGGCGATGATCTCCTCGCATCCCCGGTCCCGGTCCACGTACAGCTCCAGGATCGGGTCCAGGACGTCGTAGTCGGGGAGGGAGTCGGCGTCCACCTGGCCCGGGCGCAGTTCGGCGCTGGGCGGCTTGCTGATGGAGTTCTCCGGGATCGGCGGGGTCTCACCGCGTTCGGCGGCGGCCCTGTTGCGCCACCGGGCGAGGCGGAAGACGGTCGTCTTGTAGACGTCCTTGATCGGACCGTAGGCGCCGACCGAGTCGCCGTAGAGGGTCGAGTAACCGCACGCCAGCTCGGACTTGTTGCCCGGGGCGAGCACGATGTGGCCCTCCTGGTTGGACAGCCCCATCAGCAGTGTGCCGCGCAGCCGGGCCTGGAGGTTCTCCTCGGCGAGGCCGGTGAGGTGGAGGGAGTCCATGTACGCGTCGAACATCGGGCCGATCGGCACCGTGCGGTAGTTCAGGCCGGTGCGCCGGGCCAGCTCGGCCGCGTCGTCCCTGGAGTGCTCCGAGGAGTAGCGGGACGGCATGGAGATGCCGTGGACGTTCTCGGGACCCAGCGCGTCGCAGGCGATGGCGGCGACGAGGGCGGAGTCGATGCCGCCGGAGAGGCCGATGAGGACCGAGCGGAAGCCGTTCTTGCGGGTGTAGGCGCGCAGACCCGTGACGAGGGCGGTGTAGACCTCCTCGTCGTCGTCCATGCGCGGGGCCTCGGTGCCGGGGTACTCGGGCTCGTAGGCGGGCAGGGGGTCGGGGGAGAGGGTCCGGTGGTCGATGCGCAGCCCGTCGGCGACGGTGCCGGACGGGGCCTCGGCGGCGGCGGGCAGGTCGAGGTCGAGGACGAGGCAGCACTCCTCGAACTGCGGTGCCCTGGCCAGGACTTCGCCGACGGCGTCCACGACGATCGAGTCGCCGTCGAAGACCAGGTCGTCCTGGGCGCCGCTCATCGCCAGGTAGGCGGTGGTGCAGCCCGCCTCGCGGGCGCGGCGGCGTACCAGGTCGAGGCGGGTGTCGTCCTTGTCGCGCTCGTAGGGGGAGGCGTTGACGGACAGCAGCAGCCCGGCCCCGGCGGTGCGGGCGGCGGGTACCCGGCCGCCGTCCTGCCACAGGTCCTCGCAGATCGCCAGGGCCACGTCGACGCCGCGGACCCGGATGACGGGCAGGGTCTCGCCGGGGACGAAGTAGCGGAACTCGTCGAAGACCCCGTAGTTGGGGAGGTGGTGCTTGGCGTAGGTGAGGGCGACCTCGCCCCGGTGGAGGACGGCCGCGGCGTTCTGCGGGGCGCCCGCGGGCTGGCCGTAACGGGGCTGGGCCTTCTCGGCCCGGTCGAGGTAGCCGACGACGACCGGGAGCTCCCCGAGGCCCTCGTCGGCCAGCCGGGCGGCGAGGGCGGTCAGGGCGGCGCGGCTGGCCTGGACGAAGGACGGGCGCAGGGCCAGGTCCTCGACGGGGTAGCCGGTCAGCACCATCTCGGGGAAGGCCGCGAGATGTGCTCCCCGTTCGGCCGAGCGCCGCGTCCAGCGGACGACCGCGTCGGCGTTCCCGGCGAGGTCGCCGACGGTGGAGTCGATCTGGTTCAGGGCGAGTCGTAGCTGAGGCACGCGGCCAGTCTAGGCACGCGGTCGGCCTAATCGTCGTATTGACGCAATAAGGGCTCCGGGGGAGGCGGGGTGTCTGCCGGGCTCCCCGGGCAGGTGCGGGGAAGTGTGTGCCGCTCGGTGCATTCGTTCGGGTGAACCTCCCCGGTCCGGGGTGGGACGGGTGGTGCCGCTCTACGATGATGCTCTCGACAACCGGCCGTCAGGAGGAACGCCATGTCCGCCGCAGCAGTCGAGCATCCCTGCGACGACGCGCCGAACCTGCTGGAGGAAGCCGAGAAGCTCTCCCGGAAGCTGCCCGGCTACCGCGTCGAGATCATCGGGGGAGAGATCACCGTGACGCCACCCGCCGACGGGCACCATGGAGTGTCGCTGACCGACCTGACCCTTGCCCTCGCGGGGTTGCACGGAGAAGAGACCAAAGTGGTCCAGGCCATGGGCGTCTGGCTGCCCGACGGGCCCTTCGACTACGCGGTCCCCGACCTTGCCGTGGTGGACGCCGACTTCGCGGAGCGGCTCGTCCAGTACAACTGCTACGACCCGGCGGTCTTCCGGCTGGTCCTGGAGGTCACCTCCGCCAACTACGGCAACGACCTGAAGAAGAAGGTCCTCGCCTATGCCATCGCCGGGATCCCGGTCTACGTCATCGCCGACCGCCGCAACCGGCGGGTCCATGTGCTGACCGAGCCCGAGTACGGGGAGTACCGGGTGCACGCGGTGCATCCGCCGGGGGAGTCGTTCACGCTGCCGGAGTCGGTCGGGGGTGCGGTGACGCTGGAGGTCGACCGGGTTCTCGGGCTGGGGTGATCCGGTCCTGGAAAAGGATTGTTCCGCGGAGGTCCGGCCGTCAGACTGAGAGCGCTCTCATAACGGTGGACAGTCCGAGGATGCCCATGAGTCGCAAGGAAAAGCCGTACATCCGGCCCTACCGGCCCGCCGACCGGGCAGCGGTGTACGACGTGTGCGTGCGCCTCGCGGACGCGGGGGGTGACGCGCGAGGCCTCTACCGGGACGACGACCTGATGCCGGACATCTTCGCCGGGCCGTATCTGCACCTGGAGCCGGGGCTGGCCTTCGTTCTGGACGACGGCGAGCGGGCGGTGGGGTATGTGATCGGCGCCGCCGACACCGCCGCCTTCGCCGAGGCGTTCCGCCGTGAGTGGCTGCCGCTGGTCGCCGACCGGTACCCCCGGGCGGAGCGGCCCGGCACCCCGGACGAGTACATGACCGAACTGCTCCACACCCCGGAGCGTATGGTGCTGCCGGAGCTCACCGGCCATCCGGCGCACCTCCACATCGACATCCTCCCCGAGTACCAGGGGGCCGGGCACGGCAGGGCGCTGATGTACAGGCTGCTCGCCGCGCTGCGCGAGGCGGGGGTGCCGCGCGTCCACCTGGGGATGCTGACGGCGAACACCGGGGCCCGCCGGTTCTACGACCGCCTCGGCTTCTACGAGATCCCGGTGTCCGACGCGGGCCCGGTCACCTATCTGGGGCGCTCCACACAGACCGGTGCCGGTGGGGCGGCGGCGGACCGGGGCGGCGTAATGTGGCGGTAACCCCTCACCGCGATACTGGTGCGCCAGCCACCCTTGTCCCCCGAGCGGTGCGGGGAAGGGCCGTCTGACCAGCCAAGGATTGGGTGACCATGGACAAGCAGCAGGAATTCGTGCTCAGGACGCTCGAGGA
The DNA here is from genome assembly GCF_002794255.1 of Streptomyces carminius. GTDB lineage: Bacteria > Actinomycetota > Actinomycetes > Streptomycetales > Streptomycetaceae > Streptomyces > Streptomyces carminius. The sequence continues at coordinate 747,794 of NZ_PGGW01000069.1, forward strand.
GCGCGACATCCGGTTCGTCCGGCTGTGGTTCACCGACGTGCTGGGCTTTCTGAAGTCCGTGGCCGTCGCCCCCGCCGAACTGGAGCAGGCCTTCGACGAGGGCATGGGCTTCGACGGGTCCGCGATCGAGGGCTTCGCCCGGGTCTACGAGTCCGACATGATCGCCAAACCCGACCCCAGCACGTTCCAGATCCTGCCCTGGCGGGCCGAGGCCCCGGGCACCGCGCGGATGTTCTGCGACATCCTGATGCCCGACGGCTCCCCCTCGTACGCCGATCCGCGCTACGTCCTCAAGCGCGCCCTGAACAAGACCTCCGATCTGGGGTTCACCTTCTACACCCACCCCGAGATCGAGTTCTTCCTGCTCAAGAACCGTCCGGTGGACGGCACCCGGCCCACCCCGGCCGACTCCTCCGGCTACTTCGACCACACCCCGCAGCACGTGGGCCAGGACTTCCGCCGCCAGGCGATCACCATGCTGGAGTCGATGGGGATCTCGGTGGAGTTCTCCCACCACGAGGGCGCCCCGGGCCAGCAGGAGATCGACCTGCGGTACGCCGACGCCCTGTCGACGGCCGACAACATCATGACGTTCCGTCTGGTCATGAAGCAGGTGGCGCTGGAGCAGGGGGTGCAGGCGACCTTCATGCCCAAGCCGTTCTCGGAATACCCGGGTTCCGGCATGCACACCCATCTGTCGCTGTTCGAGGGCGACCGCAACGCCTTCCACGAGTCCGGCGCCGAGTACCGGCTCTCCAAGGTCGGCCGGTCCTTCATCGCGGGACTGCTCAGGCACGCCGGCGAGGTCTCCGCCGTCACCAACCAGTGGGTCAACTCCTACAAGCGCATCTGGGGCGGTGCCCAGCGCACCGCGGGCGCGGGCGGTGAGGCCCCCTCGTACATCTGCTGGGGGCACAACAACCGCTCGGCGCTGATCCGCGTGCCGATGTACAAGCCGGGCAAGACCGGCTCCACGCGGGTGGAGGTGCGCTCACTGGACTCGGGCGCCAACCCGTACCTGGCGTACGCGGTGCTGCTCGCCGCCGGGCTGAAGGGGGTCGAGGAGGGGTACGAGCTGCCCGCCGGCGCCGAGGACGACGTGTGGGCGCTGTCGGACTCCGAGCGCCGCGCGCTGGGCATCGAGCCGCTCCCGCAGAACCTGGGCGAGGCGATCTCCCTGATGGAGCGCAGCGAACTGGTCGCCGAGACCCTCGGCGAGCACGTCTTCGACTTCTTCCTGCGCAACAAGAAGCAGGAGTGGGAGGAGTACCGCAGCGAGGTCACGGCCTTCGAACTGCGCAAGATGCTGCCGGTGTTGTAGCGGCGGGTCAGAGCGGTTTTCCCGCTGATTCGGCGGATGGGGCCGACGGTCACGGACCGTCGGCCCCACGGTGTCTCACAGACCCTGGGCCGTCTCCGGGCCGTCCGGCGCCGGATCGATGCCCCGTACAGGCCGTCCGCCGCCTTCCGGCCCCGCGCCACCCCCGCTCGCACACGATCAGCGGCACAGTTGGCTCTGGTGGTCCAAGCCGCCGCCAGGGAACACCTCCGGGGCGGGGTCACGCCGTGCGGAAGTACGACTTCGCGTCGACCCTCTCCGAGGTTCACGTCAAGCCGCCGTTGAAACACAATCCCAGACGCCGAGGCGGCGCCTACTGACGAGGTGATGCCGTTGCAGCGCCGGTAACCACAGGGCCGGTGCTCGGACGCCGGTCACGGTGCCGAACGCCTCCGCTGCAGCAACCAGGTACCCCCTGTCACTGCCCCCGTCACCGAGAAGCCTATTATCAGCGACTTCCTGAGCTCCTCCACCTTGCTGCCGTCGTCCGCGACAATCACCGACAGCGACGCGATGACGGCCGTGATCACCAGCCCGATGGCCAGGTTCTTCCTCACCCGCGATTTCAGCAACTGCTTCTCCTTCTCGATGGGTGTGGCGCTGCATCGTCCTCGATGCGGCACCACACCGGGTTGTCATCCGTTCGGGCCAGTCGGTACGGTCTTGCGCCGTGTCCGTTACGGACGTTGCACGCCGCCACCGAACGGGCGTGAGAATCCGGCCCCGCACTCGCACGCTCGACATGCACCGGCGCCCCCGGTGAATGCGGCCCTGCCGACACCCCTCGTCGGCAACCCGCGTCCATCTGTCACGAGCGAGGCGTCGGGCCTGCAGGCCGTCTAGCGCGTGGCGGACCGTGATCCGCCTACGGCGGACAGGGAAGGCGGCTCATAGTCGTACAGGTATCCCTGCGCCCGTTCGAAGAACGGGAGGAGTACGCGCATCTTCGCCGCGTTGACCTGTCGCTTCACGGCACCGGGCCGCTTGCTCTCGCGGGCGTTGTGCCCGTGCTTGAGCAGCTTGTCAATGCGCGGGCGACGTGTCGCGTCGTAGGCCTTGAGTGCCGCTGGGACGGTCGGGGCGCTGCTCAGCGCCGCCGCGAGTTCCAAAGCGTCCTCGACGCACATCGAGGCGCCGTGTCCGACGCCGACAGGGTGGGCGGCGTCGCCGACCAGGACCATGCGCCCGCTGTGCCACGTCCGGACCGGATCGCAGACGTTCAGGTAGCCGGACGCGACTATCGATGTCGCGGCTCCGACGACGGCCCTCGGCACTGCCTCCGGGAACAGCTCGGTGACGCGCCGTAGCCATTGCGCGTCGTCGACACCTCGCAGGTCGGGCTTGACCGGATCCCCGATCTGAGCCGTCCACCACTGGGTCTTCTCGTCGATGCTGGTGTACACGAAGGCACCGTTGCGCGCGTAGGCGAGGTTCCAGACGCCGGGCTCCAGGCCCGTCATGGTGGCGATTCCGGCGACCCCGTAGAGCCCCGCGTACTCTGCGCGCGGCGCGGACGAGTCGATCAGCCCGCGCACGGTTGACCAGACGCCGTCGGCGCCCACGAGCAACTCCGCGGTGTCGCGCCGGCCGGAGGCGAATTCGGCCACCACGCTGTCCGCCGACTCCGTCCCGCCCACCAGGCGTTCGCCGGTGACGATCCGCGCGCCCGCGTCGAGCGCCGCGCGCCGCAGGATCGCCACGAGCCGTCCGCGCTGGAGCGAGATGCTGCGCATCGAGTCGGCTTCGCGCCGAAGGCGTGGCACGTCGCCCAGGAGGTGGCCGCCCGCCGTGTAGAACCGCATCCGTTCGATGGGGTATCCGGCCGCCTGTACGTCGCGTAGGCAGCCCAGCTTCTCCAGCGCGCGCAGGCCGTTGACCGCCAGGCTGAAGTGGGCGCCGACGTCCTCGGGCGGAACGTCGTACGCCTCGTAGACGGTCACGTCGTGACCGATCTGCTGCAGTGCAAGGGCGATGGCAGGCCCGGCTATCCCGCCACCGATCACGATCGTCCGCATGACGCCTCCCTGAATCTGATTTCACTGAATATTGATTCAGCTCAAGTCTGTTCCGATACGCTGGCATCTGTCAACAGCCGATGGAGGACGACATGACGCAGGCGAGTACCGCCAGTCGAAAAGTCCGGGCGGCCCAGACTCGTGCCGCGCTGCTGGACGCGGCGCGGGGGCTGTTCAACGATCGCGGCTACCTCAATACGAAGATCACCGATATCACCGCCGCGGCCGGACGCTCGACCGGCTCGTTCTACGAGCACTTCGCCGGCAAGGACGAGCTGCTCCAGGCGCTCCTCGCCGAGATGGAGGATGCGATCGACGAGCGCATGGTCGGCCTGGAGCACCCCCGCGACCACGACCTGACCGATCGCGACCAGCTGCGCGACCACCTCGGTGTCGCGTGGACGGTGATGCGGCAGAACCGCCCGGTCACGCTCGCACTGTTTCAGGCGATGGTGGCCGACGACCCCGGCGCGGGCCGGGCCTGGCGCGACCTGCGCGAGCAGACAGGAACCATTCGGGAGCATCTGGAGTACCTGGTCGAGCGCGGACACCAACTGCCCGGCGATCCCGAGTTCATCGCGGCGGCGATAGGCGCGATGCTCGTCACCCTCAACTACGCTGTGCTCACGCCCCCCGGCGGCGAAGACGACCAGCGCGTCGTCGACACCCTCACGGATCTGCTGTTGCACGGGCTGGCCGGACCGGCGTCACATTCGGCGGACGAAGCCTGAGGACCACGTGCGTGTCGGTCCCGCGCCGGCCGAGGACGAGACTTTGCTGACGACCAGAATCCGTCTCGCCGCGACGGCAAGGGCCGCCCGCTCGCAGTCCTGGTGACGCCAGGGCAACATCACGCCGGCATCTGCGCGCGCCCTCTTCCGGAGCGCATCCGTGTCCCTCGCACAGGCAGGGGCCGACCACGCTGCAGGCCTGACCGGATCATCGCGGACAAGGCCTCCAGTTCTGCGGCTTCCGCACCTACCTGCGCCGACGCGGCACCGGGCACACCATCCCGGAACGGACCGGCCAGCAGTGACACCGGCACAACCGCGGCGGTCGCGGCGGGCGGCCACCGACGCTCCCCAGCCCATGCTCTCCGTCGTCTTCACCGCGGAGTCGGGATCCACTTCCCCGTCCCCGCAGCTCTCCAGCCACCACACGACGTCGACGAGCAGGCCAGTGAGCGTCGACACAAGCGGGTCCCTGTCAGACATGCGGGCGATCTGGCCGAGCCCGGCGCCACCGGACAGGACGGTGGGCGCGGCAGGCATCGTCAGTGGTGCCATCCGGAGTGCGCTGCATCGCCGGACCGAATACCCAGGGGTGGGACATGAAGGAGCCCGAACGGTTCGCCCTGCTGCGGATCACCGGTACGGCGGCGGTGTTGTGGTCGAGTTGAACGACTCCTCCGCTCCGGGCATCCCGGACGTGAAGGGGCAACGCCTGGTCCGCGACGATCTCGTGGCCGGTGTCCTCAACACCTACGTGATCCAGGAGACCTGGCTGGCTGGGCACACGTATCGGACGAGGTCGCCGCCTTCGAGCTGCGCAAGATGCTGCCGGTGCGGTAGCCGCGAGGCCGGCCCGGACCCCCGTTCCCGGGCCGGCGCGGTGCCGGGTCAGTCCAGGTACCGGCCCAGCCGTTCCATGAGGTGGACGGCGTCGTGGAGCCGCCGGGCGGTCTCCCGGAGGTCTCCGGCGAGGAGCTTCTCCGGAGCGCCTTCCTCCCGTGTGCCGACGACCGTGCCGCGGTAGCCGGTGGGCTCCGCGCCGGCGGCGCGGCGGTAGCCGATGAAGTCCGGGGCGTACGCGGGTGCCTCGCCGCCGTCGAAGAACTGGACCCGGGAGAGCTGGGTCTCGTAACTCCCGGAGTTCTCGGTGACGCGGAGACGGTAGCGGCGGTACGGCGCGGCACCGGCGACGGGGAACGTCCTGGTCTCGAAGCGGCCGGTGAACCGCTCGCCCCGCCGGGAGTCCAGCACCGTCCAGGTGTGGCCGTCGGAGGAGCCCTCCAGGACCCATGCGGACGGGTCGCGGTCGGGGGCGTCGTTGGCCGTGGTCAGGGCGTAGGCGGCGACGGCGACGGGGGTGCGGAGGGTGAACTCCAGCTCGGGGTCGCCTTCGTGGGCGAGCCACTTGCCGTACCCCTTCCGCAGCAGGTTGTCCGCCACCTCGCCCGCGGCGTCGAACTCGTCACTGGCCTCGACGCCGGTGACCTCGCCCGTGACGTCGCGCAGCGCGGCGGGGGCGGGCGCGGTCCGCAGGGTGAGCGAGGCGGTGCCGCCGTGCCAGTCCGTCCAGGTGAGCCGTTCCACGGGGGCCGAGCCGTCGTCCAGGAGCAGCCGCAGCTCCCCGGCGGCGTGCCAGGCGCCGTTGTGCTCCTCCTCGGTGGTGAAGTGGCGCGCCTGGTCTCCTTCGTCCCCGTCCGGCAGGGACCCGCGGTCCGCGAGTGTGCCGCGCAGTTCGCCGGTGGTGCCGTCGGCGGCGCGGTAGTGCCCGTGGAAGCCGGACATGTCCGTGCGGAGGGCGACGGCGGACTCCGCGCCGTCGGTGGTGCGCCAGGACAACTGTGCGGGTGCCGACCGGTCGCCGTGGTCGAGGTGCAGGAGCAGTCGCGCGGCGGGCTGCCAGACGGCGGCGCCGGCCGCGCGCCGTTCGGTGTGGAAGACGAGCAGGGCCCGGGGGTCCGTCCGGGCGGTGAGGGTCCGCCGCGCACGGTGGTCCCCGGCGAGGTCCACGGTGACCGCGCGCAGCCGCAGCAGGCCCTCCGTCTTCTCGGGGCACCGTATCCCCAGGGTGTTCGGGCCGGGGGTCAGCGAGGTGCCCGGCAGGGTCAGGAGATGCTCCCGCGGCTCGGCCGGGGTGCCGTCCGGGACGGGCACGAACTCCTCCGCCACCGTCTCGCCGTTGAGGTCGATCTCCACGGGGACGGCCGGGCCGAGGACCGTGACACCCACCACGGCCTCGGCCGGGGACTCGTCCTCGCCGACCGTGAAGTCGATCTTGAGATGGCCTCCGGCGCCCACCGCGACGTGGGTGGGGGCGATCGCGCACCGGTGGTGGCGGACCACGGCGTTCGACAGCCCGGCCGGTGCGGTCGAGAAGTCGGCGAGGACCGGTTCCATGGGGTTTTCCTTCCGTCGCTTCGGATGTGGCCGGTGCCCGTCGGGGCATCGGTGTTCCGGAAGCTATCGGCCGCCTCCGACAGTCCCGGGCGGCCGGCACCGGGCGGGGGCCGGGCCCGGACCGGCCGGGTGCTCCGGGGCTGCTCAGGAGCACCCGGCGGGCTGCCCGCCGGGATGTGCGGGCCTGCCCCCGCAGATGTCCCGGACGGGCAGGAGGGAGGCCGGGAACGGCGCGCCGTGGGAGCCGGCCGTGGCGGTACCCTGCGAGGATCGGGGCTACGGGCGAGGAGGGCGGCACGCGGTGGCGCAGGGCGGTCGGCGGGACAGCCGGTTCGGGCGGTTCGTACGGCAGGGGTTCACCGATCCGGCGGCGGCGGGCCGGCTCCTGGACGCCCCCGTCTTCGACCGGGTGCGCGACGATCCGGTGCTGCTGGAGGCGCTGGGCGCCACGGCCGACCCCGACCTGGCGCTGCTCTCCCTGGTGCGGCTGGTGGAGGCGCAGCCGGACGAGGCCGGACAGCAGGCGCTGCTGGGCACCGTGCTGGCGGCCAAACCGCTGCGGGACCGGCTGCTGGGGGTGCTCGGCGCCTCCGAGGCGCTCGGCGACCATCTGGCGCGGCACCCGGACGACTGGCGGGCGCTCCAGGAGTACGAGGCGTCCGACCTGCACCCGGGCATCGAGGAGTTCGAGGCCGCGCTCGCGCCCGCGACCGGCCCCGAGGAACTGCGCGTCGCCTACCGCCGGGCCCTGCTCACCATCGCGGCCCGCGACATCTGCGGCACCACCGTCCTGGACCAGACCGCGGCCGAGCTCGCCGACCTGGCCACCGCCACCCTGCGCGCCGCACTGGCGATCGCCGGGCGCGAGGCGCCCGAGGACGCGGCGCTGTGCCGGCTGGCAGTGATCGGGATGGGCAAGTGCGGCGGCCACGAGCTGAACTACGTCTCGGACGTGGACGTCGTCTTCGTCGCCGAGCCGGCCGGCGGCGCGGGGAGCGGGGACGGCAGCGCCGCGGAGAGCGCGGGACTGCGGGCCGCGACCCGGCTGGCCTCCCGGATGATGCGGCTGTGCTCCGACACCACCGCCGAGGGCACCATCTGGCCGGTGGACGCCAATCTGCGGCCCGAGGGGCGCAACGGCCCGCTGGTGCGCACTCTGTCCAGCCATCTGGCGTACTACCAGCGCTGGGCCAAGACCTGGGAGTTCCAGGCGCTGCTCAAGGCCCGTCCGGTGGCCGGGGACGAGGCACTGGGCCGGGAGTACTGCGCGGCCGTCGCGCCCCTGGTGTGGCAGGCCGCCGAGCGGGAGAACTTCGTCACCGACGTCCAGCAGATGCGCCGCCGGGTGGTGGCCGGGATCCCCGCCGCGCAGCTCGACCGGGAGCTCAAGCTCGGCCCCGGAGGGCTGCGGGACGTGGAGTTCGCCGTCCAGCTCCTCCAGCTCGTCCACGGGCGCAGCGACGCCTCGCTGCGCAGCCCCACCACCCTGACCGCGCTGGACGACCTCGCGGCGGGCGGCTACGTCGGCCGCCGGGACGCCGCCGCCCTCGGCGAGGCGTACCGCTTCCTGCGCACCCTGGAGCACCGTATCCAGCTGCGGAAGCTGCGCCGCACCCATCTGATGCCGCGGGAGGAGGACGAGCTGCGGCGGCTGGGGCGCTCCCTGGGCCTGCGGCAGGAGCCCGTCGCCGAGCTGACCCGCCTGTGGAAACGGCACGCCGCGGTGGTGCGGCGGCTGCACGAGAAGATCTTCTACCGGCCGCTGCTGGACGCCGTCGCCCAGCTCGCGCCCGGTGAGATCCGGCTGCCGGCAACGGCCGCCCGGCAGCGGCTGGAGGCCCTGGGCTACGCCGATCCGGCCGCCGCCCTGCGCCATCTGGAGGCGCTGACCTCCGGGGTGAGCCGCAAGGCCGCCATCCAGCGCACCCTGCTGCCGGTGCTGCTGGGCTGGTTCGCCGACTCCGCCGACCCCGACGCCGGACTGCTGGGCTTCCGCAAGGTCTCCGACGCGCTCGGCCAGACGCCCTGGTACCTGCGGCTGCTGCGGGACGAGGGGGCCGCCGCGGAGAACCTGGCGCGGGTGCTGTCCGCCGGGCGGCTCGCCCCCGACCTGCTGCTGCGCGCCCCCGAGGCCGTCGCGCTGCTGGGCGATCCGGGAGGGCTGCGGCCGCGCGGCCGGACGGCGCTGACCCAGGAGGTGCTGGCGGCCGTCGGCCGGGCCGACGGTCCCGAGCAGGCCGTCGCGGCGGCCCGCGGCGTGCGGCGCCGTGAGCTGTTCCGTACGGCGGCGGCCGACCTCATCGGCGCCTACAAGGCGGAGGACGGCGGGGAGCCCGCAGAGGTCGCCGCCGCCGTGGACCGGGTGGGCCAGGCGCTGTCCGATCTCAACGCCGCGACCGTCGCCGGTGCCCTGCGGGCCGCCGTGGACGCCCGGTGGGGCGAGACGCTGCCCACCCGCTTCGCCGTGATCGGCATGGGCCGCTTCGGCGGCCACGAGTTGAACTACGGCTCCGACGCGGACGTGCTGTTCGTCCACGAGCCGCGTGAGGGCGTGGACGAGCGGGAGGCGGGTGATGCCGCGCACGCCGTCGCCAACGAGATGCGGCGGCTGCTCCAGCTCCCCAGCACCGACCCGCCGCTGGTCGTCGACGCCGATCTGCGGCCGGAGGGCAGGAGCGGCCCCCTGGTGCGCACCCTGGCCTCCTACGCGGCGTACTACCGCCGCTGGGCGCTGGGGTGGGAGCGGCACGCGCTGCTGCGCGCCGAGCCCGTGGCGGGCGACGCGGACCTGGGCCGCCGCTTCACGGAGCTGATCGACCCGCTGCGCTATCCCGCCGGCGGCCTGGCCGAGGACGCGGTACGGGAGATCCGCCGTCTCAAGGCCCGGATGGAGGCCGAGCGGCTGCCGCGCGGCGCCGACCGCACCACGCACACCAAGCTCGGCCGGGGCGGTCTGTCGGACGTGGAGTGGACGGTGCAGCTGATGCAGCTGTGCCACGGCGCGGCCGAGCCCGCGCTGCGCACCACGCGCACCCGGCCCGCCCTGGCGGCCGCCCGGAAGGCCGGGCTGATCGAGGACGAGGACGCGGCGGTCCTGGACGAGGCGTGGCTGCTGGCCACCCGGGTGCGCAACGCCGCGATGCTGGTGCGCGGCCGCCCCGGCGACACCTTTCCCTCCGAGGCGCGCGAGCTGGCCGCCGTCGGCCGCTACCTGGGGTACGGGCCGGGGCGCGTGGGGGAGATGCTGGAGGACTACCGCCGCACCACGCGCCGGGCCCGGGCCGTGGTGGACCGGCTGTTCTACGGCGTGGACTGAGCCGGTCCGGGAGCGGCACGGGGCGGTGCACGGGGCGGTGATGAACGGCGGACCGCCGAATGTTTTGTCCGGTTTGTTTCGGTTAGGCGGTAGGGAGCAAGGAGAACCCGAGCACGGCTAGGAGGCCGCCATGGGCAAGCTGGGCGACATGGCCAAGAAGGCCAAGGGCATGGCCAGGAAGCACCCCGACAAGGCGGACAAGGGCGTGGAGCGCGCCGAGCGGACGGTCGACGGGCGTACCGGGAACCGGTACGACACCCAGACGGACAAGGCCTCGGACCAGGTGCGCCGCACCTACGGCGGCGAGGGGGACCAGCCGCGGTGACGCGGCGGCCGCGGGCCGGACGGGGACGGCGCACGTACGCCGGCGCCCCGTCCGGCCCGCGTGCGGGAGGCCCCGGTCAGGGGGAGGCGGGCACCAGCCGGGGCAGGCGGTGAGCCGGGGCGCCGTACCAGGCGCGGGAGACCGCGAAGCCTATGCCCAGGCAGAGCACGCCCCCCACCGCGTCCAGCCAGAAGTGGTTGGCGGTGCAGACGATGACCAGCAGGGTGACGGTCGGGTAGAGCCAGCCGAGGACCTTCACCCACAGCGGCGCGGCCAGTACGGCGATCATGATGCCGCACCACACCGACCAGCCGATGTGCATGGACGGCATGGCCGCGTACTGGTTGGAGACGTTCGCCATGTTGCCCGAGGCCATCGAGCCCCAGGTGTCGTGGACCTGCACGGTGTCGACGAAGCGCACGGTCTCCATCAGCCGCGGCGGTGCCAGGGGGTAGAGGTAGTAGCCGAGCAGGGCGACGGCCGTGGTGGCGAACAGCACCGTGCGGGCGGCGGAGTAGCGGCCCGGGTGTCTGCGGTAGAGCCACACCAGCACACCGATGGTCACGACGAAGTGCAGCGTCGCGTAGTAGTAGTTCATCGACACGATGAGCCAGGTGACGCCGTTCGCCGCGTGGTTGAGGGACTGCTCGGCGGCGATCCCCAGGACGCGCTCGAGCTCCCAGATCCACTCGGCGTTCCGCAGGGCCTGCGCCTTCTGCTCCGGCACGGCGTTGCGGATCATGGAGTACGTCCAGTAGCTGATCGCGATCAGCAGGATCTCGAACCGGATACGGGGACGCCGGGGGGTGCGGAGCCGGCGGACGACGTCGCGGCGCGGTGCCGGGACGTCCCCGCCCCCGGCCCCCGGCCCGTGTCCGGCCACCGGGGCGACGGCGGCCGGCCGGTCTTCTTCTCTCGTCCTCACCCTTGTAACCCCCATGGGGCGACAGTCTGCCAGGAATCCGGACCCCGGCCGATCATCCACCGGTCTGGTCCCGCTCGGCCGTACTCCTCCGTGAGACGGAGGTACCTGAGAGGGAGGTGCGACCCCGGGGGGCCGAGGCGGTGGAGCCGCGCACCACCAGTTCCGGCAGGAAGACGAACTCGCTGTGCGGGGCCGGCGTCCCGCCGACCTCCTCCAGCAGTGCCCGTACGGCCGCCTGCCCCATCGCCGTCACCGGCTGCCGGATGGTGGTCAGGGGCGGGTCGGTGAACGCGATCAGCGGGGAGTCGTCGAAGCCGATCACCGAGACGTTCCCGGGCACCGACAGGCCGAGTTCCCGGGCGGCCCGGATCGCGCCCAGGGCCATCATGTCGCTGGCGCACACCACGGCCGTGCAGCCCCGGCCGATCAGGGCGGTCGCGGCGGCCTGGCCGCCCTCCAGGGTGTAGAGGGAGTGCCGGACGAACTCCCCGGCCCGCTCCTGCGACAGCCCCAACTGCTCCTGGAGGCCGGTGGTGAAGCCCTCTATCTTGCGCTGGACGGGCACGAACCGGGCCGGTCCGAGTGCCAGCCCGATCCGCTCGTGGCCGAGGGACACCAGATGGGTGACGGCCAGCCGCATCGCCGCGCGGTCGTCCGGCGAGACGAAGGGGGCCCGCACCTTCGGCGAGAAGCCGTTGATCATCACGAAGGGCACGCCCTTGCCGCGCAGTTGCTCGTAGCGCTGCGTGTCGGCGGTGGTGTCGGCGTGCAGCCCGGAGACGAAGATGATCCCCGCCACCCCCCGCTCCACCAGCATCTCGGTCAGTTCGTCCTCGGTCGAGCCGCCGGGGGTCTGGGTGGCGAGCACGGGCGTGTAGCCCTGCCGGGTCAGCGCCTGCCCGATGACCTGTGCGAAGGCCGGGAAGATCGGGTTCTCCAGCTCCGGCGTGATCAGTCCGACCAGGCCCGCGCTGCGCTGGCGCAGCCGCAGCGGCCGCTCGTACCCCAGCAGGTCGAGAGCGGCGAGGACGGACTCGCGGGTGGCCGGGGAAACGCCCGGTTTGCCGTTCAGGACACGGCTGACCGTCGCTTCGCTGACCCCCGCCTGGGCTGCGATGTCAGCTAGTCGTGCGGTCACAGGAGTGGACTGTACCGGCCTCCTCCCGCACTGCCCACCGTACCCGGGAGTTCGCCGGAATCCACCCGGTCCGTCCGTGCCCCGCCGGCGCCCTCCCGGTCCGTCCGGCCTGCTCGGTCCCCGATCGTGCGGCTGGACGGCGGCTTCGTCCGCCACTCCCGGGCGGTCCGGGCCGGCCCCTTCCCGCGGGCTCTCCTCGCCGCGTCCCTCCGGAAGGCGTTCTTCCGCGCTTCTGGGCCTCTTCCACTGTCCTCCCCGTGCTCCGCCCGCCCCTGTGCTCCGGTCGGCGGGGGCGGGCGGAGCACAGGGAGGACAGCGGGCCGCAAGTTCTTGCGGCGGTCGTTGCAGACTCGTTTGCAGAAAGTTGCCGCAAGGTCTTTCTAAAAGATTGCGCCGCTGTTACGTTCCTCGTCAGCCCGGCGCCGCGACCGATGCGGCCCGCGCGGAGTACGCCCGTGCCCCCGCGAGACGGGCACCGGATCATGGAGGAGTTCACATGCGGCGTGGCATAGGGGCCACCGCACTCGTCGCGGCTCTGGCGCTCGCGGCGACGGCCTGCGGCGGCGGCGAGGACGGCGGCGACAGCGGCAAGAAGGGCGCCGACGGCGAGCTCTCGGGCACCGTCGAGTTCTGGGACACCTCGGGCGACGCCGAGAAGGGCTTCTACCAGAAGGTCGCCGAGGAGTTCGAGGACAAGCACCCCGGCGTCGAGGTCAAGTACGTCAACGTGCCCTTCGGCGAGGCGAACAACAAGTTCAAGAACGCCGCCGGCGGCGGCTCCGGCGCCCCCGACGTGATGCGCACCGAGGTCGCCTGGGTGGCCGACTTCGCCGGCCTGGGCTACCTCGCCCCGCTGGACGACACCGTCGCCGTCGAGGACAAGGACGACTTCCTCCCGCAGGCCTGGGGCAGCACCCAGTTCGAGGGCAAGACCTACGGCGTGCCGCAGGTGATCGACACCCTCGCCCTCTTCTACAACAAGGAACTGCTGGACAAGGCCGGGGTCGAGGTCCCGCGGTCCGTCGCCGACATCAAGAACTCCACCGGGAAGTTCGCCGAGAACGGCGTCACCCCCTTCTACCTGCGCGGTGACGACGCCTACTTCGTCCTGCCCTTCCTCTACGGCGAGGGCGGCGACATGCTCGACGCCGACGCCAAGAAGATCACCATCGACGACCCGGCCGGGGTGCGGGCGTTCGAGACGATCAGGGACCTGGTGGACTCCGAGGCCGCGATCACGGACGTGACCGACGGCTGGGAGAACATGCAGAAGGCCTTCAAGGACGGGAAGGTCGCGATGATGCTCAACGGCCCGTGGGCCATCGAGGACACCCTCGCGGGCGCCCAGTTCAAGGGCAAGGAGGACAACCTCGGCGTCGCCGCCGTCCCGGCCGGCTCCAAGGCCCAGGGCGCCCCGCAGGGCGGCCACAACTACTCGGTCTACGCCGGCTCAGACAACCTGGACGCCTCCTACGAGTTCGTGAAGTACATGAGCTCCGCCGAGGTCCAGAAGCGCACCACCGAGGAGCTGAGCCTGCTGCCGACCCGCACCTCGGTGTACGGGGAGCAGACCGTCAAGGACAACAAGATGGTCCAGTTCTTCAAGCCCGCCGTGGACAAGGCCGTCGAGCGCCCCTGGATCGCCGAGGGCAACTCCCTCTTCGAGCCCATCCGCGTCCAGCTCGCCGACGTGCTGACCGGCAGGACCGAGCCCGAGGCCGCCGCCGACAAGATCGGCCAGGAGTACGCCAAGCTCCTCAAGGACGGGGACTGGAAGTAACCGGAAGAACGACTCCGAGAACGACTGGGAGAGGCTGACCGACGACCATGGCAGTCGAGACCGGCCAGTCGCCGGCACCGGCCGCGGGCGCAGGCGCCCGCGGCCGCGGCCGCGGAACTGGCGAGAAGTCCGGAAAGGCCCCCGGACCGCTGCGCCGGGCCCTGGCCACCCACTGGTACGCCTGGGCCATGGTGGCCCCCGTGGTGCTCGTCATCACGGTGATCATCGGATATCCGCTGGTCAGAGGCATCTACCTGTCGCTGACCAATGCGGACGAGTCCAATGTCGCCCGCACCATCGGCGTCAACGAGATCGAGGCGACCCACGAGTTCGTCGGCCTGGAGAACTACCGGGCCATCCTCACCGACACCGTCTTCTGGGACCGGCTCGGCTGGACGGTGGTGTGGACGGTCGCCTGTGTCTCGGTCACCTTCCTCCTGGGGCTGGCGCTGGCCACCATGCTCAACCGGAAGCTGCGCGGCCGCGCCGCCTACCGGATCGCCCTGATCCTGCCCTGGGGCATCCCCGCCTTCGTCTCGGTCTTCGCCTGGCGGATGCTCTACAACGAGAAGAACGGCATCCTCAACCGGATCATCGAGGGCGGCGGCATCGACGGCGTCCCCTGGCTGGGCGACCCCACCTGGGCCAAGGTCTCCGTCATCGCGGTGAACGTCTGGCTCGGCGTGCCGTTCATGCTGGTGGCCCTGCTCGGCGCCCTGCAGTCCATCCCCTCCGAACTGCTGGAGGCCGCCGAGGTGGACGGGGCGAACGCCTGGCAGCGCTTCCGCAACGTCACCCTGCCGGGCATCAGCTCGGTCAGCAGCACGGTGGTCCTGCTGAGCACCATCTGGACGTTCAACATGTTCCCGGTGATCTACCTGCTCACCCGGGGCGGTCCCGGTGACTCCACCGAGATCCTGGTGACGTACGCCTACCGGCTGTCCTTCCTGGTCAGCCCACGCGACTTCGCCACCTCCGCGGCCTGGGGCGTGCTCATCCTGCTGCTCCTGTCGCTCTTCGCGGTGGGCTACCGCCGCTCGCTCCGCAAGCAGGGAGAGGTGTGGTGACGACCGTGAACCCCCGTGAGAACACGCCCGGGAAGACCACCGTGACCACGACCCCCGACCCCGTCACCACCGGCCCCGTACCGACTGTGCCGGCCGGGCGCCCCCGGCGGGTCCGCCGGCGCGGCGAACGCGGGCCGCTGGCCTCGGCCGCCCTCCACGCCGGCCTGCTGCTGGCCGCCGTGGTCGCGGTGTTCCCGCCGTTCTGGCTGCTGGTGACGTCCTTCAAGCCCAAGACCGACACCTTCACCACCTCGCTGGTGAAGAACTTCACGCTCGAGAACTACGACCACGTCGTCAATGACACCTACTTCCTGACGTGGTTCGGGAACTCCGTGGTGATCGTGCTGGTGACCACGCTGCTCGGCGTGTTCATCTCCGCCACCACCGGCTACGCCGTCAGCCGCTTCCGCTTCCCCGGCATGCGCCCGCTGATGTGGACCCTGCTGATCACCCAGATGTTCCCGATGGCGATCCTGATCGTGCCGCTGTACAACCTGATGGCACAGCTGGGGCTGCTCAACCAGCCCGTCGGCCTGATCATCACCTACCTCACCATCGCGGTGCCGTTCTGCGCCTGGATGATGAAGGGCTTCTTCGACACCATCCCCGTCTCCATCGACGAGTCCGGACGGGTGGACGGCCTCAACCCGTTCGGCACCTTCTGGCGGCTGATCATGCCGCTGGCCAAGCCCGGTCTGGCCGTCACGGGCTTCTACAGCTTCGTGACCGCCTGGGCCGAGGTCGCCTACGCGTCGGCCTTCATGACCGGCGAGGAGAACCTCACCCTCGCCGGCGGCCTGCAGACCTTCGTCAACCAGTACGTGGGCGACTGGGGTTCGATGACCGCCGCCGCGGTGATCATTGCGGTACCGGCCGCGATCGTCTTCGGCATCGCTCAGCGGCACCTCGTGGCCGGACTGACCTCCGGAGCCGTCAAGTCCTGACCGGTGCCGGACCGGTGTCCGGTCCGGCACCCGGGCGGACCCCGCCCCCGTACGCCCGCACCTCGCGTCCCCCACTCACGACCACCAGGGATGACATGACCCAGCACTCCTCAGCCCCCGCCCCCGGTACGGCCCCCGCCGCGCGCCCGGACGCCACGGCCGCGGGGAAGCCCGCCGGCTGGTGGCGCGACGCGGTG
Source organism: Streptomyces carminius (assembly GCF_002794255.1). GTDB lineage: Bacteria > Actinomycetota > Actinomycetes > Streptomycetales > Streptomycetaceae > Streptomyces > Streptomyces carminius. The sequence continues at coordinate 763,965 of NZ_PGGW01000069.1, forward strand.
ATCTACCAGGTCTACCCCCGTTCCTTCGCCGACGGCAACGGCGACGGCATGGGCGACCTCGCGGGCGTCCGCGCCCGGCTGCCGTACCTGGCCGAGCTGGGCGTCGACGCCGTCTGGCTCAGCCCCTTCTACGCCTCGCCGCAGGCCGACGCGGGATACGACGTCGCCGACTACCGCGCCATCGACCCGATGTTCGGCGATCTGCACGACGCCGACGCGCTGATCCGCGACGCCCACCGGCTGGGCCTGCGGATCATCGTGGACCTGGTGCCCAACCACTCCTCCGACCGGCACGAGTGGTTCCGGCGGGCGCTGCGCGAGGGGCCCGGCTCGCCGCTGCGCGACCGCTACCACTTCCGTCCCGGCCGCGGCCCGGACGGCGCGGAGCCCCCCAACGACTGGGAGTCCATCTTCGGCGGCCCGGCCTGGACCCGCACGAAGAACCCCGACGGCAGCCCGGGGGAGTGGTACCTGCACCTGTTCGCGCCCGAGCAGCCCGACTTCAACTGGGAGAACGAGGCCGTGCGGGACGAGTTCCGCTCGGTGCTGCGCTTCTGGCTCGACATGGGCGTGGACGGTTTCCGCATCGACGTCGCGCACGGCATGGTCAAGGCCGCCGGCCTGCCCGACATGGGGCGGACCGGTCAGCTCAAGCTGCTCGGCAGCCAGGTGCTGCCGTTCTTCGACCAGGACGGCGTCCACGAGATCTACCGCTCCTGGCGGCGCATCCTGGACGAGTACCCCGGCGAGCGCATCGGCGTCGCCGAGGCGTGGACGCCCAGCCCCGACCGCACCGCCCTGTACCTGCGCCCCGACGAGCTGCACCAGGCGTTCAACTTCCACTACCTCAACACCGGCTGGAACGCCGAGGCGCTGCGCGCGGTCATCGACGAGTCGCTGGACTCCATGCGCCCGGTCGGTGCCCCCGCCACCTGGGTGCTGTCCAACCACGACGTGGTGCGTCACCGCACCCGGCTGGGCGGCGGGTTGCGCCGGGCCCGCGCCGCCTCGCTGCTGATGCTGGCGCTGCCCGGCTCGGCGTACGTGTACCAGGGCGAGGAGCTGGGCCTGCCGGAGGTCACCGACCTGCCCGACGAGGTGCGCCAGGACCCGTCGTTCTTCCGGGACAACGGCCAGGACGGCCTGCGCGACGGCTGCCGGGTGCCGATCCCGTGGACACGCACCGGCACCAGTTACGGCTTCGGCTCCGGCGGGAGCTGGCTGCCGCAGCCGCCGGAGTGGTCCGGGCTGTCGGTCGAGGAGCAGACCGGCGACCCCGGCTCCACGCTGGAGCTGTACCGCCGCGCGCTCGCCGTGCGCCGCGGGCACCCGGCGCTGGGCGCGGGCGACGGGGTGGAGTGGCTGGCGGAGTACCCGGCGGGCGTGCTCGCCTTCCGGCGGCGCGCCGCCGACGGCAGTACCTTCGTCTGCACCGTCAACACCACCGGGCAGCCCGTGGAACTGCCGGCGGTGCCCGGCCGGGTGCTGCTGGCCAGCGGGGAGTACGACGGCAGCGGCACGCTCCCGGCCGACACCACCGTCTGGTGGACGGCGTGACCGGGACGGACACGGCTCCCGCGGCTTCCGCGGCGTTCTCCCGGGCCGGGGCCGAGCCCCCGGCCGCGGGGGGCGCCCCGGGGCCCGCCCGGCTGGCCGACATCGCCGCCCAGGCCCGGGTCAGCGAGGCCACCGTCAGCCGGGTGCTCAACGGCAAGGCCGGTGTGGCCGCCGCCACCCGGCAGAAGGTGCTGGCCGCCCTGGACGTGCTCGGCTACGAGCGGCCGGTGCGGCTGCGGCAGCGCAGCGCCGGACTGATCGGACTGGTCATCCCCGAGCTGACCAACCCGATCTTCCCGGCGTTCGCCCAGGTCATCGAACAGGTGCTGGTCGGGCACGGCTACACGCCGGTGCTGTGCACCCAGCTGCCCGGCGGCGCCACCGAGGACGAGCTGGTCGACCAGCTCGTCGAGCGGGGCGTCAACGGCATCGTCTTCCTCTCCGGGCTGCACGCCGACACCACCGCCGATCCCGGCCGCTACGTCCGCCTCGCCGGACAGGGCGTGCCGTTCGTGCTCATCAACGGCTTCAACAGGCACATCGGCGCTCCCTTCGTCTCGCCCGACGACCGCGCGGCGGCCCGGGCGGCGGTGCGCCACCTGACCGACCTCGGCCACGACCCGCACCGCATCGGCCTGGCGGTCGGCCCCGTCCGGTACGTCCCGGTGCTGCGCAAGGTGGAGGGTTTCACGGCGGCGCTGGCCGAACGGGGTGTGCCCGGCGAGCGGATCCGGGAGCTGGTGCGGCACACGCTGTTCACCCTGGAGGGCGGCCACGCCGCGGCGGGCGCGCTGATCGGCGCGGACTGCACGGGCGTGGTGTGCGGCAGCGACATGATGGCGCTCGGGGTGGTCCGGGCGGCCCGGCAGCACGGCCTGGAGGTGCCCCGGGAGCTGTCGGTGGTCGGCTTCGACGACTCGGAGCTGATCGCCTTCACCGATCCGCCGCTGACGACGGTGCGGCAGCCGGTCAAGGCCATGGCGAGCGCGGCGGTCGACGCGCTGCTGGAGGAGATCGGCGGCAACCCGGTGCAGCACACGGAGTTCGTCTTCCAGCCCGAACTGGTGGTGCGCGGCTCGACGGCCCCGCCCCGCGGGTAGCCGCCGCGCGGCGGTTCCGGCGCCTTCCGCCGCGGCGGGCCCGCTGCCCGGGTACTCCGCGTGGTGTGTCCGCACGACCGGCGGACGTAGGCTCGGCCCCATGGGCGGGCTGCTGTCGTTCCTGGTCTTTGCCGGTGTTCTTGCCGCGGTGCTGGGCTGCTTCGCGTGGTTCGCGTCCCGCGTGCGCCGCCGCGGTCTCGCCGGTGGGGCCCTGAGCGCCGCCCTGGCCTCGTACGAGGAGGCGTTCCGTGTGACCGCCCACGAGGCGCACCACGAGATCCGGGCGCAGGCGGAACGCCGGGCACCGGTCCTCTCGCCCGGCGACGACTGGCGGCGGAGCTCCGGCGGAACCGGCCGGCCGGGAGCGGGGACACGGCGACGGCCCCGGCCGCCCCGCCGCTCACGGCGGACTTTCGCACGCCTGGCCGGCCGCCTGGGGCGCGGTCGCTGACCGCCGGCCCCGGCCCGGCCGGGCGGGCGCGTGGGGTTCCGCACGGAAACCCCCGGCCGGCCGGGCCGGGAGTGTGCTCGAACCTAGCACCGTGAAAATGCTTGCGAAAGATGTTGCGGAAAGAAGGCGGCTTCGTTTCCTTTGTGTGCCCAGAGCCTTGACGGGCTGTCGGCGTGGTTCTACGGTCTGCTGCGCGGAGACTTCCAGGCTCTTGCAGTGTTCTTGCAGTAAGAGGATTCACGTTCTCCGGCCGACCGGGCGCGGCGCGTTGCCCCCGGCAGGCATTCGCTTCGGCTCCCCAGGAGGAAACGTGGTCAGAAGATCCACGGCTGCCGCGCTTGCGCTTGTCGCGGGCATGGCAGGTTCGCTCGTCGCCGTCCCCGGGCAGGCGCAGGCGGCACCGCCCGGCGCCAAGGACGTCACAGCGGTGCTGTTCGAGTGGAGGTTCGACTCTGTCGCCCGTGAGTGCAGCACCGTGCTCGGCCCGGCCGGCTACGGCTACGTCCAGGTCTCACCGCCCCAGGAGCACATCCGGGGCGGCCAGTGGTGGACGTCCTACCAGCCCGTCAGTTACAAGATCGCCGGCCGGCTCGGCAGCCGGGCCCAGTTCAAGAACATGATCGACACCTGCCACGCGGCGGGCGTCGAGGTCGTCGCCGACTCGGTGATCAACCACATGTCGGCGGGCAGCGGTACCGGCACCGGCGGCTCGTCGTACACCAAGTACGACTACCCCGGCATCTACCAGAGCCAGGACATGGACGACTGCCGGTCCCAGATCACCGACTACCGGGACCGGGGCAACGTCCAGAACTGCGAGCTGGTCGGCCTGGCCGACCTCGACACCGGCGAGCCCTACGTGCGCGACCGGATCGCCGCCTACCTCAACGACCTGCTCTCCCTGGGCGTGGACGGCTTCCGTATCGACGCGGCCAAGCACATGCCCGCGGCCGATCTGAAGGCGGTCAAGTCCCGGCTGACGAACCCGGACGCCTACTGGAAGCAGGAGGCCATCCACGGTGCGGGCGAGGCCGTCTCACCGGAGGAGTACCTGGGCACCGGCGACGTCCAGGAGTTCCGCTACGCCCGCGACCTCAAACGGGTCTTCCGGAGCGAGAACCTCGCCCACCTGAGGAACTTCGGCGAAAGCTGGGGGTACCTGCCCTCCGGGCAGTCCGCCGTCTTCGTCGACAACCACGACACCGAGCGTGTCGGCGACACCCTCAACTACAAGGACGGTGCCGCCTACACCCTGGCGGGCGTCTTCATGCTGGCCTGGCCGTACGGCTCCCCGGACGTCCACTCCGGCTACGAGTGGTCGGACAAGGACGCCGGTCCGCCCAACGGCGGCACGGTGAACGCCTGCTACGCGGACGGCTGGAAGTGCCAGCACGCCTGGCGCGAGATCTCGTCCATGGTGGCCTTCCGCAACACCGCCCGCGGACAGGGCGTCACGAACTGGTGGGACAACGGCGGCGACGCCATCGCCTTCGGCCGCGGGAACAGGGCGTACGTCGCCATCAACCACGAGGGCTCGGCGCTGAGCCGCACCTTCGCCACCTCGCTGCCCGCCGGCGACTACTGCGATGTGCAGAGCGGCCGGACGGTCACCGTGGACGGCTCCGGACGGTTCACCGCCACCCTGGGCGCGCACACCGCGCTCGCCCTGCACACCGGCGCACGCACCTGCTCCGGCGGTACGGGCGGCGGCCCGGGCCGGGGCGGCGATGCCGTCGACGGCGCGTCGTTCAGCGTCACCGCCACCACCGTGCCGGGACAGAACATCCACGTCACCGGCGACCGCGCCGAGTTGGGCGACTGGAACACCGGCCGGGCGCCGAAGCTGGACCCGGCCGCCCACCCGGTGTGGAAGCTGGACGTGGACCTGCCGCCGGGGACGGCGTTCCAGTACAAGTACCTCCGCAAGGACGCCGGCGGCAACGTCACCTGGGAGAGCGGCGCCAACCGCACCGCCACCGTCCCCGCCGACGGCCGGGTCGTCCTGAACGACACCTGGCGCCCGTGACCGCCCGCCGGCCCGGAGCCCGCGAACCGCCCGCCGGCCCGCTTCCGCGTCCCCGCCGCACACCCCCCGCACCACACAACCCCCGCACCCGAGGAGAACGACCCGTGAGAGGTCCCCTGGCGCGCAGAGGAGCGGCCGCGAGCATCGCGGGCGTGCTCCTGGCGACGCTCGTCACCGCGGCGGCCCCCGCCGAGGCCGCACCGCCGCCACCGCCGTCCGACGCGAAACTGGCCGCCGAGCCCGCCCGGCACGACCTGACCCGGGAGCAGTTCTACTTCCTCCTGCCGGACCGCTTCGCGGGCGGCGACCGGGCCAACGACCGCGGGGGACTGGAGGGCGACCGGCTGGCGACCGGCTACGACCCCACCCACAAGGGCTTCTACCAGGGCGGCGACCTCAGGGGACTGATCAACCGGCTCGACTACGTCAAGGGCCTGGGCACCACCGCGATCTGGATGGCGCCCGTCTTCAGGAACAAGCCCGTCCAGGGCACGGGCGAGAACACCTCGGCCGGCTACCACGGCTACTGGATCACCGACTTCACCCGGATCGACCCGCACTTCGGCACCAACGCCGAGCTGCGCGAGCTGATCGACGCCGCCCACGCCAAGGGCATGAAGGTCTTCTTCGACGTCATCACCAACCACACCGCCGACGTGGTGGGCCACGAGGAGAAGTCCTCCTCCTATCTGAGCAAGGGTGCCTTCCCCTATCTGACGAAGGACGGCGAGCCCTTCGACGACGCCGACCACGCGGCGGGGAGGAGGTTCCCGGAGACCGACCGGGACTCCTTCCCCCGCACCCCGGTGGTCCCGGCCGCCGAGAAGGACGCCAAGGTCCCCGGCTGGCTCAACGACCCGGAGATGTACCACAACCGCGGCGACTCCACCTTCGCCGGGGAGAGCGCCCTGCACGGCGACTTCCACGGTCTGGACGACCTGTGGACCGAGCGTCCCGAGGTCGTCGAGGGCATGACGGAGATCTACCAGCGGTGGGTGGAGGACTTCGGGATCGACGGCTTCCGCGTCGACACGGTCAAGCACGTGGACATGGAGTTCTGGACCCGGTGGGCCACCGCCCTGGACGCCTACGCGGCGAAGAGGGGCCGCGAGGACTTCTTCATGTTCGGCGAGGTCTACTCCTCCGACCCCGCCCAGACGGCCCCCTACGTCACCCGCGGCCGTCTGGACGCCACCCTCGACTTCGGCTTCCAGGAGGCCGCCCGCTCCTACGCGTCCCAGGGCGGTCCGGCGGCGCGGCTGTCTGATCTGTTCGCCCAGGACTACCGCTACACCACCGGCCGGTCCAACGCCTATGAGCAGGTCACCTTCACCGGCAACCACGACATGGGCCGTATCGGCGCCTTCCTGCGGCAGGACAACCCCGGCGCCGGTGACGCCGAACTGCTGAGGCGGGCCGGGCTCGCCAACGAGCTGATGTTCCTCACCCGCGGCAACCCGGTGGTCTACTACGGCGACGAACAGGGCTTCACCGGCGCCGGCGGCGACCAGGACGCCCGCCAGACCCTCTTCGCCTCCCGGGTGCCCGACTACCTGGACGCGGAGAAGAACGACCGGATCGGCACCGACCGCACCCACGCCCGGGACGCGTACGACACCTCCCACCCCCTCTACCGCTCCATCGCCGCGCTGTCGGAGCTGACCCGCGAGCACCCCGCCCTGCGCGACGGCGCCCAGACCGAGCGATATGTCGACAAGGGAGCGCAGGGCGGCGGTCCCGGCGTCTACGCCTTCTCCCGCACCGACACCGAGCGGCGCACCGAGTACCTCGTCGCCGCCAACAACAGCGAGGAAGCCCGCACGGTCCAGATCCCCACCGGCACGCCCTCCACCGCCTTCCGGCAGCTCCACGGCGGGAACGCGGCCCCGCGCACCGGCTCCGACGCGAAGCTGACCGTCACCGTCCCGGCCCTGTCCACCGCGGTGTTCAGGGCCGCGAAACCGCTGCCCGCCCCCGAGGCCCGGCCCACGGTCGAGCTGACGGCCCCCGCCGCGGGCGCCACCGGCACCGTCGAGATCACCGCCGACGTCGGCGGAGGCGACGGCCTCAACCGCGTCGTCTTCGCCGCCCAGCGGGGAAACGGGAGGTGGCAGACCCTCGGCACCGCCGATCACGCCCCCTACAAGGTCACCCAGTACCTGGGCGAGGACGTGCGGGCCGGAACACCGCTGCGCTACAAGGCCGTCGTGGTCGACGGCTCCGGCCGCACCGCGAGCGACACCGCGGCCTCCACCGCCGGCCAGGCACCGCCCGAGCCGAAGCCCTCGGCGGTGAAGAGGGACTGGGCCGTCGTCCACTACCAGCGCCCGGACGGCGACTACGACGACTGGAGGCTGGTCTCCGGAGAGCGGACCGCCGCCTTCACCGGCCGTGACGCCTACGGCGCCTTCGCCTGGCTCAAGGTCGCCGACGGGCAGTCCGAGCTGACGTTCACCCTCACCGGGGACGGCACGACCGACGGCCCCGAACGCAGCGTCGATCTGACCAGGACCGGCGAGGTGTGGATCGAGCAGGGCGAGGAGGAGACGCTGACCGCCCGGCCCGAGGGCGTCTACCCGCCGCAGGACGAGAAGAAGGCGATCCTGCACTACCACCGCCCGGACGGCGACTACGACGGCTGGGGCCTGCACACCTGGACCGGCGCCGCCGAGCCCACCGACTGGTCCAGACCGCTGGAGCCGGTGCGGAAGGACGCCTTCGGCGCCGTCTTCGAGGTGCCGCTCGCCGAGGGCGCCACCTCGCTCAGCTACCTCATCCACAAGGGCGACACCAAGGACGAGGCCGCCGACCAGTCGCTGGACTTCGCCACCCACGGCCGCGAGGTGTGGAAGCTGTCGGCCAACCCCGGCTACCTGCTGCCCACCACCGGCGCCGCCCCCGACCTGGACCTGACCCGGGCCGAGGCCCAGTGGATCGACGCCGACACCGTCGCCTGGAAGGCCGGGGCCACAGGCGCCGGCAGCGAGCAGCTCGTGTACGACCCGAAGGGCACCCTCGCCGTCGAGGACGGCGCACTGACCCACGAGGGCCGCTGGCTGCGGCTGAACCCCGTCCCCGGCGGACTGACCGGCGCGCAGCGCGAGAAGTACCCGCACCTGAAGGACCACGCCGCCTTCCGCCTCGACCCGCGCGACCGCGACCGGGTGCGCACCGCCCTGCGCGGCCAGGTGATCGCCACCCGGCGCAACAGCGAAGGGGCACTGCTGGCGGCCACCGGTGTCCAGCTCGCCGGAGTCCTCGACGACCTGTACGGAACGAAGGCCGCCAAGGCCGGCCTCGGTCCGGTCTTCGACCGCCGCGGCCGTCCCACCCTGTCGGTGTGGGCGCCCACCGCGCAGCGGGTCGCCCTCGAACTCGGCGGCCGCACCGTGGCGATGCGCCGCGACGGGACCACCGGCGTCTGGAGTGTGCGCGGCAACCGGAGCTGGACGGGCAAGCCGTACCGCTACCGGGTCACCGTCTGGGCGCCCACGGCGGGCGAGGTGGTCACCAACAAGGTCACCGACCCCTACTCCACCGCCCTGACCACCGACTCGGAGCGGAGCCTGGTGGTGGACCTGGCCGACCCCGCGCTCGCCCCGGAGGGCTGGCGGAAGCCGGCGAAGCCGGCGGCGGTGCCGCTGCGCGACGCCCGGATCCAGGAGCTGCACATCAGGGATTTCTCCGTCGCCGACCCCACGGTGCGCGAACGGCACCGCGGCGGCTACCTGGCCTTCACCGAGAACTCCTCGGACGGCATGCGGCACCTGAGGAAGCTGGCGGACGCGGGCACCACCCACGTCCATCTGCTGCCCTCCTTCGACATCGCCTCCATCCCCGAGCGCGCCGCCGACCGGGTCGAGCCCGGGTGCGACTTGGCCGCCCTGCCCGCCGACTCCGAGAAGCAGCAGGAGTGCGTCGGGAAGGTCCGCGGCAAGGACGCCTACAACTGGGGCTACGACCCGCTGCACTACACCGTGCCCGAGGGCTCGTACGCCACCGATCCGGAGGGCACCGCCCGCACCGTCGAGTACCGGAAGATGGTCAAGAGCCTCAACGAGGCCGGGCTGCGGGTCGTCCTGGACGTGGTCTACAACCACACCATGGCCGCCGGACAGGACGAGAAGTCCGTCCTGGACAAGATCGTGCCCGGCTACTACCACCGGCTGCTGCCGGACGGCACCGTGGCCACCTCCACCTGCTGCGCCAACACCGCGCCGGAGAACACGATGATGGGGAAACTGACCGTCGACTCCGTCGTCACCTGGGCGAAGCAGTACAAGGTGGACGGCTTCCGCTTCGACCTGATGGGCCACCACCCCAGGGAGAACGTCCTGGCCGTCCGCGAAGCCCTTGACGCCCTCACCCCGGAGAAGGACGGCGTCGACGGGAAGAGCATCGTCCTGTACGGCGAGGGCTGGAACTTCGGCGAGGTCGCGGACGACGCCCGCTTCGTCCAGGCCACCCAGAAGAACATGGCCGGCACCGGCATCGCCACCTTCTCCGACCGGGCCCGCGACGCGGTGCGCGGCGGCGGCCCCTTCGACGCCGACCCCGGAGTCCAGGGCTTCGCCAGCGGCCTGTACACCGACCCCAACTCCTCCGCGGCCAACGGCAGCAGGGCGGAGCAGCGCGCCCGGCTCCTGCACCACCAGGACCTGATCAAGGTCGGGCTGTCCGGCAACCTCGCCGGCTACACCTTCACCGACACCTCCGGGAAGCGGGTGACGGGCGCCCAGGTCGACTACAACGGCTCACCGGCCGGATACGCCGAGGCCCCCGGCGACGCCCTCGCCTACGCCGACGCCCACGACAACGAGACCCTCTACGACGCGCTGGCGTTCAAGCTGCCCGCGGACACCCCGGCCGCCGACCGGGCCCGTGCGCAGGTGCTCGCCATGGCCACCGCGGCCCTCTCCCAGGGACCGGTGCTCAGCCAGGCCGGCACGGACCTGCTGCGCTCGAAGTCCCTGGACCGCAACTCCTACGACTCCGGCGACTGGTACAACGCCGTCCACTGGGACTGCGAGGCCGGCAACGGCTTCGGCCGCGGGCTGCCCCCGGCCTGGGACAACGAGGACAAGTGGCCGTACGCCGGGCCGCTGCTGAGCGCACCCGGGCTCATCCCCTCCTGTACGGAGATCACCGGCGCCTCCGCCGCCTACCGGGACCTGCTGACGATCCGCTCCACCGAGGAGGTCTTCGACCGGGCCACGGCGGCGGACGTCCAGGAGACGCTGTCCTTCCCGCTGTCGGGGAAGGGGGAGACCCCGGGAGTGATCACCATGAGCCTGAAGGGCTCCGGGGACGGAAGCGGGGACGGCGGACGCGGCGGCCGTGACCTGGTGGTCGTCCTCAACGCCACCCCCGAGCGGCGGACGCAGACCGTGCCCTCGCTCGCGGGTACCCCCTACGCACTGCACCCGGTGCAGGCCACCGGCTCCGACCCGGTGGTGAAGGGCGCCGCGTACGACGAGGGCGAGGGCGCCTTCACCGTCCCGCCGCGCACCGTGGCGGTGTTCGCCGCCCGGTGACGGGCGGTACCGGTCCGAGGGGGGCGGCGGTACCGCCGCCCCCCTCGGCCTCGCCCGGCGGGTGCCGTCAGTCCCACCAGAACGACCAGTGGCCCCGGCCGACCAGCCACTTCTCCGCATACCGCACCAGGTCCCCGGCGCCCTGCCGGATCACGGCGGGGCAGAAGGCGTAGTGCTCGGCCGCCACCGGCAGCGCCTGATCCACCGAGCGCGGCGGCGACGCCACCGACAGGTGCAGCACCTCGGTCTCCAGCGCCACCACCCGGGTGCCGAAGCGCTCCTCCCAGGAGCGCAGCACGGCGCCGTACGGCGCGGTGTCGGCGCCGTGCGCCAGGGTGCCCGTCCAGCCGATCGCGTCGGGTATGCCGGCGCTCCGTCGCGCCGGGGCCAGGGCGATCCGCGGATCGCGCAGCGTGCCGTGGGCCACCAGGGAGCGGGCCAGCGAGGCCGCCGCCGTGTCGGGGTCACCCCGCCGCGCGGGGGAGGGCGCGAGCCCCGGCCACCGCCTGCCGTACGGCCGCAGCGCCGTGCCGTCCGCCGGTTCCCGTGCGGTGTGCTCCGCCCACCAGCAGGCCAGGGCGCTCCCGGCGTCGCTGTCGGTACCGGTATCGCCGGCGGTGCCGTCGGCGCCGGCCTCCCCGTCACGGGTGCCGGACGGGGGCAGCAGATCGTCCTCCACCCGGGCGCCACGGCTGTGGACGCCCAGCAGCACGGGCCACAGCCCGGTGGCGTCCCGTACCGGGAGCATCCGCCGCCAGCTCTCCGGCCCGGCGGGGAAGTCGGCGCGCCACAGGAGTGGCTCATGCCATTTCCCGAGCACCGTCCGGTCGACCAGTGTGCCCGGCGGCAGCTGTGCCGAGGCCACGAGTGAGCGCAGATTACGTGCTTCGGTCATCACCCCGTAGACGCTACCGGTTGCCGCCGACATCGTCGCCGACGCCGTCGCCGACGCCGTCGCCGGGCGTCCCACCGGAGGCCCGGTCCGCGCCGGCGGGTGCCCCGGGGGCGCCGGACACCCCGGCGGCCAGCGCCGACAGCCGCTCCACCAGCTCGCCGAACGGGCCGTCCGCGGGCTCCTGCCCGGCGACCCGGCGGAACACCCGGCCCGTCTCCTCGTCGAACGCGGCCGTCACCGCCGCCAGAGCCAGCAGTTCGTGCACCAGCCGCAGCTCCAGCTCCCCGCGCGGGATGGAGCGCTCCTCCAGCCAGCTCAGCGCCGTGGTCTCGGCGACACCGACCCAGGACCGGATGACCAGGGCCATGCGCGGACCCGGCTCGGAGACCTCCAGATGGGCCAGCAGATGCTCGTACGCCGCCTGCCGCACCTCGTCGATCACGGCGTCGGCCCGCATCGAGCCGGCGGCCGAACCGCCGCGCAGCAGGGCGGAGAAGCCGGGCGCGTGCTGCTCGACGAAGTCGAAGTAACGGCCCATCACCAGCAGCAGGCGGGAGCTGAACGGCCCCTCGTGCGGAACGGAGAAGCGGGCCGACAGCTCGTCGGCGGCCCGCCGTACGGCCGCCTCGTAGAGGCTGTACTTGCCGGGAAAGTAGTGGTAGACCAGCGGCCGGGATATCCCGGCCGCGGTGGCGATGTCGTCGATGGACACGTTCTCCGGCGAACGGTCACTGAATAACCTCAGTGCGACGTCCAGCAGTTGCTGCCGGCGTTCCTCGACACCCATCCTGCGGCGTACCCCGGTGGTCATGGGAACACCCTATCGACCGCCCCGCTCCACCCTGCGCCCCAGCCCTTCGCACCGGCCCCTTCCGGAGTGCGAAGGGGCAGCTCAGCGGGGTCCGGTGCGGGGCCGGTGCAGGATCGGTGCCGGATCAGTGGAGGGCGGTGAGCCGCCTGCCGTCCGTCAGCTCGGCGGAGATCTCGACCCGGGTGTCCTCCCCGGCCGCGAGGGCGAGGGACGGACCCGCCTCACTGTGCGTCAGATCGCCGGTCACGGTGATCGACCCGACCTCCTCGCTGCCCGCGGCCAGCAGGTACCAGGTGCCGGACGGGGACTTCCACAGCACCCCGCTCAGCACCCGCGGCTCCCGCTCCCCGCACGCCGGACTGTCCTCGGCCCGCGCGGCCACGACACCGGGCGCGTCCGGCTGCCGCGCCGGGGCCAGGAAGTGGACCAGGGTCCGCGCGCCGGCGCCCCGCCAGGTGTCCGCCCGTACGCACACCCACCGTGCCAGGCCCGCTCCCTCCGGCAGCCACTGTGCGCCGAATCCCCAGACGTTCACCGTCCGCACCCCCCGGCCGGCCAGCGCGGGCAGCCGACAGGCGGTACGGGCCAGGACCGCGCGCGCGTCGTCCGCGTCCGCGGCCGGGACCACCGGGGCCGCCGGGACCACCGGTTCCCCGGCCGGGCCGGCGGCCGGGCCGGGGGCCCCGTGTGTCAGCCGGGCCGGGGTCAGCTCACCGAGGTCGGTCAGCAGGTACGGCCCGCCGAGGGCGTCCCCGCTCCCCCCGCCGTCGTCCCCGTTCCCCCCGTCCGTGGCCAGCCGCAGCGCGGGCCAGGTCTCGCAGGAGGAGTCCGCCGGCGGCGGCCCGCTGACCGGGCCGGTCAGCCCGTGCCGGGAGAGCTCCACCGGCCGTCCCGCGTAACCGGGATCCAGCAGGTCGACGACGGACGCGCCGGTGACCCACGGCGCCAGCAGGTAGCGGGCGTTCCTCCCGCTGCGGGAGACCACCAGCGCGGCGGCGGACGCCGCGTCGGCGCCGTCCGTCCGTGCGAAGTCCAGGGCCACCGGACCGTCCTCCGCGCCGGCGGGCTCGGCGTAGCGCACCACGCGCAGCCCGTCGTACAGCAGCACCACCGCCCCGCCGTCCACCTCGCCCGCGTACAGCAGCCGCGCCGGGCCGGCGGCCGGTCCGGACGGGGTGTCCCGGGCCGCGCTGACGCGCACCCGCGGCCCCGGCCGTGCCCACACCGCCAGTGCCCGCCGCAGCAGCCCGATGTCGTCGGCCAGCTCGCCCCGGGCGGGCCAGACCGAGAAGTCGGTACGCGCCGAGCGCCGCCACGCCCCGGGCTCCGCGCGGGTCAGCAGCAGCGGGTCCAGGGCGCGCTCCACCGCCGGGTTGCGGGCGTACGCCGGGGCCGCCGCGCCGTCCGGTCCCCAGCCGCCGGTGCCGTCCGGCAGCACCGGCAGCAGCACGCAGGCGGCCAGTACGGCGGCGGCCGCGGCCCGCAGCCGCTTCCGGCGGCGCACCGGATCGGTGGGGCGGGCCCGCAGCGCGCACGGGTCGAACTGCTCCGACTCCAGCAGCGCCCGGCCCCGGCCCCCGGCCGGGGGCACCACCTCGTCCGCCCCGGCGAGCGCCGCCTCCGGATCCCGCACCCCGGCCGCCGCCAGCAGCGCCGCCGCGTCCTCGCCGGCCAGTCCGTCCAGGGCGCGCAGCGCGTACGCCGCCCGGGCCGCCGCCGGCAGCCGGGCCAGCGCCTCCTCCAGGGCGAGCGCCTCGTCGCCGGGCGGTTCGGGAGACAGTCGCAGGCCCGGCGTCCGGGGCAGCGCCGGGCGCCGGAGGCCGCGGCGCCCCAGCGGCCGTTCCGCCGCCAGCGCGGCCCGCAGCACCCGCAGCCGCAGCCGGGCGTACGCCGGATCCGCCGCGCCGTCCGGACCGCCGCCCGCCGCGCCGTCCTCCGCCGCGCCGCCCGGGGCCGGGGGGCGCGGCGGCGCGGGCGCGTCCTTCGCGTCCCGGCCGTGCGACAGCGCGTGCTGCGCCAGGGCGTGTGCCGTCAGCACCCGGCGGTGCCGGGCGGCCGAGGGCGACAGGACGAGGTACGCCAGGCGTGCCAGCCGTGGATAGTGTCCGGCGAACGCGTCGGCGGGCGCGGATCCGGCCCGCCCGGTGCCGACGGTCTCGGGGCGGTCGGTCTCGGGGCTGCCGGGCGGTACGGACGCCGGCTGGGAGGTTGCATCCTTCAGGGCCACACCGACTGAACGAACGAAACCCCCGCCAGGTCACATCTCGCGCAAAACGCGCCCCGGACCGCCGCAGTCGCCCTGGTCGCCGGGACCGCCGGCTGCCGGCCGCCGTCCGGCTCAGTCCAGGCGCCACCCGGTGAACTCCACCGTGCCGGACCCGCCGCCCGCCGCCGTCATCCCCGGCCCGGCGTCCTGCCGTCCGGCCGCGCCCGGCACCCGTACGGTGCCCACCGTCCGCCAGCTCCGTCCGTCGTCGGTGGACAGCTCACCGGTGTACTCGGTGCCGGCGCGCCGCAGCCGCAGCAGCACCGGGGCCCGCACCCCGGTGATCCGGCGGTAGGCGTCCAGCATGCCGTCGCCGTCGGAGTCGTACGACAGCGCCACCCCGTTGTCCGGGGTCACCGACAGGTTGAGGAAACCGGGCGAGCCCGCCCGCGCCAGGTCGTTCCGGACGAGGATCCCGGCCCGCGCCCACGGCCCGGTCGCCTCCTGCGAGACCACCCGCAGGGTCACCGCGCCCCGCTCGCCCAGCGCGCCCGGCCGGTACAGGGCGCCGAACTCGGCGGTGGCCCGCCACAGGTCCGCGCCGCCGCCGTGGATCGCGTACGCCCCGCCCGCCTGGCCGAAGACCGCCCCGTTGGTGGTGACCGTGCGCAGCCCCGGTTCCAGCGGGCCGGCCAGGAACAGCGCGCCGCGGCGCACCGTGCGCACCCGCTGCCCGCCGGCGGGCCCGTACGCCGCGGTGAGGGTGTACGGCAGCCGGCGCAGCGGTTCCTCCGGCGCGCCCTCCGGCGCGGTCAGCCGCCAGCCGGCCTCGGCCCGGCCGCCCGGCGGGACGGCGGGCAGCGAAGTGGGGCCCTGTGCTTCCGCCGTGACCCCCGAGCCCCCGCCGAGCCCGGCCAGGGAGAGTTCGACCGGCCCGGTGGCGCCCAGCCCGCTGGTGTTGGTGAGGGCGGCGGTCAGCCGCGCGCTGCCGCCCGGTGCCAGCACCCCGGGCTCCAGGGCGGCCTCCAGGGTGCCCTGGTAGGGCGCGGTGGCGAGCGCGTCGCGGACCCGGGCGGCGGTGGCGTACGGATCGCCCACGGGCCGCAGCGGGTACTCCTCGCGCCGCCGGGTCCAGGGCTCCTCCACGGCGTACCAGTCGACCGGCTCCGGTGTCCGCCCGGCCGTCAGGGCGGCCTCCAGCCGGTCCAGCAGCAGCCGCCAGCGCGGCAGGTAGAGGTCGCCGATCAGTCCGTGCCAGTCCCGGTTGGCGTAGTCGTGCAGCTTCCCCGCGTCGGCGGTGGCGCGGTCGCCCCACACCGTCACCAGCACCCGGGCGGTGCGCTCCAGCTCCGCCGCCTCCGCCGCCTCCGCCGGGGAGGCCGCCGCGCGGCGGGCCGCGTCCGTCCAGGGGCCCAGCAGGAAGTGCCGGTGGGTGCCGGACAGTTCGTCGGCCAGGGTCATCAGCCGCAGCCACAGCGCCGACAACCCCCGGAACGTCTCCGGGTCGCCCTCCCGGTAGGCGTCGCGGAGCTGGGGCAGCAGCACCCGGCTGCGGTTGGCCAGGGCCTGCCGGGCGATGTCCACCAGGTCGTGCCGGTAGGCGTCACTGCCGCGCAGCGCGCCCGCCACGGCCAGCAGCCCGGTCAGCGCGGCGTCGAACCGGGCCGGGTCGTAGGTCAGTTCGGTGGGCCCGTACTGCCCGGCCCGGGTGGCGGTCAGGTCGGGGCGGGCGGCGAACAGGCTGTCGTGGGCGAAGCCGTAGAGGTGGGCGTGGTGCCGGTAGGCGGTGTCGTGCAGCGCCCGCCAGGCCTGCGACGCGCCCGGATCGCCGCCGCTGCCGTCACCGCCGTAGCGGTAGCCCGCGTACCGGTCGAACCAGCCGGGCAGGTCCACCGGGTCCTCGCGCCAGGCCAGCTCGGCGAAGAGGTCGAACGCGGCCGGGTCCCGCTCGGCGGCCTCCGGCAGGTAGGCGGTGCCCGCCAGGGCGCTGCCGGGCTTGTCGCGCCAGGCGAAGAAGCGCTCGTTCCACACGTGGGTCTTGGCGCCGAGGGTGGTGCGGCCGCCGAAGTTGGGGATGGTGCCGAAGCAGTACGGGGTGCCGTTCCAGTCGGCCTCGCGGTCGAAGACGGTCTCGGTGCGGTCGGAGATGCCGTCCACGATCAGCATGCGCCGCTTGTCGACGGCGTCCACCAGCTCGCGCCGGGGGTTGTCCTGCCAGCCCAGGATCACCCAGACGGCGTCCGGGCGGGCCCGCCGCAGGGCCGCCTCCACGCCCCGCGCGGCGTCCGCCACGGGCACGTCCCCGGCACTGCCGCCCTCGTGCAGCAGGTCCATCTTGAAGTGGTCCGCCTCGCCGAGCAGCTCCCGCTGGTGCCGGTAGTACGCGGCGGCGACCTCGGTGAAGGCGGTGGTGCGCGGGTCGAGCCAGTCGGGCCGGTCGAAGCCGTGCCAGGTGCCCTGGGGAACGGTGCGGGCACCGGCGACCCGGGCGGCGAAACCGCGCGGCACCGTGCCGTAGTAACCGGGCAGCACCGGGTGCATGCCCAGCTCCCGCAGCCGCGCGGTGATGCGCCGGCCCAGGTCGGCGCGTCCGCCGATCAGCTCCGGGGAGGGCGGGCCGCCGTAGCCGCTGAGGTTCTGCAGCAGCCACCACGGCTGGTGGGAGGGGGCGGGCAGCCAGCGGCGCGCCTCGGCGTCGGAGTAGCCGAAGTCCATCAGCAGCCGGTGGTAGACGGCCTCGTGACCGGCGATGACCAGCACCTGGTTGCAGCCGTGCAGCGCCAGTACGTCGATCAGGCGCTCCCAGTGCGGCCAGTCGGCGTACGGGGCGGTGTAACCGTCGTTGGTGTCGTTGAGCGCGAAGCGGTGGGGCAGGGTGGTGGAGCGCTCCAGGGGGCCCGGCGGCGCGGGCAGGGTCGCGGGCAGCGAGAGCTGCCTGCCCGCCCAGGAGATGTGCGCGGAGCACACCTCCTTGAGGTACCAGTGGACGCCGGTGAGCAGTACGGCCGGACTGGTCCCGGCCACCTCCAGCCGGCCGGCCGCGCCCGCCACCCGGAACCGCTCCGCACCGCCCCGCGCGTCCAGCGGGACCAGGTGGAACTGCCCGGCGTGGCCGGGCAGCAGTCTGTGCAGCGCCGCCCGGGCGGGCTCGGTGGAGAAGGGCGCGCGGGGGGCGGCGAACGCCCTTCCGCGACCCGCGGCCCCCGGCCCGAGTCCCGGCCCGAGCGCGGCGGCCAGCCCCGCCGCCACCGTTCCGGCGCCCAGCACGGCGCGCCGGGGCAGGCCCGTGCCGCCGGGCGCGGTGCCCGGGGAGCCGTACGGAGCGCCGCCCGAGGTGCTGCCGGAGGTGTTGCCCGGCCCTCCCGGCGCGCGGGAGGGCTGGGGCGGCCGGCGGCTCACCCCCGGTCCAGGTAGGCGAGAACGGCCAGGACGCGGCGGTTGTCGTCGTCGGACGGCGGCAGCTGGAGCTTGTTGAAGATGTTGGAGGTGTGCTTGGCCACCGCCCGTTCGGTGATCACCAGCTGGCCCGCGATGGCCGCGTTCGACCGGCCCTGCGCCATCAATTCCATGACCTCCCTCTCACGTGGTGTCAGCCGGCCCATCGGCCGGTCCTTCTCCCGCCGTGTCAGCAACTGCTGGATCACCTGCGGATCCATCGCCGTACCCCCCGCCGCCACCCGGCGGACGGCGTCGATGAACTGCTCCGCGTCGAAGACGCGGTCCTTCAGCAGGTACCCGATCCCGCCCGTGCCGTCGGCGAGCAGCTCACGCGCGTAGAGCTGCTCGACATGTTGGGAGAGGACCAGCACCGGCAGTCCCGGCCGCTCGCGGCGGGCCTGGAGCGCGCACTGGAGCCCCTCGTCGGTGAAGGACGGCGGGAGCCGGACGTCCACGATCGCGACGTCCGGTTCCAGCTCGGCCAGCGCCCGGGTCAGCTCCGGACCGTTGTCCACGGCCGCCGCGATCTCGAACTCGTACGCCTCCAGCAGTCGTACCAGTCCGTCGCGGAGCAGAAACAGGTCTTCGGCGAGGACAACACGCATGGGGGTCCCTCCACTCAACCGGGCGGCACCCGGCCGGGGCAACACCGCCCGCGCACCGCCGCCGCACCGTCCTCATGACGGGCCACACGATAGAGCGAGCCGGGACACGGGACCGGCAGGGCCGCCGTCAGCCGCGCGGCAGGACCAGGGACAGCGCGGACGGCAGCGGGTACCAGTCGGAGGTGGCGAAGGAGGCGCCCTCGGCGGCGAGCCGGGCCACCCGGTCGCGTGCCTGGTCCTCGGTGGGCGAGGTGGCGCTGATGGCGGGGGAGACGCTGTGGGCGTCGGTCATCACCAGCAGGTAGTTGTGGCGCGTGTACCAGCCGGTGTCGATGCCGCCGGCCAGATAGGCCGAGGCGTCGCCGTCGAAGACCACGAACCACGGCCGCAGGGAGGCGTCGGAGTAGCGGGCGGCACGCGGGTCGCCCGCCTCGGCGCGGTGCACGGCGGGGAAGGCGGCGGCCCGGGACAGGTTTCCGGCGGCGGCCAGCTCGCGCAGGTGGCGGGCGTACTCGCGGTCGGTCCACAGGGAGTCGAAGGGGTTGGACTCCTCCAGGGTGCCGGGTATGAGGTGGACCAGGAACTTCCCCCGCAGCGCGTCCCGGCTCGGCCAGCCCCGGGACCGCACGGCCTCGTCCAGGGTGGCGTGTCCGGCGGCCAGCTCGCCGGGCCGGTAGAGGGCGTCGCCGAGCTTCCCGGTGACCAGGGAGTCGAACTGGGCCGGGCCGCGCCCGAGGTTGGCGGCGAAGCCGTCCTTCATCTCGATCTTGATCAGGACCGGCCGGTGCCCGGGGTTGGCGTCGTGCCAGGCCCGCAGGTCGGCCAGACAGCCGGCCAGGGGCTGGTCGCGGGGCCTGGTGCGCAGTTCGGCCGGGGAGGAGGCGTTCTCGCAGTTGTTGTCGTTGCCCAGCGGGTTGTCGTGGGCCACTCGCCAGGTGCCGCCGGAGAAGTTGGTCCACACGTCCAGCTCCAGCAGCGAGGCACCGGAGTCCAGGGCGTCGGCGAGATAGCGGTACTTGTCCTTCTCGTAGGCGTTGTGCACCCCGACGCCGGTGGCTCCGGAGTACGGCAGGCCACCGGGGCCGGCCGCGCCCGCGGGCGGTGCGAGGGCCGCCGCGGCCAGCAGTGCCGCTCCCGTTCCCGTCGCCAGCGCCGCCGCCGCTCTGCCGCCGAACTGCTGTCCCATGCGCGTCATGCCTCCTCGGGTGGGGGGTCAAGGCGCGCTCACAGTAGGGGAGTCGGGGAACACCGGGGAGGGGGAACGGCGTGACGCAGACATGACGATTGAGGGAATGGCCGGTTCGCCGGGGCGACCGCCGGTCCGGCCGGAGGAAGTGTGAAGGCATCTTGACGGTCGCGTGAAGATCTCAATAGGCTCGCGCGGTGATCACCTGGTGAACGTCCGGCCGCAGCGGGTCGGACCGGTGGTCTCTTCTCCATCGAGCGACATGCACTTCCGCGGTGCGGCCCGAGGGCCGCACCGCCCGTACGGCCATGTTCCCGATGTTCCGAGGGGCTTCACAATGACCAAGCGCATTACCGCCGTCCTGGCCACGCTGTTACTGGCGCTGGCCGGCCTCGCCCTCACCGCCGCGCCCGCGCAGGCGGCGCCCGTGACGATCTGCAAGACCTCGCCCGTCCCGGCGGGGTATGTGATCCTCGCCGAGGGCCGCAGCACCCAGTGCTCCTTCGGTTTCCCCAACACCTGGCTGATCGACAGGCCGGCCGAGCGGGGCACCACCACGGTCTGCAAGGTCTCGTCGATCCCCGACGGATATGTGATCCTCGCCGAGGACCGCAGCACCCAGTGTCCCTACGCCTTCCCCAACACCTGGCGGATCGCCAAGCCGTCGGCCACGGGGACCACCACGATCTGCATGGTCTCGCCGATCCCGGCGGGCTACGTCGTGGTGTCCGAGGGCCGCAGCACCCAGTGTCCCTACGCCTTCCCGAACACCGTGCAGATCCGCGCCCTGTGACGCCCGGGGCCGGGTGGCGGTGACCGCCCGGCCCCGTCGCCGACTCCGTTCTGTGCCCCCGGGCGCGGGCGGTGGCAGGACACGGCCGTCGGCCCCCGGGCGTCCTCGGACGCCCGGGGGCCGACGGTGGTGGTTCGCGGCCGTCCCGGCGGGGTCAGAAGGAGAAGACCGCGTCGGTGGCGCCCTCCATGACGCAGGGGTTGGCGAAGGTGTGGGTGAAGGAGACCTCACGGCCGTCCCAGATCCCCTGGGCGGTCACCACGACCGGGTCCCAGATCATCGGGCACACCCGGTTGGGATCGGGCTCGGCCAGCTCCTCGAAGTCACCTTCCACGGCGCGCAGTTCGGCGCACGCCTGGCCCGGAGCCGGGTGGGAGCCGCCCGCGTTCGGCGAGCAGTTCAGTACGGCGGTCCGCTGGTTGGTGGCCAGCGCCGGGTCCTCGCCCTCGCCGATGGTAAGCACCAGTGACGAGGGAGCCTCGGGCGACTCGGGTGCCGCCGGCGCGGCGGTCGCGGTGGCGGCCGTACCCGTGAGGCAGGCGGCGGCCACGACGGCGCCCAGCCCTAAGCCCTTGACGGCGTACCGCATGTCGAACACTCCTTGGCTTGTCGTGTCAGCTTCCGAACAAACGCCTTGCCGAGGACGAGGTGAACACACATCGGAACAATCGATTCCGGTCACCTTCTGTTCGGAATTTCAGCGAAGTGGGCAGTTTGTGCAGTTGAATCGACTTGCGGGAGTTTGCCGGGTATCGCTCACCGGGTGGCCCGCCGACCTGCAGTGGCATATGCCTGGGCGTTGAACTGGGAATTCGCCCCGCGTCCGCTCCGAGGACACCGGCTATTCGGCCGGAAAGCGATGCGTCCGGCCGCGGAACGACCGGGGGCGGCCCCCGGAGGGCGCGTACAACGCCGGGGCCGCCCGGAGGGGGACGCGGGCGTGGCCGGTCGCGGTCACCGGGGCCGTGCCCTTCGCGGGGCCATGTCGCCGGTCCGCCCTGAGCCGTACCGCCGGGCGGCGGCCGCCCGGCACCGGTGGCGCTCCGCGACACGGGCCTTCGCGGGGCGTCACCGCCGCCGTCGGCTACCGGGGCTCCTCCCGGGTCGTCATCGCGGCGCGCTGCGCGGCGGCCGCGGCCGGGCCCAGCACGTAGTGGACGGCGGGCCGCCGGTCGCGCAGCGCCGCGCGGGCGGCGTTGGCCCCGCAGGCACCGTGGACACCGCCGCCCGGATGGGCGGAGGAGGACGCCAGGTACAGGCCGCGCACCGGGGTCGCCGGGCGGCCGGTCCCGGGGACGGGACGGAAGAAGAGCTGCTGGTGGACGGCGGCGGTGCCGCCGTTGAGGGCGCCGCCGACCAGGCTCTCGTCGCGTTCCTGGAGATCCGGCGGGGCCAGCACGCGGCGGGCCTCGACCAGCTCGCGGAAACCCGGGGCGCGGCGCTCCACCTCGGCCTCCACCCGGTCCGCCAGCGCCTCCCGCTCACCCGGCCCCCAGTGGCCGGTCAGACCCGCCCCGCCCGCGTCCTCGCGGATGTCGCGGGGCAGGTGGGTGTAGGCCCAGGCCGACTCGGTGCCGGCGGGGGAGCGGGACGGGTCGGCGGTGGTCATCTGCCCCAGCAGGCAGAACGGCCGGTCCGGCACGGTGCCGGTGGCGAGCTGGGCGCTGTGGCGGGTGAGGTGGTCCACGCTCTCGGCCAGGTGGACGGTGCCCGCCCCGGCGGCCCCGGGCGCCTCCCAGGGGATCGGCCCGGACAGCGCCCAGTCCACCTTGAACGTCGCGGTGTCCCACTGGAAGCGGCGTATGTCGTCCCGCAGCCGGGCCGGGAGGTGTGCCCAGTCCACCAGGCCGCCGTAGAGCGCCGGGGCGGGTACGTCCGCCAGGACCGCGCGCCGGGCCCGCACCGCGTCGCCGCCGGCGGTGACCACGCCCAGCGCCCGCCCGCCCCCGACGACCACCCGTGTCACCCGGGCCCCGCAGCGCACCGTGCCGCCGCGCGACTCCAGACGCCGGACCAGGGCGTCGGTCAGGGCACCGGCGCCGCCGGCCGGTACCGGCCAGCCGGCCTGCTGGCCCAGCATCGCCAGCAGCCAGCCGTAGACCGCCCCGGCGGCGGACTCGGGGAAGAGGTCCGCGTGCAGCGCGCACCCCGCCAGCAGCAGCGGGCCGCCCGCCCCGGCGAACTCCTCCTCGCCCAGCCGCCGCACCGGCAGCAGCAGCGTCCGCAGCAGCCGCAGGCCCCCGGCCGCCCGCAGCCGGGCCAGCAGCGACAACCCCGGGCGCACCGGCGGGAAGGGCGACAGGAGCGCCGCCACCAGATCCGTGCCGAGCCGGTCCCACAGCCCGGTCAGCCGCAGGTACGCCTCCCCGTCGCCGGGGGCGAAGGACTCCAGGCTCCGCGCCGTCTCCGCCCGGTCCCGGTGCAGGACCGCGCAGCGGCCGCCGGGCAGCGGATGGGCGAGGACGGCCGGGGCGTGGCTCCACTCCAGGCCCCAGCGCTCCAGTTCCAGCGCGCGGATGGTGGGGGAGACGGCGGCCAGCGGATAGAAGGAGCTGAACAGGTCGTTGACGTAGCCGGGGTGGACGCCGCGGTCGCTGCGCACGGCGCCGCCGGGCTCGGGCTGGGCCTCCAGGACCAGCACCCGCCAGCCCGCGTCCGCCAGCATGTTCGCGGCCACCAGCCCGTTGGGGCCGGCACCGATCACGACGGCGTCGGGTGCGTCGGTCATGAGGAGCTCACAGGGGGGTCGGGCCTTCCTGTCGCGGCCTGCGGGACGGGGGACGGGCGTCAGGCGTCCGGATCGGTGTCCGGGCGCGCGGTGTGGGCGGGATGACCGTGGGTGCGCCGGGCCTCCTTCATCTCGGCCTCGTACAGGTGCCGCAGACCGCCCACCAGCCGGTCGCGCACCCGCTTCTCGGCGTCGGTGAACGCCCGGTGGTAGTGGTCGTCGTAGCCCTCGACGATCTGGAACGTCCAGTGGCCGGGGAGCACGTTGCGGCCCAGGACCTCGGTCTCCAGCAGGTCCGCCTCCGCGGTGTGCCCGGCCGCGCGCAGCAGGTCCACCGCCTCGCCCAGCAGCAGGTCGGCCCGGCCGGTCAGCTGGTGGAAGGAGTACAGGTGGCCGCGGGCCCGCTCGGTCGCCTCCAGCGCCTCGGAGACCTTGCCGACGGCCTCGACGGTGGCGTCGGAGACGCCCGGCGGGCGGCGGTGGGCGGTGTCCGGCCGGTCGTCGGGCCGGTCGTGCCGGTGCGCGCCGTGGTCGGTCGTCATACGTGCCTGCCCGCCTCCCGGTCGGCCTCCGACCGGCCGGACTCCACCACGTCCCGCAGTCGCGCCAGCATCAGCCGGTGCCGCAGTTGCAGCAGCATGTCCACGGGCGCGGTGTGCAGCCGGGCCACGGCGCCCCGCAGCGGATGCTCGTCCATGGTGATCAGCGAACCCTCGCCCCAGGGACGCACGGAGATGGCGATGCGGGCGCTGCCCAGCCGCCCCGCCGACGCCTCCAGCTCCAGCCGCCCGGGGGGCTCGCAGAGCCGGACGATCGTGTGGCCCTCCACGGTCAGCCGCCCCACCCCGACGTCGTACTCCAGGGTGGTGCCGACCTGGGGCCAGGAACCGTCCTCCTCCACCGTCGACTGGGTGCCCACCACCCACTCGTGGTAGCGGTCGGCGTCACTGAGGACTCCCCACACCCGCTCGGGCCTTCTGTTCACGAAGACGTGTCGCACTGCCATGCGGCCCGGGTACCCGGTTTTCCGCGATGCACCGCCCCGGCCCGGGTGCCGCCGCCAGCCGGTTCCGCGGTCCCGCGGTCCCGCGGCCCCTCCGGACGGCCTCACCCCGGTGCCGCGGAGGTACTACGGACGGCTGCCCGCCCGCCGGTCCGCGTGTCCGGCACGGTTCCCGGGAGCGCAGGGGATCTCCATGGTGACCATGGTCGGCCCGCCCACCGGACTGCTGACGGCCAGGATGCCGTCGAACGTGCCGAGCCTGCGCTCGACCCCGGCCAGCCCCGTGCCGCCGGCCGGGTCCGCTCCGCCGCGGCCGTTGTCCGTGACCGTGATCCGCAGCATCCCGTCGGCCGCGCCGTGGCCGAGGTCCAGCCAGATCCGGTCGGCCCCCGAGTGCTTGGCGGCGTTGGTGAGCACCTCGCTGACCGCGAAGTACGCCGCCGCCTCCACCGGCTCCGCCAGCCGGCCCGGCAGTTCCACCGTCACCTCCACCGGGATCTCCATGCGCAGCGCCAGGGCCTTCACCGCGTCCCCCAGACCGCGCTCGGCGAGCACCGGCGGATGGATGCCGCGCACCAGGTCGCGCAGTTCGGACAGGGCCTCGGCGGAGTTCTGCCGGGCCTGCGCCACCAGCCTGCGCGCCTGCTGCGGGTCGCGCTCGATCAGCGCCTCGATCGCGCCCAGGCTCATGCCCATCGCCACCAGCCGCGCCTGGGCGCCGTCGTGCAGGTCGCGCTCGATGCGGCGCAGCTCGGCCGCCGAGACGTCCAGCGCGTCGTGCCGGGTCTCGTACAGCCGCTCCACCCGGCGGTTCAGCATCATCTTCTCGGTCGGCGCCAGCAGGGCGTGCGTCAGCCGGAAGTGCAGCCGCAGCACCTCCGCGCCCTTGAGCAGCCCGACGACGGTCAGCGCCCAGCCCAGCGCCATCGCCAGCAAGGCGTTGAGCTGCGAGGTCATCGGGACGAACAGGAAGAAGTCGCCCCGCATGGCCCGCCAGGCGCCCGCCGCCACCACCGTGCCCTGCACGCCGTAGAGGGTCAGCGAGGGGGGCAGCAGGGCCAGGAAGAAGCCCAGCGTGGCGTCCACCGCGAGCCACTGCAGATCACGCCAGGTCGCCTGGTCCCGCAGCAGGGACACACAGCGCTGGACCTGCCCGGCCGGGCCGGGCCGCCGGTCGTCCGGCCGGGGGAGGTACGGCTCCGGGGTCTCGATCCCGCCCCAGGCGCGGGTCAGCGAGCGCCGCCACCCGGCGTAGGACCGCACCAGGTCCAGCACGGCGGGAGTGGTGAGCAGGCCCACGCCGAGCGGGATGAGCGCGATCGACAGCACGGACAGGACGAGCAGCGAGAGCCCGCAGACGATCGCCACCACCGCCAGCGGCAGCCCGCGCACCGCCGCCACCAACCCACCTTGCACTCTGTCCCTGTCCACTGGTGCTCCTCCGCCGCGCTCCGCCGGGACGTCCGCCCGGTGTGGACTCCAGTCTCGGGGATGGACGGCGGCCGGGTCACGGGGGACGGACACCCGGGGGAGGGTGTAGCCAGCTGTACCCCCCCACCGGTGCCGGGACACCCCGGGAGCCGGTCGGCGCACCGCGGTGGGCATCCGGCATAGTGGCGGAACACTCGATTCCCAGTTCGACGGCACGATCCGACGGCACACCCGAGGAGACACGGCATGAGATTCGGCCTGCTCGGCACCGGCCCCTGGGCGGAACTCGCCCACGGCCCCGCCCTCCAAGCCCATCCGGAGGCCGAACTGGTGGGGGTGTGGGGCCGCCGCCCCGAGGCGGCGGCGGACATCGCCGGACGCTTCGGCGCCCGGCCCTACGCGGACGTGGACGCCCTGCTCGCCGACTGCGACGCGGTCGCCGTGGCGCTGCCGCCGGACGTACAGGCGCCGCTGGCCGTGCGCGCGGCGCGGGCGGGCCGTCATCTGCTGCTGGACAAGCCGGTGGCCACCACCGCGGCGGCGGCCCGCGAGGTGGCCGGGGCGGTGGCGGAGTCCAAGGTGGCCTCGGTCGTCTTCTTCACCCTGCGGTTCCGGCCCGAGACGGTGCGGTGGATCGAGGAGCAGCGGGCCGCGGGCGGCTGGCAGCTCGGCCGCGCCGACTGGCTCTCGTCGATCCACGACAGCGGCGGCAGCGACAGCCCGTTCGCCGTCTCGCCCTGGCGGCGGGAGAAGGGCGGACTGTGGGACGTCGGCCCGCACGCCCTGTCCGTGCTGCTGCCGCTGCTGGGCGACGTGGCGGACCTGGAGGGCTCGGTGGCCGCCGTGGCCGGTCCGGGCGACCTGGTCCAGCTCGCCCTGCGCCACACCTCGGGCGCGGTCGGCACCTGCGCGCTCGGTCACACCGCGGCTCCGGCGGCGGCCGGGACCGCGGTGGAACTGCGCGGCGCCGCGGGGACGGCGGTCATGCCGGAGGGGAAGACGGACGCGGTCGCGGCCTTCGGCAGTGCCGTGGACGCCCTGCTCGACTCCGTCCGCACCGGCCGGGCGCACCCGTGCGACATACGGTTCGGCCTGCGGGTGACGGAGATCCTCGCGGCGGCCCAGGACCGGCTCGGCGCCGGCCGCTGACCCGGCCGGGTGGCGGCCGGGCGGGCGGGGACAGGACACGGGGGCGCCCGCCGGACGTCCCCGGCGGCCGTCCGGCTCCGCCGCCCGGTCCCGGCGGGGCGTCACTCCCGGCGCAGACTGACTCCGCACTCCGCGCACAGGAGGTGGGTCCAGTAGCCGACGCTCCACGGCACCGTGGCGGTCGGCCCGGCGCAGACCCGGCACACCGGACGGTCGCCGGAGCCGGGCGGTTCTGCCAGGCCGCGCAGCACACGGCGCACCACCACCGGCAGCGGCTCGGTGGGATGGCGCCCGGGGTCGGGGCAGTAGGCGATGCGGTCGCAGCCGCGCTGCCGGGCCCGCCAGACGTCCCCGGCGGCCGGCCGCCGCCGGCCGGCGTGCTTCTCACGGGTCCGCCGCGCGGCGTACTCGGTCTCGGCGGTCAGCCAGACCAGCCGGGCGGCGTGCAGCTCCTCGACCGCCCGCACCAGTGACTCGGGGTCGCGGTCCGGCCGCCGGGGTATTCCGGCGCTCGTCCGCAGATGGTGGTAGGTGGCCCGGAAACCGTACGGCGCGAAACGGACCACACACGACCTGAGATCGCTCAGTCTCCACTGCACCGGCCGCGCCGGGTCGTGCACACGGGCCCGGTGGGTACCGAAACTGCTCATCCCCGCCCCCTGTCGTTCTCTCGGATGAGGATGACCGCACCATGCCTCATCCGGCAGGTGGGGCGAGGGCACTTCCGGTGCTTTCCCCGGAAGACGTCCGGGCGCTGCGGGCCATCCGGCGGGACGGTGGTGCGGATGTCCGGTTCCGGCCATGGTTCTCCGGAGTGCGCACCACCGTAGAACACCATGAAAGCTCAGTATTCCGCCGTATCGCCTTTTATGCGCCCCTGTGCGCAACCGCAGATTCCGGCCGCGTCTGTCAAGTCTCTGCGGCGGCTCCCGGAAAGCCCTTATGCTCCCTGTCACGCAGCGAGTCGTCCCGGTTACGTCTTGTTGCCGCCGTGTGCGGCGCCGTGGCGCCGATACGCCCCGAACGGGGCGTGGCCGGGGGGCTGAGGCACGTTCCGGTCCCCTCCCGGCAGGTATGGCGTATGCCAGAGGCCACCACCACCGGCATGCGCCGTCCCTGCCGGAAGGAACCCGGTCCCCCCGGCCGCCGTCGCCCCTCACCGCACCCGGCCCACCGTCCACCCCGATGCCCGAGGATGCCCATGGAGCCCATGGAGCCCGCCGACTCGCCGCCGGGAGGTCCGCGCACCGCCTCCGGCGGCGTGTGGCTCGTCCCACCCGCACTGGTCGCCGCCTGCGCGGTCGTGGCCGTGGCCGCCGTCACGGACCAGGCCCGCGCCGCGGTCGCCTGGTGCGGCGCGGCCGCGGTGCTCGCGGTCGCCGCGGCCGCGTACGAGGCGGCACGCCGGGGACGTGCCGTCGCCGCCGCGGACCGGCGCGCGGAGTGCCTGCTGGAGGACATCGAGCGGTACTGCCGCGAGGTCATGCCGCCGATCGTCACGGCCGTGCAGCGCGGTCAGTCGCCCAACGACGTACTGCCCGACCGGCTGCACCCGGCCGACGCCGACCCGCGGCTGGTCGCCGCCCACGAGAAGCTGACCCGGCTGGTGGTGCGGGCGGTCCAGGACCGCGAGTACCAGCGCGACTCCGCCCGCCGCGCCATCGTCAACATCGCCTGCCGCATCCAGGCGGAGATCCACCGCCTCCAGGCCGACCTGCGCCGGATGCAGTTCAAGCACCCCGGCCCGGAGATCCTGGGCGACCTGATGCACCTGGAGCACGGTGTCAACGTGGCCGGCCGGGTGGCCACCAGCCTGGCCGTCCTCGGCGGCGGCAGCCCGGCACGCCAGTGGCAGAAGCCGATCTCCCTGTACGACGTGCTGCGCGCGGGCAGCGCGCCCATCGCCGAGTACCTCCGCATCGACCTGCACCGCATCGCCGAGGTCGCGGTGCAGGGACCGGCGGTCGAGCCGCTGAGCCTGGTCTTCAGCGAGCTGATGGACAACGCCACCCGCTACTCGCCGCCGAGCACCAAGGTGGTCGTCAACACCGAGGAGGTGGCCTCGGGAATCGAGGTGTCCATCGAGGACAAGGGCGTGGGACTCACCGAGGAGACCCGCCGGCACGCCGAGTTCCTGCTCGCCCAGGCGCTCGACGGCCTGGACCTGGAGGACCTGGGCGAGACGGCCCGGGTGGGACTGCGTGTGGTGGGCGTCCTGGCCGGCCGCCTGGGGCTGCGGGTCTCCCTGCGGCCCTCCACCTGCGACGGGGTGCGCGCGGTCGTCTTCGTCCCGCAGGAACTGCTCACCGTCATGCCGATGGACGCGTACCCCAGCCTCGGCGGCCGTCCCCCCGGCATGGTGACCCGGCGGCCGGCACCACCGGTGCCCGGGCCGCGCCGGGAGGCGGCGGTGGACCCGGTGGCGGGCCCGGTGGAGGACACCGTCGTGGAGTGGAACGTCAACGGACTCCCGCAGCGCCGCCGGCGTGTCACCGGCCCGGCGACCGGCCCGACCGGCCCGACCGGCCCGACCGGCCCGACCGGCCCGACCGGCCCGACCGGCGCGGCGGACCGGATGGCGGCCGGACGGTCCGCCCTGGACGTCCACCCCGACATGGGGCTGTGGATGGGCGCCTTCTTCGCCGACCCCGAGGGCACGCGGAACGGCCCCGGCGGCCGGGGAGGGGCCGCGGCACCGGACGCCGCCCCGGGCCCCGGACCAGACGCAGAACCAGCAGTGGAATCAGGTGAGTAGCACGTGACGCAGCAGCGCCTCAAGAACATGGACTGGTTGCTCAAGGACCTGGCCGTCACCGTCCCCTACACCCGGCACATCGTGCTGCTGTCCGCGGACGGACTGTGCATGGCGCAGTTCGGCACCGACAAGGACGCCGCCGACCGGCTGGCCGCCGCCTCCTCCGGGCTCAAGAGCCTGGCCCAGTCGGTGGCCGCGGAGTTCCCGCACAGCGCGGGCGGCGTACGCATGGTCGTCCTGGAAGTGGACGGCGGCTTCTTCTACCTCATGGCCGCCGCCGCCAACTCCTATCTGGCGGTGACCGCCGACGAGGGTGTGGACGCCGCGCTGATGAGCCAGCGGATGAGGGACCTGGTCATCCGGATCGGCGACCATCTCGCCACCCCGCCCCGCGCCGCCGGGCAGGCTCCGTGAGCGGGGGCGGGAGCCGGGAGGAGCGGGGCTGGGAGGAGGGCAACCCCGTCCCCCTGTACATCGTCACCGGCGGGCGCACGGAGGCCGGGGACGCCCAGGTGCTGGACCTGGTCACCCTGATCGTGGCCCGGTCCGAGCCGAGGCCGGGCATGCGGCCCGAACACGCCTCCATCCTGCGGATGTGCGCCAACCCGCTCTCCGTGGCCGAGCTCTCGGCGTATCTGGACCTGCCGTTCAGCGCCGTCCACGTGCTGCTCGCGGACCTGCTCGCCGACTCCCTCGCCGAGGCCCGGCAGACCCGCGCGGCGGACACGACCGCAGTCAAACCCGACGCCGAGATCCTGAAAGCGCTGATCGATGGACTACAACGACTCTGAACTGCCCCTGGGGCCGCGGCGCGAGGATCTGCTGCCGACCTCGACCGAGCGGTCGGTCAAGGTGGTGGTCGTCGGCGGTTTCGGCGTCGGCAAGACGACCATGGTGGGTTCGGTCAGTGAGATCCGCCCCCTGACCACCGAGGAGACGATGACCCAGGCCGGGGTCGGCGTGGACGACCTCTCGGGCGTGGAACGCAAGACCGAGACGACCGTGGCCATGGACTTCGGCCGGATCACCCTCAACGACCAGCTCGTCCTCTACCTGTTCGGCACCCCCGGCCAGCAGCGTTTCTGGTTCCTGTGGAACGGCGTGATCGCGGGCGCGCTGGGCGCGGTGGTGCTGGTGGACACCCGCCGGCTGGCGGACAGCTTCCCCGCCATGGACCGTCTGGAGCAGACCGGGGTCCCCTTCGTCGTCGCCGTCAACAACTTCCCCGGCGCCCCCGTGCACCCGGTCGCCGACCTGCGGTCGGCCCTGGACCTGCCCGCGAGCGTCCCCCTGGTCAACTGCGACGCCCGCCGGCTCGACTCCAGCCGCGACGTCCTGCTGACGCTGATGCACCACCTGTACGACCTGCACGAACTCCGCGACCCGCAAGATCCCGTCACCGTCTCCCGGGAGGCACTGTGAGCACCTCCTCACCCGGCCCCGAGCTGCCGCGCCCCTTTCCCGCTGCTTCCCCCGGAGTTCCTCCCGAAGTCCCTCCAGCGGTTCCTCCCGCCGCCCCGCCGGGCTGCCCCGCCCACCGGGCCGGCCCCGGCGTCCGGGGCGGCACCCACGACGGCGCCGTCCGGCTGTACGGTCCCGCCGCCTCCGCCGACCCCATGGGGACGTACGAGCGGCTGCGGGCCCAGCACGGCCCCATAGCCCCCGTCCTGCTGGAGGGCGACGTCCCGGCCTGGCTGGTCCTCGGCTACGACGAGACGCTCCAGGTCGCCCGCAACCCCCGCCGCTTCACCCGCGACTCCCGGCTCTGGCGCGACTGGCGGGAGGGCCGGATCCCCGAGGACTCCCCGGTCCTGCCGATGCTGGTGTGGCACCCCGACTGCCGTTCCCAGGACGGCCGGGAGCACCAGCGGCTGCGCGGCGCGGTCAAGGGGAGCCTGGAGCGTTTCGACCGCCGCGCGGTCCGCCGCGCCATCCACCGGCTGGCGCACCTGCTGGTCGACGACTTCGCCGGAGCCGGGCACACCGAACTGCTGAGCCGGTTCGCCCAGCAGCTGCCCATGCTGGTGCTCACCCACCTGTTCGGGCTGCCCGAGGAGGAGGGGCCCCGACTGGTCGAGGCCAGCCGCCAGCTGGTCAGGGGCACCGAGCGGGCGATCGAGGCGGACCGTCTGATCCAGGCGACACTGGCGAAGCTGGTCGCGGACAAGCGCGCCTCGCCCGGCCCCGACCTGGCCTCCTGGCTGATCGACCACGAGGCCCGGCTCACCGACGAGGAGATCCGGGACCACCTGCGGCTGGTCCTCGTCGCCGCCAACGAGACCACCACCAACCTGATGGTGGACACGCTGCGGATGGTGCTCACCGACCCCCGGTTCCGCGGCACCCTCAACGGCGGCCAGATGACGCTCCCGGCCGCCGTCGAGCAGATCCTGTGGGACGAGCCGCCGCTGATGGTGTGCCCCGCCCGCTTCCCGACGTACGACGTGGAGATCGCCGGGCACCAGATCCGCGAGGGGGACCTCCTGCTGCTCGGCCTGGCGGCCGCGAACGCCGACCCGGCCA
This sequence comes from Streptomyces carminius, assembly GCF_002794255.1. Taxonomy (GTDB): domain Bacteria; phylum Actinomycetota; class Actinomycetes; order Streptomycetales; family Streptomycetaceae; genus Streptomyces; species Streptomyces carminius. The sequence continues at coordinate 796,156 of NZ_PGGW01000069.1, forward strand.
TCCGACCCTCCCCCGGCGCGGACATGCACGGCAACCGCTCGCACCTGTCGTTCGGCAGCGGGCCGCACGAGTGCCCGGGCCAGGACATCGGGCGGGCCATCACCGGCTCGGGGATCGAGACCCTGCTGAGCAGGCTGCCCGATCTGCGGCTGGCGGTCCCCGAGGAGGAGCTGAGCTGGACCTCCTCCACCTGGTCCCGTCATCTGGACGCCCTGCCGGTGCGGTTCACGCCCCGCCGCGACCGGGACCACTCCCCGCGCCCGTCCACCGCGGTGCCGGCGGCGTTCGGCGCCGCCGAGGAGGTTCCGGACGGCACGGACGGCACGGGCGGCACCGCGGACGAGCCGGCGGAGACCGCGCGGGCGGTGGCGACCCGTACGGCGCCGCGGTCGCCGGCCCGCGGACGGCGCGGCCTGTGGCGTCTGCTGCGGTGGCCGCGGCGCGGGTGACCTCCGGGGAGACTCCCGGTCCGGCCGCTCCTACGGCCCTGCCCTCGCCCTCCTCAGCCGCGCCCGCCCACCGGTCGCGCCTCCGCCCTCCCCCCTGTCCCCGACCGCTCCGGCGGGGACAGGGGGGAGGTGACGTCCGCCACGAAGCCGGACACGGCGTTCCCGGCCGCGTAGCGGGCCGAGGCCGTCCCCCACGCCTGGTTGCCGGCCATCCAGGCACACAGGCCGTCCAGGTACCGGGTGAGGTCCGACCGCTGCCGGGCGTCCGGTCCCCACCGCGCGGCGCACCGCCGCTCCGTGCGGCCGTGTCCGCGGAACCCGTGGGCGGAAGTGTTCCGGCCACCACTCGCGTCGCCGCGCGCTTCCGGGAGGGCCGTGCCGCTTCGGCCGGGGGCCGGCCGCGGATCCGTCTCTCAGCACCGGGCACCGGCACCCGACAGGGTGCCCTCCACCACGTCGCGGAGCTGTGACCGGGCGGTGATGCCCAGTCTGGGGAACACCCGGTAGAGGTGGGAGCCGACCGTGCGCGGCGAGAGGAACAGCCTCTCCCCGATCTCGCGATTCGTCAGGCCCCGGGCCGCCAGCCGGACGATCTGCTGCTGCTGTGGGCTGAGTTCGGCGAACGCGCCGGGCACGGTGCTGTCGGCCTCGATGCCGGCGGCGCGCAGCTCCGCCCGCGCCCGCTCGGCCCACGGCCGCGCGCCCAGCCGCCGGAAGGTCTCCAGGGCGGCGCTCAGCAGTGGGCGGGCCTCGGCGATACGGCGTTGCCGCCGGAGCCACTCCCCGTAGTCGAGCTGTGTCTGCGCCCGTTCGAACGGCCACTGCCCACCCGAGGCGGCCGCGAGCGCGGTCCGGAAGAACGGCTCCGCGTGCCCGGGGTCCGCCAGCAGGGCGCGGCCCCGGCCGACCAGCGCGGCCACCCGTGCGGACATGCCCGTACCGAGGCGTCGCACCGACCGCTCCAGCAGTTCGGCGGCCTCCTCCCGCCGTCCCCGGCGGACGGCCGCCGCGGCGAGTTCGGCCAGGAGGGTGTGGGAGACGTGGTAGTGGACCGGATCGCCGTCGTCGGTGAAGGCGGAGCGGAACTGCGTGTACGCGGTGTCGTAGTCGCCCTCGGCCACGGCCGCCAGTCCCAGCGCCCGGCGTGCGAAGACCGCGACGGAACGGCTCTCCAGCGGATCGACCAGGGCCAGCGCCCGCTCGGCGAGCCTCCGTGCGGCGACCGGGTCGCCGAGCAGACCGACCACCGTGGCGTCGAGCGTGTGAGCGCATGCCGCGGCGTGGTCGAGTCCGGCCGAGGACGCCACGGCCGTGATGTCGGCCGCCACCGAGCGGGCCTCGGCCCACCGGCCCTGCTCCAGATAGGCCCAGCCGGCCGCGCACCCCAGTCCGTCCGGGAGGGGGCCGCGGGCCTGCCACCGGTCGAACGCCTCGTCGAAGGTCCTGGTGGCCAGGGCGGTCCGGTCGAGCAGCCAGGCGACGACGGCCAGCGCGGTCAGGCGCCTGGCGTCGCCCCCGGCCCCGGCGATGAGCTCGGGCAGCACCGGCCCGAGGGACGCCCCCGCGGCGGCGGGATCGGAGACGGCCCGTACCCAGGCGTGCAGCGCCGCCCTGGCGGGATCGTCGGGCATCCGGGAGAGCAGGGCCTGGATCTCCCGCTGCTGGGACTTCGCACCCGAGTAGTAGCGCACCACCGCGGCCGCGGCGAGCGCGTCCAGCACGCGGGGCGACCCGGTGGCCTCCGCGTCGCCCGCGACGCGCATGAGCAGGGCGAAGGCCGCCGTGTGGTGGGGGCCCATGGCCATGAGCTGCCCGGTGGCCAGCGAAGCCCTGCCCGTCAGCGCCGGGTCGTCGGTGCACCTGCGGACTTCGGCGGCCAGGCGTTCCACCCAGCCGAGCTGACCGGTGAGGACGGCCGCGGCGGCGGCCTCCACCAGGAGTTGCGCCCGGTCCGCACGCCGCGGGCTGAGTTCCGCGGCACGCTCCAGAGCCGCGGCGGCGGCCGCGTGGCCGCCCCGGCTCCGCGCCCGGTCGGCCGTCCGCCGCAGGGCGGCCGACACGTCCCGGTCGGGCCGTACGGTCGCGGCGGCGAGATGCCAGGCGCGGCGGTCGGGCTCCTCGCGCAGCAACTCCGCGAGAGCGAGGTGTGCCCGGCGGCGTTCCCCGAACGACGCGGCGTGGTAGACGGCCGAGCGGATCAGCGGGTGACGGAAGGAGATCACGGATCCGTCCTGGCGCACGAGACCGGCCCGGTCCGCGGGCGCCCACGCCTCGTCGTCCGCCTCGGGGAGACCCAGGGAGGCCGCCGGCGCGTCCGCCGCGTCCGCGGCCGCGAGCAGCAGCAGGACGCGGCGGGTCGGTTCCGGCAGGTCCGCCGCCTGCCCGGCGAAGACGCGCTCCAGCCGGTCGGTGACCGGCAGCGGGCCTTCCACACCGCTGCCCTCCGGCTGCCGGACCGCGGTGGCGTGGGCGAGTTCGACCAGGGCCAGCGGGTTGCCGGCCGCTTCCTCCAGGATCCGCACGCGGGTCCGGCCGGTGGGCGGCGCCGGCTGCCGGTCGAGCAGCAGGTTCGCCGCCTCGCCGTCCAGCGGGCCGAGTTCGAGGCGCTCGTATCCCTTGTCGAAGCCGGGGAGCGCGGCCGCGGTGCGGACTCCCACCAGGAGCACGACGGGTTCGCTGTCCATGCGCCGTGCCACAAAGGAGAGGACGTCCAGTGAGCCGCGGTCGATCCACTGCGCGTCGTCGACCACCACCAGGAGCGGGACAGTCTCCGCCAGGTCCGACAACAGGGTCAGGACCGCCAGGCCGACGAGTGCCGCGTCGGGGGGCTCGGCACACTCGTCGAGCCCCAGGACGGCCCGGAGCGCGGAGCGCTGCCGCGGCGGCAGGTTCTCCGCCTCGCCGAGTACCGGGCGGAGCAGCTGATGAAGACCGGCGAATCCGAGGTGCGCCTCGGATTCGCCGCCCACCGCCCGGAGCACCCGGCCGCCGGCGCTCCGCGCGTGGTCGGCCGCGAGGGCGAGGAGCGTGCTCTTGCCGGCGCCGGGGTCGCCCGTGAGGACCACCACGTCGCTGTGGGACCGGCCGGCTTCGACACGCCGGATGATCTCCGCGGTCTCGGTTTCCCGGCCCACCCCCGGCAGATCCGGATTCCGCCCCGAGCGCTGGGTTCCCATCAGTCTCCTAGCGAGGGAACCACCGGCTTCAGCCGGCGGGGGAGTCGCTTCCCTGACACGTGGTGATTCTTCGTTCGTCCCGGAAGGGATCGGTTCGGGCTGGACCGACCGCAGCCTCCGGGTTGGAAGGCCCCTCCCTCAGGTGGGGGAGCGGAGTCACGAGCCCTTCCACCACTTTCCACGGATGCTCCGGGGACGGGGCTCGTCCGATGATAGTGCGGGAGCGCCGCAGCCGTGCCCGCGGGCTGCGGGCCGCGGCACCGGTGCAGTCATGTGACGCATACCGCGGCCGCGCTCCCCGGACGCAGAATCGTGAGCGGGCACGGCCGCGCATCTCCCGGACCGGTGCGGCCGGCCCGGCGGTGGACCCGCGCCTCCGCGCGGGCGGGAACCACCGGGGCCGTACGTCCTGACCGGGAAGGCACTGTCGTGATCACCGAATGTCCGTGGCTGGTGGGCCTCGCGTTCCGCACGCCGTGCGGCCGGCCGGTGCGCCACTTCCATGTCGTCGACGGCGCGGCCGACCCGGACCGCGCTCGCGAGACCGCGCTGGAAAGGGCGGACGACCCGCGTGAACGCGCGGCCCGCGGCGGCCTGCGGCGGGATGACGGATGCCGTGGAGACACGCCGGGTGCTGCGTGATCCCCCGGTGACGCGGCGGCTGTCCGCCCCGGTGCCGCGCACCGGGTGAGCTTCCGCGGCCGGGTGCCCCGCGGCGCCCTTTCCGGATCCGTCTTCGCCGGAGCACGCCGGAGCACGCCGGCCCCGGGCACGGCCGTGCACACACGGAAGGACACACGAGGATCCCCATGGCGGCAAGGACGACGGCATCACCGGGGGACCGCTTCGCCGCCTTCGACCCCGGGCTGACGCGTCTGACCTCGGCGACGCGCGCCGTGCTCGGCGCCGCCGTGACACTCGCCGTGCTGACCGCACTGGACGGATCCGGCGCGACGCTGCTGGTCGGCGGCTTCACCGCGATGGTGACCTCGCTGGCGGTCAGCGACCTGCACCCGCGCAACCAGCTCGTCACACTCGGGCTCGGGGCACCGCTCTTCCTCGCGGGGCTGACCGCCGGCGCCGTGCTGGCACCGTACCCGGCGGCGGCCAAGGCGGCCTTCCTGGTGCTGATCCACCTCGCCGCCCGGGCCCGCGGGTTCGGTCCGCGCGGTCTGGGGCTGGGGATCTTCGGTTTCATGGCCTTCTTCCTGGCCCTGTTCGCCGAAGTCCGGGCGGACCGGCTTCCGCAGCTCGGGGCGGCGGTGCTCACCGCGTTCGGGGCCGTCGCGATCGTGTGGTGCTGCGTGGGACCGGTGACGGCGTCCGGCGCCCTGGCGAGGCTGGAGCGTGCCTTCGACGCGCGCCTGCACGGCGTCCTGCGGGACACGGCCTCGGTGGTCGCCGCCGGCCGGGGCGGCGGTGCGCGCGTCCGCTCGCTGGAGCGCCGTCTGGACGGACTGCACGCGACCGTGCTGCTGATCGGGGACTTCCTCGACGAGCGTCCGAGGGGCGAGGCCGCCGACGACCTCCTGCGGCGCGTCTCGCGGACGGAGGTGGCCGCGCAACTGCTGGCCGTCCGCGCCGTCCGCGCCGTCCGCGCCGTCCGTGCGCCGACGGAGCCCGGCGATGCGGCGGAACGGGCGGTACGGCGGCGGCTCGAGGAGCGGATCCTGGCCCTCGGGAACCGGCCCGCCGCGGGGGCGGCCGGCGACGGCGGGCGGTACGGGGAGGAGCACGCCGACGGCGCGGCGGGCCGCCCGGCCGGATCCGTCCTCCTGCGGGACTGCTTCCGGGCCGCCGACGAACTCGCCGCGGCCCTGCGGGCGTCCGTCCCGCGCGCCGGCCTCCGGGTCCGGGGCGGAACACCCCCGCGCAGGCCCGCCCCGCCCCGGGTGCGTGCCGTCGGGGCCGCGCCGCGCGGGGCGGGGGACACCGGGAGCCCGGGACGCCGGGTCACCCGGCAGGCCTGCCAGGTGACCGCCGCCTCGGCACTCGCCATGGCGGGCGGTCACTTCCTGTCCCCGGACCTGTGGTACTGGGCCGTCGTGGCGGCCTGGGTCGTCTTCGTCGGGACCGGGAGCACCGGCGAGGTGCTGCTGCAGTGCGTCCGGCGGCTGACGGGCACGGTCCTCGGCGTGGTGTTCGGCTACGGCCTCGCCGCCCTGGCCGGCGGGGACGGCCCGCTCCTCCTCGGTCTGCTGCTGGTGTGCATGTTCGGCATGTTCTTCACCCCGCCCGCCGCCTACTGGGCGGTGACCTTCTTCCTCACCGGCATGCTCAGCATGCTGCTGGCACTGCTGGGCACCTTCTCGGCGGACGTGCTGTTCGTGCGCGTCCAGGAGACCGCGCTGGGGGTGCTCTGCGGCATCCTCGCCGCCGTCCTCGTGCTGCCCACCACGGCCCGCCGGGCCGGTGACGAGGAGCTGGCCGGCTTCCTGCTGGTCCTCGGCGATCTCCTGCGGGCCGCCGCCGCGGAAGGCGGGGAAGCGGGGACCCCGGCGGACCGGACGCGCGCGGCACACGTCCTCGACCGGGCACGGGAGTCCTTCCGGAAGGCCTGCCTGCCGCTCGTCCACCCGCTCAATCCGCAGCGCGCCCGCCGCCGCCGCGCCCGCCACCTGCTGGAACTCGTGGAGGTCTGCGCGTACCACGCGCGGAGCCTGGCCACCGCGGCCGGCTGCCCGCCGACGGGGCGCGACGCGGAGTACGTCCCCCGGCTCGCCGCCGTTGCCGGCCATGCACAGGAGACCCTGGCACGCCTGGTCCGCGTCACGCGCCACCGGCCCGGCGCCGCCCCGCCCGCGCCCCGCTCCGGAGTCACCGGGGCGCTGGCCCTGCTCTCGCAGGAGCGGCGGGCGAGCCGCCACCCGCTGTCGCGGGAGCGGCGCATGCTGCTGCACGTCCGCCGCCTCGACGCGGGCCTGACCGCGCTCGCGTACGCCCTGGACCCGTCCGGCCCGGGACGGACCGGCCGCGCCGGGGGGCCGTCCGGGGACGCCGGAACCCCGCCCCCGCGCGGTGCGGCCCCGGCACCGGGGCGCGGGCCGTACCGCGCGCCCGTACCGTGCGCGCGGATGCAGTCACCTGACTGATACCGCCCGGCCGGGACCGCTCGTACGGTCCAGGAAAGCCTTCGGACCACCAGGGACACACCATGGACAACATCACGCTCGGCAATGTCAGCGTCACCCGGGTATGGGAGTACTTCGGGGCCGTCGACATGACGCCCGACACCTTCTTCCCGGAAAGCCCGAAGGAGGCCTGGGAGGACAGCGCCTCCTGGCTGGCCCCGCACTTCCTGGATGCCGAGACCAACATCGTGAACTCCGCGCTCCAGACCTGGGTGCTGCGCAGCGAGGGCAGGACCATCCTCGTCGACACCGGGGTGGGCAACCACAAGGAGCGTCCGTACGCACCGGTCTGGAGCCACCGGGAGACGGACTTCCTGGCCAACCTCGCCCGGGCCGGCGTCCGCCCCGAGGACGTGGACATCGTGATCAACACCCATCTCCACATCGACCACGTCGGCTGGAACACGTACCTGGAAGATCGGCAGTGGGTGCCGACCTTCCCCAACGCCACCTACCTGATGCCGAAGGACGACTTCGAGTTCTGGAACCCGGAGAACGGCCACTACACGGTGCTCGGCCGCGGCAACCAGAACGTCTTCGAGGACAGCGTCGTCCCCGTCCACCGGGCCGGCCGGACGCTGTTGTGGGAGGGCAGCCACCAGATCGACGCGAACCTGCGCCTGGAGGCGGCTCCCGGGCACACCCCCGGCTCCTCCGTGCTGACCCTCACCTCCGGGACGGACCGCGCGGTGTTCGTCGGCGACATGCTGCACAGCCCGGTGCAGATCATCGAACCGGACTCCAACAGCTGCTTCTGCGAGGACCCCGCGGGCGCCCGCGCCACCCGCCGGAAGGTGCTCGGCTGGGCGGCCGACAACAACGCCCTCCTGATCCCCGCGCACCTGGGCGGTCACGGCGCCGCCGAAGTGGCGCGCGAGGGAAGCCGGTTCGCCATCAAGGGCTGGGCGCCCTTCGCCCCGTACACCGAGCGGGTCTGAGTCCCGCGGAAGGACACGAGAAATGAACCACCATCCCGAACCCGTCGTGACCACGGCGCGGGGAGCCGTCCGCGGCCTGCGCCGGGGAGACACCGCGGCCTTCCTGAACATCCCCTACGCCGCCCCGCCCCGCGGCGCCGGCCGTTTCGCGCCGCCGCGGCCGCACGAGCCGTGGGACGGCGTACGGGACGCCACCGTCCCGGGACCCACCGCGCCGCAGGCCGAGCGCAGGCTCGGCGGCATCGACATGACCCCCTACTTCGGCACCGGCTGGAGCCGCGGCGAGGACTACCTCACCGTCAACGTCTGGACACCCGCCGCCGACGGCGGCGGTCTGCCCGTAATGGTGTTCGTCCACGGCGGCGGATTCGTCGCCGGGTCGACGCGGTCCGCGCTGTACGACGGCTCCGCCTTCGCCCGCGACGGCGTCGTCCTGGTCACCCTCAACTACCGGCTCGGCATCGCCGGGTTCCTCGACCTCCCCGGCGCGCCCGCCAACCGCGGCCTGCTCGACGTCGTCGCCGCGCTGCGCTGGGTGCGGGAGAACATCGCCGCCTTCGGCGGCGACCCGCACAACGTCACCCTCTTCGGCCAGTCGGCCGGGGCGACGATCGTCGGCGGCGTCCTCGCCACCCGTGAGGCCGCGGGCCTCTTCCGCCGGGCGATCGTCCAGAGCGGCAGCGGCCTGGGCGCGTTCACGACCGAGCAGGCCGCCCGCGTCACCGCGGCGGCGGCCGGGACGCTGGGCGTCGAACCGCACGCCGACGCCTTCGCGGACGTCCCGGACGACCGCCTGGTCGAGGCGGCCTCCCGGCTCGCGGGCATCGACCTGCGCACCGACACGCACCGCGATCCGCTGATCGGCCTCAGCCCCTTCAGCATCGTCCTCGACACGCAGCCCGCCGAATCCGTCGCCGCCGGCCTGAGCGCCGACGTGGACCTGCTCGTCGGGACCAACACCGAGGAGGGGAACCTCTACCTGGTCCCCGTGGGTACGTACGCCACCTCGACCGCCGACGACGTCGACGAGGCGGCGGCGCGCTCGCACCCGGACCCGGCGCGGCTGGTCGAGACGTACCGGAAGACACGCCCCGACGCCTCGTTCGGCGCGCTGCGTTCCGCCGTCATGGGGGACGCGCTCTTCGGCGCGGGCAGCTGGGCGCTGGCCGACGCGCACGCGGCCCATCCCGGATCGGCCACCCACACCTACGAGTTCGCCTGGCGCTCGCACGCCCTGGACGGACAGCTCGGCGCCGCCCACGCGGTCGAGCTGCCCTTCGTCTTCGACCTCGTGGACCTCGACCGGCTGAACGGCCCCGCCGCCCTGCTCGGCCCGGCCCGGCCCCCCGCCCGGCTCGCCGCCCGCACGCACGAGACCTGGATCCGGTTCGCCCGGACCGGCGACCCCGGCTGGGACGCGTACGACACCGAGCGCGGGGCCACCATGCGCATCGACGCCGAGTGGACCCAGGTCGACGACCCCCGCGGCGAGGAACGGCGGACCTGGGGCTGACCGCCCGCAGGCCCGCCGCCCGCCATCCGTCCCGCAAGGGACACCACCTCCTCAGGAAAGATCATGACCAGAACCACCGTCACCACCGAGAACGCCCCCGCCCCGGCGGCCCCGCTCTCCCAGGGCATCCGCAAGGGCGGCCTTCTGCAGGTCTCCGGACAGCTCCCGCTCGATCCGGACACCGGCGAGACCGTCGGCACCACGGTCGCCGAGCAGACCGCTCAGGCCCTGCGCAACGTCACCGCCGTGCTCAAGGCGGGCGGCGCGGGCCTGGCGGATGTCGTGATGCTGCGTGTGTACCTCACCGATCCCGCCCACCTGGCCGGGATGAACGAGGCGTACGCGGCGGCCGTCGGGGAGCCCTTCCCCGCCCGCACCACCGTCTACATGCGGCTTCCGCCGGGACTGCTCGTGGAGATCGACGCCCTGGCGGTACTGGACGACTGACGGGGACTGACGGGGAGGGACGGCCGAGGAGGCGTCCGCCGGCCGCGTCAGTGCGCGGCCGGCGGCACCTGGCGGGACAGCGCCTCGCGCACCGCGTCGTCGGTGCGCGCCACCACCGCCGAACCGTCGTCGGCGGTGATGATCGGCCGCTGGATCAGCCGGGGGTGCTCCGCCAGCGCCGTGATCCACCGGTCCCGCTCACCCGGCTGCCTCGGCCACTCCTTCAGCCCCAGCTCCCTCGCCTCGGCCTCCTGGGTGCGGGTGATGTCCCACGGTTCCAGCCCGAGCCGCGCCAGCACGGTCCGCAGTTCCTCCTCGTTCGGCGGGTCCTCCAGATAGCGGCGGACGGTGTACTCGGCGCCCTCCGCGTCCAGCAGCTTCACCGCGCCGCGGCACTTCGAGCAGGCGGGATTGATCCAGATCTCCATGCGGTCACGGTAGCGGGACACCTGCGGGCCCGGACGCGTCAGACGGACGGCGGAGGAACGGCCTCCGCCGTCCGACAACCGCTCGGTTTTTCCGCCGGACCTCGCCGGCCGGCGGCGCCGGGGAACCCCCGAAGACCTCTCCGACCTGCGCAGACGGCCGGTTGGCCGGGGAGGGAGCGGTGCTTGACGGCCGCTCGGGGCCTTTCTATGGTCTCCCCGCTCCACCGGAAAGGTTCCGAAAGCCTCCACCCCCCACTGGGCTGCCGGGAGCGGTGCACTCAGGCCGTGGGCACCGCTCCCGGCGATCCGCGAGGAATCAGGAAAGGGCCGCACCGACCATGACGAGGACCACCGAAAGGACCGTCCGGGGCCGTCTCGGCCTGCGCCGCCGCATGCGCCGTCTCGCGCTTCCCCTGCTGCTCTCCGCCGGGCTGTGCGCGGGCGCGCTGGGCACGACGGGAACCGCCCAGGCCGTCGACGCCACCGTCATCACCTCCACCCAGAGCGGCGGCCGGACCGTGTCGTTCACCTTCGACGACGGCCCGGACCCCACCCACACCCCGCGGCTGCTGGAGGTGCTGCGCAGGCACGGCGTGAAGGCGACCTTCTGCCTGTGGGGCGACCATGTGCGCCAACACCCCCACCTGGTGCGGCAGATCGCCGACGACGGCCACCGGCTGTGCAACCACTCCATGGCCCACCAGGACATGGGCGGCTGGTCGCAGCAGCAGGTCCGGCAGAACCTGGAGCAGACCAACGCGGTCATCCGCCAGGCCGTGCCGAACGCGCAGATCACCTACTACCGTGCCCCGTACGGCAGTTGGGGCCAGTCCCCGCAGGTGGCCGCGTCCATGGGCATGCAGCCGCTGGGCTGGCGGATGGACATCGCCGACTGGACGCCGCCGGGCACCGCGGAGCTCGTCCGGCGCCTGATGCAGGGCATCACGCCCGGGGCCGTGGTGCTGATGCACGACGGCGGCGGGGACCGCAGCCAGACGGTCTCGGCCGTCGACCAGGTCATCCCCCAGCTGAAGTCGCAGGGCTACACGTTCGACCAGCCCGCCGTCCGCTGAGCCGTCCCTCGGCGTTTTCGCGTTTCTGCGTTTCCGCGTTTCCTCTCGTCCGGTTCGCCCGGATCCGGCATCGGCCCCGGCGGGGTTCTCCCGCCGGGGCCGGTGCCGTCGTGCCGTGTCCGTTCGGGGCGTCACACGACGGAGCAGGCGGCTCCGTTCAGGGTGAAGGAGGCCGGCTCCGCGGTGTTGCCGTTGTGCCTGGCCTGGAAACCGATCTGGACGCTGTCTCCCGCCGAGAGGGTCGAGTTGTACGAGACCGCCCGCGCGGTCACCGCGCCGCTGCCGGGACTGTAGGTGGCGCCCCAGCCGGAGACGATGGTCTGGCCCGCGGGCAGCTCGAACTCCAGCGCCCAGCCGCTGACCGGGGTGTCACCGGTGTTGGTGAGGGAGATGGAAGCGGTCAGGCCGCTGTTCCAGGAGTTGACCGAGTACCCGACCCGGCAGGCGCCCGGCTCGGGCTCGGGTTCGGGCTCCGGTTCGGGCTCCGGCTCGGGCTCGGGCTCGGGCTCACCGGTGCCGTCCAGGCCGAAGAAGGAGATGGCCCGCGCCGCCATGCCGCCGGCGGGCAGCGAGTGACTGCCGCCCTGGATGCTGATGGCCTCCACCGGTGCCTGGTCGCCGGTGCCGCCGTAACGGGTGCGGTTCCAGCCGGGCTGCGGGGAGTCGGAGGCCGAGGGGGTCTGGCTCAGCCCGTGGACGTTGGTCCACTGCTCGATCTGCTCGTTGAAGTTCGGGTACCGCAGGGTGTCGTCGTTGGTGCCGTGCCAGATCTGGATCCGCGGCCGGGGGCCGTCGTAGCCCGGGTACGCGCCCCGGACCATGTCGCCCCACTGCTGCGGCGTGTGGTTCCGGGTGCCGTTGGCGCAGGAGCTGTTCCAGCTCGATCCGTCGGTGGTCCCGAAGCAGGAGTGCGGCACGCCCGCGAAGGACGCGCCCGCCTTGAACACGTCGGGGTAGTTGCCCAGCAGGACGTTGGTCATCATCGCGCCCGACGAGGCCCCGGTGACGTAGATCCGCCCGGAGTCGGCGTTGTGGCGCTGCTCGACGTAGCTCACCATCGACCGGATGGCCACCGGGTCGCTGCCCCCGTCACGGCGCAGCGCCTGGGGCGAGGAGACGTCGAAGCACTGGCCGCTGCGGGTCGCGGACGGGTAGACCACGATGAACCCGTGCTGGTCGGCGAGCCGGGCGAACTCCGTGCCGGAGTGGAACGCCGGACCGGAGCCGGTGCAGTAGTGCACCGCGACCAGCACCGGCGGCCGCTCCTGCACCCGGTCGGGCACGTACAGGTGCATCCGCAGGTTGGTCGGGTTGGTGCCGAAGTTGTTCACCTCGACCAGCTGCGCCGCCGAGGCGGGCGGCGCGGCGGCGAAGAGTGCCGCCAGCATCGGTAAGACGGCCCCCAGGAGCGCCGCCAGCCGTGACCGGGCGGATCTCCTCCCGGCCTCCGTCGTCGTTGTGTTCTGCATGGACCTGTTGGTCATGTGCCCGTCCTTCCTAGACTGCGGGATGTGAAGGGACTGCTGCTGCGGCTGTCGGAGCTGGACGCGGACGCCGCCACCGCCGTGCGGGTGATCGCGCACTTCGAGGCGCTGCTCGGCGGAGCTCTGGACCCGGCCACCCTGGCCCGGTCCACCGCCGCGCTGGCAGGGTGCGCGGCGGGGCTGGAGCTGGCCGACGGCCGCACCGCCCGCTTCGGTCCGGGGGGCGCCGCCCTGGCGGGCGCGCCGGGGAAGGTCTCCGGCCGGGTGGACCTGGATCCGGCCGGCCGGGTCTGGCTGGAGCGCCCGGGCGAACCGGGGCCGTTCGACGAGCTGGTGCTGGAGTGGATGGCCATCGCCGCCGGGGTGCTGGCCGGCCGCCCCCGGGCCGCCCGCTCACCCCGGGCGGCCGATCCGGCGCTGGTGGAACTGGTGCTCTCCGAACGCGAGGACGCCCCGGACCGGGCCCGCGCGCTGCGGCTGCTGGGCCTGGCCCCCCAGGTACCGCTGCGGGTGGTCGCGGTGGCGCCCCGGGAACCGGATCCGGTCACCGGGACGGACGCCGGAGTGGCGGCGGTGGCGCTGTTCGGACGCGGCGCCCTGCGCGGCTCCGTCCGGGTCGCCCGGGTCGGCTCGCTGGGCGCGGTACTGGTGCAGCGCCCGGAGGGCACCCCGGGCGGAAACGCCGCCTCACCGGCCACCGAACTGCGGGCGGCACTGCGGGAACGGGCCCGGGAGCGGAGCACGGCCCGCAGGCCCGACGGGGGCATCCGGGTCGGGGTCGGCGGCGCCGCCGACCCGCTGGCCGCCCACGACTCCTGGGCGCAGGCCTGCTCGGCGCTGCGGTTCGCGGTGGAGGGTTCCCCCCAGGAGGCGGTGGTCGACCACGACACGCTCGGTCCCGTGGCCCTGCTGGCGGACATCCCGGTGGAACGGCTGCGCGCCCAGCCGGACGTACGGCTGCTGGGGGAGCTGGCGCGCAGCGAGCGGGGCGGGCAGGGCGGGCAGGGCAGCGACCTGCTGGCCGCCCTGGCCGCGTTCTGCCGCACCGGCTCGCTGCGGCAGGCCGCCGCGGAGCTCCATCTGCACCACAGCTCGGTGGCCGCCCGGCTGGCGCACGTGGAGAAGGAGCTGGGCTGGCAGCTCCGCGACCCGCAGGACCGCTTCCGTGCCCAGCTCGCGCTGTACGCCCTGCGGCTGGCCGGCGACGGCTGAGCGGGTGCCCCGGGCGCGGGCCCGCCCGCCATCTCGTGCGCGGGCCCGCCCACCGCCCGCGTCACCGGCCCAGCGCCCTGCGCAGCACGGCGACGGCCTCGTCGGTCGCCCGCCGGATGACGGCGGCGTGCTCCACCGCCCACGCCCCGTGGAAGGTGCCGGGGAACAGATGCACCTCGGCGGGCACCCCGGCGGCCAGCAGGGCGCGGGCGTAGTCCAGGCCCTCGTCCCGCAGCGGGTCGAACTCCATCACCGAGACGTACGCGGGCGGCAGTCCGGCCAGGCCGGCGGCCCCGGCGCGGGCGGGCGCGGCGTACGGGGACACCCCGGGGGCGCCGCGCCTGCCGGGCCCCAGGTAGGCCTCCCAGCTCAGCAGGGCGTTGCGCCGGTTCCACACCGGGGTGTCGGTGAACCGCCGCGCGCTGGGGGTGTCCAGCCGGTCGTCGAGCGAGGGGCTGCACAGGTGCTGGAAGCAGATCGCGGGCCCGCAGCGGTCGCGTGCCAGCAGCGCCAGGCCGGCGGCCAGCCCGGCCCCGGCGCTGTCGCCCCACACGGCGATCCGGTCGGGCAGCACGTCCAGCTCGGCGGTGTTCTTCACCAGCCAGCACAGCCCGGCGTAGCAGTCCTCCAGGGGCGCGGGGAAGGGGTGCTCGGGTGCCAGCCGGTAGTCGACGGAGACCACCAGCGCCGCCAGCTCCCGGCACAGCATCAGGTTCCAGTCGTGGTCGGCGTCCGGCGAGCCCAGTACGTAGCCGCCGCCGTGGATGCCGTAGACGGCCGGCAGCGGGCCGCGCGCCCCCTTGGGCCGGTAGAGCCGCAGCCGCACCTCGGGCGCGCCGTCGGGCCCGGGCGCGCCCGCCTCCGTGACGTCCACTCCGGTGGTGTCCGCCGCCGCGACCGCCGCGGCGAGCTGCCACGCCTGCGCGGCGCGGGCCTCGTCGAGGTCGGTGATGTCCACCTCGGGCATCAGGCAGAGCGCGGCGGCCAGCTCCGGGTCGAAGCGGTAGCGCATGCCCGTCCTCCGGTGGTCGCTGGGGGGAAGGTGGGGGTACGACTGCCCGGCGGGCCGCCGTGCGTGCCGGGTGTGCGGTGCGGCACGGTGCGCGGGAGTGTCGTGGTGAGACGGTGACACGGGAGTCCTCCCAGGTCATCAGACGGGTGTCGGGAGAACGGGGGGCCCGGCCCGACACCTGCGCGGTTTTTGCGGCACTTCCTGTCGCGAGCGGCTCTCCGGAGCCGTCGGAACCCACTCTGAGCTGCGAGGAAGCATCTGTGAAGCGTGCCGCGGGCGGCTCTTGACTCCGCTCCGGGGCCTCTCTATGGTCTCCCCGCCCCACCGGAAGATTTCCGAAAAGTTTCGGCCCCGACGCGCGGATCCCGCGCACAGGTCTCCGGCGGGACAACGGCTGTGACGCCGACTGTGACGGCCGACCGCGGCGCCGGCCGCGCCGGCCGTGGCAGCGCGTCAGGAAGGGACCAGCGTTGACCGAGACCACCAGCACCAGCACCAGCACCTGTACCAGTACCAGCACCGACACCGGCACGACCGCCGGGGAGGCCCTCCGGCCCGCGGCGTCCTCCCGGCGCACCCGCCGGCTGCGCCGCCTCGCGATGCCCCTGCTGCTCACCACCGGCCTGTGCCTGGGCACGCTCGCCGCGGCGGGCACCGCCCAGGCGCACGGCGCCGGGCAGGGCAAGGCGTACGGGAAGACGCACGGGAAGGGGTACGGGAAGGAGCACGGGAAGGGACGCGGAAAGGGGAAGGCCACGGCCGCCATCGTCGAGACCACCAAGCACGGCGGCCGGACCCTCGCCCTCACCTTCGACGACGGCCCCGACCCCGAAGACACCCCGGAACTGCTCAGGGTGCTGCGCGAACACCGGGTGAAGGCGGTCTTCTGCCTGTGGGGCGACCACGTCGCACAGCATCCCGAACTCGTGCGCGCCATCGTCAGGGGCGGGCACACCCTCTGCAACCACTCCATGCACCACGACGACATGGGCACCTGGACCGAGGAGCGGATCCGCGCCGACCTGGAGCGGACCAGCGCCGAGATCCGCAAGGCCGCACCGGGCGTGCCGATCCCCTACTTCCGTGCCCCGTACGGCAGTTGGGGCAAGTCCCCGCAGGTGGCGGCGGCCCTGGGGATGCAGCCGCTGGGCTGGCGGCTGGCGATCGGCGACTGGGAGCCGCCGGGCACCGAGGAACTGGTCAGGCGCATCACCGAGGGCGTCGAGCCCGGTGCCGTGATCCTGATGCACGACGGCGGCGGCGACCGCAGCCAGACCGTCGAGGCAGTCGACCGGATCGTCCCGCAACTGCGGGACGAGGGCTGGCGCTTCACGAAGCCCGCCCGCCGCGCCTGACCTCCCGTCCGCTCCCGACGCCCAGGAGATCCCACATGAGACCGAACACCGCGCGCGGCCGGGTACGGGGCGCCCTCGTCGCCCTGCTCACCGGCGCGCTGCTGCTGCTGGTGGCGGCGCAGGCCACCCCCGCCACCACCGGCCCGGCCGCGCCCGCCGCGGCCGGGAAGGGCAAGCACGACCGCCACCGGGCCTGGGTCGGCACCTGGTCGACCACGCCCACGGCCGTGCCCGAGTCCGACACCACCGCCTTCGAGGACCAGACCATCCGCCAGATCGTCCACACCAGCGTCGGCGGGAAGCGGGTCCGCGTCCGGCTGTCGAACGAGTTCGGCGACCGGCCGCTGGTCATCGGCGAGGCCCGCGTCGCCCGCCGGGCCGGCGACTCCGGCGGGCGCATCGACACCCGCACCGACCGCCCGCTCACCTTCGGCGGCCGTACCTCCGTCACCGTCCCGGCCGGCGCCCCGGCCGTCAGCGACCCGGTCGAGCTGACGGTGCCCGCCGGCTCCGACCTGGTGATCAGCCTCCATCTGCCCGAACGCACCCCGGGCTCGACGGTCCACGCGTTCGCCTTCCAGCACAACTACGTGGCCGCCGGCAACGTCACCCGCGCCGCGGACGTCACCCCGACCGCCACCATCGACCGCTGGTACTTCCTGACCGGTGTGAGCGTCGCCGCCGACGGCCGCTCCCCGCGCTCCGAGGCCGTCGTCGCCTTCGGCGACTCCATCACCGACGGTTCCGACACCGAGGTGAACGCCAACCACCGCTGGCCCGACCTCCTCGCGAAGCGGCTGCGCGCCGCCCACGGCCCCCACCCGCTCGGCGTGCTCAACCAGGGCATCAGCGGCAACCGCCTGCTGCACGACCCCAACCCGCCCGCCGGCTCCGGCGCGGACGCCTACGCGGCGTACTTCGGGCAGAGCGCGCTGCGCCGCTTCGACCGCGACGTGGCGGCCCAGCCCGGCGTCGAGCACGTCATCGTCCTGCTCGGCGTGAACGACCTCGGCCACCCGGTCGCCGGTACCGCGCCGGAGTCCGAGAAGGTGACCGCCGAGGACGTCATCGCCGCCCACCGCCAGCTCATCGCCCGCGCCCACGAGCGCGGACTGAAGATCCACGGCGGTACGATCCTGCCGTTCAAGGGCGACACCTTCGGCTTCTACACCGCCGAGAACGAGGCCGCCCGCCAGGCCGTCAACCGCTGGATCCGCACCGGCGGCGAGTACGACGGGGTCATCGACTTCGACAAGGCCCTGCGCGACCCGGCCGACCCGCGGCGGCTGCTGCCCCGCTACGACAGCGGCGACCACCTGCACCCCAGCGACGCCGGTGCCGAGGCGATGGCCGAGGCCGTCCCGCTGCGCCTGCTGCGCTGACCGGCGCACCCGGTCACCACCCCACCCCCCCCACACGGCGGCGCCCGGCCCGGCGGCACGATCCCCGGCCCGGGCGCCGCGCCCACGCGCGGGGCGGAACCCGCCCACCGGCCGGTCCCGCCCCCGGAGGGGGCCGGGAATCCCTCAGGCGCGGCCGACGGGGATGCGCAGAACCTGCCCGGGAATGATCACGTCGGGATCGGTGAGCTGCGGATTGGCCCGTACGATCCTCGTGTGCAGGGCGGCGTCGCCGTAGTGGGTCCGGGCGATCGCCGACAGGGTGTCCCCCCGCTCCACCTCGTGCTCGCGGTAGCCGACGTAGTCCGGGACGATCCGCGGCGCGTAGACGGCCGGGACGGTCACCCTGTTGATCTCGCTGCCGTCCTTGGCGCTGGTCTCGAAGACCTGGATCAGGATCTGGTCCCGCGCGAGCGCCGCGCCGCCGAGGTCGACCTGGAGCTGGAACTGCCCGTGTTCGCCGGTTCCGCCCCCGACCTCGAAGTGTCCGCCCACCTCGTCGTGTCCGTCGCCGACGCGGTAGTTCAGGACGGCCTCGAAGCCGGTGCCGACGCCCGCGACCCGGACCGGATCGCCGACCAGGTCGAACTCCCGCGGCTGATCGATGCGGTTGGTCATGAGAATCCTTCCGGTTGAGCGGGTCTGTGGCACTCCCCACCGTGGGAAAGGGAGCGCGCGGCGGTCAAATGCCGTGTCGGGGTGTCAGAAGGAACAAGCCACCCCTTCCGTCCCGGCCGCGGTGCCGTCCCCGCAGGCGGCCGTCGCTCGCCCGCCGGCCACCGGGCCTCCGACGGGCGTCTTCCGGACGGTTCCCCGTACGTGCCGGGTGCCGGACCCCGGCGGCTCCGCGGGACGGGAGGGAAGCCCACCGGGCCTTTACGGCGCGGTGCTCCCGCCGGGGGCCGGGGGAGGCGGAGGAGAACGCTTCGACGGTGCTCCCGGGATCCACCGGAGAGGCCCCGGTGTTTGTTCCCCTGCCCTCCGGGAAACCGTGGGCGTCTGTCCACCGGGAAGACCCGGAGTACCGAGGCAAGGAGGAACCCCATGTCCGGGCAGGACGACACGCGCCGTACGGGGGAGGCACCCGCCGGTCCCTCCCGTCCCGGAGACGGCGGCCGGGGCACCGGGGAACCGGAGCCGCGGCGGTCCCCGCTGGAGGAGGACCCCGCCGTGCGGCGTGCCTTCACCGACGACAACACCGCCACCGCTCTCACGACGGAGGACGAGGACGACCGCGGTCCGCTGGCCCCGCGTTTCCAGGAGCCGGGCGGCTCCTGAACCGGCGGCGGAGCCGGCTCCCGACGGCGTGCGGACCGGTCTCACCGGTCACGGCGGGGGCGGACGGGAGAGAAGCGGTTCGGCCGCGGCCGAACCGCCGCGGCGAACGTACGGAAGGGGAACGGGCCCCCGCCCCGGGGCGGGGGCCCGGCACACCGCCCGGGAGGCCGGTACGCGGGAACCCCGCCGCGGCCGTCACCCGGCGCCCGTGCTCCCGGCCGCGCCGTCCCGCTCCCCGGTACGGCCGGTCGGCGGATCTTCTCCCGGGGGCGGTCCCGGCGGCCCGGCCGGGGCCATCGGCCACGGCAGTTCCTCCTGTGCGATCTCCCAGGTCCCCGGTGCCGGGGCGGAGCGCAGCGCGAGCTTCTCGCGGCAGTCGTCACCCAGGCCCCACAGTCGCGCCCGCCGCCCTCGCAGCGGCCGCCCGCACATCCGGCACAGCACCCGGCGGCGCTCCTCCCCGGAGGGCTCGGGGCTGCCGGGGAGCGGTACGGGCTCGGGCCCGGGTACGGAAGTCACCCCACCGGTGTAGCAGACCGCGCACCCGCCCGGCGACGCGCCGGAGGACCGGAACGGGCGGAGGCGGACGGGGCGGCGGCCGGCCGTACACGCTCCCCGCCGCGTGATCGGCCACCGTCCTTCCCCGAAGGGACGGGCCCGGGCCGCCCGGTACCCGGATTCCGGTGATCCGTCCGGCGGAAACGATGGCGGCAGGGCCGGAAAGGAATCGAAGAAGTCCTCGCGCCGCCACCCCCCGGAGAAGACGATCCGGTGATTCCCGTCAAGCGCCGGAAGTCCTTCTCGTTTGCTTCCGCGTGGTCGGGGTTCCGCTCTCCGGACGGGGGCGCCCGGGGTGCCGGGAGAGTCGTGCCGGGCCGGCGCGCCGCGCCGCGCCGGGGAGTCCCCCGGCCGCTCCCGGTCCCGGGGCGGCGGCCCGGGCAGCGGGGAGATCCGGCCCGCGCACGTTCTCCGGCATCAATTTCGAGCCATCCTCATCCGCTCACGGGAAAAGCGGGTGCCCTTCCATCCCCCGGCTGTCCAGCCGGTTTTCCCCATTGCCACCGGGAACCGTAACCCCGGCCACCCCACCCGTTCCCCCGGACCACATAAAATGCCCGGCGCCGTCGAAACCATCCGGACCTCTCAAGGAGGAGAATCAGCCATGTCCGAACACGGTCAGTTAGCCAACACCGGCACCAGCGCCCTGGTCATAGGCGGTATCACGCTCTACAACGGCTGGTGGCTGGCCTCCGTGGCCCTCGGTCTGGTGGCCGTGGGAGTGCTGGTCACCAGGATCGGTTTCCGTGCGGGCCGCCGCGCGGGTGAGCGGTGAGCGGCGAGCACCGGAGCCCGCTGCCGGCCGCCCGCCTGCACCGGTCCGGAACCGTCCTGGCGGGCGTCCTCGTCCTGACGCTGCTGGCGTTGTGGACCGCCTACCACTCCCTGGCCGTCTACGACCGCGACGGCGGCACCGCGGGGCGGCTCTTCATCGCCTGGAGCGTGCTGTTCCTCGTCTTCGCCCTCCAGAGCGTGCTGTACCACCTGGAGCGTCCGCGCCGCCCCACACCCGAGGCGGCCCGCCGGCTGCGGGAGCTGCACGTGGCCGTCCTGATGCCCGTCTACAACGAGGACCCCGGCTATCTGCGGCTCGGTCTGGAGTCCCTCCTGCGGCAGACCCGCCCGCCGGACTCCGTGCACATCGTGGACGACGGCTCCACCAGCTCGGACTACGCCGAGGTCCGCGCCTGGTGGGAGGAGGCGTCCCGGGCGGCGGGGGTGGCCGGTACCTGGCGGCGGGTGCCCAACGGGGGCAAACGCCGCGCCCAGGCCCACGCGGTGACGGCCGGCCCCCGGGCGGACGTCTACGTCACGGTCGACTCCGACTCCTGTCTGGCGCCCGACGCGCTGGAGGAGGTCCTGGCGCCCTTCGCCCGCCCCCGGGTGCAGTCCGTCGCCGGACTGGTGACCGCCACCAACAACCGCGCCGGCCTGCTGGTGAGGATCACCGACCTGTGGTTCGTCACCTGCCAGCTGGTGGACCGCTCGGGTCAGTCCGCCGTCGGCGCGGTGATGGTCAACTCCGGGCCGCTGGCCGCCTACCGGGCGGCGGTCGTCAGGGACAACCTGGACGGCTATCTGAACGAGACCTTCCTGGGCCGCCCGGTGACGTTCTCCGACGACTCGCTGCTGACGCTGTACGCGCAGGAGCGCGGGCTGACCGTCCAGCAGCCCTCGGCGGTCGTCTTCACCGCCATGCCGGAACGCTGGTCGCACTTCTCCCGGATGTACCTGCGGTGGATGCGCGGCTCGACGATCCGCTCGGTGTGGCGGATGCGCTATCTGTCCCCGGCGCGGCCGGCCTTCTGGCTGCACCTGCTGCGCTGGTTCCAGCTGGTGCTGACCCAGTTGGTGGTGGGGTGGCTGCTGCTGGTGGAACCGGCCGTGTTCGGCAACCCCCCGCCGGCCTCGATGCTGTGGATCCCGTTCCTCATCGGCTGGGCCCTGGGCCTGCGCTACCTGGGCCTGGTCCGTTCCGACGAGCCCGTCCGGGCCCGGGTGCTGACCTGGCTGATGATGCCGCTGGCCACCGTACTGGCCTGGACGGTGCTGCGCTGGCTGCGCTGGTACGGCATCGCCACCTGTGCCCGCACCGGCTGGGGCACCCGCCGGCACGGTGCGGAGGTCTCCCTGACCGGCCCGCCCCCGGCCCCCGCCCCCGCGCCGTAGGCGGCGGGAACGCGTGGAGGCCGCCGGCCGTACGCCCCGCGGCGTACGGCCGGCGGCCCCGGGACCGGCCGGATACCGAAGAAGGGACCGGCCGGCCCCGCGACCTGCCGTAGCCGGGCGGCACTTCGCCGGCCTGCGCAGATGCGAAGCTTCCCCTTGATCGTGGACACCTGGAGACTGGGACCTGAGGTTCCAGAGGAAGTAGCACCAGGTGGGAAACAAGTACACAAAGCGGTACACCGAGGAGTTCAAGCGGGACGCGATCGCGCTCGTCGACCCCTCTGGCAAGACGGTCACCGCGGTCGCCCGGGAACTCGGCATCAGCTCGGCGTCCCTGCGCGGCTGGTACCGCCGGGCCAAGGCTGACCGGGGCGAGGGGCAGCCCGGTGAGCTGACCAGCGCCGAGCGCGAGGAACTGCGCCGGCTGCGCAAGCACAAGACCTTCGGCTACCTCACCCCGGCCGAGACCCGGCAACGCCATCAACACGCCCTCGCGGCATAACGAACGAGTGTCCAAGATCACGGGGAAACTTCACCGACGACTTGACCCTGACCGCCGTCGCGGTCGACCCCGGTGTGTCCACCGTGCCTGACGCGGACGCTGCGTCTCTCGTCGGGCAGGTCGCCGCGGCTGACCTGATCGCCGGGTCGTTGCTCGCCCCCGGCGCGGTCCTCCGCGATCGCAGCGATGACCGGCCGGTTCAGCACCAGATCACGTCGAGGCCGTCGTGCTCCACGTGGTCGTCGAGCGTGACCACCGCCACAATCCTCGGCCGGATCGTCGGCCACCAAGGTCGGCCGTCCGGTCGCTCGTGTAGTCCCGTGCGAGTACGCGTCGCCTCCTGTGGGCGGATGCGGCCGCCGACGGCCGCCAGCATCGTGGTGGACACCAACCACTCATCGGAGGTCTCGTGTCCCCACATCCGCAATCCCCGGTCATCGATGGGCAGTCCGGGAGCGCGCTGTCATCCAACGCTGATGACGCTGCGGCCAGGCTCGTCGGCGCAGTCAAGCGATACGGCTCCGGCCAGTCGGCCGTCGTCGCTCTCGACGACGTCACCATCGCGTTCCCGGCGGGGGAGTTCACGGCTGTGATGGGCCCGTCGGGTTCGGGAAAGTCGACGATGATGCACTGCGCCGCCGGGCTGGATCAACTGACGTCGGGCCGCGCCTTCATCGGCAACACCGATCTGTCGACCCTCGACGACCGCGAACTGACCATGCTGCGCCGAGAACGGATCGGGTTCGTGTTCCAGACGTTCAATCTCGTCGGGACCCTCACGGCCGAGGAGAACATCTGCCTACCGTTGACGTTGTCGGGCCGCCGGCCGAGCGAAGGAGTGCTCGAACAGGTCGTGTCGATGCTGCGCCTCGGTGATCGCATGCATCATCGGCCGACGGAGCTCTCGGGCGGCCAGCAACAGCGCGTCGCCATCGCCCGGGCGCTGGTCGCCCGGCCACACGTGGTGTTCGCCGACGAGCCCACCGGCAACCTCGACACCCGGTCCGGACAGGAGATCCTCGGATACCTGCGATCAGCGGTCGACAAGCATCATCAGTCGATCGTGATGGTCACGCACGATCCCAACGCCGCTGCCTGGGCGGACCACGTCGTGTTCGTCGTCGACGGCAGGGTGCACGACGTGATGGATCGCCCGTCGGCCGATTCGGTGCTCGGCGTGATGAAGGGCCTGGGGCGATGAGCCAGATGGTGCGGAGCGCGGCCCGGAGCGTGTTCGCGAGCCGGGGTCGGTTCCTGCTCACGGGCACGGCGATCGCACTGTCGGTGGCGTTCCTCGCCGCGACGCTGGTGCTGTCCGACTCGATGCGCGGCCGAGCGGCCGACGATATCGCCGAAGCGTTGGCCGGGACGGACGCCGTGGTGCAGGGCGTTTCCCTCGGCGAGCCCGGCGGAGGACCGGGAGATCCCGCCAGGTCGGTTCGGCAATCACTGGATCCCGACATCACCGAGCGCGTGGTTGCGGTCGACGGCGTCGACGGGGCCGCCCCGCAATGGGTCGGCTTCGCGAAGCTGGTCGTCGACGGATCGACGATCGGAACCGGCACGGCGAGCGACGTCGGTCGCAACTGGGTCGCCGACCCGGCGCTCAATCCGTTCCGGCTCGCGAGCGGGCGACCACCGACCGAGGTCGGAGAGGTCATGATCGATCGATCGCTCGCCGATGACGCAGGCGTGGCTCCGGGTGACGTCGTACAGGTCCTGACCGCGACGGGGATGCACGACGCGACCATCACCGGTATCGCGACGTTCGCGTCGGCGGACGCGGCACCGCTGCAGCGAACGGTTCTGTTGGCCGACGGAGCGGTGTCCGCCTGGCTCGACAAGGCGGCGCCGACCGAGGTGTTCGTCGACATCGCGGAGGGTGCCGACCGCACCGAGGTGCTCGGCCGACTGTCGGCGCTGTCCGATACCGAGGTCGTCGACGGACCCGACTACATCCGGACGATGCAGGACGCCGCGACGTCACCGCTGCAGTTCCTGAACGTGTTCCTCCTGGCCTTCGCCGTGGTCGCGATTCTGATCGGCGTGACGATCATCTTCAACACGTTCGTGCTCACCGTCGCCCGCCGCCGGCGGGAGTCGGGACTGTTGCGTGCGATCGGTGCGAAACGACGCCAAGTGCTCGGCGGAGTGGTGATCGAGGCGGCGTTCGTCGGAACGATCGCCACGCTCGCCGGCCTCGTATGCGGGGTCGCGGGAGTGGGCGTGCTGCGCTGGGTCGTCGGACTCACCGGGGTCAGCCTGATCACCGGGCCGACGATCGTGAGCCCGACCTCGATCGCGATCGCCGCGGCCGTCGGTATCGGCGCAACGATCCTCTCGGCATGGATCCCGGCTCGCCGCGCGGCGGCGACACCACCGATCGAGGCGCTGCGCGAGAGCGCGGCGGAACCCCGGGTCGTGAGCCGAGCGCGGACTGCAAGCGGACTCGTGCTCGCCGCGGCGGCGATCGCTGGAGGAGCTGTGGCTGTGGTGGGCTCGAACCCAGTGTGGCTCATGCTCGCTGCTGCCATTGTCCCGGCGCTCGTGCTGTGCGGCCCGGCGATCGTGACAGCTTCAGCACGTTGGAGCTCTCCGGCTGCCCGCCGCGCCGCCGGTGTGTCTGGCTCGATCGCAGCGGGCAACCTGGCTGCGAGCCCCCGTCGATCGGCATCGACGGCGCTCGCGCTCATGCTCGGAATCGCAATGGTGACGGTGTTCTCGATCTTCGCGAGCTCACTGACGAGCGCGGTGGGAACGGACGTCCGTGAGGGACTGAAGGCGGACCTGGTGGTCACGTCGGCGACCCCCGACTTCTCGACGATCGACCCCACCCTGGCCGACCGGATAGCAGCGCTGCCCGATGTCGACTCGGTAACTGCGCTGTCGATCGCCGAAGGGATAGTGGCGGGGAAAGCCGAGGCGATCGGCGGCATCGACCCGACGGCACTGCCCACCGTGTACGACCTCGACCCGATCGCCGGCGACCTCGCCGATCTGAGCTCGGGAGGCGTGGCCGTGGTCGGTGACGACCCGGCGCTGCTTGGCGGAACCCTGGAGATCGAGTTCGAACGATCGACCATCGAAGCGCCGATCGTTGCCGTGGTCGAGAGGAGCACCGGCGGTTTCGAAGCCCCACCGTACTTCGTCGACCGTGCGACACTCGACGCCTCGGTCGGTCGTCTGCTCGACGCGCAGGTGTTCGTCGACCTCGCCGACGGAGCGGTGGCGGACGCCGAGGAAGACGTGCGGGCCCTGGTCCGGGATTCGCCCGGGTCGTTCCTGGCGACCCGGGAGGAACACGTCGCCAGCAGCGGGAGCGAGATCGCCGCGTTCGGGTACTTCATCGACGGGATGCTCATTCTGGCGAGCTTCATCGCGCTTCTTGGAGTCGCCAACACCACGGCGCTCGCGATCAATGAACGCTCTGGAGAGATCGGGCTGCTGCGAGCGGTCGGGGCGTCTCGGCGGGAGCTGCGTCGCATCGTGCGGCTCGAGGGGGCACTCCTGTCGTTCGTTGCAGCATCGATCGGTATCGCCGTCGGAGCCGGCTTCGGCTGGGCGATGATCGATGTCACTGGAGGCGCGGAGATCCCGTCCATCGTCGTACCCTGGCTCCGTCTGGCAGTGACGCTGATCGTCGCAGTCGCAGCGGGCGTGGCCGCTGCAGCGTGGCCCGCGTTCCGGGTCTCCCGGGTGCCTGTGCTCGAGCTGGTGAGCCGGGACCGCTGATGCGCCCAGGTTCAGCACCTGGACCGGGCGGCCGGCCCACGACCGGTCCAGGTGCGGAGACCTCCCGTCGGAGTATGCGCCCGCTGTCGATCGCGACGATGATGGTGCCATGACGCACACGGATCACCGCACCAATCGCGCCGATCTCGCTGCGCTCGTCGCCGCGTTGGCGGTGTCGATCGGCGTGTTCGTCCTCGATCCGGACGTCCTGGCCGGACGGGAGCTCCCAGGCGTCGCGATCGCGGCCGTCGCCGCGGTGCTGCTCGTCGTCGCCGGTCGGTTCGGTCGGGTCACCGTCGTGGCGATCGGCGTGCTGACCGTCGTCACCCTCGCATGGACCTCCAGCCCGGTCGCGCTGGGACCGATGCTCGCCGTGGCGCTGTTCCGTCTCGTGCGCCGGAGCGACGATCGCTCTGTGATCTGGTTCGGATCGTTCGTCGCGATCGTCGTCGCCGGCTTCGGGGCGCTGGCCGGTGATGAGCCGTTCTGGTTCGAATGGGTCACCTACTCAGCCGTTTTCCTGCTCCCGATCGCCGCGGCCGACGCCCGTCGCTCGAACCTGCGGCGTCGAGCCGACGGAATGGAACGCCAGGTCGCCGAGCGGCTCCAGGCGGAACGCCTTCGCATCGCGTACGACCTGCACGACATCGTCGCCCATTCGCTGTCGGCGATCACCGTCCAGTCCGGCATCGCCGCCCACGGGTTCGAGCGCGATCCCGCCGCCGCTCACACTTCGCTCGTCGAGATCAACGACGCGGGCAGACGATCGCTCGACGAGCTGAGATCCCTGCTCGGGCTCCTCCGGTCCGACGAGTCGGTCCCGCTTCGCCCGATACCGACGGCCACCACCACCCTCAGCGACGTTGTCGCTGCCGCCGGGCACTCGACGGAGGTCGAGGTGGTCGAGGACGGTCACTATCCTGCGGGCGTGGCGGAGAGCACCGTGGTGACGGTGCACCGCATCGTGCACGAGTGCCTGGTCAACGTCGCCCGCCACGCCGGCGACGTCCCCACGGTCGTCCGGCTCCGGCACGCAGACGGCGGCGTGCACGTCACCGTGTCGAACGAGGCCCCGGCCACCGCACGCGTTACGACACCGGGCACCGGCATCGGTCTGGTCGCGATCCGCGAGCGAGCGGAGCTCCTCGGTGGCACCGTCCACGCCGGACCCACCGACAACGGCGGGTTCACGGTGCACGCGTTCGTGCCGTACCAGATACCCGGCGGGTGGAAGGCATGACCCCTCGGCTCGACGCGCCTGCCGTGGCGAGGCGCGACATCCGCGTACTGCTCGTCGACGACCAGGAGTTGGTGCGCCGCGGGTTCGCAGCACTGCTCGCCAGCGAACCCGGCATCACGGTCGTCGGTGAGGTCGGCGACGGCGCGCAGGCGATCGCCGAGACCTGGCGGACACGCCCCGACGTCGTGCTGATGGACATCCGCATGCCTCGCATGGACGGGCTCGACGCGACGCGAGCGATCTGCGGCGACGAACGGCTCAGCGCCACCAAGGTGCTTGTGCTCACCACCTTCGCGCTCGATGAGTACGTCTACGAGGCGCTCAGAGCCGGTGCCTCCGGTTTCCTGCTCAAGGACACCCCACCGCGACTCCTGCTCGAGGCCATCGCCGCCGCCGCCGACGGTGACGTCCTCATCTCACCGGCGATGGCCAAGCGGTTGGTCGCCGACTTCGTTCGCCGACCGGCCATTCGTCCCGGCGACTCGGGTCCTCTCGATCTCCTGAGCGAGCGCGAGCGCGAAGTACTCGCCGAGGTCGCACGTGGCAAGACCAACTCCGAGATCGGCGAGTCGCTCTACATGTCGCCGCTCACGGCGAAGACGCACGTCAGTCGCATCCTCGGCAAGCTGAACGCGCGCGACCGCGTCCAGCTCGTGATCATCGGATACGAGACCGGACTCGTCAGCCTCGGCGAGTGAGCATCGCGAGCGTCGTGGCGGTCGGCTCTGTCGATGTCGGCGCCGGGATCGGCCACCCACCCTGACGGCTCAGCGCTACTTGCGAGCGAACCGCCTCGCGACGCCGGGGAACGTTCCGCCGAGCACCCCCCTGGAAGCCGGCCCTGACCAAGGCGGGCGTGCTCGCTCCGCTGGAGGAGTCCACTGGCGGGTCCCGGGTGTGGGAACCGTCCCGGGAGCACGGCTTCCATGCCCTGCGCCACTTCCACGCCTCCGAGGAACTGGAGGCCGGTGAACCGGTCGTGTCGCTGGCGCGGTGGCTGGGCCACTCCGATCCCGGGTTCACGCCGCGGAAGTACTTCCACTTCCTGCCCCGCGAGGGAGCACGGGGCAGCGCCGCCATCGACGCGGTCTTCGCTTAGCGCCGGGCTCGGGAGCGGGCCGCGGGAGCCCGGCCCGGCCGCAAAGTCCCAGAGAAGTCCCACGAACGCCGCCGCCCCCTGCCCGGCCTGCGTTTCTGCAGGTCGGACAAGGGGCAGCGGTGCTTGTCCATCAGATGTCGAAGTACAGCTCGAACTCGTGCGGGTGCGGACGGAGCTGGATCGGGGCGATCTCGTTGGTGCGCTTGTAGTCGATCCAGGTCTCGATCAGGTCCGCGGTGAAGACGCCGCCGGCCTGCAGGTACTCGTTGTCCGACTCCAGGGCCTCCAGCACGGCGCCGAGGTTGGTCGGGACCTGCGGGACGTTGGCGTGCTCCTCCGGAGCCAGCTCGTAGAGGTCCTTGTCGATCGGCTCGGCCGGCTCGATCTTGTTCTTGACGCCGTCCAGACCGGCCATCAGCAGGGCCGAGAAGGCCAGGTAGGGGTTGGAGGACGGGTCCGGGGCGCGGAACTCGACGCGCTTGGCCTTCGGGTTGGAGCCGGTGATCGGGATGCGCATCGCGGCGGAGCGGTTCCGCTGAGAGTAGACCAGGTTGACCGGAGCCTCGAAGCCCGGCACCAGGCGGTGGTAGGAGTTCACCGTCGGGTTGGTGAAGGCCAGCAGCGAGGGGGCGTGCTTGAGGATGCCGCCGATGTAGTAGCGGGCGGTGTCCGACAGGCCCGCGTAACCCTGCTCGTCGTAGAACAGCGGCTCGCCGGCGGTCCACAGCGACTGGTGGACGTGCATGCCCGAACCGTTGTCGCCGAAGATCGGCTTCGGCATGAAGGTCGCGGTCTTGCCGTTGCGCCAGGCGACGTTCTTGATGATGTACTTGAAGAGCATCAGGTCGTCAGCGGCGGCCAGCAGCGTGTTGAACCTGTAGTTGATCTCGGCCTGGCCGGCGGTGCCCACCTCGTGGTGCTGGCGCTCGACCTGCAGACCGGCCTTGGCCAGCTCCAGGGACATCTCGGCGCGCAGGTCGGCGAAGTGGTCGACCGGCGGGGCCGGGAAGTAGCCGCCCTTGTAGCGGACCTTGTACCCGCGGTTGTCCTCCAGCGCGCCGGTGTTCCAGGCGCCGGCCTCGGAGTCGATGTGGTAGAAGGACTCGTTCGCGCTGGTCTGGAAGCGCACGCTGTCGAAGACGTAGAACTCGGCCTCGGGGCCGAAGTAGGCGGTGTCGGCGATGCCGGAGGAGGCGAGGTACGCCTCGGCCTTCTTCGCCACGTTTCGCGGGTCACGGCTGTACTGCTCGCCGGTGATCGGGTCGTGGATGAAGAAGTTGACGTTGAGCGTGGCGTCCTTGCGGAACGGGTCCAGGCGGGCGGTGGACAGATCCGGGACGAGGGCCATGTCGGACTCGTGGATGGCCTGGAAGCCGCGGATCGACGAGCCGTCGAACATCAGCTGCTCGGCCGGGTCGAAGATCTCGGCAGGCACGGTGAAGTGCTGCATGATGCCCGGCAGGTCACAGAACCGGACGTCGATGAACTTGACGTCGTTGTCCGAGATGTACTTCTTTGCCTCGTCGGCGTTCTGGAACATCCAAGTCCTCCTAGTCCCGCCGCGCGAGGGGACGGGGTGACAGCTCTGGTGGCAGTCCAGGGTGCGTCCTGCTGTGCCCGACCTTAGATTTGCGGGATTTCTCAGGCATGACCCAATCGTTTCGGCGATGTTAACCAGGCGGACGGGGTGGCCGGTGTGCCCGGCGTCACTCGGCGCGTCCGCATACGTTCCGCGCGGCGGAGGCGGCCGGGTACCCCAAGACGCGGCACGTTACCGTTTACGGGTGGACAACAGGCAGGCAATCGGATCGTGGCTCTCCGGCCCCCGGGCGGCGGCCGAGCAGATGGGCGCGGACTTCGGCTACCGCGGCGAGCGGCTGGGACTGCCCGAGGAGGGCCCCGGGTCCGTCGCCCCGCTCGGCAGACGGGTGGGAGCGATCCTCGTCGACTGGGGTCTGTGCCTGCTGATCGCATACGCCCTGATCACGGGGGGCGACCTCGGGACAGCCGGAAACTGGGCACTGGCGGTGTTCACCCTGCTGGGCGTGCTCACGGTCGGCACGGTCGGCTTCACCCCCGGCAAGCGGCTGCTGGGCCTGCGGGTGATCGCCGTGAACGGCGGGCGGCTCCCGTTCCCCCGCGCGGTGGTCCGTACGGTGCTGCTGGCGCTCGCCGTGCCGGCACTCGTCTGGGACCGCGACACCCGGGGCCTGCACGACCGGCTCTCGGGTGCCGTGCAGGTGCGTATCTGACGGTACCGGTCCGGCGGGCCCGGCGGCGGACCGGCCGACGTGCGGAACGGGCGGTGGTCCGGTGCCCCGCGGGGCACCGGACCACCGCCCGTTCCGGCTCTGCGTGTGCGTTCCGGCTGCCGCCGGTGCGCCTCTCGGCGGCGGGTCGGCGGCAGGTGGCGGGTCAGCGGCGGGTGGGTCCCTTCGGCATCCGCATGCCGCGGCCCCGCGGCATCGGGCCCTTGGGCAACGGCAGGTTGTTCATCAGGTCGCCCATGGCCCGCAGCCGGTCGTTGATCTCGGTGACCTGGTGCCCCTGGAGCGTCCGGGGCAGCTTGACCAGCTTGGTGCGGAGCTTCCGCAGCTCGGTCTGGCCCTCGCCGGTGCCCACCACGATGTCGTGGACCGGGGCGTCGCCGACGACGCGCGCCATGCGCCTCTTCTCGGACGCGATCAGGGTGCGCAGCCGGTTGGGGTTGCCCTCGCCGACGAGCACGATGCCGGGGCGGCCGACGGCCCGGTGGACGACGTCCTGCTGGCGGTTCATGGCCACCGCCGGGGTGACCGTCCAGCCCCGGCGCAGATTCTCCAGCACGGCCGCCGCGGCACCGAGCTGGCCCTCCATCTGGCCGAAGGCCGCCCGCTCGGCCCGCCGCCCGAAGACGATCGCCATGGCCAGCAGGGCCAGCAGGAAGCCCAGGATGCCCAGGTAGACGGGGTGGCCGAGCCAGAAGCCGATCGCGAGAAGGACCCCGAAGGTGACGAGCCCCACGCCCGCGATGACGAAGCCGACCTTCTTGTCGACGCGCTGCGTCATCCTGTACGTCTGGGCGATCTGCTTGAGCCGCCCGGGATTCTCGGATGTTTCCTTCCTCGCCATACGGCGCAGTCTACGTCGCCCGCCTGGCCCCGGTCGCCGCGGCCTCCAGCAGGGCCGCGGCCTCGCCGCGCGCCCGCGCCCGGCGGCGGTCCTCCAGGACCGCGTTCCAGGCGTTGCGGCGCGCGGTGCGCTGCTCACCGGAGAGCAGCAGCCCCTCCAGCCTCTCCAGGACCCGCAGGGTGGTGTGCATCGTGGGTTCCCTCCGCATGACGGTCCTCGCACGGCGAGTGACGTGGACGATCCCGTCCCCCGATCGTCGCCGGACGGTGTTACCGGGGGATGACACGGCGGTCAAAGGCTCCGGAACGGCCGGACGGCGAAGAGGTGAACGGACGACCGGACGGCCGGACAACCGCCCGCCCGGACGGCCGGCCGTCCGGCCCGGCGGGGCGCGGGCGCCGCGGGTCAGGCCGCGTCGGCGCTCCGGCGCTCGAGGGCCTGCCGGTACAGCCGTCCGGCACGGTAGGAGGAGCGGACCAGCGGGCCGGACATGACACCGGCGAAGCCGATCTCCTCGGCCTCCTCCTGCAGCTCCACGAACTCCTGCGGCTTCACCCAGCGCTCCACCGGGTGGTGCCGGGGCGTGGGCCGCAGGTACTGGGTGATGGTGATCAGCTCGCAGCCGGCCGTGTGCAGGTCGAGCAGCGCCCGGGAGACCTCCTCACGGGTCTCTCCCAGGCCCAGGATCAGGTTGGACTTGGTGACCAGCCCGTCCGCACGGGCCTGGGTGAGCACGTCCAGCGACCGCTCGTAGCGGAAGGCCGGACGGATGCGCTTGAAGATCCGCGGGACCGTCTCGACGTTGTGGGCCAGCACCTCCGGACGGGCGGAGAAGACCTCGGCGAGCTGCTCGGGCACCGCGTTGAAGTCGGGGATCAGCAGCTCGACACCGGTGCCGGGGGTCATCGTGTGGATCTGGCGGACGGTCTCGGCGTACAGCCAGGCGCCGCCGTCGGGCAGGTCGTCGCGCGCCACACCGGTGACGGTGGCGTACCGCAGCTCCATCTGCTTGACGGACTCGGCCACCCGGCGCGGCTCGTCCCGGTCGAAGTCGGCGGGCTTCCCGGTGTCGATCTGGCAGAAGTCGCAGCGCCGGGTGCACTGCTCGCCCCCGATGAGGAAGGTCGCCTCGCGGTCCTCCCAGCACTCGAAGATGTTGGGGCAGCCCGCCTCCTGGCAGACCGTGTGCAGGCCCTCGCGCTTGACCAGGGACTGCAGGGCGTTGTACTCGGGGCCCATCTTCGCCCGGGTCTTGATCCACTCGGGCTTGCGCTCGATGGGGGTCTGGCTGTTCCGGACCTCCAGGCGCAGCAGCTTCCTACCGTCGGGTGCGACAGCGGACACGTCCGGTTCCCCTTTTCCGTGGTTCTCCGTGTTGCCTGTGGCATTGCCTTCGAATGTGCGGCGAACACCAGCCTACGCCCCGGGTTTCGCAGTCAGACGGCCCGGGGCACCGGCTCGGCCGACTCCAGCACCGCGCGCAGCTGCTTCTCCACCACGGGCAGCACCTCGCCGACCGTCACCCTCCGGCCCAGCTCCCGGGAGATGGAGGTGACCCCCGCGTCCCGGATGCCGCACGGCACGATGCGGTCGAACCAGGTGGTGTCGGAGTCGCAGGTGAGGGCGAAGCCGTGCATGGTGACGCCCTTGGCGACGCGGACGCCGATCGCGGCGAGCTTGCGGTCCTCGCCGCGCTGGCCGGCGTTGGAGGGCGCGTACTGCGGGCCGCTGAGCCGCGGGTCGAACTCGCCCTCCTCGTCCGCCTTCGGCGAGGAGGGGCCCACGCCGCGGAGGCGCGGGTCGAGGTCCAGCTCCAGCCCGCCCGGCGCGGGCTTCTTCGCCGGGTCGCCCAGCACCCACACCCCGCTGCGGCCCTCGATCCGGGTGGTGGCCAGACCGAACTCCGCGCAGGTGCGGATGAGCGCCTCCTCCAGCCGCCGTACGTGGGCGACGACGTCCACCGGGCGGGGCAGTTTGATGATCGGGTAGCCGACGAGCTGGCCGGGGCCGTGCCAGGTGATCCTGCCGCCGCGGTCCACGTCCACCACGGGCGTGCCGTCCAGCGGGCGCTCGCTGTCCGCGGTGCGGCGTCCGGCGGTGTAGACCGGCTGGTGCTCCAGCAGCAGACAGGTGTCGGGGATCTCGTCGGCGAAGCGCGCCGCGTGGACCTCGCGCTGCCGCTGCCAGGCCTGCCGGTACTCCACGGCCTCGTCGCCGAACCCCAGGTGGACAAAGCGCAGCTCGCGCACGGCGGGACCCTCCTCGCGGTCGGTCGGGCGCCGCCGCGGGCCGCGGCGGTACCCGGCAGCAACTCTACGGCGCCCGGCCGGACGGCGGTGCCCGGCCGCCGTCCGGCCGGTCCCGGCCGTGGTGTGCCGGCCCCTCACACGTATGGATGAAACCTGCGCCCAGACCCCCGGAAGGCCGCCTCGGAAAGCTACATTCGCGCCGTTCCGGCAGGGCGCCCCGGCGGCTGCCGTACCTAGAGCCGTCAGGCAGGAGACCGCAGAGCAGATGTCGACGGAACGACCTGGGAAACCCTCCCAGCGCACCCCCAACCGCCAGCTGGCCGCGCTCATCGCGGAGGCCGGGTTCTCCAACGCCGGGCTCGCGCGGCGGGTCGACCAACTCGGGTTGGAGCACGGACTGGACCTCCGCTACGACAAGACCTCCGTGACCCGCTGGCTCCGCGGCCAGCAGCCGCGCGGCACCACCCCCGCGCTGATCGCCGAGGTCTTCACCCGCCGTCTGGGCCGCCGACTCACCGCCCAGGACCTGGGGCTGGACGCGTGCGCGCCGGTCTACGCCGGGCTGGAGTTCGCGGCCACCCCCGGCGAGGCGGTGGACATCGTCGGCGGCCTGTGGCGCAAGGACAGCGGCAGCCACGCCGAGCTGCGGAAGATCGCCTTCACCCCGGCCGGGCTGGTGGTGCCCAGCCGGGACTGGCTGATCGGCCGCCCGGACGAGCGCGTCGCGCGCGGCGAGCCCGGCCCCGAGCCGGCCGCCCCGCGGGTACCCCCGCAGGTGCGCGGCCCGGCGGGCGGGCCGCCGCCCGGCGTCCCGCGGACGCACCGTGCCGACAGCCGGGCCGACAGCCGGGCCGACGGGGTGGAACGCGGCCCCGGGCAGCGGGTCACCCCGGGGGACGTCGCCGCGCTGCGCTCGGTCGGCGAACTGTTCCGCACCCTCGACCACGCCTACGGCGGCGGGCACGCCCGCCAGGCGCTGGTGCGCTACCTGGAGCACGAGGCCGAGCCGATGCTGCGCGGCACCTACGGGGAGCAGACCGGCCGCCGGCTGTTCGGGGCGGTGGCCGACCTGACCCGGCTGGCGGGCTGGACGGCGTACGACATCGCCGCCCACGGGCTGGCGCAGCGCTACTTCGTACAGGCGCTGCGGCTCTCCCAGGCCGCCGGGGACCGGGCGTACGGCAGCTACGTCCTGGCGACGATGAGCAGACAGGCGGTGTACCTCGGGCACGGCCGGGAGGCCGTGCAGCTGGCGCGGGTCGCCCAGCAGGGCGTCGGATCCTCGGTGCCGCCCGCCGCGCAGGCGCTGCTGCACGCGGTGGAGGCGCGCGGGCACGGGGTGCTCGGGGAGGTACGGGCCTGCACGGCGTCGCTGGCGCGGGCCGAGCGGGCACTGGAGCAGGCGCGGCCGGGGGAGGAGGTGCCGCAGTGGGTGAAGGCCTTCGACGAGGCGCACCTCGCCGACGACTTCGCGCACTGCCACCGGGACCTCCAGCAGCACCGGGCGGCGGCCCAGCACGCCGAGCGCGCCCTGCGGATGCGGTGCCCGGGGCAGATCCGCAGCCGGCTGTTCTGCCGGGTGGTGCTGGCCACGGCCCGGCTGGGGCTGGGCGACGTGGAGCAGGCGTGCGCGCTGGCCGCGGAGGCGGCGGAGCAGGCCGCCGAGCTGCGGTCGGTGCGGGCGCACGAGTACGTGCGGGACTTCGAACGCCGGCTGGAGCCGTACCGGGACGCCGCCGCGGTCCGCGGTTACCGGGAGCGGACCGCCGCCCTGAACTGACACCCCGGTCCGGCGTGCGGCCTCCGGCCGGCGCGCCGGACCACCCGCCCGGCCGCTCCGGGCCCCGGGACCGGCAGTGCCGCCGCGCCGCCACGCGGCGGCACTGTCATGTCCGCGGGTGCACCGGAGCCGTGCCGCGGGCGTCTGCCGGACGGGCGCGGGACGGTGCGCCGGCCGGAGGCGCCGGACCGGGGCGTCAGGCCGCGGCGGGCAGGGCGGGGACCGCCGGCCGTGCCCGCGGGGCGAAGTCCCGGCGGATCGCCTCCGCGGCCCGGCGGGCCGAGCGCAGCGCCCCCTGCACCCCGGCGGTGTCCCGGTGGTCGCCGCAGACGTACAGGCCGCTCAGCATCCGCACCGGGCGCCGCGGATCGTGCGGTGCGGGCGTCGCCGGGACGGCGCGGGCGTCGTGGCGGGCGGCCAGCAGCCGCCAGCGGTCCGTCGGGACCCGGTACAGCGCGGCGAGCTGGCGCCGGGCGGCCTCGTCCAGCGCGTCGGCCGGCTCGGCCGCGGCGGGGCCCAGTACCACCGAGGTGACCAGGGCACGGCCCGGCCGGACGCGGGAGGGGTCGACGGCGCTGGCGACGGCGGTGTACGTCACCGGGCCGCGCCGGTCGGCGTCGAGCAGCAGCAGCGGTTCGGCCGCCGGTGCCCCGGGGCCCGCCGGATCCCCCACCGCGTGGTGCAGCACGGTGACCGGGTGGAACCGCGGTACCCGCAGCCCCGGCAGCAGCCGCGCCGCCTCGTGCGCGCCGGTGGCGATGAGCACCGCGCGGCAGTGGACGGTGCCGTGCCCGCGCGTCACCACGGCGTTCGTGGCCACCGACAGGACGTGCACCCCGGTGCGCACGGTGCCCGGGGGCAGCCCGGCCGCCAGCAGCCGGGGGACGGCCGAGACGCCGCCGGCGGGCAGGAACAGGCCGCCGCGGGCGAAGCCGCGCAGTGCCAGGTCGCCGACGCGGCTGGAGGTCGTCAGCTCCGGATCGCACAGCAGCGCGCCGAGCAGGGCCCGCAGCGGATCCTCACAGGCGTGGGGGGCCGTGCCGCGGACGGCCAGGGCCTGGGCGGCGGACAGCTCGGGCCGCCTGCTCAGCCGCTCGGCGGGGGTCGTGGCGAGCCGGTTGAGCTGGGCGCGCAGCCGGGCCAGGTCCAGCGCGCCGCCGAGTGAGCCCGCCGGGATCCCCGGCACACCGCGTGTGCCGCGGCCGGTCCGGACGTGCCGGGTGGTGCGGGGCGCCCCGATCCGCAGCCGCCGGCCGCCGCTGCGGATGACGACCCCGGAGGAGAAGGGGCGCAGGACGAGCCGTTCCAGACCGGGGCAGTGGCGCAGCTCGGAGCCCTCGGACCACGGCAGCGGGCCGCCGTCCAGCCGGTAGCCGTCCACCTCCTCGGTCACCGGACGGCCGCCGATCCGGTCGGCGGCCTCCAGGACGGTGACCCGCAGCCCGGCGCGGATCAGATGGTGCGCGGCGGCCAGGCCCGCCGGGCCCGCGCCGATGACGGCGACATCGGGTATGCCGGGCGAGGTGCCGGGAACGCCGGTCTCCGGTCGGAGTTCGCTGCCGAACATGTGTCCTCCCCTGGTCGGCGCGACCGCGCGACGATGCGCGTCCGCAGGGTTACTGCCCGTAGGAGACGCGTTCGATTCGCGTGCTCCGTCCGACCCTAGGGGCCCGGAAAGTGCTGGAAAGCGCGCACGAACCGGGCACGGTCGCACAACCGGCGCACGCAGTCGCACAGCCGGCGTACGCAGGTGCGCCCGGCTCAGCGCAGCGCCGCCCGGATGGCGTCCTCGATCCCGGGGAAGGCGAACCTGAAACCGGACTCCAGCAGCCGCCGGGGCAGCACCCGCTGGCTGCCCAGCACATCCGTGGAGAACTCGCCCAGCACCGTCCGCAGCACGGGCGCGGGCACCCACAGCAGGGCCGGCCGGCGCAGCACCCGGCCCATCGCGGCGGCCACCTCGCGCTGGGTGACCGGTTCGGGGGCGGTGAGGTTGACCGGCCCGGACAGCTCCTCGGCGTCCAGCAGGTGCCGCAGCGCGGCGATGTGGTCGTGCAGCGCGATATGGCTCCAGTACTGCCGGCCGCTGCCCAGCCGGCCGCCGAGCCCCGCCCGGAAGATCGGGAACAGCCGTCCCCAGGCGCCGCCGGAGCGCGAGACCACCAGCCCGGTGCGGGCGTACACGGTACGGATGCCCGCCTCCTCGGCCGCCGCCGCGGCCTCCTCCCACTCCTGGCAGACGTCGGCGAGGAAGCCGTGCCCGGGCGGCGCGCCCTCGTCCACGGCGCGGTCGCCGGTGTCGCCGTAGTAGCCGACGGCGGTGCCGACCACCAGGGTGTGCGGCGGGGTGTCGAGCGAGGCGACGGCCTCGGCGATCGCGGCGGTCCCCAGCACCCGGCTGTCCCGGATCCTCCGCTTGTAGGCCTCCGTCCAGCGGCTGTCCCCGACGCCCGCGCCCGCCAGGTGCACCACGGCCTCGCAGCCCGCCAGCGCGGCGGTGTCCACGTACTGGCCCTCGGGGTTCCACTCCACCTCGTCGCCGGCCCGCGCCGGGCGCCGCACCAGACGCACCACCTCGTGGCCGTCCGTGTGCAGGGAGCGGAGGAGGGCCTGACCGATGAGACCGGAGGAGCCGGTGATCGCGATACGCATGGGCCCATCCTGATGGACTCCCGGGGCGGGGGCGAGGCACAGTGGCCCACATGTCAGCCTCCGTGCCGGCCCGAGCGCCGGAGCCGCCCCTGGTACGGCCCGCCACCGAGGGGGACGGGACGGCCCTCGGCGAGCTCGACCGGCGTACCTGGTCGCCGCTGCACGCGGTCCTGCCCCGGCCGCGGCCGCCGTACGACCCGTTCTTCGACTCCGCCCACCCGCCCGGGGAGTTCCTCGTCGCCGAGTCGGGCGGGCGGCTGGTGGGATACGTCCGGCTGACGTCGGCCGGCGGGCTCGCCGCCAGGGCCCACATCCGCCGGATCCAGGGCCTGGCGGTGGACGACCGGGCGCGCGGCAGGGGGGTGGGCCGGGCGCTGGTGCGGGCCGCGCTGGCCGAGGCGCGGCGGCAGGGCGCCTCCCGGATCACCCTGGGAGTGCTGGGCCACAACGCGCCCGCGCGGGCGCTCTACGCCTCCGAGGGCTTCGCGGTGGAGGGCGTGCTGCCCGGGGAGTTCCTGCTGGAGACCGGCTTCGCGGACGGCGTGCTGATGGGGCGCTCCCTCGGCGCCGCGGCACCGGACGCCGTCCCCGGCGCACCGTCCGGCACCGCCCCCGGCGTCACTCCGAGGGCTCCCTGAACCGCTCCCACAGCCGGGGGAAGCGGGCGGCCAGGGCGCGGTCGTTCTCGAAGGGCGGCGCGGTGCCCTCCGGCTCCGGGGGCGGGTCGGGCAGGTCCAGTTCGGGCAGCGGGCCGCCGGTGAGCTGCTCGTAGGCGTCATAGGCGGCGCAGCCGAGGTCCCCTCCCTCGCCGTCCACGTCCGGGTCGAAGTCGTCCAGCAGTCCGGCGAGCGCCTCCGGGTCGTGCAGCGCGCCCTCGAACACCTTCCGGCCCTGGCCCACCAGCCAGCAGCGGAAGGCGTCGAAGACGTCGTCGCCGGCCCCGTCGAGCAGCACCCAGGCCGCGCCCCACAGTTCCCAGCGCCAGGCCCGGTTGACCCGGGTCTCGAAGTGGCGGGCGAAGTCCACGACGGTCTCCGGGTCGAGCCGGGTCAGCCTCTCGACGAGGATTTCGGCGTGGTCCACCGGATCGCCTCCGGCGGCCTCGCGGGTCTCGTCGACCAGCTCCCAGAACTCCGTCTCGTGCATCGTCACGCCACCAGCATCCGGCGCGCCGACCCGCTCCGCACGCGCAACGCCGGGACGGCGGGACACGGGGACGGAACGGAGGACGAACCCGCCGGAAAACCCGACAGAAGGTGTCCGGTATCGGTGGCAGCGTGCCGGTGTGAACGACTGGAGGAGCACGCACATGAGCACGGAGACGGCACGTACGGCACCGGCCGCGCGGGCGGCGGCACCGGGGGCCCTGAACGGCAAGGTGGCCCTGGTGGCGGGAGCCACCCGGGGCGCGGGCCGGGCGATGGCCGTGGAACTGGGCCGGGCGGGCGCGACGGTGTACGTCACCGGCCGCACCACCCGGGAGAGCGTCAGCGAGGTGGGCCGCCCGACCGAGACCATCGAGGGGACCGCCGAACTGGTCACGGCGGCCGGGGGCACCGGCATCGCGGTGCGGACCGACCACCTCGAACCGGAACAGGTACGGGCCCTGACGGAGCGGATCGACCGGGACCACGGACGGCTGGACATCCTGGTCAACGACGTCTGGGGCGGCGACCACCTGCTCGACTTCGACACGAAGGTGTGGGAGGTGGAACTGGCCAAGGGCCTGCGGATGCTGCGGCTCGGCGTGGAGACCCACCTGGTCACCAGCCACTTCGCGCTGCCGCTGCTGATCCGGCGGCCGGGCGGTCTGGTGGTGGAGGTCACCGACGGCACCGCCGAGTACCACCGGGAGCAGTACCGCGGCAACCTCTTCTTCGACCTGACCAAGAACGCCCCCATCCGGGCGGCCTTCGGCCTGGCGAAGGAGCTGGCGGAGTACGGCGGCACGGCGGTCTGCGTCTCCCCGGGCTTCCTGCGCTCGGAGGAGATGCTGGGCTTCTTCGGGGTGCGGGAGGAGAACTGGCGCGACGCGGTCGCCAAGGAGCCGCACTTCGCCATCGCCGAGTCACCCGCCTACCTCGGCCGGGCCGTGGCGGCGCTGGCGTGCGACCCGGACCGGGCGCGCTGGAACGGGCAGTCCCTCTCCAGCGGGCAGCTCGCCGTCGAGTACGGCGTCAGGGACACCGACGGCTCGCAGCCGGACGGCTGGCGCTACTTCATCGAGGTCGTCCACGGCGGCCGGGAGGCGACCGCCGAGGAGTACCGGTAGGGTCCACCGGCGGCCGCGCCACCGGTGACCGCTCACCGGTAGTGCGCCGCCATGCGCTCGGCCGCCCGCGCCATGCGCTCCCGCAGCGCGGGCGGCCCGAGCACCTCGCACTCCGGGCCGAGGGCGAGCAACTGAGTGAAGGCGACGTCCAGGGACTCCACCGGCAGGGTGACGGTGGTCCGCCCCAGCTCGTCGGTGCGGCCCCCGGCCAGCGCCTCCCCGGCCGCCGTCCGGTCGGTGGTGTACCGCAGGGTGCGCGCCCCCGCCTCCGTCAGCCGGAGGACCACGCTCTCCCGCAGGATCGAGCGGGCGAAGGCCGCGGACCGCTCCGCCCAGAAGCCGGGCAGGTCGAACTCCTCGTCCCGCCCGAAGTACTCGGCGAGCGGGACGACCGAGGCGAAGCGGTCCACCCGGTAGACACGGTGCTCACCCGGGCGCTCACCCGGGGGCTCACGGGTGCCGCCGGGGCGCCCGCCGGCGGGGACGGCGCGGGCGACGAGGTACCACACCCCCGCCTTGAGCACCAGGCCGTACGGCTCCAGCGTCCGTGCCACCGTCTCACCGTCCCCGCGGCGGTAACGGACGGCGAGGCGGCGGTCGTCCCACACGGCCTCGGCGATCACCGGCAGCTCCCCGGGTGTCTCGGGCGGCTGCCACCAGCCGGGGGCGTCCAGGTGGAAGCGCTGCGCGGCGGTGCGCGGGGCGTCGGCGAGCTCGGGGCTGAGGGCCGCCGACACCTTCAGCCGGGCCGCCGACGCCGCGTCCGCCAGGCCCATGTCGCGCAGCGCGGAGGGCACCCCGGACAGGAACAGCGCCTCCGCCTCGTCGCGCCCGAGGCCGGTCAGCCGGGTGCGGTAGCCGCCGACCAGCCGGTATCCGCCGGTACGGCCCCGGTCCGCGTAGACGGGGATGCCCGCCTCCGACAGCGCCAGGACGTCCCGGGACACCGTCCGCTCGGAGACCTCCAGTTGCTCGGCGAGTTCGGCCGCGGTCATCGAGCGGCGGTTCTGGAGGAGCAGCACCATCTTGATCAGCCGGGCAGCGCGCATGGGGCCATCATCCCGCCGGAGTACGCGGCCTCCCGCCGCGGTACGGACGAGGAACGCCACCGGGGGCGCTGTCGACACAGAGTCAGCATATAGTGACAGGATCGGAGGAACATATGTAGTGCTTTGCAAAGGAATCCGTACAGGAGAGAGCACATATGGCCACTGAATCCGGCCAGGGCCGGCCCCGTGAGGCGTGGGGGTCCCGAGCGGGCTTCCTGATGGCGGCGATCGGCTCGGCCATCGGGCTCGGCAACATCTGGCGTTTCCCGTCCGAGGCCTACAAGAACGGCGGCGGGGCGTTCCTGCTGCCCTATCTGCTCGCCCTGCTGACCGCGGGACTCCCGCTGCTGATCCTCGAGTACGTGATCGGCCGCCGGTACCGGAGGTCGCCGCCGGCCGCGTTCCGCCGGATGTCCGCACCGGCACAGGTGATCGGCTGGTGGCAGGTGGCGATCTGCTGCGTCATCGCCGCCTACTACGCCGTCATCCTCGCCTGGGCCGTGCGCTACGTCGGATTCTCCGTCGGCGAGCGCTGGGGGGACGACCCGGACGCCTTCTTCTTCGGGGACTTCCTGGGCACCGCCGAGCAGCCGGGGTGGATCTCCTCCTACGTCGGCGGGGTGTTCTGGCCGCTGCTGGTCATCTGGATCGCCGTCCTGGTGATCCTGGCCCTCGGCGTGCGGCGGGGCATCGAGCTGGCCAACCGGATCTTCATCCCGCTGCTGGTGCTCTTCTTCGCCGCCCTGGTGATCCGGGCGGTCACCCTGGACGGCGCGGCCACCGGTCTGGACGCACTGTTCTCACCCGACTGGGAAGCACTGACCAGGGGCAGTGTCTGGGTGGCGGCCTACGGGCAGATCTTCTTCTCGCTCTCGGTCGGCTTCGGCATCATGATCACCTATGCCTCCTACCTGCGCCGCCGCGCCGACCTCACCGGCTCCGCGCTGGTCGCCGGGTTCGCCAACAGCTCCTTCGAGATCCTGGCGGGCATCGGGGTCTTCGCCACGCTCGGCTTCCTGTCGCTGAACACCGGCACGCCGGTGGACGAGACAGTCACCAGCGGCATCGGGCTGGCCTTCGTCGCCTTCCCGACGATCATCTCCAACATGCCGCTGGGCACCCTGTTCGGGCTGCTGTTCTTCGGCTCTCTGGTGATCGCCGGACTGACCTCCCTGCTGAGCATCGTGCAGGTGCCGATCGCGGCGGTGCAGGACCGCACCGGCATCGGGCGCACCCCGGCGGTGCTGGGCGTCGGCGGGGCGATCGCGCTGGCGTCCGTCCTGCTCTTCCCGACCGACAGCGGACTGTACCTGCTGGACGCCGCCGACCACTTCATCAACCAGTACGGCATCGCGCTGGCCTCCCTGGTCGCCGTGATCACCGTCGCCTGGCTGCTGCGCCGGCTGCCGGCGCTCCAGCGGGACGCGGACGACACCTCGGCGATCCGGCTGGGTGTGTGGTGGCGCGTGGCACTCGGAGTGATCACCCCGCTGGTGCTGGGCTGGATGATGATCGACAGCCTGCGGGCCGAGTTCGACGAGAACTACGGCGGCTACGAGACCGGGTTCCTGTTCTGGGCCGGCTGGGCGGTCGCCCTCGGCGCGCTGCTCGCCGCCGTCCTGCTCTCCCTCGTTCCGTGGCGGCGCGAGAGGGAACCCGGCGGCACGGACTCGGACACGCTCTTCGAAAGGGGACGCTGATGTCGGCAGGCGCCGTCGTCATGATGATCGTCGCCATGGTCGTGGTGTGGGGCGGGCTGGTCGCGGCCCTCCTCATGCTCCGCGGCCACCCCGACGAGCAGCGGGACGGGGGCCCGGCCGGGGAGGGCGGCTGACGGGGGACCGCACGTACCCCCGCCGGCCGCCCGGCTTCCCGTACGCCCCCCGCCGGGCGCCGCGGCCGGGCCTCAGGCCAGGCCGTAGCGTTCGGCGGCCTCGCGCACCGTCTCGCGCTTGACCTCGCCGCGCCGGGCCAGCCGGTCCAGGGCGGCGACGGTCACCGACCCGGCGTCCACCCCGAAGTGGCGGCGGGCGGCCTCGCGGGTGTCCGACAGGCCGAAGCCGTCGGTGCCCAGCGAGAACCAGTCCTGCTCGACCCACGGGGCGATCTGGTCCGGCACCGCCCGCATCCAGTCGCTGACGGCGAGGACCGGGCCGGGCGCGCCGCGCAGCGCGCGGGTGACGTACGGGACCCGGTCCTCGCCCCTGAGCTGCGCCGCGTCACAGGACAGGGCGTCGCGGCGCAGCTCGCCCCAGGAGGTGGCGGACCACACGTCGGCGGTCACGCCCCAGTCGTCGGCGAGGAGGCGCTGGGCGTCCAGCGCCCAGTGGATCGCGGTGCCGGAGGCCAGCAGCTGGATCCGCGGCGCGTCGTCCCCGGCGGGGGATCCGGCGGGGGAGACGGCCGGGACGCCCTCGCGGAAGCGGTACAGCCCCTTGAGGATGCCTTCCTCGACGCCCTCCGGCATGGGTGGCTGGACCTT
Organism: Streptomyces carminius; assembly: GCF_002794255.1. Taxonomy (GTDB): domain Bacteria; phylum Actinomycetota; class Actinomycetes; order Streptomycetales; family Streptomycetaceae; genus Streptomyces; species Streptomyces carminius. The sequence continues at coordinate 839,947 of NZ_PGGW01000069.1, forward strand.
CGGCTCGTTGTAGACGGTCAGGTAGTAGAAGACGTTCTCCTGCCCGGGCCCGTACATCCGGCGCAGGCCGTCGCGCACGATCACCGCGATCTCGTAGGCGAACGCCGGGTCGTAGTTGAGCGAGGCCGGATTGGTGGCCGCGATCAGGTGCGAGTGGCCGTCGGCGTGCTGCAGGCCCTCGCCGGTCAGCGTGGTGCGGCCGGCCGTGGCGCCGACGACGAAGCCGCGGCCGAGCTGGTCGGCGAGCTGCCAGAACTGGTCGCCGGTCCGCTGCCAGCCGAACATCGAGTAGAAGATGTAGAACGGGATCATCGGCTCGCCGTGCGTGGCGTACGAGGTGGCGGCGGCGATGAAGTCGGCCATGGCGCCTGCCTCGGTGATCCCCTCGTTGAGGATCTGGCCGTCCGACGCCTCCTTGTAGTACATCAGCTGGTCGCGGTCGACCGGCTCGTACGTCTGGCCCTTCGGCGAGTAGATGCCCGCCGAGGGGAAGAGCGACTCCATGCCGAAGGTGCGGGCCTCGTCGGGCACGATCGGCACCCAGCGCCGCCCGGTCTCCTTGTCCCGCATCAGCTCCTTGACCAGGCGTACGAACGCCATGGTGGTGGCCATCTCCTGCTTGCCGGAGCCCTTCTCCAGGGCCGCGAAACCGCGCTCGGCGGGTTCGGGGAGGGCCGGGACCGGGTGGACGCGGCGGGCCGGTGCGGGGCCGCCGAGCGCGGCGCGGCGCTCGGCGAGGTAGCGGACCTCGGGGGAGTCGGGGCCCGGGTGGCCGTACGGCACCAGCTCGCCGTCGAGGGCGCGGTCCGGGATCGGCAGGCCGAGCAGGTCGCGCATGTCCCTGAACTCGCCGGCCGTGAGCTTCTTCATCTGGTGGTTGGCGTTCTTGGAGGCGAAGCCCGGGCCGAGGGTGTGGCCCTTGACCGTCTGCGCCAGGATCACGGTCGGCGCGCCCCTGTGCTCCAGGGCGGCCCGGTAGGCGGCGTACACCTTGCGGGGTTCGTGGCCGCCGCGCGAGGTGCCGAAGCACTCGGTGAGCTTCGCGTCGGGCAGCTTCCCGGCCAGTTCCGCCAGCGCCGGATCGGCGCCGAAGAAGTGCTCCCGGAGGTAGCCCGCGTCCCGGGTGGCGTACGTCTGGAACTGCGCGTCGGGCACTTCGCGCAGCCGCCGGACCAGGGCGCCGGTGGTGTCGAGGGCGAGCAGCTCGTCCCAGGCGGAGCCCCACAGCGTCTTGACGACGTGCCAGCCGGCGGCCCGGAACTGGGCCTCCAGCTCCTGCACGATCTTGAAGTTGGCGCGCACCGGCCCGTCGAGGCGCTGGAGGTTGCAGTTGACCACGAAGGTGAGGTTGTCCAGCCCCTCGCGTCCGGCCAGGGCCAGCGCGGCGGTCGACTCCGGCTCGTCCATCTCGCCGTCGCCGAGGAAGGCCCACACGTGCGAGCCGGAGGTGTCCTTGATGCCGCGGCCGGTCAGATAGCGGTTGAAGCGGGCCTGGTAGATCGCCGAGAGCGGGCCCAGTCCCATGGAGACGGTGGGGAACTCCCACAGCCAGGGCAGGCGGCGCGGGTGGGGGTAGGAGGGCAGTCCGTTCCCGCCCGCCTCCTGCCGGAAGTTGTCGAGCTGCGCCTCGGTCAGCCGTCCGTCGAGGAAGGCGCGGGCGTAGATGCCGGGGGAGGCGTGGCCCTGGACGTAGAGCTGGTCGCCGGAGCCCGGCGCCTCGGGTGAGGCCTTGCCGCGGAAGAAGTGGTTGAAGCCGATCTCGTACAGCCAGGCGGCGGAGGCGAAGGTGGCGATGTGGCCGCCGACGCCGAACCGGGCGCCGCGGGTGACCATGGCGGCGGCGTTCCAGCGGTTCCACGCGGTGATCCGCCGCTCCATCTCCTCGTCGCCGGGGAAGCCGGGCTCGGCGGCGGTGGGGACGGTGTTGACGTACTCCGTCTCCAGCAGCGGGGGCAGTCCCAGACCGGTGCGCCCGGCGTGCTCCAGGGTGCGCCGCAGCAGGTACGCGGCGCGGTGCGGACCGGCCTCACGGGTGACGGCGTCGAGGGACTCGGCCCACTCGGCGGTCTCCTCACGGTCGCGGTCCACGAGCTGGTCCAGTTCGCTGGACCGGCGTTCGGCGTCGGACATGGTGACCGCCTTCCGGAGGGAGGGGGAGTCGGCAGGGGAGGGCAGGGGCGGGATGCGCCGTGCCCGGAGCCGACTGTAAGTCATCGATCGATGATCGATCAAAGCATCCGGAGGAAAAAGGTGCCTCCCGTTCAAAATTGACATTCAGTGTCAGTGGCTAGGCACGGGGTGCACACCCCAGGACGTGTTCCTTGACCAGCTCGCCCACCCGCGGGTCACGCCGCCGGAACGCCTCGACGACCGCCTCGTGCTCCTCGGCGTACGACTGCTGCCGGGTGCCCAGCCAGCGGATGGCGAGCGTCGTCCACACTCCGATGCCCAGCGACTCCCAGGTGTGCAGCAGCACGCTGTTGCCCGCCGCGCGGACCAGCTCCCGGTGGAAGGCCACCGTGTGCCGCACCTGCGCCTCCCCGTCCCCGGCGCGGTCGGCCCCGTACAGCAGCGCCACCTGGTCCGCCAGCGCCGAGACGTCCTCGGCCAGCCGGCCGGCGGCCAGCTCGGCGGCGATCTGCTCCAGCCCGGCCCGCACCGGATAGATCTCCTCCAGATCGGCCGCGGTCAGGTTCCGCACCCGCGCGCCCTTGTTCGGAGCCGACTCGATCAGCCGCAGTGCCTCCAGCTCGCGCAGCGCCTCGCGTACGGGTGTCTGGCTGACCTGCAGCTCCACCGCGATCCGGCGCTCCACCACGCGCTCGCCCGGCTTCCAGCGCCCCTGGACGATGCCCTCCACGATGTGCTCACGGATCTGCTCGCGCAGGGAATGGACGACGGGCGGGGCCATGGACTGCTCCTTGCGGGCTCGTGGCGGGAGACCAACGACGATACGGCGGGACCACCGCGGCGGACACGGTGGCGGACACGGCGGTGCCCCCGCCCGGCATCTGCCGGACGGGGGCACGACCGGGGGAGCGGTCAGAGACCGAGCTCGCCCTCGAACTCACCGGCCTCCAGCCGGGCCTTGACATCCGCCAGGTAGCGGGCGGCGTCCGCGCCGTCGACCAGCTGGTGGTCGTAGGACAGGGTCAGGTAGACCATGTCCCGGACGGCGATGGTCTCGCCCAGCTCCGGGTGGTCGATCACGACCGGACGGCGCACGGTGGCACCGATGCCCAGCTCGGCCACCTGCGGGTAGTTCACGATGATCGTGTCGAACAGCGCGCCGCGCGAACCGGTGTTGCTGATCGTGAACGTGCCGCCGGACATGTCGTCCGGGCCGAGCTTGCCGGTGCGGACCTTGCCCGCCAGCTCCGCCGTCTTCTTGGCGATGCCGGCCAGGTTCAGGTCGCCCGCGCCCTTGATGACCGGGACCATCAGGCCCTTCTCCGAGTCCACCGCGATGCCGACGTTCTCGACGTCGTGGTAGGTCACGGTGCCGTCGTCGTTGATCTTGGCGTTGATGGCCGGGTGGGCCTTCAGCGCCTCGGCGGCGGCCTTGACGAAGAACGGCATCGGGGAGAGCTTGACGCCCTCGCGGGCCAGGAACTCCTCCTTGGCCCGGGCCCGCAGCCGCATGATCCGGGTGACGTCCGCCTCGACCACGGTGGAGAGCTGCGCCTGGCTGTGCAGCGCCTTCATCATGTTCTTGGCGATGACCTTGCGGATGCGGGTCATCGGCACCGTCTGGCCGCGCAGCTGCGAGGCGGCGGCCGGCGCCGTGGCGGCCCGCCCGCCCGCCGGCGCGGCCGGGGCCGAGGCGGCCTTGGCCTTGGCGGCCTCGGCCGCGGCGAGAACGTCCTGCTTGCGGACCCGGCCGCCGACGCCGGTGCCCTTGACGGTGGACAGGTCGATGCCGTTCTCGGCGGCGAGCTTGCGCACCAGCGGGGTCACATAGGCGCCCGCGCCACCCGAGGGTGCCTGCTGCGGCGCGGCCGGGGCCGGGGCGGGCGCGGGTGCCGACGGGGTCGGGGCGGGCGCCGGGGTCTCCCGCTGCTGCGGAGCCGGAGCGGTCGGCGCCTGCGGCTCGGGCTGCTGCCGGGCCTGCGGCTGCGGTTCGGGCTGGGCCTGGGCCTGCGGCTCCGGCTCGGGGGCCGGCTCCGGCTGCGGTTCGGGCTGCGCCTGCGGTTCGGGCTGCGCCTGCTGGGCGGGAGCGGCACCGGCGGCACCGATCACGGCCAGCTTGGCGCCGACCTCGGCGGTCTCGTCCTCGCCCACCAGGATCTCCACCAGGGTGCCCGAGGCGGGGGAGGGGATCTCGGTGTCGACCTTGTCGGTCGAGACCTCCAGCAGTGGCTCGTCGGCCTCGACCTCCTCCCCGACCGACTTCAGCCAGCGGGTGACGGTGCCCTCGGTGACGCTCTCGCCGAGCGCGGGCAGCACCACGTCGGTGCCCTCCGCCGAGCCGCCGCCCTGAGCCTGCGGTTCCGGCTGCTGCTGGGCCTGCGGCTGCTGCTGCGGCTCGGGCTGGGCCTGCGGCTCCGGCTCGGGCTGCTGCTCCGGTTCCGGCTCGGCGGCCGGGGCCGCGGCCTGCTCCGGAGCGGGCGACTCGGCCGGGGCGCCACCGCCTTCCCCTGCCTGCGGCGGGGATGCCCCGTCGTCGATGACGGCCAGCTCGGCGCCGACCTCGACCGTCTCGTCCTCGCCCACCTTGATGGCGGACAGGACACCGGAGGCGGGGGAGGGGATCTCGGTGTCGACCTTGTCGGTCGAGACCTCCAGCAGTGGCTCGTCGGCCTCGACGTGTTCACCCTCGGCCTTCAGCCAACGGGTGACGGTGCCCTCGGTGACGCTCTCGCCGAGCGCCGGAAGGGTTACGGAAACCGCCATGGTTTCGGTTGCTCCTAACGAAAAGTGCGGACGTCGCGATGCTGCCGCGCCCGGAAGGGTCAGTCGTGGGAGTGCAGCGGCTTGCCGGCCAGCGCCAGGTGCGCCTCGCCGAGTGCCTCGTTCTGCGTCGGGTGCGCGTGGACGAGCTGCGCGACCTCGGCGGGCAGTGCCTCCCAGTTGTAGATGAGCTGGGCCTCACCGACCTGCTCACCCATCCGGTCACCGACCATGTGGACGCCGACCACGGCACCGTCACGGACCTGGACGAGCTTGATCTCGCCCTGCGTCTTGAGGATCTTGCTCCGGCCGTTCCCCCCGAGGTTGTACTTCAGTGTCACGACCTTGTCCGCGCCGTGGATCTCCTTGGCCTTGGCCTCGGTGATGCCGACGGAGGCGACCTCCGGCTGGCTGTACGTCACGCGGGGCACACCGTCGTAGTCGATCGGCACGACGTCCAGCCCGGCGAGCCGCTCGGCCACCAGGATGCCCTCGGCGAAGCCGACGTGCGCGAGCTGGAGGGTGGGGATGAGGTCGCCGACGGCGGAGACGGTCGGCACGTTGGTGCGGCAGTACTCGTCGACCAGGACGTAGCCGCGGTCCATGCCGACCCCGGCCTCCTCGTAGCCCAGGCCCTGCGAGACCGGGCCGCGGCCGATGGCGACGAGCAGCAGCTCGGCCTCGTACTCCTTGCCGTTGGCGAGGGTGACCTTGACACCGTCCTGGGTGTACTCGGCCTTCTCGAAGAAGGAGCCGAGCGAGAACTTGATGCCGCGCTTGCGGAAGGCGCGCTCCAGCAGCTTGGAGCTGTTCTCGTCCTCGGCGGGCACCAGGTGGGGCAGGCCCTCGACGATGGTGACCTCGGTGCCGAAGGACTTCCAGGCGGAGGCGAACTCGCAGCCGATGACGCCGCCGCCCAGGATGACGGCGGACTGCGGCACCCGGTCCAGGGTCAGCGCGTGGTCGGAGCTGATGATCCGGTTGCCGTCGATCTCCAGGCCCGGGATCGACTTGGGCACCGAGCCGGTGGCGAGCAGGATGTGCCGCCCCTCGTAGCGCTGCCCGTTCACCTCGACGGAGGTGGGGGAGGACAGCCGGCCCTCGCCCTCCACATAAGTGATCTTGCGCGAGGCGATCAGCCCCTGCAGACCCTTGTACAGGCCGGAGACCACGCCGTCCTTGTACTTGTGGACGGCGGCCATGTCGATGCCCTCGAAGGTGGCCCGGACACCGAACCCGGCGCTCTCCCGGGCCTGGTCGGCGATCTCACCGGCGTGCAGCAGGGCCTTCGTGGGGATGCATCCGTAGTGCAGACAGGTACCGCCGACCTTGTCCTTCTCGATCAGGGCGACGTCCAGACCCAGCTGCGAAGCCCGCAGGGCAGCGGCATAGCCGCCGCTACCGCCCCCGAGGATCACTAGGTCGAAAACGGTGCTGGCGTCGTTCGCCACGTCACGTCCTCCATGCATGGGTACGCCGGAGCCGGTCCATCGGAGACCGGGCGGCTTTATTTCGGCCGCTTCTTGCTCGGCCCTGTGGGTTGAGCGGGCCCTGTCCTGCCGGGACAACATCTTTGCACTTGTTCCCCGGCGGTGGGACGCCGGGCCGCCGTCCGAACCGCTCACACCTGCCTGAACAGGAGGATTGAGAGAGGGGCACGCGTGTCTACCCGGCAGTAGTCCGACCGGGATCGCTCAGGGCGAACACCGGGCCGGTGCGGGGCGCCGGACCGGCCCTCGTCTTCCCCGTCCCGGCCGGTTTCATGTGCCGGGCGTCCACCGGGCGGGACGCGAACGCCCCGCGCCCTTCCCGGCCCCCGCCACCGGGGCCCGCGCGGTGGACCGCGGAGAGGGCGGTGCCCGGGCACACAAGTGTGCCCGGGCGCCGCCCTCTTCCTCTTCCCGCGGTCTTCCCGCGGTCCGCTCAGCGCCGTCCGGCGGCGCTCACACCACGTCCCCGTCCGCCACGCGCTCGGCGAGGCGGACCAGGGTGCGCACCGCGGAGCCGGTGCCCCCCTTGGGGGTGTAGCCGAAGGGACCGGACTCGTTGAAGGCCGGACCCGCGATGTCCAGATGCGCCCAGGTGGTGCCCTCGGCCACGAACTCCTTCAGGAACAGCCCGGCGACCAGGCCGCCGCCGGCCCGCTCTCCCATGTTGGCGATGTCGGCGACGGGCGAGTCCATGCTCTTGCGCAGTTCGGCGGGGAGCGGCATGGGCCACGCCTGCTCGCCGGCCTCGCCGGCCAGCTCGTGGAGGGCGCCGCGGAACGCGTCGTCGTTCGCCATGATCCCGAAGGTGCGGTTCCCCAGGGCCAGCACCATCGCGCCGGTCAGGGTCGCCACGTCCACCACCGCGTCGGGCTTCTCCTCGCAGGCCCGGGCCAGGGCGTCGGCCAGGACCAGCCGGCCCTCGGCGTCGGTGTTGAGCACCTCGACCGTCCTGCCGCTGTACATGGTCAGGACGTCGCCCGGCCGGGTCGCGGTGCCGGACGGCATGTTCTCCGCCAGCGCCAGCCAGCCGGTGACGTTCACCCGCAGGCCGAGCCGGGCGGCGGCGACCACGGCGCCGAGGACGGCGGCGGCGCCGCTCATGTCGCACTTCATGGTCTCGTTGTGGCCGGCGGGCTTGAGCGAGATGCCGCCCGAGTCGTAGGTGATCCCCTTGCCGACCAGGGCCAGGGACTTCTTCGCCTTGGAGGCGGTGTAGGCGATCCGCACCAGGCGGGGCGGATTGGCCGAGCCCTGGCCGACCCCGAGGATGCCGCCGTAGCCGCCCTTGGCGAGGTCCTTCTCGTCCAGCACCTCCACCGTCAGCCCGTGCTCCTTGGCCGCGGCCTGGGCGGCGGCGGCGAAGGACTTCGGGTTGAGGTCGTTGGAGGGGGTGTTGACCAGGTCCCGGGCGCGGTTGACCTCGGCGGCCAGGACGCCGGCGCGCTCGGCCGCGGCCTTGTGGGCCTTGTCGCGCGCCCCGGAGCCGAGGACGACGACCTCGGCGAGGGGGGCACCGCGGTCCTTGTCCCCGCCCTTCCGCGCCTTCCGGTCCTTGCCGGCCTTCTCGGTTTTCCCGGTCCTGCTGTCCTTGCCGCGGTAGGCGGTGAAGGCGTACGCGCCCAGCAGGGCTCCCTCGCAGACGGCGGCGAGGGCGGCCGGGTCCCCGGCCGGGAGCGCGAAGCCGGCCTTCCCGGTCCCGGCCAGCGCGCGGGCCGCCGCACCGGCGGCGCGGCGCAGCGCCTCCGGCTCGTACGCCCCGTCCTCCGACGGGGCGGCACCGAGTCCGACCGCCAGCACCAGGTCCGCCTTCAGCCCGTCCGGGGCGGGCAGCTTGACGGTCTCACCCTCGCCGCCCGAGGCACCGAGGGTCTCCAGGGTGGCGGCCAGCGAGCCGCCGAACGCCTCGTCCACGGCCTCCCCGCCGGGGGCGACCACGGGGCCGTCGGGACCCTTGACGACACCGACGACGACGGCGTCCGCGCGCAGCGCCGCGGCGGACGAGGTACTGAGAGTGAGAGCAGACACGGTGGTGGGAATCCCTCTTCTGTCGGCAGGCCGAGTTGGTGTGCTCGGCTTCGGGCACGGGCCGAGCCTACGCGGCGGCCCGGGTGGGGACGGTGGGGGTGCCGGGCGACACGGAACCGGCCCGCCGGTACGGGGACCGGCGGGTGTACGGACGTCCGACCGGAATTGTGCGGGGGGTGTTAACCCAGTGCAAGCACCAGCAGGGCGGTGGTGAAGGAGGTTTCGGCCAGGGCGCCGAAGACGTCGCCGGTCACCCCGCCCAGCCGGCGGCGGCAGCGGCCCAGCAGCAGTTCCGCCGCGCCCAGCGCGATCAGCACCGCGGCGGCGTACCGCACTGCTCCGTACGGCCCCCACAGCGCTCCCGTCCCCGCCGCCGCCAGCACCGTCACCGCGGCCGCGGCGGCCGCGTACCGGTGCGGCACCACGCCGGCGACCGCCGCGCCCAGCCCTCCGGGGCGTGCCGCGGGGACGCCCTCGCGGGCGGCGAGGGCGAGCGCCGTACGGGAGGTCGTCGCGGCCACCGCGACGGCGGCGGCGCCGTACGCCCAGCCCGCCGCGTACAGCTCGGCGACGGCCGCCACCTGCGCGAGCAGGACCAGGAGCAGGGTGACGGTGCCGAACGGGCCGATGTCGGAGCGTTTCATCACGGCCAGCGCGTCCGCCGCCGGGCGTCCGCTGCCCAGTCCGTCGGCAACGTCCGCCAGGCCGTCCAGGTGCAGCGCCCGGGTCAGGACGGCGGGCACCGCGAGGGTGAGGACCGCGGCGAGCAGGGCACCGGCGCCGAGCAGCAGCGCGACGGCCCCGAGCACCGCCGCGCACAGCCCGACCACCGCTCCGGCCAGGGGCGCGCACGCCATGCCGCGCCGGGCGGCGGCCCGGTCCCAGCGGACTCCGGACACCGGCAGCACGGTGAGGGTGCCGAAGGCGAAGCGCAGCCCGTCCAGCAGCCGCCCGGCCGCTCCCTCCGGCCCGCGGGCGGGCGGCGGAGGCGGCGGTCCCGGGGGCGGCGGCGGTACGGCCGGCGGTGTGGTGTTCATCGCGGCGCAGGCTACCCGGCGGCGGTACCGGCCCGTCAGGTCGCGTCGAGCGCCTCCGCGGCACCGGGCCGCCCGCCGTCCTGTCCGGAGCCGCCCGCACCGTCCGCACCGTCCGGCTCCGCCGCCCGCACCGGCAGTTCGGCGGCCAGCGCCGAGGCGGCCTGGACCAGGGGCAGGGCGAGCAGCGCGCCGGTGCCCTCGCCGGCGGTGACACCGTGGTCCAGCAGCGGGTCGAGCGCCATCCGGTCCAGTGCCCTGGCCTGCGCGGGCTCACCGCTGGCCTGCCCGGCCAGCCACCAGTCCGGGGCCCGGAACGCCACCCGCTGGGCCACCAGCGCGCACGCCGCGGACACCACACCGTCCAGGACGACGGGGGTGCGGCGCACCGCCGACTGGAGGAGGAAACCGGTGATCGCGGTCAGGTCCGCGCCGGCCACCGTCGCCAGCAGCCGCAACTGGTCGCCGAGCGCGGGCCGGGCGCGGCGCAGCCCGTCCCGGACGGCGGCGCACTTGCGCATCCAGGCGAGATCGTCGATGCGCCCGCCGCCGCGTCCGGTGACCACGGAGGCGTCGGTGCCGCACAGGGCGGCCACCAGCACTCCGGCGGCCGTGGTGCCGCCGACGGAGATGTCGCCCAGGAGCACCAGTTCCGTACCGGCGTCGGCCTCCTCGTCGGCGATCGCCATCCCGGCCCGGAAGGCGCGCTCGGCCTCCTGGGCCGTGAGACTGTCCTCGATGTCGAGCCGGCCGCCGGACCGCCGTACCCGGTACCGGGTGACCTCCTCCGGCAGCCCGTCCGGGTCGCAGTCCAGCGACATGTCGACGATCCGCAGCGGTACGCCGAGCCGCCGGGCCAGCACCGCCGCCGGGCTGGTGCCCTCCAGCGCGGCCCGCACCAGGGCGTGCGCGCCGCCCGCGGGACGGGCGGAGACGCCCAGCGAGGCCACGTCGTGGTCCCCGGCGAACAGCAGGACCTTCGGCCGCGAGACCGGCTCGACGGGGACCCTGCCCTGCGCCGCCGCCAGCCATTCGCCCAGCTCGTCCAGCCGCCCCAGGGCCCCGGCGGGCAGCCCGGTGCGGGCCCGCCGCTCCTCGGCGTCCCGGCGGACGCCGCTGTCGGGACGCTCGATGAGGTCGCCGAAGTCGTCGAGGTTCAGGCTGCCGTCGCTCATACGGCCGACACTATCGCCCCCGCACGGCGCTCCGTCCGCCGTCCGACGTCCCCCTCGCCCGGTACTCGCCCGGTACTCGCCCGGTACTCGCCCAGTACTCGCCCAGTACTCGCCCGCTCCCCGCCCGGCCCCGCGGCCGGGGAGCGGCCTCAGCCGCGCAGCGGCAGGGCGGTGCCCGCCGTGACCAGCAGGACGTGCTCGCACTCGGCCGCCACCGCGGCGTTCAGCCGGCCCAGTTCGTCGCGGAAGAGCCGGCCCGCCGCGGTGGCGGGCACGACCCCCGAGCCGACCTCGTTGCTGACCGCGACCACCGTGCGGGTGGCGGCGCGGAAGGCCGCGACCAGTTCGGCGGTCCGGCCGGCCAGCGCGCGGGCGGCCTCGCCGGAGCGGCGCCGGTCCTCGTCCCAGCAGCCGGCCGAGTCCATGGCGTCGGTCAGCCACAGGGACAGGCAGTCGATCAGCAGGGGCGGGGCGTCGGGCGCGGTGAGCAGCGGCACCAGGTCGCAGGTCTCGGCCGTGCGCCAGGAGGCCGGGCGGCGCGACCGGTGGGCGGCGACCCGGTCCGCCCATTCGGCGTCACCGTCCCGGGTGCCGCCCGTCGCCACGTACAGCACGCCGGGGAAGGCGGCCAGCCGCCGCTCGGCCTCGGCGGACTTGCCCGAGCGGGCGCCGCCCAGCACCAGGGTGCGCCGCGGCAGATCGGGAACCGCGCGGTAGTCGCCGACCACCGCGGTGGTGCCGTCCGGCACGGTGCGGGCCCCGGCCGCGGCCAGCCGCCGGCGCAGTTCGGGGCCGGGCGGGACACCGTGGTCGATGTGGACGGCCAGCACGTCCGTGGTCGGGCCGACGGCCCCGGCCGCCCGCAGCCGGGCGAGCGCGTCGGGTCGGCCGAGGACGTCCAGGAGCACCAGGGAGTACGGCGCGGCCGGTGCGTACGGCGCGCCCGGCGCGCCCTCCCGGAGCGGGGAGCCGGGCAGCCCGGCGGGGCCGGCGCCCGGCGGCAGGTACAGCAGTCGTTCGCCGTCCGGGCCGCCGATCTCGTATCCGGTGCCCGGCGCGTCCAGTGCCACCGCCCGTACCCGGTGACCGCTGATCAGCGTCAGCCTCCGGCCGTCGGCCACCCGCACCGGCGCGGGAAGCCCGGGCGGCACCTCCTGCGCGGGGCCGTCGTGGGGGTGGGACAGCAGCAGTTGCCGCACCCCGTGCAGGGTCCGGCCCGCGCGGGCGGCTGCCAGGGCGGGGCCGGGCGTCAGATCGAGCAGCAGTACGTCGTCCACGAGCAGCGCGGTCGCCGCCCGCGCGTCGGCGCCGACTGCGGTCGCACAGGCCGCGCAGGGGCAGCCGGGCCGGGGGAGACCGGCGGGCGCGCCGGTGCCGAGCAGAGTGAGTTCCACGGCACGATCGTCTCGTGTCGGCCGGACCGCCGCGCGAGCGGCACTAGTCTGCGGCCGACTGGACAGGATCAAGGACACACGACAGGCGGCACCCGGCACCCGGGCGCCGGCAGACACCGGGGAGGCGCACATGGCGTGGACGTGGCGGTTCGAGAAGGCCGACGGCACACAGACGGAGCCGGCCGTCCGGCCGGAGGAGTTCACCACCCAGGGCGACGCGGAGAGCTGGGTCGGCGAGAACTGGAGGGAACTGCTGGCGGGCGGCGTCGAGCGGGTGACGCTGCTGGAGGACGACACCGAGATCTACGGGCCCATGAGCCTGCGCGCGGCGGAGGAGAGCTGACGAGCGGGGGGAACCCCCCGGGCGGGGCGCACCGGCGAAAGCCGGTGCGCCCCGCCCGGGGGCCGCTCAGCGTTCGCCGAGGGTGACCGTGACGGTCCGCTCGTCCCCACCGCGCCGGTAGGTGACCTCCACCTCGTCGCCCGGTTCCCGGGAGGCCAGGGCCTGCGCCAGCGCGGTCACCTGCGGGGTGTCGGTACCGCCGATCGCTGTGATCACATCACCCTCGCGCAGCCCGGCGTCGTCCGCCGCGCCGCCGTTCTCCGTCTCCACCACGGCGACCCCGGCGGGCTGGTAGTCGTCGCCGAGCACGGTGCGCACCGTGGCCTCGAGCGCCGCCTCGTCGGAGTCGCGCACCTCGCCGTGCTCGATCATCTGGTCGGCCAGGTGGCGAACGGTGTCGGAGGGGATGGCGAAGCCCAGGCCCGGTGCCGTACCGCCGCCCTGCTCGCCGGCGGCCAGGGTGGGGACGCCGATGACCCGGCCGGAGAGATCCACCAGGGCGCCTCCGCTGTTGCCCGGGTTGATCGGCGCGGAGGTCTGGATCAGGTTCCCGAGGGTGGCCTCGGCACTGCCCTCGCTGAGCGAGCGGCCGGTGGCCGAGACGATGCCCTCGGTGACGCTGGAGGACAGCCCCAGCGGGTTGCCCATGGCCAGCACGATCTGGCCGACTTCCACCTCGGAGGACTTCCCGAAGGTCGCCGGGCGCAGGTTGCCGGGCGGGTCGGTCAGCTTCACCACGGCCAGGTCCTCGTCCGGATAGCTGGCCACCAGTTCCGCCGCCAGATCGTCCCGGCCGGTGGCCAGGGTGACCCGGAACCGTTCGGCTTCGCCCACCACATGGGCGTTGGTGACGATGTGGCCCTCCTCGTCGTAGACCACACCCGAGCCCAGCCCCTGGCCGGTGGTGACCTGGACGACGGACGGCAGGACCTGGTCCACCACCTTCTGGAAGGCGTCCTGCAGTGCGCCGGCCTCCCCGGGCACGGCCACGGAGGCGCTGGGGGAGGGCGCGCCGTCCGAGTCCTCCCCGTCGGGCGCCTCGGAGCCGCTGCCGGTGCACCCGGCGAACAGGACCGCCGCCGCGCACAGGGCGGCGGCGCCCGCGCGGAGCCTGCCGCGCCCGTGGGAGGGAGACATGGTGGGACGCCCCTTTCCGTCGGTTTCCCGGCCGGGCCGGGCCATCACGCCTTCGGCGTCCTCCGGGTTCCCGTCGGAGCCGCCGGAAAACGTACGGCCGGGAGGCGGCCGACGGGCGGGACGACCGGCCGGTGAGGTGTGGTGCGTCCCGTCCCGCCGCGGTGCGGGGGCGCCGGCTCACGGGGCGTGTACCGGCCGGGAGGCCGCCTCGTCCGGCCGGAGCGGCCGGGGCCGACGCGATCACCGCCGCCGCCCGGCCACCGGCCCGGCCCGGGCGGGGACCGCTCACCGGCGGCGGGTACGGGCAGGCTGCCGGGGGCGGTGATCCGGCACCGCCTTCCGGCCCGCGCCGTCCGTGCCGTCCTGCCCTGCCCTGTCCTGCCCTGCCTTGCCCGGTGCCGGTCAAGGCCCGGGGCCGGACCCGGGCCCGGGCTCAGTCGCGCACGGCGCACAGGTGCAGCAGCGCGGCCACCGCGCGGTACGGGTCGGTGCGTCCGGCCCGTTCCTCGGCGGCCAGCAGCAGCTCCCCCTCCTCGCCTCCCGGAAGGGGGGTGCCGGGAGCGGTGAAGACCTGCACCCCGTACCAGCGGTGCAGCGGGGTACTCATCCCGGCCAGACCGGCGGCCAGGGCGTCCCGGCGCAGGGCGCGGTCCGCGGGGGCGAGGCGCTCCAGGGCCCCGGCCCAGTCGCCGGCCAGCCCCGGGCGCATGGCCGCCGCCTCGGTGTTGGGCACCACCAACGACAGCAGCCCGCCGGGGGCCAGCACCCGGCCCAGTCCGGCGAGCAGCGGGCCCGGCTCGTCCCCGGGGGCCGGACCCGTGTGGCAGAGCACCACGTCGAAGGAGCCGGGCAGGAAGTGGGCGCCGGTGTTGCGGCTGTCCTCGTGGATGACCCGGGTGCGCTCCCGTATCCCCTCGGGCTCCTCCAGCAGGGTACGGCGCACCGCGTCGGCCAGCTCCTGGTCGGACTCCAGCCCGGTCACCCGGTGCCCGGCCCGGGCCAGACGCAGGGCCTGGTGGCCGTCGCGCACCGCCACGTCCAGTACCTTCAGGCGCCGCCCCACGGGGAAGCGGGCGGTGATCTGCTCGTCCAGTTGCCGGGTGATCAGCAACTGGCGCAGGCGGTGTCCATCGGTGTCCATCGGTGTCCGCAGGGCTCCGTCAGCGTCTGTCAGTGCGTGCCGCCGGCCGTGCCGGACGCGGCCGGCACCTGGCCGTCGGGGGTGGCTGCCCGGAGGTCCGGGCCGCTCAGCGGCGCGGCGCCTCGCCCCGGGCGATCTGCGGCTTGGGCAGTCGCATACGGCGCATCTGGAGGGTGCGCATCAGCGCGTACGCCACGGCGCCCCGCCGGCTCTCGTCGGGGAAGCGCTCGCGCAGCTGCCGCTTGAGCCGGAAACCGGTGACGAGGGAGTCGGCGACGATCATCACGATGACGCCCAGCCACATCAGCAGGGATGCGTTCTTGACCGCGACCGAGGGCACCATGCTCAGGACCAGGATCAGCACGGCCAGGGGCAGGAAGAACTCCGCCATGTGCCATTTGGAGTCCACGAAGTCGCGCACGTAGCGCCGTACCGGTCCGCGGTCGCGCGCCGGGAGGTAGCGCTCGTCACCGCCGGCCAGCGCCTCGCGCTGCCGGGCCAGTTCGGCGCGGCGGACCTGGCGGGCCCGCTTGGCGGCCTCCTTGCGGGAGGACGGCGGCTTGACCACGGCGCGGCGCAGGGCCTCGGCCTCGCTGCGCCTGGGCGTGGGACGGCCCTTGGGTGCCTGCGGGTCGCGTCGCTGCGCGGTCGGCTCCGCGGTCTCCCGGGGGGCCGCGGCCTGATCGTCTTTGGAACGGCTTCGGAACACAGTGCCAAGAGTACGGGGCGGCCAGGTGTGGACCCCACCCCCACGGGGAACGATCCGGCAACGGTGGGTCGCCGGGCTCCCTACTTCCTGGGCGGGAGGGAGCCGAGCGCCGATCGTCCTGGAGGAGGAGCACATCCGGGCCCGGACAGTGCGGTAATAGAGGCAGGGCCCGTAGTGTGGGACCTGTCGATGTGCGAGGCTCAGTCCGTCATGAAGGGGGCGCGCGAAGCCCATGAGCGGTGTCATGAAGCGTATGGGGATGATCTTCCGCGCGAAGGCCAACAAGGCTCTGGACCGGGCCGAGGACCCACGCGAGACACTCGACTACTCCTACCAGAAACAGCTCGAACTGCTGCAGAAGGTACGCCGCGGCGTCGCCGACGTGGCGACCTCGCGCAAGCGTCTGGAGCTCCAGCTCAACCAGCTCCAGGGGCAGTCCGCCAAGCTGGAGGACCAGGGCCGCAAGGCGCTCGCCCTCGGCCGTGAGGACCTGGCCCGCGAGGCGCTGTCCCGCCGTGCCGCCCTCCAGCAGCAGGTGACGGATCTGGAGCAGCAGCACCAGACCCTCCAGGGCGAGGAGGAGAAGCTCACCCTCGCCTCCCAGCGCCTCCAGGCCAAGGTGGACGCCTTCCGCACCAAGAAGGAGACGATCAAGGCCACCTACACCGCCGCCCAGGCCCAGACCCGCATCGGCGAGGCGTTCTCCGGCATCTCCGAGGAGATGGGCGACGTGGGCATGGCCATCCAGCGGGCCGAGGACAAGACGGCACAGCTCCAGGCCCGGGCCGGGGCGATCGACGAACTGCTCGCCTCCGGCGCGCTCGACGACCCGAGCGGGATGGCCAAGGACGACATCGCGGCCGAGCTGGACCGGATCTCCGGGGGTACGGACGTCGAGCTGGAACTCCAGCGCATGAAGGCCGAGCTGTCGGGCGGTTCCGGCGCCGACCGGCAGGCCATCGAGGGCGGCCAGGAGCAGGCCCAGCAGCCCCAGACCCAGCAGGCGCAGCAGCCCCAGGCCCAGCAGGCGCCGGACACCTCCCGGTTCGACAAGCAGTAGCCCGGACGGGCGGCGGCGGGCACACCGGGAGCGGAAAGCCGGGGGTGGGGGGCATCACCTCCGGCACACCGGGCACCGGGCCGGAGGAAGCAGGTCCTTCGGGAAGGAGAGCGTCGTGATCGTGCGAATCATGGGCGAGGGGCAGGTCGTCCTCGACGACGGCCATCTGCCCGGGCTGAACGCGCTGGACGACGAGCTGCTCGAGGAGATGGAGCACGGCGACGAGTCCGGCTTCCGCCGCACGCTGAACGCCCTGCTGGACGCCGTACGGTCGCTGGGCACACCGCTGCCGGACGACTCCCTGGAGCCCTCGGAGCTGATCCTGCCCGCGCCCGGGGCCACCCTCGAAGAGGTGCGCGCCATGCTGGGGGAGAGCGGGCTGTTCCCCGCCACCGGCAGCCCCGCCACCGGCACCATCGCCGACCCCCGCTGACCCGGCCCCGCTGACCCGGCCCCGGCCTCCCGCCGCGCCGCCCGCGCGGCGGTTCCTCACAGGAACGCGGCGGAGGGGATGTACGGCGTCGGCGGCCGCATGCCGCGCAGGCAGACGTAGCCCGCCGTGCCCACCTCCAGCCCGGCGGCCAGCCCCACGTCCACCGCCCACTGCTGTTCGGCGGTCAGACTGTGGACCAGCACCGCACGGCCCTCGCCGAGGACGCCCAGGGCGGCGGTCAGCAGCCGGGTGGCCAGCCGCCGGGAGGTCGCGGCCAGCAGCTCCACCCCGCCCGCGGCCCCTTCCTCGCGCACATAGCAGTAGCCGCTGCCGGTGAAGTCGTCGGTCACCAGCAGCCGGGTGTGGCGCAGCAGTTCCTCGTGGTCCGGCCCGTGGGCGCCGCCGCGCAGCCGCCGGTCCACCGAGTCCATCAGGTCCCGGTCGCCGGGCCCGCCCCCCGCCACCACGCCGTCCGGGACGGGCAGGCGCTTCACGGAAACCGTTCCGGTCAGCCGCATCGCCGGGTGCAGTTCGAGGCCCGCCCGGCGGCAGACACGGGCGGCGGCCGGATGGGGCGTGCCGCCGCACACGATGCCGCGCAGACAGGCCCGGCCGTGGTCCATGGCCCGCCGCAGCAGGGCGGTCCCCACGCCCCGGCCCTGCGCCTCGGGGCGCACCGCCAGCAGCGACAGGCCCCAGGTGCCCTCGCGCCGGGTGGACAGCGCGGCCCCGACCGTACGGCCCGCGGCGTCCTCGGCGAGCCAGCACCCTCCGGGATCGGTGCGGGCCAGATGCCGGATGTGGCTGTGCCACCGCCCGGCGTCGGGGTCGGCGGGAAGGGGCAGGGGCGGCCCGCCGCCGGTGCCGTCCGCGGCGGTGCGGGCGGCATGGGCGGCGGACCGTACGGCTTCGGCGTCCTGGCTGGAGTCGCGGACCGGGCGCAGCAGCATGCCGACCATCCTGGCCGACCGCCGTGCGCCCGGTCACGGTCTTTCGATCAACAAGCCGGTGAGCCCGGTGAGCGCGGCCCCGCCGTCACGGCAGGGCGAGCATCTGCTCCAGGGCCAGCTTGGCGAACTTCTCGGTCTCCGGGTCGACCTGGATGCGGTTGACCACCCGGCCGTCGGCCAGGGACTCCAGGGTCCAGACCAGGTGGGGCAGGTCGATCCGGTTCATGGTCGAGCAGAAGCAGACCGTCCGGTCGAGGAAGACGACCTCCTTGCCTTCGGGCGCGAAGCGGTTCGCCAGGCGCCGCACCAGGTTGAGCTCGGTGCCGATCGCCCACTTCGAGCCGGCCGGGGCGGCCTCCAGGGTCCTGATGATGTACTCCGTGGAGCCCACGTGGTCGGCCGCCTCGACGACCTCGTGGCGGCACTCGGGGTGCACCAGGACGTTGACGCCGGGGACACGCTCGCGCACGTCGTTCACCGAGTCCAGCGAGAAGCGGCCGTGCACCGAGCAGTGGCCGCGCCACAGGATCATCCTCGCGTCCCGCAGCTGCCCGGCGGTCAGCCCGCCGTTCGGCTTGTGCGGGTTGTAGACCACGCAGTCCTTGAGGGACATGCCCATGTCCCGTACGGCGGTGTTGCGGCCCAGGTGCTGGTCGGGCAGGAACAGCACCTTCTCGCCCTGGGAGAACGCCCAGTCCAGCGCGCGCCTCGCGTTGGAGGAGGTGCAGATGGTGCCGCCGTGCCGGCCGGTGAAGGCCTTGATGTCGGCGGAGGAGTTCATGTACGAGACCGGGACGGTGGTGCCGGCGACGCCCGCCTCGGTGAGCACGTCCCAGCACTCGGCGACCTGCTCGGCGGTGGCCATGTCGGCCATGGAGCACCCGGCGGCCAGGTCGGGCAGGACGACCTGCTGGTGGTCGCCGGTGAGGATGTCGGCGGACTCGGCCATGAAGTGCACGCCGCAGAAGACGATGTACTCCGCCTCCGGGCGGGCGGCGGCGTCCCGGGCCAGCTTGAAGGAGTCGCCGGTGACGTCCGCGAACTGGATGACCTCGTCGCGCTGGTAGTGGTGGCCGAGCACGAAGACCTTCTCGCCGAGCCGCTCCTTCGCCGCGCGGGCGCGCTCGACCAGGTCCGGGTCCGACGGGGCGGGCAGGTCGCCGGGACACTCCACACCGCGTTCGCTGGCCGGGTCGGACTCGCGGCCGAGCAGGAGCAGCGCGAGCGGGCTCGGGCGTACGTCGAGTCCGTCCGCGGGCGCCGTGGCGGAAGGTGCGGTGGGAGAGGGCTGGGCGGTGGTCACAGCACACACCCTTTCGTCGGATTCAGCGGGTCTTTTCGTCGTTTTGACGCTATCCATCATAACCGGTTCGTGTCACTTTGACGATGCCGATCGCGTCGATGTGACGCATCCCCGGTCGCGCGTTTCGGGAGCGTCCGGGAGTGACCCCGGGGTACCGGGTGTGCGAGCATGAAAGCCGCGACAGACATGCCCGGCCCGGAATGAAACCGGGAGGCCGCTTGTTGCGGCAGGCGGCAAGAGCAGTCCGTACAACCCGGGAGAGAAGCAGATGTCCGTATCGGACAAGACCGCTGTGACGACTGACGGAATCATCCTGTCCGACACCGCCGCGGCGAAGGTCAAGAGCCTCCTCGAGCAGGAGGGCCGCGACGACCTGGCCCTCCGGGTCGCCGTCCAGCCCGGTGGCTGCTCCGGCCTGCGATACCAGCTCTTCTTCGACGAACGCTCGCTCGACGGCGACGTCGTCAAGGAGTTCGACGGCGTCCGGGTCGTCACCGACCGGATGAGCGCCCCGTACCTCAACGGTGCCTCCATCGACTTCGTCGACACCATCGAGAAGCAGGGCTTCACCATCGACAACCCCAACGCCACGGGCTCCTGCGCCTGCGGCGACTCCTTCAGCTGAGCCGGCCGGCCGCCGCTCCGGCGGCCCACCGCGCCGACGACGAGGGCGGCGGTCCCGGGGATCCGGGACCGCCGCCCTCGTCGTCGGCGCGGTGCGCGGCTACTCCCGCGACCGCCGGTCCGGGTCGCCCTCCGGCAGCGGCTCGCCCTCCGCGTCGAGGATCCTCCGGTCGCCCACCGGCTCCTCCAGCGTGACCTTCGCGGTCATCTCCCTGGCGATCAGGATGCAGGGCCGCTCCGGGGTCCTGGGGCGCTCGGTGATCCGCACCGTCACCGTCTCCGCGCCCTCCTTCGCGGACACGTCGTAGCGGTGGCACACCCCGCCCCAGAAGTGGACCGTGAGCGTGCGGTCCCCGGGCGCGTACTCCTCGACGTACCGCGCGGTCCGCGGTGACTTCTCCGGCTCCTGCCCCGGGTCGGCCGGCGCGGCCGTGCCGCCGTCACCGCCGGGGTCCCCCGAGGGCGGGGCGGACGGGGCCAGGAACTCCGGCTCCACCGCCGGATGGGCCACCGTGTACGGGTCCCCGCCGGCCGGTGCCGCCTCGAACAGCCAGGACGGCACCAGGACCGGGCGGCCCTGCGACAGGTACGCCGACAGTCCGAACACCGCCTCCGTCACCTTCACCGGCTCGCGCTTCCCGGGCTTCCCGGACGGGCCGCAGGGCTCAGGGGCCCCCGGCTCCAGGGTGGCGCCGTCCGCCGGACCGACGGCGCCGGGCCCGTCCGCACCGGGCCCGGGGCTGCCGGAGTCCGTGGTGCCGGAGCCCGGGGAGCCGGGGGTGACGAGCGGCTTCTCCGGCGCCTCCCGCGGAGAGCCCTCCGCCAGGGCCTTCCGCTCCGCAGCGCCCCTGTCCGGAAGATCCGGGAGGGGGGCGCACAGCAGGCCCGGCCTGACCCGGCCGCTGCGTTCGTTGAGCGCGGCGAGGGTGTCCTCGGCGCTCAGCACCGGGTACTCGTCCCCGGTCTTCCGCAGCCCGCCCAGCCGCCCGCTGCCCTCGCTCACCGCTCCCGGACGGCCGAGGTGGAGCTCGGTCGTCCAGCCGTCGACGGGCAGCCCGTCCTGCCGGGGCTCGATGGTCACGGTCCGGCCGGTCCTCCCCTGCGGGCCGAGCTCCAGCTCGGTGTCCTCGAAGCCGAGGGCCTCGGCGACGGGGGCGGCCACCTCCTCGGCCCGCTCCCCGGAGACGCCCGGGGCCGCAGAAGGGGGAACCGGTCCGTGGAACGACCAGGTCCCCGTGCCGGCGTCCACCGTGAGCGTCCGGCTGCCGGAGCCGCCGGCCGTCCAGGTGCCGTCCTTCTCGCGGAGTTCGCCGTCCACCTCCAGCGCCTTCGCCAGCTCGGCGGCCCGCTCCCGGCCGATCTCGCCCGCGGGCCGGTAGGCCGGTGCGCTCCCGGGCCCGTCGGGCAGCGGCACCGCCGCCTTGTAGACGGGGCCCCCGCCCCGGGCCGGTGCGGCGGGGGAGTCCCCCGGCTCCGCCGCGGTCCGCCGCTCGCCGTGGCCGCCGTAGCCGTCCAGGACCAGCGGCCTCGGCCTGTCCCCGGCCTCCTGCCGGGCGTTCTCCCCGCCGTCGGAGGCGGTCGAGGCCCAGTACGCGCCGCCGCCCCCGGCGAGCAGGACGGCGAGGGCCACCGAGACGGTCGTCAGCCGGTGCCGCCGCGGCCGTGCGGCTTCCGTGGTGTGGTCGGTGCTCACCGCATCGCTCCTTCGCTTCCCTGCGCTCGCTGTGCAACAGTGCCGACAGTGCCCGCCGTCCCGTGCCGCGTGCCGCCGCACGGGCGGGGACGCCGATGGGACGGAGCCGGGGCGCGGACGGTTCCCCGGGCGGCGACCGGAGGAAGTAGCGTGGTGCTGCCCGCCGTCCCACCCGACGACCCGACCAGGAGCAGCCCGCCGTGCGTATCGCTGTCACCGGCTCCATCGCCACCGACCATCTGATGACCTTCCCCGGCCGCTTCGCCGACCAGCTCGTCGGCGACCAGCTCCACACGGTCTCGCTGTCGTTCCTGGTCGACACGCTCAACGTCCGGCGCGGCGGGGTCGGCGCGAACATCAGCTTCGGCATGGGCCAGCTCGGGGTGCGCCCGGTCCTCGTCGGCGCGGCGGGCGCCGACTTCGGGGAGTACCGCGCCTGGCTGGAGCGGCACGGTGTGGACACCGAGTCGGTGCGCATCTCCGAGGTCCTGCACACCGCGCGCTTCGTGTGCACCACCGACGCCGACCACAACCAGATCGGCTCCTTCTACACCGGGGCGATGAGCGAGGCCCGGCTGATCGAGCTGAAGGCCGTCGCCGACCGGGTCGGCGGCCTGGACCTGGTGCACATCGGGGCGGACGACCCCGAGGCGATGATGCGCCACACCGAGGAGTGCCGCACCCGCGCCATCCCCTTCGCCGCCGACTACTCCCAGCAGCTCGCCCGGATGGACGGCGAGGAGATCCGCGGCCTGACCGAGGGCGCGGCGTACCTGTTCACCAACGAGTACGAGGCCGCCCTGGTGGAGTCCAAGACCGGCTGGAGCGCCGAGGACATCCTGGCGAAGGTCGGCACCCGGGTCACCACACTGGGCGCGCGGGGCGTGCGCATCGAGCGGGCGGGCCAGGAGCCGGTCACCGTGCCCTGCCCCCCGGAGGAGGGCAAGGTCGACCCGACGGGTGTCGGCGACGCCTTCCGGGCGGGCTTCCTGTCCGGCCTGGCCTGGGAGCTGGGTCTGGAACGGGCCGCGCAGCTCGGCTGCATGCTGGCCACCCTGGTGATCGAGACGCTGGGCACCCAGGAGTACGAGCTGCGGCGCAGCCACTTCCTGGAGCGCTTCACCAAGGCGTACGGCCATGACGCGGCGGCCGAGATCCGGGCCTGTCTGTCCTGAGCCCCGCGGGGGGCCGGTCCGCGGGGGAGCCGGACGGTCAGACGAGGCGGCGCACCCGGTGGGCGTGGCCGTCCGAGCCCAGGTACTCGTGGCCGCGCATCCCGCACCAGGCCGGCACGTCCAGCCGGGCCGCCTCGTCGTCGGCGAGCAGCAGCACCGTGCCGCCGACCGGCACCCGGCCGATCACCCTCGCCAGTTCGATGACCGGGACCGGGCACCGCTTGCCGAGTGAGTCGACGGTGAGCGAGGGCGCCCCGGCCGCCTCCCGCGGCTCCTCCGGCTCCGCCTCCCCCGGCTCCGGAGGAGCCGCGGGAGGCGGGCCCGCGGGCTGCGGATCCGACGCGGCGGGCGCGGCGAGCCGGTCGCGCACCTCCCGGACCACGTCCGGCAGCACCGCCAGGAAGGCGTCGACGTCGGCCCCGGCCGTGCCCGGCGGCAGCGAGACGCGGATGTTGCCCTCCGACAGCACCCCCATCGCGCGCAGCACATGGCTGGGCGTCAGGGTGCCGGAGGTGCACGAGGAGCCCGAGGAGACCGAGAACCCGGCCCGGTCCAGGGCGTGCAGCAGGGCCTCGCCGTCCACGTACAGGCAGGAGAACGTCACCAGGTGGGGCAGTCGCCGCACCGGGTCGCCCACCACCTCCACGTCCGGCACCAGTTCCGGCACCCGGGCGCGGACGCGGTCCACCAGGGCGCGCAGCCGTACCGCCTCGGCGTCCGCCTCGGCCCGCACCGCCCGCAGCGAGGCCGCCGCGGCGACGATCGCGGGCAGGTCGGCGAAGCCGGGCGAGCGCCCCGACTCCCGCTCGTCCACCGGGGGCGGCGGAGCGAACCGCACTCCCTTGCGCACCACCAGCAGCCCCACCCCGCCCGGGCCGCCCCACTTGTGCGCGCTGGCCGCCAGCAGCGACCACCCGCCGGGCACCGGGCCCCAGGGCAGTGACTGCGCGGCGTCCACCAGCAGCGGCACCCCGGCCGCCGCGCAGCGCTCCGCCACCTCGGCCACCGGCTGTTCGGTGCCCACCTCGTGGTTCGCCGACTGCAGGCAGGCCAGTGCGGTGCCGTCCCCGGGTGAACCGCTCCCGCCGGTGCCGCGCAGCCCGGCACCGAAGGTCTCGGCGCTCACCCGTCCGGCGCGGTCCACGGGGATCTCCACCACCGTGCCGCCGTCCGCCTGATGGGCCTGCGCCGCGTGGAGCACGGCCGAGTGCTCCACCGCGGAGACCACCAGGGTGCGGCCGGCGCGCCGCCGTCCGGCCAGCGCTCCCGCGATGCCGGTGTGCAGTGCCCGGGTCCCCGAAGGGGTGAAGGACAGTTCGTCGGGGCGGCAGCCCACCGCTTCGGCGGCCGCCTCGCGGGCCGCGTCCAGCAGGAGCCGTGCCCGGCGGCCCTCGCGGTGCAGCCGGGCCGGGTCGGCCCAGCCCTCGTCGAGCGCGGCGAGCAGCGCCTGCCGGGCAACCGGGTGGAGGGGAAGGGAGGAGGCGGCGTCGAAGTAGGGCACACCGGCACGCTAGCCGTTCCGGCCGGAGAGGCGGAGGGCAGCGCTGCGGACAGTCCCGCGGACGGGCTCCGCGGAAGGCGCCGCAAGGCGGCGGAAGCACCGGTTCCGGCCCGGTGGCACTCCATCGGCGGCCCCCGCGGCGCGTTGGGTACCCTCCCCGCGTGCCCCTGGAAGGCGTCGAGTAGGGTTTGGTCCGCATAAACATCCAAACCCCTGCCCGTGCCGGGGCCGGAGCCCGACCACAACGGCCGAGCCCGGGCCGAGCGGGCGAGACTCTCGGGAAGGCGCTACGTGAGTCCCAACGGCTCGGACCTCCCCCACCGCCCGAAGGGCGTGGGCGGTACCCCCATGCCGCGGCGCCCGATGCGGCGGAAGCTGCCGCAGGCGCTCGCCGCGGGCCTGGTCCTGGCGACCGCGACCGGTTGCACATACAAGGACTTCCCCCGCCTCGGTATGCCCACCCCGGTCACGGAGGAGGCGCCGCGGATCCTCTCCCTGTGGCAGGGCTCGTGGGCGGCCGCGCTCGCCGTGGGCGTCCTGGTGTGGGGTCTGATCCTGTGGTGCGTCATCGTCTACCGGCGGACCAGGACCAAGGTCGAGGTACCTCCGCAGACCCGGTACAACATGCCCATCGAGACGCTGTACACGGTGGTCCCGCTCCTCATCGTCTCGGTGCTCTTCTACTTCACCGCCCGGGACGAGACGAAGCTCCTGGAGCTCTCCGAGAAGCCCGACCACGTGATCAACGTGGTCGGCTACCAGTGGAGCTGGGGCTTCAACTACCTCGAGGACGTGGACGGTGACAACTCCACGTCCAACCTGGACTCCATCGAGCTGGAGGGCGTCCCGGACGAGATGCTGGAGCCCGTCCCCGAGGGCGCCGAGGGCGTTCACGTGGTGGGCACCCCGGCCGACGAGAACCCGCAGACCGGCAACCCCGGCCCCACGCTGTGGCTGCCGAAGGGCGAGAAGGTGCGGTTCATCCTGACCTCCAGGGATGTCATCCACTCCTTCTGGGTGGTGCCGTTCCTGTTCAAGCAGGACGTGATCCCGGGTCACACCAACCAGTTCGAGGTGACCCCCGACAAGGAGGGCACCTTCCTCGGAAAGTGCGCCGAGCTGTGCGGCACCGACCACGCCCGGATGCTGTTCAACGTCAAGGTCGTCTCCCCCGAGCGCTACCAGCAGCACCTGGAGGAGCTGGCGGAGAAGGGCCAGACCGGCTACATCCCTGCGGGGGGACCCCGCCAAGAACGAGAAGGCCAGTAACCCGTGAGCATCCTCAACGAACCCCGGGGTGCCGCCGCCACGACGGCCGAGTCGGCGGACACCCCCGCCCCCCTGCGCCGGCAGGAGCGCGGCAACCGTGTGATCCAGTGGCTGACCACCACCGACCACAAGACGATCGGCACGCTCTACCTGGTCACCTCCTTCGTCTTCTTCTGCATCGGCGGCGCCATGGCACTGGTCATGCGTGCCGAACTGGCCCGCCCGGGCCTGCAGATGATGTCGAACGAACAGTTCAACCAGGCGTTCACCATGCATGGCACGATCATGCTGCTGATGTTCGCCACCCCGCTGTTCGCCGGTTTCGCGAACTGGATCATGCCGCTGCAGATCGGCGCGCCCGATGTGGCGTTCCCGCGGCTGAACATGCTCGCCTACTGGTTCTACTCCTTCGGCTCCCTCATCGCGGTGGCCGGCTTCCTCACCCCGGGCGGCGCCGCCAGCTTCGGCTGGTTCGCCTACACCCCGCTGAGCAACGCCGTCCACAGCCCCGGGGTCGGCTCCGACATGTGGATCATGGGGCTGGCGCTGTCCGGCTTCGGCACGATCCTCGGCGCGGTCAACTTCATCACCACGATCATCTGCATGCGCGCGCCCGGTATGACGATGTTCCGGATGCCGATCTTCACCTGGAACGTGCTGCTGACCGGTGTGCTGGTGCTGCTCGCCTTCCCGGTGCTGGCCGCCGCGCTGTTCGCGCTGCAGTCGGACCGGACGTTCGGCTCCCACATCTTCGACCCGTCCAACGGCGGCGCGCTGTTGTGGCAGCACCTGTTCTGGTTCTTCGGGCACCCCGAGGTGTACATCATCGCGCTGCCGTTCTTCGGCATCGCCTCGGAGGTCATCCCGGTCTTCAGCCGCAAGCCGATCTTCGGCTACATCGGCCTGATCGGCGCGACGATCGCCATCGCGGGCCTGTCGATCACCGTGTGGGCGCACCACATGTACGTCACCGGCGGTGTGCTGCTGCCGTTCTTCGCCTTCATGACGTTCCTGATCGCGGTGCCCACCGGAGTGAAGTTCTTCAACTGGCTCGGCACGATGTGGAAGGGCTCGCTGTCCTTCGAGACGCCGATGCTCTGGACGATCGGCTTCCTGATCACCTTCCTGTTCGGCGGTCTGACCGGTGTCATCCTGGCCTCCCCGCCGCTGGACTTCCACGTCTCCGACAGCTACTTCGTGGTGGCGCACTTCCACTACGTGGTCTTCGGCACGGTGGTCTTCGCGATGTTCGCCGGCTTCCACTTCTGGTGGCCGAAGTTCACCGGGAAGATGCTCGACGAGCGGCTCGGCAAGATCACCTTCTGGACGCTGTTC
>NZ_PGGW01000070.1 GCF_002794255.1 Streptomyces carminius
TGGGGTCGGGGCCGGTCCGGGGCGACCATTCCGGACGGTACGATTTACGGCCGCTGACGTGCCACGTTTCCTCGCCCGCTCATTGGCCGCAAATCGCGCCCCTGGCCTTCGGCATGGGGGACCCCAGAGTGTCCGGAACGGCCGCCCCTCCCCGTCCCCTCCCGCCGTCCCCGGCTGCCTGAAGTGCGCCGCTGCCCGAACCTCACATGCCTCCCGTGACCTGCGGCACCGGCCGCAGCGACAACTCCCACAGACACCCGGCGCTCGTGTGGCTGTAGACCACCGCCCGGCCCGCACACAGCAGCCGCCGCGTGGAGCCGGTGCCCGCCTCGTGCGCCCAGGTGAGGAACCGCGCGGCGGCCTCCGGCCCCAGACTCGCCGCGATCCGCACCGCCCGCTCCCCCACCCGCGGCGAGAAGCAGCCCCCCAGATGGCACACGCCCGGCCCAGGCACCCCGCAGTAGGCGACGACCTCCGCCCGATACGCCACCGGTCCACTCACCCCTCCCCCACCGGGCCGGACAGCAGCACGGTGAACCACACCCACTTACCACCCGGCACACACGTGCAGCCCAGCCCGCCGGCCACCTCCCGCAGCAACCACAACCCCCACCCCCGCTCCGCATCCCACTCCGGCACCCTCACCTCCGGCACCCGCGCACAGCGGTCGAAGACCCGCACCAACGCCGTGCCCCGCCCCTGGCGCACCTCCAGCCGACACCGCCGGTCCGCCACATGCCGGCACACGTTCGCCAGCAACTCCGAAACCCCCAGCCGCGCCACCTCCACCGCCGACCGGCCCCCACCCATGGCCCGCACCACCACCGCGACCTCCCGCCACCACACCTCGATCTCCCACACCTCAACGGTTATCTCCCAGGCACGGAAGTGCCTCTCCTCAGGGATGCGCGCGGAGATGGCCATGGAGCCTCCAGCAAAGGGATGGCGTGCCTCAGCAGGACGCGCAAACACCCTCGGCAACGATTTCGGCGCTATACGCCACCGCCGGAGTGAGCTGTTCGATCTACAAGCCGCAAGACAGGAAACTGCAGGTTCTCGTTTATTCGCCCTGCGAAGCACTGCTCGATTCCGCTTCTGGTCTACAGATCGCAAGGGGGCGTGCATACTGGCGTCCAACAATCCACCGCGCCTTTCGATCCAGGTGACCCTCTGCACCTCGGGAGCACACGCGGGCACCGACGGGAGCTTCCGGCTCTTCACCCACCCGGCTCCGGCCGACATGGACATCTGCTTCCTGGAACAGAAGGCGAGCAGGGCCTTCATCGAGGAAGAGACCGGCCCGGAGCCTTACCGCGTCGCGGCGGAACACCTCCGCGCGCAGGCGCTGTCGTCGCCCGAGTCGATGAGGATGATCGCCGGTATCGCGGCGGAGTTCGACAGTAAGGGCTGACACCATGCGATACGGCCTGCCGACCGAACGTCGGCAGAAGTCCAGCCACTCCAACGCACAGAGCGGCAACTGCGTGGAGATCCAGGTCACCGACGACGGCCTGATAGCCGTCGGAGACAGCAAGGACCGTTCCCCGGGCGCGTTCGTCTTCCCCGCAGGCGAGTGGGAAGCGTTCGTGAACACGCTCAGGACAGAGCCGAACGCCTCGCAGCCGGAGCAACCGTCAACCACGGGTCTGGCGCCTTCCCGAACCCGGCGTACCGCCCGTCGCCTGCGGGGACTCGAGCCCGCAGACGGGCGACGGCGGGAGGGGACGGGGAGGGGCGGCCGTTCCGGACACTCAAGTACGATTTGCGGCCAATGAGCGGGCAACAACACGTGAGACGGCAACGGCCGTAAATCGTACCGTCCGGAATGGTCGCCCCGGACCGGCCCCGACCCCACCACGCACCCCACCCGCACCCGGGCGCAGCCTGGGACACCACACCCCACCCGCACCGATCACGGACAGCGGCCACCGCCCACCACCCACCGGATACGCGCCCGCAGGGCGCCGCCCTACACGCTCCGCTGCCGCTCTCGCAGGGCCCGGGCCTCCTTGCGGCGCTGGGGGGAGAACACATCGACGTGCGTCCCCGCACCGGCCTCCGGTTCGTACGCCCAGCGCTCCAGCTTCCCCACCGCCTTGTTCAGCCGCGGATCACCGGGCGGGACGCCCAGGAAGAACAGGGCCTCGTGAGGTGTCCGCTCGTCACCACCCCACCGGACGACTCCCTCGAGCTCGGCGAGGATGTCGCGGACCACGGTGAGCTCTCCGGGGAAGAAACCACCCCGGGCACCGCGCGGGTAGTGTCCGGGCCTGATGGAGACGGCCGTGCCGGAGGCGAGGTTGGACTCGGCGAGTCCGGCCTCCACCGCGTCCGGGTGGGTCCAGCCGGTCACATCTCCTTCCTCAAGTGCGGATATCTCGTAGTGGAAACGGCGTATCACATGAACGAGCACCGTTCCCGGGCCTTCGATACGAGTGGCGACACCGAAGTCCGTGCCGGACACCGGGCGGGTCCAGACCGCGCCACCGCTGTCGGCGGCCTTCTCCATCTCCCATCCGTTGGCGCTGGGCTCGCCGGTACGGATCTTTCTCTGCGTCCTGCGGGCCTCCTCGACGGCTTTTCCGAACCGGTCGTCCGCCGCCGCCGGGGCGGCCGGCAGTAACGCCGTCCCCAGTGCGGCGGCCCCGGTGATGCCCGCGGCGTGCTTCAGAGCCGTACGCCGTGATATTTCCGTCATGCGTCTTCCACCCTCTCTGTGTGTACAGGTCGACCGTGCCGGCCCCTGCGGGCGGCCGCGGCGACCGCGCAGCCGAACGCGCCCGTCAGGAACACCATGACCGCCGGATTCACGTACCGCGGGACGAGTTCGATGGTCACGCCGTCCTCCCAGGAGCACACCGAGCCGACCGGGAACAGCCGGTCCGCCGAGTCTGTGAACTCGGGGACTCCGTACTTGTCGTGCACGCCGTACCGCTCGTAGGTGCAGTCGTGGTAGGCGCTCTCCAGCCGGACCACATGGAGCAGACCCAGGGTGTGGCAGGCCACCGCTCCGGCCAGGAGGAGGGCGGAGCGGGCGGCCCAGACGTTCCGGCGCTCCCCCCTTCCCTTCCACAGGGCCAGCACGAGCAGCGCACAGCCGACCAGCAGACCGGCCGGAAGGAGGGCAAGAAGGAGAACGCTCTGCCCTGTGTCGGTGGCCAACAGCACGGGTCAGCGGCCTCTCAGCGGAGCGAAGTGCTTCTCCAGCACCTGGTAGAGGCCGAGCTGGATGTGGCTGTCGCGCTCCGCCTCGTCTCCGAAGCCGCGGTAGCGCTTCAGTGTGCGCCGGGTGTGCTCGTCGCTGTAGTCGAGGCCCGGACGGGGGATCCCCACGTCGTGCGCCCCGTGGATGAGGGTGTGGGCGGCGGCCGCGATGTTGAAGGCGTCGTCGCCCTTCAGCTGCTTCCAGACGGTCCAGACGTGGGAGTCGTTGTCGGGGTCGAGGATCGACGCCACGATGTCCCCCTGGCGGACCGCGTGTGCCCGGGCGTTGATCGCCGTCACCGCGAAGATCTGCCCCAGCCCGGTACTGCTGTCTCTCTTGATCCACTGGTCCGTGGGGTCCCAGTCGCCCTTCGTGTGGTAGACGGCGACGCCGTCGTCGGCGAAGGAGTCCAGGTTCGTCAGTTTTCTGACCTCCCACAGGAGAGGGCACATCAGCAGAGCCTTGCGGATCCGCAGCCGCCTGGCCACTCTCGTGATCACCGCGTCGTAGCCCATGATCTTGTTGAAGGCGTCCGTGGTGGAGTTCGGCTGCACCACGTCCTCCGGAAGGGAGCCCCCTTCCTCCGGGATGTCCTTGGAGACCAGGTACTTCTGGATGTCCTCCAGGAGTGCGGCCCGCCGGGACATGTCGAAGTCGGCGTCGAGCCCGCTGTCGGGCACCTGCGGAGGGGCAAAACTGTTCTCCCCGCTGTCCCGGCCGGAGGCGATGTTGTTGTCGATCTCGATCCGCCCGCTGTCCGAGCCCACCGTGATCGTGGATATCTGGTCGAAGGACCAGTCCAGCGGGAGTGTGTAGCCGAGGTTTCCGGAGAATCCGGTGGACATGTCGGCCACGAAGCTCGCGCTGGTCAGCCCTTCGTCCCCGACGCGTGAGCAGACGTTGCGCGGCCCGTAGATGCCGATGTGGAACGACGGTCCGTGCTCCTCCATCACGCTCTTTATCGAACGGAAGTGCGGAAGGACGTTGTCGGTGACCTGGTAGTCGAGCGCGTCGAAGTCGACGGCGAAGTAGATGCGCGTTCCCGCCTTGAACCCGTGGTACCTCGCCCACTCCAGGGCGCTGTACGCGTCACTGGTTCCCTGCCGGTGGCCGAAGTAGGAGGCGGCACCGCCGTAGGTCTGGTAGATGGGGAAGACACGGAGCCCGTTGGAGGCGATGACCTCCAGCTCACCGGGTTTGATCATCTTGTCGAGGTCGGTGCCGGGCACGTTGCACAGGTACCGGCCGACGTACTTGTACCCCTCGGCGACCAGTGTCCGGGCACGCGCCGGGGTGATCTCGGTGACGCAGTCGCACGCCGTGCCCCGACGGGTGGGGTCCCCTGTCGAAACCAGCAGGGAGGCCCAGGTCTGGTAGTCACCGATGCCGGTCGCCGGGAGCTTGACGAAGAGCTGGAAACCCTCGATCGTCTCGGAGTGGGCCGCGGTGAAGGTGGCGGCGAAGGGGGTGTCGCGCTTGTTGAGGACCATGGCCGCGGTGAAGAGCTGCGCCCAGGCGCCCGTCGTGCCCACCCGGACGGTGTGCTCCTTGAGTCCGGTTCTGGTCCCGGGGCCGAAGACACCGTTGGCCACTCCGTCCGCCATGCCCAGTTCGTACTGGATGGCCAGCATGAGAGCCTTCTGGACGTCACGTGAGTGGTGGCCGTCGCAGGGGATGATGAAGAAGTCCCTGCGGTCGACGTACCGGCCGTTCAGCCACCGCTGCACTTCACGCACCCGGCTGCTGCCGTTGTTGACGACCGTGTAGGGGTCCATGTTGAGGAGCCCTTTGAAGACCTTCGGGGTGAGCGCGTCCCCGGAATACGTCCCGGCGACCCCCATGTCGGCCTTGAGCCGGCGGACGGCGGCCGACACCCGGTCGTTGTACCTCCCGTCGATCTCTCCACCGTCATAGCCCTTGCAGTACAGGCCCGACTGGATGATGCGGCAGAAGTTCGCCGACGGGACGGTGGACGCGTCGAGTCTGGGATGTCTGGACTGCAGGGCACCGAGAGTTCCGGGGCCGAAGTTGTCCGACAGGCCGGCTATTCCCAGTTCGTACTGGAGACAGCGGGTAAGGGCGTACATGACGGCCCAGCTCGTACGGCCGTTCTCCTCGACGGTGGGTATCCCGGAGACGCCCCCGTATGTGGTGTTGATGAACCTCTGAGCTCGCAGGACTAACTCGTCCATGCCCCTCTCCCCTCGGTGGCCGACACGGTCGGAGCGGAACTCCGTGCTGTGGCACGACCACAGCGGTGTCCGAGTTCCGTGCCTCGCACGCCCTCGTGTACGTCCGGCCCCGGCGCCCGGCGCGGCGTTCTCGCCGAGGGGCGGGGCGGATCCAGAGGGTGCGCGGGGCGTCGCGGAAAGTGCAGCCTACAGACATGTGCCGCCTGCACCTATGAGAGGGGAAACCCCTATAGGGCGATCAGGGAGGACATGAGCCGGGCGCGCGGACGTGAGGCTCGTCACAGATTTGGTGTCGGCCGCTCCACCGCCCGGATCAGCCGGGTGGTCGGTGCCCGCAGGTGGTCCACCGGTTCGGGTGGCTCGACGACTTCGGGCTCGGGGCCGGACACGGCCGGGCGGTCAGGCCGGCGGCGCGGACCACCGGGTCCGGCGGCCCCGTCAGTACCCGTCGCCAGGGGTGCTCCCGTCGCCCGGGGCGCCGACGCCGGTGGCGTAGACGTAGTGCTCGCCCGCCCAGTCCGTGAAGCGGTCGTCCTGCCAGTCACGGCCGGTCCGCCCCTCCAGGGCCGCGATGTCGAAGGCCTCCCGCACCGTGCCGGTGACCCGGACGGGCTCGCCCTGCGCCACCTCGGCCTCCTGCGGGGAGAAGACCAGCAGGCTACGGGGCTCACCGCCGTCGGTACCGGCGATGGTGAAGAAGTTCGGGCTGACGGTGCCGTGGACCTCTGAGGTGATGGTGACCCGTTTGTCCGCCCAGGTGCCGAGGTCGTTCCAGAAGCCGTCCTCGGCCAAGTCCTCGTACACGTAGTCCTGCACCCCGCCCTCCCCGGCGTCCTGCACGCGTACGGACGCCTCGGGAGCGGGGGCGTCCTCCCCGCCACCGCCACATCCGGTCAGGCACACGGCCCCGAGGACGGCGGCGGACAGCGCGGACGCCAGGGGCGTGCTCCCGCGCAGGCGGCGGTGCCGTACCGGAGGGCGCATGCTCGTGGCTCCTTCCACCCGGGGACAGCGGGTTCGTGCAGCATGCGGGGTTGCCGGTGCGGAGGGCGCGAAACCGGAAGCGGCGCGTGTCCAGCCGTTCGGCCGAGCGGCGCCGGACGTCGAGTCCCTCCCGGCGATGCGGGCCGGTCCGCCGGAGACCGGCCGCACGGTGCGGCCGGCGGTGGCGGAGGTCACCGGCCGCCCGGCCCGCCCCTTCGCCCGGTGGGTGCGGGAGCGTGCGGCGGCCTTCGGCGGCCGGCCGGCGAGGCCGGCCGCAGGGCCCTGGCGGGGCGGGTGCCCGCCACCGCGCGGAAGAGCAGGTACCCCAGGAGCGCGCCCGAGGTGTTGGCGATCAGGTCGTTGACGTCGACGACGTGGACGCCGCCGAGGGCGAGCAGCAGCAGCTGCGTCAGCTCGATGCCCAGGCTGACGGCGGCACCGCACAGACCGATCCGCAGTGCGGACCCCCACCGGGCGGACAGCAGCGGCAGCAGGAACCCCAGCGGCACCGTCATCAGGATGTTGAGCCAGAACGTGACGCCGCCCGCCGTCAGCGGGCTGAGGTTGACGCCGCCCGTCTCGGGGTCCGGCGCCGGTCCCGTCGCGGCGCCCTCCATGGCGTCCCGCACGGCCCTTCCCGCGTCGGGCCCGCCGCCCGCCTCGACCGGCAGCAGCGTGAAGTGGAGGACGCCCAGCACGTACCCGGCGAAGACCGTGAACAGCAGCAGGCGCCGGGGATCCCGCGGCACCGCACCGCGCCGGACCGCCACCCCGAGTACGGCCAGGTACAGCAGGAACAGCGCCGGGAGCAGCGTCGCCGAGCTGAGCACCGGCTCCACGGGCCCCTCACCTCCTCGCCGCTTCCGCCCCCGGCCCCCGGTCAGGCCAGCGGGGCGGACCACCGGGTCCGGCGGCGGGTGCGGGCCCGGTGGCGGGCCCAGAGGGCGAGGAGGACACCGGCGACCAGGGAGCTGACGAGGCCTGCGGCCATGTCGGCGATGGTGTCGTCGTAGTGGGCGGCGATCTTCAGGCCGAGCACGTCCTTGCCGAACCACTCGTACAGCTCCCACACCAGCGCCACGGTGCAGCCCAGGAGGGTGGTGAGCAGCGGGATCGAGAAGATTCGCAGGTCGTTGGCCATCAGCGGGGGCAGCAGCAGCCAGCGGATCAGCAGCAGATGGAGGGTCAGGGCGACTATGCCGGGGACCACCGCGTGCAGGGCCGTGTCGTACCAGACGGCGAGCTCGTACCAGTGCGCCGGGGAGGACCAGGCGGCCACCGACAGCACGATCCCCACCAGCAGGTCGACGGGGCTGCGGATACCGGCCAGCCGGGGCACCAGGAGTGCCAGGAACAGCAGGAGGAAGCGGATGACCCCTTCCAGGGGGAGGAACGCCGCCGCTGCCGCGGAGACCAGGGCCCCCACCCGGACGAGGTCGGCGGCGACGCGGCAGCCGCGTTCGAAGGCGGTGGTCGATCGGTCCATGGGGTCCGGGTAACCGGGAGGCGGAGGAGGCAACCCCCGCATCGGCCGGCCCTGCGGCCTCGGTGGGATTCCCGTCGGCGGGACCGGGTACCGCGGACGTTCCGCCGCCCGGAGATCACGGACGGCGCTCGCCGTCGGCGGGGAGGACCGAGGAGAGGAGCGCCGTGCCGGGACGTCTGGAGAGGTTCGCGGGCCGCGAGGCGCTCGCCTGGGGGGTGACGCTGCTGGCCGGGACGGGCTTCGCCCTGCTGCTCGTCCTGGTCCGCACCCGGTGGGAGCCGCTGCGGAACGCCGACCGGGCCGTCGCCGACGCCCTGAACGGGCTGTTCGCCGGGAACCGGGTGGGCGTCGGCGCCCTGCGCGTCCTCACCGACCTGGGCGGCACGCCGATCATGCTGTGGCTGCTGGGCGTCGGCGTCCTGTGGTTCCTGATACGCCGTCAGTGGTGGATCGCCCTGTACGCCGCGGTCGCCGCGCTCGGCGGGATGGGACTCAACGCGCTGGTCAAGGTGCTGGTCGGGCGGCTGCGTCCGGTGGTGGACGTACCGCTGTCCGAGCAGTCCGGGATGAGCTTCCCCAGCGGGCACGCCCTGGGGTCGACGGTGACGTACGGGGTGCTGCTGCTGGTGTTCCTGCCCGTGGTCCGCCCCCGGCTGCGCCCGTGGTTCGCCGCCGTCATGGTGCTGGCCGTCCTCACCGTGGGCTTCACCCGGATGGCGCTGGGGGTGCACTACCTCAGCGATGTGCTCGCCGGGTGGCTGCTGGGCGTGGTGTGGCTGGCGCTGAGCGCCGTCGCCTTCCGCCAGTGGCGGTGGGGCTCGCCGCCCTGGCGGCGTGGGCAGCCGCCGCTGTCCGCGGGGCTGGACCCCGCGCCGGAGGACGGCCTGCGGCCCGTCCCGCGGCAACACGCGCCCGCGCTGCCGCGCCCGGCGCTCGCCGCGGTGGAGCTGCTGGTGGTCTGGGTGCTGATCGCCGGTCTCCTGCACGGCCTGGGGCTGCTGCTGCGCGGCGCGGGGCCGGGCGCGCGGCCGGCCGGCTGGGACAGCGCGGCGGTGCGGTGGGCCGTCGAGCAGCGCGGCCCGTGGCTGGACGACGCGGCCGCGGTGGTGGAGGTCGTCGGCGGGACGCCGGGCATCGTCACCGGCGCGCTGGTGATCGGTCCGCTCGGGGTCGCCGTCGCCCGGAGCTGGCGGCCCCTGGTCCTGCTGGCCCTCGGGCTCGCCGGGGAGCTCACCCTGTACCTGGTCACGACGCTGGCCCTGCCCCGGGAGCGGCCGGACGTCCCCCAGCTCAACCCCGACCTGCGGCCGGCGGCCAGTTTCCCCTCCGGGCATGTGGCCGCCGCGACGGTGCTGGTGCTGTGCACCGCGGTCGTCGTCTTCCGGGCCACCCGGAACCGGTGGTGGCGCCTGGCGGCGGTCGTCCCGGTGGTGCTGGTGCCGCCGGCCGTGGGGTTCCAGCGGCTGTACGCCGGGGTGCACCACCTCAGCGACGTGCTGGCCGGGGTACTGCTGGCCGGGTGCTGGGTCGCGGTGTGCTGGTGGGTGACCCGGTTGCCGCGGGGCGAGGAACAGCCGCCGCCGTCCCCGGCGGACGCCGACTCCGGTGGCCGGCTCCGGCCCGGACCGGAGCCGGAGCCCGAGCCGGGCGGTGGGCACGTGTACGGCGCGGGCCTGCGGCGGGGCCGGGGACACGACGGGGCCGCGCCGCGTCCGCGGCGCGGCCCGTAGGGGGTGCGGTGGCCGGGTTGACCGCTGCGGCCCCCGTCAGCCCTCGTTCTCGCTGACCGAGGTGTCGATGCCGGTGGCCTCGAGGTAGTGCTGGTCGTCCCAGTTGGCGTAGATCTCGTCGTCCCACCTCACGCCGAGTTCCTCCTCGACGTTCACGACGTCGAAGCCCTCCCGGACCGTGCCGGTGACCTTCACGGCCTGGTCCTCGGAGACCTTGGCGGCGTTCGCGGAGACGACCAGCAGCTCGTCGACGTCGGTGTTCTCGGTGCCGGCGATGGTGAAGGAGTTCTCGTTGATGATCTCCCTGACGTCCGCGCTGACGGTGACCTCCTTGCCCACCCAGGTGCTGACGTCGTTCCAGAACTCGCTCTCCGCCAGGTCCTCGTACACGAACTCGTACTCCCCGCTCCCGGCGGCCTCGGCGCCGTCGACGCACACGGCGGTGCCGGGCTGTGGAGCGCATGGTCACGGATTTCCTCTCGCCGGTCAGACCGAGTGCCCGGCTGTCGCGCACCGTGCGGGGTCGCCCGTGCGGGGCCGGCGAAACCGGGACGGACGTATCCGGCTCTTCTCCCCACCATGGAGCAACTCTCCCTCTCCGCCCGTCCCCGGTGGGGAGGTCCCCGATCGAAGGAAAACGCATGTCAAGGATCAATCGCCCCCGGCGTCTGTGGCTGTGGGTCCCGCTGCCGCCGGCGGGCTTCCCCGGCCGTCGGGAACGCGGCCATCGCCGCGGCGGTCCCGGCCGGGTCCGGTACGGCGGCCGGACCCGCCGGGGCCGCCACGGGGGCGAGCAGCAGCCGCAGCCGCGGTTCGTCGGCACCCGCTCCACCGCCGCGGTGAACTCCGCCCAGCCCCGTACGCCGACCACCGACTCGAAAC
This sequence comes from Streptomyces carminius, assembly GCF_002794255.1. Taxonomy (GTDB): domain Bacteria; phylum Actinomycetota; class Actinomycetes; order Streptomycetales; family Streptomycetaceae; genus Streptomyces; species Streptomyces carminius. Next base: position 10,480 of record NZ_PGGW01000070.1, read on the forward strand.
GGCCGGCCATCGACTCCTCGCCGCTGTCCTCGTGCGGTAAGGAGGACCGCACCACCAGGGGCGTGTTCCCGTCCCCGGCCAGTTCCGACCACTCCTCCCGGTACCGGGCGCACTCGTCGGCCGGATCGGTCCCGGCATCGACCCGGCGGCTGACGGCGGTGGTCAGGACGAATCCCGGCAGGGTGGGCAGACCCGCGGCGGCGGAGGCGGCGAGAGCGGCGGCCCTGCCGCCGCACAGTGCCGTGCCCGGGACCGCCCGCCGACTGCCGCACGGAGATGAATCGCAGGCGATAAAGTCGCTTACCAGCAAGTAGCGTAGTATCGATCTCTTGACGCGAACCGCCGCCGCCCCGGAAGGACCACGACCATGGGCACGGAGAAAACCGCGGAACGACCGGCCGCCCCGTCCGGCGAGGCCGCTCCCCCGCTCCTCGACGACCAGCTCTGCTTCCTCCTCTACACCGCCTCGCGCACGGTGACGGCGCGCTACCGCCCGCTGCTGGACGAGCTGAACCTGACCTACCCCCAGTACCTGGTGATGCTGGTGCTGTGGGAGCGCGGGCCGGTCTCCGTACGGGAGTTGGGCACCGCCCTGCACCTGGAGTCCAGCACGCTCTCCCCGCTGCTCAAGCGCCTGGAGGCGGCCGGCCTGGTCCGCCGGGAGCGGCGCACGGACGACGAGCGCTCGGTGTCCGTCACCCTCACCGAGGCCGGACTCGACCTGCGGGAGCGGATCCTGGCCGTGCCACCCGTCATCGGCGACGCCATGGGACTGACCGACGAGGAGTTCGAGGCCGCCGGAAAGCTGCTGCGCAAGCTGATCGCCAACGTCTCCGGCAGCCACTGACCCACCGGTACCGCCCTCGCACCACCGACCCGCCCGCCGGTCCCCGGCGGGCGGGTCGCCGCTTTCCGGGGCCGGTCCGCGGTGACGTGCGTCACCCGGCACCCCCTGCCCCACCCCCGCGAACCGCCCCAGAAACCCACATAAGACCGCCTCATACGGTCGCCAACAACTCAATCGTGAGGACTTAAGTTGCGCACGACTCAGTAGCTCGCTATGTTTCTCTCATCGCCGGGAGAGACCGGCGGAGGAAGACCCCCGCCGGGCCCCGGGAACACCCCGCCGGCCCACCGGAAACGAAGGAGCACCCGATGAACGCCACGTCCCCGGCCGACACCCCCCGCCGCCTCGCCGTCCTGGCCGCCGCCGGAGTCGCCGCGCTCGCCACGGCCGCCGTCGCCCTCCCCGGCCGGCAGGCCGAGGCCGCCGCCGACAAGGGCCCGCAGCACCCGGGCAAGGGAGCGAAGCCCACGGTGGTGCTGGAGCACGGCGCGTTCGCCGACGCCTCCAGCTGGGACGGTGTGGTCGAGCGGCTCCAGCGCGAGGGATATCCGGTGGTGGCCGCCGCCAACCCGCTGCGCGGCCCGGCGAGCGACGCCGCCCACCTGCGCGGTGTCCTGGACAACATCGGGGGACCGGTGGTCCTGGTCGGCCACTCCTACGGCGGCACGGTGATCAGCCAGGCCGCCGCGGGCCGGGAGGACCAGGTCAGAGCGCTGGTCTACATCGCCGCCTTCCTCCCGGACACCGGCGAGACCTCGCTGGAGTTGTCGGACAAGTTCCCCGGCAGCACCCTGGGAGACGTCCTCGACCCCGCACCCCACACACTGCCCGACGGACAGCAGGGCACCGACCTCTACATCAGGCAGGACAGGTTCCGGCAGCAGTTCGCCGCGGACGTGCCCGCCGGCAAGGCCAGGCTGATGGCCGCCGGGCAGCGCCCCATCGCCGCCGCCGCCCTGGAGGAGAAGTCCACCGAGGCCGCCTGGAAGACGATCCCCTCCTGGTCACTGATCGCCACCCAGGACCGCAACATCCCGCCGGCCGCCCAGCGCTTCATGTCGGAGCGGGCCGGCTCCCGCACCGTCGAGGTCGAGGGAGCCTCCCACGCGGTGTCCGTCTCCCGCCCCGACGCCGTCACCCGCGTCATCACCGACGCCGCCACCCGCACCCGGTGAGCCCCACCCCTCGATCCGCCCCTCCCCGTCCCACCCGGTAGGACCCGCCCGAACCCGGTGAACCCGGGCCCCCCGCCCACCGTGGCACACCACGAACGCACCACACCACCGAGGAGACCGATCACCATGCCGTACATCACCGTCGGCCAGGAGAACAGCACCGACATCGAGCTGTACTACGAGGACCACGGGACCGGGCAGCCGGTCGTCCTCATCCACGGCTACCCGCTCGACGGCCACTCCTGGGAGAAGCAGATCCCGGCCCTGCTGAAGGCCGGCCACCGCGTCATCACCTACGACCGCCGCGGCTTCGGCCAGTCCTCCCAGCCCACCACCGGCTACGACTACGACACCTTCGCCGCCGACCTGAACACCGTGATGACGACCCTGGACCTCAACGACGCGGTGCTGGTCGGGTTCTCGATGGGCACCGGCGAGGTCGCCCGCTACATCGGCTCCCACGGCACGGAGCGGGTCGCCAAGGCCGTCTTCCTGGCGCCCCTGGAGCCCTTCCTGCTCAAGACCGACGACAACCCCGAGGGCGTCGACGGCAGCGTCTTCGAGGGCATCCTGGAGGCGGTCACCGCCGACCGGTACGCCTACTTCAGCGACTTCTTCCAGAACTTCTACAACCTGGACGAGACGCTCGGCAGCCGCATCAGCGAGGAGGCCGTGCGGGCGAGCTGGAACACCGCCTCCCGCTCCTCCTTCCACGCCTCCACCGCCTGCGTGCCCACCTGGACCACCGACTTCCGCGAGGACATCCCCCGCATCGACGTCCCCGCGCTGATCGTCGCCGGCACCGGCGACCGCATCCTGCCGATCGACGCCACCGGCCGCCCGTTCCACCGGGCGCTCCCCGCCGCCGAGTACGTCGAGATCGAGGGCGCCCCGCACGGCCTGCTGTGGACCCACGCCCAGGAGGTCACCGACGCCCTGCTGAAGTTCCTGACCACCGACTGAGCCCCCGCCTCCCCTCCCCCCGACGGCCCGCGGCCCGTGACCCCACCCCGGTCACCGGCCGCGGGCTTCCGCGTGCCCGCCCCCGGCCCGTCCGCTCAGCCCGCCGACTCCCGGGCGCACCGCGCCGCCTCACGGACCGGGCCCCGGTGCACCGGGCCGTGCCCCGGCAGCAGCACCCCGGCATCGACCCGCTCCAGCACGGCCAGCGACGCCACCGCGCGCTCCCGGTCGTGGTCGAACATCCGCGGCAGGAGCTGCGGCCCCCGCACCCGGGACGTGGGATGGCCGCTGACCAGCGCGTCCCCGGTGATCAGCACACCCGTCTCCGGCAGCAGGTACGCGCAGTGCCCGCCGGTGTGGCCGGGGGTGTGCACCGGTACCGGGGCGCCCGGCAGGTCCAACGCCCCCGCCACCGGGAACGCCTCCGGCGCGGCGACCGGCACCTTCGCCGTACCGCCGGACCGCAGCGCGTGCACGGCCCAGGGCAGCACACCGGGACGCCAGCCGTTGGCCAGCACCTTCCCGACAGTGACCTGGTGCAGGAAGTCCCGCCGGGCGTGCGGCACCTCGGCCTCGTGCATCAGCACCGGCACCCCGTACCGGACGCGCAGGAACTCCGCCGAGCCGAGGTGGTCGTTGTGGGCGTGCGTGATCAGCACGGCCGCCACCGCCTCCGGCGCCGCCCCGACGGCGGCCAGCGAGGCGAGCAGCAGCTCGCGGTCCCCCGGGTAACCGGTGTCCACCAGGGTCACCGTGTCGCCCTCCCGGACGATCACCCAGTTCGTGTTGCTGCCCGCCACCAGGTGCACACCCGCCGCCACCCGGACCGTCTCCGGCTTCCGCACCGCCGCTCTCCCCCCATCGCGGGGACCCGGACGGGCCCGCCGCAACCGCTCCGCGCACAGTAGGCGGTCGTCTCGGCCTCCGGAACGGGCACCGTCGGTCGGCGGCGGGAGTGCGGGGCATGCACGACACCTTCTGCCCCGCTCCCGGCGGCTGACCGGCCCCGCCGTGCGGGAACGGAGGATTGCCGCCCCCGCGCGGCGGGGCATTGCACGGGCATGAGCGGAGACAGCGGCAACCACGACGACCGCCGGGCCTTACCCGGCGGCCCCCGCCCCGCCTGCCCGGTCGGCCGGGCCGACGACGGCACCTGGCACGTCCACGGCCACGCGCAGGCCCGGCAGGTGCTGCGCGGCACCGACACCGTGCAGGCGGGCCTGGGCATCGAGACCGTGGAGAAGCTGCCCCCCGGCGTCCGGCGCCCCGTGCTGTACCGCGACGGCCCCGAGCACCGGGAGCACCGGCGGCAGACCGCCCGCTTCTTCACTCCCCGCCGAGTGGACGAGCGGTACCGCGAGGCGATGGCCCGGACCGCCGACAGGCAGCTCGCCGCGCTCCGGGCCACCGGCCGGGCCGAGCTCCGCGACCTGGGCTTCGGCATGGCGGTCGAGACGGTGAGCACCGTCATCGGCCTCACCCACAGCAGGCCCGGCGTCCGCCGGCGGCTGGAGCGCTTCTTCCCCGAGAAGTTCGGCAGACCCGGCCTGACCAGCCCCTCCGGTCTCTACTGGCTCGTCCGGCTGAACATCTCCTGGCTCGCCGTCCACCTCGCCGACGTCCGCCCGGCCGTACGCGCCCACCGCCGCGAACCCCGGGACGACCTGATCTCGCACCTGATCGACGAGGGCTGCACGGACGCCGAGATCCTCGGCGAATGCCTCACGTTCGCGGCGGCGGGCATGGTCACCACCCGCGAGTTCGTCTCCGCCGCAGCCTGGCACCTGCTCGCCGACGAGACCCTGCTGGAGACGTACCGCACCGCCGACGAGGCCGGACGCCTCGCCCTGCTGCACGAGATCCTGCGCCTGGAGCCGGTGGTGTCCCGGCTGAAGCGCCGTACGACGGCCGCCCTCGAACTGGACGGCGGCGGAGCACCGGTCACCGTCCCCGCCGGCGCACCGGTCGAGATCCACCTGGCCGACGCCAACACCGACCCGGCCGCCACCGGTCCCTGCCCGCTGTCCGTCCGCCCCGGCCGGGAGATCGGCGCGGGCCTGTCCTTCGGCGACGGCCCGCACCGCTGCCCCGGTGCGGGCATCGCGGTCCTGGCCACCGACACGCTCCTGGCCCGGCTGTTCGCCCTGCCCGGCATCCGTCTGGCCGTCCCGCCCCGCGTCACCTTCAACGACGCGATCGACGGCTACGAGATCCGCGGCCTGACCGTCACGGCCGACCGCTCCTGACCGACGCGCCGGTGGCGTGGCGGCTCGAAGCCGCCACGCCACCGGGTGTACGAGGCCGTGCTAGGAGGCGGTGCAGCCCACCACGCGGGGCAGGTTCCAGTTGCCGTTGGCCATCACGGTGAAGCCGAAGCCGGTGGAGGCCCCGGCGGCCAGTGTGCCGTTGCCGCTGGGCCGCACGGTCATGTTGCTGCCGCTGGTGGAGAAGGAGGCGCTCCAGGAGTTCTGGATCGACTGTCCTCCGTTGAGCTGGACGTTCACCGTCCAGTTGCTGATGGAGGTGGAGCCGGCCCGCACGGTGGCCTGGACGTTGAAGCGGTCGCCCCAGCGCTGCGACTCCTCCAGGGTGGCCGTGCAGGTGGCGTTGCCGGTACCGCCGTTGTTCCCCGCGGTGGTGCCGCCGTTGGTGCCGCCGTTGGTACCGGCAGTCGTACCACCGTTGTCACCCCCGCCATTGTTCCCGGCGGTGGTGCCGCCGTCGGTACCCGCGGTGGTGCCGCCGTCGGTACCGGCGGTCGTGCCGCCGGTACCGCCGCCGTCGGTGAGGGTGGGGGTCTGCCAGTTGCGCCACTGGGAGAGGCTGGCGGACTTCTTGGCGGAGATCCGGAAGACGCCCGGGGCGCTGCCGGTGTTCAGCAGGAACTTCTGGATGCTCTGCTGGATCGGGCCGCGCCACTCGCTGCGGTTGGCGCAGTGCGTGCCGTCGCTGACGTCGGACCAGTAGCTGATGTTCTGCTGCGCGCCCAGGGCCTTGTAGACCTCCGCGCCGCCCAGCGCCGCCACCGCCCCGGACTGGGCACCCAGCCACTCCACGTGCGGGTTGTCCATGATGAGCAGACCGCGCGGCGCGATCATGCCCACCACCTCGTGGGTGTCCACCGGCAGCGAGTTGGGGTTGCCGGTGTAGGAGCCGAACGCGTCCCCCAGCCAGGGCTGCTCGCCGTAGGCGCTGCTCAGCGGCTGCGCGCCGCTCTCGCGCGCGATGGAGCGGAAGGCGCCCACCCCGCCGCTGCCGGACTCGATCGGCATGGTCAGCGCGATGCGCTGGTCGAACGCGCCGGCCACGAAGGCGCCCTTGCCGTAGCGCGAGCAGCCGGTCACCCCGGTGGCGTCGGCCTTGAGCACGCTGCCGCCGGAGGCCTCCAGCACGTCGATGATCCGGCTGACGCCCCAGGCCCAGGCCCCCAGCAGCCCGGTGCCGCTCTGCGCGCCGTAGATGCTGTAGAACGCCCCGGACTTGTTGTTGCGCCCGGTGCCCTCCTGCCCGACCGCGAAGGGGTCGTAGCTGATGACGGCCGCGCCGGAGTTGCGGATGGTGGCGGTGTCCGCGCCGAACCCGCCGTAGACGATCACCGCCGGGTGCGGGCCGGACCCGCTGGGCAGCTGCACACTCGCCGAGAAACTGGCGGTGCGGCCCTGGTGGCTGACGTTGACGGTGATCCGGGAGGAGGTGACCGTGCCGGTCACACTGTCGGGCTTGGCGGGCTTGTCACCGTAGACGGTCCGCTCGGCCAGCTCCCTGATCTCCGCGCGCCGGCACCGCCAGTCCTCCTTGGTGGCCACGCGCGTGCCGTCCATCTTGGTGAACGGGTCGGGCAGCATCGAGGTGTTGGCCGAACCACCCTGACCCACCCGGCAGTCCGCACCCTCGTCCTCCACCGGGGGATCAGCCAGCACGGCGGCGGATTGGAAGGATTCAGCGGTGTCCGCCTGTGCACCACCGAGAGTGGTGACGGTCAGGCTCGCGACGGCCACGAAGGCCGCGGCCGCCCATGTCCAGGGCCGATGTCTGTGGGAGCGCATGTGGGGGGACCTCCATCGTGAAGGCGTGCGATCGGCGGGACCGGCCCTCTGCCACGACCGGCAGAAAGCCGTTCACTCGCCGGTGCACACCGGTTTGCGGGGGGTGTGCCGAACCGGCGGCGGAGCGGCCGACGCAAGCGCGACGGTGGGGTGTTGCGCGGATCACGGGGTGCCGGACCAAGCTCGGGAGCGCTCCCAGGCTAAGAACGGGGTTCCACGCCTGACAACCTGTAGAACAACGGCCGTCCCAGGTTGGCCTTTTTCACACCCCCACCGGCAGTCACAGCACCCGCCACAGCCGGTCAGAAGAGGGGAAACCGACCTTGCGGCCCGCCCCTCACACCACCACCCGATGGAAATTTCCGGCCACTTTCCGGTACATCGCAGCAATTCTTCCGGAACATGTTTCGAGCGAGGCGCGCACCACCGTACCGGCCGAAGCCCCGCGGGGAACCGCCCCGCACCTTTCCCTTCCCCGCCCACAGGGAGGCGTGCGCGGGGTACGTGCGGGTTGGGTGGGTGCGGGGGGCGGGGCCGGTCCGGGGCGACCATTCCGGACGGCATTATTTACGGCCGTGATCGTGTCACGTTCTGTCGCCCACTCATTGGCCGCAAATAACGCTTGAGTGTCCGGAACGGCCGCCCCTCCCCGTCCCCTCCCGCCGTCCCCCGGCTGCGGACCACATCCCCCGCACGCCCCGGACCAGGCCCACCCCCGAAACGGCCACCCGGCCACACCCCGGACCGAACCCGTCCCCGGGACGCTCCTCCGACCACACCCCGCATACCTCCGGACCGAACCCGCTCCCCACAGGGCCACTCCCGGGCCGAGCCCACTCCCGGGATGACCGCCCGGAGCCGATACCGGCCGGCCCGCCGGACGTGCCCGCAGGTCGCCCCGGTTCTCCCAAGGGGACACCGCCACACACCGGGGACGAGCAGCACCCCGGCCGCCCCACGGTGGCAGTGCGTCCTGGTCGCCCTTTGTGCACGGGCGAGTGGTCGGCAGTCCGGCCACGGACGGGATCGTCGCCCCGCCCCACGACGGAAGGTGTGCCTCGGCCGCCCTCACGTGCGGGGGCGAGTGGCCGGCAGTGCGGCCGCGGGGCGGGGCGTCACCCGACGTGTACGAACCGGCGGGGGTGGAGGACCACAGGCACGGCGATGATGCACCCGGCGACGGCGGGGAGGGGACGGGGAGGGGCGGCCGTTCCGGACACTCAAGTACGATGTGCGGCCAATGAGCGGGCAAGGAAACGTGGCACGTCAACGGCCGTAAATCGTACCGTCCGGAATGGCCGCCCCGGACCGGCCCCGACCCCACCACCCACCCAACCCGCACCCACCGCACGACACCCTCACCCCGCCGCGGGACTGCCTTCCGTGCCCCTCCCGACACGGCGCAGGGCGAGCAGCCCTCCGACACCGGGCACGAGGGAGTACCAGCGGGCCGCCGGGGCGGCGGCGGTCGTGGCCTGCCAGGCGGCGATGACGGTGACCAGATAGGCCATGCCGTGCAGCGGACCCATCAGCGAGCTGACCGGCTCCGCGTGGACGGTGAGCAGGTTGAGCAGCAGGACGGCCAGCGAAGCGGCCTCGGCGCCGGCGGCGATCCGCAGCATGCGCATCACGTTCACGCTCCCGTGGTGGAGCCGGGCCGGACGATCATCAGGACGACGACGATCGCCCACAGGATGTTGAAGACGCCGGTGAGCATGGCCAGCCGGGCCGCCGCCGGACGTACCGCCACGCCGGTCCCGCCCCCGTCCCCCGCGCCCTCCACACCCGCCACCGGCGCGAGCATCCGCCGCTGCCCGGGCACGATCGCCAGCACCAGCAGAGCAGCGGCGAGCGCGGTCAGCAGCATCGAGACGAGCAGCCAGGCGTCGGTGAGAACACCGAGCTGCGCGCCCGTGGCGATCCCGAAGACCGGGACGGCGACGCCGACGACGGCGTAACTCCGGCAGATCCGGTGCAGGAGCACGGCGACCCCGGCGTCCCGCTCCCCCGAATCCCCGCCCCCGGACGCCGACTGCCGCGCGTAACGCGGGAACAGCGAGGCGGCCACGGCGATCGGCCCGACCACCAGGATCGCCGCGAGGACGTGCACGGACAGCAGGAACTTGGTCATCGCGGACTCTCCCGTACCGACGACGAATATGTTGGCTGCCAATAGATACCACGCCTACAAAACCCTTGTGTAGGCTGCCCACTCATGAAGGCGGACGCGGTACGAGGACACCTGGACGGCCTGCTGCTGGCCGTGCTCGAGCCGGGGCCGCTGCACGGCTACGCGATCATCACCGCGGTCCAGCAGCGCAGCTCCGGAACGCTCGAACTGCGCACCGGCACGGTCTATCCCGCACTGAACCGGCTGGAGCGGACCGGCCTGCTGCGCAGCACCTGGGACTCCGTCGGCGAGCGGCGGCGACGCCGCTACGAGCTCACCGACGCCGGACGGCGCGCCCTGGACGGGGAGCGGGCGGCCTGGCGCGAGTTCACGGCGGCGATCGGCTCCGTACTGAACCCCGCCCCCGTACGACGGGGCCAGGCCACCGCATGAGGACGGCCGGGGAGATCGAAGACGTCGAGGAGTACGCCGCCGAGCTGGCGGCGGCCCTGTACGGCCCGGAGCGGGCCCGCGCGCGGCTGGTCGCGGAGTTGCGGGACGGTCTCGCGGACACGGTGACGGCGTACGCCGCCGAGGGACTGCCGCACCGGCTCGCCGTCCGGCGGGCCGTGGCCGAGTTCGGCACCGTCGAGGAGGTGGCGCCGTCCTGTCAGCGGGAGCTGACCGTCGCCCAGGTACGGCACACCGCGCGGGCCGTCGCCCTGACCGCGCCGCTCCTGGCCGCCTGCTGGTGGCTGTTCCTGGTCACCGGCCAGGGGGGTCAACTGCCGCCCGTGGCGCGGTTCCTTGCTCTGCCCCTGGCCGGGGCCGCCGCCGGGGCCGCACTGCTCGCGGCGACGGCGCTGATCACCACCGGCACCCTGGCCCGCCGGCTGCCCGCCCGGCTGTCCGCGGCACGCCGGCTGCCGCTGGCGACCGCGTGGACCGGCACCGCGACCGGCGTGACCCTGGGTCTGTCCGCGCTCGCGCTCGTCGTGTCCTCACCGCTGACCGCGAACTGGCCGCTGGTGGCGGTCAGCGGCGTCCTCGCCACCGTGTCGCACACCGTGGTGGCGGCCTCCGCCCGCGCCTGCCGCCGGTGCGTCCGCACCGGGTGACCGGGCGCAGTCGGGGGACGGCGGGAGGGGACGGGGAGGGGCGGCCGTTCCGGACACTCTGGGGTCCCCCATGCCGAAGGCCAGGGGAGCGATTTGCGGCCAATGAGCGGGCGAGGAAACGTGGCACGGCAACGGCCGTAAATCGTACCGTCCGGAACGGCCGCCCCGGACCGGCCCCGACCCCACCACCCCACAGAAACCGCACCCACCCGCACCCCGGGCACGGGCGCAGCCCGGGCCCGCTCAGCCGAGGTTGACCTGGTACGTCTCCAGGCGGCCGACGAGATCGCCGTCGAAGTGGAAGACGTCCGCGAAGCGGAAGTGCAGCACATCGCCGTCCTTCCGCACCGCGCTGCCCCCGCCGGCGGCGACGACGGTGTCGCCCTCCTCGACCAGGCTGTCGACCGTGATCGTGGGGTGCCCCGTGAAGGCCTCGTTGTCGATCTCGGCGGCGAAGGCCCTCCTGCCCTGCAGCGTGGTGTAGCCGTACATGTCCCACACCACGTCGTCCGTGAGGCAGGACAGGATCATGTCGTGGTCCCCACGGCGGAACCCTTCGAGGTACTTCTCGACGACGGCCTTGCGGGTGGACATACGGGCGCCTCCGTTCCTGGTCCGGCAGGGCGTGCGAGCGGCCGGACCACTGCTACCACCACCCTCCCCCACTTCGATCACCACGCGCCGCACAACTCATCGGTTCGGGCGGAGAATTCGCCCCCCGCCCACCGGCGCCTCCCTCGAACACCCGCCTCTTTCGGGTTAAAGCACACCAGAGACACGGGCGCGGGGAGCTCCGGCGCCCACAATCCATGGACGAGGTCCACCCGGGTGCGCGACGCCCGCTCGACCCCATGCTGCGGACGGCCCGCCTCCACCCCCCCGGGCGGGCCGTCCGCACCTCCTCCTCCGCCTCTCAGCGGCCGTCCGCGCCGCGGGCGTGGCGGCGTACGGCGAGCGGGACGAAGACCGCCAGCAGCAGCACCGACCAGCCGACCGCCGCCACCACGGGATGCGACACCGGCCAGGCGGCGCCCGGGACGTCGTTCGCCGCGGCGGCCTCGCCGCCGGACAGCTCGCGGCAGGCGGCGGCGACGGCGCTGATCGGGTTCCACTCGGCGACGGCGCGCAGCCAGTCGGTCATCCCGGCGGTCGGGATGTAGGCGTTGGACAGGAGCTGGACCATGAAGGTGGAGCTGCCGAGCTGCCCGGCCGCCGCCTCGTCGCGGATGACCAGGCCGAGGTGGATGCCCACCCAGACCGTCGCCAGCCGGAACAGCAGCAGGATGCCGAGCATCCCGGCCAGGGCGCCCGGGCCGCGCTCGGGCCGCCAGCCGACCGCGTAGCCGACCAGCAGCAGCGGCAGCAGTCCGGCGGCGGTGGTGAGGACGTCGGCGGCGGCCTGTCCGGCGGGGACGGCGGCGCGGCTGATCGGCAGGGTGCGCAGCCGGTCGGTCACCCCGCGCCCGGCGTCCTGGGCGGCCTGGAGCATGCCGGTGACCAGGCCCCCGGCGGCGGTGACGGCGAACAGGCCCGGCACGAGGTAGGCGCGGTAGTCGGCCCCGCCGGGGAGGGAGACGGCGGGGCCGAAGACGTACCCGAAGAACAGCAGCAGGGCCAGCGGCATGGCCTGGGTGACGACGAGCAGGCCGGGAGCGCGGCGGGCACGGGCGAGATGGCGGCCGAGCACCGCGCGGGTGTCGTACGCGGTGTGGGCGAGGGCGGTCATGCGGCGGTCCCCTTCCCGGCGGACTCGGCGTGCTCCCCCGTCAGGCGCAGGAACGCCTCGTCGAGGGTGGGCGGGCGCAGGGCGGCGTCGGCGAGCGGCACGCCCGCGGCGTCGAGTTCGCGGACGATGCGGGGCAGGGTGAGCGCGGGATCGGTGGCGACGGCTCCGACGGCCAGCCGTTCGCGGTCCAGCACGGGTTCGGAGCCGGTGAGCGGGCCGAGGACGACGGCCGCCGCGGACAGCGCCGTCTCGTCGGGGACGACGATCTCCGCCCAGGAGCCGATCCGCGCCTTCAGTTCCGCCGGGCTGCCCTGGAGGCGGGCCCGGCCGCCGCCCAGGAGTACCACCCCGTCGGCGAGCCGGTCGGCCTCCTCCAGGTACTGGGTGGTGAGCACCACCGTGGTGCCCTCGCCGGCGAGTTCGCCGACGGCCTCCCAGATGCGGTTGCGGCTGTGCGGGTCGAGGCCGGTGGTGGGCTCGTCGAGGAAGAGGACCTCCGGCGGGAGCAGCAGTCCGGCGGCGAGGTCGAGGCGGCGGCGCATGCCGCCGGAGTAGGTGCGCACCAGGCGGTCGGCGGCCTCGGCGAGGCCGAAGCGCTCCAGGAGACCGTCGGTGCGCGCCCGGGCCGCCGGGCCGCGCACCCGCCGCAGCCGGGCGAACAGGTGCAGGTTCTCGCGTCCGCTCAGGTCGTCGTCGACCGAGGTTTCCTGGCCGGTGACGGCGATGGCCCGGCGTACGGCCGCCGCCTCGCGCACGACGTCATGGCCGGCGACGCGGGCGGTACCGGCATCGGGCGCGGTGAGGGTGGTCAGGACGCGCAGGGCGGTGGTCTTGCCCGCTCCGTTGGGGCCCAGCAGGGCGCGGACGGTGCCCGCGGGGACGGCCAGGTCCAGCCCGCGCAGGGCGTGCACCTCGCCGAAACGCTTCTCCAGTCCTTCACTAAGTACGGCGTACGTAGTAGTCATGCCGTCACGGTACACCACTACGTACGTCGTACGTAACTACGATGGGGGCGAGGTGATGACCGATGGCAGCCGGCGGACGTTCCCCCCGCCCCGAGGTGATCTGGGCCCGTCCCGAGCGGACCGGCCGCGGACCACGCCCCGCCCACACCCGGGCCGAGATCGCCGGGGCGGCCGTCCGCGTCGCCGACGCCGACGGGATCGAGGCGGTCTCCATGCGGCGGGTGGCGGCCGAGGTGGGCTGCGGCACGATGTCGCTCTACAACTACGTGCCGCGCAAGGAGGACCTGTACGAGCTGATGGTCGACGCGGTCTCCGCCGAGCACGACCTGACGTCCCTGCCCACCGGCGACTGGCGCGCGGACATGCTGACGGTCGCCCGCGACACCCGCGCCCTGCTGCGCCGCCACCCCTGGCTCACCCGGCTGCTGTCCTCGGCGTACGGCTTCACGCCTCACTCACTGCGCTACCTGGAGCGGTGCATGGCGGCCCTGGAGGGGCTGGACGCGCCCGGCGGCACCAAGCTGGAACTGCTGGCGATGATCAACAGCAGTGTGCTCGCGTTCGTCTCCGACGAGCTGGCCGTGGCCGAACGCGCCCGCGCCGTGCCCTGGTCGCCGGAGGAGGAGCAGGCGGTACGGGGCGCGTATCTGGCCGGTGAGCTGGGCAGCGGGCACTACCCGCACCTGGCCGCGGCGTTCGCGGAGAACCCGGGGCCGACCGACTACGACGCGGCGTTCGAGCGCGCCGTGGGCCGCATCCTGGACGCCTTCGCGCGGGGCGGCCCGGCCGGGGGCTGACCGCTCCACGCCGCACGCCGGTGCGGCCGGGCCCGGCGCGGGTGTCAGCCGGATTTGGCCCCGCCGCCCACCGGGGCGTGCCGGGCCGTGAGCGGGAAGAGCTCCAGGCACTCCTCCCGGCAGACCTCCTCGTGAACGTCCAGCCGGGGGTGCCCGGCCCGCGCGACGTCCCGGGCCCGGATGCCGATCTGCCGCCAGGTGAACGTCCGGTCGGGGTGCTCGGCCGCCCACTGCCGGGCGTCGAGCTGGGTCACGCCGAACACGACGCCGCGCATCTTCGCCCAGATCGCGGCGGCGGTGCACATGGGGCAGGGCTCGAGCGTCGTCAGCAGGTAGGCGCCGGTGAGGTAGCGGGAGCCGGTGCGTTCGGCGGCCGCGCGAATGGCCTCCATCTCGGGATGGCCGATCGGATCGCAGCCGCTACCTCAACGAGCAGGTCAAGGAACACCAGTCCGCCGGCCAGCCGGTGATCAGCATCGATGCCGAGAAGAAGGAACAGCTGGGGCAGTTGCCCAATCCCGGTCGGCAGTGGCGCCCGGCAGGCGATCCGGTGCAAGTGGAGGATCACAGCTTCTACTTCATCGGCCCCGACGTCGAGGTGGCGATCCCCTTCGGGATATACGACCTGGCCAACGACAGCGGCTGGGTGAACGTCGGCACCGACCACGACACCTCGGTGTTCGCCGTCGAGTCCATCCGCCGCTGGTGGCAGGCTCGCGGCCTGACGGACCACCCGAACGCCGAACGCTTGTTGATCACCGCGGACTGCGGAGGATCCAACAGCTACCGCTACCGGTTATGGAAGGCCGAACTCGCCGCCTTCGCCGCCCAGACGGGCCTGACCGTGACCGTCTGCCGTTTTCCACCGGGCACCTCGAAATGGAACAAGATCGAGCACCGGCTGTTCTCCCACATCACCATGAACTGGCGAGGAAGGCCCCTGACCAGCCACGAGGTCGTCGTCAACAGCATCGCCGCAACCCGGACCAGAACGGGCCTGCGAGCACACGCCGAGTTGGACACCTGCACCTACCCGGTGGGCATCTCCGTCAGCCGCGACCACCTGCACTCCCTGCCCATCACACCCCATGACCAGCACGGGACCTGGAACTACACGATCTCAGCCACCTCCGACGCCGACGACAACGCGCCCGGCATCAATGATCGCGACCGAACCAGGGCCCAGGTCCTCACGATGCTCGCCGACCCGCGTCTGAGCGGGCTGAACAAGGAGATCCGCCGCCGCACCGACGTGGTCGGCATCTTCCCCGACCGCACCGCCGTCATCCGGCTGGTCGGGGCGGTCCTGGCCGAGCAGAACGACGAGTGGACCGAAGCCCGCCGCTACATGGGCCGCGAACTCCTCGCCAAGGCCCGACTCCACCCGATCGAGTCAGAAACCGACGACCCGGCCCTGCCCACCGAACTCACCGCATAGCCTCAGACCGAGATCACCGAGTGGCCGTCGATACACCACTCCAGCGGACGTGACCCGGCCCACCGGTCAGCGCTTTCCCATGGGGGCCGGCAAGGTGGCAGTTGAGCCAAGACATCGCAGGTCTACCGCACGGTCCTGGCATAGCCACCTGCGCTCATGCCGAACTCCCGCCGAAAGTGCCGGTTGAGCTGGCTCTGGTCACAGTAACCAAGCTCGGCGGCGGTCTCTGCCACGGATCGTCCCGCTGCCAGCATGGACTTGGCGCGGGCCATGCGCAACAGGGTCCGGTAATGGTGCGGTGGAACCCCGTAAGCCTGCTGGAAACTCCTGATCAAGTGGCGTTTGCTGCAACCGGCGACTGCCGCGAGGTCGTCGAGCTTGATGTTGGAGTTCAGTTGGCTGTGGAGTATCTCCCGTACTTGACGAAGCGCTCGAGGACGAAGTGTCGGACTCACTGCGCCGGGAGCATCCGCATGCCTGGTGAGCAGGACGTTCAGCAGGCGGATCAGCGACGACTCGAGATCCAACTCGTCCTCGCCGTGCGCCAGACCCCTGTGCAGCGCAGCAATGCCGTTGAAGAGGCTGCGGTCTGAATAGGTCACCTCATGAAAGCGCGGCCGGCCTGTGCCGGCCGGCATGAGATCGGCGTCAATGAACATCAGTTGCACAATGGCCTGGCCGTCAGCGGCGGCTTTGTCCTGATCGAGGCAGCTCACGACCTCATGGGGCTCGATCACCGTCACCGCGCCAGGAACAGGGGGACCCTGGGTTCGCCCGAGGTACCGAAAAGGGGGTGCAGAGCCGCCATGCGTGATCTTGACAGTGAACCCGCTGTTCACAACGGTCGGGAAGTCACCATCGGCAACGCGCACAACCAGGCTCTCGACTCCGAACCGTGCTCTTCTGCGACGCCCATCGATTGCGGACCCAGTCATGTCACTTTCGCCCTAGTTCGGTTTGTCCAGTTGATCTTACAGTTCCCGGCAAGACAAGTGCATCCGTCGGGCTAGGGAGTCATGACAGTCGATGGTTGAGTCAGTCGCCCTCCCCCTGCCGTCAGACCGCGGGACGAGCACCTGACGAGATCTGTGCACCGCTGCGGAGATCACCGTCCACACCAGCCCAGGTGCCGGGCGGCCGTTCCTGGCCCATCAGGCTCGCGGCCACGACCGCCAGTTCCATGCCTACCGCCAGTTACGACAGGCGCCATGTCAACACCGATCTCGAAAGAGGGCTCCGATGAGCAAGCCGTACAGCGACGCCGCCAACATCCCGGTCAACGCGTCGCAACCCGTCCTCACCTACCACCCGGTCACCCTCGACGTTCCCGGCCGGCCCGTGCCGCTGGAGGTCAAGGTGTCGATCCCCGCGACCGGCACCGACCTGCCGCTCATCCTCCTGTCCCACGGGCACGGGCCGGCGAACTTTCTGTCCTCCTACAACGGCTACGGGCCGCTGGCGAACTTCTTCGCCGCCCACGGGTTCGCGGTCATCCAGCCGACCCACCTGGACTCGACGGCCCTCGGTCTGCGCGACACCGACCTCAAGGACGCGCCCCTGTTCTGGCGTGACCGCGCCACCGACATGCACAACATCCTCGACCGCCTCGACGACATCGAGGCCGCCGTCCCTGGTCTTGCCGAACGGCGGATCGACAGGGACCGTGTCGGTGCCGTAGGACACTCCCTGGGCGGCAACACCGTCTCCCTCCTCCTCGGAGCCCAGATGCTGGACCCGGACGACGACCGGCCGAAGGACCTCTCCGACTCTCGTGTCAAGGCGGGAGTGCTCATCGGAGCTCCGGGCATCGGCAACGACGAGCACTTCGCCGAGTGGGCCAAGACGAACTACCCGGTGCTGTATTACACCGACTTCGAGCAGATGACAGGCACCGGCCTGATCATCGTGGGCGATCAGGACCTCAACCCCAACTTCTCCAATCGGCTCAGCTACCGTGCTGACGCTTACTCGGCCAGCCCCGGCGGCAACAAAACCATGGTGACCATGTACGGCGCTGGTCACATCTTCGGTGGCATATCCGGATACGACGCGGCAGAGACGGACGACGAAAATCCCGAGCGCGTGGCGACTCTGCGGGCTCTCGTGTGGGCCTACTTGCGCAGCCAGCTCTACTCGGCCGACCCGTCCTGGAAGAACGCGGTGAACGCCCTGGAGAACGGTGAGGACCCGATGGCCAAGGTCGAAACGAGGTAGTTCCGCGAGGTGGGCGGCGGCGCGACGGCCGCCGCCCACCGCACTTCACCGCACCGGGACCTTCCACCCCAGCATGGATCGCACAGGAGCAACCGCCATGTGGACCACGTTCGCTGCAACCGTCGGCGGAAGCGCCGCCGGCCTCACCGGCCTCACCTTCATCGTTGTCGCCTTCCGCTTCGACGTCGTCGCCACCTCCCAGGAATACCGCAACCGCGCCGCGCAAACCGTCTCCCTGTTCCTGACCACCACAGTCACCGCATCGCTGGTCACCCTGCCGCAACCGACCTGGGCGCTCGGGGTCGAACTGTTGGTCGCCGCAGCAGCAAGCGCAAGTCTGCTCTCGGTGCTCGACCACGCAGCCCGCCGTGGCACGTCCCAGCATGCGCGGCCCATCCTCGTCGTCGCGCTCGTCGTGTTCGCGGCAGGTATCGCCGCCGCCGGACTGTTCGCCACCGTCGGCTCCACCAACGGAATGGGCTTCTACGCCGCGAGTTCGCTGCTCGGCCTCATGTGGGGCGTCTACGGGACGTGGGTCTTCCTCACCCAGGCGGGCACAGATCAGATCAACGCGGTAGCAAACGTGCATGACCAGCCCGGCACCGTGCCGGCCGCCTGACCGGCCCCACACAGTGAGGCGGTGCGGGACTGACTGGCCGGTGAACACGTTGACCCACATGCCGATCAGCACGGCCGAGACAACGGACGTTACCCACCCGCACAACCGTCATCAGACGCAACATCGCCACGCCCCCCGAACGCCGCCGACCAGTTCAGCACATCACCGGACCACTCCACGAGACCGCCCGAAAGCATTTCGCCAACATCGTTACGCAGGGAGCTCCGGAATTCCCGGGGGAGGGCCCGCCTCGCGAATGGACCTCAGGAATATGCCACCGGTTCGACGAGGGACTTCGGACGCCGGAGGTCCGCACCGTGCGGGCTCGGCTTCCTGCCGGACCGGCGGATGGCCGTACCGGCGCAGATCTCGGCCGGGCGCCCCGACGGCCGCGTGGAGGACATGCCGGAGCACGCGGCCGTCGTCCGGCACGACCGCCGCCCCGGCCGGGGGACGTCCCGGTCCCGGGCAAGCCGGAGGCCCGGCGGGAGGGCGGCCGTCGAGGGCCGCCCTCCCGCCGGGCCGGGTACCCGCCGGAGGCGGGGGAAGCGTGGGGGGTTACCGGTGTCCGGGGCTGCGGGACGTCAGGCACGCACCTTGGCGCGGTCCACGGCGGCGACACCGACCGCGGCCAGCCCGATCTGGATCAGCAGCTCGATCCAGTCGACACCCCCGGTACTGGCGACACCGAGACCGGCGGCGATGAACGTACCGATCAGGGCCGCGACGATACCGACGACGATGGTCAGCAGCACACCCACCCGCTGACGTCCCGGTACGACCAGACGTCCCAGCACACCGATCACGATACCGATGATGATCGCGGTAATGATGCCGGTAATCTCCATGACTTCACCTTTTCGGGACGGTTGCTTGGTTTCCTCCTTCCCGGTCCCGGAGCATGCATACCGAGGACATGTCAAGAGTGGTGTTCTCGCCGGTCAGCGGGTCGCCCTGCCGGGTGCCGCGGCGTTCCCGGCGAGCCGGTGCGCGGGGCGGGCGGCGGTTCGGCGGGGGACGGGAGCCCGGCCCGGCAGGCGGCCCGCCGCGCGGAAAGCGCCGCCGCCCCGCCCGGGAACGGGCGGGGCGGCGGCGTCCGTACGGGGGGACACACCCGCACGAGAGGGGAGGGTGGGGAAAGGAGGACGGGAAGGCGGGCAGGGCGTCAGACGCCGATGTCCCGGCCGTCCCGGCGCCAGACGGCGACGACCGACGGGCGGACGGCCCGGCCCGGCCCGTCGGGCCAGGCGGAGGCGGGCTGCTCGTAGCTGGCGCCGTCCACCTCGCCCGGGTGCTGGACGGCGACCAGCACCCGGCGGTCCTGGACGATCGGGCCGCAGGTCTCGGCACCGGTGGGCACCGTCAGGAACTGCCGTACCTCACCGCGCCGTTCGCCGGTGGTGGCGACGCCGAACAGGCCGTCGTGCGAGCCGAGCGCGTTGCCGTCGGTGGAGATCCACAGGTTGCCGAAGGTGTCGAAGGCGAGGTTGTCCGGGCAGGAGATCGGGCTGACCCGGTCCTTGGGGAAGCCCGCGAAGTAGGTGGCGGGGTCCTCCGGGTCGCCGCAGACCAGGAACAGCCGCCAGGCGAAGGTGTCCGCGGCCGGGTCGCTCCGGCGCTCGGCCAGCTCCAGGACGTGGCCGTGCTTGTTGGCGTTGCGCGGGTTGGCCTCGTCCGCGAGCGGGTTGCCGTCCGTGCCGCGGCGGGAGTTGTTGGTCAGCGCGACGTAGACGCGGCCGGTGCGCGGGCTGGGCTCGACGTCCTCGGGACGGTCCATCTTGGTGGCGCCGACCTTGTCGGCGGCCAGCCGGGTGAAGACGTAGACCTCCTCGGCCGTCATGCCGGGGACGTGCGAGACGTCGCCGGTGGCCAGCGGGATCCACCGGCCGGTGCCGTCGAACTCGCCGTCGGAGGGGAGGTCCCCGGCGCCGAAGGTCTGGTCGGCGGCGCTGTCGCCGGTCAGCTTCGCGACGTACAGGGTGCCCTCGTCGAGCAGGGTGAGGTTGTGCTCGCGGGCGCGGCGGCTGCCGCCGCGCATCATCCGCCGGCTGGAGACGAACTTGTAGAAGTAGTCGAAGCGCTCGTCGTCGCCCATGTAGACCACCGGGCGGCCGTCGGCGGTCAGCCGCGGCTGGGCCGCCTCGTGCTTGAAGCGGCCGAGCGCGGTGCGCTTGCGCGGGACGGAGTGCGGGTCGTACGGGTCGACCTCGACGACCCAGCCGAAGCGGTTGGCCTCGTTGGGCTCCTTGGACAGGTCGAAGCGGTCGTCGAACCGCTCCCACTTGCGGTCCGAGGCGCCGCCGGTCATGCCGTAGCGCTTCAGCCGCGCCCTGGTGTCCGGGTCGGCGACGGCGTCGGCGTGGGCGAAGTACTGGTTGAAGTTCTCCTCGGCGGACAGCGCCGTGCCCCAGGGGGTCGTGCCGCCCGCGCAGTTGTTGAGGGTGCCCAGCACCTTCCGGCCGGTGCGGTCGGCGGAGGTCCGCAGCAGCTCGCTGCCGGCGGCCGGGCCGGTGAGGCGGAACTCACTGGTGGCGGTGAAGCGGCGGTTGAGGTGGTGGCGGGGGACGGCGGTGAGGCGACCGGTGCGGCGCTCCTCCTGCACCACCACGACGGACAGGCCGTGCGCGGCCCAGGCGATCTCGACCTGCTCGCGGGTGGGGTCGTCCTCGTCGTACCCGGGGAACATCAGCTGCTCGTCGGTGTACTCGTGGTTGGCGAAGAGGACCTGCCGGCCGCGCTCGCCGGGCAGCGGCAGCAGGGTGAGGTAGTCGTTGTTGTAGCCGAACTGCCCGGCCTGCGCCTTGGCGCTCTGCCGGTCCGGGTCGAAGGCGGGGGCGCCGCGCAGGATGGGGTCGCCCCAGCGGATGACGACGTTCTGGGCGTAGCCCTCGGGGACGGTCACCGCGTCGGCGGTGTTCGGCGCGACAGGGGTGAAGCGCAGACCGCGCGCGGGGCGGTTCTTCCCGCGCCCCTTGTCCCAGCCCTTGTCCCAGTCCTTGCCGTGTCCCGGGACGGCCGCGGCCGCGGGGTCCGGCCGGCCGCCGAGTACGGCCGCTCCGGCGGCGGCCGCCACCCCGGCCGCGGCGCCGGCGCGCAGCACCGAGCGGCGGGAGAGGGCCTCGGCGATGATGTCGCCCGCGTACTCGTTGCCGCTGGTGTTGGGCACCTCGTGGAAGCAGGCGTCGCCGCAGCGGTAGCGACAGGTGAGGGCGGATCTCCCGCCCGGGTGTGTACCGATCAGCGGCAGCAGCTTGCGCATGGTCCCCTCCGTATTTCCCATGTCCGTGCAGCTCAGGACGGTATGGGCGCGGATGTGACGGGGGACGACCGCTCGGTGAACGGGAGGGGACCGGGGCCGTAAGGATGGTTGACGTGGGCAACCGTCCTTACGGCCCGGATACGTGCCGTGGCGCTCGGTCGGTGATCCGGCCGGCGGCTCAGTCGGCGACCGCCGCCGCGGCGGCCGGCCGGACCCGCAGCGCCTTCCAGGTCGGCACCAGGGTGGCGGCCAGGGTGAGCACCGCGGCCGTCCCCACCACCAGCCCGTAGATCCACACCGGGCCGGCCGGCACCGGGCTGCCCGTCAGCGCGAAGCTGAACGGGACCAGCGAGGTCAGCGCGGCGACGGTGCCGAGCCCCGCCCCGATCGCCACCGTCAGCAGCGCCTCGACGGTCATCATCCGCAGCACCTGGGCGCGGGTGGCGCCGGACAGCCGCTGGAGACCGAACTCGCGGCGCCGGTCGTTCACCGAGACCACCAGGGTGTTGACGAAGGCCAGCGCGGTGTATCCGGCGATCACGGCCGCCGCCAGGTAGTTGACCCATGCCTGGGTCTGAAGCTGCCGGGTGTTCTCCCTGATCAGGGCGGCCCGGTCGGCGACGACGAGCTCGGGGTGGTCCTCGGCCAGGGCGGCGAGGTTGGCGGTGAGCCGCTCGTCCGGCACCCCCTCCGCGGCGCGCACCAGGATCTGCTGCGGCTGCCCGCCCGTGGTGTGCCCGGCGAGCAGGTCGGCCGGGGCGAGGGCGGCCTGGCCGCCCCGCCGGTTCTCGAAGAGGGCGACGACCCGAAGATCCACGGCGGCGCGGTCGCCCAGCCGCACCCGGATCGTGTCGCCCACACCGCGCTCCATGTGCCCGGCGGCCGCCTCGGGCAGCGCGACCGTACGGCCGCGCAGCTCCGCCAGGCTGCCCTCGGTGACGGTGACGGCCGTGGTCCGCTCCGCCGCCTCGGGGCTGACGCCCTGGAGCGGCAGTTCCGCCGTGCCGGTGGTGAGCCCGTCCAGCTCGCCGGGGAGGGGCTTCTCGACGTATCCGGCGGTGGTGACGTACGCACCGGCCGCGGCCACGCCCTCGGTCCGCCGCACGGACTCCAGCAGCTCAGGCGTCACCCCGCCCGCCGCGGTGCCCACCACGGCGTCGGCGCGCAGGTTGCCGGTGAAGGCGTCCTTGCCCGCCTGGACCTGGGTGGTCTGGATGTAGACGTTGCCGACGGTCACACCGGTGGCCAGCATGATCGGCACGACGACGGCCGCCATCCGGATACGGCGGGCGTGCGCGTTGAGCAGGGCCAGCCCGCCGCCGACGCCGGTCAGCAGCCGCACCGGCCCGTCCAGGAGCCGCAGCGCCCACCGGGTGACGGCCGGGCCCAGCAGTGCCAGGCCGACGACCATGACGAACACCGCCGGGCCCGCGGCCACGGCGCCGACCATCCCCTGGCCCAGCACCAGGCTGAGCACGCCCAGGACGACGGGGATGACCAGACAGACGATCCCGGAGCCGATCCGCCACGGCCCCGCCCAGCGCCGCTGGAGCGACGCCTCGGCGAGCGCCTCCACCGGCCGGACCCGCACCGCGCGCCGCGCGCCCAGCCAGCCGCCCAGCACCGCGGTGAGCAGCAGCGCACCGGCCGCCACCACCGCCGGGAGCCAGCCCAGCCGGTACCCGACCGCGTCCGAGGCCACCCCCAGGCCGACCAGCCGGCCGTACAGCCACTCGCCCAGCAGCGGGCCCGCGACCATCGCCAGCGCGGCGGCGGGCACCGCCACCAGCAGCGTCTCGCCGAGCAGCATCCTGCGGAGCTGGCCCGGGGTGCCGCCGGTCGCCCGCAGCAGCGCGAACTCCCGCTGCCGCTGCCGCACCGACAGCCCGATGGTGGCGGAGACGGTGAAGACCGCGATCATGGTGACCAGCCCGCCGAAGGAACCGGCCAGCGCGACCAGGACCGTTCCACTGGGGAGCACCGACAGGTCCTCGGCCTGGCCGCGCTCACCACCGGTGAGCACCTTCACCGGCGCGGCGCCGGACAGTCCGCCGAGCGCGTCGGCGATCCGGTCCGCGAGCGCGCCGGGGTCGGTGCCGTCCGCCGCGACCACCGCGACGGCGGACACGGCGGGCGACAGGCCGGCGGCGTGCGCGTCGGTGAAGAAGACGGTGTTCCGGGGGGTCTGCGGCGCATCACCGGCGGCGGGCTCGGCGAGGCCGCTCACCCGGTAGACGCGCGAGGTGCCCCGCGCCGCGATCCGCACCTCGTCACCGGCGCGCACACCCTGGGCGCGGGCGGTACGGGCGTCGAGCACCACCTCGCCGGAGGCGCCGGGCGCCCGCCCGCCGGAGGTCAGCTCGTACGGGGTCAGGGCGGCCGACGACCAGCCGAGGCCGGTCAGTCCCGCCACGCCCTTCGCGCCGTCGAGCAGGGCGGCCTCGACGGTGTGCTCGGCGACGACCGTCCCCGCCCCGTCGACCGACCGCACCGCACCGGCGGCCCGCTCGTCCACCGGCACCCGCTCGGGCAGCACGACCGTCTCGCCGAGGCCTTCGAGGTCCTCCCCGAAGCCGTCGAGCTCGCCCTCCGAGGAGGCCAGTCGCTCGACCGGCGGCTGGTAGGAGCGGTCCCCGACCACCACCACGTCCGCCCGGACCAGCCGCTTCGGGTCCGCGTCGCCGCGCAGCCCGGTCTCCATCAGCCCGCCGCAGGCCATCACGATGGCGGTGCCGACGAGCAGCGCCAGGAAGGTGGCGACGTTCGCGCTCTTGTGGTGCCGCAGCATCCGCAGTGCCAGGTCCGTCATCAGAACGCGCCCCCCGCCCGCTGCCGCTCCTGCTGACCGGCCTGCCGCGCCTGCTCGCCCCAGGCGCCCAGGGAGGTCATGCGCTCGGCGACCGCGTCGGCGGTCGGGGCGCGCATCTCGTCCACCAGCCGCCCGTCGGCCAGGAACAGCACCCGGTCGGCGTACGAGGCGGCCACCGGGTCGTGGGTGACCATCACCACCGTCTGCCCCGCCCCGTCCACCGCGTTCCGCAGCAGGGTGAGCACCTCGGCGGCGGTACGGGTGTCCAGCGCGCCGGTCGGCTCGTCGCCGAAGAGCACGGCGGGCCGCACGACCAGCGCGCGGGCGATGGCGACGCGCTGCTGCTGGCCGCCGGAGAGCTGGGCGGGCAGGTGGCGGGCCCGGTCGGCGAGCCCGACCTGCGCCAGCGTCTCGGCGACCAGCGCGCCGTCGGCGCGGCGCCCGGAGAACCGCAGCGGCAGGGTCACGTTCTGCTCGACGGTGAGGGCGGGCAGCAGGTTGAAGGCCTGGAAGACGAAGCCGATCCGCTCGCGGCGCAGCTTCGTCAGCTCGGTCTCGCTCATCGAGGCCAGGTCCCGCCCCTCCAGCTCGACCCGTCCGGAGGTGGGCCGGTCCAGCCCGGCGGCGCAGTGCAGGAAGGTGGACTTGCCGGAGCCGGAGGGACCCATGAGGGCGGTGAAGGTGCCGGGCGCGAAGCCGGCGCTCACCCCGTCGAGGGCGGCGACGGCCGCGTCGTCCTTCCCGTAGCGGCGGTGCACGTCCGCCAGCCGCAGCGCCCACGCGCCCCGCCCGGCGTCCCCGGCGCCCCCGCCCGTGACGGCGTCTTCCCTGCTCATGGCCGCTCCCCGATTCCTGGTGCTCATGTACTCGACCCTAGGAATCCGCGGGGTGTCCGCCCATGGGCCCAGACGGCGGATCGCGGGTACAGCCTGCACCACCCCCCGGCCGTCCGCCTCCGTCCCGCACGGACGGTGTGCGGCCGATATGCGGGCGATCCGGCGAGGTGCGGGCCGTTAGGATTTCTTCCATGGCGGCCACTGGAGAAGAGCAGCAGGGGGCGAAGGCGTTCTACGTCACGACCCCCATCTACTACGTCAACGACGCTCCGCACCTGGGCCACGCCTACACGACCGTCGCAGGCGACGTGCTCACCCGCTGGCACCGCCAGCGCGGCGAGAAGGTGTGGTACCTCACCGGCACGGACGAGCACGGTCAGAAGATCATGCGCACCGCCGAGGCGAACGGGGTCTCCCCCCAGGAGTGGTGCGACAGGCTCGTGGAGGAGGCGTGGAAGCCCCTCTGGGAGCACCTGGAGATCGCCAACGACGACTTCATCCGCACCACGCAGGAGCGGCACACCGCCCGCGTCCAGGAGTTCGTGCAGGACCTGTACGACAAGGGTGAGATCTACCAGGGCTCGTACGAGGGCCCGTACTGCGTGGGCTGCGAGGAGTACAAGGCCCCCGGCGACCTGCTGGACGGCGAGGGGGAGTGGGCGGGCCAGAAGCTCTGCCCCGTTCACAAGAAGCCGGTGGACCTCCTCAAGGAGGAGAACTACTTCTTCAAGCTCTCCGAGTACGGGCCGAAGCTGCTGGAGCACTACGAGCGGCACCCGGAGTTCATCCAGCCCGAGTCGGCGCGCAACGAGGTCGTGAGCTTCGTCCGGCAGGGCCTGGAGGACCTGTCGATCTCCCGCTCCACCTTCGACTGGGGCGTGAAGGTCCCCTGGGACGACAAGCACGTCATCTACGTGTGGATCGACGCCCTGCTGAACTACGCCACCGCCGTCGGCTACGGCTCGGACCAGGCGAAGTTCGAGGAGACCTTCCCCGCGGACGTGCATCTGGTGGGCAAGGACATCCTCCGCTTCCACGCGGTGATCTGGCCCGCGATGCTGATGGCGCAGGGCCTGCCGCTGCCGGGGAAGGTCGCCGCGCACGGCTGGCTGATGGTCGGCGGCGAGAAGATGAGCAAGTCCAACCTGACGGGCATCAAGCCGCAGGACCTCACCGGGCACTTCGGTGTGGACGCCTACCGCTGGTACTTCCTGCGCGGCATCCAGTTCGGCCAGGACGGCTCCTTCTCCTGGGAGGACTTCTCCGTCCGCTACACCAGTGAGCTGGCCAACGACTACGGCAACCTCGCCTCGCGCGTGGCGGCCATGGTCAACAAGTACTTCGACGGCGCGCTGCCGGAGGCGAAGGGCGCGGGCGAGGCCGAGCAGGCGGTCCGGGACGGCCTGGCGAAGGCCGTCGCCGAAGCCGACCGGCGCATCGGCGACGAGCTGGACTTCTCCGGCGGCATCCTGGCGGTCTTCGACTTCGTCAAGCAGGTCAACGGCTACCTCACCGAGCAGCAGCCGTGGAAGGTCGCCAAGGACACCTCGCCCGAGGCGCAGGAGCGGCTGGCGACGATCCTCTACACCGCCGCCGAGTCGCTGCGCGCCTGCGCCGTCCTGCTCAACCCGGTGATGCCGCGCACCTCCCAGCTCCTGTGGGACTCCCTGGGCGCGGAGGCCCCGCTGGGCCCCCTGGCCGAACAGCGCGTCCAGGACGCCGCCCGCTGGGGGCAGCTCCCGGCGGGCTCGACGGTGACGAAGGGCGCGGTGCTCTTCCCGCGCCTGGAGGAGCCGAAGGACGCGTAGACGCGTAGGACGCTTCCGCGCGTGCGCGGCGTCCGGGCCACGGCGGTGAACACCGCCGTGGCCCGGACGCGCTGTGCGGTGCTGCCTCGGGGCGGTGCGGGTCACAGGTCCCAGTGGTGCGTACGGCCGCCGGGGGCGGTGTAGGCGAGGGTCTGGCCGTGCGGGCCGACGCGGACGGTGAACCACTCGCGGCGGGGCCGGTGCAGCGCCCGCCACCGCTCGTACGCGCGCTCGACGGGTGCCCACAGGTCCCGGGGGCCAAAGACGGTGACGGCCGCGCCGGGGCGCCCGCCGTGGTCGGTCACCCGGGTGCGGGAGCCGTCGCCGGGGTCGTACAGCACGGTGGTGTGCGCGCCGCCGCCGGTGTGCCGGTACGCGCGTTCGGTGTCCGGACCCAGGTGGAGCTGGGCGAAGAAGGAGAACGTCCAGTCGTCCAGCACCCGCCCGGACAGCGGTGAGTCGCGGTGCCGTCCGTCCGCCGCCGTCCCCGGGTCGTCCGCCGCCCCCCGCGCGCCCGCGCCGGGCGGGAGCAGCGGCATGAAGGCCGCCGGGGTGTGCAGGAGGTGCCCGGCGGCCGTGCCGTCCGGGAGCTTCGTCAGCCGGGCCAGCACCCCACCGGCCAGCGTCCCCTTGAGGGGCACCACCAGCAGCCCGTCCACCGCGCACCGGTCGAGCCAGGCGGCGGGCACCCGCCGCACCGAGCAGGTGGCGATGACGCGGTCGAACGACGCGTGGCCGGGTACGCCCGCCGCGCCGTCGGCCGTACGCACCACCGGCGCCGGACCCAGCGCGCCCAGCCGTTCCCGGGCCGCGGCGACGAGGCGTTCGGAGGTGTCCACGGTCACGACGTTCTCCGCCCCGGCGAGGCGGCACAGCAGCGCGGCGTTGCAGCCCGTCCCCGTGCCGATCTCCAGCACCCGTGTGCCCGGTTCCACGTCGAGGGCGTCGAGCATGTCGGCCATCAGGCTTGGCGCGGTCGAGGACGAGGTGGGCACGCCCGTGACGGGTTCCGGTCCCGCGTCCTCGGCGTGCAGGCCGTCCACCTCGGTGATGAGGGAGTCGTCCGCGTAGACCTGGGCCGCCCACGCCGCGAGGCCGCCGTCCGGGCGGGGCCAGGGGACGAAGCGCTCCCCGTCCCGGCGGTAGAACACCGGGACGAACGGGTGGCGCGGCACGTTCAGGAAGGCCTCCGCGAGCCGGGAGGACAGGACGGTGCCGCCCTCGTCCATCCGCCGCACCAGACCCACCCGCGCCTCGGTGAGGATGCGCTCCTCCTCGGCGTCCTCGGCCGCTCTCACATCCCTTTCCCTTCCAGCCAGTCGGCGACGGCGGCCGTGATCGGCAGCCCCGTCGCCTGTTCCACGAATCCGAACTGCCCGCTCGGGTTCACCTCCGGAAAGCACCACTCACCGCCGGGCGTGACGGCGAAGTCGAACGCGCCGTAGGGCAGATCCAGCCGGTCCAGCGTCCGGCGCACCCCGGCGGCCACCGCCGGGGGCGGCTCGCACACCCGGTAGCGGTGGCTGCCGTAGTCGCTGCGCCAGTCCACGCGTCCGGCCGGCGAGTCCGTGTGGATCTCCGCGGCGAAGAGCCGCCCGCCGACGGCCGTCAGCCGCACCTCGTACGCCTTGGGCACCCACTCCTGGAACAGGTGTGCCGTGGTGGCGATGTCCGGATGCGACAGGTGCTCGGCGCGGACGACGCTGGTGTACACCGCCACCGTCCGCCCGCCGACCGTCCCGCGCACGGGCGTGAACGGCTTGTGCACCAGCGGCCCGCCCACCGTCTCGCCAACTCCCGTGCCGCGGCCGGGTCGTTGGTGATCAGCGTGCGCGGGACGGTCAGCCCGGCCTCGGCGGCGACGCGCAGTTGCAGCGGCTTGTACTCGGCGTCGGCCGCCCGGCCCGGGGG
The DNA here is from genome assembly GCF_002794255.1 of Streptomyces carminius. Lineage (GTDB taxonomy): Bacteria > Actinomycetota > Actinomycetes > Streptomycetales > Streptomycetaceae > Streptomyces > Streptomyces carminius. The sequence continues at coordinate 39,121 of NZ_PGGW01000070.1, forward strand.
CGGGAGCCACCGGGCCGGGAGTGCCGCGAGCAGCCCGCCGAAGCCCCGGCGCGCCTCGCGCTCCGCCACCCGGCGCGCGTCCGGCGACATGTCGGGCGGAAACCGCGGGCGGGTGGGGCGGCGGTAGTAGACGGAGCGCACGGCCCGCAGGTCCAGGGTCCGGCGCTCGGTGCGGAGCGTGCCGTGCCAGGCCCCGCCGGTGAAGTCGGCGGCCAGCGCCAGCCGCAGCGGGAAGTCCGCCAGATCGGTGCGGAAGACGGGGACGGCGCGCCGGTTCAGTTCCCCGACCACCAGGTCGGCGGTGGGGTCGAAGCGGCCCGCCAGCACCAGGACGGTCCCGGCCGCCGTCATGGGTCGTCGTCCGTCATGGGTGGTCCGTCACGGGTCGCCGGTCCCGGTCTGCGGTCGTCACGGTGGCCGGGCGTCAGTCGTCACTCGGCCCCGGGTCGTCCGGGGCGTCCAGTTGCCCGGCGGGCTCGGTGGGCCCGTAGGTCTTGGGCGGGTTCTTCGTCATGAACACCCCCGGGGGAAGCCCCTGATAGGTGCCGGTCTGCGTCTCCTCGTCGTACTCGACATCGCCCGGCAGTACGCCGCCCGTCCCGCGGGCGACGGTGAGGAACCGGAACGCGAGCGGCGCCGGGCCGCGGTGACCGGTCAGATCCGGCAGAGCCGGTGCCGTACCCCGGTCCAGCGGGAATCTGTCCTCCGGCCGGTCCAGGGCGAGTCCCGCCCCGGCGGGCCCGTCCAATGCTGCCATGCCCATGACGTGACCTTCCCCTCGGTGAGAAAAGCGTCCCCCGCACTGATCACCGCACCCGTCACGGCCCCGGCCCGGGTGGAAGACAGGATCCCGGAGACGGAGAACCGCCGGCCCTCCGCACGGCGGAATGTCCCCCGAGTGGGTTTCTCCGTCCGGCGGTGTCCGGGGGCCGGGTTTCCGGCCATGGTGCGGTCGGTGTCGAGGAGTTGTGCGGACAGGCGGTAGCGCAGTCCGTCCCCGTCGGGTGCCGGCGACGGGCTGGAGGAGCGGTCGGCCGGACGGGACGCCGCCGGGCTGGTCGCGGAGCTGAAGGCCGCGCGGCCCGGCGACGCGCGGCGGACGGTTCGCGGCCACCGCGGCGGGGAGTGCCCTGCCGCCCCCGGCCCGGATGAACGTTTCCGGGGGCGGCTCCGTCGTCAGGGAAACGAGGAAGGGCTGCGGATGGACGGATGGCGCGGCGGGCGGTCCGCGGCGGACGGCCCGCCGGCCTCGGAGGAGGCCTTCGGCACCGCCCGCGTACGGGCGGTGCTCCTGATGGGCGGGCTGCCCTGGGACGAGCTCGACGACGGAGTGCAGCAGGTCCGGCTGAAGCTGCTGGAGGAGCGGGCCAGGCCGGACCGGCCCGGGATCCGCGACCGGGACGCCTGGCTGGCGGTGGTCGCCTCCCGGGTGGCGATCGACTGGCACCGCCGCAGGACCAGGGAGACGGGGCTGCGTGAACGGCTGGCCGCCCGCTGGTCGCGGCGCCCCCCGGCCGACCACCCCCAGGAGCACCGGGCCCTGGCACTGACGGTGGCGGACGGCCTGGAACGCCTGACGGCGGCACAGCGCCAGGTGCTGGTGCTGCGGTACTACGCCGACCTGCCCGTGCGTGACATCGCCCGGCTGCTGGACGTTCCCGAGGGCACGGTCAAGAGCCGGATCCACCTGGCCGTCGCGGCCCTGCGGACCGTACTGCGCGACATGGAGGCGATCTGAAGTGCCCGAGACACCTGACGCGGTGGAGCCGACCCGGCGGGAGGAGGAACGACTGCGGCTGGCCCTCGGGATGATCGGCGACGAGGCCGGGCGGCCGGAGCCCCCCGCGCCGCACACCGCACGCCGAACGGCCGTGTGGCGACGGCCCGGTGTGCTCGCCGGGGCGCTGGGCACGGCGGCGGCCGTCTCCGCGCTCCTGCTGGTTCTCGGCCCACCGGGCGGGGCCGGCTCGTCCGGCTCCGGGGGGCCCGGCCGGGAGGGGGCCGGACAGGGACAGACCTACCAGGAGTACATCGCCTGTGCCCGGATGATCGCCGACGCCGGCATCGCCGACGTGCGCCGGTCCCCGGAGGAGGGGAGGCTGCTGGTCACCCTGGACGTCCGGGAGTGGATCAAGCCCGCGAGCGGCGCCGAGCGCGTCGAACTCGACGTGGTGGACCCGTCGGTGGCGGGCGTCGGCGAGCCGTGGCGCGAGGGGCGGCGCGCGCTGGTCGTGGTGCCGACCCGCGACGACCTGGCGGCCGACGTGTTCACCGGCGACGCCCTGGCGGACCAGCGCGAACAGCTCGAGTACTACCTGCCCCGGGCGGCGGGCACCGAGTGCCCGTCCCATTGGAAGAACCCGCCTCGGGAAACGGCGCGCTGAGCGGCGGCACGGTGCGCTCGCCGGGGGCGCGGTGGCGGGCCGCGGCGCCGGTCGGGCGGGCGGCGGCCGTCACCCGGGCGTCCCCGCCGTCCCCGCCGCCTCCGCCGCCGTGGGCGTGACGGGCCGGTAAAGGCCCTCCAGCACACGCTCCGCCTGCTCCCGCGCACGGCGGAAGGGCTCGGGGAGGACGCGCAGACCGTGGGCGACGAGTGCGCCCTCGTGCAGCAGCATCAGGGCGTGCCCCGCGTCCCGGGCCGCACCGGCGCCGTCGGCCGTCCCGCCCGTCCCGGCCGCGACCTCGCGGGCGAGGTCCGTGAACAGCGCGAGCATCCAGCGCTTCTGGCCCGTGATGACGGCGTACGCCGGATGGGACGGGTCGCTGATCTCGGCATGGGCGTTGACCATGCCGCACCCCTTGGAGTTGTTCTCCCGCGCCCACCGGCGCGACGCGTCGAAGACGGCCAGGAGGCGCGCCGCCGGGTCGCCGTCCGGCGCGGCCGAGTCGAGGAAGCCGGCCAGGAACTCCCGCCAGCGTTCGTCGCGGGCCGCGAGGTACTCCACGACGATCTGCTCCTTGGAACCGAACCGGTCGTAGATCGTCTTCTTCGCCACCCCGGCCTCGGCGGCGATCAGATCCACTCCGACGGCGTGGATCCCCCGCTCGTAGAAGAGCCGCTCCGCCGCCTTCAGAACCCTTGCCGCGGCGGGTGTCAGCGTGATGCGCCGCGGCTGCGTTCCGTTCTCCATGCCCCGATAGTAGACCGATCTGTATACTCATGACGAGTAGACCGATCTGTATACAGCAGTCCGGTGCGCCGACGGGCCGGTCTGCCCGGCGGAGGGACCAGCGTTGAAAGCCCTGCTCTCGGTCGCGCTCGTGCTGAGCTGGAGCTCCGGCTTCATCGGCGCCAAGCTGGGGACGGGGAGCGCCCCCGCGGCCACCCTCCTGATGTGGCGCTTCCTGCCGCTGACCGTCGTGCTGGCCGCCGTGTCCGTCCTCCTCACCAGGAACGCCTGGCGGGGGATGACGGCGGGTGTCCTGGGCAGGCAGGCGGTGATCGGCCTGCTGTCCCAGAGCGCCTACCTGTTCACCGTCTACTACGCGATCCAGCTCGGTGTCTCCAGCGGCACCACCGCCCTGATCGACGGCATCCAGCCGCTCGTCGCCGGGGCGCTCGCCGGTCCCCTGCTGCGGCAGTACGTCTCACGCGGGCAGTGGTTCGGCCTGTGGCTGGGGGTGGGCGGCGCCGCCCTGGTCGCGACCGCCGACGCCGCCGCGGGCAGCGGGGCGGCCTGGTGGGCCTACCTGGTGCCGTTCCTCGGCATGCTCTCGCTGGTGGCGGCGACCTTCCTCCAGGAGCGCTCCCGCCGGCGGGTCGCCCCCGCCGTGTCGATGACCGTGCACTGCGCCACCAGCACCGTCCTGTTCACCGCCCTCGCGGTGGGGACCGGCTCCGCGGTCCCGCCGGCGGATCCCTCGTTCTGGTTCGCGGTCGGCTGGCTCGCCGCCGTGGCCACCTTCGTCGCCTACGGGCTGTACTGGCTGCTCCTCAGGCGCTCGGGGGTCACGCAGGTCAACACCCTCATGTTCCTCATGGCCCCGGTCACGGCCGTGTGGGGGGCCGCCGCCTTCGGCGAGCCCTTCGGCCCCCGGACCGTCCTCGGGCTGGGCATCGGACTCGCCGCCGCCCTCATCGTCCACCGCGACGGCGCGAGGAGGGCGGCCCGGGACCGCCCGACGACCGGGAGCGAGGACCGCGCGGCCGGCCGTTGCGGGGCGGTGCACCGCTCCTGACGCCGTCGCGGGGTCCCTCGGGCACCGCGGCGCGATGACCTCACGGCGGACTTTCCGGCGGACTTTCCGGCCTCCGGCCCGGCAGCCCGCCCGCCCGCGCCCACACCCGTGTGCACAAGGCGCGGGAGGACCGTTCCCGCCCGGACGGGAGGCCCGGGAGCAGCGGCCCCGGGAGCACCCGGCACGGCGGCACGTACCGCCGCCGTACGGCCCAACTCCCCCACGGGCAGGGAACTGTGAGGTATAGGACACGCAAAGGGCCGCATTGTTCGCCGGGACCCGAGCAGGGATACCCGTATGGTGCCGCCCCTCCCCCCCAGCACGAGACCAGCGGACTTCGAGGCCGTCTTCCACTCCACCGCCGCCCCCCTGCTCGTACTCGACACCGATCTGGTCATCCGGGACGTCAACCGGGCCTACGCGACCGTGACGTTCCGCGAGCGGGAGGAGCTGATCGGACAGCACGTCTTCGACGCCTTCCCCGACAACCCGCACGACCCCGGCGCGGACGGCGTGCGCAGGCTGAGCGCCTCCTTCCGCCGGGTCCTGGAGCGGGGCAGCCCGGACCCGATGCGGGTCCAGAAGTACGACGTGCCCTTCGCCGGCAGCCCGACCGGCTTCCGGGAGAAGTACTGGAGCCCGGTCAACAGCCCGCTGCCGGGCCCCGGCCTGGAGATCACCGGGCTGCTGCACCACGTCGAGGACGTCACCGGCGTCCACGAGGAACTGCTCCGCGTCGAACGCGCCTACCTGCGGACCGGGACCCCCACGGCCCGCACCCACACCGCGTCCGCCCAGCGCGGCTACGCGCGCCATCTGGCGCAGGCCGAGGACGCCGCCCGGCGCCTGGGCGAACTCCGGGCCGAGGTGGACCAGCTCCGGCGGGCGCTGCGTTCGCGGGCGGTCATCGACCAGGCCGTCGGCATCGTGCAGGCCGAGCGGCGCTGCGGCCCCGAGGACGCCTTCCAGATCCTGGTGAACATCTCCCAGCGCACCAACGTCAAGCTCCGCGACATCGCCGCCGCCCTGGTGCGCCGCGCCGAGGGCGCCCCGCCGGGAACGCTGCTGCCGGGCGAGATCCTGCCGGGCGGCACCCGCGCGCCGCGCGCCGCGCCGCGGACGCGGAGCGCGCGGCCGTAGGAACCGCGACCGCCGCCGCCACCACCGCGTGCCACGGCGCCGACGACACCGGCAACGGCTGGGGCGCTCCCGCCCCGAGGACGGTCCACACCCCGCGCCCGGTACGGCTCCGGAGCGGGGCCGGTTCCCGGGCGGGCGGAAGGCGTAGGGCCACAGGACGGGGCGGGGCGGGGCGGGACACGGGACCGAGGCGCCGGGGCGGCCGGACCCCTACGCTGCCGGGCACGCACCCACGACACCCGAAAGGGAGCCCATGCCCCTCGACGGCCGCAGTCATCTCCGTGTCGCCCGCCCGTCCCGCGGCCTCGCGGCGGCGGAACGCTTCTGGGCCCGCGGCCTGGGACTGGACGTGCTGTACCGGGCGGCGGGCGAACGGCCCGGGGAGCACGATCTGCTGATGCTGGGGTGGCCGGACGCCGCCTGGCATCTGGAGCTCGTCCACGCCCCGGGCCGGCCCGTCCTGCCGCGCCCCACCGAGGAGGACCTGCTGGTGCTCTACCTCGACGGGCCCGTCCCCGCCGAACTGGTGGCCCGGCTGACGGAGCACGGCGGCAGGCGGGTGGCGTCCCCCAACCCGTACTGGGAGCGGTGGGGCGTCACCGTCGAGGACCCGGACGGCTACCGGCTGGTGCTGTGCGAGCGCGGGTGGTCCAGCTCCTGAGGGCTTCCGGGGACTCCCGGGAGCGGTCGCCGCGCGGCGGAACAGCTCGACGGGCGCCGGAGGCGTTCGGCAGACTTCCGTCGTGACTCCACCCACGCGTAAACGCGCGGGCTTCCTGCGTCGGTGGCTAAGCCGCCGCGCAGAGGGCCAGCCCGGCCCTGTCGGAGATGTTCGAGGCGCCGACGTGGTCCGCGTTCGCGGTGAACCCACACGCCGTGCACTGGAACTTCGCTTGGGTGAGGCGGCTCTTGCCGTTCACGTGTCCGCAGCCGCCAAGGCTGGGCGGGCACGTGCGGGAGGTGTTGCGGGGGTCCACCGGGATCACGAGGCGACCGGCACTCTCAGCCTTGTTCGCCAGGATCGCGAAGAACTGTCCCCAACCCGCGTCGAGGATGCTTCGATTCAGCCCGGCCTTGGCGGCGGCACCGTTCGGGAGGAACGCGCCGTCGGTGCTGGGGCCGGGCTTGGGTGCCGGGCTCTTGGTCATCCCGGCGGTGTTCAGCCGCTCGTGTGCGATCACGTCGTTGTCGGCGACGAGCGCGCGGGCGGTCTTGTGGTGGAAGTCCAGGCGCTGCCGCCGCACCTTGGCGTGCAGCTTGGCGACCTTACGGGCGGCGGCCCGGTGGGCCTTGGTGCGCTGCCGGGTGCGCTTGGGGAACGTCGCCAGGTGCTGCTGTGCGGCGGCCAGCTCCTCAGCCACGGTGCCAAGGAAGCGCGGGTTCGGCGTGTGCTCACCCTCGGACGTGGTGAGGAAGTGCGTAACGCCCATGTCGACGCCGATGATCGCCCCGGTGGGCGGCAGCTCCTCGGCAGGCACGTTGTCGCAGGCGAGGACGACGTACCAGCGGTTCCCTTCGCGCTTGACGGTGATCGTCTTGACGCGGCCCTGTACGGGCCGGTGCTGGTGCACGCGGACGTGCCCGACACCTTGGAGACGGACGCGGGTCTGCCGGTCGTGCGGGGTGGAGTTCCAGCGACAGCCGTCGCCGTCCTTGGGGAAGGTGACGGTGTCGAAGTGACCGACGCCCTTGAACCGCGGGTAGCCCGGACTCTGGCCGGCCTTGACGCGCTTGAAGAACGCCTGGAACGCCTTGTCCAGGCGCCGCAGGGTGGCCTGCTGGGAGGAGAACGACCAGCGGCCCTGACGCTCCGGGTCGAACGCCCGGATCTCCTTGAGCTGGGCGGACTGGTCGCCGTGGCGCACGGACGTCTTCGACACGTGCCGGTAGGCGTCCCTGCGCTCCTGCAACGCGCCGTTGTACAGGGAGCAGTGGTCGGCCAGCATCTCGCCGAGCGCAACTGCCTGGCGGTTCGTGGGCCGCAGGAGGAACTTGTACGCCCGGATCACGAGCCGTCCCCCTTCTGCTTCTTCCACGGGCGTTCCCACTGGGTGTCGATGTACCGGCGAACAGTGTCTGCCGAGACAGCGCCGACCGACGCCGCGAAGTACGACGACGACCACAGCGTGGGCAGCTGTGTCTTGAGGTGCGGGAACTCCGCGCGCAGGACGCGCGAGGTGAAGCCCTTGAACTGGTTCGCGACGTATGACGCCGAGGACTTCGGGTCGTGCTTGACGAACAGGTGCACGTGGTCGGGCATGACTTCGAGTGCCACGATCTCCCACCCCCGTTCATCGGCCTTCTGGCGGATCAGTTCATCCAGGCGTGCCGCGACCCGTCCGCCGAGGACCGGGCGGCGGTACTTCGGACACCACACGATGTGGAGCCCGAGGTCGTACACGCCGCCGGAGAACCGGCGAACCTTCCTGGTCACGGTCACGCGTCGATTATATATGCGGCGCGTGTCTAACAGGGAGGTCGCGCCGTGGCCGAGGTGAACAGTGCAGATACGTGCACACAGTCGAGGTCAGAGCGGGCCAAAGAAGCAATTCCCCCACCGGCTAAAGCCGGTGGTCCCCTTGCTAGGAGGATTGATGG
>NZ_PGGW01000071.1 GCF_002794255.1 Streptomyces carminius
CTTGATCTTTATCCTCGCTGCTGTTTCAGGCGGACGTGTTCGGTGAGGGTTTCGATTCGTTTCACGGTCTTCCCAGGCTCGTGACGTGGGGCTGGCCTGCGGTTTTTCGAGCCGGGTGGGCGTCCTGGCCCGGGCCGGGAGGGTTGGGGCACGCCAGCGGGACGGGCGGTCTTCACGCGGAGGTGGCGGAACCCCCGACGGACCCGGGCGGGGGTGAGCCGGCGCAGCTCGGCGGGCCGTTCCCAGGGACGGCGGAGGTCCTCGGCGAGGGGCCGGGCGAGGCGGAGCTGGGTGTGGGCGGCGATGATCAGCCAGGTCCACAGGTCGGCCGTGTGCGGATCGCGGACCTTGGGGACGGTCCACCCGAGCGTCTGCTTGAACAGCCGGAAGGTATGTTCAAGATCGAATCTGCGGAGGAACGCCTGCCAGCGCAGGTCGACGTCTTCCCCGGTCATGCCGGTGCGCGAGGACCACAGCCACACCGGCTTGGGGTCGCGGTCGCCAGGCAGGTGGTCGACCTTCAGCCGGATCAACGTGCCGTGGATCAAGGGAAGTTCACCGCAGTGGTCGAGCCAGGGGCCACGAGCCTGCAGGCGGGGATGCATTCGGTCCCAGGCGAGGGCCTCGGCCGTGCCATAGCGAGTGGTGTCGCACACCGTGGCCTGGTCGGGGGTGTGCCAGGATTCCGGCTTGGAGAAGGTCAGGACGCCGCCGTGCTTGCGGGGCTGCCCGCCACGAGGGGTGGAGCGGCGAGGGCCGGCATCCTGGAGTATGACCCGGTCCGAGCGCAGCCGGCCGACCAGCTCGACGGGCAGGTCGGCCAGGACGTAGGCGAGGCGGGTGACGTCGTAGCCGGTGTCCATCACGACGAGGATGTCCGCATCGCCCGGCCGCCACTGCCCGGCGTGCACCAGCCTGGTGACCACCTCGCGCAGCTGGGCGGCGGTCACCGCGGTGGCGTCGTCGGCCGGCCCCAGCCGGATCGCGTCCAGCACGGCCGTCCAGGACGTGCGCCCCGTCTCCAGCGCGGCGACGAAGGAGTAGGGCCAGCCGGGGATGAACTGATCCGCGCTGCGGCCTCGCCCCTAGACGTGGCAGAACAGCAACTCCGGGCTCGTGGGGGCGTCAGGACGCAGCCAGTTGCTCACATCCACCGCGAGCACGATCCGCCCGTCAGCGGCACGCGGCAGCGGCGTGAAGGCCAGCAGCCTGCGCAGGCGGCGCGGTTCCAGCCAGCCGTGGTTGACCGCGTCGTACATCGCTCCGTGCCCACGCCGGTGCTCGGCCGTGAGCGTCAACTCGACCAGCGACGTCACCGGGCCGTCCGAGCACAGCACCGCGTCGGTGAGCTCGAAGAGCGCATCCGCCCGCGTGTAGAGGCAGTCGTAGAACTGGACACGAAAGTGGGACAGGACACCCAACGCGGCGTCAGAGGACTGTTCAGCGGCGAGACTCTTCACCAGCGGCCGTTCCTTCGCGCGACGTTGCTCGACACCTCGAAGCGTGAAGAACGGCCGCCCTGCTGTCCCGGGAACGAACCAAGATCAGCGGGTCAGGTGAACGGCCTAGGTTAAACGCCAAGCTAAGGCGGTTTCGTCCGCTGTATGAGTCCGGTGCGATGAGCCTGAGGGAGATCGCGAAGGAGACCGGGCTGAACCGCCGGACGGTCGGCAAGTACCTCAAGTACCCCGCATCGGTCACACCGCCGAAGAGAGAAACAGCAGATCAGCGGCCTCGGCGGGTGGTGGACGAGGTCGCGCCGCGGATCGACGCGATGCTCAGGTCCGAGATCCTGCTCAAGGGAAGGGTGATCCACGAGCATCTGGCCCAGGAGTACGGGGTCGCGATCAACTACCAGCGGGTGAAGCTCTACCTGCGGGAAGCCCGGCCCCGGATCGCGGAGGAACTGGGCATCAGCCCGGGTGAGCTGGCGGGCCTGCACCGGCGCTTCGAGGTCGTCCCGGGTGCTCAGGCCCAGGTCGACTGGGGGATGAGGGCAGGATCCTGGCCCATGTCGGGATTCCGAAGGTCTACTCCTTCCACATGACGCTGTCATACTCGCGCGACCCGTTCTGCTGCTTCACCACCAGCCAGGACCTGCCCACGTTCTTCGTCTGCCACCGGGCCGCGCTCGCGCACTTCGGCGGGGTGCCGATGAGCATGGTGACCCACTCCACGAGCGCGTGGGGTAGGCCGAGCGCGGCAGGATAGATGACCAACGAGACCCCCGAGCAGCGTGGTTGAGACGTCAGGCATCCCAACCAACAGCCCGGGTGCCTCGCTCGTTGCGGCTTGAGGACCATCACCTGATCGGTGGCCACCTCGAAGAAGCTCACTGGAGCGATCCCCCTTGGCACTACGAGGGAATCGGTCACCAGCCCAGGACCGTCTCCCTGGTGGCGCGTGCCCAGATGGCCTGCTGTCGGGTAGGGAAGCCCATGCGGTTCCAGTGGAAGAGGAGGTGTCGGGCGAGGATACCGCGCAGGCCGAGGCGGAGGCTGCCCTGACGGGCCGTCTTCTCCAGTGCCCGGCCGCTCTGCTGTACGCCGGTCGCCCAGGTCTTCAGCAGTGAGAGCGGGCCGCTGTCGAGTGCGTGGCCGACATCGGCGGTCAGGAGGCGCCGCATGGGGCCGGTCATGGCGCTGATTTTGTCCGGGGGCACGTCGTCGGGGAGTGAACGCCTGGCCTCGATCTGCCCCCACACATCGCCTTGCTCCCCCCATTCCAGTCCGGCGGCCCGCAGCAGCACGGTGGCCATGAGCAGGGAGGTGGCCTTGGCGTCGGGGAATCCGTCGGTGCCCGCGTCGGTGTGCTGGTGGTAGTCGAGTACGCCGACGCTGTCGCGGTGGAACAGGTCGTGGGCGATGGCCATGCCTTTCGGGCCGCCGAACGCCACGGTCTCCGGTTCGTACAGGGACGGCCACCACTTTTTCACCACGCCCCACGACACCGCGGCATCGAGTGTTTTCGCGAGGTGTGCCGCGGTGTCCTCGGGCGGTGTGTCCGGGTTCGGGCGCACCCGCAGGCGCCAGCAGGGGTACTTGCGCACGAACCACCACGCTCCGACGGGCTCGCCGCGCAGGGAGGGCAGGAGGTAGGCGCGGAAGGTCCGCTCCGCGGTGGGGTAGTGGGCGAACTCGATGTTCACCTGGTGCCATTCGGTGGGCCGGGTTTCGAGTGCGGCGCGGCCGGCGGCGCGGTAGCGCTCGACCGCGGCGGCCAGCCGTGCGGGGGCGATGCGCGCTCGTCCGGCGGCTTCCTCGATCGGTGTTCCACGCAGGACGGACAAGACGGCGGTCTCGGCCGCGTCGGCATCGTGCTGGGGCATGTGGGCGCTCCTCAGCTCAGCAGCAGGCAGGCGTCCCAGTCCGTGGCGGGCACGGCGTTCGGCTCGGCGCTTTGGAAGGCCAGGACCGCGCCGGCCGCCCCTTCGAGGAAGCCGGTCTCCTGCGGGGGGCCGGCCGCGAGGAAGCGGCGGCTGATCTGCGGGAGCCGGTCGGTGAACAGGTGTGGGACCTCCGCGTCCTGGGCGACTCGCTGGACGGTGCGCAGGAGGCCGCCGATGCCGTGGCACAGGCCGCGGCCGGTGAGCTGGTCGAGCTGGTACGGATCGCTCAGGCAGTACAGCAGGGCGCGCTCGGCCATCTGTTTGCGTTCCTGGTCGCCCAGGGCGATGGCGGCGAGTTGCTGCGCGCGGGCCAGGCCGGGGGTGCCGTAGCACCACGACGGTGCGGCCGGGAGCGCGGGCGCCGGGCCTGCCTTGCTGATCCACCGGGGCCAGCGGGTTCCGCGGTGGTCGCTCTGCCGGATCTGGTCGAGCCAGCGGCAGATCCGGGCCATGGCGGTGTCGTGGCCGTCCACGGTGATGCCGCGCCGTTTGGCCAGCGCGAGCAGGGTGAGTGGTCCGGCGATGCCGTGGGCGAGGCCCGCGTTGGCGTGGCCGCCCGATGAGGTCACTGTGGGGCCGGCGGGGGCGTGGCCGACCCACCAGCCGGGTGCCGGTCTCCCCGTGGGGCCGGTGACCGGTTCGGTGAGCCGGATCAGGTACTCCAGCACCCGCCTGGTCTCCTCGCCGGTCGGCCGGCGGCGCAGCAGGAGAGCGCCGAGGCCGGTCAGTCCCCGGAACAGGTCGTACTCGGCGAAGGTGGCATGGTGGCCCTGCTCGATGCGGGCGTGGGCGGCGTCCAGGCGGCGGCGTGTGTGTGCGGCCACGATGCCGTCCAGGGTGTGCAGGGCGCCTGCGTACCGGTTGCCGTCGGTGGCCGCCAGGTGCAGGACGTACGCCATGGCGGGGGCGCCGAGGAACAGGCTCGCGTCGTCCGTGTCGATGAGCGGGCCGATGGTGGCCAGCTGCCGGTGGACGGCCTGCCACGTTCCGGTGCCGCGGTGGGCCCGGTCGGTGTGGAGGAGGGCGGTACCGAGGGGGCCGTGCGCGAGGGACTGCCGCGCGGCGGTCTCCGTGGCGGGGCGGGGTGGGGCGGTGGTCACCGTGGGGTTCCTTCGGGGCGGGTGCGGGTGGTCCAGGACAGGGCGGCGGCGCGGGCCAGGCGGCGGCAGGTGGCTTCACTGCCGGGTGCGATGCCTGCGACGCGGTTGTGGTGCATGTGCAGCAGGGAGGGCAGCACAGCGGCCGGTTCGGCGCCGGCGGCGGTGAGGGCGGTCCGGTACCGCTCCAGGGCTTCGCGCCGCTGCCGCCATGCGTCCAGGACGCGGGTGCCGCCGGGCAGGGCGCGTAGGGCGGTGAAGTCGGCGTCGGGTGCGCTGAAGCGGATGGCTGCGGCCTGGACGTCGCGCTCGGGTGCCGGGCCCTCCGTCTTCAGCAGGTGGTCGATCAGCCAGCGGCGCCCTTTCTCGGGGCTGCCGGTGAGGGCGCCGGCGATGTCCACGAAGCCGGCCGCGGTCACGGCCGGGCGCAGGCCGGGTGCCATCGGCAGGGCCAGCTGCGCGATGGCGGCGGTGGAGTCGGCGGCGAAGCAGCGTTCGGCGGCCTCGAGGACGTGGCCGGTGCCGTAGCGGCCCGTCTCCGGCTGGTCGGTGTCCCACTGGATACGGCTGATCAGCCCGTCGTCGCGGAGCGCCGCCGCCCAGGCCCCGGTGCACCGGGCGGCGTCGCCGAAGGCGTGCGGGTGCGGCAGCCGGATGCGTAGCCGCAGGTGGGTGTCCGGGTCGCCGTAGCGGGTGAACCACCACAGTGGTGTGCCGCCCTCCCACTGCCGGAACAGGGTGGGCAGGTGCGTGGTCAGGAGCTCCTGGGCGCGGTCGGGGTGGCAGTAGATCTTCAGGTACGCCCACGGGGAAGTGCCGGGCAGCCGCCCGGCATCGCGGCGGACCACCACCGGCGCGCCGGTGGTGCGGGCCGGGGCGGGCGGCAGGGTGGAGGCGAACGGCATGGTGATCTCGTGGGCGTGACCCAGCCAGCCGAGCGCGTCGTCCTCGGGTGCCTCGTGCAGGGTCACGGTGCCGGTGCGCTCCAGCTCGGCGCGCAGCAGTTGCAGATGGGCGGCCTCGTCGAGGTCGAGCCGGAGACGCCGGTCGTCGGATCCCGCACAGACGGTGCGGGGCACTCCGTAGTGGCAGCGCCAGTCGGTGAAGCGGCGCAGCCAGCCGGCCCCGTCCGGGGGGCCGACGTCGCGCAGCCGCAGCCGCCAGAGCGCCGGGGAGAGGATGGTGCGGCCGGTGCGGACTTCGGGCAGGAACGGCAGCCGGGCGGCGGCTCCCCAGGCGAACGGTGTCAGGACGGCGGTGTGCGAGCGGTGCACCTCGGTGACGAAGCGGACGAGGGGGTGGGTGGCGTTGGTGAGTTCCACGGCGTTCATCACCGACGGCTCGACGAGCCTGCCGGTGGACAGCGACACCAGGTAGAGGCGCCGGGAGTCGGCGCCGACGGCGAGGTCCTCCAGGTCGAGGGTGGCGGCCGGGTTGTACTCGCCGACGGAGAGCACGTGCGGCACGACGGCGGGGGCCCGGCCGACGTTCTGGGTGCGCAGCCGCAGCGGCGGGCTGGAGATCTGGGCGCGGACCGCGTCGGCGGCGAGGGTGGGCAGGGCGGCGTGGGCGGCCGTCATGCGGTCGCGGTCGGGCTGCTCCAGCAGGGCCAGGAAGCGGCCGGTCGTGGTGCCGGCCGCCTGCGACAGGCCCGCGGCGCTCAGCGTGAACCGGCCGCGCCGCAGCTCGTCCAGGGAGGTGGCGAGCACGGTGAAGCACAGCTCGATGTGGGCGGGCACCTGGGCGGGTTCATCGACGGCCAGGGCGGCCAGGTCCTCCTCGGTGAGGACGATCTCGCGCACGTGGCGCACCGCGGCGTCCTGGACCAGAGCGAGGAGGTGTTCGTCCCGGCCGGTCGTGGCCCGGACGGGGCGAGGGAGGGCCGAGTCCCGGTAGCCGGCCGGGAAGCCCAGGCCGGTGTCGGGATCGGTGAGGTCGCGGACCGGCACCAGCGCGCCCATGCTGTACCGCTCCAGGAAGCGGGCGCGGTAGTCCTGCCACGCCGGGGATCCGGCGGGGTACGGGGTGATGCGGGCCATGACCGCCAGGGCGCGCTCGGCTTCCCGCGCGACGGCCCGGGGCAGGACGATGCGGCAGTCGGGGCGCAGGTGCACCGCGAGAGTGCGGTCCGACGCCCCGGCCCCGGCCATGGCCGTCATCCGCCGTGCTGCCTCGGCGCGGACGGCCCGCTGCTCGCCGCCTGGTGGTGCGGCGTCGTGCCGGGCCAGGAGCCGGTGGATGTGCCGGAGCCGATCGGCGGTGGCGGCGACCTCGGGAACGGCCCCGGCGCCGACGGTGTCGAGCTGGTCCACCAGGTGCCCGAAAGCGTCGTCGTCGGTCATGGGCGCCCGCAGGCTGGTGAGGAGGACGCGGTGCGCGATCAGGTTCCGCACCGTGTCCTCGATCACCGCGCCGGGGGCGGCCGGGTAGTCGGTGTGCAGCTCGGCCACGAGGTCGCCGACCGTGATGGGGCGGCGGGCGAGAGCGAGGATCCTCTCCACGGCCGGGGTGCGCCGCAGCCTCACCTGTGCGGGCCCGTCCTTGCCCGGCTGGTGGGGCACTGTGGCCTGGGTGCCGCGGAGCGTGCAGGTGGGGTCGGCCATGACCGGCAGGCGCCGCAGCAGGCCGGGGTTCTTCTCCAGGGCGGAGACGAGCTCTGCCGTCCACTGGGCGTCCGCGCGGGCGAACGCCCAGTGCCGGCTGCCCCAGCGGACCTCCGGGGCGCGGCCCAGGTGTACGGGCGCGGGGCCGGCGAACAACCCGAAGGGGGTGGCGCGGTGCCGCATCCGCAGCAGGTAGCGCATCAGGGACATCACGGTCCGCCGGACGGCGCGGGGTTGTTGGAGGTGGCCGCTGAGTACGCCGTGCACGGCTTCGGCCAGCAGCGGGCCGGCGACCTCGACGGCCTCCGCCGTGGCGCCGTCCGCCCAGACCTGTTCCGTCCATACCCGCCAGCGCTCCACATCCGCGGGGCTGTGGCCGTCCAGGTCGGGGCGAGCACCTCGTATCCGTGCCCGTGGGCGCAGGTCGACCAGGCGGCGGCGTCCACATACCCGCCGGAGGTCAGGGCCCGGTCCGCCAGGTCGTCGACCCATCTGTTGCGGCCACCCGCGACCGGGTAGGTGCGCTGCATGACCAGCGCCGGGTCACCGGTCCGCTCCCAGTCCGGTGACATGTCGGCGGGGGCGTCGTGGAACAGCCCCGCCACGATGGTGTGCCGGCCGGGGCACACCAGGGTGGTCAGCCAGCTCGCCTGCGTCCGGCGGAGACCGGCATCCCACGCGCAGGCCCGCACCGACACCAGATTGATCTTCCCCGGACCGGGCTCCCCGCCCGGGTCCCGCAGGCGGGCGACGGCGTGCGCGGGCATCTCCCCGGGCGCCGTCTGCCGGTGCCAGGGCATCTCCTCCACCACCACCGGTCCGTCGGCGGGCACCAGCAGGGCGATGTCGTGCCGGGTCAACGGTCGCGGGCCGCCCACGTAGGCGTCCATGCCCAGCGCCTGCTCCACCTCCAGCACCTCGTCCGGGTGCAGGCCCTGCCAGAAGACGACAGCGGGGCTCTGCCCGGCGATCCACTCACAGACCGCCGATGACTTCTCCCCCAGGTCCGGCCGGGTGGTACAGGAGATCAGACGCAACAACGACGCGGTCACAGCACGCTCCTCATCGTGGCAATCACAGCAGTAACGGAAAGAAAAAGGGCGTCAGCCCACCGGGGCCGGCAAGCCCGGAGACCGGGCAAGGGCGGCAGTTCAGGACGCCGGATCGGCAGCCGTCTCGGCCCGGGCGGCGTGCGCTTCGCGGTACGGCTCGCTCAGTTCCCCGCCCCACGCCACGCCCCAGCCCGACGCCATGCCCGCACAGTGGTGCACCGGCCGCACCAGCCAGGCCCGCTCCCCCACCGGCCGGTCCGGCCCGGCCTCGGGAGGCGGCAGCAGCACCAGCTCGCCCCGCGGCAGCAGCGCCGCGTCCGGCTCGCGCCAGCCACCGGCCGAGTGGACACGGACAAGGAACTCGGCACCGGACGGGCCGAAGACGACCGGTCCGGTCCGCGTCCCGTACGCCCGCATCCGGGCCAGGGCCGGCCGCGCCAGACCGGCCGGCATGCGCAGCACGTCGAAACCGATCCCGGCCGGGACCTCGGCCGGCCCACCCCGGGCCCACGCCGCGAGCACATTGGACAGACGGCCGGTGGGCTCCAGAAGGTTGTCCGGCACCCCGCGCCGTACCCGCCCGGCGGGGCAGTGACGGTGGTGGTCCATCCGATCGGCCTGCACAGGGACAGCGGCGAGGATCACCGGCCCTCACCGCCCCGGTCCACGACCAGCCGGTGCCGGCCGTACATCACCAGGTGCAGCACCGCCGAGGACGCGCACAGGTGCCCCGGACGGCGCGGCGGCACCGCCCAGTACGAGCAGCCAGCGTCGCCGCAGTCGGTCAATCGCGGGTGCGGCACCTCCACCTCGGTGCCGGTCCCGAGGCAGGCGATCCCCTCGTCCCTCCACAGTCCGGCCGCGCCCGGGTGCACCAGGGCCCAGTAGTGCTGCCAGTAGGTGTCCAGGAACGCAGGCCCGGCCAGCACCTCGCCGAGGTACCGGTCCACCGCGCCGACCTCCCGCGCGCCCGCGGCCGCGTACACCAGCTCCACCGGGATACGCACCGCCGCGAACAGGGCCCCGCACCGCAACGGGGCAGTCCTGGTGCTCTCCCACGCCGCGCGGACCCGCTCCCGGTCATCCGCCGCGGACATCAGCCAGTTCGCAACAGCCACATCCCGCTCAGCGCCGCTCACCGCGCAGCCCGGGTCCACTTCTGCCAGAGCGATCACCGCGGCACCCCCTTGGCGAGGGTGTCGGATGTCGTGATCTGCTGCCCTTCCTCCGGGTGCCGATCACCGTCCGAAGGGCCGTACCATCTCGCGCTCCACCACATCGGTGCCGTTCCTCCTACGCGTGTGTCCTGTGGGTGGCCTGACAGACGAAGGCGCCAGGACTGGTTGTCGTGCCACAGCCGCCCTCTCAGCAGGCGAGCCCGCCCGACGCCGGTCGTGACAATCAGTCAACAGAAAGTGACCCTGTGTCGGTACGGTGACAGGGAAGCGGAACGGTATATCGGGTATACGGGGCGGTCCTCCATGGCCAAGCGCACAGCAAACGCCGAGCTCAAGCAGTTCGTCACCGAGTCCGGATGGACCTACGCCGCTCTGGCGCGCGCCGTGCGAGTGGTGGCCGCCGAGCACGGCGAGACGCTGCGGACGAACAAATCCACAGTCGAGCACTGGCTCTCCGGAACGATCCCGGCCGGAAAAACCGGCTGCTACCTGGCCATCGCTCTGTCCCGGCGGCTGGGGCGCATTCTTACCGAGGGCGACCTTGGTCTGCCTGCCACCGACAGCGAGGATGACAGCATCGGACTGGCCTCGGCCCCGATCCGGTGGAAGCCCTACTGGCAATGTGGAGGGACGAGTTGGACCGGCGCCACTTCCTGACCACGTCCGCCTACTCGGTGGCCGCCGCCGCTCTGCCCCTGTCCCATGTGCGAGAGATGACCGACCGTGTTGCGGCAGCACGCACCGGCCGCATCGTCGGCATGGCCGAGGTCGCCGCGGTCCGGGACATGGTGCGGATGCTGTCGGAGATGGACGAACGCCACGGCGGGCAGCACGGCCGCAGCGCCCTGGTCCAGTACCTCCGCGATGATGTCGCGCCGCTGTGCAGAGGCCGGTTCCGCACCGAGGAAACCCACCGGCAAATGCTCTCGGCCGCCTCCCGGGGCGTGCACCTGCTGGGATGGAAGGCGTACGACGCCGGGCAGCAGGGCCTGGCCCAGCGCTACTACCTCCAGTCCTACGCTCTGGCCGTCGAGTCCGGTATCGCCGGGCACGACGGCTTCGTGATGCGCACCATGGCAATGCAGGGCCTCAAGCTGCACCGACCCGAGCACTGCCTCGGCCTGGCCGAGACGGGACTGAACCGCGCCAAGGGCAGGGTGGACTGCCAAACCGAGGCACTTTTCCGGGTGGTCCACGCCCACACCCTGGCCAGGGCAGGGCACACTCGCCTCGCTCTCGCCGAAGCCGACCATGCCCGCACACTGCTGGACGGCGGCGCAGAGGACGAGGTGCCGTTCTGGGCTCTGGCCTGGGGCCCGCCGGCCGCATCGGTGTACTCCCGTACCGCGAAGGTGTTCGAATCCCTGGGCGACCACAGAAACGCCGCCGAACAATATGCTCGCGCCGCCTCCTCCCGTCCCGCCGGCACCTACGCCCGCATCGTCGCCCTGGACCTGGTCGCCCAAGCCGAGATGCAGCTCAAGCAGGGCGGCATCGAGCAGGCGTGCGCCACCTGGAACCTGGCAATGGACCGCATGGACGGCGTGCAGTCCGCCCGCACCCTCAAAGCCGTCAGGAACATGCGTCGCAATCTGCGCCGATTCCGCACCCGCGGAGTACGCTGCGCCACTGCCCTCGACGAACGCGCGACCGACTTCCTGACCTCCTCCTGACTCCGGCAGCCCCACGGCTGGAGGAAGACGCGCTGCCCCCAGTAGTACCGGGGCGCCACCTCGACCGGGCCGATGCATGGCCGATCACGCCCCTCTATGGGCTGTCTCGGAGCCATCGAGGCCCGGCAGGGCAACGTCGAGGCCGCCTGCGCCACCTGGTCGCGAGCGCTCGACGCGATGAGCGGAGTCCAGTCCGGACGAGCACGCGAGACGGTACTGACCATGCGCCGGGTCATCTCGTCCTTCCGCAACCGCGGCATCGGCGCGGTCACCGAACTCGACGCCCGGACCGCTTCCCTGCTACGCACGGGAAACTGACCCGGCCCCATCCGACCACGGCCGAGGCGTCCCGCCCCGGTCACCCACACAGCAGGAAGGCCAGCTGCATGTCGGCGGAAACGTTCGAGGTACGGAGCATCGCCACCGTCGTGGGCGGACGCAAGGAGCCCACCGACGACTTCTGGGGCGGCACCCGGGCCGTCATCCGCCTCCACCCCGAGTACCCCGTCGAGACCCTCCAGGGCATCGAGGAGTTCAGCCACCTCACGGTGGTCTTCCACTTCCACCTCGTCAGCCGGTCCGAGGAGCACATCGGCGTCCGCAGCCCCCGGAACAACCCCGACTGGCCCGAGACCGGCACCTTCGTGCACCGCAACATGCGCCGGCCCAACCGGCTCGGTCTCGCCTTCCCTCGCCTTCTCAAGGTCGACGGACGCGACCTGCACGTCACCGACCTGGACGCCGTCGACGGCACCCCGGTCATCGACCTCGCCCCCTGGTTCGCCGAATTCGGCCCCCGCGGTGATGTGCGGCAGCCGAGCTGGCCCACCGAGATGCTCCGGGACTACTGGGAGACCCCCGAACAAGCCTGAGCAGCCCACGCGCCTGCCGTCCGGGACTGCCCGCACTTCGCTGGCCTGTCACGATCATCGCCCTGCTCGCCCCCAACCACCGACCGCGTCACCGACACCACCCCGCTCAGACGCCTCAGGCGAGCATCGGCTGATCGTCCCCGATCACCGGGCCCGCCGATCTGGCGGTCGGCGGGCCCGCAACAGTCAGGTCCCCGAGCGCAGCCGGTCCAGTTCGCTGCCGATCGCGTCCCGCAGTGCGTCGTGCCGCGGACCGAGCGCGAACTGCCCGTCGCTCCACCGTTCACGCGGGTAGAGCCACACCGGCCTGCCCACCATGTCGGCCGGCTCCCACTCGAACCGCGGCCAGACATGCGCGTGCAAGAACGGATCCGTGTTCCCCAGGATCTCCAGGTTGACCCGGCGGAAAGCCGGGTCCAGCCGCCGGCAGGCGCGCTCGACCGCTTCACCGAGCTGGTCCATGTCGGACAGGAACGACAGCCGCTTCGGCCTCGGCAGGTCCGACAGCCGCTGCACATCCGGTTCGTCCACGAGCAGAACCGAGTAGCCCGGCAGAAACTGAACGTCCCCGATCACCGCGAACCCCGCCGTCAGCCGCCGCAGCACAGTGGGGTTCTCGCCTCTCAGCGCAGCCCCGATCCGGTCCATCCGCCAGTCACCAGCCATGGCCGGAACCTACATACCGGTGATCAAGAAACGCTTTTCGGTCCCCATCCTCCTCACACAGCTCGAAGGCCGGGTAAAGGGGGCGAGGAGCATCCACGACCGCTACCGACTTGCCCAGTCTCCACCGGTTCGCCCAGGGGCCTTGGCCCAAGGCCCGAGCAGTACCGGCGGCAGAACCGCGGCGATCAGCCCTTCGAACGCGAAAACCTCACGGTCTCAACGAAACCGTGGGGAAATGGTTTGTGTCCGAGGGGGGACTTGAACCCCCACGCCCGATAAAGGGCACTAGCACCTCAAGCTAGCGCGTCTGCCATTCCGCCACCCGGACCGGTGCGCGACCGCAGCCCAGGAGCCGCGGCGACTGGGTCCACCATACCAAGTCCCCGGGGTGCCTCTCACCCGTATAAGCCGTGGTCCGGCAGGGTGCCGGACGGATACCGGGGCGGGTACCGGGGCGGGTACCGGGGCGGGTGCGCCGCCGTACGGCCCCACCGGTGCGGCCCGTGCACGGGCCGCACCGGTGGGGCCGGGCTCGGCGTACCCGGCCGCGCAGCGGGAACGCACAATGGACGGACCGCGGCACGGGGACCGCGGCCCGGGCACGTACGCACCGGGAGCACCGAGCGAGGCAGGACGGATCTGATGGGCCGAGTCACCGAGCGCCGCCGCGTCGTCCGCCTCCGCGACGGCGCGGTGAGCGAGCGCGCCGACACCCTGGTCGCCGAGGAACCGCTGGAGATCCGGCTCGACGGCCGGCCGCTGGCCATCACCATGCGCACCCCCGGCGACGACTTCGCGCTGGCGGCGGGCTTCCTGGTGAGCGAGGGCGTACTGGCCCGCCCCGAGGAGCTGGCCACCATCGTCTACTGCGCCGGTGCCACCGAGCAGGCCGACGGCACCACCCGCAACAGCTACAACGTCGTCGACGTCCGCCTCGCCCCCGGAGTCCCGGTGCCCGACATCACCCTGGAGCGGAACGTCTACACCACCTCCTCGTGCGGCCTGTGCGGCAAGGCCAGCCTGGACGCGGTCCGCACCACGGCCCGCTGGCCGCTCGGCGACGGCGCGCTGCGCGTCGAGCCCGGCGTGCTGGCCGGGCTGCCCGACCGGCTCCGCGCCGCCCAGCGGGTGTTCGACCGGACCGGGGGCCTGCACGCCGCCGGGCTGTTCTCCCCCACCGGGGAGCTGCTGGACCTGTGCGAGGACGTCGGCCGCCACAACGCCGTCGACAAGCTGGTCGGCCGCGCCCTGACACAGGGCCGGCTCCCCCTGTCGGGAACGGTGCTGCTGGTCTCCGGACGGGCGTCGTTCGAACTGGCGCAGAAGGCCGTGATGGCGGGCGTACCGGTGCTGGCCGCCGTCTCCGCGCCGTCCTCCCTCGCCGTGGACCTGGCCGCCGAGACCGGGCTCACCCTGGTGGGCTTCCTGCGGGGCACCTCGATGAACGTCTACGCCGGCGGGCACCGCGTCGCGCTGGAGCGCACCGAGCCGGTCCCGCACGGGGACTCCGGGTAGCCACCGGGCACCTGCGGCGGCCGTACGGGCGCCGCGGGCAGCCAACGCTGCCCTTCCGGGCACGCCGCCGATCGGATACGGTCGCCCCGCTGTGACACCCCGCCGCGGCACGGTACGGCACGGCAAGGAGCGGCAATTGCGTGAGATCACCGTCCCCGCTCTGGCGGCGGCCCCCCGGAGCGGAGGGCTGGCCGACGCCGTCCACGAGCGCGCCGAACGGGATCCGCACCAGGTGATGCTGGCCCGCAAGGACGCCTCGGGCCACTGGCGCGACGTGACCGCGGGCGAGTTCCGCGACCAGGTGCTGGCCCTGGCCAGGGGACTGCTCGCCGAGGGGGTGCGGTTCGGCGACCGGGTCGCGATCATGTCCCGCACCCGCTACGAGTGGACCCTGTTCGACTTCGCCCTGTGGTCCGTCGGCGCCCAGCCGGTACCGGTCTACCCCACCTCCTCGGCCGAGCAGGTCCACTGGATACTCCACGACGCCGAGGTCTCCGCCGCCGTCGTCGAGCACGAGGACCACGCGATGACCGTCGGCTCGGTGATCGACCGGCTGCCGCGGCTGCGCCGGCTGTGGCAGCTCGACGCCGGAGCCGAACGCGACCTGTCCGCCGCCGGGACGCACCTCCCCTCCGAGACGGTGCACCGGCACCGGGCCGCGGTCACCCCCGACACCCCGGCCACCGTCATCTACACCTCCGGCACCACCGGACGCCCCAAGGGCTGCGTGCTCACCCACGGCAACTTCATGGCCGAGTGCGACAACATCATCGAGCGCTACGAGGCCGTCTTCCCCACCGGACCCGGCGCCCAGGCCTCCACCCTGCTCTTCCTCCCCCTCGCCCATGTCTTCGGCCGGATGATCGAGGTCGGGGCGGTCCGCGCCGGGGTACGGCTCGGCCACCAGCCCGACCTGACCGCCGCCGCGCTCCTGCCCGACCTGGCGTCCTTCCGCCCGACTTTCGTCCTCGCGGTGCCCTACGTCTTCGAGCGGATCTTCCACGCCGCCCGGCGCCGGGCCGAGGCCGAGGGCAGGCTGGGCCCCTTCGACAAGGCCGTGGACACCGCGGTCCACTACGCCGAGGCGGCGGAGCACAAGGCCTTCGGCACCGGCCCCGGCCCGAGTACGGCCCTGCGGATACGGCACCAGCTCTTCGACCGGGCCGTCTACGCCCGGCTGCGCGCCGCGCTCGGCGGCCGCTGCCGGTACGCGGTCTCCGGCGGCTCCGCGATGGAACGGCGGCTGGGGCTGTTCTACGACGGCGCCGGCATCCGGATCCTCGAGGGGTACGGGCTGACCGAGACCACCGCCGCGGCCGTCGTCAACCCGCCCGAGCGGACCCGCTTCGGCACCGTCGGCCTCCCCCTGCCGGGCACCACGGTGCACATCGCGGACGACGGCGAGGTGTGGCTGCGCGGCGGCCAGGTCTTCGCCGGCTATCTGAACAACCCCCGGGCCACTGCCGAGGCCCTGCGCGACGGCTGGCTGGCCACCGGCGACCTCGGCTCTCTGGACGAGGACGGCTTCCTGACGATCACCGGGCGGAAGAAGGAGATCCTGGTGACCTCCAGCGGCAAGAGCCTGTCACCGGCGGTCCTGGAGGACCGGGTGCGGGCACATCCGCTGGTGGCGCACTGCGTCGTCGTCGGCAACGACCGGCCGTACGTCGCCGCGCTGATCACCCTCGACCACGAGGCCGTGCGGCACTGGACGGCCATGCGGGACAGACCGCTGCCGGGCCCCGCCGAGCTGGTCCGCGACCCCGAGCTGGAGGCCGAGATCAGACGGTCGGTGGTGGCCGCCAACACCCTGGTCTCCCACGCCGAGGCGATCCGCACCTTCCGGATCCTGGGCTCCTCCCTCACCGAGGAGGAGGGACTGCTGACCCCCTCCCTGAAAGTGCGGCGCAGGGCCGTCGAGAAGGCGTACGCAGCCGAGATCGAGGCACTCTACCGGCGCTGACCGGCCAAAACGGCTCAGGGCCGGCCCGGTGCGGCCCCCGGGAGCCGCACCGGAACACCCTCCCGGCCATGATCGTTGAGCGGCCGGGTACATGTGTCGCCAACCGACCCAGTAAGGACCGAACGCCCGTGAGCAACGTTCCCAACATCATCCTCAACAACGGTGTCCGGATGCCGCAGCTCGGCCTCGGCGTGTGGCAGGTGGCGGACGAGGAGGCCACCTCCGTCGTCGGGCACGCGCTCGCCTCGGGCTACCGCAGCATCGACACCGCCGCCGCCTACCGGAACGAGCGGGGCACCGGAAAGGCGATCACCGAGTCCGGCCTGCCCCGCGAGGACGTCTTCGTCACCACCAAGATCTGGAACCACCAGCAGGGCTACGACTCCACCCTGCGCACCTTCGACGCCTCCCTGGAGCGGCTGGGCCTGGACTACGTGGACCTCTACCTCATCCACTGGCCGGCACCGGCGCTGGACAAGTACGTCGAGACCTGGAAGGCCTTCGAGAAGCTGTACGCCGACGGCCGGGCCAAGGCCATCGGGGTCTCCAACTTCAAGCCCACCCATCTGCGGCGGCTGATGGAGGAGACCGAGATCGTCCCGGCCGTCAACCAGATCGAGCTCCACCCCTGGTTCCAGCAGGCCGAGGCGCGCGCCTTCCACTCCGAGCACGGCATCGCCACCGAGGCGTGGTCGCCGCTCGGCCAGGGCAAGGGGCTGCTGGACGACCCGGTGCTCGGCACGCTCGCCCGCAAGCACGGCCGCTCCCCCGCCCAGGTGGTGCTGCGCTGGCACCTCCAGATGGACCACCTGGTGATCCCCAAGTCCGTCACCCCCTCCCGGATCGACGAGAACATCGACGTCTTCGACTTCACCCTGGACGAGGACGACATGCGGCAACTGGCCGGACTGGACAGCGGGAACCGGCTCGGCGCCGACCCGGACACCATGAACTGAGCGGCACAGCACGCCCCGACGGCCCCGACGACGCCGACGACGTCGTCCCACCGTACGCCGCCCCGCCCGCGCGGGGCGGCGTACCGGCGTCCGGGCATCCGGAAAACGGGCAAGCCGCACCGGAGAACGGGCGCCTGCTGTGACGTTCCTCCAAAGGACGTGGCTCTTCGGTGAAGGGGTCCGCCACACGGTTCCATCGCGATGGACGGCGGATAACTTCCAGTTACGCGCCGGTGGCGACCACCGCGCCGGCGCGAATCCCCCCACGACACTCCCGAGGAGCACACATGCGCCACACCCGTGGTGTGACAGCCCTATCGGCCCTCGCGGCCGGTGCCCTGGCACTGACGGTCCTGCCCTCCATAGCCGGGGCGGTCACGGCCGAAACCCCCGCCGAAACCGCCGCCGACACCCGCACCCACACCCTCGACGCCGAGGCCGAGCGGGCGGCCGAGGCCCTCCCCGCCGAAGCGCTGCGGGCCCTGCGACGCGACCTGGGCCTGACCCCCGACGAGGCGAGAGAACGCGTCGCCGGCGAGTACCGCGCCGCCAAGACCGCACCCGCCATCCGCGAGGACCTCGCCGCCGACTGGGCCGGAGCCTGGGTCAGCGGCACCGACGCCACCCTGGTCGTCGCCACCACCGACCGCGCCGCGGCCGACGCCATCACCGCCGCCGGCGCGAAGGCGAAGATCGTCGAACACAGCATGGCCGAACTGGAGGCCGCCAAGAAGAACCTGGACCGGGCCGCGCGGCAGCTCTCCCCCACCGCCGCGCCGCTGTGGTACGTCGACGTCCGCAGCAACAGCGTCGTCGTCCACGCCGCCGACCCGGCGAAAGCACGCTCCCTCGTCGAGGCCGGCGGCGTCGACAGCGGCCTGGTGAAGGTCGTGCGCTCCGCCGAGCAGCCCCGCCCCTACGCCGACCTGCGCGGCGGCGACGCCTACTACATCAACCAGAGCAGCCGCTGCTCGGTCGGCTTCCCGGTCACCGGCGGCGACCGGCAGGGCTTCGTCACCGCCGGCCACTGCGGCGTCCCCGGCGACCCCACCGCCGGTCACGACCGGGCCGACCAGGGCAGCTTCGAGGGCTCCTCCTTCCCCGGCAACGACTACGGCTGGGTCGCCACCAACAGCAACTGGACCGCCACCCCCTTCGTCAAGGGCGAGAACGGCGACGTGACCGTCACCGGCTCCGAGGAGGCGCCCGTCGGCTCGACCGTCTGCCGCTCCGGCTCCACCACCGGCTGGCACTGCGGCACCATCGAGCAGTACGACGTCACCGTCCAGTACGGGCAGGGCGACGTGTCCGGCCTGACCAGGACCACTGTGTGCGCCGAGCCCGGCGACTCCGGCGGCCCCTACGTCTCCGGCGACCAGGCGCAGGGCGTGACCTCCGGCGGCTCGGGCAACTGCAGCATCGGCGGCACCACCTACTTCCAGCCGGTCAACCCGATCCTGGAGGAGTACGGCCTCACCCTCGTCACCGGCTGACCCGCCGCACGCCTCGGGGCCGCGCGGGCCCCTGCGCTCCTCTCCCCCACCCGGCGCGCGGGAGCGGTACTCCACCGCTCCCGCGCGCCGGGTCCGCCTCATTCCGCCCCGTGCGCCGGAGCCCCTGCCTCCGCCCCGTGCGCCGGAGCGATCTCCTCGATCCGGCGGGCCAGCCCCACGTCCAGCCCGGTGACCTTCCCGCCCACGCTGTGCGTGTTCACCGACACCCGCAGCGTGTTGTAGCCGAGCAGCAGATCGGCGTGGTGGTCCAGCTCGTCCTGGAGCCGCGCCACATGGACGACCAGCACCGCCGCCTGGAGGTGCCGGGCGAAGGAGTAGGTGCGCTCCAGCCGGTCCCCGGCCAGCCGCCAGCCGGGCAGCTCCGCCAGCGCACCGTCGATCTCCTCCGGGGTCAGCGGTCTGGGCGACATGGCGGCAATCCCTTCCGTGGACGACCCGCACCAGCCTAGGGTCGCCGCATGGGTTCCGCGACAGCCGACACGTCCACCGGAGTGGGCCCCCTGCTGCGCCACTGGCGGGAACGCGCCGGACTCAGCCAGCTGGAGCTGGCCCTGCGCGCCGACTCCTCGGCCCGGCACATCAGCTTCGTCGAGACCGGGCGTTCCCGGCCCAGCCGGGAGATGGTGCTGCGGCTGGCCGAGCACCTGGCCGTCCCCGTCCGGGAGCGCAACGCGCTGCTGACGGCCGCGGGCCACGCGCCGCACTACCCGGAGACCCCCGTCGACGACGCCGCGCTGGCCGCCCTGCGCGGCAGCCTGGAGCGGATGGTGACGGCCTACGAGCCCTACCCCGCCCTGGTGGTCAACGGCCGCTGGGAGGTGCTGGCCGCCAACCGCGGCATCACCCTCGTGCTGGAGGGCGTGGCCGGGCACCTGCTGCGGCCCCCGCTGAACGCCATGCGCGTCACCCTCCACCCCGAGGGCCTGGCCCCGCGCATCCGCAACTTCCGCGAGTGGCGCGAGCACCTGCTGGAGCAGATGCGGCGGCAGCTCGCGCTGCTGCGGTCGGTGCCGCTGCGCGAGCTGTACGAGGAGGTCTCCGCCTATCCGCTGCCGGAGGACGGCACCGAGCGGCGCGGGCTCGACGGCCCCTTCGCGCTGCCCATGGTGATCGAACACCGGGGGCGGACGCTGTCGTTCTTCTCCACGACCACCACCTTCAACACCCCGATGGACGTGACCGTCTCCGAGCTGGCCATCGAGACCTTCGTCCCGGCCGACGCGGAGACCGCCGCCCTGCTGCCCGTCCTCGTCCCCCGGCAGGAGGACGGGCAGCGGGACGGACCGGAGGGCGCCCCGTAGCGGCCCGGCGGTCCGGGGACCCGGGCGCCCGGCGGTCCGGTCACCGCCCGGCGGACCGCAGCACCGCGCGCAGCGCCAGGTGCTGGGCCGCCGCGAGGATGGCCACCACCACCGCCTGGAAGGGGATCCACACCAGCCCGGCGGTCGTCGGCTCCAGCAGTCCGCCGAGGGGGCCGACCAGGACGGCGCCACTGGCCAGCGCCCAGAGCGCGTTCACCTCGACCACCGCGCGCACCCCGAGGACGGGCGGCACGGGGCGGCTCGCCAGCAGGCCGACCGCCGTGCCGTACAGCAGCAGGAAGGCGCCGAGTCCCACGAGCAGCCCCGTGTCCACCCCCAGCAGCCTGCCGAGGGGGTCGGCCAGGGCCAGGCAGGCCAGCGCGTAGACGACGGTGGCGACCGCGTCCAGGGCGAGCAGCCGGCGCAGCAGTCGCAGCGGACCGGCGCCCCCGGAACGGATGCCGGGACGAACGGCGGGACGGACGGCGCCGGGAGCGCCGGAGGAAGGTGCGGATGTCGCGGGCATGGTGGTGTCGGCCTTCCCGGTGATGGTCGCACCGGTGCGGGCGCACCGGTGGGAAACGCTGGTCGAAGGCCGGTTTCCGGCCGGAGTGCGCCGGCCGGACCCCGGTTCCCCCAGCCTGCCGGGGCCTCGTCCTCCGGTCGATTACCGCCGGGGTAATCGACCGGGATGAACGGCGGGGTGCTGTCGGCCGTTCGCCGTCCGATCGTGCCCGGTCAGCGGCCGGGCCGCCTTTCGTCTGGTTGTTTGGAGTCGCTTGGCACACTTTTCTTTCTTCTGTCCTCCGGCTGCCCTCTCCCCCGGTCGGCCGGACGCCGGCGCGGCTCAGCGCAGCGGCACGCGGTCCGGGAAGAAGGGGGCGGTCATGGCCGGGGCCGTCTCCGCCTCGCGCAGCCAGCGGCGCAGCACCCGGTGGACCTGTTCGGCGCCGACCGGCTCACCGTCCCCCTCCGGAGGGGACAGCAGCAGCGGGGAGAGCAGGAACGCCCGGGACTGCTCGCCGCCGAGGCCGCCGTGGGAGCCGATCTGCTCCTCGAAGGCGTGGACGGACCCGGTGGCCGGGTCCAGGGCCGAGTTGACCATGATGTCGGCGACGTGCGGGAAGCCGGCGGTGCGCCGTACGGCGTCGGCGGCGAGGGGCCCGTAGGGCGCCAGGGGGTCCTTTCCGACGATCTCCCCGGTGTCCAGCCGGTGCTCGCCGCCGTCCGCGCCGACCACCACCGGCCCGCAGGTCTCGCTGTGGAGGAGCAGGAAGCCGATGCCGGGGTGGTCGGCGAGGGTGCGCAGCAGGGCGGGGTGGCGGCGTTCGATCTCCTCGCGGGAGGCCCGTCCGGGGATGCCGGGGAAGGAGACCAGGCCCAGGTTGCCCGAGCCGAGCACCACCGGCCCGGGGCCGGTGACGTGGTGGGGTTCGGCGCCGGGCCCGTCCTCGGGGCGGTGCAGGGCGGCGCGGGCGGTGGTGCGGGCCTCGGCGCCGGTGGCCGAGCGGCGGGCCCGGCGGGAGACGGGCAGTCCGCAGCCGACGCGCACCAGGTCCTCCAGGGTGAGTCCGTAGCGCGCGGCGAAGGGCTCGCCGGGGCTCTGCCCGTGGTCGGAGAGCAGCACCAGGCGGTAGGGGCGGGGGGCCCGCTCGGCGGCCTGGGCGATCAGCGCCACGGCCCGGTCCAGTTGCCGCAGCACCTGGTGGGTGTCCCGGCCGCGGGGGCCGGAGTGGTGGGCGACCTCGTCGTAGGCGACCAGGTCGGCGTAGACGGCGGTGCGGCCGCTGAGGATGTCGCCGAGGACGGCGGCGACCACCACGTCCCGCTCGACGACGGTGGCGAAGGCCCGGATGAAGGGGTAGAGCCCGCCGCGGGAGACCCTGGGCCGCTCGCCGCGCAGCCGGGACCGGAGGGCCTGGAGGATCTCCCGGACGACCTCGGCGGTGAAGGAGACGGCGGTGCGGGTGGCGTTGGCCGGGTCGGAGAAGTACGCGAAGTAGCCGGCCCGGGAGCGGTTGTGCCGGCCGCGCCGGGCGGAGACGGACAGCACCAGGGCCGCCTGGGCGGCGCCGCCGCTGAAGAGGTTGCCGCGGCTGGCGCCGTCGTGTGCGAGGAGTCCGGGGTCGCCGGTGCGGGCGACGGCGCGGCGCTGGAGCTCGGCGGCGCTGCTGGGGCGGTTGCTGACCATGACCTCGCCGGTCTCCTTCTCGAACCAGCGGAAGGCGGGGACGTCCTCGTTGGTGCCGTGCAGGATGGCGAGCTGGCTGGCGCCGGTCTGGCTGGACCAGTCGGTGTGCCACCGGGTCAGGCGGTGGGTGTCGCGGCACAGGGCGGCGACGGCGGGCATCAGCGGTTCGCCGTCCGGGCGGTCCGCGGGGGGCCGGATCGCGTCGCACAGCACGTCGTGGCCGAGGCCGTCGAGCTGGAGGAAGACGGTGCCGGGGGCAGTGGGCACCGCCCGGCGGCCGGCGCGGCGCCAGCGGCGGTCGGCGAGCCGGGCCAGCCGCCGCCGGTAGGCGCTGTCGTCGCGGACGGCCAGGAAGGTGCTGGCCGCCGAGGAGGCGGCGGACATCGCCGCGGCGACCACCACGGCGGTCTGCGGGTCGGCCTCGCCGCGGCCCTCGGGGATGAGGCCGAGGGCGAGCCACAGCAGCGAGCCGTTGAGGAAGAACACCAGCAGGCCCAGTACCAGGGCGGGCACCAGCAGCAGCGCCCGTACCAGCAGGGGCCACACCAGGGCGCCGAGCAGGCCGAAGGCGCCGGCGCCCAGCGCGGCGGTGATCGCGATGCGGGTGGCGGTGTCGCCGTCGGGGGACTGGAGCCGGAAGTCGGGCAGCACGCCGGCCAGCACCAGCATGGTGAGGGTGCTCACGGCCCACACCACCAGGAGGCGCAGCACCGCGCCGCCCGCCCTGCGCCAGGCCGCCATCCGCATGCCGTCCCGCCTCTCCGCCCTGCTTCCGCACCCTGCCTCCGCGGCCTGCCTCTCCGCCTGGCCGCCTGTGCTCCTCGCCCTCTCCCGTCCGGGCCGGGCACCGGGTGCCGGCCCGGCGGTTCCCCCTGGGGATTCCACTGCTCAGAGCGGCACGTTCCACTCTTCCACAGCGAGGCACCCGTCCGGCACCGGTTCGGGGGCGCTCCCGCGGCCCGGCGCCGGCTGC
Source organism: Streptomyces carminius (assembly GCF_002794255.1). Lineage (GTDB taxonomy): Bacteria > Actinomycetota > Actinomycetes > Streptomycetales > Streptomycetaceae > Streptomyces > Streptomyces carminius. The sequence continues at coordinate 22,943 of NZ_PGGW01000071.1, forward strand.
GGGGAGAATGAGAGGATCGGTGCGGGACGGACGGACGGACGGACGGGCGGACGGGCGGACGGCCGACGGAAGGAGGCGCGGGATGCCGGTGGAGATCACCTGGTGGGGCCATGCCACGACCACGGTCCGGGACTCCGGGGTCACCCTGCTGACCGATCCGCTGTTCGCACGGCGGCTGGCTCACCTGCGCAGACGGCGCGGGGAGCTGCCGCCCGACTCGGTGGCCGAGGTGGACGCGGTGGTGGTCTCGCACCTGCACGCCGACCATCTGCACCCGCGGTCCCTGGCGCGGCTGGCCCCCGGCACCCGGGTGCTGGTGCCGCGCGGCGCGCTCGCCGCGGTGGCCGGGTTGCGGCGGCTGCGCGGCAGGCTGCGGATCGAGGAGGTCGGTGTGGGCGACCGGGTGCGCGTCGGGGAGCTGACCGTCCGCGCGGTGCCCGCGGCGCACGACGGACGCCGGCTGCCGGTGGCGCGGCACCGGGCGCCCGCGCTGGGCTATGTGATCGAGGGTGAGGCACGGACGTACTTCGCTGGGGATACGGGCCTGTTCGACGCGATGGCGGAGGAGGTCGGCGCGGTCGACGTGGCGCTGCTGCCGGTCGGCGGCTGGGGACCGTACCTGGGCGAGGGGCACCTGGACGCGGGCCGGGCGGCGGAGGCGCTGGCCCGGCTGGCGGCGGCCTGCGCGGTGCCGGTGCACTACGGCACGTACTGGCCGATCGGCCTGGACGCGGTGCGGCCGCACGAGTTCCACTCCCCCGGTGACGAGTTCGTGCGGCTGGCGGCCCGTGCGGCGCCCGCCTCGGCGGTGCACCGGCTGGGGCACGGCGAGAGCGTACGGCTGGGACTGGGGGCGGTGGGGTGATCGAGGGGGTGCTCGCCGCGGTCCGGGAACTCCCGGCGCAGGTGGTGCCCGGGGAGGCGGGTTACCCCTCGCTGTTCCTGCTGGTGGTGTTCGGTTCGCTGGTGCCGGTGGTACCGACGGGGGCGGTGGTCAGCGGGGCGGCGGCGGTGGCCTTTCACAGCAGTCCGCCGGCGCTGCCGCTGCTGCTGGTGTTCGCACTGGCCTCGCTGGCGGCGTTCCTCGGCGATCTGACGCTGTACTGGCTGGGCCTGCGCGGGGAGCGGTCGGAGATCGGCGCCCGCTGGCTGGGGTGGCTGCGCTCCCGGGCCGCGCCGGACCGGCTGGCGGTCGCCCGCCGGAAGCTGGACGAGCGCGGTGTGACGGTGCTGGTGCTCTCCCGGCTGGTGCCCGCGGGGCGGATCCCGGTGATGGTGGCCTGTCTGGTGTCGAGGATGCCGATGGGCCGTTTCGTGCGCGGCGCCGCCCCGGCGGCCCTGGCGTGGACGGTGACCTACCAGCTGATCGGTGTGCTGGGCGGGGCGCTGTTCCCCGAGCCGTGGCAGGGGGTGGCCGCGGCGGTCGCGCTGACGCTGCTGGTCGGCGCGGCGCCCTCGGTGTGGCAGCGGCTGCGGCCCGCCTGAGGCCGACTCCCGCGTCCCGGGGGCCGGCCCCTGCGGTGTCGTCCCTGCGGTGTTCACTCCAGCACCGCGGAGGCCCCCACCGACAGGTCCCACAGGTCCTCGGCGGGCAGGCCGGCCGCCGCCCAGGCCGCCCGTACCCGGACCAGCGGCTCCAGCGGCGGTTCGGCCGAGAGCAGGAAGGTGGCCCAGTGCATGGGGGCCATACGCCTGGCGCCCAGGTCGCGGCAGGCGGCGACGGCCTCCTCGGGGTCGGTGTGCACGGGGCGGAGCATCCGGCGCGGGGCGTAGGCGCCGATCGGCAGCAGGGCGAGGTCGATGCCGGGGTGGCGGCGGCCGATCTCGGCGAACCAGTGGCCGTATCCGGTGTCGCCGGCGAAGTACACGCGCTGTCCGCGGTGGTCGGTGAGCACCCAGCCGCCCCACAGGGAGCGGCAGGTGTCGGTCAGGGTCCGCCGGGACCAGTGGTGGGCGGGGACGAAGTCGAAGCGGACGGTGCCGCCGTCCGGCGAGGGGAGTTCGGCGGCCTCCCACCAGTCCAGTTCGGTGACGCGGGTGAAGCGGCGGCGCCTGCACCAGGCGCCCAGTCCGGCGGGCACGAACAGCGGGGTGTCGCGCGGCAGCCGCTTCAGGGTGGGCCAGTCGAGGTGGTCGTAGTGGTTGTGCGAGATCACCACGGCGTCCACGGGCGGCAGGTCCTCCCAGGAGACCCCGACGGGGGTCACCCGGGCGGGGGTGCCGAGGATCCTCCGGGACCAGACGGGGTCGGTCAGCACCGTCAGGCCGCCTATGCGCACCACCCAGCTCGCGTGCCCGGCCCAGGTGACGGCGACGGTGCCGGCGTCGACACGCGGCAGGGGGGCGGGGTCGTAGGGCAGGGCGGACACCTCGCGCAGTGACTCCGGGTCGGGGCGCGTGCTGCCCTCGCGGGCCACCCGCGCCACGGAGCGCAGACCGGGCAGTGGTTCGGTGAGCCGGTCGGCGAAGGAGCGCGGCCAGGTGCGGCGCTCGCCCACCGGTCGGAGTACGGAGGACGGCGCCGGGGACGTGGCCGGGGCGGCCGACGGGGCGGTGGAAGCCGCGGCGCCGGGGGCCGTGCGGACGGCGGAGGCGCCGGGAGCGCCGGACGCACCCGATACACCCGATACACCCGGCACACCCGGCACTCTGAAAACGCCGCGGGTCCTGCGGGTGCTGCGGGCGTCGGGGGCGTCGAGGGGGGCGGGCTGCTCGGTCTGTTCCGTCATGCGGGCTCCCAACTGTTCGGTGTACGGATTCCGGTGTCCGGTGTCTTCACGGGGGTGTGCGGTCGGCCGGTCACCCGGTGGCCGGCCCGGTCAGGGCCTCCACCACCCGGGTCAGCGCCTCCTCGGTACCGGGCTGTTGGGCGGGATCTCGGGTGGGAGCGGCGGGGGCGGTGACGGCCGGGGAGACGCCGCGGGTGAGCACATCGGTTGACAGCCGCACCCGCAGGGCGTGCGGATCGTCCCCGAAACGGTGGCCGCCCAGGGCGTACGGGCCCAGCCGACGCACCAGCTCCGCCTCCAGCCGGGGTGCGTCGGTGACACCGCGGGCGGCCAGGCCGGGGCGGAGCGCCTCGAAGTCGGGGTACAGGTGCCGCCCTGCCCGCGGAGGACGGCACACCGCGCCCGCCCCGGTGAGGGCGCGGTGGAGGGCGGCGGCGAGCGTGCCGTGCGCCCGGTTGGCGGCGGCGCGGTGTTCGCGCAGCGGCTCCGGTTCGGACAGGACCCCGGCGGCGGCCGCGGCCTCCGGGCCGGACAGGGAGGCCCGCAGAGCGGCCAGGACGGTGCGGGTCCGTTCGGCCAGTTCCCGGCCGGCCGCGGTGGCCGGGAGACGGGCGACGCCCGCCCGGCTGCCGGGGCACGGCCCGGGGTCCGGGTCGGCACCGAGGTCGACGAGCACCACGGTGGACTCGGCGGCCGTGCCCGGGCGGACACCGCCGCCGTCCGGGACGGTGCCGGTGCCGGTGCCGACGCCGGTGCCGGGTCCGGTTCCGTGGAGGATCTCGGCGGGGCTGACCGGGACCGTGCCGTGCGGGTCGTGGAAGGCGTTCCGCAGGCTCTCGTCGCCGATGACCAGCAGCCCCTCCTGGGTGGCCGCCTCGCACGCCTCGTGCAGCAGCTCGGGCGGAGCGGCGGTCCCGGTGACGTCGTCGGCCACGGACAGCAGCAGCAGCCGCGGGCTCCCGCCGGCGGCGCGGGCCCGGCTCACGGTCTCCAGCAGCGCGAAGGGGTCGGGCACCCCGCCGCACTCGGCCGGCACGGGGACGCGGTGCAGGGGGCGGCCCAGCAGCCGGGCCTGCGCGGCGTGCCACCCGGGGCCGGGCCGGGGCAGCACCACCCCGCAGCCGGCTCCGTCGCCCGGCCCGGCCCCGTCCCCGTCCTCGCAGGCGGCGAGCAGCGCCAGGAGCAGCAGGGCGGCGGTGGGCGCGGCGACGACCTGGTCGGACGCCGTGGGCAGTCCGCGCCGCCGCCAGTAGCCGCAGGCGGCCCCGGACACGGGGTCGGCCGCCTCCGCCGCGTCCGCCGGGCCGTCCGGCCGGCGGGGGTTGCGGTGGGTGTGGGTGTCCGGTCGGGTCTGCCGCATCCGTACCTCCGCCGGTGTCCTGGTGGCCGTGTCCTGTCCCGTGTGTTCCCTGCCTCCGGTGTTTCCGCGTTCCCTCAGCTCTCGCTGGGCTCCCGGGGTTTCCGGGGTTCTCGGGACTCCGCGGGTTCCCGGGGCTCCCTGGTTCCCGGCCGGAACCGCCGGAGTTCGCGCTCTATCCCGTGCCCCCGGGTGCGGACCAGGGCCCGGGCCAGCTCGGCGAGCTTGCGGTTGGTGTGCTGGGAGATCCTGCGCAGCAGGGCGAACGCCTCCTCGGCGTCGCAGCCGAGCACGTACATCACGATGCCGCACGCCTGGTCGACGACGGGTCTGCTGCGCAGCGCGCCCTCCAGTTGCTCCACCTCCGCCAGCGCCTCGCGGAACCGGAGGTCCCGGGCCAGTCCGGCGGCGGCCAGCTCGCCCAGCAGCGCCGCCGGGCAGTCGACGGTGTCCGCCAGGGGCCGGGGCCGGAAGCCGAAGACGGTGACGGCGAGCGTGAGTCCGTCGCGGCGGTAGGGCAGGGTGGCGCTGGAACGCAACCCCATGTCCAGTGCCCGGGCGCGGTAGTGCGGCCAGCGTTCTTCCATCAGCAGGTCGTCGGCTCCGGCCGGGTGTCCGGTGCGCAGGGCCTGGAGTACGGGCCCCTCCCCGGTCTCCCACTGGACGGCCAGCAGCTCGGACAGGTCCGGATGGGTGACCGCGGCGGGCGCCTCGCCCCCCTCCTCACCGGTGTGGGCGGTCGCGGCGGCGCCGCAGCAGCCGGGGGTGTGCCGGACGACCCGCTCGGCCAGCCGGGCCAGGCTCCGGACAGGGCTCTGGGCGGACAGAGCCGCGTCGATGACCGGTTCGGGCCGGGCCGGGGCGGGCCCGGGGGGAATCGCTTCGCGTTCGTCCGGCATGGCCGTGCTCGGTCCTTTCCGTGGCTCGGACGCGGGGCCGCCCGGCCCGATCGGCGCCGCCCGGTCCGTGCGGTCCGTGCGGCCCTGAGGAGCGGCTGCCCCGGGCACCGGCCGGGAAAACGCCGCCGGCTGCCTCCCGCCGCCCGGGCGGCGGGAGGCAGCCGGCGGCGTTTTCCCGGCGGCCGACGGGACCGGTGGCCGTCCGCGGGTTACGTTGTTGTCCATGGCTCCCGTTCCTCCGCCCGGAGGAACGGGCTTCCAGCCCGAAGGCCGCCGTCCGGACCGAACCGATCCCTTCCGGGACGGGCGGGGACCACCACGGACCGGGGGGAAACGATTCCTCCGCGGCCTCTCCCCGGGCCCCGTCCGGGGAGAGGCCGCAGGGGCGACCCCACCGCCGGCTGAAGCCGGTGGTCCCCTCGCTAGGAGACTGATGGCGCAGGTGGAGGAGTTTGGAGCCGAGCTGGCGGACTTCCGCCGACGGGTGGAGGAACTGCGGTCTGCCCGCGCGCTGCCGGGCGCCGACCCGCTGCCCGTCCTGGACACCGCCCTCCTCGAACTCCGGCACATGGCCGAGGCGCTGTGGCCCCGGTACGAGGAACTGGCCGCCGCCGAGCGGCACCGGGGCGGCCGGGAGGAGCACCACGAGCACCAGTTGCTGCGCGCGCTGTTCCAGCGGCTGCCGGTCGCGGTGGTCCTGCTGGACCGGGACGGGGTGGTACGGCGGTTCAACCCCGCCGCGACCCTGCTGTTCGGAGTACGCGCCGGATACGCCACCGGGCGGGCGCTGACCGGCTGGCTGGCCCACGGCTCCCGGGCGGTCCTCCGCTCCCAGGTGGCGGCCGTCGCCCGCGGCGAGGGCGACCGCAGTGTGGTGGTCCGTCCGCTGCGCCCGCCGGATCCGGGGCGGCCGGACGGCGGTGAGCTGCGGGCCACGCTGACCGCGCTGCGCCCGCCGCGCGAGCCGCGTGCGGTCGTGCTCGCCGTCTTCCAGCCGGCCGCGGCGGCGACCGTGCCGGCGGTGCCCGCCGTACCGCATCCGGACCTGGCCGAGGCCACCCGCAACGCCGAGCTGATGGATCTGCTGGACGAGTCGGCGGCGGCGCTGATCCTGGCGGACTCCCCCAAGGAGGTGCCGCAGCGGGCGGCCGAGGTGCTCTACGGGCGGCTCGCGGACTGGGTGGTGGTCGATGTCGCGGCGCCCGGCGGCGGGCTGCGGCGGGCCGCCGTGCTCGCCCCGGCCGGGCGGCCTCGGGACGCGGTCGCCCGGCAGGACCCGGCCTCGTGCCCGCTGGTGGTGGACGCGCTGCGGCACGGCGGCGTCCTGCGGCCGCACCTCGACGATCCCGGGATCCTGGGCCGGGACGCCGCCGGGGCGCCCGTACTGGCCGGGGCCCGGGCCGGTTCCCTGCTGTGCGTGCCGCTGGCCGACGGGGCGGGCGGCCCGGTCCTCGGGACGCTGACGCTGCTGCGCACCGGTGGACGCCGGGCGTTCGAACTGGCGGAGGCCGCCGCCGTGGAGCGGATCGCCCGGCACGTAGCCCTGGCACTGCGCGGCCTGTGAGCGGCGGTCGGCGGACGTGCGGCCGCCCGGCCCGTACCGATGGGAGGGCCCGTATCCGGGTGCCCGGCCGCCTCGGGTTCCCGTCCGGCAGCACCGGAACGGCTCGCCCGCCCACCGGACCGTGCGCACGGGGGTCGCCCGCCGCGGCAGCCGTGTCCGGGCACGGACACTGACACGGGCCGCGTGAGCCGCTCCCACCCCGGACGGGCCGGATCACCGGTGCCGCCCGGCCCGCGGCGGGTGGCGCACCGCACCGCACCGGTCCGGCCGCCGGCTCCCGGGGGCCCCGCCCGGGCGGCCGCGGCCGCCCGGCGCCGCGGTCGGCGGGAAGGGCACGTATCCCGACGGCCCCCGCGCCGGGCCGGGCGCCCGGGTCCGGGCGCTGCCGCACGGCGCCCCGTGCCGTCCGGCGGTACGGCACACGAACGGGTGCGGGGTGGTGCCGCCCGGACAGGCGGCACCACCCCGCAGGTCTTCCCCCGCCGGCCCCCGCCGGCCCCCGCCGGCCCCCGCCGGCGCGCTTCCGGGCTACGCGGCCTGTGAGCCGGCGTAGACCCGCTCCTGTTCCCGCTGCTCCCGCTGCTGCTCCTGGTCGGCCTCGACCTCCGCCTGGAGCCGGTGGCAGGTGCGGCTGATCAGCCGGGAGACGTGCATCTGGGAGATGCCGAGCTGCTCGGCGATCCTGCTCTGCGTCATGTCGCAGAAGAACCGCAGGTAGAGGATCCGGCGCTCGCGCTCGGGCAGGTTGCGCAGCCGGGGCTTGAGGGATTCCCGGTAGACGACGAGGTCGAAGCCGGGTTCGGCGCTGCCGAGGGTGTCGACCAGCGCGTAGCCGTCGTCGGCGCCGGGCAGTTCGGCGTCCAGGGACAGGGTGCTGTAGCTCTCCAGTGCCTCGGAGCCGATGCGGACCTCCTCCTCGGTCAGCCCGCTGTGTTCCGCTATCTCCTTGACGCCGGGGGTGCGGCCGTCGAGCGAGTGGCTGAGCTGCCGGGAGGAGGCGCGCACGCGGTTGCGCAGCTCCTGCACCCGGCGCGGCACGTGCAGGCCCCACATGTGGTCGCGGAAGTGCCGCTTGATCTCGCCGACGATGGTCGGCACGGCGAAGCTCTCGAACGCGCTGCCGCGCGCGGGGTCGTACCGGGTGACCGCCTTCACCAGGCCGAGGGCGGCCACCTGCTCCAGGTCCTCCAGGGACTCGCCGCGGTTGCGGAAGTGCCGGGCCAGCCGCTCGGCCATGGGCATCCAGGCCCGTACGACCCGCTGCCGGAGCTCGTCGCGTTCGGGACCGTCGGGGAGTTCGGCGATGCGCCGGAACTCGGCGGTGGTGTCAGGGGCGTCGTCGTGTGGGTGCCGCGCGTGCTTGGCTCGTGCTCGTACGGGGGTCATGTGCGGTTCTCCCGAACTGTGGACGTGGCGGTGGGGGATACCGCGGGAACGGGCCGGGAACACGCACAGCCCGGGCCGAGGCGTGGGCCCCGGGGCGGAGAAACGCGCTGATCACACCGATCAGGCCGCTCCCGCGGATGTGCCTGCGGTCCGAAGCACGAGGGTTCGGATGCCCGGACCCCACCCCTTCAAACGATGTTTTTCATACCGGCACCCGGTTACCCGGTCCCCGCGGTGCCCGGCGGCGGAAGGACTCCCTCGATGACCCGGTACGGCTACTTTCTGGCCAGTGAGGACCACGGACCGAAGGCACTGGTCGAGCAGGCCCGGATGGCCGAGGAGGCCGGGTTCGAGGCCCTGTGGATCTCCGACCACTACCACCCCTGGACCGGCGTCCAGGGCCACAGTCCGTTCGTCTGGTCCGTCATCGGCGCGCTCTCCCGGGAGGTGTCGCTCCCGGTGCAGACCGCGGTCACCTGTCCGACCGTGCGCACCCATCCGGCGGTGGTCGCCCAGGCCGCGGCCACCAGCGCCCTGCTGCTGGACGGCCGCTTCCGGCTGGGGGTGGGCAGCGGCGAGGCGCTGAACGAGCACATCCTGGGGGATCCCTGGCCGCGGGCCGCGGTGCGGCTGGAGATGCTGGAGGAGGCCGTCGGGATCATCCGCCGGCTGCTGACCGGTGCGGAGGTCAGCCACCGGGGCAGGCACTACACGGTGGAGAACGCCCGGCTGTACGACGTGCCCGAGCAGCCGGTCCCGGTGGACGTCTCCGGCTTCGGTCCGGCCGCGATCGAACTGGCCGGACGGATCGCCGACGGCTTCATCACGACGATGCCGGACGCCGAGGGCCTGGCCCGCTTCCGCGCGGCCGGCCGGGAGGACGGCCGGGAGGACGGCCAAGAGGGTGACGGGGGCAGGCCCGCCTTCGCCGGGACGAAGGTCTGCTACGGCACCGACCGCGACGAGGCGCTGCGCACCGTCCACCACCGCTGGCCGAACATGTTCCTGCCCGGCGAGCTGGGGCAGGTGCTGCCCACCCCCGCCCACTTCGAGCAGGCGTCGCAGCTGGTGACCCGGGAGCGGGTGGCACGGGCCGGCCTGCCGCTCGGCGACGACCCGGAGGAGCACACCAAGGCCCTGAAGGAGTTCGCCGACGCCGGGTTCGATGTGGTGTACGTCAACCAGATCGGCCCCGACCTGCGCGGATTCTTCGACTTCTACCGAACCGAGGTACTGCCGCGGCTGACCGGATGACCGGTCGGCCGCGGCGGAGGAGAGGAGCCCACTGTATGAGCGAGAAGGTGTCCGACCGCGTGCTCTCCCGGCTGCGCGAGTGGGGAGTGGAGTACGTCTTCGGCTATCCCGGGGACGGCATCAACGGTCTGCTCGCCGCCTGGGAGAGGGCCGGGAACCGGCCCCGTTTCATCCAGTCCCGGCACGAGGAGATGTCCGCCTTCGAGGCCGTGGGCTACGCCAAGTTCAGCGGCCGGGTCGCGGTGTGCGCCGCCACCTCCGGCCCCGGGGCGATCCATCTGCTCAACGGCCTGTACGACGCCAAGCTGGACCACGTCCCGGTGGTGGCGATCGTCGGCCAGACCAACCGCAGCGCCATGGGCGGCTCCTACCAGCAGGAGGTCGACCTCCAGTCCCTCTTCAAGGACGTGGCCTCCCCGTTCGTGGAGACCGTCAACGTTCCCCAGCAGCTGCCGAACGTGCTGGACCGGGCGATCCGCACGGCGTACTCCCGCCGCTGCCCCACCGCCGTGATCATCCCGGCGGACGTGCAGGAGCTGGACTACGAGCCGCCCTCGCACGAGTTCAAGATGGTGCCCTCCAGCCTGGGGATGAGCGAATACTCGACCGCCCCGTCGGACGAGGCGCTCCGGCGCGCCGCGGAGGTCCTCAACGCGGGCGAGAAGGTCGCCCTGCTGGTCGGCCAGGGCGCCCGGGGGGCGCGTGCCGAGGTGGAGCAGGTCGCCGACCTGCTCGGCGCCGGGGTCGCCAAGGCGCTGCTGGGCAAGGACGCGCTGCCCGACACGCTGCCGTACGTCACCGGCGCCATCGGCCTGCTGGGCACCCGGCCCAGCTACGAGCTGATGCGCGACTGCGACACCCTGCTGACGGTCGGCTCGAACTTCCCCTACACCCAGTTCATGCCGGAGTTCGGGCAGGCCCGCGCGGTGCAGATCGACATCGATCCGCACATGATCGGGCTGCGCTACCCGTACGAGGTGAACCTCGTCGGCGACGCCCGCGCCACGCTCCGGAGGCTGCTGCCGATGCTGGAGCGCAAGACGGACCGCTCCTGGCAGGAGGGGATCGTCTCGAACGTGGAGCGCTGGTGGCAGGTGATGGACCGGCAGGCGCAGGTCGAGTCCGATCCGGTCAACCCGCAGTACGTGGCCCACTGCCTGGACCCGTTGCTGCCGGAGAACGCGATCCTGTCCGCCGACTCGGGCTCGGCCACCAACTGGTACGCCCGCCACATCCGGATGCGCGGCGACATGCGCGGTTCGCTGTCGGGGACGCTGGCCACCATGGGCTGCGGCGTGCCGTACGCGATCGGCGCGAAGTACGCCCACCCGGACCGCCCGGTGATCGCGCTGGTGGGCGACGGTGCCATGCAGATGAACGGGATGGCCGAGCTGATCACCCTGGCCAAGTACCGCTCCGAGTGGAGCGACCCGCGGCTGGTGGTGGCGGTGTGGAACAACCAGGACCTCAACCAGGTCACCTGGGAGATGCGCGCGATGAGCGGCTCGCCGCAGTTCCTGCCCTCCCAGCAGATTCCCGACGTGTCCTACGCGCGTTTCGCCACCTCGCTGGGCCTGACCGGCATCCGGGTGGAGAAACCGGAGGACGTCGAGCGCGGCTGGCGGGAGGCGCTGGCGGCCGACGGCCCGGCGGTCGTGGAGTTCCTGACCGACCCGGCGATGCCGCCGATCCCGCCGCACGCCACCTGGGACCAGATGGAGGCGACGCTCACGTCGATCCTCAAGGGCGACTCCGACCGCTTCTCGATGATCACGCAGGGGGTCAAGGCGAAGGCCCAGGAGTTCCTGCCGGGAGGCGGCGGCCCGCGGCGCGACGGCTGACCGGGCCGTCGGGAGGGGCCGTCCGCGCGGGACGGCCCGCGCCGCCCGAAGACGGGGGGTGTGGAGGGGGTGCGGCCCTCCACACCCCCTCCTTTCGTGCTCCTCGGTTCTCCTCGCGCCCCTCCGCGCTCCTCTTCGGGTCCGCGCTCTTCGGGCTCCCTCGCGCCCACGCCCCGCGGCTCTCAGGGCTCAGGGCTCAGGGCTCAGGGCCTCTCAGGACAGCAGACCGCCGAGCCCGATGCCGTTGGCCAGGCTCTCCAGCTCCTTCAGTGCCCGGCGGGCGTGCTGGGCGGTCTCCGGGTCGTGCTCGGGCAGCCCACTGGCCTCGAACTCGTCCTCGTCCAGGCGCAGCACCGCGGTCCGGTCGCCCGACACCCACAGGTCCAGTTCCAGGTCCCGGCTGGTCAGCGTGGTACCGGAGACGGTGACGGGCCGGGTGATGTCGCAGTACCAGCCCTTGAGGCCGCCGTCCGGGGCGCGCACCTCCTTCACCGAGAACCAGCGGTCGCGCCAGTAGTGCTCGGTGAAGACGTCGCCCTGCTCGAAGCGGACGAACCCGAAGTCCCGTACCGGCGGTCCGGCCCAGGGGCCCCGGACCACCGCGTGGACACCGTCGTCGCGTTCCACCGTCGCGGGGTAGCGCACCTGCCGGTCATGGGACTTGAGCAGGACGACGGTCACTTCGTCGCCCGGTGTCAGGACGGTCGTGTCCGCCGGGGAGGTTCGACTCATGTCCCCACCCTCCCCCGTGCGCACGGAGGCGCGCACGGGGTTTTCGGTGTTCGCGGCGTCCCCGGACTCCCCGGACTCCCCGGGCCGCGGTGGCCGGAGCGCCATTACCGCGCTCCCCCGCCCTCCGGGTCCTCGCCGCTGCCGGGGTCCTCGGCGCTTCCGGCGTGTCCGGAGTCGTCGTCCCCGGGGGTCCCGGCCTCCCCGGGTCGCTTCCGGGCCCGTCCCACCGGTCCCGCCGGCGGGACCCTCGGCGGGGTCGCGGGCTGCTCGGGTGCCTCGCCGGGGACCAGGTCCGCGGGGGAGACCCGCGGCCCCTCCCCGCCGGTTCCGTCTCCCTGCCGGTCAGGCTTCCTGTCGGGGTTCCTGTCACTCATACGGCCCGCGTACCCGGGGCGGCCCACCGCTAACGGCCGCCCGTACGGCCCCGGACGCGGGGCGGCCCCGGACGCGGAGGGGCCCCGGGCACGGTCCCTGACCTCCGTGCCCGGAGCCCTCTCATTCCCCCACAGGGCCGCTCGCTCGGCCGCGCTCCGGGTGCCCCCGCCCCGAAGGGGCAAACACCCGCCTTATCGGATTCTTCCTACGCGTTCCGGGCGTCTCTCCCGGGCGTCCCGGCGGGTCCCGCCTCCCTCACTCGGTCCGCGCCCGGGCTCCCTCCCGGGTGCGGCCCGCCGAGACCGCGCGGTCCGGATGCCGTCGCAGGTACTCGGCCTCCAGCTCGGCGGTGCGCCTGGTGTGCGCCTCCAAGGCGTCGGAGGAGCCGTGCAGCAGGGTGTCGTGCCGGGTGCGGTGCAGGGACTGCAGCTCCTCCAGCAGCTGGCTGTCGGACAGCTTCTCCGGATCGATTCCCATGGCCCGTGACCTCGCTTCGCTGTCGTCGGGGGTCCTTGTCCAGTCGTTGCCCAGATCTCTCCCCGACACGCGTTCCCCGTCATTCGGCATTGGTCACTTCGTGTCTTTCGCACCACTTCGGGTACCTGGTTCGAGATCCCGCCACCCACAGAGGAGGGAGACGTGACTCCACCCACGCGTGAACGCGCGGGCTTCCTGCGTCGGCGGCTAGGCCGCCGCGCAGAGGGCCAGCCCGGCCCTGTTGAGGACGTTCGTCGCGCCGACGTGGTCCGCGTTCGCCGCGAACCCGCACGCCGTGCACCGGAACCTTGCTTGGGTGACGCGGTTCTCCTTCGCTACGTGTCCGCATGCGGGGCATGTGCGGGAGGTGTTGCGCGCGTCCACGGGAACCGTGCGGCGACCGGCGCTCTCAGCCTTGTTCGCCAGGATTTTGAGGAACTGCGCCCAGCCCGTGTCGAGGATGCTGCGGTTGAGCCCGGCCTTCGCGGCGGCACCGTTGGGCAGGAAGCCGCTGGGCCGGTCGGGGTCGGGTCTGGGTGCGGGGGCTTTGGTCATGCCCGCGGTGTTCAGCCGCTCGTGCGCGATCACGTCGTGGCCGGTGACCAGCGCGCGGGCGGTCTTGTGGTGGAAGTCGGTGCGCTGACGCCGGATCTTGCCGTGCAGCTTGGCGACCTTCCGGGCCGCGGCACGGTGTGCCTTGGTGCGCTGCCGGATCCGCTGGGGGAACGTCGCGAGGTGGCGCTGCGCCTGGGCCAGTTCGTCGGCCATCGCGGTAAGGAAGCGCGGGTTGGCGACGTGCTCGCCGCCGGAGGTGGTCAGGAAGTGGACGGTGCCCATGTCGATACCGACACTTCTCCCGGTGGGCGGCAGCTCCTCAGCGGGCACCTGGTCGCAGGCGAGGACGACGTACCAGCGGTTGCCTTCGCGCTTGACGGTGATCGTCTTGACGCGGCCCTGTACGGGCCGGTGCCGGTGCACGCGGACGTGCCCGACACCCTGGAGGCGGACGCGGGTCTGCGCATCGTGCGGGGTGGAGTCCCAGCGGCAGCCGTCACCGTCCTTGGGAAAGGTGACGGTGTCGAAGTGCCCTGCGCCCTTGAACCTGGGGTAGCCCGGAGTCTGCCCGGCCCTGACGCGGCGGAAGAACGCGGCGAACGCTTTGTCCAGGCGCCGCAGGGTGGCCTGCTGGGAGGAGAAGGACCAGCGGCCCTGCCGCTCCGGGTCGAATGCGCGGATGCTTTTGAGCTGGGCGGACTGGTCGCCGTACTTGATGCTCGTCTTCGAGGTGTGCCGGTAGGCGTCGCGCCGCTCTTGAAGGGCGCCGTTGTAGAGCGAGCAGTGGTCGCGCAGCATCTCACCCAGTGCGACCGTCTGACGGGCCGTGGGGCGCAGGAGGAACTTGTACGCGCGGATCACCGCTCACGCCTCCGCTCGGTGCGGAGTCCTTCGACAAGGAGCACGCACGCGGCAGCGTTGATCGAGATGCCTACGCGCTCGGCGTACGCCTCGATCTGCCGCTTCAAGTCCGGGGGCACACGTAGGTTCAGCGACTCCCGGCGGTCACCTCTCGCCACAGCCAAGATGCTACCACTTTGCGGCTATGCGCCGAGGACGGAAGCGGAGCGGGCTCCGGCGCTGCGCGCCTCCGGCCCGAGGACGAAATTCCCCCTCCGGCTAAAGCCGGAGGTCCCCTTTCGAAAGGAAAGCTGATGGAACTCGGATTCCTGAGCCCGGTCTTCGAACGGCCCGGCCCGTGGGCCTCGGTCTACTTCGCCACCCCTACCGCCACCGAGGACTCGGCCGCCCGCCATGAACTCGGCGTCCGCGAGACCTGCGACCGCCTGAGGAGCCAGGGCGCCGACGAACCCACCTGCCGGGCGGTCCGCGACGCGCTCCTGGCGCTGCCCCGCACCTCCCGGCCGGCCGGGAGGGCGCTGTTCGCCACCGGGGGCGAGGTGGTGCTGGACACGGAGCTGGCCGCGCCGCCACCGGGGGGCGCGGAGGCCACCTGGAGCCTGCTCCCCCACACCGGTCCCCTGCTGCGGCTGCTGGACACGGCGCCGACCGCCCTGGTGGCCCGGCTGGACCGCACCGGGGCGGACCTGGAGCTGCGCGGTCCGTTCGGCTCCCGGGAGGTGGGCCAGATCCAGGGCGAGGAACGCCCCCTGCACCAGACCCCGTCCGCTTCCTGGAGCGAGCGGCACCACCAGAACGCGGTGGAGAACACCTGGGAGCACAATGCCGGGCTCATCGCGGAGGAACTGCGCAAGTGCCGCGCCGAGACCGGCGCCGAGCTGGTGGTGCTGGCCGGGGACGACCGCGAGTGCCACGCCGTGCGGGACCGGCTCGCCCCCCAGTTGCAGGGCGCGTCCGTCATCGCCGGGCACGGGGTCCGCGCGCCGGGCCGCAATGAGGCGGCGGGCGAGCGGAAGCTGGTGGCGGAGGTGGAGGCGGTCCGGGCCGGGGAACTGCGCCGCCGCACCGCCGAGGTCATGGAGCGGTTCCAGGCCGCACGGGTGCCGACCGACGACGGGAGGGTGGGTGCCGCCGAGGGGGTGCCCGCGCTCGTCGACGCGGCCCGCGAGCACCGGATCGCCGCACTGCTGGTCCGCCCCGACGGCCCCGATCTGCACCGCGAGGTGTGGGTGGGCCGGGATCCGGACCAGGTGGCGGCGCGGCGCGGTGATCTGACGGCCCTGGGCGGCGACCCCGTCGGCGCCCGCGCCGACGACGCGCTGCTGCGGGCGGCCGTGGCGACCGGCGCCGAGGTGATCTCCGTGGCACCGCTCGCCGACGAGCCGGGCACTCCCGAGGGACTGCCCGTGGGCGGGCTCGGCGCGCTGCTGCGCTGGCCGTACGGCGGGCCGCCGGCGGAGGGCGCGACGGGTGGTTCGGCACCGGCGGCATAGCGCGCCCGACGGACCTAGTGTCCATATAATGGAATGAATTTGCTCGGATGGCGAGACGCGGCGGTACGTTGGGCACATGTCGAGACCTGACGCCGTGTACACGCACGGCCACCACGAGTCCGTACTGCGCTCCCACCGGTGGCGTACCGCCGCCAACTCCGCCGCCTATCTCCTCGATTCGCTGGCCCCGGGCCGGTCGGTGCTGGACGTGGGCTGCGGCCCGGGCACCATCACCGCCGACCTGGCCGCCCTGGTGGCGCCCGGCACGGTGACGGCGGTGGACGCCGCCGAGGGCGTGCTGGACGAGGCGCGCGCCGCCGTCGCCGCCCGGGGCCTGACGAACGTGCGCTTCGTGCGGGCCGATGTCATGGCCCTGGACTTCCCCGCCGGCTCCTTCGACGTCGTCCACGCCCACCAGGTCCTCCAGCACCTCGCCGATCCGGTGGGGGCGCTGCGGGAGATGCGCCGGGTGTGCCGCCCGGGCGGGGTGGTCGCGGCCCGGGACTCCGACTACGGGGCGATGTTCTGGTACCCGGAGGTGCCCGGCCTGTCGGAGTGGCGGGAGCTGTACCGGCGGGTGGCCCGGGGCGCCGGCGGTGAACCGGACGCCGGCCGCAGGCTGCTGTCCTGGGCCCACCGCGCGGGCCTCACCGGAGTCACCGCCTCCGCGGGTGTCTGGTGCTTCGCCGACGAGGCCGACCGGGCCTGGTGGAGCGGGCTGTGGGCGGACCGCACGGTCGCCTCCTCCTACGCCTCCCTCGCCGTCGGGGGCGGGCACACGGACCGGGCCGGGCTGGAGCGCGTGGCCGCCGCCTGGCGGGAGTGGGGCGCGCATCCGGACGGCTGGTTCTCCGTACCGCACGGGGAGATCCTGTGCCGGGTGTGACGGGCGTGCCCGGGCGGGGCGTGCCTGACACCGTACGCGCCCCCAACTAGGCTCGTCCGCATGGAGATTCTGGGGACTTCACTGCGGGTGTGTGTCGACGACCTCGACGCGGCGGTGGGGGTGTACGAGCGGCTCACCGGCGCCGAGGCCATGCGGTTCGCGCAGGGGCCCGTGTCGGCGGCGGCGGTCGGCCCCTTCCTGCTGATGAGCGGCCCGCCCGGACCGATGGAGGTGCTGCGCAAGGTGGCCGCCACCCTGGCGGTGCCCAGCGTGGACGAGGCGGCGGACACCCTCAAGGCGGTGGGTGCCGAGATCATCGCGGGCCCGGCACAGAGCCCGATCGGCCGGAACCTGGTGGCCCGCCACCCCGACGGCTCGGTCTTCGAGTACGTCGACCGCCGGGAGGCGTGACGGGTTCTCCTCCCGGACCGCGCCGGAGGACGAGGGGCGGGACGGCCGGGCCGCCCCGCCCCTCCTGCCGTGACCGGCGCGCACACCGGGCCGGGCCGGAACGCGCCGGACCGGACCGGGTCAGGAGACCTCGACGACGACCTTCCCCCGGGTGTGGCCGGACTGGCTGTGCCGCCACGCCTCGGCGGCCTGCTCCAGCGGCACCGCCCGGTCGACGGCGACCGTCAGCTTCCCGGCGTCCGCGAGGTCGGCCAGCGCGGTGAGGTCGTCCCGGTCCGGCCGGACGAACAGGTAGCGCCCGCCCTTCTGCAGCACTCCCGGGTCGATGACCGACAGCACCTTCGACCGGTCCTTCAGCACCTGCTGCGAGACGTCGATCGCCTCGCCGCCGACGAAGTCGAAGGCCGCGTCCACACCCTCGGGCGCCAGCTCGCGGACCCGGTCCGCCAGCCCGTCGCCGTAGACCACCGGCTCGGCGCCCAGCTCCCGCAGGTAGCCGTGGTTGCGCTCACCGGCGGTGCCGATGACCCGGGCGCCGCGGGCGGCGGCGAGCTGCACGGCGAACGAGCCGACCCCGCCGGAGGCGGCATGGACCAGCACCGTGTCGCCCTCGCCGACGCCGAGCCGGTCCAGCGACTGGTACGCGGTCAGCCCGGCCAGCGGCACCCCCGCCGCCTGCTTCCAGTCCAGCGCGGCGGGCTTGCGGGCCAGGGTCCGCACCGGCGCGGCGACCAGCTCGGCGCAGGTGCCGTGCTGGGCCCAGTCCTTGCGGACGTAGCCGATCACCTCGTCCCCGGGGGCGAACTCCGTCGCGTCGGGCCCGGTCCGCTCCACGACGCCCGCCACGTCCCAGCCGGGGACCAGCGGGAAGTGCGCGTCGATGATCTGGTCCAGGTATCCGGCGCCGATCTTCCAGTCGACCGGGTTCACCCCGGCCGCCTTCACCCGTACCAGCACCGAGTCCGGGCCGACCTTGGGCTCGGGCAGCTCCATGAGTTCCAGGTCGTCGGGTCCGCCGTAGTTGTTCAGTGCGATTGCCTTCATGCTCAGTCCAATGCCGTGGCCGCGATGATCGTTCCGTCCTCTGCCCCGTACGCCTTCCCGGCCGGACGGAACCGGATGCGGCCGTCCGCCATCCGCGGCTATCTGCGGCGGACGAGGTACATCCCGGCCAGCACCCCGACCACGCCCGGGATCAGCAGCGCCGCCCACAGCGGCATGGTGACCACCGGGACCAGCAGCCGCACCCGGACCTGCTCGGTGTTCTGGAAGACGAAGACCAGGGCGAGGACGGTCAGGAGCAGCACCGCCAGCCTGCCGGGCGTCACGAAGCCGCGCCCGCCGCCGTCCGCGTCCCGCCCGCCGCCTCTCCTGCTGTGCGCCATGGACCCAGCCTGGGGGCGCGGGGCACGGGCCGCCCGGTGAACCGCCCCTACGGGGGGCCCGGATCGGCCGGACGGGGGACGGCCACCGCGACGGCCGCCGCGTACCCCTCGGGGACCGGGACGTCGGCCAGGGACCAGCCGGGCACCTCGGCGGGCACCGCGAGGGTGCCGACGTAGGTGACGTCCGGGGCCTCGCCCAGCCCGGTGCCGGTGCCCTTGAGGTACGCCTCCTTCCTGGTCCAGCAGCGGGCGAAGGCGGCCGGGCGGCCGGCGGCCGGCAGCGCGCCGATCTCGGCGCGCTCGCGCGGGTGGAGGGCGCCGGCCGTCTCGGCGACGGCGCGGGCCGAGGGATGCTTCTCCACGTCCGCCCCCACCGGCGCGTCGTCGAAGGCGAGCAGCACCACATCGCCCGCGTGCGACAGCGAGAAGTGCACCGGGTTGCCGGGCACCGCCGGCCGGCCGTGCGGCCGGGCGCACAGCGGGCACGGCTCCCGGACGAAGGGCACGTCGGCGGGAGCCGTGCCCAGGTGGGCGGCGAGCTCGTGCCGCAGGGCGGTGTGCGCGACGCGGTAGCGGTCGCGGTCGGCCTCGCGCAGGAACGCCGCGGCACGGGCCCGCTCCTCCTCGGACAGGACCGCGCCGTCGCGCGCCGCGGCCGCGTGCTCGGACACCCGCAGGACGTGCAGTTTCAACGCTTTCCTCCACGGGGCGGACGGATCGGGCGGGACGGTGCGCGGGTCAGGGACGCCGCAGGCAGGTGTAGGTGCCGAACAGGCGCCCCTCGTACTCCGCCTCCACTATCTCGAAACCGGCCTGCTCCAGCATCGGTTCCAGCAGCCAGCGGAAGGTGCTGTACTCCGTGCGCAGGTGCTCGGTGTAGTCCGCACGGGTGTAACCGCGCTCCGGGTCGTCCGCCGCACCGGCCAGCCACCGCGCCACGACGGCACCGGTCTCGGCGGGAGGGCAGTCCAGGACCAGGTCGCGCAGCCGGAGCACGCCGCCGGGCCGCAGCAGGGCCGCGATCCGGGCCAGGGCCACCGCCTTGAAGAGGTCGGGCAGCTGGTGGAGGGCGTGCCGGGTGTGCACGGCGTCGGCGGGCGGTCCGGGGTGCCGGTAGGTGAGGAACCCGGCCCGTACGCACGCCACGTTCCCCGCCCCCGCCGCGGCGGCCCGCTCCCTCAGGTGCGCCAGCATCGCGGGCGAGACGTCCACGGCCACCACCCGGGCGAACTCCCGGGCCGCCGCCAGCGCGAACCGGCCGGTACCCGCGCCCAGGTCCACCACGGTGGCGTCCTCCCCCACGCCGTGCCGGCGCAGCGCGGCCACGTCCGGCGCGGGGTCGGGGTGCCCCTGCTTGCGGTCGAAGCCCGCGACGAAGGCTGCGTCCAGATGCTCGGGGCCGGCGTACGCCGCCTCGTCGATCATCCAGGGCTCGGGGTCGGTTCCGGGGTCGGCTGCCACGGGGTGATCCTGGCACGGGCGTCGCACGGGCGGCCAGGCGTTTTCCGCCGCACTCCCGGCAGACCGACAGGCCATCCCCTTCCCGCCATCGATGCACGACCCATCCATCCGCTACTGTGCCGCTTCGACGGGGTGGGTGGCCGCACCGGTGCGGCCAGGACACAAGAAAACAGGGTGCGGTATGAGATCGCGTCGAATATGGGGCACGGGCGCCGCGGTGGCGGCGGGGGTCGCGGGGGTGCTGGTGGCCCAGGGAGTGATCGGTTCTCCCGTGGGGGGCGCCGGTGACGACGGGAAGAGCGGCGGGACGGGGAAACCGGTCCGGTCGGGAATCCACTCGGCCGCGCTGAAGGTGGCCGGTGACGGCCGCAGCGCCGAGTCGGGCAGGCGGGACGTCAAGCCGTTCAGCATGCTGGGGGTGACCTGGACCGACCCCGGAGCCCGGGTCGAGGGCACGGTCGAGGCGCGGACCCGCGCCGCCGGGACCGGGAAGTGGTCCGGCTGGCTGGTGCTGGACGGCGACAGCGGACAGGGCGAGTCCGGCGCCGGACGCGGTGGCACCGAGCCCGCCTGGGTGGGCCCCTCCGACGGCGTCGAGGTGCGGGTGCGGAGCGGGGGGAAGTCCACCGCCGGGCTGCCCGAGGGCCTGCGTCTGGACATGGTCGACCCCGGCGGCGTCACCGTCACGGACCTGGAACCGGCCGCGTTCACCGAGGACGAGCCCACCGGCCCGGCCACCGGCGAGCCCACCGGCACGGAGCCGACCGGCCCGGCCGAGCCCGCCGAGCCGTCACCCGGAGAGGCGTCCCCGCAGGAGCCGGAGCCGGACGCGACCGACGGCGCACCGGCCACGGACACCCCTCCGGCGAGCGAGGCGCCGACGAGCGCACCCCCCGCCACCTCCGCCCCGCCGACCGCGACGGGCGAGCCGTCCACGACGGCGAGCCCGTCCCCCTCGGTGAGCGTCCCGCCCGCGCCGCCGTCCACCGCGCCCCGGCCGCCGGTGACCGCCCGCGCGGGCTGGGGGGCGGACGAGTCGATCAGCCCGGAGGAGCCCGGTTACCTGCCCGACGGCAAGGTGAAGGCGGTGACCGTGCACCACACCGCCGAGTCCAACTCCTACACCTGCGACCAGGCCCCGGCGGTGGTGCGCGGCATCTACGCGTACCACGTCAGGACGCTGGGCTGGAAGGACATCGGCTACAACTTCCTGGTCGACAAGTGCGGAAAGATCTACGAGGGCCGCAAGGGCGGTGTGGACCGCCCGGTGATGGGCGCGCACGCCTACGGCTTCAACTCCGAGACCACCGGCATCTCGGTCCTGGGCACCTACACCGGCACCTCGGCCTCCACCGCCGCACTGACCTCGGTGGCCCGGATCGCCGCCTGGAAGCTGGGCCAGTACGGCGTCGCCCCGTCCGCCACCGTCACCCTCACCGCCGGTGACTCCGGGCGCAACTACGCGGGCAGGACCTGGGCCAAGGGCGCCAGGCTCTCCTTCCCCGCCGTCCACGGGCACCGTGACGGCTACAACACCCAGTGCCCCGGCGACCGGCTCTACGGCCAGCTGTCCACCATCCGCGCCTACGCCGCCGGGCCCCCCACCGGCCTGGCCCTCACCTCCGTCACCGGCGCCGGAAAGGCGGGCACCGCCTACTACACCAGGGCCGCCGTGACGGTGGGCTGGAAGGCGAGCACCCCCGCCACCCTGCTCACCCGCTACGAGCTGCTGGTGGACGGCAAGGTCGTCGCCACCGCCGCGAACACCGCCGCCTCGGCCAAGGCCACCCTGCCGGCGGGCACCCACAAGGTGGCCGTCCGCGCGGTCCACGTCTCCGGCAGGTCCGCCACTTCCGCGGCCGCCACCGTGGTCGCCGAGACCACCGCGCCCATCTTCACCACCAAGCCGAACCTCGTCCTGCGCACCGGCACGGTCAACACCGCCGCCGTCCCCCTCACCCTGCGCTGGAAGGCGTCCGACAACGCCGCGCTGAAGGAGGTGAAGCTGACCAAGCCGGTGGCCAGGACCTACGGGCCGACCACCACCAGCGCCTCCCACACCGCCAGGTCCGGCACCGCCACCGCCTGGTCGCTGACCGTCCGCGACCAGGCCGGCAACGCCGCCACCGCCTCGGTGACCGGCACCCCGGTGATCCTCCAGGAGTCCTCGGCGAAGAAGTCCGGCACCTGGAGCACCCGGTCCTCCAGCAGCTACCTGGGCGGTAAGTCCTACTCCAGCTCCGCCAGGAACGCCTCGCTGACCTGGACCTTCACCGGACGCTCGGCCGCCTGGACGGTATCCCGCGCCTCCTCCTCCGGCCAGGTCCACGTCTACGTCGACGGCGTCAAGGCCGCCACGGTGGACCTGAAGTCGTCCACCACCAAGTACCGCCAGGCGATCTGGACCAAGTCCTGGACGAGCAGCGGGAAGCACACGGTGAAGATCGTGGTCGTCGGCACCAAGGGCCGGCCCACCATCACCACCGACGGCCTCGTCTACCTCAAGTAGGCAGGCGGACACCGCCGTCCGGGCTACCGGGCGCGGGGCGCGTGGCGGGCCGTGTGCTCGGCGAACGGCGCGATGCCGACCCGGGCACGCAGTGCGTCCACCCGCTCCGGGTCGGGGTCGGCGCACGGCCAGGGCACGGGGGCGCCGTCGCGCACCCCCGCGGTCCGGGTGCCGTAGAGCTGCGGGCGGCCCTCGTTGACCAGGACCCGGTCGGTGAGGAAGGCCAGGTGACGCCGGTCCGCCCCGCCCCGCTCCACCGCCTCCCCCAGCAGCCGCAGCGCCCGGCGCTGGACTCCGAGTTGGTGGTCGGCGTGCTGGGCGACGCGCCAGGCGGCGGTGGCGGCCGCCGCACCGACCGCGGCGGCGGTCGGCCGGCCGTACTCGTCCATGATCCGGTCCAGCCGGTCGCCGTGCTCGGCGGTCAGCCGCCGCCAGGCAAGTTGTCCGGCGAAGTCCTCGCTGTGCGCCGACGGCGCCGCACGGGTCTGTTCCTCCCCCGTCGCGCGCAGCTCCGCCGCCAGTTCGGCCAGTTCCGCCGGCTCCGCCACGCTCCTGCCCTCCGTGTCCGTACGGCACTTCCGTCCGGTGCCGACGGTAGCCGCCGGGGACGGCGGAAAGATCGTTCCGGGGAACGGTGACGGCGGGGCCCGGAGCCGCGAGAATGGAGGTACGCCCGGCGGACGTACGCGCTCCCGCTCCGGGCCCCCGCCGTCACACGGGCAGCCCCGGATCAGGCGGCGAAGCCGCCGTCCACCGCGATGGCCGCGCCGGTGAGGTAGCCGCCCTGGGCCCCGGCCAGATGCGCCACCGTCGCGGCGATCTCCTCCGGACGCCCGTAGCGGCCGAGTGCCGTCAGGACCCGCTGGGCCTCGGCGCCGGGTCCGTCCGCCGGGTTCATCTCGGTGTCGATCGGGCCGGGGTGGAGGAGATTGGCGGTGATGCCGCGCGAGCCGAGCTCCCGGGCCAGGGCCTTGGTCAGACCGGTCAGGGCGGCCTTGCCGGTGGCGTAGAGGGTGCCGCCGGGGAAGGCGACGTGCTCGGCCATGCAGCTTCCGATGGTGATGATCCGCCCGCCCTCCCCCAGGTGGGCCGCGGCGGCCCGGCAGGCGAGATAGGTGCCGCGGACGTTGACGTGCAGCACCCGGTCGACGTCCTCCTCGGTCAGTTCCCCGATCGGCCCCAGGACGCCGGCCCCGGCGTTGTTGACCAGGATGTCCAGCCGTCCGAACTCCGCCACCGTGTCCGCCACGGCCGCGCGTACGGCGGCCGGGTCGGCGTTGTCGGCGCGCAGCGCGCGGGCGCGGCGGCCGATCGCCTTGATCTGTTCCACCACCCGCTCGGCGCTCCCGGCGGAGTCCCGGTGCGTGATCGCCACATCGGCGCCGTCCCGGGCGAGGCGGAGTGCCACCGCCGCCCCGATGCCCCGGCTGCCGCCGGTCACCAGGGCCACCTTGCCGTACAGGTCGTTCGTGTCGCTCATGCCGTTCATACCGTTCATACCGTTGATGTCGGTCGTGTTCGTGGACATGACTCGATCCTGGTGCGCCGCGCCCGCGAGGTCCGGCGGCATTCGGACGTCGCGTTCGACGCCATGCCGTACGGCTCCCTACTCTCGGGGCATGTCCGCCGCCGAGTTGGTGCCGCCCGCCCTGCCCGTCGTGCGCACCGTCTCCGGCTATCCGGGCGGCCGGGCGTGGCTGGACCGGCTACCGGGCCTGATCGGGGAGCTGACCGCGCGCTGGGAGCTCACACCCGGCCGGCCGTTCGCCGGCGGCAGTTGCTCCTGGGTGGCGCCGGTGCGGCGGGCGGACGGCTCCCCGGCGGTTCTCAAGATCGGCTGGCCGCACCGGGAAGCGGCCGGGGAGGGCGAGGCGCTGCGGCTGTGGGACGGCCGGGGAGCCGTCCGGCTGTACGAGCACGACCCGGAGCGGTACGCCCTGCTGCTGGAGCGCTGCGAGCCCGGCACCGAACTGGGCGACGCCGACGAACTGCCCGCCGAGGAGCGGCTGGCGCTCGGTGCCAGGGCGCTGCGCGGGCTGTGGGAGGCACCCGTACCGCCCGGCAGCGCGGGGCTGGAGCGGGTGGCGGACGTGACCGCCGCGTGGGCGGGGACGGCCGAGGAGCGGATGGCGCGGCTGTCGCCGCCCGGCTTCGACCCGGCACTGGTGGCGCTGGGGGTGCGGCTGCTGCGCGAGTTGCCCGCCACGGCCGGCCGCGAGGTGGTGGTGCACGGCGACTTCAACCCCGGCAACCTGCTGGCCGCGGGGCGGGGCTGGCTGGCCATCGACGCCAAGCCGATGGTGGGCGATCCGCTGTACGACCCCTGGCCGCTGGTCGAGCAGATCGACGACCCCTTCGCCCGCCCCGGCCCGCGCCCGGTGGTCGCCGCCCGGTGCGCGCTGGTCGCCGACGTGCTCGGCGCGGACGTGGCCCGCCTCCAGGCGTGGGCGGTGGCGCGGCGCGTGGAGTCGGCGCTGTGGGCGGTGGACCGGCGGGGAGACCCGGGGGCCGGCGCCGCGATCATGCGCGAGGCACGGATCCTGGCGGACCTGGCGGGGCTGTAGGCCCGGTCGCCGGCCGCTCGGCCGCGGGCCGGGCACGGGCCGGGCGCCTCAGGCCAGCGCGGGCTCCTTCAGGGTCAGGGTACGGGCGTCGGCGTCCAGGGCGGCGGGGACGCCGAGCGGGACGGTCAGGGTGGTGGGGCCGTGGCCGAAGCCCAGCTCCTCCAGCACGGGGACGCCGAGCGGGGCGAGCCGGTCCAGCAGCAGGGGGCGGAGGTCCTCGTAGGGGCCGCAGTCGTGCCAGGAGCCCAGGGCGATGCCCGTCACGCCCGCCAGGATCCCGGAGCGGAGCAGCTGGGTGAGCCAGCGGTCTATGCGGTACGGCTCCTCCCCGACGTCCTCCAGCAGCAGGATGCCGCCGCCGGGCGGGCAGACGGCCGCCCGCCCCGGTACCCCGGCCTCGGTGGCCAGCATCGACAGGCAGCCGCCGAAGGTGGTGCCGAAGGCGCGGCCAGGCACCAGGGCGCGGGCGGCGGGCGAGGTGAGTTCGGTGACCGTCTCCGGTTCCAGGAGGGTGCGGCGCAGGTGCTCCCGGCTCGCGGGGTCCGCCAGGAAGGGGGCGGTGGCGGGCATCGGGCCGTGCACGGTGACCAGGCCCAGCCGGGCGGCGAGTGCCTCGTGCAGCACGGTCAGGTCGCTGTAGCCGACGAAGACCTTCGGGCCGGCAGCCCGCAGCGCCGTCCAGTCCAGCAGGTCCACCATGCGCTGGGTGCCGTAGCCGCCGCGCGCCGCCAGGACCGCGGCGACGGACGGGTCGCACCAGGCGTCGGTCAGGTCGCGGGCGCGGTCGGCGTCGGTGCCCGCGAGGTAGGGCAGGCGCGGGTGGACGTCCAGGACGTGCGGCATGGCCACCGGGTCCAGGCCCCAGCCGCGCAGCACGTCCAGTCCGGCCGCCAGCCGCTCGGCCGGGACCCGCCCGCTGGGCGCCACGACCGCCACCCGGTCGCCGGGGCGCAGCCGCCGGGGCCGTACGGGCGGCACGGGCGGCACGGGCGGGGACTGTGGGGTCACTCGGTCAGCTCCAGTGCCGGCACGTCCCCGCGTTCGAAGCCGAAGACGCGGGCGTACAGGGCGAGTTCGGCCTCGACGGCCCGCGCGACGGTCTCCGCACGCCGGAAGCCGTGGCCCTCGCCCTCGAAGGCGAGGTAGGCGTGCGGCACCCCGCGCCCGGCGACCGCCGCCAGCAGGTGGTCGCACTGGGCGGGCGGGCAGACCGGGTCGTCCAGCCCCTGCAGGAGCAGGAACGGCACCGTGATCCGGTCGGCGCCGCGCAGGGGCGAGCGCTCCCGGTAGCGCTCGGGGTGCTCGGCCGGGGATCCCAGCAGCCCCTCCAGGTACCGCGACTCGAAGTCGTGGGTCCCGCCGCCCGCCCAGTCCTCCGGGTCCAGGACGGGGTAGGCGATGACCCCGCAGGCGTACAGGTCCTCGGCGGCGGGCGAGACGAGGGAGCAGGCGGCGGTCCAGCCGCCCGCGCTGCCCCCGCGCACGGCCAGCCGCGCGGGGTCGGCGGTGCCCTCGGCGGCCAGGGCGCGGGCGACGGCCGCGCAGTCCTCGACGTCGGTCACGCCCCAGCTCCCGCGCAGCCGTTCGCGGTAGGCGCGGCCGTAGCCGGCGGAGCCGCCGTAGTTCACCTCGACCACGCCGATGCCGCGCGAGGTGAAGTAGGCAGTCTCCAGGTCCGGTACGGCCGCCGCCCGCCCGGTGGGGCCGCCGTGGGCGCGGACGACGTACGGCGGCAGCTCCCCCTCGGGCACGGTGTACCTGGGGTTGCGCGGCGAGTACAGCAGGGCGTGGACCTCGCGCCCGCCGGGGCCGCGGACGACGCGTTCGACGGGCTCGGGCAGGTACGCCGGGTCCACCGGACCGGGGGGCGCGGCGCCGACGACCCGGGTGTGGCCGGTGGCCGTGTCCAGCTCCACCACCTCGTACCCGCCGCGCGGTCCCGCGGCGACGCCGGTGACACGGGTGCCGGCGGCGGCCAGGGCGGGGGCCCACTCGGTCCAGGGGCCGGGGACGTCGGCGAGCCGGCCGGTGACCGGGTCCAGGACGCCCAGCCGCAGCGGACCGCGGCCGTGCAGGACGGCGACGGTGCCGTCGGCCAGCGGCGCGAACCACCGGTGGCCGAGCTTCCACAGCGGCCCGCCGAACTCCTCCTCGCGCGGGCACAGGGCGGTGGCCGGGTCATTGAGCCGATACAGGTTCCACCAGCCGCTCGCGTCGCCGCTGAACAGCAGCGTGCCGTCCGCCGCCCAGTCGGCCTGGGCCACCGACTCCGCCTCGCCCCCGGCCACGGCCCGCACCTCCGCCAGGGTGCCCTCCGCGGTGACCTCGGCGAGACGGACCACGGTGCCGTCCCAGG
The DNA here is from genome assembly GCF_002794255.1 of Streptomyces carminius. Lineage (GTDB taxonomy): Bacteria > Actinomycetota > Actinomycetes > Streptomycetales > Streptomycetaceae > Streptomyces > Streptomyces carminius. The sequence continues at coordinate 50,038 of NZ_PGGW01000071.1, forward strand.
GCATCCGGGGGTGGTCCCAGGCCAGCCAGGCCGCGTGCCGTCCGTCCGGGGAGAGCCGGGGGCCGGTGACGAACCGGTCGGTGCCGTCGGTCAGTTCGCGCACCCGGGAGCGGTCGGCGGCGGCCGAGCCGTCCAGCGGGACGGCCGCGAGCACCCGGCGCACGTCGGTGGGCGCGGGGCCGGTGGACTCCTCCAGCACGCACCACACCTCGCCGCGCGCCACGAGCACCACCGGGTCGGCCCAGCGCGGCCCCTCCCCGGCCGGCGGGAGCGGGGTGAGCGGGTACGGCCGGGCGCCGGGGACGTCCGGCTCCAGGGCGTACATGCGCTGGTCGGCGTGGTGGACGAAGACGACCAGCGGGCCGGCCGCCGGGCGCTCCGCCCCGGCCCAGGGCCGTCCGCCGTACTCGATCACCCGGCTGCGGACGTCCCACGGCGGGGGCAGCACGAACTCCGGCTCCGTTTTCCCGGCGGTCCCGGCGTCCCCGGCGCGCAGCCGCAGCAGCGCCCGGCGTCCGTCCTCGGCGGGGCGGGGCTCGGTCCACCACACCTCCTGCCCCACGGTGTCCACGTACTCCGGGCGGCCGTCGTGCGCGGCGACCAGACGGGCGCCGACCGGGGAGGGCCAGGTGCCGCAGGGAGCGGCGGCGGGGGTCATCGGAGACGGCTCCTCGCGGTTCGGGGACTGGGGACTGGGGACTGGGGGAGAAGGTCCGGACGGCGGCCTCGGCGGACGGCGTCCTCAGAGGCTGAACAGCGCGCGGTCCAGGACCCGTACGCCGAAGTGCAGCGCGTCCACCGGGACCCGCTCGTCGACACCGTGGAACATCGCCTGGTAGTTGAGGCCCTCGGGGAGCCGCAGCGGCGAGAAGCCGTAGCCCGCGATGCCCAGCCGGGCGAACTGCTTGGCGTCGGTGCCGCCGGTCATGCAGAACGGGACGACGTGGGCGCCGGGGTCGAAGTGCTCCAGGGACTCGCGCAGCACGGCGAAGGTGCGCGAGGCGACCGGCGCCTGGAGGGCCGGGCCGCGGTGGTAGAACTCCCAGTCCACGTCCGGGCCGGTCAGCTCCTCGACGGTGGCGGTGAACTCCTCCTCGGTGCCCGGCAGTATCCGGCCGTCCACATGCGCCACGGCGGTGCCGGGAATGACGTTGATCTTGTAACCGGCCTTGAGGCCGGTGGGGTTGGTGCTGTTGCGGACGGTCGCCTCGACCAGCTTGGCGGACGGGCCGAGCTTGGCCAGCAGGGCGTCCACGTCGAAGCCGGGGTCCTCGAAGTCCGGGGCGTCCAGCCCGTTGAGCCGGGACAGCTCGGTGAGGGCGGCCCGCACCGTCTCCGACAGCCGCACCGGCCAGGTGTGCTCGCCGATGCGGTGCACGGCGGCGGCCAGCCGGCTGACCGCGTTGGCGCGGTTGACCTTGGAGCCGTGCCCGGCGCGGCCGGTGGCCGTCAGCTCCATCCAGGCGGTGCCGCGCTCGCCCGCCGCCACCGGGTACAGCCGCAGGCCGCCGCCGGCGTGGAAGGTGTAGGCACCGGACTCGCTTATGCCCTCGGTGCAGCCCTCGAACAGCTCGGGGTGCTCGCCGGCGAGGAAGTCGGAGCCGTACTGGCCGGTGTCCTCCTCGTCGGCGGTGAAGGCGAGCACGATGTCGCGGCGGGGACGCGCCCCGGTCCGCGCCCAGGCCCGGACGGCGGCCAGGACCATCGCGTCGGCGTTCTTCATGTCGACCGCGCCGCGTCCCCAGACCACGCCGTCGCGGACTTCGCCGGAGAAGGGGTGCACGGCCCAGTCGGCGGGCTCGGCGGGCACCACGTCCAGATGGCCGTGGACGAGCAGCGCGTCGGCGTCCGGGTCGGTGCCCTCGATACGGGCGACGACGTTGGTGCGGCCGCGGACCTTCTCCAGCAGCACCGGCTCGATCCCGGCCTCGGCCAGGCGCTCGGCGACGTACTCGGCGGCGCGGCGCTCCGTGCCGTCCCCGTTGCCGAGGTTGACGGAATCGATGCGGATCAGCTCGGAGGTGAAGGCGACCGCCTCCTCCAGGGCCCGTCCGTCGATCCGGTGCGCGTCGGCGGCGGCGCCGGCGAGACCGGTGGTATCGGTGGTGTCGGTGGTGGTGTCGGTGGTTCCGGTTCCCTCAGCCATACTGCTCCTCCACTGCGGCCGAGACGACTGTGGTCACCGCCTTGAAGCAGCGGATGCCCTCGTACATCGTCGGCGATGTGTACGCCACCCGGCGCTCACCCGTCCGCTCCACGCCGGGCACGACGGTCGCCGCGCCGGCCAGGTGCTCCGCGTCGAACTCCACCTCCACGGTGCGGGGCCGCGGCGCGGCCGGTGCGTGCCGGACGGCCAGTGCCGCGGCCCTCTCGGCCGCGGCCCGGATGTCGGCGGCGGTGCGGGCGGGGGTGCGGCAGACGGCGGCGTAGCGCGACACATGGTCCTTGACGGCGACCGCGAGCGCGCCGGGGGCCCAGCCGCGGGCGTCGGCGCAGGTGCGGTCGTCGCCGGTGACGAGCACCACGGGGGTGCCGTACTCGGCGGCCACCGCGGCGTTCAGCCGTCCCTCGCCCGCCCGTTCGCCGTCCAGCCACACCCCGGTGATCGAGTTGGCGAGGTAGGTGTGGGCCAGGACGCCCTCCTCGCCCGCGCCGGTGTGGTAGCCGACGAGGGCGACGCCGTCCACGTCGCCGTGCTGGACGCCCTCGACCATGCTGAGCGCCTTGTGGCGGCCGGTGAGCAGCCGCGCCCGCTCGTCCAGCCGCTCCAGCAGCAGGTTGCGCATGGTCCAGTGCGCCTCGTTGACCAGCACCTCGTCCGCGCCCCCGGCGAGGAACCCGGTGACCGCCGCGTCGACGTCGGAGGTGAACAGCACCCGGCAGCGCTCCCACTGCGGGGTGCCCGGCAGGACGTCGGCGGGCCAGGTCACCCCTGTGGCGCCCTCCATGTCGGCACTGATCAGGATCTTCGTCACGACAGGCCACGTTACGCGCCGCCCGGGCCAGGTCAAAGACCCGGCCGGGTTCAGCGAGGGCGCCCCACCACCAGCCAGTTCGCCGGCAGCTCCAGCCGTGAGCCGTCCGGTTCGAACTCCGTCGTGGACAGCGGCAGGGAGCCGCTGGCGCACACCCGGAGTCCGGCCGCGCCGAACAGCGCGGTCAGGTCCGCCAGGCTCTCTCCGGACGGGCCGGAGGGATGGGCCAGGTGCGGCAGGTCCGACAGCCCGGGCGAGTCCAGCGGCCCGGGGAGCTGACTGGCGTCGGCCGCCTCCGCGCCCCGGGACAGCGCGTCGCGGGCCGTCTGGGCGGCCTCCACGACGAAGGCGCGGCCGAGGTCGCCGACGAGGGCGGCGACGGACTCGGCGACCCGCGGGCGGTGGTGGGGCTCGCTGCGCTGGAGGACGCCGCGCAGGTAGACGTTGGCGTCCCCCAGCTCCTCGTGGAGGCGCCGTATCGCGCCGGGGTCGGTGATGTCGAGCTGTCGGAAGTCGGGGGCGGCACGGCCGCCGCTGCCCTCCCCCACGACCGTCCGGGCGTGCTCCAGGGCCCCGGCCGACCGGTCGATCCCGACACAGGGGTGGAAGCGGCCGGCCAGGAAGACCGTCCGGGCGCCGTTGCCGCAGTCGACGTCGACCAACGGCAGTCCGGGGTCCAGGTGCTTTTCGAAGATCGGGAGGTGGACGGCGGCCGTGATCGCTGGATCGGTGCTCCAGATGCCTTCCCAGGCGTCGCCGTCTCGGAGCGTGGCGTTCACGGGTCTGACTACCTCCCCCTGTCGCGGGCCGCCGGCCGCGGACACGGCCACCGGGACAGCCCTTCTACCCCGTTCCGCGCGGTTCGTGCCTGTTGTCCGCCGCGGTACTCCCGGTGCTCCCGGCCCGGTCGTCCGTTCCGGCGCGTGCCGCGCCCGGCCGATACGGGATTGACACCCCACCACGGGAACAGGTGTTCTATTCTTGACGGGCAGCACGAGGAGGCCGCATGCGCTGGGACAGCCTGAGCCACGACGGACCGGACCCGAGCGGCACCACGGCCGCCCTCTTCGGCCCGGGCGTGGTGAGCCGTACGTTCGACACCCCCGAGTTCCGGGGCATCACCTTCCACGAGGTACGGGCGAGGTCGATCGTCAACCGGGTGCCGGGCGCCTCCCGGCTGCCGTTCGAGTGGACGGTCAACCCCTACCGGGGCTGCTCGCACGCCTGCGTCTACTGCTTCGCCCGCCGCAGCCACGGCTATCTGGACCTGGACGCCGGGACGGACTTCGACACCCAGATCGTGGTGAAGGTCAACGCCGACCGGCTGCTCCGCCGCGAACTGGCCTCACCCCGCTGGGGCGGCCAGCACATCGCGATGGGCACCAACGTCGACTGCTACCAGCGCGCCGAGGGCCGCTACCGGCTGATGCCCGGCATCCTGTCGGCCCTGCGCGACTTCGCCAACCCGTTCTCCGTCCTCACCAAGGGCACGCTGATCCTGCGCGACCTGGAACTGCTCCGCTCGGCCTGCGCCGTGACGGACGTCGGGATATCGGTGTCGGTCGCCTTCCTCGACGAGGAGCTGTGGCGCACCGTCGAACCCGGCGCCCCCGCACCCGAACGGCGCCTGGACGTGGTCCGCGCCCTCACCGGACACGGCATCGGCTGCGGGGTGCTGATGGCCCCGGTCATCCCCTTCCTCTCCGACGGGCCGGCGCAACTGCGCGCGACCGTACGGGCGGTCGCCGCGGCCGGCGCCACCTCCGTCACCCCCCTCGCCCTGCACCTGCGGCCGGGCGCCCGCGAGTGGTTCACGGCCTGGCTCGCCCGGCACCATCCGGGCCTGGTGCGCCACTACGAGGCGCTGTACGCCGACGGCGCCTACGCCCCCAAGTGGTACCAGCGCCGCATCACCCGGCAGGTGCACGAACTGGCCGAGGAGTACGGCATCGGCCCCTCCCGGCCCGGCGCGCACCGGGGCGCGGCGGGCACCGGGGGCGCCCCGCGCTGCGCGCCCGAACCCGACCCGGGGCCCACCCAGTTGACGCTGCTCTGACTCCGCCGGCGCCGCCGCCCGTACGGCTCCCCGGCCGCGCGCCGACGCCCCCTCGTACCCCGTTCGGACGCCTCCGCCGGGCCGGGAAGGGCGCCCGCAATTCTTCCCCTGCGTTAGAGTGGCCCTGCTCGCCGGCCCACGGCCGGCCTGCTTCCACGCCACCTCCGGGGCCACCGCTCCGTCGTCGTCCGGCGCCTCGGGGGTGGCCCCCTGAGAACGAGCACGGACCCACAGGATTCCGGTCCCGCCGAGCCGTCGAGCCGCATCGGGACCGCCGGCAGAAAGGCACGTGATGGCCGTCTTCAAGCTGCACCTCAAAGATGGCCGGGAGAGGCTGGTGGAGGCCGGGCGGGCCGGACGGACCGCCGACGGCCAGATCGTCATCGAGGACACCGACTCCCTGGGAGTCTGGGACTGCCTGGAGGAGTACCCGGCCGAGGCCGTGCGGGCCGTCTACCGGCGCGGCCCCGCCGAGAGCGGCATCTACACCTGGATCCCGCAGCCCGCCGAGGGCCGCTGGTGGAGCTACTGACGGCGGGCCGCGTACCGGTCACCGGCCCGGCGGGCCGGTGACCGGCGGGCGTCCCGGCGCGTTCCCGCCGTCCAAAGCGCCGGCCGGATGCCGCGGACGTCACGGCTCGCGTGCCGCCGCCGGGTGTCCGCCCGCGAGTCACCGCCCGCCGGCCGCTCCCGCCTCCCGCCTCCCGCACCGGGGCGGGTTCTCACGTCAGGACAGGTTCCGGCCGGTTTCCCGCCGGGCCGTACGGCAGGCCCCGGCCGCCCCGCCCGGAGAAGGGCGGGGCGGCCGGGGCCGCGCCTCCGGCACAGGTGGAGGGTGCGCGACGGCGGCGGGCGGTGGGCCGGGTGTCACCCGCCGCGGGTCCACACGGCGACGTAGTCCACCAGCATCGGGTGGCCCGGGACGGTGGCGGAGGTCGGGGTGGGGAACCCGGCGGCCCCGTCGGGGAAGGCGCCGCCCATGGCCACGTTCAGCAGGAGGAAGTACCCGGCGTGCCCGGTCATGTCCGCCCAGGTGGTGGCGGAGAACTGGTCCTGGGTGAGCCGGTGGAAGAGCTGGTCGTCCACGTACCAGCGCAGCTCGTTGGGCGTCGTGCTGCGGTCCCACTCGAAGCGGTAGGTGTGGAAGGCCTCCTGGCAGGTCGCGCCCGGGCAGGGGGTGCTGGCGCCCAGCCCCTCGGTCTCGTTGCAGTCGCCGCCGGGGTTGACGCCACAGTGGAGCACGCCGTGGACGGCGTTGAGGCCGTTGACGTTCTCCATGAAGTCGAACTCGCCGATGGCGGGCCAGTTCCAGTAGTCACCCCGGTAGGGGGAGCCCAGCGCCCAGAAGGCGGGCCAGTACCCGAGGGCGGCCTCACCGGTGACGTCCGGCAGCTTCAGCCGGCTCTCGATGCGCAGCACTCCCCCGGCCGGTGCCTTGAAGTCGGCGCGGCGGGTCTCGACGCGGCCGGAGGTCCAGTTGCCCGCGCCGTCCCGGAGCGGTGTGATGCGCAGGTTGCCGGTGCCGTCGAGGGAGATGTTGTCGGGCGAGGCGGTGTAGCGCTGCACCTCGCCGGTGCCCCAGTTGTCGGGCCCGCCGGGGTAGCCGTGCCCCGTGTCGATCTGCCAGTTCGCGTCGGACGGCAGCGAGCGGGCGGGGCCGTCGAAGTCGTCGCTCCACACCGGGTCCCAGCCCGCCGGGGACGGCACGTCGGCGCGCGCGGCGGACGGCGCCAGCAGCCCGGAGGCGAGCAGGGCGAGAACGGTGGTGGCCAGGACCGCGAGTGCGGCCCCCGGCCTGCGGCCGGGGCTGCGCCGGGATATCGACGGGGTGATGCCGTACGTGCTCAAGCCGGAGCACCTCCTGCTGGTGGGGGGTGACAGCGCCGAGCAGCCCGCACCGCCGGCCGGACGGGTACGGGAGGCGCTGTCCGGGAAGTTTTGAGAGCGCTCTCAAAATTAGTAGGGGCACCCCGGGCAGGACGTCAACGCCCCACGCACGCCTTTTCCGGAATCTCCCGCCCGCATCCGGGTGAATGCCCGCACTTCCCGGCGAACGCCGCACCAAACCCGACAATAGATGTCCGGTATCCCGGCGAACATGGCCGCATGACGACCAGTTGGGCAGACTTCGAGAAGGCCGAGCCCGCGCTCGCCCCGGCGGTCCGGGCGCGGTTCGAGCAGTACCGGCACCATGTCCTGGCCACCCTCCGCGCCGACGGAGCACCACGGCTGACCGGGCTGGAGACGACCTTCCGCTCCGGCGGACTGTGGCTCGGCATGATGCCGAACTCCCGCAAGGCCCTGGACCTGAGGCGTGATCCCCGGTTCGCGCTGTACGCCAACCCCGGCCCGGACGAGACGATGCCCGACGGCGACGCCCGGATCGGCGGGCGGGCCGTGGAGGTGACCGACCCGACGGTGCTCGCCCGCTTCGCCGAGGAGGCCGGAGCCCCGGAACCGTTCCATCTGTTCCACGCCGACCTCACCGAGGTGGTGCGTGTGACGGTGGAGGGCGACGATCTGGTGCTGCGCACCTGGCGTCCGGGCCGGCCGGTGCGCGTGCTCCGCCGCGGCACCGGCGACGAACCGCCGCGCACCGATCCCACGGCGTGACGGCGTCCCACACCGCCCTCACGCCGAACCCGGCCCACCCCCGGGCGGGTTGACGGCGACGGCCTTGAAGAACGTGTAGCGGAAGGTGCCGCCGTCCTCCGCCGTGCGGTGCAGGTCGGCGATGCCCCGGTCCTAGCCGGCCTCGGTGGTCAGGCCGGCGGCCAGCGCCTCGTCCCGCACCGACTCCACCATCGCGGCGAAGGTGTCGCGGGTGAAGCCCTTCACCAGTTCCGGCACCGTCCGGTCGGCGTAGACCGTCCGCGGACGCACCGCCGCACCGGTGTAACCGGCCCCGGTCAGCAGCGGCTGGAGCCGGCGGCCGAGCAGGGCGTCGCCGCCGGCCGCCGCCTGGAGACGGACCAGGCAGTCGATCGCCGCACGGGCGTGGGAACTGTCGGGGTGGAGGAGCGCCGAGCCGTGGTCCCCCTCGATCACGGTGACCGTGCCCCGGGCCGCAGCAGACGGCGCAGGGTGCCCAGCGCCCGCGCTGCGGGTGGGCTGGGTGCTGGCGCCGTCCCGGTACCGGGACGCGATGGCCGACGCCAAGCGGTACGCCGATCTGGGCAACGCCGCGCTGCCGCAGCTCACGCTGGCGCGGCTGATGGAGTCGGGCGCGCTGGAGCGCCATCTGCGGCTGCTGCGCGGACGCCACCGGCGCCGCCGGGACGCCATGGTGGCGGCGGTCGGGGAGTACCTGCCGGGCGCGGTGGTGCACGGCGCGGCGGCGGGCCTGCATCTGACGGTCGTCCTGGAGTCCCCGCCCGGCGCCGGGCTCACCGCCGGCGACGACACGGTCCTGGCGGCGGCTGCGCTGGAACGGGGCGTGAAGGCGCATCCGCTGTCCTGGCACCGGCTGCGGCCGGGCCCGCCCGGGCTGGTGCTGGGCTACGCCGCCCGCACACCGGGCGAGATCGGCACGGCGGTGGCCGTCCTGGGCGAGACCGTGCGCGACCTGACGCGGTGACACCTCCCGCGCTCCCCGGGCGCCGCACCGGGATCGCCCCGGGCCCACCCCGGGATCACGGGACCGGGAGGCGGGCGGGCACCGGCCTCACAGCAGACGGAGCGCCTCCTGCGCCGCGGGGCGGAGCTCCTTGTGCTCCCGGGCGGCGATCAGCACCAACCGGGCCCGGGAGTCGCCGAGCACCCCCAGCCCCTCCACACAGGCCCGGGCCACCTGCCAGTGGGGGGCGGGACCGGCCAGGATCCGGTCCAGGACACGGATCAGGGTCGGCGCCGACTCGGGCGCGCGCAGCGCCGTCAGCAGCCGGACCGGGTGGAGGGCGTACGCGGTGCGCAGCTCGTTGTTGGCCAGCGCCGCCGCGGCGCGGGCGGTGCGCGGGTCGTTCAGGCGGAGCAGGGCCCGGGCGGCGGCCGCGCAGCGGGGCGGGTCCCGGTGGTTGAGCAGGAACACCAGGGTTTCGAAGGCCCGGGGGTCGCCGGCCCGCCCCAGGGTGCAGGCGGCCAGCTCCCGGGCCCACAGCGGGCGGCCGGGGGCGGTGAGTTCGGCGACGAGCGCGTCGCGTGCCGCCGGGGTGTTCTGGCGGGCCAGCGCCAGCAGCCGCCGGTATGCGGGGGGATCCGCCTCGACGCGCAGCCGCCGCGCCAGTTCGTAGTCCACCGTCTCCGGCGTGCGCGGTGCGCGCGCCGTGCGCGAGCCGCTCTCCGTACCGGCCGTCCGCTCCGCGCCCACCGTGTTCGGGGCCCTTGAGGTCTCCACCGCCTGCTCCCTTCGTGTGGCCCGCACCACACCCCTTGGGGCGTTTTACCCTCTGGTGTTCGTGCTACCCGGAAGTTAGCCTGCTCATAGGAGCGGCACCCCCGCTCAGGCGGCCTGGTGACGCGGCCGCCGCGAGCCGCTGTCGGTTCAGCGCTCGCACCCATGCCGAACACGGCCCCGGGACAGGGCCGTTCGGTTCACCTCACCCTCCGCCCGCGCGCCCGCGTACGGCGCGGGCCGGTACCGCCGGGCACACCCGCCCCCGCTTCCCCCCGCTCTGTGTTTTCGACGTTTTCGACGTTTTCGACGTCTCTCCGCGGCGCCCCGCGGTCATCCGCCAGTCGTCACCCGTCCCTTCTCCGTCTGGAGTCCCGTGATGGACCGTCCCACCCTCTCCACAGTCGCCGTGATCGGCCTCGGCACCATGGGCACCGGCATCGCCGAGGTCCTGGCCCGTGCCGGACGCGAGGTCATCGGCATCGACCCCGACACCGAAGCCGCCCGCCGGGCCGTCGCGGCCCTGGAGGCGTCCACCGCCCGCGCCGTGGAGCGCGAGCGCCTCACCGAGGGGGAGCGGCAGGACGTCCTCGCCCGCTTCCGTACCTACGGCGATCTCCAGGCGGCCGCCGAGGCCGATCTGGCCATCGAGGTCGTGCCGGAGGAGTACGCGCTCAAGCACCGGGTGATCGGCGAGCTGGACGGCGTCCTCAAGCCGTCGGCGATCGTGGCCACCGGGACCAACGCCCTGTCGGTCACCCGGCTCGCCGCCGACTCCGCGCACCCCGAGCGGGTGCTGGGCATGCACTTCTTCAACCCCGCGCCCGCGATGCGGCTGGTCGAGGTCGTCTCCAGCGTGCTGACCTCCCCCGAGGCCGTGGCCGCGGTCACCGGCCTCGCCCGCGAGCTGGGCAAGGAACCGATCGCGGTCGGCGACCGGCCCGGTTTCGTCGCCGACGGGCTGCTGTTCGGCTACCTCAACCAGGCCGCGGCGATGTACGAGTCGCGGTACGCCACCCGGGAGGACATCGACGCCGCGATGCGGCTGGGCTGCGGTCTGCCGATGGGCCCGCTCGCCCTGCTGGACCTGATCGGCGTCGACACCGCCCGCACCGTGCTGGAGGCGATGTACGCCGAGTCCCGGGACCGGCTGCACGCCCCCGCACCGATCCTGGGGCAGCTCACCGCGGCCGGTCTGACGGGCCGCAAGGCGGGGCGCGGCTTCTACACCTACGAGGCGCCGGGCTCGGCGACGGTCGTGCCGGACGCCCTGACGCCCCGCGCGGACGAGCGGGCCGCCGGGCCGCGCACGGTGCGCTCCGTCGGGGTGGCGGGCTCGGGCACGATGGCGAGCGGCATCGCCGAGGTGTTCGCCAAGGCCGGCTACCCGGTGGTGCTCGCCGCCCGCAGCGACGGGAAGGCAGAGAAGGCCAGGGAGGCCGTCGCCGCCTCGCTGGCCCGGTCGGTGAAGAAGGGCCGGATGACCGAGGAGGCCCGCCGGGAGGCGCTGGCCCGGATCACCCCGGCCGGTTCGCTGTCGGCGCTGGCCGAGGTCGATCTGGCCGTCGAGGCGGTGGCCGAGGACCTCCAGGTCAAGAAGGACCTGTTCGCGGCGCTGGACGAGGTGTGCAGGCCGGGCGCGGTGCTGGCCACCACCACCTCCTCGCTGCCCGTCGTCGCCTGTGCCCGCGCCACCTCGCGTCCGCAGGACGTGATCGGGATGCACTTCTTCAACCCGGCACCGGCGATGAAGCTGGTCGAGGTGGTGCGCACCGTGCTGACCGCCGACGACGTCCACGCCACCGTGCGCGAGGTGTGCGCCGCCGTCCGCAAGCACCCGGTGGACTGCGGGGACCGGGCGGGCTTCATCGTCAACGCGCTGCTGTTCCCGTACCTGAACAACGCGGTCAGGATGGTCGAGGAGCACTACGCCGACATGGACGCCGTCGACGCGGCCATGAAGCTCGGCGGCGGTTATCCGATGGGTCCGTTCGAGCTGCTGGACGTGGTCGGGCTGGACGTGTCGCTGGCGATCGAGCGGGTGCTGCACCAGGAGTTCCGCGAGCCGGGTCTGGCGCCCGCGCCGCTGCTGGAGCACCTCGTGGCGGCGGGCTGCCTGGGCCGCAAGACCGGGCGCGGCTTCCGCGAGTACACGCGGCGGTGACCCCCGCGCCCCCGGCGTTCCCGCCCCACGCCGGCTCCGGGTGGGGCGGGCTGCTGGAACCCGGCGGCCCGCCCGCGGGAAGCGGCGCGGCGTGTAACGTTCCCCACATGTCCCAGTCGGTGAAACCAGCCCGTCCCAACCCGCCCAGCCAGCGGCTGAAGATGCGCCGGGAGCTGGCCGCCGCGGCGATGGAGCTCTTCGCCACCAAGGGCTACGAGGAGACCACCGTCGACGAGATCGCCGCGGCGGCGGGGGTGGCCCGGCGCACCTTCTTCCGGCACTTCCGCTCCAAGGAGGAGGCGATCTTCCCGGACCACGACGACACCCTGGAGCGGGCCCGGGCGGTGCTGGACGCGGCGCCCGCGCACGAGAACCCGCTGGACACCGTGTGCCGGGGCATCAAGGAGGTCCTGAAGATGTACGCGGCCTCCCCGGCGGTCTCGGTGGAGCGCTACCGGCTCACCCGTGAGGTGCCGACCCTGCGGGAGCGGGAGATCGCCTCCGTGGCCCGCTACGAGCGGCTGTTCACGCGCTATCTGCTGGGCCACTTCGACGAGTCCGCGGCCCACCGGGACGGGGACGACGGGCTCGACGAAGGGCTGGACGAGCCGCTGCTCGCCGAGGTCGCCGCCTCCGCGGTGGTCACCGCGCACAACCACGTGCTGCGGCGCTGGCTGCGCGCGGGCGGCCGGGGTGATGTGGAGGCGCAGCTCGACCGGGCCTTCGCGGTCGTGCGGCGGACCTTCGGCACCGGCTTCGTCGCCAACCGGGCCGCGGCCGGCCGGGCGTCCTCCGCGGTGGTCCGGGCGGGGAACGCCGGGACCACTGGAAACGCCGGAAACGCCGGAAACGCCGGGACCACCGAGAACACCGTGCTGGTGGCGGTGGCCCGCACCGGCGCCCCGCCGGAGCAGATCATGCGCACGATCGAGCGGGCACTGCGCCAGGACTGACCGCGCCCCGCGGCGCACCGCGGCGCACCGCGCGGACGAACATGACGAGCGCCTGTGGCCGTCTCCTCCGGGAGGCGGCCACAGGCGCTCATCCGTGCGCGATCCGCGACAGGTGAGAGAAGTTTTTGGCACGCGGTGTCTTGTCGGCTGGCACGCAGTGCCATACCGTGAGGGGTGTCCGGGCACTGTCCCCGCGGTCACCTCCGCGTGTCCGGACGCCTGCGTCACAGGCCTTCAGCGCTACCGCGCCGAGCCGCAGCACCACCGCCGGACCGACGGCACAGCAGCTCACGACAACCGATCCAGACCCCAGCGACCCTCAGCGTCCACGACGCTCGCCGGAGGCTCCCATGAAGGAAATCCTGGACGCGATCCTCGCGTCGGACAGCACGTCGGCGGACTTCGCCAACCTCGCCCTGCCCGAGTCCTACCGCGCGGTGACCGTGCACAAGGACGAGACCGAGATGTTCGCCGGTCTGCCCACCCACGAGAAGGACCCGCGCAAGTCACTGCACGTGGACGAGGTGCCGGTGCCCGAACTCGGCCCCGGCGAGGCCCTGGTGGCCGTCATGGCCTCCTCGGTGAACTACAACTCGGTGTGGACCTCGATCTTCGAGCCGCTGCCGACCTTCGGCTTCCTGGAGCGGTACGGACGCACCTCCGAGCTCGCCAAACGGCACGACCTGCCGTACCACATCATCGGCTCCGACCTGGCGGGTGTGGTGCTGCGCACCGGCCCCGGCGTGGGCGCCTGGCAGCCGGGCGACGAGGTCGTCGCGCACTGCCTGTCGGTGGAGCTGGAGAGCGCCGACGGCCACAACGACACCATGCTCGACCCCGAGCAGCGCATCTGGGGCTTCGAGACCAACTTCGGCGGCCTGGCCGAGATCGCCCTGGTGAAGTCCAACCAGCTGATGCCCAAGCCGAAGCACCTGTCCTGGGAGGAGGCCGCCGCCCCGGGCCTGGTGAACTCCACCGCCTACCGGCAGCTCGTCTCCCGCAACGGCGCCGGGATGAAGCAGGGCGACAACGTGCTGATCTGGGGCGCCAGCGGCGGCCTGGGATCCTACGCCACCCAGTTCGCCCTGGCCGGCGGCGCCAACCCCGTCTGCGTGGTCTCCTCCCCGCAGAAGGCCGAGATCTGCCGCGCCATGGGCGCCGAGGCGATCATCGACCGCACCGCCGAGGACTACCGGTTCTGGAAGGACGAGCACACCCAGGACCCGAAGGAGTGGAAGCGCTTCGGCAAGCGCATCCGCGAGCTGACCGGCGGGGAGGACGTGGACATCGTCTTCGAGCACCCCGGCCGGGAGACCTTCGGCGCCTCCGTCTACGTCACCCGCAAGGGCGGCACGATCGTCACCTGCGCCTCCACCTCCGGCTACATGCACAGCTACGACAACCGCTACCTGTGGATGTCGCTGAAGCGCATCATCGGCTCCCACTTCGCCAACTACCGCGAGGCGTGGGAGGCCAACCGGCTGATCGCCAAGGGGAGGATCCACCCCACGCTGTCGAGGACGTACTCCCTGGAGGAGACCGGCCAGGCCGCCCACGACGTGCACCGCAACGCCCACCAGGGCAAGGTCGGCGTGCTGTGCCTGTCGCCGCGGGAGGGGCTGGGCGTGCGCGACGCGGAGCTGCGCGAGAAGCACCTCGGCGCCATCAACCGCTTCCGGAACGTGTGAGGTCGCCATGGGCGAGCACGGCGCACCCCGTGACGTGAGCGAGCCAAAGGGCGCGCCGGTGCCGAAAGAGACGAAGCCAAGCGCAGCGAGGAACGAGCGGAGCGCAGCGCTGAGGAACGTCGGCACCGGACCAGAGCTCCCGGAGGCGAGCCGAACACAAAAAGAGCGCGACCGTCCGTGGCTCATGCGGACGTACGCCGGGCACTCCACCGCCGAGGCGTCCAACGAGCTGTACCGGCGCAACCTCGCCAAGGGCCAGACCGGGCTGTCGGTCGCCTTCGACCTGCCCACCCAGACCGGCTACGACCCCGACCACGTCCTCGCCCGCGGCGAGGTCGGCCGGGTCGGGGTCCCGGTCAGCCACCTGGGTGACATGCGGCGGCTGTTCCAGGACATCCCCCTGGAGCGCACGAACACCTCGATGACCATCAACGCCACCGCCATGTGGCTGCTGGCGCTGTACCAGGTGGTCGCCGAGGAGCAGGGGCTGGACCGGGAGGCCGTCTCCCGGCTGTCGGGGACGACGCAGAACGACATCGTCAAGGAGTACCTCTCGCGCGGGACGCACGTCTTCCCGCCGGGCCCCTCCCTGCGGCTGACCACCGACCTGATCGCCTACACCGTGGCCCACCTGCCGAAGTGGAACCCGATCAACATCTGCAGCTACCACTTGCAGGAGGCCGGGGCCACCCCGGTGCAGGAGATCGCGTACGCCATGTCCACGGCCGTCGCGGTCCTGGACGCGGTGCGCGACTCCGGGCAGGTCCCGGCCGGGCGGATGGGCGACGTCGTCGGGCGGATCTCGTTCTTCGTCAACGCGGGCGTCCGCTTCGTCGAGGAGATGTGCAAGATGCGGGCCTTCACCCGCGTCTGGGACCGGATCACCCGCGAGCGCTACGGCATCGAGGACCCCCGGCACCGGCGCTTCCGGTACGGCGTCCAGGTGAACTCCCTGGGGCTGACGGAGGCGCAGCCGGAGAACAACGTCCAGCGGATCGTGCTGGAGATGCTGGCCGTCACGCTCTCCAAGGACGCCCGCGCCCGCGCGGTCCAGTTGCCGGCCTGGAACGAGGCGCTCGGCCTGCCCCGCCCCTGGGACCAGCAGTGGTCGCTGCGCATCCAGCAGGTCCTCGCCCACGAGTCCGACCTGCTGGAGTACGAAGACCTGTTCGCCGGGTCGCACGTGGTGGAGGCCAGGACCGCCGAGCTGGCCGAGGCCGCCTGGGCCGAGATCGGGCGCGTCCAGGAGATGGGCGGCGCCATGGCCGCCGTGGAGTCCGGTTACCTCAAGGCGCGGCTGGTGGCCGCGCACGCCGAGCGGCGGGCCCGGATCGAGTCCGGCGAGGAGAAGGTCGTCGGGGTCAACTGCTTCGAGTCCACCGAGCCCAGCCCGCTCACCGCCGATCTGGACACGGCCGTCCTGACCGTGGACCCGGCCGTGGAGCGGAACGTGGTCGCCGCCCTGCGGCGGTGGCGCGGGGACCGGGACGAGGACCGGGCCCGGCGGGCGCTCGACGGGCTGAGGCGGACCGCCGCCGGGGACGGCAACCTGATGCCGGCCACCCTGGAGTGCGCCCGGGCCGGGGTGACCACCGGGGAGTGGGCCGGAGCGCTGCGGGAGGTCTTCGGCGAGTACCGGGCCCCCACCGGGGTGAGTTCGGCCCCCCTGGCCACCCCCGCCGAGGCGGGCTCCGCGCTGGCCGCGGTACGCGCCAAGGTGTCCGCCACCGCCGCCGACCTGGGGGCGGGCAGACTGCGGCTGCTGGTCGGCAAGCCCGGTCTGGACGGGCACAGCAACGGCGCCGAGCAGATCGCCGTACGGGCCCGCGACGCGGGCTTCGAGGTGGTCTACCAGGGCATCCGGCTGACCCCGGAGCAGATCGTCGCGGCGGCCGTCGCCGAGGACGTGCACTGCGTGGGGCTGTCGATCCTCTCCGGCTCGCACGCCGAGCTGGTGCCCGACGTACTGGACCGGCTGCGCCACGCGGGCGCCGGCGACGTCCCGGTCGTCGTCGGCGGCATCATCCCGCGCGCCGACGCCGAGGCGCTGCGCGCCGCCGGAGTGGCCGCGGTCTTCACCCCGAAGGACTTCGGCATCACGGAGATCATCGGCCGTATCGTCGACGAGATCCGCACCGCGAACAAGCTCGATCCCCTGGAGGTCCCCGCATGACCGCCCCCGACACCACACCCGGCAGCGCGTCCGACGACACGTCCGGCAGCGCTTCCGCTCCTGTGAACCGGCTGCGGCCGCGCCGTTCCTGCCTGGCCGTGCCAGGCAGCAATCCGCGCTTCCTGGAGAAGGCCCAGGGCCTGCCGGCCGACCAGGTCTTCCTGGACCTGGAGGACGCCTGCGCGCCACTGGCCAAGCCCGAGGCCCGGCACACGATCGTGAAGTTCCTCAACGAGGGCGACTGGACGGGCAAGACGCGGGTCGTGCGGGTGAACGACTGGACCACCCACTGGACCTACCGCGACGTGGTCACGGTCGTCGAGGGCGCGGGGCCCAACCTGGACTGCATCATGCTGCCGAAGGTGCAGGACGCCGCCCAGATCACCGCGCTGGACCTGCTGCTGACCCAGATCGAGAAGACGATGGGCTTCACGGTCGGCCGTATCGGCATCGAGGCGCAGATCGAGAACGCCAGGGGCCTGGTGAACGTCGACGCGATCGCGGCGGCCTCGCCCCGGGTGGAGACCATCATCTTCGGCCCGGCCGACTTCATGGCCTCCATCAACATGAAGTCCCTGGTCGTGGGCGAACAGCCGCCCGGCTACCCGGCCGACGCCTACCACTACATCCTGATGCGCATCCTGATGGCCGCCCGGACCCACAACCTCCAGGCCATCGACGGCCCCTACCTGCAGATCAGGAACGTGGACGGCTTCCGCGCCGTCGCCGGGCGGGCCGCGGCGCTGGGCTTCGACGGCAAGTGGGTGCTGCACCCGGGCCAGGTCGAGGCCGCCAACGAGCTCTTCTCCCCCTCCCAGGAGGACTACGACCACGCCGAGCTGATCCTCGACGCGTACGAGTACTTCACCTCCGAGGCGGGCGGGAAGAAGGGCTCGGCCATGCTCGGCGACGAGATGATCGACGAGGCCAGCCGCAAGATGGCACTGGTCGTCGCGGGCAAGGGCCGGGCCGCCGGCCTGGAGCGGACCTCGAAGTTCGAGCCGCCGGCCGCCTGAGCGGTCCGGCCGGGACCGGCCGCCCCGGACGCGCCGGACGGGCGGCCCGGCCACGCCGGACAGACGGCCCGGCCCGGGCCCGCGCTCCGGCGCCGCCCTGAGCGCCCCGGAGGCGCCGGGCAGGCAGCCCGGCAGCCCGGCCGGCGGCCGTACCACCCGCCGGGACGGCGAGGCGCGTACCGGACCGTGCCACAGCCCCACCCCCCCCCCCGGCCCGCAGGGCCCAACTCCACCGGCCCGCAGGGCCGTAACCCACCGGAGAGTCACACCATGCAGTTCGGCCGCACCTACGAGGAGTTCGAGATCGGTGCCGTCTACAAGCACTGGCCCGGCAAGACGGTCACCGAGTACGACGACCACCTCTTCTGCCTGCTGACCATGAACCACCACCCGCTCCACCTGGACGCGAACTACGCCGGGCGGACGACCGACTTCGGCCGGAACGTGGTGGTCGGCAACTACGTCTACTCACTGCTGCTGGGCATGTCCGTGCCGGACGTCTCCGGCAAGGCGATCGCCAACCTGGAGATCGAGTCGCTGCGGCACGTGGCCCCCACCTTCCACGGCGACACGGTCTACGGCGAGACCACCGTCCTGGACAAGACGCCGTCCCGCTCCAAGCCCGACCGCGGCATCGTCCACGTCGAGACGAAGGGCTACAAGCAGGACGGCACGCTGGTGTGCGTCTTCCGCCGCAAGGTGATGGTGCCCACCGCCGAGTACACCGAGGCGCGCGGCGGGGAGCAGCCCGGCCGTCCCGAACTCCGCGAACCCGGGCGGAACCCCGGCGGGTCCGGCGCCGGCGGGGCCGGGACCGACGGAAAGAAGAGTGAGTGACATGGGGCGCCTGGCACAGACCGAGGGGCTGACCGACGTCCAGCGGGAGATCGTCTCCACCGTCCGCGACTTCGTCGACAAGGAGATCCTCCCGGTCGCCACCGAGCTGGAGCACCGGGACGAGTACCCGACGCGGATCGTGGAGGGCCTGACGGAGCTGGGCCTGTTCGGCCTGATGATCCCCGAGGAGTACGGCGGCCTGGGCGAGTCGCTGCTCACCTACGCGCTGTGCGTCGAGGAGATCGCCCGCGGCTGGATGAGCGTCTCCGGCATCATCAACACCCACTTCATCGTCGCGTACATGCTCAAACAGCACGGCACCGACGAGCAGCGGGAGTACTTCCTGCCCCGGATGGCGGCCGGCGAGATCCGCGGCGCCTTCTCGATGTCCGAGCCGGGGCTGGGCTCGGACGTGTCGGCGATCACCACCAAGGGGGTGCGCGACGGCGACGGGTACGTGCTCACCGGCCAGAAGATGTGGCTCACCAACGGCGGTACGTCCTCGCTGGTCGCGGTGCTGTGCCGGACCGACGAGGGCCACCCGGCCGACGCCCCGCCGCACCGGTCGATGACCACCTTCCTGGTCGAGAAGGAGCCGGGCTTCGGCGAGGTCAAACCGGGTCTGACGATCCCCGGCAAGATCGACAAGATGGGCTACAAGGGCGTCGACACCACCGAGATGATCCTGGACGGCCTGCGCGTCCCGGCCGACCGGGTGCTCGGCGGCACCACCGGCCGCGGCTTCTACCAGATGATGGACGGCGTCGAGGTCGGCCGGGTGAACGTGGCCGCGCGCGGCTGCGGTGTCGCCCAGCGCGCCTTCGAGCTGGGCATCTCCTACGCCCAGCAGCGGCACACCTTCGGCAGGCCGATCGCCCAGCACCAGGCGATCCAGTTCAAGCTGGCCGAGATGGCCACCAAGGTGGAGGCCGCGCACGCCCTGATGGTCGGCGCCGCGCGGAAGAAGGACTCCGGGCAGCGCAACGACCTGGAGGCGGGCATGGCCAAATACCTCGCCTCGGAGTACTGCAAGGAGGTGGTGGAGGACGCGTTCCGGATCCACGGCGGTTACGGTTTCTCCAAGGAGTACGAGATCGAACGGCTCTACCGGGAGGCCCCGATGCTCCTGATCGGTGAGGGCACCGCCGAGATCCAGAAAATGATCGTGGGACGTCGGCTTCTGGAGGAATACCGCCTCCAGGGGTAAGGTTCCTTCTTCGGGGTGTTTTTCCACAAAGGGGACACCACCCCGGCAGGGGGCCTTCCGGGGGCTCCCGATCCGGACCGGCTCACTGGCTTGCCCAGTTGCCACCGGTAACCGATAGCATCCCGGGAAAGCCGCCGTCCCCCGCGTATACGCGGCACCCCTCCGCTACGAAGGTCTTCCATGCCCCACAGCCCATCCTCTGCACCACGCGGCCGAATCCGTCTCGCGCGCGGAGCATCGCCGTGGCTCCTCCCGACCGTGGCCACCGCCGCCCTCACCCTGGCCCGCGCCAGGCGTTCGAGAGGCGCGGCGGTGGCCGCCGTGCCCGTCACCGCCCTCGCGGCGGGCATGCTGTGGTTCTTCCGCGATCCCGAGCGCGAGACCGCACAGGGCCGTGTCATCTCCCCGGCCGACGGCGTGGTGCAGAGCATCATGCCCTGGAAGGACGGACGCACCCGCGTCGCGATCTTCATGAGCCCGCTGAACGTCCACGTCAACCGCGCCCCGCTGGCGGGCACGGTGACGTCGGTCGAGCACGTCCCCGGTGGCTTCGTTCCCGCCTTCAACAAGGAGAGCGAGAACAACGAGCGGGTCGTCTGGCACTTCGACACCGAACTGGGCGACATCGAGATGGTCCAGATCGCCGGTGCCGTGGCACGGCGGATCGTGCCGTACGCCGAGGAGGGCGCGAAGGTCGAGCAGGGCGAGCGGATCGGTCTGATCCGCTTCGGTTCCCGGGTGGACCTCTACCTCCCGCAGGGCGTCGAGGTCGCCGTCGAGGTCGGCCAGCCCACCACCGCGGGGGTGACTCGTCTTGACCGTGATTGATTCCGGCAACCGCGCCTGGGTGCCCGAGGCGGAGATCGCCGACGACAACGACGAGATGGGCGACATGCCGCTGTCGATGCGGCTGTCGATAGCCGACACCCTCACCCTCGGCAACGCCACCTGCGGCTTCCTGGCCGTCTACTTCACCACCACCGGCGTGCTGATCCCGCATCTGACCGGCAGTGAGGTCGGCGGCATGGCGCGGCACAGCGCCGCCACCGCGGTGATGCTGATGCTGCTGGCGTCGGTGTTCGACCTGTTCGACGGGCTGGTGGCGCGCAAGCTGCGCAGCTCGGCGATGGGCGCGGAGCTGGACAACCTCTCCGACCTGATCAGCTTCGGGCTGGCGCCCGCGTACTTCGTGCTGGTGTGGGGGATGGTCGCCAACGACGCGCACCAGGGGGTCTCGGCACTCGCCGGGATCGTGGTGGTGCTGGCGGTGGTGCTGCGGCTCGCCCGGTTCTCCTGCGTCACCCTGCCCGACGGGGTGTTCCAGGGCATGCCCAGTCCCTTCGGGGCGCTGACGGTCGTCTCCATCGTGCTGCTGGAGCTGCCCTTCGTCCCGACGCTCCTGGCGATCGTCGGAGTGGCCTGGCTGATGGTCAGCCGGGTGGAGTACCCCAAGCCGCGCGGTCTGCTGGCCGTGGCGATGCTGGGCTGGATCGTGCTGAGCATGGGCCTGCTGACGGCCTGGGCGTTCGACGCCCCGGGCGGTGAGCTGCTGCTGCAGACCGGCTGCGCGCTGCAGTTGGTGCTGGGCGCGGTGATTCCGCTGTTCGCCACGGCGCGGCGGGTCAACGCCTTCCGCGACAACCGGCGCGAGGCGCGGGCGGCGGCGAAGGCGTAGCCGGCGGGGCCGCCGGCGCAGGACGGTTCGTCAACCGGGGCGCCGGGGAGACCAGTTGGTCTCCCCGGCGCCCCGGACGCATGTGTCCGCCTGCCCCGCTACCCCGCCCGGCGCGTGTCACACCCCCGACCGCCGCGCCGGGCAGGCGGCCGGGGCCGCGACGTGGAGCGGCCCGGAGAAGCTCAGAGAGGCTCAGAGCGGCTCAGAGGTGTTCGGCCGCCAGGCGCTCGGCGACCCGCTCCAGCAGCGGGCCGGCCCGCTCCATGCAGACGGCCGGGTCCGGCTCCAGATCGGTGAGCGGGTACGCCGCCCCGATCCCGGCGGCCCGCAGCTCCCCGGCGCCGAGGACCAGCCGGCCGCACACCGCGACCACCGGGCGGCCCGCCCGGCGGGCGGCGGCGGCCACCCCGGCGGGGGCCTTGCCGCGCAGGGTCTGGGAGTCCAGCGATCCCTCGCCGGTGATCACCAGATCGGCCCGCTCCAGGGCGTCCGCGAAGCCCAGCACCTCCAGCAGCACCTCGATGCCGGGCCGGAAGACCGCGTCCAGCGCGGCCAGCGCCCCGTAGCCCACCCCGCCCGCGGCGCCCGCGCCGGGCCACCGGGCGGCCTCGGCGGCCCGGTGGCCCAGGGACTGGGCCAGCACCCGGGCGTAGTGGGCGAGCGCGGTGTCCAGGAGCTCGACGTCGGCGGCGCTCGCGCCCTTCTGCGGGCCGTAGACGGCCGCGGCGCCCGTCTCCCCGGTGAGCGGGTTGTCGACGTCGCCGGCGAGGACGATCCGGGTGTCCCGCAGCCGTGGGTCCAGCCCCGTCAGATCGGCCGTCGCCAGCCCGCGCAGCGGGCCGCCGCCGGGGCCGAGCGGTCGCCCGTCGCGGTCGAGGAGACGGGCGCCCAGCGCGGTGAGCATGCCCGCGCCGCCGTCGGTCGTCGCCGAACCGCCGACTCCCAGGACGACGGTGCGCGCTCCCGCGTCCATGGCCGCCAGCAGCAGCTCGCCGGTGCCGTAGGTGGTGGCCGACAGCGGGGCGAAGACCCCTGCGGGCAGCTTCCGCAGCCCGGAGGCCTCGGCCAGCTCCACCACCGCGGTGCCGTCCCGCAGCGCGTACGAGGCGGTGACCGCCTTGCCGAGCGGCCCGGTGACCGCTGTCTGACGGAGCGTGAAGCCGCCCGCGACCGCGGCGGCGACGGTGCCGTCGCCGCCGTCCGCGACCGGCAGCGCCTCGACGGCCACCCCCGGGCGGACCCGGCGGATACCGGCCGCGACATGCCCGGCGACCTCCACCGCGTCGAGGGAGCCCTTGAACTTGTCCGCGGCGATCAGCACGCGTCCCGTCTGGGTGTGTGTTCCGTCCACGTCGTCTCTCTCGTCCTCGCACCGGCTGTCGCCGTACCCGGGTACCCGGCACTCTAGAGGGTGCCCCCGCTCTCCCGGCGGGTCCGCGCCGTCCGGCACCCGCGGTCACCGCGCCGCCGGGGCCTGCCGGGCACGCCCCGGTGCGAGGCCGTCCCCCACCGCGCGCGTACCGGTCCCCGGGGATGGCGGCATGGCAGCACCTTCCGGCAGCGGTCCCGGGGAGGTTGTGCCCGAGCCGTCCCGGGTCGCCGGGGCGGGGAGTCGCGATCCGGTGCGCCTTCCCCGTCACCGCACCCGCCCGGGGCTACGGCCGACGCAGGCGGGCGCCCCTGCCCGACGCGGTTCCGGTGCCGACGGGGTGACGGGGTGACGGGCCGGCGAACGGAACCGGAACCGGAGCCGGAAACACTTCCACCACCCACTCGGCGCGTCGCCAACGGGCCGGAGAAGATCACACCATAGTGGGATGGCATGAGCAGCGAAGTGACCACCTCCGCCCGGGGACCGGAGCCCGAACCGGACCCGGGGACCACCCGTACGGACCCGCCGCCGGACATTCCCCTGATCGCCGTCGGTGTGGCGATGGTGCTGGCCGTGGTCGGCTGGGCCGCCATCGGCACGGACTCCTTCTCCGCCGCCTCCGGCGAGGCGCTCGACTGGGTGCTGGGCAACTTCGGCTGGCTGTTCACCCTGGCCGCCAACCTCTTCCTGGTGATGTGCGCGGTGTTCGCGCTCAGCCGCTTCGGCCGGATCCGGCTGGGGGCCGACACGGACAAGCCGGAGTTCACCAACCTGGCGTGGATCGCGATGATGTTCAGCGCGGGCATGGGCATCGGGCTGATGTTCTACGGGGTCGGCGAGCCGCTGACGTACTACGCCGACCCGCCGCCGTTCGCGGACGTCGAGAGCGGCACCGGCGGCGCCGAGCGCACCGCGCTGGAGTACTCCTTCTTCCACTGGGCGCTGCACCCCTGGGCGATCTACGGCGTCGCCGGGCTGGGGCTGGCGTACGCGACCTTCCGCAAGGGACGCGGCAACCGCATCAGCTCCGTCTTCGTGCCGCTCCTCGGCGAGCGACGCGCGAACGGCCGGCCGGGCCGGGCCATCGACCTGCTGGCCGTCCTCGCCACCGTCTTCGGCACGGCCACCAGTCTGGGGCTGGGCGCCCTCCAGGTGGCCAGGGGCCTCGAGTTGACAGTGGGCTGGGAAGCCACCAGGGAGCTGGAGCTGCTGGTCATCGCGGTGCTGTCGGCCGCGTTCGTGCTCTCGGCCTTCTCCGGCCTGCACCGGGGCATCAAGTGGCTGAGCAACACCAACGTCGTGCTCGTGGCGCTGCTGATGCTGTTCGTCTTCCTGCTCGGCCCGACGGTGTTCGTCCTGGACGCGATTCCGGCCGGAGTCGGCGCCTACCTCCAGGACCTGGTGGTGCTCTCCTCACGGACCGGCGCCTTCGGGAACAAGGAGTGGCTGGGCACCTGGACGATCTTCTACTGGGCCTGGTGGCTGTCGTGGGCGCCGTTCGTGGGCACCTTCATCGCGCGCATCTCCCGGGGCCGCACCGTCCGCGAGTTCCTCGCCGGCGTGCTGCTGGTGCCCAGCGGGGCGACCGTCGTCTGGTTCAGCGTGATGGGCGGCAGCGCCATGCGGATGGACGCCACCGGTGAGGCCGAACTGGCCGGGCGGCTGGATGAGGGGGTGGAGTCGGCGCTGTTCGGGCTGCTGGACGCGCTGCCGCTGAGCACGGTCACCTCCGTGGTCGCGATGGTCCTGGTGATGACCTACTTCGTCACCAGCGCCGACTCCGCCTCCCTGGTGATGGGCTCGCTGACCTCCGGCGGCGCCCTGCACCCGCGCAACTGGCTGGTCGTCACCTGGGGTGTGCTGATGGCGTCGGTGGCCGCCGTACTGCTGCTGGCCGGCGGGCTGACGGGTCTGCAGACCGGGACGATCCTGGTGGCGCTGCCGTTCACGCTGGTGATGATCGCGCTGTGCTGGGCACTGCTGCGGGAACTGCGCACGGACCCCGGTGCCGGGCCGCCGCGCCGCCAGCCGGCGCACGGGATGCGCGACGCGGTGCGGCGGATGGTCGGCGAGGCCATGGAGGAGCACACCGCCCGCCGCCACCGGGAGGAGCAGCGGTGAGGCGGCGCGGCGGCGCCCGCGGACGGTGAGGTCCGCGGGCGCCGCCCGGCCGCGGTGGGGTCAGGGGACGTACGTGCGGCCCCGGATCAGGATGAACGCCACGACGGCCGCGCTCAGGGCGAACAGGATCGCCGCGCCGGTCCACTGCATGGCCGCCATCTGCGAGTGGGGCAGGTAGTCGACCGCCCAGCCCACCACCTCGTTCTTCTCCAGGCAGGCCTGGCTCCCCCGCTCGGTTTCCAGGGTGCAGGTGCTCCAGCCCAGGGTCTCCCCGGAGGCGGTGAGGTAGGACTGGTCGAGTTCGTGGGCGCCCGTGGGGAGTTCGGGGAAGGGCGCCTCCTCCCCGACCCCCTGCTCGGTGGTGACCCGGACCGGGCTGCCCAACTCGAGCCGGAGTCTGCTCCACACCGCCGTGAGCCCCAGACAGAACCCGAAGGTGACGACCATCGACGCCAGGACACGGCGCACCAGCAGGCCGATCGCCGCGCCCGTCACCGTCGTGAACAGGGTGAGACCCACCAGGACGGGACCGCTGGTGTCGAAGTACAGCGGGGAGGTCCAGTCGATGACGGCGGACTCCTTCTCCACCGGGGAGAGCCACCAGCCGTACAAGGACGAGAGCACCGCGGCCGCCGCCACGACCGCGGCCCCGGTCATGGCGAGCTTCGTCACCAGCCAGCGCGTGCGGCCGGCGGACTGTGAGAGGACCAGCTTGGCGGTGCCGCTCTCCAGGTCCCCGGCGAACAGCGGCGCGCCCAGGAAGACGCCGGTCAGCAGGTGGGCGACGGCGAGCGCGAAGCCCGTCTGGTCCAGCGGGCCGCCGTCGAACTCCTCGAACCACACCTTCTCGAGCTCGCCGGGCCAGCCGAAGCCCTGGAGCTGGTCCACCACTTGTCCGCGCTGGTGGACCATCCAGGCGGCGCCCACCGCGGTGAGGGTGAGAACGGTCCAGAAGGCGGCCCGGTGCCGGCGCCACACCAGCCAGGTCATGCCGCGCAGCCGCGGGCCGCGGCGGGACGCGGCGGCCGGTGCGGCCGGGGGCTGGGTCAGGGCGCTCATGCCGCGGTCCTCCGCAGGTGGTGGGGGTCGCTGCCCGGGTCGTCGAGCCGGGAGTCCGGGCTGATCATCGGGGGTGCCCCGGGAGTACGCAGATAGGCGAGCAGCAGCTCCTCCATGTTCGGCTCGGCCGTCTGCCAGGCGCCCTGGACCGGGCCGTGGGGACGGACCAGGGCACTGATCTGCCGCCCGACGGTGCGGGACTCGACGACGGTGTGGCGGGCGAGCTCCGGCGGCAGCGCGCCGCCGGTGCCGACCCCGGTGACCAGGGTGTGCGCGGAGAGCAGCTCGTCCACCTCGCCCGCCAGCCGCAGTCCGCCCGCGGCGACGACGAGGAGGTAGTCGCACACCTCCTCCAGCTCGGTGAGCATGTGGGAGGACATCAGCACGGTGGTGCCGTGCTCGGTGGCCTCGGCCAGCAGGGTGCCCATCAGCTCGCGGCGCACCAGCGGGTCGAGGTCGGACATCGGCTCGTCGAGCATGAGCAGCCCGGGCCGCTTGCCGAAGGCGAGGGCGAAGGCCACCCGGGTGCGCTGGCCGCCGGAGAGGGTGCCCGTCCTGGCGTGGAGGGGGATGCCGCCGGCCCGGACGATGTCCTCGGCCGCCCGCTGGTCCCAGTGCGGGTTCAGCTCCCGGCCCAGCCGCAGGGTCTCGGCCACGGTGAAGCGCCTGAACAGCGGCTTCTCCTGGGAGAGGAAGGAGACCCGGTGGTCGGCCTCCGGCGAGCCCGGTCCCGCGCCGAACACCCGGATGCTCCCGGTGCTCGGCTCCAGCAGGCCCGCCGCCATGCCCATCAGGGTGGTCTTGCCGGCGCCGTTGGGACCCACCAGCCCGCATATCCGGCCCGCGGGCAGCCGGAAGGAGCAGTCCCGCAGCGCCCAGCCCCGGCGGTACTTCCTGCCCAGTCCGCGGGCCTCGATCGCGGACGCGGGGGGTCGGGCCCCGTGCCCCGTGCCGTCACTCATCCGTTCTCCTCACTCCGTGCTCTCGATGCGCTCGGTGTTCTCGATGCGCCGGCGCGCCCGGCGCCCCCCGGGGCCGCGCCCCGGCGGCGTACCGCTCCTCCAGCACCGACGCGACCAGGGCGGCCACGTCCTCACGCTCCAGGCCCGCCTCGTGGGCCCGGTCCGTCCATGCCTCCAGTTCCGCCCGCAGCGGGGAGTCCGCCGCCGCCTGGGGGCGGGCCAGCGAGCGCCGCACGAAGGTGCCCAGGCCCGGTCTCGGTTCGACCAGGCCCTCCCGTTCCAGCTCGCGGTACGCCTTGAGCGTGGTGTTCGGGTTGACCGCGCAGGACTCCGCCACCTCCCGGGCGGTCGGCAGCCGGTCACCCGGGGCCAGGATTCCCAGCCTGAGGGCCTGCCCGACCTGCTGGACGATCTGCTGGTAGGCGGCAGTCCCGTTCCGTCTGTCAATCCGGAACTCCACACCATCACCTATTTAGCTAGTTGAGTAGTGGAATAATGAAGGGCGGGCCGGGAAGCTGTCAAACACCCAGCCCGGCAGTGGAGTCGGCGACTCCCCGAGAACAGGCGGGACCCCGCCCACCGCACTCGCGGGCCGGCGGGCCGCCCACACGGGCCGCGAACACGAGAAAGGCGTCCGGCCGTGTTCCGCCCCGGCGGGGCGGAACACGGCCGGACACCGCCCGGTCCGCGCGGACCGGCTACCCCTCCTGGATCCTGGGCTCCCCGTCGACCTCCCGCAGCCGCCCGGACACCTCCCCCGTACGCATCTCCGTACGGTGGCCGCGGGCGATGTAGTCGCGGACGACCGCCTCGACCGCGTCCTGCGGATTGCTGATCCCGGCCAGCACCATGACCTCGACGACCAGTTCCGCGTCGAGCACTACCTGCACCTTCGCCACGTCGGCACCTTCCCCTTCGTCAACCAAGGTTGACACTTGCGCACTGTCAACGTAAATTGACACACATGGCCGGATCAGAGGCAAGAGAGGCGGTCGACACCGCCGAGGCCGCCATGGACCGCGACCCCCGAGTGGGCCTGCGGGCCGTCGCCGCACTGCGGCGGCTGGTGGAGCGGCTGGAAGCGCTGCAGGTGGACAACGCGCGCCGGCAGGGCTGGTCCTGGGAGGAGATCGGGGCCGCCTTGGGCGTGAGCAGGCAGGCCGTGCACAAGAAACACGCGAGGAGGTAGACGGGAATGTTCGAAAGGTTCACCCGCGAGGCCCGTGCGGCGGTCGTGGGAGCGCAGGAGGAGGCCCGCGAACTCGGGCACGGCTGGATCGGCACCGAGCATCTGCTGCTCGCCGTGCTGCGGCGGCCGGACGAGCCGGGCGCGGCGACACTGGCCCGGCTGGGCCTGGACTCCGAGGCGGTACGGGCGGCCTCGGAACGGCTCACGGACCGCGGCGGGGACGGGGTCGACGAGACCGACGCGGAGGTGCTGCGGGCTCTGGGCATCGACCTGGCGGAGGTACGGCGCCGCGCCGAGGAGACCTTCGGCCCCGGGGCACTGGACCGGCTCACCGAGCCGCCGGACGAGCGCGGCGGGCCGCGTTCGGTCCTGCCGTTCCGGCGCGGCGGCCGGAACCGGCGGCACCGGCGGCACCTCCGGTTCACCCCGCAGGCCAGGAAGTCGCTGGAGCTGTCCCTGCGCGAGGCGCTCGCGCTGAAGGACAACCACATCGGCGTGGAGCACCTGGTACTGGGGGTGCTGCGCTCCGGCGACCGGCTCGTCGGCGAGCTGTTCGCCCGGCTGGGCCTGGACCCGAAGACCGTGCGGGCCCGGGTGATCGCCGAGCTGCGCCGCGCGGCGTAGCGGCCCCGGCGCCGGAGCGGCCGGCTCCGCGGCAGCGCGGGGCCGGCCCCGGCGCGGACGGCGGCCCCGGCCCGGGCCCGGGCGCGGACGGCCCCGCGCTACCGCGCGGCGCGCAGCCGCCGCCAGACCGCCTTCGCCGCGTTGTGCCCGGACATGCCGTGCACCCCGGGCCCCGGCCAGGTGGCCGAGGAGCACAGGTGGACGGCCGGGTGCCGGGTGGCGTACGGGACGCGGGCGAGCTTCGGCCGCAGCAGGGTCTGCAGACCGGTGAAGGCGCCGCAGGCGATGTCGCCGCCGACGTAGTTGGCGTTGCGGGTGGCAAGCTCGGGCGGGCCCGCGGTGGCACGGGCCAGCACCAGGTCCCGGAAACCGGGCGCGAAGCGCTCGATCTGCCGCTCGATCGCCTCGGTGGCGTCCCCGTTCCAGCCCCGCGGCACATGGCCGTACGCCCAGAACACGTGCTTGCCCTCCGGCGCCCGGCCCGGATCCAGCAGGGTGGGCTGGGAGGTGATCAGGAAGGGCGGGTCGGGCTGCCGGCTCTCGATGGCGGCGGCGCGCAGCGCACCGGCGACCTCGGCGCTGGACGGGCCCAGATGGACGGTACCGGCCCGGCGGGCGTCCTCGGAGGTCCAGGGGACCGGTCCGGACAGGGCGTAGTCGATCTTGAAAGTCCCGGCGCCGTACCGGAAGTTCCGGTAGAAGTCGCCCAGTCCGGCGATCCGGGCCAGCGCGGTGGGCGAGGTGTCGAAGACGTAGGCGCGGGCGGGCGGCAGCTCGTCCAGCCGCTTCACCTCCACCCCGGTGTGGATCTCGCCGCCCAGGTCGCGCAGGTAGGCGGCGAGCGCGTCGGAGAGCGACTGGGAGCCGCCGCGCGGCACCGGCCAGCCCACCTCGTGCGCGGCCAGCGCGAAGACCAGGGCGATACCGCCGGTGGCGGGCGAGGTGGTGGGACCGATGGCGTGGGCGGCCAGCCCGAACAGCAGCGCGCGGGCGGTGTCGTCGCGGAAGCGGCGCCCCAGCCAGTCCACCGGCTGCAGCCCCAGCGCCCCGAAGCGGGCCAGGGTGACCGGATCGCGCGGCAGCCCGTCCCACGGCACCTTGAAGAAGTCCGGGACCAGGGTGTCCCAGCGGCCCAGGAAGGGCGCCATCATCCGGCGGTACGTCCCCGCGTCGCGCGGCCCGAAGGAGGCGGCCGTCTCGGCCGGGGAGCGGGCCAGCACCCCGGCGGTGCCGTCCGGGAAGGGATGCGCCAGGGGCAGCTCGGGATGCAGCCACTGAAGCCCGTAGCGCTCCACCAGGGGCATCGCCGAGAAGGCGGGCGAGCCGACACCCAGGGGATGGACGGCCGAGCAGGGGTCGTGGCGGAAGCCGGGAAGGGTCAGTTCCTCGGTGCGCGCCCCTCCCCCGACCGTCTCCATCGCCTCGAACAGCTCGACGGAGAAACCCCGTCTGGCCAGCTCGACGGCGGCGGTCAGCCCGTTCGGCCCGGCACCCACCACGACCACGTCACGCATCGACGGCACGTTCGGTTCTCTCCCCTCGGCCCTGAGGTCAGCCGGCATGGGCCAGCAGGGAGAGGATACGACGCACCGTCACCGCGTCCCGGGCCGCGGTGAACGGCAGCGCGTTGCCGCCCGCGAGGCGGAACGGCTCCCCCGTCAGGGTGGCGTGGCCGCCGCCCGCCTCGGCCACCAGCAGCAGACCGGCCGCGTGGTCCCAGGCGCTCTCCCAGGAGAACGCCACCGCGTCCAGGGTGCCGCGCGCCACGTTCAGGTACTCCAGCCCCGCCGAGCCGCACGGCCGGGGCTTGACCCCCTCCGCGCGCAGCCCGAGCAGGGCGTGCTTCTGGGCGTCGGTGGTGAAGTCCGGGTGCGAGTGGGCGACCTCCAGCGCCTCGTCCGGTCCCGGGCCGCCGGAGCGCAGCGCCTCGCCGTTCAGGTACGCTCCCCCGCCGCGCCGGGCGACGGCCATCTCCCCCAGGGCGGGGGCGTACGTCCAGGAGGCCAGCACCTCGCCGCCGTGGGCGAGGGCCACCAGGGTGCAGAAGCCCGGGTCGCCGTGGACGAACTGCCGGGTGCCGTCCACCGGATCCACGATCCACACCGGGCCGTCGCCGCGCAGCACCTGGTAGGTGGCCGGGTTGGCGTGCACCGCCTCCTCGCCGACGACCGCCGAGCCGGGCAGCAGCGCGGTCAGGGCGGTGGTCAGCCGCTCCTCGGCCCGGTGGTCGGCGACGGTGACCAGGTCGTGCGGACCGGTCTTCCGGGTGACCTCGTGATCGGCCAGCCGCCGCCAGCGGGGCAGGACCTCCTCGTCCGCCGTCTCGCGGACCACCGCCTCGACCGAGGACACCAGCTCATCAGTGATCATCCCCCCATGGAAGCACGTCCGGCGGTGTTCCCGCCGGGCGGCGGGAGAACGGCAGGAGGACCGCGGGAGGCCGGGAGGCGGCACCCCGGAGCGAAACGGGACGGAACCGCCGCACAACCGGACGATGCGGCGGACAGCCCGCGAAGCGGGACGCCCCGACCGCTTAGGCTCGAAGGCATGAGCACCGAGGACATCCGGGGCGCCGGCGGCGGGAGCGGCCCGGGCGGCCACAGGCCCCTGGTGGCCATCCTCAGCGGCGCCGGCATCTCCACCGACTCCGGGATCCCCGACTACCGCGGGCCGAACGGCCTGTGGCGGACGGACCCGGACGCCGAGAAGCTCGTCACCTACTCGTACTACATGGCGGACCCGGAGATCCGCCGCCGCTCCTGGCGGCTGCGGCTCACCGGTCCGGCGCTGCGGGCCAGGCCCAACGCCGGGCACGAGGCGGTGGTGCGGCTGGAGCGCGCCGGGGTTCCGGTGCGGGTGATCACGCAGAACGTGGACGGGCTGCACCAGCTGGCCGGGCTGCCCGAGCGGAAGGTGCTGGAGCTGCACGGCACCGCGCGGACCGTGGTGTGCACCCGTTGCCGGGCGCGCTCGGAGATGGAGAAGGCCCTGGAGCGGGTGCGGGCCGGGGTGGCGGATCCGGAGTGCCTGCGCTGCGGCGGCATCCTGAAGCCGGCCACCGTGATGTTCGGGGAGGCACTGGACCCGGCGGTGCTGGCGGAGGCGCTGGGCACCGCCAGGGCGTGCGAGGTCTTCCTCGCGGTCGGCACCAGCCTCCAGGTGGAGCCCGCCGCCTCGCTGGCCCGCGTCGCGGCCGAGCACGGCGCGCGGCTGGTGATCGTCAACGCCGACCCCACCCCGTACGACGCCCTGGCCGACCGGGTGGTCCGCGAGCCGATCGGGCGGTCGCTGCCCGTGCTGCTGGCGGAGTTCACGCGGAGCTGAGCGGGACCGCGCGGGCACGGGACCCGGGGCACGGTCGCGGTGGCCGCGGACCGGGAGGGGCCCGTACCGGCCCCCGCGCCACCTGCCGCTCCCCCGGGAGGACACCGACTCGTCGGCGGCCCGGACGGCGGCCCACATGCTTCCGGAGGCGAGCAGCCGGTTCTCGTGAGCCGCTCCCGGCCGACCGGGTGCCGGGCAGCCACGCCCCGGATGCGACCGCGGGCCCGCCCGTACGACTCGGCGGACCGGGACGGCGCCGGCTCCTCGGAGTTCGGCCGACGGCCCGGGCACCGGCCGGACGCGGGGCCGGGCACGCCCCCTCGGACCGGGGCGGGGCCACCCCGCCGGACCCGTCAGGACCCCGCCGGGTACCCGCGGGCCAGCAATCCCTCGACATCGCGCCGGCGGCGGTCGGACACCCGGGCCGCCGCCGCGAGCAGTAAGGGGGTCAGCACGGCCGGGTCGCCGGACACGACCTCGGCCGCCTCCTCGGGCCGCCGGGCCCGCACCAGGGCCGACAGCAGTTCGAGGGCCTCGGTACGGCGGCCCGCCGCCGCCAGGGCGAGCGCGGTGGCGGCCACCTCGCCGGCCGGCCTGGCGGCCGACTGCCGCAGCGTCCGCAGGCACTCCTCCTGCCGCCCGGCCGCGGTCAGCGCGTCGGCGGCGGCGGCGAGCCGGGCGGGCGGCAGCGCGGCCACCTCCCACAGCACGGTGGCGACATCGGCGGCCCGTCCGGTGTCCTCCAGCCGTCCGGCCAGCACCGGCAGCAGGCCGGCGGGACGGTGCGCGGCCTCGCACAGCGCGATGTGCTCCTCTCCGGTACGGCCCAGGGCCCGCAGTCCGGCCAGCCGGGCGACGATCTCGTCGCACTCCCGCCGGATCCGGGCCTCCCGGGCGGCCGTCTCGGCACGCTCCTCCCGGTGCGCGTCCGCGTCGTCCCGCGCCCCGGCGAACCGGGCACCGCGCGGCCGGGCGGGAGCGGGCGGGGCCACGGGAGGGAGTACGGCGGCCGGTTCCTCCGGGGACTCCTCCGGGGAGGCGGCCTCCAACCCCGCGAACCGGGCGCCGCGCAGCCGGGGCCGTACGGGCTCGGACGGCGCGGACGGCACGGACGGCACGAGCGGCACGGACGGCGGCTCCGCGGCCGGGGCGCCGGGTTCCGGAGTGACCGGTTCCGGCGCGGGGTGTACGGGCTCCCGCCCGGAGCCGGGCTCCCGCGCGGGTTCCGGCGCGGCCTCCAGGGCCGCCAGCCGGTCACTCAGCTCCTGGCAGCGGGCGGTGGCGCGGGCCCGGTCGTCGCGCGCCCAGGCGAGATCCGCCGCCGGCCGGCCGGTACCCGCCGGGTGGCCGCCCGCCGCCTGCGCCCGGGCCAGCGCCTGCTCCCGGCGGACCGCCCGCCACCGCTCGTGCCGCAGCGCCGCCAGCCGTTCCCTCAGCTCCCCCGGATCACCGGCGGCCCGGTCCCGGGCGAGGACCGCCGCCCGGTGCAGCGCGCGCAGCCGGGCGGCCCGGGGGCCTGCCCGCCGGGGGCCGTGGTACGTCGCGAAGTCGTCCAGCAGGGACGCGACCACGTCCCAGGGCGGTGTCCGGTGACCCGCCAGGCAGGCGGCCAGCCCGTCGGGGTCCCGGCGGCCGAAGACCCCGTACCAGCCCGCCTCCGGGTCGAGGGCGCCGGCGAGTTCACCCAGCGCGGCCGCGAACGCGACGGCCTCGGGAACCCGGGGGCCCTCCCGGGAGCGGGACACGGCCCGGACACCGGCGGTGCCCGCGACATCGAGGACACCGTCGGCCTGTTGCGTCATCGGCATGGCGGACATGCCACACCCGGAATGTTTCGGTCAGGGTGACCGCCGTGCTACGAACAGTTTTCGCCCGCCCTTCCTCATCCGCTTCCCGCCCGCTTCCCGCCCGCTTCCCGCCGTTTTCCTCGTGCCCGCGGTCTTCGCCCCGGTACCGCCGGAAGGAGTCCTTCCGCCGGTCCGCGGCCCTCGAACCCACCGCGTGCGCGGCGCTACGCTTCCGCCCCATGAACGACAACCTGCGCGAGATCGTGCTGGGCGTACTCGCGGCCGGCCTCACCACGTCGCTCGGCTGGTTCGGCCGCACCTACCTGTGGCGCCGCGGGCTCCGCCGCAAGCAGCGCTTCTTCGGGCTGCCGGAGCACTCCGAGTGCCTGCTGGTGGTCGGCCGCAAGGCCGCCACGGGCGAGGGCGCCGTCTCCCGCGACGACGTGTTCGCCCTGCTGGAGCTGTCCGCCCTGATCAAGGACTGCGGCGCCAACGCGCAGGTGATATCCCACGAGGCGGCCCGTCAGGGGTTCGGTGAACGGACCGAGTTCTGCATCGGCGGGCCGGCGGCGAACCGGCGGACGGCCGCGCACCTCCACTCCCTGCTGCCGGGGGTGCGGGTCAACACCGATCCCGAACCGGGCCCGGACCAGGCGGCGTTCACCATCGGCAGCGAGCGCTACCGGATGGCGAAGGGCTCGGTGGAGTACGTCCTCCTCGCCCGGCTCACCGCGGGCGAGGGCTCCCATCCGGTGTTCGTCCTGTGCGGCCAGCGGGCCGTCACCAACCAGGCCGCCGCCCGCCATCTCGCCCGCCACCACCGGGAGCTGGCCCGCAGGCACGGCCGGAACGGCGACTTCTGCCTGCTGCTGAAGGTGATCAACTCCCAGGCGTACGGCCCCGATGTCGTCGAGCTGGTCTCGGACGTCACCCAGGCGGCCACCAGCCCGCCGCCCACTCCCGTCCCCTCGCCCGCTCCCGCGTCCGGCGGCCGCAGGCAGCACCGGGCACAGGGCTGATCACCGACTGAACCGATCAAGTCGCCCCGGGTCCGCGGACTTTCCCCCACCCGCGGCACGGATGCCGCGATGATGTTGCCGGCGGTACCCGGTGCGAGGGGGGCCACCCTTCTACCCTGTTGACCTAGGTACGAAGATCACTCCCCGTACCCGGCACAGGTGGCAGCACGGAGAGGAGTCCCCGCATGGGCGACAGCAGGCCGGTCTACCAGCGGATCGCCGACGACCTGCGGCAGCAGATCGACGAGGGAGTGCTGGCCGTGGGTGCCCGGATACCGTCGCGTTCGGAGCTGAAGCGCACCTACGCGGCCAGCGACCAGACCGTGGACCGGGCGGTACGGGTGCTCAAGGCCGCGGGTTACGCGGAGGGCCAGTTCGGGCGCGGGGTGTTCGTCACCGACCGCAGCCCCATCGGGAGCCTGCTGCGGACCGGTGGTGAGGCGGTGGACTCGCCGTTCGCCGCCCGGATCAACGGCGGCGAGTCCGTCACCGCGCTGCTGTGGGAGGCCACCTCCACCACCACGGGCGCTCCCCCGCGGATCGCCGAGCGGCTGGGCGTCACCGTGGGCGAGCGGGTGATGTGCACCCACTACGAGTACCTCACCGACCGGCGGCCGCTCCAGCTCGCCACCAGCTGGGAACCCCTGGCGCTCACCGAGGGCACCGAGGTGGTCTCCCCCGAACGCGGCCCGTACGCCCGGCGCGGGGTGCGCGAAAGGTTCGCGGCCATCGGCGTGCGGGTGGCGGGCGCCACCGAACTGGTCGGCTCGCGCCCGGCCACCAGCGCGGAGGCCGAGGTCCTGGGCTGCTCGCCGGGGCAGTGCGTGACGGTCATCGAACGCACCCACCACACGGCGGACGGCCGGGCCGTGGAGACCTCCGACATCGTGGTGCGCGCGGACCGCTGGCGGCTGGAGTACCGCATCACCTTCTGAGGACCGATCCCGGCCTTCCCCTGTCCCCCGTGTCTCCTCGGTCCCGTTCCCCGGGGCCCGGCCCTCCTCACGCCTCGGACGCCTCCGCGTACAGCTGCGACAGCTCCGGGCTGCCGCTGAGCGCCCAGTCGTGGCCGGCCGCCACCACGTCGATCTCCCGGCCGGAGGCGAGCCGCACCACCGGCCGGCCGTTGGGCCACACCTGCCAGGCCGCTCCCGGCACCGTGCGGACGATGACCGTGCCCAGGTACAGACCGGCGTCGTTGCCCAGCCACTGCTGGGTCTCGGAGTCGTCGCGCCAGCGTGGCAGAAGCTGGTCGATGGCCGCCAGGGAAGCGGCCGTGTCGTCCAGCTCGATCCCCGCCGATCCGGCCTGCCCGCGCAGCAGTTCGCACTCGGACAGCAACTCGGACACACCCTCGTTGTCGTGCCCGCCGCCCGTCATCACCGCCACACCGCGGGACATGCCGTGCCGCTTGCGCCAGTTGTCCAGGAAGGGGATGTTCATGCCCTCAGGGTGACACCGCGAAGGCGGTGAACACCACCGGCACGCGGGGCGGACTCCCGACGAACACCCGCGAACGCCCCCGGCCCGGCCGGGGCTCGCCGGTGCGGAGGGCGGGCGGGAAGGGCGGTCACACCTCGAGGTCGACGACGACCGGGGCGTGGTCGGAGGCGCCCTTGCCCTTGCGCTCCTCACGGTCGACGTAGGCGTCCCGCACCGCCGCCTCGAAGGCCGGGTTGCCGTAGACCAGGTCGATGCGCATGCCCTTGTTCTTGGGGAAGGCCAGCTGGCGGTAGTCCCAGTAGGTGTAGGGGCGGTCGTACTTCAGCGGACGCGGCACCACGTCGGCCAGGCCGGCCGCCCGCAGCTCCGCCAGCGCCGCCCGCTCGGCCGGGGTGACATGGGTGGCGCCCTCGAAGAGGGCCGGATCGAAGACGTCCTCGTCGGCGGGCGCGACGTTGTAGTCGCCGAGGATCGCGAACGGCCGCTCGCCCGGCTCCCGCACCGCCAGCTCCCGCAGCGCCGCGAACCACTGGAGCTTGTACTCGAAGTGCGGGTGCCCCACCTCGCGCCCGTTGGGCACGTACACCGACCACAGCCGCACCCCGCCGCAGGTCGCGCCCACCGCGCGGGGCTCGGTGACGCCCTCGTACGCCGGGCCGCCGGGCAGACCGGTCACCGGCTCCGCCAGCCCGACCCGGGAGAGGACCGCCACCCCGTTCCAGCGGCCGGTGGCGTTGACCGCCGCCTCGTAGCCGAGCTCGCGCAGCGGTTCGGCCGGGAACGCCTCCGCCGCGCACTTCAGCTCCTGCAGGCACAGCACGTCCGTGCCGCTGCTCTCCAGCCAGGCCAGCAGCCGCGGCAGCCGGGCAGTGATCGAGTTGACGTTCCAGGTGGCGATGCGCATGACGGCGAATCTACCGTCCGCCGCCGACAACGGTGGGACGGTCCGGTGCCGGACCGTCCCACCGGCTCCACCGGACCTCCGTACCGCCGTACCGCCGGGGCCGCCGGGGCCCGCTCAGAGCTCGACGCGCTCCCCGGGCACCAGCCGGATGTGCTCCGCGCCGCCCACCCCCGGCCCGTCGGGGCCGAGCATCCGGCCGTAGACGGGCGGCGCGAAGTCCGACAGCAGTCCGTCGTGGACGTCGTACGCCACCCTCGGCCGCACCTCGCGGAGGTAGTCGATGACCTCGGCGACCTTGTTCCAGGGGGCCTGCACCGGCAGCAGCAGGGTGTCCACCGGACGGTCGGGCACGGTCAGGGCGTCGCCGGGATGGAACAGCGCGCCGGGCGCGCCGTCCGGGCCCGGGACGGTGACGGCGTAGCCGACGTTGGTGACGCGCGGGATGTCCGGGTGGATGACGGCGTGCAGCTCGCCGTGCACCTCCACCTCGAAGCCCGCCGCGGTGAAGGCGTCGCCGCCGCCGACGGTGTGGACCCGGCCGGGGAAGGCGGCGGTCAGTTTCTCGGCGACGCTGCGCAGGGTCCAGATCTCCGCGGCCGGGTCCGCCTCCAGGGCGGCGCGCAGCCTGCCCTCGTCGAAGTGGTCGGGGTGCTCGTGGGTGACCAGGACCGCGTCGGCGCCGACGGCGGCGTCCGCCTCGCTGAAGGCGCCCGGGTCGATGACGAGCGTGCGTCCGTCGTGGCGCAGGGCGACACAGGAGTGGCCCTTCTTCGTGAGCTCCATGCGGCCATTGTGACGGTCGCCGTGCCGGTGCACCCCGCCCGGCTCAGAACTCGATCGTGGAGACGACATGGACCTGCGGCCGGTCCTCGCTGGTGACGTCCACGGTGATCTGCAGGTCGGGCCGCTCGCCGGGCCGGTCGATCCGGGTGCCCGCGTACCGGTGGCCCGGGACGTCGAAGTCCCAGCCCACCACGTCCGCGTGCCGGTCGCTCACGCCCGGCCGCCCGGCGGCGAGTCCGGCGGGATCGCCGCCGGCCTCCGTCAGGAAGGTGTCCAGCCCCTCCGGCGAGGTGCGGAACTGCACGTAGAAGGAGCTCCGCTGCCAGGAGTTGTGCTCGTAGTGCGCCATATAGGTGGTGTCGCCGGGAAGGGGGAGTTCGTAGACGCGGCGCTCCACCTTGCTGGGCCATCGCCACATCAGGCCGGGGGCGGCGGCGTCCCGCTGCTTGTCCTGGCCGCTGTCCCGGCTCTGGGCGGCGGAGAGCACCAGGTAGCCGGCCGGGATCGCGATCAGCAGCACCACCACGATCGCGGTCAGCAGGCGGTGCCGCGGGCGGTGCGGCGGGCGCTCCGGCGGCGGGACGGCGGGCGGGGAGGCGGACGGGGGCACGGTCGCGGTCACCTCCCCGTCACCCAGCCGCGGGTCACCAGCAGACCGACCCCGGTCCGCTCGTACCGCTCCACCCGGCGGCGGTTGGCGCGGCGGAAGCGGCGGGCGACCAGCCGGGCGAGGTCGGCGGCGCCGACCATCCCGGCCTCCGGCCCCAGCTCGGCGCGGACGATGCGGGCCTCGGGCCGGTACCCGCGGCCGGTCAGCTGGCGGCGGAAGGCGTCCCGGGCCGGGCCGATCAGCAGCTCGTCGGCGGCGCTGACCCCGCCGCCGATCACGAAGCAGGAGGGGTCCAGCGCGGCGGCCAGGTTGGCGATGCCGATCCCGAGCCACTCGCCGATCTCCTGGAGGAGTTCGGTGCACATCGCGTCGCCCTCGCGGGCCAGCTCGGTGATGAGCGGTCCGGTGATGTCGCGGACGTTGCCCCCGACCCGGTCGATGATCCCGTACGCCACCGGGGAGTCGGCGGCGGCCAGCTCGCGGGCCTCCCGGACCAGGGCGTTGCCGGAGCTGTACTGCTCCCAGCAGCCGCGGTTGCCGCAGGGGCAGCGGTGGCCGCCGGGCACGACCTGCATGTGGCCGAACTCCCCGGCCACCCCGTACCTGCCGCGCTTGACCCGGCCGTCCTCCAGTATGGCCCCGCCGATGCCGGTGCCGAGGGTGATCATGACGAGATGGTCCTCGCCGCGGCCGGCGCCGAACCGCCACTCGCCCCAGGCGGCGGTGTTGGCGTCGTTGTCCACCATCACGGGGACGGCCAGCCGGGCGGTCAGCGTGTCGCGCAGCGGCTCGTCGCGCCAGGCCAGGTGCGGGGCGAACAGCACCCGGGAGCGGTCGGCGTCCACCCAGCCGGCCGCGCCGATGCCGACGGCGTGCACGTCGTGGCGGTCGGAGAGGTCCAGGACCAGCTCGGCGATGGTGTCCTCGACGGCCTGGGGACTCTTGGACTTGTCGGGGGTTTCGGCCCGGACCTTCTCCAGGATGTGGCCGTCGGCGTCCACGACGCCCGCCATCACCTTCGTACCACCGATGTCGACGCCCACCGTCGGCACGCGCGGCGCGGACAGGTGCGAGCGCCGCTCGCGCGTGGCGACGGTCCTCAGCACCGTCGCTCTGGCCGATCCGCGGCGGGCACGGTCACGGTACGTACTCATCGGGTCGATTCTGCCTTATGCGCGCTCCCCGCCCGGCCCCGAGGGCGGGGCGCGGCCCGATTCGTGACGGAGCTGTTCCAGTCCGCCACCCGCCGGAGGGGGTGGCGTGGGCGGGGGTCAGAAGCGCACCGGCAGCCGGTGCGGGCCGCGGATCAGCATGCCCTGCCGCCAGGTGAGGGAGGCCGGGTCGGCGTCGAGGGCGAGGGCGGGGCAGCGGTCCAGCAGCATCCGGACGGCGATCCGGCCCTCCAGCCGGGCCAGCGGCGCGCCCAGGCAGTGGTGGATGCCGTGCCCGAAGGCGAGGTGCCCCCGTGTCGGGCGGCGGATGTCGAAGCGGTCCGGCCCGGAGAACCCGGAAAAGCGGTCCGGGTCGCGGTCGGCGTCGGCGGTGGCGACCAGCACCAGCTCGCCGCCGCCGGGGATCACCGTCCCGCCGATCTCCACCGGTTCGGTGGTGAAGCGGGTGGTGGACGTCTCGACCGGGCCGTCGTAGCGGAGCATCTCCTCGACGGCGTTCTCGGTCAGGGACGGGTCCGAGCGGAGCAGTTCCAGCTGGTCGGGGTGGGTGAGCAGGGCGAGGACGCCGTTGGCGATCAGGCCGGTGGTGGTCTCGTGGCCGGCCACCAGGAGCAGCCAGGCCATGCCGAGCAGTTCGTCGGCCGACAGCCGGTCGCCGTCCTCGTCGGCGGTGTGCAGCAGGGCGCTCAGCAGGTCCTCGCCCGGCTGCTCCCGCTTCGTCGCCAACAGTCCGGCGAGGTAGTCGGTGACGGCCTCCTTGGCGGCCTTCTTCTCCTCGAAGGGGGCACTGCCCACGGCCGTCCCCGACCATTTCCGGAAGGACTCCCGGTCCAGGGACGGCACGCCCAGCAGCTCGCAGATCACCGTGATGGGCAGCGGGAAGGCGTAGGCGTCGACCAGATCGGCCCGCCGCTCCGGAGCCCGCAGCATCTCGTCCAGCAGGCCGCCGGCGATCTCCCGCACCCGGGGCTCCAGGGCCTCCACGCGCCGTGCGGTGAAGGCGCGGGCCACGAGCTTGCGCAGCCGGGTGTGGACCGGCGGGTCGGAGCTGAGCATGGTGATCCCGGCGGCGGGAGCGCTCATCCCCAGGGCGGGCGAGGCGTTCTCCCAGTCCTTGGAGAGCCGGGGATCGGTGAGGGCGGCCCGGACCTCGTCGTGGCCGACGACCAGCCAGGCCAGGGTGCCCTCGGGGGTCCGCACCCGGTGCACCGGGCCGCGGGCGCGCAGTCCGGCGTAGACGGGGTACGGGTCGCGGGCGAAGTCCTCGCCCAGCGCCGCCAGGTCGACCGGTACGCGTTCGTCGGTGCTCATGCGCCGCGCCTCCCTGCGATCACGGGGTGTCCCCGATGATGCCCGGGCCGCGG
The DNA here is from genome assembly GCF_002794255.1 of Streptomyces carminius. Classification (GTDB taxonomy): domain Bacteria; phylum Actinomycetota; class Actinomycetes; order Streptomycetales; family Streptomycetaceae; genus Streptomyces; species Streptomyces carminius. The sequence goes on from NZ_PGGW01000071.1 coordinate 90,845, forward strand.
CCCGGGGCCAACAGCGCCGTTCCACCGGGGAATCGGCCGGATCCGGGCGATCGCGCACGGCCGGCGGAGGTCCTGCGGGCATCGCGGCGGCACGGCCGGAAGGCCGGGGCCCAAAGATCCGGAAGGCGGTCCTCCGGGGTCAGCGCGCGGGCCGTCCGAACAGCTCGACGGCGTTGCGGAACTCCCCCAGCGGCTCCGAGAGGGCGCTCACCGAACCGATCGCTCCCGCGATCAGCAGCAACGAGTGACGCAGCCGGGCGACCTCGGGCGCTCCCGTGCGAAGCGCGGTGTCCACGGCCCTCAGTTCCTCCTCGGCTATCCCGCGGTCCGCCAGCTGACCACGGTAACCGGCGAGTTCCCGGTGTAAGCGGGTCACTGCCCGGTTCAGCTCGGTGACCCGGGGATCGTCCTGCCCGGGTACGACCGTACGCCGCTCTACCGTTTCCTCTCGCAACGCAGCTCCCCCCACACGGATGCTGTGTCCACCGTCGGTTGTCGTCCTCGTTCGCCGTTCGTCGCTGTCGGGCGACGAGTGCCCGCCCTCGCGGTCGAGCCTGTCCACCCCGCTTCCCACACCAGCCGGACGGAAGGGGTCCGCACAGTAAACGGCACGCTCCGCACATCACGCCACACGGAGGGCGAGAACCGGGGTGTGTTTCAAGCCATCCGGGTCAGCGCCGCACCCCCCTTTTGGCATATGCCAGTCTCCGGTAAATCCGCTGCCCGCGGAAGGGGGCGGCGCCCCCGGGTGGGCAGGAGTGGGGCATGTCCTCGCCTTTCCCCGGTTCCCCCGGCACTGCCGCCGACTCTCCCGTCACCGCCCCCGGCGGCTCCCCCAACGGCACCGCCCGGCCCGCCTCCCGGGTCGCCGGACTGCTGCTCGCCGCGGGCGGCGGGCGGCGGCTGGGCGGGCGCCCCAAGGCGCTGCTCCCCCACCGCGGCCGCCCCCTGGTCGAGTACGCGGCACGGGTACTGCGGGCGGGCGGCTGCTCCCCGGTGCACGTGGTACTGGGTGCGGCGGCCGCCGAGGTGCGGGAGCGGGCCGTCCTGCCCGGCTGCGTCCTGCTGGACAACCCGGCCTGGGAGGAGGGCATGGGATCGTCGCTGCGCGCCGGTCTGGCCTCCCTCGCCGGTACGGGCGCCGGCGCCGCGGTCGTCGCGCTCGTCGACCAGCCGGGGATCGGCCCGGCGGCGGTTGCCCGGCTGCGGACGGCGCACGAGCGGGGCGCGGACCTGGCAGCCGCCGCGTACGGCGGGCACCGCGGGCATCCGGTGCTGCTGGGCGCCGGGCACTGGACGGCGGTCGCGCACCGCGCGGCCGGCGACCGGGGAGCCCGTGACCACCTGCGGGAGCACGCCGCGGAGGTGGTGCTCGTCGAGTGCGGCGACATCGCCGACCCGGCCGATGTCGACACCCCCGGCGACCTGGCTCTGCTGGAGGGCCCCCGGCGGGGGGAAACGGCCGGAAGTTGATCCTCCGGTCACCTCCCGTCCTCCGGGCCGCCGCCACACCGACTCGGCAAGCCTGACGGGCCGGTCCGTCCACCGGCCGAGCACACCAGGTCGAACACATGCCCGAAATGGTGCAAGAATGGACAAACTGCGGCAAAGAGGTGTGCGAAATGAAACGACGGAACGTGGCGGTGAAGTGTGCGGCGCTGACGGCGGCCTGCGGTCTGGCGCTCGCCGGCTGCGGCTCGTACGGGGACGAGCCCACTCCCGCTCCCGCTCCCGCGGAGGAGACCCAGACGCGGGAGACATCGGAGGACCGGGAGGCCTCCCAGGAGAACGAGCGGGCCGATCTGGTCGACTTCGCCCTCGACGACCGCTCGCAGGCCGGATTCACGAACATCTGGGTGACCTGGACGGTCAGGAACGGCAGTTCCGAGGTGTCCGACTACGTCTGGACCTGGGAGGCCGTCGACTCCACCGGCACACGCGTGGCCAACTCCACCGAGTACGTCACCGATGTGCGCCCCGGGCAGACGGCTACCGGGGAGTCGCCGACCACGCTCGACACGACCGAAGTGGACATCAACGTCACGGACTTCGACCGCTTCACGAACTGACGGCGAGGCCGTCCGCCGGTGCCCCGGAGCGACGGGATTCTCCCGGGCCGTTCCCCACCGCCACGGCCATCGGGGACGATGGAGCGCGAACCCTGGCCCGTGGCCCTCGGGCCCGACTGTCCGCGCTGGAGCCGCCGATGACGGAGAACCTGCCGGTGCGGTGCCCGGTCTGCCGCCGGGAGCACCACTACGTTCCGCCCGTCTACCCGTGCCCGTGCGGCGCCCCGGTGGCGCCGCCGCTGCTGCGCGGCGGCGTCCCCGTCCGGATCCACCACCGGGTGTGGGCGGATTCCTGGCTGACGCTGCGCTGCGCGTCCTGCGGGCGGTACGACGAGTGGCCGCGGCCGGAGCTGGGCTGCCCGTGCGGCGCGCTGCTGCGGCTGCCGCTGGCCCACGACCACGCCTCCCCGGTCCCCGGCGCCGCCCCGGCCGGTTCCCTCACCGGCCCGCCGACCGGCACGGCCGGGCTCGCCGACGGCGTCGACACCCCCGGCGCCGGGTACCCGGCGCCGCAGCCGCCCCCGCCGCCGGGCGCGGTACCCCGGACCGCGGCACGGGAACGGCCCGCCTTCCGCCCGGTCACCATCCGCACCGCGCGGGACGCCGTGACGGCCGCCGCCCGCTATCTGGACTGGCTGGGTTTCGAACGGGTGCGCACCACCACCGAGAGCCACCCCGCCTCCGGTGTCGACCTGCGCGGGCCCGAGGTGCTGGCCCGGGTGGACCCCACCACCTCACCGGTCGGGCCCGCCACCGTCGAGACGCTGTGGCTGCACGGCCTCAACGAGTCGGCGGCCGCCCTCTGCTTCTCCCTGGCGGGTTACACCACCGCCGCCCGAGCGCGCGCGGACGTCCTGCGGCTGCCCCTGTTCGTCATGGACCTGACGGGCACGCCGCAGCCGGTCAACGACGCGGCGCGCGAACTGGTGCGCACCGGCGCCCCCCGCTGACGGCCGGCCCGCCCGCGAGGGCGGGTCGCCCCTCGCGGGTCACCCCTCGGTGAAGAGGCAGAACGGGTGCCCGGCCGGATCGAGGAGCACCCGTACGCCGTCCTGGGGCTGGAAGCCGGCGACACGGGCGCCGAGACCGACCGCGCGCCGCTCGGCCGCCGCCAGGTCGTCGACCTCGAAGTCCAGGTGCAGCATCATCTGCTGACGGTCGGCCTTCCCCGGCCAGGTCGGCGGCCGGTACTCCGGCTCGGTCTGGAAGCAGAGCTTCGTGGCGTCCGGGCCCTTCAGGCTCACCCAGTCGGCTCCGTCCTCGACGACCTCCCACTCCAGCAGGCGCCGGTAGAAGCCGGCCAGGGCCCGGGGATCGGGGGCGTCGAGGACGACACCGGCCAGTGCCTTCGGGATGCCGTCGCGGTGCGGGGTCTCGCTCACGGTGCCTCCTGGGGGCTGGATTCCCGGCCGTCGCCGGTCACCGGACCGGGTGCCCGCCCCGGCCGCGGGCTACGCCCCGGTCCCGTCCCACCGGTCGGCCTCCGCCGCCGCCCGCTCCGCCAGGAGCCGGTGGGCGCGGTCGAGTTCGTCCGCCGCGGGGCCGCCGGCGAGGTCACCGCCCAGCGGCGCCCAGAAGTCCGCGTCCGGCGGTGCCTGGAACTCCAGCCGGGTCCCGGAGCCCGCCCAGGGCGCGTCGAAGGCCAGCCACCAGGAGTGCAGACAGGTGCGGGCCCCCGCCGCGGCGCTCTCCCGGTCGAAGAGCGGGTCGCCCTCGATGGCGTGGCCGGTCCACGCCAGATGCACCCTGATCTGGTGGCGCCGCCCGGTGACCGGCCGCACCGCCAGCACGGTGTGCCGGCCGTCGTCCCCGACGCGGGCGAAGACGGTCAGCGACGGATAGCTCCTCTTCTCCCCGAAGCCGGCGCCCGGGGCGAGCGACCAGCGCACCTCCTCGCCGTCCCTGCCGTCCCCGCCGTCCTTCTCGTCGGCGACGATGTCGCCGCGGTTGCCGGCCACCCGCACCCGGTTCTTGCGCCCCACCCCGAGCGGCAGGTCGATCGTGCCGGCCTGGGGCAGTCCGGTGGAGCGGGTGACGGCGAGATAGGACTTGTCGACGGTGCGCCGGTTGAACTGGCGGGTCAGCACGGAGTGGAAGCGCACCTCCTTGGCGAACAGGACCGCCCCGGAGGTCACCTTGTCGATCCGGTGGACCGGATAGAGGGTCTCGCCCTCCTCCTCGGCCAGCCGGACGAGGTCGGTCTCGTGGCGCTCGCCCATGACCGAGATCCCGGCGGGCTTGTTGAGCACCAGGATCGCCTCGTCCTCGTAGAGGGCCGCGCCGTCCCGGATCTCGCTCCAACGGCTCACTGGCCCATCCCCTGCTCTCGCCCGGTCGTTCGCCGCGGGCGCCGGGGTGGTCTCCCGGGCCCGTCTTCCGACGGGGTGCGCCCGGCCGCCGATCATAGCGACGGACGGCACCGGAACCGGCGCGGGCACGTGGTGCGGGGCCACCGTGCGGAGTCACCGTGCGCGGATCAGCCGTGCCAGGGCGCCTCCCAGGTCAGCTCATGGTCCGCGCCGGGTGCGCGGAAGGCCAGCAGGGCGGCGCCCTCCTCCTCCAGTGCGGCGCGCGCGGCGCGCGGCAGCGGGCCGAGGGGACGGAGGACGAGGGTGGCCCGGGTGCGGCGGGTGTCGGTCTCCAGCCGCCAGGTGCCGCTGACGAAGCCGTCGGTGAGGAAGGCCGGACGGGCCGCGTTGCCGGTCCAGATCGCCGTGCGGGCGGCGGCGCCGACGACCCGGGTGCGGTCGGCGTGCCCGACGAGGAGGTTGTCGTAGTCCGGCAGGAAGCGGGCCGGCGCGGGGACGTCGGGACCGGGGCGGGGCGCGTCGGGCAGGTCGTACAGCTCCGTGCCGTCCTCGGCGCGCAGGGCCACCAGGCGGGGCCGCAGCCGCCGGAAGACCTCCGCCAGACGGGTGAGTCCGCTCCACGTCTGGGCGTCCTTCACCGACGCGGGCCCGAAGGCGGCGAGATAGCGCAGGACGAGCGCGTCGGGAGCGGCGCCGGACGGCAGACCCGTGCCGAGCCAGGACTCCGCGGTGGTGTGGCGGGCCGCGCCGCCGCGCCGCCACAGCCCGCGCGGCGGCACCTGGACCAGCGGAAGGAACTGGCGGGCGATCATCGCCAGGGCCTGCGGATCGCTGCCGGGCCACTGTGCCGCCAGTAGGGAGCCCAGTTCCTGGAAGGTCAGCGGGCGCTCCTCGACCAGCTCCCGGGCCCGGGCGGCGACCTCCGCCGGTTCCGCGCCGGCCAGCCGCCTGCCGAAGGCCGGCGTCAGCAGGCGGTCATGCGGCGCCCGGAGCGCGGGGCGCAGCGCCAGGCAGTCGCGGGCGGTGACGATGTGGAGGGTGGAACGCTGGAGGCTGATCCGTACGAGTTCGCGCCGCTCGATGCGCCGGGAGAACTCCTCGGGGTCGAAGCCCTCGATCCGGCTCCACAGCGCGGTGTAGGGGTTGCCGGGGAGCTGGGAGTGCAGGCCCACCAGATGCTCGACGACCTCGGCCGGATCCCGGCCTTCACGGCCGAGCAGCAGTTGCCGGGCCAGGGTGGCCCGGTTGAGCTGGCGGGTACTGAGCGGCGGTGCCTGCGGTGGGCGCTGCGTCTGCTGCCTCGGCTGCGTCATGGGGTCAGGTTAGGGGCCGTTGCGGACGGCTTCGGTCCTCGTTCGCGGGAGCGGCGGGAACCGGCCGGGACGCCTTTCCTGCTTCTTCCGTTTGACCCGCGCCGTGCCGGGAGTTACCTTCGACCTCACTAGTCAAATTTGACGAATGGGAGAGCCCTTGTTCCGGAACATCGAGACCGCCGCCGCCCTCACCGGTTACACGCCCACCGAGGAGGACCTGCGCGGTCTGCGGGAGTGGTTCGAGACCTACGACGCCCGCAGCTCCGACCCCACGCCGGAGAACGTCGAGCGCATGGCCGACATGGCCGTCTTCCCGCTCAACCTGGTCACCGACGGCTCGGACGGCGAGCCCTGGACCGGCCAGTGGGACCGGGAGCAGTACGTCCGCACGATGAACGCCGTGCTGGGCGGCGAGGCGGGCGGCGACCTGAGCTTCGAGTCGGTCCGCACCCCGTTCTTCCTCTCCCCGTCCATGGCCGTGGTGTTCTCCTCGTCGGTGATGCGGGCCGGGGGCGAGGAGCACCGGATGAACTACGCCGACATCCTGGTCCGCCAGGAGGGCGGGTGGGTCTTCCAGACGATGGCCCAGCGCGGCTGGGCCGACATGCTCAGGGAGCAGAAGCAGAAGCAGGAGCAGGCGGGGTAGCCCCGCCGCCCGCGGCCCGTGCGGAGCGCACGGGCCGCGGGCCCGCGCCGCCCCGGGGCACGGAATCGTGGTGGATGGGAAGCGCGCCGCCGGTGAGCGGGGCGCCGGAGCCGCCGTGCCGGGCGGCGACGAGTTCGGCGGCGATGGACACCGCCGTCTCCTCGGGGGTACGGGCGCCCAGGTCCAGGCCGATCGGGGAGCGCAGCCGGGCCAGTTCCCCCTCGGTCAGCCCCGCCCGGCGCAGCCGCGCCAGCCGGTCGGCGTGGGTGCGGCGCGAGCCCATGGCGCCGATGTAGGCGGCGGGCCGCCGCAGGGCGAGCTCCAGCAGCGGCACGTCGAACTTCGGGTCGTGGGTGAGGACGCAGACCGCGGTGCGGGCGTCCGGCGCCTGGGCGGCCAGATGGCGGTGCGGCCAGTCGGCGACGACCTCGTCCGCCTCCGGGAAGCGGGCCGGGGTGGCGAAGACGGGGCGGGCGTCGCAGACGGTGACCCGGTAGCCCAGGAACCGGCCCATCCGCACCAGCGCGGCGGCGAAGTCGACCGCGCCGTAGACCAGCAGGCGCGGCGGCGGCGCGCTGGACTCCACCAGCACGGTGACCGGCCGCCCGCAGCGACCACCTGCCGCCCCCGTGCCCACCTCCACCGCCGCGGTACGGCCGGCCGCCAGCAGGGCGCGCGCCTCGGCCGCCGCGGCGCGGTCCAGCTCCGCCCCGCCGCCGAGGCCGCCCGAGACGGTGCCGTCGGGACGCACCAGCAGCGGGCGGCCCAGCAACTCACCCGGCGACTCTCCCGGTCCGGCCACCACCCGGACCAGCGCCGCCGTGCCGCCCGAGGCAGCGGTGGCCAGCGCTTCGGCCACGGTGGCGCGGTCCGCGCCGCGGCCGAAGCGCACGGTGACCGGGACGGCCAGCACCCCGATGGTCCCGCCGCAGGTCAGTCCCACCGCGAAGGGATCGCCGTCCACCGGGCCGGGCGGCGCTTCCGGATCCGGCGCCGGGTCCGCGTACCCGAAGCGCTCGGTGGCCGGCCGTCCGGTCTCCAGCGCCGTACGGCACAACTCGTAGACGGCGCCCTCGACACAGCCCCCGGAGACGCTGCCGAGGGCGGCGCCGCCGGAGTCGACGGCGAGCGCGGCGCCCGGCTGCCGGGGCGCGCTCCCGCCGACCGCCACCACCGTGGCGACGGCGAAGTCGCGGCCCTGCTCGCACCACCGGTGCAGTTCGGCGGCCAGGTCGAGCATGGGGCGTGCCTCCTCGGCTCGTGGTGGGAGAAGGACACCACCACGAGCCGCCGTGTGAAAAGACCGGGTTCACGCCACCGTTGCCGGCGGCGCTAGCCGAACAGCGGAAAACGGCCGGCGTCCGCCCCGAGCCGTTCCCGTTCGGTCTCCGTCAGGGGCGCGCGTCCGGTGGCGGCGCGCGCGTAGTGGGCGTCGTCCCAGCCCAGCGGCACCGGGCGGCCGAGGAGCCCGTCGAGGGTGCGGCGCACTTCCCCGAGCCCCTCCCCGGACGGCCCCGGAGCACCGGGGAGCGAGACGATCAGGTCCAGATGGTGGACCGTGGCCTCGACGGCGAGGGTGCGCACGAGGTCGCCCGCGGTGAGCACATGGCCCTGGGTGGCCACTGGTTCTCCGGTGTCCGCGCGGTCGGCGGCGTGCAGGACCGCGGCGGAAGTCTCCAGGTACAGGTCGCGGAGCTCCGCGAACTCCGCGAACAGTCCGGCGATCACCCGCGGGACCGCCCGGCCGGCGGAACCGCCCGCCGCCCCCGGCCGCCACAGCTCCCAGTAGGTGACCGCGTCGCGGTCCGGCTCCCGGCCGGCGGGGGTGTGGAGCGCCACCAGTCCGCGCCGGGCGTCCCCCAGACAGTGGAGGACCAGATCGCGCACCGCCCAGCCGGTGCAGCCGGTCGGCAGCCACGACCGCTCCTCGTCGACGCGCGCGACGACGGCGCCGAAGGCGCGGTAGGACGCGCGCAGCACGTCGGCGGGCGGGGGCGGCGGAGTCTCCTCGTGCGGCATGTCCTCGAGGGTGCCCGGCGACGGGCGCCGGAACACCCCGCCGGTGACGGGTCACGACGGGCTCACGGGGCGGCGGAAGAGGGCCGTCCACAGGAAGGGCTCGCCGAAGCGCGGCGACCGCGGCGGCTCGTCGCGCATGCGGCGCAGCTCCACCACCTCCAGGCCCGAGAAGATCCGGCGCAGGTCGTCGGGGGCGTAGGCGAGGCCGCCGTGGAGCCGGGACTGCCGGTAGAAGTCGGCGTCGTCGAGCTCGGAGCCCATCGCCCCGGCCGCGAAGCAGGTGAGGGAGAAGTGCCCGCCGGGAGCGAGGACCCGGTCCAGGAGGGCCAGATGGCTCACGCGGCGGTGCGGCGGCAGATGGTGGAAGCAGCCGGAGTCGTGGACCAGGTCGTACGGGCCGCGCGGCCCGGTCCCGGCGGGGGCGAAGGCGTCGCCGCACCGGAACCCGATCTCGGCGCCCGCCTCCCGGGCGCGGTCCCGGGCCCAGTCGATCGCCGCCGGGGAGAGGTCCACGGCGTCCACCTCGAAACCCGCCGCGGCGAGGTGGAGCGCGTTGCGCCCCGGGCCGCAGCCCAGATCGAGGGCGCGCCCCGGGGTGACCAGTCCGCGCTCGAGGTACGAGACCAGGTTCTCGTCCGGCTTCGCCGCGAAGAACGGCACCGGCCTGGTGCGGTCCGCGTAGAAGCCGTCCCACCAGCCGGCCGCGCCGTCCGTCCAGCGGTCGGCGTCCGGCACGAACAGGCCGTCCAGCAGCCTGAACACGTCCTCCACAGTGCGGATGCTCCGGTCCATCCGGGCCCCCTTTCCCCGCCCGGGATCGTAGGCCGGACCGCCTTCCGATGCCTGGTCAGGCGCTTTGCTGAGACAGCTCGTTCGGCCGTATCGCGGTCCGGGACGGATACGGGAAGGCCCGCCCTCACGGACGGGCGCGAAGTGCCGCCCGCACCCCTGCCGAGGGCCGTCACGGGGGCTTTCCCGGCCGCTCCGATCCGGGTTTTCCGGGCCCGCGGGGCGGCGGGACGGCGGGACGGTCCGGTCAGGTGGTGAGGTGGCCGAGGTCCACGGGGGCGCACTCGCGCAGTTCCAGGACCAGTCGGTGGGCGGTGACCCAGCGGATCGCGGGGTCCTCGTGGGCCACCTCGTGCAGGGAGCCGCCGACGGGTTCCAGCGTGGCCGGGTGGTGGACGATCCCGGCGACACCCCAGGGAGACGGCCGACCCACCAGCGTGGCGGCATACCCCTCCCGCAGGCGCGGGCACTGCCGCACCGAGACGCGGGCACACGGTACGCACACCGGCGGCGCGGTGGTCCGCTCGCCCTCCTCCACCGGGCGGCCCACGTCCCGCAGCACGAACAGCCACGGCCCGCCGCACACCTGGCAGAGCATGCGCCGCACCGCCCGCCGCTGCCGCAGCACGTGCACGTTCTGGAACTGCGGCCTGCCGCTGCCCCGGGCGAGAGCCTGACGCACCCACAGCACTCCATGCCCGTCCCGGTCGTACGGGGTCTCGTCCAGATACCCGACGCCCTCAACGCCTCCGACCGCCCGCCGCGCCACGGCGGGCCGGTACGTCCGCTCCCGGCTCCAGGCGGCGATGTAGGGGACCGTGCCCGGACGGGCGTCCTGGGTGAGCCGTCCGCTCCCGTCCTCGCCGGGCGGGTTCGTCGTCATGGGACCTCCACTCAAAGGGCTAGCTTTGAGGAAATATTCAAGGCTAGCCCTTTCGGGAGCAAGGGCTAGCCTTGGGGGAAACTCGTTCGAAAGGTAAGGAGGTTGGTGTGCGCGGTTACCGTGATCTCGCAGACGACCTGCGGCGACGCATCGAGGAGGGCGAGTTCCCGCCGGGGACGACCCTGCCGCCCATCACCGACCTCATGGACGAGTACGGCATGGCCCGGCAGACCGTGCGGGCGGCCCTCGCCGAACTGGCGAACCAGGGCCTGGTGGTCGTCCGCCGGAAACTGGGCACGCTCGTGCGCGACAGACGGCCGGTCCGGGTGCCCCTCAGCCGCTACGGAAGCGTCCTGCGGCCGGGCGGGACGCGCGGTCCCTGGGAGACGGCCTGCGCCCAGCAGGGTTTCGACGGCGAGATGCGCCTGATGGACGTCCAGCGGATGAGCGCACCCGACGATCTCGCCGCCCTCCTGGAGGTGGCGCCGGGCAGCGAGCTGGTCCAGCGGCGGCGGCACGCGCTGGTCGGCCAGGAGACCGTCCAGGTGCAGCGGGCCTGGTACCCGGCGGAACTGGCCGACCGGACGGGTTTCGGCGAGGGCGGGAAGGTCGTAGGCGGTGTGTTCGGCGCCCTCACCGGCGCCGGCCTGGCACCCGCCGAGGCGGACGAGCGCGTCACCTCGGGCCTGCCGACCGCCGACGAGGCACGGCAGCTCCAGATCGGGACGGCTGTCCCCGTCCTCCGGGTCCAGCGCCTGACCCGGGCGGTGGACGGCACACCTCTGGAGGTGCTGCGGGTGATCGCCCCGGCGGACCGCATCGAGCTGGTCTACGACCGCCTTCCGCTCGGCGGAAGCCCCGCCTGACCGGCGCGGCCCTCAGCGGGCAGCCGCCGTGCCCGGCCCGCCGCCGGGGTGCTCCGGGCGGCGGGGCAGGGCGCACAGGGCCAGGAGCGGGACGGCGGCGAGGATCAGCCAGGGCACGGCCGGGGGCAGCCCGCCGTCCAGCAGGGCGCCGGTGGCCGAGCTGCCGAGGAGGACCAGCAGGCCGGAGAGGGAGGAGAGGGCCCCGGTGTAGAGACCGAGGCGGCCGTCCTCGGCGAGGTCGGGCACCCAGGCGCGGGCGGCCGGGACGACCAGCATCTGGCCCAGGGTGAGCAGCACGACGAACCCGGCCGCGGGCACCAGCCCCCCGGCGCCCGTCCACCCGGCCGGGCGGGCGGCGGCCACCACCGCGAACCCGGCGGCGACGAGCAGCAGCCCGGCGGCCAGGCAGCGGCGCGGGTCCAGCCGCTCCGCCGCCCAGTGGGTGACCGGCAACTGGGCGAGGACGACCAGCAGCGAGGAGAGCGCGAACAGCCAGGCCAGCGGCGCCTGGGAGCCCGTCGCGCGCTCCACCTCCGCCGGGAGCGCCAGATAGAGCTGGTTGTAGGAGAGCAGGTAGGCGCCGTACGCCCCGCACAGCGCCAGGAAGCGGCGGTTGCGCAGCACCGCGCCCGCGCCGCCCCGCACCGGTGCCCGGGTGCGGCCGGGGATGTGCCGCGGCAGCAGCCGCAGGTGGCCGGCCAGGACGAGGACGAAGACCCCGGCACCGGCGAGGCAGGCGGTGCGGAAGTCCACGGCCAGCAGCAGGGCGCCCAGCAGCGGTCCGGTGAACGCCCCGGCCTGGCCCGCCACGGTGAACAGGGCCAGGACGCGGGTGCGGGGGCCGTGGCCCGCCCGTTCCCAGTGCACCGCCTGCCGGGCCGTCTCGGACTCCACGGCCGGGGAGAACAGCGCGGCGGCGAAACCGATCAGCAGTACCGCGCCGAGCACGGACCAGGTCCGCTCCGCGTACCCCAGCCAGCCGAACCCGGCGATCCGCAGCGCGCAGCCGGTCAGCACCACCGGGCGCACCCCGTGGCGGTCGGTGAGCGCGCCGCCGACCACGAACAGTCCCTGCTGGCTGAAGGTGCGCAGTCCCAGCACGAGCCCGACCAGCCAGCCCGCCATGCCCAGCGCGCCGCCGAGGTGCTCGGCGAGGAACGGCAGCACGGCGAAGAAGCCGACGTTGAAGGCGAGTTGGGTGAGGATCAGCAGCCGCAGCAACGGGGAGAGGGTCGGCCAGATCCGTTCGCGCCGGAGGCGCGGGGACCGGGGGCGGGCCCGGTCCGGGGAGGACGCGGCGGGTCGGGAGGTCCGGTCGGTCACGGTGGGTCCTCGCGGACGGTGGCGGGCACGGGCTCCCGGGCCGCGGCGGGCGGCCCGGCCTGCGGCGGTACGGACGGGAACGGGGGCCGGGCGGGCGGGTGTCCGGCGCGCCGGGCCCGCCGCGGCAGGCGGGGCGGACGCGGCAGCCGCACCCCGTCCGCCGCGGTCACCGCCAGCGCCCCCAGCAGGGCGAGCACCGCGGCGGGTGCCAGTACCGCCCAGGGGGCGCGTTCGGCGTAGGGCAGGTTCTCCGCCAGCAGCAGGCCCCACTCGGGTGACGGCGGCTGGGCGCCCAGGCCGAGGAAGCCCAGGGCGGCCAGGGCCAGGGCGATGCCGGGCACCCGCAGCAGGGCGTGCCGGAGTACGGGCGGCAGGACGGCGGGCAGCAGGTGGCGGCGCAGCAGGTGCCGCCGCCCGGCGCCCAGGGCGCGGGCGGCGGCCAGATGGGTGGTGGCGCGCTCCTGCCGCAGCAGGGCGGAGGTGTGGGCGGCCAGCGGGGACCAGGCGACGGCGGCCACCGCGAGCGCCGGTGTCCACGGTCCGCCGCCCGCCACCCCGGCCACCAGCAGCCCGGCCAGGACGGGCGGTACGGCGTTGACGGTGTCGACCAGCGGCGCGGACAGCCTCGGCAGCAGCCCCAGCAGCACCCCGGCGATCAGGGCAGCCGCGCTCACCGCGAGGGCGAGCGCGAGGGTGTCCAGCGCGCCGTGCGCGATCCGGGCCAGCAGGTCGCGGCCGAGCGCGTCGGTGCCCAGCGGGTGCGCGGCGGACGGCGGGCGGAGCCGGGCGGCGGTGTCCACGGCGAGCGGGTCGCGCGGCAGGCCGAGGCAGACGGTGCCGGTCAGGAGTGCGCCGTACAGCAGCGGCAGTGCCCGGGCGGGGGGCGGTTCGGGCCGGTGCGGGGAGGTCAGCGCGCCGTCGCGCAGCGCGGGGCCCAGCAGTCGGCGGGCGGCGAGACCGGCCAGTGCTCCGGCGAGGGCCGCGAGCGCCACGAGGGCGAGGATGCCGGTCTGCAGGACGGGCAGGTCCTGGGCGAGGGCGGCGCGCAGGGTCAGCCGGCCCAGGCCGGGGATGTCGAAGACCTGCTCCACGGCGACGGCGCCGCCGGTCAGGCCGACCGCGAACAGCCCCAGGTTGGGCAGCAGTCCGGGCAGGCAGCGGCGCAGCGCGTACCGGGCGGCGCGACGCGGCGGCAGGCCCCGGGCGGCGGCGGCCCTCGCCCAGGGCTCGGCGAAGGTGCCGGGCAGTTGGTCGCCGAGCAGCCGCCCCAGAACCGCTCCGGCGGGCAGGCCGAGCGCGAGGGCGGGCAGCACCGTCCACTTCGGCCCGTACCAGCCCAGCGCGGGCAGCCAGCCGAGCCGTACGCCGACCACGGCGGCCAGCACGGCGGCGAGGAGGAACTCGGGCAGCGCGGCGAGCACCGCCGCCGCGCTGCCGCCGGTGCCGCGTCCGGCGATCCGCCGCCGGGAGCCGAGCCACAGGGTGCGGGCGCACACCGCGCCCGCCGTGCAGCCGGCGACCGCCAGCGCCCCGGCCATCAGCAGCAGCGAGACGCCGAGGGCCTGGAGGACGGCGGGCAGCACCTCGGTGCCGGAGACCCAGGAGCGTCCCGCGTCGCCGCGCAGCAGCCCGCCGAGCCAGCGGCCGAGCAGCCGCGGCGGACCGTCGTCGAGGCCGAGTTCGGCCCGGACCGCGGCCAGCACCTTCGGCGCCGGGTCGCGTTCGGCCGACCGGGCCTTGAGGACGGTCAGCGCCGGGTCGGTGCGCGACAGCCACGGCAGCAGGCCGATGCCGCACACCAGGACGGCGGCGAGCGCGGTGCGCCACAGCAGGGCGGCGGCACCGGCCGCGGTGCCTCTCGGGGAGTCCTTCACGGCGCCTTCCACGGGGCGTCGGGCGCGCGGTTCAGCGCCGGGTCCCCGTGCCGACGAGGGTGCGCTCGTACGGGTCGAGCAGTACGCCCCGCACCGGGGTGGCGACTCCCGCCACGACCTCCAGGTGCACCAGCGGCACCACCGCGTCGGTGCCGAGGACGGCGGTCTCCGCCGCCATGGCCGCGTCCCGGCGACGGTCGGGGTCGGCGGTGGCCTGGGCCCGGGCGACGGCCGCGTCGACCTTCTCGTCGCACAGCCGCGCGAGGTTGTAGCCGCCCTCGCAGGTGAAGTCGGCGGCGAGGACGGCGACGGGGTCGCCGGTGTCGAGCATCGTGTTGCGGGAGAGCACGACCGCGTCGAACTTCCCGGCCAGCGCGTCGGCCTCCAGCCGGGAGTAGTCGCGCACCTCCAGCTCCACCTCGAAGCCGGCCTTCTGAAGCTGCTGCTGCAGCACCTGGGCGGTCTCGGGCAGTTCGGGGCGGTTGTCGTAGGTGGCCAGGGTGATGCGCGTGCCGTCGGGGTCGGCGGCCTCCGCCCGGCCCGCCGGTTCGGTCCGCTTTCCGGCGGCCCAGGTCAGCGCGGGGCCGTAGACGCCCCGGCCGGGCTCGGCGCGGCCCTCGTACACGCCCTTCGCGAGGGCGGAGGTGTCGACCGCCTCCCGGGCGGCGGCCCGCAGCCTCGGATCGGCGAAGGGGCCGGAGGAGGTGTTGAGGTGCAGGGCGGTGTTGCGGGCGGTGGCGTTGGCGCGGACGGTGTCCGCGTCGAGGGAGGCGAGCTGGGCGACGGGCAGGGACTCGGCGATGTCCACCTCGCCGGTGCGCAGGGCGTTGGCCCGGGCGGTGCCGTCGGCGACGAACCTCGCGTCGATGCCGGAGGCCTGGGCCCGGCCGCCCCAGTGGTCGTCGAAGCGGTCCAGGCGGACCGCCGTGTCGCCGGTGACCTCGGTGAGCTCAAAGGGGCCGGTGGCGGTGCCCGCCGGGTCCACGGCGCCCTTCTCCCCGTACGCCTTCGGGGAGAACACCGACAGGGAGGGGTTGGACAGCCGCAGCGGCAGGACCGGGTCGGCCCCGGCGGTGCTCACCCGTACCCGGTCCTCGCCCACCGCCTCGGCGGTCAGCTCCACACCGGTCAGTGCGGCGGGGGGCGGGGTGGCCCGGGCCGCGCGGGTGAGGGCGCCGGCGACGGCTTCCGGGGTGACCTCGGCGCCGTCGTGGAACCGCGCGTCCCGCAGGGTGAACAGCCAGTCGCGGCCGCCCTTCTCGCTGCTCCAGGACTCGGCGAGCGCGGGCGCCGCGGCGCCGTTGGCGTCCAGCCGGGTCAGCCCCTCGGCGACGCCGAGGCGGGACAGGAGCAGGGCGTCCTGGCCGTGGGGGGAGAGGTTCTGCGTCGGCGGGAAGGCGAGCGCCACCCGCAGCCGCTTGCCGTCCCCGGAGCCGTCGGAGCCGGAGGAGTCCGAGGAGCCCGGGTCGCCGCCGGAGGCGAAGCAGCCGGAGAGCAGTGGGAGGAGCAGCAGGCCGGCGGCCGACCGACGGCGGAGAGATCTCATGGTCTTGGGTTCTTGCCTTTCGGGGCAGGTTGTTGACCACAGATTATATGAAAATGGTTTTCATTCACGCAAGAGGGATCTCGAAGTGCACGGCCCCACTCCCGCCGCCGGACACCTCCTCACGCCGGCCGTCCCGCTCGTCACAGACGACCTTGCCCAGGGACCGCCACAGGTCCATCGCCCCGGGCGAGTGCGGATGGGTGTGCAGGTAGACCGAGCGGTAGCCGCCGTCCGCCCGGGCGAACTCCAGCAGTTCGCCCACCAGTCGCCGGGCCAGTCCGCGCCGCCGGTGCTCCGGGCGCACGCACACCCGCCGCAACTGGGCGGTCTCCCCGGACGGGTAGCGTTCGGCCAGCCATCGCGGGTTCGGCGGATGGGCGGGGCCGCGGGCGTCCAGGGCGGCCGTGGCGACGACCGTCCCGCCCGTCCCGTCGGCCGCGACCAGCAGGGTGTGCCGGGGCGGGGCGAGGTAGAAGGCGCCGGGATCGACGATGTCGGCGTGCCAGCGTGGCACGTATCCGGTGCCGAAGTCCCGGTACACGGCGTCGAGCATCACCGCCCGCGCCCCGTCGAGGTCCGCCTCGGTCGCCGTTCTGATGCGATAGTCATGCACTTGCACATCATATGCAACAAGGGGCGCACGGCCGGCACCCGCTCCCGCCGGGCCGGTCCTACGCTGGAGCTGTGTACGCACGCCGGCGCCGCCGCTACTTCGCCCTGATGACCCTGTGCCTGCTGCTGTTCGTCGGCGCCTGGGCCTTCGTACGGCTGTGGTCGGTGCCGCTGGCGATCGCCATGTGCGTGGTCGCCGCGGCCATCCCGCCCGTCGCGGCGGTCGTCGCCAACCGCCGCGGGCCGGACGGCCGCTGGTGGGGCGAGGGGCCGCCGGGCTGACCCGCGCTCCCGGGTGCGGGCCCCGTCCCCGGGAGCGGGACTGATTTCGCGGCGGGGTCCCGCCGCGAAATCAGTCCCGCACCTCGGGCAGCACGCGGGAGAGCGCGCCGGAGGCGGTGAGCTCCGCCCAGGTGCCCTCCGCCGCGATCCGGCCCCCCGCCAGGACGGCGATCCGGTCGGCGCGGCGGACCGTGGCGGCGCGGTGGGCGATCACCAGGGTGGCGCGGCGCGCGGCGTCCCCGGCCAGAGCGGCGGCCAGTTCGGCGTCGGCGGCGGTGTCGAGCTGGGCGGTGGTCTCGTCCAGGACCAGCACCCGGGGCCGGGCCAGCAGGGCGCGGGCCAGCGCCACCCGGGCGCGCTGGCCGCCGGAGAGGCCGGTGCCGCGCTCGCCGAGGACGGTGGCGTACCCGTCGGGCAGCGCGGCGGCGATCCGGTCGACACCGCAGGCGCGGGCGGCCGCGTACAGCTCCTCGTCCCCGGCCCCGGGCGCGGCCAGCCGGAGGTTGTCGGCGAGCGTGCCGTGGAACAGCGGCGCGTCCTGGCCGACGACGGCGACGGTGCGGCGCAGTTCGGCGTCGGAGATCTCGCGGAGATCCAGCGGCGGCCCGGTGCGCGGCAGCAGCTCGACCGCACCGCGGCCCGGGTCCCAGAAGCGGGCCAGCAGTTGGGCACAGGTGGACTTGCCCGCGCCCGAGGCACCCACCAGGGCGACCGTCCGCCCGGCGGGCACGGTCAGGTCGAGGCCGTCCAGGACGGGGGCGCCGCCGTAGTCGAAGCGCACCCCGAGCAGCCGCACGCCCAGCGGACCGTCCGGTACGGGGCGGGGCTCGCGCGGCGGCGGGGCGAGCGCCGGGGCCCCGGCAGCCGCACCCACCCGGGCCGCCGCCGCCCGCAGACCGGCCGCCCGGCCCAGCGCGGCGGAGGACTCGGCGACCGGACCGAGGATGCCCAGCGCCAGGGCCACCGCCGCCGGGGCCCACTCCCCCGGCAGCCGTCCGGCGGCGACGGACCAGGCCGCCACCGCCACCGTCCCCGCCACGGCCGCCGTCACCAGCGCCTCGCGCACCGCCGCCGTGCCCGCCTCCCAGGAGACCTCGGCCCGCTGGGCGGCGCCCAGTTCCCGGCCCCGGTCGGCCAGCCGGGCGCGGTACCGGTCCAGCGCGCCGAAGGCCAGCAGTTCCCGGAGCCCGTCGACGGTCTCCACGGCCTCCGCCGACAGCCGTGCCGCCCGCTCCCGGGTGCGGGCCCCGCGCTCGGCCCGGATCCGGGCGTCCAGCAGGGGCAGGGCCGTCAGCAGCACCGCCGCGGGCACGGTGACCGCCGCCGTCCACGGCTCCGCGGCGGCACACACCGCCGCCCCGGCGGTGAACACCGTGCCGGAGGCCAGCAGGGTGGCGGTGGTGTGGGCATAGAGGAACTCCAGCGCCTCCACGTCCGCCATGGCCGTGGCCGCCAGGTCGCCGCTGCGCCGCCCGGCGATCCGGGCGGGCGCGCTGCGGGCCAGGCCGTCGAAGACCCGTATCCGCAGTGCGGCCAGCACGCGGTAGGCCAGGTCGTGGGAGAGGTCCATCTCGCGCCAGGTGGTCACCGCCCGCACCAGCACCAGTGCGATCAGCGCCGCGACGGTGCCGGGTGCGGGGGCGGCGCCCCGCAGCACGGCGGCGCCGGCGGTGTGCGCGGCCAGCGCCACCAGGGCGACCAGGGACGCCTGCTCGGTCAGGGCGGCGGCGCAGGTGCGGGCCATCATGGCCCGGTGCCCGGCCAGCGCGGGCAGCAGGGCGCGCAGCGCGCCGGGCGGCACGGACGGGGCGGGGGACGCCAGGGGGTGCCCCGCCGGTGCGGTCGCGGTCACTGGTGGGCCCTTCTCTCTGCGGGTATCGGGTCTTGCCACGGGATTCGGGAGGCTCACGGCCCGCCGGCGCACCGGCCGGTGCGGGCCGGTGTCGGCCGGTGCGAGGGCCCGGAGTGGTCGGCCTCCGGGCCTCACCACGGCCGCCCCGCCGGTCTCCGGCACGGCGGTCACCGTGTCCGCTGTGGTGCCGCCGACGGTCCTGCCCGCCCCTGCCGGACGTCCGGGAACGGGCGCACGGCTGTCGGCGGAGGCTGTGGAGACCGCCGACGGCTCCGGGAACCGCCGGCCCCCCGGTGCGGTGTCCACCGCCGGGACGCGGTGCGCGCCGCCGCGGAGCCGCGGGCGGCGGCGGTCACCGTACCCACTGCGGCACGGCGGCCGTCGGGGACCGCCGAGGCCGCCGACGGACACCGGGAACCGCCGGCCTCCGGCGCGCCGGACCGGTAGCGTGCCCGGCCGGCCGGGCACGGCGTACGCGGAGCCGGGCACCGGCCGGCGGGCCGCGGTCTCCCGGGCCGCGGTCTCCCGGGCGGCGGACCCGGCTGCGGCGCGCGAGGCGCCGGTGACGGCGGCCGTGGCGCGGGTCATGCCGCGCGCCCCCGGTCCGTCTCCCCGGCCGCGACCAGATCCGCGTACACCCCGCCCCGGTCCAGCAGCCCGCGGTGGTCGCCGACCGACTCGACCCGGCCGCCGTCGAGGACGACGATGCGGTCCGCGTCCCGCACCGTCCGCAGCCGGTGGGCGACCACCAGCCGGGTGCGGCCGCGGGCGGCGTGCAGCAGTTCGGCCGTGATGGCGGCCTCGCGCCGCTCGTCGACGGCGCTGGTCGCCTCGTCCAGGACGAGGACGGGCGCGTCGGCCAGCAGGGCCCGGGCCAGCGCCAGGCGCTGCCGCTGGCCGCCGGAGAGGGTGGCGCCGCGCTCGCCGAGGACGGTGGCGTACCCGTCGGGCAGCGCGGCGATCTCGTCGTGGATCCCCGCGGCCCGCGCGGCCCGCTCCAGCTCCGCCTCGTCCGCCTCCGGACGGGCCAGCCGCAGGTTCTCGGCGATGCTCGCCGGGAACAGGTACGTCTCCTGGGAGACCACCGCGATGCCGCGGCGCAGCGCCTCCAGGGGATGCCCGGTGGTGGGGACGCCGTCCAGGGTGATCCGGCCCCCGTCCGGGTCGCGGTGCCGCAGCAGCAGCGCCAGCAGGGTGGTCTTGCCCGCGCCGGAGGGGCCGACGATCGCGGTGGTGCGGCCGGCCTCGGCGGTGAAGGTCACCCCGCACAGGGCGGGCCGGGCCGCGCCGGGGTAGGTCAGGTCCACGTCCTCGAAGCGGATTTCGGGCGGCGCCTGCCGGGCACCGTGCGGGCGGTCCTGCGGACGGCCGGCCCACGCGGGTGTGCGCACCCCGGTGTCCGGCACCGCGGGCTCGGCGCGGCGCAGGGCGGCGATGCCGTCGGCCGCCGAGACGCCGAGGTAGCCCGCGTGCCACTCCCGGGCCAGGTCGCGGACCGGCCGGAAGCACTCCGAGGCCAGCAGGAGCAGCAGGTACGTCCCGGTGGCGGTGGCCCGTCCGGAGGCGGCCGAGGCGCAGGCCAGCAGGGCGGCGGCGACCGTGCCGCCCTGGACGGCCAGATCGGTCAGGGCGGTGTCCGCCAGGGAGACCCGCATCTTGGCGACCGTGGCCCGGTGCAGGGCGGCCGACCGCTCCTCCAGCCGCTCGCGGGTGCGGCCGACGGCACCGGCCGCGCGCAGCGCGGGCATGCCCTGGAGGGCCTCCAGGTAGTCGGCGCCCAGGGCCTCGTAGGTGTCCCAGTGCTCGCCGCCGCGCCGGGCCAGCAGCCGGTCCCACCAGCGGGGGGCGAGCAGCGCCAGGGCCAGGGCGGGGGCCAGGACGAGCGGGGCGTACGGCTCGACGGCCCAGGCCGCCGCCAGCAGCGGCAGCGGCAGCAGACAGGTGGCGGCCAGTTGCGGCAGATAGCGCGAGACATAGGCGTCCACGCCCTCCACGCCGTCCACCACCGCGGCCCGGACCGCGCCCGCCCGGGAACCCGCCGACCAGGCCGGGCCCAGCCGCCCCAGACGCGCCAGCAGCGCGTCGCGCAGCCGCACCCGCACCAGCGCCCCGGCGTCCGCCGCCACCCGCCGCTGCCACCAGCCCAGCAGGGCCCGGACCGCGACGGTGCCCAGCACGGCCGCCAGCAGCGCGGGCACCTCGCCGGCCGTGCCGCGGGCGATCGCGGACAGGGCGAGGGCGAGCAGCAGCGCCTGGACCAGATGGGTGGCGGCGACGGCGAGGAGGAGGGCGGTGGCGCCGGCCAGCGGGGCGCGGGCGGTGCGTGCGGCGGTGAGCAGCTCCCGGTGCAGCATCACGGGCGGTCACCCCCGCCGGGCGTACCGGGCGTACCGGGTGCCGCCAGGGCGAGACCGTGGACCACCCAGTCGCGGCCCGGCGGTTCCCCCAGCGCCGCGCCGAGGTCGGCGCCCTGCCAGGAACCCAGCGGACGGGACCGCAGTCCCAGGCGGGTGGCGACGGCCTGCGCGGTGCCCACGGCGTGTCCGGCGGTCAGGTGGTCGGCGCGCACCCGGTGCGGCGGGGCGCCGGAGGGGCAGCCGCAGGCGAGCAGGACGGCTCCGGCGTCCGCGATCCAGCCCTGCCCGGCGGCCCAGGCGGCGAGGGTGGGGCGGGCCTCCCCCGCGGCCACCCGGCGCAGGCCGCCGGGGGCGGCCGGGCCGGGGGCCAGCAGCCCCGGCCCGGGCGTCCCCGGCGGGCCGCCGGTGGCCGCGTACCACCGCAGGCCGGGGCCCGCGGCGGCGGCAGCGGCGAGGACGGCGGCCAGGTGGGCGCGGTCCGGCGCGCCGGACAGGGGCGGGGGCGCGCTGCGGCGGGCGAGCAGGTCGTGCCCGGCGGGGGCGGGGAGCGCCGGGGGCGGCGTCCACCAGTTCTCCCGGCCGTCGCCGGGGTGCGGGGCGGCGGTCAGGGCCCGCAGCACGACGCCGGTGTCGTCGGCCGCTGCGCCGCCGGCGCAGCGGCCGCTGTCCGCCACGGGCCACGGGGTGCCGCCGGTGCCGTCCGCCCAGCGGGCCAGCGACCACGGCTCGGGGCACGGGTCCGGGGGCATCAGCCGTACGGCGGCCAGGGGGTGTTCGTCCGCCTCCCCCGCCGGGTGGTCCAGTCCGGCCGCGGCGGCCAGCAGCGGCCCGGCGGCGTCCCGGCAGACGGCCGGGCGGACGGCCGGGTGCCCGACCGTCCCGCCGTGGGCGCGGGCCGCCAGCACCAGCGCCGCCGCGGCGTGCCCGGCATCAAGCAGCAGCAGGGGCCAGGCGCGGTGCCCGTAGTGGGCGGCGGTCCGCCGGGGGGTGACGGTCAGGACGGCGACCGCGCCCGCCGGGACGCCACCGGGCGCCGGGCCGCGGGCGTGGACGCGGTGGGCGAGCGGGTCGTAGGCATAGCGGCCCGGCGGCAGCGGACAGCCGGGGCCGATCAGCAGGTGGGCGCTCACCGGGTGGCACCCGCCCGCCGAGGCGTGGGGCCGCAGTCTGCCCCGGCCGCCCCGGCCGGTGGCGCCTTGGGCGGCCAGGGACAGCCGCAGCAGCGGTTCCAGGGGCAGTTCGCCGGGGCCGGCCGCGGGGATCGGCAGTCCCGGGCCCGGTCGGGCGGGGGCGAGGGGTCCGGGGGCGCGGTCCGGGCCGGGTTCGGCGGCCGAGCGGGCCCGGGACAGGGCGGCGGTCACCACCGCGCGGGCCGGATCCGTGCCGCGGCCCGGCCCCGCTGTCCCCGTTGCCGTCCCGGCCGCCGTCGCGGCGGCCGGCCCGGGGGGTGTCCCGGGTGCTGTCCTGGAGGTCGTCATGTCCCGTGTTCCCGGTCGTGTCTCACATGTGCGGCGGCGGGGCGAGGGTGAAGTCGTCCGGCGCGCTCGGGGCGGTGGTCCGCCAGCCGCGGGCGAGCGCGGCCTCGGCGAAGCGGGGGCAGCCGTAGTAGGCGAAGGCGGCCGGCGCGTTGGGCACCAGCCCGGAGACCAGCACCCGGGCCACCCGCAGCGGGGTCTCGGCCACGTCCTCGGTGGTCAGGTCGAAGGTGACGGTGCGGTGGCCGCCCGCGCGCAGCCGGGCGTCCAGTTCCGCGCGGCTGCCGGGCGCCACCTCGCCGATCCCGGCCGTGCCGTGCGCCGGATCGGTGAAACGTCCCGCCAGCGGGGCCGCGCGCTCGTCCAGCCACACCTGGACGTGCGCCCCCAGATCCCGCACGGCCGCGAAGTCCGTCCCGCAGTCGTCCAGGTAGCGGCGGTCGGCGCGGTGGTCCAGATACAGGCCGCGGGCCAGCAGCCCGGCCTCGATCGCCCGGAACACCCAGCCGTCCGCCTCGGTGAGTCCGAGGGTGAAGACCCAGGTGTGCACCGCCTCCAGGACGGCTTTGCGGGCGGCCTCGGCCGGGTCGAAGCGGCAGGCGAAACCGGCGGCGTGGATGCCGCGCCGCGCGTCGTGGACGAGCGCGGCCATGCAGGGGGCGAACTCCGAGGGCATCTCCACGATCCACACCCGCAGCCCGGACCCGGCCAGGTCGTCGGCGAGCCCCGGGACGCTGTCGGGGTCGATGCCGCGCGCCGGCCCGCCCAGATGCCACCACAGCTCCAGCGCGTCGCGTTCGACGACCTCCAGCAGCGCGCGTTCGACCGCGTCGGCCAGGCCCTGCCCGGTGGCGATCCCGGCGTAGTTGAGGTGGTGGGTGCGGGGCAGCGAACGCAGTTCGCCCTGGCGCCAGTTGAGGTGGGTGAGCGCCACCGGCGCCCAGCACTCCCGGGTGCCGCCGTCCGCCGCGTGCTCCGTGCCGCGCGTCCACAGCGCGGGGGTGTCCGCGGTGAGACGGCGGTACGGGAAACGGGGGCGCCCGTACTGCCAGTCGGCGTGGACCGGTACGTCCTCGGGCCCGTACCGGCGCAGCCCCTGCTCCGCAAGTTCCCGTGCGGTGGCGCGCAGGGGCGCGGCGGGGTGGCCGGGCGGCGGCACGCGGTTGCCGCAGTAGCGCTCGACGGCCTCGGCCACGGCGGCGATCCGGGCACCGCCGGGGTCGCCGAAGGTGGTGCCCAGCGCGACCCGGTCGGCGGGCCAGGCGCCCAGCCGCCGGGCGTCGCCGACGTCGGCGGTCACGGCGGTGTAGCGGGGCGGGGCGCCGTCTGGGTGCTCGACGGGGCCGACGGCGCGGACGATTCCGCACACGGGGTCGACGAGGGCGTCGACCGGCAGTGCGCCGGTCGGGGCGCCGGTCGGGGGTGCGCCGGTCGGGGCGGCGGTCATCGGCGGATCTCCCGGAAGGGGTCGGCGGACGGGTGGGGCGCGATCACCGGCAGCAGCAGGGCACTGCCGTCGGTGCGCACCGTGCGGCGGGAGGGGCGCGTCGCGGTGGCGGTGACGGGGTCCTCGCCGGTGTGCGGGTTGCGGGCGTGGGCGGGGAAGTGGTGTCCGGCGATCTCCAGCCGCAGCCGGGTCCCGGCGGGCAGCCGGCGGGCCAGCACACCCAGCGGGACGGGTACCGCGGTGGTCCGCCCGGGAGCACCGCGGCGACGCCCGATGCCCGCCGCCAGGGGCGCGGCCCGGCCGTCCGGGGCGAGGGCGACGAGCCGGGCGGCCCAGTCCGCGTCGGCCGTGTCGGCGGCGGCGGACAGCCGCACCTCGGCCTCGCCCAGCAGGTCCAGGGGGCGGGGCAGGGGCGCGGTCAGCAGCAGGCAGCGGTCGGGGACGCCGGTGGCGGGCACGGCCAGGTCGTCGGAACGCACCGGCCGCAGCGGGTCGGCGGTGAACTCCCGGCCGCGCAGCAGCCGCAGCTCCCCGCCGGTGCCGTCCGCGCAGTCCGCGCCATCCGTGCCGTCAGCGCCGTCAGCGGTGCCGGTGCCGGTGCCGGTGCCGGTCCGGTCCGCGGTGAAGCGGTACGGGGTGCCGCGCCGGGCGAGCGCGGCGGCCGGCAGCCACCGTCCGCTGCCGCCCAGTGCCACGGCCCCGGCCCGGCCGGGGGCGAGCCGCCCCGCGAGGGCGGCCCGGGCCCAGGCGGCGTACAGCTCGCCGAGGCGTACGCGGTGCGGGCCCGTGGCGTCGGGGCCGGGGTCGGCGGTCAGCCCGTGCCCCCAGGGGCCGAGCAGCAGCCGGGCCGGTCCGCCCCAGTGGCGCCACAGCCGCAGCAGGTCGGCGGCGAAGGGGTCGTGGCTGCCGCCGACGGCCAGCAGCGGCACGGTGCCCGCCGCGGCGGGCAGGGGGGCGGGGCGGGCCCGCCACAGCTCGGGCCAGGTGGGCAGCGCGCGGCCGAGCCGCCGGGGCAGGTCGGTGAGGGGGAGGTGTTCGAGCAGGCCGGGGTCGCCGGCCAGCGCCCGGGCGAGGGCGTCCTCGTCGCCGTCGCGGCGGTCGCCGTGGGCGGCCCACCAGCCGGCCCGGGCCAGCAGCCGCTCACAGCCGGAGGGTTCGCGGGCGGTCTCGGCGAGCCCGAGGGCGGGCACCGCGGCGAGCACCGCGTCGGCCCGTCCGGCGGGGTCGGCGGCCAGCGCGGTGACCAGGGCGCAGTGGGCGGCGTAGGAGGCGCCGCAGGCGACGAGGGTGCCGTCGGACCAGGGCCGCTCGCGTATCCAGCGGACGGTCGCCGCCCCGTCGTCCGCCTCCGGTCCGTAGGGCCGCCACCGCCCCGCCGAGCCGTACCGGCCGCGGACGTCCTGGGCGGCGGCCGCGAAGCCGCGCCGCGCCCAGCCGCGCAGCTCCGCGTGGTGGCGGCGGCGGTCGTAGGGGGTGCGGACCAGTACGGCGGGGTGCGGGCCCGGGCCGTCCGGCAGGCACAGGTCGGTGGCCAGCGGTGTGCCGTCGGGCGCGGGGACCAGGGCGGTGCGGACGGACCCGCCGGGTATCGCGGGGTTCATGCCGCGCCCCGCGGGGCGGGCAGCGGCGCCACGTCGGGCACCGGCAGGACGGGGTGCTCGGTGACGGTCAGGCCGCGCAGGTCCACCCGGCGCAGCCGCCGCCGGGCGGGCAGGGCACCGGGGGCCGGGGCCTCCCGGGCGGCCGGAGCCCCGGTGGCCCAGTCGGCGAGGTCGGCGGTGAGCAGGGCGGCGGCCAGCGCGGCCGAGGCGGGTGTGGTCAAGCGGTCGTCCCCCGTGACCCGCTCGCCCGCCCAGTAGGCGGCCAGTTCGCGGTGGGCGGGGGTGGCGGCCAGCCGCCGCAGCCGGACCTGGGCGGCGGTGACGTCGCCCGGTGCCACGGCCGGGGGTTCGAGCCAGAGCTGCCGGCCCTCCCGGTGGCAGCGCAGCCAGGCGACGCCGAGGGCGGGCAGCCGGTCGGCATCGTCCCACAGTCCGGCGGGCACCGGCCCGTCCAGGCACCACACCACCGCGGCGGGCCGGCCGTCCCCGCCGGGTGCCGCGTCCCGTACGAGTGCGGCGACCTCCTCCGGCGCGGCGGGACGGGGTGCCGCTCCGGCCCGCCGCAGGCAGTCGCCCAGGGGCTCGGTGAGGACCGCGTCCCCCAGCAGCCACACCGTGCGCAGCCGGGCGGGCCACCGGTCGCGCGGGGGCTCGGGGGCGGCGCCGGCGCGGGTGTACCCGGCGGCGGCGAACGCGCCGAGCAGCCGGGCGAGCGCGGGCTCCGGCTCCATGTCCGCGCCGTCGCCGGAGAGCCGGTCCAGCAGGTCCGCCACCGGTACGTCCCCGGTGGCCACCCGCAGGAACTCCCCGTCGGCGGTACGGACGGCCGCGCCCCGGCCGGGGACGGCGACGACGGTGACACCGGGTGCGAGGCGGGTGCCGGTCACGGTTTCCTCCGTGAGGTGCGGGGCGGCCCGGAAGGGCCTCGGGTGGCTGTCGGATCCCCGCCTTCGGCGGTTCACCGGAAGTACCGTCCGGCTCTCCGGGGCGTCCCGGCCGCCGGCGGCGGACAGGACGCGACGCGGTGGACGGACGCGGTACGGGGCGGGCCCGCCCGGGCGGGAAGAGACGACCGGGCGGACCCTGGGGCTTCGCCCCGTGTCACTCCTCGTCGTCGAAGGGGTTCTCGACGAGCGCGTTGGAGTGGGTGGCCGAGGCGTGGGCGAGCTGGCCCGGGTCGGCGATCGGGGTGAAGACCTTCTCGTGCTCCAGGTTCTCCATGGACAAGCCTCCTGAGTGATCGTCAGTCGGTACGGCATCCGTTCGGATGCCGCACCCACACACTAATGAAAATGGTTACCGTCTTCAAGAGGGATCGGGTGGTCCGGGTAGCACACCGGCCAGCCGCCCTCGGGATCCCGCCCCACCCGGCCCGCCACCCCCAGCACCCCGGCAAGCAGTCCGGGGGTGACGACCTCGGCGGGCGGCCCGTCGGCGGCCACCCGGCCGCCGCGCAGGGCCACCAGCCGCTCGGCGAACCGGGCGGCGTGGCCGAGGTCGTGCAGCACCATCACCACCGTCAGACCGCGCTCGGCGCGCAGCCGTACCACCGTCCGCAGCACCTCCAGCTGGTGCCGCAGGTCGAGGTAGGTGGTGGGCTCGTCCAGCAGCAGGACCCGGGTGTCCTGGGCGAGCGCCATCGCCAGCCGCACCCGCTGCCGCTCACCGCCCGAGAGGGAGTCCACCGGCCGGTCGGCCCAGTCCGCCACCCCGACATCGGCCATCGCGCGGCGGCAGACGGCGTCGTCGCCCTCGCGGAGCATGCCGAGCGGGCCGCGGACGGCGTACCGCCCCTGCCGCACCAACTGCCGCACCGTCATCCCCGGCACGGCGGGCGCGGACTGGTGCAGCAGCGCCACCCGGCGGGCCGTGGCCCGCCGGGAGAGCCGGGCCGGGTCGTCCCCGCCGAGCAGCACCCGTCCGGCGGTCGGCCGCAGCAGTCCGGCGGCCAGCCGCAGCAGGGTGGACTTCCCGCAGCCGTTGAGGCCGACCAGGGCCACCAGCTCGCCCGCCGTGATCCGCAGGTCCACACCGCGCAGCACCGGCCGCCCGGGATAGCCGAAGCCGACACCCTCGACGGCGATGTCCGTGCCACCGCCCGTCCCGCCGTCCGGGCCGGACGCGGCGGCGGACGGCTCCGGGCCGCCCACCACGGGCTCGGTCACTTCACTCACTTCGGTCGTGCCGCCCTTCTCGGTACGTGTGGCTCGGTACGTGTGGCTCAGTACGTGTGGCCGGGCGCGCGGCGCACCACGAGCAGCAGCAGGACCGCGCCCAGACAGGTGGTCAGCGCCCCGACGGGCAGGGTGAGCCGGTCGGCCGCCAGCGCGGCGGCGAGCAGCCGGGACAGCAGCTGGGCCGCGGCGTCGGCGCCGCAGACGACCGCCGCGCCGGTCAGCGCGGCGCACGGCAGCGCCACCCGCAGGTCCGCGCCGGCGACGGCCAGGGCCAGATGCGGCACCAGCAGGCCGACGAAGCCGAGCGCCCCGACGGACGCGACGGCGCCGGCGGTCAGCGCCACCGCGCACACCAGCGCCGCCACCCGGGCCCGGCCGGCGGCCAGTCCGGCCGCCGCGGCCTGCTCGTCGCCGCAGCGCAGCAGCGTCAGCGGCCCGGTCAGCAGCCAGGCGGCCGTCAGCCAGAGCAGGGCCCAGGGCCACAGCAGGTGCCAGTGCTGCCAGACCCGGCCCTCGGTGGTGCCGATCAGCCACTGCACGACACTGCCCAGCTCCCCCGGCGCGACCAGCAGGACCATCGCGGTGAGCCCGGACAGCACGGCCGAGACCAGCACCCCGTGCACGGCCGTCGCGGCCGGGTCGCCCCGGTCCCGGCCGGCCAGCAGCCACAGCAGCCCCGCCCCGGCGAAACCGCCCGCGCACGCGGCGGCCACCACCGCCGCGGGGGACTCCCAGCCCGCCAGGCCGAGCCCGGTCGCGGTCACCGCCCCCAGGACGGCGCCCGGGGTGACTCCGGTGACCTCCGGCCCGGCCAGCGGGTTGCGCAGCGCCGACTGCAGGACGAGTCCGGCCACCCCCAGGCAGGCTCCGGCGGCCAGCGCCACCAGCAGCCGGGGCAGCCGGAGCTGGAGCACCACATGGCGCGCGGTGGGATCCCCGCCGCCCAGCAGCACCTCCCCCACCCGGCCGGGGGCCGGGGAGCGCCCGGCCAGGGCGTCGGCACAGGCCAGGACGGCGACGAGGGCCAGCAGCAGGAGCAGCCGCCGCCCCGGGCGAACGGCCTTCCCGGCGCTCTTCCCGGGGCTGGCCCCGGCACTGGTCCCGCCCTCCGTGCCGGGCACAACCGGCGCGCTCACCGGACCGCCTCCGTCCCCGCCGGGCGCTCCCGCCCGGGCACCGGGCCGCCGGCCGGGACGGGCGCCGGCCGGTCCGTACGCCCGCCGCGCCCGGTGCGCAGCAGCACCACCCCCGCCGGTACGCCCAGCAGCGCCGTCCAGGCGCCCACCGGGGTCTCGACCGGGGCCAGCGCCAGCCGGGCCGGCAGATCGGCGCAGACGACGACCGCCGCGCCCCAGACGGCGGCGAGCGGCAGCCACCGCACCGCACCGGCGTCCGGCCGCAGCCGCCGGGCCAGGTGCGGGGCAAGGAAGCCGACCCAGGCGACCGGTCCGCACACCGCCACCACCGGGGCGATCAGCATCACCGCGACGGCCAGCGCGCCCAGCCGGGCCCGCCGCACCCGCACTCCCAGGGCGCGGGCGTCGTCGTCACCCAGCCGCAGGACGGCGAGCACCGGCACGCACAGCACCAGCGCGGGCACCGAGACGAGCAGCCAGGGCCACAGCCCCTCGACGTCGTCCCAGGTGCGGGCCGACAGGCTGCCCAGCAGATAGCGGTAGAGCAGTTGGAGGTCGAGCTGGTCGGCGAGCACCATCAGCACCAGCAGTCCGGCCTGCAGGGCGGCGGCGACCGCGGCCCCGGTGAGCAGCACGGCCGACGGGCTGCGCCCGAACCCGGCCGCCAGCAGCGTCAGCGTGCCGCCCAGCGCCGCGCCGGCCAGCGCGAGCACCGGCTGGAGCAGCGCCGGCACGGACAGGGCGAGGACCAGCGGCGCGGCCACGCCCAGGGCCGCCCCGGAGGAGACGCCGAGCATCTCGGGGACGGCCAGCGGGTTGCGCAGCGCCTCCTGGAGCACCAGTCCGGCCGCGCCCAGGCAGGCCCCGGCGACCAGCCCCAGCACCAGCCGGGGCAGCCGCAGTTCGGTGACGACCACCGCCGCGAACCCCTCCCCGCCGCCGGCCAGCGCCGCGGGCAGCTCCCACGGCGGTACGGCGGGGGTGCCCAGGCACAGGGCGCATCCGGCGGCCGCCGCCAGCAGCAGGGCGACGGCCGTCCACTGCCGCGCGGCCCTCACCGCAGCGCGGCCGTGGCCTCGTCGAGGACGATGCCGAGCGAACGGGTGCCGCGGCCCTTGGCCCACACCTCGGAGTTCACCTCGTGCACCTCGCCGTTCGCGACGGCGGGGATCCTCGACCACAGGGGGTTGCCGGCGAGCTTCTCGGAGAGCTTCCCGTCGCTGTCGCCGAAGGAGAGGGTCTCGACGAAGAGCACGTCCACCTCGCGGGCGAGGATCTCCTCCAGGCTGTAGCTGCCCTCCACACCGCGGGACTTCCAGGGGTAGCGGGAGATCTTCGGGAAGAGCCCGGCGGCCACGTCGGTGCCGGGGGTGGCGACGCCGAAGTTCTCGTCGCTGCCGTAGATGATCAGCGCGGTCTTCCCGCTGGGCTTCTCCTCGGCCGCCGCCAGCTTGGCGCGGAAGCGCTGCTCGGCGGCCTCGCCCTGATCGATGCGGCCGGTGAGGGCGGCCAGGGCGCGCAGGTAGCCGACGCTGTCCTGCCACTTCTCCGGCTGCACGGGCCAGAAGACGGTGGCGCCCTTCAGGGCGGGGGCGAGCTTGCCGTGGGTGTCGCCCAGGCCGATCACCAGGTCCGGCTCGTGGGAGAGGACCGCCTCGACCTCGGGGGCGAGGAAGCCGCCGGGGATCACCGGGACCTTCCCGGCCTTCTCGGGGCCGAGGAAGTCCGGGTGGGCCAGCAGGGCGGAGTTGGTGGCCACCGGGGTGATGCCCAGCTCCGTCAGCATGTCGTCGCACAGGGCGACCAGGCAGACGACGCGCCGGGGTTCGGCGTCGGTGGTGACGGCGGCGCCGTCGGGGCCGGTGACCCGGCGGGCGGGCTCGATCGGTTCGACCGTGACCTCGGTGCGCGGTCCGGCGCCGGTCTCCCCGGCGTTCCCGTCGTCGGAGGCGTTCCCGCCGGTGGTGCCGCAGCCGGCGAGCCCGGCGAGTACGGCGCCCAGCAGGACCGGTACGGCGGCGGCCCGTACGGCGCGGGCGGTGGTGCGGCGCGGTGGACGCGTCATCGGTGGCTCCCAGTCCTCGTCAACTCCCGGGGTGCGAGCGGAGGTACGGCCCCGGTACGGGCCCCCGGAACACCCCGCACCAGATTGGCACACGATAATCATTATCAGAACCAGTTGACGCGCCACTCCCGTTCCGGAGGTTCTCCGCCCATGACCGCAGCCGCTGTGCTACTGGCCGCCGACCATGTCGCCGGCACCGTCGATCTGCTGGACCTCCCCGGGGGCCGGCCGCTGGCCCGCCTGACGGGCCGCCACCTCTCCGAGCACGCGGGCTTCCTGACCCTGCCCGGCGACCGGGTGGCGTGCGTGGACGACCGGGCGGGCGAACTGCTGGTACTGGCCCCCTTCGAGGCGGCACGCGGCGGGGCCCTGGTCGCCGCCGCGGCACCGGTGGCCGTACCCGCCGAGCAGCTCGCCGCCGACCCGGACGGACGGTTCCTGGTGGTCACCACGGGGCTGGGCGCCGCCGCCGAGCCGTGGAGCGACCTGCTGACCGCCGTGGACCTGGCCGCGCCGGGCGGCCCGTACGCCGTCCGGACACGGACGCGGGCGGGCGAGCCCGGGGTCACGGTCCTGGACGGCGGCCGGGCGGACGGCCCGCTGGCCGTCCTGCGGCACCGCGAGCCCGGCTCCCTGGACCTCCACAGCCTCGCCGGCCTGCTGGCCGCCGCGCCGGGCTGCCCGGTCGTGACACCGCGCACGCGCCTGCCGCTGCCCGACGACGGACACGGCGACGCCCACGACCCGGTCACCGGGTACCTGTTCACCGCCACCGGCTCCGGGGTGCACCGGGCGCGCCGGTCGGGCGGAGGGCTGGCGGCCGCCCCACCGCTGTCCTGGGCGGCGGACGGCCGCGCGGGCGGGCGCGGCTACTTCCTGCGGATCGACGCACGGCACCGGCTGCTGTGGTCCTGTCTGCGCGGCGGCCCGGCCGGTCCCGCCGACTGGCCCGCCTGGACCAACGACGCCTGGTGGCACCACCTGGACACCGGCCGCACCGGCCGGATCGGGCTGGGCGAGGGACTGGTGTTCCGCATGGCGGTGGCCGCGGACCACGTGGCGTACGCGCGCTGCCACCCGGACGGCGACGAGCTGGTCCTGCTGGCCACCGGCGACGGGGCACCCCGGATCAGCGCCCGGGTGCCGCTGCCGCCCATGGCGGGCGCGCCCCGGCGCGGGCGGACCCCCTGGGACGACGGGGCGCAGCGCCGGGCCGTCGCCGCCTCCCCGGGCGCGCCGTGGGTGGCCGTCTCCCGGGGCGGGCACGGCGAGGTCCATCTGTTCGACGCGGCGAGCGGCACCGAGCGGGCCCGGCTGGCGCTGCCCGGCCCGCTGGACGAGGGCGGCCGGCTGGCGCTGCTCACCCCCGGCGACGGCGCGCACCGCGACCCGGCCGGCCGCTGAGGGCACCGGACGGCACGGGAGCCCGGCGCCGTACCCTCCGGGGCGCGCCGCCCGTTCGTCCGGGAGCCGGTACGCCGCACGGGCCCGGCGCCGGCCCCCGGCCGGCGGGAGCGCAGGTGGGGGGTGTTCCGCCGTTCGTGCCAAGAACCGCTCAAGATTGTGAAATCTTTCACACTTTCCTCTTGGCTGGACCCTCGACTTCGTGCTGAGATGCGCTCACATCCGGCTCGACGGCGCGCTTGGGGAGGGCACTGTGGCGGAGACCGCCATCTCACGTTCGGCACGGACGACGGGTGCGGGCGGTGATACGGACGGCGATCCGCTGGACCACGCGGTGTGGCGGCTGAGATCGCGCGGATGCTGGGAGGACGCGGCGGCGCTGCTGGAACCGCACATCAGCCGGGGGGACACCCAGGCCGCGCTGCGGCGGGCGGCCTTGCTGGTGGAGCACTGCATGTTCACCGCCGGCGGCTGGGCCGGGGCCGAGGACGCGCTGCGCACGGCCGAGGCCATGGCGGGCACGGACGAGGAGCGCGGCGCGGCCGCCTGCGAACGCGGGCACCTGGCCTACGCCGCCACGGTGCTGGGTGTACGGGACCGGACCGACGAGGCCCGCGCCGCGCTCGGACGGGCCGCCGCCCTGCTCCCGCCCGCGTCGCCGCGGCGGGCGCTGCTGGACTTCCGGCGCGGGCTGACGACCGAGCACTTCGGCGACAGTCCGCAGTCGGCCCGGGCCGCGTACCGCCGGGCGCACGCCGGGGCGACCGCGCAGGGGGACGCCCTGCTGCGCTCCTTCACCTGGCGGCATCTGGCCGGGCTCGCCCTGCGCGCCGGGGAACACGCCGAGGCGCGGCACGGCTTCGCCGAGTCGCTGCGGATCCGCGAGGAGCTGGGCTACCTGGTGGGCATGGCCCCGGCCCTGGTGGCCCTGGCGCAGGTCCAGCCGGAACCGGACGCGGACCGGCTGCGGGCCGAGGCACGGCGGCTGTTCCGGCTGCTGGGCGGGGTGCCGACCTGGCTCACCGACCAGCTCACCGACCAGCCCGGCGGCTGATCCCGCCGGTCCCCGCCCCTCGCCGGTGGAGTGACGTGCGTCACTCCACCGGCGAGGGGACTGGAGTCCCCGGCGCGCGACTGGGGTAAGGTAAGCCTTACCTGTTAGACCCGTCGATCCGGTGGTACCCGCATGGCTATGTGCACCCTCGCCCCGGCGCCCACGGCGTCCGCCGCGTCACCCTTCGCCGCGTCCTACACCCGGCTGGCGGAGGTCCTCCCCAGCCTGCGGGTCGTGGAGACCGGCGTCGGCGGCGAGCTGCCGCGCGGCGGCCACTGGGTGCGGGCCGCGGAGCTGGCCGGCGGCGGTGCCGCCCTGGACTCCTTCCTGGCCTGGGACGACGAGCAGGTGCGGCGCGACTACGGGCAGCCCGCCCGCCCCGACGTGATCGCCAGCTTCGGGCTGCACCGCTACGCCTGGCCTGCCTGTCTGCTGGTCACCGTCCCCTGGTTCCTGCACCGCCGGGTCCCCCGCGTCCCGGTGGACGCGGTCGCCTTCGACCGCGCCGAGGGGCGGATGGCGGTCCGGATCGAGGAGTTCTCCTGCCTGCCCGGCGACCCGGCGGCCCGCCTGCCCGGAGCCCGGGTGGTGCCGGACGCCGAGGCGCTGCGCGCGGCCGTCCGGGAGGCCACCGCCGAGCACCTCTCCCCCGTGCTCGACGCCTTCCGGCCGCGCATGCGCCGCGGACCGCGGGCGCTGTGGGGGATGGCGACGGACGAGATCACCGAGGGCCTGTGGTACGTCGGCCATCTGCTGGGCGAGGAGCGGCGTGCCCGGGCCGAGGTGGAGCTGCTGCTGCCGGGCTCCGTCACCCCGTACGCGCAGGGGGCGGGCTTCCGGGAGCTGACCGGGCCGGACGGCGAGCGGTTCCCCACCCGGGACCGGGCGAGCTGCTGCCTGTTCTACACGCTGCGCCCCGAGGACACCTGCGCGACCTGTCCGCGCACCTGCGACACCGAGCGCGTCAACCGTCTGACCCGTTCGGGTGCCTGACCGGTTATCGACGGTAATTCCGGGTCGCTACACTCCTGGTCGCGCGTCCTGGTTCCCGTTCGCCGGTTTTCCGACCCGAAAGGTCTGCCGGACAGTATGTTCTTCCGCCAGGATGCTGCGCATCAGTAGCCAATGCGAGTACGGCGGGGCCGGTCCACGGCAGGCCGCCAGGCAAGGGACACCCCCGGATGAATCTGACGGACATATCGATGACCTGGGTGCTGCTGAGCGCCGTACTGCTCGTCGGCGCCCTGGTCGCGGTCGTATTGATGGGCCGCGGCCGCGGCAAGCACAGGGACGAGGAACAGAGCTCCGACTCCTGGGAGCGCATGGAGGAGCGCCGCCGCCGCAAGGAGACGGTCTACGCCATCGCCTCCTACGTACTGCTGTTCTGCTGTGCGGGAGTGGCCGCCGCCCTCTCCTTCCACGGCCTGGTCGGCTTCGGCCGCGAGAACCTGGGGCTGAGCGGCGGCTGGGAGTACCTCGTCCCCTTCGGCCTGGACGGCGCGGCGATGTTCTCCGCCGTCATCGCCGTCCGCGAGGCCAGCCACGGTGACGCCTCCCTCGGCTCCCGGCTGCTGGTGTGGCTGTTCGCGGGTGCCGCGGCCTGGTTCAACTGGGTGCACGCCCCGCGCGGCGACGAGCACGCGGGCGCCCCGCAGTTCTTCGCCGGCATGTCCATCGCGGCGGCCGTCCTCTTCGACCGCGCGCTCAAGCAGACCCGCCGCTCCGCCCTGCGCGAGCAGGGTCTGGTGCCGCGCCCGCTGCCGCAGATCCGCGTCGTGCGGTGGCTGCGCGCCCCGCGCGAGACCTACGCGGCCTGGTCGCTGATGCTGCTGGAGGGCGTGCGGACGCTGGACGAGGCGGTCGACGAGGTCCGCGACGACCGGCGCCGCAAGGAGGAGGAGCGGATCCGCCGGCGTGAGCAGCAGAAGCTGGAGCGGGCCCGGCTCAAGGCGATCAGCCGGGGCCGGATGCTGCCCCGGGGCAGCGACCAGCCGGCCGAACTGGAGCGCGGCACGGTGCCGCGCGCGGCGCTCCAGCCCGCCGCGGAGGAGAGCGGCGGGACCGGGACGGGACCGGAGGGGCTGCGCAAGGTCGAGCCGCCCCGCCGCCCGTCGGACTCGCTGCTCGGCGACGGCGAGAGCCTCACCAGCCCCCGGCTCGACTCGCTGGAGGCGAAACTCGCCGACATCGAGAAGCAGTTCGGCTGACACTCCCGGCCCGGCACACCACCGGGCAGCCGTGTCCTGCGGCGCCGTACGGCCGCCGCGGTCAGTGCTCCCAGACCGCGGCGGCCGTACGGTCGTCCGCGTACCCCTTGACCCGCAGCTGGGCGTCGGCCAGGAAGCCCGCCAGTCCCGGCGGTTCGGCACCCGCCCAGCGCCCGGCCAGCCGGTCGGCGAAGGCCCGCTCACCTCGCATCGGCTCCGCCAGGCCCGCGCTGCACAGCAGCAGGGTGTCACCGGGACGGGCGACGGAGGTCCGGAAGCGGAACGGGCCGGGCATCGCGGTGGCCGGGGCCCCCGAGGCGGGGAAGCCCTCGACGGGCGCGGGCATGTCCCCGGTGTCCGCCGCGCCGCCGTCCTCCTCCCGGGCGTCGGGCTCGATGTCCTGCCAGGCGCCGTCCCGCAGCCGGAACAGCCCGCCGCCGCCCGTGCCGAAGAACACCCGGGTCCGGCACCCGGGGTCGGCGGGCAGCAGCAGACAGCGCACGTCGGCGGTGTACTCGGCGGCGTCCAGGTCCAGTTCGGCGGCGCGGGCCGCCAGCCTGCCGTAACCGCGGCCGGTCAGCCGGTGCAGACCGGACTTCAGCTCGTCACGGCGGGCGGAGCGGATGTCCTCCGACAGCCGGGTGTGGCTGCGGCCGACGTACGCCCCGATCCAGCGGCACACCTCCCGCGCCGCCCGGTGCGCCTCCCCGGCGGTGGGGGATCCGCCGGCGACGGCGACCAGCACCAGGGCGTGCCGGCCACTGCCGAACCGGGCGGTGAGCAGGGCGTCGCGGCGCGGCTCGCCCCGGTAGCGGGCCGAGTCGCCGCGCAGGGACACCGCGCGCAGGGTGAAGCAGCCGTAGCGGGCCCCGTCCAGGACGGTGTCGGGCGCCGCGCCGGGGACCAGGACCGTCCCGGCCGCCGCCTCGGCCAGCTCCTCGGGATCGGCGGCGGGCAGGGCCGTCGGCTCGGACTCGTAGGTGGGCGGGCGGTCGCCGACGAAGTCCGGGACGAGGGCGGCGGCGGGCGCCGCGGGGGCGGAGCCGGTCACCGGCGCGGGGGCTCTCGGAGCGGGGACCTCCGGCGCGGCGGCCTCCGGTGCGGAGTCCGCCGCCTCCGGTGCCCCGGCTGCCCCGGAGTCCCCGGCTTCCCGGCGGAACAGGCCGACCGTACGGGCCGCGGAGTCGAAGCGCTCGTCCACGCTGTCCCGCGCCGGCGTACGGCCGGTGTCCGGTGCGTCCTCGTCGTAGAGCCGGCCCCACCAGTCCGCCCCGCCGGCCCGCTCACCCTGTTGACCCATGCCTTCATTGTCCACGCCGGTGGCCGGCCGGCCACCGGCCGAGACGGGTGGGGCGCGGGCGTGTCGGGCTCACCGGCCGGTCACAGCACCCCCTCGTGGGTGAGCAGCCACCGCTTGCGCTCCAGCCCGCCCGCGTAACCGGTCAGCGCGCCGCTCGTGCCGATGACGCGGTGGCAGGGCCGCACCACTGTCAGCGGGTTGGCGCCGACGGCGCCGCCGACGGCCCGCGCCGACCGCGCCTGGAGACCGGCCATGACGGTGAGTTCGCCGTAGGTGACGGTGCTTCCGAGAGGGACGCGCTCCAGGGCGGCCCAGACCCGCTCGCGGAACTCCGAGCCCCGGGTGGCCAGGGTGAGGTCGAACTCCTTCAGCTCACCGGCGAAGTAGGCGTCGAACTGCCGAACCGCCTCGGCGAAGGCGGCGTCGTCGCGCCGCCAGTCGGGCAGCACCCGTGCGCCGCCCTTCTGGCCGGGCACGGTGACCGAGGCCAGCACACCGGGCTCGGGACCGGCGAGCAGCAGGTCGCCCAGCGGGCTGGGGTGGACGGTGTAGAGGGTGCTCATCGATTCTCCGGTTCGTGTGTCCCGGCCGTCTCGGCCGGTTCGGTGATCTCGGTCGAGTGCCACAGGTGGTGCAGGGCGTAGGAGCGCCAGGGCCGCCAGTCCCCGGCCCGGTCCGCCCCGGCACCGAGCCGCGCCAGGGCATGCCGTACGCCCGCGTCGCCCGGCAGGAAGACGTCCGGGTCGCCCAGGGCGCGCATCCGGATGTAGCCGGCCGTCCACGGGCCGATGCCGCGCAGGGCGAGCAGCGTGCGCTCGGCCTCGTCGCGGTCGGCACCGGGGTCGAGGACGAGGGCGCCGTCGGCGAGGGCCGCGGCCAGGGTGCGCAGCGCCGCGCGGCGGGCGGCGGGCATGCCCAGTTCGGTCAGGGGTGCGTCGGCCAGGCTGCCCGGTTCGGGGAAGAGGTGGGTGAGGGTGCCGTCGGGGGCGGGCAGCGGTTTGCCGTACGCCGCCACCAGCGTGCCCGCCAGGGTGCGGGCCGCGCCGACGGTGACCTGCTGGCCGAGCACGGCGCGCACCGCCAGTTCGTGCGGGTCGGCCGCGCCCGGGGAGCGCAGCCCCGGCCGGCGGTGGACCAGGGGGCCCAGCAGGGGGTCGGCGCCCAGCCGCTCGGTGACGGCGTACGGGTCGGCGTCCAGGTCGAGCAGCCGCCGTATCCGCTGGACGGCGGTGGTCAGGTCCCGCAGGTCGGCCAGGTGCAGACGGCACGGCAGCCAGCCGCCGCCCGCGGCGCCGTCGGTGGTGCCGCCGTCGGCCGCGGTGCCGCCGCTCTCGTGGACCTCGGCGATCCCGTGCCCGTACGGCAGTGCCAGGGTGCGCCGGTAGACGCGCCGCCCCGGTGTGCCGGTGACCTCCTCGATCCCGGGTACGGCCCGCCGCGCCAGGAAGTCGAGGACGGCGCCGGTGGCGTACGGCCCCCGGCAGGCCAGCCGCAGCGCCACTCCCCCGGTCCCGGCGGCGGACGCCCCGGACCGGGTGCGGCCCCGGGCCCGCAGTTCGCGCGGGGTGCGGGCGTGGATCTCCCGGATGGTGTCGTTGAACTGCCGCACGCTGGCGAACCCGGCGGCGAAGGCGATCTCGGTGACGGGCAGTTCGGTCGTCTGGAGCAGCACCCGGGCGGTGTGCGCCCGCCGCACCCGCGCCAGGGCCACCGGCCCCGCGCCGAGCTCGGCGGTGAGCTGGCGGCGTATCTGGCGGACGCTGTAGCCCAGCCGCCGGGCGAGCCCCTCGACGCCCTCGCGGTCCACGATCCCGTCGGCGATCAGCCGCATCGCGCGGCCGGTGAGGTCGGCCCGCACGTTCCACTCGGCCGACCCGGGCACGGCGTCCGGGCGGCAGCGGCGGCAGGCCCGCAGCCCGGCCCGCTGGGCGGCGGCCGCGGAGGGGAAGAAGCGCACGTTGTGCCGTCGGGGGGTGACGGCCGGGCAACTGGGACGGCAGTAGATGCCGGTGGTCAGCACCCCCGTGAAGAACACCCCGTCGAACCGCTCGTCCCGGCCGCGTACCGCCTCGTACCTGCTGTCGTCGTCCATCACGGGATCCAGTGTGCGCCGCGCGGCGCCGTGCCACTGGCGGAAATCGGACACGGTGGTGGGCGGCTCCGCACCAGGCCGGGACAAAGCACAAAGAACTCTTTGCAAAAACATGTTGCAAAGCTTCCTTTGCACCCTTACCGTCGTCCCATGCCCGACGATCCACGCTCCGATTCGCTGCGTCCCGATCCACAGGACTCCGTCCGCGTCCTCGACCCGCGCTCACTGCGCGCCCTCGCCCACCCTCTGCGCATCCGCATCCTCGGCGCGCTGCGCGAGTACGGCCCGGCCACCGCCTCCCGGCTGGCCGACCGGCTCGGCGAGTCCAGCGGCGCGACGAGCTACCACCTGCGTCAGCTCGCCGCGTACGGCTTCACCGAGGAGGACACCGGACGCGGCACCGCGCGGGAGCGCTGGTGGAAGGCCGTGCACCGGGGCACGCAGGTCAGCGACGTCGACCAGTTCCTCCGGCACCCCGACCCGGAGGTGCGCGGCGCGCTCGGCCTGCTGCTGCACGAGGTGGCCACCATCCACGCCCGGGAGCTGGACACCTGGCTGGCCACGGCTTTCGAGTGGACCGAGGAGTGGCGGGGCGCCTCCGAGCTGAGCGACTTCAGCCTGCGGCTGACCCCCGAGCTCGCCCGCGAGCTGAACGAACGGCTCCGCGTGCTGGTCGAGAGCTACCGCGACCGGGCCACCGAGGACGAACGGGCCGAGCGGTTCCGCGTCCACCTGCACTCCTTCCCCCGTGCCGGGGACTGATCCGGCACCCGACACCGGCGGAGGCATCCGTGCATCCCTTCCACCCCGACGCCCACCTCTTCGTCGCCCGGTCGCGCTCGGCCGAGTTACGGCACGAGGCCGACACCTGGCGCCTGGCCCGCACGGCCGGGCCCCGCCCGGCACACGGGCCCCGCCCACGCCCGCGCCGGACCGCCGTACGCCGCCGGATCGGCTGGGCCCTGGTCGAGACGGGGCTGCGCCTGGTCCACTCCGGCCGGAGCGCGACCGCGCCGTGACCGGCGGCCCCACTTCCCCGAGCGCCTCCGCCGACCGGCGACCGCTCACGTTCCTCCTGGCCGCCCACGCGGTGTCCGTCGCCGGCAACTCGCTGACGCTCATCGCCGTCCCCTGGTTCGTCCTGCAGACCACCGGCAGTGCCGCCCGCGCCGGGCTGGTGGCGTTCTGCGCCACGCTGCCCGTCGTCGTCTCGGCCCTCGTCGGCGGGCCGGTGATCGACCGGTTGGGACGGCTGCGCGCGAGTGTCGTCTCGGACACCGTCTGCGGGGCGGCCGTCGGCACCGTCCCGCTGCTGCACCACACCGGGGCGCTGGAGTTCTGGCATCTTTGCGCCCTGATGGCGGTCGGCGGGCTGTTCCACGCGCCGGGCGAGACCGCGCGCACCGTGCTCCTGCCCGATCTGGCGGAGCGGGCCGGGACGGCCCTGTCCAGGGCCGCGAGCCTCCATGACGGGGTCTCGCGCGGCGCCCGGATGCTGGGCGCCGCGGCCGGCGGGGTGCTCATCGCGCTGCTGGGCGCCGAGACGGTGCTGCTGGTCGACGCCGCCACCTTCGCCGGCTCCGCGCTGCTGATCGCGGCCGGGCTGCGCGCGCTGCCCGCCGCCGCCCCGCGTCGCGCGGCCCCCTCGGGCACGCGGCGCTCCCGGCGCACCTACCGTGCCTACCGCGCCGAGCTGCGCGAGGGATACGCCCATGTGCTCCACACCCCGCTGCTCCTGGCCGTCGTCCTGATGGTCACGGTCACCAACGGCCTCGACCAGGCGTGGGGCTCCGTCCTGCTGCCGGTGCACGCCGACCGGACACTGGGCGGTGCGGGGGAACTCGGTCTGCTGGTGGCCCTGTCGGGCGGCGGGGCGCTGACCGGGGCGCTGCTGTACGGGGCGTTCGGGCACCGCCTGCCGCGCCGGCCGGTGTTCACGGTGTGCTTCCTGATCGCCGGAGCGCCGAAGTTCACCGTGGCCGCCCTCACCGACGGCTTCGCCGCGCTCGCCCCGGTGCTGGTCCTGT
The DNA here is from genome assembly GCF_002794255.1 of Streptomyces carminius. Taxonomy (GTDB): domain Bacteria; phylum Actinomycetota; class Actinomycetes; order Streptomycetales; family Streptomycetaceae; genus Streptomyces; species Streptomyces carminius. The sequence continues at coordinate 131,570 of NZ_PGGW01000071.1, forward strand.
CGGGGCTGGCGGCGGGCGCCCTCAATCCCATCCTGACCACGGTGCTGTTCGAGACCGTGCCCGAAGCCCTGCGCAGCAGGGTACTGAGCGTGACCACGGCCGGGGTGCTGACGGTGCTGCCGCTGGGCGGGCTCGCCGCCGGGGCCGCGGTGGAGGGGGCCGGGCTCGTACCCGCGCTGCTGGTCACCGGCGGGCTCTATCTGGCGGCGACACTGAGCCCGCTGGTCCTCCCCGTCTGGCGGGCGATGGACCGCCCGGTGGAGAGAGGCCGCGGAAAGACCGGGGTCAGTGCTCCGGGAGGCGCTGGAGCAGGCCCCACGTGAACTCGGCGAGCACCGCATGCCGCGTTCCGGAGCGGTCCGGGGCGGTGAAGGACAGCCGCCACCGGGTCGGGGCGGAGCCCTCCAGGGGACGGGCGGGGGCGAAGGCGCGGGCGGCCTCGTCCACCGTGCAGCTCCACGGCAGCAGGTCCTCCACGGTGCGCAGCTCGGGGCCGGGCGCGCCCGGGGCGCGCACCAGCCACTCGTTCCACACCGCGCCGCCCGGCGCGGTCAGCACCTCGAAGCGCAGGTCGGGCCAGAGCGGCACCGGCCAGCGCAGCGCCCGGCACTCCAGGTCGCCGACGCGGCGCGGCTCGTCCGTCTCGGGCTCGCCGAGGACGGACCGGTAACGGGCCGCCGCGCCGCGGGCGCGCGGGGAGCGGTTCGACCGGTTCCACGCCTGCCAGCGGCGGTTGGCCTCGCGCAGCTCGGCCCGGTCGGCGTCCAGCGCGCGCAGCGCGTCCAGGACGAGGCCGGGCTGGAAGTCGGCCATCCGGCGCAGCAGGACGAGCTGGAACTCGCGGGGGCCGAACGGTCCGGCCGGGGTGCCGCGCGGCGCGGTGGGCGTCATACGGGGGGCTCCTCGGGCGGGATCGGGGCGGGAGCGGGCCGGAATCAGTCGAACCGGACGCTGCGCAGCGTGGTCCGGGCCCGGCGCATCCGCTGCCGCAGCGCGCCGCCGGTGTACGGGGCGATCCGCAGCCCCGCCGCGGCCGCGACCGCCTCGGCGGCGCGCGGCAGGGGGAGGTCGTCGGTGTGGACGTGCTCGGCGAACTCCGGTCCGCGCAGCGCCGTCAGACAGCGGTCCAGCTGCCCGGCCGCCCAGCGGTCGGCCGCCAGCCCGGGCAGCGGCCCGCGCCCGCGCAGCCGGCGCAGCACCGTCTCCCGCTCGGCCAGCAGCGTCACATGGCGCACCTGGTGACCGCCGGTGCGCAGGGCCCCGACGATCTCCTCGAAGTACTGCGGCACCACCAGCGTCATCGGGACGATCACCGGGCCGTCGTGCCGGCGCAGCAGATGGTCCAGCACCTCGCGCACACCGTGCCGCCAGACGGGGAAGTCCTGGAAGTCGTCCCGCAGGGCGCGCGGCAGCATGCGGTGGATGCCGAAGCCCAGCAGCTCCGGATCGCTGACGGTGCTGCCCGGCAGCCGCCGCGCCAGCTCGTGGGCGGTGTGCGTCTTGCCGACGCCGAACGGTCCGTTGATCCAGAGGAGCACGGGAGCGACGGTAGCAGCCGGACCACCGCCGCCCCGCGCGTTCCGGAAACGGTCCGGGAACGGTCCGGCCTACCGCCGCGGGCCGCGTTTGCGTTCCGCCATGTGCCGGCCGAGCGCCTGCTTCCGCTTCCAGTCGCGCCGCAGCTCGGCCCGTAGCCGGGCGTCGGCGCGGGCGGCGAGGTACTCGTTCTCGCGCAGCAGCTTGCGGTAGCTGTCCAGGCGGCGCCCGGGCAGGGTGCCGTCGTCGACGGCGGCGAGGACGGCACAGCCGGGTTCGGCGGTGTGCGCGCAGTCGGGGAAGCGGCACTCGCGCGCCAGTTCCCCGATGTCGGCGAAGGTGCGGTCGACGCCGTCCCCGGCGTCCCACAGTCCGACGCCGCGCAGTCCCGGTGTGTCGATGAGGACGCCGCCGCCGGGGAGGAGGAACAGTTCGCGGCTGGTCGTGGTGTGCCGCCCCTTGCCGTCCCGGTCCCGGGCCTCCCGCACGGCTGTCACCTCCTGGCCGACCAGTGCGTTGACCAGGGTGGACTTGCCCGCGCCGGACTGCCCGAGCAGGACGGCGGTGCCCTCGCGCAGGGCGGCGGCGAGCGCGTCCAGGCCCGCGCCGGTGCGGGCGCTGACGGGCAGCACCGGTACCCCCGGCGCGGCGGTCTCGGCGTCGGCGGCGACATGCCCGGTGTCCGGGGCGAGGTCGGCCTTGGTGAGGACGACCAGCGGCTGGGCGCCGCTCTCCCAGGCCAGGGCGAGGAAGCGCTCCAGCCGGCCCAGGTCGGGTTCGGCGGCGAGGGAGACGGCGACCACGGCGTGGTCGACGTTGGCGGCCAGCACCTGGCCCTCGGCGCGTTTGGAGGAGGTGGACCGTACGAAGGCGGTGCGCCGGGGCAGCAGGGCGCGTACCTCGGGCAGGCCGTGGGTGCCGGGGCCGAGGGCGGCCCAGTCGCCGGTGCAGACGGTGCGCACCGGGTCGGGGCCGGTGACGGAGGCGCTGTCGGCCCGTACGGTGCCGTCGGCGGTGACGGCGTCGCACCGGCCGCGGTCCACCCGGACCACCCGGGCGGGGGTCAGGCCCTGCCGCCCGTGGGGGGCGAAGGACTCGGCGGTGCGCTCGTCCCAGCCGTAGCGGGCGAGCGGGTGTGCGGAGGAGTGAGAGGCGTGGGTGGCGTGGGTGGCGTCGGAAAAGCTCAACGCGGATGGCCCTTCGGGAAGGGCGGCCCCGGCGGATGGGGCTCCTGGCGAGGAGCCCGGAGAGAACCCGGAGAGAACCCGGAGAGAAGGGGTGTCAGCCGGAGACCGCGGAAGTGGGACTGGCGGGCTGCTGGCCGTGGGCGGGCCCCACGGCGGCGACGGCGGCCATGGTCTCCACCTCCTGTTCTCCGGTCGGCGACGGTGTGTACGGATGCGCGGGGAGCGGCGCTCCCGTGCCGCGGGCGACTCTAGGAGAGCGCGGCGCCCCGGCACCACTCCTTTTCTCTCCGGTTTCTCTCCGGCGTTCTCTCCGGCGCTTTCTCCGGCGTTTTCTCCCCGCGAGGTGGTCCGGATGGCCCGGCGAGGGAGACATAAGAGGTCATCCGGGTGAAAATTGGAGCGTAAGGATTAAAACCTCAGAGGAGGTGGCTCACATGGCCACACCCACGTCGCGCATCGAGGAACACCCCGACCTGGTGGGGATGCGGGCGCGCTACGCACGGGCGTCGACGACGCCGACGGCACAGGGGCTGGAGTCCCTGACCCTGCTGGCGGGGCTGTTCCTGCTGGTCTCGCCCTGGATCGTGGGCTTCACCCGGTTCGACGCGCTGACCGTCAACAACTTCGTCACCGGCATCGCACTCGCCGTGATCGGCCTGGCCCTCGGCGTGGCCTTCGAGCGCGCCTACGGTCTGAGCTGGGCCGTGTGCGCGCTCGGCGCCTGGACGGTCCTCTCCCCCTGGCTGGTGTCGGGCAACGTGGACACCACCCGGACGATCCTCACCAACGTGATCACCGGAGGCATCGTCTTCCTCCTCGGACTGGCGCTCCTGGCCGTCGGCAGGAAGGGCGGCAAGAAGAACGGCTGACGCGGGAGGGGATGAGCGGCACACCACGACCGGAACGGGTCCGGTGCCCGCGCGGAGCGGACCGGCCGGGCACCGGGCCCGGGCACCGGCCGCCGTGGCGGTCCCGCCGGGCCGGCTCGCGGCCCCGGGCCGGTCAGTCGTCCCTGGGGCGGGAGCGCAGCCGGGACCGCAGCCGGGAGCGTACGTCGGCGGGCGGCAGGAACTTCGTCCAGCGCTCGGGGAACTCCGCGGGCGGCTCGCCCGCCTCCTCGCCGTCACCGTCGCCGCCCTCGGCTCCCCGCATCGCGCGCCGCGCCGCCGCGGCGGCGACGACCTCGGCGGCGGCCTGCTCCCGGGCGCGCTCGGTGGCACGGCGGGCGGCGGCCGTGGACACCGAGGGCCACACGTGGTCGATGGCGGCGTTGACGGCCGCGCCGACCAGGACGGCGAAGGCGGAGACGCCGATCCACAGCAGTACGGCCACCGGCGCGGCCAGTGAGCCGTACAGCGTCGGGCCGTCCACCGTGCGGGTGAGGTAGAAACGCAGCAGGGCGCTGCCCAGGATCCACATCAGCAGGGCCACCAGGGCGCCGGGGACGTCCTCCACCCAGGGCGAGCGGACGGGCACGGAGACGTGGTAGAGGGTGGTCAGGAAGGCGATGGACGCCACCACCACCACGGGCCAGTACAGCAGCGGCAGCAGCAGTTCCAGTTGCGGGATCCAGCCGATCAGCGCGTCCGGGCCGACGATCAGCAGCGGCAGGGCGACCGCGCCCAGCGGCAGGGCGGCCAGGTACAGCACGAAGGCCAGCAGCCGGGTCGCCACGATGCCCCGGTGGCCGTCGAGCCCGTACATCACGGTGATGGTGTCGATGAAGACGTTCATCGTGCGGGAGCCGGACCACAGGGCCAGCGCGAAGCCGACCGAGATCACGTCGGGCCGGCCGCCCTCGATCACGTCGTCGATCAGCGGTTCGGCCAGCTGGCTGACGCCCCGGTCGGACAGGACGGTGGCGGAGGCGTTCAGGAGGTTGGTGCGGACGCTGTCGATGCTGTCGGTGCCGATCCAGGCGTCGAGGTAGCCCAGCAGCCCGATCAGGCCGAGCAGCAGCGGCGGCAGCGACAGCAGGGTGAAGAAGGCGGCCTCGGCCGCCAGCCCCAGGATCCGGTACTCCATGGCGGAGTTGACGGTGTCCTTCAGCAGCAGCCAGGCGAGCTTCCGTTTGGGGACGTCGCGGTACAGGGCGCGGGCCCTGCGCAGGGTGCTCCGGGACTGCTGGGGAGGTGTCGGGGCTGCTTGCACGCCCTTAACGTATCCGGCCCGCCGCGGCCGGTTCACACCGTGGCCCACCTGCGGGCTCTCCCGGTGTACGGTGCGGGCCCGGGCCGGGCCGGCCCGCCCCCGGCCCGCGTCGCTCACACCGCGTACAGGCCGTGCGCGGCGAAGATCCCCCGGGCCTGCGCCACCTGTCCGGGGGTGGGGGCGGGAGTGTCGGCCAGCGGGAAGGTGCGGCCGACGGCCTTCCACTTGGCGGCGCCCAGTTTGTGGAAGGGCAGCACGTCCACCCGGGAGACGTTGCCGAGCGAGGCGGTGAAGGCGGCGACGCCCTCGATGTTGCCGGGGTCGTCGGTCAGCCCGGGGACCAGCACGAACCGCACCCACACCTCCTTGCCCAGCAGCGCCAGCCGGCGGGCGAAGTCGACGGTGGGGCCGATCTCGCCCCGGCCGCCGGTGACCTTCCGGTACAGGGCCGGGTCCCAGGACTTGATGTCCAGCAGCACCAGGTCGGTGTCGGCCAGCAGCGCGTCGGAGGCCCGCGCGCCGAGGAAGCCGGAGGTGTCCAGGGCGGTGTGCAGCCCCAGCTCGTGCCTGAAGCGGTGCAGCAGCTCCCCGGCGAAGACCGGCTGGAGCAGCGGCTCGCCGCCGCTGAGCGTGGCGCCGCCGCCCGCGGCGCGGATGAAGGCGGTGTACTTGGCGGCCTCGGCGACGATCTCGTCGGCGGCGGTGCGGCGGCCGTTGCGCAGTTGCCAGGTGTCGGGGTTGTGGCAGTACAGGCAGGCCAGCGGGCAGCCGGCCAGGAAGGTGACGAAGCGGGCACCGGGACCGTCCACGCCGGTGGACAGGTCCCAGGAGTGCACCGAGCCGGTCACCGGGCGGCGGGTGGCCGCCCCGGCGGGGGTCGCGGCCCCCGCCGGCGCGGTCTCCCGGACGCGCTCCGTGCCCGGTCCCGTGCCGGGTCCCGTGCCGGGTCCCGTGTTGACGGGTGCGGTCATCACAGTGCTCCGTGGAAGGTGCGGTTGATGACGTCGAGCTGCTGCTCGCGGGTGAGCCGGACGAAGTTCACCGCGTAGCCGCTGACCCGGACGGTCAGCTGCGGGTAGTTCTCCGGGTGCGCCATGGCGTCCAGCAGGGTGTCCCGGTCCAGGACGTTGACGTTCATGTGGAAGCCGCCCGAGGCGGTGTAGCCGTCCAGCACCCCGGCGAGGTTCCCGGCCCGCTCCTCGGGGGTGCGGCCCAGGGCGTCGGGGGTGATGGTGTTGGTCAGCGAGATGCCGTCCTCCGCGTCGGCGTAGTCCAGCTTGGCCACCGACAGGGCCGAGGCGATGTAGCCGTGCCGGTCCCGGCCGTTCATCGGGTTGGCGCCCGGCGCGAAGGGGGTGCCGGCGCGGCGGCCGTCGGGGGTGTTGCCGGTCTTCTTCCCGTAGACGACGTTGGAGGTGATGGTGAGCACCGACTGGGTGTGCACCGCGTCGCGGTAGGTGGTATGGCGGCGCACCTTGGCCATGAAGCCGTGGACCAGGCCGCGGGCGATCTCGTCGGCCCGGTCGTCGTTGTTGCCGTACGCCGGGTAGTCGCCCTCGACGGCGTAGTCGACGGCCAGCCCGGTGGCGTCGCGGATCACCCGCACCCTGGCGTGCTTGATCGCCGAGAGCGAGTCGGCGGCGACCGACAGGCCGGCGATGCCGCAGGCCATGGTGCGCAGCACCGCGCGGTCGTGCAGGGCCATCTCCAGCCGCTCGTAGGCGTAACGGTCGTGCATGTAGTGGATGACGTTGAGGGCGTGGACGTAGGTCCTCGCCAGCCACTCCAGCATCGCGTCGTAGCGCTCGGCGACGGTGGCGTAGTCCAGGTACTCGCCCTCGACCGGGCGGAAGCCCTTGACGACCAGCTCGCCGGTCAGCTCGTCGCGGCCGCCGTTGATGGCGTAGAGCAGGGCCTTGGCGACGTTGACGCGGGCACCGAAGAACTGCATCTGCTTGCCGGTGGCCATCGCCGAGACGCAGCAGGCGATGGCGGTGTCGTCGCCGTACCTGGGGCGCATCAGCTCGTCGGACTCGAACTGCAGGGCGCTGGTGTCGACGGCGACCTTGGCGGCGAAGTCCTTGAAGCCCCTGGGCAGCGCCTGCGACCAGAAGACCGTCAGGTTGGGCTCGGGGGCCGGGCCCAGGTTGTAGAGGGTCTGCAGGGCGCGGAAGGTGGTGCGGGTGACCAGCGGGCGGCCGTCCTCGCCCATCCCGGCCAGCGACCAGGTGACCCAGGTCGGGTCGCCGGAGTAGAGCGAGTTGTACTCGGGGGTGCGCAGGAAGCGGACGATGCGGAGCTTGATCACGAAGTCGTCGACCAGCTCCTGTGCGCCGCTCTCGGTGAGCAGCCCCTGCTCGATGTCGCGCTGGAGGTAGACGTCGAGGAAGGCGTCGAGCCGGCCGATGGACATCGCCGCGCCGTTCTGCTCCTTCACGGCGGCCAGGTAGCCGAAGTACAGCCACTGGACGGCCTCGCGGCCGGTGGCGGCGGGCCGGGAGATGTCGTACCCGTAGGAGGCGGCCATCTCCTTCAGCTCGCGCAGCGCCCTGATCTGCTCGGCGTTCTCCTCCCGGTCGCGGATGACCTCCTCGCTGGGCCAGCGGTCGTCGAGCAGCCGCCGGTCGGCCTGCTTGTCGGCGATCAGCCGGTCCACGCCGTACAGGGCGACGCGGCGGTAGTCGCCGATGATGCGGCCGCGGCCGTAGGCGTCGGGCAGGCCGGTGATGATGCCCGCCGAGCGGCAGGCGCGGATCTCGGGGGTGTAGGCGTCGAAGACGCCGTCGTTGTGGGTCTTGCGGTAGGTGGTGAAGATCTCCTTCACCCGCTGGTCGGGCTCGTGGCCGTACGCCTTCAGCGCCGCCTCGACCATCCGCCAGCCGCCCGCCGGCATGATCGCCCGCTTGAGCGGGGTGTCGGTCTGCAGGCCGACGATCAGGTCGAGGTCCTTGTCGATGTAGCCGGGGCCGAAGGCGGTGATGGCCGAGGGGGTGGCGGTGTCCACGTCGTGGATGCCGCGCTCCCGCTCGGCGGGGAACATCGCCAGGAGCTTCTCCCACACGGCGGTGGTGCGGTGGGTGGGGCCGGCGAGGAAGGCGCCGTCGCCCTCGTAGGGGGTGTAGTTGTGCTGGACGAAGTCGCGGACGTCGATCGCGTCCCGCCACAGGCCGCCCCGGAAGCCCTTCCAGGCGCCCTCGACGGTGTGCCGGGCGGGGGTGGCGGCCGGGTCGGCTGCCGGGGTGGCCGGGGTGCCGGGGGTGGCGTCGCGGTCGTCGCCGGTGGAGCGGTGCGGGCTCTGCGGCTGCGGAATGGTGGTCATCGCTGGCTCCTGAAGGGGTGGGTCAGGCGGTGGTGGGCGGCGGGACCGGGTCAGGCCCCGGCGGTGCGGCCGTAGTAGGCCTGGCGCATCAGCGTCCGCATCTCGCCGAGCATCGGCATCCGGGGGTTGGCGGGTGCGCACTGGTCGGCGTAGGCGTTGCGGGCCTGCTCGGGCAGGGCGGCGAGGAACTCCTTCTCGTCGACGCCCGCCTCCTGGAAGGAGGCCGGGATCCCGCACCGGGCGCGCAGGTCCTCCACGGCCCGGGCGTAGGACTCCACGCCCTCCTCGGGGGTGGCGGCCGGCAGGCCGAGCGTCCCCGCGATCTCCTGGAAGCGCTCGTGGGCCCGGTAGGTCTCGTACTTGGGCCAGCCGGTCAGCTTGGTGGGGATGCGGCCGTTGTGGCGGATGACGTGCGGCAGGAGCAGCGCGTTGGTCCTCCCGTGGGTGAGGTGGAAGGTGTTGCCCAGGGTGTGGGACATGGCGTGCACCAGGCCGAGGAAGGCGTTGGCGAAGGCCATGCCGGCGATGGTGGAAGCGTTGTGCATCCGCTCACGGGCCTTGGGGTCCTCGGCGCCGCGGGTGACGCAGTTCTCCAGGTTCTCGAAGACCAGCCGGATGGCCTGGAGGCACAGCCCGTCGGTGTAGTCGTTGGCGTAGACCGACACGTACGCCTCGGTGGCGTGGGTGAGGGCGTCGAAGCCGGAGTCGGCGGTGACGGCGGGCGGCAGGGTGGCGGTCAGCACCGGGTCGACGATGGCGACGTCGGGGGTGAGCGCGTAGTCGGCCAGCGGGTACTTGCGGGCCGCGGCCGGGTCGGAGATGACCGCGAACGGGGTGACCTCGGCGCCGGTGCCGGAGGTGGTGGGCACCGCGATCAGCTTCGCCTTCTCCCCCAGCGGCGGGAAGGTGAAGGCCCGCTTGCGGATGTCGGAGAACTTCTCCTTGGTGTCGGCGAAGGCGATCTCGGGGTGCTCGTACATCAGCCACATGACCTTGGCGGCGTCGATCGGCGAGCCGCCGCCGAGGGCGACGATGGTGTCGGGCTCGAACTCGCGCATCTTCGCGGCGCCGCGCTCGACGGTGGCCAGCTCCGGGTTGGGCTCGATGTCGTCGATGATCTGGAGGTTCACCGGCTCGCGGCGCGAGCGGAGGATGTCCTTGACGCGGGTGAGGTAGCCCAGGCGGTCCATGTTCTGGTCGGTGACGACGGTGACGCGCCGCATGCCGCGCATGTCGCCGAGGTAGCGCAGCGAGTGCCGCTCGAAGTAGATCTTCGGGGGGACCTTGAACCACTGCATGTTGTTGTTCCGGCGTCCCACCCGCTTGATGTTGAGCAGGTCGACGGCGGTGACGTTGCCGGAGACCGAGTTGTGGCCGTAGGAGCCGCAGCCCAGGGTCATCGAGGGGAGGAAGGAGTTGTAGACGTCGCCGATGCCGCCGAGGCTGGAGGGCGCGTTGGCGATGATCCGCACCGCCTTGACGCGGCGGCCGAAGCGCTCGGTGAGCTCCTCGTCGTCGGTGTGGATGACGGCGCTGTGGCCCAGTCCGTCGAACTCCACCATCTGCGCGGCCAGTTCGATGCCCTGTTCGGTGGATTCGGCGCGCAGCACGGCCAGCACCGGGGAGAGCTTCTCGCGGCTGAGCGGCTCGGCCGGGCCGACGCCGGAGATCTCGGCGAGGATGACGGAGGCGTCCTCGGGGACGGTGAAGCCGGCCTGCTCGGCGATCCAGGTGACCGGCCGGCCCACCGCGTCGGCGTTGAGCCTCGCCCCGGCGCAGCCGGCGCCGCGGGCGGTGGCGCCGAACAGGAACTTCTCCAGCTTCTCCTTCTCCTCGGCGGTGGCCAGGTGGGCGTGGAGCTTGCGGAACTCCGCGATCGCCCGCTCGTAGATGTCCGTGTCCAGGACGGCAGCCTGCTCGGAGGCGCAGATCATGCCGTTGTCGAAGGCCTTGGAGAGCACGATGTCGTGCACGGCGCGCGGTACGTCGGCGGTGCGGTGGACGTAGGCGGGGACGTTGCCCGCGCCGACGCCGAGCGCCGGCTTGCCGCACGAGTAGGCCGCCTTGACCATCGCGTTGCCGCCGGTGGCCAGGACGGTGGAGACGTCCGGGTGGTTCATCAGGCGCCCGGTGGCCGCCATCGAGGGCTCCTCGACCCACTGCACGCAGTGCTCGGGGGCACCGGCCGCCACGGCGGCGTCCCGCACGATCCGGGCCGCCTCGGCGCTGCACCGCTGGGCCGAGGGGTGGAAGGCGAAGACGATCGGGTTGCGGGTCTTCAGCGCGATGAGCGCCTTGAAGATCGTGGTGGAGGTGGGGTTGGTCACCGGGGTCATGGCGCAGACGACGCCGACCGGCTCGGCGATCTCGGTGATGCCGTTCAGCTCGTCGCGGCGGATCACGCCGACCGTCTTCAGGCCGTCCATCGAGTGGGTGACGTGCTCGCAGGCGAAGAGGTTCTTCATCGCCTTGTCCTCGAAGACGCCCCGGCCGGTCTCGCCGATCGCGAGTTCGGCGAGCTCGCAGTGGTTGCCCAGCGCGGCGAGCGAGGCCTTCCGCACGATGTGGTCGACCTGCTCCTGGGTGAACGAGGCGTACTCGTCCAGGGCCTTGACGGCGTGCGCCACCAGCGTGTCGACAGCGATCTCGGCGGTCATGGCGGCCTTGGCGTCCGACGGGACGGTGGGACGTGCGGCGGCTGCTGCCATGGGGGCTCACTCCTGAACGCGGGGGCTTCGGTACCTCCATTGCACGCCCTGGGCACCCGGTGCCGCAGCCGCCGAAGGGACCCCTGCCGCAGGCCGAAGGTCCCGGCCCCGGACCGGCCCCGGGACCAAGGTCCCGCCTTCCCCGTCCGGCCCCGCCACCGGCCCGCTCAGCCGCGCCGTTGCCCGCCCATCTGGTGCTTCCAGGGCGGGTTGGCACCGCGGGCCGCGCAGGTCGCGGCGGCGACCGCGGCCCCGGTGGCCAGAGCTTCCGCCAGCAGGCCGGGGGTCAGGCCGTCCAGCCGTCCGCCCAGGGCCCCGCCGGTGTGCAGGGCGTGGAGCAGACCGGCCATGAACGAGTCGCCCGCGCCGACGGTGTCGACCACCTCCACGGGCGGGGCGGGTACCCGCAGCCGCTCGCCGTCCAGGGAGGCCAGGGCGCCGTCGCCGCCGAGCGTGACGACGACCAGCCGGACGCCGTGGCCGTGGAAGACGTCGGCGGCGGCCCCGGGGTCCAGGCCGGGCAGGAGGTGGCCGAGGTCGTCGTCGGACAGCCGCAGGATGTCGGCCGCCGCGCACCAGCGCGGCAGCCGCTCCCGGTAGACGGCCGGGTCCACCAGCAGCGGCCGGACGTTGGGGTCCAGCGAGACGGTGGCCCGCTCCCGCGCCCGCTCCAGCAGCCGCTCCACCGCTTCCGAGCCCGGTGGCCGCACCAGCGCCAGCGAACCGGTGTGCAGGCAGGCCATGGGGGCCGCCGCGGCCGTCGCCAGCTCCTCGTCCGTCCACTGCCAGTCGGCGGTGCCCTCGGCGTGGAAGGAGTAGTCGGCACGGCCCTCGGCATCGAGGTCCGCGACGGCCAGGGTGGCGGGCCGACCGGTCGTCACCGCCGCGCCGAGGTCCACCCCGGAGGCGGTCAGGTGCGCGCGGAAGAGCCTGCCGAAGACGTCCTGCGACAGCCGGCCGAGGAAGCGGGTGGGGGTGCCGAGCCGGGCGAGCGCCACGGCGGTGTTGGCGGGGCCGCCGCCGGGCAGGACCTCCAGGCCGAGTGTGGGCAGGTCCGGCCCGTTGCCCGTCCCGGAGGTGCTGTCGGCCGGGACGGTGAAGGCGTCGGCGACGCACTCGCCGAGGACGGCGACGGGGGGCGCGGGGGCGGAGCCGTCGGCCCGGCCGCCTTTCGGGGCGCTGCTGATCGTGGGCATGCCGGTCATTGTGGCCCGGGTCCGCCCGCTTCTCCCGCGCCCGGCGGGCCCGGACCGGATCCGGGCGGGAACCGGAGCGGGACCGGGCCGCAAACGGGCCGGCGGACGCGTGTTCCGGCGGCGTGCTTCACTGGGCGGCGTGGAGAACCCCGAACACGCGGCGACGACCGGGACCACCGGGACCGTCACCGTCACCACCTGGTCGTTCGAGCAGACCGCACCGGAGGACCTCTCCCCCGCCCGCGTCCCGGATCCCGGGTCCGGCGTCCGGATCGCCCTGGCCCGGGTCCCCAGCCCGGAGTTCAGCCGGTTCCTCTACACCGCCGTCGGCGGGGACGTCACCTGGACGGACCGGCTGGGGTGGCCGTACGCGCGGTGGCAGGCGTACCTGGCCCGGCCCGGTGTGGAGACCTGGGCGGCGTTCGAGCACGGCACCCCGGCCGGATACGCCGAACTGGACCCGCAGCCGGGCGGCGTGGTGGAGATCGCCTATTTCGGCCTGATCCCGGCCTTCCGGGGGCGGGGTATCGGCGGCCATCTGCTGTCGTACGCGACCGCGCGCGCCTGGGACCTGGCGGAGCGCGCGCCGGGGCGGGAGCCCACCCGGCGGGTGTGGCTGCACACCTGCTCCAAGGACGGCCCCCACGCGCGGGCGAACTACACCCGGCGCGGTTTCCGGCTCTTCGGCACCAGGGTGACGCGGGAGCCGGCCGTGCCCGCGCCGGGTCCGTGGCCGAAAGCGTTCGCCCCACATCCCCCGGAGCTGTGAGCGACACCACAGCGTCTCACCAGGCGGGACGGCTTTGTCCATATCTCGGATAGCGGTGGACTGCCGCGAGAAACGCGTGCCACGCTTCTGTCATGTCTCGAGCTGGAATTGCCTTGGTGAGTCGGCGGCACGTCGACCTCGGCCGCATGTCCAGCGCCATCTGTCCGGCGGGCTGACAGTCCCAGCACCGCCGCACCCCCGCCGCCCCGACACCGCGGGCAGGCGATCCCCGCCCCACGCTCCGCGCCGGAGAGCGCGCACGTCCGCGCGCCCCGCGCGGATCCGCCCCGCACCGGCGCAGCCGAGTCCAGCCGAAGGACGTAGACACCGCCATGGCCGACACCCGCAAGCCAGCCAGCGCTGCCCCGACCCGCCGCAAGGCCGGCCGCCACCGCGGCGAAGGTCAGTGGGCCGCCGGACACTTCACCCCTCTCAACGGCAACGAGCAGGTCAAGAAGGACGATGACGGTCTCAATGTGCGGACACGCATTGAGACGATCTACGCCCACCGGGGCTTCGACTCCATCGACCCCTCCGACCTGCGCGGCCGGATGCGCTGGTGGGGCCTGTACACCCAGCGCAAGCCCGGGATCGACGGCGGCAAGACCGCGGTCCTGGAGCCGGAGGAGCTGGACGACGAGTACTTCATGATGCGCGTGCGCATCGACGGCGGACGGCTGACCACCGAGCAGCTGCGCGTCATCGGCGAGATCTCCCAGGAGTTCGCCCGCGGCACCGCCGACATCACCGACCGGCAGAACATCCAGCTCCACTGGGTGCGGATCGAGGACGTCCCCGAGATCTGGCGCCGGCTGGAGAGCGTGGGCCTGTCCAGCACCGAGGCGTGCGGCGACACCCCGCGCGCCTTCCTCGGCTCGCCGGTCGCCGGGATCGCCGCCGACGAGATCATCGACGGCACCCCCGCCCTGGAGGAGGCCAAGCGCCGCATCGTCGGCAATCCGGCGTACTCCAACCTGCCGCGCAAGTTCAAGACCGCCATCTCCGGCTCCCCGCTGCTGGACGTGGCACACGAGATCAACGACGTCTCCTTCGTCGGCGTCCGCCACCCCGAGCTGGGCCCCGGCTTCGACCTGTGGGTGGGCGGCGGCCTGTCCACCAATCCCAAACTCGGCGTCCGGCTGGGCGCCTGGGTGCCGCTGGAGGACGTCCCGGACGTCATGGAGGGCGTCGTCTCGATCTTCCGCGACTACGGCTACCGCCGGCTGCGCAACCGCGCCCGGCTGAAGTACCTGGTCGCCGACTGGGGACCGGAGAAGTTCCGCCAGGTGCTGGAGGACGAGTACCTGACGCGGAAGCTGGCCGACGGCCCCGCCCCCGAGCTCCCCGACCGGCGCTGGCGCGACCACATCGGTGTGCACGCCCAGAAGGACGGCCGGTACTACGTCGGCTTCGCCCCCCGCGTCGGCCGCGTCGACGGCACCACCCTCACCAAGATCGCCGAGCTGGCCGAGGCGCACGGCTCGGGCCGGGTCCGCACCACCGTCGAGCAGAAGATGCTCGTCCTGGACGTGCCCGGGGACCAGGTGGAGTCCCTGGTGGAAGGGCTGGAGGCGATGGACCTGACCGCGCGTCCGTCCGTCTTCCGGCGCGGCACCATGGCCTGCACCGGCATCGAGTTCTGCAAGCTGGCCATCGTCGAGACCAAGGGCCGCGCGTCCTCGCTCATCGACGAACTGGAGCGCCGGATGCCGGAGTTCGACGAACCGGTCGCCATCAACGTCAACGGCTGCCCCAACTCCTGCGCCCGCATCCAGACCGCGGACATCGGCCTCAAGGGCCAGCTCGTCACCGACGCCGACGGCAACCAGGTCGAGGGCTACCAGGTGCACCTGGGCGGCTCCCTCGGCCTGGACCCCGGCTTCGGCCGCAAGGTCCGCGGGCTGAAGGTCACCGCCACCGAGCTGCCCGACTACGTCGAGCGCGTCCTGACCCGCTACCAGGAGCAGCGGCAGGACGGCGAGCGGTTCGCCCAGTGGGCGGCCCGCGCCGGTGAGGGGGACCTCAAGTGAGCGAGCGGGCCGCGCCGTTCTACTGCCCCTACTGCGGGGACGAGGACCTGCGCCCGTCCGAGGCCGGCCACGGCGCCTGGGAGTGCGCCTCCTGCAACCGCGCCTTCAAGCTGTCCTTCCTCGGCCTGCTGGCCGAGGGGCTGCGGCGGTCCGGCCCGGGCGAGAACGAAGGGAGCGTCCGATGACCCCCACCGACGACCGGCCGGACCTGCGGCGGGACGCCGGCGAACTGCGGCACGTCGCCGAGAAGGCGGGCCACGAGCTGGAGGACGCCCCGGCCCTGGAGATCCTGCGCTGGGCCGCCGACACCTTCGGACCGCGCTTCTGCGTGACCTCCTCGATGGAGGACGCGGTCGTCGCGCACCTCGCCTCGCGGGCGATGCCCGGGGTGGACGTGGTGTTCCTCGACACCGGCTACCACTTCCCGGAGACCATCGGCACCCGGGACGCGGTGGCGGAGGTGATGGACGTCAACGTCATCACGCTCACCCCGCGGCAGACGGTGGCCGAGCAGGACGCCGAGCACGGGCCGCGGCTGCACGACCGCGATCCGGACCTGTGCTGCGCGCTGCGCAAGGTCGCCCCCCTGGAGCGGGGGCTGCGGGCGTACGACGCCTGGGCCACCGGCCTGCGCCGCGACGAGTCCCCGACCCGGGCGAACACCCCGGTCGTCGGCTGGGACGAGCGGCGCGGCAAGGTCAAGGTCTCGCCGATCGCCCGCTGGACCCAGGACGACGTGGACGCCTACGTCGCCGAGCACGGTGTGCTGACCAACCCCCTGCTGATGGACGGCTACGCCTCCGTCGGCTGCGCCCCCTGCACCCGGCGGGTGTCGGCGGGCGAGGACGCCCGGGCCGGCCGCTGGGCCGGGCGCGGCAAGACCGAGTGCGGACTGCACGTCTGATGGCCGACCCGGAAGGCCGGACGGATGACCCGACGGATGACACGGCGATGACCCGACAGATGACCCGACGGACGAGGAGCTGCGGATGAGCGGGGCGACCGCCCCCGGCGCGGGCGGGACCGGCGAGGGGGCCACGGTCTGGCTCACCGGTCTGCCGAGCGCCGGCAAGACGACGATCGCCCACGCGCTGGCCGGCCGGCTGCGCGAGGAGGGGCACCGGGTGGAGGTGCTGGACGGCGACGAGGTGAGGGAGTTCCTCTCCGCCGGGCTGGGCTTCTCCCGGGCGGACCGGCACACCAACGTGCAGCGGATCGGCTTCGTCGCCGAACTGCTCGCCTCCAACGGGGTGAAGGCCCTGGTCCCGGTGATCGCGCCGTACGCCGACAGCCGCGAGGCGGTGCGCAAGCGCCACCAGGCGGAGGGCACCGCGTATCTGGAGGTCCATGTGGCCACCCCGGTCGAGGTGTGCTCCGAGCGCGACGTGAAGGGGCTGTACGCCCGGCAGGCCGCGGGCGAGCTGACCGGGCTGACCGGAGTGGACGACCCCTACGAGCCGCCGGCCGACCCCGATCTGCGGATCGAGGCGCACACCGAGACCGTTCAGGACTCCGCAGCCAGGCTGTACGCACTGCTCGCCGAGAGGGGACTGGCGTGACGACCGCGACCGAAGCGACCGGGGCGACTGGGACGACCGGGCCCGCCACGACCGGGGAGAGCGAGCCCGCCGGGGACACCGGAGCCCCGTACACACTCACCCACCTGGACGCGCTGGAGTCCGAGGCGGTGCACATCTTCCGCGAGGTGGCCGGTGAGTTCGAGCGGCCGGTGATCCTGTTCTCCGGTGGCAAGGACTCCATCGTGATGCTGCACCTGGCGCTGAAGGCGTTCGCCCCGGCGCCGGTGCCCTTCGCGCTGCTGCACGTGGACACCGGCCACAACTTCCCCGAGGTGATCGCCTACCGGGACCGCGTGGTGGCCGAGCACCGGCTGCGGCTGCACGTGGCCTCCGTGCAGGAGTTCATCGACCGCGGCGAGCTGCGCGAGCGCGCGGACGGCACCCGCAACCCGCTGCAGACGGTGCCGCTGCTGCGCGCGATCGAGACGGGCCGGTTCGATGCGGTCTTCGGCGGCGGGCGCCGCGACGAGGAGAAGGCCCGCGCCAAGGAGCGGGTGTTCTCGCTGCGCGACGAGTTCGGCGGCTGGAACCCGCGCCGCCAGCGCCCCGAGCTGTGGCAGCTCTACAACGGCCGCCACGCGCCCGGGGAGCACGTACGGGTCTTCCCGCTGAGCAACTGGACCGAGCTGGACGTGTGGCAGTACATCGCCCGGGAGAAGATCGAACTCCCGGCCATCTACTACGCCCACACCCGCGAGGTCTTCCGCCGCAGCGGCATGTGGCTGGCGCCGGGCGAGTGGGGCGGCCCGAAGGAGGGCGAGACGGTCGAGACGCGCCAGGTGCGCTACCGCACCGTCGGCGACATGTCCTGCACCGGTGCGGTGGACTCCGACGCCGTCACCATCGAGCAGGTCATCGCGGAGATCGCGGCATCCCGGCTCACCGAGCGGGGCGCGACCAGGGCCGACGACAAGCTGTCGGAGGCCGCCATGGAGGACCGCAAGCGTGAAGGGTACTTCTGATCCGATGACCGCCGACACCGCCAACGACACCGTCAACGACACCGCAGCGGGCACCGGGACGGGCACCGCCTCCGCCGCGGCGGAGCTGCTCGCGACCACCTCGCTGCTGCGCTTCGCCACCGCCGGGAGCGTGGACGACGGCAAGTCCACCCTGGTCGGGCGGCTGCTGCACGACTCCAAGTCGGTCCTGGCCGACCAGCTGGAGGCCGTCGAGCACGCCTCCCGCAGCCGCGGCGCCGAGGGCCCGGACCTGGCCCTGCTGACCGACGGCCTGCGCGCGGAGCGCGAGCAGGGCATCACCATCGACGTCGCCTACCGCTACTTCGCCACCCCGCGCCGCCGGTTCATCCTGGCCGACACCCCCGGCCATGTGCAGTACACCCGCAACATGGTCACCGGCGCCTCCACCGCCGAACTGGCCATCATCCTGGTCGACGCCCGCAACGGCGTGGTCGAGCAGACCCGCCGGCACGCCGCGGTCGCCGCCCTGCTGCGCGTCCCGCACGTGGTGCTGGCCGTCAACAAGATGGACCTGGCCGGTTACGGCGAGGCGGTCTTCTCGGCCATCGCGGACGAGTTCACCGCCTACGCCGCCTCCCTGGGCGTCCCCGAGATCACCGCGATCCCCATCTCGGCGCTGGTCGGCGACAACGTGGTGACCCCGTCCGCGAACATGGACTGGTACAGCGGCCCGACCGTCCTGGAGCATCTGGAGACCGTCCCGGTCAGCCACGACCTGGCGGCCTGCGCGGCCCGTTTCCCGGTGCAGTACGTCATCCGCCCCCAGACGCCCGAGCACCCCGACTACCGCGGCTACGCGGGCCAGATCGCCTCCGGCGCGTTCCGCGTCGGCCAGCGGGTGACGGTGCTGCCCTCGGGCCGCACCTCCACCGTCGAGGGCATCGACGTGCTCGGCCAGTCCGTGGCCAACGCCTGGGCCCCGCAGTCCGTCACCCTCCGGCTGGCGGACGACCTCGACATCTCCCGCGGCGACCTGATCGCCCCCGCCGAGGAGGCCCCGACCACCACCCAGGACGTCACCGCCACCGTCTGCCATCTGCACGACACCCCGCTGCGGGTCGGCCAGCGGGTGCTGCTGAAGCACACCACCCGCACCGTGAAGGCGATCGTCAAGGAGATCCCCTCCCGGCTGACCCTGGACGACCTCTCCCAACACCCCGAGCCGGGCGAGCTGGCGGCCAACGACATCGGCCGGGTGCGGATCCGTACCGCCGAGCCGCTGCCGCTGGACGCCTACGCCCTCTCCCGGCGCACCGGATCGTTTCTGCTGATCGACCCCGCCGACGGCGCCACCCTCACCGCCGGCATGGCCGGTGACGCCTTCGCCGAGGCCGCCGCCAGGACGGCCGGAACCGCCGCCGACGGTGCCGGCACCGGTGCCGACGACGGATGGGACTTCTGACCATGACGACGACGGTGACGGTGACGGTGACGGTGAGGACGGCGGCCGGGGCGCCGGAGAACGCCTTCGCCACCTTCGACCTCACCGGCGGCCGCATCGGCAGCGGCGCCGTGGGCAGCGGGCAGGGCGGACTGGCGGGATGCCGTCGGTGACCCCGGTACCCCCGCCGCACGCCCCGCGACACCTCCTGCCGCACGCCCCGCACGTCCCCGCCGCGCACGTCGGCGCACCCCAGCCGTAGCGCCGCCCGCCCCCGGGTGGCGAACGACGAGAGGACTCCGCTGTGTCCACCGAACTCGCCACCGCCGCCCCGGCGCCGTCCGTCACCGGCGCCGGGGCCGGGCGGCAGACCGGTCAGCAGGACGGGCCGCACACCGAGCAGCAGACCGGGCAGCACGGCCCGTACGCGGTGCGGCTCGAGCACGTGTCGAAGAGCTTCGGTCCCCACCGCGGCGGCGGAGGCGGCCAGCAGGTGCTGGACGACATCGGGCTGCGGGTCGCGCCCGGGGAGTTCGTCTGCCTGCTGGGCGCCTCCGGCTGCGGCAAGTCCACCCTGCTCAACCTGGTCGCCGGGCTGGACCGGCCGACCTCGGGCGAGGTGCGGGTGCCGCACGGGCGGCCCGCGCTGATGTTCCAGGACCACGCCCTGTTCCCGTGGCTGAGCGCCGGCCGCAACGTGGAGCTGGCGCTGAAGCTGGCCGGGGTGCCCAGGGCCGAGCGGCGCGGCCGGGCCGAGGAACTGCTGCGGCTGGTGCGGCTGCCGGACGCCTACGGCAAGCGGGTGCACCAGCTCTCCGGCGGCATGCGGCAGCGCGTGGCGCTGGCCCGCTCGCTGGCGCAGGGCAGCCGGGTGCTGCTGATGGACGAGCCCTTCGCCGCGCTGGACGCCATCACCCGCGACCTGCTCCACGAGGAGCTGACCCGGGTGTGGCGCGAGCGGGAGCTGACCGTCCTGTTCGTCACCCACAACGTCCGCGAGGCGGTGCGGCTGGGCCAGCGGGTGGTGCTGCTGTCCTCGCGTCCGGGCCGGATCGCGCACGAGTGGCGGGTGGACGCTCCCCACCCGCGCCGTATCGAGGACTCTTCGGTCACCTCCCTCGCCCGGGAGATCACCGGCCATCTGCACGAGGAGATCGTCCGCCATGCCCGCCACTGACACCGAGGACTCCCGGCAGGGCCTGCGGAAGGCGGCGGACGCCGACGATCCGGCCGGCCCCGGCGGCACCTCCGGCGTCTCCGGGGCCTCCGACGACTCCGACGAGATGGCGTCCGGTCTGGACGCCCTGGAGTCCCCCGCCTCCACGCCCGGGGCCGCCTCCCGGCGGGTGCTGGCCAAGGTCGCGCCCCCGCTGGCGGCGATCGCCCTGGTGCTGGCGCTGTGGCAGACGGCCCACACGCTGGGCTGGTCGGCCACCCTGCCCGCCCCGGCCGCCGTGTGGCGCGAGCTGGCCGGTGCCTGGTCGGACGGCACCCTGCTGCCCGCGCTGGGCCACAGCCTGCTGCGCTGTCTGACCGGCTTCGCCGCCTCGGTGGCCATCGGTGTTCCGCTGGGGCTGCTGCTGACGAGGCTGGCGATGCTGCGCACGGTGCTGGGACCGATCCTGTCGGCCGTGCAGTCGCTGCCCGCCGCCGCGCTGGTGCCCGTCGCGGTGATCGCGCTGGGCAACTCCGAGGGCGCGGTGTACGCGGTGGTGCTGCTGGGCGCCGTCCCGTCGATCGCCGTCGGGGTGACCGCCGCCGTGGACCAGGTGCCGCCGCTGCTGCTCCGGGCGGGCCGTTCGATGGGCGCCGGCGGGCTGACCGGCGCCGTCCACGTCCTGGTGCCCGCCGCCCTGCCCGGCTTCGTCACCGCGCTGCGGCACGGCTGGACCTTCGGCTGGCGCGCCCTGATGACCGCCGAGCTGATCACCGCCACTCCGCTGCCCGGCATCGGCCGGATGCTGGACGCCGGGCGGCAGAGCGGCGAGATGAGCCTGGTGCTGGCCTCTGTGGTGCTGATCCTGGCCGTGGGCGTGGCCGTCGAGTCGGCGCTGTTCTCGCCGGTGGAACGCCGGGTCCTGCACAGCCGCGGGCTGGCCGCGGCCGGGAGGTGAGCCGGCCCGTGCGGACCGTTCCCCCGCCCTCCCCGTACCGCGCCGGCACCGGCAGCGGTGCCGGCCGGCCGGCCCTGCTGGTCGTCGCCCACGGCAGCCGCGACCCCCGGCACGCCGCGACCGTGGCGGCGCTGTGCGCGCGGCTGCGGACCCTGCGCCCCGGGGTGCGGGTCGAGGTCGGCCATCTGGACTTCAACGCGCCGTCCGTCCCCCGGACGCTCGCCCGGCTGCACGACGAGGGGGTGCGCCGGGTGGTGGCCCTGCCGCTGCTGCTCACCCGCGCCTTCCACGCCAAGGCGGACATCCCCCAGGTGCTGGGCGAGACGGCCGCCCGCCTGCCGCGGCTGGCGGTGCGCCAGGCCGGGGTGCTGGGCCCGGACCGGCTGCTGACGGCCGCCCTGCGGCGGCGGCTGCGCCAGGCCGGGCTGCGGCCCGGCGACGAGTGCTCGACCGGAGTCGTCCTGGCCTCGGCGGGCTCCAGTGACCCGGAGGCGATCGCGGTGATCGCAGAAATCGCGCGGGAGTGGCGGCGTACCGCCGGTTGGTGCGCCGTGCGGCCCGCGTTCGCCTCCGCTGCCCTTCCCCGCACCGCCGACGCGGTCCGGGAGCTGCGCGCGGCGGGCGTACGGCGGGTGGCCGTCGCCCCGTACGTCATCGCGCCCGGCTTCCTGCCGGACCGCATCGCCGCGGGCGCCCGCGAGGCGGGCGCGGACGTGCTGGCCCCGGTGCTGGGCGACGCCCCGGAGCTGGCCGCGCTGCTGGCCCGCCGCTACGACGAGGCCGCGGCGGCGTGGCCGGAGACGGTGTCGCCGACGGCCGGGGGCCTGCCCATCAGCGCCTGACCGGCTCCCCGCCTGCCGGGGCTCGTCCTTCCTACCGGGCGAGCATGTCCAGCAGGGCGGTGACCGTGCGCCAGTTGCGTCCGGTGACCGTCCGCCCCCGGCAGGCGGCCTCCAGCGCGCCGGGCAGCTTGCTGCGGCCCATGCCGCCGGGGAACCAGCAGTACAGCTCGCGCTCCCCGGCCCGGAACTCATCCGGCGCGAAGGCCGCCGCGTCCACCGCCGCCAGCCGCGCGGCGTCCGGGGCCCGGTCGAGGAAGAGGACCAGCAGCTTCGCCGGGTCGCTGTCGGCCGGGTAGGGGCAGGCCTCGGCCGCCGCGCGCAGCTCGCCGGCGGTACGGACCAGGCAGTCGACGGTGAAGCCGAACCGCTCGGCGAGCGCGGCCCCCAGCACCCGCGCCAGCTCCCCGGTGTCCCGCCCTGCGGTGGTGAAGACGGCGTTTCCGCTGGCCAGGTGGGTGCGTACGCCGTCCCAGCCCAGCCCCGTCAGTGTCTCGCGCAGCTCGGCCATGGGCACCTTCCGGTGCCCGCCCACGTTGATCCCGCGCAGCAGCGCCACATACCTCTGCGGCTGTCCCGGTTGTCCCGTCATACCGGGACCCTAGTCGTTCCGTCCGGGGAGGTCCGCCGGGGTCCCTCGCCGGAGGCGGGAAAGGTGCCGCGGGACGAGGGGCCGCCTTCGCGCCCGGCGGCTCCAGCGGCTCCGGCGGCCCGGCGCCGGGCCGGGGGCGCGAGCCGATGGGCCCTCCCGGTCACGGCACCGGCCCGGAGTGCGACGGCGGCGGTCAGTCCCGTACCGCCCCGGCCCGCGTACCGGCCCGGTCCAGCTCCGCCTCGATCAGGTCCGCCGCGCGGGAGGTGCCGCCCTCGGCGGCCATCCCCGCGCGGATCTCGCGCAGCCGCCCGGCGACGGCCGGGTCGCCGGTCAGCTCCAGCACGGCGGTGCGCAGGGCGCCGGCGGTGGCCTCCTCCTTGGGCAGGTACCGGGCCACGCCCAGGCTGCGCAGCATCTCGGCGTTGCCGAACTGGTCGACGGCCTGTGGTACGGCGACCATCGGCACCTCGCAGGCCAGCCCCTCCTGGCTGCCGCCGGCTCCGGCGTGGGTGACGAAGGCGTCGGCCTGCTTCAGGACCGCAAGCTGCGGCACCCAGGAGCACACCTCGACGTTGCCGGGCAGGCCGCGCCCCTCCGGGTCGAGCTCGGCCGGGTCCACATGCCTGCCGATCGGGAGTACGACGTACCAGCCGGGCAGATCGCCGAAGGCCGCGACGCACTCCCGGTAGAAGGCGGGCTCCTTGGTGAAGCTCGACCCCAGGGAGACCAACAGCACCTTCCTGCCCTCGGCTCCTTCGGGCCGGTGCCACTGCCCCTGGTGGGCGCGGTCGCCCTGGCAGGCGCCGACAAAGGTGTAGACGTCCTCGTTCACCCGGTCGGCGTGGGGCTGGAGCACCCGCGGGATCAGCACCAGGCAGCGGTCGGGCCGTCCCACGAAGCGGTCGGGGTCCATCGCCACACCGTTGCCGGCCAGCCAGCGCTCGAAGCGCTCGTAGTAGGCGATGCCGCGCGGGGTGCGCTTCAGCTCGGCGTACATCGGCTCGGCCACCTCCTCCTCGTAGCCCTCCCAGGCGACCAGGTTCGGCGAGAGCTGGACGTGGGGCACGCCCCAGCGCCGGGCGAGGACCCGGGCGGGGTAGGAGGTGATGTCGGCCAGGACGAGGTCGGGCTCGTCACCCTCGAACAGCTTCGCGAGCCGGGGCAGCGCCTGGATCGCGTCGTCCAGGAACGGCTCAACGTTGTCGATCAGCTCGGTGCCCCAGTCGTCCGGGTCGTCGTCGGTCGGCAGGGTGGAGGAGTAGATCCTCGGCTCGGCGCCGGTGTCCGCCACCACCTCCGCGAAGGACTCGGGGATGGCGTAGCTGACCCGGTGCCCGCGCCGCACGAGCTCGCGGATCACCTCCAGGGAGGGGTGCACATGGCCGGCGGCGGCGATGCTGAACATGGCGATGTGGGCGGGGCGGGAAGCGGGCATGATCCGACTCTAGGGTCGTCGGCGAACACCCCGCACCCGCTTTTCCGGCGGTCCCCGGGGGATCCGCGCGCTGCGGTTCCCGCGGAACCGCACGTTACCGGTGAGGGACACGGGTTCTCCGGGGGTGGGGGTTTCCCCACCCCCGGGCGGGGGGTGGCAGCCACCCGGCTCACCGGTGGGCGGGATGGGCCGCGCGCTCCCCCCGCCATAGCGTCGGTGCGGAAGGTGACGGCACCGGGCCGTCGCCGCGTGTCAGGGGGATGGGCCGTGTCGTACAACCCGCGTACCGGGACAGCGGAACGCAGAAGACCGCGTGGGGTGGCCGCACGCGTCGGGGGGTGGAGCGTCCGGCACCGCTGGGCCGCGGTGGGGATCTGGGTGCTGTTCGTCGTACTGGCCCTGGGCGCGGGCGGTGTGGCGGGGAAGGCGGAGACCGGAGAGGGCGAACGGCTCCCGGGCGAGTACGGGCAGGCGGCCCGGCTGATCGAGGAGGCCGGGCTGACGGAGCCGTCGGCCGGGAGCGTCCTCGTGCAGGCCGTCGGGAGGGGAACGAAGGCGACGGACGGCGAGTTCCGCGCCGCGGTGGACGAGGTGGCCGCCGCGGTCCGGGACTCGGGCGAGGTCTCCTCGGTGGCCTCCCCCTACGAGACCGGCACGATCTCCCCGGACGGGCGCTCGGCGCTCGTGCGCTACACGCTGCGCGGTGATCCGGAGACCGCCGCCGAGCGGATCGACCCGGTGGTCGGAGCCGTGGCGAAGGTGCAGGACCGCCACGAGGGCGAGCTGCGGATCGCGGAGATCGGCGGCGCCAGCATGGGGAAGGCCTTCGACGACGCCTTCGGCGACGACTTCCGGCAGGCGGAGTTCTCGGCGGTGCCGATCGCCTTCGGCATCCTGCTGATCGCCTTCGGCGCGCTGGTCGCGGCGCTGCTGCCGGTCGTCCTGGCCCTCATGGCGATCGCCGCCACCATGGGCCTGATGGGCGTGGCCGGCCATGTCGTGCCGATGGGTGACAACGCCAACTCGGTGATGCTGCTGGTGGGCCTGGCTGTGGGAGTGGACTACTGCCTGTTCTACCTGCGCCGCGAGCGCGAGGAGCGGCGGGCGGGCCGGGACGCCCGTACGGCCCTGGAGACCGCGGCGGCCACCTCCGGCCGGGCGATCCTGGTCTCCGGTGTCACGGTCATGGTGGCGATGGTGGGGATGATGCTCACCGGGGTCGCCGATTTCGAGGGGATGGGCCTGGCCTCGCTGATGGTGGTCGGGGTCGCCATGGTCGGCTCGGTGACGGTCCTGCCCGCGCTGCTGTCGCTGCTGGGCGAGCGTGTCGACAAGGGCCGGGTGCCGTTCCTGGACCGGCTCGGACGGCGGGCCGGCGGAGCCGGCCGTACCGGTGGTGCGGACGGCGAGAGCCGGGTCTGGCGCGCGGTGCTCGGCCGGGTGCTGCGGCGTCCCGCGGTGTGGCTGGCGGTCTCGGTGGGCCTCCTGGTGGCCGTCGCCCTCCCGGCGCTCGGGATGCGGACCGAGAACCTGACACTGGACCAGGAGTTCGGCGACTCCCTGCCGATCGTCCAGACCTACAACCGGGTCAACGAGGCGTTCCCCGGCGGCTCCGAGCCCGCCGAGGTGGTCGTCGCGGCGGACGACATCGGCGCCGCCCCGGTGCGGGCGGCCATCGCGGACTTCCGGGAGCGGGCGCTGTCCTCCGGCGCCTCCGAGGGGCCGGTCGAGGTGACCGTGCACGAGGCGGAGAACCTCGCCGTCATCAACGTCCCCCTGGTGGGCGGCTCGGACCAGGAGCGGGCGGAGCGGAGCCTGACCGTGCTGCGCGAGGAGGTGCGCCCGGCCACCCTGGGCGCGGTCGAGGTCGTCGAGGCGCCGATCGGCGGGGCGGTCGCCGCGTCCAAGGACTTCACCGACCAGATCTCCGGGTCGGTGCTCCCGGTCCTCGCCTTCGTCGTTGCCCTCTCCTTCCTGCTGATGCTGATGTCGTTCCGCTCCCTGACGATCGCGCTCACCTCCATCGTGCTCAACCTGCTGTCGGTGGGTGCGGCGTACGGCATCCTCACCGCCGTCTTCCAGTACGGCTGGGGTGCCTGGCTGGTGGGCGCCGAGGAGGCCGGGGCGATCGTCTCCTGGCTGCCGCTGTTCCTGTTCGTGATCCTGTTCGGGCTGAGCATGGACTACCACGTCTTCGTGGTCTCCCGGATCCGCGAGGCGTGGACGCTCGGCCACGGCACGCACGAGGCGGTACGGCGGGGCATCGCCACCACGGCGGGCGTCGTGACCAGCGCCGCGGCCATCATGGTCGGCGTCTTCGCGATCTTCGGAACGCTCTCCATGCAGAGCATGCAGCAGATGGGGGTCGGGCTGGCCGCCGCGGTGCTCATCGACGCCACGCTCATCCGGGCGGTCGTCCTGCCCGCCGCGATGGCGCTGCTGGGCGAGCGGAACTGGTACTTCCCGCGCGTGCTGCGGTGGCTGCCGGACCTGACGCACGACGAGCCCCCGGCGACACGCACCGCGCCCTCCGGCGGACCCGCCGCCGCGCCGGACCGGGGGCCGGGTCCCCGGTCCGGCGACGAGCGGGAGCCCGTCCGGATGTGACCGGCGGGACGGCCCCCGCCGCTCCCGGCGCCGTGCGGCGCGGTCCGGTGGACCGCGCCGCACGGCGGTCCCATCGGCGGGCGGCTCGGGACCGGCGGCTCAGGACACCGGCCGGGAGTCCGTCCAGACCGACTCGAACTCCTCGCGGTAGAGATGGAACAGCCCGTGCTCGCTGCCCTCCCCCACCGGCCCGGGACCGCCGTACGCGCCCCCGTGC
This sequence comes from Streptomyces carminius, assembly GCF_002794255.1. Classification (GTDB taxonomy): domain Bacteria; phylum Actinomycetota; class Actinomycetes; order Streptomycetales; family Streptomycetaceae; genus Streptomyces; species Streptomyces carminius. The sequence continues at coordinate 158,217 of NZ_PGGW01000071.1, forward strand.
ACGAGATCCCGGCCGCCGCCGCGCAGCACCAGCACCGGGGCCTCCATGCCGCGGGTCCGCCGCAGGTACGACTGGACGACGGCGACGCCGTCCGGCCCGTCGCCGTCGACGAGGTAGGCGGTGAAGCGCGGCGTCTCGTCGAAGACGTGGATCTCGAAGGCCCCGGTGTCCCGCACCCGGGTGCGGACCCGGCGCATGTGGAGGATGTTCGTCTCCACCGAACGGCTCAGCTCGCCCTTCTTCAGCCCCAGCTCCCGCTCCCGGCGCCGTACCGCGCTGCTGGCCGGGTTGAGGAAGAGCAGCCGCACCCGGCAGCCGGAGTCGGCCAGCCGCATCAGCCGGCGGCCGGAGTAGTTCTGGACCAGCAGGTTGAGGCCGATGCCGATGGCGTCCAGCCGCCGCGCGCCGCCGAACAGGTCCTCGGCCGGGAGCTGGCGCTGGAGGCGCACCCGGTCCGGGTGGACGCCGACGACGTCCGCGAAGCGGTCGCCGACCAGCTCCTCCACCGCGTCCACCGGGAGCCGGCGGGCGGAGGGGACGTCCCGGCCGGCGCCCAGCAGGTCCAGCAGCCGGGCCGAGATCCGCTCGGCCTGGGCGAGCACGGCCGGGGACAGCGCGCGGTTGCGGGCCACCGCGCTGCGGGCCACCTCCAGCTCGTCCAGGGCCAGCTCCAGCTCGCGGCGCGCCTCGAAGTACGGCTCGAAGCAGGGCCAGTGCTGCACCATGAGCTCGCGCAACTGCGGCAGGGTGAGGAAGGACAGCAGATTGTCGTCGGCCGGGTCGAGCAGATAGCCCTTGCGGCGGCTGACCTCGCGGACGGCCACCGCCCGCTGGACCCACTCCTGCCCGGCCGGCCCGGCCGCGGCCACCACCCACTCCTCGCCGTGCACCGGCTCGTAGACCGGCCGCAGGACCGCCGCGACCACCGCGCGCAGCCGCTGCTCGACGAGGTTGAGCCAGATGTACGCCCGCCCCGCCCGCTGGGCGCGCTGCCGCACCTCCGCCCAGTCCCCGGCGCCCCAGGCCAGGTCCGCGCCGATCTCCATCGGACGCGCCAGGGACACCGTGCCGGGCGGCACTCCGGGCGGTGCTCCGGACGGCATCCCGGACGGGCCGGCACCGCCCTCGCTCCCACCGCCTGGGGGGAGCTCAAGCCCTCCCGAGCTCACCTGCCTGTGCACCGCCTTCCGGACCCGCGCTCTGTCGATCAAGGAGCCTACTGTGCCCGCGGGAGGGCGCGCAGCCGTATCCCGGGACCAAGTTCCTTTGCTCGTACGCTCATCCGGGGGAAGATAAACGCCGCGTCCGCTCGGCGCGCCCGTACTGCGCGAGGATTCGGCAGCAGCGGGTAGAGGGATCCCGACAGGAACCGCGACAGAACCGCGGCAGCAACGCGACAGGAAGAGTCGACATGCAGGTCTGGCCGGGACGGGCCTATCCCCTCGGCGCCACGTACGACGGCGCGGGAACGAACTTCGCCGTGTTCTCGGAGGCGGCGGAACGCATCGAGCTGTGTCTGCTGCACGACGACGGCTCGGAGACGGCCGTCGAGCTGCGCGAGTCCGACGCCTTCGTACGGCACGCCTATCTGCCGGGCGTGATGCCCGGCCAGCGGTACGGCTTCCGGGTCCACGGGCCGTACGAGCCGGAGAAGGGCCACCGGTGCAACAGCGCCAAGCTGCTGCTCGACCCCTACGCCCGGGCGATGAGCGGGGCCATCGACTGGAACGAGTCGGTCTACGGCTACCACTTCGACGACCCCGAACGGCGCAACGACCTGGACTCGGCGCCGCACACCATGGCGTCCGTGGTCGTCAACCCCTACTTCGACTGGGGCGACGACCGGCCGCCGCGCACCGACTACCACCAGACGGTGATCTACGAGGCCCATGTGAAGGGCCTGACCATGCTCCATCCGGAGCTGCCGGAGGACCTGCGCGGCACCTACGCGGCGCTCGGCCATCCGGCGATCATCGAGCACCTCACCCGGCTGGGCGTCACCGCGCTGGAGCTGATGCCGGTGCACCAGTTCGTCACCGACCACCGGCTGGCCGACGCGGGGCTGGCGAACTACTGGGGCTACAACACCATCGGCTTCTTCGCCCCGCACAACGCCTACGCCTCCTGGGGGGACCGGGGCCAGCAGGTGCTGGAGTTCAAGCAGGCGGTCAAGGCGCTGCACCAGGCCGGGATCGAGGTGATCCTGGACGTGGTCTACAACCACACGGCCGAGGGCAACCACCTGGGCCCCACGCTCTCCTTCCGGGGCCTGGACAACCTCTCGTACTACCGGCTGACGGACGACCCCCGCTACTACATGGACACCACCGGCACCGGCAACTCGCTGCTGATGCGCTCCCCGCACGTGCTCCAGCTGATCATGGACTCGCTGCGCTACTGGGTCACCGAGATGCACGTGGACGGCTTCCGCTTCGACTTGGCGGCGACGCTGGCGAGGCAGTTCCACGAGGTGGACCGGCTGTCGTCGTTCTTCGACCTGGTGCAGCAGGACCCGGTGGTCAGCCAGGTGAAGCTGATCGCCGAGCCGTGGGACGTGGGCGAGGGCGGCTACCAGGTGGGGAACTTCCCGCCGCTGTGGACGGAGTGGAACGGCCGCTACCGGGACACCGTGCGGGACCTGTGGCGGGGCGAGCCGCGCACCCTGGCGGAGTTCGCCTCCCGGCTGACCGGCTCCTCGGACCTGTACCAGGACGACGGGCGCCGGCCGCTGGCCTCGATCAACTTCGTGACCTGCCACGACGGCTTCACGCTGCACGACCTGGTGTCGTACAACGAGAAGCACAACGAGGCCAACGGCGAGGGCAACCGGGACGGCGAGAGCCACAACCGCTCCTGGAACTGCGGGGCCGAGGGCGACACCGACGACGCGGACATCCGCGCCCTGCGCGGTCGGCAGATGCGCAACTTCATCGCCACCCTGCTGCTCTCCCAGGGCGTGCCGATGCTCAGCCACGGCGACGAGTTCGCCCGCACCCAGCGGGGCAACAACAACGCATACTGCCAGGACGGCGAGCTGTCCTGGGTGCACTGGCCCGAGCCGGACGAGAAGCATCCGCTGTGCGAGTTCGTACAGGCCATGGTGGGCCTGCGGCGCGAGCACCCGGCCTTCCGGCGGCGGCGCTTCTTCCACGGCCGGCCGGTGGAGGGCACCCACGACGAGCTCTCGGACATCGCCTGGTTCACCCCCGAGGGGGAGGAGATGACCCAGCGCGACTGGCAGGAGGCGCAGGCCAGGGCACTGACGGTGTTCCTCAACGGCAACGCGATCTCCGAGCCCGGCGAGCGCGGCGAGCGGATCTGTGACGACTCCTTCCTGCTGATGTTCAACGCCCAGTCCACCCCGCGCGCCTTCGTGGTCCCGGCCGACCACGGCAGCCAGTGGCAGGTCGTGGTGGACACCGCGCGGGAGGACGCGGTGCCGCCCGGCTCGGGCCCCACGGTCAAGGCGGGCGACCGCGTCACCCTGGTGGACCGCAGCCTGACGGTGCTCCAGCGGCCGGCCGGCCAGCGCGGCACGGCGGCCGCGCGGACGGACGGCCGCCGCCGGTAGCCGTACGCCCCGCCGCGGCCGTGGACCGCCCGGACGGCCGCGCCCGGATCCGCGTGCCGTCCGGGCGGTCCACCGCACGGCCCACAGCCGCGGCGGATTCGGGCGCGGCTCGCCGGGAACACCCAAGCCCATGACGTCCGATCTGCCTCCCGAGTCGTCCCCGTTCCCGTCCCCGTCCCCTTCCGGTGCCTCCCGTACCGCCCCGCCGACCGCCACCTACCGGCTCCAGCTCCAGCCGGGTTTCCCGTTCGCCGCCGCCGCCCGGGTGGTGCCGTACGCCGCCTCGCTGGGCGTGTCGCATCTGCACCTGTCCCCGGTGCTGGAGGCGGTCCCCGGCTCCGCGCACGGCTACGACGTGACCGGGCACGCCCGGGTGCGCGAGGAGCTCGGCGGCGAGGAGGGGCTGCGGGCGCTGGCCCGCACCGCACGGGAGCACGGCCTGGGCATCGTGCTGGACATCGTGCCCAACCACATGGGCGTCCCCGCGCCCGAGCGGCTGAACGAGCCGCTGTGGGAGGTGCTGCGCGAGGGCCCGGCCTCGCCGTACGCCCGCTGGTTCGACATCGACTGGGAGGCCGGCGACGGCCGGGTGCTGCTGCCGGTCCTCGGCGGACGGCTCGGCGACGAGCTGCGGGCGCTGTCCGTCCGCGACGGCGCGCTGGCCTACTACGACCATCGCTTCCCGCTGCGCGCGGGCACCGAGGACCTGCCGCTGCCCGAGCTGCTGGACGCCCAGCACTACCGGCTGGCCTGGTGGCGGCTGGCCCGCACCGAGCTGAACTACCGGCGGTTCTTCACCATCTCCGACCTGATCGGGCTGCGGGTGGAGGACCCGGAGGTCTTCGCCGCCACCCATGAGTGCGTGCTGCGGCTGGTGCGCGAGGGCGTGGTGGACGGGCTGCGGGTGGACCACCCGGACGGGCTGGCCGATCCCGGCGCGTACCTGCTGCGGCTGCGCGAGGAGACCGGCGGCGTCTGGACGGTGGTGGAGAAGATCCTCGGTCCCGCCGAGCGGCTGCCGGTGTCCTGGCCGGTCGCCGGGACCACCGGCTACGACGCGCTGCGCCACCTCGACGGCCTGTTCACCGACCCGGCGGGCCACGCGGAGCTGGTGCGGCTCCACCGGGAGTCCACCGGCGCCGCGCCGGATACGGGCGGGGCGTGGGAGGCGACGGTGCGGCGGGCCGCGCGGGAGGTCGTCGCCCACGACCTGGCCGCCGAGGTGGAGCGGCTCACCCGGACGGCCGCGGCGGTGTGCGAGACCGCGCCCGGCCTGGCGCTGCGCGACCACGCGCCCTGGGCGCTGCGCACCGCCATCCGGGAGACGCTGGTGCGGCTGCCGGTGTACCGGCCGTACATCACCGCGGGCGGGCCGGTGAGCGCGGAGGACCGGGCGATGCTGGAGGAGGCCGCCGAGGGGGCGCGGACGGCGTTCGCCGTGCCGGAGGAGGCCGCCTCGGTGGACGTGGTGCGGGACCTGGCGCTGGGCCGGCTGGGCACCGGCGAGGCGCAGCGGGACTTCTGCGCGCGGTTCGCGCAGGTGAGCGCGGCACTGCGGGCCAAGTCGGAGGAGGACACCGCCTTCTACCGGTACACCCCGCTGCTGTCGGCCAACGAGGTGGGCGGCAGCCCGGGGAATCCCCTGGTGGCGCCGGAGGAGTTCCACGCCTACTGCGCGCGCCTCCAGCGCGACTGGCCGGCCACCGGCACCGTGCTGTCCACGCACGACACCAAGCGCAGCGCGGACGTCCGGGCGGCGATCGCGGTGCTGAGCGAGTGCCCCGAGCGGTGGGCCGGGCTGCTGGCGGAGGCGGCGGAGGAGACGCTGCGCACCGGCGGCGTCGAGGCCCCGGACCGCCACCTGGCGTGGTCGGCCTGGCAGACGGCGTACGGCATGGGTTTCCCCGAGCAGGAGCGGCTGGTGCCCGCGCTGCTGAAGGCCGTGCGGGAGGCGGGGCTGCGCACCAGCTGGACGGAGCCGGACCCCGGCTACGAGGAGGCCGTCGAACGCTTCACGGCGGCCGGGCCGGGCGGGCCGCCGCTGTACACGGTCACCGCCTTCGCCCGGGAGCTGCGGGAGCCGGTGCGGGCCAACGTGCTCGGCGCGGCGCTGCTGCACCTGACCATGCCCGGGGTGCCGGATCTCTACATGGGCACCGAGCGGGTGTACGCCGCGCTGGTGGACCCCGACAACCGCCGCCTGCCCGACTTCCCGGACGGGGACGGCGCCGAGGGCGCCGCGCACGAGGCGGACACCGCGGCCCGGGACGCCGAGGACCTGACGGGCGCCCTGCCGCCCGGCCTGTCGGAGGAGAAGCGGCGGCTGACCGTCGCCGCCCTGCGGCTGCGGCGCGAGCACCCCGAGTGGTTCGGCGCCGCGGCCTCGTACGAGCCGCTGCGGGCCGCCGGGCCGGCGGCGGACCACTGTGTGGCGTTCACCCGCTCCGGCGCGGTCGCCACCGTGGTCACCCGGCTCTCGCTGCGACTGGCCGGGGCGGGCGGCTGGCGGGACACGGCCCTTCAGCTGCCGCCGGGCCGGTGGCGGGACGCGCTGGACGGCCGGGAGCTGACGGGGCGCCTGCCCCTGGCGGAGCTGCTGGACGGTTCCCCGGCCGTGCTGCTGGTCCGGGACTGACCCGCGGCCGGGCCGGTCCGCCACGGGATCCGGGCGCGCCCGGCGCGGGCCGCCGCACCCGCCTGCCGGTGCTCCTCCCGCCCCGGCCGGGAGGAGCACCGGCACGCGAGGGGTTGTGCGCCTGCCGCGGCCGCAGCCGCCGACGGACTGACGTCTCGGACGCCAAGGGCACCCGGAAGCAGCTCAGCGCCCGCTCAGCCGGAAGCTGACCTGCCCGAACCGCACATGGTCCCCCGGCCGTACGCTCACCGCCCCGGTCACCCGGCGGCCGTTGACCCAGGTGCCGTTGGAGGAGCCCAGATCGCGCAGCGTCCAGCCCCGCACCGAGCTGTGGAGCTGGGCGTGCGTCCGGGAGACCGTCCCGTCGTTCAGCCGCAGCATCGAGCCGGGCGCGCGGCCGATGCTCATCGGATACGGGCCGGGCGGGGGCAGCATCAGCTCCGGCAGCCGGGCCGTCCGCCAGGCCCGCCGCAGCCGTCCGGGCAGCGCCGAGAGCCCGCCGACGATCCTCAGCAACGCCGGCTCCGGCGGGGCCGGGCGCAGGTCGTGGACCGCCGCCGCCAGCTCGTCGGCCCGGCGGGCGCCGAGGATCTGCTCCATCCGGCGCTCGAACGTCTGGTGCGACACACGGCCGACGGCCGCGCTCTCCCGCAGCACCTCCAGGGCGCGCTCCCGGTCCTCGTCCGACGGGCGCGGCGGGACCGCTCCCGACTCCAGAGATGCCATGACCGGTCATTCTCCGGACCCGGCCCCGGGCTGTCCAGCCCGGACCGGGGCGACCGGCGGCCGCCCACGCACCTGCCCCGGAGACGGGCGTCCGGGCACGGCGCCTCAGATCCGGCCGAGCTCGACCTCCACCGGGAAGGGTGCCGACGCCTTGACCGTGCCCGTGAACACGTCCCCCTCCCGGTAGGCCCGGGCCGCCGGGTCGAGGAGGTAGGTGTACACCAGCGGAACCCCAGTGGCGGCCTGCTCGATCCGCCAGTAGAAGGCGATGCCGGCCTTGGCGTACTGGTCCGTCTTGACGATCCGGTCGGTGGTCTCCGATCCCGGTGAGACGATCTCGGCGACCAGCAGCACGTGCTCCGGGCGAGTGGGTGTGATGTCGATCGTGTCCGCGCGGTACACGACGACGTCCGGGCGGCGGTTGGTGAGCGGCACGTCCTGCAGCCGGACGTCGAAGTCCGTGTCGGCGTTCCACTCCGGTCCCGCGGCGGCCTCCAGCGCGTTCGCGAGGATCCGGGCCAGGCGGTTGTGCCGCTTGGATGCGCTGGGACTCACGACGACCATCCCGTCCACGATTTCGATTCCCGCACACTGCTCCTCGGACCAGGAGTCGTACTGCTCCGCCGTGATCTGCTCGTGCATCCACGCGGGAGCCACCGGCTCGGCGGTCATGAGGACCTCCCTGAATCTGCGCGACGGACCCGGGTCTGCTGGAGCCCAGCGTACTGTTCCCGCTCCCCCGGTCTCAGGATGTCCGGGTCAGAGCAAGGCGAACGACCTGGATCAGATGAGTTCGAGTGTGATGTCACCGCCGGAAGCACCGGTGGTCCTCACTCGGTGGGACAGCCGGGTGAGGAAGTCACGGAAGCTGGGGCAGCCGTAGTTCCTCTCGTCGAAGGACGGATCCAAGGCAAGCATCCTGTTCTTCACCGATGCGGCGGTCGGCGTGGCCGTGGTGGCCTGCTGCATGGCCGAGACCAGCAGGGATTCGGCAGCCTCGATGTCGAAAGCAGCATCCCGTGCGGCCCGGGCACCGGGATCCACCTCGGCGACCAGAGTGCCCCAGTACTTGTACTCCGAGCAGACGGACACCAGGCGCCGACTCGCGCTCGCATCGGTCCCGACGCCCACGACCCATTTCCCGTATTCACGCAGTCGCTGGACGAGCGGGGTGTAGTCGCCGTCTCCGGCGACCAGGACGAACACCGTCACGTCGGGGTGGGCGATAAGAGTCTCCATCGCGTCGACGGCCATCCGCACGTCGGCCGCGTTCTTGCTGTTGGTCCCGAACCGTGCCACCTGGACGAGGTCGACACCGTTCATGCCCAGGTCCTGCTGGTACCGGCCGAAACGCGGGTTGGCCCAGTCGGCGTAGGCACGACGGATCGATGCATTGCCGTAATCGCGGCACAGATGGGTCAGCGCCTTGTACGGAACGGGGTTCGTCCTGCCGGAAATCTCCGACTCCGCTCCCAGCACCAGATTCTCGAAGTCCACGAAAACCGCCACCTGCTCGCCGAGATTCCGTTCGCTGTGCCGGCGCATCGTCCTCCCCCGAACACGAGCGCTCCCGAGCCCACCGCCGGCCTGCACACCCCAGCAGTCAAGAACGCAGGGAGACCGTAACGCCGCTCCGTGCGTTCACCGACCGCTGCGGCAGAGACCAGCACGGGGCGGGACCTTCCGTGCTATGGCCACCGAGACGGAGCACTCCGCCGCCCGGAATGCGCACCGGGAGAAATCAAGACACAGCGGCGAGTTCGATGAGGCGCTGGGCTGTACCGACAGGATCGACGATCTGGTGGAGATGTGTGCCGGGCAGGTGCGCCACACGCCAGCCCCGTTCGCGCGCCTCGGCGGCAAGGCCGTCATACGGGGAGCTGAACAGCAGGTAGGAACAGGGATGGTCGTCCCAGCCGCTGGGGACCGGGACACGCTGCTCGTAGTAGGACAGCGGCAGGGCGGGCTGCTCCTCGACGACCGTCCGCCGCATCACCGGATCAGGGAACATGGGCGCCGTATCCGCTTCGTCCCACCAGTCGGTCCAGCGCGGCAGCCTGCCGTTCACGGCCATCGGGCGGAGGAACTCCAACAGCTCGGGCGGGGCGACAGGGACCGACCCGGTCCGGGCCGGCAGTGCGGCATCGACGAAGATCGATCCGGTCACCGGATGGTCGAGGCCCGAGCGAATCACCGGCAGGAGCAGGCCCGCGTTGCTGTGGGCCACCAGTGCGACGGGGCTGTCTGCCGGGACGGGGCCCAGATCGTCGCGGACGGCGCTGACGGCACGAGGCCAGAAGGGCGGATCACCAGCGGTGATACCCAGCAGGGACGGCACCCGCACTCGGCATCCCGCCGCCACCAGGTGTTCGGCCACGGGTCGCCAGGTGGAGGGACCTATCGACGGGCTGTGTACGAGAACGAAGACCGGCTGCATGTGACGATCCTGTCGTCCACACCATCGGAGCCACGACAGCCTCCGCCGACAGCAGAACGCCCGGCTTCGGGGAAGCCCGTGTGCCACCGCCGTCCCCGACGGCCGGCCCGCCGCCGGGGTCCGGGACCGTTCCGGTGCCACCCGGTCCCCGCCGTACAGCGGACGGCTGACGGGACACGGCTGGTACGGAAGCCGCGCGACGGACGGGGGACAGGAAAACACGTGGACGCCCACCGGTCCTCCGGGCTACGGTGCCGCCACGCCCCTGCACCGGAAAGGGAGGTGAGAGCCGTGCACGCCGTCCGTACCCCTGCCGTCACGCGCTTCCGCCCCGTCCGCCGGGCGTTCCTCCTTCTCTGACCGGGAGCGCGGCGGTGTCCGCGTTCTCCGCGAAGGAATCACCACCATGTTCTCTCCGGCCCATCCGGCCTCCCCCGTCGTCCGCGCGCTCGCCGAGGGCGAGGCGCGCGAGCTGTTCACCTCCCTGTCCGCCCCCGCCGCGGACCTGATCGGCCCGCCCGTCATGGGCCGCCCGTACACCACCGTGGCCGAGGGCGGCGCGTACCGCCCCGAGTGGACCTGGGTGGCCCTGCGCGGCGGCACGGTCGTCGCGCGGGCCGCGTTCTGGGGCGGGCCGCACGACACCGAGCCGGTCGTACTCGACTGGTTCGACTTCACCGACCGCGACGCCGCCGTGGAACTGCTGCGCCGCGCCCCCTTCCGCGCCGGGTACGAGCTGGTGCTGCCGCCCGACTGGCACGAGCGGGACGAGGTCCGCGCCGCCGCCGAGGCCCGGACCGAGGCGGCCGAGGCCGCCGGGTACACGTTCCTGGTGGAGCGGTACCGCTACGAGTGGACCCCCGGGTGCGGGCTGCCCGAGCGGCCCGGGCGGCTGGAGTTCCGCCCCGTGCCGGACGGCGACGCGGGCGACGAGCTGGTCCTGGAGGTGCTGCGCCGGGTCCACTCAGACACCCTGGACGCGCACGCCCGCCGCGCGATCGCCGCGGGCGGCGTGGAGCGGGCGGCCCGGGAGGAGCTGGACTTCTTCCGCTGGTGCCCCTCGCCGCGCGCCTGGTGGCGGCTGGCGTACACGCCCGGCGGCGAGCTCGCCGGCATCCAGGTTCCGGCCCGCAACCCGTCCGGCCCGTGCGTCGGCTTCATCGGCGTGGTGCCCGAGCGGCGCGGCCACGGCTACGCCTACGACCTGCTGGTCGAGTGCACCCACCAGCTCGTCGCCGAGGGCGCGCGGAGCATCGCGGCGGCCACCGACGTCACCAACACCCCGATGGCCGCCCACTTCGCCCGGGCCGGGTATCCGGTGACACAGCGCCGCGTGTGCCTGGAGTAAAGGGTCCGCGGCCGGGCATGCCGGCCCCCTGACGCGCGCCGCCGCCGCGAGCAAGGGCTCGCGGCGGCTGGAGGGCCCGGGTCGTCGTGGAAATCCCGGTGCCCCGCACGACAGGCCGGGCACGACGGAGACGGCCTGTCCCGCGAGCGAAAACCCGCGTACGGAGAGCGCCTGACCACGAGTCAGGCGCTCTTCGGCACCGGGGCCCGGCGGCCGTCCCAGCACTCAGGCCGGGGTGAACTCACCGTCCAGGAGGCCACGGACGAAGGCCGAGAACTCACCAGGGGTGGAGACCAGTACCGGGCCGTCCGGGTCCTTGCTGTCACGCACCGCCACCACAGCACCGAGGAACGCGACCTCGACGCACTGGCCGTCACCACTGCTGTGGCTGCTCTTCCTCCACTCGGCTCGTGCGAGGCCTATCTGCTCCGTCATAGCGACTCTTCTCTCACTTGGTCTCTTGCGCCAATGTGGTGATCAGGTCTGCCGAGTCACCAGGGCTCAGGGCCAGGGCGCGCAGATGGTCGAAGATCTGGCTGTACCGCCGGATGTCCTCGTCGGCTTCGAGGAACAGATCACCGGCCATGCTGTCGATGTAGACGAGCATCGGGTCCTCCGGGTCCGGGAAGTCCATCACGACGAAACTGCCGGGCATTCCCGGATGCGCACCGCTCCCGAAAGGGATGACCTGGAGGGTCACACAGGGCTCGGCAGCGATGTCGGCCAGGTGGTTCAACTGGTCCGCCATGACTCCGGGGCCGCCGACCACGCGCCTCAGTGCCGCCTCGTCGACGATGGCCCACAGCTCAAGCGAGGGATCCCTGGAGAAGACGACCTGACGCTCGACACGTGCCTGTACCCGTTGACCCACCTCCTTGGCGCTGGCCGCCGGGAGAACGCCCCGGACTACAGCCCTGGCGTAGTCCTCCGTCTGGAGGAGGCCGGGGACGAACAACGACTCGTAGTTGCGCACACTCCGGGCCTCGGCCTCGAAGCTGATGTATCCGACGTACTCGTCGGGCAGGTCAGCGTGGTACGGCCTGAGCCATCCCTGTTCGTCCGCCTGGCTTGAGAGCGTCAGGATCGCTTCGCGTTTCGCCTCCTCGACACCGTACGTATCGAGAAGGGCGGTCAGGGTGCGGCGCTGCGGTCGGCCTTTCCCTGTCTCCAGCCGGTACAGGGTGGCTTCGTTGACGGCTGTCCTGGCCGTGACTTCTTCCCTGGTCAGGCCGCTTCCGCTGCGCAGACGGCGCATCTCCCGCGCAAGTCTGCGAAGACGAGCTGTCGGCATCTGCCGCTTCGGAGGCATCCACCTCGTCCCTTCTTTGCATGGCTCGTCGGGGCGAGTGTGGCCGACTGCCGCCTTGCCGGGCAACCCGAACAGCACATGCGTTCAATGCATATGCATACCTTGCATTCTACTGGTGTGCACGTGCATCCTGAGCGCACACAAGGCGGGCACACACCGTCCTGACCCGGAAACACCGTGTGAGGGCGGATGCCTTCAAGCAGCGGGAGCCGCCCGTCGAACGCGTGAGATGTGCCCGCCGGGCCGCTGCTCCGGGCAGCGCGACGAGACCGGCCCCCGAAGGGCCGCAGAAAGGAGCGCGAACTGTGAAACCCCTGATCTACGGCTATATGAGGATCGAGCCGCATCAGGAAGACGACACCATCAAGCACTTGGAAGAGAGCCTGCACGGCTTCGCCGATCGCGGCGGCTACGAGCTGGCCAAGGTCTTCCAGGAAGAGGTATCCGGTTCGCACATCGCATTCGACGAACTGCTCCTGGAACTGCTCAACCACCGCGCACGCCAGGTCGTGGTACCGAACCTCAGTCATCTGTCGGTGAGTCCGCTGCTACGAGCGATCATGCTCAGTCAGCTTTCCAGGAGGACGGGCGCCCACCTCCACGAAGCCGGTGCACCGTGACGGCCGCCGCGATGACGGATCGAACGGGGCCGGAGCGCCCCGTTCCGGGCCGCCCTTATCCGTCCTCTCGTGTGTACGCCTACGACGAGTTGTCGCTCGTTGCGACGAAGTCGGCGGCCGGCTGGTCACGCGAGTTCGTGAAGAAGGTACTCATCAGATGGAAGGCTCACCAGATCGTTGACGACGCACTCCTGGTGGTCTCAGAACTGGTGACCAACGCTGTCGAAGCCACCAGGGAGCGGGAGAAGGCAGAGGGCTGGACACGCGCCGGGGACATCAGACTCATCGGCGTGCGCGTCCTGGGGCTCCGTTCAACCGTGATCATCGAGGTCTGGGACACCTCGGCGGAGCATCCCGTGCCGCAGGAAGACGACCTCGACACGGAGCACGGACGCGGTCTGACGCTCGTCGAGAACCTGACGTATCGATGGGGCACCGACCCCGCACCGCGGGGAAAGGTGGTATGGGGCGAGATGCACGTCCTGCCGCACCGCCACAGAATCAAGGAGCCGACCCGCCCACCGGCCAAGGCCCTGGACGCCGAGTTTCTCCAACGGCTCATCGACGGGCTCGAACAGCTGTAACCACAAAACGCCGACCTCGCCCCTGCCCCCGTATCCATGGAGCAGGGGCCCAGCTCAGCGACCGAAGACGCTCTCAAACCGCACGGCCGGAGGTCGGACAGTTCGAGTGTGATGTCGCTGCCGGACTTACCAGTGGTCCTCACCCAGTGGGGGCTCAACACCGTACTGCGCTACGCGCGTACCACCGTCTGGCAGGGCATTCTGTCAACTACTCGCGGCGCGAGGGTTTCGAGGTCGGCGGTGGAGCGATGGCGTGAGGCGGCCTGGACGTCGATGAGGTCGCGAACGGTGCCGCGGTCGGCGAGGGCGCGGACCTTGGTGCCGATCACGTCGTCGAGGGAGAGGACGGGGCCGTAGGGGGTCTGGGCGGGCGGTGCCCAGAACGGCTCCTTGAGGACGTCGACCTCGCACTCCTCGCCGTTCTCCGGGTCGGTGACGAGGAACCGGCCGCTGAGCGGGTCGGTCCGGACATACGTTGTCCGCCATCCGCGCGCGATGAGGCCCGCGGTGAGCGAGGTGACGATCTCGTCCATCGGAGCGGGGTTCTCGGTGGCGACGTCGAGGTCGCGGCTGAAGCGTTCGACCAGGCCGTGGGCCTGTACCGCGTATCCGCCGGTGAGGACCAGCGGGTAGGGGGAGCCGAGGTCGATGATGTCGGCGAGGAGGCGCCGGTGGAGCGGGGTGAGCTTCACGCGGCGGTCGCGGCGGTCGTGTCGGCCGGGGCGGTGCGGGGCAGCTCGGGGAAGGCGTCCTCCCAGACCTCGCGGATGTACGGGCTGACCAGGCGGCGCAGAACGGGCCACTGCTCGGTGAGCAGCCGGTGGTGGAGGAATGCCTCCAGGTCCTCGCGCAGGCCCTCCGCGAGGACGGTCCGATAGAGCGTCATACGGGACTTCGGACGGTCCAGGCTGTAGCTCGTGCGCCCGGACCAGGCGATGTGGAGCGGCAGATCGACGGTGCCCTCGGCGGGGCCGGCCAGCTCCCGCAGGCGCTCCGGCAGCCGGTTGCGGTAGCGGTCCCGCAGCACCTCGGCGCGCGGGGCGGTGGTCATCGGGTCCATGCGTCCAGTATCGCCGGTGGCGGGCGGCGGCACGACGGATACGGAATTCCGGCGCAGTCCGCCCCGACCGGTGCGACCCGGCGCTCGTGACCGCTCTCTCCGACCACGGGAAGGCCGTCCACCACCCGTCCGGCGGCAAGGCCGTCCGCGCGGTACTCACGTCCCCGGCCGCCGGGTGCGCGTCTGCGTCAACTGAAGCGCCCCGGCGCGGCGGGGAACGCCGGGCGGTGCCCGCGTGAGGTCCGCGGTGAACGGCGCCCGAGCGGGCATGCTGGATCTCTGACGTGCCGTCGGCCACAGGGAGACGCCAGTGCTGTTCGAGGTGTGGGCACCGGACGCGCGCGAGGTCGCGCTGCACACGGGGGGCGAGGAGTTCCCCATGGCGCGCGATCCGGAGCGCGCCGGGTGGTGGCGGGCCGAGGCGTCCGCCGGGCACGGGACCCGCTACGGCTTCTCGCTCGACGGCGGGCCCGTCCTGCCCGATCCCCGCGCCCGGCGGCTGCCGGACGGGCCCGACGGCCCGGCCGCGGTGGTGGACACCGGGGCGTACTCCTGGCGCCACGAGTGGGCCGGGCGGGACCTGGCGGGCGCGGTGCTGTACGAGCTGCACGTCGGCACCTTCACCGAGGCGGGCACCTTCGAGGCGGCGGCCGGGCGGCTGGGCCACCTGGCCGGCCTGGGCGTCACCCATGTCGAGCTGATGCCGGTCAACTCCTTCCCCGGCACCCACGGCTGGGGCTACGACGGGGTGGCGCCGTGGGCGGTGCACGAGCCCTACGGCGGGCCCGACGGCCTCAAGCGCTTCGTGGACGCCGCGCACGCGCACGGCCTGGGCGTCGTCCTGGACGTGGTGCACAACCATCTGGGCCCCTCGGGCAACCGGCTGCCGGAGTTCGGCCCGTACTTCACCGACCGCCACCACACCCCGTGGGGCTCGGCGGTCAACCTGGACGCGCCCGGCTCGGACGAGGTGCGGGCGTACTTCATCGGCAGCGCGCTGGCCTTCCTGCGCGACTACCGGCTGGACGGGCTGCGCCTGGACGCGGTGCACGCGCTGGTGGACGACCGCGCCGAGCACTTCCTGGCCGAGCTGTCGGCGGCCGTGGACGCGCTCGCGGACGAGCTGGGCCGCCCGCTGTTCCTGGTCGCCGAGTCCGACCGGAACGACCCGCGCACCACCGCGCCGCGCGCCGCCAACGGGCTGGGGCTCCACGCCCAGTGGAACGACGACCTCCACCACGCCCTGCACACCGCGCTGACCGGCGAGGCCCAGGGCTACTACGCCGACTTCGCCCGCGCCCCGCTGGCGGCCCTGGCCAAGACGCTGACCGGGGTGTTCTTCCACGACGGCACGTACTCGTCCTTCCGGGGCCGCCGCCACGGCCGCCCGGTGGACCGTACGGCCGCCGAGACCCGCCGCTTCCTGGCCTACGCCCAGACCCACGACCAGGTGGGCAACCGGGCCCGGGGCGACCGGCTCGCCGCCCACCTCTCCCCCGGTCTCGCGGCCTGCGCGGCGGCGCTGGTGCTGTGCGGGCCGTACACGCCGATGCTGTTCATGGGCGAGGAGTGGGGGGCGCGCACCCCCTGGCAGTACTTCACCGACCATCCCGACCCCGAGCTGGCGGAAGCGGTACGGCGCGGGCGGCGGCGGGAGTTCGCCGCGCACGGCTGGGCCGAGGAGGACGTGCCCGACCCGCAGGACCCGGCCACCCGGCTGCGGTCCTGTCTGGACTGGGACGAGCCGCGCCGCGAGCCGCACGCCGCCCTGCTGGCCTGGCACCGGGCGCTGATCGCGCTGCGCCGCGCCCACGTCTCGCCCCGTACGGTACCGGCCGACGTGCACGTCTCCTTCGACGAGGAGCGGCGCTGGCTGTACCTGCGCCACGGCGGGCTGCACCTGGCGGTGCACCTGGCCGCCGAGGGCACGGCCGAGATCCCCCTGACGGTGCACACCGCCGACGAACTGGCCTCCTGGGGGGTGTGCGAGCCCCCGCGGGGCGACGGCCTGCTGCGACTGGGCCCGCACTCGGCGGCGGTGCTGCGGTAGACACGCTCCCGCGTGGATGTTCTGGGCCGCCCAGGGCCCACCGGAGCCCGGCGGCGGTCCTCGTGTCACGGGCCGGGGGCGTACCGACAGCACCGGAGACGCGCTCCGGACGGCGGCACACGGCCGCGCGGCCGGCCAGACGGTGCGGCCCGCCCACGCTCCGGACACGGCAGGCACAGCAGCCGGCCGAACGGGCCGCCCGCAGCGCCGACAGGGGTCGCGGTGGGCCGGCGCGGGCGCCGGGACGCGCGCTCCGGTCCGGGCTCCCCCGGCAGGCCGGAATCCGGCCGTGCCCGGGCCGGCCTCACGGGCCGGAGTTCTCCTCCGGCACCAGCCGCAGGGAGATGGAGTTGATGCAGTAGCGCTCGTCGGTCGGGGTGGGATATCCCTCGCCGCGGAAGACGTGGCCCAGGTGGGAGCCGCAGCGGGCGCAGCGGACCTCGGTGCGGGCCATGCCGTGGGAGCGGTCCTCGCGCAGTTCGACGGCCGAGGAGTCCGCCGGGTCGAAGAAGCTGGGCCAGCCGCAGTGGGACTCGAACTTGGTGTCCGAGCGGAAGAGCTCGGTCCCGCAGGCCCGGCACTGGTAGACCCCGGTGGCCTTGGTGTCGGTGTACTCGCCGGTGAAGGCGGGCTCGGTGCCCGCCTCGCGCAGCACGTGGTACTCAGCGGGGCTCAGCTCCTGCCGCCACTGCTCCTCGGTCCTGTCGATCTCGTACGCCATGGGGGTGCCTCCTGTCACTTCGCCAGCCGGTCGAGGAGGGCCGGGCCGAGTTCGGTGACGTCGCCGGCCCCCATCGTCAGAACGAGGTCACCGGGCTCCGTCATTCCGGCGAGCGCCGCCACGGCCCGCTCCGGGTCGGACTCGGCCCGCACGGCGGCGCCCGCCGCGCGGGCGGCGTCCACGACGAGGGCGCTGGTGACGCCCGGGACGGGGTCCTCGCGGGCGGGGTAGATCTCCAGGACGACCGAGGAGTCGGCCAGGGCCAGGGCCCGGCCCATCTCGGCGCCCAGTTCCCGGGTGCGGCTGAACAGGTGGGGCTGGAAGAGCACCAGCACCCGGCCGTCCTCAGCCGCGTCCCGGACGGCCTCCAGGTCGGCGGCCATCTCGGTGGGGTGGTGGGCGTAGGAGTCGATGACCCGCACGCCGCGCGCCTCGCCCTTGGGCTGGAGGCGGCGGCTGACGCCGGTGTACGAGGTGAGGGCGGCGGCCAGCCGGTCGGCCGGGACGCCCAGGGCCGCTCCGGCGGCGAGCGCCGCGACGGCGTTGTGGGCGTAGTGGCGGCCGGGGACGGAGACGGTGAAGGTGAGCTCCACCCCCTCGTGCCGGACGGTGACCTCGCTGGTCAGGCCGCGGGGGACGGTCTTGAGGACCCGCGCGTCGGCGTCGGCCGCCTCGCCGTAGGTGACGATCCGCGGCTCGCCGGGGGCCTTGCGGGCGCGGAGGCGGGCGGTCAGCTCGCGGGCGCCCTCGTGGTCGGCGGAGACCACCAGGGTGCCGCCGGGGCGGAGGCGGTCGGCGAAGGTCTCGAAGGACTCGTGGATCTCCGCCAGGGAGGCGTAGTTGGCGTGGTGGTCCAGCTCCACGTTGAGAACGATCGCCACCTCGGGGGCGTACTTGTGGAAGCTGCGGTCGCTCTCGTCGGCCTCGGCGACGAAGATCTCCCCCTCGCCGTGGTGGGCGTTGGTGCCGGGGCCGTCGAGGTCGCCGCCGATCGCGTACGAGGGGTCCAGGCCCATCGTGCGCAGGGCGACCGCGAGCATCGAGGTGGTGGTCGTCTTACCGTGGGTGCCGGCGACGGCGAGGGGGCGCAGGCCGTCCATCAGGGCGGCCAGCGCGTCGGAGCGGTGCACCACCTCGATGCCGCGCTCACGGGCGGCGGCCAGCTCGGGGTTGTCCTCGCGGATGGCGCTGGAGACGACGACGGCGGTGGCGTCGACGGCCAGGTGTCCGGCGGCGTGGCCGATGTGGACCCTCACTCCGAGGGCGCGCAGCGCGCCGGCGGTGGCGGACTCCCTGGCGTCGCTTCCGGCGACCCGGGCGCCGCGCCGGGCGAGGATCTTCGCGATGCCGGACATTCCGGCGCCGCCGATGCCGATGAAGTGGGGTCGCTCCAGCACGGGCGGCAGACCGGGTGCCATGCGGTGTCCTTTCGGGCCCGGGTGTCCGGGAGGTGTTCTTCCGGGGGCCGGGGTGTCCCCGGCCCGAACCTCCCGCGGAGACCCGGGAGTGCTCCCGGAACCCGGTGCCGCGCCCCGCAGGCATACGTGTTCCACGGATCACGGCACGCCGGCACCCACCGGAGGCTCGCGTTACCACCCTATGCGAGGGCCGGGGGTGTCCTCAGCCCACGCGCCCGGCGCACCGCCCCCGGCTCCGCGCCCTCGGTGGCTCCCGGCCGCTCCCGGCCGCTCCCGGCCGGGACCCCGGCGCGGCGGCTGGCATCGCCGGGGCGGCCGGACCCGCCGCGACGGCCCGCGGGGCACGGGGCGCGAGGCGGGACCGGAACACTCCCCGGCACCGCGCGGGGAGACGGGAACCCGCCCGGCACCGCGGCCGCGGACGGTGCGGCGGGCGGGAATCGCCGCCCCGGCGGGGCGGCGGGGTGTCAGTCGTTGTGGGCGAACAGCTTGAGCACCGGGACACCGACCCGGTGGCGGGCCCGGGAGGCCCAGTCACGGTGGAAGAACTCCTCGACCAGATGGGGCGCGGTCAGGACGATCACCTCGTCCGCCCGGGTTTCGCGGACCACGGAGGTGAGCAGATCGATCGGGTGGTTCCTGACGATCTGCCCCACGGCGTCCGCCCCCGCGGCGCGCAGCGCCTCCAGCGAGTGCTCCAGGGAGCGCTCGGCCGGGGAGACCGGCCCGTCCTCCGCCGTCGTCTCCTCCTCCCCGGCGGCCTCGCGCACGGCCTCGTCCAGCTCGCCGAGCGCCACGTCGTCCAGGGCGCGCAGCAGCCGGTCCTGGTCGCCGCGCGGCTGCATCAGCACCACGAAGGAGACCGGCTCCTCCCCGTGGAGGGTGGTGACGAGCTCCACGTCCGCGGGCACCAGCGGCTTCTCGATCATCAATACGCTCGTGAACACTGCGGGCGCCCTTCCTCCTGGCGGGTCCGGTGACCCGTGCGAAACCATCCCGTCCCGCGTCGTGCGGGGACCGTGCATTTCACTCTGCGTATCTCATTCTGTGCATGTCACACCTTCCGGTACGGATTCCCGGTATCGGCGGATCATTCCTGTCGTCCCGTCATGGTGCCGACCCTGCCGTAGCGGGTGAAGAGGAACCCCTCCTCCTCCAGCAGGGACAGCAGCTCGTACGCCAGCGGCACCTCGGGACCGGGGACACCGGGGCCGCCGGCGATCCGCCCGGCGTCCCCGGCGGCGAGCCGCGGCGAGAGGGTCAGACACAGCTCGTCCAGCACGCCCGCCGCCGCGAACTGCCCCAGCAGCCGCGGCCCGCCCTCGGTGAGCAGCCGGGTCAGGCCCCGCTCCGCCAGCACCCCCGGCACCCGCGCCGGGTCCACCGCGGCGCCCTCCCCCGCGTGCAGCACCACGGCGCCCGCCCGCCGCGCCGCCGCCTGCCGTCCGGCCGGGGCGTCCGCGCCGGTGATCACCAGGGTGGGCACCAACGGCCCGGTGAACAGCGGCAGGGAGAAGTCCAGTTCCAGTCCGGCGCTGACGACCGCGACCGCCGGGGCCGGCCCCTGTCCGGCCGCCGCGCGCCGGGCGGCGAACGCCTCGCGGGCGCGGGCGGGCCGGTAGCCCTCCTGCCGTACCGTTTCAGCACCGACGACCACCACGTCCGCCAGCCCCCGCAGCACCCCGAAGACCCGCATGTCGGCGTCCGAGGAGAGCGGTTGCGAGCGCCCCCGGTGGTGGGCGGCGCCGTCGAGCGAGGAGACCATGTTGCCGCGCAGCCAGGGCACCGGCCGGTCCGGCCCGCCCGGCCCCGCGGCGGGCGGGTAGGCGTACGCGTCGGCCAGCTCGTCCAGGCTCCACCGGCCCTCGGCGGCACCGGCGCCCGGGGACCGGGGACCGGCCGCGGGGGAGCCGGGGGAGGCGTCGGGCAGGGGCGCCGGAACAGGGAACAGACGTCGCATACCGCGCAGTGTGGCACGGCTCACGGACGCGCTTCGCACCTCGCCACGCCCCGTAGAGTGGGTAGGGTGCCGTCCTCCACCGCCTCGATACGCCCGACGACCGACGAGACCGCCCCGCTGTCCCTGTGCGACCGCCGCCCGCACGTCCCGGCCGAGCGGCTGGTGGCGGAGCTGGTCCCGCCGCCGCGCTTCGACTCGGTGCGCTTCGGCAACTACCACCCGGACCCGGAGCAGCCCGGCCAGGCCGAGGCGGTACGGGTCCTGAGCGGGTTCGCGGCCGGGATCGGCGACCCGGCGGCGGACGGCGACGGAGGCGGCATACGCCGCTGGTTCCGCCGGGGAGGCGGCCGGCCCGCCCGGCCGTCCGGTCCCCGCGGGGTCTACCTCGACGGCGGCTACGGCGTCGGCAAGACCCATCTGCTGGCCTCCCTGTGGCACGCGACCGACGCGCCGCCCGAGCGCAAGGCGTTCGGCACCTTCGTGGAGCTGACCAACCTGGTGGGCGCGCTCGGCTTCCAGCGGACGGTGGACACGCTCGGCGGGCACCGGCTGCTGTGCATCGACGAGTTCGAGCTGGACGACCCGGGCGACACCGTCCTGGTCTCCACCCTGCTGGGCCGCCTGGTCGAGGCGGGCGTGGCGCTGGCCGCCACCTCCAACACCCTGCCGGGCAGGCTCGGCGAGGGCCGCTTCGCCGCCGCCGACTTCCTGCGCGAGATACAGGGGCTGGCCGCGCACTTCCACGCGCTGCGCATCGACGGCGAGGACTACCGGCACCGCGGCCTGCCCGAGGCCCCGCCGCCCGCCGACGAGGCGACGGTGACCGGCGTCGCGCACCGCACCCCCGGTACCTCCCTCGACCACTTCCCCTCCCTCCTGGAGCACCTCGCCCAGGTCCACCCCAGCCGCTACGGTGCGCTGTGCGACGGGCTGCGGGCCGTCTGTCTGACGGATGTCCGCCCGGTGCCGGACCAGTCCACCGCACTGCGCCTGGTCGTCCTCGCCGACCGGCTCTACGACCGCGAGGTGCCGGTACTGGCCTCCGGGGTGCCCTTCGACCGGCTCTTCGGCGAGGACATGCTGAGGGGCGGCTACCGCAAGAAGTACTTCCGCGCGATCTCCCGGCTCACCGCGCTCGCCCGCGACGCCCGGCGGCTGACCGGGGAGCCCACGGACGGGACCGCCGGGACCGACAGGACCGCCGGGGCGGACGGCAGCGGTCACGGGCGCGGGGACGAGGACCGGGCTCCGGAGTCCGGGACCGCCTGACGGACCCCGTTCGGCCCGCGTACGGCGGCCCGGCCGCCCCCGGGTGGACCGCCCCGCCGTACGCCGGACGGGTCGCGCCGGACACCGCCCCGGCCGCGCCCGGCCCGGCCCGGGCGTACCGCGTGTTACACACGTCCCGGTCTCAGCCCGTCCGCCGCAGGGAGCCGGAGCCGCCCATGTCAGCAACCCGCCGCCAGGTCCTGGGGGGCCTGTTGACCGGAACCGGCGCCGTGGGGGCGGGCATCGCCCTCACCGGCGCCGTCACCGAACTGCTCACCGGCCCCGCCGCCGCGCGGCTCGCCGCCGGCCGGACCGGTCACGGCCCGCTGGTCCCCGACCCCGCCGGCCTGCTCGACCTGCCGCCCGGCTTCCGCTACCGGGTGCTGTCGCGCCAGGGCGAGCCGATGCTCTCCGGCCAGGGACCGGTGCCCGGCCACCACGACGGCATGGCCGCCCTGCCCGGTGCGCGCCCCGGGCGGCTGTGGCTGGTCCGCAACCACGAGAACAAGCCGGACGACACCCCGGTCCCGGTCCCCCCGGTGCCCGGCCTGGTGTACGACCCGGGTGCCACGGGCGGCTGCACCGTCCTGGAGGTCGCCCGGGACCGCGCCCCGCACGGGGCGCCGCCCGCGGAGCGGGTGCTCTCCGAACGGGTCGGCCTGGCGGGCACGGCCGTGAACTGCGCGGGCGGTCCCACTCCCTGGGGAAGCTGGCTGACCTGCGAGGAGAACGAGGACCGGGCGGGGACCAACGGCTACGAACGGGACCACGGCTTCGTCTTCGAGGTGGATCCCGGCCCCGGCCGGCGCACCGTCCCCGAGCCGCTCACCGCGCTGGGCCGCTTCCAGCACGAGGCCGTCGCCGTCGACCCGCGCACCGGGGCCGTCTACGAGACCGAGGACGCCTTCGACCCGCCCTACGGCCTGTTCTACCGCTTCCTGCCCCGCCGCCCCCGGGGCGGCTTCGGCTCGCTGCGCGCGGGCGGGGAGCTCCAGGCCCTGCGGGTGCGCGGTGTACCGGACCTGTCGGCCGTCCGGGAGCCCGGTACCGTCCTGGAGCACGTCGAGTGGGTGCCGGTGCCCGACCCCCTGGCCCGCCGCACCCCCGTCCGGCTGCAGGACTTCGGCCGGGCGGGCGTCACCCGCGGCCAGAAGCTGGAGGGCTGCTACTGGGCCGGGAACTCGGTGTACTTCGTCTCCAGCTACGCACGGGCCCTGGAGGGCTCGGCCGCCGACCACTGCGGCCAGGTGTGGCGGTACGACCCGGCCCGCCGCCGGCTGACCCTGGTGGTGGTCTTCGGCCCGGACACCGGCACCGACCTGCCCGGCGAGTCGCCGGACAACATCTGCCTCGCCCCCGGCGGCGGCCTGCTGGTGTGCGAGGACGGCGGCGGCGCCCAGTACGTTCACGGCCTGACCCGGCACGGCCGGGTGTACGCCCTGGCGCGCAACGCGCAGAACACCGGCACCGCCGAGCGGCCGGAGTACGGCGAGTTCGCGGGCGTCACCTTCGCCCCCGACGGCCGCACCATGTACGTCAACTGCTACGAGCCGGGCACCACGTTCGCCGTCACCGGGCCGTGGCGGCACTGACCGCCGCCGTCCCCCGGCCGGTGCCCGGTCACCCCGGCCGGGGGCGGCGGTAGCCCGACGGGAGCAGCGTGCCGCGCGGACGGACCGGAACGCCGTTATGTTCCGATATGTTCCGTTCATGCCGATCACGACCGTCTCCGTGCGCCGTGCCGCCACCGCCCTGACCGCCCTCGTCCTGGCCACCACCGCGGTGGCGGGCTGCGGCGCACCGGACGACGGCCGCGGCCGGGCCGCGCCCTCCCCCGGCGCGGCGGACACCACCCCGGACACCGACCCGGACACCGACCCGGACACCGACCAGCCGGATTCCCGGCCCTCCGCCTCCCGCTCCGCGGGCACCGCCACCCCGGCCCCCGGCGGATACCTCACCCTGCCGCTGTCCGCCAGCGGCCGCGTCCCCGTCCTCCGGCACGGGCCGCGGTACTCGGAGGGCGGGAAGGGAGCGGCGGGCCCCGGCGGCACGGCGGGCCGGACGTCCGGGGACCGGGTGGTGGCGCTGACCTTCGACGCCGCCCTGTCACCCGAGGACGCGAAACGCGCGGCCGAGGACGGCGTCCGCCACGACAACCCGGCACTGTTCACCGCCCTGCGCCGTGCGAAGGCCCCCGCCACCGTCTTCATGACCGGGGTGTGGGCCCGCACCCACCGGGACCGGGCCCGCGCCATCGGCCGCGACCGGCTGTTCGAGGTCGGCAGCCTCTCCCTCTCCCACCACGCCTTCACCCCCGACTGCGCGGACCTGCCCGCCCTGGCCCCGGACCGGCACCTGGCGGAGGTGCGCGAGGGGCTGAAGGAGATCCGCGCGGCGGGCGTGGCGCGGCCCACCCCGTACTTCCGCTTTCCCGGCGGCTGCCACGACGACCGGTCCCGGCGGGCCGTCGCACCGGCCGGGGTGACCGCGGTGGCGGGGGACGTGGACGCGGCGGACACCGGCGCGTCCGATCCGGAGGAGCTCGCCGGGCGGGTACTGAAGAAGATCAGGCCGGGTTCGGTGGTGATCCTGCGCTGGGACCGCGAGCGGGCACCGGCCACCGCCGCGGCGGTCGGCCGCCTGGTCCCGGAACTGCGCGGGCGCGGCTACCGCCTCGTCCACGTCTCGGAACTCGTCGCGGCGGCCATGGGCCGGGCGCCCGCCCCGTCCCCCGCCTCGTCCCGCTGAGCCCCCGGCCCGTCCGCCCGGCCCGTCCGCCCGGCGGCGGGCTCAGCCGGAGCAGGCGACCCGCTCGGCCTCCTGCCAGCCGCACACCGGACACAGCGTGGCGCCGGGCGTGCTCGCCGGATACTCGGTGGGCTCGCCGCACCGCACACAGCGGGCGCGCTCCTCGCGCCCGGCGCCCTCGGCACGACCGGCGCGGTCCTCCGGTTCGTTCTCCATACCGACGAGCGTAGCGCCGCGCTACCCCCGGCGGGCGGCGGCCCGGCAGCTCACCGCCACCGCCCCGGCGGCCACCAGCAGTGCCGCCGCGCACGGCAGCAGCGGCACCGAGACGTCGGCGGTGCGCGATCCGGTGACCAGCGCGCCGACCGCCGCGTTGGCCGGCGACCACGGGACCACCAGCGCCGCCACCGAGGCGAGCACGGTGGCGGGCACCGCCCGCCCGGTGCCGCGCAGCAGCGGCCGGTTGCACAGCGCCCCCACCGCCGTGCCCAGCAGCGCGCAGGTGAGCACGGCCAGCAGCCCGGCACCGGCCGCGGGCACCGGCGGTACGGCGGTGGCGCGGTCGCCGCCGTGCGGGCCGCCGATCACGGCGACGGCCACCGCGCCGGCGGCGCCCAGCGCCGCCGAGACGAGCAGCGCGCCCAGCAGGGACGCCAGCTGGACCGCGCCCGGACCGGCCGCCGCCGCGGCGCACCAGCGGGCGGCGGGCGGCTCGCCGGTGACACAGGCCCTGGCCAGCCAGGCGGCCACCGGCAGCAGCACGGCGGCGGCGTAGCCGAGCGAGTCCAGGACCGGCTCCCCGCCCCGGACCCCGACCAGCAGGGCGGCTGCGTACAGCAGCAGGGGCGGCAGCCAGCGGCGCGAGCGCAGCAGCAGGGAGGTCTCTTGACATCCTCGCCGCCCTGAGGGACGGCGATTCTCGCCTACCGTGCCGTCTGTGGCTGCGGTGTCGGGTGGGTTCCTGCTTCGCCGCGCGGTGCCGGGAGGAGTCCTGGTCTTACTCGCGCTCGACAGGCTGTCACGGCCAGTCCGGCCGCCTTGGCGACGTTGACCGCCGCGTTGATGTCCCGGTCCAGGACGGCCCCGCATGCCGGGCAGGTCCACACACGGACGTGCAGGGGCTTGGGGCCGTCCTTGACGCCGCACTGCGAGCACACCTGAGACGTGGGCTCGAAGCGGCCGATCCGGATGAAGGTGCGCCCGTACCGGGCGGCCTTGTACTCCAGCATCGCGACGAACGCCGACCATCCGGCATCGTGCACGGACTTGGCCAGGCGGGTGCGGGCGAGTCCTTTCACCGCCAGGTCCTCCACGGCCACCGCTTGGTTCTCGCGGATCAGCTTGGTGGAGAGTTGGTGGTGGAATTCGCGGCGCGCGTCCGCGACACGGGCGTGCGCCCGTGCGACGCGGACCCGGGCCTTGTCCCGGTTGCGGGAGCCCTTCTCCTTGCGGGACAGGGCGCGCTGCGCCTTCTTCAGGCGCTTCTCGGCCCGGCGCAGGAAGCGCGGGCTGTCGATCTTCGTGCCGTCGGAGAGAACCGCGAAGTGCCCGAGCCCGAGATCGATGCCCAGCTCGGGCGACACCTTGGGCAGGACTTCCCCGGGCCCGGTCTCCACGACGAAGCTCGCGAAGTACCGGCCCGCGCTGTCCTTGACCACGGTCACCGTGGACGGCAGCGACGGCAGAGCGCGGGACCACTTCACCGTGACGTCGCCGATCTTCGGCAGACGCAGCTTGTGCCCCGGGGTGATCGACCAGCGGGCGTTCGCGGTGAACCGGACCGCTTGCCGGGTGTCCTTGCGGGACTTGTACCTCGGTGCGCCCATCCGCGGGCGCTTGCCCTGGAGGCCGTCGAAGAAGTTTTTGTACGCGGTGTCCAGGTCCCGCAGGGACTGCTGGAGGATCACCGCCGACACCTCGCCGAGCCAGGCCCGCTCCGGGGTCTTCTTCGCCTCGGTGATCAGCCGCTTGGACAACTCCCCGGTCTTCGGGAACGGCAGCCCGGCGCCGCGGGCGGTCTCCCGAGCGCGCAGCGCGTCGTTGTAGACCACCCGCACGCACCCGAACGCCCTCGCCAGCGCTGTGCGCTGGCCGGCGCTCGGGTACAGGCGAAAGCTGTACCGAAGCTGCACACCGATCACGCTACGCAGCTGGCCCATGAGCGTCGATGAGAACATCCGTACAGGCCGTCACCGCGTCTTCCGCATGCACGTCCACACGGTTGTCGTGACGAAGTACCGGCACTGTGCGGCCAGCGGATGGGCGAAGACCGCCACCCCGCCCGCGCCGTGGATCAGCTCGACCGCCCGGTCCAGCTCGGCGCTCGCCCGGCGGTCCAGTCCCGTCCACACCTCGTCCAGCACCAGCAGCTCCGGCCCGGCCAGCAGTGCCTGGGCGAGGGCGACCTTCTGGCAGCCGCCCTTGGAGAGCTCCGCCAGGGGCATGTCCGCCAGCCCTCCGGCGCCGAAGCGCTCCAGCCACCGCCGGGCGGCGGTGACCGCGGGACCGCGCCGCATCCCGTGGATCCGGCCCAGGTGCGTCAGATAGCCGAGCGCGGTGAACGGCAGCGCGGCGGGGAAGCGCTCGGGCACGTACGCGGTGCGCGGGCGGCCGGTGATCCGGCCCGCGCTGGGCGCGTCGATCCCGGCGAGCAGTCTCAGCAGGGTGGACTTGCCGCTGCTGTTGGCCCCCTCGATCCGCACCAGCGTCCCCGGGCGCAGTTCCAGGTCCACGTCGCGCAGCACCCACGGTTTGCCGATGCCGTAGCGGCGGCCGACGGCTTCCAGTCTCATGACGGCCGACCATAGCCGCCGGTCCGCGGCCCCGTCCGCGCTTCACGGAACCCTTTCCCCCGCTTGAGGAACGTATAAGGCCCCCTTCATGCCGGCTGGCACACTGGCCCCGTGACCACGTCCGATGCCCCTTCCCTCGCCGCCCCCGCCCCCCTCGCCGACCGCGCGCCCGCAGACCGGGACGCCGCCCCGCAGTACGTCCTGCCGCTCGTCGTCCGGATCGAGCGGGCCGTCCCGCCGGGCCCCCCGGCCCGTGCCGACGCGCTGGAGACGGCGGCGCGGGCGGTGCTCGCCCTGCTGTCCGACGAGCGGACGGCCGATCCCGGCGGCGACTGGCACCCGCTGGTGCGCGCCTGGCAGGACGGGCGCATCCGCAAGGTGGTGCGGCGGGCGCGGGGCGCGGAGTGGCGGCGGGTCCAGGCCCTGCCGGGCCTCACGGTGACCGGTTCCGGCGCCGTGGACGCCGAAGGCGCCGGGAGCAGCGGGAGCACCGAGGGCACCCGGAGCACCGCCCCGGCCGAGGTGCGGGTGTTCCCGCCCGTACCGCTGGACGGCTGGCCGAAGGAGCTGGCCCGGCTCCAGGTCTCCGGCACCGAGCTGACCGACCCCGCACCGCCCGCCGCACCCGCCCCCGGGACGCCCGTGCTGTGGCTCAACCCGGCGCTGGAGATGTCCGCGGGCAAGGCGATGGCGCAGGCCGGGCACGGCGCCCAGTTCGTCTGGTGGGCGCTGGACGACGGTGCCCGCACCGCCTGGCGGGCGGCCGGCTTCCCGCTCGCCGTCCGTACCGCCCCGCCCGGACGGTGGGCGGAGCTGACGGCCGCGGGGCTGCCGGTGGTGCGCGACGCCGGGTTCACCGAGATCGCCCCGGGGTCGGCCACGGTCGTCGCCGACCACCCGGCGCTGCGCCGCTGAGCCCGGCACCGGGAAACGGTGAGGCGGTCTCGCTCACCTCTTCCCGGTGCCGCCCGTCCGCCGGTCCCGCAGCCTGCTGAGCCGGCCCGTCCCCTGTTCGCGCGGCCCGCGGTCCGTCCCGCCGTTCCCGGCCCGGTCCCGCTCCTGCTCCTTTTCCTGCTCCGCCCGCTTGCGCAGCGCCGGGGGCGGGCCGGCGAGCTCGGGGAAGTCGGTGCGCAGCGCGCGCCGCAGCGCGTACATCATCAGGAAGGCCAGGACGAAGAACGGCAGGCCGAAGACCGTGATCACCTCGGCGAGCGCGTCGAGGCCGCTCTTGCCGGTGGCGGCGATCAGGGTGCCCGCGACCACGCCCTCGGTGATCGCCCAGAAGACCCGCTGCCGGGTCGGTCCGCCCTCGCCCCGCTGTCCGGCGCAGAGCATGTCCACCACCAGGGACGCCGAGTCGGAGGAGGTGGTGAAGAAGATGACCACGATCAGCACCGACAGGACGGAGACGGCGGTGGTCAGCGGGTAGCTCTCCAGGAAGGTGAACAGCGCGCCGGGGACGTCGCCCTCCACGACGACCGTCCGTACGAGCTCGCTCTCGCCGTCCAGCTCCAGGTCGATGGCGGACAGTCCGAAGATGCTGAACCAGACGATGGTGAAGGCCGTCGGCAGGCCCAGGACACCGATGACGAACTCCCGGATCGTGCGCCCCTTGGAGATCCGGGCGATGAAGATGCCCACGAACGGCGACCAGGTGATCGTCCAGGCCCAGTAGAACACCGTCCAACTGCCCTGCCAGCCGGTGTTGGCGAAGGTGTCGTTCCAGAACGCCAGGGACACCAGCTGGGACAGGTAGATGCCGACGCTCTCGATGACGCCCTTGGCCAGGAACAGCGTCGCCCCGGTGAGGAACACGAAGACCATCAGCCCGATGGCCATGATGATGTTGATGTTCGACAGCCGCCGGATCCCCTTGTCCAGGCCGAAGACCACCGAGGTGGTGGCGATGGCCGTGATCACGGTGATCAGCAGGACCTGGACCAGGGAGTTCTCCGGCAGACCGAACAGCCGCGCGAGTCCGCTGTTGATCTGCAGGGTGCCCAGGCCGATGGAGACCGCGACGCCGAAGAGGGTGCCCATCACCGCCGTGATGTCCACGATCCGGCCCGCGGTGCCGTTGATGCGGTCGCCCAGCAGGGGCTGGAGGACGGAGCTGACCCGGAACGGCAGTCCGCGCACGTAGACGAAGTAGGCGAAGGTCAGGGCCGGCAGGCAGAAGATGGACCAGGTGTGCAGGCCGAAGTGGTACAGCGAGTAGGCCATGGCCATCCTGGCCGCCTCCACCGTCTGCGGCTCGACGCCCTGCTGCGGCGGTACGGCGAAGTGGCTGATGGGTTCGGCGACCCCCCAGAACATCAGGATCGTGCCGATCCCGGCGGCGAACAGCATCGCGAACCAGGCCCGCGTGGTGTACTCCGGACGCTCGTCCTGCCCTCCCAGCCGCACATGGCCGTACCGTCCGACGGCCGTCCACAGCAGGAAGATCACGAAGGAGGTCACCCCGAGGATGTAGAACCATCCCAGGTTGGTGAGGAGCCAGTCCGAGGCCGCCGCGAAGGTCCGGTCCACCTGCTCCGTCAGCGTGATCGCCGTGACGACGAACACGACCGTGAGCGCCGCGGAGGTGAAGAAGATGACGGAATCGGTGCGGAGGCCGAGCCTTCGCTGCAGTTTCTCCAGCATGGAAGTCTCCTGTGGGGGGTCAGCAGATTCTGTTCCCTTCTGGCCCCGGAGGCGGAAAGAACACGCGGAACAGGACACATCCCGACCGGACAAGCTCAAATGAAGCTCTGAAACCGCCACCGCGCGGTTGGCGTCCTCTCCCTCCGGAGATGACACCCGCGGGGCGGGAGGAGCCGGAGAGGGGGCGCGGCCATGCGGCAGGCGGTGACACGGCTGGGCACGGGCATCGGCTGGCGGCCGGAGATCGCCGACGTGATCGACGCGCTGCCCGGCGTCGACTGGGTCGAGGTGGTGGCGGAGAACGTCTGCCCGGACCATCTGCCCGAGGCCCTGCTGCGGCTGCGCGAGCGCGGCACCACCGTGGTGCCGCACGGGGTGGGGCTCGGACTGGGCGGCGCCCACCGTCCGGACCCGGCCCGGCTGGCGACGCTGGCGCGGCGGGCCGAGGTGCTGGGCGCGCCGCTGGTCACCGAGCACATCGCGTTCGTCCGGGTCGGCGGCCCGGGGACTGGCGCGCCCGCGATGGAGGCCGGGCACCTGCTGCCGGTGCCGCGCACCCGCGACGCGCTGGACGTGCTCTGCGAGAACGTCGCCGTCGCCCAGGACGCCCTGCCCGTGCCGCTGGCCCTGGAGAACATCGCCGCCCTGGTCCGCTGGCCCGGCGAGGAACTGACGGAGGCGCGGTTCCTCACCGAACTGGTGGAGCGCACCGGGGTCGGCCTGCTGATCGACGTGGCCAACCTGCACACCAACCACGTCAACCGCGGTGAGGACCCGTCCGCTGTCCTGGCCGGGCTGCCGCTGGAGGCGCTGGCGTACGTGCACGTGGCGGGCGGGGTGGAGCGGGACGGGGTGTGGCACGACAGCCACGCCCATCCGGTGCCCGAGCCGGTGCTGGGCATCCTGGCCGAGCTGTGCGCGCGCACCGCGCCGCCGGGGGTGCTGCTGGAGCGCGACGACGCCTTTCCGCCCGGCCGCGAGCTGGCGGCGGAGCTGTCCGCGGTCCGCGCCGTCTTCGAGGGGGCGACGGCTCGTGCCTGACATCCCCGCCCGCACCACCACCCCCGGTGCCGTCGGCGTACCCGACACCGAGGCGGCCCGGCGGCGCCTCGCCGCGGCCCAGACCGCCCTGCTGGCGGCGCTGACCGCCGGCGCACCGGCGCCCGAGGGCTTCGACCCCGAGCGGCTGCGCGTCCAGGCCCGGGCGCTGACCGCCAAGCGCGCCGCCGTCGTCGCCCGGGTCGCGCCCGAGCTGCCCCGGATCCTGGGTGACGGCTACCGCCCGGCGTTCACCTCCTACGCCGACGGCCGCCCGCTGACCGGCGGCCACCGCCAGGACGCCCTGCGCTTCGCCGCGCACCTGCTGGCGTCCGGCACCCCGTCCCGTACCGAGCGGCGGGAGCTGCGCCGCTGGTACCGCGAGCGCTCCGGCGGGGCCCGTCGGGGGTGGGGCCCCGCCGGACGCCTGCTGCGCCGCCTGCTGACCGGCGCCTGAGCGCCGCCCACCGAAATCCGGATCAGATCATGGCCTTCTCCTCGGTGACCATGACCGCGACTGTGCTCATGTCGATGAATTTCGGTTCGTCCGGGTTGACCAGCTTCCTGTAGTTCTCGGAGGAGAAGAAGGCGTTGTGGTCCTCCCAGTCGTCGAACCAGATCTCCGTCAGGCCGTCATAGGCGGGACCCGGGTAGTTCTCGGCGGGCACCGGGTGCGACACGACATACTTCCGCACGTAGCGCCGCGCCTCCGGAATGGAGGTGAACAGCGGACCGTGCCGGTCCCGGTGATACTCGACGAACCGCTCGAAGGACATTCCCCCGACACGATTGATCATGAAGGCAAGCTTGATCAACGACTTCTCCCTTGTCGCAGAGCCACACCGAGCACTGGACACGAAGTGGCATGACAGGCAACCGCAGGAGTTAACCTAGACCTTCACATCGATGTGAGGGGCAAGTCGTTGTGACCCAGTACACAGCGGGGAGTCGGGATGCGAATCGGTGAGCTGTCCGCCCGGACAGGAGTCAGCCGTCGGTCGCTGCGCTACTACGAGGACCAGGGCCTGCTCGTCAGCTCACGCTCCGCCAGCGGGCAGCGCCACTACGACGACGGGCATGTCCGGCGAGTCCGGCTCATACAGGCGTTCCTGGCCGCGGGCGTGTCCAGCAGCAGCATCGCCGCGATGGTTCCCTGCATGGCGGAGCCCAGCAGGGAAAAGGCTCAGAAAGCTCTGGAAGTAATGAATCACGAGCGAGCCCGGCTGTCCTTCGCGATGGACAGTCTTACTGCCGCCAGGTCCGCGCTCGACCATCTCATCGAGACCAATCAGAAATACCTGAGAGAGGTGGAGGAAATCGAGTCGTAGACCGATCACCCCACGAGATCCCTCACTCTCAAACGGTGCCCCCGGAAAGCAACACAGTCACTTTGATCCGATGCAGCTTTCCGGGGCACTCGCTCACCTCACGCGTTCCATGAACGCGGCCCACCCGTCCCGGCCGATCCGCAGCACAGGCCCGTCACCGGCAGCCTTCGAGTCCCGCACGTACACAGCACCCGAACCGGCAGCCACCTCCACACAGTCACCGCCGTCCGAGCCGCTGTAGCTGCTCTTGAACCAACGCAGCCCGTCCACGTTCTCGGTTATCCGCTCCACGGTCATGCCTCTCCTACCATCCGTTCGATGAGTCGCGCAGACTCCTCGGCGTTCAGGGCCTGCGATCGCAACTTGCCATGCCGCAGCCCGAAGGTGCTGGCTTCTGCCGGGCTACGGACAACATGCCCAACGCCCTGGGACTCGAAGTATCCGATGCGCCGGTGTTCCTCCGTCTCCACCACCACGAACGGGCCGTTCCTGCCCAGGTGGAGCCCTCGCCGAGCAGGCATGACCTGCACCTCCACGTTCGGCAGCGTGCCCACCTCCAGCAACCGCCGATACTGCTCGCGCATCGCCTCCGGGCTGCCCACGGGATCGCGCAGTGCCTCCTCGCTGATGATGAACGACAGCTCC
This sequence comes from Streptomyces carminius, assembly GCF_002794255.1. Classification (GTDB taxonomy): domain Bacteria; phylum Actinomycetota; class Actinomycetes; order Streptomycetales; family Streptomycetaceae; genus Streptomyces; species Streptomyces carminius. The sequence continues at coordinate 191,122 of NZ_PGGW01000071.1, forward strand.
GCCATCGGCACCCGCATCAGCAACTTCTGGCGGCCGAGCCGCGCGTCCGTGTGCTGGTCGATGGTCTCCTGGTCGAGCTGCGGGCAGTGCCCGGCGAACAGCGCCCGCGCGTAGCCCTCCGTCTGCAACAGCCCCGCCACCAGCAGCGGGTCGTACGAGAAGCGGCTGAGCACCTCGGCCTCGATGAGCGCGAAGTCGCGGAAGAAGCGCGGCAGTTTGGCCCGGTCCACCTCGTCCTGGAGCACCTCCAGGACTCCCCCGGCCGCCAGCACCCGTTCCGCGCCCGCCGTGAACGACGCCTTCGCCGGCCGCCGTCCCTGTTCGACCGAGGCGACCTGGTCCAGCGAGTAGTCGATGGCCTCCCCCAGCTCCGGCTGGCTCAGCCCGGCCCGATTGCGCAGGTGCTGGAGCAGCGTGCCGTAGGCCACCCACACCCCGGGCAGGTCCTCGTTCCCCTCCTTCTTCCGCGCCGTGCGACTGTTCCGCGCGTCCCGCACCCCACTCACGTCCTTCCGTTCCGGCTGCGCCCCCGTACCGGCGGGGTAATGTCCAACGCGGCCCGGAACGGCGGGGACACGGACGCGGCCCCGTACAACCGCCGTACAACCGGGGCGGCCGGACACCGGCGCGCTCCGTACCACGACCACGTCGTACGGCCGTCGTCCCTGTTCGGCGGCGCGTCCACCCGCCCACGCTGGCGAGGTGACACACCGACAGACCGCCGGCGAGCCCGGCGCCCCCGCCCACCACACGATCCTGCGGTTCAGCGGCACCGGGCGGGGCGCCCGGCTGACGCGCAGGCTCGCCGTCCAGCAGTTCGCCGAGTGGACCGGGCTGCCACACGGCTGCGACGCCGCGCACGCCGTCGCCCTCGTCACGGGTGAGCTGGCGGCCAACGCCGTCACGCACGGCAGCCTGCCCGGCCGGGACATCCGGGTGACGCTGCTCCTGCCGCACCGGCCGCCCGAACCCGTCGTCCGCATCGAGGTGACGGACACCCGCCCGGACCGTCTCCCCCGCCACCCGGCGGCCGGGCCGCCGCCCGCCGAGCCGACGTCGGGGCGGGGGCTTCTCCTGGTCGCCGTCTACGCCCGGCGCTGGGGGTGCGAGGTCCACGACGCGTACACCAAGACCGTCTGGGCGGAGGTGGCACTGCCCACCCCCGTCCCGTGACCCCGGCCCGCCGCGCGGTTCGCGGTCGCCGGGACCCACCACAGGGCGGGACCAGGGGCCGGTGCCTTCCGCCGCCCGACCGGCGCATGTACCGAAAGCGTGTGCGACGGCGGGCGTGCCGTAGTACTCCTGAAGGTTGCGAAGACAGGTCCGTTCTCGTTTGGAGTCGTCGATGACTGTGCGCCGTGTCGTGCCCAACATCCGGTCGGAGGCCGTCCGGGAGAGCAGGGAGTTCTACGGCCTGCTGGGCTTCGAGGAGGTCATGAACCACGGCTGGATCATGACGCTCGCCTCACCGTCCAGCCCGGCGGCGCAGATCAGTGTCATGACCGACGACAGGACCGCTCCCGTCGTGCCCGACATGAGTGTCGAGGTGGACGACGTGGACGCGGCCTACGCGGCCGTGCGGGAGAGCGGCGCGGAGATCGTCCATCCCCTGCAGGACGAGGAGTGGGGCGTGCGGCGGTTCTTCGTCCGCGACCCGAGCGGACGGGTGGTCAACGTGCTGAGCCACCGCTGACGGCCCTCGCGGACCGGGGGCCCGCCCGGCGTTCGCGTCCCCGGTGCGCTCAGCGGACGCGCTCGACCACGCGGTCGTCGGTGTGGAGGAGGTAGTCGTCCGGGTCCAGGTCCATGGCCTCGCGCTCGGGGGACGCCCAGTACGCGGCGTTGCGCTCCGCGAAGGTACCCGGGCCGTCGTAGGAGAGCAGCCACACGAACCGGCTGCGTTCCCGGTCCGCCCAGGCCCCGTCGACCGTGAACCCCAGCCTCGGACGCAGCGGGACGACCTCTCTCCGCCACCGCTCCACCCACGCGTCGAGCATGCCGTCCCGGACGGTGTACGTGCGCAGTTGCGTGGTCTTCGCCAAGGGGGCGTCCCCTCCGGTCAGGGGCCGTGGCACAGCGTGGTGCGGGTGCGGCCGGTCTCCAGGACGCGTGTCATCGTCCGGCATCCGCCGCCCCCCGGCCCGCCACTTCGCAGGCAGGGGGCCAGGCGTTCGGGAGATCACCCCGCTGAAGGGCACTCAGGGTCTACGGCCGCACACGGGCCCAACTGGCCGGGGCCGGCTCCGGCGACGTCCGCCGTACCGTCCGCGTCGTCCTGGACGACGGAGCCGCGCCGACCACGAGTGGGAAGGACCGGGCCGCCGGCCGGGGCCATAGGAATCCCCTATACCCCCTGCCGATATTTCGTCTTTGCCTCTCGCTCTTTCCCGGACGTACCGTCAAATGGCTCGACAAGGGCGATCACCTCGTTTTCTCCGGGATTCGCGCGCTGCGCACATCGCCTTTCTTCCGTCGAGCGGACGAAGACGTTGTCGAGAGGACCGGTGGCATGGCCACGACCGAGAACGGATCGGGAAAGCCGGAGCTCGCGGGAAAGCGGGCCCTGGTCACGGGTGGTTCCCGGGGAATCGGGGCGGCCGTCGTGCGCCGGCTCCTGGACGCGGGCGCCGAGGTGCTGACGACCGCCCGGACGGCGGCGGACACGGTGCCGGAGGGTGCCGCCTTCGTGGCGGCCGACGTACGGACCCGGGCCGGCGCGGCGGCGATCGCCGAGGCCGCACGGGAGACGCTCGGCGGGGTGGACGTCCTGGTCCACAACGTGGGCGGGGCGCGGCCGTACGAGGGCACCTCGGCCATCCCCGACGAGGTGTGGCAGGACTCGCTGGACCTCAACTACCTGGCGTCGGTGCGGCTGGACTCGCTGCTGGTGCCGGGGATGCGGAAGCAGGGCTCGGGGGCGATCGTGCACGTCTCCACGGCCGCGGTCCGCACCCCGGGAGGACCGTTCCTGCACTACACGGCGGCGAAGGCGGCGCTGGAGAACTACAGCCGGGGACTGGCCCTGGAGCTGGCCCCGTTCGGCATCCGGGTCAACACCGTGAGTCCCGGCCGGGTCACCACCCCCGGCGGTGTGCGGACGCGGGAGCAGTGGGCGCGCATGGACCCGGCGCAGAGCCAGGAGGCGCAGAGCCAGGACGGCGGCCCGGTGCCGCTGGGACGCGACGGGCGGCCCGACGACCTCGCCCACACGGTGCTGTTCCTGGTGTCCGACCGGGCGGACTGGCTGACCGGGAGCAATCTTGTCGTGGACGGCGGCGAATTCCCCCGGGCCTGACACCGACGGATTCCGGAACGCCGTTTCCGGCGAAACAGCTCACCGACTTCCAAGAGAAAGCAACGAGGAAACACCGGCATGGAGAAGTACGGCGGCAAGAAAGCGGTGATCACGGGCGGCGGCAGCGGCCTCGGGTTCGCGGTGGCGAAACTGCTGGCGGACGGCGGAGCGCGGGTGGTGATCACCGGCCGCTCCCGGGCCGCGCTCGACGCCGCGCGGGAACGGCTCGGCGAGAACGCGACGGCCGTCCGGGGCGATGTGTCCTCACTGGCCGACCTGGACGCCCTGGCCGACCGGGTGAAGGGCGAACTCGGCACCCTGGACGCCCTGTTCGTCAACGCCGGCATCACACTCACCACACCCTTCGAGGCGACGACCGAGGAGGTGTACGACGAACTGTTCGCGGTCAACGTCAAGGGCGCCTACTTCACCGTGCAGAAGCTCGCCCCGCTGCTGAACCCGGGCGCCGGCATCGTCTTCACCACCTCGGCCGCGAACGTCATCGGCATGCCGGACACCAGCGGCTACGCGGCGGGCAAGGCGGCGCTGCGCTCGATGGCCCGCAGCTTCGCCCGCGATCTGCTGCCGCGCGGGATCCGGGTCAACGCGATCAGCCCCGGCCCCATCGACACGGGTATCCTGGAGAAGACGATGACCGAGGAGGAGGCCGGGCGGTTCAAGGCCCAGGTGCTCGCGGACAACCCCATGGGGCGCTTCGGCAGCCCCGGGGAGATCGCCCGGGCCGCCGCGTTCCTCGCCTTCGACGCCACGTACACCACCGGCGCCGAACTCGCCGTGGACGGCGGCCGCACCCAGCTCTGAGCCGGTCCCGCCGCCGTGCCGCGGTCCCGGCGTCAGACCACCGGCACGGAGGCGGGGGCGGGGGCGGTGACGGGGGCAGGGGACCTGTACCAGGCCTCCTGGCGCAGGAGTTCGAGCAGGGCCGTCTCCGCCGGGCCCGCGCCGGGCCGGAACACGGCGACGACGGGCAGGGACACGGCCGGGGACACCGGGCGCGTGAGGTGCTCGTGGTTGTGGGGCACCGCGGAGGCCGGGACGAGGGCCACCCCCAGCCCGTGGACGGCCCAGCGCACGGCCGTCGCCGTCTGGGACACACGGGCGACCGTGGCCGGGGCCGGCCCGTTGTCCCGCAGTACGTCCAGCAGCACGTCGTCGAGCGCGCTGCCCTGGTCGAACCGCACCCACGGCTCCCGCACCAGGTCGCGCAGGCCGATCCGATCCGCGGCGAGCAGGGGGTGCCCGGCACCCAGCACCACGACGAACTCCTCGTCGCCGAGGTGGTGTTCCTCGTACACGTCCTCCTCGCACGGCGCGGCCGTCAGGGCGAAGTCCAGCACGCCCCGGCGCGCCAGCCGCTCCATCTCGGCGGGGTTCCGCTCCTCGAAGACGGTGACGTCCAGCCGCGGAAAGCGGCGGCGCAGCGCGCTCAGCGCGCCCGGGAGCTGCCGCGCGCCCAGACCCATCTGCGCCGCGACCACCAGCTCGCCCGCCGGCTCGTCCGCACCGGCCCGCGCCGTCGCCCGCGCCCGCCGCGCCGCGCTCACCGCGGCCTCCGCCTCCCGCAGGAACGCGCGGCCGACCGTGGTGGGCACCAGCCCGGTCGGCGTGCGGGCGAAGAGTGTCACGCCCAGCTCCCGCTCCAGACCGCGGATCTGCTGGGACACCGACGGCTGGGCGACGTGCAGCAGCTCCGCCGCCGCCGTCACCGAGCCCTCCTCCGCGACGGCCAGGGCGTACTCGAACTGACGCAGACTCATCGGGCTCCCGTCCCCTCCCCCGCGGCGGGCCGCGGCCCACCCCGTTGTCATCGCTGCCAGCGTAAATGAGGGCCTTTCATCCCCGGCAGGCCCGAGTCCCCATGCCATGCGGTTCTCGGCCGTGCCGTGTCATGGTGTCGCAACAGCATCGCCATAATCCGGGCGGCCGACTGCCGTACGGACTTATGGTGTTGCCGACTGTGCCGGACAGTGCGTCGAACGGGGGTTCGGGGTGGATCTCGTCGAGGAGATAGCCGCGGTGCGCGCGGGCCGGGGGAACCCGCACGCGATGCTGGGGGAGTTCCGGCGCACCGCCGTGCTGGTACCGGTGGTGGACGGCGGGCTGCTGACGGGGGTCTTCGGCGGGATCCGGTGGATCTACGCGTTCACCGACGAGCCGGCGATGGCCCGTTTCGCCCGGGCGAAGGACGCCGCCCCGGGCCAGGAGTGGGAGTACGAGGCGGTGCTGGGCGCCCGGCTGCTGGACGCGGTGATCCCCGGGGCGGACGGCCCGGCCGGGGTGGCGGTGAACGTCGCGGACGAGGACGGCTCGATGCTGTTCCCGCCGGTGAAGGGCGTCGTGCCGGACGCGGCGGCGGTGGACGTGGACGTGGACACCGATGCGGACGGGGGTGCGCGGTGAGCGGCGACGGGGACCTGAAGTTCTCCAAGGAGGCGCTGGGCCTCATCACCAAGGGCCTGAACGGGGCGATCGACGAGCTGAAGGCGGTGGGCGGCTCGTCGACCGGCTCCATACAGGGCTCGGGCTTCGGCGAGCTGGCGCTGAGCAACATGGAGGCCGGCCACTCCGGGCTGGCCAAGGACTTCGAGGGGTTCTGCGAGGACTGGGAGTGGGGCGTACGCGCCCTGATCATGGACGCCAACGGGCTGGCGGCCCGGCTCGGCCTGGCGGCCGGGCTGGTCTACTCCGAGGAGCAGTACATCGAGGGCACCTTCAAGGTCGCGGCCAACGCCTTCGTCGGGAACCCCCACCTGTCCGAGGACGAGATCACCGAGCGGGAGTGGGGAGAGCTGGTCTCCCTGGAGAACTACCGGCCCGACTACAGCGCCGAGTCGTTCCGGCAGGCCGGTGACGAGGCACTCCAGACCTGGAAGGACACCGGGCGCACCGTACTGACCGAGGGCGCGGGCGGAATGCGTTCCGACCTGATGAACGACGCCCTGGGCATCGACGACCAGACGTTCGAGCGCGGGCTGGACGAGGCCTTCGGTCCCTCCCCCGAGGAACGGGCACAGCAGGGCGGCGGGGGTGAGGGCTGATGGGCTGGCGGGACTTCGTACCCGACGTCATCGAGGACAAGGTCGAGGAGGGCGTCGAACTCGTCGGCGAGGGCATCGAGGAACTGGGTGACGTCGGTGCCGACCTGCTGGAGGACGCGGGCTGGGAGAGCGGCGCGGACTGGGTGCGGGACAAGTCCCGCTCCGCCGCCAACGCCCTGGGCGCCGACGTCGACGAGCTCCAGCTCGGGCAGACCGAGGACCCCAAGAAGCTGATCTACGGCAGCGCCTCGAAGCTGCGCTCGACGGCCGACCATCTGAAGGACTTCCGACAGGCGTTCGACAACGTCGGCAAGGGCATCAAGGGGCTGGACTCCTCAGGTCTGGAGGGCGAGGCGGCAGAAGCCTTCCGGACCAAGGCGGCCGAGGAGCCGCCCAGGTGGTTCAAGGCCGCCGACGCCTGCGAGAAGGCCGCCGGCGCCCTGGAGGACTTCGCCTCGACGGTGGAGTGGGCCCAGGGCCGCGCCAAGGAGGCGATCGCCAAGTACAAGGCCGCCCTCAAGGCCTCCGAGGACGCCCGAAAGGAGCACAACGGCAAGGTCGACGCGTACAACAAGGCCGCCGACGCCTACAACGCCAAGGTGAAGGCGGGCGAGGACCCGGGCGCGAAGCCGACCCCGCCGGGGGAGTTCAAGGACCCCGGCCCGGCCAAGGCCGAGGCGGCCGAGGAGATCCTGGCCGAGGCCCGCAAGCAGCGCAACGAGGCCGCGGAGAAGGCCCGTACGGCGGTGCAGGCGGCGAGGGACGCGGCACCGGCCAAACCGTCCTACGCCGAGCAGGCCAAGTACGGCGTGATCGGGGTGGGGACGGACCTCACCCACTTCTACGGCGGGGTCATCAAGGGCACGACCGGGCTGGTCTCCTTCGCCCGCAGCATCAACCCCACCGATCCGTACAACATCACGCACCCGGCCGAGTACCTCACCACCCTCAACAGCACGGTCGCCGGACTGGTCCAGGTCGCCAACGACCCGTGGGGCACGGGCCGGCAGATGGTCAGCGACTTCATGAAGGACCCGGCCGAGGGGCTGGGGCGGCTGGCGCCCGACGTGGCGCTGACCGTCGCGACCGGCGGCGCCGGAGCGGGCGTCAGGGGCGTCCGGATCGCGGCGGAGGCCGCGGACCTCGCCAGTGACGCCAACCGGGGCCGCCGCGCCCTCGACAACGACGGCCCGGAGCAGCACGGCACCGAGCCCGGGGACCGCAACTCCGGCGGCACGGACCCGGTGGACCTGGCCACGGGCAGGATGTTCCTGCCGCAGACGGACGTCTCCCTGCCCGGCGCCCTGCCGCTGGTCTTCCGGCGGCACGTGGAGTCCGGCTACACCGCCGGGCGGTGGTTCGGGCCGTCCTGGGCCTCCACCGTCGACCAGCGGCTGGAGATCGACGCCGAGGGCGTGGTGTTCGTCGCCGAGGACGGGCGGCTGCTGGCCTATCCGCACCCCGCGCCGGGGGTGCCGACCCTGCCGTCTGCCGGATCGGCGCGGATGCCGCTGGAGCGCACCCCGGACGGCGGCTACACCCTCACCGATCCGGAGACCGGCCACGTACGGCACTTCGCCCCGCCGGCCGGGGCGGAGCCCGGCGGCGACGGCACCGCGCTGCTGGAGCAGCTCACCGACCGGGCCGGCCACCAGATCGTCTTCGTCCACGACGAGGCCACCGGCGCCCCGGCCCGCATCGAGCACAGCGGCGGCTACACCCTGCACCTGACCGTCGAGGACGGCCGGGTCACCGCCCTGTCCCTGGCCGGCCAGGTGATCAAGCGCTACGGCTACACCGACGGCCACCTGACCGAGGTGGCCGACTCCGCGGGCCGTCCGCTGCGCTTCGAGTACGACGACGAGGCGCGGGTCATCGCCTGGGTCGACTCCAACGGCCGGCGCTACGACTACGTCTACGACAACCTGCACCGGTGCATCGGCGAGGGCGGCACCGAGGGCCACATGCAGGTGCGCATCACCTACGACGGCACCGACCCGGCCACCGGTCACAAGGTCACCACGCTGACCACCCCCCAGGGCCACGCGACCCGCCATGTGATCGACGACCGCTGCCGCACGGTCGCCACCACCGATCCGCTGGGCCACACGACCCGCTTCGCCTACGACGAGCGCGACCGGCTGGTCTCCCAGACCGATCCGCTGGGCCGCACGGTCGCCTACGCCCACGACGAGCACGGCCGCATCGTCTCCGTCACCCGTCCGGACGGCCGGGAGATCACCGTCACCCGCAACGAGCTGGGCCTGCCGACCGAGGTCCGCGAGGCGGACGGCTCGGTGTGGCGCCACACGTACGACGAACGCGGCAACCGCACCGCCACCACCGACCCGGCGGGCGCGACGACCCGCTACACCTACGACACCCATGGCCATCTGACCTCGGTCACCAACGCCCTGGGCGACACCACCCGCGTCCGCTGCGACGCGGCCGGCCTACCCGTGGAGATCACCGATCCCCTCGGCGCGGTCCTTCGCTACGAACGCGACAACTTCGGTCGCCCAATCGCCCTCACCGATCCCCTGGGCGCGGTCACCCGCCTGACCTGGACGACCGAGGGCAAGCTCGCCCGCCGCGTCGACCCGGACGGGGTACAGGAGGGCTGGGAGTACGACGGCGAGGGCAACTGCGTCCGCCACACCGACGCGGCGGGCGGCGTGACCACCTATGAGTACACCCACTTCGACCTGCTGACCGCGAGGACCGGCCCGGACGGGGCGCGCTACACCTTCGCCCACGACGCCGAACTGCGGCTGGCCCAGGTCACCAACCCCCAGGGTCTGACCTGGTCCTACGTCTACGACCCGGCCGGGCGCCTGACCGCCGAGACCGACTTCGACGACCGCACCGTCACCTACACCCACGACCCGGCCGGGCAGCTCACCGCCCGCACCACCCCGCTCGGCGAGACCATCGCCTACCAGCGGGACGAGTTGGGCCGACTGGTCCGCAAGGAGGCCGGGGAACGGGTCACCACCTTCGCCTACGACGCCCTGGGGCGCCCGGTGGAGGCCATCGGCCCGGACACGGAGGTGCGCTGGCAGCGGGACAAGCTGGGCCGGACCAAGACCGAAATGGCGGATGGCCGGGTCCTGACGTTCTCCTACGACGCGCTGGGCCGCCGCACCCGCCGCACCACCCCTACCGGAGCGACCACCACCTACGCGTATGACGCGGCGGGCAACCGCACCACGCTGACCACCGGCGGCCACACCCTGGACTTCACCCACGACGCTATCGGCCGCGAGACCGCCCGCCGTATCGGCGAGGACCTCACCCTGACCCAACTGTGGGATCCCGCGGGCCGCCTCACCGATCAGACCCTCACCGGCCCCGACCCCAGCGCCCCGGTCCAGCAGCGCAGTTACCACTACCGCGCGGACGGCTACCTCACCGCCGTCGACGACCTCCTGACCGGCCACCGGGTCCTCGACCTGGACGCCACCGGTCGCGTCACCGCCGTCCACGCCCAGGGCTGGTCCGAGACCTACGCCTACGACGCCGCCGGCAACCAGACCTCCGCCGCCTGGCCCACCACCCACGCAGCCGCGGACGCCACCGGAGAGCGCACCTACACCGGCACCCGCCTCACCCGCGCCGGCCGCATCCGCTACGAACACGACCCAGCGGGCCGCCTCACCCTGCGCCGACGCACCCGCCTGTCGAAGAAGCCCGACACCTGGCACTACACCTGGGACACCGAAGACCGCCTCACCTCGGTGGTCACCCCGGACGGCACCGTCTGGCGCTACCTGTACGACCCGCTGGGCCGCCGCATCGCCAAACAACGGCTCGCCCCGGGCGGCGAAACCGTGGCCGAACAGGTGGACTTCACCTGGGACGGCCCGGTCCTCATCGAACAGACCACCACCGCACCCGACCTCCCCCACCCGGTCACCCTCACCTGGGAGCACGACGGTTTCACGCCTCTGACCCAGACCGAACGCCTCACCGACGACGCCACCCAGGCCGAGATCGACCAGCGCTTCTTCGCCATCATCACCGATCTGGTCGGCACCCCCACCGAACTCGTCGACGAATCAGGCCACCTCGCCTGGCACACCCGCACCACCCTGTGGGGCACCACCACCTGGAACCGCGACGCCACCACCTACACACCCCTGCGCTTCCCCGGCCAGTACCACGACCCCGAAACCGGCCTCCACTACAACTACTTCCGCTACTACGACCCCACCACCGCCCGCTACGCAACCCCCGACCCCCTCGGCCTCGCACCCGCCCCCAACCCCGCCACCTACCCCCACAACCCCCACACCTGGACCGACCCCCTCGGTCTCGCACCCGAATACGTCCAGCGGACGCGGGGGGACGCCCAGGCCCAGGCGCTGAGGGACGCCGGCATTCCGGAAGGGGCGGAGCCCATCGACGTGGACGACTGGGTGCCCGCCACCGGTCCCGAGTGGCAAGGCAGCAAGCAGTTGCTGGACGACAACCACCAGCCGATCTACTACCGTGAGGAGTACTACGAGACGCCTTCCGGCGACCTGATCGTCTACCAGGACCACTGGTTCGGTCACCAGAAGCCGGGTGAGCCCGGCTACCAGCCTCCCCATGTACACGTGAGGCCGTTCGACGACCCACGGAACGGTCAAATTCCCGGTTGCGAGGAACACTATTACTACGACCCGAAACTGGGGTGAATTCGTCAGGAACTCAAATGTACTGGCCGAGTTCTATCCCGATGGCATCCCCTCAGGCCCTGTGGTCTTTCATTCGGTCAATCTCAACCGGCGAGGGCCTACCGTCGTCATGCGCCTGGATCTGACGGAATTCCCCGCTTCCCCGCGCCCGGAATGGGCCGAGGCCGGCTGCGACCGCGTCCAGTGCCACGTCGTCTTCCTGGACGTGGCAGATCTCCGCCTGGAACGTTGGGCCGGGGCGGGTGAGGGGGAACTAACGGTGACCTCCCTTGAGCCGCGGCGGCTGCGCATCCAGGCGGAGGGGGAGGCGATGCGGTGCGGTTTCACGAGCAACGACTCACTCACAGTCAGACATGTGAGCGCCTACCGCTCGCACAAAGGGCAGGAAAGACACTTCTTCGCCAGCCCGTTGGACCGCAGAAGGTTCACCGACGAACTTCCTCGGACCGACGAAAGGACGTTTTATGGGTGACGCGGACTGGCGACTCGCCTTCGATGGATCGGAAGAACTCAGAAATACTTTTGCATCCCCTCCCGACCTGAGCGGAAGGGCGCTTTCGTGTCTCCATGTCGATGATCGCGACGGAAGTGCCGTGGTCGCGATGGGGTTCGACTTCTCAATTCCCCCCGAAGAAGCCCCGCGGGAGTGGGCCGAGCAGCAGTTCAATGCGTTTGAGATCTCACTCGAATTCACTCGTGTGCGGGACCTCAGGATCGACGGGTGGGCAAGGGAACTGGACTGCCACGTCACACTGTCGAGGAATCCGCAGGGCTCCGTCGACGTACGGGTGTCCGGAGTCGGCGAAAACATCTCATTCACTGCCGAACAGGCCCGCGTCTCACGCTTCCGAGCGTACCGGGCATCGTCGGCCGAGTACTGAGCTCTTCCGATCGCGCCCGGGTCGGGTGGCGCCCGCTGGGTGGAGCCGTGACGGGAGAATTCCCCCTCCCGGAGGGGGATGGAAACCGACGTCTCATGCGGCCGGTCTCCCGGGTCGGCGGTCCCGCGCACCTATGAGGCTGTCCGGCCTTCCCAGGAAGAGGAGGAGAACCCGGCCGACTCCGCTCGCTGAACCACCACTGCCGCCTCCGGGCAGAGGCCACTCTGTCCGGAGGTGCCCGCGTGTGCCTCCCTGGTTCGTCAAGGCCGACGGGGTCCCTGGTCAGGGTCGCGAACGTGCACCGGTCGCCCCGCCGTGCCCGGGAGGCGCCACCGGACGGACGTCCCCTGGTCTGACCGGGCGCAACTCCAGGCAAGGAGCGGAGCGGCCGCGGAGGAGGTCCGAGAACCCTTCTCCGTCCACCACACAGACATGCCGCCCCTGGCGGCGCTGCTTCTCGGCTTTCACGAGCTTCCCACTGTAGGCCCGACGGGTGTCGGTCACGGCCTTGCTCGCAAGATCACCGTACACAAGGAGGGTCACCTTGCCGGAGAAGTCGTTCTTGACGGCCGCACCGAGCCGTTCGGCTCTCTCGGCGCAACGGTCCCTGAACGTCCACTCGCCGTCGACGGGAGCATGACCCGTGAAGCAGACCGTCTGTCCCCTGAGACCGTGGACCCTGCCGTCGCACTGTCGGCCTGCCATGGCTACTCCTCCCCCTCGGGCCGGCTCCAGTCCGGGCGCAACCAGCCGATGTGGCGCAGGACGGGCACGATCCGGAAGTGGACGAAGGCGGTCACCGGCGTCTTGTCGTCCTCGGCGGGGAAGAACAGGGCGTGCTGAAGCGGCTTCTCGTCCTGCGGCTTCTCCAGATCGACGTCGGGCAGACCCGGCCGGTCGAACGCGGGCTCCAGCGTGACGCCCTCGCGCTCGGTCAGCTTCCGGAGGGGGCGCAGCCCCACCCAGCCCACGAGCTCCTCCGTGGTGAGGGACTTCTTGATCCGCGGTCTCCCCCGCCCGTCGACGTATGTGGGGTACAGCATGATGCGCAGTTCCGCACGGCCCCGCGAGCCCGCGATCCCGGAGCGCAGCCGGTTGTGCAGGTTGGAGAGGGCTGCGGGCATCTCGGGGACGACTGTCGGCTGGTAGAGGGTCAGGTCCCGTTCGCCGTTCTCCCAGCGGTTGTCGTGCACCGTCAGCGTCGGGCGTCCGGGGACGCTCAGCTTCCACTCGACGGGGCGTGTGACGGATGGTTCATCGGAGCAGGTCGCGCCCGTCCTCCTTGCGCGCGTTTCCTTGTTCCGCGACAGCTTGAGATCGTTCAACAGTCGCATGGGTGGTGCTCCCCTCCGAGGAACGTTACTCGCATTTCAGGTTGTCCACGCAGGTTCCGGAGCCGCCGCACGGGTGGACCGGCTCGGCGCCTCGCGGCTCCCGCCCGGCGCCCTTGCCGAGCGGGCGGTTGTCGGTGTTCCGGGTGAGCCACCCGGCCGCCGACGGGGGCGAGACGTCGAGCGCTTCCATGTGCACGGCACGTGTTCCTTTCTCCGGGAGCACTGGGAGCTCGTACGGGGAAGCCGAGCCAAGCCTGCCCCTTTGCTGTGAACTGCGTCAACCATCAATGGTGTTCACCGAGTCATTCGGAGAACCGAGACGGACGACCGAGCCCCCCGCAGGGCCGCCGAAACGGGGATTCATCGGTAAATTCCGGGAGTCGTGACGGCTTTGTGTAACAACTTCGCCACGCAGCGCGCTGAACCGAACGGAGCCTGATACTTTCAAACTGTGCACTTAGTTCACATACAATCTGGCTCATGGGGATGTGTCTCTCCGGGTTCGGGGTGGACGGGAGTGGGACTTCGCGAGGCGGGGCCACCGGGTGGCCTCCGGCACCAGTGGGGGTGGGCGTGGGCGGGAGCGGCCTGAACGGCGGTGTGCTGCCGATCGGTTCCGACTACGGGTACGACGACGGTCTGCACGTGCGTGTCGATGACGTGGTGCCGTACGAGCCCGCCGATCCCGGGGACGTCTCCGGTTACCGACAGGGCGACGACCTGGTGCGGTGCACCCTGTACCTGAGCAACGGCACCGGACGGCCCGTCGACGCCGGGGGCATCGGCCTGCTCGTGCGGGGCGGTCCGCACGGCAAGACGGCCCGCCAAGTCCACGACCACGGCGGCGACGTGCTCGACGACGAGTTCGAAGGCACCCTGCGCCCGGGCCGCGGGATGTCGGCGACCTGGGCCTACAGCGTTCCCGCGGGGACCGCGGCGGAGCTGGACATCGAGGTGCGGTTCCCCTCCTCGCACCAGGGGCGCGAGAGCGTCACCTTCACCATGGCCGCGAGCGGCCCCGTCGGCACAGCCGGGTCCGGGCACACGTCCACGGGCCGGGCACCGCTTGCGGCCGTACCGCCGCAACCGTCCGCTGCCCGGCGCACCGCGCCCGCCCCGGCACCGGAGCCCTCGGCGGACGGGACCGACGCCGCGCGCGTACGGCAGATCTTCCGGTTCCTCGCCGAGGCGGAGGAGTCCAGGGCCCGGCCCGTGCGCACGCTGGACAGCGCGGCCGGCCTCGTGTGGTTCGAGGAGTTGCCGCACTCCCCCGGCGTCGAGGTCATGCTCGACGGGGCGCTCGGTGACGACGCCCCGGCCTGGCTGACCGTCGCACGTCCCGAGCGCGAGGACGCCCCGCGCCCCGGGCCCCTGCTCGCCCCCTGGGTGGACGAGGGCCGTGTACGGGACTTCCGGCAGCCCCGCGCCCCGCACCTGCGCCGCCGGATCGAGCCGCAGTTCCCCGACTTCTCCCGCGGCATTCCGCTGGAGAAGACCTACCACGAGCTGGACGAGCACCCCGAGCGGGAGAAGATCGAGAAGCTGTACTCCGCCTGGGAGCAGGAGTGGCTCACCTGGGCCGGACGGCGCCGCGAGATCGACCCGGCCGTCCGGCTGTACGACCGGCTGCACAAGATGCACGAGGACGCCGCCAGCCTCGGCGAGGCGTACGAACTCGTCCTCGGCTTCGGGCGTCTGACCTGGCAGACGACCGACGGCCAGCGGGTGGAGCGGCACCTGGTCACCCACCGGGCCGCCATCCGGCTCGACCCGGCCACCGGCACCCTCACCGCCGCCCCGGACCCGGCCGGCCCCGGTCTGGAGCTGGAGGAGGGCATGCTGGACGGCGCCCAGCACGTCCCCGGTCCCGTGCGGGAGGGGATCGTCCGGGTGCTGGAGGACGCCGGTGACGTGACGGACCCCGCGCACCTCGACCCCCTGCACCGGGCCCTGCGCAGCTGGGTCAACGCCGCGCACAGCGCCGGGAGTTACCTGCCGTCCGTCGAGCGCGTCAGGCCGCGGACCTCGGACGTGCCGCAGGTGGGGTTCACACCCGCGCTCGTGCTGCGCGAGCGCAGCCGCCGGTCGGTGCTGGACGCCCTCAAGACCATCGCCCGACAGATCGACACGGGTACCCCGCCCACCGAGCTGCTCGCCCACATCGCCGGCCGCGACGGGGCGCTGACCGCCGCCGATCTCGCGGCGGCCGAGGACGGCGGGGACAGCGGCGGCGAGGTGTTCTTCGCGCTTCCCGCCAACGAGGAGCAGCGCACGATCGCCGAACGCCTGCGGACCAACCGACTCGTCGTCGTCCAGGGCCCGCCCGGCACCGGCAAGACGCACACCATCGCCAACCTGGTCACCGACCTGCTCGCCCGGGGCAAGCGGGTCCTGATCACCAGCCACACCCCGCGCGCGCTGCGCGTCCTGCGGGACAAGCTGCCGCCCTCCGTCCGCGACCTGTGCGTCAGCCGCACCGAGGACGGCGCCGCCGCCCAGCGGGAGCTGGAGGCGTCCGTGCAGCGGATCCTCGGCGAGTACACCGGCTTCACCCCGGAGACCTCCCGGCAGGGGATCCGCGCCCTCCAGGCCCGGCTCGCCCGGGCCCGGACCGACCAGCAGACCCTGCTGCGCGACCTGGCCGCCCTGCGCGAGCAGGAGACCCACCGCTTCGAGGCGGAGATCGGCGACTACCGCGGCAGCCTCCAGCAGATCGCCGGGCGCCTGGCCGCCGAGGCGGAGCGGTACGAGTGGATCGGCCCCGTCCCGGGCGAGCAGCCCGCCCTGGGCGCCGACGACGCGCTGCGCCTGCTGCACACCACCCGCGCCTTCAACCCGCACCACCGGGCGCTGGCCGCCGAGGTGCCCGGCCCCGCCGAACTGCCGTCCCCCGGCGACTTCGCCGAGGCCGTCGCCACCGTGCGGGCGGCCGAGGAGGCACACGCGGCGGTGCGTCAGGACCCGCTGAGCCGGACGTACGACACGGCCGTGCGCGGTCTCGGCGAGGACGGACAGCGGCGGCTCTCGGCGGCCCTGGACGCGTTCTCCACCGCCCGGGTCCGCGCCGCGGCCCTGGCCGGGCCGGTCGGCGAGTGGGCCGCGGCCCTGCTGAGGGAGGTGGCCGAGGGACAGGACTGGCAGGCGCGCAGCCGGCAGGCCGCCGTGACCGACGCCCTCGCGGCGGTCGACACCTCGCTCGCCGCACTGGGCACCGCGCTGGTCAGCGGTCTGGAGCAGTACGCCCCGGCCGACGCGCTCGACCGGGCCACCGCCCTGCACGACGGGCTCGTCCAGGGGCAGCGGCTGCGCGGGCCGCTCGGTATCCGCTCGAAGCTGGCCAAGCACGTCGGCGCGTTCGTGGAGGCCGTCCGGGTCGACGGGCGGGCCCCGGAGGACGCCGCGACCGCGGCCGTCGTCCTCGCCCGCGTCCGGCTGGAGCTGCGCCTGGCGCAGACCGAGTCCGAGTGGGGCGCCCCCGCCGGCCCCTGGCAGGGGCACGGCCCGCGGGTCGCCCGGCTGCGGCAGGAGGCCGAGGTCCTCACGGCGCTGCTCGCCGTCTCCGCCGCCCGCATCGAGGTGGCGGCCGCCGTGGCCACCGCGCCGGAGCTGGCCGTCGCCGCCTGGCACGACCCGGCCGTCGAGAACGCCGTACATGCCCTGCTGCGTGCGGCCACCACGCTGCGCGCCGCCGAGCGCTCGCGCAAGGTCGTCGCGGACACCGAGGAACTGCTGCGGGCCTGGGCCGACCGGCCCGGTGTCTCCCCCGCCGTGGAGCGCGCGCTCGACACCGTGCGCGCCCAGGACCCCGACGGCTACCGCGAGTTCAGCCGGGAGATCGCCGAGGTGCGCGAGGCGGCCCGGCTGCGGGCCGAGCAGCACACGGCGCTCACCCGCGTCCGCGAGGCGTTCCCCGCCCTCGCCGAGCGCATCACCGACGCGCCCGGGGAGCCCGCCTGGGACACCCGGCTGCCTCGTCTCGCCGAGGCCTGGGCCTGGTCCGCGTGGCGCGACCGCATGGAGCGGCTCACCGACCCGGAGGCCGAGCACGCCCTGCGCGGGCGGCTGACGGAGGCCGACGGCGAGGCGCGCATCGTGCTCGCACGGCTGGCCGCCGCCCGCGCCTGGCACCGCTGCCTCGGGCTCCTCACCGGCGACCAGTCCCGGGCGCTCAGCGCGTACCAGCAGGCCGTCCGCCGCATCAAGGGCAAGTACCAGCACCGCTACCGGCGCGACGCGCAGGCCGCGCTACGCAGGGCGCAGACGGCGGTGCCCGCCTGGATCATGCCGCTGCACCAGGTGGCGGAGACCGTGCCCCTGGACCGGCCCGGCCTGTTCGACGTCGTCATCGTCGACGAGGCCAGCCAGTCCGGCCTGGAGGCCATGCTGCTGAGCTGGCTCGCCGACCGGATGGTCGTCGTCGGCGACAGCAGGCAGGTCAGCCCCTCCAACGTCGGACTCAAGCAGGACGAGCACTTCCACCTGCGGGACCGGCTGCTCACCGCGCTGGAGCCGGACGTCCGCAGTCTGTTCGGCCCCGATTCCAGCTTCTTCGACCTCACCGAGGCGCTCTCCGCGGGCCGCGGCACACTCATGCTCAAGGAGCACTTCCGGTGCATGCCGGAGATCATCTCCTTCTCCAACGAGCTGTGCTACGACGGCCGGCTCCAGCCGCTGCGGCAGTACGGTGCCGACCGGCTACCGCCGGTCCGCACCGTGCACGTCGAAGGCGGCGAGGCCGTCGGCACCGGCGCCCGGCTGGTCAACCCCGCCGAGGCGGAGGCGCTCGTCGACGCGGTCGTGCGCTGCTGCGCCGACCCCGCGTACGAGGGGAGGACCATGGGCGTCATCAGCCTCCGCGGCAGCAGGGCGCACCTGGCGGAGCTGGAGAACCTGCTCGCCGAGCGCCTCGACTACGAGCAGCGCGCGGCGCGGCGTCTGCGGGTCGGCGACGCCGAGGACTTCCAGGGCGACGAGCGCAACATCATGTTCGTCTCCTGTGTCGACTCGGCCACCACCGCCGCCGGGACGGTGCGGGGCGGCTTCAACGGCAAGGCCTACGAGCAGCGGCTCAACGTCGCCGCCTCCCGGGCCCAGGACCAGCTGTGGGTGTTCCACAGCGCACGGGTGGAGGAGTTCCACGCCGACGATCTGCGGCGGCGGTGGCTCGACCACCTCACCCGGCCCGCGGAGGAGGAGGCCGCCGCGGCCGAGGGGGAGGTGCTGCCCGGCGTGCGGCACGAGGCGTTCGAGAGCCTGTTCCAGCAGAAGGTGTACCTGGAGCTGGTCGCGCGCGGTTACCGGGTGCGGCCGGGGTACCGCGTCGGCCGCCACACGATCGACCTGGTCGTCGAGGGCGGAACGCGCAGGCTCGCGGTCGCCTGCGACGGCGACGCCTTCACGGACGGCGAGGACGCGTCCACCGCGGCCGCCCGGCAGCGTGATCTGGAGCGCGTCGACTGGACCTTCGTCCGCATCCGCGGCAGCCGGTTCCACCTCGATCGCGAGCAGGCACTCGCGCCGCTGTGGGCGGCACTGGAGCAGCAGGGGATCGAGCCGGTCCGGGAGGATTCCGAGGGGCCCCGGGAGGCTGTGTCCCCGGCGGAGCCCGCCGGGGACACACAGGCCGGACTCCCCTCGGCCGGCGCCCCGGCCCGGCCGGCACCGCTCGCCTCCGGCCCCGCAGCCCCGTACGCACCGACCCCGGCCGCCGCGGGGGATCCGGTGGTGGCGGCCGGGACCGCCGCACGTACCGCGGCCCCGGCACAGCGGGCACAGATGTCGCCCCGGACCGCCCGCGGTCCGCTGCCGGTCCAGGAGATCCCCGCCACCGTCTTCCAGCGGCTGGTGCGCGAGATGCATCAACTACAGGCCGCCGTCGACGCCCCGGAAGAGACCCCCGAGGGCGTGGACGCGGCGAACCTCGCCTTCCTCCGGAAGACGCAGGCCGACCGGCGCGAGCGGCGCACCGGGCGGATCGGCTTCCTGCGGAGCTTCCTCGACGCCGTCCGCGTCGGCCCGGAGGCAGCCCCGGAGGTCGTGGTCCCCGGCGCGCTGCTCGTCCTGGAGTTCGACGGGCGGACCGACGGGGACACCCTCTACACGGTCGCCGAACTGTCCGCCGACGAGGCGGACATCGTCTCCCCGTCGTCCCCGCTGGGGCACGCCCTGATGTGGCAGCCGCCGGGGCGGGAGATCCCCTACGAGGTCTCCCCGGAGAAGACGCGCACCGTCGTCGTCCGGGAGATCCGGGCCTGAGTGCTCGGGCGGCGGGGCCGGTCCGGATGTCCGGTCCCGCCCCGCCGTCTCACCCGGCGACCGGGTCCAGCAGCCGGCTGCGCTCCCCGCTCCACGAGAGCGCCAGCGCGTCGCGGGCACGGGTGCAGGCCACGAACAGCAGGCAGTGCTCGGCCAGCAGGTCCGACCGGTGCTGGACGGGGTCCACCTCGACCGGCGTCACCTGCGGGGCGAAGGGCAGCACGCCCGAGGTCACGCCCACCACCGCCACGCACCGGAACTCCAGCCCCTTCATCGCGTGCATGGTGGCCACCCGCACACCGGACACCTCCGGCCCGGGGTCGTCCTTGACCGCGACCGCCGGCACGCCCTCCCGCCGCAGGCGGGCGATGACCGCGTCGACCAGCGTGTTGAACCGGGCGCACACCGCCACCTCGGACGGTTTGACGCCGTCCTGGTCGATCCAGGTCCGCACCTGCCCGACCAGGGCCCGCAGCTCCTCGTCCTGGTTCGCGTGTCCGCGTGCCGCCGGGACGCGCCCGTGGAGCTGGGAGCGGTAGCCCCGCAGCGAGTCCCGGCCGCCGTCCCCACCGCCGTCCTCGTCGTCGTCCTCTCCGAGCCGGCCCACGGGCTGCCCGTCGAGGAGGGACGCGGACCAGCGCAGGATCTCCTCCGTGCTGCGGTAGTTCAGGCGCAGCACGGAGGAGCGCCCCCGGACGTCGACGCCCAGCGAGCGCAGCGAGACGCGGGAGTCGTAGATGCGCTGGTGGGGGTCGCCGACGAGGAACATGTCGTCGGCCCCCGGAGCGGCGCAGGCGCGCAGCACCCGCCACTGCGCCGGGTGGAGGTCCTGGGCCTCGTCCACGACGACATGGCGGTAGCGCGGCCCCGTCCCGGCCAGGACGCGGGCGGCCTGGTCGCACAGCTGGGTGTACGTCGCCGAGCCGCGTGAGGCGAGGTCCGCCGCGAACTGTTCCATGACGCGCCACAGCCGGGCCCGCTGCACCCGCCCGACCGGTGTGCCGCGTCCCCTGCGGGCACAGCGCAGGTACTCCTCGGGGGTGCGCAGCCCCTGTGCCAGGACGACGTTGCGGTACTCCTGGGACAGGAACCGCTCCGTCCACGGCACCTCCTCGCGTCCGACGGCGCGGGTCCAGGCGCTCTTCTCGGCGGCGGCCGACAGGGGTCTGGGCGAGGTGCCGCGCGCCTCCCTGACGACCCGGGCCGCCAGGGAGTCCACCGTCGTGACGTCGACGCGCTCCAGCAGGTGGGCGTCGGTGTCGCCGAGCAGGAGCGCCAGGCTGTCGCGCAGGGCGGCCGCCATGGCGTTGGTGAAGGTGGTGAGCAGGATCCGGTCGCCCGCGCGGCCGCTGCGCAGCAGATGCCGCACCCGGTGCAGGGCGACGACCGTCTTGCCGGTGCCGGGACCGCCGGTGACCTGGGCGGGGCCGGTGAAGCCGGGGTGGTAGGCGTATCGGCGCTGGGCGGGGTGGAGGAAGACGCGCCAGCGGGCGAGGTCCTCGGTGAGGATGCGTTCCAGTTCGCCGGGGCCCGTCACCTCCACGATGCGGTCGGGTGTGTTGAGGATCGCCTCGGTGAGGGTGACCTCCGGCCGGCCCTGGGCGGTGCGCACGGTCTGCCCCCGCGGGGCGATCAGCTGGTCCCACACCTCCTCGGCGGAGTAGCCGAGTGCCAGGTACTCCAGCGCCTCGTACTGGTCGGCGGGCATCGTGGGCGGGACCATGACCTTCAGGTCGTCGGCCGTGACGCAGACCCGGGCCAGGCGCAGGACCTGGTCGTCGATGCCGAGGTCGCGCAGCACGGTGTCGGAGTGCCCCGCGAAGAGGCGGACGGGGGTGGTGTCCGCCTTCGTCTCCAGGTGTCTCTCCATCTGCTCCAGCATCTCGACGTTGCGCACCTCCAGGGCCGCGGTGGCGCCGTTGACCGAGTAGGCGCGCTTGCAGGCCCAGTTGATCGCGTCGTCGTGGGGCGCGACCCGCAGCAGGGTGAACAGGTCGCTTCCGTCGTCGGGGGCCAGGAGGACGCCCCGGTGGAGCTTCGTGATGCGTATCGTGCGGATCCGGGGGTCGCGCGCCCCCTCCAGCTTCTCCAGGTGCATGCCCTTGCTGGCGTGGAGCTGGGGGACGGTCATGCTCCGGAACATCTGGATCGCGTCGCTGACCTCCTTCTGGACGGGCCTCTGGAGTGAGACCAGGTCCGCGACGAAGTCTTCGGAGAGGGCGAGTCGGGGCATGGGCGTCCTCGGATCGCGGGCGGGCGGGGCCGGGGTCAGCCTAGAGACCTGTCCCGTCCGGAGTGGCGGAATACGCACAGTCGTTGCGTGAACTCAGTCAACCAAGCATTTCCCGCGCCGCCGATGCGATCGTTCCGCCCATGTCCTACCGGGCCTGTCCCCAAGGGCCTCTGCGCGTCGCCCCGTCCGGACCGCTGTCCCGCGCCCGCTCGACGAGCTTCCCCGGACATTCTCCGCCCTGATCTCCCGGATCCGTAGGAGGGCGATACGGGACCCTCCCGGCCGGCTCCTCCGGCTTCGGATCGTCACCAGCGGCCGAACCGCGCTCACGGCGGCCCGGCGCACGGAGGGCGGGTCGGGTAATGCGACGGCCGACCGGCTGCCACCACGCACCGGCTCACGGCCGGCGGCCCGTTCACCTCGCGCCGCGCCCGGACACGGCGCGAGGCTCACCGAGCGGCGGCGGGCCGGGCTCACTGCCCCCGGGGCTGGGTGAAGCGCAGCATGTTGCCGGCCGGGTCGCGGAAGGCGCAGTCGCGGACGCCGTACGGCTGGTCGACCGGCTCCTGCAGCACCTCGCCCCCCGCCGCGCGGATGCGCTCGAAGGTGGCGTCGCAGTCCTCGGTCGAGAAGATCACGCCGCGCAGCATGCCCTTGGCCAGCAGTTCCGCCATGGCCTGCCGGTCGGCCGGCGAGGCGTTCGGGTCCGCCAGCGGCGGTTCCAGCACGATCTCCACATCGGACTGCGCGGGCGAGCCGACCGTCACCCAGCGCATTCCCTCGAACCCGACGTCGTTGCGCACCTCCAGGCCGAGCACGTCCCGGTAGAAGGCGAGCGCCTTGTCATGGTCGTCGACGGCGATGAAGCACTGTGAGAGCTTGATGTCCATGCGCCCCACGCTAGGGGCGGGGGGCGGGTTCCGCTTCTCCGTTCCTGACCGGTCGGGTGCAGACCTTGGCGACGCAGGCCGGGATGGCCGCCCCCTGCTCGTGCCGGCGCGCCCGGTACGCGCTCGGGCTCTCGCCGACCAGCTCGGTGAACCGCGAGCTGAACGACCCCAGCGACGTGCACCCCACCGCGAAGCAGACCTCCGTCACCGTCAGGTCGCCCCGCCGCAGCAGCGCCTTGGCCCGCTCGATCCGGCGTGTCATCAGATAGCCGTACGGCGTCTCCCCGAAGGCCGCCCGGAAGCTGCGGGAGAAGTGGCCCGGCGACATGAGGGCGAAGCGCGCCAGCGCCGGGACGTCGAGCGGCTCCGCGTAGTCACGGTCCATCAGGTCACGGGCCCGGCGCAGCCGGACGAGGTCCTCCAGCGTCATACGGCCACCCTCCCACGGCCCTCCGACACCGCCGCGGCGGAGACCCGGCCACCCGGAGCACTCGACCGCGGCACCCGGGCGTACTCCACCCCCCTCCCCGGACGAACGGGCCCCGCCCCCCTACGCCAGCCCGGCCACCAGCTCGGTCACCGGCTTGCGGCGCCCGGTGTAGAACGGGATCTCCTCGCGGACGTGCAGCCGGGCCCGGGAGCCGCGCAGGTGGCGCATCAGGTCGACGATGCGGTGCAGCTCGTCGGCCTCGAAGGCCAGCAGCCACTCGTAGTCGCCCAGCGCGAAGGAGGCGACGGTGTTGGCGCGCACGTCCGGGAAGCCGCGGGCCATCTTCCCGTGCTCGGCGAGCAGCTCGCGGCGCTCCTCGTCCGGCAGCACGTACCACTCGTAGGAGCGCACGAAGGGGTAGACGCACACGTACGCGCGCGGCTCCTCGTCCGCCAGGAAGGCCGGGACGTGCGAGCGGTTGAATTCGGCGGGGCGGTGCAGCGCCATGTTGGACCACACCGGCTCCAGGGCGCGGCCCAGCCGGGTGCGCCGGAAGAGGTTGTACGCCTCCTGCAGCGCGTCGGCGGTCTCCGCGTGCCACCAGATCATCACATCGGCGTCGGCGCGCAGCCCGGAGACGTCGTAGGTGCCGCGCACGGTGACGTCCTTGGCGGCGAGCTGGTCGAACAGCTCCTGGACCTCCTCCGCGTGACCGGAGCGGTCCTCGGGGAGCGCCTCGCGCAGCCGGAAGACCGACCACAGCGTGTAGCGGATGACCTCGTTGAGGTCCTTGGCCTTCTTGCCCGCGTTGGGCGTCCTGCGGAGTTCAGCAGTCATGGCACTATTCTCCCCCGCCCTCCACCGCGTCCCGCCCCCGGGCCCCCAGCACCGCCTCCGCCGCCGCCCGCCCGCTCGCGACGCAGGCCGGGATGCCCACCCCGTCGTACGCCGCTCCGCACAGCACCAGCCCCGCCCGCGCGCCCAGCTCCCGCCGCACCCGGGCGATCCGCTCCAGGTGGCCGACGGGGTACTGCGGCAGCCCGTCCTCCCAGCGGGTGACCACGGTGTCCACCGGCCGGGCGGTGAGTCCGACCGCCGCCCCCAGGTCCTTCAGGGACAGCTCCACCAGGTCGGCGTCCTCCCGCCAGAGCACCTCCTCCTCCCCGTACCGGCCGAGCGAGGTGCGCAGGACGAACAGGTCCGGGTCCTGCGCTCCGCACCAGTCCCACTTGGCGGACGAGAAGGTGGACGCCTTGATGCTCCGCCCGTCCACCGACGGGACGAGGAAGCCCCTGCCCTCCGGCACCCGCCCCAGATCACCGCGGCGGAAGGCCATCGTCACCAGGGCCATCGAGGCGTACTCCACCTCCCCCAGCCCGGCCGCGGCGGCCGGGTACTCCTGCGCCAGCAGCCGCGCGGCGACCGGCGCCGGCACGGCGAGCACCACCGCATCCGCCTCCCGGACCCGCCCGCCCGCGGTCACGGCCCAGCCCCGCCCGGTACGGCGCAGCTCCGTCGCCGGGACACCGGTGAGGACCCGCCCGCCCGCCGCCCGGCAGGCCTCGGCGACGGCCTCGGGCAGCCGCCCCATTCCACCCTCTACCCCCAGGAACAGCGGACCGTCCCCCCGCCCCGCGGCGCGTCCCAGCACATCCCGCACCCCGGCGAGCAGCGAGCGCTCCGCCCGGGCCGCCTCGTACAGCGCGGGCACGGCGGCGCGCATCGAGATCCGGTAGACGTCCCCGGCGTAGACGCCGCCCAGCAGCGGCTCCACGAGCCGGTCCACGACCTCATGGCCGAGCCGCTCGGCCACATAAGTACCGATGGCCGCGTCCTCGCCGACCTCGGTGCGCGGCAGCCGCTCGTCCTCGGCCGCCCGGGCGACGCCCTCCGGGGAGACCACTCCCGCCAGCACGGCGGGGTCGCCCGGTACTCCCATCAGGTGCCCGGTGGGCATCGGACGCACCTCACCGCGGGTCCAGACCGCGGCCGTGCCCGCCGCGGGCGGCCGGAGGGCGTCACCGAGCCCGGCCGCCCGGGCCAGGTCCACGGCCTCGGGGCGGCGGGCGAGCATCGACTCGGCCCCCAGGTCCACCGCCACACCGGCGATCCGCCCCGCGTGCAGCTTGCCCCCGAGCCGGCCGGAGGACTCCAGGACGGTCACGCGCGCGCCGTCCGACAACAACTGGTGAGCGGCGGCGAGCCCGGAGATACCGCCGCCGACGACGATGACGTGCATGCCCCCACTCTTCCAGACACCCCACCCCTCCCCGGCCGTACTCCGCCACCCCCACCCGGATCCCTCCGGCGGTGATCCAGCCGAGTCCGGACCGTGATCCCCTCGCTACCGGAACCGGCAACCGGACCGCCGCACCGTCCGTCCAACCCCCGACATCCACGATCGTGTCGGGGGGACCCACGATGACCGCGAAACGCCCAGCACTCCTGGCCACCGCCCTGCTGGCCGCCGCCCTCGCCCTCACCGGCTGCAGCTCCGGCGGCGGTGACGGCAGCAAGGCGACCCGGAGCGACCGGAACGCCGCGGCCCCCGAGGCCGCGGACCGGGAGGCCGGCAGCGTCCAGCAGCAGGACACCGCGAAAGCGGAGGACCCCGCTCCCGCCCCCACCCACATCATCCGCACCGCCTCCCTGACGGTGACGGCCGACGACGTCCCCGGCGCCCTGGCCGAGGCCCGCACCGCGGTGGAGACCGCCGGCGGTTACGTCGCCGACGAGACCACCGACCGGGACGCCGACGGCAACGAGCGCTCCCGCCTCACACTGCGGGTGCCGCCGCAGGAGTACGACGCCCTCCTCGAGGACCTGGCCGGACTCGGCAAACCCGTGGAGCGGAAGGTCTCGGCGAAGGACGTCACCGACCAGGTCGTGGACGTGGAGAGCCGGATCAGGACCCAGCGGGCCAGCGTCGACCGGATCCGCGAGCTGATGGACTCGGCCACGGACCTGTCCGACGTCGTGTCCCTCGAATCCGAGCTGAGCAGCAGGCAGGCCGACCTGGAGGCCCTCCAGGCCCGGCTGGAGTCCCTGGAGTCCCGCACCGGAATGGCGACCGTCACCCTGGCCCTGCGCGAGCCGGACGCGAAACCCGCACCCGAGAAGAACGACGAGACCACCATCGGCGACGCCCTGGCCGGCGGCTGGGACGCCTTCACCGCGACCCTGCGCTGGATCATCATCGTCCTCGGCGCGGCCCTGCCGTTCGCCGCGACGGCCCTGCTGCTGTGGCTGCTGTGGCGGACGGTCCGCCCCCGCCTCCTGCCCGCCCCCCGGCTGCGTACCCGCCCCGCGCCCCCGGCCCCGGTGACGCCCCCGCCCCCGGTCACCGCCCAGACCCCGGCCGACGACACCAAGTAGGACACCCGACGGCCGGCCCCGTTGAACAGGGGCCGGCCGTCGACGAGCACACCGCGAGCCGTACGCCGCGCGGCCCGCAGCCGGGAGACGGACGGGAGGGGACGGGGAGGGGCGGGTGCTCCGGACACTCAAGCGTTATTTGCGGCCAATGAGCGGCTCAGGAAACGTGGCACGGTCACGGCCGTAAATAATGCCGTCCGGAGTACCCGCCCCGGACCGGCCCCGCACCCGGCACCCACCGCGCCCGCGCCCCCCGGGCGCACCCGCACCGGGTCGGCACCCGGCACCGCGCCGTACCGCAAACCCGCCCTACCGCACCGTCCGCTCGTGCACGAACTCCACCAGCCGGGTGAGCGCGTCCGGATCGGTGTCCGGCAGCACCCCGTGCCCGAGGTTGAACACGTGCCCCGGCAGCCCCCGCGCCGCCTCCAGCACCCGCAGCGCCTGCGCCTCCACCGCCTCACGCGGCGCGAACAGCACCGCCGGATCGAGGTTGCCCTGCACCGCCCGGCCCGGCCCGATCCGCCGGGCGGCCTCGTCCAGCGGCACCCGCCAGTCGGCGCCGACGACGTCCGCGCCCGCCTCGCCCATCGCCCCCAGCAGCTCCCCCGTGCCGACCCCGAAGTGGATCCGGGGCACCCCGTACCCCGCGACCGCCCCGAAGACCTTCGCGGAGGCGGGCAGCACCGAGCGCCGGTAGTCCTCGGGGGCCAGGGCGCCGGCCCAGGAGTCGAAGAGCTGGACGGCCGAGGCGCCCGCCTCGACCTGCACCTTCAGGAAGGCGGCGGTGATGTCCGCGAGGCGGTCCAGCAGGTCCGCCCACAGCTCCGGGGCGCCGTACATCATCGCCTTGGTGTGCTCGTGGTTGCGCGACGGCCCGCCCTCCACCAGGTAACTGGCGAGGGTGAAGGGCGCCCCGGCGAAGCCGATCAGCGGGGTCGCGCCCAGCTCCCCGGTCAGCATGCCGACGGCCTCGGTCACGTACGCCACGTCGTCCGGCTCCAGCGGCCGCAGCCGCTCCAGGTCCTCGCGGGTCCGGAAGGGGCGGCCGACGACCGGGCCGACCCCCGGCTTGATGTCCAGGTCGACGCCGATGGCCTTGAGCGGGACGACGATGTCGCTGAAGTAGATCGCCGCGTCCACCCGGTGCCGGCGGACGGGCTGGAGGGTGATCTCGGTGACGAGATCGGGGCGCATGCAGGAGTCGAGCATCCCGATGCCCTCCCGCACCCTGCGGTACTCCGGCAGGGAGCGGCCGGCCTGCCGCATGAACCACACGGGGGTGTGCGGCACGGGTTCGCGGCGGCACGCGCGCAGGAACGCGGAGTCGGCGGCGGGGTTCTGGGCGGGGCTGTGGTCGTCGGCGGTCACAACCAGAAGTCTCGCACGTGTCCCTACCCGCCCGGCGCCCCCGTTCCGCCTACGCTGCGGCCCATGGCAGCGGCGCGAGCACACCTGGCGGACGGCATGGAGGGTTCCGGCGGTGAGGAGGCCCCGCGTCCCTTCCGGCAGGCCGTGGCGGCCCTGGCGGAGGTACGGCCGCGGCCGGAGGTACGGCTCGGCCCGCTGCCGGCGCCCCGGCGGCTGGCCCCGTTCGCGTACGCCCTGGAGGCGGCGGTCGAGGTGGACGGCGAGGAGCTGGCCGACGGGCGGTTCGTGCTGCTGCACGACCCGGCCGGCCAGGAGGCCTGGCAGGGCACCTTCCGGGTGGTGACCCTGGCCCGCGCGGAGCTGGAGCCGGAGATCGCCGCGGACCCGCTGCTGCCGGAGGTCACCTGGGCGTGGCTGACCGGTGCCCTCCAGGCCCGGCGCGCGGCGTACGCCGAACCGGGCGGCACGGTGACGCGGGCCAGCTCACACTCCTTCGGGGAGCTGGCGGGGCAGGCACCGCACTCGGAGATCGAGATCCGCGCCTCCTGGACGCCGCGCGAGGCGAGGGACCCCGGGAGCCCCAGGGCCCCCCGGGAGCTCGGTGAGCTGCCCGGGAACACGGCGGGCGGGCATCTGTACGCCTGGTGCGACCTGCTGTCCCAGTGCGCGGGGCTGCCGCCCGAGGACGGGACGGGTGCGGCCGTCGTACCACTGCCGCAGCGCCGTGGCCCGCAGCCACTCTGACGGTTCCCCGGAACGGGTTTACGTCCGGTTTGCCGGAAATTTCCACTCACTCATTCGTGATCATTCCCTAAAGCCGGACCGGAGAGCTGCCGAAGGACTCTGTGACCCCTCCCGGGGTCCATCCCGACTCCCCCCATAGTCGGCTTCCGTCCGCTCTCCACTCCCCAGGAGGCCCGGTGTCCGTTCTTCTTGAGCACCCCACAAGCCTGGTCGCCTACCGCCCGAACAAGCCGACGGCCATGGTCGTCGTCGCCGACCCCCGGGTCCGTTCCACTGTCACCCGCCACTTGTGGGCGCTCGGTGTCAGGGACGTGATCGAGGCGTCTTCGATCGCGGAGGCCCGCCCCCGTGTGACCAACCCGCGCGACATCTGCGTGGCCGAGGTCCACCTTCCCGACGGCTCCGGCCTGACCCTGCTCTCCGAGACCCGGGCCGCCGGCTGGCCCAACGGTCTCGCCCTGTCCGCCGCCGACGACATCGGCGCGGTCCGCAACGCCCTCGCCGGCGGCGTCAAGGGGTACGTCGTCACCGGCACCCGCGGTGCCCACGGTCACCCCGGCCACCCCGGTCACCCCGGCCACGCCGGCCGCCCCGGCTCCACTCCCATCGGCGCCACCGCGGCCGCCCGTATGCACCGCCGCCCGCCGGGCGCACCCGGCCAGCACAGCGGTTACCGCGAGCTGTCCGGCCGGGAGATCGAGGTGCTGCGGCTGGTGGCGGAGGGCCAGTCCAACAAGGCCATCGGCGTGTCCATGGGCCTGTCCGCCCTGACGGTCAAGAGCCATCTCGCCAGGATCGCCCGCAAGCTGGGCACCGGCGACCGGGCGGGCATGGTGGCGGTCGCCCTGCGCACCGGCATCATCCACTGAGCACCCGCTCCCCCGCTTCCCCGCTTCCCCGCTTCCTTCACGCCCTTCTCCCGTCACCCACCCCCACTCCCCCCTCGATCCCCCGCCTTCCGCCCCCCTCACACCTGAGAGACCACCCCCACCCCCCACCCCATCCGTCCACCCGTCCGGCCCGGGCCCGGGGCCCTGACTCCATCCCCGCCCCGGCTCCCGGACCCGCCGTGCGAGCCGCCCGCCGACGTGACGTTCCGTCGGCGGGCGCTGCGCACTGCGTGCTCACAGATACCCTTGACGCGTGACCGACGCCCGAGAAACCGCCATGAGCAGCGCAGCCCAGCCCCTCCCGAAGGGTGCGGACGCGGGCCCGGCGCCGGTCCCCCTGCTGGAACCACGCGAGGGCATTCCGCCCGTGACCGCCACCCCCGAGGCTCTCGCCGAGGTCGTGGCCGCCTTCGCCGCGGGCCGGGGCCCCGTGGCGGTGGACGCCGAACGGGCGTCCGGATACCGCTACGGGCAACGCGCCTACCTCGTCCAGCTGCGCCGCGAGGGCGCGGGGACCGCCCTGGTCGACCCGGTCGGCTGCCCCGACCTGTCCGCGCTCGGAGAGGCGCTCCAGGACACCGAGTGGGTCCTGCACGCCGCCACCCAGGACCTTCCCTGTCTGCGCGAGACGGGGATGCGCCCGACCCGGTTGTTCGACACCGAGCTGGCCGGGCGGCTCGCGGGCTTCGCCCGGGTCGGCCTCGGCGCGATGGTGGAGAACGTCCTGGGCCGCTCCCTGGAGAAGGGGCACTCCGCGGTGGACTGGTCCACCCGTCCCCTGCCCGAGCCCTGGCTGCGGTACGCGGCGCTGGACGTGGAGCTGCTGGTCGAGTTGCGCGACGCCCTGGAGGAGGAGCTGGACCGCCAGGGGAAGCTGGGCTGGGCGCATCAGGAGTTCGCCGCCATCGCCGCGGCCCCGCCGCCCGCTCCCCGCCAGGACCCCTGGCGCCGCACCTCGGGCATGCACAAGATCCGCAGACGGCGGCAGCTGGCGGTCGTGCGGGAGCTGTGGAACGCCCGCGACCAGGTGGCGCGGCGGCGCGACGTCTCCCCGGGCAAGGTGCTCACCGACGCGGCCATCGTGGAGGCCGCCCTCGCCCTGCCCTCCGGTGTGCCCGCGCTGGCCGCGCTGCCGGGGTACGGGCACCGCATGGGGCGGCGGCAGCTGGAGCAGTGGCACGCCGCGATCCAGCGGGCCCGGGCCCTGCCCGAGTCCGAGCTGCCCCAGCCCACCCTGGCGCCGAACGGTCCGCCGCCACCGCGCGCCTGGGCCGACAAGGACCCGGTCGCCGCCGCCCGGCTCACCGCGGCGCGCGCGGCCGTGACGGCGCGGGCGGAGGAGCTGGACCTGCCCCAGGAGAACCTGCTCGCCCCCGACACGGTCCGGCGGCTGTGCTGGGAGCCGCCCGCGGAGCCGACCGCCGAGGGGGTGGCGCGGGCGCTGCGCGGGTACGGGGCCCGCGAGTGGCAGATCGAGCAGACCGCGGAGCTGCTCACCACGGCGCTGGCGGCGATCGCGCAGCCGGGCTGAGCCCGCCCCTTCCGGGGCTCGCCGCCCGGAGGAGCGCACCGCCCGGAGACGGGGCTTCCGCACGGTCCGCGGCGGCCGGGCGGCCGGTCCGCGTGTGACGTGCGCCCCTCCCTTCGGAGAGCCCCTTGCCCGCAAATGGTTACCCACCGGTAGCATTGAGGGCGGGAAGACGCCGCACGGCGACCGCACGCTTCCCCGGGGGCCGTGGGCCCCCGGACCCCTGGCCGCATCTGGAGGAGAGCCAACGTGCCTCGTACCGCTAGGGACGTCGTCTTCGTCGACGGCGTCCGCACCCCGTTCGGCAAGGCGGGCCCCAAGGGCATCTACCACGAGACCCGCGCCGACGACCTGGTCGTCAAGTGCATCCGTGAGCTGCTGCGCCGCAACCCGGGCCTGCCCCCGGAGCGCATCGACGAGGTCGCCGTCGCCGCGACGACCCAGATCGGCGACCAGGGCCTCACCCTCGGCCGCACCGCCGGCATCCTGGCCGGCCTGCCCACCACGGTGCCCGGGTACTCCATCGACCGCATGTGCGCCGGCGCCATGACCGCCGTGACGACCACCTCCGGGTCGATCGTCTTCGGCGCGTACGACGTCGTCGTCGCGGGCGGGGTCGAGCACATGGGCCGTCACCCGATGGGCGAAGGTGTGGACCCCAACCCGCGCTTCGTCTCCGAGAAGCTGGTAGACCAGTCCGCCCTGTTCATGGGCATGACGGCGGAGAACCTCCACGACCGCTTCCCGCACCTGACCAGGCGGCGCGCCGACGAGTACGCGGTGCGCAGCCAGGAGAAGGCCGCCAAGGCGTACGCCGACGGCAAGGTCCAGGCCGACCTGGTGCCCATCTCGGTGCGCCGCACCAGCCCGGAGGGCGGGGAGACGGGCTGGGGCCTGGCCACCGCCGACGAGCCGATGCGCCCGGGCACCACCCTGGAGCAGCTGGCCGGTCTGAAGACCCCCTTCCGCACCCACGGCCGGGTCACCGCGGGCAACGCCGCCGGTCTCAACGACGGCGCCACCGCCTCCCTGATCGCCGCCGAGGACGTGGCGCGGGAGCTGGGCCTGCCGGTGAAGATGCGCCTGGTCTCCTACGCCTTCGCGGGCGTGGAGCCGGAGGTCATGGGCATCGGCCCGGTGCCGTCCACCGAGAAGGCGCTGGCCAAGGCCGGGCTGTCGATCGGCGACATCGGCCTGTTCGAGATCAACGAGGCCTTCGCCGTCCAGGTGCTGGCCTTCCTGGACCACTACGGCATCGCCGACGACGACCCGCGCGTCAACCAGTACGGCGGCGCCATCGCCTACGGCCACCCGCTGGCCTCCTCCGGCGTCCGGCTGATGACCCAGCTGGCCCGGCAGTTCGAGGAGCAGCCGCACGTCCGCTACGGCCTGACCACCATGTGCGTCGGCTTCGGCATGGGCGGCACCGTGATCTGGGAGAACCCGCACTTCGAGGGGGCCGACAAGTGAGTACCACCACCGCCGAACTGCTGAAGGGCGCCGCCGAGCTCTTCCCCGACGAGGTCGTCACCAGCGCCCACGTCCGCCATCTCGACCTCCCCGCCGGGGCCGGCCGCTTCGCGCTCATCACCCTGGACAACGGCTTCGACCACACCAAGCCCACCACCCTGGGCCCGCAGTCGCTGGGCAACCTGGACCGGGCGATCGACCAGGTCGAGGCGGAGGCGGCGAAGGGCGAGATCACCGGCGTCGGGATCACCGGCAAGCCGTTCGTCTTCGCCGTCGGCGCCGACCTCAAGGGCGTCGAGGTCATCCGGCGCCGCGAGGACGCGCTGGCCATCGGCAGGGGCGGCCACGACATCTTCCGGCGGCTGTCGTCCCTGGCCGTGCCCACCTTCGCGTACTACAACGGCGCGGCGATGGGCGGCGGCGTCGAGGTCGGCCTGCACTGCACCTACCGCACCGTCTCCCGGGCCATCCCCGCCTTCTCCCTGCCGGAGGTCTTCCTCGGGCTGGTGCCCGGCTGGGGCGGCTGCACCCTGCTGCCGAACCTGGTCGGCGCGGACCGCGCGGTCTCGGTGATCATCGAGAACTCGCTCAACCAGAACCGGCAGCTGAAGGGCGAGCAGGTCCACGAGCTGGGCGTCGCCGACGCGGTCTTCGACGGAGCGGACTTCCTGGAGCAGTCCCTGCTCTGGACCTCCGCGGTGCTCCGCGGCGAGCTCGAGGTCGTCCGGCCGGACGTGGACCGCGGCGAGGCCTGGGACCAGGCCGTCGCCCGCGGCCGCGGCATCGCCGACGCCAAGGTGCACGGCGCGGCCCCGGCCGCGTACCGCGCCCTGGACATCATCGCGGCCGCGAAGAACGGCGACCCGGGGCAGGGCTTCGACGCCGAGGACGAGGCCCTGGCCGACCTGATCATGGGCGACGAGCTGCGCAGCGGCCTGTACGCCTTCAACCTGGTGAACAAGCGCGCCAAGCGGCCGGCCGGCGCCCCCGACAAGTCGCTGGCCCGCCCGGTCACCAAGGTCGGCGTCGTCGGCGCCGGCCTGATGGCCTCCCAGCTCGCCCTGCTGTTCGTCCGCCGTCTGGAGGTGCCGGTCGTGCTGACCGACATCGACCAGGCGCGGATCGACAAGGGCGTCGGCTACGTCCACGAGGAGATCGACAAGCTGCTGCTGAAGGGCCGGGTCAACCAGGACAAGGCCAACCGCCTCAAGGCCCTGGTGACCGGCACCGCGGACAAGGCCGAGGCCTTCTGTGACGCCGACTTCGTCATCGAGGCCGTCTTCGAGGAGATGGGCGTCAAGCAGCAGGTGTTCGCCGAGGTGGAGGCGGTCGTGCCGGAGCACGCCATCCTGGCCACCAACACCTCCTCGCTGTCGGTCACCGAGATGGCGAGCGGGCTGAAGCACCCCGAGCGGGTGGTGGGCTTCCACTTCTTCAACCCCGTGGCCGTGCTGCCGCTGCTGGAGATCGTCCGCGCCGAGCGGACCGACGACGCCTCGCTGGCGACGGCCTTCGCGGTCGCCAAGTCGCTGAAGAAGACGGCCGTGCTGGTGAAGGACGCCCCGGCGTTCGTCGTCAACCGCGTCCTCACCCGCTTCCTGGGCGAGGTGCTGCGCTCCATCGACGAGGGCACCCCCGTCGAGGTCGCCGACCGGGCGCTGGCCCCCCTCGGCCTGCCCATGTCGCCGATCGTCCTGCTGGAGCTGGTCGGCCCGGCGGTCGCCCACCACGTGGCGGGCACCCTGCACACCGCGTTCCCGGACCGCTTCGCCGTCTCGGAGAACCTGGGCCGGGTCGTCGAGGCGGGCAAGCGCGGCCTGTACGTCCACGACTCCGGCAAGCCGGAGCTGGACCCGGAGGTCGCCGCGCTCTTCGAGACCGGGGACACCGTGCTGACCGAGGAGCAGGTCCGCGAGCGCGCCCTGGACGCGATCGCCCAGGAGATCCGGCTGATGCTGGACGAGGGCGTGGTCGCCGAGGCCCAGGACGTCGACCTGTGCCTGATCACCGGTGCGGGCTGGCCCTTCCACCTGGGCGGCATCACGCCGTACCTGGACCGCGAGGGCGTCTCCGAGCGCGTCACCGGCAGGCGGTTCCTGGAGCCGGGGGTGGCCAGTGTTCCGCGCTGAGCCGCGCTGAGCCGTACCGGCCGCGTCCCACTCACTCCTGGGGACGCCCGTCCGCACGACGCCGTGCGGACGGGCGTCCCCGTCCCCGTATACGGGGACGGGGACGCCCGTGCCACCCTGGGCGCATGCCCGAGCGCACTCTCCTGGTCGTGGACGCCGCCAACGTCGTCGGATCGGTACCCGACGGCTGGTGGCGGGACCGGCACGGCGCGGCCGAGCGGCTGCGGGACCGCCTCGTGTCCCGGGCGGAGCACGGGGAGCACGGGGAGGAGATCGTGCTGGTCGTGGAGGGCGCGGCGCGCGGGGTGGCCTCCGTACCGGGCGTACGGGTGGTGCCCGCCCCGGGCAGCGGGGACGACGCGATCGTGGCGGTGGTGGCGGCCGAGGGGCCGGGGCGGCGCTGTGTGGTGGTCACCGCCGACCGCGGGCTGCGTGCCCGGGTGACGGCACTGGGCGCCGAGGTGACGGGACCGCGCTCGGTGCGCTGAGCCCCGGGCCGCACCGGGGAGCGGAACCCGGACCGCCGCGGCTGTGGCGGTGCCCGCTCGCACCACGCCGCGAGGACACGGCCCGGCGCGGGCGTGCCCGCCGGGCCGTACGACCGCCGCTCCGCCGCGGACGGACGTCGGCCGGTTCCCCGGCCGGGGGCCGGGCCGGGCCGCAGCGGGCCCGGGCCCGTGTGTCCCGGGGCCGGAGCATGCCGTCCGGCGGATGCCGTCCGGCGGGCGGCCCGGGGCCGCATGCGGAGCGGAACCGCCGCGGGGGCGCGCCGAACCCCGGGGCGGACGGCTCGTCGCCCACGGCGGGTACCGCGATCGCGCCGGGAGCCCGTACAGCCCGCCGCCCCCTCCGCTCCGGCGGAGCGAGGGGGCGGCGCGGCATCGCGGTGCCGGGAGCCCCCGGTGGATCAGCGCCCGGTGACTCAGTCCCCGGCCGGCTCGGTGGTGTGCTCGGCACCCCGCTCGTCGGGGTAGCGTCCGTCGAGCTTGGCCACCAGCCCGGTGACCTGGCGGGCGATGTCGGGCGCGGTCAGCCCGATCTCGGCGAGCACCTCCTTGCGGGAGGCGTGCTCCAGGAACCTCGGCGGGATGCCGAAGTCGCGCAGCGGCACGTCCACGCCCGCGTCGCGCAGCGCCTGGGCGATCGCCGAGCCGACCCCGCCCGCCCGGACGTTGTCCTCCACGGTGACCACGACCCGGTGCCGGTCGGCCAGCGACGGCAGCGCCTCGTCGACCGGCTTGACCCAGCGCGGGTCCACCACGGTGGCGGAGATGCCCTGCTTGTCGAGCAGGTCGGCGATCTCCAGGCACATCGGGGCCAGCGCGCCGACGGAGACCAGCAGCACGTCGGGGCGCTCGCCCTCCTCCAGCCCCGGCTCGCGCAGCACGTCCATGCCGCCGACCGCGCCGACCGCCGGGACCGCGGGGCCCACCGCGCCCTTGGAGAAGCGGACGACGGTCGGTGCGTCGTCGACCCCGACGGCCTCGCGGAGCTGGGCGCGGAGCTGGTCGGCGTCGCGCGGCGCGGCGATTCGCAGCCCGGGGACGACCTGCAGGATCGACATGTCCCACATGCCGTTGTGGGAGGCGCCGTCCGTTCCGGTGATCCCGGCCCGGTCCAGGACGAAGGTCACCCCGCAGCGGTGCAGGGCGACGTCCATCAGCACCTGGTCGAAGGCCCGGTTGAGGAAGGTGGCGTAGACGGCGAAGACCGGGTGCAGCCCGCCGGTGGCCAGTCCGGCCGCCGAGACCGCGCCGTGCTGCTCGGCGATGCCCACGTCGTACACCCGGTCGGGGAACTCCTCGGCGAACCGCCCCAGGCCCACCGGCTGGAGCATCGCCGCGGTGATGGCGACGACGTCGGGACGCTCGCGGCCGAGGCGGACCATCTCGTCGCCGAAGACCGAGGTCCAGTCGGCGCCGGAGGCGGACACCGGCAGGCCGGTGTCCGGGTGGATGACGCCGACGGCGTGGAAGCGGTCGGCCTCGTGCTGGACGGCGGGCTGGTAGCCGCGGCCCTTCTCGGTCAGGCAGTGCACGATGACCGGGCCGCCGAAGCGCTTGGCGCGTGCCAGGGCGGACTCCAGGGCCGCTATGTCGTGGCCGTCGATGGGGCCGACGTACTTCAGGCCCAGGTCCTCGAACATGCCCTGCGGGGCGATGACGTCCTTGATGCCCTTCTTGGCGCCGTGCAGGGTCTCGTACAGCGGTTTCCCCACGACCGGGGTGCGGTTGAGCAGGTCCTTGCTGCGGGCCAGGAAGCGCTCGTAGCCGTCGGTGGTGCGCAGGGTGGCCAGGTGGCTGGCCAGGCCGCCGATGGTCGGCGCGTAGGAGCGCTCGTTGTCGTTGACGACGATCACCAGGGGGCGGTCCTTGGCGGCGGCGATGTTGTTCAGCGCCTCCCAGGCCATGCCGCCGGTGAGCGCGCCGTCGCCGATGACCGCGACCACCTGGTCCTCGCGGCCCAGCAGCTGGTTGGCCTTGGCCAGGCCGTCGGCCCAGCCCAGCACGGTGGAGGCGTGGCTGTTCTCGATGACGTCGTGCTCGGACTCGGCCCGTGAGGGGTAGCCGGACAGGCCGCCCCTCGCGCGCAGTCCCGCGAAGTCCTGCCGGCCGGTGAGCAGCTTGTGGACGTAGCTCTGGTGCCCGGTGTCGAAGAGGACCTTGTCCCTGGGCGAGTCGAAGACGCGGTGCAGGGCGATGGTCAGCTCCACCACCCCCAGGTTGGGTCCCAGGTGACCGCCGGTCTTCGAGACGGCGTCGACAAGGAAGGTCCGGATCTCCCCGGCGAGCTGATCGAGCTGCTCGGGGCCGAGCCGGTCCAGATCGCGCGGTCCCGTGATGCGGGTCAGCAGAGCCACCCGTGCCTCCTTGCTGGTCGAGCCGTACGGGCCTGTGCCGATCCGACGAGTCTAATGTTCCGGCCGGCCGGGTGTGCGCCGGCCACCGCGATGCCCGTCACACCCGGCCCCGGGCTTACCCGGGCCCCCCGGACCCGAACGGCCGGTGCCGGGCCCCGCGCGGGGCCCGGCACCGGATATGGAGCACGCCGGGCGGTACGGGCCCGGCGGAGCGGACCGCGGAGGGTCCGCCCCGGGTGCGGCTCAGGTCCGTCCGGCGGAACGCTGGGTGCGCCGGGAGACCGAGTCGATGACGACCGCGGCCAGCAGCACGGCTCCGGTGATCATGTACTGCACGGAGGCGGCGATGCCCAGCAGCGCCATGCCGTTGGCGATCGACCCGATCACCAGCATGCCCAGCAGGGCGGACCACACCGAGCCGCGGCCGCCGAAGAGGCTGGTGCCGCCGATGACGGCCGCGGCGATGGCCTCCATCAGCAGGTTGCCGCTGCCCGCGCCCTGGTTGGCGGCCATGATGCGGGAGGCGATGAGCAGGCCGCCGAAGGCGGCCATGGCGCCCGCGATGGAGAACACCGTGATGCGGACGAACTCGACGTTGATGCCGGCGCGGCGGGCCGCCTCGGTGTTGCCGCCCAGGGCGAAGACCTTGCGCCCGTAGGAGGTGCGCCGTACGACGAAGTCCATCGACACCAGCACCACCAGGAAGAGCAGCAGCGCCAGCGGCATGCCGCGGTACTGGTTGAGCATGTAGGCGGCGCCGAAGGCCAGCACCGCCAGCACCGCGGTGCGGACCACGATCTCGGTCATCGGCCGGAAGGGGATGCCGGCCGCCGACCGGCGCCGGGCACCGAGGTACTGGACGACGAAGAAGACGGCGACCGCCACCACCGCGGTGCCGTAGGCGACGGCGACGTCGTTGAAGTAGTGGTTGGAGAAGTTGGCGACCAGACCCTCGCTGTCCAGGTTGATGGTGCCGGTGGTGCCCAGCACCTTCAGCATCAGACCGTTCCAGGCCAGCAGGCCGGCGAGGGTGACCACGAAGGCCGGCACGCCGATCTTCGCGAAGAAGAAGCCGTGGAACGCGCCGACCGCCGCGCCGGTGAGCAGGGCCAGCACCAGCGCCAGCCACTCGTTCATCCCGTTGTTGACGGCCAGTACGGCGAAGACGGCGGAGGCCAGACCGCTGACCGAGCCGACCGACAGGTCGATCTCCCCCAGCAGCAGCACGAAGACGATGCCGACGGAGATCAGGCCGGTGCCGACGATGTAGACCGACAGGTTGGAGAGGTTCTCCGCGGACAGGAAGGCCGAGTCCATCGACTGGAAGATGGCCCAGATGACGATCAGCCCGACCACGACCGGGACGGAGCCCAGTTCGCCGGTGCGCATCTTCCGCTTGAAGTCGGTCCAGTAGCCGGCGAGGCCCTGCTCGCGCACCAGCAGCCGCGGGTCGAGGGCGGTGGTGGCGCCCCTGGTGGCCGCGCTGTTGCCGCCGGCCGGGGTGGTGTCGGCCGGCGAGTCCGCCCGGGCGGCGTCCGCCGCCTCGGAGGAGGTCTTGGAAAGGTTGGTCTCACTCACGGTCGGCTCCCCGCGGTACGCGCCTTGCGGCGGGTCACGGCGTTGTCCGTGGCGCCGGTGATGGCGGAGATGATCTCTTCCTGCGATGTGGTCGCGACGTCGAAGACACCGTTGTTGCGGCCGAGGCGGAGTACCGCCACCCGGTCGGCGACCGCCTTGACGTCCGCCATGTTGTGGCTGATGAGGATGACGGCGAGACCGCGGTCGCGAAGCCGGTCGACCAGGTCGAGCACCTGTGCGGTCTGCTCGACGCCGAGGGCCGCGGTGGGCTCGTCGAGGATGACGAGCTTGGGCTCGCCCAGCATGGAGCGGGCGATCGCGACGGTCTGCCGCTGGCCGCCGGAGAGCGAGGCGATGGGGATGCGGACACTGGGTATGCGGATCGACAGGGTGTCGAGCAGCTCGCGGCTGCGGCGCTCCATCTCGATCTCGTCGAGGACCCTGCCGTGCATGATCTCGCGGCCGAGGAACAGATTGGCGACGACATCGAGGTTGTCGCACAGCGCGAGGTCCTGGTAGACGGTCGCGATGCCCAGGTCCTGGGCGTCGTGCGGCCTGTTGACCTCGACGGGGACACCCTGCCACTCGAAGACGCCCTCGTCGGCGGGGCCGACGCCGGCGATGGCCTTCACGAGGGTGGACTTTCCGGCACCGTTGTCGCCCACCAGGGCGACCACCTCGCCGGCGTGGACCTCCAGTTCGACATCGGTGAGCGCCTGTACGGCACCGAAGCGCTTGGAGATTCCGCGCAACGCCAGCACGGGCGTAGCGGACACGTGAACCAACTCCTAGAACGGGGTGGGAACCAGCCGCCCGGTGCCCGCGCCCCCGGTGGGATGGAGGGGGGCGCGGGCACCGGCGGGATCGAAGGGACTGGCCGTACCGCTTACTGCAGGCCGACCTTCTTGCACGCCGCGGCGTACTTGGAGGTGCAGATCTCCTCGACCTTGTAGAGGCCGTCCTTGACGATGGTGTCCTTGACCTTGTCCGCGGTCACCGAGATCGGCTGGATCAGCGTCGCGGGGATACCCTTGTGGGTCGGGCTGTCCACGGTGGCGTCGGTGTCGGGCTTCTCACCGCGGCCGAGGGCGACGGCCATCTCGGCGGCGGCGTAGGCCTCGGGCTTGAACGGCTTGTAGACCGTCATGTACTGCTCGCCCGCGACGATGCGCTGGACACCCGCCAGCTCGGCGTCCTGGCCGGTGACCGGGGGCAGCGGGCTGACGCCGGCGCTCTTGAGCGCGGTGATGATGCCGCCCGCCAGGCCGTCGTTGGCGGAGTAGACGCCGACGATGTTCTCCTTGCCCACGGAGGCGATGGCGCCGTTCATGTTCTTGTTGGCCTCGCCCGGCTCCCAGTTGGTGGTGTCGTAGGACTTGCCCACCTTCACCTTGCCGTCGAGGACGGACTTGGCGCCCTTCTTGAACAGCGCGGCGTTCGGGTCGGTCGGCGAACCGTTCATCATCACGATCTGGCCGTCGTCCGCCTTGTCGCCCAGCGCGTCCAGCAGCGCCTGGCCCTGCACCTTGCCGACCTCCTCGTTGTCGAAGGAGGTGTAGGCGGAGATCGGGCCCTCGGCCAGCCGGTCGTAGGCGACGACGGGGATGCCGGCGTCGTCGGCCTTCTTGACCGAGTTGGCGATGGACTTGGAGTCCACCGCGTCCAGGATGATCACGTCCACCTTCTTGGTGACCATCGAGTTCATCTGCTGCTGCTGGACCGAGGCGTCCTGCTTGGCGTTGACGTAGCTGATCTCGCAGTCGGCGCAGAGTTCCTTGACCCGCTCCTCGATCAGCGGCCGGTCGAAGTTCTCGTAGCGGGCCGTCTGGTCGTCCGGCATCAGCAGGCCGATGGTCAGCGGGCCGTCCTTCTTCTTCTCGTCGCCGCCCGAGCCGTTGTCACTGGCCTCCTTGGCGCTGCCGCAGGCGGCGAGCGAGACGGCCATGGCGGCGGCGGCCACCGCCACAGCGGTACGGCGCAGTTGCGTGTTCATCCAGAACCTCCCTGACGAGGCCGC
The DNA here is from genome assembly GCF_002794255.1 of Streptomyces carminius. GTDB lineage: Bacteria > Actinomycetota > Actinomycetes > Streptomycetales > Streptomycetaceae > Streptomyces > Streptomyces carminius. The sequence goes on from NZ_PGGW01000071.1 coordinate 232,140, forward strand.
GTCACTGCGGCCGAGGTGGCTGGAAGTCAACTCGCACGAGTGTCCGCCGTCAAGAAGTAAATCTTTAACGAGACCACAACAATGCCATGCGTGAACAAGGTGAACGCAGAGTGTCCGAGGGAGCGCTCTCTTCTGTCGGAGAGCGCTCTCCCGTCCTCTCGGGTTCATCGTTTTTCGGCCATTTCGGTCTCACTCCGGGCCGGCAGTGACCGCGCGGAGCGACGTGAAGGGCCGCACCGGGGCACGTCCCGCCGGAGCCGGTCCGGACCGGCTCCGGCGGGACGTGCCCCGGTGCGTGTGTGCCGACGGGAGCGCCCGCCCGCTCAGGCCCCGGCGGCGGACGCCGCGACCGCGGGCACGGTGCTCAGGGTGCCCGGCGTACCGTCCAGCAGTGTGGAGTCGCCCATCTCGCTCAGCACCAGTGCCAGCGCGCCGAGCACCTCGGCACGGCTGCCCAGGGCGCCCGGCACCACCGTCAGCCGCCGGGCGGCGCTGGGGATGGCGTACCGGGAGACGGAGTCGCGGATCGGATCGAGCACCAGCTCGCCGGCCTCCGCCAGATCGCCGCCGAGCACGATCCGGCTGGGGTTCAGCACGTTGCACAGGTTGGCCACCCCGCTGCCGACATGGCGCCCGATGTCGGCCACCACCCGGCGGCAGCCCGGATCACCGCGGCGGGCGAGCCTGACCACCTCGGCCATGGTCAGGTCGGAGCCGTGGCTGGAGTACAGCAGGGGCAGGACGTAGCGGGCGGCGGTGAACGTCTCCAGACAGCCGCGGTTGCCGCAGCGGCACACCGGGCCGGACTCGTCCAGGGTGATGTGGCCGATCTCCCCCGCCGTGCCGCCCGGGCCCCGGTAGATCCGGCCGTTGATCACCAGCCCCGCGCCGACCCCGCTGGCCACCTTGATGTACGCCAGGTCCCGTGCGCCGCGCCCGCCGCCCCACACCAGCTCGCCGAGCGCGCCGAGGTTGGCGTCGTTGTCGACGTGGACCGCCACACCGAGCCGGGCGGACATCTCCTCGCGGGGGTTGGCGCCGACCCAGCCCGGCAGGATGGCGGTGGAGCCCAGCGCCCCGGTCTCCACGTCGATCGGGCCGGGGACGCCCAGACCGATCCCGATGACCTTCTCGCGCCGGAAACCGGTGGCGGCGATCAGCCGCTCGACGAGCCGTTCGGCCCGGTCGAAGCCCTGGGGGGCGGAGGCGTCCACGTCGATCGGCTCGGATTCCTCGGCGAGCACCTGGTGCGCCAGGTTGCCGACTGCCACCCGCAGATGGGAGTGGCCGAAATCCACCCCCACGACGATCCCGGCGTCCCCCGACAGCGAGACGCTGCGGGCCCGGCGGCCGCCGGCGGAGGTGGGCGTGACCTCGACGGTGCCGCCGTCCTTCAGCTCCCGGACGATGTTGGAGACCGTCGCGGCCGACAGTCCGGTGGTCCTGGCGATCTCCGCCTGCGTCAGCGAGCCCGCCATGCGCACCGCCCGCACCACCCGTTCCAGATTGGCCCGGTGCAGTGAGGACTGCGACCCCGGAGTCTCCACGACTCATCCACTCCCGCCTCGACGGGCGGCCCGACCGCCTGCCCGTCCGCCGCACCTCGCCGACGGGGGTGCGGCTTGTCTCCAACACGTGAACTCCAAGGACAGCCTGAAGCGCTGTCTCCCGTCAAGACCTTGAGCGGGGTGGGCGTTCACCCGCCGAACAATCACGGAGGGTGACGAGCTGTGTGTGCGGGGCTTTCACCGCGGCAGGACGGGCTCCCCGGCGGCCGCCCCCGGGGAGCCCGTCAAGAAGTCGAACGCGGGAGAGCACCCGGGCCGGACATGCCCGGCATGCCGGAGACGGCGGGCATGAAGCGCTACTTCAGGGCGCCGGCCGTCAGTCCGGCCTGCACCTGGCGCTGGAAGACCACATAGACGACCAGGATGGGCAGCACCGCCAGGGTGAGCCCCGCGAAGAGGCCGCCCCAGTTGCCCCGGTAGCCCGTCTGGGCCGCCAGGTTGGCCAGGCCCTGGGTGAGGACGTACTTGTCGGGATCCCCCACATGCACCACCTGGGGGATCAGGTACTGGTTCCACTGGCCCAGGAAGTTGAAGATCCCCACGCTTATCAGGCCGGGCTTGGCCATCGGCAGCATCACCTGGAAGAAGATCCGGCTGTGCGAGGCGCCGTCGATCTCCGCCGCCTCCGCGATGGAGGCGGGCAGCGTCCGGAAGAAGGCCGCCATGAAGAAGACGGTGAACGGCAGCGAGTAGGCGATGTAGACCAGGATCAGGCCGTGGTAGGTGTCCAGCAGCGCGAAGTTCTTCATCACGAAGAACAGCGGCACCAGGGCGACGATGATCGGGAAGGCCATGCCGCCGACGAACAGGAAGTAGACCAGCCGGTTGCCGGGGAAGTCGTAGCGGGCCAGGACGTACGCCACCATCGAGCCCAGCAGCATCGTGCCGGACACCGAACCGGCCACCACGATCAGCGAGTTGACCGTGTACTGGCCGATGTTGGCCTCGTTCCAGGCGAAGGACCAGTTCTCCCAGTGCAGCTTCGACGGCAGCGACCAGGGATCCTCCAGGATGGCCCCGGAGGACTTGAAGGAGTTCATCACCGCCCACAGCAGGGGGCCCGCGGCCAGCACGGCCCACAGCACCAGGAAGGCGTGCGAGAAGGCGTTGAGGGTGCGGCCCCCCTCGCTGCCGGGCCCGGGCCGCTCCTGCTTCCCGGCCCCGGCGCCGGCGGGGGTGCCCGTGCCGTCCGTGCTCCCGATGTCCTCGCCGGCGCCCCTGGTGAGGGCGGCGGCGGTCTCCTCGGGGTCCCCCGGGCGGATGGAGGGGGACGGTCCTGCTGCGGTCATGGTGTTGCTCTCCCCACGCGTCCTGGTCAGAACTCGATCCGGTCCTTGCTCCGCCCGAGCGTCATCGCCACCACGGCGAAGACCATGGTGACGATCAGCAGGGCCACGGCGACGGCGGTCGCGTAACCGGCCTGCCCGTCCTGGAACGCCTTGTTGTAGAGGTAGACCGGCGTGACGATGGTCGAGTAGGCGGGACCGCCCTGGTTCACCGTCAGGATGTGCACCACGGCGAAGGCGTCGAGCGCCATGATGCCCATGTACACCCAGCCGGTCTGCACGGTGTCGCGCATCAGCGGCAGGGTGACGCGGAAGAACGTGGCGACCCGGCCCGCGCCGTCCAGCAGCGCGGCCTCGTAGATCTCCCGGGGGATCGACCCCATCGCGGCGGAGAACAGCACCACGTAGAAGCCGACGTTCGCCCACACCATCACGGTCACGACGCACCAGAAGGCCAGTCGCGGATCACCCAGCCAGCTCTGGTGCCACTCCTCCAGGCCGAGGATCGTCAGCACGCCGTTGAGCAGGCCGCCGGCCGGGTTGAAGATGTACTTCCACAGCACCACGACGATCGCGATGGACAGGGCCTGCGGGAAGAAGTAGACGATCTTGTAGAAGTGCGAGCCGCGGACTCCGGCGACCGCCTCGCCCCGCCGGTGCCGGCCCCCGACGTTGAGCATGAAGGCGAAGAACACGCCCAGGCCCAGGGTGAGGACCGGGAGGACCAGCAGCAGCAGGACGTTGTGCCACAGCGCCTTGCGGAAGATCTCGTCGTCCAGCAGCCGCTCGAAGTTGTCCAGGCCGACGAAGGCGAAGTCGCTGCTCAGCCCCGTCCAGTCGGTCAGCGAGTACCAGAACGTCTGGAAGAAGGGCGACACGACCAGGATGCCGTAGAGCACCAGCGGCACCGCGAGGAAGCCCGCGACGAAACGGTACTTCAGATAGGTCCGGTAGTGCGGGGAGTTCCGCGGTCCTCCCCGCTTCCCGGTCCTCCCGGTGCCCCGTTTCGCGCCGGTCCCCGCCGGTGGTGCCGGCGCCCCGCCGGCCCCGGCCGCCGTACGGCTGTCACTGGCCATGCCGCCCTCGTCCCGTCTGCGTGTCGTCGGCTGTTCCCCGGCGTCCCCCGGCCGTTCAGGCGTGCTTGTACTTCTTGACGGAGTCGTCCTTCGCCGTCCGGTCGGCGTACTCCTGACACTTGTTCATGGCGTCGGCCGGCTTCGTCCGGCCGGCCATCAGCTCGGCGAGCACCGAGCCGATCTGCTGCTTGTGGAGCGTCGGGTACCAGTCGAAGAGCCGGGGGTTGAGCACGTTGTCCCCGGCGTCCTCCAGCGCCTTGCTGGCCGAGGCGAGGCCGGAGGACATGTCCAGGCCGTCGGTGGCCCCGGCGACACAGCTCAGCGACTTCACCAGCTTGGAGAAGTTCTGCGCGGACTGCCTGCTCAGCATGATCCGCAGGAACTCCATGCCGCCGGCCGCGTTCTTCGCGTCCCTGGGCACGATGAACGGCTCGCCCGCCTGTGCCCACAGGGTGCCGAAGGGCAGCTTGTCGGAGGCGTCCAGACCGGTGACCGGGCCGACGGCCATCCCGAAGTCCTTCGGCGTGGTGTCGGCGGCCTCGTTCTCCACCCAGGAGCCGTTGGGGATGAACAGGCACTTGCCCTTGGTCCACTGGGTCTGGGACTGGATGTGGTCCAGGCCCGGGGTGCCCTTGAGGACGTAGCCCTTGGCGGCCAGCTCGTGGTAGGCCTCGAAGGCGCTCTTGACGGCGTCCTGCTTCCAGGCGTTGGGCTCCAGGTTGTCGATGTTCTTCAGCGCCTCGGGGCCGCCGATCTTCCCGATGAACGGGTAGAGGGTGAAGGGGATGTAGTACGGGTGCTGGCCGGCGTACGTCCAGCCCGCGATGCCCTTCTTCTTCGCCTTGGCGCACAGGGCGAGCATCTCGTCCCAGGTCTTCGGGTACTCCCAGTCGTTGTCCGCGAGCAGCTTCTTGGAGTACCACTGGCCGTAGACGGTGAAGGCGTAGTTCAGGCACCAGACCTTCTCGTCACCGTACTGGCCCATCTCGATGGTGCCCGGGAAGAGGGTGTCGCGGACCTTGGTGTCCGGGTCGTCGACCGAGGGGGCGTCCAGCAGCGGGCTCAGCTCGGTGAGCTGGTCCTTGGCCGCCAGGGTGGGGTTGTCCATCTGCTCGGCGCCGGAGTTGTCGATGAGGTCCGGCGGGTTGCCGCCGACCATCCGGGGCTGGAGGAGCGAGCGGATCTTCTGGGTGGCGGTGAGCTTGACCTTGCCGTAGTCCTGCTCGTAGATCTTCGCGGCGTCCTTGCCGTACTGGGTGCCGAAGCCGCCGTCGAAGATGACGAAGTCCAGGCCCGCGTCCTTGTTGACGCCCAGGGGGTTGTCGTCGGTCTTCTTCCCCCCGGTGACCCCCTTGTCGCCGTTGTCGCCGTCGCCGCCGGTGGCGCAGGAGGACAGCACACCCATGGCGGGGACGGCGACCAGGCCCGCCGCGGTGGCCCGCTTGATCAGATCACGACGGTTGACATCGGTGGATCCCATGCTCAGGTCCTCGCCTTCTCCGGGACTCGGGTGGTGTGCCGGGGTCTCCGGGCACCGCCGGTGAGTTGATGAAGCTGGGTGGTCGGGATGTGTGCCGGGGCTGCGCAGAACCGTACGGGGGCCGTGCGGGGCCGTGCCGATGACCGCTCTCTCCCGGGCCAGCGGTCATCTCGTACGACCGCTCGGACGCCGACAGGTATAGTCCACTTCCCTTCCGATGGGCAAGATCGATGCGTGGTCGGCCGTCAGACTTTCCCGAGTTGAGACCTCCGGGAAACGCGGCGGAGCCGTACCTCCCACCAAGGGAGGTACGGCTCCGTCACCATTGGCCGAACGGCGCCTCAGGCGGCGCGGGCGGCCCGTCCGGTCACTTGCGCAGCAGCGAACGCAGGACGTACTGCATGATTCCGCCGTTGCGGTAGTAGTCCGCCTCACCGGGCGTGTCGATGCGGACCACGGCGTCGAACTCCACGCCGGTGTCGGTGGTCACCTTCACCGTCCGCGGTACGCCGCCCTCGTTGAGCGCGGTGATACCGCTGATGGAGAAGGCCTCCTCACCCGTCAGGCCCAGCGACTGGGCCGTCTGGCCCTCCGGGAACTGCAGCGGCAGCACGCCCATGCCGATCAGGTTCGAACGGTGGATGCGCTCGTAGCTCTCGGCGATGACGGCCCGCACGCCCAGCAGCGCGGTGCCCTTGGCGGCCCAGTCGCGCGAGGAGCCCGAGCCGTACTCCTTGCCCGCCAGGACGACCAGCGGGATGCCGGCGGCCTGGTAGTTCTGGGAGGCGTCGTAGATGAAGGAGACCGGCCCGCCCTCGACGGTGAAGTCGCGGGTGTAGCCGCCCTCGGTGCCGGGCGCGATCTGGTTGCGCAGCCGGATGTTGGCGAAGGTGCCGCGGATCATGACCTCGTGGTTGCCGCGGCGCGAGCCGTAGGAGTTGAAGTCGCGGCGCTGGACACCGTGCTCGGTGAGGTACTTCCCCGCCGGGGTGTCGGCCTTGATGGCGCCGGCCGGGGAGATGTGGTCGGTGGTGACCGAGTCGCCCAGCTTGGCCAGCACCCGGGCGCCGGAGATGTCCTGGACCGGCTCCGGCTCGGTGCCCATGCCCTCGAAGTACGGGGGCTTGCGGACGTAGGTGGACTCCGGGTCCCACTCGAAGGTGTCGCCGGTGGGGACCGGCAGCGCCTGCCACTGGGCGTCGCCCGCGAAGACGTCCGCGTAGCTGGTGTTGAACATCTCCTGGCCGATGGTGGAGGCGACGACCTCCTCGACCTCCTGCTCGGACGGCCAGATGTCCCGCAGGTACACCGGCTCGCCCTCGGAGTCGGTGGCCAGCGGCTCGCTGGTGATGTCGATGTCCATCGAGCCGGCGATGGCGTAGGCGACGACCAGCGGCGGGGACGCCAGGTAGTTCATCTTGACGTCGGGGTTGATCCGGCCCTCGAAGTTGCGGTTGCCGGACAGCACCGCGGTCACCGCGAGGTCGTTGTCGTTGACCGCCCGGGAGACCTCCTCCGGCAGCGGGCCGGAGTTGCCGATGCAGGTGGTGCAGCCGTAGCCGACCAGGTTGAAGCCCAGCTTGTCCAGGTACGGGGTCAGGCCGGCCCGGTCGTAGTAGTCCATGACGACCTTGGAGCCGGGGGCCAGGGTGGTCTTCACCCACGGCCGGCGGGTCAGGCCCCGCTCGACGGCCTTCTTGGCCAGCAGCGCGGCGCCGACCATGACGTACGGGTTGGAGGTGTTGGTGCAGGAGGTGATGGCGGCGATGGCCACCGCCCCGTGGTCGAGCTCGTACTCGGTGCCGTCGGGCGCGGTCACCCGCGCGGGGTTGCTCGGGCGGCCGTCGGCGGTGGAGGCGGCGGAGTGCTGCGGGGCGCCGCCGCCGTTCTCCCCGTTGCCGTAGGCGGGCGGGTCGCTGGCCGGGAACGACTCGGCGCTCGCCTCGTCCACCGGGGAGGTCACGCCGTGCGGCTGCTCCTGCTGCGGCACGCCCGCCCTGCGGTCCTCACCGCCGGTGACACCGGCGGCGACGTAGTTCGGCAGGTCGGCGCGGAACTGCCGCTTGGCCTCGGACAGCGCGATGCGGTCCTGCGGACGCTTGGGACCGGCGATGGAGGGGACCACCGTGGACAGGTCCAGCTCCAGGTGCTCGGAGAACGCCGGCTCGGCGGCCGGGTCCAGCCACAGGCCCTGCTCCTTGGCGTACGCCTCGACCAGGGCGAGCTGCTGCTCGGTGCGCCCGGTGAGCTTCAGGTAGGTGATGGTCTCGCCGTCGATGGGGAAGATCGCGGCGGTGGAGCCGAACTCCGGCGACATGTTGCCGATGGTGGCGCGGTTGGCCAGCGGCACCGCGGAGACGCCCTCGCCGTAGAACTCGACGAACTTGCCGACGACGCCGTGCTCGCGCAGCATCTCGGTGATGGTCAGCACCAGGTCGGTGGCGGTGGTGCCGGTGGGCAGCTCGCCGGTCAGCTTGAAGCCGACCACCCGCGGGATGAGCATGGAGACGGGCTGTCCGAGCATCGCGGCCTCGGCCTCGATGCCGCCGACGCCCCAGCCGAGCACGCCCAGGCCGTTGACCATGGTGGTGTGCGAGTCGGTGCCCACCAGGGTGTCGGGGTAGGCCCGGCCGTCGCGGACCATGACCACGCGGGCCAGGTGCTCGATGTTGACCTGGTGGACGATGCCGGTGCCCGGCGGTACGACCTTGAACTCGTCGAAGGCGGTCTGGCCCCAGCGCAGGAACTGGTAGCGCTCCCTGTTGCGGTCGTACTCCAGCTCCACGTTGCGCTTGAAGGCGTCCGGGGCGCCGAAGACGTCGGCGATCACCGAGTGGTCGATGACCAGTTCGGCGGGGGCCAGCGGGTTGATGCGCGCCGGGTCGCCGCCCAGCTCCTTGACGGCCTCGCGCATGGTGGCGAGGTCGACCGCGCAGGGCACGCCGGTGAAGTCCTGCATGATCACGCGGGCCGGCGTGAACTGGATCTCCTGGCTGGGCCGGGCCCCGGGATCCCAGCCGCTCAGGGCGCGGATGTGATCGGCGGTGATGTTCGCGCCGTCCTCGGTCCGCAGGAGGTTCTCCAGCAGCACCTTCAGGCTGTACGGCAGCCGGGCGGAGCCCTCCACCTTGTCCAGCCGGAAGATCTCGTACGACTCGTCGCCCACCTGCAGCGTGCTGCGGGCGTCGAAGCTGTTCGCCGACACGACAGTCTCCTTCAATTGCATGAGTTCGCGCGTACCACCGCGATCCTGCCGCCCCGGACCCCGACCTCTCCGGTAAGGTTCGCCTAAGTTCGGCTCATCCCACCGGTTCTGTCGGCGGACGCGGCGGCGGTGCGTCTCTCGGCAGATATCTCGATGTCGAGATAACTCTAGTACATGACCGCCCGGCGGTCATGCCCCGGCCTGCCTTCCGGGTACCCGCGCACCCCGCCTCAACCGGCCGGGCCCGGCCCGGCACTTCCACCCGGTCGGCCCCCTTGACCCGCCCGGGAGTGGAAACACGGAGGGAGATGCGAGGAAGTCGTGCGGAAAATATGAGAAAGACCCGAACGCACCATTCCTCCCAGGAGTTGACATCTCATATCTGAGATAACATCGACCCCATGACCGACGACTACCTCGTGCGCATCGGCAAGCTCATCCGTGACGCCCGGCAGCATCGCGGCTGGACCCAGACGCAGCTGGCGGAGGCACTGGCCACCAGCCAGAGCGCGATCAACCGCATCGAGCGCGGCAACCAGAACATCAGCCTTGAGATGATCGCCCGTATCGGCGAGGCCCTCGACAGTGAGATCGTCTCGCTGGGCTACTCGGGCCCGATGCACCTGCGGGTCGTCGGAGGCCGTCGGCTGTCGGGCGCCATCGACGTCAAGACCAGTAAGAACGCCGGTGTCGCGCTGCTGTGCGCCGCCCTGCTGAACAGCGGGCGCACCCTGCTGCGCAGGGTCGCCCGGATCGAGGAGGTCTACCGCATCCTGGAGGTGCTGGGCTCCATCGGCGTGCGGACCCGCTGGATCAACGACGGCGCCGACCTGGAGATCGTGCCCCCGGCCGAGCTGGACCTGGACGCCATCGACGCCGAGGCCGCCCGCCGCACCCGCAGCATCATCATGTTCCTCGGCCCGCTGCTGCACCGGATGGACCGCTTCCGCATCCCCTACGCCGGCGGCTGCGACCTGGGCACCCGCACCGTGCAGCCCCACATGAGCGCGCTGCGGCACTTCGGCCTGGAGGTCACCGCCACCGAGGGCACGTACCACTCGGTGGTGGACCCCTCGGTGCGCCCCACCCGCCCGATCGTGCTGACCGAGCGCGGGGACACCGTCACCGAGAACGCCCTGCTGGCCGCCGCCCGCCACGACGGGGTCACCGTCATCCGCAACGCCTCCCCCAACTACATGGTCCAGGACCTGTGCTTCTTCCTGGAGGAGCTGGGCGTGCGGATCGAGGGCGTGGGCACCACGACCCTGACCGTGCACGGCGTGCCGCACATCGACCGGGACGTGGACTACTCCCCCTCCGAGGACCCGGTCGAGGCGATGAGCCTGCTGGCCGCCGCCGTGGTCACCGAGTCGGAGCTGACGATCCGCCGGGTGCCGATCGAGTTCCTGGAGATCGAGCTGGCCGTCCTGGAGGAGATGGGCCTGGACCACGACCGCGGCGCCGAGTACCACGCCGACAACGGGCGCACCCGGCTGGTGGACCTCACCGTGCGGCCCTCCAAACTGGAGGCGCCGATCGACAAGATCCACCCGATGCCGTTCCCCGGCATCAACATCGACAACGTGCCCTTCTTCGCGGCCATCGCCGCCACCGCCCAGGGCAAGACCCTCATCCACGACTGGGTGTACGACAACCGGGCGATCTACCTGACCGACCTCAACCGGCTCGGCGGGCGCCTGCAACTGCTGGACCCGCACCGCGTCCTGGTCGAGGGCCCCACCCGCTGGCGCGCCGCCGAGATGATGTGCCCGCCCGCGCTGCGCCCGGCGGTGGTGGTGCTGCTGGCGATGATGGCGGCCGAGGGCACCTCGGTGCTGCGCAACGTCTACGTGATCAACCGCGGCTACGAGGAGCTGGCCGAGCGGCTGAACTCGGTGGGCGCGCAGATCGAGACGTTCCGCGACATCTGATCACCGGATGCCGCCGCACCCTGTCCGACCTGCGACGCAACGGGTCGGGAAGGGCTACGGCGGCAGCTGTGGGACTTCTCCGGGACTTCGCGCCCGCGGTCGGCTCCCGCGGGCCGCAACGAGCGCCCCTCGATCGGCGGGCAGGTCCACCAGCCGAAGAGCACGGCCGTCCTCCCCGCCTCACGGGTGTCGGAAGACACGGTCCCAGGGGTGCTCCACCGCGGTGGAGGGGCACCTCAGGACTTGTTGCCCGGTTCGTGGCGCCGGGCCCCGAACTCGGTGTGCCCGTTGGGGCAGCGGGGGATTTCGTCGCCCTGTCGCACGTGGACCTTCTCCGAGCACTGGGCGCAGTAGAAGTCGCCGGTCTTCTGCGCCTTCTCTCCCGCGTGCGCGGCCACCGCGCTCACCTCCTGTCTCCTGGGAGGACCCGTCGTCATCCGTTGGTGCCCGCGGTGGTGGCCGCTCCGGTGCCGGCCGCCTCCCCCATGCCGGGGGCGACCGAGCCGTGGCCGTCCACGCCGAGGGCCACCTTCGTCCAGCCCGACTCCCGGCGGTCGAACGTCCGGTACGCCTCGACCGCGTCGGGGACCTCGGCCCAGCGGGTCAGCAGCGGGGTGGGGTCCAGTTCGCCGGAGGCGACCATGGACACCAGGCGGGGCAGGTAGCGGCGGTGGTTGCAGTTGCCCATCCGCAGGGTGAGGTTCTTCATGAACGCCTCGCCGAACGGATAGTGCTCCACCTGCGGCGGATAGACCCCGATGGTTCCGATGGTTGCGGCCTTGGCCGCCATCTGCACCGCCCAGCGGGCCGCCAGCGACGGCGCGTCGCCGGGGACCCAGGTCTCCCCGTCGGGCCGCTGCCCGGGGGCGACCTCGTCGCGCTCGCGGTCGAACTCCTCCGCCCGCCCGGCCAGCGCCTCGGCGGCCGGGCCGCGGGCGGGACGCTGCGCGTCGACACCGACCGCGTCGATCACCCGGTCCACGCCGATGCCGCCGGTCAGGTCCAGGACCGCCTCGACGGGCTCCTCGGCGTTGAAGTCGACCGTCTCGGCGTGCTGGTCGCGGGCCAGGTCCAGGCGGTCGGGAACGCCGTCCACCACGATGATCCGCCCGGCGCCCTGCAGCCGGGCGCAGGCGATGGCGGACTGGCCCACGGGGCCGGCGCCGAGGATCGCGACCGTGTCGCCGGAGCCGATCTCGGCCAGTCGCGCGCCGAACCACGCCGTGGGGTAGATGTCGGACAGCAGGATCGCCTGGGCGTCGTCGACGGTGTCCGGCAGCGGCACCAGCCCGACGTGGGCGTAGGGGATCCGGGCGTACTCCGCCTGCAGCCCGTCCAGACCGCCGGCCGCCTCGGGGCCGCCGAAGAACACCGTGCCCGCCCGGCGCCCGCCGGGGTTGGCGTTGTCGCACTGGGCGTAGTAGCCGGCCCGGCAGTAGCTGCACGTCCCGCAGGCCACCGTGGAGGGCACCACCACCCGGTCACCGGGGCGGAAGTTCCGCACCCCCGGCCCGACCTCCGCCACGGTCCCGACGGCCTCGTGGCCCAGGATCCGGCCCTCCTTCATGCCCGGCATCGTGCCGCGCACGAAGTGCAGGTCGGTCCCGCAGATCGCCGACGAGGTGATTCGCACGATCGCGTCGTACGGTTCGTGGATCTTCGGTTCCGGAACGTCCTCCACCCGGATGTCGCCCACCCCGTGCCATACGACGGCCTTCATCAGCACGCACCCCTTCGCAGGTCGGTCGCGTTCTTCCGAACGGGTCGCGGGTGCCCGGGGCCCCGCCACCGGAAACAGCGGGCACCACTCCGCGAACCGCGAACCGCGGTCGTGGGAGGGGTGTCACGCCACCCGCCCCGGGGTACCGCGGACCGGGCACCGGCAGCCGGCGGACCGGGGCCCGTCCGCAGGCATCCGCGCGACCAGGGAGAGCACGGCGATGGCAGTCACCGGGGGTTCCGCCGACGGCACGGCGGCGCGGGAGGGCCGGCAGGCACGGGAGGTGCGGGAGGTGCGGGAGATACGCGACGAAGCCCTGCCGCTGACCGGCCCGCACTCCCTCGACCCCCTGCCGGAGCGGATCGGCGACGCCCGCTGCGTGGCCGTCGGCGAGGCATCCCACGGCACCGCGGAGTTCTACCGGTGGCGGGCGGAGCTGACCCGCCGGCTGATCGGGGAGAAGGGCTTCTCACTGGTGGCCGTGGAGGGCGACTGGCCCGACTGCCGGGCACTGCACCACTGCACCACTGCGTCACCGGCGCCCCCGGCAGCCCGGAGGACCCCGGGGAGGTGCTGGACGGCTTCGGACGCTGGCCGCGGTGGATGTGGGCCAACACCGAGGTGCTGGAGTTCGCCCGGTGGCTGCGCGGGCACGACCTCGCCCTGCCCGCCGGGGAACGCGTCGGCTTCCTCGGACTCGGCGTCTACAGCCTGTGGGAGTCGCTGCACGCCGTGCTGGACCACGTGCGCGAGCACGACCCCGGCCAGGTGGAGCAGGCCCTCGCCGCCTGCCGCTGCTCCGAGCCGTAACCACGGAACCGCACACGGGCTCTGAGCCGTACTCGCCCGGCAACACGTCATCGGGCGTTCGGGTGCACCCCTGCACCGAACACGGGAAGAAACGCCGACAGTGCTCATACGTTCCGCTCCACGGGTACTCCTGCCGGTGCCGTACCCCGGCGACCGCACGAGCATCCCGGCAAGGAGTCGACGACGTGGCCCTGTCCTACCCCACCCAGCCCGGCGACATCGATCATCTGATCGCCGACGACCACGCGATCGTGGAGAGGCAGTTCCAGCACCTGGAGGCGGGCCGTGGCGACCGCCGGGCCCTCGTCGACCAGATCGGCTTCGAGCTCTCGCTGCATGCCTTCGCCGAGGAGACCGTCCTGTACCCGCTCTGGCCCGGACTGGGCATGCAGGACGCCAACCACGACGCCCGCGGCGAGCACCACGGCATGAAGGAACTGCTGGTCACCCTTGACGGCGGCGAACCTGGCGAGGCCGAGTTCGAACGGGCGCTGACCGAACTCGTCGCCCTGGTGCGCCATCACGTCGCCGACGAGGAGGGGGAGGAACTCCCGGCCTTCCGCGCCAAGGTGGGCCCGGAGCGGATGGCCGAGCTCGGCAGGCGGTTCATCGCCGCAAAGCGGCAGGCACCGCCCGCCCCGCACCCGCACGCGCCCGACGGCGGCGGCGCCGCCGAGAAGGCCGCCGGCAAGCTCGCCAAGCCCGTCGACGAGGGCAGGGCCGCCGCGACGGGCAAGAAGAAGCGGCTGGCCACCGACGCGTCCGGGCTGCTCGACCCCCAGGCCCAGGCCGTCGTCGACGCCCACTCGGCCCTGGAACCCCTCCCCTTCGAGACCCTCACCCCGGACCGGGCCCGCAAGCAGCCCGGCCCCGACGCCGCCGTGCGGAAGGTGATGGAGGAGCGGGGGACCGACGGCCCCGAGCCGGTGGGGTCCGTGGAGGACCTGACGATCCCCGACGCGGCCGGCGGCGAGCAGACCCTGCGCGTCTACACCCCCGCCGCCCCGGCCTCCGGTCCGCTGCCCGTGATCATGTGGATCCACGGCGGCGGCTGGGTGCTTTTCGACATCGACACCTACGACGCCTCCTGCCGCGGACTGGCGAACAGGACCGGCGCGATCGTGGTGTCGCCCGACTACCGGCGCGCCCCGGAGGCGGTCTTCCCCGCCTCCCACGACGACGTGCTGGCCGCCTACCGCTGGACCGTCGCCAACGCCTCCCGCATCGGCGGCGATCCGGCCCGCGTCGGCATCGGCGGGGAGTCCGTCGGCGGGAACATGGCGCCCGCGACGGTCCTGCAGCTCGCCGCCGCGGGAGAGCCGGTCCCCGCGGCACAGGTCTGCGTCTACCCCCTGACGACCGCCGAGCAGTACGGGGAGTCGATGGAGGACGCCGCGGACGGCAGGCCCCTCAACCGCGCGCTGCTGAGCTGGATGGCGGCACACGCCTTCGACGGCAGGCCCGACGCCGCCAAGGATCCCAGGATCGACCTGCTCGGGCTGCTGGCCGACCGGCTGGCCGCCATGCCCCCGACCCTGGTGATCACCGCCGAGCGCGATGTCCTGCGCAGCCAGGGCGAGGAGTTCGCACACCACCTGCAGGACGCCGGGGTGCCCACCACCCTCACCCGCTACGACGGGGTCATGCACGAGTTCTTCGGCGCCTCGGCCGTCCTGGACAAGGCCGAACAGGCCCAGCGGCAGGCCGCCGACCACTTCACCCGCGCGTTCGCCGCCGGCAGGTGACGAACACGGACGGGGGAACGGCGGCACAGTTCCCCCGTCCGCTCTTCCCTCCACGGTGGCCGGCCGGCGGCGGGCGGCGGACCCGCCGGGGCCACAGGTGCTCGGCGCCCGGACCCCCGCGTTCGGAGGCGGTCTGTGGACCGGTTCCTTTTCCTTCCGCCGATTCGTGAACGGGCGTGACCGCAGGGCGGAGGCGGAGGCGGGTGGGTCAGTCATCGGTGAGCGTACGGGCCGGGGACGTGAGGTCGTCGGCGGTCAGGGTGGGGGCGGTCACGGCAGCCGGATGGACCGTGGCGCCGCGACGCAGCCAGGCGGCGGCGAGGCCGGCGAACTCGGCGAAGCCGCCGGCGGCGGCATCCGTGCGCCTTCCCGGGGCTCCCCCGCGGGACCCCGCCGACAGGACTACCAAAAGCCGCAGTACGGGCAAAAAGTTATAATGATGCTGCTTTCTGGTTCCGCTGCCTTGTCTGTGGGAGGAACGATGGCGAAGAAGAGCGGGAAGCCGCGCAAGGGCGACAGGGTCTCCTGGAAGAGCCACGGCGGCGAGGCCGTCGGCCGGGTCGAGGAGGAGATCACCTCCCGCACCGAGGCCGGGGGCCGTACGGTGAACGCCTCCCCCGACGATCCGCAGTACCGGGTGCGCAGCGAGAAGTCCGGCGGCGAAGCGGTGCACCGCCCCGACGCCCTCCGCGAGAAGGACTCCGGAGATGACTGAGCGCCGGGACGACCGCGACGAGACCGTCGGCGAGTTCGGCGAACTGGTCAACCTCACCCCCAAGCAGCTCGAGGACTGGCTGGGGAGCGAGGAGTCCAAGGCCGCCGGACAACACAAGGACGACGGGGAGAGCACCGGCCACGCCTCCGGCCGCCGCATCGTCGACCTGCTGCGGACCTCGAAGTCCGACCTGAGCGACGACGACCTCGCACACATGCGCAAGGTGACCGGCTACATCAAACGGCACCTGGCCCAGCGCCCCTCCGGCGACATCGCCGACACCACCTGGCGCCACTCGCTGATGAACTGGGGACACGACCCGCTCAAGGACTCCTGAGGTCCGCCTTCCCGCGACCTCCGCGCTCCCGCGCACCGCCGGGGAGCGGGAGCACGCCTCCCCCCTTGACCGAGGGCGGCCGGGCACACGGCCGAGCCCGCACCGCCGCCGTCCCGGCACGCGTCAGCCCCGGCCCGCGGTCACCCGGGTGACCGTGAGATCGAAGGCGAAGGCTGTGGAACAGGTCAGCGGCACGCGCTCGCCGAGGACCTCCGCGGCGACGGACGCCGTCAGCGGCGTGTTGGTGCCCCGGGTGATCACGTAGTGGTCCGCCGGGTCCTCGGTCACCTCGTGCACCCGGGCGGGCTTCCCGGCGGCCGTGTAGGTGCCGGTGACGACCGCCTCGCCGGCCGGCTCCCCGGTGTCGTCCAGCCGCCGGATCGGGATGCCGGCGCTGACGGCTCCACCGGAGAACAGCGGGTCCTCCACCGGACCGCGGCCGCCGCCGTACTCGCCCTCCGGGGTCTCGACGGAGATGCCGGTGTGCGAGCCGAACGCGGAGTTCTGGTACAGGTCCACGGTGACGGAGACACCGCCGGAACTGCCGGAGCAGTTCAGCGCGTACCCCTGCTCCACCGTCCGCTCCACCCTCGGCACCGGCCGGGAGCCGCCCCGGCCTCCGGGGCGGTTTACTGGCCCTCGCCATCGCCCTGACACCCTTCACGGGCATGGCTCGGGGATGGCTGATAGCCGGGATGTGAGAGTGAGGTCTTCTCGGTAACTTCTCGTGACGGTTTGTGATCTTCGTCAGGTGGTGCGTCCGTGTTCGAGTTGGAGCAGGACGAGGGCGGCTCGGGCGATGCGGGTGATGGCGGCGGGGTCGAGGCTGACCCGGCGTAGGGCCTTGAAGGTGACCTTGAGTAGGGCGTTGGCGCGTTCGGCGACGCCGTGGATGCCCCGGATGACCTTGTTGAACGCCTGCTGGTGCTCGGTGAGTTCGCCGCTCTGGGGCTTCTTGACCGGGTGGCGGAAACCGGGGCCGATGTTCTCGTAACCGAGGTCGGTCAAGGTGGGGGTGCCCAGGGTGGCGGCGAGCCGGTTGAGGGCGTCGACCAGGCCGTGGGCGCGGGCGCAGGTGGTGTCGTGCTCGCGGCCCGGGCGGACCGGCGAGACCCACAGGGGCCAGCCGTCCGGGGCCGCGGTGAACTGCACGTTCCCGCCGTGGTGCCGGTGTTTTCCGGACCATCACAGATCGGCTCTGTTGGGGCCGGCCGCAGCCACCCGGTCGGTGCGGATCACCGTGCCGTCCAGGTTGAGGTGGGTGTATCCGGCCGTCGCGGCCCGCTCCAGCGCGGTCGACAGGTCCGGCGCGTGGTCGGCGAGTACGGTCAGTCCTTCGTGCAGGTACCGGTAGGCCGTGGGCAGCGAGATGCCGTTGTCGCGGGCGAGTTGGACCAGACGCGTGCCGTCGACGAACCAGCGCAGTACCAGCACGGCCTGCTTGAAGACGCCCAGAACCCGTGCACCCCTGCGGGTTCCCAGCCGGTCGCGGTGGCCGCGCAGCAGCATCGCGAGATGCGTGGCGGTCTCCCTGCGGACGTCGAGGACAGCGGTGTAGGTGATACTGGACGGCATGTGAAGCCTCTGGTTGTACGGAACGTGATCTTGGCAGACCCGTTCCGCCGAGTAGCCGAGGGGAATTTCACCCCTCGGCTCTCACAGAACCGTGCGTAACAGTCACCCGTTACACGGCTCTTGTCGCTCTGATCGTCAGATCAGGGCGGCGTCCACGGTAAGACGCCAGTGCGCGAACATGCGGGGGTACCGCTGGGCGATCTCCCGTAGCTTCGCAGTGACGTTTTCTCAGCGAAATGATCTACGCGAAGCGGCATGAACCACTCCACGCGTGAGCAGGTCGGATGGGCCGCACCCGCCTGCAGACAGACGTGAAGCCCCTGGTAGGACAGGTCTCACCACAAGATCGTCCGCTGCACCAGAGGCTTCACGTTGGTCACCTATGTTGCCACGCTCGATGTCCCGCGCCACGTCGTGGATCATCTTTCGCGTCTGCTCGCCGCCCACCGCCGCCGCATCGGCACTCCGCGCGGCAGCCGGGCACTCGGTCCGTTCCGCCAAGCCGTGCTGGTCCTGCGCTGGTTCCGCGAACGCGGCTGCGTGCACTGCCTGGCCCGCGACGCGGGCATCTCCCAGGCCACCGGCTACCGCTACCTGCACGAAGGCATCGACGTCCTCGCCGAGAAGACCCCGGATCTGCACGAGGTCCTGGACCACTGCCGACGCGACGGCATGACCCACGTGATCCTCGACGGCACGCTCATCGAAACGGACCGCCTCGCCGGCGTCCGTGACAACGGCAACGACCTGTGGTTCAGCCAGAAACACAAGGCATTCGGCGGCAACGTGCAGTTCCTCGCAGCTCCGGACGGCACCCCGCTGTGGGTCTCCGACGTCGAACCCGGCTCCACCCCCGACATCACCGCCGCCCGCATCCACGCCCTGCCCGCCCTCTACAAGGCGGCCGCAGACGGGCTGCCCACCCTGGCCGACAAGGGCTACATCGGCGCCGGCATCGGCATCCGCATTCCGCACCGCCGCCCGAAGGGCCGCTCCGAACAGACCCTGCACGCCGACACACGAACCGCCAACAGCCTGATCAGGGGCATCCGAGCGCTCGGTGAACGCGCAGCAGCCGAACTCAAGCAACGCTGGCGCACGCTGCAGCACATCACCCTCAGCCCCAGCCGGATCGGCGACATCGCCCGCGCCGCCCTCACCCTCAACACAATCTGGAAGTGATCACCGCTGTAGGGTCGGGGGCTGGCGCGGTGGCGGAGTGCTTCCGCTCCGTTTCCAGCCCCCGCCGCTTCGAACCGTGCATGCGGTTCTCCCGCACACGGCTCACCGACGCCGTTCACCGACGGCATTCGGCCTCTCCCGCCAGGGCTTTCCGGCCCTGGGTGCCACGACGGTTCCATACGGGCTGATCAGGCCAAGTTCATTCGGGGACGAGACGGTCAGTACCCACCAGCCGAAGGCCCGGCTGCGCCGGTGCTTTCTGCTGATGAAGTGCGCGACGCGTTCCCGCGCGAATCGTCCGATCTTGCTGAAGCGGCGGGCGGAGTGGCCGTAGCGGAAGTACGCCATCCACCCGCGGAGGAACAGGTTCACATCCCCCACGATCGCTTCGGGATGCAGCGGAAGCCGACGCCGGGCGGTGATCTCCCGGATCCGGTCGCGGGCGTGCTGCATCGCCCTGTCCGAGGGCCAGCGGGCCAGGAAGTCGACGCGTCGGCGTCCGCGCAGTCCCCGGGAACGGACCTGACGGTGGTGAAACCCGAGGAAGTCAAATCCTTCCCCGTCCGTCGCCAGGTGCACGATCCTCGTCTTGGACGCCTTCAGCCTCAGCTCCAACTCCTCCAGCAGTTCGACCAGCCGGGCGAGTGCCCGCTCGGCCTGACTGCGGGAGAAGCACATCACGACCACATCGTCGGCGTAACGGACCAGGACTCCGTCGTGCTCGTCCCATGCCCGGTCCAGCCGGTGCAGATAGACGTTGCACATCAACGGTGAGATCACACCGCCTTGCGGGGTCCCGGTCACCGGCCGCCGCACCTGCCCGTCCTCCATCACCCCGGCGCGCAGGATCTGCCGCAGGAGCCTGAGAACGGACTGGTCACAGATGCGCTCTTCGACCGCGCGCATCAACTTGTCATGCGGGATCGCCGAGAAACACTCGGCGATGTCCGTCTCCACCACCCACCGCCGGCCCCGATGGTGCTCGTCGATGAGCACCTGCAGGGCATCGTGCGCCGAGCGTTTCGGGCGGAACCCGAAGCTGCACGGCAGCATGTCGGCCTCGAAGACCGGCTCGAGCACGATCTTCATCGCCGCCTGCACGATGCGGTCACGAACCGTCGGGATGGACAGCGGCCTTGCCTCGTCCTTCACCCCCGGCTTGGGGATGAACACCCGGCGGGCGGGCTGGGGACGGTACTGTCCCCGCCCCAACTCGTCGGCCACTTCGCCGAGAAGACGGTCGATGCCGTACCCCTCGACGCCGGCCAGGGTGGTGCGGTCGATGCCCGGTGCGCCGTTGTTGGCGCGCACCATGGCCCACGCACGCCGGAGCACATCCCTGCGGTGGATCTTGTCTCCCAGCGCGTGGAACCGCCGTCCGGGATCGGCCTTGGCCGACCGGTAAAGCGCATACTGCAAAGCGCGGACCTTGTCCGAGGGAGAACGTCCCCCGACGGCGGGACTAGCCATACCGGCACTCACCGGGCCCCTCCTCGTCACCATGACGCACCGACGAAGCAGTGGCCCTTCCCTCACCGGGAGTTGTGCTGTCTCCTCAGCTCAAGCAGTACTACGGCCACCTCCGACGCCCACCCGGCTCACGCCCACTTCCCGGGATCACCGGTTATAGGGCGCACCGCTTCCGGTGACGATTCTCCGCAGGTCACCGGGCCGGGGAGGGCCTCCCCAGTTCCCGCCGCCACCCTCGATACGTTCCGCGCCCCATACGCCGGGGAGTCCTTCACGGCTGCCCGTCCAGGATCTTCACCGCTTCCATGGCCTTCGCCCCGATTTCGAAGGGCTCGGCACTCCCTCGTTCCACCCGAAAGGATGGCTGAGTAACGACGCCGCAGGCTTCGCGTGATGCTACGGACCGTATCGTCGCTCCCCCTTTACAGGGCCTTTGACGCTGGGCTTCGACGCCGGACGTTTCCCTCCGACGCCGCCAGCCTGCTACCGGGCCTCCTGGCAGCTACCCGGACCGGACTTCCACCGGCAGGCGACGACGAGCTTACGAACAGCAAGAACACCGCTACGTCACGGTGTCACCCCCTGTCCTGCTGGGCGCACGAGAAAACCTCACTGGGCCACGCCCTCGGCTCCGCCGGCGACGACCCCGACGATCCACCCGCTGCAGCCGTCGTCCGCTGACGTTGCCGTCAGCGTTGCCGTCAAACGCGTGAGAAGCCCCGCCAGGACCCAACTGACGGGGCTTCACGGGTCACCTATTGCGCTCAGATCTCCTTGCCCAGCTCTTCCGCAAGCCCTTCATGCAGGGCTTCATTCTGCTCACGCGTCGATGACCATGCTCGGCTGTAATGAACCAGACGCTTAGCTTCGGCAGCTGGGCAAATCCCCAGATCATTCACTGCACGAATGCAAGCGATCTGCGAGAATCCGCGCCCTTTGAGGTATTCAAGCACGGCTTCGACTCCCATGCCCTGTCTCAGCTTGGGTCGAAGCTCCTGCAGAGCCGTCTCGTACTGCGCTTGTCCGATCACTTGGATTCTCCAGAATACCTGGTCAGGTCGATGGTGAAGTCGACCTTATGCCCGACAGGCCCGCTCAGTCTCTCTCCCTCAATCCTAAGTGATTCGTACCCCTGCCTTGCCAGAGACGGAGCTATGTTACCTCGAAGCTCCGAAAGGACTGGCCCAACTCCAAGGCTTCCGCGCTCAAGACCGTCCTCTCCATAAACAGCAACGTTGGAAATGGTTACACGCGCACCATTTACTTCCACATTGCCGCCAATTCCAACCACCCCGTGCGGGGTGCTCATCTCATGCCAGAGGTAATCGCCATCGGCAACGTTCGGAAATCCACATGCAGGACCGCCGGAATTATGCACCAGAACCGGCGTGGCCCCCGCCAGCACATAGTACGTGTGAAGGTCGTCAACGGTGAGGTTGTAGGTCGTCGCGCGCTTGGTGAAGGGGTGGTTGGCGGTGACGATGACGGTCTCGTTCTCGTCCGTCAGCAGCGTCATGCCGGGACGCAGGTCCTCAGCCTCGACCCAGCGCTTCTCCGACGGGGACCAGAAGGGGTGTTCATGGGTCGCCGTGAGGGTCTCGACGCCGTCACCGGTGGCGATGGACAGTTTGTTGAAGTGCTTGTCGTCCTCGGTGACGATCAGACGGGTGACCTCTCTGGGTCCCGTCTCGCCCGTCTCGGGGTCGGTGGCCAGCACCTTGTCACCGAGTTCGACGTCCTCGATGTCCTTGGTCGCCCCATCGGCCATGAGGACGTCGGTGCCGGCCAGGAAGCACTTGCAGCTCTTCATGGACTTGGCGAGGATCTTGCCGCCCTTGACGACCTTCAGCCAGGGAAGGTCCGTCGCGGCCCAGCCACAGCCGGCCAGATCCGCCTCGGTGAAACACCGGTCCCAGGCGTCGACATCGGGCAGCAGCAGAGCCGTCCCCGTCTCCCAGAGGAACTTCCAGTCCGGTTCGTCGACAGGAGGCTGGGAGCAGGTGTTGGCGCGCCACGCACAGGACGGCGGCGCAACCTGAACCTTGAAGACCTTGTTGCTGCTGCGGTGGGTTCCGCCTCCCCCTCCCCTGTTGCCGTACCTGCTGCCGTACTGGCGGCCACCGCCGGTTCCGCCCTGGGCCGCCGTCTCCTTGTGGTAGTTCTTGCCGCGCTTGATCTTCTTGATGTCGCCGGTTCCGCCGGATCCGTTGGTGCAGTCGTACTGTCCGCTGGCGCACTCCGGGTACGCCTTGCCGGTGGGATCGGCGAAGGTGGCGGGGTTGTTCCCGGCATAGCTGTAGCCGTTGACCGACTGGTGCTGTTCGGGGTTGAGAAGCGGGTCGACGCTGATGAACTGACCGGTGCCCGGGTCGTACTGGCGGGCCCCGATGTGGGTGAGGCCGGTGGTGGTGTCGTGGGTCTTGCCCAGGAACTGCTTGTCGTCGGGCCAGGGACCCTCGACAGGTGTACCCCGTTCGGCACCGAAGGGGGTGGTGTAGCGCTTGGTGACCTTCTGGGTGTCGGAGCTGATGGCCAGGGTGGAGGTGCCGTGGTGGTCTCCGGCCAGGTACCGGAGTGTGTTGGTGCCGGAGGCATTGGTGCGGAGGGCGACCGTGAGGTCTCCGGCAGAGTAGTAGCGCTGAGCCCAGGCGGTGCCGTCGGCTCCGAGGTGGAGTTCGGTGGCTCCGGCGTACAGCACCCGCTCGCCGTTCTCGGTGGTGCGAATCAGCAAGGTGCCGTCGGCGTCGTAGAGGTAGCCCGTTGAGGTGTCGCTCTCCGTGAGTTCTGTGAGCTGCCCCTCCTCGGACCAGTCAAGTTCCTGGGGGCCGCTCTCACCGGGGCGGCGGGTGGTGTTGCCCGAGGGGTCGTAGGCGTAGGTACGGTCGGGGTTGGCGCAGTCGGCGTCCGTACTGGTGCCGGTGAGGGTGTGGGGCTTGTCTCCGGTGTAGCAGTAGGTGGTGGTGTCGGCGCCGTCGGTCTTGTGAACGGTTTCGCTGGTGCGCTGTCCGGCGTCGTTGTAGGTGTAGCTGTTCCAGTACGGCCCCGGGCCGGAAAGACGGCCCGCGCTGCGGGAGTCGAAGCAGTCCTGGGATGCGGGAGTCCATGCCTCGATCAGGCGGCGGTGGCCGTCGTAGTCGAAGCACTGGGTCTCGGCCTTGCCCGTACCGCCGAGGGTGGTGGGATCGGCGATGGAGGTGACATTGCCCGCGTCGTCGAAACGGTAGGTGAGGTCCTGCAGCACACCGTCCAGGTCCGTGACACGGCTGCGGGTGAGCCGACCGGTGCCCTCCTCATGGGTGTTGCTGATGAACACCTTGGCGGTTCCGGATTCGCTGGAGGTGCCGAGGACGAGTTGCTGGGCCTGGCCGAGGGGTGAGTAGTCGGTGTCCAGGAGGTAGCCGGTGGCGCCGCTGACGGAGGTGACCTGGCCCAGCGCGTTGTGGCCGTATGTGATGTTCTCCGACGGCAGGCCACCGAGGGCGGGTTCCTGGACGAGACCGAGGGTGCCGTCGATGTTGTAGTCGCTGACGTACGTCAGCTCGGCGGGCGCCCCGGCCCGGACGAACGGGTCGTCCGCCGGGAGCCGCAGTGCGGTGCCGACAGGCCGGTTCAGACTGTCGTAGGCGGTGACGGCCTTGGTGTACGCCTGTCCGCCCTTGCCGCCCACATAGCGGGTGGAGGTGGCCGGCTGCCCCTTGAGGACGGTGTCGTAGGTGCGGGCGGTCAGTTGTGCGGCGTCGGTCTTCTCCCCCGCCCAGGTGCCGGTGACGCGGTCGAGCTCGTCGTAGGCGGTCAGGATGGTCCTGCCGCGGGCGTCGGTGCTCTTGACCGCGCGGTCGAGGATGTCGTACGCGGTGGTGGTCTCGCCCTTGTCCGGATCGTCGGCGCTCACCTGGCGGCCGAACAGGTCGTAGCCGTAGGTCCATTTCGCACCGTCGGGACCGGTGATGGTCCGCTGCTGGTCGTCCAGGGTGTAGGTGGTCCTCACCGCGGTGTACGGCGCGCCCGGGCCGGTGCCGTAGGAGGCGTCGGCCGGGCTCTCCCCTGCGTACTCGCGGGTCTCGACGGTGCGGTCCCGGACATCGGTGATGGCCCGCCGGGCCGAGCCGCCGTCGAGGGCGGTGGTGGCGGTGGAGTCTCCGGTGTAACTGGTGGTGGTGCTCCACTTCTTCACGCCGAGGACGAGCAGGCTGCTGGAGACGGCCCGTTCGGCACCGTCGAAGACGGTCTGGACCTGCCTGGGTGCCTCGCCGTGCTCGGCGCGGGTGTAGGTGCCGTTCGGGGTACTGGTGTCGTCGAAGATGTCCGCGTAGGTCTCGTGGGCCAGGCCGCGGGTGTCGTAGCGGGTGTCGGTCAGCAGCCGGCCGCCCAGCGGAGTCGGGGACTGGGTCTGCAGGGGGCGCAGCAGCGCGTCGTAGAGGGTGTAGGCGGTGTTGTAGGTCTTGCCGTCCTTCCGCACCGTCGAGGTCGACACCCATGAGGGCCTGGTGCCGGACAGGTGGTAGGCCATCTTGGTGTTGGGAAGGTCCTCGCCGCGGATGCGGTTGGGCAGCCAGACCTCGGTCAGCCGGCCGAGCGCGTCATAGGCGAGCTGGGTCTCCCCGCCGTTCGGGTCGTAGCTGCGCTGGACCATTCCGCGGCGCGGATCCAGGAACTCGGTGGCCTTGTGCCCCTTGGGGTCGGCGGTCCTGGTCTTGGTCAGCGGGCCTGCCGTGGCGGGCGTGTAGGCGGTGGTGACCGCCTTGCCGTCGGCATTGGTGACGGTCAGCGGGCGGCCGAGGGCGTCGTGGGTCGTGGTGGTGACCGTCTGCCAGCCGGTGGGGAGACGGTCACCGTCCGCCGTGGTGGTGGCGTAGCCGGTGGCGCGGCCGTTCCAGGTGGCCGCGCCCCTGGTGGGCTTCTGTGCCGCCGTCCAGCCGGTGGCCTGCGGGTTGTCGTAGACGGTGGCGACATCGGAGAGCGCGTCACCTCGGGTGGCCGGGGTGGCCGGCAGGTTCAGCTGGGCGTCGGTGACCGAGCAGGAGCGGCCGACGGTGCGGGTGCGGGAGACCAGGCTGGTCAGGCCGGCGGCGGTGTTGCGGGCGTACCAGGTGCGGGTGCAGGTCTCGTCGCCGCTCCTGCCGACCTCGCCGGAGTCGTCGACGGTGGCGGCCATGCCGTGGTCGTCGTACGTCGTGGTGACCGCTCTGGCCCGCCAGGTCCGGGAGGCGGTCAGATAGGTGTAGTCGGTGCTCTTCTTCGTGCGCACGTAGCGGGCGATGTGGTCGCCGACGTCGGGTGCGTCCTGGCGGGCAGTCTCCTTGGACCAGGGGTCGTTGACGGTGGCGCTGATGGCGGTGGCACCGTCGTAGACGACCTCCTGCCGCAGCTGGCCGGCGTACTGGTCGCTGTCGGTGATCGCGGCGACGCCGAGGTCGGGCGAGGCCGGCGGGGCGACGGTGACCGAGCGGGTGCTGCCGTCCTTCCTCCTGTCGCCGTCCATGCCCTGCATGTAGTGGGACACGGTCTTGGAGCGGGTGACGTCCTTGGCGCCGATGTAGGCGGTCACCTGACGGTAGCCACGCCAGTCCGACCAGGTCCGCTCGCTCTTCGGGGTGAGCGGGTCGTCGCTGTAGTGCCAGGCGGCGCCCGAGTAGACGTACTCGTGCTCGACCGACCCGTTCTTCCCGGTGGGGTCGGCGTTGACAACGGCCAGGACGCGGTACTTGTGGAACCAGTCCACCGACGCCTCCCGGGCGCCGTTGATGTGCCAGTACTGCGGGTAGCAGGAGCGTGTGTTGGTGTCCTCGGCCGCCTTCATGACCTCGCTGCGGCGGCACTCCTCACCGGAGAGGGCCACATTGGTGATCGCGCCGGTCTCGGAGGTGATCGTGGAGATGCGTGGCCGGGTCAGGGGCAGGATGTCGTCGGTGCCGTCCACCCGGTTCGGGCGCATCTGGTAGGTGAAGGTGACCGGGTTCACCGTGATGTGGTCGGTGGCGGCCTTGCCGGTGCGCTTGATCGACTTCAGTGTCAGGACATGGTCGGAGGTGTCTCCGATGTCGCCGCCGTCGAGGTACTGCTGTGCCAGTGTCCAGGAGTCCACCGGCTCATGGGCGGAGGAAGCGGCCGACCAGGACCAGGTGTGGACACCGGTCAGCCGCTTGCGGGTGAAGAAGGCCGGGCCGGCGGAGTCGCAGTCATCGTCGCCGTCGGAGCAGATGGCGTCGTAGGGGACGTCCGGCCAGTTGTCGGCGGTGTCCTCGGTCAGCTTCGAGCAGTCGGTCGCGGTGCACCGCTCGGCGTGGGTGAAGGTGACCTTGGCGTCGGCGTCGTCGGTGAACAGCGCGTCCTTGCGCAGCCCGTACCGGATCTCCTTCAGGTAACCGCCTCGGGTGTAGGAGGCGTTGGCCTTGTCGGCCTTGTTCTTGCGGTAGTGGTTGGTCTCCTTGGCGTACCAGTAGGTGGTGGCGTTGCCGTGGGTGTCCTCGACGTGGTCCAGGTTCCACCGCCATGCCTGGGTCAGTGAGCGTCCGGAGAAGGAGCCGTCCCGGGAGTAGCCGGGCTCGCCGGAGTCGTCGCCGAAGACCGGGACGGTCCAGGTGGAGTTGGTGCGCTGGTCGCCGGCGCCGTCGAGCTTGTCCCGGCCGAAGACGTATTTGGTGCCGTCACCGGTGACCACGGTCCAGTACTCACCGTTGTCGTCGCCGTTGTCCGCGCCGGTGGAGCGGGTCACCCTGGAGTCGTCGTCGCTCTGCAGCCGCCAGGTGTCGGAGTCCACCTTCACCAGCCGGGTGGCCTTGCCGTTGAGCACCAG
The DNA here is from genome assembly GCF_002794255.1 of Streptomyces carminius. Classification (GTDB taxonomy): domain Bacteria; phylum Actinomycetota; class Actinomycetes; order Streptomycetales; family Streptomycetaceae; genus Streptomyces; species Streptomyces carminius. The sequence goes on from NZ_PGGW01000071.1 coordinate 259,036, forward strand.
GCGGGCGTTGTCGTACTTCCAGCAGCGGTCGAAGACGTCCTTGTGGCCGTCGTCGTCGCAGCTTCCGTAGGAGCGCTCGATGTAGGACTCGGTCAGCGAGAAGCCCTCGCCCACCGGGGTGCCCTGGTTGTTGGTGGTGGCGGTGCGGCCGTCGACGCTTCCGGAGTCGTAGGACAGCGACAGTTCGGGGGACGGGCCGGCCGCCGCGGGGGGCAGGATGAAGTCGTAGGACCAGGTGAAGGACCCCGAGCTGCCGCCCGCCTGCCAGGAGGACGACTCGGACAGCTCCGTGGCGGAGTAGTCGCCCGTTCCCGTGGGTGACTGGCCCGTTCCCGCGGATGTCGCCGTGAGCGCGAGCACGGTCGCCGCCGATGTGTTGTCGGCGGTCTGCGTGGAGAGGCCGCTCTCGGTCCCGGCCAGCGGGACCTGTGCCGAGACGGTCTGGCCGGTGATGTCGTTGCTCGACGCGAGTGGGGTCTGCTTGCGGCATTCGGTCTTCTGCGGTGTGGTCAGCGCGCAGGCCGGAAGCCGTACCAGGCGCAGCCGCTGGGACCAGCCGCCGCCGACGACTCCGGCGAAGTCGCCGTAGTCGACGCGCACCGCTGCTCGGCCTGCAGTGTCCGCCTCGGCGGTCAGCAGCACACCGGTGACTCCGGCCTCTCGCGCCGCTTTCTGGCCCAGCACCGCGACCCGGGCCTCGCCTGCGGCCGCGCCGGGCGCCTCAGTCTGCGGGCTCAGGGTCACCGGCAGGTCGCCCGGTGACGCCTTGGCCGCCTTTCCGGCGGTGAGCCTCACCTCCGCCTCGCCGGGCTCCGGCCAGGCGGCCCGCTGCTCGGCCTTCGCGCGCCGGGCCTGCTCGGCGTTGGCCTCCTGGGTCTTGGCAACCCGCTCACGGGCTTCCGCCGCGCCTTGTCCGGTTATCTCTCTGACCTTGGCCACGCGCGGTTCCGGCGGTTCCGGCAGCGCGGGCAGCTTCCCGTTCTCGGCCCGTGCCACGGGCGTGATGCCGCCCGATACCACCACCGCCAGGATCAACGACTGCGCCAGCAGCCGCGCTCCCCGGCGTCTTTCCTTGCCTCTGCCCTGCCTTGAGGTGCCCGTACCAGAGTTCATGAGAATGCCCCACCCATGTCACACAGGAGATCGCCAAGCCACCGTCGAAGCCCCGAACGGGGCGGGTGCGGGCGGCTCGACCGGACGCCGCCCGCACCGTTGTCGTGCCGTTCCGTCAGCCGCCCACGCGGTCCTCGATCTGCTCGGAACCGGTCATCGCCCCGGCCCACAGCCGCACCTCCGCCACCCGGGCGGGCAGGTGGTGCTTCCACTGCCCCGAGGTGAAGCCCCGGCCCACGGCGAAGTCACCCGATCCCGCCCGGGCCGTGAACACCTGCGCGTCACCGTTCTGCAGATGGCCCACGTACAGGCTGATCGTTCCGGCCTGGGCGTCGAACACCCCGGTCAGACGGACCGCGCTGTCGAGTTCCGCGGTTTCCTCCGAGACCACCGAGGAGAACGTGCCGTCCGCGTTCATCCGCCCGAAGTGCCACCGGCCCGATGCCTCGGTCCGGTCCGTGTCCGTCTCGGGGTCGTAGACGGTCCTCTTGCCGGTGAGCTCGTACCACAGACCCCATGCCGAGCCGTCGGAGGTGCGCCGGCCGAGCACCTGGCCGGTGTACCCGGCGTCCTTGGCCAGGATTCTGGCGCTGTCCACTTCCACCGCGGTCGTCACGGTGAACGAGCCGGTGTCGTCCACCAGCGGGCCGGTGGCCGTGGCGGCGCCGTCGACGCCGTCCAAGACGATCGCCTCACCGTCCAGTGAGGCCCCGCCGGTCAGTTTCAGGTCCCTCCCGTAGCCGGAGACGGTGTCCGCCACGGTGGTGCCGCTGCCGGTGGACGGGTCCCAGTGGGCCACGAGTTCGACCGCCGCATGACCCTCGCTGATCTTCAGCCGCGCCTCGTCGGCGATCTCCTCGGCCGTCAGCGCCCGTTGCCACGCCGCGACCTCGTCGATGGAGCCGGGGAAGTAGTACTGGTGGACGTTGGCCCACTTGTAGCGCCCGATCTGGAACGCGCCCGTCGACGACCAGGAACCCGGGACCGAGACGGCACCCTGCCGCTTTCCGTTCACGTACAGGGAGAGGTTCTGGGATGCCGGGTCGTAGGTTCCTGCCAGATGGGTCCAGATCCCGGTGCTCGGTGCCTGCTTGGATATGACGCCGTGGTAAGCCGTCCCCGTCGCCGCGTCCTTTTCCTTCACTCCGAAGAACCACCGGCCGTTGCTCTTGGAGTACCCCAGGATGAAGGGTGAGTACTGGGTGCCGTCCTGTGAGGCGATGATGGCCTCCGAGCCGGTGTTCTGAAGCCGCACCCACGCGGACACGGTGTAGGCCGAGCGCGTCTCCAGTACCGGACCGCCGGTCGCCGCGTAGCCGCCGCTGCCGTCCAGCGCCAGCCCCTTGTCCGTGACCGGGGTCTCCAGTGGTGCGCCGTCGCCGTCATGGGTGATCAGACCGCGCCTTCCGCGATCGTCACGCGCGGCGCCGCCGTGGAGGGTGGCGTCGTGCCGGGTTCCGCCTCCGGCCGCCGAGTCCTTCGCAACGCCGTCGGCCTCGTCGAAGTGCCATCGGCCGACCGGCCCTTCGCCCGCGGCGACCAGGAAGTCCTTCACCTGCTGAGCGCCCCAGCGTCCGACTTCGTCCTTGCCCCGGACATACAGGCGGTAGGTGCCCGGCCGGTCGGGGGTGAAAGTGCCCTGCCACCCGATCACCGATACAAGAATCGGAGGCGCACCCTCGCATGCGTAGACAGGTATGGTGGGAAAACAGGTTTTTTTGGCGTCGAGCCATGTGCTGGTGGTGGTAAGCCGGTACTGGAATGCCGTTGTACTGAGCTGCTCACCATCTGCGGCGTTGAATGTGAAGGTGACCGGCTCCCCAGGCCCCCCGCCGGGCACGCACTCGTTGACCGTGCACTCGGTGTACGGGCTGCCGATCCTGGCCTTGGGCGCCTTGGGCGCGGTGGAGTCGACCTTGAAGTGGCACGCAGTGGTGTAACCGGTGTGCAGCCGGTTCGACCCGTCCTCGTAATACGACATGGTCAGGGCACGCAGCCGGTACTTCACCCCCTCCGACAGGGCGGGCAGGCTCCTGGTCTGTACCGCCAGGTTCCCGGCGTACCCGGAGGTCGGGCTGTCGACATCGGTGTGCGCGCGTACCCAGGAGGAGCCGTTCCAGCGGTCGGTGCGCCAGCGGATGCGCAGGTTCGCCCCCGCCTCACCGCCCGCGGCGGTCCGCGGCCTGCCGGTCACCGCCGGGGTGGGATCGCTGACCACGTCGGGGTCGGCCTCGCTGGTCGAGCAGACCGTGCCGTCGCCGGACAGCAGACCGACGTTCTTCGGCAGCGCCGGCCGCGCCACGTACTTCACCGCCAGGACCGCGTCGTTCTTGAAGCGTTTCCAGGCGGAGGTGTCGGACTCGTCCTTCGCCCGGATCTGCAGGGTGAACCGGGAGAACTTGCCCGCCGCAAAGTTCCGCACGGTGGGGGTGAGGTTCTCGTTGGATTCCTCCGGGTTGTCGTTGAACTCGATCGGTGCGTCCGGCGAGTCCGGGTCGCACAGTGAGCCGCGGCCCGCCGACACGTGCCGGTCGACCATCAGGTCCAGTTCCTTGGGGCGGGAGGACCAGGTGGTGGCGGAGGAGATGTTGTTGGTGCGCACCAGGTTCACCCACCGCGGGTCGCACTGGAACGCCCACGGCTCGGTGACGCGGAAGGTGGCGTCCAGGATGTTCTTGCCCTTCAGCTTGGCGGGCGAGAACTCGAAGTACAGGCGCTGCACATAGCCCGGCCCGCAGTAGTAGCCGCTCCAGCTGCCGCACTTGCCGGCGCCCTTGCCGCGGCCGTCGCTGCCGTTGCCCCAGCCGTAGGACTCGTAGCCGTCACTGCGCAGCAGGGTGCGCTCGGACTCGTTCAGCGTGACCGACGGGTCGATGTGCAGCGGGTAGACGGAGGCGTCGGTGTCCGTCAGCATCCCGGCGTCGGGGACCACCGTGAGGGTGTCCTCGGTGACCTCCACCTCCATCCGAGTCACCGTGTCACCCGGCTCCGGTTCCGGTTCCGGATCGGCCTCGGCGCCGGGGGAGTCACCGGTCTCGGCCCGCTCCGAAGTTTTCGCTGTGCCGGTGGTGAGGCGCGGTGTCTGCCGGCCGGTGGCCTGCTGTTCGGCGTCCTCGCCGGCCGAGTCCCACATCTGCGCGGGCGGGGCGCGGAAGACCGTCCTCCCGTCCCCGTCGACCGCCGTCAGGCTTCCGGCGGCTCCTTCGCGGAGGCTCAGTCCTGCGGCCTTGAGCCGGTAGTCGATCCGTTTCAGTTCGGGGTTGGCCGCCGCCCGGGGCGTCTTGACCACCAGTACGTGCCGGAAGCCCTCGGTGGAGGCGGTCACCCGCAGGTCGGTGTCCGGCAGCACCTCGCGGTACAGGGCGCTCGTCCCGTTCAGTTCCGGCTCCGGCAGGCTGTCCGGCCAGTCCAGTTCCAGGGAGCGCCCCTGCTCGGCGATCCGCACCAGCGGATCGTCTCCCCCGCCGGAGAAGGTCATCTCCGCCGCGGCGGCCTTCGGCCCCACCGAGCCGTCCGGCCTGACCTCCAGGGTGGGATCGGGCGCCTGCCAGCCGCCGCCCGGCCCGGCCACCCGTACCGGGACCGAGGACTCCTCCAGGGTGAAGGTGTGGCCGTCGGGATTGGCGAACACCGTCGAGTGCTCCGACCGTTCGCCGGTCACCTCGACCCGCTCCCCGGTCTTCTCCGCCTCGGCCAGGGCCCGTTGCCCCTCGGTCGGGGCCGGGGGTTCCCCGGTCCTGACATCGGCCTGTGCCGGCGACGCCGACAGCAGCCCCGCCGTCATCCCTGTCACGAGGGTGATGCCGACGAAGCCGAGTGCCCTCTTCCGTGGTCGCCCGGGAGTCACCCTCGAAGCGCCACTCCCCCACCGTAAGTTCACGCTTCCCCCCAGGCTTCACATGATCTTCAAAACCTGGGTATCCAATCGATCGATCACCGGCTCGGTCAAGGGAGATGTGGTCACAACAGGTCGATTGCGATCATCTTTGGCCGGAAAGCCTTCTCGCCAGGCCGGATTACGAACAGTGTCGTTGGCGGTGCGGCGGCGGCCGGCCTCCGGGCCCGGCGACACGCGCCGGGCCCGGAGGCCGGTGCCCGTTCCGGGGCCGGGCGGCCCCGCCCCGCCGGGGTCAGGTCAGGAGGCGGGGAACGCCGGGTACAGCGGCCCCGGGCCTTGAAGGATCCGGGCCTGCTGCATCCGGGTCAGGGCGCGTACCACCAGGATCGCCAGCACGGCGGCGACGATGCTCAGGATGTCGGACACGATCAGCATGACGAGTGCCGACTGGATCGTCTCGACGTACTCGTCCCGGTCGTACATCCTGCCGGCGCCGTTCCCGACGTATGTCGCCAGCAGCCACAGCGTCCACCAGGCGTTGACCAGGGGCCGGGAGGGACGCTCCGGGTCCGGGTCGTTCAGCGGCACCGGTGAGCTCGCGTTCCAGATGTCGAGGGTGATCCGGCGCGGGAACCACAGGTTGACCACGGGCACGAACCAGCCCCAGATCACCCAGCCGCGGCTCTTACGGTGCCCGTCGGGGACGAACACCTCGGCGTTGACCCGCACCCGGCGGAACCAGACCAGGAAGACGACGCCAGCCGCCAGCATCGTCGCGAACTGTGCGACACCCGCGAGCCCGTACAGCCGGTCGGCCCGGGCCGACTCCGCCTCGGTGACGGGTCGTCCGGCGATGAGGTCGTCCACCAGTCCGTGCACGGCCAGCCCGCCGTAGAGCGAGAACACGTCCGCGGCGATCACCGCCCCCAGCAGGACGGTGACGGCCTTCGCCAGTCCCGTCGGCGCGACGGGGACGGGACCGGCGGAACGAGCCGGATTCCTGGAACCGTCCAGGTGCTCGGCGTAGTCCGGATGATCGGGGTTCATGAAGAGCGGCCCCCCTGTGGGCATCGTGTGTCCGCCGGTCGGCGGACGGCTTTGGGTGACGGTTCCGGCCGGGTCCCGGCTCCCGGCGCGACCGCTGTGCGGATCGCCGGGGCCGGGGGGGCGGCCGGAGTGCGGTGTGCCGCTCAGCCGAGCTTGGCCAGCTGGGCGTCGATGACCGCGGTCGGCAGCGGGTAGTCCTTCTTGCCGCTGGCCGAGGCCAGGTTGAGGGAGACGAAGGAGGCGAGCGTGCCGCCCTGGCGCACGACCGCCAGCTTGACCGACACCACGTCGCCCTCCATGTCGGTCGTCAGCGTCCAGGCGGCCGACTCCTCGCCGCCGGTGACCTTCTCCTCGGTGATCCCGGTGACCTTCCGCTTGTCCCTCGGCGCGGTCGAGGTGAAGCCGCCGCCGCAGTCGGTGGCGGCGGTGCGCAGGTCCGCGAGGGCCTGCTCGGCGCCCGCTCCGTCGTAGGAGGACAGGGAGACCGTCGTCATCGTCATGTCGAGGGCCCCGATGAACGCCTCCGCGATCTCCTCCTCGGTCATCTCGGCGAGCTCGTCGAGCGAGGGCTCCGCCGGCTTCTTCGCCTTCTGGCTCACCCCGCGCTGCGCGGTCGCCGCGGGCTCGCCGACCCGCACGCCCGTCATCGCGTGCGCCAGCGGCTCGCAGCCGGCCTTGTCGACCTTGATGTCACCGGAGTCGGGAGCCTCCCCGGCACCGACCTTCTGGATCTCGTGGTCCTTGACGTCGCCCTCGGCGAGCGCGAGCTCGTCCAGCTCGGCGGCGGTCTTCGCCTTGACCGCCGGCTGGGCGGCGGCCTTCTCGTCGGCCTTGCCGGCCTTCGTCCCGTCCCCGCCCTTGTCGCTCCCGCCGTCCGGGTCCGAGCCGCCGCAGGCGGTGGCCAGCAGGGCCAGGCAGACCGCGGAGGCGGCGAGGGCGGTACGGCGCACGAGGGCAGGACGCATGGGCATGGGCATGGACCTTCTGCTTGAGAGGAGTTCAGGGGGTGCGGAGCCGGTCGGTGGCGCAAGAAGCGCACTCCGGTCGTCTTCACCCCGTGTGACCAGGTCACTTTAGAGGTGCGGTGATGACCGGCACATGCCGATGACGAACCAATGTGCGATTGTGATGCCCATGTGATCACTTGCCTGGTACACCTTTCGGTGTCCGCCGAAGCGATCCGCCCGCATGCTGGCCCCATGGACCGCACCGCCGACCGTGCCCCCGACCGCACCGGCCCCGCCCTCGCCCGGCTGGCCGGGCTGCTCGCCGACACCACCCGCGCCCGTTTCTGCCTGGCCCTGCTGGACGGCCGGGCCTGGACGGCGGGCGAGTTGGCCCGGCTGGCCCGGGTCGCCCCGGCCACGGCCAGCGGCCATCTGGACCGGCTGGTGGCGGGCGGCCTGCTGGCCGAGGAGCGGCAGGGGCGGCACCGCTACGTGCGGCTGGCCGGCCCATGGGCGGCCCAGCTGGTCGAGGACCTGGCCGCGCACGCCGGCCCGCCGCCCGCGCCCCGTTCGCTGCGTGCCGCCTCCGCGGACGCGGCGATGGCCCGGGCCCGCACCTGCTACGACCATCTGGCCGGACGGCTGGGGGTCGCGGTCACCGACGCGCTGCTGGAACGCGGCCTGCTGCAGCGGGACACCGGGTTCGCGGTGACCTGCGACGGGCTGCGCTGGTTCGGGCGGCTGGGCATCGAGCTGACGGCCCGTCCGCGCGGCCGGCGCCCGCCGGCCCGTGCCTGTCTGGACTGGACCGAGCGCCGCCCCCATCTGGCCGGGGTGGCGGGGGCCGAGCTGTGCCGCCACGCCCTGGAGGCCGGGTGGTGCGAGCGGATCGGCACCCGGCGGGCGCTGCGGGTGACCGGCGCCGGGCGGCGGGCACTGTACGAGCTGCTGGGCGTCACGGACGCCGACCTCGCCCTCCGGTCCGCCGCCGGGTCCGCGGACGGGACGCCATGAGAGCCGGGGCCCGGCGGGCCACTCCTCCGGGTGACGGCGGGGGCGGCGGGCAACGGAGCGGCCCCGATTGCGGTAGACCCGGGTATGTCGTCATGCTGCACTTGAACCGTCCGTGGAGGACCGATGAGCGCCCAGCCGCACTCGTACGCAGCCGTCGACCCGGAAACAGCGCTGAAGTACGCGATCCAGCACGTCCGGGGGGACCGGGTGCAGATCGTGGAGGGGATCATCGAGCCGGTGTCACCGAGTTGGGACCACGAGACGGCGGCGGATGTGATCCGCGAGCAGATCGGCCCGGTCGTACGGCGGCTCGGCTGCGTGACCGGGTCGGGCGATCTGGACCTGCCGGGGAGCAGCAACTGGTTCGTGCCCGATCTGGCCGTCGTCCCCCGGGACCTGGCCAAGGGGGCGGGGGCCCTGCTCCCGGAGCAGACACTGCTGGTGGTCGAGGTCACCTCCGACTCGAACGCCGACACCGACCGCACCGTCAAGCGCCGCCGGTACGCCGAGTACGGCGCGCCGCTGTACCTGCTGATCGACCGGCAGGAGCGCACCTGCACACTGTTCGCCGAGCCCGGCGGACTCGGCTACACCCGGGTGACGGGGCCGCACCCCTTCGGCACCCCCGTACCGCTTCCCGAGCCGTTCGCCATGGAACTGGACACCTCCGGTCTGGGGTGAGCCGCGCCGGGGGCGGCACCGCACACGACAGGAGCCGTATTCCGTGAGTCCCGCGTCCATGTCCGCCGTCTTCCGCGAGCTGCACCGCGCCGACCGCCCGCTGCTGCTGCCGTGCGCCTGGGACCACGCCTCGGCCGCCGCCCTGGCGGCCCAGGGCTTCCCCGCGATCGGCACCACCAGTCTCGGGGTGGCCGCCGCCGCGGGGCTGGCCGACGCCACCGGGGCCGCCCGGGAGTGCACCCTGGAGCTGGGACGGCGGCTGGCCCGGCTGCCGGTGCCGGTCAGCGTCGACATCGAGAACGGCTTCGCCGACGACCCCGCCGGAGTCGCGGCGTTCGCCGCGGAACTGGCCGGGGCGGGGGTGGCCGGGGTGAACATCGAGGACGGCCGACCCGACGGGACCCTGGCCGACCCGGTGCGGCAGGCGGAGCGGGTCGCGGCGGTGAGGGAGGCCGCTCCCACCCTGTTCGTCAACGCCCGCACCGACACCCACTGGCTCGCCGCCGAGCCGACCACGGCGGCCGCGCTGCGCCGGGCGCGCCGCTATCTGGCGGCCGGGGCGGACGGCGTCTTCGTCCCCGGGCTGGCCGACGAGGACGGCATCCGCGCGCTGGCCGGCGAGCTGGACGCGCCACTGAACGTCCTGTTCGCGCCCGGGCGGCACACCTGTGAACGACTGGCCGGGCTGGGGGTGCGCCGGATCAGTCTGGGGTCGCTGCTGTTCCGCGCCGCCCTCGGACGGGCGGTGGAGCTGGCCGTCCGGATCGCCGATCCGGCGGCCGGGGCACCGGAGACGCCCGACTACGCGCGGGCCCGGGCGCTGGCCGATCCCTGGACCCCGCCTCCCCTGCCGTGAACGGACGGGCCGGGCCCGCCGGCGTCCCCTGATCGGTGCCGTCCGGGCCGGGTGCCCGGACGCCCGCGCCCCGTGCCGTGCGGGCTCGCGGCTGAGCGCGGGGGAGACCACCGGCGGGCGAGGCGCGACCCCCGGGTGCGAACGCCCGGGGACCGGACTCCGCACGGAGCGGAGCCGGAGCACAGGGGCCGGGCCATGAGGCCGGGCCACGGCACAGGCCCGGGGCCCGGTTCGCCCTCCCCGGGCCCGCCCGTCCGAATCCCCGGGGCGGTTGTCGGTGCGGTGTGCCAGGCTCGGACCGTGGACCGTCCATCGCCTTCCGAGACCGACCGCACCGACTCCACCGACGGCGCAGACCGCACCGGCACCGCCGCCGAGGCCGCCGCCTCCCGGCTCATCGGGCGCGACCATCCCGCCGCCGTGCTGCGGGCGGAGGTCGCCCGGACGGCACGGAGCCACGGCGGTCTGGTCCTGGTCACCGGTGAGGCGGGCATCGGCAAGACGACGCTGGTGACGGACGCCGCCGACCGGGCACGGCGGCAGGGCGCCCTGGTGCTGAGCGGAGCGTGCTGGGACTCCTGCGACGCGCCCGGCCACTGGCCGTGGACGCAGGTCCTGCGCGCCCTGCGGCGCGGCACCACCGCCGGCCAGTGGGCGGAGGCCGAGAAGACCGCCGGCGGCGGCCTGGCCGTGCTGCTGGGCGAGGCCCCCGGCGCGGCCGACGGCACGGGCGATCCGGCGGCCGGCGGCACGGAGGGGGAGTTCCGGCTGCACGACGCGGTCACCGCCGCCCTGGTGGCGGTCTCCCAGCACCGCCCGCTGGTCGTCGTCCTGGAGGACCTGCACTGGGCGGACCCGGCGTCGCTGCGGCTGCTGCGCTTCGCGGCCGGGCACACCTGGTTCGAGCGGCTGCTGCTGGTGGGCACCTACCGCGACGACGAGCTGGAGGCGGACGGCCATCCGCTGCGGCCGCTGGTCCTGCCGCTGCTGACGCGGGCGGTGACGGTGACGCTGACGGGGCTGGACCGCGCCGGCACGGGCGCCCTGATCGCCCGCACCGCCGGGCGGCGGCCGGCACAGGAGCTGATCGCGGAGGTGCACCGCCGCACCGGCGGCAATCCGTTCTTCGTCGAGCAGACCGCCCGGCTGTGGCACGGCGCGGGTACGGCCGCCGCCGTCGCCCCCGGTGTCCGCGACACCCTGCGGCACCGGCTGTCGTTACTGCCCGAGGCGGTCGTACGGCTGCTGAGCCGCGCCGCCGTGCTCGGGCGGGAGTTCCACCGCGCCGTCCTGGCGGCCACCGCGGGCGAGTCCGCCTCCCGGGTGGACCGACTGCTGGAACGGGCCCTGGCCACCCGGCTGGTGACGGCGCTCGGCCCGGAGCGGTACGCCTTCGCCCACGACCTGGTCCGCGAGACGCTGTACGAGTCGCTCGGCGAGGCCGAGCGGCGCCGCCTGCACGCCGCGGCGGTCGACGCGCTCCAGTCCGCCACCGCGCCGGCCGGTGAGGTGCTCCCCGCCGACCTGGCCCGGCACGCCCGGCTGGCCGGGGACGGGATCGAGGCGCCGCGGGCGCTGGAGATCCTGCTGGCCGCGGCCCGGGACGCGGGCAGCAGACTGGCCGTCGAGGAGGCGGCCGGACACCACCGCCGCGCGCTGGAGCCGGCCGCCGCCTGCGGCGACCGGCGCAGGCAGGTGCTGATCCTGCTGGATCTGGGCAACGAACTGGAGTACCTGGGCGAACGGGAGGCCGCCCGGCGGGCGTTCACCGAGGCCGTCGATGCCGCCCGCGAGACCGGTGATCCCGGGCTGCTGGCCCGGGTGGCGCTCACCCTGCACCGGGAGGAGACACGGCGGCTCTCCCCCGACGGGGCCGAGGGACCGTCCGCCACCGGCCTGATGTACGAGGCATACGACCGGCTGGTGGGCGGCCGGGCCCCCGGCGCGGGCTCCGGCGGCTCCGGCGCGTCGGCGCCGGCCGCCGGTACGGCGCCCGGGGAGGCGGCGACGCTCGACCGGCTCGCCCGGGAGCTGACCGTCGGTCTCGCCGTACGGGCCCGGCGCGGCGGTGACGACGAGGCACTGGTCTTCGGGCTGTGGGCCCGCCACAACGCCGTCTGGGGCCCGGGCAGCGCGCCGGAGCGGGTGGCGCTCACCACCGAGCTGATGTCCGTGGCGCGCCGCCGGGCCGACCTGGAGACGGAGTACCTCGCGGCGTCCTTCCGCTGGGTGGCGCTGCTGGAGCAGGGCGACCCCGCCTTCCTGGACCAGTACCGCGCGTTCACCGCCCTGGCCGAACGGGCCGGGCGGCCCCGCGCCGACTTCTCCTCGTGCGTCGACCGGAGCATCATCGCCACGCTGACGGGCCGCTTCGCGGATGTGGAGCCGCTGCTCGACCGGGCCGAGGAGTACTTCACGAAGCGGCGGCACCCCCACATCGGTTACATGATCGGCCATCTGCGCTGGGCGCTGTGGCTGCAGCAGGGCCGGTTCGGCGAACTGGCGGACCTGCACCGCTCGCTCGCCGGGCACGGGCACCCCCAGCACCGGATCCTGGAGGGCATCACCGCGCTGGAGCGCGACGGCCCCGGGGACGCCGCAGCGGCGCCGGCCCTGCTGGCGGAGATCGACGCCGCGGGGCCGGTGTCCCCGTTCTTCGTGCCGCTGCTGCTGCGACTGCGGGCGCAGACGGCGGCGGTCGCGGACGACCCGGAGCTGTGCGAGCGGGTCCGCGCGGACCTGCTGCCGCTCTCCGACCAGTGGACGGTGTCGCTGTACGGGTGTGACGTCGGCGGCCCGATGGACCTGTGGCTGGGGGTGGTGGCGGCCGCCCGGGGACGGTGGGGCGAGGCGGTGAAGCGCCTGACCGCCGCCCACCGGTCGGCCGACCGCCTCGGGGCCCGGCCCTGGTCGGTCCGGGCCCGTCTGGAGCTGGCGCGGGCACTGCTCGCCCGGGGCGGGCCGGGGGACGGGCCGGCCGCCGAGGCCCTGCTGGCCGGGGTGGTCCGGGAGGCGGAGGGGCTGGGCATGCGGCATCTCGCCGAGCGGGCGCGCCGTACCGGCCCGGTCGGCCCGGCCGGTCCGGCGGTCGGCGGCACCGGGGCGGGCCGCGAAGACCACGGGCCCGTCCGGCTCCCGGCACCGGAGGCCGGGGAGGCCCGGGCCGCCCCGGTGCCGCCGGAGAACGTCTTCCGCTTCGACGGAGAGGTGTGGACCCTGACGTACCGGGGGCGCACGGTCCACCTGCCCGACGCCAAAGGGCTGCGGGACCTGCGTCTGCTGCTGGGCCGCCCGGGTGAGGACATACCGGCGGTACGGCTGCTGAACCCGGCCGGCGGCGAGACCGCGGTGGCCGCCCGGCGGCCGGGCGGCGACCCGGTGCTCGACGAGGAGGCCAAGGCCCGCTACCGGGAGCGGCTGGCCCGGCTGGACGAGGAGATCGACCGGGCCGCCGCGCTGGGCCGCGACGACCGGGCCGCCGCGTTCGACCGGGAGCGGGAGGCACTGCTGGGAGAGCTGCGGGCCGCCGCCGGGCTCGCCGGGCGCACCAGGCGGCTGGGTGACGAGGCCGAGCGGGCCCGCAAGGCCGTCACCGCGCGCATCCGCGACACCCTGCGCAGGCTGGACCGGCGCCATCCGGAACTGGCCGCCCATCTGCGGGCCGCCGTCTCCACCGGTGCCGCCTGCCGCTATCTGCCGCCCGACGGGGACGGGCCCGCCTGGCGCCTGTGACGGCCCGCGGCGGGGCGGCCCCGCCGCGGGCCCGGGGTCACCCGCGGTGCGGCGTCACTTGCGGTTGTACAGCCGCATGGTGACCGGTCCGAAGACGGCCAGCAGCGCCGCGCTCCACCCCAGCGACCAGGCGATGTCGGCGGCGGGCCACTCCCCCTCCATCAGTCCGCGCACGGCCGAGGCCACATGGGTGACCGGGCTGTTGTTCACGAACGCCTGGAGCCAGCCCGGCATCGTGCTCGGATCGACGAAGACGTTGCTGAGGAACGTCAGCGGGAAGATCACCATCATGCTGACGCCCATCACCGACTTCTCGGTGCGCAGCATCAGGCCGAACATCGTCCAGATCCAGGAGAAGGCGAAGGAGAAGACGATCAGCAGGGCCACCCCGGCCAGCACCCCGGTGATCCCGCCCCCGGGCCGGAAGCCCATGACCAGGCCGAGGGTCAGCATCACCGCCGAGGCGAGGGCGTAGCGCAGCACGTCGCCCAGCAGGTAGCCGACCATCGCCGCGGGCCGCCAGATCGGCAGGGTGCGGAACCGGTCGAAGACGCCCTTGTCGATGTCGGTGTTGACCGCCACCCCGGTGTACATGGTGATCATCACGATGTTCATCACCAGGATGCCCGGGAGCACGAACTGCACGTACTCCGTGGTCGAGCCGGCCAGCGCACCCCCGAACAGGTAGGTGAACATCAGCACCATCATGATCGGGAAGACGGTGACGTCGAAGAGCTGCTCGGGGACGTGCTTGATCTTCAGCATCGCCCGCCAGCCGAAGGTGGCCGACGCGGACCAGGCGCTGGGGCGCGGCGGCCGCTCCCCGGCCACCAGCAGGCCGGCGAGGGTCTCGGTGGCGACGGGGGCCGGTTCCCCGGTCTTCGGCTCTCGTGCGGTGGCGGTGGTCATGCCGGGATTCCTTCCTTGTTCTCCCTGCCCGCGGCGGGAGCGGTGGTGTGGACCGCGGGGCGGTCGGTGAGGGCGAGGAAGACCTCGTCCAGGCTGGGCTGGCCCAGTGCGAAGCTGTCGACGGTGATCCCGGCGCGGGCCAGTTCCGCCAGCGCCCGGGACGCCTGCCCGGCGGCGCTCTCCCGCTCGCCGTACCCCTCGCCGATCCCTTCTCCGTGCCCCTCGCCGCCCTCCTCGCCGTGCTCGCCGCGCACACCGACGCGGACGGTCAGGGACACCGGGTCGGGGTCGAGCTGGACGCGCGCGTCCAGCACCCGGGCGAGCAGCCGCTCGGCCGCCGGCCGCTGCGCGGCATCCCGCACCCGCAGGTGCACCGAGCCGGCGCCCACCGAGGCCTTCAGCTCGCCCTTGGTGCCCTCGGCGATGACCTTCCCCCGGTCGATGACGGCGATCCGGGAGGCCAGTTGGTCGGCCTCGTCCAGGTACTGGGTGGTCAGCAGCACCGTGGTGCCCCGGGAGACCACGGCCCGCACGATGTCCCAGACCTGGTTGCGGCTGCGCGGGTCCAGACCGGTCGTCGGCTCGTCCAGGAAAAGCAGGTCGGGTGTGTTGAGGATGGACGCGGCGATGTCGATGCGGCGCCGCATGCCGCCGGAGTAGTTCTTGACCTGCTTCTGGGCGGCCTCGGCCAGCCCGAAGGCCTCCAGCAGCTGTTCGGCCCGCCGCCGGGCGGCGGACTTGTGGTGTCCCAGCAGCCTGCCCAGCAGGATCAGGTTCTCCAGGCCGGTCAGGTCCTCGTCCACCGACGCGTACTGCCCGGTCAGGCTCACCCGGCTGCGTACGGCGTCGGCCTCGTGGCGCACGTCGTGGCCGAAGACCCGGGCCTCGCCGCCGTCGGGACGCAGCAGGGTGGCCAGCATCTTGACGACGGTGGTCTTCCCCGCCCCGTTGGGGCCGAGCACCCCGTAGACGGTGCCCGCGGGCACCGTCAGATCGACGCCGTCCACCGCACGGGTCTCCCCGAACACCTTCACCAGCCCGGACGCCTCGATCGCCGGGCCGGTCGCGCTGTCACTCATCGTCTGCCGTCCTCATCCCTGTCCCTGGTCCGTCTTCCATGCCGCTCCCGCGCTCCGCGGAGTGCGGCGCGGTGTGGTGGCGCGGCCGTTCCGTGGTGCAGACTCCGCGCCGCCGCCGGACTCATCGCTCCCGGCCGGGGAAACCCGCCCCGGTCCACGCGGACCGGGGCGGGTGCACCGCGCGGGCGGCGTTCCGCGCCGCGCCGTGCGGTGGCCGTCCCCCACCCCGGAGGCGCCAGACGCCGTCCGGCGGGCCGCCAGATCGGATCTGGCGGCCCGCCGGACGGGGAGTCGGCGGCCGGGGAACCCGGCGCGGTGGCCGGTCAGCGCATGGCGGCGACCATGGTGTGGGTGTCCGCGATCGTCTCGAAGGCGGTCGGGGCGGTGCCCTCGGCGAAGCGCCACACGTGCGCGAAACGCGCCGTCATCAGGATCCCGGTCCCGCGGTGCCGCCCCCGGTAGCGGCCGAGGGCGACCACCGCGTCCCGGACGGCCAGGATCTCCTCCGGCACCACCTCCAGACCGTCCCACTCGGTGTCGAACCGGGCGAAGACGTTGGTCAGCACCTCCGCGCGGCCACGGTAGGTGCCCCCGTACGGCAGCCCGTCGGTCACGACCCACTCGATCCGCTCGCTCATCGCGCCCAGGGCCGCCGCGATGTCGCCGTCGGCGACGGCGGCGTATATCCCGGACACCGTCTCCTGGTTCCGCAGTACCCGGGAGTCCTGGTCCTGCTCCTGAGCCTTGTGCGTGAGGGGCTGGGCGGGGTTCATCCTCGCTCCGATCATCCGTGGGGCCCTGGCCGCGCCGTGCGGCCGGGCGGTGGCGGCGGCGCGCGGTGGCGCGCCACCGTACGCGGCGGTACGGACGGGCGGGCGCCCCGGTCGGACGGGACGCGGCCGGTCCCGGGCCGCGGCAACCATGATCGGCGCCCGCCGCCGGGACGGCATCGGTCGATCGGCCTATCCGGCCCGGCCCGCCGCGCGCGTCAGGGCAGCAGCCGGTGCTCCATGGCGAACACCGCCACCCCGGCCCGGGTGCGGCGGCCGGTCTTGTCGTAGATGTGCGTCAGGTGGTGCCCCACGGTCCGCGCCGAGATGTGCAGCCGCTCGCCGATCTCCCGGTTGCTCAGCCCCCGGGCCGCCAGCCGCAGCACCTCCACCTCCCGCCCGGTCAGCCCGGCGGGCAGCGTCCGGCCGGGGCGGGGCAGTCCCGCCGCCTCGATCACCAGCGCGCAGGCGTACCGGTCCGGTCCGCCGCTGTCCGCCTCCCGCAGCAGCAGGTCGGCGGCCTCGTCCGCGTCGCGGGCGGCACGGTGCGGACGCGGCTCGGTGAGGGCGGCGAAGGTGTCGGCCGCCACCAGGATCCGCGCGGCCTGCGGCAGGCTCCCGGAGGGGGTGCCGCGGTGGTAGCCGCCGCCGTCGAGGCGCTCGTGGTGGGCGGACGCGACCGGGGCCAGTGCCGCGAGCGCGGGCACCCGCTCCAGTATCCGCTGCGTCCAGTAGGTGTGCATGCGGACCCGCTCCAGCTCGGCCGTCCCCAGCGGGCCGGGCCGGTCCCACACCTGGGCCGGCACCCCGGCCCGGCCCAGGTCGTGCAGCAGTCCGGCGCAGCGCAGCGCGTCCACCGCGGCCCCGTCCAGTCCGGCGAGCGCGCCGGCGCCCGCGGCCAGCGCCGCGACGTGCTCGCTGTGCCCCAGCAGCCAGCGGCTCTTGAGGTCCACCACCCGGGCGAGTACCGCGCACAGCCCGGGCAGCGAGCCGAACGGCACCGTGGTGTACGGCTCCGGCTCCAGGCCGAGCACGGCGGCGACCGCGTCCGGCTCCGCCAGCGGGGCCATGGCGTCCGCCGCCCGTGCGGTGAACGCCCCGGCCAGCCCCGGATCCAGCTGGCCGCCGGAGCGCCGGGCGACCTCGGCCACCGCGCCGGGCGTCCCGCCCCGGGCGTGCGCGAGGACCGCCTGCTCCGCGACGTGCACGATCCGCGCGACCCGCGACAGTTCCTCCCCCGCACGGCCGTCGGGCAGGCCGCGGCCGTCCCACCGCTCGTACACGTCGTCCAGGGCCGCCAGCGACCGGGGCAGCAGTCCCAGGCCGTCGCCCAGGGCCCGGCTGGTCTCGCAACCGCTGCGCATGGCCTCCGCCCCGAGGGTGGGCAGGGTCTCCGCCAGGGTGCGGGCCAGCCGCGGTCCGGCGGCGCCGGACCGCTCCGCGTAGGCGCGGAGCTGGGCGGCGAACACCGTCTCGTCGCCGGGGTCCAGCGTTTTCAGGACCGCCTGCAGCGCGACGTCGTCCCCGAAG
This sequence comes from Streptomyces carminius, assembly GCF_002794255.1. Classification (GTDB taxonomy): domain Bacteria; phylum Actinomycetota; class Actinomycetes; order Streptomycetales; family Streptomycetaceae; genus Streptomyces; species Streptomyces carminius. The sequence continues at coordinate 276,552 of NZ_PGGW01000071.1, forward strand.
ACCGCCGAGAGCTCGGGAGCGAAGGAGGTGCATCCGACCGAGCGCAGCAGCGCCGTCTCGAACACCGCCCGGCGCGTCACCGGATCGGCGCCGAGCACCCGCTCGGCGAACGTGGTGGCGACCGCGCAGGTGCGCAGGCCCTTCTCGAAGGACATCCCGGCGGCGACATCGGTGGTCAGGGAGAGCGCCGCCAGTACCTCCGCCACCCGGATCCGCTGCACCGGCTCATGCTAGCGGTCCGCCCACGCCCGTCCCGGCGGTCGCGCGGGGCCGTCCGCGGTCGCACGGCGGTCGCGTCAATGGTCGCGTCAGTGGTCCCTACCTTGTTGATCGGGATGAGCGAGCCATTCGTAGGGTTGGCTCACCCAGGGGCGCTGGGGGTGGCTTTCAGTGGTCTGCCGTGGTTGTGGCTTCCCTCGATTCGCCGCCCGGCGCCCCACGACGACTCGGCTGCTCATTAGGAATTGCGGCACTGGTCGCTCAGTAGGGACTCGACAGCGAGGTCGTCCGTGGTGCCTGTACGAACACGACCTGCGGAGAAGCGAGTGACAGCGATCTGGGCCGGTATCGATGCCGGGAAGACCCATCACCACTGCGTGGTGATCGACGACACCGGCAAGCGGCTGCTGTCCCGACGCGTCGCCAACGACGAGACCGAGCTGCTCAAGCTCCTCGGGGACGTTCTCGACCTGGGCGACGAAGCCGTCTGGGGCATCGACCTGGCGGACGGCGGGGCCGCCCTGGTCATCGCGATGCTGCTCAACCATGGCCAGCAGCTCCTCTACCTCCCCGGGCGGGCGGTCAACCGGGCTTCCGAGGGCTACCGCGGGGATGGCAAGACCGGTGCCAAAGATGCAGCGGTGATCGCCGATCAGGCCCGGATCCGGCGCGACCTCACCCCGTTGCGGCCCGGCGACGAGCTGGTATCCGAGCTGAAGGTCCTCACCCGCCACCGCCGGGACCTCAGCGACGACCGCACCCGGACCATCAACCGGCTCCGCAGTCACCTCACCGAGATCTTCCCCGGCCTGGAACGCGAACTCGACCTCGGCAACGTCGGCCCCCTGGTACTCCTGACCGGCTACCAGACCCCGGCCGCCATCCGCCGCGCCGGCCGACGGCGTCTGGCCACCTGGCTGCGCAACCGCAAGGTCCGCAGCGCCGACGAACTCGCCGCCAAGGCCGTCCAAGCTGCAGAAAGGCAGCACACGTCCGTCCCCGGCGAGGACATGACCGCCCACGTGGTGCACTCTCTGGCCAGGGAGGTGATAGCCCTCAACGAGAAGATCGCGGAGACCGACAAGCTCATCGAGGGCCGGTTTCGCCGCCACCGCAACGCGGAGGTGATCACGAGCATGCCCGGCATCGGCGTTCTGCTGGGCGCCGAATTCCTGGCCGCCACCGGCGGAGACATGGCCGCCTTCGCCAGCGCGGACCGGCTGGCCGCCTTCGCCGGCGTCTCCCCAGTGCCTCGTGACTCCGGGAAGGTGAGCGGCAACCTGCACCGTCCCACCCGCTACAGCCGACGCCTCCAACGCGTCTTCTACACCTCCGCACTGATCAGCGTCCGCTGCTGCGACGAGTCCCGCCGCTTCTACGACCGCAAGCGTGCTGAAGGCAAACGGCACAGCCAGGCCGTCATGGCCCTCGCCCGCCGCCGGGTCAACGTCCTGTGGGCACTCCTGCGTGACGGACGGTGCTACGACCCCATACCGCCCGTCACTCTTGCGGCTTGACAACTCCATTAGGAATCGTGGTCCCGGACGGTGACGCCGAGCACCCGGGCGAACGCCGGGGCGAGCTCCAGCAGTTGGACGCTGCCGATGACCGCGCCCCGCAGCGCCTCGTGGCCGGAGGCGATCCCCAGCACGGCGGCGTCCCGCAGATCGACCCGGTCCAGCCGCGCCCGGTCCAGCCGCACCCCCTCCAGCACCGTGCCGGGGAACGCGACATCGGTCAGGGCGGCCTCCCCGAAGTCCACGTCGCGCAGCAGGCAGTCCGTGAAGCGCACCTCCCGCAGTGCCGCGGTGCGCAGGTTGACCGAGTCGAACTTGCAGTTGTGGAAGGTGGCCCGGCGCAGCCGCGCGCCGAACATCTCCACCCCGGCGAACACCCCGGAGACGGTCTCGGTGTCCAGCCACTCGGTCTCGGCCAGTTCGGTTCCCACCCACCGGGCGGTGTGCAGCCACACGTCGTTGAAGCGCGCCCGGCTTCCGCGTCCGCCGGTGAAGTCCACCGAGGTGAAGGCGCACTCGGTGAAGACGGCTCCGCCGCAGTCGGCGTCCTCGAAGCCGGTTCCGTCGAAGTGGACGGTGTCGTGGCGCCGTTCCGGCTCCAGACGGCCGTCGAACGGTTCGAGGTACTCGGCGTAGGGCAGGTCGTCGATCTCGCGGGGAGCGGGCACGGCGGACCTTTCTCGGCGAGGACGGTGTCGCGCGCACTCTAGCCCGCCCGGCCGGGAACGGACCCTCGTCGCCGGGACCGCCCCCGTGTCGCCGGCCGGCGCCGCGCTCGTGTCAGGCGCCCGCGAGGGTGGCCACCAGGACGGCCTTGATGGTGTGCATCCGGTTCTCGGCCTCGTCGAAGACGACCGAGTGCGCCGACTCGAACACCTCGTCCGTCACCTCCAGCGACTCCAGACCGTACCGCTCGTGGATCTCCCGGCCCAGCGCCGTGCCCAGGTCGTGGAAGGCCGGCAGGCAGTGCAGGAAGCGCACGTCCGGGTTGCCGGTGGCGCGCAGGACGTCCATGGTGACGGCGTACGGCCGCAGCAGCTCGATGCGCTCCTCCCAGACCTCCTTGGGCTCCCCCATCGACACCCACACGTCGGTGGCGACGAAGTCCGCGCCGCGCACCCCCTCCTCGACCTCGTCGGTGAGGGTGATCCGGGCGCCGGTGCGCTCGGCCAGCGAACGGGCGGCGGCGATCACGGACTCCTCCGGCCACAGGCTCCGGGGCGCGGCGACACGCACGTCCATGCCCAGCAGCGCGCCGGTGACCAGGTAGGAGTCGCCCATGTTGTTGCGGGCGTCGCCGAGGTAGGCGTAGGCGAGCTCCTCCAGCGGCTTGTCGCTGTGCTCGGTCATGGTGAGGACGTCGGCGAGCATCTGGGTGGGGTGCCACTGGTCGGTGAGCCCGTTGTAGACGGGCACCCCGGCGTGGGCGGCCAGTTCCTCGACGGTCTCCTGGGCGCTGCCCCGGTACTCGATCGCGTCGTACATCCGGCCCAGCACCCGGGCGGTGTCCTTCACCGACTCCTTGTGGCCGATCTGGGAGGCGGTCGGGTCCAGGAAGGTGGTGTGGGCGCCCTGCTGGGCGGCGGCGACCTCGAAGGCGCAGCGGGTGCGGGTGGAGGTCTTCTCGAAGATCAGCGCGATGTTCCGGCCGCGCAGCCGCCGCTCCTCGGTGCCCGCCCGCCGCGCCGCCTTCAGTTCGGCGGCCAGCTCGATCAGGTACCGGAACTCCCCGGGGGTGAAGTCCAGCTCCTTGAGGAAGTGGCGGCCCGTGAGATCGATCGCCATGGGGGCTCCTAAGAGAACGGTCGGATGCGACAGGAAGACCGGAAGTCTATACGAAGCAACGCATCGCTATGCGGCTGGGGTGCGGGTTCCCGGCCGCACCGCAGGCCACCGCCTGCGGTCACCGCCGGGCGGCGGCACCGCGGGCCGTACCGCGCCTACGCCGGGTCCCGTTCCACCGGGCAGCTCATGCAGCGCGGTCCGCCCCGGCCCCGGCCCAGCTCGCTGCCGGGGACGGTGATGACCTCGACGCCGTGCCGGGCCAGATGGGTGTTGGTGGTGACGTTGCGCTCGTAGGCGATGACGACGCCCGGCTCCACGGCCAGGACGTTGCAGCCGTCGTCCCACTGCTCGCGCTCGGCGGCGTGCACGTCCTGGGTGGCGGTCAGCACCCGGACCGAGTCCAGTCCCAGCGCCGCGGCGACGGCCCGGTGCATGTGCTCGGGCGGATGGTCGGTGACCTTCAGCTCGCGGCCGCCCGAGCCCGGTTCGATGGTGTAGGAGCGCAGCATGCCCAGCCCCGCGTACTGGGTGAAGGTGTCCCCGTCCACCATCGTCATCACGGTGTCCAGATGCATGAAGGCACGGCGCTTGGGCATGTCCAGCGCCACGATCGTGCGGGCCGAGCCCGCCTCGAACAGGTTGTGGGCGAGCGTCTCCACGGCCTGCGGGGTGGTGCGCTCGCTCATCCCGACCAGCACCGCGCCGCCGCCGAGGACCAGCACGTCACCGCCCTCGATGGTGGACGGGTGGGTGCCCTGTCCCTCGCACCACAGGTGGAAGCCGTCCCCCCGGTCCCCGCCGGCGCCCCCGTCCGCGGGAGCGGCCCTGCCGCAGCCGTCCGCGAACAGCGGATGGTGGTGGTAGATCGCCTCGAAGTGGACGGTCTCGCGCTGGCGGGCGGGCCAGCGCATGGCGTTGACGGACACCCCGTCGTAGACCCAGGCGGAGGTGTCCCGGGTGAACAGGTGGTTGGGCAGCGGGGCGAGGAGGAAGTCGTCCAGGTCCATCACGTGGAAGCGGACGGAGACCGGCTCGGGGTGCCGTTCCAGGTACTCCCGCTTGGTCATGCCGCCCACCAGCGCCTCGGCCAGCTCGGTGGTGGGCAGCTCGTCGAAGACGGCACGCAGGTGGTCGGTGGCAAGCGGGCCGTACTCCCGCTCGTCGAAGGTCCGCTCCAGCACGTAGGCGCGGGCGGCGGGGACGTCCAGGGTCTCGGCCAGCAGCTCGCCGAAGAGGTGGACCTCCACACCGCGCTCGCGCAGCACGGCGGCGAAGCCGTCGTGCTCCTCGCGCGCCCGCCGCACCCACAGCACGTCGTCGAAGAGCAGGTCCTGCCGGTTGGTCGGGGTGAGCCGCTTCAGCTCCAGGCCGGGCCGGTGCAGGATGACGCGCCGCAGCCGCCCGACCTCGGAGTCCACATGGAATCCCATGCCCCATACCTGACCGCGAACCGGTGGGTTACACCCCGCGGCCCGGCGCCGTACCCGGCGGCGCGGGATACGGCGCCGGGCCGGGGGCCGCCGGGTGCGGCCACCACCGCGACGCCGGTCGCGGTCACCGGGGTGCCCGCGCCCGGCGGTCCGGGGCGGCCGGGCACCCCGGCGCGCTGGGCCGCGGCCGTTTCCGGACGGCGGCCGGGACGGCGGCCGGGACGGCGGCGGAATCCGGCCCGTCGCGTCCGGGCGGCCCGCACAGCCGTCCACGGCGGCCGGGCCGCCCGGAGATCGGCGTCAGGACCACCCGGCACACCGGCTGTGCCCGGCACCTGATGCCTTCCGCGCCCCGGCAGGCCGGCCCCCGGAGGGCGCCGGCCGCCTCCGGGCCCGCCGCGGCACTCCCCCGGCCGCCGCGGCCGGGCCCCGCCCCCCCTTCCCGCCACAGCGGCTCCCGCGTACGGGTTCCGGTGGGACGGCGTGCCGCACGGGCACCGGCCCGCCGGGACCGGCAACGGAGCGGGGACGGCGACGGGGCGGGGACGGGGACGGGCCGGTGCACCGCCTCCTCCCCCGCCTGACGCCCTCACAGCCGGGGATCGACCGGCTCCGACTCCAGCGCCAGGACGGCGAAGACCGCCTCGTGCACGCGCCACAGCGGCTCCCCCTCGGCCAGCCTCTCCAGCGCCTCCAGACCGAGCGCGTACTCGCGCAGCGCCAGGGAGCGCTTGTGCCCCAGATGGCGCACCCGCAGCCGCCGGAGGTTCTCCTCCCGGGTGTACTCCGGGCCGTAGACGATCCGCAGGTACTCCCGGCCCCGGCACTTCACGCCCGGCTGGACCAGCCGCCCGTCCGGCCCGCGCACCAGCGCGTCCGCCGGCTTGACGACCATGCCCTCGCCCCCGGCGGCGGTCAGCTCCAGCCACCAGTCGGTGCCCGCCGCGACGGACGCCTCGTCGCCGGTGTCCACGGCGATCCGGCCGGTGCGCCGCAGCAGCCCCGTGGGGTCGGCGGCGGCCAGCCGGTCCAGCCAGGCGAGCTGGTCGCCGTGCGGTACGGCGGCCAGGCTGCGGCCGCGTACCGCCAGGAGCTGGAACGGCGCCAGGTGCACCCCGTCCAGCGAGCCGTCCGCCACCGGCCGGCAGTACCGGCCGTACGCCTCGGTGAACGCCGCCGCGTCCGCCGCCCGCTCCCGCTGCCGCGCCAGCAGTCCGGCCACCGGCAGCCCCCGGTCCGCGGCGGCCCGAAGGGCCCCCAGCGCACCGGGGAAGACGGCTCCGGAGGCGGCCCCGACCGCGGCGTACTGCCTGCGCAGCAGCCCGGCCGACTTCAGCGACCAGGGCAGCAGCTCGGCGTCCAGCAGCAGCCAGTCGGTGTCCAGCTCCGCCCACAGCCCGGCGCCGTCGGCGGCGGCCCGGACCCGGGCCAGGACCTCCTCGGTGACGGCCCGCCCGGTGAAGAACGGCCGCCCGGTGCGGGTGTACAGCGCACCCGTCACGGCTCCCGCTCCGCTGTCCCGCACACCGAACCGCTCGGCGGCCGTCTCCGCGTCCCGGCAGACCAGGACGGTGGCGCGGGAACCCATGTGCTTCTCCTCGCACACCACCCGCGCCACCCCGGCGGCCCGGTACTCGGCGAACGCCTCGGCCGGGTGCTCCAGGTAGTCCGCCCGCTGCGAGGTGGCGCAGGGCGCCATCGTCGGCGGCAGGTACGGCAGCAGCCGCGGGTCGACCGCGAAGCGGCTCATCACCTCCAGCGCGGCGGCGGCGTTCTCCTCCCGCACGGCGACCCGGCCGGCGAGGCGGGTCTCCACGACGCGCCGCCCGTGCACGTCGGCCAGTGCCAGGGGGCGGCCCTCGTGCCCGCCGGGCGCCTCGCTCGCCAGCGGCTTCGCCGGCTCGTACCAGACCCGCTCGGCGGGGACGCCGACCAGTTCCCGCTCGGGCCAGCGCAGCGCGGTGAGGGAGCCGCCGAAGACGCAGCCGGTGTCCAGGCAGATGGTGTTGTTCAGCCAGCCGGCGCGCGGGGTCGGGGTGTGGCCGTAGACCACGGCGGCCCGGCCCCGGTAGTCCTCGGCCCACGGGTAGCGCACGGGCAGCCCGAACTCGTCGGTCTCGCCAGTGGTGTCGCCGTACAGGGCGTGGGCGCGGACCCGGCCGGAGGTGCGGCCGTGGTACTTCTCGGGCAGTCCGGCGTGGCAGACCACCAGCGCGCCGCCGTCGAGCACGTAGTGGCTGACGAGGGAGTCGATGAACTCCCCCACCCGGGCGGCGAAGTCCGGGTCGGCCTCGGTCTCCTTCTCCAGCTGTTCGATCGTCTCGGCCAGCCCGTGGGTGTGCCGGACGTTGCGCCCCTTGAGGTACCGGCCGAGCTTGTTCTCGTGGTTGCCCGGGACGCACAGGGCGTGCCCGGCGGAGACCATGCCCATCACCAGCCGCAGCACCCCGGGGCTGTCCGGCCCGCGGTCGACGAGGTCGCCGACGAAGACGGCCGTGCGGCCCTCGGGGTGACGGGCGTCCACCGCGCGGCCGGCCGCGTCCCGTACGAGGGCGTAGCCCAGCCTGTCCAGCAGGGTCTCCAGTTCGGCGCGGCAGCCGTGGACGTCGCCGACGACGTCGAACGGGCCGGTCAGGTGCCGCAGGTCGTTGTAGCGCCGCTCCCGCACGACGCGGGCGGCGTCCACCTGCTCCGTTCCGCGCAGGAGGTGCACCTTGCGGAAGCCCTCGCGCTCCAGGGAGCGCAGCGAGCGGCGCAGCTCGCGCCGCTGGCGCGGGATGACGTGGGCGGGCATGTCCGCGCGGTCGGGGCGGGCGGCGTTGCGCCCGGCGCAGACGCTCTCGTGCACGTCGAGGACGATCGCCACGGGCAGCACGTCGTGCTCGCGGGCCAGCCTCACGAGCTGCCGGCGGGCCTCGGTCTGCACGTTGGTGGCGTCGACGACGGTCAGCCGCCCGGCGGCCAGCCTCTTGCCGGCGATGTAGTGCAGTACGTCGAAGGCGTCGGAACTGGCGCTCTGGTCGTTCTCGTCGTCGGCGACCAGGCCGCGGCAGAAGTCGGAGGAGACAACCTCGGTGGCCCCGAAGTGGCGCCGGGCGAAGGTGGACTTGCCCGCCCCGGTGGTGCCGATCAGGACGACGAGGGACAGGTCGGGCACACCGAGCGCCGTCGTGGGCGCCGTCGTGGGCGCCGTCGCCGGTGCCGTCGCGCGGTCCGTCATGCGACTGCCTCCTCCGTACTCGTTGCGGATGTGTTCGTCGCGGTCCGGTCGGTCCGGTCGGTGACGCGGAACAGGGCGAGCTGGGTGGGCGGGCCGACCTCGGGGTCGTCCTCCCCCACGGGCCGGAACTCCACGGTGTAGCCGTGCCGTTCGGCGACCGCCCCGGCCCAGGCGCGGAACTCCCGCCGCGTCCACTCGAAGCGGTGGTCGTGGTGGCGCACCTCGCCCGCGGGCAGGCTCTCCCAGCGCACGTTGTACTCGGCGTTGGGGGTGGTGACGACCACCGCCTTCGGGCGGGCCGCGCCGAAGACCGCGTACTCGGCCGCCGGCAGCCGAGGCGGGTCGATGTGCTCGATCACCTCGCTGAGCACCGCCGCGTCGTAGCCGCCCAGCCGGGGGTCGGTGTACGCCAGGGAGCCCTGGACAAGGGCGACGCGCGCCGCCTGCCGCTCGGACAGCCGCTCGATCCGCAGCCTGCGCCGGGCCACGTGCAGCGCCCGCACCGACACGTCCATGCCCACCACCTCGGTGAAGCGGGCGTCCTTCAGCAGCGCCTGCACCAACTGCCCCTGGCCGCAGCCCAGGTCCAGGACGCGGGCGGCGCCGGTCTCGCGCAGCGCGGCGAGGATCGCCTGGCGGCGCAGGACGGCCAGCGGGGCGGGCCGCTCCTCGGTGTCGGCGTCCTCGTCCACGGCGTTGTCCAGTTCCCCGGCCTCGCTGCCGTCGGCCTCGGCGAGCCGGGCGAGCTCCAGCCGCTCCAGCGCCTCGCGGGTGAGCCGGTGGCGGCGGGCGAGGTAGCGGCCGGCGATGAGCCGCTGCTCGGGGTGGTGCTCCAGCCAGCCCTCGCCGGCGCGCAGCAGCTTGTCCACCTCGTCGGGGGCGACCCAGTAGTGCTTGGCGTCGTCCAGCACCGGCAGCAGCACGTACAGGTGGCGCAGCGCGTCGGCCAGCCGTGCCTCACCGGTCAGGACCAGGCGTACGTAGCGGGAGTCGCCCCAGTCGGGGAAGCGGACGTCCAGCGGCACCGGCTCGGCCGACACCTCCCAGCCCAGCGGGGCGAACAGGCTCCGCACCAGCTCGGGACCGCCGCGGGCGGGCAGCGCGGGCACCTCGATCCGCAGCGGCAGCACCCGGCCGGGCAGGTCGGGCCGGGCCCGGCACTGGCCCTTGAGCGCGCTGGAGAACACCGCGCCCAGCGCCACCGCCAGCAGCGAGGAGGCGGCGTACGGGCGGTCGTTGACGTACTGCGCCAGCGCCGTGTCGGGCGCGCCGCCGCGCCCCTTGCCCCGGCCGCGGCGGACCAGCGCCACCGGATCGACCTCCAGCAGCAGCGCCGCCGTGCACCGCTGCTCGGTGGCCTCGGGGTAGAAGACGTGCGCGGTGCCGTGGGAGGTGGTGAACTCCTGTGCCCGGTCGGGGTGCTTGTGCAGCAGGAAGCCCAGGTCGGTGGCGGGGTGCGCGGCGCTGCCGGTGGTGGTCGTCGTCAGGAACACCCGAGCGAGTATGGCCCGGCGGGCACGGCCGGGCCCAGCGGTTTTCCCGCGGATCGGCCCTCCGGCCCGGTCCCGTGGTTCGCGCGGTCCCCCGCGGGCCCTACGTCCCCCGTTGCCCTGCCAGCTCCCGTGCCAGCCGGGCGATCTCCGCCGGGCCCACCCGGCAGCAGCCGCCGACCAGCCGGGCGCCGGCCGCCACCCACGCGCGGGCGGCGGCCGGGTCGAAGACGGCCTCGCCCGTCCAGGTGCCGTGTGCCGCGTCCCAGCCCTCGCCGCTGTTGGGGTAGACGACCACCGGTTTGCCGGTGATCCGCGCCGCCAGCCGTACGGCCTGCCCGGCCTCGCGCGGGTCGCAGCAGTTGACGCCGGCCGCGATCACCTGGTCGTCGCCGGCGGCCAGGGCGAAGGCGTCCACCAGCCGCTGCCCGGCGCGGGTACGGCCGCCGGCGACGGTGTAGGACAGCCACACCGGGACGCCGCAGCCCTTCGCCGCCCGCAGCAGCGCCTCGGCCTCGGCGGTGTCGGGCACGGTCTCCAGCGCCAGGACGTCCGGTCCGGCCGCCGCCAGCGCCTCGATCCGGGGGCGGTGGAAGCGCTCCAGCTCGGCGGTGGTCAGCCCGTACCGGCCGCGGTACTCGCCGCCGTCCGCCAGCACCGCGCCGTACGGGCCGACCGAGGCGGCCACCCACACGGGCCGGTCCGCCGCTCCTTGCATCGCGCGGTCCGCCGCCGCGCGGGCCAGCGCCACGCTGCGGCGCAGCAGGGCGTCGGCCCCGGCCGGGCCGAGCCCGCGCCGGGCGAAACCGGCGCGGGAGGCCTGGTAGCTGCCGGTGATGAGGACCCGCGCCCCCGCCCGCGCGTACGCGGTGTGGGCCGCCTCGATCCGCGCCGGGTCGTCGGCGAGCAGCCGGGCCGACCACAGGTCGCCGGACAGGTCGCAGCCCTGCGCGGCGAGCTGGTTGGACAGCCCGCCGTCGAGGACGAGCGGGCCGTGCGCCAGGGCGTCGGCGAGCGGATGCGGCGGCACGGGCGGGGCTGCGCGCGGGGGCTGTGCGCTCATGGCAGCTGGGTCTGCACCTGGGTGGAGATCAGCTCCAGGTGGTCCAGATCGTGCAGGTCGAGGATCTGGAGGTAGATCCGGGTGGAGCCGATACCGGCGTAGCGGCCGATCTTGTCGACCACCTCGGCCGGGGAGCCGGCCAGCCCGTTCTCCTTGAGCTCCGCCACCTCACGTCCGATGGCCGCCGCGCGGCGCGCCACCTCGGCGTCGTCGCGGCCCACGCAGGCGACCAGGGCGTTGGAGAGGACCAGGTCACCGGGTGCGCGGCCGTGCTCCTCGGCGGCGGCCTGCACCCGCCCGAACTGCCGCTCGCTGTCCCCGACGGAGGCGAAGGGGATGTTGAACTCGTCGGCGAACCGCGCGGCCAGGGCCGGGGTGCGTTTGGCGCCCATGCCGCCGATGAGCACCGGCACCTTCGGCTGGGCGGGCTTGGGCAGGGCGGGCGAGTCGGTCAGCCGGTAGTGGGCGCCCTCGTAGGAGAACGTCCTGCCGGGCTCGGTGCCCCACAGCCCGGTGACGATCTCCAGCTGCTCCTCCAGGCGGGCGAACTTCTCCTTCGGGAAGGGGATGCCGTAGGCGGTGTGCTCGGCCTCGAACCAGCCCGCGCCCAGACCGAGCTCGACCCGGCCGCCCGACATGGCGTCGACCTGCGCCACCTGGATCGCCAGGACGCCCGGCAGCCGGAAGGTGGCCGCGGTCATCAGGGTGCCGAGCCGGATACGGCTGGTCTCCCGGGCGAGCCCGGCCAGGGTGATCCAGGCGTCCGTCGGGCCGGGCAGCCCGTCGCCGTCTCCCATCCGCAGGTAGTGGTCGGAGCGGAAGAAGGCGTCGAAGCCCAGTTCCTCGGCGGCCTTGGCGACGGTGAGCAGGGTGTCGTAGCCGGCACCCTGCTGGGGCTCGGTGAAGATGCGCAGATCCATGCCTCCCATCCTGCACGGTCACCGCGCGCCCCTCCGCGTCCGCCCCGTCCCGTTTCCTCCGGCCCGCCCGTCCCGCCCGGCCGCCGGACGGCGGTCAGCCGCGCACCGGATCACCGCGCGCCGGGTCGTCCCGGGCCCGGGAGGCCCTCCGCCGGTCGAACCGCCGGAGGATCGCCACCACCCGGTCCCCGCAGTCGTCGGCGGCGTCGATGCCCTCGATGCACCGCCAGTAGAGCCCTTCCTCCTCCGCCTCGACCGCGGCCCGCACCAGCGCGCCGCCCGCCGCGTCCAGCAGCCCGCCCAGGCAGTGCAGGGCGGAGAGCGGGTCGCGGATCTCCGTCAGCCGGGCGGCACGTGCCCCGTCGGACCGCTGCCCGGGGGCGCGCAGCGATCCGCAGGCACGGCCGCCGGCCTCGCACAGCCGGCCGGCCTGGACCCGCACCTCCGGCGGGCCCGTCATGACCAGGTGTTCCCCGACCGCCTCGGCGAGCGCCTGCGCCTGCCACGCTTCGGTGACGACGTCAGGCGCTTCCGTACTGTGCGCCAGGGCGTCGCGCGTGTCCTTGATGAGTGATAACGCATCCACCTTTTCCCTCCGCTGAGTAACCGCTACTCAGCGTGATACCCGCCCCCTTCATCGGCTAGAGCTTCTGGGGAAACTGTGAACAATATCGACACTATGGCGAACGATGCCACTCCGAAGAGTGACGATTGGCCTGCTTGGCGTCACTCTCGGAGCCGCCCGTCTCACCACCTTCGTCACTCTCCGTATCCATGGCGCGTTCCGGTGCCGGGAAGCGCAGCTCGTTCCGTTCGATCTTCGCGGCCAGCGCCTCCAGTGCGTCGACACCCAGCACCTCGCAGAACTGGAGCAGATAGGCCAGCACATCGGCGACCTCGTCGGCCACCCGGTGTGCCGTGACCGGATCGTCCATCACCCGCGCCGACTGCTCCGGCGTCAGCCACTGGAAGATCTCCAGCAGCTCCCCGGCCTCCACGCTCAGCGCCGCCGCCAGGTTCTTCGGGGTGTGGTACGGCCCCCAGTCCCGCTCGGCGGCGAAACGGGCCAGCCTGGCCTGGAGCTCCCCGGCCCGCCCCGGCGGGCGGCGGCGTTCCCCGGGCCCGCCCGGGTCACCGCCCGGTGCGCCGTGCCGTCCGTCCTCGTCCGCGCCGCCCCGCGCACCGCGCCCTGTGTGGTCCATGCGTCCAGATCTACCAGCCGGTCCCGGCCGCCGCGCTCATCGGTCCGGCGTCCTCGGCGGCGGCGCCACCAGCCCCCACTTCCGGTACTCGACGGACTCTTCCGCCGCCACGACGCACAGCACCGCCGCGTAGTCCACCATCACGGTGCCGAGCGCGTCCGGGGCCGGGGACGGCCCCGGAGCCAGGGGCGGAGCCGGAGTCGGAGTCGGAGCCGGGAACGGACCCGCCGCCGGACCGGGCTCCCGCTCGCACGCCTGAACCGCCCTGTCCTCCCATGCGGTTTCGCGGACGAACTGCGGCTCCGCGTTCAGCTCGGCGCCCGGATCACCACTCGGCTCGGGGTACCCGAGTTCACTGGCGGGCACCCACCGCGCCGGACCGTCGTACCGGGTGTCACTCTCCAGCACCTCTGTGGCCACCCAGCCCGCGGCCCCCACCACACAGGCCGCCGTCACCGCGAACCTCCCTAACGCCCGCCCCACTTCACCCCTCCACCCCGGTCGCCGCGTCCTCCACACCACCGTATAGGTGCCGTCGGCGGGTGAACGGCCGGGCGGTGCGACGCCGCCGGAGCGGCCACCACCTGGGCGATCGCGCCGGCCCCGGGGGGGCGAACTCGTCACCGGAGGCGACAGCGGCCACTGGTCCCCCGCGGCTGTCGGGGCCGTGGCGGCCCTCGTGGCACCCCTGCCCCCATCCGGCGCGCGAGCGGCATCGGAACGGCTCCTGATCCCCATCGCCCTCCCTGCCGACAACCTCCTCGGCGGCGCACCGGACCCGCCCCGGTCACCCCAGGTGGGCCGGTGAGCCCGGCACCCGGTGCGGGGCGGACGGGCCGGGGTGGTGCTCCGACAGCCAGGACGGCCAGGACGGGTTGCCGTGGGCCCACCCCAGGTACACGGGCGGCAGCGCGCCGGGGCGGGGGGCGATGACGCCGGCGGGCCAGGCCCGCAGCGTGTACGCCCCGGTGTGGTCGGCGGCGGTGAGCTGGAACGGCAACCCCTCGGCAAGCCGGTCGGCGGCCTCCTCCTGCCGCACCTCGCTGCCGCACCACAGCCGCAGCTCCGTGGGGGCGTCGGTCCACTGGCCCGGCACGGAGGCGAGCACACCATCCGCGGCCCAGGCGGACACCGCCGGGTCGGGGTCGAGGCCGTCGGCGATCCGGCGGGCCTGCCCGCACAGCCAGCGCAGCGCGAGGCGGCGGTTGGGCAGTGTCCGGCTGCCGAGCAGCACCGCGACCGTCGCGCCGTTCACCGGCCCCTCCGCGGTGACCTCGGCCCGGTAGGCGTGGGTCCGCGCGCCCCTGCGGGCCGAACGGCACACCGGCCGCGGCGGGTACGGCACGGGCAGGTGCGTGCCGTACCGCGGGAGGAGAGGAGAAGCGGGGCCGGGGAGACGATCGGGGCCGGGTGCGGGAGCGAGGTCGTTCGTCACGTCCTCCACAGTGACGCTCGTCGCTCTCCGTCACAAGTGGTTACACACAGCCAACAGGGTTCCTGTAGGCACTTCGGGTGGCCCCGTGTACGCCATGCGCCGTTCCGGGCTTCCGGACGCGGGCCGCACACCCGGAGAGAACACCCGGAACGCCTTTGCCGTTCATCTTCGCGGGGTAGGGCGGGCGCCGCCCGCCACCGTCCTCCTCCGCCTCCGCGCACGCCCCGTCAGATTTTCCTCCCGCCTGACCTCCGCACGACCGGGTATGCGGGCTCCCGGCCGCACTCCGGCCCCGTGCGGCCCGCCGTACGGCCCTCGATCCCGCACAGCCGCACAGCCACACAGGAGGAACGGACAGGTGCTCTCACTGCTGACCGGAGCATGGAGCCTGGAGTGGAGCACGGGGGTCTTCCTCGTGGCCGCCGCCGTCACGGTGGTGTGCAGCGTCCGGCTCGCCACCCTCGGCGACATCCTCGCCGACCGCACGGGCTGGGGCGAGGCGCTGTTCGGCGCGGTGCTCTTCGGTCTGATCACCTCCCTGTCGGGCATCGTCATGACGGCGGTCAGCGCGGCGGCCGACCGGCCCACCCTCGCGTACAGCAACGCGGTGGGCGGCATCGCGGCGCAGACCCTGGCCGTGGTGGTCGCGGACGCCTTCCACCGGCGGGTCAACCTGGAGCACGCCGCCGCCTCCCCCTCGAACCTGCTGTTCGGCTGCCTCCTCACCGGACTGCTGGGGGTCGCCCTGATGGCCTCCTTCAGCCCCGAGGTGACCCTGCTGGGCGTGCATCCGGCCTCGATCGTGCTGATCGCCCTGTACTGGGGCGGCGTCCGGCTCATCCGGGAGCACGGCGAGCCGATGTGGCGCGCGGTCCGCACCCGGGAGACGCTGCCGGACGTGCCCGACGAGCAGCCCGCCACCGGGCGCGGGACCCGCGCGCTGTGGACCGAGTTCGCGCTGATAGCCGTCCTGGTCATGGCCGGCGGCTGGGCGGTGGCCCGGGCCGCGGAGCGCCTGTTGGACCTGACCGGGATGAACGCGGGGTTCGTGGGGGCCGTCCTGATGGGCGTCGTCAACGCCCTGCCCGAGACGGTGGCGGCCGTGGCGGCCGTACGGCGCGGCGCGCTGACCCTGGCCGTCGCGGCGATCATCGGCGGGAACTGCCTGGACGTCCTCAACCTCGCGGTCGGCGACCTGGTCTTCCGCGGGGGCTCCCTCTTCCACGCGGCCGGCACCAGCGAGCTCTTCCTCACCAGCACGGCCCTGGTGATGACCACCGTGCTGCTCGGCGGGCTGCTGGTGCGGCAGAAGCGGGGCTGGTGGAAGCTGGGATTCGACGGGGTGCTGCTGACGACCGTCTACCTGTGCAGCGTGGCGGTACTGGCGTTCTGAGCCCGGCGGCCCCGTGGCACGCCGCCCGCGCCACCCATACCGGAAAGTGCCCGGAGCGTCCGTGGGCCCCGCCCCGGTCACAGAGGGTGGGAGGAACGGTCTGCCGGAGCTGTGCGGACACAGACGGGCACAACTGTTCGTGACCGGGGCGGGGCCTGGGCGACAGCCGCGTCGCACCTCCGACAATGACGGCAGTCGCGCAGCGTGGCAAGCGGTGACGCACCGGAACGGCGTTGTTGTACGAGTCCGGCGCCGTGCCGTACGGGTCTGTACGGCTCCGCGGGTGTCCGTTCCGGATCCCCGGAGCGTCCGTGCCGCCCGGTCACCGGGCGGCACGGACACCGGCGCACCATCCGTCAGCCGCTCAGCTCGGGCTTGCCGAACAGCACCGCGTAGCCGGAGGGCAGCTGGCTCAGCACCTGGTTGAGCTCTCCGCCGGAGACCGAGCCGGCCAGGGTGGCGAGCACGGCGCTGGCGTCCCACTCCGCGGTCCTGGGACGGGCGCCGGTGCGGTCGGCGACCCGGCGGAGGAACTCCTCCATGCCATAGGTCTCGGGCCGCTCCGGGCGGCTCTCCAGGAGGAAGTCGCCCAGCGGGCCCGGCAGCTGCGCGGCCAGGTCCTCGCTCTCGTCGGGGGTGATCCGGGAGGCGAGCACCTCCAGCACCGAGGTGGTGATCCGCTCGGCCTCCTGACTGCTCTTGTACTCCCCGAGCTCACGGACCCGGGCGAGGAACTCGTCATACCTCATCGCCGACATCTCCTTCCCGGCTGACCGACCGGCCTCTTTTCGGCCCGCTGTCCGGCACAGCCCTTCCTGAGTTCCCGGACAACCGGCGACAATGCCCCCGAACCACCGCACAAAGTGCCCGGACGCCGTCTCCGGTCCGGCCGGCGGGTCCGGGCGGGCGTGCTCAGGCGGCCTTCCCGCCGCTCCCCCCTGTCCTCGTCGGTGATCTCCGCGTCGACCACGTCGCCCCCGGCTCCGCCGCCGGCCTGCGCACCGCCCGCGATCTGCTGCCGGCCCCGGGCGTCGGCGTACAGCGCCCGGCCCGGCTTCTGGCTGGTGGTGGCGACCTTCTCGGCGGCCTCACGGATCGCCGCCGTGTTGTCGGTGTTGTCGGTGTTACTGACGTTGTCGACATTACCGGTGGTGTCGGCCTCGGTGGGCCCGCCCTTGAGCTTCTCCTTCAGGTCGGCCACCGCGGCCTCGACCTCGGACCGCACGCCGCCGGGCACCTTGTCCCCGCCCTCCGCCAGGGACCCCCCGGTGGCGTGGACGAGCCGCTCGGCCCGGTTGCGGGTCCCGGCGGCCTCGCGGTGGCGCCTGTCCTCCTCCGCGTACTGCTCGGCGTCGCGCATCATGCGCTCGATGGAGTCCTTGGGCAGCACCGAGCCGCCGGTGACGGTCATGCGCTGCTCCCTGCCGGTGCCCAGGTCCTTGGCGGAGACGTGCATGATGCCGTTGGCGTCGATGTCGACGGTGGCCTCGAGCACCCTCGGCGTTGGCGACGACGGTGGGCTCGCCGCCCTCCGGGACACTCACCGCGGAGTTCGTCGTACCGGGGTCGATACCGACGGCGCGTGCCGTCTCCGCCCTCCTCGTCCCGTCGGCCGGGAACCGAGCCGGGAACCGAGCAAGATGTCGCCTGTCGCCGCTTCCTGCACAGAACGCGAGCCGCCCGGAGTCAGACGCGGAACCGGGGCCTCCGCGACACCCTGGCCCGATGCCCCGTCGGGCAGCGCGGAGGGCAGCACTCCGGGACACTCCGGGCAACCATGCCGCAGTACATGCCAATCGGGGACGGGGCACTTCCCGGGGGGTTACCGTGCTGCGATGAACGACAACGGCGATCCCGACGACGCGGTGCTGTTGGCACAGTTGGACACCACCCCCGGACGCGCCGACGCCTGGGAGCGTCTGCTGGCGGCGGCCGACGAGTTCGCGTCCCGTCCGCACGCCGAGGACGACGTGCGCTGGGAGATGCCCAGGAGGCAGCCGGACGGCAGCATGTCCTTCGGCCGCCCGGTCTACGGCGAACGCGTGGACCGGGCCCGCCGGGCACTGTCCGAGGTCGGCGCGGT
The DNA here is from genome assembly GCF_002794255.1 of Streptomyces carminius. Taxonomy (GTDB): domain Bacteria; phylum Actinomycetota; class Actinomycetes; order Streptomycetales; family Streptomycetaceae; genus Streptomyces; species Streptomyces carminius. The sequence goes on from NZ_PGGW01000071.1 coordinate 294,309, forward strand.
CACTCCGGCCTACCACTGGACGCGGCACGTCCCGCCGCGGCTGCCGGACGACGGCTCCCCGCTCCCTCCGGCCGACGCGATGCGACTGGCCACCCACATCGTGCGCGGTGAGCGCTTCGGCGACGGCCACATAGGGAAGGCCCTGGAGCAGGGCATCCTGCAGGCGGTCCTCGCCTCACTGGCAACCTGGCACCGGGATCACCAGGACCACCGGGACCGCTCCCGCGGATAGACCGGGGCGGGCGCCGTGGGCGTGAGGGCTGCGGGTCGTCGCTGACGGCTTCTTCGTCGCTTGGCACACTTTTTCTCGCTGTGGCGTGTGCCACCGGCGGACCGGGGCCGTCCCGGGCCCGGCGAGGGGCCCGGGACGGCGGGAGCCGCCGCCCGCGTCCGCGCGGGGCCGCCGTCGAGGCGCGGCGCGCGCGGGGGAGGCACCGGTGCGGCGCGTCCCCCGCGCGCGCCGCGCCCGTCCCCGTGGCGGTGCACCGGCCAGGGAACCACCACGGGGGCGGCCGGCCCCGGCGTGCGCTCCGCTCGCACCATCCCCCGTCATACGGAGCCGCCGGGGCCGGATCTCCGTGCTGCGGCCATACAGCACGTACCCCGTGTCACGGCACCCCGTCGGCGCCTGACATCCAAAGGTTAGGCGGGCGGGCGCGGCGGTACGGCTGTGCAGGTGCGGCGGCCGGCTGTGCAGGCGATGCGCGCGGACGGAGGGCCGGGCACCCCGGCCCGTGCGGCGACCGTCACCGCGGGCGCCGCCCCGTTCTCACCCCGGGCGCGGGTCGCCGGCCACCGGGTCGTGGAGGATCTCCACCGGCAGTCCGCCGGTGAGGACCAGCGCCCACAGCACGTCGTGGCAGCCGGCTCCGGGCTGTGTCAGCGGGCGGCCCAGTGCCGCCCCGGCCCGGTCCAGGCGCTGCGAGCAGCTGTTGCGGTGCATGCCGAGCCCGGCGGCCGTCCTCCCGACCGCGCCGTCGGCCGCGATCCACGCCGCCAGCAGGTCGCGGGTGGCGGTGTCGAGCGGTTCGAGGAAACGCTCCGCCTGCTGCCGGGCCGGACCGGACCCGAGCAGCAGGGGCCGCAGCCGCGGCGGTCCGCCGCCGGGTTCTCCCGGTTCCCCGGGCTCCCCGGGCTCCTCCGGTGCTCGCGGGTGCTCACCGAGCCGGAACGCGAGCTCGAGTACGGCGCGGTCGGCCAGTCTGCCCCGGTCCAGCCCGGCCTGCCGCATGACCAGCGACAGCCGTTTCCCCGCGGTGGTGCGGTCCACTCCGACCAGCCGGGCGGCGAACGCCGTGCCGTAGCCGAGCGCCAGCCGCGTGGTGTGCACCAGTTGGTCGCGCTGCTCGGCGGGCAGGCGCTCCAGGGGTTCCAGCAGGGCGCGGGCCCACTGTCCCGCGGCGGCGGGCAGGAGTGCGGCCAGCGGGGTTCCGCCGGTGTGGACGGTGATCCGCTCCGGCGTCTGCCGGGCGGTGGCCAGGGCCCGGAACGCGGACTCGTAGGCCCGGGCCGCGCGGCTCCACGGTTCGGGGCCGCTGACCCCGGCCACCCGGCCGGGCGCGCGGACGACGAAGGCCAGCGGGGCGGCGGACCCCAGCTCCGGGCCGGGGTCGGGGTCCGCGCCGGATTCCGGACCGGCACCGGACGGTTCGGGGAGGACGACGATGACGTGCCGGTCGTCGGCCGGGCAGAGCACCACCAGCGCCCGCTTCCCCACCGCCTCCTCGCACTCCCGGGCGACCCCGGCGCGGTCCTCGGCGGCCGCGCACTCCACCACGGCCAGCCGGCCGCCGTCCGCGGTGAGCACGCCCGGCGCCAGCGGTTCGGCCGCCCGTACCGCCGCGGCCACTCCCCCCACCATGAGGTACTGCAGGATCGACACGCGCAGCGCCATCTCGGTCCGGCGCAGCCGGCGGCCCGCCGCGCGTCTCTCCAGCGGGTGCCGCAGCAGGCCCAGTTGCCCGGCGGACAGCGCGACCAGATCGCGCAGCCGGGGCGGCCAGGGTTCGGACCGGACCGCGGCGAGCACCGGGTGCGGGGCCTCGGCGCCCGTCGCGTGCAGCAGGACGTGCCGCTCTCCGGCGGTCAGGGCGGCGGCGTGGGCCCGCCCGTCCCGGACCCGGTCGAGCAGCCGGCCGTGACCGTCCAGCTCCTCCCACTCCTCCTCCCGCTTCCGGGTGCCGGGGCCGGAGCCGGGGCCGGGGCCGGGGCCGATCAGCCGTACCCGGGCGCCGCACTCGTCCGCCAGCAGCCGCAGCAGCCGCCCCGGGTCCTCCCCCTGCCGCTCCAGCCGGGCCGAGAGCCGCAGCAGGCGGTCGCGCTGCTCGACACCCTCGCGCAGCACTCCGGCCAGCCGCCGCAGCACGAGTGCCTGGAGTTCCGCCGCGCCGCAGGGGGAGACGGGTACCAGCACGGGCAGTCCCGCCGCGTGCGCCGCCGCGGCCACCCGCTCCTCCTCCGGTACGGCGCCGCCGTCCCCGGTGGCGAGCGCGACGGCGGCCACTCCCCGGCCGGCCAGCTTCCGCAGGGCCGCGGTGAGTTCGCCGGGCGGTCCGGCGGACCCGGCCGGGACGACGGCCAGCGCCTCACGCATCCGCGCGCCGGCGCCGGCGAGCCGCCAGCGGTCGTCGCACGGCTCCACCCGGCCGATCACCCGTGCGGCGTCCTGCCGTACGCCGGCCGCCCCGCCCAGGTGGCGCAGGATCTGTCCGGCTCCGCCGGTCAGGTCGTACAAGGTCAACATCGCGCCGCTCTCCCCACCTGGCCGTCCCCGCCCTCCGATACTCACCGACCGCCGGGGCACGGCCAAGCCCGGGGCGCCCGTATCCGCCGAGCGGCCGTCAGATCGCGAGAAACGGTGCATGGCCCGTGACAACCAGTAGGAGCGATCCTACTGTTTGCGCTTACAGCGACACGGAGTCAGGGGGCAGGGGAAGTGCGTCGGGCAAGCGTACGGAGACCGGGCCGGAGGCTGGGGATCGCGGCGGTCGTCCTGCTGGTGGTGGGACTGGCCGCCGGAGGGGCGAGTCTCCACCTCCGCGGCGGCTACCTCGACATCGTCCTGTTCGGTTCCACGATGGAGCCGACCTACCGGGCGGGGGAGCGGATCGGCGCGGAACGGATCGACGGCTCCGAGGCCCGCCCCGGCGATGTGGTCCTCTTCCAGGACCTGGCCTGGCGCCCGGACGGCAGCCTGGTCATGGGACGGGTCGTCGCCACCGGCGGCGACCGGGTCACCTGCTGCGAGGGGAACAGGATCAGCGTCGACGGCAGGCCGCTCGACGAGCCCTACGTCCGGGGCGGCGACCCGGTCGGCGTCCCCGGGCTGGAGTTCGACGTGAGGGTGCCCGACGGGCAGCTCTTCCTGGCCGGCGACGACCGCGCCGACTCCTTCGACTCCCGGCTGCGTGCCACCGGCGACCGGCCCGGCACGGTCCCGGCCACCGCCGTGCGCGGCCGGGCCCTGGAGAGCCCGGCGGTGCCCCTGCTCCTGCTCTCCGGAGTACTGGGCGGCGGCGTGCTCACGGTGACCGGGCTGGCCCTGGGCACGGCCGCGCTGATCGTCCGGCGCCGCGCCCAGGACCCGCCCGCCGCGCCGTACGGACACCTCCCGGTCGCCGTGTAGGGCGGGCGGTACCGCGCCGAGCCCGGGTCCTGGGGTCGCCGTCCCCTGGTTCGGCCCGGCCGCACCGGCGAGGATGGCGGCATGGACCTTCCCGAACTCGCCGCGTTCCTGAAGTCCCGGCGCGCCCGGGTCCGGCCCGCCGACGTCGGCCTGCCCGCCGGGCCCCGGCGCCGGGTGCCCGGCCTGCGGCGCGAGGAGGCCGCCCAGCTCGCCGGGCTGTCGGCGGACTACTACACCGAACTGGAGCGCGGCCGCGGCGCCCAGCCCTCGGTCCAGGTGCTGGCCGCCCTCGCCCGGGCGCTGCGCCTGCGCGGCGACGAACGCGACCATCTGTTCCACCTCGCCGGCCGGCCCGTCCCCCCGACGTCCCACGGTCCGGCGGCCCATGTCCAGCCGGCCCTGCTCGGCTTGCTGGACCGGCTCACCACCACCCCCGCACAGGTCATCACCGACCTGCACGAGACCCTCGCCCAGAACGCCCTGGCGGTGGCCCTCATCGGCCGGCAGCCGCTGACGCCCGGCCCGTCGGCGAGCTACGCCTACCGCTGGTTCACCGACCCCGCCGCCCGCGCGCTCTATCCGGTGGACGACCACCCGCACCAGTCCCGGGCCTTCGTCTCCGATCTGCGGGCGGTCGCCGCCCGGCGCGGCCATGACGCCCGGGTGAGGTCGATGGTGGCCGAACTGCGGCGGCACAGCGAGGAGTTCGCCGCCCTGTGGGACGACCACGAGGTCGCCCTGCGCCGCAGGGACCACAAGCGTCTCGTCCATCCCGCGCTGGGCGTGATCGAACTGGACTGCCACAGCCTGTTCAGCGAGGACGGCCGCCAGCGGCTGCTGTGGTTCACCGCCCAGCCCGGCAGCCGGGACGCCGACCGGCTCGAACTGCTCTCCGTCATCGGCACCCAGGACATGACCGCCGAGGAGGGCTTCCCCCGCGAGGCGTCCCACCGCACCGGCCCCGCCGCCCCGTAACCCGCCGCAACCGCTACCCCGCCACCGCCACCACAAGTCCGGTACGGCCGCGCCCCGCGGTGCTTCCGGGACAGAAGACCGCATCCTCCTTTACCGGTTCACCTCTCACTGACATAGTTCCGGCATCCGCTGATGACTTCGAGGCGTCAGCCACCGGAAGGAGCCGGACGATGAGGACGAAACCGCTGGGAGGGGCGCTGTCAGCCGCCTTACTGCTGGCCGTCGCGGGCTGCGGCGGCGGGGGCACGCCCTCGACCGAGACCGCGACCGCCCCCGGCGATCCGGCCGGGGTCTCGGGGGACATCACCGTCCTGACGCACCGGACCGACCTCGTCCAGGACGGCACGATGAAGAAGTACGCCGCCGAGTTCAACAGGACCTATCCCAAGGTGAAGGTGAAGTTCGAGGGCATCACCGACTACGAGGGCGAAGTCAAGATCCGCATGAACACGGAGAACTACGGGGACGTGCTGATGATCCCCGGGGTGATCGCCCAGAACGACTACCCCACGTTCTTCGCGCCGCTGGGCGAGACCGCCGAACTGGCGAAGAAGTACCGCTTCACCGGCAAGACCGACGTGGACGGGAAGACGTACGGCATCGCGAGCTTCGGCACCGTCAACGGCTTCGTCCACAACAAGGCGGTCTGGGAGAAGGCCGGGATCACCGACTGGCCCACCACTCCCGGGGAGTTCCTCGCCTCTCTGGAGGCGATCAAGGACAGGACCGGCGCGGTGCCCTACTACACCAACTTCAAGGACGGCTGGCCGCTGTCCAGCCCCTGGTCCAACAGCGTCGGCTCGGTCAGCTGCGACACAAAGGCCAACGACGAGCTGGCCGACACCGAGGAGCCCTGGACCGAGGGCGGCGACCTGTACGTCATCGACAAGCTGCTCCACGACATCGTCGCGGACGGGCTGACCGAGAAGGACCCGACCACCACCAACTGGGAGAACTCCAAGGGCATGATCGCCCGGGGCGAGATCGGCACCATGCTGCTGGGCTCCTGGGCGATCACGCAGCTGCGGGACGCCGCCGAGCAGGCGGGCACGGACCCGGACGACATCGGGTTCATGCCGTTCCCCGCGCAGAAGGACGGGAAGTTCTGCGCCACGCTGCTCTCCGACTACCAGCAGGCGGTGAACATCCACTCCGACCACAAGTCCGCGGCCCGCGCCTGGATCGACTGGTTCACCGAGGAGTCGGGCTACGCGGAGACGGAGGGGGCGGTCTCGGTCCTGAAGGAGGACCCGATGCCCGAGACCCTCCGGCCCTACCTCGACAACGATGTCGAGTTCATCGAGCGATCCGAGGCGAGGACCGGCGAGGTCAACGCCGTCGACAACGCCTCCGAGATCGGCCTCGCCAAGCCGGACTACCGCAAGAAGCTGGTCGACATCGCCCGCGGCGCGCAGGACGGCGACCTGGAGGGCTACTTCGCCGAGCTCAACAAGCGCTGGTCCGAGGCCGTGCGGACGGCCGGCTGACACCCGGCCGCGGGGACCGGGGACGGGTGGCGTACGCGTCGGCCGCCCGCCCCGGGGCCCGTGCTCTCCCCCGCCCCCGCCTCCCCGCCTCCTCTCTCCCCTCTCCCCGCTCCCGTGTCCGCGGACGACGACAGGCCGAGACGAAGGGCCGACATGAGCGATACGACAGACACCACCGGCACGCCCGGCACGCCCGCCGCGGACGGTACGGCCGGCACGACGGACGCCGCCCCGGCGCTCGGCGTCCGCAAGGCGGCCGCCGCGCCGCCCGGCACCCGTCGGGACCGCTCCCCCACCGCCTCCCCCGCCCCGCCCCCGAGATCCTGGCGCGACCACCCGCTGCGCCGCGTCACCCCGTGGCTGTTCCTGGCGGTGCCGCTGGCGCTGCTGATCACGTTCACCTACGTCCCCGTGGGCAACATGGTCTTCTACAGCTTCACGGACTGGGACGGGGTGAGCCCGGACCGGGACTTCGTCGGCGCCGGCAACTACACCGAGCTGTTCACCCGGCCCGAGCTGTTCCGGGTGTTCTTCGTGAGCTTCTACTACCTGGCCGCCTCGGCGGTGCAGATCGTCCTCGCGCTGTACTTCGCGACGGTGCTGAGCTTCGACGTCCGCTTCCGCAACCTGTTCAAGGGGATCCTGTTCTTCCCCTACCTGGTCAACGGCGTGGCCATCGGCTTCGTCTTCCTCTACTTCTTCCAGGACGGCGGGACGCTGGACTCCCTGCTGTCCTGGTTCGGCGCCGGCACCGACCACGCCTGGCTGGGCACCCCCGAGTCGGCGAACACCTCACTGGCGGGGGTGTCGGTGTGGCGCTTCATGGGGCTGAACTTCGTGCTGTTCCTCGGCGCGATCCAGTCGATCCCCGGCGAGCTGTACGAGGCGGCGCAGCTCGACGGCGCGAGCCGGTGGCAGCAGTTCCGGTACATCATCGCGCCGGGCATCCGGCCGGTGCTGAGCCTGAGCGTGGTCCTGGCGGTCTCCGGCTCGCTGTCGGTGTTCGAGATCCCGTACATCATGACCGGCGGGGCGACGGGGACCGAGACGTTCGTCATCCAGACGGTGAAGCTGGCCTTCCAGTTCAACAAGACGGGGCTGGCCTCGGCCGCGGCCGTCGTCCTGCTGCTGATCATCCTGCTGGTCACCTGGATCCAGCGCCGTATCGTGCCCGACGAGAGGGTTGATCTGGTATGACCCCGGTGCCCGCTCCACCGCCCGCCCCCGCCCTCGTCCCCACCTCCGCATCCGCCGCCGCGCCGCCCCGCGAGCGGCGCCGGTGGCTCGGCCCCGCGCTGACCTACCTGTCGCTGGTGCTCGCCTGCCTGGTGGTGCTGCTGCCGCTGGTGGTGGTCTTCCTGACCTCGCTGAAGACCTCGAAGGAGGTGACGGGCGGCGGCGACGCGCTGTCCCTGCCCGGCGACTGGCTCAACTTCGGCAACTACGCCACGGCGTTCACCGACGGGCGCCTGCTCACCGCGTTCGGGAACACCGCCTTCATCCTGGCCTTCTCCATCACGGGCACGGTGGTGATCGGGTCGATGACGGCGTACGCGATCGACCGCTTCGACTTCCGGTTCCGGAAGCTGGTGGTGGCGCTGTTCCTCGTCGCCACGCTGGTGCCGGGCGTGACCACCCAGGTGGCGACGTTCCAGGTGGTCAACGGCTTCGGGCTGTTCGACACCCGGTGGGCGCCGATCCTGCTCTACATGGGCACCGACATCGTGTCGATCTACGTCTTCCTGCAGTTCATCCGGGGCATCCCGACCACGCTGGACGAGGCGGCGCGGCTGGACGGCGCGAACACCGTCACGATCTTCTGGCGGATCGTCTTCCCGCTGCTGAAGCCGGCGGTCGCCACGGTGGTGATCATCAAGGGCATCACCGTCTACAACGACTTCTACATCCCCTTCCTCTACATGCCCTCGCAGGAGCTGGGGACGATGTCCACGGCGCTGTTCCGCTTCAAGGGCCCGTTCGGCGCGCACTGGGAGCACATCTCGGCGGGCGCGATCCTGGTGATCCTGCCGACGCTGCTGCTCTTTCTCTTCCTCCAGCGCTACATCTACAACGGCTTCGCGCGGGGCGCGGTGAAGTGACCCGCGCCCCGCCCCCGTGGACAGCCGGCCACCCGGTCGGCTGACGCCTCATGCACGGCGACGCGCTCGGTACGGATCAGGCGCAGTTCCGGCGATCACGGCTCGGGGACGTCTTCCACACGGCTCTCGCCGTGCCCCGTTCCGGGAGTCGTGCGCAGTGCCGCCAGGCCGTACCGCTTCCCGATGTCGGTGTCCTCGCCGTAGTGGTGCTCTTCCGGCAGCGGCCGGATCCGGTACGCCGGGGGCGCCGGGTGCGCTCCAGTCCGCCCTCCCGGTGGACACCTGGCTTCACCGGGCACGAGGGCCCGATGCGCGGATCGGGACCGACGATGCGGGAGTTGGGTTCGTCCAGCGGACCGGCGGGCCCGGTACCGCGCGACAGCTCCGCGGAATCGCCGTGGTGACCTGTCAGGACCAGGTGTTCGGGCCGGGAGTTCCTCCCGGGTCACGCGACCGCCGAGGACGCCCACCAGTTGATGACCATGGTGGTGAACGGCGCGTTGCGGTGCAGCGCGAGATCGTGCCCGGCACCGGGAATCAGCACGACCCGGACGTCGGCCGCCGCGGCGAACGCGCTCCGCTGATCGGGTTCGAACGCCGCGGGGTCGTTGCCCCGATAGAGGTAGTCCTCCTCTCCGACGACGACCAGAACCGGCACACGCACGGCCTTCGCGAAGGCGCGGCCCACGAGCTCCTCCGTGAAGCCCGGGACCTCCGCCGCCGTCGTGGCCGACTTCGTCCGCTCGTCGGCGGCGACCGTCGCCGGGTCGGCGTTCGGGAGGTGGTAGAAGAACTTCCGCGATCCCGGCGACGTGGTCAGGTAGTCCGCGGGGAACTTCTCCCTGCCGAGCACGGGATCGGTGGCGGCCGGGACGAGCTCGGGGAACCCGTCGAACGACGGCGCTGTCCGGCGGTACAGGAACCCTGTGACGACCAGCGCGTCGACCTTGTCCGACCGGGCGGCCACGCCCTCGGCGACCACGCTGCCGTAGGAGTGTCCGACGAGGGCGATCGGCAGCCCCCGGTACATGGCGTCGATCCGATCGACGAAGTGGTCGATCGACGCCACCTGCACCGCGGTCGTGACGGACGCGGCCGGCGGCTTCGACGACTTACCGGTGCCGACCCGGTCGAGCGCGATCACCAGCCACCCCTCCCGAGCTGCCTGCCGCGCCTGCGACACGACACCACCCCCGCCGAGATCGAAGTAGTGGTGGTCGTAGGTGGCGCCGGGCACCATGACCTGCACCCCGCGGACCTTCCCCGCCGGGACGTACCGCTCGGCGTGGATCCTGACCGTATCCACTCCGTTGACCCCGACCGCGACCCGCAGGTCGAGGTCACCGCTGTGGCGAGCCGGCTGACCGGCGTACGCGGCGCTCGGGCCGGTGACGACCACGCCGGTCAGCGCGATGCCGACCAGGGCCGCCGCCCGCCACCGCCGAAAATCGGGCTTCTTCACCGCTTGCTCCTTCTGATGACGACCGTCGAAGTGACAAGCTGAGCCTGCGCGCGCTGGATGATCTTGTCCAAGACCGCTTCGATCCGCTGTGATACCAGCGGGGTATCACCACTCTTCACCACCGGCCCCGTCAGTGGCCGAGCTGGCCGCGGACGGCGCCGTCGGGGAACTCCTCGTTGTGCAGGTTGAGGTAGAAGCCGGGCGCGTTGGCGGCGATGCGCTTCAGACCGGCGGGGTCCAGTCCGCCCACGGTGCCGCCCAGCGCGAAGACGTTCTCCGGCACCGGCTGGGTGAACAGCGGGAACCGCACCCGGCCGTTGACACCGGGCCCGCCCTGGTGGACGTGCGCGGCGGTGGGGCTGCCGATGTTCAGCCACGCCACGGAGTAGTCCGCCCGGCCGCCCCGGGGCTGGACGAAGCCGACGCCGTAGCCGTCCAGGTCACCGGCGAACGGCTCGCCGTCCTCGCCGATCTCCTGGAAGCCACTGGCCAGGGCGCGCAGCTTGCCCGCCGTGAAGACGGCGAGCGGGTTGACCTTCTTCTTCAGGTGCCGGAGCTGGCCGCGCACCGCCCCGCCCGGGAACTCCTCGGTGTGCAGGTTGACGTAGAAGCCGCCGGGGTGGGCGGCGAGGGCCTTCAGCGCCTTGGTGCCCACCGTGACCCGGCCCGCGGCGGAGCGCGCCGTCTTCGGCATGGCCGTCGTGAACAGCGGGATCTTCACGTCGCCGTTCCGCCCGGCACCGCCGATGTGGATGTGGCCCGCGCTCGGCGGCCGGATGCCCTGCCACTTGAGTGCGTAGACCAGCCGCTTGCCCTTGACGGTGATCAGCGCGATCGCCCTGCCCTGGCCGTCCCCGGCGGCGGGCCCGCCGGGATCACGGACCTCCTGGTCGCCGGTGAGTTTGGCCGCCAGGGAGAACGACGCGCCCCTCGTGGTGTGCAGGGCGCCGGGCGTGGGGGCGGCCGGGGCAGCGGACGCGCCCGGGACTCCGCCCAGCAGTGCGAGGGCGAGCGCTGCGGCCGACAGGGGCAGAAAACGCCTTCTCATGTGTGCGTCCTTCCGGGAGGCCAGGGGTCGGCCGGGCCGCCCCGCACGGGACGGCCGGTCGTCCCCTTCCACGGACCGGCGCGGTGGGCCACTCAGCCGGGACCGGACTTTGACGCTTTCGCACCAACCCTGAGTCACCGGGCGAGAGTCGTGCGTATCCCCCTCGCGACGCGGTCGCCGCGACCGGCGGCGGCACCGCGACGGGCACACGGATATCACGGACACGAGGACGGTCGTCATGCGCACCCGCATAGCTCTGCTCGTAGCGCCCCTGGCGCTGGTTCTGGCCGCCTGCGGCGGCGGGGACCCGAACGGCTACGGCTCCGCCGCGAGCGCGCCCCCGCCGGTGTCGGCGGACTCCTCCGGCGTCGAGGCGTGGTCCCGGGCACCGTCCGCGAGCGCCCCCGCGGAGGGGCCGGCAGACGGGGCGGGGGACGGCTCGGCAGACGGCCGGGAGGACGCCGGGGACGCCTCGGCCGGTACGTCCGGCGGCTCCGGCGGCACCGCGCGGAGCAGACGCACCGCGCCGCGCGTCGCCGTCCAGGTCGTGGAGTCGGACCTCGGGCGCATCCTGGCGGACTCCTCCGGCCGCACCCTGTACGCCTTCACCAAGGACAAGGACGGGGCGGGCGACTGCGACGCCGACTGCGTCGCGGAGTGGCCGGCGCTGATCAGCCCCGGCGAGGTGGCGGCCGGGAAGGGCGCGGACAAGAGCCTGCTCCGGCAGGACCGGCGCGGCGGCGGCATCAGTCAGGCGGTGTACGGCGAGTGGCCGCTGTACTACTACGTCGGGGACGCCGGACCGGGCGAGCTCAACGGCCAGGGCCTGGACGGCGAGTGGTTCGCCGTGGCCCCCGACGGCAAGCTGGTCCGCAAGGACGGCTGAGCCGGACGGGGCGCCGCCGGTCCAGCCGCGCGCCGATCCGCTGCCTCGCTCCTCCTCGGTGGGCAGGGGCGGGACGGCCCGCATGACCGCCCGTGCGTACGCCTCGGTCTGGAGCAGGCCGGGGACCACCCGGCACTCGTACGTGCACAGACTCACCGCCGTCCTCTCCAGCCCGGCCCACATCCGGAACCACACGGCCAGCCCCGGCTGCCACCCCATGTGCCTGGCCACCGCGCGCAGGGCGCCGAAGGCGTCCAGGACCTCCTCCACCCGCTCGACGAAGTCGGCGGGTGCCAGGCGGCGGCCCTGCTCGACCGAACTGACGAAGTGGGAGAAGTAGTTGAGGAGCGGACCGAGTTCCTCCTGAGTGAGCGAGGCGCGGTCACGGAAGACCTTGAGGACGGCGCCGAACGCCTTCATGCTGTCGGACGTCTCGGGCCGGCTGCTGTTGTCCGCCATGGCGGACCCCTCGTCGCCTCGTCGTACTGGTCGTACCTGCTCAACGAGGGCGGGGACGGTACGGGCACGCGAGGGTACTCGTACACCGAGGCGACCCGAGTCGTACGCCGGGCAGCGCACCGGCACGTCCGGCAGCGTGTCGCGGCGGCCGGGCACGACCCGGAACTGCTGGAGACGGTATGCCGGGGAGACACCCTGGGGAAGCGGCCGCGCGGCACGGAACTGCCGCGCGGCCGCTTCCCGCGGCTCCGGTGCGGCGGTCGGTCAGGTGCGGGTCCACCGCTGGTTCGGCTGATCGTTGCAGTGCCACGTCGTGACGCCGGTGCCGTTGGACCGCCCGTGCCACACGTCCAGACAGAGACCGGAGATCTTGGCCACGAGTTCGCCCTTGGCGCTCAGCTGGAACTGCTGGGCCTGCGTGCCGTTGCACTCCCACATCTGGATCACGGCCTCGGTCGACTGCGAACTGTTCTGGACGTCCATGCACTTGTCGTCGATCCGTACGGTGCCGTCGCCGGGGAAGCGCCACTTCTGCGCCTGGGAGCCGTCGCAGTCCCAGACGACCAGCTTCGCCCCCAGGTTTCCGTCCCCCGCGCTCAGGCACTTGCCGGTGTCGGCGCTGACGACCCGGACCGTCCTGATCCCGGGTTCGGCCGCGGGCTTGGTCGGGGGCTTGGTCTCGGTCTTCCGCGTCACGACCTTCTTCTTCTGCGCCTCCTTGGAGGGTTTCTCCTCGTCCTCCCCGGCACCGGCCGGCGGCACGGCCCGCTTGGTCACCGTCCCGGCCGACGGTGTCTTCGAGGGCTTGTCCTTCGCGGACTTCGAGTCCGGCGTGGCGGGTGCGTAGGTGGCCGGAGGGCGCCGCAGCTCGTCGCCGCCGAGCGAGGTGTCGGCGCTGTCGGCGACCACGACGGTGTCCTTCTCCTCCTCGTCGGACCCGCCGTTGACCATGATCAGCAGCGGAATCGCGATGAGGACCGAGCCCGCGATGCCGGCCGCGGCCAGCATCGGCTTCTTCGGGCTGCCGGGAGGGGCGTCGCCGTTCCCGGCGGCGGCGCCCGTGCCGAGCGGCGCGGCGGGCGCGGCGGCCGAGAGGGCCCCGGCGGTGTCCGGCTCCGCCGCTCCGGTGGCGCTCCGGTCCTGGGCCCGGGTCCGGCCCCGTGCCGGGGCCAGAGCGGTGTCCGGCGCGGTGGACGGGGCTGCGGACGAGGTTGCTGCGGCGGCGGTGGCGGTGGCCTCCGGAGCCGTCCTCGGCTCCGGCTCGGCCTTCTCCGGCTCCGGCTCCGGATCGGCCGACACGGCCGTCGCCGCCGAATCGGCTGCCCGGGCGGTCCGCTCGTCCGACGCGGTGTCCGGGCGCACCGCCTTCTCCTCGCTCCCCGGCGCCGGAGTCCGGGCCGGGACGGACGGGGCCAGCGCCTGTCCCGGGTCCGCGGCCACGGAAGGCAGCGCGACCGCCCGGCGGACGGACGAGTCGTTCTCCGCAGGGCCGCCCGAGGAGGCCGGCGTCTCCGTGTCCCTGGAACGCTCCTGGCGAGGCATCACGTGTCTCCTTGGTCGTGCTGTCGCGTGTCCCCCCGGCCGCCGGGGGGACGGGTCACGCAGGGCCGTATGGCCTGCCGGCCGCCCGGCGTACGTGCCGGCGCGGTGTTCCGGCCGTTGCCGGCCCCGGCCGGCGGGTGGGCCCCCGTGGAGGCCCCCCGACCTGTCGGATGCCGCCACGCCGCTGTCGGTTCTCCTCCGGCCCGTGGTCTTCGTCATCCGGTGGGCCCGGAAGGGGTGGCCGGGCCTTGTCCGCCGTCACGGGCCGCGATTCTGCCGCGGTCCGTGCACGGGAGGGGACAGAAGAATATGCGGCAGGCAACTGCGGAATGCCGTCGGCCCTCCCTCGGCCCGGACCGCGGGAGAACCGAACCGGCACGGCGGGGCGAGCAGTTGACCGGTGGGCCGGGTTCCTCCCGGGCGAGCGGAGCACTGTCGCGGAAGGCCGGGGCGCGGCAGGACCGAGGTCCGTGACCGGGCGGCCGGCCCGGGGCCACGGGGTGAGAGGCACCGGGCGCGGCCCGGAGGTCAACCACGGGCATACGGCACAGGGCACACGGCGGTCCGGCACATCTCAGGTCTGGGCTGGACGACCGGGCGGCGCGGCGCTCGTAGTGTCCATGCCCAGGTCGGACGACGACCTGTCAGCGAGCCGGCCACCGCGACGGGAACGCCGCGGCCGGCGACACCGAATTGGGGGATTCACCATGAACTTCCGTGCTACGGCCGCCCGGGCGGCGTTCACCACGTCCGCGGTCGCCGCCGCGACGATGCTGCTCGGCACCCAGACCGCCTTCGCCGCCGTGAACGACAGCTTCTCGGTGTACACCACGAGCGGCGGATGCGGCTCGGTCGACTTCGTCGACTACGGCGAGGGCTGGCCGGGCGGCGGCAACAACGACGACTACCTCGTCATCCACGACTACTGCTCGGACGGCAAGGGCGTCCGGGCGTACGCCTGGGTCGACGGCGTGTACCTCGGCGCCAGGAACAACACCAACGGGCTGGCCGGCGCCGCCGTCCTCTGGGACCCCGTCGGCAACGTCACCGCCGGTGAGAAGGTGGGCGTCAAGGTCTGCCTCTTCAACAGCGACAACACGCTCAGCCGGTGCAACGAGGTGTCGCGGGTGAGTGCGGACGGCTGAGGCCGTCCCGTGCGGCGTGCCGTCGACGGGGGCGGCACGCCGCGCGCTCACCGGGCCTGGCCGGGGACGACCAGCCCGCTCTCGTACGCCATGACGACCGCCTGGGCGCGGCTGTTGAGGGAGAGCTTGACCATGATCCGGTGCAGGTGCGTCTTGACGGTTCCCTCGGTGACGTGGAGCCGCTGGGCGACGGCCTCGTTGTCGATGCCCAGGCCGACCAGCCGCAGGACCTCCCTCTCCCGCGCGGTCAGCCCCGACAGGGCCGCCGGCCCGACCGCCGCGGCGGGCCGCCGGGTGTATGCCTCGACCAGGCGCCGGGTGACGGCCGGGGCGAAGAGCATCTCGCCCCGGGACACGACCCGGACCGCCTCGACGAGCCGCCGCGGCGAGGTGTCCTTGAGGAGGAAGCCGCCGGCGCCGGCGCGCAGCGCCGCGTACACGTACTCGTCCACGTCGAAGGTCGTCAGCACGATCACGTGCGGCGGGTCCGGCACGCTGCTCA
The DNA here is from genome assembly GCF_002794255.1 of Streptomyces carminius. GTDB lineage: Bacteria > Actinomycetota > Actinomycetes > Streptomycetales > Streptomycetaceae > Streptomyces > Streptomyces carminius. The sequence goes on from NZ_PGGW01000071.1 coordinate 309,539, forward strand.
GGATCTCCTCGGTGGCGGTGATGCCGCTCATGCCCGGCAGCCGGATGTCCATGAGGATCACGTCCCACCGCTCGCGGCGCGCCGCCTCGACGGCCGCCTCCCCGTCGGAGGCCTCGCTCACCTCGGTGATGTCCGGCGCCGTCCGGAGCAGGGCGGCCAGGCCGGCTCTGACGAGTTCCTGGTCGTCCACCACGAGCACGCGTGTCATGTTCTGCGCTCCCCCCGGCCCTCCGGGTCCGCACGGTGACGCGCGTGGACCGGAAGGACCACCTCGACTTCGAAACCGCCTCCGTCCCGCGGTGCCGCGGACAGGCGTCCCCCGCAGATCCTGGCCCGTTCGCGCATGCCGACCAAGCCGAGTCCCGAGCCGGGGACGGTTTTTGGCCCCGTGCTCCGGCGGGCGCGGCCGTCCGGGCCGCCGCCGGCGCCGTCGTCCCGGACGACGAGGGCGACCTCGTCCGGGGTGTGGTCGAGGGTGAGGTCCACGTGTGCGCCGGGGGCGTGCTTGATGACGTTGGTGAGCGCCTCCTGTGCGACCCGGTAGAGGCACACCTCGGCGGTGGGCGGCAGGGGGACCGGTTCCCCCGACTGCGCGAACCGTACGTCCAGGCCGGCCGCGGCGGCGCCGCCGACCAGTTCCGGCAGCCTCGCGAGGCGGGGCGCCGCCTCGTAGGAGGCCGCCTCCGGTCCGTCGTCGTCGGACTGGACGCGCAGGACGGTGAGCAGGCGCCGCAGTTCGTCGAGCGCGCCGCGGCCGGCCTCCGCTGCGGTCCGCAGGGCACCGCGGGCGGTGGGGACGTCCGAGGTGAGCACCGTCTCCGCGAGCCCGGCCTGGATGGTGACCACCGACATGTGGTGGGCCACCACGTCGTGCAGTTCCCGCGCGATCGCCATGCGTTCGAGCGTGACGGCGTCGCGGGCGCGTGCCTCCTGCTCGGCCACCAGTTCCGCGGTGACCTCGCGGAGCCTGGCGTTGGCGCGGACGAGGAGGTAGCGGGTGTGGCCGAAGAAGACGGCCACCACGGGGACGAGAACGGCCTGGGCGACCACCAGTGCGAGGTGCAGACGTCCGGCGAGCCCGCTCAGCACCGTGACCGCCGCCACGGGGACGGCCGCGGCCCAGGCGACGGCGACCGGGCGGCACCCGGCCAGGCTGAACAGTCCGATGACCGGCGTCCACCAGTTCACGGACGGCTGGTAGCCGCAGCCGAGGTAGACGGCGTAGCAGGCCCCGGACGCCAGCACCGTCAGGAACGGCAGCCGCCGCCGTGCCGCCAGCGGCAGCGCGGTCAGGACGGCCAGGACGTAGCCGAGCCCGTCGAACGCGCGCCAGCCGGAGGGCTGGTAGTAGGTGCCGGCGACGCAGGTGACCGCCGCGAAGCCGAGGGCGACGGCGGAGTCGGCCGACAGGGACCGTAAGCGGGAGGAGGACACCGCAGGATGCTACGACCACCCCGCGGTTCCGTTCGGCGCTCCCGTTCGGCGGTCCCGTTCAGCGCTCGTTGCCCGCGCGCAGCCAGGCGAGGTAGTCGGCGGCGGCGCGTTCGGTGTCGTAGTCGGGCCGGTAACCGGTGTCCGCCCGGAGGCGGGTGATGTCGAGGTGGGTCCGCGAGGCGGTGCCGCCGGTGGGCAGGTCGATGCGGGCGTCGGGGACGGTCTTCCGGATCGCGGCGATGATCTCGGCGTTGGTCGTCGCACGGCCGGAGCCGATGTTGTAGGTGCGGTGGCCCAGGTGGTCCGCGAGTTGGAGGAGGGCGATGGCCCGGCCGGTGTCCTTGACGTAGCACAGGTCGATGGCGTCCTCCGCGTACGCGGGCCTGCCGAGGAGGGAGAGGTCCGGCTCGGTGCCGAGGGCGGCGGCGCGGACGAGTTCGGGGGCGGCGAAGAACAGCGGGCCGTGGGGGTCGCGCGGTCCCCAGGTCGCGGAGATGCGGTAGTTGACGACCTCGACGCCGGCGGCGTCGGCCAGGTGGCCGCCCAGGAGTTCGCCGATCTTCTTGAAGGTGGGGATCAGGTGGGGTGCGGTCATGGGCAGGGGCAGGTCCTCGCCGAGCGCGCCCTCGGCGGTGACGCCGCCGTACACGCCGATCGTGCTGGCCACGCCCACCCGCGTGACGCCCCAGGTGCGGGCGGCCTCGAAGACGTTGCACAGGCCGCCGATCACCTCGCGGGTCTGCTCGACGGGCCGGCCGGGGTCGGGCGGCCAGGGCATGGATCCGGCGAGGTGCACGATGCCGGTGATCTTGTGGCGGGCACCGACGTCGAGCAGCGCCGTCAGGTCGGTGATGTCGGACCGCTCCACCACCGTACGGGTGCCGTCGAGGGCGGCCGGCGGTTCGGCCGCCCGGCGCTGGACCAGTACGCAGTCCTCGCCCAGGTCCGAAAGGGCCCGCACGGTGTGGGAGCCGATGAAGCCGAGGCCTCCGGTAACCAGGATCATCTTGAAACTCTTCTCGTGTCTGACCGGCCGCCGCCCGGCCGGCCGGTCTCGTGCGGTCGGCGGCGGGTGCGGTGGGAAGGGACGTCCGTGCCGGCCTCCAGCCGAAACGGAGCGTCGTTCCGGTAGCGTACGGAACGATGTTCCGTTTTTCAAGGCGCGAGGGGAGCGGCGCCGGTACACACCGGTTTCTTGCCGGAACGGCAACGGGCGTGACGAGCGCGGAACGGGACGCAGCATGATGGGGACCGGCGCGGCCGGAGCGGCGACAGCGGGCTCCGGGCCGTTCCGTCCGCCGACAACGGCCGGCAACGGCCGTCCGCACCGTGGAGGATTCATGCAGCACACGCCCACCCCCGGCCCCGTCCACCGGCTGGTGCCCTCACCCGCCGGCCGCATCCACCTGGTGGAGCAGGGCAGCGGGCCGCTGGTCCTGCTCGTGCACGGGTTCCCGGAGTCCTGGTACTCCTGGCGCCACCAGCTGCCCGCGCTGGCCGAGGCGGGCTACCGCGCGGTGGCGATCGACGTACGCGGTTACGGGCGCTCCTCCCGGCCCGAGGCCGTGGAGGCGTACCGGATGCTCGACCTGGTGGCGGACAACGCCGCCGTGGTGCACGCCCTGGGCGAGCGGAGCGCCGTGATCGTCGGGCACGACTGGGGCTCGCCGATCGCGGCCACCTCCGCCCTGCTGAGGCCCGAGACCTTCCGCGCGGTCGGGCTGCTCAGCGTGCCCTACACCCCACCCGGCGGGCCGAGGCCCACCGAGGTCTTCGCGCGGATGGGCGGGGACGGCGGGGAGGAGGAGTTCTACGTCTCCTACTTCCAGCGGCCGGGCCGCGCCGAGGCCGAGATCGAGCCGGACGTGCGCGGCTGGCTGGGCGGCCTCTGTGCCGCACTGTCCGCCGACACCATGCCCCCGCCCGGCGCCCCGCACCCGTACTTCGTCAGCCGCGGCGGCACGATGCGCGACCGCGCCCCCGCCGACGGCCGGCTTCCGGCCTGGCTGAGCGAGGACGATCTCGACTTCTACGCCGGGGAGTTCGAGCGCACCGGAATGACCGGCGCCCTGAACCGCTACCGCAACATGGACCGGGACTGGGAGGACCTGGCCGACCACGCCGGAGCCCCGATCACCCAGCCGTCGCTGTTCATCGGCGGCTCCCTGGACGCCTCGACCACCTGGCTGGCCAAGTCCATCGCGGCGTATCCCACCACCCTGCCCAACCTCGCCGGCTCACACGTCCTGGACGGCTGCGGCCACTTCGTCCAGCAGGAGCGCCCCGAGGAGACCAACCGGCTCCTGATCGACTGGCTCGACTCCCTCGACCTGTGAGACCCGGCCGCCGGGCACCCGGGGGTGCCCGGCGGCCGGGACCGTGCGCCGGAGCCCCGGCGGCCGCCGCTCGGCGTCCACCGGCCGGTGGCCTCCGGACGGGAGGCCACCGGGTGCCCGTCCTACGGGGTGCCGCCGGTGATCAGCGGGCGGGCCGGGCCGAACGCGGAGCCGTCGGTGAGGGCACGGCCGGAGAAGCCGACCAGGTCGCCCCGGTCACTCCGGGCCCACAGGTCCGCGAAACCGTCGCCCTCGAAGTCGCCGCCGGTGGACAGGTGCGGATACGCGGCGGCGGTGAAGCCACTGCCGATGGAGGTGGTACGGACGGCCGGGTCGGCGTACACGCTCAGGTCCGCGACGGCGGCACCGTCCGCCACCGGGTTCGGGCGGCTGGTGTACTGGTGGACGGTGCCCTTCACGGTGTCGCGGGCCCACAGCTCGGGCAGGCCGTCCCCGTTCAGGTCGCCGGGCGCGAGGAGCGTCATGTCCTGCCAGTCGGCGCCGCCGAGCCGGACCGGCAGGATTTCGTCGAGGAACGGGCTCACCCGGTGGCCGAAGTAGAGCCACAGCTCCCCGCCGGACTTCACCAGCAGATCGGGCGCGTCGCTGTCGTCGACCCTGCCGTCGCCGTCGTCGTCGTTGAGGCTGCCGACGGACAGGATCTGGTCGGCGTCCGCCCAGTGGTCGTCGGCATCGTCCACGACCTTCAGTTGCCAGCTCCCGCTGTCCGGGGAGGTAAGGCCGCCGTCGCCGTTGCCCTCGTGGACCCACAGTTCCTTGACCCTCGGGTCGTCCCAGCCGGGGCGCAGGATGACGACGTCCTCGTAGTAGTCCTCGTTCCAGGTACCGCGATGGGTGAGGACCGCCTCTCCGAAGAACCGCTCGTCGCCGACCCGGCGGCCCGGCGGCCCGGCTCGAACGTGCCGTCGCCCCGGCCCCGGTGGAACAGCAGGGCCCCGGTGTCCGGGTCGACAAGCCACAGGTCGACGGCGGAGTCACCGTCGAGGTCACCGGACCTGTCCCGGTGCGGGGGGCGCGTCGGGTGGAAGAGGTAGCGCCTCAGGTCCGACTGGTTGCCCGCGGCGTCGAGACTGCGGACGTACAGGTACTGCGGGCCGGACCGCAGCGGGCGGTGGGTGACCGTCGCGGAACCGCCCGGCCCGTCGGCGTCTATGGACCCGCCGGCGCCGTCCTCGGTCCCCCACACATAGCGGACGACGTCGTCCACACCGCCCGCGGTGAAGGTGAACTTCCCCTCCGTACGGACCGGGTTGCCGTCCTCCTCCTCCGGGAACTCCTCGGAGGTCACCCCGGGCGGGCTCGACGGGCGCTCCTTGTCCAGGCTGAACGTGCACCTGTCGGTCCAGGGGCTGTGGGCGGTGCCGTCACCGGCCCTGACCTCCCACCAGTACGTCACCCCTTCCCGGAGGTTGTCCGACGGGACGTACACGCTCGCCACGGAGCCGCTGCTCGCCTTGACTTCGGCGGTCACGGCCGGGCCGTCCTCGGGCGCGTAGCGGAACTCGGCGGTGAGGTTGTTGTCCTCCGCGTCGTTCACCTCGGCGCGCAGCGTGACGTAGTCGGTGGTGCCGATGACGCCGTCGGCGCAGGGCACGGACGGGTCGGTGGAGTGGTTGGAGGGCGTGTCCGGCGGGGTGTTCGACTGCGTCGACACCCGCGCGGAGTCCTCGTGTGCGGGGCCCTCGGCGGCCGTCGCGGCTGCCGGGAGAAGTGCGAGCGTTCCCGCCGAGAGGGCCGTCGCCAGCGCGGCCGACAGTACCTTCCGGCAGGTCCCCCCGGGGCCGCTCGCGGCCCGTCGTGAAGTCTTCCTCATATGGATTTTTTTCCGCCCGTCTCTCGCGGTGCAGTGGTCGGTGTGCACAGGGCGGCGCACACACCTCGCGGTGTGAGACATCCCGGTTCCCCCGGCCCCGCGCCCGGATGTCGCCCGGCGCGACGGCCGACCGGAGTGCGCCCCCGACGGGCTTTCTAGCAGGTCCGGCGGCATGGGCGCGACGGATATCCCGTGGCCGCCATTTATCCGGACAACGCCGGTGGCCCCGCGATCCGGGCGATCGCGGGGCCACCGGCTTTCGGGTTCAGGCGGTCGGGTGCCCGTTCTTGACCGCCGACACGAACGAGGACCAGCCCGCCGCCGGGAAGACGAGTACCGGCCCCTGCGGGGTCTTGCTGTCCCGTACGGGTACGACGGCGGCGAAGTCGTCGCAGACCTCGACGCACTCGCCTCCGTCCTGATTGCTGTAGCTGCTCTTGCGCCAGGTCGCGGCACTCAGGTCGATGGAACGTCGCACAGCACTTCCTCCAGGATGGCCAGGACGAACTTCTGCGACTCGGCAGGGGGCAGCGCGGAGTCGCGCATCGCATCGTACGCGCGTTGCAGGCGTTCGACCGGAGCGTCCGCTTCGATGAGGTCGCCCCGGTAGCCGTTCTCCAGGTAGGCCGCCGTCTGTCCGCCCGGGAGCCGCAGGAACATCACGGTGGCGTTGACCAGCCCGTGCATGCCGGCGCTCAGCGGCAGCACCTGCATCGTGACGTTCGGCCGCTCGGCCATCTCCAGCAGGTGCTCCAACTGCTCCCGCCACTCCCCCGCGTTCCGCAGCGGTGTGCGCAGCACCGCCTCCGAGAGGATCGTCCTCAGCGGCGGGGCGTTCTTGCCCTCCAGCAGCTCCCGCCGGCTCGTCCGCGCCGTGACCTGCCGTTCCAGTTCCTCCCCCGCCAGCCCGCCCGCGGCCAGCACCTCCCGCGCGTACGCCGGGGTCTGCAGCAGTCCCGGCAGCACGCTCACCGCGAAGTGCCACAGGCTCGCCGAGGACGGCGATGCAGACCACCGCCGCCAGGCAGAACGCGGCGACGATCACGGGGATGACCAGTGTGGCGTTGTCCCCGGTCTCGGCCTGCACCTTGGTGAAGATCAGCGGCGCGAAACCGGCGCCGAGACCGGCGATCTGGTAGCCGAGGGACGCGCCGGTGTAGCGGTTGCGGGTGGCGAACAGCTCCGTGTACAGCGCCGCGAGCGGGCCGTACATCAGCGGGTGCAGCAGCGACTGCCCGATCACGAGCGCCAGGACGGGCATTCCCGTGCTGCCGCTGTCGACCATCGGGAACAGTACGAACGAGTAGGCCGCCACCGCCAGCGCGCCCGCCGTCACCACCGGGCGGCGCCCCAGCCGGTCGGAGAGCGACGACCAGCCCACGATGCCGGCCACCGCCAGGGTCGAGGAGAGCGCCAGGCTGTAGAGCACCGTCTGCCGTTCGTAGCCGCCGTTCACCGCGTAGGCGATCAGGTAGGTGGTCAGCATGCCCTGCACGACGAACGCGGACAGGCCGACCCCGATCCCCAGCAGCAGCACCCGGGGGTGGTGGCGTACGACGTCCCACAGCGGCAGGGACCGGCGCGGCGCCTGCCGCAGCCGCCTCTCCTCCTCGGCGAACACCGGGGTCTCGGCGACCCGCAGCCGGATGAACAGGCCGACGGCCAGCAGCATCAGGCTGAGCAGGAAGGGGATGCGCCAGCCCCAGGAGATGAAGGCGTCCTCCCCCACGATGGCGGCCGTCCCGGAGAGGGCGACGGTGGAGAGCGCCATGCCGAAGGGCGCCCCGGCGTTGGTGAAGCTGGCCCACAGCCCCCGCCGCCCGGTGGCGTGCTCGGCGGACATGAGCACGGCGCCGCCCCACTCGCCGCCCACCGCCACGCCCTGCACGATGCGCAGCAGCACCAGCGCGACCGGGGCCAGGGTGCCGGCCTGCTCGTAGGTGGGCAGGACGCCGATGAGGAAGCTGGCGACGCCCATGAGGGACATCGTCAGGACCAGCATCCGCTTGCGGCCGATCCGGTCCCCGAAGTGCCCGAAGAGGATGCCGCCCAGCGGTCTGGCCAGGTATCCGGTGGCGAAGGTGCTGAAGCCGGCGAGGGTGGCGGCCAGCGGGCTGAGGTTGGAGAAGAAGACCTCGGCGAAGACCACCGCGGCGGCGGTGGCGTACAGGAGGAAGTCGTAGTACTCGATGACGCTCCCGATGAAGCTGGAGGTCACCGCCCGGCGCAGTTGTACGGGGTCGTGCGCCGGCTTCGGGTGTGGCTGTCGGGGGGAAGCGGCCTGCATGTCGTGAGCTTCCTTGCTCGGCCGAGGGGGGCCGGCCCGGTGGGAACCGGTGTTCCCGGGGCGGCTGACGTGGCTGCCCGTACCGCCCGGGGCGCCCGGTGGGTGGCGGGCCGTGACCGGCCCGGTCGGCCGATCCACTCAAAGTGAGGCACTTTTTTTGCCTGGGTCGAGATCGTGACCAGCATCGGGCGCCTCGTCTACCCTCGTGACGTGACATCCGACAACGACGAGCCCACCGCGGCGGCCTCGGCCCGTCCGCAGTCGCTCATGTTCAGCTTCCTGGGCATCTACGTGCTGGACCGCGAGGTCGCCGTCTACTCGGGAAGCGTCATCGACGTCTTCGCCCGCCTCGGGGTGTCGGAGGAGGCGGTGCGCTCCACCCTGGCCCGTATGACCAAGCGCGGCCTGCTGGCCCGGCACCGCAGGGGGCGCAAGGCGTACTTCGGGCTCACGCAGCACGCCGCCGGGGTGCTGGAGGACGGGCGCCGCCGGGTCCGCGACACCGGCGCGATCAACCGGGACTGGGACGGCACCTGGACCGTGGTCGGCTTCACCCTGCCCAACGACCGGGGCAGCGCGCGCCACGACCTGCGCTCCCGGCTGACCTGGGCCGGGTTCGCCCCGCTCCAGGGCGGCCTGTGGATCGCGGCGGGCACCCGGGACGTCGTGACGGCCCTGGCCCCCCTCGGCCTGGGGGACCACATCACCACCCTGCGGGCCCGGCCCACGGGTCTGACCGACTCCGCCGACCTGGTCCGCCGCGCCTTCGACGTCGAGGCCGTCGCCGCCCGCTACCGGGCGTTCCTGGAGCGGTGGGACACCAGCACCCCGCCGGTCGCCGACGACGACCTCGCCTGCCAGATCCTGCTGCACACCGACTGGCCGCAGCTCGTCCGCCAGGATCCGCACCTGCCGGCCGAGCACCTGCCCGAGCACTGGCCGGCCATCCGCGCCGAGCAGGTCTTCCGCCTGCTGGACCACAAGGTCGCCCCGGGCGCGCGGGCGTCGGCGACGGAACTGCTGGACGAGATCGAGCTGTGACGACGCCACAGCGTCCCCGTGCCCACCGGCTCAGTGGGCACGGGGACGACGGCGGCGAACCGGACCCCACACCCGAACCCGAGCCGAAGTCCTTCCCTCCCCCGACCGGCACGGCCGTCCGGGACAGCAGCCGGTCGTGGCCGGGTGCACGCGCGAAGCCCTGGCCCGGCCGCGGGCGGGGCCGAGCGCGGCGGTCGTCCAGCCGGCCCGCCTCGGTGAGCCTCCCGTGTGTGCTGCCGTACGGCCGTCCGGGACGGCACGGACGACGGACTCAGTAGAGGGTGGCGAGGTTCTCCGCGTCGAAGGGCCGGAGTTCACCGAAGCGGCCCGCGAGGACCTTCGCGGCCCACTCCGGGTCACCCAGCAGGGAGCGGCCGACCGAGACAAGATCGAACTCGTCTCGCTCCGCCCTTTCCAGAAGGGCGCCGATGTCCGCGACGCCGCTCCCCTTCCCCTGGAAGGCGTTGAAGAACTCGTTGTCCAAGCCCACCGAACCGACCGTGACGGTGGGACGACCGGAGATCTTCTTCACCCAACCTGCCAGGTTGAGGTCGGAGTCCTCGAACTCCGGCAGCCAGTAGCGGCGCGTGGAGCAGTGGAAGGCGCCGACTCCGGCTTCGACCAGCGGAGTCAGGAGGGCTTCGAGCTTCTGCGGCGTCGGGGCGATCCTGGCCTGGTAGCCGCCCTGCTTCCACTGGGACATGCGGAAGAGGATCGGGAAGTCCGCGGAGACCGCCTGACGGCAGGCCGCGACGACTTCGGCGGCGAAACGGGTGCGGGAGACGAGGTCGCCGCCATAGGCGTCGGTGCGGCGGTTGGTGTAGTTCCACAGGAACTGGTCGATCAGGTAGCCGTGGGCACCGTGCAGTTCGACACCGTCGAAGCCGCGGGCCTCGGCCTCGGCTGCAGCGGTGGCGAAGGCTCCGACCACGGCGTCGATGTCCGCCTGCGTCATCGCGTGGCCCCGCTCCCTCCCCTGCGGGGGGATGCCCGAGGGGCCCATGCGCGGGACGTCCGGGAAAGCCGGGGAGCCGGCGGCACGCGCCATGCCCATGTGCCACAGCTGCGGAATGATCCGTCCGCCCGCGCGGTGGACCGTGTCCGCCACCTTCGTCCAGCCGTCGAGTGCCTCCTCCCCGTGGAAACGGGGCACGCGGTCGCTGTCGCCGGCGGCGGGGTGCCCGATGTACGTGCCCTCGGTGATGATCAGCCCCACCTGAGCGGCAGCCCGCCGGGCGTAGTACTCCGCCACCTCGGCGCCCGGCACGCCGCCGGGTGAGAACTCGCGGGTCATCGGCGCCATCACGATCCTGTTGCGAACAGTGAGACTTCCCAGGGAGAAGGGCCTGCCGAGCACGTTCGCGGTGCGTGTAGCCGAGTCGCTGGTCATGGAGAGGTCCACCTTCGGTCGACGGCGCCTGTGTGCGGCGCATTCCGTTCTGTACGGTCGGCGCCACCGGATCCGCCGACTCCCCTGCGGCCGGGGAGACCGGTGGGCTGGGCCCGGCGGTCGCAGGATCCGGACGGGGTCAGGCCGCCACCGATCCCACATGGGAGCGGACCCACTCCACCACCTGGCCGGTGGGGGCGCCGGGCGTGAAGATCTCGGCGACGCCCTGGGCCTTGAGCGGGGCGATGTCGTCCTCGGGGATGATGCCGCCGCCGAAGACCTTGATGTCCTCCGCGTCACGCTCGCGCAGCAGCTCCAGCACCTTGGCGAAGAGCGTGTTGTGCGCACCGGAGAGGATGGACATGCCGATCGCGTCGGCGTCCTCCTGGATCGCGGTGTCCACGATCTGCTCGGGCGTCTGGTGCAGGCCGGTGTAGATGACCTCCATACCGGCGTCGCGCAGCGCCCGCGCGATCACCTTGGCGCCGCGGTCGTGGCCGTCGAGCCCCGGCTTGGCGATCACCACGCGGATTCGGTTGCGCATCGTCGTGTTCCTCCTCTCCCCTCGGGCCTGTGGTCAGAAGGTGTCGGTGGGGGTGTAGGCGCCCCACACCTCGCGCAGCGTGTTGCAGACCTCGCCGACGGTGGCGCGCTCGCGCAGCGCCTCCCTCATCGGGTACAGCACGTTGTCGCTCCCCTCGGCGGCCTTCCTGAGCAGGACGAGTGACTCGTCCACACGGGCCTGGTCACGCCAGGCCCGCAGTTTGGCCAGGCGTTCGGCCTGCTGGGCCTCGATGGCCGGGTCCACCCGCAGCGGCTCGTAGGGCTCCTCCTCGTCGAGCTGGAAGCGGTTGACCCCGACGACCACCCGCTCGCCGGAGTCGGTCTCCTGGGCGATGCGGTACGCGCTGCGCTCGATCTCGCCCTTCTGGTAGCCGTGCTCGATGGCGGCCACCGCGCCGCCCAGCTCCTCGACCTTCCCGATCAGCCCGGTGACCAGCTCCTCGATCTCGTCGGTCATCCTCTCGACGACGTAGGACCCGGCGAAGGGGTCGACGGTGGCGGTCACGTCGGTCTCGTGCGCCAGCACCTGCTGGGTGCGCAGCGCCAGCCGGGCCGACTTGTCGGTGGGCAGCGCGATGGCCTCGTCGTAGGAGTTGGTGTGCAGTGACTGGGTGCCGCCCAGCACCGCGCCCAGGCCCTGCACGGCCACGCGCACCAGGTTCACCTCGGGCTGCTGGGCGGTGAGCTGCACCCCCGCGGTCTGGGTGTGGAAGCGCAGCATCAGCGACCTGGGGTTCTTCGCGCCGAAGGTCTCCCTCATCACCCGCGCCCAGATCCGGCGGGCCGCGCGGAACTTGGCGACCTCCTCCAGGATCGTGGTGCGGGCGACGAAGAAGAAGGAGAGCCGCGGCGCGAAGTCGTCCACGTCCATGCCGGCCGCGACCGCGGTGCGTACGTACTCGATGCCGTCGGCCAGGGTGAAGGCGATCTCCTGCGCGGGCGTCGCCCCGGCCTCGGCCATGTGGTAGCCGGAGATGGAGATGGTGTTCCAGCGCGGGATCTCGGCCCGGCAGTACTTGAAGATGTCCGAGATCAGCCGCAGCGAGGGCCTGGGCGGGAAGATGTAGGTGCCGCGGGCGATGTACTCCTTGAGCACGTCGTTCTGGATGGTGCCGGTCAGCTTCGCCGCCGGCACGCCCTGCTCCTCGGCCACGAGCTGGTAGAGCAGCAGCAGCACGGCCGCCGGCGCGTTGATCGTCATCGAGGTGGAGACCTCGCCCAGCGGGATGCCGTCGAACAGCACCCGCATGTCCTCGATCGAGTCGATCGCCACGCCGACCTTGCCGACCTCGCCGCTCGCGATCGGCGCGTCGGAGTCGTGGCCCATCTGGGTGGGCAGGTCGAAGGCGACCGACAGACCCATGGTGCCGTTGGCGATGAGCTGCTTGTAGCGCGCGTTGGACTCGGTCGCCGTGCCGAACCCGGCGTACTGCCGCATCGTCCACGGCCGCCCGGTGTACATGCTCGGGTAGACGCCCCGGGTGTACGGGTACGCCCCCGGCTCGCCCAG